>NZ_OZ257251.1:0-4615000 GCF_965279625.1 Reyranella sp.
CTGCCTGATCATCCTGACGGGGCTGCTCATTGCGGCGGCCTGGCAGGATTTTCGAACCCTCCATATTGGCAATTGGTTGTCGATCGCCATTGCAACCCTCTTCGGCGTATGGGCGGCCCTGGGCCTTGTCGAAGGCACATTTTCCTTCGTGGCTCTTGGCCTTTCGATCGCTTGCGCAGGATTGCTGTTCCTCGTGGGCGCAGCGGCCTTTGCGGCCGGAATGCTCGGCGGCGGTGATGTGAAGCTGCTGGCCGCGATCGGTTTGTTTGCCGGACCGGTGCAGGTCGCCGATCTGCTGCTGGTAACGGCGGCCGTAGGCGGTTTGCTGGGCGTGGCTGCTCTCGCGGGTGCGCCGATTGGGGCCGTTCCGGGTCGGGGAGGGGCGACGTTGCGTGGGCGTTTGCGGGGAAGGCTGCCTTATGGCCCGGCCATCGCCATTGGCGGTCTCTGGGTTGCAACGAATCTCGCCATCGGCTGAGATCGCCCATCACGAACGGGAGATCGACAGCGCGGCCACCTTGGCCCCGATGATCGACTGTCGCTTTACGAACGCCGGCAAGCTCGTCGAGGAGACGCGGGTGCTCCTGCCCGGCATCGGCGCTGGCGTGCGCGGCGGACTGACCATCTACGGGCCGAAACCCACCCTGTACGTCGATCGAGCGGCCTGCCGGGTCGTTTCGCCCTGATCTCTTCTAGCCCTGGACCGAGTAGCCGCCGTCGACCGTGATGGCCGCACCGGTGACGTAGTCCGACGCGGACGACGCCAGAAAGACTGCGATGCCCGCAAAGTCGTCCGGGGTGCCCCAGCGTCCGGCCGGTGTGCGCTTCAGCACCGAGTCATGCAGCGTCGGCACGTCGCTGCGCGCGCGTTGAGTGAGGGCGGTATCGATCCAGCCTGGCAGGATCGCATTCACCTGGATGTTGTCCTTCGCCCATGCGGTCGCCATCGCCTTCGTCATCTGCACGATTCCGCCCTTGCTGGCGGCATAGGCCGTGGTGAAGGAGGCGCCGAAGATCGACATCATCGAACCGATGTTGATCATCTTGCCGGCGCCAGTCTTCACCATCTCGGGGTAGGCCGCGTGGCTGCAGAGGAAGGCGCTCGTCAGGTTGCTGTCCAGGACCTGGTGCCATTCGGCAAGGGTGTATTCCTGAGGCTGCTTTCTGATGTTGATGCCGGCATTGTTCACGAGGATATCGAGCCGGCCATGGGCCTTCACAGTATCGGCGATGAGCGCGCGGCAGGAATCCTCCTTCAGAACGTCTACGACCGTGGCGCTGGCTTTCGTTCCGGTTGACCGAAGCTCGCGAACAGCGGCCTCGTTCTTCACTGGATCCCGACCGCCGACGACGACGGTGGCGCCGGCGCGCGCCATGCCGAGGGCCATGCCCAGACCGATGCCACCGTTGCCGCCCGTGACGATCACCACACGGCCAGAAAGATCGAACAGGTCCATCGCCATACCCTCCCGTTTCATGCCGTCCTCTATAGCGAAGCGGCGGAACCCCAAACAGGGGGGCCCGTTTATCAAGGATCAGGCGCGACGGACGTGGAGACAGGGAAAAGATAGCGAATTCGCAACGGGCCGGCCGGGCTGACCGACTTGTTGCGGACAGGGTGGCGGCGGTCGCAAGGCCGCCGCCATTTCTTTCTCACGGACAGGCTTTTTTATCTTTTTTCACTAGGGGACAGTCCTGCTTCTGGACGGTCCGCAAGCGCAGGCGATCCGATGGATGGCCGCTATTCTTTGGGCGGCTCGTCGGAGCCGCCCTTTTCTTGTTCGGCAGCGTCCTTCTCGATCAGATTCAACAGATCGTCCGGCAAAGGCTCGCTCGCGATTTCGTCATACATCGCGTGAAGCTGCTTGTGCAGCCACAGATCGAATGGCCGATCATTGCCGCGAGGCTTGGCGCGCGCCGCGGCTGCGGCGCGTCCATCCTCCGGCTTGTCATTGTTATTGGCCATCACACGCTCCCCGGAGGCGGAACTCCACTCCGCGGGATCCCGTCCGACCCATTCACTTCTCCCCGTGGGACTACTCATGACCTTGTCGCACCCTGACAGTGGACTTTAAAGGGGGCTTCAGCGGGCTTCGAGCGCGTGCCGGGCGTCATCGGTGTTGTTGGACACGCGGCTGTTCCCGGCGGGACGGCGGGCATCGCCTTCCATCAGGAGACGCTCGAGCGTGTCACGGGCCCGCGAGATGCGGCTCTTTACCGTTCCGACCGAGACGCCGGTATGTTCGGCGATCGTTTCGTAAGGCAGGCCCTCGAGAACGGCGAGCAGAAGGGCTTCACGCTGCGCGGCGGCCAGCTTGCCGAACGCCGACATGAACTCACGCATCACCAACCCGCTGTCCTGATGGGGCGGATGGGAAAGCGATTCCGCTATGGCGGTATCGACCGGCACGGTCGGGCGACGACGGCGGAGGCCGGAGATGAACTCGTTGCGCTGAATCCGGAAAAGCCAAGCGGCGAGGTTGGTGCCTGGCTGAAAGCTGTTGCGACCCGTCAAAGCCTTGATCACCGTGTCGTGGACCAGATCGTCCGCGGCGTCGCGATCCCGAGTGAGGGAGAGGGCGTAGATGCGCAGGCGAGGCAGGATGGTCTTGAGCTGTTCGTGAAAGTCGCGAGTACCGTTATCCTGCAGGGGCTGCGTGGTCATTAGCGATCTCCTAGGTTGCGTCCTCTGCCTTACCAATGCCGCAGCCGCGAGTTGGTTACACGAGCCGGGGGAGAATCTTGTAAGTCGTTGAGTTAATGCGTTATTTTTCGCAAAATTTCATTGCAACTTGTCGGAAAGATACTTGCGGGCTCTGGAAACGCGGGCTTTCAGGGTACCCACCGAGCATCCGCACAGACTTGCCGCTTCTTCATAGGAAAAGCCTCCGGCACCGACCAGGACCAACGCTTCACGCGATTGCGGATTGAGCTTCCACAATTCTGAGGAGAGCTCCTTCAGAGCGAGGGTTGCTTCAGGGTTGTCGACCGCGGGCAAGGGGGCCGCGGCCTCGTTGTCGATAGTCAACGGTCGCCGCCGCTGCGTCCTGAGGTCGGAGTAGAAGCGATTGCGCATGATCGTGAAAAGCCAGCCCTTGAGATTGGTGCCGGGCGCGAACTGAGTGTGCTTATCGAGCGCGGCCAGGACCGTGTTCTGAACCAGATCATCGGCCGCTTCCCGTTCGCGACACATGAAGCGCGCGAACGCACGCAGATCCGGAAGGAGCGCGACAATCTCTTCTTTCATGGATTGTCTATCTGGGGACGGCTTGGCCCTCACGAAAGGGCAAATCTGAGGTTAACCACATCTGGAACCACATCTGGTTGCAGCATCGCGCGGCGGGAACCAAAAGTACCGACATGCGTTTATGCAGTCACTCATTCCATGACGAGGATCTGATGGGACGCGCGGCAATTCTTTGGCTTGTAGGAGTACCGATTCCCGTGCTGTTGCTGATGTGGGTGCTGGGCTGGCTGCACTGACGCCAGACAAGGGCAAGGGTTCGGCTGGGCGATGCGCATGCGTTGCCCGGCCATCTCGCATGTCGGGGCTGACGCGGGGCAGCGTCCTAGGCCTGCGAAGTTTCGGGAGTTGTCTGCGGCCTCACACAGCGTACTGTAGATGACGGCTTCGGCGAGCGGCGAGAGACGGATTTCGAGAGATGAGGGAGAAGGACGTGGCTGAAGAGGTAGCTTCGAAAAAGGTGTCCGAGGCGATCAGCAGGACCCTGCCGTTTCTGCGCCGGTACGCTCGTGCCGTCACCGGTTCCCAGCAGCAGGGCGACGAGTGGGTGCGGCTGTGTGCAGAGGTCGCGGTGCAGCAGCCTGAGCTGATCGCGGATGCCGAAGATACCAAGCTCGGCGTATTCGCGCTCTTCCATCGGCTGCGTCAGCCTTTCGGCGACATGGAAGCAGCGGCCATCGGTGGAGAAAGTGTCCGTGGCCGACTGAAGGAGTCGCTCACGGATATGGCGCCCATGCAGCGTCAGGTCCTGCTTCTGACCGTGCTCGAAGGCTTCACCGTCGGCGACGCGGCTCACATTTTGGGCATTAGCATTGATGCGGCCGAGCGCAGTCTCGAGGAAGCACGGCGAGAGCTTCAGCGCGTCGCTTCCGTACGCATCCTCGTGATTGAAGACGAGGCGGTCATCGCGCTCGACGTGGCCGATATCGTGCGCAATGCCGGCCATGAGGTCGTGGGCATCGCGGCGACAGAGAAGGCCGCCATCGAGTTGGCTAAGAAGCACTCGCCGCATCTCGTGCTCGCCGACATCCAGCTTCGCGGTTCCGACAGCGGCATCTCTGCCGTCAATCAGATCATGAAGTCGATGTCGGTTCCGGTCATCTTCGTCACCGGATTTCCCGAGCGACTGCTGACGGGCAAGCAGGTCGAGCCGGCGTTCGTCATCTCCAAGCCTTTCGATCCCGATCTTCTCCGTGCGGCGATCGCGCAGGCGCTCGATACCGTATCGATCTGACGCCGGGACGGAACGTGGCGCGATGGTCGCTTCGCACCAAGCTCGTTACGCTCGTGGCGCTGGCCTTGCTGCCCGTGCTCGGGCTGGCGATCTGGCAGGCGGATCTCCAGGAAGAATCCGTCGCTGCGCAGCGAGATGCTGCGCTCGCGTCGGTTTCCGACCTGGCCGTGGCGCGATATGCGGGCCTCTTCGACGCCTCCCGGCGGATGTTGACTGCTGCCTGCGCCGACGAATCGGTTGAACAGAGCGCGAGTGCCGCCCCTTGGGCCGATACCGTTGGGCGGTGCGAAACCTATCTCTCGAAGCTGCTGGAGACATACCCGGGCCAGTATTCGACGGCTCTGGTGACCGACGAGCAGGGGATTGCTCGCTGCGCCTCTGCCCGCAGAGCGATCGGCATGAATTTCTCGGACCGCGACGTCTTCCAGAAGACGTCGCGGGGTTCTCATGGCCTCGTCGTGGGCGACGCCATCGCCAGTCGCGTATCCACCAGCGCAATCATTCCTATAGCCATTCCCATCGGACGTGACGGGGCTTTCCGCGGCATGTGCGCCGTCGGGATCACGCTGAAGGCGCTCGCGCAGGCGGCGGCCCAAGCGGAAGGCACCGACAGTTCCGCGGTTGCGGTGATCGACCGTTCCGGCGCGGCCCTCGGTGGCGATGCAACGGCCATGCGACGGCTGCCGGTACCGGCGCGACTTGCCGAAGCCCTGGCGAGCAACCAGCTCAGGATCGCCGATTTCGGGCAGGACGGCGCCTACTATCACTTCTGGATCCGGCCGGTCGGTGCAAACGCGTTGTTTGCCGTCGTTTCATCCCCCATTATTGAAAGTCCCTTGGCCTTTGCCGGTGCCTGGGCGGGCGTGTTCTTCGTGGCGTTGGCGTCGGCTGTCGTCCTGCTGGTGATCTGGTTCGGGGCTGATCGATGGTGTGTCCGGCCCCTGCGCTATATTCAGGATTTCGCCGACAAGGTCGCGCGCGGCGAAAGCATCACGCTGGCGCCGCCGCAGCCTTGGAGCCCGGAAATGGCCTCGGTCGGCGCAGGTGTCACGGCCATGGCCGAGGCCATCGCCAGCCGTGAGGCGGCGCTGCGTGCCAACTTGGAGCAACGCGATCATATGCTTCGCGAGATCCATCATAGGGTGAAGAACAACCTGCAGATGATCTCCAGCCTGCTCAATCTACAGGCCGGCGAGATCAGGTCGCCGCGCATTCGCCGTTTCTTCGGCGATGCCCAGAACAGAGTTCTGACGCTCTCGATTCTGCATCGCCATCTCTACGAACGGTCGAGCTGGTCTCTGGTGGATTTCCAGCAGTTCATCAGCGATCTCGTGCGGCAGATCTCGGTGGGCCGCTCGCCGTCCGGAAAACAGGCGCCGCGCTATCACATCCGCGCGCCGATCATGGCGGTCGGCCCGGACACAGCCATTCCGATCGGCCTCATCGTCACAGAGGCCGTCAGTATTGCACTTACACATGATTTCAGCCGGACGCCCTCGCCGGAGATCCGTATCGAGACGAGCGAGCGAGGCGAGGAGGTCGAACTCGTCATCGAGGACAACGGCGCGGCCCGCGCGGCCGTTCAGCCAGCGCCCGATGGCAGGGGCGGTTTCGGTCTCACTCTGATCCGCGGTCTGGCCATGCAGCTCGGCGGCGAAGTCACGATCGAGAGGAAGCCCGATGGCGGCAACCGGGTCGTCGTCGTCTTCCCGACACCCGCCGCAGACGAGCCGGCAAATGCCTAGAGTGCTGCGCTCGGCGCGGTCGACAGGCGTCATCGCTGGCATCACGCTCGCCGTGTTGATTGCAGCCGGCCTCATGCTGGCCTTCTCCCAATCGAAATCGGCGGCGCGCCAGCAGCGTCTGGTGGTGGCCAACTACGAGACGATGGCCCTGATGCGCGAGATGGTGATCGCTGTGCAGGATGCCGAGATCGGACTTCGCGGCTATCTGCTCACCGGCGACGTCACCAGTCTCGAGCCTTACGAGCGCGCGCGCCTCAGGATCGAATCGAGCATGCGCCAGCTCGAAGCCGCGGTCGCAAGCGACCCCGACACGACGCGCCAGTTCCAGGAGTTCCGCAGCATCACGGCGCAGAAGTTCGACCAGCTCAATTCCACTGTCGGCGCCTACCAGACGCAGGGCCGGGAGGCGGCCTTGTCGCTCGATCGAACGGGGGCGGGGCGGGCGATGCTCGGGCAGTTGCGGCTGCTGGGCGACGCCCTCGTGGAGGGGCAGAGGCTCCTGCTGGCGCGGCGTCTGACGGCATTGAGGTCGGAGCAGGAGCAGGCTGAAGTGGCCGGTCTCCTCGTCATGGGCGGGGCCTTCCTTTGTCTGATCGCGGGGATCTACATCGTTGTGCAGGGTGCCGGCCGTCTCGAGCGAAGCCAGCACGCGCTGGCTGGGCGCTCCCGGCTCCTCCAGGCGACTCTCGAAAGTCTGCGCGACCCGATATTCGTGATCGACGGGGAGCGCACTGTCGTGGCGTGGAACGAGGCATTCACCAAACTGGCGCACTGGGAGCCGGGGAAGCAGGCGCCGCCATCGCTGGACCAGCTCCTGTCGGACCGGTCTCCCGCGACCCGGGCGCTTCTCCTGCCGCTCGATCTCGCCAAGATGCCCTCCACGGGGCCGGCGGTCCTGCGCGTGTCGCATGAAGGGCGGGACTACGAGATTTATCGCGGCGACATGTCCGGCGGTGGCGCGGTCGTGCGCTGCGTCGATATAACCGAGAAGCTCCACAACGAAGCAGCCCTGCGACAGGGGCAGAAGATGGAGGCCACGGGGCAGCTCACGGGCGGCATGGCCCATGACTTCAACAATATCCTGCAGGTGATCCGGGCCAACCTCGACCTCCTGAAAGGCGAGGCCGGAGACAACACCGCGATGCTTACGCGTGTCCAGAGCGCGACGGCGGCGGCCGATCGCGGCGCTCGCCTGACGCAGCAGCTGCTGGCCTTCGCCCGCCGTCAGCCGCTGACACCGCAGCCCACCAACATCGCGCGGCTGGTAGGGGATCTTGCCGACCTGATGCGTCATTCGTTGGGCGAGCGAATCGCGATCGAAATCAAGATGGCGGACGATCCCTGGAACGCCAGGATCGACGCGGGCCAGCTCGAGAACGCGATTCTGAACCTTGCGATCAATGCGCGCGATGCGATGCCGGAGGGCGGCACGGTACGGGTCGGGGTGTCCAACGCGACGCTCGACCGTCGCTATGCGGCGCTTCATCCCGACGTGACGCCGGGTCCCTATGTTCTGGTCGACGTGAGCGACACCGGCACCGGTATGCCGCCGGAGATTGCCGCCCAGGCATTTGACCCATTCTTTACGACGAAGGGCGACGGCAAGGGCACGGGGCTCGGTCTCAGCATGGTTTACGGCTTCGTGCGCCAGTCGAACGGCCACATCCGGATCGACAGCGCCATAGGGCAGGGGACCAGCATCAAGCTCTATCTGCCACGCACCGAGGATCCGGTGGTTGAGGAGCCGTCCCATCCGGGCAGCGCGGTCAGCGGCAGCGAGCGCATACTCGTCGTGGAAGACAGCGAAGATGTGCGACGAGCGGTCGTCGAAATGCTGAAGGGGTGGGGTTATCGCGTGGAAGCCGCGGAGGATCCCGACGTGGCAGCGGCCATGCTGGAGAAGGATTCCGCCTTCGATCTTCTGTTTACGGACATCGTGATGCCCGGTTCGATCACGGCCGTCGAACTGGCGCAGCTGGCGCAACGACTTCAGCCTGGGATCGCCGTGCTGCTGACCTCGGGCTTCGCCCGTGGCCTGATTCCGGATCACACCCGGTCGGGCTATCCCATGATCGCCAAGCCCTACAGCAGCGAGGCACTTTCGGCCAAGTTGCGCAGTGTGCTGGCCACCCGGCGACCCGTCCTCGTGCCGGCACTGGCGGTCGCGTCTTCCGACCGATCTGAGGCACCGTCACAGACCAAGGCGAGGCGCATCCTGCTCGTCGAGGATGAGGTCCTGCTCCGGATGTCGACGACCGACATGCTGGAGCGGCTGGGATGCTCAGTTTCCGCGGTCGGCAGCGGCGAGGCTGCCTTGGAAGCGCTTACGCGAGGGGACGAGTACGACCTCCTCGTGACCGACGTCGGATTGCCAGGAATGAGCGGCGAGGAGTTGGCAGTGAAGGTGCGGAAACAGTTTCCGGCGCTGCCCGTCGTGATAGCCAGTGGCTATGGAAGACCGGGCCTGCAAGCAGAAGGCATGCAGTTCATTTCCAAGCCCTATTCATCGATCGACCTGCAGCAGGCCCTAGATCACAGCATCCGATAGCCCTGTAGAGATTCCTCACGATTCGCGCGCCTAGCCTGCAACCCTCGTAGATTTTACGGCGTTCATCTGTTCAGGATGGGGCAAATCGTGGAGGGGATCATGAAGTCGAAGCAAGCTCCCGAAACGTCGAACATTGTCGTGGCGCCGGATCATTCCGACCACAGTCCGTTAGCGGGCGAACTGTTGGACCTGTACGTCGCAATGATCATCGTGATCCCGATCGCCTTCTTCCTGAAGTCTATTTGGGTCTGAAGAAGCTCTGAGCGCCGTCACAAGCAACCTCGGGGTTGGTCGATCCGTTAAGAGGACCCAATCTAGGAGGTGTTCCAATGCGTTCAATCGCCAGCTTGGCGGCGTGCGTCGTCTTTTCCGCTGTATCGGTGCCGCTTGTCGTGAGCGCGCAGACGAGCGCACAGACCACGACTCAGAACGACGCCCAGACAATGTGGGAGAAGTTCAAGGGCAGCTGGAGCCAGACCAAGGGCGCCGTGAAAGAGGAGTGGGGCAAGCTCACCGATGACGATCTCCTCGCCATCGAGGGCCGCCGCGATCAGCTCGTGGGCAAGATCCAGACGCGTTACGGCATCTCCCGCGAAGCCGCAGAGGCGCAGGTCGGCGCCTGGGAGAAGACCCGCCTGAAGAGCATGTAGGAGATCGCCATGAAATACTCGATCTTCAGCGCAGTCGCCGCCACGCTCGCCGTCGCTGCTGCAAGTCCGGGCTTCGCCCAGGCGCCTGGGGCGCAACCTCCTGGCGCTGTTGGAGCGGGCGTGTCGGCCAACGGCATCACGCAGTTCAAGGATGAAAAGACCGGTAAGGTGTGGACGCCGGAGAATGTGAGCAAGGATAACCAGACGCCTCAACAGCAGGCGGCGGTTCCGAGCACCTCGGCCGACAAGGCATTCGATCCGAATAGTCAGACGGTTGGCACGCAAACGGTCGTCCAGCGTCCGCGGGGCAACCTGATGGGCACCGTGCCTATCACGGCCGGCCCGTCGGTCCCAAGCGTGGTGATCGATAGCCCATGGCTGCAGGCTGTTCCGCAGCAAAACTGGTTGTCCGTTCTCTATATCACCAACAACTCGGCCAACGTCGTTGATCCGGTGGTTGGTTGCGTGTTCACGAATGGCGGTCGTCCGGTTCAGGACACTCGAGTGGTCCTTTCGCCTGCGGGCCCTGGCGAACGTTGGGGCGTGCCCGTCTACGGCCCTCCAGTTTCGACCTTCGTAGACCGCGTGACCTGCCGGCTCCTGTCGCCGGCCTAAGCAGCTTTCCGAGAAGCGGCTTGCGGGCCAGCCGTTCCTGATAAGGGAGGGCCGGCCCGTTTCGTTTTGGCCGAAAGGTCGCTACGGTGAACCTCTGGGGAAGAAGGGAAATTTACATGCGTAGAAGTGTTCTGGGGCGTCGGACGGCGATGGCGGGTGGTGTGGCCCTGGCTGGCGCCTCCCTGATCAGGCCGCGCGAGGCCCGCGCTGCCAAGGGATTGACGGTCGTACTCGAATCCGAAGTCACCATTCTAGATCCGCATGCGACCACGGCAGCGATCACGCGGACGTTCGGCCTGCACGTTTTCGACACGCTGTTTGCCATGAACGACAAGGGCGAGATCAAGCCCCAGATGGTAGAAGGCTACGACAGTAGCCCGGACAAGCTCACTTGGTCGTTCGTCCTGCGCGACGGGCTCAAGTGGCATGACGGCACGCCGGTGACGGCCGAGGATTGCGTCGCGTCGCTCAAGCGCTGGTCGGTCCGCGACCCTCTGGGAAAGATGCTGATGGCGGACACCGAGACGCTCGAAGCCGCCAATCCGAAGACCATCAAACTGGTGCTGAAGCAGCCGTTCCCACTGCTGCTCGAGGTCCTGGGCAAGCCCAATGCGCCGCTGCCGGTGATGATGCCCGCGCGCCTTGCTGCAACGCCTGCGGACCAGCGCATTCCTGAGCCGATCGGCTCTGGCCCGTTCCGTTTCGTCAAGGATCAGTGGCGGCCGGGCAACGCCATGATCCTGGAGCGCAACGCCGCCTATGTGCCTCGAAAGGAGGCGCCGGACTTCCTGACGGGCGGGAAGAACGTGAAGATCGACCAGCTCACCCTGCGGGTCATGCCGGACCAGTCGACCGGGGCCAACGCCCTCATCGCCGGCGAAATCGACTACATGCAGTATCTACCGTTCGACATGCTGCCGGTGCTGGAGAAGGAAAAGTCGATCAAGCTGCTGGGTCTGGGCGGCATCCACCAGTTCCAGGGCAACTTCCGGCTGAACCATGCCTTCCCGCCGTTCGACAATCCGGCGGTCCGCAAGGTGATGTGGAAGCTGGTCGACCAGAATGCGACGCTCACGGCGATCGGGGTGCCCGACAAGTATCAGACCAAGGACTGTTCCTCCTTCTGGATGTGCGGGGCTCCGTTCTCGACCGACGCCGGCGGCGGCGTGGCCAAGTTCGACCTGGCGGCGGCGCGCGCCGAGCTCAAAGCCTCGGGCTACAAGGGCGAACCGGTGATCGTTCTGGAAGTTGCCGGCTCGATCAGCCAGACCGCGTCGCGCGTGCTCGTGCAGAACATGAAGGACGTCGGCTTCAATGTGGAGCAGCAGCCACGTGACTGGCCGACCGTCCTGGCGCGCCGCGCCAAGAAGGATGGCTGGTCGATGTTTCCGGTCTATTCGAACGGAACGGACATGTACTCGCCCCTTACGCACTTCTACGTGGCGGCGACCTGCAACGACTTCCCCGGCTGGTCCTGCGACAATCGCATCCCCGACCTGCTGAAGGCGTTCACCCGCGCCAACACACTGGAGGAGCGCAAGAGGATCGCGGCAGAAATCCAGGTGATCGCCTATGAGCTCGTGCCCGCCCTGATGTGGGGACAGTTCACAATTCCCGCAGGTTACCGGAGCGACCTAAAGGGCCTTATCCAGTCTTCCTACCCGATGTTCTGGGAGGTCGACCGCTAGGGCAACCGGCTCTGCGGCGTGGCGTTTCCGATAAGCGCGGTGCTTTGTGAGGCACCGCGCAGGCGAGAGGAGGGTGATTGATGAGCGTTACGCACAATGCCGCGCAACAAAGGTATGAGCTCCTCGTCGATCACGGCTTGGCGATTGCCGCCTATCGAGAGCAGGGCAAGAGTCGAGTCTTCACCCATACCGAGGTGCCGCCCGAGGACGTGGGCAAGGGCATCGGAGCCCGAATCGTCAAGGCAGCGCTAGAAGACACGCGGCAGCAGGGCTTCAAGATCGTGCCGGCCTGCAGTTTCGTCGTCGCCTATGTGCGCCGACACCCGGAGTTCGACGATAGCGCGACCTGATCAGGGCTTTACGATCACGTACGCTGCGACTGTGGCGGCCGCTGTCGCCACCGCACCCCACGTAAGGTCAACCACGCTGACGGCCAGGGGCCACCCCCGCAGGGTCGCCAGATTGGTCAGATCATAGGCTGCGTAAACGCAGAAGCCAAAAAGCCCCCCGTAGAGCACGGCGCTCCACCAAGTCCCTGCCGCCAGGGATGGAGGGACCGCGAATACCGCGATGCCGACCGCGTGCACGAGATAGAACAGGATGGCCGCGCTCCAGACAGGTCTGTCCTGAAGCATATCGCCCAAGCGCGATTTGTAGAATTCTCGGGCGACGACACCGAGCCAGAGAGCATCAACTATGGCGAGTACGGTTAAGGCGACGGCATAACTGACGACCAGAGTCTTCATGGAGAAGATTTACTAGCTGAGCAGGTACCACGCCAGTCCCATACCGCCGACTGCACCGATGAACGAGATGATCAACACAATAAGGACGCGACCGGTGACGACGCCGCTGCGAGCTTCCGTTGGGGTGACTTCGGGCTGCATTTCTTCTCCAGCATTGAGGGTGTGAAGACCCAACGCCGCCTCGACGCGAAGGGTTGCCCTACGGAACCGTCTCTCTCGCTCCGACGTTGCCTGCACAACCCCTGCCAATGCTCGGAAGGACGAGGAAATGTTGTACTGGGCTTTGATGTTTCTGGTGATCGCCCTGCTAGCCGGCATCTTCGGCTTTGGCGGCATCGCTTCTACGGCGACAGGGATGGCGCAGATCCTGTTCGTGATCGCACTCGTCCTGTTCGTTGTCAGCCTGTTCGCAGGCTTTGTCCGACGCAATCTCTAGGCAGCGAAATGTTCGCGGAGCAGGGCGCGTGCCCGCTTTGCCGCGGCGAGATCCCAGCAGTTGACGATGGCCACCCGGAAGCCTCCGGGTGGCATGGCGTGACGTTCGGGCGAGACCGTCTCATGGAATGTGACTTGAACACTCGAGATACCGTCCATTGCGCAGACCTGTTCCACCAGATCGCGCGGCGGATGCCTGTAGCGCTTCCCGTGCGGCATGAAGAGGACAACGCTGTAGCCGGTGCGGCGAGCATGACCGGCAAATGTCCACTCCCCACACTCATACAATCGAACCAGTGAGTCGACCCAGCCGTCGCCATAGAGATCGGGCCACTGGTCGGCGAACCTCAGATGTACCTCGATGATGCGTCCGCCGATCGTCTCGAGGTTTGCCATACCGGTGTAGCCAGCGAGATGGTGGCGGCACCACGCACCGGCCGAGGTTTCGATGGCGGGAGCGGCGCCGGAGCGAACCTCCCAGTAGTCGAAGGTGCCGTCATTGCCAGCAATGCCGTTTGCATGACCCCACCAGTTCGGCCTGCCGTCAACGAGAGCGACGTCGCTGCTGACATGTTCACCTTCAAGAAGCGGCATCCACATGTGGCCGGGCCGGTAAGCCGCCTCGTAGTCGGTCGCCGAATGCAATGTGCGGCTGCCGACGCCCATGCCTTTAAGGTTGTAGATGGGCTTGGAGAAAACGGGATAGCTTGTGGGGGCGATGCCGTGCGGCGCCGCATCGAGTCCCTGGCATGTCGCGACGGCCAATTTGTCGTAGACCCAGCGATGATTGGGGTTCCAGAGCCAGGCGTCCGAATCTTCAGTCGGTATGAACACGTGCGCGGGGCAGTTCGCCGTCTCGAAATATTGAACACGCCACGGGTCGATCTCGCAAATCGGCACTTGCTTCCCTCATCGGTACGAGCGGACGCTGCAGGGTGATCCTGGGACAGCGCCCTTGCAACCGACCCGCGCGGCACCACGTTGGGGAGCCGGAGGTCCCGTGCCGAAATCGATGACGCTTACCGTGCAGCCCCACGGACTTCAGTCCTTCAGGACTGTCCGCGCGCGTACCGAAGAACTCGCCGCGCCACTTTCCGCCGAGGACCAGACGGTTCAGTCGATGCCCGATGCGAGTCCGACCAAATGGCATCTCGCCCATACGACCTGGTTCTTCGAGACATTTGTGTTGAAGCCTCACGCTTCCGGCTACCGCGCCTTCGATCCGGCGTACGAATACCTGTTCAATTCCTATTACGAAGCGGTAGGTCCCCGCCATCCGCGGCCTCAGCGCGGGTTGATCACGCGGCCCGGCGTCGAGGAGGTGCTGGCGTATCGGCACCATGTCACGGCCGCCATGGTCGATTTTCTCCGGGGCGATCACGACGCGCAGAACCTCATCGAACTTGGACTGCACCACGAGCAGCAGCATCAGGAGCTGATCCTGATGGACATCAAGCATGCCCTTTCCCTAAATCCGCTTAAGCCTGCCTACCGTGCCGGACAGGGCGGCGGGCCACTGGCGAACTGTCCGCTGGAATGGCGTGAGTTCGAAGGTGGCCTGGTCGAAACCGGACATGACGGGCAGGGCTTTGCCTTCGATAATGAGGGACCGCGCCACCGGTCCTGGCTCGACGCGTTTGCGATAGCGATGCGCCCGGTCAATTGCGGCGAGTATCTCGAGTTCATCGAGGATGGCGGCTACCGCCGGCCCGAGTTCTGGCTGTCTGCCGGTTGGGATTGCGTCAACCAGCGCGGCTGGGATGCACCGCTCTACTGGGAAAGGAAGGACGGAACCTGGCACGTCTTCACGCTCTCGGGTCTCGAACGGCTCGATCCCGTACGGCCGGTCTGCCATGTCAGTGCCTACGAAGCGGCGGCCTTCGCGAAATGGTCGGGCAAGCGCCTGCCGCGCGAAGCGGAATGTGAAATTGCCGCCGCCGCCGTTCAGGGCACCGGTGAGGTCTGGGAATGGACGGCCAGCCCCTACGTGGCCTATCCGGGCTACCGCGAACCCGCCGGAGCCGTCGGCGAATACAACGGCAAGTTCATGGCGAACCAGATGGTGCTGCGCGGCGGCTGTTCAGCGACGCCCGCCGGTCATGTCCGTCCGACCTATCGCAACTTCTTTCCGCCCGATGCACGTTGGATGTTCGGTGGAATTCGTCTCTCGGAGGATCTTCGATGAACGTGCCGCTTCTGGCGACCGACGAGGGCGAGTTGGCCGATCGCGACGCCTTCCGTCATGACGTTCTTGCCGGTCTCGATGGCTCGCCGCGCGCGATCCCGGCCAAGTATCTCTACGATGCGCGGGGTTCGGCACTGTTCGATGCGATCTGCGAGCAGCCCGAATACTATCCGACGAGAACCGAGGCGGCGATCCTGCGCCGGCATGCGGGCGAGATAGCCGTGCTTGCGGGTGCGGGGTGTGCGCTCGTGGAATTCGGCAGCGGATCGAGCGTGAAGACGCGACTGCTGCTCGATGCGATGCAGGATCTCCACGCCTATGTGCCGATCGATATTTCGCGTCGGCATCTCGACGCGACGGCGCAGCGCTTGCGCGAGGATTATCCAGGCCTGCGCGTGGATCCGGTGACCGGGGATTACATGGCACTCGCCGCGCTGCCACCGGCCATTAACGGTGCACGCCGGATTGGCTTCTTTCCCGGTTCCACGATCGGCAACCTGACGCCGGAGGATGCGGTGCAGTTCCTGCGTCGCGTGCGCCGGCTCCTCCGAGCCGACGGCGCTCTGGTCCTGGGTGTCGATCTCAAGAAGGACACGCGGCGACTTCACGCCGCTTACAATGATGCGGCGGGCATTACGGCGCAGTTCACGCTGAACCTCTTGCGTCGCATGAACCGAGAGCTCGAAGCCAACTTCGATCTCTCCGCCTTTGCGCACGAGGCCTTCTACGATGAGCCGGCGGGCCGCATCGAGATATACTTCCGCAGCCTGCGCTACCAGACGGTCACGGTCGCGGGCCGGCGCTACACCTTCTCAGAAGGCGAGCGGGTCCACACCGAGTATTCATACAAGTATGCCGATGCCGACATTGCCGACTTGGCAAGGCTGGGTGGTTTCTCGATCGGCCACATCTGGACCGATCCGGCCCGGCTGTTTGCGGTGGCTTTCCTGACCCAGGCCCAGAACTAGAAAGCCCGCCCCCGAGCTTACTCAGGAGCGGGCTTGGAGGCCGGACGGGGAGAGAGGCGCTGCTGAGCGGGGGCAGAGGCAACGCCAGTTATCCAGCCATACAAAACCAACGGCGTTCCCCGTATAAAGTTGCGGGGTCGATCAAAAAAGCCATATTTGAGTTAAGTCTTTGATTCGTTGCGCTGAATCGCTGCCAGCCGAGCCTTAAGTTCGGTATGAAGCACGTCGTCGCGAATTTTCGGCAGCATCATGCGCAGCATGTCCATCTTCGCCGCTGCTGGCGCCGCATCGAGTTCCTTCAGAAACCGGACGATCTCCTCGCGCGTCGCGAAGCCCATGTAGCCGTCGTCGGCTTCACGGGCCTGGCAGGCGGGCGAGGCGGGATCGTCAACGGGCATTGCGCTGACTTACAGCGGATGCCACCAGCGGCCGGCGAGCACGACGCCTGCCGACAGGAGCCTCCTGTTGCCGATCAGCTTCTCGCCGATCGAATCGGCATAGTCGAACGTGCCGCTCGCCTGGTCGATCACGGTTGCTTCGCCGACGCTGCCGGCCTTGAGCGTGCCGAGGTCGGATCGCTTGATCGCGGCGGCGGCATTCACGGTCGCGAGCTTGATGACGGTGGACAGGTCGAGGCCGAGGCACAGGAACTTCGACATGGTCGTGAGGAGATCGAAGGCCGGACCCTCGATCGAGATCGCGTGCACGTCGGAGGAGATCACGTCGGGCAGGAAGCCTGCGGCCAGCATCTTGCGCGTCGTGCCGAAGCCGAACGAGCCGCCGCCATGGCCGATATCGAAGATCACGCCGCGCTCGCGGGCGGCCAGAATTTCGTCACGCACCTTGCCGTCGGGCTGGACCGGCGCATTGGGGAAGGGGCGGAAGCAGTGGGTGAGTATGTCGCCAGGGCGCAGGCGGCTGACCACCTCGTGGCGGGACGGCGGGGGTGAATCTAGATGCGCCATCATCGGCAGGCCGGTCTCTTCGGCGACGTCGAGCGCAATGTCGAGTGGCATGATGCCCGAATCGCCACTCGCCGACTTGCCGACGCGAACCTTCACGCCTAGCACCAGATCCTTGTGCTCGCGTGCTACGCGCACCGCCTCGCGCGGATCGAGCAGGCGCATGTCGGCGCTCTCGCCCACCATCACCGACTTCGAAAAGGCGAAGATACCGGGGAAGGAGACGTTGAGGAACGGCAGGATCCGCACCGGCGAGGTCTCGATCACGTGCTTGCGGAAGCCAGGGAAGTTGCCGGGTCCGGCGCTGCCGGCATCCACGAAGGTCGTGACGCCGCCCGATCGCGCGAGCAGCTCGGCCTCGACGCCAAGTGACGTGCCGCCCCAATAGACGTGAGTGTGCAGGTCGATGAGGCCGGGGGAGACGATCTTGCCCGAGACGTCGCGCGTGTCCTTGCCTGACAGGCCGTCGCCGATGGCCGCGACCTTTCCGCCGGTGAAGGCGATGTCGGTCACCCGGTCGATGCCTTGTGAAGGGTCGATGACGCGGCCGCCCTTGAGAACCAGATCGTTCATGCTCGTTTCTTCCTTCCAACTCATCTCACGTGCCCATCCTACGCCACTCTCGTCCCAAATCCCCATCGTGGGGCAGGGCGAGGCCGTCGAGGCCCAGCCAGTCGGCCATCAGGCGAAGCTCCTCGCGCATCGGCGCGGCCACGTCGCGCGCCTCGATGCCGGGTTCGAGATGGGCCGCTGGCACCAGCAGCTTAGAGTTCGCCCGGTCGGATTTCAGGTCGATCCGCCCGACCAGTCGGTCGCCCAGCAGGAACGGCAGGACGTAATAGCCGTGCTTACGCTTGGCGACCGGCGTGTAGATCTCGATGCGATAGAAGAAGTCAAAGATCCGCTCCGTACGGTCGCGCTCCCAGATCAGCGGATCGAAGGGCGCGAGCAGCGCGCGCGCCTCGATCTGGCGCGGCTGACGTGCGGCCGGATCGAGGAAAGCGGGCTTGTTCCAGCCCTCGACCTCGACGGGCAGCACGTCGCCCGCCTCGACGAGTTCGGCGAGCCGCGCTTTGGTGTCCGCAACCGGCAGGCGGAAATAATCGCGCAGATCGAATTCGGTCGCGACGCCCAGCGCCCGGGCCGAGAGGCGCAGCAGCTCGCGCTGCGCCTCGTCGGGCGAGGGCGTGGGCAATGCCTGGATCTCGGCCGGCAGGACGCGCTCGGAAAGGTCGTAGACGCGCTCGAACGTACCGCGTCGTGTGGCGGTGGTGACGATACCGGCGAAGAACAGCCATTCGAGCGCCAGCTTGCCGTCATTCCAGCCCCACCACGGTCCGCGCTTGGGACCGCCATCGGCCAGTTCCGAGGCGGCGAGGGCACCTCGATCCTCGACCTGGCGGCGGACCTCCTCGATATAGGTAGCCTTCTCGCGGCGGAATTGCTGCAACGTGCCTTTGCTGGTGCCGGCCGCGGCCCGCTGCATCCGCCAGCGCAACAAGGGCTGGGCCGCCAGCGGCAGCAACGACGCCTCGTGCGCCCAGAACTCGAAAAGACCGCGCTGGCTCTTGCGGCCCCAGGCCAGCCCGTCGAGATGTGCGCTGTCGTATTTACCGAGCCGCGAGAACAGCGGCAGATAATGGGCGCGCGCCAGGACGTTGACCGAATCGATCTGCAGCAGGCCCAGCCCCTCTATGGCGCGCTTCACGTGCCCGCGGTTGATGGCACCGGCGGGTCGCCCCGTGCCGAATCCCTGAGCGGCCAGCGCGATTCGCCGGGCCAAAGCGGCGCTTATCTTCATCTTCGGGGACATCGCCCCACACTAGTCCAGGCGGCGCGGCAACGGCCATTGGATAACGGCGTTCTGCTCGAACTCATGTCGTGGTTTCGAAGGGGATTTCCATGGAGACCCATCGCGGGCGCCTGATCGATCACCTGCACCTCAAGGTCAAGGACCTCAAGGCCTCCAAGCGCTTCTACAAGGCCGCGATGACCGCGCTTGGCATCCCGCTGTTCGAGGGGAAGGATCACTTCTTCGCCGACGAGCTCTGGGTCGATGTCGGCCCGGCCATTGCGCACGTGCATCTTGCCTTCCAGGCCAAGGACCGTGCGGCTGTCGACCGTTTCCATGCGGCGGTGCTCGCGGCGGGCGGGCGCGACAATGGGGAGCCGGGAGAGCGCGCCTACCATCCCGGCTACTACGCGGCCTTCGCCTTCGATCCCGACGGCAACAATGTCGAAGCCGTGTATCACGGTCCCCACGAGCGCTCGACGGACAGCGTGCATATCACCTGGTGAGCGCACGCGCGGGCGAGATCAACCGTCCTCGAGCCGTTTCAGAGCCTTCGCAACGGCCTCGGCCTGGCGGTTCGAGACGTGTCCGTTCGCCTTGAACTCCCTCACGACCTTCTTCAGGAATGGACTGCGCTCTGCCTGAAGCTCGGCGCGTTTCATCAGCGCCTCGTGGATGTGACGGGGGCCTCGATTGCGCGCGGCGTGTCGGGCGCGGGTCACGCGGACGGCGATCGCGAAGACGAACGCGACGCCAACCACGATCAGGATTTCGGTCAGTTGCATGACTTTGAGAGGACGATGCTCGCGGCGCCCTAGCCGGCGAGCGCCGTCTCCGCCCGCTGCGCCATCGCCAGCAGCGGACGGTCATGCAGGCGGGGGGCGACGATCTGCAGCCCGGTCGGAAGCCCGTCGCGGCCGCTGCCGCACGGAACGGAAATCGCAGGCACGAGGGCGAGATTGAACAGGGGTGTGAAGGCAGCGTGACCGCGCGGACCGACCTCCTTGCCCTCGATAACCTTGGGATAGACGTGCTCGACCGGCCAGGAGACGCAGGCCGTCGTCGGCGTGAGGAGATAGTCGTACTCGGTGAAGAACTGCGCCACCGACCGCGCGCACGCGTCGGCAAAGCGGAAGGCGGCCACGACGTCGGTGCCGGGGACCGAGCGGCCCCGCTCAATCAGGCCGGAGATATTGTCCCCGAACAGAGTCTTGTCGGCGGCCTGCCGAGCGCCATAGAGCAGGGCGGAGGCGGAGCTGTTCACGGCGGCGAACGCCGTCTCGTTCGTTTCTTCGGGCCAGGTGACATCGGCTTCCTCGATACGCCAGCCGGCCGCGCGGAGCTTCGCGACCGCCGCGTCGAAGGCGGCCATGACGTCGGGATCGACGGGAACGCCGAGGCCGAGCCGCGGGCTCACCGCGATGCGCGGGCTGCTGGGCGGCGGCACGTCGAGCAGCGCCACCGAGTGCGGGTCGCGCCGGTCGGGGCCGGCCATCACCTCGAACGCGACCTTGGCGTCGGCGACGGAGCGGCCCATGGGCGCGGTCACGCCATAAAGTGGACCGTAAGCGCCGCCGAAGCCGAACGGCGCAGGGATGGCGCCGGCCGATGTCTTGAGACCGACCACGCCGCAATGCGAGGCCGGCCGACGGCCCGAGCCGCCACCATCGGTGCCGAGTGCGATCGGAGAGAAGCCCGCCGCAAGGGCTGCGGCCGCACCGCCGGAGGAACCGCCCGGCGTCAATGAGGGATTCAGCGGATGCCGCGACGGACCGTAGACCTTGTTCTCGGTGTGGCCCTTGGCGGCCATCTCCGGCGTGTTGGTCATGCCGAGGAAGATGCCGCCGGCGGCCTTCAATCGCTCGACGGCGACGGCGTCGCGCGGCGGCTTGAAGTCCTTGTAGAGCAGGGAGCCGTTGGTGACGGTGCGGTCCTTCACCCAGGTCGTGTCTTTCACTGTGTAGGGGACGCCCAGGATCGCGCCATCGAATCCCTGCTTGCGTATCGTATCGATAGCGTCTGCCGAGGCCCGGGCCTCGGCGGGATCGAAATCGACGATGGCGGTGAGTTGTCCGTTCCGCGCCTCGACGCGGGCGATGGCCATCTCGGCTACGTCGCGCGCCTTTGTCTTCCCCGTACGCACGGCGGCAGCGATGGCGGCGGCGCCCTGATCCAGCAACTCGGTCATGTGTTTTTCCTCATTTGCCCACTTCTTAGCATGATAGCGTGCGCCGCCATGACGTTGGAGAGCGACCTCTATGCGCCGGTGAAGGCGCTGCTCGAAGGACAGGATTATGTCGTCAAGGGCGAGGTGCGCGGCTGCGACGTGGTGGCGGTGCGCGGCGAGGAGCCGCCCGTGGTCGTCGAACTGAAGCGGACCTTCGGGCTCGGCCTGGTCCTGCAGGGCGTCGACCGGCTGGCGCTCACCGATCTGGTCTATCTCGCCGTCGGCCAGTGGCCGAAGCAGATGAAGAACGTGAAGAAACTTTGCCGCCGCCTGGGGCTGGGCTTCATCGTGGTGGCCAAGGGCAAGGCCGACGTGGTGCTCGATCCCGTGCCCTATGTCCCGCGCCAGAACAAGCGCAAGGCCGGCCGCATGCTGGGCGAGCATGCGCGCCGGGTCGGTGACCCCAATCTCGGCGGTCAGGCGATGCGGGCGCCTTTGATGACGGCGTACCGGCAGGAAGCCCTGCGCTGCGCCGAACTCCTGGCTGCGAACGGGCCGATGAAGGTGGCGGCGCTGCGCAAGGCCGGTGACGCGCCGAAAGCGGCCCAGATCCTGCAACAGGATGTCTATGGCTGGTTCGAACGGGTGGAGCGTGGTGTATATGCGATTACGCCGAAAGGGCGCGAAGGTCTGGAGCGGTTCGACCGCAAGCCGGCCTGAATGCTGATCGTCCAATTGTCCGATCCGCATGTCCGGCCCGAGGGCGCGCTTTATCAGGGCGTGGTCGATTCCAACGCTCAGTTCGCGGCGGCCATTGCGCATGTCAACGCACTCGATCCGCGGCCAGACCTCGTGCTGCTGAGCGGCGATCTGGTCGACCATGGCCAGGACGCTGAATATGCCATGCTGGCGCGCATGCTGGAGGCGCTCGAAGTTCCGGTGCTGGCGATCCCTGGCAATCACGACGAACGCGAGGCCTTTCGACGGGTCTTCACCGGACAACCGTGGCTGCCGGCCGAAGGCCCGATCGACTACGCGGTTGGCAACCGCGGCGCCGTGCGCATCGTGGCCCTCGACGTCACGCTATCGGGTCAGCACCACGGCCTGGTGAGCGAGCAGGCGGCGGCCTGGTTGGACGAGGTTCTGGCAGCGGAGCCCACACGGCCCACGATGGTCATGATGCACCAGCCGCCCTTCGCCACGGGTATTCCCTACATGGATCCCTATTCCTGTCGCGAGGGACACAGGCTCGCCTCTGTGGTCGCCCGTCATCCGCAGGTCGAGCGGATCGTGTGCGGCCATGTCCATCGTTCCATGCAGCTCCGATTCGGCGGAACGATCCTCTGCACGGCGCCGTCCACGACGACGGCCATCGCGCTACGGCTTCGGCCCGATGCCAAGCCCGCCTCGCACATCGAGCCACCGGCGATGCTTCTGCATCACTGGCAGGAGGGGACGGGGCTGGTGACACACTTCGTCCCGCTCGGGACGTTTCCCGGGCCTTACCCCTTCGCATAGCAAAGAGGCGCGCCACGAGCGCGGCGCGCCTCTCCTCGGTTTGGAGGGTCCCCTCAGAAGATCTCGAGGAAGATCATGTAGAGGCTCGCCGATAGTGCAATGGCGCACGGCAGGGTGAGCACCCAGGCCATCAGCAGGTTGCGAACCGTGGCCCATTGCAGGCCAGAGCCATTGGCCGCCATGGTGCCCGCGACACCCGAGGACAGGACGTGAGTTGTGGACACCGGCAGACCGTAGATGTCGGCGGCGGCGATAGTGCCGGCAGCGACCAGCTCCGCTGACGCGCCTTGCGCGTAGGTGAGGTGGCTCTTGCCAATCTTCTCGCCGACGGTGACGACGATGCGCTTCCAGCCGATCATCGTGCCAAGACCGAGGGCGATGGCTACCGCGACCTTGACCCAGATGGGAATGAAGCGCGTCGCCATGTCGAGCTCCTTCTTGTAGGTATTGAGGACTTCGACCTCGGGCTTGGCGAGCGAGTTCTCCTTGTCCTTCATCAGAAAGCGCAGAGCTTCCGACGCGAGGTACATGTCGTTACGCGTGTTCCTGACGGCGTCGGCCGGGATCTTGTCGACCGAGCCGTACCTATCGACCTGAGCGGCGATCTCCTTGACCAGCGCAGCAAGCGAGACGTAGGTGCCCTCGTTCATCTTGCGCTGCGAGATGAAACTCGTAACGGCGGGGCGCGGATTGCCGAGCGCGTTGTGGCCCGTGGCCTGCTTCTCGATCACGACCACCGCGGCGGCCGAGGCCGCCTGGAAGGACTCCATCTGGCTCGGTGCTGGCGTACGGTTCAGCGCGTAGGCGGTGGGTACCGTGCCGATCAGGATCAGCATGATGAGACCCATGCCCTTCTGGCCGTCGTTCGAGCCGTGCGCGAAGCTGACGCCCGTGCAGGTTAGGATGAGGATGCCGCGGATCCACCACGGCGGCGGCTCCTTGCCCTTCGGCGCTGCGTAGAGCGCGGGATTTCGGATCAACACCTTCAGCGACAGCAGAACGAGGCCCGCCGCGCAGAAGCCGAATAGCGGCGAGAGCAGCAGCGCGTAGCCGATCTCGGTCGCCTTGCTCCAGTCGACGCCCGAGGTGCCGTCCATGCCGTGCGCCAGGGCGTTGGCGATGCCGACGCCGATGATCGAGCCGATCAGCGTGTGCGAGCTCGAGGCGGGGAGACCGAGCCACCAGGTGCCGAGGTTCCAGATGATGGCGGCGATCAGCAGCGCGAAGACCATGGCGAAGCCGGCGCTGCTGCCGACCTGCAGGATCAGCTCGACCGGCAGGAGCGAGACGATGCCGAAGGCGACGGCGCCGGTGGAGGTCAATACGCCCAGGAAATTGAAGATGCCCGACCACACGACGGCCAGCTCTGCCGGCAGCGAGTGGGTATAGATCACCGTGGCGACCGCATTGGCGGTATCGTGGAAGCCGTTCACGAACTCGAACCCCAGCGCGATCAGCAGTGCCACGGAAAGCAAAAGGAACGGCAGAAGGGTCGTGATCTTGGTGCCCGACGAGTTGACGTCGGCGTAGACGCTGTCAATGACGTATAGGAACCCGCCCGCCAGCAGGCCGACGAACAGGATCAGCGAAATCGGATTGAAGCCCTTGTCGAGATTCGGGCGTGAGCCGGGCGCAGCCGGTTCGATCGGCGGCGCCTGCATGGCGACGTTTGTCATGATTGTCCCCCTTGAGAAGGTACCGGGACAATCGCCCGACCTGTTGACGCGCCTATGACAGTCGGTTTTAGAGGCTCCGCACTGTTAGAGAGTTCACCGCAGGTGCAACCGCGGAAGCCTTGAGGCATTATCCTTCCTGATGCGCACTCTCGAGATCGTCCACCGCACTCGTTATGAGTATTCCGAGCCGGTGACGCTCGGTGACCACCGGCTGATGTTTCGCCCGCGTGACAGTCATGACCTGCGACTGCTTCACACTGGATTGGTGATCGAACCGGCAGCCCATGTCCGATGGATCCACGATCCTTTCGGCAACTCAATCGCGATCGCGTCTTTCGACGGTACGACGCAGGTCCTCGAGCTGGTCAGCACGATCGAGCTCGAGCATTTCGGTGTACCGCCGGAGCTGCCGCCGATCGAGGAATTCGCGCGCACCTTGCCGTTCAGCTATGCCTCCGAGGAGGCGCCCGATCTCGCACGCTACGTGGAGCGCTCCTATCCCGATCCGAATTCGACGGTGGGGACCTGGACCAAGCAGTTCATGGAAGGCGCGGGTGGCAATGATACGTTCGGGTTGCTGAAGCGGTTGTGCGTGGGCATCCAGGAAAAGCTGACATATGCCATGCGTTTCGAGATCGGGACCCAGGTCCCGGCAGTGACTCTCGAGACCGGCGGCGGCACCTGTCGCGACTATGCCCTGCTGATGATCGAATGCTGCCGCTCGCTCGGTCTCGCGGCGCGCTTCATCACCGGCTACTTGTACGATCCCGCGCTCGACACCGCGCTGGGAGAAGCGACGACGCACGCCTATCCTCATGCGTGGATGGAAGTCTACCTTCCGGGAGCCGGCTGGGTGGAATTCGACCCGACCAACGGCATCATTGGTAGCGAGCGCCTGATCCGGGTGGCGGTCGCGCGCGACCCCGAGCAGGCGATGCCAATCAAAGGCACCTTCACGGGCTCGCCCGATGTCACGGTGAGCGCTGCCGTCGACGTTCAGGTGCGTACCTTGAGCCCGGCTCCCGTTGCCGATGGCGTAGTGCCACTGGAGCCCTCGTCCCCAGAAGCGCGGCAGCCGACGCCTGAATCGGCTCCCGCTGCGCGGCCGTCTGTTCCGCCGACAAGTCCCCCGAAAGCCCTTTGACATGCTGGCGTGGCAGCGCTTGAGTGCGCTCGGGGCGTGATGCGACCCGATCATGCTGGGGGCATTTCTGGGCATTTCAATCGATGGGCTGATGCGGGTACTGCTCGGCATTGGCGGGGCTCTCCTCGTCTGGCTCGCCTGGCCAGTAACGAAGAGCGCTTGGCAGGCCCAGCAGGCCGACACCGCAACGACGGCGCTTCGTCTCAACTACAAGATCTCGCTTAACGCTGTGCTGAATGCGATCGATGCGCTCGACCGCGCGGTCGAATCCGATCCGACGGCTAGTCGTCATCTGCAGAGGTCCGAACTCCTGGCCGGTGTCGCCCTCTCGCCAAATTTTGCGCCGACTGACCAGCAGCGCACCGAATGGCTGTTGCGTGCCGAAAATGATCTCAGTCTCGGTCTGGGCGACGATCCCGTCCGCGGCATCCAGTGGCTCAGGCTCTCGTCCGTCCGGATGGCCCTCGAGGGGCCTTCGCAGAGGTCCGTCGCTCCACTGCTCATGTCCATCGATACGGCACCGATGCTTCTGCCCCTGTGGCCGGCGCGGTTGAGACTGATACTCGACCATTGGCAGGTCCTGACGAGCTCCCAGCGTGAGAAGGTCGCCCTCTATATCGTGCGGACCTGGCAGCTTTCGGCCAGTCACGAATGGTTCGTGGACGCTATCCGCACGCCGATCGACGAGCTTTTCGTCCGCTACTACGTGCGCAGTGAAGCCGGCGCCCAGGAGGAACTCTCGCGCCTGCTGGGGGAGCGCCGGAGCAAGACCCCATGAGCCGGCGGATCGAGAAGGGCCAGGAACCGGGCGTGATGATCGATCGCGACTTGTGGGGGCTCGCCCGTCGCGCGATCGACAAGATTGCCGTCTTCATGTTCTTCGGCCTGGTCGGTCTGGCCGCCTTGCCGATGGGCGGCAACCGGGATTGGGCATGGGCGCCGCTCTGCGTGCTGTTCGGCTTGATCGCGATCCCGGTTGCCCTGGGCATCGGTGTCCGCGATCGCCATGCGGTGGGGGCAGCGGAACGTCTGCCCTTGGCGATGCTACTCGGCTGCTGGCTTTCCTTCGCGGCCTTCGCACTGTGGCAGACCACGACATGGACGCCACTCACGGCCGATGCCTGGCTGTTCGCCCGCGCCGCTGAGATCCTAGGCAAGGCCCATGCCCCGATTCCGGCGATCGCGGCCGACGCCGCCCGCAATTCGCTACTGAAATGCCTAGCCTGTGCGTTGATCTTCCTGACCGCACGCGCACTGAGCCAGGACCGCGACAATGCGCGGTGGTCGCTCGTTGCACTCGTCGCGAGCGGCGTGCTGGTCGTGAGCTATGGCATTGCGATGCAGGTCTCGACGAACTCCTGCTACCTCGGCAGCTACTTGCGCAAGCAGTTCGAATTCACTCCCGGCGATCGCTGCCTGATGGGAGGCACCTTCGTGAACAGCAACTCCTTCGCCTGCTACATGGGCATGTGTGTAGTGGCGGCCCTAGCGCTCCTGTTCGGAGGGAACCCGAAGAAGGCGCACGTGCCCTACGGCCATTACGAAGAGGAGGATGTCCGTCTCATCGACTGGCTCACCACACCCCGTGTCGTCCTCTTGGCCGCGTCGCTCCTGATGCTGGGCGGACTGCTGATTTCGGCATCGCGCGCCGGGGTTGGCGCGTCGGTGGCGGGAATGCTCTTCCTCGGCCTGCTCATGATGAGAGGCCGCTGGAGATCGCATCCGCGGCTCGGGGCGGCATTCATTCTGGGGATCGTGGCGCTTTTGTTCGTCGGGATCATCGCCGGGGGTGCGCTGCTTACCAAGTTCGCCGTAGCGTCCGACGATGCGTCCCGCCTGCGCATCTGGTTGGCGGCGATCCAGGCGATTGGAATGTCACCGTGGCTGGGTTGGGGGCTGGGCGGCTTCGGCGACGTCTTCACCCTCCTGCAGCCTTCGGACAGCCTGCAGCCCAACGATATCGCGCACTCGACCCCTCTGGAGACGATTGTGGAACTGGGTGTGATCACGGCGATTCCCGCAATCCTGGTGGTGCTACTGCTCTGGGCCGTCTGTCTTCGCGGCGCCTTGAAGCGTCGACTTTCGCGGCGATATCTGCCGGCCGCGGCATTCTCGGTTGCCGCGATTTCCATCCTGCATTCGCTGGTCGATTTCAGTCTGCAGATCCCGGCCATCGGCTTCGCCACGGCTGCCCTGCTCGGAATGGGTTGGGCCCAGTCTTTCGGCCGGCGGGATGGGGCGGTGCCGATTTTTGTCTCTCGCGGCCATTGACGAAATGATCATTCAAAGTGCAATTATGAAACGGGGTGCGAAAATCCGCTTGGGGAAGTTTCGCGTATTCAAGTAGTGGGTCGGCCGATTCTGGGAAGTTGGCCAGCGGATCAAATGGAGTCGGCGTGCAAAGAGAAGTCACGGCCGGGGCAGGTGCGTCTTCCGAAGAAAAACGGATGGCCGCAACGCCGCGCATGCGCTCGGCACCGCAGCGCTTCATCGAGACCTGGGTCGACGCGGTCCTGGGGTTCCTGTTCTGTGTCGTACTGCCCATACCGCTATACGCCAACGACGAGCCTTTCATCGGCCCGTTCGATGCTTCGGAACTCACGATCCTAGTGACCGCCGCCGCCTACGCGACCGTATGGTACTGTGGGCGCAGGCTTGAGGCCTTTCCCGGCGCCGGCCTCAACGTTGCGCACGTGGCGCCTGTGGCTGTCATCACCTACGCACTTATCGCCGCCGTGCTTCTGCTGCTGCGTCTAGATTATTCGCGCGTCCAGCTGTTCGGCAGCGGCATTCTCACGGTGCTCTGGATGGGGGTGATCGCCGAACTCCGCGCACGGTACCTCGTGCGCAACTATGCCGTGACCCCGTATTCGGCGATTGCCGCGATGCCGCGACTCCCGACCTGCCGATGGCTCGACTTCGACACTGTCCGTCGGCGTGGCCTGAGGGTGGACGCGATCGTGGCCGACCTGAGCGGCGACCTCGAAGAAGGGACGCTTTCGGCACTTGCCGATGCCGCCATCGCCGGCGTGCCGGTCCTGGATCGTCGCTATGTTGTGGAGACCATGACAGGTCGCACGCCGCTCAGCGGCCTGTCGCCGAACGAATTCGGCTCGCTGCTGCCGTCGCGCCAGTATCTGGTCGTTCGCCGGGTCCTCGAATTGGGACTGACCGTTCTCCTGCTGCCGGTGTTTCTGCCAGTGCTGGCGGTCGTAGCGCTGATGGTGCGGCTGGACAGTGCGGGACCCGTCTTCTTTCTCCAGACCCGCATAGGCCGACGCGGGCGGGCGTTCCGCATGATCAAGTTCCGGACAATGTTCGTCGGCATGCCTGGCCCCAGTTTCACGACGTCGGCCGACCCGCGCATCACGCGCAGCGGGCACTTCTTGAGGCTCTGCCGGCTCGATGAGTTGCCGCAGCTCTTCAATATCCTCAAAGGGGACATGAGCTGGGTCGGTCCCCGGCCAGAGGCCGCCTCGCTCGAAGAGGGTTATGTCCGTGACATCGAGTACTTCGCGTTGCGCGGCATTGTGCGGCCCGGCATCACCGGATGGGCCCAGGTCAACCAGGGTTATGCCTACGAGGCGGACGCGATGCGCTCCAAGCTCGAATACGACCTGTACTATCTCAAGCATTGCTCGCTGTGGCTCGATCTCGTGATCGTGCTCAGGACCTTCGCCGTGGTGCTCCGCGGCACCGGCGCCCGTTAGATTCCGGCGACACTCATGTGCGGCATAGCAGGGATCCACGCCTATCTGGATGTCGCGCCTCGGGTTGACCGGGGCGAACTTGCTCGCATGAACGAGCGCATGGTCTCGCGGGGGCCGGATGGTAGCGGCCTGTGGCTGAGCGAAGGGGGCCGCACCGGTTTCGGTCATCGCCGGCTCGCCATCATCGACCTGTCGGAGGGCGGCGCGCAGCCGATGCACACGGCCGACGGCCGCCTCACGATTACGTTCAACGGCGAGATATACAATTACCGCGAGCTGCGTGCCGAGTTGCAGTCAAGGGGCCGCAGGTTCCGAAGCGAATCGGACACCGAAGTTCTCTTGCAGCTGTACGCAGAGTATGGCGCGGCCATGGTCAGCCGGCTACGCGGCATGTTCGCCTTCGGCCTGTGGGACGCCGACAAGCGGACGCTGCTGCTGGCGCGCGACCCCCTCGGCATCAAGCCGCTCTATTGGGCCGATGACGGCTGGACACTTCGCTTTGCTTCCCAGGCCAAGGCGTTGCTGGCGGGCGGTGCAGTGTCGCGCGATCCGGACCCTGCGGGCATCGTCGGTTTCCATCTCTTCGGCAGCGTGCCCGAGCCCTTCACCGTGTGGCGCAGCATCCAGTCGTTGCCGGCTGGAACGACGCTCACTGTGGATGGCACCGGGCCCGGCATTCCGCAGCGCTACTATGACGTGGCAGCCGCTCTCGCCGGAAGGGCGGAGACGGTGCCGGGCGATCCGCGTACAAGCATCGCCGCGGCTGTCCGCGATTCCGTTCGTCATCATCTCGTGGCCGACGTTCCGGTCGCGGTGTTCCTGTCGGCCGGTATCGATTCGGGGGCGCTGCTGGGAACGATGAGCGAGCTCGGCGCGCGCGACATCACCGCCGTGACACTGGGCTTCCAGGAGTTCGAAGGGCTGGCGCTCGACGAGGCACCGCTGGCGGCGGAGGTCGCGGCACGGTACGGCGCGCGTCACATCGTGCAGACCGTCGGCCGCGCGGAGTTCGAGCGCGATCTGCCGGCCCTGCTGGATGCGATGGACCTGCCCACTGTCGACGGCATCAACACTTGGTTCGTCGCAAAGGCAGCGCGCGACGCCGGGATCAAGGTCGCATTGAGCGGGCTGGGCGCCGACGAGTGCTTCGGCGGGTACCCGTCCTTCACCGACGTGCCGCGGAGCGTGCACTGGCTGCGCCCGGTCTCCTGGGTGCCCGGTCTCGGGGCACTGGTGCGGCACGGCCTGTCGGGTGCGATCGCCGCCGGACTTCGCCTGCATCCTAAGGCCGCGGGCGTGCTGCAGTATGGCGGGAGCTGGGCGGGTGCCTATCTGCTGCGGCGGAGTGTCTACATGCCGTGGGAACTCGACGAGGTGCTGAATCCGGCGCTGGTCGAGGAGGGCATCCGTCGCCTGGCGCCGCTCAGCCGGATCGCTGCAGCGATCGAGACCGGCCATGCGCTCGGCGACTTTGACCGGGTGGCGGCGCTGGAGACATCGCTCTATATGCGCAACCAGCTTCTGCGCGATGCGGATTGGGCTGGAATGGCCCATGGAGTTGAGATTCGCGTTCCATTCGTGGACGCCTTCTTCCTGGCCGCGCTGCCCTCGGGCCCGGTCCTTGCAGGCCTGAATGCCAAGGACGCGATCGCCGAAGTGCCCCAGCCGCCGTTGCCGGACAGTGTTCGTCACCGACGCAAGACCGGCTTCTCCACGCCGGTCGGCCGCTGGCTGCGCGAGGCGAGCGGTGCACCTCAGCGGTCCGGAATCGATCTTTCGGCGGCGTCGCGGGCGTGGGCGCTAGAGGTCTGGCGCACCGGCTGGGCCGGACCGGCCGCGGCCTGAGCGACACCATGGGGGCTCGCATCCTTTCTCTTGTCGGCGACTGCTACGGCGCACGTGGTGGTATCGCGCGTTACAATCAGGACCTGTTCGACGCGCTGGCCGACGGCAGCACGGAAATTCTGATCCTGCCGCGACACGGCGACGCGAGTGGCCAGGTGCTTCCGCCCGGCGTTCGCCAGAATCCACCGATCTTCGGCCGGCTGAGATTCTCGCTGGCGGCGCTCGTCGCCGCGTGGCGCTTCCGCCCCATCGATACAGTCTTCTGCGGTCACGTCTTCATGGCGCCGTTGGGCTTCCTGATCGCGCGCGCGTTCGGTGCGCATTACTGGGTGCAGGCGCATGGCACCGACATCTGGAAGGATCGTCGCGGGCTCGTGCGGCGCGTGATCGGCTACGCCGACATGGTGAGCACAGTCAGCCGCGAGACGCGTCGCATCCTGCTGGCCTGGGTCGACCTGCCGCCCGAGCGGGTGCGCGTCCTCCCCGACACGGTGCAGGATGTTTTCACGCCTGGGCCGCCGTCGCCGGCGCTGCGCGACAGGCTGAATCTTGGGAAAGGTCCCATCCTCCTGACGGTCGGACGGCTTGCCTCGAATGAACGTTACAAAGGCCATGAGCCGGTCTTCTCGGTCCTGGCAGGTCTGCGGGAGAAATTCCCCGACCTCGTCCATGTCGTGGCGGGAGACGGCGACGACAGGGTGCGGCTGGAAGCCATCGCCGGCGAGCTGGCGCCGGGCGCGGTGCATTTTCTGGGATTCGTCCCCGATGCGGACCTACCCGATCTTTACCGGCTGGCGGACCTGTACGTGATGCCGAGCACTGAGGAGGGGTTCGGAATCGTCTATCTCGAGGCGGCCGCTTGCGGTCTGCGCGTCGTCGGCGGGAAGGGTGGCGGCACCGCCGACGCCATTCCCGACGAGCGGGTCGGCGTCATCGTCGATCCTGCCGACCGGCCTGCGCTGGCGGCCGCGATCGAGCAGCAGCTGGAGCGGGGCAGGGCCGATCCGGCGGCCGTCGAACCCTATCGGCAGACGCATTTTGCCGCCGCGGCGCGCTCACTCTATGCTCGCCTAGCCGCCCAGCCGCGTCGTATGACTTCAGGCCTATGATATCCAGTGATCGCCCTTCGCAGCGGCTCGTCCTCGAAGCCGGACGTGCAGACCGCCAGTACTGGGGCGATCTGTGGCGATACCGCGAACTGTTCCTCATCCTGGCATGGCGCGACGTTTCGGTGCGCTACAAGCAGACGGTGATCGGTCTGGCTTGGGCCTTCGTCCGGCCGTTCGTAACCATGGTCGTTTTCACCATCGTGTTCGGCACGCTCGCCAAACTCCCGACCGAAGGCGACGCGCCCTATGCCGTCCTGGTCTTTGCCGGCCTTCTGCCGTGGACGCTCGCCTCGTCGATCCTGAGCGACGCGTCCAACAGTGTGGTTACTAACTCACAGCTCGTCAGCAAGGTCTACTTTCCGCGCATCATCATTCCGTTCGCCACGGTCATGGTAGCGCTGATCGATTTCTGCGTGAGCCTCGTCATTCTCGTCGGCGTCATGGCCTGGTATGGCGTGGTACCCGATTGGCACATCCTGCTGCTGCCGGTGTTCGTCGTCCTGGCCGTTCTCGTGGCCATCGGCCCGGCCCTGTGGGCCGCCGCGCTGATCGTGAAGTATCGCGACTTCCGCTTCGTCATCCCGTTCGTTGTCCAGATCGGTCTCTATGTCTCGCCGGTGGGCTTTTCCGCCAAGGTCGTGCCGCCGGAGTGGCAGCTCCTCTACAGCATGAACCCGATGGTCGGCGTGATTGACGGATTCCGATGGGCGATCCTGGGTGGCGATAGTCCGCTCTATCTGCCAGGCTTTGGTGTCAGCATGCTCGTGACCGCCGGCATGCTCTGGCTCGGCATCCATACCTTCCGCCGTACCGAGCGCGGCTTTGCCGACCTGATCTGACCATGTCCGACGTCGTCATCCGCGCTGAGAAGCTCGGCAAGAAATTCATCATCGGGCACCAGGTCGAGTATTCGGCGATCCTCGGCGAAGCCTTGGTGCGCACCGCCCGCGGCATCGTCCGCCGTGGCGCCGACATGCTGCGCGGCCGTGCCGTGATCGAAGGCGACGAGATCGAGGAATTCTGGGCGCTGCGCGACGTCGATTTCGAGATCAGGCGCGGGGAGGTGGTCAGCATCATCGGCCACAACGGCGCGGGCAAGACGACATTGCTCAAGATTCTGTCGCGCATCCTCGAGCCGACGCTGGGCCGGGTGGAACTGAACGGCCGGGTCGCGAGCCTTCTCGAGGTCGGCACCGGCTTCCACCAGGAGCTGACGGGCCGCGAGAACATCTTCCTGAACGGCGCCATCCTCGGAATGACGCGCCAAGAGGTGGTGGCGCGGTTCGACGAGATCGTCGACTTCTCCGGCGTGGAGAAGTTCATCGACACGCCGGTCAAGCGCTACTCCGTCGGCATGTATGCTCGCCTGGCCTTCGCGGTGGCAGCGCATCTGGAGACCGAGATCCTGTTCGTCGACGAGGTATTGGCGGTCGGCGATGCGGAGTTCCAAAAGCGCTGCCTCGACCGCATGTCGGCGGTCGCCAGCGCCGGCCGCACCGTGTTGTTCGTCAGCCATAACCTCGCGGCGGTCGCGGCGCTGACGCGAAGGGGCATCGTGCTGAAGGGCGGCCAGCTCATCTTCGACGGGCCGATCGAAAGCGCGATCGCCCGGTACTCGGCATCGCTCAGCAAGGGCAAGGTGGAGCGGGACTGGGGACGCGGTCATCATTCCGCGATCCTCTCTGCCGAGCTGCTCGACGCACAGGGACTGCCCACGGACACCTATGAGCCGGGAACGCCGTTCAATCTCAGGGTCGAAGTCGAGACGACGGAAATGCCGGGGCTCGGCCTCGAACTTCAGCTTCGTGACGCGAACAATCTGCCGGTGGGCTTCTATTCGTCGAGCATCTTCTCCCAGACCCCGTTGCCCAGCCAGGGACGCCATGTATGCACGCTGAGCCTGCAGCCGCTCTTCCTGGCGTCCGGCGACTACAGTTTCGACATCTCGACGAACTCCCTCACCATCGTCGTCGACCATGCCGTGTCGAACGCAGTGCCCTTCCATGTCGCCGCTTCGAGTCCCGGTGGCATCGCCTACGACTTCAAGCAGAACCTCGGCCACGGCGTCCTGGCCATGCAGCTCGCGTCGCCGCTGCGCATCGAGTCCAAGTCGCCTGAGCGGGCCTGACCGCCGAACCATGCGCCGCGCGGTTTGCATCGTCAGTCCAGGCAATCTCGCTTCCAATCCGCGGGTGTTGAAGGAGGCGGACGCGCTGCACGGCGCCGGCTACGACGTCACCGCGATCGTCTGCGATTACAACGAAGCACTGCGCCAGGCCGACGACGAGATCGAGGCCGTCGCTCCCTGGAAAGCGATCCGGGTGCCACGCGCGCGGGGCGAAGGTGTCAGGGCGCGGGCGGTCGAGCAGCTTGCCCGAATGCTCTCGAGCTTGGGGAGCTCGGTACCCGTCAGTGTGGCGGCACTGAGTGCCCGCACGCCCGTCGGCGCGCTGATGCGACGCGCGCCCGAGGTGCCAGCCGATCTTTATATCGCGCATTATGTGGCGGCCCTGCCGGCGGTGGCCGCCGCGGCGCGACGCCACGGCGCTCTCATCGGATTCGACGCCGAAGACTTCCACTCGGGCGAAGGCACCGATGCGCCGGGGGATGAGTTCCGAATGAGAATGATTCAGACCGTGGAGCAGGCCATCCTGCCGTCATGCTCGCACATGACCGCGGCCGCACCGCTGATCGGCAAGGCCTATGCGACGCGCTATGGCGTGGCCTGCCCTGCGACGCTGCTCAACGTCTTTCCGCTGGCGATGGCACCGTCTCATCAAAGGTCCGCCCGAGCCGCGGAGGGAACGCGGACATTCCGGGCTTACTGGTTCTCGCAGACGATTGGCCTCGATCGTGGTCTGCAGGCATTCATCAAGGCGATGTCGCTGGCCACAACGCGGGTAACGCTCGATATCAGGGGCAGCAATCGATGGGGGCATGGCGACGCGCTCATGGCTCTCGCTGCCTCTCTCGGCCTTGGTGATAGGGTGCAGCTCCTGCCGATGGCGGCTCCATCGGAGATGGTCCGGCTGGCTGCGGACTACGATGTCGGCCTCTCGCTGGAGACGGATGTCAGCGAGAATCGCCGGCTCTGCCTCACCAACAAGGTCTTCACCTATTTGCTGGCAGGCGTGCCGGTCGTCATGAGCGACACCCCGGCGCAGAAACTTTTGGCGCCGGACCTCGGTCCAGCGGCCCGGCTCTGTGCCTTGGACGATCCGGCGGGATTGGCCGTGACCCTCGATGCGCTTGCCTCCGCATCCCGACTGGCAGAGGCTTCGCAAGCCGCGTGGCGTCTGGGTCGTGAGCGCTACAACTGGGATCGGGAACAGAACGTGCTGCTGCAATCGGTGGCCGCCGCCTTCGCGCGACAGGATAGGGTGCGTTGATGCGTCTCTTGCTGACGGCCGATCCCGAGATCGAAGTCCCGCCGCGCCTCTACGGCGGGATCGAGCGGATTGTCGATGTACTGGTGCGCTGGCTGCGGGCCGCCGGCTATACGGTCGGGCTGGTGGCGCGGCCGGGATCGGCGTGTCCCTGCGATGAATTCTTCCCCTGGCCGGGAGCGAGCTCGCTGTCGAGGCGCGACACCGTATTGAACACGATCGCGCTTTCCCGGGCGGTCAGGGCCTTCAGGCCGGACGTCGTCCATAGCTTCTCGCGCATCGCCTATCTGCTGCCGCTTCTGCGCGGCCGCATCCCGCTGGTCATGTCTTTCCAGCGCGAGCCGACGCCCCGCACCGTCGGTCTCGCGGCCCGACTAGCCGCTCCCGGGCGTATCACCTTCACGGGCTGCAGCGAGTATATTGCGCGGCGCGGCCGGCCGGCGGGGGGCGAGTGGCACGGCATTCCGAACTTCGCCGATACCGAAGGGCTAACGCTCGGCGTCGCCGTGGCGGAAGACGCACCGCTGGTCTTCCTGAGCCGCGTCGAAGAGATCAAGGGTGCGCACTGGGCGATCGAGATTGCGCGGCGCACTGGCCGCCGGCTCATCATCGCCGGCAATCATTCCGATCGGGACGACCCGGAAGGCCGCTTCTGGCGCGAGAGGATCGCGCCGGAGATCGGCAGGGGTGGTATCGAGTATGTCGGACCGGTCGACGACGTGCAGAAGAACGCCTTGCTTGGCAGCGCGAGGGCCATGGTCGTGCCGATCCAGTGGGACGAGCCTTTCGGCATCGTGTTCGCCGAATCGCTCGCCTGCGGCGCACCGGTCGTTTCGTGTCCACGCGGCGCGCTGCCAGAAATCGTGCGACTGGGCGTCGACGGATTTCTGATCAAGTCCATCGAGGAAGGCTGCGATGCCGTCGAGCGTGTCGGCACACTGGACCGTGCGGAGTGCAGGCGCCGCGCCGTCGATCACTTTTCGGCCGATGCGGTGGTGGAACGCTACGTCGACCTCTATTCGAAGGTGCGCGCCCGCCTGGGGCAGACATGACCCGACGCCTCGCCCTGGTCAGCGGACACTTTCCGCCGAGCAACCTTGTGGGAGCGCAGCGGGCACGTCTGTGGTCCCGCTATCTGCCGGAGTTCGGCTGGGAGCCGATCGTCGTTACCGGCGACCGGGCGAAGTACGAGGAACGGCCGGATCCGGACCTCGAGCGACTGGTGGCGCCCGGCCTCAGGGTGGTGCATGCGACGACCCTGTCGACGCGTCACGTGCGGCTGGTCGGCGATATCGGCATCCGGTCGTTCTGGGGGTGCTATCGCGCGTTGGCTAAGCTGGCGAAGGCGGGCGAGATCGACTTCGTCATGGTGACGATCCCGTCCAACTTCCTCGCGCCGGTCGGTCGTCTCATGCACCTGCGCCATGGGCTGCCGTTCGGCATCGACTACCAAGATCCCTGGGTCAACCGGTGGACGGGAAACGAGAAACCGTTCAGCCGCGCCTGGGCCTCGAACCGGTTGGCTGAAATCCTCGAGCCCTGGTCGGTGCGCGACGCGGCACTGATCACCGCCATGGCGCCCGGCTATGTGGCCGGCATGCTGGAGCGCAATCCCAAGGTCGCCTCGCAGTCTGAGCTCGCCTACATGCCGATGGGCACGGCCCCGGAGGACTATGCGCTGGTGCGCCGTCTCGGGCGCGCGCCTTTCCTGTTCGATCCGGCGGACGGCCGGTTTCACATGATCTATGCCGGTGCGCTGCTGCCGGCTGGATTTGTCGTGCTCGACGCGTTCCTGGCGGGGTTGCGCATCTTGCGCGAGCGCACGCCGCAGGTCGCGGCCAGATTCCGCGTGCATTTCGTTGGCACGGGCAGCTCGCCCGACGATCCGAAGGGCCACCGCGTGCTGCCGCGGGCCCGTGCGGCCGGTGTCGAGGAGATGGTGGAGGAGCATCCCCATCGCATCGGCTATGTCGACACGCTGAACCACCTGATGCATTGCAACGCCGTCTTGGTGTTGGGCTCGACCGAGCCGCACTACACACCGTCGAAGGTCTTCCAGGCGATGCTGTCTGAGCGGCCGGTCTTCGCTTTGCTCCACCGTGACAGCACGGCGGTGAGCATGATTCGCTCCGCTCATGTCGGCGAGGTGCTGACCCTGACCGAAGCCGAATTGCCGCCTCCGGATACCGTGGCATCGACTCTTCAGGACTTCATCGATCGCCCGGTCTTCGAGGCGGCTTCGGCGGACCGTAGCGTGTTCGCGGCATATTCGGCGCGGGAATCGACGCGCCTGTTCGCCGAGGCGCTGGATCGCGCCTGCGCCCGGACGGTGCGTCCATGAAGCGGCGAATCGGCTTCCTGGTCAGTCATCCGATCCAGTACTACGCGCCGATCTTCCGGGAGCTGGCGCGACGTTGCGACCTCACCGTGTTCTTCGCCCATCGGCAGGACGCCAGCGCGCAAGCCCGCGCCGGTTACGGCGTCGCCTTCGACTGGGACGTCGATCTCGTGTCCGGCTACGAGAGCCATTTCCTCAAGAACATGGCGCGGACTCCATCGACCCAAACCTTTGCCGGCTGCAATACGCCCGAGATTGCCGACCGGATTCCAGCCGGCCGTTTCGACGCCTTCGTCGTGCCGGGTTGGTCGCTGCGCTCCTACTGGCAGGCGGTGCGGGCGTGCCGCCACGCGCGAATCCCGGTCATGGTACGAGGTGATTCGCAGCTTGCGGGGCAGCGCGCCGGCGTCGTCGGTCTCGTCAAGAGCGCGATTTTCCCGCACATGCTGAAGCAGTTCGACGCCTGCCTGTATGTCGGCCAGCGCAATCGCGAATACCTCGAAAATTATGGCGTGCCGTCGCGCCGTCTATTCTTCTCACCGCACTGCGTCGACAACGATGCCTTCGAGCAGGCAAGCGCCGCGGCGCGTGAGGCAAGCGGGCAGGGCCGAGCCGGGAGTCGGCGGCGGGTGCTTTTCGTCGGCCGGCTGGTACAGAGCAAGCGGCCGATGGACTTGGTGCAAGCCGCCGCGCGACTGGCTGCGAGAGGAGAGGCTGTCGAACTCGCCATTGCGGGAGCGGGCGAGCTGCAGGCGCCGATGGAGGAGGCCGCCCGAGCTGGCGGCATCGAGGCGCGGTTCCTGGGCTTCGTGAACCAGAGCAGGCTGCCAGCCGTCTATGCCTCGTCCGATGTCCTCGTCCTGCCATCTATCGCCGTCGAGACCTGGGGCCTCGTTGTAAACGAGGCGATGGCGTGCGGCGTTCCCGCCGTGGTGTCGGACGCGGTCGGGTGCGGGCCGGATCTGGTGCAGCCCGGCGTTACCGGCGCGGTCGCCCCCCTTGGCGACGTTCCAGGGCTGGCAGCGGCGATTGCCTCGGTTCTCGCCCTGGATCCCGGCACGACGCGCCGGGCATTGTCGGAGCGGATGGCGACCTACTCGCCGGCCCGGGCCGCCGAGGGGATCCTCGAAGCCGCGGATACTCTCGCCGCCGCGAGTCGGCTAAGGTGACGATGTGACCGATATCTCCGTCGTCATCCCAACCTACAACCGGCTTTGGGCCCTGCCGCAGGCTGTCGAATCTTGCCGTTGCGCGGGCGCGAAAGTCGAGATCGTGGTCGTGGATGACGGCAGTACCGATGGGACATGGGACTGGCTGCAGACGCAGCGGGACATCGTTGCGATCCGAACCGATAACTGGGGCAAGGACTGGGCGGTCGAGACGGCGCTTCGGACGGCACGCGGAGAGTTTGTGCGCTTCCTCGATTCCGACGACTGGCTTTGCCGAGATGCCAACGCGCGCCAACTGGCGCTCGCCCGGGAGAGTGCTGTCGATCTCATCGTCGCGGGTTACGAAGACTACGACGATAAAAGCGGGACGCGGAAGGTCAATGCTTGGGAGGATTGCGACGACTTCATCGCCCAGCAGCTGGGCGAAGGCTGGTCGTCGCACTATTCGGCTTTCCTGTTTCGCCGCAACCTGATCGAGGGCATTCCGCACCGACAGGACTTCGCATTGCGCGATGACCGGCTGTTCGTCCTGGAGGTTGCGATGCGTAAGCCGCGCCTGGCCGTCTATCGCGAGCCGGCCTTCGTGCACCGCCGTCACGCCGGCGAACGGCTGCAGCGCACCACCGGCTTCAAGCGCGATCTCGGTTACTGGACCCACATTTCGATCTACCGCAAGACGCTCGGCCTGCTCGAACAGCGCGGTGAACTCACCCCGCGCCGAAAGCGCGCCGCCATCGGTATGCTGTGGCCCAATGTGCGCTCGTTCGCGCGGGCCTATCCCAATGAAGCGGCGGAGGTCGTGGACTGGATCAGGGGGCTCGATCCGGACTTCGTTCCACCGGTACGGCCGGCGCTGGCCTTCGCCTACAAGATGCTGGGTTTCGCCATGACGGAGCGGTTGCTGGCGTTTAGGGCCTTGCCGCAATGATCCCTCCGGCTGCAGGCGTGCCCGCGACCACGGGCGAAGGACTGCGCGTCGTCCACTGTGCGGGCTTCTATTTTCCCGAATCGACAGGCGGCACCGAGGTCTATGTGCGCGATCTGGTGTCTGCCCTCTCGCGCAACTCGATCGATAGCACGATCGTCGCCGCAACGGACGACCAGTACGACCGCTACTCCTGGAACGGTGCGGAGGTCGTGCGCTATCCGATCGATGCGCCCAAAATCCAGCGTGCCGGCGACCCGGACGTGCGCATGCGGCGCACCCTGTTCCAGGAAATCGTCGAGTCCGCGAAACCGGACCTCTTTCACCTGCATTCGTGGACCAGTGGGGCAGGCTTGGAGCATCTGCGCCAGGTGGCACGCATGGGTATTCCGAGCGTCGTCACGGTGCATGTACCGTCGCCGATCTGCATGCGCGGCACCATGCTGCTCAACGATGAGCGCCCATGCGACGGCTACATCGACGATCGCCGCTGCGCGCGATGCTGGGCGCTGGAGAGGGGCCTGCCGGCGCCGGCAGCCTCGTTCGTTTCGTGGCTCCCGCGCTTGGACTTCACGGACAGCGCGGTCTCGCGTTTTTCGCCGCGTGCGGGGACCTTGCTGTCCGCGCGAGCGGCTGCTGCTACGAAGGCGCGTCATCTGCGCTCTATGACGACTTTGTGCGAACGCATCGTGGTGCCCAGCGAATGGGTTCGCGCAGCACTTGCCGCGAATGGCGTTCCGCCTGAAAAGATGGTGGTGTCGGGCCAGGCTGCAGGCGAGGCATTCTCCAATCGCAAGGAGCGGCCGCTGCAGGGGCACAAGGAAACGGTGATCGGTTTCCTGGGGCGCCTCGATCCCTACAAGGGTGCTTATCTTCTGGTTCGGGCGCTCGCGGCGCTGCCCGTGGATCTGCCCGTGCGGCTGCGGATTGCAGGTGTCGGTCTGGACAAGCGTTTCGCCCTCGAGATGGAAGCCGCGGCGCGCCGAGATGCTCGCATTGAGTTGGTGGGGCTCGTCGAGCACGAACGGGTACCGGAGTTCCTCGCGGACATAGACGTTCTCGCAGTGCCGTCGCGATACATGGAGACCGGCCCGATCGTCGTGCAGGAGGCGCGGGCGCTGGGCATTCCGGTGATGGGCGCCGATCTCGGCGGAATTGCCGAGCGCGTGCATCACGGTGTGGACGGCTGGTTGCTGCCGTTCGACGATCCTCGGCCATGGGCGGCGGCGATTCAGGTCGCTGCCACCAACCGTGACGAGGTGGCGCGACTGTCGAGTAACATGCGCCGCACCAGGTCTGTCGACGATATCGGGGGCGAGATGGCACGGCTCTATCGGGAGATCATGGACCATCGGCGGCGCCGGGGATCATGAATTCGCGTGCGCCTCTCAATATCTTCTATGAGGAGCCCGAAGCGGACCGTTGGGCACCCTTGGACCGCTATCCGCGGCGTCTGGTGCGCTGGCTGTTACGTGGTCCCAAGCAGCCCGGCGGGACGATGCGGGTCTGTCTCAATCTGTGTGCCGGACTCGACCGTCTCAACGTGCCCTATCGGGTGAACGACTATAGGCACATCCGCAAGCATCCACACGAGCTGGCCTGCCTGATCGGCCAGCCGCACATCCTGCCGAAGTTTGCGCTCGAAACACCCATGTTGTTCGGCACGTCGATCTACAATCACCCGATCGACGATCCCGATCTGCTGCGCCGCCGCAACATTTGCCGCGTGCTGGTGCCCAGCCCGTGGGTCGAACGCATGTTCTCGTCTGTCTGGCCCGGCAATGTCAGCCTCTGGCCTTGCGGCATCGATACCGATCGCTGGTCTCCGTCGAAGAGAGCCAACAGGGATGTCGACGTTCTGATCTACGACAAGATCTTTCGCCATCGCGACCGCTACACGCGCAGCATCGTCGACCCACTGCTGGCAGAACTTCGGCGCCGGCGTCTCACGGTGGAGGTCTTACGATACGGTTCTTATCGCGAGAAGACTCTGTACGATCTCAGCAAGCGTGCCCGAGCCATGGTGTATCTCAGCCATCACGAGACGCAGGGTTTTGCCGCGCAGCAGATGTTGTCCTCCAACGTGCCGCTGTTCGCTTGGGATCGGGAAGGACTGTGGACCGACCGGAAGTACGTGCCTCATCTCGTGCGCTTCGGTCCGGTTTCGTCGGTCCCCTATTGGGACGAGCGGTGCGGCACCAAGTTCACGGGCAGCGGCGACCTTTTGCCGGCGTTCGACAAGTTCTGGTTCGGCGTGGAGGCAGAGCTCTTTGCACCGCGCGAGATGATCGTCGAGAAATTCACCCTTGAGGGCCAGGCGAGAGCCTATCTGGCACTGGTCGACAAGTACGGCCCTCACTGACCGGAGGCGGGCGGGCGCTTGCGTTGGAGGAGGCGAGTCAGTGCGCGCGGCAGGCCGAGTTCCACAAGGAAGCGCCGTGTGACGTCGTACAGGCCGTAAGCGAAAGCCCGGCCGCTCGTATTGCCATGAATGACGATCCGGAGATTCACGTCGATCGTATCGGTATACCAGGTCTTGTAAGTGCCGAGCGTTCGCATGAAGTCGAAGGTCGTGCGTGACTTCGCGTAGTGGTCGACGAGCGCCAGCAATAGAACGGCGCCCACCCGGTCGACGTCGAACGCGCGATCGCGTGCTGGCATGTAGTAGTAGGCTTTCCGCGCATCGACGAAGCCAAAGCAAGCTGCCGTGACCTTCCCCTCCGACATCAAGAAGGAAAGATTTAGGTGATCTTGCATGCCTTCGCTCGAGACGAGTGCGTCGAAGAACTGACCTTCGTCGTCCCGCGCAAGGGGGCTGCCGGGCCAAGCGCGGATGTGGAGGTCTCGGAAAACCGGCCAAAGGGTGGCAATATCGCCGCACTCGAGTTTCACTTCGAAACCGCGTGCTTGCAGGGTCTTCAGCTTGTTGGAGATCTGGCGGAGTTGTTTGTTGTCCTGGGCGGCACGCCCGGGTCGCAGATCACGCACCGCCACCGGCGTCTCGATATGTGTCCGTACCGTCCAGTCATGACGGTTCTGGGCCGCGGTCATGATCTGGAACGTCGTGGAATCGCGGCTGCAGAATTGATGGAGGTCGAGTACGTCCCAGTGCCTGGCATGGGCGGCCATGAAGTCGAGGATCTCGCCAACGGCGCGGCCCCTGTGAACTCCCCCGCGGATCAGGAAGTTCTGATAATCGGCGAGGCCGGCGACGATCGTCTCGGCCACGGTGACGCCGACGCCCAGCCGGCGGGTGCGTCGGAGGCAAAGCGGCGCGAGGGCCGATATCCGCGCGCCGGGGGCGTCGCGCGCGACGACGATGAACAACTCGTCACCGGCCCGGCAGTGCCGGAAGAAGAGGAAGCTCCATTCCCAGCGATAGAAGATCTCCGGATGCTCCATGGAGTCGACGAGCTCGTTCCACTCAGGGCGCAGCCGTTCGAACGCCTCGACCGACGTGACGAGTTCGAGGGACGGCGCCATTTCAGCCGTGGACCGGCTTGCGCGACACGTAATAGATCCAAGGGTCCTTATGTTGTCGCAGGCCCGGATGGTCGCCCGGTACGAACTCGCGGCTTTCGTTGCCCGCACAGGCGATGTCGATCAGGCCCAGCTGGCGCAATTCGGCGACACCGAGATCGGGCCGCACATAGTAGATTCCGGATGACCGGAAGGAATGGGTACCGTCATGAACGCGGCCGGCAGCGAGCGGCATGCGGTACCCAAGAAGACCGTTCTTCAACCAGAATACGCTCGACCATTTGAACGAGCGCAGCGTCTCGCGTAGGCCGGGTTTGATGCGGAAGCGGAAGCGATCGATGATCGCCGGCAAATAGTTCGCGTTGTGGCTGGAGAACACCATCAAACCACCGGGTCGCAGCACCCGGTGCATTTCCCTGAGCGCCATCTGGCGTTCGACGGCGTCCAGATGATCGATGCCATTGTAGCTGAACAGGACCAGATCGTAGCTTTCGTCGGCTGCGAAATCCAGGCGGCGAGCGTCGGCGACGGCGAACCGGAAGGCTGGAAACTCCAGCCTGCAGCGCTCGATCATCGCCGAGGAATAGTCGACGCCAAGATAAGTCTTGGCGAGTGGCGCGAAGTGGCGGGTCGTCCGGCCGCCGCCGACGCCGATGTCGAGCATTTCAATTTCCCCAAGCGAGGAGCCGAGCTGGGCCAGAAGCGTCGCTTCCGGCTCTTGTAGTCCGTCCGGACCGGCGTAGAGGGCAACGATGTCTGGCGACTCGTACGCGACATGGGTGAGATCGGAGGCGAAGCCGGTCATACGTTGTTCCATTCGGCATTCCAGTCTGTGATCGTGCCCATCCGGCCGATGGTGCCGAGCTGCACCGGCAGGAGCCGGTTCACGAGGCCGGCCGGTAGGTGACCGTGCAGGCCCAGCACGAGGCGTAGGTAGGATCGGTCGAAGGCGAAGGGATGGCGCCTGTGGAGGGCGCCCGTGCGCGCAACGAGCCGGTCGGGATAGCCGCGCGTGGCCACCAGCGACGGAGCATTCTGGCTGACGAAAGCCGACAGCATGCGCCGCTTGTCGGCCAGTTCGCGCGCAGCCATGCGAAGCTTCAGGATCGGACCCCCGTCGATTCCATCGGGAGGTCCGACATAGGCGACCACGCCGAAGAGCCATCGTGCGGTAAGCGCGAGGATTCGGTGCGGTGTGTTCAGCAGCGAGACATAGGGACTGTATTCCGGCGCCTCGAATACGGTGAACTGGTCGGCAGGCGTGATCAGGCGGTTGATCAGGGCCGCCACCATGTCGTGATGGATATGACCACCTTCGAAGGCCGGCATTACGACGACGGTCGGCTCGAATTCGTTGATGATGCGGCGCAGGGCTGTCGCAGCCCTTCGCAGCTTCTCCGGATCGCGGCATTCAAGCGGCGGCATTAGATCGAAGAAGCGTAGGTCGGCCTCCCCAAGCCCTGCAACGCTCCAAGCAGTGCGGGCTTCCGCCTCGCGCCGCTCCGGCAAACCAGGTGTCTCGTCGCGCGCAAGATAGACAACGCGGGTGGCGCCGCCCAGGCTGCTGTTGCGCAGCCCGAGTCCACCTGCGGTGATGACGCAATCGTCCTCGTGAGGTGCCAGGATCAGCAGCCGGCCCGGCGAATCCCAATCCAGCCAACGCTCGATCATCCGGATTCGCACCAAGGCGAGGCATGCGAGGACCGTCAGCGCCGAATAGAAGAGCGCGAAGGGGAGGGCGAACCAAAACGCGCCAGGCAGACATGACGCCAACCAGAGCAGAAACGCGGTGGCGGCAAGCAGTGCTCCGACCAGCGATGGACGGGAGTCGACCCAGAGTTTCATTCGATAACGCAGCACATTTCTGCAATATCTATGCTATTAATTGGGTCGTTACATCAAGCGTTGCAATCAGTGGACCAGTCGTTGCGCCTTCTTCACGTGGTGCCCACCTATCTGCCGGCGGTGCGGTACGGGGGACCGATCCGATCAGTTCACGCGCTGTGCAGGGAGCTGGCTGCAGCCGGCCATGACGTCCAGGTGTTCACCACCAGCGTGGATGGTCCATCCAACAGCGATGTGCCGCATATGACGCCGGTCGACGTGGAAGGGGTGAAGGTGACCTATTTCCCGAGCCGCCGGTTACGACGCCTCTATTGGTCTCCACCCATGCGACGGGCCCTCGAGGCGTCCACTGGCTCCTTCGATGCCGTGCATCTCCATTCTGTTTTTCTGTGGCCGATCCTCGCCGGTGCCCGGGCGGCGCGCGCTCATCGCATTCCCTACGTGATCTCGCCGCGCGGTATGCTCGTGCCCCAGTTGATTCGACGGAAGAGCCGCTGGGTGAAGGAAGCTTGGATTCGTCTGGTGGATCGCCGAAATCTCGAGGCGGCCGCCGTCATTCACGCTACGTCGGCGATCGAGGCGCAACATATTGCGAGCTTCGGTTGGCGCCTGCCGCCCATCGTTACGATCCCGCACGGTGTCGATGATCCGCCACCGCCGTCGGATGCCGCGCTGTCGCCTGATATCATTGCGGCGATTTCCGGCGGTCCGATGGTCCTGTCGTTTGGGCGGTTGAGTTGGGAGAAGGGACTCGATCGTGTGATCGCGGCGCTGGCCGAGGCGCCTACGGTGCGGGCAGTCATGGCCGGCGACGATGCCGGCGGACATGCGGACTTCCTGGCCTCCGAGGCGGCCCGACTGGGCGTCGCCGACCGAGTGACGATCCTCGCGCGCCATGTCTCCGGCGCAGACAAGGAGGCGTTGTTTGCCGCTGCGCGTCTCTTCGCGATGACGTCGCTGTCGGAGAATTTCGGTATCGCCGCCTTCGAGGCGATGCGCCGCGGGCTACCGGTCGTGGCCACGCCCGACGTCGGCATGTCGGAGATCGTGCGTGACACGCAAGCGGGGCTGGTGGTGGATCCGACACCTTCTGCCATTGCCGCTGGTTTGCGAACGCTGTTTGCTGACCCGGAACTCTGCCGCCAGCGGGGCGAGGCGGGGCGCAGGCATGTCATCGAACACTATGGCTGGCCGGCGGTCGCTCGCAGGATGGCCGAGCTCTATCGCTCGATCGCCGGCGCGCCGGCAGCGCGACCCGCTGCGTGATGGCACTTCTGGAACAAAGCCCGTTCGATCCTGCGAAGGACCGCCGCATCGTCGTCATCGCCGACTGGCTGCCGCCGGATTTCGGCGCCGTCGGGCAATACATGCAGGTGCGCGCGCAGGCGCTGGCGGAACAGGGGCACGCTGTCACTTTGGTCGGCTTGACCAGCGGGGCCGAGACGAAAGCTCATCGGGAACGAGGCCGCGGGACCCTGACGGAGATCCGGCTATCCGCGCGACCGGTCCCGCGAAGTTCATTGCTGGGTCGCATGATGTGGACGATCGGCACGAACCTGCGTCTGGTGCTGGCAGCCTTCGGTGCGCTTCGGGTGGCCGATGGCATCCTGTTCACGGGATCGCCGCCGTTCCTGATCCACCTGCTGGTGCCGTTGAAGCCCTTATGGAAAGGGCGCCTGGTCTACCGGATCACCGATTTTCATCCTGAATGCCTGATCGCGGCTCATGAAAGGCCCTCTCTCGCTCTCGGCCTGTTGCTGCGGCTGACGAACTTCTGGCGTCGACGCGTCGACAGTTTCGAGGTTCTGGGCGAGGATCAGCGGCGGCGTCTCCGGTCGACCGGGGTGCCGGCCGACCGAATCGCACTGGTGAGGGACGGGTCGCCTGTAACCTTCGCCGCGGACGGTCCAACTGAACCGCTGCCGGCCGATCTCGCCGGCACGTGCGTGCTTCTCTATTCCGGAAATTATGGTGTGGCCCACGAAATCGAAACGGTGGTGCGGGGCTATGAGCTTCATCATCGCGAGGGAAGCGGCCGGGTCCGACTGTGGCTCAGTGCGACGGGCACGGGAGCTGAAGCGATTTCCGAGCGGTTGCGGAGCGCTGGTCTGCCATTCCATCGGTCGGCGCCCGTTCCATTGGAAAAGCTGGCAGGGCTACTTCGGGCGCCCGCAGCTCATCTCGTGACGCTGCGTGACTCTTTCGTAGGCTATGTCATGCCGTCCAAAATTTATGCGTGTATCGACTCGCGAAAGCCCGTCCTCTTCGTGGGAAGCGCCGATTCGGACGTGAATCTGCTCGCGCAGCCCGCCGCGGCCGGATACTGGCGCGTCTCTTGCGGAGATTTTCAGGGCTTCGCAGCGGCGCTAGAAGAATTGGCCGAGCACTCACGCCACCGAGGCGGTCTGGGAGAGATGCATTGATATTGCTCTAATTTCCGGTCGGACCTGACAAGATTGTTTATTGCTTTTTAACTGCAATATTATTTGCCGAACTGGGCTTCGGAGCCTATGTTTCAGGTGGCGTCGGCTTTGCGCTCAGTGAATTTGCGGGGAGGGCGCGTGGCTTCGCCCCGTATCGTGTGAAGTTGACTCAGTTCAGGCCAGCGAGGGCTTGGCATTTTGCACTTGGTTGGCTACTAAATTGTTTCGGATTGGGTGGGACCGGTCCGACCGCTTAAAAGCTTGTGGGTTAGCCTCAAAGTATTGGCCGCGCATGGTTGCTCCTCGCGGCTGGATAGGCGATATGGCGAAGATTGCACTAAGAACGCAGGGTCTTGTGACGTTAACCGCTCTTTTGTGGGCGGCGAGCGGGGCTGCCCAGATTGCTCCGACGACCGGACAGGCGCAGCCGGATCGCCCACCGGTGGCTGGTCTTGGCTACGGTGCAGGGCCATTTTCGGGGGCAGGGCCGATGCGGGGTGCTGGTCCCGCAGGAGGGCCTTGGGACGACGACGCCGACGGCGATTTTCACCAGGCCCAAGGAGGGCCGCTGCAGGGGGGGCCCCTTCAGAATGGCGGTCCCTTGCAGGGAGCCGGTCCGATCCAGACGCCAGGACCGCTCCAGAGCGCCGGCCCTCTCCAAAGCGCCGGACCGATGCAAACAAATGGCTCGCTGCAAAACTCCGGCCCGCTGCAGTCCGCAGCACCCCTTCAGAACACTGCGCCGGTCGGCGGCCTGCCCGGCGGGCTGGAAGCCTTGAGCACAAGCGATCCCCTCATTCCGCCTCCCAACGGTCAATATTATGCGGGTGCACTGGGACCCGTCGGTAGTCAGACCATGCAGGAGTTGATTGCCGAGAGGCTCGGCGTGCCGGGAGGTGTCTCCGGACCGGAGCTTGCCAGTCTAGTAAATTCCATAACGCCGCCTGATCCGTCGCAGCCGCCGGTCACGCCGGTTGTAAATCCGCCCCTCCCTCCAACCCCGGTGCCACCTGGCCCGCTCCCGCCTGTGATCTATGACCCGCCTCCGCCCCAGCAGCAGAGCCCGAGGTAGCGTCCAAGAGTGTGCGCGGGGAAGTTTCTTCCAACCGACACTCGGACCGATACCTGGATGGCCAAGAACACCCATGTCAATTAGTGCGAATAGGTCGCAGCTGATTTGGTCGCCCTTTGTTGGCTGGGCCTTGCTGGCCTGTGCCGGATCGATCGCGCACGCGCAAACCGAGACCTCTGCACCGGCCGCCCAGTTCTTGCTCGAGCAGACGCCAATTGTCGATTTCCCGGACCTGCCGATTTCCGCGCCGGGCCCGAGCATAGAGACGAACGAGATCGGTATCTCGGTCGGTGCTTTCACCCTCTACCCGTACTTGGAAGTTCAGACCGGCTACGACAGCAACGTCTACGCGACGACCGCGCCGACGGTAGGTTCTCCCTTCGCGCTCATCAAGCCGATGGCCGAGCTGAAATCGGAGTGGTTGAACCATTCCTTGCGCGTGGTGGCGGGGGGGGCCTTCGGTGTCTATTCAAACGCGACCAGCCAGAACTACTGGAACGGCTATGTCGTGGCAGATGGCCGACTGGACATTCAGCGGGATTTCTATGCGACGGCTCTCGTGGGTGTCCGCCGCCAGACGGAAGCCCTGGGCACGCCGAATACCTTGATCGCGAGTGCGCCGACCGTCGTTGATTCGATTCCAATCGAAGTGGGCCTCTATCAGCGCTTCAACCGGTTCTTCTACGAACTCAAGGCCGCCGCGACGCGCTACCAGTATCTGGACAATAGTGTCATCTCGCTGGGTGGCCTGCCGTCCGCCAGCCGGGATCGTATGGAATACCAAGAGCAAGTCCGGCTCGGCTACGAGATCATCGAGGATATCGATGTCTGGGCCTCGCCCGGACTCAATCAACGCATCTACGACCAGTTCATCAATGCCTATGGCCAGCAGCGCGATTCGAACGGCTGGTTCGTCAACTTCGGTACGACCATCAGATTCACGGAGAAGACCAGTCTGGAAGGTTATGTCGGCTACGCGACCCAGACATTCATCGCTGATGGCAGTACGACACCCGCTTTCACGTTCGGACTGACGGGCCTCTGGAATGGATACGCTCCCCTGACCATCCGCCCGGCGTTCATCCGGTCGATCAACGAATCAGCCTACAGTAACTACCAGAACTACGTTTCGACGACGCTCGGCGTCGACTTCACCTACGACATTCACGATGCCTGGCAGCTGGTGGGGGGGACAGGCTTCAATATGGCGCAATACTCGCCGACGCCGGGAGCGGGTGTGGGCCCTCGAACGGATTATTTCTGGCGGGCCTCACTGGGTTTGCTGTATTCCCTGCGTCCGCAGATCCAGATCGGGCCGCTGTACGAGCATTCCTCCGGTTCGTCGACCGACGTCGCCAGTGGCGGCCCGTCGTACACTCGGGATGTCATCTCTATTCGTTTGGTTGCAAAGCGGTGATCCGGTGAAAGTGTGCATTTTCCTCTCCCGCTGCCTCGGCCCGCTCTTCGTAGCGTTGGCGCTTACCGTTGGCGCCTGTGGACCGCAGCCGCCGATGTCGACCACGACTATTCAGCAGCCGTCGCTCGGGACGCAGAATCTCCGGCTCGGCGAATATCGCGTCGCGCCGGGCGACCGGTTGCGCGTCACGGTCCTTTCCGACACTGAGCTGTCGGGCGAATACGAGGTCGACTCGACCGGCGTGATCTCGCCCCGCATGGCGGGCCGGGTAATCGTTTTGGGCATGTCGACTCCCGAGATCGAGGCGATGCTGGCCGACCGCTATCGCTCGGGCGGCTATCTCCGCAATCCGCGGCTGAGCGTCGACCTTGTGTCGCGGCGCCCGTTCTACATCATCGGCGAGGTCACCCGTCCGGGCTCGTTCCCCTATGTGTCGGGGATCAACGTGGTTCAGGCGATCGCAATTGCCGGCGGCTACACCAGGCGCGCCTCCAAGACGCGCATCACGATTCAGCGCTTCAATGCGCAGCAGGGTCAGGAAGAGACGGTTACGGAGGATTCACCGGTGGGGCCGGGCGATATCATTCGGGTTCCGGAGCGTTGGTTCTAGGAACGAACGTGAGGCAGTAAGCGTAGGCGTAAAGGCTTGGGGACGGGTGGTTTGGGGCCGCCCGTCAATTAGGTGGTGTTTGGGGTTGATTCTCGGGTCGGGGCGGTTCGCGTCCCCGTTCGAGCGGGTGTCGTCGCGAGTTGTCTTTTTCGCGGAGTGAAGTGGGATGGGATCCTTGCCAAGGGCGGACCACATTGTGGATGAGCCCAATCAGAACCGAATGGTGCCGGCGTCGGATGCGCCGATGCCAGCTCTGCGTCCCGTCGAGTCTGCAGACGAATTATGGGACTGGCTGCGCCTGCTCAACCGCCGCAAGGCAATGATCATTGGCTGCGGTCTCATTGCGACGGCCCTGATGGCGCTGATGATCGCTCAGGCCACGCCCCTCTATAAGGCCTCTTCGCGCATCATGCTCGATACGCGTACCTCCAAGTTGGTGGGAACCGAAGCGGCGCTGTCGGGTGTCGACACGCTTAACATGGGCGCGATTCAGACCGAACTCGAGGTCATCCAGTCGGAGTATCTGATCGGTCGCGTCGTCGACAAGCTCGGTCTCGCAAACAATCCTGAATTCAACGGCACCAAGCCTCCGGGCTTCATCGAGAATGCGCTGCAGCCGCTTCGTGACCTGTGGAGCGTCGGCATCTCGACTCTGCTGGCGCCGCCGCCCAAGCCTCAGGAGGCGGCTGTCGCGACCGTACCGGCACGCACCGGCCGGCCCGCCGAGGACAGTGATCCGCGCCGCCGGGCCGCGATCGGCGCTGTCGCCAGTCGCCTGAGCGTCACGCTGCTCGGGCGCACCTTCGTAATCCTGATCACCGTCGAGAGCCCCGACGACTCCATGTCGGCCCGCATCGCCAATGCGATTGCCGAGGCCTATCTCGCCGATCAGGTCGACACAAAGAACGAGGCCAACCGGCGGGCGACCGAGTGGCTGGAGCAGCGCCTGGCGGAGTTGCGCCGGAATCTGCAGATCGCGGAAGAGGCCGTCGCTGCCTATCGCCGCGACAAGGGCTTGGCCGGAAGCCCCGAAGGCGCCGTCTCGACCCAGACCCTCTCCGATCTCAACAGCCGCTATACGGCCGCCAAGGGGCGGCGCATCGAGCGGGAAGGCCGGTTGATCGCGCTCAGCAAGGCAAGCCTCAACCCAGGTGAACTTGCCAATATCCCCGAAGTGTCGGGCAACACCACGCTGGCGGCCCTCCGTATCCAGGACGTGGAGCTGACACGCAAGAGCGCCGAACTCTCGTCCCAGCTAGGTGAGGCCCATCCGAAGATCCAGCAGGTCCGAAACGAGCTGGCCTCGATCCGTTCGCGCTTCATCACCGAGACGCAACGCATTACGCTTGCCGTCCGCGCCGAACTCGATGCCGCGACTTCGGAGGAAGAAGAGCTCAAGGAGCTGGTCGATAAGGCGGCGGTGATTTCGGGTACGGCCAGCCAGTATGAAGCGGAACTCAAGCAGCTGGAGCGCGAAGCCCAGTCCAATCGCACTCTGTACGAGACCTTTCTGACGCGCTTCAAGGAACTGCGCGAGCAGCAGGACATCCAGCGCGCCGACGCTCGAATCCTCGCCTATGCGCACCCGGCAGGCGCACCGTCTTCCCCGAACTACAAGAGCGGCCTATTGACGGCGTTCATGATCGGCTCGTTGCTGGGTATTGCCTTTGCGGTGGCCGCAGAGAAGCTTGATCGCGTCTTCCGCTCGGCCGCCCAGGTCGAAGAAGCCACCGGGGTGGGTGTTCTCGGCATGGTGCCGGAGGTCAAGGGTTCGGCATCTGCGCGCTCCAACATCGTGTCTCACGTGCTCCAGAACATGACGTCGCCGGCGGCGGAATCGGTCCGCGCCGTGTTCACCGCAATCAGTCTTGGCAGCCTCGACCGGCAACCGCGAATCATTGCGATCACCTCGTCAACGCCGAGCGAGGGGAAGACGACCTTCGTGGCCGCACTCGGTGGCTTGCTGACCAAGATGAATGCGTCGCGCCGTGTACTGATCGTCGACCTCGATCTCCGTCAGGCCCGTCTTTCTGCGGCGCTTGGCCTGACCGACCGTGGCGGCACGATCGACGAATACCTGATGGGCATCAAGACGCTGGAAGAGTGCACCCGGCGCCACGACCTCTCGGGAGTGGACTACATCTGCGCCCGGCCGAACACGCCGAACGCTCCTGAAATCCTCGAGTCGATGGCCATGAAGTCCGCCCTCGGCGTATTTGCGGAGCGCTACGACCTCGTGATCCTCGACGGTCCGCCTCTATTGGCGGTTTCCGATGCACGCATCATCGCGCGCCTTGCCGATTACACGGTCTTCATCTTGCAGTGGGCGAAGACCCGGCGGGAAGTCGTGAAGACGGCGATCGGGGCGCTGCTGAATGTCACCAACCATGTTGGCATCGTCATCAATCGCGTAAACTTGGCAAAACATGCGCGCTACGGTTACGGTGATCACGGCGACTACTATTCGCGATATCGCGGCTATTATGGCGCGGGTGCAGATGTTGCGGCGAACGCCGCCGCCCGCTCACCTTTGAAGCTGGCTTCAAAAGCATAGAACAAACGGCGCCTTCGGGCACGCGACGGCCGTCCTCTGTCTAGAGGCGCCAGAGCGTCACGCCCGCGGGGGTGGCCGCCCGGTCGAGAAGGCCCGTTACATCGGCGACGAAGCCGCCGCCGGCGGGATTGAGCAGGGGCTTCACGAGAGACCAGCCGCGCTCGCGGTAGAGTTTGTGGGCGACGGCCAGAACCACCGCGTCGGCAGGCTTCAACTGGTCGAGCGGCGTGAGCGCGAGATCGTATTCCTCGCGGAGCAGCCCGCCGTCGGCCATAGGGTCATGAAGCTGGACGGTGATACCGAAATCCTCGAGTTCCCGGACGATGTCGACGACGCGCGTATTGCGGATGTCGGGGACGTTCTCCTTAAACGTTACGCCCAGAACGGTGACCACCGGCCGTCCATTGCCGGCATGCCGCATGACGTTCCGGACCACTCGATTGGCCACGTGCACGCCCATGCTGTCATTGACCCGCCGGCCGGAGTGGATGACGTGGGGATGGTAGCCCACTTCCTCGGCCTTGTGAGCGATGTAGAAGGGGTCGACCCCGATGCAGTGGCCTCCCACCAGACCCGGCTTGAAAGGGAGGAAATTCCACTTTGTGCCGGCGGCGTCGAGCACGTCGCGGGTGTCAATTCCCAACCGATCGGATATCAGCGCCACTTCGTTGATAAGCGCGATATTGATGTCCCGCTGGGTGTTCTCCAGGACCTTTGCGAACTCGGCCACCTTGATCGATCCTGCCCGGTGGGTGCCGGCCGTCACGACATCGCGGTAGGTCGCATCCACGATGTCGAGCGTCTCGGGCGTGTCGGCGGACACGATCTTCAGAATGTTGTCGAAGCGCCGGTCCTTGTCGCCCGGATTGATGCGTTCCGGCGAGTAGCCGACGTTGAAGTCCGTCTTCCACTTGAGCCCCGAGGCCTTCTCCAGCACGGGGATGCAGATATCCTCGGTCACGCCAGGATACACGGTGGATTCATAGACCACGATGTCGCCGCGCTTAAGCGTACGGCCGATGGTCTCAGAGGCCCCTTTCAAGGGAGCGAGGTCGGGTTGCTTGCTGGCGTCGATAGGGGTCGGCACCGTCACGATATGGAAGTCGGCGGCCTCGAGATCCCGGGGGGCACTGGAGTAGCGGAGACCGGGCGCCTTGAGCATTGCAGCCTCGACCTCTCCCGTGCGGTCGTGGCCGCTGGAAAGCTCGGCGATTCGTCGGGCATCGATGTCGAAGCCCAGCACCTGGTAGCCGGCTCGGCCGAAGCCGACAGCGACGGGCAGGCCGACATAGCCAAGCCCGATGACGGAGATAAACCGCTTCATTTCGTCAATTTCTGACAGGTCACGTCGCCGCTGGCATCCCTTTTCTAGCGACTCTTCCCGGCCGGCGGCTCTTCGCGCGCGAGGTGGCCGAGTTCTCCGATCATGCCCACGACGTAAAGGCCGAGATTGGCGACGATCCAGACGATCCCCAAGACGTCCCCATAGCCGAGACTCATCCCGACGACATCGAACCGTTCGGGCGGCTTCAGATAGAATGCTACATTCAGCGCCAGGAAGAGGCAGCGTACCTCGGTCAGCCCGAACCCGGCACTGGCCAGGTGAAATGTTCGGGAAACCTCCGCGCGCAGCAGGGACTGCGCCGTCATCATGAGATAGCCCGCGAGTCCGATGGCCGCGATCTCCATGTGGACGAAGCCGGACAGGCCGAGGCCGATCGCGAACAGGAACTGGCTCAGCACGTCGATCGACTGGTCGAGGAAGAAGCCGTAGCGGGGGCGTTCGATGCCGCGCCTCCGTGCAACTGCACCATCGAGCGAATCGCCGAACCAGTTGAAGATCAGGGCGGCATTGACCGCCCAGAGCCACGCCGAATTTCCAGCGGACAGCACATAGGCTGAGAAGGCGACAATCGAGGCCCCGAACCCAAGAGCGGTCAGGAAGTCTGGCGACATCCAGCGTGGCAGGAGGGGCGCGATCCATGCAATAAGTCGCTGCTCCGGCACCGACAGCCAGCCTCGGTTGGAACGTGTAAGGGGAATCTCGCGGTCCGTCGGCATGGTCTTTAGAGATTAGCCTACCTCATGTCGCTTCGCTTCGTATTGTAGCTGAGACCATTCTTGCCTTCGCTGATACCGAATAGTCCCTGGGCACGCCGCCTCGTTTACGAACTTGTCTATGCCTGGCCGGGAAGCCGGCACGCGAAGACGTTCAATGTCGGCATGGCCCCCGTAGATGCCGCCATTCTCGCCGATCCGGACCTGGCCGGCGACGCCAACCAGATTCAGCTCTACGCCGAGCTGCTTGCTCTCGCGGGTCGTGATGCCGACGCATGGCGCCAGAGTGCAATCATCGAGGTCGCGGCCGGCTGCGGAGGCGGGCTTCTCTACGTCTCTAAAAAGTATAGGCCGCGCAAGCTCATCGGCATAGACGTATCCGCCGTAGCTGCCCGACGCGGCCGGCGGCTCGGCATCGATCTCCGGCAAGGCGAGGCGACCCGCTTGCCGTTCGAGGATGGGTACTTCGACTGTCTCGTCTGTGTCGATGCGCTGAACTATTTCGTCGAGGAAGATTTTGTCCGTGAGGCGATACGCGTCCTGAAACCATCGGGGCTCCTACTCTTGGCAGACACTTCGTCGACCTTCGCCGAAGCCGAAAGGCGCTTCCGCCGTTTGGCACAGCTGGGCGGATTGGCCGTCGACGCACTGCGTGATGCTTCGCCGGGGGCCAGGACATCCATCCGCGAGCGTGGCCCACATGTGGCCAAGGCGGTTGCCTGGGTCCCGAATTTCCTCCGCGCTCGCGTCGCTGAGATGCTGATGATCGAGGGCAGCGAGCGTTATCGGCAATGGCAGGATGGTGAGTACTGCTTGGCAATGGCGGCCTTGTCCCGGCCGGCACTTCAGGCTTGACCAATCGACCGCCGGCTATCGCCCGACATGGAAGCGGGTGTTCCTCATGCCACGGCGGCGGATACCCTCGGGAACGAGAAGGCTGAGCCGCGACAACCAGAACGGGACGAATGGAAAACCGATCATTGCCCTGTTGCGCTTCAGTCCGGTTATGATCCGCTCTGCCGCGTCCTCGGCGGATATCTCGCCGGGACGGGGGCCCAGATGCTTGTCGGCCATCGCGGTAGCGACGAAACCGGGGCAGGCGACGACCACACGGATTCCTTCTGCTGCGACGGCGTCTCGCAGCGCCAGTCCGTATGATAGAAGACCCGCTTTCGACGCTGAATAGGCGGGAGCGTCAGGCAGGGGGACTAGCGACGCGAGCGACGCCACGAGCGCGATGCTGCCGCACCCGTTTCGCCGCATGGCCGGCAGAACGAGATGAACCAGATCGACGGTCGCCAGCAGGTTAGTTTCCAGCACCCGCCGCGCGGCGCTCCCACTCTCGACAGTCTCGTCGACAGAGCGCCCGTCGAGAATTCCTGCATTCGCGATCAGTAGGTCGATGGCCGTTTCTCGCCCAACCTCCTCGAGGATGGCGGAGAGCCGAGCCGTGTCCGTCTGGTCGACGCTCGCGACTCGGCAGGTCGCGCCCTTCGCCCGACAGGCAGCCGCCACGGCCTCAAGGCGTTCGATATTCCTTCCCAACAGTGCCAGTGTGCGCCCTGGCGCGGCGAGCGCGCGCGCCAATGCCTCGCCAATCCCGCTGGAGGCGCCTGTGATGACGATCGTCTTGAAATCCATGCCGCGTCAGCGACCGGCAATCGCGCTGACGAAGGAGGAGCCGCTGAGCAGTCTCGGCAGTTCTTCTGCTACGGCGTCGATCACCGAGTCGATCTGCTCAGGCGTATGTTGCGATGTGACGAAGAAGCGAAGTCTCGCCTGGTTCTCGGCAACGCCGGGGAAGACTGCCGGGACGACGTTGAAGCCGCGCTCCAGTAGCCGCTCCGATAGCATTACCGTCTGCGGCGAACTGCCGACGATGACAGGGACAACCGAGGCGCCAATGCTGAGGCCCGTATTCAGGCCCCGCGCCATGGCTTTTTCCAGCAGGGCCTGGCCATTTCGCCGGAGCGCGGTTGCGCGCCACGGTTCCCGCATCATGACGTCGACTGCCGCCGCCGCCGCCGCGGCCAATGGCGGCGCGAGGCCGACGCTGTAGACGAAGCCCGGCGACGTGTACCTGATCAGTTCGATCAGGGCGCGGCTTCCCGCTATGTAGCCGCCGGCAGCCGCCAGCGTCTTGCTGAGCGTGCCCATCCAGATCTCGACCTCCGCAGGATCGATGCCCTGCTCCTCGGCGACGCCCCTTCCGGTACGGCCGAGGGCGCCGGTCGCGTGCGCCTCGTCGACCATGAGCCAGGCATTGTAACGACGCTTGAGCTTGATCAGGCCTGCGAGGTCCGGCACGTCGCCGTCCATGCCGTAGAGGCCCTCCACCACGATCAGGGTACGACGATAACGCGCGCGGTTGAGTCTCAAGGCGCGCTCGAATGCGTCGAGGTCGTTGTGCGGGCAGAGAATTCTCTTGGCGCCCGAGAGTTTGGCGCCCTCGACGATGCTGTTGTGGATGACCGCGTCGGCGACGATGAGGTCTTCCGGACCGAGCAATTGGCCGATGACCGACACGTTGGTGGCGTGGCCGCTCACGAAAGCAATGGCGTCTTCGGTGCCGCTCAGGCGCGCCAGGGCAGACTCGAGGTCGCGATGGACCTGGCGTTCACCGGCCGACAGGCGACTTGCCGAAACGGACGTTCCGAAGCGGTCGATCGCCATCTTGGCCGCAGCAACCACATCGGGATGTCCATTCAGGCCAAGATAGTCATAGGAAGAGAAATTGACGATCGTGCGCCCGTCGATCGAGGTCGTAGCGCCGGCGCGGCCATCATGCAGGCGGTAGAACGGATTACCGATCTTGGTGATGTCGCCCACAGCCTTCCAGATCTTCAGGATCTCGTATTCGGGCAGCGTGGTGAAATCGAATTCGTGTCGTTCGCCTGGGGCAGGCCCTGTCGACGGCTTGGCCTGAGGGGCGGGCGATTGGCCAAGCGCCTGTCGCACCTTGTCGAGCGTTTCCTGGGGCGTGCTGGATCGCGGCCGAGTCATAGCGGTCCGTCGATTTGTTTGACCCGCTGCATCACAGCGGTGATTGCCGCGCGTTGCTCCGACGCGTCCGCGGTTGCGGCCTGCTCGGCAAGGTGGCTGGATGACAGGGTCGCCAGCGCGCTCGGTACGGCTTCACGTGGCGCCTCCCCGGTGACGAGCGGCGTGACGCGCCGCGCGACATCGGCGGGCGTGATGCCGCTGGCGAGCGACATCATCGGCAGCTCGATCTGCAACGATGCCTCCACGGTGGTGCGCAATTCGAGCATCATCAGCGAATCCATGCCGATCTCCGCCAGCGGCCGATGGCGGTCGACCTCCTTGGGCGGCAGGCGAAGTACCCTTGCGATTTCCTCCACCACGATATCGAGAAGGGCCGCGGTCGCCTCTTCCGGCGGCATGGCGCGCAGCCGCTCCAAGGTAACGGCCGCCTGACCGGGTTGGCGGGACACGCTGCCCGTGTCGATCGGGTTGAAGGTGGGAGCACGAACCGCGACAAGTTCGCGCCTGGCCATCGTCCAGTCGATGCGCGCGATGGCACAAGCGTCGACGAGCTGGCGCCCATCGGCGTCGAATGCCCAGTCCAATGCGTTGAGCGCCGTGCGCGCGGGCATCAAGGTGGAGGCAAAGCGCCGCTTAAGGCTCGAATTCGCTTCGATATGCCGAGCGAGATACCCGGCATCCTCAATCGCCCCCCACGCTACGGCCAACGCCGGCAGGCCCTTGGCACGCAGCCGGCGGGCGATACCTTCGACATAGGCATTGCCGGCCACATAGTTGAACTGGCCGGGATTGCCGAACAGCGTGGTAGCCGACGAGAAAAGCAGCAGGTAGTCGAGGTCCAACCTCCCGGCGATGCTTTCGAGATGGAGGGCGCCGCTCGCCTTTGGACGCAGCACGATGTCGATCGACTCGTGATCGATTCCCTGCATCAGTCTGTCGTCCAGGACCATTGCGGCATGGGCGATGCCCTTGATCGGGCGCCGGTGGCCGAGCTGGTCAACGAAACGTTCGAGGGCAGCGTTGTCGGTCACGTCGGTGGCAGCGACCTCCACCACCACGCCTTTTTCGCGCAATGCCTCGACCTGCCCAGCGACTGTATCGGACAGGTGACCGGACCGGCTGATGAGCGCGATGTGCCGGGCGCCGCGGTCGACCAGCCATTCCGCCGTCGCGAAGCCGAACCCGCTGGTGCCTCCGATCACGATGTGCCAGCCGTCAGGATCCACCGGGAAGGTGTTGGCCGGGACCTCTGAAACACTTGCTTGGCGGGCCGGGGTCACGACGATCTTTCCGATGTGGCCGGCGCGTTGCATCAGGCGGAAAGCTTCGCCGATGTGTGCGCCATCGAAGACGCGGTGTGGAAGCGCCGAGAATTCTCCTTCGGCGAAGAAACCGACCACCTCTGCAAACAGCTGCTGGGACAAGCCCTTGTGGGCACCGATCAGTTGATCGACATCGACGCCGAAGTAGCTGAGGTTGCGGCGCAGCGGCCGCAACCCGAGGTGGGTGTTGGCATAGAAGTCGCGCTTGCCCAGTTCGATGAATCGACCGAACGGCTTGAGGCAGTCCATCGAACGGATCATCGCTTCGCCGGCCAGCGAATTGAGTACCACGTCGACGCCCTTGCCGCCGGTGAAACCCATAACCTCCTCGGCGAAAGCGAGCGTGCGGGAATTGCAGACGAAGTCGGCGCCCAGACTGCGCAGGAGGGCTCGCTTCTCGCCGCTGCCCGCTGTCGCAATGACGGTAGCGCCACGATGTTTGGCGATTTGCATAGCCGCCAGACCGACTGCGCCGGCACCACCATGGATCAGGACGGACTCACCGGGCTCCATCCGGGCAAGGTGGACCAGCGAATAGTAGGCCGTAAGGAACGCGACGGGCAAAGTCGTCCCGTCCTCGAACGAAAGCTGAGTCGGTAACTTGCTGACGGCGAAAGTCTTGGCGATGAGGTGGGTCGCAAAAGCACTAGGTGCAAAAGCGAGAACGCGATCTCCAATCGATAGACCATGGACGTCCGGCCCCGTTCGGACCACCGTTCCGGCACATTCCATTCCGAGACCGGGACCGGCGAACCCGTCTTCCAGCGCCTCTTCCGGCAGCAGGCGCAGGTTCCACATCACGTCGCGGAAGTTGAGGCCGGTGGTCGCAACTTCGATCTCGACCTCGCCGGCCTCGGGTGCGCGGCGTGGCTCCGGCACCCAGCCGAGCGCGCCCCGGCCGGAGCCCTGCCGCGTTACGAGGCGTAGCGCCATATCGTTCGCCAGGGGCTTGGGCGGACGGGGCGTAGCGGCCCCGCGCTCGACCCGGAAAACGATACGATCGTCACCCAGAACGAAGACTTCTCGCTCTTCGTCGGGTGCGAGCATTTCGACTGCGACCCTCTTGATGACTCGACTCCGCGGTCCACCCGCCAGGCCGACACAGCGTATCTGAAGGCCGGGATACTCGTTGCGAGCAACCCGGAGGGCTGCCATTAGCGCGCACCAGAGCGGCTGCTCGAGCGGCACCAAATCGTCCGCGTTACCGAAATCGACAACAACCCAGAGGCGGGTCGGCGTGTCCGCCAGCCGCCGGCATTGATCGGCGATGGTGTTGAGGTGTTCAGTGAGGGCCAGGACCGGATCGACCGATCCTTCGTCGGGTGAGATCGACAGGACGTAGTCGGTCGTGGCGATCTTATCCTGACGCGCGGTCTCGGTGCTGGCGTGGCCGACCAAGGCACGCAGGTCCTGTGCGGCGGTGCCTTGCCAGGAGAACACCGCCGGTTCTATCGCAGCCGTGGCGTTCCGATCGTTACTGCTGCCGAAAATTGCATGCACGAGCACGCCAATTCGGGCTTCGCCGCAGGCGGGGGAGACTGAAATGTCGCTGAAGTCCGCCGTTTCGAGTTCGTCGATCCATTCCTGATCGGTCAACAATGCACCGACGGGGAATTCGGCATTCGCCGAACGCGCCCACCAGCGCCGCCGGCTGCCCCGGACGATATCCCAGAAGGCGCTGGGTGCCAGCTCGCCCGCGATCAGAGGGGCGCCAGGACGCAGTAGCCTGGTAATCACCGTTATGCCGTCGTCGCTGCCGGCCGCGACCTCGCTGAGAGCGTCGACCGCCAGCGCGAGATCGAGCGACGCAGGACGCAACGTCTCGAGCTGTGACCAGGTCAGGCACCGCACGAGCGGGGCACTGTCGCCAATGGCGGCTCGCGCCTGTTCGACCCGATCGTCGTCCAGGTCGGTCAGGGTGATCTCGACATTGGCGAAGCGCGCGCTGAGATCCACGGCGGTAGCGAAATGATCGGCACCCACCATCAAGAGGCGCAACAGGCGCCTGCCAGCCTGCGGCGTGAGCGAGGCCGCCACGTCGTGGACGACGGCGTCGCGCAACCATCCGATCTGATTGGAGGCCAGGCCGAGGTTGCGCCAGTGCGGCGAGCCGAGTTCGCTTACGGCCGTGGGATCTCCGTCACTCAGGCGTCCGATAATGCTCTCGAGTCGCGAGACGCTGGCTGCTTCCGCGCCCATCGTGGGATGACGCACCAGCAGCGTACTGACGATCGAGTCGATCTCGGGAAGGTCGCACGAAGGAGACAGCCTGCGCGCGCCAGCCTGGTCGACGGCGAGGTTCTTCGCCTCGAGATGCCAGAGCAGGGCGGATCGGAGGAAAGTGGACCAGGATGCGTCATCGTCGGCATCAGCCGCATCGATGCGCTCGTCCTGCGGTTCAATAGCGGGCTGGCTCTGGAGGGCAGACCAGGTGGACCGAAGGGTTCCCGCCTCGAGCAGAAGCAAAGCCTCGGAGAGGGCGGCTGCGCTGCCTGCAGGTTGTTCCACGTCGGCGTGCCTGTGTGCAAGCGTCGACGACACGCCCGCGCGTTCGAGAGGCCAGGCGGCAGTTCGGTAGCTCAGGGATCTTGGATCCGAGGCCAGTTCGGCCGGGGCTTCGACCAGTCGGACGTTCTGCGCCGTCACGACGATCTTTCCGTGCTCGTCCCAGAGGTCGATATCGACGACCATCGAACTCAAGGACTGCCTGAGGGTTCGGGCGGTGACGCGTGTGGCGACGATGCCAGACTGGAACACTCGAACGCACCCGAAGCGCACCGGCAGCATGCGCTTCATCGGCATGTCTGCGACGCCTGCCTCTTCAGAGGCGAAAAGCGCATGGAACGCGGCGTCCAATGCCGTGATATCGATGATGCGCGTCCCATGCACCAGCGCGTCCGGCCGGTCGAGGGTTCCGATCGCAAACTTCGGCTCGGGAAAGACGACCTGGCGAATACGCTGGAATGTCGGACCGTAAGCGAAGCCCAGGTCGCTGGCCCACGCGTAAACACTGCTCTTGGGAACGATGACGGCATGAGCCGGCGTGGCCGGGGGGACGGTCGCCTTGCCTGCGATCGGCGAACGACCAATGATACCGCGGGCGTTGAGCGTCCAGTCGGCGCCGGCGCCCCCGCCGCGCTGCCGCGACACCAATTCGACCACTCCAGTCTCATGTGCGAGCCGCACCGAGATTTCGAAGGAAGTCTTGCCTTCGAAAACAAGTGGTCGAAGGATGTCCAGGTCGCGGAGTTCCAGGGCGCCATCCGGATAGGTTTCGCGTGCGGCGGACAGCATGGTCTCCACGTAGCCTGTCGCCGGAAGGACCGGCACATCGCCGACTTTGTGATCGGCGATCCACGGGTAGAGCTCCGGATCGACCGTGGAAAACCATTCGACACTGTCCTTGCGCGGACGCGCGCCTAGCAGCGGATGGGCATGCGGGAGCAACGCGGTGCTGGCCTCATCCGTCGTCGGCACCTTGTAGTGGGTGTGCTGCCAGGGATAGAGCGGCAGGACGACGGCGGCTGCGGGAGCAGGACCGAAGAAACGCTGCATCTCAATCCTGCCGCCGGCCAGGGCAACCTTCGACGCTGCCCGCTCGACCGGATCGAACGTCGACTGCCAGTCGCTCTCGGTCAGCGTGTCGATGACGATGCCGCGCGTTCCAGCCTCGCGGAGCACGTCACGCACGTAACTGGCGAGAATGGGCCGCGGCCCGACTTCGAGGAATACGCGCAGGCCGTCGTTCAACAGCTCGTTCAGCGCCGGTTCGAACTGGACAGGTTCACGGACGTTACGCCACCAATGCTCGGCGCCGAGCGTTTCCGGAGCCACTGCGCCGCCGGTCACCGACGACACGAACTTCTTATGAGGGGGCAGCGGTCTCAGCCCCTGCAGTTCACGCAACAACGGCGCGCGAACAGGATTGATCAACGCACTGTGGAACGGATAGTCCAAGTCGAGCCGCCGCGCGCTTATCCGCATGTCGGCCGCTACCTGAAGCACCCGGTCGATGTCGGCAATCGCTCCGGAGACCGTGACGCTGCGCCAGCTGTTGATCGCCGCGATCTCTACACTGTGTGCACCTGCGGTTTTCAGAAAGCGTCGAGCCTCGCGGTCGCTCAGCATCAACGCCGCCATGCCTCCGGTGCCGCGCACGCCTTCCTGATTGCGGCTTCGGGCGACCACGACGTCGATGGCCTGATCGAGGCTGAGCGCACCGGCGCACCAGGCGGCTGCGATCTCGCCGACACTGTGACCCAGCGTGGCGCTGGCGACGATGCCTCGCTCTTCGAGCGCCCGTACGGTGGCAACCTGCAGGGCGAGCAGAAGAGGCTGGGAGTAGGTCGCCCGTCTCAGGCGCGGCGCCAGATCATCGGCAAACAAGGTGTCTACGATCGACCAATCCTGGACCTTGGCGAAACGGCCGTCGACTTCCGTGAGCGCGTCGCGGAAGGCCGGATTGCTCTCCCAGGCCTCGCGGCCCATTCCTGCCCATTGAGAGCCGTTGCCGGAGAAAAGAAAGGCCAGCGGCTGATCGGTGCCCAGCGCTTGGCCGCTGATGACGGCCGCGGACTGCTCGCCCTTCGCGAAGGAGTCCAGATGGTGACGAATCTCGTCCGTCGTCTCGCCATGCGCGACCAGGCGGTAGGGCAGGGCGTCACGCAGATAGGCACTCGCTGATATGACGGTGGCAGCGTCGCGAGTGGTGGCCGGCCACGTCTCGACATAGCGCCCAGCCAAGGCCTTCAGGGCTTCGCCATTGTGGGCCGAAAGCAGCAGCGGTGGCGGCGAGGCGGCGGTGTTGACCTGAACGAGATGCGCGACAGCCCTCTCGCTGCGCAGGATGACGTGCGAGTTGGTTCCGCCAAATCCGAAGGAATTGACGCCGACCAGTTGGGGGCCGCGATGGTCCGCCAGGCGACGGTTCTGGGAAACAATTTCGAGATTGAGTTCGTCGAAAGGGATGTCGGGATTTGGCGCGCGCTGGTGCAGGGTCGCAGGAACAAGGCCGTGGTCGAGGATCATGATCGATTTCAGCAGCCCGGCAAGGCCCGACACCGGCTCCAGGTGTCCGACATTCGACTTCACAGAGCCGATCGGCAGCGGCCGTGTACGCTTCTGCGCGAGCCCCTTGCCGAGGGCGTCAGCCTCGATGGGGTCTCCGACCCGCGTGCCGGTCCCGTGAGCTTCGACGAAGCTGAGATCGGCAGGATCGACCCGGAAGTCTCCGTAGACCTGCTCCAGAAGCTGCCGCTGCGACTCCGGAGAAGGCAGCGACATGCCGGTTGTTCGTCCATCCTGATTTATGCCTGAACCGACGATCACCGCGTGGATGCGGCTTCGGGACTTCAGCGCAGAGGACATGGAGCTGAGCACGACGACGATCGCGCCTTCGGAACGCACGTAACCGTCTGCTGACGCGTCGAACGGGCGGCAGAGGCCGGTCGGCGACAACATGGAAGCGCGAGAAAAGCCGATATAGGAGAACGGCGACAGGAGCAGGTTCACCCCGCCTACGATCGCCGTCTCGATGGCGCCGCTGCGAATCGCCTCCGCTGCCAGGTTCAAGGCCACCAACGATGACGAACAGGCCGTATCGACCGCGAGGCTCGGACCTCTCAGGTCGAACGTGTAGGAGATGCGGTTGGCCATGATGCTGAGCGAGTTGCCCGTCATCATGTGCATGCCGGCGGCGGAGGGGTCGGCGAAGAAACGCGCGGCGTGGTCTACGGAAGATGCGCCGATATAGACCCCCACAGGACTGCCGGCGAGCAGTGACGGCCGGATTCCTGCGTGCGCGAGCGCGTCGTTGGTGACTTCAAGTAGGTGACGGTGCTGAGGGTCTACTTGCTCGGCCTCACGGGGACTCATACCGAACGCTGTGGCGTCGAAGCCCCACACATCATCGATCACCCCCGCAGCGAACGAATAGCTTCGGCCAATCTGGTCGGGAGCGGGATGATAAAACGATTGCGTGGAGAAGCGGTCGGGTGTGATTTCGCTGACGCTGCAAATATTACGGCGGAGAAGAGCCCAGAGACCATCACTGTCTTTGGCACCCGGAAGGCGGCAGGCATAGCCTACGATCGCAACTTCATCCCGGCGCGTCATCGGAAGGCTCTTTCAGAAACGCGCACCCCCGTATTCGACCTTACCCGCAACATGCCAATTGCCCATTCTCCCATTGAATCCCGGAACGACACTCACGGTTCGGCCGTACAAGTAAGTCCAAATTGTGTTGTTCTTGCGTCGGCGGCCGATGCCCGTGCCAGAGGTAACTGCAATTAGTTCATGATAAAACAAATTTGCCGAGGAGGGAGTGCGATGGCGTGCACAAACGAGTGATTAAATGGTGAGCGCGCCGTCAGCTTTGCAAGCCGTGGCGGCCGCCGCGGCCAACGTGTCCTCGCTGCGGGTCGACGGTTTGGCTCATGGAGCTGCAGCCAGCGCGCAGTATGAGCTGACCCTTCGGAAAGGGGCGCCGGCAGAAGGCTGGCTGTGGGTGAGATATCGGACGACGCTCTATGGCTCGGCTGGTCGCCCGGTAATCCGCTTCGAGGGCGACGCCGGGGAGACGGAGCAGCCAATGTCGGCCGCCTTGTTTGGAATCGGAGAGTGGATTGGGAGGGTTCCGGGAAGGACACGACGCATTCACATTGGTCTGCCAGCCGGTTGTTCCACGGCTCACTTCAGCCTTCTGCAAGGACTGATGCTCTCAGGGAGCGAATTGTTCGCATTAGCCCGGAACCGCAGCCCGGCGAAGGCGCTGCTCGCGGCGGCGCTGCGGCTGGTCGGGTGCAGAGTAGCCTCTGACGGACTGTTGATGAACCTGTTCGGCGCCACCCCACTCCAGCGGTACCACGAGTGGCGCGTCGCCAATGAGCGGGGCCTTGACGTGACGGGGTTGGAGGCTCGCCGGGACAGCTGGGACCGAGGGCCGCATATTCGCGTGATACTGTTCGAAAATGGTGAGGGAGATGACGAGGCGGTCAAGGCGACCGTTGCTTCGCTGGAGCGGCAGGTCTACCCGCACTGGTCTCTTGTCTTCGTCGGCGCTGACATCGCCTGCGGGGGGGAGCGCCGGGTCGTTTGTGTCGAGAGGAATGCGAAGGCCGAGGTGTTGTGGCGAGGACTCGACTCCTCGGACATCATTCTGCCGATCTCTGCCGGAGACACGATTTCCGACTATGCGATGGCCGCGCTGGTCGAGTTCGCGGGGACGCGCCCTGATCACACACTATTCTATGCCGACGAGGACTCGATCGATGCCGGCCGCTATGTCGCGCCGGAACTCAAACCCGACTGGAGCCCGATTTTCCACAGAGCCAGCCCATTCGTCGGGCGCGCCATCTATGCGCGGTGTCGGGCACTCGATGCGCACGGCCAGCTTCCGCTGGGCGAGATGTTACGCCCGGCGACCTGGGATGCGCTCTTTGCCGCATCAGAGCGGCCTGTCGGCCACATTCGTCGGGTGTTGCTCACGAAGGTGTGGAAAGAACCAAGCAAAGAGAAGCGGATCGCGATTGCCAAGCCGGCTCTCCCGGCCGCGACAGCCACGCTCATAGTTCCAACGCGGGATCGTGCAGATCTGATGGCGGCGTGTCTTGCTAGCCTCGAAAAAACGGCACCCCGGGATTTCGATCTGCTGATCGTCGACAATGGCAGCACGGAACCAGCGGCGCGGCGGCTTCTGGATCGAGCCCGAGCGCATCCCCGAGTCCGGGTTCTCAGCGCTGAGGGGCCTTTCAATTTTTCCGCCCTCTGCAACTACGCGGCTGAATGCGCCGAGAGTCGGGTTCTTGTGTTTCTCAACAACGATACCGAGGTCATGCGACCTGATTGGCTCGGCGAGCTAACCGGCTTGGCGATGCAACCGGAAATTGGCGCGGTGGGCGCCAAGCTTGTCTATCCTTCGGGACGTCTTCAACATGGCGGGCTGGTGCTCGGCTTGGGGGGCTATGCAGCCCATATCGATATTGGAGCCTTGCCGGCGTATCCGGGCTACCTCAATCGCCTTGCGGTGCCGCACGAGGTCTCGGCCGTGACCGGCGCATGCCTGGCTGTCGAAAAGAGAAAGTTCGACGCGATTGGTGGCTTCGATGCGGAGAGATATCCGGTCGAACTCGGCGATGTCGATCTTTGCCTGAGACTGGCTAAGCGCGGATGGAAGACGGTCTTCACGCCCGACGTGGTCCTGAAGCACAAAGAGTCCGCCTCCCGTGGCAGATCGCACGTCGCCAAGCGCTACGCGGCCGAGAGGCGACATTTCCTGGCGGGCTGGAAGGACGTCCTTTTCGACGATCCGTTCTTCCATCCGGCGCTGTCGCTGACGGCGCGGCGCACAAGCCTCGACCACTAGCGGGATGCGGGTCCGCATTCCCTCGCGCTACGAGCCGTCACGCTGGCGTGCCCGGTGGCATCGCCGCACGATCGATGCCGTGGCCGAGCCGGCTCTCACGAAATTCCTCACGCTCATCGTCGAGGGCTTGGTTCTCGGGCGCCTGGCCGGCAACATTGTCTGGCCTTTCCTGATACATGTCATGGCACCGCGGCTGGCCGTGCTCGAACGCGGCTTCGACCGTGATTTCTATCTCTGTCAGTTCGAAGATGAGGCGCAGCGTCGCCGCGTCGCGCGCGGGCCCTTGCTCCACTATGCACTCGTGGGATGGCGGACGCGGCGCGCTCCCGCGCCTGCCTTCGATCCCGCCTTCTACCGGGGGTACTATCTGCAGCGGCCGCCCGGAGTGGATCCGCTGTTCCATCATCTGGAGAAGCCGCGCCAGCAGCATTCTCCCCGCAATGAGGTCGAGGCGCGTAACGACCGCTCGCCGTGGCGGGAGGGCGCGGAGGCCGTCCTGGTGTTTCATCATGGGCGGGGCGGCGGCAGCAGCCGCTTTCTTGATTTATACGAGCGGCACATCGAGAACGGAGGGCGCAACGTCCTCCGCGCTCGGACCGTCCTCAAGGCTCCAACGCTTGCGGTCATTGAAGATCGAACATTCGACCTTTCATCCGATCTAGAGGCCCTGGCCGAATTCTCCCGGCGGCTTAACGTGACGCGGCTCCTCGTTAATCATCTCGTCGATCGTCCACTGGAGACGATGGGTTGGTTGCGTGATCTCGGCAGGCGGCTTGGCGTACCTTATGACGTCGTTCTGCACGACTATTTCATGTTGTGTCCGCGGATCGATCTGGTCACTGGAGCCGGTATTTGCTGCGACGTGGCCCCACCCGAAACGTGCATGCGGTGCATCGCGGAGCATGGTGCGGAGGTACGTGATTTCGATCCGCTGACCTGGCGCCGCGACCACTTGGCCTTTCTTGCCACCGCCGAAAGCGTCGTTGCACCCAGCGACGATCTTGCGATGCGGATGCGGAGGTACCTGGAAAGGCCGATCGCCGTCTGGGAACCCGAGAGCGATTCCAGTCTTTCACCGGAGCGCACACCGCGGGTGTCGCCCAACGAGCCCTTGCGGATCGTCACGCTGGGCGCCCTGAATGTCTCCAAAGGCCTGCGCGTCGTACAGTCTCTTGCTGACGCCTCTGAGCAGGCAGGCGCCCCCCTGCGACTATCGATTCTGGGCCCAACGTCCGAACCTTTGCCGCCAAGCATCGGCGTCAGCGGGACCTATCACCCAGGAGATCTCGACAGGCTTTTGAGCGAAGCGGCCCCGCATGCGGTTCTTCTGCCGGCCATCTGGCCGGAATCATGGTCGTTCGTGCTGACCGCGGCTCTTGCGCAAGGGCTTCCGGTCATCGTGTTCGACATCGGTGCCCCGGCGGCACGCCTGCGCCGGCTTGGACGCGGCCATATACTTCCCCGCGCGTTGTCTGCCGACCCGGCGGGGCTTCTGGCGGCGCTGCTGCAGTTGCGCGACCAGTGGGTGAGCCGGTGAGCGGCGTGCGATCGCCGAGGACGGCGAGCGAGGTCATGCTCGGTATTGTCCGGCACGGCGGCGGCTTTGCGATGGCGCTCGCACACGCCCTGCCGGGCTGGAAGCGCGCACTCTGTCGGCACTATGGCCTCGTGCCCGGAACCATCGATATCGCGCACTATGCCCGTTCGGCGGGGCGATCATTCTCGTCGCCGGAAGATGCATCTCTCCACTATTTGACGGTAGGATCCGCGCGGGGCTGGTCTCCGCAGCCGGGCTTTTCGCCGGACGAGTATCGCCGGGACAATCCGGATACGGGCTTTGCGGGGTACGAGCCGTTCTCCCACTGGTTGAGATTTGGCCGGAGAGAAGGAAGGGGCGCGGAGCTGCCAGTCGATCCGCCGGTCCCCGACATTCGGAACCTGCTGGAACGACAGCGCCCCGACGGCGCCCGCGCCAGGGTGGATGTCGTTATGCCTGTCTATGGCGGCCGGGCTCTGACGCTGCAGGCACTTGGAAGCGTGCTGAGAGCGGGGACGAGAGAAGCCCATGAGTTGGTGGTGGTGGACGATGCCTCGCCGGATACTCTTCTGCGAAGTGAATTGGCGACGTTGGCCGAAGCCGGGTTGATCACCCTGCTGGTGAACGAGCGCAATGTCGGCTTTGTAGGATCCGTCAATCGCGGCATTGGCCTTCATCCCGATCGCGACGTGGTCCTTTTGAACTCGGACACCCGGGTCTTCGGTGACTGGCTCGATCGGTTGCTTGCGGCGCTGCGGACCCCGCGGACGGCTACGGCAACGCCTCTTTCGAATGCGGCGACGATCCTGAGCTATCCGGCGACGCTTCGCGAAAACCGCCTGGCTCCGGAGGTCGATGCCGCGCATTGGGATCGCCTGTGCGCCGCCATCGATGCGCCGATGGTGGAAATTCCAACCGGTATTGGCTTCTGCATGGCCGTAAGCCGTGCATGCCTCGACCAGATCGGCGCATTCGACCAGGAGCGGTTCGGTCGGGGCTATGGCGAAGAGAACGACTTTTGCCTCCGCGCGACGGCGGCGGGCTGGCGTCACGTCGCGGCGCCGGGCCTCTTCGTCTGGCATCGCGGAGGCACCTCATTTGGCGAAGCCCGGGGCGAACTCGTCGCGGCGGCACAGGCCACGATAGAGGCGCTTCATCCCGGCTACGCCGATTCGATAGGGCGTTTCATCCGGCGCGATCCGCTGGAGCCGGCCAGGAGAGCACTCGACATCGCAAGAATCAGCGCCGACCCACGGCGCAAGCGGCTCTGCCTTGGGGCTGCCGCCGCGCCGCCAACGGGGGAGGTCCTCGACATCGAGCTGGTAGCAGACTTGCCGCCCTATGGGGGGCAGTACCGGCTGGTACCCAAGGACTTTGGCGCCGTTCCCAACTTGCCGCGCTGGGGACCGACGACCGAGACGAGCGTCATCGCGTCTCTGCTTGAGAATCTCGGAGTCCGGCAAGTCCAGGACGGCAAGGCAGGAGAGGTATCCGACCCATTGAATGGGCGGATTCGCCGGGCACTCGACATGAATGGCCTAGACTGAACAGCGAGGGGGCTATGTGTTGCGCGATGGCCACAGTCTGAGACAGAGGGTGTGCGATAACGACACTGTGCCCTCAGTTCAGCGCAGTGTTCGTGGTATCGTCTTTCCAGCGGCCCTCTATATTCAACGTCAAATGTGGGGAGAATTATGAATAAGGCTGGTTTGGCTCTGCTGAGCTTGGGATTGTTGGTGCCGGGTGCTGCCGGCGCCCAGACCATCAACGCCCAGGAAGGCTTCTACATCGGCGCCGGCGGCGGCGCGTCCTGGTTCATCGGTTCCAATTCGAACGTGAACACGTGGACGGGTTGGGCCGTGGGCGGCAAGGCCGGCTACGACTTCGTCGGACCGCGCGTCGAACTGGAGGTCAGCTACGGCCAGATTCCGACGTCGGCCAACATCCCGGGCACGGCAATCAACGGCAAGGTCGGCCAGCTCAACGTGATGGCCAACGTGCTGTACGACTTCATGCCGACCTCGGTCATCACGCCGTATATCGGCGCCGGTGCGGGTGTCGCCTTCATCGACAGCAATTCCTCGCTGGGCAGCACCCAGTTCGCCTATCAGGGCATGGTCGGCGTTGCCTACAATGTGACCGAGCAGCTTCGCTTCCTGATCGAAGGCCGCTACGTCGGCACGACGAACCCGAGCGTCAACACGCCGTTCGGCAATGTGACCTTCCAGAACAACAACATCCTGGCCCTCGCCGGCGTGACCTACAAGTTCGCAGCTGCGCCGGCCGCTCCGCCGCCGCCGCCGCCGGTCGTTGCGCCGCCGTCGTTCATGGTGTTCTTCGACTGGGATCGCGCGAACCTGTCGGCCCAGGCCCTGAACACGATCAAGCAGGCTGCCGGCGCCTACAAGGCGAAGGGTAACGCCCGCATCACGGCGACGGGTCACACCGACACGTCCGGTACCGAGGCCTACAACATGGCGCTGTCGCTGCGTCGTGCGAACGCCGTCAAGGACGCCCTGGTTCGCGAAGGTGTGCCCGCGACCGCGATCGCGGTGGTTGGCCGTGGCGAGCAGGGCCTGCTGGTCCAGACCGGCCCGAACGTCCGCGAGCCGCAGAACCGCCGCGTCGAAATCGTCATCCAGTAAGCTGGACGACCCGAAACAAGGAAAAGGCGGCCCGATGGGCCGCCTTTTTCTTTGCTCAAAGGTCGCGAAGCGCGGCGTCGACGACGGCGAAATGGTTTTCCCAGGTCGGCCGCGACCAGGAGCGGAGTCTGTCAAGTTGCGCCTGGCGCCTGGCAGAATGGGGCTGGGCATAGTCGAGCACGGCGTCGCCCCAGGCCGACAGGTCAGTCGGGCCGAGATAGTCCGGGACGTCGCGTCCGACTTCGCGGAACACTGGAATATCGCTGCACAGCACCGGCGTGCCGTAGGTGAGGGCTTCGGCAAGCGGCAAGCCGTAACCCTCCGCCAAAGAAGGGAGCAACAAGGCACATGCGCCCTTCAGCAGGCCGACGACCTCGGCATCAGGCAGCCGACCGCATTCCCGAACATGGCCCTGCAAGCGGGCGATCCTTTCCAGTCTTTCGATAATTTCCCTGTTTTTCCAGCCACGTTCGCCGATAACGAGGAGGCGGGGCGTCGACGGCCCCAGCTTGTTGTGCAGCTCGAGCCATAGATCCAGGATCAGCTTGTGATTCTTGCGCGGCTCGATCGTTCCCAGCATGACGAAGTAGGGCTGCGCGACGAACTCGCGTGCGGGTTTGGCAGCTGCCTGCCGCGATACGCCCAGAGGCGCAACGATCAGGGCCCTCGTGCCGGGATTCTCGCCGAAGCGGATTTTGAAAGACTCGGCCGTTGCCCGGGAATTCACGACGAGGGCATCAGCCAGGCGCGACGCATTTTCCATGCGCCGCTGATAGAGCCCGGCGTCCTCGTCGGTGAAGAGGTCCGGGAAGAGGCTGGGAAGAATGTCGTGCACGAAGAACACGAGCTTCAGGTCACCGGCGCTTTTCAGTTCCTCGATGAGCGCGGGGCGGTCGAGCTGGAGTTGCGACGAAATCAAATAGACGAAGCGTTCCCGCCGTGTCGCGACCAGCTGTCTGAGGGCACCCCAGGGCCTCAGGATCAGGACGACGTGAATCCACAGGGCGTACAGCGCGACCCGCCAATGGGCGGCGGTCGAAGAAACGTCGCTCTTCCAGTAGCGGGCGATCGCCTGAACGAAGGCCACGGCGGATCGCTTTTCTACGATCCGGAGCCGACCGAAAGCATCGAGCACCGCGATGTGCGAGCGGTCCGGAGCGACTGCCATGAAATGCTGTGCGTAGGCGAGCTCGACCCGCGGGATGCCCTTGGGAGTCCGAGACCACGCGGCATAGACCAGCCTCGAAAGGTCGAGGATGAGTTGGGCGGGCGGCGGGGATGGTGTCGAATCGGGGCGCACGGTGTGGTTCAAGTCTCAGAATTAATTGGATATTTCCAGGTTATCCAGCACCCCTTGCCGGATCGACCGAAAGACGAGCGCGTGGAGGGTTTGTCCGCCCAACGAAATCGGCCGGTTGCGGGCCTTCCGGAGGGGAGTTGGATCACGGCATGATTGGCGCCGACATCGACACATCACAAGTCATCGGGGACCAAACCATGCAGCGGCTCAAATTCGGCGCCTTCCTCGCCCCGCACCATCCGATCGGCGAGAATCCCATGCTGCAGTTCCGGCGCGATCTCGACCTCGTCGAGCAGCTCGACGGGCTGGGCTACGACGAATTCTGGTGCGGCGAGCATCACTCCAGCGGCTGGGAGATGATTGCCTCGCCCGAGATGTTCCTGGCGGCGGCCGGCGAGCGCAGCAAGCGCATCAAACTCGGGACCGGTGTCATCTCGTTGCCCTACCACCATCCCTACAACGTCGCCCAGCGCATGGTGCAGCTCGACCACATGACCGGCGGTCGGGCGATCTTCGGCTCGGGACCGGGCGCGCTCGCGTCCGACGCGCACACGCTCGGCATCGACCCGATGCTCCAGCGTGACCGCCAGGACCACGCCATCGGCATCATCCGCCGCCTGTTCAAGGGCGAGAGGGTGACCGACAAGACCGACTGGTACACGATGCAGGATGCGGCCCTGCAGCTCCTGCCGCTGCAGGAGGACATGCCGTTCGTGGTGGCCTCGCAGGTCAGCCCTTCGGGCATGACCCTGGCGGGCAAGCACGGTATCGGCATCATCTCGATCGGCTCGATGTCGAACGAGGGACTGCTGGCGCTGCCGACGCAGTGGAAATTTGCGGAGGACGCCGCGAAGAAGCACGGCCAGACGGTCGACCGGAAGAACTGGCGCGTGCTGCTGAGCTGGCACGTCGCAGAGACCCGGGAGAAGGCTCGCGAGGAGGCCCGCACCGGCCTGATGCGCTGGCACAACGAATACATTGTCGGCACCCTGCAGCGCCCGGGTGCGGCGCCGTTCACCGATCCCGACGATGCGGTCGACAAGACGGCGTTCACCCCGGGTTCTGCCGCCACGATCGGCACGCCCGACGATCTCGTGAAGGTCATCAAGGACGTCTACGCCAAGAGCGGCGGGTTCGGCACGGTCGTGGGTTTCGTTCACGATTGGGCCAACCCGGAAAACACGCGCCGCAGCTGGGACATGGTCGCACGCTACGTCATTCCGGAGATCAACGGCTACGTGACCAAGCTGCGCGAATCGCAGAAGTTCCTGATCGAGAATCGCGGGGTCTTCGAACGCGCGCAACAGGCGATCATGGCGAAGATCATGCAGACCGACGGCGGCGCCGAAGCCCTTAAGGCCACCAAGGCGCCGCGCTTCGCAGCCGCCTCGGCAGCGGTGCCGGACTTCGACAAGGAAAATGCCCGCTGAGGGCATGATGAGGTGGCGCCGGTGGGCGCCGCCTCAGTTCTGCTGCTGCCGCCAGACGATGATCGAACTCATCGTGTAGTTGAACGTGGCGCCGACGACCACGCCGGCGATGCCCGCGATCCACCAGCTCTCGTTCGAGTCGAACAGCCATGACGCCACGCCGATATTGGCCAGCGCCCCCACGCCGCAGACGATGTAGAACTTCAGGAGGCCGGCCAACGCCGCCGTGCCCCGCAGCTTCATGTCGCTGTAGGTAAGCAGGTTGTTCACATGGAAGTTCGACGTCATGGCGGCGACGGTTGCCATTGACTGTGCCGTGTCGAAGCTGAATCCGGCGAGCAATCCCACCCGCAGGGCGATGAGGTGAATGGCAATGCCGGTCGTGCCAACGATCGTGAAGAACAGGAAGCGGACAGGGACGGTGCCGCCCGTCACCCGGTGCAGCAGGAGCCCGAGAAAGTCGAGAATGGCGCGTGCGTCGAACTTTGACCGACCTTCCTGGCGGGAGCGGAAGCGGTAGCCAACCTCGGCGATCCGGACCTTTCCCCGGGTGCTTGCCAGGATGTCGACCAGGATCTTGAAACCCGACGGGACGAGGCGGGGCGCCACGGCCTCGAAGACCTCGCGCTTCACCGCAAAGAAGCCGCTCATTGGATCGGAGACGCGCCGGCCGATGAGGAGGGCGGCGAGGCGGGTCGCAATTCGACTCGCGAAGGCCCGACCGGCGGAGAATCCGTCCCCGCTGCTGCCATCGCCGACGAAGCGACTGCCGATTACGATCTCGGCCTCGTCGCTCCGCAGCTTCGCCACCATGGCGGGAAGGACCGTCTCGTCGTGCTGGAGATCGGCATCCATTACGGCGACATAGGGGGCGGCGCAGCTCAGTGCCCCCTCGATACAGGCGCCCGCCAGACCGCGCCGGCCGACGCGGCGAATGCAGCGCACCCGCGCGTCTTCCCGGGCGAGTTGCTTAGCCACTTGCCAAGTACCGTCCGGGCTGTCGTCGTCGACGAAGACGACTTCCCAGGGAATTTCGCCCATCGCCCTGTCGAGCAGGCCCACAAGCCGAGGCAGGTTCTGTGATTCGTTGAAAGTCGGGACGACGATCGAAACCGTCGGTAAGAAGGGCTGCATCCGTCGTCAGTATATTGTGGCGGCAACGCCGATCCTAATGCGAGTTGCGCGGGAGAGCGGCCTTGTCTGCCCCGATCGAGGACTGGATACAGTTGGAAAGTTATCCGTCATCGCGCGGACGACGAGCGATCCAACTCCAGAACGTACCCTTCGAAGCCGTCGCGAAACACCCTGATTCGAGACTTTTCGATCAGCACAGGCCGCTCGACGACAAGAGCAAGCTCCTTGCGTGCGGCCTCCATGTCTTCGAGCGAGACCAAATGAACGCCCCAGACAAGGGCCGGGCAACCTTCGCCATCAACCCGCCGTTGCAAGTCGGCCTTGAGGGCAGGTGGAAATTGCAGAGCCTTCAGGTCCTCGCTGAAGATCATCCGCGGTCTCGCATACCCCTTCAGGTAGTGGGCATAGGCATTGTCGTAGATTTCCTCCGCATAGCCCGGCTTGTATCAGCTGGCAGAATCAGTGTTGAGCACGGGGACATTTTGGTCGCGACAGTCCGGCTGGCCACGGATCCAGTCGGCGCTGATGCGAAACGGCTCGCTCCACAGCATCGACTCGCTGCTCGGGCGAAGGCGATCCGCAACGATGGCTGCCATGGCGATAACCGCGACTGGCAGGACGATGTTGGCACCGAGCCGAACAGCGCGTGCGTCATCGGACTGAAGAGCATCGTAGAGCCGGGCGCACAGACCCCACAGGAATGGCGAGCAGACAAGCAGGTAGCGCGGCAGGAAATTCGGAGCAATCAAAAGTGAACTGCTGATCCCGCCGATCAGCACAAGGAGTGGCACGATCGCCGTCAGAGTGGTCACCGGCTCATAGGGAAATTTGCCAAGCGCGGCTCCTCGCCAACCTGCGCCTCTCATCAGCAGAACGACTACGCAGAACGCAATCGTAATACGGCCGATATTCCCGAACGCCATAATGCTCGCATATTTGATGCCATCCGAATACCAGCTCAGGTTGTTTTGCAACCAGTTGTTGCCGACCACATTCCTGGAAAAACTGGCGACAAACAGCACTACATAGGCCGCGGTGATCAGGAGCACGGCGAAGGCGTGCCGACCAGCAGAGCCAGGGTGTAGTTGCGGGCATTCTGGGACTGGATGAACCAGTAGAACGAGCCCGTTGTGCCATCGCCGCGCCAAACAGGCGGGCCGGCAGGCTGAAGCTGCGCCGCGTGCCGAACAGGAACAGCAGGACGGCAGCACAAGCCGCCAAGGCGGAAAAGCTGCGCAAGGCGATGTCTGACGTCCCGGCGATTTTCGAGAAGAGAGTGAGGGAGACGGCGTAGAGCGGGGCGTTGAGATCGGAAGCGATACGGACGAACAAGCTTCCGGGACGACCGCCCGGCTCGACGACGCCGGCCGTTATGAGTTCGTCGATCCACATGCTCCTGTAATCCAGACCGACAAATGCGCCGACCAGGCCGACGGTGCAGGCAAGGGAGAAGCATGTGATGGCAAACTTGGAGTCGATCGTTCGAGGCATTATCCCTCACGCCGTGACCGTCGCCTGGACTTGGTCAAACCGGGTCATAGCATCGTGGATGATTTTCCGACAACGCGTGGTGTCGAAGAGCGAACTGCCATGCCCGCGTCGGTCCTTGGCCTGCTTCCGGGTTGTCACGAGGGCGGGCAATTCCATCAGCTGCGAGAACGCCACTTAAGGATCCGTCACTTCTGCTCTCCGGCCTTGTCAGAAATTGATCCTGTTGAAGAGGAAGTCGGGCAGGGCGCGGGCGACGAACATGACGAACTTCCAGCGCCACGGCAGGTAGACGACCGCCGTGCCGCGCCTCATCGCCTCGACCGTGCCCCGGGCCACCTTATCGACCGGGGCGAGGCGCCGACCCTGTGCCTTGTACGGGGCCGCCATCGGTGTGTCGGTCGGGCCGGGCTTGATCAGGACGATCCTCACGCCGGAGCCCGCGAACCGATGTCGCAGTCCCTGGGCATAGCGGTCCATCAGGGCTTTAGAGGCGCCATAGACGTAGTTCGCCCGACGGCCGCGGTCACCGGCGATGGACCCGATCATGCCGATCGTACCGCGGCCCGTCCGCCCCATGGCGCCGGCAAGGGCTTCCGCGAATAGCACCGGTGAGAGGGCGTTGACCTCGATCGACTGCCGCGTCCTCTCGATATCGTCCTGGCAGGGTTGCTGGGGCGAGAGAACGCCATGGGCGATCAGCGCCGTGTCGAGCGGGCGATCGGCCGTCCAGCGCGTCACCGCCGCGGAGATCGCGGGCGCCGAGAGGAAATCCATCGTTTCGACCGAGACCTCGGCCTGGGTGCTGAGGCCGCGCAGATCGTCCGCGATGCGCTCGGCATGGGGTCCGTTGCGCGCCACCAGGATCAGTTCGACGGGGCCGTCCTGCTGCACCCACAGCCGGCAACAATGCTCTGCAATGGCCGAGGTCGCGCCGATTACGACGATGCGCGTTCTGGAGGCCGGATCAGATGTGTTGGACGTGTTCAACGTCGCCCACGATCGGCGAATTATGCAACTTGGCCCGAATCAGAGACATGCAGGGCAGGGTGGCTGGGGGACCTGGATTCGAACCAAGACTAACCGGGTCAGAGCCAGTTGTTCTACCGTTAAACTATCCCCCAAGGACCCTGCGGACCTCGTTGGCGCACGATTTAGCGATGACGGAACCGATTGGCAAGCGGGGCCTCGCCGTGGACTGTTTCCTCAGTTACGATCCTCCCAAGGAAGAGTTGTGAATGACCGGGGAATCCACGCCCAAGGGAGGCTGGCACAGCGGTCGATTTGCGCACACCTTCGCTGCCATAGATCTCGGCACCAACAATTGCCGGCTCCTGGTGGCGAAGGCATCGGTCGAGGGTTTTGAGGTGATCGATGCCTATTCTCGCCCGGTACGGCTGGGCGAGGGGGTGGCGCTGAGCGGTTCGCTATGCGGTGAAGCCATCGAACGCACGCTGCATGCGCTTGGCGTCTGCGCGGCCAAAATCGAACGCAACCGCGTGACCCGCGCGCGTCACATCGCGACTGAGGCCTGTCGCCGCGCCGGCAATGCCGGGGCCTTCCTCGGCATGGTGAAGGCGCGCACCGGCCTCAGCTTCGATCTGATCCAGCCGCCGGAAGAGGCGAGGCTCGCCCTGGCGAGCTGCGAAAACCTGCTGAATCCCGACATCCCCTTCGCCCTGCTGGTCGACATCGGCGGCGGCTCGACCGAGGTGAGCTGGATCAGGGTCAGGCCGCGCCCGGGCCGCCCCGGCTGCGCGACCACCGAGTTGATCGGCATGACCTCGGTGCCGTGGGGGGTCGTTACGCTCACAGAATCCTGCACGCGCGGCCAACCGCGCGAGCGGGCGCTGACCCGGGCGTGCTATGCCGACATGGTCGAGCGGATCCGCAGCGACCTCCGGCCTTTCTGCGCTCTGCACCAGATCGGACCCACGATCGCACGCGGCGAGGTCCAGATGATTGGCGCCTCCGGCACCGTGACGACGATCAGTGCACACCATCAGGGTCTGAAGCGCTATAACCGGACCCTGGTCGACGGTTCGCGAATCGGCCGAGAGGAGATCTTGCGTATCTGTGAAGAGCTTTCCACGCTGTCGGTCGACCAGCTCACCCATCTGCCCTGCATCGGCGACGATCGTGCCGATCTCGCGCTGGCGGGCGGGGCGATCCTCGAGGCGGTCTGCCGGCAATGGGCGGCGCCGGTCGTGCGCGTGGCCGACCGCGGCCTGCGCGAGGGCGTGCTGATGGATCTGATGCGCGAGGCCGATCGCGAGGCCGACCAGCTCTGCCGCCGGGGCGGTTGACCATGGCAAAAGACACAAAGGGCAGCGTCCCGACGGGGCGACGCGCCACGGTTCGCGTAAAGACGGCGCGCGGCCGCACCGTCTCCTCCCAGCGCTGGCTGCAGCGCCAGCTCAACGATCCCTATGTCGAGGAAGCCAAGAAGCGCGGCTATCGCTCGCGGGCGGCCTTCAAGCTGCTGCAGATTGATGACCAGTTCCAATTCCTGAAGCCGGGCGGCCGGGTCATCGACCTGGGGGCGGCGCCGGGTGGCTGGACGCAGGTTTCTGTCGAACGGGTGAGCTCGGGCAAGAACAAAGGGGTGGTGATCGGCATCGATCTCACGCCGGTCGAGCCGATCGCGGGGGCCACCGTGCTCGCCAAAGACTTCTATGACGATGACGCGCCCGCGCTGCTGACTAAGCTGCTGGGCGGGCCGGCCGACGTCGTGTTGAGCGACATGGCGGCCGCGGCGACGGGCGAGACCCAGGTCGACCATATGCGGATCATGGGGCTGGCCGAGGCCGCCCACGACTTCGCCCGCGAGATCCTGAAGCCCGGCGGCGCCTTCGTCGCCAAGGTGCTGCGCGGCGGCACCGAGCGAACCCTGCTCGATCGGCTGAAGAAGGATTTCGAGAAGGTGCGCCACTTCAAGCCCGAGGCCAGCCGGGCCGATTCGGCGGAAATGTACGTCGTCGGGACGGGCTTCCGCGGCTAGATTTCGCAGCCCCCGTTCCAGGCGGTCCCTTCGCGACAGGAGAAAGTCCTATGTCCATCGGCATGTATGCTGCCTCGATCCCCGTCTACCAGCGCCAGCTCGGCGCCCTCGCCAAGGTCCTCGAGAAGGGGGTGGGTTGGGCGGTCGCCAAGAAAGTCGACGAGGCCGTGCTGGGCGCGACCCGGCTGACGCCGGACATGCTGCCGTTCACCCGCCAGGTGCAGATCGCCTGCCGCTTCGCCGAGGAGAGCGCCGCCCGCCTCGCCGGCGTCGAGGTGCCCGCGCCGCATGACAATGCCGAAAAGACGTTGTCGGAACTGCAGAAGCGCATCGCTGCGGTGCTGGATTACATCAAGGGCTTCAAGGCGGAGCAGCTCGACGGCAGCGAGGGCCGCGAGATCGTGCTGACCATCGCCGGCACGCCGCTGAAGCTGAACGGCGAGCAGTATCTCCTGCACTTCGCGCTGCCGAACTTCTATTTCCACTGCACCACCGCCTACGCAATCTTGCGCCAGGCCGGTGTCGAAATCGGGAAACGCGATTTCCTGGGTGCCGTGTAGGGTTACCTGTGCATAACGGACACGCGCCATCGCACTTGGCTTGTGCGCAGCACTGTGTATAACGGCTCGCCAACCCGGCGGCCCTCTCCGAGGGCCGCCGTTTTTATTTCTCCTCAATGGAGGTTGGTATGCAGATTCAGGAAGCGCTCACCTTCGATGACGTCCTCCTGAAGCCTGCTGCCTCGTCGGTTCTGCCCGGACAGACCGACACCCGCACACGCCTCACGCGCACCATCGAGCTCAACATTCCGCTGATGTCGGCGGCGATGGATACCGTCACCGAGTCGGGCATGGCGATCGCGATGGCGCAGGCCGGCGGTATCGGGGTCATCCACAAGAACCTCGAGCCCGAGGCGCAGGCCAACGAAGTCCGCCGGGTGAAGAAGTTCGAAAGCGGCATGGTGGTGAACCCCGTCACCATCCATCCCGACCAGACACTGGCCGAGGCGCTGGCGCTGATGGAGGTCAACCAGATCTCGGGCATTCCGGTGGTCGAGCGCGGCAGCGGCAAGCTGGCCGGCATCCTCACCAATCGCGACGTCCGCTTCGCCACCGAGAGCGGCACGCCGGTCAGCACCCTGATGACCAAGGAGCGCCTCGTCACCGTGACCGAGGGCGCGACCAAGGAAGAGGCCAAGCGGCTGCTCCACCAGTTCCGGATCGAGAAGCTGCTGGTGGTCGATGCCAACTATCGCTGTATCGGCCTGATCACCGTCAAGGACATCGAGAAGGCCAACAAGTTCCCCGGCGCCAGCAAGGACGAGAAGGGCCGGCTGCGCACTGCCGCCGCCACCGGCGTCGGCGAGGACGGGCTGCGCCGCGCGCAGCTGCTGATCGACGCCGATGTCGACGTCATCGTGGTCGACACCGCGCACGGCCATTCACGCGGCGTGCTCGAGGCCGTGACGCGGGTGAAGAAGCTCAGCAACTACACCCAGGTCATGGCGGGCAACGTCGCCACCCGCGAGGGCGCCCAGGCGCTGATCGACGCCGGCGCCGACGCCGTGAAGATCGGCATCGGCCCGGGCTCGATCTGCACCACCCGCATGGTGGCCGGGGTCGGCGTGCCGCAGCTCACCGCGATCATGGAGGCGGCCGAGGCCTGCCGCGCCGCCGGCGTTCCCGCGATCGGCGACGGCGGCATCAAGTATTCCGGCGACCTCGCCAAGGCGATCGCCGCCGGCGCCGACTGCGCCATGATCGGCTCGCTGCTGGCCGGCACCGACGAGGCGCCGGGCGAGGTGATTCTCTACCAGGGCCGGTCCTACAAGTCGTACCGCGGCATGGGCTCGATCGGCGCCATGGCGCGCGGCTCGGCCGACCGCTACTTCCAGCAGGAGGTGCAGAGCACGCTCAAGCTGGTGCCCGAAGGCATCGAAGGCCGCGTGCCCTACAAGGGCGCGGTGGGCAGCATCCTGCACCAGCTGGTCGGCGGCCTGCGGGCGGCCATGGGCTATACCGGCAACGGCACGATTCGCGAGATGCAGAGCAATTGCCAGTTCCTGCGCATCACCGGCTCGGGCCTGCGCGAGAGCCACGTGCACGACGTCGAGATCATGCGCGAGGCGCCGAACTACCGCGGCGGCATGTAACCCTGCTTCAGCGCCTCGGCGATCCGCTCCGCCGCGATCCGGTGGCCGAGCGGGCCGGGGTGCGAGGACCGGAACATCGCGGCATAGCCGTCGCGCCTGACGCCTTCGTCGATCGCGTCGAACAGGTCGAGCGCGCCGAGGCCCGCGGCCCGGGCGCAGTCGAGCACGCTGCGCGAGAGGCGGCGCTGCTCGCCGGCATACTCGGCGTTCTTCCAGACATACGGATCGTACTCCGCCACCACGAGCGTCGGCACGCCGAGGCCGGCCAGCCGCTTCAGCAGCGGGCAGGCCATCGCCTCGCCGGCACCGCGCGGCAGCACGCGGAGATGGTCGATCGACCATTCGTACTGCCAGCCCTTGTGGCGCAGGATCGTGTCGACCAGCACCGACCAGCCGAACAGGCGCTGCCAGACATCGAGGCTGGCGGAGGGCGAAGGCGAGGGCGGGACGGGGACGTTGCGTAACGTCAGGTCGTCCCCCGACGGCTCGAAATAGGGCTTCTCCGCGCCCCACACGCGGCTCATCTCGCTGCGCCGCAGATCGTCGGCGATGAAGACCAGCACCAGCGCGGCCGGCTTGACCTCGGGCACCTGCTGCACGGCCCGCAGCACGGCCTGGTCGAGCCCGTAGCCGCTCACGCCCGCATTGACGGTGCGGCGGCCGATCAGCGGCTGCAGTAGGGCCGCCCAGGTCTCCTCGTCGCTCACCTCGTCGCCATGGGCGTAGGAATCGCCCACCACCAGCACCGGCGGCTCGGCCAGTACCGTGCCGGCGGGCGCCGGGGTGAGGCGGTGGCCGGACAGGTCGTAGGTGATGCCGTCCGCGGAGAAGCCTGGTCGCAGGACGAAGCCCAGCTCGCTGTCGCGCTTGAGCCGCCCGGCGCCGGCGTTCAGCGTGGCCTGGCGCTCGGCTCGGATGATGTTGGACCAGTCCAGCAGTGCGGCGGGACCGCGCCACAGGCGGCAGCCCAGTTCGAGCATCAGGAGCGTCACCAGCGCCGAGCCGAGGACCAGCGCGGCCCGTCCGAACACGTTCAGTTGGCCTTGTCGCCGAGCGCGCCTGCGACCAGCCGCGCGACCAGCGCATTGCCGGCGGCGTTCATGTGCCACAGCACGTAGAGATCGCGCGGCCGCGGCGTCGCGGCCAGGGCATCGTAGGTGTCGAGCGTGGCCAGGCCATTGCGGCGGGCGCAGTCCAGAAGACCGGCCGTCAGACGGCGCTGCTCGGCGGCGAATGTCGCATCGTCCCACACGACGGGATCGTATTCGGCAACCAGCAGCACCGGCGCGCCGCTGCTCTTCTGCAGCCCGGCCAGCCGCGCGGTGAGCCGGCAGGCGATCCGCTCGCCGGTGCCTTCCTTGTGCACCCGGATATGATCGCCGAACCAGTCGTGCAGCAGGCCGAGCCGCCGCATCACGAAGTCGAAGGCGTAGGAGTAGCCCAGGGTGCGCTGCCAGAAGGTCAGCGTCGTTTCGGCCGGGGCGCGAGGCGGCACCGGCACGTTGCGCAGCGCCAGCCCGTCGCCCTCGGCATCGAAGTAGGGCTTGTCGGCGCTCCACAGGCGCCGCATCTCGGTCCGGCGGATATCGTCGGCGATGAAGGCCACGACGATGGCGCCCGGCCGGTAGACCGGCGCCAGCGCCTCGGCGCGCAGCACGACCTGGTCGAAGCCGTAGCCGCTGACGCCGCCGTTCAGCACCCGCCGGCCGGTGATCCGCTGCAGGTACGCGGGCCAGCTCTCGCCGTCGCCGACCTCTTCGCCGAAGGTGAAGGAATCGCCCACCGCGAGGATCGCCGGCTTGTCGCCAGCGGGCACTGGCCCGGTGTCGCGCAAGCCGTTGCCGCCGATCGTGACGCCGGGCGCGGCATAGCCGGGGCGCGGCCGGTACCCGAGCCGGTCGTCATGCACCGAGCGGCCGTTATCCGTCTCCGCCAGCACTTTGCGCGCATCGAGCACGTAGTTCGGCCAGGCGAACAGCCAGGTCCAGGTCGAGGCGCGGACGCCGATCTCGATCAGGCCGAGGCCGATCACCACCGAGACGAGGACGAGGATGGTGCGGCGGAGAAGCTCGGAGCGCGGACGTTGCGCGTCGGGCGTATTCATCGTAGCGGCATGCTTTGACAAGGAGACAGACGTGACACCGGGCGCGCGGGTGGCGGCCACCATAGAACTCCTCGACGAAATCGTCAGCCATAGCCTCTTGGGTGAAAGAGGGCGGCCGGCCGATCTCGTCGCCAATGCCTATTTCCGGGCCCGCCGCTTCATCGGCGGCGGCGACCGGCGGGCCGTGTCCGATCGCGTGTGGAGCATCCTGCGCCGCTACGGGCAGCTCGCCTGGTGGCTGGAGCGCACGCGCCATCCCGATCGCGGGGGGCGCGCCATCGTGGCCGCCGACCTGATGCTGGTCGAAGGGCTCGACATGGCCGGGCTCGAAAGCATGTTCGACGGCGGCACCTATCGCCCGTCGCGGCTCGACGAGGCCGAGTATCGTGCGCTGCGCCAGATGGAAGGCCATTCGCTGCCCCATCCCGAGCAGCCCGACTGGGTCCGCCTCAACGTCCAGGAATGGGTCGCGCCGCACTTCAAGGAAGCCTATGGCGAGGCCTGGGGTCGCGAGATCGCCGCCCTCGAGACGCCGCCGCCGGTCGATCTGCGGGTCAACCGCCTGAAGGCCACCGTGGAGCAGGCGCGCGAGGCGCTGGCCCGCGACGGCATCGACACCGAGCCGATGCGCTACGCCACCGACGGCTTGCGCCTGCGCCGGCGGCTCTCGGTCGTGAAGGGCGACGCCTTCCAGAACGGGCTGGTCGAGATCCAGGACGAGGGCTCGCAGCTGGTGGCAGCCCTGGTCGATGCCCAGCCCGGCATGCAGATCGCCGACTATTGCGCCGGCGCCGGTGGCAAGACCCTGGCGATGGCCGCCCGCATGAACAACAAGGGCCGCGTCGTGGCGATGGACGTGTATGAGTCTCGCCTCGACCGCTCGGCCCAGCGGCTGCGCCGCGCCGGCGCCCATAACGTCGAGCGCCGAGCCATCGATGCGGACAACCGCAAATGGCTGAAGCGCCAGGCCGGCGCCTTCGACCGCGTGCTGGTCGACGCGCCCTGCACCGGCACGGGCACCTGGCGGCGCAATCCCGACGGCCGCTGGACCCTGCGGCCCGAGGATCTCGCCGAGCTGGTGCCCAAGCAGGCCGCCATCCTCGACGCCGCCGCCAAGTTGGTGAAGCCGGGCGGGGGCCTGATCTACGCCACCTGCTCGGTGCTGCCGGCCGAGAACGAGCACCAGATCGCCGGCTTCCTGGAGCGTCACCCCGAGTTCGATGTGGTGCCGGTGGGCGCGCTGTGGCGCGACGTGCTGGAGAGCGAGCCGCCGCCCGAGGTCGAGAATGGCCCGTACTTGCGGCTCTCGCCCCTGAAGCATGGCACCGACGGCTTCTTCGGCGCCGCCCTGGTGCGCAAGGCGGCCCAGAAAGCTGCCCCCGAGGCGGCTCCCGAGACCGCCCCCGAGGCCACGCTCGCGGAAGCCGCCCCTGCGGAGGACGCGCCTGAGGCGGCTCCGGAAGCGCCGGAGGAACCGGGCGAGGCCGCGGCATGATCCGCATCCGCCGGGCCGCCCGCCAGGATGCGTCGGCGATCGGGCGGGTCCATGTCGAGACCTGGCAGGCGACCTATGCCGGCCTGCTGCCCGACGCGATGCTGGTCGCCATGTCGGACGTCCGCCAGTCGGCCTGGTGGTCGCAGCTCCTGAAGGACCCGGCCGAGGCGCGCGGCGTGTTCGTGGCCGACGACCGCGACATGGGCGTCGTGGGCTTCGGCAGCTGCGGCCCGGTGCGCGATCCGCCGGAAGGGCTCGACGGCCGCGAGATCAAGGTCGGCGAGGTCTACACGCTCTACGTCGAGCCCGATTTCCAGAATCTCGGCCTCGGCCGCAAGCTGCTGGGCGCGCTGTTCCGCCAGCTCAAGGCCGACCGCTGCGACACCGCCGTCCTGTGGATGCTGGCCCAGAATTCGACCCGGTTCTTCTATGAGGGGCTGGGCGGCGAGCGGGTGGGCGAGCGGGTCGACACGATGGGCGGCACCGACGTCGACGAGATCGCCTTCGCCTGGCGCGACCTCGGTGCGCCGCTGATCCGGCGCAAGCTGGCGGCGGAGGGCTAAGCCTCTTCCACCCGCACCACCTCATCCTGAGGAGGCCCGCAGGGCCGTCTCGAAGGATGGGCTATACGCACACCGCGCCTGTTGCCCATCCTTCGAGACGCACGCCTTCGGCGCGCTCCTCAGGATGAGGTTGTTGGTGTGAATTCGGAGTGGTCTTTACGGTTGCTGCCCCGGCCCGGCACGCTTATATCGCCCCATGACCGACCGTTTGCTGATCGTCGATTTCGGTTCCCAGGTTACCCAGCTGATCGCCCGCCGCGTGCGCGAAGCCGGGGTTTACTGTGAAATCCTGCCCTTCCAGTCCGTCGATGACGCCCGGATCAAGGCGTTCGATCCGAGAGGCATCATCCTCTCCGGCGGCCCGGCCTCGGTGACCGAGGGCCAGTCGCCCACCGCCCATCCCGCCATCTTCAAAGCCGACGTGCCCGTCCTGGGCATCTGCTACGGCGAGCAGACCATGGCCAAGGAGCTGGGCGGCTCGGTCGAGAGCGGCCATCACCGCGAGTTCGGCCGCGCCGAGGTCGAGATCAAGGCCTCGACCCGCCTGTTCGACGGCGTGTGGGAGCCGGGCGACCGCAAGCAGGTCTGGATGAGCCACGGCGACCGTGTGACGAAGCTGCCGGCCGGCTTCTCGGTCGTCGCCACCAGCGAGAACGCGCCGTTCGCCGCCATCGCCGACGAGAGCCGCGGCTATTACGGCGTGCAGTTCCACCCCGAGGTGATGCACACGCCCGACGGCGCCAAGCTGCTGCGCAACTTCGCGCTGAACATCGCCGGCGCCAAAGGCGACTGGACCATGGCCGCGTTCCGCGAGCGCGCCATCGAGCAGGTCCGCGCCCAGGTGGGCTCGGGCAAGGTCATCTGCGGCCTGTCGGGCGGCGTCGACTCGTCGGTCGTGGCCGTGCTGCTGCACGAGGCGATCGGCGACCAGCTGCAATGCGTGTTCGTCGACCACGGCCTGCTGCGCAAGGACGAGGGCGAGCAGGTCGTCCGCCTGTTCCGCGACCACTACAACATCCCGCTGGTCCACGCCGACGCCTCGGAGACCTTCCTGAAGGCGCTGGCCGGCGTCACCGATCCGGAGAAGAAGCGCAAGACGATCGGCGCGCTGTTCATCGACGTGTTCGAGGCCGAGGCCAAGAAGATCGGCGGCGCCCAGTTCCTGGCCCAGGGCACGCTCTATCCCGACGTGATCGAATCGGTCTCCTTCACCGGCGGGCCGTCGGTGACGATCAAGAGCCACCACAATGTCGGCGGGCTTCCGGCGCGCATGAACATGAAGCTGGTCGAGCCGTTGCGCGAGCTGTTCAAGGACGAGGTGAGGGCGCTCGGCCGCGAGCTGGGCCTGCCGGCCGACCTGGTGAACCGCCACCCGTTCCCCGGTCCGGGCCTCGCCATCCGCATCCCCGGCGACATCACCAAGGAGAAGCTCGACCTGCTGCGCGAGGTCGACGCCGTCTATCTCGACGAGATCCGAAAGGCCGGCCTCTACGACGAGATCTGGCAGGCCTTCGCAGTCCTCTTGCCGGTGCGCACCGTCGGCGTGATGGGCGACGGCCGCACCTACGACCAGGCCTGCGCGCTACGCGCCGTCACCTCGACCGACGGCATGACCGCCGACTACTACCCGTTCGACCACGCCTTCCTCGGCCGCGTCGCCAACCGCATCATCAACGAATGCCGCGGCGTGAACCGGGTGACCTACGACATCACCAGCAAGCCGCCGGGGACGATCGAGTGGGAGTGAGCGCCCCGTGGGCGTCATCCCGAGCCGAACACCGACCTCACCCTTGTAAGTCGGCGTCTGCCGGATCGGCTAGACTAGCCGGCGCGGTGGCGGCGGGTAGACCGACTCACCCCGGGGCGTCGAAGCTCGTTCCTCAGCAAGGTCGCCCGTCCGTCGTTCCAGCGAACCCGAACAGTCGCGTGGGCCGCATCGCGAGCTCGCTTTCGCAAGGAAGGGTTGCCATGGAACACCGTCGCATTGTCGGCATCGACGTGTCGAAGGACCGACTGGATGTGCATGTCCTGCCGTCGCAGGAGGCCTTTGCGGTTTCCCGCGACGCAACAGGCCTCGTCGAGCTGTGCCGCCGCCTGGGCGACACGGTGGACCTCGTGGCGGTCGAAGCCACTGGCGGCTACGAGACCCTCGTCGCCGCGACCCTCTCGGACCACGGCATGCCTGTGGTGATCGTCAATCCGGCACAGGTCCGGGCCTTTGCCCAGGCGCTGGGACAGCGTGCCAAGACCGATCCGATCGACGCGTCGGTCATCGCCCGCTTCGCCGAGGCCACCCGGCCCCAGATCCGGCTGCTGCCCGATGGGGCCGCTCGCCTGCTTTCCGATCTGATGGCGCGCCGGCGCCAGATCGTCGAGATGATTGCGTCCGAACGTCAGCGCCTGTATCGCACCGAGCCGCCGCGCGTGCGCAAGAGCATCGAGCGATTGTTGAAGGCTCTTGAGCGCGAACTCGGCACTATCGACCATGACATCGATGGCGCCGTGCGCGGTTCACCGCTGTGGCGGGAGAAGGAAGACCTGCTGGCATCGGTGCCAGGCATTGGCTCGATCATCGCCAGGACCTTGCTGGCCGAACTGCCCGAGTTGGGGCGGCTCGATCATAAAAAAATTGCAGCGCTTGCCGGCCTGGCTCCCTACACACGCCAGTCCGGTCTCTGGAAGGGCAAGGCCCGCATCGGGGGCGGACGGGCGGTGGTCCGAACGGCCCTCTTCATTGGCGCCCAAGTCGCCAAGCGCTGGAACCCACCCTTGAAAACCTTCTACGAGCGCCTCATCGCCGCCGGTAAGACCAAGATGGTCGCCACCATCGCCGTCGCCCGCAAACTTCTTGTCATCCTCAACGCCATCCTCAGAGACAGGACACCATGGCAAAACGCTTGACCTCAGACACAGTCGCTGAGGAGCGAACGCAGTGAGCGTCTCGAAGGGTGGGCACGCGCACGGCGTCTGTTGTCCATCCTTCGAGACGCGCCGCTTCGCGACGCTCCTCAGGATGAGGTAAGTGCTTGAATCGATTCAATTCATTTCCGGCCAGCCTCTCAGGCTGAGGTGGTTGCGGTCCACGGATCGATCACGGCAAGACCGGCTGTCTTGAACGCAGCTGCGTCGCGCGTCGCCACGGCGAAATCATGTGCGGCAGCGATCGCCGCGATATAGCCGTCGGGCGTCGGGAAGCCCCGTCCGGCGGCCCGCGCCCGGACGGCGAGATCGCCATAGCGTTGCGCCGCCTTCGTATCGAACGGCAGGATCCTCGCGCCGAACAGCGCCATCGCGCCCTCCAGCGCGGCCGCCAGCCCGTCCTTGCGGCGACCCTCGGGCAGGGCGCCGATGCCGAACGTGAGCTCGGCGATCGTCACGCTGGAGAGATACAGCGTCTCTGGCGCCTGTTCGTCGAGCCAGTCACGGACCGCCGGATCCGGCTCAGGCTTCATCGCCTCCGAGATGACGTTCGTGTCGAGCAGGATCATCGCAGGCGCAGCGGTTCGGCCGGCGTGCCGTCGCGCGCCTCGCCGAGAGCCTCGCCGAGCGCGTCGACGTCGGCGTTGGTGACTCCCAGATGCCGGCTCATCTCCGCCAGCGCCGTCCCCAGACGCAGCCGCCCCTCCGGCCGCACGGCCGCCTCCAGGATCGCGCGAATCTCCGCTTCCGTGCTGCGATTGTGCTGCGCCGCCCTGATCTTCAGGGCGCGATGGGTCTCGTCGGAGAGATTGCGGATGGTGACGGCGGCCATGGATCGCCCTCCCGTTGGCTCGATGCGGTGATATCACAATGGGGTCGTTGATATCGTGTTTCAAGCGAAGAGAGAGGGTGCGACATCCGTTTCGACTGTTTCGGTTATTTCGGTTATTTCGTTTATCGCCTCAAAACATGCCGCCAGGACGCAGGGTCGAAACGGGATCCGGAGCGGCAGCGAGGGGAGCGTCGATCTGCGCAATCCGGGCTATCATGGCGGGCCAGGGGGAGAGGCAGCCCCTGAAAAACCGGTCGAGCGCTCTGTTCGCCCTCATCTGTTCGCTTGGCTCAAGCCCGTGCTTCGCGGCGGACACGACGAGCGGGCAGGGCTGCTACATCGGACTGTTCGGCGGCGCCGGCGCGGCCTCGTCGATGAGCGCGCGGCAGGAAGGGGGCTTCTACCTTCCCGGCCCCTTGAACACGCGCGTCGGCGTCGATGCGCAGCGGAAGACCGGCGGCGAACCCGTTGGCGTGCTGGGTCCCCAGGCGGGCTACAAAGGGAAGCGCCAGACCTTCGGACCATCGGAATGGGCCCTGAAGCCCGCCGCCGAGCTGGAGGGGCTCTATATCGGGCAGCAATCGCCGGTCGGCGACATGCCCATCACCCCCGGCGTCCTGGAAACGCAGTACGTCACCCTCCCCATGACCGTCGGAGTGGTGCTCGCGAACGCGGTCTTCACCGTCCGGATGCCCTGGTCCAGCAGGATCTTTCGCTATCTCGGCGTGGGCGCGGGCGTGGCGCGCATCTCCATCCAGGGGGCCAATTCCACGAACCCGGGCGAGCCCGGCATCAATCACTTCGACTCAGGCCCGGATGCGTCGGCGACGGCCTTCGCGATGCAATTCAAGGCGCGCCTGAAAGGGGAGGTGGCGCGGAACCTGCTCCTGTTCGGCGAATACAGGCACCTCACCATCAATTCCACGCAGTACACGCTCGGCCAGACGCTGCCCCCCTCACTTGCCGACGGATTCCTGGATGGTGAGTTTGGGGCGCCAGTCCTACAACCTGTTCGTTGCGGGTTTGCAGATTAAGTTCTGAACGACATGACCGTACGACATCAATAGCAAGTCGCTTGATTGTACCCATGCACTCGCGCAATTTCTAAGCGGGATTGTGTGGGGAAGCGATGGACTGGGCGTTCTGGGGGACACAAATCAAGGATTTCATCCTTGCAGTTGCGCAACTTGTTACTCGTGATTTTGTTCCCGGTCTCATAAGTCTCGTCCTGTTCGTTCTTTTGGCGGCGTTGCTCAGCGTCATGAGTTTGATTGCTTTCCGTCGGCGCATGCTGCTCAGTCACGCTGCGCGGCGAATTCGGGCTTCAGGCGATGCGTCCGGATTTCAGAACCAGCTTCACGATATCCAACGAGACATCCGACGCGGCCGCGGATCAGACGGTCGCCGTCTCGCCGAGAGCTTCGAAGAGTTCCGCGAGACCTTGATAGAGCCTGCACGCCACGGCGAAGGCCATGTGCGCAATTCGGTCCGCCCTTCCACCTTCTTCAATCTCGACGATTTGCATATGGGACTGAACGGCTGGCGGATCTGGCCTAGCCTGTTCGTCTCAATCGGCCTGCTCTGCACATTTCTCGGACTGATTGCTGCGCTCGCCCAGACGCAGGCCAGTCTGGAAGCTGGAGGCGGCGAGCAGGCGCAGATGATCGCTGCGCTTGAAGGGCTGCTCCGCACGGCCTCCGCCAAATTCATCATGTCGGTTACTGGGCTGTTTTGCTCGATAGTTTTCACGTTCGGATACCGGTTCTGGAGTGGGCAGCTAGAGAGTTCAGTCGCCCGTTTGGCGCAAGACCTCGAGAAGCGGATGGACTTTGTCAGCCTCGAAGCTCTGGCAGACCAACAACTCGTGGCCATCAAGGAGCAGACGGTGCAACAGCAGTTGTTGAACACCCAACTCATCGCTGAACTGAGCAAGCCGCTCGAACGCATGACCGCGACCGGTACGGAAGCCATAGGCGGCATGGTCAACGAACTTGGTCAAACCCTCTCCGCCCGTATCGGTGCTTCCCTCGACAAGGTGGCGGAGCGGATCGACGGCGCAGCGGGCAAGCTGACCGAGCTGTCTTCCTCCCTCGGAGAGACATCCGAACGGTTTCGGGTAACGCTCGAGCGTTCGGCGTCGAGCCTCGACACTCTAGTCGAGCGGATTGAGGCGGCGGCTCTACAGTTGGCAAATTCGGCCGAGAGCATGAATGCTGCTTCCGCCCCTATTCTAGAAAGCGCTCGAGCGACTGCTGACCAGGCTCGCGCGATGGCTGACAGCGCTCGCACCCTCATCGATGCAGCAAAGGGCGCCATTGATGCGGAACGCACGGTGGTGGTCGCCTCCGCCCAGTCAATCGAGGAACTGATCCGCAATTTCGAGGCACGCGCCAAAGCCTATGATGGTCAGCTGGAGAAGGCGTTCGCGACCTATGTCGAACAGGTTCAGCGCACGCTTGGAGAGTTGCGCCAACACAGCGATGGCGTGCACGACCGGTATGCCGATGCTCTCCAGGTGCTGCAGGCAGTCATCGAGAACGCGCGAACCTTTGTGCCCGAGAGCGAGCCGCCCCAGCCGCGGTTGCCGGCATGAGAGCGGCACGACGGCCCCGGCGAGCGGAGGAAGACGAGGAATCCGCCTTCGTCTCGATGACCGACCTGATGGTGAGCTTCCTTTTCATTATCATGATCCTGCTCGCCTTCTTCGCCACCCAGATCGCGCCCAAGGACGGCGTGTCGCGTGAGCGCTTTGAGATGATGGCGGACAAGCTTGCCGACCGGGAGCGAGAATTGCGGTCACTTGAGGAGGAAAACCGGCGGCTCCGGCGCCAGCTGAACGTGCAGGATGGCAATCCGATCGAGCGGTACAACTTCCGCTCCGCCGAATTGCGCGGCAAGATGCTCGACCGCATTCAGAAGCGCATCAAAGCGGCTGATACATCCATCGACGTCTCGATCAGCCGGAACGGCGATGCGCTGGAATTCAAGGGCGATGGCCTCTTTCCATTTGGCAGCGACGTGCCGAGCGCGTCCGGACGCCGCAAGATGGAGATCATCGCCGGCATCCTGAAGGACGAGCTTGGATGCTTTACGCTGGGTGATCGCTCGACACTCGCGTCCGCCTGTAATCCGGCGATCGCTTTGATCGATGCGCTTCAGGTAGAGGGTCATACCGACAGCACCGGCACGGATGTCCTGAACATGGACCTCAGTACGCGCCGAGGAACCTCCATTTATTCGATCATGGCGACGGCAAGCCCAGACCTGCTCGGCTTCCGCAATCTCAAGAACCAGCCGATTGTCTCGGTTGCTGGATATGGCAAAGGCCGGCCGATAAGAGACAATGAGAGCGAACTTTCCCGCGATGCCAATCGCCGTATTGACCTACGCTTCCTCATGTTTGCGCCTCCTGAGGAGCAGTTCGTGCCGCAGCGGATTGACGACCTTCCGCGCCTGCGGCAGCTCCTCGCCGCCGGTCCCGTGCCATAGATCCGCGTCATGAGTCTTATTGATCGCCTCGCTGCGCTACCGTCCGCATCGCCTTCGCCGGCAGACGTCACCCGGCTGGTGCGGGTTGCCGAGCGCATCACGAAACGGTTCGGCAATCCGCGGCCAGTGAAAGCGGAAGCCGTCGATGCCCTCGTATCCCGGTTGACGCAGGCGATTCGGCGCTGGGACTGGACGCGGCTGACCGAAAGCGAGATCGCGCAGGTGGTGCTGGCCTGGGCAAGTGGCCGTGTTCGCGTCGCGGTGGATGTGGACGATTTTCTATTGCGCGAACTTCGCCGCAGCACGCGAATGTGCCTGTTGGGCGCGCTGTGCGATGGCTACTTCTACGGCTGGGCAGCGCGGGAGCCTCGAACATTTGAGCTTGCCCGTATCATTCAGGATCGCTCGACTTGGTTGCCCAGATCCTGGCAGATCGTGTTTCGCGCCATCCCCGAAAGCCTCGATCCCGCTGAAGGTGCCGTTAGCCTCGGACACTGGCTGGCCTTACAGGCCGATCCCTATGGCGCGGTCATTGAACGTGGCATTGTCGCTCCTCATGGTCCGGGTTTCATGACGCAGGTTCACGATGCTTGGCTGGCGGCCTTGCCGGAACCTGTCACCGAGCCGATCACCCGCAGGATGCTAGCCTGGGTACATCCAGTCGGTGCTCCTATGTTGGAAGGGGATCGCGCGACAAGCGTCGTCGCGCAGATCCTACGCCCGTGGAGCGTGCGGATGCCCCCGAAGCCTCTGCGCACGTTTCTGCTCCACGAACTCCTCGAGCATCGCGGTGATCCCCGTCGCGAGAACGCCCATTTCTGGGCGGGCGTTGGCGAGAATGGAACGCGAACCTTGTTACGCTGGTTGGCCGGCCAGCGCATGGAAGCCTTCCTAGACGTCGTGTCGCGTTCCGAAGAAAATATGGAAGCCGGTGGCCAATGGGCCGCACGGCGCCGGTTTTGGATGGGGCTCTATGAAGAGGGACGGATCGACGAGGCATGGCCCTCCTACGGGACGGGTGCACAGACCATCGCCGATAGCCTCGCTCGAAAGACAGGTGACCTCGCCTATGCCTCTTATGGTCGACAGCTCTCGCGCAAGAATACGTCGCTGCTGATTATGCGGATCGGCAAGTACCTACTCGTTGAGGGCTCGCACAATTTCCGCATCCATGCGTTTCGGCAGGATTCTCCAAGTAGTCCCAGACTCTACGAAAGCCAGTACGACGTCGACAGATTCCTTCTTCCGGTAGGCCATCGAGACGCCCGCATGCATGATCCCGTGGGAAACTGGATGAACTGGGTCCGCGAGAAAATCCGATGAGCTTGACATTCACTCTCCGCGCCGATGCGGAAGGGTGCACCCTATCCGTCGTGCAGCCGAGACGTGGCCTGCTGTCCTTCTTGGGCACGCGGCGGGTGTATGACCTCGATGCCCTTCCGCGCGAGGAGCGGACGGTGGCCATGGCAATGGCGAGGCTGCGAGTGCTCGACCGTGATCAGCGCGAACATATGGTCAACGGCGAGAGTATCCGCCTGACGCATCGCCTCGTTGCCGCGCTGGACAGCGGCTCCGCGCGGGCGCTCGGCTTGCCGGGGCTCAACACCCGCTATGTCTTCAAGGCCGCGATGCGGGGATCTCTCGGCAGCCCGGATTTTCGTCTCGACTGGTGGTGGGAAAAGGGCGGCCGCCGTGTGCCCTTGTCTCGGACAGGAGCCCTTATCAACGATGAGACAGGTTGGCACAGGATTGCGGCCCCGATCTTCGAAGCGATCGGCGTGGCAGAGGGATTTGATCCCGGTCGTCCGCTGCACCATCACTGGCTCGCTCTTGGCGCGTTCCGCCGCGCACTTGGCGTTGAAGAGGCGGAGAACGCGGCGATTGGCCTTGATGGCGCGCTTCACCATATTGAGATCATCACCTGTGATCGGGTCGGTCTCGACTTCGACGACACGGACGACAGCCGCTTCGCTCCGCTTCCCTTCGTCGGCGCGGACCTGCCTACGGAAGTTCCTATCGGGGCGGCGAATGCTGCCGTGCAAGCTGCAGAGCTGGTCGAGTTTCAGCAGCAAGCCATGGCACGCGGAGCGCAGCCAGCCTATCGGATCGGATCGGCAAAATTCCTGATTTTGGATCGCGCAGCCATGCCAGTGGTGGAGGCGATCGCCGTTGCTGGCCGGCAGGATGCGGATGGCCGCCGCGCCTTCATTCGCGACGCCGAGCGCGTGATCACCGAAGCTGTCGAGCGCCAGGCGCGGGATGATGGCCGGTTGAACGAACTCATGAGCCCCGCCGGTTATCAGGAGGCACTGGAGCGAGCCGTTTCCGGCGCCTGGACTGAGACCTACGTATGGACCTCGCGCGTCATTGCGATTGCGGAATGGGCACGCCCAGCGTCCGCGATGATCGAGGGTTCCGGCACCAACTGGCTACCCGCCACGCTGACCGAGGAGCTCGGTCAGCGGCTCGGCATGCTGCTCGACGATGAAGTTGAGCCTCTGCTGCTCGCCCTCGCCGAGGCGAGGGCCGCAGGCATGGAAGGCGTGCCGCACCGCGTCGGCCCGATCCCTGTCATCGCCGAGGTGATGGAGGCGTTGGCGCGACGACTGGAGATGCTGCGGAACCGCAAGGATTCTCCTGCGCCGGGCGACCCTCAGACGGTGTTCCTGCCGCTCACCCACAGCAATTTCTGGGACAACGACTTCGGCCCCAAGGTGACGGCGCGCAGTTCGGCCGGGCTGGTCAGTCTCCCGCCGCAGGTGTCGACGGCGCTTCGTCCCTATCAACTCGAGGCGTTTAAGTGGCAGGCAGATGCTTGGACGGCGGGGGTGCCCGGCATTCTGAATGCGGATGAGCAGGGCCTGGGCAAAACCTTGCAGACGTTGAGCTTCCTCACCTGGCTCCGCTTGCGCATGATCGAGGGCCATACGCTTCCTCGGCCCTTCTTGATCGTTGCGCCGACCTCCCTCCTCAGAAACTGGGAAGCGGAATGCTCGACTCATGTCGATCCCAATTTCTGGGATGAGCCGGTTCGACTCTACGGCCAACATCTCCAGCGCTGGAAAAGCCCAGCGCAACGTGGACGGGACATAGACGATGGCGTGGCCCGGCTCGATTTCACTTCGATCGAGAATGCGCCTTGCCTCGTGATCGCCACCTACCAGACAGTGGCCAACTATGCTGTCTCATTCTCGCAGACACAATTTGCCGTCGTAGTGTTCGATGAAATCCAGAACCTCAAGAACCCATTCGCCATGCGCTCGGAAGCGGCCAGGGCCATCCTTGCCGATTTCCGCATCGGCCTAACAGGCACGCCGGTGGAGAACGCTACCCGCGACATCTGGGCGATCATGGACCAGCTCTTCCCGCTCGCGCTTGGTCCTCTCGCCGAGTTTCGCAGGGTCTTCGACAAGCCGCGGGAGGAGCGCATGAAACAGCTCCATGCTGCGCTTTTTTCGGGCCAATGGAGTCGTCCGCCGCTCGCGTTGCGCCGCTTGAAAAAGGACGTAGCCTCCGACCTGCCGCCAAAAGTGCGCATATTTCACCCACGCATTATGCCAGAGGCGCAAGCCGTCCGTTATGATGAGATCCGTTGCAAAGGCGGCGGCATGTTTGCACTCCTACACCATATTAGGCGCACCTCACTGCATCCCGGCCTCGTCGAGGGCGAGGTACCGGAGACTTTTACGGCGGCATCGGCACGTCTAGCTGCGGCCATTGACATCCTCGCCTATATCAAGTCGCGCGGTGAGCGTGCGCTAATCTTCATCGAGAACCGCGACGTTCAATCTTGGTTCGCTGAACTGATCAAGATCGAGTTTGAATTGCAGCGTGTTCCTGTCATCAATGGAGACACGCCGATTGACCTGCGAAAGGACATCACCGATCGGTTCCAACGGCATCTGGTCGAGGACCGAGGCTTTGATGTGCTCGTGATGGGGCCGCGTGCGGCTGGTACCGGACTGACCCTTACGGCAGCCAATCACGTCATTCACTTGACGCGGTGGTGGAACCCGGCTGTGGAAGAGCAATGCAACGATCGAACCCACCGCATCGGTCAGGGCAAGCCGGTCACGATCCACATTCCGCTTGCTGTGCATCCGCGCCTTGGGCCGAACTCCTTCGATTGCCTTCTGCAACGCCTAATGACCCGCAAGCGCGGAATCGCTAATGCCGTGCTCTGGCCGCAGGAGAGTGAGGGACCAGAGCTTGTCGAACTCTATCAGGCTCTTTTATCCGACAGCGGCGACACCGACCCGCAGCCTGTCAACCGTCCCGATCTCATCACGACGGAACTTGAGCCCGGTATCTCGCGCATTTCTACGGATCGCGGTGGGGCGAGCATTATTGTGACACGCGGCATTTCCGCGGATCGCGCCGAAGAAAGCCTGACCGCCGATGATGCCGCGATTATCGCATTGGCGGCTCACCAGCCTATGCTACCCACATCACGCGTGCCGGTTTCCATACTGCCAGACATGTCGCTGTGGCCGGATTATATCCTGCCACAGTGACGAACCCATCTGGGGACACAGCCAAGCAGCTATTTGTACGGGAAATGCGCATCTTCCTGAGCACTTAGGAAGGATCTTGCTTTCGGCGGGAATCGCTTGCCGCCGTCAGGCCCGGCCTCTCGACAGGATCCGGCGGCCCAGCGGTTTGACCCGGCGCCAGAGCGGCGACAGGACGCGGCTGGTCAAGGGGATCGCCAGCAGCCCGATGACGAGTCCGGCCACGCCGAAGCCCGCGGCTTCTACCGCCCAGGCGACGACCGGCTTGGCCACGGGAACGGCGCGCGCGACGGCGGCGCCGGCGTCGTGCAGCATATGCGTCGGTCCGCCAAGGCCATAGGCGTCGAGCCCGTGCAGGATGATGCCGCCGCCGACCCAGATCATCGCCGCCGTGCCGATCGCCGCGAGCGCCTTCAGGAGATGCGGCATGGCCCGCACGATCGCGCGGCCCGCGACGCGTAACGGCGCGGCAAGCGCCGATGCCGGCGACAACCGGGCCAGCGCCAGGCCGAAATCGTCCGCTTTGACGATCAGGGCCACGGCGCCGTAGACGGCCGCGGTGATGCCGACGGCCACGACGGCGAGGATGATCGCCTGTTTCAGCCAGCCGTCCGCGGGCAGGGCGGCCAGCGTGATCGCCATGATCTCGGCCGAGAGGATGAAGTCGGTCTTGATGGCGCTCGCGATCTTCTGATCCTCGACGGTCCGCGCATCGAGGGCGACCGGCTCGATCGTCGCCTCGTGCGCCTGCGCCTCGTGCGGGAAAACGACTTCGTAGAGCTTCTCCGCGCCTTCGTAGCAGAGGTACGCCCCGCCGATCATCAGAAGCGGCGTGATCGCCCCGGGCAGCAGGACGCCCAGTGCCAGGGCCGCGGGCAGGAGGATCAGGAGCTTGTTGCGGAGCGAGCCGAGCGCGATCCGGCCGATGATCGGCAGTTCGCGTGCCGGGCTGAACTCGGTGACGTAGCGTGGGGTGACGGCCGTGTCGTCGATGACCACGCCGGCCGCCTTGACGCCGGCCTTTGCCGCCTGTCCGGCGATGTCGTCGATCGAGGCGGCGGCGAGCTTCGCCAGGGCCGCGATGTCGTCGAGCAGCGCCACGAGACCGACGCTCATGGCCGCCCCTCATGCTGAAGCGACCGAGGACGCCGAAGCGACCGGGGAGAGCCGCCCAGGGAGCCCGTCACTGCCATTTCGGGATTTCCTCTTTTGCCAAGGGGCTCGGCGGGCCGCCGGGATGACCTGTTAGGTGGGAGATGCCGAAGCCGTGGTCAAGGCAGGGCTGACGACGCTTTGAGTCCTCACGGCGACCGATCAGTGAACCGGGCAGGGCCTTCGGCCGTATCTGTCAGCAGCGCCCGCATGCCCCCCATCCGCAACCTCATCCTCGTCCTGGGCGACCAGCTCTCGCCCGAGATCACCAGCCTCGCCGCCGGCGATCCGGGGCGGGATCTCGTGCTCATGGCGGAGCTGGGGGACGAGGCGCGCTATGTGCGCCATCACAAGAAGAAGATCGCCTTCCTGTTCTCGGCCATGCGCCACTTCGCCGAGGAACTGCGCGGGCTGGGCTGGACGGTCGAATACGTGAAGCTGGACGCGCCCGACAATCGCGGCTCCTTCACCGCGCAGCTGGGCGAGGCGATCGCCCGCCATGGACCTGAGCGGGTGGTCGTCACCGAGGCGGGGGAGTGGCGGGTCCGGCAGATGCAGGCCTCCTGGTCCGAGCGGTTCGCGCTGCCCGTGGATGTCCTGCCGGACGAGCGCTTCCTGTGCCCGACCGCCTGGTTCGCGGGCTGGGCGACGGGGCGCAAGGCGCTGCGGATGGAGTATTTCTATCGCGAGATGCGCCGGCGCACCGGGCTGCTGATGGACGGCGACGCGCCCGCCGGCGGCCGCTGGAACTTCGACGCGGAGAACCGCAAGCCCGCGAAGGCGGATCTGTTCCTGCCGCGGCCGCTTTCGTTCGCGCCCGATGGCGTGACGCAGGAGGTGCTGGCGCTGGTCGAGGCGCGGTTCGGCGATCATTTCGGCGATCTCGCGCCGTTCGGGTTTGCCGTCACCCGCGGCGATGCCGAGGCGGCGTTCGATGCCTTCGTGGAGCGCGCGCTGCCGAAGTTCGGCGACCATCAGGATGCGATGCTGGCGGGCGAGCCGTTCCTCTATCACGCCGTCATCGCGCAGTATCTCAACTGCGGCCTGCTCGACCCGCTGCGCGTCTGCCGCCGGGTCGAGATCGAGTGGCGCGCGGGGCGGGTGCCGCTGAACGCGGCGGAAGGGTTCATCCGGCAGATCATCGGCTGGCGCGAATATGTGCGCGGGATCTACTGGCTGAAGATGCCGGGCTACGCGCGCAGCAACTTCTTCGGCCACACGCGCACGCTGCCCGGCTTCTACTGGACGGGCGAGACCTCGATGGCATGCGTCCGCGCGGCGGTGACCCAGACGCGCGAGCACGCCTATGCCCATCACATCCAGCGGCTGATGGTCACCGGCAACTTCGCGCTGCTGGCCGGGATCGATCCGCACGAACTGCACGAATGGTATCTGGCGGTCTATGCCGACGCCTACGAGTGGGTCGAGCTGCCGAACACGGTGGGCATGAGCCAGTTCGCCGATGGCGGCCTGCTGGCCTCCAAGCCCTATGCGGCGAGCGGCGCCTACATCAACCGCATGTCCGACTATTGCGGCGGCTGCCGCTACGACGTGAAGCAGCGGGCCGGGCCGCAGGCCTGTCCCTTCAACGCGCTCTACTGGGATTTCATCTCGCGCCATCGCGTGAAGATCGGCAGCAATCCGCGCATGGCGCAGATGGTTCGGACCTACGACAAGTTCCCGGCCGACGAGCGGCAACGCATCGCCGACAGCACCGCCAGCTTCCTGGCCAGCCTGTGACCGCCAAGCGCTACACGAAGTCGACCTTGCCGCAGAAGATCTGCGCCGCCTGCGGCCGGCCCTTCGCCTGGCGCAAGAAGTGGGCGCGCGACTGGGACCAGGTGAAAACCTGCTCCGACCGCTGCAAGGGCGACCTGCGGCGCAAGGGGAGGGCGCCGGCCGGGCCCCTTTCCGACGCCGGCCGCTAGTCGCGCGGTGATCCGGGCTTGCGGCGCCGGAACCGGTTCGGCCACAGTCGAAGCGAACGAACAGGGGCGTCATGGACAATCGCGCGGGCGAGATGATGGTGTTTGTCCGGGTCGTGGAGGCGGGCAGCTTCTCGGAGGCGGCGCGGCTGCTGATGATGACGCCGTCGACGGTCTCGAAGCTGATCGCGCGGCTCGAAGCCCGCATCGGTGTGCGCCTGATCGAGCGCTCGACGCGGCGGCTCGTGCTGACCAGCGAGGGGCAGTTCTACTACGAGCGCAGCCGGTCGCTGGTCGCCCAGATCGACGAGACCGAGCAGCAGCTGGCGCAGGGGAACGCCAAGCCGGAAGGACTGGTCCGCGTCAGCTCCTCCGTGACCTTCGGGTCGGCGGCGCTGGAGCCGATCCTCGCAGCCTTTCTGGAGGCCTATCCCGATGTGGTCGTCGACCTGTCCCTGTCCGACGAGATGGTCGACCTCTATCTCGATCGCACCGATGTCGCGATCCGCGTCGGCTCGCTGCCGGATTCGAGCCTGCAGGCGCGCAGGATCGGCGAGACGCGGCGCTGCATCGTGGCGTCGCCGGCCTATCTGCAGCGGCGGGGAACGCCGCGCACACCGGAGGACCTCGCGGCGCACAATTGCCTGGGGTTCAACTTCCGCCGCTCCCAGCCGGTCTGGCCGATGCGCGAGGGCGGCCGCATCGTCGAGCGCATGCTGAGCGGCTCGCTGCTGGCCAACAATGCCGAGACCTTGCGCCGGATGGCGATCGCCGGCGTCGGCATCGCGCGCGTCGCCGAATACCATCTGCGCGAGGCGATCGACCGGGGCGAGCTGGTCGAGGTGCTGGCCGACCATGGTCTCGAATCTTGGGATGAGATCCATGCGGTGTACCGCGGCGGCCGGCTCCTGCCAGCCCGGGTGACGGTGTTTCTGGATTTTACCGTCCCCCGGATGGCGCAGTTCCTGGCGGCGACCCGCGCGCGCGCCGACCGTCAGCCGGTGATCGTCAGCCGGTGATCGTCAGCCGGTGACCGTCAGCCGGTGACCGTCAGCCGCCGATCGGCAGCGGCGCCGCCGGATCGACCAGCCGCGCCTCCCGCAGTTCGCGCCAGAAGGAAGCGGGGATCTTCTCCTGGAGCGCCGCGCTGTCCTCGGCGATGCGGCCGGGCCGGCTGGCGCCGGGGATGGCGGCCGCGACCGTCGGATGGGCCAGCGAGAATTGCAGGCCGGCGGCCTTCATGGAGATGCCGTGGCGATCGGCGATGGCCTTGATGGCCGCGACCTTCGCGAGGGTCGCAAGCGTCGCCGGCGCATATTCGAAGTTCGGCCCGCCGACGAGCGCGCCGGAACTGTAGGGCCCGCCGACCACGATGCCGAGGCCGCGATCGGCCACCATGGGCAGGGCGCGCTGCAGCGCGTGGCTGTGATCGAGCAGCGTGTAGCGGCCGGCGAGCAGGAAGGCGTCGGGTTTCGGCTCGTCGAGCGCAAGGAGGATCTCGATCGGCTCGACCCGGTTCACGCCCAGGCCCCAGGCCTTGATGACACCTTCGTTGCGCATGCGGTCCAGGGCCCGGAAGGCCCCCTTGCGCGCACTCTCGAAGACGCCCAGCCATTGGTCGCCGTAGAAATCCTGCGCGACGTCATGCACGAAGACGATGTCGACGTGATCGGTGCCCAGCCGCTTCAGGCTGTCCTCGATCGAGCGATAGGTGGCGTCCTCGGAATAGTCGTTCACGATTTTGTTGGGACGCCCGTGCTTGAAGACTTCACCCTTTTCGCCGAGGTCTCGCGCCGAGACGTCCTCGACCTCGTCGAGGATGAGGCGGCCGACCTTCGTGCTGATCACATACTGGTCGCGCGGCTTGCCGCGCAGCGCCGCCCCCATGCGGATTTCGGCCAGGCCCGCGCCGTAGAAGGGTGCCGTGTCGAAATAGCGGATCCCGTCGGCCCAGGCGGCCTCGACGGTGGCCTGCGCCTCGTCTTCGGGGATGGCGCGGAACATGTTGCCGAGCGGCGCGGCGCCGAAGCCCAGGCGGCTCGGAAGGATGTCTTTCAGTTTCATGTCGGGTTCCATTTCGTCGGGGGAGGGCGCACATCGCGCCGGTGGCCAGATACATAGTCACGGCATGGGCGCTCGGTAGCCGGCGGGACGTCCCAGGATTTGTGAAGGCGGTTCACAGGCCGACCGGCCGGGAAGCGGGGGACAATCGGCCGCAAGACCGTAACCCGGCTGTGGCTTGCGTTGGCGCCGCTTTCCCGCCAGCAACGCCCCCATGATTCGCCTCGACAACATCAGCAAGCAGAACGGCCACCAGATCCTGTTCATCGACGCGTCGATGGGCCTCCAGAAGGGGGAGAAGGCGGGGCTGGTGGGGCCCAACGGCGCCGGCAAGACGACGCTGTTCCGCATGATCTCGGGGCAGGAACAGCCCGATGACGGTCAGGTGACGATCGATGCCGGCATGACCATCGGCTATTTCAGCCAGGACGTCGGTGAAATGTCGGGCATGAGCGCCGTCGCCGCGGTGATGGACGGGGTCGGGCCGGTGAGCGCGCTGGCGGTCGAGATCGCCCAGCTCGAGGCGGCGATGGCCGATCCCGAGCAGGCCGACAACATGGACGCGCTGGTCGAGCGCTACGGCGAGGTGCAGGGGCGCTTCGAGGAGCTGGACGGCTATGCGCTCGATGCGCGCGCGCGCGAGGTGCTGGCGGGGCTGTCGTTCAGCCAGGAGCGGATGGACGGCGATGTCGGGCTGTTGTCCGGCGGCTGGAAGATGCGCGTGGCGCTGGCCCGCATCCTGCTGATGCGGCCCGACGGCATGCTGCTCGACGAGCCTTCCAACCATCTCGATCTCGAAAGCCTGATCTGGCTGGAGGCCTTCCTCAAGGACTATGACGGCGCGCTGCTGATGACGTCGCACGATCGCGAGTTCATGAACCGCATCGTCGGCAAGATTATCGAGATCGATGGCGGCTCGCTGATCACCTATTCCGGCAACTTCGATTTCTACGAGGTGCAGCGGGCGCTCTCCGAGAAGCAGCGCCAGGCGCAGTTCGAGCGCCAGCAGGCGATGCTGGCCAAGGAGATGAAGTTCATCGAGCGCTTCAAGGCGCGCGCCTCCCATGCCGCCCAGGTGCAGAGCCGGGTGAAGAAGCTCGACAAGATCGAGAAGGTCGAGCCGCCGCGGCGCCGCCAGTCGGTGCGGTTCGAGTTCCGCGCGCCGCCGCGCTCGGGCGAGGACGTGGTGAGCTTCCGCGGCGTCCACAAGGGCTACGGCACGCAGCCGATCTACCAGGGGCTCGACCTCAGGCTGCGCCGCCAGGAGCGCTGGTGCGTGCTGGGCGCCAATGGAGCCGGCAAGTCGACCCTGCTGAAGCTGGTGGCGGGGGCCGCCGAGCCGGACGAGGGCAGCGTGACCGTCGGCGCCAGCGTCAAGATGGGCTACTTCGCCCAGCACTCGATGGACCTGCTGGACGGCGACGAGACGGTGTTCGAATCGCTCGACGGCTCGTTCCCGCAGGCCGGCACCGGCGCGCTGAAGTCGCTGGCCGGCTGCTTCGGCTTCTCCGGCGACGATGTCGAGAAGCCGTGCCGCGTCCTGTCGGGCGGCGAGAAGGCCCGGCTGGTCATGGCCAAGATGCTGTTCGACCCGCCCAACTTCCTGGTGCTCGACGAGCCGACCAACCATCTCGACATGGCGACCAAGGAGATGCTGGTGGCGGCGCTGGCGGACTTCGAGGGCACGATGCTGTTTGTGTCGCATGATCGTCACTTCCTGGCCGCGCTCTCCAACCGCGTGCTGGAAGTGACGCCCGAGGGCGTCCACCAGTATGGCGGCGGCTACACGGAATACGTGTCCTCGACCGGCAAGGAAGCCCCGGGCCTGCATCCGGGGTCGTAGCGTCCGCCCCCTCCGGCCAAAGGCGGAGTAAACAGCGCCGGGGCCACCTCCCCCGAGACGGGGGAGAAGGCGATTTCTTCTCTGCCCCCGCGCAGCGGGGGAAGCGCCACGCACGGGCGAAGGGGGCCTCAGCGCAGCGAATTGAACCAGTCGAGGACGGTGGATTTGCCGGCCAGGTTGGGGGCGTCGCCGTAGAGGCTGGCCAGGAAGGTGGCGCGGTGGCTGGCGCGGTCGACCGCGACGCCCGCCATGTCGCGTCCTCCCGCCGCCAGCGCCATCTCCACGAGGCGCGGGTTGAGGGCTTCGTCGGCGAGGCCATAGTAGAAGCGGATCGGCGTATCGTAGTCCCAGAAGGTCGTGCTGTTAGCCGCCAGGCGGCGCAGGAGCTTGCTGTTGGTCGCGTGGGTGAAGCGGTCGAACAGACCGTCGGTGAGGAAGTCGGCGGCCGGCGGGATGGTCTTCGCGACCTCCGCGTCGAGCTTGTAGTCGGACCAGTATTTTTCGGCGAAGGCGCGGTATTGCGGCTTGATCGCGGTCTCGAAGAGGTCGCCCAGCCCGTAATAGCGCCGGTAGCTGCCGAGAAGAATGATCAGGCAGGGGACGATCCAGGCCGGCGGCAGCGGATAGGTCGTGTCGGTCGAGGGCAGGTAGAATTTCGGATCGGCCCAGTAGTGGAACGAGTCCGGCAGATCGTTGAACGGGCTCTGGACCGCCGTTGCCGCCACCTTGACGCCACGCCGCTGCAGATCCTGTTTGAACCATTGGGTGTTCAGGGCGCCCTGCGACCAGCCATTGAGGAACAGGGAGGAGGGGCGCAGGCCCGATTTCTCCATCTCGCTCACGCCGGCCTGCAGCATGTCGAGGCAGCATTGAACCGTGACGTCCTTGACCGCATAGGCTTCGCCGCGGCCCTCGCGAAGCGGGCCCTTGCCGAGATAGTCGGCGGCGATGACGGCGTAGCCGTTGCCGGCGAAGCGCTGGACGTTGAACAGGGTCTCGAGCGAATCGGCATTGTCGCTCAGTTCGTAGCTCTCGGACCCGAGCCGGATCAGGTTCGACGGAACCTGGTCGAAGGACAGGATCGTACCGTGCTGCCAGGAAACGACGGGCAACGCCCCCTGGCTGCCGACGGGAAAGGCAAGAAGCCCGCTCACCTCGACCCGCTCGCCGGTTTCCGGCACGCGCGTGGAGGCCGTAATGCGTCTCAACTCCACGTCATTGCGCGCGCCATGCCTGCCGGCGGCGAAGGGCCCGAGGACGGTGCCCTGATTGAACAGGGGATAAAACTTCGCGGCGAGGGCGTCGAGCCGCTCCTTCGAAACGCGGACGGGCAACTCGTTGACGGTTTGCGCGTATGCCGGCAACTGCAGGGTGGTGCAACCCGCGGCCATGATGCCCGATGTGAGAAGACGCCGCCGGTCGATGCGATGCGCGGTCAAGGAACCGCTGCGCGAGATCGGACGCTCAGCATGAGGATTACTTGCATTCGATGAAGACATTATACCCGGCCGCTGCAGAGTCGCCGCAATTGGCAGTATGATAAAAGCGGCTCTTCTGTGGAGTCTGCAAGGGGATGGGATGGCCGGCAAGGATATCGAAGGTAAGAAACTAGCCAGTGCCGCCGTCGAGGAAATTCTCTGTCATTCCACAGCCCTTGGCAGAATCGACGATCTGGTGCGGCGATCGCCCGATGCCTGGACCGTCACCTATCCGGGGCTGGATTCGCTTCTCACCTTCGAAGGCGAAACGCGGCGTCTTCGCATTTGCATTGCCACCGAAGATATTGTGGGTCCGGTCCGGAATGGCGGCATCGGCACGACCTATGCCGCGCTTGCCGAGCTTCTGGCCAACCTCGGCCACGAGGTCACGATCCTCTACCTCAAGGGACACGAGGTGGAGAACGAGACGATCGAACACTGGGCCGACTACTACGCGGTCAAAAAGATCCGCTTCATGCCGGTGCCGAACTACGCGCGCCTCGACCGCTATCCGGTCGGCGGCGATCGCTGGGCCCATGCTTCCTACAACATGTTCCGATACCTCACGGAGCATCCCGTGGATGTCGTGCACGTCTCGGAGTGGCGGGCGGCCGGCTATTTCAGTCTTCTGGCCAAGCGCCAGGGACTGGCGTTCCGCGACACGCTCTTCATCGTCAAGACCTCGTCGCCCTGGCTGTGGAACAGGCTCTACGGGCTTCAGCCGTTCCAGCGGCTCGACGACCTGGCGAAGGTGCACGCCGAACGCCGCAGCGTCGAACTCGCGGACATGGTGATCGGCGGCAGCCTCCACCTGCTGCGCTGGATGCACAGCCAGGGCTACGACATGCCGCGCGACAGGATTTTCGTGCAGCCGAACGTGGCGACCTTCGAGCATCTCGCCAGCCTCGCCCGGAGCCGGACCTGGGAGCAGGGCAGCCGCCACCCGATCGACGAGATCGTGTTCTTCGGCCGTCTCGAGGCGCGCAAGGGACTTCTGATCTTCATCCAGGCGATCAAGCGCCTGATCCGCCAGGGCACGAAGCTGCCCGCGAAGATCTCGTTCATGGGCAAGCCCGGCGAGCCGGTGCTCGAGCGTACGGGCGAAGACGTGGTGGGCTACATCAGGGCCGAAACCGCCACCTGGCCGACCACGGTCGAGATCCTCTCCGACTTCCAGCAGTACGAAGGGGTCGAGTATCTGCTGGGTGGCAACCGGCTGGCCATCATGCCGTCCCTGATCGAGAACTCCTCGCTCGCGGTCTACGAGGCCGTGATCTGCAAGGTGCCGTTCATCGCCTCGGATTCCGGTGGGACGCCCGAGCTGGTGGATGCGGCCGACCATCGGCACGTCCTCTGTCCCGCCCATCCCGTCCCGCTGGCGGACAGGATCGCGCTGGCGCTGGAGCGCGGCGGCTATGTGGCGGCGCCCAGTTTCGACAACGAGGAGAACCTCGACCAGTGGCGACGCTTCCACCAGGATCTCGGGCGTGGCCTGCTGGCGGAGCTGCTGCCCGTCGATTCCCATGCCGCCGCACCGCCGACGAAGATCTCGGTTTGCATCTACCACCCCGAAAGCGACGAGCAGCTCACGGCGACCCTGGCCTCGCTGAAGGCGCAAAATCATCCGCAGTTGGAAATCCGGATCGCCATCGACACGCAGGACACCGAAGCCGTCGAACGGGCGCGCGCGAAGGTCGGGGAACTCGGCCTCTCCGCCACCATCGTCCCGACCTTCGACTTCGATGCAGGCCTCGCATTCAATGCGCTGGCCGACGACGCCACCGGCGAGTTCGTGTTCTTCCTGTGGTCCGGCGCGACCTTGAACGCCGCCGCCCTGTCCACTCTGGCCGATGTCGCGGCACGCTGCAGGGTCGATCTGCTGACCTATTTCTTCAGGGTCGTCTATGGAGAGAGCGAGGCCAGCCGTCCCTATCTCAACGTCGCTCTTCTCGGCGATTTCGCGCAGGCCTTCTTTCATACGGACGTGACGCCGCTTCCGCTGTTCGTGCGGCGGGAGGCCTTCCTCCGGCTGGGTGGTTTCACCAGGGACTATCGCGTCCTCGGACACGATCACGAATTCGTCTCCAAGGCGCAACTGGCGGGGCTGCGCTGCCAGTCCGTCCTCCGGGAACTGGGCACGGTCGATGGCTGGAGCGCGGAGCGGTTGCGCGAGAGAGGCTACGATCGCTCCGTGTCGGAGTTCCGGGCGGCGCGGCCGCAGCTCGCCGCGGCACCTCTCGCGCTCCGCGAAATGCTGATCATGGCCAAGGGGTTGCAGAAGAACCTCGGGCGTCGCGGCCGGCTCGGCGGCTCGACGGCCCTGGCCGTGCAAGCCAGCAAGGGCGGCGCCGCGCGCAACCTCATGCAGCAGCTTCTGTCGGGGCTCACGCCGAAGTTTGCCGGGCGCGATCGGCGGAACCAGGCGAAAGCGGAGAAGCGGGCACAGCGTATCACCGTGCGCGCCGCTGCCCATGGCGGGGGACTCGTTCACCTGGTGAACGACCAGCCGGTCAAGGATCAGCAGGGAGCGAATTCGCAGCGTGCCGTCCGCAACCTGGCCATACATTGGCACTCCGACGCGGACGGGAGGCGGTACGTCGGTCGTCTGTTCGGCGTTCACCGCGGTGTGGTGTACGGCTGGGTGAGAGACGAGGACAGACCCGACAGGATGGTCGAAGTCGAAGGCGATTTCGGCGACGGCCGCAGCCGGGTGGTGCCCGCGAACATCGGATCGACGGCGATCTTGCCGGCGCGGATAGGCATGCGCGGACACGGCTTCGCCCTGCCCATCTGGCGAGGGCCGTATGGCTTCCGAGGGGACTGGCGGTCCACCGACGTCGTGCTTCGGGTCAAGGGAACGGATTTGACGATCGGAGAGCTATCGGTCGCCGCGGATCCGCGAGCGCTCGATGCCAGCGGCTATGACGGCCACTGCGACCTGGTCGATTCGACGATCCGCGGCTGGGCCTGGCAGCCCGCTCATCCCGAAAATTCCGTCGACATCGCGGCGTTCGTGGATGGGAAGTTCCTCGGTCGTACGACCGCGAATTACGTTCGAGACGATCTGCGCTCACTGCAGATCGGAACCGGCGCCTATGGGTTTGCGATCTCGATCCCGCGTCAGCTACGGGATGGGACGCCGCATCGCATCGAAGTCGTGGTTGCCGATTCGGGAGTCCTGCTGAATCGCGGTCGCCTGCACCTGGTGGGCGACAAGCTCGTCTCGGCGAAATAACCGACAGGCGCGCTCAGAGGTCGAGCAGCAGAAGTTTTTGTGCGTATCGGGCAACGAGCCGGGCATCGATGGAGTCGCCACAGGCCTTGAAAACGAGCGCGCGGGCTCCCGCTTCGTCGAGTTTGATGGCCTGACCATCGGCGCGAACCGTGTTGCGGCGGTACCGGACAGCCGGCCATTGCAAGGCGCCGATGCGGAGGCCCGCGCCTTGCGCCTTGGCAAGGGTCACCCAATCCAGGCTCGGATAGTCGTAGCCGAGGTCGTGGAACCCTCCGAGAGCGGTGAAAGGCTCGCGCCGGACCGCCATTGCGGTGTCGCCGAACGCATTGAAGAACAGCCCAGCCGAATGGGCCGTACCCAGGAAGAGCAGTCGTCCCGCGCTGGGAACCGATCGCGGATCTCCGTCCGTGTCGTCGAACACGTCCAGAGACGAGACGACGATGTCGTGTGACCCGGCGGAGGCGGCGCGCACAAGCCGTTCGAGGCCGCCCCCGAGGAACAGGTTATCGTCGTCGAGGAATACGACGATCTCGGAACGCGCCTCTGCGAGGCCCCGATTGTAGGCGGACGTCTGAGGGAGCGGCTCGGACAGGGTGAGGATGCGCAGGGCGGGGCGATCGCCGGCGGCTTCGCGGATCGCACCCGCGACGTCGGGGATCGGGCTCGCATTGTCGATGACGATGACTTCGACTTCGTGGGCGCCCACCGTCGGGGGAATGGAGGCCAGAGCCTGGCGCAGAAAGCCCAGCCGATTATGGTGAAGGACGCAGACCGTGACGGTCTCCGTTCCTGAAGTCGGCGAGCGAACATCCAGGCGCATAAGGTCCGCGAGCAACTTCGCCCAGTCGACTTCACGGCGCTCATCGGCGGTCGCGCCACCATTTCCAACCGCCAGGGCGATCGACTCGACAAGCCGGGATGCCAGATCGGGATCATCCATCGGCCGTGCGAGAAATGCGAGGTGATTTGAGGCGCAGGCACGGAGAGAGTGGAGATCGTCACTGTCTGAAGAGACCGAAACGACGAGTCTCCCCGGCTCCTCAGCGTAGCGGAGCGCGCTCAATCGGTCCGACTCATCGATCACCTTGAAGCGAAATGGCCATGTTGCGGCTTTCTGTCCCAGCCATTCTTTGCTGAGGCCATGCAGTGAATCGGCCGCCGGCCCGAGAAAGGTTACGGATCGGTCGCCCAGGATTCCCTCGCGAGCCAGTCGTTCGATCGCCTCGACGAATTCGCCGGCTCCGGCAGCACGCTGCAGCGCGCCCATGAACACGATCTCACGAATTTGTGTGTCTATGCGGGTTGCTGCCGCAATACCCGCTATGCGCGAAAAGGTGACGAGAGGAGGGAGGCGATCGCTGCCTGGCAGTACAGGTGCCTCGGCCGCCTGATCGGGCAGGATGAGTGCGTCCGCGTGAGCGAGGCATTGCCGCTCCATCGCGTCCGCAATCAGAGATCCGAGGTCGAAGATCGCAGAGTCGCTCGCCAGGAAACGGTCACGGGTCGGCTCATTGCCCCACAGGGCGACATGGGTCCCGGCGAATGCCTCGCCGCACGCCCTGGCCATCAGGGTTGCCTGGGCGATACCCCCGCGCAGTGGTGCGATGATCAGGTCGGGGGGCTTTTGCGCCAGCTCGTGGGCGAGGCGATGGCTGTCGGTCATGGGGCTGACCGCCACCGCACGATTGAGACCTGTCAGAAGGGGCGGGTCATTCGCGAGGTTGGCGAGGGCGCGGGGGTCGATCATTCGAACCTCATGCCCCTGGCTCGTCAGAGCCCGTACTGCCTCTTGAAAGACGCCGGTGGGCCCATGCCATCCCTCTGACGGCGACGTGTCGACCAGGACGATATCCAGAGGCACGGTCAGGAAATCCCGAATTCGAGGCCGCTGGCCAGATCAACGACGAACAGGACACCCGTGTTCGCCGGAAGGGGCAGAGAGAATCCATGGAAGCCGTCGCTGCTTCCTTCGACGCTGTCGCGCCGATAGAGGGTCGCCCGTTGCTCGGCGAGCGTCTGCTGGCCGGCGCGCAGACGGATGATCCGCCGCTCTTGCGGATGATGCCGGTCTATCGCCCAACCCGTGAGCGCAGGCCCCGTCGGGCGCTGGTCCAGGCACAGAACATAGCCTCCACGAACGAAGGTCCTGCTTGCGATATGTCCGGTATTCGACCCAGGCTTCGGAAGCTCTGCGCCCAGCCTTCCGCACAAGAACCGCGCCGTCTCGACGACGGCAAGATCGGAGATCGGAACGGCGAAGCCATAGTGCCCGTCGCCGTAGCCCGCTTTTTGCACGTCGGCACGATAGCGGTCAGCCAGAACGTGGGCGATCACCCCACCGGAGGCGTCGACCATTCGTATGGAGAGTCGAGACGTCGGCTCGGCAAGGTCGAACGCCCAGCCGCGCGTGTGGCCGCGGTGAACGCCATCGATGCTCCCGACGATGCGGGGCCGCGTCCCGGAAGCAGGGAGCCGCAGGAGGCTCTTCATGCCGAGCAGCTTGCTGAGTGTGGATATCAAGTGCGCATTATCGGATGTGGAATCGTCTGCTGCAATCCGGCGATGGCAGATCCCCGCCGTTTGCCCACCGCTGACGGATTGACCATGACCTGCTTCGCGGATACCCCTTGAGCCCGGAGAAATCTCGCTCGGTTCGTCGCAGAAATCTGTCGTCGATTTGTCGCTTTCAATCCGTCGCTGTCGAGAAAGTGCCTACCCCCATGACTCTCTTGGATTTTTTGCCGGACCAGTTTGTCGACACGGGTGTCGGTCAGAGAAGCCAATTGGGCAATGCTGGTTGGATGGCAAGCGGTGCTGTCGCCAGATTCAAAGAAAAGGTGTCACTGGCTCGGAGGATTTTTTTCGCCAGCGTTCTAGCCGTTGCGACGGCGAGTTGCACGGGCGTGCCGGCATCGGCACCCACGTCGGCGCAGCTCGTTCGTACACAGGATGAAAATTGGGAGGTCTTCGTCGTCAAGGTGACCTCTCTGGTCACCAGGGCTCTCGCGCAGTATCAGCCTGCAAGTTTCCCACAGGCCTTTCGATTGGCCAAGTACACGCCGAGCGTGGCGCTGAAGCCGGGCGACACGATCGGTATCACTATTTATGAGACCGCCGGCTCCACGCTGTTCCAGGGCACGGTGCCGCCGTTGATGACGGGGACTCCGGGCCTGCCGGCGCCGCAGTCCTCGACCTTGCCATTGCAGATCGTCGAGTCGGACGGGCGGGTTACTGTGCCGTATGTCGGCCGGTTGCACGTCGCGGGCCGCACGCCTTCGCAGGCTGCCGCACTGATCCAGGAAGGCCTCGCATCCCAGACCGTCCGGCCGCAAGTGGTCGTCTCGCTGGTTAGTAACATGGCCAACACGGTGTCGGTCGGGGGTGAGGTGAACAAGGCAGGCCTGATGCAGCTCACGCTGCGTGGCGAGAGGCTGTTGGATGTCGTCGCCTGGGGAGGCGGACCAAAGTACCCGGCGGTTCAGATGGACGTCCGGCTCATGCGCGGTCAGCAGGTAGTATCGCTTCCCCTGCAACAAGTTATGTCCAATCCGGCGGACAACGTCGTCGCCCAGCCCAACGACAACATCGTGTTGGTGCGAAATCCCAAGACCTTCCTCGTCATGGGGGCGACGCAAAAGGTTGCGCAATACCCGTTTGAAACGGAGCAGGTGACACTGGCCGAAGCCATCGCCCGGGCTGGCGGCGGCATTGACGTGCAAGCCAATCTTGGTGGCGTCTATTTATTTCGCTACGAGCCTGCGAGATTCGCGCGCAGCTTGTTGGCGGCCGACAGGCAGGCTGTCGATCTGACCTACGTAAACGCGCGTATGGCCGCCCTGGAAGGCGGCATGGACGCCCCTGTCATCTATCGTATCGACCTCACGCAGGCCGACGGATATTTCTTTGCCCAGCAGATTCAGCTTCGCGACAAGGATGTCGTCCTCGTTACGAACGCCGATTCCGTTCAATTCCTGAAGATCATGCAGGTCGTCCGTTCGATCACCGGCGCCTACTACGACCTGACCCGGAGTACGAACAACTAGGAGCACGATTGGCGGGACCAGATACCTTCAACGCAGGGTTGTTTATCTAGGCGCAACTCGCAAACACTGGGCGCGGATCGGCACTGGCCTTCCCATTGCCTCACATCCTAGGCCGCTGTAAGCAAACGATGGCCGGACATCATCCGGTCTCGAAGGTATGGGAGGCTATGACAAAAGGCGTCGTGATCGTTTTCGGCGGCGATGGTTTCTGCGGCTGGCCGACGAGCCTGCATCTCAGTCGTGCAGGCTATGAAGTCGTCATCGTCGACAACTTCTCCCGCCGTCGCATCGAGGCAGAACTCGGAGCGGAGTCCCTGACGCCCATCCGGAGCATGGCGGAGCGCTTGGAGGCTTGGCATGAGCTGACCGGACGCGGAATCTCCTTGCGTCAGCTGGATGCGGCCACCGACTTCGACGGGGTCAGGGAGATTCTGGCGACTCACAAGCCGGTTGCCTGCGTTCATTTCGCCGAGCAGAGGGCGGCGCCGTATTCGATGAAGTCGGCGCGGCACCGCATATACACCGTCAACAACAATCTCAACGCCACCAACAGTATCATGGCGGCCATTGTTGAGGTCGATCCGGCGATTCACTGCGTTCATCTCGGGACCATGGGCGTCTATGGCTACGGCGCGATGGGAGCGGTCATTCCCGAGGGTTACTTCAACGTGAGGCTTCCCCAGGAGGGTGGCGGCTTCATCGATCGGGAGGTTCTGTATCCCGCCGATCCCGGCAGCATCTATCACATGACCAAGACTCAGGATGCGTTGCTGTTCCAGTTTTACGCCAAGAACGACCGGCTCCGGATCACCGATCTGCATCAGGGAATCGTCTGGGGTACCCAGACGCCCGAAACCGAACTCGACGAACGCCTGATCAATCGCTTCGACTATGATGGCGACTACGGTACGGTCCTGAACAGGTTTCTGATGCAGGCGGCCGTTGGCTTTCCCTTGACCGTGAACGGCACGGGCGGGCAGACGCGGGCCTTCATTCATATTCGCGATACGGTGAACTGCATTCGTCGGGCCATCGAGTCGCCGCCGAACCCTGGCGACAAGGTTCGTATCCTCAATCAGATGACGGAAACGCATCGGATCAGGGATCTGGCGAAGCTCGTGCAAAGCATGACGGGGAGCGAGATCGCGTACGTTGTAAATCCCCGGACGGAGCTTGAAGAGAACGACCTGCAGGTCGCTAATCCCCAGTTCAGAGCCTTGGGGGTCGCCTCCACGACCCTGGAGGTGGGCCTCCTCGAGGAAGTGAAGAATGTCGCGCAGCGTTATCGGCACCGCTGCGATTTCTCGAAGATTCCGTGCGTCTCGTACTGGTCGCGCGAGCGAGCGCAGAAAGCGCTTGCTCAGACAAACAAACTCGTCGCGGAGTAACGGAGCCATATCCATTCCTCTGAATCTCTTCGGCAAAGCGCCGTGACGACCCAAAAAATCCTCATCACGGGCGGCTGCGGGTTCGTCGGTTCGAATCTCATCCGGCGCGCCGCGGCGCTCGGGCTCTCCAGTCGTCTGACGGTTCTCGACAACGAGACGATGGGTTCACCGACTGAGTTGCCTTCGAACGTGTTTGCCTACGAACGCGGTGACGTCAGGGATCTTGCGACCATGGCTCGAATGGCGGCTGGTTGCGATGCCATTATCCACCTGGCAGGGCATACGCGGGTGCTGGAATCGATCGCGGATCCAGAGAGCGACTTCGAGATCAATGTCCGCGGGACGCTGAATGTACTTATGGCGGCACGCGACGCCGGCGTTCCTCATGTCATTCTGGCGTCGACGGGCGGCGCCCTGTTCGGGGCCGAGACGGCGCCCATTCACGAAGAGATGGTTCCCCAGCCGCTGTCGCCCTACGGCGCATCCAAGCTCGCGATGGAGGGATATGCCCACGCCTTTGCAAGCTCCTACGGATTGCGAACGACGTCGTTGCGCTTCACCAACGTTTACGGACCCTATTCTCGTCTCAAGGGCAGCGCGGTCGCCCATTTCTTCCGGCAGATATTGGCGCGGCAACCGATCACGGTTTATGGCGACGGCAGCCAGGTTCGCGACTTCGTCTATGTCGACGATCTCTGCGACGGCATTCTCCAGGCGTTGGCGGCGTCGGCGTCGGGCGTCTACCACTTGGGCTCCGGCAATCCCACGTCGATCGCGACCCTGTTGAAGAGCATGCGCGACGTGGTCGGCCCGGAATGGGCGTTTGAGGTTCGCTACGCGCCCTGGCGCACCGGGGAGGTCGTTCGGACCTACACCGCCATCGACAAGGCGGCCAAGGCTTTCGCCTATCAGCCCGGCGTTACGTTGGACATCGGACTGCCGCGGACCTGGCGGTGGTTTCTCGATCAGTAATTGTCGTTGCCCGGAAGGATTCTCTCGAAGAGGTCCAGGTAGGCCCGCCGCACGACCTCCGGAGAATGGCGCCGCCACATCTCAAGCTGAACTTCATGCACGTAGGTGTGTCGTTCTTCGGGGTCCAAGAGCCTTTCCATCGCTCTATCGAGGGCAAGTGGGCTCTCGACGGAGAAGAGCCCATGCCCCGCTGCGCGCAGGATTTCCGAGCAGGAAGGCGAATTGCTTACCAACGTGGGAACCCCGTGCATCATGGCGGCGACAAAGCGGTTGGGGCTCTTAGCAGGCTCCTCCACCGCGTGTGAAACGACGCACAGTTCTGCCATGGATAGCTCGCGTTGCAGGTTCTCGATCGACCAGGGGATGCAGAAGGAACTGTAGTCTGGATACCTATGGGAGAGGGTATCGGGAGTTGTCACGAGAACGGGACGATAGCCCCAATGTGTTCTCAAATGATCGATGATCCAGCGCGCGCTCTCGAAATTCCCACGTGTCACATGGCCGAACCAGACGAGCCGACGTGATCCAATTGCCGTCGCCGCCGTTGGGGATGCCTTGTAGTCGATGGATTCCGGAATGAAGAAGCAGGGCTTTCCGGGAAAGAGCCTTGTCAGTTCGGCTCGCAATTTCGTCGTGGGGGCGATCAGGGCGTCGGCGCGCTCTATCACCTCGAGGCAGCGGCGGCGCGCGTGAATAGCGCCTTCGTCGGTCTTGAAGATGTTGTCGGTTTCGAAGAAGCGATCGCAGACGTCATAGACGACGGTCTGGCGGCGGTTGTTGGATATGCTTTCGAACGTCTTATCGCTGCACAACTGGACGATGACGGCAATGTCGGCCGCCGGGTCATGGTTCAACTCGACGTCCCAAACGGGATCGCCGGCAAGCAGATCAACCACGTACTTGGCACGCAGGCGCGACGTCACGTATTGATCGATGGGATACCAAATCGGCGCGAAGGATACTTTGGGCACTTTCCTGACCAGCTTGTGCGCCGCTGGGGTAGGGCGCCGAGGCAACCGTCAATCGTCGGTCTACTGCTCGCTTGCATATACCTCGTCGATGGCGGCTTTGAGGCCATGTGACCAATGCGGCATCGAGATTCCGAAGGTTTGCGACAGTTTGGTTAGGTCGAGGCGCGAATTGAGCGGCCGCTGAGCTCTGACGGGATATTCGCTGGTTGCGATCGGAACGACCCGGGTCGTCTTCACCGCAGCACCTCTGGCCTGCAGCTCCCCGATGATCGCGGCCGCAAACCGGTGCCAGCTCGTGCTGTCCGATGCCGCCAGGTGAACGAGACCACTGCCACGGGCCACTACTTCCGCGATGCCGCGAGGATCGGCGAACATCTGCGCTATCGCACCTGCTATCATGGCTGCCGAAGTCGGGGCGCCAAACTGGTCGGCTACGATGCGCAGCTCCTCTCGTTCCTTTGCCAGACGCATGATGGTGCGCAAGAAATTGGTGCCGGTTGGCGCATAGACCCAGGACGTCCTGACAATGAGATGGGGGCCTCCCGCGTCGCGGATCGCCAGTTCACCGGCGAGTTTGCTGGCTCCATAGACCGACAGCGGCGACGGCGAATCAGTTTCCTTCCAAGGAGTCGTTCCACTGCCATCGAAAACGTAGTCGGTCGAAAAATGAATCAAGGGGACGCGCGTGGCCGCTGCCCAGCGCGCTAGGGCGCGTGGCGCCGCTTCGTTGACCTGAAAGGCGGTGTCTCGGTCGTCCTCAGCCTTGTCGACGGCGGTATAGGCCGCTGGATTGACGATCACGTCGGGCGCCAGTTCGTCCAGACGCGCGGCGATCCCGCCAAGCTTGGTCATGTCGATGAGCATTCGGTCGGCTGGAATCACCGTGCCGAACGCCGAGAGGCGGGGGACAAGCGCCGATCCGACCTGCCCCGAAACACCAGTTAAGAGAATTCGCAACGTTTAGCCTTCATATGCCGGGAGCCGCTGGATCTGCGAGAGCGGCAGGGCTGCGGCATCCTTCGCTGAGATCTTCGGATCCGACACTCGCCAGTCGATACCGAGATCGGGATCGCACCAGCGCACCGTTATTTCGTCCTTGGGGCTGTAGTGATTGTCGCACTTGTAGAAGAAATCCGCGGTTTCCGAGAGAACAACGAAACCGTGTGCAAAGCCTCGCGGCACGAACATCTGGCGTCCGTTCTCCTCGCTGAGTTCGACAGTCACGGACTTCCCAAAAGTCGGGCTTCCACGGCGCACGTCGACTGCAACATCAAGGACCGTGCCGCGCAGGACGCTGACGAGCTTCCCTTGCGGGTTGGGATACTGAAGGTGCAATCCACGCAGGACGCCGTGGCTTGAGCGCGAAAGATTGTCCTGAACGAAAGGGCCGGCGACACCAGCGGCGGCGTAACGTTCCGACTGGAACGTCTCGACGAAAAAACCACGCGGATCGCCATACCGCCGGGGTTCGAAAACGACCACTCCCGGAAGTGAAGTTTCGAACGTTTGCATACCCGCTTGCCCCGGAGTTAACGTAGTACTTTTTATAGAGGTTATTATGGGCTATTGGCAAGAACGTGAGGCCGGCGAGGTGGAGGCGTAATGAAGGGCATCATCTTGGCTGGCGGTTCCGGGACGCGGTTGTATCCGGTCACGAGCGTGGTTTCGAAGCAGCTGCTTCCTGTCTTCGACAAGCCCATGATCTACTATCCGCTGACGACACTCATGTTCGCCGGTATTCGCGACATCCTGATCATCTGTACGCCACCGGATGTTCCCCTGTTTCAGAAGTTGCTGGGTGACGGCAGTCAATGGGGACTCCGCTTTTCGTATGCAGCTCAGGAAACGCCTCGCGGTCTTGCCGACGCGTTTATAATCGGGCGGGACTTCGTCGGTTCGGATCGTGTTGCCCTGGTGCTGGGCGACAATATTTTCTATGGCAACGGGCTTTCAGAGGCCTTGGCGAATGCGGTTGCGCGAGAGAAGGGCGCAACGGTGTTCTCGTATGTGGTGGCCCGCCCCGACCAATATGGCGTAGTGGAACTGGATGCGAGCGGTCGTGCGATTTCGATCGAGGAAAAGCCGGTTAAGCCAAAGTCCAACTTTGCGGTCACCGGCCTGTATTTTTATGACAATCTCGTATTGGATATCGCGGCCTCTCTGAAGCCATCTCCGCGCGGGGAAATCGAGATCACTGACATCAATCGCGTGTACATGGAGCAGGCCCAACTGTTCGTCGAGATACTCGGCCGCGGTTTTGCCTGGCTGGATACCGGGACCCACGAATCGCTGACAGAGGCGAGCCAGTTCGTTCAGATCTTGGAGCAGCGCCAGGGATTGCGGGTCTCGTGCCCGGAAGAAATTGCCCTGCGACTGGGCTATATAACGCTGGATCAGTTTCATCAGCTTGCCATTAGGGCAAGTAAGAGCCGATACGGTCAGTATCTCTTGACGGTACACAAAGCATTCGAATCGGGTCGTGAACTGGTCGAAATGCGCTAAGTGCACCTTGTAAGAGGCGCCTGACATGGCTCTGGCATCGAGAAATGGCTACATTGGCATCGTTGTTGCTTAGATAGCATTGGGGCGGAGAACTATGTCTGGCACGACCAGCGGCAACCGGCGGCCCAACCCAGAGTTCTCGGAGTGGGCCTCGGCGAGTGTCGCAAACCCGAAGAACGGTTTTGTCTTCTGTCGCAACTGGTTTGTGACCAGCGTCAATCGCGGTCGGCCGATGGATATCGGCCTGGAACCATTGGACGCTCGGACCGAGGTCGGTGTTCGCATACTGCTGCGAGATCCTCCGGAGCAGGTGCGTTTGTGGCATCCGCTGCCAGATGGACTTGTCGAGGCCGGGACATCGATGGTCCGAGTGCGCTTGAGGGGGCTTGCGGGAGAGAAAGCCGTCCTGCAGCTTGACTCCATGGCATTGTTCCACGGCAGTGATAGCGAACGAAAGGTCAGCCGGCGACTCGTCGGCGCAATTCCGCTTAACGCGGCGTGGCATGAATTTTCAGTAGCCCTCAAAGCGGGCGAGGCTCCGCTCGAAGGACAACGGTATCTCTCGCTCCGGTTCTCGGGACGGGGCGTGGTCGAGATGGAGTTCTGCCGCATTCAGGAAGCGGCTGCCGCCGGACGAATGCTTTCCTCGGCCAAAGGGCTCGCGGCAAGGGTATTGTCCGGGTTTCGTCGGACAGGGCCCGAGGATGCGCACGTCGAGGGTGGCGAGCTCTTGATCGTTGAGCCACCGGTCACGTCCGGCAAGGACGAGGTTGAAGCTCTCAAGGACAACACTCAGACGGCGCCGGTTGTCGAAAGGACGGAAAATCCCAACCTCCTGGGCAACTCAAGGTTTCTTTCCTGGTCGGGGAACCGGCCGGAAAACTGGCAAGTCTCATTGCCGCGAGGCGTAACGCTGAATCGCGCCGTTCCCTCGGACGATCAGCCGTTCCAGACGGAGAGCGTACGCATCAGTTTCGACAAGCCTGCCACCGATCAGGCCGTTACTCTTTCCCAACGAGTCGCCGGATTGGAGTCCGAGCAGTTCGTCGACTTGATGATCATCGGAAAGGCCGAAAGCCGTACGGAAGTGGACATCGCCCTTACTGATTCTTCGGGTGCGGTCATTCCCGGGGCGAGGGCGTCCGTGACGCTCTGGCCATCCTGGCAGCTCCGAACGGCAGGAATCAGGATGTCAGCCAAGCTGTCCGAGGGGCCGCATGGAATCGTCCTGATGATCCGCAGCGGACAATGTCGAGCGGTGCTCCTTGGCTACGTTGCTGCATGTGTGGCGGGTCAAAAGATTCTGGCCGAGTTTCAATATCGCGAGACGCCGTCAGTTGTGAGCAACGCGCTCGTGAATGGACGGTTCGACCATTGGAGAGGCGCTCTTGTGCGACACTTCTCCAATCGCCGCAGTGAGATAAGCGACTCGTGGCAGCTGGTCGCCAAGGCGCCCAGTCCCAGCCTGGAGATTCGGCTCACGGAGATTTCTCCGCGTGGACTGCGTGACGGTCGCACTCACGCCAGCGTCCTGGGGATCGCCCTGCATGGGGAGATCGAAGGGCCGTACCTGCGCATGGAAGCGATGCTTGACCTGCTGCAGTTGCTTGCGGGTCCACCTCGGCAGCTCCGATTCTATGCCCGCCGCGCGGCCGCCTCGTCGGGCCCGCCACAGAACCGCGAGGCGCAAGTCATCCAGCAAGTCTTCATCGCCGAGCGTGCACGCATCTCGGCAGAGCGGAACGAGTATGACGTAAAGCGCCTTTTCACGATTCGCCGCAATATCCGCATCGGCAGGATTGGCGAATTGCATGTGCTACCGCTTCGCGCGGAGCAGCGCACCATTCTCGCCACTAAGGTGAGAGACGCGATCGGTGATCCGGGGTATTCCCTCTTGCTCATCTTCGAGTTTGTGGGAACGGTCGACTTCGCAATCGGCGACATTCGCCTCACAAACGATGGGGCTCCGTCAGACCTGGTCTCTCGTCCGGCACCCAACGAGCCGGCGATGGAGGACGAGAACATCACCAGCCAACTCACTCTGCTGAAGGGTGTCGATCACTGGAGATCCAGCCTGCCCTTGTTGGTTACGACCTATTGTCCGCAAGCGATGAATGTCGACCAGCCTCATTGGAGCTGGCTGCCAGATTCGAAAATGACGGTGGACATCGTGATTTGCGTTCACAATGCCGTCGATGAGACGCTGGGATGCCTCGAGTCGATCTTCCGCCACACGACGATCCCGCACACCGTAACCATCATCGATGACAGGTCCAATGATGTCACGAGGGAGCAGTTGCGTCGTTACGTTCAGGGGAAGCCTTGGATCCGCATGTTCGAGAACGAGGCAAATCTCGGGTACACTCGTTCCGCGAACATCGGGATCAGCTCCTCGACGGCGGAGTGGGTCGTACTTCTCAACAGTGACACGTTGGTTACACAAGGCTGGCTCGAGGGCATGTTTGAGGTCGTCAAGGCGCGCCCCAACGCGGCCATGATTGGTCCAGTGTCCAATGCGGCTTCCTGGCAGTCGGTCCCCAATCTGCATGACATAAAGGGGGGCTGGAGCAGCAATCCCCTGCCGGAAGGGTTTTCTCACGACGATGTCGGAAGGCTGGTTCGCGAGCTGTCGCCCCAGGAATTTCCCGAAGCGACGCTGCTGAATGGCTTCTGTACGTTGATGCGCCGGAACGTGATCGCAGAAGTGGGCTATCTCGATGAAGTCGCTTTCCCGATGGGGTATGGCGAAGAGAACGACCTTTGCCTGCGGGTCCGGAAGGCCGGGTACTCGTTGGCGCTCGCCGACCACGTCTATGTCTATCACGTCAAATCTGCGAGCTTCGGAAACATACGTCGCGCTGAACTTTCAAAGCGGGGAACAGCGCAGTTGCTGGCCAAACATCCAGACGTCGACATCAAGGCCGTCCAGCGGGAAATGGCCGAGCTTATTTCTTTGATCGAACTCCGCAAAAGGCTGCGCAAGAGATTGCATCCGGAGAATGATTGGCGGGAAGTGCAGCCGGCTGGACCTTCTGCCAAGGCTCTCGATGCCGGCGTACCTTCTCAGCTGCATTAGTCTAGTCGAAAACGTGAAAGGCGAGCCTAGTGGGCTGCAACGATGAATCGTTGAACGTGATGTTCGTGCTGCCGTCAGGCGGCGGTGGCGGCGGCTCAAACTCCGTCGCTCAGGAGGTCATGGGACTGGCCAGACTGGGTGTCGACGCGCGACTTGCCGTCAACGCGCCGAATTACGCCAAGTTCGTCACGGCCTATCCTGAACTTGAGGCGCTCAAGGTCCCAGTTCTGTCCTATGCAGATGCGGCTGAACTCGCGCCTCATATGGCGTCCTGCCGGGTCGTCGTCGCGACGACAAATCGCTCGGTTTTCGATGTGAACAACGCTCGGACGGAATTGCTGAAGGGCAGTCCTCAAGCCCCGGTGAAGTTTGCATACTATGTTCAGGACTATGAGCCTCTGTTCTATCCCGCCAACGGCGAAGCATGGCTGAAGGCTTACCAGTCCTATTCGGTTCTGAAAGACGCCATGTTGTTCGCGAAGACCAAGTGGCTCTGCGACATCGTCTATGCCAACCACGGCATTCGCGTGATGAAGGTCGCTCCTTCAATCGATCATGATGTGTACTTTCCTGACCTGAGGCGAAATAGTTCGCAACTCATGGTCGCCGCGATGCTGCGCCCTTCGACACCCCGTCGCGCACCATGGCGCACCGCGCGCGTCATGGAGGCGATCAGCAGAAACCATGCCAATGTGTCCATGCAGGTTTTCGGCGCTACGACCGAGGAACTGACGTCCGCAGGAATCGAGTTGCCCCCAGGCGTCAAGAATTGGGGTGTGCTCAGGCGGGCGGAGGTGCCGGAACTGCTAAGGGGCAGCGATCTGTTCCTCGACCTGTCGGACTATCAGGCCTTTGGGCGAACTGGCCTTGAAGGGATGGCCTGCGGATGCATTCCCGTCGTTCCGATCCTCGGCGGGACTGCCGAGTATGCGACACATGGGCGTAACGCCTTCGTGGTAGATACGCGCTCGGATCAGCAAATTCTAAGCGCGATAAATACCTTTCTGAAGATGGATTTAACAGCGCGCACGGAGATGCGGCAACAGGCGCTCGAAACGGCGGCCGACTTCACCATCACGAAGGCCGCGCTATCGGAACTGCGTATCTTCAGGCATCTCGCGTTCAGCGAAGGCTAAGGCAGCTTGGCCGTTCCCCTCCGCTGTTGTGGCGCTGAACTTATCGCGCTAGAAATTCAAAGCATACGGCAGGCGCTGGACTTACCAGCAGGAGTGATCATTTGCCCGACATCGCGGATCGGTTGACGCATCTCCAGCGGCTGGAAGCCGAGAGCATCTTTATCATGCGCGAGGTGGTCGCGGAGTGCGAAAAGCCGGTGATGCTCTATTCAATCGGCAAGGACTCTTCGGTCATGCTTCATCTCGCGATGAAGGCGTTTTATCCAGCCAAGCCGCCCTTTCCCGTTCTGCATGTGGATACGACCTGGAAGTTTCGGGAGATGATCGCCTTTCGCGAGGAGATCACGACCAAGCTCGGTCTCGATCTCATCGTGCACATCAATGCCGAGGGCGTCCGGCAGGGGATCAACCCGTTCAGTCATGGCTCGTCGATCCACACGAATATCATGAAGACGGAGGGCCTTCGCCAGGCGCTCGACCACCATGGTTTCGACGCAGCGCTCGGGGGCGCCCGCCGCGACGAGGAGAAGTCACGCGCAAAGGAGCGCATCTTCTCCTTCCGCTCGGAGCATCATCGCTGGGACCCCAAGAACCAACGCCCGGAACCCTGGAGTCTGTACAATACGCGCAAGAACAAGGGCGAAAGCATCAGGGTGTTCCCGCTGTCGAACTGGACCGAGCTCGACGTGTGGCAATACATCTATCTTGAGAAGATTCCCGTGGTGCCGCTGTATTTCGCCAAGGAGCGCCCCGTGGTCGAGCGGGACGGCATGCTGATCATGGTCGATGACGACCGCCTTCCGCTTGAGCCGGGGGAGCGCCCGCAGATGAAGAAGGTGCGGTTCCGCACGCTGGGCTGCTATCCGCTCACCGGAGCTATCGAAAGCGACGCCGACAACATGCCTGCAATTCTCGAGGAAATGCTAAGAGCGCGAAACTCCGAGCGTCAGGGTCGCATGATCGACCGTGACAGTTCGGGGTCGATGGAGAAGAAGAAGCAGGAAGGCTATTTCTAATGAACGGAGAAGCGTCCGCTCTGGACACCTACCTGCGCGCCCAGGAACAAAAGGACCTGCTGCGTTTCATAACATGCGGCAGCGTGGACGACGGCAAATCTACCCTGATCGGCAGGCTGCTCTACGAAGGCAAGATGCTGTTGGACGATCAGCTCGACAGCCTGAAGACGGAGAGTGCGCGCGTCGGAACCCAGGGCGGCGATCTCGACTTCGCCCTTCTGGTCGATGGGCTTGCGGCGGAGCGCGAGCAAGGCATCACGATCGATGTAGCCTACCGGTTCTTTGCGACGGACAAGCGGAAATTCATCGTCGCCGATACGCCCGGCCATGAACAGTATACGCGGAATATGGCGACCGGCGCCTCGACTGCGGATCTGGCCATCATCCTGGCGGATGTCCATCGCAGTAATGACCTGCTCACTCAGACGCGCCGGCATTCTTACATCTGTTCGATGCTTGGCATTCGGCAGATCGTGCTCGCGGTCAACAAGATGGACCTCGTCCAGTACGATCAGGCCGTCTTCGAGGCTTACGTTGCCAAGTACATGGCCTTCGCCAAGGAACTCGGGCCGGCGCATGTCGAGGCCATTCCGATATCGGCGCTGCGCGGAGACAATGTGGTGTCGCCGAGCAAGCACATGTCCTGGTATCGCGGGCCGGCTCTGCTTCCGTACCTCGAGACCGTCGAGTTCGGTCGCGAAGCAGCATTGCGTCCCTTGCGCATGCCCGTGCAGTGGGTCAACCGGCCCAATGCCGATTTCCGGGGATTCGCCGGCACGATCACCAGCGGAGCGGTAAAGCCATCCGATCGGATCAAAGTCCTGCCGTCCGCTCAGGAGGCATCGATCACGCGCATCGTGACGATGGATGGCGATCTCGAAACCGCCGTGCATGGCCAGGCCGTGACTTTGGTGCTGGACCGGGAAATTGATGTCAGCCGCGGGGATGTCATCTGCGCCGCTGACGCTCCTGTCGCCATTGCAGACCAGTTCGTCGCGCATCTGCTCTGGATGTCTCCGGAAGAGCTCCTGCCCGGGCGAAGCTACCTGATGAAGATGGGCACGAGCGCCGCGCAGGCGACGGTGACGTCGCTGAAGCACAAGGTCAGCATCAACACGCTGGAGCATTCCGCCGCCAAGACATTGCACCTCAATGAAATCGGATCGTGCAACCTGTCCTTGGACAAGGCGGTCGCCTTCGAACCCTATTCGGAGAGCCGTGAGGCGGGCAGCTTCATTCTGATCGACCGCATCACGAATCAGACCATTGGTATGGGGCTGATCGATTTCGCTCTCCGCCGGGCAAGCAACATTCACTGGCAGAGCCTGGAAGTGAGCCGCGCGGCGAGGTCCTCCCTCAAGAATCAGAAGGGCGCGGTCATCTGGTTCACCGGCCTTTCGGGGTCGGGCAAATCGACCATCGCGACGGCGCTCGAGAAGCGCCTCTACAGCCTCGGGCGGCATACATACGTTCTCGATGGGGACAATATCCGTCACGGCCTCAACCGGGACCTGGGATTTACCGATGCCGATCGCGTCGAGAACATCCGGCGCGTCGCGGAAGTGGCGAGGCTGATGGTCGATGCCGGACTGCTGGTGCTCGTGTCGTTCATTTCGCCGTTCCGCAGCGAACGCGACGCTGCGCGCGGCCTCATGGGCGAAGGAGAGTTCCTCGAGGTGTTCGTCGATACCCCACTGGAAGTGTGCGAGGTGCGCGATCCCAAGGGCCTCTACAAGAAGGCGCGCCGGCAGGAACTCGCGAATTTCACGGGCATCAGCTCGCCGTACGAGGCGCCGGAACATCCCGATGTGCATCTGGAAACAGCGCACCTCTCGGTGGAGGCGGCGGTCGAGGGATTGGTCCGCATCCTGGACGCGAAGGGCCTGACCCAAGGTTAGGGGGCGCCCCCAGGCCCCATTGGTTTGAACCCAAGTGGTGGCAGCTCGCCACTTGCGGCTCGATTGGACAACCCGTCTAATCGGGCGGATATGGGGTCGACCGAAGCATGATCTCGCAGAGAGCCAAATACGCGCTGCGCGCGCTCGTGGCGCTGGCGCACGCCGCGAACGATCGGACGATCATGATCTCCGAATTGTCGGCGTCCTGCTGCATTCCGAAGAAGTTCCTGGAACAGATATTGCTAGACCTCAAGCATCACGACCTGGTGCGAAGCAAGCGCGGCAAGCTCGGAGGGTATCAACTCAACAAGCAGCCGTCCGAGATCATGTTTGGTGAAGTGCTGCGGATCGTCGATGGGCCGATCGCTCTGCTGCCGTGTCTTTCGAAGATCTCCTATCGGCGCTGCTCGGATTGCTTGGACGAAGAAAGCTGTGAGATTCGGCGTGTGTTTGCTCAGGTCGCTGAATCGAGCCGGGAGATTTTGGACAATACGAGTCTTCTCGATGCGATGACGAGCGAAGATCCCGTCCTGGTGACGGAGTCGAGAAGGGGGCCGTCACGGAACCGTCTTTCGACTTGATCCTCGGCGTCCTGTGCGGTGGACACTTTCGAACAGCGAGTTGACAATCTCTACTGATCTGGTCGACAAATAACCATCGATTCTAGCTTTCCTTTGGTCCAGCCACCACACTGACTTCAGGGGACCCTATGATGAGCCTGCACCGTCGTTCGTTTCTCGTAGCAGGCGCCGCACTCGGCGCGTCGACTGGCTCCTGGTCCGCCCTCGGCCAGACATCACCAGCCGTTGTATTGACCAACGTATCCTACGATCCGACGCGCGAACTCTACCGCGCGGTGAATGATGCGTTCGCCGCTGAGTGGCAGCGCGGCGCGGGACAGAAGGTGACGATCCGGACATCGCATGGCGGATCCGGGCGGCAGGCTCGGTCGGTGATCGATGGACTGGAGGCCGACGTCGTGACCCTGGCGCTGGCCGGCGACATCGATGCCATCGCCCGCGAATCGAAGCGTCTGCCGGAGAACTGGCAGTCGCGTCTGCCCAACAATTCCTGCCCCTACACCTCGACGATCGTCTTTCTCATGCGCAAGGGCAATCCCAAGGGCATCAAAGAGTGGTTGGACCTCGCGAAGCCGGGCGTTTCGGTCATCACACCCAACCCCAAGACTTCGGGCGGCGCGCGCTGGAACTACCTCGCGGCATGGGCCGACGAGCTCGAACGGACGAAGGGCGATCAGGCTGCCGCCCGCAAGCTCGTCGAAGCCATCTTCAGGAACGTGCCGGTGCTCGACTCCGGCGCGCGGGGCTCGACGACGACGTTTGCCCAGCGTGCGGTCGGAGACGTGCTGATCTCGTGGGAGAACGAAGCCTTCCTCGTTCTGCAGGAGTTCGGCGCCGACAAGTTCGACATCGTCGTGCCGTCACTGTCGATCCTGGCGGAGCCGCCGGTCGCCCTCGTCGATTTCGTGGTCGAAAAGCGGGGCACGCGCAAAGCGGCGGAGGCCTACCTCGACTTCCTCTATTCGCCCGCCGGCCAGAAGATCATCGCCAGGAATTTCTACAGGCCCTTCAAGCCGCAGGATGCGGATCCCGCCGATCTGGCGCGGTTCCCCAAGATCAAGCTGGTCACGATCGATCAGGTCTTCGGCGGATGGAAGAAGGCGCAGGCCGAGCATTTTGCCGACGGCGGCATCTTCGATCAGATCTACAAGCCCTCGGGCAAGGCCGGTCGGTGACGGTCGCTCCCGTGACGGGGCAGAGATTCACCTTCCTGAGACCGAGCGCCTTGCCTGGCTTCGGTCTCACGCTGGGGTTCGCCACCACCTATCTATCGTTGATCGTGTTGCTGCCGCTGCTGGTGCTGATATGGCGGGCAAGTGGCCTTGGTCTTGACGGCATATGGCGCGTGGCGACGACCCCGCGCGTCATGGCGGCGCTGGAGGTCAGTTTTGTCACCTCGCTGCTGGCCGCGTTGCTCAATGCCGTCTTCGGTACGCTCGTCGCCTGGGTGCTTGTCCGGTATGAATTCCCGGGGCGGCGACTCCTCGATGCCGCCGTCGATCTGCCGTTTGCCCTTCCAACCGCCGTGGCAGGCATAGCCCTGGCAGCGCTCTATGCTCCCAATGGCTGGATTGGCGGGTTTTTTGCACCGTGGGGCATCAAGATCGCTTTCACTCCGTGGGGCATTTTCATCGCGCTGGTGTTCATCGGCTTGCCTTTCGTCGTCCGCACGGTGCAGCCGGTCCTGCAGGATTTCGAACGTGAGATCGAGGAGGCGTCCGCAACGCTGGGCGCAACGCGGGTGCAGACCGTCTTCCGTGTGATCCTGCCGGCTCTCCTGCCGGCCCTGGTAACCGGGGTGGCCCTTGCGTTCGCTCGCTCCGTTGGAGAGTACGGTTCTGTGATTTTCATCGCCGGCAACATTCCGTTCGTCTCGGAGATTGCGCCTTTGCTCATCGTGACCCGTCTCGAGGAGTTCGACTATGCCGGAGCGTCGGCGATTGCCGTCGTGATGCTGGCGATTTCGTTCGTCGCGCTGCTGATCATCAACTCGGTTCAGGCGTTGAGCCGCCGGAGATACGACGGTGCGTGAGACGGCGCTCAACGAAAGCCGGCCGCTGCAGTGGCTGCTGATCGGCGCGGCCGTGGCGTTCCTGGCCGTGTTCCTGGTCCTGCCGCTGGCGGCCGTCTTCGTCGAGGCATTCCGCAAGGGCATCGAGCCGCTGCTGGCCTCGTACACAGATGAAGACACCGTTGCCGCGGTTTATCTCACGCTCCTTGTCGCGGCCATCACGGTGCCGTTGAACCTAGTGTTCGGTGTCGCCGCTGCCTGGGCCATCGCCAAGTTCGAATTTCGCGGCAAGAGCCTCCTGATCAGTTTGATCGACCTGCCTTTCTCCGTGTCGCCCGTCGTCTCGGGATTGACCTTCGTCCTGCTGTTCGGCGCGAAAGGTGTCTTCGGTCCGCTGCTCGACGCCTGGGACATCAAGATCATCTTCGCCGTCCCGGGAATCGTGCTGGCGACGATCTTCGTCACCTTTCCCTTCATCGCCCGCGAGCTCATTCCCCTGATGCAGGAGCAGGGTACGGCGGAAGAGGAAGCCGCTCTCACGCTCGGCGCCTCGGGCTTTCAGACGTTCATGACCGTGACCCTGCCCAATGTCCGGTGGGCGCTGCTGTACGGCGTCCTCCTCTGTAACGCGCGCGCCATGGGCGAATTTGGCGCCGTCTCGGTCGTGTCGGGCCACATTCGAGGACTCACGAACACAATGCCGCTCCAGGTCGAAATCCTTTACAACGAGTACAATTTCGTCGGCGCGTTCGCAGTCGCGGCCCTTCTGGCCGCACTGGCTCTCGTCACCCTTGCTGCGAAGTCGCTTCTGGAATGGCGACACGCGGAAAGCCTCTCGACTGCGCGACGTCACTGACATGGCGAACAATACGGTCGATCTCGGCAAGGGCGTGCCGATTGCCATCACGGCGGAGGGGCTGTCTAAGTCGTTCCCGGGCGTTGCTGCCGTCAACGGCATCGACCTGCAGGTGAAACCGGGAGAGCTCATGGCACTTCTCGGCCCTTCGGGATCTGGCAAGACGACTTTGCTGCGTTTGTTTGCCGGACTGGAATCACCGACGGCCGGGCGCATCCTGTTCGGCGACGAGGATGCGACACATGTGCCCGTCCGTGAGCGGCGTGTGGGTTTCATGTTCCAGCACTACGCGCTGTTCAAGCATATGAGCGTCGCCGATAACGTGGGCTACGGGCTGCGCGTTCGTCCTCGCCGGTTGCGTCCGTCGAATGCGGAGATTCGAAAGCGGGCGGAGGATCTGCTGGAGCTTGTCCAGCTTCCGGGGCTGGGTAAACGGTATCCGGCCCAGCTTTCGGGCGGCCAGCGCCAGCGCGTGGCGCTCGCGCGGGCGCTGGCCGTGGAGCCGCGCGTTCTTCTGCTCGACGAGCCGTTCGGCGCGCTTGACGCGCAGGTGCGGCGCGACCTTCGCCGCTGGTTGCGCGAACTGCACGATCGGACGGGCCACACCACCCTGTTCGTGACACACGACCAGGAAGAGGCGCTCGAGCTGGCCGACCGCGTCGCCATCCTCAATCGCGGGCGCCTCGAGCAACTCGGCATCCCGGACGACATCCTCGATCGTCCCGCCACGCCGTTCGTTGCAGGCTTCGTCGGAGACGCGGTTCGACTGCCGGTCAACGTCGAGGCGGGGTGGATATCTCTGGGAGGAGGGAAGGTGCCGGCACCTTTTCAATTTCCGGTAGGCCCCGCAGAACTGTTCATTCGTCCGTCTGATCTCACATTGGCCCATGCGACGGGGCACGGCACCTTTTCGGGCAAGGTTGTCGGCACACGACGCGTGGGCTCGACGCGGCGGGCCGAGCTGGTGCTCGATGAGAGCCTTCCCTCGGTCGAGGTGACGCTTCCCCTCGAGCACGCCGTCGCCAGGGGCGAAGAACTCCGCCTGAACCTTCTCACAATGCGACTATTTCCAACACGCTGACGGAGGAACGCCATGCCGAACTCTGCATGCAAGCGCGCACGCCAGGCTTGTGAGGTGAATGGTGACTGAAGATATGCGTCCCACATTCGGCATCGTTGGCGGAGGCTTCAGCGGTACGATGCTGGCCGTTCACCTGATCGAACAGTCTGCGGTGCCGGTGCGCATCTTTCTTTTCGATCGTGCAGCGGCGTTCGGCAGCGGCGTGGCCTATTCAACGCCGAACGACAAGCATCTGCTGAATGTCCGCGTCGGCAACATGAGCGCCTACGACTCGCGGCCCGAGCATTTCATCAAGTGGCTGGAAGCCTGCCCGCAAGCCTCCGACGCGAAGGCCCGCGGTCCCTTCGTCTCGAGGGGCCTGTACGGCCAGTATCTCCGTTCGACCTTGTCGGCTTGTCTGGCCGCGCACCCCGCATCTTCGATGATCGGTGTCGACGCAGAGGTGACCAGCCTGCAGGCGGGCGAGAAATCGGTCCAGCTGCAGACGTCGGACGGCGCACGGCATACGGTCGATCGTGTCGCGTTGTGCGTCGGAAACTTTCCTCCGGCGCTACCGGTGAAGCCCCAGGCGACGGACGGTGGGGAGGATCACTACATCGCCAACCCTTGGAGTGGCGGCCTGTCGCGTATCCAGAAGGACGACAGCGTCATCCTGGTGGGGACGGGCCTGACGATGGTCGACGTGGTTCTCGATCTGCATTCGCGGGGCCACCAGGGAAAGATCACGGCGGTCTCCCGCCGGGGCTTCATGCCGCTGCCACACCGGGATGTCGGTCCCTACCAGGCTTTCCTGACAGCGGACTCCCTGCCGAAAACCATCAAGGCGCTGATGCGCGTGGTCCGTCGCGAAGTCGAGGCCGCCTCGGCCAGCGGAGTCGATTGGCGGGCCGTCCTCGATTCGATGCGGCCGCAGACACAGGCCTTGTGGCGCGGCCTGTCCATTGCCGAGCGCCGGCGGTTCCTGCGTCATGTGCGGCCCTACTGGGAAGTGCATCGCCACCGTGTGGCGCAGCCGGTGGCCGCCGAGATCGAGGAGCTTCGAAACGCGGGGAAGCTGGTCGTGATGGCCGGCAGGCTGCAGGACGTGGAGCTCGGGGCGGAGGGCGTGTCCATGACTGTGAAGGCACGCAGGGAAAAGACGGTGCAGCGGATCCAAGGGACCTGGCTGGTGAACTGCTCCGGTCCTCAGCTCGACTACGACCGGATCAGCGATCCCCTGATACGATCGCTGTTCGATGCCGGCTTGGCGCGACCGGACGCTCTGTCTCTCGGTCTCGACCTCGGCGACGATTATCGCCTGATCAGAAGGGACGGCGTCGCATCGGACGTCCTGTTCGCGCTCGGGCCGCCTATTCGAGGCAATCTGTGGGAGACGACGGCGGTGCCCGACATCCGCAAGCAATGCGAGGCGGTTGCCCGTTATCTGACCGGCACGACTGGGTAGGGCGCCGTTTCAGGAGGGGGACTGCGATGGAGCACGTGGACGAATCCAATCCTTGGAAAGTGTTGAGCGAAGAGACCGGTTACGACTGCCGGTACTTCTCGATCCGTCATGACACGGTGACATTGTCCGATGGAGAGTCGCGCAGCTACAACAGCGTGCGGATGAAGTACTACGGAGTGTGCATCGTACCGGTCGACAGCGACGGCAGCGTGACCCTGATCGGCCAGTATCGCTATGTCCTGGATCGGTTCTCCTGGGAGATCCCGGGTGGTGGCGCGCGGGTGGATGACGATCCGCTCACGGTCGCGCGTGCGGAGCTCAAGGAAGAAACAGGCTGCACCGCCGAGCACTGGCTCAAGATCGTGGAGGGCGCCGTGTCGCCAGGGATCTCCACCGAGGCCGTGCCCGCCTTCGTCGCGTGGGGGCTGGATCGCGGAGCGCCGCAGCCCGATGCCACCGAACTGCTGTCGCGCCGCCGTGTGCCGTTCGCTGATGCGGTCGGCATGGCCCTGAATGGCGAGATTTCGAATCTGCCGGGAATTGCCGCCCTGCTGGGCATCGAAGTCCGGCGTCAGCGCGGTGACCTGCCGGCCAGTCTTCTCGATCTCCTGAAATAGACCGTCGCGTCGATCACGCCGCGGTCAGGCCGAGCCGTTCGCCGCGATACGCGCCGCTCATCACGCGTTCCCACCAGCTGCGATTGTCCAGGAACCAGCGGACCGTGTCGCGCAGGCCGCTCTCGAAATCGTGCCGCGGACGCCAGCCGAGTTCGGTCGCGATCTTCGAGGCGTCGATGGCATACCGGGCGTCGTGGCCAGGACGATCGGTCACGAACTGGATCAGCGACTCGTGCGGGCGATGGGCGGCGTCGGGCTGCAACTCGTCGAGCAGGCGGCAGATGCCGCGCACGACGTCGATGTTCCGGCGCTCGCTGTTGCCGCCGATATTGTAGGTCTCGCCCGGCCGTCCCTTGCGCAGCACGAGGGTGAGGGCCTCGGCATGATCCTCGACGTGCAGCCAGTCGCGGACGTTATCGCCCTTGCCGTAGACCGGCAGGATCTCGCCCCGCAGGGCGCGGATGGTGACCAGCGGGATCAGTTTTTCGGGGAAGTGATAGGGGCCGTAATTGTTCGAGCAGTTGGTTGCCAGGGTCGGCAGCCCGTAAGTGTGATGCCAGGCTCGAACCAGATGGTCGGAGGCGGCCTTACTGGCGGAGTAGGGCGAGTTGGGCGCGTAAGGCGTGGTCTCGGTGAAGAGACCGGTGGCGCCCAGCGAGCCGAAGACCTCGTCCGTCGAGATATGCTGGAAGCGGAAGCGGCCACGCGCGGCTTCGTCGAGTGTCCGCCAATAGGCCAGCGTGGCCTCCAACAGGGTGAAGGTGCCGTTGACATTGGTTTCGATGAAGGGCGCCGCGCCGGTGATGGAGCGATCGACGTGGCTTTCCGCAGCGAGATGCAGGATCGCGTCAGGGCGGAATTCGGTCAGGACGGCGTCGATTCCCGCGCGGTCACAGATATCGGTCTTGTAATGGCGATGCCGGTTGCTGGTCTGCACCTCGGCCAGCGATTCGAGATTGCCCGCGTAGGTCAGCTTGTCGACGTTGGCGACCGTCCAGTCGGTGTCGCGGATGATGTGACGCACGACGGCCGAGCCGATGAACCCGGCGCCGCCGGTAACAAGAATTCTCATGGGGCCATTACGAAGCGAGCAGGCTCGCCCCTCCTTGCTTCAGGGAATGCCCGAAATCCGGGAACTTATCCCTACTTACCATATGTTTTGCTTCAGTTTCTAACCCCCTCCTGCCGGCGGCATGGGGGCGAGCAGGGCGGCTCAAAGGGGGCTAGGATGGCGCCATCAACGAAGCCACATCACAGGATACTCGAAGCATGAGCGACGCATCCGACTACACACCGCCCAAGGTCTGGACCTGGAACAAGGCCAGCGGGGGGCGTTTCGCCAACATCAACCGGCCGATCGCCGGCCCGACCAGCGAGAAGGAGCTGCCCGTCGGCAAGCACCCGCTCCAGCTCTATTCGCTGGGCACGCCGAACGGCCAGAAGGTCACCATCATGCTCGAGGAGCTGCTGGCGCTCGGCCACAAGGGCGCCGAATACGACGCCTGGCTGATCAAGATCGGCGAGGGCGACCAGTTCGGCAGCGGCTTCGTCGCCGCCAACCCGAACTCCAAGATCCCGGCCCTGGTGGACCGCAGCGGACCCAACCCGGTGCGCGTGTTCGAATCGGGCGCCATCCTGCTCTATCTCGCAGAGAAGTTCGGCGCGCTCGTGCCGACGGAGAGCGCCAAGCGGGCCGAATGCCTGTCGTGGCTGTTCTGGCAGATGGGCAGCGCGCCCTATCTCGGCGGCGGCTTCGGCCATTTCTATGCCTATGCGCCGACCAAGATCGAGTATGCGATCGACCGCTTCGCGATGGAGACCAAGCGGCAGCTCGACGTGCTCGACCGGCGGCTCGCCGAGAGCAAGTACTTGGCCGGCGACGACTACACGATCGCCGACATCGCGGTCTGGCCGTGGTACGGCGGCCTCGCCAAGGGCCTGCTCTATGGCGCCGGCGAGTTCCTTGCGGTGCATGAGTACAAGAACGTCAATCGCTGGGCCGACGAGATCGGCGCGCGCTCGGCGGTCAAGCGCGGCCGCATCGTGAACCGTCTGCAGGGCGATCCTGCGGCTCAGCTCCATGAGCGCCACGACGCCAGCGACTTCGACCTGAAGACGCAGGACAAGATCGGCGCCAAGGGCTAGGCGCACCGTCGTTCGCTGCGCGCAATGTCGCCGTTCGGCGACATTGCGGCGGCATCGATCTTGCGTGGCTCCCCGGATGGACGATCAGCGCAGGAGCATCGCGTGAGCAGCACGAACCGGCCCAAGGTGGCTTTCATCGGCACCGGCGGCACCATGGCCTCGCTGGGGGTCCACCCGCTCGAGCTGCAGGATTACGGCGTCCATGAGAACCGCATGCATGCCAGCGAGATCGTCGCCCGCTTCCCGGTGGTCGAGGAGGTCGCCGAGATCATTGCGGTCGATTTCCGCAACGTGCCGAGCCCGGAAATCTACTTCGCCGAATGGCAGGAACTCGCGGCGCTATGTCATCGCGTCGTGGCCGAGCATCCGGACCTGTCCGGTATCGTCATCGGTCACGGCACCGCGACGCTCGAGGAGACGGCCTGGGTCCTGAACCTGGTGCTCAAGCTAGACGTTCCTGTGGTGCTGATCGGTTCACAGCGGCCGGCCTCGGGTCTGTCGACCGATGCCGCGATCAATCTCGTGAACGGCGTGCGCACGGCCGCCAGCCCGCAGAGCCGCGGCCGGGGCGTGCTGGTGCTGCTGAACGACGAGATCCAGGCGGCGCGCGAGGTCACCAAGACCTCGAACTGGCGCATGCAGACCTTTCGCACGCCCGATTTCGGCGTCCTGGGGCATGCCGACGCCGATCGCATCGCCTATTACCGGCGGCCCGAGCGCCGCCACATGCCCGACACCGAATTCGACCTCGCGGGGCTCGATGCCCTCCCGAGGGTCGACATCGCCTATGCCTATGCGGGCTCCGACGGCAGCGCGATGCGGGCCTTCATCGCGGCGGGGGCGAAGGGTCTCGTCTCGGCCGGTTTCGCGCCGGGCATGCCGCCGGCGGCCGATCTCGCCGCGATGGAAGAGGCGGTGAAGCAGGGCATCGTCGTCGTGCAGTCCTCGCGGGCCGGTTCGGGCCGCATCTTCCGCGGCCAGAAGCTCGCCAAGGCCGGAATCCTGTCGGCCGACAATCTCAATCCGCAGAAGGCGCGATTGCTGCTCGCGCTGGCGCTGACCCGGACCTCGGACCCCGTGGAGATCGCGCGGATCTTCGCCACCTACTGATTGCCGCCCCCTCGCGGCCTGATACCCTGCCGCGATGGAGTTGAAGCAACTCGAGCATCTCGTCGCCGTCTGCAGTGCGGGCAGTTTCAGCGGCGCGGCCAAGCGGTTGCGAATTTCGCAGCCGACCTTGAGCAAGAGCATCGCTCGGCTCGAAAAGCATCTTGGGCTGAAGCTGTTCGACCGCGGGGGTGGCAGCGCCCGGCCGACCGTTTACGGCCACGCAGCGGCCGAGCACGCGGCGATGCTGCTGGCCGGCGTGGCGAGAATGGGTGAGCAACTGGAGGAACTCGCCCGGGGCGAGACAGGCAGCCTGCGCATCGGGGTCGGGCCGGCGACGCGCATCAAGCTGCTGCCGGAGGTCGTCCGGCAGGTCGGGAAGACCTTTCCCGAGCTGCAACTCCAGGCGCGCTACGACGATGTCCAGACGCTGATGCGCTCGCTCCGCATGGGCAGTCTCGACCTGGTCTTCTGCTATTTCGAGGCGCCCGACGAGCAGTCCGACTTTATCCGCGCAAAGATCTGCGACGACCTGCGGATCGCCGTGGTGCGACCGCACCATCCGGCCCTGCGCCAGGCGCCGCTCACGCCGGAAATTCTGCTCAGGTATCCTCTCGCCAGCGTCGGTGCCGTGCCGAGCTTTCGCAAATGGCTGGGGCCCATGAGCGCGAAGGCGGCGCGAAACATGAATGCCTTCGTCTCCGACGACTATGCCCTGGTGAAGAGCCGTCCCGTCGAGTCCGACTTTGTCGCCCTGGGCCCGCGCTTCGTTTTCGAACAGGAGCTGCGTGACGGCACGCTGGTCGAGCTGAAGCTTCGCGTGGAGATCGGCTACGAGTGCTGGATGCTCACCACCGAGGCCAAGTGGCGCCTGCCGGTGGTGAAGAAGGTCGCCGACTTCGCGCGGGCCGCCATGCGGCGCAAGACGCCCCGCCGTTAGCGACCCTGCAGGGGCCATGCCTGCAGGCTATGGCTCATTCGGAACGGGGTGGTTGTCATCCGGCCGGGATCGGGCGCCTTTACTGGCAGAACAAGAAGATGCTGCCGGTGGAGGAACCATGGCTTCGGCCGAGATGCGCCACGCGACAAAGAGGAGCCTCACGGGCCTGTGCGGAGCGTTGCTGCTGGCAGCGGCCTCCGTGGTCGGCTTCGCGGGCCAGGCGGCGGCGCAGTATCCCGACAAGCCGGTTCGCCTCGTCGTGCCGTTCACCGCGGGCGGCTCGCCCGACACGACGGCACGGCGCGTCGCGCAGCGCCTGACGCAGGAACTGAAGCAGCAGTTCGTGGTCGAGAACCGGCCCGGTGCCGCCGGCAACATCGGCGCGGAGACGGTCGCCCGTTCGGCACCCGACGGCTACACGCTGATGATCATGGCCAACAGCCACGTCATCAATCCGGCGCTCTACGCCAGGATCAACTACGACGTGGTGAAGGATTTCACGCCGATCTGCCTGCTGGTGCGCGGCGCCTCGATGATGGTGGTACCGGCCAACAGCCCGGCAAAGACGGTTAAAGAATTCGTCGACATGGCGAAGGCCAATCCCGGAAAGCTCAACTTCGGCTCGGGCGGTGCGGGCAGCCCCGCGCATCTCGCTGCGGAGGCATTCCGTCAGGCCACCGGCATCGACTATGTCCATGTGCCCTACAAGGGCGCGCCCGAGATCGTGCGCGCGCTCCTGTCCGACCAGGTGCAGGTCGGCTTCCCGACCTTCGAGACGGCCCTGGGGCAGGTGCAGCAGAAGACGCTGCGTGCGCTCGCGACGACCGGTTCGAAGCGCTCGCGACAGCTTCCCGATACGCCGACCCTGCTCGAGGCGCTGCCCGACGGGTTCAGCCTGGAAGGCTGGCTGGGCCTCGTCGCACCGGCGGGCACGCCGCCTGAAGTCACCCAAGCCATCGTGGGCGCCATGACCAATGCGTTGAAGGACCCGGCCTTCCGTGAGCAGCTCGAAAGCGGCGGCTCCGACGTCGATTTCCGCGCAGGCCCCGAGTTCGGGGCGATCCTGCCGGGCGAGCTCGTGAAATGGCGGAAGCTCGTCGAAGGCGTCGGCGCAAAGGTCGAATAGGGGAGAAGCGCACATGGCCCTCGCCGCCAAGCCACGTATCCACGAAGTCCCCGATGATCTTCTGGCTGCGATCGACTGGTGCTACGGGCAGGGATGGACCGACGGGCTTCCTGTCGTGCCACCGGTCGTCGCCCGCGTCGATGCGATGCTGGCGGCCGATGCGCGGTCGCGGGAGACGGTGATCGCCCATCATCCCGCGACCGGCCTCGACCTGTCGCTGCATGCCGCCGCGGTGAACGCCGTGATGGCGGGCTGCGTGCCTGAATACTTTCCGGTGATCGTCGCGGCCTTCGAGGCGATGAACCGGCAGGACTTCAATTTCCACGGCTCGACCGCCAGCACCGGCGGTTCGGCGCCGCTGCTGGTGGTGAGCGGGCCCTATGCCGAGGAAATCGGCATGAACGCCGATGTGAACCTCTTCGGCCCGGGCAACCGCGCCAACGGCACGATTGGCCGCGCGGTCCGGCTCATCCTGCGCAACGTGTTCCAGATGCTGCCGGGCATTTCCGACAAGTCCACGCAGGGCAATCCTGGCAAGTACAGCTTCTGCATCGCCGAGCGGTCGCGCGGCAATCCCTGGCCTCTGCTCTGCGAGGCGCAGGGCTACGAGACGGGGATGTCGAGCGTCACCTGCTTCGCCGGAGGCGGGTTCTTCAACGTCGAGAACCATGGCGGCAACACGCCGGAAGAGGTGCTGACCTCGGTGGCGGACTCGATGGCCAACTATGGCTGCATCAGCCTTGGCCAGAGCGTGGTGATCCTGGCACCTGAGCATATGAAGATCGTGGCCGATGCCGGCTGGTCGCGTGAGAAGGTGCAGGAGTTCCTGTTCGTCACGGCCAGGCGATCGGTCGCGGGCATGAAGGATGCCGGCAAGTATCGCGACCGGGAATACGACGCCCAGCACGGGGAGGGCGCGCACGCCCTGGCCATGGAGGGCTTCATGCATCGCGGCATGAGGCCGGACGACATTCTCGTGACCATGGGCGGGGGCGATGCCGGAGGCCATTCCTGCTTCATCCCGTCCTGGAGCCGAGGACGGGCCTCGATCATGCAGCACCAGGCCATCACGCCGCCGCCTGCCGGCGCTCGCCCGTAAACAGAGGGAGTTTCCGATGCAGCTCTATTCACCGATGTCCTCGACGCCCAAGCGCAAGGCCTACAGGGCACCGGCGCTCGCCAGCCTCGAGGGCTTGCGGATCGGCCTCCTGGAGAACGGCAAGCTCAACGCCGACGAGATGCTACGCGAGGTCGCCGCGCTGTTCGTGGAGCGCCACGGCTGCACCATCCGCACCGTCGCCTCCAAGAGGAACGCGAGCGCTCCCGCGCCGTCGGCGACCCTCACCCAGGTGGCGCAGGAGGTGGATTTCCTCATCACCGGCTTAGGCGATTGAGGGTCCTGTTCAACGTGCAGTCTGCACGACAGCATCAGCTTCGAACAACTCGGCAAGCGCGCCGTGGTGATCTGCACGACGCCCTTCGAGGTGACCGTGAAGAACATCGCGCGCGTCCTCGGCATTCCTGACTATCCGTTCGTGAAGGTCCAGCATCCGATCGGAAGCTGCACCCTGGCGGAACTCAAGGTTCGAGCCGAGGCGGCCTACGAACAGGCGGTGGCGATCCTCCAGGCTTGAGGATCGCCAGAGGATGGCGGGCGTTGACGGCGCTCGTCCAGGAGGAACTGGACTGGCACGAAGTGTGTATGATCTTCGGCCATGACAGCTACCTCACGACGCGCTTTCCTGACGATTGGCACCGCCGCCGGCCTGTTCGCGCCGGCTGTCCGCGCGCAGCCTGCCTATCCGTCGCAACCCATTCGTCTGGTGGTGCCCTATGCGCCGGGCGGCGGGTCCGATTTCACCGGGCGTCTGGTGGCGCAGAAGCTGCAGGAGACGGCGGGCTACAGCCTGATCGTCGACAACAGGGCCGGCGCCGCCGGCATGCTGGGCACGGAGATCGTCGCGCGCGCGCCGGCCGACGGTCATACGCTGCTCTATGCCGACGTCGCGCACGGCATCAATCCGGCGGTCTATTCCAAGGCGCGCTACGATCCGGTTAAGAGCTTCGTGCCGATCACCCTCGTCGGCGCGTCGCCGCAGGTCCTGGTCGCCAACCCGTCCTTTCCGGCGAATTCGCTGAAGGAGCTGCTCGCCCTGCCACGCGAGCAGCTGCAGAAGATCGCCGTCGGCACGCCGGGGCAGGGCAGTGGTCCGCATCTCACCTACGAGCTGCTGCGCGCGAAGGTCGGCTTCGACCTCGTCCATGTCCCGTATAAGGGCGGCGGACCGGCGCTCAACGATGCAATCAACGGCCAAATCCCGCTGGTGATGAACGCGATGGCGCCCGTGATGCCCCATCTGCAGTCAGGCAAGCTGAAGGCGCTGGCGATCGCCACGGCCCAGCGCCATCCGCGCCTGCCCGAGGTGCAGACCTATGCCGAGAGCGCGCCGGGCGTCGTCGTCTACAACTGGTACGGCTTCCTCGCCCCAGCGGGGACACCGCCCGAGGTGACGAACAAGCTGGCGGCGGACATCGCCCGTGTGCTGGTCCTGCCGGACGTGCAGGAGAAGTTCGACGCCGCCTTTCTCGATCCGATGCCGCAAGGCAGCGCCGAGATGGCGCGCTTCCTCGACGGCGAAGTGCGCCAATGGAAGACGGTGGCCGCGGAGACGGGCGTCTCGCTGGACTGACGGCGCCCGTCACCGTCGGGAAGCCGGGCGTCTACAGGGCGCCCTCGTGTTCGAGCAGCCACTTCTTGCGGGGCAGGCCACCGCCATAGCCGGTCAGCGTGCCGTTACTGCCGATCACCCGGTGGCAGGGCACCACGATGCCGATCGGATTCTGGCCGTTGGCGAGCCCGGCGGCGCGGACTGCGCGAGGCTTGTCGATCCGTGCAGCCAGCTCGGCGTAGGAGATCGTCGTGCCGCGGCGGATCTTGCGCAGCGCTTGCCACACGCTGCTCTGAAACGGCGTGCCGGTCGTCTCGATCGGAAGCGTATCGATGACCGCAATGTCGCCTTTGAAATACGAGCCCATCGCCTTGGTCAGCCCGCCCGGATCGCGCGCCGGTGAAAGCGTGTAGCGCGCCCGCCCGCAGTAGCGGTCGAGCAGGAGGCGCATGCGCGCCTCGTGGTCTGTCCAGTCGATGGCACGCAGCCGGCCCTGACCATCGGCGATGATCACCAGCTCGCCGACCGGCGTCGCGAGGCGATCGACCTTGAAGTCCAGAGGCTCAGCCATGTCGTGCCATCCGCAGATGTTGTGCGGCATAGGCGTGCCAGGGCCGCCAGGCCGGCGGCGCCGTGTCGTCGAGCGGCATCTCCCTGCTTTCACCGTCCCAGTCTCCCGGCGCGCGCAGCCCGGGTCGTCGGGCGATCAGTGGCGCAAGCTTGGGATCGCGGGCGAGATGGCTGTCGATCGTGGCGATGTCGGCGCCGAGGTCGAATACGCGCCGCACGCGTGCGACGATGGCGGGCAGGGCCTTGACCGATGGGAAGTGGATCGTGACGGCGACTGCATTGCGGTCCGCCAGGTGTGAGACGGCGACGCTGCCCTGCGCGCCGTCGGCATCGATGCGGCGATGCCAGACCCCGTCCTCGATCCATTCGGTGCCGGGTGTCGCGCGAGCCGCGAGCGCCGCCAGCATGCCGGGCCAGTCATAGGGGGGCCGATAGGCGAGCTTCAGCGTGACACCGTCACGCGCCGAGGTATCGGCACCACTCCTGCGGCGCAGCGCGCTCGGCGGCCGGTCGAACAGCTTGCGGAACGTCTCGTTGAACCGCCGGACGCTGCCGAAGCCCGATGCCAGGGCGACCTCGGCCATCGGCAGGCGCGTGTCGTGCAGGAGCTGCTTGGCGAACAGCACGCGTCTCGTTTGGGCAACCGCGAGGGGGGAGGCGCCGAGATGGCGCTGGAACAGGCGGCGCAGCTGCCGGCCGCCGACGCCCAGGCGCTCGGCCAGAGCTTCGACGCCGGTCTCGTCCTCGTCGAGCGCGCCGTCTGCGATCAGCGCGAGCGCGCGGCTCACGGTATTGGCGGTGCCGCGCCAGAAGGCGAGGTCGGGCGCGATCTCGGGGCGGCAGCGCAGGCAGGGCCGGAAGCCGGCCTCCTGGGCGGCGGCCGACGCAAAGAAACGGCAATTCTCGAACCTGGGAGTCCTGGCCGGGCAGACCGGGCGGCAATAGATGCCGGTCGAGGTCACGCCGACGAACACGCGACCGTCGAACCGGGCGTCGTGACTCTGGAAGGCGCGGTAGTAGCTGCTGCGGTCGAGCAATTCCATGGGCCCATATTTCCACGCAGGCGCGGGCGGCGCTCGCGGTTTTCGGACCCGACAGGCACCCTCATACTCACACCGCGTCTGGGGCTATCGTTTGACCGGACGCTGAGAAAATGATCAGTCGCCGGCCATGACTGCAACGGTCGGTTGGTCGGCGCTTCTGAGGCGCGAATGGCTGCCTCTTCTGGTGGCGCTGGTGGGCGGCGTCCTGCTGCACTCGATGAACGTGCTGATGCTGGCGACGGTGCTGCCGAGCATCGTCGAGGATGTCGGCGGCACGGCGATGATGAGCTGGCCGACCACGGCCTTTCTCGCGTCATCGATCGTCGCGGCGACCTGCACCGGCCATCTGACGGCGCGGCTCGGCGCGCGCACCGCCTTCTGCGCCGGCGCTCTGGTCTTCGGGATCGGTGCGCTGATCTGCGCGCTGGCGCCCTCGATGGGCGTCGTGGTCACCGGACGCTTCGTGCAGGGCTTCGGCGGCGGCGTGCTGTCGGCCATGGCCTATGTGCTGGTCGGCAATGCGTTTCCCGAGCCGATGTGGCCGAGGGTTGCGGCGCTGCTGTCCGGTGCGTGGAGCATGGCGGTGCTGGTCGGCCCCATGGTGGGCGGCGCGTTCGCAACCTGGGGAAACTGGCGCGGCGCCTTCTATGCCGTGACCGTGCTTGCGGCTTTGCTGGCGGTCGTCGCCGCACGGGCGCTGCCGCGGGCGCGGGTGGCGAAGGGCGGACCGGTGCGGGCCATACCCGGCGGGCGCGTCGTGCTGATCTGTCTGGCCATCGCGGTGATGTCGACGGCCAGCGTCGTTTCCCTGCCGCTCACCAAGGCGGGCCTCTTCCTCACGGCTGTAGCGTTGCTGGTCGGGATGATCCTGCTGGATCGTCGCTCGAAGGCGCCGCTGTTCCCGAGCGATGCCTTCTCTCTCAGTTCCATGACCGGCGTTGCGATGTGGTTCGCGTTGCTGGTGTCGATTGCCTACAGCCCTCTGTCGATCTTCGTGCCGATCTTCCTGCAGACCCTGCATGGCTTCGATCCGCTGGCCGCCGGCTACACGGTGGCGGGTGCATCGATGGGCTGGACGATTTCGTCGATTGTCGTCTCCGGCTGGTCGTTGCGGTCGGCGGGACGAATGCTGGTCGCGGGTCCGTTCGCGATGGCGGTGGGCCTGGCCGGCGTGGCGCTGCTGATGACGACTCAGCCGGTGCTGGTCCTGCCGGTCTTGATCGCCCTGGTCGGTCTCGGGATCGGCGCCTGCTGGGGGTTCGGCGTCCAACGGCTGATGGGCGGGGCGAAAGCGGGGGAGGGCGATCTGGCCGCCTCCGCGGTGGCGACGGTGCAGCAGACCGGCTTTGCGCTGGGGGCCGCCGCGGCGGGGATCGTGGCCACGTTGGCAGGGCTCTCACGCGGGCTCACGACGCCTGGCGTGGCCAGCGCAGCCTTCTGGGTGCCGGCGGCTTTCGTTCCCGTGGCCTTCGTTGCGGCCATCGTGGGCGGACGTCTGGCGCTGCTGGCCGGCCGCGCCGGTGATAAGAAGCCGGGCACTTCCAGGGGAACATGAAATGATGCGGCTGCTCGCGGCACTGATCCTGACCTGCCTCGCGCCCTTCGCGGTCCAGGCCCAGACGGTCACCAAGGAAAAACTGACGGCCGCCCTTCCCAAGCTTCGCGAGCTGGCGCGGCAGGTCGTGGCGAAGGGCGAAGTCCCCGGTCTTTCGATCGGCGTCGTCTATCGCGACGAGGTCGTCTTCCTCGAGGGCTTCGGTGTTCGCGAAGCCGGGCAAGCCGAGACAGTCGGGGCGGACACGGTCTTTCAGGTGGCCTCTGTTTCCAAGCCGCTGGCCGCTACCGTCGTGGCGGCCCTGGTCAGCGACGGCGTCGTGACATGGGACACGCGCATTCGCGATCTCGATCCGAGTTTCGCGCTCCTCGAAGCCTATCCGACGGCCGAGGTCACGATCCGCGACCTGCTCTCGCATCGCAGCGGCCTGGCGGCGAGTGCCGGCAACGATATCGAGGATCTGGGCTTCAGCCGCGAGGAGATCCTGAAGCGAATCCGCTACACGCGGCCTGGCGGCAGCTTCCGGGCAAAGTACGCGTACAGCAATTTCGGGTTCACCGCCGGCGCGATCGCCGCCACCCGGCCGACGGGCAAGGGCTGGGAGGAGCTGGCGGAAGAGAAGGTCTATCGGCCGCTCGGCATGCAATCGACCAGCTCGCGCGCCCGGGATTTCATTCTCCAGCCCAATCGGTCGTCGCTTCATGTGCGGATCGACGGCAAGTGGACGCCGCTGGTGAAGCGCAACGCCGACGCGCAGGCCCCGGCGGGCGGCGTGAGTTCGAGCGCCAAGGATATGGTCCAGTGGCTGCGGCTCGAACTCGGCAATGGCCGCTATGCTGGCCGGCCGCTGATCAAGGAAGCCGCGCTCGAACAGACGCGCCTGCCCAACATCATCCGCGGGGTCGATCCGAAGACCGGCGTGGTCGGCTTCTATGGGATGGGCTGGAACGTCGATTTCCGTGAGCGCGGCGTCGAGTGGAGCCATGCCGGGGCCTTCAGTGCCGGCGCCCGCACGCTCGTGCACCTTTTGCCGGCGGAAAAGCTCGGCATCGTGATCCTCAGCAACGCGTTCCCCACCGGCGTTCCGGAAGGGCTCGCCGCGACATTCTTGGACGACGTGTTCGCCGGGAAGTCGTCACGCGACTGGATCGCGCACTGGAACGATATTTACGATGCTCAGTTTGGTGCCGTGGCCCAGAAGACCGCGATGGCGCCCTATGCCTCGCCGCCGGTTCCGCCGGCGCCATCGATGCCGCTCGACGCCTATACCGGCTACTACAACAACGACTATGTCGGCGACGTCCGTGTCGCCGAGGCCGGCGGCGTGCTCTCAGTTGCGCTGGGACCGGCCGGCAAGCGCTTTCCCTTGAAGCATTTCAATCGCGACCTCTTCCTCTATGCACCCTTCGCGGAAAGCCCCGGCTGGATGGTCGCCGTGACTTTTCTGGTCGGTCCCGACGGAAAGGCTTCCCAGGTCACTCTGGAGAATCTCAACGAGGACGGGATGGGCACTTTGAAGAGATCGAAGGGCCGGTAAACGCAGACAGACTGAACACGGTGCCGTCGCGTTCAAATGCTTTGACCGCCGCGAAAGTGCGACGTTGAATGGCGACGGGGAGCGGGGTGGTCCAATGACAGTGGTAAAGATCAACACGAATACCGATCGCACGTTCGAGCGCATGAACATGGCGATCGACAACATGTCGTTGCTCGAAAGCTTCGTGGCGCCCCGGGCGACGGTGGCCGAGCGCCTGCAGGCGGGCAAGGCAGTACGGGCGCAGGTGCCGCGCAGCTCACATGCCAGCTTCGTAAAGGCGGCCAACCGGCCCGATCCGGTCGCCATCCTCGAGGCGCAGAATGTGGACCGGGTGCAGAAGCTGGTGCCGGTGCGCTTCGCCCGCATGCTGGCCTCGCCCTTCGCCTTCCTCCGCGGCTCGGCGGCGGTGATGGCGGCAGACCTCTCGACCACGCCCGTCACCGGCATGGCCGTCGGGGCCTGCGGCGACATGCATGTCTCGAATTTCGGCGTCTTCGCTTCGGCGGAGCGAAATCTGATCTTCGCCATCAACGACTTCGACGAAGTCCATCCCGGTCCGTGGGAATGGGACCTCAAGCGCCTCGCCGCCAGCGCCGCCGTCGCTGTGCGCTTCATGGGCGGCGACCGCGTGGCGGCGGAGGGGGCGGCGCGGTCCATCGTCCGGTCCTACCGCAAGCGCATGCGCCGCTACGCCGAGATGGGCTACCTCGAGATCTGGTACGACCGCATCGATGAGCGTGCCGTCCTGGACACGCTGTCACCGCGGGCGCGGCGCGGTGCCGAGCGGCTGATGGACAAGGCCCGGACCAAGAGCCATGTCGCCGTGCTGGAGAAGCTGACCGAGGAGGTCGGCGGCGAGCATCGCATCATCGAGGAAGTGCCGCTGATCGTGCGCGAGACGGAAACGGCGGCGGGTACGCCGACCAATGTCGCTCTCGACAACATGTTGCAGGACTATATCCAGTCCCTGCCGATCGACCGGCGCGTGCTGCTGTCACGCTATCGGATTGTCGATTCTGCGCGAAAGGTCGTGGGCGTCGGCAGTGTCGGTACCGGCTGCTGGGTCATCCTGCTGCAGGGGATCGATTCGGACGATCCGCTGTTCCTGCAGGTGAAGCAGGCGCAGACATCGGTCATCGCGCCCTATGTCGACCAGCAGCTCAGGTTCGAGAATCAGGGAAGACGGGTCGTCGTCGGGCAGCGCCTCGCGCAAGGGTCGCCCGACATCTTCCTCGGTTGGGGACAGGTCGACGGAAAGGACTTCTACGTTCGCCAGCTCGCGGACATGAAGGGCAGCCTGAAATTCAGCGAGAGCGACACGAGCAACCTCGATGGATTCGTCGAGTATTGCGGCCTGTGCGGCTGGGCGCTTGCGCTGGCCCATGCGAAGTCGGGCAATCCGGCGATGATCGCCGGCTATTGCGGCAACAGCGACACGCTCGATGAAGCGATCGGCAAGTTCGCCATGGCCTATTCCAAGCAGACGGACGAGGACTACGACGCGCTCGACAAGGCGCGCCGCACGGGGCGCATCAAGGTCGCGGCGCCGGAGATGGTGAAGTAGTCGCTTCGACCCCGGCCGAAGCGACGGGATTGCCCTGAGGTCTAGAACGCTCTCCCACCAACCGCACGGGAGAATTCACATGGTCGATCTTCATGCCCTGAAAGACGGGCTCATCGTCACGGCGTTCTGGGAGGCCAAGCCGTCCGAGGCCGATGCCGTCGCGGCAATTGTCCGCGAGTACCTGCCACAGGCTCAGCGCGAGCCCTGGGTACAGGCCTTCCAGATCCACCGCTCGATCGCGGAACCCGAGAAGTTCTTCTTCTACGAAGTGTTCCGCGACGAGGCGGGTTTCGCCTCCCACCAGGAGACGCAGCACTTCAAGGCGCTGATCGTGGGGCAGGCATTGCCGAAGCTCGCCCGGCGCGAGCGCACGCAGCACCGTTTCATCCAGGCCGAGACGGCCTGAGGAAACGGAAAGTCCCTCACTTCGCTCGGGATGACAGTGGCGTTGGAGATGCGCAGTGCGCCGATCCAGCGAATGCTGTCATCGCGGGCGGGGTAACCCCCGCCCTGGAGCGTAGCGAGGGACCTTTAGTCCTTCTTCAGGCCGCGACCGCATCCTTCCAGGGAGCAACCTCGAGCCAGGTGCTCTGGTAGGTCGCGCCTTCGCCCATGTCGGTATAGCGGTCCGAGCAGAGCATGTTGATCGTGCCCGACACGGCCTCGCCCACGGGGCGTTGGCCCGGCACGAGAAGGACGCCCGGCTGGACCTCGTCGGCAACCTTGAGGACCAGGCCGATCTCGCCGCGATCGTTGAACAGGCGCACCCGTTCACCGTCCTTGAGGCCGCGCTTGGCCGCGTCGTCGGGGTGCAGGATGCAGAACGGCTTGCCCTCGCGTTCGCGCAGGAAGCCGACACCGGAGAAGGCCGTGTGGGCCTGGAAGTAGCCCGGCGCGGTCAGCAGGCGCAGCGGCCAGCGTGCGGCTTCCTCGGCCTCGATGGGATCTGCTTCCCAATTGGGCATCGGCGGCAGGCCCTGTTTGGCCAACTGCTCGGAGAAAAACTCGAGCTTGCCCGACGGCGTCTTGAAGGGTTGGCCGTCCCAGTCGTGCTTGATGTTGAGCGGCACGCCGGCGAACAACTCGTTGCGGTCGACCTTCGAGGCCGGGCCGGTCGAGCCCTTGAAGAACTCCTCGGCGGCCTCTCGCGGCGACAGGCTGAAGATCGCGTCGGTGACGCCCATGCGCTGCGCCAGCGCCTGCGCGACATGGAAGTTCGAACGCGCCTCGCCCGCCGGCTCGACCGCCTTCTGGCCCCACTGCATCCAATAGGCGCCATAGGCCCGGTAGAGATCGTCGGTCTCGAGATAGTTGGCGGCGGGCAGCACGATGTCGGCGTAGCGGGCGGTGTCGGTCATGAACGGGTCGTGCACGACGGTGAACAGGTCCTCGCGCATCAGGCCCTTCTGCACCTTGTGGACCTCGGGGCAGGTGACGACCGGATTGTTGGCGGCCACGAACAGCGCACGGAGCGGCGGGTCCTGCATGTTGAGGAGCTCTTCGCCGATGCGCAGGTGATTGATCATGCGCGCCGTCGCGGGCCCGGAGGGCTTGCGCACCGCCGCGTAGTTGAGGTCGCACGAGGCGGCCGTCAGCAGCAGCGCGCCGCCACCCTTGACGCCGTAATGGCCGGTGACGCCCGGCAGCAGCGCCACGGTGCGCAAAGCCTGGCCGCCATGGGTGAGGCGGGTCATGCCTTCGCCGAGCCGGATCAGCGCGGCCTTGGCGTTGCCGTACATCGCCGCGAGCTTCTCGATGTCGGAGACCGGGAGGCCGGTGATCTCCGCCGTGCGCGCCGGCGTGAACTTCGGCAGCACCTCGCGTTCCACCTTGTCGAAGCCCAGCGTGTGAACGTCGATGTAGTCGAGGTTGGCGAGACTGTCGCGCACCAGGATGTGCATGACGCCGAGCGCCAGGGCGGCGTCGGTGCCGATCCGGATGGGAAGGTAGAGGTCGGCGGCCCGGGCGCTGCGCGTACGGCGCGGGTCGATCACGACGATCGGCATGCCGGTCTTCTTGCGCTGGCTCTCGGCCAGGGCCCAGAAATGCACGTTGGTGGCGGCCAAGTCGGCGCCCCAGGAGATCATCAGGTCGGAATAGATGACCGACTCTGGATCGGCACCGCCCACCGGGCCGACCGTCATTTCCCAGGCGGTCTCGCAGCACGTGTCGCAGACCGTACCGGCCTGGAGCCGCGACGTGCCGAGCGCATGGAACAGGCCGTTCACGAGGCCGCGGTTCATCAGCCCCTGATGGGCGGAGTAGGCGTAGCCCAGGATGGCGAGCGGACCGCTCTCCTTGATGATCGACTTCCAGCGGTCGGCGATCTCGTCGAGCGCCTCGTCCCAGGTGATGGGCGCGAACTGGCCCGAGCCCTTGGGCCCGGTGCGGCGCAGCGGCGTGGCGATGCGCTCGGAAGAGTTCACCAGGTCGCTGTCGCGGTTGACCTTGCCGCAGGCAAATCCGGCCGTGTACGGCTGGTCGGGGTCACCCTGGATGCGCACGACCTTACCGTTGTCGACATGTGCGATGAGCGAGCACATGTCGGGACAATCGTGAGCACAAACAACTCTAACAGATTTCACTACGCCGCCTCCCGAAGGGTATCGCGGCCGTAATGTAGCAGAAGCGCCGAAAGAAGAAGCGAGCTTACTTCTCGGTTTCGGGCTTGGCAGCTTCCTTGGGCGTGTCGGTCTTGTCGCTGCCGATCATGCCGAAGCGATTGCGGAAGCGCTGCACGCGGCCGCCGCGATCGATGCTCTGGCGCACGCCGGTCCAAGCCGGATGCGTCTTCGGATCGATGTCGAGGCGCAGGCTGGCGCCTTCCTTGCCCCAGGTCGACTTCGTCTCGAAGGACGTGCCGTCGGTCATCACCACGGTGATCGTGTGATAGTCGGGGTGAATCTTCTCTTGCATGATCTCTCTCCAGCGCTTCAGGGCCGATTCCGACCGGCCGGCGCAACAGGGGCGGGGGTATACAGTCCCCGGGGCGCGGCGACAAGCTGGTTGTACGACCCTGTCATGGCTTGTAGACCGGCCAGGCCATGACCCATTCAGCCTTCGAAACCCTCGCCGACAGCCTGCTCGCGACTCTCGAGGAGGCGCTGGCAGACCATGTCGACGCCGAACTCCAGGGCGGAATCCTGACGGTCGAGGGTGATGCGGGCACCTGGATCGTCAACAAACATGCTCCCACCCAGCAGATATGGCTGAGTTCGCCGGTGAGCGGCGCCCGGCATTACGCGTACGATGCGGGCGTCGGCCAGTGGCAAGATACGCGCGGCGTAGGCGATTTGTTGACCGTTCTGGGCGCCGAATTGGGCGTCTCGCTGAATTGGCAGGCCCCATGAACCGGTTTGGCGGCCTGGCCCTGCTGGGCCCTTATCTCAGGCCCTATCGCGGGCGCACGATCATGGCCCTCCTGTCGCTGCTGGTGGCGGCGGGGACCGTGCTGGCGTTCGGCGCCTGCCTGCGCGCCCTGATCGACCGCGGCTTCGCCCAGGGCCGGCCGGACATCCTCAACTATGCCCTGGCCTCGCTGCTGGCCGTGGCTGTCGTCCTGGCCATCGCCTCGGGCGCGCGCTTCTATCTTGTCTCCTGGCTGGGCGAGCGGGTGGTGGGCGACCTTCGCCGCGATCTCTTCGACCATGTGGTGCGGCTGGGGCCGGCCTGGTTCGAGATCAAGCGCTCGGGTGACGTCATGAGCCGCATTTCGGCCGACGCGCAGCTCATCGAACAGGTGATCGGCTCCTCGGCCTCGGTGGCGCTGCGCAACACGCTGATGTGCATCGGCGGCGTGGTCATGCTGGTTGTCACCAATCCCAAGCTCGCCTTGTGGACGCTGGCGGTCGTGCCGCTGACCGTCGTGCCGATCATCGTGTTCGGCCGCCAGGTGAAGGCGCTGTCGCGCGAGTCCCAGGCGCGCATGGGCGAGATGGTGTCGGAAGGGGCCGAGACCCTGGACGGCGTGCGCACGGTTCAGGCCTTCGCCCAGGAGGATCGCGCGGCGCAGCGCTTCGGCGAGGCGACGGAGCGGGCCTTCGTGGCCGCGACCCGGCGGGTTTCGCGCCGCGCCATCATGACCACCCTGGTCATCTTCATCGTGTTCTCGGCCGTCGGCTTCCTCCTCTGGATGGGCGGCCATGACGTGCTGACCGGCCGCATCACCGCCGGCGATCTCTCGGCCTTCGTCTTCTACGCGGTCCTGGTCGCCAGCTCGGGCGGCGCGATCAGCGAGACGATCGGCGACCTGCAGCGTGCCTCGGGCGCCGCCGAGCGCTTGGCCGAACTGCGCGCGGAAGCGCCGTCGATTGCCGAGCCGGCCCATCCTAAGCCCCTGCCCAAGCCGGTGCGGGGAGCGGTGTCGTTCGAGGAGGTCTCGTTCCGCTATCCGACGCGGACCGACGCGCTCGCCCTCGATCGCTTCGACCTGGCGATCGTGCCCGGCGAGACGGTGGCGATCGTCGGCCCCTCGGGCGCCGGCAAGACGACCGCCTTCAACCTGCTACTGCGCTTCTACGATCCGGAGAAGGGCACGATCCGCCTCGACGGCGTCGACATACGGGATCTGGCGTTGGGCGACCTGCGGCGGTCGCTGGCCGTGGTCCCGCAGGATCCGACCCTGTTCAGCACGTCGGTCACGGAGAACATCCGCTACGGACGCCCGGATGCCAGCGATGCCGAGGTGCGGGCGGCGGCCGATGCGGCCTCGGCGCTGGGGTTCATCGAGGCCCTGCCGCACGATTTCGCGACCGACCTCGGCGCGCGCGGCGTGCGGCTCTCGGGCGGCCAGCGCCAGCGCATCGCCATTGCGCGGGCGCTGCTCTGCGACCCCGCCGTGCTGCTGCTGGACGAGGCGACGAGTGCCCTCGATGCCGAGAGCGAGCTGGCGGTCCAGCAGGCGCTGGACCGGGTGATGCGCAACCGCACGACTCTGGTGATCGCCCATCGCCTCGCCACGGTGCAGAAGGCCGATCGCATCGTCGTCCTCGATCACGGGCGGGTGGTCGATATCGGCCCACATGCCGAGCTGGTGCGCCGCGGCGGCCTCTACGCCCGTCTGGCGGAGCTGCAGTTCAACATATCGACAGCCGCAAGCTGATATCGCACATTAAGTAGCGTCGTAAAATCTTTGAAATTCAATGAGATGAAGGATATAGTTAATCTATATTCCGAACTTCATTTGGATATTTAGAGACCATGTTTTCCACCCACCCTGCGACCCGCCTCTTTTCATGGTGGCCGGCAGCCCTGATCGGCCTCGCCACGCTCCTCAACAGCCTTGCTGAAAGCGTCCAGACGCTCCTGACCTAACGAAGTCGTACGACGTCGCCGCGCTCGGCGTCGCGGCGCCTGAGTTCGCGGCGCAGGATCTTGCCAGTCGTCGTTAGCGGCAGTTCCGGCACGAACTCGACCTCGCGCGGATATTCGTGCGCGGCCAGCCGGGTCTTCACGAAGTTCGCCAGGTCGGTCTTGAGCGAGTCCGTGGGCGCAATCTCAGGCCTGAGCTGGACGAACGCCTTCACGATCTCGGTCCGCACTCGGTCGGGCACGCCCACGACGCCGACCATCGCCACAGCGGGATGCTTCATCAGGCATTCCTCGATCTCGCCGGGCCCGATGCGGTAGCCCCCCGAGGTGATGACGTCGTCGTCGCGGCTCTTGAAGAAGACGTAGCCGTTCTCGTCGATGGTGCCTAGGTCGCCCGTCAGCAGCCAGTCGCCGGCATACTTGCGTTCGGTAGCCTCCGGATTGCGCCAGTATTCCAGCATGACGATCGGATCGTGCCGCCAGCCGGCGATCTGGCCTTCCTGGCCGGGTGGCAGGACATTGCCGTCGCCATCGACGACCGCGACCTTGCGGCCGGGGCAGGCGCGGCCGCAGGAGCCGGGGCGGACCTCGAACCAGTCGGGCGAGTTCAGCAACATCAGGTTCATTTCGGTCTGGCCGTAGCCCTCCGAGATGGTCGTGCCGAACGTGTCGCGGCCCCAGCTCAGCAGCTCCTCGCCCATGGCCTCGCCGCCGGTCGAGATCGCGCGGATGTCGTAGGTCCAGCGGTCCTGCGGCCTGTGGACCTGGCGCATCATCTTGAGCGCGGTCGGCGGAATGAAGCTCACGCCGACGCGGTGCTTGGCCAGCATGGCAAAGGCGCGTTCCGGGTCGAACTTGGCGAAGCGGTGGGCCAGCACCGGCGTGCCGTAATACCAGGCCGGGAACAGCGCGTCGTAGAGGCCGGCGATCCAGGCCCATTCGGCCGGCGTCCACATCACCTCGTTGCCGCGCGGCCAGTGACCCAGCCACTGTTCCACGGCGGGGATGCAGCCCAGCATCATGCGATGCGCGTGCAGCGCGCCCTTGGGCTGGCCGGTCGTGCCCGACGTGTAGATCAGCAGCGCGGGATCCTCGGCCGCCGTGTCGACCGTGGCGAAGCGGTCGGAGGCGGCACCGAGCAGCCGCTCCCAGTCCAGGAAGGCGCTGCCATGCGCGCCGGCGCCGATCACGATGATCGTTTTCAGATGGGGCAGGCGGTCGCGCACGGCCAGCAGCTTCGGGAGCTGGCTCATGTCGGTGATGACGGCTGAGGCGTCGGCGTTGGCCAGGCGGTATTCGATCGCCTCTTCGCCGAACAGGGTGAAGAGCGGCAGCACGACGGCGCCCATGCGATAGCCGGCGAGATGGCAGATCGTGAGCTCGGCACCCTGGCTGAGGAACACCGCGACCCGGTCGCCCTTTGAAATGCCGCGCCCGACCAACGCGTTGGCCAGCCGCGAACTCGCGGCGAGGAGCTGACCGAAGGTCCAGTTGCGCACCGAGCCGTCGGCGTTCTCGACGATCATCGCCAGCGTGTCGGGCGCATGGCGTTCGCAGACGGCGCGACCGATGTTGAAGCGCTGAGGCGTGGGCCAGCGGAACTGCCGCATGGCGTCGTCATAGCCGAGACCGCGAGGGATCATGCCCGGTGACCTTCGTTAGCGAGTGATGCGTTGCACGACGCGGCCGGCCAGCAGTTCCTGCGGCGTCGGCGTCCAGATCTCGTTCGGCGGCGTGTCGATCACGCGCTGCGCGAACTCGGGCGTGACCCCGCTCGATACCAGGAAGCGCCGCATGTCGCGGTTGCTCTCGTAGAGGTCGTTGGGGCCAAGGCCGGGAAAGCTGCCCTGGTGAAAGCCCAGGCGCCCGCCGGCTGAGATCGAGCGGTCGTTGCCGCCGAGGAAGGCGATGGTGCAGGCCGATGCACAGCCGCTCTCGACGCGCGTCGCCAGCCGGCGATTGCGGATCATGCGGTTGATCTCGAAGGCGGTGCCGATGCGCCCGCCGGGACCGGCCAGGACGACCCGGCGGACCCCGGGATGCTTGTCGAGCGCGCGCCGCACGGTATCGGCGCTGCCGGTGCCGTAGGCGCCCTCGACGCTGAGGGCGGTGCCGTCGGCACTCACCGAGACGGCGAGCGTGTCGAGCGCCGCGTCGCCGGAATAGATCGCCCACAACTCGCCGATCGAGGGTACGGCCCGCTCGTAAAACAGACCGCCGATGCCGGCGATCGACAGCGCGGCGGCCACGAAGATGCCGACGGCGATCGCGACGGGGGCTCGCCGCCGGGCCGCGATCGCGATGAGACAGACCTGCACGAAGGCGAAGGCGGAGGCGGCCAGGCAGAGCAGGGCGGGGCCGAGCACATGTACCAGGGTCACGTCGCCGGGACCGAAGACGGCCAGCGTGATGCTGCCGAACCCGAGAAGCAAAGCCATCGCCGCCCAGACGCCGCGATAGTAGAGCGTGAGATCGAACGGGGCCGCCCCGTCGCGCCACAGCGGTACGCCCAGCGCCTCGAGATAATCGGTCATCGCGGCGAGCTTGCCGGTGCGGATGCGCTTCACGCCGTCGCGGTAGCCGAGCGACGCGGCGAGGTCGGCAGGGACGCTGGCGCGGGAGAGCCGCACCTCGCGCAGGCCGATCGAGCGGGCGGCCATCTCGGCAAAGGCGATCAGCGCCCGCGCGACCTCGTGGCGTTCGCCATCGGACGCCGTTGAGAGGGGACCGACGGCAAGATGGTCCGCGGCCTGCTCCAGCAGCATGGCGCCGAGCGGCGCGGTTTCGCCGTCGATCACGAAGATCGCGCGCGTATCGCTCGTCGAGGCGAGAGGCGGCAGGCTGGGGAAAAGTCGGGCGATGCCCTCAGCATCGGCAGCGATGGCGCGCCGAACGGCGCCCACGGAGACCCGATCCTGAGAAAACACGCTGACTTTCCACTCCCTGAGGCCGCTTTCACGGGCGGTGACCGGTCTGTATGCTGCGGCACTTCTCGTGGAGCGTCCAGATGTCCCCCGACGATCATGCCTACCCGCCGATCGCCCGTGCCAGGAGCGGGGAGTCGGGCACGACCACCGTACCTTCGGTCTGTCCGCATGACTGCACGAGCACCTGCGCGCTCGACGTCGAGCGGCTCGACAACGCCAGGATCGGCCGCGTCCGCGGCTCGATGCGCAACGACTATACCGCGGGCGTGATCTGCGAGAAGGTCGCGCGCTACGCGGAACGCATCCACCATCCCGACCGGCTGATGAAGCCGCTGCGCCGGGTCGGTCCGAAGGGCTCCAAGCAATTCGCCGAAATCTCGTGGTCCGACGCGCTCGACATCGTGGCCGAGCAGTTCATCGCAAAGGCGCGCCAGCACGGCAGCGAGACCATCTGGCCCTATTACTATGCCGGCACGATGGGCCTGGTGCAGCGCGACGGCATCAACCGCCTGCGCAACGCGATGAAGTACTCGCGCTATTTTTCGACCATCTGCGTGACCCTGTCGGATACCGGCTGGATCGCCGGCGTGGGTGCCAAGCGCGGTGCCGACGTGCGCGAGATCGACGAGCATGCCGAGCTGGTGGTGATCTGGGGCGGCAATCCCGTGAATACCCAGGTCAACGTGATGACCCACGCGATGAAGGCGAAGAAGCGCGGCGCCAAGCTCGTCGTGGTCGATCCCTATCGCACCGGAACCGCCGACCAGGCCGACATTCATCTCGCGGTCCGTCCCGGCACCGATGGCGCACTGGCGGTCGGCGTGATGCACGTCCTCTTCAAGGAGGGCTATGCCGACTGGGATTACCTTCGCAAGTATACCGACGCGCCGGACGAGCTGGCCGCGCATGTGGCGACACGCACGCCGGAATGGGCATCGAAGATCACTGGCCTCTCCGTCGAAGAGATCGTGTCCTTCGCGCGCCTCTACGGGCAGAGCAAGGCGTCGTTCATCCGCTGCCATCACGGTTTCAGCCGCAGCCGCAACGGCGCGGCCAACATGCATGCCGTGACCTGCCTGCCGGCGGTGACCGGCGCCTGGCAGTACAAGGGTGGCGGCGCCCTCTACGGCCACACCGGCATGTACCCGATCAACAAGACACTGATCGAAGGGCTCGACATGGTCGATACCTCGATCCGCGATCTCGACCAGTCGCGCCTGGGCCCAGTGCTTACCAACGATCCGGCGGCGCTGAAGAACGGCCCGCCGGTCACCGGCTTGCTGATCCAGAACACCAACCCGGCGATGGTCTGTCCGGAACTCGAGCTGGTCCACAAGGGCTTCAAGCGCGACGACCTGTTCACCTGCGTGCACGAGCAGTTCATGACCGAGACGGCGGCCTTCGCCGACATCGTGCTGCCGGCCACCATGTTCCTCGAGCACGACGACTTCTACACAGCCAGCGGCCACACTTTCTTCCAGGTGGCCAAAGCGGTGATTGACGCGCCGGGCGAGTGCCGCGAGAACCACTTCGTGATTTCTGAACTCGCAAAGCGCCTGGGTGCCACGCATCGCGGCTTCGACATGACACCGTGGGAGATCATGGACGAGACGCTCAAGGTCTCGGGCATGTGGGATGCCGAGACCAACTGGCAGAAGGGCGGCCAGGATTTCCATCTGGGCTTCGAGACGTCGCACTTCCTCGACGGCTTCGCCTGGCCTGACAAGAAGTTCCGCTTCAAGCCCGACTGGGCGGCCTATGGGCCGCGCGGCAAGGAAATGCCGGTCCTGCCCGACCATTTCGACGTGATCGAGAATGCCACCGACGACAAGCCGTTCCGGCTGGTCGCTGCGCCGGCCCGTACCTTCCTCAACTCGACCTTCACCGAGACGCCGAGCTCGCAGAAGCGGGAGGTCCGGCCGACCGCGCTGATGAATCCCGACGACTGCATCGCCATGGGCATCGTCGAGGGCGAGCGGCTGGAGATCGGCAACGAGCGCGGCAAGACCGTCGTCAATGCCAAGCCCCGCGCGGGCCAGCAGAAGGGTGTCGTCGTCGTCGAGGGCATCTGGCCCAACCGCAACTTCGAGACCGGCATCGGCATCAATGCTCTGACCTCGGCCGATCCCGGCTGGCCCAATGGTGGTGCGGTGTTCCACGACACCGCCGTCTGGATCCGCAAGGTCGCGTGAGCGAGGCCTTCCAACCAGCGCCCAATCCGAGCATCGCCCAGACGCAGGCCCCTCGGATCGAGGGCCGCGGCCACGTCCTCGTCATCGGCAACGAGAAGGGCGGCTCGGGCAAGTCGACGACGGCGCTGCACATCGCCGTGTCGCTGATGAGGGACGGCGCGCGCGTCGCGACGCTCGACCTCGATGCCCGGCAGGGAACGCTCAGCCGCTATATCGAGAACCGTGCGGCCTATGTGAAGAAGAACGGCGTCGAGCTGCCGATGCCGTTGCACACGCCGGTGATGATCTCGTCGCTGAACGATCGCCGCGAGGCCGAAGCCGACGAGCGCGCGCGGCTGGCGGCGGCGCTGGAGCCCGCCGTCGGATCGGCCGACTTCGTGATCGTCGACACGCCGGGCAGCGACACCCATCTCAGCCGGCTGGCCCATACCTGGGCCGACACGCTGCTGACGCCGCTGAACGACAGCTTCATCGATCTCGATCTGCTGGCGCGCGTCGATCCCGACACGCTGAAGATCGTGCGTCCGTCGATCTATGCCGAAGCGGTGTGGAAGCAACGTCAGATTCGCGCCATCGAGGGGGGCCGGCCGGTCGACTGGATCGTGATGCGCAATCGCCTGTCGTCGCTGGCGGCGCGCAACAAGCGCGACATGGGCAACGTGATCGAGGCGCTGGCCAAGCGGATCGGCTTCCGGGTCGCGGCGGGCCTGAGCGAGCGCGTGATCTACAAGGAGCTCTTCCTGAGTGGTCTCACGCTGCTCGACCTGAAGCGCGGCGGCGGCGGTAGTGGTGGGCCGTCCCTAACCCTGAGCCATGTCGCGGCGCGTCAGGAAGTGCGCGACCTGGTGGCGTCGCTCAACCTGCCGGGGGTCGCTCCTGCAGAAGTGGACGTGCCCGCGATAGAAGAAGCCATAGAAGCCCCGCCGCCTGCAGAATGAACAGCAGGCCGAACGACCAGGCGTAGCCGTCCGGCGAGTAGCCCGTGGCGGTGCGCGGCCACAGGTCGACGACTTTGCCGATCGCCCATTGGCCGCCGAAGATCACGGTGAACACCACGAGATTGGAGCTGGTGCTGACCCGTCCGGCATATTGCGGCGGGAACGACCGCGCCAGCAGCGGCATGTACTGGATCGGATAGGCGCCAAGGAAGCCGAACAGCAGCCAGGCCACGACGGGATAGAACGACGGCAGGAAGGCCAGCCAGGCGCAGACCAGCGCGAACAGGGTGCTGATGAGATTGGCCGAGGCGAAGTCGCTGACGCCGATGCGGCGGAAGGCGCCGGCCAGCACGCCGCTCAGGGCAAAGCCGGCGGTCATCACCGCCGTCGTGTAGAGCTGAATGTCGGCGCGGGTCTCGTTACTGGCAAAGCCGCCGACATCGCGCAGCCACGGGCCGATCCACAGGGTGATCGAGGCGATGAACGCCATCTGCTGGAAGGTCAGCAGCGGCTGGATGCGCCAGAAGAAGCCGTTGGTCAGCACGATGCCGGTGATGCGGAACTGGTCGCGCAGCGTTCCTGGTGCCGCCGGCGTGCCGCGCTCCGGCACGACAGTGAACAGGATCGCGGAGACGACGAGGCAGACCCCGGCCAGCCAGAAGAACAGGCCCTGCCAGCTGATGACGGAGAGCGACCACTGGATCGGTAGCGTTGCGGCCATCGCGCCCAGTCCGCCCGCCATCATGTGGAAGCCGGTGATCAGGCCCCAGCGCTCGGGCGGATACCACAGCGTGATCGCCTTGATGGCAGCCATGAGTCCGCCGGCGAATCCCAACCCGATCAGCACGCGCGCCACGATCAGCTCGCCGAGTGAGAGGCTCAGCCCGAAGAGCGCCGAGCCGATCGCCGCCATCGCCAGCAGCAGCGCCTGGACGCGGCGCGGCCCATAGCGGTCGAGCATGACGCCGAGGATCGGCTGGCATCCGGCGAAGAACAGGAAGAAGGCCGAGGTGAGGAGGCCGAGGTCGCCCGCACTGATGCCGACATCCCGTTCGAGGTACGGGAAGATCACCGCGTTCACGCCGCGGAAGATGTACGAAAGGAAATAGGCGAGCGCGAACGGAACGAAGACGCGCAGCAGCAGCGTGGCGAAGGTGGGGGCGTTTCCGGTCATGCTTCAATGTTGGCGCGAACGCGCGGCTGCACCATATTGAACACACCGCAGAGGGTCAAAGGACATGGCCGAGGATCGCGCCAGAGATCGCAACGTTCCGTCTACCGCAGGTGCGAATGCCGTGGATGCGTTCGTGCGCGAAGTCGGCAAGCTGCCGGTCGATCACCGCCCGGGCGGACGGGGCCGGCTGCTGTTCGCCATGGATGCGACGGCGAGCCGCGAACCGACCTGGGATCATGCCTGCGCCATCCAGGGCGAGATGTTCGTTGCGGCCGATGCGCTGGGCGGCCTCGACGTCCGGCTCGCTTTTTATCGCGGCTTCGAGGAATTCAAGGTCAGCAAGTGGACGTCGGACGGACGCGAACTCGCACGTCTGATGAGCAGTGTGCGGTGCGCGGCCGGCCGAACCCAGATCGCGCGGCTGCTGCGCTACGCCGGCGAGCAGCGCCGCGAGAGCCGTCTCGATGCCGTGGTCTTCGTCGGCGACTGCTGCGAGGAGGACGTCGATGCGGTCGGCCATGAAGCCGGCCAGCTCGGGCTGCTCGGCCTGCCGGTGTTCGTGTTCCAGGAAGGCCAGGACCGCACGGCGTCGCGCCTGTTCCCGCAGATCGCCAAGCTGACGCGCGGGGCCTACTGCAAGTTCGACCGGTCGAGCCCGGACCAGCTCAAGCGCCTGCTCGGCGCCGTCGCCGCCTATGCCGCCGGCGGACGATCTGCCTTGCTCAAATACGGCAAGGACCAGGGCGGCGTCGCAGCCCTTCTCACCAACCAGATGAAATGACCAACGACCTGCGGGCTGCCGTCGAGCGCTTCTTCGACAGCGAGATCCTGCCGCGCCATCGCGAATGGGCGGCTCATGTCTCGGCGGGGAAGGGCACACCAGCGTTCATGGCCGAACTGCAGGCCAAGGCGCGCTCCGCCGGGCTATGGAACCTCGGCCTGCCGGAACGGATGAGCAATCGCGCCTTTGCGCCGATCGCGGAGATCATGGGCCGGCTGCCTTGGGCGCCCGAGGTGTTCAACGCCCAGGCGCCGGACGTGCCCAACATGATCATGCTGCAGCACGCGGCCAACGCAGAGCAGAAGAAGCGGTGGCTCCAGCCTTTGCTGGACGGTCGCATCCGCTCGGCGTTCGGCATGACGGAGCCCGACGTCGCTTCGTCCGATGCGACCAACATCGCCACGACCCTGCGGCGCGACGGCGGCGACTGGGTCGTCAACGGCCGCAAGTGGTACATCACGGGCGGTGCCCACCCCGACTGCGCCTTCGTGATCGTGATGGGCGTCTCGCGGCCGGAGGCGCCACGCACCGGCCGGCATTCCTGTGTGATCGTGCCGATGCCGACGCCCGGTCTCAGGGTCGTGCGCGAGCTGCGCTTCCTCGGCTGGGAGGACAGTATCGCGCCCATCGCCGAACTGGACTTCAAGGACGTGCGCGTGCCGGCGGAGAATCTGCTGGGCGAGGAAGGCGAGGGCTTTGCTGCGGCCCAGGTGCGTCTGGGACCGGCGCGGCTTCATCACTGCATGCGCGCCATCGGCTCCTGCGAGGTTCTGGTCGAGCTCATGATGGCACGTGCCGCCGAGCGCCGGACGTTCGGTCGGGCGGTGATCGACTACGATTCCACTCAGCAGGCGATTGCCCGCTCCCGCATCGAGATCGAGCAGGCCCGCCTGCTGGTGTTGCGCACGGCCGAGCGGCTGGACACCGACGGGCACCAGGCCGTCTGGCGCGACGTCTCGATGGTGAAGGTCGCGGTGCCGGAAATGGCGCAGCGCATTGCCGATCGCGCGATGCAGCTGTTCGGCGCGATGGGCGGCAGCGACGATGCGCCGATCCATCGTGCCTTTGCCGTTGCGCGCATTCTGCGCATTGCCGACGGGCCGGACGAAGTCCATCTCCGGCAGATCTTCCGGCAGGAACGGCCGGCCCGCTGGACCGTATCGGAATCGCCCTATATTACGCCGGGCGATGACTGAGAACGGCCGCAAGCGAATCTACGCGATCGTATTTGGCCTGATCCTGACAGGGGTCACGCTGGCCGGCCTCGAGGTGCTGGCCTCGTTCGAGGCGCCGTCGTGGCCCGCGCGGGCGCTGCGCTCGACGCCGCCGGGCACCGTGCAGTCGAGCGAGTTCGCCGGTCTGGCCGACAAACCCTGGGTTTTCGAGCCGACCAATTCATGGGGCATGCGCGACAAGGAACGCAGCATCGCCAAGCCCGCGGGTGGCGGCTTCCGCAGCGTCTTCATCGGCGACAGCTATCTCGAGTTCCAGCTCACGCGTCTCACCGTGCCAGGGGAGGTCGAGCGGCGCTTCATCGAGGCCGGCCAGCCGAAGGCCGAGATGATCAATCTCGGCATCTCCGCGACGGGCCCGCGCAGCTACTACTACCGCCTGCGCGACGTGGCCTTCGCCCTGTCGCCCGACGCGCTCGCGGTGTTCTTCTTCTCGGGCAACGACTTCGTCTTCGACGGGCAAGGCTATGGTCAGGGTATCCTGCCCGATCTGGTCAGCGAGGCGCCGGGCGGTTCGATCCTCGGCAACATCATGCCGAACGCCAACTGGGTCCTGGTCAACCGCCTGCGCCTGTCGGAGATGCTGACGACCAACAAGCCGGTGCCGGACGAGTTCGACACGCTGACGAAGATCGCCCGCCTGCCGCCGGCGGAGCGCACACCGGCGCTCGCCCGTCACATCAAGCGCTACTATCACCCCGACCTCAGCGAGCAGCAGATCGCTGCCATCTTCGGGCGAAATGATGAGGCCTTCTGGAAGGCCTTCTCGTCCGGCAAGCCAGACGACGAGTCGGTGCAGGGTTGGCTCGTGGACCTCATGACCAAGTCCGAGGTCGAGTCGTCTCCCTATTTCGAGGCCACGACCCCGCAGCACGCCGCACGCCTGGTGAGGGACGCCGACATCCAGGCCACCCTGTCATGGCTGACGGCGATGGATCGTGCGGCCCGCGAGCGCGGCGTGCCGCTGGTCCTGTTCATCGTGCCGCCGGGCACCGTCGATCCCGACTATGTCGCCTTCTGGAAGCCCTGGCCGCGCTTCTATGCCTTCAACGTGATCGCCGATTACCGGCAGGACCGGCTTCTGGAAGCCCTGAGCAAGACGTCGATCCGCTACATCGATCTGCGAAAGGACTTCGAGGGCGTGCGCGGCGCCTATCGCCGCAGCGATGCGCACTGGACGGACAAGGGCGTGGAGATCGCCGCGGAGCGGGTCTTTCAGGAACTGCGCAAGCTCGAAAAGCGCTAGCCGGCGCCCAGCAGCCTGGCCGTCCAGCGGCCGGGCAGGGTCGCCCCCAGCCAGACGGCGGCCTTGGTCCCGATCGGGAAGGCGATGCGCGGCCGGTTGGCGGCGAGGCCGCGGCGGATGATCGCCGACGCCTTGGCCGAGGTCATCAGGAACGGCATGGGGAACGGGGCTTCGGCGGTGAGGCGGCTGACGACGAAGCCGGGGCAGATGACGCTGACGCCGATACCGTCCTTCTTCAGCACGTACCGGATGCTTTCGCCCCAGACGCGCACCGCGGCCTTGCTGGCATTGTAGGACGCCGAGTAGGGCAGGCCGATGAAGCCGGCGAGCGACGACACGACGGCGATCTGGCCGCGCTTGCGCGCGATCATCGGGGCGAGCAGTGGCTCGACGGTGTTCAGCACGCCGTTGATGTTGACGTCGAGCGTCTTGCGGATGATCGAGAAATCGTCGAGCGAAGAATTGTCCTTGTCGATCGAGATGCCGGCATTGGCGATCACCAGGTCGACGGGATGCGCCTGATCGAAGGCGGTCAGCCAGGGCAGGAAACGATCACGATCGGTGACGTCGATCGTGTCCGCGACAACGGTGGCGCCCTTGGCGCGACAGGCGCCGGCGACCGCTTCGAGCCGCTCGGCGTCCCGCCCGGTCAGGGCCAGCGCCACGCCGGGAGCGGCGTAGTCGAGGGCAAGCGCTTCGCCGATGCCGCTCGAGGCGCCGGTGAGCACGATGCTGGAGAAGGTCTTCATGTGCGGCGCGCCTATTGTTGGGGTTTCGTGCGCCAGCCCCAGGTGCCGGCCATTTCCTGCGCCATGCGGGCCGCCATCAGCGAATAGCCGCGGCTGTCCATCAGATCCCGCTTGGGATGGATATCGTCGCTGTAGATCGTCTCCTTCTCGTCCCTGAAGACGTCGAGAAGGCTGCGAACCTCGATGTTGCGCTCGCGCAGCGCGAGGAGTCGCCGGACGATCTCGGTGTAACGCTCGCCATATCTGAGATCGGGGGTGCCGCGGCTCTCCTCCGGCGTCAGCGTCTTGTCCACGGCAGGGACGGGCTGGAGAAAGAACATCGACTTGATGCCGAAGTCGCGGGCCGTCACGTCCATGACGCGGATGTACTTGGCGTACTGCGCGATCTGCCAGTCCATGTAGGTCGACGCGGAGTTCGTGATGTTGCTGGGAAGGCTCATCATCTCCGAGTAGGTCTTCGCACCGAATCCGGAACCGTCGTCGGCCGGCTTCGACGCCAGGGCCGAAGCCAGCAGATAAGCGGCGTGCGAATGGCTGGTGAGCCCGGTCCCCAGCCAGCCGGAGATGCGGCCCAGGAACCAGCTCATGGCGAGGCTGCCGAAGCCGTCCTTGGCGATGATCGGATTCACACCGAGGTAATTCGCGCCGGGCATCTCGAAGCGGACCTTGAGGCCCGGCTGGATCAGGTGCTGCTCGTTGTAGCCGTCGAGCGTGACCACGGCGTCGATGAAGTCGCCGTAGATGGCCAGCAGGATCAGCTGCTGGGGCTGTTTCCAGGCGCCGAGTCCGCCATTCAGCACGAGGAAGGGCTTTCCGGTCGGGCTGACATAATGCCGGTTGAGTTCTTCCTCGATGAAGCTCCGGCGACCCGGTTGGACGAGTTGGCTGATCTGCGAGGCGACCGATCCGCCGGCGAGGAGGATGACGTAGCGGTCGGGATTTCGGGCGACCGGATAGTTGTCGCCCAGCATGCCGATGTCGTTGGCGCTGGGAACGCCGCAGGGATCGTCGCGATGATGGACGAAGGCCAGGTAGGGGTGGGGAAACATCGTATCGACGTACCGGCAATTGCTGCCGCCGCTGCCGGTAATGTCCTGGATGTAGGTATTCCGGGACGTAGCGAACAGCTCCCTGGCAGGGGTGTAGCGACCGTCCCGTATCGTCAGCCACGCCGTGGAGAGGATCTCGAGGCCCGCCAGCGCCACGACAAGCCCAATGCACAGGGCCGCCACCTTGAGGCCCGTCTGCCGTGTCGCGGTCTTCTTCGCCATGATAACGCTCGCTCAATAGCCGATTGAATCGAAATGCCGATCCACTTAAGGGTTAACGGTGCCCACAAACAGGGTAGAGGGCAAATTGATTGCAAGTATGACGGGATACGCCCGCGCCCAGGGATCGGATGATCGGCGGCGCTGGGTCTGGGAAGCGCGCAGCGTCAACGGCCGGAATCTCGAGATCAGGTGTCGCGTGCCGCCGGGCTTCGACCGCCTTGAGAACCCGTCCCGCGCCGCGGTTGGCGGCAAGATGAAGCGCGGCAACGTCTCGCTCACCCTCACCATCACCAGCGAACGCCAGTCCAAGCCGCTCAGCATCAATCGCACTTTGCTGGCGGAGCTGGCGGCCCTGGTCGAGGAGGTGCGCAGGACGACCGGTGCGGCCGCCCCGTCGGCCGACGGGTTATTGCGTGTGCGCGGCGTCATCGAGGAGGAGGAGGCCGGCGAGGACTCCGAGGAGACGCTCGCTCTTCTCGACAAGGGGCTGCAGGCGACGCTGGACGAGGCGCTGAAGGCACTCGTCACGTCGCGTGCCGCCGAGGGCAAGGCACTGGCCAAGGTCATCGAAGGCCATGTCGCGGAGATCGAAAGCCTGTGCGGCCGCGCGACCGAGCGGGCGCTGGAGCAGATCGGCACCGTGCGGGCGCGCTTCGAGGCGCAGATTGCCGAGCTTCTGGGCCGGGTGCCGGCACTCTCGGAGGAGCGCTTCGCGCAGGAAGTGGCGCTGCAGGTCGGCAAGGCCGACGTGCGCGAGGAACTCGATCGTCTCGCCGCCCATATCGCGCAGGCGCGGACGCTGCTGGCCGACGCACGGTCGGACAATCCGGTGGGCCGGAAGTTCGATTTCCTGTGCCAGGAGTTCAATCGCGAAGCCAACACGCTCTGCTCGAAGTCCGCGGACATCGAGCTGACGCGCATCGGCATCGATCTCAAGGGCGCCGTCGAGCGCATGCGGGAGCAGGTCCAGAATGTCGAATGAGGTTGATTCCGGCCAGATCCAGCGGCGCGGCCTGATGCTCGTCCTGTCTTCGCCGTCGGGCGCGGGCAAGACGACCCTGTCGCGGCAGCTGCTCGACAACGACAAGCAGATCCAGCTCAGCGTGTCGGCGACCACGCGCGCCCGCCGATCCGGCGAGAAGGATGGCGTCGACTACCAGTTCGTCGACACCGCCACCTTCAGCGGCATGGTGGAGCGCGGCGAGTTCCTTGAGCATGCGCGGGTGTTCGACCATTTCTACGGCACGCCCCGCGCGCCGGTCGAGGCCGCCTTGATGGATGGTCGGGACGTGCTGTTCGACATCGACTGGCAGGGCACGCAGCAGCTGAAGGAGAAGGCGGGCAGCGACCTGGTGACGGTGTTCATCCTGCCGCCCTCGACCCGCGACCTCGAGCGCCGGCTGATCACCCGCGCTCAGGATTCGATGGACGTGGTGCAGAAGCGGATGGCCAAGGCCGCCGACGAGATGAGCCACTGGGCCGAGTATGACTACCAGATCATCAATCGCGACATCGCCACCAGCCTGATGGAACTGAAGTCGATCCTGACGGCCGAGCGGCTGAAGCGCGAGCGGCAGGTCGGCCTGTCGAACTTCGTCAAGGCGCTGCGCGAGGGGCGGTGACTGGCGCGCCGATGCCCGTCTGACCTTGCGAGCGCAGGACGAGCTGGCTCGACCGATAGGGACGACCCGAGAACTCGGCGATCAGCCGGTCGCTCGCGCTCTCGATCGTGTCCTCGAGGCGGCGCATGAAGCTCTCCTTGTCGAGGCCCGTTTCGATCGCCGGCAGGAACTCGATGGCGGCGCGGCCAGGCTTCTTGCGCCAGTCGCGGCGATTCCACAGCAGCCCCACCGATGTGGCGACCGGTGTCACGGGAAGGCCGAGGTCGCGATAGAGATAATAGATGCCCGAGCGATAGCGCTCGCGTTCCCCCGGCGCCATCAGGTTGCCCTCGGGATAGATCGCAATGTGGCGGCCGCTGTCGCAGGCGCGCCGGGCGAACTGGGCGAGGTTCTCGCGTTCGCGACCGCCGCCGCAGGTGTCCACACGGATCATCTGAAGCCGGTACAGGATCGCGCCGATCAACGGGTAGCGGAAGAGCTCCTGCATGGCGACGAAGGCAATGCCGCGGATGCGGGCCGCCAGCAGGATGCCGTCGCTCTCGCTGTGATGCTTGTTGGCCAGCAGGGCGGGCCCGTTGGCCGGCAGGTGCTCGAGGCCCCTGTACTCGATCTTCATGCCGCCGATCCAGCGCATGCCCCAGACGACGGCTCGCGCCCAGTGGAAGAGCAGTCCGCGCAGCAGGACCGGCGTGGGGATGGGCACCAGAACAATGCCGACGATCGCGACCAGCAGGGTGCCGACGTAAAAATAGGCGTTGAAGGCGAGTGAGCGGATCATGTGATTAATATTAGTGAGTGCTCACTCACTGTCAAGGACGCCTGCCAGCCTGACGAAGTCATCGACCGAAAGTTCCTCAGCCCGCGCTGTCGGCCTCAGTCCAAGTCCTTCCAGCGTCGCCACTGGATCGGGAAAGACGCTCGCCAGAGACCCCCGAAGCATCTTGCGGCGCTGTCCAAAGGCGGCAGCGGTGATGCGCTCCAGCGGCCGCAGATCCGCCAGACGGACGGTCTGGGGCCGGGGCGTGAGCCGCGCCACGGCCGACGTGACCTTCGGCGGCGGTACGAAGGCTGTAGGTGCCACGTCGAACAGCCTGCGAACCTCGCAGACATGCTGGGCAAGCACCGAGAGGCGGCCATATTCCTTGGTGCGCGGCTCTGCCACCAGGCGATCGACGACCTCCTTCTGGAACATCAGCACCATGTCGGCGATGTCGTTCGCGGCGTGAAGCCAGCGCACCAGCAGTGCGGTCGAGACGTTGTAGGGCAGGTTGGCCACGATCCGGCGCGGGGCCGCTCCGAGGTTCCGGGGCTCGATCTTCAGGGCATCCGCCTCGATCAGGTCGAGGCGCCCGCCGGCCGCCGCCTGCAGCTCGAGCAGGGGGCCGAAGGCCCTGGCATCCACCTCGACGGCGACGACGTGGCCTGCCCCTTCGAGCAGCAGCGCGCGCGTCAGCCCGCCGGGTCCCGGACCGACCTCGATGACGGTCCCTTCGCCCAGCGGCGCCGCGGCGCGCGCGATGCGCCGGGTGAGGTTGAGGTCGAGCAGGAAGTGCTGGCCGAAGCGCTTCTTCGCATCAAGCCCGTGCGCGGCAATCGTCTCGCGCAGGGGCGGCAGGGCCTCGACGCCGTCCATGGTCAGGCGGCGCGCCGGCGCGCCATGTCGTCAGCCATGTCGATGGCCGCCAGAAGGCTCGCCGGGTCGGCGCGACCCGTGCCGGCGATGTCGAGCGCCGTGCCGTGGTCGGGCGACGTGCGCACGAAGGGCAGGCCGAGCGTCACGTTGACGCCTCCGGAGAAGTCGATCGTCTTGATCGGGATCAGCGCCTGGTCGTGATACATGCAGAGCGCGACGTCATAGGCGGTGCGCGCCGCCGCATGAAACAGCGTGTCGGCCGGCGCCGGTCCGCGCGCCGCGATTCCCTCGCGCTGCAGCGTTTCTATGGCGGGCACGATGATGCGGCGCTCTTCATCACCCATGGCGCCCTGTTCGCCAGCATGCGGATTGAGGGCGGCCACGGCCAGCCGGGGATGCTCGATGCCGAACAGGTCACGCAACCCCCGGGCGGCGATCCGGCCGGCGCGCACAATGGCGTCGCCGTCGAGCGCGCGCACGGCGTCGCCCAGCGACAGGTGAATGGTCACTGGCACGACCCGGAGCTGGGGGCAGGCGAGCATCATCGCCACCTCGACCCCGCCCGCGAGTTCGGCGAGGAACTCGGTGTGCCCGGGATGACGAAACCCCGCATCCTGCAGCGTCTTCTTCTGGATCGGATTGGTGACGATCCCGGCGACCGTCCCGGCCATCGCAAATGCGGTTGCCCGCTCGATTGCCTCGATGGTGGCGCCCGCATTGGCAACGTCCGGATGACCGGGCGTGGGCGGCAGGGCGAGACGTACCGGGAGAACCGGAAGGGCGGCGCGGAACTGCGAGGCGGCGTCCTCGGGCCGCGAAATCTCCGCGATCGGAACGTTCAGCCCGAGCTGGCGGGCGAGAGCCGACAGCCGGGCTGGATCGTCCAGGACGAAGAACGGACGCGCGGCGCCGCGTCGGGACAGCCAGGCCTTGAGACTGAGTTCGGCGCCAACGCCGGCCGGCTCGCCCATCGTCACGGCGAGCGGCGCGGCCGCCGTCATGGCCGGCTCGCCCATCGTCACGGCGAGCGGCGCGGCCGCCGTCATGGCCGGCACGTCATGACAGCGCCATCACGACTTGATGTCGACCGTGGCTTGCCGGCGCAGATCACGCATGTATCGCCGTCCTGCAGCGTCCAGCTTCTGGATGAGCAGCTGCTGCTGGATGGCCTCGCGCGTCGGCATGCCGTCGCCGCCCACCTTGCTGCAGAGCGCGACGACCTGCAGGCCTTCGGCAACGCGGAAGGGGCCCGCCGTGCCGCCGATCGGGAGCCGCGGAATTTGTTCGTACATTTGTGGATTCGCGGCGAGGTCGCCGGCCCGCAAGCCGTTCAGATCGCCTGACGTGCTGCCCTTGATCTGGCGGGCCTGGACGTGCAGATCGCTGCATTGCCTGACACCGCTCATCGCCTTCTGGGCATCCGCGGTCGCACGGTTGATCTCTTCCGGTGAGGCGTTCGCCGGCAGCGATAGAGTCAACTGCACCAGATTGAGCTTCACGTCATCGGGCCGGGCGGCAGCGAATGGCCTGCGATCGACGACGTAGAGAATGTGCCAGCCGGCACCCGAGCGGACGGGCTCGGAATAGGTGCGCGGCTGGGTCTTCTCTATGGCGGCATCCAGCGACGGGTCGAGCGCGCCCGGCAGAACCCAGCCCAGGTCTCCGCCCGAGGCAGCCGAGGCGCCCTGGGAGAACTGCTGCGCAACGGCGCCGAAGGGCGCACCCCGCCGGAGCTGCTCCGTGATGCGGTCGGCGCTGCGCTTGCCCTCGTCGACGCCATCGGCGCGGTCGACCGGCACGAAAATCTCCGCGACGCGCGTTTCCGTCTTGCCGACGTTGGAGCGCATGCGGCTCAGAGTATCGTCGACTTCCGCCTCGGAGACGTCGACCTGGGATCGAACCTTGCGACGGATGATCTTGCCCCAGGCGATCTGGGCCTCGATCTGCTGCGTCGCAATATCAGGAGCGACACCGACGCTCTGGAGGTACTGCTTGAACTGGCCCTGCCCCAGGCCGGCGGCGCGTTCGATCTCGGCATAGCGGCCGGCAATCTCGGAGTCCGACGGCTTGACGCCCAGCTTCTTGGCATCCTGGACCTGCAGACGCTCGTCGATCATTTGTCGCAGCATCTGCGGCGCCATGCGCTGGCGCAGGTCCGGGCTATCCGTCAAGCCGGAGGTGCGGATGGCGAAGAGGACCCGCTGTGACAGGTCGAAATCGGTGATGGCGTCGTCGTTGACGCGAGCCACGACGCGCAAGCCCTGGCTGGGCGCGGTCTGGGCTGCGGAGCCTTGCCCCGTCGGCCTCTGGGCAGACGCAGCGGCGGGCAGCAGCATGATCGTGAGAACGACGAGGGCGCGGGGGAGAGGCGCGAACATTTCACCGACGAAGTGTGAGAGGGACAATCATTATATTTCCGCAGCAGGGAAGCTGCAACGTAAGGCACTAAAGCCAGAAAGTGGCAACACACAGGCACGCTTGACGCTAGACGGTGGGTACGTTAGCCGAACTCGGCATAGTTGGGGGCAAACAGTTCAGGCATGACGACGGCCCGCCGTCCGATCAGCGTCGCCAGCACCTGGGAGCGTGTTTGCTCAGGCGTTGGCTACCATCTCGATAATATGGGGCGCTGGCTGATCGTGCGGGCTCCCGCGATCGGCGCTGCCTATGCCGCAATCCTGGCTCCCGGTGCGCCGCGCCTCGAGCCGCGGCCCGGTTGGCGGTTCGCCGAAGAATATTACGACCAGCGGCGGTGGCTCGCCTGCCGGCGGGGCGCGCTGTGGGAAGCCGCCCGCGAGAAGGATCTGGCGGTGCCGCTCACCGTGCGCTGGCATGGCGGTACCACGGTGGACGTGACCCTGGGCAACGACAACAGCCTCTGTCTCTATGTCTGCGGTTCCTTCGAGCCCAACGAGTTCGCCTTCGTGGACCGCATGCTGAAGCCGGGGATGGTTTTCATCGATGTGGGCGCCAATGACGGCTACTACACGCTCTTCGCCGCTCGCCGGGTCGGCCCGGCCGGCAGGGTGATCGCCGTCGAACCGAGTTCGCGCGAACGCGCCCATCTCCAGCGAAACCTTGGTCGCAACGGCCTCGAGAACGTTCAGGTGGTTGCTGCGGCGCTGGGCGCCCAGGCCGGCTTCGTCGACCTGCATCTCGCCCATGGCGTGCACGCTGGCCACAACACGCTGGGTGATTTCGCGCATGACGACGTGGTGCGCGCGAGTTCGGAGCGCGTCCCGCTCGAGACGCTCGACGCGGTGGTCGCCAAGCACGGACTGTCCCGCGTCGACATGGTCAAGATCGATGTCGAGGGCGGCGAGGCCGGTGTCGTGGCCGGCGCGCGGCACGTGCTGACGGCGGCGCGGCCGGTGCTTCTGATGGAGCTTAACGAACGGGCGTTGCATGCGCAGGGCCAGAGTGCGGACTCTCTGCTGGGCCTGCTTAGGAACGAACTGGACTATCAGATCCTCTCCTTCTGCCCGGATGGCGGCTGGCCCGAACGCGCCGTCGAGGGCGCACCGTTGTCGCCGAATGTCGTGGCGGTGCCGAACGAACGTGCCGACGACCTGCTCAAGCGGTAGGACTCACCGCTGGCCGCGGACCGGGGGCCGTGCCTGATGCTTCGCGATGTCCGATCTGCGGCGACGCTGATGGAAGGGTGGACGCGCGAGCAGGCGCTGCCCCTGTGGGCGACGTCAGGATTCGACGCCGCGACCGGACGGTTCGAGGAAGGCCTGACATTCCAAGGGCGGCCACGCCCCGAAGTCCCGATCAGGCTGCTGGTTCAAGCCCGGCAGATCTTCGTCTATGCGCTTGCCGAACGTCGGCAATGGACTGCGGGGCCGAGCGCTCTCGTCGAGCGCGCCTTCGCGTCGATGAGGCGGGACTATTACCGCCGCGATGGCCGCGACGGCTGGATTTTCTCGATCGCGCGTGATGGCGCCGTCGCCGACCCCACACGCGACCTCTACGCCCATGCTTTCGTGCTTCTGGCGGTAGCTGCCTACGTTCAGGCCACCGGGAAACAGGCAGAGCTGGGGCTTGCGCGCGAAACGCTGGCTTTTCTCGAGCGTGAAATGGCGGCGCCGCTGGGCGGCGGTTATGTCGAAGCCCTGCCGCTCCGTCACGGCCCCCGCCGGCAGAACCCTCATATGCACCTGTTCGAGGCGCTGCTCGCCCTGTGGGAGTGCTCGCGGGACCGCCTCTTTCTCGAGCGAGTCGGAACCCTGTTCGAACTCTTCGTCTCGAAGTTCTTCCAGGCCGGGGAGGGCGTGCTTCTCGAATATTTCGATGAAGCGCTGAGGCCGGCCGACGACGCTGGTGCGATTGTCGAGCCCGGACATCACTTCGAGTGGTGCTGGCTGCTCCGTCGCTATCAAAGGGAGACGGGCGACCATCGGGTCGAGGCGATCGTCGACAGCTTGTACGAACATGCAAGTCGAAGCGGCTTCGATGCGGAGGGGCTGATCGTCGACGAACTCCACCCCGACGGCACGATTGCGAAAGCCTCCCGCCGATTGTGGCCGATGACCGAGGCGATCAAATCCAATCTGGCCGAAGCGCTGCGTGGGCGGACGGGATCCGCAGAGAGGGCCGCTGCGCTGACTGCAGCTCTGCACCGTCGCTTCCTGGGCCCCGCACCCCGAGGCGGATGGATCGACCGCCTTGGCGAGGATGGATCCCGACTTGTCGAGTTCATGCCCGCGACCAGTCTCTATCACCTGGCCGGCGCGGTCGACGACCTTTCAGGATTCACGGCCGACGTTCACCGCTGAGGGGACAACTACCGTCCCTGGTCGCGTTCCGAAATGATCGGAGTCTGGACCGGCCACCAGATGTTCAATGCCGGGTCGTTCCAGATGAGCGTGAACTGGCCCGAACGATCGTAGTCCGTGGTCTGCTTGTAGTGGAAGATCGCCTGCTCGCTCATGACGACATGGCCATTGCCGAACTTCGGCGGCACAAGCACCTGCAGCCGGTTGCTCTCCGAAAGGGTGAATGACGTCCACTTCCGGTATTGCGAGGACTGGGGATCGTTGTTGATCACGACCATGTAGAAGCTCCCCTGGAGGCAGGAGATGAGCTTCCACGTCTTGTCGTCGCCATGGATGCCGCGCAGTACATGCCGGCGCGACACGGAGATGTCGTCCTGGATGAAGTGCTGGTCGATCCCGGCCTCGTGGTAGAGGCGCTCGTTGTAGGTCTCGACATAGTGGCCGCGAAAATCCTCGAAGATCGTCGGGGGCTTGATCAGCCGGACGGAATCGAGGGGCGTCGGAATGGTCTCCATGGGAATTCCCGTCGTTATCAGGGTTGTGGCAGCGTCTCGAGCTGGCGGTAGACGATCGTCGATCCGGTAAAGTCGATCCCGGCCGGGACGTGAAGAAGATGCGAGAGCGCCGCGCGAACCTCGGGTTGCTTCTCGGGCGGTACGATGAAGGCCATGAAGCCTGCACCGCCGGCGCCGAGCAGCTTGCCACCGAGCGCGCCGGCGGAGAGGGCGGCCGAGTAGACTTCATCGATGCTGGTCGTCGTGACGCCGTCCGACAGTTGGCGCTTGAGTTGCCAGGCTTCGTTCAGGAGCTTTCCGAAGGACTCCATGTCTCCCGTTCGCAGCTGCTTCGCAGCCGGAGCCACCATGTCGTGCATGCGCCGCAGGTGGTTGCTCTTGGCACTGAAATTCGAGACCAGGAGCTTCGCGATCGTCGAAGAAAGCCTGGTCGTACCTGTATAGAAAAGCAGCAGCCAGTCCTCGAGCTTCCGCTGGTTCTGGCCCGACAGGTCCAGCGGCACGACATCGATCGCGCCGTCGGTTCCGAACCGGATCACGTTCAGGCCGCCATAGGCGCTGGCGACCTGGTCCTGGCATCCCACCGTTTCCTGGAGAATGTCGCGTTCCAGGTGGATCGCCGCGTTGGCGAGGTCGCGCTTGTTGATCGCCTCACCGCGCATGGCGTGGAGAACATTGATCAGTCCCACCGAAAAGGCGGAGCTCGAGCCGATGCCCGAGCGGGCCGGAAGGTCTCCTTGGTGATGGATCTCGACGCCCCGATCGTTATCGAACTCCATGAACTCCAGTCCCGCCCTGACCGCCGGATGGAGGATCTCGGAAATCGAGTTGACGGTCTCTATATGGGACCAGACCACCCTGTGACGCGTCGCGAAGAAGGGAGGCAGATGTCGCCCGACGATGTAGCAGTACCTGTTGATGGCCATCGACAGCACGCTACCGCCATGCTCTCGATACCATTCGGGATAGTCCGTTCCGCCGCCGAAGAACGACACGCGGTAGGGCGTTCTCGACATTGCCATCGACATGTTGTCGCTTGCCGCAGGGCGCTTCATTATTGGATGCTCTGTTCGTTTCTTCTGGCTATCGCGTCAGGAAGCGGTTGCCCTCGACGGCGACGCGCTGCCGCCAGTAATCGAGAAGATCGCGCATGGTCTGCTCGAAGGGGATTTCGGGCCGCCATCCTGTGTGCTGCTCGAACTTCGAGGTGTCCGGGACCTGGAGATCGGCATCGATGGGGCGGAGCCGGTCGGGATCGACCTCCACCTTGATCTCAGCACGCTTCGGCGACAGCGCGATGAGATGCTCGAGGATGTTGCCGATGGTGCAGGAATGGGTGCCACCGATATTGTAGTAGGCGCCTGCGACCGGATCCTTCGTCACGAGAAGATAGTAGGCGCGCACGGCGTCGCGCACGTCGGCCACGGTGCGCAGCGATTCCAGGTTGCCGACCTTGACCACCGGCGGAACCAGGCCGTGCTCGATCATCGCGATCTGCTTGGCGAAGGTCGACTCGGCGAACACGTCGCCGCGGCGAGGGCCGGTATGGGTGAACATGCGCGTGGTCATGACCTTCATGCCGTAGGCCTCGGCATAGAAGCGCCCGACGAGATCTGTTCCGACTTTGGAGATGGCGTAGGGCGAGGCGGGGTGGAAGCTGCATTCCTCGGCGATCGGCAGTTTTTCCTTCGGCACCCGGCCGAAGACCTCGGAGGAGGCGCAGACATGGATGACGGCATCCGGCGCGGTCGTGCGCAGGGCGTCCAGAACCCTCACCGTCCCGAGGATGTTGGTGTCCATGGTATCGAGGGGGGAATCGAAGCTGGTGCGGGGAAAGCTCTGGGCGGCCAAGTGGAACACATAGTCCGGCTTGGCCGATTCGACGGCGCGCTGGATGGACAGTGTGTCACGCAGGTCGCCGTAGACGAGGCGTGCCCGGGACCCCGAATTGATCGGCCCGACGATGGCGCTGAGATTGTCGAGGGGGCTGCGCCAGCGCAGAAGCCCGATGATGTCCCAGTCGGTGTGCTTCAGGATGTATTCGGCGAGGTGAGAGCCGACCATTCCCGTGATGCCCGTGATCAGGGCGCGCTTGGCCGACATCTTTAAGTGCCTTTCGCTTGGCTTTTGATCTGTCCGGCCGCCCAGGCGCTCCGGTCGGGGCCTCAATAGCCCGTCTCGCCCGTGAATGCGACCCCGTGATTGGCCCGCCCCGTGGCAGCGGGCCGGGGCCCGTTCGGGCTGGCTAGACCGGTTCCCAGGCGACCACCGAGAAGCATTCGTGGAAGCGGCTGCCGAATTTCAGCCGCTGTACCTTCAGGAACCGGATCGATCCCGCCTGCTCGAGGGAGCGGAGATGAGGCAGGAGACCGGTCAGGTATTTGCGCTGCTGGTGGTACCGGATGGCCAGGGCGTCGTGCGGCAGCGCGGGATCGTAGAGCTCCAGCATGGGCTCCACATGGACCACCCTTTTCGGACGCTTCTCCAGAATGAAATCCAGGAAGGGAGCGAACCTGTCGCCCACCTGCTCGAGGGCGCACATGGTGAGAACGCTGCTGTTCGGGGCAAACTCGAAGGCGCTGTCGGGAGCGAAGAAATCGAACCGTTCTCCGGTGATCTTCATGCCGTGATGCTCGCCGAGCAGGTTCGCGAGCGTAACCGCGGCGGGTGCCCAGTCGAGGGCGGTGATGGCGGCCCGGGGATAGAGCTTCGCATAGGCTGCAACGTTGAAGGCGCTGCCGCTGCCGAACTCGTAGAGATGCGACGTATCGGCGAGATAGGTCCGGAACAGCCAGTCCCGGAAGATCTCGAGGAAGGCCAGCTCGAAGCGCTCGGTCACGCCTTCGATGTAGGCACCCTGCCAGCGCAGAAGCACTGTACCGCCGACGAACCGTGGATTGAGCGCTTCGAGCGCGTGGCCCGAGCTGATGAAGTCGTCCAGATGATCCTGCCAGGCATCGCGCCAGATCGAGGCGCGATGCTCGCCGACGACCGTGAAGCCGCGATCGATGTCCTCGGCCACCTTCGCACGGGCAGCCGCTTGCGCGGCCTCGTCGAGACCCGTGTAGAGCAGGGGAGTCTTCTCCAGCAGCGCCTTGGTGCGCTCGTCCAGGCTTCCCGCCGGGAGGCCACACGCAATTTCGAACTCTCTTTGTCCCAGGCGCTTATGCGGCGACATTCCCATTCTTCCTGTCAACTCGTCCGTTCGGGGGCGTTCCTTAGCACGTCCGGCGCTCCGGTCGACCGAACTGTGCGACAATCTGCCGACCGGCGGTTACGGTCGGCGCGGCGTGCAGTGAGGAAGGACCGAGGGAAGATGACGATCGCAGTGGCGGGTGCAACGGGGCTGATCGGACGGCATGTCGTCGAAGCGCTCGCCGGTCGGGCGGGAGAGCCCGTGGTCGCGACCTACAGGTCGCGCGCGCCCTTTTCCGCCGAGGGCGTCCGGTGGATCCAGTGCGATTTCACGGACAGGGGCCAGGCCTCCCGTGCTTTCACCGGTTGCGACACCGTCATTCTCTGCGCAGGTCGAGTATCCACCAGCGCCGTGTTGCGGAACGAGCCGGTGGAGTCGGTGCTCGACAACCTGCGCATCGTCACGAACGCCATGGAAGCCGCCGCCCGGGGCGACACGAGGCACGTCGTCCTGGTGAGTTCGTGCACCGGCTATCCGCCCTCCCTGGAATTGCTGGAGGAGGAGCAATATGAGACCGGCAATCCACCCGGACACTGGTTCGGGGTGGGATGGATGCACCGCAATCTGGAAAAGCAGCTCGAATGGTACGTTCGGACGCTGGGATGGCTCGACTCCGCCGTCGCCCTGAGACCGACCCTCGTCTACGGGCCGCATGACGACTTCGATCCGCAAACCGGGCATTTCCTGCCCTCGCTCGTGCGGCGCGTCGTTGAACGCGCCCGGCCGATCCGGCTGGCCGGCGACGGCGCCCAGACGCGAAACCTGATCCATGCCCGCGACCTGGCCAGTGCCGTCACGGCGGTCCTCCAGCCCGGTAAAAAGGGGTTCCGGGCCTTCAACGTGGCGACACCGGACGAGGTGTCCGTCCTGTCGATCCTGCAGGCGCTGCTCGATGCCGACGGGTTCGACGATGCCGCGGTCGAACTCGAGGGCCAGAATCTGGGCCCGACGATGCTGCGCGTATCGGGGCGCCGCTTCATGGACGCCACGGGCTGGCGGCCGGCAACGTCGGTTCAGGACGGCCTGACCGAGCTGCTCGCCTGGTATCGGGCCAACCGGCATGTTGAATAGTTGCAGGCGTCTCGCTAGGAGAGGCGGCAGGGACGGCCGGACGGGCCGACTTTCAGGTTTGGGGAATGTAGTTTGATGGACAGCGACGAGCGCTATCGCCGACTCTTCCGGACAGCGCTGACGATCCGGCTGGTCGAAGAGCGCATCATCGAGCTCTACCCTTCGGACAGGATCCAAAGCCCGGTCCATCTGTCGATCGGCCAGGAAGCCGTCGCGGTCGGGGTCTGCGATGCCTTGAACCCGGACGATCTCGTCTTCGCGACGTACCGTTCGCACGGCTTTTACATCGCCAAGGGCGGCGCGCTCGACAAGATGTTCGCCGAACTCTACGGCCGCGTCGGCGGTGTCTCCAAGGGCAAGGCCGGCTCGATGCACCTTTCGGCCCCGGAAGTCGGGCTGATGGGCTCGTCCGCGGTGGTTGCCAGTTCCATTCCCCATGCCGTCGGTGCCGCGCTCTCGTTCAAGCGACGGGGCAGTTCCCGTGTTGCGGTGGCGGTGTTCGGCGACGGTGCGACCGAAGAGGGCGTCTATCACGAGAGCCTGAACTTCGCGGCGCTCATGAAGGTGCCGGTGCTCTTCCTCTGCGAGGATAACGGGCTCGCCGTGCACAGTTTCAAGAATGCCCGGCAATCCTACAATCTGCTTGAACACGCCGCGACCTTCGGCATCGAATCGCGGCGCGTGGACGAGGGCTGGGACATGCTGGCGATCCGGCAGGCCACGCTGGACGCGCTGTCCGTCGTCCGGGCCGGCCGGCCCTTCGTGCTCGAGATCGCGACCGGACGCTACAAGGAGCATGTCGGCGTCGGCGACGATTTCCATTTCGGTTACCGCAGCGCCGTCGACATCGATGCCTGGAAGGCGCGAGATCCGCTGCTGATCGACGAGAAACTCGTCGCAGAACTCAAGCCGGAGATCGATCGGGAGATCGCGGCCGCCGCCGAGTTCGCCGAGAACAGCCCCTTCCCGGGGCGAGACGAATTGCTGACCGACATCATCTAGACAGGGCTTGAAGCATGAACGTCTCTACGAAAGAGCGTCCGTCGACACAGACGCGCGTCCTGTCCTATGCCGGTGCCCTGCTGGAGACCATGGATGCGGCGCTGGCCGACCATCCGAACACCTTCATCATGGGCCAGGGCGTCGACGACTTTAAGGGCATCTTCGGCTCGACAACCGGCCTCGCGCAGAAGTACGGCGCCGACCGCGTGTTCGACGTGCCGCTGATGGAAGAAGGCATGACGGGCGTGGCGATCGGTGCCGCGCTGGTCGGCGACTATCCGATCACAACTCATATCCGCGCCGACTTCTCGTTCCTGGCGATGAACCAGATCGTCAATCTGGCCTCCAAGTATAGCTACATGTTCGGCGGCATCATGTCGTGCCCGATGCTGATCCGCCTGGTCGTCGGCCGCAGCTGGGGGCAGGGCGCACAGCATTCGCAGAGCCCGCAGGCGACCTTCGCCCACTATCCCGGCCTGACGGTCGTGATGCCGTCGACCAGCCAGGCGATCCTGGACATGTACCCGCAGATCATCGCCCGTCATCCCGGTCCGGTGGTCAGCATCGAGCACCGGCTGCTCTACAATCTCGAATTCTCGGTTTCAGCCGAGACTCCGTCGAAGCCGATCCCGCTCACCAGTTATGTCGCCCGAGAAGGGCGCGACGTGACTGTTGTGGCGACGTCGGTGATGGTGCTCGAGGCGTTGCGTGCGGCACAATACGCAGCCGAGAAGGCGGGCATCGAGGTCGAAGTCATCGATCTCAATTCCATCAGCCACCCGGACTGGGAGCTCGTAATCGGCAGCATCCGCAAGACGGGCAGGCTGGTCATTGCCGACACGTCCTGGCTTGAATACGGCGTGGCGGGAGAGGTTTGCCGCCAGGTCATGATGCGCGACCCCTCGATGCTGCGGCAGGCGCCGGCGATGCTCGGCATGGCCGCCGCGCCCTGTCCGACGGCGAAGAGCCTCGAAGACATCTATTACCCCAGCCAGCACGAGACCGTCGAAGCGATCCTGACCCAGGTGCGCGGCAGCGGCCACGGCATCGATTTGCCGGTCGAGCGATCGATGACCGAAGGCTACAAGCGCTTCAGGGGACCGTTCTAACGATGCGCGGGGCTGGCCGGGTCGTTCCGGTACCAGGCCAGCGTTCGCTTCAGGCCCTCAGCCAGGGATAGCTTCGCCTCGAATCCCAGCAAGGAGCGCGCGAGACCATCGTCCATCAGCCGCACCGGAACCGTACTGGGTTTCGACGCGTCGAACGTCACCTGGGCGTCGGAGAAGCCGTCGACGTCCAGCAGCGTTTCGAGGACCTCGCGGACGGCATAGCCCCGGCCGGCGCAGATGTTGACCGCGAGGAAGGGCAGGTCCGTCGAGGCAGCGGCCAGCGTGCCCTCCACAAAGTCGTCGACGTAGATCAGGTCGCGGATGTCGTCGCCCGTGCCCCAAACCTGGAGCGGAGACTGCCGCTCGGCGACCCGCCGCACGAGCGCCGCCGTGAAGTGGCTTACGGCGAAGTCGAACTTGTCGTAGGGGCCGTAGACGTTTGAGGGGCGGATGACCACGGTGGGCATCGGCTTCGCGATCTTCTCGGCATAGGTCCGGCAGAGGATTTCGGCGTAGCGCTTCATCCAGCCCGCCGGGAAATAGACTTCCTCCGGATCTCCGTTGAACATCTCCGCCTCGGTGACTGGCCGGGGGCCGGTGCCCGGATAGGCCGCGCCGCTGGAGACGAAGCAGACCTTCTTCACCTGTGCCTGGTAGGCGGCCTCGAGAATGAGGGTGTTGATCAGGACGTTCGGCGTCACGTGGACGAGAGGGGTGGTCCGGATGACACCCGCGCCGGAGGTCTGCGCCGAGCAGATGAAGACGATGTCCATGCCCTCGACGACCCGGGCGCAATCCTCGGGGCGCCGCAGGTCTGCCTGCAAGACTTCGGCGTCCGGAAATGCGACCTGCAGGGGCTTCTGGTGGGCCGTGAGGCGCAGTTTGGCGCCGAGGGTGGCCAGTTTCCGCGCGAGATTGGTTCCCAGGAAGCCCGCCCCGCCGGTGATCAGAACCTTTTTGCCTGCAAACTGCATCTCGCCCCCGGTACGCCCAAAAATCCCTGCTGGACCATGGGATTATGCCAGTCAATCCTATTGCAATGCGAAGTGGGCCGCTCTACCTCTCAGGGCGACTTCCACCGACATATCATCCACTCACCTTGGCTGGATTCCGCCAAGGGACCGAGGACAACGGGGCGCAGCGAATGTCGACGCCACACGCCGAAGAAGCCACTGTGCAAGCGACGCCGCCGACGAAGCCGTTGGTCGTTGGGCTCGTCCAGATCAACAATTCCTTCTCCGGCCAGAATTATCTGCCCTATTCGGTCGCCTTGCTGCAGACCTATGTGAAGAAGTTCGCAGCCCGGCCCGAGCTCTACCGGTTTCTGCCGTCGCTCTACAAGCGCGTGCGCATTGCCGATGCGGTGGAGGCCCTGAAGGACGCCGATATCGTCGGCTTCAGCACGTATGTCTGGAATGGCCGGATCTCGCTCGAGATTGCCCGTCGCCTGAAGGCTTTGAAGCCCGGCATCGTCATCATCTTCGGCGGGCCGCACGTGCCCGATCAGCCTGAAGCCTTCATGCGGGCCAATCGCCAGATCGACCTCGCGGTCCATAACGAGGGCGAGCGGACCTTCCTGAAGCTGCTGGAAACGTTCCACGATCGCTCGACATGGGAGACCATTGCGGGCGTCAGCATGGTGAAGGCCGACGGCAGCTTCGTTCGCACCAAAAATCTAGACCGCGTTCGCGATCTCGACGAAATTCCGTCGCCGTTCCTCGAAGGCGCCTTTGACGAAATCATGGCGGAGAACCAGACGGAAAGCTGGATTGGTCTCTGGGAAACCAACCGGGGCTGTCCCTTCCGGTGCACGTTCTGCGACTGGGGCTCGGCCACGGCCGGCAAGGTCACCAAGTTCGGCGAGGAGCGGCTCTATCGCGAGGTCGATTGGTTCGCGGACAAGAAGATCGAGTACATCTTCTGCTGCGACGCCAACTTCGGCATCCAGAAGCGTGACGTCGACATCGCCAACTACGTCGCCGACGTGAAGCAGACGACCGGGTATCCGGTGGCCTTGTCCGTGCAGAACACCAAGAACGCGACGGAACGTGCCTACGAAACGCAGAAGATTCTCTCCGATGCCGGCCTGAACAAGGGCGTGGCCCTGTCGATGCAGAGCGTCGACATGCCGACCCTCGAGGCGATCAAGCGCGACAACATTTCGCTCGGCACCTACATGGAGCTGCAACGCCGCTTCACGCGCGACAAGGTCGAAACCTACTCTGACCTGATCCTCGGCCTGCCCGGCGAGACCTACGAGTCCTTCGTGCGCGGCGTCGACCTGCTGATGGAGAACGGCCAGCACAACCGCATCCAGTTCAACAACCTGTCGATCCTGCCCAACGCCGAGATGGGCGATCCCGCCTATCAGGCGAAGTACGGCATGGTCACCGTTGAATCGAAGATCATCAACATCCACGGCGAGCGCATCGAGCTCGACGACGATGTGCCGGAAGTCCAGGACCTGGTCATCGCCACCGCGGCGACGCCGCTCGACGACTGGCGCCGCACGCGCATCTTCTGCTGGATGACGGCGCTGCTCCACTTCGACAAGCTGTTCCAGATCCCGCTCATCCTGGCGCACGGCATCTCCGGCATTTCCTATCGCGACATGATCGAGGCCTTCATGGCGGCCGACGCGAAGCGGTTCCCGACCATCGCGCAGATCAACGCCTTCTTCGAGAGCGAGGCCCGGTCCATCCAGCAGGGCGGATCCGAGTACGTGTTCTCCAAGGAATATCTCAACATCTTCTGGCCGGCCGACGAGTACATTTTCGTCAAGCTCACGGCCGAGGGAAGGTTCGACGCCTTCTACAAGGAGGCCGGCGAACTCCTGTCGGAGACCGTGCGCGCGCGCAGCGACGGTCTTCCGATCGAGATCGTCGAAGAGGCGGTCAGGCTGAACCACGCGCTGGTGCATCAGCCCTTCGCCCGGGGCGATGTAAAGGTGAAGCTCAGCTACGACCTGCTGGACTATTGGAATAAAGTCCGCGGCGGTGAGCCCGCGCTGCTGCGCAAGGTCCCGATCGTGGTCGAAGTGGACCGCACCAGCCGGCCTTACGACGACTTCCAGAAATGGTGCCGCGAGATCGTCTGGTGGGGCAACAAGAAGGGGGCGTATCTCTACTCGCCTCGCGCCGTCGAGATCACGCCCGAGTTGGCCGGACACTACTGAGCCTGCGGCCCGGCGATGAAGTATCGTAAGCTGGGCGTGACCGGCATTCTGGTCTCCGAGGTCGGATTCGGCGCTTGGGGGATCGGCGGAAGAACGACCGGCGCCACATCCTACGGCGATACCGATGACGCCCAATCCCTGAAGGCGCTTCACCGGGCGCTGGACCTCGGCATTACCTTCTTCGACACCTCCAGCGCTTACGGTTCGGGGCATAGCGAAGTCCTGATCGGAAGGGCGGTGGCCGGTACGCGCCACAAGGCCGTGATCGCCACCAAGGCCGGCTACGACGATTGGACGAAGCCGCCGGATTTCTCGGCGACCGCCATCAGGCGTTCGACGGAGGCCAGCCTGAAGCGGCTCGGGACGGACTATCTGGACGTCCTGCAACTCCACAATCCGCCCTCGGAGGTCCTGGCCGCCGGAGAGACGACCGAGATGCTCGCGTCATTGCTGGCCGAGGGCAAAATCCGGTCCTGGGGCGTTTCTGCAAAGAATCCCGCCGGTGCGGTCGAAGCGTTGCGCGTCGCGGGTGCGCCGATCGTTCAGGCCAACTTCAACATGATGGACGTCCGCGTCGTAACCGAGGGGCTGCTCGACGAGGTCGCCCGCCGGGGCGCGGCGTTTATCGCCCGGACGCCTCTTTGTTTCGGCTTCCTCACGGGAACGATCGACCGAAGCACCATCTTCGCAGAGGGCGACCACCGGGCGGCTTGGTCGCGCGCCCAGCTCGACAACTGGATTGACGGAGCGCGCGATCTGATCTCCGCAGCCTCGGCGATGCCGGGCCGGGAGGCTGTGCTGAGTGCGCTGCGCTTCTGTCTTTCGTTCGATGCCGTTTCGAGCGTCATCCCCGGTGTGCTGCACCCGGCTGAGGCCGAGACGAATGCCCAGGCGAGCGAGCAGGGGGCTTTGCCGGCCGAGGTCGTCGAAAGGGTCCTGGCGATCAACGCGACGCGGGATTTCTTCGTCTCGCCGGTACGCGCGTCCTGATGAAGTCGAGCAGGTTGCCGCCGGGAAACTGGTGACCGGCGATGCCGGCAGCCGCCGCCGCCTGCATGTCGATGTCGCGGTCGCCGATCATGAAGGATTCGTCCATGTCGACGGGCCACTCGTCCCTGACCTTGAGGATCATCCCGGGACCGGGCTTGCGCAGGTTTGAACTCCGCCGATAGCGTTCGACGGCGCCTTCGGGATGATAGGGGCAGTACTCGAAGCGATCCACGTGCGCGCCGCCGCTCTGTAGTTCGCGCTGCATCCAGGCATGAAGCGAGTTTACCTCGCCTTCGCCATAGTGGCCGTGGGCGACGCCGGCCTGGTTGGTGATGACGAACACGTAGTAGCCGGCATCGTTCAGCCAGCGGATGGCGTCCCTTGCGCCGTCTATCCAGCGGATCTGGTCCGGCCGGTGAACGTAGTTGTCGTCGTGATTGATCACGCCGTCGCGGTCGAGGAAGGCCGCCGGCCGGCGGACGAACGCCGGCATGGCTTCCTGTCCGCGCGCGAAGTCTTCCGGGATGCCGATATCGATGAAGGTGCCCTCGGTTGCGAATCCAAGCAGGGCGCCTTCCGAAGCGAGCGGGGGAAGAATGTCGTTTTCGAGCGAGCAAGGAACGCTCCGGATCCTGTCGAGGACCCGACGCCGGACCAGATAGATGCCGGCGTTGATGGGCAGATCGCTTTCCCCCTTGGGCAGGAAGCGCGTTATCCGGTCGTCCTCGGTTTCCACGCGTCCGTACCGTCCGCCCCGGACGCCGCGCGCGAGCGCGAGTTGCAGGGTCCAGTCGTCCCGGTCGAGCGCGGGCACCAGCGACAGCCAGTTGAAGCCGAAGAAGGAATCGCCGTTGAAGAGGAAGAAGACGGGATCGAGGGCTTCCGCGGCATTGACCAGAGCGCCGGCCGTGCCGGCCGGTGCTGCTTCGACGATCACCTCGATCGACAGGCCGCCGACGACCTTGCCGTCATAGTTGCGGACGACTTCGCCGGCATTGTGTCCGGCCAGCAGCAGCAGCCGCTCGAGCCCGAAGCGATTGGCCTCGCCGATCAGGTAGTCGAGGAACGGCCGTCCGCCGACTTCGAGAAGGGGTTTGGGCGTGCTTTCCGTGAGCGAGCCGAGGCGCGTCCCTCTGCCACCCACCAGGCAGACGGCCTGCCGCACGGTCATGGTGTGTCCCAGGCGGCGCGCAGCACGGTTCGTTCGGACAAGGCTTCCCGCGCCAGCCCCCAGTCGGCATCGTTCGTCTCGAAGGATGTGTCGTTCCTCGCATATCGGGCGGCCTTGGCCACGAAGTTGCGCTCGATCGAGGGGGCGAGGATTTCCTCCAGGCCGCGGACCCGCCGGCGGGGATAGTCGAGCCAGACCCGGAGCGCCATGGCGAGCTCGCGCCGATGCCGCGCGACCAGATAGTGGTCGAGCCGAAGCTGCCAGTCCTTCCAGACGGTCGCCGTGCGCTGTGCGTGTGTGTTTCCGTGGATGACCTTGTAGATGCACTCGTCCTGCCAGTGGATCTCGGACGCTCCCTGCGCTGCTGCGGCATGGAGCGCGATCGAGTCCGAATCCAGGCAGAGCACGCTCGGATCCTTCTGGTACGCGCGGATATCGTGCCATCTCTGGGTCGACATGAGGATGAAGTCGCCGCAGGCATTGGTGTGCAGGTCCCGCATCTTCCAGTCGATGCTATGCGTCAGGCGGTCGTTCCTGTGGACGGTGCTGCGCGCGAGCGCGGCCAGGAGCTGGTCGTCCGGAAGGTCGAGCCAGCTCTCGTCCTCCATGCGCGCGTCCAGCCGGTCGCACCGATAGACGCAGCCATCGTCCAGAGTGAGCTGGCCGAGCCGTGCGACGAGCTGCTCCGAATAGAACGTGTCCAGCGCCTTGGGCGTAACGAACTTTCCCCTGGCTCGCCTGATGCCGACGTTCGCGGCGTTGTTCACATGCATCCCGCGCGTCCGCCACCCTTGCAGGCCTTCGTGATGCTGAGGGGGAACGACGATGAAACGAACCGTCACATTCCCTGTGGGACCCAGCGAGCCCATTTCCTCTGCGAGAAGAGGCCGGTCGGGCGGAGGATTCCACTCGACGACGATCAACTCGGAGGGAACCTTGTGTTTGTCCAGCTGGCGGACGAGGACTCCAAGGGCGTGTTCCAGCCGCTTTTCGTAGTTCGGCGTGTAGCCGTCGTTTCGTGCCCAGCCGACAATGCTGAGATAGGGCTGAACTACCATTCAATGACACCTGCTCGAGCCGAATCCGCATCGCCCGAGGCGCAAGGGATCAAATTCTGGTTTTGCGAGTCGGTCGCACCCGCGCACAATTGTGCCGAGCGTGGCTCCCACTGACGGTTTATTTCCCGGTAGGAGGAGCCAGCGACGTGTGCTGCAAAGGCCGTACTCATCTGTTGGTTTGTTATCGATGCGGTAGGATTCCGTCAAATTCCCGCAGGTTGGTGCCGAATGGCGCACCGTGGGGCGGGGTGCCTTGACGCGCCGCCGACGCTAAGTTAGCGGACAGGATTGCAGCGGATTGCAGGCAATCGGAGCTATCTGACACTTCTGCGAGTTGCCCCGGCTTGGGGTGGCTCCAGGCCGTTTCAGCGGTATCTGGCCCCCTTACCGTGCAGGAGCAATTGAGTGAGTAATTCAGGGATGTTGTTGCGGCTGTCGGGAAGCCTGCGGGGGACATTGGGCGCCAGGCGACGCCAGCCGGCGGACGAGTGGACTCCCGGTCAGAACGGAAGCGAAGCGGAGCACCTGTTTCTGCGCGCCATGGCACTGTATCGCATGGGCGATGGGCGGGCCGCCATCAATCTGCTCCGACAGGCGACGGCGATCGCACCGTCCTTTGCGGATGCGATCGAGGCCGAAGGCGAAGTCCTGGACATGAGCGGCGATACGGCTGCGGCGCTGGCCAGGTACGAGGAAGCGCGCAGGCTGAGGCAGAAGGGGCGCCCCGGGGCCCCCGACCGGCATTTCGTGCTGCGCCAGATCGGGTCCCATACTTCGGAAATCGTCGCCTACACGAGAGTCCTCAAGTCCCTCAAGAAATTTGCCCTGCCCAATCTGGCGAGGGGCAATGCCTATCTTGCCGATCGGCAGCCTGAACTGGCACTGGCCGATTATGAACGCACGCTGAAGCTTCATCCCGGCTCTCTGGACGCCTTGGCTCTGAAGGCGGAGGCGCTGTCCGCCCTCGGTAAGTATGCAGCGGCCATCGAAGATCTCGACAAGGTCATCGCGGCGAACCCCAAGTCACCCGACGCCCTGAATGCGCGAGGCATCGCGCATATGGCCCTCGGGCATGTCGATCAGGCCAACACCGATTGGCGACGGCAGCTCGAGTTGCTCGACGGTCGCCCGGCGGCGAGCGCTTATGTCGCCCTGCGTCTTGCGGACTATGAGGTCGCGCTGCCGCACCTCGAGACGATGGTGAGGAACGACAAGCGCGATTCGTATTGGGCCTTTTACCTGCGCACCGCCCAAATCCGACTTGGGCGGGCTCCGACCACCACGCAAGCAGCCATCGGAGATGAATGGGTCACCTCGCTACTGGCCCTGCAGGCCGGATCACTCTCCAAGGAAGAGGTGATCGTCCGTGCCGACTCTGCCGGCCGGCGAGCCGAGGCGCTGTTTCAACTCGGAGTGATGGCCCACGCCGGCGATCGTTCTGCCGCGCGCGCTTATTGGCAGGAGGTCGTGGACCTCGGCCAGGCAGCGCTCGTCGAACATGCGGCTGCCCGAAACGAATTGGCGCGTTCTCCTTCCTGAGTGATCGACCCTCACGCGAGGTACCATGTTTTCCGTCATCCTGTACGGCCGCAACGACACCCACGGCTACAATCTCCACAAGCGAGCGGCCATCAGCTTCAACGCGATCGCCGAAGTGATGTCGGACCCGGACGACGAGATTCTCTTCGTCGACTACAACACGCCGGACGATCATCCGACGTTTCCGGAGGCGATCCACGACACGCTGACCGAGAAGGCCAAGAAGGTCTTGCGGGTGTTGAGGATCCGTCCCGAACAGCATGCGCATCTCAAATCCAAGACCCATCTCGTGGCGCTGGAGGCCCAGTCGCGCAACGTCGCCTTGCGCCGCTCGAATCCAAGGAACCGCTGGGTCCTCTACACGAACACCGACATGCTGCTCGTGCCGCGAACCGAGGGGGAATCGCTCAGCGACATCCTGGGTTCAGTCCCGGACGGCTTCTACCAGATCCCGCGCTTCGAGTTGCCGGAGATGCTGTGGGAGGCCGCATTCGACCGCCGGGATCCCGCGGGCAATCTCGCCAAGCTGCGCGACTGGTCTGTGCGCTATCACCTGAACCAGGTCGTCCACAATTTCATGCCCATGAAGTACGACGCCCTGGGTGATTTCCAGGCCGCCCTGCGCGAGGACATGTTCGCCATCCATGGTTTCGACGAATCGATGCTGCTGGGCTGGCATTGCGACTCGAACCTGGCCGCGCGTCTCGCCCTCTATCGCGGGCGGGTCGACACCCTGATCGACAAGCTGTTCGGCTACCACTGCGACCATACCCGTGTCGCCGCCGCGAACAACAAGGGCCGCCAGACCCGGATGAACAATCAGGACGACTACATCTGGAACGTGGCGACGCCGTACGTGCCGGCGCAGGCGGACAATTGGGGATGGCCGGACGTCGAGATCGAGGAAATCAAGCTGGATCGCGACACTTCCTACGAGCGCTTCACGGCGGGTCTCGACGCGGCCCTGAAGCCGGCCACGGCACCCTATACGGCGACGAGCCTCGAATGGCATCTCTACGACGACCTGACCTACGATCTCGATCATACGCTGCCCTTCGTCACCGATCAGATGTTGACCTATCCGCGCTCGACGGCGGTCATGGTCGTGGCAGCGCGCCGGCCCTTCGTCGACCGGTTCGTGACCGCTTGGAAGGCGATGGGCTTTACCGGACCGGTACTGGTACCGAACGAGTGCGAAGGCCTCCCGACGGATCTGCCGGGGCAGGTGAGTGGCTCCTTCGAGGAATTGTTGCCGAAGGCGGAGATGTTCATCTTCGAGTTCGGCCTGGCAACACAGCATGCCGACGAGCCCATACGCACGGGGCGCGTGGCCGGGCCGCTCGATAGCAAGCGGCTCAAGGCGGTTGCGAAGTTGTTCAGGCAGGCCGCCGCGACGGAGGCGGAAACCCGGCCCCCGGGCCGGCGGACTCCGCGGCGCTTCGTGGGCGTGAACGTCATCTACAACAAGTTCTGGCCGCTGTTCACCGACTACGTCGGTGCCAACATCAACCCGTTCTGCAGCCAGGTGCTCGCCGGACTGCCGCGCGTCGATCCGAGCCTTCGCGGCAAGGTGCTGCGGTTCCGCGGGCGTCGCGCGATCTAGGCGTCCCGCGAGGACGCATGAAAAAGCCCGCTTGAAGCGGGCTTTTTCTTTGCGGGCGAAACCGACCCTAGCGTCCAGCTCCCAGATAGAGCAGGTCAGCGACTTCCTCGAACTGGTCGGCGGGCAGGGTCCGCCACAGGTCCAGAACGGTCAGGCGCTGGCCGTCGCGCTTGCACCAGGCCGGCGCAATCTCCTTGTACTGCGGCCAGCCGGTCGCGACGATCAGCAGGTCGCACTCGCGCACCGCGCCCTCGATCGAGGAGGCGCCGACCACCTTGTCGCCCAGGACGGCCAGTGCCGCATCCTGGGCCAGCGGATCGTGCACGGTGACGACATAGCCCGCATCGGCGAGCTTGGCGGCGAGCTTCACGCTGTGGCTCTCTTCCACCACCGGGGTGTGCGGCTTGTAGGAGAGGCCGAGGATGGCGATGCGCGTGCCCGCCTTGGCGAACTTCGAGACGAGGGCGGAAAGACGCTCGACCTGGAAGTTGTTGATGCGGTCGGTCGCCTCGGCCACATCGGCGCGCGCGCCGATCTTGCGGGCGAAAGCGGCGAAGGCCACGTTGTCGCGCGGGAAGCAGGGGCCGCCATAGCCCATCGCGCCCTTGAGGTACTTCGCGCCGATGCGGGTGTCAGCGCCCAGCGCCTTGGTCACCGCGTCGACGTCGGCGCCCGGAATGCGGTCGCAGATGTCGGCCAGCATGTTGGCGTAGGAGATCTTGGTGGTGACGTAGGTGTTCACCGAGATCTTGGTGAGCTCGGCGTTCACGAAGTTCATGCGCTGCACCGGCGGCTTCTTCTCGCACATCTGCAGGTAGATGGTCTGCAGCATGTCGCCGGCCTTGCTGTCGCTCTCGCCGATCAGAATCGAGTCGGGGAAGAGCATGTCGCGCACGACGCTGCCCAGCGCGATGAATTCCGGATTGTAGCAAAGGCCGAGGTCGGGACCGACCTTACGGCCGGAGGCGGCCTCGAGCGCATCCTTGATCTCGGTGCCGGTCGTGCCGGGCATCACCGTGCTGGTGATGACGACCATGTGATAGCCCGTCTTGTTCTTCAGGGCCTTGCCGAGCGTCTCCATGGCCTGGAGCACGAAACGGTTGGAAAAGAAGCCGGTGCTGTCCGACGGGGTCGGGACGATCACGAAGCTGGCGTCGCTCTTCTGGATCGCCTCGTTGGCGTCCATGGTCGCCGAGAGGCGATCCGTGTTGGCAGCGATCAACTCGTTGAGCTGCGGCTCGACGATCGGCATCTTGCCGGCGTTCATCGCGTCCACGAGCGTCTTGTTCACATCCAGGCCGATGACGGTGAAGCCGCGGCTGGCGAGGACGGCGGCCAGAGGGGCGCCGAGCTTGCCGAGACCGACGACCGAGACGCGAGGCAGAGTTGCTGTGGTCATTTCCATGTCCGTTTTGAGGGCCGGTACTGATACTGGCGCTGGCGTCCCGATGCCACCCCGATTTTGCAGGGGCGCGGCGGACAAACACAGCTTGCGCGGTCCCGTCGCAGGGGCGAAATATCGGGTAGAATCAGGCGCCAGGCGCAGGGGATGTGGATGAAAGTGGAGTTTTTGGCCTTTCCGAAGGCCTTTTCCGGCAATGTTGCGGTTCTCGTCGGGGCCGGAAAGCAGCTCCTCGCGACGGCCGAATCCGTCGACAAGGCCGCAGACGGGGCCGTCGCGCGCGCTCTGGAGGCGGGGCGCTTCACCGGCGCCAAGGGCCAGACCCAGACCTTGCTCGGCCAATCAGGTGATATTGCACGCCTTCTGTTACTTGGAATCGGCAAGGGCGAGGAACTGGATGCGCGGGCGGCCGAGGAGCTGGGCGGCGTTGTCGCAGCCGAGGCCAATGCCGCGGGCCATACCGCCGTTACCGTGGTGATCGACCCGGTCAAGGGCAGCCGCCTGTCGCCGGCCGAGATCGCCGCCCATATCGCCCTGGGCGTCCGGCTGCGCAGCTACCGTTTCGACAAGTACAAGACCAAGGACAAGCCGGAGCAGAAGCTGTCGCTGCAGCGGCTCACCGTCGTCCTGGCCACGCCCGCCGATGCGCGCAAGGCCTACGGCCCGCTCGAGCCGGTGGTGGATGCGGTGTTCCTGACCCGCGATCTGGTGAGCGAGCCGCCGAATGTTCTCTATCCGGTGGAATTCGCCCGCCGCGCCAAGGAGCTCACCAAGCTCGGCGTGAAGGTCGAGATCCTGGGCGAGGCCCAGATGAAGAAGCTCGGCATGGAGACCCTGCTGGCCGTCGGGCAGGGCAGTGGGCGCGACTCGCAGCTCCTCGTCATGACATGGATGAACGGCCCGAAGGGGCAGGCGCCCGTCGCCCTGATCGGCAAGGGCGTGTGCTTCGATACCGGCGGCATCTCGCTGAAGCCGGCCGCCGGCATGGAAGACATGAAGTGGGACATGGGCGGTGCCGGCGCCGTCACGGGGGCCATGAGGCTGATCGCCGGCCGCAAGGCCAAGGCGAACGTCGTGGCAGTGTGCGCGCTCGTCGAGAACATGCCGGACGGCAATGCCCAGCGTCCGGGTGACGTCGTGAAGTCGATGTCGGGACAGACGGTCGAGGTCATCAACACCGACGCCGAAGGCCGCCTGATCCTGTGCGATGCCATGTGGTACGCGCAGGAGAAGTTCAAGCCGCAGGCGATGGTCGAGCTTTCGACCCTCACGGGCGCCATCATCGTGGCCCTCGGCCATGAGCGGGCGGGCCTGTTCTGCAACGACACCGAGCTATCCAACCGCCTGCGCGCGGCCGGTTCGGGGATCGGCGAGAAGCTGTGGCGCATGCCGCTCGGGCCGAAGTACGACAAGCTGATCGATTCCGAGATCGCCGACATGAAGAACGTGGGCAGCGGGCGCGATGGCGGCTCGATCACGGCAGCGCAGTTCCTGCAGCGTTTCGTGCAGGAAGGCGTGGCCTGGGCCCATATCGACATCGCAGGCGTGGCCTGGTCCGGTAAGGGCGACACCACCACGCCCAAGGGGGCGACCGCCTTCGGCGTGCGCCTGCTCGACCGGCTGATCGCCGAGAACTACGAGCGCTGACCCAGCCGATGGCGACCGAGGTCAATTTCTACCATCTGACCCGATCGTCGCTGGAAGACACGCTGCCACGCCTGCTGACCAAGACATTGCAGGCGGGGGAGCGGGCGGTGGTGCTGCTCGGGTCGCCGGAGCGGGTGGATGCGTTGAACACCCATCTCTGGGTCTACGATCCCGACGGCTTCCTGCCGCACGGCGCGGCCCGCGACGGTGAGGCCGACCGGCAACCGGTCTGGCTGACGCATCTCGACGAAAATCCGAACGGCGCGAATTTTCTGTTCGTCGCCGACCGGGCGAAATCGGAGAAGGTCGGGGACTATAAGCGCTGCTTCGAACTGTTCGACGGGCGCGACGAGACAGCCGTCGACGACGCGCGCGAGCGCTGGAAGGCCTACAAGACCGCGGGGCACGCGGTGGCCTATTGGCAGCAGACCGAGACCGGCGGCTGGGAGAAGAAGGCTTGAGCTAACGCCTGTCGCGGGGCCTCAGATAGGCCTGCCAGGCCGCGGCCAGGCGTTCGCGCAACGGGATCGGACCTTCGGGGCGGTAGAAGTCCGGCGGATCGGATTCGAAGCGAGCCATGTAGCTGCGATAGTCGAGCGGTCGGGCGCGATCACGCTGGGCCTGGGCGGCGAGCAGATCGAGGCCACGATCGACATTGATGACCGGCTTCAGCCTGTCGCGACAGCCGAGCAGGAGTTCGGCGGCGGCATCGGGCACGTCCCAGGCCGACAGGATCGCGGCCAGCTTGGCCACTTTCTCGGCGCTGAGGCCCGCAAGCTTGGCCGGACCGTTCTGGCCAGGCAGATCGAGGGCGTAGTAGGCCTCGCCCTGGAAGGGGCGACCGGAATGGGTCTCGGCCGGCGTCGGCCAGATGTAGCGGGCAGGGAGTGCGCGCGAGGAATAATTGCGGACGTCGAGCCGGAAGAGATCGAATCCGTGACGGCGCATGAAGCGGTCGGTGTTGTGGAACGCATGCTCGTCGGCGGCGCCATCGCCCACGAAGTTCACTTCCATCTGGACGGCCAGCAGGTTCGCCGGCAGCCGTCCTTCGAAGCTCTGCAGGATTTGCCAGTCGATGCCGTCGGTATCGATCTTCATGTAGTCGAGATCGGTCCAGCCTCGCGCCGCCAGAAGGTCGGGCACGACCACCGGCTTCGCCGGATCGGCCAGTCCGGTTAGTTCCCAGGCATTGTGCCGGAGCTGCTCCTCGGTGGAGGCCGTTCGCAGCTTGGCGTCGCGGATTTCGCGGGTGCGCATGAAGCTCATGCGATCGCGCATCTTCATGATCAGCGGTGCGGCCGGCCCGGCCGACAGGTCGATCGGCCTGTCCGCGCTCGGGCTCACGAAAGCCGCCACGTAGGAGACGTCGGGGTTCTTCTCCTCTGCGGCGAGACGCTGGCATTCGCCGGCGCTGGCGTCGATTCCCAGCGCCTTCAGCCTGTCGCCGAAGGCGCGCCATTTCGGATCGAGGCCGCCGGAACAACCGATGTCCAGCAGCGCGAACCGTTCCGCCTTCAGCCCCTGGGCGACGAACGCCGTGAACGACATCGCGACGGCCGACCTCAGACCGTGGCGACCGGGGTCGCGGGCGAGCCGACGGCGCCCGGCAGGCGGAGCGGCGGCGCCGTCAGCAGGAAGCGCGAGCGCTGCCTCTCGCGCAGCCACAGCGCCAGGTCCTTCAGCCACCAGATCTCGCCGAGATTGAGTCCCAGCTTGAACAGGCAGTGATTGTGGAGCGGCAGCGACGGATGGTCGGCATCGTCGGGACCGGGTTTGGCCGGCACGGCCTCGACGCCGTAATTGTCGGCGATCAGTGCCGAGATCTGGCTGTCGGTGATCCACTGCAGCAGGCGCTTGTCGCGACCGTCGAGCACGCAGCACATCGCATGCGCGCGCGCCGGGTCGACGTTCTTGTTCATCTTCATGATCTCGTCGGTGAAGCCTGTGTACAGAAGCAGCATGTCGCCGGGTTCGACCACGACCTTGTCGGCGTCGAGCACGCGCTTGAAGTCGTCGTAGCTCACATACTTGTGGTCGCGGCCGTAATGCTTCTCGAGATCGACCAGGACCGCACGGCCCTGAATTGCCTTGGCCGCCATGTTCTCGACGCCGAGCTTGTGGGCGTAGGAGAGGTGGCCGCACCCGTCGCGTCCGGCGTCCGGCTGCGGGCCGACCACGTCGGAGCCGGCCTTGAAGCCGTTGTAGTAGAGCGGCTCGGGCACGCCGTCGCCGTCGGCATCGAACATGCCGCCGACATGGGCCAGCGTGTCCCACTGCGTCGAGTACTGCAGCGTCAGGATCACTCGATCGTCGCTGGCCACGTCCATGAACAGCGGGTTGATGCTGTTGGTCAGGAAGTTGAAGCGCCAGCCGTTCTCGTCGCCGGTAGGCGAGAGCACCGGGGGCAGGCGGCGCGGGTTCAACACATTGCCGCCCGGGAAGTCGAGCGGGAGGCTCAGGCAGAACGATATTCCTTCCTTCACCTCGGCAATGCCTTCGATCACCTTCTTCGGCGTGATCAGGTTGAGGCGGCCGAGCTGATCGTCGTCGCCCCAGTCGCCCCAGGTCGATCCTTCAGGGCGATGTTTCCAGCGCTTCATGATGCGTTTCTCCCTCTTGCCGGCGGGGACACTACAAGGGCCGCCGGAGCGCGTCATCACATGCGCATGGCTCCCCCGCGCAATTCCGGAAACGTTCGCCATGCGGATCGCTTATGATGATCAGGACGAGGTTTGCATGTCCGCTGTCACCACAACGCCGCTTCAGCATGATTTCAGGGTGATCAGCCTGATCGGCGTCGCCCACGGGGTGAGCCACTACTACCAGCTCGCCTTCGCGACCATGCTCCTGATCGTCCGGCAGGAAGCCGGGCTGAGCTACGCCGATGTCGGCCTGCTGGCCGGCATTTTCTATGGCGTCTCCGGGATCGCGCAGACGGCGGCAGGCTTCGCGGTGGACCGCTTCGGCGCCCGCCCCATCCTTGCCGGCGGCCTGTTCGTCGTCGGCCTCGGTCTCGCCTGCATCTCGGTCGCGCATTCCTTCCTGGGGTTCGCCTGCATCGCGGTCATTGCCGGGCTGGGCAATTCGGTCTTCCATCCCGCTGACTTCGCGCTGCTGAATTCTTCGGTGAACGCGCATCGCCTCGGCCGTGCCTTCAGCATCCACGGGCTCGGCGGATCGCTGGGCTGGGCGGCCGCACCGGTGATGTACTTCCTCGACAGCATGTTCGGCTGGGTGGGGGCGGCGCTGATCGGCGCCTTGCCCGGCATCGTGCTGTCGGGGCTGGTGCTCGTCCATCGCGAGCAGCTGGTCGATCACAGGGTCAAGGTGCGTGCGGCCGCGGCGCAGGCCGGCGGCCGGCCGGGGCTGGCGCTGTTCCTGCAGCCGGCGCTGCTGCTCTGCCTCGCATACTTTGCGCTGATTGCTGCCAACACGGTGGGCATCCAGCAGTTCGCCGTACCTGCCTGGAGCGGCATGTTCGGCGTCACCGAGAACTATGCCGCGTTCTGCCTGATCGTTTTCATCGGCGGTTCGGCGGCGGGCATCCTGGTCGGCGGCTATTTCGCCGACCGCGTCCGCCGGCACGACCTCGTCGCAGCATTCGGTCTGCTCACCGCCGCCGCCCTCACGGTGCCGATCGCGACACAGACCGTGTCGCCGACGCTGCTGCCGGTGCTGCTGGCGCTGGCGGGCGCCGCCGGCGGCATCACCAATCCGTCACGCGACATGATCGTGCGCGGCGCGACACCTCCCGGGGCGTCGGGCAAGGTCTTCGGCTTCGTCTATTCGGGGCTCGACATCGGCTCGTTCGTGGCGCCGCCGCTTTACGGCCTGCTGATGAACATCGGCAGGCCGGCCGTAATCTTCTGGATCGCCGTCGGGCTCTACACGTTCAATGCCGGCATGGTGATGCTGATCCGCAACAGCAGCACGCGCCGGCCTGTCTATCCGGCGGCCGCCGACTAAAGGTCAGGCGGCGGCTTCCAGGGCTTCCTGGGCGGACAGCCAGCGCTTTTCGGCGTTTCCGACCTCACGCTCAAGACGGGCCTTTTCCTTCTGCAGGTCGGTCACGACGCTGCCAGGGCCGGCATAGATCGCCGGATCGGCGAGCTTGGCCAGGACACCGTCCAACTGTTCCGTGAGACGCGCCAGCATCTTCTCGGCGCTGTCGACGGCCTTCTTGAGCGGCGCCTTGTTGCTGCGATTGTCCGCGGCTGCCTTGCGCTGGTCCTTCTTGCTGCCGGCATCGGCCGGCTTCTCGGCCTTCGGCGGGCGTGCGCCGCGCTCCTTCAGGAGCTTGGCCTGGTACTCGTCGATGTCGCCATCGAAGGCCTTCACCGTTCCGCCCTGGACCACCCACAGCGCGTCCGCAACCATCTTCACCAGATGCGTGTCGTGGCTCACCAGCACGACCGCGCCCTCGAAGTCGTTGATGGCGTCGACCAGCGAGGCGCGCGCGTCCATGTCGAGATGGTTGGTCGGCTCGTCGAGCAGCAAGATGTGCGGCGCGGTGCGCGTGGCGAGCGCCAGCAGCAGGCGGGTCTTCTCGCCCCCCGACATGACGCCGACCTTGAGGTTGGCGCGGTCGCGCGAGAAGCCGAAGCGGCCGAGCTGGGCGCGCACCTTGGCCTCGCCGGCGCCGGGCCCGAGCGCACGGGCCATGTGGTCGAACGGTGTCGCCTCGAAGTCGAGACCTTCCTCCTGGTCCTGCGAGAAGTAGCCGACCCGGAGCTTCGGCGTCTTCTTCAGCTGGCCTTCGCGTGGCTCGAGCCGCTGTGAGAGCAGGCGGATGAAGGTCGACTTGCCGTTGCCGTTCTGGCCGAGCAGCGCGATGCGGTCTTCCATATCGATGCGCAGGTCGAGGTTGCGCAGCACCAGCGGCCCGTCGGGATAGCCGACGGACACGTCGTCGAGCGTCTCGATCGGCGAGGCCAGAATCTCGGGCGAGGGGAAGTTGAACGAGATGCGCTCGTCGATCGGCACCGAGGCGACGGGCCCGAGCTTCTCGATCATCTTCATGCGCGACTGGGCCTGGCGCGCCTTGCTGGCCTTGGCCTTGAAGCGGTCGACGAAGGCCTGCATGTGCTTGCGCTGCGCGGCGACCTTGGCCTGTTGCGCGGCATCGTTGGCAAGGCGCTCGGCGCGCGTGCGCTCGAAGAAGTCGTAGTTGCCGGTGTAGGCGACGAGCTTCTGCTGGTCGATGTGCACGATGTGATCGCACACGTCGTTCAGCAGGTCGCGGTCGTGGCTCACCATCAGGACGGTGTTGCGGAAGCGCTTCAGATACTCGGTGAGCCAGATCATCGCCTCGACGTCGAGGTGGTTCGACGGCTCGTCGAGGATGAGGAGGTCCGGGCTGCTGAACAAAGTTCCGGCCAGGGCCACGCGCATGCGCCAGCCGCCGGAGAACTCGCCGCAGGGGCGGGACTGTTTCTCGTTGTCGAAGCCGAGGCCGTTGAGGATCGAGGCCGCGCGGGAAGGTGCAGCGGCCGCGCCGATTTCCTCGAGCCGGGCGTGGATCTCGGCCAGGCGCACGCCATCCTGGCAGGTCGCATCCTCGGCCAGCAGCGCGCTGCGCTCCACGTCGGCCGCGAGCACGGCGTCCAGCACCTTGATGTCGCCGCCGGGCGGGTCCTGCGGGACTGAACCGACGCGGGTGCGGCCCATCAGGTTGATCTCGCCGCTGTCGGCCTCGATCTGGCGCTGGATGAGGCGCAGCAGCGTCGACTTTCCGGCGCCGTTGCGGCCGACCAGGCCGACCTTCCAGCCGTCGGAGAAGGCCGCGGAGGCGCGGTCGAACAGTACCCGCTCGCCGTGGCGGAAGGAGATATCACTGATGTGGAGCATGGGCGGCGCCGTTTACCATGCGCTTTGGCCGCAAACCAAGCTCATTGGGCACGCTTGCCCGGTCCCAACCCCGCGTCTATAAGGCGCGCCCAAGCATTGAAATCACTGCCTCCAAGAGGGAATTCATGGCCGTCGAACGTACTTTCTCGATTCTCAAGCCGGACGCCACTCGCCGGAACCTCACCGGCAAGATCAACGCCCGCTTCGAGGAGAAGGGCCTGCGCATCGTCGCCCAGAAGCGCATCCAGATGAGCCGCCAGCAGGCCGAGCAGTTCTACGGCGTCCACAAGGCCCGCCCGTTCTTCGGCGAACTCTGCACGTTCATGACCTCCGGCCCGGTCGTGGTGCAGGTCCTCGAAGGCGAGAACGCCGTCGCGAAGAACCGCGAGATCATGGGCGCCACCAACCCGGCCAACGCCGATGCTGGCACGATCCGCAAGGACTTCGCCGAGTCGATCGAAGCCAACTCTGTGCACGGCTCGGACTCGCTCGAGAACGCGGCCATCGAGATCGCCTACTTCTTCGCGGGTTCCGAGATCGTCGGCTGACGCGGCACGCGCCACCGAAACAAAAAAAGCGGCCCGAAGGGGCCGCTTTTCTTTTGGGGTGCTTGCTCCAGACGTCAGTCCAGGATGGCAAAGCCGATCAGGAGAGCGATCGAACCGCCGATGCCCAGCACGAGGCCGAGCAGCGGCAGGTGCGCGATCAGGCCGAGGGCCATGGACACCAGAAGAACGATGATCCAGAGGAGCGTGAACGTCACCAGCTTGCTGAACGACGCGTAGGTCGCCGCGTGAGCCGGAAAGTCATCCTTTGCTTCAGCCATATCTCATCCCCGCTTGAAATCGTTGGCGATCTTATATCGGACTAGGTTTCTCGGGAAAAGAGGAGCGTGGCGTCGCAGGCCACGCCTGCAACGGTGATCCTGTCGCCGTCGATCGCGATCCGGCCCTCGCCGAACCAGCGCACCACCAGCGGATAGAGGCGATGTTCCTGGCGCAGGATGCGCGCCGAGAGCGTCTCCTCGGTGTCGCCCGCCAGCACCGGCACCGCCGCCTGCGCGATGATCGGCCCCGAATCGAGATCCGGCGTCACCAGATGGGCGGTGCAGCCGCTCACGCGGACGCCGGCCTCCAGCGCCTGGCGCTGCACATGAAGGCCCTTGAAGGCCGGCAAAAGGGACGGGTGGATGTTGATCAGCCGGTCTGCCCAGCGGGCGGGAAACCACGGGCTGAAAATGCGCATGAAACCGGCCAGCACGACCAGTTCGACCCCATGGCGCTCCAGGGTTGCCGAGACGGCGCGGTCGAAGGTCTCGCGGTCGGGATGGTCGCGGTGGGAGACCGCGGCGGTCGGGATGCCGGCTGCGGCGGCGATCGCTAAGCCCGGCGCCGCTTCCCTGTTGCTCACGACGCAGCAGATCTCTGCGGGATAGTCGGCGGCCTTCGCGGCGTCGATCAGTGCCGCCAGGTTACTGCCGCGGCCGGAGATGAGAACTCCGACCCTCAGCTTCGCCATAGGCTCTCGGCATGGTCGACGACGCAGTCGGCCTCGTCGGTCGGCGCCTTCTCGATCACGCCGATCTCGCTCACCGTCTCGCCGGTCTCGGTCAGCGCATGGGCGACGCGAGCGGCATCGTCCTTCGCCACGACCACGATCATGCCCAGGCCGCAGTTGAAGGTGCGCAGCATGTCGTCGGTCGGCACCTGGCCAACCTCGCGCAGCCACTGGAAGACGCGCGGCGGCGTCCACTGGCGGGCGTCGAGGCGGGCACGCGTCCCGTCCGGCAGGCAGCGCGGGACGTTGCCGGGCAGGCCGCCGCCGGTGATGTGGGCGAGCCCCTTGATGGCGCCCGTGGCCCGGATCACCTGCAGGAGCTGCTTCACATAGATGCGCGTCGGCTCGAGCAGGGCCTCGCCCAGCGTCGCTTCGGCGAAGGGCGCGCGGTCGCTGTATTTGAGGCCGCTGCGCTCGACGATACGGCGCACCAGCGAATAGCCGTTGGAGTGCGGGCCGCTCGACGCGAGGCCGAGGACGACGTCGCCGGGGGCGATATCGGTGCGGGGCAGCAGGGCGTTTCGCTCGGCCGCGCCAACGGTGAAGCCCGCGAGATCGTAGTCGCCGTCGGCATACATGCCAGGCATCTCCGCGGTCTCGCCACCCACGAGGGCGCAGCCGGCACGGCGGCAGCCTTCGGCGATGCCGGCGACGAGGCGGCGTCCGACATCGACGTCGAGTCGGCCGCTGGCATAGTAGTCGAGGAAGAACAGCGGCTCGGCGCCCTGCACCACGATGTCGTTGACGCACATCGCCACGAGGTCGATGCCGACCGTGTCGGGGACCGCCGCTTCGATGGCGACCTTGAGCTTGGTGCCGACGCCGTCGGTGCCGGACACCAGGATCGGATCGGTGAACCCGGCGGCCTTGAGGTCGAACAGGCCGCCGAAGCCGCCCAATCCGCCCATCACGCCGGGACGGTTGGTGCTCTTCGCCAACGGCTTGATGTGCTCGACGAGGTTGTCGCCCGCGTCGATGTCGACGCCGGCGTCCTTGTAGGTGAGGGGGGGCCGATTGTGGCCGGGGGCGTCAGGCTTCAAGCCGGGCTCATTCATGCTAATACGGTGCGCGAACATAGCCAAAAACCGGACCCCCGCAATGCCGATAGGCCGCGTCTTTTCCACGATAGCTGCCGTGCTCCTGGCGGTCCTCGCCGCAAATGTCGTCCTGGCGCAGTCTCCCGGGGGTACCGGGTATGACGTGACGGGGGTCGACGTCGACGTGAGCGGGGCGGATGCCGTGCAGGCAAGGGCACAGGGAATCCGCGAGGCGCGGCGCAAGGCGTTCGGCCTTCTCGTGAACCGGCTGGTGCCCGCGGAAGATCGTGCACGGTTGCCGCAGATCGACGATGCCCAGCTCGAGAACATGGTGCGCGGCATCGAATTCGTCCGTGAGCGTCCGGCGCCCGGCCGCTACAGCGCCACCTTGAACGTGGTCTTCGTGCCCGATGCCGTGAAATCGTACCTGAGTGGGGCGGGCGCAAAGATTGTCGAGACCGTGTCGCGGCCGGCGCTGGTGATCCCGCTGTGGAAGGGTCCCGCCGGGTTGGAGTCGCTCAACGACCGCAACGCCTGGCGCGAGGCCTGGCAGCAGCTCGACACGGCCGGCAGCGCAGTCCCGGTCACCCTGCTGCGCGGTGACCCGACCGACCAGGGCGTGCTCTCGGCCGAGCAGGCCTATGTCGGCGACGTGTCCGCGCTGGCCCGACTGAACGAGCGCTATCGGGCGCCCACGATCATCGTGGCCACCGTCGAGGGCGACAAGGCCAGCGGCGGGCTCACGGTGCGCGGCATGCGCTACGACACCCAGACGGGTGCCCGCAGCGAGATTCCGCCCATGCCGGTCGCCAGCGCGGCCGACCTGCCGGCGGCGGTGAAGGCAATCCATGCCAAGGCCGACCAGGACTGGCGCAGCATCGGCACGGTGCGGCGCGATTCGCAGGATTCCCTGGATGTCGTCGTTCCGATCCGCGCGCTCGGCGACTGGGTGCAGGTGAGGCAACGGCTCGGGGCGATCCCGGCCGTGAAATCCATGACGGTGAAGTCGCTCGAGTCGGACCGTGCAGAACTGAGACTCGAGTTTTTCGGCTCGCCAGAAGAGTTGCAGCGCACGCTTTCCCAAGCGGGCCTGAGCCTCTCCCTGGAGGCGGGGCAGTGGCAGTTGCAAGCGCGTTAGACGCGCATCAGGGAGTCTGACGGATGGGGCAAACCCTCACGACGGGGCGCTGGATCTTCTGGGTCGGGGCAGCCGCGATCTTCCTGGTGCTCCTGTGGCTGCTCAGCGACATCCTGCTGCCGTTCGTCGTCGGCATGGTCGTGGCCTACTTCCTCGACCCGGTGGTGGTGCGACTGCAGCGCGCCGGCTTGTCGCGGGCGATGGCCACCACGGTCGTGACGATCGTGGCCGTGCTGGTGGGCGTGGGCGTGGTGATGGCGATCCTGCCGCCGCTGTTCGGGCAGATCCAGTCGCTGATCACCAGCGCGCCCGAATACATCGTGAAGGCGCTTGGCCGCATCCAGCCGCTGCTCGAACCGCTGCGTATCAGGCTCGGCCTCGAGCCGCTCAGCCTGCACGACCTGCAGTCCGAGGCGACGCAGTGGGCGGGGAAGGGGCTGGCCGTCGCGGGAGGGGTCGCAGGCGCGCTCGCCAAGCGCGGCGTGGCGGTCATCAACCTGCTCGGCCTGCTCTTCATCACGCCCGTGGTCACGTTCTACATGCTGCGGGACTGGGAGAAGCTGTTGGCGGCAATCGACGGCGCCCTTCCGCTCGAGCACGCCGACACGATCCGAAAGCTTACCGCCGAATCCAATGCCGCCATCGCCGGTTTCGTGCGGGGCCAGGCCCTGGTCTGCCTGGCCCTGGGGACGTTCTACGGCATCGGCCTCACGCTGGTGGGACTGCAGTTCGGCCTCGTCATCGGGCTCATCGCCGGTGCCATTTCCTTCGTGCCCTTCGTCGGCACGTTCGTGGGCGGGGTGATGGCGCTCGGCATGGCGCTGGCGCAGTTCCCGCCGGACTGGATCGGTGTCGTCAAGGTCGGTGCGGTGTTCGTGGTCGGCCAGATGCTGGAGGGCAATTTCCTTTCGCCCAAGCTGGTCGGCGATCGCGTCGGGCTGCATCCGGTCTGGATCATGTTCGCGCTGTTGGCCGGCGGCTCGCTGTTCGGCTTCACCGGGGTGCTGATCGCCGTTCCGGTTGCGGCGATCCTCGGCGTGGTCGCGCGCCACTTCATCGCCCGCTATCGCGAGAGTGAACTCTATCGCGGCAGCGCGCCCAGTTGAGCCGGCCCATGGCAAACCAGCTCACCCTGGACCTGGCCCTGCCACCGCCGACCTACGCCCGGGAAGATTTCGTCGTGGCCGATGGAAACCGCGAGGCGCTGGCGTGGATCGACCGCTGGCCGGACTGGCCGGCACCGGCCTTGTCGCTGAGCGGCCCGACCGGCTGCGGCAAGACCCATCTTGGGCGCATCTGGGCGGCTCGCAGCGGTGCGACCGTGATGGCCGGCCGCGATCTGGAGGGCAAGAGCGTCGCCGATCTCACGGATCTCGCGGCGGCCTCGCCCGCAATCCTGATCGAGGCGGCGGAGCAGGCGCCAGAGCGTGGTCTGTTCCACCTGTACAATCTCGTGCGCGAGCGCGGCGGCCACATGCTGCTGCTCTCCGGTGAACCGCCCGCCCGCTGGTCGATCGCGTTGCCCGACCTCGCCTCGCGGCTGCGTGCCGCACCGGCCGTGGCGGTCGCGCCGCCGGATGACGAGCTGCTGGGATCGATCATCCTGAAGCAATTGGCGGACAGGCAATTGCACGCGGGCGCGGGCGTCGTGCAGTATCTCGTCTCGCACATGGAGCGATCGGCCGATGCGGCACGGCGTGTCGTGGCCGGGCTCGATCGGCGAGCCTTGATAGAGCGGCGCGAAATAGATCGCCGCCTGGCGATGGACGTGCTGGCGGATCTCGCCGGCGCTTCGTGAGAAGGAAGAAGCCATGAAGACGATCCTCGCGGTTTGCGCGCTCAGCCTTCTGGCCTCGGTGGCATCGGCGCAGCAGGGGACGGTAATGGGAACCTGGCTCTCGGAGTCGGGCGTTGCCCAGATCAAGATCGGCCCCTGCCCGGATGCCGCGGCGGGACCCCTCTGCGGCTTCGTCGTGAACCTGATCGATCCGAGGGGCCCGGATGGAGCTGCCGTCGCTCCCGATGCCGCCACCGACTATCGCAACGAGAACCCGGCACTGCGCACCCGCAAGGTGATCGGCATGCCGCTGATCTGGGGATTCAAGAAGGCCGCCGAACCCAACACCTACGAGGACGGCAAGGTCTACAACGGCGAGGACGGCAAGACCTACAGCGCCAACATCAGCCTCCAACCGGACGGCAGGCTGCGCCTGCGCGGTTTCGTCGGGACGCCGATGTTCGGCAAGACACAGTTCTGGACACGTGTGAACTAGAGAGGAAACGCAAATGGACATGGGCATCAAGGGCCGCAAGGCCATCGTCTGCGCGGCGAGCAAGGGATTGGGCAAGGGCTGCGCGATGGCGCTGGCGGGCGAGGGCGTCGATCTGGTGATCAACGCGCGCACCAAGTCGGAGCTCGACGCGACGGCGGAAGAGATCAGGACGAAGTACGGCGTGAACGTCACGGCGGTCGCCGTCGACGTCACGACCGAGGAGGGCCGCAAGCAGGTCCTGGCGGCCTGTCCCGAACCCGACATCATCGTAAACAATGCCGGCGGCCCGCCGCCGGGCAACTTCCGGGACTGGAACCGTGAGGACTGGATCAAGGCGCTCGACGCCAACATGCTGACGCCCATCGAGTTCATCAAGGCGAGCGTCGACGGCATGATGAAGCGCGGCTTCGGGCGCATCGTGAACATCACCTCGAGCTCGGTGAAGGCGCCGATCGACATTCTGGGCCTCAGCAACGGCGCGCGGTCGGGCCTCACGGGCTTCGTGGCCGGCGTCGCGCGCACGACGATCCGTCACGGCGTGACGATCAACGGCCTGCTGCCGGGACCCTTCGACACCGACCGTCTGCGCGACACGACCAAGGCGCGTGCGGCAAAGGCGGGGCGCAGCTTCGAGGAAGAGTACGCGGCCGGCGCCAAGGCGCATCCCGCCGGCCGCTTCGGCACGGCCGAGGAGTTCGGCATGATGTGCGCGTTCCTGTGCAGCGTTCACGCGGGCTACATGACCGGCCAGAACATCCTGATGGATGGCGGCCAGTATCCCGGTACCTACTGACGGGTCAGCGCGGGTCGAGATCGCGCGGCCGGACGAAGGCCAGAAGCTCGCAGGTTCCCGGAGCCAGGGCGCTCCAGGGGCCTTGCGGAAGAGTGAGCAGGGCGAGCGTGCCCGTGGGATATTTGTCCTGCAGGCGTTGCAGTGCCTCCGGCGGGCCCAGTCCCGCCAGAGCGACCGCGAGTTCGCCGATACCTTCGTTGTGACCGATCAGCATGACGGTCTCGACGTCGTCCGAGAGGGCCTGCAGGCGCTCCAGGAGTTCGCTCTCGGAGGCGAGGTAGAGCTGCTTCTCGAGCGAGATCGGCGGCGTGGGACTGCCGAGGCTCTTCACGAGCGGCGCCAGCGTCTGGCGCGTCCGGGCTGCCGTGGAACACAGGATCAGCCCGGGGCGCGGCGCCTTGGCGGCGATGTGGTCGGCCATCGATTGGGCCGCGCGCTCGCCGCGATCGTTGAGGGGCCGATCGTGATCGCTCTGCTGCGGCGTGTTCCAGGCGGATTTTGCGTGGCGCAGGAGGAGAATGTTCTTCACGCCCGTCATTCCAATAAATCCAACAGGAACAATGGTTTAGTTAAATGCCATGACAGGGTCATGTGGAGACGCTACCGTTCCTGTGCATAATTTCAGGGAGAGTGCCCCCGCAGGGGTCCACATGGACGCGCTCAACTCCGCCGATCCGGCTTCGCTCGAAATACCACCCGATAGCCCCCGACGCTTCATCAATCGTGAACTGTCGTGGCTGGCTTTCAACACCCGCGTGCTGGAGGAGGCGACCAACACGCGCCATCCGCTGCTGGAACGGGTGCGCTTCCTGTCGATCTCGGCGGCGAACCTCGACGAGTTCTACATGGTCCGGGTCGCGGGTCTGGTCGACATGCTGCAGACACGGTCGACGATGCTGAGCGATGATGGCATGACGCCGGCGGAACAACTCGTGGCGATCCGCGAACGCGCCTCGGCCCTGATGGCCCATCAACAGGATGTCTGGGCGTCGCTGCAGGACGATCTGCGCGAAGCGGGTATCGCCGTGCTGGACGCGGGTGAACTCACGGAGGCGGAGCGGAGCTGGCTCGATACCTATTTCATCGACCAGGTCTTCCCGATCCTCACGCCGCTGGCGATCGACCCGGCGCATCCGTTTCCCTTCATTCCCAATGGCGGCTTCTCGGCCATTCTTAAGCTGCAGCGGCGTGACGATCGCCGTCCGCTGATGGCCTTGCTGCCGTTGCCGCCGCAGGTCGACCGCTTCGTGCGCCTGCCGGGCCCGGAGATCCGCTTCCTGCCGCTCGAGGATCTGATCGACATCTACCTGCCGCGCCTGTTCCCCGGTTACGAAGTGATCGAACGGGCCTTCTTCCGTGTGATCCGCGACAGCGACGTCGAGATCAACGAGGAGGCCGAGGACCTCGTCCTGCTCTACGAGAGCGCGCTGAAGCGCCGCCGCCGGGGCGACCTGATCTCCATCTCGGTCAACAGTGCCATGCCCGCCGAGCTGCGCGACTTCCTGTTCGACCAGCTCGAGATTCCAGAGCAGACCCAGACCGTCCATGTCTTCCACCTCGACCGCATGCTGAACATCGGCGACGTGAAGGCGGTGATCATCGACGACCGGGCCGACCTCAAGTTCGCGCCCTACAATGCGCGCTTTCCCGAGCGCATCCGCGATTTCGGCGGTGACTGCTTTGCCGCGATCCGTGCCAAGGACATCGTCGTCCACCATCCCTACGAAAGTTTCGACGTCGTGGTGCAGTTCCTGCGCCAGGCGGCGCGCGATCCCGCGGTCGTGGCGATTAAGCAGACGCTCTACCGAACGAGCGCCGATTCGCCGATCGTCAAGGAACTGATCGCAGCGGCCGAGGCGGGCAAGACGGTTTCGGCGCTGGTCGAGCTCAAGGCGCGCTTCGACGAGGAGGCCAACATCCGCTGGGCGCGCGATCTCGAGCGCGCGGGTGTGCAGGTGGTCTATGGCTTCATCGACCTCAAGACGCACGCCAAGGTGTCGATGGTGGTCCGTCGCGAGGCGCAGTCGATCCGCACCTATGTGCATTTCGGCACGGGCAACTATCACCCGATCACCGCGCGCATCTACACCGACCTGTCGTTCTTCACCTGCGATCCCGCGATGTGCCGCGACGCGGCGCGCCTGTTCAACTACATGACCGGCTACGCACGGCCCGAGCAGATGGAGAAGATCGCGTTTGCGCCGGTGACGTTGCGGCCGACCCTCTACAGCCTCATCGACGCCGAGATCGCCAACGCCAAGGCGGGCAAACCGGCAGCGATCTGGGCCAAGCTCAACTCGCTGGTCGATGGTGCGTTGATCGATCGCCTCTACGCGGCATCGAACGCCGGTGTGCAGATCGATCTGGTCGTGCGCGGCATCTGCTGCCTCAGGCCCGGCGTTCAGGGGCTCAGCGAGCATATCCGCGTCAAGAGCATGGTCGGGCGTTTCCTGGAGCATGCGCGCATCATCTGCTTCGGCAACGGCCGGTCGTTGCCGTCGATGGATGCCAAGGTCTTCCTGTCCTCCGCCGACTGGATGCCGCGCAACCTCGACCGTCGCGTCGAACTGCTGTGCCCGGTCGAGAACCAGACCGTGCGTGAACAGGTCCTCGACCAGATCATGGTGGCCAACCTGAAGGACGACGGCCAGAGCTGGCTGATGTCACAGGACGGTAACTATCACCGCCCGCAGACCGGCAAGGAACCCTTCATCGCGCATCACTACTTCATGACGAATCCATCGCTCTCCGGGCGCGGGAGCGCGCTGAAGCTGAGCGGTGCGGTGCCGCGACTGGTGCTGAGCTCCTGAACGGGCCAGCGGCGTCGGGTCGCGCCCATGGCGGCGCTGTAATCCGTCCCGGTTTCGGCTAGAGGGAGCGCGCATGGACGGCCATCCGACCACGGGCGCCACCGCCTCGCGCGACTCTCTCCACAAGGGTCGCGTTGGCATCATCGACGTCGGCTCGAATTCGATCCGACTCGTCGTCTACGAGCGCGCGAGCCGTGCGCCGTTGCCGGTCTTCAACGAGAAGGTGCTGTGCGGTCTGGCGCGTGGCCTCGACGCCACCGGGCGCCTCAATCCCGAAGGCGTCGAGATGGCGCTGGCCAACATCGACCGCTTTGCGACGCTGGCGCACAACATGAAGGTCACGTCGCTGGACTTGCTTGCCACCGCCGCCGTGCGCGACGCGGCTGATGGCGCCGATTTCATGCGGGAGCTGGCGAGTCGTCCGGGCATCGTCGCTCATACGGTGAGCGGCCAGGACGAGGCGCGCTACTCGGGCTACGGCGTGATGTGCGGCATGCCCGGTGCCGAGGGCGTCATGGGCGATCTGGGGGGCGGCAGTCTCGAACTGGCGTCGCTCTCCCAGGGGCGTCTCGGCTCTTCGACCACACTGCCAGTGGGACCTCTGCGCCTCATGTCCTCGGGCAAGGGCGACCCCCGCAAGGCCATCGTCGATGCGATCGAGGGCGTGCGCTGGCTGCGCGAGGAGCCGGGCAAGACCTTCTATGCGGTCGGCGGGGCATGGCGCGCTTTTGCCCGTCTGCACATGGAGCAGGCGGGCTACCCGCTGCACATCATCCATCAGTACGAAATCCCGGCCGACGAGGCGCGGGCGGTGGCCCGGCTGATCGCCGTGCAAAGTCCCAAGTCGCTGGAAAAGATGCCCGGCGTCTCGCGTCGCCGGGTCGACACGCTGCCGCTCGCCTGCCTGGCGCTCGACAGGTTGCTGGCGGTTCTGAAACCGAAAACCGTCGTCTTCTCGGCCTTTGGCCTGCGCGAGGGTTTCTATTATTCGCGGCTGAGCGAGCAGGAGCGGGCCCGTCATCCGCTGATTGCCTTCGCCGAGGAGCAGGGCGAGAGCTGGCACCGCTTCGATCTCTCGCCGCAAGAAATCTTCGACTGGCTGTCGCCGGCTTTTGCCGGCGAGAGCGAGAGCGAACGGATCCTGCGCACGGCCGCCTGCCACCTCAGCGACATCTCGTGGGACGACCATCCCGACTATCGCGCCGACCAGGCCTATTTCCGCGTACTGCACCTGCCGGCGCCGGGGATGAGCCACCGCGAGCGCGCCGTCCTCGCGATGACGCTCACCTATCGCTACAAGAGCGACCCCAAGGCGGCGATGATCGACACGGCGTTGCGCCTGACCGACAGCAAGGGCCGCAGCTTCGCCCGGCGTCTCGGCGCCTGCCTGCGGCTGGCCTACAATCTGAGCGGCGGCGCTCCCGGCCTGCTGCCACAGCTGCAGCTTCGCCGGACGGAGCGGGAGCTGCGGCTGCTGGTGCCGACCGCCCTCAAGAGGAGCCTGGGAGACGTCACAGCGCGGCGGCTCGAGACCGCCGCCCAGGCCTTCGAACTCAAGCCGATGATCGTGACCGCCTAGGGGTCAGGACGACGGCGTCAGCTGGACGAGTTTCGGCTGGTCGCCGTTCAGCGCCAGCGCCAGCCGGCCCTCGATCAAGTCTACAGCGTCCGACCCGAACACTTCCTGCCGCCAGCCCTTGAGCGCCGCGATGTCGCGTTGGCCGGCGGCCAGACGGTCCAGCTCGTCGGCACTGGCCACCAGGCGACCCGCCACGCCGGCCTGTTCCGCCTTCAGCCGCAGCAGCGTGCGCAGGAGGTCGACGATGGCTCCGGGCGCCCGGATCTGTTCGGGTGCCTTGTCGCGGACCGGCAGTTCCGACTCGGGCAGCGCCCGGGCGCGTTCGATGGCTTCCATCAGTTCCCGGCCCTGCCAGCCTTCTGCGAAGCCCCGGCCGAGGCCGCGCGTCGCCGCGAGTTCCTCAATCGACTTCGGCGCATGGGCCGCGATCTCCAGCAACTGCTCGTCTCGTACGAGGCGCTGGCGGGGAATGTCGATGCGCTGCGCCGTCCGCTCGCGCCACGCCGCGACCTCCTTCAATATCGCCATGACACGCGGGGAGGCCCCACGGGGCTTCAGCCGGCGCCAGGCCTGCTCGGGATCGGCTCGATAGATGGCGGGATCGTTCAGGATCGCCATCTCCTCGGAGATCCAGGACAGTCGGCCGGTCTTGTCGAGCTGCTTCTTCAGCTTCTCGTAGACGACCCGCAGATGGGTGACGTCCGAGAGCGCGTAGGTGATCTGGCGCTCGCTGAGCGGCCGGCGGCTCCAGTCGGTGAACCGGCTCGACTTGTCGATCTTGGCCTTGGCAAGACGCGTCGCAAGCGATTCGTAGGAGGCGGCTTCGCCGTGGCCGCAGACCATGGCGGCGACCTGGGTGTCGAACAGCGGTCCCGGCACCTTCTGGAGGCGCAAATAGAAGATTTCCAAGTCCTGGCGGGCCGCATGGAAGACCTTTAGGACCTTGGGGTTGAGCATCAGCTCGTCCAGCGGGGCGAGATCGATGCCCTCGGCCAGCGTGTCGATCGCGGCCGCGTCGTCGGGGCCGGCGACCTGGGCCAGGCAGAGCTTGGGCCAATAGGTCCGCTCACGCATGAACTCGGTGTCGACGGCGACAAACTCGGTATCGGCGAGGGGCTTGCAGAATGCCGCCAACTCGTCAGTCGTGGTGATGAGCTTCATTAGGGACGATCTATAGACCCCGCGGCGCCTCCGGCAAAGTTGTCGTGAGCGGGAACCGGCCATTCCCTTGACTTGCCTCGGCTTTCGGTGCCTTTTGCCGGGCCTCCAAACCCGGAAAAACGTAATGTCTTCAGTCTACCGAACCCATACGTGCGGCCAGCTGCGGCCCGAGCATGTCGGCCAGCAGGCCCGTCTGTCAGGCTGGGTGCAGCGCAAGCGCGACCATGGCAACCTGCTGTTCATCGACCTGCGCGACCACTATGGCGTGACCCAGGTGGTGGTGGACGTGTCGAGCCCGGTCTTCAAGGCCGCCGAGGCCGTTCGCACCGAAAGCGTGATCACGGTGTCGGGCAAGGTGGTGGCCCGCGAGGCCTCGACCGTGAACGCCAGGCTGGCGACCGGCGCCGTCGAACTCGATGCCGCCGACCTGATCGTGCAGTCCATGGCCGATCCGCTGCCGATCCCGGTCTACCAGGAAAACGACACCACGCCGGAGGAGCTGCGGCTCAAGTACCGCTTCCTCGACCTGCGCAAGGAAAAGCTGCACAAGAACATCATTCTGCGCAGCCAGGTGATCGCGAGCCTGCGCCGGCGGATGATCGACCAGGGCTTCACGGAGTTCCAGACGCCGATCCTGACAGCCGACAGCCCCGAGGGCGCGCGCTCCTACCTGGTGCCGAGCCGGCTCCATCCCGGGAAGTTCTACGCGCTGCCGCAGGCGCCGCAGATGTTCAAGCAGCTCCTGATGGTGTCGGGCTTCGACCGCTACTTCCAGATCGCTCCCTGTTTTCGCGACGAGGATGCCCGCGCCGACCGCTCGCCGGGCGAGTTCTACCAGCTCGATTTCGAGATGAGCTTCGTCACCCAGGACGACGTGTTCGAGGCGATCGAGCCTGTGCTGGGCGGCGTCTTCCAGGAGTTCGCGTCGTTCAACCGCGAGACGCCGCGCAAGGTTTCGGCCTTCCCGTTCCCGCGCATTCCCTTCGCCGAGGCACTTCTGAGCTTCGGAACGGACAAGCCCGACCTGCGCAACCCGCTGCGCATCTTCGAGGTGGGCGAGGTCTTCGCCGGCTCCGACTTCAAGGTGTTTGCCGGTATCGTCGCCAAGGGCGGCGTGGTCCGTGCGATCCGGGCGCCCAAGGCCGCCAGCCAGCCGCGCAGCTTCTTCGACAAGCTGAACAGCTGGGCGCAAGGCGAGGGTAAGCCCGGCCTCGGCTACATCACGCTGGAAAACGGCGCGGGGAAGGGGCCGATCGCCAAGTTCGTCGCCGACGAGCGGTTGGCGAAACTGAAGGAACTGACGGGCGCCGAGGACGGCGATTCGCTGTTCTTCGTGGCGGACCAGGCCGACACCGCGTGGAAGTTCGCCGGCCAGGCGCGGACCAAGATCGGGCAGGAACTGGGCGTGATCGCCGAGGACGAGTTCGCGCTCTGCTGGGTCGTCGATTTCCCGATGTTCGAGTACGACGACAAGCTGAAGAAGATCGACTTCAGCCATAACCCGTTCTCGATGCCGCAGGGCGGTCTTGAGGCACTGGAGACGCAGGACCCGCTCACCATCAAGGCCTGGCAGTACGACATCGTCTGCAACGGCATCGAACTGTGCTCGGGCGCGATCCGGAACCACAAGCCGGACATCATGTACAAGGCGTTCGGCATTGCGGGCTACAGCAACGAAGAGGTCGAGGCGCGCTTCGGCGGCATGCTGAACGCATTCAAGTTCGGCGCCCCGCCGCACGGCGGCGCGGCTCCGGGCGTCGACCGCATCGTCATGCTGCTGGCCGACGAGCCGAACATCCGCGAGATCATCACCTTCCCGATGAATCAGTCGGCCGTCGACCTGATGATGGATGCCCCGGCCGAGGTGCCGTCCGAGAAGCTGCGCGAGCTGCATATCGGGCTGCGCCTCCCGCCGCCCAAAAAGGACTAGCTCAGGCAGGAAGAGTGCAAATTGACTGAACGGGCAAGGTTCAGTACGATCAATGAGTTAAAGTCTTTTTATAAAGAAGATTATGAGCTCATTTCAGCTCTCCTGGTTCCTGCTGCCGATGGTGGTGGGAATGGCTCTTCTGACAAGTGCCTGTGGTGTGCCCGTCGCCGTTTCGGCGGCGAGCTACGCGGCCGATGGAGGCATGCTTGCAGCCTCGGACAAGACGTCGACCGACCACGTCTACTCGGTCGTGACCAAGCAGGATTGCGCGATGTGGCGCATCTTCAGGGGCCGGCAGATCTGCACGGCCCGCGTCGACGGCAAGGACCCCTATAACACCGACTATACCCAGCCCCAGCGCTCGGTCTCGGAGAGCGGCGTCGAATATTCCGCGCCGCTCCGCCCGGCACCAGACGCGCCGGCCGTGAGCTGGGATGCTGCGGCCTACAAGACCACACCGCCCCCGCCAACGCCGCCCGCAGCGGAAGGGCCTATGACGGCGACCGTCGAACCGGCCGCGCCGGCGACGGCCGCACCGGCAGTCACGCCCAAATCCAAGAAGGCCAGGACGGTTCAGCGCTCGGCTAAGAAGCCTTTACGAGGTCCGGCGGCATCTGCCCCCTGAGCAGGAAGGCCTCGAGATTGTCGAGCGCCTTGAAGCCCATCGCATTGCGGGTCTCGACCGTGGCCGAACCCATGTGCGGCAGCAGGAACGCGTTCTCGAGCCCGTAGTAGCCCTGATTTATCCGCGGCTCACCGTCGAACACATCGAGGCCGGCCGAGGCGAGGTGACCGCTCTTCAGGGCGGCGATCAGGGCCTCATCGTCCACGACGCCGCCGCGTGCCGTGTTCACCACGATCGCGCCCTTGGGAAGCTTGGCGATACGTTCGGCATTCACCCATTTGGCCGTCGCAGGCGTCATCGGGGCGTTGATCGACAGGAAGTCGCAATAGGGCAGCATGTCGTCGGGATTGGCGTGGAACACCGCGCCCTTCTCGAGGTCGGGCGCCAGCCGGCTGCGGTTGGAATAGTGGATCTGCATCCGGAAGGCGCGGGCGCGATCGGCCGTCGCCTGTCCAATGCGCCCCATGCCGAGGATACCCAGTCTCTTGCCCGTAACGTGGGTGCCCATGAGCTGCGTCGGCGTCCAGCCAACCCAGTTGTGGGTCCGCAGCATGGCTGCGCCTTCGTGCGCCCGGCGGGCTGCCCCCAGCAGACAGAGCATCGTGATGTCCGCGGTTGCGTCGGTGAGCACGTCGGGCGTGTTGCTGACCACGATGTTGCGCTTGGCTGCGGCTGCCACGTCGACATGCTCGTACCCGACCGAGAAGGTGGCGATCATGCGCACCGAGGCGGGCAGGGCGGCGATTGTTGCGGCATTCAGCGCGTCGCCGGCGGCGCACATGATGCCGTCGAAGCCTGCCGAAGCTTGGGCGAGCGCCGGGCCGTCATAGAGCCGGTCCTCCGGGTTGAGCTGCGCGTCAAAATTTGCCGCAAGACGGGCTTCGACCTCAGGCGGGAAGTGCCGGGTGGCGATAACCCGGGGCTTGGCTTTGCTCATTGACGATATCCTCCCTGTGCAGCCCTGACGCAGGCGATCATTCTGGTATTCCGCGCGCATGGATATTACGCTTGTCCGTCCGGCTACAAGGCCTAGCCTCTCAAGCCATCGTCAGTTGACCACGTATAGTATTCGCCGTCCTCGCGTCCAAACAGCGGTCGTCCTCGCTGCCGTCGCCGTTCTGCTGCTGCTGGGCCTGTGGATAAGCGGCGCCCGGGCGCAACAGGCGGAGCAGCCGCTCGTGCCGCATCGTGCGACGTACGACATGAAATTGTCGGTGGCACGCCCCAACAGCGGGATCGTGGAGGTGAACGGGCGCATGGTGCTGGAGACCGTCGAGGCCTGCGAAGGCTGGGAGGTCAAGCAGCGCATCAAGCTGACGTTCCTGCGCAACGATGGGGACGAGTTCACGACCGATTCGAGCTTCACGAGCTACGAGACCAAGGACGGCCTCTCGTTGCGGTTCAGCGTCCGCAATATCCAGGACAACGAAGTCGAGGAGGAGTTGCGAGGCAATGCCGATCTCGATGCACCGGGGGCCAAGGGGCGGGCGAGTTTCACGCTTCCGGAGGCGCGGAGCTTCGAGCTTCCCGCCGGAACCCTGTTCCCGACGACGCATCTCGCACTGATCCTTCGCCACGCCCGCGACGGCGACAAGTCGGCGTCCTATCTGGTGTTCGACGGAGCGCGTCTCGACGGGGCCTTCCAGGTGAATGCGGTGATCGGCAGACCGCCGCGGCAGACCGGCGCGCCGGTGGTGCGCGGGGACGTGGCGCTGCTTCGCAACCAACCCGCATGGAGCGTGCGGTTCGCCTTCTTCGCCACCGGTGACCAGGGTGCCCATCCGGAGTACGAATTGGCCCTCGACTTGCTGGGGAACGGCATCGCCCGCTCGATGCTGTTGGACTACGGTGACTTCGCCGTGGATTCCCGTCTCGTTCAACTTCAAGCCCTGCCGAGGCCACGATGCTGATCCGTCCCCTGCTTGTGCCTGTTGCCGGTCTTCTCCTCTTCGCGGCTCCGGCGACGGCGCAGGAGATGGTTCCTCATCGGGCCGTTTACGATGTCACCGCGATCGAGAACGGCAAGCCGACCGGCAACACGCCCGGCACCTACGCCTACGAACTGAAGCTCACGTGTGACGGCTACGTGATTTACCAGCGTCTTCGCCTGGAGACCGCCGGCCAGCGCTCCGCGGTGGTGAGCGAGCAGCAGACGCAAATGACCGAGAGCAAGGATGGAAGGAAGCTGACCTTCGAGCATCGCTCCGTCACGGGCGGCAAGCAGACCAGTCTGCTGAAGGGTGAGGCGACCATGTCTGACGATGGCACGGGAGAGGCGCGTTTCAGCGATCCTCCGAACCAGACGGTTGCCCTGCCTGCCGGAACGCTGTTCCCGGTGGCGATCGCGCGCGCAACCATTCGCGCCGCCAAGGCCGGCGAGAACGGCATCGATGCGCCGTTCTTCTTCGGCGACAAGGTGAAGCCGCCGCAGCAGGTCAATGCCGTCATCGGCAAGGTGCCGCGGCGGCTGGCCGACGTGAAGATCCCGGAGGGGGCCGAGGAGCTGGTCGACGGCCGCACCCGCATCTACTACCGCGCCGGGTTCTTCGACACCGACGCCAAGGGCCAGGGCGAACCGGCCTTCGAGATGAGCAGCGTCACACTCGACAACGGCATCGAACTCTACGGCACCCACGAGCAGGGCGAGGGCGGCATCGAGTATCGAATTACGCGGCTCGAAGCGCTCCCCAAGCCCGAGTGCAAGTAGCCCCGGAACCCTAGAAGCGGACGCTGAAGCCGATGAGCGGACCGTGCAGGATCAGGTCGACGCCTTGGGTATCGAGGCCCGAGCCGGTCGTATAGCTCGTCGAGAGGGCGCGATAGCCCAGGGTGGCGCCCAGGGCGTAGCCCTGACGCTGCCAGGAGTAGGTGTAGGCCGCGATGGCCTGCCAGGCGAAGACGCTGCCCAAGCCGAACCCGCCGACATCGCCACGAATGAAGGCGTTCTGACCCGGTGCAAACTGGTGACGCAGGCGCAGGCCCACGACCGGATCGACCCAGTCGAGAGTGCCGGAGCGGGCGGTCGCCAGCCCGAACGATCGCTCGAAGCCCATGTTGTAGAGATCGGCAGTGATCGTCGCGCCGAGGTTGGCGGTGATGGAATTGTTCCAGTATCGGAAGCCGAGTAGCCCATCCAACGCCGTGAAGGAGCCCTCGCTGGAAGCCCAGCGCTTGAGTTCATAGAGCCCGCCCACCTCGACGATGGTCATCGTATAGCTGGCCTGGGCGTTGGCGACGCCGGAGACGGTGAGCTGCGGCAGCGGATTGCGGTAGCGTGCCGCGGACTTGGAGAAACCGAGGCTCGACCAGACGAGATCGCCATAGACGCTGACCGGTCCCTTGCCGGCTTCCAGGTAGCCGTTGAAGGCTGCCACCGAACTGCTGTTGTTGATGATGTCGAAGAAGCCGGCGTTGATGTCGAGGGTCTGGCCTTTGGCCGTCACGTTTCCGCTTACGCTCGTCAGCCAGCCATAGGCGGTGGCGTTGAAGCGCCACCCGTCGGCTTCTGCTTCTTCGGCCTGCGCCCCGCCTGAAGGCAGCAGTCCGAAGAGCGCGCCGGCCAGCGCCATGGCGGCGGGCCACCGGCGGCGTACCGGAACCGGGCGGTTCTCTGTTTCAGTGTTCATGCGAGCCACTTTCTCTGAAAGGGGCCAACCGACTGGGGCCGGCCTCTCTGCCTCGGTGCTTTTCCGGCGTGGATACCGCCCCTGCGATCACCTCAGCTTGCGGCAGCCTTCGGCATGTCCGCGGCCATTGTGTCGACGGGCGTGTCGGACGCCGACGGGGTGACCTGGCCCGGGTTGACGCTGGCGGTCGTCGTGTGGAGCACCACCGCAGCGCCTTCCTTGGCGAACTCGATCCCGAGGGTCGGCAGGGTATTGAACATGCGCTTGATGGCTTCGCGCTGGATTGCCGCCGGATTGCCCGGCTTGGCGGTGAACTTGAAGCGGACCAGCAGGGCGTTGTCGGTGATGTCGGCCACGCCCTGCATCTTGAAGGGCGCCAGAATATCGGACTTGATGGCCGGTATCTCCATCATGTCGGCTCCGATCTTCTTCGCCGCCTTCCGCAGCTTCTCGATGTCCGTGTCGCGGGCAAAGCGCAGGTTGAACTTCGTGGTGATCCAGTCGCGGCTGAAGTTGGTGATCTGGCCGAGCTGGCCGAACGGGATCGTATGCACCTGTCCGTTCTGGTGGCGCAGCTTGATCGAGCGCAAGGTGAAGCCCTCGACCGTACCCTTGGCTTTGCCGCAGTCGATGTACTCGCCGACGCGGAAAGCATCATCGGTCAGGTAGAAGATGCCCGACACGATATCCTTCACCAAAGTCTGGCTGCCGAACGAGATGGCGATTCCGAACACCGACGCGCCGGCGATCAGCGGCGTGATGTTCACGCCGAAATCGTCCAGCGCGATCATGACCGCCACCAGGGCGATCAGGACCGCCGCGCTCCTGCGCAGCAGCGGCATCATGGTGCTGATGCGCGAGGCGGGTGAGGCCGCCGCGTCTCCGTCGGCGATGGCCTGGGCCGCGCTCTTGTTCTTCTGACCCATGTAGGGGTCGGTCACGAACTTGAGCAGTTCCCACAGCACGAAGGCGAAGAACAGGGTGAAGCCCGCGGTGCGCGAGGAGGTCGTTAGTTGGGCCCATTCGTCTTCGCTCGCGAGGGCGAACACTTCGACGACCCAGCCTTGGGCGATCGCCACCGCGGCGGCGATGATGACGGCAACCCGGACGCAGCGCGCCACGATGTCGGGCAGGGTGGTCGTCGTTCTGCCCGCCTTGTGACTCGCGATCAGCGAGTCGAGCCGGCGCACGACGGCCTGCATGAGGGTCTCGAAGATCAGGATGCCGACCACGATGGTGAGCGTCAGCAGCATGGCGCTGGCGACGTGCGCCCGTTCCGCGATGGCCCCATAGATCTGCGTGGCGCCGAGCGCCAGAAAGAAGGCCGTGGCAAGGGGCACCCACTTGCGCCCGATGGCGCCGATCACCGGCGCGAGCGTGCCGAGGCCGACGAACCATTGACGCGCGGCCTCGCGGGATCGCAGGACCAGCCAGAGGAAGGCACAGACATAAGCCACGGCACCGACGACCTGATAGGCAATCATTGCTTCGTGGGGGGTGCCGATTGCTATCAGGACCTGGCCGAGGATGCGGCCGAGGATGATCACGAGCATGACAGCCGCGATTCGGAGGTACATCCCGCGGGCGTCCTGGTCGAGGACGTCGCAGAGACGCGCTGCCTTCAGGTTCGGCTGCAGGATGATGCGAAACACCAGCATGTAGAGACGCCAGGAGAAGATCCCCGTCAGCACCGCCGCTGCTAGTTTGTCCTGTCCGGTCGAACCGGTGAACCAGGCACCGACGGCGCCATGGCAGATGACCCAGACGGCAAGGACGCCGAGTCCGTCGAAAAGGGCCAGGGCTGAGACATGCGCCAGCGAACGAAGTCCGAATTCAGGGCCGGCATCGCTCGACAGCCGGGTCCGAAGGCTGTGCGTCAGAAGTCGCAGGACGGCCTCCGCGGCGAGCGCGGCGACTGCGACGGCTCCGAGCAGGAGCAGGAAGGTCGATGCTCCGCGGCCGCCGAGGGCGCTGCGGTCGAGCAGGCTGGGAATACTCGCGATCTTAGCCCCGAGCACGGGCAGGGCGGCCGGCAGGTGGCTGGCCATTTCAAGGAAGATGCCGAACTCGTCTGGTCGATCCTTGATCGAAGTCACGACTACCTTGGGACCGGGAGGCGGGCCCTTGCTCGACTTGGACTTGCTGGCAGCGGGCGCCGGCGCCGCAGCAGGCGCTGCCGCCGGAGTGGTCGTTACACCTTCGGCCTTTAGCTTCTCCGTCACCGAATCGCTGATCGCATCTACGAGGCTGTTGAACTGCTCCTGCGTCATTCCCGGCGGAGGCGAGGCGGGCGTTTGGGCACTTGCAAAAGTGCAACAGCCGATCAGAGCGGCCAAGGCTATTCCACCAGAACGCAACAGGAACATGCAAGTCTCACGCGGCAAAGGAAATCAATTACAATTTAGGTTAGCTACATAACATTAGGGTTGCATTATTGCAGTAAAATTTCCTTTTGGATGAAGCTAACAAGAGGCGCGTCGCGACGCGTCTCCCGGCATCCAAGAGGAAGCTAGAGCGGCCAGAGCCAAGCGGCGCCGCGCACGCCGCTCGAATCACCGTGCCGGGGCGGCATAAGTCTCGTGGCAATACTGTCGCGCTCGGAGAAGACGTAGTCTTTCCAAAGTTCGGGCACACGCCCGTAGAGCTGCGCGATCTTGGAAAGTCCGCCGCCGAGGACGATGACGTCCGGGTCGAGCAGATTGATGACGCTGGCGAGCGCCCTTGCCAGACGATCACAGTAGTTTTCGAGGCAGTCCGACGCGACGGCATCGCCAGACGCGGCGGCCTCGGCGATGGCGGTGGCACGCAGATCGCGGCTGGACGCCTGTGTGAACTGCTTCTGGAAGGCGGGGCCGCTCAGCCAGGATTCGATGCAGCCCCGTCTGCCGCAGTAGCAGGCAGGGCCGGGCCGCTCGTCGTCGCGCGGCAGGGGCAGGGCGTTATGGCCCCATTCGCCGGCAATGGCATGGGCACCGATGAGCGGCTTTCCATCTATGACGATACCGCCACCGACTCCCGTCCCCAGGATGACGCCGAAAACAACTGCACTACCGGCACCGGCACCGTCTGCGGCTTCGGAAACGGCAAAGCAGTTCGCGTCGTTCGAAAGCCGCACATCCTCGCGATCGAGGGCCTTTTTCAGGTCGATGTCGAGAGGGTGGCCGTTGAGCCGGGTCGAATTGGCATTCTTCACGAGACCCGTGGCGGGCGAGATGGCGCCGGGATGCCCGATGCCGATCCGGCAGCGGGCGCCCACCTCACGCTCGAGGTCACGCACCACGGAAACGACGGCTGCAACCGTCGCCTCGTAGCTTTCACGGGGCGTCGGTGCGCGCAGGCGTGCGCGCTCCGAGCCATCATCGTCGAGGACGAGGCCTTCGATCTTCGTTCCGCCGAGATCAATGCCTATCCGCATCGCGTCAGGGCGTTGCCGGTAGGAACTTGAAGGGCTCGGCCGCCTTGAACGCGGCGGCCGTCTCGCCGGAGAAAACTTCGCCATCCTGGATGGTGAGTTTCTTCACCGGAGCACCCGGCTTGAGATCGAGCTTGGAGAAGGAGACCCAGAAAGTGTTCGGACGCGTAGCCGAATCGAAGAAATAAACCAGATTCTTCTGATCGGACACGGTGCGCCAGATCGTCGACGAGATGTTGGGCTGGTCCGGAGTCGTGATGCCGAGAGGCACGCTGACCGAGCGCATCACGCCCATGACGCTTGCGACGGCCTGATTGGAGAACGACTGCTGGGGGACGCTCTTGATGTAGGACGGGTCAGCCTTCCGCGGGATCGCGTCAAGGAGGAACGACGCCCGCGCGAAGCGGTCGGCGGCGCGATTGGTCCCCGGCAGGAAGACGAGACCACCGATGCTCTTCCAGTATTCATTCAGCGCGAGCTGCTGGTCGTAGATCGGCGAGTTGGTCATCACCGTGTATTGCTTGCCGTGATGGACCTGAAGCTTGCCGCCGACATATTCGAAGATCGCCGAATCGCCCGTGGCGTCGGAGATTGCGAGATGCAAAGTGGAAGCCTTGCCATTGGGCAGAGTGGGGGCAAGCAGATTAAACGGCGTCTTCTGTAGCGCCTCGACCGTCTCAGACACGGTGGCGTAATTATCCAGCACGTACTGAACCCACGCCGCAATCGAGAGATAGGGCTTGCCCGCCAGGGGCTTCGCATACTCCGACTCCGCCAGATAGAGCAGGTTCGCCACGAGGCCCTTTTCATTCATGCCGTCGGCGGTACCGACCTCATAGCTCGAGGTGATGACGCTGCCGTACTTGGAAGTCCAGGTGATGGATTGCGGCCCCGCCGCGCCGTCGCGTGCCATGCCGGCCGGGAAGGCCCAGAGGTTCGAGCCCATGTCCTCGGCCCAGTCCATGTTTCGGCCGGTCATGACGGTGTTGTCGGGAGCCACGTAAAGCGTGCGCGTGCAGGCCAGAGCCGTTCCCGCCGCAGCGACGAGACCCAAGGAGAGAGCGAAGGTCGAAATCCTGGACAGGCGCAACTTCATGGAATTCCTTTCGGGGCTGAGGTGTCCATATAATCGCATTGCCTGTTCACATAAAGCGCGCCCGTATGTCGATGCTGTTCTCGACGCCGATCTTATCGAACGTCGAGGCCAGCCATGCGGTTGCGGAGGCGCGGCCGGCCTTGAACAGATGGTCCAGGAATTCGGGCTCGATGTTGAACTTGCTGACGGCGCCGAGCGGCGCCAGCGTCGGCGGATCGCCGATCGAGTGGATGAGAAGCTTCTTCAGGCGTTCGCCGAATTCGCCGGTGAGGGCGCCGTTGTCGATGAGTTCCTGCACGAAGGCGATGGCGCGCATCTCCGCCATCAGCGCGCCGCCGAAGGTGATTTCGTTCAGGCGGTCGGCAATCTCGGCATTTGAACGGGGGACGCCTTCGCGGTGCGGCGGGTCGACCTCGACGATCACTACGTCGGCAGTGTCGCTGTTGTAGATGAACGGCCAGATCGGCGGGTTGCCGCGGAAGCCGCCGTCCCAGTAAGGCTCGCCGTCGATCACCACCGCTTCGTGGATGCTGGGCAGGCAGGCCGAGGCGAGAAGCGCATCGATCGACAGCTCCTCGCGCGTGAAGATGCGCACCTTGCCCGTCGCCACGTTGGTCGCGGCGATGAACGCCTTGATCTGGTGACAGGCGCGGACGGCCTCCTGGTCGAAGTGCCGGGTCAGCAGGTCGCGTAGCGGATCGAACTTGAGCGGATTGCGCTGCCAGGGTGTGAGCGTGCGCTGGATCAGGTCCGCCCACAGGGCGCCGGGCGAATCGTCGAGGTTCCAGTTGCCCTGCAGGCGGTCAAGCGGGGTGCGGCGGATCGGGCTCGCGATGGCCATCCGGCCGAGATCGCCCCAGAAGGCGGACAGCGCGGCGCGCGCGCCGGCCGCGCCGCCCTTGGCCCAACCCTGCAGGAGAATCGCCGCGTTCATCGCTCCAGCGCTCGTGCCGCTCACCGCTTCGATCTCGAGGCGACCATCCTCGATCAACGCATCGAGCACGCCCCAGGTGTAAGCGCCGTGGCTTCCGCCGCCTTGCAGAGCGAGGTTGATCCGCTTGGTGTCTGTCATCCGTCTATCCTCGCGGCTCCCGCAGCGTTAGGGTCATCGTTCTGTAAAGAAGCGGGCAGAGCTGGCGGCATTATGGCGAAGGACGGAACAGGGGGAGCGTGGCGAAAGCGCCCGTCGACGATCCTGTGGATGCTCTCGCTGGGCCAGCTCCTGACGTGGGGCATCGTTTACTACACCTTCCCGCTTTTCGTCGTGCCGATGACCGAGGAATTGGGCTGGTCGCGTAGCGCGATGTTCGGTGCTCTCTCGGCCGGGTTGCTCACGGCGGGTCTCTGCTCCATCGCCGTAGGCGCCTGGATCGATCGCGGGCACGGCCGCCTGCTGATGACCGGCGGCTCGTTGCTCGCTTCGTTGCTTCTTTTCCTGTGGTCGAGAGTCGAGTCTCTGCCGGCGTTCTACGCCTTGTGGATCGGACTCGGCGCCTGCCAGGCGGTGACGCTCTACGAACCCGCCTTCGCGGTGATCACCCGCGTCTATGGTCCGCGCTACAAGCAGGCCATACTGCTGATGACTTTCCTCGGCGGGCTGGCCAGCACCTTCGGCATTCCCTTCACGCAGTTTCTGGTCGAGCGCATCGGCTGGCGTCCTGCGCTCGACGTGCTGGCGGTGATCGTCCTCGGTGTTGCCCTCATGCACTGGCTTTTCGTGCCGGGTCCGAGCGTGGAGGCCGTGCCCATTGCCGCCGCAAAGCCGCCCTCCGACGGCATCGCAAAGAGGAGCCCGCTGGCCACGGCCATCCGCGTACCGGCCTTCTGGGGGCTCGTCGTCGCCTTCGCAGGCTACGGGCTCGCTTTCTCGGCGATGAGCTTCCATCTCATCCCGCTGCTCGACGATCGCGGCGTACCCACGGGAGTGGTGATGGCGATCATCGCCCTGATCGGCCCCATGCAGGTCGTAGGGCGCGTGCTGCTGATGGTCGGGCAGCGTCACATCACGACCATCCAGCTCGGAGCGCTGATCTACTTCGCCTTTCCCATTTCCATGGGCTTCCTCGCGACAGGTATCACCGATGTCTACCCGCTGATCCTGTTCGCGATCGTCTATGGTGTGGCCAACGGCCTCGTGACCATCCTGCGAGGCATGGCGGTGCCGGAATTCATCGGCCCCGAAGGCTACGGCGTCGTCTCCGGGGCGCTCACCATGCCGACCAACGTCATGCGCGCCGCCGGGCCGGTTCTGGCCTCGCTCGCCTGGGGCGCATTCGGTGGCTACACGCCCGTCCTGTGGGGGCTGGCCGGCATCATGCTGGTCGCCGCCCTTGGCTTTGCGGCCGCGGCGTTTCTCTCGAAAAGAGCCTGACTCTCCCGGTTTTGCCACAATTGCACATCATCTGAGCCCGCAAGCTAACCAATAAGGCGAGGCGTCATGTTCGATGCGAAGCGTTTGCTGGAACAGTTCATGGGTGGTCAGGCGGGCGGCCAGGGCGTCGGCCCAACCGGCAGCCAGGGCGGCGGTGGTGGCTTCCTGAGCGGGGCCGGCGGCGGTGCACTGGCTGGAGGCCTGGCGGCTCTGCTGCTCGGCAGCAAGGCCGGCCGCGAGATCGGGGGTGAGGCGCTGAAGCTCGGTGGCATGGCTGCGGTCGGTGCGCTGGCCTACAAGGCCTACAATGACTGGCAGAGCGGCAAAGCCGCGGCGCCGGCGACCCAGGCGCCGCAGGCACCGGTACTCATGTTGCCGGCGCCCAGCGGCACCCCGTTCAATCCCTCGACCGAATCTGGCCAGCAGACGCTGGCGCGCCATCTGTTGCGCGCCATGATCGCCGCTGCCAAGGCCGACGGCCATGTCGACGCGCAGGAGCAGGCGCGCATCTTCGCCGAGATGGACAAGCTTCCCTTGGGCGCCGACGACAAGGCGTTCGTGATGGACGAGCTTCGCGCCAAGCTCGATGTCGATGCCGTCGCGGGCGCGGCGGCGACACCGGAGGAGGCGGCCGAGATCTACACGGCCTCGCTGCTGGCGATCGACGTCGACAATGCCGCCGAGCGCGGCTACCTCGCGATGCTGGCCGCCCGCCTCAGGCTCAACGACGCCCTGGTCGCACATCTCCACAGCAGCGTCGCCTCGGCGACCGGCAAGAGCGTGCCGGTCGCGGCGTAACAGGATCGGCTGGCGGCGGCGTTACTCCGCCGCCAGTCTCGCCATCCCGGGCTTGAGGTGCTGCACCTTGGGCATGACTTCCTTCGAGAGCAGTTCGAGGGACCGGCGCCAGGCCTGCGGGTTCTCGACATAGTCGAAGCCGAAGACGAGGAGCTGGCCGAAGCCGCCGACCTCGTCATAGATTTTCTCGATCTTCTCGACGACCGTCTTCGGCGAGCCGATGATCCAGTTGTGCTGGGCGCAGTATTCCGGCGTCACGTCGGAGTCCGCCGCGCCGGCGTCGTGCTTCAGGTATTCGAAGAAGCCGAACTGGGAGAGCAGGGGCAGGAAGTATTCCCGCATCATGCGGCCCATGTGCGAACCGACCGACAGGCGCATCGCCTCTTCGTCGGTGTCCGCCACGAAGACCTCGCGCACCAGGCGCCACTGGTTGCGGTCGGGGGTACGGCCCGACTTGGCGGCGCCGATCTCCACCGACTCCCAGTGGCTCTTCACGTAGGCGGGGTTGAGATTGAGGCTCATCGGAATGTAGCCCTTCTCTCCCGCGAGCTTCAGCGTGTCGGAGCCCTTGGAGAGGCCGGCGACGCCGATTGGAGGGTGCGGCGCCTGCAGCGGCTTGATGTGCGGCTTCAGGAAGCCGAACATCGTGTCGGGCTTGGTGACGTGCCAGTACTTGCCCTTGTAGTCGAACGGTTCGGCCGAGGACCAGAGCTTGAGGATGATGTCGAGCGCCTCGCGCGTCATCTCGCGGTTTGTGCCCGACATGCCATCGACGTTGAACATCGCCCAGTCGCTGGGCAGGCCTGACGCCGCAATGCCGAAATTCAACCGTCCGCCGGAGATGTGGTCGAGCATCGCTACCCTGTTCGCAAGCTCGGCCGGGTGATGGTACGGCAGCAGGAAGCCGCCGGGCCCGAGGCGGATGTTCTTGGTCTGCATGAGCGCCTGCGCCACCAGCAGATCGGGCGAGGGATGGGGTTCCCAAGGCGCGGTGTGATGCTCGCCTATCCAGGCCTCGGTGAAGCCGAGTTCGTCGAGCCAGCGGATAACCTGCAGATCCCATTCGTGCCCGTCCTTCAGGGAACGCTCAGGCGGATGGGAGGGCATGGTGAAATAACCGAACTGCATCGTTTCCTCCTGTTTTTGTTGCCTGCAACTCCACTACCATTGCGCGCGAGGCGCAAGAGGGCAGGGATGCATGGCTGACGACGTTTTGATTGTGATCGACCAGCAGAAGGCGATGGATCATCCCAAGTGGGGACCCCGCAACAATCCCGGCGCAGAGGCCAATATCGCCCGGCTGCTGGCCGACTGGCGCCGCCGCGGGGCGCCGATCGTGCACGTGAAGCACGATGGCACCAAGCCGGAGTCACCGTTCCGGCCGGGCCAGGAAGGCAACGACTTCCTGCCCCTGACGGCTCCACTGGACGGCGAACTGGTTGTGACCAAGAAGGTCCACAGCGCCTTCATCGGCACCGACCTCGCCGCCGGGCTTCAGGCGATGGCGCGAGGCGGCGGAGCGAAACCTCCGCTCGTGATCTGTGGCGTTCTGCTCGCCAACTCGGTCGAGGCCACCGTACGGGTGGCCGCCAATCTCGGTTTCGAAGTTCGCCTGCCGGGGGACGCCTGCTGGTCATGCGACAAGCGCGACCTCACAGGACGGTTGTGGCCGGCCGACGACGTGCATCAACTCACGTTGGCGCTTCTCGAAGGCGAATATGCCAATGTCACGACCGTCGACGAAATCCTCGCCGGCGTGCGCTGATTGCGGTCAGACGATCTCGTCAGTGACGACCTTGAAGCTCACCAGGGTGTTGGGACCGAACGTGTGGGTGATCGGGACATCGGCGGCGTCACGGCCGCGCCCGATCAAGATGCGGCCGATGCGCGGCGTGTTGTTGCGCGCATCGAACACGTGCCACTGGCCACCGAGATAGGCTTCGAAGAAGCCGGCAAAATCCATCGGGGCGTCGACCGGCGGTACGCCGATGTCTCCCAGATAGCCCGTGCAGTATCGCGCGGGGATGTTCATGCACCTGCAGAAGGCGATGGCCAGATGAGCGTAGTCGCGGCACACGCCATTGCCTTCGTTGAAGGCCTCCCACGCCGTCTTGGTCGGGCGGGCATACTCGTAACCGAAGGTGATGTGATGGTGCACGTAATCGCAGATCGCCTGGACCCGGGCCCAGCCCGGCGGCCCGTTGCTGAACAGGCTCCACGCTATTTCGGACAGGCGATCGGTGTCGCAATAGCGGCTGCCGAGAAGATAGACCAGGGTATCGGAGGGCAGATCCTCGACCGCATGCTGCGGCGCCGACGGGAAGATCTTTTCCTGTATGCCTGAGTCTCGAACGACGCCGTTGCCGAAGAGCCGCACGCGGCCAGCCGGCGCGACCAGGCGGCTGCACATATTGCCGAACCCGTCGCGATAGCGGGTGATCGGGACGGCCGGATCGGCTTTCAGCGTGTCGGGCTCGATCAGGTCGCCGGACCGTGTCGGGTGGGCGCCCAGTATCATGATCATCGGCGTAGGCTGCGGCAGGTCGTAGACGATCTCGTAACCAATGCGGATCTTCATCCGGACGCCCCTCGAATCGCAGTGCGGCGGAGATCGCTCAGGCCGTCTCGGCCGGATGGGGCGTGACGCTGACGTGAACCTCCATGCCAAGAGTGTCGGCCCGGGAGCCGACGAAGGTACCGTGCAGAGGTAACGCCTGCTCGGGATCGCGCACGACCGCAACCGTAACGAGACTGGCCTTGCCGACGTTGCCGCTGGTCGGATCGAAATCTACCCAGCCGGTGCCGGGCAGGTAAATCTGGGCCCACGCATGCGTCGCGCCGTGCGCCTCGGTCGGCGCGACGTTGGGCATCGTGGCGAGATAGCCGGAAGCGAAGCGGGCAGCCAGGCCCAGCGAGCGCGCGGCATCGATCATCAGGAGGGCGAAGTCGCGGCAGCTCCCGTGGCCGAGCTGGAGCGTTTCGGTCGGCGCCTGCACACCTTTGGCCTCGCGACGGCGATAGAGAAAGCCGTCGTGGATGCCCCGGGAAAGACTCTTGAGGAGTTCGAGGGCAGGGATCTGACCGTCCGCGGGCAGGAACCGCCGCGCCCATTGGGCGACCGCGTCGTCGGGCCCGATATCGCGGCGATGGATGCAATGGGCGAGATCGGCCATCTCGTCGGCGTAGTCGACCGGAAAGATGGCTGCGGCATCGTCCAGATCGGGTTGAGCGGCGTGGGCGGGCGAGTGTTCGAGGCTTACGACGCTCGCGAAGGTAAGCTCGGTGGCGACATCGGCGAACTCGGCAATGGCGACGTGGTTGCCGAAATCGTCCTTTTCGTAGCGCAGGCTGGAGGGGGCCGGATTGATATCGAGGCTGACCTCGATCACGCGCTGATCGTGCGAGTCGCGGGGCAGCAGCATCATGCGGTGTTCGCCGAAGGCGACCGGTTGCCGGTATCGGTAGGTCGTGACGTGCCGGATGGTCAGTGACGTCATGACGTCTCCCTCGGCCACATCAAGCACGTTTCGAGCCAAGCCGATACCGCAAACGAAACAAGGCGGCCCGCGGGCCGCCTTGTCGTGTGGTCAATTGGAGACAGTTCAGCCGAGCTGGATCCAGGTCGTCTTCATCTGCGTGAACTTGTCGAAAGCATGCAGGGACTTGTCCCGGCCGTTGCCCGACTGCTTGTAGCCGCCGAACGGCGTGGTGATGTCGCCGCCGTCGTAGGTGTTCACCCACACCGAGCCGGCACGCAGCGCCTTGGAGAACTTGAAGGCCTTGTTGATGTCGGAGGTGAAGATCGCCGACGCCAGACCGTACATCGTATCGTTGGCGACCGTGAGGGCCTGTTCGGCGTCCTTGACCGGGATGACCGAGAGGACCGGCCCGAAGATCTCCTCCTGGGCGATCTTCATCCGGTTGTCGACATTGTCGAACACGGTCGGCTCGATGAAGGAGCCGGCATTGTCGATGTGCACCTGCTTGCCGCCCATGGCGAGCTTGGCGCCTTCCTTCTGGCCGGCGTCGATGAAGCCCATGACCCGCTTGGTCTGGGTCTCGTCGACCATGGCGCCCATCTGCGTCTTGGGGTCGAGCGGGTCGCCCGGCATCATCTTCTGGCCGATCGCCATGACCTTGGCGAGGAACTCGTCCTTGATCTTGTCCTCGACGATCAGGCGCGAACCGGCGGTGCAGACCTCGCCCTGGTTGAACCAGATGCCGAAGGCGGTGCGGCGGGCGGCGATGTCGAGGTTGGGCGCGTCGGCCAGCACGATGTTCGGCGACTTGCCGCCGCACTCGAGCCAGACCTGCTTCATGTTGGATTCGCCGGAGTAGCGCAGGAAGTACTTGCCGACCTCGGTCGAGCCGGTGAAGGCCAGCACGTCGACGTCCATGTGACGGCCGAGCGCCTGGCCGGCGGTTTCGCCGAAGCCCGGCAGCACGTTGAACACGCCTTCGGGAATGCCGGCCTCGGCCGCGAGTTCGGCGAGACGCAGCGCGGTGAGGGGAGACTGCTCGGCCGGCTTCAGGATGACCGAGTTGCCGGCGGCCAGCGCGGGCGAGATCTTCCAGCAGGCCATCAGGAGCGGGAAGTTCCAGGGCACGACGCAGGCCACCACGCCGGCGGCTTCGCGGGTAATCATGGCGATGACGTTGCCCGGGGTCGGGGCGACCTCGTCATAGATCTTGTCGATCGCCTCGCCGAACCACTGCACCGTATTGGCCGAGCCCGGTACGTCGACCGTGGTCGAGAAGGCGATCGGCTTGCCCATGTCGAGCGTCTCGAGCAGGGCCAGTTCCTCGCGGTTCTTCATCATGAGGTCGGCAAGCTTCAGCATGATGCGCTTGCGCTGGGCCGGCGCCATGTTGGCCCATGTGCCCTTCTCGAAGGCGGCGCGCGCGGCCTTAACGGCGGCGTCGACATCGGCCTGCTCGCAGGCGGCGACCTTGGTCAGGACCTGGCCCGTGGCCGGGTTCACGCAATCGAAGGTCTTGCCGGTCAAAGACGGGACGAACTTGCCGCCGATGAAGGCCTGGTTCCGGTAGGTGAGACCGCCGATACGGCCTTTCCAGTCGTCGCGCGAAAGCTGGGCGCTCATGTTCTCTTTCCTCCTCTTTGGATTGCGCGGGAGACTATCCCACGAAAAAGCCGCCCGGAAGGGCGGCTTGGTCGTCGAGCCTGCAGAGCGACAGGCTGCTACTTGATCTTCGATTCCTTGAACACGACGTGCTTGCGCGCGACCGGATCGTACTTCTTGAGTTCGAGCTTCTCGGTCTTGGTGCGCGGGTTCTTCTTGGTCACGTAGAAGAAGCCGGTGTCGGCGCTGGAGATCATCTTGATCAGGATGGAAGTCGGCTTGGCCATGTCGATTGTCCTTAAGCCCTGGAGGGCGAATTCGCAGAGGCGGGCAAAGTAGTCAGCAGGGCTGGCGTGTCAAGCTCTGAGCCCAGGAAAAGGGCTAGGGGCGGGCGGCCGCCTGGAAGGTCGCAGATTGCACGGCATGGGCATAAAGAGGCCGGTCGCGCAGCAGGCGGACGGCGAGGTCGATATCTGCTTCCGGCGCGGATTCGCCCGGCGGGCAGATCTTGCGCAGATCGGACACTTCCTGCGGCGTCGGATTGCGCAGCGCGTGCCAGCGCATCAGCGAGGTGTGGTTCGAATCAACCGAAGCCACGCCCAGCTTACTCGCATCACCGACCTTGGAGGTGCAGATGTTGGGCAGCACGCCCAGCTCGTTCCAAGTGTAGCCGGACGGAGCCTGCAGGCGTGACCAGGTGAGGATCAATTCGCCCTCGTTGGCCAGCCGGACGACGGTCTGGACGGTGCCCTTGCCGTAGCTGGTGGTGCCGATCACCACGGCGCGACCGCGATCCTGCAGCGCCGCGGCCACGATTTCGGCGGCCGAGGCGGAGCCGCCGTTCATCAGCACGACGATGGGAAGCTGAGTGCCGTTGGCGCGGCCGTTGGAGCTGCGGTAGGTGCGTTTGCTGTCGGGATGGCGGCCGCTGGTCGAGAAGATCGTGCCATCGGCGATGAACACTTCCGAGACAGACTGCGCCTGGTCGAGCAGGCCACCGCGGTTGGAGCGCATGTCGATGATGAGGCCGGCCAGGTCCTTGCCGATCTCGGCCTTGGCCTTGTCGAGGGCGGTGCGGAGATTGTCCGTCGTCGCGGTGTTGAATCCCGTCAGGTGAATCAGCGCCACGTCGCCGCGGCGCTCATAGACGACCGTGGTCGGAACGATCCGGCTGCGCTTCATCGCCAGGGTGAGCTCGGCGCCCTGGGACGGGCGAAGAACGGTCATGTTCACCGGCGCGCCGACCGCGCCGCGCAGCTTCGCCACGACGTCGGACAAGGGCCGGTCTATCATCGAGTCGGAATCGATGGCCAGGATCTGGTCGCCGATCTGCACGCCCGCCTTCGCCGCCGGCGAACCCTCCTGGACGGCGCGGATCAGGATCTTCTTGTCGTCGGTCCGCTCGACGGTGATGCCGATGCCGCCGCCACCGTCGCGCTGGAAGCGGTTGTCCTTGGCTTCATCGGGGTCCGCATAGCGGCTGTTGCGGTCAAGTTGCTTCGTGGTGGCCGCCATCGCCTGGCGGATCAGAACCTGGCGGTCGACCTGTTGCAGAGCGGGGGAAGCCTCGATCGACCCGGCCATCAACTCTGTGAGCGTAGTGCCCCAGGAGCGGCCGTCGGTGATGTCGGCAGGAGCGGGGCGGCTCACGACCTCCTTGCCATTGCGCTTCACGGTTAGGCTGCTGTCGCTGGCCTCGAGGGCCAGAGTCGAATCGCTGCTGGCGAAGCCCCGATAGGCCTCGACCGACAGATTTCGGAAGTTGGGCTCGTAGAGATGGCGGTCGCCGATGGCCCGGTACGCCTGGAGAACGACCCGTTCGATGCCGGCATCGGCGGCGGCGGGCGCGCGACCGTCAGCCTGGGGGCTCGGCGTGTCGGGCGAGGTCGCGCAGGACACGACCAGACAGGCCGCCAGCAGCGATAGGATCGCGCGCGGCAGCATCAAGCGCAGAAAAGGGAATTGAGGCACATCCATATCCGACGGCAGGACAATAGCACAGGCCGTCGGCGGGCGGCCACGTCGATCAGGCTGAGCGATCGAGGCTTCCGGTCGCCGCAGCCTTGTGAGAACCCATCTTCTGGGCCCAAAGCAGCGCAATTACGGCGCCCTTGATGCGCGGCAGCAAAAAAAGCGCCAGGACGACGGAGAGGGGAAGCCACAGAAGGGCATGGACCCACAGGGGCGGCTCGGTCCCCCAGCGCTCGACCAGGAGGACCAGCGGAACGACGATGTGGCCCACGACGAAAATGGTGAAATAGGCCGGCGCGTCGTCGGCGCGATAGGGTTCGAGCGCCAGGTCGCAGACCTCGCAATGGCCCTTCATCTTAAGGTAGCTGCTGAACAGCCGGCCCCGGTTGCAGCGCGGGCAACGGCCGTGCCAGCCCCGCATCAGGGCGGTCCAGAAATCAACCGGAGCGTGCTCGTCATCCATCCGAACAAGATGGGCCTCGCATCTACTTGCGTCGGCGTGACCCTTTGTCCCGTGACGGTCCGCGATGCGCGACCGGACGCCGCGGCGGCCCGTTACCGTCTCGGCCCGGTGGCGAACGGAAGCTGCGGGGCGCGGCTTGTCGCTCCACGCGTTCGATCACGTCGACGATCTCGAACAGAAGGCCGCCAGTGGCGGTATCGGCCTCGACCAGCTTGATCTGCAAGCGGTCGCCCAGGCCGAAGGTCTCGCCGGTGCGTTCGCCGATCAGGACCTGCCGTCCTTCGTCGTGGCGGAAGAACTCCTGGCCCAGCGAGCGGATGGGGATCAGCCCGTCGGCACCGGTGCCCTCGAGCGTGGCGAACAGGCCGAAGCGGGTCACGCCATTCACGCGGCCGGGGAAGACGGCCCCGACATGGCCGGCCATGAACGCCGCGACGTAGCGGTCCATGGCGCCGCGTTCGGCGGCGACGGCGCGACGCTCGCACATCGACAGATGCTCGCCGAACTCGGTGAAGCGGCCCCTGTCCTCGGTCGAGAGGCCGCCATCGCCCAGCCCGTAGGCGGCGATGAGCGCACGATGCACGATCAGGTCGGGGAAGCGGCGGATCGGCGAGGTGAAGTGGGCGTAGCGCGCGAGGGCGAGGCCGAAATGGCCGAGATTGTCGGGGCTGTAGACGGCCTGGCTCTGGCTGCGCAGGACGGTCTGGCTGACGAGCTGGGACACCGGCTTGTCGGCGACCTCGTGCAGCACGCGGTTGAGGTCGGCCGGGCGGAGCCGCTGGCCGGTCGGGACCTTGATGCCGAGCGTGCCGAGGAATTCGCGCAGGGCTTCGAGCTTGGCGAGATCGGGCTGGTCGTGGACGCGATAGAGGCAGGGCGCCTGGCGCTGCTCCAGCGCCTGCGCCGCCGCCACGTTGGCCAGCACCATGAACTCCTCGATCAGCTTGTGGCTGTCGAGACGCTCGCGCACGCCGATCGTGGCGATATGGCCATCCTTGCCCAGCGTCACCTGGCGCTCCGGCAGGTCGAGGTCGAGTGCGCCGCGGGCTTCGCGCGCCGCCAGCAGGACGCGGTAGGCGCCGTAGAGTGGTCGCACGACGGCGTCCATCAGCGGCTCGATCTCGGCGTCCGGCGTGCCGTTCATGGCACGTTGCACGCGGTTGTAGGTGAGGCGGGCGGCCGAGCGCATCATGGCGCGGTGGAACTTGTGGCGCTTGAGATGGCCCTCGGCGTCGATCCACATCTCGGCCACCAGCACGGGGCGATCCTCGTGCGGCACCAACGAGCACCAGTGGTTGGAAAGCTGCTCCGGCAGCATCGGCACGACGCGATCCGGGAAGTAGACCGACGTGCCGCGGCGATAGGCGGCTCGGTCGAGTGGCCGGTCGTGGCGCACGTACCAGGCGACGTCGGCGATGGCGACGAAGAGGTGCCAGCCGCCAGGATGGTCGGGATCGGGCTCGGCGAAGACGGCGTCGTCGAAGTCGCGGGCGTCCTCGCCGTCGATCGTAACCAGTGGCACGGCGCGAAGGTCGAGGCGGTGGCCCATCGGCGCGGCCTTGGCCTTGTCGGCTTCCTCGATCGCGGCTTCGGGGAAATCGACGGGAATGTCGTTGGTGGCGATCGAGATCAGGCTGACGGTTCGCGGATCGCTCATCGGGCCGATGCGCTCGACGATGCGCGCGCGCCGCGCCAGCGCGCCGCCGGTCTCCTCGATCCAGACGATGTCGCCGGGCAGCGCACCGTTCCTGTCGGTGGGGCGCACGTCGAATTCGCGGCGCAGCTTGCGGTCGGTCGGCGTGACGAGGCCGAGCCCGTTGCGGCCGGGCGGTTCTTCGTAGAGGCCGAGGATCTTCTTCGGTCCGCTGCCCAGCCGGCGGACCACTTTCGCCTCGTAGGTATTCTTGCCGCGACGCTTCATGCTCGCCAGCACGCGGTCACCGACCGCCGGGGCAGGCACGGTGCGCGACGCCGGCGCGGAGACCTCGATGCGCGGCGGCGGACCGTCCTTGTCGTCGTCGTGACGGCGCGGCACGGCGAGAAGATGGCCGTCGCCGTCGACCGAGACGATCTCGAGCACGACCATGTCGCTCAGCGACTCGGGGTGACGGAAGGTCTTGGCGCGATCCGGCGTGATTTCGCCGGCATCGCGAAGGTCGCGCAGCAGTTCCTTGAGTTCGATGCGCTGGTCGCCCTTCAGCCCGTAGGCGCGGGCGATCTCGCGCTTTCCGACCGGCGTTTCGCTGTCGCGGATGAAGGCCAGCAGTTCGTCGCGGGTCGGAACCTTGCCCTTAGCCATCGGTACCGGTGCGGGGCGGGGCGTCGTCCTTTTCCTTCGCCTTGGCCGCCTTCTTTTTCTTTGCAGCAGGCTTCTTCTTGGCCGCCGCCTTCTTCGCCTTCGGCTTGTCGCCGGCGTCGTTGGCCGCCGCGGCTGGCGCCTTCTTGGGCCGAGCCGCCTTCGGCTTCTTGCCCCCGCCCTTGGCGGCGCGTTCGGCCAGAAGCGCGACCGCCTGGTCGAGCGTCAGCTCTTCCGGCTTGATGTCGCGTGGCACCGTGGCGTTGACGCTGCCGTGCTTCACATAGGGCCCGTAGCGGCCGTCGTAGAGTTCGACCGGCGCCTCGTCGGACGGATGGTTGCCGATGCTGCGGATCGGCTTGACTGCGGCTCGGCCGCGGGGAGTTTTCGCCTCCGCCAGCAGGGCCACGGCGCGGTTCATGCCGATGTCGAGCACGCTCTCGTCGGACGGGACGGATTTGTATTTCGGCCCGTGCTTCACGTAGGGGCCGAAGCGGCCGACGCCCGCCAGGATGACTTCGCCGTCCTCGGGATGCGGCCCCAGTTCGCGCGGCAGGGACAACAGCGCCAGCGCCTTCTCCAGGGACAGGTCGGCTGGCGTCATGTCGCGCAGCAGCGACTGGCGCTTGGGCTTCTCCTTGCCCTCCGGTTCGCCGAGCTGGACGTAGAGGCCGTAGGGGCCCTTGCGCAGAGTGACCTGCTTGCCGGTGACAGGATCGATTCCCAGGATCTTGGGGCCGTCAAGACTTTCGCCGCTTGCCGCGTCGGCGTCGGCATCGACGATGCCGAGCTTCCGCGTGAAACGGCATTCCGGATAGTTGGAGCAGCCGATGAAGGCGCCGAACTTGCCGAGCTTGAGGCCGAGGCGGCCATTAGCGCAGGACGGGCAATCGCGCGGGTTCTTGCCGCCATTGTCGTTGGCCGGGAAGAAGTGGGGCCCGAGTTCCTCGTCCAGCTTGTCGAGCACTTCCTTGACCCGAAGGTCCTTGGTCTCGCCGACGGCAGCGGAGAATGCCTTCCAGAATTCGCGCAGGACCTCGTGCCAGTCGATCTTGCCGCTGGAAATATCGTCGAGCTCTTCCTCGAGATGGGCGGTGAAGCCGTATTCGACGTAGCGCGGGAAATAGGTCTGGAGGAACGCCGTGACGATGCGGCCGCGATCCTCGGGAATGAAGCGCTTGCGGTCGATGCGCACGTAATTGCGGCGCTGCAGCACCTCGATGATGCTGGCGTAGGTCGAGGGGCGGCCGATGCCCAGTTCCTCGAGCTTCTTGACCAGGCTGGCTTCCGAATAGCGCGGCGGCGGCTCGGTGAAATGCTGCTCCGGCACGACCTCGCGCCGGTCCATCGCCTCGTTCTCGATTACGTCGGGCAGGATGGCGCCGGTCTCTTCGTCGTCGCTCTTGTCGTCCTGGCCTTCGTCGTAGAGCGTGAGGAAGCCGTTGAACTTCACGACCGAGCCGGTGGCGCGAAGCTGGACGGTCTTGTCGCCGCTGGCGATGTCGACCGTCACCTGGTCCAGCACGGCGCTTTCCATCTGGCTGGCGACGGTGCGCTTCCAGATCAGCTCGTAGAGGCCGAGCTGGTCCTTGTCCAAATAGGCGGCGACGTCCTGCGGTGTCCGGAACAGGTCGGTCGGGCGGACCGCTTCGTGCGCTTCCTGGGCGTTCTTGGCCTTGGACGTATAGACACGCGGGCTCGCCGGCACGTAGTCGGCGCCGTACTTGGTCTCGATCAGGCGGCGGGTCTGGCCGATCGCCTCGGGCGCGAGCTGCACGCCATCGGTACGCATGTAGGTGATGAGGCCGACCGTTTCGCCGCCGATGTCGACGCCTTCATACAGACGCTGGGCGATGCGCATCGCGGTGGCGGCGCCGAGGCCCAGCTTGCGCGATGCTTCCTGCTGCAGGGTCGAGGTGATGAACGGCGGCGGCGGGTTGCGCCGGACCTGACGGCGGTCGACCGAGGCGACGGCGAAGGCGCGGCGCTCGATCTCGAGCTTGGCCTGCTCGGCGCGCTCCTGGGTGTTGAGGTCGAACTTCTCGAGCTTGCGGCCGTCTAGATGGGTGAGGCGGGCCTTCAGCACCTGCTTCTTGGCCGTGCCGAAATAGGTATCGACCGTCCAGTACTCGCGGGTCTTGAAGACCTCGATCTCCGATTCGCGCTCGCAGATCAGGCGGAGCGCCACTGACTGTACGCGGCCGGCCGAACGGCTTCCCGGCAGCTTGCGCCACAGCACGGGAGAGAGCGTGAAGCCGACGAGGTAGTCGAGCGCGCGGCGCGCAAGATAGGCGTCGATCAGCGGCTGGTCGAGGTCGCGCGGATTGGCTACCGCGTCGAGCACCGACTTCTTGGTGATGGCGTTGAAGGTGACGCGCTTCACGTCGACGCCGGCCAGCGCCTTCTTGTGCTGCAGGATGTCGAGCACATGCCAGGAAATGGCTTCGCCTTCGCGATCCGGGTCGGTGGCGAGGTAAAGCTTGCCACCCTTGCTGACCGCCTGGGCGATCGCGTCGATGCGCTTCTGCGACTGGGCGTCGACTTCCCAGTCCATGGCGAAGTCCTCGTCGGGCCGCACCGAGCCATCCTTTGGGGGAAGGTCGCGGACATGACCGTAGGAGGCCAGCACGGTGAAACCGGGGCCAAGGTATTTCCCAATGGTCTTAGCCTTGGCCGGGGACTCGACGACCAGTACGTCCATCGCCGGAAAATGCTCCAGGTTCGACAACAAAGACCGGGAGCTAAACCTCTGATTTATATCAGAGATACACGGTTTCCCCGGTGCCTCTCCAAGCGGCCCTCCAGCTCGAGAGCCATGAGAACCTCCGCTACGAAGGCGGCGGACACTTGGCACCGGCGTACCAGTTCGTCAACCGCAGTCGGGACGGCGCCCAGCGCCTGCACGACTCGTGCAGTGTCTGTGTCATTCGAGATTCGGGTTGTTTTTTCAACGGGTTGCCGGTCCGTCGCCGGTCGACCCAGGACGCTCAGAATATCGTTGGCGTCGCGGACCAGAATGGCCCCATCTCTTATGAGGCTGTTCGATCCGGCGTAGCGGGGATCCATGGGCGAGCCCGGGACCACGAACACTTCACGGCCCTGTTCGGCGGCGCGCTGGGCGGTGATCAGCGAGCCCGAACGCGCCGCCGCCTCGATGACCACGATACCGGCCGAGAGGCCGCTCACGATCCGGTTGCGCCGAGGGAAGGCGCGGGCGACAGGCGGTGCGCCCAGCGCCACCTCGCTCAGGATCAGGCCGCGCGCACCGATGGCTTCCTGGAGGCCGGCGTTTTGCGGCGGGTAGACCTGATCCACGCCGCAGGCCAGGACGGCTACCGTGCCGGTGTCGAGCGCCGCCTCGTGGGCGGCCGCATCTATGCCCCGGGCGAGACCGGACGCGATGACGAAGCCGGCCGCGCCCAAAGTGGAAGAGAGGTCGGCGGCGAAGTGGCGTCCTGCGAGTGACGCTTCGCGGGCGCCCACGATGGCCAGTGTCGGGCGACCGAGCAGGCCCGGATCACCGAGCATCGACAGGACCGGCGGGGCGTCGGGCAGGGCGGCCAGTGCGGCCGGATAGGGGGCGTCGCCAATCACCAGGAAGCGCCCTCCCAGCGCCGCGAGCCCCTGTTCTTCCCGTTCGATCGCGGCATCCGAGACCGTCGCCAGGGTGGCGCAGGCCGCGCGCGCCGATCCGAAATGCGCCAGCGCCTCGTGGAAAGTGATGGGGCCCACCCGCGCGCTGCGCGCCAGCCTGAGCCGGGCCCGGCGCTCCGCCGGAGCGATGTCGATAGGGGCAGAACCGTCGAACATGCGGTCGATCTTATGCGAGTGATACCCTAGAGTAAAACAACCGATAGTAGAAATCGACCTGTCAGGACCGGCTGCGGCGGCTGAGCAGGGCGCCCGCCGCGCCAAGCAGCGCCAGCAGGGCAATGAGCGGGCCGAAGCCCTCGAAGCCACCCCAGCCGATCATGACGGCACCGAGGGCGGCGGCGCCGATCCAGCCTACGCTGGCCGAGGTGCCGTTGAGGCCGAGCACGGTGCCCCTCACATCCTCCGGGACCGATGCGAGCGCCGCCATGTACGAGGGACGTCCCAAGGCGTTCAGCAGCACATAGACGAAGCCCACCGTCACGGAGACGAACGGGCCGGGATGCCAGGTGAAGAGAAGCAGCGCCGCGACACCGGACAGCGCCATGGCGACCGCGAAGGTGAGCAGCCGGTCGCGCAGCCGGTCGGCGAGCTGGCCGCCCAACACGGTGCCCGCGACATTGCCCAGCGCGAACACGACGAGAGGCAGGGCGAGCTCGAGCAGGGTCATGTGATAGGTGACCTGCATGAAGGTGGCGAAGTAGACGACGGCGAGCCCGTAGCAGATGCGCTCGGCGACTCCGGTGCCAAGGAGCCCCAGGACGCGCGGCGACAGGGCCGAGCGCATCGAGGGGCGTTGCGCCGCGCCGCGCGTGGGGCCGGCGCTGCCGCGCCCCAGGGTTAGGAAAAGGCTCAGCACGGCGACCACCGAGAGGCCGGCGACGCAGAGAAGCCAGCCGCGCCAGCCGATGATGGCGCCGACGGCTGCCGCCAGGGGGATACCGACGACGAGGGTCAGCGACTGGCCGCTCATGACCCATCCCAGCGCGCGGCCGCGCTGACTGTCGGGCACTCGCGAGGAGACTTCGGCGAAGACGACCCCGGTGAAGGCGCCGGCGCAGCCGCCCCCGGCGGCGGCCCATACGGCGACCCAGAAGAAAGAACCGGCGGCGGCCTGCGCGACCAGGGTGAGGGCAAGCGCAAAGGGCGCGGCGATCAGAATCGAGCGCCGGCCGATCACGTCGGACATCCAGCCGCCCAGCGCCGAGGTGAGCCCCCAGGCCGTCGCCGTCAGGGAAACGAGGTTGGCGACGAGCGGCATCGCGACATCGAGGTCGTGAGACATTTCCAGAAGGAACGGCGCCCGCGTGGTGCCGCTCGAGGTCGCGGCGAACGACCCCAGGCAGGCGGCGCCGATCAGTGCCCACGGCAGGCTGCGGGACGGGGAAACGCTCATGCGCCGCTGCTATGACAGGAATGGCCGCGACCTGCACCGGCAGGATGCATATATGAGGCATGTGACGGCGCGACCCTGCGCTCGGCGGAATGTTTTAGGGGAACGTGCAATGACGAGATGGTGGGCGGCGATCGTGGGCATGCTGGCGGCATCCGCGGCAATGGCGCAGGACCGTACGCGCCTCGAGGTCTACTCGACCCTCGAGATCGAGAACCTCAACGACTTCAAGAAGACATTCGAGGCGGAGAATCCCGACATCGAGATCCAGTGGAATCGCGATTCGACGGGCGTCGTCACGGCGAGGATCCTGGCCGAGCAGGGACAGCAGCGCGCCGATGCGATCTGGGGGCTGGCGGTCACGTCGATGCTGCAGCTGGACCAGCGCGGCCTGCTCGAACCCTACGCGCCGAAGAACCTGGCGGCGATCAAGTCCGCCTTTCGCGATCCCTCGAATCCGCCCGCCTGGGTCGGCATGGAAGCCTGGGTCGCAGCCGTCTGCTTCAACACCATCGAGGCGGGGAAGCTCTCGCTGCCGAAGCCGCAATCCTGGTTCGATCTGCTGGATCCGCGCTTCAAGGGCAAGCTAACGATGCCCCATCCGGCCTCCTCGGGGACGGGGTACTTCCACGTCTCCGCCTGGATCCAGACGTTCGGCGAGGCCAGGGCCTGGGAATTCATGGACAGGCTCCATGACAACATCGCGGTCTACGAACATTCCGGAACGAGGCCCTGTCGCCAAGCGGCGGCGGGCGAGTTCCCGGTTGGGATCTCCTACGAGCTGGCGGCCGCTAGCGCCCGTCAGAAGGGCGCACCGATCGAGGGGCTGATGATGAAGGAGGGCGGTGGCTGGGACATGGACGCCGCTGCCATTCTGCGCGGCACGAACAAGCCGGAGGCCGCGCGCCGCCTCATGGACTTCGCGGCCAGTCGCCGCGCCAACGAACTCTATGCCTCGTTCGTCAGCCAGGTCGCGATGTCCGGCATCGCCAGCAACATCCCCGACTATCCGGCGGGCGTCGCCCAGTCGATGATCAGGAACGACTTCGCCTGGGCTTCGGAGAACCGCACGCGCATTCTCGCGGAGTGGGCCAAGCGCTACGACGGCAAGGCCGCGAAAAAGTAATCACGCGGCTTGTTTCTTGCCGCCGCCGATCTTGGACTCCGTGCCGTTGAGCAGGCGCGCGATGTTCTCGTGGTGGCGCACCCAGACGAGCGGCACGAGCAGCGTGAGCAGCATCGCGGCGCGCGGATCGGTGAGGAACCAGGCGGCGATTGCGGCGATCACGACGCTGAGCAGGGCGGCCAGGGACGAGTAGCGGAAGGCCGCGGCAAACAGCAGCCAGGCCGCGCAGGCGATGGCGCCGACCGGCCAGGACAGGCCCCACATGACTCCGAGCGTCGTGGCGACGCCCTTGCCGCCCTTGAAGCCCAGCCACACCGGAAACATGTGCCCCAGCACGGCGCCCGCGGCGGCACCGACGGCGGGCAGCTGGCCCACCTGGTCGGCGATCAGCACGGCCGCGACCCCCTTCAGGGCGTCGAGCAGAAGCGTCGCCGCGGCCAGCCCCTTTCGACCCGTACGCAGCACGTTGGTGGCGCCGATATTGCCGGAACCGACGTTGCGGATGTCGCCGAGGCCGGCCGCGCGCGTCAGCAGCAGGCCGAACGGGATCGAGCCCATCAGGTAGCCCATCAGGAATGGGCCGGCCATCAGGATCAGGGTCGAGACCATGGCCGCGTCCTTACGGGCTCAGCAGCCTGCAGTTCGTCGAATCGACATAGGCCGTGGTCGGCGGTCCGATCAGTTCCGTCGTGATCTGCTCGCCGGGCTGGATCGACACCGGCCCGTAATAGGCGTCCTCCAGGGCGCGGCTGCCGTTCATGAAGGTGCAGACCGCCTGGGTTTCGACCGCGCGCTGGATGTTGGATTTCAGCACGATCGTGACCTGCCAGTAGCGTGACGGGCCGTAGGTCAGGTTGTTGGCGCCGATGGTGACCAGCGGCTGCGGCGTCGCGAAGTTCGGCACCGGGCGCGGCCCGCTGCGGCGGGCCTGCGGCTGCGGCTTCGGACCCATGGCCTCCGGCGGCCGGTAGGTGGACTGGCTGGGATCGAACGCCGCGTTGGGATCGTAGGGCGCGGGTCCGGACGACGCGGGCGCGCCGAGCGGCTGCGGGCTGCCCAGGGTCGCCGTGCCGCCGCCGGGCACACCGAGCGGTTGGGGTGTCAGTGGGGCGGCATTGATCGAGGAGCCGGTGCTTGGCATCGGCGAAAGCGGAGTCGGCGTCGCCTGTAGCGGCGTCGGGGTCGGAGCGGGGATCGCTGTGGCGGGCGCCGCTGCCGGCGCCTGCACGCCGCCGACCTGGGTCTGAAGACGATCGTAGCAGGTGAGCCGCGCCTGGGTTTCCGTCATCTCGCCGCAGATCTGGATATGACGCGTCAGCGCGTCCAGAAGGTCGTCGCGCGACCCGCCGCGCTGCTGGGCCTGGGCGGTGCCGGCGAGCGCGACGGACGCGACGCCGAGAAGAAGTGAGTGCCGGAGCATCATCGGTTCCCCGTTGAAAGACGATACGACCATATCAGACCAAATGGCCGATTGAAGGCGGCCGTTAGGCGAGAGCGGCCGCTGTCGCGAAACTGTCGTCGCGATAGATCGTCCGGCCGCCGACGATCGTGGCCAGAACGCGGCCCTGCACCGGCCGCTCGTCGAACGGCGAGTTCTTGGTCTTGCTCCAGAGATCGTCGCGATCGATCTTCCAGGCATAGTCGGCGTCGAACAGCACCAGATCCGCCGGGGCGCCCTTGGCGAGCTTGCCGGCCGGCAGGCCGAACAGGGCCGCCGGTGTCGACGAGAGCAGCTGGAACAGCCGCGGCAGGGTGAGATGGCCGCCATGCACCAGTTCCAGCGAGATCGCCAGCAGGGTCTCCAGCCCGATGCCGCCCGGTTCCGCCTGGGCGAAGGGCACGCGCTTGCTGTCCTGGTCCTGCGGCCGGTGATCGGAGACGATGGCGTCGATCGTGCCGTCCTTCAGGCCCGCGACGACGGCCAGGCGGTCCTTCTCGGCGCGCAGCGGCGGTACCAGCTTGCCGAAGGTGCGATAGTCTCCGACAGCGAGATCGTTCAGCGCAAAGTAGGGTGCCGCTGTATCGCAGGTGATCCTGAGGCCACGCGCCTTGGCGGCGGCGATCACCTCGACCGATTCCGCCGTCGAGATCTTGGTGAGATGCATGCGCCCGCCCGTCATCTCGGCGAGCCTGATGTCGCGTTCGACCATCATCACTTCGGCGAGCGGCGGGCAGCCCGACAGGCCAAGCCGCGTCGCCGTCGCGCCGCTCGTCATGGTGCCGCCGGACAGCGCCGGTTCCTGCGGCAGGTGGACGATCAGGGCATCGAAGGTCTTGGCGTAATAGAGAGCGCGGCGCATGACTTGGGCATTGGCGACGGCATGGTCTGCATCGGTGAAGGCCACGGCGCCGGCCTCGGCGAGCAGCCCGATCTCGGCCAGTTCCTTGCCTTCGAGGCCCACGGTCAGTGCGCCATAGGCATACATGTTAGCCAGCTTCACCTGGCGGGCGCGACGGGCCACGAACTCGATCAGCGACGCGTCGTCGAACGGCGGCTCGGTGTCGGGCAGCAGCACCAGCGAGGTGATGCCGCCCACTGCTGCTGCCGTGCCGGCGCTTTCCAGCGTCTCCTTGTGCTCCTCGCCGGGCTCACCCGTATGGACGCGCGTGTCGACCAGGCCGGGCGCGAGATAGTAGCCGCGGCAGTCGACCGACTGGATGCCGTAGGGCGCGCCCGAGGCGAACAGGTTGGGACCGAAGTCTGCGATCTTGCCGTCACTGATCAGGACGGCACCGAGATACTCGGCATTGCCGGTCGGGTCGACGATACGGGCGTTGATATAGGCGGTCGAGCCGGCATGCGGCGGCGCTGTCTTGTCGATCTTTCCGCTCACGCCACGGCTCCGAACTGGTTGCGCTGTCCGCCAATCAGGGCATCGAGGCAGGCCATGCGAACGGTAACACCCATCTCCACCTGCTCGTGGATGACGCTCCGGTCGAGATCGTCGGCGACTTCCGAGTCGATTTCGACGCCGCGGTTCATCGGGCCAGGGTGCATGATCAGCGCATCGGGCTTGGCGTATTGCAGCTTGGCCCGGTCGAGGCCGAAGAAATGGAAGTATTCGCTGATCGAGGGGACGAACGAGCCCTGCATCCGTTCGGTCTGCAGCCGCAGCATCATGACGATGTCGACGTCCTTCAGGCCGGTCTTCATGCTGTAGTGGACCTCGACGCCCATTTTCTCGATGTCGGTCGGCATCAGGGTCGGCGGACCGACCACGCGGACGCGGGCGCCCATGATCTGCAGAAGGTGGATGTTCGAGCGCGCCACGCGGCTATGCATAATGTCGCCGCAGATGGCCACGAGAAGACCTTCGAGGCTGCCGCGTCGTCGTCGGATGGTGAGCGCGTCGAGCAGCGCCTGGGTCGGATGCTCGTGCTGCCCGTCACCGGCGTTGATGACGGCACAGTTGACCTTCTGCGACAGCAGATTGACGGCGCCGGACTCGTGGTGGCGCACGACGATGGCGTCAGGTCGCATGGCGTTGAGCGTCATCGCCGTGTCGAGCAGTGTCTCGCCCTTGCGCACGGAGGAGGTGGCGACATCCATGTTGATGACGTCGGCACCGAGTCGCTTGGCGGCGACCTCGAAACTCGTCCGCGTGCGTGTCGAATTCTCGAAGAACAGGTTCATGATCGTACGGCCGGCGAGCCTGTCGCGCCGTTTGTCCACGGACCTGTTCTGGTCGATGTAGGTTTCAGATAGGTCGAGCAAGCCCGAAATCGTTTCAGGCGAAAGACCTTCGATGCCGAGAAGGTGGGGCAACCTCGGCACGCCCGCGCGATTGTTTGTCACTAAAGCGCGACGTTAAGCACGCACGCACGGCGCTCGCAAGGAAGCGTTTTGGTGGATAACCGACGAGACGGAATTCAGGCTGCCGGCCGTGGTCCGGTATAGCGCGCGCGAGGCCTGATCAGCGCACCGTGTGCGGCTTGTTCGATCGCGTGGGCGATCCAACCGACGGTACGTCCAAGAAGGAACAGGGCCAACGCCGAATCCTTCGGCAGGCCGAGAACCCGCTCCAGCGTGACCGTCGCAAAATCGACGTTCGACTTGCGGTCGATCTGCTGCTCGACGGCGGCTGCCACGCGTTCGGCGAAGGCCAGCTCTGCAGAGCCGGGGACGAGTTCGTGCATCATGGCGAAGAGGGATGCGGCCCGGATGTCACCGTCCGGATAGAGCTGGTGACCGAAGCCCGGGATGTAGACCCGCTCGCTCACCCGGCGTGCGATCTCGGCGTCGATGTCGGGCTCTTCCGCAAGATCGGCGAGGAGAGCCGCCACGCGGCGCGTCAGGCCACCGTGACGCGGGCCGTTGATCGCCACCAGACCCGCCATTGTCGAGGCATAGAGATTGGCGCCTGTCGAGGCGACGACGCGCGCGGCGAAGGCGGACGCGTTGAACTCGTGGTCGGCCGACAGGACGAGCGCGGCCCGGATCAGCGGCGCGTGCTCGGGCGGGACCTTCCAGGCCGCGGCGACCTGGTCGTGGACCGGGCGGTCGGACAGAGGCTGGCCGGTCACCGCCGCCGCCAGCAGCCGCAGGATGCGCACGCCGGTCTCGAGCATGGCGGTCCGATCCTCGACCCAGCTCGGATGATCCCAACGCGACGCCGCGGGGAGGAGGACGAGGCAGGCATCGACCGGCGGCAGGGCGGAGGCGGCCTGCCAGGCGCTGCGCAGGGCGGCCGACATCGGCGGCAGGTTGCGGGGGGCGAAGGGCCGGTCGTCGCAATCCCAGAGAAGTTGCGCGCTCTGCTCCAGGGAGCTGTTGCGGGCCAGCCGCGCCGCATCCTGGCCGCGATAGTAGAGCCGTCCGTTCTCGATCAGCGTGAGCGAGGATTCCAGCACGGGGGTGCCGAAGTCGAGTGCATGGGCGGCGATCGACTCCGCCTTGCGGCCGACGTCGCGGCGCCGCTTGAGCTGCGCGACATCATCGGCCCTGTAGCGCCGCTCGCGCTGGCCGTTCGTGCCTTCCGAGCGAAGCAGGCCGCGACTCACATAGGCGTAGAGAGTTGCGGCCGACACGCCGAGGCGCCGCGCCGCTTCCTTCGAACTCAGCCATTCGGTTGCCATTTCTTATTATGGATTGATTCAGTCAATATTGACAATACATAGGCTGGCTCGAATGTTGGCCCCGACTCAACAAGGGGATTTGCGATGCTGCAGACACGGGTGGACAGCGGGCTCGACGGCGTGATCGTGGCCGACACGGTGATGAGCGAGGTGGATGGGGAGGCCGGCCGGCTGATTGTCCGCGGGCAGGCGATCGAGGACCTCGTCCGCACACGTGGCTTCGAGGGTGTTGCCGCGCTCCTCTGGGAAGGGTTTGCCGAGGGCGGAGGCGACGAGGCTGCGGTCCGTGCGGGACTTGCGGCGGCACGCGTTCGCGCCTTCGTGGACGTACCTAAGCTGCTCACGGCCACCACGGGCCTCAACCCGGTGGAGGGGCTGCGCGCGGGCCTCGGCATGCTCCCCGACTCGGACCCCGTGCCGCACCACTATCTGGTCTGCGGCGCGCTGCCGGTCTTCCTGGCCGCGCTGCTGCGGGCTGCTGATGCCAAGCCCGCGCTGGCGCCCGATCCGACACTGACGACCGCACAGGATCTTCTGCGCATGATCCGCGGCAGCCGTGCCGACGAGGTCTTCGAAAAGGGTCTCGATACCTATCTCGCGACGGTGACCGATCACGGATTCAACGCCTCGACCTTCACGGCCAGGGTCGTCGCCTCGACGCGGGCCGGGCTGATCTCCTCGGTGCTGGCGGCGCTGTGTGCGCTGAAGGGTCCGTTGCATGGCGGCGCGCCCGGCCCGGTGCTCGACATGTTCGACGAGATCGGGTCGCCCGAGCGCGCCGAGGCGTGGCTGGACGACGCCTTTGCCAAGGGCACGCGCCTGATGGGCTTCGGCCATCGCGTCTACAAGAAGCGCGATCCGCGGGCCGACGTGCTGAAGCACGCCGTGGCGACGCTGCCGCAGACTTCCGGGCGGCTGGCCTTCGCAGTCGAGGTCGAGCGCAGCGCCATCGCGTCGTTGCGCAAATACAAGCCGAAGCAGCGGCTCGACACCAACGTCGAATATTACACGGCACTCCTTCTGGAAGCGCTCGATATGCCGCGCAGCGCGTTCACCGCCTTGTTCGCCGTCGGGCGCGCGGCAGGCTGGTGCGCGCACATCTTCGAGCAGGAGAAGGGCGGGCGCCTGATCCGGCCGCAGTCGACCTATGTCGGACCGAGGCCGGAATGAGCCTTTAAGCGCGGCGCACGGTGGCGCCGCGCCAGGTACGGGCGCGCGTCCCCGTGGCGTCGAAGACCCAGAGGATCACGTCGGCGCCGGTCGGCGTGAAGGTGGCGGTGAAATAGCGCCGCCAGAAGCTGCCGTCTGCGTGGGTGAACAAAGCCTCGGTGCCGAGTTGATTCGGCCGAACCGTCAGACTGGCGGAACGCGGCATCGCGCGCGCATCGGCCGAGCGCAGCAAAGCGACACCGCCCGTGACCTGGCCGAAAAACATCGTTTCTCCCACCTCATCCGTCTGCATCGGCCCGCCATCGATCCGCAGCCAGACGGCCGGCCTGTCATCGACGCTGCGCACCGCGAACTGAACCGCGAAGGGCGTACCGCCGCCGAATTCCTCCCGCGGTGACGGAGGCGGCGGGACGATGTCCTCCAGCGGGATCGAGCGATAGAAGCGGGCGGTGCCGGCATAGGTGCCGAGCCAATCCGCCCAATGAGCACGTTGTGCCTGCGCGGGCGTCGCGGCGAGCAGCAGGCCGGTGACAGCAAGTGCGCGCCGCCGCGTGATCATGAGCGTGCGGCCCTAGCCGGCAAGGGCAGGCTGCTCCTCGTAGGTGGCGAAGAAACGGCGACCCGATCCCCGCTGGTTCTCGTAGATCGAGCCCTGGTGATCGGCCGGTGGCAGCGGCATGCGAACCGGGGCCGGTCGCACGCGCGGCTCGATCGTCGGCTCGCCCAGCACCATGCGGCTGTTGAACTCGTCGAAGTCGGCGACGCCCATCAGCGGCCAGGCATCGGCGGCGGCATATTCGTGCAGCAGGAGGCGGCGCTGGCGATTGGACCGGTTGAGCGCCGAGCCATGGACCAGCCGCGCATGATGGATGGTCATCGACCCGGCCGGACCCATGAGCGGCACGGCCTTGCCCACATCGACGCCGCTCGCCTGCGGATCGAACGCGCCGCAGAAGCGGCCATTGGCATGGTGATCGTGGACCGGGCCGTGGTGCGTGCCCGGCACCACCATGAGCGGGCCGTTGGCTTCGTCGCAATCGTCGAGATAGAGGCCGATCGCCAGCACATCGTCGTTGCTGTGCGGATAGAAGGCCCAGTCCTGGTGCCATTCGACCGGCGAGCCGTAGCCGGCCGACTTCATGTTGAGCTTGCCGCCGTGCAGGCGGATGGCCGGGCCGATGAGCTGCGACAGGAGAGAGGTGATCTTGGGATCGCGCGCCAAGTCGCGGAAGAAGGCGTGGCGCTTGAACATCGCGGGTTTCAGCCGGCGGACGCGCGGCATCGTCGCGCTGTGGCTGGGCTCGAGGTCGTAAAGATCGTCGTTGGCGGACACGCCGCGCGCCTCCGAAACGAGCTGGTCGGTCAGCCGTCTCAGTTCGGCCAGCTGTGCACCCTCGATCAGGCGCGGGATCACGAGAGAGCCGTCGCGGCGGTAAGTCTCGATTTGATGATCGGTCAGCATGCGGAAATCATAGCACGTGAAGCCCGCATCATCGATAATCGCGCCATGACGAGCCGTGCCCTTTTTCCGACCCTTGTCTACCGCGAGTCGCTCGTCGACCCGCGCTGGAGGCGCTTCAACCAGGATCTCGCCGACGAGTGCCAGTCGCTGGCGGCCTCGGATGCGGCGGGGCAGCGCTGGTCGGCGAAGAACTATCTCGGCGGCTATACGTCCTATGGTTCACTCGACCGTCTGCACCTCGTCTCCTCGCTGTTCGACAGGCTGCGCCGGCGCATCGATCCGCACGTGAAGAGCTTCGCGCGTGACCTGCACTACGATCTTGCCGGCCGGACTCTCGAGATGAGCGATTGCTGGGCCAACCTCATGCCGGCCGGCACCGTCCATTCGATGCATATACATCCGACCTCCTTCGTCAGCGGCACCTACTACGTGTCGGTGCCGAAGGGAGCGGGGGCGATCAAGTTCGAGGACCCGCGGCTCGGCTTTCAGATGGCGGCGCCGCCGCGTCGCGCCGATGCACCCGAGGCCTGTCGCGCCTTCGTCAGCCTGGCGGCGCACGATGGCGATCTTGTGCTGTTCGAAAGCTGGCTGCGCCACGAGGTGCCGCCCGCGCACTTCTCCGGCGAACGCATCTCGATTAGCTTCAACTATGCCTGCCCGCCAAAGGCCGGGCGCTGAAGGAATGCCGATGCGCCTCATTGCCCTGGTCCTTCTTCTGGTCGCCACTGCCGGCGTGTCTGCCGTTAGAGCGGCCGACGAGCTGCCGATCTTCGACGCGCACATGCACTACAGCCACGATGCCTGGTCGGTGGTGCCGCCACAGGAGGTGGTCGAAATCCTGAAGAAGGCGGGCATCAAGCGCGCCATGGTGTCGAGCTCGAACAACGAGGGCACCAAGATGCTGCAGGACGTGGCGCCGGGCATGATCGTGCCCGAGCTGCGGCCCTATCGTTCGCGCGGCGAGATCTCGACCTGGGCCAGGGATCCGACGCTGATCCCGTACCTCGAGGACCTGTTGTCGAAGCGCAAGTACAGGGCGATCGGCGAGTTCCATATCTATGGCGCCGATGCCGACCTTCCCAACGTGCGCCGCGTCGTCGAACTCGCGAAGCAGTACGGACTCTTCCTGCATTCGCATTCCGACGCCGACGCCGTGACTCGCCATTTCCAGCAGGACTCCGCTGCCAAAGTCCTGTGGGCGCATTCGGGTTTCGAACGCCCGGAGAAAGTGCGCGAGATGTTGCGCAAGTATCCGACGCTGTGGTGCGATCTCGCCTTCCTGACGTCGCATGTCTCCAACGGCAAGGTGGCGCCGGGCTGGCGCGAGCTCTTCATCGAGTTTCCCGACCGCTTCGTGCTGGGCAGCGACACGTTCACGCCGGAGCGCTGGCACTACGTGATCGAGAACGCGCGCTGGTCGCGGCAATGGCTCTCGGACCTGCCGCCCGACGTCGCGCGCAAGATCGCCTACGAGAACGGAGACCGGCTGTTCGGGGGCGCCCCGTGAAGTTCGCTGCCGCGTTGCTGGGAGTTTTTCTGGCGACGCCGGCGTGGGCCGACTGTCCGCTCGATCTCGGCCGCGGCACGGGGTGGGTCGTCTTTTCCGATCACTACCTGATGGCGTTCCGTCCCGATCCGTTGCGCATCGAGGTGGGCGAGCCCTTCGCGTTGGTCCTGAATGTCTGCACCAAGAGCGGCGATCCCGCCGAGCTGCTGGCCGTGGATGCCAACATGCCCGAGCATCGCCATCTGATGAATTACCGTCCCAGCATCGTCGCCAAGGGCGACGGCCGCTTCAGGGCCGAGGGCTTCGTATTCCACATGCCCGGACGCTGGGAGATCACCTTCGACGTGCGCGCGGGCGAGGAAAGCGAACGCCTGACGCACGACATCATCCTCAAGTGATCCGGTTGCTGCCGCTGGTGGCGTCGTTGCTGGTGGCAGGGGCCGGCGGCGTGCACGCGCAACAGCTCCTGGACTGGTCGCCGGAGGAGGTCAGGGCAGTCGGGCAGCACGGCCCCTGGCCTCCACCACGGGTGCGCGATCCCTCGAACAGGGTGTCCGGCACGCCGGCGGGGATCGCACTGGGCGAGCACCTCTTCAACGACCCGCGCCTGTCGGGCGACGGACGCATGAGCTGCGCCACTTGTCACCAGGCCGGTCGCGAGTGGAGCGACGGACTCGCCAGGGCGCGCGGAGCGGTCGAACTCGACCGTCGCACGCCGTCGCTCTGGAACATCGGCTATCTCCACTGGTTCGGGTGGGATGGGGCAGGTGACTCTCTTTGGGCTCAGAGCATCCGTCCTTTGCTAGACCCGCGAGAGATGAGCGGGGGAGCGACGCGGGCTGCCGGGTTGTTGCGCGGCGATGTCACGCTTGCGTGCGGCTACGAGAAGGCCTTCGGGAGCAAACCCGGAACCGACGATGAGCATCTTCTGGTGGACACGGCCAAGGCGCTGGCGGCCTTCCAGGCGACCCTGGTCAGCCCGCGCACCTCGTTCGATGATTTCCGCGATGCCCTGTTGGCCGGCGATCGCGAGCGCGCGTCAGGCTATCCTCTCGCGGCGCAACGCGGCCTCAAATTGTTCATCGGTGAGGGCAACTGCAACCTCTGCCATCTCGGACCGCGCTTCACGAACGGAGAGTTCGGCGACATCGGCATTCCGTTCTTCGTGCGTCCAGGAGAGGTCGACCAGGGGCGGCTGGGCGGGTTGGGGCGGCTGGCAGCCAGTCCGTTCAACCTGCTCGGCAAGTACAATGACGATGCCACCGCGAACAGCACGCGGCGAACTCGGCACGTCCAGCGACTGCATTCCAACTTTGGGGAATTCCGCGTGCCCGGCCTGCGTCAGGTGGGGCGCGGCGGCCCCTACATGCACAATGGCAGCCTTGATACACTCGAAGACGTCGTGAGGCACTATTCGGAGGTAAGTCCCGATCGTCTGCACAGCGACGGCATTGCACTGGTGCGGCCGCTCGGCCTGACGACGGAGCAGAGCGCCGATCTCGTGGCCTTTCTGCGTTCGCTCGGCGCTGAGCCGCCGGCTCGCCCAACACCACCGCCGCTTTGCCCTTAGGCTCGACAGTTACTTGATCGCAAAAGCTTCGAGCCTTTTTCCACTCTTGAGCGCAGCCGTCAGCCATCTCGGTCGATTACCGCGACCGGCCCAGGTCTCTTCTGCGTTCTTAGGGTTGCGGTAAAGGGGCGGCAGCTCTCTTCCCTTGAGTGGATGCGATTTGCCGCGACGCTCCGAACCAGCCCTACCAGGAACCGCTCCACGAAGGTCGGCAATAGCTTCGATCAACATCATGCGCTGCTTTGAAATGCGTATCTCGATTTCGGCGTCGAGCTGCGCGCGCATCGCGACCAAGTCATCAAAGGCCATCGACTTAATCTTCATGCTTCCCGATCCTCGTCCTTTCGTAAGGTATGATGAAGTACGCGCGAAGATCGAAGAGTGCAATATGATTGCAAGAATGAAGCGTGCGTTGCTCGTGCAGAGATTTTCGCTGCGGCGCCGTTCAGATTGTGACTATCTTGTCCGATAGAGTTCAGCGCAAGCGCGCAATAACGCTTTCAAGAATCCAGGCAGCGGCGGCCGCATCGACGCGTTCGGCGCGCTTTGCGCGTGTCATGTCATAGTCGTCGATCATGCCGCGCGTCACCGCCGCAGTGCTGAGTCGTTCATCCTGGAAGATGATGGGCAGGGCGGCGAGTGCAGGCGCGCCATGGTTCTGGATGTTCGTCACGAACTGCCGCACCGATTGGCAGCGCGGACCTTCGGTGCCGTCCATGTTGAGGGGCAGGCCGACCGCAACCGCCTTGACGTCGTGCTTGCGGGCGAGGTCGGCCAGGGTGGCGAGATCCGCAGCAAGCTTCGTGCGCTTCAAGGTGGTGAGGGGCGTCGCCAGCATCCGAAGGACGTCGGACGTCGCGATACCGATGGTCTTGCTGCCGAGATCGAGTGCCATTAATCGGCCGTCACGCACCAGCAGCGCCTTGAGTTCGGGAAAGTCGATGACCGGCATTTCAGAGAGCCTTACCTTTGAGCCAGGTTTCCGTATGGTCTGCAACGCGCTCCCAGCCCGGCTGACCAAGCACCCAGTGTCCCTGGTTCTCATACTCGACACAGTCGGAGACATGGCCGAAATGTTTCGCGATACGGCGGACGACGCCCGGAGGCACGAGCCTGTCCTTTTCCGCGGCAACGAAGAGCAGCGGTGACGTCACGCTTCGCGGATCGACAGTCGCAGCCTTCGACCGGTCGAGCCAGGGCAAGCCGATCTCGAACAGCGCACGTCCCGACTCGTGAACGAATGCCGAATGCTCCTTCACGCCCAGGGTGCGATCCGCCGTATTGAAAGTGTAGGAAAGTGCCTCGCCGAGAGTCGCCCTGTGAGACTTTCGCCACCAGCCCCAACGAGCCTGGATCCGGGCGAAGGCCATGAGGTTGGACGGCCTGATGGCGATAGTGCTCGACGGCGGGGCGGGGGTGAGCAGAACACCGGCGCGTCCGAGGCCCTTCGCGCACAAAAGCAGCGCCAGCAACCCGCCCATCGAATGGCCGATGATCACCGGCTTTTCCGGAAGGGCCAGGATCATCGTCTCGAGATCGGCGACATAGTCGAGCAGGCTGGTCTCACCCAGCGGTGCAGGAGGCGCATCCGGCGACACGTCGTGGTGCCGCAGAGAGTGTGCAATCGTTTGCCACCCGCGGTCGTGCAAGAACGGGCGCCAATGATGCCATACGTCGGCCGTTCCCCACATGCCGTGAATCAGGACTGCCAAGCGGGCCATCGCCAAGGTTATAAGGCGTGCAGCGGACCGGGTCGACACGGTCCAATGAAAGGTGCTCGGACACGGTGACAGATACTCTCTATGCCCTGCTCGCGATTGCGATCGTTCTCACCGTCGTGAGTGTGCTGGTGCCGCTCGCCGAACGATTCCGGCTTCCGCACACCGTGCTGCTGGCCATCGCCGGCATGGGCATGGGCTTCCTGGGATCTTGGATCATCAGCCGCGGCGTCGACCTCGGCGTTCTCACCGACGCTTTCGTCGGTCTCGACAAGCTCGAGGTCGGTACCGAAGTGTTCCTGCCGCTGTTCCTGCCGCCACTGCTGTTCACGGCCGGCCTCACGATCGACGTGCGGCGCCTGATGGACGAAATTCACGCCGTTCTCCTGCTGGCGGTCGTTGCGGTGCTCGTCTGCATCGCCTGCGTGGCCGGGGTCGTCCATTTTGCGACCGGCATCGATATCGTTGTCTGTCTCCTGCTCGGTGCGGTCGTGTCGACGACCGATCCGGCCGCGGTCATCGGCATTTTCCGCGACGTTGGGGCGCCCAAGCGGCTGTCGATCCTGGCCGAGGGCGAATCGCTGCTGAACGACGCAGTGGCCATTGCAGCCTTCGGTCTGTTCATGGGCATCCTGGTGGCGCGTGCGTCCTCGGATCCATCGGCCGCCATGCCGGCCGACCCGACCGCAGCCATTGGCGTGTTCCTGCGCGAGTTCGTCGGCGGCCTCGTTCTGGGCTTCGCCATGGCGAGAGTCGCCATGATGATCCTGCCGCGACTGGGTGATTCGGATGCCGCCATCGCTTCGGTCACCGTGAGCCTGACCTATCTCTGTTTCATCGTGGCCGACCGCTACATCCACGTTTCCGGCGTGGTCTCCGTCGTCATGGCCGCGCTCACCGTGGCGGCCTACGGGCCGACCCACCTCCATCCAAGGCAATGGACGGCGTTGCGCCAGCTCTGGGCCCAGCTTGAATTCTGGGCCAACTGCCTCATTTTCGTATTGGCATCGATGATCGCCGCCGATGTGCTGCTCAAGATCAGCTGGCTTTATATCTGGGGTGTCGCGGCGGTTGCTGTCGGCGCGTTCTCGGCCAGGGCTCTGGTCGTCTTCGGCATGCTGCCGGTGCTCGAGACCCTCAAGCTCGTCCAGCCCGTGAACCGCCGCTACAAGGCGATCCTGGTCTGGGGAGGCTTGCGCGGCGCGGTGACGATCGTCCTGGCCATGGTCGCTGCCGGCCACCAACAGCTTCCCGAGGAGACCCGCGACTTCATTGCCATCTCGGCGGTCCTGTTCGTGCTGTTCACGCTGTTCGTGAATGCAACGACGCTGGGGCTGGTGATGCATCTGTTCGGGCTCGACAAGCTCAGCCGCCTCGAGCTGGCGCTGCGCGACCGCGTCCTTGCGCTCTCGCGGATCAACGTCGAGCGGCATCTGCAGCAGATCATCCGCCAGCACAACGAGCGTACGGATGGTTTTGCGGTCGATCCGGCCTCCGCCGGCGACCCCGCCGCGGAGCCCGTTCCACCGGACCTCGCTCTCGATCTGGAGGAGCGGGTCAAGATCGGCCTGGTGACGCTCTGTACGCGCGAGAAGGAGCTCTATCTGGAGCTGTTCCAGCAACAGATCCTGTCGCGTCGCATGGTTGCGATCCTGGCCGCAAACGCCGACCGCCTGATCGACACGGTGCGCGACAAGGGCGTGCAGGGCTACGAGGAGTGGCTGGAGGAGATATCGAAGCCCGACTATGGGTTTCGCGTCGCGCTCTGGCTGCATCGACGCTTCGGCTTCGAGCGCCTGCTGACCGATCGGCTGGCCGACCGCTTCGAGATCCTGATGGTGTCGCTCAGCGTCCTGGGGGAACTCGCGGTTTTCAACGCCAACTCCATTGCCGACCTCCTGGAGCACGACGCCGAGGAACGCCTCGCCGCCTTGATCGCCAGCCGCCAAGCGGGTGTGGAGGGCGCGCTCAAGGCGCTCTCGTTGCAATATCCCGGCTACTCGGAGTCGGTGCAGCAGCGCCAGCTCGAACGGGCCGCCATTCGCTTCGAAGCTGCGGAATATGTCCGCCGCCTGCACGAGGGCATCATCAGCCGCGAGGTCTATAACGACCTCCGGGACAAGCTCGCCGAACGGCGCGGCGCCGTGAGCCAGCGTCCGCCGCTCGACCTAGGCCTCGAACTGCAGGCCATGATCGGCCGTGTGTCGCTGTTCGCGGCGCTGGACCGGGAGACCATCGTCCAGGTGGGCAAGCGGCTGCGCGCCCTCGTCGCCTTCCCGGGAGAGAAGATCGTCGCGGTTGGCGCGCCTTCCGACTCCATGTATTTCGTTGCGGCGGGTGAGGTCACCGTCCATGTGCGGGGGCTGCAGATCACGCTGAAGGAAGGCGACTTCTTCGGCGAAATGGGCTTGCTCACCTCGCAGCCACGCAGCGCTGACGTAACCGCAGACGGCTATTGCCACCTCCTGGTGCTCTACAAGAAGGATTTCGACAAGGTGTTGGCCGGACGGCCGGAAGTGCGCGAGGCCGTCGAGGCCGTGGCGGCGCGGCGTGTGGCGGAGAACCAGGCGAAAGCCGTCTCCTAGTCGAGTTGCTCCTCTAGGGCAAAACGGCTACCAACCGCGATTACTGCTTTGTTTCTGGGCGTTTTGGAGTGCTGTGATGTCGCTCGACAAGGAGACCGTGGCGCGGATCGCGCGACTGGCCCGTCTCAAGGTTCCTGAAGAGGAGCTGGCGCCGCTGGCCGGCGAGCTTTCGGGCATTTTTGCCTGGATCGAGCAGTTGAACGAAGTCGACACCAACAATGTCGAGCCCATGTCGTCTGTCTCCGACGTCACGCTGCCCATGCGCGCGGACAAGGTCACGGACGGCGGCATCGCGGAGAAGGTGCTGGCCAACGCGCCGGGCGGCGCGGTCTATATCGATCCTTCGGACAGGAATGCCGGCGGCTTCTTCACCGTTCCCAAGGTGGTGGAGTAGGCGATGACGGCTCTTACCGATCTCACCATCGCCCAGCTCACTTCGGCGCTGACCAAAAAGGACGCGAGCGCCGTCGAGGTGGCCGAGGCGCACCTCGCCAAGCTCGACGAGCACCGCGCACTCAACGCCTTCATCACCGAGACGCCGGACAAGGCTCGCGAGATGGCCGAGGCCTCCGACGCGCGCCGCGCCAAGGGCGAGGCGGGCCTGCTCGAGGGCGTGCCGCTGGCGATCAAGGACCTGTTCTGCACCGAGGGCGTGCAGACGACCGCGGCGTCCAACATCCTCAAGGGGTTCGTGCCCCAGTACGAGAGCACGGTGACGGCGAACCTGTGGAAGTCGGGCGCGGTGATGGTCGGCAAGACCAACCTCGACGAATTCGCCATGGGCTCCTCGAACATGACCAGCCATTTCGGCGGCGTCGAGAATCCGTGGAAGCGCAAGGGCGACAACCGCAAGCTGGTGCCGGGCGGTTCGTCCGGCGGTTCGGCGGCCGCGGTCGCTGCCTACATGGTGCCGGGCAGCACGGGCACCGATACCGGCGGCTCGATCCGCCAGCCGGCGGCCTTCTGCGGCATCGTCGGCCTGAAGCCGACCTACGGCCGCTGCTCGCGCTGGGGCGTCGTGGCCTTCGCCAGTTCGCTCGACCAGCCGGGCCCGTTCGCCCGCACCGTCGAGGACACGGCGCTGATGCTGCAGGCCATGTCGGGCCATGACCCGAAGGATTCGACCTCGGCCCCGTTGCCGGTGCCGGACTTCGCAGCCGCGGCGCGCAATCCCGACATCAGGGGCATGAAGGTCGGCATTCCGAACGAGTACCGCGTCGACGGCACCTCCGAGGAGATCGTGGCCCTTTGGTCGAAGGGCATAGACATGCTGAAGGCGGCCGGCGCGGAGCCGGTCGAGGTTTCGCTGCCCCATACCAAATACGCCCTGCCGGCCTATTACATCGTGGCGCCGGCGGAGTGCTCGTCCAACCTGGCGCGCTACGACGGCGTCCGTTTCGGCCTGCGTGTTCCGGGCAAGGACCTGACCGAGCTCTACGAGAACACGCGCGGCGCCGGCTTCGGCAAGGAAACGCGCCGGCGCATCCTGATCGGCACCTACGTTCTGTCGGCCGGCTACTACGACGCCTATTACAAGAAGGCGCAGCAGATCCGGGCGCTGATCGCGCGCGACTTCAAGCAGGCCTTCGAGAAGTGCGACGTGCTGTTGACGCCGACGGCGCCGACGGCGGCCTTTGCGGCCGGTGAGCAGATGGATGATCCGGTGACCATGTACCTCAACGACATGTTCACGATCCCCGCGTCCATGGCCGGCCTGCCGGGCATCTCGGTGCCGGTAAGCCTCGACAAGGACGGGCTGCCGCTCGGATTGCAGCTCATCGGCCGCGCCTTCGACGAGGAGACGTTGCTGCGTGCTGCGGCCGCGCTGGAGAAGGCGGCCGCCTTCGGCGCGAGGCCTGCGGGATACTGAGCGCGCGGCGGCGACAGGGCCGCTGCCACATGGCAATCTTCCTTCATGAAACGTCGCGCGTTCAAACAGGCGACGAGCGAACGAGGGGGGATGGCAATGAACATGAAGACGGGTCCGGCGCGTCGCGCCTTTCTGGCGGGGGCCATTGCGGCCCCCTTCCTGGCGGGATCGGTCCGCGCGCAGGCTTGGCCCGCCCGGTCGATCACGCTGGTCGTTCCGTTCGCACCTGGAGGCGGGACCGACACCTTCGCCCGGCCCTTCGCGGCCAAGCTGTCCCAGGAGCTTGGACAGCAGGTGGTGATCGACAATCGCGCCGGCGCGGGCGGGACCGTGGGCGCTGCCATGGTCGCCAAGGCGAAGCCTGACGGTTACACATTCCTGCTGGGCTCCGTGCACCACGCCGTCGCGGTCACGGCCTACAAGCAGTTGTCGTACGACCTGGAGAAGGACCTGGCTCCGGTCACCAGCGTCGCCTCCGTTCCCGATGTTCTGGTCGTCTATCCCGGGATACCCGCCAAGACGCTCCAGGAGTTCATTGCCTACTGCAAGGCGAACCCGGGAAAGGTGAACTACGGCTCGGCCGGCCTCGGCACGACCCGCCATCTCGCGGGCGAGATCTTCAACGCAAAGACCGGGGCCGGCATGACGCATGTTCCCTACAAGGGATCGGGGCCGGCCACGGCGGCCCTGATCAGTGGCGAGGTCACGGCGGTCTTCGAGGGACTGGGCAGCGCGGCCCCCTACATCCGCAGCGGCAAGGCGCGGGCGCTGGCGGTGTTCACGGCCGAGCGATCACCCGCGTTTCCCGGGATCCCGACGGCCGCGGAGGCCGGACTACCCGGTTTCGAATCGCTTTCGTGGTACGGGCTGTGGGCGCCGGCGGGCACCGATGCTGCGGTCATCGCCCGCATGCAGGAGGCGGTCGCTACCGCGTTCGCCTCGGCCGACCTGAAGAAGATCTGGGACGAGCAGGGAGCTGCACCGGGCGGCGCGCCGACGGCGCGCTTCGCCGCCTTCGTCAAAGAAGAGATCGGCAAATGGGGCAAGGTCGTTCGCGACGGGAACATCACCATCGAGTGAGGCGCCAGCCCGTTGAACGGCTCGGCGGCTCGTTCGGATCGCAGGGCGAGAAGCCGGCCCTGTTTCGGGTCGAATGGCGGCTTTTCAGCCGGACGTTCCTCTCTTCGCCCGACCACTTGCGTTAGACTTCCGGAAACTCCGGAGGAACGACATGGCGGACTTCGATCTCGTAGTGCGTGGCGGCAACCTGGCGGACGGCACGGGCGCCGCGATCAGGGAAGCGGACATCGCGGTGAAGGACGGCAGGATTGCCGCCGTCGGCAAGGTGGGTGGCCAAGGCAAGGAAGAGATCGACGCCAAGGGCATGCTGGTCACGCCCGGCTTCGTCGACATCCATACCCACTATGACGGCCAGGCGACCTGGGATTCCTACCTGCAGCCCTCGAGCTGGCACGGCGTTACCACGGCCGTGATGGGCAATTGCGGCGTGGGCTTCGCGCCGGTGAAGATCGAGGATCGCCAGCGCCTGATCGAGCTGATGGAAGGCGTCGAGGACATTCCCGGCGCGGCGCTCGACGAGGGTCTCAACTGGTCGTGGGAATCGTTCGGCCAGTATCTCGATGCGCTCGATGCCAAGCCTCGCGACATGGATCTCGGCGCGCAACTGCCGCACGGGGCGTTGCGCGTCTTCGTAATGGGAGAGCGGGCGGCCCGCCTCGAGGAAGCGACGACCGAAGAAGTGGCGCAGATGCGCGCGCTGACGGCGCAGGCGATGCGCGATGGCGCGATCGGCTTCTCGACGTCGCGCACGCTGAACCATCGCACGGTGAAGGGCGATCCGACGCCGTCGCTGCGCGCTTCCGAAGAGGAGCTGCTCGGCATCGCGCTCGGCATGAAGGATGCCGGCCGCGGCGTCATCGAGTTCATCTCGGACTTCAACACGCCCAATCCCGAGAGCGAGTTCGAAATGCTCGACCGGCTCCTCACGGCGTCGGGCCGTCCGTTCTCGGTGTCGCTGGCGCAGCGCCATTCTCGGCCCGACGGTTGGCGTCGGCTGCTTGGCCTGGTCGAGGGCCTGGTCGCCAAGGGCCACAGCGCCAAGGCGCAGGTCGCGCCGCGGCCGATCGGCGTGCTGCAGGGCCTGCAGGCGAGCCGCATCCCGTTCTCGATGTGCGCCGCCTACAAGGAGATCCAGCACAAGTCGGTCGAGGAGCGGCTGGCGATCATGCGCGATCCGGCCTTCCGCGCCCGCATCCTCAAGGAGAGCAACGAGCCGCTGCGCTCGGAGATGGCGGCGCGTCTCACCGACTTCGACCGGATGTTCCCGCTGGGCGATCCGCCGAACTACGAGCCGCCGCAGGAAACCTCGTTCGGCGCCCGCGCCGCGCGCGAGGGCCGCGATCCGCGCGAGCTGATCTACGACTATCTGATCGAGGGCGAGGGCAAGAACTTCATCTTCGCGCCGTTCGCGAACTATGCGGCTTACAATCTCGACTGCTGCAGCGAGATGATGCAGAGCCCGCACACGCTGATCGGCCTCGGCGACGGCGGCGCGCATGTCGGCCTGATCTCCGACGGCTCGTTCCCCACCTATCTCCTGTCCCACTGGGGACGCGATCGCGCCTCCGGCCGGCTCGACGTGAGCTGGCTGGTGAAGCGTCAGACGCTCGATAGCGCCAAGGCCGTTGGTCTCAACGACCGCGGCATCGTGGCGGTCGGCAAGAAGGCCGACCTCAACGTCATCGACTTCGACAAGCTCCGCGTCGAGGCTCCGATCATGAAGTGGGACTTGCCGGCCGGCGGCAAGCGCCTGCTGCAGCGCGCGACGGGCTACCGGGCGACGATCGTATCGGGTCAGGTCACGTATCGTGACGGCGAGGCAACCGGCGCACTGCCAGGTCGCCTGGTGCGTGGCGCGCAGGCCGGCTGACCGGCCCGCGCGAGTTCGGCATCGAGGGCGATCAGTCGCCCTTGATGTCGTTGTCCTTGATGACCTTGAACCAGCGGTCCTGTTCGCTCTTCTGGTAGGCGGCGAACTCCTCGGGCGAGGTTGTCAGGATTTCCATGTTGAACTGGTCGATGAACTTCTGCGTCACGTCGGGCGCCAGCACGGCCTTCTTGATCTCGGCATGCATGCGGTCGACGATCGGGCGCGGGGTGCCGGTCGGCGCGTAGACACCCCACCACGAATAGGAAGGGAAGCTCTTGACGCCCTGCTCGATGAGGGTGGGCGTGTCGGGCAGCGCGGGTGTGCGTTTCTCGCCGGTTACGGCCAGTGCCCGCACCTTGTTGGCGCGGACATGCGGGCTGAAGGAGGTCAGGCTGCCGATGGCGACGTCGGTGACGCCGGCCAAGATATCCTGGTTGAGCGGTCCGCCGCCCTTGTAGGGGATCAGATTGAGGTCGACGTCGTTCTCTTTCCTGATGAGGGCCATCAGCACCAGCGCCTGGCTGGCGCCCAGCACGCCGACATTGACCTTGCCCGGTCGTGCCTTGGCGTCGGTTATCACCTCGGCGAAGGTCTTGTAGGGCCGGTCGGGATGCGCGCAGATTGCCTGCGGCGTGCGCCCGATCAGCATGACATTGAACAGCTCCGAATCCTTGTAGGGCAGGCCGGACGCGAAGGCGGGGTTGAGGATGTGGCTGTCGAAGGTCAGCATCCAGGTCTGGCCGTCGGGCGGTGACTTGGCCGCAATTGCCGAGCCGACCGCGCCGGTGCCGCCCGGCTTGTTGTCGATCAGGATGTTCCAGCCAGTGTTCTCGATCATCTTGGCCTGGATGATGCGCGCCACCGGATCGGTGGACCCGCCGGGCGGGAAGGGCACGATGATCTTGACGGCACCCTTGGGCCAGTCAGCCGCGCCTTGGGCGCGAACGAGGGCGGGTGCGCCCAGTGCGGCGGCGGCAGTGCCGACGAGCAGCGTACGGCGGTTGAACGTCGTCATGGATTCCTCCCTGCGGATACGTCTTGTTTTGGATGGTCCCCGGCGGCGACCGCTCCTTGAGCACGCTTTTACTTCAGCCGCTTCGACGACGGAAAGGACGATGTTGTGCCCAAAATGGGGCAGATACGGGGGCTGCGAGCAGGCCACCCCACCTCCGATCTTTTTGCCAAGCGGCGCGTCATTGGCTATCTAAAATCCATGTCGCTTATCAAAGGTGAAACCGGCGAGTGGGAGATCGTCCTGGGGCTGGAAGTCCATGCCCAGGTGATTTCCGACGCCAAGCTCTTCTCCGGCGCCCCGACCGTGTTCGGCGCCGATCCCAACACTCAGGTGTCGCTGGTCGACGCCGCCATGCCTGGCATGCTGCCCGTGATCAACGAGCGCTGCGTGGAGCAGGCGGTCCGGACCGGTCTCGGTCTCAACGCCAAGATCAACCTGCGCTCCATCTTCGACCGCAAGAATTACTTCTACCAGGACCTGCCGCAGGGCTACCAGATCTCGCAGTACAAGGACCCGATCGTGGGCGAGGGCGTGGTCGAGATCGATCTCGACGGCGGCGTCACCAAGAAGATCGGTATCGAGCGGCTGCATCTCGAGCAGGATGCGGGCAAGAGCATGCACGATCAGCATCCAAGCCAGACCTATGTCGACCTGAACCGGTCGGGCGTGGCGCTGATGGAGATTGTCAGCAAGCCCGACATGCGCACCGCCGACGAAGCGGCGGCCTATCTCACCAAGCTGCGCTCGATCGTGCGCTATCTTGGCACCTGCGACGGCAACATGGACGAGGGCTCCATGCGCTGCGACGTCAACGTGTCGGTGCGCAGGCCGGGCGGCGAGCTGGGCACGCGCTGTGAGATCAAGAACGTGAACTCGATCCGCTTCGTGAAGCAGGCGATCGAATACGAGGCGCGCCGCCAGGTCGAGGTGATCGAAGGGGGCGGCACGATCAAGCAGGAAACCCGGAACTTCGATCCGGGACGCGGCGAGACGCGTTCGTCGCGTTCGAAGGAAGACGCGCAGGACTACCGCTACTTCCCCGATCCCGACCTCCTGCCGCTGATCTTCACGCAGGACTATGTCGACCAGATCCGCGCGACCCTGCCGGAGCTGCCCGACGCGCGGAAGAACCGCTACATCAAGGATTTCGGCCTCTCGCCCTATGACGCGGGCGTGCTGACGGCCGAGAAGGCCACGGCCGAGTTCTTCGAAGCCGTTGCCAAGGGCCGCGACGCCAAGCAGGCCGCCAACCTGGTGACGGGCGATTTCTTCGCCATGCTGAACCGCCGCGGCGCCACCTTCGAGACCTCGCCGATCAGCGCCGCCAACCTCGGCAAGCTTCTCGACCTGCAGGCCGACGGCACGATTTCGGGTCGCATCGCCAAGGACCTGTTCATCGCCATGGAAGAGACGGGCAAGGACCCGGCCGTCCTGGTCGAGGAGCGCGGCCTGAAGCAGGTGACGGACACCGGTGCGATCGAGGCCGCCATCAAGGCCGTCATCGACGCCAACCCCGGCCAGCTCGCGGCCTACAAGGCGAAGCCCACGCTGTTCGGCTGGTTCGTCGGCCAGGTCATGAAGTCGACCGGCGGCAAGGCCAATCCGAAGGTCGTGAACGAGCTGCTCAAGAAAGCGCTCGACGCCTGACGATGGTCGCCAGGCTCTACGCCATGACCTGCGGGCGGCTGATTGGCCGCCTCAAGGACATGATCGAGGGCGAAGACGGGCAGGTGGCGCTGCCCATTCCATCCTATCTGATCGAACACCCCAAGGGCCGGGCGGTGTTCGATACCGGCATGCATCCGCAATGCCGGACCGATGCCGCCGGGCGTCTGGGACCGCAGATCGCGCGGATCTTCGGGTTCGAGCAGTACGGTCCCGAGGACGACGTGAAGTCGCGCCTCGAGTCGATCGATCGCGATCCCGGCAAAGTCGATTTCATCGTGAATTCGCATCTGCATTTCGACCATGCCGGCGGTAACGAGCTGGTGCCCAATGCCACCATGGTCGTGCAGAAGCGCGAATGGCAGGCCGCTCAGGATCCCGAGCTGGCCGCCAAGATCGGCTTCTTCCGCGCCGACTTCGATCATGGCCATCCGGTGAAGTAGGTCGAAGGCGAACACGACCTGTTCGGAGACGGCTCCGTGGTCTGCATCCCGACCTACGGCCATACGCCCGGCCATCAGTCGCTGAAGGTGCGGACCGAGGCTGGCGAGATCGTGATCACGGGCGACGCCTGCTACTTCTGCCGAACCCTGCGCGAGCGCCGACTGCCGCGCTTCGTCTACGACCGCGAGCAGATGCTCGCGTCGCTCGACCGGCTCGAAGCTCTGGAAAGAGGCGGTGCGCGCCTCTTCTTCGGCCACGATCCGGAGTTCTGGAAGGACGTGCCTCAGGCGCCGGTGTGGGCGTTCTAGGAACGTCGGTCTCAGTTCTGCGGGATGAACTCGATCATGAGGCCGCCGGTCTGCTCCGGCGCGACAAGGACGCGATCACCTTCCGCCAGGGCAAAGGGCACGTTGTTGGCGCTGAGCAGGCCCTGCAGCGGGCGCGCCCGTTCGACGGCGATGGCGGCGCCGACGACGGCGGGGAGCTCGGTCGGCGGCATCATCTCGAGCGCCTTGTATTCGAGCTGGAAGGCGAGCGGCGACCAGATCAGCAGCTCGACGGAGCCGGCCTTCACCATGGTGCAGCCGTCGAAAATCTCCTCGACGCTGGCACCCCAGGCGGCCTTCAGCGCCTTGGCCGTTTCCTTGGGCTTCTCGGCGATGGCATGGATGGCCATCATGCCCAGCGCGCCGTTGGGATGGACGATCCATTCCGGTTCCATGAAGGCGTCCGGGGTTTCGTGTTTCACGGGGAACCAGGGAAGAGGGCCCGCGCTCTCGCCGACCACGACGCCGGCATCGACCTCGAAACCGTCCTCGGTTTCCCAGGCGTGCGTGCGCTCCTCGCCCTCGAGTTCCGCGACGTTCACGGCCAGTGCAATCTGCGGCGGATGGCCTTGCAGCAGCTCGATGTAATTTGGCACGTCGTCGCGGTCGGGCTGGAAGCAGATGCACCGTGGCTCTACCCCGTCGGGCGTCAGATTGAAGCCGATCTGGCCCAGACGGGCGGCGGTATCCGCAGGGTCCGAGGCGGTCAAGGAAAGGTGATCGATATCGCGTGCTGAAATCTTCATGCCCGCTCATACAGTCTTACCCCGGCATCCCTCAAGTGCGATGCTGGAAGTCCTGAATCCAAGGGAGATATCGATGTCCAAGATGACGCTGTACGGCATTTGGCTGAGCGGCCCGACCTACAAGGCGGGGCTGGCCATGTCCCTGATGGGCCAGCCGTTCGCCTACAAGCATGTCGACCTGCGGGCCGGCGCGCACAAGCAGCCTGAGTATCTCGCCATCAACCGTTTCGGCCAGGTGCCGGCGCTGGTCGACGGCGATCTCAAGCTCTGCCAGTCGGGCTCGATCCTGCTCTATCTCGCCGACAAGTTCGGCAGGATGGGCGGCAAGACGGCCGAGGAGAAGGCGCGGGTGCGCGAGTGGCTGTTCTGGGAGTTCGACCGGCTGGCCTCGAACATCTACCGCCCGCGGGCGATCAAGCGCGGCTTCATGAAGGCCGACGACAACGTGCATCAGATGTATGTCAACCAGGCGGGTGATGCGCTGAAGGTGCTCGACGCCGCGCTCGCCAAGTCGGACTTCCTGGTCGGCAGCGAAGCGACCATCGCCGATGTCGCGGTCTATGGCGATGTCGCCTACGCCGAAGAGGGCGCGATCGATCTTGGCCCCTATGCCAATGTGAAGGCCTGGATGGCGCGGGTCGAGAAACTGCCCGGCTTCATGAAGTATGCCGACCTTCTGCCGCAGCAGGACGCGGCCTGAGCGACCCTTGGGTCAGGCGGCCAGCGTCTTCTGCACGGCGCCGGCCGCCTGATCCATCATCGCACCGACGATCGGCGCGAGTTCGTCCGGCAGCAGGTCGATCGTCCAGACCAGCCTGCTGCCTTCGGGACCGTCGGGAAAGACTTCCAGCGCGGCGTTGTAGTGATGGGCTCGCCCGTCGACGACGGCATAGACCAGACGCCGGCCCTCGTCGTCGCGGGTTACCAGGCGTTCCCGCGCCACCATGCCGTTGAAGAAGGTGACAAGGCGGTCGCCATCCTGCATCTCCAGAGCCGTCAGGAAGCCCGGCGCCACGCGCGTGTGAACCTGGCTGAAGTCGCGAACGGCCGACCACACAAGATCTGCTGAAGAAGTCAGGGAAATCTCTCGGCGCTGGGTTGCCATCGTTGATGCTCCTTGATCGGAAGCGTCATCTAGGCGAGCGGCCAGCGTTGCGTCTGGCGATTTTCGGACGTGATCGCCTTCAGGTCATTGCCGTCATCTCGTCCCAGCTTCCCTCGACGGTCTTGCGGTCGAGGTCTCGGGTGATGAATACCAGCCGCGACCGGCGGTCCTCGCCGGGCCAGCGGGCGAGCAGGGTGGGCGGATGGAAAGTGCGGTGCACGCCGTGGACCACCAGCGGCTGGTCCTCTCCAACGATGTTGAGCACGCCCTTCACGCGCAGCAGCCGATCGCCCCACGCCGCGCGCACGGCCATCAGCCAGCGATTGAAGAGGTCCCAGTCCAGCGGCTCGGAGAAGGTGAGGCAAAACGAGGCGATGTGATCATCGTGCCGTGATCGGTCATGGTCGTGGGCATGGTGCGCATGATCGTGGGCTTCGGCGTTCAGCCAAGCCTGCACCTTGTCGCTCTTGCCCGTGGGATCGAATGGCCCTGAGTCGAACAGAAGAGCCGGATCGACGTCGCCCTGCACGATCTCGAACAGCGAGGCACCGGGATTGAGACCGGTCAGCCTTGCGCGCAGGCCGGCGCTGGCAGCGATCTCGGCGAGGTCCGTCTTGCTGATCAGCAGCCGGTCGGCGACGGCCGCCTGCTTCACGGCCTCCGGATGTTCGTCGAGTTGGCGCGCGCCATTCACGGCATCGACCGTCGTCACGACACCGTCGAGCCGGTAGTCATGGCTGATCATCGGATGATTGAGCAGAAGCTGCAGGATCGGCGCGGGATCGGCGAGGCCCGTCGTCTCCAGGAGCACGCGGTCGAAGGGCGGGATTTCGTCCTTCGCGCGGCGGCGCGCGATGTCGCGCAGCGTCTTGTCGAGGTCACCCTGGATGGTGCAGCACACGCAACCCGATTCCAGCAGCACCATGCCGCCGCCGACCTGCTCCATGAAAAGATGATCGAGCCCGACCTCGCCGAACTCGTTCACCAGCACCAGGCTGCGGGCCATGCGCGGGTCGCCGAGGACGCGGTTGAGCAGAGTGGTCTTGCCACTGCCGAGGAAGCCGGTGATCAGCGTCACCGGCATTCGCACGGCCGACTTGTCGCGATCGAACAGGCTCATCGAATGACACCCTCACATACGCATATGTAACAAAGTAACGATGCCGCTTCCGCTTGACGATGCAACCTGAGGGTATGACGCTTTCGGGATCAACAAAGAAAAGGAGGGGCGTCCATGGACTCGAGATATCTTCAGAACAACGAAGAGCTCAAGCGGCCGCAGCAGGAGATCGACGAGGATCGCCGCTCGTTCCTGACGGCAGGCCTGATCGGCGGCGCCGTCGCCGCCGGGACGCTGGCGGCCGGCGTCGCGCATGCGCAGCAGGTGGCCCAGGCCCCCGCGCTGACCGACAAGGCCTGGTGGCCGCATCCCAAGTGGGGCAAGGACGATCAGGCTGGCGCCTCGAACTACATGACGCCGGCGAAGGTCCTCGACACGGTGAAGCTGATCAAGGACGGCAAGGTCTACCGGATCGGCCGCATCTACGAATCGTCCATGCCCAAGTTCGGCGAGCGCGCCTTCACCTTGCGCATTCCCGGCAGCCCGACGGGTGGTCCCTTCGGCACCAACAGGCTGATCTACAACGACGAGTATCTGTCGACGGAGATCGGCCAGACGGGAACGCAGTTCGATGGCCTCGCCCACATCGGCATCCAGATGGGTAAGGACGGCGACAAGAACGAGATGCGCTACTACAACGGCGTCACCGACCAGGAGATGAACAGCGCTACCGGCATGAAGAAACTCGGCATCGAGAACGTGAAGCCGTTTTTCACACGCGGCCACCTGTTCGACGTCGAGGCGGTCAAGGGCGCCATGATGGAAGCCGGCCAGGAGATCACCATCGCCGACCTCAAGGCGGCCTTGCAGAAGCAGAACATGCAGGAAGCCGACATCAAGGAAGGCGATGCCGTGTTCTTCAACACCGGCTGGGGCAAGCTCTGGATGAAGAACAACGACAAGTTCAACGGCGGCGAACCGGGGATAGGGCTGGAAGCCGCCAAGTGGTTCATCGACAAGGGCATCGCGCTGACCGGCGCCGATACCTGGGGAACCGAGGTCGTGCCCAATCCCAACAAGGATCTGGCCTTCCCGGTCCATGCCGAACTGATCGCCAAGAACGTCATCTTCAACCACGAAAACCTGGATTTCTCGGGCTTGATCGCCGACGGCAAGTACCAGTTCGCCTACATCTTCTCGCCGGCACCCATCAGGGGCGCGACAGGGTCGAACGGCGGCCCCATCGCGGTGACCTGATCGGGGGCCGAAGGAGCGCGCGCTAGGTCGGATAGTCGCCGGCGGCGAACTTCGACTTGGCGTGCGTGCGGCTGAGTTTTCCGGAAGAGGTGCGGGGCAGGCCGGGTTGGCGCTTGATCAGGACGACCCGGCCATCGACCCCGGCGGCTTCCTTGACCGCCTGCTTGATGTCGCCCACCAGCGCCTCGCGTTCCGCAGGCTCGCTCGGATAGGCCTGGACGATGACCACGACGGCTTCAACGTCGCCGTCCTCGACCGAGAAGGCGCAGGCGTCGCCGCGGCCGACCTGCGGCAGCGCCTCGATGGCCCACTCGATGTCCTGCGGCCAGATGTTGCGGCCGTTCACGATGATCAGGTCTTTGGCGCGGCCGGTGATCACCAGCTCGCCCTTGTGCCAGTAACCGAGATCGCCGGTGTCGAGCCAGCCGTCGCGAAGCACGCGCTCGGTTTCCTCGCACTTCTGGAAGTAGCCCGGCATGACGCTGGGGCCGCGGACGAACAGCCGGCCGATATGGCGTTTGCCGAGAGGCGCGCCGGTCTCGTCGCGGATCTCGACGCTGTGTCCGGCCATCACCTTGCCGCAGACGACGAATTCCCGTGATCGGCCAGACTGCGGATCGGTGAAGCTGTCGGTTTTGACGCCGCCGAACGACGCGCCGAAGCTCAGGCCGACACAGACCTCGGCCATGCCGTAGCTCGGCATGAAAGCACGCTCGTCGAATCCCGACGCCTTGAAGGCCTCGGTGAAGCGCCGCAGGACCGGCAGCTGGATCATGTCGGCACCGACGCCGGCGAGACGCACGCTCGACAGGTCGAGTTCGCCTATCGGCGCAGTCAGCGCGCGCCGGGTCAGGAGGTCGTAGCCGAAGCTCGGACTGTAGGTGATTGTGGCGCCGCGGCGCGAGATCAGGGAGAGCCACTGCATCGGCCGCCGGGCAAAGTCGCGGGGCGCCAGCAGGTCGACGCTGCGCTGCGCGCACATCGGCGCCAGGATGAACCCGATCAGGCCCATGTCGTGATAGAGCGGCAGCCAGCTCACGCCGGAATCGTTCTCGTCAAGTCCCTGGGCGGCGATCGAGCCGTCGATGTTCGCCATGAGCTGGTCCTGGCGGATGTCGACGCCGAGCGGCGCACGGGTGCTGCCGGAAGAGAACTGCACGTAGCAGGCCATGCCGGCGCCGAGCGGCCGCAGGTCGACCTTGGCCTCGGGGAGAGCGGTGAAGATTTCCATCCCTCCGGCGAAGCGCGCGGTCGTGCCTTCGGCGGCGCTCCGGGCGAATTCGACCAGCTCGTCGGGGGCCAGGACGCCCACGGCCTGTGCCGCCGTGATCTGCTTCCTGAGCTGGAAGATGTAATGTGCCTTGGCGCCAAGCCCGACCGGCACAGGCACGGGAACCGGCACGATGCCGGCATATTGGCAGCCGAAGAAGGCGATACAGAAGCCCGGCCAGGTGTCTGCGATGAGGATGAGTCGCTCGCCCGGCTCGATTCCGGCGCCGATCAGGCGGCGGGCGAACGACAGCGCCTCGGTGCGGAGATGGCTGTACGGCAGGCGGGTCAGGAGCTTGCCGCGGGCATCGAAGAAGTTGAAGCCGGTCTCGCCGCGGGCGGCGTAGTCGAGCGCCTCGGTCAGGCTGGTGAAGCCACCGCGGCGGAAGGGCAGGGAAACGTTGTGGGTCGGGGTCGGTACCGTTACCCAGCGTTCCGGGCTTGAGTGGAGGGTGGACGCATAGCGTTGCATACGCCCGGCGGGCCCATCGGCCGGCGTGGCATTTGAAAGGAGCGCAGGCAGGATTCCTCGGATCGACGTCATCTGACGATCTCCCAAACGGTTCGCACTAAGCGCGTCACCGCTCGGTTGACCGTCCCGTTGGATCATCCCGTCCATCGGAAGAGCGACGCTATCGCCGGCAGGTCTTCTGGCTCGCGGGTCGCAGCTCCTGCCCGTCTTCCCAGACCGAAGTCCAGTGACATATGGGCTCTCGCTCGCCGCTTACAGCTGCGGGTACAGCTGCCGATTGGCTCCCCGTGGAGGGAGCGGCACGGCATTCCCTTTTCGCCTCCGGTTAAGGAGGACCGTCGATAGGCACTGGTTAAGCTTGCGCTTGGCCTCGGTCAATTGCTTTGATGCTTCAAATATCGGGAGGAGACTGCAAAATGTCGATGATTCGTATGGCCGTCGCGGCGGCGCTTGGCCTCGCCCTCGCCTGGCCGGCAGGGGCCCAGGGCATTCCCAAGGTGCAGTCCCCGGAAGAAGTAGGGTTTCTCTCGACCCGCCTGAAGCGGCTCAGCGACCGGCTGAACGAGGGCGTGAAGAACAACGAGCTGCCCGGCGCCGTCGTCCTGATCGCCCGCAACGGCAAGATCGTGATGTTCGAGTCCTACGGATTCCGTGACAAGGATGCCAAGGTCGCGATGACCAACGACACGATCTTCCGCATCGCCTCGATGACCAAGCCGATCGTCACCCTGGCCGCGATGATGCTGATGGAGGAGGGCAAGCTCACGCTCGCCGATCGCGTGTCGACCTACATTCCGGCGTTCGCCGATACCAAGGTCGCGGTCCCGAAGAAGAAGGAGGACGGCACGACGGAAATGGTGCTGGAGCCGCAGTTCCGGCCGATGACGGTGCACGACCTGATGCGGCACACGTCGGGCCTGACCTATGGCGCGGTGGGCGCCAATCCGGTGAAGCAGTCCTATCTCGACATGAAGGTCGCCGATCGCAATCAGAGCAATGCCGAAATGGCCGACAAGCTCGGCAAGCTCGCGCTGCTCTACCAGCCGGGCACGACCTGGGAATATTCGATGTCGACCGACGTGCTCGGGCGCGTCGTCGAGGTCGCCTCCGGCATGCCGCTCGACAAGTTCATCGAGGAGCGCATCACCAAGCCGCTCAAGATGGGCGATACGGCCTTCGAGGCCAGCGCCGACAAGAAGGCGCGCGGCGCGAGGCCAATGAAGGAGGGGCCGAAGAACGAGCTGCCGGCGATCCCCGATGTCACCGAGAAGTTCACCTGGCGCTCGGGCGGCGGCGGCATGGTGTCGACGGCGGCCGACTATGCCCGCTTCCTGCAGATGTTCGCCAATGGCGGCCAGCTCGATGGCGTGCGTCTGGTCTCGCGCAAGACGATCGACCTGATGACGGCAGACGCACTACCGCCCGAGATCAAGATGGGCGCCGACATGTTCCGCTTCGAGGCGCTGGAGCCCAGCGCCGCCATGGGGCAGGGCTTTGGGCTGGGCTTCGCCGTTCGCAACGTGCAGGGCGTCAACCCACTGCCTGGATCGCCCAACGACTATTTCTGGGGCGGCGCCTACGGCACCTATTTCTGGCACGATCCGCGGGAGCGCCTGTATGTCGTTTTCATGATGCAGTCGCCGCAGGCCCGTCTGCGCTACCGCTACCTCATGCGCGACCTCGTCTACCAGGCGATGGTGAACTAGCCACCCTTGACGCTCTGCCGACGGACAACCACGTTGGCGGAGCCCAACGTCGGGCGGGAGACTAGTCATGCAGCAGCAGGAACGCGATCTCATCTCGGGTCTGTTCGATCGGCTGAAGCCGTTCGAATCTCAACCGCGCGACAATGAGGTTGAACAGTTCATCTGGGACCGAGCATCAAAGCAGCCTGCTTCAGCCTATCTGCTTGTGCAAACCGTGTTGGTGCAGGAGCAGGCGCTGAAGGCCGCGCAGGACCGTATCGCCGAACTGGAGGCGAAGATCGCAGCCGCGCCGCAGCCCGAGGCCGGTTTCCTCGGCAGTGCGCCGAAGATCGGCCCGTGGGCGCCGCCGCGCACATCGGTACCCCAGACGTCCGCGGCGGCGCCGGCGGCCTCGATGGCTCCCTCCACGCGCTCGCCCTTGCAAGCGGCCGTCTCGCCGCAGCAACAGCCGGCAGCAGGCGGGAGCTTCCTGCGCACGGCCATGATGACGGCCGCGGGCGTTGCCGGCGGCGCTCTGCTGTTCGAAGGTATCCGCAATCTGATGGGCAGCAATCCCGGACCGTTCGGTGGCCAGCAGCAGGCGTTTGGCGGAACCCCGGACTCGACGCCGCCGGAATTGTTGCCGCCGGATTCGTCGGTGCAGCAACAAGCCCATGCCGACGATCGGCAGGGACAGGACGACTACGACACCGCATCGCTCGATGACGGCGGTGGCGCAGGGGACGACGATAGCTGGGCCTGAACGGCCTTCCGACTTCAATGATAATGGGGGAATTGAAGAGATGATCGAGCTTCACACGTGGGGCACGCCGAACGGCCGCAAGGTGTCCATCATGCTCGAAGAGTGCGAACTGCCCTACAGCGTGCACAAGATCGACATCTCCAAGGGCGAGCAGCACAAGCCCGAATTCCTGCGCATCAGCCCGAACAACCGCATTCCCGCGATCGTCGATCCCGACGGTCCGGGCGGCAAGCCGTACAGCCTGTTCGAGTCGGGCGCGATCCTGATCTACCTCGCCGACAAGACGAAAAAGTACCTGCCAGCCGACGGCGCGAAGCGCTACGACTCGATCCAGTGGCTGATGTGGCAGATGGGCGGATTCGGCCCGATGCTCGGCCAGGCTCATCACTTCCTGCGGGCGGCGCCGTCGAAGATCGAATACGGCATCAAGCGCTATGTCGACGAGGCCAAGCGGCTCTATGGCGTCCTCGACAAGCAGCTCGCCGGCAACGCCTTCGTGGCGGGCGAGGACTATACGATCGCCGACATGTCGATCTTCCCGTGGGCGGCGCGTCACGAGTGGCACACCGTGAACCTCGCAGACTTTCCCAACGTGAAGCGCTGGTACGACATCGTGAATGCCAGGCCTGCCGTCGCCAAGGGCATGGCCGTTCCTTATCTCAACTAGGATGCTGCCCGGATCCTGGCGTGGAGTGTTGGGAGCAGCCTTGCTCTGCCCCACGCTCTTCGCCTGTGCGCAGCCGGGGGCGCCTGCGGCGTGCGCAGCTCCGCTCAAGCCCGCCGTCGAGGTAAATCTCTACTTCGGTCGCGACCGACCGTCGGGCGGTGAGGTGAGCGACGCGGAGTGGGCGTCTTTCCTGGCCGAGATCGTGACGCCGCAGTTTCCGGCCGGCCTCACGGTGATCGACGCGCGCGGCCAGCATCGTGATCCGGCCGGAGTCATCGGAGCTGAGCGCACGAAACTGGTTGTGGTCGTCGTCTTCGATGCGCCGGCCCATCGCTCGAAGGTTGCGTCGATCGTCGATACCTACAGGAAGCGTTTCGGTCAGCACGAGGTTTTCCGGGTCGAGCAGCCGGTCTGCGCCGGCTGACCGGTTCGGCGAAGCACGCTAGATTTTTCAGCGATGATCCATAGGAGAGTCAACCCATGAGCAACGACGTCAATGCACGTAAGAAGGCCGCGCTCGCCACCCCGACCGACCTCGGCGAGAATGCCACCAAGGATCTGAGCGGCGGGCTCAACATCCTGCTGGCCGATGTGGCCGCGCTCTACTGGAAGACCAAGAACTTCCACTGGCACATGTCGGGGCCGCACTTCCGCGACTATCACCTGCTGCTCGACGAGCAGGCGACCGAGATCGACGCTATGACGGACGTGATCGCCGAACGCGTGCGCAAGCTCGGCGGCACGACGCTGCGGTCGATCGGCCATATCTCCCGCCTGCAGCGCGTGCTCGACAACGATGCCGACTATGTGACGCCGCTCGACATGCTTGCGGAGCTGCGCGACGACAACAAGCAGCTCTGCGTCCACATGCGCACGCTCCACGAGCTCTGCGACGAGCATGGCGACATCGCGACGGCCAGCCTCATCGAGAACTGGATCGACGAGACCGAGAAGCGCGTCTGGTTCCTGTTCGAGACGACCCGCCGCACCGAAGGCTAAATCGGATTCTTCCCCTTTGCGGGTGCCGCAAAGGGGAAGTGCCCTCGTCTGACGAGGGCGATGGGGTCACGCCACCCTACTGGCGCTCGGCCCAGCCGATCATCCTGGCGATGAACGCGTCGCAGGCATCCATCTGCGACTTCGCAACGAACTCGTTGGGCTGGTGGGCCTGCGAGATGTCGCCCGGTCCGCAGATCACGGTCGGGATGCCATGGCTGCGGAAGATGCCCGCCTCGGTGCCGTAGGGCACGGCATAGGTGCGATTGCCGCCGGTCCACTGCAACGCGAGCTTGGCGGCTTCCTCGTTCTCCTGCGGCATCAGGCCGGGCACGAAGGAGCGGCGCTTGAGCTGGATGTAGGCGTCGGGGTGCTTGGCCTTCATCTTCGGCAGCAGCAGTTCGGCGACATAGGCTTCGGCGCGGCGCTGCACTTCCCAGGGATCGTCGCCGGGCAGGGTGCGGTAGCCCCAGTTGAGGGTGCACTCGCGCGCAAGGATGTTGCCCGCCGTGCCGCCTGTCACGATGCCGACGTTGATCGTCGTGTGGCCGGGCACGGTGTCGATGTCGGTGCGCGTGCGGCCGGCCAGCTCGACCTGCAGCTCGTTCAGCCAGTGGATGAAGTCGCCGGCGAAATGGATGGCGCTGACGCCAAGATGCGTCATGGAGGAGTGGGCCTCGACGCCGGTGAAGGTGGCGATGATGCCGCCGCCGGCGTTCTGCGCGTTGACGACGCCCATCATGGTGGGCTCGCCCACGATCACGGCCTGCGGGCGTGGCACGTTGCCGACCAGCTTCTCGACCAGCGAATGCGCGCCGAGACAGCCGATCTCCTCGTCGTAGCTGAAGGCGAAATGCATCGGCACCTTGAGCTTCGCCTTCTTGAGCGCGGGCACGTGGGCGAGGCAGGCGGCGATGAAGCCCTTCATGTCGCAGGTGCCGCGGCCGTAGAGGTTGCCGTCGGCTTTCTCCGTCAGCGTCCACGGATCGGTTTCCCAGGCCTGTCCGTCGACCGGCACCACGTCGGTGTGACCCGACAGGACGATGCCGCCCTCGGCCTCGGGACCGACCGAGGCGAACAGGTTGGCCTTGGTGCCTTCCGCGTTGGGGACCAGAGTGCTCCGGATGCCGTGCTCGTCCAGATAGCCCTGGATGTACTTGATCAGGTCGAGGTTGGAGTTGCGCGAGGTGGTGTCGAACGCCACCAGGCGCTGGAGCATGTCGATGGAGCTGGAATTCATGACCGCAGCGTCGCACGCTTCAGACCGCGACGCCAAGAGGCTGTAAAACCTCGCGAAATTACCGGCTTGTTTGACACTCCCGAGCCCGCCCGCTAGAACCGCCCGGCATCCGTCGTGGTTATGGTCGCCGGGGTCTTAACGGGTCTGCGGAGGGGTGGCCGAGTGGCCGAAGGCGGCGGTTTGCTAAACCGTTATAGGGAGATAATCCCTATCGTGGGTTCGAATCCCATCCCCTCCGCCATTACCTGCCCGATCGACCGGCCTCCCGGCTTTGCCGAGGACGCTGAAGCGTCCGGTGTCTACTTGCCGTCGCAGCGCAAGCTCCCATCCTGGCTTGCTTTTCAAACCGCCGGTTTTGCATCTCGCCAATCGCGTCGCGGCATGGACTTCGTCGCAATGAACGGCTGACTGCGCTGACGAGCCGGGGAATCCCGGATAAAACCAGACCGAATTGCAAGGCAGCGGAGTCTTCTATGTCCAGTGGCGCAACTCTACCGATCCTCGACCACGAGCTGGCGGATGACGAGATTGAATGGATGAAGTCCGTTTATGCGGATTTCAACAAGGCCCGCGCCGCGGCCGGTCCCGAATTCAATCCCAAGGACGCCTTACGCGCCATCTTGGCCCGCGAGGAGTATCACTTCTCCGCCGTGCCGGATTTGACCGGACCCGGCCCGTGGCGTCTGGGCCAGAACCTGCACGGACGTGGCGTCGCGGCGGTGTTCCTGCGGAAAGTCGAGCTGCATACACACATTGCCAGCCGTACCGATCAGTTCCCGATGTTTGTCGTGGGCGAGGCGGACGGTTTTTCCATCGACGAGAATGGCAAGCCGGTGCTGACGCCGGTGATTGACGGCGGCCATTTCCACAACGCGCCCGGCGCGCCGCACGCCTTCCTGCCGAAAGTCGGCGTGCCCAAGCCGGACAACTGGGAAATCGCCTTCATCGCGATCACGCCGCGCAACCTGAAGGAAGACACTCACCGCGTCTCGGACGAGGTGCGCGCGCAGTATAAACAGGTTGTCGGTCAGGAGGCCCCTTTGGGCGTTTGAGGAGGAGAAGGCACTTGCAAGTGACCCGCCGCGTCATTATCGCGACCACAGCTCTCGCCGCTGCCTATCCGGCTCGCGCGCAAACCCGAGGAAAAGCCATGACGACCGAAAGCGGCCTGAAGATCATCGATACCACCGTCGGCACGGGCGCCAGCCCCAAGACCGGCCAGACCTGTGTCATGCACTACACGGGATGGCTCTTCGAAGGCGACGTGAAAGGCAAGAAGTTCGATTCTTCCGTCGATCGCGGCTCGCCTTTCGAATTTCCCATCGGTATGCAGCGCGTCATCGGCGGCTGGGACGAGGGCGTCGCAACCATGAAGGTCGGCGGCAAGCGCACGCTGATCATTCCGCCGCACCTTGGATATGGAGCTCGCGGCGCTGGCGGTGTCATTCCGCCCAACGCCACGCTGATTTTTGACGTCGAGCTGCTGGCGATCAAATAAGCATCGTCTTCGCGCCAGGTTGGCTTCGCCGTTTCGAAGGACCGTCATGCCGTCGTCGACGAACAGCTGGGCGCCGTAACGCAGGAGGCGTCGTCGGAGGCCAGGAACAGGATCGCAGCGGCGACCTCCTCGGGCCTGGGCCGACGGCGCTCACCTGAATGCCGGGAACAACCCGTTTCGTGGATTCGAATCCCGTCCCCTCCGCCACTGTCGCGATCACTAGTTGAGGCTCGGTGACTTGCCCTCGCAGGCATCGGCGATCGCCGCCGACAGGGAGGGGACCCAGTCCGCGCTGGGTGCATTCACGAAGTGGCCGAGATGGTCACTTCCCCAGCAGATTGGCACGCCCGCAGCCAGCGAAAGGCTGCTGCACCAGTCGCCAATCTCACCACTGAGCATCTTTGGAACGTAGACTTTGAGCATCTTCGATCTCCTGTTCACAAGGATCGATGGGCTGCCTCTGGCACTTTCCACGCAATTTGCGCGCCAACCGAGGCGAGCTTCTTTTTGATCGAGAAGCATCACAGTATTGTGGCGGCGGTCACGGTCTGATCGGATCGCGTTCTGCCGCGCCGTTGATGATCGCCTCCAGCGCGGCGAGGCCGTCGGTGAGGGCGGCGGGACCGGGCTGGAGGATCAGCGGCGATTTGATCTCGTGCAGCCTGCCGTTGCGCACCGCTGGCAGGTATTCGAAGCCCGGCCGTGCGACGAACTTCTCGCTCTTGAATTTCTTGCCGCACCACGAGCCGATGACGATGTCGGGAGCCCGGCGGATGACCTCTTCCGCGGTGACGATGCGGTCGCGGGCGGACTTGCAGGGAGCCCGCTCGGGAAAGATGTCCGCACCGCCGGCGGCCTCGACCAGCTCCGAGACCCAGGCGATGCCGGAGATCATGGGCTCGTCCCATTCCTCGAAATAGACCTTGGGACGATGGCCGGCACCACTCGTGCGTCGACGCGTGTCCTCGACGTTGGCCGCAAGCCGGTCGGCCAGCGCCATCGCACGATCCTGCGCGCCGACGAGCGCGCCCAGCATGCGGATCATGTCGAGGATCTCCGCCACCGTGCGCTGATTGAAGGCATGCACGGTGACGCCCGCCCGGACGAGCGCCGCCACCAGATCGGCCTGCAGGTCGGAGAAGGTGAGAACCAGATCGGGCTCCAGGGCCAGGATCTTCGGCATGTCGGCCGAGATGAAGGCCGAGACGCGCGGCTTCTCCTTGCGCGCCTGGGGCGGCCGGACCGTATAGCCGGAAATCCCGACGATCCGGTCCTGCTCACCCAGCAGGTACAGCGTCTCGGTGGTCTCTTCGGTCAGGCAGACGATGCGCTCGGGCGGATACATGATCTCCCGACAATAGCAGGCCGGGCAGGGGGAGGACGACCGGCCCGCGCGGTCGTGGGTGCAAACCCGTTGGTCTGCACGGCAAAACCACTGTGGCATTGACCGGAAACCACAGGTCTGTAGGGATTGGCCGCACGTGAAAATCCGATCGACAGAAACGAGGAAACCTCAATGACCCAGAAGGCAGCGGCAGCAACCCGGAAGCCGGTCCGTCCCGATCTCGAAGCCGAGCTGAACAACCTCGCCATGTCGAAGGAGGCCCAGCCTCTGTTCGATGCGGTGAAGGCGCATATCGCCGAGAACGTCGCGCCGATCCTCGAGGAGTTCCAGCGCCTGGGCGAGGGTCGCAAGGATCGCTGGAGCTGGGCGCCGGGCCAGCTCGAACTGCTCGAGGCTGCCAAGAACAAGGCCAAGGCCTCGGGCCTGTGGAACTTCTTCCTGCCCCATTCCGAGATCGGCCGCGGCCTCACCAATCTCGACTACGCTTACATCGCCGCCGAACTGGGCAAGTATCCGCTGGCCTCGGAGTCGCTGAACTGCTCCGCGCCCGACACCGGCAACATGGAAGTGCTCGAGAAGGTCGGCACGCCCGAGCAGAAGGAAAAGTGGCTGAAGCCGCTGCTGAACGGCGAGATCCGCTCGGCCTATGCGATGACGGAGCCGGGCGTGGCCTCTTCGGACGCCAAGAACATCACCACGCGCGCCGAACTGGTCGGCAACGAGTGGGTGATCAACGGCGAGAAGTACTACATCTCCGGCGCGGGCGATCCGCGCTGCAAGATCATGATCGTCATGGTCAAGACCAGCCCGGATGCCTCGCCGCAGTTCCAGCAGTCGCAGATCCTGGTGCCGATGGGCACGCCCGGCCTCGAGATCGTGGGTCCGATGACCGTGTTCGGCCACGATCACGCGCCGCGCGGACACATGCACCTCAAGTTCAACAACTGCCGGGTGCCGGCCGAGAACATCCTGCTGGGCGAGGGCCGCGGCTTCGAGATCAGCCAGGTGCGCCTCGGACCGGGCCGCATCCATCACTGCATGCGCTCGATCGGCGCCGCCGAGAAGGCCATCGAGCTGATGGTCAAGCGCGGCTCGACCCGCACCGCCTTCGGCAAGCCGCTGATCCAGCTGGGCAAGAACCTCGAGCTGGTGAGCCGGGCGCGCATCGAGATCGAGGCCATGCGCCTCATGGTGCTGAAGGCCGCGAAGGCGATGGACGTGCTGGGCCATCGCGAGGCCCGCGTCTGGATCAGCATGGTCAAGGCGATGGTGCCGGAGAAGGTCTGCCTGATCATCGATCAGGCGATGCAGATCCACGGCGCCACCGGCCTGTCCCAGTGGTCGCCGCTCAGCGAGATGTACGTCAACCAGCGGCACCTCAGGTTCGCCGATGGCCCGGACGAGGTCCATCACATGGTGGTGGGACGCGCCGAGATGAGCCGGCACTAGGACCGTGACGGGGCCCGGTCTTGACAGGCCGGGTCCCGCCGTCTTTCTGTTGCGCGCGGATCAGTGAGACTGGAAGAGCGAATGAAGGCGACCCGGACTTCCCTGCACGCGGCCCTGGTGCTGCTGCCGTTCCTGTTGGGCGGGTGCGAGGCTGCGACCTCCCTGCGGGGGGCGGGCCTGTCCGATCCCAAGCTGATGAAGAGCATCGACGACGCCTTCGAAGCGCGTGACAACTGCCTGGTCGCCAACATCCATCTGGCCGATGTCTACTCTGGCAGCGCCCAGTCGCTCGCCGCCACGGCGGCGGCCTCCTGCCAGACCCAGACCGACGTCCTTATCTCGCTCAGCAATCCCTATAGCGACCCGCGGATCACCGCGGCGATCCAGAAGGATTCCAGCTTCCGGGCGATGGGCTACGTGCTGAAGGCACGGGGCCAGGGCTGACGCGCCGTTAGACCTGCCGCCACATCGGCGGGCGCTTGCGCACCGGGTCGAGCAGCGACCAGTCACCCTGCTCGACGACATGGCCCTTGGGGAAGGGCGAGCGCGGCTCCTGGCCGAGTGCGCGCATCACGCGGTCGTCGCGGTAATAGCAGAGCAGCACCACGCGATTGAGGGAGAAGAGGGGGGACCCGCCTTCCTGCTTGAACCGCATCGCCACCTCGCTGCGGCGCTCCGGCGCGAGCGCGGCGAACGGGCCGCCGGACAGTTCGTGCAGTTGCTTCAGCGCGGTCTGCGCGTCCGCGGTGTCCCGTTCCAGGCTCTTCAGGATATCGGCGAAGATCAGCTCATCGTCGGCGCCGGGCACGCCATGGGCGGTGCTCGCGGGGATCATGATGCCGGCCAGAAGGCGCAGGTCGCGGGCTTCGGCTTCCGTCAGGGTTCCATACGTCATGTCGATGGCCTCAATCGAAGAGCGTGGCGTCGGCGAGCCGCCGCTTGATGTTGTCGGCGATGTAGAGCGCCAGCGCCTGGATCGTGGAGGTCGGGTTCACGCCGCCGGAGGTCACCCAGATGCTGCCGTCGACGATGAACAGGTTCTTCACGTCGTGGCTGCGGCCCCATTCGTTGACCACGGACCGCTCGGGATCGGTGCCCATGCGGGCCGTGCCCATGAGATGCCAGCCGGCATTGAGCATCGGCGCGTCACTGCCGACATTCTTCGCGCCGGCTGCCGCGAGGATCTCCTTCGAGCGCGCGACGCCGTGGGCGATCATCTTCTTTGTGTTTTCGCCCAGCGTATAGTCGATCTTCGGCGCGGGAATGCCGTTGCTGTCCTTCAGCACCGGATCGAGCGTCACCCGGTTGTGCTCTTCCGGCAGGTCCTCGCAGATCGCCGAGAGGCCGAGCTTGCGGTTGAAGAGGGTACGATACACGTCGTGATGCGCCTCGCCCCACGGCAGGAAGCCGCGCGCGGTGTTGGCGATGGCGTCGACGATCGTGCCGGCGCCGCGGTGAAGCTGCAGCGTGTAGCCGCGCACGAAGCCGCGCGATGGATCGGTCTCGTAGAACTCTTTGCTCCACAGCGGGAGCTGCGCGCCGGTATTGCCGTCGATCGGCTCGTCGACATAGCCGTAGGTGTGGGCGAACGGGTGGAACATCAGGTTCCGGCCCACCAGCCCGCTCGAATTGGCGATGCCGTTGGGGAAGCGGCCGGACACCGAGTTCAGCAGCAGGCGCGGCGTGCCGATGCCGTTGCAGGCCACGATGACCATTTCGGCCGGCTGGAAATGCTCCTTGCCCTCGGCGTCGTAGTAGATGGCGCCGTTCGCGAGACCGTCTGGGCCGACCGTGACCTCCCGGACCCGCGCACGGGTGCGCAACTCGACGCCGGCGCGGATCGCGTGCGGCCAGTAGGTGACGTCGACGCTGGCCTTGGCACCCTGGGCGCAGCCGGGCGTGCAGTGGCCGAGATTGATGCAGGGCGCGCGGCCGTCATATTCGGTGGTGGCGATGGCGGAGTCCGAGGGCCACCAATGCCAGCCGAGCTTGTTCATCGCCTCGCCGAAGCATTTGCCGGTCTTGCCGAGGGGGAGCGGCGGCATCGGCGGCACGTGATGCGGATAGGCCGGGTCGCCTTCGAGGCCGGCCACGCCCGTCATGCGGTCGTTCTCGGTGAAGTACGGCTCCAGGGTCGCGTAGTCGACGGGCCAGTCGTCGGCGATGCCGTCCAGGGTCTTCACCCGGAAGTCCGAGGGATGCAGGCGCGGATAGTGCGCCGTGTACATGATGGTGCTGCCGCCGACGCCGTTGAAATTCACGACCTGGATGGGCGAGGTCCCGTTGTTGATCGGATAGTCGGTCTCTCGCGCCCGGCGGTTCGGGTTGATGGCGAAGTCGCCGAACAGGCGGGCCTCCCAGTCCCGGCCGTTGGTCGGATAGTCCGTGGGCTTCACCCAGTCGCCCTGTTCGAGACAGAGGATCCGCATCTTCGTGTCGGCGAGGCTCCACGCCACCGCCGCCCCCGAAGCGCCGGAACCGATGATCAGGACGTCGACCTTTTCGTGCATGGCGTTCTTCCGTTAGCGGGCAGGATACTGGCTGATGGCCTAGGCGACCGGGGCGTGACCGCGGGAAGTCCAGTGTCCATCGTCGGCAAGAGAGGGGACAGGGCAGAACCTTGTGCCTCCAGGACGGGCTTCAGGTCCAGTACGTCGATGCCGCGCCGCAACCACACGGACTGCAATGGCGCCGCGGCGCCGGCGGCCGGTTTCGGATCGTGGATTCTGGGGGCTGGCTTCGAGGCTCATGTTCGAGCAAGACTGACGCCAGTTCATCAGCGAGGAAAGAGCCTTCCCATGCCGGACACCACGCTTGCGCGGCCTGCGGCCACCACGACCGAGCATTTCGAAGTCGTCATCGTCGGCGCCGGCATTTCCGGCATCGGTGGTGCCTATCATCTCACCCAGCAGATGCCCGACCGCAGCTTCGTCATCCTGGAGTCCCAGGAGAGCTTCGGCGGCACCTGGCTGACCCACAAGTATCCCGGCATCCGGTCAGACAGCGACCTCCACACCTTCGGCTATCGCTTCAAGCCGTGGAAGGGCAAGCCGATCGCCACCGCCCAGGAGATCAAGACCTACATGGGCGAGGTGATCGAAGACAACGACCTGGCCCGACACATCCGCTACCGCCACCGCATCGAGTCCGCCTCCTGGTCGAGCAAGGACAACCTCTGGACCATCGAGGGCGTCCGGACCGACACGGGCGAGGCGGTCCGCTTCACCGCCAATTTCCTCTGGATGTGCCAAGGCTACTACCGCCATTCGGTCGGCTACACGCCGGAATGGAAGGACATGGACAGCTTCAAGGGCCAGGTCATCCATCCGCAGACCTGGCCGGAGGATCTCGACTACACGGGCAAGAAGATCGTCGTGATCGGCTCCGGAGCGACGGCCGCTACGGTCATCCCGGCGATGGCGGACAAGGCGGGCCACGTCACCATGCTGCAGCGCTCGCCGACCTATTTCATCCCCGGCCGCAACGCCATCGAGCTCGCGGAGACGCTGCGCCAGCTCGAGGTCGACGAGGAATGGATCCACGAGATCGTGCGCCGCAAGATCCTGCACGATCAGTCGGTCTTCACCCGGCGCGCCTTCGAGGAGTCGGACAAGGTGCGGAGCGAGCTGCTGGCCGGCGTCCGCGCCCATGTCGGGCCGGACTTCCCGCTGGAGCCGCATTTCACGCCGAGATACCGGCCCTGGCAGCAGCGCATCGCCTTCGTACCCGATGGCGACCTGTTCAAGGCGATCCGCGGCGGCAAGGCCTCGGTCGAGACCGACGAGATCGACCGCTTCGTGCCCGAGGGCATCCTGCTCAAGTCGGGCAAGGTGCTCGAGGCCGACATCATCGTGACGGCGACGGGCTTCGACCTGTCGGTGATGGGCGACATTGCCTTCGCGGTCGACGGCAAGCCGGTCGACTTCGCCGATACCGTGACCTATCGCGGCATGATGTTCACGGGCGTGCCCAATCTGATCTGGGTGTTCGGCTACTTCCGCGCGAGCTGGACCTTGCGCGCCGACCTGGTCGGCGACTTCGTCTGCCGCCTGCTGGACCACATGGACAAGCACCAGGCCCGCAAGGTCGAGGTCGCCCTGCGGCCCGAGGACAAGGGCATGCCCTTGTTGCCCTGGATCGATCCGGAGAACTTCAATCCGGGCTATATGATGCGCGGCATGCATCTGCTGCCCAAGCGCGGCGACAAGCCGGAGTGGCAGCACACCCAGGATTACTGGAACGAGAAGAACGTCTTTCCAGCCATCGACCTGGAGGACAAGGCGTTCGTCTACGGCTGATCGTTCGGCCGATCTAAAGCTCGGGGGAGCGAAGATGGAGCAGGGGAATACGCGCCGGGTGATTGCAGCCGGCGCGATCGGCAACGTGCTGGAATGGTACGATTTCGCGGTCTACGGTTACTTCGCCGCCGCGATCGGTCGAGCCTTCTTCCCCAGCGAGGATCCGGTCGCCCAGGTCCTCTCGGCTTTCGGGATCTTTGCCGTCGGCTTCCTGATGCGGCCGATTGGCGGGGCGGTGATCGGGGCCATCGGCGACCGCCTGGGCCGCCGTGCGGCGCTGACCTTTTCCGTCGCCGCCATGGCCGTCCCGACCTTCCTGGTCGGCGTGCTGCCCGACTACCAGACGCTCGGCATCGCCGCGCCGATCCTGCTCACGCTGCTGCGCATGGTGCAGGGTCTGTCGGTCGGCGGTGAGTACACGACCTCGATCATCTTCATCATCGAACAGTCGCCGCCCAACCGGCGGGCCTTCGTTGGTGCGCTGGGCTGTTGCGGTGCGGTCGGCGGCATTCTGCTGGGGTCGGCCACGGGGGCTTTGCTGGCGTCGGTGATGTCCGAGCAGGCGCTCGAAAGCTGGGGCTGGCGGCTGCCGTTCCTGCTCGGGCTGCTGGTCGGCATCGCGGGAGTCGTGCTGCGCCGCCATGTTCACGAGGCGCCGCGTACGGTTTCGGCAGCACGCTCGCCGCTGCTCGACACGGTCCGCAACCACGGCCCGCTGCTGGCCAGGCTGGCGGCGCTCTCGGTATTCAACTCGGTCGGCTTCTACCTGATGTTCGTCTACATCGTGAGCTGGCTGCAGTTCGCCGACAACATCGCGCCCGCCACGGCGCTGGCGATCAATTCGACCAGCATGGCGGTGATGCTGCCGGTCATGGTCCTGATGGGCTGGCTGTCCGACCGGTACGGCAGACGCCCCATGATGCTGGGCGCCGCGGCGCTCGGGTTCGTCGGCGCGCTGCCCTTCTTCTGGTTGATGCACCAGGGGCAGCCCGAACTCGTCCTGCTGGGCCAGCTAGGATTCGTCCTGTCGGTCGGTGCCTTCATCGGCGGCCAGCCGGCGCTCATGGTCGAGTCGGTACCGGCTGAGATTCGCTGCACGGCGATTGCGCTGGGCTACAATGTGACCCTGGGTATCCTCGGCGGCTTCAGCCCGCTGGTTGCCACGTGGCTGGTCCACCGGACGGACAACGACTACAGCCCGGCCTTCATGATCATGGCCGCCGCCGCGGTCTCCTTCGCGGCGATCCTTAGGTTCGAGGAAACCTACAGGGTGAAGCTGCAGACGGCGTAACAACTTTCCTCACCCGTCATACGGGGGGAGGCGACCCGAGGGGCCGGAGGGGGAAGGCCGCAGACCGCGACGCCTCGAAAAACAAAATCCTCCGCGTTGCTTCCTCCCTCCCGGCCTCCTCCGTGTGACGGGGAGGTGGAAGAATTGAGAGGCAAACCGCTACTGCAGCTTGATGCCTGCCTCGGTGATCAGCTTGCCGAGCAGGTCGCGCTGGCCGGCGATCCAGATCTTGAACTCGGCCGGGGTGTTGGCGACGAGGTCGGCGCCGGTCGGATCGAGTCGTTCCTTCACCTTCGGGTCCTTGACCGCCTCGGCCACCACGGCCTGCATGCGGTCGATCAGGACCGGCGGCGTGCCGGTGACGGCGAACAGGCCGTTCCAGTCGTTGAGGTCGAAGCCCGGATAGCCGCTTTCGGCGAGGGTCGGCACGTCGGGGAAGGCCGAGGAGCGCTTGAGGCTGGTGACCGCCAGCACGCGGGCGCGTCCGGCCGCCACGGGCGGGCGGATCGAGTTGGTGGTGATGATTACCGAATCGACGGCGCCCGCGCCTATGTCGCGCGCTGCGTCGGCGCCGCCGCGATAGGGCACGTGGATCAGCTTGATGCCCGCCCGGCGCTGCAGTTCCTCGCCGGCCATGTGCGCCATGCCGGCCGCCGGCGGCGTGCCGTAGCTGATCGTGCCGGGCTTGGCCTTCGCGGCGGCGATGTATTGCTGGATAGTCTGCGACGGGAAATCGTGCTTCACGGCCACGACCTGCGGGAAGCTCGCGAGCTGCGTCACCGGCACCCAGGTCTGCGCATAGTCGAAGGGCAGGTCCTTCATCAGCAGGGTGTTGGTGATCTGGTTGGCGGCATCGACCAGGAAGGTCTGGCCGTCTCGCGGCGCCTGCAGCACGGCATTGGCGGCGACGACGGCGTTGCCGCCGGTGCGGTTGTCGATGATCACCTGCTGGCCGATGATCTCGGCCACACGCACGCCAATGTTGCGGGCCACCGTGTCGGCGGCGCCGCCGGCCGCAAAGGCAACCACCCAGCGGACCGGTCCCTTGGGCCAGTCGCCCTGCGCAAAGCCCTCGCGGGCGATGAAGGGGGCCGCGAGGCTCCCCACAAGGATGCTGCGCCTTGAAGTTCGGCTCATGTCTTCGGTTCCAGCAGTTCGGGCACCACCCAGAGCGCGGGCTCGCCGCGGGCAACCCTCTGGACGTTGTCGAAGCCGTTGCGCAGGCGGGTGATGTTGCTTTCGAAGGTCGGGCCGGCGAGGTGCGCCGTCAGGACGACGTTGTCGAGCTTCAGGAGTGGATTGTCCGGCGGGGTCGGCTCTTCGTCGAACACGTCGAGGCCGGCACCGAACAGGTTGCCGGCTGAGAGCGCGGCGGTCAGCGCCGTCTCGTCGATCACGGGACCGCGCGAGGTGTTCACGATGATCGCCGACTTCTTCATGGCGGCGAGTTCGTCCTTGCCGATCATGTGGCGGGTGGAAGCGTTCAGCGGCACGTGCAGCGACACGATGTCGGAGTGCTTCAGGATCTCGGGCAGCAGGCGGAAGCGGACGCCCAGCGCGTCTTCCTCTTCCTCCTTGAGACGGGCGATGTCGTAGTAGTGAACGGTCATCCCGAAGGCGAGCGCCAGCTTGGCGACCTTCTTGCCGATCGTGCCCAGGCCGATGATGCCCAGCACGCGGTTGCGCACCTCGTGGACGGTTGGCGGCGAATTTCCGTGCCAGCGTCCGGCGGTGACGTTCGAGTGCTGGGTGATCAGGCGGCGCGAGACCGCCAGCATCAGCAGCATCGCATGCTCCGACACGGCGACCGAGTTGGCGCCGCCATTGGCGCACAGCGGCACGCCGCTCGTGCGGGCCGCCTCGAGATCGGCGCGGTCGTAGCCGGCGCTCAGCATCTGGATGAGCTTGAGGTTCGGCGCATCCTTGAAGAGCTGCGGCGTCACGTATTGCTGGATGAAGCCCACGAAATAGTGGGTGCCGGGCAGGGCGGCCTTCTGTTCCGGCGAATTGTGCAGGGCCTTGATGATCTCGTAGCCCTTGGGGGCGAGATCGTCGACCATGGACAGGGTGTCCTTGGGCCCGACGACGAGTACGCGTTCAACCATAACCATTCTCCTCAGACGACTTTCTCGAGTTTCTGCAACGTGCGCAGGTATTTCGGCACCGGAGTGCCGGGGAAGGTGCTCGGCCAGTTGGTGTAGCTCACCTCGCCGACATAGATGTCGCCGCGCGAGTCGACCGCCAGGCCGTGCGGCGACAGGAACCGACCGGTCTCATGGCCGGGTCCATCCTGGCCGCCGAGCCGGGCCAGGGTCTTGCCTTTGCCGTCGACGATCGACAGGCGCGGGCCGAGATTGGTGTGCTTGGTGTTCACAGGCATGCCCGGGCCAAGCTCGCCGATGATGAAGGTCGGGTTCCTTGCGCCGCCGCAGCAATAGAGCGCGCAAGGCCGGTGCATGTTGTTCCATTGCGCCTCGTACTTGCCGTTGCCGTCGAACACCTGCACGCGATGATTCTCGCGGTCGGCGACATAGACCCAGCCGTCTTCGTCGGTGGCTATGTTGTGCGCGATGTTGAATTCGCCGGGATCGGTGCCGGTCGTGCCCCAGCACATCAGGTGCCTGCCGTCGGGCGAATACTTGTGAACGCGGCTGTTGCCGTAGCCGTCGGAGACGTAGATCTCGCCCTTGGGCGAGAGGGCGGTATGGGTGCAGCGGTTGAACGGCTTGCCGCTCAGGAAGGGGGCGGGCTGGTTGGGTACACCGATCGTCATCAGCACCTTGCCGTCGGCCGAAACCTTGCGGACCGTATGGTCCCCGTCGTCGGTGCAATAGAGATTGTCGTCGCTGTCGATGTGGAGGCCGTGGGCGCGGCTGAACAGGCCTTCGCCCCAGGAACGCAGGAAGTTGCCGTCCCTGTCGAACACCATCATCGGATGTTCGCCGCGGTTGAAGACGTAGACGCGGTCCTTGCTGTCACAGGCGACGGCGGCGACATCGCGGAACTCCCAGCCGTCGGGCAGTTTCGCCCAGTTCTCGACCACACGATAGCGGTGCTCGCCGCTGCCCAGCACGACCGACATGGAACTGCTCCTCAGTGTCCGGAGAGGACGGCTTCCGAGATCTTCTCGGCCGTCATCAAGGTTGGGAAATTGGTGTTCGCGCAGGGCACCACCGGGAAGATCGAGGCGTCGACCACGCGCAGCCCCTGCACCCCGCGCACCCGCCCCTGGGTGTCGACGACGGCCATCGGATCGTCGTCGCGGCCCATGCGGCAGGTACAGGACGCATGCCACACGCCGATCGCGGCTTTGCGCACGAAGGCCTCGAGCGCGTCGTCGTCGTTCAGCACCTGGTCGAAGGTGAAGCCCTCGACCACATAATTGTCGATCATGTAGCGGCGCAGGGCCGCCGGTCCGTCGAGCATCGTCGCGACCAGCCGGGTCAGCCACTTGTTCTTGTTGTTGACCACGCCGATCTGGCGCACGCGGTCGCTGTAAGAGGCTGGGAAGGGGACATCGGTCACCTTGCGCAGCGCATCGGTCATCTGCACCGCGGCCATCATCTTGAAGCCGCTCATCAGCCGATCGAGATCGCGCTTGTCGGACAGGAGGTTGAACTCGACGAGGGGCTCGCTGCGCCAGTCGCGCGACGTGAGCTTGACCTGCCCGGTCTCGGAATAGGTCTTGTTGATGAAGGTGAGCAGCGAGGCGATCTGTTCGCCCACGGCATGCCAGGCCGACTTGCTGACCACGGCTACGAACATGTCGCCCTTGGGAATACCGGGCAGGTTCGACGAATAGCGCAGGCCGACATGGATGTGCCGCCGCGTATGCTCGCGCAGGCGCGCGCCGCGCTTGATGAACGACGACAGCGCGATCGAGGGATGGTCCATCAGCCGCTGGCCGACGCCCGGCAGGGCGGACACGACGGGAATGCCGAGCTCGGCGAGTTGCCCGACGGGACCGATGCCGGCGCGCATCAGGTGCGCGGGTGAATGGATGGCGCCGCTCGACAGGATCACCTCGCGGGCGCGGAATTCCTGCTCCTTGCCGCCGACCCGAGCCGTGACGCCGACGCAGCGCGTGCCCTCGAACAGCAAAGAAATGACCTGCGTTTCTGTCGAAATCGTCAGGTTGGGTCGCTTGCGGGTCTCGGCATCGAGATAGCCCATCGCAGCAGAGACACGTCGTTCATCGGCATTGGAATGGGTGACGGGAAAATAACCATCGACGAATTCGCCATTCTGGTCGGGCAGGTATTTGAAGCCCTTTTCCTCGAAGGCGCGGCCGACCGCCTGAGCGTGGCCTGCCCAATGCTCGCGCGGGATGCGCCGGACGGGGATGCGGCCGTCCTTGCCGTGCAGCGGCCCGTCGAAATCGAGGTCGCGCTCGACCTTCTTGAAATAAGGCAGCACGTCGTTCCAGCCCCAGCCAGCGGCGCCGCGACTTTCCCATTCGGCGTAGTCGGTCGGCGCGCCACGGTTGGCCATCTGGCCATTGATCGAGGAGCCGCCGCCCAGGACGCGCGCCTGTTCGTACTTGCGCAGAGGCGGACGATTCTCCTGCGGATTGTTGTGGCTGACGACCTGGGTGTGGACCTTGAGGTCGGTCCAGTGGAAACGCGGATCGAAGTAAGCCGTGCCGGAATAGCTGTCGGCGATTTCCTTCGGTTCCTGCCCGGGCGGCGTATCCGGACCTGCCTCGCACAGCAGCACCCTGTTGGCGCTGCGGGCGGACAAGCGATGGGCCATGACCGAGCCGGCCGACCCGCCGCCGACGATGATGTAGTCGTACACTTGGCGTTTCCCCGTTTATTGCGGCCACGCTAGCACGGTTACGGGCGGTTGTGTCCGTCCGCTTGCGTGACACGAACAAGCCTGCAATCGTCGGCAAAAGCGTCGAGGGCGGTTTCGTATGCCGGACGTTGCGTCCGCGAATTACGCCTTCGCCGGAATCAATCGATCTGGGGAGGCTCGTGATGGCCTACGATCTCGTCATTCGCGGCGGCACGGTCGTCGACGGTTCCGGCGCCCGGCGTTTCACGGCCGATGTCGGCATCAAGGACGGAATGATCGCCGAGATCGGTCGCATCACCTCCACCGCGTCGCCGACGATCGACGCCGACGGGTTGATCATTTCGCCCGGCTTCATCGACGGCCACACGCACATGGATGCGCAGGTCGCGTGGGATCCGCTGGGCAGCTGTTCCTGCTGGCACGGCGTCACGTCGGTGGTGATGAGCAATTGCGGGTTCGCCCTGGCTCCCTGCAAGCCGGAGGATCGCGACCTCTATGCGCGCTGCCTCTCGGCGGTCGAGGATATTCCGACCGAGGCGATGGCCGCCGGCATCGACTGGACCTGGGAGACTTTCCCGGAATATCTCGCGACCGTGGAGCGCCTGCCCAAGGCGATCAACTACGGCATGTATATCGGCCACTCGGCGCTGCGGATGTACGCCATGGGTAAGCGGGCCTTCACGGAGAAGGCGACCGAGGGACGAGATGGTCCGCATGGCCGACCTCGTGAAGGAGGCACTGCGGGCAGGGGCCATGGGGTTCTCCAGCTCGCGGGCGTCGACGCACGTGACGCCCGACAACACGCCGGTCGCCAGCCGTATCGCCGAATGGGAGGAGATCGACCGTATCGTGGCGGCGATGGCCGAACTCGATGCCGGCATCTTCCAGGTCGGCCCCGACATTGCGAGCGGCGCGGCGCACCGCGCCTTCCTCGCGCGGCTGCGGGAGGTGGCGCTGGCCTACAAGCGGCCGGTCATGTTCGGCGTACTGGCGACCAAGCAGGGCGACGACCCGACGGGATGGGCCTATCAGACGCGCTACATCGACGAGACCGTCGCGGCCGGGGGACGCATGTTCGGCCAGGGCACGACGCGTTCGATCAACGCGATCTTCTCGCTGAAATCCTACCTGCCGTTCGACGTGCTGCCGGCGTGGCGCAAGGTCCGCGAGCTACCGATGCAGGAGCAGAAGCGGCGGCTTGCCGATCCCGAGGTGCGGCGAGACCTGGTGGCGGCCGAAGAGCGGATGAAGCCGCGCGACAACGTCTTCCAGGGTGGAGGGGCGGCGACGACTGATCCCCGCAAGCCGGACTATTCCAATCTGTACGCATTGAACGGTGTCGACTGGGACGACCCGACCGTCGAGCAACTCGCCAGGGCGCGCGGCCAGCATCCGGTCGAGGTCATGATCGACCTGTCGCTGGCCAACGAGAACCAAGTCTACGTCCAGCCCCTCGTCAACGAATCGCCGGACGACGTGCTCGGGATCCTGAAACACGACCGCACGCTGGCGACTTTCTCCGATTCCGGCGCCCATGTCGCGCAGGAGATGGGCTCGTCGCTGCAGACGCATCTGCTCAGCTACTGGGTCCGCAAGCGCGGCGCCTTCACGCTCGAAGAGGGGGTGAAGAAGATCACCCGCGACAACGCCCTCGCCTGGGAGCTGACTGACCGGGGCCTCGTCCGCGAGGGCTACCGGGCCGATCTCGTGCTGTTCGAAGAGGCTCGTATCCGGCCGGCATTGCCCACGGTCGAGCGCGACCTGCCGGGGGGCGCACGGCGCCTCGTCCAGAAGGCGGAAGGGATCAGGGCAACCCTGGTGAACGGCGCCGTGGCGTTCGAGAACGGGGAGGCGACCGGCGCTTATGCCGGCACGGTCCTCAAAGGACCGCTTGCCCGCTGACAGGCTCTTGCCACTTCGCCTGCCGAGGTCCAAGACGTTCGCGATGGTCTTGCAGGCGAATGTCCTGCAGCCCGTCTTTGTGCGAGGCCGCGAGACCCTGACAAGCAGCAATGGAAGACGCCGTCTACGACTATGAGAAGGGAATCCCGGCGGGATTCTACGACAAGGTCTACCGGCAGAAAATCGGCGTCCGCTATTGCTGGCACGACTTCAAGTTCCGGACGGTGGCGGCTCTCCTGGGGCGTCCCCGGCGCGTTCTGGACATCGGTTGTGGCCCCGGCACCTTCATCGGCAATTATCTGCCGGGCGTCGAGGCGCTCGGCCTCGACATCAGCGCCGCCCAGGTTGACTACGCAACCCGCACCTACGGAAGTGCGACGCATCGCTTTTCCATCCGATCGCCGGCCAGCCTGTCGGAGAGCGGTGAGCGTTTCGACGCGGTGACGGTGATCGAACTGATCGAGCATCTGGCGCCGGCGGCGGCGATCCGTCTCCTGTCCGAGGCGCGCGCCCTGCTGGCACCCGGCGGCCTCCTCGTCGTGACCACGCCCAACTATAGGTCCCTGTGGCCGCTCATCGAGCTGGGCGTCAACGCCCTCTCGCCGGTGAGCTATGTCGAGCAGCACATCAACAAGTACCGGCGGGGCCTGCTCGCCGACCATCTCTCGGCAGCCGGTTATCGCGACGTCTCGATCAGGACGGCGCTGGGCCTCGCGCCGTTCGCGGCCGTGTTCGGCCTCGGGACGGCCAATGCGCTGCACGCCGTTGAGACAAACATGTATCACTTCGGCGCCGGCAATCTGCTTCTGGCCACGGCCCGGCCGTGACGGTGCTGTACGGTCTGATCTGCCTCGCCGCGGCGGTGCTGATGGTCGTCGAGGTCGCCGTACTAGATTCTAGAGGGGGCTTTCTGATCGCCGGCCTTTTGACGGCGGCGGCGGCGCTCGCACTCGTCCACTGGGTGGCGAGGCGGCGCGGCGAGGGCAGCGGTCCGCTGCTCTATGCTGTGGGACTCCTCGGTGCCATCGGGGGCTACTGCTTCCTGGCGCTGGCGCCCTCGGGCGCGATCGCACCACAGGACGAAGTCATCGACTGGGGCCGGATGGACAAGCGGCCGCTGATTTTCGGCTATCTCGGCATCGCGGCCTTCATCGCCTTCCACTGGCTCTGGGTCGCTTTCCTGCGGGGCGCACCGCCGCCTGCTCGGCCGGCGAGCGCGGGTGCCCTGCGCAAATGGCCGGTCCGGCTTCTGGGCGCTCTCGGCATCGCGGTGCTGGCTTATTGCTGGCTCGGCCTGCCGGCGCTGCGGAGCGCCGGCATCGTCGGGGAAGACGGGCTGGCGACGTTCTACGACCTGCACTCGCACGTCCACCTGAGCGCGCTGCAGCAGATCAGGCTCGGCGCGATACCCTATCTGGAAGCGCAGACACAGTACGGACCGGGCAACCAACTCCTGATGGGCGCCCTCACGGACTTCGTCCACTTCAGCAATCACGGCTTCTTCGCCGCCAACCTTCTGCTCAACGTCGTCTGCGTCATCGTCTTCTTCGTCGTGGTGCAGCAGTTCCTGGGCTTCGGCTGGGCCGTCGCCGGGCTCGTCGGCTGGACGCTGTGGCCCAGCCCCGCCGAGAGGATCGATCTGGCGGGATGGGCCGTGCTCACGCGATGGATGGCGATTCCCATTCTGTCGCTGTGGGTGGCCTGGCTGCTGCTGGGGGCGGGGGCCGCGCGACGCGGCTGGCTGGCAGTTGTGCTGGCAGGAATGTTCTGGGGAACGGGTGGCTTCCTCAGTCAGGAGAATCTGAGCGGCGGCCTTCTCGTCTTCGGCTTTTCGCTCGCCCTGTTCGGCCCCGCGTCAGGGTTGTCGCTCCGACGGCTCGCGAGCTTCGCGGGCCTGTTCGTCCTCGCGGGCGGCGTGACCTTCGTGGCGCTGGTCTCGGCCTTCGTGGGACCGTCGCACCTCTTTGAGGTCGTAGCGCTCGCCAATGCAAAGTCGAGCCTTGTGATGGCCGGCGTCTCCAACTCGATATGGTCGGACAATCTTGGCCTGCAGTTCACCGGGAACATCGTGGACGGCCGGCTGGAAACGCAACTGCTGGCATCCGGCGAATTCAGGGACCTCATTCTCACCTACGCTCTGGTTTTGCCGCTCCTACTGGCGATTGGTCTGCTGGCGGCCTTCCTCGGTCGGCGGTGGAGAACCGCCGACGAGCCGACACGGGTGTTCTGTACGAAATTCGCGGGCGTGGCGGTCGGTGCCTTCGTGCTGCATCTCTTTTCGCTGCTGCGCTCAGACACCTCGCATCTGGCGGGACCGTCGTTCCTGCTGGCGCTGTTCCTGCTGATGCTCCCAGTCTTCCTCTGGCGCGGCCTCGCGTCCGGCAGGGCACGGACCGCGCTGATGGTCGTGTCGGTCGCCATCATCGCCGAGGCCGTCGTTTCCGGTCGGGTCGGGGTCGAGCGGGGTGTGGCCGGTCTCGGCAGCATCCGGCCGGATACTGTGGCGGTGCTCGATCTCTATCGGGAACTGCGCAGCCATCGGGGCGAGGTTTCCGATCTGGCGGCGCTCTATTCACCGCTTCCCCGGTTCCAGGCGGCCTTTCGCGATCACCGGGATTTTGCCGAGGCGGAAGAGTTTTTCGACCTGCTGCGCAAGCGCCTCGAGGGGCGGCGTGTCGAGCTGGGTTCGTACAAGTTCGACGACCTCGTGGCTCATCCCGACACGGCGTACTTCCTGGGCGGACTTCGGTCGCTCTCGGGCATCACCTCGCCGAAGAACAGCCTCTGGCTGCGTTCGGAGCAGCATGCCTGGATCGCCATGGTCGCCGGGGTGCGCAGCGGCTGCCTCTTCTTCAACGCCAATTCGAACCGGGAGCTGGTCGAGGCCTGGATGCGGTCGGTCAAGCCGCCCCAGACCATGGTGACGGAGCCGATCACAGGCCGGCGCGAGTACGGCATCCTTGCCTGCAAGTCGGGTGCCCGGTCGTAGGCCGTGCAGGACAGGCGCGGCTTCTCTTGGCAGACCGGATGCCCCATTCTGATCCCGGGGAAAAGAGGACGCGAATGGCACGTCAGCAGCGCACGCAAGTAGGGATCATCGGCGCGGGACCGGCAGGACTGCTGCTGGCGCGCCTGCTGAAATTGAACGGGATCGAGAGTGTCATCCTCGAGGCCAGGTCGCGTACCTATGTCGAGGCCCGCATTCGTGCCGGCGTTCTCGAACATGGCACTGTGAAGCTTCTGGAGGAAGCAGGCGTCGCGGAGCGCCTGCACCGCGAGGGGCTGGTCCACGAGGGGGTCGAGCTCGGGCTCGACGGCGGGCGCTTCCGCATCGACCTGGCCGGGCTGGCGGGCAAGACCATTACGGTCTACGGCCAGAGCGAGGTCGTCCAGGACCTGATCGCGGCGCGCCTGGCGGGCGATGGACCGATCGTCTGGGAGGCGTCGGACGTCGCCTTGCATGACATCGAGACGGACCTGCCGCGGCTGACCTACCGGGCCGACGGCGTCGAGCACGAACTCGCCTGCGATTTCATTGCGGGCTGTGACGGCTTTCGCGGCGCGAGCCGTCCCTCCCTGCCTGCATCGAGCCTCCGCACCTACGAGCAGGAGTACCCGTTCGGCTGGCTCGGTATCCTGGCCGACGTGCCGCCCTGCAGTGAGGAGCTTATCTACGCCAGCCATCCGCGCGGCTTCGCGCTGGCCTCGATGCGTTCGCCTACGAGAAGCCGTTACTACATCCAATGCGGCCGGCACGAGAAGCTGGAGGACTGGCCCGACGACAGGCTGTGGGATGAGCTGAAGCAGCGACTCGGCCCGGATGTCGCGCCGCACATCACGACGGGGCCCGCGCTCGAGAAGAGTGTTACGGGTCTACACAGCTTCGTCTGTCTGCCGATGCGACACGGCAGGCTCTTCCTCGCCGGCGACGCCGCCCACATCGTGCCGCCGACCGGTGCGAAGGGCCTCAACCTGGCGGCCTCCGACATCTACTATCTGTCGCGTGCGCTGGTCTCACACTATGCCCGCAACGACAGCACGCTGCTCGGCGCCTACAGCGACCAGGCCTCGGCCCGCGTGTGGAAGGCCGAGCGGTTCTCGTGGTGGCTCACCTTGTTGATGCACAAGGTGCATCCGGAGGGCAGCTTTGCCGAGCAGATGCAGCGGGCCGAGATCGACTACCTCCTGTCCTCGCCGGCCGGCCAGACGGTGTTCGCCGAGAACTACGTCGGCCTGCCGTTCTGAGAGGCCGGATGGTCCAACAGGCCGTTGAAAAGTCGGAGCCTGGGCGAATAAACGAAACAAACGAAATAAACGAAACAAACGAAGCGAATGTCGCAGCCCCTGAATCCCGTGCCGTGGTGAGCGTTCGCGCAATAATATTGCTCGTTGGTGCTTCTGGAGGTCTGTTTCAACAGCCTGCTAACCGAGTTCGCGGCGCACGATCGCGGCGCCTTCGCTCAAAGCCTTGAGCTTTCCGAAGGCGGTGGCGCGCGGCAGGTACTTCATGCCGCAATCAGGCGCCGGCAGGAGCTTGTCCGGGCCGACATGCTTCAGGCCGGCACGGATGCGTCCGGCGACCGTTTCCGGCGTCTCGACGGCGGGATCGCTGAGGTCGATCACGCCCAGCATCACCTTCTTGGGCGCCAGGTCCTTCAGCACGCCGAGGTCGAGCTTGGGCTGGGCGGATTCGATCGAGATCTGCTGCGCGATCGTGTCGGAGAGCTGGGGCAGGAAGGAATAACCGGTGGGCTTCAGGCCGGTTACCACGGCGGCATAACCGAAGCAGAGGTGGATGACGGTCGGCACGGTGATGCCCTCCAGCGCCCGGTTGATCGCCTTCACCGCGTAGCGCTTGGCTTCCTCGGGATTGTTGCGCAGCCAGGGCTCGTCGAGCTGGATCACATCGGCGCCGGCCTTGACGAGCGCGTGCGCCTCCTCGTTCACCGCGGCGGCGTAGTCCATGCACATCGCCTCGGCGTCCTTGTAGTACTCGTCCTGGACCTGCTGGCCCATGGTGAAAGGGCCGGGCAAGGTGATCTTGGCCAGCCGATCGGTGTTGGCGCGCAGGAACTGCATGTCGCGCAGCTCGACCGGCCCGGTTCTCCTGATCTTGCCGACGACGCGCGGCACCGGGGTCCGGCTGCCGCTGCGGTTCACGATCTCCGCCGGGTTTTCGTCGTCGATGCCTTCCAGCGCCGTCGCGAATCGGTTGGAGTAGCTCTCGCGGCGCATCTCGCCATCGGTGATGACGTCGATCCCGGCGCGCTCCATGTCGCGGATGGCGAGCAGGGTGGCGTCGTCCTGGGCCTGCTCAAGCCACGGTTCGGAGACGCGCCACATGTCCTTCACGCGGGTGCGCGGCACGCCCTTGCTCAACAGCTGGCGGTCCACCAGCCAGTCCGGCTGGGGGTAGGAGCCGACGACGGTCGTCTGGAGCAGCGTTTCAATCATCATGGGATCCTGTTTCTCGCGAAGCTGTGATTGCGCGTCAGTCTGGGACCCGATTAAGTCCCTGTCCATGTTCAGACGCTTCGTGTTGCTGCTGGTCCTGGCCATCGTCGGTTCCTGCAGCGGAGACCTGCCCAGCAGTGCGCTGACTGACAGCCAGGCCGAGCGCGATTTCGGCGTCCTGCGATCCTCCACCTCCATCGTCGGCCTCATGAAGGACCGCGATCTCCGGCCGCCCGATCTCTCGGCGCCCGACCCGCTGCAGCAGCTCGAGCGCGAGCTCGCCAAGAGCGACCCGGCCGGCGCTTTCGCCGGGATCACCTACGACCTGACACGCGGCAACAGCCTGGCGGTGGACTGGCTGGTCCAGACGCCGAACCGTTGGGGGCGCCGGGCCGACGATCTCACCTGGTTCGAGATGGGCTGCAAGGATTGCGAGGCCGACATCTCGCTGCCGGCCTGCAGTACGAATGCCGACTGTAAGGGCGGCACCTGCACAGCGATCTGGCCGCGCACGCCCGGGCTGCGGAAGGTCGCGCGGAAAGTGTGCCTTGGTCATTCGGATGCGCTGCCGCTGCGGATCCACGACCTGGTGGCCAGCGCCCGCCGGAGCGTCGACATCGTCGAACTGCAACCCGCGCCGAACGGAAGGTTTACCGCCGCGCTTCGGGCCGCCATCGCCGAGCTGGCGCTCAGCCGACGCCCGATCGAGGTGAGGGTCCTGATCGGACATTTTCCGCCCAAGGGCGTCGACGCGGCGGCGTTCCTCGACGAACTCGTCGAACCTGCTCGCACTATCTCAGGATCGCGCATCACCGTCAGCGTCTCGGCCATGAGGACCTGCACGGTCATGGAATCGTGCAACAGCTTCTCCTGGAACCACGGCAAGTTCATCGTGGTGGACGGCCGCGAAGCAATCGTCGGCGGCCACAATCTGTGGACGGAGGATTATCTCACCGACAATCCTGTTCACGACCTCTCCATGCAGGTGCGGGGGCCGGCGGCCGCCAGCGCCTCGCGCTTTGCCAACCGGCTCTGGAGCTACGTCTGCAGCAATCTGAGCTACAAGGACTCGATCTCGCTGGTGAGTTACTCGGCGGGCCAGCCCGCGCTCGGCCAGCGCTGCCCGGCGGCACTGGCGACCCGCCGCGCCGCGGGCGGCTCGGGAGGCGTCGAGATCATGGGCATCGGCCGGCTCGGCGCCGGAATCACCGAAGACTTCGCCAACCAGAGCGAGCTGGCGCGTGATCTGATGTTCGGTGCCGCACGCAAGACCATTCGTGTTTCGCAGCAGGATCTTGGGTTTCGGCTCGGTCGCTCCGACACCTTGTTTCCGGAGAACGCGCTCGACGAAATGATCGACCTGATGGAGCGGGGCGGGGACGTCTATGTCGTGTTGTCCAACCCGGGTTCGATCGGCAATGGCGGGAGCCCCTATCACAACGATGTGCCCCTGCGGGTGCTGTCGAAGCGCCTCAAGGACAATGTGCAGAAGCGCATCGACATGTCCGACCCCCGGTCGCGCTATGCCATCCGCACGGGCCCCGATCCGGTGAATGCGCTGCTGTGCCGCCGCTTCCACCTGGCGCCGTTTCGCTTCGGCCCGGACGATTCCTGGCCCGGTGGCAAGACCATCTCCAACCATGCCAAGCTGTGGATGGTCGACGACCGGATTTTCTACATTGGCTCCGACAACATGTACCCGGTGAACCTGCAGGAGTTCGGCTACATCGTCGACGACCGCAAGGCCGCCGACACTCTGATCGAGTCCTACTGGAACCCGCTTTGGCAATGGTCCAGCCGCGCCGCAGTCTCGGGCGAGGGGGTCGAGAAGTGCATCTTCCGCGACATAATCAAGTGAGCGAAGTCAGGCGTTCGTCAGGCAAAGCGCGCATTCTTGCGGGATGAAAAATCACATGAAGATTCTGATCTCCAGCCTGCTCCTGATCCTGCCGCTCGCCGCGTCGGCTGCCCCGGACGACGTGGCTTACTGCAAGTCGTTGGCCTCGACATACGAAACCCTCCTCATGAAGAGAGGCGCCGGTCGCGGCGGGATCCAAAACGGGCTCGAAACCAGCGTTGCACTCGACCAGTGCAAGAACGGCAACCCCGCGGGCATTCCCGTCCTCGAGCAGAAGCTGCGCGACCTGAAGATCGACCTGCCGCCGCGCAGCTGAGTTCGAGACTAGGCGCCGACCGGATCGATCGGCGTCACGATACCCTCGCAGGCCTCTATCACCTCGCCGGCATCGAGGCAGAGATCCTCGCGGTTGCGCATCGACATGATCTGAACGCCGGTGCGCAGCTTGCCGTGGCTCCCGACCGGCACCGCGAGACCGGGCAGGCCGAGCAGCGGGGCGATCAGCGCCGAGCGCATCGAGTCCAGCACCTCGCGCTGCCCGTCGGGCGTGATGTCGGCCACCTGCTTGGGCGGCAGATCGCACAGGGTCGGGAAGATGACCAGCGGCCATTGCTGGAAGAAGGTCATCCAGCGGAAGGCGAGCGCCTCGCGCTCCGTCAGCGCCGCAACATAGGTCGCGAGATCGACCGGCTTGTGGATCGCGAGCCAGGCCTGCATCGCGGCAATGCCGTCGGGATCGCCCATCTTCTGCATGGCGGGCCACAGCCCGCCGAACACGTCGGTGACGCAGATCTGGTGCCACAGCTCGACGCCACGCTCGATGTCCGGCGGCAGCACTTCCTCGACGACGTAGCCCGCGCCGCGGAGATGCTTGCCCGCCAGCCGCACCGCCTCGACCTGGGCGGGATGGCTCTTGCCGCCCGGCACCTCCGGCACGATCGCGACCCTGATGGGGCGCGCGGGCGCCGGGCCGCGCATCGGCACGTCGTTCCAGCGCCAGTCGCGCCGGTCGCCCCGCGCCATCGCTTCGAGGGCAAGCCGGGCATCGCGCACCGTGCGGGTATGGGGACCCTGCGTCGCCATCAGGATGGCTCCGATGGGACGGCCTGAGGCGACGCCCGTCTGATTGAAGGCGGGGATGCGGGCGAAGCCCGTGCGGAGGCCGACCACGCCATTGCAATAGGCCGGGATACGGACCGAACCGCCGATATCGTTGCCGTGGGCGATGGCGCCGATGCCGGTCGCCGTCGCCGCGCCGGCACCGCCGCTCGAACCGCCCGGCGTCACGCTGGGATCGCGCGGATTGAGTGTGCGGCCATGCAGGGCGTTGTCCGAGAAGATGCGCATCGAAAAGGCCGGCGCATTGGTGCGGCCCACGATGATCGCTCCGGCATGCTTCAGGTTGGCCACGACCGGGCTGTCTTCCTGCGCGATCAGGTCCTTCAGCGGGATGACGCCGTTGTCGGTGGGAAGGCCCGCCTGGTCGACGTTGATCTTGGTGGTGACCGGAACGCCGTGCAGCGGCGGCAGGGCATGGCCGCGCGCGCGGGCGGCGTCGGCTGTCTCGGCCTCGGCGCGGGCTTCGCTCTCCAGCACGCGAACCACGGCGTTGATGGCGGGATTCACCTTGTGCAGGCGGCCGAGGACGGAATCGACCGCCTCCCGTGCCGAGGCCTGTCCGGTGCGGATCAAACGCGCCAGGTCGGTCGCGTCGTACTGCCAAAGCTCCATGATACCCTCGCTCAACTCTTACCCAGTTCCATGGCGAAGAAGATCATGTTGCCGTCGATATCCGCAATGCCGAAGTCGCGCAGTCCGTAATCCTGGTCCTTCGGCGCATTTAAAATCTTCGCGCCGCGTGTCACGAGATCGGCGTGCAGTGCATCGACATCATCGACATGGATGCTGACCGCGCCCTGACCGGGCGGGCGCGGGGCCTGCGCCGCCGCGATCAGGTGCAGCGACACCTCGCCCGAGCACAGGCCGACATAGGAGGTCGGCGTGCCGTACTCGAAGGCGACATCGAAGCCGACACAGTCGCGGTAGTAGGCGAGGCTCGTGGCCACGTCCTTGACGGTGAAGATCGTGGTGCTGCCACGCATCATTTCGTTTGCCCCTTTGTCACGTGTTTCTGGAAGGCGAGGAGGGCGCTGGAGGGGAGGATGTCGCGCCGGCGCACGAAGACGGTCTGCACTTGCGCTTCGGCCGCGGGAAGCCGGTGCGCGCGGATCTGCCCGCCCCGCCAGGCCGGCCCGATCAGGGCGCCGGGCATCAGCGTGATGCCAAGGCCGGCGGCGACGGCGCCCAGGATCGCCTCGAGCGTGCCGAACTCCAGCCGCCGCAGTCCGACCACGCCGCGCCTTGCCAACAGCTCCTCCAGCCGCTGGCGATAGGAGCAGCCGGCCCGCAGGATGACGAGGCGCAGGTCGGGCCGCCGCAGCGCCGCCGCCAGCGTCGTTTCCGTCGGCGCGCTGAGCAGGGCAAGCTGCTCGGTAAAGGCCGAAGTCGAGACCAGCTGCGGATGCACGACCGGGCCGCAGACAAAGGCACCTTCCAACTCGCGTCCCAGCACGCGCTCGACCATTTCGGCCGTCGTGCCGGTTCGCAACACGAGGTCGACACCGGGATGGGCCTGGACATAGGAGGCGAGCAGGGGCGAGAGCCGCAGCGCCGCCGTCGTTTCCAGCGACCCGACGGTGAGCGTGCCGCGGGGCGCGCCATCGTCGCGGGCGGCGCGACCGGCTTCGTCGAGCAGCGCATCGACCCGCGTGGCATAGGGCATCAGCCGTTCACCGGCCGGAGTCAGGCGGGCCCCGGCGCGGCTGCGCTCGAACAGGGAAACGCCCAGCGCCTCTTCGAGGCGTCGCACGCGTTGCGTGACGTTGGATTGAACGGTGTTGAGTTCGCGCGCGGCACGACCCATGCCGCCCAGGCGCGCGACGGCTTCGAACGTGGCGAGGTCCTTGGCATCCATATCATCAGAATATCAGATGACGTCGATTAGGATAAATCGCTGATTGGAATGGTGGAGGATGGCCTAGACTGCAGGCATAGCAAGGAGAACAGCCATGAAATGGCAGGACCGCCGCCTTCTCGACCTCTTCGGGATCGATCATCCCATCCTCCAGGCGCCGATGGCGGGCGTGACGTCGCCGCAAATGGCGATCGCGACATCGGAGGCTGGTGCGCTGGGGTCCATTGCCGGCGCGATGCTGACCCTGGAAGGCCTGCGTCAGGAATTCCAGATGGTGAAGCAGGGAACCTCTCGACCCCTCAACGTGAACTTCTTCGTGCACAAGCCGCCGACGGTCGACGAGGCGCGTGACGCGGCCTGGCGCAATAAGCTCGCGGGCTACTACGACGAGCTGGGCGTGGCGGCCGGGACCAAGGGTCCGTCGCGCGCCGCCTTCGACGCGGCGGCCTGCGACCTGGTGCTGGAGTTCAAGCCCAGGGTCGCCAGCTTTCATTTCGGCCTGCCCGACAAGTCCCTGATGCAGCGGTTGAAGGGGGCCGGCATCCTGGTCATCGCCTCGGCCACGACGGTCCAGGAGGCACGCTGGCTGGAGGCCGAGGGCGTCGATGCCGTCATCGCCCAGGGCGCGGAGGCCGGCGGCCATCGCGGCATGTTCCTCGTGGACGATGTTTCACGTCAGGCCGGGACGATGGCGCTGGTGCCGCAGGTCGTGGACGCGGTGAAAGTGCCGGTGATCGCCGCGGGCGGCATCGGCGACGGTCGGGGCATCGCGGCAGCGCTGGCGCTGGGTGCGGCGGGAGCCCAGATCGGCACGGCCTTCATGTTGACGCCCGAGGCGAAGACGGGGGCTTTGCATCGTGCGGCGCTGAAGATGGCCAACGACAACAGCACGACGCTCACCAACGTGTTCACCGGCCGCCCTGCGCGCGGCATCGTGAACCGGATCGTGAGCGAGGTGGGACCGATGAGCGCGGAGGCGCCGGCTTTCCCGTTGACCGCGGAGGCGACCCAGCCGCTGCGCGGGCCGGCAGAGGCCAGGGGCTCGACCGACTTCACGCCGCTGTGGAGCGGGCAGGCCCCGACCCTGGCGCGCGAGATGCCGGCCGGCGAGCTGGTGAAGACGATGGTGCGTGAGACCGCGTCCTCTCTCGGCCGCTTGGGCGGCTGACCGTCGTCGCAGTCAGGGGCGTCTGGAGGGTCGTCTGCCGGTTTTGGGTGCCACGGACGATTCTGCGGCCTGCGCATTGCGGACGTGTTTGCGAATCAGATCGATGAAGGTGCGCGCGGCCGGCGGCAGCGTGCGCTCTCTCTTCCAGGCTACGCCCATTTCGACCGAGGGCAGCTTCCTGATCCACGGCAGACGCAGGAGCGCGAAGCGCCCGGCGGCGATGCCGGCAGCAATCTGCGTCGCATGGCCGAGGCTGATCGCGTCGGTTTCGGCCACGATGTCACTGGCGCTGCGGAACGACGACACGGCGATCGACGGCAGAACGCCGCCGCCGCGCTCGTCGATCCTCATGCCGCTGTCGATGTCGGCGATGAAGGACATGCGGGACAACGACATGCCCGGCATCACGAGGGGGTAGGTGCGCAGGTCGGCGGGCTGCGGATCGGGCTTCGCGAGCAGCGGATGGCCGGCGCGGCAGAAGTAAACGCCCTGGAGTAGGCCCAGGCTATCGACACGGAGCGACGGCATTTCCCGCAGGGCAAGCACATCGACCACGGCGAAGTCCGCCTGGTCCGACATCAGGGACGACAGCGCCGCCGTCCACTCGCGTTCCAGGATCTCGAGACGGATCGAGGGATTGGCCCTGATGAGTTCGATCGCCGCGGGCTGTACCGCGATGTCATCCATATAGGCGCCGGCGACGACGCGCAGCCGACCGCCGCGACCGTCGCGCAGGAGCTCGAGGCGATTGGACAGCGACTCGGCGCGACCGACCAGTTCCTCGGCCATCCTGAGCACGTCTTCTCCCGCCGGTGTCGGCAACACGTCGCGATGCGAACGCTCGAACACCTTCATGCCGAGCTGCTTTTCGAGGGCGGCGATGTTCCGACTGAGCGTCGGCTGGCTGATGTTCATGGCTGCGGCGGCCTGTCCGAAGTGGCGGTGCCTCGCAAGCACGACCGCGTGATGCAGCAACTTCAGATCTATGTTCATTCAAGAACTGTATCGTTCCGGATATTGTTTTGCATCGTCAATGAGAACAGTTTTCCGCTGATCACCAAAAGGGGGAAGCTATGGCCGGAAACAAGATCGGGCGTCTGTTGTCGGCGGCTGCGCTCCTCGTCGGACTGGCGGGCGGGGCTGTCCCGGCACGAGCCCAGACGCAAGCGAAGCCCAACATCCTCGTCATCATGGGCGACGACATCGGCTACTGGAACATCAGCGCCTACAATCGCGGCATGATGGGCTACCGCACGCCCAGCATCGACCGCATCGCCCGCGAAGGCGCGATCTTCACCGACTATTACGGCCAGCAATCCTGCACCGCCGGCCGCGCCGCCTTCATCACCGGCCAGTCGCCGATCCGCACCGGGCTGCTGAAGGTCGGCCTGCCCGGCGCGCCCGAGGGGCTGTCCGAGAAGGATCCGACCATCGCCGACCTGCTGAAGCCGCAGGGCTACATGACCGGGCAGTTCGGCAAGAACCATCTGGGCGACCGCAACGACTTCCTGCCCACCGTGCACGGGTTCGACGAGTTCTTCGGCAACCTCTACCACCTCAACGCCGAGGAGGAGCCCGAGAACATCGACTATCCCAAGGATCCGACCTTCAAGGCCAAGTACGGCCCGCGCGGCGTGTTGAAATGCGTCGCCACCGCCACCGAAACGCCGGGCGAGGATCCGCGCTTCGGCAAGTGGGGCAAGCAGAAGTGCGAGGATACCGGTCCGCTGACGAAGAAGCGCATGGAGACGGTGGACGAGGAATTCGTCGCGGCGTCCCTCGACTTCATCGACCGCGCCAATCGCGACAAGAAGCCGTTCTTCGCCTGGGTCAATTCCAGCCGCATGCACATCTGGACGCATCTCAAGCCGTCGTCCGAGGGCAAGACCGGACTCGGCATCGTCGCCGACGGCATGGTCGAGCATGACGGCCAGGTCGGTCAGCTCCTGAAGAAGCTCGACGATCTCAAGATCGCCGACAACACCATCGTGATCTACACGACGGACAATGGCGCCGAGGTCATGAGCTGGCCCGACGGCGGCACCACGCCATTCCGCGGCGAGAAGAACACCAACTGGGAGGGCGGCTATCGCGTGCCCGCCATGGTGCGCTGGCCCGGCCTCGTGAAACCCGGCACCGAGATCAACGAGGTGTTCTCGGCCGAGGACTGGCTGCAGACCCTGCTGGCCTCGGTCGGCGAGACCGATCTCGCGGCCAAGCTGAAGCAGGGCGCGAGCTTCGGGCCCAAGAACTTCAAGGTCCATCTCGACGGCTACGACCAGCGCGAGCTGCTGAAGAACGGCACGGGCAGCGCCCGCAAGGAGTTCTTCTACTGGACGGACGATGGCGGCCTGGCCGGGCTGCGCTACGACAAGTGGAAGCTGGCTTTCATGGAACAGCGCAAGCACGGCTTCGACGTATGGCAGGACCCGATGGTGACCTTGCGCGTGCCCAAGCTGTTCGACCTCAAGGCGGATCCGTTCGAGCGCGCCGACCATGATGGCATGGGCTACGGGCGCTGGCGCATCGATCGCATCTACCTGCTGGTGCCGGCGCAGGCCTACGTCACCAACTTCATCAAGACGCTGGTCGAGTTCCCGCCGCGCCAGAAGCCGGGTTCGTTCAACCTCGAAGGTGTTCTGAACAAGCTCACGTCTCCGCCGCAGGGCGCGAACTAGAGAGGGTCAATCCCGGGGAGAGGGCGCCCGGCCGTCCGCGTCGCATAGCGGACGGCCGGCGAGGCGTGTAGGACTGGGGACCATGAATAGCGTCGCTGGAGCCGTTTCGCCGCACCCTGGGCTGGTCAGGATTCCCGGCGGCACTTTCCGTATGGGCTCCGACCATCACTATGCCGAGGAGAAGCCGGCTCACACCGTGACGGTCGGCGGCTTCTGGATCGATGCCACACCGGTCACCAATGCGCAGTTCAAGGCCTTCGTCCAGGCGACGGGGCACGTCACCTGGGCCGAGATCGATCCCGATCCGAAGGACTATCCCGGCTCGCGCCCCGGGATGCTCAAGGCCGGCGGGCTGGTCTTCACGCCTCCCTCGAAGCCGGTCGATCTCACCGACTGGAGCCAGTGGTGGCGGTTCACCTTCGGCGCCACCTGGCGGCGGCCCTACGGCAAGGGCAGCCATATCGGCGGCCTCGACGATCATCCCGTGGTGCAGATCGGGTTCCGCGACGCCGAGGCCTATGCGAAATGGGCCGGCAAGGAACTGCCGACCGAAGCGGAATGGGAGTTCGCGGCGCGCGGCGGGCTCGACGGCGCGGAATTCGCCTGGGGCGATGAGCTGACCCCGGGAGGCCGCCACATGGCCAACACCTGGCAGGGCCGCTTCCCGGCCGAGAACACCCGCGAAGACGGTTTCGCCCGCACCTCGCCGGTGCACGCCTTCCCGCCCAACGGCTACGGCGTCTACGACATGATCGGCAATGTCTGGGAATGGACGGCCGACTGGTATGCCGCCAAGCACGCGCCCGATGCCGCCAAGGCCTGCTGCGTGCCAGAGAACCCGCGCGGCGCGACGCTCGAGCAGAGCTACGATCCGCGCGACTCCGTGCGCATCCCGCGCAAGGTGCTGAAGGGCGGCTCGCATCTCTGTGCCCCCAGCTACTGCAAGCGCTATCGCCCGGCCGCGCGCCACGCCGAGCAGATCGACACGACGACGAGCCATGTCGGCTTCAGGTGCATCGTGAGGGATGCACCGTAGGGCGGCCTCTTAACCGACCCGGATCTCAACCGCGGACGCGGATGACCGTGTCGAGGAGTTGATCGACGAAGCCGCGCGTGATCGGCGCGTGGCCCATCAGCAGGCGGTAGAAGAGGGGACCGAAGACGAGATCGAGCGTGAGTTCCATGTCGTCCGGCGCTTCGATCGCCCCGTCGGCGATGCAGCGCTCCAGCAGGGCGCGCGTGGCATCTCGGTTGCGCGCGATGAACTCGTTGCGGAAGGCCTTCGCGAGTTCGGTCTCCGATTGGGCCGCCGCCACCATGGCCGCGACGCTGCGTCCGGTGGGCGCGGCGAAGGCATCGGCCAGCGCATGGAGCTGGGCGCGCAGGCCGGCGAGCGCGGTTCGGGGTGACTTCGCGGCCTGCTCCGCCCCGGTCGCTTCCAGAAACGCCGCCATCGCGACCGCGGGCGCGTTCGGCCAGTAGCGATAGATCGTCGGACGACTGACTCCGGCCTTCTGCGCGATCGCTTCGATGGTGACGGCCGTCAGCCCGCCGCGTGTCAGCAGATCGCGGGCCGCGACCAGGATCGCGGCTCGGGTGCGTGGATCGCGGGGACGGCCGCGCACCGGTGGGGCTGAGGTAGCTTGACGGGACATCTATTAACGTTACGATACGTAACGTAATATAACACAGGTGATGCCATGGCCGCAAAGACCGCGACATCGGGCCAGACAGTCAAGGCCCACATGACCGTCCACGATGCGAAGGCGGCGATCGATTTCTACGTGAAGGCTTTCGGGGCCGTGGAACTGTTCCGCCTGGTCGAGCCGGCGGGCCGTGTCGGCCATGCCGAGATCCGCATCGGCGACACGGTGCTGATGATGAACGACGAGTATCCCGATTTCGGCGCGCGCAGCCCGGGCGCCATCGGCGGTTCTCCCGTGGCCTTCCACATCGCCGTGCCCGACGCCGACACCGCCGTCGAGCGCGCGGTAGCCGCCGGGGCCACCCTGGTGCGGCCGGTGCAGGATCAGTTCTACGGCGACCGCTCCGGCATGATCGCCTGTCCCTTCGGCTATCGCTGGTTCCTCGCCTCACCGAAGGAAGTCGTGAGCCCGGAGGAGATGCAGAAGCGCTGGACGAAAATGCTGGAGGGCGGGCAGGGCTAGGCGGCCACGCTCTCCTCGATCCAGGCGGCATAGGCTGGCGCGACGTGCATCATCGGGAAGGCGTGGATCGCCGGCACCTCGTAGGGATGCAGGTCGAGGATCGCGCGCTCGACGGCGGCATAGTGCTCGTCGAGTGTCTTGAACAGGATGCGGTACTCCTTGCCGGTCTCGAGGGCGCCCTTCCAGGTGTAGACGCTCTCGATCCGCGAGATCTGGGCGCAGGCGGCGAGTCTGGCTTCGACGATGGCCCGCGCGAGCGAACGGGCATCCTTGCGGCTGGCGACGGTGGTGACGACGGCAATGGCGGTCATGGCAATCTCTTCCGATCCCGGCGTTACGCTTATGGGCGGGCTGACATAAACTGAGAGAGGCATTGGGTAGACCATTTTCCGCTCGGGCGGAAACGGTGCAGCGGGACGCAGGCGGAGAAATCCCATGGTGAGTTCGGTCGAGCTGGAACTGTTCGAGACAGCGCTGGCCGAGGCGCAGCAGGGCTTCGACGAGAAGGGGATCCCCATCGGCTCGATCCTCGTCGAGAATGGTCGCATCGTCGGTCGCGGTCACAACAAGCGCGTCCAGGAGGGCGATGCCATTGCCCATGGCGAGATGGATTGCCTGCGCCAGGCCGGCCGCCGCCGGAGTTACCGCAACACGACACTGTTCACGACGCTCAGCCCCTGCATGATGTGCTCTGGCACGATCGTGCAGTTCAAGATTCCGAGGGTGGTGATCGGCGAGAACCAGACCTTCGGCGGGAACGAGGACTTCCTGCGCTCCCGCGGCGTCGAAGTCGTCGTCCTGAACGACCTGCGCTGCATCGGCCTGATGAAGCGCTTCCAGGACGAGTATCCGGACATCTGGGCCGAGGATATCGGCGAGGACGGCTGAGTCTCAGAACAGCGAGAAATACTCGCGCTGCTCCCAGTCGCTGACCTCGAGTTCGAAGCGGGCGATCTCTGCCTGCTTGAGATGGAGATAGTAGTCCACGAAGAAGTCGCCGAGTCCGGCGCGCAGCACCGCGCTCTCCTTCAGCGCCGCCAGCGCTTCGCCGAGCGACCGTGGCAGCAGCGGCGCCTTGGTCTCATAGGGTTTGTCGGCCGATGGACCGGGATCGAGCTTGCGCTCCAGCCCGTCGAGGCCGCAGACGATCTGGCTCGCCATGTAGAGATAGGGATTGGCGGCGGGCTCGCCGACGCGGTTTTCGAGATGGGTCGCGGGATCGCCGGGGCCGCCCAGCACCCGCACCATGACACCGCGATTGTCGCGGCCCCAGATGGCGCGGTCGGGCGCCAGCGAGAAGGGGCGGTAGCGCTTGTAGCCGTTGAGCGTCGGCGTGCTGAAGGCCGCGGCGGCGCGGGCGTGTTCCAGGAGGCCGGCCATGTAGTGGCTGCCGGTCGCCGACAGGGGCTCGGCCGCATCGGCGAAGGCGTTGGTGTGGCTGCTGCGGTCGGTCAGCGACTGGTGAAGGTGCCAGCCGCTCGACATCACGTTGGCGAGCTTCGGCCGGCACATGAACGAGGCGTGGAAGCCGTTGCGCTGGGCGATCTGCTTGGTGGCGCTGCGGAACAGCACCATCGTGTCGGCCGGATCGAGCCCGGTGCCGGTGCGGAAGGTGAACTCGACCTGGCTGGGGCCGAACTCGACTTCCAGCGTGCGCAGCGGCAGGCCGAGATCGACGAGGTTGGTGCGCAGGATCTCCAGGATCGGGTCCATCTCGTCGTAGCGCTGTTCGGTCAGGTACTGATATCCCTGATTGAGCAGCGACACCTCGGGCGGTTCGCCCGGCTGGCCGGCATCGCCGACACCGAGCCTGGCTTTCTCCAGCTTGAATAGATGGAACTCGACCTCGAGGCCGGCGACGAAATCGTAGCCGCGCCCAGCCAGCGCCCCGAGGGTCCTGCGCAGGACCTGGCGCGTGCAGAGCGGCATCGGCCGGCCGTCGGCGAAGTAGATGTCGCACAGCATCCAGCCGGAATGCGGCGCCCAGGGGAGCGCACGGAAGGTGGTCGGATCGGGCAGCATGACCACGTCGGCCGCGCCTTCCAGCTCCTTCATCCCGAAGCCGCCGCCCGGCTGCCAGACCGGGAAGACCGTGCGGTGCGACGTGTCCTTCAGCAGCATGGTGGTGGTGAAGCCGACGCCGTTCTTCAGCGCCGCATCGACCTCCGAGGCCATCAGCGTCTTGCCGCGCAGGATGCCGTGCTGGTCGGCGAAGGCCAGGCGCACGACCGACATGTCGCCGGCCTTCATGCGCCGCTCGGCCTCGCGAGTCGCGGCCTTGCGGTCCTCGGTCCAGAGGCCCGCGCGTTCGACCAGGCTCATCGGCTCACGCGACCAGTGGCGGGACGGTGTCGGCCGCCCAGCTCGAGGCGCGGCGGCGGCGCACGTCGACATCCTTCCAGTAGGCTTCCCAGCCTTCGGTCGGCCCCATGCCGTCGATCGCCACGGGACCGCGGATCGCGGCGGCGCGCTGCGGGTCGAGCCACATGATGGGCCGTTCGCCGTTGCCGACTTGTCCAATGGCCGACAGCAGCATGCGGCGGTAGGCGACGATCGCCTTGTCGGTCGTGCCGAGATGCTCGCGCGTGCGGTCCTGGATGCGGCCCTGGCTCTCGACCGCCCATTGGTCGTGCACGTTGATGTCGAAGCCCATGCCGGTGAAGGTCTGGTTCTTCTGTTCGGCGACGCTGTAGCCGTAATCGTTGTGACGGCCGATCAGCGGCCGGTAGTCGGGAAGCTGGTAGAGCTTCAGCCGCTGCTCGCGCATCGCGGCATGGTCGACCGGTTTCCCGAAGCTGGTAAAGATCGCGTACCAGTAGCAGCTCGTATCGTCGATCGGCACGTGCCACTGCGTGATCGTCATCTCCGCGCTCATCGGGATCACGAAGGCGTAGGGGAAGACGAGGTTGGTCACCCGTACATGCGTGTGCTGCTCGTTGAGCTTGCGCAGCGCAAACAGGCGCAGGCCGTAGTCGGTGGCTTCGACGTCGAGCTTGGGCCGCGGGAACTCGCGCAGCAGCCGCGTCATCGGGATGTCTGAGTCGGAGGAGGCCGAGCGGAACTGCTTGCCGTAGGCCGCACCGGTGTCCTCGTCCTCGTAGAAGCGGTGCAGGTAGGAGGCGTGGGCGGGATCGATCCCGACCTCCAGCGCCTGCAGCCAGTTGCACTCGATCAGCCCCTTGAAGGCGAAGGCGTGCGTGCCGGGCGCGAGGAAGCAGTCGAAGTCCGGGAAGGCGGGGGCTTCGCCGTCACCCAGATAGGCGAAGATGATGCCGTTCTTCACGACGACCGGATAGCTGCGCTGGCGCACCCTCTGGCACAGCACGCTGCCTTCCGGCTCGGCGGGCGTCTCCAGGCACTTGCCGTCTACATCGAACAGCCAGCCATGGAACAGGCAGCGCAGGCCGCCATCTTCCAGCCGGCCGAAGGCGAGGTCGGCGCCGCGATGCGCACAGTCGCGGTCCAGCAGACCGTGCCGGCCGCGCTCGTCGCGGAACAGCACGAAATCCTGGCCCAGCACGCGCACCGGCTTGGCCGGCCGTTCGGCGGGCAGTTCGTCGGCGAGTGCCACGGGATGCCAGTAATGGCGCATCAGGGCGCCGCATCGCGTGCCCGGACCGACGCGGGTCATCAGCTCGTTCTGCTCGGGGCTCATCATGCACAAAAGATTGGCGTAATCTGGAGACTCGTGGAAGGCCTGATTTATGGGTCTCGAAGCTTTCTGGATGCGGCTAGGATGTAGCTGGCCGGTTTTCGGCAGCAGGTCGACGGATATGCTCAAGCTTGGACCAGAACTCTTCAGGCTATTGAACGAGAAGCAAGTTGTCGGGAATCGGGAACCGGTCATCTACGGCGAAGGTGGCCTGTCGCCCACGGAAATTGCGGCTATCGAAGGTCAACTCGGTTTCCGACTGCCACTAGACTTCGCATATCTCCTGGAGAACGTTCTGGATCCCGGAGCGGTTTTGTTTCCTTGGGCAAACTTCAGAAAGCAGGACTATGACAAGGCGATTGAATGGATTCAGAAGGGAGTCGAATTCGATGTCGGCAACGGCCTGTGGCTGGAGCGTTGGGAGGCGCGGCCAGCGACGCTGCATGCAGCAATTCGAGTAGCCAAGAGAGACTTCGCTACATGGCCGAAACTCTTGCCGCTCTTTGGACATCGTTTCTTGGCGGCGGAGCCGTACCGCTCAGGCAATCCTATATTCTCGATAATGCAGACTGACATCGTCTGCTATGGAGCCAACTTGGCTCATTATCTGGTTAATGAATTCGTCAGCAGTGATCAGCAACGCTACGTTTCCTCTCACGCAACTCAAAAGATCGAAATCTGGAGCGACTTTGCGGACGGCAGCGCAGGAATTAACTGGCTCCGGCCATTTTAGGGGCCAGACCGAGCAAAGGCGGCGCACGGGAGCGTCATTGTCCTCCATTGTGCCGGTGCGACCGTAGCCGGTAAATTGAGACCATGAACCCCTCTCTGAACGGCATGCCGGGGCCCACTTCCCGCGTCTTCTTTTCCCAGCGTCTGCGTTTGCACTATGTCGACTGGGGCAATCCCGAAGCGCCGCCGCTCCTGCTGGTCCATGGCGGGCGCGACCATTGCCGGAACTGGGACTGGGTTGCACAGGCTCTGCGCAAGGACTGGCACGTCATCTGCCCGGACCTGCGCGGGCATGGCGACAGCCAGTGGTCGCCGGACGGCAATTACTCGATGGCGGCCTACATCTACGATCTGGCGCAGCTGATCCATCAGCAGAACCTGGCGCCGGTGACGATCGTGGCGCATTCGCTCGGGGGCAACATCTGCCTGCGCTACACCGGTATTCATCCGGACAAGGTGCGCAAGCTGGTGGCGATCGAAGGGCTGGGACCGTCGCCCAAGGTGATCGAGGAGCGCGGCCACAAGTCGATGAGCGTGCGCATGACAGACTGGATCGACGAGCAGCGCAAGCTGTCGGCCCGCGCGCCGCGCAAGTACCCGACCATCGAGGATGCCTTCAAGCGCATGCAGGACGAGAACAAGCATCTCTCCGCCGCGCAGGCGCGTCATCTGACGGAGCAGGGCGTCAACCAGAACGAGGATGGCACCTACAGCTGGAAGTTCGACAATTATGTGCGCGTCAACCAGCCGTATGACATGAGTTACGAAGCGATCGAGGAACTGTGGTCGCGCATCACCTGTCCGACCCTGCTCGTCTACGGCAAGGAAAGCTGGGCCTCCAATCCGGAGAAGGACGGCCGCATCAAGCACTTCAAGACCGCCAAGGTGGTTGAGTTCGAACGTGCAGGCCACTGGGTCCAGCATGACCGGCTCGACGATTTCGTGGCGACGACGCGGGAGTTCATCAAATGAAGGCGGCGGTTCTGCGTGGCGGCGACATGGTCGTGGCCGAGGTGCCGGAGCCCGTGCCGGCGGCCGGGCAGGTGCTGGTCAGGACGTTGTGCTGCGGCATCTGCGGCTCGGACCTGCACTATGCCAAGCACGCGCCGCACATGGTCGAGATGTCGAAGCGCATTCCCGGCCGCCAGCCGCTCGACCTGTCGCGCGACGTCGTGTTCGGCCATGAATTCTGCGGCGAGGTGCTGGATTACGGTCCCGGCACGGAGCGCAAGCTGAAGCCCGGCACGCTCGTCTGTTCGATGCCGGTGATCCCGCAGGCCGACGGCCATCGCACGGTCGGCTACTCGAACGAGTTTCCGGGCGGCTATGGCGAGCGGATGGTGCTGGCGGCCCCTCTGCTGCTCGAAGTGCCGAATGGCCTGTCGGCCGAGCACGCCGCCCTCACCGAACCGCTCGCGGTCGGCATCCACGCCGTCGAGAAGGCGGCGCTGCAGGACAACGACGCGCCGCTGGTCGTGGGCTGCGGCCCGGTCGGGCTCGCCGCGATCGTCGGGCTGCGGCTGAGGGGCATCCATCCGATCATCGCCGCCGATTTCTCGCCCAAGCGGCGTGAGCTGGCGGCGAAGATGGGCGCCGACATCGTGATCGATCCCAGGGTCGAGTCGGCCTATGCGAAACTGCCGCCGGGCCGGCGCGCGGTGATCTTCGAATGCGTCGGCGTGCCGGGCCTGTTGCAGCAGGTCTTCGAGGCGGCCCCGCGCGACGCGCGCGTCGTCGTCGCCGGCGTCTGCATGGAGCCCGACCGCATCGAGCCGCTGTTCGGCATCCTGAAGGAGCTCTCGCTCCAGTTCGTGCTGGGCTATACGCCCGAGGAGTTCGCGCGCTGCCTTCGCCTGCTGGCGGACGGCCAGGTGAATGCAGACGCGCTGATCACCGGCAAGGTCGGGCTCGACGGCGTGAAGGCGGCGTTCGCGGAACTCGGCAATCCCGAGAACCACACCAAGATTCTCGTGGAGCCGTGGCGCTGACTTTGATAGCGCTTCAGGCCTTCGAGGGAGGAAAAGCAAAGTGAAATTCTATAATTCGGTCGGCCCCAACCCGCATATGGTTCGCATGTTCATGGCCGAGAAGGGTTTCGACGTGCCCAAGGTCGAGGTCGACCTGCGCGGCGGCGAGAACCGGCGCGAGCCCTTTCTCAAGCTAAATCCGTCCGGACAGTGTCCCGCGCTCGAACTCGACGACGGCACCGTGCTGGCCGAGATCACCGCGATCTGCGAGTACATCGACGAGATCAAGAAGGACACGCCGTCGCTGATCGGCGACACGCCGGAGGAGCGCGCCAACACCCGCATGTGGGTGCGCCGCATCGACCTCAACATCCTCGAGCCGGCGGCCAACGGCTTCCGCTTCTCGCAGGGGCTGAAGATCTTCCAGGACCGGGTGCACTGCATTCCCGAGGCCGCCGACGGTCTCAAGGAATCGGCGCGGAAGAAGTTGGTCTGGCTCGACGAGCAGATGGGCTCCAAGCCCTTCGTCACCGGGAACAAGCTCACCATGGCCGACATCCTGCTGTTCACCTTCCTCGAGTTCCTGGCCAAGGTCGGCCAGCCGCTCGATCCGGCGAACAAGAACATCGTGGCCTGGATGGAACGCATGAAGGCCCGGCCTAGCGCCGCGGCCTGATCGCAAGGGCAGGAACACCACGATGCGCACGCTGCTGGCTCTGTTGTTCCTGCTCCTTCTGCCAAGCGTGGGAGCGTATGCCCAGGCCGATCCGCCGGGGGTGAAGGGGCTGTTCCTGCTGACCGACTATCCGTCCCAGACCGTGCGGGCGGGGGAGGTCACGACCATCCGCGTGAAGGTCAACAATGCGGGCCAGATGCCCGAGCCTCTGGCCCTCGCGCTGAGCGGCGTTCCCGCCGGCTGGAAGATCGACCTGCTGGGCGGCGGCCAGCCGGTCGGTGCGGTGATGGTGGGCATCAACCAGGACGTCACCGTCCAGCTCCGCGTCGAAGTTCCGAAGGACGCGCCGATCGGCGCGCAGACCGTCACCCTGACCGCCAAAGGGCCGATGCAGCAGGCCAGCCTGCCGCTCACGCTGAGCGTCGGGACCGAGGCGCCGGCCAAGCTCAGCCTGAAGGCGCGCCTGCCGTCGCTGCGAGGCACCCCGCGCTCGACATTCGAGTACACGCTGACCGTCGGCAACGATTCCGGCAAGGATCTGACCGTGGCGCTGGCGGCGCAGGGGCCGGCCAATTTCCAGAGCAGCTTCGCCGAAGGTTTCGGCTCGAACGAGATCAGCTCGATCCCCATCGAGGCCGGCCAGACCAAGGACATCAAGCTCAAGGTCACGCCGCCGCGCGACGTGAAGGCCGGCGACTATCCCGTGCTGGTCAGGGTCGCGGCCGAGGGCGGGACGGCCGAAATGAGGGTCGCTTTGCAGGTGAGCGGGCAGGGCAAGCTCGCCCTCTCGACCAAGGACGGCCGGCTGAGCGGCGAGGCCGAGATCGGCAAGACCTCGACCTACACGCTGGTCCTGACGAACGAGGGCACCGCGCCGCTCGACGAGGTCGAACTGTCGGGCACCGTGCCGGCCAACTGGAAGATCGAGTTCGACCCGAAGTCGATCGCTGCCATCGCGCCCAATGACCGGAAGGAAGTCCAGGTTATGGTGACGCCGGCCGACAAGGCGGTCGCGGGCGACTACATGGCCTCGTTCCGCGCCGCCGCGCGCGGCGAGCAATCCGCCGCCGACTTCCGCATCTCCGTGACCACCTCGACCCTGTGGGGCATCGTGGGCATCGGCGTCATCGCGGTGGCGCTGCTGGTGTTGCTGGGCGCGGTCGCGCGTTTCGGCCGCCGCTAGACCGATGGCCGACACGGTCATCGAGGCGCGCGGGCTGACCAAGGTCTACGGCAGCCATCGCGCCGTCGATGCGATCGACTTCAGCATCCGGCGCGGCGAGATCTTCGGCCTGCTTGGACCGAACGGGGCGGGCAAGACCACGACCATCCTGATGATGCTGGGCCTCACCGAGACGAGCGGCGGCTCGGTCGACGTGCTGGGCTTCGATCCGGTGCGCCAGCCGCTCGAGGTCAAGCGCCGCGTCGGCTATCTGCCCGATGCCGTGGGCTTCTACGATCACCTGACGGCGCGCGAGAACCTGCGCTACACGGCGCGCCTGCTCGGCCTCCCCCGGCGCGAGGCCGAGACGCGCATCGCCGACGCCATGGAAAGCGTGAAGCTGGCCGACGTGCTCGACAAGCGGGTCTCGACCTTCTCCCGTGGCATGCGCCAGCGGCTGGGCATCGCCGAGATCGTGATGAAGCGGGCCGAGGTCGCGATCCTCGACGAGCCGACCTCCGGCCTCGATCCGCACGCGACCTTCGAGCTGCTGGAGATGATCCGCGGCCTGAAGCGCGCCGGCGTCGCAGTGCTGCTCTCCTCGCACCTGCTCGATCGCGTGCAGAGCGTCTGTGACCGGGTGGCCCTGTTCAACAAGGGACGGATTGCGCTGATGGGCACGGTGGTCGAGCTGGCCAACCAGGTACTGGGGGCGGGACATGCGATCCTGGTCGAGGCCGCAGGCCTGGACATCGCCGCCACCTTGCGCGGCATCGAGGGCGTGCAGAGCGTCATGCCAGAAGGCGAGGGCGTGTGGAGGGTGGTGGCCGACCGCGACGTGCGCGCGGCCGTGGCCCATCGGATCGTCACGTCGGGCGGTGCGCTCACGCGGCTCGCCGACCTGCAGCCCAGCCTCGAAGAGGTCTATACGCGCTACTTCGAGGAGGCGCGTCGTGCCGCCTAGCGTCCTTCCGGGCAGAATGGAATCACACCCCCAACCTCATGCTGAGCGACCGTCGTGGCGGTCAAGCGTTTGCCCATGGCTTTCTGTCCCTGAGGATGGCGTTGAGGATGGTCACGAGCTTGCGCATGCAAGCGACGATGGCGACCTTGGCCGGCTTTCCGGCGGCGCGCAGGCGATGATAGGTCAGCGCCAAGGGCAGCTTGCGGCGGATGGAGACGAGGATGCTCATGTAGAGGGCAGCCCGTACGGCGGGTCGTCCTCCCGCGATGGTACGGCGGCCACGCAAGGTGCCGCTGTCGCGATTGAACGGGGCGACGCCGGTCAACGAAGCGATCTCTCGTCGGCCGAGACGGCCCAGTTCAGGCAGTTCGGCGATCAGGGTGCGAGCGATCCTGGGCCCGATGCCGGGAACGCTGATCAGAAGATCCTCGGCCTCGCGCCAGGCCGGTGTTCCCCGGACGGCGGTATCGATGTCGTCATCGATCTGTTCGAGCTGGGCCTTCAAGGTCGCAAGCACTCGATCGACGCTCTTGAGGGTGCGTCGGACGGTGAGCATGCGCCGGCGGTTGCTCTCGGCCCCGATCATCTCGATGAGCTGACGGCGGCGCGCCATCAGTTCGCCCAACAACCTGGACTGCTCGTCGGCGAGCGGCCGCGCCGGTGGGTTCACCGCCTCGGCGAAGTGAGCGATGACAGCAGCATCGAGGGTATCGGTCTTGGCCAGCCGTGCGGTGGCCCGGGCGAAGTCCCTGATCTGCCGAGGATTGACGACTGCCACGGGCAGGCCCGCCGCGCCCAGACCTGCCGCCACGATCGTCTCGAAGCCACCGGTTGCTTCGAGCACGATCAGAGCGGGCGCCATTTTACTCAACCGCCCAACCAAGTCCTCGATGCCTTCTCCGTCGCGGGCAACGGTGAAGGCTTCGCCGGCAGGGCGAACATGAACATCCAGGTGATCTTTCGCCACATCGATACCTACGAACATGGATCTTGGCTCCCATCCTTGCGCATGCGGGCTCGCGGTTCGGCCCAGGCGACCGTTCGGGATCACAAAATCAACGGTGGAGGCACCACGCTCAGCAACGGGCTTGTAGGCCCCAGGAGCCTCCGGGCTCTCCACCGAGACCGCACCCGCAACTCTACGCCGGCGCGGCCGTCCCTTGATACAAGGAGGCTGCGCAGCAGCCGTCTCGAAGCATGGGCACGAGCACCACGCTTGTTGCCCATCCTTCGAGACGGCGCTTCGCGCCTCCTCAGGATGAGGTCGTGTGTTTGAGGGCCGGATGGGATCGAGAGCGTCATTCGCCGGGCGCCGTCAGGGCTCGCCGTTCATCGGGATCGGCCCGGTCTTCATGAAGGAGCTGGCCGATCACCTGAGCAGCGTCCGCATGATGGTGCTGACGCTGTTCGTGATCGCCTTCGGCGCCTTCCCGGTGGCCTCGTCACTGCAGACCCTGCGCACCGTGGTCGACCCGAATTCGTTCCTGTTCCTGCGCATCTTCACCCTGGAGCCGGAACAGGTCGGCATTTCCTTCGCAGCGGCGCTGAACTTCATCATCCCGCTGCTGGCGATCGGGCTGGGCTTCGATTCGGTGAACAGCGAGTTCAACCGGCGCACCTTGAGCCGTGTCCTGTCGCAGCCGATCTATCGCGACGCGCTGCTGCTCGGAAAGTTCCTGGCAGGCCTCGCGACCTTTGCGGTGGTGCTCGTGGCCTTGTGGCTGATGGTGTTCGGCGCCGGGCTGCTGCTGCTCGGCGTGCCGCCGCGCGGTGTCGAGGTGGTGCGCGGCCTCGGGTTCCTGGTCGTGGCGATCGCTTATGGCGGAGTCTGGCTCGCGATCTCGATGCTGTTCTCGGTGCTGTTCCGCTCGACCGCGACCTCGGCGCTATGCGCGCTGGGGCTCTGGCTGTTCTTCTTCCTGTTGTGGCCGCAACTCGCCTCGGCGATCCTGTCCGGGGTGGCGCCCAGCGAGATCCGCAGTCTGGAGGACTATGCCGCCGTGCAGGATATCGCCATGGCCCTGATGCGCCTGTCGCCCGGCACTTTGTTCAGCGAGGCGGTGCTCGGTCTCCTGAGCCCGGAGACACGGACCCTGGGCCCGATGCTGCCGGCCCAGATGCGCGGCGCGATCATGGGAGCCCCGCTGCCGTTCGACCAGAGCCTGCTCTTGATCTGGCCGCAAATCACCGGTCTCATCGCCGCCATGATCGTGGTCTTCGCCGCCGCCTATGTCGTGTTCCAGCGTGTGGAAGTGCGCGCATGAAGGATTGGACCGTTGCGGCGGCTCTCAACAACGCGCGCTGGTGCGATGCGGTCTGCCGGGCGCATGGCCATCCCGGGCGCATGCTGCCGCACATGTGGGTCAACGCCGCGGTCGTGCCGCGCTTCTATCCCAACGCCGTCACCCTGGCGGTCGGGGAGACGGCGCTGGAAGAGCAGCGGACCACGATCGAGATCCTGCAGACATCGAATCTGCCCGGCCGGTGGTCGGTAAAGGACAGTTTCCACACGCTCGACCTGTCGCGCCGCGGCTTCGAGCTGCTGTTCGACGCGAAGTGGATCCGCAGCGTCATGCCCGCCGAAGGTCCCTCGACCGACATCGTCTGGCAGCGCGAGGACAAGGGCGGCGAAGGATTGCCGGTCGACGATCCGGACTTCGCCATGTTCAAGGGACGCCGCGGCTTCAAGGTCGTGGCCGGCTTCATGCTGTACCGCGCCGAGGAGGTGGTCGGCGTTTCCAACGTCGTCGCCGAGGCCGCCGATGCGCCGGCGGTCTGGCGTTCGCTCACCTTGCTGGCGGCGCAGACCTTTCCGCGCCTGCCGCTGGTCGGCTACGAATCCGGCCGCGAGCTGCAGGCCGCCGTGAAGTCGGGCTTCGAAGCCGGCGACAAGCTCAGAGTGTGGGTGACGGCTCGGGACTGAAGCCGCAGGCCGTCAGCGCGGCCAGCATATGGGCGGGTGGCGGCGCGGTGACGGAGATCGGCGGCTTGCTCTTCGACAGCGGCAGCACGATGCCATGCGACTGCAGATGGAGTTGGCTGTCGGGCACGGCGCGGCCGTAGAGCCGGTCGGCGATGACCGGGCAACCTGCGGCGGCGCAGTGGACGCGGATCTGGTGGGTGCGGCCGGTCTCGGGCTTCAGCTCCAGCCAGGTCATGCCGGGAGCGCGCCCGAGCACCTTGTAGCGTGTCACCGAAGGCTGGCCCTTGTCGGAAACCTTCACCGACCAGCCGGTGCGCGTGTTGAGCTTGAGCAGCGGCATGTCGAACACGCCTTCGTCGGCCGGCGGCGAGCCTTCGACCACCGCCCAGTAGGTCTTCTCGGTGTCGCGGCCGGAGAACAGGCGCCCCAGTTTGGCCAGCGCTTTGGGATGGCGGCCCAGCACCAGCACGCCCGCCGTGTCGGCATCGAGCCGGTGGGCCAGCGCCGGTGGGCGCGGCAGGCCGTAACGCAGATCGTCGAAGCACTCTTCGAGGTTGGGCGCGCCGCTCGGCCCGGCATGGACGGCGAGGCCGGCCGGCTTGTCGATCACCAGGATCAGCCCGTCGCGATGCAGCACGCGGGCCTGGATCTGCTCGGCCGTCAGCGGCGACGGCCTTTTGGGCGGCGCCCTTCGCGGTGCCGTCTGCGGTCTCAAAGGTCGGGCCATCGGTCGAGCCAGTTCTCGCTTGCTTCGTACAGTGCCGCCATGCGCAGCACCGAAGCCTCGTCGCGGAAGCGGCCGACGATCTGCAGGCTGGTCGGCAGGCCTTCAGAGTCGTAGCCGTTGCAGATGGAGAGGGCAGGGTGGCCGGTGATGTTGAACGGCATCGTGTAGGGGAACCAGTTGCGCCGCAGCTCGCCGGCCTCGACCCCGTCGATCGTGATCGGATCGAACAGGTCCTGGTCGATCGGCAGCGCGGTGCGCGACACGGTCGGCGTCACGAGAAAGTCGGCGGTCTCGAACCAACCCTGGACCATGCGGAAGAGATCGCTGCGCTGGAACATGGCACGCTGATAGTCGGCGCCCGACCAGTCTGCCGCCTCGGCCACCTGACGCACCAGCGAGGGCGTCATGCGGTTGCCGTCGCGCCGGATCATCTCGTCGAAGCGCGCCTTCCAGGTCGTGTGGTTGATCACCTTCCACGCCGAGCTGAGATCGGGCAGCTCCTCGGTGAGTTCGACCAGTTCGGCCCCCAGCTCGCGCAGCCGCGCCAGCGACTGCTCGAAGGCGGCGCGCACGTCCTTCGCCACCAGCGTGTTGCCGAGCGTGGCGCTGTAGAGGATGCGCTTGCCCTTGAGATCGCCTTCGGCGCGGGCCGCCGCCAGATAGTCCGGCGCCTCGATGCCGATCGACCAAGGGTCCGACGGATGCGGCCCGGCCATCGCCTGCAGCATCAGGGCGGTGTCCATCACGGTGCGCGTCATCGGTGTCACATAGGTGTAGTTGCCGAACGCGTCGGCCACCTGGCTGTGCGGGATCACGCCGTTGCTCTGCTTCAGCCCGACCATGCCGTTGATCGCCGCGGGAATGCGGGTCGAGCCGCCGCCGTCGGTGGCGATGCCGATCGGCCCGATGCCCGCCGCAACGGCGACCGCCGCGCCGCCGCTCGAGCCGCCGGACGTGTGTGCCGCACTCCAGGCATTGCGCGTGCGGCCAAACAGCGGCCCGTCGGTCAGCGACTTGTGGCCGAACTCCGGCGTCGTCGTCTTGCCGAACAGGATGCCGCCCGCGCCCTTCACGCGCGCCGCGCAGACCGCATCTTCCTTCGGCACATTGTTCTCGTAGAGCAGGGACCCGAAGGTGGTGCGCACGCCCGCCGTGTTCACGAGATCCTTGGCGGCGAACGGGATGCCGTGCAGCAGCCCGAGCGGCTCGCCGCGCATCACGGCGTCTTCCGCCGCCTTGGCCGCAGCGCGGGCCTGATCCGGCACCAGGGTGACGAAGCAGTTCAGCACCGGCTGCAGCCGCTCGGCCCGCGCCAGTACGGCATCGGTGAGTTCGACGGGCGAGATCTTTCTAGCGGCGATCTGCTCACGCAGGTCGGACGCAGGCAGGCGAGTGAGGTCGGTCATGGTCTTCCTTGGCTCGCGGCCCAAGAACCTCATCCTGGGGAGGTCGCGAAACGACCGTCTCGAAGGATGGGATACGCAGGCGCTGTCTGTTGCCCATCCTTCGAGACGGCCTTGCGGGCCCCCTCAGGATGAGGTTTTCATTTCGGTCACGGTTATTACCGCAGCAACCCTCGTGCCGCGAGGTTTCGCATCAAAGCTCCCGTACCGAAGGTCCAGGGCGCGATCTTGTCGCAATGGGCCACCCTGTTGGTCAGCGTGCCGAGCTTGGGCGAGCGGATCGAGACCAGGTCGCCCACCATGTGCGTGAAGCCGGTGCCGCCCGGCTTGCGCGGCTCGGTGGGCGCGAACAGCGTGCCGGTCATCAGCGCCATGCCGTCGGGATATTGATGCGCGCTCATCGCCTGGGCCACGAGATCGGTGGGATCGCGGCTGATCTTCGAGAGGTCGCTCGATCCGCGCAGGCGAAACTGGTCGGGGCCCGTCACTTCGAGATCGACCTTGGCCTGGCGCACGTCGTCCAGCGAGAAGGTGTCGTCGAACAGGCGGATGAAGGGACCGAGCGCGCAGGAGGCGTTGTTGTCCTTGGCGATGCCCAGCAGGAGCGCGCTGCGCCCCTCGATGTCGCGCAGGTTCACGTCGTTGCCCAGGGTCGCGCCGACGATCCGGCCTTTGGCGCTGACGATCAGCGTCACCTCGGGCTCGGGATTGTTCCAGTCGGAATCCGGCCGGATGCCGATCTCGGCACCGTAGCCCACCGCGGCCATGGGCGGCGCCTTGGTGAAGATCTCGGCATAGGGGCCGATGCCCACTTCGAGGTAGGGCGACCAGGCGCCGCGCGCCATCAGCGTCTTCTTCAGCGCCTCGGCCTCGGGCGAGCCGGGCTTGATGGCGCTAACATCGGCGCCGATGATCGCGTTCAACTCGCCGCGCACCTGCTCGGCGCGCGCGGGATCGCCCTTGGCATGTTCCTCGATCAGGCGCTCGAGCAGACTGACCGCGAAGGTGACGCCGGCCGCCTTGAGCGCCTGCAGGTCGACCGGGGCGAGCAGGTCGCCCACCAGTTCCTGCAGGGTGCCGATGCGCTCGCCAGGCGAATAGCGGGCAAGCGCCGTCGGATCGGGCGCGTTGCAGAGATCGGCCATCGTGGGGACGGTCGCTGAGAGATCGAAGACCCCGTCGCCCCGGATTGCGACGACCGAAGGCCCCGCCGGATTTCCCGCGCGCCAGACGCGACCGACCAGGGTTCCGGCCGTGCCGTCCTCGGGCAGGATTTCGCTGAGTGATGCTGACACTGGACGTCTCCGGCGCTTCGTTGCAGAAAGGCGCGCCATTCCCGGGAGAAATAAGATCATGGCCGCAGCACGGATCAAAGGCGTTCTTTCGCCCGTCGTCACGCCCTTCAAGCGCGACCTGTCGCCGGATGTCGGCCGCTTCATCGCCCACTGCAAGTGGCTGATCAGCCAGGATTGCGGCCTCGCGGTCTTCGGCACCAACTCGGAAGCCAACTCCCTGTCGGCGAAAGAGCGGATGAGCCTGCTCGAAGCCGTCGTCGCGGCGGGCGTGCCGACCGTTCGCATGATGCCCGGCACCGGCGCCTGCTCGATCACCGAGGCGGCCGAAGTGAGTGCGCATGCGGTGAAGCTCGGCGTCGGCGGCGTGCTGATGCTGCCGCCGTTCTACTACAAGGGTGTGCCGGAAGAGGGGCTGTTCCGCTTCTACTCGGAAGTCGTGCAGCGGGTCGGTGACGACCGCCTGCGCGTCTATCTCTATCATATCCCCGGGGTCTCGGGCGTGCCGATCACGCACAAGCTGGTCGAGCGGCTGATGAAGGCCTATCCGAAGCAGATCGTCGGCATGAAGGATTCGTCGGACGACTGGCCTCATACCAAGAGCATGATCGACGCCTTCGCCAAGGACGGTTTCGACGTCTTCTCCGGCAACGAGAAGCCGATCCTGGAGAACTTGAAGGCGGGAGGCGTCGGCTGCATCAGCGCCACGGCGAACATCAACCCGGGCAAGATCGCCGAGACGATCAAGGCCTACGGCACGCCGGAAGGCGACAAGCTGCAGGCCTGGATCAACGAGGTCCGCGGCGTCATGCAGGGCTATGTGATGATCCCGGCGCTGAAGTACGTGATCGCGCATTACGGCAGCGACCCGCACTGGAACCCGGTCCGTCCGCCGCTCGTCGAAATCGACGAGAAGACCGGCCGCGACATGATCGAGAAGCTCGACAAGCTCGGTTTCACCATGCCCGGCCTCAAGCAGGCGATGGCCGTCGCGGCGGAATAGGCGCGACGACTCAGCAACGCGTTGACAGGCTCACGAGCCGGAGCTTATAAAATGCACATGTTGAAAACCCTGTCCCACAACGCTTGGTATTTTACGCCCCTGACATAGGCGGCGCGAAGGGTCATGACTCAACGAAGCCGCCGCATCCCGGCGGCTTTCGTGTTCTAGGACTTGGCCTCCGGGCCGCGGCGGAACCCGCAACCGGAGGACGATATGTCGATCATCGAAGCAGAAATTGAACCGCAACACCTGCCGCTCGCCATCCGTGTGAGGCTGGCGGGCCCGCGCGATCTCGATGAACTCAGCGAACTTCTCGGCGACGGCGAATCCGCGCGCGAGCAGGTGCTGACCTGGCTCGAGACGCCCGGCACGACGCTGCTGGTCGCACAGAGCGAGATGGGAGTGCTCGCGGTCGCGGTGCTGATGACGCGGCTTGTGCCGCTCGAAGGCGTGGGCGCCCACAAGGTCATCGAGGTCGACAATCTTGTCGTACGCGCCGACCAGCGCGGCCGTCGGATTGGAAGGCGTCTCCTCGCCGCTGCCGTCGAATGGTCCCGCCAGCGCCGCGCGGTGCAGGTCGAAGCCGTGGTGGGTGAGGGCCCGGCCAAGCGCTTCTACGAGAATTTCGGCTTCGCGGTCGCCAACGATCGCCTGGTGCTGGCGGCCTGAGGGCCGCCACCCGCCCGCCGGGCCGGTCTGGCGGCTGGTTTTCGCGCTGTGAACAATCCGGTTGCACGGCGAACAATGTGGTATGGTGAATTTCTTGCACACCCAGTGCCGGACAAATGTGCAGGAGTTGCCCGTGGCAAAGCGTTCAACGAAGCGTACGAACGTGCCCGTCGAAAAGGCACCCGTCGCGCTGAAGCAGACGATGAGCAAGCCGATCTCCAGCTACACGGATCCGGAGCATCTGCGCACGCTCATGCAGAACGCAAAGCGCATGGGTCGCGAGGATATCTGGCGGCAGGCATTCGACCAGCTCTGCTCGCTCGAAGGGGCCACGCAGACCGACCCTCTCGACCGCGCCTTCTACAGCACGCTGGCGGCCTATGAGCAGTTGCTGACGCAGAAGAACGGTCGCGCCACCCGGGCGAGCCGCACACGCCTCAAGCTGAAGGGCAAGGGCGTGGTCGCCTGCCTGGAGGACTGGGCGAAGAGCAAGGAACCGCCCGAATCCTTCGAACTGCTGGTGGCCAACGGCATGGTCGAGATGACGGGAGAGCAGCTGGTGCTGACCTATCCCGACAGGTTTTCGCCGGAAGCGGTCGCGGGCGCCACGGCGCGTCTTGCGACGTTGACCAAAGCGGCGCCCGAGGCCTGATCTCTAGGCCGGCTCGGCGTCGCGCGCGGCCCACATCTTCTTGAAGGCCGGACGGGCCTGGCAGGCGGCGAGCCAGGCCTTCACGCGCGGCGCGGCTTCGAACAGTTCCGGGGCGGGCTGCGCATAGCGCACAATCTCTGCGGCGTTGAGGTCGGCCACGGTGAAGCGGTCGCCGACCAGCCAGCCGCTGTTTTCCAGCGCCTTGTCGAGCACGGCAAAGGGGCCCTTGAGCGCCTCGACCGCGGCATCGGCGATCTTCGGATCCTTCACGCCGCTCGGATTACCCAGGCGATGATAGAGCACGTTGATGGCGTGCGGTTCGACGCCCGTCGCGGCCCACAACGCCCACATCGCGATCTGGCCCTCCTCGGCGACAGTCGCGCCGGCGACCGGGCCGCCATGCTTGCGGGCGAGATAGAGGTTTATAGCCAGCGATTCGTGCAGCACCAGTCCGTCATCGTCGATCGAGGGGATCAGGCCGCTCGGATTTATCGTCAGGAACTCCGGCGACTGCGTATGCAGCATCCCGGCCGGCACGCTGCGATAGTGCTGGATGACCGCGACGTGCTTGAACGGAAGGCCCAGTTCCTCGGCCAGCCAGATGTTGCGCGAGGCGCGGGACCGGTAGACGCCGTAAATCGTGAGCATGGAAAATCCTCGTTCCTCGAACTGTCTTCTTGACGCGATCGCGCCCGTTCTTAAGGCTTGGTGCGTTCGCGGCACAGACAAAAAACCGGACCGGACACTCCAGCAAGGAGGATCGACGATGTCGCAACTCAGGACACGCGAAGCGGTAAAGGATGCCAGCCACCTCTACGAGGTCGAGCGGCGCGCCTACCACCTGCAGCGGCCGGGCTTCCGGGTCGCCGAGTTGCAGCTCTCGCCCACGCAGAAGGTGCCCTGGCATTTCCACAACAACATCAGCGACACGTTCTACGTGGTCGAGGGAACGATGCGGCTCTTCCTTCAGGGGCCGAAGGAAGAGGTGATCCTGAAGCCCGGCGAAAGTTTCGTCGCCGCGCCGGGAAGGCCGCACCTCGTGACCAACGGCGGCGACGCTTCGCTCACGTTCCTGATCATGCAGGGCGTGGGCGAGTACGACTACGTGCCGTTGGTTTGACCTTCATGTCATCCTGAGCGCAGCGAATCTCGCGCCCGCAACGTAGTCCGCTGATCGCTCCGCAAGGTCCTTCGCGCTGCTCAGGACGACAGCTCAACTGATCGCCGGCGCGTTCTGGCCGACGAACTGGACGCGCAGTTCGCGCTTCAGGACCTTGCCGGTGGCGTTGCGCGGCAGGGCGTCGACGAAGGTGACGGATTGCGGAACCTTGAACTTCGCGAGCCGGGCGAGGCAATGGCGGATCACGTCGCCCTCGGCGAGGTCCTGTTCGGGCTTGCGCACGACGATCGCCATGCCGACCTCACCCCAGCGCTCGTTGGGCACACCGATAATCGCGGCGTCGGCGATGGCAGGGATCTGGAAGAGCACGTTCTCGACCTCGGCGGGATACACATTCTCGCCGCCCGAGATATACATGTCCTTCCAGCGATCCACGATGTAGACGAAGCCCTCCTCGTCGAGCCGCGCGGCATCGCCGGTGTGCAACCAGCCGTCGCTGAAGCTCCTCTCCGTGGCCTCCGGATTGTTCCAGTAGCCCGGCGTGATGTTGGGGCCTTTGATCAGCAGCTCGCCGATGCCGCCCGCCGGCACGTCGTTTCCCTCGTCGTCGACCACGCGGATTGCGGTGTGCATCATCGCCTTGCCGGCCGAGCCCAGTTTGCGGATCGCATCGGCGGCATCGAGCATCGTGCCGGCGGGGCTTGTCTCGGTCATGCCCCAGCCCTGGACCAGCGGCACGCCGCGGGCGGTCCAGGTTTCGAGGATCGCGAGAGCGCAGGGCGCGCCGCCGACGCCGGCGATCCGCAGACGCGAGAGATCGGCCGTCTCGAACTTCGGATGTTGCATCATGAACTGGTAGGGCGCGGGCACGGCGAAGAAGTGGGTGATGCCGAGCGACGGATCGGAGAGGCAGTCGAGCGCCTGTCCGGGATCGAAGGTGCGCATGACCACGATCGAGCCGCCAGCATGCAGCACCGGATTGGCGTAGCAGTTGAGGCCCCCCGTGTGGAACAGCGGCAGCACCACGAGCTGCACGGTCTCGGGTGTGATCAGCGCGGGAATGCCGAGGTTCACGCAGTTCCAGAACACCATCCCGTGGGTGATGATCGCGCCCTTCGGGTGCCCGGTCGTGCCCGACGTGTACATAACCATGCCGATATCGTCGTGCGTCAGGGCCACGGAGGCTGGCGCCGGCCCGGCCTCGGCGAGCGCGCGCTCGTAGGCGCTGTCGGGCCGCTCAGGATCGATCTCCAGCAGGTCCTTCGAGAGGGCGGCGGCCGCTTCGGCAAAGCCCTTGTCGTGGATCAGCAGCTTCGGGCCCGAATCGCTCAGGATATATTCGAGCTCGGGCACCGTGAGCCGCCAGTTGAGCGGCAGCATGATGGCGCCCAGCCGGCCGCAGGCGAACTGAAGCTCGAAATATTCGGCGCAGTTGGGCGCCAGCAGGGCGATGCGGTCACCTTGGGCGATGCCGCGTGCCGCCAGCGCCGCGGTCAGCCGGGAGATGCGCGTATCGAGATCGGCGTAGGAGAGTTTCCGTCCCGTGTGCAGGTCGTGAATGGCGAGGTGACGGGGACGCCGGCCCGCATGGTGGGCGATCCAGTCGAAGTAGGGAATCGTCGGCATCAGTTCACGGCCTCGGTGAAGTTCTTCCAGTACGGCTCGCGCAGCTCGCGCTTCAGCACCTGCCGGCACCGGACAGCGGCAGGGGCATGTCGCGGACGTCGACGCTGCGCGGGCATTTGTAACCCGCGATCTGGTTGCGGCAATAGTCGATCACGTCGTCGGCCGTGAGCGAGGCGCCGTGCCGGGTGACGACGATCGCGTGGACACGTTCGCCCCATTGGTCGTCGGGCACGCCGATCACCGCCACCTCGGCGACACCGGGCATGGTCGAGATCGCATTCTCGACCTCGGCCGAGTAGACGTTCTCGCCGCCGGAGATGATCATGTCCTTCAGCCGGTCGACGATGAAGACGAAGCCTTCCTCGTCCATATAGGCGCCGTCGCCGGAATAGTACCAGCCGTCCTCCAGCACCGCCTCGGTCTCGGCCGGCTTGTTCCAGTAGCCCTTCATGACGTTGGCGCCGCGGACGCTGAGTTCGCCGGCGGTGCCGCGCGGCACTTCCAGCCGGTCGGCGTCGACGATCCTGACCTCGCAGGCGAGCGCCGCCTGGCCGCACGATCTCAGCCGCCCGGCATGGGGACCGTCGAGCACCGTGTAGCGCGGGTCGAGCAGGGTGACGATCGGCGAAGCCTCGGTCATGCCGTAGCCGTGCATCAGGCGAACCTGGGGCATTTGCTCGATGGCCTTGCGCACGATGCCTTCCGGCATCGGCGAGGCGCCATAGAGGATGAACGAGAGGGTGCCGATGTCGAACTCGTCGAAGCGCTCGTGGTTCACCAGCATGTTGATCATGGTCGGCACGAACTGCGCGTGCGTCACTTTCTCGGTCTGAATGGTCAGAAGAACCTCGACCGGTTCGAAGCGCGGCACGAAGGCGTGGCGTCCGCCGGACAGGGTGACGCCAAAGGTCGAGGCGCCGTCGGCAAGATGGAACATCGCCCCCGAATGGAGGTAGGCGGTATCGGAATCGAAGCCCATGCCGGCCACGCCGTTCAGCGCGTTCACCACCAGGTTGGTGTGGGTGAGCATGACGCCCTTGGAGCGGCCGGTCGTGCCGCCGGTGTAGAACAGGCCGGCGAGATCGTCGTCGTGCGCGCCCACATCCTCCATCGCCTCATAGCTCGTGAGGTCCTCGTAATGGAGGATGCCGTCGGGACTCGACAGATCGTCGAGCCAGATCACCTCGCGCACCGACGGTGTCCGGCCGTCGAGCGCCTTCAGATGATGTGACATGCCAGTGTCGACGAACAGCGCCACGGCGCCGGCATCGTTCAGGATGTATTCGATCTCGGGCGCGGCCAGCCGCGTGTTGACCGGCACCATCACCGCGCCCATCCAGGGCAGGGCGTACATAAGCTCGAGATAGCGGTCGGAGTTCAGGGCGAGGATTGCGACCCGGTCGCCGCGGCGCACGCCCAGTGCCGAAAGTGCGCCGGCAACCCGGCTGATCCGGTCGGCGCTCTGCTGCCAGGTCCGGCGGCGGCCGGCGAAGGACGTGGCGAGGCCGTTGGGGCGGGTCTGGACGGCGCGGCGAAGTCCCTGGGTGAGTGCAAACATGGGGCGATGCTAGGGGCTCGTTCGTTCGCGCGGCAAGGGGCTTCGTGGTAGAGGAGAAGGATGGACACCATCGCCCAGCCGACCGCCCCTGCGAAGGACCTCGAGTTCAATCCGCTCGACCCGGCCTTCATCGCCGATCCCTATCCGTTCTATCGCCGGCTGCGCGAGGCCGCCCCGGTGCTGAAGACGCCGCAGGGCTTCTGGCTGATCACGCGCTACGAGGACGTGGCGCTGTCGCTCCGCGACAGGCGCTTCGGCAAGGACTTCGAAGGCAATATGCGGCGCCGCTACGGCGCCGACCGCATGGACGAGCCGGCGGTGGCGAGTCTCGCGAAGACAATGCTGGTGCAGGACCCGCCCGATCACACGCGCCTGCGCGGCCTGGTCACCAAGGCGTTCACGGCGCGCCGCGTCGCCGACATGCGGCCGCGCATCGAGGCGTTGGTCACAGAACAGCTCGACCGGGTCGCCGACAAGGGCGAGATGGATGTGATGCGCGACCTGGCTCATCGCCTGCCGGTCATCGTGATCTGCGACATGCTGGGCATTCCCGAAGAGCATCGCGTCCCGTTCCTGGCGGGGAGCAACGTCAACGGCCGCATCCTCGAACCGGTTCCGATGACACGGGAGGAGCTCGACCAGGCCAACCGCAACACCCAGATGGCCGGCGTCTATTTCAACCAACTGTGCGAACTGCGCCGCCGCGAGCCGCGCGACGATCTCACCACCGAGCTGGTGAGGGCAGAGGAGGCGGGCGACAAGCTTTCGGCCGAGGAGCTGCAGGCAAACATCGGCCTGCTGTTCGGCGCCGGGCACGAGACGACGACCAACCTGATCGGCAATGGCCTGCTGGCGCTGCATCGCAATCCCGATCAGTGGGAGCGGCTCAAGGCCGACCCGTCGCTGATCCCCAACGCGGTCGAGGAACTGCTGCGCTACGACTCGTCGGTTCAGATCACCGGCCGTGTCACCCATGCCGAAGTCGAACTGGGCGGCGTGACGATCGGCGCGGAGCAGAGCATCGTCGCCCTGCTGGGCGCGGCTAACCGCGATCCGGCGCAGTATGCCGATCCTGACCGGCTTGATGTCGGCCGCGAGCATATCCGGCCGATGTCGTTCGGGGGCGGCATCCATCATTGCCTGGGCGCGCAACTCGCGCGGCTCGAAGCCGAATTGGTGTTCGCGGCGCTGATCGAGCGCATGCCGAACCTGACGCTCCCCGAAAAGGACACGCCCGCCTGGCGCCGCAGCTTCACCCTGCGCGGCCTCAGCACGCTCCCGGCGGTCTGGCACTAACTCGCGGCATCACAGGATTTGGCACTGGCTATGGCGACACGCTGGCGAGGCGAGGGCGACCAACATCAGGGCGCCCGCCCGTATCAAGAAGACAGTTGGCGTCTGGTGACGTTGGGCGACGGCTCCCTGCTCGCGGTGGTGGCCGACGGGATGGGCGGACATGCCGGCGGGGCGGTCGCGAGCCAGCTCGCGGTCGACGCCTTTATCCATGCGGTGGAGCAGGGCGGCGATCTGGACGACGGGCTGCACGACGCCAACCAGGCAGTCGGCCGGGGCGCTCTCGCCCGAGGCGAACTCACCGGCATGGGCGCCACCTTGGTCGCGGCTCATCTGCGCGGCGACGAGGTGCGCTGGATCAGTGTCGGCGATTCGCCCTTCTACCTGGTCGAGGCCGGCCGGATCGAACGCCTGAACGCCGATCATTCGATGGCGCCGCAGATCGACGCGCTGGTCGCCCGCGGCATGCTATCGGCCGAGGACGCCGAGCATCATCCCGGCCGGCATACCTTGCGCGAGGCGGTGATGGGCGAGCCGCTCACCCTGGTCGACCGGGGCCGCCGCCGGCTGGGGCCGGACGCGCGCCTGCTGGTGTGCAGCGACGGCGTCCACAGCCTGAAGAACGAACAGATCCTGGCGCAGGCGGCGCTGCCGGCGGACCGCATCGTCGCGGCGGTGCTGGCGACGGCCGCGGAGCATCAGGACAACATCACCGTCGTCAAGCTGGAGCGCGTGCGATGAGCCGGGGCCCTGTCGTCATCGAAGTCACGCGCGGACCGGTCGTCGAAAGCCGTCACGAGGGCATCGCCGCGGTCGTCAAGGCCGACGGCACCGTGGTCGAGTCCTGGGGCGACATCGAGGCGACGATCCTGCCGCGCTCGGCCAACAAGCCGATCCAGGCGATGGCCTTCGTCGAGAGTGGCGCGGTCGAACGCTTCGGCCTGGGCGATGAGCATGTGGCGCTGTCCTGCGCCTCGCACAGCGGCGAGACACGGCATGTAGAGACGGTGCGCGCCTGGCTGACGAAGGTTGGCCTTAGCGAGGCCGATCTCGAATGCGGCACCCATGCGCCGCGCCTGCAGTCGAGCATCGAGGCACTGGTTCGGGCTAACACCCTGCCAACGGCGGCGTTCAACAACTGCTCGGGCAAGCATAGCGGCTTCCTGACGACGGCCGTGCACTATGGCGAGCCGACCAAGGGCTACATCCAGTACGACCATCCGGTGCAGCGCCGGCTGCGCGAGACGATGAGCGCGCTATGCGGCCTCGACGCCAATGCCTTTCCGCACGGCACCGATGGCTGCGGAATTCCCACGCTCGCCACGCCGCTGAAAAGCCTGGCACAGGCGATGGCCTCGATGGCCGATCCGTCGGGCCTGTCGAGCAAGCGTGCCGATGCCGCGGTCCGCATCCGCAAGGCGATCAACGCCGAGCCGTTCATGGTGGCGGGCACGGGCCGCTTCTGCACCCGCATCAACGAGGCCGCGCCCGGCGTGATCCAGGTGAAGACCGGCGCCGAGGGCGTGTTCTGCGGCATGCTGCCGACGCTGGGCCTCGGTGTGGCGCTCAAGGTGTGGGACGGCGCGGGGCGGGCGGCAGAGGTCGCGATGGCGGCGCTGCTGGATCATCTCGGCGTGCTGCCGGCGGGGCAGCGCGAAGAGGTGCTGCATCCACAGATCAAGAATGTCGTCGGCCTGCTGGTCGGCGAGATGAGGCCGGCCAAGAGCTGGCTGGGCTGAGCCCGGCGCCAGAGCCCACAATGAGCCCATCATGAGTATCACGCTCGACATCCTGGAAGTCGGCGCCCGTGGCGACGGCGTCGCCGATCTCGAAGGCAAGCGCTACTTCGTACCCTACTGCCTGCCGGCCGAGACGGTCGAGGCCGAACCGCTCGACAAGCGCGGCGACGGCATCGCCTGCGACCTGCTCGAAGTGCTGGGACCGTCGCGTCACCGCGAGACGCCGCCATGCCCGCATTTCGGCACCTGCGGAGGCTGCGCGCTCCAGCACTGGCGGCGCGATATCTACACCGGCTGGAAGAGCGAGCTTATCGCCAAGGCGCTGACGCAACGCGGCGTGAAGGCCCCGCGCTTCGAGGCGCCCGTCACCTGCGAGCCGGGCGAGCGCCGGCGCGCCGACATCGTGCTGCGGCGCGAGGGCAAGCGGGTACTGGCCGGCTACCACGAACGGGCGAGCCAGAGCGTCGTCGACATCGACACCTGCGTCGTAGCGAGGCCGAAGATCAACGCGGTCCTTGCGTCCCTGCGCACAGCGATGGCCGCCATCCTGCGCGACGGCACCTCGGCCGATGCCGTGGTCAACGAGACCGACACGGGCCTCGACGTGCTGATCCGCCCGCACCGGCGCTTCGACCTGACCCTGCCGATTCGCGAGGCGCTGATCGCGCTGGCCGAAAGCGCCGACATGGCCCGCGTGAGCTGGGGCGATCGCGCGACGGCCGAGCCGGTGCTGGTGCGCCGCACGCCGCAACTCGTCCTGGGCGACGTCACGATCGAGCCGCCGCCGGGTGCGTTCCTGCAGGCGACCAAGCGCGCAGAGCTGGTGATGCGGGCCGGCGTCAACGCCTGGGCGGGGGAGGCCGCGCATCTCGCCGACCTGTTCGCCGGCATCGGCGCGCTGTCGCTCGGCAAGCCGGGCCGTCTCAGCCTGTTCGAGTACGACCGCCCGTCGGTCGCCGCCGTCGACGCTACGGCGCGCAAGCTGGGCGGCAACCGCGTGACCGTGCAACTGCGCGATCTGTTCCGCCGGCCGCTCAGCACCAAGGAACTCGAGGCCTTCGACGCCGTCGTGCTCGACCCGCCGCGCGCGGGTGCGACCGCGCAATGCGCCGAACTTGCCGCCTCGAAGGTCAAGCGCATCGTCTACGGCTCCTGCGACCCTGGCAGCTTCGCGCGCGACGTCCGCACCCTGCAGGACGGCGGCTACCGGCTGGAAAAACTCATGCCCATCGACCAGTTCCTCTGGTCCGCTCATGTCGAGTTGATTGCCCTGCTGACGCGCTAGGGCCCACCGGGCGAGATTGAACCAGGCGGGCTTCACACCAAGGACCTCAGGCGTGGTCGGCCGACGTTGCCCGCGTCTGTCTGATCGGCGGGGACGAGCCGTGACGCGGGGCGCTTCGGTCGAGACGACGGTTTGACCTGAGCCGCCATGTCTAGCTCGCACCAGACCGGCACGTGATCCGACGGGTCGGTCTTGCCGCGCTCGGCCTTTGCAATCGTCCCCGCATCCGGGCGGCCTCGTCCAGATCCCGGCTCTTTGCCGCCGCGCATTGGACCCAAGCGTTGGCCTGCTCGGTGACGCACTTCATGTCAGCCGCAGAAATCTGCGGGGGACGCGGCCGACACCAGCGGGTGGACCGGGGCCTGGGAGGTCGGTTTCGACTCGGGATTACAGGCTGCCACGCAAGCGTTCGATACCACCCACGGGAGAACGCCCAGGTGCATTTCCCTATCCCATTGCAGAAGTTAAACGCCCGGCGAGGGGTCAACGACAAGTATCCGGCTGGCGATCGGACCGCCCGGCGTGGAGCGGCAAGGAGGAGCGCCAGCCTCTCGAAACGCTGCCCCGGCACAAAGAGACTCTTCACTCGCATCGTACGATAAGTTACCCTTTATCGTGCAGTTTCGCTGCGAATAGAGTCCAGTAACCGCTTCCGATCCGCGAGTCTCCACCATGGCTACACAGGTCAACAATTCAACGTTTCTGCAGGCCACCAGCTACGGCCTGGTATCGGACAGCACTGCGGCGTCCAGCACCCTCGATCAGATCAAGGAGGCATTCAGGGCCGACCACTCCTATGACGATCAGAACGCGTCGCTGATCGTCGCCGTGGTGCTCAACCGCGCCGAGGACGCCTCTTCCGTCCTCAACGGAAGCTGGGGAGACCGGCAGACCGCCATCCAGGAAGCCGATCTCTGGACCAAGTACGGTGCCGACGCGACGACCTATACGACGGTCGAGAACGAGCTGGTCAGTCGCGGCGCGGTGGTTCTGGACACGGATGGCTACGTTTCCACGCCGGAATCGCGAACGATCTGGATCAAGGTCGACAGCCAAGCCTTCGAGAACATCTTCGGTACTGATCTCCACGTCCTGAAGGACGCGAACGACAAGAAGATCGCGACCGTCTGGGCCGGTTCGCTCACGCTCCCCGACAGCATCGCCACGGAGGTTGGCGGTTTCTGGGTGGACCAGAACGTGGCCGCCGTCCCGGTACAGGTCGGCGGCACCGGGGTGGTCCTCAATGAGGGGCAGCAGGGCACGGCCAATTACGACTACGGCCAGGACAAATATGGCGTCACCGGAACGCCGACCGCCGTCGCCGACTATTACAACTATCCGCTGAACGCCCAGAATCTGCTGACGACCGTCGAGACCCCGAACATCGGTCTCGTGGAGCCGCAGCTCGACGATGCGACCTACGAGTTGCTGCTGAAGGAGCTGAACGGCTACCGGACGGACATCCTGAACGTCGCCCCGCTGACCGAGGACGAACTGGTCCGAACCCAGTACGCGGACGGCAAAGGCTACACGAAGTCGGAGATGACCCTGGACGTCTCGATCGTCTCGGGCGCCGCGCCCACCAGCGACATGATTTTTTACAGCAAGCTGAAGGACGACGCGACCACCTTCGCGGCAACCCAGCAGGCGATCTGGGACGAGGTCAACAAACCGGTGGTGTTGACCTCTTCCTTCTCGGACGAGGTCCGTTACATCGGCGACAGCCCTTTCTCCTGGGCTTACGAGCAGCTCATGCAGGACGCGGCGCTGCGCAACGTCACCATCGCCATGTCGGCCGGCGACGGCGGCTCGGGGCAGGAATACGCCAACGGCGTCACCAATGGGCGCGACACCCATCTCAACCAGTGGTCGCTCGTGGTCAGCGCGACCTCGCTGTCGCCGATTAACACCGCGGTGCTCGATTCCAGCATATCGACGCTGGTGACCAATGCGCTGAACCTCGATCCCGGCACGTTGTTCGGGCTGGCGCAATCCGGCCTGAAGGTCCTGCCGACGCAACTGCCGTCGCTCGCCCTGATGGAGCCGCTCGGCAGCGTGGCGGCCCTGACCGAGGCGATCTGGAACCAGTATGTCATCACCAACGGCCAGATGGGGGCGCAGGATTATTCGAGCAACTATTCCGGCTCCGGCGGCGTCGACACCACCCAGTCCATTCCGCAGTACCAGATCGATTTCGGGCTGACGCCGGTCAACGTTTCCAACGGCAAGACCGGCCGCGGCATCCCGGACGTGGCGGCGCTAGGCGGCGGCAGCATGTTCTACTACGTGCTGTACTATCTCCAGGGCGACCCGCTCTACAGCGCCAATGCCGGCACCAGCTCAGCCACGCCGATGTGGGCGTCGCTCACGGCCCAGATGGACGCGATCTTCAAAGACATGGGCCTGCCCAATCTTGGCTACTACAACGACATGCTCTACCAGGCAGCCGCCATCTTGCCCGGTGCCTTCAACGACGTCACGCTGGGCAACAACATTTCCAGCTACTACATCGCCGACAAGGACACCCCGTACGCCATCTACGATCAGACGCTCGACAAGTACATCGTGCCGACCGGCCTCGGCTATCAGTCGGGCGAGGGATACGACCTCACCACCGGCCTCGGCACGCCCGACGGTCTGCTGCTCACCCGCGCCCTGGCGACCATTGCCAATCAAGAGCTATACGGCGTTGACGACCCTGTGCTGTCGTCCCACGGCACCATCTCGGGAACCGTGAACACCGACCAGACTCTCCTGGTCCAGTCCACGCTCGCCAACGGCGCCTCCGTGTCGGTGAATGGCGTGGGCGCCCAGTTCCAGTTCGGCGGTTCTTCCAGCATCGCCTGGGACGCACGTCTCGCCGAGAAGGTGATGCAGCCCGATTTCTCGCCGGACCTGGTCCGGCTGCTCGATGGCGCATCGCAGGCGACGCCGGGGTCGATGCAGGTCGCCGCCGGCCAGGAGATGGGCATGTCCATCAACAATTCGCAGGCTGGGCTGTATCAGGCGAACGACACGAACGATTACGGATTCCTCACCTGGGGCTCGTCCAGCGGCGGCGTGACCGTGGCGCGGCCCGTCGTCGTCGCCGAGACGCCGCTCGGCCAGGATGACGTCAACGCCGTCGTGCGGGTGCGCCAGAACGGCGTCTACGACCAACATCTCACGCTCTATCGCGTCGACGACCTGTCGGGGCACATCGGCAACCTCGCGCCGGGCGATGCGGGCTACGCCGCCGCCGCCGCCGGGCGCGCCTATTCGACTGTCGGCGGCGGGACCGTCATCAACGGTCCGGGGTATGGGCAGTACGGGCAGACCGAGATTACGAACGTGGACCACGGCGACATCATCGCCTTTTCGCTGACGTCCAACGGCCAGACCTACTGGGGCTTCTCCGGAGGCAACGAGGTGGTCAACGGCCAGCAGGTGACGCACCTCTGGAGCTATGGCGCCGGCACGTTCGGCTTCGAGGACACGTATGGCGGCGGCGACCGCGACTTCAACGATCTGTTGGTCCAGCTCGACCTGATTAGCCCCGCCGGCAGCGGCTTGCTCGTCTGACGGCGATCGAGGGATCTTCCTCGGGAGAGGCCGGCGTCGCCGAAGACGCCCGGCCTGGGGGCGGGCGAGGCTGAAGGCGGTCGCGGCATGCCGACCGACTGTGCTCTCACCCAACTAGCGTCGGTTCTGGTCCGCCCCGCCAACCTCCTTCACGAAGGCGAGCAGGAGAGTGCCGAGCCGCGCTGGCTGCTCCTGCTGGACCCAGTGACCAGCGCCGTCGATCAAATCGATGCCACTCATCTTCGTCGTCGCCCTGCTCTTCATGAGTTCGATGGCGCCCGGCGACACATAGTTGGCCCAATCGCTCTTTCCGCCGACATAGAGCGAGGGGACATCGATCGTCCGGCCCGAGAACAGGCGCAACTCGGCGTTCAGCGCCGGGTCGGTGAGGACGCGATACGCCTGCAACGCGCCCTGGAAACCCGTGCGGCCATACTCCGCCGCGTACACATCGAGGTCGCGATCGGTTAGCCATTTGCAGGCCAGGGCGTCGGCCGCGGACGGTTGGAACGGCGCCACGGTCTGCGACATCGTCCTGCCGAGGTCCATGATGTAGTAGGTGGGCAATTGCGCGAATTCCATGGGGGTTGGCGCCTTCAACGGATGCGGCTTGTTGCCCGGCCAATCGGCGCTCTTGACGTGGAAGAAGGCCCGAAGAAAAGCGTGCAGACCCTGTGGGGGGTGCCACAGGTCGTCGTTCGCCTCGCGTGTGCTCAAATACTGCTGATAAAGCATTCGCGGCGGATCGAGCGCCGCCAGCGCTGCAGCCAGCCTTTGAGGTCCGGTGTTTGGCGGGACCGGCGCGGGCTGGCCGTCGGCAACGTCGAACGGAAATGCCGGCGTGCCGGGGAACGGTGCGCTCATCAGCACCACCGAGGGAAAAACGTCGGGTCGGGCGATCGCGCAATAGGCTGCGACCGGGGAGCCAAAATCGTGGCCGACGAGCATCGCCGTACGCCGATAGCCCAATGCCGAAACCAAGCCGAGTGCGTCTCTCGTCATGTTCAAGAGGCCGTAGGGCGCCAGTTGAGCGTCATACCTGCCGTCCCAACCGGTGGTACGACCGAACCCGCGCTGGTCGGGCGCGACGACGTGGTAGCCGGCCTCGGCCAGAATCGGGATCAGGTGCCGCCAGCCGTAAGCCAGGTCGGGAAACCCGTGCAGGAGCAGCGCCAGGGGGCGACCTGGGCTCTCGTGACCGGCCTCGAGAACGTGGACATCGAGGCCGTTGATCCCGTGGATCATGCGTGAGCGTACCCCGCTGGGCAGCGTTCCCTCGCCGTATGTCGATGTGGTCGATACGGTTCTTCCTGTGGGAGTTGCACGCGCGGGTTGAAAAGGCGCGCCGACGAGAGTGGCGGCGCCCATCGCCAGGACGGCTCGTCGGGACGTCGATGGCTTGAGACGGGAGGGGGTGGTCATGCTTCCTAGCCTGGGGCTGGGTCGTGCGGGACGACCGGAGATATGGTGATCACCATAGTATGTCGATCGCCATATATACGTCAAGCACTCCGTGTTAGGGTCACGTCATGCCCCGTAAGACTGACGCGCGCGCGAGCGCGATTGCCACGGCCGAACGACTGTTTCGGATCCAAGGCTACACAGCGACCGGATTGATCCAGATCCTCAAGGAAAGCGGCGCGCCCAAAGGATCGTTCTACTTCCACTTTCCGCGGGGCAAGGCACAGCTGGCGGAGGAGGCGATCGATCGATACGTGGCGAACAGGATGGCTGTGCTCCGCGACATCTCTTCAGCTACGGCGGGCGATGCCGTGAAATTCGTTCGTCATATCTTCAGCACGTTCGCGGCCGAGATGGTCGCCTCTGATTTCCAGTATGGATGTCTGATGCAAAACCTGGCGAACGAGCTTCCGGCGCTGGAAGCTGAGCTGACCAAACGGGTCGCGCGCGGATTCGTCGATTCGACCGAGATCGCTGCGGAGCATTTCAGGGGGTGCGGTTTCGCTCCTGCGCGCGCATCCGCCAGCGCCGCCGCACTGGTCGCCGCGGTCGAAGGCGCGCGAACGATTGCGCGCCTGGAACGGACGCCAGCGATATTCGAGGCGCTGGCGGAAGTCAGTGTCCGGGGATGGGCTGCGTCCGAGGGGTGATCCAGGTCCGAATTCCCGATCCGGCGGACGGCGGGTACCGACTGGAGAAACTCATGCCTATCGACCAACTCCCTTGGCCGGTTCATGTTCAGCTCATTGCTCTACTGACGAAATGAATCGAGGAGACGACCGATGATGTTCGACCTTTCCGGAAAGGTGGCCGTGGTGACCGGCGGCAGCCGTGGCATCGGCCGCTCAATCTGCGAACAGATGGCGGCCCACGGCGCCAAGGTCGTGGTGTCGAGCCGCAAGCTGCCGGCCTGCGAGGAAGTGGTGAAGGCAATCAAGGACAAGGGCGGCGAGGCCACGGCGGTCGCCGCCAGCATCTCCGACAAGGCCCAGCTCGAGAACCTCGTCGCCGAGGCGCGCAAGGCCTATGGCCGCATTGACATCATGGTCTGCAACGCCGCCTCCAACCCGTATTTCGGCCCGCTCAGCGGCCTGAAGGACGAGGTGTTCCAGAAGATCATGCAGAACAACGTGATGTCGAACCTGTGGCTGATGAACATGGTCGGCCCGGAGATGGCGGAGCGCCGGGACGGTGCCTTCATCATCGTCTCGTCGATCGGCGCGCTGGTCGGCTCGGCTCATATCGCGGCCTACAACATGAGCAAGGCGGCCGATCTCTCGCTGGTCAAGTCGCTCGCCATGGAGTGGGGCAAGCACAATATCCGGGTCAACGCGATCGCGCCCGGCCTGATCCAGACCGACTTCGCCAAGGCGCTTTGGGACAATCCGCAGATCCGCGCCGCGCAGGAGGGCAAGGCGGCGCTGAAGCGCATCGGCCAGCCCGACGACATCGGCGGCGTGGCGGTGTTCCTCGCGTCCAAGGCCGGCAACTTCATCTGCGGCCAGTGCATCATCGCCGACGGCGGCGTCATTGGTGCCGGCGCGGAGTAGCTACATTCTGTTGTCGTCTTGAGCAGAGCGAAGGACCTGACGGAGCGACCAGCGGACTCCCTGGCGGGCGTGAGGTCCTTCGCGGCGCTCAGGACGACATGATCTTCCTAAGCTGCCACGTCCAGTTCGCACCACACCGGGACGTGGTCCGACGGTTCGGTCTTGCCGCGTTCGGCCTTGTCGATCCCGACCGCGGTGAGGCGGTCGGCGGCCTGCGGCGAGAGCAGCAGGTGGTCGATGCGCAGCCCGTTGCCCTTGGGCCAGGCGCCGGCCTGGTAATCCCAGAACGTGTACTGCTCCCCGTCGGGATGGAACGCCCGCACCGCGTCGGTCAGGCCGAGATTGAGCAGCTTGCGGAACGCCGCCCGCGACTCGGGTTGGCAGAGCGCGTCGCCGGAGAAGGCCTTGGGATCGAAGACGTCCATCTCGGTCGGGCAGACATTGTAGTCGCCGCACAGCACGAACATCTCCTCGCGGGCCAGCAACTCGCGCGCGTGGCCGAGCAGCCGCTCCATCCAGGCGAGCTTGTAGGTGAACTTCTCGGTGCCGAGCGGATTGCCGTTGGGCAGATAGAGGCCGCCCACCGTCAGCGGCCCGCGCGGCGTGTAGACCTTTCCCTCGACATAGCGCGCCGGCTCGTCCTCGGCGGCGCCGGGCAGGGCGCGCGCCGTCACGTCGAACGCGTGGTGGGACAGGAAGGCGACGCCGTTGAACCCCTTCTGGCCCACGATCGCCGCCTTGTAGCCCGCCGCCTCGACCTCGGCCGTCGGGAACTGCGGCTCCTGCGCCTTGATCTCCTGCAGCACGACGATGTCGGGCTTGGCCTCCTGCAGCCACGAGACCAGATTGCCGGTGCGCTTGCGGACGGAGTTCACGTTCCAGGTCGCGATCTTCATTTGGGCAAATTATCTCTACGTATGGTTCTGAGGTCGATGCTACCACACTCGCAGGAGCGCCGACCCTTGGTCGATACAGTCTCTAGGTCTTAAGGAGGTATGCCGATGAGCGGGCGTTATCAGACCTACACTTTTAACAGTCCGACGATCGAAGATCCCTACTTTCTGCTTGTTCAAACAGGCGATGGAAAAATCAGATTTGGAGGAATTGAGCGAGGACCAGACGGTGTGCCGCGCGAAATTTTCGCTATCCAGCTTCCGGGGCGGACACCGATGTATGGTGAGTGGACACAGAAGTTTGCTTCAAACGGCAATGACTTCGATGTCGAGATCGTCAGTTTTGGCTTTCCGCCGCTCTATAGTGTGGCTGGTCCTGCGGGATTGGAGACATTCTGCGTTGTGGAGAGGGAAGCCGTACAGAAACTCATCGCTGCATTGTTCTCTGATGCCGCGGCGACAGGTCAACTCTTTGAATTTGCCCCTGAGCGAAAAGGCCTCTTCCTTAATCGCATCCATTTTCGGCCCGATTGGATTCGTTACTCATAAGCTGAGCACGCCTCAGTCCTGCGGCTCGATCTTCGCCTCCTGCACGACCTTCCGCCATTTCTCGCTGTCGGCGCGCACGAAGGCTGCGAAGTCGGCGGGGCTATTTTCAGTGAAGGTCTCCAGCCCCTGTTCGAGCAGTTTAGCCTGCGCCGCGGGAATGACGGCCTGCAGCGCGCCGTTGAGGCGGTCGACGACCGGGGCCGGCGTCTGGGCCGGGCCGAACAGGCCGACCCAGCCGCCGGCATCCATGCCGCGCAGTTCGGGCAGGCCCGATTCGGCCAGCGTCGGCATGTCGGGCAGGGTGGGCGAGCGCCTGAGGGTCGAGACGGCGATGCCCTTGGCCTGTCCCGCCTTGATGCGGGCCAGTGCGCCGGGGGCGCCGTCGAACAGGAACTGGATGCGCCCGGCCGCGAGGTCGAGCTGCGCCGGGCCGCTGCCGCGGTAGGGGACATGCACCATGTCGAGGCCGAGGCGCAGGCGCAGCATCTCCATGATCAGGTGGTTGAGGTTACCCTGGCCGAACGAGCCGTAGCTGGTCTTGCCGGGATTGGCCTTCACGTAGGCGACGAACTCGGCGGTGGTGCTGACCGGCACGTCCGACGCGGCCAGCAGAACGAGGGCGCCGCGCGCAATGCCGGCGATCGGGGTGAAGTCGCGCTCGACGACGTAAGGCACGTTCTTCGTGACCCACGGGCCGCTGGCGATCGGCGAATTCGAGGTGAGCAGCAGCGTGTAGCCGTTGGGCGCCGAGCGGGCGACGGCGGCGCTGCCCATGATGCCCGAAGCGCCAGCGCGGTTGTCGATGACGAAACGCTGCCCGATCTCGCTCGACAGCGCCTCGAGCAGGAGGCGGCCGCTGATGTCGGCAGCATTGGCCGGCGGATAGGGCACCACGAGAGTGACAGGACGGGCCGGCCAGGCCTCCTGCGCGGTCACGGGGAAGGCAAGAAGGCTGGCCGCCGAGAAGGCGAAGCTGCGTCGTCCGATGTTCATTGAAGCTCCCTGTCGGCCGGGACGCTATCAGCCACGCCGTCAGGGAAGAAGAAGCCGCAGCCGCAACGCGGACGGGATCGACTGCTTCCCCATTCAAAGGGGGAAGTGACCCGTCTTACGGGGCGATGGGGTCGGAGTGGGCGTTCATTCTTCGGCGCTCCCGGACATTGCTACGCAATGTCCTGACGCTCAGCGGCCGAGCTTCGCTCGGCCCGGCTCAAACGCTGAACGAGTTGCCGCAGCCGCAGGAAGACGTCGCGTTCGGGTTCTTCACCTGGAACGCCGAGCCGACCATTTCCTCGACATAGTCGAGCTGGCTCCCCTTGAGGAACTCGAGCGAGGTGGCGTCGACCAGGACGGCGGCGCCGTCATGCTCGATGACGAGGTCGTCGTCGTTGCGCGCTTCCTCGAACGAGAAATTGTACTGGAAGCCCGAGCAGCCGCCACCCAGGACCGCCACCCGCATCATGACGGGCTTGGGCTCCTTGGAGGCCAGGAAGGCGATCCGCTTGGCCGCGTTGGACGTCACGGAGAAGGTGGTGTCGGTCATACCTACAAGATGTGGTGGGAGAGGCGATTCGTCAATCCCGACAAAAACCCTCGGAGATTAGGGCTTTTTGCGCAGTCGCGCCCGGACCCGCTCGCGGTGGAGGATGTAGAGGCCGGAGCCCGTGACCAGCGGCAGGCCGTACCAGACGGTCCAGGACGGCTCTTCCTTGAACCACAGGTAGCCGTAGGCCATGGCGAGCACGATGGCGGTATAGTCGAACGGCGCCAGGATGGCGGCTGGGGCGAGCCGCCAGGCCCGGGTGATGAGCACCTGCGCGCAGCCGCCCAGCAGACCGAGGGTGAGCAGCCAGACCCAGTCGAGCAGCGGCGGCCACTTCCATTCCGGGATGGCGCAGGCGACCGACACGACGGTGCCCACGATCGCGAACCAGAACAGGGTCACGACGTCGGGATCGTGGCGGCTGAGCAGGCGGACCAGCACGGTCGAGAGCGAGTAGCAGAAGGTCGCCGCCAGGATGACCAGCGAGACCAGGTGAAACTCGATCGCAAAGGGATCGAGCATGATCAGCACGCCGGCAAAGCCCACGCCCACGGCGGTCCAGCGCCGCCAGCCGACCTCCTCGCGCAGGATCGGCACGGACAGCGCCACCATGAACAAAGGCGCCGAGAAGGAGATGGCGTAGGCATCCACGAGCGGCATGCGCGGGAAGGCGTAGAAGAAGCCGAACATGCTGCAGAAGCCGATGCCGACCCGGAGCGCCTGCAGTCCCGGCCGGGTGCTACGCACCACCCGGAGGCCGCCGGCATGCCAGATCAGCACCGCGACGGGCACCAAGGCGACGGCGCTGCGAAAGACCATGAGCTGGAAGGAGCCGTAGGTGCCGCCCAGACCCTTGACCATCGCGTCCATCGTGCAGAACAGCACGAGAGCGCTCATCTTGAAGTAGATGCCGTGCAGGGCGGTCTGGCTGGGGGCGTTCGTCAAGGTCGCGCTATTTGGCTTGGGCGCCATCCTCTGTAAAGTGACGTTCGTGGGGGATCAGAGGATCGAAAGCGCGTGAGCTGGCTGTTGCGCCGCATCAATTCGCCTCATGCCCCCGTGCTCATCGCGTTGCTCGTGCTCGTCGGTGCCCTGGCGCTGCGCATTGCCGATCCGGCGGCGCTGACGCGCATCCGCGATTTCGCCTTCGACGGCTATCAGCGTATCGAGCCGCGCGAATACAATCCCGACACCCCGGTGCGCATCGTCGACATCGACGAGGCGGCGTTGCAGGCCTACGGCCAGTGGCCGTGGCCACGCACGATCGTGGCGCGCCTGGTCGACAAGCTGACCGAGAAGGGCGCGGTGGTGGTGGCGTTCGACGCCGTGTTCGCCGAACCGGACCGCTCGTCGATCAGCCGCATGATCCAGGACCTGGTCGTGGTCGCCGATCCCGAGACAGTGGAGAAGCTCGCGGCCGCGGTCGAGGACAACGACAAGGTGCTGGCTGATGCCATGGCGCGGTCGAGGGTCGTCACCGGCTTCGGCTTCGACGTGAAGGGCCTGGGCTCGCCACCGCGTACCTTCCACGGCGTGGCCTTCGCCGGTGACCAGCCCAGCCAGTTCCTGCCGCAGCAGGGCGGCACGGTGAAATCCATCGAGATCCTCGAAGCCGCGGCCAAGGGCAATGGCAGCGTCAACACCGACGTCGACAGCATCGTGATCCGCCGCGTGCCGATGCTGTTCCGCGTCGCCGGCTACGACGGCCTGTTCCCGGCGCTGTCGATCGAGGCGCTGCGGGTGGCGCAGGAGGCCTCGTCCTATCTGATCAAGTCATCGGGCGCGAGCGGCGAGCTGTCGTTCGGCGAGAAGACCGGCATCGTGGCGATCAAGACCGGTGCTCTCGAAGTGCCGACCGACGGTCGCGGCCGCGTCATGCTCTACGATACGGGCCACAAGCCGGAACGCTTCATCTCGGCGCGCGCCGTGCTGCGCGACGAGGTGCCCGCGAAGACGCTGGAAGGTCAGGTGATCTTCGTCGGCACCAGCGCCATCGGCCTCAAGGACCTGCGCAACACGCCCGTTCAGGACGGCGTGCCGGGCGTCGAGGTCCATGCCCAGCTCGCCGAGCAGATGCTCGAGCAGCAGTTCCTCGCCCGGCCTGACTATGCCGACGGCGCGGAGTTCCTCTACCTCGCGGCCATGGGCCTGCTGATGGTGGTGCTGCTGCCGCGGCTGTCGGCGGGCAGGATGGCGTTCGTCGCCGCGATCCTCGTCGGGGCCGGCCTTGTCGTGCCGTGGATCGCCTATTCGCGGTTCCACCTGATGTTCGATCCGATCTATCCGCCGCTCACCCTGGCGGCGATCTATGTCGGCGGCACGGCGCTCGCCTTCATGCGGACGGAGCGGGAGCGTGCGGAGATCCGCGGCGCCTTCGGCATGTACCTCTCGCCCGACCTGGTGGAGCAGCTCGCGCGCAATCCGGGCCTGCTGCAGCTCGGCGGCGAGCAGCGCGAGGTCACGGTGATGTTCACCGACGTGCGCGGCTTCACCACCATCTCCGAACAGTTCGATCCGCAGGGGCTGACGCGTTTCATGAACCGCTTCCTGACGCCGATGACCGACCTGATCCTGGGTCGCAAGGGCACCATCGACAAATACATGGGCGACGCCATCATGGCGTTCTGGAACGCACCCCTGCCGGTCGATCGCCATGCCGCGCACGCCTGCGACACGGCGCTCGCCATGCAGGCCCGCCTCGTCGTGCTGAACGAGGAATGGCGCGTCGAGGCCGAGGCCGAGGGCCGCAAGCACATCCCCGTCAACATCGGCGTCGGCCTGAACACCGGCCTCGCGTCGGTCGGCAATTTCGGTTCGACCCAGCGCTTCACCTATTCCTGCCTGGGCGATGCCGTGAACCTGGCGTCGCGCCTCGAAGGTCAATGCAAGACCTATGGCGTCGGTGTCATCATCGGACACAAGACGCGCGAGGCGATTGAAGGCTATGCGACGCTGGAGATCGACCTCGTCACGGTGAAGGGAAAGACCGAGCCCGAGCGCGTGTACGCGCTGCTGGGAGATGCCTCGCTGGCGAAGTCGCCGGCCTATGCCGCGCTGATCGAGCAGCAGGACGAGTTCCTCCGGCTCTATCGCAGTGGGGCCTTCGCCGAGGCGCTGGAGATGATCGGGACATGCCAGGCGGCGGCTGATGCGGCCGGCTGGCGGCAGCGCTATTACGAAACGATGCGCGGGCGGCTCGACGAGCTGATCGACGATTCGCCGGTGGACTGGAAGGGAGTTTATGTCGCCAAGGACAAGTGAGCAGGACCGCCGCCTCGAAGCCATCGAGGCCCTCGTATGCCGTGACGTCGGTCGCAAGACCCAGGCGCTGATCGATGCCAATCGCGGTGGCCTCGCCGATGCGGCGGCGTCGCTGGCAATTGCCACGCGCGTGGGATTGATCACCGGCTTCTTCGTGCCACGCGGCGACGTGGCGGCGCCGGAGACCGACGGGCCCGTGGGCACCGCGCTGCTGGCGGCCGCGCTGGCGGCCTGCGGCGTGCCGGCCCGCATCGCCGTCGACACGCCCAGCGTCGAGGCCGTACGCGCGGCCGTCCGGGCGACCGGCGAAAACGTGACCGTCGACGAGATCGTGCTGGGAGATGACGGCGCCATTGAAGAACTGACGAATATCTGGCGGCAGGACCATCTTTCCCACGTCGTCGCCATCGAACGCTGTGGCCGCAGCGCCGACGGGAAGCCACGCAACATGCGCGGCGTCGATGTCTCGCCCTGGACTCTGCCGCTCGATGCGCTGTTCGAGGGCGGCGACTGGGCGAAGCTCGCGGTGGGCGATGGTGGCAACGAGGTCGGCATGGGCAAGCTGCCGGCGGGCCTGATCGCCCAGCACGTGCCCAACGGCGCGGAGATCGCCTGCGTGACCTCGTGCGACCACCTCGTGGTCGCCGGTGTCTCGAACTGGGGGGCCTACGGGCTGATGGCGGCGCTTGCCGTACTGCGTCCAGATTGGCACCGGACGATCGCGAAATTCCTGACCGCGGAACGGGACTTCTTCGTCACCGATACGATCGTCAAGGAAGCCGGCGCGGTCGACGGGGTGACGGCGCAGCGCGTCGCCACGGTCGACGGATTCGGGCCCGAAATCCACGGGCCGCTGGTCGACAGGCTCGGTCGCATTGCATGGGGAGAGGGCGCGCATTAGCTTGCGCGCCATGGAAAACCCCTACGCTCCGACGCACCCCGAGATCCGCGACGCGGTTCGCCAGCTCTGCCTGAAGTTCGATGGCGCCTACTGGCGCGATCTCGACCGCGAGCGCGGCTATCCGACGGCCTTCGTGAAGGCGCTGACCGAGGCCGGCTGGCTGTCGATCCTGATCCCCGAGGAATATGGCGGCGCGGGCTTGGGCATCTCGGCGGCGAGCGCGGTCCTCGAGGAGATCCACAAGGCCGGCTGCAACGCCGCGGCCTGCCATGCCCAGATGTACATTATGGGCACGGTGCTGCGGCACGGCAGCAAGGAGCAGAAAGAACGCTACCTGCCGAAGATCGCCACCGGCGAGCTGCGCCTGCAGGCGTTCGGCGTCACCGAACCGTCGAGTGGCACCGATACGCTGAGCCTCCGCACCACGGCGGTTAAGAAGGACAACAGCACCTACGTCGTGAACGGCCAGAAGGTGTGGACCAGCCGTGCCGAACATTCCGACCTGATGCTGCTGCTCGCCCGCACCACGCCGCGCGAGCAGACCAAGAAGAAGACCGACGGTCTGTCGGTGTTCCTGGTCGACATGCGGTCGGCGCTGGGCAAAGGGCTGACCATCCGGCCGATCCGCACCATGATGAACCACAACAGCACCGAAGTGTTCTTCGACAACATGGAAGTGTCGGCCGAGAACCTGATCGGCGAGGAGGGGCAGGGCTTCCGTTACATCCTCTCCGGCATGAACGCCGAGCGCGTGCTGATCGCCTCCGAATGCATCGGCGACGGCAAGTGGTTCATCGAGCGGGCCGTGAACTACGCCAAGGAGCGCAAGCTGTTCGGCCGCCCGATCGGCCAGAACCAGGGCGTCCAGTATCCGATCGCCCGCGCCTACACCCAGATCGAGGCGGCCGACCTGATGGTGCGCAAGGCCGCCGCGATGTTCGAGGCCGGCATCAATGCCGGCGCCGAGGCCAACATGGCCAAGATGCTGGCGTCGGAAGCCTCGTGGGCGGCGGCCGAAATGTGCGTGCAGACCCATGGCGGCTTCGGCTTCGCCGAGGAATACGACGTCGAGCGCAAGTTCCGCGAGGCGCGGCTCTACACCGTGGCGCCGATCTCCACCAACATGATCCTGAACTTCGTGGCCGAGCACGTGCTCGGGCTGCCGCGGTCTTATTAGATGGGAACAGAATAGGTTAGCAGACTGTTGCAACAGGTTTTTGCAGGTACCGGCCAGAAACATCGACCCGTAGACGGTACCAGGATACCTGATCAGGGGCCTGCGACTCTCATTTCGTCGGATTCGTTTATTTCGTTTGTTTCGTTTATTCGCCAGGAACCAGCTTTTTCAACGGCCTGCTAGGACTCGCCCACGGCCTCGGCGATCATCTTCTGGAAGTGGATGACGAGGTGCTCGCTGTTCGTCAGGAAGCGGCCGGTGTTGGGGAGCCCGCCCAGAAGTCCGCGCTGAACCGAATCGGTCAGCGCATCGTCCTCGGCCGCGACCTGCTTGTTGAAGGCGATGAGCGACCTCGCGAAGTCTTCGCTCACACCGGGTCCGAAGAACTGCTCGGAAAGGCCCTTCGTCGCGTTCGGACCGTCGGGCGTCCAGACGTCGATCGAGAGGTTCGGAAAACCCGGATTGATGTTGATCGTCACGTTCGGCCACAGGAAGTGGTACTGCGACTGGGTCACCGTGCCGGCGACATCGTAGAGTTCAATCTTGCTTTTGCCGGCGAGGGCGGCGGGGCGCACCTGGCCGCTCTGGCTGGAAAAATAGCCGTGGGTCTTCAGCCTGTAGGCTTCAGGGCGTACGTCGATCGCGGCATTGAAGCCGGGATGGGCGACGGCGCAGTGGTAGCATTCGAGATAGTTCTCGAGCATCGCCTTCCAGTTGGCGTTCGACTGCCATTCTTCGCGGCTGTAGTGCACCAGCGTATCGAGCACGATGCCGCTTTCGGCGATAAGGTCGAGGACCGGGCCGTAGCAGGACGCCGCCGTCGGCGCGTCCGAGTCGAGGTTGACGAAGACGAACGGTCCTAGCGCTTCGGCGCGGATCGGCAGCAGCGGGAAATCGGCGAGATCGAAGTCCGGCTCCGACTGCGAGCGCGGCACGCGCCTGAGGCCGCCCCCCAGATCGTAGGTCCAGGCGTGGTAACCGCATTGCAGGCTCTTGGCGTTGCCGCGCCCCTTCATGACCTCGTGCCGGCGATGGCGGCAGACGTTCACGAAAGCGGCCAGGCCCTGCTCGTTGCGCAGCACGACGACGGGCACCCGGCCGGCATAGCCGGTCACGTAGTCGCCGATCTCTTTCAACTGCGAGAGCGGGCCGATGTAATTCCAGCTCTTGCGGAAGACCTGCACGATCTCGCGCTCGGTGATCGCGGGATCGGTATACCAGCGCGCCGGCAGCGATTCTCCCCGGTCGAGAGCGGCAAGCAGGCTTCGGGAAGGATCGGCATGGTTCGTCATTAATCGAACATAGCGGCCCGCAGCGTCGAAATTGCGGCCGAGATAGCAGCATGGCCGACCATCAGGAGGAACACGGTCCAGCCGGCTGTGATCGCCGTCATCGCCCAGCCGCACATCGCCATCACGCCGTCATCCTCGATCAGGGCGAAGCAGAAAAACAGGATCGCCCAGGCCGGAAAGAAATTGTCGAAGGGAATCGGAAGAGCGAGGATCAGCACGTCGATCGACAGCGCGATAAGGAGCAGCCGGCGCGGCACGCCGTTCACCCATCCCTCGTAGCGTGCATGCACGGTGTTCTCGAGCCAGCGGATGAAGCGGCGGGCGCGGTTCAGGAAATCCTGCAGCTTGCCGCGCGGCAGACCGCGCCTGCCGATCGTCGCGGGCAGGCACGGGACGGGGTGGCCGCCGAAGTATTGCGCGAGGACGTAGAGCATCGGCACGCCGGTGATCGTCGACAGCCAGGGAATGCCCGAGGGGATGATGTTCGCGATGTTGATCGCCAGAACCGCGAAGGCGTAGGAGCGGCCTTCGAAACCCTCGAGGAATTCGTTCAGCGAGAGGACCGAATTGCGGTCCCCGGCGAACAGCCGGTCGAGGGTCGCGAGAAGGCCGAAATTGTCCTTCATCCCCCTTTCCGCGAGACCAGGCGATGGGCCAGCACGAGATGCGGCTTGTCCAGCATCTTGCCGTCCATCGTGAGGACGCCGGCGCCGGGATTGCCCTCGAAGGTCGCGATGACGCGATGGGCCCAGTCGATCTCGGCCTCGGTCGGCGTGAAGACCTCATGGATGATGGCGACCTGGTCGGGATGGATGGCGATCTTGCCGCCATAGCCCATGCGCCGTGCGTCGTGCGCCTCGGCGCGCAGGCCCTCGACGTTGCGGATGTCGGGATAGACCGTGTCGTAGGCGGTGACGCCGGCCGCGACCGAGGCCATCAGGTTGACCGTGCGCGCCATCTTGAACGTGTCGTCATAGACGCCGGGCGAGGGGCCCTTCGCCAGCGCGCCTAGATCGGCCATCAGATCCTCGCCGCCCCAGGAGTGACCGATCAGCCGCGCATGCCTGGCCGGCGCCGCGGTGAGAGCGAGGATCGCCGCCGCGCTCTCGGTGGCGATGGTGAGGATGCGGGTCGCCCCGGCCTCGATCCCCTCGCGCGCTTCGAGCGCATCGAGATAGTTGGACAGCAAGTCGAGGTCGGCCTGGCCGACGCATTTGGGAAAAACGATCCCGTCTGGCTTGCCCTGCATGACGGTGGCGAGGTCGCCGAGCGTCAGGCCGGTGTCGAGCGCATTGACGCGCACGTAGAGCTTAGGTCCGGCGCGGTCGGCGCTCCTGAGATAGGCCAGCGCCATGTCGCGCGCGATCATCTTGCGGTCGGTGGCGACGGAGTCTTCGAGGTCGAGGATCAACCCGTCGGCGCCGGAGGCGGGGCCCTTGGCGAGCTTGCGCTCCGAATCGGCGGGGACGAACAGGAAAGATCGCACGGTCTTCAGCTCCTGGGCTTCTTGCGCATCAGCGCCTGGCGGGTGCATTCGGCGACGATCTCGTCGCGCTGGTTGATCGCGGTGTGGACGAACTCGACGATGCCGGCATCGGGACGCGACTTGCTCTCGCGCAGGCTGACGACGCGGGTTCGCACCCGCAGCGTGTCGCCGTGGAACACCGGCTTGGGAAAGCGCACGTCGGTCATGCCGAGATTGGCGATGGTTGTGCCGAGGGTCGTGTCGTTCACGGTGATGCCGATCATCAAGCCGAGCGTGAACAGGCTGTTGACGATGCGCTGGCCGAACTCGGTCTTGGAGGCGAATTCCTCGTCGAGATGCAGCGGCTGGACGTTCATGGTGAGCGAGCTGAACAGGACATTGTCCATCTCGGTCACGGTGCGCGTCCATTCGTGCTCGAACACGCGCCCGACGGTGAAGTCCTCGTAATGAAGTCCTGCCATCTTTCTCCTCGCGGAAGGGGGCCTTCCTAGCATGGATGGACGCTGGCCGGCTCGCCATCGTATCAAGGGTGCCACAGGATGAAACACCGGGACGGGGAGTAAGACGATGCGCGCGATGCTGAGCGAAACGCCGGGCGGGCCGGAGAGCCTGAAGCTGGTGGAGATGCCGTCCAAGCCGCTGGGCAAGGGCCAGGTGCGCGTCGCGACCAAGGCGGCCGGCGTCAACTTTCCCGACACGCTGATCATCCAGGACAAGTACCAGTTCAAGCCGCCGCGCCCCTTCGCGCCGGGCCACGAGATCGCGGGCGACATCACCGAGGTCGGCGAGGGCGTCACCGGCTACAAGGTGGGCGACCGCGTGATCGGCATGATCGGCAGCGGCGGCTATGCCACCGAGGCCGTGGTCGACCAGATCCAACTCCTGCCGATGCCGAAGAACATGAGCTACGAGGATGGTGCGGCGTTCACCATGACCTACGGCACTTCGTACTACGCGCTGAAGCAGCGCAGCAGCTACAAGCCCGGCGAGACGCTGCTGGTCACCGGCGCGTCGGGCGGCGTCGGCCTCACCGCGGTCGAACTGGGCGCGTTGATGGGCCTCAAGGTCATCGCCGCCGTCGGCTCCGACGAGAAGATGGAAGTCTGCAAGAAGTACGGCGCCACGATGTTCGTGAACTATGCCAAGGAGAAGATGCGCGACAAGGTCAAGGAACTGACCGGCGGCGCGGGCGCGGACATTATCTATGACGCGGTCGGTGGCGATGCATTCGACGAATCGATCCGCTGCATCGCCTGGTACGGGCGCCTGCTGGTGGTGGGCTTCGCGGCGGGCCGCATCCCGTCGCTCCCGGCCAATCTCGCGCTGCTCAAGAGCTGCGACGTGCGGGGCGTGTTTTACGGCGCCTGGCGCGGCCGCGAGCCCGCCGAGGCGCGCAAGAACTTCGACGAGATGCTGGCCTGGTACGGCGAGGGCAAGCTGAAGCCGCACATCTCCATGCGCTTCCCGCTGGAGAAGGCGGCCGATGCCATGAACGCCCTGCTGTCGCGCAAGGCGACCGGCAAGGTCATCATCGAGGTCGCCTGACAACACGGAGGCTTCGATGAGCAGACTGGCCGGCAAGATCGCAATCGTGACAGGCGCCGCCTCGGGCATCGGGGCGGCGTCGGCCAAGCTGTTCGCGGAGGAGGGCGCCCAGGTGCTGGCGGTCGACCGGCCGGAATCGGCGATCGACACGGTCCATGCCGGGAACACGGCGATCGAGGCCTTCGCGGCCGACATCACCGGCGACGACGCGCCAAAGAGGATCGTGGCGGCGGCCCTGGACCGGTTCGGGGCGCTCGACATCCTGTTCAACAATGCCGGCGTCAGCGGCCGCGCCTTCGTCGAGGAAATGACCGACGAGATGTGGGATCGCGTGAACGCGGTGAACGTCCGCGGGATGTTCCGGCTGTGCCGCGAGGCCATCCCGGCGTTGAAGCTGCGGGCCCGCGAGAAGGGCCGCGCACGCATCGTCAACACCGCCTCGGTCATGGCCTTCGACACCGACTACGGCCTGGCGGCCTATTGCGCGTCCAAGGCCGGCGTCGGCGGCCTGACGCGCACGCTGGCGCTGGAGCTCGGCAAGTTCAACATCACCGCCAACTATGTCTGCCCGGGCGCCATCTATAGCGGCATGACGCAGAGCAACTTCGACAAGCCGGAGATCCGCGAAGTCTGGGAGAAGAAGGCGGCGCTGCGCCGGCTCGGCCAGCCGATCGACATCGCCCGCGGCGCGTTGCTGCTGGCGTCCGACGATGCCGACTTCATCACCGGTCACGAGTTGGTGGTGGATGGCGGCCTCACCTTGCGCACCTGAGACGCAGGCCAGAAGAGTATGAAGCAAGGGCGCTGGAAACTTCCGCCGCTAGGGGTAAGCCCGGGCATCTCATGAGCTGTCGCAAAAGGCGCATCAAGAACTCGCAGCGCCGCTATAAGAAGTGAACCGAGCGCTATCGCGACCAGCAGTAGTAAGCAAACGCACGGCTACGAGGGCGGAGAATCTTTTTTAACGGCCTACTGCGCGGCGCCTTCCTTCCTGGGGTAATGGGCGCGCGGTTGCAGTCACGCCAGGCCCAGCCGCTGCAGGATCTTGACGACCGTGCACTCATCGAGGCAGCGCCATCCGGTTACGCCATGGAGGCCGGGTCCGGACCCGCAAGCACCGGAGCTTTCAGCTCCTCCAGCTGGTCCGCTGACAGAGCCACCGGACGACCGCTGCGCTTGGCATCGCTCAGCCCGCCGACGCCGTCGTGATTGTAGCGGCGAGCCCAGTCGCGCAGCGTCTGACGATCCATCCCGCAGGCCTCCGCCGCCTCCGCGCGTCAGACGAAGCAGCGATGGATAATCCCGGACATCAGAGAGTCGGGAATTGCAGCCGCTGATATGAAAACACATAGCCGATAGCAGTATCGAGTCCGGCCGGCGGCTCGCCTCGAGATTTGACGCTTGCATACTCAAAGTCCGGCTCATCAGTAACTCAAGGGCTCGCTTCTCACAGGAGAGATATCTTTGGGAACATTTGATGCCCCTGGCGATGACACTGCCTATCCCTCGTTGTCGTCGGCCCTCTTGCCGCATGCCTTGTCGCGGCCATTGAGCACCAATCAGCCGGAAGGCTGACCTCGCGACGTAACTGCAGACCGTCGCATCGACCGGATCGAACGCGCCGAAATCGCCAGCCAACGAGCGGACGATGACCGGGGCTGTCCGGGCGGCGGAGCCACTTTCCTTTCCACGCGACAGCAAGAACGCCCTCCAGGCCCCGATGGGCCGCTGAACGGAGACGAACATGGCAAGCATCGAGACAGAAGGGCTGCCCTGGGCAGCGCCTGCCGCGGACCCGTGGCCGCGCAACGAGCTTGGGGACGGCAGCGCGCTGGGCCTCCAGGCCGACGAGATGTTCGCGCGCCAGCTCGACACCCGGTTCGCGGGCGAGGTGCGTGCCCTGGTGACCGATCCGGTGACGGGTCTCGCGGGCCGGGACCCCGAGGGCGCGCTGGCCGGGATTGCCGAGACCACCCGGCTTCTGAGCGTGCTGAAGGACCGCTATCTGGCGCAGGCGATCGGGCCCCGTCGGAAGGCCCTGCTCGAACCGGTGATCGACCGGCGTCTCGACCGCGCCGGTGGCGACCTCGGCCGGATCGCGGAGCAGGCGACGTCGGTGCTGGACGACCGCATCGTGGCCGAGCGTATCGCCGACCTGCAGCAGGACGCGTCGCTGTCCTGGCAAGACCCGGCCCATCTGCGCACGCTGGGCCGCGCTACGGTGGGCGAACTGCGTTACCAGGGCGACCGAAAAGGCTGGGACGCGGGCCGGACCGATACGGCGGTGCGCACCGGCCTGAGCGATCTCTATGCCGGCGCGGTGGAGGCCGCGATCGGCCAGGATCCCGAGCGCGCGGCGAAGCTTTACGACCACGCACGCGACGTAATCCAGCCGGAGCGGCAGGCGGCGGTCGAGCGCAGGATCGAACGGGCGCGCGAGGAGCGTCGCGTAACGGAGATCGTCGGCGGTCTGGCCGACACGCCGGACGATCCGACACGCCGGCCCGACCTCGACGACTACCAGGCGCGCGCCGCCGAGGCGACACCGCCGGACGCCTCGCCCGAGGTGCGAGCGCAGGTGACCCGAATGGCACGGGTCGAACACGCGCGCGCCGACCGGGCGTGGCAGGCAACGCGAGGCCGCGCGGCCACAAGCGCGCTCGATTGGCTCGGCGCCAATCCCGCGGCGCCCCTGATGGCGATGCCTGCGGAGCTGCGCGACGGGTTAAGCCCGGAGCAGACGGACCGACTGGAGGCCGCAGCCACCAACGGCGGCCGCGTCGTTACCGATCAAGACCTCTACGACAGGCTCGACGACCAGGCCGTGCACGAGCCGGAAAGCTTTGTTGGCCTAGATCTCACGCAATACCGGCTGTCGCTCGGCGACAGCGACTACAACCGCCTGACCAAACTCCAGCAGACTCTCGCCGAAGGCAAATCCGATCCGGCCTTCGAGCGTCACCGTCTCGGTCGCCTGTTCCTGGGCGAGGGGTTGCGCGCTGCCAAAGTCGATCCCGACGGCGAGGAGGCCCGGACGGCACGGCAACAGCTCGACAGGCTCTTAGGCGCCTTCGAGCCTGTCGAGGGCAAACTGCCGACGATGGCCGACATTCGCGGCTTGGTCGGCGACGTGCTGCCGCGCGTGGAAGACGATCCAAATATCGTCCGGGTCGGCGATGAGTCGGTCGAAGCGCTGCCGCCAGAGCTTGAGGGGAAGGACGCGCTCGATGGGGCAGAGCCCCTCGTTGTCCATAACGACGACGGCAGCGCGCAGGTAGGCGAAGCCTTCGATCCGCAGAACATCATTCTCGCGCAAGCCGGAGGTGGCGGCGCTCGCGGTGGCGGAGGCGGTCGCGTTCCCCCACCGCCCCGCCCCCCTGCGGCGACAGGCCAACAGCCCGCACCAGGCATCGGGCACAACCGGCCGCCGGTGGCGCCTGGACTGCCACAGGCAATCGAGAATTTGCGGCGTTGGTTTCCACCTTCACCCCAGCCATCGGGCACGCAATCCGCACCCGATACGGCTGGAGCGGCAGCCGCTGCTGAACAGAAACCATCGCCTCAATCTCCCAGTGACTGGCTGGACGAGAGAGCACAACTGGCCAAAAGGGACGAGTATGTCGGTCCTAACGGCATAGACACGGCAATCGGAATCAAACTCGATCCCCGCGTCGGTGAACCGGCGGCAGGACGCGATTACTTGCCCGACAACGAGAACCATCGGAAGGGATTGCGCGGAGAGTTCGGGCTGGCCAACGACATCGCGCGGCATTTCCCGGATCACACGGTGATAGACTTCGGCAGGAAGGCGGGCCAGCGGGGGCCTGATGTGATCTCGGTCGATCGTAACGGCGAGATTCACTTCTGGGATTCCAAATGGCGCGGCTCTGATACGTCGATAGGTCCGAGCGGCCGGGCGCATCAGACGCCGCGGTCTTTGGGTGCCGCCCTGCAACATGCTGAAGACACCATTAATGCGGCGATGAAGAATGGACGCTTGTCACCTGAAGCCGGCGCCAGAGCATTGGAGAATTTAGCCAATAGGAACGTGACCATCGTCACGGTGGGGACTGGAAGCGCCCGCAACGGTGTGGTTGAACGAATCGCAGGTAGCGAGCGCGCTGTCGTCTATCCGCAGGGAGGCCGTGATGCCGAGGATTTTTGAGCCCGAAAGCGATCGCCAGTTCTACCTGGATTTTCTTCTGGCGATTGCAACTAAGTTCGAGCCGGAAACGACCGGGCCATTTAATCGCTCGCACTATATGGCTACTAAACTGAGAAACCTGGTCCACGCCCATCTCCTGGGCTTGCGCGAGCAGGTGTTGCCGCTAGCGCGGGCGCTCGCGGGCTGGATGGAGTCACAATCGGCGTGGCCAGAAGGCAAGGATTCCGAGGAATCATTCTACGCCTATCAGTGGTGGCAGACGCTGGGCCTGTGCAAGTGGCTGATCGATGGCGATTCAGCGGTGGCCGAGTTCGGTCGCGCAAGCGAGGCCGACTGGAGACAATGGGACCAGTTCGACCGCTTCGAGCCCAACGGCGCGAAGCTGCTGATGCTGGAGGGGCTCGAACTCGCCCTACCGCTCAACCTTGCGGCGCGACGCTATGACGTCGGCCTGAAGCTCTGTCAGGAGGCTGGACTCACCACCAGCCCTTCGTCAGCACCGGCGATCGTGCGGGCGGAACTGATGTATGGGCAGTGGGCTTGCCGTCATCTCGCCGCCGGTGGCAAGCCCGACGCGGCCTATGTCGCCAAGGGCGAAGAAATGCTGCGCAAGGTCATGTCGGAATGCTTCATCATGAACGGCTATCATACGAGAATGGCGATGTGGCTGAAGGCGATCTACCACGACAGCGGCGTCACGCGGACGCCGGAGGAGACGATCCTCAAGGCCTACGACACGATGACCGGCGTCGAGAAGCCGGCCTTCGCAAATTTGACGTCGGGAAGAGTCTAGCTGGCAACTGCATCAACAGAAGTGATGCAGGTGAGCCAGGCAATGGCCGTCGGCGCCCACACGCCCGGCCGTATCGATGGCGCGACGGCAAGAACGCGCGTCAGGCCGCGATGGGCCGTTGAACGGAGGTGAACATGACAGGCATCTAGTGTTCCGCAACGTCGTGCTCAAGCCCATCGATTTCCACCCATAAACTAGGCTAATTTGTTATGTGTTCGCCACGTCTCCTTCCCAAACAACAGGGAGGAGTCTGACGGCGTCTTTTGAAATGTGTGTAGCTTTGGACGAGGTATCGTCGACCATGAACAACATTGCCTCCTTCGCCGCCGACTACAGCGAGGCGCGCGAAAAGTTTCTGGCCGCCGCCCGGCTCACCGACGCCCAGACCTTTCGCTACGACAACCCGACCAAGGGTCCGAAGGGAGAGTCCCTGTCGACGGATGTGGCCTGGGTCGGGCCGGCGGACGCCTCGAAGGTGATGGTCACGATCTCGTCGACGCACGGGATCGAGGGTTATTGCGGCTCGGGCTTCCAGGTCGACTGGCTGGCCGGCGTCGGTGTCTCGGGACTGCCGAAGGGCACCGCGGCGCTGTTCGTGCATGCCATCAACCCCTACGGCTTCGCCTGGACGCGGCGCGTCACGGAGGAGGGCAACGACCTCAACCGCAACTATGTCGACCACTCCAAGCCCTATCCGGTGAACGAGGGCTATCTCGAGATCGCCGACGATCTCGTGCCGGCGGATTTCAGCGAGGCGGGGCGGGCGGCGGCCGATGGCAGGCTGGCGGCCTTCCGCCGGAAGGTGGGCGACGTCGAGTTCTTCCGCGCCGTCTCGGGCGGCCAGTACAGCCATGCCGACGGCATGTTCTTCGGCGGCGGCGGACCGGCCTGGTCGAACCGCACCCTGCACGCCATCGTCGACCGATACCTGAAGGGCCGCGATGACGTGGCCGTGGTTGACTTCCATACCGGCCTCGGTCCCTACGGCTACGGCGAACCGATCACCCATTACGACATCGGCACCGGCGGCTCGCGCCGGGTGCGGAGCTTCTGGGGCGAGTCGGTCACGGAATCGAAACGGGGCCAGACGGCCTCGCAGGCGCGCGACGGGCTCGGCCATTACGGGCTGAACCGCGTGCTGATGGAGCCGCAGACCCGGCTCACCATGTGCACCCTCGAATACGGCACCTTCGATCGCGAGAGCGGCCAGAAGGCCTTCCGGGCCGATCACTGGCTGCACAAATACGGCGACCCGCTAGGCAAGGAAGCCGAGGCGGTGCGCAAGGCGATGCGCCGCCAGTTCTACCCGGAGACCGACGACTGGAAGGAGGCCGTGCTGTTCCGCGGCCATCAGGTCGTGCGCCAGGCCATCGCCGGCCTTCAGCGCGGCCCGCTCTAGCTTTTGGGGACAAGCCCTCGAAAAGCCATACGCCCGCTCAGCGATCCTGCTACAAGCCTCCCCATGCGTGCACTCGTGGCGCTGCTGGCTTTCGCGGTCGTGGCGGCTCTCAATTTCCTGTGGTGGTGGGTTCCGAACCGGCCGGTCGAAATAGCCGGTTGGAATGCCGCGCCTCTCCAGAGCGTATCCTTCGCTCCCTACCGGCCGGGCCAGAGTCCGCTCACGCGCACCTTCCCGACGCCCGATCAGATCGAGGCCGATCTCAAGCGCCTCCAGGGCAAGGTCGGGGCGGTCCGCACTTATTCCTCGGGTGAGAATCTCGAGACGGTGCCACAGCGCGCCGGCAAGTACGGGCTCAAGGTCTGGCACGGCGCCTGGCTGAACAACAACGACAAGGAAAATCTCGAGCAGATCAACCTGCTGATCGACCATGCCAACAAGTACAAGGACACGGTCGAGCGGGTGATCGTCGGCAACGAGGTGCTGCTGCGCAAGGACCTCACCGCGAACGAGCTGCGCCGCTACATCCGGCAGGTGAAGCAGCGTGTGACTCAGCCGGTCACCTACGCCGACGTCTGGGAATTCTGGCTGCGCAACCCGTCTCTGGCCGACGAGGTCGACTTCATCACCATTCACATCCTGCCTTACTGGGAGGACGAGCCGATCGGGCTCGACCGCCGCGAGGCCGACGGCCAGCTTTCGATCGAGAAGCACCTGGTCGATATCTACAAGAAGGTCCAGGCGCGCTTTCCCGGCAAGAAGATCGTGATCGGCGAGACGGGCTGGCCCAGCGACGGCCGCATGCGTTCCGACGCGCGGCCGGGCCGTGTCGAGCAGGTGAAGTACTTCTCGATCTTCCGTGGCGCCGCCGAGCGGGAAGGGTTCGACTACAACGTCATCGAGGCGTTCGACCAGTACTGGAAGGCGCGGCAGGAAGGCACCGTGGGCGCCGAATGGGGCCTGCTGGACGCCCAGCGGCACGACAAGTTCGAATTGGGGAAGCCGGTGAGGGCGGAGCCGCACTGGCAGATCCTGTTCACCATTTCGACGATCGCCGGCGCCTTGCTCGTGCTCGCCTTTGCCAGCCGCCGCCAGGGCGGCGACTGGAAGGGCATCTGCCTCTTCGCGTTCTTCGCCCAACTCGTGGCGACCTGTTACGTGCAGGCGACTTGGGTTGACCTGACCCGCAATTTCTACTTCGAGAAAACCCTCGGCATCGCCTTCTGGGCGATCCTGCTGGCCTTGTTCAGCTACGCCCTGCTGCGCGGCATCGCCGACAGCCTGACCGGACGGATGGCTGACCCGTCGCTCTATGGGGCACGCGTGCGCGATTCGTGGCGGGCCTGGCGGGAGCTACCGCGTTACCGCATCGTCCAGCGCGCCGACCTGATGGCGCAGATGCTCTATCTCGTGCTCACGCTCCTCTGCATCTTCTACCTGATCGTGATCAGCATCGACTGGTACGACGGGGTGATCCGCATCGGCGACTGGTTCCGCCAGATCGCGATCGACGGCCGCTACCGCGATTTCCCGATGTGGAGCTTCGTCATCCCGAGCATCGTGCTGATGCTGTGGAAGACGACCACCATCCTGCGCACCGATCCGGTCGTGCGCGATCATCGCGTCGCCAAGGCGCTCTCCTTCGGCCGCCTGCTGGGCTACGACGGCAGCCGCGGCTCCGTGCGGATGGACCGGCGGATGAGCCGGTTCGCGCCGGTCCTGCCCGAGATCGTGCTGGCCTCGATGCTGGTCTTCTGGGCCGTCGTGCTGGTCATCACCGAAGGGGCGATCAAGCTGCATGATGGCGGCGCCGGCGGTTTCGTGTCGACCGATGGTGGCCGCTGGGTCATCCGCACGTTGCTCTGGAACACCCAGGCCAACTGGTTCGCGTTCATGGCGCTGCTGATGGCCGTTCCGTATATCGCCACCATCTATGTATCGGTACGCGAGCCTCTGGCAGAATTGCCGCCGGACTCCTATACGAACAAATGGTAGGCGCTGAGCCGGGAGTTACGAGATGGAAATCAAGGGCGAGTACAGGATTGCGGCATCGCGGGAGAAGGTCTTCGCGGCGCTGAACGACCAGGCCATTCTGCAGGCCTGCATTCCGGGATGCGAGTCGCTGGAGATGCTTTCACCCACCGAGATGACCGCGAAGGTGCGCCTGCGCATCGGACCGGTGAGTGCTGCGTTCTCGGGCAAGGTGACGCTCTCCGACATCGATCCGCCGAACGGCTACCGGATCTCCGGCGAAGGGCAGGGCGGCGTTGCGGGCTTTGCCAAGGGCGGCGCGGTGGTGGCCCTCACGGAAGACGGCAGCGACACGATCCTGAAATACGAGGTCGACGCCCAGGTCGGCGGCAAGATCGCCCAGGTCGGCGCCCGCCTGATCACCGGCACGGCCAAGAAGCTGGCCGATCAGTTCTTCGGCAAGTTCGCGGAGAGCGTCGGCGCGCCGCCGCCCGTCGCGGCTGCGTGATGACGATGCCGCCGTCGAGCCCGTCGGGAGATCTGCCGCCTCCGGTGCCGTCTGCTGCAGCGCAGCGCGGATTTCGTCACTGGACCGTCATCGGTGTCGGCGCCGCCGTGCTGATCCTTGTCTTTCTTGCGAGTCGTTAGCAGTTAGCGACCCGTAACTTGCAATTCCCTTGACCGCCACGTGAAGGGCTTGCGAGAGTCGTGGGCAATGCCCGGCGGCCGCGCATAGCCGCAGCCGCGCGAACCAATACGTGAGGGGAGATTGAGTATGACCATTTCCGTCGCCATGACCGTCAACGGCAAGTCCGTCTCGGGCAAGGTCGAGGCGCGCACGCTGCTGGTTCAGTTCCTGCGTGAAAATCTCGGCATGACCGGGACCCATGTCGGCTGCGACACCAGCCAGTGCGGCGCCTGCGTCGTCCACGTCGACGGCCAGTCGGTGAAGTCGTGCACCATGCTCGCGGTCCAGGCCGAGGGCGCGCAGGTCACGACCATCGAAGGTCTGGCCCCGAGCGCCGACAAGCTGCACCCGATGCAGGAAGCCTTCCGCGACAACCATGCCCTGCAGTGCGGCTTCTGCACCCCCGGCATGGTGATGAGCGCCATCGACATGGTGAAGCGCCACAACTACGTGCTCGACGAGGCCACGGTGCGCCGCGAGCTCGAAGGCAATCTCTGCCGTTGCACCGGCTACCACAACATCGTGAAGGCAATCCTGGCCGCTGCGCCGGCTATGAAAACCGCAGGGGTGTAAGCCATGACCTCCGCCACCGGAATCGGTGCCCGCGTCCTGCGTACGGAAGACAAGCGCTTCCTGACCGGGACCGGTCGCTATGTCGACGATCTGCCCCTCGCCCGGGCGACCTACGCGTATTTCCTGCGTTCGCCGCATGCCCATGCGAAGATCAAGAGCATCGACATTTCGGCAGCGGAGAAGAGTCCTGGCGTCGTCAATATCTTCACCGGCAAAGATCTTGTCGACGCCAAGGTGGGCGGCCTGATCTGCGGCTGGGTGGTGAAGGACAAGAACGGTGAGCCGCACAAGGCGCCGCCGCACCCGGTGATGGCGGTCGATACGGTCCGCTACGTCGGAGACACGGTCGCCATGGTCGTGGCCAACAGCCATGACGAGGCCAAAGATGCGGCCGAGGCGATCAAGGTCGACTACGAGGTGCTTCCGGCCAACGTCGACCTCGCCAGGGCATTCGACAAGGACGCCCCGCAGGTTCACGGCGAGGCGCCGGGCAACCTGATCTACGACTGGGAGATCGGCGTGAAGGCCGATGTCGAGGCGGCGTTCGCCAAGGCGGCGCACGTCACCAAAATGGACATCGTCAACAATCGCCTGATTCCCAATGCCATGGAGCCGCGCGCCGCGGCAGCCGAATACGACAAGGGCACGGGCAACTACACGCTCTGGTCGACCTCGCAGAACCCGCATGTGCTGCGTCTGATCCTGTCGGCGTTCGTGCTGGGCATTCCCGAGCACAAGCTGCGGGTCATCGCCCCGGACGTCGGCGGCGGCTTCGGCAGCAAGATCTTCTGCTACGCCGACGAGACGATGGTGTGCTGGGCGGCCTCGCGGGTCGGCCGGCCGATCAAGTGGACGGCCGAGCGCAGCGAGTCGTTCCAGACCGACTGCCACGGTCGCGACCACGTCACGCACGCTGAACTCGCTCTCGACAAGGAGGGCAAGTTCCTGGCCCTCAAGGTCGAGACGATCGCCAACATGGGCGCCTACCTGTCGACCTTCTCGACAGCGGTCCCGACCTACCTCTATGCGACCCTGCTGGCCGGCCAGTACACGACGCCGCTCATCTACGCCAACGTGAAGGCGGCGGTGACGCACACGGCGCCGGTCGATGCCTATCGCGGCGCCGGACGCCCCGAGGCGACGTTCGTCATCGAGACGATCGTCAGCAAGGCGGCCGCCGAGCTGAGGATGGATCCGGCCGAGTTGCGCCGGAAGAACTTCATCCCGACGACGGCCTTCCCGTACCAGACGCCGGTGGCGCTGCAGTACGATTCGGGCAACTACCCGCCGATCATCGACGAGGCGATGAAGATCGCCGACTATCCGGGCTTCGAGGCAAGGCGGGCGGAAGCCAAGGCGCGCGGCAAGCTGCGCGGCATCGGTTTCTCGTCCTACATCGAGGCCTGCGGCCTCGCGCCCTCGCAAGTCGTAGGCTCCCTGGGGGCCGGCGTCGGCCAGTGGGAATCGGCGCAGATCAAGTTCAACCCGACCGGCAATGTCCAGGTCATGACCGGGGCGCACAGCCACGGCCAGGGTCACGAGACCACCTTCGCCCAGCTGATCCACGACCGGCTGGGCGTGCCGATGGACCAGATCGAAATCGTGCACGGCGATACCGCGACCACGCCCTTCGGCATGGGCACCTACGGCAGCCGCTCGCTGGCCGTCGGAGGCTCGGCGATCATGAAGGCGACTGACAAGATCATCGCAAAGGGCAAGAAGATCGCGGCCCATCTGATGGAAGCCGACGTGGCCGACGTCGTGTTCGAGAACGGCACCTTCAAGGTGGCGGGCACGGACAAGAACGTGCCGCTGGCCCAGGCGGTGTTCGCCGCCTACGTGCCGCACAACTATCCGCACGCCGAGCTCGAGCCGGGCATGGACGAGAACGCCTTCTACGATCCGGCGAACTTCGTCTATCCATCCGGAACGCAGATCTGCGAGGTCGAGATCGATCCGGAGACCGGCATCGTCGAGGTCATCGCCCATACCGCGGTCGACGATTTCGGCAACATCATCAATCCGATGATCGTCGAGGGACAGGTCCATGGCGGCATCGTCCAGGGTGTCGGTCAGGCACTGTTCGAGGGTGCGGTCTACGATAAGGCGACGGGCCAGCTGCTGAGCGGCTCGTTCATGGACTACACGATGCCGCGCGCCGACAACTTCCCGTCGTTCAAGCTCGGCTACAAAGTCACCCCGTGCCCGCACAATCCGCTGGGCGTGAAGGGATGCGGCGAAGCGGGGGCCATTGCGGCGCCCGCGGCCGTGATGAATGCGGTTCACAACGCGCTGGCGCCGGTCGGCGTCAAGCACGTGGAAATGCCCGCCACGCCGCTCAACGTGTGGCAGTCGATCCAGGGCGCCCAGCACGCGGCGGCCGAGTAAACGGAGGAAATCCAGATGTACGATTTTGCCTATCATCGTCCGAAGTCGGTTGCCGACGCGATCGCCCTGCTCAAGGGCAATGAAGAAGCCCGCCCGATGTCGGGCGGCATGACCCTGATCCCGACGCTGAAGCAGCGTCTGGCCCGGCCGAGCGACGTTGTCGATCTCGGCGGCCTCAAGGAACTGGCCGGCATCAAGATCGAAGGCGACAACGTCGTCATCGGCGGCATGACCAAGCATGGCGACGTCGCGACTTCGGCCGACGTGAAGAAGGTCATTCCGGCACTGGCCGACCTGGCCGGCCATATCGGCGATCCGCAGGTCCGCAACCGCGGCACGATGGGCGGCTCGGTCGCCAACAACGATCCGGCGGCCGACTATCCGGCGGCCGTGGTGGCACTGAATGCCACGGTGACGACCAACACCGGCAAGCATACTGCCGACGCTTTCTTCAAAGGCCTGTTCGAGACAGCGCTGGGAGAGGGCGAGATCATCACCGCCATCAGCTTCCCGAAGGCCGAAAAGGCCGCCTATATGAAGTTCCCGAACCCGGCCTCGCGCTACGCGATGGTCGGTGTGTTCGTCGCCAAGACGGCGGCGGGCGTGCGCGTCGCGGTGACGGGCGCCGGCCCCAGCGTCTTCCGCGTGAAGGCGATGGAAGAGGCGCTGTCGAAGAACTTCTCGTCGGACGCCATCAAGGACATCAAGGTGCCGGCCGACGGCCTGAACAGCGACATCCACGGCAGCGCCGAATATCGCGCCCACCTGGTGGGCGTGATGGCCCGCCGCGCGGTCGACAAGGCCAACAAGTAGCTGATTGGCTATCCTGGGACTAACATTAGGGCGCCCCTAACCGGGCGCCCTTTCTTTTGAAGCGGGTACGACATGAAGGCTCTGGTTACAGGCTTCGATCCGTTCGGCGGCGACGCGGTCAATCCGTCGTCCCTGGCGGTGAGCCGGCTCAGGAAGAAGATCGGGACGGTGAGCGTGGTGACCGCGGTGCTTCCGACGTCCTATGCAAAGTCCGCGACTGTGCTGCGCAAGGCGATCGACGAGGCGAAGCCCGACATCGTGCTGTGCGTCGGCCAGGCCGGCGGCCGCACCGAGCTCAGCCTCGAGCGGATCGGCATCAACCTCCAGGACGCGCGCATCCCCGACAACGATCGCAAGCAACCGATCGACGTGCCGGTGCGCGCCGATGGTCCGGCCGCCTATTTCGCGACCCTGCCGGTCAAGGCCTGCGTTGCGGAGATGCGCAAGGCGGGGTTCCCCGCCAACGTGTCCAACACCGCCGGCACCTTCGTCTGCAACCACATCCTCTATTCGCTGATGGACATCATCGCGACCCACCCGGCGAAGATGCGCGGCGGCTTCCTGCACATTCCCTACGTACCCGAGCAGGCGGCGCGGCTGGGCGGTGCGCCGTCGATGGCCGTCGACGACATCGTGCGCGGGATCGCGATCATCGTTGCGACCAGCGCCGACCGGACGACGGACATCCACACCGCCGAAGGCCGGATTTCTTAATGGAGCGCGCCACTCCCGTGGCGCTCATGCTTCGTCAGTAGCCAAGGGACGAGCGCCGCGGCAGTGGCGCGCTCCCTTGGTTCCAGTCTCCGCTACTCCGCCGCGATCGCGAGTGGGGGCGGAGCGTGGTGGGCCGGCGAGGACTGGGCGGCGTCCGCCGGCTTCTTCACCCTGAACCACGCCGCGTAGAGCGCCGGCAGGAACAGCAGGGTGAGGGCGGTCGCGACCAGCAGTCCGCCCATAAGCGCGACGGCCATGGGACCCCAGAAGACGCTGCGCGACAGCGGGATCATGGCGAAGATCGCCGTGCCGGCGGTCAGCAAGATCGGGCGGGCGCGGCGTACCGTGGCGTCGATCACCGCATCCCACTTGCTGTGGCCGGCGGCGATGTCCTGGTCGATCTGGTCCACCAGGATCACCGAGTTGCGCATGATCATCCCGGCCAGCGCGATCACGCCCAGCAGCGAGACGAAGCCGAACGGCTGGTTGAACAGAAGCAGGAACAGCGACACGCCGATCAGGCCGAGCGGGGCGGTGAGCAGCACCAGCGCCAGTTTCGAGAAGCTCTGGAGCTGCAGCATCAGGAACAGGATCATCAGGAAGGCCATCAGCGGCATCATCTTGAAGATCGAGGCCTGGCTCTTGGCCGACTCCTCCTGGTCGCCGCCGACCTCGATGCGGTAACCGGGCGGCAGGCTGGCGCGGACCGGCGCCAGCGCCTTGTCGATGCGCGCGGCGACGTCCGGTCCCTGCACGCCGTCGGCCACACCGGCGCGGACCGTCATCAGCAGGTCCTTATTGCGTCGCCACAGGATCGGCTCCTCGAGCTCGAACTTCAGGGTTGCGAGCTGGGCCAGCGAGACCACGCCGCCCGTCGAGGTGCGCAGGTTGATCGCCTCCAGCCCCTCGACGCTCAGCCGTTCCGGCGCGACGGCGCGGGCGACGACATCGATCGATTCGGTGCGTTCGCGATATTGGGTGACGTTGATGCCCGTCAGAAGGGTCTGCAGCGTGTTGCCCAGCGCCTGCGGATCGACGCCGAGCGCGCGCGCCTTCGCCTGGTCGACTTCGAGACGCACCGTCTTGGCGAGTTCGTTCCAGTCGAAGTTGACGTCGCGTGTCGCCGGATCGGCCTTGAACACCTGCCGCACCTGTTCCGCCACCTGGCGCACCCTCTGCGGGTCGTCGCCCAGCACGCGGAACATGACGGGGTAGCTGACCGGCGGGCCGTTCTGCAGGCGCTGCACGCGGGCACGGACGGCCTCGAAGTCCTTCTTGAAGAGGTCGTCGAGAGCGGCGACGACCCGCTCGCGGGCCACCAGGTCCTTGGTCATGACGATGATCTGGCCGAAATTGGCATTCGAAAGCTCTGGCACCGTGGGCAGGTAGAAGCGCGGGCTGCCGGCGCCGACATAGGCGGTGTAGGAGGCCACGTCGGCGCTGTTGCCGAGCCAGGTTTCGAGCTTGCGGATCTCGGCGTCGGTCGCCGCCCACGACGCGCCCTGCGCCAGCTTCATGTCGACTATCAGCTCAGGCCGGTTGGCGGTCGGGAAGAACTGTTTGGACACCAGTCCGAAGGCCGCGATCGAGCCGACGAAGGCCAGCGCCGTGATGGCGATGGTCGTCTTGCGCCAGGTGACGCACCACGTGACCATCTTGCGGAAGAGCGTGTAGAGCCGGCCGTTGTACGGATCGTGGTGCTGGACCTTGGGCGTCGGCAGCAGGTGGTAGCCCATCCACGGCGTGAACAGGACGGCCACGAACCATGAGATGATCAGCGACAGACCGACCACCCAGAAGATCGAGTTGGTATATTCGCCGGCGCCGGAGCGTGCGAAGCCCACCGGCACGAAGCCCACGGCCGTCACCAGCGTTCCCGTCAGCATGGGGAAGGCGGTGGAGGTGTAGGCGTAGGTCGCGGCCTCCATGCGGCTGGCACCTTGTTCCAGCTTAACCATCATCATCTCGACGGCGATGATCGCGTCGTCGACCAGCAGGCCCAGCGCAATGATCAGCGCGCCGAGCGAGATGCGCTGGAAGTCGATGCCGAGCAGCAGCATGCCGACGAAGGTGATCGCCAGCACCAGCGGCACGGAGAGGGCCACGATCACGCCGGTGCGGATGCCGAGGCTGACGAAGGAGACCACCAGCACGATCGCCAGCGCCTCGAGCAGCGAGGAGCTGAATTCCTCGAACGACTTGGCGACGACCTCGGGCTGATTGGCGATGCGATGCACCGTGATCCCGACCGGCAGGCCGGCCTCAACCTCCTTCATCGTCTTGTCGAGCGCGACACCCAGCTTCTCGACGTTGCCACCCGGCGCCATGACGACGCCGAGGCCGATCACCGCCTTGCCGTTGAAGCGCATGGCGAGCTGGCGCGGATCCTGGTAGCCGCGCTTGATCTCGGCGACGTCGCCCAGGGTGAGCGTCTGGCCGTTGGCGGTGAAGGGTAGCGCCATCAGCTGCTCGGCCGAGGTCGGCGCGCCGTCGACCCTGACGGCCACGCGCTCGCCCTTGGTCTCGACGGTGCCGGTGGCCACGATCGCGTTCTGCCGTCGCACGACCTCGAGGATCTGGTCGACCGGCACACCCAGCATGGCGAGCCTGGTGTGGCTGAACTCGATGTAGATCTTCTCGTCCTGCAGGCCGAACAGGTCGGCCTTGGTGACGTCCGGCACGCGCAGCAGGCGCTGGCGCACCGCCTTGGCGATCTCCTTGACCTCGGCGGCTGAGAACCCGTCGGCCTCGAAGGCCCAGATCATGCTGTAGGTATCGCCGTACTCGTCGTTGAAGAAGGGGCCGACCACGCCCTGCGGCAGCGAGCTCTTGATGTCGCCCACCTTCTTGCGCACCTGGTACCAGAGGTCGGCGACCCGGCCCGGCGGGGTGTCGTCCCGCAGCGAGACGTAGATCACCGTCTCGCCGGGCTTGGTGTAGCTCTGGACGTTGTAGAAGTAGGGGAGTTCCTGAAGCTTGGTCTCGATCTTCTCGGTGACCTGCTGCTCGACCTCGCGCGCGGTGGCGCCGGGCCAGGCCGCCGACACCACCATCTGCTTGATGGTAAAGGGCGGGTCCTCGGCGCGGCCGAGATTGAAGAAGGCATAGAAGCCGGCCAGAGTCAGCGCGATCATGAAGAACACGGTGAGCGTGCTGTACTTCAGCGCCAGCGCCGAGAGATTGGTGCGCGTCGTCATGGATCGTCTCCCCTTGGAGCGTCGTCGGCGGGGCAGGCCGCTAGCGTGCCGCCTGTTGCTGCGGCACGAGCGGCTTCACCTTCTGGCCGGTCTCGAGCTTGTGAACGCCCGCGGTGGCGATCAGCTCGCCCTCCTTGACGCCAGACAGGATCGCGGCCGTGTCGTCGCGCCACCGCGCGATGGTGACGGGGCGGAGTTCGACCGTGCCGGTGTCGCGGTCAACCACCCAGACGGCGGGCTGCGTGCCGCGCTGGAAGATGGCGGAGAGCGGAACCTCGGCGACTGGCGTTGCGTCCGGCCGTTCGAAACCCAGCGTCGCAGTCATGCCGAGCCCGATAAACTCGGGCGGCTCGAGGACGCTGAAGCGTGCGGCATAGGTGCGGGTCACCGGATCGGCGCTGGGCGACAGCTCACGCAGCTTCGCGGCATGATGCCGGCCGGGATCGGACCAGAGTTCGAAAGTAGCCTTAGGGTTTTCGCGCACGACCTTGAGGCGATGCTCGGGGACACCGACCACGATCTCCAACTCGTCCAGTCGGGCGAGCCGGACGACCCCCTGGCCCTGCGCCATGACCTGGCCCACCTCGGCCTGCACGGCCGTGACGACGCCGGCCGCATCGGCGCGCAGCACCGTATAGGCGAGGTTATTCTCGGCCGAGGAGAGCTGGCTCCTGGCCTGGTCGACGCGGGCGAGGGCGGTCGAGGCCAGTGACTGGCGCTGGTCGAGCGTCTGCGGCACGAAGGCCATGCTGCCGCGCAGGTTCAGGTAGCGCTCATGGTCGGCCTTGGCGCGCGCATAGTCGGCTTCCGCCGAGGCGAGGGCAGCGCGCGCATTGTCGACGGCGAGCTTGTAATCGGAGGGATCGAGCGAAGCGATGACATCGCCCGGCTTGACCACGGCGCCGACATCGACCGAGCGCTGGATGATCTTGCCCGCGACGCGGAAGCCCAGGGTGCTCTCGATGCGGGGGACGACCGTGCCGGCCAGCAGGAGAGCCTGGCTTTGTTTCCTGTAGGCGATTTCAGCGACCCGGGCCGGCCGGATGACCGGTTCGCTGCCGGCCGTGGGACGATGCGCCGTCCCCACGAGCGAGACGGCAGCGAAGGCCCCGCCGGCGAGGGCCACGCCGACCGCTCCCAACACGACGAGTTTCAAAGGAAACTTGCGGGGAATCCGAACGTTGGGGAGACGCATGGCGGGGCTTCCTTCGGACGTTTACTATGGGCTTAATAATCTAAACGCCGTTAGCTTACCATTGATAAGTTATCGACGTTCATATAAGAGTCAAGGGTAGGAGAACCCCGGTGAGCGCTTTTTCGACAGCGGCGACCGGCGGCCGGAAGAAACGCGGCGAGGGTCATACCCGGCGCGAGGAGATCCTCCAGGCTGCCAAGGTCCTGTTCCTCGAGCAGGGCTATGAGGCCACGACCATACGCAGGATCGCGGACCGGGTTGGTGTGTCTGCGCCCGCGCTGTACCTCTACTTCCAGGACAAGGAGCAGATGATGCTCGCGCTCTGCGATCAGACCTTCGGGTACCTGATCGGCAGCATCAGCGAGATCGAGGCCACCGTCAGCGATCCGCGCGAGCGCATTCGGCGCTTCGGCGAGGCCTATCTGAAGTTCGGCCTGGCCCATCCCGACGAATACAAGCTGATCTTCCTGGGGACCAACATTCCCGAATCGGTCCGCAAGCTCGGACACCGCATGCCGACGGACGATCCGACGCGGCCCGGCATCGGTGGCGCCCTCGTGTTCCAGCGCCTCGTCGCGATCATCGCCGAGGCCGAGGCGTCGGGCCTCAAGCTCAACTACCCGGCAGACACCTGCGCCGAGCTCTGCTGGATGGCCATGCACGGCGTCGCGTCGGCCCTGATCCTGAAGGCCGACTTCCCGTGGTCCAATCGCGACCTGCTGGGCACGGGCATGCTCGACATCGTGATGAAGGGCATCATCCGCGCCGACTGAGGATCAGGCTGGACGCGTGGCCTTCTTCGCCGCCGCCCGCGTGTGCAGCAGCCGCATCAGGCCCCAGGTCGCCGCCGCCCCGACCCCCAGCACGCCGATCCCGATCAGGGGCCGGTACCACAGCCATCCGAACGCGATCACGATCGGTGCGATCGCTACCGTGCAGACCAGCGCGACCAGGAACGTGCCGGCGCCGATCACGTCGCCCAGCAGCGGGATGACGCTGCCCGCGACGGCCAGCGGCCGCAGCACGAAGGTGAACCCGATCAGCATGAAGATCACGCCGATCAGGCGCAGCACCCAGGTCATGGTGACGTTCTCCTCCTCGGCATGCTGGAACATGACCTTGGCGGGAACGCTGCCGGCCGCGATCAGCTCGACCGTGGTGCCGGTATGGGTGGGGAAGGGCGCGAAGCCGGAGCCGGATTGCGCCGCGACCACGCTGGCGGGCTGCACTGGCACTTCCGAGAAAGAGATGCGCATGTCGCCGATCGCCGGTTCGGAGGGGTCGCGGCCGACATAGAGAATGCCGTCGTTCACCGTGACCGGCTTGGTGACGCGGTTCTGCAGGGCGTTGACCTGGGCATCCGTCGCCGCCAGCCGCCTTGCCTCGCCGAAGCCCCGCAGCAGCGACTCAGGGACGGCGAAGGCGCCGAGGCGCGTGCCCGGCGCCAGCGATTCGCGCGATTGGTAGGTCATCACCGGGTTGGTATGGCCGCGCGTCTCCTTGAAGCGGTCGGAGTCGATGGGCTTGTCCGACCAGGTGCGCACATACTTGTAGGTCGTGGTGCGCTCCTCACCGCCGCCGAGCCGGGTACGGCTCTCGCTGTGGGTTTCTTCCTTCCATTGATAGACCTCGACGTGGCGGTCGAGCCGCACGCCGCGCACCCTCATGGCGAAGTCGGGATCGGACACCGGGCCGGCCGTCGAGAGCATGCCGCTCACATGGATCAGCCGACCGTCGTTCGCGGGGTCGACCGCCTCGGCCGGTACGCTGCGCACGATGCCGGCGCCCTCGGCCAGGCCCTGCGCCGTGCGGATCGCGCGGCCCTCGTTCCAGAACAGCACGCCAATCGACACGACGATGAAGATGAGGCCGATGAGGACTCCGACGATCGCCTGCCCGAGGCGGGCGAACCACGATGTGCTGGTGACCTCGGTGATCTGATCGACGCCGCGCTCTTCCATTGAACCTGCCCTCGGAAACGGGCGCGGAGACTAGAATCACCATCCGCCCCATTCAAATGGGGAGGTGGCGGCGTAGTCACCGCCGGAGCGGTGATTCAGTCGCGCATCCTTCGGCGCTCTCGGACATTGCAAGCTCAGCGGCTTGTAGCCAAGCCGCAGCGCCGCAGCCTGTCGCTCAACGGGCTGGGCTTCGCTCAGCCCACTACCGCCGCGGCCAGACCTTCGGGAAGAGGTCGCAGGTCATCGGGGCGCCGGCGGCGAGATCGGGTGTGTGGGGAAACTGGAAGGTGCCGGGCCGCGGGTCGTAGCGGGCATCGTCGCCGGTATAGCGCAACGACAGGCCGCGGCGCCGTGCGCCCGGCGTGTCGTTGCCCGGCGCGCCGTGCACGATCATGGCGTGGAACACCAGGCAGTCGCCGGGCTCCATCTTCCAGGACCGGATGTCGTACTTGCTCCGGTCGGCATCGATGTCCGGGATCTGGACGAGGTCGCTCGATGTGAACTTGGCTTCGTGTCCCTTGCGGAAGGGCGTTGGCCGGTAGTTGATTCCCCAGCGATGGGACCCGGCGATGAATTCGACCGCGCCGTTGCTGTGGTCGATATCGTCGAGGGCGATCCAGACCGACGTGATCTGCCGGCCTGTGACGGGCCAATAGGGCTGGTCCTGGTGCCACGGCGTGGGATGCGCCGTGCCGGGCTCCTTCACGAAGAGCTGGTCGTAGAAGAAGTCGACCTTCTCCGACTGCATGAGTGCAGCGGCGATTTCACCGGCTGGCGAAGTGGTGGCGGCGAGGCGGAAGTCGTTGTCCCGCCGCCACATGAACATGTCACCGAAGAACCTGCCCGACGAGCTGCCTTCCGCGAAGTTGGTTGCATGGGGCCCCGGCTTGAGGAGGTCGCGCTCGACCGCCTCGCACAGGATTCCGACCCACACGGCATCGAAGGCGCCGCGCAGGCAGACGACGCCGTCGCGTTCGTACGCGGCGACGTCCGTTTCAGTGACGGAGATCAAGCGTTCTGCAGGACGTGGACGGCACGATCGGCGAGCAGGTCCTTGTTCTTGGCCGCATAGGCCTTCATGTGCTCCGACGCGCCGTGGGCCTTGAGGTGGTCCATGCTCTCCCATTTTTCGATGACCACGAACGTGTCCGGACCGAACTTGGCGAACGGACCGCCATCGATGTCGACGGCCGCGCCGTATTCGATGCAGCCCTTCTCGGCATGCACGGCCGGGACGTTGTCCTTGAAATTCTTGAGGACTTCGTCGCGCTTGCCGGGCTTGGCGGTGATGATGGCGATGACGTGGATCATGATTGTCTCCCTCGTGCGAGTCTTCGTGGCCTCAAGCGGCGCGGCCGTGTCTTAGCAGACGACCGGGCAGCTTGTCGTCGGCCGCGACGGTGTCCTTGTTGTTCCGGCGGATGATGCTGCCGTTGACGACGACCGCATCGATGCCGCTGGCCTCGGAGACCAGGCGGTCGGCGCCGGCCGGCATGTCGTAGACGCGCTTCAGCGGGCCGGGGCTCACGGTCTTCGGATCGAAGACGACGATGTCGGCGGGACGGCCCTCGGCCAGCACGCCGCGATCGGTGATGCCGAACATCTCGGCCGGGCGCTGGGTGAGGTTGTGCACCGCCTCCTCGAGCGTGAAGACCTTGCGGTCGCGCACCCAATGGCCGAGCAGGTGGGTCGAGTAGCAGGCGTCGCAGAGCTGGCTGGCATGGGCGCCGGCGTCGGACAGGGCGATGATCGTGTTCGGATCGGTGATCAGCTCGGCCACTTCCTTCTCATCGAAGTTCATGACGGCCATGCGGAAGCGGGTCTTCAGGTCGTCGGCCAGCGAGATGTCCAGGGCGAGATCGACCGGATCCTTGCCCAGCCGGGCGGCCGCGACGGCCAGCGGCATCTCTTCGAGTTCGCGATGCGATGGCGACCACGAGATGACCACGCGGTCCCACCATTTCTGGAAGAGCGGCGTGACCTCGCTGCGCAGCTTCTCGCGCCAGGCCGGGTCGGCATAGGCGCGGCGGCGGGCGCCGGGATCCTTGGCGTCGGCTTTTGCCAGCTCGTTCATGAACGGCATGACGTCGAAGATGAACGGCTCGGCGAAAGTGACCTCGAAGTTGAGCGGCCGGCAGCTCACCTGCGGGATCACCATGGCGCCAGACTTGCGCTGCTCGGCAGCGAGATCGAGCTGCTTGCGATGGCCGCCCGGCCCGTAGAGGTGAGAGAGCAGGGCGGTCCAGGTGACCGGGATATTGTACTTGCGGCTAACCTCGGCCATGTGGCGGGTCGAGAAATCGCGGCCGATCGTGATCTGCATCAGGCCGCGCTTCATCTCGCCCATGACCGAGACGAGGGCATCCATTTCCTCGGGCGTTGCCTGGCGGCTGGGCACCGGCTTGCCCGCATAGCCGTTATGGCTGACCGAGACGGAGGTGCCGAAGCCGATGGCGCCGGCTTCCATCGCCTCCTGGACCAGCTTCTTCATCGCGCCGACCTCGTCGACGGTGGCGGCACGCTCGGTCGATTCCTCGCCCATCACGTAGAGGCGCAGCGGCGTGTGGCCGAACAGGGCGGCCACGTTGATCGCCGAGCCACGCTTCTCCAGCGCGTCGAGATATTGCGGGAAGGTCTCGAACGGCCAGTCCAGGCCGAGGCCCGCCTCGAGCGCCTCGAGGCTCATGCCCTCGACCTTTTCCAGCGTCTGCATGATCATCTTGCGGTGGATTGCCTTGGTCGGCGCGACGCCGAAGCCGCAATTGCCGATCACGGTTGTCGTGACGCCGTGCCAGGGCGAGATGGTGAGCATCCGGTCCCACAGGATCTGGGCGTCGTAATGCGTGTGCACGTCGACGAAGCCCGGTGCGACGACCTTGCCCGTGGCGTCGATCGTCTGGGCGGCCGGCCCGTCGACCTTGCCGAGCGCGACGACCTTGCCGTCCTTGATGCCGAGATCGCCGGCGAAGCCTGGCTTGCCGGTGCCGTCGACGATGGTGCCGCCGGTAATCTTTAGGTCGAAGGTCATGGCCACTCCGGGGTAAACGCTTGTTCATATTGGCGCGGGTGCGTCGCAGGGGCAATGCCGTGCTTGCATGGCAAGGTCGCGCTGCTACGTTCCGCGCGGTTCGGGAGGATTATTGATGGCCAAGCACAAGATCGCGCTCATTCCGGGTGACGGAATCGGTAAGGAAGTTCTGCCGGAAGGCGTGAAGGTTCTGGAGGCCGCGGCGCGGCGCTTCAACTTCGAGCTCGAATTCACCGACTTCGACTGGTCGTGCGACCGTCTGGTGAAGACCGGGAAGATGATGCCGGACGACGGCATGGAGCAGCTCAAGGCCTTCGAGAGCATCTTCCTGGGCGCCGTGGGCTGGCCGGGCGTGCCCGATCACGTTTCGCTGTGGGGCCTGCTGATCCCGATCCGTCGCGACTTCGACGAATACGTGAACCTGCGCCCGGTGCGCCTGTTCGAGGGCGTGCCGTCGCCGCTCGCCAACCGCAAGCCGGGCGAGATCGACTTCTGGGTGGTACGCGAGAACACCGAGGGCGAGTACAGCTCGATCGGCGGCCGCATGTTCCAGGGCACCGACGACGAGATGGCCATTCAGCAGTCGATCTTCACCCGCAAGGGTGTCGACCGCATCCTCAAGTTCGCCTTCGAGTTCGCCAGCACGACGAAGAAAAAGCACGTGACCTCGGCCACCAAGTCGAACGGCATCATCCACACCATGCCGTTCTGGGACGAGCGCTTCGAGGTGATGCGCAAGAAGTATCCGGACATCAAGGCCGACCAGTATCACATCGACATCCTGACGGCGCATTTCGTGCGCAACCCGGACTGGTTCGACGTGGTGGTGGGCTCCAACCTGTTCGGCGATATCCTCTCCGACCTCGGCCCGGCGCTCACCGGCTCGATCGGCGTGGCGCCGTCGGGCAACATCAACCCGGAGCGCAAGTATCCGTCGATGTTCGAGCCGGTGCACGGTTCGGCACCTGACATTGCGGGCAAGGGCATCGCCAACCCGATCGGCCAGATCTGGTCCGGAGCGATGATGGTCCGTCAACTGGGCTATCCGGAGGCTGCCGAGGCGATCGAACGCGCGATCGCGGCCTCCCTGGTCGAGGGCGGTCCCCGGACCAAGGATCTGGGCGGCAACGGCGACACCAAAACCGTGGGCGCTGCCATTGCAGAGCTCGTGAAGACGGTGTAGCAGCCGCGTTACAGTGATTCTTGGGAGGTAAGCCTGTGAAGAGACGCAACCTGCTGACGACCGCCGCCGCCGTTGCCCTGGCGGCCGCGCCCCTGGGCGCGATGGCCCAGACCGCCTATCCGACGAAGCCGATCACCGTCGTCGTGCCGTTCGCGGCCGGCGGCCCGACCGACGCGCTGGCCCGCGTGCTGACAGCCCGCATGGGCGAGGCGCTCGGCCAGACGATGATCGTCGAGAATGTCGGCGGCGCCGGCGGCACGATCGGCGTCAACAAGGCTGCGAAGGCCACGCCGGACGGCTACACGATCCTGTTCACGCACATGGGCACCCTCGCGGTGAACATCGCGCTCTACAAGACGCTGCCCTACGACAGCCAGAAGGACCTCGAGCCGGTCGGTCTCGGCGGCACGAACCCGATGGTGCTGGTCACCAAGAAGGATCTGCCGGCCAAGAACTTCAAGGAGTTCGAGGCCTATGTGAAGGCCAACCAGAAGAAGGCGCAGTACGGCATGGCCGGCATCGGCGCCGCCTCGCATCTCGGCGGCCTGATGCTGAACAGCATGATGAAGGTCGACGTGCTGGAGATTCCCTACAAGGGAACCGGCCCGGCGCTGAACGACCTGGTGAGCGGCCAGTTCGACTACATGGTCGACCAGGCGGTGAACGTGCTGCCGCAGATCCAGGGCGGCAACATCAAGGCCTTGGGCGTCAGCACGCTGAAGCGCCTGCCGCAGCTGCCCGACGTTCCGACGATCGACGAGTCGGGCCTCAAGGGCTACGAGGTCACGATCTGGAACGGCTTCTTCGTGGCCAAGAACACGCCGAAGAACGTCATCGAGACGCTCAACAAGGCGCTGGTCACCGCGCTCAGCGACGAGAAGGTGCGCGCGCGCCTGATCGAGCAGGCGGTCGACCTGCCCGAGCCGAAGGACGCGACGCCCGAAGCGCTGCGCGCCCAGCTCAAGGCCTCGATCGACAAGTGGGTGCCCGCCATCAAGGCGGCCGGCGTCCAGCCGCAGTAACCAAGATCTCGTATGAGGAAACGGGCCGCCTCGTCAGGCGGCCCGTTTTCGTTTGGCCTGGTGGAGGCCGGCAACACAGTCGTCGGTGATCATCAGGGAATGCCGGCTTAGGTTTTCCCCTTGGAAACGGTGAGCCAGTTTCGATCGAACAGGTCGACGAGGGCTCGATGCGTGGTGAGCGGAACGTGGTCCGCGCCGTAGGTGCTGCTGCCGAGGAACTCCTTCAGCTGCAGGTCCACCGCTGAGCGGTCCAGCACCGTCACGCCGACCGCGGCCAGATCATCGGAGATCGATGCATCCAGTGCTAGGTAGGCTTCTGCCGTGCGTAGCCGCACGGGCGTCCCCTTCGCGCGTACCATGACGATCGGGGTGACGGAGGGCTGGGGCTCGGGCCCGATCAACGCCGTTCCCAGCATCAGGCCGCACAGGACGCTGGCCGGCGGCTTGGGCGGAAACAGGCACAGGGTGACGATCTGCGGTCCGCCGGTTCGATCCTGCAGTTCGAAGCGCAGGTCGTTGGGGTTGAGGGCGCCGGTTCCATCCAGCGTCATCGTGCCAGTCGGCAGGACCTCGCTGTAGCTCGCCTTGAGACGATGGGTGGAAGCGTTGGGCGAGACGGACAACTCGCCACGGATCAGCCGGCCGCGGAAGTACGGCGACCAGGAATGCGAGTAACAGACATAGGTGCCGACGATATGAGAGCCCGGCGTGTTCTGTCTGGTCAGGCCCTCGGCCTCGTCGGCGCGCCGGCTTAGTTCCTGCCGATCCCGGCCATGGCGGGCCGAAATCTCCTCGACGAATGCGTCGACCTCGCAGTCCGCGATCCAGCGCCCCGGTCGGTCGATCCCGAGGACCTTTGCCCAGTCGTCGTAAATTTCCATGCCGCGCGGGTTGGCGCGACCCTGCAGCCATTTGTCGGCACGCACGACGTCGAACGCGGTTGCCGGATTGGCCTTGTGGAAGGCCGACGCCAGTTCCTTGCGGGTCCCCGACCCGAGAAGCGCCGCCGTGAGCCGCAGCTTCCTGCCAATGTCACGAGCCAACGCAACTCTCCTCAACGCAATTCGTCTTCGCCCGGGCCATTTTCGCAGAAAGCGCAGACTGTCGCAAAAATGCGGAATTCCGTGGAATTCGGCTCGCCGTCGCTGCCTCGCCCGGTTGGCCTCGCCATAAGGGCTCCATGGCCGATTCAATTATCGAAGACCCCGACGAGATCGCCCGCCTGACCGCCGACGCCACCGCCCTTCCCTCGACCACCGGTGCCATGGGCGGCATTGGCCACTACAGCGGCGCGGGCGCGGGCACGGGCAGCGGCGATACCGCCAATGCCGGCGGCAGGCCTATTTATCTCGCCGCTACCGGCCAGCCCGGCCAGCCGGGCGGCCAGGGCTATGGCGCGGGCGGCCAAGGCGGCGGCACCGCGACGACCGGAACGATGTCCAAAGGCTCGGGTGGCGGGGGCGGCGGCGGCGGCGCCCCCGGACTTCACGACACCGCGGGCGGCGCCTGGAGCGTCGCGGCCGGCAACACCCTGGCCGGCGGCCAAGGCGGGTATGGTGGCTTTGGCGGAGACGCCGATGCCGCCGGCAATGGTGGCAGTGGCGGCAACGGCGGCGGCGGCGTCTGGGGCATGGACTTCTTCCTCGCCAACGATGGCACGATCTCGGGCGGCCTCGGCGGGGGTGGCGGCCTAGGAGGGTACGGCAACGTTCCGGCCTTCTGGAGCGTGAGCGGCGACGGTGGCGATGGGGGCGACGGCGGCCTCGCCGTCGACGGCGTCGACTATGTCCTGGTCAATGCCGGCACAATCATCGGCGGCAACGGCGGTGCCGGCGGCGTACCCTTAGTTCCCAGGCGCGACTTCGGCCATGGCGGCGACGGCGCGGCAGCAATCGCGGGCATCGGTTTCGAACTTCTCAACACGGTTACGGGCACGGTGACCGGCGGAGACGGCTTCTACACGGCCGGCACGATCGGTGGGGCCGGCGTCGTGGGCTCGGATTTCACGATCTCCAACGCCGGCAGCATCCAAGGTGGTGTTGGTGGTACGGGCGAGACCGGCGCAGCGGCCGCCACGGGTGCCGAGGGAGCGCGGGGACGTCAACTCGGCTTTCGCCAACCAGGTGAGGTTGGTGGCGAGGGAGGCGACGGGCAGGACGGCGCGGCGGGAGTCAAGGGAGGCGATGGCGCTGCAGGCATCGACGGTGTGCGCTTCACACTAATCAACACCGGCAAGATCGGTGGCGGCGAGGGATCAGGTGGCACCAATGGTGAAGCCGGCGGCGCAGGCGGCATGGGCGGTTTCGGTGGCTTCGGCTTCGACGGCTATGTAGCCGATGCGGAGGGCGTAGGGGCTATCAACATCTATGGCGCCGATGGGGGCGACGGAGGCGATGGCGGCGACGGCGGCAAAGGCGGCGCAGGCGGCGAGGGCGGCACTGGCGGCGTCGCCGTCGGCGGCATGGATTTCGATCTGGTCAACACCGGCACGATCACCGGGGGCGCAGGTGGCAAAGGCGGGAATGGTGGCAACGGCGGCCAAGGTGGCAGGGGCGGCATCGGAGGTCTGGGCGGGGATTTTGGTCCAAACAACAACGGCGACAGCGGCGATGGCGGCGATGGCGGCTGGGGCAATTACGGTGGCAATGGCGGCGCCGGCGGGGCCGCCGTCGCCGGCACCAGGTTCTCGGTGGTCAACGAGGGGAGAATTACCGGCGGCGACGGCGGCGCCGCCGGTGACAGCGGTGAAGGCGGCCGCGGTGGCAACGGTGGGCCGGGGCTCGCCAACTATGAACAGGGTACCGGCGGCTGGTCCTGGGCAGGCGACGGAGGTAACGGCGGCGACGGTGGCTGGGTCATTGCAGGCAACCTTGAGGCAGGGGATGGCGGTGCGGGCGTCATCGGCTCAGATTTCGATCTGATCAACACCGGTACGATTACCGGGGGCAACAGCAACTCGTCATTCTATTCCATAGTGGCAGGCCATAAGGGTCTGGGCGGCGTGGGTGGCCTTCTTGGCGGCAGCCTCGGCGAAGCAGGCTATCGCGCGACCAGCGGCCGGGACGGCTATGACGGCCTTGGTGGCGGGAGCAGCACCACCTATTATGGAACTCCCGGCGCCGGCGTTGTCTCAACCGGCAATGCGCAGATCACCAATGGCGGCACCATCGCCGGCGGCGTGGCGATGATCGGCACGACTGTCTACGAGCAGGCCAACGCGATCGACTTCTCGGGTGGCGGCAACGTGCTGACCCTTGCCACGGGATACGCATTCGTGGGCGACGTGGTCAGCACCAGCGGCACGACCAACGGCGGCGATGCGCTCTATCTCGGTGGCGCCGAGGAGTCGCAGTTCAATGCCGGCCAACTCGGCGTCTCCTATCGAGGCTTCACCACGCTCGGTCTCATCGGGGGCTACTGGACCGTGAGCGGCAGCAACACGAGCGGCCTCGGCTGGACGGTCACCAACGGCGTGCTGTTGCTGGCTGCGGGAGCGCAAGCCGGCGACGTCACGGTAGGGGGCGATGGCACGCTGGGTGGCAACGGCACGGCGGGCACTGTCGTGGTGCAGAGCGGCGGCACGGTCGCCGCGGGCGCGAGTTCGGGCATCCTGCACACGGGCGATATGGCGTTCGGTGACGGCTCTATCCTCGCCGTCGAGATCGGCGGCACGATGGCTGGCATCGGCGGCTACGATCAGCTCGCCGTTACCGGCACGGTGACGATCGGCGCTGAAGTGAAGCTCACCTTGTCGCGGCTCGGTTCTTTCAAGCCGTCGGCCGGTGAGTATGTGATCGTCGATAATGACGGTGACGATGCGGTAGTGGGTCACTTCGCGGGGCGGGCCGACGGTAGAACGTTCCTGTTCGGCGGACGCGCCTTCACGATCGATTACCAAGGCGGCGACGGCAACGACATCGTCCTCACCGCCGGCGCATTGGCCACGGGCACCACGGGCGACGATACGCTGGTCGGCAGCTCGGCCGGTGACGTGCTGAACGGTGGTCTCGGTGCCGACACGATGACTGGCGGCCTGGGAGGCGACTTCTACTACGTCGACAACGCCGGTGACGTGGTGATCGAGGCGCCCGGCGAAGGCCGCGACACGGTCTATACGAGCGTCGACTTCTCGCTTGCGGCTGGACAGGAGATCGAGGTCCTGCGCGCCAAGACCGGCGCCGCGGGCCTGACGCTGGGCGGCAACGAGTTTGCCAACAGGATCGTGGGCGGCGCCGGCAACGATACGCTGAGCGGCGGCGGCGGCGACGACTATCTGGTGGGCGGCGTCGGCGCCGACACGATGACGGGCGGTGACGGCGACGATAGCTACCATGTCGACGATGCCGGCGACGTCGTGGTGGAGGTTGCGAACGGTGGCATCGACACGGTGCGCACGACCTTGTCGAGCTATACGCTCGGTGCCGAGGTCGAACACCTGCGGTTCGATGGTGTTGGCGATTTCCCCGGGACGGGCAACGAACTCGACAACCGGCTGACAGGCGGCGAGGGCGACGACACGCTGAGCGGCCTCGGCGGCGACGACTATCTGGTGGGCGGGCTCGGCGCTGACACGATGACCGGCGGTGACGGCGACGATAGCTACCATGTCGACCATGCCGGCGACGTCGTGGTGGAGGTTGCGAACGGTGGCATCGACACGGTGCGCACGACCTTGTCGAGCTACACACTCGCCCCAGAGGTCGAGAACCTGAGCTTCCTTGGCACGGGCGATTTCGCCGGCACCGGCAACGAACTCGACAACAAGCTGACGGGGGGCACCGGCAACGACACGCTGTATGGCGGAGATGGCAACGACGTGCTGAACGGTGGCGCGGGCATCGACGTCATGATCGGGGGCGCTGGCGACGACATTTACTATGTCGACAATGCCGATGACTTTATCTTCGAACTGGAAGGTCAGGGCACCGACACGATCTACAGCTCGGTCGACTACATCCTGGGCGACGGCCTCGAGGTCGAGATCTTGCGTGTACGTGGCGCCGACGGCCGCAGCCTGATGGGCAACGAGTTCGACAATAAGCTGATCGGTGGGGCAGCTAACGACCTGCTGCAGGGGGCGGTCGGCAATGACACGCTACGCGGCGGTGCCGGCGACGACACGTTGATCGGTGGTGCTGGAGCCGACACGATGGGCGGAGGGGAAGGCGCTGACGTGTTCGTGTTCCGCGACGTCTCGCACTCGACGCATGGCGCGCGCGACACGATCACCGACTTCCGCGTCGGTGAGGATCGGCTCGACTTCTTCGAACTTGGCGGCGCCGGCTTCAACGATATGGTGACCGTGACGAGCGCTCCCATCACGATCGACGCCCACTCGATCGTGGCCTTCGTCTCGCGTGGCAGCACTGTGCTCTACCTCAACGACACGGGCAGCGCGCAGACCGCCGAGGCTGCCAGCATGGAGATCTTCCTGAAGGGCGTGACGGGCCTCACCGATACCGACCTCGGCTACCATATGGTCTGATACCGAAGGTGGGACGCCCCGGCTCTACGTCGAGATGCCCAAAGTGTCGAAGCGGATTCCGACCGCACGCCGCGTGTCGCCGGCCTCGTCGCGCAGCGCCAATAGGAGGGTGCGGGCCGGCCAGTCGATTTCCACCACGCCGAAATTGGCGGCGGCGAAGAGCGCGCCGAGGCGGTTGGGGCCGGGCTCCTTGGCCGCCCAGTAGACCATATTGAGGCCGCTCGACGTCGCTTCGTACAGGGGATAGAGCCGTTCTGGCGTCTCGCGATAGAGCGCGCCGATGTGGCGGTCGCCGGACAGCAGCACGACACCCTTGGCGCCGCTGGTGCCGATTGTGTCGATGAGCTTCTGCCGTTCGAGCGGGAAATTGCCCCAGCGCTCCCAGCCATGGCCTTCGGCCAGGACCTGCGTGCTCGACACGATCAGGCGCAGTTCGGCCGGCTTGCGCAGCTCCGCCGCCAGCCACGCCCACTGCTCGGCGCCCAGCATCGTCTTCGCCGGATCGGAGTCAGGCAGGTAACGCTGCTTGCCCGGCGCGCCACGCTTGTCCGTGATCTTCAGCGGCGAGCGGAACCAGCGCACGTCGAGCAGGATCACCTGCACGCGCTTTCCCGGCGGACCGATGATGCGCGAATCGTAGATGCCGCCGCGCGTACGGCGGATGTCGTTTGCCGGGGCCTTCCAGAACTCCAGGAAGAGGTCCTTCGACAGGGACTTGTGCGCGAACTCCACGCCGCCGTCGTTGACGCCGTAATCGTGGTCGTCCCAGACGGCAAGATGCGGCACCGCCTCGAGCAGCCTGGCGTAGCCCGCGATCTGCCTGGCTTCATCGTAGGCGCGCTTCAGATCGGCTGCATCCGGCGCATGGAAGTCGCCATAGACATTGTCGCCGGCGAAGATGAAGAGGTCCGGCCGGTAGGCGAGGATGGGTCCCCAGATCGGTTGGGGCAGGGTCTGCTTCGCGCACGAGCCGAAGGCGATGCGTGACAGCGGCTTGGCGGACTGCGCCAACGAGGAAGCTGGAGCCAGTGAAGCGGCGCCCATGAGGCGGGCGAAGGTGCGGCGGGTGAACATGGTAAACACCATAATGACATTTTGTGAGGTTTGGATGGCGGCGCCATGAAACGCCACCTCAAGCGCGCGCTGGAACTGCTGCTGATGCCGTTGGCGGCAGCGGTCGTCTTCTTCGAAGACGTGTTGCTGCATTACCTCGGCGTCGCCATGGCGGCGTTCGCGAACTGGCCGCCGGTCGCCCGACTGGAAGCGTGGTTCGCGCGCCTGCCGCCGTGGGCCGCCCTGATCGCCTTCGTCGCGCCCTCCACGCTGGTGCTGCCGATCAAGCTGGCGGCCGTCGGCTTCGCCCTGCACGGCAAATTCGCCCTGGCGACGGCCAGCATCCTGCTCGGCAAGGTGCTGGCGACGGCCCTGGTCGCGCGTCTCTACAAGATCCTGCGGCCCACGCTGGTGACGATGCCCTGGTTCCTCGCCTCCGAGACCTGGGTCTTCAAATGGCGCGACAGACTCTATGCCTTCGTCCAGTCCCTGCCGGCCTGGCAGAAGACGAAGGCCATGGTGCAGCGCGTGCGCCGCTGGCTCTCGGGATTGCTGGCCGGCCTCTTGGCACGCTAAGCGGAGGCGAGGCGGGCGCCGAGTTCCTTGGCCGCGCGCCGCAGAGCCTCCAGAAACTGCTCGACCGAACGTGAGGGCGGCATCAGCGCCGGCAGGAGCACGCCGACGTGAAACAGGGTCCGCGGCCGCCACGGTACCGTGGAGAGCTGCCCGGCGCCGACAGCGGCGGGCGTCAGCGGATCTGCAATCGTGATGCCCGCGCCCTGTTCCACGAGACGGCAGGCGAACTCGAGCGAATCGACGACGATCCTCGGGCGGATGGCGACGCCTTCAGCCGCGAACATGGCTTCGACGTCGTGGCGGAGCTGGGTGCCCGGGCCGAGCACCACGAGAGTCTCCGCGGCAAGATCGCGGGCGCCCAGCGACTTGCGCCGGGCGAGGGGATGACACGCCGGCAGGACGACCACCGCGGGCAGGCTCAGCAGCGGATGCGCCTCGATGCCGGGATTGTCGAGCGGCAGGGCGCCGATTCCGAGATCGAAGGATTGATTGGCTACGGCCAGTTCGAGTTCGCGTCGATGGATGATCGCAACGTCGACCTCGACCTCGGGATGATCGCGATGGAAGTGGGCCACGGCCGGCGCCAGCAGGCTGGCGGCAAAGCGCGGCATGCTCACGATCCGAAGGCGTACGCGGGTGCCGCCCGCCACGCGCTGGGCGACGCGGGGCAGATCGTCGATCGCGACCAGAACGCGCCGCACCTCGGCAAAGAAGGACGTGCCCTCGGTCGTCGGCACGAGGCGCATGCGATCGCGGTGGAAGAGCCGCAACCCAGTGCCGTGTTCGAGCCCGGAGAGCAGGCGGCTTGCCGCGGACTGGCTCATGTTCAGGGACTGGGCGGCGGCCCCGAGGCTTCCCAGCTCCATGATGCGCAGGAAGAGCCGGAGCGCCTGCAGCTTCATCCAATACCTCTTGCAGATATCGCAACAACCTGTCCGCTGTTTGCATTTTATACAAGAGCGCCCCGCTGTCACTCTTCGTGCGTCTTTCAGAGGAGCGTGACCCGTGACCGTTCGCCCGCCCAACATCCTGCTGATCCTGGCCGACAATCTCGGATGGGGTGAACTCGGCTGCTACGGCGGGGGCGTGCTGCGCGGCGCGCCGACGCCGCGGATCGACGCCCTCGCAGCGGAAGGCCTGACCTGCCTCAACTTCAACGTCGAGAGCGACTGCGTGCCGACGCGCTCGGCGCTGATGACCGGCCGTCATCCGATCCGGACCGGGGCGATGCAGTCTGTTCCGGCCGGTCTCCCCCAGGGCCTGATCCCCTGGGAGATCACGATCGGCGAGCTGCTGCAGGGCGCCGGCTATGCCACCGCCTGCTTCGGCAAATGGCATCTCGGCGACCGCGAGGGGCGACTGCCCAAGGATCGCGGCTTCGACGAATGGTACGGCATTCCGCGCACGTCGAACGAAGCCATGTTCACGGCGGCGCCGGGGTTCGATCCCACGATCGTGCCGATGCCCTATGTGATGGAGGGCGTGAAGGGAGCGCCGGCGCGAGACCTCGCGGTCTACGACCTCGAGCAGCGGCGCCTCATCGACGGGGAGATCACGCGCCGAACAATCGACTTCATGGAGCGCCAGGCGAGCGCCGGCCGGCCGTTCTTCGCCTACGTGCCGCTGACGCAATTGCACTTCCCGACCTTGCCGCATCCCGACTTCGCGGGCCGCACCGGCGCCGGCGACTTCGCCGACGCGATGGCGGAGATGGACCATCGCGTGGGCGAGATGCTGGATGCGATTGACCGGCTGGGCCTACGCGAGGACACGCTGGTTCTCTTCGGCAGCGACAACGGGCCGGAGTTCCGGCGGCCGTGGCGCGGTACCGCCGGGCCCTGGCGCGGCACCTATCACACGGCCATGGAGGGCGGGCTTCGGGTCCCGTTCATCCTGCGATGGCCGGGCCGAATCGCGCCGAGCCGCACGACGGAGGTGCTGCACATCACCGATCTCTATCCGACCCTGGCCAAGGTCGCCGGCGCCCCGCTGCCGGCCGACCGGCCCATCGACGGCATCGACCAGCTCGGTTTCTTCCTGGGCGAGCAGCCGAAGTCGGCTCGTGAAGGGTTTCCCTATTACATCAAGACCGAGCTGCGGGCGGTGAAATGGCGCGACTGGAAGATGCATCTCATGTGGGAGGTCGAGCCCAACGAAGGCCCGATCAAGCTGGAGACGCCCTATCTGTTCAATCTCGTGAAGGATCCGAAGGAGGAGACCGACGCGAACATGGATGAAGGATGGGTGCGCGGCCCGATCCGCCGGCTGATCGAAGCGTTCCAGGAGAGCCTCAAGGCCCATCCGCCGATTCCCCCCGGCGCGCCGGACGGGTTCGTGCCGGGCGGGAAAGCGGGCGCATGAGGCGCGCGCTCCTTCCGCTCCTCGCCGGCTGCCTCGCGCTCTCGGCCTTCGCGGCTGCGGCGCAGGACTGGCCGAGCAAGCCCATCCGCATCGTCGTGCCCTTTCCCTCCGGCGGGACCACCGACACCGCGGTTCGGCCGCTGGCGGACCGGCTGTCGCAGCAGCTCGGCGTGTCGGTCGTGGTCGATAACAAGCCGGGCGCGGCCGGCCGCATCGGCTATGACTTTGCGGCGAAGGCGGCCCCCGACGGCTATACGCTGCTCGCGGGCACGGACAGTCTCGGCCTGCAGCCGCATCTCGATCCGCCGCCCAACTACGATCCCATCCGCGACTTTGCGCCGATTGCCCAGCTCTCGTCGCAGCCTCTGGTGATTGCCGTGCATCCGTCGCTCGGCGTCACCACGCTGCAGCAGCTTGTCGAGCTCGGCCGCACGCAGCGCGAGCCCCTCGGGTACGCCACATCGGGGATCGGCTCGTCGCAGAATTTCGCCGGCGAATGGTTCGCCCGCGTCTCCGGTCTGAAGATGCTGCATGTGCCGTATCGCGGCGGCGGGCAGGCCGTGAACGATCTTCTCGCCGGGCAGGTCCAGCTCGCGGTACTGGGGATCGCGCCGCTGATCCCCTATCAGAAGTCGGGCCGGATTCGCATCCTGGCCGTCACCACGGCCGAGAGATCGCCGGCGCTGCCGGACGTGCCTACCTTGAAGGAGCTGGGTTACGACGTCGTCGTTGACCAGTGGATGGCGCTGCTGGCGCCTGCGAAGGTGCCGCCGGCGATTCTCAGCCGGATCAATGCTGAGGTGAATGCGGCCCTGGGCGATGCGCGACTGCGGGAGATCTACGCGGGCGCGGCGATGCGGCCCGTCGGTGGCAGCGCCCAACACCTCGGCGCCTTGCTCGAGAACGACTATCGCCGTTTCGGCACGCTGACCAAGGAATTGAACTTCAAGGCCGAGTAGGGCGTCCTTCCGCTCTCCGGCTCGCGCCTTTGTGCGGTCGGCCGTTCCTGCGTTAGGCTCATCCGACGCAGTGAACCGACGGGAGACGCAGGACTATGCCGGAAGTCGTTCCCAACGCAGCCGCCCTGGGCGCGCGCATCGAAGGACTCGATCGCGATACGGCCACCCAGCCCGCGGTTGCGGCGCTGCTGAACCAGGCGCTCGCCGAGCATCTGCTGGTCGTGGTTCCGGGAGAACCGATGACTCCCGAGCAGACGCGCGACTTCGCAGCAGCGTTCGGCAAGCCGCAGATCCAGCTGCTGCGCTACAAGCGCAGCGGCGCCGTCCCGGAAGTTTCGGTGATGGTGAGCACGCTGATGGACGACGGGACGACCGACAAGACGGCGATCCGGGCCGAGGACTGGCACACCGACGATTCCTATTTCACCGTCCCGGCCAAGGCGACCCTGCTGCATGGGATCGAGATCCCAAGCAAAGGCGGCGCCACCTGGTTCTGCAACATGCATTCGGTCTACGAGGCGCTGCCCGAGGCCACGAAGAAGCGGATCGACGGCAGGCGCGCCATCCATGGCTACGATACGCCGCGCGCCCGCAACCGACCCTCTCCGCGCACGCCCGAGGAAATTGCCGAGACGCCCGATGTCGAGCATCCGCTGGTACGGACCCATCCCGTCACGGGCCGCAAGGCGCTCTACCTCAACCCCAACCGGCTCGACCGCATCGTCGGGCTGGAGCGGGCCGAGAGCGACGCGCTGCTCGACGAGCTGGCCGACGAAGCACGCAAGCCGCAGCACCATTTCGGCCATGTCTGGAGCCGGGGCGACATCGTCGTCTGGGACAACCGCGCCACCATGCACCGGGTGGTGATCGACTATCCGATGGGCGAGAGCCGCATCATGCAGCGCGTGCTGATCGAGGGCGACCGGCCCTCCTGATGAAGATGCCGGCTTCGGCGCGCCGACCAGCGCGATGGACCGGGCCGGCGCTCGCGGTCCTGACGGTCGTGGTCTGCCTTCTCGCAGCGGAAATGGCGCTTCGTCTCCGGCAGTCGACCGACCTTCTTTGGCGCTTCCCGAACTTCATCCAGCTCGACCTGCAGTCTGACGAATCGGAACGTCCCCAGCTGCGTTACGATCGCGTGCTGGGCTGGGACCTCCAGCCCGGCGCTTCGGGCCTTCTCGCGGGCAGGCCCATCACGATCTCGGCGGAGGGATTTCGTAACCACACGCCGGGCGTCAGGGTCGGCAGAGGAGCTGCGATCCTTGCGGTGGGCGATTCCTACACCGAAGGCTATGCCGTCGCCGATGACGAGACCTGGCCCGCCCATCTCGAGCATCTCAGCGGCCGTCTCGTACTGGCCGCGGGGGTCCGCGACTACGGGTTGGACCAGATGGTCCTGAAGGCCGAGCGCTTGGTGCCTGTGCTGAGGCCTGACACCGTCGTGCTTGCCTTCATCGCGTCCGACATCGACCGCACCGGGCGCGCGGCCCGCAACATGCGACACAAGCCCTATTTCGCGGTGTCCGGCGACGGGCTGGTGCTGCGTAATGTCCCGGTGCCGACAGGGCCGGTCCCGGGCCCGAATACGCCGATACGGCGGGTGCTCGGGCATTCCTATCTGCTTCACTTCATCATGGGCCGAGTGGGTGCCTATGAGCTGTGGCGGGGCGATACCGTCGATACGGGACAGGATAGCGATCTCGTCGCGTGCCGGCTGATGGCCCGGTTCGCGGCGCTCGCGCAACGCGAGAAGGTCGAGGCACTGGTGGTCGGGTTTCCCCGGTATGAAGACTGGGCCTGGCCGAAGAACGGGGAGCGGCAGCACCGGAGGGTGGCTGCCGTTCTCGACTGCGCGCGCAGAGCCGGCCTGAAGACGCACAATACCAAAGAGGCCTTCGTAAAGGCGGGCGTGGCAGAGGATCCGGAATCCTTCTTCTCCGACTGGCATTTCAACGACAGGGCCAATGCGTTGGCCGCGCGTCTGATCGCGTCCGTTCTCTAGAGCCGCGACTTGCGGAGGAAGTCGATCATCTCCACGGCAGCGTCGTGGCGGCTGTCGACAGAGATCAGCGCATGGTCCATCCGCGGAACGATGCGCACCTCGGAGCCGCGATAGCGCGCCAACGCGCGGGGCTCCAGGGTGAACTCGCGCCGGAACGGCTCAAGGTCCTGCTTCGCCGGTGACAGCAGGAAAAGCGTTTTGACGCCCCGTGCACAGAGATCGCCAAGCGCCGACTGAGCGAACGACAGTTTGGGGACGAGTCCGATGAGCCGGCCAATCCCGCGGGCCGTTCGTCTCAGGTAGCGCAGGCCGCGGACCCAGAGCGAATGCAGGGTCATGCCGATGTCGACCCGTCCGCTGACCAGCGCGCGCCAGCTGTTCAGGTTGGACAGCTTGCGGAGATAGAACAGGGGCGTCAGCTGGTCGTGATCGAGGTAGGCGATCTCAGCGAGACTGCGCGGCAGGGTGAAAAGCGGCTGGTTGACGAGAATCAGGGCACCGATCCGATGCTCGGCCAGTGCTGCATGGAAGGCGTGGAAGGCTCCCGAACAAATGCCCTGGATCGTGAAGCGCTCGTGGCCGCGCGCCTCGAGCGCGTCGATCATCGCGCGAATGTCGGACGTCCTGTCGGCAAAGGCATGACTGATAATGTTCTCTCTGCCGCGCGGGCCGAGACTGTCGCCGAGGCCGGCAAAATCGGCGCGCAGGGAGGAGAATCCGCAACGGGCGAGGCGGCGTGCAAATCCAACTCCCTGCCGCGAGGCGCCATAGCGCGGATCTCGCCCACCATTCACGATGATCACGGCGTGCCGCGAAGGCCCGGTCTGCGGATCGCAGACGATCCCGAACAGGCGTCGGTCCGGCCCAAAATGCAGCGTCGTCTCGACACAGTCTTCCGGCAACAGCGTGGCCTCGGCCGGCAGGTCGAGGGGCGGGACCGCTCCTGGGAGCGAGCCTTGTGCGGCCGGAAATGCCGCCGCCATCCAGTCGATCGCTGCGCGATAAGTGGGGAGCTGGACGGCATCGAACGTGGGATGGCCAATGAGGGAGTCGAGATCGCGGCTCCAGCCCCCTGCCGTTACCTCGGCGCCGGCGTGTCTCCAGGCGACCAGGCACTCGTCGACGAGCCGGGTCTCTGCACGGGAAAACACCGCAACTCTCTGTTCCGCGGATGGCGGAAGCGTCCGCAAATCCGTGGCGGCGATCTGTTCGATCGTTGTTCCGCTGAACTCGAATTCACCGACCTCGATTCCGCCGTCCCCAGGCAGGGCGCGTCCGCCATGCAGTTCGGCGTCGAGTTTCAGCTGACGCACATAGGAGCGGCCACTGACGGTGGGTTCGAACAGAAGAAGCCCGGCGACGTCGGTGCGCCGGGCGGCTGCCAGAGCCGCCAGAAGGGCGCCCGCCCGCATGCCGCAGATCACGAGTTTGGGAACGCCACTCGCTCTCCTCAGCCAGTCGGCAGTTTCAGCGATGCTGTCCTGCCACGTCGTCCAGTGGCCGTCCGAGCGTCGGACGGTGTTGTCGCAGGAATCGCCGGTGCCGGGATAGGCAAGGCGAACGGTCCAGAAGCCCGCCCTTGCCAACTCCTCGGCAAGAACCCTGAGGGCGCAATACGCCACGAGTTCGTCCCCGAGCAAGCCGGGGCAAACCAAAACGGCGATGTCGTTGCGGCGATCGTCGACCGGCGTGTGAAGCCAGCCGAAGCAGTTGCCGACCTCAATCGGCCTCATCCTTCCATGGTCTCGATCTGGCATGTCCCGCCACACAAAGGCGCCTGCGAATTAGTTTCTTCCCAAAAGCAGATTATCCTGAGCTATAGGAATTGCTCACGATATTTTGATTCCGATGCGGCTTGTGGAGGAGGGGCGGTGGCTTCGCTGTTGAAAACTCGCATTAGAACTGCGCTGGGGACTGTCGGGTGCCTGCAACTTGGCGCCGATAGCCTCGCAGACGATGCCGATCTCTATGAGGCCGGCCTGACATCGCACGCCACGGTGAGCCTCATGCTGGCTCTGGAGGAAGCCTTCGATGTCGAGTTTCCCGATCGCCTGCTTCGTCGCCGTACCTTTGCCAGTATAGACACCATCGCCGAGGCTCTCGCAGAGATCGGTGTGCGCGACGAGACGCCATGAACCCGTGGCTTGCCGCCGCCCGTGAGGTGGGGATCGAAGTCGCCGCACCGCATGCCGCCGATGTGGATCTGCGGGCACGGTTTCCGACGGAAGCCGTCGCGGAGCTGAAGCAGCGCAAGCTTCTCGGGATCATGGTGCCCGAGACCGACGGCGGTCCCGGTGCCGGTATCGGTGAGGTCGCGTCGATCTGCCTTGAACTCGGACAGCACTGCGCATCCACGGCAATGATCTATGCGATGCACCAGATTCAGGTCTCCTGCATCGTTCGTCACGCCGGGAGCAATCCCTGGCTGCTCGGATTCCTGAGGCGGCTCGTCGAGGAGCAGCTCCTGCTCGCGTCGGCGACTTCTGAAGCCGGGATCGGCGGCGACATAAGGTCGAGCGCCTGCGCGCTGCAGGAAAGCGGGGGGCGCTTCAAGCTGGTCAAGCAGGCGCCGGTGATTTCCTATGGCGAGGAGAGCGATGCGATCCTCGTGACGGCTCGCCGCGCGCCACAATCGCCGGCGTCTGATCAGGCAATCGTCGTTGTCCCGCGTGCCGACGTCGAACTGGAGCCACAGGAGACCTGGAACACGCTGGGCATGCGCGGCACGTGTTCCAGAGGCTACCGGCTGGCAGCGGAAGTCGAGGCGGCACAGGTCATTCCAAAGCCTTTCGCGGACGTATCGGCGCAAACGATGCTCCCGACGTCTCATCTCGTGTGGAGTGCCGTGTGGTTGGGGATCGCCACCGGTGCGTTCGACCGGGCACGCACCTTCGTGCGCATGGAAGCGAAGAAGAAGCCAGGTAAGCCGCCGCTCGGTAGCGAGCGGCTGGCCGAAGCGTCGAGTGACCTGCAATCTGCGAAGAGCAATCTGGAGGGCTGCCTTCGCCGGTATGAGGAGGCGATCGGCTCGGAAGACAGGCTCTCGGCTTTGGCCTTTGTCGTTGCCATGAACAATCTGAAGCTCGGCAGCTCGCGATCGGCACTAAAGATCGTTGACCAGGCGATGTTGATCTGCGGGCTGGCCGGCTATCGAAACGATTCGCCTTTCAGCCTGGGACGCCATCTGCGCGACGCTCATTCGGCGGTCTTGATGGTGAACAACGACCGCATCATCGCGAGCAACGCGAGCTTGGCTCTGGCAGTGCGGGACAATCCGGAGAGTCTGACGTGACGGATAATGCCTCCGCCGCCTATGAGGCCTTCAGGGACGAGCTGCTCGCCCAGGGCCTGCTGATCTCCATGGGCGTCGATGGACTATACGGACGGAGCGGTGCCTTCGAACATGTCGTGGAGCGCCTGAACGAGGCGATCGCCGCAGTGGGAGATCCCGACCGGCCGGAGATCATGCGCTTCCCGCCCGGCATCGGCCGCCTCCAGCTCGAGAAGAGCGGCTATGTCCGGAATTTTCCAAATCTTGCCGGCACGGTCGCAAGCTTTGCCGGCTCCGACCACGATCACGCCGTGCTTCTCCACACGCTGTCGAAGGGCGAGAGCTGGACGAACACGCAACAGCTGACCGAAGTCGCCCTCACACCGGCCGCCTGTTACGGTGTTTATCCGGCGATCGCGTCACGCGGACGGCTGGGCACCGATGGCGCCTTGATCGACGTTTACACATGGTGCTTCCGCCACGAGCCCTCCATCGATCCGGCACGTATGCAGATGTTCCGGCAACGCGAGCATGTCCGGATCGGCACGCATGGGCAGGTCTCGGCGTTTCGTGCTCTGTGGCTCGACCGGGCGCGAGGACTCGTCGATGCGCTCGGACTGCCCGCCGCGATCGAAGTTGCGAACGATCCGTTCTTCGGCCGAGTCGGCAAGCTTCTCGCTGCCAGTCAGCGCGAGGGCAATCTCAAGTTCGAGCTTCTGGTGCCGATCGTCGCCGGGGGACCGCGAACGGCCTGCGTCAGCTTCAACGACCATCAGGATGTCTTTGGCCGCGCCTGGGCAATCGAGACGGAAACCGGGGAGACGGCGCACACGGCTTGCGTCGGATTCGGCGTGGAGCGGCTCACGCTCGCTCTCTTTCGTCATCACGGCTTCGCCCTGGAGAGTTGGCCGGGCAGCGTGCGCCATGTCCTCGGACTCTGATAGCGTCGATCTTCTGGGATTGAGTCCGACAACGTGGCGGCCAAGCACGCTCCATGGCGGCGATCGGGTTTGGCCCGAGACGAATTGCTACGTCGACGTATGGGTCGAACTGCTGACGGCGCTGGATCATCCCGTGGAGGCGGCGCTTGCCTTCACGGTGCTCCAGGATTTCGAGGGCGATCACTTCACCTTCTTCAAATTCCCCCTCGAGGACTTGCAAACGCTCTACGGCCTGTCCGTGCAGGAGCTTGCCATCTACGAGTCGGTCGAGGCCCGGACGATCGTCCAGCTCCGCCGTGGGCGGCCGGTCTTGGTCGAGGTCGATGCCTTCTGGCTACCCGATGCGGTCGAGGCCTATCGGAAGGCGCACGTAAAGACGAGCATCGCCGTGATCGCGCTCGATCCGCGACGGCAGAATCTGGGATATTTCCATGGTATCGGCTACCACGAGGCGAGAGGCGAGGATTACGAGGGCCTGTTCCATCAGCCGATAAGCCTCTTTCCCTATGCCGAGTTCGTGAAGCGCGACAGCCGGGCGCTTGAGGGCGCGGACCTGCGGGAAGCGTCTCTCGCGCTTCTTCGCCGCCATCTGCGGCATCGCCCGGGGGCCAATCCAATCGGTGCTTGGCGTGCCGCTCAGCCGGTGCTGCTGGCGCAGTTGGCAAAGTGCGACATGGCCTATTTTCATCTTCATGCCTTCAACGTCCCGCGCCAGCTCGGTGCCAACTTCGAGATGCTGGCCACCTACCTGAACTGGCTCGGTGCCGGCGGGGTCGCTGGTCTTGCAGATGCCGCGGCGGCGAGCCGGCGCATTGCGGAGGCCGCCAGGGCGGCACAATTCCAACTCGCGCGCATGGTCCATCGCCGCAAATTCGACGCCGGCGCCCTGGCACTGCGCGCCATGGAAAAAGATTACGACTTCGTATTCGCTACGTTGACCGAACGGTTCGCCTGATGAGCGCTGAAGGCGCGCTCGGCGGCGGCTGGCAGCTCGCCGTGACCGCGGCGGGGTCTGCTCGCACTCCCATGGACCTGCCTCCGTCGCTGGACTGGGTTCCCGCCGCCGTGCCGGGAACGGCGGCCGAGGCGCTGCGCAATGCCGGCCGCTGGACGCTCGAGCAGCCGCTTCCGCTGCACGACCAGGACATCTGGTATCGCAACCGCTGCAGCGGCAGCGGACCCCATTCGCTGCGCTTGGAGGGTCTGGCGACTCTGGCCGAGGTCTGGCTCAACGGTCGGTCGATCCTCACCTCCGACAATATGTTCCTGGCGCATGAGGTCGCGGTCGATCTGTCCGGCGACAACGAACTCGCCATCGTCTTTCGCTCGCTCGACGCCGAGCTGGTGCGTCGCAAGAAGAGGGCTCGCTGGCGGACCGCACTGGTCGAGAATAACGCGTTGCGCCAGGTGCGAACGACGCTGCTTGGCCACATGACCGGCTGGCAGCCGCCCGTGCAAGCGGTGGGGCCGTGGCGCGGTATCGCGCTGGTTCAGGAATCCGGCTCATTGCGGGTTCGCGGCAAGCAGGTTCGCGCCACGCTCGACGGCAACGACGGCGTGCTCGAGGTTTCGCTCGATGTCGATTGCCGCGGCGAGCGGCCGCCGGCGCGGCTGGAGGTTGCCGGTGCCGCTGCACCGCTTCAATGGTCCCGCGATGGACGTCTCGAAGGCAGGATGCGGTTGGCGGATGTCGAGAAATGGTGGCCGCACACCCATGGCAGGCCGTTCCTCTATCCCGTCCGCGCGGTCCTGGATGGCGCCGGATTCGATCTCGGCCATGTCGGTTTCCGGTCGATCGACGTCGATCGCGGCAGAGATGGTGGTGGCTTCACGCTCCGCGTCAACGGTCGGGCGATCTTCGCCCGAGGCGCCTGTTGGAGCACCGCCGACCTCTTCACGCTGACGGGTGCGCGCCAGGCACTGGAGCCGTGGCTGCGTCGCGCACGGGATGCAAACATGAACATGATCCGGGTCGGCGGGACGATGCTCTACGAGAGCGACGATTTTTTCGACCTGTGCGACGAGCTCGGGATCCTGGTCTGGCACGACTTCATGTTCGCCAACATGGACTATCCGATCGGCGACGCAGGGTTCCGGGCGACGGTCGAGACGGAAACCGAGCAGTTCGTGATGCGCGTTGGAAGCCGTCCATCGCTCGCGGTCCTGTGCGGCGGCAGCGAGGTCGCCCAGCAGGCGGCGATGCTCGGATTGCCCCCGTCTTTGTGGACCAACCCGATCTATGACGAGCTTCTGCCGCGGATCGTCGAGGCCCACTGCCCGGACGTCGTCTATTTCGCGCATTCACCGGGCGGCGGAGACCTGCCGTTCCAGACCGATAGGGGCGTCTCGCATTATTACGGGGTCGGCGCCTATCTGCGGCCCATCGAAGACGCCCGGCGCGCCGATGTCAGGTTCGCCGCCGAGTGCCTTGCCTTTGCAAACATGCCGTCCAAGGCGACACCTGCCGGGCCTGCGGAGATCGTGCCACGCGATCGCGGCACCGATTGGGATTTTGGCGACGTGCGCGACCACTATCTGACGCTGCTCTACGGCGTCGAGGCCGTGCGGCTTCGAGCCGACGATCCGGAGCACTATCGCCGATTGTCGCGAGCCGTGACGGCGGACGCCATGGACGCCGTCATCGCAGAATGGCGGCGGCCTGCGTCACGTTGCGCCGGAGCGCTGGTCTGGATGCTGAAGGACCTGAGCCCTGGCCCCGGCTGGGGTGTCGTGGATTGGACCGGAATTCCCAAGCTCGCCTGGCACGGTCTGCGTCGCGCCTTCCGGCCGATACAGGTTGCGCTGACGGATGAAGGCGTGAATGGGCTGGGCATACACTTGATCAACGAGAGCAGGGAGCCGGTTCCGGCACGGCTGTCGCTGATCTGCCTGCGGGCGGGCGACGTGGTCGTCATACGACGCGATTGCGAGATCGTGATGCCGGCCCGCAGCAGCCGAACGATGACGTCGGCGGAACTCATCGGCTCGTTCTTCGACGTCACCTATGCTTATCGGTTTGGCCCGGCGCCGCTCGAAGTCGCGGTGGTGACCTTGAACGAGGCGGCAACGGGCGAGCGCCTCGGCGAAGCGGCCTACTTTCCGCAGGGCCGTTCCGTGCTTGCGCACGACCCCGGCCTGTCGGCGAAACTGGAGCGGGAAGGGGGCGACTGGGTGCTCGAGGTCTCGGCCGCCCGTTTCGCGTCCTGCATCCAGATCGAAGCCTCCGATCACTACTCGGAGGATGAGGGCTTCGACCTGCTGCCGGGCGAGCACCGGCGAGTGAAGCTGGTGGCCATCGGCGCGGCCGATGAGGCACCGGCCGGCGAGGTTCTGTCCGTGACGCCCGCACGCTCTGCGGGCTGTCGATTCGGTTAGCGCACGGCGCCCGACGTACGAAGCGCGTCGATCTCGGCGCCACTGTATCCCGCCTCGGCGAGAATCGCGCTGGTATGCTCGCCGAGCCGGGGCGCATGGGTCTCGACTGGACGTTCTCCGCCCGAGAATTTGTTGGCGCGCCTTGAACGGCGGATCCGGCCTTCGCTGGGATGGTCCTCGGGCTGGAAGAAGCCGACATCGACGAGATGCGGGTCGGTGAGCAGATCGTCGATCGTGTTGTAGCGAGCCGCGGGCACGTCGAGCCTGTCGAAGATCTCCAGCCATTCCGCCGTCGTCTTTTGTGCGAGGCCGGTCTTGCGGATCTCGAAATAGGCGGCGGCGTTGTTGGTGCGGGCAAAGGCGCTGTCGAAGCGCGGGTCGGTCTTTAGCTCGGGCCGACCGATCGCCTCGAAGAAGGCGAAGGCCTGCTGGTTGGTGTTAGGTCCGACGGTGATGTAGCCGTCCTTGGTGGGCAGCGGACGATAGTCGGGGCTGAGCAGGCGGCCGTCGCCGCTGGGACCGATCGGCGGATCGAAGGTCGCGGCGCCCAGATGCTCGCTCGATACGAACGAGGCCATGTTCTCGAGCATGGGCACGTCGATGGCTTCGCCGTGGCCGGTCTTCTCGCGGCGGTACAGCGCGAAGCCTATGCACTGGGCGGCGATCAGGCCTGTGGTGTGATCGCTCATCACCATCGGCACGAAGCGCGGCTCGCCGGTGGCGCGTTCCAAGGTGCCGGCGACGCCGGACAGGCTCTGCACGATGGGATCGTAGGCGGGGCGGTTGTAGTAACGGCCGCCGCGGCCGAAGGCCAGGATCGAGCAGTGGATCAGCTTCGGGTTCTTCTTTGCGAGACTGGCATGGTCAAGCCCGGCGCGGGCGAGGGCCTCGGGCCGGACGTTGCTCACGAACACGTCGGCCTTTTCGATCAGGCGATGAAGCGCGGCGAGCCCTTCGGGCTTCTTGATATCGAGCACGATCGACCGCTTGTTGCGGTTGAAGTTGATGAACTTGCCCGACATGCCGGGATTGCGGCTGCCCTGCGCCATGGTGCGCAGGAGATCGCCGCCGGGAGCCTCGACCTTGATGACCTCGGCGCCGTAGTCGGCGAGGGTACGCGTGCAGATCGGCCCGACGACCACCGTCGTCAGGTCTACCACCTTCACGCCAGAGAGCGGACCACCGCTCACGCCGCGAACTCCAGGTCCATCTCGCCGCACAGCACGCCGTTCTTGTCGGCGGCCCAGAGCTTCAGCTTGCTGTCCTTCTGGTCCTCGCCGCGGACCTCGATCAGGTCGCCGACCCAGAGTGGATGGACGAGGCGGGCGCTGTAGCCCTTCAGCTCGCCCCTGGCATGCTTCAGCGCGGCGTCGACCATCAGGTGCATCGACAGGCCGCCGTTGGAGACGATGGCGGGATAGCCTTCCTCGCTGCGCGTGTAGTCGCCGTCATAGTGGATGCGATGGGCGTTCCAGGTGATGCCGCCGTAGCGGAAATTGAGCGTGTTGGTGAGGGACGTCGTCTCGGTCCAGGACTGGTCGGTGCGCGCCGGGGTCGCCACCGTGGCAGTGGTCTTCTGGCCCGGCGGCACGGCGGGACGGTAGATCGCATCGAACGTGTCGGAAGCAATGGTCCTGCCGCCCTGTTCGATCGTGTGACGCATCGTCAGCACGAAGATGTCGCCCGAGCGCCCGGTCTTGGGGACGATGTTCGCCACCTCGGCCTTCTTCAGCGCCGGCTCCCCGGCCTTGAGGCGGCCCATGATCTCGACCTGGCGGCCGGCGCCCATGCGACGCGGCATCGGGATCGGCGGCAGGACGATGCCCTTGTTGGGATGGCCATCGGGACCCAGCTCCCCCTGGCGGACGGTCTCGGCGAAGAAGACGGTGAACCAGTGCGGCGGCAGCTCCTGGCCGCGCTTGATCGAGTCCGGGTCGACGTCGAAGGTCGCGGCGACGCGGCGGACGGCCATCATGCCGATATCGTCCTCGACCGTGCGCACCCGCCCGATCCACGGCCGCAGGGTCTCCATCGCTTCGTCCATCCAGCCCATGTCCGTTCCCTCGAAGGTTTTGCGGCGCGCATCCTCCAACAAAAGAAGGGCCCGCAACAGCGGGCCCTTCCATGATCCGAAAGATCGGAAAAGATCAGATCGAGTAGTACATCTTGTACTCGATCGGGGCCGGCTGGTGTTCCCAGTTGTAGACCTCTTCCCACTTGAGCTCCATGTAGGCGTCGATCTGGTCGTCGGTGAACACGCCACCCTGGGTGAGGAACGAGCGGTCGGCGTCGAGGGCGTTGAGGGCCTCGCGCAGCGAGCCGGCGACGGTCGGAACCTTGGAGAGTTCTTCCGGCGGCAGGTCGTACAGGTTCTTGTCCATCGGGTCGCCCGGATGGATCTTGTTCTTGATGCCGTCGAGTCCGGCCATCAGCATCGCCGCGAAGGCGAGGTACGGGTTGGCCGACGGATCGGGGAAGCGGACCTCGACGCGCTTGCCCTTGGGCGAGGACGCGTAGGGGATGCGGCACGAGGCCGAGCGGTTGCGCGACGAGTAGGCCAGCAGCACCGGCGCCTCGAAGCCCGGGATGACGCGCTTGTAGGAGTTGGTGCTGGCGTTGGTGAAGGCGTTCAGCGCCTTGGCGTGCTTGATGATGCCGCCGATGTAGTACAGCGCCGTCTCCGACAGGTCGGCATAGCCCGAACCGGCGAACAGCGGCTTGCCGTCCTTCCAGATCGACTGATGGCAGTGCATGCCCGAGCCGTTGTCGCCATAGAGCGGCTTCGGCATGAAGGTCAGCGACTTGCCGTAGCTGTGGGCGACGTTGTGCAGCGAGTACTTGTACTTCTGCACGTTGTCGGCGGTCTTCACGAGCGTGTCGAACTTGAAGCCGAGTTCGTTCTGCGCCGGGGCGACCTCGTGATGGTGGATTTCCATGACCAGGCCCATGTCGGTGCAGACCGACATCATCTCGGCGCGCAGGTCGTTGTGCGTGTCGACCGGCTGGACGGGGAAGTAGCCGCCCTTGACGCCCGGACGATGGGCCAGGTTGCCGCCTTCGACGGCAACGCCGGTGTTCCACGGCGATTCGTTGGAGGAGATGCTGTAGAAGCTGCCCTGCATCTGCACGTCATAGCGGACGTCGTCGAACACGAAGAATTCGAGCTCGGGGCCGAACACCGCGGTGTCGCCGATGCCGGACGACTTCATGAAGGCTTCTGCGCGCTTGGCGGTCGAGCGCGGGCAGCGGGCGTAGAGCTGGCCGGTCGAGGGCTCGACGACGTCGCAGCTCACGATCAGCGTGGTCTGCGCGGTGAAGGGATCGAGCACGGCGGTCGAAGGATCCGGCATCAGGATCATGTCGGACTCGTTGATCGCCTTCCAGCCCGCGATCGAGGAGCCGTCGAACATCACGCCGTCCTCGAAGGTGCCTTCGTCGGTGGCGGACGCCATGCGGGCCGTGTGCTGCCACTTGCCGCGAGGATCGGTGAAGCGGAAGTCAACGAACTTGACGTCCTTTTCCTTGATCAGCGCGAGAACCTGTTTGGCATCCATAGTCGATCGTCCCTCTACTTGTGGTTTACTTCTTCAGCCCCCGAAAGGCCGGGTCCTCATACGGCGGCGTCACCACGCTCACCAGTACGAATTCGAATCGCGTCGTCGATGCTCGACACGAAGATTTTGCCGTCGCCGATGCGACCGGTATGCGCGGAGGCGCGGATCGCCTCGACCGCCTTTTCCACCATCTCGTCCTCGATGATGAGTTCGAGCTTCACCTTCGGCAGGAAGTCGACGACGTACTCTGCGCCACGATAAAGCTCGGTATGGCCTTTCTGACGGCCGAAGCCCTTGGCCTCGAGAACCGTGATGCCTTTCAGGCCGATCTGGTTGAGGGCGTCCTTTACCTCGTCCAGCTTGAAGGGCTTGATGATCGCTTCGATCTTCTTCATTTGGCTTGAGACACTCCGCACGCAGGCACCGGGCCCTCCGATCAGAAGAGCCCGTATGAGGATAGGGAAGCACACTTCATGCCAGAATTTTCCACAGGGCGCTGCGGGAAATCTGGCTTCAGTCTGTCTGTTTTGAGGGCGGAATGATCAAAATACAATCAAAATACAGAGCAAAAATTAGACACCGAGAGATGTCCGCATGAAATCCGCAAACTCCACGATGGCCGGGCTCGGCACGACAGTGTTCGAGGTCATGTCGGCGCTCGCGCGTGAGCACCAGTCGGTCAATCTCGGGCAGGGCTTTCCCGACGACAAAGGGCCCGAAGAGGTGAGGGCGGCGGCAGCGGACTATCTGCTGAACGGTCACAACCAGTATCCGCCGATGATGGGGATTGCGGAGCTGCGCCAGGCGGTTGCGGACCATGCCAGGCGTTTCCAGGGGCTCGACATCGACTGGCAAAGCGAGGTGCTGGTGACCTCCGGAGCGACCGAAGCGCTGGGCGACTGCCTGTTCGGCCTGATCGAGCCGGGCGACGAGGTGGTGCTGATCGAGCCTCTCTACGATTCCTATCTGCCGATTGTGCGGCGGGCAGGGGGCGTGCCGAAGCTGGTGCGGCTCGAGCCGCCGACCTGGCGTCTCCCGCGGGAGGAGCTGGCGGCGGCGTTCGGGCCGAAAACCAAGCTCATCCTGTTCAACACGCCGATGAATCCCTGCTCGAAGGTCTTCGACCAGGAGGAACTGGCCTTCATCTCCGAGCTTTGCCTCAAGCACGATGTCTACGCCGTGTGCGACGAGGTCTACGAGCACATCATCTTCGATGATCGCCGTCACGTCTCGCTCATGACCTTGCCCGGCATGCGGGACCGGACGGTCCGCATCGGCTCTGCCGGCAAGAGTTTCAGCCTCACCGGGTGGAAGGTGGGGTACATCACGGCCGCGCCCGAGCTGATGAAGGCGATCGCCAGGACCCACCAGTTCATGACATTCACGACGCCGCCCAACCTGCAATGGGGCGCCGCCACGGGATTGCGACTGGAAGATCGGTACTTTTCGTCACTCGCCGTCGACATGCAGCGCAAGCGGGACCGTCTTGCCGGCGCCCTCGCGACGATCGGCTTCGACGTGCTGCCGTCGCACGGGACCTATTTCGTGACGACCGACTTCCGCCCGCTCGGGTTCAACGGCACGGACGAAGATTTCTGCCGCCACATCACCGTCGAGGCCGGTGTGACGGCCGTCCCGGTCAGCGCTTTCTACCAGTCCGAAGCTGCACCCCGACATTTTGCGCGATTCTGCTTCTGCAAACATGATAGTACGCTGGACAGCGCCATAGATCGCTTGGCGAAATATTTTGCGCGCTAATCTCCTCGTATTTGCAGTAAACTGACCTTAGGATGCAATTGTCGCCTGTTTTTGGGAGGGGCCACCCCCCTTGGGTGGAGGTTTGAGTTGAGAATGCTATTGATTTGCTCCTCGAGTCTCATCGTCGCGGCCTGGGCCTCGGCGGCGAGTTCGCTCTAAGGATGAGCTGGATCGACCCTCCTTCTCGACGCCCGGCTCCCTCGAAGACCATCAGGGTAGATGGCCGTCGACTTCGCAGCGAGCGAACGAAGCAGCTCATCGTCGAAGCCTATCTGGCCCTCATTCGGGAAAACCCGCAGACTCCGTTGCCGACGGCGGCGGAGATCGCGGCCCGCGCAGGCTATTCGGTTCGCTCCATTTTCGAGCGTTTTCCGGATCTCCATACGCTGCGCGTGGCGGCGGCGGACTACGCGCTCGCGCATGCCGCAGCGCTGGCGCCGGCACGCGACGTCGACGGCCACCGGGCGACGCGAATCAAATCACACGTGGAGACCAGGGCCGGAACCTGCGAACGCGGCATTTCCTTGTGGCGGTCGCTGGTCTTCAACATCGACGAGAATGATGATCTGAAGGTCCGAATCAAGCTGGCGCGCGACCGAACGATCGAGCGTATGGAACTCATGTATCGGCCGGAACTGTCGGCGCTTCCGGCGACAGAGCGGCGAGCTGTCCTGATTGCCCTTGAGGCGATCACCGATATCGAGAGTTGGGCGCGGCTTCGCGGGTTCTATGGCCTGTCGTTCGTTGAAGGATGCGCGGCGTGGATTTCGGCCGTCGACCGGATTCTGCCGTCGACGCCGATGGACGCGCCGGTTTTATGAGCACGCGTCCCACCAAGGTCGACGGCCGCCGCCTTCGCAGCGAGCGGACCAAGCAGCTGATCATCGAGGCCTACCTCGCGCTCGCCCAGGACCTGTCGCCGCGTGTGCCGACGGCAGCCGAGATTGCGGAAAAGGCTGGTTATTCGGTGCGATCGATCTTCGAGCGGTTTCCCGATGTCCGCGCCCTCCAAGTCGCGGCCTTCGACTACTGCTTTGCGCAGATATTGGCGCTGGCGCCGCCGCGAGGTGCCGACGGTGATCGCATGAGCAGGATCGAGGCGTACGTCCGGACGCGCGGCCAGACCTGTGAACGATGGGCGCGGCTGTGGCGCTCCCTGGTCGTCAACCAGGGGGACTCGCCGGAGTTGAAGGAACGCATCCGCCTGGGGCGCACCCGCGTAACAGACCGTATAGAGCACATGTTCGCGGCGGAGTTCTCCATGATGGAGGCAGAGCAACGACGTCAGACGCTGATCGTGGTCGAGGCGCTGACGGACGTGGAGAGCTGGGGACGCATGCGCGAGTTCTTCGGCCTGTCCTTCGACGACGCCTGCCACGTCTGGACGCAGACGATCGATCGGCTGCTGCCCAAGAGCTCGGGCGAGGCTGCGTGACCGCCGCGGGTGGAGGGGTGCCCGCGCCGCTGGACAAGCCCGAACCCGTGGATGGCCGCCGCCTGCGCAGCGCGCGGACACGGCAGCTCATCATCGACGCCTACCTGGCGCTTCTTCGCGAAAGGCCGCAGATTCCAACAGCCGCTTCGATCGCCCATCGTGCCGGATATTCGGTAAGATCCGTCTTCGAACGCTTTCCGGACCTTCACGCGCTGCGCGTGGCTGCAACCGACGAGGCGCTGCTCAGAGGAGCCGCGACGGTGGCAGCCCGCCCGGCGATCGGGACGCGCGCGGAACGGCTGAAAGTCCATGTCGAAATGCGCGGTCGCAGCTGCGACGAATGGTTGCCTCTTTGGCGAGCCCTCAATGCGAATCAGGGCGATTCGCCGGAACTGAAGGCGCGCGTGCGACTCATCCGCGAGATGGTGATGCGACGCATCGAGGAGGTCTATGCGCCGGAACTTTCCACGCTGGATGAGCACGCGCGGCGCCAGACGGTCCTGGCCCTCGAGTCGCTTGTGGATTTCGAGAGCTGGGCACGCCTGCGCGGGCAGTTCGAACTGTCGTTCGACGAGGCTTGCGCCGTCTGGGTGCGTGCCATCGATCGGCTGTTGCCTCCAGCCCCTGCTGATTGTTGACGCTACGGTCGCCGGAGCGTAGGAAGGCGCGCTTCGTCGGGAGCGATCCGCGATGGCGGCCGTAGCTCAGTTGGTTAGAGCGCCAGATTGTGATTCTGGATGTCGCCGGTTCAAATCCGGTCGGCCGCCCCAATCGCCCCCGTACAATGCCCCAGATGCCTGACATGCAAGACCTCATTCCCAGCGACGCGCTCGCGCTCCTCGGCTGCGCGCAAATGGCGAGAGCAGACGCCTTTGCCATCGCCGCCGGTGTTTCGGGCGCGACTCTGATGGAGGCCGCCGGAAGGGCAGTGGCCTTCGCGGCGATGGAACGCCATCCGCGCCGTGCCGCCCTGGTTCTGTGCGGGCCGGGCAACAATGGCGGCGACGGCTTCGTCGCCGCGCGATATCTGCACGCGGCGGGCTGGCCGGTCCGAATGGTGCTCTTCGGACAGGCCGAGGCGCTCAAAGGCGATGCTGCCTGGGCTGCCGGGACGTGGAAGGGGCCAATCGAACGCTGGTCGCCGGCGCTGCTCGACGGCGCGCCGCTCGTGATCGACGCGATCTTCGGTGCCGGCCTGAGCCGCCCGGTCGATGGCGAGATTGCCGCCGCCATCGAACTCGTGAACGAGCGGAAGCTCCCGGTCGTCGCGATCGACGTGCCGAGCGGTCTCCACGGCGACACCGGCGAAATCCTCGGGCGGGCCTTTCAGGCGGAAACGACCGTCTCTTTTTTTCGCGCCAAGCCCGGTCACTACTCCGTGGAGGGGTTACGTCGCTGCGGCCGCCTCCGCATCGTCGATATCGGCATTCCGTCGGCCGCGCTGGCGTCGATCGCGCCCCGGGCCTGGTTGAATGCGCCGGCCCTGTGGGCGCACCTGTTGTGCCGGGACGACATTGCCGACCACAAATATGCCCGGGGGCATCTCACCATCCTGGCCGGGCCCCATGCCACCGGCGCGGCGCGCCTTGCGGCGCTGGCGGGCCGCCGTGTCGGGGCCGGACTGGTGACGATTGCGGGATTTCGGTCGACCCTGACCGCGTATCAGGCTGCCGAGCCCGGCAACCTCGTGGTCGAAGCCGACGACGGTGCGATGTTCGCCAACCTGCTGGAAGACGAGCGGCGCAATGCGGTCCTGATCGGTCCGGGATCGGGGGTGATCGATCGAACGAAGGACGCGGTCCTCGCGGCCCTGGGCGCGCGGCGTCACGTCGTCCTGGATGCCGACGCCATCACTGTCTTCTCGGCCGATCCCGAACTTCTCTTCGGGCGCATCGCAGGACCCGCATTGCTCACGCCACATGAGGGAGAGTTTCGGCGGCTTTTCCCCGACCTGGCCGGTACCGAAGGCAAGCTGGAGCGGGTCAGGCGGGCGGCGGCACGAAGCGGGGCGACCATCTTGCTGAAGGGACCGGACACGGTGATCGCTGAACCAGGCGGCCGCGCTGTCATCAACGTCCATGCCTCGCCGGCTCTTGCCACCGCCGGGTCGGGCGACGTCCTGGCCGGGTTGATCGGGGGCCTGCTGGCCCAGGGCCTCACGCCGTTTGCCGCAGCGTCCGCCGCGGCATGGCTGCATGGAGAATGTGCGCTCCAATTCGGTCGTCACGGGCTGATCGCGGAGGATTTGCCCGCTCTTTTGCCGCGCGTGCTTCAGTCGTTGTCGTCCTTCAATTGACCGTTCATCGGGGTCGGGCTAAGAGGCGCGCGATTCGGCCTTCGCGGCACGCCCCGATGGCTCAGGATGTGTTTTGGGCAGGCTTCGGGCGGGCGTGGTGGAATTGGTAGACACGCGAGATTTAGGTTCTCGTGCCGCAAGGCGTGGGGGTTCAAGTCCCTCCGCCCGCACCAGGAAATGGAAGTGAGACAATGCAAGTTACGGAACTCTCGGCTGAAGGCCTGAAGCACCAATTCAAGATCGTCGTCCCCGCGAGCGACCTGTCGGCGAAGATCGACGAGCGCCTGGCCGAAATGGCGAAGACTGCGGCCCTGCCGGGCTTCCGCCCCGGCAAGGTGCCGGTCAGCCTGCTGAAGAAGCAGTATGGCCAGGCGTTGTTCGGCGAGGCCGTCGAGGCCGCCGTCAATACCAGCACGGCGAAGGCGATCGAGGATCGCGGCCTGAAGCCCGCGCTGCAGCCGCGCGTCGACCTGAAGCAGCTCGAAGAGGGCAAAGACGTCGAGTTCGAAGTCGTGGTCGAAGTGCTGCCGGAGATCGGCAAGCTCGACTTCTCGGGCATCGAACTCGAGCGGCTCAAGGCCGAAGTTCCGGAAAAGGATATCGACGAGGCGCTCGATCGCATCGCCAAGGCCAACCGCGAGCAGAAGCCCGTGGATCCCCCGCGTCCGGCGCAGAAGGGTGACGCGATCAAGCTCGACTTCGTGGGCTCGGTCGACGGTGTCGAGTTCCCCGGCGGTACGGCCAGCGACTACACGCTGGAACTCGGCTCAGGCTCCTTCATTCCGGGTTTCGAGGACCAGCTCGTGGGCGCCGAGGTCGGCAAGACCGTCGACGTCAAGGTCACCTTCCCGGCCGAATACGGTGCACCCGAACTCGCCGGCAAGGACGCCGTGTTCAAGTGCACGATCAAGGAAATCCACGAGTTCGTCGACAAGCCGGCAGACGACGAGCTGGCGAAGAAGAGCAACTTCGAGAACCTGGAGGCCATGCGCAAGGCCATCGGCGAGCGCATCGGCCAAGACTACAACCAGATCTCGCGCACTATGATCAAGCGCCAGCTCCTCGACAAGCTTGCGGAAACCCACAAGTTCGAGGTGCCGGAAGGTCTCGTCGAAGGCGAGTTCAACGCGATCTGGCAGCGCATCGAGGAAGCCAAGAAGAAGGGCGAGAAGCTCGAGGACGACGAGGAGAAGATGCGCAAGGAGTACCGCGAGATCGCGGATCGCCGTGTGCGTCTCGGTCTTCTGCTCGCCGACATCGGTCGCTCCAACAGCATCGACGTGACGCCCGAGGAACTCAACCAGGCGGTAATGCGCGAAGCCATGCGCTACCAGGGCCAGGAGCGCCAGGTGCTCGAGTTCTTCAGCAAGAACGCCGAGGCGAAGGACCAGCTGCGCGCGCCGATCTTCGAGGAGAAGACGGTCGACTTCATTCTGGAGCTGGCCAAGGTTTCAGAGAAGTCGGTTACCCCCGAGGAACTGCTCAAGGCCGCCCGCGAGGCGGAAAACGAGGAGCCTGCGGAAGCGGCGGCGAATTGATCCAGGGCCGGTGCCCTTGAACAGGGCCACCGGCGCTGCCACTTTCCGTAGCACTGTCACTCATGGGGGCCACGCGATGATTCGCGACCGCGATCCGCTGGAAGTTCACAACAACTACTACGTGCCGATGGTGGTCGAGCAATCGGCGCGCGGCGAACGCGGCTACGACATCTGGTCGAGACTGCTGAAGGAACGGATCATCTTCCTGAACGGCCCGGTCGAGGACCATGTGGCTGGCGTGCTCTGCGCCCAGCTGCTGTACCTCGAAGCCGAGAACCCGACGAAGGACATTTCGTTCTACATCAACTCGCCCGGTGGCGTGGTGACGTCCGGCTTGGCGATCTACGACACCATGCGGTACATCCGCCCGCACATCTCGACCCTCGTCTATGGCCAAGCGGCGTCGATGGGCTCGCTGCTGCTGACGGCGGGCGAGAAGGGCAAGCGCTTCGCCCTGCCGAACGCCCGGATCATGATCCACCAGCCGTCGGGCGGCGCCCAGGGCCAGGCTACGGATATCGAGATTCATGCCCGGGAGATCCTTGCGACCCGGTCGCGTCTTAACCAAATGTACGTGGAACATACCGGCAAGCCGCTCGAGGTGATCGAGCAGGCCATGGAGCGCGACAAGTTCTTTGCGCCCCTGGAAGCCAAGGAGTTCGGCCTTATCGACGACGTGCTCGAGAAGCGGCCGACCCCCACGACCATCCAGGCGGCTGCCTCCTAAAGGGGCAGCAGCGACCAATTGTTTCCCGTTCGCACGGCGACACACCATATTTTGATGTTGTCGCCGTCCGGGCGGCACGTTTAACATAGGCTTGTGTGCGGGCCCGCAGGTCGTAGGGCCCCCCAAGCGGAGGTGCGTTACCGACATGCCAGCCGCCAAATCCGGGGGTGATTCCCGCAACACCCTGTATTGCAGCTTCTGCGGCAAGAGCCAGCATGAAGTCCGCAAGCTCATTGCCGGGCCGACCGTGTTCATCTGCGATGAATGCGTCGAACTCTGCATGGACATCATCAGGGAAGAGAGCAAGACGACTCTCGTCAAGTCGAAGGATGGCGTGCCGTCTCCAAAGGAGATCCGGCAGATCCTCGACGACTATGTCATCGGACAGGATCGGGCCAAGCGCATCCTGTCCGTCGCCGTGCACAATCATTACAAACGGTTGAGCCACGGCGGCAAGGCGAACGACGTCGAGATCGCCAAGTCCAACATCATGCTGATCGGGCCGACCGGGTGCGGCAAGACCCTGCTGGCCCAGACGCTGGCGCGGATGCTGGACGTGCCGTTCACGATGGCCGACGCCACGACGCTTACCGAAGCCGGCTATGTCGGCGAGGACGTCGAGAACATCATCCTGAAGCTGCTGCAGTCGGCCGATTACAATGTCGAGCGGGCTCAGCGCGGCATCGTCTACATCGACGAGGTCGACAAGATCAGCCGCAAGTCCGACAACCCGTCGATCACTCGCGACGTGTCGGGCGAGGGCGTGCAGCAGGCGCTCCTGAAGATCATGGAGGGCACCGTGGCCTCCGTGCCGCCGCAGGGCGGGCGCAAGCATCCGCAGCAGGAGTTCTTGCAGGTCGATACGACCAACATCCTGTTCATCTGCGGTGGCGCGTTCTCCGGCCTCGACAAGCTCATCGCCATGCGTCGCCAGGGCACGTCGATCGGCTTCGGTGCCGAAGTCCGCGGACCCGAAGATCGCCGGACCGGCGAGATCCTGCGGGACCTTGAGCCCGAGGATCTGCTGCGCTACGGCCTGATCCCCGAGTTCGTCGGCCGTCTGCCGGTCGTGGCGACGCTCGAGGACCTCGACGAGGTCGCGCTGATCGAGATCCTGACACGGCCCAAGAACGCGCTGATCAAACAGTATCAGCGTCTGTTCGACATGGAGAACGTGAAGCTCAAATTCTCCGACGATGCCCTGCGCGCGGTGGCCCAGAAGGCGATCATGCGCAAGACCGGTGCCCGCGGGCTTCGGTCCATCATGGAGACCGTCCTGCTCGACACCATGTACGACCTCCCGTCGCTCGACGGGGTCGAGGAAGTGGTGATCAACCGGGAAGTGATCGAGGGTCGCGCCCAGCCGCTTTATGTGCATGGCGAGCGCAAAGAAGGCGCGGCGGCTGCTCCGGCCTGAGTTTTGCTGCGTCGGCGGTAACCGTCGCCGGCGGTCTCCCCGACGGGGCTTGAACAACCCTCTGTTCAGGCCAATCTCTGATATCGAGTGCGCGCGTTCGCGTGCCGTGAATTGCCCCTAGGGGGATTCACGGCCGAGGCACGGGTAGCTCTAACAGCGTACGTTGCGAGGCATCATGAACGCCCCCATTCAAGGAACCGTCTATCCCGTCCTGCCGTTGCGCGACATCGTCGTGTTTCCCGGCATGATCGTCCCGCTCTTCGTGGGACGTGAGAAGAGCGTAAAGGCCCTGGAAGAGGTCATGAAGGACGACAAGCAGATCCTGCTGATCGCCCAGAAGAATGCCAGCCAGGACGATCCCGGCCCGGAGGACATCTACACGATCGGTACGCTCGGCACCGTGCTGCAGCTGCTGAAGCTGCCCGACGACACCGTCAAGGTGCTGGTCGAAGGCGGCCGCCGCGTGAAGATCACCGGTTATAACGATCGTGTCGATTTCTTCGAAGCGCGCGCCGTCGATATGGAAGAATCCGCCGGCGACAGCGCGGAGTTGCAGGCTGCTGCCCGCACCGTGGTCTCGGAGTTCGAGAACTACGTCAAGCTGAACAAGAAGGTGCCGCCGGAAGTCGTCGTCTCGATCAACAAGATCGAGGAACCGGCGAAGCTCGCCGACACGATCTCCGCGCATCTGGCGCTCAAGGTCGCCGAGAAGCAGCAGCTTCTCGAACTCGACTCCGTGTCGAAGCGCCTGGAGCGGATCCTCGGCCTGATGGAGGGCGAGATCGGCGTCCTGCAGGTCGAGAAGAAGATCCGTAATCGCGTGAAGCGTCAGATGGAGAAGACGCAGCGCGAGTACTATCTCAACGAACAGATGAAGGCGATCCAGAAGGAGCTTGGCGAGACCGAGGACGGTCGCGACGAGGTTTCCGAGCTGGAGAAGCGCATCAAGAAGACCCGCCTCAGCAAGGAGGCGCGGGAGAAGGCCAACGCCGAAGTGAAGAAGCTGCGGACGATGAGCCCGATGTCGGCCGAGGCGACGGTGGTGCGCAACTACCTCGACTGGCTGCTGTCGATTCCGTGGCGCAAGTCGACCAAGATCATCAAGGACCTGAAGTACGCCGAGGAAATTCTCAACGCCGATCATCACGGCCTCGAGAAGGTGAAGGAACGCATCCTCGAGTACCTCGCGGTCCAGCAGCGCGTCGACAAGATGAAGGGCCCGATCCTGTGCCTCGTCGGTCCTCCCGGCGTCGGCAAGACCTCGCTCGGCAAGTCGATCGCCAAGGCCACCGGTCGCAACTTCGTTCGTATGTCGCTGGGTGGCGTGCGCGACGAGGCGGAGATTCGCGGCCATCGCCGGACCTACATCGGCTCGCTGCCGGGCAAGGTCATCCAGAGCATGAAGAAGGCGAAGTCCTCGAATCCGCTGTTCCTGCTCGATGAGATCGACAAGCTCGGCGCGGATTTCCGCGGCGATCCGTCGTCGGCGCTGCTTGAGGTGCTCGACCCAGAGCAGAACACCTCGTTCAACGACCACTATCTCGAAGTCGACTACGACCTGTCTGACGTGATGTTCATCACGACGGCCAACTCGCTGCGCATGGCGCAGCCGCTGCTGGACCGTATGGAGATCATCCGGCTCGCCGGGTACACCGAGGACGAGAAGGTCGCGATCACGCGCAAGCATCTGATCCCGAAGCAGATCGAGGCGAATGGTCTCAAGGAAAGCGAGATCGAGATCCACGACGACGCGGTGCGCGACCTCGTGCGCTACTACACGCGCGAGGCGGGCGTCCGTAACCTGGAGCGCGAGATCGCCAACCTGGCCCGCAAGGCCACCAAGGAAATCCTCATGAAGGGGACAACCAAGGTGAAGATCGGCCCCAAGAACCTCGAGAAGTATGCCGGCGTCCGGCGCTTCCGCTTCGGCGAGGCCGAGCTCGAGGATCTGGTCGGCATCACGACGGGCCTGGCGTGGACCGAGGTCGGCGGCGAGCTGCTGCAGATCGAGGCCGTGCTGGTTCCGGGACGGGGCCGCATGAGCGTGACCGGCAAGCTGGGTGACGTGATGCAGGAGTCGGTGCAGGCGGCCAACGCCTACGTCCGCTCCCGCGCCCACATGTTCGGCATCAAGTCGAACATCTTCGAGAAGCGCGACATCCACATCCACGTGCCGGAAGGCGCGACGCCGAAGGACGGTCCGTCCGCCGGCGTGGGCATGGTCACCTCGATCGTGTCGGCGCTGACCGGCATCGCGGTGCGCAAGGAAGTGGCGATGACCGGTGAGATCAGCCTGCGCGGGCGGGTCATGCCGATCGGCGGCCTCAAGGAGAAGCTCCTGGCCGCGTTGCGCGGCGGTCTCAAGACCGTGCTCATTCCCAAGGAGAACGAGCGCGATCTGCCGGAGATCCCCGACAACGTGAAGAAGGGCCTGGAGATCGTGCCGGTGTCGACCGTGGACGAGGTACTGGCCCGGGCGCTGGTGAAGCCGCTGGTCGCCATCGAGTGGGTGAACGATCTCGATGCGGTGCCCGCCAAGCCCGCCGAACCGACCGAGGTTGCCCGGGCGCACTGACGCCCCTGCGAGAATGGAATGCGAAGCCCCGGTTGATCCGGGGCTTCGTCGTTTCCACCCAAATCCTGTGATCGGTTTCAGCGCGGCTACAAAATATGGTACAAGGCGATCTCCGGTCTTGAGTTGCCGGACCATCGAGAGGCTCGCCCGTGAACAAGCACGATCTGATTGCCGCCGTCGCCGCTTCGACCAACCTTTCCAAGACGGATGCCGCCAACGCCATCGATGCGATGCTCACGGTCATCACCAAATCCCTCAAGAAGAAGGAAAAGGTCCTTCTCGTCGGGTTCGGAACATTCCAGGTGACGAAGCGTCAGGCGGGCGAGGGGCGCAATCCCCAGACCGGCGAGAAGATCAAGATTCCCGCGGCCATCGTGCCGCGTTTCAAGGCCAGCAAGGCTCTGAAAGACGCGATCAACTAGGCTTTTCCCCGGCTGCTGTGCTAGGACCGGCGGCGGGCGATTAGCTCAGCGGTAGAGCATTCCCTTTACACGGGACTGGTCGGCGGTTCGATCCCGTCATCGCCCACCAACTTGCACGGCCGAGCGGCGGCATGGTGCAGATCGAGGCACGCCTCTGGCCGCTGCCTGGGTGGGGTTACCCACCCTACATGCCGTATCCCCAGACCAAACGCCCCACGGTTCTTTTCCAATGGCCTCTACCGGCCGCCGTCCAAAAGCCAGGCCGATCTCTGCCTGCCCGGAGCCAAGCCCTCGTGGAGGCGTTCCAGACGTTCCGGCGCGAGACAAGGGCGTGAGTGGTTTGGAGCGGCATGGGCTCCAGCTGCGATCCTGAAGGCCTTTGTCCCCAGCCAACCCAGCGCCGCGATGCCGCATCGGGGGCGGGGAGCCTCCGGCCGCTGCCGGCAGATTGGCCTGGGTGCCCGATCCGGAGAGGGGCAGGAGAGTAGGGGGAAGCGCATGAAAGTCCGGCCGGCTAGCGTTTTGGGTTTCCCTGGAATGCAGCGATTCGGGCGGGGTGCGTAGGCGGCGATCGATGCGAGCGAGTCGCAACATCGCTCGCGTGACCGCAATTCTGCCGGTCGTCATACGCCACGCGGAAATTCTCTGAAAATTCCGGCACTTACCGACGACTTAGCAGCTGCGGTATGCTTGACACACAATAGGCCGTCCTATATTTCTCCGCGCGCCGTTTGGGGCTGAAAGCGGGCGTAGTTCAGTTGGTTAGAATGCCGGCCTGTCACGCCGGAGGTCGCGGGTTCGAGTCCCGTCGCTCGCGCCAGCCCAAACACTGGCAGCCCATAACAATTGGGCGCAAGGGGTGGCGATGGAAGCTCTTCTGCGGGAATACCTGCCAATCCTGATCTTCCTGGGACTAGCCTTCGGGCTGGTCTGCGCCATGCTCGGCGGGTCGTATCTGATCGCCCGCCAGAATCCGAACTCGGAGAAACTGTCTCCGTTCGAATGCGGGTTCGCACCGTTCGACGATGCGCGCGGCCAGTTCGACGTCCGGTTCTATCTGGTTGCGATTCTTTTCATCATCTTCGATCTCGAGGTCGCGTTCCTGTTTCCGTGGGCCGTGGCGCTGGGCGACATCGGCCTCTTCGGCTTCTGGTCGATGATGCTCTTCCTCGGCGTGCTGACGGTCGGCTTCATCTACGAATGGCGCAAGGGAGCCCTGGAATGGGAGTGATCACTCCGGCCAAGCCCAACACGGCCGCCGAAGCGGCGCTGTCGCGGGCGCTGAACGACGAGCTGGCCGACAAGGGCTTCGTCGTCGCTCAGCTCGACAAGCTGGTCACCTGGGCGCGCACTGGTTCGATGTGGGGATTGACCTTCGGTCTGGCGTGCTGCGGCGTCGAGATGATTCACTGCTGGATGAGCCGGTACGATCTCGACCGCTTCGGCTTCGCGCCGATGCCGAGCCCGCGCGCCGCCGACGTGATGATCGTGGCCGGGACGCTGACCAACAAGATGGCCCCGGCGCTGCGCAAGGTCTACGACCAGATGGCCGAGCCGCGCTACGTGATCTCGATGGGGTCGTGCGCCAACGGCGGCGGCTACTATCACTACAGCTACTCCGTCGTGCGCGGCTGCGACCGCATCGTGCCGGTCGACATCTACGTGCCGGGCTGCCCGCCGACCGCCGAGGCGCTGCTCTACGGCGTGCTCCAGCTTCAGAAGAAGGTCCGTCGTACGGGCACGCTGGTGCGCTGATGAGCGAGGCTCTCAAGGAACTTGGCGCCCATATCGTCCAGGCTCAGGCGGGTGTGGTTTCAAAGGCTGAAGTTCGCCTTGGCGAACTCATGCTCGAGACGACGCCAGACAAGGTGATTGCGCTTCTCACGTATCTGCGCGACGAGCCGAAGTGCCTGTTCAAGCAGCTGATCGACATCTGCGGCGTCGACTGGCCGGAGCGCGAGAAGCGCTTCGATGTCGTCTACAATCTGCTCAGCCTGAAGAACAACCAGCGCATCCGCGTGAAGCTGATGACCGACGAGACGACGCCGGTGCCGTCGGCCGCCTCGGTCTACAGCTCGGCCGGCTGGTTCGAGCGCGAGACCTACGATCTTTACGGCGTATGGTTTTCGGATCATCCCGACCTGCGCCGGATTCTCACGGATTACGGCTTCGAGGGGCATCCGCTGCGCAAGGATTTCCCGCTGACCGGCTTCGTCGAGCTGCGCTGGGACGACGTGCAGAAGCGCGTAGTCTACGAACCCGTGAAGCTCGCCCAGGAATTTCGTCGCTTCGACTTCCTGAGCCCCTGGGAGGGCGCGCCCCAGATTCTGCCGGGCGACGAGAAGGCCCAGGAAGCGGCCGCGGCGCCGGCGAAGGCGAACTGACATGTCCGACGTCGAAATCAAGACACTGACAATGAACTTCGGGCCGCAGCATCCTGCGGCCCACGGCGTGCTTCGCCTCGTCGTCGAAATGGACGGCGAGATCGTCGAGCGCTGTGATCCGCATATCGGGCTGCTGCATCGTGGCACCGAGAAGCTGATCGAATACAAGAGCTACCTGCAGGCGGTGCCGTACTTCGACCGGCTCGACTACGTCTCGCCAATGAACCAGGAGCACGCCTACGCGCTCGCCGTGGAGAAGCTGCTGGGCATCGAGGCGCCGGAGCGCGGTCAGTACATCCGCGTCCTGTTCTCCGAGATCACGCGCATCCTCAACCATCTGCTGAACGTCACGACCTTCGCGATGGACGTCGGTGCGCTGACGCCGCCGCTCTGGGGCTTCGAGCAGCGCGAGTTGCTGATGGAGTACTACGAGCAGGTCAGCGGCTCGCGCATGCACGCGGCCTATTTCCGGCCGGGCGGCGTCCATCAGGACCTGCCGGCGGGCATGCTCGATTCGATGGATGGATGGATCAAGCAGTTCTATCCGTTCATGAAGGACATCGAGAACCTGCTGAACGACAACCGCATCTTCCGCCAGCGCACCGTCGATATCGGTATCGTGTCGGCCGAACAGGCGCTCGACTGGGGCTTTTCGGGACCGCTGATCCGCGCCTCGGGCCTGCCGTGGGACCTGCGCAAGTCGCAGCCCTACGACGTCTACGACCGCATGGATTTCGACATTCCGGTCGGCAAGACTGGCGACTGCTATGCGCGTTACCTCGTGCGCATCGAGGAAATGTACCAGGCCGTCCGCATCATGGAGCAGTGCATCGCAGCGCTGCGCAAGGTCGGCGGCCCGGTGCGCGTCGATGACCGCAAGATCTCGCCGCCGCGCCGGGGTGAGATGAAGGGCTCGATGGAAGCGCTGATCCATCACTTCAAGCTCTACACCGAGGGCTACAAGGTGCCCGCCGGCGAGACCTACACGGCGGTCGAGGCGCCCAAGGGCGAGTTCGGCGTCTATCTCGTGTCCGACGGCACCAACAAGCCCTACCGCTGCAAGATCCGCGCTCCCGGGTTTCCGCACCTGCAGGCGCTCGACATGATGACCAAGGGACACCAGCTCGCCGACATGTCGGCGAACATCGGCTCGCTCGACATCGTGTTCGGCGAGATCGACCGCTAGGAGACGATGCGATGGCGATGATCACCGCCGACCCCAAGGACGTCCCTCAGGTCGCGCACTTTGCCTTCACGCCCGAGTACATGGCGAAGGTCGAGGAGCAGATTGCCCATTATCCGCCGGGCCGTCAGGCGAGCGCCGTGATCGCGGTGCTGGATCTGGCACAGCGCCAGCAGGGCTGGCTGCCGCGCGCGGCGATGAACGAGGTGGCGCGCCTCCTCGATATGGCGCCGATCCGCGTCTACGAGATCGCGACCTTCTATACGATGTTCCAGCTGCGCCCGAAGGGTAAGTACCTGCTGCAGGTCTGCACTACGACGCCGTGCTGGCTGCGCGGCTCGGATGCGGTGATGAAGGCCTGCCAGCATGCCGCCGACGGCGAGACGTTCAGCGTGCAGGAGGTCGAGTGCCTCGGCGGCTGCGTCAATGCGCCGGTCGTGCAGATCAACGACGATTTCTACGAGGACCTCGACGAGGCCTCGATGAACAAGGTGCTCGACGCGTTCCGGCGCGGCGAGACGCCGAAGCCCGGACCGCAGGTGGACCGCCAGACGTCGGCGCCCGAAGGCGGACTGACAACGCTGAAGGGCGAATAGAACGATGCTCGGCGACAAGGACCGCATCTTCACCAATCTTTACGGCGCCCAGGACTGGCGCCTGGCCGGCGCCCGCGCGCGCGGCGCCTGGGACAATACCAAGGCGCTGATCGAGAAGGGCCAGGACTGGATCATCGACGAGATGAAGAAGTCCGGCCTGCGCGGTCGCGGCGGCGCCGGCTTCCCGACCGGCATGAAGTGGTCCTTCATGCCCAAGGAAGTGAAGGACCGGCCGCACTATCTGGTCGTCAACGCCGACGAGTCGGAGCCGGGCACCTGCAAGGATCGCGACATCATGCGTCACGATCCGCACCTGCTGATCGAGGGCTGCCTGATCGCGGGCTTCGCGATGCGCGCCCACGCCGGGTACATCTACGTGCGCGGCGAGTTTTACAACGAGGCGCAGCATCTGATCGCGGCGATCAAGGAGGCCTATGACGCGGGCCTGCTCGGCAAGAACGCCTGCGGCTCGGGCTGGGATTTCGACCTCTACGTCCATCGCGGCGCCGGCGCCTATATCTGCGGCGAGGAAACGGCGCTGCTCGAGAGCCTCGAGGGCAAGAAGGGGATGCCGCGGCTGAAGCCGCCGTTCCCGGCGGGCGCCGGCCTCTATGGCTGCCCGACCACCGTGAACAACGTCGAGTCGATCGCCGTCGCCCCGACCATCCTGCGCCGCGGCGCAGCCTGGTTCGCGGGCATCGGCCGCCCCAACAACACCGGCACCAAGCTCTTCTGCATCTCCGGCCACGTGAACCGGCCGTGCAACGTCGAAGAGGAGATGGGCATTCCCCTCCGCGAGCTGATCGAGCGTCATTGCGGCGGCGTGCGCGGCGGCTGGGACAATCTCCTGGCGGTGATCCCGGGCGGCGCCTCGGTGCCGCTGCTGCCCAAGGCGATCTGCGACACCCAGTTGATGGACTTCGACTCGCTGCGCGACCAGCGCTCGGGCCTCGGAACCGCGGCGGTCATCGTCATGGACAAGTCGACCGACGTGGTTAAGGCGATCGCGCGGCTCAGCTACTTCTACAAGCACGAGAGCTGCGGCCAGTGCACGCCGTGCCGCGAGGGCACCGGCTGGATGTGGCGCGTGATGGAGCGGATGGTAACGGGCAACGCTCGCATCGAGGAGATCGACGCGCTCGAGGACGTCACCAAGCAGGTGGAAGGCCACACGATCTGCGCGCTGGGCGACGCGGCGGCGTGGCCGATCCAGGGCCTGATCCGGCATTTCCGGCCCGAGATGGAGCGCCGCATCCGCGCGCGCACCGAAAAACTGGCAGCCGAGTAGGCGGGGCGGGGAGCAGGCAATGCCCAAGGTCAAGATCGACGGCGTCGAGTTGGAGGTGCCTGCCGGCATCACCGTGCTGCAGGCCTGTGAGCTGGCGGGCGTCGAGATTCCGCGCTTCTGCTACCACGACCGGCTGTCGATCGCCGGCAACTGCCGGATGTGCCTCGTCGAGGTGAAGCCCGGCCCGCCGAAGCCGCAGGCGAGCTGCGCACTGCCGGTCGCCGACAAGCAGGAGATCTTCACCCAGACCCCGACCGTGCAGAAGGCGCGCAAGGGCGTGATGGAATTCCTGCTGATCAACCATCCGCTGGATTGCCCGATCTGCGACCAGGGCGGCGAGTGCGACCTGCAGGATCAGGCGATGGCCTACGGTTTCGACCGCAGCCGGTATCACGAGAACAAGCGCGCGGTGCCGGACAAGGAACTCGGGCCACTCGTGAAGACGTCGATGAACCGCTGCATCCATTGCACGCGCTGCATCCGCTTCGCGACCGAGGTCGCGGGCGTCGAGCAGCTCGGCGCCACGGGCCGCGGCGAGAGCATGGAAGTCACGACCTATGTCGAGCAGGCGCTGTCGACCGAGCTCGCCGGCAACTTGGTCGATCTCTGCCCGGTCGGCGCGCTGACCTCGAAGCCCTACGCCTTCGAGGCGCGCCCCTGGGAACTGACCAAGACCGAGTCGGTCGACGTGCTGGACGCGCTGGGCTCCAACATCCGCATCGACATGCGCGGTGCGCAGGTCATGCGCGTGCTGCCGCGTCTTAACGACGACGTGAACGAGGAGTGGATCTCCGATAAGACCCGCCACGCGATCGACGGGCTGCGCCATCAGCGGCTGGATCGTCCCTATGTCCGCACCAAGGGCAAGCTCGTGGAGGCGACCTGGGATCAGGCATTCGCCGCCATCGCCGCCAAGCTGAACGGTCTGGAGGGGAGCAAGATTGCGGCGATCATCGGCGACCAGTGCGATGCCGAGTCGATGGTGGCGCTCAAGGATCTCATGGCTTCGCTGGGCTCGCCCAACGTCGACTGCCGCCAGGACGGCGCCAAGCTCGACGGGCCGCGCGGAAGCTACATCTTCAATGCGGGCGTTCGCGGCATCGACCAGGCGGACGCCATCCTGCTGATCGGCACCAACCCGCGCACCGAGGCGCCGGTTCTCAATGCCCGCATCCGCAAGCGCTATCTTCACGGCAAGTGCCCGGTCGCGAGCATCGGCACCGCCGAAGACCTGACCTATTCGGTCGAGCGGCTGGGCGCCGGTCCCGCGACCTTGCGGGAGCTGGTTGACGGCAAGCTCGGCTTCTTCGAGAAGCTCAAGGGCGCGAAGAACCCGCTGATCGTCGTTGGCATGGGCGCGCTCGCCCGTAAAGACGGCGCTGCAGTACTGGCGATGGCGTACGAGCTCGCTGGTAAGCTGAACGCGGTACGCGACGACTGGAACGGCTTCGCCGTGCTGCACACGGCGGCGGCGCGCGTCGGCGGCCTCGATCTCGGCCTGGTGCCGGGCGAGGGCGGCCGCGATGTCGCCGGCATTCTGGAAGGCTGCCAGAAGAAGGAGATCGAAGCGGTCTTCCTCCTCGCGGCCGACGAAATCGATACGACCAAGCTCGGCAAGGCTTTCGTGATCTATCAGGGGCATCACGGTGACGCCGGCGCCCATCGCGCCGACGTGATCCTGCCGGGTGCCGCCTATACCGAGAAGCCCGGCATCTACGTGAACACCGAAGGCCGCGTGCAGGTCGGTCGCCGCGCCGGCTATCCGCCGGGCGATGCCCGCGAGGACTGGGCGATCCTGCGCGCGCTTTCGGAGCGGCTGGGCAAGACGCTGCCGTACGACACGCTGCATCAGGTCCGTGCGCGGCTCGTCGCCGTTAACAAGGTCTTTGCGGCGATCGACCAGCAGGCGCCCGGCGCCTGGGGACCGGTCGGCAAGCCGGGCGCGACCAGCGATGCGCCGCTCAAGTCGGCGGTGCCGAACTTCTACATGACCTGCCCGATCAGCCGCGCGTCGAAGACCATGGCCGACTGCATGGTCTCGCGGGCGCATCTCATGGCGGCGGAGTAGGGGCATGTACGCCGATCTGATCAGCTTCTTCACGACGAACTGGCTGGGCATGGCGATCGTCATGCTGGCGCAGTGCCTTGCGGTGACCGTGCCGCTGCTGGTGTCCGTGGCCTACATGACCTACGTCGACCGCAAGGTCTGGGCCTCGATCCAGTTGCGCCGCGGCCCCAACGTGGTCGGTGCGTTCGGTCTGCTGCAGCCCTTCGCCGACGGTCTGAAGCTGGTGCTCAAGGAGACGATCGTCCCGTCGAGCGCCAACGGCGTCCTGTTCATCATCGCGCCGATGATCGCCTTCATGACGGCCCTGGTCGCCTGGGCGGTGGTGCCGTTCGACAACGGCTGGGTCATCGCCGACATCAACGTCGGCATCCTCTATCTCTTCGCCATCTCGTCGCTGGGCGTCTACGGCATCATCATCGCGGGCTGGGCCTCGAACTCGAAGTACGCCTTCCTGGGCGCCCTGCGCTCGGCGGCGCAGATGGTGTCCTACGAGGTCTCGATCGGATTCGTGCTGATCACCGTCCTGCTCTGCGTCGGCTCGCTCAACCTGTCGCAGGTCGTGCTGGCCCAGTCCGGCTGGTTCTGGAACTGGTTCTGGCTGCCGCTGCTGCCGATGTTCGTGATCTTCTTCATCTCGGCGCTCGCCGAGACGAACCGCACGCCGTTCGACCTGCCGATGTCGGAAGCCGAGCTGGTGGCGGGCTTCCACACCGAATATTCGGCCATGACCTTCGGCCTGTTCTTCCTCGGCGAATACGCCAACATGATCCTGCTCTCGGCCCTGGGCGCGGTCCTGTTCCTGGGCGGCTGGCATTCCCCGATCCCCTATGCACCGTTCACGCTCGTGCCGGGCGTGATCTGGTTTGCCCTCAAGATCGCTTTCCTGCTGTTCATCTTCAGCTGGACCAAGGGCACGCTGCCTCGCTACCGCTACGATCAGCTGATGCGGCTGGGCTGGAAGGTGTTCCTGCCCGTGTCGCTGGGCTGGGTCGTCCTCACCGCTGCCGTCCTGACGTTCGGCGGCTGGCTGCCGAAGCCCTAGGAGCAATCGCCAATGGCTTCCCTCGACCGTACCGCGCGCGCCTTCCTGCTCACCGAGCTGCTGGCGGGCTTTGCCCTCACCCTGAAGTACATGTTCAAGCCCAAGGTGACGGTGAATTATCCCTACGAGAAGGGCCCGCTCAGCCCGCGCTTCCGCGGCGAGCATGCGCTGCGCCGCTATCCGAACGGCGAAGAGCGCTGCATCGCCTGCAAGCTCTGCGAGGCGATCTGCCCGGCGCAGGCCATCACCATCGAGGCCGAGCCGCGCGACGATGGCAGCCGCCGTACGACGCGCTACGACATCGACATGACGAAATGCATCTATTGCGGATTCTGCCAGGAAGCCTGTCCGGTCGATGCGATCGTGGAGGGTCCGAACTTCGAGTTCTCGACCGAGACGCGCGAGGAACTCATGTACAACAAGGATAAGCTGCTCGCGAACGGCGACCGCTGGGAAACCTTGATCGCGGCGAACCTCCATTCCGAAGCGGCGTATCGCTGAGCCGGGCGGGGGAGAGACAGATCATGATACTCCAGGCCCTGGCCTTCTACGTCTTTGCCGCGATCACGGTGGCTGCCGCCGCCATGGTCGTGGTTTCGCGCAATCCCGTCTATTCGGTGCTGTTCCTGATCCTGGCGTTCTTCAACGCCGCGGGGCTGTTCCTGCTGATCGGCGCCGAGTTCATCGCGATGATCCTGGTCATCGTCTATGTCGGCGCGGTGGCGGTGCTCTTCCTCTTCGTCGTCATGATGCTCGACATCAACCTCACCGAGCTGCGGGAGGGTTTCCTCGATTACTTCCCGGTGGGCGCGCTGATCGGCGCGGTTCTGTTCGCCGAGCTGCTGCTGGGCGTCGGCATCATTGGCGCCGGCTCGACCACCGTCGCGGGCCTGAACGCGCACGGCGCCCAGGTGATGGCGATCGACAATACGCGGGCCATCGGGCGGGTTCTCTACACCCAGTATTTCTACCTCTTCCAGGTGGCTGGTCTGGTGCTGCTGGTCGCCATGATCGGCGCCATCGTGCTCACCCTGCGCAGCCGGCCGGGCGTCCGCCGCCAGAAGGCGGGCGAGCAGATCAACCGCACCAGGGAACAGTCGATCACCGTGGTCAAAGTGCCGACCCGGGGAGGGGTGTGATGACGATCGGGCTGGGCCACTACCTCACGGTCGCCGCCGTGCTGTTCACGATGGGCATCCTCGGCATCTTCCTCAACCGCAAGAACGTCATCGTGATCCTGATGTGCGTCGAGCTGATGCTGCTCGCGGTGAACATCAACCTGGTGGCCTTCTCGGTCTTCCAGGGCAATGTCGTCGGGCAAGTTTTCGCCCTGCTGGTGCTGACCGTGGCCGCCGCCGAGGCGGCGATCGGGCTGGCGATCCTGGTGGTCTACTTCCGTAACCGCGGAACGATCGAAGTCGAAGACATCAACGCGATGAAGGGCTAGGGCGCACTCATCATGGATCTCGCCATCAAGCTCATCGTCTTCCTGCCGCTGGTCGCGGCAGCGATTGCCGGTCTTTTCTGCCGCGTGATCGGCGCCCGCCCGGCGCAGATCGTGACCTGCGCGGCGCTGCTGATCGCGGCAGCCCTCTCGGTCTTCGTCTTCGTCAAGATCGGCTTCGGGACGGAGAAGCTGATCGTCATCAAGCTTTTCTCCTGGATGGAATCGGGGACGCTCGACATCTCCTGGGCGCTGCGCGTCGACACGCTGACCGCCGTCATGCTGATCGTGGTGACCGGCGTGTCGTCGATGGTCCACATCTACTCCATCGGTTACATGGAGGACGATCCCAGCATCCCGCGCTTCATGGCTTATCTCAGCCTGTTCACCTTCTTCATGCTGATGCTGGTGACGGCCGACAACCTCGTGCAGCTGTTCTTCGGCTGGGAAGGGGTGGGCCTCGCTTCCTACCTGCTGATCGGCTTCTGGTACGACAAGCCCTCGGCCAACGCCGCGGCGATGAAAGCCTTCATCGTGAACCGGGTCGGCGACTTCGGCTTCGCCCTGGGCATCTTCGCGGTCTGGATGCTGTCGGGCTCGGTGGGCTTCGAGGAGATCTTCGGCAAGGCGCCGCAGATGGCGCAGATGCGCATCCAGTTCCTCGGCATGGACCTGCCGGCGCTGGAGACCGCCTGCCTGCTGCTGTTCGTCGGCGCCATGGGCAAGTCGGCCCAGCTCGGCCTGCACACATGGCTGCCCGACGCGATGGAAGGCCCGACCCCGGTGTCGGCGCTGATCCATGCCGCCACCATGGTCACGGCCGGCGTCTTCATGGTCTGCCGCCTGTCGCCGCTGTTCGAGCTGGCGCCGACCGCCTCGATGGTCGTAACGATCATCGGCGCGCTCACCGCGTTCTTCGCCGCGACCGTCGGCCTGACCCAGTTCGACATCAAGCGGGTCGTCGCCTATTCGACCTGCAGCCAGCTCGGCTACATGTTCTTTGCCTGCGGAGTCGGCGGCTACTCGGCCGCCATGTTCCACCTCACGACGCATGCCTTCTTCAAGGCGCTGCTGTTCCTGGGGTCGGGCTCGGTGATCCACTGCCTCCATCACGAGCAGGACATGCGGAAGATGGGTGGCGTGCGCGAGAAGGCGCCCCAGACCTTCATCCTGATGTGGGTCGGCACGCTGGCGCTGTCGGGCATCGGCATCCCGTTCATCCTGGGCAACGGCCTGGGTTTCGCGGGCTTCTACTCCAAGGACATCATGCTGGAGTCGGCCTACGGCACGCATACGACGGTCGGCGTCTTCGCCTACTGGATGGGCGTGGTCGCCGCCTTCATGACAGCCTTCTATTCGACCCGCCTGATGTTCATGACCTTCTATGGCAAGTATCGCGGCGACCATCACACCTGGGACCACGCCCACGAATCGCCGATCGTCATGATGATCCCGCTCTACGTGCTGGGCATCGGCGCGGCGTTCTCGGGCCTGGTCGGCTACGACTGGTTCGTCGGCCACGACTGGCACGCCTTCTGGGGCCATTCGCTCGCCGTGAAGGCCACGGAAGAGGTCCTGCACCACGCCCACGAAGTGCCGCTGTGGGTTAAGCTGATGCCGCTGGCGCTCGCCATCGCCGGCATCGCGCTCAGCTACTACTACTACGTCGTGCGCACCGACATGCCGGCGCGCACGGTCAGGGCGTTCCCGCGCCTGCACGACTTCTTCTACAACAAGTGGTACTTCGACGAACTCTACGATGCGGTGTTCGTGAAGCCCTCGCTGGCCATCGGCCGCTTCCTCTGGAAGAAGGGCGACGGCGCCGTGATCGACGGGCTCGGCCCCGATAATGTCGCGGCGCGAGCGCAGGACATGGCGGGCATTCTGATGCGCTTCCAGAGCGGCTATCTCTATCACTACGCGTTCGTGATGCTGGTCGGCGTCGCCGGTCTCGTCACCTATTTCATGCTGTCGGCGAGGTAAGGCCCCGATGTCGAGCTGGCCCATCCTCTCCCTGGTCACGTTCCTGCCTTTGGTGGGGGCGTTCTTCTGCCTGATCGTCAGCGGCCCGAAAGAGGCCGTCGACCGCAACTGTCGCAGCGTGGCGATCGTCACCACGACGGTAACCTTCCTGATCTCGCTGCTCTTGTGGATCCGGTTCGATCCGACGAAGGCGGGTTTCCAGTTCGAAGAGAAGGTCGCGTGGGTGCCTGCCCTCAATATCGGCTACCACGCCGGTATCGACGGCATCTCGCTGTTCTTCGTGCTGCTCTCGACCCTGCTGACTCCGATCTGCATCCTGGCGAGCTGGGAATCGGTCAAGGTTCGCGTCAAGGAGTACATGATCGCGTTTCTCGTGCTCGAGACCTTCATGGTCGGCATGTTCTGCGCGCTCGACCTGGCACTGTTCTACATCTTCTTCGAAGGCGTCCTCATTCCGATGTTCCTGATCATCGGCGTGTGGGGCGGCAAGCGGCGCGTCTACGCGGCCTTCAAGTTCTTCCTCTACACGCTGCTCGGCTCGGTGCTGATGCTGCTGGCGATCATCGCCGTCTACGGCCAGGTCGGCACCACGGACCTGCCGACGGTCATGGAGAAGCTCGACCTGCCGTTCACCTGGCAGTGCTGGCTGTGGCTGGCCTTCTTCGCCTCCTTCGCGGTGAAGGTGCCGATGTGGCCGGTCCACACCTGGCTGCCGGACGCTCACGTCGAGGCGCCGACCGCGGGCTCCGTGATCCTGGCCGGCGTGCTGCTGAAGATGGGCGGTTACGGCTTCCTGCGCTTCTCGATCCCGTTGTTTCCCGAGGCGACGCAGTATTTCGCGCCGATGGTCTTCGGCCTCTCCCTCGTGGCCGTGATCTACACCTCGCTGGTCGCGCTGGTGCAGGAGGACATGAAGAAGCTGATCGCCTATTCGTCGGTGGCCCACATGGGCTTCGTGACGATCGGCGCCTTCGTCATGAACATGCAGGGCGTGCAGGGCTCGATCTTCCAGATGCTGAGCCATGGCATCGTGTCGGCCGCGCTCTTCCTCTGCGTCGGCGTGGTCTACGACCGCATGCATACCCGCGAGATCGCAGCCTATGGCGGCCTCGTGCATCGCATGCCGCGCTACGCCTTCACCTTCCTGTTCTTCACGCTGGCCAGCGTCGGTCTGCCCGGCCTGTCGGGCTTCGTCGGCGAGTTCCTGGTTCTGCTGGGCGCCTTCAAGGCCAACACCTGGGTGGCCTTCCTGGCCGCCACCAGCCTGATCCTGGGCGCCGCCTACGCGCTGTGGCTCTATCGCAAGATCGTCTTCGGCGAACTCACCAAGGACTCGCTCAAGGGCATCCTCGACATGAACGGCCGGGAGATCGCGATCTTCCTGCCGCTCGTGTTGCTGACGATCTGGATGGGCGTCTATCCCAATTCCTTCCTCGACCCGATGGCGCCGGCGGTGGACAAGCTGATCGGCGACTATCAGGCGGCTTTGAAGCTCGCCCGCACCGCGGCGCTGGTACCGTGAGCGGCCGGGAGTAATGAACATGATCGTCGGTCTCGAATCCTGGACCCTGGCCCGGCCGGAAATCTTCCTCGCGGCGGCCACCGCACTGCTGCTCATCTACGGTGTCGTCCGGGGTGAAATCGCCACGCCGTTCGTCTCGGTGGCGACCTCGGTCGCCCTGCTGGCGACGGCGGCGCTGCTGTTCCTGCCGTATCGTGAAGGGACGGCCTTTTCCTCGCTGTTCATCGTCGACCGGCTGACCGCGACCATGAAGGCGATGGTGCTGGTGGGCTCCGCCATCGCCATCCTGATGTCGCGTGCCTATTTCGAGCAGGCGAAGGCCTGGCGCTTCGAGTATCCGGTACTGGTCGCCCTGGCGACGCTCGGCATGATGCTGATGATCTCGGCCAACGACCTGATGGCGCTGTATGTCGGCCTCGAGCTGCAGTCACTGGCGCTCTACGTCATCGCCGCGTTCCAGCGAGACAGCGTGCGGTCGACCGAGGCGGGCGTGAAGTACTTCGTCCTGGGCTCGGTCGCCTCGGGCATGCTGCTGTTCGGCTCGTCACTGATCTACGGCTTCTGCGGCGGCACGGCCTTCGTGCAGATCTCGGGCGCGCTGGCCGACGGCCGCGCGACGGAAATCGGGGTGATCATCGGCCTGGTGTTCGTGGTTGCCGGTCTTGCCTTCAAGGTCTCGGCGGTGCCATTCCATATGTGGACGCCGGACGTCTACGAGGGCGCCCCGACGCCGGTGACGGCCCTGTTCGCGGTGGCTCCCAAGATCGCCGCCCTGTCTCTGCTGGTGTCGGTCCTGATGGGCCCGTTCAAGCCGCTGTTCGCGCAGTGGCAGCAGATCATCGTCGTGGCCTCGGTGCTCTCGATGGCGCTGGGTGCCTTCGCGGCGCTCCGCCAGCAGAACATCAAGCGTCTGATGGCCTATTCGTCGATCGGCAATGTCGGCTACATCCTGCTGGGCGTCGCCAGCGGCACGGAGATCGGCATCCAGGCGGTGGTCTTCTATCTTGCCATCTACCTGGTCATGACGCTCGGCGTCTTCGCCACCATCCTGATGATGAAGCGCCGCAACATCATGGTCGAGCAGGTCTCCGATCTCGCGGGCCTCGCGCGCAGCCAGCCAATGATGGCGCTGGGCATGCTGATCTTCATGTTCTCGCTGGCCGGCATCCCGCCGCTCGCGGGCTTCTGGGGCAAGCTCTACATCTTCATGGCCGCGGTCGAGGCCAAGCTGTTCGTACCCGCCGTGCTGGGCGTGCTCGCCTCCGTGGTGGCGTCGTACTACTACCTGCGCATCGTGAAGGTGATGTACTTCGACGAACCGGCCGAGGCGATCGACCGGCCGGCGTTCGGCGTCAACCGCGTGGTGGCGCTGGTCGCGGCCTTCCTGATCGCCATCTTCTCCCTGGTTCCCCAGCCCCTCAGCGTGATCGCCGAAGCGGCCGCCAAGGGCCTGTTCCAGTGACCTTGATGCCCGTCCTCCCGGACGGGTGGACGCTGGTTGCGCTTCAGAGCGTCGGCAGCACCAACGACGAGGCCATCCGCCTGGCCGATGCCGGCGCCCCCGAGGGCACGGTCGTCTGGGCGCGCGAGCAGTCGGGGGGCCGCGGACGGAGGGGCCGTAACTGGGCGTCTCCGGTCGGCAATCTCTACAGTTCCACGGTCCTGCGGCCCGGCTGCATGGCGCAGCGCGCCGCCGAGTTGGGCTTCGTCGCGGCCCTCGCGGTCGGCGACCTCGTTCCGGCGGATCGAAGCGTGCGCCTGAAATGGCCCAACGACGTGCTGGTCGACGGTGGCAAGGTCGCCGGCATCCTGCTGGAGAGTGCGATCGGACAGGACGGGCAGGTCGAGCACGTCGTGGCCGGCATCGGCGTGAACGTCACCTTCGCGCCGCAGCTGCCTGAGATGCGCTATCCGGGTGCGGCGCTGGGCGGCACGGTCGAGGCGGCGCTGGAAGGTCTCACACGCGCGCTGGCGAACCGGCTGGCGCAATGGCGCCGGGACGGGTTCGAGACGGTGCGCCGCGAATGGCTGGCCAAGGCAGGGCCGTTGGGGGCGGAGGTCGACGTCCGGCTGGGCGAGGGGCTCGTCCGCGGCCGGTTCGCCGGGCTGGACCGCGAGGGTGCACTTCTGCTCGATACGGCAGAGGGCCCGCGCAAGATCGTCTCGGGTGAATTGCTGGGCCGGGCGGCCTGAGGAGAGCGGGGATGCTGCTGGCCATCGACGTTGGCAATACCAACTCGAAGTTCGTCGTGTTCGACGGGGACCGGATCGTTGCCGCGTGGCGCCTGCGGACCGAGTCCAAGCGCACGTCCGACGAATATGCCGCCTGGGTGACGCAGCTGATGAACCTGCAGGGTTTCGACCCTAGGTCGATCAAGGGCGCGATCCTGGCCAGCGTCGTGCCGGCCGTGAACACGCACCTGCGGCGCCTCTGCGAGACCTATTTCCACACCAGGCTGCTGATCGTCGGCGAGCCCGACTGCACTCTCGGGATCAAGGTCCTGATCGACCGTCCGGCGGAGGCGGGCGCCGACCGCCTCGTTGGCGTGATCGCCGGTCACACGAAGTATGGCGGGCCGCTGATCACGATCGACTTCGGCAGCGCGACCACCTTCGATCTCGCGGACAAGGACGGCAACTTCATCGGCGGCGTGTTCGCGCCGGGTGTCGAACTGACGATCGAGGCCTTCTACCTGATGACGGCGCGCCTGCCGCGCATCCGGGTCGAGAAGCCGGCCCACGTGATCGGCAAGAACACCGTGGCCAACATGCAGTCCGGAATCTTCTGGGGCTATGTCGGGTTGATCGAGAGCCTGATCAGGCGCATCCGGGAGGAGTACGGCGAGCCCATGAAGGTGATCGCGACGGGCGGCCTCGCCAGCGTGTTCAAGGACGAGATCGGGCTGTTCGACTTCATCGAGCCCGACCTGATGTCGCTCGGCCTCCTGGAGATCTGGCGGCGCAACAGCCGATGACGGTTCCGTCGAACGACGAGCTGCTGTTCCTGGCCCTTGGGGGGGCCGGCGAAATCGGCATGAACCTCAATCTCTACGGCACCGCCGGCAAGTGGCTGATGGTCGATCTCGGCATCGGCTTTGCCGACAGTTCGATGGCCGGCGTCGAAGTGGTGATGCCGGATCCGGAATTCATCGTGGAGCGCCGCGACGACCTCGTCGGTATCGTCCTGACCCACGCCCACGAGGATCATCTTGGCGCCGTCGCGGACCTGTGGCCCCGGCTGAAGGCGCCTGTCTATGCAACGCCGTTCGCGGCCTCCGTCCTGAAGCGCAAGCTGATCGACGCGGGTTTGCGTGACGTCGTGCCGGTCACCGAGATCCCGTTGGGCGGCAAGTTCAGCCTCGGGCCGTTCGAGCTCGAGATGATCACCATGACGCATTCGATCCTCGAGCCGAACGCCATGGCGATCCGCACGAAATTCGGCACGGTGTTCCATACCGGCGACTGGAAGATCGATCCCGAGCCGCTGCTGGGCGACGTCACCGACGAGGCGATGCTGAAGCGCATCGGCGACGAGGGCGCGCTCGCCATGGTCTGCGACAGCACCAACGTCTTCGTCGAAGGCGAGGCGGGCTCCGAGTCCAAGGTCCGGAAGAACCTCGAGAAGCTCGTGCAGGGACACAGGGGCAGGGTGGCCGTCACCTGCTTCGCCTCCAACCTCGCGCGGGTCGAGAGCGTCGCGCTGGCTGCGGTCGCGGCCGGCCGCCACCCGGTCCTGTCGGGACGGGCGCTCACGCGCATGCTCCAGGCCGCCCAGGAGTGCGGTTATCTGCTGGATTTCCCGGAATGCGTGCCTGAGCAGCAGGCCGGCTTCCTGCCGCGCGACAAGGTGCTGTTCATCTGCACCGGCAGCCAGGGCGAGCCGCGCGCCGCCATGTCGAAGCTGGCCAGCGGCGAGCATCGCGACCTCGTCCTCGAGGCCGGCGACACCACGATCTTCTCGTCGCGGGTGATCCCCGGGAACGAGCATTCGGTCGGACGGCTGCAGAACGGCCTGATCTCTCGCGGGGTCAAGGTCATTACCGACCGCGAGGCCGACATCCACGTGTCGGGACACCCGGCGCGTGACGAGCTGGTTCGTGTCTATCAGTGGATACGGCCGAAGATCGCGCTGCCCGTCCATGGCGAGGTCCGGCACATGATCGAGCATGCCGAGCTGGCGCGGGCCTGCCAGGTCCCGGAAACGATCGTGGCGCCCAACGGCACCCTGGTGCGGCTGGCGCCCGGTCCGGCCGAGATCATCGACCATGTCTTTTCCGGCCGCCTCGCGCGCGACGGCGACGGGCTGATCCCGCTCGACGGCGAGTCGCTGCGCGAACGGCGCAAGCTCCTGTGGAACGGTGCCGCGGCGGCGACGCTGGTGGTGGACAAGCGCGGCAAGCCGCTGGCGCCGCCGAAAGTCTCGCTGCGCGGGATCGACGACGCCGACGGCGAGCTCGAGGAGGCCATCGAGGACGCATTGTCCGAGATGCTGGCCGACCTCAAGACCGCCGAACGCACCGACGACCGGCGCATGGAGGAGGCGGCCCGCCAGGCCGTCCGGCGCGTCGTGCGGGCGCACCTCGGCAAGAAGCCGTTGACGGACGTGCACATCGTCCGCATCTAAAGGCCGCGCAGCCGCCGGAGAAGACCATGATCGGACGCCTCAACCACATCGCGATCGCCGTGCCCGACCTCGCCAAGGCGAGCGAACTCTACCGCACTGTGATGGGCGCCAAGGTGAGCGCCCCCAAGGAACAGCCGGCGCATGGCGTCACGGTGGTCTTCGTCGAGCTGCCCAATACCAAGATCGAACTCCTGCATCCGCTCGGCGAGAAGTCGCCGATCGCCAATTTCCTGGCGCGTAACGCCGATGGCGGCATCCACCACGTCTGCTACGAGGTCGAGGACATCTACGCCGCCCGCGACAAGCTGAAGGCGCAGGGCGCGCGCGTGCTGGGCGACGGCGAGCCCAAGATCGGCGCCCATGACAAGCCCGTGCTGTTCCTGCATCCGAAGGACTTCACCGGCACCCTGATCGAACTCGAACAGGTCTGAGGAGCGCCGCGCCATGGGCTGGGCTACCGGCGTCATGGTCTACCTGGTGATCTGGTGGATCGCGCTCTTCATGGTGTTGCCGCTGGGCGTGCGCCGAGTCGAGAACCCGGGCAGGGGCCAGGAGCAGGGCGCGCCGGAGAAGCCGGAGCTGCTGCGCAAGGCGATCATCACCACCATCGTCGCGGCGGTGCTGTGGCTCGCCTTCTACGGGTTCTATCAGCTTGATCTGCTGAGTTTCAGGCGTCTCGAAGGGTCCTGAGCCGCACGATCCGCGCGCCTTTCCCACAAAAGGAAACGGCGGACCAGTGGTCCGCCGTCCTCTACCCCCGAAACTCGTCGTAGGCGGCTTCCGCCGCTCTCCTCCCTAAACTCGGGCTACGCCCAACGCGTAGGCTGTTTAGCGTGCCGCCTGGGAATTGCCAAGACCTTTTCTTTCGATCCATGGGGGCCGAACAGAAGAATCTGCAAACCCCAGGTCGCTCAACGACAAACTAATGTCCGTACGATTTCACTGATCATCCGATGACCACATATTTGATCACGAACAGCCCAGCGAGAATTCCGACGGCCGGATGAACGTCGCGATAGCGGCCCGCAGCCACCTTGATTCCGGCGTAGGAGATGAAGCCGAACGCGATGCCGTCGGCGATCGAGAAGGTGAAGGGCATGGCGATCGCGGTGATGACCGCCGGCGCCGCTTCGGTGATGTCGTTCCATTCGATCTCGGTCAGGCCGCGGGCCATCAGGCACGCGACGTACAGGAGAGCTGGCGCGGTCGCGTAGGCGGGGATCGATCCGGCAAGGGGCGAGAGGAACAGCGCCAGCAGGAACAACACGCCAACCGCCGCTGCGGTAAGTCCCGTCCGCCCGCCGGCATTGATGCCCGAGGCGCTCTCGATGTAGCTGGTCGTGGTCGAGGTCCCGAGGGCGGCGCCGATCATCGCGGAGGCGCTATCTGAAATGAGCGCACCGCGCAGGCGCGGCACCGTACCGTCCGGCCGCATGAAGCCGCCGCGATGGGCCAACGCGATCAGCGTGCCGGTATTGTCGAACAGGTCGACGAACAGGAAGGCGAAGACCACCGTCACGAGCCCGACCTTCAGGGCACCGGCAAGATCCATCTGGAGGAAGACGGGCGCGATCGAGGGCGGGGTGGCGACGATGCCGGCGAACTTCTGCTGCCCGGCCAGGATGGAGATCACAGTCACGACCAGGATGCCGATGATCACGCCGCCCATGACGCGGCGGTGTTCGAGGGCGACGATGATGGCAAAGCCCAGGACCGCCATAACCACCGGCCAGCTCGTCATCTTGCCATGGGCCACCAGCGTTGCCGGATTGCCGACGACGATGCCGGCATTCTTGAGCGCGATCAGGGCCAGGAAGAGGCCGATGCCCGCCGCGATCGCCATCTTCAGCGACTTCGGGATCGCGTTGACGATCCATTCGCGGATCGGCAGCACGCTGATGATCAGGAAGATGATGCCGGAGATGAAGACGCAGCCCAGTGCGACCTGCCAGGTGTGGCCCATGCCGCCGACCACGCCGAAGGCGAAGTAGGCGTTGAGGCCCATGCCGGGGGCGAGGGCGATCGGGTAGTTGGCAAGGAACGCCATCAGGAAGCAGCCGACCGCCGCCGCCACGCAGGTGGCGGCGAACACCGCGCCGAAAGGCATCTTGGCTTCGGCCAGGATCGAAGGGTTGACGAAAATGATGTAGGCCATCGTCAGGAACGTCGTGAGGCCGGCCACGAGCTCCGTCCGGACGTTGGTCTTGTTCTCGCTCAGCTTGAAAAGTCGTTCCAGCATTCCGCTCCCCCCGAAAGTCGCGCCCAGTGTGCGGGCACATGGCTGTGAAAAGCCAGCCGTACCGTCCAGGTTTGCCTTTGGCCGACCCGTTCCCTACAGTCCGCCGCCATCCCGATACCCCGACCGAGGACCGATTCCGCATGCGCATGAGCCAGTACTTTCTGCCGACGATGAAGGAGACTCCGTCGGAAGCGCAGATCGTTTCGCATCGGCTGATGCTGCGCGCCGGCCTCGTCCGCCAGACCAGCGCCGGCATCTATGCCTGGCTGCCGCTCGGGCTGCGGGTCCTGCGCAACATCGAGCGGATCGTGCGCGAGGAGCAGGACCGGGCGGGGGCGCAGGAAGTGCTGATGCCAACCATCCAGTCGGCCGACCTGTGGCGCGAAAGCGGCCGCTACGAGGCCTACGGGGCGGAGATGCTGCGCATCAAGGATCGCCACGATCGCGAGATGCTGTACGGCCCGACCAACGAGGAAATGATCACGACGCTCTTTCGCGATGGCGTGAAGAGCTATCGCGACCTGCCGAAGAATCTCTATCACATCCAGTGGAAGTTCCGGGACGAGGTCCGCCCGCGCTTCGGCGTCATGCGCGGTCGCGAATTCCTGATGAAGGACAATTACTCGTTCGACATCGACAAGGCGGGCGCGGTCCATTCGTACAACAGGATGTTCGTGGCCTACCTTCGCACTTTCGCCCGCATGGGCTTGAAGGCGATCCCGATGCGCGCCGACACCGGCCCGATCGGCGGCGACCTCAGCCATGAGTTCATCATCCTGGCCGAGACCGGCGAGAGCGCCGTGTTCTGCCACAAGGGGCTGGTCGACAAGGATATCCTCAGCCGCACGATCGATTATTCGTCCGACCTCCAGGGCATCGTGAACGAATGGACGTCGCTCTACGCGGCGACCGACGAGATGCACGATGCGAAGGCCTTCGAGGCGCTGCCCGAGGGCGAACGTCTCGCCGCGCGCGGCATCGAGGTCGGCCACATCTTCTATTTCGGCACCAAGTACTCCAAGCCGATGAACGCCGTCGTCGCCGGCCCCGGCGGCGAGCAGATCACGGTCGAGATGGGTTCCTACGGTATCGGCGTCTCTCGCCTGGTCGGCGGCATCATCGAGGCGAGCCACGACGATGCCGGCATCGTCTGGCCGGACGAGGTGGCGCCCTTCAAGGTGGCGATCGTCAATCTGAAGCCGGACGACGGTGCCGTCGGCGGCGCCTGCCAGAAGCTCTACGAGGCGCTCACGGCCAAGGGCGTCGCGGTGCTGCACGACGATCGCGACATCCGGCCGGGCGGCAAGTTCGCCGACATGGACCTGATCGGCATCCCCTGGCAGGTCATCGTCGGCCCTAAGGGGCTGGCCGCGGGCAAGCTGGAGGTCAAGAACCGCAAGACCGGCGCCCGCGAGGAGCTGGCACCCGAACAGGTTCTCGCGCGCTTCGCCTGAGCCGCGGACAGGCTCCGCCATGTCCTTCGCCGCCGAACGCCTGATCGCCTTCCGCTTCCTGCGCGCCCGCCGCGAGGAGGGCTTCATCTCGGTGATCGCCGGCTTCTCGCTGATCGGCATCACGCTGGGCGTCGGCACGCTGATCGTCGTGATGTCGGTGATGAACGGCTTCCGCGTCGAGATGCTGGCCCAGATGTCGAGCATCAGCGGCCAGCTGGGCGTGCAGTCCAATGGCGGCGCGCTCGAACCCACGCCCGACTTTCTGAAGCGCCTGGCGGCCGTGCCGGGCGTCGAGTCGGCGACTCCGACGGCCGAGGGACAGCTCATGGCGGTCGCCGGGGATCGCGTGCGCGGGATCGTGCTTCGCGGCATGAGGCCCGACGACATCCGCGATCGCGCGCCTCTGGCTTCCGCGATCGAGGGACCGCCCGAGAGCCGCGAACGCTATCGCGCGCTCTGCAAGGCCGACGACGACAAGCCGATCGACTGGGGAACCCTCAAGGGCTTCGGCGACGACTTTAACGTGGTGATCGGCCGCCGCCTGGCCGACCTCATGAACCTTAAGGTCGGAGACCGGCTGCAGCTCGTGTCGCCGGTGTCGGTGGCGACACCGCTCGGCGTGATGCCGCGCTCCGCCGCCGTCAAGGTCGCCGCGATCTTCTGCACGGGCATGTACGATTACGACTCGAACTTCGTATACGCGCCGCTGCAAGACGCCCAGCACATGCTGAACCTGGGGCCCAACGTCACGGGCATCGAGGTCTTCGTCTCGGACAAGGCCTCGACCGCAGAGACGCGCCGGCTGCTCATGCAGGCGGTGGGGACGCAGGGCTGGGTGTTCGACTGGTTCCAGGCCAATGCCGGCTTCTTCTCGGCGGTGGTCGCCCAGACCAACATGATCTTCCTCGTCCTGACGATGATCGTGCTGGTCGCGGCCTTCAACATCGTGTCCAGCCTGGTCATGCTCGTCCGGACCAAGACGGCCGACATCGCCATCCTGCGCACCATGGGCGCCAGCCGCGCGGCCATCATGCGTATTTTCCTGCTCGACGGGCTTTCGATCGGCGGAGCAGGGACGATCTTGGGCGTCGTGCTGGGGCTCACCTTCGCCCGCAACATCGAGGCGATCCGGCAGTGGCTGCAGCGGACCTTCGACATCGTGCTGTTCGACCAGACCCTCTACCTGCTGGCCGAACTGCCCTCGCGGATCGAATGGAGCGAGGTTGCGGGAATCGCGATCATGGCGCTGGTCTTCGCGTTGCTCGCCTCGATCTATCCGGCGGCCCGGGCGGCGCGCCTCGATCCGGTGGAGGGCCTGCGCCGTGAGTGACCGCGCGCCCGCCGTCGAACGCTGGCTCGCCTGGCGCTACCTCGCCACGCGCCAGCGCGAGGGCTTCGTCTCCTTCATCGCGATGTTCTCCCTGATCGGCGTTGCCCTGGGTGTCGGCACCCTCATCGCCGTGCTCTCGGTCATGGGCGGCTTTCGCGAGCAGCTGCTGGGGCGGATCATCGGCATGAACGGCCATGTCGTGATCGCCGCCCGCGATGGGCTGCTGCAGGCCACGCCCGAACTGCTGGCCAGGCTCAAGGACGTTCCGGGTGTCGAGGCGGTGCGTCTTACCCTGGAGCGCCAGGTTCTCGTCACCGGGCACGGACTGACCCGCGGCGCCCAGCTGCGCGGCGTGCGGCGGGAGGATCTCCTGAACCGGGAGATCGTGTCGAAGAACATCGTCTTCGGCGACCTGGCCGACTTCGGCACCAAGCCGGGCCTGGTGATTGGCGAACGGTTGCGCCAGCAGATGCAGGTGCGGGTGGGCGAGCCGCTGACCGTGGTGACCCACCAGCTGAACGAGAGCGGCACGATCGCGCCGCGCTACAGCGACTACGAGATCCTCGCCACCTTCATGAGCCGTCGCTACGAGTTCGACAGCACCCTGGTGTTCATCCCGCTGTCGGCGCTGCAGGAGGATCTCGAATACGGCAAGGAAACCGTGAGTTCGATCGACCTGTTCCTGAAGGATCCGCAGTCCGCGCCGAGGGTGGCGCAGGAGCTGCGGCAGGCACTCGGCCGCGAGGATTTGCGGGTATCGCACTGGCTGGGCCTCAACGCCCGCTTCGTCGGCGCGCTGCAGGTCGAGCGGGTGATGATGTTCATCATCCTGACGCTGATCGTCGTGGTGGCTGCCATGAACGTGGTCGCGAGCTTCACCATGCTGGTCCGCGTGAAGCGCGGCAGCATCGCCATCCTGCGGACCATGGGCGCCGCGCCCGGGACGATCGTCCGCGCCTTCTTCATGGCGGCGGCGGCGGTCGGCGTCGTCGGGACGGCGATCGGCGCGGCGCTGGGCCTGCTGCTCTGCGCCAACATGCCCACGATCGGCCGCGCGCTCGCGAACGTGACCGGCGGCGCCGGTACCGCCGGGGCCGAGGTCGACTTCATCAGCTCCATGCCGGTGCGCGTGGACCCGGTCGAGGTGGCGTTCATCATCGCCGTCGCGATCGTGCTTTCACTCATCGCCGCAGCCTATCCGGCATGGCGGGCCACCCGGGTCGAACCGGTCGAAGGATTGCGACATGAGTGACACCGCCAAACCGCTTTCGCTGCAGAACATCCGCCGCACCTTCGTGCAGGGCGACCGCCGCCTCGACGTATTGCGCGGCGTCTCGGTCGACCTGCATCCCGGCGAAATCGTGGCCATGGTCGGCCAGTCGGGCAGCGGCAAGTCGACCCTGCTGCACATCGCGGGCCTGCTCGAACGGCCCGACGAGGGCGAAGTGGTGGTCGACGGCAAGGCCACGGTCCGCATGGCCGACAAGGAGCGCACGGGATTTCGCCGCAACTTCCTGGGCTTCGTCTATCAGTACCACCACCTGCTGCCCGAATTCTCAGCCGTCGAGAACGTCATGCTCCCGCAGATGCTGAACGGCGTCGCGCGCCCGGCGGCGCGTCAACGCGCGGCGGACCTTCTCGCATTGGTCGGGCTGGGCGACCGGCTGGACCACCGGCCGGGACGGCTGTCGGGCGGCGAGCAGCAGCGCGTGGCGATCGCCCGCGCCGTCGCCAATGCCCCGCGCGTGCTGCTAGCCGACGAGCCGACCGGCAATCTCGATTCCACGACGGCCGAGACGGTGTTCCAGCAATTGCTCGCGCTGGTGCGTGAAACCGGCATGGCAGCCCTGGTCGCCACCCACAATCCCGAGCTGGCGGCCCGCATGGACCGCACGGTCCGCCTGAAAGATGGCGTGCTCGATACCTGACAGTCCACAGGCCGCGGGGCGATGATGTCCCGTGGCAATCGCTGACTTCATCCATCTCAAGGTTCGTTCCGCCTATTCGCTCACCGAAGGCGCGAACAAGGTCGACAAGATCGTCTCCCTGGCCAAGGAGGCGGAGATGGCGGCGGTTGCCGTCACCGACCGCAACAACCTGTTCGGTGCGCTCGAATTCTCCCAGTACGCCTCCAAGGGTGGCATCCAGCCGATCGTGGGCTGCGACCTTGGCATCAGGCGCGAGGAGGAGGGCGGCGTCGCCACGGCGAGCAAGCTGCCGACCGTCGACTGGCTGACCGTGCTGGTGCAGAGCGAGGAGGGATACCTCAACCTGATGCGACTGGTGAGCCGCGCGCATCTCGAATTCAAGGCGGGATCGGTGGCCGCTCTGCCCCTGGCGGAGCTCGAAGGGTCGACGGCGGGACTCATCGCGATCACGGGCAGCAACGGCAGCAGCGTGGGCCGGCTGCTGGCGGCCGGCCAGACGCCGGCCGCGGAGCATCTGCTCGACCGTCTGCAGGGTCTGTTCGGCGACCGCCTCTATATCGAGCTGCAGCGCCATGGCGAGGAGGCGGAGCGCCGGACAGAGGAGCCACTGATCGAGCTGGCCTATGCCCGCAACCTGCCGCTGGTCGCGACCAACGACGTGCACTTCCCCAAGAAGTCGATGTACGAGGCGCACGACGTGCTGCTCTGCATCGAGCAGGGCGCGCATATCGAGGACCCGAACCGCCGTCGTCTGACACCGGAACACTACTTCAAGTCGGCTGCCGAGATGCGCAGCCTGTTCTCGGACATTCCCGAAGCCTGCGACAACACGCTGGTGATCGCCCAGCGCTGCGCCTACATGCCGGCGCCGCGCAAGCCGATCCTGCCGCGCTACACCAAGCTCGAAGGTCGTACCGAGGGTGAGGCGCTGCGCGACCTGGCGAAGACCGGGCTCGACGAGCTCAGAGCGCTGGGCAGGCTGGCCGAGGGAATCGACTTCACGCGCTATGGCGAGCGGCTGACCTACGAACTCGACATGATCGAGAAGATGGGGTTCGCCGGCTACTTCCTGATCGTGGCCGACTTCATCCAGTGGGCCAAGGACCATGGCGTGCCGGTGGGTCCGGGACGCGGCTCCGGCGCCGGCTCGCTGGTCGCCTGGTCGCTGAAGATCACCGATCTCGATCCGCTGCGCTGGGGGCTGCTGTTCGAGCGCTTCCTCAATCCCGAGCGCGTGTCGATGCCCGACTTCGACATCGACTTCTGCCAGGACAAGCGCGACCGCGTCATCCGCTACGTGCGCGACGAATACGGCCACGACCGTGTCGCCGCGATCATCACCTTCGGCAAGCTGCAGGCGCGGGCCGTGCTGCGCGACGTCGGCCGCGTGCTCGGCATGCCCTACGGCCAGGTCGACCGGATCTGCAAGCTGGTGCCCAACAACCCGGCCAATCCGGTGACCCTGGCCAAGGCGCTGGAGACCGAGGACCTGCTCAAGGAGCAGTACAACGCCGACGAAGAGATCAAGCGCCTGATCGATCTGGCGCTGCAGCTCGAGGGCCTGTTCCGCAACGCCTCGACCCATGCCGCCGGCGTCGTCATCGGAGACCGGCCGCTCGACCAGCTCGTCCCGCTGTTCCGCGATACCGACGGCGTCGACTCGCTGCCGGCCACCCAGTTCAACATGAAGTGGGTCGAGACGGCCGGGCTGGTGAAGTTCGACTTCCTCGGCCTCAAGACCTTGACCGTCATCGAGAAGGCCTGGGACTTCATCGGACGCGAGAACATCGATATCGCGAAACTGCCGCTCGACGACCGCAAGACCTTCGAGCTGCTCTGCCGGGGCGACGGATCGGGCGTGTTCCAGCTCGAAGGCAACGGCATGCGCGACGTGCTGCGCAAGATGAAGCCCGACCGCTTCGAGGACATCATCGCCGTGGTGGCGCTCTACCGGCCGGGCCCGATGGAGAACATCCCGAGCTACATCAAGCGCAAGCACGGCGAGGAGGAGCCGGACTACCTGCATCCGCTGCTGGAAGGGATCCTGAAGGAAACCTACGGCATCATGATCTACCAGGAGCAGGTCATGCAGATAGCCCAGGTGCTGAGCGGCTATTCGCTGGGCGGCGCCGACCTGCTGCGCCGCGCCATGGGCAAGAAGATCCAGGCCGAGATGGATGCCCAGCGGGTGAGCTTCGTCGAGGGCGCCGAGAAGAACAACGTGAAGGCGGACAAGGCCTCGTCGATCTTCGACCAGGTCAACAAGTTCGCGGGCTACGGCTTCAACAAGTCCCATGCCGCAGCCTACGCGCTGGTCTGCTACCAGACCGCCTATCTCAAGGCCAACCATCCGGTCGAGTTCTTCGCCGCCACGATGACACTCGACATGGGCAACGTGGAAAAGCTCAACGGCTATCGCCGCGACCTCGACAAGATCAACGTCGAACTCCTGCCGCCCGACGTGAACAAGTCGACGGCCGAGTTCATCGTCGAGCAGACGCCAGACGGCAAGAAGGCGATCCGCTACGCGCTGGCCGCCATCAAGGGAGTCGGCAAGGAGGCGATGAGCCGGCTCACCGAGGAGCGCGAGGCCAACGGCCCGTTCAAGGACCTGTTCGACTTCGCCGAGCGACTGGACTCGCGCGCGCTGAACAAGCGGTTGCTGGAAAGCCTCGTGAAGGCGGGGGCCTTCGACACGCTCAACAAGAACCGCGCCCAGACCTTCACTGCCGTCGAGGCGCTGACCCGCCATTCCCAGGCGACGCACGAATCGCGCGGCAGCAACCAGAACAACCTGTTCGGCGACGACACCGCCCAGCGGCGCCCGCAGCTTGCCAAGGTACCTGACTGGGCACCGATGGAGCGGCTGCAGAACGAGTTCGCGGCCATCGGCTTCTACCTGTCGTCGCATCCGCTGGCCGCCTACGAGCGCAGCCTGCAGCGGCTCGGCGTCTGTCGCGCGGCCGACCTGCAGGCCCTGCTGGCCCGTGGTACGCCGGGGCGCATCAAGCTGGCCGGTACGGTCATCGACCGCATGGAACGCACCTCGGCGAAGGGCAACCGCTTTGCCTTCCTCCAGTGCTCCGACCAGTCGGGCGCCTTCGAGTGCGTCGTCTTCAGCGAGCTGCTGAACTCGAAGCGCAATCTCCTCGAGGCGGGACAGGCGATCCTGATCTCGGTCGACGGTCGCCTCGACGGCGAGCAGGTCAAGCTGACGGCGCAGACGGTCGAGAAACTCGACGATGCGGTCGCCAATTCGGCGGCGGGCCTGCGGATCGTGATCTCCGATCCCGTCGCCCTGGAGGCGCTGCGCAAGGCGCTGGAGGGCAAGCGGGGGCGGGGACGGGTCACGCTCGTCGTCCCCATGCCGGACGATTCCGAAGCCGAGGTCACCTTGCCCGGCGCCTATTCGATCGCAGGCGGCCTGCGCGACACGATCGGCAGCCTGCCGGGCGTCGCGCAGGTGGAGGAGATTTGAGCCGGCAGCCCGGCCTCTTCGAAACCGGCGCGGCCCCGGCGCCCAGGCGGCGCGCTTCGAGGGCAGGCGATGTCCGGCCGGCGCGGGAGTCGCCGCTGCTCGAGGCGCCGGCGCTGCCCCTCGACATCCGCCTCGGCACATCCTCCTGGTTCTTTCCCGGTTGGCGCGGCCTGGTCTACGACGGCGTTCATCCCCAGGTGACGCTCAGCCGCAAAGGGCTAGAGGCCTATGGCCAGATCCCGCTGCTGCGAACCGTCAGCCTCGACCGGACCTTCTACGCGCCGATCTCGACTGCCGCTTACGCCCAGTATGCCAGCCAGGTGCCGGAGCATTTCAGCTTCGTGGTGAAGGCGCCCGCTCTCGTCTGCGACGCGGTGATGCGCGACGAGGAGGGCCGGGGCAAGATTGCGAACCCGCACTTCCTCGATGCGGCGCTCGCCACCCGTGAGTTCGTCCTGCCCTGCCTTGAGGGGCTGAAGGCCAAGGCGGGTCCCCTGGTGTTTCAGATCTCTCCGCTGCCGCGCGGTCTGGCCGAGGAGTCCTGGCTCCTGATCGACCGGCTGGAGGCATTCTTCGGCGCCCTGCCGCGCGAATTAGCCGGGCAGACGCCTCTTTATGCGCTGGAACTGCGCAATCCCGAGCTACTGACGCCCCGCCTGATGCGCATGCTGGGGAGGGCGGGGGTCCGTTATTGCGTCGGCCTGCATGACCGGATGCCCGAGGTCGAACGGCAGGAGGCGGCGCTCAAGGCGCTCGACGGGGAGGAGGCGGGCCCGCTGGTGGTGCGCTGGAACCTGCACCGCGGGTTCCTGTACCAGACGGCCAAGCAGCGGTACGAACCGTTCGACCGGCTGGTCGACGAGGATGGCGAGACCCGCCGGGTCCTGGCCCGGATGGCTACCGCCGCCTACAAGGCCCGTCAAAGGGTGTGGATAACCGCCAACAACAAGGCCGAGGGCAGCGCGCCTCTCTCCCTCCTCGAATTGGCGCGGGAGATCGCCAAAGCGATCGGCTAAGGCCTTGATTTCACTGGCGCTTGCATTTTCGGCCCCAACCTCCTAGAAACGCGCCACTTCGCACGCGGGTTTGCGGTCGACGGGGAGACATCCCGCCGCTCGCTCCGGTGTTCCCATGTCGGGGACGACGCCCGCGGAGGCTCAACCGGAAAAGGAGAACGGCATGACCATGCCGACATTTACGATGCGCCAGCTGCTGGAAGCCGGCGTCCATTTCGGCCATCACACGCGCCGCTGGAACCCGAAGATGAAGCCGTACCTGTTCGGGGTGCGCAACGGGATCCATATCATCGATCTCACCAAGACGGTGCCGCTGCTGGAGCAGGCCCTTCGCCAGGTTCGCGACGTGGTCGCGAGCGGCGGCCGGGTGCTCTTCGTCGGCACCAAGCCGGCGGCCGCCGAACGCGTCGCCGACGCGGCCAAGCGCTGCGGCCAGTATTACGTGAACCACCGCTGGCTGGGCGGCATGATCACGAACTGGAACACGATCTCGGCGTCGATCAAGCGCCTGCGTGAGCTCGACGAGCGCCTGAAGGGCGACGTCGTCGGCCTCACGAAGAAGGAGCAGCTCGATCTGACGCGCGAGCGCGACAAGCTCGAGCGTTCGCTGGGCGGCATCAAGGAAATGGGCGGCACGCCCGACCTGCTGTTCATCATCGACACCAACAAGGAGTCGATCGCGGTTCTGGAAGCCCGCAAGCGCGGCATTCCGATCGTCGCGATCGTCGACAGCAACTCCGATCCCGATGGCATCGACTTCCCGATCCCGGGCAACGACGATGCGATCCGCGCGGTGACACTGTACTGCGACCTGCTCTCGGGCTCGGTGCTCGACGGCATCCGTGCCGAGATCGCCGCCACCGGCGGCGATGTGGGCGCGATGAGCGAGCTGCCGGCCGAGGAAATTCCCGTCGCCGAGACCCCGGCGGCCGAGGCAGCACCGGCCGAGTAGCCCGGCCCCTCAACAACGAGAAGCAAACGGGGCCGGTCGGAAGACCGGCCCTTGTTGTACCAAACGGAGCAAGACATGGCTGAGATCACTGCATCGCTCGTCAAGGAACTGCGCGAGAAGACTGGCGCGGGCATGATGGATTGCAAGAAGGCGCTGGGCGAGACGGCGGGCGACGTCGAAAAGGCGGTCGACTGGCTGCGCACCAAGGGCCTGTCGGCGGCCTCCAAGAAGGCCGGCCGCGTCGCCGCCGAGGGCCTCGTCGGCGTTGCCGCTGACGGCACGCGCGGCGCCGTCGTCGAGGTCAATGCCGAGACCGACTTCGTCGGCCGCAACGACCAGTTCCAGAAGTTCGTGGCCGCGGCGACCAAGCTCGCGCTCGAGAATGCCGGCGACCTCGCCAAGGTCGCGGCGGCGCCTTTCCCCGGCACCGGTCGTGACGTGCAGGGCGAGCTTACCAACCTGATCGCCACGATCGGCGAGAACATGAGCCTGCGGCGCGCCGCCTCGCTGTCGGTGTCCGACGGCGTGGTCGTGGCCTACACCCACAATGCCGTCGCGCCGGACCTCGGCAAGATCGGCGTGCTGATCGCCCTCGAATCGACGGGCGACAAGCCCAAGCTCGCCGCGCTCGCCAAGCAGCTCGCCATGCATGTGGCGGCGACCAACCCGCAGTCGCTCACCGTTGCCGACCTCGACCAGGCGGCGATCGAGCGCGAGCGCGCGGTCCTCGCCGAGAAGGCCGGCCAGCAGGGCAAGACCCCCGAGATCGTCGCCAAGATGGTCGAGGGCGGCCTGCGCAAGTTCCACCAGGAGGTGGTACTGCTCGAACAGGCTTTCGTGATCGATGGCAAGACCAAGGTCTCGAAGGTCGTCGAGGAAGCCGCCAAGTTGGTCGGTGGGCCGGTCCGTCTCGTGGGCTTCCTGCGCTTCGCCCTGGGCGAGGGCATCGAGAAGAAGTCCGAAGACTTTGCGGCCGAGGTGGCTGCCCAGCTCAAGAAGTAGTATTGAACTCCACCGGCGCGCGGACCAGGTCCGCGCGCCCAAGACAAACGTAATCAGAGGCATCTGATGCCGTCGGGCCCCCAATATCGCCGCGTCCTTCTCAAGCTCTCTGGCGAGGGGCTCATGGGGAATCGAGAATACGGTCTCGATCCCGACATGGTCGGAATGGTCGCACAGGAAGTGAAGACTGTTCACGAGATGGGCGTTCAGGTCTGTCTCGTAATCGGTGGCGGCAATATCTTCCGCGGTGTGTCGGGCGCAGCGTCGGGCATGGACCGGGCGAGCGGCGACTACATGGGCATGCTGGCGACCGTCATCAATTCGCTGGCCATGCAAAGCGCGCTTGAGCGGCAGGGCCTGCAGACGCGCGTCCAGTCGGCCATCCCGATGACCACCGTATGCGAGCCCTACATCCGGCGCCGCGCCGTCCGCCACATGGAGAAGGGCCGCGTTGTGATCTTCGCGGCCGGCACCGGCAATCCCTTCTTCACCACGGACACGGCGGCGGCGCTGCGCGCGGCCGAGATGGGCGTCAACGCGCTGCTCAAGGGAACGCAGGTGGATGGGGTCTATTCCGCGGATCCTCTCAAGGACAAGAACGCCAAGCGTTACGACACGCTCACCTACCTGGAAGTGCTGGCCCGCGACCTGCAGGTCATGGATGCCTCCGCGATCTCGCTTGCCCGCGAGAACCGCATCCCCATCATCGTCTTCGACATCCACAAGCCGGGCGCGTTCGCATCGACGATGCGCGGCGAGGGGACCTTCACGATCATCAAGAACGAGGCCTGAACATGTCTGCTGATCTCAACGAGCTCGAGAAGCGCATGCACGGCGCGATGGATGCGCTGAAGAAGGAATTTGGCGGTCTGCGGACAGGACGAGCCTCGGTCAACCTGCTCGACCCGGTGATGGTCGAAGCCTACGGCCAGCGCATGCCTTTGAACCAGGTTGGTACGGTGAGCGCGCCGGAGCCGCGCCTGCTCACCGTCAGCGTGTGGGACAAGGGCCTGGTGACGCCGACCGCGAAGGCCATTCGTGAGGCGGGTCTCGGCCTCAACCCGTCTCCGGACGGCCAGATGATCCGTATCCCGATTCCCGAGCTGACGACGGAGCGGCGCAACGAACTGGCCAAGCTGGCGCACAAGTATGCCGAGCAGGGCAAGGTGGCCGTCCGCAACATTCGGCGCGACGGCATGGATGCGCTGAAGAAGGCCGAGAAGGATCACAAGATCTCGGAAGACGAGCACCGCCAGAAAGCCGACGAGGTCCAGAAGCTGACCGACCGCTACGTCAAGCTGGTCGACGACGCGCTGGTCCAAAAGGAAAAAGAGATCAAGACGGTCTGATGCCCACTGCGCCGTTGCCCGCCAATCCCGACCAAGGGTCGGGACCTCAGCACGTCGCCATCATCATGGATGGCAACGGCCGGTGGGCGAAGGCGCGCGGTCTGCCACGGGTGGCGGGGCATCGACGCGGCGCCGACGCGGTGCGGCGTGTCGTGCGCGGCGCCGGAGAACTGGGCATTCCGGTCCTGACGCTGTTCGCCTTTTCGACGGAGAACTGGACGCGGCCGGCCGACGAGGTGGCCGATCTCATGGGCCTGCTGCGTCATTACCTGCGCAGCGAACTCGAGGAGCTCCGCAAGAAGGGCGCGCGGCTCCGGGTGATCGGCAATCGCGACGGGCTCGCGGCCGACATCGTGCGCGACATTTCCGAAGCCGAGAGCAAGACGGCGAGCAACACGCGGATCGACGTCAACATCTGCATCAACTACGGCTCGCGCGACGAGATCCTGCGGGCGACGCGCCGTCTGGCGCAGCGGGTTGCGGCGGGCGAGATCACCGCGGATAGCATCGACCAGACAAGCTTCGAGCGCGAACTTCTGACGGCGGGGCTGCCGGATCCGGACCTCCTGATCCGGACCAGCGGCGAGCAGAGGATCAGCAATTTCCTGCTCTGGCAGTGTGCCTACTCGGAGCTGGTTTTCGTCGACACGCTGTGGCCGGACTTCGGCAAGGAACACCTGGAACGGGCCATCGTGGAGTTCCGTCGGCGTGAGCGGCGTTATGGCGGCATCGGAAAGTAGCGCCCCGGCACGCGGCGGTCGCTTCGCCGGCCTTTTGGTTCGGGCGCTTTCGGCCGTGGTGCTGGGGCCGTTGCTGCTCGCGGCGGTCTGGTATGGCTATCCCTGGATCGATCTCGTGGCGGCGATAGCAGCCCCGGTCATGATCCTCGAATGGTCGCGCCTCACGCGCGGCGCCCCCGTCCTTCGCGTTCTGGCCTGGACCTATGGGCTCGCGGCGCTGGTTGCGCTGCTGTGGTTGCGCCATCAGCCGGGGACGGGACGCGAGACGATTCTGTGGGTCTTCGCCTGTATCTGGGCCACCGACATTGGCGCGTATTTCGTCGGACGCACCGCTGGCGGAGCCAAGCTCGCACCGAGCATCAGTCCCGGCAAGACCTGGTCTGGGTTGATCGGCGGAATGGCCTGGGCGGCCGTCGCCAGCGCCGCGATCGGCTATGCCTTCGGCCTGGGAGACACTTTGCATCTCGCCATCGCCGGAGCCGCGCTCGCGATCGTGGGGCAGGCGGGGGATCTTCTCGAATCGGCGGCCAAGCGGCGGGCCGGGGTCAAGGACAGCGGGCGCCTCATTCCCGGACATGGCGGATTGCTCGACCGGATCGACGGATTGATGGCCGTCCTCGTCGCGGTGGGGATCGCCCGGCTGGTCGCCGGTGGCGCGTGGCCCTGGACATGACGAAATGGGTGGCGCCGTCGCCTGAGAATCCGCGCCGCATCACGATCCTGGGCTCAACCGGTTCCGTCGGCCAGAGCACGGTCGATCTCATTGCCCGCGATCCGGAAAGTTATCGGGTCGAAGCGCTGGTCGCCCGCCGATCGGTCGAACTTCTGGCGGAGCAGGCTCGGCGCCTGCGGGCACGCCTCGCGGTCGTCGCCGACCCCGATCAGTATCCCGCCCTCAAGGAAGCGCTGGCCGGTACCTCGATCGAAGTCGCGGCCGGCCCGGACGCCGTTGTGGAAGCGGCGTCGCGTCCGGCCGAATGGGTGATGGCCGCCGTGGTGGGCTTCGCGGGCCTTGCCCCGACCCTGGTGGCGGCCCGGCGCGGCGCCATGGTGGCGCTGGCAAACAAGGAAGCGCTGGTCTGTGCAGGAAGCCTGCTGATGGACGCCATCGACCAGTCGGGCGGCGTCCTCCTGCCAGTTGATTCCGAGCACAACGCCATCTTCCAGGTGTTCGAGCCCGACCAGCATCGTGCGATCGACCGACTCATCCTGACCGCGTCGGGCGGGCCGTTCCGCAACTGGTCGCTGGCCGACATGGCCGACGTAACGCCCGAGCAGGCCTTGGCCCACCCCAACTGGGACATGGGCGATAAGATCTCCATCGATTCGGCCACCATGATGAACAAGGGTCTCGAGCTGATCGAGGCCCAGCTCCTGTTCGGGCTGCCGGAAAAGCAGGTCGACATCGTCGTGCATCCGCAGTCGGTCATCCATTCGATGGTCGCCTATTGCGACGGGTCGGTGCTCGCCCAGCTCGGCACGGCCGACATGCGCATCCCGATCAGCCACGCGCTCGGCTGGCCGTCGCGGATCGACGGGCCGGCCGCGAAGCTCGATTTCATGGGCATTCCGGCGCTGACCTTCGAGCGGCCCGATTCCGGCCGCTTTCCCGCTCTAAGGCTTGCGCGCGAAGCTCTGGTGACGGGCGGCCATGCCCCGATCGTTCTGAACGCGACCAACGAGGCGGCGGTGGCGGCTTTCCTGGCGCGCCGGATCCGCTTCCTCGACATCGCCCGGATCGTCGAGGATGTGATGTCGGGCTGGGAAGGCCTTTCAGACGCCGTCGCCGGCTTGCAGCAGGTCGAAGCCGCCGATCTCGAGGCGCGCAGGCTGGCTGAAGAGATCTGCCGGACCAGAGTGCGGAATGGTTGAAGTATCGTGAAATTTGAGGTCGAGTAGGGCATGCAGAGCATGGTCAGCCTGTTTACGACATATCTGCCGTACTTCGTCCTGGTGTTGACGCTGCTCGTCTTCGTTCACGAATACGGTCACTACTGGGTCGGACGTCGCTTCGGCATCCATGCCGAGGTGTTCTCGATCGGGTTCGGTCCCGAGATTTTCGGCTGGACCGATCGCAACGGAACTCGGTGGAAGGTCTCGGCGATCCCGCTCGGCGGCTACGTCAAGTTCCTCGGCGACAGCGACGCCACGAGCGCCACGGCGAGCGACGAACCGCTGTCGCCCAGCGACCGGAAGCGGGCTTTTTTCAGCCAGCCGCTCTATGCCCGGGCTGCCGTGGTGCTGGGCGGGCCGGTGGCCAATCTCCTGTTTGCCTTTGTGCTGCTGACCGGCGTCTATTTCTTCGCTGGCGAACCCTATACACCGGCGACCGTTGCCGTGCAGGCCGATGGGCCGGCCGCCAAGGCGGGCCTGCGTTCGGGCGACGAAATCGTCCGTCTCGCCGACACGCGCGTCAATCGCTACGAGGATATCCAGGAAGCGCAATTCCTCTACTGGGCCAAGCCGATGGCGGTCGAATACCGTCGGGGCAACGAGCTCCTGCACGGCGAGATCCAGCCGCTCTATTGCGAGCGCACCGATCGTTACAACAACACGATGCGCTACGGCGACCTCGGCATGGATCAGTCCATTCGTCCCGTGGTGGGCGGCTTCACGGCGAACAGCCCGGCCGAGGCGGCAGGCCTGAAGGTCGGTGACCTTCTGGTGGCGATCGACGGCAAGCCGGTCGATTATTTCTCGCGTATCCCGGAGTTGATCGGCAGCCGGGGCGGCCAGCCTGTGACGATCAAGTACGAGCGTGACGGCCGGTTCGGGGAGACGACGGTCGTGCCGATCGTCGACAAGTCGGTCGATTGCGCCGGCAAGGAGCAGATCGTGGGACGCCTGCGCGTCCGTCCGGCGGCGACGACGGAACTTCGCGACCACGGCGTCATCGGCGCCATGGGAGCGGGGGTACGGGCCGTCTGGGGGATGACCTCGATGTTCTACACGTCGATGGGACAAATCCTGACGGCGACCCGCCCTGTGGATGAATTGGGCGGGCCGATCCGCATCGCGAAGGCTGCGGGCGAGGCGTCCTATGCGGGATGGGCGGGAATCCTCAATCTCGTGATCGCCCTGTCGGTGGTGTTGGGCATCTTCAACCTTCTGCCGGTGCCCATGCTCGATGGCGGTCACCTCGCCATGTATGCTTACGAAGCAGTGCGCGGTAAGCCGCTCAGTCTGCGGGCACAGGAGGTCGGATTAAAGCTCGGATTTGCACTCGTGATCGGCATGGCGCTGATCGCAACATTCAATGACATCAGGCTTTTGCTGCGTTGAGTTGATGCGTTGGCGCGACTTCGGAACGGGGGACAAAAGGGGTGGCTTAGTCCCCCTTGCCGGTCTAGAAAGCTGCGTTCACGTCTTTGACCATCGGCAGGTCTGACTGGCGCCGGGGGTAAGTTTGATCGTTCGTTGGGCCGTATTGGCCATTGCTGCAATCCTCGCCTTCACCGCGCCGGCACACGCACAGCGTGGTGCTGCGGCTGGTGGTACGATTGCTGGTATCCAGATCCAGGGTAATGTCCGCTCCGAGCCGGAGACGATCCGCTCGTACCTGCAGCTCAAGGTCGGCGAACCGTTCGACGCGGCCGCGGCCGACCGCTCGCTCAAGGCGCTTTTCGCGACGGGCTTGTTCTCAGACGTCGTGATCGAGATGCAGGGCTCGACCCTGGTCGTGAAGGTCACGGAAAACCCGATCATCAATCGCGTCGCGTTCGAGGGAAACAAGAAGGTCGACGACGACAAGCTGCGCGACGAAGTGCAGTCGAAGCCGCGGCAGGTCTTCACGCGCGCGCGTGTCCAGGCGGACGTCGATCGCATCCTGACCATCTATCGCCGCAGCGGCCGCTACAACGCCTCGGTCGAGCCCAAGATCATCAGGCTCGAACAGGGACGCGTCGACGTGGTCTTCGAGATCAACGAAGGCGACGTCACGGGCGTGAAGCGCATCAGCTTCGTCGGCAATCAGGCATTCGGCGACGGCACCCTGCGGGGCAAGATCCGCACCTCCGAGAGCGCCTGGTGGCGTTTCCTGTCGTCGGACGACCGGTTCGATCCCGACCGCCTGAACCTCGATCGCGAGCTTCTGCGCAAGTTCTACCTCTCGGAAGGGTACGCGGACTTCCGCGTGGTCTCGTCCGTCGCCGAGCTTGCCCCCAATCGCGAAGGGTTCTTCATTACCTTCACGATCAACGAGGGCGACCGCTACAAATTCGGCAAGGTCGATGTGACGAGCCGGTTCCAGGGCCTGAACGTCGACGTCCTCAAGACCTTCCTGACCATCGCGGCAGGCGACTGGTACGACGCGGACGAGGTCGAAAAGTCGGTCTCGAACATTTCCGAGGCGGTGGGATCGCTGGGCTACGCGTTCGTGGACGTGCGCCCCAACATCCGGCGCAACCGCGACAACAACACCGTCGACGTGACCTTCGACGTCCAGGAAGGACCTCGCGTCTACGTCGAGCGCATCAACATTTCGGGCAACACGCGAACGCTCGACAAGGTGATCCGGCGCGAGTTCCGCCTGGCCGAGGGTGATGCCTTCAGCACTGCCAAGGTCCGCCGCAGCCAGCAGCGGCTTCGCAACCTCGGCTTCTTCGAGAAGGTCGACGTCGCGGCGGCGCCGGGTTCGGCGCCGGACAAGACCAATCTCGAGGTTCAGGTCGTCGAGCAGAGCACGGGCGAAATCTCTCTCGGCGCCGGCTATTCGACGACGGCCGGCATCGTCGGCGACATTTCGATCAAGGAACGCAACCTGCTCGGCAAGGGCCAGGAGGCGCGTCTGGGCCTGTCCATCGGCACGTTGAGCACCTCGATCGACCTCGGCTTCACCGAGCCCTACTTCATGGACCGGCAGCTTTCGGCCGGGTTCGATCTGTTCAGGACGTCGAACGATCGCCAGAACATCGCGAGTTACAGTGACCGCAGCCTGGGTTTTGCGTTGCGCGCCGGCTGGGCCTACTCGGAAGAAATTCGCCAGCTCGTCCGCTACACGCTGCGGCAGACCGATATCTACAACGTTCAGTACTGGGCCTCGCCCGTCATCCAGCAGAATGCCGGCACACAGGTCGTGTCCGAACTGTCCGAGACGATCATCTGGGACACCCGTGACCAGCGCCTGAATGCCACCAAGGGGTTTATGGTCCGCAATTCGATTGCTGCCGCGGGCGCAATCGGTACCGAGCAGTATGTCCGCACCACGGCCGACGCGATCTATTACAAGTCGCTGTTCGAGGACATCGTCGTTTCGGTCGGCGGGTCGGCGGGGCTCATCCTGCCGTTCGGCGGCTCCTACGTTCGCCTGAACAACCTGTTCTTCATCGGCGGCGACTCATTGCGCGGCTTCGCCGTCGGCGGTATCGGCCCCCGCGATGCCAACACGACCGACGCCCTGGGCGGTCAGTTCTACTACACGGGTTCGACCGAACTCTCCTATCCGCTGCCCATGGTTCCCAAGGAAGTGGGGCTTCTCGGCAAGGCATTTGTGGACGTTGGATCGCTCTGGGGCGTCCAGTCGCAGAGCTACGGCCTGGCATCCGTGCTCACCAGCCAGCTGATGCGCGCGTCGACCGGCGTCGGCATCCAGTGGATGTCGCCGTTCGGCCCGATCCGCATCGACTATGCGATACCCCTTCAATATGAGTCGTGGGACAAGCAGCAGGCTGTGCGTTTCAGCTTCGGCACGCGGTTCTGAGCGGAGAGGCCACGGTCATGAACGCCCAAATCGAGAATACCAGCCCCGCTGCGGCGACATCCGTCGACATCAAGCGGATACTGGAGATGATCCCGCACCGCTATCCGATGCTCATGGTCGATCGGGTGATCGACATGCAGCTCGACCAGAGCGCAGTGGGCATCAAGAACGTCACGATCAACGAGCCGTTCTTTCAGGGCCATTTCCCCTCCGAGCCCGTGATGCCGGGTGTGCTGGTCGTCGAGGCCATGGCACAGACTGCCTGTGTCCTCGTGGTTTCGACGTTCGGGGCCCAGTCGGAAGGCAAGCTGGTCTATTTCATGTCGATCGACGGCGTGAGGTTTCGCCGTCCCGTGGTGCCGGGCGACCGTCTCGAGCTGCACGTCACGAAGGTGCAGAGCCGCGCCAATGTGTGGAAGTTTTCAGGTAAGGCGATCGTCGACGGCAAGGTGGCGGCGGAAGCGACATTCGCCGCCATGATTCGCGGCCGTTGAACCGCGACCGAGCAGGGAGGGGATGATGCCCGATACCCAGTCCAATTTCCGCATGCTGCACACGATGATCCGCGTCATGGATCTCGACAAGTCGCTTGCGTTCTACACCGGTGCGCTGGGCATGAAGCTGCTGCGCAAGCGCGACGTGCCGGACGGCAAGTACAGCCTGGCCTTCGTGGGCTACGGCGAAGAGCCGGAGCATTGCGTCGTCGAGCTGACCCACAACTGGGATCAGGCGAAGCCTTACGAACTCGGCACCGGGTTTGGCCACCTCGCGATCGGCGTGCCCGACGTCTACAAGCTGTGCGAGGACGTCACCAAGGCCGGCGGCAAGGTCACCCGGCCGGCGGGGCCCGTGAAGTTCGGGACGACCGTCATCGCTTTCGTCGAAGATCCCGACGGCTACAAGATCGAGCTGATCGAGCGTAAGGGCTGAGAGGGCTGAGCGAAGCTCAGCCCCAGGAGCGATAGGACATTGCCTGCGGCAATGTCCGAGAGCGTCGAAGGCAGACCACGCGGATCTTGAACGCACAAAAAAGGCCCGCATCGCGGGCCTTAATTTGTTCTGACTGGCTCACTCCTAGAAGAACCGCCAATTTGCAGCCAGGAGCGCCAATACCGCGCCGGCAAGACCGGCGACCAACATCCATGCCCGCACGCCAGGGCGACGGAAATTGTCATTGGCCGGCCGGCCCACCCGCACGATGTGCGACCGGACCTTCGGTGTCTGGGTGGCCGCCCAGGATGTTTCCCCCTGGCGCGGCCCGAACGATGATCTTGCCATGTATTTCTCGCTTCCCTCCCGGACAGCGATTTCAGCCCCGCATGTGGAGCGGCTTGTACGGGCGCTCGGTCTGCCCATTGTAGAGCTGGCGGGGACGGCCAATCTTCTGGTCCGGATCCTCGATCATCTCGTTCCACTGGGAAATCCAGCCGACCGTACGAGCCACCGCGAAGAGAACGGTGAACATGGAGGTCGGGATGCCAATCGCCCGGAAAATAATGCCCGAGTAGAAGTCGACGTTCGGATAGAGCTTCTTGGAGACGAAGTAGTCGTCCTTGAGCGCGATCTGCTCCATTTCCATGGCCAATTCGAGCAGCGGGTCGTGGGTGATGCCCAGCGAGGTGAGGACCTCGTGGCAGGTCTGGCGCATGACCTTGGCGCGCGGGTCGTAGTTCTTGTAGACGCGGTGGCCGAAACCCATGAGGCGGGTGTGGTCGGCCTTGTCCTTCACGCGGGACAGGAAGCCCGGGATGTTCTGCTTGCCACCGATCTCGTGCAGCATGTTGATGACGGCTTCGTTGGCGCCGCCGTGGCTCGGGCCCCACAACGAGGCGATGCCGGCGGCGATGCAGGCGAACGGGTTGGCGCCCGACGAGCCGGCGAGGCGCACCGTCGAGGTCGAGGCGTTCTGCTCATGGTCGGCATGGAGCATGAGGATGCGATCCATCGCCTTCTCGACGATCGGATTGACCTCGTACTCCTCGGCCGGAACCGAGAACATCATGCGCAGGAAGTTGGCGGCGTAGGACAGGTCGTTGCGCGGATAGACGAACGGCTGACCCACCGAATACTTGTACGCCATCGCCGCGATGGTCGGCATCTTGGCGACCAGGCGATAGGACGCGACCATCCGCTGGTGCGGATCGTGGATGTCGAGCGAGTCGTGATAGAAGGCGGACAGGGCGCCGACCACGCCGCAGCAGATTGCCATCGGATGGGCGTCGCGGCGGAAGCCGCGATAGAACTGGCTGAGCTGCTCGTGAACCATCGTGTGGTTCGTGATGTCTTTGACGAACTTGTCCTTCTGCGCCTTGTTCGGCAGATCGCCCTTCATCAGGAGGTAGGCGACTTCCATGAAGTCGCTCTGCTCGGCGAGTTCGGCGATGTTGTAGCCGCGATGGAGCAGGATGCCTTCGTCGCCATCGATGTAGGTGATCTTCGAACCGCACGAGCCGGTCGAGGTGAAACCCGGATCGTAGGTGAACATCCCGGAGTCGCCGTAGAACTTGCGGATGTCGACCAGGCGCGGTCCGAGTGTGCCGTGGATGATCGGCATCTCGTAGGTTTTGCCGGTTTCGTTGTCGGTCAGCGTCGCGGTCGATTTGGCCATCGGGTGAACTCTTTTCCAGGCTCGATTCAAGCAAGGCGCGCGCACCCCACAGGATGCCGTTCGCCGGTTCGGCGGCACCCTAACAAGCCCCTAAAGAAGGCGCAATTGAACAGCCGGGCTGCTATTCCGCGAAGCGTAGAAAACGCACGATCCGGCCGTCGATCGCGGCCAGGGAAAGGCCGATCAGGATCATGCCGGCGAACTGCCGGGGCGCCGGCCGTTCACCCAGGAGCAGGCCACCGAGAAGGACCGCGGTGACCGGTATCAGGAACGTAACGAGCAGCAGATTGGTCGGCCCGGCTGCGGCAAGAATGCGGAAATACAGGACATATGCGAGGGCCGTCGAAAGCAGCGCGAGGCCTGCAAGTGCCGCCCATGTCGTGGCGCCGGGAGGGGCAGGAAGCTGCCAGGGCTGGTCGACGATCAGCATGATCGGCAGAATCAACATGGCACTCGCGGTGACCTGTCCGGCAGCCGCCTCGAGAGGCGCGACGCCCAGCTTCGCGAAGCGCCGTCCGTAGACACCGGCGAACGCATAGGAGAGGGCGGCCCCCAGACAGGCGATCTGGCCTGCCGTGCCTCGGCTGTCGACGATCCCCGTCGGTCCCATCAGAACCGCAACACCCGCCATTCCAATCAGGAGCGCGCCCAGCTTGAGGCCGCCGATACGTTCATCATGGGTGATGAAGTGCGCAACGAGCAGGGTGAAAAGGGGCGTCGTCGCGTTGAGGATCGACGCGAGCCCGGACGCGATCTGCGTCTGGCCCCAGAAGATCAGGCCGAACGGAACGAGGTTGTTCAGGAGCCCCATCCCGGCGTAGCTGCGAAACGGTGCGCCGGCCCGAACCAGACTCCTGCCGTAAAAGACCAGCACGAGATTGAGGGCGACTGCGGCGAGGGCCACGCGGCAGAACACCACCGTGAGCGGCGCCAGTTCAGCCATAGCCACCTTGGCAAAGAAGAACGAACCGCCCCATAGCACGGACAGCGACAGCAACCAGATCCAGACTCGTGCGCTCATGGCGGCACACTGGCCGCCATATGGCGCGTGTTCTATCCGGCAGCCGCCGGCAATCGCGCCTCGTCTCGGAGCACCGCTAATCTTAACTCTGGACCTGCACCTTTGCCCAAGTGTCCCGCAGTTCGATCGTGCGGTTGAAAACCAGAGCCTTCGACCGGCTGGCGAGGTCCGGGCAGAAATAGCCCAGCCGCTCGAACTGCACGGCTTCCCCTTCAGGTGCCTCTGCCAATGATGGCTCCAGCAACGCGCCCGAGAGGACTTCGAGCGAGCCTGGATTCAAATCGGCGTCGAGATCGCCATCGGTGCCCGGGGCAGGGCGGTTGAACAGCATGCTGTACAATCGGACTTCGGCGGGAAGTGCATCCCGCGCGGACACCCAGTGCAGGGTTGCCTTTACCTTTCGACCGTCCGGCGCGTTACCGCCGCGGCTCGCAGGATCGTAGGTGCAGCGTAGTTCGACCACGTTGCCGTCGGCGTCCTTGATCACCTCGCGGCAGGTGACGAGATAGGCGTAGCGCAACCTGACCTCTCGTCCCACCGCCAGCCGGAAGAATTTGTTCGACGGGTTCTCCATGAAGTCGTCGCGCTCGACGAAGATTTCACGGCCGAAGCGAAGGGTACGCGTGCCGGCGGCCGGATCCCCCGGATGGTTGACGGCCTCCAGCTCTTCGACGTGGTCTTCGGGAAAGTTCTCGATCACGAGCTTGAGCGGCCGCAGGACCGCCATGCGCCGATGCGCCACCTGATTGAGCTGGTCGCGGATCGCGTGATCGAACATGGCGAGATCGACGACGCTGTTGGCCTTGGACATGCCGATGCGCCGAACGAAGTCGCGGATCGCCTTCGGCGGCACGCCGCGGCGGCGGAGGCCTGCGAGGGTCGGCATGCGCGGATCGTCCCAGCCGCTCACAATGCCGCGCCGTACCAGATCCGTCAGGTGGCGCTTGGAAAGGACGGTGTAGCCGATATTGAGGCGGGCGAATTCGGTCTGGCGCGGCCGCGCCGGCACCGGCAAGTGGTCGAGGAACCAGTCGTAGAGGGGACGATGGTCCGCGAACTCCAGGGTGCAAAGCGAGTGCGTGACATGTTCCAGGGCGTCGGACTGGCCATGTGCGAAATCATAGGTCGGGTAGATGCACCACTCAGTGCCGGTGCGCGGGTGAGCCGCGTGCAGGATGCGATACAGGACGGGGTCGCGCAGGTTCATGTTGCCGGACGCAAGGTCGATCTTTGCGCGCAGCACACAGGCGCCGTTGGGAAACTTGCCGGCGCGCATGTCGCGAAACAAGTCGAGATTCGTTTCCGCCGACCGGTCGCGATCTGGCGAGGCGCGGCCCGGTTCGGTCAGCGTGCCACGCATTGCCCGCATCTCGTCGGGCGGCGTGTCGTCGACATAGGCTAAGCCGGCGCGAATGAGGTGCTCGGCCCAGTCGTACAACGTCTGGAAATAGTCCGACGCGTGGTACAGATCTTCGCCCCAGTCGAAGCCGAGCCAATTTACGTCCCGCTTGATGGCGTCGATGAACTCCTGCTCCTCCTTCACGGGGTTGGTATCGTCGAAGCGAAGGTGGCAGCGACCGCCGGTTTCGGTCGCAATTCCGAAATTCAGGCAGATCGACTTTGCGTGGCCGAGATGCAGGTAGCCGTTCGGCTCCGGCGGAAAGCGAGTAACGATGCTTTGCACTTTTCCGCTGGCGAGATCCGACTGAACGAGGTCGCGAATGAAATCCCGCGCCTCTTCGTTCGCAGCGGCCTCCGGCATCGGCTTCTTGTCATCCATTACCTGTCTCCCGTTCAAGCGGCGGCCGCCAGCAAACGAACCTTGCTCTCGGCGGGCCCCAGCACGGCCAGCACTTCGAAGATACCGGGCGAGGCGGTCGAGCCGGTCAGCGCAACGCGGAGCGGCTGAGCGACCTGGCCGAGCTTCAGCCCGTTCGCCTCGGCGAACTCGCGCACGGCTTCTTCAAGCGCCTTTTCGCTCCAGTCGCTCGCCTGCGGCTCCAGCGCCGGCGCGAGCTTCGCTATCACGGCACGGGCGTCGGGTGTCAGCAGCGCGCGGGCCTTGTCGTCGGCGATCGGCGGCGCACCAGCGCGGGCGTAGAAGGCAAGACTGTCCGCGAGTTCAATCAGGGTGCGCGCGCGCTGCTTCACGCCGGAGAGGCCGCGCACGATGCGCTCGCGGCCAGCGGCATCGACGGTGCCCAACTTCTCCTCGATGCGCGGCAACACCAGCGGCAGCAGCTCAGCGTCTGGCGTCTCGCGAAGGTAATGCGCGTTGAGATTGGTCAGCTTGGCCATATCGAAGCGCGAGGCCGAACGGCCGACGCCGTCGAGGTCGAACCATTCGATCGCCTGTGCCGTCGAGATGATCTCGTCGTCGCCATGGCCCCAACCCAGCCGCAGCAGGTAGTTGCGCAGCGCCGCCGGCAGGAAGCCCATGTCGCGATAGGCATCGACACCCAGAGCGCCGTGGCGCTTGCTGAGCTTGGCGCCGTCGGGCCCGTGGATCAGCGGGATGTGGGCATAGACCGGCTCGGGCCAGCCCATCGCACGGATGATCTGGAGCTGGCGGAAGGCGTTGTTGAGATGATCGTCGCCGCGGATGACATGGGTCACGCCCATGTCGTGATCGTCGACGACGACGGCCAGCATGTAGGTCGGCGTGCCGTCGGCGCGCAGCAGGATCATGTCGTCGAGCTGGGCGTTCTCGACCGTGACCTCGCCCTGCACCGCGTCCTTGATGATCGTCTGCCCGGTCTGCGGCGCCTTGAGGCGCACGACCGGCTTCACGTCGCCGGGGGCCTCCTTCGGGTCGCGGTCGCGCCAGCGGCCGTCGTAGCGCATCGGCTTGCCGGCGGCCTTTTGCGCGGCCCGCATCTCATCGAGTTCCTGCGGCGAGGCATAGCAGTGATAGGCATGGCCCTTGGCCAGCATCTCGTGCGCGACCTCGGCATGGCGGGCGGCGCGCGAGAACTGATAGGTGACCTCGCCGTCCCACGGCAGGCCGAGCCAGGAGAGCCCATCCAGGATCGCCGCGATCGCCGGCTCGGTCGAGCGCGCGCGGTCGGTGTCCTCGATGCGCAGCAGGTACTTGCCGCCGTGATGTTTGGCGAACAGCCAGTTGAACAAGGCCGTGCGGGCGCCGCCGATATGCAGGTAGCCGGTGGGCGAGGGGGCGAAGCGGGTAACGACGGTCATTGGCCTGGGAACTGTGCTCGGTAAGCGCGGGTTTTGCCGCAATTTGGGCGGAAAAGCGCGCCGTAGGTAGGGGAGCGTCCGGTTAGTGTCAAACCCGCGCGCCTGGATCCTGGAACAGCTTGAAGCCGAGCGCGGCCGCTGGATGCTGTGGCTGCCCGTCGCGCTGGGGCTCGGCATCGCCATCTACTACGAACTCCCCACCGAGCCGGCTCTCTGGCTGGGTCCGGCCCTGGCGGCGGGATCTGTTCTCATCGCTTTCCTCGCACCGGCCGGCAGCGTGGCGCGCGCCCTGGCCATCGGCGCCGTTGCCGCATCGACCGGCCTCGGTCTCGTCGCGTGGCGGACCGCCAGCCTCGCGGCGCCCACGCTCACCCGGCCGTTGTTCAGCCTCAACGTCGAGGGCCGGATCGCCGACATCCAACGCCTGCCGGACGGCGTGCGCGTCGTGCTTGAAGCCGTCCGGCTCAGGGGCAACGGCGTGCCGCCGCCCGAGATGATGCCGGCCAAGGTTCGCGTGACCCTGAGCCGGGGCGCGCCGCCGCTGGCGATCGGGGACCGGCTGCTCGTGCTCGCGAACCTGTCGCCACCGGCCGGGCCCGCCGCGCCCGGCGCCTTCGATTTCCAGAGGGTCGCCTGGTATCAGCAGCTCGGTGCGGTCGGCTACGCACTGGCGCCCGCGACCGTGATCGAACGCGGCAAGCCCGACGGGTTCGTGCGCAGGATCGACTCGCTGCGCGCCGACCTGGCCGCGCGGATCCTCCACGTATTGCCCGGTCCTGCGGGCGGCGTGGTCGCCTCGCTTCTGGTCGGCGAGCAGACTGCCGTCGACAAGGACGTGGCGCAGGCGATGCGCGATTCCGGCCTGGCGCATATCCTGTCGATCTCGGGGCTGCACATTGTCTTCGTCGTCGGCCTGGTGATGGGCCTCGTGCGTTACGGCATCGCCCTGGTCCCGCCGCTCGCCTTGCGCATCGACGCCAAGAAGGTGGCGGCGGTGCTGGCCCTGATGGCCGCGCTCTTCTACACGGCGCTGGCCGGCGCGCCGGTGCCGGCGCAACGTGCCTGCGCGATGGCGGCCTTCGCGCTGCTCGCCATCCTGCTCGATCGCACGGCGCTGTCGCTGCGCCTCGTCGCCTGGTCGGCTGTCATCGTGCTGGTCATTGCGCCGGAGTCGCTGACCGGCGCGTCCTTCCAGATGTCGTTCGCCGCCGTCGTCGCGCTGATTGCGGGCTGGGAGTCGGCGGCATCGTGGCGGCGGCGCCTGCACGAGCGGGCCGAGATCTCCCGCCACCGCTGGATGTGGCGGCTCGGGGCGGCACTCGGCGCCAGCCTGCTCACGACCCTGATCGCCTCCGTCGCGACCGGCGCCTTCGCGGCCTACCACTTCAACCGCCTGTCGCTACTCGGAGTCGTCGCCAACCTCCTGGGCGTGCCGCTCACCGGCCTCTGGATCATGCCGTGGGGGCTGCTTGCCATGCTCCTGATGCCGCTTGGGCTCGAGGCCGTCGCGCTGGTGCCGATGGGCTGGGGCGTCGACTGGCTCAACGCCATCGCCTTCCGGGTCGCGGCGTGGCCCGAGGCGGCGATGCTGGTGCCGTCGCTGCCCGAGGCGAGCCTGTGGCTTCTGAGCGCCGGCGGTCTGTGGCTCTGCCTCTGGCGGCGACGATGGCGCTATGCGGGACTCCCTGTGGCGGCGATTGGACTGATGCTTGGGCCGCCTCCGGCGCCCGACCTGCTGATGAGCGAGGACGGCCGCGTGCTCGGCCTGCGCGACGAGCGCGGCGTGGTGCACATCGCCTCGGCGCGCGTCGATCGCTACGTCAGCGATTCCTGGGCGCGACGGCAGGGGCAGGAAGGGGCCAAGCGCTGGACGGTCAGCGCCGACGAGCAGGCGGCCGGCCTCGGCTGCAGCACGGGCCTCTGTCGCTGGCGCAAGGGACCGTGGCGCATCGCCCTGGTAAGCGACGACAAACGGCTGGCCGAGGCCTGCGGTTCGGCCGACATCGTTCTGTCGACCGTCGATGCGCAGGCGCGCTGCCGCGGGCCACGGCTCGTCATCGACCGGCGAGATGCCTGGAAGGACGGCGCGCACGCGCTCTGGCTCGACGATCTCAACGTACGGCGTGAGACGGCCAACGGCCGTCGCGGCGATCGGCCGTGGGTGCCCAACAGCTCGATGCGCCAGACGGCGCCGGTTAAAGCGCCGGGGGCGTAACCGGCATCGATGCTAGTGATAGCGACGGTAGAGGCCGGCGAGGCGGCCCTGGATCTTGACCCGGTCGGGCCCGAAGATTCTGGTTTCGTAGGCGGCGTTAGCCGGTTCCAGCGCGACCGACGCGCCCTTCTTGCGCAGCCGCTTCAGGGTCGCTTCGGTGTCATCGATCAAGGCCACGACGATTTCGCCGGACTCGGCGGTGTCGGCGCTCTTGATGATGGCGATGTCGCCGTTCTGGATGCCGGCCTCGACCATCGAGTCGCCTTGGACTTCGAGGCAGTAATGGGCGCCCGCGCCGAGCAGCGAGACGGGGACATCCACAGTCGTCGAATTGTCGCGCAGCGCCTCTATCGGGGTACCGGCGGCGATCCGCCCATAGAGCGGAAGGCTGAGCGCCTGGGCCTCGTTGGCCGCCATGATGGCGCCGGCCAGCGGCACGCGGTCGGCGCGCACGATCTGCGGCACGAACCCTTCGCGGGTTTCGGAGAAACCGGCGCGGCGGGTGTCGGCGAGCAGCGGGGTGACGTTGGGCGCCGGCAGCGCGGCGCTCTCCGGCAGCTTCACGACCTGCAGCGCGCGGGCGCGATGCGGCAGGCGGCGCAGGAAGCCACGCTCCTCGAGGCCGGTGATGAGGCGATGGATACCGGACTTCGACTTGAGCCGCAGCGCTTCCTTCATCTCGTCGAAGGAGGGCGACACGCCGTCGTCGTTCAGCCGCTTGTTGATGAACAGGAGCAGTTCGTTTTGCTTGCGGGTTAGCACCGTCTTCTCCCCAGAACGCCTACCGGATTTAGGAACAAATCCTGAAACCCGACACATGTTCTAGTTTAGTTCCGCCAAAACGTCAACTTATCCCGAGAAAACGGGGGTGAGTTCGCCGGCCTGCCTCCGGATCGATCATCCTTCCGCGGCTTCCGTGAGCGCCCGCGATCCGCGCGGCCGCCAGCCAGGAGGACCGAACAGGTAGCCGATAGCCTCACGCCAGGAACGGCTGCGGCGCAGGTCGTTGGCGAGGTTGAGCCACTCGTGGAACGCGATCCGGATCGGATTGTGGGAGATCAGCGGCTTAGCGAGCCCGTAGCGGCAGGGCAGGTCGGTGCGCTCGGCGACGAAGGTCCCGAACAGTCGGTCGAAGACGATCAGGACGCCGCCGTAGTTGGCGTCGATATAGTCGTGGTTGGAGGCGTGGTGGACGCGGTGATGGGAGGGCGTGTTGAGGATGTATTCCAGCCAGCCCAGTTTGGGCACCCACTCGGTGTGCAGCCAGAACTGATAGAGCAGATTGAGGGCCAAGGCGGCGAAGACGGCTTGCGGCGCGAAGCCCAGCCAGATCATGGGCACGAAGAACAGGGCGTTACCGGCGATCCTGCCGGTCCAGCCGAAGCGGTAGGCAATGCCAAGATTAAACTCGTTCGGTGAGTGATGCACGGCATGCGTCGCCCAGAACCAGCGCACCCGATGGGCGGCCCGATGATACCAGTAGTAACAGAACTCCTGTCCCAGGAAGAGCAAGGCGAAGCTGGCCATGCCGTTCAGAGGGACTGTCGTCAGCCGATGCTGCCAGGCGAACTCGATGAAGGGCGCGGCCATGCTGATGCCCACGAACGCATAGACGAGATACTCCCGCACCAGCACGTCGGTGAGCGACGCGGCGAAGGACAGCCAGTCATAGGGACGCCGGGCGACGAAGGTCAGGATCAGGCCTTCGAGGCTGGCCAGGGCGATGACCGCGGGCAGCGACCAGGTGAGCAGGGTGGACAGCGTCATGGGCAGACCTTTGCGAAGGGCAATGCGCGCAGATTGCGTCCCGTCCACCGTCAGGTCTCGCCGGTTTCAGCACCCCGTTGGCCGATTCCCTGAATCGGCGCGTCATTTCGCGATTCGGCCTGCTTGCGATAGGCCGTCGGCGTCATGCCGGTATGCGCCTTGAAGGCCCGGTTGAAGGGCCCGATGGACTGGAAGCCCGAATCGAGCGCGATGGTCAGGATCGGGACGTCCTCCTGGCCGGGATCGGCCAGGGCCGCCATCGCCTCGGCCAGACGGTAGCCGTTCACGAAGCTGCTGAAGTTGCGATGGCCGAGTCGCTGATTGATCAGCCGGCGCAGCCGGTACTCGGGCACGCCCAGCGCGGCGACCAGCAGGTTCAGTCCAAACCCTTCCTGACGATAGATCTTCTGGTTCTCCATCAGCTGGCGCAGCCGTTCCAGGAGGGCGTCCTCCTGGGCGTCGACGGCAATGCCGGAGGGGGACGCAGCGTCGCGCGCCGGCGGCGAGCCGGTCTCGGTCGGCGAGGGCTCGAAAATGGGGCGGGCGGCTCGCAGCCCGACCATGGCAAAGGCAACGGCGAGAGCGGCCAGGACTGACGCCTCGACGATCCGGCTGGTCGGGTCGAGCGGCTGGCCACGGCCCACCATGTTCATGAGCAGAACACCGCCGGCGTACAGAACGGCCAGCCCCACCAGCACGGGGCGCAGGCGGCGGCGGCGTTCCACCAGATCGTCGCGCAGGCCCGCCATTACGCGCCAGGCGGTAAGCAGGACGAACGACAGGCCGACCACGTCTTCCGCCGGGGCCATCCAGGGACGCCATTGCCAAATCCCCACGGCGCCGACGAGCGGCAGAAGGGCCCATGCCAGGGCGTCGCGCCAGGAGGGACGGAAATCATCGACGAACTGTGCGCCCGCCCAGATCCACAGCAGCGCGGGTGTGCCCATCGCCACCAGCATGACCGGCCACAGCCAGGGAGAGCGCGCGCCGGTGACCGACAGAACCGCGGTGGCTGCCACGCTGAGCGCGAGCAGACCGCCGAAAGGTCCCGTTGTCATGTGCCGCCGGTCGCGCAGCAGCAACAGGCCCGTCAACAGCAGGATGGCCGCCGTACCGGTCTTGAGAACGAGTTCGATCGGCGGCATCGCTCGATTCGCTTTCGAGCCGCCTGCCTCAGTAACCGCCCGGGAGGCCCTGGAGATCGACGACCTGCACCGTCTCGCCTGCCTTGCGCGCGGGATCGTGGGGCGGACGGATCATCAGCCCGTCGCAGGCGGCCAGAACCGACAGCATCGAACTGTCCTGAACCGGGTGCGGATCGACGGTGAGGGTGCCGTCGGACGCGCGGGCGAGGCGTGCACGAACATAGTCCTCTCGCTGGTCGTTCTGCTTCACGTCGACCGCGAGCCGGGCAGGCTGGGTGCGCACCAGGTCGCCCGCCTGGCCCATCATCCGTTCCATCGCGGGCTTCAGGAACAGGAGCGCGCAGACCATGGTCGAGACGGGATTGCCCGGCAGGCCGAGCACGCGGGCGCGGGCGCGCGCGGCGAACATCAGCGGCTTGCCCGGGCGCATGGCGATCTTCCAGAAATCCATGTCGAAGCCCTGGACCTTGAGCGCGCCCTGCACCAGATCGTGGTCACCGACCGAGGCGCCGCCGAGCGTGACGAGCAGGTCGTGCTGCGCGCCGGCTTCGATGCAGCTCTCGATCAGCCCGGCATCGTCGCGCGCGATGTCGAACAGCGTGGCCTCGCCACCCCAGCCGCGCACCAGCGCTGCGACAGCGATGCCGGAGGAGGAGACGATCTGGTTGCGGCCAACCGGTTCGCCCGGCATCACGAGCTCGTCGCCGGTCGAAAGGATGGCGACCCGGGGCTTGCGATGGACCGAGAGCCACGGGTGGTTCATCGCTGCAGCCAGAGCCAGGTCGCGCGTCGTCAGCGTGCGGCCCACCGCGAGCGGCGTATCGCCGACCGAGAAATCCAGGCCGGCCTTGCGCACGTGGCGGCCGAGCCGCGGCGCCTCGAGAATGGCGATGTTCGTGCCATCGGCTTTCGTGTCCTCCTGGATCACGATCGAATCGGCGCCCATCGGCAGCGGGCCGCCGGTGAAGATGCGCACGGCCTCGCCGGCCTTCAGCGCCTGGTCGTAGGAGCCGCCGGCCGGTGCATGGCCCACGAGCGTGAGCTTCGCCGGCGCGGCAGGCACATCGGCTGCGCGCACGGCATAGCCGTCCATCGCCGAAAGATCTGTCGGCGGTTGCGTCAGCCGCGCCTTCGGCGAGACCGCGAGCACGCGGCCCGCGGCTTCGGCGACGGACACGGTTTCCGACGGCAGCGGGGAGAAGGCCGCGATCACGCGGGCATGGGCATCACGAACGGAAAGCATTCCCGGCCTCATTGAGCTTCCCATGTCCCCGACTTGCCGCCGGACTTGTGGAGGAGTTTCACCTCGGAGATCACCATCCCGCGGTCGACCGCCTTGCACATGTCGTAGACGGTGAGGGCGGCGACCGAGGCGGCGGTTAGCGCCTCCATTTCGACACCGGTGCGGCCCTTCAGCTTGCAGGTCGCCTCGATGTCGACCGCCTTGCGCTTGGGGTCGAGCGAGAGCTTCACGTCGACCGACGACAGCGCCAGCGGATGGCAGAGCGGAATCAGGTCCGGCGTCTTCTTCGCCGCCATGATGCCGGCGAGTTGCGCAACCGCCAGCACATCGCCCTTCTTGGCCTTCTTGTCGCGGATCAGCTTCAGGGTCGCGGCCTGCATGGTGACGCTGGCCCGGGCCACGGCGACGCGCTCGGTGATCTCCTTGTCGCCGACATCGACCATGCGGGCATTGCCGCCCTCGTCGAAATGGGTGAGCGCCGCGCCGGTCTTCGGCTTTGTGCCCCCTCGCTTCATGCCGCCTCGCGCACCAGCATCTCGCGCACCGCCGCCTCGACGTCGGGTTTGCGCATGAAGCTCTCGCCGATCAGGAAGGCCGAGGCGCCGACCTTCGCCATGCGTACGAGATCGGCAGGAGAGCCGAGGCCGCTCTCGGCCACCAGCACGCGGTCCTTGGGCACCAGCGGCGCCAGCTTCTCGGTCGTGGCGAGATCGACCGCGAGCGTCTTGAGGTTGCGGTTGTTGACGCCGATCAGGTCGGCATCGACCTGCAGCGCGCGTTCGAGCTCGGGCGCGTCATGCACCTCGACCAGAACGTCCATGCCCCACTTGTGCGCCAGCTTCGCTAGCTCGGCGGCCATCGCGTCGTCGAGGCAGGCCATGATGAGCAGGATGCAGTCGGCACCCAGCGCACGGGCCTCCGGCACCTGGTAGGGATCGATCATGAAATCCTTGCGCAGGACCGGCAGCTTCACCGCTGCGCGCGCCTGCGTCAGGAACTCGTCCTTGCCCTGGAAGTAGGGCTGGTCGGTCAGGATCGACAGGCAGGTGGCGCCGCCGCGCTCATACGACCGGGCGAGGGAAGGCGGGTCGAAATCCTCGCGGATCAGGCCCTTGCTGGGCGAGGCCTTCTTGATCTCGGCGATCAGCCCGTAGCGGCCGTCGGCAATCGTGGCCTTGAGCGCCTTGGCGAAGCCGCGCGGCGAGTCGGTGTCGCGGGCCAGGTTCTCGACGACCCTGAGCGAGCGTTGCGACATGCGCCCGGCCACATGGCGCTTCTTGTCGGCAACGATCCTGTCGAGCGTGTCGCTCATGCGCAAATCCTCTTCAATGTCGCCAGCGCGTCCCTGGCCTTGCCGCTGTCGATCGATTGCGCGGCCATGGCCGCGCCTTCCTTCAGATCCTTCGCCTTGCCCGCGACCATGATCGCGGCGGCGCTGTTCAACAGGACAATGTCGCGGAAGGCGTTCTTCGCGCCGCCCAGCAGCGCGTGGATCGCCTCGGCATTATGCGCCGCGTCACCGCCCTTGAGCTCGTCGAGCGTGGCGCGCTTCACGCCGATCTCCTCCGGCGCGATCTCGATCTCGGTCACCTTGCCGTTCTCCAGCGAGGCGGCCCAGCTCTTGGTCGTCGTGGTGAGCTCGTCCATGCCGTCCTGGCCGTTGACGACCAGTGCGCGCTCCAACCCGAGCTGGCCCAGCGCCTGCGCCACCGGCTTCAGCCAGCGGCGGTCGAACACGCCCACGAGCTGGCGCGTCACCAGGGCGGGGTTCGACATCGGGCCGAGCAGATTGAAGATGGTGCGCGAGGGTGCCAGCTCGACCCGCGGGCCCGCGACGTTGCGCATCGCGCTGTGGTGACGCGGCGCCATCAGGAAGCAGACCTTGGCTTCGACCAGCGCCTGCTCGAGTTTCTCGATGGGCACTTCGAGGCCGATGCCCAGCGCCGACAGCACATCGGCGGCGCCGGACTTGGAGGTGAAGGCGCGGTTGCCGTGCTTGGCCACCGGAATGCCGGCACCCGCCACGACGAAGGCCGAGCAGGAGGAGACGTTGTAGGTGCCGTGATGGTCGCCGCCGGTGCCCACGATGTCGATGGTGCCTTCGGGCGCCTTCACGCGCAGCACCTTGGCCCTCAGCGCCCGCGAGCCGCCGGCCAGTTCCTCGGCCGTCTCGCCGCGGACTTTCAGGCCCATCAGGAAGGCGCCCATCTGGGCAGGCGTCGCGTCGCCCGAGGTCATGATGTCGAAGGCGCGCTCCGCCTCGTCGATGCCCAGGGTCTCGCCGTTCCCCACCTTGGCCAGAAGGCCGCGAAAATCGTTTATGTCGCCGCTCACCAGAACCCCGTGCTTTTGCCTCTTGCCGGTTCGGCCGGCCGGCGCGAAGCTATATCACATGGCTCAAGAACTCATCCTCAAGGTCACTGGCATGGATTGCGACGGCTGCGTAAAGGCCGTCACCCGTGCCGCCACCGGCGCCGGCACGGCACCTCTCTCCGTCGATTTGAAGAGCGCGGAGATGCGCCTTCCAGACGGTGCCGACGTCCCGGCGATCACCAAGGCGATCCAGCGCGCAGGCTTCGGCGTCGCGCCCGTAGTCCGTCTAAATGGATGAGAAGTCAGCCCTAAGGCGCTGATTTACTAACCTTTTTTGTATATCTAGGCCTATTTCTGGGAGTCCTTGCCAAAATAGTAAGCAAGCTTATCTTAAGTATACTCAGAAGATGGGCTCATGGAACTTCCCGAACGAAATCTTGGTTTCCTCCTGCACGACGTGGCGCGCCTGATGCGCAAGCGCTTCGAGCAGAATGCGCGCGGCCTGGGTCTGACGCGCTCGCAGTGCCAGGTTCTGGCGCATCTCGCCCGAAACGAGGGCATCCAGCAGAGCGGGTTGGCCGACATCCTGGAAGTCGAGCCGATCACCCTGACCCGGCTGCTCGACCGGCTGGAGGAGGCGGAGCTCGTGGAGCGCCGGGCCCATCCGACCGACCGGCGCATCCGTCAGCTCTACCTGACCGAGAAGGTCCATCCGCTGCTGGCCGACATTTTCACTATTGGAGCCGCGACCCGCTCCGAGGCGTTGGAGGGCGTGGCCGAAGCGGAGCGCGAACAACTCTTCGCGTTGCTGAGCCGCATGAAGTCGAATTTGCTGGCAAAGGCTTCCGCGCCCGCCGGCGAGAGGAGTACGGGCAATGGCTAACAGGAGTTCTTTCCGTCGCAGTGAGCTTGCCGACGAGGTCGCGGCGCCCGCGCCGGTCGCCAATGATGCCGACCAGATGGCGGCGGAGAAGCTGCTGCAGCGCTTCGACATGGCTGGGAAGCCCACGGAAAAGACCGGCTCGGCGGCCAAGCCGCGCAACCTGCGCCGTATCCTGCTCGTCCTGGGACCCGCGGTCGTCCTGGCCGGCAGCCTGTTCGCCTACATGACGGGGGGCCGCTACATCTCGACTGACAACGCCTATGTCCATGCCGGCAAGCTCACCGTGGCGACCGACGTTTCCGGCATCGTCGCCAACGTCGCCGTGCATGAGAGCCAGAGGGTGGAGAAGGGACAGGTCCTGTTCACCCTGGACCAGGAACCGTTCAGGATCGCGCTGGCGGGCGCCGAAGCCAATCTCGGCACCGTGCGCAACCAGATCGTGACGCAGCAGGCGACCTATCGCCAGAAGCTCGCGCAGATCGAGCAGGCGAAGACCGACATCGGCTTCTTCGAGACCGGCGCGCAGCGTCAGCAGGATCTGCTGAAGCGCGGCGTCTCGGCCCAGGCAACCTTCGACCAGGCCAAGCGCGACCTCGACACGGCGCGCGAGCGGCTGCTGGTGGCGCAGAGCGACGCCGAGGCGACGCTGGGGCAGCTCGGCGGCCGGGCCGACGCTCCGATCGAGCAGAACGCAAACTATCTCTCGGCCAAGGCGCAGGTGGACAAGGCACGCCGCGACCTCACCCGCACGACCGTCGTGGCGCCGATGCCCGGCATCGTCACCAACGTCGATGCGCTGCTGCCCGGCGAATACCTCCCTGCGGCACAGCCGGCCTTCAGCCTCATCTCGACGGCCGACGTCTGGGTCGAGGCCAATCCGAAGGAGTCCGACCTTTCCAATCTGAAGCCGGGCGACAAGGCGACGGTTTCGATCGACGCCTATCCCGGCCACGAATGGAAGGCGACCGTCACCAGCCTCGCGCCAGCGACGGGCGCGGAGTTCTCCGTGCTGCCGGCCCAGAATGCGACCGGCAACTGGGTGAAGGTCGTGCAGCGCGTGCCGATCCGGCTCGGTGTCGAGATGCCGGAGGGCGCACCGCCGCTGCGCACCGGCATGAGCGCCTATGTCGAGATCGACACCGGCCATCACCGCCAACTGAGCGACCTGTTCAGCGGGTTCTGATCCGCTTGGGGCGCGCCACTCCAGTGGCGCGATCTTGTCTTGAACCAGGAGAATGACGCGCCACTGGAGTGGCGCGCCCGCAGCCATGAGTAACGCCACCTCCAAACCCCTCCCTCAGCACATCGTGCCGCTGACGCTCTGCGTCATGCTGGCGACGATCATGCAGGCGCTGGACACGACCATCGCCAACGTGGCGCTGCCCTATATGCAAGGCTCGCTGTCGGCGACGACCGACCAGATCAACTGGGTGCTGACCTCCTACATCGTGGCGGCAGCCATCGCGACGCCGCTGACCGGCTTCCTCGAGGCGCGGCTGGGGCGCAAGCGGCTGTTCCAGATCGCCGTCGCGGGCTTCACCGGCGCCTCGGTCCTGTGCGGCATCGCCACCTCGCTGCCGGAGATGGTGGCCTTCCGCCTGCTGCAGGGCCTGTTCGGCGCCTCGCTGGTGCCGCTGTCGCAGGCGGTGCTGCTCGATTCCTACCCCAAGGAGAAGCATGGCTCGGCGATGGCGCTGTGGGGCATGGGCGTCATGGTGGGCCCCATCCTCGGCCCGACCCTCGGCGGCTGGCTGACCGAGGCCTACAACTGGCGCTGGGTCTTCTACATCAACGTGCCGATCGGCCTCGTAACGTTCCTGGGCCTCTCGGCCTATCTCGAGGAGACGATGACCCGGCGCGATTCGTTCGACTGGTTCGGCTTCCTGATGCTCAGCCTCGCGATCGGCTCGTTCCAGATGATGCTGGATCGTGGCGAGCAGATCGACTGGTTCTCCTCGACCGAGATCGTGGTCGAGGCCGTGCTGGCGGCGCTCGCCTTCTACCTGTTCCTCGTCCAGACCTTCACGGTGAAGCAGCCCTTCATCGATCCCAGCATCTTCAGGGACCGCAATTTCTCGGTCGGGCTGTGCTTCATCTTCGTGGTCGGCATCATCCTGCTGGCCTCGCTGGCGCTGATCACGCCCTATCTGCAGAACCTGATGGGCTATCCGGTGGTTACGGCGGGGCTGATCCTGGCACCGCGCGGCATGGGCACGATGCTGGCGATGATGCTCGTCGGCCGCATGATCAACCGGGTCGATCCGCGGCTGCTGCTGGCGGCGGGGCTGCTGATCACCGCGGCGGTGCTTTGGGAAATGACCGGCTTCACGCCGAACGTGTCCCAATGGACGCTGGTCCGCACCGGCGTGCTGCAGGGCATGGGGCTGGGCTTCATGTTCGTGCCGCTGTCGACGATCACCTTCGCCACCTTGCCGGGCCATCTGCGCACCCAGGGCACAGCGCTCTACAGCCTGATGCGCAACATCGGCTCGAGCATCGGCATCTCGATGGTGATCTTCCTGCTGACGCGCAACACGCAGCTCGTGCATGCCGAGCTGGCGGGCCAGGTGACCCCGTTCAACGACGCGCTGGGCCAGGCGGGGCCGTCGCAGTTCTGGAACATGGCGACCACGCTGGGCCGGGCGACGCTCAATGCTGAAGTGAACAAGCAGGCCGCCGTCATAGCCTATGCCAACGACTTCAAGCTGATGATGCTGGTGGCGCTTCTCGCGCTGCCGCTGATTCTGCTGCTGCGCAAGGCCAAGGGGCAGGGCGGCGCGGGCCACGCGGTGCTGGAGTAGTGTCGCCCGCTACTCGATCTTCACACCAGCGTCCTGGATGATCTTGCGCCACTTGGTGTTCTCGATGGCGATATAGGCCCCGAACTCCTGGCGCGATTCCTTGGCCGGAACGAAGGACAGGCTCTTCATCTTCTCCAAGACCTCAGGATCCTTGAGGATGCGCATGACCTCGGCGCTCAATTTGTCGAGGATCGGCTCGGGCGTCTTCGCGGGCGCGGAGAGGCCGATCCATCCGACGGCGACGACCCCATAGATGCCTTGCTCGGCCACCGTCGGCACATCGGGCAGGAAGGGCGAGCGGCGTTCGTCGGCGATGCCGATCGCCTTCACCTTGCCCGACCGCACCGGGCCGACCGCGCCGGGAACGGCGTCGGACAGGAGCTGGATGTCGCCGCTCTGCAGCGCGAGCTGGGCCTCGGCATTGCCCTTGAACGGCACGTGGGTGAGCTTGATGCCGGCCGCGCTCTTCAGCATCTCGACGGCGAGATGGCTGGCCGAGCCATTGCCCGAGGAGCCGTAATTGAGATCGGCGCCCGCCTTGGCCTTGGCGACGAGGTCGGCGACCGTGCCGATGCCGCTCTTGAGGCTGGTCATCAGCACCTGCGGCGTCAGCCCGATATTGGCGATCGGCGCGAAATCCTTCTGCGGATCGTAGGGCAGCTTCGGATAGAGCGCCGGACTGATCCCGTGCGTGGAGATCGTCACCATCAGCAAGGTGTAGCCGTCGGGGGCTGCCTTGGCGGCGACATCGGCGCCGATCTGCCCGCCGGCGCCGGGCCGGTTCTCCGCGATCACCTGCTGGCCCAGCGCCTTGGTGAGCTGATCAGCCATCATGCGCGCGAGGATGTCGGTCGCCTGGCCCGCCGGAAACGGCACGATGATGCGGATGGGCTTCGCCGGCCATGCCTGCGCGAAGCCCGTGGATGTTGTCAGCGGAGACGCGGCGGTGGCCGCCAGCGAGAGGACAAGCGTGCGGCGATCGATCATGGCGTTTCCTTTTGGGCGGCTCAGGCCGCCTCTTTCTTGTTCTGCTGGCTCGGGTGGTCGCCCGCGATCTTGAGGAAATTCTCGAGGATCTTGTGGCCGTGTTCCGAGGCGATGCTCTCGGGGTGGAACTGCACGCCGTGGATCGGCAGCGTCCGGTGGCGCAGGCCCATGATGATGTCACCGGTCTCGGCGGTGACTTCGAGGTCCTTCGGGAAATCCTTCCTGTCGACGATCAGCGAATGGTAGCGCGTCGCCTGGAAGGGCGAGGGCACGTCCTCGAAGACGCTCTGGTTCTTGTGAGAGACGCCCGACAGCTTGCCGTGCATCGGCTCGGGCGCCCGGACCACGTGGCCGCCGAACACCTGGCCGATCGCCTGATGGCCGAGGCAGACGCCGAAAAGCGGCACCTGTTCCTTTGCGGCGGCCCGGATCAGGTCCATGCAGATGCCGGCCTCGTTTGGCGTGCAGGGGCCGGGCGAGAGCACGATTCCGGCCGGCTTCAGCGCCAGCGCCTGATCGACCGTGATCTGGTCGTTGCGATGCACGACGCAGCGCGCGCCGAGATCGCCCAGGAAGTGGACGAGGTTGTAGGTGAAGCTGTCGTAGTTATCGATCAGGAGAAGCATGGGGGGGATATTAGCGGGCTGTGGGTCGCGCTGATAGGCCTTCTAAAAGTGCCTCGCTACTTTGCCAGCTCCGGGAAGTCCTCCTCCCGGAATTCGCCTGCGCCGCGCTGGTTTTCGGATGCCCGCTTTTCCTCGTCGCGGCGCAGTTCGACCCGGCGGATCTTGCCGGAGATGGTCTTGGGCAGCTCGGCGAACTCGAGGCGGCGGATGCGCTTGAACGGGGCGAGCCGGCCACGCAGGTGCTGGAAGATCGACAGCGCCGTGGCGCGGTCGGGTTTGCCGCTGGCGGTGAGCGTTATGTAGGCCTTCGGGACCGCCAGGCGCATCGCGTCGGGGGCCGGCACCACGGCCGCTTCGGCCACGGCGGGGTGCTCGATCAGCACGCTTTCGAGTTCGAACGGGCTGATCCGGTAGTCCGATGCCTTGAACACGTCGTCGGCGCGGCCGACGTAAGTCAGGTAACCTTCGCCATCGCGCGAGGCGACGTCGCCGGTGCGATAGACCGCACCCGTGAGCGGTGCGATCGAGCCGTCGTCCTGCTGATAACCCTGCATCAGCGCCGCCGGCCGGTGCTTGAGGTCGATGCAGATCTCGCCTTCCTCCGCATCCGTGTCGTCGGCATCGAGCAGCCTGATCTTGTAGCCGGGCAGGGGGCGGCCCATCGAGCCGGGCTTGATCGGCTGGCCGGGCGGATTGCCGACCTGCGTCGTGGTCTCGGTCTGGCCGTAGAAATCGCGGATGGTGAGACCCCAGGCCTTCTCGACCTGCTCGATCACCTCGGGGTTCAGCGGCTCGCCGGCGGCCAGCACCTCGCGCAGCGACGTCCGGCAGGACTTCAGGTCTTCCTGGATCAGCATGCGCCACACGGTCGGCGGTGCGCAGAGCGTGGTCACCTGGTTGGCAACGATGGCGTCGAGCAGGTAGCGGGCGTTGAAGCGCGGCTGGTTGGCGATGAAGATCGTGGCGCCGGCGATCCACGGCGCGAAGAAGCAGCTCCAGGCGTGCTTGGCCCAGCCCGGGGAGGAGATGTTGAGATGCACGTCGCCCGGTCGCAGGCCCAGCACGAAGATCGTTGTCAGATGGCCCACCGGATAGCTGCGATGCGAATGCAGGACGAGCTTGGGTTTCGCCGTGGTGCCCGAGGTGAAATAGAGCAGCATCGGATCGTCGGCATTGGTCGGCCCGTCCGGCGTGAATTCGGCCGGGTGATCGAGCAGCTGCGAATAGGCGTGCCAGCCGGCCGGTGCGTCGCCGACGGCGATGCGCGTCAGGCTCTTGTCGAAGCCATCGAACTTCGCAGCCTCGCCGGCGGCGGCCACGACATGGCGCGCCCGGCCACGCTCGAGGCGGTCGGCGAGATCGACCGGCGTCAGCAGGGTAGTCGCCGGGATGACGACGGCGCCGAGCTTCATCGCCGCCAGCATCACTTCCCAGAGCGGCGCCACGTTGCCCAGCATCAGCAGCATGCGGTCGCCGCGCTTCACACCCCGCGCGCGCAATCCGTTGGCGACGCGGTTGGAGCGTTCCGACAGCTCGGCGAAGGTGAGGCTCGCGGCGCCGTCGCCGACGATCGTCAGTGCCGGTTGGTTGGCCTGCGGTCCGCGCGCCAGCTCGGCATCGAACCAGTCGAGCGCCCAGTTGAAGTGCTGCATCTGCGGCCAATGGAAATCGCGATAGGCCGTCGCGTAGTCGCCGCGATGGGCCAGCAGGAATTCGCGCGCCGCCTTGTACGCCTCGATCGTCATCGCATGCCTCGTCTTCGTTTCCGCCCTTTCTCGATCTTGGGCACGGGCGTAGGTTGAGGGCAACAAGAAGAAAGTAGCCCCCTTGGTCGTCGAGCCCCTGATCGTCGCGCTGTTGCTGGCAGCAGCGCTGATGCACGCCACCTGGAACGCCATCCTGAAGGCGGATCAGTCCGACCGGCTCGCGACCTTCGGCCTGATCATGACGACAGGCACGGTCATGGGCCTCTGCATCGTGCCGTTCGTTCCCCTGGTCGAACCGGGGGCCTGGAAGTTCCTCATCCTCTCGGTCGCGATCCACATCGCCTATTATTTCTTCCTGCTGAAAGCCTATACCTACGGCGATCTCAGCCACACTTATCCGATCGCACGAGGCCTGGGACCGCTGCTGGTGGCGCTGGTGTCGGGCCGCGTGATCGGCGAGCATCTCAGGACGCAGGACATCGTCGGCGTCTTCCTGCTGAGCTTCGGCCTCGTGGCGCTCGCTCTCCCCCTGAAGAACATCGTGCAGAAACCGGGTAGCCGTCATGGGCTGGCAACGCTGTTCGCGGTGCTGACCGGGATCACCATCGCGGGCTACATCATCTCCGACGGCATGGGCGTGCGCGCCGCCGGCGAGACGCTGGAGCATCGCATCTCCTACATCGCCTGGCTGGCCGTGCTCGAGGGGCCGTGGCTGCTGGTGCTGGCCTTCTGGAAACGGCCGGCGACCGTCTGGTCCCACATGAAGAAGACCTGGTATCGCGGGGTCGGCGGCGGCGTGATCGCCAACGTCGGCTACGGCATCGCGATCTACGCGCTGGCGCTGGGGCCGATGGCCCATATCGCCGCGCTGCGCGAGACCTCGGTGCTGTTCGGGGCGCTGATCGGCACGCTCATCCTGGGCGAACCGTTCGGGGGCCGCCGGGTGGCTGCGGCGTTCGTGATCGTTTCAGGGCTTGTGCTGATGAACGGTCCGGCGCTCTTCTAGAGGGTATGTCGACCCGCAATCTCGATAGGCTCATGTCCCCGCGCTCGGTCGTCATGATCGGCGCCACCGAACGCCCCGGCTCTGTAGGCGCGGCGGTCACGCGCAATGTGCTGGCCGGCGGCTTCCAGGGCCAGATCCACCTCGTCAACCGTAAGGGCGGCACGATTGCGGGCCGTACGGCCTTCCGCAGGGTGTCGGACCTGCCCGAGCCGGCGGACCTTGCCGTGATCATGACGCCGGCCGCGACCATCCCCGGGCTGATCGTGGCGCTGGGCGAGGCGGGGACACGCGTCGCCGTGGTGATCAGCGCCGGCCCCGGCAACGGTCCGGATGCCGCGTCGGTCAATGCGCTGTGGCGGCAGCGGCTGCTGCGTGCGGCCCAGCCCTATCTGCTGCGCATCGTCGGACCGAACTGCATCGGCTACGCCGCCCCTGGGCTCGGCCTCAACGCGAGCTTCGGCCCGACACGGTTCAAGGCCGGACGCATCGCAGCGGTCGCCCAGTCGGGCGCCGTGCTGGCGGGCCTGGCCGACTGGGGCGTGGCCCAGGGGATCGGCTTCTCGCACCTGATCTCGATGGGCGACATGGCCGACGTCGATTTCGGCGACGTGCTCGATATGCTGGCGCGCGATTCCGATACGCGCGCGGTGCTGATGTATGTCGAGGGCATCACCCAGGCGCGCAAGTTCATGTCGGCGGCGCGCGGCGTGGCCCGCATCAAGCCGGTGATCGTGCTGAAGGGCGGGCGCCATGCCGCGGCCGCTCAGGCGACGGCCTCGCATACGGGCTCGATGGCGGGATCGGCCGCGGTCTACGACGCCGCCTTCGCGCGCGCAGGCCTCGTGCGCGTGCTGGGCCTCGGCGAACTGTTCGATGCGGCCGAGACTCTGGGCCACAGCATCGCCCCGCGCACCGAGCGGCTGGCGATCCTGACCAACGGCGGGGGCGTCGGAATCATCGCCACCGACCTGCTGATCGACGAAGGCGGCGAACTCGCCACGCTGCTGCCGGCGACCATCGCGCGGCTCGACAAGCAGATGTCGCAGAGATGGTCGCGCGCCAACCCGGTCGACATCGTGGGCGATGCCGACGGGCCACGCTATGCCGTCGCCCTCGACGGGCTGGCCGACGATCGCGGCGTCGGCGCGGTGCTGGCCATGAACGTGCCCACGTCGCTCACCTCGTCGGTCGAGGCGGCGCGCGCCATCACCGGCGCCGCAGGGCGCAAGGTCGTGCCGGTGATCGGCTGCTGGATCGGCGGGCGCGAGGCCCAGGCCGGTCGCGACGTGCTGCACGATGCGGGCATTCCCGCCTACGACACGCCGCTGCGCGCCGTGCGCGGCTTCATGCACATCGTCGAGTATCGTCGTGGCCAGCGTGCCCTGCAGCGCACGCCGCCCTCCGTGCCGGAGCTGCGGTCCGACACCGCGCTCGTGCGTTCGATCGTGCAGGGCGCGCTCGCCGAGAAGCGCAAGGTGCTCACCGAGCCAGAGGCCAAGAGGGTGCTGGCGGCCTACGGCATCCCGGTCGTGCCCACCGAGATCGCGCGCGACGCCGGCGAGGCCGCCGCGATCGCGGTGCGAATCGGCTTTCCCGTCGCGGTGAAGCTGCTGTCGCGCGACATCACCCACAAGAGCGATGTCGGCGGGGTTTCGCTCGACCTGGTCTCCGAACAGGCGGTGCTCGACGCCGTCCGCGAGATGACCGGCAAGGTCCTTGTGCTGGCCAACAAGGCCAGGATCGACGGCTTCGTGGTGCAGCCCATGATCCGGCGCCCGCATGCCGTCGAGCTGATCCTGGGCGCCGCCGAGGATCCGGTGTTCGGACCGATCCTGCTGGTCGGCCATGGTGGCGTGGCCGCCGAGGTGATCGACGACAAGGCGCTCGCTTTGCCGCCGCTCGATCCCGTGCTGGCGGAGGATGCGTTGAGCCGCACCCGCGTCGATCGCCTGCTGCGCGGCTTTCGCGACCGTGCCCCGGCCGACAGGGAGGCGGTGGGCGCGGCCATGGTGCGCCTGTCGCAGCTCATCGCCGATGTCGGCGAGATCGCCGAGCTCGACATCAATCCGCTGCTGGCCGACGCCGATGGCGTGATCGCGCTCGATGCGCGCATCGTGGTGAACCACCCGAAGAAAGGGCAGGAGCGGGCGGCGCGCTTCGCCATCCGGCCCTATCCGGTGGAACTCGAGGCCGAGATCCAGCATGGCGAGGAGAAACTGCGCATCCGTCCGATCCGGCCCGACGACGAACCCACGCTGCAGGCCTTCACGCGGCGGCTGACGCCCGAGGACGTGCGCATGCGCTTCTTCGGCCCCATGCGCGAACTCAGCCACGAACTCGCGGCACGACTGACCCAGATCGACTACGACCGCGAGATGGCATTCGTGCTGCTCGATGGCGACGAGATGGTCGGCGTCGGACGACTGGTCGCCGATCCCGATTTCCAGCAGGCGGAGTTCGCGCTCACCGTCGCGTCCGATCGCCAGGGCCGCGGCTATGGCGAACTGCTGCTGCGCCACGTGCTGCACTATGGCAAGTCGCGCGGCGTGAAGCGGGTGGTCGGTCATGTGCTGCGCGAGAATCGCAAGATGCTGGATCTCGCCAAGCAGGTCGGCTTCCGCCGCGAAAGCGGCCGCTCGGGCGAGCCGGACATTCGGGTAATGAAGTCGCTTTCCAGCCTGGATTGAGGCCAAATAGTGGCCCACGCCAAGAGGTTAGGGCATAACTCTCAGATGGCGTCGAGGAAGAACAGAAGCGGGAAGACGAACAGAAGGAGTCCGAAACGGCCTCCGGGCCTCGCGGATCGTCTTCGTGCCCGTTTCGACGGGCCTTTTACGTGGGTGGCAGCCCATCGCTGGCACTCGGTCGTCATCGCCGTCGTCCTGTTGTTCGCAAGTAGTGTGTTCGGCGGTTACTGGATCGCCGAGCGATTCGATTTGCGAAGCGGCGACCGCGTGGCGCGCGACACGCTGGAGGACATGAAGCGCAGCGCCGCGACGACGGGGCCAGCCGTTGCCCCAAGATATTCGCGCATCGAGGAGCTGCCGGACTTCCCGAAATACTCCGAGGCCGACCCCGGCAAGCCGACGCCGAACGTCGAGGAGAAGCCGCCGGTAAAGAAGGTCGCCGCCGCGTTCCCGGCGGAACAGACCTGGCGCCGCAATGCCGTGCCGTTCCGCGATCTCAAGAGCAAACCCCTCGTCGCGATCGTGATCGACGATGTCGGTCTCGACCGCGCGCGCTCGAAGCGCGCCTGGGAGTTGCCGGGGCCGATGACCATGTCGTTCCTGCCCTATGCCAAGGACCTGCCGGAGCAGGCGCGCGCCGCACGGGCGCGGGGCCACGAACTGATGCTGCACATGCCGATGGAGCCCAACGGCCGCAACGATCCCGGACCGGGGGCGCTCACAGTATCGATGCCCGACGTCGAGGTGCGCCAGAAGCTGCTGATCGCGCTGGAGAGTTTCGGCGGCTATGTCGGCATCAACAATCATATGGGCAGCCGCTTCACCGCCAACCGTCCCGACATGGAACTGGTGATGCGCCAGCTCAAGCCGCGCGGCCTGATGTTCCTCGATTCGCGCACCAGCCCGCAATCGGTCGGCGACCAGACGGCGCAGGAGATCGGCGTGCCGTCGATCGTGCGCCACGTCTTCCTCGACGACGAGGAGACCCTGGAGGCCGTGCGGCGCAAGCTCGCCGAGACGGAGGCGGTGGCGCGACGGCAGGGCTTCGTCGTGGCGATCGGCCATCCGCACGATTCGACTTTGCAAGCGCTCGCAGAGTGGCTGCCGACGGTACAGGGCAAGGGACTGGCACTTGCGCCCTCGACCGCGATATTGCGCAAGCGCAACGGTTGGGATTGAGTCGCGCCAACAAACGAGTTGGAGGAAGCGACGTGCGGTACAAAAAGCAGGCGATGATCGTGGCCCCGCAGCCCGAGCCGACGGAGGCCGGAGCCGACGTGCTGCGCGAGGGCGGCAACGCCGTCGATGCCGGCATCGCCTGCGCGCTGGTCCAGGGCGTGGTCGATCCGCAGATGTGCGGCATCGCGGGCTTCGGCTCCTGCGGCATCTACATGCCGGGCAAGAAATTCCACGGCTATATCGACGCCCATGCGCCGGCGCCGCTCGCCGCGCGGCCCGACATGTGGGCCAACCTGATCGAGAGCGAGGCGCGCGACGGCTACGGCTTCATCCTGAAAGGAAGGGTGAACGACATCGGCTACCAGTCGATCTGTGCGCCGGCCAATCTCAAGATGTACTACGACGCGCACAGGGAGCATGGCAGCCTGCCCTGGTCGCGCATCGTCGAGCCGGCGATCCATTGGGCCGAGAAGGGCTGGACCGTCCGGCCGCACGTCCACTTCTGGTGGGCCGATGACGGAGCCTTCGGCCGCGCGCCCAACTTCGAGCGCACCGGCTTCACCCCGGCCGCGCGCGAACTCTACTGCCGCCCCGACGGCGTGCCGAAGCGGGTGGGTGACCGGGTGATCAACCGCGACTACGGCCAGACCCTGCGCGCCATCGCCAAGGGCGGGGCCGATGTCTTCTATTCGGGCGAAATCGCGCACGCGATCGCCGAGGACATGAGGAAGAACGACGCGCTGCTGTCGATCGAGGATCTCAAGGCCTGGAAGGCCGTGCGCAACGCGCCGCTGTGGGGCGACTATCGCGGCTACAAGGTCTCGACCAACCAGCCGCCGGGCGGCGGCGTGATGCTGATCGAGATGCTGAACATCCTCGAGAACTTCGACATCGGCGCGCTGGAGCACGGCTCATCCGAGCATCTTCGCATCGTGGCTGAAGCGATGAAGCGGGCGACGATCGACAAGGATGCCAAGGTCGGCGATCCGAAGTTCGTCACGGTGCCGGTCGGGGAGCTGACCTCCAAGGCCTACGCCAAGACGATGGCGGCCGAGATCGCGCGCGGCGAGAAGGCCAGCGTCACGCGCTTCAATTCGGGCGCGGTGTCGAAGGACACGACGCACATCTCCGTCCTCGACAAGGACGGCAACTGTTTCACCATGACCCATTCGCTGGGCATGCCTTCGGGCGTGATCACACCGGGCCTGGGCTTCATGTACAATGGCTGTATGGGCGTGTTCGACCCGCGCCCCGGCCGCGCCGGCTCGATCGCGCCCGGCAAGGCGCGCTTCAGCTCGGTCGTGCCGTCCATCCTCTTCAAGGACGGCAAGCCGCACCTGATCATCGGCGCGCCCGGCGCCACGCAGATCGCCATGGGCGTGCTGCATGTGATCCTGAACGCGCTCGACTTCGGCATGACCATGGTCGAGGCGGTGAGCGCGCCGCGCTTCTCGGCGACCTCGGACGCGATTGACATCTCCAACCGCATCCAGGGCCGGGTCGAGCGCGAGCTGCAGGCGCAGGGCTATCCGGTGGTCCGCAGCCCCTATGGCTTCGGCTTCGCCGCCGTGCACGGCATCCGCATCCACGAGGACGGTCTCGACGGCGGCGCCGATCCCGGCCACGACGGCGTGGTGATCGCGGTTTAGCTACAGGGCGGGCAGGTCCGGGGGTGGGCGGCGCGCCTTGGTCGCCTGTTCGTAGGCATAGGCGAAGCGCAGGAGCGTGGCCTCGCTCCAGGCGCGGCCGGCGAAGGTGAGGCCGAGCGGATAGTCGGGCGTTTCCGTCTTGCCCACGCCGGAGATGAAGCCGGCCGGCACCTGCACGCTGGGATAGCCGGGCTTCGCGGCAATGGAGGAGCCGCTGGCGCCGGGGAACACCACGGCATCGAGCCTGTGCTGGTCCATATAGGCATCCATGCCGCGCTCCTTGGCGGCCATCAGGTCCATGGCGCGCGCCGACTTGTATTCCAGCTCCGAGAGGTCGCCCCGCGTGGCTTCCGCCGCCAGGAACAGGTCCTGCCCGTAGCGCAGCGCCTTGTCGGCGTTCTCCGTATTGAACGCGATGACGTCGGCCATCGTCTTCATCTGCGTCGTCGTTGCCCAGTCACGCAGGTAGAGATTGAGGTCCCGCTTCAGTTCGTAGAGGAAGACGACGGAGGCGGGCCCCGGCGTGCCCTTGGCGGGGCTGAGCGGATTGCGATTGAGCACGGGCATGGTCGTGCCCGGGCCGCCGATCCAGCCGATCGCCGGAATGGCCGCGCGCACGACCGTGGCGCCGAGGTCTTCCAGCACCCTGATCGCCTGTGCCATCAGCGCCTTCGCGCGAACGGACAGGGGGCCATAGAACGGATCGTTGAGGGGATCGTCGGGATCGCTGGGGACACCGATGCGCGCGCCCTTCAGACCGTCCTTGTCGAGACCGGCGGTGTAATCGTCCGGCCGCTGCAGGAGGTGCGTCGCCGGATCGTCCGGGTCGCGCGCGGCCAGCACGTTCAGCAGGATCGCGGAATCGCGCACGGTGCGGGTGAGGGGGCCGGCCGTGTCCTGGCTGTGCGAGATCGGGATGATGCCGCTGCGGCTGATCAGGCCGACCGTCGGCTTCACGGTGACGAGGCCGTTCTGGGTTGCCGGGCTCAGCAGCGAACCCGAGGTCTCGGTGCCGATCGCCGCGGCGCAGAGGCCGGCCGCGACGGCAACCGCCGAGCCGGCGCTGGAGCCGCCGGGCAGCACGACCGGCGCGCCATTGGCCATCAGATTGGGTGAGTAGGGGTTCCGCACATAGCCGGCGATCGAGCTGTAGCCCGACGGCATGCCGATCGCGAGGATGTTGGCAAACTCGGTGAGGTTGGCCTTGCCCAGGATCACCGCTCCGGCCTCGCGCAGCCTCTTGATTACGGACGCGTCGTCCTTGGCATGGGCGCCGCCGAGGGCCAGCGAGCCCGCGGTCGTGGGCTGCCGGTCGCCGGTGGCGATATTGTCCTTTACCAGGATCGGCAGGCCGGCCAGCGGCTGGCTAGCGGACGGTTTCACGCCGTCGAGACCCGCGGCGATAGACAGGGCGTCGGGATTGGTCACCCGCACGGAGTTCAGGCCCGGCCCCTGGCGGTCATAGGCCTCGATGCGGGCCAGGTAGGCGCGGGTCAGGTCGCTTGACGTGACGCGGCCCTGCGCCAGGGCCTCCTGCAGGTCCGACAGCGGGGCGTCGTCGAGGGCGGGTGCCGGCTGTGCCGAAGCCGTGCCTGCACCTACCGCGCCGAGTGCGACCGGTATCATCGCCAGCTCGCGGCGCTTGAGGCCGCCGTCTTCGGGCGGTCGCGCGCCTTTCGTGGATTCGGTCACGGCAAATACCCATGGTTTCCGCCGCCAAGATGGTCGGCTCGATCATCTTTACATAATGCAGATGTCGGGCGTCTCGGTTCGGCGCTCAAATCTCGCGGGTATCGAGCATCAGAAGTTGAGCGCCGGCCTGGGCGAAGTTCGCGAGGTCGCCGGCCGTCGCCTGGCCTTCCTGCGAGGCGAAGGCTGCACCGATTGCCGCCATCGAATCGAACGTCAGGATGGCCATCAGGTGATACGGCGCGGGACCTTGCGGCGTACCGACCGGACCATCGTTTACCTCGTAGGAGCGGAGGCCTGGGATCGTTTTCGCCAGCGGTACATGCTTGTTGAAATAGTAGGCGTCGAAGGCCGCCACGTCGGCGGGCTTGTTGTAGAGAACCACGAGCTTTGCCATGGGCTTTCTCCCGTTGAGTGGCGCCATCTGACTAACTCATGCGGGTTACAGTCAAGGGTTCCTGGCGCCCACGTGAGGTTCGCCACGCGACCCGCCTCCATTGCATGCCGCATGCACCCCCTTAAACTCAGGTAAAAGCGGCGCAAAATTCAATAGGGGGAAACGATGAAGTTCACGCGACGGGGCGCGCTCGCAGCGCTCATGGCGACGGTCCTGACAGCGCCGGCCGCTGCGCAGGGGACCTATCCCGACAAGCCGATCCGCATGGTCATCGCCTTCGCGGCCGGCGGCCCGACCGACGTGGTCGGACGCCTGCTGGCGCCGCGCGTTTCCGAACTCCTGGGTCAGCAGGTCGTGGTCGAGAACAAGCCGGGCGCCACGGGCAACATCGGCACCGCGATGGTCGCCGACGCCAAGCCCGATGGCTACACGATCCTGTTCAGCGCTTCGACCATGGCCATGGCGCCGGCGCTCTACGGCAAGCAGCTCGGCTACGATCCGGTGAACGGGCTTGCCGCCATCGCCTATGTCGCCAGCGTGCCGCTGATCCTGCTGGCGCCGATGGACGGCGCGAAGAGCACGCCGGAGCTCGTCGGCATGCTGCGCAAGGATCCCGGCAAGTATTCCTACGCCTCGTCGGGCAATGGCGGGATGATCCATCTGGCCAGCTACCTGTTCGCCACCCGGGCGGGCGGGGACGCGCTGCATGTGCCGTATCGCGGCTCGGCCCCCGGCATGGTCGACATGATCGCCGGGCGGCATGGCTTCCAGATCGACACACTGCAGTCGAGCAAGGGCTTCATCGACGGTGGCAAGGTCCGCGTGCTGAGCGTCGCCTCCGACAAGCGCCTGAAGCAGCTTCCCGACGTGCCGACAATCAAGGAGGCGACCGGCTTCGATTATGCGATCAACACCTGGTACGCGGTCTATGCGCCGGCCAAGACGCCGCGCCCGATCATCGACAGGCTGAACGCCGCCTTCAACCAGGCCCTGAAGCAGCCCGACATGGTGAAGAAGGCCGACGAACTGGCCATCGAGCTGGTCGAATCGACCCCCGAACAGGCCAAGAAGTTCTATGATGACCAGATGGCCTTCTGGGATCCCATCATCAAGCAGTCCGGCGCCAAGCCGGAATGACATCGATGGAAACGAGTTACGAGTAACGGAGAGTGTGATGATCAAGTTCTATTACAACATGGCGCCGAACCCGATGAAGGTGGCGCTCTGCCTCGAAGAGATGGGCCTGCCCTACGAGCTCGTGCCGGTCGACACCCGCAAGGGCGAGCAGCATGCTCCCGAATACCTGGCGATCAATCCCAATGCCAAGGTCCCGGCCATCGTCGACGGCGGCGAGACGGTGTTCGACAGCAACGCCATCCTGCTCTACCTCGGCGAAAAGACGGGCAAGTTCATGCCCGCCAAGAAGGGCGAGATGCTGTCCTGGCTGATGTTCGTGGCGGCGGGCATCGGCCCGTACTCCGGTCAGGCCGTTCACTTCCGCAACTTCGCCCCCGAGCCGAAGGAATACGCCGTCAACCGCTACACGTTCGAGGCGCAGCGTCACTGGGGCATCCTCGAGGCCCGTCTCGGCAAGCAGCAATTCATGTGCGGCGACAATTTCAGCATTGTCGACATGGCGGTGTGGGGCTGGTCGCGCCTGATCCCCTTCGTGCTCGGGGCCGAGGCGCCGAAGCAGTTCCCCAACATCCAGCGTCACCTTGGCGAAATCAACGCGCGCCCGGCGGCGGTTCGTGCTCTCGCGCTGAAGGACAAGCACAGCTTCAAGGCGGAGATGGACGAGGCGGCGAAGCTCGCGATGTTCCCGCACCTGGGCAAGAAGGTCGCCTGACCCGGGCCTGACCCGGGCCTGACCCGGGCCTGACCCGGGATTGTCTCTCGACATCGGCACGCGCCGGGCGCAAATCGGTTCGATGACCGAATCGAGCGTACCGGCGCTGCCGGCCGGATTTCGTGCGCAGCAGATCGCCACGAAGGGTGCAGACATCCACGTGTGGGTGGGCGGCAAGGGACCGGCGGTCCTGCTGCTTCACGGTTACGGCGAGACCAGCGAGATGTGGGGGCCGATGGCCGCCGCGCTGATGGCCAAGCGAACGGTGATCGCGCCCGACCTGCGCGGGCTCGGTCTCTCGTCCAAGCCTGATTCGGGCTACGACAAGGCAACCCAGGCGCAGGACATCCGGACGGTTCTTCAGACGTTGAGGGCAGGCCGCACCGATATCGTGGCGCACGACATCGGCAACATGGTCGCCTACGCCTATGCCGCCCAGTATCGCAACGACGTGGGCAAGCTCGTCGTCATCGACGCGCCGCTGCCCGGCATCGGCCCGTGGGAGCAGATCCTGCGCAGCCCGCTGCTCTGGCACTTCAATTTCCGCGGCCCCGATGCCGAGCGGCTGGTCGAGGGACGCGAGCGCATCTACCTCGACCGCTTCTGGAACGAATTTTCCGCCGATCCGGCGAAGTTCGGCGAGGCGGCGCGCGAGTTCTACGCCGCGCGCTACGCCCAGCCCGGTGGCATGCGGGCGGGTTTCGCGCAGTTCGCGGCCTTCGCCCAGGACGAGATCGACAACAAGCGCTTCGCCGAGACCAAGCTTGCCATGCCGGTGCTGGCGCTGGGCGGCGAGAAGTCGTTCGGACCGACGATGGCCGCCGTGATGCGCTTCGTCGCCAGCGACGTCACGGAAGGCATCGTGCCGAACGCCGGCCACTGGATCATGGAAGAGAATCCCGACGCGACCGTTGCCCTCGCGACGAAGTTCCTCGGCGTATGAAGCGCGCTCTTCTCGCGACCGCGCTGACGCTCGTTGCGACCGGGGCGCTTGCCGATCCGCCAGTCCAGCAACGCAAGCCGCCGGCCGAGTTCGACTTCTCGGTCGCGGCCTCCGCCGGAGCGGGCACCTCCGGCATCGCCGCGATCCAGACGATCGTGCTCAAGGGCGATCCGACCAAACCCGGCCTCTACACGATCATGCTGCGCATCCCGGCCAACACCCGGATCGCCGCCCATACCCATCCCGACGACCGCATCGGCACGGTGATCTCCGGCACCTGGTACTTCGGCTACGGCAAGGTCTTCGATGCTGCCGCGCTGCAGGCCCTGCCGCCGGGCAGCTTCTATACCGAGCCGCCCGCTGACCCGCACTTCGCGGAGACGCGCGACGGTCCGGTCGTGTTGCAGATCACGGGATATGGGCCGACCGGAACGACGTACTAACGCTTCCTGTCGTCCTGAGCTCAGCGAAGGACCTTGCCGAGCGAACAGCGGACTCCGTAGCCAGCGCGAGATCCTTTGCTTCGCTCCAGGGCGGGGGTTACCCCGCCCGCGATGACAAGAGTGGCGCTACATCATCCCGGGCGCGCCGAGATCCGTGCCGTCGATCATGCGGCTGTAGCGGAAGGGCGTGGGATCGACGATCGGGGGATCGCCGGAGATGAGGTCGGCCGCGAGTCGGCCGGCGCCGGGACCGATGCCGAAGCCGTGGCCGGTATAGCCGGTCGAGAGGAAGAGGCCGGACAGGGGATCGACGGCGGAGATTACCGGGATGCCGTCGGGCGTCGAATCGATCAGGCCGCCCCAGGCATGCGCCACCTTCAGTCCCTTCAGGGCCGGATAGTGATCGCCCAGGCGCGTGAGGCCTCGTTCGACCAGCACCGGATCGGCGGCGGGATCGAGCATACGCTGGCGCTCGAAGGGCGATTCCAGATCGAACGACCAGTTGGCGAACGATTCCGGCCCTTCGAGGAAGGAGCGGCCGATGCCGAAGGTGAGGCCGGCGCGGCGCTTCCTGAAGGTTGGCCAGAACTGGCGGGCATAGAGCAGGCCCTGCGGCGACAGCTCGACGAGTCCACGGCCGCCCAGGCCGACCGTATAGCCGCCGTCGAGGCGGCGGCGGATCGTGACGTCGGGCATCGACAGGCCGCCGCCGGTCACCTCGGGCGCTGCCACCGTGGCGAAGGAGGTCGAATGCACGCTGGCCTGCGCCAGGCGCAGATCGTGGCGGCGGCAGAAGAGGGAGCTCCAGGCGCCGCCGGCCAGCAAGACTGTCCGCGTGCGGATGATCCCATGCTCGGTGATGACGCCCGCAACCTTACCGGCGGCGATGTCGAGGCCGCGCGCCGCACAATTCTGGTGAAGCGTGGCCCCGAGCTTGCGGGCGCCCTCGGCGATGGCGGGTCCGGCCAGCGATGGCTCGGCGCGGCCGTCGGTCGGCGAATGGACGCCGCCGATCCACTGGCCGGTGCTGCCGGGCGTGAGCTCCTTGGCCTCGGCACGGCTCAGCACCCGGCTGTGCATCTGGTACTCGCGGGCGCGCAGAGTCCATTCCTCCCACTGCGCGAAATCGCCGGGACGGTCGGTGACGTAGGTGAGGCCGGTGCGGCGGAAGCCGGTCTCGGCGCCCAGCTCACGAGACAGATCGCCCCAGATCTCCAGGCTCTTCATGGCGAGCGGCAGTTCGCGCAGGTCGCGATGCTGCTGGCGGCACCAGCCCCAGTTCCGGCTCGTCTGCTCGCCGCCGATCACGCCCTTCTCGAGCAGCGCGACCCGGTGGCCGCGTTTCGCCAGCCAATAGGCGGCGGTGCTGCCCGCTATGCCGGCGCCGATGACGACGATTTCGGCGGAGGGCGGGAGTTTCTCGTCACTGACGACGGGCTGGACGGGTGGGGACATCGGCTTCCTGCGGGCTGAACGCACTGCGGAACAGTGTATCGCACGCTTTACGCGCCGGAACCCGGCGCGGTACCTTCCGGACCCTAAAAGGAGCCCCCAATGGACCTGACATTCGGCAAGGAAGAACTCGCCTTCCAACAGGAAGTGCGCGACTGGCTGAAGGAGAACCTGACGCCCGAGATCCAGGGCGAGATCAAGGTCGGCCGAAACGCCTACATGCCGAAGGAGCGCCTGGTCGACTGGCAGAAGCGGCTGGCCAAGAAGGGCTGGCTCTGCACCGGCTGGCCCAAGGAATTCGGCGGCCCGGGCTTCACGACGACGCAGAAGTACATCTTCGAGATGGAGATGGCGAAGGCCGGGGCGCCCGGCACCTCGCCGTTCGGCCCCAAGATGTGCGCGCCCGTCATCATGAAGTACGGCTCGGCCGAGCAGAAGGCGCGCCACCTGCCGCCGATGCTGAACTCCGACCTGATCTGGTGCCAGGGCTATTCCGAGCCGGGCTCGGGCTCCGACCTCGCGTCGCTCCGCACCAAGGCGGTACGTGAGGGCGACTTCTACATCGTCAACGGCCAGAAGACCTGGACGACGCTGGCGCAGACCGCCGACTGGATCTTCTGCCTGGTGCGCACCTCGAACGAGGGCAAGCCGCAGGAAGGCATCTCCTTCCTGCTGATCGACATGAAGACGCCGGGCATCTCGGTCGAGCCGATCATCACCGCCGACGGCAACCGCGCCGGCACCCAGGAAGTGAACTCGGTGTTCCTCACCGACGTGAAGGTGCCGGTCGAGAACCTGGTCGGCGAGGAGAACAAGGGCTGGACCTACGCCAAGTACCTGCTCGAGTTCGAGCGCGGCGGCAATCCCTACAGCCCGCGCCTTCGCTCGGGCTTCGAGCGGCTGAAGCGGCTGGCGCAGTCGATGCCGGAAGGCGATGATTCGATCATGGCCGACTCCGCCTGGCGCGAGAAGCTCGCGCGCATGGACATCGAGATCTCCGGCCTCGAGATGTTCGAGCAGGAGTTCTATTCCAAGCTGGCGTCGGGGCAGAATCCGGGCCCGCTCTCGTCGATGATCAAGCTGCGCGGCACCGAGGTGATGCAGCAGGTCCAGGAATACGCCGTCGAGGCCGCGGGCTACTACAGCCAGCCGTTCCCCGAACAGCGCGCCTGGAACGCCAATGTCGAGCCGATCGGCCCCGAGGGCGCCGACGTGCTGGCGCCGCGCTACTTCAACGGCCGCAAGATGACGATCTACGGCGGCTCGTCGGAAGTGCAGCGCGGGATCATGTCCAAGGTGATGCTGGGGCTTTAAACAGTGTCGTCCTGAGCGAAGAAGCGAAGGGCCTCACGGAACGGACACAATACCCTGTCGAAGCGTTAGATCCTTCGCTTCGCTCAGGATGACAAGATAGGGCAAGGAAATGCGTCTAGCCTTCAACGATCAGGAACTGGCCTTCCAGCAGGAAGTGCGCGAGTGGATCAGCGCCAACATGCCGGCGGAAGTGGCCGAGGAAAGCCGGCGCAGCCGCACCAGCCATGTCTCCAAGGAACGGCTGGTCCAGTGGCAGAAGAAGCTGGCCAGCAAGGGCTGGCTCTGCCCCAACTGGCCCAAGGAATATGGCGGGACGGGCTGGACCTCGACTCAGAAGTTCATCTTCGAGATGGAGATGGCGCGCGCCGACTCACCCTATCTTTCGTCGTTCAGCATCAAGATGGTGGCGCCCGTCCTGATGAAGTTCGGCAGCGAGGCGCAGAAGAAGCGCTTCCTGCCCAAGATTGCCGCCGCCGAGGAACTGTGGTGTCAGGGCTATTCCGAGCCGGGCTCCGGCTCCGATCTCGCCAGCCTGCGCACCAAGGCCGAGCGGCAGGGCGACCACTACGTCGTGAACGGCCAGAAGATCTGGACGACCAACGCCCACTTTGCCGACTGGATCTTCTGCCTCGTCCGCACCTCCAACGAGGGCAAGCGCCAGGAGGGCATCTCGTTCCTGCTGATCGACATGAAGACGCCAGGCATCACGCTCGATCCGATCTACATGGTCGACGGTACGCGCACGCCGATGCGGCATGAGATCAACCAGGTGTTTTTCACCGACGTGAAGGTGCCGGTCGAGAACCTCGTCGGCGAGGAGAACAGGGGCTGGACCTACGCCAAGTACCTGCTCGAGTTCGAGCGCGGCGGGCAGGCTTTCGGCCCGCGCCTGCGCAAGGCCTTCCGCCATCTACAGACCCTCTCGAAGACCCAGATGACCGGTGGCGAGCCGCTGTCGGCCAATTCGAACTGGCGCGAGAAGATGGCCGCGGTCGAGATGGAGATCGACGCCGTCGAGATGAACGAGCTCATGTTCTATTCGAGCCTCAAGACCGGCGACGCGCCGGGCAACATGGGCTCGGTCGTGAAGATGCGCGGCACCGAGGTCGGCCAGAAGGTGACCGAACTCGCGGTCGAGGCGGTCGGCTGGTACGGCACGCCGTTCACCGAGCTGCGCAACTACGACAGCAACATCGTGCCGGTGGGCGGCGAGTATGTCGACGACGTCTCGCCGCGCTACTTCAACACCCGCAAGACGACCATCTACGGCGGCTCCTCGGAAGTGCAGCGCAACGTCCTGGCCAAGGCGATGCTCGGCCTCTGAGTCGAGCAGCGCGTGATCGGCCCGAAGAAAGCGATCTTCTACGCGATCCTGGCGGCCATCGTCCTGGTCGCGCTGGAGATCGGCTCCTCGGCGTTCCTCTATGCCGTCAACAAGGACAGGATTGCCGCTCTACCGGGGCCGCCATCGGAGCCCGCGATCCTGCTGGCGCTGCGCACAGGCTTGAGCTGGCTGCTGCCCGGATCGTTTCCCGATCCGGCGACCTACCGGCGCATGACGCGGCTGCCGGCCGGGTTCTTTGCCGAGGATGCCGAGCAGGGGTATCGCGCCAATCCGGGGCGATACATCTTCCGCTACAGCGGCATGCGCCAGGGAAAGGTCGAGCATCTCGACGCGGTGGTGACGATCAACCTGGACGGAACGAGGTTCACCGGCAACGCGCCGGCTGATGCGGCCCGCCGGATCTTCGTGCTGGGCGATTCCTACGTGTTCGGCGACGGCGTCAACGACCAGCAGACCTTCGCCTTCCTGCTGCAGACGGAATTTCCCGGCGCCTCCGTGCAGCTCCACGCGCTGGCCGGCTACTCGTGGGCCAATGCGCTGGTCACGATGCGGCGGATCAAGGACCAGATCCGCCCCGGCGACGTCATCGTCCTGGGCTATGCGCAGTACTACAAGGAACGCCATGTCGCCGCGCCCGCACGCCTGCGCAGCGTCCGCGACTGGATGGCCTCGACCTTTCCCGAGGTCGAACTCGACCCGAAGGACAAGGTGATCCGCGCCCGGCTCGAAACGAGCAACCGCCTGGTCCTCGACACGATCCCGATGCATTGCAAATTCGACCCGGCGTATTGCGCGGGCGAGGAGCCCGCTCCGGACTATGTGGACAGGGTGTCGAGCGAACTCCTGCGGGCGATTGCGGCGAGCACCGCCGAGAAGATCCATCTCCTGCACATGTTCGGCGCGAAGAACGATCCGGTGCTCCAGAACCTGCCTGGTAATGTCGAGATCGTTGCCGCGACCCCGCAGGACTTCACCTATGTCATGCAGGACAACATCATGGGCCTCGACGATCATGGCGGCCCTTATTGGCACTACGCGATGTACTCGAAATTGAGGCCGGTCATCGCCGCACGGCAATGACGCCTTCGCTGCGCGCCCGGACTTCCGGCGTCGCGAGGCAGGAAGCCAGCGCCTCGTAGCCCGGCGTGCCGGGATAGGGCGCGACGCGGAACGGGGGCGCATGGTTGGCCGGGCAGAGAAGCACCGTCTCGTCGGGGCCGAGCGCATCGAGATCCAGGATCGAACTGGATCGCGTCATCACGAACAGCGGCAGCTCGCCGCGACCATGCCGGCGCAGATGGGCGATCAGCGCTTCCTGCGTCGCCCTGTCGAGGCCCTGTTCGATGAGGTCGACGACGACGGGCGTCGACGCTTCCAGACCGCCGAGCAGGGCCCTGAGGGCCGGCGTATCGGTGGCGCCGTCCTGAACGAGCAGGCCGACCGTCGGCTCGATCTTCGACTGAAGCGCCGGATCTGCCGCGCGATCGAGGCCCAGGAAGACACCGTCGAGTTCGTCGGCAATCCGCATCGCCAGCCGGGTCTTGCCGCTGCCCAGGGGGCCGGTGATGTAGGTGAGGGGGCGGATGTTACGCAGCTCGAAGGGCTCGCCGCCCCACGGCCAGGGAAGGTCGAACGCGACGTGGAGCCCGGGCGTCGGGACGAGCGTGCGGGTGACATCGGATGCGCTTGGCGCGCCGCCACGCGCGAGGTCGCCGCGCAGGGCACGCACGCCGTCCAGAGCCGCGACCACCTCGCGCAGCCGCGCCTCGAGCGTTGCCTCGTGGCCGGCGAGCGCCGGTTCGAGGCCGCTCGCATCGCCCTTCAGGATGCGCGCCACCTGGGCCAAGCTGAAACCCAGAGACCGCAGGGCCACGATCTCAGAGCCCCGCTCCAGGTCCGCTGGCCCGTAGGCCCGCCAGCCTGCGTCCGAGCGCACGGGCGCGAGCAGGCCCCGCTGCTCGTAGAGGCGCAGCGCCTTGGCGGAGATACCGAGATGGCGGGCGGCGTCGGATGCGTTCAGGAATTGGCTCACGATCGACCTCGTCTGATGTTGATCGCAAGCCTTATGAGGGCGGTCCCTGGGGCCGGGTCAATACGCATTTCCAGGCACGATCATTCCTTCGTCACCGCAGGACGGCGTAGTCTCTGTGCCGGATGACGGAGGAAAGCGCATGGACTACCGCAATCTCGGCCGTGCCGGCCTGAAAGTCTCGGAGATCTGCCTGGGCACCATGACCTTCGGCAACGGCGCCGACCAGGAGGGCGCCACCGCGATGGTGAACGCCGCCCTGGAGGCGGGCGTCACCTTCTTCGACACGGCCAATTCCTATGTCGGCGGCACATCCGAGACAATGCTGGGCGTGGCGCTGAAGGGCCGGCGCGCCGACGCCATCATCGCCTCGAAGTTCTTCAATCCGATGGGTGGCCGGCCCAACGATTCGGGCATGTCACGACTGCACATCAAGCAGCAGATCGAAGGCTCGCTGAAGCGCCTGCAGACCGACTACATCGACGTCTACTACATCCATCACGTCGACCATCAGACGCCGCTCGAGGAGATGCTGCGCGCCCTCGACGATCTCGTGCGCGACGGCAAGATCCTCTACACGGCCTGCTCGAATTTCGAGGCCTGGCGCCTGATGGAGGCGCTCTGGATCAGCGACACGAAGGGCTGGGAGCGCTTCGCGGCCTACCAGCCGCAATACAGCCTGGTCGTGCGCGACATCGACGAGGAGATCGTGCCGGCGCTGCAGCTCAAGGGGCTGGGCTGCGTGGCTTGGTCGCCGCTCGGCAGCGGCTATCTCGCCGGCAAATACACGCCGGGCAACCTGCAGGTCCAGGGCAGCCGCTCGGCCGAAGGCTGGGGCTTTCAGAGCAAATTCTTCGCGCCCAACCACGGCGAGATCCTGCAGACGCTGCTCGACACCGCGAAGGAACTCGGTAAACCGCCGGCCGAGGTGGCGCTGCGCTGGGTGATGGATCAGCCCTTCATGACCAGCGCCATCGTCGGTGCCCGCAATGTGGCGCAGTTGGAGGAGACGCTGAAGGCGGGCGGCTGGCGTCTTCCGGAGGAGGCGTTGGAGAAGTTGAACGAGGTCTCGGCGCAGCCGCACAAATACCCGCGTGCCTTCGAGGATCCCATGCCTCTGCGGCGGGCGGGTGCGTTGAGAATGCCGGGCCAGAAAGCAGTCTGATAGAGCCGCTGCTGCAGGGCCGTCAGAGGCTAGCGCTCGCGCGCGTCCTCGCGCCGGCGACTTTCGAGTGGCCAGTTGCGTTCGCTACGGTACTGAACGTTGCTGACGTTCGGCCAGAGCGGCTTTGCCATGTAAATCCCCCGATCGAACCCTTGGCGGGTTCGTGTCATCAAGGTGACGACCACCGCTTACGGGCGCCTGACGCCGGGGCGTGACGACAGCTTTTCTTATGTAGATCGTTCGCAGTCGACCGGCCTCTACGCGGCAGAAGCCGCCGTCGCCGATGCCATGGATTGCGGGCCGATCCAAGCCGACTGTTATCGGTCAGTCGCGTTCCGGTTCGACGCGTGACGGATCCCCGGTATCGAGGCGGACATACTCGCTCGTGCCCGGTGTGATGGTCACCAGCGTGATGCCGTCGGGATAGTGGAAGCGGTGCCAGATGCCGGCCGGCACGATCGCCATCTTGCCCTTATCGACCTCGATGGATCGCGTGCCGCTCGCTTCGAAGAGCTGCAGCGTGGCGCTGCCCTCGAGGATGTAGACGAGCTCGTCGCCATCGGGATGACGCTCCCAGGCGCCGCGGCCGGCGGATTTGTTGGCGAAAATCGTCGCGTCGCGATAGGCGGCGAGTCTCGTCGAAGAGCCTTTGCGTTCGGCCGGCGTGGATACGTGCGTGCGGCCTTCGAAGCGCTTGAGCTTCGCGAGTTCCGCCGCGACGTCGATCAATACCAAGGTGCTCTCTCCTGCAATCGCTCTCGTAGGCTACAGAAGCGCGACATCGTTTTGGTTTTGTGACGTCCTCGATCCGCTCGGCTCGTCATGCTTGTCGCGTTGCAGGAGGCACGTTAAGCCAATGGCGGCGGGGGTGATCGCAACTCTATTCGAGAGGCAGGAGCCTGATGGAAATCGTCTTTCTGGGTGTAACAGTTGCCGCTGCCGCGGCCGCCGCCGGCATCGTGGCCTTGCTGACGAGGAACCGGCCGAGCAGGAACCGCTCGCTGCTGGCGGCCCTGGCGGCGGTGATCGTGGGAGGCGCCGCCATCGCCGCACGCCCGGCCATCGAGCTGCACTATTTCAATACCAACGACGACTATGCCTGGTCGCAGATCCGCACGGAGATCCTGAAGCGCTATCCACCCGTCGGCGACATGTTCGCACTCGATACCACCATCGAGCCGGATCTGCGGAAACACCTCGTGCCGGTCTTTCGGGCGCATCGTGCGAACATGGGGGATCCCTCGACCCTGCAGGATGTCGCCAAGGCGACCATGGCGGTCTTCCGCTCGAAGATCGTGCCGGTCGCCGTGACGGGGACCGACGAGGCGATCGTCGCCTGGGGCGACAAGACGGTGCCCACGCTGCAGGCCTTCAAGAACGCCTCGCCCGACGCCTGCGGCGACTATGCGATGACCGGCGTCAACCGGGTCTCGAACAACCCCACGCTCGATGCCGCGCTCGCCGACAGCCAGCGCGCCGTGATTGCGGCCTACAAGTCGGGCAATCCGGACAACAAGATGCCGACGGCGGAAGAGCTGGGCACCGCCTACGAGCAGGCGCGCACCCTGGCAGAGCCTCCCTTCAGCGATGCCGACCTGCGCGCCTTCCAGGACCTGAAGAGCCAGTCGAAGGTCCGCCAGTGCGATATGATGCTCCGGCTGTTCGCCGCCATCGACCGCCTGCCGGTGAAGCAGAAGGCCGCGATCTACCGCTCGATCATGGCGGACAGCTGAAAGCGATCTACTCGATCGCCACCAGCCGCCCGTCGCGCACCTCGCAGAGGCCGCGTTCGGACGTCGAGGGCCGGCCGGCGAGAGCGAGCATATCCGGCACGTAGATCGGGCGGTTGTTGGCGAAGCCGGCGGTCGCGACGAGGCGGGCCTGCTTGCCGGCCTCGGCCTGCGAATAGACGACCGTCACGCCGTTGATCAGGGCGAATTCGTCCGGCCAGGCGAGGCGTAGAACGGTGACGGGGCGACCGCGCTCGTCGCGGGCCGTCCAGCGCTCGACCTTCGGCGGCGCGCTGGGCTTGCCTAGGCCGCGATGGACGGTGCCGTCGAGCGTGACGCCGATCTGGGTCATCTGCCCGAGCGGCGGCATGGTGTTGATCTCCTCGCCGTTCTGGCCGACCCAGATTTCCAGATGCGGCTGATGGATCCACGAGCCACCCGAAGGCGCGGCGGCGGGGACGGGATCGAAGACCTGCACGATCAGCGTGTTGCTGCCGACGCCGATCGTCCTGATCTCGGCCGCTCGGTCGCCGGCCGCAGGCGTGCCCCAGACCATGAAGCCATTGTCTCCAGCCGTCGTCATGCCGGGCACGCAGTTGCCGAGCGCGATGGCCGCCGGAATCGTCGCTTTGCCGGGCAGGCCGGGCGCCACCACCGGATAGGCCCCGACCGTCTCCGCGTCGATCCTTGCGGCAAAGGTCTGCGGTGATTTGGGCCATGAAGGGCAGCCCATGCCGAGATCGCGCCGGGTACTGTCCTTGGCCAGCGCCCGCACGAGGCGCGTGCGGTAGTCGATGTCGGTCAGCGTGCCGCTCTGCTCGGAGACATTGTGGTAGCTGCAATCCCGCTCCGTCAGGGCGCGGAAGGGCACCAGCGAATAGGTCACGTCCATCGACCAGCGCCACGACGAGCCGCCAGACTGGCGATGGACGAGGCGGTCGGGGCCGACCTCGACCTCGTCCTCGCCGACCCCGGCCATGCCGTAGCCGTCGTTGCAAAGCTGCAGGACCCGCCTGGGGGCCGCAGTGCTCTCCAGCAGCCAGTACTCGACGCCACCATCGCGCGCGTTGCCGTCTATGCAGCCTTCGTCCTGATCCTTGGGCTTGTCGGCGAGGCCGAGGTGTATCTCGACGACGGCGAGCGGCGTCCCTGCAGGCGACTTGCCGGCATCCTGGGTCTTCCCGACCTTGCAGCTCGTGCGTGTTCCGCAGATCGCCGCCGTCTGTGCGGCATCAGGGGCGGCGACTGCCGCGACGGGGAGCAGAAGAAGTCCGGCGACGAGGAGCAGGGGCTTCATCGAGCTCAGCCCGCCAGCACGTTCTCGCCGACGATCTGCGTGCGGTGCATGAGGCGGCGCAGGCTCTCGTCGAAGGCGTCGCGGCGGTGCATGACGCAGCGATTGTCCCACATCACCAGATCGCCGGCGCGCCACTTCTGGTACCAGGCGAACTTCTCCTGTGTGGCATGCGCCCAGATCGCGTCGAGCAACGCCTCGCTCTCCTCGACCTCAAGCCCATGGATGTACGCGCCGGGGCGGCGGCCGAGGAACAGTGCCTTGCGGCCCGTCACGGGATGCAGCCGGACCAGGGGATGCACGGCGCCCGGCGTCTGGCGCACGTCGACCGTGCGCTGGAATCCCTTGCGCAATTCGCCGGCCGAATTGCGGCTGGAATCGTGGATGCAGGTCTTGCCCTCGACCGCGCGCTTCAGCTCGGGCGACAGGGTTTCGTAGGCCGCATACATGTTGAGGAAGCCGGTATTCCCGCCATCGGCGGGAACTTCGAGCGCATACAGCAGCGACGCCCGAGGCGGTAGCGCGTTGTAGGACATGTCGGTGTGCCAGACGAGTTCGTAGTTGCCGAGGCTGCCGACGGCCTTGCCGTCCTTCTTCACGCTGGCGATCACCGCCACCCATTCGCGTGCCTCGTCGATCACGTCCGAATCGGCGCGGTCGAGGCTGGCGGCGGCGACGGGCACCCGGTCGAGTTCACCGAAGCGGGCGCTGAACTTCATCAGCATGCGGTCGTCGAGTCTCTGGCCCGAAAAGCGCAGCACCAGATGCTCGCCCCAGGCGTCGGCGATGCGCGCAAACACCTCATCGCTGACCGGCTTCGAGAGGTCGACGCCGTGCACGTCGGCAGCGAGCGCCGCGCCGGTCGGCTGGATCCACAATTCGCTCATCGGGTTTGCTCCTTCATCCATGCATGGTGAGACCACCGGAGACGCTGATCGTCTGCCCGGTAATGAAACTCGCGTCGTCGCTCGCCAGGAAGCAGACGGCGCCGGGTATATCCTCGGGCTGACCGACACGCTTCATCGGGATCGCGCCCACCAGGGCAGCGCGCACCTTCTGGCCGCGCTCGTCGTCGCCGGCGACGGCAGCCAGCAGCGGCGTGTCGGTCGGGCCGGGACAGACCGCGTTGAGGGTGATGCCCTTGCGCGCGACCTCGCGCGCCACGGTCTTGGTGAAGGCGATGATGCCGCCCTTGCAGGCGGAATAGACGGCCTCCTGCGAGGAGCCGACCCGGCCCGCGTCCGAGGCGATGTTGACGATGCGTCCGCTGCCGCGCGCCACCATGCCCTTCAGCACGACGTGGCTCATGTTGAGGGGCCCGCGCAGGTTGATGGCGATCAGCTGGTCCCACAGCTCGGGCGTCGTATCGATGAAATTCGCGAAACGGTCCCACCCGGCATTGTTCACCAGGATGTCGGTCGGGCCGGCGGCGCGTTCGAATTCGGCGATCGCCGCACCGACCGCCTGGTAGTCGGCGATGTCGACGCCGGAAGCGTACCCCTTGATCTCGTCGGCGACTTTCCTCGCGCCCTCGAGGTTCTTGTCGAACACCCCGACCCGCGCGCCGTAGCCCGCGAAGCGCCGGCAGATGGCGCTGCCGATGGCACCGGCACCGCCCGTCACGATGACGTTCTTTCCGTCCAGTCCGCGCATCTCTCTGCCCTTTGTCATCCTGAGCGCAGCGAAGGATCTCCCGTTCGATACGCACCAGGTTTTTGCGGTCAGTGTCTGATCGTTCGGTGAGGTCCTTCGCTGGCGCTCAGGACGACAACTAAATCGGCGAATACGGATCGAATTTCGGCTTGCGCTTCTCCAGGTGAGAGGCGAGGCCTTCCTTCACGTCCGGTCCCAGGAAGCCCAGCATCTCGAGGCCGAGCGATGTGTCGAAGGTCGGGCCCATCATGCGCAGCCAGTTGTTCAGCGCGTACTTGGTGAAGCGGATCGATGTCTGGGCGCCCTCGGCCAGCTTGGTCGCCACCTCCAGCCCCTTGGCTTCGAGTTGGTCGTCCTCGACGCAGAGCGACACCAGGCCGATGCGCTCGGCTTCCTCGCCATCGACGGCTTCGCAGAGCAGCAGGTAGTACTTCGCCTTGGCCATGCCGCAGAGCAGGGGCCAGACGATGCAGGCATGGTCGCCGGCGGCAACGCCGAGGCGGGTGTGGCCGTCGATGATCTTGGCCTTCTTCGAGGCGATCGAGACGTCGGCCAGGATACCGGCGACGAGGCCTGCGCCGACCGCAGGTCCGCGCATCGTACTGACGATCGGCTTGGAGCAGTTGATGACGTTGTAGACGATGTCGCGCGCTTCCTTCCAGGTGCGCAGCAGCGCGTTGTGGTCCCGGATGTTGTTTTCGATGATGTCGAAATCGCCGCCGGCCGAGAACACCTTGCCGCCCGCGCCCTGGATGATCACGCAGTTGACCGTGTCATCGCCGTCGATGTCGCGCCACACGTCGACCAGCTCGCGATGCATGATCGCGTCCGTCGCATTGTACTTCTCGGGCCGGTTCATCGTGACCCGCAGCACCTTGGGGTGAGGGCGGTCGAACAGCAGGCGCTGGTAGCGATTTTGCCAGTCGGACATTGGTTTCCTCCGTTGCCCGCGAGGTTAGCACCGCTCGCGCGGATCGCGGAATGGCATGCTGATTGCGTTCGATATGAAAGGTGATGCGGGAACGAACAGGGGGGCGGACATGCGGGCCATGAAGTGGGCACTTGGGGCGGCGGCAACCGCATTGTTGTCGCTTTCGGTGCAGGCGTCGGCGCACGCGCAGACGATCCGCGCCGTCATGCATGCCGACATCAAGATCATCGATCCGATCTGGACCTCGGCCTACAACGTCCGAAACTACGGCTACATGGTCTACGACACGTTGCTGGCGATGGACGAGAACCTCGTCGTGAAGCCGCAGATGCTCGAAGGCTGGAAGATCAGCGACGACAAGCTCACCTACACCTTCACCCTGCGCGACGGACTCAAGTTCCACGACGGCGCGCCGGTGACCTCGGCCGACTGCATCGCCTCGCTGCAGCGCTGGGCGCCCAAGGACGCGATGGGGCAGAAGCTCTTCTCGCTGGTGAAGGAGCTGAAGCCGGTCGACGACAAGACCTTCACGATGGTCCTGACGGAGCCCTACGGCCTGGTGCTGGAGTCGCTGGGCAAGCCGAGCTCCACCGTGCCCTTCATCATGCCCAAGCGGGTGGCCGCCACGCCGAACAACGTGCAGATCAGCGACCCCACCGGCTCGGGGCCCTTCGTCTTCCGCAAGGACCTGTGGCGGCCCGGCGAGAAGACGGTCTACGACAAGTTCAAGGACTACAAGCCGCGCAGCGAGCCGGCCTCGGGCCTGGCCGGCGGCAAGGTGGTCAATGTCGACCGGGTCGAATGGCTCAACATCACCGATGCCCAGACCGCGGTGAACGCGCTGCTGAACGGGGAGATCGATTATATCGACCAGCCCGAGATCGAGCTGTTGCCGCTGCTCGCGAAGGACAAGAACATCGTCATCGGCAACTACAACAAGCTCGGAGGCCAGATGAACCTCCGCTTCAACACGCTGCACAAGCCGTTCGACAATGCCAGGATACGTCAGGCGGCGCTCTATGCGCTGAACCAGAAGGACTTCCTGATCGCGGGCTTCGGCGACGAGAAGTACTACAAGGAGTGCAAGGCGCTGTTCATCTGCGGCACGCCGTTCGCCACCGACAAGGGTTTCGAGGACAAGCTGAACTCCGACTTCGCCAAGTCGAAGGAGATCCTGAAGCAGGAAGGCTATGACGGCACGCCGGTCGTGCTGCTGTTCGCCACCGATACCCAGACCGGCCGGCTGACGCCGATCGTGAAGTCGCTGCTGGAGCGCGGCGGCTTCACCGTCGACATGCAGGCGATGGACTGGCAGACCGTGCTGTCGCGGCGCACCCGCAAGGAGGCGCCGGACAAGGGCGGCTGGCACGCCTTCATCACCACCTGGGTGTCGGCCGACCTGCTCGATCCGATCATGATGTCGTACATCGCGGCGACCTGCGAGAAGGCCAATGTCGGCTGGCCGTGCGATCCGCAGATGGAAAAGCTGCGCGATGCTTACTCAAGGGCGACCGCCGAGGCCGAGCGCAAGGAACTGGCGATCGCCATCCAGGTGCGCGCGTCGGAATATCCGATGTACGCCAATCTCGGCCAGTACATCATGCCCGTCGCCATGCGCACCACGATCACCGACCAGCTCGACGGGCCGGTGCCGATGTTCTGGAACATGAAGAAGAAGCAGTAGGGCGGACACCGCCGGGGAAACGCCAGGAGGAAACCTTGACCATCGTGATTCACAACGCCGCCATCGTCACCGTCGACGATGCCGACAGCGTCCATTACAACGCCGCCATCGCCATTGAAGGCGACCGTATCGCCGCCATCGGGCCCAGCGCCGAGCTGCTGGCGCGGTATCCCACGGCCGAGAAGATCGACGGCGCGGGCAAGCTGGTGATGCCGGGCTTCGCCAACATCCATACGCATTTCACGATGACCCTGGCGCGCGGCGTGTTCGAGGATCTGTCACCGCCGCACAAGCCGCCCTTCTCGGGCGGCCTGTCGCCGATCCCGCTGCCCGAGATGACGCCCGACGAACGCCGCGCCTTTGCCCTGCTGGGCGCCGTGGAGGCACTGCGCAGTGGCACCACGCATGTGCTGGAGGATTCCAACGACGTCGACCACTATGCCGGCGCCCTGGCCGATACCGGCATGCGCTTCCTGCTGGCCGAGCGCGCCTACGACCGCATCGGCACCTCGATCGGCGATCCCGCGCCCTACCAGCTCGACCGTGCGCTCGGCCAGAACCACATCAAGAATATCGAGCGAAACCATCGTGACTGGAATGGCAAGGCCAATGGGCGGATGCGCATCGCCATCTCGGCCTGGGCGCCCGACATGTGCTCGCCGGAGCTGCTGCAGGATCTGAGCGCGCTGCGGAAGCAGCTCGACACGCGCATCACCATCCATCTCAACCAGATCTGGGGCGAGGTCGCGGCCGTGCGTGCCCATCGCAACCGCCTGCCGACCGAGTATCTCGCCGATCTCGGGTTCCTCAACGACCGCATCATCTGCGCCCATTGCCGCTGCATGGAGCCGTCGGAGGAGAAGCTTTTGGGCGAAGCGAAGGTCAACGTTTCGTTCAACTCGGCCATCGCCGCGCGCCGCGGCCTCAGCCCGCGCATCGCCGATCTGGAAGGCTACGGCTGCAACATCGGCATGGGCTCCGACAATATGGCCGAGGACATGGTCGAGGTGGTCCGCACCGGCCTGTTCATGGAGCGTGTCCGCCGCGAAGATGGCCGCGAGCCGACGCCCGAGCGGGCGCTGCGCTGGGCGACGCGCAACGGCTACCGGGCGCTGGGCGTGCCCGACGGCGGCTGGCTGGCGCCCGGCAACAAGGCCGACCTGATCATGGTCGACCTCCAGCGCGCCCACCTGATCCCGGTGCTGCGCGTCGTCTCCGACTTCGTCCACAACGGCCAGGCGCGCGACGTTCAGTCGGTGATGGTCGACGGCAAATGGGTGATGAAGGACGGCGCCGTGCTGACGATGGACGAGGAGAAGATCCTGCGCGACGCGCAGCGCATCGCCAACGAGGCCTGGTCGCGGACCTTCAAGACCCGCTTCAAGCCGCCGGCGGGCTTCTCGCCGGACGCCCTGCCTTAGGGAGCATCGGTCGTCCTGAGCGCAACGAAGGACCTAGCCGAGCGACCAAGCTACTCCTGGCGGGCGCGAGATCCTTCGCTTCGCTCAGGATGACAACGAGGGCGGACCTTCGATCGGTCCGCTCCGACTCAGCGCCGCGTGTTGCCGGCGCTCCACTGGCCGGCGCTGGCGAAGCGGACGGCTTCGTCGGCGGCGCGGACCAGGGCCTTGGCCTTGGCGACGCTCTCCTGGTACTCGGCTTCGAGGTCGGAATCGGCCACCACGCCGACGCCGGCCTGCACGTACATCGTGCCGTCCTTCACCAGGCCGGTGCGCAGCAGGATGCAGGTGTCCATCGTGCCGTTGGCCGCAAAGTAGCCGGCGCAGCCGGCATAGATGCCGCGGCGGACCGGCTCGACCTCGTCGATGATCTGCATGGCGCGCACTTTCGGCGCGCCCGAGAGCGTGCCGGCGGGGAAGCCCGCCTTGAGCACGTCGATCGCATCGAGCCCGTCCTCGAGCTTGCCCTCGACATGGGAGCTGATGTGCTGGACGTGGCTGTACTTCTCGATGGTGAACTGCTCGACGACGCGGACCGAGCCGATCTTCGAGACGCGGCCGACATCGTTGCGGGCGAGGTCGACCAGCATCAGGTGCTCGGCGCGCTCCTTGGGATCGGCCAGCAGTTCCTCGGCGAGCTGCTTGTCTTCCTCGGGCGTAGCGCCGCGGCGGCGCGTGCCGGCGAGCGGACGGATGGTGACGGTATCGTCGCGCAGCCGGACCAGGATCTCCGGCGAAGAGCCCACGATGGTGAAGTCGCCGTAGTCGAAGAAGATCAGGAACGGCGAGGGGTTGATGCGGCGCAGCGCCCGGTAGAGCGACAGCGGCGGCAGCTTGAAGGGCAGCGAGAAGCGCTGCGACGGCACGATCTGGAAGGCGTCGCCCGCGCGGATGTACTCCTTGCAGGTTTCGACCATCTTCTTGAAATCGTCCTTCGACATGTTGGCCTGCGGCTCGGGCAGGGCGTCGAGGTCGTCGGCGCTGTCGCTGCGGAAGGGTAGCGTGCGCTCGAAGTCGGAGACGGCATCGGCCAGCCGCTCCTGCGCGGCCTCGTAGGCGGCGCGGGCACTGATGTCCTTCTGCGGCCAGACTGGCGTGACCAGGGTCACGTTGTCTTCGAGCCGGTCGAAGATGCAGATCAGGGTCGGCCGCACCATGATCGCGTCGGGCAGGCCGATCGGATCGGGATTGGTGTCGGGCAGCCGCTCCATGTCGCGGACCATGTCGTATCCCAGGAAGCCGAACAGGCCCGAAGCCATCGGCGGCAGGTCCGCCGGCAGCTCCATCTGGCATTCCTTGATCAGGGCGCGCAGCGTTTCGAGCGGCCGGCCCTCGAGCGCCTCGAAGGCCTGGGAATCGGTATGGGCGCGGCGGTTGATCTCGGCCTGCCCCTTGCGGCAACGCCACACGACGTCCGGCTTGAAGCCGATGATCGAATAACGGCCGCGCACCGAACCGCCTTCGACCGACTCGAGCAGGAAGGAGTTGGCGCGGCCGTCGGCCAGCTTGAGGTAGGCCGAGACGGGAGTCTCGAGGTCGGCGACCAGCTTGGTCGAGACGACCTGCGGTGTGCCGGAGTCATAGCGCGCCGCGAAGGCGTCGAAGTCGGGCGAGATCGACATGGGGCAGTCTTCTATTGCTGGGTCGCGAAGGTCGCCTGGAAGGCGGCCTCGTCGACGGTCACGCCGTACTTGGCGCGGAGCGCCGCGATGAGCTGCAGGATCAGGTCGTTGGCGACCATCGTGTCGAGCTGCTTGCCGAAGCGGTCGAGCTGCTCCTTGTCCTTGGTGAGGTCCGGCGGTTCGACGGACTTCACGCGAACCAGCACGCTGCCTTCGCCGGTCCTCACCGACTGGCTCTTGTCGCCCGACAGCTTGAAAAGCTCCTGGACCACCGGCTGGCTGAGATAGTTACCCGCATCGGCCTCGAAGCGGGTGACCGGCTTGGCGATGCGCGCCTCCAGGCCGAGTTCCTTGGCGAGCGCCACGAAGTCGGTGCCGGCATTGGCCTTCTCGACCGCGGCCTTGACCTTTTCGTCGGCCAGCTTGCGGCGCTCCTCGGCCTGCCAGGCGGCCGTGACCCTGGCCTCGACCTCGGAAAGCGCCGGCGTGCGGGCAGGGGTGATGCGGTCGGTGCGCACGATGAAATATTCTCCGCGCTGCGTCTCCAGAAGCTCGCTCTCCGCGCTCTCGCGGGTCGCGAAGGCCGCCTGGATCAGTTCGGAGGCCGCGGGCCCGATCACGACCTGCTTGCCGGCGGCGTCCTGGCCGCGCACGTCGACGTTCTCGTACGTCCTGACCTTGAGGCCAAGATCCTCGGCGGCGGCCTTCATCGACTGGGTCTTGCCCAGCACGCGTTCGAAATCGGTTACCAGCTTGACCAGGAGATCCGGCGCCTGCTGGGCCTTCAAGTCCTTCTCGAGCTTCTCCTTGACCTCTTCGAACGGCACCGACTTGCCGGCCTCGATCTTGTTGATGCGCACGATGTGCCAGCCGAGCGGCGACTGGATCGGTGCGGCCGCGATGCCTTCGGGCAAGCCGAAGATGCCGTCGGCCAGCGGGCCGGGCGGCAGGTCCTTCTTGGTCACGGGCCCGAGCTTGATGACGCCGTCGGCATTACCGGTGACTTCCTTGGCCGCGTCTTCCAGCGACTTGCCGCCCTGGACGGCGGCGATGATCGCCTTGGCCTTGTCCTCGGTGTCGGTCATCGCCTGGTCGACGTCACGCTTCTCGGGCGTGCCGAACTCGGCGGCGCGCGCATCGTATTCCTGCCGCAGGGCGTCGGCGGTGACGGCCACCTGGCTCTCCACGTCGTCGACCGTGATCATGACGTAGGAAAAGGCGCGGAACTCCGGCACCTGGAATTTGGCCTTGTTGGCCTCGAAATAGGTGTTGAGCTGTTCCGGCGTCGGCTTGGGGACATCCACGACGATGGAATCGGGAACGTAGATCGTCTCGGCGGTGCGCTTCTCGCTTTCGAGCTTGAAGATGTCGTTGCGCAGCGTCACCGGCGCGAGGCCGTCGGCGCGAACGACGCCGAACAGCTGGCTGGCGGCGATCTCGCGGCGCATGTCGGCGACGAACTGCGGCTCGCTGATACGGGCCTGCTGCAGGCGGTTGCGATAGAGCAGGGGATCGAACGCCCCACCGGTGCCCTGGAAGGCCGGGTTGCGCGCGATCGCCGCGCGGACTTCCTCGTCGCTCACCGTCAGGCCGAACTCCCGCACGGCGTAGTCGAGGACGGCCCGCTGGATCGTCTCTTCGAGGGCGCGCACATGCAGGCCGTAGCGCAGCGCCTGCTCCTGTTCCGGGCGCTGGCCGGTCTGGCGCTGGATCCCCTCGAGCTGGCGATTGAACTGCTCACGCACCTCGGTCGCATAGACAGGCGCACCACCCACCCATCCGTAGAGAGGAATCTTGGTGCCGCCGACATGCGCCACTTCGGTACTGCGCCCGACCGCCTTCAGCATGTCGCCGACGCCCCACAGGCCGAAGCTGATGATCAGCATGCCGAAGAGGATGGAGAGAACGATGAAGCGAGCGTACTTGCGGAACTGATTCACGGGCCGGACAGGGTTCTTGAAGGGGCGCCATGCCTACCACCCGCCCCATGGACAGGCAACCAAGCGGCCTTTGACCGCAAACGCCACCGCCTTTAGATACGCCCACAACAGATTGGGCCGAACGGGAAGGGGACATTCGATGGCGCGTACGAGGCGGCCGCTGATCGCGGGCAACTGGAAGATGAATGGCCTCAAGGCCGATGCGCTTGCCCTCACCAAGGAACTTGCCGCCGGCGTGAAGCAGGCCGGCTGGAGCGACCGCGAGCTGCTGGTCTGCCCGCCGGCGATCCTGGTCGCCGCGGTCGCCGAGGCGGCCAGCGGAAGCGGACTCCTGGTCGGTGGCCAGAACTGCCATGCCAAGGCGAGCGGTGCCCATACCGGCGACATCTCCGCCGAGATGCTGAAGGATGCCGGCGCGACTCACGTCATCGTCGGCCACTCAGAGCGCCGCGCCGATTGCGGCGAAACCGACGCGATCGTGCGAGCCAAGGCCGAAGCCGCCTGGCGCGCCGGGCTGCTGCCGATCGTCTGCATCGGCGAGACCCTGTCCGAGCGGGAGGCGGGCGACACGCTGTCGGTGCTCGAAACCCAGCTCAAGGGCAGCGTCCCGGTCGGGGCGACGGCCGCCAATCTGGTCGTTGCCTATGAGCCCGTCTGGGCGATCGGCACCGGCAAGACACCGACCGTGGCCGAAGTCGCCGCAGCGCACGCGCATATTCGCAAGGTGCTGGGCGGGCTGACAAGCGAGGCGGCCCGGGTGCGGTTGCTCTACGGCGGGTCGGTAAAAGGCAGCAACGCGGCCGAACTCCTGGCCGCCGGCGACGTCGACGGCGCCCTCGTTGGGGGCGCGAGCCTCAATGCCGCGGAATTTTTGGCTATCGCCAAGGCCGCTTAAAGGAGCTAGAAGCGCCCGCTTGGCGAAGATGCCCTTCTAGCGCTGGACAAAAATGGACGCCGTAAGACACTTTCTCCACGAATGGCGCCTCGTGCTGCTCGTCATCCATGTATGCGTGACGAGCGCGATGATCGTCGTGATCCTCCTGCAACGCAGCGAGGGCGGTGGACTCGGCATGGGTGGCCGGTCGGACGCGCTGTTCTCGGTGCGCGGCCAGGCCAACATCCTGTCGCGGATGACCGCCATCTTCGCCACTATCTTCTTCGTGCTGAGCCTGATCATGGCCTGGAGCATGACCGATCCGGTTCGTGCGACAAGGTCGATCATGGATCGCGTGCCCGCCGGATCGGGTGCGCCTGCCGCCCCCGGCGGCATGGCGCCCGCGCCGACGGCACCTGCCGCCCCGGCGCAACCCGCAGCTCCCACCCGCTAAGGGCCGACATGAAATCAGCTTCCCACCTCCGCCGAAATGTCTCCGGCGGGGCGATATCCCCATGGCTGCGCGCCACAAGCGCTTGTATGCTGTAAGCCCATGACGCGCTTTATTTTCATAACGGGCGGCGTGGTTTCCTCGCTTGGCAAGGGGCTTTCCTCGGCGGCGCTCGGCGCGCTGCTGCAGGCGCGCGGCTACAAGGTCCGGCTGCGCAAGCTCGACCCCTATCTCAACGTCGATCCGGGGACGATGAGCCCCTATCAGCACGGCGAGGTCTTCGTGACCGACGACGGGGCAGAAACCGATCTCGACCTCGGGCACTACGAACGCTTCACGGGGGTCGATGCCCGCCAGAGCGACAACATTACAACGGGACGTATCTATTCGACCGTGATCGCCAAGGAACGGCGCGGCGAGTATCTCGGTGCAACGGTCCAGGTGATCCCGCACGTCACCGACGCCATCAAGGAATTCGTCCTCACCGACACCGACAAGGAAGACTTCGTCCTGGTCGAGGTGGGCGGCACGGTCGGCGACATCGAGAGCCTGCCATTCCTCGAAGCGATCCGCCAGGTCGGCAACGAACTTGGGCGCGAGCGCACGATGTACGTGCATCTCACCCTGCTGCCGTGGGTGCCGACGGCGGGCGAGCTCAAGACCAAGCCGACCCAGCATTCGGTAAAGGAACTGCTGAGCGTCGGCATCCAGCCCGACCTGCTGGTCTGCCGCAGCGGCGACAAGGAAATCCCGCAGAACGAGCAGCGCAAGATCGCACTGTTCTGCAACGTGAAGCCCGAGCGGGTCATCGAGGCGCGCGACGTCGACACGATCTACCAGGTGCCGATCGCCTATCACGACCGCGGGTTCGACCGCGAGGTCTGCCGCTATTTCGGCCTGCCGGCGGAGGAGCCCAACCTCGATCGCTGGCGCGGTATCGTGCGCTCGGTGCGCGAGCCCGAGGGCAAGGTGACCATCGCGGTGGTCGGCAAGTACACGGTGCTGCTCGACGCCTACAAGTCGCTGTCCGAGGCGCTGACGCATGGCGGCTTCGGCAGCAACGTGAAGGTCAGTCTCGAGTGGATGGACTCCGAGATCTTCGAGCGCGACGACGCCGTCAGCCATCTCGAGCATGTCCACGGCATCCTGGTGCCCGGCGGCTTCGGCGAACGCGGCACCGAGGGCAAGATCCACGCGGTCAAGTTCGCCCGCGAGCGCAAGGTGCCGTTCTTCGGCATCTGCTTCGGCATGCAGATGGCGGTGATCGAGGCGGCGCGGAACCTGCTGGGCATCGAGACGGCCTCGTCGAGCGAGTTCGGCCCGACCGACCATGCGGTGGTCGGCCTGATGACCGAATGGATGAAGGGCAATCAGCTCGAGAAGCGCTCTGCGGACGGCGACCTGGGCGGCACGATGCGGCTCGGCGCCTATCCGGCGCATCTGCGGCCCGGCACCAAGGTCCACGAGATCTACGGCCAGGACGTGATCAGCGAGCGGCACCGCCATCGCTACGAGGTGAACGTCAACTATAAGGACCGGCTGGAGCAGGTAGGGTTGCGCTTCTCGGGCATGTCGCCCGACGGCATTCTGCCCGAGATCGTCGAGATTCCCGACCATCCCTGGTTCATCGGCGTCCAGTTCCATCCCGAACTGAAGTCGCGTCCCTTCGCGCCGCATCCGCTGTTCACCTCGTTCATTGGCGCGGCCAAGACACAGAGTCGCCTCGTCTAGACAAGGACGAGGCCGCGGCCGGGTCGCATTTCCGTCACCTTTTTCAGGTGAATTGCCGCCATGTTCCGTATTGCCGCCTTCGTCCTGCTCGCCGTCGTCTCCCTCGGCCCGATCCTGGGGTCGACCGCCTGGGCACAGTCCTATGGCAAGGCCGAACGGCGCGATCCCATCTTCCTGCGCTTTGCTGAGATGGCGAACCGTTACTGGGTGAACACCGAGACCAATTCGGCCAGCCACAAGGTCGTGGCGATTCCGATGCCGAAGCAATGCGCCTTCCTCTATGCCGACGCCTATACGCGCGGGCAGCAGAGCGAGAGCGAGGTGCAGCAGATTGCCGTATCGAACTGCAACCGGCGGCTCGCCGAGCTCGGCCCGCTGGGCGAGAATTACGGCGTCGACTGCCGGTGCCAGGTCGTGATCAGCGACGAGAATTATGTGGTTCCAAAGTCCTCGATGCCGGACGACGCCTACGGGCCCACCTCGATCTTCTATCGCGACGATCGCGGTAACATTGCGCGTCTCAATGGCCTGGTCCGCTACGGCGCGCTGATCGGCCGGGACCGTTCCGTCACCTTCACGGTCGAGAATCCCCGGGGCGAGCAGGTCTGCAACGGCACCATGACCAACGAGACCCCCGGCAGCGGCCAGTTCTCGCTCTCCTGCTTCGGCGGGAAGTTCGCCGGCCGCGGCAGCTACGAAAGCAAGACCGGAGCGCCCAACGACCACATCATCGCCCGCGGGCAGACCGGTCGCGGCCAGCCCGTCGTGATGGTGATCGGCCTCCCGGCGCCGCTCGCCGCCAACACCTATGGCGGCATCTGAGATGCGTCTCGCGGCGAGCCTCGTCTCCCTGGTGCTCCTGGCGCCTGCTGTCGGGCTCGCGCAGAGTGCGGGCGAGGTCGAGCGCTGCTTCCAGAATCCCGGCGCCTGTGCGGGTGGGGGAGGCGGGGGCGCCGCAGCCGCGCCGCCGGCTCAGGCTCCCGCGCCCGTTGCAGCGCGCCCGGCGCCGGCGCCCGACTACACCACCGTACTCAACAGTCCCGATGCCGACCGCAGGAAGATCCAGGAGTCCCTGCGCACCCTCGACAAGTACAATGGCCCGATCGACGGCAACCTGCAGTCCGAAGCCACTGTGAAGGCGATCGGCGACTGGCAGAAGGGACGCAACACGCCGGTCGTCGGCAAGCTCACGCCGCAGGAAGCGGCCCAGCTCAATGCCGAGGCCGCCCGCGCGCCCATCCGCCGCCTCGAATCGCCGCCGCCGCAGACCGCCGCCCCGGTACCTCTGCAGCCCGCGCCGCCCTCCAACGCCGACGCGTTGAAGGCCCTGCAGGCAAGGCTCGCCGAACGCCGCAAGGCCGCCGAGCCGAAAGCCAATGCGGCGGCCCAGGCCCTCGTGCGCGACCTCAAGGCCTACGTTGCCGCCGACGGCAAAGGCGTGGCGGGCGAGCAGTTCGCGGCCTTCGCCAAATGGTACGCCGACAACAAGACGGCCGGCCGCAGCGTGGGCGAGATCACGCCCGTGATCGACGACTACGGCGACGCCAAGGCCGGGGCCGCCACATCGACGGAAGTGAAGTTCGAGACGAAGCAGGGCGACAAGACCTATGGCCAGTGCCTGGTCTTCGCCTGGATCGAAGCGAGCCCGCGCAAGAACCCGCAGGCCTTCACCTGCGACGACGTCGCGGCGGTGGAGAAGTGGAAGACCGACCAGGCGCTGAAGAGCGCCTGGCGCTGATCTCTTGGAGTCGTGATCCTGGCGGAGCCCAAAAAGTCCGTCGTCTCGACCGGAGCCTCGCACAGCGAGGCGTAGCGGAGAGCCTGCCCCGAGCGCTTCCGAGGGGGCGCTTCGGTCGAGACGACGGATCTTAACTCTAACGGTCTACTTCGCGCGCTCCAGGTAGCTCTCGAAGACGCCGACATGGACGAAGGCCGGGTCGGCGGAGTCGGACCATAGGTCGCGGGTGTCGAAGCGGACGTCATAGGTCGGTTCGTCCTCGGCCTCGATGCCGTGGCCATGGGCGTCGGGGAACGGATAGGCCGGCGACACGCCGACCACCACGCCGCTCTTGCCGCGGATGTAGCCCGGCATGCGGACATGGCCCGGGACGTAGTCCGTCTTGACCGTAACCTTGTCGCCGACCTTCAGCGTCTCGCGCGTGACCACGTTGCTGCGGCCGGGGGCGCTGGGCGAGGCGAGGGGGAAGGCGCCCTCGGCGCGCCGTTCCAGCTCCTGCTGGGTGAGGATGCCCTTCTCGACGCACAGCGTGGCGAGGCTGGTCAGCGAGCGTTCGTAGTAGCTGGCCGACAGATAGTGCCGCGGCTCCATGCGCTCGATGGCGTGGCGATACTCGTCCATGTTGAAGATGCCGAGCTTCACCGCCAGCGAATAGAGCGCGTTGACCCGCTTCTCCCACGGCTCGTGGAAGGTCTGGGCGCGGAGCGAATAGCGGACCGGGCCGAAGCCCTGCTTGCCGCCGAGATCGTGCATGCCGTCCATGATGTCTCTCCGGTTCTAGAGGCGCGAGACGCCGATCATGGAATCCTTGGTGACCAGCCCGGCGAGCTTCTCTTCGGACCAGCCCTCCGTGCCCTCCGGGCGCACCGGCAGCACCATGTAGCGCGTGTCGGCCGTCGTATCCCAGACCCGGATCTCCATGTCGGCCGGCAGGTCGAGACCCATCTCCTTCAGCACGGTGCGCGACTGGCGCACGACGCGGGCGCGGTACTCCAGGTCCTTGTACCAGTCCGGCGGCAGGCCGATGATCGAGAAGGCGGTGCACGAGCAGAGCGTGCAGCAGATCACGTTGTGGACGCTCGGCGTGTTCTCCAGCACGACCAGGTGCCGGTGGTGCGGCGGCATCGAGAGGCCGAGTTCGGTGACGGCGTCGCGGCCGTTGGCGAACAGGCGCTCGCGGAACGCCGGATCGGTCCACGCCTTGGCGACCACCCGGGCGCCGTTCTCCGGCACCCATTCCTCCTCGGCGAGATGCTTGAACTCGCGGATGAAGTTGGCGGGCTCCATACCGCGTTCGTGAAACGCGGCCTCGATGGCATCGGTCCGCGCCTCGACGGAGGCGGTGGCCTGATGCTGATGGGTCTGGTCGGGCATTGTTTTCTCCCAGGCGGCGGCAATTTTCGCCGGGAAGTATAGAAAGCGCGCGCCATCGCGTCACTTGCTCCCCGCCGTCGGTGCGGGCTAGACAGGCCGCGCCCAACAGGAGTTTTTCTCATGAGCGCCATAGCTGAAGTCCGCGGCCGCGAAATCCTCGACAGCCGTGGCAATCCCACCGTCGAAGTCGAAGTCGAACTCGACAGCGGCGCGATCGGCCGCGCGGCCGTCCCGTCCGGCGCCTCGACCGGCGCGCATGAGGCGGTCGAGCTGCGCGACGGCGACAAGAAGCGCTATGGCGGCAAGGGTGTGCTGAAGGCGGTCGCCGCCGTCAACGGCGAGATCATGGACCTGCTGTCCGGCCTCGACGCGCTGGAGCAGATCAAGATCGACCGCGCCCTGATCGAGCTCGACGGCACCCCGAACAAGGGCCGCCTCGGCGCCAATGCGATCCTCGGCGCCTCGCTCGCCGTCGCCAAGGCCGCGGCGATGGACAGCGGCCTGCCGCTCTACCGCTATGTCGGCGGCAGCCAGGCCTCGGTGCTGCCGGTGCCGCTGATGAACATCATCAACGGCGGCGCCCATGCCGACAATCCGATCGACATCCAGGAATTCATGATCATGCCGGTGAAGGCCGACCGCTTCGCCGAGGCGCTGCGCATGGGCGCGGAGGTCTTCCACGCGCTGCGCGGCCAGCTCCACGATGCCGGCCACAACACCAACGTGGGCGACGAGGGCGGCTTCGCCCCGAACCTCGCCACCGCCGACGAGGCGCTGTCCTTCGTCATGAAGGCGATCGAGAAGGCCGGCTACAAGCCCGGCGAGGACGTGATGCTGGCGCTCGATCCGGCCTCGACCGAGTTCTTCAAGAAGGGCAAGTACGAGATGGAGGGCGAGGGCAAGTCGTTCGATGCCGCCGGCATGGTCGACTACTACGCCGATCTCGTGAAGCGCTACCCGATCGTGTCGATCGAGGACGGCATGGCCGAAGACGACATGAAGGGCTGGAAGGCCATCACCGACCAGCTCGGCAAGAAGATCCAGCTGGTCGGCGACGACCTCTTCGTCACCAACCCGAAGCGGCTGGAGCAGGGCATCAAGGACGGGCTGGCCAACGCGATCCTGGTCAAGGTCAACCAGATCGGCACGCTGACCGAGACGATGGAAGCGGTCTCGATGGCGCGCAACGCCAGCTACGGCGCCGTCATGTCCCACCGCTCGGGCGAGACCGAGGACGCGACCATCGCCGACCTCGCCGTCGCCACCAACTGCGGCCAGATCAAGACCGGCTCGCTGTCGCGCTCCGATCGCCTGGCCAAGTACAACCAGCTCCTGCGCATCGAGGAGCAGCTCGGCACCCAGGCCCGCTACGCCGGGACCTCGATCCTGCGCGGTTGAGCCGGGACCGATCGAGACGATCAAGGGTCGCTGCGGCGGCCCTTTTTCATGCCGACGTTTCGTATTTCCGTCGTCTCGACCGGAGCCTCGCGGAGCGAGGCGTAGCGGAGAGACCTTCGCTCAACGATCAGGCGGCAAGTGGTAGAGAGAAGGTCTCTCCGCTCCGCGCCTTAGGCGCTCCGGTCGAGACGACGGGGAGGTATGAGGGTGGTGCCGATGGGTGCTGCATCTAGTTGACGAAGGCAAATAAGTAATTGACGATAGCAACCATCTCGGAGGTTGCCATGGCAGCGTCGTCGCTCGCATCCCGCATCGAGGCGGTTCGTCGTTTCTCGCGTTTCTATACCCGCCGCATCGGCGTGCTCGAGGAGACGCTGCTGCACAGCCCCTTCACGCTGCCGGAGGGCCGACTGGTCTACGAAATCGCCAATCGCGACCGGCCGACGGCGCAGGAACTGTGCCGCGATCTCGGTCTCGACCCGGGTTATGTCAGCCGCCTGTTGAAGGGGCTGGAGAAGAGGGGCTGTCTCGCCCGGACGCGCAGCCAGCAGGACAAGCGCGAGACGCAGCTCGCGCTCACCGCCAAGGGCCAGCAGCTCTGGGCCGCGATGAACGAGCAGTCGCGGCAGGACATTGCCGGGCTGCTGGCCGAACTGCCGGTCGCGCGGCAGGACAGGCTGGTCAAGGCCCTGGAGACGGTCGAGAGACTGCTCGACGAGCCGCCGGAGAAGCGCACGCCCTTCACCCTGCGGCCGCATCAGCCCGGCGACATGGGCTGGATCATCCGCCGCCAGACCCAGCTCTATGCCGACGAGCATGGCTGGGACGGCAGCTTCGAGGCGATGCTCGCGGAAATTTCCGCGAAGTTCATCCGCAAGTTCGACCCGACGTCCGACAATTGCTGGATCGCCGAGCGCAACGGCGAGATCGTGGGATCGGTCTTCCTGGTGCGGGCCGGCAAGGCCACGGGCCAGCTCCGCATGCTCTATGTCGAGCCGACGGCGCGCGGGCTGGGCATCGGCCAGAGCCTGGTCTCGGCCTGCATCGAGGATGCACGGGCCAAGGGCTACCGGAAGCTGATGCTGTGGACCAACGACATTCTGGTCTCGGCGCGCAAGATCTACATCGCCGCCGGCTTCCGGCTCATCAAGGAAGAGAAGCACGACAGTTTCGGCAAGAAGCTGGTCGGGCAGTTCTGGAACCTCGACCTGTGAAGCGGCCCGGCCCGCTCTGGGCCGCGGCCGGGACCGGCATCCAGGTCGGCGCCGCCATGGTGGCGACGCGCTACGTCGTCGATGCAGCGGGGCCGGGCTCGCTCGGCTTCCTGCGCTATCTCGTCGGGCTGATCTGCCTGGTGCCGGCGCTGTGGTTACGGCCGTGGCGGCGCATCGCCGGCCGCGACCTCCTGCCGATCGGCCTGCTGGGCATCGGACAATTTGCAGCGCTGATCGTGCTGCTGAATTATTCCCTGCTGCACATCCCGGCGGCGCGGGCCTCGCTGCTGTTCTCGACCTTTCCACTCATGACCATGATCCTGTCGGCACTGCTCGGCCGGGAACGGTTGACGATGGCGAAAGTCGGCGGCTCGCTGCTCACTTTCGCGGGCGTGGCGATCGCGCTCGGAGGGGCCGCGATGACGGCGCAGCCGGAGCACGGATCGGTCTGGCTGGGGACGCTGTCGGCGCTCGGTGCCGCCCTCTGCGGCGCGCTCTGCTCGATCTTCTATGCGCCCTATGTGGCGCGCAGCTCGGCGCTGCACGTGACCGCCTTCGCCATGTTCGTGGCCGTGCTCGCGCTCGCCGGCATGGCCGCCACGGAAGGCTTCTTCGCCGCTTGGCCCTCGTTCACCGCGGGCGAGATCGCGGCCATCGCCTTCATCGGCGTGTCGAGCGGCGTCGGCTTCTTCCTCTGGGTCTATGCGCTCGGCAACGCACCGCCGAGCCTGGTGACGCTGTTCCTCGGCCTCGGTCCGGTAACCGCGGCGCTGGGCGGCACGGCGCTGCTGGGCGAGCCCTTGCCCGTGGCCGCTCTGCTGGGGCTCGGCTGTGTCCTGGCGGGGCTGTGGTGGGCGTTGAAGCCTGACCAGCGGGGGCCGCAAACGAAATAAACGAAATAACCGAAACAGTCGAAATGAATGTCGCACCCTGGACGGTCCTTGGGGGCGGAGTGGCCGGGATCTCGCCGCGCGAATTGAAAATTCTTGACGGAAGGCCACAATATGTTGCCATATCCCTGCAGGAACGCAGCATATGTTGTTGAGACCGCGTCAGATTTTGGCTCCCGTCATCTTCGCCACGGTATTCGGATACTTCGGATACCACCTGGTGAATGGTGATCGCGGACTCTTGGCCATGGCGCATCTGCAGCGCGAAGTCCTGATCGCCGAACAGAACCTCGCCGAAGCGGAGACCACCCGGAAGATCTGGGAGAGGCGTGTCGCGGCCCTGCGCAACCAGAGCCTCGAACCCGACATGCTCGACGAGCGGGCGCGCGTGCTCCTGAATTTCGCGCGCAAGGACGACATCATCGTCTTCATGCCGACGCGCTGACGGTCACGTCACGCGACGATGACGCCTCGTTCAGCGTTCGCCCCGCGGTCATCTGAAAGAAACTGTCCGGCGCGATCCGTCGTAGGCAAACAATCGCTCAATTGCTGCGGCGCACCCGGCGCGAGTCTGTTTTTTCCTGCTAGATCAAACACATCGCCCTGAGCGATGCTATAAGCCGAAGCGCGTTCAAGAGGGGACTGCCATGGCGAAGCCGGCCACGAAGCCGAAAGACGATCCTTCTCCCGCCAAGGCGAAGTCGCCTGCGACTCCGGGCGACAACAGCGTCAGTCCCGACGAGCTCAAGGCGCATTACCGCGACATGCTCCTGATCCGCCGCTTCGAGGAGCGGGCGGGCCAGCTCTACGGCATGGGCCTGATCGGCGGCTTCTGCCACCTCTACATCGGCCAGGAAGCGGTCGTGGTCGGGATGCAGGCCAATGTCCGCGACAAGGACGCCGTCATCACCTCCTACCGCGACCATGGCCACATGCTGGCCTGCGGCATGGACCCCAAGGGTGTGATGGCCGAGCTGACGGGACGCAGCGGCGGCTACTCCAAGGGCAAGGGCGGCTCGATGCACATGTTCAGCCGCGAGAAGAGCTTTTACGGCGGCCACGGCATCGTCGGCGCCCAGGTGCCGATCGGCACGGGCCTCGCCTTCGCACACAAGTACAACGGCGACAAGAACGTCTCGCTGACCTACTTCGGCGACGGCAGCGCCAACCAGGGCCAGGTCTACGAGGCCATGAACATGGCGGCCCTCTGGAAGCTCCCGGTGGTCTACATCATCGAGAACAACCGCTACGGCATGGGCACGTCGGTCGAGCGCGCCTCGGCCACGACCGAGCTCTACCGCCACGGCGAGGCCTTCGGCATCCCGGGCGAGCGGGTCGACGGCATGGACGTGCTGGCGGTGCGGGCGGCGGGCGAGAAGGCCATCGAACACGCGCGCAGCGGGCAGGGTCCGTACATCCTCGAGATGCAGACCTATCGCTATCGCGGCCACTCGATGAGCGATCCGGCCAAGTACCGGACCAAGGAAGAGGTCGACAAGTTCCGCAACGAGCGCGACCCGATCGAGCATATCCGCAAGCGCCTGCTCGACGCCAAGATCGTCGACGAGGCCGCGCTCAAGGCGGTCGACGCGGAGATCCGCAAGATCGTGAACGACGCCGCCGAATTCTCGCAGCACAGTCCCGAGCCCGATCCGTCGGAGCTGTGGACCGACATTCTGGTTGAGGCCTGATCAAATGAGCATTCAGGTTCTGATGCCTGCCCTGTCTCCCACCATGACCGAGGGCAAGCTTGCGAAGTGGCACGTCAAGGTTGGCGATGCCGTGAAGTCCGGCCAGGTGCTCTGCGAGATCGAGACCGACAAGGCGACCATGGAAGTCGAGGCGGTCGACGAAGGCACGGTCGCCAAGATCCTCATCGAGGAGGGGACCGAGGGCGTGGCGGTGAACACGCCGATCTGCGTCCTGGCCGGCGAGGGCGAGAGTGCCGCCGACGTCGAGACGCCGGCGCCCGCCGCCAAGGCTGAAGCGCCGAAGGAAGAAGCACCCAAGGCTGAAGCCAGGTCCGAGGAGAAGCCGAAGGCCGATACACCGCCCGCAGCACCTGCCGTCGTTGCGCCGGCGCCCGAGCCGGAATGGAAGGGCGGGACGCAGCACATCACGGTGCGCGAGGCCCTGCGCGAGGCGATGGCCGCCGAGATGCGCGCCGACAAGTCCGTCTTCCTGATGGGCGAGGAAGTCGCCCAGTACCAGGGCGCCTACAAGATCAGCCAGGGCTTGCTGGAGGAGTTCGGCGACAAGCGCGTCATCGACACGCCGATCACCGAGCACGGTTTCGCCGGCCTCGGCGTCGGCGCGGCGTTCGGCGGGCTGAAGCCGATCGTCGAGTTCATGACCTTCAACTTCGCCATGCAGGCGATCGACCAGATCATCAACTCGGCGGCCAAGACGCACTACATGTCGGGCGGCCAGATGACCTGCCCGATCGTGTTCCGGGGTCCCAACGGCGCGGCCTCGCGCGTCGCCGCCCAGCATTCGCAGTGCTATGCGAGCTGGTATGCCCATGTGCCGGGCCTGCGCGTGCTGGCACCCTGGAGTGCCGCCGACGCCAAGGGCCTGCTGCGTGCCGCGATCCGCGATCCCAACCCGGTGATCTTCCTCGAGAATGAGATCCTCTACGGCCAGTCGTTCGACGTGCCGGAGGATCCCGACTTCGTGCTGCCGATCGGCAAGGCGAAGATCGAGCGCGCCGGCAAGGACGTCACGATCGTCGCCTTCTCGATCATGGTCGGCAAGGCGCTGCAGGCGGCCGAGGAACTGGCCAAGCTTGGCATCGACGCCGAGGTCATCAACCTGCGCTCGCTGCGCCCGTTCGACACCGAGACGATCGTCGAGTCGGTGAAGAAGACCAACCGGCTCGTCTCCTGCGAGGAGGGCTGGCCGTTCGCGGGCATCGGCTCCGAACTCTCGGCGCTGATGATGGAGCACGCCTTCGATTACCTCGATGCGCCGGTGAAGCGCGTCGCCGGTCTCGACGTCCCGCTGCCCTATGCGGCCAACCTCGAGAAGATGGCGCTGCCGCAATCCTCTCACATCGTCGAGGCCGCTCGCGCGGTCTGCAATCGCTGAGGCGGGAGAGACGGCATGTCCATCAACATCCTGATGCCCGCGCTCTCGCCCACCATGACGGAGGGCAAGCTCGCCAAGTGGCACGTCAAGGTCGGTGACACGGTCAAGTCCGGCCAGGTCGTCTGCGAGATCGAGACCGACAAGGCCACGATGGAAGTCGAGGCCGTCGACGAGGGCAAGATCGGCCAGATCCTCGTCGAGGAGGGCACCGAGGGGGTGAAGGTCAACGCCGTTATCGCCGTGCTGCTCGAAGAGGGCGAAAAGGAAATCGCCAAATCCGCAGCGCCTGCCCCTGAAAAGCCGGCTCCCAAGGCAGAGGAGAAGCCAGCGGACAAGCCCGCGGAGAAGCCGGCTGCGGCGGCGCCCGCACCGGCACCCAGGCCGGCAGCGCCTGCGGCTTCGTCCGGCGGCACCCGCCTTTTCGCCTCGCCGCTGGCCAGGCGTATCGCGGCGGAGAAGGGGATCGATCTCGCCGGGATCAAGGGCTCGGGCCCGAACGGCCGCATCGTCAAGGCCGACGTCGAGAATGCCAAGCCCGGTGCAGCGCCCGCGGCGGCTCCGGCGCCAAAGGCCGCGGCCAAGGCTCCGGCGCCGCCCGCCGGCGGCCAGCCGGTCTTCGTGGCGCCCGGCGACAGCCGCGTGCCGCACACCAGCATCCGCAAGGTCATCGCCCGGCGCATGCTCGAGTCCAAGCAAACCGTCCCGCACTTCTACCTGACGGTCGACTTCGAGATCGACGCGCTGCTGACGGCGCGCACCGCAATCAACGCCGTGGTCGAGAAGAAGGGCACCAAGGTCTCGGTCAACGACATGGTGATCAAGGCCTGTGCCAAGGCGCTGCGCGACCATCCCGAGTGCAACGCCTCGTGGACCGAGGAGGAGATGATCCAGTACGGCGCGGTCGACATCTCCGTCGCCGTCGCCACCGATCGCGGCCTCATCACGCCGATCGTGCGCAACGCCGACATGAAGGGCCTGGCGCAGATCTCGATCGAGATGAAGGACCTCGCCAGCCGCGCCAAGAGCGGCAAGCTGAAGCTCGAGGAGTTCCAGGGCGGCGGCTTCACCATCTCGAACCTCGGCATGTTCGGCATCCGCGACTTCGGCGCCATCATCAACACGCCGCAGGCCATGATCCTGGCCGTCGGCGCGGGCGAGGAGCGGGTCGTCGTCCGCAAGGGCGAGATGGTCATCCGCAACATCATGAGCTGCACGCTGGCCGTCGATCACCGCGTAGTGGACGGCGCCCTGGGCGCGCAGTTCCTGCAGACGCTCAAGGCGTATATCGAGCAACCCGCCGCGATGCTGGCCTAGGAGCACGTCATGGCCGAAACCAGTTTCGATCTCATCGTCGTGGGCGGCGGGCCGGGCGGCTATGTCGCCGCGATCCGCGCCGCGCAGCTCGGGCTCAAGACCGCCGTGGTCGAGCGCGAACACATGGGCGGCATCTGCCTCAACTGGGGCTGCATCCCGACCAAGGCGCTGCTGCGCACCTCGGAGGTCTACGGCCTCATCAAGCATGCCGAGGCCTATGGGCTCACGGTCAAGGACGTGTCGTTCGACCCGAAGAAAATCGTCGAGCGCTCGCGCAAGGTCGCGAGCCAGCTCAGCAACGGCGTCTCGATGCTGATGAAAAAGAACAAGATCACGGTGTTCGACGGCACGGCGAAGCTCGCCGGCACCGACGGCGCCAGACGCAAGGTCGCCGTCGCGCTGAAGGACAAGAGCAACGTCACCCTGACGGCCAAGGACGTGATCCTCGCCACCGGCGCCCGCGCCCGCCAGCTTCCCGGCCTCGAGGCCGACGGCAAGCTGGTGTGGAGCTACAAGGAAGCGATGGTGCCGCCGGAATTCCCGAAGTCGCTGCTGGTCATCGGCTCGGGCGCGATTGGCATCGAGTTCGCGAGCTTCTACCGCACCATGGGCGCCGAGGTGACGGTGGCCGAGGTGATGGACCGCGTGCTGCCGGTCGAGGATGCCGAGGTCTCCGCCTTCGCCAAGAAGGCGTTCGAGAAGCAGGGCATGAAGATCCTGACCAGCGCCACCGTGTCGAACCTGAAGAAGGGCGCCAATAACGTCACCGCCACCATCACCGTCGGTGGCAAGGCGCAGGAGATCACGGTCGACCGCGTCATCAGCGCCGTCGGCATCGTCGGCAACGTCGAGAATATCGGCCTCGAAGGCACCAAGGTGAAGGTCGAGAAGACCCACATCGTGATCGACCCGTGGGGCTTCACCGGCGAGCCCAACGTCTATGCGATCGGCGACGTCGCCGGCCCGCCCTGGCTCGCCCACAAGGCGATGCACGAGGGCGTGCTGGTGGTCGAGAAGATCGCCGGCGTGAAGGGCGTGCACCCGATGAAGACCGAGAACATCCCGGGCTGCACCTACTGCCAGCCGCAGGTCGCGAGCATCGGCCTCACCGAGGCGGCGGCCAAGGCCAAGGGGCTGGAGCTCAAGGTCGGAAAATTCCCCTTCATCGGTAATGGCAAGGCGATTGCCCTTGGCGAGCCAGAGGGTTTCATCAAGACGATCTTCGACGCCAAGACCGGCGAGCTCCTGGGCGCCCACATGATCGGCGCCGAGGTCACCGAGCTGATCCAGGGCTACAGCATCGCCAAGACGCTGGAGACGACCGAGGCCGAACTGATGGCCACGGTGTTTCCGCATCCCACCCTGTCGGAGATGATGCACGAGTCCGTACTGGCGGCGTACGGCCGGACGCTCCATATCTAGGCGATCATGGACGGAACCCTCGACAAGCTTTCCCTGAGCCGGGCGGAGCGCCACCCGGAAAAGGCCCATCGCCCCGACAACCCCATCCAGCGCAAGCCGGATTGGATCAGGGTGCGTGCACCCAACTCGCCGGAATATGCCGAGACCAAGCGGCTGATGCGCGAGCTGAAGCTCACGACGGTGTGCGAGGAAGCGGCCTGCCCGAACATCGGCGAGTGCTGGAAGCAGAAACACGCGACCTTCATGATCATGGGCGAGACCTGCACCCGGGCCTGCGCCTTCTGCAACGTGGCCACCGGCAAGCCCGGCGCGCTGAACCCTCACGAGCCGGCCAACATCGCCGAAGCCGTCGGCAAGCTCGGCCTCGGCCATGTCGTGGTCACATCCGTCGATCGCGACGACCTCGCCGATGGCGGGGCAGGGCACTTCGCCGAGGTGATCACCGCGCTGCACAAGTCGGCGCCCACGACCACGGTCGAGATCCTGACGCCCGACTTCATGCGCAAGCCGGGCGCCATTGAGACGGTGGTCGCGTCGCGGCCCGACGTCTTCAACCACAATCTCGAGACCGTGCCGCGGCTCTACCCGACGATCCGTCCGGGCGCGCGCTACTTCACCTCGTTGCGCCTGCTCTCGCGCGTGAAGGAAATCGATCCGGCGATGTTCACCAAGTCCGGCCTGATGGTCGGGCTGGGCGAGACGCGCGAGGAAATCCTGCAGGTGATGGACGATCTGCGCGCCGCCGACGTCGACTTCCTGACGATTGGGCAGTACCTGCAGCCGACGCCCAAGCACGCCGCGCTCGACCGTTTCTGGACGCCTGCCGAATTCTCCGAGCTCGCCCAGATGGCGCGGGCCAAGGGCTTCCTGATGGTCTCGTCCTCGCCGCTGACGCGCTCGAGCTATCACGCCGGCGACGATTTCGCGCGCCTCAAGGCCGCGCGCGTGGCCCAGCTAGAGCAGCTCAAGGGCTGACGGTTTCTTGGCTACCCGTCATCAGGAACGGCGAGTCGTTCCGTTTCAGCCGCGACAGTTGTTCGACCTGGTGGCCGACGTACCGCGCTACCCGGAGTTCTTGCCCTGGTGCTTCGCCGGGCGCATTCGCCGGCGCGAAGAGCCCAACGTCGAGATCGCCGAACTGGCGATCGGCTTCGGCCCTTTCCACGAAAAGTTCGTCTCGCGCGTCGAGCTGTCGCCCGACGATCCCGAAGGGATGCGCATCGTCACGACCGGCACCGAAGGTCCGTTCCGGCTGCTGAAAAGCCGCTGGCTGTTCAAGCCTCATCCCGAGGGCACGCAGATCGACTTCGAACTCGAATTCGATTTCCGCTCCATCCTGCTGCAGAAGACCGTGCAGCTCCTGTTCGCCGAGGCCGTCCGCCGCATGGTCTCGGCGTTCGAGGCGAGGGCGGCGCAGCTTTATGGTGCCCCCCCGAAATCGGCCGGCGCCAAATTGTCGTCCTGAGCGAAGCGAAGGACCTCACGAAACGATCAACGTCCGACTTGGGCCGCGCGAGATCCTTCGCTGCGCTCAGGATGACAAGCCTGCGACTATCGCTCCGCCAGCTTCGCCAACATGGCGAGCGCCGTGATGACCGTGAGGCGGCGGATACCGTCGCGGTCGCCAGGGAAGACGTGATGTTCGGTCACCGGTTCGAAGCCCGAGCGGGCGGCGCCGAAATGGACGAGGCCGACGGGCTTCTCGGCCGACCCGCCGCCGGGACCGGCGACGCCCGTAACCGACACCGAGAGCTGTGCGCCGGAGCGGGCGAGGGCGCCCGTGGCCATCGCGCGCGCCACCGGCTCGCTCACCGCGCCATGGCTCACGATCGCATCCCACGGCACGTCCAGCATCTCGCGCTTGGCTTCGTTGGAATAGGTGACGAAGCCGCGATCGACGACATCGGACGAGCCGGCGATGGCGGTGAGGGCGGCGGCGATCAGGCCGCCGGTGCAGGACTCGGCCGTGACGACCTTGAAGCCGCGCTTGCGGCAGGCGAACAGGACGTGCTCCGCGGCTTCCCGCATTTCGTGATCGAACATGTGCCGCTCAGCTCCCTGGCAGTTCAACGGTTGCGATGGCCTGGGCCGCGATGCCTTCGCGCCGGCCGGTGAAGCCCAATCCCTCGGTCGTCGTCGCCTTGACGCTCACACGTTCGGCCGCAACGCCCGCGATGGCGGCGATGCTCTTCACCATCGCCTCTCGATGCGGGCCGACCTTGGGGGCTTCGCAGACGATCGTGACATCGAGGTGAACGATGCGGCCACCGCGCGCGCTCACGAGGTCGACGGCGTGACGCAGGAAGCGGTCGGAGGAGGCGCCGCGCCATTGCGGGTCGGAGGGCGGGAAGTGCTTGCCGATGTCGCCGGCGCCGATCGTTCCCAGCACGGCATCGGTCAGCGCATGCAGCGCCACATCGGCGTCGGAGTGACCGGCGAGCGCGTGGGTGTGCGGGATGGCAACACCACCCAGCATCACGGCATTGCCGGGCGTGAAGCCGTGCACATCGAAGCCGAGGGCGGTGCGCGTTTCCATGTGATCGGAGATGAGGTCGGCGGTCGTGGTGATCTTCCGGTTATCTCCGCTGCCCGCCACCATGACAAGCTTCAGCCCGACGCGCTCGGCGACGGCGGCATCGTCGGTCAGCGCCGTCGCTTCGTCGGCGCCGAGAGAAGCGGCCGCGCGATGCGCCGCCAGAAGCGGGGCGAAGCGGAAGACCTGAGGCGTCTGCGCGCGCCACAGGTTGCGCCGCGGCACGGTCTCGGTGATCGCCTGGCCGTCGCCCACACGCTTCAGCGTATCGGCGAGAGGCATGCCCAGAATCGCGCCGTCGATTCCTTCCGCCGAGGCGGCGGCGAGGCAGGCCTCGATATCGTCACGCCGCACGAAGGGGCGCGCGGCGTCGTGGATGGCGACGAATTCCGGCGCTGTATCGGCCAGCGCTTCGAGGCCCTTCAGCACGGATTGCTGCCGGCTGGCGCCTCCAAGCACGGGCGCGGGCAGCCCCAATCCTGCCGTCGCCGCTGTGTAGTGGGCGTCATCTTCCGCACTGATCACGACCAGAATCCGGTCGATACCGGGTGCGGCCTTGAGGGCAGCGATTGTCCGGCGCAGCAAAGGCTGGCCGCGCAAAAGCGCATATTGCTTGGGCAGTGGACCGCCGAAGCGGCTGCCGCGGCCGGCCGCGACGACGAGGGCTGTACAATGGGTCACGGCCCCTAAATAACACTGGCATCAGGGAATGCGCACTTCCGACCCTTGCGCAGTTTGGCGGCACAGGCTATTGCTCGCTTAATTATTGTGCACTGCACAAGATGCCTACAAACTGAACAAAGAATGCAAAACGCACACCGCCTTGCCCCAATAGACATCGGCCCCGTTCGCATCGAGGACCCCGTCATCCTGGCCCCGCTGTCAGGTGTCAGCGACATGCCCTTCCGCCAAATGGTGAAGCGGCGTGGGGCAGGGCTCGTCGTTTCGGAAATGATCGCGTCCGCCGCGATGGTCCGCGAGAACCGCAAGACGCTGATGATGGCCAAGACCACGCCGGAAGAGTTTCCGATGTCGGTGCAACTCGCAGGCTGCGAGCCCGAGGTCATGGCCGAGGCCGCGAAGCTCAACGAGGATCGTGGTGCCGCGATCATCGACATCAATTTCGGCTGCCCGGTGAAGAAGGTCGTGAACGGCCATGCCGGTTCCTCGCTGATGCGCGACGAGGTCCATGCCGCGAAGATCCTCGAGGCGACAGTGAAGGCCGTGAAGCTGCCGGTCACGCTCAAGATGCGGACCGGCTGGGACTCGACCAACCGCAATGCCCCGAACCTCGCGCGCATTGCCGAGGCGTGCGGCATCAGGATGCTGACCGTGCACGGCCGTACGCGTTGCGACTTCTACGAGGGCCATGCCGATTGGGCCTTCATTCGCACCGTGAAGGAGGCCACGAAGCTGCCGGTGATCGTGAACGGCGACATCAACACGCTCGACGATGTCGACCAGGCGCTTGAACAGTCGGGCGCCGACGGGATCATGATCGGCCGCGGCGCCTATGGCCGCCCGTGGTTCCCCAACCAGGCGATCCACTACCTGCGGACCGGCGAGCGTCTGCGCGATCCCTCGATCGCCGAGCAGTACGCGGCGGTGCGGACGCATTTCGAAGCGATGCTGGAACATTACGGTCTCGAAACCGGGGTACGCATGGCTCGCAAGCATCTCGGCTGGTACTCCAAGGGGCTGCCGGCCTCGGCCGATTTCAGGGCGGCGCTCAACCGCGAGACCGACGCCGGCAAGGTGCGGAGCATGCTCGCTTCGTTTTTCCTGCCGGCCGCGGAGCGGCAGGCAGCCTGATGTCCCTGCGCCCTCTCAAACGGAACGGCATGAGCGATCAGTTTCCGACGGCTCTTCTCGATTCTCTCTCGGAAGCGATCATCGTCGTCGATGCAAACGGCGGCATGCACTACGCGAACCTCTCGGCCGAACAATTCTTCGGCGTCGGCCGGGCCCGCCTGGTCGGTCATCCGCTGAGTGAGTTCATTCCCGAGGACACGCCGCTCTTCTCTCTTCTGGAGCAGGTCATGGTGACCGGCGGCGCGGTCGCCGAGAACGGGGTGACGCTGGCGTCGCCGCGCATCGGTACGCGCTTCTGCGCGCTCCGCCTGTCGCCGGTCGTAGACAGCGAAGGGCTGGTGGCGATCTCGCTGGTCGAGCAGACGATCGCCCGCAGCATCGACCGCCAGCTGTCACACCGCAGCGCCGCCCGCTCGGTGAGCGCGCTGGCTGCCATGCTGGCGCACGAGGTCAAGAACCCGCTGTCCGGCATCCGCGGGGCCGCCCAGCTCCTCGAACAGTCGGTGCCGGATTCAGATCGCGAACTGACCGAGCTGATCTGCGAGGAGACGGACCGCATCGTCGCCCTGGTCGACCGTATGGAGGCCTTCGCCGACGGCCGCCCGATCGAGCGTGGGCCGATCAACATCCATCAGGTCCTGAACCATGTGCGCCGCCTGTCGCAGAACGGCTTCGGCAAAGGCGTGCGCTTCATCGAGACATACGATCCGTCGCTGCCGGACGTGCACGGCGACCGCGACCAGCTCATCCAGGTGTTCCTGAACCTCGTCAAGAACGCCTGCGAGGCGCCAGGCGACGTCGATCGCGAGATCGAATTGTCGACTGCCTATCGCCACGGGCTGCGGCTGGCCGTGCCCGGACAGCAGACGAGGGTGAATCTGCCGCTGGTCGTGTCCGTTCGCGACAATGGCCGCGGCGTGTCGGACGAGATCCGCAGTCACCTGTTTGACGCATTCGTGACCAACAAGCCCACCGGAACCGGCCTGGGTCTTGCTTTGGTCGCCAAGATCATCAACGACCATGGCGGCGCCATCGAATTCGATAGCGAGCCCGGTCGCACATCATTCAGGGTCATGTTGCCGCTCCAGTTCCCGCAGGCCACGCCATGAGCGAAGGCACCACCATTCTCGTCGCCGACGACGACCGCGCCATTCGCACCGTCCTGCATCAGGCCCTCGGCCGGCAGGGCCATACGGTCCGCAGCACCGGGACCGCCTCAACGCTCTGGCAATGGATCCAGGAAGGCGAGGGGCAGCTCGTCATCACCGACGTGGTGATGCCTGACGAGAACGGTCTCGACCTGGTGCCGCGCATCCGCAAGCTGCGCCCGGACCTGCGCATCATCGTCATGAGCGCACAGTCGACCCTGCTGACGGCGGTGCGGGCGACCGAGCGCGGTGCGTTCGAGTACCTGCCCAAGCCGTTCGACCTCAATGAGCTGATCTCGGTGGTGAACCGCGCGTTGTCGGCACCGGCCGCTTCGATGCCGCGCACGGTGCAGCCGCGGGAAGAGGGCGAGCGCCTGCCCCTGATCGGCCGCTCGCCGGCGATGCAGGAAATCTACCGCGCGCTGGCCCGCCTGATGGCGACCGACCTCACGGTCATGGTCACCGGCGAGTCGGGCGCCGGCAAGGAGCTGGTGGCGCGCGCGCTGCACGATTACGGCAAGCGCCGAAAGGGTCCGTTCATCGCCCTCAACATGGCGGCGATCCCCCGCGAGCTGATCGAGAGCGAGCTGTTCGGCCACGAGCGCGGCGCCTTCACCGGCGCGGTGCAGCGGTCGGCCGGCAAGTTCGAGCAGGCGGCCGGCGGCACGCTGTTCCTCGACGAGATCGGCGACATGCCGCCCGAGGCGCAGACCCGCCTGCTGCGCGTGCTGCAGGAAGGCGAGTACATGACGGTCGGTGGCCGCACGCCGATCAAGGCCAACGTCCGCATCGTGGCGGCGACCCATCGCGACCTGCGCCGGCTGATCCAGCAGGGCCTGTTCCGCGAGGATCTGTTCTACCGCCTCAACGTCGTTCCCATCCGCCTGCCGCCGCTGCGCGAGCGTCTGGACGACATTCCCGAACTCGCCAACCATTATCTGCAGGCCGCCACGGCGGACGGGCTGCCGACCAAGGTCCTGTCGCCCGAGGCGATGGCGCGGCTGAAACAGCATCGCTGGCCGGGCAATGTGCGCGAACTCGTGAATCTCGTGCGCCGCCTGTCTGCGCTCTACTCCGAGGAGATCATCGGCGTGGAGACGATCGAGGCCGAGCTGGCCGACGCCGTGTCGGCGATGGAGCCGGCGCCGGAATCGTCGGACTCACCCGACGATGTCTCGCTGGCGGATGCCGTCGACCGTCATCTCCAGGCGATGTTCAACGCCCATGGCGACCGCCTGCCGCCGGACGGCATGTACGATCGTGTCATTTCCGAGGTCGAGCGCCCCTTGCTCGCGCTGGCCTTGGGGGCTACCCGAGGGAATCAGTTGCGCGCGGCCCGTCTCCTGGGGCTCAATCGCAACACGTTGCGCAAGAAGATAAAGGACCTCGACGTCCCCGTGGTTCGCACGCCGCAGGTTCGCCGAGGCGGGTGATTCAGTGGCAACTGCGCTGGGCGTTTCACGCTTGGGCGACAAGATGAGCGCGGTGCTCCGCAGCCTCAGTGGCCGTGTCGCCGCCGTCTCGTTGGCCATCCTCGCCATGGCCGCCGGCGGCGCAACCTATGCGTGGCTTGCCGGCTTCGTGCCGGAGTCGTTCGGTACGCGGGGCTGGATGACCGGCCTGCTCGTGGCCGACCTGATCATCGCGATCGCCCTGGTCTCTGTGGTGGCCGTCCGCCTGACCCAGCTCTGGCTCGACCGCCGGCGCGGCGCGGCGGGGTCGCGTCTGCATATGCGGCTGGTGCTGGTCTGCAGCATCTTCACCATCACGCCGACCGTCATCGTCACCATCATCCTGTCGATGCTGGTGATCAGCTTCACCGACTTCGTCGTGAAGCCGTCGCAGGCTTCCTACGAGGCGGCGCGCGCCATCGGCGAACCGGTGCGGCGCGCCCGCGAGCAGGAGATCCTGAACGACATCGAGGCGATCTCCGCACCGCTGCAGAACGCAGGCGTCGACGGCGTGCGCGATCCGGCGGCGACGAAGGCCATGCTGGAGCGCCTGATCGAGGGACGACCGATCATCGAAGCCACCGTCCTCGACGCCGACAAGGGCGTGATCGCCCAGGCCAAGGCGCCCGATGCGACGGGCATGGCCAATCCCGTGCCGCCCGCCCAGTTCCTCTGGCAGGCGGTGAACCAGGCGCGGCCGGTCCAGATCGAATCGCCGACCGGCGCCTACTTCGTGATGCAACTCTTCGTTGGCGAGCCGCTGTTCCTCGCGACCGGCCATGCCGTCGACCTCAGGGTCGTCGACTATATCAAGAGCATCGAGTTTGCGGGCTCGTTCTACTCGCAGATCGAATCGGCGCTGCGGCGCAGCCAGCTCATCATCTTCGTGGTCTGCGGCGCGATCGCCTTCCTCATGCTGCTGGCCGCCGTGTGGCTCGCCATCCTGTTCGCCACGCGCCTGACCGAGCCGATCGGCGGCCTGATGCTGGCGGCCGAGCGGGTGCGCGGGGGCGATCTCAGCGCCCGTGTTGAGGAGGGGCCGCCCAACGACGAGCTGGGCCAGCTCGCGCGCTCCTTCAACCGCATGGCCAGCCAGATCGAACAGCAGCGCGGCGAACTGGTGCATGCCAATACCGAGCTCGACACCCGTCGCCGCCTCACCGATGCGGTCCTCGCGGGCGTCTCCGCCGGCGTGCTCAGCGTCGACGGGGAAGGCATCGTGATGCGCTCCAACCGGTCGGCGCTCGACCTCCTCGCGCTGCCGGAGGACGGTGTGCTGGGACGGCCGCTGATCGCGGTGATGCCGGAACTGGGACCGCTGGTCGCCCAGGCGGGCGAGCGCCCTGATCGAATGACCCAGGGGCAGGTCGAGATCCTGCAGCGCGGATCGCGGCAGATCCTGCTGGTCCGCATCAGCGCCGCCACGGGCGCCGGCTTCGTCGTCACCTTCGACGACGTCACCGATCTCATGTCGGCCCAGCGCATGGCGGCCTGGGGCGACGTCGCCCGCCGCATCGCCCACGAGATCAAGAATCCGCTGACGCCGATCCAGCTCTCCGCCGAGCGGCTGAAGCGCCGCTACCTGAAGCAGATCAAGGAGGACCCCGAGACCTTCTCGATGTGCACCGACACGATCATCCGGCAGGTCGGCGACATTGGGCGCATGGTCGACGAGTTCTCGTCGTTCGCTCGCATGCCACGGCCGACGGTGAAGGAAGAGGATGCGAAGGAGCTGTGCCAGCAGGCCTTGTTCCTGCAACGCAACGGCAACCCGGATATCCGTTACGTGGTGAACCTGCCTGCCCATCCCGTGACGCTCAACTGCGACCGGCGCCAAGTCTCGCAGGTGCTGACCAACATCCTGAAGAACTCGGCTGAGGCGATCGAGGGCAGGGACGTAACGCCGGACACGCCTTTGCCACAGGGCGAGATCAGCCTGTCGCTGATCGAAGACGGCGCCGGCGTGCGGATCGTCGTCGAGGACAATGGCCGGGGACTGCCGAAGGAGGGGCGCGAACGCCTGACCGAACCCTATATGACGACCCGCAGCAAGGGCACCGGCCTCGGCCTCGCGATCGTGAAGAAGATCATGGAAGACCATGGCGGGTTCCTGTCGCTGCAGGATCGTGAGGGTGGCGGCGCACGCATCAGTCTGGTATTCCGGCGGGACGCGAAGGAAATCGCGTCGGCTCGACCGCATGCGACAGCCGCACAATGACCCGCCGATCCATGCGGGCTGCTTGAAGTGACATGGCCCACGATATTCTGATCGTCGATGACGAACGCGATATCTGCACGCTGATCGCCGGCATCCTCGAGGACGAGGGTCACACCGCGCGCCGAGCGCACAACAGCACCGAAGCCATCGACGCCGTGCGGCAACGCCGCCCGGCGCTGGTCATTCTCGATGTCTGGCTGCAGGGCAGCGAGCTCGACGGTCTGAAAATCCTGGAAGTCATCCGCCGCGAGGATCCGCCGATCCCCGTCGTCATGATCAGCGGTCACGGCACGATCGATACCGCCGTGTCAGCGATCAAGAGCGGCGCCTACGATTTCGTCGAGAAGCCGTTCAAGGCCGATCGCCTGCTCCTGGTGGTCGACCGCGCCATCGAGGCCGACAAGCTGAAACGGGAGAACGTGGCACTGCGCCGGCGCGCCGGCGGCGAGGTGACTTTCGTGGGCTCCTCCAGCGACGCGGGCAACGTGCGCGCGCAGATCGAGAAGGTGGCACCGACCGGCAGCCGTGTCCTCATCACCGGCGCCTCCGGCTCGGGCAAGGAGACGGTGGCGCGGCTGATTCACCAGGGCTCGAAGCGCGCCGACGGACCGTTCGTCGTCGTCAACTGCTCGACCCTGCCGGCCGAGCGGCTGGAGATCGAACTATTCGGCACCGATGGCGACACCGATGCCGATGCACTGCGCGTGTCGGGTGCTTTTGAAATGGCACATGGCGGCACGCTGGTGCTCAAGGAAGTGGCCGACCTGCCGCTGGCGCTGCAGGGTAAGCTGGCGCGTGTGCTACAGGAACAGTCCTACGCGCGCGACGGCGGCAAGACCAAGGTCGAGATCGACGTCCGCGTCCTGGCGACGACGGCACGCGAACTCCAGGAAGAGATCGCTGGCGGTCGGTTCCGCGAGGACCTGTTCCACCGCCTGAACGTCGTCGGCTTGCGCGTGCCGCCGCTCAGCGAGCGCCGCGAGGACATTCCCGAACTGGCGCTCGACCTGCTGAAGCGCGTTGCCGACGCCACCGGCCTGCCGGCGCGCCCGATCGGCGAGGACACGCAGGCCGCCCTGCAGGGCCACGACTGGCCGGGCAACGTGCGCCAGCTGCGCAACGTCATCGAACGGCTGCTGATCCTGGCGCCGCCGGGCGGCGCGCCGATCCGCGCCGACGTGCTGCCCAACGACGTGAGCGAGGACGCGCCGTCGGTGCTGCGCTGGGAGAAGGGCGGCGAGATCATGCAGCTGCCGCTGCGCGACGCGCGCGAGGTCTTCGAGCGCGAATACCTGCTTGCGCAGGTGACTCGGTTCGGCGGCAACATTTCACGGACGGCGACCTTCGTCGGCATGGAGCGCTCGGCCTTGCATCGCAAGCTCAAGTCGCTCGGCCTGCACGGTGGTTCGCTGGAGGGCGGCGGGGAGCCGCCGGTCTGAGGAGGAGAGGGCGTTATGGCGCGTTATGCCTATGTCAACGGTCGCTACGTCGACCATCGTGAAGCGAGCGTCCACATCGAGGATCGCGGCTACCAGCTGGCCGACGGCGTCTACGAGGTCGTGGGCGTGCGCGACGGCAAGCTGATCGACGAGAAGCCGCATATCGACCGGCTCGACCGCTCACTCAAGGAACTGCGAATCGACTGGCCGGTGTCGCGCAACACGCTGGGCTTCATCCTGCGCGAGCTGATGCGCAAGAACCGGCTGCGCGACGGCCTGGTCTACATGCAGGTGACCCGCGGCGTCGCCCGGCGCGACCACGGCTTTCCGACCAGCCCGGTGAAGCCCGCCCTGGTGATGACGACCAAGGCCACCAAGCATATCGTGGCCGATGCCGGCCCCGGCGTCGCCGTGAAGAGCATGCCCGACATCCGCTGGGAGCGTTGTGACATCAAGACGGTGGCACTGCTGGCGAACGTGCTGGCCAAGCAGGCCGCTCGCGAAGCCGGCGCCTACGAGGCCTGGCTGGTCGACGATAAGGGCTGCGTCACAGAGGGCGCGTCGACCAATGCGTGGATCGTCACCCAGGACGGTGAGCTGGTGACCCGCCAGACCGACAACGGCATCCTCTCCGGCATCACGCGGCAGACGCTGAAGTCGATCTGCAATTCGCTGCAGCTGAAGTTCGTCGAGCGGCCCTTCACGGTCGAGGAGGCCAAGAAGGCGAAGGAAGCTTTCATCACCAGCGCCACCTCTTTCGTGACACCGGTCGTGAAGATCGACGGCGACAAGGTGGGCGACGGCAAGGTCGGCGCCACGGCGCAGCGGCTGCGCGAGGAATATGTCCGCTTCTCGGAGGCGGGCGAGGCCGTGACGTGAGCCTGCCGGAGGGCCTGAAGCCGCCGCGCGCCATCCTGTTCGACTGGGACAACACGCTGGTCAATACCTGGCCGACCATCGTCGAATGCTACCGCGATACCTTCACCGCGTTGGGCCTGACGCCGTGGACCGCCGCCGAGGTGCAGGACCGGGCCCATGGCTCCCTGCGCGAGGTCTTCCCGGTCCTGTTCGGCGAACGTGCGGGCGAGGCGGAGCAGGTGTTCTACGACACGTTCCGCCGCATCCATCTCGAACGGCTGGAGCCGCTGGCCGGCGCCGACACCTTGCTGGCGCACTGCCACGCCAAGGGACTCTACGTCGCGATCGTCAGCAACAAGGTCGGTGACAATCTGCGGGCCGAGGTCGCCCATCTCGGCTGGGGCAGGTGGATCGCGCGTTCAGTCGGCGCGCGTGACGCGGCCCGCGACAAACCAGCGCCGGACCCCATCTATCTGGCGCTCGACGGCACGGGAATTGCCCCGGACGACAGCGTGTGGATGGTGGGAGACACCCAGGCCGACCTCAAGAGTGCACACGCGGCGGGGTGTCTTCCCGTTCTCGTGGGTGGCGCGGACGAGTTGTCCGGCTCCCTGCTGCAACATCCACCGAGACTGCGAGCGCGTAATTGTCATCAGCTGGTGGCATTGCTTTGAGACCAACCTCCCCTATATACGAGGCGACTCGGTAGCGGGGAGAGATCCCGTACCCCCCAACCGGCGACCCTCGGGAAGCCGGCCGCCCACCAAGAGGCCAAGAATATGAGCGAAAAGGCACAGAACGTTCAGGACGTCTTCCTGAACCACCTTCGGAAGAACAAGACTCCGGTCACGATCTTCCTCGTGAACGGCGTGAAGTTGCAGGGCATCGTCACGTGGTTCGACAATTTCTCGGTGCTGCTGCGCCGCGACGGCCATTCGCAGCTTGTCTACAAGCATGCGATTTCGACCATCATGCCGGTCACGCCGGTGCAGCTGTTCGACGGGGACAAGGCCGACGCAGGCTGATTTGATCGACGAATTCGAGCAGGACGCACCGGAAAAGCGCGCACGGCAGCCGTTGGAGACAGTGCGTCCGGCAACGGTCGCCGCTGTCGTCTGCCCCTACACGGCCGGGCCGCGCGGTCGCGGCAGCGAACGCGGCAGCGAAGCCAAGCTCGAAGAGGCGGTGGGTCTTGCCCGCGCGATCGATCTCGACGTCCGGCTGGAGCAGGTCGCGCCGTTGCGCCAGATCACGCCGGCGACCCTGCTGGGCAAGGGTGTCGTCGCCCGTATCGCCGCTGCGGTCGAGGAACTGGGCATTGGCCTGGTCGTCGTCGACGACAAGCTCACGCCCGTCCAGCAGCGCAATCTCGAAAAGGCCTGGCAGGCCAAGGTCATCGACCGCACCGGCCTGATCCTGGAAATCTTCGGTGCGCGTGCCCGCACGCATGAAGGTCGGCTGCAGGTCGAGCTGGCCGCGCTCGACTACCAGCGTGGACGCCTCGTGCGGTCGTGGACCCATCTCGAGCGCCAGCGTGGCGGCTTCGGCTTCCTGGGCGGCCCCGGCGAATCCCAGATCGAGATCGACCGCCGCCTGATCGGCGAGCGCATCGTGCGGATCAAGCGCGACCTCGAAAGCGTGCGCAAGACGCGCGCTGTCAACCGCGCCGGCCGCAAGAAGGCGCGGCTGCCGACCGTGGCGCTGGTCGGCTACACCAATGCCGGCAAGTCGACGCTGTTCAACCGCATGTCCGGGGCCGACGTCATGGCCAAGGACCTGCTGTTCGCCACGCTCGACCCGACCATGCGCTCGATCAAGCTGCCGAACGGCAAGGGTTGCGTCCTCTCCGACACGGTGGGCTTCGTCTCCGATCTGCCGACGCACCTGGTCGCGGCGTTCCGCGCCACCCTCGAAGAGGTGATCGAAGCCGACCTGATCGTGCATGTGCGCGACATCTCCCATCCCGACAGCGAGCAGCAGCGTGCCGACGTCGAGGACGTGCTGCACGAGCTGGGCGCGCTGGACGAGGCGGGGGGCCGCCCGTTCATCGAGGCGCTGAACAAGGTCGATGCGCTGCCCGAAGAAGTCCGCCAGACCCTCGAGACGCGGACCGCCACCGGCGCCGAGCGCGCCCGCCAGTACCCGGTGTCGGCGCTGACCGGCGAGGGGGTCGATCGCCTGCTGGATGCCATCGCCGACCTGCTGGGCGCTGCCGGGGAGGCGCGCGAGGTTTCGGTGCCGCTGTCCGACGGCGCGACCATTGCCTGGCTCTACCGGCACGGCGAGGTCCGCAGCCGCCGCGACGAGGGTGATACCGCCTGGCTCACGGTGGCGCTGGACGCCGCCGCGGCCGCCCAATTCGAACGCCGTCAGCAGGCGCGCTGACAGCTCTGCGTTGACACTCAGCGGGCGCCCTTTCTATAAGCGCCCAAACCTCAGGACGAAGGAAACACCATGGCTTTCAAGCCCTTGCACGATCGAATTCTGCTGAAGCCGGTGGCCGCCGAGACCCGCACCAAAGGTGGACTGATCATTCCCGACACGGCCCAGGAAAAGCCCATGCAGGGCAAGGTCGTCGCGGTCGGCAAGGGCCGCCGCCTCGAGGATGGCCGCCTGCAGGAGCTGGGCGTCAAGGTCGGTGACACGGTCCTCTACGGCAAGTGGTCCGGCACCGAGGTGAAGCTCGGCGGCGTGGATCACGTGATCCTGAAGGAAGAGGACCTCTTCGGCGTCGTCGGCTGAGGCCGATGCTCGATTCCGGCGACTCGGAACGGGTCGCCGAACTCATGCGCGAGACGGCGGCAGCCGAGCTGCTGCCGCGTTTCCGCAATCTCTCCAAGGACGACGTCCGCCAGAAGCGGCCGGGCGACATCGTCACCGTCGCCGATGTCGCGGCCGAGCAGCGGCTGGCCAGCGGGCTCGCCAAAATCCTGCCGGGCGTGCCGGTGGTGGGTGAGGAGGCCGTCGAGAAGGATACGGGCCTTCTCGATCTCATTGGCCGTCCCGGCGAGGCCTGCTGGATCGTCGATCCGCTCGACGGCACCGCGAACTTCGCCGCGGGACGCGAGCGCTTCGCCATCATCATCTGCCTCGTGCAGGACGCGACCGCCGTTGCGGGCTGGATCCTCGACGTGCCGAACGACCGGCTGGCCGTGACCCAGCGCGGCGGCGGGGTGAGCTTCGACGGCACCTTGGTCCAGGGCAAGCCAGTGACGCAGCCGCTGAACGGCTTCGTCGGCTACAAGATCGCGAAATCCTTCGACGAACAGCTGAGCCCGGAGCAACGCGCCCGCTTGGGCAACATCACCACTTTGCGCTGCGCCGGCGCCGAATACCTCGAGATCCTCGCAGGGCGCGCAAATTTCAGCCTCTACCGTACGACAAAGCCCTGGGACCACGCTGCCGGCACCTTGATGATGCGTGAGGCGGGCGGCGGCGCCGTCCAGTTCGGCGCGGCGCCCTACACGCCGGCCCAGCCCCACAACGCCGGCCTGATCACGGCTTCGACCGAGGAAGCGCTGAACGAGGCGAGGGCGCTCCTCGAAGCGTCGCGCCTGCCGCTCCTGACACCGAAGGCGTAACGTTCAAAGCCGCGCCTTGGCTTCCTGCCAGAGGATTTCCATCTCTTCGAGGCCGGCGTCGGCCGGCTTGCGGCCTGTCTCGGCCAGTCGGCGCTCGATGTGGCGGAAACGCTTCTCGAACTTGTCGTTGGTGGCCCGCAGCGCCACCTCCGGGTCGACCTTGCAGTGGCGGGCGAGGTTGGCAACCGCGAACAGGACATCGCCAAGTTCGTCCGAAACCTTTGCCTGCTCGACCTTTCCGGCCTCCAGCTCGACCCGGAGCTCGTGCAGCTCTTCCTCGATCTTGTCCATGACCGGGCCGATCGTGGCCCAGTCGAAGCCGACGCGGGCGGCCCGCTTCTGAATCTTCTCGGCACGCATCAGAGCGGGAAGGGCCAGCGCGACCCCGTCCAGCGCCCCTGGCGTGCCTTCGCTGGCGCCCTTGGCCGCCCGTTCGGCGGCCTTGCGGGCCTCCCAGGACACGGTCTGAGCGTCTGCGGTCTTGATGTCCATGTCGCCGAACACGTGCGGATGGCGGTCGACCATCTTGTCGGCGATCGCGGCTGCGACGTCGTCGAATCCGAAGGCCTGGGCCTCGCTGGCGATCTGGCTGTGATAGACGACCTGCAGCAGCAGGTCGCCGAGTTCTTCCTTGAGTGCCGGCATGTCGTCGCGCTCGATGGCGTCGGCAACCTCGTAGGCTTCCTCGATCGTGTATGGCGCGATGGTGCGGAAGGTCTGGTCGATGTCCCAGGGGCAGCCATGCTGGCGGTCGCGCAGCCAGGCCATGACGGCCAGCAGCCGCGGAAGCGGTTCCTTGGGCAGGGATTCCGGGGTGGGCTTGCGTGAAGTCATGCCGTCCAACTCATTCCCAATTATCGTATAATATATATTATGACAAATATTTATATCATTTAGATATCAGTCTATTGCCAATCGATTCTCATGTTTTGTGTTATGAGTGCCAGGAGCTGTAGGCCACGACCGGCCTCGTTGGTCGGCATGCCGAGCGTGACAAGGAGTCCGAACTTCGGATCCTTCGGATTGGGATAGACCCAATCGAACACCGTGCGCGGGCCACTATTGTCGGATGGTCCCTTCGGCACGTTCTCGTAGACGATGACAAAGCTGCCGTCGCGGAGCTTGCGGGCCTGGGCCTGGACGCCTGGGCGCCGCGCCTTCATGGAGCCGGCCTTTGTGGCGGCGTAGTGCTCGGCGTCCTTGACGCCCTCGTAGGCGAAATCGACCCGCCAGACGATCAGCCGGATGCGCTTGTCGAGCGTGTAAGCGACACCCCGCTCCCCGTCTTCGCTGGCCTGCCAGCCCATGGGCAGCAGAAGCTCCACCTTGACTGAGTCGAAGCGCAGCCGGACAGCCTGGGTAGCAGGATCGATGCCCAGGACACGGGTGAAGGTCTGGGTCGTGCCGCCGCCGATGCTCTGTTCGCCGCGGGTGAAACTGGTGCCGTTGTCGGGCGTGCCGAAATCGCGAAACGTGAGCCCTCCAGGGTCCAGCCGGTTTGCCGTCTGGGCCTGGAGCGGCGCCGCCGAAGCGCCGAATCCTGCCGCCGCAGCGCCGAACAAGAACATCCGGCGTCCGGACTCGTTTCGTTTACGCTCTTTCGTCAGATTAGAGTACTCGTTTAACCATCTGGAATAAAGCAATTATTCACCCTAGAGGTCGATTTGTAGACCGTCATGGCAAGGCGTCACGTGGGACGGCGTCGTCCGGTCGACTTCGGCATAATCCATATCGACATGCAGGTTGGTCAAGAACGCCCGGCGGGGTTTCAGTCGGTCGATCCACTCCAGGGCGCGGTCGAGATGGGCGTGCGTCGGGTGCGGCCGGTAGCGCATCGCGTCGACGATCAGCACCTCGACCCCCTCCAGCGCCTGCAACGACTCCTCCGGTAGCATGACGACGTCGTTGGCGTAGCCAACCGGACCGAAGCGAAAGCCCAGCGAGGGAATGGTGCCATGATCCTGCAGGAAGGGCACGACAGGCAGGCCAGCGGCCTTGAAGGGACCGGAAATCACCGTGTGGCGATAGATTGGATTGTAGAAGCCGTTGCCCTCGGCGTGGAAGCAGTAGCCGAAGCGCCGGCTGAGCACGCCGTAGGTCCGCTCATCCGACCACGATTCGATCTGGCCCTGGCGCAGCGCATAGGGCCGCAGATCGTCTATCCCGTGGCACTGGTCGGCGTGATCGTGGGTCCAGATCACCGCGTCGATCTTCTCGACCTCGGCGTCCAGAAGCTGGCTGCGCAGGTCGGGCGAGGTGTCGACCAGCACTGTCTTGCCCTGATCCTGCACCAGGATGGAGCAGCGGCTGCGGCGATTGCGCGGGTCTGACCGGTTGGCCGCCCCCCACTCGCCCTTCCCGCCCGGCCCGCCGACCCGGGGAACGCCCGCCGAAGTCCCGCAGCCCAGGATGGTCACGCGCACCGCGAACGCTCCGCCTTGGTGAACAGCCGGAAGAAATTGTCGGTGGTCGCGGCCTCCAGCTCGGCCAGGCTCACGCCCTTGAGTTCGGCCACCTTGGCGGCGGTATGGGCGACGAAGGCGGGCTCGTTGGTCTTGCCGCGCTTGGGGATCGGCGCCAGGTAGGGCGCGTCGGTCTCGACCAGCAGCCGGTCGAGCGGCACGTCGCGGACGATGGCGCGCAAATCCTCGGCCGCCTTGAAGGTCACGATGCCCGAGATCGAGATGTAGAGCCCGAGCGCCAGGGCGCGTTCGGCCACGGCGCGGCCCGAGCTGAAACAGTGGATCAGGCCCGGGAAGGCGCCCTTCCCGTATTCCTCTTCCAGCATATCGCCGGTCTCGGCATCGGCATTGCGCGTGTGGACGATGAGCGGCAGGCCGGTCTGGCGCGAGGCGGCGATATGGGCGCGGAAACTCTCGGCCTGCTCCTCGCGCGGGCTGTGTTCGTAATAGAAATCGAGCCCGGTCTCGCCGATGCCGACGACCTTGGGATGGTGCGTCGCCTCGATCAGCCGGTCGGGGGTGCGTTGCCCCTCCTCCTTCGCCTCGTGTGGATGGACTCCGACCGAGCACCAGACATTTTCGTGGCGCTCGGCGATCGCCCGCACCCGCTCGAACTGGTCGAGCCGCGTGCCGATCGTCAGCATGCCGGCAACCCCGGCCGTGCGGGCGCGCGCCAGCACCCCGCTCTCGTCGCTCGTGAGCTCCGGGAAGTCGAGATGGCAGTGGCTGTCGATCAGCATGTCAGCCGGCAGCCTTGGGCGGCTTGGGAGCCTTGGGCGGTTTCGGCGGCTTGGCCACGGGCTCGGCCGCCGGCTCGATGAAGCGTGGGAACACGCCCTGCGGCGGCGGTAGCGCGGTGCCGGAGACCAGCTCCTCGTCGAAGGCCGCGTGGACGCGCTTTTCCGGCGAGACCGCGAGCTGGTCGAGGATCCTGGCCGTCGAGCCCGGCATGAACGGCTGCACCAGCAGGGTGATCCGCCGGATCGTCTCGGCCAGCACCCACAGCACCGTGTCGCGCCGCACCGGGTCGGTCTTGGCCAGCGCCCAGGGCGCCTGCGCATCGACATAGCGGTTGGCGTCGGCGATCACTTCCCAGATGGCGGTCAGTGCCTTGTGGAAGGCCTGCTCGTCGAGCTCGGCGCGCACGATGGCGAGCAGGCCGCGCGCCCGCTCGAGCAGCGTCGTGTCGGCCTCGATCAGCTCACCCTTGGGCGGAACCTTCTCGCCGCAATTCTTGGCGACGATCGAGAGCACGCGTTGGCAGAGATTGCCGTAGGCGTTGGCGAGGTCGGCATTCATGCGACCGATCAGGGCGCGGCGCGAGAAATCGCCGTCATTGCCGAACGGCACTTCGCGCAGCAAGAAGTAGCGAACTTGGTCCAGCCCATAGGTCGTCACCAGATCGACCGGATCGATGGCGTTGCCCAGCGACTTCGAGATCTTCTGGCCTTCGTTTGTCCACCAGCCATGCGCGAAGACGCGCCGCGGTGGCGGCAGGCTCGCAGCCATCAGGAAGGCCGGCCAGAACACGCAATGGAAGCGGATGATGTCCTTGCCGACCATGTGGAGGTTGGCTGGCCAATACTTCCACAGCGGATTGCTCTGATCGGGATAGCCACACTCAGTGATGTAGTTGGTGAGCGCGTCCAGCCACACGTACATGATGTGCTTCTCGTCGCCGGGCACCGGAATGCCCCAGGAGAAGCTGGTGCGCGAAACCGACAGATCCTGAAGGCCGCCCTTAACGAAGCTGATCACCTCATTGCGACGGCTGTCGGGACCGATGAACGCGGGATTCTTTTCGTAGAAGTCGAGCAGCCGATCGGTCCAGGCCGACAGCTTGAAGAAATACGACGGCTCCTCGACCCATTGCACCTCGGCGCCGGTTGATGTGGCGCGCCGCTTGTTGTCCGGCCCGACCTCGGTCTCGCCCTCGACGAAATAGGTTTCGTCGCGCACCGAGTACCAACCGGCATACTTGCCGAGATAGATGTCACCGGCTGCGACCAGCTTCTCCCACAGCGCCTGGCAGGCCGCGTAGTGGCGCGGCTCGGTCGTGCGGATGAAGTTGTCGGGGCTGTAGTTCATCACGCCGATCAGGTCGCGGAACGACTGGCTGACCTTGTCGGTGAAGGCCTGCGGCTGCAAGCCGGCGGCGGCGGCGGCCGTCTCGATCTTCTGGCCGTGCTCGTCGGTGCCGGTCAGGAAGTGGACGTCATAGCCGTCGAGGCGCTTGAAACGCGCCAGCACATCGCAGGCGAGAGTCGTGTAGGCATGCCCGATATGGGGCACGTCGTTGACGTAGTAGATCGGCGTGGTGACGTAATAGGTGCTGTTGCCCGACATGATTACTGAACTCCGAACGGCCGCCCCTGCCGGGGCACGAGACTCAAGCGCGTTCAGCCCCGCATTCGTGCGCAGGGGAGCGAGTCTCTGATGTCGGACCGGGGCAACATGGGCGACCTTTTCCCATGCCTACCCCTGTGGATCAAGAGTCGGCGCCGAGACGGCACGTTCATCGCGTGGCGGCCTGAAGCTTCAGGAAGCTGCCCATCACGGTCTGCTTGCGGTCGAGATTGACGGCGTCGGCCCTCGAAAAGAGCCTCGCCACTTCTTCCGACGCTTCCATCCAGCGATCGAGGCTCGCGGCCGCCAGCAGCCGTGCCTGCACGCCGCTTTCCATCGGCACTACAGGTGCAGATTCCGTGGCGAGCGCGGCCTGCCGCAGCAGGCCCTTAAGCCAGCCGTCGAACAGGTAGTTGAGCGAGCGCCAGTCAGCATTCGCCTCCTCGCCGCGCTTTGCGAAGCGCTCGGCGAACGCATGCAGCCGAGGCATGTCGAGGTCGGGCAGGGTCGCCAGAACCTCGACCATCTCGCGATAGAGGTCGAGGCTTCCTGCCGCCCCCAGCTCCAGCGCCCGCCCGATGCTACCCTCTGCAAGGCGGGCGAGCGCCCTTCTCTCCTCGGGCTTCGTTTCGGGCGCATGAGTGCCGAGCAATTCCACGACCGTGTCCTCGGACAGAGGCTGCAGCGCGAGCCTTCTACAGCGCGAGCGGATGGTCGGCAGCAGCCGGCCCGGCGCATGCGCCACGATCAGCAGCACGGCGTTGGGCGGCGGCTCCTCGAGGATCTTGAGTACCGCGTTGGCGCTGTTGCGGTTCATCTCGTCAGCCGAATCGACGATGGCGACCCTCGCCTTGCCCATCGCCGGCGTCATGTGCATGAAGCCGCCGAGGTCGCGCACATCGTCGACGGCGATCTCGGCGCGCATGCGGCCGGTATCGCGGTTCAGGGAGCGGCGCAGATGAAACAGGTCGGGATGCGAACGCGCATCGACCAGGTGCCGGCCCGGCGCATCGGCCGGTACGTCGAGCGATTCAGGGCCGCCGCCGAACAATCCGCCCTGGTCCTGTCCCGCCAGCAGGAAACGCGCGAAGCGCCAGGCCAGCGTCGCCTTGCCGATCCCGCGCGGTCCGGTCAGCAGCCACGCATGGTGCAGGCGACCGCTCTGCTGCGCCGCCAGCATCGTCTTCTCGGCCTGCTCGTGCCCGACCAGCCGGTCGTTGCGCCACGGCGGCGGCCAGCCATAGGGCCATTCGAGCTTCTCGGCTTCGGCCGGATCGGAGGGCGTCTTGCCGCGCGCCAAGTCTCAGGACCCGAGACGTGTCGAGAGTGCATCGCCTATCGCCCGGGCAATGTCGTCGATCCCGGCGGTCGCATCGATCACCGTGCAGCGCTCGGGGTCGGCCGCGGCAATGTCGAGGAAGCCCGCCCGCACGCGCTCATGGAAGTCGAGCGGCAGGGACTCGTAGCGCGTCTCCTTGCCGCGACGCGAGGCGGCGCGTGCGAGGCCGGCTTCGACCGGCAGGTCGAGGATCAGCGTGAGGTCGGGCCGGAACGCGCCGACCGTGATGTCGTAGAGCGTGCCCAGGATGGCGCGGTCGATGCCGTGGCCGTAGCCCTGATAGGCCATGGTCGAATCGGCGAATCGGTCCGAGACGACCCAGGCGCCGCGTGCGATGGCGGGCAGCACCGTCGTGCGCAGATGCTCGCGCCGGGCGGCGAAATGGAGAAGGGCCTCAGTGACCCCGTCCCAGCGCTCCGCCGGGCCCTCGACGAGCAGCTTGCGCACCATCTCCGCGCCGGGCGCGCCGCCCGGTTCGCGCGTGGCGATGCACTCGTGGCCACGCGTCTCTATCCATTGCTTGAGGCGGGAGACCTGGGTGGACTTGCCCGCCCCTTCTCCGCCCTCCAGCGTGATGAAGCGTCCCTGCGTCGCCCTCACGACATCCAGCCGAACATGTAATGCTGCAGCATCGTGGCGACGCGGCTGAACACGCCCATACGCGCCACGTCGGCGCCGGCCTCCAGCGGATACTCGATGGTGCGGTTGTCAGAGAGGGTGAGGACGGCGGTGCCGATCCGGGTGCCCTTGACGATCGGCGCGGCGATCGGCCCGTCGAAGTTGACGACGACGCGCGGCGACGCGGTCTGCCCCGCCGGCACGGTGAGCTGCACGGCCTTCGGGATGACCAGCGGCACCTTGTCCTGGGCGCCCAGCCACACCGGCGCCTCCACGAGCGTGTCGCCGGCACGGAAGACCGTGATGTTGGTCGACTCGCGAAAGCCCCATTCCATCAACCGCGCCGTTTCCTGCGCCCGCTCGGCCATCGAGGTGAGGCCGTTGACGACCAGGATCAGGCGGCGGCCGTCGCGCACCGCCGAGGTGGTCTGTCCGTAGCCGCCCTCTTCCGTGTGGCCCGTCTTGAGTCCGTCGGTGCCGGGCGTGATCTTCAGCAGCCGGTTACGATTCTCCTGGCGGATGTTGTTGTAGGTCCAGTTCGTCTCGGAATAGTACTTATAATACTGCGGGTAATCGTCGATCGTGTGCCAGCCCAGTACCGCGAGATCGCGCGCCGTCGTGTACTGGCCCTCCGCCGGCCAGCCGGACGCGTTCTTGAACACCGTCCTGGTCATGCCGATTTCTTTTGCGCGCTTGTTCATGCGCTCGGCAAAGGCCTCCTCGCTGCCCGCCAGTCCCTCGGCGATGACGACGCAGGCGTCGTTGCCCGACAGGATGATCATGCCCTTGATCAGGTCCTCGACCGTGGCCTCGCTGCCGAGTTCGAGGAACATGCGCGAGCCGCCCATGTTGCGCGCCTTCTCACTGACCCGGAAGCGCGTGTCGAGCTTCAGCCGGCCAGCGGCCAGCTCGTCGAAGACGATGTAGATCGTCATCATCTTCGCCATCGACGACGGCGCCATCGGCGTCTCGGCGTCCTTGAAGAGGAGCACTGTCGAGGTCTGCGGATCGACCATGAAGGCGTGGCGCGCCAGCGTACCGATGCCGACCTGCGACGGCGGCAGTGCTTCGAGCTTCGGCGCAGCCGGCTCCTTGGGCGCGGGCTTGACGGTGGCGGCGGCCGGCGCGCGCGGCTTGGCCGGCGGCTTCTGCTGGGTCGCCGGCTTCTTCGGCGGGTCCTGCTGGGCGGAGGCAGAAAGCGAGAGGCCGGCCAGGCCGGCGACGGCAAGGAGCGCCAGTCCGGCGCGATAGACCCTATTCAGCGACCACACGGGCATCCCCATAGCCTGAACGCTTGAGCCGGTCGGCGACAATGCCGGCCGCATCTTGAGTGGTATAGGGCCCCAGCCGCACGCGATAAACATCGCGTCCGTTGGCCGAGACCTGGGAAATTTCGGGGTTCCCGTAGCTGCGTACGGCACCGCGCTGCTTCTCGGCATTCTCATGCGTCGAGAAGGCGCCGACCTGGACGAAGAAGCCACTGAGCTGCGACGACGGTGTCGCCGTGGCCGTCGTCGCCGAAAGCGACGCGACGGTGGGCGGGGCATCGCCAGACGCGGACCTAGGCGCCCCGAACGGCACGGCATTGCGCGGGGGGGTCGCGTACACGGTCTGTGCGGGAGCGGCCGGCGCCGGCGGCGGCTCGTAGGATGCCTGCATGACCGGTGGCGGCGGGGCCGCGACGGGTACTGGCGCCGGTACCGGAACCGGCGCCGGGGTTGTCGCGGGTGCCGCGCGCTTCCCGCTCGCGATCTGGGCCACCGCCTGCTGCTGTTCGGCAGGACCGCCGCCGCTCAGGGCGACGTCCTTCACGGCCAGGCTTTCGGCCTGGAGCTGGTCGACGCGGACACGCGCCGTGCCCTTGCCCACCATGTCGATCTCCTCCGCCGCGGTGCGCGACAGGTCGATGACACGGCTGCGGGCGAAGGGGCCACGGTCGTTGACCCGCACCACGGTGCTGCGGCCGTTCTCGAGATTTGTCACCCGCACGATCGCCGGCATCTGCAGGGTGCGGTGGGCGGCCGTCCGGTCGGCCTGGTCGTAGCGCTCGCCGTTGGCCGTCGACTTGCCGTGGAAGCCCGGCCCGTACCACGAGGCCGTGCCGGTTTCGCTGAGGGTGAAGGTCTCCTGCGGCGTGTAGGTGACGCCGTCAATCTTGTAGGGCTGGCCGATCTTGTAAGTGCCGCGCTGGGCCACGCTGCCACTGGCGCCTGCAGCCCCGCCCTTGCTGGACGATCCGCAGGCAGCGAGGCTGGCCGCCACAGCCGCTACACCGCAAAGGCGGAGTGCGCCGGACAGGGGAAATCTCAGTTTTACCAATGCTAGCGGCATGATGTTCACATTGTACATCATCTTGGGCGCTTGGAGGAGCACCCTTCCGCCGCCCTGGTCAGGCGGCGATCCGGTCGGACAGGAGACCCACCGCGAGGGCAAAGAAATCCGACTGATTCCAGCGCAGGATCACCTTGAAATTCTCGGTCGTCTGGTAGGCCGGGCCGCCTGCTCCCGCGGGCCGCACGATGCGCCCGGCACCACCCGCCTGGGCGCCCGACGACACCTCGTCGCCCCAGCGCATTCCCGGCCGCCAGCCGACCTTGCGCAGGTAGTTCACGATCGAGGCGAAGACGTCGAGCTTGTTGGTCCAGATGTCCTTGCGGCCGTCGCCATCGCCGTCGGCGGCATAGGCGAGGAAGCTCGTCGGAATGAACTGGCACTGGCCCATCGCGCCGGCCCACGAGCCTTTCATCGCGTGCAGGCCGATATGGCCCTGCGACAGGATCTTCAGCGAGGCGATGAGCTGCTCGCGGAAGAACTTGGCGCGGAAGTTGTTGTGGACCAGCGTGGCCAGCGCCTCCACCACCTCGAAGTCGCCGAGCCGCGTGCCGTAATTGCTCTCGATGCCCCACAGGGCGACGGCGACCTGCGGCGGCAGGCCGGCCGGTGCGGCGAAGCGTTCGATCGCGGCGCGGTTCTCCGCCAGCAGGGCGCGGCCGCGCTTGATGCGCTCGTCGGAGACGACGAGCCCTTGGTAGCGCTCCCAAGTCATCTTGAATTCGGGCTGGTTGCGCGCCTGTTCCATCACGCGTGGCACCTCGCGGATGTCGGCCAGCGCCGCATCGAGCGTCGCCTTGTCGACGCCGGCCTTCGCCGCTTCCTGACGAATCCCCTGCAGCCACGCGGCCGGAAACCTTCCGTCACCCTGGGCGAAGGCCGGCCCCGAGGCCGATAGAGGCGCCAGGGCCGTGCCGGCACACAACAGTCTACGAGTGATCATGAAGCGTCCGCTAATTGGTCGTTGCCCTCACGGGATGCGACACCCCTGTGCCGGCCAATTTTGCGCACACTATGGCGACCTCGCGGGCTGGCCATCGTCACTCGCGGCGATGGAGAATCATCCCGCCGTGATGCAAAGTGTTCTCGTCGACGAAGACGCCGTCGGCCGTGAAGCCGGTGTCGTCCCAGTATTCGATCCGCGTCCCGTTGACTTCGTAGCGCCCGCGATAGGCGCTTTCGCGCGTGCCGCGCGCTTCGTCATATCGATTGCCGGGCAGCAGGTTGTGACGGACGTATCCGTCGGCGGTGACCCACGATCCGATGTAGGAACGGGTTGTCATTTCGGCATGACCTCTGGTCGCGAGGATGAAGGGGCTGCTGGTGGCGAGTGCCAAGGTCAGGAGGCGTATGGCCCTCATTGTGGCCTCCTCTCAGCCCGCCGTTCGGCGAAGAGTTCCGAAAGAACCTGCGAGGCCGCGATGGCGCGCGAAATCCCGGCCGGCACGGTGATCATGTAGATGATCTCCTTCAGCTCCTCCTCGGACACGCCGATGTTCAGCGCATAGCCCGCATGGACCTTCATGAAGGGCAGCTGGCCGGTCGCCGCGAAGGCCGCCACCGCCGCGAGCTGACGGGTACGACGGTCGAGCCCCGGCCGTGTCCAGATATCGCCGAGCGCGTAAGCCTCGGTCGCCTCCGCGAGGAAGGGAAACTCCTGGCGCATGCCCTCCAGCGCCGGCTGCGGCTGGCCGCGATTGAGGTCGCGGATCACGGCGTCGCCGCGCTTCAGTCGCTCCTCGACGGTCTGCGCGACGGCGGGCGCGGCCGCGAGGGCAACGAACAAAGCCGCGGTGATTGGGCCGAGCGTCGAATGCAGGGTCATGTCTCATCCTCCTGTGGTGGCGGCGGGTCGTACGACGATCTCGTTAACGTCGACGTCGTCGGGTTGTTCGAGGGCGAAGCGGACGGCCCGGGCGATCGCGTCGGGTTTGAGGGCGATCTTGCGAAAGGCCTTCATCGCCTCCGCGGCGACCGGATCGGTGATCGTGTCGGCGAGCTCGCTCTCGACGACGCCGGGATGGATGCACGTGACGCGGATCCGGTCGTTCTCCATCCGCAAGCCGTCCGAAATCGCACGGACCGCATACTTGGTCGCGCAATAGACGGCGGCCGCCGGGAAAACCTGCAGCGCCCCGATCGAGGCGATGTTGATCACATGACCGGAGCCGCGCGCCGTCATTTCGGGCAGCACGGCGGCGATGCCGTAGAGCACGCCCTTGATGTTGACGTCGACCATGCGCTCCCATTCCGCGATCTTCATCGAGGCCATGGCCGACAGCGGCATGACGCCGGCATTGTTGACGATCACGTCCACCCGCCCCCAGGCCGCACGCGCCGCCTCGGCGAAGGACGCGACGCTCTGCCGGTCGGTGACGTCGAGCGGGCACACACGGGCCTCGCCACCGGCGGCGATGAGCTCGGCGGCAAGCGCTTCGAGGCGGGAGATGCGACGTGCCCCCAGCATCACCTTTGCCCCGGCCGCGGCGAGTTCGCGGGCGATGCCGGCGCCAATGCCGCTGGAGGCGCCAGTGACGAGAACGACTTTATCGAGAGACATGATCGGATCCTTTCGGAGTGGCGGTTGGCTTGCGCCAAACATGGACCTGAGAGATTGTCGCGATAAGTCGACAATCCCTTACCAATCTGGAAAGCCAGTCTAACCAATGGAGCCGGATCTCAACGCGCTGTCCGTGTTCGCCCTGGTGGCCGAGGAGCGCAGTTTCAGGGCCGCGGCCGACCGCCTGGGCGTGACCCGTTCGGCGGTCAGCCAGACGATCCAGCGGCTCGAGGGCAGTCTCGGAATTGCGCTCGTCCTGCGCACGACCCGCAGCGTCAGCCTGACCGAGGCCGGCGAACGCCTGCATCTGGAGATCGCCCCCGCGGTGGCCGAGATGCGCGCCGCCTTGGAGAAGACCGCGGCGCTGCAGGGCCGGGCGCGCGGCCGGTTGCGGCTCGCCGTCTCATCGATCGCGGAGCGCTTCCTCGCAGGGCCGTTTCTGGCGGGCTTCGCCGAGTCCAACCCCGAAGTCGACCTCGACGTCACCGTCACCGACGACGCGATCGACATCGTGGCCGAGGGCTACGACGCCGGCGTCCGCCTGGGCGAAGTGATCGAGCAGGACATGATCGCGGTGCCCGTGGCCGGCGAGGAGCGCCAGCTGGCGGTTTGCGCGCCCTCCTACCGCGACCGCTTCGGAGTGCCGAAGCATCCGGCCGACCTCACATCGCACACCTGCATCGGCTGGCGGCCCTCTCCCAAGGCTGCGCCCTACCGCTGGGAGTTTGCCGAGGGGGACAAGGAGTTCAGCGTGGCCGTCGCGCCGAGGTTCGCCACAAACGACATGGCGCTGATGATCAAGCTCGCGGTCGCCGGCGCCGGCATCACCTTCGGCATGGAGGAGAGCTTTCGCGGGCTGATCGCGCGGCGTGAACTGGTGCCGGTTCTCGAGGAATACTGCCCCAGCTTCGCCGGGTTCTACCTCTACTATCCAAGTCGCCGGAACATCGCGCCGAAGCTGCGGGTCCTGATCGACTATCTGCAGCGCCAGCGCTGACGGCACGACCGCCCCCTGACAGAACGCCCCCTGCTCCCTATATTCTGTCTCCGCAGGCACGTTGCGACAGGAGCCCGAAATGCAGACCTACAAGAAAAGCCCCGAAGCCCTCGCGAAGCTCTCTCCCGAGCAGTTCTACGTGACCCAGGAGAGCGGCACCGAGCGCCCTGGGACCGGCGCGCTGCTGCACAACAAGGAGCCCGGCATCTACGTCGACATCGTATCGGGTGAGCCGCTCTTCGCGTCGTCTGACAAATACGAGTCGGGATGCGGCTGGCCGAGCTTCACCAAGCCGATCGAGCCCGCCAACGTCGCAGAGCTGAAGGACGGCTCGCATGGCATGATGCGCATCGAGGTGCGGTCGAAGCATGGCAACAGCCATCTCGGACATGTCTTTCCGGACGGCCCGCGCGACCGCGGCGGGCTGCGCTATTGCATCAATTCGGCCTCGCTGCGCTTCGTGCACCGCAAGGACATGGAAGCGGCGGGCTATGGCGCCTATCTCGACCAGGTGGAGGACGTGAAATGAGCGAAGAACGCGCAGTACTGGCCGGCGGCTGTTTCTGGGGCATGCAGGACCTGATCCGTCGCATGCCGGGGGTCGTGTCGACGCGGGTGGGCTATACCGGCGGTCACGTGGCGAATGCCACTTACCGCAACCATGATGGCCATGCCGAGGCGATCGAGATCGTCTTCGATCCGGCGAAGATCAGCTACCGCAAGCTGCTCGAGTTCTTCTTCCAGATCCACGATCCCTCGACGCGGGACCGCCAGGGTAACGACCGCGGCACCTCCTACCGCTCGGCGATCTTCTATACGAGCGACGAGCAGCGCCGCGTCGCCGAGGACACCATCGCCGATGTCGAAGCCTCCGGCCTGTGGCCGGGCAAGGTCGTCACCGAAGTGACGGCAGCTTCCGATTTCTGGGAGGCCGAGCCGGAGCACCAGGATTATCTGGAGCGCATTCCCAACGGATACACCTGCCACTTCGTGCGCCCGAACTGGCGGCTCCCGGTCCGCACCAAGGCAGCCTAGCGCCCTCGGGCGTGCAGACGCTGCGGGGGGTGCTATAAGGCAGCGGCCCTCAAGATTTGCCGCAAGGTTCACGCCTTTGAAAGCCGCTGCCTCACCCCTCGCCGTCCTCGCCATGCTTGCCCTTCTGGCGGGGGCGACAGGCGCTGCCGCCCAGTCCTCCGATGACGATACGGCGTTGCCGCCGGTGCCGAAGCCCCGCTTCACGGTGGTCGACGGCGACACGGTCAAGTTCGGGCCGCAGGTCGTGCGGCTGTTCGGCATCGACGCGCCCGAACGCAGCCAGACCTGCGACGACGGCCAGTGGCGTGCCGGCACCCTGGCCCGCAAGGCGCTGGAGGAGTTCATCGCCGGCCGTCCGGTGACCTGCCGCCTAGTCGATCCCGACCGCAAGACCCGTCCGCCTGTTGCGCAGTGCTTCGCCGGCGAGGACGACCTGCAGGAAAAGATGGTGTCGGCCGGCTGGGCCTGGGCCCTCCCGGTCAACGGCAAGGACCCCTACGGCGTCGACGAACGCGACGCCGCGCTTCGCAAGGCAGGCATCCACGCCCACAAATGCATGCCACCCGCCGAGTGGCGCGCCATGCTCCGTCGCGAGGCCCAGAAGCGCGAACAAGGCGGTTGACGCTGCGCAGCGCTACTTCGACAGCATCTCACGGATCTTGAGCGCCAGCGCGTCCAGGGCGAAGGGCTTCGTCACCATCTGCATACCCGCCTCCAGGAACGGCGCGTCGCCGACGGCGTGCTCGGCATAGCCGGTGACGAAGAGAATCTTCAGGCCGGGCCGGTGCCTGCGTGCGATGTCAGCGATCTGTCGGCCGTTCAATCCCGGGAGGCCGACATCGGTGATGAGCAGGTCGATCGAGGTATTGGACGTCAGGACCGGCAACGCGGCCTGGCCGTCGCCCGCTTCGAGGCAGGCATAGCCCAGCTCGCGCAGCACGTCGGTGATGATCATGCGGACGTGCGAATCGTCCTCGACGACCAAAACCGTCTCTCCCGAGCCCTTGGCGGATTCCTGGCTCGGCATGGTGGCGCGTGACGGCGCGTCGCCCGCGTGGCGCGGCAGGTAGAGCCGGAAGAACGTGCCCTTGCCGACCGCGCTCTCGACCCGGACGACACCGCGCGACTGGCGCGCGAAACCGTAGATCATTGACAGGCCGAGGCCCGTCCCCTGGCCGATCGGCTTGGTGGTGAAGAACGGTTCGAACACCTTGGCCATGACGTCCGGCGGCATGCCGGCGCCGGTGTCGCGGACGCCGATCACCACGTAGCTGCCGGGCTCGACCTCCTCCTGGCCAAAGCGCTGGCGTTCCTGCACAACTTCGTTGGTCGTCGTGATGACGAGGCTGCCGCCGCCGGGCATGGCGTCGCGGGCATTGATGACCAGGTTAAGGATGGCGTTCTCGAGCTGGTGCGCATCGGTCAGCGCCGGCCAGGCGCTGGGATCGAGTGCGAGCTCCAGGCTCACATTTTCGCTGAGCGTTCGGCCGAGCAATTCCTCCATGCCGCGCACCAGGCGGTTGACGTCGACCGCCTGGGGATCGAGCGGCTGGCGGCGGGCGAAGGCGAGTAGCCGATGGGTCAGAGCCGCGGCGCGATTGGCCGAGGCGATGGCGCCGTCCATGAAGCCCTGCAGGTCGTCGACGCGGCCGGCGCGGATACGCCGCTTCAGGACCTCCATCGAGCCGATAATGGCGGTTAGGATATTGTTGAAATCGTGCGCGATGCCGCCGGTCAGCTGGCCGATCGCCTCCATCTTCTGCGAATGGCGCAGCGCTTCCTCGGCCTTGGCGAGTGCCTTCTCGGCCTCGCGCTCGGCGGTGACGTCGCGGCCCACGGCCTGTAGCAGACCGTCGCCCGCGACGGCGCTCCATTCGACCCGCCGGCTGCCGCCGTCGTTCGTCCGCATGCCAACCTCGATCAGCCGGGGCGCACCCTCGGCAAAAAGGATCTGCAACTCCGACCTGAAATGCGCGCGATCCTCCGCGACCACGAAGTCCACCAGGCTGGCGCCGAGAAGCGAGGATTCCTGCCAGCCGAGCAGCCGGCTCCAGGCCGGATTGATCGAGTTCACAGTGCCGTCGGGGCTGGCGACCACCATCACGTCGGCGGACAGGGTCCACATGCGCGTCCGGTCGGCCGTGCTCTGGGCGACGCGGCGCTCCAGGGTCCGGTTCAGCAGGCGAAGCGCGTCGACGGCCATGCGCCGCTCGTTCACGTCGCGCAGGATAACCGTTACGAAGACGCGCTTGTCGGACTCCCAGCGCGAGGCGGAGGCTTCGAGGTAACTGGGGGTGCCGCTGCGCCGTTCGGCCACCAGCTCGACCGGCCGCACAAGCGGCGTCCCGGACAGGACCGACTGGAAGGCATTGCTCCAGTCGGCGGGATCGCGCAGCAGCGACTCGAGCTTGCGGCCCACCAACTCCGTGGTCGCATAGCCGAATTCCTGCGCGGCGGCCGGATTGGCGAGCTGGATTGTGCCCCCGGAATCGAGCGTCATGATCGCGTCCGGGGCACCGCCGACCACGGCGTCGTACCGCGCATTCTGGCGCTCGCGCAGGATCTTTTCCCGCCCCGCCGTGGCGGTGACGTCGGTGAACTGGACCAGGCAGCGCCGCGCGGGCGGGTCGCCGAGCGGGCTGACCGCGAGGTTGTGGATCAGCCGCTGGCCGCTGCGCGTGCGCAACGGGAACGGCGAATGAAGAGCATGGGTAAGGAGTCCCGACGCCCCGAGTTCGAGCGCGTGCGACACGGCGGAGGAAAACCGCGCGGTGATGCGCCCGGGAAACAGAGCGTCGAGGCGGCGGCCGATGGCATCCTTTGCGCCGACGCCGCTGGCCGATTCCATCCAGGCATTCCACGCCAGAACGCGCTGGTCCTGGTCGAGGACAACCAGCCCGATGTCGACCGCGTCGAACGCCGGCACGGCGAAGCGGGCTTCAGGCTGGGTCATTCAGCGGCGCAATGCCGCCCGCCGTGCGGTCGATGAAGTCGCGCAGCATGACTTTCATCGCTGCCAGCGAGGGCATGTCCATCAGCATGGCGATATAGCCGCGGATATCGCGGCTGCGCAGCGCGAAGTCGATGTAGAGGAGCATCACGACCTCGCCCGCTTCGGGCGGCGGCGCGAGATTGAAGAACTTGGACGCCTCGCCACGCAGGATTTCAGGCAACGACATCTTGAGGCTGCGTTGCAGCATGTTCGCCATCGTAGCCAGACACCCATTCAGGATGACGTTGCCGATCTCGGCCAGGGCTTCGTGCTCGAGTTCGATGATCTCCTCGAGGCTGAGTTCGGGGCCCGCGACGGCGCGGACCAGCTCCAGACTCTTTGTGTCGGGAAAAATCAGCAGGGCGCGCCCCACGATGTCGCCTTCGAAAACCTGATGCACGCCCACCAGCGTATCGGGATTGCCTTCGCCCAGGGTGGCGATCGCCTTCTCGCGGCTGACGAGGGCCACTCTCGGCACCGAGAGATGAACCTGCTCGCCCACCATCTCGCGCAGACTCGCCGCCGACCGGTTGACGCCGATATTGACCATCTCGGTCAGAGCGTCGAGCTCGAGTTCGTCGAGGATCTCCGTCACGTCTTTGCGGCTTCGAGGCGCTTTACCGCGGAATCGAGAAACGAGCGCAGCGCCGCTTCGGTCAGCGGCTTGGCGAGAAACGTGGCACCCGCCTCCCCGACCCGCTGGACAATTTCGGTCTGGTGGTTAGCCGAGATGACCGCAAGGGGCATACCGGGCTTCAGGGCGTGAAGTTCGGCAACCAGGGCAAGGCCGTCGCGACCGGGCATGTTGAAATCGAGCACGGCCAAGTCGACAGCAGTCTCGCCGGCGCGGGCAACGGCCTCGTCGGCATTGGCGGCCTCGACCCGCACCCAGTCGGGGTGAACAGCTCCCAGCACCTTGGCCACGGCCATGCGGGCGAGCTTGCTGTCGTCCACGATCAGAATTCTATAGCTCATCGCCCCATGTCTCCCCCGGCGATGTGTACGTCAACACCCAATGCCGTTTCTGTTCGATGGGAAACGCTAAACGTATGGTTATGAAAGAAGTTCCCTCATGTCGAGGACGATCAGGACTCGGCCGTCGCCCATCAGGGTTGTGCCGTCAATGCCGGGGACGCCCGCCAGCAGGCCGTCCGGCGCCGTCACCATCACGTCGAGCCGGTCCCCCAGCCGGTCGACCTCCAATCCCCCCAACTGGCCCATGGCGCTTACCACGACGATGGTCGCCTCCGGTCCGCCTGGAGCGCGCTCCCACCCCAGCGCCTTGCCCAGATCAATGACGGGCAGCGTGCGGTCGCGCAGGACGAAGGCCCGCGCCGCGCCCACGGCGGCGATGGCGGCGCGCGGCACCCGGACCGTCTCCACGACCGCTTCCAGCGGCAGGCCGAACACTTGCCCACCCCCCTCGACGGTCATGACCCTCGTCATCATCACCGTGAACGGCAGGTTGAAGCGCACCAGCGTGCCGAGCCCGGGCCGGCTGGTGAGGAACACGCGTCCGCCCAGCCGTTCGACGGTCGTGCGCACCACATCCATGCCGACGCCGCGACCCGAGAGGTCGCTCACGGTTGCCGCCGTCGAGAAGCCCGGCGCGAAGATGAGGTCCATCGTCTCGACCTCGTTCATCGCGTCCAGCACCGCCTTCGACGCCACACCGCGCGCGGCGGCCACCGCGCGGACGCGGTCGAGGTCGACGCCGCGACCGTCATCCTCGACCTCGATGACGATATGCTCTCCCTGGCGCAGCGCGCGCAGACGGATCGTGGCGGTCGCCGGCTTCCCCAGGGCGACGCGCTCCTCCGCCGTTTCCAGCCCGTGATCGAGGCTGTTGCGGATTACGTGCAGCAGCGGCTCGGAAATCGCCGAGACGATGGTCTTGTCGGCTTCCGTCGTTGCGCCCTCGATCATCAGCCGGGCCGGCTTGCCCAGCGCGCTCGCCATTTCGCGCACCAGTCGCGGGAACCGCTGGAACGCCGTCTGCAGCGGCAGCACGCGCAGCGCCACCACCGACTGCTGTAATTCCGCGACCAGCCGCTCGAGCCGCAGATGCTGCGCCTTCATCTCGGCCACCACTCGACGCAGATCGCTGTCTTCCTCGATCAGGCGAACGCCGTGGCCGAGCGCGTTCTTGGCCACCGTGAGTTCGCCCGCAAGCTTCACCAGCGCATCGATCCGGTGCACGTCGACGCGCACCGACGTTTCCGCCGGAGTCGCTCCGAGGTTGCCCGCCTGCATCGGAGGCGGAGGCCAGAGCTCCTCCAGGAGACCGGCCAACATTTCCCCGGCTAACTCCGGCGCCGCCGTCGCACCGGTGAGACTTTCGAGACGGTTGGCCGAGGAAACCTTACCGAGCGCGCGCAGGACGCTGGCCGCGACTCCGACGGCCGATGCCCGACGCCCCGCCAGACCCGCCGGCGTGGTGTCGCGCAGGAGTTTGAGCTGCTCTTCCAGGATGTCGCGCGCGGCGTCCGGCAACGAGCCGGCCGGCGCACCAGTGCCAGGGGAAGCCTCCAGACCGTCCGGCGATGCATCGGTGCCGGCCGCCCCGGCAGACTCGCTGACCAGACGGAACTGACGCGCGATCTGATCGGCACGCGCCTGCGCGTCGGACGGGACTTCGCCCGTCGCCTGCATCTGGTCCAGCCATGTCGTTACCTGGTCGAGACAGGCGAGGCAGAGATCGGTGACGGCGGCGGTCATGACGACGGCGCCCGACCGCACCGCCGACAGCACGTCCTCGCCGGCGTGAAGAGCCTGCGCCATCGCCTCGAAGTCGACGATGCCGGCGGCACCCTTCAGCGTGTGAAAGGCCCGAAAGGCGCTGTCGAGTCGCTCCTTGTCGCCGGGGTTTTCCTCGAGGGCCAGCAGGTCGTCGCTGCCCTGCGCCACCAGCTCGCGCCCTTCGACCAGGAACTGCTCGATGAATTCGTTCATCGAGCGCCCCCACTCATCAGCATGACATGCTCGACGAGTACCTCGGGGCGAACCGGCTTAACCAGATAGTAGTTGGCACCGGCGGCCCGTGCGGCCTCCCGGTCACGGGCGGCCGCCTCTGTGCTGACAACCAGGGCCGGCAGTGCACGTTCCTCCCCTTCGAGATTGCGCAACGCCTCGAGGAAGGTGACGCCGTCCATCTGCGGCATGTTCACGTCCACCACGGCCAGATCGAAGGGCTCGGCGAGGATCTTCTCCAGCGCCTCGACCCCGTTCAGGGCTTCGACGACGGAGAAGCCGGCCTTCTCGAGCGCGTCGCGGTGAAAGCGGCGCACGAGGCCGGCATCGTCGACGATCAGAATGCGCCTCGGCGAGGCCGCATCATCCATGGGCTTTCCCCCGGGGTCGCTGGTAGACGATGGCGTCGGCGAAACGGCGTACCTCGAACAAGGGCGACACGCGACTCATCGATTCCGTGTGCCCGAGGCAGATGAAACCACCCGGCGCGAGACTTTCAAAGAGGTTCTCGGCGGCCAGTCGGCGCGAGGCATCGTCGAAATAGATGAGAACGTTGCGGCAGAAGATGACGTCGAAGGTGCCGTGCGCCCGCACTGACTCCGGATCGACGATATTGACCGGACTGAACTGCACCGAATCGCGCAGGTCGGCAACCAGGCGCCACCGGTCGGGGCCGGCCGCCTCAAAATATTTCCCCACCAGCGCCGGCGTGAGCCGCATCAGGGCGCGCGCTCCGTAGATGCCAGCGCGGGCTGCCTCAAGGCATTTGGTGTCGATGTCGGATCCCAGGATCTCGATCTCGTGGGTGTCGACTTCGGGCCAGTTCTCGAGCAGCCACAGGGCGAGCGAGTACGGCTCCTCGCCGGTCGAACACGGCACCGACCACAGGCGATAGCTCTGGCCCGCCGGTTTCGCGCGCATGCGTTCGCCCAGAAGATCGGCGGTGAGGCAGCGAAGCTGGTGGTCCTCGCGGTAGAAGTAGGTTTCGTTGACGGTGAAAGCGTTGATGAACTGCTCGACTTCGCCGTCGCTGTCGACTCTCAGCCGGTGGAAGTAGGCAGCGAAATCAGCGAGCCCGAGCTCCGCCATGCGTTCTGCGATGCGGCGATGCATGTAGTAGCGCTTGGTCTCCGCGAACACCATGCCGGTGCGCCGGTACAGAAACTCGCCGACCTTGCGGAACTCTTCTTCCGAGACCAGCGGGAACTCACTCACGGGAACCCGCGCGCTGGGCCTCGATCCGCTCGCGCGCCACCGCGATGCTGAACCCCAGGAACGGGTCCGCCGCAAAGCTCTGCTCGCAGCGCATCAGGGCCTGCAGCAGCGTGCGGTCGCCGATCTCGCAGGCGACCTCCAGTGCCGCAGCGCAGACATTCGCGTCCTGCTCGCGCTCCAGCAAGACGGCCAGCAGCCGGTTCGCGTCGCCCTCGGGCTGCTCCCGTACCAGTTCGCAGCTCAACAGTCGGACATCCGCATCGCCGTCGCTCAACAACGCCGGGAGGTGCGGCGCGACGGCGGCCGGCATGGCGCGCAGCGCGTCGAGCGCGCGCGTCCGCAGGCTCGCTACGTCCGACCGGAGATGCGGTAGCAGCGCGGCGGCACTTTCGGCCGATCCGATCCGCGCAATGCTGGTGAGGATCGCCTCGCGCACGCGCGGGTTGCGCTCGCGCGGCAGGGCCACGGCCAGAGCGGCCAGGGCCTGGGGATAGGAGGCGGCGCTGCGGGCGGCGGCCCAGCGTTCGTCGTCGCTGCCCGCCGTCAGCGCGCGAGCCTCGAAGCGCGCCGGGGGCGAACGCGCCGGCTCACCCGGCGGCTTGCGCACCAGCGGCATGTCAGGGCACCAGCCGCACGAGGCGGGGCGCGATCTCGGACAGGGGCAGAATCCAGTCCGCCCCGCCCCGGCGCACTAACTCACCCGGCATGCCCCAGACGACGGCGGTCTCCTCGGATTGCGCAATGGTGCGGCCGCCCAGGCTGCGCAGCGACGCCATCGCCTGGGCGCCGTCCGATCCCATTCCCGTCATCAACACCCCGATCAACTGGGGCGGCGCCACATGTTCCATGGCGCTGACAACGAGACGCTCGGCACTTGGATGCCACGGATAATCGGGATCCGCCGCCCGTGGCATGGCGACCAGCCCGCCCGCCCCCCGGGTCACGACGATGTCGGCATCACCCCGGCCGATATACACATGCCCGGCGCGCAGCGACACGGCACGCACCACCTCCGTCACGGTCACGGCGCAGAGCCCATCCAGCCGCCGCGACAGCGCGCCGGTGAAGGCCGCCGGCATGTGCTGCGCTACCACGACCGGCCAGGGGAATCCCGCAGGGAGGCCCGTGAGAAGCGCTTCAAGCGCGGGCGGTCCGCCTGTCGAGGTTCCGACCAGCACGAGTCCCTCCCCCGAGGCCGCGACCGGTTCCGGGCTGCTCGACCGCGGGGTCCGAGGCACGGTTCCGCGCGTCGTCGCCGGCATCGCGGCTCCGCCGATGCGGTGGCGGATGCGGTCGCGCAGGCGGACGCTCGGGCGGATACGCGCCTGCGCGGCGGCGCGGACGCGGCCGACCAGGTTTGCGCGCAATTCTTCGAGACGCAGCGAGATGGCGCCCTCGGGCTTGGCGACGAAATCGACGGCGCCCAGCCGCAGCGCCTCCAGCGTCGCGTCGGCGCCCTCGGCGGTCAGCGACGACACCATCACGACGGGACGCGGCGCCTCGACCATGATGCGGTCGAGGCAGGCCAGCCCATCCATCTGCGGCATGTTGATGTCGAGCGTCACGACATGGGGAGCGAACACCGCGATCCGTTCGAGGGCCTCGACGCCGTTGCGGGCAAACTCGACCTCGAACTCGGCATCGCTCGCGAAAATCTGCCCGAGGAGCCGTCGCATCAGCGCCGAATCGTCGACGACGAGAACCTTGATCACGGACGCGCCTTGTGGGGCTTCTCCAGAGCGTCGAGCAGGCCCCGTTCGGCCCGCGTCAGCAATTCCGCCGGGTCGAGCACGAGAACGATGCGCCCCGTGCCCTCGAGATTGATGACACCCTCGACGAGGCGGACCTTCTCGCCCGTCAGGCTGGGCGCCGGCTCGATCTCGTCGGCGAAGCAGCGCATGACTTCGGACACCGAATCGACGATGAGCCCGGCGCGATGGTTCTCCGTCCGGACCACGAGCAGGCGCCGCGAGCGCCCGTCAGCCAGAGCCGGCAGGTCGAAGCGGCGGCGCTGGTCGACCACCGGCAGGACTTCGCCGCGCAGGTTGATTACCCCTTCGAGGAATTTCGGCGTCTTGGGAACACGCGTGATCTGTGCGGGCACGCGCGCGACCTCGTTCACCGCCTCGATAGGCAGGGCGAACTCGTCGTCGCCCAGACGAAACACCACGAATTGCCGTTCCTCGCCCCGCTCCTGCGGTGGCGCATCGGCGCCGGCCGGCACGGCGGACCGGGCGTTGCCGAATCGCTGCATGACCTCCTCCTTGAACAGGGTGCGCGGCTCCAGAAGCGATACCAGGCGGCGTCCGCCCTCGCCGCGGTAGATCGACGTCACCCTGGCCTCGCCGCCGATTCGCGCTGCGAGAACGGGAGGCACCTCCTCGATCAAGTCGGCGTCGGCCGCAAACAGCGTGCGCATGCGATCGGCCATCAGGCCGATCAGCGCCGTGCCGATGCGCGCCACGACGACCTTCTCGCGACCGGTCGGCTGGGCAGGCTCGGCAAAGCCCAGCAATCCGCGCAGCGACAAGAGCGGCAGCAGAGTGCCGCGGAACGACGCGACGCCCAGCACCGCGCCGTCGCTCGCCGGCAGCGCCGCGCGGCTGATCGGCGCATCGATGATCTCCTGCACCGCGCCGAGATCGAGTGCGAATTCCTGCCCAGCGACTTCGAAGCTCACCAGCCGGCGCCGCTCGTCGTTTGCGCCGGCTACGGTCGCCGAACGACCTGCGGCCGACAGGGCGTGGCGATGGCGCGGACGGTCCTGCGCCACGAAGGCGGCGGCGATCAGGGCCGCGATGTCGACGATGCTGGCGACGGTATCGGTGTCGCCGACCGCAAAGGCGCCGCGCAGCCGCTCGCCGGGCCTGGCCGCCAGTTCGGCGGGTCGCGTCTCGATCCGGTCGCCCGCGACCGTCACCAGCGCCGCGACCGCGTCGACGGCCAACGCCACCGGTGCGGCGCCGTCGAGCACGAGGGCGCGCGTCGCGGGCGCTTCGCCAAGGCCCAGCAGGCCGCGCAATCCGGCCACCGGCAGCACCGTGCCGCGCAGGTTGGCGACGCCCAGCAATCCCTTCGGCGCATGCGGCACGCGCGCGAGCGCCGGCATGCGGATGACCTCCGTCACCTCTTCCGCCGGCAGGGCATACAGCCGGTCCTCGACGCGGAACGTCAGGAAGCGCCGCGTCGCCACCCCGGGGACATGCGTCGCGGCTGGCGGAGAAACCTGCGTGGCCACCGCCACGTCAGCTCCGATCCCGGCGCAACTCGTCGGCGAGGGAAGCGATTTCCTCGATGGCGCCGGCAAGATCCTCGGCGCCGCGCGCCTGCTCTGCCGAGGCCTGGGCGGCCTGGCGCGACGCCGCACTCGCCTGTTCGGCGGCGGACGCGATCTGCCGCGCGCCGGCCGCCGTTTCGACCGTGGACGAGAGGATCTGATCGGCGCTGTGCAGGATCTCGCGCGTGGCGTCGGCCAGCGTCGAGGCTTCCTCCGTGACTTTGGCGAAGACGGCCTGCAGGGAGCGGTTGGCCTGCACCTCGATGTCGACTGCAGCCACGATCTGCTCGAGGTCGCGCCGCACGGACGCGATCTGGTCGAGGATGCCGCCCACCGTGTCCTTGATGGTGTCGGCGCTTTCCGCCGCCTCGCGGGCAAGGCCGCGAATGTCGTTGGAGACCGTCGCGAAACCACGTCCGGCCGCACCGGCCCGTGCCGCCTCGATCGAGCCGCTGACCGCAAGCATCGTCGTCTGCACGACAATCAGCGAGATGCCGCTCACGATCTTCTCAATGCGCCGGCCGACCGCTTCGAGGCGGCCGATGGTTCCCAGGGCGGCGCGCGTATCCTCCAGCCCGCCGGCGACGCCCGTCAGCAGGCTTTCGACCGCCGACGCGCTGTCTCCCAGCAAGGTGCGCAATGCTGCCAGTCGCTCCTCCGCACGCACGGCGTTGGTCTGAGCGGCCCGGGCGCTATTCTCGATCTGCGACAGTGCCGCCGAGGTCTGCTGCGTCGCCGCAGACTGTTGCTGGGCGCCGCGGCTGATCTGCGACACGGCGCCGTTGATCTGCTGCGCCGCGCCGGACAGCTCCTGCAGGGTTGCCGACAGTTCCTCGGCGGTCGAGCCGACCTGCTCGGCTGCCGCCAGCGTCCCGTCGCCGGTCCGGATCTTCTCGGCGATCAGTGCCAGGGATTGGGCCGCAAGCTGGCCCTGGTCGAGGGCCTTCGCCTGCTCCTGCACCGCGACCTGCGACTGGCTCGCCGCGGCGGTCTGCTCCTCTGCCGCCTCGGCGACCAGCGTCGCGCCCTTCTGCGCCTCGCCGGCGGCGCGTTCCGCTTCCAGCAGCCCGGTCAGCGTGTCTTCGCTGCCGACGGCGATCGTCTGGAGGTCCTGGCGCAGCGTGCCCAGGGTCGCGACGACCGCTCCGCCGGCCTTCGCCTGGGTTCCGGCCAACTCGGCCGCTTTCTGCAAAGCGGCGGCGACATCGCGCACGTCCCTCTGGATCTCGTCGGCAAGTTTCTGAACGTCCTGCGCGCTTTTCTCGGAAGTCTCGGCTAGCGCCCGTACCTCGTCGGCGACCACCGCGAAGCCGCGCCCCTGCTCGCCCGCCCGTGCGGCTTCGATGGCGGCGTTCAGCGCCAGCAGGTTGGTCTGGTCGGAGATCCGGCTGACCGATTGCGTGATCGCCGCAATGTCGCCCGCCCGGCGCTCCAGTTCCGTGACCAGCGCCACCGACTCGCCTTGCCGCTGGCCGTTGCGCTCGATGGCCCGCGCCGACGTGGTGATCTGCCCCGCGGCTTCCGCCAGCGTGAGTTCGGCGGCCTCGGTACGCCGCCGCGTCATGTCGGCCTGACTGCGTGCCGAGGCGAGGTTCGAGACCACACGCTTGATCGCCGCGGCCTGTTCCTGAGACGCACCGGCGGCTTCGGCCGCGCCGCTGGCGATCTGATCCATCGACCGGCGCAGCTCTTCGGCCGCGGCCGAGGCTTCGGTGAGACCGCTCGCCAGCTCCTCGGTCGCCGCCGCCAGCCGCTCCGACACCTTGCCGCGCGTGGCGGAGGAGACGACCGCCGCACGCGACCGCGCGGCCGGCTTCGCCATGGACGCGCCAGCGGACGCAGGGGCCTTGGCGCTCGCGGCGCCGACGCGGCCGGAGGCGAGCTTGGTCTTCTTGACGAGAGCCATCGAGATCCCTGCGAATGGATTGGGGAGTCACCCTAGTTCAATCCACACGCTCCTCCAAGGCGGCGCGCCGCGAGGGATCGATACCGTACGCAACGATTCGAGGGCCATCGCATTCTGCAGGGAAGCTCATTCCTCGCCTCTGCAGAGAGTCTCATGAAAAGCCCGAAGGCCACTGCCCGCAAACACCGCACCCTGCAGCGCAAGACCGCGCGCGCCGACCACAGCCGGCCCGCGCTCGAACTCGACGGCGCCATGCAGGCCGGCGCCCGCCGCTATCCCGAGCCGCCGCTGCCGCGCCAGCACCAGTCCAAGCCGGGCCACGAATCGCGGCTCGATCCGCCGCCGATGTACGACGCGCCCTACTACCAAGGCTCGATGAAGCTGCGCAGCAAGGTCGCGCTGATCACCGGCGGCGATTCCGGCATCGGCCGTTCGATCGCCATCCTGTTCGCGCGCGAGGGCGCCGACGTGGCCATCGTCCATCTCGACGAGGCGGGCGATGCCGAGACCACGCGCCAAGCCGTCGAGGCCGAGGGCGCGCGCTGCCTCGTGATGGCGGGCGACGTCACCGACCGGCGCTTCTGCAAGCTCGCGGTCCGACGGACCGTGGAGACCCTGGGCGGCCTCAATGTGCTGGTGAACAATGCCGCCTTCCAGCTCCACGCCCAACGGCTGGAGGATCTCAGCGAGGCGCATTTCGACCGCACGCTGAAGACCAACCTCTATGGCTACTTCCACATGACGCAAGCCGCCGTGCCGCACATGAAGGCGGGCGATTCGATCGTGAACAACGGCTCGGTGACCGGCCTGCAGGGCAGCAAGTTCCTGCTCGACTATTCGATGACCAAGGGCGGCATCCACGCTTTCACAAAGTCGCTCTCGGCCCACCTGATCCCGCGCGGCATCCGGGTCAACGCGGTGGCGCCGGGGCCGGTATGGACGCCGCTCAATCCAGCCGACAAGCAGGCCGAAGACGTCGCCCAGTTCGGCGCCAAGACGCCGATGAAGCGCCCGGCCCAGCCCGAGGAGATCGCCCCCGCCTTCGTGTTCCTGGCCTCCCCACACTGCTCCAGCTACATCACCGGCGAGATCCTGCCGGTGATCGGCGGCTACTGACGATCCGCGTAGGTCGGGCCGCTTCAGGGCCAGAGCGAGCGATCGCTCGGCCGCCTGGCCCCGGACCGCTCCCGCTTCACGGCATGGCCGCGGGCAGGAAGTTGCATGAGGCGAGCGAAATTGACCCGTAACGGTTACCACGACACATGATTCCGTGGGGGTGCGACTCCGGCTTCGATTGTTTCGTCTATTTCGTTTAATTCGTTTGTTTGCCGGGACTCCGACCTTTTCAACGGCCTGTTAGAGCCGTCAAATGGAGCGATAAAGGCCCACTCCATGCATTAGCCCTGCGGTGCGAGGGAAGAAACGCCAGGGGCAAAGCAGCTTCCCTCAGGCGATGCCTCCGCTCCTGCCGCGCCTATAACGGTACGGCGCAGTCACCGCCGTAGCGCTTTTCCGGATGGATCATGGAGTCGGCGGCCCACGCCGCTCCATCGGCCGGCCACACCATTACCCGGGCGGCATTGCCGGAGAAGAGGAAGTCCTGGCCGACATAGGCGGCCTGCAGCCAGCCCTCCGGCAGCAACGCCTCCGGGCGCGCGCGGAAGGCAAGCGCCCCCTGGCCGGTGAACTTCTTCGTGTTGTGCGGGCTCGAATAGGTGAAGGACCGGGCGGCAATGGTCTGGCCGACGCGCAGCTCTCCCGGTGCGGTCGTGCGCGCTCCCATCACCCGCGTGACGCGGATCGTGAGCTCGACGTCGTTCCTCCTCTGCTGCCGGCAGCCCACGGGATCCGACCCGAGGCGGCAATCCCTGTTGGCCACCGCCGTCACGCGGCCGACGAAGATATGGTCGCCGCTGCACAGGATCTGCTCGGGCGATACCGGCGTCATTGCCCCGGCGGCCCCGGTGCCCAGCAGCAGCGAGAGGCCGCACAGGCCGACCGCTTCGGCGATCCTCACGACGGCCGCGGCGAGTTGGTGGACGTGTAGCCCTTGGGCAGTTCGACCCTGTAGCGCCCGCCGTCTCCGGTGATGCGCTCCATCGGCATCGCCTGAGCCCGGACTTCCGCGCCCGCGATCGCGGCCATGGCGACGAGACCTGCGGCGGTGACGCAGAGACGACGTTGAAGATGCATGCGCTTCTTCCCTTCGGGAAGAATCCTAGTCCGCAAGATTGCAAGGTGTCGAGCGATCAACATTTTTTGCATGCCCCCCGGCACGGAGGCATTCTTGCCAGCCCGAGGTCGGCGGTTCAGGGACGTTCTCTCTCGTTGCGCGCTACAGCGAAGCTAAGTATTTGAATTCCCTGAGCTGGATGGGTGGCCGAGCGGTTTAAGGCACCGGTCTTGAAAACCGGCGTGGGTTCACGCCCACCGTGGGTTCGAATCCCACCCCCTCCGCCAGTCCCACCGATCGCGATATTCCAAGCATAACGACGCAAACACCGTCGTTTTCCGCATGGATGCACGATGAGCCCGGTTGAAAGAGCTGTCTGGCGCGGACATGACGCATCCAACCGTCTCGATCGATTTGCCGCCTTACGCAGTCGCCCCGTCGAGGCGACGCGCGCAAATGACATGCGGTCCGGGGTCACCTGCTGCGTTGCCTTTCGGGGCACCAAGGTAGCGAACGGCTATGTCAGCGAGACCAAGGTCCTCCAGGTTCTGAAAGCCTCTATCACGCAAATCCGTCGATAGCTCCAATGGGTCGAAATAGCTCAGCCAGGGTTCGCCAATCGCAGCAGTGCGTGCGGCTACGGCAGCCACATTTGCGCGGCGCTCCAGGGAATAGTTTTCGAGGGGCTCGGAGTAATCAAACACGACCTCCGACCTCGGCACGCTCGCGATGAATTGAAGTATCGCCGAGATGGCGTCCCGCCGCAGATAGGGCACAACTCCAAGCCAGAGGAAGAATGCAGGCTGGGTAGGCTGAAACCCAGCGGCAACCAGCCCCTCGGCAAGGCTCTGACACTCGAAATCGACTGGCGCAAATGTCAGTGACGCTGGTGCGACAAGACCCGCTTCGGCAAGGCGCTCACGTTTCCATGCCTGCGTTGTCGGATGATCGACTTCGAAGACACGCAATCCGAGGGAAGCGTACGGATTGCGCAGTGAAAACGTATCGAGCCCCGCTCCCACAATTGCGACCTGACGGACACCACGCGAAACAGCAGCATCCAGACAATCCTCGGCAAAACGGCTGCGGGCCGCCATGAACATGCGCATCTGCCGTTGCGCGGGATCAGCGGCAACAGCATCGATTAGGGCACCAGCCTCCTGGCCCAGGAGAACGCGGGCAAAGCGATCCCTGAATATACTACCCCCATCCAACGTCTGGTGCGCAGCGCGTTGGATTGCCGCCGCCAGCGCGGTACGGCTCGGCTGTCCATTCTGCATGCAAGTTCTCCCCCAGGCGTTCGCCAACGCACGATTGCGATCGGGCGTCTCATAGGTCATTATTCTAACACTGTAAAGATTAGTAATCCCGGAGTTGAACATGGCCGCCCGCGCGAAGAAGAAGCGCATCAAGCCCTACCATCATGGCGATCTGCGCAATGCGCTTCTCAAAGCAGCGCGAGAGGTTCTCGAAGAGCGCGGTCCGTCCTTCCTGGGCCTGCGAGAAATATCTCGACGGGTCGGTGTCTCCGCACCCTCCGCCTATCATCACTTTCCCAGTCGGGAGGCGATCGCCCTTGGATTGGCGGAACAGGGCGCAAGAGAATTGATCGAATGCCTGACGGTTGGACCGTCCAGTGGCCGGGGCACCTTGGCACCTTACGGCGAAGCTTACGTCGCGTTCGTGCGTGCCAATCCCGCGCTCTACCGATTGATGTTTGGCGAGGGCTTCCCGGCGGTTTCGCGGAACAGTCCGGCCATACGCCAACTTCGAGAGCACTCTTACAACATCATGAAATCCAACCTCGAGAAGCGGTTCTCCAACGCGGAACTTCCAGTTGCAGGACTATTTATCTGGGCGCTTGTACATGGCCTCGGGCTGCTACTCATTGATCGCCAAGTTCTGACGAGCGAAGACAGCGAAGACATAGTCCGTCGGGTTCTCCAACTTGCTGGAACCGGCCTCGAAGGCCAGAACGTCAAAATCTAGAACAGCAGTTTAGCGTAGACGAATTGCCGAGTTGCCAAGCTCGTGCACGCCGCGAAAGCCGATGCAGCCCGCCTGTTCACCCTGTTCCGAAGCTGGCTCCGCCGGCAGTGCGCCGCGCTGGGGCGTGAAGTCGATGCCGACACGTCGGCCCTCCATGTCCTGATGCGCCCATTGCCCGCGGGAGCGCCATCGGCCGAAGTTCCCGCCCACTATGTCCTCGGTGCCGGAACGATGGCCTTTTGCATCGACGTGGTGGAAAAGACGGTGTGAAGATCCCGTGCCTTCGCCAGAGTGCTCTCGTCGAAGCCGTTCCAGAGGTGAACCGGACGATGTCGGCTGGAAGCCTGATCCGCGGCGTCGCGATCGCGTTGTGGTGTGCGCTTCTGGGCGCGACCACGCTGCAGAGCCGATCGGCGCGCGCCGACGAACCGGCAGCGACGAACCCGGGCCTGTCATCGTGGCTGCAGGGACAGTACATGACCGGCGACTGGAATGGGCTGCGCAGCGATCTCGAGGCCAAAGGCATCACGCTGCGCGCCCACCATATTGCCGAGTCCGCGGCCAATCCCATCGGCGGACTGAAGCAAGGCGCGGCCTATACCGAGCAGGTCGACGCCGGCGCCGATTTCGATCTCGAAAAGCTGATCGGCTGGCCCAAGGCCAAGCTCCACGTGACGTTCACCCAGCGCGCCGGACAGAGTCTGGCCGCCAACACGATCGGCAGCTTCATCTCCGTGCAGGAGATTTACGGCGCCGGACAGAACGTGCGGTTGGCCGAACTGTCCTACGAGCAGCTGCTGCTGGAGGACCGCCTTCGCATCAAGCTCGGCTGGCTGCACGCCTCGGACGACTTCGCGACCTCCCCGATCTACTGCTACTTCCAGAACAACGGCTTTTGCGGACAGATCGCCATCGTCGTGAACAGCGGCTTCACCATCTATCCGACCGGCAGCTGGGGTGGCATGGCGAAGGTCAGTCTCTCCGACGAGGTCTACTTCCAGACCGGAGTCTACGAGGTCAACCCGACGCTGGCCGCACCGGCCAACGGCTTCAAGCTGGGGATCTCCGGCGCCACCGGGGTCATCATGCCGGCCCAGCTGGGCTGGCAGCCGCGCCTCGGGAGGACCGGCCTGAAGGGCCATTACAGGCTCGGCGGATACTACGATACGTCCGACGTGCCTTACCTCGGATCCCCCGTCGGCGGCCCGCAGGCGCTGGCCCATGGCCGCTGGGGGTTCTATGGCCAGGCCGACCAGATGATCTACCCCACGGCGCCGGGGACCGACCGTGGACTGACGGCCTTTGCCGTCATCGCCTATGCCGCCCCCGGCACGGCCATGCTCGAATATATCGGGCAGCTCGGCCTTCTTCTGAAGGGAACCTTTGCCGACCGCGACGGTGATTCGATCGGCCTGGCGGTCAGCTACAGCAAGGTGAGCAGCACGCTGGTCGCGGCGCAGAATGCGGCGAACGCGCTAGCACCGGGATCGGTCAGCGTTCAGTCCGCCGAGACCACCATCGAGTTCAACTATCGTGCGCAGCTGACCCCGTGGTTTTCATTGATGCCGAACGTCCAGTATGTGATCCGGCCGAACGGCGTGATGACGATTCCCAACGCCCTGGTGTTGGGCCTTCAGGTCAGACTGACATTTTGAGTCGAGAGCGTTGCGCCCACGGCCCGACTGTTATGGTCGACGTGAGTGTTTTGCATCGCGAGCTTCCAGTCTCCCACACTGCAGCGAGGGTAAGGTCGCAAACCATCATCGATGTTGCTCGGCGCTACGGTACTTGGTCATAAAAAACCAGGCAGTTGAAACGTTTGCCCGAGGAGTAGCTTCGACATGGCCAGCGCACCCGACGACGGTCCGGAAGACGACAATGACACGCCGCCGTCCGATCTCACGACGCCCAAGGGAGGCCTGTTCGGCGGCGCCTTCGACTCGAGCGGGATAGACGATCCCAACATCCGCGCCCTCTTGATGGACTATCACTGGGTCACCACCCTAGGCGGCAACACGCCCGCGACCGTCATCAAGTACGCCTTCCCGACCGACGTGACGGATTTCACCGGGGGCGTTCCCGGTGGCTATCCGGACACCGAGCTGCTCGAAAAGTTCGAGGAGGTCAGCGATGAACAGGAGGCCGCAGCCCTTGCCGCAATGAACCTCGTCGCCTCGTACACGAAACTCAAGTTCGAGGAGGCCGATTCGCCGTCGGCCGTCGATGCGACGTTGCGCTTCTCGGGACTCACCGACGGCAGTTCGCAAGCGGCCTTTCCCGCCAACCCCGGCCCCTACTCCTCCCAGGACGCCCGCGAATCCGGCGACAACTGGCTCAGCGCCAATGGCCGGCCGCCCGAGGACTTCTATGGAACGGACCATTTCAACACCATCATGCACGAGATGGGGCACGCGCTCGGCCTGAAGCACGGTCACGATCCGAGTTACAACGGTGCGCTGTCGGCGGATACGAACGACAACGAATTTTCCGTCATGACCTATGCGAGCTATTTCGGCGCCAACACGAGTACGGCGACCGAAGCTCACCTGGGCTCTGCGCCGCAGAGCTACATGATGTACGACATCGCGGCGCTGCAAGCCTATTACGGTGCGAATTTCGACAACGTCGGCACGACATCGCTCTACGAGTGGGACGAGACCACCGGACAGCAGTCCATCAACGGCGACCCGGCGCCGAATACGGGCGTGACGGCGGAGAACAAGATCTTTTCGACCGTCTGGACGCAGGGCGCGCTCGCGACGTACGACCTCAGCAATTTCGACGAAGACCAGAATGACGACCTGCGCCCCGGTCGCTGGCTCACCTTCTCGCGCGAGCAGCTCGCCGACCTGAATTCCGCCCTCGCGCTTCCGAGCCCCGCTCCCTTCATCGCCCAAGGAAACGTCTACAACGCGCTGCAATACGGCGACGACACGCGGTCCCTGATCAGCCACCTGATCGCCGGCAGCGGCAACGACACCATCATAGGCAACGTTCTCGGCAACACGCTGACCGGCAATGACGGCAACGACTTCCTGCAGGGCGAAGCCGGCAACGACACCCTTATCGGCGGGAACGGCAGCGACTTCCTCGACGGCGGTGACGGCAACGACCTGCTCCTGGGTGGCGCCGGGGTCGACCAGCTCCGGGGCGGTCTCGGCAACAACATCCTGCAGGGGGGCGCGGGACGCGATTACATCGAATTCGGCGATGGGAACGCTACGCTGCGCGACACCTGGACGGACATGTCGGGTGACTTGATCAGCGGCTTCGGAACGGGGCACTCGGTCGATGTGCTGCGGTCGCTCGTCGGCCGCTCGAGCCTCGGCATCGAATACGACGACGACTTCACCTCCGCCACGCTCACCGCCGGCGCGAACTCCGTCACGCTTGGTGGCGAATTCAAGAACGGGGAGGTCCTGGCCGGCGACTTCATCGCGGCGGCGCGCGGCATCGGCGCGGACGCGCACACGACGATAACCTACGTGAACTTCCTGCCGACCCTGCAGGAGGGAGTGCGGGTCAACTCTTCGTACATCAACGGCGTCGTGAGCGACGCCTATCTCGAAGGCGACGGCTCCGTCACTTTCGCGCTCGACTTCAAGTCGGCGATCTCGGCCTTCGCCAACGCGTTCGGCTATTACGAAGTAACGGCAAATGGCGCGCTGGGCGACGTCCACATCCTGTATGCCAACACGCTGAACGTGGCGCTGGACACACGAAGCGTGGAACTCACACCCGCGGCGGACACGCGGCTGGGCTTCTTCATGATCCAGGACGGCTACAACCGCTTCGGTGCCCTGCCCGACGATCTGTCGTTCCATGCCCCCGGCTCGGGCGATCCGGCCACGCTCGACGCCGGTCTGCCGCCAGTCCTGTTCAGCGACTCGCGCGGCGCCTTCGACGGAGCCGTGATCTTCCACACCTTCTCGACGCTCAATCCGGGCGACATGGTCCAGGTACTGTCGGGCACGTCACCCGGCGGACTCGAAATGTCGCTGGGCTTCGAGGACCTGCCGTCGGGGTGGGGCGATAACGACTTCCAGGACCTGGTCATCTCCATCCGGACCAACGCCGACGGGTTGCTCGTCGTGTAGGGAGACGTTCTTTCCCGCACCGTGCTAGCCTCCGGGCAAAAGCAAAGTCGGGAAGGAAGCAGGATGCCCCACACGACCCGTCGTCAGGCGCTCGGAGTTCTAGGCTCGTTTGCCGTTTCGGCCGCTTTGCCCGCCGCCGCACAGACGGCGGCGGGATTTCCGTCGAAGACCATCCGGCTGATCGTGCCACATGCGCCGGGCGGCAACTCCGATACGTTTGCGCGAATCCTCGCGCAGAAGCTCGGCGAGCGGATCGGGCAGCAGGTTGTGGTCGAGAACCGCACCGGCGCCGGAGGCACCGTCGGCAGCGCGCTCGTGGCGAAGAGTGCACCCGACGGCTACACGCTGTTGGTTGCCGACAACGGCACCCACGCGATCGCGCCGACGCTCTACGGCTCGAAGCTATCCTACGACGTCTTCAAGGACTTCACCCCGATCATGCTGGCGGCCACCTTCCCCACAGTGATCATGATCCACCCGTCGGTACCGGCACAGACGGCGCAGGAGTTCGTGGCGCTGGTGAAGAGCCAGCCGGGCAAGCTCACCTATTCGTCGGCCGGCACCGGCAACGGCTCTCACCTCACCGTCGAGCTTTTCCGCACCGCCGCGGGCGGGCTCGACATGGTGCACGTGCCCTACAAGGGCGGCGCGCCGGCGGTGCAGGCGCTGCTGTCGGGCGAAGTGCAGCTCACCTCGGTGAGTGCCAACACGGCACTGCCGCATATCGAGTCGGGCAAGGTGCGCGCGCTGGGCGTCGCCTCGTCGAAGCGCTCGCCCGCCCTGCCCGACGTGCCGACTTTCGCCGAGGGCGGCATCGCCTTCGACGGCGACAGCTGGCTCGCCATCATGGGCCCACCCGGCATCCCGGCCGACATTGCGGCCAGACTCAACCGGGAGATCGCGACCACCCTGCGCGAGCCCGAGACGCAGGCACGTCTCGCGAAGATCGGCCTCGAAGTCGTGGCCTCGTCGCAGGCCGGGCTCGCCGAAGTCCTGCAGCGCGACGTGCCCAAATGGGGAAAGGCGGTCAAGGATTCGGGCGCCGTCGCCGATTAGTACCGCCGACACCCCGGCCGCCCTCAGAGACCGCCCCTAGAAGCCGCTGTTCGATATCGAGCCGACAGTCAGGTTCATCGCCGGTTCGCAGCGGAGTGTCAGAACGGACGGACGAAGCGGATAACGGCCCAGATTACCAGCACGATCGTCGCCGCGATCAACCAGACCCGCTGGCGCCGCACCAGCCCGAGCAGGCCGAAGATGACCACGAGGGCGATGGCGATGAGGTCGGTGGACGCGATGTAGTCGTTGAAGAACATGTCGTTTCCCCCTTCAGAATTGGGAGTGCACGCAGTCGCGCCGCTCCTTCTTCCTTCATAGGGCCGAACCAAGGACGGGTTCAATACGGACGATCAGAGGTGGTGCTAAAGCCGGAAGACACCTTGGCATGAAGAGACGCATCCGATGCAAGCGCCGCACCGGTCAGTCGCCTCGTTCAGCGGTCCCAGGCAAGCCTCAGTTCAGCCCGTACTTCGTGAACTCGTTGGAGATGCTGGGCTGGATGCCGCTTGCCGCCGACATGTCGGCGATACCGGCCGGGCTCTCGCCCTTGCGGGACCGTGCGAGGCCGCGCCCATAGAGAGCGCGCGCACGCTGCGGATCGATCTTCAGCGAGGCATCGTACTCGGCGATCGCCTTGTCGTATTCCTTCTGCTTCAGATAGATCAACCCGATATTGTCATGGGCGTAGACGTCGCCAGGGACCATCTTGAGGACCTCTTTGCAGTCGGCAAGCGCCTCATCGAGGCTCGATCCCATCACCGCTCGCGTCAGGCACCGGTTGTTGAGTGCCGGTATCATCTTCGGGTCGAGCGCCAGCGCCTCGTCGTAGTCGGAGGCGGCCTTGGCGTAGTCGCCCTTGTTGAACAGCGCGATGCCGCGGTTGAGGAACAGGTTGGCGTCGCGCGACCTGAGCCTGATCGCGTTGTTCAGATCCTCGATCGCGTTGTCGTATTCGCCGATGCTGCTGTAGAGGTTGGCGCGACTGGCGTAGATGCGCGGATTCTTGAGGTCGATGCGCAGAGCCTGGGTGTAATCCTCGATCGCGCGGACGATATCGCCGCGGAACGCCAGGACCTGCGCTCGATAGTAAAGCGCCGTCGGATTACCCGGCGACAGGCGCAGCGCATTGTCGATATCGGAGAGCGCCTGCGGGTAGTTCTTCTTCAGTCCGTAGGCGAAGCCGCGCTGGACCAGCGCGTTGATGTCGTCGGGGCTGATCAGCAGCGCGGCGTCGAAGTCGGCGATGGCCTCGTCGAGCCTGTCCAAGAAAATCTTCGCCATCCCGCGGTTGATGTAGGCCAGCGGCTCCTTGGGATCGATCGCGATCGACGAAGTATAGTCGTTAATCGCATTTTCGTAGTCGTCGATGCGGTGGTAGGCGGCGCCCCGCTCGAAGAACGCAAACGCCATTCCGGGGGCAAGCTTGATCGCGTAATCGAGATCAGCAACCGCCTCCTTTGCCTTGTCCATCTTCAGGTAAGCCGCACCGCGGCCGAGATAGGCGCGAGGCTCCTTCTCGTTGATTTCCAGCGCAGATTCGAAGTCTTTGACCGAGGCCTCGTATTCCTGCTTGTCGATCAGCGCCATGCCGCGCTGGTAATAGGCGTTGGCCACCTGGTCGGCGGTCTGCGCCACCGCAGGGTCCTTCTTTCCGTCCTTGTCCTTCTGCGTCAGCTTCAGGATGTTGGACGTCTGCAGGCCAAGCCGCACCGCCTCGTTGAAATCGACGATGGCGCGGTCGGGATCGTTCCTCTGGCGCCAAGTAACGCCGCGGTTGATCAGGGCGTTGATTTCCTTCGGATTGAGCTTGAGGGCTTGGTCGAAGTCGGCCACCGCCTCCTCGAACTTGCCCTTCTTCGTGTAGTAGACGATGCCGCGGTTGACGAGCGGGCCGGGATCCCGGGGCGTCAACTCATGGGCAATTGTGTAGTCCTCGAGCGCACTGTCGGAATCGCCGATGCGATGATAGGCGATGCCGCGCTGCATGTGCGCGAAAGCCTGCCCCGGCTTCAGCTTGATGCTCTCGCTGAAGTCGGCAATCGCCTGCTTCACGTCGCTCTTTTGCATATAGGATGCGCCACGGCCGACATAAGGCGCCGGGTCGCGCGGATTGAGGCGAATCGACTCCGAGAAGTCGGCGATCGCCTTGTCGTAGTCGCTCTTGTCGTACCAGGCGAGGCCGCGCTGAAGGTAGGCGAACGCCGCCTGCAACGCCAGACGGTTGGCCTCCTGTTGCGGAGACCTGTCGAGCTGGCCGGTGATGGTGTCGTGCAAGACGGAGAACGACACCGGTTCGATCTTCTCGGGCAGCAGCTTGATCGCCGTGGAGAAGTCGGAGATCGCCTGATTCAGGTCGCCCTTGCGGCGATAGACGATGCCACGATTGGTCCAGGCGCTGATTTCTTTCGGGTTGATCTTGAGCGCCGCGTTGAAGTCGGCGATCGCGCCCTCGTTGTTGTCCTTGCGCAGGTAGAGCACGACGCCGCGATTGATCAGCGGCAGGGTCTCGCGCGGCGCAAGACGGATCGCGTCGCTGTAATCGATGATCGCACGGTCGGCTTCGCCGATCGTCTGATGCACGACGCCGCGCTGCATGTAGAGGTGCGGGTTGAGCGGCTGCGCCATGATGGCATCGTTGTACATGCGGATCGCCGTTCGGAAGTCGGCCCTGGATCGCTTGTCGGCGTCGGGGCCGCTAACCGACATGCCGCGGTGCAGGTAGGCCAGCGCCAGGGGACCACCACTCAAGAGTCCCTTGTTGATGGCTTCCGTGCAGGCTGCGACCTTCGTCGGGGCGTCGGCGCCGGTTACGCCGTAGCAGACGTCCGCCTCCGGCGGTTCGGCCGGCTTCTTTGCCGCCGCTGGCGGTTGCTGCGGCTGGCTCTGCGATGGCGTCGTCTTCGCGGGAGGCGGCGCGACAGGCTTCGGCTGAGCCGCAGCGGAAGTCACGACGACGGCACACACCGCCGCCATCACGGCGCCGCGTGCGACGAGGCGCAAGGCGGCCCCACGCTTAAAACCCCACATGACCGTCCCTCTTGCAAGTGCGTATGGCCCCACAGCCATTCGCACCCGACAGGCGAAAATCCCCAATGTCAGGACTTCTCTGCCATTCGCGCGGCGGTTTCAAGACCACCCCATCGACGCCGACGGCCTTTTTTGGCACCGTCCCGGCGTCAATCAAGGGAGGAAACCAATGATGACACTCAAGATGCGTCCGATCGGGCGCCGCACCGTCGTGGGCGGACTAGCCGCAGCGACTCTCGCCGCCCCGGCAATCGTTTCCGCCCAGGGGACCTATCCGAACAAGCCCATCCGCTATATCAACCCTTTTCCGGCCGGCGGTGGCACCGACACCCTCTCCCGGATCTTCTGCGCCAAGATGACGGAACTGACTGGCCAGCAGTGGATCGTCGAGAACAAGGGTGGCTCCGGCGGTAATGTCGGCATGGACGCGCTGGCCCAGTCGGCGCCCGATGGCTACACGCTGGGCCTCGGTGGCATCTCAAGCCATGCCATCTCACCTTCGCTCTACGCCAAGCTGCCCTTCAACGCGAAGACCGACTTCACTTTCGTCACCACGATCTGGGAACTTCCCAACCTGCTCGTGGTCAATCTCGACCTGCCGGCGAAGTCGGTCCCGGAACTGATCGAATTGCTGCGCAAGAACCCGGGCAAGTATTCCTACGGCTCGGCCGGGTCGGGTACGACGCTCCATCTATCGGGAGAGCTGTTCAAGATCATGGCCAAGGTCGACATGGTGCATGTCCCCTATCGCGGAGGCGCGCCGGCAATGCAGGACCTGCTGGCCGGACAGATCAACATGATGTTCGACAACATTCCCAGTGCACTGGGCCAGGCGCGGTCCGGCAAGGTGCGCGCCCTCGCCGTTACCTCCGCGAAGCGCTCCCCGGTCCTGCCGGACGTGCCAACCATCGCGGAAACCCTGCCGGGCTTTGACATCAGCTCCTGGACCACCCTTACCGGCCCCGCGAAGCTGCCGCCCGACATCGTCACGCGGCTGTCGGAGGTGTCGAAGAAGGCGCTTGAGAGCGAGGATCTCAAGGCCAAGTTCCTCGAACATGCCTCGGTCGCGATCTGGCGCACGCCGGCCGACACCCTGGCCTATCGCGACGCCGAGGAGGCTCGCCTCGCGCCGATCATCAAGGCCTCCGGCGCCCGCGTCGACTAGCGCGCGCAAACCCGCGGGCGTGTACACTGAGGGCCATGCAGACCCTCAACACCGCCCAGACCGTCCTGTCGATGCTGGAAGTGAACGGCATCGACACCCTGTTCTGTCTCCCCGGCGTTCAGAACGATCCGTTCTTCGACGCGCTCTACGACCGCACCAACGCCCTCCGGCCCATCCATGCGCGCCACGAGCAGGCCTGCGCCTACATGGCGTTGGGCTATGCGATGGCGACCGGGAAGCCCTCGGCCTACGTCGTGGTGCCGGGCCCCGGCTTCCTCAACACCACGGCCGCACTGGCGACGGCCTACGCGGTCAATGCGCCGGTACTGGCGCTGACGGGCCAGATCCAGCAGTCGATGATCGGCCGCAATGTCGGCCTGTTGCACGAATTGCCCGACCAGCTCGCCATCATGCGCGGCCTCACCAAGTGGGCCGACCGCATCCCCTCGCCTACGGCAGCGCCGGGCCTGGTGAACGAGGCCTTCCGCCGTCTACTCTCAGGCCGCCGCCGCCCGGTCGCGCTCGAATGCGCCATGGACACCTGGGCGCGGCGCGCACCGGTCGAGCTGATCGGCTCGGCGGCCACGGCAGATCCCTGCCCGGTCGACGAGGAAGCCGTCGAACGCGCCGCAAAGCTCCTGGGTGACGCCGAGCATCCCATGATCGTGGTGGGCGGCGGCGCGCAGGGCGCGGGCGAATACGTTCAGCGCATTGCCGAGCTGCTGGACGCGCCGGTGATGACCGGCCGCATGGGCCAGGGCGTGATCGACGGACGCCATCGCCTCTCGATCACCGCGCCGGCCGGCTACCGCTTCTGGGGCGAGGCCGACGTGGTGCTCGCGGTCGGCACGCGCCTGCAGCCGCAGCAGCAGAACTGGGGCCTCGACGATACGCTGAAGATCGTTCGTATCGACGCCGACAGCGAGGAACTCGACCGTCATCGCAAGCCCGAGATCGGCATCGTCGGCGACGCCACGGCGACCCTGAAGCTGCTGGCCGAGTACTTGGAAAAGCATGCGCGCAAGCACAGCGGCCGGGCCGAGCATGTCGCCGGGATCAAGGCGGCGGCCACCAGGAAGATCCACGAGACGCTGGCGCCGCAGATCGCCTACCTCGAAGCGATGCGCAAGGCACTGCCGGACGACGGCATCCTGGTCGATGAGCTGACACAGATGGGCTATGCGGCCCGCTTCGCCTGGCCGACCTACAAGCCGCGCACCTTCCTGTCGCCCGGCTACCAGGGCACTCTGGGCTGGGGCTACGCCACCGCGCTGGGCGCCAAGGTCGCCCGGCCTGATACGGCAGTCCTGTCGATCAGCGGCGACGGCGGCTTCATGTTCACCGCCATGGAGATGGCTACGGCGGCCCAGCACGGGATCGGCGTCGTGGCCGTCGTGTTCAGCGACGGCGCCTTCGGCAATGTGCGGCGCATCCAGCAGCAGTCCTTCAACAACCGCACCATCGCCACCGATCTGCGCAACCCCGACTTCGTGAAGCTGGCCGAGAGCTTCGGCGTCGATGCGGTACGCGTCGGCTCGCCCGACGAGCTGGGCGCCGCCATTTCGCGCGGCATCGCCAAGGGCGCCCCCCTCCTGATCGACTGCCCCGTCGGCCAGTTCCCCGACCCGTGGCCGCTGGTTACCCTGCCGCGGATCAGGCCACGGAAGGGCTGAAAGTCTCACTGGAGCGCGCCACCCCAGTGGCGCGCTCCAGTGAGGCTAGACGATCCCGCCGTTCGCCCTGATCTCAGCAAGCAGCTTCTTGGCGTGTGCCTGGTCGGCGATGCGCTTCGACGTGAAGCGCGGGTCGAGGGCGGGCGCGATCATCAGGAGCTGCTTCGCGAGGAAGTCCGGCAGCGGCGGCGGCTCGCTCTGCTCCTCCGGCATCTCGACTTCGGCCATCGCGAAGTAGGTCGAGCCGTCGTCGCGCTTGAAGAAATCGACGTCCCAGTGATATCGGCCCTCGGGCCACGAATAGCGGACCTTTAGCAGCGTCTCCTTGCGCTGGGTCCACAGCCGCGCGAAGTCGATGGCGCTGAGGCCCGTCTCGATCTCGACAACCTGGCCGTTGATCGTGCGTTTGTAGGTGAAGACGTGGTCGGTCTTGCCGTCGCCTTCGAGCGAGCGGATGCGCAGGCCCGGTGCGTCGAGATAGGCCTGTCGCAGCAGGTGACGCGCAACACCCGGCATGGCGCCAAGCTCCGCTTCCAGGCCCGTGGCCTGCTCGTTCAGGACAAACTTGCGCTCGTTTTCGATCGGCATGCTAGAATCGTCACCATGGCTACACAGACAATCGACGACCTGCCGACTCCCGCGCTCATTCTCGACCGGGCGATCCTGCGCCGCAACCTCAAGCGCATGAGCGAGCGCCTGCGTCATGCAGGCGTCATGCTGCGCCCGCACCTCAAGACCGCGAAGTCGGTCGAGATCGGCCGCATGGCCGTCGAGGGCCATGACGGCCGGATCACGGTCTCGACCCTGGCCGAGGCACGCTACTTCGCCGACGGCGGCTTCAAGGACATCCTCTACGGCGTCGGCGTCATACCGTCCAAGCTCGGCACCGTGACTGAGCTCCGCCGGCGCGGCGTGAACCTGCGCGTAGTCACCGACAATCTTTCGGTCGCCAAGGCCATCGCCGCGGCGGCAACGGACGGCGATACCTTTTCGGTGTTCATCGAGATCGACAGCGGCGGCGGCCGCGCGGGGCTACCTTACCCCGCTTTGCCCGGCCTGCTCGACATTGCTCGCGTCCTGCACGAAGCGCCTGGCGTCGACCTCGCGGGTGTCATGACCCATGCCGGCCACTCCTATCACCAGAGCACACCCGACGGCATCGCGGGCGTCGCCGAGCAGGAGCGCCTCGCCATCGTGACCGCGGCCGAAAAGCTGCGCGAAGCCGGCATTCCCTGCCCCATCGTCTCGGGTGGTTCGACACCGACGGCGATCCATTCGCGCGACTTCACCGGCATCACCGAGATGCGGCCGGGCGTCTATGTCTTCAACGACCTCGACCAGGAATATATCGGCGCCTGCTGCGCCGGAGACATTGCGCTCTCCGTTCTGGCCTCGGTGATCGGTCACTATCCGCACCGCAACCAGCTGCTGGTCGATGCCGGCGCACTGGCGCTCTCCAAGGACATCAGCGCGCAGGAGTTCCAGCCCAAGGTCGGCTACGGCACCATCGCCGATCCGCCCGCCGTCGGCATGGCCGTGATCGAGTGTTCGCAGGAACACGGCTTCGTCGCCGCCGACGATCCGCTGCCCTACGGCAACCTGCCGGTCGGCGCGCGCGTCCGCATCCTGCCCAACCACGCCTGCATCACCGCGGCCGCCTACGACCGCTACTACGTCGTCGACAGCGACCTCGATGGCGGCCGGTCCGTGGTCGACGTCTACGACCGCATCAACGGGTGGTGATCTTCCATAGCCATCCTGAGCGAGCCGAAGGATCTCGCGTTGGCCAGGGTTCCTTCGAACGGACGGCCAGGTCCTTCGCTTCGCTCAGGACGACCTGTAGCTACAACGAACTCACCGTGTGGCCGCCGTCGACGGTGATGATGCTGCCGGTCATGAATGCGCCCGCTTCCGACGCGAGCAGCAGCAGCGCGCCGTCGAGATGCTCCGGCTGGCCGATGCGGCGCTGCGGAATGCGGTCGATCAGGCGTTGGCCGCCGGGCGTCTTCCAGAAATCGCCGTTCATCTCGGTCTCGATGTAGCCGGGGCAGATCGCGTTGACGCGGATCTGGTAGCGCGCCCACTCCATGGCGAGCGCCCGCGTGAGATGGATAAGTCCCGCCTTCGAGGCATTGTAGGGCGCCACCTGGCCGATCGTGCGCAGGCCCAGGATCGAGGCGATGTTGACGATAGAGCCCGGACGCTTGGCCGCCACCCAGCGCTTGCCCGCGGTCTGCGTCATCAGCCAGGCGCCGCGCAGGTTGGTGTCGACGACCGAATCCCAGTCGGCTTCGGGCATGTCGAGCGCCGGCTTCACGATCGAGATACCGGCATTGTTCACCAGGATGTCGACCGGTCCCAGCGTGGCTTCGACCTTGTCGAAGGCCGCGGCGATCGACTCCGCCGACTGCACGTCGAGATCGACGGCCAGTGCCTTGGCGCCGCCCTGCTGCAGTTCCGCCTGCAGAGAGGCCAGCCGGTCGGCACGCCGCGCCGCGATCGCCACCGAAGCGCCCGCTCCGGCCAGCGTGCGCGCGAAGTGAACGCCGAGGCCCGACGAGGCGCCGGTAACCAGGGCCACTTTGCCGCTAAGGTCGAATCGCTTGGACATGCCGGACGCTCCACTGTTTCATGCCGGCCTTATAGGCGAGCGACCCGTTTGGAGGAAACATGGACCTCGGTCTCAAAGGCAAGCGCGTGATGGTGACCGGCGGCACCAAGAGCATCGGCCGCGCCATCGTCGACACCTTCCTGGCCGAAGGCGCTGTCGTCGGCTTCTGCGCCCGCGATGCGGCTCTGGTGAAGGAGCGCGAGGCGGAATGGCAGGCACAGCAGGGCCGCGCCACCGGAACGGCGCTCGACGTCACCGACAATGGCGCGCTCAAGGCCTGGATCGACGGCTTCGCGGCCGCGGGCGGCATCGATCATTTCGTCGCCAATGTGAGCGCCCTCGGCACCGACAACACGGTCGAGGGCTGGCGCAAGGCGATCGAGGTCGACCTGGTCGCCACGGTCAACGCCGTGCTGAACGTCCGGCCCCATCTCGAAGCGCGCGGCCACGGCGCCACCCTCACCATCATCGGCACGACCTCGTTGGTCGAGGTCGCGGGCCCGACCCAACCCTACCGTTCGGTGAAGGCGGCGCTGGTGCCCATGGTCAAGTCGATGGCGATCGAGCTGGCGCCCAAGGGCGTGCGCGTGAACATGGTCTCGCCGGGCACGATCCTCGAGGACGGCAACACCTGGGGCCGCCAGCGCGACGCCGCCAGCGAACGCTACAAGCGCTCGCTGGCGCGCAATCCGACAGGCCGCATGGGCACGCCGCAGGAAGTGGCCAACGCCGTCGTGTTCCTGTCCGGCGCGCCCGCCTCGTTCATCACTGGCATCAACATGGTGGTCGACGGCGCCATCACTTCGCGGGTGCAGTACTGACGCCAACCCGTACGCCGTGGCCGCTGGCCGCCCTGCTGGTCGCGGCTGGCATGGTCGCGGCCTTCCAGGTCGGCAAGGCGCCACCCGCCCTCCCCTCGATCCGCGCGGATCTCGGCGCGACCCTCGAGCAGGCGGGCTGGCTATTGTCGGTCATCAACCTGATGACGGCGCTGGGCGGCATGGCGATCGCGCTGACGGCCGATCGCGTCGGTCACCGGCGGCTTGCGATCTTCGGCACGCTGCTGGCCGGTGCGGCAAGCTTCGCCGGCGCCTTCGCGCCGAATGTCGAAGCGCTGCTGATCGGCCGCGTCCTCGAAGGGCTCGGGTTCATCACGGTCGTCGTGGCCGTGCCGACCCTGCTGCTGCGAATTACGCGCCCCAGTGACCAGCGCCTCGCGATGGCGATCTGGAGCACCTATATGCCTGCGGGCTCCGGCACGATGATGGTGATCGCGGCCATCGTCTTGCCCGGCACCTCCTGGCGGACCGTCTGGCTGGTCGCGGCCGGGGCGGCCGCGCTGATGGCTCTCGCGCTCTTCCTGCGCGCCGTCCCGCGACGCGAGCTCGACCCCTTGCCGGTTGCGCGCCGTCCGGTCCTCGCGGAGATGAAGGAAGTCGCCACCAGCGGCGGCCCGCTCGCCATCGCGCTCTGTTTCGGCGCCTATGCCTGCTGCTGGTTCGCCATCATCGGCTTCCTGCCCACGCTCCTGATCGAACGGCTGGGCTATTCCACCTCGACGGCCGCCATCGTCACGGCCGCGGTCGCCATCCTGAACGTGACCGGCAATCTCGGGGCCGGCTGGCTGCTGCACCGCCGCGTGCCGCGGGTCACGGTGATCGTGGGCGCCACCCTGTCGATGAGCCTGTGCGCCGCCGGCATCTTCGTGAACGGCGTGCCGGACCTCGCGCGGCTGGTACTGGCCGGCCTCTATTCGGCGGTGATCGGCGTCGTGCCGGGTGCGCTATTCACCGCCATTCCGATCCATGCGCCGCGACGCGAACTGGCCGGCGCCTCGACTGGCCTGCTGATGCAGGGCTCCAACATCGGCGGGCTTCTCGGGCCCCCGATCACCGGCGCCCTGGTGGCCTGGGGCGGCTGGCCCAGCGCCGCCTGGCTGACCACGGTCGCCCTGGCGGTGGCAGCCGCTGCCGGCCTCTTCCTGCACTGGCTGGAAAGGCATAAAGTCGGCCCATGATCTACGTCGACATCGTCTCCGATACGATCTGTCCCTGGTGCTACATCGGCAAGCGCCGCTTCGAGCGCGCGCTGGAGCAGAGCGGCCGCACCGACGTCGCCGTCGCCTGGCGCCCGTTCCAGCTCAATCCCGACATGCCGGCCGAGGGCATGACGCGGGACGACTATGTCCGCGCCAAGTTCGGCGGCGGCGACCGGCCGCGCCAGATCTACCAGGCGATCGCCGAGAGCGGCCGTGAGGCCGGCATCGACTTCCAGTTCTCGCGCATCAAGCGCACGCCCAACACCGTGCTGTCGCATCGCCTCGTGCACTGGAGCGCCCGCAGCGAGCGTCAGGACGAGGTCGTGGCCGAACTGTTCAAGGCCTATTTCGAGGAAGGTCTCGACATCGGCGACCTCGACACACTGGTCGAATGCGCCGTCCGCGCCGGCATCGAGGAAGACCTTACCCGCGCCTTCCTTGCGGGTGACGAAGGCCGCCAGGAAGTCGTCGCCTCCGACGTCTACGCCCGCCGCCTTGGCATCAACGGCGTGCCCTGCTTCATCGTGAACCGCAAATACGCCGTCTCCGGCGCCCAGCCGCCGCCCGCCTTCGTCGAGGTCTTCAACCTCGCCGAACGCGATGCCGCCACCAGCGCGGCGCAGTCGACAGCCTAAGCAACCTCCTCTTTTCTTTGCCGGGGGCGCGCCACTGCGCGCGGGGTAATCCCCCGCGCTGAAGTGGCGCGTCTTTTTTTGGCGCCCACATGATCGCGCCACTGCAGCGGCGCGCTCCCAGCGTATGACCTTTCGTATGTCAATCAACATATGATATGATAATCGACATACCATGACCATCAGCGCCACCCGAAAGGCCGCCATCCGGGCCGAGATCGTCGAGCACGCGGCGCGGCTGTTCCGGTTGCGCGGCCATGCCGGTACCAACATCGACGACATCATGCTGGCGGCCGGGCTGACGCGCGGCGCTTTCTATGCGCATTTCACCTCGAAGGACGCTCTGTTCGCCGAGATCGTCAGGATGGGACACGGGCTTCTGCCCCGGCTGCGCGCGGCCGAAAAGGCCAGCTCCGTGCTCGACGAGTATCTCGATAGGGAAAACCTGGCCGCTACCGCACAGAACTGCGCCCTCGCCTCGCTCGCGGGCGACGTGGCGCGCGCGCCGCTGGCGGCGCGGCTCGCTTACGCCAACGTGCTCCATGGCGTGATTGCCGAACTGGCGCGCGGAAAGAAGCGCTCGCTCGATGCCGATGCGACGGCCGTGGCCATCCTTGCGGTCGGCGCCGTCACCCTGGCGCGCGCCTCGGGCGATCCTCGGCTCAGCGACTGGCTGTTGCGCTGCGCCCGGCGTGCGGCCAAGTCGCTCATGAAGCCGAAGCCGAAGAAGCCGCCGCTTAAGCGGCGAGCTTCGCCAGCGAAGAAACGATCGACGTCACGCCCGAAAGCCGCTGCCGCTCTTCCTTCCAGACGCGCTGCACGATCACGCGGTGGTCCGGCCTGAGTTTCACCAACGGCGCATTCTTCTGGATCCAGCCGATCAGGCGGTCGGGCCGCTCGAACTTGTTGTCGTGGAAGCTGAAGACCACGGCCTTCTCGCCGGCATCGATCTTCTCGACATGGGCGGCGCGGCACAGCAGCTTGAGCGACACGGTGTTCAGCAGGAACTCTGCCTCAACGGGCATGCGCCCGAACCGGTCGACCAGCTCGGCGGCAAAGGAATCGATCTCGCCCTGGTTGGTGAGGCCGCCCAGGCGCCGGTAGAGGCCCATGCGGACCGAGAGGTCGGGCACGTATTCCTCGGGGATCAGCACCGGGATGCCGAGATTGATCTGGGGCGACCATTCCGACTTCTCGGCTTCCTGCGAGCGACCGCGTGCTACCGCCACCGCCTCTTCCAGGAGCTGCTGGTAGAGCTCGATGCCGACTTCGCGGATATGGCCCGACTGCTCGTCGCCCAGGAGATTGCCGGCGCCGCGGATGTCGAGATCGTGGCTCGCGAGCTGGAAGCCCGCACCCAGCGTGTCGAGGGTCTGCATCACCTCGAGCCGCTTGGCCGCCGACTCGTTCAGCGCCCGCCCCGGCGGCACCGTAAGATAGGCATAGGCCCGCGTCTTGCCGCGCCCGACCCGGCCGCGCAGCTGGTAGAGCTGGGCCAGTCCAAACATGTCGGCACGATGGATGATCATCGTGTTGGCGTTGCGGATATCGAGTCCGCTTTCCACGATGTTCGTCGAGAGCAGCACGTCGAACTTGCCCTCGACGAAATCCTGCATCGTGTTCTCGATGGTGGTCGGCGACAGCTTGCCGTGCGCCATGCCGAGCCTGATCTCGGGCACCAACTCGCGGATCTCCGCGGCGACCGACGCCAGGTCCTCGACCCTCGGACAGACATAGAAGGTCTGCCCGCCGCGATACTGCTCGCGCAGCAGTGCCTCGCGGATCGTGACGCCGTCGAACGGCGTGATGAAGGTGCGGACGGCCAGGCGATCGACCGGCGGCGTGGCGATCAGGCTCATGTCGCGCACGCCGGTCAGCGCGAGCTGCAAGGTGCGCGGGATCGGCGTCGCCGTCAGCGTCAGCACATGGACGTCGGCGCGCAGCTCCTTCAGCCGCTCCTTGTGGCCGACGCCGAAATGCTGCTCCTCGTCCACGATCAGCAGGCCCAGATCCTTGAACTCGATGCTCTTGGCCAGCAGCGCATGTGTGCCGCAGACGATGTTGACGGTGCCGTCCTTCAGCCCTTCCTTGGTGGACTTGGCTTCCTTGGCCGTGACCAGGCGCGACAGGCGGCCGATGTTGACCGGCATACCCTGGAAGCGCTCGACGAAGGTGCGGTGATGCTGGCGGGCCAGAAGGGTCGTCGGGCCGATCACCGCCACCTGCTTGCCCGACATCGCCGCGACGAAGGCCGCGCGCAGCGCCACTTCGGTCTTGCCGAAGCCGACATCGCCGCAGACCAGCCGGTCCATCGGCTTGCCCGAGGACAGATCGTCCATCACGTCGGAGATCGCCTGCAGCTGGTCGTCGGTCTCGGCATAGGGGAAGCGCGCGCAGAATTCCTCGTAGAGGCCCTCGGGCGGGCTGAGCGTCTCGCCGCGCCGGACCGCGCGCTCGGCGGCGATCTGGATCAGGCGGTCGGCCATGTCGGCGATACGCTGCTTCAGCCGGGCCTTGCGCGACTGCCAGGCGACCCCGCCCAGACGGTCGAGCACGGCGCCCTCCTCGCCCGCGCCGTAGCGGCTCAGCACGTCGATGTTCTCGACCGGCACGAAGAGCTTGTCGCCGCCTTCATAGGTGAGCCGTAGGCAGTCGTGGCGCGCGTGATGGATCTCCAGCGTCACGAGCCCCTCGTAACGCCCGACGCCATGCTCGCGATGCACCACGAGATCGCCGTCGCTCAACGCCGAGGCCTCGGCAATGAAGCGCTCCGACGGGCGGCGCTTCTTGGCCGGCCGCGACAGGCGATCGCCGAGAATGTCCTCCTCGCCGATCACCTCCAGCCCGTCGAGCACGAACCCGTGCTCCAGCGGCCAGATCACGACGGCGACGACGCCGGCCGGCAGGGCCTGGACCATGGCGAAGTCGGCGGCGAGCACCGGCGTGGTGGCGCCATGCTCCTGCAGCAGGTGCTGCAGGCGGGTCGTCGATCCGTCGGTGTAGCCCGCGACCACGATGCGACGGCCGGCGTCGTTGGCCGCCTTCACATGCTCCGCCACCTTGTCGAACAGGTTTACGCCCTGCGCCGTGCGCGCCTGGGCGAAGCCCTCGTGGCGGCGGCCACTGAGATCGATCGTGTTGACCGCGCCGGGCGCCGAATCGAAGCTCGAGAACTTGGCGACGGGACGGCCGTCGAGCAGCCGCTCCCACTCGGAGGGCTTCAGATAGAGCCGGTCGGGCGGCAGCGGCTTGTAATCCGCGCCGCCGGTCATGCCGCCCTTGGCGCCGGTCTTCTGGCGGGCGTCGTAGTAGTCGGCGATCAGCTCGTAGCGCGCGCCGAAGGCTTCCGCGGCCTCGTGATCGGCCGTGACGACCGCGCCGGGACAGTAATCGAGCAGCGTCTCCATGTGATCGTGGAATAGCGGCAACCAGTGTTCGACACCGACATGGCGCTGGCCGGCTGAGACCGCTTCGTAGAGCAGGTCGTCACCCGAGACGTTGCCGAACAGCTCGCGATAGCCGCTGCGGAAACGCTCGATGCTCTGGGGTGTCAGCAGGACTTCGCTAACCGGCAGCAGCACAACCTCGTCTCGCGTGCCGGTCGAAAGCTGGCTCATCGGATCGAAGGAGCGGATGGCCTCCAGCGTGTCGCCGAACAGGTCGAGCCGCAGGGGCTCCTTGGTGCCCGGCGGGAAGAGATCGAACAGGCCGCCGCGCACGGCGAACTCGCCCGGCTCCATCACCGTCTCCGACCGGCCATAGCCGTTCTCGCCCAGGAACTTGGTCAGCCAGCCCACGTCGACCGTCTGCCCCTTCCGCAGGATCGTCGCCGCCTCGCTATAGAGGCTCCTGGGCGGCACGCGCTGCAGCGCGGCGCCGACCGAGGCGAGGATGATCCGCGCCGGTGCGCCGGGCGCCTTCGGCGCGGCCAGCCGGCTCAGCGTCTCCAGACGCTCGGCCACGATGTCGGCATGTGGCGACATGCGATCGTAGGGCAGGCAATCCCACGCAGGGAACACCAGCACCTCACGATCGGGGCTGAAGAAGCGGAGACCGTCCTGCAGGCGCTCGAGCCTCTGACCGTCGCGCGCCACGTGCAGAATGTCCACGCCGCCGGTCGCGCGTGCCAGCTCTGCCAGCACGAGGGCATCGGCGCCTTCCGGCAGCCCGGCGAGGGTCCATTTGACGGCCTTGCGCGGGATGGCCGCCAGCGCGCTGACGAACGGCAGAGACACTAGAACCTCACGCGAAACGCCAGCAGCTTGCGCACCACGACCGAATCCTGGTCTGGCGGAACCTCCACCTTGCCGGAGACCCAGTCATAGATGTCGTTGTCGCCGACCGAGAGCAGCCGCTCATACTGGTCGAGCTCGGCGGCGCCGAATTCCCCGAGGTGCGCGCGCGCGAACTGCCCAAGGAGGATGTCGTTCTCCTTGTTGCCGCGATAGGTGCTGCGGTAGAGCAGGCGCTTCCGCCGCGTCTCCAGATCCGTCTCGCCAACCATGTTTTCCCCAGTCCCGGACCCAAAAGGGGCGTAGCATATAGGCGGCGGCGATGGCGAAGTCACGCAGCCCCCCGATCCAGCCAACGATGCGCCCGCAAGCCCTCACCCCCCTCTTTGCCCATGTCACGTCGCTCCCCGGAATCGGGCCACGGCTGGGCACCCTCGTGGAGAAACTTGCAGGCAAGCTGGTCGTCGACCTGCTCTGGCACCTGCCCATCGCCGTGATCGACCGCCGGAACGCGCCCGACGTGGCCCAGGCGCGCGGCGGCGAGGTCGCGACCCTGACGGTCAATGTCGATGAACACATGGTCCCGCACAGTCCGCGCCAGCCCTACAAGATCTGGTGCAGCGAGGAGAGCGGCCGGATCTGCCTCACCTACTTCAACGGTCGCGAGGACTATCTCAAGAAGCTGCTGCCGCCGGGCGAGACCCGGGTGGTGAGCGGCAAGGTCGAAATCTACCAGGGCGAGGTGCAGATGACGCACCCCGACCATGTCGTCCCCCTGACAGAGCGCGAGGGGATCCTGCGGGTCGAGCCCCTCTATGGCCTGACGGCCGGGCTCACCCAGAGGCCGGTGCAGAAGGCCATTGCGGCCGCCGTCGAGCGGGCGCCGGGACTCCCTGAATGGCAGGACCCCGCCTTTCACCGGAAACAGGGCTGGAGCGACTGGAAGACCGCCGTTGCGCGTGTCCACGCGCCCGAAGAGCTGGGCGATCTCTCGCCGTCGCACCCTGCCCGCGCGCGCCTGGCCTTCGACGAGCTGCTGGCCAGCCAGCTCGCCATCGCGCTGGTGCGCCATCACAATCGCACCCTGGCCGGTCACGCGACAAAGGGCGACGGCCGCCTGCGCGAGGCCGCCCTCGCCACGCTGGGCTTCGAGCTGACCGCCAGCCAGACCCAGGCCATCGCCGAGATCGCCGAAGACCTGGCCAAGGAAGAGCGCATGGTGCGGCTGCTGCAGGGCGATGTCGGCAGCGGCAAAACCTTGGTGGCCCTGCTCGCCATGCTGATCTGCGTCGAGGCCGGCGCGCAGGCCGCGATGATGGCGCCGACCGAGCTTCTGGCGCGCCAGCATTTCGCGACCATCGCGCCTCTTGCCGAAGCGGCGGGCGTGAAGATCGCGCTTCTGACCGGCCGTGATGGCCAGCGCCAGAAGAAGCAAACCTTGCAGGGCCTGGCCGACGGCACGATCCAGCTCGTGGTCGGCACGCACGCGCTGGTGCAGGAGGATGTCGAATTCGCCGACCTTGCGCTCGCCGTGGTCGACGAGCAGCACCGGTTCGGCGTCCATCAGCGTATGGCGCTGTCGTCGAAGGGCCATGCCGTCGACCTGCTCGTCATGACCGCGACGCCGATTCCGCGCACGCTGATGCTCGCCGCCTACGGCGATCTCGACGTTTCCAAGCTCACGGAAAAGCCCAAGGGGCGCCAACCGATCGACACGCGCACCATCCCGCTCGAGCGACTCGGCGAGGTCGCTCAGGGCATCGGACGGCAGATCGCGGCCGGCGCGCGCGTCTACTGGGTCTGCCCGCTGATCGAGGAATCCGAGGAAATCGACCTCGCCAACGTGACCGAGCGCTTCCAGCTGTTGAACGACCGCTTCCCCGGAAAGGTCGGCCTGCTGCATGGCCGGCTGAAAGGGGCCGAGCGCGAGGCCACGATGGCCGCCTTCGCCGATGGCCGCCTGTCGATCCTCGTGGCCACCACCGTGATCGAGGTCGGCGTCGACGTGCCGGCCGCCACGGTGATGGTGATCGAACATGCCGAGCGCTTTGGGCTGGCCCAGCTCCACCAGCTGCGCGGCCGGGTGGGACGCGGCAGCGCCAAGTCGACCTGCCTGCTGCTCTACGCAATGCCGCTCGGCGAGACCGCCAAGTCGCGCCTGGCGATCATGCGCGAGACCGAGGACGGCTTCCGCATCGCCGAGGAGGATCTGAAGCTGCGCGGCGCCGGTGAGCTTTTGGGCACGCGCCAGAGCGGCCTACCGGACATGCGATTGGCCGACCTCGCGGTTCACAACGAGCTGCTCGAAGCCGCCCGCGACGATGCCCGGCTGGTGATCGCCCGCGATCCCGACCTGCAGACCGAGCGCGGCACGGCGCTGCGCGCCCTCCTCTACCTGTTCCGCCGCGATGACGCGGTCAGGACGCTGCGCGCGGGGTGATCAGCTCAAGGGTCCCTCGCTACGCTCGGGATGACAGCGGTTTCTGCATCGACGCACTGCGCCAACGCCAGCGATATTGTCATCCCGAACGAAGTGAGGGACCTTTCGCTTAGCCGAAAGCCCCGAACGCCTACCCGAGCTGACTCACATAAGTGCGCAGCGCGGCACGGGCCTCTTCGGCTACCTTCTCGGCCTCGGCGCGGCGACTGGCGAGCGCCTCCAGATCGGTCTCCTGCTTGTCGAGCGTCGCGAGATAGCGGCGCTGGAGATCGCTGTTGGCCGGCACGCGCGCCAGGTTCTCACGCAGACGGGCCTGTTCCTGGACGATCGCCTGACGTTCGGCATCGACCTGCTGGACCTTGCGCTGGCCTTCCGCCGCGGCCTGCTGGAGCTGCAGCACGCGGGTGAGCTGCTCGCGCGTCTTCGCGTCGAACTCGCGCGCCTGAGCATAGACGCGGATCTGCTCGGCGGCGCTTTCGACCAGCCGGATTTCCTGCTGCTGCGTCTGCTCCTGCACCACCTCGAAGGTCTGTGTCTGATCGCCGCCCGGAAGCTGGAACGGGATGCGATAGTTACCTTCGCTGAGCTCGACGTCCTTCGCCTCCGGCTTGGTCAAGGTCCAGCCCGGCAGGCGCCGTTGCACGACGACGAGCTGGCGAGGCTCCTTGGCCGGGCCACGCACGCGATAGACCGTCGTCTGGCGCACGACCCGCGACAGGCGGAGCGCACCGTTGGCGATGGTGCCCGATGCCACCCGATCGGTCTGCGCCACGTCGCGCTCGATGATGATCTTCTCGTCGAGCGCATAGGCCAGCAGGCGCGTCTCGCCGAGCGGGAAGCCCGAGAGGCGCGCGTCGCCGACATAGGAGACGTAGCCTCCCTTGTCGCGCTCATAGAGGGTGATGATGCCCGGCGGCAGGCCTGACTCGCCATCGTTGGTCAGGCGGATCGCGGCCAGCGGGTTGCGCGCGGCGGTGTCGGCCTGATAGAGCGCGAGCCGCGCCGCCGGTACCTGGCGATCGACGATCGGGATCGACAGGGTGCGGCCGTTCTCGACGCTGACGGCGCGCGGGAACTTGAAGATCACCTGCGTGGCGGCATCGCTCGCCTCGATCTGTTCGGCAGCCGCGGCCATCTCGGCAGGCGGCGGCGGAGGCGGCGCCATGGCAGGCGCCCCGACCGAACGCTCCTGCTGCGCGCGATACGGCGCGGGCGCCGGCATCGGCGGCGAGGATTTGGCACGCTGCTGGTCGGCTGTGACGCCGCCGCGATCGATGCCCGGCATCAGGCGACCGGCGATCTCGACCGGCACTTCGGGACGGGTCACGTAATAGGCGTTGTAGAGGGCCTGGTGGAACGCCACCGGCCTGCCCGATACGAGAGTCAGTTCGACGTCCTTCCAGTCCTGGCCGCTCAGATTCTCGACGACGGCCCAGCCCTGCAGGCCTGAGCGAGCGGCGGCCGGGTCCGCGCCGAGGGTCAGGCGGTAGGAGGCCTTCCAAACCGGCGCCTCGACGATGTAGGCGACGCGCACCGTGCGCTTGCCCTGCCCGCGCATCGAGAGGTCGATGGTGCGCGCGTCCTTGGCTCGGTTGCCCTGGATGGCGACCAGCGCCTGACCGACCTTGTCGCGCAAGGCGGCATCGGTGAACTGCAGGTTCTCGGCATCTTCAAGAATGAACTGCTGCAGGCCACGATCGGTGTAGAGCGTGACCCGCGTGCGCTTCACCATGCCCTTGTTGTCGGGCAGCGCGACGCTGTCCTCCTCAACCGACACGATGCGGCCGGAGATCGAGCGGCTGCCGCCGACCGTGACCTGTGCGCCCTTCAGGGTCTGCAGGAGCTCGGCCGGCGAACCCAGCGAATTCTGGTCGAACGGAAGATCCTTGAACGCCTGCGCCAGCGGTTCGCGCCCCGGCAGGCTCAGTCCGCCCACGCTGCCCTTGTCGTCATAAACGACGAGGCTCTTCAGCACGTCGTCGACCTGACCCAGCGACACGGTGAGCTTCAAGGTCGCGTCGCCTTCGACGCTCGCCTCGTACTCGAAGTAGCCGAGCCCGCCGGACGACAGCATGACCCTCTTAAGCGCGAGGTCCTGGGCAAAGGCGAAGCTTGGGAACGCAAGAAGACCCACCAGGGCCACGACGTTCAACAAAATGCGCATGGTCTCTCCCGGTCGATGCTCGCGCACCGTGACCAGCGACTGTGACACGAACGCGGCGGCGGCGCGACGAAACTACGGGGTGGCACTGAGCATTCTTGTCATCCTGAGCGCAGCGAAGGATCTCGCGCCAGCAACACAGCGCTTCGGTCGCTCTGTCAGGTCCTTCGCTGCACTAGGACGACATGACCTAGGAAAGCGCGTCCTTCAGGGCTTCCAATGGCAGCAACACGCACTCCTGTCGCGACTTGTGCGCGGCGACGGGGGCGAAGGCGTCGAACGGCTCGTGCGTCTCGCCGGGCTCCCGGCCCAGCGCACGGTCGGCGTCATGGCGCAGCTCGGCGATGCCGGCGGCGTCGCGGCCGATGGCGACGGCGGAGAGCGCGGAGGCCGAGGCCTGGCACAGGAGACAGCCGCGCACCTGGTGGCCGATCTCGGCAATGCGCCCTTCTCCGTCGAGGCGCACGTCGAGGATGACGCGATCGCCACAGAGCGGGTTGTCGCGTCGCGCCGTCCTGGTTGGGTTCTCGAGCTTTCCCGCACCGGTCTTCGTCTTGGCGAGCGCGACGATCCGCTCCTGGTAGATCTGGTCGCTCATCGCAGCGTCTTCGCGGCGTGCGCGACGCCGGCCAGCAGGGCGTCGATGTCGCTGTTGTCATTGTACGGCGCCATCGAGACGCGCGTCGTGCCGTCGAGGTCGAAACGGTCCATCAGCGGCTGCGCGCAGTGATGGCCGGCGCGCACGGCGACGCCGAACGAATCGAGCGTCTGCGCCACGTCGTGCGGGTGAACACCGTCCAGCATGAACGACACGACCGGGTAGCGGTTCTGCAGGCTCGACGGCCCGAAGAGCTGCGTGCCGTCGATCTTCTGCAGGCCATCCATCAGGCGTTGCACCAGCGCCATCTCATGATCGTGTGCCCCCGCCCAGTCGAGCGCCTGCATCCAGGCGCAGGCGGCGCCAAGGCCGATCGCCGGACCGATCGGAGGCGTCCCCGCCTCGAAGCGGCGTGGCGACGGCGCCCACGTGGTCTCGGCGAGTGTCACTCGCCCGATCATCGAACCGCCGCCCATGAATGGCGGCATGGCGTCCATCAGTTCGGGTCGGCCCCACAGTGCGCCGATGCCGTTTGGCCCGTAGGCCTTGTGGCCGGCGAAGGCGTAGAAATCGATGCCGAGCGACGGCAGGTCGAGCGGCCCGTGCGGCGCGCGCTGGGCGCCGTCGAGCATGACCTTCGCTCCGACCGACTGGGCGGCTTCGACGACGGCGCGCACGTCGAGCAGCGCGCCCGTGACGTTCGAGACATGCGCCAGCGAGACCAGCTTTGTCCTGGGCGTCAGCAGGCGCGGCAGCGCGGTGAGATCGATGCGGCCGTCGGTCGTGACGGGCAGCATGTCGAGTTCGATGCCCGAACGCGACCGCAGCAGCTGCCACGGCACGATGTTGGAATGGTGCTCGAGCTCCGACAGCAGGATGCGATCACCGGGCTTCAGCAACGCGCCGTAGGAATAGGCCACGAGATTGATCGCCGCCGTGCAGCCACCCGTGAAGACGATCTCCATGGTTGGGACGCCGAGGAACGACGCGACCTGGGCGCGCGCGTTCTCGTAGGACTCTGTGGCGCGTTCGGCCAGCCGATGCACGCCGCGCAGCACGTTGGCGCGGCCGGTCGTCTCATATTTTCGCACCGCGTCGATCACAGTGAGCGGCGTCTGGGCCGAGGCGCCATTGTCGAGATAGTGGACGGGCAGCCCGTCAATGATCTCGGAGAGGATCGGAAACTGGCCGCGGACGGCGGCGACATCGAAGCTCATGCCACAATACTCATGCCGGTACCCTCGCCCGCCACGCGGCCAGCGCCTCGGGCGTGTCGATGTCGGTAATCGCCGCCTCGCCCGTCATCTCGACCTCGCAGACGAGATCGGCATGCTCGCCGATCAGGTGCTTGGCGCCGCTGTCGCCCGACAGTTTCGCCATCTCGGGAAAGAAGCGGCGCGCCCAGAGGACGGGATTGCCGCGCTTGCCAGCCACCGTAGGCACACAGATCGCGCGGCCCTCGACGGGGCTGAAGGCGGCCATCAGGCGATTGAGCAGCGGCGCGCCGACGCCCGGCATGTCGCCGAGCTGGACGACCGCTGCATCGACGGTGGTCGGCAGAGCGCCGATGCCGGTGCGCACTGAGGTGCTCAGGCCCTCGGCAAAATCCGGATTGGTAGCGAAGCGCACGCGCGAGCGTGGCGGCACGGCTTTCTCGACGGCGGCTCGGACGTCGTCGGCCATGTGCCCCAGCACGACCACGACCTCGACCGCCTGCGAGGCGAGGGCCGCCTTCACCGCATGGACGACCAGCGGCGCGCCTTCGGCCTCGGCCAGAAGCTTGTTAGGCCCGCCCATGCGAGTCGAGCGGCCGGCAGCCAGAACCAGAACGGCCACCCTTGGCGCCTGCTGCGGGCCGGCTTCTTCGGCCTCAGGCTCGTCGCGCGGCTGCGGGCGGCTGGGAATCTCAGCAAGCAGCCCGCCCGACCCCATACGCACGATCTCGGCACGGCCGACCGGCAGGCGCGCGGCGAGCCGTTCCAGCACCATGTCGAAGCCGTTGTACTTGGGTGACTTGGCGCAGCCCGGCAGGCCCAGCACCGGCTTGCCGTCCAACTCGGCCGTGAGCAGCAGGTTGCCCGGATCGACCGGCATACCGAAATGGATGAGCTTGCCGCCTGCCGCTTCGATGCCGGCCGGCACCACGTCGTGCCGGTCGACGATCGCCGAGGCGCCGGCAATCAGGAACAGGTCACAGCCCTCGGACTTCAGCTCGGCCAGCGCATCGGCAATGGCCCTGGCGTCGTGCGCGACGCGGCGCTCGCCGTTCAAGGTGCTGCCGAGCGAGGTCAGGCGCTTGGTGGTCGTGCTCACCGCCTTGTCGAGCACCTTGTCACGCGTGCCCGGCAGTTTGGTCTGGACGAGGCCTGCGCGCATCGCCTGGAACGGCGCCACGGAGATCATCGGCCGGTTGGCAGCCTTGGCAACGTCGACGGCGCGCGCGACCGCGGCGCGCGGCGCGCCATAGGGAATGATCTTCACTGTCGCCACCATCTGGCGCGGCTCGACTCGCGCGAAGGGCGGAAGGGTGGCCACCGTTACCGACTCGTCCAGCTCGTTCAGGGCGTCGATGCGCTCCTGGTCGAGCACGGCGAGGCCGGCTTCGCGGGCGAAATGATTGCAGCGGCCGGTGAAGGCCGCGGTGACCTCGATCCCCTCGCCTGCCAGCGCGCGGGCGACCGTTGCTGCGGCCTCGTCCTCGTGCACGTCGTCTTCATCGAGTCGCGCAGCGACCACCGTCGAGACACCGGCTTCCTTCAGGCGCGCGATATCCTCATCGGAGAGGACGCGCCCCTTGGCGAAATTGATCCCATCGGCGCGCCGGCTGTGCGCCAGGATGGCGCCGGCGGCCTCGTCGACCGGTGTCTCGCCGAATCTCACGCCGCAGCGACCTTTGGCGCAGACAGGGCTTCGAGGCGGCGCGCCCGCACCTCGATGATCTGGCCGAGGATCGACACGGCGATCTCGGCCGGCGACTTGGCGCCGATGTTGAGGCCGACCGGCCCGTGGACGCGGGTGAACATGTCCTCGGTGATGCCAACTTCGGCCAGGCGCTCCTTGCGCTTGGCGTGGGTGCGCCGGCTGCCCAGCGCGCCGATGTAGAAGACGTCAGACTTGAGCGCCGCTTCGAGCGCCGGATCGTCGAGCTTCGGATCGTGGGTCAAGGTCACAACGGCAGTCGACACGTCGAGGCCCATCGCCTGGAAGGCCTCGTCGGCCCAGTCCTGGATCACCTTCACACCGGGGAAGCGCTGGGTCGTGGCCCAGGCGCCGCGCGGATCGACCACCGTGACATCGAACTCGAGCATGGCCGCCATCGGCGCCAGCGACTGCGCGATGTGCACAGCGCCGACGATGATCAGCCGCGGCGGCGGCACGTAGACGTTCAGGAAGATCTTGGCGCCGCCGATATCCACCGTCTCGCTCTTGCCGATATCCATGGCGCGCTGCGCCGCCGCGACGATCGCGGCATCGCCCGCCAGTTCGCCCTTGGCGTCGTCGCGATAGACCAGCGCCTCGGCGGCATCGCTGAGGCGGGTGGCGAGCGTCACGGCCCGCCGCTTGACGCGCGCGTCCTGGAGGGCGGAGAGGGTTTCGGCTTTCATCGGATCAGTTCACCTTCTCGACGAAGACCTGGACCTTGCCACCACAGGCGAGACCGACATCCCAGGCCTGCTCGTCGCTGACGCCGAAATCGAGCAGCCGCGGCTTGCCGTCCTTGATGGCGTCCAGCGCCTCCTTGACGACCGCGCCTTCGATACAGCCGCCTGACACCGAGCCCACCATGTTGCCGGCATCGTCGACGCCGAGCTGGCTGCCGACGGGACGCGGCGAGGATCCCCAGGTGACGATCACGGTGGCCACGGCGACGCCCTTGCCGTCGGCCTTCCACTTGCCGACCTGATCGAGAACTTCCAGCGCATCGCTCATGGTCTACTCCTTGCGAAGTTCGGTCTGCCATCCCGACAGCCGCTTGTCGGCCCCGACGGTGCGGGTGCCCAGCGCCGCGATCAGCCCGGACAGGCTCTCCAGATTGTGGACGGGCCTGAATTCGTCGACATGCGGCAGCATGGCCTTGTTGCCCTGAGACTTGGGCTCGTAGCCGCCGTACCGCAAGAGCGGGTTCAGCCAGATCATGCGTGAGCAAGACTTATGCAAGCGTTCCATTTCCTCATCCAAACCGGACGCGCCCTCGCGATCCAGCCCGTCGGTGATGAGGAGAACGACCGCACCCTGCCCCAGCACGCGGCGCGACCACTTGTTGTTGAACTCGTGCAGCGCCTGCCCGATGCGCGTGCCGCCCGACCAGTCCTCGACCTGCGACGACGCCTTCTGCAGCGCGATGTCGACGTCGCGGTTGCGCAAGGCCCGCGTCACGTTCGACAGGCGCGTGCCGAAGGTGAAGCAGTAGACGCGGTCGCGGTCGTTGGTGATCGCATGCATGAAATGCAGGAACATCCGCGTGTAACGCGCCATCGAACCGGAGATGTCGCACAGGATCACCAGCGGCGGCGGCCGGCGACGCGGCTCGCGCCGGGCCAGCTCCGTCAGTCCCTCCGGCCGCATCGCACGGCGCAGCGAGGCGCGGAAATCGATCCTCGGCCCGCGCCGCGCCGCCTGGTAGCGCCGCGTGCGCCGTTCCGGCACCGGCAGGCGCAGGCGGGAGATGGCGCGCAAGGCCTCGTCGATCTCCGTCTGCGACATCTGCTCGAAGTCGCGCGTCTGCAGGACCTCGCGGTCGGACACGGTGAAGGTCGCCTCGACCTCGACTTCGGGCGGCTCCTCGGACTGCTCCGGCGGCGCTTCGCCCTGACCGGGCTGCAGCGCCTCCTGCAGACGCCGGCTGAGCTGCTTGCCCTTGTCCTGATCGGCCGGCACGCCGATCTGCGGCAGCAGCATGTCCATCATCTTCTCGAGCAGGCGCGGATTGCGCCAGTAGACGTGGAACGCCTGGTCGAAGATCTCGCGCTGGTCGCGGCGGTTCACGAAGACCGAATGGAGCGTCCAGTAGAAGTCGTCGCGATTGCGGATGCCGGCGGCCTCCACCGCCTCGATCGCACGCAGGATCTGCCCCGGCCCCACGCGAAGCCCGGCCGTGCGCAGGGTCCGCGCGAAGTGCACGATGTTGCTCGCGAGCTTGCCGTCGCGCGGCTCACGTCCCGGAAGCCCGGCCGGCGGATCAGGCAACACGTCCATCACGCAGCGACCCTTCGCGTTCTGGCGCAAGCGAAAGAATCCCATCCGAGCTTGCGGCGCGTCATGTGCTCAGCCCAAGGGCTGGGCGGCGATGTCGGACTTCACCTTGCGCAGGATCTCCGCCGCTTCCGAGCCCTGCAGGCGCTGGATGTCGTCCTGGTATTTGAGCAGCACGCCCAGCGTGTCGTTGATCGTGCGCGGATCGAGATCGAGCACGTCGAGTTCGGAGAGCGCGGTCGACCAGTCGATCGTCTCGGCAACGCCCGGCGCCTTGAACAGGTCGAGCTTGCGCAATTCCTGGACGAAGCCCACGACCTGGCGCGACAGGCGCTCGCTGGCGCCCGGGGCCTTGACCCGCAGTATCTCCAGCTCGCGCTTGAGGTCGGGATAGTCGACCCAGTGGTAGAAGCAGCGCCGCTTAAGCGCGTCGTGGATCTCGCGCGTGCGGTTCGAGGTGATGATGACGATCGGCCGTTCCGCCGCCTTGATCGTGCCGAGTTCCGGGATCGTCACCTGGAAGTCCGAGAGAACCTCGAGCAGATAGGCCTCGAACGGCTCGTCGGTGCGGTCCAGCTCGTCGATCAGCAGGATCGGCGCGCCGCCGACATGCGGCTGCAGCGCCTCGAGCAGCGGACGGCGGATCAGGAACCTCTCGTCGAAGATGTCGGCCGAGAGTTCGCTACGGTCGTGCACGCCCTGCGCCTCCGCGAGGCGGATCTCGATCATCTGGCGGGCGTAGTTCCACTCGTAGACCGCCGAGGCGACGTCGAGGCCCTCGTAGCATTGCAGGCGGATCAGCGGCCGCTTCAGGGTCTCGGCCAGCACCTTGGCGATCTCGGTCTTGCCGACGCCCGCCTCGCCTTCGCAGAACAGCGGACGGCCCAGCTTGAGGGCGAGATAGAGGACCGTGGCGAGGCTGCGGTCGGCGATGTAATCGCCGCCCTGCAGCAGCTCGACAGTGGCGTCGATGGACGCCGGAATGGGCGAAGGCATGAAACTCCCGCGAAAACTCGAGACACCGAAGCGCACAGTGTAGCGGATGCCCCGGCGCGCCGATATGCTGGGATTTGCAAGACAATTCAAGGATTTGGGAGGAAGACATGGAGGTCGAACTGTTCCGGGGCCGGACCGCGATCGTCACCGGCGGCGCACGCGGCATAGGCCTCGCCTGCGCCGCAAAGATTACCGCAGGCGGCGGGCGGGTCGCCCTGTGGGACCGCGATCCCGAGCGCGCGAAACAGTCCGCCGCGACCCTGAAGGGCGCGGTGGCCATCGCCGTCGACGTGACCAGCGAGGCGGATGTCGCAAGGGCGCTGGCCGAGACTGAGAAACTGCTGGCGCCGCCGGACATCCTGGTCGCCAGCGCCGGCATCACCGGCCCCAACACGACCGTGGCCAAATATCCCGTCGATGCCTGGCGCCAGGTGATCGACATCAACCTCACCGGTGTCTTCCTGACCAACCGCGTCGTTGTCGACGGCATGGTACAGCGCGGCTGGGGCCGCATCGTCAACATCGCCTCGGTGGCCGGCAAGGAGGGCAATCCCAATGCCTCGGCCTACTCCGCCTCGAAGGCCGCCGTCATCGGCCTCACCAAGTCGCTCGGCAAGGAACTTGCTACGACCGGCGTGCTGGTGAACTGCGTCGCGCCGGCGGTGGTGAAGACGGAACTGTTCAGCCAGATGACCGAGCAACACATCAACTACATGCTGTCCAAGATCCCGATGAACCGCTTCGGCGAGGTCGAGGAAGTGGCCGAGATGGTCGCCTGGCTCGCCTCTTCCCACTGCACCTTCGCGACCGGTGCGGTTTTCGATCTCTCTGGTGGACGGGCAACCTACTGATGTCTCTGCATGAACTCACCCTGACCGAACTCTCTGCCGGCCTCGCCGCCAAGCGCTTCTCCTCGCGCGAGGTGATCGACGCTTTGCTGTCGCGTATCGAAAAGGCCGACGGCAAGCTCCACGCCTTCACCGAGGTCTACGCGACGGAAGCCCGCGCGATCGCCGACGGCGCCGACACCGCGCGCGCTACCGGATTTCCGCTGCCGCCGCTGCATGGCCTGCCCGTCGCCTACAAGGATCTCTGCGACATCGCCGGTCGTATCGGCACCGGTGGCTCCAAGATGTGGGAGAAGCGTGTCGCGACCGAGACCTCTAACACGGTCGAGCGCCTGACCGCGGCCGGCATGATCCCGCTCGGCAAGCTGCACATGGTCGAGTTCGCCTTCGGCGGCTGGGGCACCAATCCGCTGATGGGCACGCCGTGGAACCCGTGGGACCTCGAGACCCATCGCACGCCCGGCGGCTCGTCGAGTGGCACCGGCGTTGCCGTCGCGGCGCGTCTCACACCCGCCGGTATCGGCAGCGACACCGGCGGCTCGGTGCGCATTCCCTGCGCCTTCAACGGGCTCGTGGGCCTCAAGGTCACGTTCGGCCGCATCGGCCTGCATGGCACGATGCTGCTGTCGTGGACGCTCGACTCGATCGGCCCGATGGCACGCTCGGTCGAGGATTGCGCCCTGATGCTCAATGCGCTGGCAGGCCCGGATCCGCGCGATCCGACGACCCTCGGTCAGCCACTCGAGGACTTCACCGCCTCGACGAAAGGCGGATCGATCAAGGGCCTGCGCATCGCCCTGCCCGACGCCGCCTCGCTGCCTGCCTGCGATAGCGACGTGATCGCGGCCTGGCAGGCCTCGGCGAAGAAGCTGGAAGAACTCGGCGCCATCGTCGAGCCGGTGAAGATCCCCGAATGGTATTTCAATCTCGGCGTCGGCGCGGGCTCGATCTCGGCTTCGGAACTCTGGTCGCTGCATCGCGGCTGGATCGATGACATGAACCAGCCGATCGGAGCGGGCGTGCGCGGCCGCGCGATGGCGGTCAAGGCTTTCCCCCCGGCCCTCTATGCCGAGGAACTGCGCCGCATGGGCCAGCGCCGCGCCGCCTTCAACGCCTGGATGGCGCCCTACGACGCGCTGCTCACGCCGGCGCTGGCCTCGGGTGCGATTCCGGTCACCGAGGTCGACGAGACCTCGCCCGCGATCTCGCTGATGACCCGCCCCGGCAACTATCTCGGCCTGTGCGGCCTCTCGCTGCCCAGCGGCTTCTCGAACGGCCTGCCGATCGGCATCCAGCTCCTGGGCAAGCCCTACGCCGAGGGCACGGTGCTCCGGATCGGCAAGGCGCTGCAGGACGCGACGGACTTCCACAAGCGCACGCCGGACCTGTCGGCGTTGAGTCTGTAGCCGGGGGCGCGCCACTCCAGTGGCGCGTCTTCTGTTGCGACACCGCATGACGCGCCACTGGAGTGGCGCGCCCCCAGCGTCAGTCGCGTTGCGGCATGCCTTGCGGCACGACGGTCTGCACGAGCGAGGCGTCGAGAGCCTCGTACTCGTGGTAGCGGATCGTGTCGTAGAGTTCCTGCCGCGTCTGCATGCGGTCGATCACTTTCTGGGTGCCGCCGTCGCGCTGGATCGCGGCGTACACGCCCTCCTGCGCCTTGTTGGCGGCGCGCAGGGCCGAGACCGGCCAGATGACCATCCGGTAGCCCATCGCCTCGAACTCGGACGCCGTGAAGAACGGCGTGCGGCCGAACTCTGTCATGTTGGCCAGCAGCTTGACGCCGGGCATGGCCTTGGCAAAGGCACGGAACATCTCGGCGTTGGTGAGCGCCTCAGGGAAGATCGCGTCGGCACCGGCTTCGAGATACAGACGGGCCCGCGCCACCGCGCCGTCGATCCCCTCGCTCGCCGCCGCATCGGTGCGCGCGATGATGTAGAGATTGCGTCGGGCCTTGGCCGCCGCGGCGACCTTGGCTGCCATGTCGTGCGGCGGGGCGAGCTTCTTGTCGTTCAGGTGGCCGCATTTCTTCGGCAGGAGCTGGTCCTCGAGATGGACGGCGGCGGCCCCCGCCTCCTCGAAGGCCCGCACCATGTGCATGACGTTCAGCGCTTCGCCGTAACCGGTGTCGCCATCGACCAGGACCGGCAGGCCCGAGGATCGCGCCACCTGGCGGATGAAGAAGCAGACCTCGTCGACCGTGATGACGCCGAGATCGGGCAGGCCCATAGAGGACGACATGGCGGCGCCGGAAAGATAGAGCGCCTCGAAGCCGGCCCGCGCCGCCTGGAGGGCCGCGAGACCATTGTGGGCGCCGGGCATGCGCAGGATCTGCGGCCGCTCGAGCAGATTTCGGAACCGGACGCCAGCCGGCTCCGTCGGAAGATCGGCGGCAACGAGATAGGGCATGTTCCCTCCCTTCAGCTCTTCTGCGGCTTGCGGCCCTGCAGGCCGACCATGAGGCCGGCGCCGATGATCACGGCCGTTCCGAGCCACGTATAGAAGTCGGGCACCTCGGCGAACATCAGGTACCCCACGACGACCGAGCCGATCATCTGCGTGTAGTTGAACGGCGCCACGAAATTCGCCGAGGCATAGGTCATTGCCTTGGCGACGCAATAGTGCCCCAGCGCGCCCAGCGCCCCCAGCGAACAGAGCAGTGCCCAGTCCGTGCCGCTCACCGGCGTCTTCCAATGGAAAGGCAGCCAGATCGACATGAGAATGGCGCCCAGCAGCACGCTGTAGAAGATCGACGTGGCCGGCGCGTCGATCCCCGCGAGCCGCCGGATCAGGATCTGGTACAGCGCGTAGCAGGCGGCGCTGCACAGCAGCAGCAGCGACTGCCACTGGAACACCGCGCTGCCCGGCCGAATCACGATCAGGACGCCGGCAAAGCCCACGATCACGGCGGCCATCCGGAAGAAGGTGATGCGCTCGCCGAGTAAGGGCCAGGCGAGCAGGACGACCGCGAGCGGCGCCACGAAGGTGACGGCTATCGCCTCGGCCACGGGTATGGACTTGACCGCCGAGAAGAAGAACAGCGTGGACAGCAGCATCGTGACCGAGCTGACGAACTGCGTGCCGATGCGCCGCGTGCGCAGCAGGCCGAGGCCCATGCGCGGCATGAACACCGCGGCGACCAGCACCAGGTGCAGGATGATGCGGAACCAGACGATCTCCTGCGGCTCGTAGGTGGCGGCCAGCAGCTTCACCATCCCGTTCATGATCGGGAACAGGGCGCAGGCCGTGCACATGAAGAGCACGCCCAGCAGTGGCCGCGATGACCGGCTGGGCGCCTGGATCTCGGCCATCCGCGGCCTCAGCGCAGGAAGCGTTCGAGCGAGCCCAGCAGCAGCGTTCCGCCGGTTGCGATCACGATCAGCGACGCGGCGATCGCGGTGAAGCGCCCGATCTCCTGCGAGCGCCCCTCGGCGATGATCAGCCGGTGCGCCACCATCGAGGCCATGCCGATGGCAGCCAAGGTGATCGCCATGCCGAGCGCGATGGCGATGACGCCGACCACGCCCGCCCACAGCACGTCGAGCGCGATCGACAGCAGGATGATGATCAGCGCGCCGGCGCAGGGCGCGATGCCGGCGGCCGTCAGCAGCAGCCAGCCGGCGATCGTGCGCTGCGGCGCCTCCCGGCCGTGGTCGTGATGGTGGCCGTGGTCGTGATGGTGGCCGTGGCCATGATCGTGGTGATGATGATCGTGACCATGGGCATGCCCGTGGTCATGGCCATGATGGTCGTGGTCGTCGCCATGCCAATGCTCGTGCAGGCGACCGGTGATGCCCGCCCACAGGCGCCAGAATCCCACCAGCACGATCAGCGTGTAGGAGACGATCTCGACGTTGCGCACTTCGCGCAGCGCTCCCAGCAGGCCGACGGTCGAGGAGAGTTTCAGCGCGCCGGCCAGCAGCAGCGCCGCCAGCGTGTGGGTGAAGGCGATCCAGCCGCCGGCGAAAATGCCCTCGATCCAGGCGCGCGGCCGGCTGCTGTCGAGGAAGTAGGCCACCACGACGGCCTTGCCATGACCCGGCCCCAGCGTGTGAACGACGCCATAACCGAAACAGACGCTGGCCAGGGTCCACAGGGCCAGGGATCCGGTCCCCGACTGCACGTCACGCAGCGAGGTCGAGAGGACCTGGTTGATGCGGCGCTGGTATTCGGCCGAATAGCGCGCCAGTTCGGCGACGCCGTCGCTGAACACCAGTGCGCCTCCCAGCGCGACCAGAAGGAGCACGCCTACCCACAGGAAGGGTGAGCGGAGAGCGGAGGTTCTCAGGGAAGTTGGCATGTCACCACGTCGGCAAAGAAGGGATAGCCGCGAACAAATTCTGACTTGTGCGTCGGATGCTTGCCCAGCGTGCAGCCGGCCGGGACCGAGCCCTTGTCGACCTCGATGCGGATGAAATCCTCGGGATCGTAAGTGGCGATCGACACCAGCTTGGACGGCTGGGGCAGCGCGAAGCGCATGACGTAGACGAGATTGCGCGCGCCCTGCTTGCGCGGCACGCCCGGCGCGTCGGCCCGCTTGTTGGCCGGCATCGGCATGCCGGCATTGTCGCCGGCGTTGCGGTCCCATTCCGGCGGAACGAAGCTCGCCGGATCGTCGATACGCACGGAAAACTGCGGCGCCTTGGGCGGACGGAAGTCCTTTCCGCCGGTGTTGATCCAGCTCAGGTACCCGTCCTTGCCGAGTTCGGGCATCATCTCGTCGGCGAGCAGCTTGGCTTCGCGGGGGGAAACCTTGCCATTCTTGTCCTCGTCGATCAGCGGGATCTCGACCTCGCTGGAAAACGGGTCGAATCGCCATTCGATCTCGACGTGCGTGTATTTCCCGTCCTTGGCGATCATGCGCACGACCTGCTGCACGACGATGTGCGGATGGGCCAGCACCACCGACGGCGCCAGCAGCGCCCAGGCGGCCACGACCGGGGCGAGGAGCCGCCTCACGCGCCGTCCTGGTGCGGTACGGGGCGCGGCTTGCCCTCCTCGTCGATCGCCACGAACACGAAGGTGCCGTGGGTGACGCGCAGGTCGGTTTCCTCGTGGCGGCGCTGGACCACGGTTTCGAGCCCGATGGTGATCGACGTCCGGCCGACCTTCACGACTTCTCCGTAGATCGACACCATGTCTCCCACCTTGATCGGCTGGACGAAGGTCATGGCCGTGATCGCCACCGTGGCCACCCGCCCCTTCGCCACCCGGGCCGCGAGCGACCCGCCCGCGATGTCCATCTGGCTCAGCACCCAGCCGCCGAAAATGTCGCCATTTCCGTTCATGTCGGCGGGCTGCGGGACGGTCCTTACGATGGGATCGCGGCGACTTTCGGACATCAATTCCTCACCGGATGTGGTTGCTTTCACGCGTTTTTGCTACCATACCCATGCCGGACCGGCCACCCAGCGATCCCCTCGCGCGGCCGCGGAAAGACAAGAAGCAGGCATGGCACGAAACGGCGATCTCTTCGATCGGTCTGGCGGCGGCAAGCGTGCCGCGGGGCCGAAGGAAAATTCCTACACGGCGAGTGACATCGAGGTGCTGGAGGGGTTGGAGCCCGTCCGCAAGCGCCCCGGCATGTATATCGGCGGTACCGATGAACGGGCCATGCATCATCTCGTGGCCGAGATCCTCGACAATTCGATGGACGAGGCCGTCGCCGGCCATGCCGACACGATCTGGCTGGAAATGCTGCCGGGCAACTACGTCTCGGTGCGCGACAACGGCCGCGGCATGCCGGTCGACCCGCATCCGAAGTTCAAGAACAAGTCGGCGCTGGAAGTGATCCTCACCACGCTGCACGCCGGCGGCAAGTTCAACAGCAAGGTCTACGCCACCTCGGGCGGCCTGCACGGCGTCGGCGCCTCGGTCGTGAACGCGCTGTCGGACGACCTCGTCGTGGAGGTCGCCCGCGACCGCCAGGCCTGGACCCAGAGCTTCTCGCGCGGCCTTCCGGTCTCGAAGCTGAAGCCGGCCGGCCCCGCGCCCAACCGGCGCGGCACGATCGTCTCCTTCCATCCCGATACCGAGATCTTCGGCAAGCAGCAGTTCGTGCCCGAGCGGCTCTACCGCATGGTGCGCTCCAAGGCCTACCTGTTCCGCGGCGTCGAGATCCGCTGGAAATGCGACAAGTCCCTGCTCCCCAAGAGCGGCGAGATTCCCGAGGAAGAGACGTTCCGCTTTCCCAATGGTCTGAAGGACTACGTCACGTCCGAGATCGGCCAGCGGCCGACCGTCGTGCCCCAACCCTTCGCCGGTGAGGCCAAGAGCGAGAGCAACGGCAAGGTCGAGTGGGCGGTCTGGTGGCCGAATGACGAGGAGGGCTTCGTCCGCTCCTACTGCAACACCGTGCCCACCGCAGAGGGCGGCACACACGAATCGGGCTTCCGCAGCGCGCTGGTGCGCGGCCTCAAGCGCTATGCCGAGCTGACCGGCAACCGCAAGGGCTCGGTGATTACCGCCGACGACGTGATCGACGGTTCGGCGGCCCTCGTCTCGGTCTTCATCGAACAGCCGCAGTTCCAGGGTCAGACCAAGGAAAAGCTGGTCAGCGTCGAGGCGACCAAGATCGTCGAGACGATCGTCGGCGACAATTTCGAGCACTGGCTGATCGGCGACAAGGAAGCCGGCAACGTCCTGCTGGAGCATGTCGTCGCCAAGGCCGAGGAGCGGCTGCGGCGCCGGCAGGACCGCGAACAGCAGCGCAAGACCGCGACGCGCAAGCTGCGCCTGCCGGGCAAGCTCGCCGACTGTTCGAGCTCCGCCTCGATCGGCACCGAGATCTTCCTGGTCGAGGGCGATTCCGCGGGCGGCTCGGCCAAGGCCGCGCGCAACCGCGAGACCCAGGCCATCCTGCCGCTGCGCGGCAAGATCCTGAACGTGGCCAGCGCCACCTCCGAGAAGATGCGCGAGAACCAGGAGATCCAGGATCTCATCCAGGCGCTGGGCTGCGGCGCCGGCACCCACTACAACGACGACCGCCTGCGCTACGAGCGCGTCATCATCATGACCGACGCCGATGTCGACGGCGCGCACATCGCCTCCCTGCTGATGACGTTCTTCTATCGCGAGATGCCGAAGCTGATCGAGAACGGGCATCTGTTCCTGGCGCAGCCGCCGCTCTTTCGCATCAGCAAGGGCGGCCGCACCGAATACGCCCAGGACGATGCCCAGAAGGACGAGCTGATACGGACGGTGTTCAACGGCAAGGCCGACATCACCCGCTTCAAGGGCCTGGGCGAGATGCAGTCGGTGCATCTGCGCGAGACGACGATGGACCCGACCAAGAGGGTGCTCCTCAAGGTTGACGTGCCGCTGATCACGGGCACCGAGCCGGAGGGCCGGATCGAGGACATGCGCACCCGGACCCTGGTCGAGGACCTGATGGGTCGCAAGCCCGAGAAGCGTTACGCCTTCATCCAGGAGAACGCTCGCTTCGCCCGCGACCTCGACGTCTGAGCCTGCTTACGCCGGGCTTACGGGCCGCACGCAAAATTGTGACATCCCGGGAGCTGTGTCCCGGGCGTATGATAGGCGGATAATCCGCGGAGGAGTTTGCCCAATGCGTTTCAGGTCCAAGATCGCTGCCGCACTTCTGGCGGTCGCCGCCATCCCGGCCGCTGCCTATGCAGCCACGATCGGCGGCACCTACTATGCGGTACAGTACGACTACCGCGAGTTCTTCGCCGCCACCGACGGCAAGAACTTCCAGGTCGTGCTCCAAGGCAATCCCTTCCCCGGCACCGATCCGGCGGTGGTAGCGCGTGACCTGCTGCCGATGATGCAGGCGGCCAAGCCCATGCCGCGGCTCACCTTCACCTACGAGACGCCGGCGGAGAAGCCGCGGCCCGACTACCGTCTCATGCTGGTCTTCGACCCGGCGAACGATCTCAACAGCGATTCCGTCTGCAAGGGCACGGTGCGCTTCAAGCCCGGCAAGCCTGGCATCTTCAACGTCTATGCCATCTACTGCCGCAACGACATGACGATGTCCGAGACGACGGCCTGGACGCCTGCGAACGGCCCGAACGATCCGCGCATCGGCGAACTCTTCCGTGAAATGTTCATGGTCCTCTTCTCCGACTCCCCGGCCCTCCGCCCCAACCAGGGTGGCGGCATGGGCCGCAACTAGCGGCCCGCGCTCACTCAAGCGCTCCACAGGGAATCTCTGCTAACCAGACGGCAATGGCCGTCTGGTATTCCCTCCTCGATCTCGCCCTTTCCCGCCTCGATGCGGAGGCCGCCCATGGCCTCGCCATCCGTGCCCTCAAGACTGGTGTGCTGCCAGGCGACGGGCGCGCCGATGCCGCCTCGCTGGCGACCACGGTGTGGGGCCGCTCGCTGCCCAACCCGATCGGCCTCGCCGCCGGCTTTGACAAGAATGCCGAGGTCGCCGATGCCATGCTGGCGCAGGGCTTCGGGCTGGTGGAGATCGGCAGCGTCACGCCGCGGCCGCAGGAGGGCAATCCGCGCCCCCGCCTGTTCCGCCTGCCGCAGGATCGCGGCGTCATCAATCGCATGGGCTTTCCCGGACACGGGTTGGAAGCCGCCCGCGCCCGCCTGGCCGCCCGGCCCCGCCGCGGCTTCGTCGGCGTCAATGTCGGCGCCAACAAGGATAGTGTCGATCGAGCCGCCGATTACGTGACCGGCTGCGTGGCGCTGGCGCCCTATGCCGATTACCTCGTCTGCAACGTGTCCTCGCCCAATACGCCGGGCCTGCGCAACCTGCAGGGCCGGACCGAACTCGCAGGCCTGCTGAAGCGCGTGCAGGACGCGATTGCGGCCAAGCCGGTGCCGCTGGTGGTCAAGATCGCCCCCGACGCGACCGACGAGGACCTCGACGACATCGTCTTCGTCTGCCGCGACCTCAAGCTGGACGGCATCATCATCGGCAACACGACCCTTTCCCGGCCGGCCTCTCTGAAGTCCGGGCGGCGCGGCGAGACCGGCGGCCTGTCCGGCGCCCCGCTCACGGCGCTGTCGACCGAGGTGCTGCGCAAGACCGCCCGACGCGTCGAGCGGCAGTTCCCGCTGATCGGCTGCGGCGGGGTGGGCTCGGGGACCGACGCCTATGCCAAGATCCGCGCGGGTGCCACGCTGGTGCAGCTCTACTCGGCGATGGTCTACGAGGGCCCGCCGCTCATTCGCCGCATCAAGGACGAGCTGGCCGCCCTGCTGGCGCGCGACGGCTTCGCGTCGGTCGCGCACGCCGTCGGTGTGGACGTCGGGGCCTAGCGGGCTGTTCAAGTAGGTTTTTGCAGGCGCCGGCGAGAAACATCGCATCGCCAACGGTACCGACATACCTCAGCCAAGGGGTGCGACACTCATTTCGTTTGATTCGTTTATTTCGCTTGTTTCGATTATTCGCCGGAGCCTGGCTTTTTCAAGGGCCGGCCAAGCCTCGTCGCATCGCGAAAATCTAAACCGCAGACGCCGGGCTATCGAGCCCATACACTCCCGACCAGGGAGATAACGCCGTGCCGCTCTGGATACCGATTACCGTCGCTGCCGCTCTGTGCCAGAACATCCGCACGACGATGCAGCAGAAGATTCGCGGCATCCTGAGCGTCGACGGCGCCAACTTCGTCCGCTACCTCTACGGCGCCCCGCTGGCACTCGGCATGCTGGCCTTCCTGGTCTTCGTGACCGGCCGCCACGTGCCCGCGATCTCGCTGCATTTCCTGCTGCTGGTGACGATCGCGGGTGTCGCACAGATCATCGCGACCTCGCTGATGATCCACGCCTTCTCCCTGCGCAACTTCGCCGTCGGCACGGTCTATTCCAAGACCGAGACGGTGTTCGTCGCCCTGTTCGCCACCTTCATCGCCGGCGAGCCGCTGAAGCTCGGCGCGTGGGCCGGTATCCTGGTCTGCCTGGGGGGCGTCGCCATCCTGAGCGTGCGCGGGAAATTCTCCGACGTGCGCGGCGTGCTGGCCGACCTCACGCACAAGGGGGCGATGTACGGCATCCTGTCGGGCGCGATCTTCGCCATCGCCGCCGGCACGATCCGGGAGGCTTCGAAGTTGCTGCCCGACGGCGACTTCATGGTGCGCGGCATCACCGTGCTCGCCTGCATGAACACCATCCAGGTCATTCTGATGGCGCTCTACCTGTCGCGCCGCGACCGGCCGCAGCTTTCCAAGGTCTGGTTCAACTGGCGCTCGTCGATCTGGGTCGGCATTTTCAGCGTGCTGGGATCGGCCGGCTGGGCGCTCGCCATGACGCTCGAGAATGCCGCCCTGGTGCGCGCGGTCGGCCAGATCGAGCTTGTCTTCACCTTCATCTCCTCCCGCCTCATCCTCAAGGAGCGGCCGTCCCTCGGCGAGTGGATCGGCAGCCTCCTGGTGGTCGGCGGGGTCGTTCTCATCCTCGCAACCCGGTGACCCGATGACAGACATGACGAGGCCGCTCGACGGCCTGCGCATCCTCGATTTCTCGACCACGATCGCCGGCCCGCATTGCAGCCGCCTGCTCGCCGACATGGGCGCCGACGTCGTGAAGGTCGAATCGCCGGAGGGCGATCTGATGCGCTCGCGACCGGTGCAGCGCGACGGTTTCAGCACGATGTTCGGCCAGCTCAATGCCGGCAAGAAGTCGATCGTGCTCGATCTCAAGAAGCCGGAAGCGGTGGCCGCGATCAAGAAGCTGGCCGCCACGGTCGACATCCTGGTCGAGAACTACCGGCCCGGCGTCATGAAGCGGCTGGGCCTCGACTATGCCGAACTGTCCAAGGTCAATCCGCGGCTGATCTACTGTGCGATCTCCGGCTACGGCCAGACCGGCCCCGGCGCGGGGCGGCCCGCCTACGCACCGGTCATCCATGCCTCGACCGGCTATGACATGGCGCATCTCTTCTACCAGCAGGGCCGCCAGCGCCCCGACAATTGCGGGATTTTCGTCGCCGACTATGCGAGCGGCGCCTACGCGATGGGCGCGATCCTCGCGGCCGTCCACCAGCGCCATGCCAGCGGAAAGGGCCAGATGGTCGACGTATCGATGTTCGAGACGCTGGTCGGGATGCTGCTGGGCGAGGTCAACCGCGCGCAGTTCGACTTCGAGATGCCCTCGCGGCCGATGTACGGCCCGATCGAGGCCAGCGACGGCTACGTGATGCTGGCAACCGCCAGCGAAAAGACCTTCCAGGACATGGCCACCGCGGCTGGCCGCCGCGACTGGCTCACCGATCCGCGGTTCGAAAAATATCATGAGCGGCGCATGAACTGGGGGCTGCTGGTCGACGAACTCGAAGCGTGGTCGAAGAAGATGAGCGTCAAGGAAGTCGTGGCCGCCCTCGAAAAGCAGGGCGTCCCCTGCTCGCCCTACGTCACGGTCACAGAGGCGCTGAAGGACCCGCAGGTCGAGCATCGCGGCTCGCTGTGCACCATCGAGGATGGCGGCGGCACCTACCAGTCGCCCGCACCGCCCTTCCGCTTCTCCGGCTCGCCGCTGCAGAGCGGCCCCAAGGTCGCCGCACTTGGCGAAGATACCAAGACCGTGCTGGCGCAAGCCGGCCTGACGCAATCCGAAATCGAGGCTCTCGTTAAATGATCGATCCGCGCACCCCCATCCTGGTCGGCGCCGGCCAGATCACCGACACGGTCGGCGCGCCCTCCAGCGAGCGTTCGAGGGTGGCCTTCTGCGCCGAGGCCGCCAACCTGGCGCTCGAAGACACGCAGGCCGCCATCGGCGGGCACGCGCTTGGCCATCTGGTCGATGCCATCGCCGTGATGGAATTCTTCAGCGACATCAGCCCGCGCTTCGCCTCGCCCTACGGCCGGTCGAGCAACCCGCCGCAGAGCGTCGCCAACCGTCTCCACGCCGATCCGCGGCAGCTCCTCTACACTCACTCGGGCGGCAACATGCCCCAGTATCTGGTGAACAAGTTCGCCGAGCAGATCACCAGGGGCGAGACCGAGCTTGCCCTGATCTGCGGTGCCGAGCTGCTGCGCAGCACGCAGAACGCCCGCCGCGCCAACATGAAGATCGACTGGAATGAGGATCCGGGCGGCGGCGAGCCGACGCGCATCGGCGACCCGCGATTCGGCTTCAGCGAGGAAGAGGCGCGCCACGATCTGCGCGCCGCCATCCACTTCTACCCGCTGCTGGAGAACGCCATCCGCGGCGGCCTGAAGCGCGACGTCGACAGCCACATGAAGGCGATGGGCCGGCTGTTCGAACGCCTCGCCGCGGTCGCCAGGGACAATCCGCTGGCGACCCGCCGCGAGGGCTACAGCGCCGAAGCCCTGTCGACGATCTCCCCCGACAATCGCTGGATCTGCTTCCCCTATCCGCGCCTGATGAACGCCAACGCCATCATCGACCAGGCCGCAGCCGTCCTCGTCACCTCGGTGGGCAAGGCCCGGGAATGGGGAATCCCGCAGGACCGCTGGGTATTCCTGCACGGCTGCGCCGACGGCACCGACACCTGGGTCGTGTCCGAGCGCGACAAGCTCGACGCCTCGCCTGCGATCCGCGGTTGTGCCCGCATCGCCCTCGACATGGCCGGCAAGAAGGTCTCCGACGTCGACGCGTTCGACCTCTACAGCTGCTTCCCCTCGGCCGTCGAAGTCGCGATGACCGAGATCGGCATCCCCGAATACGATCCGCGCCCGATCAGCGTGACCGGCGGGCTCCCGTTCTTCGGAGGCCCGGGCAACAACTACGTCACCCATTCGATCGCCGAGATGATGAACGTGGTGCGGGCCAAGCCCGGCTCCTTCGGCATGGTGACCGCCAATGGCAACTATCTCACCAAGCACTCGGCCGGCCTCTATTCGACCGAGCCCACGAAAGGCGCGTGGAAGCGCGAGGATCCGAAGAAGTTCCAGGCCGAACTCGACGCCCTTCCCAAGCGCCGGGTCGAAACCAAGCCCACGGGCACCGGCACGATCGAGACCTACTGCGTCACCTACGGCAAGGATGCGCCCGAACGCGGCTACATCCTGGGTCGCCTGGACAGCAGCGGCGACCGCTTCGTCGCCATGACCCCGGACGATCCCGGCCTGGTTGCCGACATGCTGACCCGTGAGCAGCTCGGGCGTAAGGTGGCGGTCTCCGAAACGGGCGGCCGCAACCTCTTCCGCCCCGTCTGAGGCTGTCGCATATGACTCAAGGGTCCTTCGCTTCGCTCAGGATGACAGCATTTTCTTGGTCAGCGCACTGTGTCGATCCCGCAATATTGTCATCGTGAGCGAAGCGAAGGACCTTTCTCTTCCTTGAATTGAGTAATCAATGCCGAACGTCCTGAGTACGGCACAGACCGCCGAGTTCAACGAGAAAGGCTTCACCTATGCGCGCGGCCTGTTCGCGCCCGACGAGGTGGAGCTGCTGACCCGCGCCATGGAGGAAGACCCTGCCGTGCGCGACAGCATCCTCGATCGTCGTGACGGCGAGGGCCGCTCGACGCGCATCGCGCTCTGGAACCGGGCGGGCGACAGCGTCTACGGGCTTGCCGCCCGCGTGCGGCGCATGGTCGACACTTCGGCTTCGCTGCTGGGCGGGCCGGTCTACCACTACCAGTCGAAGCTTACGGCCAAGGAGCCCGAGGTCGGCGGCGCCTGGGAATGGCACCAGGATTACGGCTACTGGTACTACAATGGCTGCCTGCGCCCCGACATGCTCTCGGTCATGATCGGGCTCGACCGTACCAACCGCGAGAATGGCTGCCTGCAGATCGCCACCGGGTCGCACCGGCTCGGCCGCATCGACCACACGCCGCTGTCGCCGACCCAGAACGAGGTCGATCCCAAGCGCATGCCGCATATCCTCGAGAAGTGCCCGGTCGAGTATTGCGAGCTGGAGGCCGGCGATGCGCTGATCTTCCATTGCAACGCGATCCATCGCTCCGACGCCAACCGTTCGCCCAACCGGCGCTGGACCCTGCTGATCTGCTATAATCGCGTCGACAACGACACCTTCACCAGGGTCGACGACCGCTACTTCGTGCCGCTCGAGCCGGTCGACGACGATGCGATCCGCCGGGCCGGCCTGCGCTTTGCCCGCGGTGACGGACAGGAGCATTTCGCCAGCAAGCCCTACGTCCCGGACCTGAGGAAGGCTTCGTAACCAGATGTCAGGGCCCAGGCTAATCGAGATCCTGCTGAGGCAGCGCGAGGCGCAACTCAAGGACGGCGCGCCGCCCGCCGAGCTGCGCATCGACCGTCTCAACCGCTGCATTGGTCTGCTGGTCGACCGCCGGCGCGATATCGAAGCAGCCCTCACCGCCGATTTCGGCGCTCGCTCTCCCACCGTGACCGCCTTCGCCGACGTCGCCAGTTCGATCGGCCCGCTGAAACATGCGCGCGACCATGTCCGGAGCTGGATGAAGACCGAACGGCGCCGCACGACGCCGCGCATCCTGGGGTTTCTGGGCGCGAAGGCCGAGATCCGCCACCAGCCCAAGGGCGTGGTCGGCGTGATCAGTCCGTGGAACTTCCCGGTGAACCTCACCTTCGCCCCGCTGGCCGGCGTTCTCGCCGCCGGCAACCGGGCGATGATCAAGCCGTCGGAGACGACGCCGGCCACGTCCGAACTATTGAAGCAGATGTTCGCCAGCGCCTTCGACGAGAGCGAGATCGCCGTGGTTACCGGCGGCCCCGAGGTCGGGCAGGCCTTCTCGTCCCTGCCCTTCGATCACCTGGTCTTCACGGGCGCGACCTCGATTGGCCGCCACGTCATGCGGGCGGCCGCCGAAAACCTCGTGCCGCTGACGCTGGAATTGGGCGGCAAGAGCCCCGTCGTCGTTGGCCGCTCGGCCGACATGGGCGTGGCTGCGGCGCGAATCATGAACGGCAAGACGCTCAACGCCGGCCAGATCTGCCTGGCGCCCGACTATGTGCTGGCGCCGGCCGACCGCCTCCCCGACTTCGTAGCCGCGGCGAAGGCGTCCGTGGGGCAGATGTTCCCGAGCATCCGCGAGAGCCCGGACTACACCGCGATCGTCACCGACCGGCACTATGCGCGGCTGATGGACTATCTCGACGATGCGCGGGCCAAGGGCGCGGAGATCGTCGAGATCAATCCCGGCGCCGAGGATCTGCGCCAGCAGCCTCATCGCCGCATCGCACCGACCCTGATCCTAAATCCGACCGACGACATGAAGGTCATGCAGGAGGAGATCTTCGGGCCGCTGCTGCCGGTGAAGGCCTATGGCGACGTGCAGCAGGCGATCGATTACATCAACGCCCACGACCGCCCGCTCGGCCTGTATTATTTCGGCAGCGACGCGGCGGAGCGGGACCGCGTGCTCGACGGCACCACGTCAGGCGGCGTCACGGTGAACGACGTGGTGATGCACGTCGCCCAGGAGGAGTTGCCGTTCGGCGGCATCGGCCCGGCCGGCATGGGCGTCTATCACGGCCACGATGGCTTCCGTGAGTTCAGCCACCGCAAATCGATCTACCACCAGATCAAATGGGACCTGGCCCCGCTGCGCATGCTGCGGCCGCCCTATGGCGCGGGGTTGGCGAAGTATCTGGGGATGCAGATCAAGCGGTAGCTGCCAGAACGACGGCGACGCTCACTGTCATCCTGAGCGCAGCGAAGGATCTCACGTCAGCCACGGAGTCGTGTGGCCGCCCCGTCAGGTCCTTCGCTGCGCTCAGGACGACATCATGCTTGCCTATGCGCTCAGGCCGCCTTGATGTTCGAGCGCTGGATGTGGTCGAGGTTGGCGCCCTCGATGCGCACCAGCCTGGTCAGACCGTCGCGCTTCGGCGAGTGGACCACGCCGACATCGTAGAAGTGACTGTCGCCCGGCTTCAGGACGTAGGTGTTGGCAGGCTCGACCAGCGAGGGCTCTTCGCCCTCGCCCTTCTTGACGATCCGCCAGTCGGTCATCTCGGTGTCGCCGGTGGCCAGGCCGTAGATCGCCCAGCTGGAACCGTGATCATGCGGCCCACCGTGCGCGGCCGTCTCGTAGACATGCCCGCAGATGCAGAAGCCCAGTTCCGGATCCTCGTACAGGACCTTGCGCGGGCGGCACTGCTCGGCGGTCAGGTGCGTGGCGACGAATTCATCGTCGAGCAGCACCTTCGACACCAGCTTGCAGACTTCCTGCTTACCCGCGATCCCGGAATCGGCCTTGAGGGCCTTGCGAATATCGGCGCTCAACTGCTCGAGACTATAGGTCATTTCTTGCCTCCGTCTGAATATCCATAATTGCACAGTGGATACTGGAGATCATCCCCTGGCATTCGCTCTGCGAGCTGCACGCTCGCGTGCTAAACGCCCAACCTCTCCAGTGCCGCGCTGAGCCGCGCACCGGTCTGTTCGGCCTGCGCGCGGCGCTCCCGCTGCTCCTCGACGACCTCTTCCGGCGCGCGTGCGACGAAGGCGGCGTTGGCGAGCTTGGCGTCGATCTTGCCGACCTCGTCGACGAGCTTCTTGATCTCCTTCTGGAGTCGCGCACTCTCGGCCTTGAGGTCGATCACATCGCCGACCGGCAGGGCATAGGTCGCCTCGCCAAGGACGATCTGCAGCGACGCCTTGGGCGCCGATGTCGCCGCCTCGACGCCCTCGATACGGGCCAGCCGCTCGATGGCCGGGCGATGCGTCTCGAGGCGCGCCGCCGTCGTATCGTTGCCGCCGATCACCAGCAGCTTGAGCTTGGCGCCGGCGGGCACGTTCAGTTCGGCGCGCGCCGACCGAATGTCCTGGATCAGCTTAACCAGCCAGCCCATCTCGGCATCGGCCGCCGGATCGACGGCCGTCGGCGCGGGCCAGGGCTGGCCGATCAGCGGTCCATGCTCGGCGCGGTGGCCGAGCTTGTCCCACAGTTCCTCGGTGATGAACGGCATCACCGGGTGCATCAGCTTCACGGTCTCGCGCAGCACGAAGGCCGTGACGGCCCGCGTCTCGTCCTTCTCCGGCCCGTCGGCGCCCTGCACGATCGGCTTGGTGAGCTCGACATACCAGTCGCAGACCACGCCCCAGACGAACTCGTAGAGCGTGTTGGCGGCCTCGTTCAGGCGGAAGTCGGTCAGGGCCTTGTCGATGGCCTGGTTGGCGCGGGCGAGTTCACCCAGCATCCACTTGTTGACCGTGAGGCTGGCGGACGCGGGATCGAACCCCTTCGGCAGAGCCGCGCCGTTCATCTCGGCGAAGCGTGTCGCGTTCCACAGCTTGGTCGCGAAGTTGCGCGCGCCTTCGACACGGGCCGGCGCGAGCCGCAGCCGGCCGGCTTGGGACGCGGCGAGCGACGTCATGGTGAAGCGCAGCGCGTCGGCACCGTATTTGTCGATCAGCTCCAGGGGATCGATCACGTTCCCCTTGGATTTGGACATCTTCTGGCCCTTCTCGTCCGTCACCAGCCCGTGCAGGTAGACGGTGCGGAACGGCACCTCCTTCATGAAGTGCATGCCCATCATCATCATGCGGGCGACCCAGAAGAACAGGATGTCCCAGCCCGTGACGAGCGTGCTGGTCGGATAGTATTTCGCCACTTCCGGCGTCTGGTCCGGCCAGCCCAGGGTCGAGAACGGCCAGAGGGCAGAGCTGAACCAGGTATCGAGCACGTCGGGATCGCGTTCGAGTTCGACGTCCTTGCCGTAATGCGCCCGCGCCTCGGCTTTCGCCTCCTCCTCGGAGAGCGCCACGAACACCTTCTTGTCCGGTCCGTACCAGGCCGGAATCTGGTGCCCCCACCAGAGCTGGCGCGACACGCACCACGGCTCGATGTTCTCCATCCAGCGGAAGAAATCCTCTCTGCCGCGCTCGGGTACGAACTTCACGCGCCCGTCGCGCGCCGCCGCCAGCGGCGCCTCCGCGAGCTTCTTGGCATCGGCGTACCACTGCTCGGTGAGATAGGGCTCGACCGGCACGCCGCCGCGATCGCCGTACGGCACCGCATGGGTGTGCGGCTCGATCTTCTCGACGAGCCCCAGCTCCTCCATCTCGGCCACGACGACCTTGCGCGCCTCGAAGCGGTCAAGGCCGCGATACTTTTCGGGCGCCTTGTCGTTCACGCGGGCGAACTTGTCGAAGATGTTGATGGCTTCGAGATTGTGCCGGCGGCCGACCTCGAAATCGTTGAAGTCGTGCGCCGGCGTGATCTTGACCGCGCCCGAGCCCTTCTCCGGGTCGGAATACTCGTCGCCCACGATCGCGATGCGGCGGCCGACCAGCGGCAGCACCGCGTGCTTGCCGATCAGGTGCTTCCACTTCGGATCGTCGGGATGCACGGCGATGCCGGTGTCGCCCAGCATGGTCTCGGGCCGCGTCGTGGCGACCACGATGAACTCGTCGGGGCTGCCCTCGATCGGATACTTGAAGTACCAGAGATGGCCCTTCACCTCGCGCGATTCGACCTCGAGGTCGGAGATCGCGGTCAGCATCTTGGGGTCCCAGTTGACCAGCCGCAGATCCTTGTAGATCAGGCCTTCCCGGTACAGCTCGACGAACACCTTGAGCACGGCCTTCGACAGGCCCTCGTCCATGGTGAAGCGCTCGCGGCTCCAGTCGCAGGAGGCGCCGAGCCGGCGGAGCTGGCTGGTGATCGTGCCGCCCGAATAGGCCTTCCACTCCCAGACCTTGGCGAGGAACTCCTCGCGGTTCAGGAGCTTCTTGTTGGCGTCGGTCCGGGCCGCGCCCTCGACCGCGAGGCCGATCCCCTCTTGCTCGAGGTTGCGCACCACCACCATCTGCGTGGCGATGCCGGCATGGTCGGTGCCGGGCTGCCACAACACGTCGTCGCCCTTCATGCGGCGCCAGCGGATCAGCACGTCCTGCAGCGTATTGTCGAGCGCATGGCCCATGTGGAGGCTGCCCGTGACGTTGGGCGGCGGGATCACGATGCAATAGGGCTGCTTCGGCGACTCAGGATGGGCGCGGAAAGCCCCCGCGTTCTCCCATTCGGGGTAGCGCCGGGCCTCGATTTCCTTGGGGTCGTAGGTCTTGTCGAGCATCTTCTGGCCTTAAACGAAAAACGCCACGGTTGCGACACCGTGGCGATGAATGAGGGCGGCGCCTGGGGTCAGCGGCGGGTCAGCCGGGCAATCTCGCGTTCGACATAGCGCTCGACCATCGGCGGCAGATTATTGTCCAGCCAGTCCTTGAGCATCGGGCGCAGCATTTCCTTGACCAGGTCCTCGATGGTCTGGCCGGAGCCGCCGACCTTCGGCCCCGGATCGGTGGCCGCCGGCGGAGGCACGCTGTCCTGCACGGCCTGATTGAGCCGGGCGAAGGCGGAACTGGTGGCGCCCGCCACGCCCGCACCCACCAGGATTTCTCCGGCCGTCGTACGTGCGACCGGCTCCTCGCTGGTGGTCGGCTCGGTCGCGGGTTGCGGCATCTCGGCCGGGTTCACGGAATCTACTGCCCGCAGGGGCATGGGCTGTTCGCTCGGCATTGACTTGGGTTCTTCCACGATCTCGGTGAGCAGGAGGACGTCGTCGTGCGCCACGGGCGGCGTTGCAGACGGCAGGATGGGCGGTATCACGGGCATGCGCTCGCCGGACCCGGCGTTCGCGCTGCGCAAACCACCGACCTGGGCGCGAGCTTCGTCATCCGAAATGATCTTGCGGATGGACGCCAGGATGTCGTCCATCGAGGGATCCTGGTTCGGCCCACCCTTGGCATCGGTCATCTGCCGCCGCTCCCCGTGGGGGCGCTCCCAGCAACGCCGGCCGAAGAGGTCGACGGCGGAATGTTGCCGGTCCCCGACTCGCCGCTGCTGCCCCAGCCGATCCAGCGGGAGCCGACATCCTTGTAGTAGCGCTCCTCGTCGTAATACTCGACGGGCAGCGCCAGTGTCCGGGCCGTCAGGCGCCCGATGCCGGCCAGCACGCCATAGTAGGCGACCTGCACATCATGGCGCGCCTGGATCAGGTTGACCTGCGAATTGAGCAGTTCCTGCTCGGCGTTCAACACGTCCAGGGTGGTGCGCGAACCGACCAGCGCTTCCTGGCGCACGCCGTTCAAGGCAACTTCGTTGGCGCGGACCTGCGATTCGAACGACGTGACCCGCGAGCGCGAGGAATCGAGCTGTCGCCACGCGCGGATGACGTTCTCCGCCACCGCGCGACGGGCGCTGTCTAGTTCGTTGCGACGCTGCCCGACCAGTTCGCGTGCAGACCGGATGCGCGACCACTCGCTGCCGTTCTGGAAGATCGGGATCGTGGCCTGAAGGCGGACCGCGTAGTTGTAGTACTTGTCGGTCGGAACCTGCAGGTCGAACTGCTGCTGCAGCGCGCCCACGAGATTGACCTGCGGCAGCAGGTCGCCAACCGCCGAATTGACGCCGTAGTTTGCCGCCGAGATGCGGTGCGCCGCAGTGACGGCACGAGGGCCAGCATCCATCGCCAGGCCGATCGCCTCCTCTTCCGAGGACGGCAGCCCCCCGATCAGAGGAATCTCGCCCAGCCGGCCCGGCTTCTTGCCGATCGTGCGCTGGAACGCGGCCTCGGAGATGCGGACGTTGGTTTCGGCCTGGACCAGGTCGGCCTTGGCCAATTCGAGACGCGCCTCGGACTGCGACACGTCGGTGATGGTCAGTTCGCCGACCCGGAAGCGTTCGCGGGTTGCATCGAGCTGCTGGACCAAGACGCGCACGTTGTTGCGGCGGGCATCGGCGATGCCGATGTTCTGGATGAGGTCGGCATAGGACGTCACCGCCGACAGCAGCACCGTCTGCTCGGTTTCGGCGAGCTGGGCGCGCTGCGCCTGGATATTGGATTGCGCCTGCTTGGTCTCGGCGATCGTCTTGCCGCCGCGGAACAGCGGCTGGACCATCTGCAAGGTCGTGAACTTGCCGTTCAGCGCATAGAAGGTGGGCGTCGAGCGTATCGAGTAGGAATCCTGCTCGACCTTGTTGTACTCGACGTTGAGGGTCACGCGCGGGCGCCAGTTGGCGACCGCCTGCGACAGCGTCTCGTCGGTCTGCCGCAGGATCGCCCGGCTCGCCAAAAGGTCGGGGTTGCTGTTGTAGGTCGTCGACAGGGCCTCGATCAGGCTCTGCGACCACGCACTGGGAGCTCCCCCGAGCCCGATCGCCAGGACGCACGCGGCCGCGGTGCGGGCATGCCTCAAACCGGGCCGGATACGCATTGCTCTACCCTCATCTTTGGATGGCACCCTAGCATCAGGCGGAACACGATTGGTAGCCCTGAGCATGGGAAAGCCCCGACCTCGTCAGAAGGTAAAGCGCGCAGGCCGTGCAAAGCCCGGCAGCAACGGAGTACCGGCATCGAACAGCGGCCTGCCCGACATGACCCCGCCCTGCTTCACGAAGAGATGCGCGACGCCGAGCGCGCCACTCGGATCGGCGATGACCGTGGCCAGACGGCCGCCCTCGGCGAGCTGGTCGGCAATGGCCTTCGGGACTTCATGCACCGCACCCTCGATCAGGATGACGTCATAGGGCCCCGACGCCGCGACACCCAGCTCGGCCGGGCTCGCTACCTGCTCCACCCCCGACACGCCGAGGTCGGCCAACGTCTTCCGGGCTGCCGCCGCGAGACCTGCATCTGCCTCTACGGCAACGACCGACTTGGTCAGGCGTGCCAGGATCGCCGCGCCGTAGCCCAGACCGGCCGCCAGGACCATTGCCTTGTCCTCGCCCCGGGGCTGCAGGATCTGGATCAGGCGCGCCAGAACCATCGGTTCCATCATGAAGCGCCCGTTGCCCAGCGGCACGTCGTCGTCGGCATAGGCGACCGAACGCAGGCCCTCCGGCAGGAAATGCTCCCTCGGAAGCTCCCCGAGCGCCGCCAGCAGACCGGCATCGTTGACCCGGTTGGGCCGGAGCTGCCCTTCCACCATGTTGCGTCGCGCGAGCGCGAAATCCGTCATAGGCTGCCCCCTAGATGTAGCGCCGTTATATAGGCGGCAGCGGACGACAGCGTCAAAGGTCTCTCCGTCGCGCCCGGCTTGACCGCTTCGTCACACCATGAGTATAGCACCGCGCGCTTTCGTGCGGCCCGGTAGCAAAGCGGCTATGCAGAGGACTGCAAATCCTTCCAGGCCGGTTCGACTCCGGCCCGGGCCTCCACGAATGCACAAGCGACAGGTCTTGCATGAGCGGACACGCTCTGTCACAAGACCGCGCCTTCGCGGCAGAGTTACCGCCGTCGCGACGAATTCCATTCCGGAGTAGCTCAGCGGTAGAGCAGGCGACTGTTAATCGCCCGGCCGTAGGTTCGATTCCTACCTCCGGAGCCAATTTGGGGCCGTTCTCGAAAGGGAGCGGCCCCTTTTCGCTTGTGGGGTGCATGTCATGCCTTCCGTTGCGCTGCCCGGTGAAAAGGCCGAACTGCTTGAGAGAACCGTGGCCTTCCAGGGCTACTTCCGCCTCGCCCGCTACCTGTTCCGCCACAGCCTCTATCGGGGCGGCCTGAGCGGCGAGTTCAGCCGTGAGGTCTTCGAGCGCGGCCAGGCCGCGGCCGTGCTGCCTTACGACCCGGTCCGCGACGAGGTCGTCCTAATCCGCCAGTTCCGGGCCGGCACCTTTGCCGCCGGTCGCCATCCCTGGTGCTGGGAGATCGTGGCCGGAATGATCGAGGAAGGCGAAACGCCCGAGGAGGTCGCGCGGCGCGAGGCGGTCGAGGAAGCCGCAGTGGAGATTGCGGACCTCGTTCCCCTCTACAGCCTCGTGCTGAGCCCCGGCGCCTGTTCGGAAACCTGCAACATCTTCCTGGGCCGCATCGATTCGACCGCCGTCGGCGGCATTCATGGCCTCGAGACCGAGAACGAGGACATCCTCGTGCGGGCCATGCCGTTTGCCGAGGCGCGCACCCTCCTGGCCCGCGACGAGATCGACAATTCCGCCGCGGTGATCGCCCTGCAGTGGCTGGCGCTCCACCGCGACGAGGTGCGGAGCAGCTGGCGCTGAAGCGCCTGCCTATTCGTAGAGGTAGCCGACCGGCTTGCCCTGGGTCCGCTGGGGCCGAGGATCCTTGCGGGTGATGATCCGGCCAGCCAGCCCGTCGATTTCGTCGCGCTGGGCCGCCGTCCATCGGACGAGATTGTCCATACCCTTCAGGAGGCCGAGTCGCAGCAGTTGCGTGTTCTCGCCCAGGCCGACCAGGGTCGTGGACTTCCTGCCGGCGGTGACCGAATCACCGGTCGCGAGTTCGAAGCCCTTGCCCGCTCCATCCTTGAATTCAGCGCTGCCGCGAATGACGCGATAGACCACGACCTCGCCCTTCTCGAGCCCCGCGACATCCGCGGCGGGCGACGCGCTTTTCGGCAGCAGCGACTGGCCGTGCGGATCGGTGGCGATGATGTGGCCGGTGACGAGGTGGCCGCTTGGCGCCTCTATGCCGAGATTGCGGACATGGACGGGCATTGGCGAGTTGACGATCCCAGCCGGCAGCGGCCGGTAGAGAGCGTCCAGCGATAGCGGATCCTGGAACCAGAACCCGGCATCGTGCGGGCGGTCGTGGAACGGATGGCTCCAGGCCAGGCGCGGCGTCTCGGCCTCGTCGATTTCGTCCGAGTGCACCACCGTCGGATTGGGGAAGGTCGTCGGCTCGGTGATGAACGCCTCAATGAACTTGCCGGAGTAGCCCATGGAAAGCGGATCGGGCACGACCGTCTGCGGTGTCTTCAGGTTCGCTTCGGTGGAGAGGCCGGACCAGCTGTAGGAACTCTGCCGGTGCACGATCGCGCTTTGCAGGATCAGGGCGCCGGGTCCGACATAGTGCATCAGCCCATCGTAATCGAAGGTGAAGAGGCCTGACGTGACCAGCACGAGCTGGAAACCGCCGGGAGGCAGATGGAGATGGAAATCCGTCGGCCCGGCATCCGGGCGATAGATCGGCAGGTTCGTCGCGACCTCCTGCAGCAGGAAGGCCTCGTTGTTCGCATGGAAGCCGTTGATCACCCGATTGTAGAGCGCCTGCGGCCGATAGATCGGGTCGTAGGTCGCGTCCCGGTCCCGGTCGATGGCCACGAAATCCTGGTGGTTCAGGCGGATGGGATCGCCGTTCGGATGAACAAGGCTCTCCCAGTTCGAATGGACAGCAGCAGGCGCACTCATGGGATCTTCCAATCTGGGCCATGCGGGGCGCACGAGCCCGGTCTGGCCCATGCGAATTCCGGGCCAATCATGCCGCCAACCGGTACGGTCCGGTTGCGATTCCCCCTGCTCCCTGTCTACCGTCCCGCCGGGAGCGTCGCAGGGTCAAGCAGAGCGAGTAGGTCATGAACGTCCGGTCGGGTTTCATCGATAGCATCGGCAACACGCCGCTGATCAAGCTGCGCGCCGCGTCCGAGGCGACGGGCAGCAACATCTACGGCAAGGCGGAGTTCCTCAATCCGGGCGGCTCGGTGAAGGATCGCGCCGCCCTGGCCATCATCGAGGACGCGGAGAAGAGCGGCAGACTGAGGCCCGGCGGCGTCATCGTCGAGGGCACGGCCGGAAACACCGGGATCGGCATCGCGCTGGTCGCCAATGCGCGTGGGTACCGCTCTGTCATCGTGATGCCGGAGACGCAGAGCCAGGAGAAGAAGGACATGTTGCGCCTGTGCGGCGCCGACCTGCGCCTCGTCCCGGCGGCGCCCTATTCCAATTCGAACAACTATGTCCGCTTCTCCGGCACTCTCGCCGAGGAACTGGCGGCCACGGAGCCCAACGGCGTGATCTGGGCCAACCAGTTCGACAATACGGCCAACCGGGACGGCCACTACCGCACGACGGGACCGGAAATCTGGGACCAGACCGACGGCAAGGTCGACGGGTTCACCTGCTCGGTCGGCAGCGGCGGCACCCTGGCTGGGGTCGCGCGAGCCCTAAAGGAGCGCAATCCCGAGATCAAGATCGCGCTCAGCGATCCGATGGGCTCGGCATTGTTCAACTGGTTCGCCAAGGGCGAACTCAAGGCGGAAGGAAACTCGGTCACGGAAGGCATCGGCCAGGGCCGCGTCACCGCGAATCTCGAAGGCACCCCGATCGACATGGCCTACCAGATTACCGACGAGGAAGCCCTGCCCGTCCTGTTCGACCTGATTGAACATGAAGGCCTCGTGCTGGGCGGTTCGAGCGCGATCAACGTGGTGGGCGCGATGCGGCTCGCCCGCGAGCTGGGACCGGGCAAGACCATCGTCACCATTCTCTGCGACGGCGGGAGCCGCTATCAGTCCAAGCTCTTCAATCCGGCGTTCTTGCGCGAAAAGAACCTGCCGCTGCCGCGCTGGATGAAGTGAGCGCGCGCACATGAGCCGGGTCGTCGTCTGCGGCAGCCTCAACATGGATGTCGTCGTGCAGAGCCCGCGGCGTCCCGCACCCGGCGAGACGATTCTGGGTGCCGAGGTTTCGTTCCTGCCGGGCGGCAAGGGCCTCAACCAGGCGATCGCTTCGGCGCGCCTGGGGATGCCCACGGCGATGGTCGGCGCTGTCGGCAACGACGCCTTCGCCAACAGCCTGCGTGGTTTCCTGGCCGACAACGACGTCGACAGCACCGGCGTGACCGAAATCGACGGACCGGCGACCGGCGTGGCGCTGATCCAGGTGGCCGAAGGTGACAATTCGATCACCGTCGCCTCGGGCGCCAACATGCATTTCGGCGCGTCGATGCTGCCCGACGAACCGCGGCGCGACGAAGTTTGGGTGGCGCAGTTCGAGACGCCGCTCGCCGCCACACAGGAGATCCTTGCGCGCGCCCATGCGGCCGGGGCCCGCACCGTCCTCAACCTGGCGCCGTACACGGAGCATCCGCCGGAAATGCTGCAGGCGGTCGACGTCGCCGTGCTCAACGAGATCGAACTTTCTCAGGCAACCGGCACCGGGCTCGACGCTTCCAGCTCGACGGATGAAGTCGTCTCAGCCTGCAAGGTCCTGCGCGAGCGCGGGGCGCGCGCCGTGATCGCAACGCTGGGCGCGCGCGGCGCCGTCGTCGTGACCGCTACCGGCGTCGAGTCCATTCCCGCGTTCCAGACGCGGGTCGTCGACACGACGGGCGCCGGCGATTGTTTCGTGGGGGCCCTCGCCTCGCAACTGGCCGCCGGGCGGACACCGGCGGAGGCCGCGCGCTTTGCCAGTGCCGCCGCCTCCTGTTCGGTCGAACGTCTCGGCGCGGCGCCCGCGATGCCGACGGGTGAAGAAGTTGCGGCGCGTCTGGCGAAAGCCTAAATCCCGGTCATGGTCGAAGAACTCTTCAGGCAGGACGCCTACATCAAGGAAACCGACGCCACCGTGACCGGCGTCGAGGAACGCGGCGTGCGGCTGGACCGCTCGATCTTCTATCCGACCGGCGGCGGTCAGCCCGGCGACACCGGTCTCCTGCGTTGGGACGGCGGCGAGGCCCGGATCGTCGATTCGATCAAGGCCGACGGCGGCGACGTGCTGCACGTGCTCGCCCCCGATGCGCCGCGACCCGAGGTCGGGACGAAGGTTCACACGGTGCTCGACTGGGAGCGCCGGCATATGCACATGCGCATGCATACGGCGCTGCATGTGATGTCGGCCGTCATCAAGGGCAACGTCACCGGCGGCCAGGTCGGCGTCGACAAGAGCCGCCTCGACTTCAACCTCGAGGGGGAGATTCCGACCAAGGAATGGGTCACCGAGGAGGTCAACAAGCTAATCTCCCTCGACCGGCCGGTGACGCAGCAATGGGTCACCGACGAGGAGCTGACGTCACGCCCCGAACTCGTGAAGACGATGAGCGTTCGGCCGCCGATGGGCGCGGGCCGCGTCCGCCTCCTGTCGATCGAGGGCGTCGACTTGCAGGCCTGCGGTGGCACCCACGTTGCCCGCAGCGGCGAGATCGGCCGCGTCGAATGCATCAAGATCGAGAACAAGGGAAAGATGAACCGGCGCTTCATCATCGCGCTGGCTTAGGAGAAATCACGATGGACTACGCAAGGCCCGACGCCCTCGTCAGCACCGACTGGCTCGCCGCCCGCCTCGACGCGCCGGATGTGCGCGTCGTCGACGGCTCCTTCTACCTGCCGGCGCAGAAGCGCGATCCAAAGACCGAGTTCGTGAATCAGCACATTCCCGGCGCGGTCTTCTTCGACATCGACGAGATCGCCGACACGACCAGCAAGCTGCCGCACATGCTGCCGCCCCCGGAAAAATTCTCCGCCCGCGTCCGCAAGCTGGGCCTCGGCGACGGCAACAAGATCGTGATCTACGACACCACCCCGATGACCGGCGCCTGCCGTGTGTGGTGGATGTTCCGCGCGATGGGCTACAAGGACGTGTCGGTCCTGAACGGCGGCCTGCCGAAGTGGATGAGCGAGGGCCACCCCGTCACGGATGATCCGACGCCGCCGCGCGAGCGCCACTTCACCTCGCGTCTCGACAACTCTCTCGTGCGCTCCGTTGACGACGTGTTCGGCCTGATCGACAGCAAGCGCGAGCAGATCGTCGATGCCCGAGCCGCCAACCGCTTCCGCGGCGAGGTGCCCGAGCCGCGCGCCGGCCTGCGCGGCGGCCACATGCCGGGCGCCTTCAACCTCCCCTACAACGAGCTGCTGGATCCCGCGACCGGCACGATGCTGCCAGCAGACAAGCTGGCGGCCCGCATCGCCGCCTCCGGCATCGATCCCTCGAAGAAGGTGACCGCGAGCTGCGGCTCCGGAGTCACTGCCTGTGTCGTGGCGCTCGGTCTCTATCTCACCGGCTCTCCCGAGGCCGCGGTCTATGACGGCTCGTGGACGGAATGGGGCGGTCGTGCCGACACGCCCATCGTCACCGGCCCCTGAACTCCCTTCAACGCCCTGCCATAGTCGAGTCATGACCTCCAAAAAAACCTACACCCGCCCCGACACAGTCCTGGCCGTCTCCGGCCGCGATCCCGACAACAATTTCGGCATCGTGAACCCGCCCGTCTATCACGCGTCGACGATCCTCTCGCCGACGATGGACAAGTTCGAGAACCGGATTCCGTTCGAGGGCTTCGGGTACGGTCGCAACGGCACGCCGACGCAGAAGGCGCTGGAAGACGCCGTTGCCGCCATCGAGGGCGCGCACCGCTCCATCGCCGTGCAGTCGGGCCTGGCCGCCGTGACTGGCGCCATTGTGGGCTTCCTGAAGACCGGCGACCACATGCTGGTGACCGACAATGCCTACGGTCCGGCGCGCCGCTTCGCCAACACGACGCTGAAGGGCTTCGGTGTCGAGACCACCTACTTCGACCCGATGATCGGCGCCGAGGGCATCGCCAAGCTGATGCGGCCGAACACCAAGGTCCTCTATCTCGAAGCGCCGGGCTCGCAGACCTTCGAGGTCCAGGACGTCGACGGCATGGCCGCGGTCGCCAAGAAGGCCGGCGCGACCGTCATGATCGACAATACCTGGGCGACGCCGCTCTACTTCAAGCCGTTCGACCATGGCTGCGACATCTCCATCCACGCCGGCACAAAGTACATCGTCGGCCATTCGGATGCGATGATGGGCATCATCTCCTGCGCCACGCGCGAGATGTTCGAGACGGCGAAGACGGCCTGCCAGTCGTTCGGCTTCCACGCCGCGCCCGACGATTGCTATCTCGCCCTGCGCGGCCTGCGCACCATGGGCGTGCGCCTGCGCCACCACGAGAAGAGCGGCCTCGAGATCGCGAACTGGCTGAAGACGCGGCCTGAGGTCGACAAGGTGCTGCACCCGGCCCTGCCCGACTGCCCCGGCCATGAGAACTGGAAGAAGCAGTTCCAGGGCTCGTCCGGCCTGTTCTCCTTCACACTGCGCGACGGCATCAAGCGCCCCGCGGTGGCCGCCATGCTCGACGGCATGGACATCTTCGGCATGGGCGCGAGCTGGGGTGGCTACGAGAGCCTGATGATCCCGGCGCACCCCGACCAGTATCGCACCGCCGTGCCGTGGCCCGAGGGCAAGCAGCTCCTGCGCGTCCATATTGGCCTGGAAGACGTCGAGGATCTGAAGACCGACCTGGCCGAAGGCTTCGAGCGCCTCAACCGGGCGCACAACGCCTAGCTCATCCGACGAAGGTCGCTCTTCACGCGGCCCGCCGATCGGCTCCACTGTTTTGACAACAAAGAAGTCGAACAGTGGAGGACGCAGATGGGCAAGATTTCCTGGCCTTGGTGGCCACGCAAAACGAACAAGTCGCCGGCCGAACGTGAACTCTTGCCGGACCGGCGTCACCTGCTCGCGGCGCTTTCCGCGATGGCCGGCGGTGGCGCCTTGGCTGCCATGTCGCAACCCGCAGCAGCACAGGCTCCGAGCGACCTGCCACCCCCCAAGCGCGTCGTTACCGGCCGCGATGCCGCCGGCAAGTCGGTTTTCAAGTCCTTCGATCTGACGCCCAGGATCGTGGAAATCGATTCCAATCCGGGGCTGACGTTCCACGAGATGTACATCACCGAGGGCGTGCCTCAGCTCACCGGCCAGGAACCGGACCCGATGCTCAAGGGAACGATCGCATTCCCCGGGCCGGGCGGCACGATGTTCCGCCTGATCTCCTATCCGGGCCGACGCCCGGAGGGCTACAAGCCGCCGGCCGGCGTCACGCTTGAAAGCGCGCTGAAGGAATTGAACGACAAGGTGCCCGGCATGGGCGATGTCATGGAGCGTGGTGCGCCGGGCATGCACACGTCCGATACGATCGACTACGGCATCGTGGTTCGGGGCGAGATGACGCTGGAACTGGACGACGGACAGAAGATCCACCTTCGCCAGGGAGACTGCATCGTGCAGAACGGCACAAGGCATCGCTGGCGCAATCCATTGACCGAGCCCTGCCTCATGGCCTTCGTCTCGATTGGCGGCAAGCGCGCCTGAGGCTTGCGCCTAGGCTTGCTGGCACTCGCCGCAGATGCCGGTCACTTCCAGGGTCATGTCGCGCGCGGTGAAGCCGCGGCGCGTGGCGCTGGCGGAGATGGCGTCGGACAGGCCGTCGCCCTCGATCTCCTCGGCGTTGCCGCACTCGCTGCAGATCAGGAAGAAGCCGCGATGGGCCTCGCCGGGATGGCTGCAGCCGACGAAGGCATTCATGCGCTCGATGCGATGGATCAGGCCGTTCTCGATCAGGAAGTCGAGCGCGCGATAGACCGTGGGTGGCGCCGAGCCGAGATCCTCGTTGCGCAGACTGTCGAGCAGCGCGTAGGCGCCCACCGGCTTGTGGTTCGACCAGACGAGCTCCAGCACCCTGCGGCGCAGCGGCGTGAATCTGAGGTCCTTGGCGGCGCACAGTTTCTCGGCCGCGGCGATCGCGTCCTCGACACAGTGCTCATGATCGTGGGCGTGCCCGGCGGGCGCCGCTTTGGCGGGTTTCTTCACGGAACTCCCGATTTGCCAACCGAGTAGGCTGCGATTATACGCGCCGTTCCTTCCGGAGGCCAAGGCTCGCCCCATGAGCACATTGATGTCCCCAATGACCTACCAACAGCCCGAAATCGACGCCGCCCTCGCCGTCATCAAGTTCGATGCGCAGGGGCTGGTGCCGGCGATCGCCCAGCAGCACGACACGGGCGAAGTGCTGATGATGGCGTGGATGGACCGCGCCGCGGTGGCCGAGACGATGCGCACGGGCCGTGCATGCTACTGGTCGCGCTCCCGAAAGGGCCCGTGGCGCAAGGGCGACACGTCGGGGCACATCCAGACCCTGGTCGAGCTGCGCATCGATTGCGACGGCGATACGCTGCTGGCGCTGGTCGACCAGACCGGCGTCGCCTGCCACACCGGCCGTCACAACTGCTTCTTCCGCGCGATCCGCGACGGCGCCCTTGCGGAGATCGCTCCCATCGAAATCGACATGGAGAAGGACAAGGTTTGAGCAAGTTCGGATCGACGCGCCGCGGCTTCCTGCTCTCGGCCGCGCTCCTGCCGCTGGCCGCCTGTGCCACGACGCCCTCGCCCAAGTACACGCTCTCGGAGCGCGGCGACCGTCTTGTGGCGCTGATCCAGAGGACCGGCCGGGACAACATGACTGCGCCCGAGGCCTTGGCGCTCATGGGCATCGCCAACGAAGGCCGCGACATTCCCGTGCGCCAGCTCGCCGCCGATGGCCCCGACGGCCGCTACGTCGTGAACCTCGTGAACATCCGCAAGTATCACGAGTTCGTTTTCCAGCGCCGCCAGGGCGACGTGTTGATTCTCCATTCCGCCGACACGGCCTTCAAGCGCCTGGTGAGCGTGCGCTACGCGCGCAACGGCAAACCGACCGTCATCACGGACACCGCCTTCGCCGAACGCGATTTTCAGCAGCAGACCGCCTTTTGGTTCGACCGGATACCGGGTCGCTAGTAATGTGACGGTGAGATGACAATCACCGTCTCGGCTCCCACCACGGCCCGCCGCACCCTCACCGTCTGCGGCGGCGCGCATGCCCTGCACGACGGATTCACCGACCTGCTGAACGTCCTCTACCCGCTCCTGCAGTCGCAGTTCGGGTTGAGCTATGGCGCCATCGGCGCGCTGAAGACCTGCTATTCCGGCGCCATGGCCACCGGACAGATCCCGTCGGGCCACCTGGCCGAACGCTTCGGCGGTGTCCGGATCCTGGCCATCGGCACGATGCTGATCGCCGCCGGCTATTGCCTCGCGGGCCTCAGCGGCTCCCTCTCTGGTGTCATCGCCGGGCTGCTCCTCGCGGGGCTCGGCGCCAGCACGCAGCATCCCATCGGCTCCAGCCTGGTCGCAGCGGCCTATCACGGCCCGCGCTCCCGCACCGCGCTCGGCACCTACAACTTCACCGGCGACGTCGGCAAGGTGCTGCTGCCGTCCCTCTTCGCCCTGATCGCCGCCGCGCTCGGCTGGCAGCAGGCACTGGTCGTCATGGCCGCCCTCGCCGTCCTCGGCGCCGGCATCATCCTCGCTTCGCTGAAACCGATCGTGACGCACGGCACGGCCGAACCGTCGAAGGCCGTCGCCGGACAGGACCGGCCCTGGGCCTACTGGCTGCTGTTCTCGATCCACATCGCCGACGATCTGGTGCGGACCGGCTTCCTGATCTTTCTGCCGTTCCTGCTGCGCGACAAGGGCGCCGATCTGCCGACCATCGGCCTCGGCCTGTCGCTGATGTTCGCGGGCGGCGCTGCCGGCAAGCTGGTGATGGGCTGGGTCGGGCAGAAGCTGGGTGTCGTGCCGTCGGTCCTGCTGACCGAGATCGGGACGACCCTCCTCATCCTGGCGGCGCTGCCGCTGTCGCTCGACTTCGCGCTGCTGCTGCTGCCGGCGGTGGGGCTGATGCTGAACGGCACCTCGTCCGTGCTCTACGGCACCATTCCAGAATTCGTGAGCCCGGAACGGCGCACCAAGGCCTTCGCGGTCTTCTACACCGGCGGCTCGGTCGCCGGCGCGACCGGCCCACTATTGTTCGGCCTGTTCGGCGACGTGGTGGGCCTCACCACGGCGCTCATCGCCGTTTCCTGCGTCGCGCTCACGACGGTGCCGATGGTGTGGGCGCTGCGACCGGCCTTCGCCGACGACTGACCGATCAGGCGCCCTGCCAGACCGGTCCCATCGGCTTCAGCCGGATGCCCTTGCGAAGGTTCTTGTAGGGCATGTCCATCGGATCGGTGATGTGGGCACCGGTCGACCGCACCACCAGGATCGTCTCGGCGATCGGCTGGAAGTCGGCGCGGAAATGGACCGTCGATTTCAGGGCCAGGATCGGCACTTGCGACGGCTCGACCCCGACCGCGCGGAACATCTCCTGATCGGCCGCCTGCACGCGCTTGCAGGCGATGACCGCCGACACGCCCGACGCCTCGTCGGTCAGCAGCGCCATCGGCCCGATCTGGAATTTGGCGCCGCCATAGAACGGGCCGGTGCCGGTGAAGACCCCGTCGCTCAGCTTGACCACGCGCCAGTCGGCTTCGACCGGCTTCTCGTCGCCATAGCCCACCACGGCGCCGATACCGCGATGCATCACGTTGCCCTCGCCGGTCTCGACGGCAGCCCGGGCCGCGCCCTCGTCGACGATCATGCCGATCACCGCCCCCTTGGCCTTGTGACGCATCAGGGCCGCCAGCAGGCCGATCGTGTCTGAGGTTCCGCCGGCGCCGGGATTGTCCTGGACGTCGGCCAGCACGATCGGCTTGGTCGCGTTCTTCGACAATTCGAGGGCGCGAAGTGCGGCCTGGTCGGGATCCAGCAGCTCGCCGTCGAACGCCTTCTCCTGCGCCTTGACCGTGGCGGCGAGCTTGTCGGCGGCGGCCTCGACGGCCTCCTTGTCGTGGCCGTACACGACCAGGGCCGGGCCGCACTGGGCGATGTCGGCCGGGGGAAAGCCCGGCGTGTGCGTGACGCTGACGATGCCCTGATTGTGGCTCTTCTCCCCCGCCTCGAGCTCGCCCACCAGGTCGAAGATGCCCTTGGCGGGCTCGATGAAGGTGCATTGCCAGACCAGCGGGATCAGGAAGTCGAGCTGGCGATAGGCGCGATAGACCGGCCGCTTCTCGCGCAGCAGCTTGTCCAGGAGTTCGATCGCGCGGCTGCCGGTCACCGCCATGTCGATATGCGGATAGGTGCGATAGCCGACCAGCGCCGTGGCGAGCTTTGCCATCTCGGGCGTCAGGTTGGCGTGATAGTCGAGGCTGGCCACGATCGGTAGCTCGTCACCCACGAGGCCGCGGATCCGGCGCAGCAGTTCGCCCTCGCCGTCCTCGGTGTTCTCCGCGACCATGGCGCCGTGCAGGTCGAGATAGATCGCGTCGAACGGTCCGAGCTTCTTCAGGTCCTCGTCGAACAACGCCCACATCTTCTCGAAGGCATCCTCGGTCACGTAGGAGGCAGGCGACGCGGCCGCCCAGGCCAGCGGCACGATCTCGTGTCCCAGCTCCGTCAGCTTCCTGACCGCGCCGGCGATCGGGATGTTGAAGCCTTCGACCCCGGCGATCATTTCCGGGCCGCGCAGCAGCGGCGGCCAGGCATCGGCGCGAACGAACTCCTCCCAGGTCGCCTGCTGCGGCGCGAACGTGTTCGTCTCATGCTGAAAGCCGCCAACCGCGATCCGCGCCATCCCATGTCTCCCGAAAACAATTCCATCCCGTCTGCGGACAGTATTACGCATGTGAGGCAGCGATTGCGAGACGCCAGCGTTGCGTGCGGCATGCGTAGTCTGTCCTGGCCGGCCTTCCTCAAGAATTTCCCGCACGGTCACCTGGTGGCCGCAGTGGCTGTCGACGTCGGGGCCGATGAGATCGGCAGCCGGCGCCTGCGCGACTTACGCGACCTCCTCCACCGCATCATCGGGCGCAGGGCGTCGAGCGGGGTCTTTGCCCTGACGGTCTCGCGGGCGGCCGGATTCCCGGAAATTCTGTGCGGTTTCGAAGCGCAGACGGACGCCGATGCTCTTGCCGCGATGACTCATGCCAAACCGACGGACCGCTACCCCGGCTTCGCGACCCAGCGCCTGTTCGGCCTCGATACGGCGATGGAGGCCGCGATCCGCGCCGGCCTGTTGAGCGAGGGCGACATCGACCAGCGCTGAGCCTTGCAGATGCACGGGCCGCAGCCTATCCGTATTCCCCTGGCGATACCTGAAGGCCTGCAGGTGTCCATCGTTCCCCTGCGAGTGCCTTCCCTTCATGTCTATCTTCAGTTCTGCGTTCGCGCGCCGCACGATCGCCTTTCTCGCCGCCGGTGTTCTCGCCCTCCTGGCTATCGTGGGCGCTTCGGTGTGGCTGTCCGTTCGCACGGCTCAACATGCAGAAGAAGCCGTCGTGGAGCGCGAGATACGCTCGTTCGCAACCAATCTCCTCGCCGCCGCCATCGACGCCGAAACCGGACAGCGAGGCTACCTGCTGACAGGCGAGGCTCGCTATCTGGCTCCGTTCGAGCGCGCCCAACCCCGTCTGCAGCAGGACATCGTCGAACTGCGCAGGCGCGTCGCCAGGGACGCTTCCCAACTCGCCGCCGTCAACGAGTTGGCAGGGGTGATCGACGCCAAGATGGCGGAACTGACCGAGACAATCGACCAGGCAAAGGGCGGCCAGCGGGACGCGGCCATCCAGACGGTGCTGTCTGATCGCGGCCGCCTGCTGATGGAGCAGGCGCGGCTCCAGCTCGCAGGCCTGATCTCGAATGCGGAAGCGCGTGTCTCGGCACGCCTGCAGGCCGTAACTGACGGCGCTGAGCTCCTGACGTGGGTGACGGCGGCGGGCAGTCTCCTGATCGTATTGTTCGCCGCCGGCGCGTCGTGGACCGTCGTGCAGTATACGCGGGAGCTCGTGGCGGCCCGGATCGAACTCCAGGCCCTGAATGCCGGGCTCGAGGAGCGGGTGGCCGAGCGCACCGAGGCCCTGACCCGCGCCAACGACGAGATCCAGCGCTTCGCCTACATCGTGAGCCACGACCTGCGTTCGCCGCTCGTCAACATCATGGGCTTCACCAGCGAACTGGAAGCCGCCATGAAATCGGTGGGTCCGTACGTGGCGGGCGACGCGACCCTCGCGAACAAGGCGCGATTGGCGACCGAGGAGGACATTCCCGAGGCCCTGCGCTTCATCCGCGCGTCGACCGGCAAGATGGACGGGCTGATCAATGCCATCCTCAAGCTCTCGCGCGAAGGACGGCGGGAGCTGCGGGCCGAACCTGTCGATCTGGTCAGCCTGTTGAAGAACGCCGCCGCCAGCGTTCGACATCAAACGGAAGAAGTCGGTGCCGAGATTGCCGTCCCCTCATCCGCCCCTGGCCTCGTGACCGACCGGCTCGCCATGGAGCAGGTCGTCGGCAACGTCGTGGACAATGCGGTGAAGTATCTCGCGCGCGACCGGCCGGGACGCATCGTGATCACCACGGGCGAAACGGCGCGGCGGGTGCATATCGACATCACGGACAATGGCCGCGGTATCGCCGAACAGGACCACGAGCGCATCTTCGAGCTGTTCCGGCGGGCGGGTGCGCAGGACCGGCCCGGCGAGGGAATCGGCCTGGCGCATGTCCGCGCTCTGGTGCGCCGGCTGGGTGGCGACATTACGGTGCAGTCCGAACTTGGGCGCGGTACAACCTTTCGGATAGATTTGCCGCGAAGGCTGAGACTCAACGAAAACTCAACGACAAGGTAGAGGCTGCGAATGAACGCAAAGCCCGTTTCCATCGTCATGGTCGAAGACGACGAAGGCCATGCCCGGCTGATCGAGCGGAACATCCGCCGCGCCGGCGTCAACAACGAGATCGTCGCGTTCAGGGACGGCACCTCGGCGCTGGCCTATCTGCTCGGGGCCGACGGGACCGGCGAGGAAAACAGCACCCGGTCGCTGCTCATCCTGCTCGACCTCAACCTGCCCGACATGACCGGCGTGGATATCCTCGCGAAGGTCAAATCGAACACGCATCTCAAGCGCTCGCCCGTCATCGTGCTTACGACGACCGACGACCAGCGCGAGATCAAGCGCTGCTACGACCTCGGCGCCAACGTCTACATCACCAAGCCGGTGAACTACGAAAGCTTCGCCAACGCCATCCAGCAGCTCGGCCTCTTCCTCTCCGTGATGCAGGTCCCGGCCACCGACTGAAGATGGAACAGGTCAGGGTCCTCTACATCGACGACGACGCGGGTATAGGCAGGCTGGTGGAGCGTGCGCTGGCACCGCACGGCATCGGGATCCGGCATGTCAGTTCGGGCGACGAAGGGCTCGCGCTCCTGGCCAGTGAGAAGTTCGACGCCATCGCCCTCGATCACAATCTGACCAACGAGACGGGTCTCGACGTGCTGGCCAAGATCCAGCGCGTCACCGTCGACCTGCCGGTGGTCTACGTGACCGGGTCCGAAGATGCGCGCGTCGCCGTGGCCGCGCTCAAGGCCGGCGCCGCCGACTATGTCTGGAAGGACGTACAGGGCCACTTCCGCGAGCTGCTCGGGTCGGCCATCCGGTCCTCCCTGCAGCAGCAGCGGCTGAAGGCCGAGGCGGAGGAAGCCCAGCGCACGATCCGCGAGGCCCGCGACCGCGCCGAACTGCTGCTGCACGAGGTCAATCACCGCGTCGCCAACTCGCTGGCGCTGGTCGCTTCGCTTGCCCGCCTCCAGGCCAACGCCGTCCAGGACGAATCGGCGCGCAGCGCCCTCTTGGAAATGCAGGCGCGCATCATGGCGGTCGCCGGCATCCACCGGCGCCTCTACACCTCGTCCGATGTCCGGATCGTCGAACTCGGCTCCTACCTGATGAGCCTGATCGACGAGTTGAGCGCCGCCATCGACGCCGCCGACAAGAAGAACACCGTGGTCCTGCATGCCGATGCCGACATCCGTGTGCCCACCGACAAGGCTGTCTCAATTGGCGTGATCGTCACCGAACTGCTGACCAACGCCTACAAGTACGCCTATCCTGCCGCGATGCGCGGCGAGATCCGGGTGATTCTCCAGAAGATCGGCGAAGACACCGTCTCGCTCGCGGTGGAGGATGACGGCGTGGGCTGGAAAGGCTCCGGAGCGGCGCAGGGCACCGGCCTGGGAACGCGCGTCGTCACTGCGATGGCCGCCAACCTCCAGTCCAAGCTCGAGTACGACACCGGTGTCGAAGGCACGCGCGCCAGCCTGCGGTTCAGGCTTTAGGACCGCGCTTCGAAGCGGCCTGGTGGCCTAGGCCCCCGACTTGCCGGTCGCGTCCTCGATGGCCTTGAGCAGGACGGGCCAGTATTCCTCGCCATGTCCCAGTTCGACGGCGCGCTCCATCACTTCACGCGCCACGTCGGCGCCCAGCGCCGGCACGCCCGCCTGCTCGGCCATGTCGATGGCATAACTCAGGTCCTTCAGCGCGTATTTGGTCGAGAAGGCGCGCTCGGGAAAGACGCCGGGCAGCAGCGCCTTCATGCCGTGGTTGCGCAGCGCGAAGGAATCGGCCGACCCCTTTGTCAGGGTCTCGAACAGGACCTTGCCGTCGACCCCGTTGGCACGGGCGATCGACAGTCCCTCGGCCAGCGCCACCACCGTCTGGAACAGGATCATATTGTTCAGGATCTTGACCGTCTGGCCTGCGCCGACATCGCCGCAATGCGTGACTTCGCTGGCCATGTGGCGCAGCAGCGGCGCGATGCGCTCGAAGGTGGGCGTCGTCGCGCCGACCATGATGGAGAGCGTGCCGTCGATCGCGGCCTGCCGCGTGCGCGCGACCGGCGCATCGGCGAAGGCCGAGGCCTTGCCCTGGAACTCCTCGTAGAGCCTTCGCGCCAGGATCGGCGGCGCCGTGCTGAGATCGACCACGGTCCAGCCGAGCTTGGCCTTCGAGGTCAGGCCACCGGGCCCCATGCAGACTTCCTCGACCTCCTTGCCGCCCGGCAGGGAAAGGAAGATCGTGCGGCAGGTCTCGCCGATCTCGTCGACCGAGGCGGCCTTCACGCCGTCGGCCGCCAGCCTCTCGAGGGGCGCCTTGTCGCGGTCGGCGGCGAGCACGGTCATGCCGCTCTTGCACGCGAGATTGCGGCACATCGGTTCGCCCATCGTGCCGACGCCGATAAATCCGATCATGTCCGTCATGTCAGTCCACTATGAAGAGCTTGGCGCCGGTCGCCGTGCTCGACCGGTGACCGAGCGTGTTGTCGGCGACCTGGTAACTCTGGCCCTGTTTAAGCTCGACGGTGCTGCCGTCGGCCAGCTCGGTCGACAGCTCGCCCTCGAGCACCAGCAGGATGTGGCCCTTCTGGCACCAGTGATCGGCGAGATAGCCGGGCGTATACTCGACGATCCGCACGCGGATGTTGTTGAAAGTCCTGGTGCGCCAGAACGCCTTGCCCGTCTCGCCCGGATGTTCGGTACGCTCGACGGATTCCCAATCGGTCTTCCCGAAGGGTATTTCAAACATAAGCATGGTTCGCTCTAGCACATTGACCGGCAACGACAGATAGACGAAAAACACAACATGATCACTGCAAAAACGGCGAAGCGCCGCCAGAACAAGGCCGAGCGCATCGCGCGTGTCGGCAAGCTGGCCCGCGGCAAGTTCGTAAGTCCCGACAAGGTGCCCGAGGTGCTGCGCCGGATCATCGAACCCGGCGACATTCTTTGCCTCGAAGGCGACAACCAGAAGCAGGCGGACTTTCTCGCCAACCAGCTCGCCACCCTCGACAAGAAGGATATGCGCGACATCCACCTCGTGATGTCGTGCATCACGCTGCCGGCCCATATCGAGCTCTTCAAGAAGGGCATGATCAAGCAGGTCGACTTCTGCTACGCCGGCCCGCAGGGCACCGCCGTCGCCGATCTCGTGAAGGCGAAGAAGTTCCCGGTCGGCGCCATCCACACCTACAACGAGCTGTACGCCCGCTACTACATCGACCTGACGCCGCGCGTGGCGCTGATCGCCGCCGCCCAGGCCGACCGCAAGGGCAACCTCTTCCTCGCCGCCAACACCGAGGAGACGCCGGCGATCGTCGAGCCGACCGCCTTCTCCGACGGCATCGTCTTCGCGCAGGTCAACGAGATCGTCGATAAGCTGCCGCGCATCGACATCCCGGCCGACCAGGTCGACTTCGTCGTGCAGGCCCCCTACCCGATGCATCTGCAGGCGCTGTTCACGCGCGATCCGGCGGCCATCACCGACGTGCAGGTGCTGATGGCCATGGTGGCGCTGCGCGGCATCTACGAGAAGTACGAGGTCCAGTCGCTGAACCATGGCGTCGGCTTCAACACCGCCGCCATCGAGCTGCTGCTGCCGACCTACGGCGAGCGGCTCGGCCTCAAGGGCAAGATCTGCAAGTACTGGATGGTCAATCCGCTGCCGACCATGATTCCCGCCATCGAGTCCGGCTGGGTCGAGAGCGTCTTCGCGGTCGGAGGCGAGGTCGGCATGGAGCGCTACACCGCCGCGCGCTCGGACGTTTTCTTCACTGGCCGCGACGGCAGCTTCCACTCCAATCGCGCCATGGGCCAGCTCGCCGGCCATTACGCCATCGACATGTTCATAGGCGCCTCGCTGCAGATCGACATCAACGGAAACTCCTCGACCGTCTCCAAGAACCGCATCACCGGCTTCGGCGGCGCACCCAACATGGGCTGCCAGCCGACCGGCCGGCGCCACCCGACCAAGGCCTGGCTCAAGGCCGGTGCGGAGGCCAACCCGGGCCCCGGCTCGCCGCCCGGCCGCAAGCTCGTCGTGCAGATGGTCGAGACCTTCCAGGCCGGCCGCGTGCCGACCTTCGTCGAGGAACTCGACGCGACGGACCCGAGCATCCGCAAGGCGCTGCACGGCGTCACACCCGTGATGATCTACGGCGATGACGTCACCCACATCGTCACCGAGGAAGGCATCGCGAACCTCGCGGCCTGCCGCTCGGTCGCCGAACGCCAGGCGGCCATTCGCGCGGTCGCCGGCTACACGCCGGTCGGCCTCAAGCGCAAGAAGCGCGAGACCGAGGACCTGCGCGCCCGCGGCATCGTCCAGTTGCCCGAGGATGTCGGCGTGCGCCCCTCGGAGGCAAGCCGCAGCCTGCTGGCCACGCAGGACATCAAGGGCCTCGTGCGCTGGTCGAACGGGCTCTACGACCCGCCCTCGCAATTCGTCGACTGGTAGGACCGATCAGCATGGAAAAGTTCACCAAGTCTTTCCCGTCCAAACCACTCGGGACGAAGACCGCCAAGCCATGGTCGCTCGCGGGCGTCGTGGGCTCCGGCAATCTCGAAGTCCTGATGGAGCGTGGCGGCAAGCCCTCCGACGCGATGGAGTGCCACGTCGAGACCTCGATCCCCGGCTACAAGGCCTCGTGGCTCGCGGCCCTCGCCGACTTCGCGCACCATTATCCGGCCGGCGGCGCAAAGGTCACGATCAACGACCAGGGCGCCCCGCCCGTGCTCGTCAATCTGCGCCTGCGCCAGGCCTATGACCATCTCACCAAGGGCGACAAATGACCGGCGCCACTCTTTTCCATGAACTGACCGCGCGCCAGCGCATCGCAGCCCTCGTCGACGCGGGCTCCTTTGCGGAGCTGTTGCCGCCGCCGGAACGACTCACCAGCCCCTACCTCGCGCAACTCGGCATCCCGGTGTCGTTCGACGATGGCATCGTGATCGGCCGCGCCAGGATCGACGGCAAGAAGGTTTACCTCGCAGCCCAGGTCGGACAGTTCGTCGGCGGCGCCGTCGGCGAAATCCACGGCGCCAAGCTCACGGGCCTGTTCAAGGCCGCCGCGCGCGACAAGGTACCGTGCGTCCTGGTCATCGAGAGCGGCGGCGTGCGCCTGCACGAAGGCTCGTCCGGCGAGATCGCCATTGCCGAGACGATGCGCGCGATCTTCGAATGCCGCGCCCTGAAGGTCCCGACCATTGCCGTCATCGCCACCGATATCGGCGCCTATGGCGGCATCGGCATCCTGTCGACCTGCTGCGACTTCCGCGTCATGACCGAGCATGGACGCCTCGGCATCTCCGGCCCGATCGTGATCGAGAAGTGGATGGGCAAGAAGGCCTACGACTCCTCCAATCGCGCCCTGGTCTGGAAGACGAGCGGCGGGAAGACCAAGTACCTGCTGGGCGACGCCGACGCCCTGGTGCACGACACGGCCGCCGCCGTGCGCGACGGCATCTCCAGGTTCCTCGGCAAGTCGAGCGCGGTCAGCCTCGCTGCCGTCAAGGCGCGCCAGAAGGAACTGGCGAAGCGGCTGAAGAAGTTCGGCGCAGCGACCGATCCCGACGCCGTCTGGAAGGGCATGGGCGTGCGCAACATCCAAGCCGCGTCGCTGGCCTCCGGGCCGGAATTCGTCGCCCTCGCCAAGCGTGGGAAGTAGGTCATGAAGAAGCCGACACCGAAGAAACCGTCCGCCCGCGCCGTCCTGGCGCGCCTGTTCGGCGCCTCCGCCACGGGCATCGCCATCGAGAAATCCGTCCTGACGGGCTACGCCATGGTCGACGGCCGCAAGGTCTGTGTCATCGGCACCTGCGATGGCACCTACATCGACAACGAAGCCGCGCTGCGCCTGGCCGCGCACGTGATCCAGTGCATCGAACGCCAGCCCAAGACGCCGATCGTCATGCTGGTGGACAGCGCCGGCCAGGAGCCGAACCGCGTCGCCGAGATGCTGGGCCTCGCGAGCTACTTCGGCCATCTCCTCTCGTGCCTCCAACTGGCCCGGCGCAAGGGCCACAAGCTCATCACCGTCGCGACCGGCCAGGCCGTCGGCGGCGCCTTCCTCTGCTACGGCATGTTCGCGGATCGCATCTACGCCCTCGACTCGGCCAGCGTCGGCCTGATGCCGATCGCGGCGATGTCGGCGGTGACCAAGATCCCCGCCCCGGTCCTGGAGAAGCTGTCGAAGACCATGCCGTCGCTCGAATTCGGCGCCGCGCCCTTCGCCTTGCTGGGCGGCGTCGAGGAAGTCTGGTCGGAGAAGGACGACATCCCGGCCAAGCTCGCGAACGCCATCGCGACATCGACGACCGACGACAATCGCGCCGAGCTCGGCAAGAAGCGCGGCGGCCGCAAGCTCGCCCTCGACATCCGAAAGAAGGTCCTCGCCGAATCGGCGCGATGACCTGGCTCCGGCGCCATACGCTGGTCTGGCTGTCGCAGGCGCCCGAGGCGGAGACCGACGAAGATCGCGCCCGGGCGGCGGCCTGGCAGATGTCCGGTCGTCCCTTCATCGTGACGCGCCGCCGCGACGATGGCCGCGATATCGGACTGGGCTTCTGCACCACCGATCCGGCCCATCCCGAACTGCGGCCGCGCCGCGTGGCGGCACGGACCGATCCTGGTCGGATCGTTCGAGACGCCCGTCCGCCCGGCCTCGCGGAAATCGCGCGCTGTCCCGCCGCGACGGCAAAGGCGAACTCCTTTTCCCGACTGATCTCGGCGGCAGCCTCCGCCGGCGTCGACATCCGCGTCTACGGAAGCTGGATGTGGCAGGCCCTGACCGGCGAGCGTCATGTTCACGAGGCCTCCGATCTCGACGTGGTGATCGACGTCGCCGACCTCGATGCTGCCGGTCGCGCGGCCGCCTTCCTCGCGGCCGCGGAGCAGGACCTCACCTTTCGCATCGACGGCGAACTGTCCTTCCCTGGCGTCGGCGAGGTTCAATGGCGCGAACTTCTCCAGGACAAGGTCGAAGTCCTCCTGAAGTCCGTCGACACGCTGAAGCTCGTGCCACGCTCCCAGATCGGACGATGAGGTTGGACGACCAGGCGATTGCCCGCGCCGCGGTCACGGCGATGCGCGACGAGCTGCAGGCCTATCCCAAGCCCGGCCTGGTCAGTCCGGTCGATTCCGGCGCTCACGCCGACATGGATTTCGACCTGATGTGCCGGTCGGCCGACTCGCTGCTGTCCCCCTTCGTAGCTCTTGCCGCGGCAGGCCGCGCCGGGCGCTCGTTCGACCAGAGCCTCATCCCAATCGGGATTGAGGCCGAGCGCGGCATGCTGGCCGTCACCGGCGGCGTCAACACGCATCGCGGCGCAATCTTCTCCGTCGGCCTGATCGTCGCCGCCATCGCCCGAGCGCTGGCGCTCTCCCCCGTGATTTCTCCCGCCGCCGTTCGCGCGGCGCTCACGGAGACATGGGGCGACGCGCTCGACGCTCATGCCGAACGCGATCACGAGGCGAGCCACGGCGGCCTCGTGCGCCGCCGGACCGGCCGCGACGGCGCTCGCCGCGAGGCTGCCCGTGCCTTTCCCAGCGTCTTCGAACTAGGTGTTCCCGCCTATCGCCGTGCCCTGCAGGCCGGCCTCGACGACAACGCCGCGAGCATCCACACCCTGTTCGCCCTGATGTCGTCGATCGACGACACCACGGTGCTCTATCGCGGCGGCCTGGAGGCAGGCTCCTTCGTGCGCCAGTCGGCGGCAGACTTCCTTTTCGACGGTGGCTGTCACCGGCCCGACTGGTTCGAAAAAGCGGAAGCGCTGCACCGCGCCTTCATCGCGCGCAATCTCTCGGCCGGCGGCTGCGCCGACCTGCTGGCCTGCACACTCCTCGTCTCGCGCTGCTGCGGCGACGCCTAGCCCCAGCCCGCCAGCGCGCGTTCGAGACTCTCCGGCCCGCGATAGAGCATGGCGCGCCAGCCGGCCATGCGGGCCCCGTCGACGTTGCTGGTCTTGTCGTCGACGAACAGGATCGACTGGGCGACGGTGACGCCCATGCGGGCCTGCGCGTTGGTGTAGAAGACGCGCTCCGGTTTGCAGACGCCCAGCGCCGCCGAATAGACGATCTCGTCGAAATGCGCGCCCAGTCCCATCCGGTCGCGCAGATAGGCGATGCGATGATGCTCCTGATTGGTCGCCGCAAAGACCCGGCCGCCGGTGCGCTGGCGCCAGGCATCGGCCTGGGCCAGCACGCCGCGGTCGATGTCGGAGTCCTTCTCGAACCAGTAGGCGACGAACTCCTCGAGCCGGTCGGCCAGGCCCTTGGTCTCGAAATACTCGTGCAGCGCTACGTAGAGGTCGAGCCGGCCGCGCAGGACCTCCATGAATTCCGGCTTCAGGAAGAACTCCGGCGCCAGCTCCTCGTCATGGCTGAGACCCCAGTCTTCCTTGAGGGTCGTGTACCAGGGGTGAGGCGAGCCCGGCTGGGCGAGGGAAACGACGCCATCGATATCGAGGACGAGGACGGGGCTGGAAGTCATGCGGCGGCATGCTACAGCACCCGCCGTCCGAAAAGGAAAGTCCGTTGCAGCTCCTCGTCCCCGACCTCGCCCATCTCGACGGCTATGCCGACGCGCTTCGCCGCGGCTGGTCGCCCGACAATGTGCGCGTCGACGAAGCGCCGCGCGAGGAGCTGGCCCGGATCGCGGCCGATCCGGCAGCCTTCGTGGCCTCGCTGGACGATCCCGAAGCCAGGGGCGGCCCGATCACCCTGCCCGACGGCTCGAAAGTGCCGCGCATGCCCGGCTACCGGCGCTGGATGTGGGACGGCGAGTTCTGCGGCTCGATCGGCTTTCGCTGGCAGCCGGGGACGTCGACCCTGCCCTCGCACGTTCTCGGCCATATCGGCTACGCCGTGGTGCCGTGGAAGCGTCAGCGCGGTTACGCGACCCTGGCGCTCGGGATGCTCCTGAAGGAGATCCGGCGGCACGGGTTGCCCCATGTCGACCTGACGACCGATCCCGACAACCTGAGCTCGCAGAAGGTCATCACGGCCAATGGCGGCGTCCTCGTGGGGCGCTTCACCAATGTCGCGGCCCATGGCGGCACCGAAGCGCTGCTGTTCCGCATCGGTCTCTGAGCGTCGATCGGCTCAGGGTCGCGCGAGGCGCACGACCGTTTCCGCCATCGCTGCCAGGGTGGCCAGGCCCCGCGCCTTCAGCGCCTTGGACGAATCGCCGCCCCCGATCTCGCCTTCGAGCACCAGGGTGATGAACCCGTGCATGGTGGCCCAGGCGAAATCGGCAGCCTGCTGGCGTACCTCGTCCGATGCCTCGGCGAGCACGTCGTCGAGAACGGCCGCCAGCAGGGGGCGGAGGCTCGCTGCGCCCTCGTCTCCCGCCTTGGCCTCGATGTGGTTGGCCTCGCGACTGAACATGAGCTGAAACAACGTCGGGTTGGCGGCGGCGAAGGCCATGTAGCCCACGCCAAGCCCGACCAGCCGCGATGCCGGCTCGTCTTCTGCCACGCGTTCGGCTTCCGTCGTCATGGAGGCCGTCAGCTCCGCGAAACCGCGGCGCACCAGTTCGGCCAGCAGATCGTCCATCGAGGCGAAATGATGGGCGGGCGCCGCATGCGAGACTTCGGCGCGCCGCGCGCATTCACGCAAGGTGAAGCCGCGAATGCCCTTTTCCTCGACGAGCTTGCGGCCTGAAGCCACCAGCGCCTCGCGCAAGTCTCCGTGATGATAGCCTCGCGCCTTGGACCGAGTCATTCAGCCTCCATCAAGATCGAATACCTCGCAATCTTGACGTTGGAAAGAGGCCAAATTTCGGCTGACGCCCGCTTTGCGGCATGGCTTGATCGCGCCATCCATGGAGTTGTCATGACCTTCGAAACCTGGGCCGCCTTCGCTGCGGCGTCGAGCGTTCTTCTGGTGATCCCAGGCCCGACCGTCCTGCTGGTCGTGTCCTATGCACTGGGCCAGGGCTGGCGGACCGCGCTGCCCATGGCGATCGGCGTCGCCCTGGGAGACTTCACCGCCATGACGCTCTCGATGCTCGGATTGGGCGCCCTGCTGGCAACCTCGGCCACGCTGTTCACGATCCTGAAGTGGGTCGGCGCCGCTTACCTCGTCTATCTCGGCATCAAGCTCTGGCGCGCCGGCGGCACGCTCGACACCGCGCCGCGGACCGATGCGGTTTCGGCCGCGAAGATGCTGGGTCATGCCTGGCTGGTGACCGCCCTCAACCCGAAGAGCATCACCTTCTTCGTGGCCTTCCTGCCGGCCTTCCTCGATCCGAAGGCGGACTTCCTGACCCAGATGCTGGTGTTCGAGACGACGTTCATTGTACTGGCCTTCGCCAATGCCTTCGGCTACGCGCTGGTCGCCTCGCGGGCGCGGCGGCTGGCCTCTAACCCGCGCGCCATCGGCGTCGTCAACAAGGTGGGCGGCGGCCTGCTGGTCAGCGCCGGCGTGGCAACCGTCAGCCTCGCCGGAACCCGCAGCTAGGCTTCAGCGCGCCGGTTCGCTGACGAAGGCGATCTTGGAGAGGCCGCCCTTGGAGGCATCGGCCAGGGTCTCGGAGACGTAGCGGTAGGGCACGGTGGCGTCGGCGCGGAGATAGACTTCCGGCTGCGGCCGCTTGCGGCCGGCCTCGACGAACTTCTCCATCGCCTCCTCGCGCGTCACCCGCTCGCCGCCCCAGAACAGCGAGCCCTGGGCGTCGATCGCGAACTCGATCTTCTCCGGTTTCTGCAGGTCGGCGTTGGCCGTCGCCTTGGGCAGGTCGAGCTTCACCACGTTGGTGAGCAGCGGCGCGGTCACGATGAAGATGACCAGCAGCACCAGCACCACGTCGATCAGCGGCACCATGTTGATCTCGGCCATCGGCTGGGACGAGGTCTTGCGTTCGAAACTTCCGAATGCCATTGCCCGTCTCCCTCAGGTCACGGCCGCGAGCGGAACGCTGCCCGGCTTGCGGCCGGCCTGCAGCGCGCGGCCCATCGACAGGAAGGTCAGCAGCTCGAAGGCGAAGGCGTCCAGCTTGGCCGTCAGCACGCGGTTGGAGCGGGTCAGCCAGTTGTAGCCCATGACCGCCGGCAGGGCGACCGCGAGGCCAATGCCGGTCATGATCAGCGCCTCGCCCACCGGGCCCGCCACCTTGTCGAGCATGCCGGAGCCCGACATGCCGATCGCCACCAGCGCGTGATAGACGCCCCACACCGTGCCGAACAGGCCCACGAACGGCGCCGTGGCGCCGATCGTCGCCAGCATGGTGAGGCCGTTCTCCAGCGAGGTTGTCTCCTCGTCGAGCACCTTCTTGATGGTGCGCGTCAGGAACTCGGTCTCGCTGCCCGCCTCCTCGAGCTTGGCCGCGCCGAACTTAGCGTGATGCGCCTGGGCGTGCAGCGAATGCGCCGTCAGATGGCCGAACGGCTCGCGCACCCCGTGGACGCTGAGTTCGTTCTGCACCTGCTCGAGCGAGGTGGCGCTCCAGAAGAAGTTCAGGAACCGGCGGCTGCGCCCCTGGCGGATGACCTGCCCGATCCCCTTGTAGATGATCAGGTACCAGGAGATCGCCGACATCACTGCCAGAACGCCCAGCAGGATCTTCGCGACGATGTCCGCCTGCGCGATGAAATGGCCGAAGCCCAGGGCCGATGCGTCGCCCATGCGATACTCTCCTACTGCAACACGAATTTGATCGGAACGTGGACCCAGACCGCCTGCGCCAGGCCGCCTTCCACATAGGGTCGGAACTGCGCCGCGCGGACGGCACTCAGCGCCGCCTGGTCGAGATCGGCATGGCCCGAGGAGGACATCAGCGAGACCTGGGCCGGCCGGCCGGTCACGTCGACCAGCACGCGGATCGTCGCCGTGCCCTGCTCGCCCGCCCGCCGCGCCCGCGCCGGATAGGCCGGATTGGGTTGCACCAGCCAGCCGAGCTGCGCGGCCTGCACCGTGCGCGGCGCCGCCGGCGCCGCGGGCGCGGCCTGTTGCGGGCCCGCCTCGACCGGAGCCGCCGGACGCGCCGGCTGCGGCTTGCGCTGCACCGGTTTCGGCTCGGGCGGCTTGGGCTTGGGCTCGACCTTCTCCGGCGGTTTGAATTCGGGCGGCGGCGGTTCGTCGGGTGGCGGCAGCTCGACCTTGGCCAGCGGGAATTCCGGCGGCGGCAGGTCGGGCGGCGGCGGCTCGACGATGGTCGCCAGCTCCGGCGGCGGCGGCTTCAGCTCGACCGGCGGCGGCGGTTCGGAGTCCTCGATCTCGGGCTGGGCCGGCTCCGCCGCCGGCACCATGCGCACTTCCATCGGCGCGATGTCGCCCACCACCAGCTTCACCGGCTCGACCTGCGTCAGCGCCCAGCCTCCTCCCACGTGGAAAAAGATCACCAGCGCGAGGATCCCCCGCCGCGCCGCTGTCGACAGCGGCTCGCGTGACGGGCCCGGCGGACCGGGCTCCACGAAGGGCGGACTTGAGGACACGGGATTTACCACGGCTTCGCCCCTACAATTGGAGCGGACTGACGGCAAGCGCCACCGTGGTAGCCACGGCGACGGCGAAAATCGTGATGCCGACCGCGCGCTTGCGGTGGCTTTCCCACCACAGGACGACGCCGCTGATCGACAGGAAGATCATGCTGCCGGCCAGCGTATCGATCAACAGGATCCACGGCACCGGCATGGTCGTGCCCTTGTGCAGGTTGGTCAGGGTGGCGACGAACCCGTTCTGCGTCGTCCGCACCGAAAGCGACTTGTTGCCGACCCAGTATTCCGCCTGGACCAGGTGGTTGGGGCCGCCGAAATTCAGCATCCAGCGCTCGGGTTGTTGCAGGGGGCGGGCATTGCCTTCTCCGCCCCTTTCGCCCCACGGCACGGGCCGGGCGCGCTCGACACGCGCCGTGCTGGGGCCGCGATCGAGCTTCAACGTCTGCTGCAGCCAGACGCCCATCGCCTCGATGTTCTGCGGCCGCGGGTCGGGCAATTCGAGTTGGGCATTGATCTGCTGCTGGTCGGGCAAGGACAGCTTCATGGTGCTGCGGTGATTGAGCCAGATGCCGCTGAACCCGAACAGGAGACCGAGCAACGCACCCCACAGGCCGAACCACCCGTGCGTCTTGCGCACCCAGCGCACGAACGTGAGCCGGCGATTGACCTTGCCGGCCTTTCCAGCCACGGCGGCGGTCACGGACATCAGGTCTCGCTCCATTGCCGCACGAGATTGTGGTAGCAGCCGATCAGCGACCGTCGCGCCGCCTCGTCCGCGTTGGTCTCGTTCAGGCGCTGAATGGCGTTGTCCATGTCGTGCAGCAGAGACCTCTGCATGTCGTCGCGGATCAAGCTCTGCGTCCAGAAGAAGCAGGCCATCCGCACGCCGCGCGTGATCGGCGCCACCGAGTGCAGGCTGGTCGCGGGATAGACGACCATGTCGCCGGCCGCCAGCTTGACGCTGTGCTGGCCGTAGGTGTCCTGGATCTGCAACTCGCCGCCGTCATAGTCTTCCGGATTGGTGAGGAACAGCGTCGCCGACACGTCGGTCCGCAGCTTGCGGCCGTTGTGCGGGTTGATGCGCACGCTGCCGTCGACATGCGCGCCGAACCTCATGCCTTCGCCGTAGCGGTTGAACATCGGCGGGTAGATCTCGTTCGGCAGCACGGCGCTGATGAAGAGCGGATGGACCTCCAGCGCCGCGCCGACGATGCGCTGGCACGCGACCGCCGTTTCAGACCGTTCGTCGATCTGCTGGTTGAACTTCACGGGCGCCCCCTGGTAGCCGGCGGTCACGCGACCGTCGACCCAGGCGTTGGAGCGCTCGAGACGCTCGCGCAGACTGACGAGCTGCGCGGCGTTGAGGACTTGGGGAACACAGACCAGCATGACGGGCGGCGGCTTCCGTCATCACAGGCGGTAGTTGAGCGTGATCATGCCTGTCGTGCCGGACCCCATGACCGCACGACCGCCGTCCGATGCGATGACACCGTCGTAGTAGACCGAGTTGAACAGATTGTAGACGTTCAGGCGCACGTCATAGGTGGGCTGCTTGTAAGCCGCCGTCAGGTCGAAGCGGGCGTAGGCCGGTACGACCACCGTGTTGGCGTTGTTGGCGTAGCGCTGGCCGACATAGAACATGCCACCCCCGATCTCGTAGGTCTCCTTGAACGTGTAGGTCGTCCAGAGGTTCGCGGAGTCCGTAGGCGTATTGAGCGGCACCTTGCCGGTCGTGTTGCCGAGGCCGTTCTGGTAGCTCAGTCCCTGCAGGATGACGCCGTTGAGATAGGCGTAGCCGCCGAACACCTGCCATTCCGGCGTGATGCGGCCGGCGAAGCCGACGCGGCCACCGCTCACCTGCACGTTGCCGCTCGGCGAATAGGTCCCGTCCGGATTCTGCGTGCGCGCGTTGTTCTTGACGATCGAGAACACGGCGGCGTTGAGCGACAAGTTGGCGTTCAGCAGCTCGTACTTGACGCCTGCCTCCACGCCCTTGTTGTTCTCGGGCGGCAGGTACGACCCGCCGGTCGTCGAGGTGAGCTGCTCGAGCGACGGATTGAACGAGGTGCTGTACGACACGTAGTAGGACTGGGCCGGTGTCGGCTCGAAGATGACGCCGGCTCGAACGCTGAGGAAGCTGTCGGGTTGATACTGGTACGGGACCGCCGTGCTGCCGGCCGTGTTTCCGCTGTTGATCGAATTGCTGATCGACGCGGCGTAGTAATCCCAGCGCAGGCCGCCGACGAGCTTCACCTGCGGCAGGAGCTGGATCGTGTCGTTGAAGTAGAAGCCGGCGCCCCAGGCCTGCGAGGAGGCATAGTTGCCAAGCGTTGTTGCAACGTTACCGGGCGTGCTGGCGCCGACCGTATAGCCTGCGGGGGTGCAGCCGACCGATCCGGTCGGGAGTGCCACGCCGTTGCACGTGCCGGTGCGGCTGAACGCCTGGTTGGTATAGGATTCGTAATTGATATCGATGCCCATCAGCAGCGTGTGTCCGACACTTCCCGTGTTGAACTTTGCCGTGAGCTCGGTCTGGTTCTCGACCGTCATATCGTTGATGGTCCGGTCGCGGCTGAGCTGGCGGATCCAGAGATTTCCGAGCGGTGCCGCACTGTAGTAGACATTGTTCGGGCCCTGCTGCGCGCCGACGAAGCCACCATTGGCACCGAGGGTTCCAACGAAGCCGCCGGACGTTTCACGAACGGCGGTGTTCACCCACACGAACTCCGTCTGGTTCCGAAGGTTGAGGTCCGGGGAAAACTTGTGCTCGATCAAACTCTGGAGGTTGACCACGTCCTGTTCGGTGTAGTCGTCGCTGAAGCCCCACGCCGTGTTGCGCGGCGCATTCAGGGGATAGCCGTTCAGATTGGGCACGCCGTAGTTCACCTGGTCCTTGCGGTGCATCAAGTAGGCACTCAGCGTGACCTCGGTCGGCGTACCGATGCCGAGCTTGACCGTCGGCGCGAGACCGAAGTCGAGCACGTTTGTCTGGTCGACCGTTGAGGCCTTGCCGGCCTGGAACATCGCCGACACACGGGCCGCATTGTTCTCGCCGAACGGCGTGTTGACGTCGGCGGTGCTACGCACCAATCCGTTCGTCGTCGCCTGGACGCTCACTTCGGTCGCCTGCTTCTGGAACGGCTTCTTGGTCACCTGGTTGATGACGCCGCCGGTCGAGCCGCGGCCGAACAGCATCGAGGACGGGCCCATCAGCACCTCGACCTGCTCCAGCGCGAACACATCGCGATAGTACTGGCCGCGGTCGCGCATGCCGTCGAGATAGATGTCGGTGCGGGCGGAAAAGCCGTTGATGTTGATGTTGGTGCCAATGTTGCCGCCTTCGGCCGAACCGATGGTGACGCCCGGCGCGTTGCGCACGGCATCCTCCAGCCGGGTAACGCCCTGCGACTGCATCAGGGCCCGGTTGATGACGACCACCGACTGCGGCACGTCCATCAGGTTGGCGGCGCCCAGCCGGTTGATCGAGGCGCGGGTCGTCTGGAAGTCCTCGCTGGGACGGCTGCCGGTGACCGTCACCGTCTGCATCGTCGCCGGGGCGGTGGACGGTGCGGCGGGCTGGTTCTCGGTGGAAGGCGTGGCTGGCGCGGGGGCTGGCGTCTGGGCGGGGTCCTGCTGGGCCATGGCGCTCGGAGCCACCAGCAACCCAACCAATGCCGTCTTAACCGGTACGCGCTTTGCCATGACTTCTCCCCAGAAGCTTACTCGTCTCCCCCGCCGAATGCGGAGAATGCGAGTTATTATCACGGAAGAAAAATGGCACTGAGAATGAATCGCATCCTTTCTCGGGAAGCAGCCTTGCAAGAATACGACACATGGACTGCATTACTTCCGGAGCGATGACTTGCCGAACCTTCGACCCCCCTGCGGTGGCTATCAAATGTGAGCTGAAGCCTGTTGCAGTCACTTTTGAAGAAAGCGAAAGGCTCCTCACTTCGTTCGGGATGACAGCGTTTTCTGCAACGACGCAAGGCGCCACTGCCTCACGCGCGATAGCCCTCCACCCTGGCAGGCCGCTAGATGCATCCGAGAGCAGCCAGGGTCGACGCCACCGCCTCCTTCAGACCGGTCCGAGGCTCCGCGCCAAGGGCCGCCTCGAGCTTCGCGTTGCGCAGTCGGATCGGCTGCTCCCAAAGGTACCTCATCTCCATGAGTTCCCTCAGCAGCGGCACGAACGGCGCGGCGAGGCGCATCGGGAGCCATGGCAACCGCCGGACGGGCACTTCGGGGTCCCCCAACACGCGGCGAATGGCATCCGTCATTGCTGTGCCATCGGGGTCCCACTGTCCCTCCATGTGGAAGGTCGCAAAGGGATCGAGCCTGTCATTCCCGATCAGCCTGAGCATCGTCTCTGCGACGTCGGGCAGATAGGCCCACTGATGGCCGACACCGCGCCTGCCGGGATAGGTGATCGCCCGCGGGCGCCCGCCAGGCTTGACCAGCCCCTGACTGAACCAATTATTGGCGGCCCCGGGTCCGAAGAAATCCCCGGCGCGAACGATCAGCACCCTGGCCCTGCCCCCCTCGGCGGCCCGCCGCAGCCGGCGCTCCATCTCCACGCGGATGCGTCCCTTGCGCGTGTGCGCGTTCTGCGGCGCGTCCTCTGGAATGTCGGGAAAGGCGTCAGGCCCATAATTGTACACGGTGCCCGGCAGAAGAATGAGAGCGCCGGCCGCCTCGGCGGCAGAGACGCTGTTGTCGAGCATCGGCAGCACCAGTCTGTCCCAGTCGCGGTAGCCGGGTGGATTGACCGCGTGCACGATCAATGACGCTCCCCGCGCGGCCGCCGCCACGTCGGCCGCGGCGAGGGCATCCCCTCTGATCCACTCAAATCGCGCGTCCGCTCCGGCGCGTGTCGGATTGCGATGCAGCGCACGGACACGCCAGCCCGCTGACAACAGCCGGGCCGCCATCTCGCTGCCGATACCGCCGGTCACCCCGAGCACCAAGGCCGTCCTGCTTTCCATGTCAGCTCCATCTTTCGACAGGGGCAGGATCGTGCGTTCGATGGATCAACGAAATTGCCGAATTGCCTTCATATGCTATACGAAAATAGATGAACTCCTTGCCCAGCTGGGACGTCTACCGGACCTTCGAGGCCGTCCTTCGGGAAGGGTCACTCTCGGGCGCGGCGCGGGCCCTTCAGCTGACCCAGCCCAGCGTCGCGCGCCATATCGATGCACTCGAGAAGGCGATCGGCGTCACGCTGTTCATGCGGACACCTCGTGGCCTGTCGCCAACCGATGCCGCGCTGGAATTGAAGCCTTTCGCCGAACTGCTCGCTTCGACCTCCGCGGCGCTCCTGCGCACGGCAGAAGGCCGCCTGGGCGAGGTCCGTGGAACGGTGCGGATCAGTGCCAGCGAGGTCGTTGGAATCGAGCATCTGCCCGCGATCCTGACCCGGCTGCGTCGAAGACATCCCGCACTCACCATCGAGTTGTCGCTCTCCAACGCGCTCGACGATCTCCTCCAGCGCAAGGCCGATATCGCGATCCGAATGGTCCGGCCCGAACAGAAGGCGCTGGTCGCGAAGCGCATCGGCTTCATTCAGGTGGGTCTGCACGCGCATCGTGACTATCTCGCGCGGCGCGGCGTTCCCGCGAGCATGGATGATCTGCGGGACCACGATCTGATCGGGTATGACGCGGAGACGCCGGCAATCCGGGCGATCGCCCAGAAATATCCCGCGCTCGATCGCGGAGCCTTCGCCCTGCGGGTAGACAGCGATGTTGCGCAACTTTCGGCGATCCGAGCGGGCTTTGGGGTCGGCATCTGCCAGGTGCCGATCGCCGCCTCCGAGTCCGATCTCGTGCGGGTGCTACCTCGCGCATTCACCGTTAATCTCGAGACCTGGATCGCGATGCACGAAGATCTCCGCAGCAGCGCGCGCTGCCGCGCCGTATTCGATGCGCTCGCCGAAGAACTGATGCCGCTCGTGCAGGGCAACTGAAGCAGGCGCGATACAGGCTCGCGGGAGGACGGAGAAATCCTCTTTTGGCGCACCCGGCTGGATTCGAACCAGCGGCCTACCGCTTAGAAGGCGGTTGCTCTATCCACTGAGCTACGGGCGCTTTGCCAATCAGATCAACGACTTGCAGGCTCTTGGCCTTTGGCCGCTCCGGCTTGTCAGGGACTCGGTTCCCATTTCTCTCCGGCGCAATATCCATAGCACACCTCGAAAATGCCCGGCAGTACACCTGCACTTCTCATCGAGAGTTCTTCTGGCGCCCCGCTAGCGCACCCACACCTGATCTCCATGGGGAACCCTGACACCCATCCAGATTGGCATTTATCGACTGCACGATTTCCAGTTGGCAACGTTGGCGGCCAGATGGTCGGCACCGAACATGGAGCAGACGAGTGCGTCGCATCGGCAGGCTTCGCCGAGCGCCGGGAGAAGCCCAGCGAGCGTCACGAGAGAGTTCCCGGCTTCGGCTTGTTGGCGCATGAAGGTGAAAGGCGAATGCGCTATGAACCGCACACTGCGCCACTCCGACGGCAACGAGAGCAACTGATGACTGACCGGCACCTGCACCACTGCGTCAGCCAGTAGCTCCTTGGCGCTCAGACATGCTAGTCCCTTCAGAAGATCGCCTTCCACCGAGAAGCCAAAGCGCCGGATTATACCGGCTCGTTGCAGTTCCCTGAACCAGGCGCCGACCTCCTCAAGTCCCGGTCGGTCCGAGGAGAAATTATGCAGGAGGAGATCGTCGATGTAAGACACGCCGAGTTCTGCGAGGCTTGTCTTGAGGCTGCCGGCCAGCTCAGCGATATCGTAGGTTTGCGCGGGCTGTAGCGCATCCGAGCTGGCAATCCGCCGCACTTGCGCCTTGAGCCCAGGAGCAAGCGTAAGTGCCCAACGTGCTGTCGACTTGGCCAACCTGAGTAGGTGAGAATTGCGTACCGGCAGGATGCCGCATTTAGTAACGAGGCGGATGTCCTCGCGCCTATGTTTCCCAAGCACGGTGCCCACGACACCCTCGGCCTCGCCCCATCCATACGAACGGGCGGTGTCGAAATGCCGGATGCCGGCCGCATGCGCGCGTTCCAGTGCTTCGCTGCCGGTCCGCCGGGAGATACGGCCCATGATTCCGGCCGTACCGAAGCCCAGCGCAGGAACAGTCATTGGTAGCGCAATTGAAGCATGAGACGGTCGCCGCTCTCGGGCGCGATGGCCTTATGATAACATGAGGCGTCTTCGAGGAAGCCAAAGCCGGCGGGTCCTTCAAGCGTGCGCACGGCGTCGCGACCGTAAGCCTCGAATGCCTCGGCATCGTTGAGGCGGGCGATTCCCAACAGGTGGCCGAGCCGCTTACGCCGGCTGCTACCGGTGATCAGCGAATGAGCACCGTTCTGCGCCGTCGTATCGAGCAGATAAAAATTGGCATACATGAAGTTAAAGCCATCGACATCATAGTGAAAATCGATTGTTTGATATGCCGCGCGCCGTTGATCGGCGGAAAGCTGATTGGCCAAACTCCAGAAAAACCAGATCGATACCTGGCGCGGTCGGTACCCGAGAAACAGCGACGCGGCGGTGTAAAGGAACGCGTCGCTTGCGATTGCACGGATCAAAGGCAGTTTCGACGAGTCTTCGACTGTCGCAATCGCGATCTTCTCGCGCGACAGCGTAGAGTAAGTTCCAACTGTCTTGTCGTCGACGTGAAGGGGCAGTTTTTGCGCTTCGTCCTGGAGCATTGCCAGCGCCGCGCTGTCGAGTTGCGGTCCAAGCGAATAGGACTTGACCTTCATCTCCTCGACCTGCTCCGCCGGGCTTCGAGAGGGAAGCACGTGACCGGAGTACGCGACATCCACGGCAGTAGTGGCAGGCTTATAGAGGTCGCCGATCAGTAAGGGCGGGGTTTGGACAACGAAATCCTTAAGACCTTTCAGACCTGAATAAGCATCGCGGATGATCGCGAAGCGTCCCAGCAAATAATGCGGCCGGCGCAACACCAAGAAGATCAATCGCTTGGTGCGCTCGAAAATTTGGGAGGCGAAGACTGCCATTTCGGTTGCTGTAGGCACTCGCGCCCTCAGGCGAACGCCGTGTGGGCGCGCCTATCCGGAGGCTGTGTCGAAGACCGGCACAACCCTACCCTACCGATAACCGAACTTGTCTGGTCTGTGGCCGGCAGGCAAATCTCCAAAAGAGGCGTGACGATAGACGCGATTATCTTGAGGACCATTTTGCGCATGACACTACTGTAACCCGGTCTTGAAACGAAGAAAAAGGGCCGGTTGGCGTCGGGCCATTCTCGGTTCGCCCCTCGCGAGGCTTGAGCGCGCAATGGGGCTCACTCGCGAGCTGTGGTGGTAGTTCCGGCTCGTCTATCGCAGGCGCGCTATCACAAGATCAGGTACCCGAAGTCGCCGTTAGCGGCGATGCGATGTCATGTGGCATTTCACAAGCACGCAGCAGCCAGGAGGCCCGCGCCGCGCTCAAACCGCTCTGCGCAGAACTAGGCTGTGGTGACAATTTGAGGATTCCCTTGGGAAGGCAGTTCTGATTCAACGCTGGCTTTAGGAGGCTGGCGTGGAAGGCGAAGCGTTAAGAGACGATCAGTGGGCACGACTGGAGCGGTTCGTGCCTGGCGGTCGCAAGGGGAAGCGCGGTCCCCGCAGTGATGGTCGTCGTTTTCTGGATGCGGTGTTGTGGCTGGCACGCTCTGGGGCCCGCTGGCGTGATCTCCCGGAGGACCGGTTTGGTCCCTACCAGACGGCCAAGCGGCGTTACTATCGATGGATCGAGGCCGGTGTCTTTGATCGGATCTTCGAAGCCGTCGCGGCCGATCGCGATCTGGAATGGCTCTCGATCGACGCCACCGTGATACGCGCCAATGCGCAAGCCGCGAGCGGGCGGCGTAAAAGGGGGGACCGCAAGCCCAGGCTCTCGGCCGCTCGCGCGGGGGCTTCGGCAGCAAGCTCCACGCGGTACGCCGGTACCAAGCAGCGCTGGCGGGCCTTCAGGTAGGGCTTCCAGTAGCTGCTCGCCGTGTTGCGGACGTTCGTGACGTCGGCCTTGATTTTATAGAAGGGCGGCGCCGGGAAGCCCCCGCGCATCAGCGCGATGTCCCGCACGATGGTTCGTTGTCAGGCCGCTTGCCAGGGCGCGCCATCTGCGATGTCAGCCAGCAGCTCGTCCATGTCGTTCAGTCCAAGCGCGCCGACCTTGCCGCGCACGACACCGGCGCCGCCGGGCGCGATCGCCAGCAGGACGTGCCGATATCGAGTTACGAAGCTCGCATCGGGAAGGCATAGGAGCTTCTCGCCCTTCTCGCTGCACTGAGCCGACGCTTCACGTCCGGCACGATGATGCGAAGTACCCCGTCAGGACGGAGGACGCGATGCCAGTCGGCGAGAACCCGTGGAATGTCCTGCCGGAAGTCAAGATGCTCGACGACGTGCTCGGCCAGCATACGTGCCACCGAGCCGTCGGCCAGGGGCAGAGGATGACGTATGTCGAGGCAGAATGTTGTGTCGTGATGCCGTCGCAACTCGACGTTGATCCAGCCCGGCAACCCTTTCCCGCCGCTTCCTAGGTTTACAGATAGGTCTTTCCGCTCTCGAAGCTTGCGGACCTTTCCCTGGTGGCTCGGGTTAATGGCATTCAGCGCACGCGTGCAGAGAGCCAGCAATTCGTAGCGTAGAATGTCGAAAGTTCTGCGATTAATAGGCAAAGCAGGAATAACGACTGCGCCTATTCTACTCTTTAGTATTGCCATCGCCTAGCTTCTGAGAATCGCAAGGGAGAACACTCCGGCAAACGCCATGAGACCACCTGTCGCTGGCGAGGCGCCGGTGACGCGAAAACGCAGCCGCATATGCTGCTTTCGCAACTCCGAGAGATATTTCGGGTCGCTCGTCCTACCTGGGTATTCGTAATTGCCCGGCAGACTTTCAATATTGAGCATAGCTCTCCACCATCCCCAGAAAGCGGCGAGGACGACGCCCCAGATAATAGCGACTTCAATTAATGAAGCAGTCTCATGAGCTTGCCGAAACCCAATCTCTAGGGAGGCCAGCAAAAAGCCTCCAGTTACGCCTCTTTCGAGACCTTCCATAAGGATGCGCGGAGAACAACATCGCCTCAGCTGTACGGCGGCTTCCATATTGGTAATCAGCTTTGTCAAGCGATCGATTTCCGAGCAGTGCAAAAAACACTATCGGCAGCGTGCGCCATTGGCGGCAATAGCCGACTCAGCTGACGTAGAGCCTCCGATGCGAGCAGGATCGGCTTATGGCGAGCCTGCATATACTTCATGTCAACCCACTGCCAACCAAGCCCAAAGAAGCAATCAACACTCACTTTGGTGGGACCGATCGCCGTCTCGAAAGCCTTCCGCAACTCGCCAATCGGCCAATATCGGACTTCGAACATGATAGGCTCGCGAAAGCCTCGCTTTGCCTGATGTTGCAGACTCCGTAAGCCGATCCGATTGGCCATCTGGATCCTTGCGAGTCCATCCGACGTCAGAACCCGACTCGTCTCAGACAAAGCCCGACGGGCATCTTCCTTCGAGAAGTGTTGTAGAACGCTATAGGAATGGACCACTTTAAAGCTCTCGCGTGCGAAGGGTAGCCATCGGCCATCCCCGACCACATAATGGATGTCATAACCCAGCTCTCGGGCCACGCGCCGGGCCGCCATTGCCGCGCCGAGTGAGGGGTCAATTCCGACGACGTTGTAACCGGCGCGGGTCGCAGCCATGCACCATCGTCCCCAGTTGCAGCCGATGTCGAGTAGCGTCCGCCCCTCCCCCGGTGGGAGATCGATGCGGGGGATGGGATACTCAGTCAACTTATCGTTGCCAGTCAGATGTGCGTATGCGTTCCCGGAGGTGCCACTGACTAACAGTGAAACCGCAGGGTCGATGTGACCGATACGGTTCCGCACGAGCTCGACGAGCCTTGCCTTCTCCTCCTCGCTGATGCCTAAGGTCTCTAAGTAGAATTCCGGTGCGCGGCCGTCCACGACCTCGAGATTTCCGTTGGCTCGCTCGATCGACAACCCGGCGATTCCCATGGTCTGCACTTTATCCGGAAGCAGCATCACCGGCAGACCTTCAACCACAGGATAAGAGCGTCCAGCCGAAGTGGTTAGAGCGGTTCCATTCCATGACAGCGCCGAGCCATCGACTGGACAGCGGAGATTTTCGAGGTACCAGGAGCTAATCGTCATCGGATCCAAGCCGTACTGTGACCTTGATAGTATAAACTATCACTACCCATGCAAGCAATTAGTGGATGCACTTTCGAAACTTTGGCTAAGCTCGCCGGGGGGCGAGACGGTCTGGCAGCCGCTGAAGAGCGTGCGCCGCAGCTGGCGCACCTCGGTTGCAGCGGCCGGCGTCGAGACCCGCATCGCTTCCACGACACCCGCGCCTCCTATATCAGCGACGTCGCCCGGCTCGGCTCTCGACCATCACCAAGAATCTCGCCCGCCATTCGAGCATGGCCACAATCGAGGGCTATATCGCCGTCGTCGCGCAGGACCTTCCGGAAGCGGCCGCGGAAGCCGCGCGTAGGGGCACAAGCCTTACGATGGTGGGCTCCTTGACTAACTCAGCCACTCCGCGGCCCCTCTCCGGGAGCCGCGCGTCTGGTTCGGGTGCCCTCTTCCGCCCTGACCAGACATCATACCATACCTCAATTGACCACTTCGTCATGACCGAACAGGAAAAGCTCCGGGCATTCGGAAGGCGCCGGCTGTGTCGGTCTGGCGAGGCCATCCTGCGTGATCAGGACCACGCCGTACCGTGCCGGATCGTCATGGGTCAGGGTTGCCAGGCACCCCATCCGGCGGATGCCGGGAACAGGTATCTCGAAGTAGAAGGCCTTGCCACGCATCACGGGCAACGGCAGGCCCGTGGCTGCAAGTTCGGCATAGAGCGCCTCCACGCCCCTGCCCCCCCGCAGCACCTGCTGCAGACGGGCGGCGATGCCGGCGCGCACGTTCGCCTGGGCGGCGTGGAATGCGATCTCGCCGAGCAGCAGCCGCTGCGCTTCGAGGGGTGTGTATTCGTTCACCAGGTCCGGCCAGACCGGCAAGTGTCCCTCGCTCGCATTGCTGCAGATGTTCGAGGCACGTTGGGGCAGCGTAGCTCGAGGCAGCTTGAGCGCGACCGGGCAGATTCCCAGGTCCACGAACTCGCCGGCGGTTTCGATGTACGTCATCTCCTCGGGCGGGCGCACCAAGGCACGAAGAATCGGGCCGGGGGCGATCCCCATTTCGAGGACGTAGGCAACGACGAGGGCAGAGGTCGCCCGTCCCTCCGTAACGCCTCGCGCGCGACTCGTTGCAGCGTCATGAGCGTCGCCATCTCGGGGTGCATAGAAGGCGTGGAAGCCGAGGCGGCCGCCGACCTCCAGTTGCCGGTCGGCTTGCGGACCGGCCGGCCCGAGTGTGCTCCCGCCGAGAAAGGCGATCGCACATGACGACAGGCAGCGCCTGCCGCTTCGCACGATCGTCGCAACGGCGAACTGCCTCAGGAGCCGGCCTACGCGCATCCCCTCCTCGAGGGCGCCCCCCTTGCTATCGAAGGAAAGGAGCGCCAGCGACTCGCCGGGCTTGGTCCCTCCGCGTCCCTTGAGGTCCTCGAGCATGTTCTTGAGTTGATCGGAATCGCCGCGCTCGAACGAACCGGTAAGTCGTATCTCGTGGTTGAGATAGCCGCTGGATCCGCCAGCAACGCGTTCCGTCACGATGGCAAGGGTTATGGCATGGCTGGTCGCTGCAAGGAACAGGATCGCGGCCAACACCAATATGAAGACCGCTGATTTGAACCCGAACCGCGAAGCAGCGGTCCTTGCGTCAGCGGCCACTAACATCTGCACGACTTGCTCCCGAGAACGTCACACTTCTGCAACAACTTAACGGGGAAGCGGGAGGAATAACCATTCCAACCCGTGTTCCTTGGACGCGTTCCAGCACAAAGTATCGTGATGCTTACATGCCGATCATCGTGGGGGTAGCGCGCGCACCTGACCTGGCTTCGGGAACTGTGCGATCGCCGCTACCCCTGCGAGCAGTGCTCCGAGAAGGAGCGCGACATCCATGCCTGCGATGGGCCAGAGGCGCTTCTCCAAAAGGGTGCGCCACAAAGAATCGCCGGAAGTGACACCATTGAGGACGACCGCCGCCACCCCGAGCAGTGCGATTGCGATGCATTGCTCTCGCCAGGCCGCTCGGGGACGCGACCAGGCGTGCACGAACGATCCCAGCCAGACCAGATAGAAGGCCCAGACCTCGAGATCGGCGCGCTCCAGCCCCCCTGCCGACGCGGCTGGCGGCAAGAGGCGGTTGACGACGAAGAAGGTGAAGGTGGCCGCCACGATGCCACTGACCGAACCGATCGTCAGGCCCTCGACCAGGCGAACACCTCGAAGTCCGAGTTGAGCGTGGCGTTTGCGCCGCGACTCCAGCCAGAACAGGAATCCTGTCGCGATCAGCACGCAGCCGGTAAGCCCCAGCGCGAAGTAGAGCCAGCGCAGCAGCCAGTTATCGAACTGGATGAAGTGGAAGCCAGTGATGAAGCGATGCGCGTTCATGACCGGCTGCGCCGTGTGCCTCGACAGCACGGCTCCTGTGCCCGCGTCAAAATAGAGGGCATCGACCGGCATGGTCACGCGATCGTCGACGAACGACCGTCGCACCTCGACATAGGCGTTTGCGTCGCCCGGATGGAACACCCGCAACAGCTGCGGCGAGCCCCCGCCCCACTCACGCGAAGCCTGTCCGACCATGGCATCGAGCGACGTCATGGGAGGGCCCGGACGGTTGAGACGGGGCCGCGCGTAGATGCCGTACGACTCCTGCACGAAGGCCTGGCGGTCGCCCCGGTAAGGCATCTCCCAGGCAGCCGAAAAGTACACGGTGAAGAAGATGACCAGACCGGACAGGGTGATGAAGAAATGGAAGGGCAGCCCGAGCACCCCCGTGAGATTGTGAAGATCGAGGACGAGCCTTCGCCCTTTCCGATCGGATCGAAAGGTGAAGAAATCGGCGAAGATCTTGCGATGGATGACGACCCCGGAGACGCAGAGCGCGAGCATCGCCATACCCGCAAGACCGACCAGCCAGAGCCCCAGCGACCAGGTCCTTATGTGCAGATTGACGTGAAACGGATAGATGAAGCCCGTGCCGCCCCAGGTCCCGGCGTCCGGAAGAAGGATCGAGGTCGAGGGATCGGCCTGGCGATATCGCATCTTGCCGCCCGCCAGATATCCCAGGCGGGCGACGGGCTCCCGGTCGCTCGGAAAGAGAACGAACCAGAGCGACGCCCCACCGGTCAGGGGCTGCACTTGGCCGGCGAGCGCATCCACGGAATTCAGCTTGGCCGGTGCCAGCCGCGTGGCGGGCATCATCCAGCGATCGATCTCGCGATCGAACACCGACAAGGTGCCCATCCAGAAGACGGCGAACAACACCGTGCCGAGACAGAGCCCCGCCCATGTGTGCAGCCACTGCATGGAGTCGCGGAAGTTCTTCCCCATGTCAGTCAGATCCGCGCGTCGCTCGCATCCCGTCGGCTTAGAAGTCGGCGGTCAGCGAGACACGGAACGTTCGCGGCGCTCCCAGGAACATGAAGGTCGCGGTCTGGTTGCTGCCGGCCCAGTAGTTGGCGTCGAGGACATTGTCGACGTCGAAGCGCGCCACCAGCATCTTTCCCTTGGCGCCCGGATTCTCGAAGGCGTAGCGGGCGCCGAGGTCGAAGCGGGTCCATTGCGGCATCATGCGACGCGGATAGGTCGTGTCGATGTACTGCGCACCGGTATAGATCGCGCGCCCCGTCAGGGTCAGGCCCGGCACGAACGGCAGGTCGACCTCGCCCGACAGGTTCAGCGTGAATTGCGGCGTGAACGGCGCGATCCAGCCGTCGGTCGTTCCTCCCGCCGTCTTGGCAAGGACCGGATTGAGGAACATGGCGCCGCCCAGAACGCGGAAACCCTTCATCGGTTCACCGAACACGTTCAGTTCGAGGCCCTGGTTGACCTGCTGCCCGTCGACGTTCTGCGTGTTGGTCGTCGTGTTGGTGATCAAGCTGGGCTGCGTGATCTGGAACAGCGACGCGGTCGTCGTGAGCTTGCCCCAGTCGACCTTCACGCCCACCTCGATCTGGTTGGACACGTAGGGCGGCAGGATGGTGCCGGCGTTGGCGAACGGCACCTGAACCACGGTACCCTGCTGCAGGCCCTGGATGTAGTTGCCGTAGAGCGAGACGTTCTCGAGCGGCTTCACGATCAGCGCCACGGCGGGGCTGACGACGGTCTGGTCGTAGCTGCCGGTCAGCGCGCCGGTCACGGAATTGAAGTTGGCCGACTGGACGTTCTGCGCCCGCAGGCCGGCGGTCAGCTGCACCCTGTTGTTGAGCGAGGAGATCGTGTCGGCGATGCCGATACTGTTGAAGCCCGAGGTCGAGGTCTTGTTCGCCGCCGGCGTCGGAATATTCGGCCGCGCGATCAGCGTCGGACTGTAGATGTTGGTGGCAAAGTTGCCGCCCTGCGAGATGTTCACCTGACCGTTGTCCTGCTGCAGGGTCGAGGCGGTGAGCGCGAGCTCGTGATTGACATCCGCGGTGTTGAACAAGGCGCGCAGGCCACCCTGGGCGGTCAGGCTCGTCGTGTACTGGCTGAAATTGAGGGGCGCCAGGGCCGAGCCTGCACCATTGAAATTGGTGATGGTCGTCGCCGCCGAGTAGAGGCCGCCCATGCGATAGTCATGCGCGCCGGCCGAGGCGTAGAGCGTGACATTGTCGGTGATGTCCATCTCGAGCCGCAGCACGCCGAACGCGTCCTTGCGGCCCTGGAAGCCCCAGGGCTGCGCGGTCGGATTGGTACGGACGTTCGGCGCATAGGGAAGCTCTACGCCCGGTGCCAAGGTCAGATAGGGCGTGATCCCAGAGATGTACTGGTTCTGATAGCCCAGATCTGCGGACAGGCGCACACGCTCGCCGCGAAGGTCGAAGCCGAGGACCGCGAGCGCCCTCTCATCCGCGTTGTATTGGACGTCCGTCTGGCCGCCCCTGAACACGCCGTTGAAGCGCACGCCGAATTCCTTGTCCGCGCCGAACCGGCGCCCGAAATCGATGTGCCCGCCGAACTGGCTGCCGGAAATGTAGCTTGCCGTCGACTGGTTCAGATCCTCGTCGGGCGCGCGCTTGGGGACGACGTTGATGTTGCCGCCGATCGAGCCGAAGGGCGGGATGCCGTTGAGCAGCGCGCTCGGCCCCTTCAGCACTTCGACCCGCTCGGCCATCTCCGCCATGATCGACGAGTTGGGCAGCATGCCATAGAGGCCGCCATACGAGGTGTCGGAATTGTCGACGGGAAAGCCGCGGATCTTTACCTGATCGGTGCCGGGGCTGCTGTCGCCGCGGGTGATTCGAACCGACGGGTCGTCGATCAATACATCGCGGACCGTCTTGGCCTGCTGGTCCTGCGCCTTCTTCGCCGTGTAGTTGCTTTGGTTGAACGGCGTGTCCATCACAGCCCGATTGCCCAGTAGCCCGAGCTGGCCGCCGGTCGCGACCTGTCCGCCGGCATAGGCCGGCGGCGCGTTGTCGATCATCGCCTGCGGCGGCACCGTCAAGGCGCCCTGAACCTGAACGGGATCGAGCACCAGCGCGCCGCTCGCCTCCGGTGCGCCCGTGATGGTTACCGACGTGGGCGAGGTGAAGCGGTAGCTGATGCCGGTGCCGGCGAGCATGAGCCGCAGTGCCTGCTCGGCCGTCATGGCACCCGCCACAGGCGTGCTGGTCTTGCCGGCGACGACGGAGGCGGTCACCGCGAACTGCAGCCCGGCCTGCTGCCCGAGCGTCGTCAGCGCCTGGGCCAGCGGCTGCGCGGGGATGTCGAAGGTCCTGGCGGGCGCAGCTTGCGCCTGCTCCATGATGCGCGTGGATTGGGCCAGGGCCGGCACCTGGAAGGCCGCGAGCGAGCCCGCGGCGACGACGGCCGCCGCAAGACCGTGCGCGGCCTGCGCCGTCGAGCGCTTGAATGACACGAGAGTTCTCTCCCCCAGAGTCCGTTGCCGGCGGGTCACGGAATGTTGCGTGTGCGGATCGCAATCGATCGCGCCCTCGAATCCATGACTGAGCGGGCTGGCCCGATTTGTAGGGGTATGGCGAAAAAAAGACCTGAGCCGATCAGCGTCGCGAGACGATGAGAAGATACGGAGTGACTTCGGTGACCGTTGCGTTCTGCGACGCGGCCAGCGTTCGCAGCGCGTCGACCGGCTGCGTGAGGTCGAAGACACCGGTGATCGCCTGCCGGTTCAGCGAACGGTCGGCGACGACGAGAGCGCCCGGCAGATGACGACCCAGCGTCTCGACGATGTCGCCGAACGAACTGTCGACGACCACGAGGCGGCGCGAGCGCCACGAGGCGATCGACTCGGGGGCCGTCCGTTCAGGGCGTACCGATTTGTCGTTTCGGCCCACCACCAACCGATCACCCATTGCGAGCGCGTCGCTCAGCCGCCTTCCGTTGCGCAGTACCTCCACGCTTCCCGACTGGACCGCAACATCGACGGTGCTCTCGGTCTTGCCCACCTCGAAGGACGTGCCGGTGACGACGACGGAGACATCTCCCGCCAGAACCGAGAACGGGCGCTGCGTATCGCGTGTGACCCGGAAGAAGGCCCGACCGGTGAGAAGTGTGACCCGCCGATCGCCTTCCCCGTAGTCGACGGCAATCGCGCTCCCGGCATCGAGGTCCACGACGCTGCCGTCCGGCAGGACCACTTCCCGCAGTTCCGCGACGCCGGTCGTATAGTCGGCCATCAGGTGCTTCTGGAGCATCGGGAAGGCAACGAACAGCATGCAGGCGGCCGCAACGGCGGCGGCGGCGAACCAGCGGGCCCTGTGCGGCTTCCGCACTGGCAACGGAACGACACGGCCTGCCGTCTGCTCACCGGCTGGCGACGCGGTCGGCAGCTTCCCGAGCTCGGCCCATGTGGACAGGACGGACGCATAGGCGGTGCGGTTGGCTTCCGACTGCGCGAGCCAGCGTTGGAAATCGCCTTCGAGACTCGCGTTGCCGGGCTCGGTCTCCCGGCGGAGCAGCCACTCCATCGCCCGTTCGATCTCGTCGCCCTGCTCTCTTGTGGAAGCGCCCACGAAACTTTCCATCCCCGCTGCGGTTCCCCCTGCAACGAGGTCCCATCCTATAGAGCGAATCCGATGCACCATTTTGAATAGCGCGATCCAGTTTATTTTTGCCCCTCACGATCGTCGCGCTGACCGATCAGCCGTCGCGTTGCGTGGGCGCCGGCGTCGCGAACGAGCTGGAAAGTGCGGGCGACGGAAATGCCGAGGTGATCGGCGATCTGCTGAAGGGTCTTGTCTTCCAGGCGATACATGCGGAAGGCGACCTGCGTGCGCTCCGGCAGTTCCGCGATCGCCTCGGCGAGAAGGCGCAGCCTGTCGCGATGGATGACGACCTCCTCGGCGGAGGGGGCCTCGTGCGGGATGGTGTCGTAGGGCGCCAGCGCGGTATCGGCGACCGTTTCGCGGGTCGCGCGGTTCAGAATGTCGAACGCGAGATTGCGCACGATCGAGTACATGTAGTGCAGCGGATTTACGATTTCGGCGCCCTGCCCGTGGCGGGCCGACAGCCGAATCCAGGCTTCCTGGACGACGTCCTCGGCCTTCGAGCGGTCTTGGTTCAGGAGCCGGCTCGCATACTCCACGAGATCGTCCCGATGCGCGACGTAGAGGCCGAGAGAAGGATCTGAGGGGGACACGAAGAATGCCTGCGAATGGTTCGCATTCTTATATCCTCAGGCCAAACAAATGCAATCCGGCTCGCCGCCGCCAAGAAGTGCCCCAGCTGCCGCGTTCAGTGCGTCCAGCGACCGACGCGGTTGTAGGCGAAATTGTCGGCGTAGGCCTTGGCCCGGACCGGCCGGCTGTGCGGCTCCTCGACCGTATATTGCCAGCCGTTCTTCTCGGCATGGGCCTTGGCTTCCTCGAGCGTCGGGAAGAACAGGCGGACTTGCTGCATCGTATTGCGGGAGCTCGTCCAACCCATCAGCGGGTCGATCTCCTTGCGCGACGGCTCCGGTTCGAGCACCCACTCGTGAGTATTGCCCGTTCCGGACTGCATGGCCGTCTTGGCCGGCTTGAAGATGCGAACCTGCATGGATCCCGCTACTCCGTTTTCAGGCGTGGTCGGGGCGGCCGGATTCGAACCGACGACCTTCTGCGCCCAAGGCAGACGCGCTACCAGACTGCGCTACGCCCCGCCGATACACCTCTTTGACGCGAGGGTTTCTACCAGCGGCCCCGCCGCCTCGAAAGCTCAATTTCCAGGTGCTACGATAGGTCCATGTTCGATCAGACGCCCGAGGAAGGCCGCCACGGCCGACGCGCCCCGTCCATAAACGTACTGGGCGGCGTGCTCGAGCCCTGCTCCACCCAGCCCGTCACCGGCTTTTATCGTGACGGCTGTTGCAATACGGGCGCCGAGGATATCGGCCTGCACACGGTTTGCGTCGTCCTGACCGCCGATTTTCTGCTGTTTTCCAGGTCGCGGGGCAACGATCTCAGCACGCCGATGCCACAATATGGCTTCCCTGGCCTGAAGCCCGGCGACCGCTGGTGCCTCTGCGCCAGCCGCTGGAAGGAGGCTTTCGACGCCAAGGTGGCCCCGCAGGTCGTGCTCGAGGCGACGCATGCGGTCACCCTGCACGTCGTCTCGCTAGCCGACCTGAAGCAGCACGCCTTTCGACCGCACTGATCTAGAGCTGGGCCTCGCCGCGCAGCACCGGCACGCACTGGCCGGCAATGGTGGCCCGAATACCGTCGGCGCCACGCCGCGCCACCACACGCAACAGGCTTGGCCTTCCCATGGCGACGCCCTGATGGATGTCGAGACGGAGCTCGGGCGCATCGGACAGCGACAGAAGCAGCGCGCCGAGCGGCCCCGCGGCACTGCCGGTGGCGGGGTCTTCGATCGTGCCGCCCAGGGGGGCGAACATGCGAGCCTGAACACTCCTCTGCCCGGCATGGGCATAGAGATACAATCCGAGGCGGCCGTTCAGGGCGGGCGTCTGTTCCACGGTCTGGCGGAATGACGGGAAATCCGGTGTCGCGCGCGTAAGCGCCGATGGCTCGACTTCGGCGATGACGAACGGATTGCCGAGCGACGCGCCGACCGGCTTGTGGGCGCCGGCGCGAATGTCCGCAGGCGTCAGCGACGCGCAGGCGGCGATGGTCTCGACCGGCAGCTCCGGGCCCAGCGAGAGCGGCTGCGGGGCCGCGATGGTCGCACCGATCGGCGCCCCTGACGCATCGCGCTCGACGTCGATCTCGACGAGGCCGGCCAGTTCCTCGAACAGAAGCTTGCCGTTCCGGTCCCTGCCCTGCTGCGCCAGCACATAGGCCGTGCCGACATTGGGATGGCCGGCGAACGGCATCTCGCGCGTGCGCGTGAAGATGCGGACCCGCGCCGTGTGCGCGGGATCGTCCGGCGGAAGTACGAAAGTCGTCTCGCTGAGGTTGAATTCGGCAGCCAGCGACTGCATCTCCGCGTCGCTCATCCCACGCGCATCGGGAAAGACCGCAAGCGGATTGCCGCCAAACCGGGTGGTCGTGAACACGTCGACGGTGACAAACGAATAGGTGCGCATGGTTCAGAAGATCCCGTCCACCTGGCCATCCGCCGTCAGCCGGATATTCTCCGCCGCCGGCACACGCGGCAGGCCTGGCATGCTCATGATCTCACCGGCCATTGCCACGACGAAGCCGGCACCGGCCGACAGGCGCACCTCTCGGATCGGCAGCGTGTGGCCCGTCGGGGCGCCGCGCAGCTCTGGATCGGCGGCGAAGCTGTACTGTGTCTTGGCGATGCAGACCGGCAACTTGCCGTAGCCCGCCGCCTCCAGTGCCTTCAGACGCCGCTGCGCCGGCCCGGCGATGGCCACGCCTGAGGCGCGATAGATCTCGCGGGCGATGGTCTCGATCTTCTGTGCGAGCGGCAGGTCGTCGGCATAGAGCGGCTTGAAGGCCGCCTTGCCCTCGTCGATGGTCGCGACCGCCGCCCGCGCCAGCGCTTCCGCGCCCGCACCGCCCTTGGCCCAGTGCTCGCAGAGATAGGCCCTGGCGCCGGCTGCCGCACACTTGGCTTCGATCAGTTCCAGTTCGGCCGGCGTATCGGTCAGGAAGCGATTGATGCCCACCAGGACCGGCAAACCGAATTTGCGCAGATTCTCCACATGGCGCAGCAGGTTGGGCAGGCCGCGCTCGACCGCGCCGACATCTTCCTTCTCCAGTGCTTTCTCATCACCACCGCCATGGAGTTTGAGCGCCCGCACGGTGGCGACGACGACGGCAAGCTCGGGCTTCAACCCGGCCTGCCGGCACTTGATATCCAGAAACTTCTCCGCACCCAGGTCGGCGCCGAAACCCGCTTCCGTGACCACATAATCGCCCAGCGCCAGGGCGGCGCGGGTGGCGATCACAGAGTTGCAGCCGTGCGCGATGTTGGCGAACGGGCCGCCGTGGATCAGCACGGGATTGTTCTCGAGCGTCTGCACAAGGTTCGGCTTGGCGGCGTCCTTCAGCACCGCCGCCATCGCGCCGGCCGCCTTGAGATCGCCAGCCGTCACCGGCTTGCCCTCGCGCGTCTCGGCCACGACGATCCGCGCCAGACGTTGCTCGAGATCCTCGAGATCGGCGGCGAGGCAGAGGATGGCCATGACCTCCGACGCGGTCGTGATGTCGAAGCGCGTCTGCCGCGGAAAGCCGTTGGCGACACCTCCCAGGCTCGCGACCATGTCGCGGAGCGCACGGTCGTTCATGTCGAGCACGCGCGGCCAGAACACGCGCCGGGCGTCGATGCCCAGTGCATTGCCCCAGTAGATGTGATTGTCGAGCATGGCGGCCAGCAGATTGTGCGCCGTCGTGATCGCGTGGAAGTCGCCGGTGAAATGCAGGTTGATGTCGGCCATCGGCACGATCTGCGCCTGGCCGCCGCCGGTGGCACCGCCCTTCTGTCCGAAGCACGGGCCGAGGCTCGGCTCGCGCAGCGCGATCGCCGTCTTCTTGCCGAGACGGCTGAGCGCATCGCCCAAGCCGATCGTGGTCGTGGTCTTGCCCTCGCCCGCCTTAGTGGGATTGATCGCGGTGACAAGGATCAGGTGCCCCGGCGTGCGGCCGGCGAGCGACTTCACATAGTCGCCATCGAGCTTCGCCTTGTCGCGACCATAGGGCTCCAGCGCCTCTTCCGGGATGCCGAGGCGGCCTGCGACTTCATTCATTGGCTTCTTGATTGCACGCCGCGCGATCTCGATATCCGACATACCCACTCCCCAACCCGCCATTTCAGGGACGCGACCCTAGCGAGGCAGGCGGTATGAGCCAACAGGAGAGACGATGAAGAGCTGGCCGAAAATCGACGGCGCGCTCAGCGAGTATGTCGACGCCAACTGGCTGCGCGAACCGCCTTTGCGCCGCCGCCTCCGTGAGGAAACAGCGACTCTGCCCCGCGCGGGCATGCAGATCTCCGCCCATCAGGGCCAGCAGATCGAACTGCTGGCCCGCGCCATCGGGGCGCGACGCGCCGTCGAGGTCGGGACCTTCACCGGCTATTCCTCCCTGTGCATCGCCGCCGCGCTGCCGGAAGACGGCAAGCTCTGGTGCTGCGACGTCAGCCCCGACTATACGAAGGTCGCGCGCCGCTACTGGAAGGAAGCCGGCGTCGAAGGCCGCATCGAGCTCACGATCGGGCCGGCGCTGGGCACGCTCGACTGGCTACTGGCACAGGGCCTCACCGGCCAACTCGATCTCGCCTTCATCGACGCCAACAAGGACGACTACGACGCCTACTACGAGCGCTGCCTGAAGCTCGTGCGGCCGGGCGGGCTCGTTCTGATCGACAACGTCCTGTGGGGTGGCTCGGTCGCCGATCCAACGGAGGTCGACCGCGACACGCAAGCGCTGCGCGCACTCAATGCCAGGCTGAAGGACGATCGGCGGATCGACCTCGCCCTCTTCGCCGTCGGCGACGGCATGACCTGCGCGCTCAAGCGCTAGGCCCTTGAAGCGCTAGGCGTTGCCGAAGATCGGGTGAAGCACCTTGTCGCCGGGCTTGATGCCCAAAAGCTTGGCGCTGCCGCCGTTTATCTCGAGGACGGCCCGCACCGGGAACTGGCTGGGAATCGTCTCGGTCGAGTGCGGCACCGCATTGGCGTGGACCGACTTGATCGTGCCGTCGCCGGCGATGAACACCATGTCGAGCGGGATCAGCGTGTTCTTCATCCAGAAGCTGACCGGCGCGTCCTTGTAGAAATCGAACAGCATGCCTTCGTACGGCCCGAGCTTCTCGCGGAACATCAGCCCGCGAGCCCGCTGGGTATCGTTCAACGCCAGCTCGACGTCGAACTTGATCTCGCGGCCGCCGGACACCACCATCAGCGACGAGCGCGTGAAGTTGAAGTCGTTGGCGCCCTGCTGCGCCCACGCGGCTCCGCCGGCCAGGACGAGAGGCGCTGCGAGGAAGAGGCGCCGGCCGAGCGGCGGCTTGGAGAGTGCTTGAACCATAGCCATGGATAGAGCGTGGACAGCGATTTCGTCAAACCGATGGCGCTTGCGTGAACAGGGTCACGTAACCATAGTGGCCGCCGCTCATCGGGGGGAGCCGCCTGGCGGCTGAGAGGTCCGGAAGGACGACCCCGAACCTGATCCGGTTAATGCCGGCGTAGGGACTGGTGGCTTCGTTGACGTCTTCGCCTGCTCTTTCTGTGCGTTCGGCACATATCGTCCTCGACGGCCATGTCGTGGCCGACAACCTGTCCCTCGAGTTCCCCGGTGGCCGCACGACCTGCCTGCTGGGCCGCAGCGGCGTCGGCAAGACGTCCCTCCTGCGCCACCTCGCGGGCCTGCTGCCCCGCACCAAACCCGCCGGACCCGTCGCCTACATGGCGCAGCGCGACCTGCTGCTGCCGTGGCTCAGCGTGCTCGAGAATGTCCTGCTGGGGTATCGACTGCGCCGTGACGCGGCGGCGCGCCGGGCGGCCGAACCGCGGGCGCGTTCACTGCTCGCGGAAGTGGGACTCGGCGACCGGATGCAGGATCTGCCGCAAGCCCTTTCGGGTGGCATGCGGCAGCGGGCGGCGCTGGCACGCACGCTCTGCGAGGACCGGCAGATCGTCCTGATGGACGAGCCGTTCGGCCATCTCGACGCGGTCACGCGGCTGGACCTTCAGGACCTGGCGGCGCGCCTGCTAAAAGGCAGGACGGTCGTGATGGTCACGCACGACCCGCTGGAGGCGTTGCGACTGGGCCATGAGATCCGTGTCCTGTCGGGCACGCCGTTCGTCGCGGGCCCGGTCATCGCCCCACCCGGTGCCGTGCCGCGCGATCCCGGCGACGCCGCGCTTCTCGCGCTCCAGGCGCGTCTGATCGGCGAACTGCGGAGCGGAGCGTGAGGCCCCTCATAACCGCACTGGGCCTGATCGCCGCCTGGGAAGCGCTCGTGTGGCTGACCGGCCTGCCGCCGTACATCCTGCCACCGCCCTCGCGCGTCGCCGTGGTGCTGGTCCAACGGTTCGACCTCCTCGTCGAACAGGCCGCGTGGACGGCCAGCGAAATGGTCCTGGGGCTTGCACTAGGGCTTCTACTTGGCGCGGCCCTTGCGGTGATCTTCGCGGCGTCGGCCGCCTGGCGCCGGTGGGCGTTGCCGCTGGTGATCGTCTCGCAAGCCATCCCTGTGATCGCGATCGCTCCCCTCCTGGTGCTGTGGCTGGGCTACGGCATGGCCTCCAAGGTCGCGATGGCGGCGCTGATCATCTTCTTCCCCGTGGTGAGCAGCCTCTATGACGGGCTGCGCCGGACCGATCCGGGCTGGCTCGAACTTGCCCACACGATGAATGCGCCGCCGCGCGCCGTACTGCTCCAGATCAGGTTGCCGGCCGCCCTGCCCGCCTTCGCGTCGGGCGTGCGCATCGCCGCGGCCGTGGCCCCGATCGGGGCGGTGATCGGCGAATGGGTCGGCGCCAGTGCCGGGCTCGGCTTCCTGATGACCCAGTCGCTGGCCCGCGGGCAGACGCCTCTCGCCTTCGCGGCCCTCACTATCCTCTGCCTGCTCGGGCTCGCGCTCTACACCGCGGCAGACCGGCTCGCGCGGCGCCTCGTGCCCTGGCACCCCCCTCAAGGAGACTGATATGCAAATGATGACCCGTCTGATCGCCGTGCTGGCCCTCAGTTGCCTGGCCCTTCCCGCAGCCGCGCAGGACAAGGTGCGCATCCTGCTCGACTGGTTCGTGAACCCCGACCACGCGGCGCTGGTCATCGCCAAGCAGCGCGGCCTGTTCGAAAAGCAGGGCCTGGACGTGGAGCTGATCGCGCCGGCCGATCCCAATGCGCCGCCCAAGCTGGTCGCGGCCGGCCAGGCCGACTATGCGCTGTCCTACCAGCCGACCCTGCAGATGCTGGCCGCCGAAGGCCTGCCGCTGGTGCGGGTCGGCGTGCTGGTGGCACAGCCCCTGAATTCACTGGTGGCGCTGGAAGACTCGCCCGTGAAGACCATCGCCGACTTCAAGGGCCGCAGGATCGGCTTCTCCGTCTCGGGCTTCGAGGAGGCCGTGCTGGGGGCAATGCTGGAGAGCGCCGGCCTTACGCTGAAAGACGTGACCCTCGTGAACGTGAACTTCGCGCTCACCACGGCGCTCATGAGCAAGCAGGTCGACGGCGTGATCGGCGCCTTCCGCAACTTCGAACTCAACGACCTCGAGCTGAACAAGGCGAAGGGCCGGATCTGGCTGGTCGAGAAGCATGGCGTGCCGACCTACGACGAGCTCGTCATCCTGGCCAAGCGCGAGACGGTCGACGCCGCCCGTACGAAGAAGCTGCTGGCCGCCCTTGCCGAAGCCACCGCCTGGCTGACCGCGAATCCGGCCGAAGCCTGGGCGAGCTTCTCCAAATACGGCAAGGACCTCGACAACGAGCTCAACCGCCTGGCCTGGAGGGATACGGTCCCGCTGCTCGCTGCCGATCCGGCCGCGCTCGACCGTGCGCGCTACGCGACCTTCGCGGAGTTCCTTGTGAAGCGCGGATTGATCAAGCAGGCACCGCCGCTCGACAGCTATCTGCGCGAGATCAAGTAGAGGGCGCCCTCAAACGCCGCGGATCTCGACGACCTGCAGGCCCTTCTGGCCTTCGGCGATCCGGATCATCACCTTCTGGCCCGGCGCCAGCGAATCCAGCCCGTGCCGCCGCAGTACCGCGGCGTGCACGAAGATGTCGCCTTCCGCTGTCTCGCGCGTGACGAAGCCGTAACCCCGCTCGTTGTTGTACCATTTCACGAGGGCACTGATGTAATCGCTCATCGCGATCCCGTCGGGAACCGGCGACGGTCTGGTCGTCTTGGCAATGGCCGTCGAATCGTCGACGCCGATCACCTTCATGACCTGCCACCCTTTCGGGCCCTGGACACCTGCGCAAATTACGGTTGCACCGGGCTTGATATCCTCATGCCCAGCCTGTCGCAGTGTCGTTACATGCAGGAACGCGTCGCTATTATCGATGTCCAGGGCAAGAAATCCGTACCCTTTGACAGCGTTGAACCACTTTACCTTACCACGCAGCTCAACCGTACCGACGTCCCCGCTCGTCTCTCCCTGAAGGGTCGTCATTCAACGATCCCATGTTGTTATGCATAAATCGTAAACATCCTGCGCGTGGGAAGCAACAGTCCTTGTCGAGGATTACAACCTCACGCTAGACGAATCGCCTGAAGCGTTACTGGGAGGACCGAAAAATGTTCAAGGCCGATCTGTTCAAGGGCAAGCGTTTCCTCGTCACCGGCGGCGGCACCGGTCTCGGCCGGATGATGATGGAGAAGTTCGTCGAGCTTGGTGCAGACTGTGTGATCTGCGGACGCCGTGGCAGCGTCCTCGAAGAAACCGCCCGTCAGGTCATGGAGAAGCATCCCGGCCGCCGGGTCGACTTCCACGCGGTCGACATTCGCGTCGCCAGTGCCGTCGAGGAGATGATCGAAACCATCTGGGCGACCGGACCGCTCGACGGACTGGTGAACAACGCCGCCGGCAACTTCATTTCACAGACGAAGGACCTCAGTCCGCGCGCCTTCGACGCGATCGCCAACATCGTGCTCCATGGCACGTTCTACATGACCAATGCCTGCGGCAAGCGCTGGATCGCCGAGAAGCGCAAGGCGAGTGTCCTCAGTATCCTCACGACCTGGGTGTGGACCGGCAGCCCGTTCGTCGTGCCTTCCGCCATGTCCAAGGCCGGCGTCGCCGTCATGACCCAGAGCCTCGCCGTCGAATGGGCGCGCCACGGCATCCGCCTCAACGCGATCGCGCCCGGCCCCTTCCCGACCGAAGGCGCATGGGCCCGGCTCAACCCGCTCCAGGAAGGCAACGACTCGCGCTACAACACGCGCAATCCAATGGGGCGTGTCGGTCGCCCCAGCGAACTCGCCAACATGGCGGCCTTCCTGATGAGCGAGGAGGTCGAGTACATCAACGGCGAGGTCATCGCGATCGACGGCGCCATGGGCATTATGGGCAACGGCACCTTCTCCAACATGATGTCGTACAGCGAAGAGGACTGGGTTCGCATTCGCGAACAGATCCAGTCGACCAATGCCGCCGACAAGGCCAAGCGCAGCTAACGGCGGCTAGATGCGTGCCCCATGCCGACCTGTGGCTTTCGTGCAACATGCTCGCACGAATGAGACGGAGCGCGCGGCCGAGGGGCTAAAGTGGCCGTCCCTATTGGGTCTCCGGCCTCAATTGAGCCAAAGTGTCATGGTGTTTTGAGGCTACCAAAAACAAGCAATCACCGGGTCCCCGAGAGACCAATCGTGCAGTCCACTAACAAGCCGGTCGCCCCCCTCATCGAGCATTTGCCCCGCCGGCAGCTGCTGCTGATGGGCACTGCCGTGACCGGCCTGTTGATGGTACCTCCCGTCTTCGCGCAGAGCGTGGAGGCGCGGCACTGGCAAGGTTCGACCGCCGCCACCCGACAGCCCGAGCATGTGGTCGCCACGACCCTGGCCGAATGGCGGAGTCTCTGGAGCCGAGTGGGCTCCCCCGCCCCCGACATGTTCGAAGCGGGACGGATGAATGCCGTCGGGATCTTCCTCGGTCGCCGCGGCGGCGAAGGATACGCCGTCAACGTCCTCTCGACGGCTCGCCGCCGGGATCGCATCGTCGTCGTCTTCGAAGAGCGCATGCCTGCCGAGATGATGATGGCGCAACGCAGCGCAGGCCCCCGCCCTGTCGCCACTGCGCCGCCGGCGTCCGCCTTGCCGCAGGGTGCCACGGGTTTCGCCCCCGGGGCGGCCGGCTTCGCGCCGCCCGGTTCCGCCGCCGTTGCTCCGCCGCCGCCGGCCGCACGTCCCGCCGGACAGCCGACCTCGCCGTGGGCGATCATCCTGATCAACCGGGCCGATCTCCCGGTCTCGGTCGAGCAGCGCCTCTTCCGTTGAGGCACACGCTGGACTAGTGGGAGTGCCGAGGCACTCCCTTGGTCTTGGCAATCTTCTGATAGTTCACCGCAAAGTCGAGGCAGGCGCCGCTCGCCAACTGACCTACGAACTTGCGCTGCAATTCCTGCCACGGTGTCTGGCTGGGGACCACATTCGGCTTCCAGGCCTTTTTCCGCTTCGCCAGTTCCCTGCCCGTGATCAGGATGTTGGCGGTGCGCTTGCCGATATCGACCCGGACCTTGTCGCCGGTCCTGAGCAGCGCGAGCCCGCCGCCGACGGCGGCTTCCGGCGAGGCATTGAGGATCGACGGGCTGGCCGAGGTGCCGCTCTGGCGACCGTCGCCGATGCAGGGCAGCAGAAGCACGCCGCCCTTCACCAGCCGGTCGGGCGGCAGCATGTTCACCACCTCGGCAGCGCCCGGATAGCCGACCGGTCCGGCATTGCGGATGACCAGGATGCTGTTCTCATCGATCGGCAACTTTGGATCGTTGATGCGGTGGTGATAGTCCTCCGGCCCCTCGAACACGATGGCCGTGCCTTCGAAGGCGTCCCGGTCGCCCTTGCGCTCGAGATACTTCTCCCGGAACTCCTGCGAGATCACCGAGGTCTTCATGATGGCCGAGTCGAAGAGGTTTCCGCCGAGCACGGCGAAGCCCGCCTGATCCAGCATCGGCTTGTCGTAGGTCTTGATCACCTCGCCATCGGCCTTGATCGCGTGACGCAGGTTCTGCGCCATGGTCTTGCCCGAGACCGTGAGCGCATCGCCATGGATCTTCTTGCGATCCAGAAGCTCCTTCATCACGGTCGGCACCCCGCCCGCGCGATGGAAGGCCTCGCCGAGATACTTGCCGGCCGGCATGCAGTTCACCAGCAGCGGGATGTCGTAGCCGATCTTGTCCCAATCCTTGTTCTCGAGCTTCACGCCGATGTGGCGTGCAATCGCGTTCACGTGCGGCGGGCAGTTGGTCGAGGCGCCAAGCGCACTCGCGGCCACAATGGCGTTCTCGAAGGCCTTGCGCGTCAGGATATCGGAGGGTTTCAGGTCCTCCCACACCATGTCGACGATGCGCTTGCCGGTCTCGTAGGCCATCTGCCCGCGCTCCTTGTAGGGACCGGGAATGGCGGCGCAGCCGGGCAGCGACATGCCGAGCGCCTCGGCCATGCTGTTCATCGAAAGCGCGGTGCCCATCGTGTTGCAATGGCCGACGCTGGGGGCGCTCGACGCCACCATCTCGATGAATTGCTCCATGTCGATGCGGCCGGCCGCCAGTTCCTGACGCGCGTACCAGACGATGGTGCCGGAGCCTGCGAGGCCGCCGGCGAAATGCCCGTCCAGCATCGGTCCGCCCGACAGGACGATGGCCGGAATGTCGACGGTGGCGGCGCCCATGATCATCGCGGGTGTGGTCTTGTCGCATCCGGTCGTGAGGACGACGCCATCGAAGAAATAGCCGTACAGGCATTCGACGAGGCTGAGATAGGCGAGGTTGCGGTCCAGCGCCGCCGTCGGACGCTTGCCGGTCTCCTGGATCGGATGGACCGGAAATTCGATGGGAATGCCGCCGGCGTCGCGAATGCCGTCGCGCACGCGCGTGGCCAAGTCGAGATGATGCCGGTTGCAGGGAGAGAGGTCGCTACCCGTCTGGGCGATGCCGATGATCGGCCGGCCACTGCGCAGCTCCGCCAGGGTGAGGCCGAAGTTCATGTAGCGCTCGAGGTAGAGGGCGGCCATCGTCGGGTCGCCCTTTGCGTCGAACCACTCGCGGCTGCGCAGGGCGCGTTTGCCGCCGTTCCCGCTCTTCTTGCTGGCCATCCATTTCCTCCAGATTTGTTGCCGCAACCCTGAGAGAAGCTTTGCCGGAAGTCCAGCGCCTCGCTTGAGGTCCGGCCGATGCCGTGGGACTTTCGGTCATGACCAGCTCCCCGGACATCGTTTGCCTCGGCGAACCCCTGATCGAATTCAACCGCCCGAAGGAAGGCGACGGTCGCACTTGGCTGCAGGGCTTCGGCGGCGATTCCCAGAACGTGGCAATCGCGGCAGCCCGCCAGGGCGCCTCGACCGGTTACCTGACGGGTGTCGGCCAGGACTGGATGGGCGATGCCTTCCTCGAACTCTGGAAGAGCGAGGGCGTCGACGCGTCGAGGGTCACGCGGCATCCCACGGCGCCGACCGGCGTCAGCTTCGTCACCCACTCCGCGGCGGGTCACAAGTTCGACTACCTGCGCAAGAACTCGGCGGCCTCCCTGATGACGCCCGGCACGCTCGCCGCCGACTACATCGCGGGCGCAAAGGTGTTCCATCTCTCGGCGATCGGCCAGGCGATCAGCGACAGCGCCCGCGAGACCTGCCATGCGGCCATCGACGTCGCGCGCAAGGCCGGCGTGAAGGTCTCCTACGACACCAATCTGCGCCTGCGGCTCTGGGAGCTCGACGTCGCGCGCAAGGTCATCGACGCCACCATCGCGCGCTGCGACATCGCCCTGCCCAGCCTCGACGATTCCCAGCAGCTCACGGGCCTGAACGAGCCCGAAGCGATTGCCGACTACTATCTCGGTCTCGGCGCGCCACTGGTCGCGCTCAAGATGGGCGCCGAGGGATCGCTGATCGCCACGCAACAACGGAAAACCCGCATCGCCCCGCACAAGGTCGAGCCCGTGGATGCGACCGGCGCCGGCGACACGTTCGATGGGGCTTTCCTCACCCGCCTGCTGGCCGGCGACGATGCGGAAACGGCGGCACGTTATGCCAATGTCGCGGCGGCGCTTTCGACCACCGGCTACGGCGCGGTGACGCCCATGCCGCGCGCGGCGGACGTGCTTAGCGTGCTGAAGCGCGCCGCCTGAACCTCGGCATCAAGGCTCGCACGAAGCGGCCGAACACGGTCGCCTGCTGGACGATCCAGCCGCGACCATTGTCGGCATCGACAGCGGCATCGTCGACCCCGGTCGGCCGGATCCTGGCGTCATAGATCGCCGTCCCGAACAGGATGTCCCAGATCGGAAAGACCGGGGCAAAGTTGTGGTCCTGGATGTGACGCTCGGCCGGTGTCGACAGGGCGTGATGCAGGCGATGGAAGCGCGGGCCCACCAGCAGCCGCTCGCCCAGCCAGCCGAACGACATGTCGACGTTGGCATGTGACCAGCTCTCGATCAGGCGGCCCACCATGAGGATGGTGACATACTCGCCCGGCTGCACGCCGACGAACTGGGAGAACAGGACCAGCGCCAGGGTGATGATCAGGTCGTCGATCACGTGATTGCGGTCGTCCGTCCACACCGTCATGCGGCGCTGGCTGTGATGCAGGCTGTGCAGCGCCCACCACCACCCGAAGGCATGCTGCCCCCGGTGCAGCCAGTAGGCGGCGAAGTCGTAGAGCACGAAGTAGACGAGGAACGAGACCAGGGCGTTGTCGCCGATCCACGGCAGCAGACGCTCCAGCCGCGGCGGCATGTAGCCCCAACTCCGCACCCCCAGCTCGATCTCCTGAACCAGCGGATAGGTCAGGATGAAGATGGCGAGCGGTATGATGCCCAGCTTGTTCAGCACCGTGTAGATGCGGTCGACCATGATGAGGTCGTCGTCGGTCCCAGCCTTCTCAAGTGGCCACCGGCGCTCGAAAAAGCGCATGCCGACCGCGATCACCACGATCTGGACGACGCCCAGCATCACGAACTCGACCGCGCTATAGCCCGGCTCGTACCAGGCCATCAGGCCGAAATCGAACAGCACGGGGCTGACGAGCGTCTCGAACAGCCAGGCCTGGACGCCGACCCAGATGTCGATCAGGTCGCGCATCGCGCGCCTACTTGCGGTCGCCCGCCGTCGACGCCGCGCGCACCGGCATGCCGGCGGTGACGGTCGCCGTGGACTTCAGCATGAAAACGCCATGCGGGGACTTGCCCACGGGCACGCTGCCGACGACCTTCATCGTATCGATGTCGACGATGGCGACCTTCCGCAGGAAACGCTGCGTCACCCAGAGTTCCCGCCCGTCCGGCGTGATGTCCATGCAGTCGGGCCCGCCCGGAATTCGGACGCTGCCCACGACCTTGGGCTCGTCCTTGGTGTCGATCAGCGTGACCACGCCCTCGACGCGATTGCTCAGGAAGTAATGGCGGCCATCGCCCTTCGGGAAGAAATTATGGGCGCCCTTGCCGGTCTGGAGGCTGCCTGTGACGGAACCGTCCTTCGGGTCGACCGTCACGATCCGGTCCTCGCCGGTCAAAGCCACCAGCAGGCGCTTGTCGTCCGGCAGCATCACGACACCCGCCGGCGCGTTGCCGACCGGCACGTTCCACTTGAGCGTCTGCGTCGCCAGGTCGAAGGCGGCCAGCCGCCCACTCTGCTGCAAGGTGACGTAAACCGTCTTGGACTCGGTATCGAAGGCGATGTGGCTCGGCAGCCCGTCGATGAAGATGCGGCCGGCGAGACGAAACCCGTCGGCGTGATAGATGTCGACATGGTCGAGGCGGTAGGCCGCCGTGACGAACCATTTGCCGTCGGGGCTGAAGCCCAGATGGTAGGGATCCAGGATGTCCTTTACGACCCGCTTGCGCTCGCCGGTCTTGATGTCGAGGGCGAGCAGCTCGTTGGTCGCCGTCGACCCGATCAGCACTTCCTTGCCGTCCGGGGAGAGGATGAGGTGGTGGGGCTCCCGCCCGACCGGCAGGCGCGCGACTTCGGTGCGCGTGCTGCGGCTGAGGATACTGTAGGACGCTTCCTCGGAATTCAGGATGAGGACGGAATCGGCTCGCGCTGCCCCGCTCACCACAAGCGAAAACGCCAGCGCCGCGATCGACAACCTATTCATGTGGGGTAGCCGCTGCTCCTTGAAGATTTCTTGAAGCACCTTTCCCGGCCTTTCGCTAGCGGCGTTTGAGCTTCGAGGCCGTGGCAGCCAGCCGTTCGACGCTTTGCCAGTCACCTGTTGCCACGGCGACACGCGGGGCGACCCACGAACCGCCCACGCAGGCCACGTTCGCGAGCGCGAGATAGGCCGGCGCCGTCTCAGCCGTGATTCCGCCGGTGGGGCAGAAGCGTAAATCCGCCAGGGGCGCACCGATCGCCTTGATCCATGTCAAACCGCCGGCCGCATCGGCGGGAAAGAACTTGAGGACGTCGAACCCCAGTTCCGCCAGGGCCATCGCTTCGGAGACCGTCTGCACGCCCGGCAGGAACGGTAAGCCGGATGACCGTGCCGCCCGGGCGAGGGATTCGGTACAGCCTGGGCTCACGGCAAAGCGCGCACCCGCGCGCTGGACCAGATCGAGCTGGGCCGGATTGAGCACGGTCCCTGCGCCCACGATCGCGTCCGGTACCTCGGCAACGATCGTCCGCAAGGCCTCGAGAGCCACCTGCGTGCGCAGCGTGATCTCGAGCACCGGCAGGCCGCCCTTGACGAGGGCCCGGGCCAGCGGCACCGCCGTCTCGGGCGTCTCGATGGTCAGCACCGGGATCACCGGCGCCCGTGCGGCGATGGCGGCAATGTCCCCCGCCCCGCCCATCGTCAGACGCTCCAGCCGCCGTCGATCACGTTGACCGTACCGGTGGTGAAGGCCGATTCGTCGCTGGCGAGGTAGGTCGCGAGAGCAGCGATCTCCTCGGCGGCGCCGAACCGGCCGGTCGGCTGGCGCTGCAGGAAGAACTGTCGGGCATCGGCGCCACCCCCCAGGGATGAGATACGCTCGTCGAGCGACGGGGTCTGGACCGTGCCGGGGCAGATCGCGTTGCAGCGGATGCCCTTGGAGACGTAGTCGACCGCCACCGACTTGGTAAGGCCGATCACGGCGGCCTTGGTCGTGCCGTAGATGAAGCGCAGCGCCGCGCCTTTCACCGAGGAGGCCGCCGACGACATGTTGACGATCGAGCCAGAGCCCTTGCCCAGCATCCCCGGCAGGAAGGCCTGGATCGTCCAGAACATGCTGCGGACATTCAGGTCGAAGGCGAACTGCCACTGTTCGTCCGTGGCCTCCAGGACCGTGCCATGATGGACGAAGCCCGCGCAGTTGAAGAGCACGTCGACCGCGCCCGTTTCCGCCGCCAGCCGGCCGATGGCGGCCTTGTCCAGCACGTCGAGTTCGCGCGTCGTCACGCCTTCGACGCCCTTCAGCGCCTCGAGCTTTGCGGCATCGACGTCGGTCGCCCAGACCTTGGCGCCTTCGCGCGCAAACGCGCGGGCCGTGGCCGCCCCGATACCCTGGCCTGCCGCCGTGACGACACAGGTCTTGCCCTTCAAACGCATTCACGCCTCCCCCGGCCCGACCTTCTTCGATGAGGTCCTATTTGATCAGGCCCTTTTCCTTGTAGAATTTCTCTGCGCCCGGATGCAGCGGGATCGCGATGCCCTGCAGGGCCGTGTCGAGCTTGATGCTCTTGCCCTTGGCGTGGCCCGAATCCAGCAGCCTGCGGGTATTGGCGTTCCAGAGTGCGGCCGTCACGGCATAGATCAGCGGCTCCGGCTGCTTGATCGAGGTCGCCCAGATCGCGGTGACGCTGACCGTCTTGACGCCTGAGACGTTCTTGTAGGCGTCGTCCGGAATCTCGTCGGTCGCGAAGAAACTGTACTTCTTCAGGAGTGATTCCGCCTCCGGCCCAGTGATGGGTACCAGGTCGATCCCCGTCGTCGCCGCCAGTTCGGAGATCGCGCCATTCGGCCAGCCGCTGACGCTGAAGAAGGCGTCCAGCGTCCCGTCCTTGAGCTTGTCGGCGGCCTGCTGCGTCTTCAGGTACTCCGCCTTCATATCCTTCTCGGTGAGCCCATAGGCCGACAGGATGAGCCGGGCGTCGACCAGGGTTCCCGATCCGGGTTCGTCGAGCGACAGCCGCTTGCCCTTGAGGTCCGTCACCGTCTTGATGCCCGAACCCTTGCGGGCCACCAGCTGGAAGCTCTCAGGATAGAGGCTGGCAATGGCGCGCAGGCCTTCGCCCTTGGGGCGCCCCTCGTAGATGCCGGTGCCATTGTAGGCCCAGTACGCCACGTCCGACTGAACGAAGCCCGACTGCAGGGTGCCGGCGGCGATGGCGGTGGCGTTCGCGACCGAACCGTTTGAGGCGACCGAGGTGGCAACGAGACCGGGCACGCCGCATGATCCGCCGTCGGCGCAGGCGCGCGAGCCCGGCGGGTTGGAGATGGCGTTGGCGATCAGGCCGCCGATCGGAAAATAGGTGCCGGCGGTAGCGCCGGTGCCGATTCGGAAGAAGGTGATGTCCTGAGCCGCGGCAGGCATCGCGCCCCCTGCGGCGGCGCCCAGGCCACCCAGCAGCGCAGTCCTGCGATTGATCAGCATTGGAGTCTCCTTGCTCTCCGGCGATTAAATAGCGTCCGACGCTACGCTGCAACGATCGCCGTTCAGTTCACGCCGATCGCATGGCTCAATGTCGAACCGATCTCCTTGTGAATGACCAGATCGGCATCGGCGTCCTGATCGGTCGGCTCGCGATTTACGATCACGAAGCTGGCGCCATTGCGGCGGGCAAGTTGCGGAAATCCGGCCGCCGGATAGACGACCAGGGAACTGCCCAGGACGATGAACAGGTCGCAGGCCAGCGTCTCCTCCTGGGCCCGCAACATGGGCACCTCGGGCATCGCCTGACCGAAGGAGATGGTCGCCGTCTTCACGATCCCTTCGCACTTTTCACAGATCGGCAGTGTGCCCTTCTCCAGGAAAGCCCTCCGGATCGGCGCGAGTTCGTGGCGGTGTCCGCAGTCCAGGCACGTGGCGTAGGTCGTATTGCCGTGCAGCTCGATGACCTTCGAATCCGGCACGCCCGAGCGCTGGTGCAGCCCGTCGATATTCTGGGTGATGATGGCGCTCATGCGGCCCTGCTCCACCAGCTTGGCGAGCGCGCGATGGCCGGCATTGGGCTCGGCCTTCAGCATGGTCTCGTCGGTGGCGAACTTGCGATGCCAAGACTCTCGGCGCATCTCGTCGGAGGCCATGAAGTCGTCGAAGTAGATCGGCTTGTATCGGGTCCAGATTCCCCCCGGCGACCGGAAATCAGGGATGCCGGACTCCGTCGAGATCCCTGCCCCGGTGAAGGCCACGATCCGCTGGGCCGCATCGATCATCTCACGCAGGCGTTCGGCTTCGTCCATCACTCACCTCCCTGGGCGGTCAGGATAGCATCGGGCGATGGGCGCGCGCGACAAACCGGCCTAGTCTTGGCCAACCCATTGCCGGAGCCGCCGCCATGCCGCGCCATATCGTCTGCCTCACCTTCGACCACGACCATCTCTCGAGTTTCATCGCCCGCGGCATGACCTCGCCGACGGCGATCTCGCGCGGCGAATACGACGTCGTGGTCATCCCGAGGCTCGTCGCCCTGCTGGAGCGCTATGGCATCAAGGGCACCTTCTTCACGCCCGGCCACACGATCGACAGCTCGCCGCAGGCCGTGACGCCCTATGTCGAGGCCGGCCACGAACTCGCCCATCACGGCTGGACCCACCGCCTGCCCGTCACCCTCTCGCGCGAGGAGGAGGAGGAGGAGATCGTCCGCGGCAACGACTCGATCAAGCGCATCAGCGGCCGCACCGCGCGCGGCTACCGTTCGCCGGCCTGGGATCTCTCGCCTCATTCGATCGAGCTGCTGCTGAAGCATGGCATCCAGTACGACAGCTCGATGATGGGCCACGACTACGACTGTTACTTCGCTCGCCAGGGCGACGTTGCCGAACTGATGAAGCCGTTCGTGCGCGGCCGCGAGACGCCCCTGCTCGAGATGCCGATCAGCTGGTCGCTCGACGATTTCCCGCACTTCGAATACATGCGCCTGCCCAACGGCTCGGTTCAGCAGGGCCTGATGAACGCCACGAACGTCCTCGACAATTTCGTCGACGACTTCACCTACATGACCCGCGTCCAACCCGACTTCGGCATCCTCACCTACACGTTCCATCCGCATGTCATCGGCCGCGGCCACCGCATGATGATGCTGGAGCGCCTGATCCAGCGCCTGATCGAGGGCGGCGCCGTCTTCATGACGATGGAACAGGCGATGGGAGAATGGCTCGCGCGCAACCACGATGCGCGTAAGGCTGGGGAGTAGCCTCTTGTCATCCTGAGCGAAGCGAAGGATCTCACGTCCGCCAAGGAGTCAGTTGGTCGTTCCGCAAGGTCCTTCGCTGCGCTCAGGACGACAGGTTAGAGCGGCGTGCCCCGTGCGACGCGGATCGCGCGGCAGATCGTGACCATCTTGCCGATGGCGTGGTCGACGAACAGGCCGACCGCCTTCTCGATTTCCACGGCGTGAGCCGGCCGACCGGCCGAGATCGCGCGGGCAATGTCGCCAGCAAGAGCGGCGGCCGTCCGGCGGTTGTCCAGGACGGCCCTGCGCAGCGAGCCGTCGGCGGCGACCGGGACCAGCGCTCCCTCGACCTTCACCAGGAACGCCGGCGCATGCGCCAGGTGGCGGTACATGCTGGCCAGGATCAGCGGGGTCGGCTCGTCGCCGAACTTGTTGAGGCGCAACACCAGCGCCCACGTCTCTGGGCTAACGTCTTCCTCGGAGGCGAGCTTGGGGAGGGCCAGGTCGGGCGCCGCCTTGCGCGGACCTGCCGCGATCGTACCGGTGCGATCCACCTCGCCGTTCAGCCAGGCGCGCAGGGCGCCCAGGGCAAACAGGTTGATCGTATTGGAATGGTCGTAGCTCGCCAGCACGGCATCGACGCTGGCCGGCTCCTCTCCGGCGAGAGAGGCCAGCTTCGGAATGTCCATCGTCCGGTGGAAGGCCGCCATGGCAGCGTCCGGCAGCCCGTCGAGATAGAGCGGCTTCACGGCGGCCCAGGCCCAGGGCAGCGCGCCCTCCATGGTCGCGAGATGGCGCCACACGAGGTTGACCACGCGCACGCCCACGGTCGTCCGGATGTCTGCAAAGAGATCGGCGATCTCGCCGGTGGCAGCGGCCTCCGTAATCGCTGGAAGGGGATCGCTCACTGGGCGGCCTGCTTCGATTCCTGTCCGATGACGGTGAAGAAGGATGCTGTTTTCGGCTGCTTTGGCAATTCGACCAGACCTTCCTTGAGACGGGCAAAGCGCGCCTCCTTGCCCCGTACGATGCGGCCTTCGTTCAGGCTGGGCATCGGATTGCGCGCGATCGGCACCGCGTCGGCGGCCGTATAGACGCAGATGTAGAGGCCGCGCGACGTGTCGGCCCCGTTGGCGGCCGAGCCGTGCAGCAGCCGCGTGTGCATCAGGCAGACGGTGCCGGCCCTGCCGAGGCAGGGGATCGACTGGCTGAGCGCCCTCTTCTCCTCGTCGGCCGCAACTGCGCCGGTGAAACGCTCGCCCTCGAACAATGACAGGACCGGTCCCTTGTGCGAGCCCGGCACCACGGTGAGACAGCCGTTGCTCTCGTCGATGTCGTCAAGGAACAGCAGCGCCGTCACGATGTCGTCGTTGGTGTGCGGCGTGTAGGCGAAATCCTGATGGTAATTCACCTCGGTGCGCGCACCCGAGAGCTTCAGGTTGATCTTGCAGTGGTGGAACTTCACGTCCGGCCCGATCAGGTCGGCCACCATGTCAACCATGCGGGCGTCGAGCATGACCTCGCGATAGGCGTCGGAGATATCGGACGGATTGTTGATCCGCCGCAGCGCGGGTTTCTCCGCGCTGTGCTCGGCGCCCATGTCGAAGCGCGGACGGCCGTCGACCGTCGGCGGCCCGAACGGCGCGGCGTGGGCCCGGCTCTGCTCGACCCAGCCCTCGATCTCGGCCTTCAAGGCGGCGAGCTGGGCCGGCGTGACGGCGTCCTCCACCATGAGATACCCGTCGCGCCAGAACGCGTCGCGTTGCTCCTGTGTCAGCACCGTCATCGCCGCCTCCCGTTCAGCGTCCCTTGAAGACCGGTTTACGCTTCTCCATGAAGGCCGTGCGGCCCTCGACATAGTCTTCCGAATCGAAGCACTGCTTCACCAGCCCGTTGAGGCGGGCGAAATCCGGCTCGCCGTCGAGGCGAGTCAGCTCCTCGATGGTGCGCTTGGCGGCATGCATGGTGAGCGGCGCATTCTCGCCGATCATCCGGCAGTAATTGTCGACGTAGGAATCGAGCTCGGCGTCGGGCACGACGCGCGTAACCAGGCCCATGCCGAAGGCTTCCTGGGCATTGAAGTGCCGGGCGGTGAAGAAGATCTCCTTGGCGTGGGACGGGCCCACGAGGTCGGTCAGGATCTTCAGGCCGCTCGCGCGATACCCAAGCCCGAGCCGGGCCGCCGGCACGCCGAACCGGCTGTTCTCCGATGCGATGCGGATGTCGCAAAGCAGCGACACCGCCAGCCCGCCGCCGATGCAGTAGCCGCGGATGCGGGCGATGGTCGGCTTGGAGCACCTGTGAAGGCGCCGGTTGGCCTGCTCGCCGATCTTGTCGTAGTAGGCGACCTGCTCGGGTGTGTTGCGCGCCTTCTCGAACTCCGAGATGTCCGCACCCGAGACGAAGGCCTTGTCGCCCGCGCCGGTGACGACCACGACGCGGATCGCCGGATCGTTCTCGAACTCGTCGAGAATGACCGGAATCGCCTCCCACATGTCGGTCGAGGTGGCGTTGTGCTTGTGCGGCTTGTTGAAGATGAGCCGGCCGACCGGTCCCACCTTCTCCGCGATCATGTTCGGCGTCGGGCTGATCATGCTCAGATCACGCCCCGCTTGCGGAAGTCGGCGATCGCCGCATCGTCGAACCCGGCCTCCTTGAGCACGCCGTCGGTATGCTCGCCCTGCTCCGGCGTCGCCGTCTTCATCTCGAAGGGCGTGCGGCTCATGGTGATCGCCTGGCCGATCAGCTCGATGTCGCCCAGCTTGGGCGAGTGCACAGGATGGGCCATCTTCAGGTGCTTGACCTGCGGATCATCGAACATCTCGTCCATCTTGTAGATCGGGCCGGCGGGCACCCCCGCCTTGTTGAGCTTCTCGACGAGGTCGGCGCTGCTGTATTGCGCAACCCGCTTGTTGATCTCGTCGTTCAGGGCGTCGCGGTTCTTGGCACGTCCCTTGTCGGTGCTGAACCGCTCGTCGGTGTAGAGTTCCGGTGAACCGACGGCCTCGCAGAACCGCTTGTAGATGTGACCGCCCGAGGCCGCGATGTTGATGTAGCCGTCGTTGGTCTTGAAGACGCCGGTCGGAATCGAGGTCGGGTGGTTGTTGCCGGCCTGGCCGGGCACTTCCTTGGACATCGTCCAGCGCGCCGCCTGGAAGTCGCACATCGAAATCATGGCCTGCAGCAGCGAGCTCGACACCCACTGGCCCTGCCCCGACGTCTCGCGCTCCAGGAGGGCGATCAGGATGCCGATGGCGCAATGCAGGCCCGCGCCCACGTCGGCCACCGCGATGCCGGCGCGCATCGGGCCCTCGCCCGGATTGCCGGTCACCATCATCAGGCCGCCCATGCCCTGGGCGATCTGGTCGAAGCCGGCGCGTTCGGCATAGGGCCCGTCCTGGCCGAAGCCCGAGATCGATCCGAGGACGATCCGCGGGTTCACCTTCTTCAGGCTCTCATAGTCGATGCCAAGGCGGAATTTCACGTCGGCGCGATAGTTCTCGACCACCACGTCGGCCTGCTCGACCAGCTTCATGAAGATGGCCTTGCCGTCCGGCTCCTTGAGGTTGAGCGTGACCGACCGCTTGTTGCGATGCAGGTTCTGGAAGTCGGGCCCGTGGCGCGGACCGCCCATGTCCATCTCGCCGGCGGACGGCGGCATCTCGACCTTGATGCAGTCGGCGCCCCAGTCGGCGAGGTAGCGCACGGCAGTCGGACCGGCGCGCACGCGCGTCAGGTCGAGGACTTTGAAACGGGCTAGCGGTCCTGCGGTCATGCTCTCACTCTACGTTTGGAACTACTCTACCCGTACCATGGCGGACGGCGCGATCTCCAGCCAGACGCGGCTGCCGACCTCGAAAACCACGGTCGGGGCGGTCGAAACGCGCAACGGCTTCGTGCCGCCCTGCGGACGAACCTGATAGTCCCAGTATTCCCCGAGATAGGAGCGGTCGACGATCTCGGCCTCGATCGCCAGTCCCGGACCGCCCGGCCTCTCAGGGGACAGTCCGATCGCCTGCGGGCGCAACGAATAGAGCAGATTGCCGCCGCCGGTTGCCCCCTCCAGCGCCGCGGCCGGCGCACCAAAGCCGTCGAAGCGCACCTCGGCGCCCTGCAAGGTGCCCTCGACGAAGTTCGTGCGCCCGATGAAGCCCGCCACGAACCGGCTCTTGGGACGTCCGTAAAGTACATGCGGGGCGTCAATCTGCTCGACCTTGCCCTTGTTCATCACAACGATGCGGTCCGACGTCACCATCGCCTCGGACTGGTCGTGGGTGACGTAGACCGTCGTGATCTTGAACTCGTCGTGGAGACGACGGATCTCGAACCGCATCTCCTCGCGCAGGTTGGCGTCGAGGTTGGACAGCGGCTCGTCGAGCAGCAGCACTTCGGGCTCAACGACGATGGCGCGAGCCAACGCGACGCGCTGCTGCTGGCCACCCGACAGTTCGGCCGGATAACGGCCCTTTAGGTTGCGCATCTGGACGACGTCCAGGATCTTGTCGACCCGCCGGTCGATCTCGGCACGCGGCAGCTTCCGCACCTGCAGGCCGAAGGCGACATTCTCCCCCACCGTCATGTTCGGCCAGATGGCGTAGCTCTGGAAGATCATCGACATGCGCCGATGCTCGGGCGGCACGACGCCCGAGGCGGAAGAGATCTGCTTGCCGTCCATCTCGATGGTGCCGCCGCTCGGCGGCATGAAGCCCGCGATCATGCGCAAGGTCGTGGTCTTGCCGCAGCCCGACGGACCGAGCAGGGACACGAATTCGCCCTTCGCGAGCTCCAGGGAGAAACCGGCCACCGCCTCGAATGCGCCGTAGCGCTTGGCGACATTTTTCAAAACAAGCTTGCTCATGTCGCGGTACGCCTCAGCATGAAATCGCGGCCCAGGGCCTTCTGGCCGACCCAGAGGAGCGGCAGGGTGAGGATCTGCAGGACCAGAGCGAGCGCGGCAAGGCGTTCGAAGTTCCCCTCCTCGCTCATATCGAAGATCATGACCGATGCCACCTTGGTGTTCGGCCCGTACAGGAAGATCGCCGCCGACAGTTCACGCGTCGCCGGGATGAAGATCAGCAGCCACGCGCCCATCATGTTGCGCTTGAGCAGCGGCGCCACAACGCGACGTAATGCCGTCAGACGGCTGCCGCCCAGCACACGGACCGCCTCCTCCATCTCGGGGTTGAGGCTGTTGATGGCGGCGCTGGCATTGACGTAGCCCACCGGCAGGAAGCGCGTGGTGAAAGCCAGGATCATGATCAGCGCCGTGCCATAGAGCGCCAGCGGCGGCGGCGCGTAGGCCGCATAGAAGCCGATCGCCAGGACGACACCGGGGATCACGAAGGGGGCCACGCACAGGAAGCCCAGCACGCCGCCGAACGGGATCAACCGCCGCGCCACGATGTAGGCCACGCCCAGGGTCAGGAACACCGCGACCGTGGCGCTGATGCCGGCATAGACGAAGCTGTTGATGATCGACTGCGCGGCCGTCGCGTGCTCGAACAGAATGAAGCGGAAGTTCGCGATGGTGATGTTGTCGAGCAGGAACCCGCGGCCCCAGGCCTTGGCGAAGGCCGACTGGATCAGGAAGATGTAGGGCAGGAATACCGCCAGGGTGGCGACGAACATGGCGTAGCCGAACACCATCCAGCGCCAGCGGCCCAGCAGGATCGGCCGGCGCTCGCCGCCCTTTCCTGTCAAGGCGACGAAGCCCTTGCGGCGCACGATCAGGCGCTGGACCAGCACCAGCAGGATCGTGACCCCGAGCAGCGGCATGGCGTAGGCCGCCGCGACCTCCACCCGGACCGGGTTGCCGAAGAACTGGAAGAGCTGCGTCGTGACGACGTTGAAGCGCGCCGGGATCGCAATCAAGGCAGGCGAGCCGAACAGCGCGATCGCTTCGAGGAAGCAGATGATCAGGCCGCCCAGTATCGCCGGGAGCGCCAGCGGCAGGGTGACCTTGCGCATCGTCCGCCACGGTCCCGCGCCCAGGATGTTCGCAGCGTCCTCCATCTCGGACGACACGAGCTCGAGCGCCGCGGTGGTGAAGATGAAGATGTAGGGGAACGAATAGAGCGCGATGACGACGGCGAGGCCGGTGAAGCTGTAGATGTTGAACGGTCCCGCCTCCGCCCCCGTCACCAACATGTAGAAGCGGTTCAGCCAGCCTGCGTTCGGGCCGGCCAGCAGGATCCAGGCGACGGCGCCCGTGTAGGGTGGCGTGATGAAGGTCGCCAGCACCAGCATGCGCGTGAGGCCGCGGCCCGGCATGTTGGTGCGCGCAACCGCCCAGGCCAGCGGCACCGCGAAGACACCGGCCAGCAGCGCGGACACGGCGCCGAGCTTCAGCGAATTGACCAGCGCCTCGACGTAGCGCGCGCGGCCATAGGCCGTGGCGTAGTTCGCGAAGGTGAACTCGCCGGTCCGCTCCGCCTGGAAACTGGTGATGACCAGATAGACGAACGGGCTCACCACCAGGAACAGGAGGACCGCGATGATCGCGATCCACAGAAGCCAGGACGAATCGAACCGGCTGGTGCGCACGGGGCGCACCGGCATCGTGTCGATCGCCGGAGCCGTTACGGACATGCTCAGGCGCGGATCAGTTGCCGAACGTGTCGCGCCACTGCTCGATCACTTCCGGAATGCCCTTGTCGACTTCCTGGACGGTCGGGCGGATCACCTTGACCTCGCTGATCGGCTTGGCACCCGGAGGCGACGGCACTTCGGGACGCAGCGGGATCAGGAAGTGCTTGGCGCTGATCTTCGCCGCCTCGATCGTGTAGAGATACTCCATGAAGAGCTTGGCGGCGTTCGGATGCTTGGTGCCCTTCATGATCGCCGAGGGCGAGATGATCAGGACCGATCCGTCGGAGGGATAGACCACCGCCAGCGGATTGCCGCGCGACGCGCTGAACAGGGTCGAGCCGTCCGAGCCCGCCGCAACCTGGCGTTCGCCCGAATTCAACGCCGTCACCGTGTCGTTGATCGAGCGGCCGATCTGCGGCTTGTTCTTCTCGAGCTTGTCGAAATACTGCCAGCCGTAGAGCTTCTTCATCGAGAGCACCCAGGTGCCGACATAGCCGGAGAAGCCCGGATGTCCGGTCGAGACCTTGCCCTTCCACTTGATGTCGAGAAGATCTTCCCACTTCTTCGGGGCGTCCTCGGCTTTCACCTTGGTGGTGTTGTAGGTGATGACGACCATGCCGGCCGCAGTGGTCTGAAAGAAACCATCGGGATCGAAGTTCTGGAAGACCGGAGAGATTTTCGACATGTTCTCCGGCACGTACTTGTCGAAACGGCCTTCCGACTTCAGGCGGGCATAGTGACCGAGGTCGGTCGACGAGAAGACATCGCAATTGGTCTGGTTGTTCTTGATGTCCTGCAGCAGTCGCTGATAGGCGACCTGCGCCGTCGTGCGCACGACGTTGACCTTGATGCCGTACATTTCGGTGAAGCCGCGGCCCAGATCTTCCGCCCCTTCGGACGTATAGTGCGCAACGTACCAGGTGAGCTCGCCTTCCTTCTTGGCGGCTTCGGTGAGGGCGTTCAGGTCCGCGCGTGCGGCGAGTGGCAGAAACGCAAGGGCCACGGCCATGGCCAAGACAAGGCTTCCCAACCTCTTCATGAATTCCTCCCGGAACATTGATTCATTTATTAGTAAGTTGCGATACGATCACACGACGCGCCACACGACAAGCGCGGGAGGCCAAGAGAACGCGCATGACGGAAAGCGATCGGTCGGCCGGCTGGGCCGCGTACTATCAACAGCTTCGCGACCGCCCTCCGCGCAAGACATTGCTCGCCGCGCTCGACGCGTTCGGCCATCCGCCTTCTGACGCCCTCGTCATCGATCTCGGATGTGGAGATGGCCGCGACGTGATCGAGGAGTTGCGCCGCGGCTGGCGCGTCGTTGCCGTCGATGCGGAGCCCGAGGCCCTGCGCCAGTTGCAGGCGAGGCCTTTGCCGGAAGGATGCGACGTCACGCCCGTCAACGCGCGACTCGAAGAAGTGCCGATCCCGCTCGGCGTCCATCTCGTCAATTCGAGCTTTGCGATGCCCCTCTGCGAGCCCGAGGCCTTCCGCCGAACCTGGCAGCGCATCCTCGAAGCCCTTCCCGCGGGCGGGCGCTTCTCGGGCCAGTGGTATGGCCCGCGCGACAGCTGGGTCGAACGACCTGGCATGACCTTCCTCTCGCGGGACGAGGCGGTCGCGTTGCTCCAGGGACTGGACCTCGAGATGTTCGAGGAAGAGGAATCCGACGGGGTCACACCACGCGGCAATGCCAAGCACTGGCACATCTTCCATATCGTCGCGAGGAAGCCATAGGCGGCTTTACGGGTCGCCCGCTCCGTGCGAGGCTCGACCTCCCATCAACATCGAAAGGAGGTGATCCTGTGAACTACACCATCACGACGCCGGCGATCTCAGCAGTTGCCGCCACCAGGATCGTTCCTGCAATGGCTTGGTGCTGCCGGTAACGGGGTCACCGATAGTCGGCACAAAGCCGCCTCCGGGCGGCTTTGTTGTGTCTGGGCCGTATCGTTGCGCAAAACCCCCAATGGTGGACAAGACGGCGGGTGGTGGCCGACACTTGCGCCATAAATTCAGGAGGAAAACATGGCAGCCGTCGTTCCGGTCACGGCCGAAATCGCCAAGCGCGCCGCCGCCCTTGCCTGGCAGGACCTGCCGGACGACCTGGTCGAACGCACCAAGCAGTGCCTGCTCGACTGGTTTGCCGTCACCGTGGCCGGTGCACAGGAGGAGCTGACCAGCATCCTGATCGCCGAGGCGCTGGAGGATGGCGCCAAAGGTCCCGCGACTCTCGTCGGCCGCTCCGAGACCGTGCTGCCCTCGACCGCCGCCCTGATCAACGGCGCCGCCAGCCACGCCCTCGATTATGACGACGTGAATTTCTCGATGGGCGGCCATCCCACGGTCACCGTCGTGCCGGCCCTGCTGGCGCTCGGCGAACAGACGAAGGCCTCGGGCCGCCTGTTCATCGAAAGCTTCGTCGCGGGTTACGAGACCTCCGGCCGCGTCGGCCGGCTCGTCTCGCCCAGCCATTACCAGAAGGGCTTCCACGTCACCGGAACCGTCGGCTCCTTCTCGGCGACCGCCGCTGCCGGCCGCATGCTCGGTCTCAACGACGAGCAACTTGCCGTGGCCTTCGGCATCGCCGCCACCCAGGCCGCCGGCCTCAAGTCGAACTTCGGCACCATGTGCAAGCCGCTGCATGCCGGCACCGCTTCCGAGCACGGGCTGCGCGCCGCTCGGCTGGCCGCCAGAGGCTTCACCGCCCGCGGCGATTCCCTCGAGTGCGACCAGGGCTTTGCCTCCTCGCAGAGCGACCACCTGAACGCCGAAGCCGCGCTGGGTGAACCGCCCTCGGGCTGGCACCTGCGCAACAACCTCTTCAAGTATCACGCGGCCTGTTACCTGACGCACGCGCCCATCGAATGCGCCAAGGAAATCCGGCTGAAGAACAATTTTCCGCCCGAGCGGGTGCAGAAGATCCTACTGCGGATCGACTCCGGCGCCGACAAGGTCTGCAACATCCCCAATCCGACCACCGGCCTCGAACCAAGTTCTCGTTGCGCCAGACCGTGGCCATGGCGCTGACCGGCGTCGATACCGCCAATCTCGATTCCTACAACGAGGCCGTGACCCAGGAGCCCCGCATCAAGGAGCTGCGCGACAAGATGGCGATCGAGTTCCAGCCGCACTGGGCGCACTCGCTGGCCGAGATGGCGATCCAGCTCGACGACGGCACGACCATCGAGGTCACCCACGATTCCGGCATCCCCTGGGCCGACCTCGAGAAGCAGCGGCAAGCGATCGAGACCAAGTTCGACAGCCTGGTGACGCCGCTGCTCGGCCCTGCCGGAGCCCGTCGCCTGCACGATGCCATCGAGCGCATCGACAGCCTGGACGACGTGGGCGAACTGGTGCGTGCGTCGGCGAAGAATTGAGCATATTTCTCAGCCCGCAAGGGCGAGAGGCGTAAACAGGAGTAGGAATGACAGAGGATTTTAGGGCCCGCGCCCGGCTGGTGCCCAAGGGCAATCGCTATGAGGATTTCGAGGTCGGCCGCGTGTTCCGGCACCATTGGGGCCGCACGATCACCGAGTCGGAGAGCACGCTGTTCACGACGCTGACGCTGCACTTCAATCCGCACTACTACAACGCCGCCTACGCCCAGGCCCACGGCCATCCCGGCATCGTGGCCAATCCCCTACTCGTCTTCACGACGGTGTTCGGTCTCACGGTCGAGGATCTCAGCGAGGGCGGCGGGCCGTTCCTCGGCGTCAACGAACTCACCTATCACCAGCCCGTCTATCCCAGCGATTCGCTGCGCGCGGAATCGGTCGTGCTCGACCGCCGTGTCTCGGACTCCCACAAGGGGTTCGGCATCGTCACGTGGCACAGCAAGGGCTTCAACCAGCGCGAAGACCTCGTCATCGACTTCAAGCGCACCAACCTCGTCCGTCTCAGGAATTCCAACTAATGCCTTTCCTCACCGAAGAACGCCGCATGATCCAGGAGCAGGCGCGCGAGTTCACGCTGAACGAAGTCCTGCCGGTCGCCAACAAGCTCGACCCCGAAAAGGGCGACATCCCGATGGACCTGCGGGACAAGATGGCCGAGCTCGGCTATTTCGGCATCCTGATCCCCGAGGAATACGGCGGCCTGGGCCTCGGCTGCTCGGAATACTGCCTCGTCACCGAAGAACTATCGCGCGGCTGGATGAGCGTCGCCTCGATCATCGCCCGCGGCAACCTGCTGATCGGCTCGCACAAGATGAGCGAGGAACAGCGCCGGCGTTACCTGCCGCGCATGGCCAAGGGCGAGTTCCTTGGCGCCTTCTCGATGTCGGAACCCAATGCCGGCTCGGACATTTCCAACATCTCCTGCCGCGCCAAGAAGGATGGCGACAGCTATCTGATCAGCGGCAACAAGTACTGGTGCACCTTCGCCGACGGCGCCGACTTCATGATCATCATCGCGCGCACGTCCGAAGCGCCTCCGGGCAAGCGTCATCTCGGCCTGTCGATGTTCTTCGTCGAGAAGAAGCGCGGCGAGCTGATGCCGGGCTGCAGCGGGTCGCCGATTCCCAAGATCGGCTATTTCGGCTGGAAGACCTGGGAACTCGCGTTCGACAATTGCCGGGTCAAGGCCGAGGACATGATCGGCGACGAAGGCCAGGCCTTCTACTATGCGACGGCCGGTCTCGAGACTGCCCGCGCCCACACCGCGGCCCGCGCCATCGGCCTGGCCCAGGGCGCCCTCGACGATTCGATCCGCTACGCTGGCGAGCGCCGCCAGTTCGGTCAGTCGATCTCGGAGTTCCAGGCGATCCGCTTCAAGATCGCCGACATGGCCACGCAGATCGAGGCGGCCCGCCAGCTCAACAACTTCGTCTGCGAGCAGATCGACACCGGCCAGCGCTGCGACAAGGAAGCGTCGATGGCCAAGCTGTTTGCCTCGGAGATGGCCGAACGGGTGTGCAGCGAAGGCCTGCAGATCCATGGCGGCGCGGGCTACACCACGCTCCATGCGGTCGAGCGTCACTGGCGCGACGCGCGTCTCACCAAGATCTTCGAGGGCACCTCGGAAATCCAGAAGCGCATCATCTCCGACCGCCTGCTCGGCCGCGGGAGGAACTGATGCCAGCTTCAAGTCTCAAAGTCTCCGCACTCACCGGCACGCACAATTACTTCGAGGACTTCACCGTCGGCGACGTGATGAAGCATGCGCGCGGCAAGACAGTCGAGCCGATGGAGCAGGTCTGGATCACCAACGTGACCATGAACACGGCCGAGGCCCACTTCAACGAGCACCTGACCCAGTCGACGCCCTACGGCCAGCGGCTGGGCTTCGGCGGCGTCACCATCTCCATGTGCATCGGCCTCGCCGCCGAGGACACGGCGGAGAATGCGCTGATGGAACTCGGCATGGACAAGATCCGCCTCAAGGGCCCGCTCCATCACGGCGATACGCTCTACTGCTACACCGAAGTGCTGGAGAAGAAGGATGCCAAGCAGGACGACGCCGGCATCGTCCGCTTCAAGCACTACGGCGTGAACCAGGACGACAAGCACATCTTCGAAGGCGAGCGCACCGTCCTGATCAAGCGCCGCAGTCACTGGGGAGACAAGTGATGTTCATGGGAGCGCGCCACTCCAGTGGCGCATCATATGAGCGCCACTGGAGTGGCGCGCTCCTATGAGTGAAGTTCTCGGTGCTCTCGACGGGGTTCGCATCGTCGACCTGACGCAGATGCTGGCCGGCCCCTACTGCACCATGCTGCTGGCCGACCAGGGCGCGGAGGTCATCAAGGTCGAGCCGCTCGACGGCGATCACACCCGCATCATCGGGCCCTATCATGTCGACGACAGGCTGAAGGCGTTCGGCGGCTACTTCGCCTCGGTCAACCGCAACAAGAAGTCGATCGCCATCGACCTCAAGACCGAGGCCGGCCGCGATCTCGTCCTGAAGCTCTGCGACAATGCCGATGCGGTGGTCGAGAACTACCGCGGCGGTGTCATGGATCGCCTGGGCCTCAGCTACGAGACCCTGCACGCCCGCAACCCGAAGCTGGTCTATGCCACCATCCGCGGCTTCGGCGACGTGCGTACCGGCAAGAGTCCCTACTCCGACTTCCCGGCCTACGACGTCATCAGTCAGGCGATGGGCGGGATCATGGCCATCACCGGTCCCGACAAGGACACGCCGATGAAGGTTGGGCCTGGTGTCGGCGACATCGTGCCAGCGATCACCTGCGCCTTCGGCATCGTGTCGGCGATCCTGCGCGCCTACAAGACCGGCAGGGGCCAGTTCGTCGATGTCGGCATGGTCGACGCCATCCTCGCGGTCTGCGAGCGCATCATGCACCAGCACTCGTACGCGCAGATGCTGCCGCATCCCGAGGGCAATCATCATCCCCTGCTCTGCCCGTTCGGCATGTTTCCGGCCAAGGACGGGTTCGTGACGATTGCCGCCCATGCCGACGCGCACTTTCCGATCCTGTGCCGGCTGATCGACAAGCCGGAATTCGCAACCGATCCGCGCTTCATCACCGTTCAGGATCGTCGCGCCAACCAGGACGTCCTCATTGCCGCCGTCTCGGACTTCACGCGCCAGCGCACCAAGCAGGAGCTGCTGAAGCATTTCGGCGGCAAGGTGCCCTTCTCGCCGGTCTACAACGTGCGGGACATCGTGGCCGATCCGCATTTCAAGGCGCGGGACATGCTGCCCTGGGTGCCGCATCCCGGCCTCGACCACGAGGTCCAGATCGCGGGCGTCGCCGTGAAGATGACCGAGACGCCCGGCAAGGTGCGCCATCGCGCGCCGTTGCTGGGGGAACATACCGACGAGTATCTGAAGACCATCGGGCTTGGCGCGGGCGACATCGCCCGGCTGCGCGCCGACAAGATCGTAGCTTAAGGAGAAGATTGATGACCGACCGTCCCAGGCGCGCCCGCCGCGTCCAGCTCTCGACCCCCGGCTCCAGCGAGAAGATGATCCAGAAGGCGTCGGAGTCGAAGGCCGATCACGTCTTCCTCGACCTCGAGGACGCCGTCGCCCCCAGCCAGAAGCGCGACGCCCGCAAGAAGATCATCGAGGGCCTGAAGACGCTCAACTGGAAGGGCAAGACGCGCTGCGTGCGCATCAACGACCTGACGACCGAATACGCCTACGAGGACATCATCGAGATCGTCGAGGGCGCCGGCGAGCATCTCGACACGATCATGATGACCAAGGTGCAGACCGCCGCCGACGTGCTGTTCGCCGACAAGCTGCTCCATCAGATCGAAAAGAAGCTCAAGATGAAGCGCAGGATCGGCCTCGAAGCGCTGATCGAGGAAGTCGAAGGCATGCAGAACGTCGATTCGATCGCCGCCTGCACGCCGCGCCTCGAATGCCTGGTATTCGGCATGGGCGACTTCTCGGCCTCGATGGGCGTCACCAACAGGAATGTCGGCGAGACCGACGGCTACCCGGGCGACATCTGGCACTATGCCCGCTTCCGGCTGATCATGGCCTGCCGTGCCGCCGGCATCGATCCGGTCGACGGCCCGTTCGCCGACTTCAAGAACCCCGACGCCTATCGCGAGGAGTGCAAGCGCTCGATGATCCTGGGCTGTGTCGGCAAGTGGGCAATCCATCCCTCGCAGATCGACATCGCCCTCGACGTCTATTCACCCAAGCCGGAGGACATCGCCCGCGCCCGCAAGCTGGAGAAGGCCTATGCCGAGGCCGAGGCCGCGGGCCTGGGTGCGATCAACGTTGACGGCATCATGGTCGACGTCGCCTCGATCCGCATCCTGCGCAATACGATCCTGAACAAGGCCGACCTCTACGGTCTGTAGGATGCAAACGGGCGCGGCGCCGAACACGGAAGGCCCGCGCCCCGGTCTGCGGCCGGCACTTGTCCCGATCGGGGCGATGCTGGGCACGCAGATGCTCATCTCCCTGGCCGTCCTGTCGCTCAGCGTGCTGATGCCGGCGGTGGCCCGCGATCTCGGGATCGCCCCGAAACTGGTCGGGGCCTTCACGGCCGTCACCTACGCGATCGCCTCCGGCGTCGCCCTGTGGAGCGCGGGCCCCATCTCGCGGCTGGGCGCCGTCCGTGTCTGCCAGTTCGCCATGCTGGCCGCCGCGATCGGCCTTGCCCTGAACGCCATGGCTTTCGTTGCCGCGACCGTCGTTGCGGTCGCGTTCATCGGCTTTGCCCAGGGCCCGATCAATCCCGCCTCTGCGCATATCCTGAGCCAGCGCGTGCCGCGCGCCTGGTTCAGCCTCGTCTTCTCGGTCAAGCAGACCGGCGTTCCCCTGGGCTTCGCGGCCGCGGGTATCGTCCTGCCGCTGCTGCTGCCGGCCCTCGGATGGCGCGGCGCCTCGCTCTGCGCCGCGGCGCTGATGCTCGTCGGCGCCGGCGTCCTCGAAGTGCTGCGCGCCCGTCTCGATGCCTCGGTCGCTCCCTCCGCACCGTCGGATGGGATCTGGTCCTCGATCGTTCACGTGATGCGCCACCCGGAGATGCGCGTTCTCGGCTGGTCGGCGCTGCTCTACGTCGTGGCGCAGCACACCTTCACGTTCTTCCTCGTGACCTATCTCTACGAGCATTGTCGCCTCAGTATTGCCGAGGCCGGCTTCCTGCTCTTCCTGGCCCAGATCGGCGGCACCGTGCAGCGCCTGATCCTGGGCGCCCTGGGCGACCGGTTTCCGCGCATGATGCTGCTGGGCTGGACCGGAATCGGCATCGCCCTTGGCGCGGTCGCCACCAGCCTGATTTCGGCCGAGACACCCTACTGGCTGATCGGCCTGATCGTCTTCGCCTACGGCACGGTCGTCATCAGTTGGAACGGCGTGTCGATCGCCGAGTTCGCGGCCCTCGCGCCGCCGGGACAGGTGGCCGCCGTCGCCGCGGTCCAGACCGCGCTGGCCTTCTCCGGCGCCGTCATCGGCCCGCCACTTTTCGGCCTGATCGCGGCGGTCGCCGACTATCGCAGCGCCTTCCTGCTGGTCGCCGCCTGCGTCCTCGCCGCGGCCGCCTGGCAGATCATGACGTCGGCCCGGCTTCGCCGCTTACGTCCCTCCTGAGACCTCGTCAGGGTTCCTTCATGCCGGCGGTCGACACGATCTCCGCCCATTTCTTGGTCTCGACGCCCTGGAAGGCCGCCAGCTCTTCGGGCGATCCCACGAACGAGATGCCGTAGCTGGTCTTCAGCAGGTTGAGATAGGCCGGGGACTTCGCCGCCTGTCGAACCAGCGCGTTGAGCTTGTCGATGATCGGCCGCGGCGTGCCGGCGGGCGCATAGAGCGCCGTCCAGGCCCACATCTCGAAGCCCGGAACGCCGCTCTCGTCGACCGTCGGGAACTGGTCCAAGCCCGGAATGCGCTGCTTGCTGGTGACGGCCAGACCGCGCGCCCGTCCGTCGAGGACCGGCGGCAGGCCCACGGTGAAGTCCGAGAAGATGATGTCGATGCGACCGCCCAACAGGTCGGCGATCGCCTGCGGCTGGGTCTTGTAGGGCACGCCCAGCAGGTCGGTCTTGGTCATGATGCGGAACAGCTCGGCGCCGCCGCGGCTCGACCCGTTGCCGCTGCCGAAGCTCAGCTTGCCGGGCTGCGCCTTCGCAAGCGCAACCAACTCCTGGATGGTCTTGGCCGGCAGGTCGTTCCGCACCATCACGATCTGCGCGCCGAGCGTGATGCCGGCGATCGGCGCAAAGCTCTTCACCGGATCGTAGGCCAGCGCCTTGTAGACGTGCGGATTGATCGCCTGCGTCGTCTGGGTCGTGAAGAACAACGTGTAGCCATCGGGCGCCGCCGCAGCCGCGGATTGGGCCGCAATCTGCCCTTCCGCGCCGGGCTTGTTCTCGATGACGACGGTCTGGCCGGTCTGCACCGCTATGTCCTGCCCGATCGCACGCGCGGCGATGTCGGTCGCCGTGCCGGGACCGAAGGCGGTGATGATCTTGATCGGCTTGGACGGATAGTCCTGGGCGAAGGCCGGCACCGCGAGCAGCATTCCGACCAGCAAACTTAGGGTTTTCATGGACCGACTCTAGTCCGACCGAAGTGCTAGCGTCATCTCAAACAAAAGGAGGAAACGAAAGGATGAAAAATCCGTCGCTGCCGCTCGCCGCGGTACTCATGATCCTGGCCGTCGCTCCGGCCGCCTGGGCACAGAAATCCGGCGGCACGCTCAAGATCGCTCACATGGACAATCCGCCGAGCGCGTCGATCCACGAGGAAGCGACGATCTCGACCGTCATGCCGTTCATGTCGGTCTACAACAACCTCGTGATGTTCGATCCCAAGACCAAGCAGAACACGCCGGGCAACATCATCCCCGAGCTGGCGACCGAGTGGAAATGGAGTGACGACGGCAAGCAGCTCACCTTCAAGCTGCGCGACGGCGTGAAGTGGCACGACGGCAAGCCCTTCACCAGCGCCGACGTGAAGTGCACCTGGGACATGGTGATCTCCGACGAATCGAAGCTGCGCAAGAATCCGCGCAAGACCTGGTACTTCAATCTCGAGAAGGTCACGGTCAATGGCGATCGCGAAGCGACCTTCCATCTCAAGCGCCCCCAGCCGTCGCTGCTCACCATGCTCGCCGCGGCCTTCTCACCGGTCTATCCCTGCCACGTCTCGACGGCGCAGATGCGGCAGAAGCCGATCGGCACGGGCCCGTTCAAGTTCGTCGAGATGAAGCAGAACGAGTCGGTCAAGCTCGCGCGCAATCCGGACTACTGGAAGCCGGGCCGGCCCTACCTCGATGCGATCGAGTTCTCGATCATCCCCAACCGCGCGACCTCACTGCTGACCTTCGTCGCCGGCAAGCTCGACATGACCTTCACGTCCGTCGTCACGCCGTCCATGGTCAACGATCTCAAGGTCCAGGCGCCGACCGCGATCTGCGAGGCGCAGCCGACGAATACCCAGGCCAACCTGCTGGTCAATCGTGAGAAGCCGCCCTTCGACGATGCGAAGGTGCGCCGCGCTATGGCACTCTCCATCGACCGCAGCGCCTTCAACGAGATCCTGGGCCAGGGCAACTACCGCATCGGCGGCGCAATGCTGCCGCCGCCCGAAGGGCTCTGGGGCATGCCCACGGAGTTCCTGACGACGGTGGCGGGCTACGGCCCGGACGTCGCCAAGTCGCGCGAGGAAGGCCGCAAGATCATGGCCGAGCTCGGCTACACGGCCGAGAAGCCGCTGAAGATCAAGGTCTCGACCCGAAACATCCCGAGCTACCGCGATCCGGCCGTCATCCTGATCGACCATCTGAAGCAGGTGAACATCCAGGCCGAGCTGGAGCCACTCGAAACCGCGGTCTGGTACAACAGGATGATGCGCCGCGACTTCGCCATCGGCATGAACGTCCAGGGGGTCGGCGTCGACGATCCGGACGTCGTCTTCTACGAGACCTTCCGCTGCGGCTCGGAGCGCAACTACACCAACTACTGCAATCCGGAGGTCGAGAAGCTGTTCGACCAGCAGTCGATGATGACCGACCTCGAGGCCCGCCGGAAGCTGGTGTGGGAGATCGACAAGAAGCTGCAGGAGGACGGCGCCCGCCCGGTCATCCAGCATGGCTGGGGCGGCACCTGCTGGCGCCCCGAAGTGAAGGCCGTGAACCTGGCGGTCAACACCATCTACAATCACTGGCGTTTCGAGGATGTCTGGCTCGACCGCTAGGAGATCGGTAGACTCGGGCGGACAAATGATCGGAGGTTTCGATGATCAAGGGTCTGCACCACAACGCCTATCGCTGCCGTGATTCGGAGGAGACGAGGAAGTTCTACGAGGACTTCCTCGGCCTCCCCCTCGTCCACACGCTCCTGATCGAGGAGACCAAGACCGGCCGCACGACCGGCGCCGGTGTGCTGCACACCTTCTTCCAGCTCGACGACGGCTCCTGCCTAGCCTTCTTCGAGGCGCCGGACATGCCGTTTGCCTTCAAGGACCAGCACGATTTCGACCTCCACATCGCCCTGGAGGTCGAACCCGAGCATCTCGAGCGGATGTTCGCCAAGGGGAAGGCCGAAGGCCGGGAAGTCCGCGGCGTCTCCGACCATCATTTCATCCGGTCGATCTATTTTCGCGATCCCAACGGCTACGTGATCGAACTTGCCGCCAAGGTGCCGGGGCAGGAATCGGCGATGGACCCAACGAAGAATGGGGCGCGCGCCAAGCTCGCCGACTGGCAGGCACGCAAGCCCGCTTCATCGGCAGCGGCCTGAGTCCACCCTCCGAGGCGTCAGCCGAGGTTCCGGCGGTAGAGCGAGATCAGGCGCTCCCAGTGCCGCTCGGCGGCCGGCTTGTCGTAGCACCAGCGCTGCGGGAAGGCGAAGCCATGGTGCACGGTCGGCTGGATCTCGAGTTCGCCCTTCGCGCCGGACTTGTCGAACAGCGCTTTCAGTTCCTTGACCATGTCGGGCGGCGCCAGTTCGTCATGCTCGGCGCACGAAATGTAGAGCTCGCCGGCGGCCTTGCCGAGCGTCAGATGCGGGCTTTCGACCGCGTCGCTCACCAGCCAGGTGCCATAAAAGGACGCCGCCGTGGCGATGCGATCCGGGAAACGTGCGGCCGCTGCCAGTGAGTAAGGGCCGCTCATGCAATAGCCATGGGTCCCGACAGGCCCCTTCTTCGATTCCTTCTGGGCATCGGCGAAGGCGATCATCGCCGCCACGTCGTCCATGACCGGCGGGATCGTCATCTTGGTGCGCACGGACCGCATGCGCCCATGCTCGTCGCTGCCATGCTTCAGCACGTCCGGCCCGTACTTCGTGTCGGTGCCGGCGCGGTAGTAGAGGTTGGGCAGCATCACATAGTAGCCGACCGTGGCCAGCCGGCGCGCCATGTCATAGAGCTCCTCGCGGATGCCCGGCGCATCCATCAGGAACAGGACCGGCGGGTAGGGTCCGCCCCGCTCCGGATGGCAGATGAAGGTTTCCATCGCCCCGTCCCGGGTTGGGATGTCCAGAATTTTCTCGATCATTGGATGTCTCCTCCGCCTTGCAGATTGCCGGGGCCTTGATAGGCTTCGCTCAATAACAAAGCCTAGGGAGAGAAACGATGAGACGGAACCTGTTGAGCACGGCCGCATTCTGCCTTGCGGCCTGGGCCCTGCCGGCGGCAGCCCAGCTCTCCGACAATACGGTCAAGATCGGCGTCGCCACCGACCTGTCGAGCCTCTATGCCGACATCAACGGCCCCGGTGCGGTGCTCGCCACCCAGATGGCAATCGAGGATTTCGGCGGCTCCGTGCTCGGCCAGAAGATCGAGTTCGTCTCCAGCGACATCCAGAACAAGGCCGATGTCGCGGCGACCACGGTCGGCCGCTGGTTCGACAACGAGAAGGTCGACATGGTGATGGGGGCCGGCGCCTCCTCCTCGTCGATCGCGGCGGGCCGCGTCGCCGGCGACAAGAAGAAGATCTTCATCGCGCCGGATCCCGCCTCGTCAGACCTCACCGGCAAGCTCTGCAATCCCTACATGATCCATTGGGTCTACGACACGACCGCCCTCGCGAACGGCACCGGCTCGGCGGTCGTGAAGGCCGGCGGCAAGACCTGGTTCTTCCTCACCGCCGACTATGCCTTCGGCTATGCGCTGGAGCGCGACGTCTCCGCCGTCGTCAAGAAGGCCGGCGGAACCGTGGTCGGTGGCGTCAAGCATCCGATCAACACCAACGACTTCTCGTCGTTCCTGCTGCAGGCCCAGGCCTCGAAGGCTCAGATCATCGGGCTTGCCAATGCCGGCGGCGACACGATCAACTCGATCAAGCAGGCGTCCGAGTTCGGCATCGTCAAGGGTGGCCAGAAGCTCGCGGGCCTGCTGGTCTTCATCTCCGACATCCATTCGCTGGGACTCGAGCGGGCGCAGGGCCTGAACCTGACCGAGGCCTTCTACTGGGACCTCAACGACCAGACGCGCGCCTTCTCCAAGCGCTTCGCCGCCCGCTTCAACGGCAAGATGCCGACCAGCGCGCAGGCAGGTTTCTATTCGGCGACGCTTGCCTACCTGAACGCGGTCAAGTCGACCGGCACGGACGATGCCGACAAGGTGATGGCCGCGATGAAGGCCGCCAAGTGGGACGATCCCCTGTTCGGCGCCAGCTATGTCCGGCAGGACGGCCGCAAGATGCACAACATGTATCTCTTCGAGGTGAAGAAGCCCTCCGAGTCGAAGGGCCCGTGGGACTACTACAAGCTGCTGGCCACCATCTCCGGCGAGGAAGCGTTCCGGCCGCTGGCCGACAGCGAGTGCCCGCTGGTCAAGAAGAACTGAGCCGGGAGTCCGAAATGGCCGAGCAGTCGAACCTCTATGTCGGCGTCGCCGGCTATTTCGGGAAACCGGACCACAAAGGCCGCGTCGGCATCTTCCGCCGCGGCACCGCGAACGGCGACTGGCAGCATGTGCTGGGCGCCGTCCAGGCCTTCACGGTGTTCGTCCATCCGCAGAATCCGGAGATCGTCTTCGCCGGAACCAACGACGGCGTGTGGCGCAGCACCGATCGCGGCGCCACCTTCCGCCGCACCGCTTTCCCCGACGCCGGCAGGCAGGTCTGGTCCTTCCTGGTCGACTCCCGCGATCCGAATCGCGTGTTCGCCGGTGCCTCGCCGATCGGCCTCTATCGCAGCGACGATGGCGGAGCGTCCTGGCGGGCCCTTCCCGCGCCGGCCATCGACACGCACTGCATGGGCCCCTTTGCGTCCCGCGTCATGCGGCTGGTGCAGCATCCCCGGCGCCACGACGAACTCTACGCCGCGCTCGAGATCAACGGCGTCATGCGCAGCATCGATCTCGGCCAGACCTGGACCGATTGCAGCGCGGGCCTCCTGAAGCTCGCCGAGCAGGAGCATCTCAAGAGCCGGATCGTGAGCGACACGACGGCCGAAGGCATGCTCGACGGTCATGCCGTCACCATCAACCCGGCCGATCCCGACGGGCTGTGGCTCGCCGTGCGCATGGGCCTGTTCCGCAGCGGCGATCAGGGCCGCACCTGGAAGGACATGGAGGTCGGCCGCTTCTCGCCCACCACCTACGGCCGCGACATCCGCGTCTCGCCCGTCGAGTCAAACACGCTCTACTCCGCCCTGTCCGTCGCTGCGGCGAGCCAGGATGGCGGCCTCTATCGCAGCGAGGATGGCGGCGAGAGCTGGACGCGCTTCGACAAGGTCCAGGTGCACGGCACCATCATGTCGATCGGCCTGCATCCGACCGACGCCGGTCAGGTCTATATCGGTGCCCGCTACGACGGCGAGATCTTCGGCACCCGCGATGCCGGCAGGACCTGGCAGGCAATGCCCCTGCCCGGCGAGGTCCAGCACATCTATTCGCTGGCGTGCGGTTGATCATTGGAGCGCGCCACTCCAGTGGCGCATCATGATCATTAGCGCCACTGGAGTGGCGCGCTCCTATGACACTACTTCGACTGCGCCGTGACGTCGTGCGGCGGTGACGCGGGTGCCGGCGAAGCGTCCTTCGTGCCACCGAACAGGCTCCCGACATCTCGCTGGCGGCCGGTGTCGATCTTCACCGTCGCGGTCATGCCCGCACGCAGCGGCGGTTCTCCGACATGGGGAAGCAGCCGGAGCTTCACCGGCAGGCGCTGCACGACCTTGACCCAGTTCCCGCTGGCATTCTGCGGCGGCAGGATCGCGAACTCCGCGCCTGTGGCCGGGCTCACGCTTTCGACAAGCGCTTCCCAGGTCACGTCGGGATAGGTGTCGAGCACCACGGTGGCCTTCTGCCCGACCTTCACGTGGGTCAGCTCGGTCTCCTTGAAGTTCGCCTCGACCCAGGGCCGGCTCAGCACCACCAGCGAGAAGAGCGGCGTCGCCGCCTTGACCTGCTCGCCCTGCTGCAGGCGCATGTTAACCACCACGCCGTCGACCGGGGCGCGTATGGTCGTGCGGGCGAGATCGAGTGCCGCGCGCTCGCGGGCCGCCGTCTTCTCCCGCACCAGCGGATGCGCCTCGACCGCCAGCTGAGGGTCGCCGTTCAGCGCCGCCAACACGCGCCGCAGCTTCTCGCGCGCGGTGGATACGCGATCGGCCGCGGCGCGCGCTTCGTTCTGCGATTCGTCGCGCTTGCTGGCGGAGGCCACACCCTTCTGCGCCAGTTCTTCCTGGCGCTGGGCCTGACGCTGGAAATAGTCGGCACGGGCCTCCGCGTCGGCCAGTTCGGCCACCGCCTCCCGCCAGATGCCGCGCAGGTTCTCGACATGGGCTCGCGCCGAATCGAGCTCGGCCTCGGCGCTGTCGAGAGCCAGACGAAACGGGCGGGATTCGATGGTGAACAGCTGGGCGCCGGCCTCGACCGAGGCATGATCCCGGGTCAGGACCCGCCTGACCTGGCCGGAAACTTCAGGCGCGATCTGGACGATATGGGCCTTCACATAGGCATTGTCGGTCGCGACGTAGCGACCGCCCGACAGCCACCACCAGCCCGCGCCGCCGGCCGCCAGCAACGGCACAGCGAGCAGCAGCACCAACCGCAGGACGGGCACCGGGCGGCGGCTCATGTTCCGTGCGCCCCCGCCATCGTCTGGAGTTGCCCCTTCACACGCGCCGCGAAACGCGTGAACTGCTCGCGTTCGACCGCGGAGAGCGGGGCCAACGCATCGTCGACGGTGGCCTCGGCGATCGCCCACATGTCCGTGTGCGCGCGTCGGGCGTCGGCGGTGAGAAACAGGCGATTGACGCGGCGGTCGTCGCGGTCGGCGCGGCGCTCGACCCAGCCGTTCTTCTGCATGCGGTCGATCATGCGGCCGGCGCTGGCGCGATCGATCTCGAGCATGTCGGCGAGTTCGGTCTGGCTGGCGCCGGGCCGGCGATAGAGCCGCGTGAGGACCAGCCACTGGGCGCGGGTCAGGCCGATGTCGCGCACCCGCCGGTCGAACACGGTGCGAATCAGGCGCGCAACGTCCGATAGCACGTAGCCGATATATTCGTCGTCATCGGGACCCAAGGCGGCTCGCTCAAGATTGTTGTCTAGGCTACAATAGCCCAGGCCATGAGTTCAAGCGCCACCACTGCCGACGCCGCCCAGCCTGCTGCCGATGAGGTCGAGACCTCGCTCGGCAAGCGCATCCTGATTCTCGTCATGGTGGTCCTGGGCTCGACCCTTTACGCGACCACGCTGCTGATCGCCTCGACCCTGCTGCCGCAGATGCAGGGCACCATGTCGGCGACCCAGGACGAGATCGCCTGGGCCATGACCTTCAACATCCTGGCAACCGCCGTCGCGACGCCGATGACGGGCTGGCTGGCGGCGCGCTTCGGGCGGCGCGAGACCATGATCTGGTCGGTGCTGGCCTTTACCCTCACGACCCTGATGTGCGGACTGGCCGATTCGCTGGAGACGCTGATCCTGTGGCGGGTCCTGCAGGGCGCCCTGGGCGCGCCCGTGATCCCGCTGTCGCAGACCATCCTGCTCGACACCTTCCCGAAGCGACAGCAGGGCCTCGTGACGTCGATCTTCGGCATGGCCGTCGTCATCGGCCCGGTGATCGGCCCGACCGTCGGCAGCATGCTCTCCGAAATCTATAGCTGGCGCTGGGCCTTCTACATGATCGTACCGGTGGGCGTGATCTCGTTCGTCGGCCTGCGCCTCACCCTGCCCTACGACCGGCCGACCGGCCGCACCAGCCTCGACTGGACGGGCTTCCTCTCCCTCTCCATCGCCATCGCCTGCGTTCAGCTCGTCCTGTCGCGCGGCCAGCGGCTCGACTGGTTCGACTCGACCGAGATCCAGATCGAGGCCTTCATCGCCGTCGTCTCGTTCTGGATCTTCCTTGCCCACAGCCTCACGGCCGAGCGGCCATTCCTGAACCTGAAACTCCTGCTCGACCGCAACTATGCGCTCGGTCTCGTGCTGGTGCTGATCTACGGCATGCTGAACTTCACGCCGATGGTGCTGCTGCCGCCGCTCTTGCAGCAGCATGCCGGCTTTCCCGATTCGCTGATCGGCGAGGTCATCGCGGCGCGCGGTGTCGGCGCCACCATCGGCTTCTTCCTCGCCATTTTCGTGGGCCGCATGGACCCCCGAATCGGCCTGATCGCGGGCTTCCTGCTGCAGACCCTGTCAGGTGTCTGGCTGATGGCGATCGATCTCAATGTCGACATGAATACGCTGATGCTCAACAGCCTGCTGCAGGGTGTCGCTGTCGGCGTGATCTGGGTGCCGCTCACCCTGGTCACCTTCTCGAACATGAGCGGGGCCAACCTGGCCGAGGGCACGGCGGTCTATCACCTGCTGCGCAACATCGGTTCCAGCTTCTTCATCTCGATCTGCGTTGCCGAGATCGTGCGGGCGACCAGCACCAACTACAGCCGCATGGTCGAGCTGGTGAATCCTTACAACAAGGCACTGGCCCTGCCCTGGGTGACTGGCGGCTGGGACTACGAGACCGTGTCCGGCCTTGCGAAACTGTCGAAGGAGATCAGCCGCCAGGCGGCCATGATCGGCTACATCAACGCCTTCGGTCTCTACACGGCCTGTTCGGCGATGGCGATCCCGCTGATCCTGCTGATCGGCCGGCGGGCAAGAAGATAATGGAGGAAGCGAAATGGCAATCGAGGTTCTGGAAATCCATCACACCGGCTACCGGCTCGACACCGGCGCGGAAAAGCTGGAAGACACGGCGAGTTTCTACAGCGACGTGCTGGGACTGCACCGCGACAGGGGCCGCCCGACCATTCCCGGCATCCCCGGCCTCTGGATCAATGTCGGCGAAGTGGGCCAGATTCACCTGTTCGGCGGCAACCAGCCCTCGCCCGTGGCCAAGGGGCCGGGCCAGGACCCGACGCTCCCGCACATCGCGCTGGCCGTGGCCGATGTCGTGGCAAGCCGCCAGGAACTCGAGCGCATGGGGGTGAAGTACTGGGCGATCGAAGGTCTCACCAGCCCCGACTCGTTGCAGCTGTTCCTCAACGATCCGTGCGGCAACATGGTCGAGCTGCACCAGGTCGACAAATGCCGCTGCACGGCACGCAATCGGCTCTAAGGTTGCGCCGCTGATCGCGCTTCCTGATAGGTCGCCCGCGCGATCCTGGCGGCCTTGAGCGCCGCCTCCCGCCGGTCCGCCGCGCGGTCGTCGAGTACGTAGAGCAGGCCCGCGAAGAAGATGAAGGCACCGCCCAGGATGTAATAGTGCCAGGCCTCGAGATAGAGGCGGAACGTCACGACGACCAGGGGCACCGGGATGAACACGAGGGCGAACCGGATCCACGAGGCGCGGTTGTAGGCCCGCACGGCCGCCCTCGCCTGCTTCTGGCGCGCCCACATCTGGCGCCGCAGGCTTTCGAGATCAGGCAGTCCCTTACCGCTCACGCGTGCGTCCTCCAGCCCGGGCCATCTCTCGCGCGACCAGCCGCGCCGCCGGCCCGCTGCGTGCCGCAGAGTCCGGCTTCACCAGATTGCCGATCTCGAAGCGCAGGAGTTGGACCTCCGGATGCAGAACGGCGGCCCGCCGCATCGCCTCTGTGCCCAATACGATCTTGTCGAAGTTCGGAGGCCGCTCTCCCGCGGTGCGGGGATATTCGAGATCGACCATGGCGGCGAGCGCCCAGGCCTGGCGGCTGACCTCGGCCGCCCGCGGCAGGTAGGCCGCGGCCACGCCGTCGAGGCTTCCCCGCCAGATCGCAAGAACGTCGCGCAGGGCCACGGCATGGCCGGCCGCGACCGACATGCCCTGGCCGAAGGTCGGATTGAAGCTAGAGATGCAGTCGCCGATCGGCAGCACGCGCGGCGGCAAACCCGTCGAGCGGTCGAAATGCCGCCACCGCGCCTCGGCGATGCGATAGCTGCGGACTGGCGTCAACGGCACGGCCTCGCGCAGACGGTCGGCAATGTCGGGCACCGGCAGCGCCTCGGCACAAGCGCGGAACCCATCGAGATCGTCCGGCACCCTGTTGTCGAAGCGGCTGCACAAGGTGATCAGCCATTCGTCATTCTCGACCGGGCAGACGAGCCCGTAGCGGTCGTCCGGAGGCTGTGGAATGCAGGCGATGAACCGGCGCTCGCCACGGAAGCCGGCTGGCTTGGCAAAGCGGGCCGAGCTGTAGCTGACCTCGATTCCGAGCACCGTCTCGGGAACCTCCACCTGCGCCAGCAGCCTGTCGCCTCGCCCCGTCGCGATGACGGTCAGGTCGGCGTTGGACGGAAGCGCTTCGACCGGCGTGCGATCTCGGATCGCGACATTGCCAAGTCTCAGGACCTGCCGTCGCAGGACTCGCTCGAACGCGGGGCGACTCATCATGAGCTGGCTGTGCCCGAGATCACGCGCTGCGTGCCAGGCATCCCGCTCCCAGATCGAAACGTCTTCGGTCTGCCGTACCTCCGTCGCGCCGCCTGCCAGGAGCGCCGATCGCGTACCCGGTATCAAGCTCTCGAGGGCGAGTTCACCACCCTTCAGCAGGATGTGTACCTGCAGGTCCTGCGGAACGCCCTTTCGCGGATGCGGCGTGTCCGGAAGCTCGTCCTTGTCGAAGACCTCGACCGTTTCGAAGAACGATGCGAGCGCAGCCGCCGCCGCGAGGCCTGCGATGCCGGCTCCGACGATGACGGCGCGTGCGCCCAGCCTGCCCCCGGTTATCATGCGGCAACACTAGACGGTAACGGGAGGTTTCACGACATGAAGTCGGTCACGCGACGCACGACGATCACGGCCCTGCTGGCGGCTTTGCCTGCCGGCCACGCCTTCGCGCAGGCCGCCTATCCCGACAAGCCGATCCGGCTCGTCGTGCCCTTCGCACCGGGCGGAAATGCCGATCTCACGGGCCGTCTCTTCGCCGAGGCGCTGGCCAAGCGGCTGGGTCAGCAGGTGATCGTCGAGAATCGCGGCGGCGCCGGCGGCGCGATCGGTGCCGAGGCGGTCGCAAAGTCGGCGCCCGACGGCTACTCGCTGGTCCTGGGCTCGACCGGAACGTTCCTCGTGAGCCCGCGCATGACCGGCGGCAAGCCGCCCTACACCCTGGCGAGCTTTGCGCCGGTTGCCCTGCTCAGCACGTCGCCGATGGACATCGTGGTCAACGCCAACAACCCGATCCGCGACTGGCCCGCCATGCTCGCCTACCTGCGCGCCAACCCGGGCAAGTTCACGATCGGTCATCCTGGCAATGGCAGCACCAACCATCTGGCGTTGCTGCAGCTCCAGAAGGCGCTCGACGTGCGCTTCAACATCATTCCCTACAAGAGCAACGGCCTGGCCCTGAACGACCTGCTGGCCGGCCAGATCGACGCCGTGATCGACCAGGTGCCGGCCTCGATCGGCCATGTCCGCGGCGGCCGCCTGCGCGTCATCGTCGTGACCACCGCGCGCCGTGCCGGCCAGCTTCCAGATACGCCGACCCTTCAGGAGATGGGCGTCAAGGACTTCGCCAGCACCACGCCTATCGTCCTCATGGCGCCGGCCGACACGCCGGCCGACATCGTGAGGAAACTGAACGACGCCGTGGCCGGAGCCCTAAGCGATCCTGCCGTGAAGGAGAAACTGAACGATCTCGGCGCAGAGACCGAGTCGCTCACCCCGCAGCAGCTCACCGTTTTCCTGCAAAAAGAAGACGCCGCGATCGAGGAGTTGGCGAAAAGCGGCCTGTTGAAGCCGGAGTAGCGCCGGCTCTACGCCTCACGCCGCAGCCACGCCGCCCGCATCGGGCGCAGGACGGCGATGGCCAGCACGGCCGCGACGGCGTTGGCGCCGACGGCGATGGCGAAGACCATCTGCCAGTCGCCGGTCGCGCGCACCAGGGTGTCCGACAACGGCACCAGCATGGCCGCGAAGCCTTTGGCGGTGTGCAGCATGCCGGCATTTGTCGTGGCATAGCCCGAGCCGAAATAGTCGGTGCAGGTCGCCGGAAAGAGACTGGCGACTTCGCCCCAGGCGAAGAACACCAGGCTGGCCAGCAGCACGAACATCACCGGATCATGCCCCCAGCGGGCGAAGGCCAGGATGCTCAACGCGCCCAGCGTGAACGCAAAGAACATGGTGTTCTCACGCCCGATATAGTCCGACAGCCAACCACAAAGCGGCCGCGCGATGCCGTTGGTGACGCGGTCGAGGGCCAACGCAAAGGTGAGCGCCGGCAGGGTCAGGCCCAGCAGGCTGACCGGCACGTCGGCCACCTGGAAGCTGCGGGCGATGCCCGCGAGATTGGCGGTGAAGATCAGTCCGACGGACGTGACGAGCAGCGACATCACGAACAGGACCCAGAAGAGCGGCGAACGCAGCACCTCGCGCGGCGTGTGATCGTGCTGCGCGTGCGGCAGCCGCTCGTGGATCGCCGCCAGGGTGCTGGCCTCGGGTTTGCGCAGCGCCAGCGCCGCGAGGCAGACCAACACGCCCTGTCCCAGGCCGAACCAGAGGAATGCCGCCTCATAGCCGTAGCGGTCGATCGTATGATGCATCGGGATGATCGTGAGCGCCGACCCGATGCCGTACCCCGCGACCGTGAGTCCGGCGGCCAGCCCGCGACGGTCGGGAAACCATTTCAGCGCATTGCCGAGGCACGTGCCGTAGACGCAGCCCGCACCGATCCCGCCCAGCGCGGCGCCGAGATAGAGCAACGGCAGCGAGTCGGCGACCGAGTTCAGACTCCACGCGATGGCCACCAGCACGCCGCCGGTGAGCGCGACCGGGAGAGGCCCGAACCTGTCGACCACCCAGCCCTCGAACGGCACCAGCCACGTTTCACTCAGGATGAAGATCGTGAAGGCGACCTGGATGGCCGCACGCCCCCACTCGTACTTCACGTTGATGGGATGCACGAAGAGGGTCCAGCCATGTTGGAGGCTGGAGATCATCACCATGCAGACGATGCCGGCCAGCAACTGTGCCCAGCGATTGGTAAGAGGAGCCGTCATGTCTGCCGATGCACCGTTCGATTGTCCTGGAGTGATATAGAATGGACATTGGCCCGGCTAGTTTTCACTGGAAAGATCGAACGAGTTGGGATGCACTGGCGCCCGACAAACATCATACGGACCGTAAATGAGCCAACGTCTCGCCTCGATCCTGGGCCTCTCCCTGGCTGCCCTTGGCCTCGTCCCGCAACAGGCGGCCGCTCAATCACCTTCCGTGACGGGGACCTGGGCAAACGATCACGGATCCGTTCTCGTCATCCGGTCGGTCGGTACCGACGGGAGCGTTGCCGGGACCTATGCCAACAACGCGCCGGGCTACAAATGCGGTGGCATTGCCTTCCCCATCGTCGGCTGGATGGATGGCCCTCGCATCTCCTACACCGTCCGCTGGAAGAACGCGTCGGTGGACTGCACGTCGATCACGTCCTGGACGGGTTACTTCAACGACGGCCGCCTCGGCGTCGAATGGGTCCTGACATATGAGGAGCAAGACGGCTCCAAGGTCCGCATCGGCTCAGACTCATACAGACGGAAATAGGCCTGGCCGGGTAACGGCGACCTCGCGATATAGTCAATTGGCCCCGGCGACGACCGGCCCCACATCGAGGGTGTTCCTGTTCGCTGCTCGGAGGACGCCAACCATGTCGATTCCCATTCTGTCGAACAGAAGGCGCGTCCTGCAGCTGGGGGCCGGTGTCGGCGCCGTGGCCCTGCTCGCCGTTCTGTCCTCCCGTACGCAACCCGCTGCTGCCGGAGGATCGTTCAAGGTGTCGCACACCGATGCTGAATGGAAGACTCTGCTGACACCGGCCCAGTACAGCGTGCTGCGGCGCTCGGGCACCGAGCGTCCCTATTCGAGCCCGCTCAACGACGAGCACCGCAAGGGCACCTTCGCCTGCGCCGGCTGCCAGCTTCCGCTGTTCTCGTCGGCCACCAAGTTCGACAGCGGCACCGGCTGGCCCAGCTTCTGGGCGCCTCTCGACAAAGCGGTCGGCACGGAGACAGACACCACGCTCTTCATGCAGCGCGTCTCCGTCCATTGCGCGCAGTGCGGCGGCCATCTCGGCCATGTCTTCGACGACGGGCCGAAGCCGACCGGGCTGCGCTACTGCATGAACGGCGTGGCAATGGTTTTTGCGGCAGCCTCCGCCTGAGGAAGGAACGATTCATGACCGATATTCGCAATAATCGAAATATCCGCAACAATCGAAGCCGACGTCGCATCCTCCGTCTTTCCGGCTTCGCCGTGCTGGCAGCGACTTTTCTCGCTTCGGCGCCGTCCTGGGCACAGGAGGCGATGGTCGTCGTGCCGCCGCCTGCGCTGGACGAGCGCAAGGCCGACGCCGCGTCGGAGACGGCCGTGCTGGCGGGCGGCTGCTTCTGGGGTGTGCAGGCCGTCTACCAGCACACCAAGGGCGTGAGCCGTGCAGTCTCCGGCTATGCCGGTGGGCCGAAGGACAAGGCCGTCTACGAGATGGTGACGTCGGGCCGGACCGGCCATGCCGAGAGCGTCGAGGTGACGTTCGATCCGAGGGTCATCAGCTACGGCCAGATCCTGCAGATCTTCTTTTCCGTGGCGCACGACCCGACGCAGCTCAACCACCAGGGCCCGGACGTGGGCACGCAGTATCGCTCGGCCCTGTTCCTCGCCGATCCCCAGCAGCGGCGCATTGCCGAGGCCTATATCGCCCAGCTCGACCAGGCGCGTGTCTTCCCGAAGAAGATCGTGACGCAGCTAAACGATGCCGCGCCGTTCTACGCCGCCGAGGCCTATCACCAGGACTACGCGACGTTGCATCCGGCCAACCCCTACATCGCGCGCTTCGATCTCCCCAAGATCGACGGGCTGAAGCGCCTCTTCCCCACCTCGTGGCGCGCCGAGCCGGTTCTCCTGCGCGTGGCTGGCGCGAAATGAAGCCGTCACTCTCGGCGGCGTTCATGCCGTCGGCTCTGTTGGTCGGCTCCTTTTCCGCCGGCGCCTAGGCGCAGAGCGCCAACTTCCGCTGCCCTGCCGCGGGCACAGAGTTCAACTGCCGGAGCGGCGACACCTCGTCCTTGCGCGTCGCTTCAGGACAGAAAGGCAATGCCGGCCTGATCAAGAGCCTGTCGGGCGACAAGTCAGAAACGGTGCGGCTGCATTGGGGCCTGATCGGCTCCGTCGACGCGGCAGCCGAGTCCTACGCAGCCGGCCTCGACCTCGAGCCGCTATGGCCGCTGAAGGCGCCTTGCAGGAGTTGCTCGACGCTCTAGAATTTCTCGGTGACGTAGCGGCGGTCGGCGATCGATGCGATGTCGTCGTACGCCCGCTTCTCCGAACGCGGCGGCAGCTTCACGTGGGGGTGATCGACCTTGTTGTAAGGGATCTGAGCCAGGACGTGAGAAATGACGTTCAGCCGAGCCCGCTTTTTGTCGTCTGAACGGACGATGTGCCAGGGCGAATGTTCGGTATCCGTATATTCGAACATCAGGTCGCGCGCCCTCGAATAGTCATACCAGCGCGAATAGGACTGGATATCCATCGGGCTCAGTTTCCATCGCCGGACCGGATCCTCGATCCGCGCCCTGAAGCGCCGATCCTGCTCGTCCTGCCCGACCTCGAGCCAGATCTTGATGAGCCGCAGCCCCCCTTCGATGACGAATTTCTCGAAGGCGGGACAGATATCGAGGAAGCGCTGATGTTGCTCAGGCGTACAGAAACCCATCACGTACTCGACACCGGCGCGATTGTACCAGCTCCGGTCGAAAATCACGATCTCGCCGCCAGCCGGAAGCCTCTCAACGTAGCGCTGGATGTATATCTGGGACTTGTCGCGGTCCGAGGGCGCTGGAAGCGCCACGACACGAAAGACACGCGGGCTCACGCGCTCGGTCAGCGCCTTGATCACGCCGCCCTTGCCGGCCGCGTCGCGGCCCTCCAGCACGATGACAACGCGCTCGCCGGAGACCTTCATCCAGTCCTGCAGCCGGCAGAGTTCGACCTGCAGAGCGCGCAGTTCCTTCTCGTAGATTTTGCGCTTGAGCTTTTCCATCGCCGCGCCGCTATCGTTCTTCGCAGACATTCCCGCCTCCAAGGCGATTGGGTGGTGCTCCCACGCTTTCTCAGGCCAGACGCCACATCTCTGCAAGTTCCGGCCCGAGAGGGCGGCGGTTCAGCGGATGAAATTCACTGCAATCGCCGTCTGATGCGTCCACACGGTGGTTACGATATCGCCGGGCTTCAGCGTCGCCAAGGACGCCTTGCCCGCCGCGGTCTGGACCTGAGGCATCGAGATCATCTCCCCGCTGTTGGGCCACGGCTCCTCAGGCTTGCCGTTCGAGGCATTTGATGAGCCAGGCCGCCGTTCGCCGGAGTCACCTGGGTCACCATGCCGGACATGCTCCCCATACGGATCGGCTCGCGCGCCCCGAGGATTGCGGTCAGGTCCCCACCCTTGTCGATCAGCGCCCTTGCCTGGGTGTCCGCCAGCGGCGACCTCCTGACGATCAGCATCTTGATATGGTCGAAATAGTTGCACCGACGATCATGCCTTCGCGCAACGACGGATAATTGGTGACCAGATCGGCCCGAACTCTCGCGTCGGCAAACATGCCGATGCCGGTGCCGAGGGCAGTACCGGTCCCCGAACCCTTTCAGGCGCGGCCGCCCTTGAGTTCAGGGGCGTATGGTTGGTGCGTCTCTCTCTCGCCGCCAGCACCGAAAGTGCCGGTCGCGTTAATGCTGTCGTCAGAGCGCGTTGCTCCCCGATGCCAAGACGGCAGCGCCGGTGGCCGTGACTACTTGTCGGCTAGTGTCTGGAGAAGCGCCGCAGCGCTAATGCAAGGCCAAGCCATTGAAGAGCTTGGCGTTCCCTACGGGATTCGAACCCGTGTCGCCGCCGTGAAAGGGCAGTGTCCTAGGCCTCTAGACGAAGGGAACGAAGCCGAAGAGCGGCTGCAATACCGGCTTGAACGGGGAAAATCAAGCGAGCACAGAGCCGGTCGCCGCGGCGGCGTCATCGATTTGCAGACGCACCGTTTCGCGGCCGCCGAAACGGTCGATCCGGAGGGCACCGGCCACGTGCAGCACGGGCCGCGCAGAATCGAGCAGAGCGGGTCCCAGCGCGCTCTGGCCGGCTCGGAAGGCGATGGCATCGACCCTGCCGCGCTCGGCGCCGACCAGGGTGCAGCGAACATGCCCCTCGCCCACCGGCTGGGCGTAACTCACCCGCACCCCTGTCAGGGCGAAGCGTGGCTGGGCGTTGCCGGCACCGAACGGTCCGGCACGCTCGATCATCTCGACCAGTTCCCGCGTGGCCGCCGCCGGTGCCAGCGCCGCGTCGATTCCCAGTTCCCGAACCGGCGGTGCGATACCCAGCTGCGGGCCGATCCGCTCGTCCAGGAAGCGCGTCAATTCGGGCAGCGAGTCGCGCGCCACCGTCAATCCGGCCGCCATGGCATGGCCGCCGCCGTTGACCAGCAGCCCCGCCTGGCGCGCCGCGATGACCGCCGCGCCGAGATCGACGCCGCGCACCGAGCGTCCCGACCCCTTGCCGATGGCGCCGTCCATGCCGATCACGAAGACCGGCCGGCCGTACCGTTCGACCAGGCGGCTGGCCACGATGCCGATCACGCCGACATGCCAGCCCTCGCTCTCGACCAGAAGCGCCGATGGCAGGTCCTTGCGGTCCGGTCCGTACAGCCCTTCGATCCGCGTGATCGCCTGGTCCAGCACGTCGCGCTCGATGGCGCGGCGTTCGGCGTTGAACTCGTCGAGCCGCACCGCCAGCGCGCCGACCTCGTGCGGATCGTCGCTGGAGAGCAGGCGCGCGCCGAGATCGGCCTGGCCGACCCGGCCACCGGCATTGACCCGCGGGCCCAGCAGGAAGCCCAGATGGTAGGCCTCCGGCGCTTCCTTCATACGCGCCACGTCGGCCAGGGCCGACAGACCGGCATTGCCGCGTTGCGCCATGACCTGGAGGCCGGCTTTGACCAGCGCACGGTTGACGCCGAGCAGCGGGACGACGTCGCACACGGTGCCCAAGGCCACGAGATCGAGCCATTGCCGCAAATCGGGTTCGGGCCGCGACGTGCCATACCAGCCCGCCCCGCGCAGCGCGCGATTGACGCCGACGCACAGGAGAAAGGCGACACCGACAGCGGCTAGATGCTTGTGCGGGCTTTCGTCGTCGAGTCGGTTGGGATCGACCACAGCCACCGCGTCGGGCAGCGCGATCTCCGCCATATGGTGGTCGATCACGATGAGGTCGAGCCCGGCGCGCCGGGCCTCGCTGAGCGGCTCGAAGGCGGTGATGCCGCAATCGACCGTGACCACGACGGAAGCGCCCTCCTCCCTGATCTTCAGCAGCGCCGGCGCGTTGGGGCCATAACCCTCCTTGCGGCGGTCAGGGATATAGACGCCGATATTGCCGCCGACGGCCCGGAAGAAGCGCAGCAGCAGCGCCGAAGAGGTGGCGCCATCGACGTCATAGTCGCCGAACACGACGATGCGTTCGCCGGTCTGCACGGCCCTCACCAGGCGCTCGACCGCGGCGTCCATGTCCTTGAGATGCGACGGGTCCGGCAGGAACCTGCGCAAGGTCGGTTCGAGGAAATCCGCGACCGAGTCGAGCCCGACCTCCCGCGCCGCCAGGAGCCGGCAGATGGCGTCGGGCAAGCCATGGCGCTGGGCGATGGCCAGCGCCTTGCGCTCGTCGCCGAGCCGGGTGGCCCAGCGCTTTCCCGTCAGCGAGTGCTCGACGCCCAGAAAGGCCGGGCGTTCGATCCTTGATGAGTCGGACATACGGCCACCCTAGCCCAAAGCGCGGCAGAAGCGCGCCGGGACGTCGGCCGACGGAGCCGGGCTTACGCCCAGCTCGGCAGGCCGGTCTTCACCGAGAAATTGTGATGCGCCGAAACCCAGCGGACGGTGCCGGTCTTGGAACGCATGACGATCGAGTGCGTCTCAGCGCCGTTGTGGAAGCGGCGCACGCCCTTCAGCATCGACCCCGAAGTCACGCCCGTGGCCGCGAACATCACGTCGCCCTTGGCCATGTCGGTCATCGAGTATTTGCGGTTGAGGTCGGTGATGCCCCACTTCTTGGCGCGGGCCTTCTCGTCGTCGTTGCGGAACAGCAGCCGGCCCTGGATCTGGCCGCCGATGGCGCGCAGCGCCGCCGCCGCCAGCACGCCTTCCGGCGCCCCGCCCGAGCCCATGTAGATGTCGATTCCCGAATCGCCGGTCGAGGTGGCGATCACGCCCGACACGTCGCCGTCGCCGATCAGCATGATGCGCGCACCGGCGGCGCGGACCTTGGCGATGAGGTCGGAGTGGCGCGGCCGGTCGAGAATGCAGACCACCAGGTCGTTGACGTCGACCTTCTTGGCCTTCGCCAGGTCCTTCAGGTTCTCCGCCACGCTCTTGTCGAGATCGACGATGCCCTCGGGCAGGCCGCCGCCGACGGCGATCTTGTCCATGTAGACGTCGGGCGCATTGAGGAACCCGCCATGCTCGGCCATCGCCATGACGGCGAGCGAATTGGGCAGGCCCTTGGCGGTAATGGTCGTGCCTTCGAGCGGATCGAGGGCGATGTCGATCTTCGGACCGCCGCCCATGCCGACCTTCTCGCCGATATAGAGCATGGGCGCCTCGTCGCGCTCGCCCTCACCGATCACCACGGTGCCTTCGATGGCCAGCGAGTTGAGCGTCGTCCGCATGGCGTCGACGGCGGCCTGGTCGGCCATCTTCTCGTCGCCGCGCCCCATCAGCTTGGAGGCCGCGAGGGCCGCGGCTTCGGTCACCCGCACCGCTTCCAGCGCGAGGTTGCGGTCCATCTTTCCGGTCTGCTCTTTCGTGTCGGCCATTATTCCCTCCGCGGCGCCTCCCGGCGCCTTCTAGAACGTCTCGATCCTGATGACGCAAGGCTCCTCGGCGACGGCGCCGAGCTTCGCGATGCGCGCCAGGGCGCGGCGCATCGCAGCCTCTTCGGTCTCATGTGTGGTCAGCACCACCGGCACCTCGCCCGACTCCGAACGGCCGCGCTGCAGCATCGATTCGAGAGAGATCCGTTCCTTGGCAAGCGCGCCGGACACGGCGGCAATCACGCCCGGCCGGTCCTGTACCATCAGGCGAATGTAATAGGCGCCGACATGGCGATCGATGGGCGACGCCTTCTTGGTCGCAAGCCGGTCGGCCGGCACGACGAAAGCCGGCATGTGCCGCCCGCGCGCCACGTCGACGAGATCGGCCACGACGGCGGAAGCGGTCGGCCCCTGCCCGGCGCCACGTCCCTGGAACATCGTCGTGCCGACGAAGTCGCCCTCGACCACGACGGCGTTGAACACGCCCTCGATGTGGGCGATCGGGGTGTCGAGCGCGACCATGCAGGGATGCACGCGCTGCTCGATCCCATGGCGCGTCTCGCGCGCCAGGCCCAGCAGCTTGATGCGGTAGCCGAGTTCCTGGGCGAACTGGATGTCCATGGACGTCACGCGACGGATGCCCTCGACATGCACGCCGGCAAAGTCGACCCTCGCGCCGAAAGCCGCCCCGGTCAGCACCGCGAGCTTGTGGGCCGCATCGATTCCGTCGACGTCGAAGGTAGGATTGGCCTCAGCGTACCCGGCCGCCTGCGCCTCGGCCAGCACGACATCGAAGTCGCGGCCGGTCTCGCGCATGGTCGTCAGGATGTAGTTGCAGGTGCCGTTGAGGATTCCGTAGAGCCGCTTCACGCGGTTGCCGACCAGGCCTTCACGCAACGCCTTGATGATCGGGATGCCCCCGGCCACCGCCGCCTCGAAGGCAAGGATCGACTGCTTTTTCTCTGCCGCCGCGGCGAGCTCCGCGCCGTGCATCGCCAGCAGCGCCTTGTTGGCGGTGACGACATGCTTGCCGGAAGCCAACGCCTTCTGCACCAGCCGGCGCGCCACGCCCCCCGAGCCGCCGATCAGCTCGACGACGACGTCGATGTCCGGCGCGGTCGCTAGCGCCATCGGATCCTTCTCCCAGCGCAAGCCGGACAGGTCGATGTCACGCTTCTTCGCCTTGCTGCGGGCGCTGACCGCCACGATCTTGAGCGGCCGTCCGCCGCGCAACGCGAGAAGCCGGCCATGTTCGGCCAGCAGCTTCACCACGCCTGCACCCACGGTGCCGAGGCCGGCGATGCCGATCCTGAGAGGAGAATTCATGGGCGCCTGATACGACAGGAAAGGGTCAGGCGCGAGCCTTGATCGGTGTGATATTGTCCCCAACACCGCGCAGATAGAGGTCGATGGACCGGCCCGGGTCGGCCAGCACCTGCCTTATGTTGCGCACGGCCTGGCGGATCCGGTGCTTGTTCTCGACGAGCGCGATGCGGACATGCGCGTCGCCATGCTCGCCGAAGCCGATACCCGGCGACAGCGCCACGTTGGCCTGTGTCAGTAGGAGCTTGGAAAAGGCCAGCGACCCCAGCTCGACGAAATCCTTGGGCAGTGGTGCCCAGGCGAACATGCTGGCCGACGGCGACGGCAGATCCCAGCCCGCGCCGCGCAGCCCCTCGATCAGCACGTCGCGGCGCTCCTTGTAGGTATTGCGCGCCTCTTCGATGCAGTCCTGCGGCCCGTTCAGGGCGGCCGTGGCCGCCACCTGGATCGGCGTGAAGGCACCGTAGTCCAGGTAGGACTTGATGCGGGTCAGCGCCTGGATCAGCGTCTTGTTGCCGGCTGCGAAGCCCATGCGCCAGCCGGCCATCGAGTATGTCTTGCTCATCGAGGTGAACTCGATGGCGATGTCGCGCGCACCCGGCACCTGCAGCACCGATGGCGGCGGCACGCCGTCGAAATAGATCTCGGCATAGGCGAGATCCGAGAGGATCCAGATGCCCTGCCGTTTGCAGAAATCGACGATGGCCGCATAGAAGTCGAGGTCGACCACCTGTGCCGTCGGGTTCGACGGATAGTTCAGCACCAGCGCCAGCGGCTTGGGCACCGCATGCCGCACCGCGCGCTCGAGCGCCGGCAGGAATTCGTCGATCGAGGTCGAGCCCGGCACCGGAATGTGGCGCACCGAGCCGCCCGCGATGATGAAACCGTAGGGATGGATCGGATAGCTGGGATTGGGCACCAGCACCGTGTCGCCCGGCGAGGTGATCGCCTGCGCGAGGTTGGCCAGCCCCTCCTTCGACCCCAGGGTCACGATCACTTCCGTCTCAGGATCCAGATCGACGCCGAAGCGGCGCGCATAGTAGGCAGCCTGCGCCTTGCGCAGGCCCGGAATGCCGCGCGAGGCGGAATAGCCGTGAGCCCGCGGATTGGCGGCCGCCTCGGCGAGCTTGGCCACGATGTGAGGCGCGGTCGGCAGGTCGGGATTGCCCATCCCGAGGTCGATGACGTCCTGACCGGCACCGCGAGCTCGCGCCTTCATCGCGTTCACTTCCGCGAACACGTAGGGCGGCAAGCGCTTCAGCCGGTGAAATTCGGAGTCGTCCATGTCGTTCTTCCTTGGGCACCTAGGAGGCGATGATACCGTCGGCGGGCCGGTGGGCGGTATGGGTCATGTGAATCGGCTCGCCACCAGTCGGCGACGATTCCGCCTTGTTGGGATCGGCCGGAGGAGTCGGAGCGGCCGGAGGTGTCCAGTCGGGCGGTGGCGTGAACGCCTTGTTGGGGTCGGCGGGAGCAGCCGGCGCAGTCGGGACTGGTGCCGTTACGGGCGCTGCCGGCGTCACAGGCTCGGGCGCAGCGGATGGGGGCGGACTGGAAGGAGGCGCGATGGGCGCTGCGGTGACGGGGCCCGGCGGGGAGACCGGCGGTTGATCGGACGTGATCGTCCCTGCGCCAACCGGCGGCGCACCGACCGGAGCGGCCACCGGCGTCGGACCCTGCTGGGTCTCCTTGTCCTTTGCCTCCTTGTCGGCGGCTTCGCGCTCGAGCCGCTCCTCGCGGGCCTTGCGGTCGCGCTCCGCCTGATCCTTCTCCATGGCCTCCTTTTGGGCCTTCTGTCCGCCCTTGCCGGCAACGATCGAGCCGATCGCAGGGGCGGCGCGCTCCTCGACGGCGACGCCCGCATCGTATTGCTGGTTGGCCGGGGCCGGCGGAATGCTGGCGGACGGGGCCACGTTGCGTTCGACGCCGGGGCGCGGCGGCGGCCCGACGGGCGTGGAGCCACCGATCCAGTCGCAACCGGCCAGCATGGCGAGCGCGGACACGCCGAGCAGGCCGAGCCAGCGACCGCTGCCGTTCGTGTCCTGGTGTCGCTGCATCGTCATCACCTGCTGTGTACGCTGACCCGGTTTCCGCCTGTTTAGCGGAGACCGAGAGGAAATTTGACCCGTCAGTTGTCGCAGCCTACCTATGAGAGCGAGGTAGCGATTGGGGTCGGTACTAGCTATGGTACCGCCACGTTGAATTTACCGCAAGAAACGCCAAAAAGGCAATGATTCGGAAGGGGAAAAGCATGTCCGATACGCACGCCCCCACAGCCCTCGGCGGCCTTTCTGCGGAGGAATCCGAGAAGCTCCAGGAGGCCTTCAAGGAAATCGCCACGCGCAGCCAGAAGCTGCTGCAGGACTTTTCCCAGCGCTATCAGGCCGATGGGCAGCAGCCGACCGACCCGCTGCACCTCACCCAGACCTTCATGGATTTCACGGCCAAGATGCTGGCCGACCCGAACCGCCTGGTCCAGGCCCAGGTCGAGCTCTGGCAGCAGTACATGAAGCTGTGGCAGGTCACCGCCCAGCGCATGATGGGCCAGACGGTCGAACCGGTGGCAGAGCCTGCGCGCGGCGACAAACGCTTCAACGACCCGGCCTGGAAGGACGAGGTCGTGTTCGACTATCTGAAGCAGTCCTACCTGCTGACGGCGCGCTGGCTGCAGGGGACGATCAAGCAGGTCGAGGGTGTCGACGACAAGACGGCCCGCAAGGTCGATTTCTACACGCGACAGTTCATCGACGCGGTCTCGCCGTCGAACTTCGCGATGACCAATCCCCAGGTGGTGAAGGCCACCGTGGAGTCCAAGGGCGAGAACCTCCTCAAGGGTCTCCAGAACCTCCTGGGCGACCTCGAGCGCGGCAAGGGCAACCTCCTCATCCGCCAGACCGACATGGATGCCTTCAAGGTCGGCGGCAACGTCGCCACCTCGCCCGGCAAGGTCGTCTATCAGAACGACATCATGCAGCTCATCCAGTACGCGCCGTCGACCGACGAGGTCTACGAGGTCCCGCTGCTGATCGTGCCGCCGTGGATCAACAAGTTCTACATCCTCGACCTCAAGGCCGAGAACTCGTTCATCAAGTGGGCGACCGAGCAGGGCTACACCGTGTTCGTGGTTTCCTGGGTCAATCCCGACGAGCGCCTCGCGAAGATGGTGTTCGAGGATTATATGAAGCTAGGCCCGCTGGCCGCATTGGACGCTATCGAAAAGGCGACCGGGCAGCGCAAGGCCTCGGCGATCGGCTACTGCATCGGCGGCACGCTGATGGCCGCGACGCTTGCCTATATGGCCGCGCGCAACGATGACCGGATCGTGGCCTGCACGTTCTTCACGGCCCAGGTCGACTTCAGCGAGCCCGGCGAACTCGGCGTGTTCATCGACGAGGATCAGCTCGCGAGCGTCGAGGAGATGATGAGCAAGAAAGGCTATCTCGAGGGCAGCGAGATGGCGACGACGTTCAACATGCTGCGTGCCAACGATCTCATCTGGTCATTCGTCGTGAACAATTACCTGATGGGCAAGGATCCCTTCCCCTTCGACCTGCTGTACTGGAATGCCGACGCCACGCGCATGCCGGCGGCGATGCACAGCTACTATCTGCGCAACATGTATCAGAAGAACCTGCTCAGCCAGCCGGGCGGCCTGGTTCTCGACAACGTGCCGATCGATCTGCGCAAGATCAGCATTCCGGTCTACATCCAGGCCGGCAAGGAAGACCATATCGCGCCGTCGCGGTCGGTCTACAAGGCAACGCAGATCTACAGCGGTCCCGTCCGCTTCATGCTGGCGGGATCCGGCCACATTGCCGGCGTCGTCAATCCGCCGCGCAACAAGAAGTACCAGCACTGGCTGAACGAGACCCACAAGAACCCGCCGACCCTCGCCGAATGGCAGGCCGGCGCCAAGGAATTTCCCGGTTCGTGGTGGCACGACTGGGACAAGTGGCTGTCGGCGCTCTCGGGTCCGAAAGTTCCGGCCCGCGTGCCCGGCGCCGCCGGCCTCCCCGCGATCGAGGACGCCCCCGGCAGCTACGTGAAGGTGCGTTCGGGCGCCTAGCGGCTCCAGTCCGGTCCTGGAATGCCCATCCTCTTTTCGTGGAGGAGCTTCTCCATGAGCGCGATCCCTTCCGGGTAGTCGCCGTCGTCGCAATCGCTTTGCGCCCCGATGCGGGTCATGTTGCGTGCGCCGTCCGTAACGCCTTCGCCGCGGCTTTGACCGTAATAATCGAAGTACTTGATAAGCTGATCGCAGCGCGCCTTGCTGGGAGGAACCTGTGCAAATGCGACAGGCGCGGCAACTGCCGCAGCGATGAGCAGGAGGAAGATCGGCGGGACGAGAAGTGAGTGCATGCGCAACGAACGCCCGGGATCGCGTCGAGTTGCGGAACGCGCGCTCGTGCCGCGCCCTACTCTGCCGCTTTGGGGCGCTCGCCCCGGTAGGCCTGACCCAGCCGGACATACGCCGCCGCAGACCGCCGGAAAGACTCGATATCCTTCTCGGTGATGTCCCGCATCTTCACTGCGGGATTGCCGGCCCACAGCTCGCCCTTACGCACGATCTTTCGCGGCGTCACCACAGCGCCCGCCGCAACCATCGCGCCGGTCTCGACCACCGCCTCGTCGAGCACGGTGGAATGCATGCCGATGAAGGCATCGTCCTGCACCTCGCAGGCATGCAACAGCGCCAGGTGCCCCACCGTGACGTTGCGGCCCACGACGGTGCCGACGCCGCGCGCGGCGATGTGAATCACCGTGCCGTCCTGGATGTTGGAGTTCTCGCCGATCCTGATGCCCGGCCCGTCGCCGCGCAGGACCGCGCCGAACCAGATGCTGCAGTTCGCGGCGATCTCGACCTCACCGATCAACGTTGCGTTCGGCGCGATGAAGGCCGTGCTGTGGACCTGCGGCACGAAGCCGTTGAAGGGAACGATGAGACCGGACATCGGATCGCAACTCCACAAGACCAAGGGCCACAAAAACGAAGGGCGCCCTGAGGCGCCCTTCGAAGATATCGGAAACGCGACTTTAGCGCTTCGAGAACTGGAAGCGGCGGCGCGCACCGGCGCGGCCGTACTTCTTGCGCTCGACCACGCGGCTGTCGCGGGTGAGGAAGCCGGCAGCCTTGATGCCGCCGCGCAGGCCGGGCTCGAACTTGGTGAGCGCCTGCGAGATGCCGTGACGCACGGCGCCCGCCTGGCCCGACAGACCGCCGCCGGAAACCGTGGCGACGACGTCGAACTGGCCATTGCGCTGTGACACGTCGAACGGCTGCTGGATCATCATGCGCTGCGTCGGACGCGCGAAGTAGATCGTCTGATCGCGGCCGTTGATGGTGATCTTGCCGGTGCCCGGCTTGACCCAGACGCGGGCGACCGCGTTCTTGCGGCGACCCGTGGCATAGGCACGACCCTGCGCATCGATTTCCTTCTCGCGCGGAGCGCCAGGCGCCTGGTCGACCGTCGGGGCCTTCTTCAGTTCGGCAAACGATGAAAGTTCGGTAGCCATGTTAGCCGATCCTCGAGTTCTTGCGGTTCATAGCGGCGATGTCGAGCTTCTCGGGCTGCTGGGCCTCCTGCTCGTGGTTCGGTCCGGTGTACACGCGCAGGTTCTTCATCTGCGCGCGGCCGAGCGGCCCGCGCGTGATCATGCGCTCGACGGCCTTGATCAGGACGCGCTCCGGGAAGCGGCCTTCGAGGCGCTTGCCCAGGGTCTCGCCCTTGATGCCGCCGGGATGGCCGGTGTGCCAGTAGAAGACTTCGCGCTCGGCCTTGCGGCCCGTGAGGCGCACCTTCTCGGCGTTGATCACGACGATGTTGTCGCCGCAGTCGATATGGGGCGTGAACATCGGCTTGTGCTTGCCGCGCAGGCGCATGGCGATGATCGTGGCGAGCCGGCCGAGAACGAGGCCGTCGGCGTCGATCAGAAACCACTTCTTCTTGACGTCGGCAGTCTTGATGCTGGGAGTGGAGTGTGTGAGGGCGTGCATGAGTCTTTCTTCCAATGAGCGCGCGCTTATGGAGAGAGACCGGACCCTTGTCAACTCGGGGAAAATTATGACGTTAAATCAATAACTTACCTATGAGGTATTATATTACCTCCGATTTAAGCCTTGCGCGGTATGGCATATGTCACCGTGGCGTGCGCCACGGGCTCGGGCTTGCCGTCGCTCCAGATCGTGAAGTCGCCGACCGCCAGCGTCTTGCCGAGCTTCAAAAGCCGACCTTCCCCGATCAGGTCCGCAGGCTCCGGCTTGCGCATGAAGTTGATGTTCAGGTTGGTCGTGACCGCCAGCCCCACCGGGCCGAGCTGGCCCAGGATGAGCAGGTAGAAACCGCAATCGACCAGCCACATCAGCGTCGGGCCGGAGATCGTCCCGCCCGGCCGCAGATGCCGCTCGTGCGTCGGCAGGCGCAGGCGAATGATCCTGTCGTCGAGATGCTCGATGGCGAGGCCGAGATGGGCGGCCTGCGGAAAGTGCTCGTCGAGGAACGCCATCAGCTCGGCTGGCGACATCACCGGCATGACGCACCTGCGCTCTTCCCATAGACTGCTGCCATGATCGCCGCCTCCAACGAACCCGTCCTTCTGCGCCGCGACGAGGGTCGCGTCGCCTTCCTCACGCTCAACCGACCGCGCGCCATGAACGCCCTCTCCGGCGATCTTATAGACGCGCTGCAGGTGGAACTCGACAGGCTGGCCACGGACAAGGATATCCGCTGCGTCGTGATAGAGGCGCAGGGCGACCGCGCCTTCTCGACCGGCCACGACCTGCGCGAGGTCGCCTCGACCCACGACTATGCCGTCCATCACGACCTGATGACGCGCTGCTCGGCGATGATGCTGTCGATCGGCCGCCTCCCCCAGCCGGTCATCGCCAAGGTGAAAGCGGTCGCGACCGCCGCCGGCTGCCAGCTCGTCGCCGCCTGCGACCTCGCGGTCGCTTCGAGCACGGCGACCTTCGCGACCTCAGGTATCATCAACGGCCTGTTCTGCGGCACGCCCTCGGTCGCGGTCGGCCGCACCGTCGGACCCAAGCGCGCGCTCGACATGCTGCTGACCGGCCAGTTCGTCGATGCCGCGACGGCGCTGCGCGACGGGCTGGTGAGCCGCGTCGTCGCGCCCGCCGACCTCGACCGCGAAACCAGGGCGCTGGCCGACCATATCGCCGCCCAGCCGCCGCAGCAGATTTCCTCCGGCAAGGCGATGTTCCGCAAGCACATGGAGATGACCGTCGAGCAGGCCTACGCCTACGCGACCGACTTCATGGCGGGCGCCCTGCAGCGCGAAGATGCGCAGGCTGGCATCGACGCCTTCGTGAATAAGAAGCCGAAGCCGGAGTGGACGGGGAAATAGCCCGGAGAGTTGACGGCCTGCGACGCAAGATCGATTACTCCCCGGGACAACAAGAAAAACGGGAGGACGACCATGCGGGCTATGAAAATATCGCGGCGTGCGGCCATCGCGTCGGCGCTGGCGAGCATTGCAACGACTGCTGTTCCGGCGGTCGCGCAGGACTTTCAGCCGGGCAAGCCCATCGTCATCGTCGCGCCGTTCGGGCCCGGCACGACCAACGACATCATCGCCCGCCTCCTCGCGCAGGACATGACCGCAACCCTGGGCCAGAGCGTCATCGTCGAGAACAGGCCCGGCGCCACCGGGAATATCGGCGTCGACTATACGGCCAAGGCGCGGCCGGATGGCCATACCGTGGTGATCTCCTCGCTAAGCAACATCATCAACCAGGCCACGGGCAACAACACGGTCAATCTGCTGAATGACCTCACGCCGGTCAGCTTCACGGGCGGCGTCTACTATTCGATGTTCGTGCCCAACGAGCTGCCGGTGAAGAGCGTCGCCGAGCTGGTCGACCTCGCGCGCCGCGAGCCCGGCAAGATCAACTTCTCGGGTTTTGCCGGCGGTGTGCCGCAGTTCCTGGGCGAGATGCTCAATCGCGCAGCGAAGATCGACATGGTGATGGTCCCCTACAAGAGCACCACCGACGCGTTGAACGACCTGCTCACCAACCGCATCCAGGTCTGGTTCACGCCCGTCGCGTCGGGCGTGCCGGTCCACAACGCGAAGCAGGCGCGCCTGCTCGCCGTCACCGGCGAGAAGCGCGCGGCCGCGCTGCCCGACATTCCGACCTTCAAGGAGCTCGGCTATCCCGACATCGTGGCCGACGTATCGTTCTACATGATGGCGCCGAAGGGAACGCCGCAGCCGATCGTCGACAGGCTCTACCGCGCCGTCGACAAGGCGATGGAGAGTCCCAAGGTAAAGGAATCGTTCCGCGTCCAAGGCATCGAGGACCGGCGGGGTGGCCCTGCGGAGCTGGGCGCCTATATCGCCCGCGAACTCGGTCGCTGGACGGAAATCGTCAAGCTCTCGGCGCCCACGAAGTAACGCCCTCTTCCCGAATCAGAAGAGCGCGCCTCGCGGCGCGCTCTTTTCGTGTGCAGGGCCGACGATCGGTGCCTCGGGACTACTGCCGCCAGTCGGTGCCCTTGCCCTCGATCTGGCGCAGCGCGGCCTTCCAGTAAGTCATGCCGTATTCCGGATTGGCGCGCTGCTGCTTGGCGCGCTCGCCGTACTGGCGGATCACGTCTTCCTCGATCGGCGCGGCCTCCTCGTCGAGGCTGCGGGCGATGACCTCGACCTCGCAGGCGCGCTCGAGCATATACATGCGCCGCAACGCTCCCGGAATCGTGCCGCCAACGGTCAGCAGGCCGTGATTGCGCAGCACCACCGAGTTGCCGCTCTGGCAGGAGACGCCAAGCGCATCGCACTCTTCCTGAGACGTCGGCATGCCGTACTCGTGATAGACGAGGTCGTCGTATACCGAGAGCGCATCCTGGCTGATCGGGCGGATGCCCTTCTTGAGGACCGAGACACCGGTGCCGGCGCGGGTGTGCGTATGCATCACGCAGTTTGCATCCGGCCGTGCCTTGTAGACGCCCGAATGGATGGTGAAGCCGGCCGCGTTGAACTTACCGTCCTTGGCGTAGACGTTGCCGTCGATGTCCATCTTCACGAGGCTGGACGCGGTGATCTCATCGAACAGGTCGCCGTAATTGTTGATCAGGAAGCACTTGGGCTCGCCCGGGATGCGCACCGTCATGTGGGTGTCGATCGTGTCAGTCCAGCCGAAGTGATCGGTGATCCTGTAGAGTGCAGCGAGGTCGCAACGGGCCTGCCATTCGGCTTCGGTCATATCGAGCTTGTCGGATTGCATCACCGTATCCATCTCGCGCTCCTGCTGTGTTTCGGCCACGCCGCAGACCTCATCGTAACGCAACTTGCGTTGCCGTGCGATCAGGTCTTTCCCCCTTGCAACGCAGAGCCGCCCTGCGAACTCCCGGCACAGTATTTGCGTCCAGTCTGCCGAGCAGGCGGCATCGGAGGGCGTTCGTGGCGACCAACCCATTTCATCTCGCGTGGTTCTTGCAGGGCTCCAGTGTGCAGGCGTGGGGAGAGCCCTGGACAGGGCACATCGGGACGACCTGGGAGCAGCCGGAGCTGTTCCTCGACATGGCGCGCACCCTGGAACGGGCCTGCTTCGACTACATCCTTCTCGAAGACTCGTCCTATGTCGGAGAGAGTTTCGGCGGCTCGACCGAAATCTACCTGAAGAAAGCGATCGCGGTGCCGCGGCAGGACCCGTCGGTGGTCGCGGCCCTGATGACCCAGGTGACCTCGCGCATCGGCATCGTGCCGACTTTTGGCACTTATGCTTACCACCCCTATCTCTTGGCCCGCCTCATGGCGACGCTCGACCAGGTGTCGGCCGGCCGCGCCGGCTGGAATGCCGTCACCGGCAGTTCCGACTTTGCCGCGATGAACTTCGGCATGCCGGGAATGCCCGAGCATGACCTGCGCTACGACATGGCCGACGAATACATGGAGGTGGTCCGAGGCCTGTGGGGCTCGTGGCAGCCCGGCGCGATGATTGCCGACCGCAAGAGCGGCAACCTGATCGACCATACCAAGGTCCACGCCGTGAACTACGAGGGCAAGTACTTCAAGACGCGCGGGCCGCTCAATTCCGGCCCCAGCCCTCAGGGCCGGCCGGTCATCGCCCAGGCCGGCGGATCGCCACGCGGCCGCCGCTTTGCCGCTGCTCATGCCGATACGATCGTGGTCAATGCCAAGGGCATCGACGCCATGCGCGCCTATCGCGACGACGTACGCAAGCACATGGTCGCGCTGGGCCGCAACCCGAGCGACTGCAAGGTGCTCTACCTGATCAACCCGATCCTCGGCGAGACCATGGAAGAGGCACTGGAGCGCAAGAAGAAGCGTGAGGGTATGGCCCAGGCCAACATCCAGGAGCGTCTCGCCCACTTCGGCAAGGTCACCAACATCGACTTCGGCAAGTTCGACCTCGACAAGCCGCTCCCTGACGACGTGACCACCAACGGTCACCAGCTCAACCTCGAACAGTTCCGGGCCCTGGCCAACGGCCGCTCGATCCGCCAGACGATGGCCTCGTTCAATGCGGTCGATCTGTCGATCGAGCTCTGCGGCACCTGCGATTCGGTGGCCGCGCGCATGGGCGAGGTCATGCAGGAGGTCGGCGGCGACGGCTTCCTCTTCTCCATGCCCAACGTCAACCGCCGCACCCTGGCTGAGATCGAGGACGGACTGGTCCCCGCCCTCCAGGATCGCGACCTGGTGCGCAAGGCCTACGAGCACAAGCAGTTCAGGGAAAATCTCCTCGCTTACTGATCCAGCCAACGGGAAGGACGGCATCCATGAGCAAGAAGACCATCGGCAGGCGCACCACCCTTGGCCTCGTCGGCGCAGGCCTCGTCTCGGCCCCCTTCATCCGCCCGAGTTTCGGACAGGCCGCGTGGCCCGAGCAGACCACGGTGCCCGATGCGCTGAAGGGCAGCGGTGAAGTCCGCATCGCCACATTCGGCGGCACCATGCAGGAGGTCCAGCAGAAGGCCTATTTCGAGCCGTTCGAGAAGATCACGGGCATCAAGGTGCGTGCCTTCCCGGGTTCCGACGCGACCAAGATCAAGGCGATGGTCGATACGGGGAATGTCGAATGGGACATGGCGCAGCTAAGCCGTGGCTCGATCATGAACCTCCAGAAGCGCGGCGATTATTTCGAGAAGATCGACTACGACATCGTCGATCCGGGCGTCGAGCCGCAATATCGCTTCGAGTACGGTCTCGAGATGCTGGTCTGGGCGCAGGTCCTCGCCTACCGCACCGATGCCTTCAAGGGCGCCGTCCCTTCTGGCTGGGCCGACTTCTGGGATACCAAGAAATTTCCCGGCGATCGCGCCATGTTCGGCACCAACAGCGGCGGCTGGCCCGAGATGGAGTTCGCGCTGATGGCCGCCGGCGTGCCGGCCGACAAGCTCTATCCGATCGATGTCGACAAGGCGCTGGCGAGCTACGCCAAGATCAAGAAGGACGTCTTCAAGTGGTGGGATACCGGCGCCGTGCCGATCCAACTACTGACCGACCGCGAAGTCACGATGACCACGGTGTGGAACGGCCGCATGGCCGCGCTGCAGGCAGCCGGCGTCCCGGCGGCGATCAACTGGAACCAGGGTCTGCTCAAGCGCGACGCCTGGGGCATTCCGAAGGGCGCCAAGAACAAGGTCAATGCGATGAAGTTCGCGGCCTATTCGACCATGGCCATTCCGCAGGCTCGCGTCTGTCTCGGCATTCCCTATGGCTCGGTGAACGCCAAGTCCAACGAGTACATCCCGGCGGAACGCCTGGCCGTCCTGCCGAGCGCACCGGACATCAAGAAGCAGCTCGTCAACTACAACTACGACTGGTGGATCGACAATCGCGAAACGGTCATTCCCAAGTTCAACAAGTGGCTGTTGAGCTGACGCCGTGACCGGCGCTGGCATGAACGGAGCCGGCTCCGCCTCGGGCAGCGGTGCGTCGGTGACGCTCTCCAACCTGGAGAAGACCTACGATCGCGCCAACGCCGCCAAAGCCGTGGACGGCGTCTCGCTAGACATCCGCTCCGGCGAGTTCCTGACGATGCTGGGGCCCAGCGGCTCGGGCAAGACCACGACCCTGATGATGATCGCCGGCTTCGAGACGCCGACCGCCGGCGACATCGCGATCGACGGCAAGTCGGTCGTCGCCATGCCGCCCTACCGGCGCAACATCGGCATGGTGTTCCAGAACTACGCCCTGTTCCCCCACCTCACCGTCGAGGAGAATGTCGGCTTCCCGCTGAAGCAGCGCGGCGTGCCCAGGGCCGAACGGGCGAAACTGGTCGCCGAGGCGCTGGAGCTCGTGCACCTGCCGGGATACGGCGCGCGCTATCCGCGCCAGCTCTCGGGCGGGCAGCAGCAGAGGGTCGCCGTCGCGCGGGCCGTCGTGTTCAAGCCGCGCCTGCTGCTGATGGACGAGCCGCTGGGGGCGCTCGACAAGCAGCTCCGCGAAAACCTGCAGCTCGAGATGCGGCGGCTCCATGCCGATCTCGGCATTACCTTCATCTACGTGACGCACGACCAGGAAGAGGCGCTCACCATGTCCGACCGCATCGCCGTCATGAACGACGGCAAGGTGGCGCAGGTCGGAAGCCCAGAGGATCTCTACGACCGGCCCGACAACCGTTTCGTCGCGGGCTTCATCGGCGAATCGAATTTCCTGCCCGCGATCGTGCGCGGGCTGGAGGACGACGTCGTCATCGCCGAGTGTGAAGGCACCCTGATCCGCGCCCTCTGTCCCGGGCGGCCAGCGAGCGGCGACAAGGTGACGCTGACCACGCGGCCCGAGCGCCTGCGCTTCGCCGACGGCGCCTGGGCTGGGGCGGAGGCACGGCACAATCGCCTCAGCGTCACCGTCACCGAGGCCGTCTTCGCCGGCGAGCGTTGCCGCTACATGCTGCAGGCCGGTGACGGCACATCGATCGTGCTCAAGGAACCGTCCAGCGCCGCCATCCGCCGCCGCGCCGTGGGCGAGCGGGCGGAGATCGCCTGGTCCGTCGCGGATACGATTCTTGTCTGAGGTGCACCTTGTCTGAGGCCGTGCAGCCCGCCTCCCTTGCCCTCGCGGTCAGCCGGCCGCAGACGGCGCCGTTCGACTGGCGCCGAGCGGTGCCCTTGCTGCTGGCGGCGCCGCTGCTCATCTACATGCTGATCTTCTACGCGCTGCCGGTGGTGGCGATGCTGCTGCGCAGCGTCAATGACCCGACCTGGACGCTCGCCAACTATGCGACCCTGTTCGAAGACGTGGTGTTCCAGAAGACGTTCTGGATCACGCTGAATACCTCCGTCATCGTCACCCTGGGCTGCCTGATCCTGGGCTACCCGGTGGCCATGGGTCTCGTGCGCTCCAGGACGATGGCGCCGTTCATCCTGGTGATCATCCTGCTGCCCTTCTGGACGAGTGTCCTCGTCCGCAGCTACGCTTGGATGGTGCTGCTCGGCCGCCATGGCCTGGTCAACGAAGCGCTGATGGCGCTCGGCATGATCGACCGTCCGATTCGCATCCTGAACACCACGCTCGCGACGCAGATCGCGATGATCCACATCCTCCTGCCCTACATGATCCTGCCGATCGCCAATGCGCTACGGCAGATCGATCCTTCCCTGATCCGCGCCGCCTCGGGGCTCGGCTCGACGCCGTTCATGACCTTCCGGCAGGTGATCCTGCCGCTGTCCATGTCGGGCGTCGCGGCGGGCACCCTCCTCACCTTCGTGCTGGCGCTGGGCTTCTACATCACGCCCGCCATGGTCGGCGGACCGCGCGACATCACGCTCTCGATGCTGATCGCCCAGCAGGTCGACCAGCTCAACTGGGCCTATGCCGCCACCCTCTCCGCGATCCTGCTGGCGACGGCGCTCGCCATTCTCGCGGTTGCGCGCAAGCTGCCGGGCGTCGGCAACGCCTTCAAGACGAGCGTGCGATGAGGGTGGCGAGCATACTTTCGGCCAGCATCGTCGGGCTGATCCTGTTCTTCCTGGCCTTCCCGATCGTCGTGGTGGCGATCGCGTCCTTTTCGTCGGCGACCTACCTCACCTTTCCGCCGCCCGCCTTCGGCTTGCGCTGGTACGAGGCCTATTTCAGCAATCCCGACTGGCTGAAGCCCACCTGGGTCAGCATCTGGGTCGCGTCAGCCGTCGTCGTCCTGTCGACGTTCCTTGGCACCCTGGCCGCGCTCGGCCTCGCGCGCCTGCCCAAGGGAATGCGCATCTTCGCGGCCGGCCTCATCCTGTCGCCGCTGATCGTGCCCGGCATCGTCGTGGCGATCGGCATCTACTACGCCTATTCGCGTTACGGGCTGGTCGGCACGCCGATCGCTATGGTGCTGGCGCACACCTGCCTCGCCGTACCGTTCGTCGTGACCAGCGTGACCGCGAGCCTCTCCGGCATCGATCCGCGGCTGGAACAGGCCGCGCTCAGCCTCGGCGCGACGCCCGGCGCCACTTTCTTCCAGGTGACGTTGCCGCTGATCCAGCCCGGCGTGCTCGTGGGCGCCCTGTTCGCCTTCATCACCTCGTTTGATGAACTGATCGTGGCGCTGTTCATCTCGGGAACCGGCGCGGTCACCCTGCCGCGCCGCATGTGGGACGATCTGCGTTTCCAGATCGATCCCACCATCGCCGCCGTCTCGACGCTGACGATCGTGCTGACGGCCGCGCTGATGGGCGCCGCGCATCTTCTGCGCAAGCGCGCCGAGCAGAACCGGATGGCTACTTCTTCTGCAGCGCCTTGACCGCCGCCAACGTGTTCTCGACATGCTTGTCGGGATTGCGATCGGAGAAGGCGTAGACGATCTTTCCGTCCGGCGCGATGACGTAGGAAATGCGATCGGCGATGCCGACGCTGCCGACACGGATCAGCGCCGAGTCGTAGGCCTTGATGACCTTGAGATCGGGATCTGCGGCGACCGGGAACTTGCCCGAGCAGGCCTGCGTCGAGAATTTGTGCAAGGTGCCGATATCGTCGGCCGACATCCCGATCAACGTCGCGCCCATCGCGTTGAACTGCGCTGCCGCCTCGGCGAACTCGTGCGCTTCTGCGGTGCAGCCGGTCGTGAAGGCCTTGGGGAAGAAGTAGAGGACCACCGGCCCCTTCTTCAGGGCATCTGCCAGCGAGAACGTATAGTCCTTGCCGTCGAGCGCCGCCTGCGCCGTGAACACCGGCGCCGTGTCGCCGGGCTTCAGGGCCGCCCAAACCGGTGTCGCAAGGACACAGGCGAGAGCGAAGGCCGTCGCCGCAATCCGCTTCATGATCTTCTCCGCCAGAATTCGAGGGGGCGGAGAACATAACGCACGATGCGGCGCGGTGGTGTCACGACGGAGTGAGTTGGCGTCTCACTCGGCGTTGAGGCCCTTCATGTAGGTCGACGGCACGACCGACTTCACCGACTGTGCACGCTTGGCCAGCCAATAGGCCTGCGCCGGCGGCACGGACGCGAATTTCGGGTCGACGCCCAGCTTCTGCGCTGCATCCATGGGCCAGTTCGGATTGTAGAGAAGCTCGCGTGCCAGGGCGATCAGGTCGGCGCGGCCTTCCTGCAGGATCTTCTCCGCCTGGTCGGCATGCACGATAAGGCCGACGGCCATGCTCAAGATGTCGGCATCGTTCTTCAGCCGGTCTGCATAGGGGACCTGATAGCCGTAGGTCACGGGACCGGTGCCCACCACCGGCGCGCCGCGCATGCCGCCCGAGCTGCAGTCGATCACGTCGACGCCTTTCGGCTTGAGGATCTTCGCCAGCGCCACGCTCTGGTCCGGGCCCCAGCCGGCATCGTCCTCGACCGAGAAGCGCACGAAAAGCGGCTTCGAGGCCGGCCAGTGCGCGCGCACGCTCTCCACGACCTCGATGGCGAAGCGCATGCGATTGAGCTCGCTGCCGCCATACTGGTCGTTGCGCACGTTGGAGAACGGCGAAAGGAACTGATGGATCAGGTAGCCATGCGCCATGTGGATGTCGAGCACGTCGAACCCGGCCTCGTGGGCGCGTCGTGCCGCCTGCCCCCAGCGCTCGACCGCTTGCGGGATCTCCGCCAGCGTCAGCGCCCGCGGCGTCGGATCGGTGTCGGGCGAATTGATGCCGCTCGAGGAAACGAGCTCCCACTGGTCCCAGTCGTCGATCTCCGGGGACGGCTTCAGCGGACCGCCGCCTTCCCAGGGCCGGGAGCGCCGGGCCTTGCGGCCGGAATGGCCGAGCTGGATGCCCGGCACGGAATTATGTAGCCGGATGAAGTCGACGCAGCGCTTGAGGCCGGGAATGAACGCATCGTCCCACAGGCCGAGGTCTCCGACCGTGCCGCAGCCACGTCGCTCGACCTTGGTTGATTCCATGATGACGAGGCCGGCGCCACCGGCGGCATAGCGGCCGGCATTCACCAGGTGCCAGTCGGTCGCGAAGCCCTTCTCCGCCGCGTATTGATGCATCGGCGCCACGACCACCCGGTTCTTCAGGGTGACGTCGCGGATGGAAATCGGCTCGAACAGCATCGGACCGGCCATGTATAATCCCCCCCATGAAAGCTGCCTTCAGCGACCGTTACGACGATCTCTATCTGCGCAAAATCCTGCGCGACACCCGGACCATCGCCATGGTCGGCGCCTCGGCCAACTGGAATCGTCCCAGCTATTTCGCCATGAAATATCTGCTCGACCGCGGATACAAGGTCATCCCGGTCAATCCGGCGGCCGCCGACCAGGAAATCCTGGGCCAGAAGGTCTATTCCTCACTCGACGAGCTGCCGGTCAAAGTCGACATGGTCGACATCTTCCGCAATTCCGAGGCGGCCGGTCCGATCACCGACGAGGCGATCAAGCACGGCGCCAAGGTCGTGTGGATGCAGCTCGGCGTGGTGAACATGGAAGCGGCAGAGCGTGCCGAGAAGGCCGGCCTCAAGGTGGTGATGAATCGCTGCCCGAAGATCGAGCACTCCCGCCTCGCCGGCACGATCGAGTGGCACGGCATCGCCAGCGGCGTCATCTCCTCGAAGAAGCGCGCGCTCTAAAGCCATCGCGGCGCGCCCCCAGCAAAACAAAAGCCGGCCCGAAGGCCGGCGGCAGTCAAAGGGTTGGGAGGTCTGCAGTACCCACACCAGGCTGCAGACCTCCACTCCCCCTCATGATCGCGTCTTTCCGGTCTTCGCCTGAAATGACGCGGCCCCCCTGAGAGATCCGTCGGGTGCAGGAAAGCCGGCGATGGTGGGGCCACCGCCGGCTCCTTACTGAGGTCTTGCTAACCGCCCGGGGAGAGATAGCGGCTTCGCTTCAACCTCGAAGATTGAACTCAATGTCTGGAGGGAAGGCTTCGGTCGGAGCCCGAGGGCTCCGACCGATCGAGAGGTTTGCTAGGCCGCCCGGGGAGAGATAGCGACAAAGCGCGTCATCCCCTCTCGAAACACCTTCATCAGCACCGGCTTTCCGGTGGTCTTCGCTTCCTTGAGCTTCTCGGCAGCCGCCTTCGGGCTGTCGACGGCGTCCTTGCCGACCTGCTGAAGGAGGTCGCCGGCCTTCAGGCCCTGCTCATCGGCCGGGCTGCCCGGCTCGACCGTTGCGACCACGACACCCTTCACGTCACCATCCAGACCGAGCTGCTTGCGCGCCTCCGGAGAGAGCGGCGCCAGCGAGACGCCGTAGGCCATGGGCTCCGGCTTCGCGGTTGCGCCCTTGCCATCGGCGCTGGCCTTGACGATCGCGTCGTCCTTCTGGCCACCGACCTTGGCGGTGAGGCTCATCTCCTTGCCGTCGCGCCACACACCCAGCTTGACCGAGGTGCCCGGCTTGACCGCGGAGATCGTGCGGGTCAGCTCCTTGATGCCGTCGACCTTCTTGCCGTCGACGCTCACGATCACGTCACCCGACTGGACACCGGCTGCGAGCGCCGCGCTGTCCGGCTGTACCACCGCCACCAGAGCGCCCTTCTCGCTCTTCAGCGACAGGCTCTCAGCGATCTCCTTCGAGACCGGCTGGATCTGGACACCGAGCAGGCCACGCTCGACCCGGCCGCTGTCCTTGAGCTCCGCGACCACCGGCTGCGCCAGCGAGGACGGGATGGCAAAGCCCAGGCCGATGCTGCCGCCGGTCGGCGAGTAGATGGCCGTGTTGATGCCGATCACGTTGCCGTCCATGTCGAACAGCGGGCCGCCGGAGTTGCCGCGGTTGATGGCGGCGTCGGTCTGGATGTAGTCGTCGAACGGACCGGAGTGGATGTCACGGCCGCGCGCCGACACGATGCCCGTGGTCACGGTGCCACCGAGGCCGAACGGGTTGCCCACCGCCATCACCGGCTGGCCGACGCGCACCTTGGTGGCGTCGCCGAACGAGACGAACGGCAGGGCCTTGTCGCTCTCGACCTTCAGCACGGCCAGGTCGGTCTTCTCGTCGCCGCCCAGCATCTTGGCCGGCAGCTTGGTGCCGTCCGCCATCGTGACGGTGATCGAGTCGGCCTTGCCGACGACGTGGAAGTTGGTGACGATCACGCCCTTGGGGTCGACGATGAAGCCGGTGCCGACGGCCTGGGCCTTTTCCTTCGACTGCGGGCGGCCCTTGCCGTCCGGACGACCCGGCTGGTTCGGCTGCATCGGCTGGCCGAAGCGCTCCGCGAAGCGCTTCATGAATTCTTCCATCTGCTTCTGCTGCGAGTCCGAGGTGCGGGTCTCGTCTTCGTCGTCGGCGCCGGCCTTCATGGTCACGGCGACATTGACGACCGCAGGGGTCACCTTGGCAGCCAGGTCCGAGAAGTCCTGAACGGGCATGGTCTGGCCGGCAATGGCCGCGGGAGCGGTGAACATCGGGGCGATCAGGGCAGGCGCCGTCAGGGCAGTGGTGAGCGCCAGGGCGGTCAGGATACGGGACTTGGTCTTGGTCATGATCTACAGCCTCCTCCTTGGGGGGTGAGCGGAATATGGGGGAGGACCCGTAGCGCCCTGATGGCCGCCAGATTGAATGTTTGTATAGTTGGGGAACGTTGCGCCACGGGCCGGCGCCGGATAGACGGGCCACGTGAAAATCCTCCTCGTTGAAGACGACAAGCAAACCGCCGACTACATCGCCAAGGGCCTGCGCGAGCACGGCCACGTGGTCGACCATGCCGACAACGGACGCGACGGCCTCTACCTCGCCACCGGCGAGAAGTACGACGTGCTGATCGTCGACCGCATGCTTCCACAGATGGACGGGCTGTCGCTCGTCAAGGCGGCGCGCGCCTCGGGCATGAAGGCGCCGGTCCTCTTCCTCACCACGATGGGCGGCGTCGACGACCGTGTCGCGGGGCTGGAAGCCGGCGGCGACGACTACCTCACCAAGCCCTTCGCCTTCGCCGAACTCAGGGCCCGCATCGGCGCCCTCTCCCGCCGCCCGCCGATCGTGGCTGCGACCTCCCTCGTCGCCGGCGATCTCGAAATGGACCTACTGGCGCGTACCGTGACGCGCGGCGGCAAGCGCATCGAGCTGCTCGCCCAGGAATTCAAGGTCCTCGAATACCTGCTGCGCCATGCCGGCGAGGTGGTGACGCGTACCATGCTGCTCGAGAAGGTCTGGGACTTCCATTTCGATCCCAAGACCAACATCGTCGAGACGCATATCAGCAGGCTGCGCTCCAAGATCGACAAGGGCTTCGACAAGCCGCTCCTCCATACGATCAGGGGGGCAGGCTATGTCATTCGCGCGCCTGATTAGGATCCTGCGTTCGGCGAGCTTCCGCCTCCCGCTGCTCTACGCCGTCCTCTTCATCCTGTCGGCCGGCGTGCTGTTCGCCAGCGTCTACTGGACGGCGACCGCGGCGATGCAGAACGATATGGCCGCCGTCCTGCGCTCCGAAGCCTATCAGCTGGCAGAGGTTCACCGCCGCAGCGGCCTCGCGGGCCTCGCCGGGCAGATCACGCGGCGCATCAACTTCCGCACCAAGGGGCCGATCTTCTACCTGCTGCAGGCTCCCAGCCGTCGTGTCGTCGTCGGAAATCTTCCCGGCATGCCGCCGGTCAACGGCGCCATCGACTTCGAGCCCGACCAGCCCCAGCCCGAGATCGATCCCGACCGTCCCGGCGAGCGCCCCAAGCTGACGGGCTTCGGCCTCACCCTTCCCGACGGCTCGTTCCTGCTGGTGGCCCAGGACGCCAACCGTCTGGTCGACATGCAGCGCGCCATCATCCGCGCCTTCGCCTGGTCGGGCGGCCTCACCCTCGTCCTGGCCATCGCCGGCGGCGCCCTGCTGGGCAGCAATTTCCTGCGCCGCATCGATACGATCACCCGCACCAGCCGCGCCATCATGGAAGGCGATCTCTCCGCCCGCATTCCCGTGCGCGGGACGCACGACGAGATCGACCAGCTCGTGGCCAGTCTCAACGCCATGCTGGCGCGCATCCAGCAGCTCATGGACGGACTGCGCCAGGTGTCGAGCGACATCGCCCACGACCTGCGCACGCCGCTCGGCCGCCTGCGCCAGCGGCTGGAGGATGCCCGCGAGCGTGCCACGACGACCGCCGATTACAGCGCCGCAACCGACGCCGCCATCGAGGAAGCGGACGCCCTGCTGGAAACCTTCTCGGCCCTGCTGCGCATCGCCCAGGTCGAGGCCGGCGCCCAGAAGAGCGCCTTCGCTTCCTTCGACGTCTCCGCTCTGCTGAAGAGTCTGGGCGAGACCTACCAGCCCGTCGCCGAGGACTTGGATCGCGCCCTCGATGTGCAGATCGAGCCCGGCGCGATGCTGACCGGCGACCGCCAGCTGATTGCCCAGCTCGTGTCCAACCTGCTGGAAAACGCGCTGCGACATACGCCCGAGGGCACCAAGGTCCGCCTTGGCCTGCACCGGCACGGCGACGGGCTCGAAATCGAAGTCGCCGACAACGGCCCGGGCATCCCCGCCTCCGAGCACGAAAAGGTCTTCGACCGTTTCTACCGGCTCGACCGTAGCCGCTCGACGTCGGGCAGCGGCCTCGGCCTGGCGATGGTCAAGGCGATCGCCGGGCTGCACGGGCTCGCGATCCGGCTAGAGGATGCCAAGCCCGGCCTGCGCGTCGTACTTCAGACCGCCAGGTAGCGCTTCTTCACGTCGTCGTTGGCGCGCAGCTCGTCAATCGAGCCACGATAGACGATATGGCCCTTGTCGATCACGGCGACGTGGCTCGCGATATCCAGGCAGAAATGCATGTTCTGCTCGGCCACGATCAGGGTCGTGCCCATGTCGCGCAGCCGCTGGATCAGCTCACCGATCTTCTCGACGATGATAGGCGCCAGCCCTTCGCTCGGCTCGTCGAGCAGCACTACATCGGGATTTCCCATCAGTGTGCGCGCAATGGTGAGCATCTGCTGTTCGCCGCCCGACAGCCGGCCGCCCATGCGGCCACGCATCGACGCCAGGATCGGGAAGACGTCGTAGATCTTCTCCAGCGTCCAATCGATCCTGCCGCCGACGCCCGGCTTGATCGCGATCTTCAGATTGTCTTCGACCGAGTGCTCCGGGAAAATCTGCCGGTCCTCGGGCACGAAGCCCACGCCCTCGCGCGCGATGCGGTCGGGTGTGAACTTCTGCACAGGCGTGCCGCGAACGGAGACCGTGCCCCGTTTGGCGGGCGCGATGCCGATGATGGATTTCATGGTCGTGCTCTTGCCCGCGCCGTTGCGACCCAGCAGCGCCAGAGACTGGCCCTTCTCCACGGCGAAAGACACGCCGAACAGGATCTGGCTGGCGCCGTAGAAGACGTCGATACCCTCGACCCTCAGGATTTCGGCGGCGCTCATGCCGCCGCTCCCTGTCCAGCAGCTCCATGGGCGGATTTGCCGAGATAGGCCTCGATCACCTTGGGATTGGTTCGCACCTCGTCGGGCGTGCCTTCGGCCAGCACCGACCCGTAGGACAGGACGCGGACCGTCTGGGCAATCTTGAAGACGATGTCCATGTCGTGCTCGATGAAGATCAGGGTCATGCGCCGTGCCCGCCACAGGCGCTGCACCGTTTCGATCATGCGCCAGCGCTCCTCCGGCCCCATGCCGGCGGTCGGCTCGTCGAGCAGCAGCACTTTGGGCTCCAGCGCCAGGGCCAGTCCGATATCGAGCAGTTTCTGGTCACCGTGGCTTAGATTGCGGCTCAAAATGCCAGCGACACGGGTCAGCCCGAGCAACTCCATGATCTCGTCGGCGTGCTTCGTCGTGGTGGTGAGCGGAAACGGCGAACGCAGCACTGTCTCGCGGCGCTGATGGGCCTGGGCCGCCGCCGCCAGTGCTTCGGACACGGTGAGCGTCGGGAACAGGCTCGCCACTTGAAAGGCGCGCCCGACACCCAGCCGGACGATCCGGCGCTGCGAGAGGCCCGCGATGTTCTCGCCCGCCAGCAGGATGCGGCCGGTGTCTGGTGCAAAACGGCCGGTGATCAGGTTGAACAGCGTCGTCTTCCCGGCGCCGTTGGGGCCGATGATGGCGCTCAGCGAGCCGTCGGCAAAGTCCAGCGACACGTCGCGCGTAGCCGCCACGCCGCCGAAGGACTTCTTGAGGTTTTCGAGCTTCAGCATGTCAGGCATCCCTGCCCGTCTGCGCGTCCTTGTCGGCCGCATCCCGGATCGCCTGGGCCTTGGCTTGCCGCCGGTTCTCCCAGCGTTCGGCGAGCAGGTCGAGCGGACCTTTGCGCAGGCCGAGCACCAGGATGAGGATCACGATGCCCAGCACCAGTTCGGTGTGGCTGGTGTAGGTGACCGTGACGTCGTTCAGCAGGCGCAGAATGACCGTGCCGACCAGCGGCCCCAGGAAGACGTTCGACCCGCCCAGCAGGATCATGAAGATCGCCTCGCCCGAGGTCGTCCAGAAGCCGAAATTGGGATAGGCCCCCGACACGAACAGGGTCAACAGGATGCCGCCCACCGCGGCGATGCAGGCCGACATCACAAAGCAGGCCAACTTGACCATCGTCACGTTGATGCCGAGGAAGGCCGCACGCTCCTGGTTGTCGCGGATCATGCGCAGCGTGTAGCCGAAGGGCGACGTCACGATCTGGCGCAGGAGGGCGATGCAGACGACGAACGCCACCGAACAGAAGACGTAGAGCTGCGTCCGGTCGGCCAGATCAATGCCGAGGAACTTCGGCCGCGGAATGCCGCCCATGAGCCCCTGGTCGCCGCCGGTGAACGACACCCACCCCAGGATGATGTTGTAGAACAGCATCTGGAAGGCGAGCGTCAGGAACGCGAAATAGATCTCGTTCAGCCGCACGCAGATGGCGCCGACGATCAACGCCATCAGCGCCGTGAAGCCGATCGCCAGCGCAAAGGCCCCGGGAATCGAGAACTTGCCCGACTGCATTGCGAGGCCGAACGCATAGGCGCCGGCGGCAAAGAACATGGCGTGGCCGAACGACACGAGGCCGGTGTAGCCGATCAGCAGGTTGAGCGACATGGCGAGCAGGCCGTAGGCCATGCCGAACATGATGAAGTCGCGGATCGCCGGTGGCGCACCGAACACCGGCACCAGCAGCAGCAGGACCAACCCCAGCCCGGCCAGGCCCAGATCTCTCCAACGTGAGGTCATCGCCGCCTACCGGTGCGCGCGGCCGAACAGGCCGCTGGGCTTGAAGATCAGGACCAGCGCCATGATCAGGAACATTACCCCGTCGACGAACAGGGGAAAGCCGATGCTGCCGAAGGACCGCGTGAGGCCGATGATGATCGAGGCGACGAAGGCCCCCACGATCGAGCCCATGCCGCCGATCACCGTCACGATGAAGGACTCGATCAGGATCGAGAAGCCCATGCCCGGCGTCAGCGAGCGCACGGGCGCCGCCAGGGCTCCCGCCGCGCCCGCCAGAGCGCTGCCGATCCCGAAAACAGCTGCGTAGTAGAGGTTCACGCGGATGCCGAGCGCCGACACCATTGGGCCGTTGATGGCCGCGGCCCGCACGATGCTGCCGAAGCGCGTCCGGACGATGACCAGCCACAGCAGCAGTCCGATCGCCATCGCCGCGAGGATCATAAAGATATAGAATGGCGGTATGACGCCGCCCATGAAGCGGACCGGCGGCAGCCGGAACTCCGGCGGCATGCCCATCGACAGCGGCACCGGCCCCCAGATGATCTTGATGAGATCGTCCGAGATCAGCACCACGGCGTAGCAGACCAGGAGCTGCATCAGCACGTTGGAGCCGTAGACCTTGCTCATCAGCACCCGCTCGAACAGGACACCCAGCATGCCGACCGCCACCGCCGCTCCCAATGCGGAGACGAAGTAGCTGCCGGTGAGCTGGTAGAAGGTCCAGGCCGCGTACGCCCCGATCATGTAGAGCGAGCCGTGGGCGAAGTTGATGACGTTCAGAACGCCGAAGATCAGCGTCACGCCCGACGCGATCAGGAAAAGCAGCATGCCGATGATCATGCCGCTGGTGAGCTGCGTCACGACACAGGAGGTCGTTCCGACGCAGCGCAACAACGCGTCAAGGTCCACGTGGATGTCCTATCTGAAAGTGAAGACGATCAGGTCGCGTAGCCCTGCTTCTTCTTCCACTGCTTCTCGAGTTCGAGGATCGGCTCCCAGGGCGACATCTTGAAGTCCGAGATGTACGGCTCCTTCGACAGCGAGAGGCCGTACCCGATGATGTAGTTGATGGTGGTATTGTCCTCGGCGCGCATGGTGATGGAGCCGCCGTCGCCGAACGGGGTCTTGATCGTGGCCCCCTTGATCGCCTCGGCGAGCTTCTTGCCGTTGGTATCGCCGTTGGTCTTCTTCAGCGCCTCGATGAGGAACTGTGCGCCGACGGCATTCTCCCACGACCAGTTGGTCGGCTTGCTCTTCTGCGTCTTGACGTATTCCAGGTACCAGGCCTCGTTCTCGGGCGTCGGCGGAACGGTGCGATTGTAGCGGCCGCCCGAATAGACGCCCTGCGGGAACTGCTTCACCTGGTCGACGACGCCGTAGTCGCCGAGATTGACCATGAACGACGCCTGCTTCTCGAACAGGGCGTACAGGTTCGCCTGGTCGATGAAGGCCACGAGGTCACCGCCCCACAGCGCCGAGTACATGGCGTCGGCCTTGGCATTGAGCAGCTTGGTGACGACCTCGGTGTAGTCGGGCTGGAAGAGCTTGGGCCAGGTCTCCTCGACGACGGTGATGTTGCCGTCGAAGTACTTGGCGTATTCCATGAACTCGGCCGTGTTGGAGCGGCCATAGGCATAGTCGGGCGAGCAGGTCGCCCACTTCTTCAGGCCCTTCGCCTTGGCGACCTTGGCGGCATAGTCGCCGCCGCCGATCGCGTCGTGGATGCCCTGGCGGGCCGTGCGGAAGGCCGTCGGCACGTAGAGCTTGGGATCGGCGGTGAGCGACGACGTCTCCGAATTGGTGTGGATGCAGAGCACGCCGACCTCGCGGATGACCTCCTGCACCGCAAAGGCCGCGCTCGACGCTTCGGCATCGATGATGATCTGGCAGCCGTCGTTGTTGATCAGGTCGCGCGTGACCTTGGCGGCTTCCTGCGGCGCGCCCTTCGAATCGCGCACGATCATCTCGATCTTGCGGCCGTTGATGCCGCCTTCGGCGTTGAGCTTGTCGAAGGACATCTTGAGCGCGCCGACGCTGCTCTGGCCAAGGATGGCGACACGACCCGACAGGATCGTCGGCACGCCGATCTTGATGGCGCCGGTCTGCGCCTTGCTGATGGCCGGGGCGCCGACCAACCCGGCCGCGGCCAGGGCGCCCGCACCCTTCAAAACTTGACGACGGCTCGCGCGCCGCGACTCGGTGGACGTCATGGTGTTCACTCCCGGAATAGTTCTTGCGGTCTTTGACCGATTGCCGCGATCCTATGAGTAATTGTTCGACATGGTCAAACGACAACCCGCTTGCGAGTCGGGAATATGATCCCCGTCTCCGGGCTCTGGATCCCCCTCACCGTCTTCGCGGCCGCTGCGCAGACCGTTCGCAACACCGCGCAACGGCATCTGACCGCCGAGCTGGGCACGCTCGGCGCTACGCTGGTCCGGTTCCTCTACGGCATGCCCGTCCTTGCGGTGTGGCTTTGCCTCATGCTGCTGTTCGGTGGTTCCCCTCAACCGGCCCTCACCTTGGTCTTCGGCGGTTGGGTCGTCGTGGCGGCGCTGAGCCAGATGGCGGGCACGGCCCTGCTGTTGCGCGCGATGGAGGAACGCAGCTTCGCGATCGGGCTGGTCTATTCCAAGAGCGAGGTCATCCAGGTCGCGCTCTTCTCGGTTCTGTTCCTCGGCGAGACGCTGTCGGCCATGGCGGTCGGCGCCATCGTGGTCGCCACGTTGGGCGTCGTGCTGTTGACGCCGCGTCGTCCGTCACGCGAGGGCACCAGCCGAAGCTGGGCCGATCCGGCCGCGTTCTACGGCCTCGCTTCGGGCTCAGCGTTCGCGATTTCGGTCGTGGGCTATCGCGGCGCCAATCTCGCACTCCATACCGGCTCGCCCTTCCTTGCTGCGGCCGAGACGCTTTTCTGGAGCCAGCTCCTGCAGGCAGTCCTGCTCTCCGCCTGGCTGCTGGCGCGACACCCGGCGATCGTGCTGGGCGCCTTGCGGCAATGGCGTGTCTCGATGTTCGCCGGAATCGCCGGCGCCTCGGCGTCGCTGGCCAACGTGACGGCGCTGGCCCTCGCACCCGCCTCCCAGGTTCGAACGCTGATCTTGATCGAGGTCGTGTTCAGCTACTTCGTCTCGCGCCGCGTCTTCCACGAATCGATGAACCGGCGGGAGCTCGCTGGCATCGTTCTGGTCATGGTGGGCGTCGTCCTGGTTGTCTCCAACGCAAGGTGATCTAGGTCCACGGGTGCAGCTTGCGATGGCGCACCAGCAGGCCAGAAGGCTCCCGGGTTCCGGCCGGCAAAGTGGCCAGCCAGACGAGATCCTGCGCCGCCTCGTCCGGCGTTGCCGCCTTCGACATGTCCGCGAACCAAGGTCGTGACGCTTCGGTGTTCACCAGGCCGGGACAGGCCGCATTCACGAGGATGCCGCGGCGGCGGAACTCGGCTTCGTTAGCGCGCGCCAGCACGCGGACCGACGCGACCTGCCCGATCTTGGACGGTACGTTGATCCAGTCCGGCCAACCATCCTGCTGAGCCGTGCCGGCGCGTGTCGCTCTTGCGAACTCGTCCATCGCGGCCTCGACGTCATGCAGAGTGAGCCCCGGCGCATCGAACTTCGAATGCAGGCGCGGGTCGAGATTGCGCAAGGAGCCGAACGAGCTCGCCACCACGATGAAACGTGCATTGTCCCGGAGCAGCGGCACGAAGGCCTCGATGACCCTCAGGGTGCCGTGATTGTTGGTGTCGACGAAACCGACGACCTGATCGGCCTGCGGTGTGTCCCTGGTGATCCGCGCCGCCGCGTTCTGGATCACGATGTCGATGCCACCGTGCCGGGCGCGGATCTTGTTGGCCGCCGCGGCCACGCTCGCGGCATCGGTGACGTCGAGTTGGATGAAATCGGGTGCCAGCCCCTCGCCTTGCAACAGCGCGCAGGCCGCCTCGCCACGATCGGTGTCGCGGGCCGCGAGATAGACGACGCTCTCCTCGCCCAGGGCACGGCGCAAGCCGCGCACCAGCGCCAATCCCAAACCCTGGTTGGCGCCGGTGACGAGGGCGATCTTCCGCGTGGTATCCTGCATCGTTGACCTCGCTTCGCGACGGTGCCGAGAATGGCACCATGAAAACACATCCGCTCTTCGCCTATGTCGGCAGCTACACCTCGCCCGAGCGCAACGGCCGCGGCAACGGCATCAACGTCTATCGGGTCGACCCGCATACCGGTGCCTTTCGGCACATCCAGCATCTTGGCGGACTGGAGAACCCGTCCTTCCTGGCGCTGAACGAAGCAGGCACGCGGCTCTATTCCGTGCACGGCGATCGCAGCGAAGCAACCTCCTACACCGTCGATCGCGAGACCGGGCGCCTTGCCGTCCTGAACCGCCAGCCGACCGGCGGCTACAATCCCATCCATCTCGCCTTCGATGCCCAGCAGCACTTCCTGGTAGTCAGCAACTACGGCTCCGATTCGCTGGCCGCCCTGCCCATCGGCAAGGACGGGGCACTTGGTCCCTATTCCACCCTCACGACCGTCGCCGCGCCGCTCGGGCCTCACCGCTCAGAGCAGAAGAACGCGCGTCCGCATCACAATCCGCTCGATCGGGCCGGCCGCACCTTCTACCTGCCCTGCAAGGGCTCGGACTGTGTGATCGGCTACCGGCTCGATGCAAAGCGCGGCGTTCTGGTCGAGACCAGCCGCGTCGCCGCCCGGCCGGGCGCCGGCCCCCGTCACATCGACTTCCACCCGCGCAAGCCGTTCGCCTACGTGATCAATGAGCTCGATTCGACCATCACGACCTACCGCCAGAACGGTACCAGCGGCGCGCTGACGCCGCTGCAAACCGTGCCGTCGACGCCTGCGGAATTCACCGGTTACAGCACCGGCGCGGAGATCTGGGTCGATGGCGCCGGCGGCAACGTCTACGTCTCGAACCGCGGCCATGACAGCATCGGCGTGTTCGGCATCGAGGCCGCCAAGGGCACCCTGGCGCCGCGCCAGTGGGTGCCGACCAGGGGCGGCGTGCCGCGCTTCTTCGCCTTCGATCCGGCGGAGCGTCTTCTGTATGTCGCCAACCAGGGAGGCGATTCGATCATCGCCTACAAGGTCGGTCGCAACGGGCTCCTGGCCCCCACCAGGCTGCGGACCAAGGTCGGCAGCCCGGCGTGTATCGTCTTCTCTTGCTAGAGAGGGTCAGCCTTCCTCCTGGAAGGCCTCCTCTCGGGCTTTCTTGATGCTCGGCAGCGCCATCAGGATCAGCAGCAGCGCCGTCGTGATGAGCAGGCCCAGGCTGATCGGCCGTTCGACGAAGACCATGGCGTCGCCGCGCGAGAGCAGCATGGCGCGCCGGAAGTACTCCTCCATCTGCGGCCCCAGCACGAGGCCCAGAAGGAACGGAGCGCCTTCGCAACCCAGCTTGACGAAGATGTAGCCCAGCACGCCGAAGATCCCGACCTGCAGCACGTGGAACGTACTGTTCTGCAGACTGTACGCCCCGATGCAGCAGAAGAGCAGGATGGCGGGCGCCAGGTAGCGGTACGGCACGGTGAGCAGCTTCACCCACATGCCGATCATCGGCAGGTTGATGATGACCAGCATGGCGTTGCCAATCCACATCGAGACGATCATGCCCCAGAACAGGTCGGGCTTCTTGGTCATGACCTCAGGCCCCGGCTGGATGCCCTGGATGATCATGGCTCCGACCATCAGCGCCATGACGGCGTTGGACGGGATGCCCAGCGTCAGCATCGGGATGAACGAGGTCTGGGCGGCGGCGTTGTTGGCCGCCTCCGGTGCCGCAACACCCTCGACCGCACCCTTGCCGAACTGGCCGGGGTTCTTGGAGAGCTTCTTCTCAAGCGTGTAGGCCGAGAAGGCGCCGAGGGTCGGACCACCGCCGGGCAACACGCCCAGCAGAGATCCCAGCAAGGTGCCGCGCAGGATGGCCGGGATGGAGCGCCTTATCTCCTCTCGCGTCGGCCACAACGATCCCACTTTGATCGCCCCGCCGCGTTCCAGGTGTCGTTCTAGGTTGACCACGATCTCGGCGATGCCGAACAGGCCCATGGCGATCGGCGCGAAGTCGATGCCGTCGCTCAGCTCCGGAATGTCGAAGGTGAAGCGCTGGGCGCCGGTGTTCACGTCGGTGCCGATCAGGCCGAACAACAGGCCCAGGAACACCATCGCGATGGCCTTGGTGACCGAACCACTGGCCAGGACCACCGCGGCGACGAGACCAAGGGCCATCAGGGAGCAGTAATCAGCCGGGCCGAATTTCTGCGCCATGCGCGTCAGCGGCTCGGCAAAGATGACGATGATAATGGTGCCGACGGTACCGGCGAAGAACGAGCCGACCGCGGAGATCGACAGCGCCGCACCGGCTCGCCCGTTGCGCGCCATCTGGTAGCCGTCGAGACAGGTCACGACCGAGGAGGCCTCGCCCGGCAGGTTCACCAGGATCGACGTCGTCGAACCGCCGTACTGCGCGCCGTAGTAGATGCCGGCCAGCATGATCAGCGAGGCAGTCGGCGGCAGATGGAAGGTGATCGGCAGCAGCATAGCGATGGTCGCCACGGGACCGATGCCGGGCAGAACCCCGATCAACGTACCGACCATGCAGCCCAACAGGGCATAGGTCAGGTTCTGGAAGGTGAAGGCGACACTGATGCCGAGGACGAGATTGTCTAGGAGATCCATCTTACCAAATCCCCTGCACGACAGAGATGTTCATCCCCAGCCCGACCTTGAAGACGATCGTGCACAGGATGGAGAGAACGACGATGTTGCCGATCACTTCGGTGAGCTTGAATTCCTCGCCGGCCAGTGACGAGATCATGACCAGGACGACCAGCGCCGGGACCAGGCCAGCACGCTCGAACAGCAGCGCGAAACAGACAATGCCGAGGGTCACCAGCGTGATCGGCTTCCACTTCGGCCGTTCGACCGGCTCACTGCCGCTCACCACGGCGATGATGCAAACCAGCACGCCCAGTGCTAGAAGAATCAGGGAAAGCATGCGCGGCACGTAGCCGGGTCCCATACGGACGGGCGTTCCAACCGCCAGGTGCTGGCCGAAATAGAGAGCCGCCAGCCCGAAGGCGACAAACATCAACCCGGACAAAAAGTCCTTGGTCACAAACCGATTCACGGTGTTTCGCTCCCCAAACATTTACGCTGTGTTGCGACGCCCGTAATCGCGAGACACAGCGCGGGACCCTATCCTCCGATTCTTACGCCAAGCTGACGCCGAGCCTGGTGACCCCCCGCTTTCCGGAATGAAGGAACATTCAGGCAGCTCCCGATAGCGTGGCGGCGCAATTCCCTCAGTCGGAACTGCCCATTTCCGCAAGCTCGCCTTGGATTTGACGGGACCCGCGGGTGATGTGCGGAATGGCGGTGTGAAATTGCCGGCCCAGGAGAGCTTCGTGAGCGACAAGACCTATGGTTTCGAAACATTGGCACTGCATGCCGGCGCCGCCCCCGACCCGACGACCGGTGCCCGCGCCCTGCCGATCTACCAGACGACCGCCTATGTCTTCGAAGACGCCGACCATGCCGCCGCGCTCTTCAATTTGCAGACTGTGGGATTCATCTACTCGCGGCTGACCAATCCGACGAATGCCGCGCTCGAAACACGGCTGGCGACACTGGAGGGCGGGCGCGGCTGCACCGTCGCCTCGTCAGGCCATGCGGCGCAGGTCCTCGCCCTCTTCCCGCTCATGAGTCCCGGGGCCGAGATCGTCGCCGCCTCTCGCCTCTACGGCGGCTCGCTGCAGCAGATGAAGAACACCTATCCGAAGTTCGGCTGGACGGCGAACATCGTCGATGCGGACACGCCCGACAATTTCAAACGTGCCGTGACCGACAAGACCAAGGCCTTCTTCATCGAGAGCCTCGCCAACCCGGGCGGCGTGATCAGCGACATCGAGGCGATCGCCCGCGTCGCCGAGGATGCGGGCGTGCCGCTGCTGGTCGACAATACGCTGGCCACGCCCTGGCTCTGCAAGCCGATCGACTACGGCGCGACGCTGGTCGTGCATTCCACCACCAAGTTTCTGAGCGGCACCGGCACGTCGATGGGCGGTGCGGTCGTCGATTCCGGCAAATTCGACTGGTCGCGCGGCGGCAAATTCCCGAGCCTGGCCGGCCCGGAGCCGGCCTATCACGGGCTGAACTTCTACGAGACGTTTGGCGACATGGCCTACACGTTCCACAGCCATGCCGTCGGCCTGCGCGACCTCGGCCCCACCCAGGCGCCGTTCAACGCTTGGCTCACCATGCTCGGCATGGAGACGCTGGGCCTGCGCATGGAGCGCCACTGCGCCAATGCGCTGGCGGTCGCGCAGCATCTCGAGAAGCATCCGGCGGTGGCCTGGGTGAACTATGCCGGCCTGCCCTCCAACAAGTACAACGCGCTGGCGAAGAAGTACCTGCCCAAGGGCGCCGGCTCGGTCTTCACCTTCGGCGTCAAGGGCGGCTACGACGTAGGCGTGAAGGTCGTCGACAGCGTCGAGCTCTTCTCCCACCTCGCCAATATCGGCGACGCCAAGAGCCTGATCATCCACCCCGCGTCGACGACGCATCGCCAGCTCTCCGAGGAGCAGCGCGTGGCCGCCGGGGCCGGCCCTGACGTGCTGCGCCTGTCGATCGGGATCGAAACTGTTGCAGACATCATCGCCGATCTGGATCAGGCTCTGGAAAAGGCGACGCGCTCCTAGCCCGTCGCCCCTACGCCGGGGAACACGGCGAGGCAGGAGGATGGAATGCTCAGCAAGGCGGACAACGAGTTCCTGACCCGTGCCGGCAAGGGCACGCCCATGGGCGAGATGTTGCGGCGTTTCTGGATGCCGGCGCTGCTCTCCGAGGAATTGCCCGAACGCGACGGCCCGCCGAAGAAGATCCGCATCCTTGGCGAAGACCTGCTGGCCTTTCGCCAGACCGACGGACGGGTCGGCATCGTGGAGCCGCACTGCCCGCATCGCGGCGCCAACCTCTATTATGGCCGCAACGAAAATTGCGGCCTGCGCTGCTCCTTCCACGGCTGGAAGTTCGACGCCGATGGCAACTGTGTCGACCTGCCAACCTCACCGCCGGAGTCGGCCTACAAGGATACGATCAAGCTTCTCGCCTACCCGACACGCGAATGGGCCGATCTGATCTGGGTCTATATGGGCCCGCGCAAGCATATGCCGGAACTGCCTCAGCTCGAGCTGGGGCTGGTCCCCGCCGCCTCACGCTTCGTCACCAAGAAGTGGCAGGACTGCAACTGGGTGCAGAGCCTCGAGGGCGCGATCGATACCTCGCATTTCTCCTTCCTGCACAAGGTGCTGGCGACGGACGACGAGGCGGCGCGACGCGCTATGAGCCGCGCTGCGCTGAGCGACCAGGCCAAACCCGACGATCGCGTGCGCTGGGTGCAGAACGACCCGCGCCCGCGCTTCAGCGTGCTGGGTCACGACACAGGCCTCGTGATCGCGGGCGGCCGCAAGACCGACGGGCCCGACCTGTACTGGCGCATCGCACAGTTCCTGATGCCCAACCACGCCTACACGCCCGCCGCCTTCCCGGGCGAGATCTACTACGGGCAATCGTGGGTGCCGGTCGATGACGTGAGCTGCTGGATCTACACTTATTGCTGGCAGCCGGACCGGCCTCTAAGCAATTCCGAGCGCGCCAAGTATCGCGGCGGCTTCAACGTCCATTCCGAGGTCGATGCCGACTACAGGCCGCTGCGCAACCGGGACAACGACTACCTGCGCGACCGCGGGGTGCAGCTCACCGAGAACTTCACCGGCATCACCGGCGTTTCCGAGCAGGACGCCGCCATCCAGGACAGCCAGGGGCCCATCCAGGATCGCACGAAGGAGCATCTCGGGCCGACCGATATCGGCATCGTCGAATTCCGCAAGCTGGTGATGGGCACCGCCCGCCGCCTCGTCACGGGCGAGCCGCCCGCCGCCGCGCACAAGGCCCATCGCTATGCCGTCCGCTCCGGAGGCTGGATCGCGGCGCCGGACAAGGATCTCGCCACGGTCATGACCGAGCGGTTCGGCCAAGAGCGCGGCTATGTCGGCAACCAGTACGGATTGGGTGACTGATGCTCGCAGCTGACAACGCGTTCCTGACTGAGAGCGGCCCCGGCACGCCGATGGGCGACCTGATGCGCCGCTTCTGGATGCCCGCCCTGCTCTCCGAGGAACTGCCCGAGCGCGACGGCCCCCCGAAGAAGATCCGCATCCTGGGCGAGGACCTGCTGGCCTTCCGGCAGACCGACGGACGGGTCGGCATCGTCGAGCCGCATTGCCCGCATCGCGGCTCCAATCTCTATTTCGGCCGCAACGAGGAGTGTGGGCTGCGCTGCGCCTTCCACGGCTGGAAGTTCGACATCGACGGCAACTGCGTCGACCTGCCGACCTCGCCGCCGGAGTCGGCCTACAAGGACACGATCAAGCTCCTGTCCTATCCGACGCGCGAATGGGCCGACATGGTCTGGGTCTACATGGGCCCGCGCGAGACGATGCCCGAGCTGCCCCAGCTCGAGCTGGGCCTCGTTCCCGCCGGCCATCGCTTCGTCTCCAAGAAATGGCAGGACTGCAACTGGGTGCAGAGCCTGGAGGGCGCCATCGACACGGCGCACTTCTCCTTCCTGCATGCCATTCCGACCAAGGATGAAGCGGCGCGTCTCGACATCCTGCGCAAAACCTCCGCGATCGGTCAGGAAGGCGGCCTCGCGGATCGCAGCCGCTGGGTCACCGACGATCCGCGACCGAAATTCAGGATCCAGGGCCACGATGCCGGGCTAGTGATCGCCGCCGGTCGCAAGACCGATACGACCGACGTGTATTGGCGCATCGCGCAGTATCTCGCGCCCAACCACGCGTTGGTGCCGGTCGCCTTCCCCGGCGAGGTCTATCATGGCCAGACGTGGGTGCCGGTCGATGACACGAGCTGCTGGATTTACACCTACAGCTGGGTGCCCGACCGGCCGCTCACCAACGCCGAGCGCACCAAGTACGCGTCGGGCCTGAGCCTCCACGCCGAGATCGACGAGCACTACGTGCCGAAGCGCAACCTGCGCAACGACTACATGATCGATCGCGAACTGCAGAAGACGCTGAGCTACACCGGCATCAGTGGCGTCTCCGACCAGGACGCGGCGATCCAGGACAGCCAGGGCGCCATCCAGGACCGGTCCCGAGAGCATCTGGGTCCGACGGATGTCGGCATCGCCGAGTTCCGCAAGCTGCTGATGGGCGCCGCCCGTGCCCTCCAGCAGGGCGAACCGCCGCGCGCGGCGACCGCGGCGACACGCTATGCCGTGCGGGCGGGTGGATGGATCGCGGCGGCAGAGAAGGATCTCGCGACGGTGATGACGGAACGCTTCGGTCACCGGCATGGCTATGTCGGCGACGAATACGGGCTCACGGAATAGAGGGTTAGACCGGCGCGGAGCGCTGCACTATCGTCGCGACCATATCGGTATTGGGGAGATATTTCGTGACCATCAAGATTTACGGGCCGACAGCGTCGCGCGCCGCGCGCGCCCTCTGGATCGCCCATGAACTCGGCATTCCGTACGAGCACATCGCCGTCGAGATGAAGGATCTCAAGAATCCCGACTATCTCAAGGTCAATCCGAACGGCAAAGTACCGACGCTGGTCGATGGCGAGTTCAAGCTCTTCGAATCGATGGCGATCAACCTCTACCTGGCGGCCAAGCACGGCAAGGACGGCTTCATGCCGGCGAGCCTCGAGGATCAGGCCTTGTGCAACCAGTGGAGCTTCTGGGGCATGACCGAGCTCGAGAAGCCGCTGCTGACGATCCTGATCGACATGTTCATGACCCCGCCCGACAAGCGCAAGCCGGAGGCCGTCGCCGACGCGCAGAAGGCGCTGCCCAAGCCGCTGGCGGTGCTGAACGGCGCGCTCGAGGGCCGCGAGTACCTGCTGGGTTCGAGCTTCACCGTGGCCGACCTCAACCTCGCGTCGATCATGAGCTGGGCCAAGCCGATCAAGGTCGACTTCACCCCGTTCCCGAACGCCAGTGCCTGGCTCGATCGCTGCCTGTCGCGTCCTTCCTACAAGGCCGCACGCGGCGCGAAGTAGCCTCTACTCCGCGGGCGCGACCTGAGCCGCCGGCAACGACGCATCGCGCTCGTTGCCGGGCAGGAGCAACGCCACCAGGGTGATCACGACCGAGGTGGCGGCGAGGCCGAGGAACAACAGCTCGAGGCTTCCCGTCGTCTCGCGCACCCAGGCAATCAGCAGAATCGCCAGCGGTCCTGCGCCGAAGGCTACGACGAACTTCGCGCCGAAGCCCAGCCCGTGATAGCGGCTGGGCGTGTAGCGGGCGATCAGGATGTTCTCGATCGGCCCGGCCGCCGCGCTCAGCACCGCCGAGCCGATGGCCCCCAGCAGCGCCACGTAGCCGTTGCCCATGGCCAGCGCCAGCATGGCGATCACCTGCAGGGCCGAGGCCACGACATAGGTCGCTTTCAGCGGATAGCGGTCGATGATGCGCCGGCCCATCGCATACTGCGCCACGCCCGAGACGACGTAGATCATCGAGGTGGCCAGGCCGACCCACAGCACGATCTGGGTCGCGACACCCCACGAGGCCAGCCCATCGCGCAGCGCCGAGATCTCGGGCGCGAGCTTCACCTCGAAGACCATCGCCGCACCGAACATCAGCGCCTGCCAGATGACGCCTTCCAGCGCCATGGTGACGGAGAGCACCGAGAAGACGCGCCAGAAATCGCGCCGGCCGACCTGCGTGCTCTTGGCCTGCGGCATCGGCCGGTCGCCGACCTTGCCCTGGCGGATCTGGACCCAGAGGACGGCGCCGACGACCAGGCAGACGAGGCCGGGAACGATGAAGGCCGCACGCCACGAGGCCAGCGTAATCAGCACGCCGGGGACGATCCCGTACAGCGCGAGTCCGGCGCTGCCCCACAGGCCGTTCACGCCCATGGCGTGGCCCTGCTCCCGGGCCGTGCGGATCACCCAGCCGATGCCGACCGAGTGATAGAAGGCGCCGAAGGTGCCGATGCCGCACAGGGCCAGGGAAAGCGCCAAGGTGTCGCCGGTCGGAACGAGGCCGCAGGCGATCGACGACAGGCCGAGGCCGAGGAACATCACGACCATCATGGCCGGCGCCCCGAACTTGTCCGATGCCCAGCCGGCCGGCAGCGACACGATGCCCAGGAGGATCGTGGCCGGCGCATAGAGACGCAGCAGATCTTCGGCCGGCAGGTTCCAGGACACTGCCAGGGTGAGGACGATCACGGCGTAGAACGCCGTCATCATGTGCATCAGCGCGTGGCCGATGGAGGAGAAGAGCAGGACGCGCCGGCCGGGGTCGATCATCCTGTCTGTATCGTTTCTCGCCCTCTTCGCTGCAAGCGCAGCTTGCGGCAACGCTGCCATTCGCGCTAAAGCCCCCGTGCCGCGGGCCTACCGGCCGGCGGCACCGGTCGGGGCGTAGCGCAGCCTGGTAGCGCATCAGTCTGGGGGACTGGGGGTCGCAGGTTCAAATCCTGTCGCCCCGACCAATTAATTCCCCTGCCATATGTCATCATGAACACGCGCCGGGCGCTCGCCTTCATTTTCTGCACGGTGGCGCTCGATGTGCTGGCGCTCGGGGTCATGATCCCGGTGCTGCCGAAGATCGTGCTGGGCTTCATGGACGGCGACACCGCGGGCGCAGCCGAGATGTTCGGCCTGTTCGCGACGGTCTGGGCGCTTATGCAGTTCTTTTGCTCGCCCCTCCTCGGCGCGCTGTCGGACCGCTTCGGCCGCCGGCCGGTCATCCTGATCTCATGCCTGGGGCTCGGCCTCGACTATATTTTCATGGCGCTGGCGCCCTCGCTCCTGCTGCTGTTCGTCGGCCGCGTGGTCTCGGGTATCACCTCGGCCACGATCGGCACCGCCTTCGCCTACATCGCCGACGTGACCAAGCCCGAGGAACGGGCCAAGGCCTTCGGCCTGATTGGCATGGCGTTCGGGCTGGGCTTCGTGGTCGGGCCGGCGATCGGCGGCCTGCTGGGCGGTCTCGATCCGCGCCTGCCGTTCTGGGTCTCGGCGGCCGCCTGCCTCGCCAATGCAGCGTTCGGATGGTTCGTGCTGCCCGAATCACTTCCGCCGGAAAGGCGCATGGCGTTTTCGTGGAAACGCGCCAATCCGGTCGGATCATTGAAACTCCTGGCCTCACAGGGGCAGTTGCTTGGCCTCGCATCCGTCGATTTCCTGGGGAACTTCGCCCACCAGGTCCTGCCGGCCGTGTTCGTCCTCTATGCCGGCCACCGCTACGGATGGGGTGAGGCCACGGTGGGCCTGACGCTCGCCTTCGTGGGCATTTGCACCGCCATCGTGCAGGGTCTGCTGATCGGGCGAATCGTAAGGCGCATCGGTCCACGTTGGGCGGTGATCGCGGGCCTGCTCGCCGGCGCGGCCGGCATGTCGATCTATGGGCTCGCCGCCACCGGCCCCTGGTTCTGGGCAGGCGTGCCGGTAATGGCATTTTGGGGCGTCGCCGGTCCGGCCCTGCAGGACATGATGACCCGCCGTGTCGGCGGCTCCGAGCAGGGTCAGCTCCAGGGCGCCGCCTCGGCGTCACGCAGCATCGCAGGCCTGATCGCGCCCGGGGTGTTTGCCGTCCTGTTCGCCTGGACGATCGACACCGTCCCCGGCGCCGCATTCCTTCTGGCCGGCGGGCTGCTGGCAGCGGCAGCCGTCGTCACGTGGTTCGTTACGGCTCGGACGCGACCTGCCGCCCACGCTCCGTGAGCTTGCAGACGAGCCAATCCGGCTTCAGCGGATTCTTGAACCAAGGCTGCGCCCATCCCGCCGTCAGGCATCGCTTGACAACGTCAATATCAATCTCTTGCCCGTCAAGATCGAACAACGGCAGCTTGCCGCCCGGCTGGCTGAGCCCGCGCCTCAGATAAATAAGCTCACTTATGGTAGGAAGAACGACTTCCAAACCATTGTCATTAAATGATATTAAGTCAAACGAGCGCGCGTGATGGCGCGCGAAATCGCGATTTACAAGCACGGTCACGTCCCCCTTTGACGATTCCGTTGAAGGCCCCTCGCCGGGCACGATACGCTCGCCCGGACAAAAACCAAATAAAATCAGTTACTTGATACACTTTCTTACAAAGGCCACCCGATCTGGTGGCCTTTCGACGCCGAACCTGCAAGCCCTAGAGCGCCGCCCCCCGGCGATGCTCCAGGCTCGAAGGCCTAGTTTTGCGTCTTCAGCGTGCTGCGCAGCTGCGTCAGCGCCTGTTCGAGGTCTTCCAGCACAGACTCGATCTCACGGCGCTTGTGGAGGTCGAGAACCGCCGCTCGCGGTGTGGTGGTCGAGGGCTGCGGGCCGGTCCGCGGCAGCGGCTGGCGCGTGCCCCCTGCCATCGCCTCGGCTCTCGCCGACACGATACGCAAGCTCTCCAGCGCGCTCTCGGCCGCAAGGTCGAGACGCTGGGCCGGCAGACGGCCACGGCCCTCCTTCAGGAGGCGCTGGACGCCCTTTATCGTGTAACCATCATCGTAAAGCAGCGCGCGGATGCGGCGCAGCAGATCGATGTCTTCCGGCCTGTAGTAGCGACGGCCCCCGCCCCGCTTCAGCGGCCGTACTTGGGAGAACTTGCTCTCCCAGAACCGCAGCACGTGCTGCGGTACATCGAGCTCGGTCGCAACCTCGCTGATCGTTCGAAACGCCTGCGCCGACTTCTCGACCCGTCTTTCGACGGTCTGAACCGAAACGGCCATCCCTGATCCCCTCGTGTTCCCAACTACCCCTTGTTCTCGCCGGGCGCCCCGTTGATCAGTGTTTTCAGGACATTCGACGCTCGAAAGACGAGGACTCGCCGCGGCAGGATGGGAACTTCCTGCCCGGTCTTTGGGTTGCGGCCGACCCTTTGCCCCTTGTCGCGAACCGTGAAACTCCCGAACGACGAGATCTTCACCGATTCGCCGCGCGCCAACGCTTCCACCACCTCGGAGAGGATCGTCTCCACGAGATCGCTGGATTCATTGCGAGACAGTCCCACTTCTTGGAACACTGACTCGCTCAAATCGGCGCGCGTAATAGTCCGGCCGTCCACTCCGGTACCTCTTCTTCCCCCACTTAATCCTTACTCTAAGGTGGGAAAGCGGTCAATATCAGTGGGATAGCGGCAGGACTTGAATCGCCGCCTGTTCACGTTCCGTTGGCGTTTATTCGCGCTTTACCAACGAACGAGGCTCGCGCCCCAGGACAGGCCCCCGCCGATCCCCTCGAGCAGCAGCAGATCGCCCTTCTTGATGCGGCCGTCCTTGACGGCGACGTCGAGTGCCAGCGGGATCGACGCGGCGGACGTGTTGGCATGCTTGTCGACCGTCATCACGACACGCTCCGGCGGCAGGCCGAGCTTGCGACCAGTGCCGTCGATGATGCGCTTATTGGCCTGGTGCGGAACCAGCCAGTCGATGTCCTTGGGCTCGAGCCCTGCTTTCGCCAGCACTTCGCCCACGACCGCCGCCATGTTGACAACGGCATGTTTGAAGACCTCCTTGCCTTCCATGCGGAGAAAGCCGGTGGTCCGGGTCGAGGATGGGCCGCCGTCGACATAGAGGATGTCGTGATGGCGGCCGTCGGAATGCAGCGCGTTGGCGAGGATGCCGCGATCGGCCGACGTGCCCGCGCCCTGCTCGCCCTTGAGCACGATCGCGCCGGCGCCGTCGCCGAACAGAACGCAGGTCCCGCGATCGTCCCAGTCGAGGATGCGCGAGAACGTCTCCGCGCCGATCACCAAGGCAGTCGAGGCAAGGCCGGTCTTGATCAGGCTGTCGGCGACCGAGACGCCGTAGACGAAGCCCGCGCACACCGCCTGGACGTCGAAGGCCGCGCCCTTGGTCATGCCGAGGGCGGCCTGCACGCGCGTGGCCGTGGCGGGAAAGGTCTGGTCGGGCGTCGCCGTCGCGAGCACGATCAGGTCGAGGTCGGACGCCTTGAGGCCGGCATGGTCGAGCGCCCGCTGCGAGGCCTTGATCGCGAGGTGCGAGGTGAACTCGCCCTCCGCCGCGATATGGCGCTGGCAGATGCCGGTGCGCTGACGGATCCACTCGTCGGTGGTCTCGACCGTCTTCGACAGTTCTTCGTTGGTGACGACACGCTCGGGCAGATACGAACCGCAGCCCTGGACGACAGAACGAATCACGCGGTTCCTCCGGTGGCCTGCAGCGATGCGGCCGGGGTTTCGGTTGCCGAGGAGATCTCGTGCAGCCGGGCCAAGCCTTCGACAAGCTTGCTCTTGTATTCGTAGCGGACCAGGTCGACCGCCACGCCGATGGCGTAGGCGAAGCCCAGCGCGTCCGTGCCGCCGTGGCTCTTCACGCAAACCCCGTCGAGGCCGAGGAACACGCCGCCATTGTAGCGGCGCGGATCGACGCGCACGCGCAGCTTCGACCAGGCGCCCGAGGCGAACAGATAGCCGAGCTTGGCGAGGGTGGAGGTCCGGAAAGCATCGCGCACGAACTGGGTATAGAGCTTGGCCGTGCCCTCGATCGCCTTCAGCGCGACATTGCCGGTGAAACCGTCGGTGACGACAACATCGGCCACACCAGCGCCGATGTCGTTGCCCTCGACGAAACCGTGAAAGGAAACCGGCGAGCCTTCACGACGCAACAGGGCGGCCGCCTGGCGAAGCTCCTCGTGGCCTTTCAGTTCCTCGGAGCCGACATTCAGCAAGCCGACCCTGGGCTTGTCGAGGCCGAGCAGGATCTGCGCAAAGACGCTGCCCATGACGGCGAATTGAGTAAGATTGCTGGCGTCGCATTCGAGATTGGCGCCGAGGTCGAGCATGATGCTCTCGCCGCGCGAGGTCGGCAGGAACGAGGCCAGCGCCGGCCGGTCCGCTCCCTCGAGCATACGCATCGCAAACATCGAAATGGCTAGAAGCGCACCGGTGTTGCCGGCAGAGACGATCGTGTCGGCACGGCCCTGGGCCGCGGCCTCGACGGCCATCCACATGCTCGACTTGCGGCGGCGGCGCAGCGCAAACGACGGCTTGTCCCCGGCGAGCACCGCGTCTTCAGACGGCACGATCTCGAGCACCTGCGCGAGACCCTTGCGCTTGTCGACGAGCGCCTTCAGGCGCGCTTCGTCGCCGAACAGCAGGAAGGAGGTTCCGGGATAGCGCTCGCGGGCGATATCGGCGCCATTCACGATGACGTCGGGGGCGTGATCGCCGCCCATGCCATCGAGGGCGAGTACGATCTTTTTCGTACCCACCGTCACGCTCCGACTGTCGACTGCCAGCGCATTGCCGGCGGCGTGCTTCTGACTACTTCTCGGCCGACGCGGCGTCGGCCAGGACGGGCATGTCCTCGCGATAGTAGCCGCAATGCGAGCAAACCATGTGCGGGCGCTTCAGCTCGCCACAGTTCTTGCACTCCACGAACGCCATGGTCGGCAGCGCGTGATGCGAGCGACGCATATTGCGACGGGACTTCGAAACCTTTTTCTTGGGAACTGCCATGACGATCTCCAGAACGAGGGCCGCACCCGCCAATACAAGCAGGGCATGCCCCCAGAAATGCTGCAGCCGCGCTCTACGGGCGCGGCGGGCGGCCTTCTCTAGCCAAAACGTCTCACCGCCGCAACAATTTACCGGCCGCGGCGCGGCTTGTCCTTCAGCGCCGCCAGACCGGCGAACGGATGCCGGCGCTGCTCGGGCGCCGAGCGGCGGGCGCCGCCCTTCGGCTTGGGCAGGACATCTTCGAGTTTGATGCCCGGCCGCCGCGGATAGGGATCCGCCGTCAGCGACAATTGCTCGGCGACGATTTCGCCCACATCCAGCATGTTCCCCTCCAGGGGCTCCGGCGCGTCGCCCTGGGCATTCAGCAGGGCCTCCCCACTCTCGGGGTCGAGGTCCTCGGTCACGTGCTCAGCGAAGATCAGGCGGAAAGCGTCGTCCAGTTCCTGCGTCACCGGATCGAGGCTGAGGATACAGGCCTGGACGATGCGCCCCTTGAGACGGCCCTCGACGATGATCTGTCCACCGGGTTTGCGATCCACGGACACGCGCGCCGAAAAGGCCGGCAGCCCGAGGAACCCGAAGCGCTTGGCCAGAGCTGCCCGCTCGTTTTCCGAGGTCGAAATGTCGAGGGCGGCGCCGTTATTGCCAAGCTTCTCAAGATCGACCATCCTTTCGATCTCAGATTTGTCTTTCTTTTCAATATTTTGAGGCATTTTATTAATTCACTTTATCAAGTCGTTGCGGGGCGTCGCATCGAGTGATCGGACATAGGCTCTGATATGGGCTTCGAGCCGAACGACAACCTCGGAATCCTGAGGCGGCCTACCGCCATAGGCGTTGCGGCGCAATACCTCGGCAAGGGGCGTGGGTCCATCGTTCAGCGCCTCGCGGTAGGCCAGCGCCCGCCCATGGAGCCCTTCGGCCATGATCTTGATACGCCGCCCTACTCCCAGGTCCTGGATGCCGATCTCTCGCAGGGTGAGATCGAGATGCCGGAACATGGCGTCGAAGAAGGCCTGTGCCAGAACTTCGCCATCGGGCTCGCGGCGCAGCCGGTCGATCATCAGTGCGGCATGGAGCGCCAGAGAGTCGAAGCGACCGTCCAAAGTGTCGGGTATGCCGCAGGCTTCGAAGAGCTCAGGCGCGCGCGCCTGCTCGGCCACCTGGCGATAAACGGCCATGGCGAACTCGTCCTCGGGCTTTCGGCGACGGAACACGAGCGGCTTCCTCCTCAATTCGTAGCGGGCTAACGGTTGACCGGCGCCCTTCACCACGACATCTTGCAGTCCCTCTTCCCCCAAAGCCAAGAAGCAGTCCATGCGTCGCACCGCCCCGCTCGCCCTTGCCAGCGTCCTCGCCGTCTCTGCCGTCGTCACCCTTGGCGGCTGTGAGAACACCGTCGACATGCGTGGCTTCGCCGCGACGCCGGGCTCAGTCGAAAAGCTCGAAGTCGGCGCGCAAAGCCGCGAGGACGTGGTCCGCCTGATCGGATCGCCCTCGGCCGTCGCGACCTTCAATCCGAACGTCTGGTACTACATCAGCGAGACGCAGGAATACTGGGCCTACACCAAGCCCCGGATAAGCTCTCAGAAGGTGATCCAGGTCACGTTCAACGAATCAGGCCGCATCGACGCGATCAAGAATTACGACCTGAAGGACGCGCAGGACATTCAGATGGTTGCCCGCATCACCCCGACCTCGGGCAAGGAGCTTACGATCCTCGAGCAGGTACTGGGCAATGTCGGCCGCTTCAGCGGTCCGAAGGGCCAGGGTACCAACCCCGGCGCGCCGACCAGCGGCGGCGGCATCTGACGCGAGTTCGTCTCCTGGCCTAGCGCCAGAGCGGATCCTCAAAGAAAAAGCCCCGGTCCTTCGACCGGGGCTTTTCCGTTTGAGGTTCCGCGTCCGCTCAGTGCGCCAGGACGGCGAGGAGCAGCAGCGCCACGATGTTCGTGATCTTGATCATCGGATTGACGGCCGGGCCGGCCGTGTCCTTGTACGGGTCGCCGACGGTGTCACCGGTAACCGCCGCCTTGTGAGCGTCGGATCCCTTGCCGCCGAAATGGCCTTCCTCGATGTACTTCTTGGCGTTGTCCCAGGCACCGCCGCCCGCCGTCATCGAGATGGCGACGAAGATGCCGGTGACGATCACGCCGAGCAGCATGGCGCCGACCGCCGCGAAGGCATCCGAGCGATTGGCGATGGCCGAGATCACGAAGAAGAGCACGATCGGCGACAGCACCGGCAGCAGCGACGGGATCATCATCTCCTTGATCGCCGACTTGGTGAGCATGTCGACGGCGCGGCCGTAATCCGGCCGGTCCGTGCCCGCCATGATGCCGGGCTTCTCCTTGAACTGGCGACGCACCTCCTCGACCACCGCCTGGGCGGCACGGCCGACGGCCAGCATCGACATGCCACCGAACAGGTACGGCAGCAGGCCACCGACCAGCAGGCCGACCACGACGTACGGATTCTTCAGCGAGAAATCGACCGATTTGACGCCCAGTTTGCCCGCGGCGATGAAGTAGTCGAGGTCCGACGTGTAGGCCGCGAACAGCACCAGCGCACCGAGACCGGCCGAGGCGATGGCGTAGCCCTTGGTCACGGCCTTGGTGGTGTTGCCGACCGCGTCGAGCGCGTCGGTGTTCTTGCGCACTTCCTTCGGCAGTCCGGCCATTTCAGCAATGCCACCGGCATTGTCGGTAACCGGGCCGTAGGCATCGAGTGCGACGATCATGCCCGCGAGCGCCAGCATGGCGGTCGTGGCGATGGCGATGCCGAACAGGCCCGCGAGGATGTAGCAGGTCACGATGCCGGCGCAGATCAGCAGCGCCGGGCCCGCCGTGGCTTCCATCGACATCGCGAGGCCTGCGATGACGTTGGTGCCGTGGCCGGTGACCGAGGCCTGCGCCACGGCCTTCACAGGGCGATAGTCGGTACCGGTGTAGTACTCGGTGACCCAGACGATCAGGCCGGTGATGGCGAGACCCACCAGCGAGCACCAGAACAACGACAGGCCGGTGAACGAGCGATCGCCCACCGTCAGGACTGTGCCCATGCCGACCAGGCGGTCGGTGGCGAAGTAGATGGCCGGGATCGACAGCACGGCGGCCACGATCACGCCCTTGTACATCGCCCACATGATGTTGCCGTCCGAGCCGAGGCGGACGAAGTAGGTGCCGATGATCGAGGTGATGATGCAGGCGCCGCCGATGACCAGCGGATAGGCCATCAGCTTGCCGACGAGGACCGGATCGGCCGCGAAGAAGATCGAGGCCAGGACCATGGTGGCAACGGTCGTCACGGCATAGGTCTCGAACAGGTCGGCGGCCATACCAGCGCAATCGCCGACATTGTCGCCCACGTTGTCGGCGATGGTCGCCGGGTTGCGGGGGTCATCCTCCGGAATGCCCGCTTCGACCTTGCCGACCATGTCGCCGCCGACGTCCGCACCCTTGGTGAAGATGCCGCCACCGAGACGGGCGAAGATCGAGATCAGCGAGGCGCCGAAGCCCAGCGAGACGAGCGCATCGATCATGTCACGGCTGCCGCCGGGGATGCCCATGTTGAGCAGCACCGCGTAGTAGCCGCCGACGCCGATCAGGGCGAGGCCGGCCACCAGCATGCCGGTCACCGCGCCCGCCTTGAAGGCGAGGTCGAGACCGGAGGCCAGGCTCTTCTGGGCCGCCACCGCGGTGCGCACGTTGGCGCGGACCGAGACGTTCATGCCGATGAAGCCGGTGGCGCCCGACAGAACGGCGCCGATCAAAAAGCCGATGGCGGCGAACTTGCCGAGCAGGATGGCGAGAACGACGAGGACGACGATGCCCACGATGCCGATGGTGGTGTACTGGCGGCGCAGGTAGGCAGCCGCACCTTCCTGGATGGCTTGCGCAATTTCCTGCATGCGTGGCGTGCCGGCATCGGCCGCCATAACCCGTGACGCGGTAACGACGCCATACAGCACGGCAATCAAGCCGCAGCCGATGACGCCCCAAAGAACCGTGGACATGTTTCCCTAACCTATTGTTTTTTCGTCTCTTTTACGCACATCGCGACCTGAAGCACGCGAACTCCCCCTGGACGCGAGGTACTTGGAAAAATGACAGATGGCCCGTGGGCGCGCAACCGCAGACGAGGAAAAGCCCCGTTGCCTCAAGGGCTTGGCTTCAAATTCGTGACGGATTGCGCAGCCGGTAAACGCCGATGACCATCAGGGCGACCAGAACCAGGACCAGCGCCACGTAGTTCAGCGCGGCCCACCCCTTGAGTTCGAGCACGACACTGGCCATCAGGCTGGCCACCGTGGTGACGCCGAACACCATGAAGTCGTTGAAGGCCTGGGCCTTGCCACGCTCCGCCGGACGGTAGGTCGTGGTCAGAAGCGTCGTCGCGCCGACGAACAGGAAGTTCCAGCCCACGCCGTTCAGGGTGAGTGCCCCGCGGAAGTGCCATTCGGTGATGCCCATCAGCGCGACGATCACACCTGCCACCAGCAGCACGATGCCGGCGATCATGACGTTGAACACTCCGAAGCGCGCGATCAGGTGACCGGTGAAGAAGGACGGGATGAACATGCCCATGACGTGGACGAAGATCGTCACCGGGGCCTCGGTCGCCTTGAGTCCGCATTGGACGATGGCCAGGGGCGACGCCGCCATCACGAAGGACATAACACCGAAGGCGATCATGGCACCGGCGCAGGCCACCATGTAGGTCGGCTGGGTCACGATCTGAGAGAGCGGACGCTGGGGTCCGGCAGTGTCCTCGACCCTGACCTGGGGAAACTCGATGAAGCCCAGCACGATGAAGACGAGGATATGGATGAAGATGACGGCGACGAAGCTCGCCTGGAACAGCGGCTGCCAGAGATCGGGCGTGAAGCGCGCCAGGCTGGGGCCCAGGATGCCGGCGAGCACGCCCCCCGCCGTGACATAGGAGATGGCCTGCGCGCGATGCGGGGCTGGCGCGAGTTCGACGGCGGCAAAGCGATAGAGCTGCATGTTGGCTATGCCGTAGCCCAGGAACAGGCCGCCCAGGCACATCACGGGGAAGCTGCCGAGGCCGAGCCCAATGGCCGCCAGCGACGACCCGACCATGCCCATCACGGAACCACTGCGGAAACCGAACTTGCGGCCGCGCCGCATCATCAGCAGCGAGGCCGGGAAAACCGACAGCATGACACCGAGATGCTGCATCGTGACCGGCAGGTTGGCCCACATGCGCATGTCCGGCGAGACGATGGTGAGCACCGCCAGCGCCGAGGAGGCGAACATGAGCGTGTTGCTGCTTTGCGTCAGCGCCTGGCACATTGCCAGCAAGGCGATGTTGCGCATCGACCGGCGCGGCATCCGCCCGCCGGAGTCTGCCGGCGCTTCCTGCACCTTCGATGATCCATCCATTGGGCCGGCACTCTAGTCAGGAGCCCTGCCCGCGCCATGGCGCGCCGCGCAGTGCAGCTATGAGGATGTGTGAGTCCCTAGAAGTGAACGTATCCCTTGCGGGGCGCTGCGATTGCCCTGCCGCCGCCCGTCACGGCAACCCCGCGGCCACGGCCAAAGCGGCCGATGCACGTGACCTGAATGCCGGCCGCGTGCGCGGCGGCCTGGAGCGCGGCCCGGCGGCGCGCCGGCACGGCGATCACGAGTTCGTAATCGTCGCCGCCGCCCAGGACGTTCGCCCAGAGGCGCGGATCCGCCGCCACCGCCGCACGGGCGGCAGGCGACAGGGGCACGTTGTCGCGTTCGATGCTCACGGCGAGGCCGGAGGCGGCGGCGACATGGCCAGCATCCGCCAGCAGCCCGTCGGAAACGTCGGCCATCGCCGTCACGACACCCGGGAGGCGCGGCCCCAGCGCACTGCGCGGCTGTGGCAGGCGATAGCGATCCTCGAGAACCGCGCGCTGCCGTTTTGTCAGCGCCGGCAGGCCACCCTGTGCCGCGAGCAGGCCGAGCGCCCCATCGCCGATCGTGCCGCTCACCCAGAGTTCGTCCCCTGCCCGTGCGCCGGCGCGGGTAACGCCCTTGCCGCGAGCAACGCGGCCGAAGGCGGTAATCGTAATCGTGAGCGGCCCGGGCGTGACGACCGTGTCGCCACCACAGAGAACGATCCCGAAGCGGCGCTGGTCGGCGGCGAGACCCTTGGCGAAGGCCGAGACCCAGGCCTCCTGCCAGCTCGACGGCAGAGCGAGCGCGAGCTGGTAGACGAAGGGGGTCGCGCCACCGGCGGCAAGATCGGACAGGCAGACCCGAAGCGCCTTGGCAGCAATCCGCCCGGGCAGATCGTCGGCCAGGAAATGTACGCCCGCGACAACGGTGTCGGTCTTGACCACCAGGTCATGCCGCGCATCCGCCGGCAGGAAGGCATTGTCGCTCTGGAGACCGCCCGCCCCTTCGAAGTCACGGGCCAACGGCGCGAAGTAGCGGGCGATCAGGTCGAATTCGCCGAGCCGCCGCGCCCGCGCCATGACGGTCTACTTCTGGTCGGACGGCCGCGCCTGGCGCGCCACGCGGTCGAGAACGGAGTTTATGAAGCTCGGCTCGCCCTTGTCGTAGAAGGCGTGGGCGATCTCGACATATTCGTTGATGACAACGCGCATCGGGACGTCGGGGCGGTGCGCGAGTTCGTAGGCGCCGGCGAGGAGAATGGCGCGCACCAGGCGGTCCACGCGCGCCCAGGTCCAATCCTGCGCCAGAGAGGCCGTCACCAGCGCCTCCAGCTCGTCGCGCTTGCTCGCGGTGCCCTCGACCACGTCCTTGAACAACGGCCGGTCAGCGTCGCGGCGCATGCCGCCCTCGCCGGTTTCGCCGGTGCGGACCTTGAGGAACTGCTCGACGATCTCGGCCGGAGCGTCCTGCCCCTCCTGCCATTGATAGAGCGCCTGAACCGCTGCCAGCCGTGCGGCCTGGCGACGGCTGGGCCCGGCCGGCTTGGCGTCGCTCACGATTTCTTCCAGCGACGGCCGAGAGCCACCATGGCGAGGCAGGCATGGGCCGCGTCACCGCCCTTGTCGCCGCGGTCGGTATAGGCGCGGGCCCGCGCCTGCTCGACAGTCTCGACCGTGACGATGCCGTAGCCGATCGCCAGCTTCTTCTGAACCGCGAGGTCCATCAGCCCGCGCGCGCTCTCGCCGCAGACATAGTCGTAGTGCGTGGTCTCGCCCCGGATCACGCAGCCGAGCGCCACGTAGCCATCGTAGGGCTTGCCTTTCTTGGCCGCCGCCAGCGCGATCGCGCCCGGGATTTCGAAGGCGCCGGGCACGACGACCCGTTCGGACTTCGCTCCGTTCTTCGCAATCTCCCGCTCGGCGCCCTCAATGAGGGCATCGGCAATGTCGGCATAGTAACGCGACTCGACGATGAGAATGCGCGCGCCCTTGACGCCCGCGACCGCCGGCCGGGCGGTCGGATTTTCCGTCCGTGTCGACATGTTCAGACCTTTGCGCGGCCGGGAACCGGCTTCTGGGCGACGATCTTGAGGCCGAAGCCCTCCAGAGCGACGACACTCTTCTGCGAATTGCTGAGCAGCACCATTTCCTTCACGCCGAGATCGATCAGGATCTGGGCACCGACGCCGTAGTCCCGCAATTCCTGTCCCGACGGCTCGATCGGCTCGCCGGCGCGGCGGCGCTGCTCGGCCAGAACGACGGTCAGCGGCTCACGGATCAGCACGATCACGCCGCGGCCTTCCTTGGCGATCTCGCGCATCGAGGCCTCGATCTCGCCGCCCCGGCCGCCGCTGCGCTGGCCCAGCGTGTCGGTGAAGAGGTTGACCGCATGCATACGCACCATGACGGGGCCACCCGCCGCGGGATCGCCCTTCACCAGGGCGACGTGCTGCGCCATCGTCACCTTGTTCACGTAGACGACACAGCGGAAGTCGCCGCCCCAGGTGCTGTCTAGCCTGGTCTCGCTGATGCGCTTCACGATCGAATCGTAGCGGCGGCGATAGGCGATCAGATCGGCGATGGTGCCGATCTTGAGCGCATGGCGCTGTGCGAAGGTGATGAGATCGTTGCGACGGGCCATCGTGCCGTCGTCGTTCATGATCTCGCAGATCACGCCGGCCGGATTGAGGCCCGCCAGGCGCGCGAGGTCGACGGCAGCTTCCGTGTGGCCGGTGCGCTCCAGCGTGCCGCCATCGCGGGCAACCAGCGGGAACACGTGACCCGGCGTCACGATGTCGTGCGGTCCGCACGACGGGTCGATCGCCACGGAGACGGTGCGCGCGCGATCGGCGGCCGAGATACCGGTCGTCACGCCCTCGCGCGCCTCGATCGAGACGGTGAACGCGGTCGAGTGACGGGTGCGGTTGTTCTGCGACATCAACGGCAGGCCGAGCTGCTCGACCCGTTCGCGCGTGAGCGCCAGACAGATCAGGCCGCGCGCGTGCTTGGCCATGAAGTTGATGGCCTCGGGGGTGGCCCACTGGGCCGGGATCACCAGATCGCCCTCGTTCTCGCGATCCTCGTCGTCGACGAGGATGAACATCCGGCCCTTGCGGGCTTCCTCGATGATGTCCTCGGCGGCGGCCTTCACTTCGCTGAAGGTGATCCGCCAAGCGTCCTTTTCGAGCGCACTCATGATTTCTGATGCTCCAACAATCGCGCAACGTAACGCGCGAGCATATCCACCTCAAGGTTGACCCTCTGGCCGACCCGGGCCTGGCCCAGCGTGGTGACGGACTGGGTGTGTGAAATCACGTTCACGCCGAAGCGATTGTCGTCCACTTCATTCACTGTGAGCGATATCCCGTCGATCGCAATCGAGCCCTTCGCCGCAACGAAACGGGCCACTTCCGGCGGCGCCTCGAAGACGAAGCGCACGCTGCCGCCTTCCGGCGTCGACGAGACGATCTTGCCCACGCCGTCGACGTGACCGTAGACGAGATGCCCGCCCAGTTCGTCGCCGAGCTTCAACGACAATTCGAGGTTGAGGCGGCTGCCGACCGTCCAGTCTCCCAGATGCGTCTTGTCGAGACTCTCGGCCGAAACCTCGACGGCGAACCGGCCCGCGCTCTTTTCGATCACCGTCAGGCAGCAGCCCGAACAGGCGATCGAGGCGCCGATGGCGATCGGCGTCATGTCGTGCTTCGTGGCGATGACGAACCGGCGGTCGCCTTCCTTGCCGCCGGGGTCGACCGAGACGATCTCGCCGATGTCAGTCACTATGCCTGTGAACATGGCCGCTACTTAGTCCTCCCGCCGCCAGGTTTCCAGCGTGTCGCCCTGCAGTTGCCGCGCCGAAACCAGCCGGAACCGGGGCGCGGAACCGAGCCGTGCAAAATCCAGTCCGCCGACCGCAGTGCGGCCGTCTCCCCCGAGCACGAGCCCTGCCCGGTAGCTTGAAATGCCGTCGACCAGCCCCGCCTTCAGGAAGGACGCCGCGACCTGCCCGCCGCCCTCGACCAGGACCCGGGTGAGCCCGCGTGCGCCCAACGCCCGTGCGGCCGCCAGAACATCGATCCGGCCCTCGCTGCCACTATCGACCTCGACGATCTCTACGCCAAGCTCGCTCAGCGCCTCCCGGCGATCGGCCGGAGCGGACTTCGTACACACCAGCCAGACCGGCGTCACCCGTGCCGACGCGGCCAGTTTCGACCGGGTCGACAGGCGCGCCTGCGAGTCGAGGACGATGCGGACGGGCGAACGTGCCTCAAGGCCCGGCAAACGGCAGGTCAATTCCGGATCGTCGGCTTCAGCTGTCGCGGCGCCGACCAGGATCGCGTCGTGGGTCACCCGCAGCCGATGGCCGTCGCGTCGCGCCGCCTCGCCGGTGATCCATTTGCTCTCACCGGAGGCGGTCGCGATGCGGCCATCGAGCGAGCCCGCCATCTTGAGATGGAAGAGCGGGCGGCCTTCACGAACCCGCAACAGGAAGCCGGCGTTGATCTCGGCCGCCTGGACGGCCCCTTCTCCGATCTCCACGACAAGGCCAGCCGCCTTCAGCCGTGCGTGCCCCTGCCCCTTCACCCGCGGATCGGGATCCTCGAGCGCCGACACGACGCGCGCGATACCCGCCGCCACCAGCGCGTCCGCACAGGGCGGCGTACGGCCGTGATGCGAGCAGGGTTCCAGGGTGACATAGGCCGTGGCGCCCTTCAGCGACTGACCGGCCTGCGCGGCCTGGGCGATCGCATCGGCTTCGGCGTGCGGGCGGCCGCCGTGCCGGGTGCGGCCGCGCGCCAGCACCTGGCCGTCGCGCACCATCACGCATCCGACGGCGGGATTGGGCCAGGTAGTCCCCAGAGACCGGCGCGCCAGCGCGAGCGCCGCGCGCATCATCGGCGTCAGTCCTTGAAGTGGGCGGTATCGGCCAGGTCGGAGATGAACTCCTCGAAGTCACGGGCCTCGCGGAAGTTGCGATAGACCGAGGCGAACCGCACGTAGGCCACCGGATCGAGCGCACGCAGCGCATCCATCACCAGTTCGCCGATCTGCGTCGACGGAATCTCGCTCTCGCCGGAACTCTCGAGCCGGCGAACTATTCCGTTCACCACGCGCTCCATCCGCTCCGGATCGACAGGCCGCTTGCGGCACGCGACCTGGATGGAACGCGCCAGCTTGTCACGGTCGAACTGCACCCGCTGTCCGTTCTTCTTCACCACCGTCAGCTCGCGCAACTGCACCCGCTCGAAGGTCGTGAAGCGCGAGCCGCAGGACGGGCAGTAGCGCCGCCGGCGGATCGCCGAATTGTCGTCGGTCGGCCGCGAGTCCTTAACTTGTGTGTCCTCGTGACCGCAGAATGGACAGCGCATCTCGTTCCCCCGTTCGTTCCGGCTTGGCGCCTTGTCAGTCGCGGTAGATCGGGAAGCGCGCGCACAGGGCGTGAACCTTGGCGCGAACTTGGGCCTCGACCTGGGCGTCTCCGTCCGGACCGTTCTTGGCGATGCCGTCGAGCACATCGGCGATGAGATGGCCGATCTGCTGGAACTCGGCGACGCCGAAGCCGCGCGTCGTTCCCGCCGGCGAGCCGAGCCGCACGCCCGAGGTCACCGTGTATTTCTCCGGATCGCCCGGGATGCTGTTCTTGTTGGTCGTGATGCCGGCGCGATCGAGCACCTTCTCCGCCGACACGCCGGTCGCCTTCTTCGGACGCAGGTCGACCAGCATGACGTGGCTGTCGGTCCCGCCGGAGACGATCTTCAACCCGCGCTCGGTCAACACGGCGGCGAGCGCACGCGCATTGTCGATCACGTTCTGGGCGTAGACCTTGAAGTCCGGCTTCAGCGCCTCGCCGAATGCCACGGCCTTGGCGGCGATGATGTGCATCAGCGGGCCGCCCTGCAGGCCGGGGAACACCGCCGAGTTGATCTTCTTCCCGAGCTCGGCATCGTTCGACAGGATCATGCCGCCGCGGGGGCCGCGTAGCGTCTTGTGCGTCGTCGTCGTCACGACATGGGCGTGGGGCAGCGGGCTCGGATAGACGCCGGCCGCCACGAGACCGGCATAGTGCGCCATGTCGACCATGAAGTAGGCGCCGACCTCGTCGGCCACCTTGCGGAAACGCGCCCAGTCGATGTGACGTGAATAGGCCGAGGCGCCGGCGATGATCACCTTGGGCTTCTCGCGGCGGGCCGCCTCTTCCATCTGCTCGTAGTCGATCAGATGCGTGTCGGGCTTCAGTCCGTAGGACACGACCTTGAACCACTTGCCCGACTGGTTGGCCGGCGAGCCGTGCGTGAGATGGCCACCCTGGTCGAGCGCCATGCCGAGGAACGTGTCTCCCGGCTGCAGCAGCGCCATGAACACAGCCTGGTTGGCCTGCGCGCCGGAATGCGGCTGCACGTTGGCGAACGAGCAGTCGAAGAGCTTCTTCGCGCGCTCGATGGCCAGGTCCTCGGCCTTGTCGACTTCCTCGCAACCACCGTAGTAGCGGCGACGCGGGTAGCCTTCCGCGTACTTGTTCGTCAGCACCGAGCCGGCCGCCTCGAGCACCGCCCGTGAGACGATGTTCTCCGAGGCGATCAGCTCGATCTGCTCACGCTGGCGATGCAGTTCGCCCTTCAGCACCGCGTCGATCGCGGGATCCGCTTCGGCGAGACTCGTGGTGAACATCGGCAACGGCGAATCGACCGTCTTTGCAGCGGCTTGGCTCATGATACTCAACCCTTCGAAAGCTTGTCGACGCGGCCGGCATGGCGGCCGCCTTCGAACTTCGTCGCGAGAAAGACCTTCAACGCCTCGCGCGCGACCTCGATACCGGTCAGGCGCTGGCCGAAGGCGATGACGTTCGCATCGTTATGCTCGCGCGACAGGCGCGCCGAGGTCACATCGTGCGCGAGGACTGCGCGAACCTTGGGATTGCGGTTTGCCGCAATGGAAATACCGATCCCGCTGCCGCAGACGAGCACGCCGCGCTCGGCCTTGCCCGAGGCAATGGCGTCGCCCATCGCCTTTCCGAAGTCCGGATAGTCGACGGATGCGGTCGAATGCGTGCCGAGGTCCAGCACTTCGTGACCCGCTTCCTGCAGGTCCCGTTTCAGACTTTCCTTAAGGTCGAAGCCGGCATGATCCGACGCGACCGCGATGGTGCCACCCGGCATTTCGACGATCGACCCCCTCTAGCTATTGAGCCCCCCGATACCATATCCGGGGCCGCGATGTCACCGTTTCGCAAAATCGTGGAAGGTGACCCACAAGACACTGAATTGGCTCAGGAAATTCGTCGGCCCAGTGCGACAATCGCCCCCACGAGGGCTTGTACGCCCGCCGCCAGCAGAAATGGCACGACATAGCCACGCAATCGCACCCGAGGCGGCCCAGACGACTGCGCGCCGTGGCGGTCGCCCCCTTCGCTCATCCCGGCCGGCGCCACAGGACCATGAGTTCGCGGCGGGTTTCGAAGCCCTGGTGACGATAAAGGTCGATCGCCGCCTGGTTGTCGGGTCGTACGTGCAGAAATGGCACTTCGTCGTTCTCAAAGGCCAACCGCATCAGCCGCCGCACCAGCCTGGCCGCGTGTCCTTGTCCCCGTGCCTCCGGATGGACGCAGATTGCGCTCAACTCGACATGGCCCGGCAAGCGCAGCCGCTCGCCCGCCATGGCCATAAGGCGATCTCCTTGCCAGATGCCGAGATAGCGGCCCAGCAGCGGCGTACGGCGTCCGAACGGACCGGGTTGGGCCAGCTCGACGAGCTCGAGCATTGCCGCGGCGTCGGCCGAGGAGAGCGTCGAAATCGCCTCGCCGCCACCCTCCGGAGTTCGTGTCGCCACCATCTGCAGCAGCGGAAAGCGACCGAGATCATCCCAGCCGGCTGGAAGCGGCTCCTCTGTCGGCCGGAACAGGCGTGCCTCGGTGCCGACCGAAAGATCTGCAGCAAGGTCGGCATAGGCCTGATCCGACGGCTCGAGGATCGCAGAGAAAGGTGCGATGTCGCGCGGATAGTGGCGGGCCGCTCCACGGCCGGTCGCGTGATTTCGGTGAGGCCCCACAAGGGCGTGCCAGACCGGATTGTCGAGAACATTGATCGTCATGCCGCGCGACGTAACATGAGCGGCGAAAGTCGACTCGCCGGAATCGGACTCCATCGTCATGCTCGACCACGAGGTCTGCGAACGCGCCCGCATCGGACGCGACCGTCGCTACGACGGCCGGTTCTTCTCCGGCGTACGGACCACGCGCATCTACTGCCGGCCGGTCTGTCCGGTGCGGCCCGCCCAGGGAAAGAACGTCCAGTTCTATCCGACGGCCGCCGCAGCCGAGGTTGCCGGCTTCCGCCCGTGCCTGCGTTGCCGGCCAGAGACGGCCCCCTTCTCGCCGGCGTGGCGGGGATCGCGCACGACGGTGCAGCGCGCCATGCGGCTGCTGCGCGACGGAGCGCTCGATCACGCGGGCGTCGACGATCTTGCCGAACGACTAGGCATCGGCTCACGCCATCTCGGCCGGCTGTTCCAGCGTCACATCGGCGCCAGTCCGTTGCAGGTGGCGCGGACACTGCGGGTCCAGCGTGCCAAGCGGCTCCTCGACCAGACCAGGTTGCCGATGCTGGAGGTCGCGGCACGCGCTGGCTTCACCAGCCTGCGGCGTTTCAATACCGTCTTCTCCGAAGTCTACCGGCGCACGCCCAGCGACATACGCCAGCTCCGGCAAAACAAAAGGCCCGGCTGACGCCGGGCCTTTGCCTCGCAAGGGCGATTTGCCCTACTTCTTCATCGGCGCCGACTTCCCGTCCTTCCAGACGTAGATGTCGTAGACCGCGTCCTTGATGTCGCCCTTGGCGTCAAATTCCAGGACGCCGACGGCCGAGTCGTACTTGCCGGTGCGAAGCTGCTTGGCGACGGTGACGGCATCGACCGACTTCGCCTTGTTGGCGGCATCGGCCCAGGCCTTCACGGCGGCGTAGCTGAACAGCGTGTAGCCTTCCGGATTGTACTTGGCGTCGCGGAACTTCTTCACCAGGGCGGCATTCTTGGGGTCGTCCTCGGCCTTGGGCGGGAACGACATCATCACGCCGTTGGTCGCCGCGCCGCCCAGCTGGGCGAACTCGGCCGTCTCGAGCGCATCGAAGCCCATCATGTTGGCCGCCAGGCCCTGCTCACGCGCCTGCTTGATGATCAGCGCACCCGCGGTGTGGTAGCCGCCGAGCACGATGATATCGATCTTCGCCTGCTTCATCTTGTTGATCAGCGCGGCAAAGTCCTTGTCGGTGTCGTTATAGGCCTCGTACATGGTCTCGCGCAGACCGCCCTTGTTCAGGGCCTTCTTGGTCTCGTCGGCCACGCCTTTGCCGTACGGCGACTTGTCGTGGAGGATCGCAACCTTGGCCGTCTTGTTGTTCTTCAGGATGTAGTTGCCGACCGTCGTGCCCTGCACGTCGTCGCGGCCGCAGGTGCGGAACACCGTGGTGTTGCCCTTGCCGGCCGCGTCGTCCGTCAGCTTCGGGTTGGTCGAGGCCGGCGTGATCTGCAGGATCTTGCCTTCCTTGTAGATGTCCGAGGCCGGGATCGACGAGCCCGAGCAGAAGTGCCCGGCCACGAACACGACCTTGTCCGACACCATCTTGTTGGCGACCGCGGTTGCCTGCTTGGGATCGCAGGCATCGTCGCCGATCACCAGTTCAAGCTTCTGCCCATTGACGCCGCCGGCGGCATTGATGTCCGCAACCGCCATCTCCGCGCCGCGCCGGAGCTGCTCGCCGAACGCCGCGTTCGAGCCGGTCATGGGGCCGGCCGAGCCGATCTTGATCTGGGCAAACGCGGGCGTCGCCATCAGCGCGACGGCTGCGACGGCCAGAGTGCCGTACATCTTCTTCATCCGGGTCTCCCTTGTTGGTTGAGCCTCCTCCGCACGCGCGGAGCATCTCGATACATTAGGGCCGCTCGTCCCAGCCCAGCAAGCCTTTGCGCCTATAGAGCCAGGGATACTGGCGCACCATCTGGCGCGCCCGGGTGAGCCTGAAGGCAAAGGCCGCGATCGCCAGTTGGACCGCCCAGCCCAGCGCGAAGCCCGCCAGCGACAAGAGCTCGCCGCCGGCCAGCGCATAGTCGAGGAAGCGCAGCGTCGCCGACAGGAGCGCCGTGTAGAACACGATCTGCGGCCAGGGCCGCCAGGTCAGCGCCACGGCATGTCCCGCCGCGAACGAGGCCGGCCCGATCAGAACGAGGTTGAACAGCACCACGTTGAACAGCGTGTCGCCCAACCAGTCGAACATGAAGGTGTCGAGTGGGCTCATGCGTGGCCGCCTTCGAGATAGGCCGCCCGGACCTCCTGGTTGGCCAACAGCTCCTTGCCGCTGCCGCTGAGCCGCACCCGGCCGTTGGCCAGCACGTAGCCGCGGTCGGCGAGTCGCAGCGCATGAAAGGCGTTCTGCTCGACCAGAAAGATCGTCACCCCCTCCTCCCGCGCGATGCGGCCGATCGAGTCGAAGATCTGACGCACGATCAGGGGCGCCAGGCCGAGCGACGGTTCGTCGAGAAGAAGGAGGCGCGGCCGGCTCATCAACGCCCGCCCGATGGCCAGCATCTGCTGCTCGCCGCCCGACAGCGTGCCGCCGCGCTGGTCGCGCCGCTCGGCCAGCCGCGGGAACATCGCAAAGACCCGGTCGATGTCCGACTTGAAGCTGGCCGGGTCGCCCAGGATCGCGCCCATCTGCAGGTTCTCGTAGACGCTCATGCGCGCGAAGATGCGCCGCCCCTCCGGCACCTGCGCCACGCCGCGCCGCACGATCTGATGGGTCGGCAGGGTCGTGATGTCCTCGCCGTCGAAGGTGATCTTGCCGCCGCGCGCGCGAGGATTGCCGCAGATCGTCATCAGCAGGGTCGACTTGCCCGCGCCGTTGGCGCCGATCAGCGTCACGATCTCGCCGCGCGTCACGTCGAGATCGACCCCGTGCAGCGCCTGGATGGCGCCGTAGAAAGTCTCGACGCCCTTCACCGAGAGGATCGAGGGTTCAGCCATCGATCGCCTCCTCGTCGGTGCCGAGATAGGCACGGATCACCGCCGGGTCGTTACGCACCGCAAGCGGCGCCCCCTCGGCGATCTTGCGGCCGTAGTCGAGCACGACGATGTGGTCGGAGATGTTCATCACCACGCTCATGTCGTGCTCGATCAGCAGCACGCCGATCCCGTCACGGTCGCGGATCGAGACCAGGAGCTGGTTGAGCTCGGCCGATTCTCGCGGGTTGAGGCCCGCGGCCGGCTCGTCGAGGCAGAGCAGCACCGGCTCGGTGCACATGGCGCGGGCGATCTCGAGACGCCGCTGGGCGCCGTAGGGCAGCTCGCCGGCCGGTCGGTCGGCATCCGCCACCAGTCCGATGCGCTCCAGCCAGAGCCGGGCCAGCTCGATCGCGGCCGCCTCGGCGCGCTGGAAGCGACCGGCGCCCACCAGCCCCAGCAGGCTCCAGCCCGACGCGCGCATCAGCTTGTTGTGCTGTGCGACCATCAGGTTCTCCAGCACCGTCATGCCGGAGAACAGGCGGATGTTCTGGAAGGTGCGCGCCACCCTCGCCTTCTGGCCGATCTCGTGGCCGCGCATCCGCTCGAGCAGGAATTCACTGCCGACGCCGCGCAGGGTCAGCCGCCCGATCGTGGGCTTGTAGAAGCCGGTGATGCAGTTGAAGATGGTGGTCTTGCCGGCGCCGTTGGGCCCGATGACGGCGGTGATGGCGTGCGACCGAGCCGCGAACGAAACGTCGTCGATGGCAACCAGCCCGCCGAAACGCATGGTGAGATGCTCGACCTCGATCAGCGGCGCGCTCATCCACCGCCTCCTGAGCCCGCCGGATGCAGCCTTATCGACGGTTCGCGGCTGGAGACGAGGCCGCGCGGCCGGAACACCATGATCAGGACCATGGCGAGGCCGAAGGCCAGCATGCGGTAGTTGCCGAGGTCGCGGAACCATTCGGGCAGGCCGATCAGCAGCACCGCCGCCAGCACGACGCCAATCTGGCTGCCCATGCCGCCCAGCACGACGATGGCCAGGATGATCGCCGATTCGATGAACACGAAACTCTCGGGACTGATGAAGCGCTGCTTGGCGGCGAAGAACGAGCCGGCAAAGCCCGCGAACATGGCGCCGATGGCGAACGCCGTGAGCTTGGTGTTGGTGGGATTGATGCCCAGCGCCTGGCAGGCCGTCTCGTCCTCGCGCAACGCCTCCCAGGCGCGACCGACCGGCAGCCGCCGCATGCGCTGGGTGAACAGGTTGGTGATCAGCGCCAGGCCGAGGATGATGTAATAGAGGAAGATCAGCCGGTGATTGCCGTCGAAGGCGATGCCCAGCATCTCCGATACGGTCTGCTTGCCCGGCGGCGGCGTCTCGGCGAACACGGCGCCGAACAGGGTCGGTCCGGGAATGGAGCCGATGCCGGCCGGACCGTTCGTCAGGTCGAACCAGTTGAGCAGCACCAGGCGGATGATCTCGCCGAAGCCCAGGGTCACGATGGCAAGATAGTCGCCGCGCAGGCGCAGGACCGGAAAGCCCAGCATGATGCCGAACAGCGCCGCCATCATTCCCGCAAGCGGCAGTACCGTCCAGAAGCCAAGCCCATACTGCGTGCTGAGCAACGCATAGGCGTAGGCGCCGACAGCGTAGAAGGCCACGTACCCGAGGTCGAGCAGGCCTGCGAGCCCGACCACGATGTTCAGCCCCCAGCCCAGCATCACATAGGTCAGGATCAGCACGCCGAGATCCATCGTCTTCTGGTCCGCGAACGGCATGGCCGGCAGCAGGACCGCCCCGGCCAGCAGAAGCCAGCCGAACCATTTGGCCCCGGCCTTGCCCAGCGCCACGCCGGAGGGGGTCCGCGCCGCCGTGCCCATCGCGTCGTTGGCCCACGGCCAGATCGCGCGGATCACCAGCACGACGCCGCCCAGCCCCACGAACCAGTGCAGGAAGCCTGACGGCAATTTCATCGGCGAGGCGCCGGCCGCGATCATGGCGACACCCAATAGAATGGCGGGCCAGCGCAGGCCGTTCGCCGCCATGGAGAGGCCGAGGCGCCCGACGAAGATCGCAACGACCGCCACGGCGAGATCGACCAGTTGGTAGTCGAAGCCCAGCCCCTTCCCGCCGCCCTGGTCGACGGTGCGGAAGCCAACGACGAAGAAGCCGAGGGCCGCGGCAACGAAAGCGGTGAGACCCGCATCCTTCAGCATGAGAGGGAGACGCGGGCCCATGCGCTCAGACCTTCTCGATCTCCGGCTTGCCGAGCAGGCCGCTCGGCCGGAAGATCAGCACCAGCACCAGGATCGCGAAGGCCGCGACGTCCTTGTATTCGCTCGAGAAGTAGCCGGCCCAGAACACCTCGATCAGCCCGATCAGCAGCCCGCCCAGCATGGCACCCGGCAGCGAGCCGATGCCGCCCAAGACGGCAGCCGTGAAGGCCTTGATGCCGGCCAGGAAGCCGATGAAGAAGTCGATGATGCCGTAGTACATCAGGAAGAGCATGCCGGCGACCGCAGCCAGCGCCGCGCCCAACACGAAGGTGAGCGAGATGGTGCGGTCGACGTTGACGCCCAGCAAGGAGGCCATCTTCATGTCCTGCTCGCAGGCACGCTGCTGGCGTCCCAGCGAAGTCCTGGCGATCACCCAGGTGAAGCCCGCCATCAGGACGACCGTCACCAGCACGATGATGATCTGCAGCCAGGTGACGCGCACGTCGAACCCGTCGGCGGTAAAGAGATTGAAGCCGCCCGACACGATCTGCCCGCCGGGTTTTGGTCGCGCGCCCTGCGCCAGCTGCACGTAGTTCTGCAGCGCTATGGAAACGCCGATCGCTGAAATCAGTGGCGCCAGGCGGAACGAACCTCGCAACGGTCGATAGGCCGTTCGTTCTATTGCCCAGCCGTAGACGGCGGAGAAGGACATGGCCAGCAGCAGGACCAGGACGATGGCGATGGGCGCCGAGCTGATGCCGAGACTGCCGCAGATGATGAAGCCGATCAGCGAGATGAACGCGCCGATCATGAAGACTTCGCCGTGTGCGAAGTTGATCATGCCGATGATGCCGTAGACCATCGTGTAACCAATGGCGATCAGCCCGTAGATGGCGCCCAGCGTGATTGCGTTGATCAGCTGTTGCGTGAAATACGCCATGCCTTGTTTCTGTCTCCCTGTCCTTGCGACCTACGATGCTTTCTCGGGCACTGGCAAGCTCAAGATAGGCCGCCTGCAAATCGCGGACCACAAGCCACGGGGTGTCGCCGAATGCCGGCCAAGCCGGGGTCGGGCGGCCGAAATGCCGCTTGCGCTCCGTCGCGCGAGCACGGATTAAATGCAGCCATGATTACCCCCTCCTACGACGTGATCGTCATCGGCGCCGGTCCGGCTGGACTTACCGCCGCCACCGAAATCGCCCGCGCGGGCCTGAAGGCGCTCTGCCTCGACAAGCTCGCCCCCGGTGGCGAAATCATCAACCTCGGCGCCCTTCACGATTTCGAGGAAATGTTCGACGGCACGACGATGGCCGCGCGCCTTACCGACGACGCCGCCGTGGCGGGCGTGGAGATCGGCTTCGGCGAGGTCTCCGCGATTGCCGGGACCGGCCCCTTCGAGGTCGAGACGACCGACGGCGAGCGCCACAGTGCGCGCTCCGTCGTCGTGGCGACCGGCCTGAACAAGGGCAAGCTCGGCATTCCGGGCGAGGATGAATATGAAGGCCGCGGCCTTTCGCACTGCGCCAATTGCGACGGCCCACTCTACGCCGGCCAGCCCGTAATCGTCGCCGGCGCGACCGGCTGGGCGCCTTACGAGGCTGCCGTCCTGGTCGGTATTGCTGGCGACATCACCATGCTCGGCGCCCCGACCGGCCCCGTGCCCGAGGGCGTGACGGCCCAGCCGGGACGCATCGTCGCCCTCGAAGGCAGCAATGGCCTCGAGGCGGTCACCATCGAAAATGACGGCCAGCGAAACCGCGTTTCGACGAATGCCGTGTTCGTTTACGAGGGCCGGTCTCCCGCTGCGGAATTTGTGCCGGATTCGCTTGCACGCGACGCCACGGGGCATATCGTTGTCGATGCACAGGGCCAGACCGGCCAGCCGCTGGTATTCGCCGCCGGCGACGTCCGGTCCGACTCCAAGGAATACCTGGCCGACGCGATCGCGGACGGCCAACGCGTCGCCAAGACGGTCGTCGCGGCGTTGAACAAATAGCGTGGAGGAAAGCAGACATGCGTATCTTCAATCCGAGCTTTGGCATGGCCGCCGCCGGTCCCGCCAAGGTGACCTTGCAGCCCGTGAACTGGGCGACCGACGCCATTGCCCTGATCTCCAATTCCAAGCCGAATGCCCGTGAGCTTCTGGAAGGCGTCCGCGCCATGCTCGGCGCACACCGTCCGGTGGACAACATCCACTTCCATGCCAAGAACAGCGCCAGCCAGCCCGCGCCGAAGGAGCTGATCGAGAAGGTCGCCAAGAACTACAAGGCAGCGCTTCTAGCCTTAGGTGATTGAGGAAGCTGTTCATCGTGGAGTTTCCACGACAGCCTCGAACTCGAGAAGCTCGGCATCACCGCTTTCGTGATCGCCACTGAGACTTTCAAACCGCTGGTCCTCGCCCAGGCGAAAGCCCGCAAGGTCGAAGCGCGCCTTATCGTAGTGAAGCACCCCGTCGGCGGCCTGAATGCCGAAGAGCTGCGGGAACGCATCGAAGCAGCCACCAAGGGACTGACCGAGGCGACGAGCAAATGAAGGACATCGCCGAACAGGAAGTGATCGACATCGGCGACATGGATGTCGAGGCCTTCAACGAGTACGCCAACGAACAGGGCTGGAGCGACGGCATGCCGCTCTTCGTCCCCACCGAGGCCAAGGTGGCGAAGTTCGTCGAGACCGTTCGCGGCGACAACCGCCCCTACCCGCCGGTGCCGCCGCGCCAGATCGTCCCGACGCTGCAGGCCCTGGCCGCGAACGCAGTCATGGCCGGCTGCAAGGCGGAGTACTTCCCGGTGGTGACCGCCGCCCTGCGTGGCGTGCTCGACCCGGAATACAATCTCCACGGCACGCTCGCGACCACGCACTCCTGTGCGCCGATGGTCATGGTGAGCGGCCCGATCCGGCACGAGCTCAACATCAACTGCGGCACCAACTGCTTCGGCCAGGGTCGCCAGGCCAACGCCACGATCGGCCGCGCGCTCGGCCTGATGCTGCTGAACGTGGCAGGTGCCAAGCCGGGCGAGATGGACCGCTCGACCCAGGGCAATCCCGCCAAGTTCACCTTCTGCTTCGGCGAGAACGAGGAAGAGAACCCGTGGACGCCCTATCACGTGCAGCGCGGCTTCGCGCCCACGGACTCGGTCGTGACGGTGATGTCGGGCGAAGGCCCGCATAATCTCAACGACCACGGCTCGACCACGGGCGACGGCCTCCTGACCACCTTTGCCGGTGGCATGTCCAATCCGGGCGCCAATACGATCTACGGCAAGGGCCCGATGTTCGTCATCATCGGCCCAGAGCACGCCGCGACCCTGAAGCGCGACGGCTTCACGATCGACAGCATCCGCGAGGAACTGTGGAAGCGCTCGCGAGTCCATCTCTCGCGCGTCTCGAAAGAGAACCTCGTGACGTACGAGACCACCGGCCACAAGCCGGATGGTGACTGGCTGACGATCGGCCGCGATCCGGGCGACATCCACATCACCGTGGCGGGCGGGCCGGGCAAGCATTCGGCGTTCATTCCGTCGTTCGGCGGCACCACCGTCGCCTGCACGCGCATCGCCCGATGAACGAGTGGTGCGGCTGGCCGGTCGTCGACGAGTCGACGGCCTGGGAAAGCGCACAGCAGATCCTGACGGAAGCCGAACTCTCGGACGGCCTCCCTCTGGTGCCTCCGACGCAAAAGCGACTCGACGCCATGATTGCGGGCGTCGCCAACCGGGCGGACTCGCTTGGGATGATGCCGCCGATGTTCGGCGACATCACGCCCGAGGCCGTCGCCTATCAATGCGTGATCGCGGGCTGCGTGCCGGCGGAACTGCCGGTCGTACTGGCGGCGGCGCAGGCCCTGCTCGAGCCCGACTTCAATCTTCTCGGCATCGCCACCACCACCGGCAGCGCCGCCGTCGCGCTCTGCGTCCACGGCCCGATCGCGCGCAAGCTAGGCGTCAACGCCCTGACCAACGCCATCGGCCCCGGCACGCGCGCCAATGCCTGCATCGGCCGCGCCCTGCAGCTCTGCCTGCGCAACATCGGCGGCGCGCGCTCGGACACGGGTGACATGGCGACGATGGGCCAGCCGGCCAAGTTCACGCTGTGCTTCGCCGAACGCGACGAAGGCCCCTTCCCCACCTTCACCGAACGCCACGGCCTCGGCAAAGACGAGAGCGCCATCACCGTGATGGGCATTTCTGGCACGGCCGAGGTGCTGCCAGGGGACGGCGAAGGCGCCACGCCCGAGGCGATCCTCGACCCCGTCGCCGCCGGCATGCGCGCGGAGATCATGATGTCGGGCCAGAGCCGCAAGAGCGCGCGCGGCGAACAGGTGCTTCTGCTGCCGCTGGAACTCGCGGAGAAAATCGCCCGCCACGAAGGCTGGGATCTCAAGCGCGTCCAGCAGTACCTGTTCGACGAGGGCAAGGATGTCGCGGCCTCTCCCGAGGCGATCCATCCGATCGTGACCGGCGGCGCCGGCTACAAGATGGCCTATCTCCCGATCTGGGGCGGCGGCTCACACATGGTGCTGCGCAAGCTCTGACGCGGGGCGCCGGCCAGGCGGGCTACTTGAACAGCTTGCGAATGAGTCCGTAGAACAGCCACATGCCGAAGCCCCAGAGTGCATAGACCGTCGGCACGACGATCACGCCCGGCAGCCGCCAGCCGCCGCCGACCGGCACGCCCTTGATCGGCAGGACGACGAACCAGTTCACTGCCAACACAAGCGTGATCGCGAACAGCATCCACCCCAGAGGCCCTTTCAGGATGCCGGGCAGGCGTGCGACCACGAAGGCGCCGAGGACACCCCAAAGACCGCCCCAGAAGGCCAGCGAGACGATGGCCGGAACGCCCCAGGGCGGCACCGGCCGCGTGTTGTAGAGATTGGGCCGGCCGAAGCCCAGTTCGGCGGCGATGTAGAAGCCCCACTGATGGAACACCAGCACGCTGAGCGCGCCGGCGACGAAGCCCGCAACCACGATGCGCCAGAAATTGCCCATCACGTCACTTCACCTCCGAGGACGCCGATTTCGCCACGGATGCGCCTGTTCCAGCTGGGCGGCCAGTGACAACAGCGTGGCTTCCGCGCCGTAGCGGGCGACGAAATGCATCCCGATCGGCAGATCGTCCTCCGTCCATTCGAGCGGCACGGACATGGCGGGCACGCCGGCGGCATTGCAGACGGAGGTGAAGGCCACCATCGGCGCGAGCCCCTCCTCGTACTTCTCCAGACTTTCATCCATGCGCACCGTGCCCAGCGGCAGCGACGTGCGGGCGATGGTCGGCGAGAGGAGAATGTCGAAGCCCTCGAAGAAGGCTCCGAGTTGCCGACCGGTGCGGTGGAAGACCTGCACCGCGCGGATATAGTCGTGGGCACTTATCCTGCCGCCCTGCTCCGCATAGAGCTGCGTGACCGGTTCCAGATCGCCCGGCCCCGGCACGCGGCCATTGGCCCGCAGCTGGATGTTGGTGAAGGTGTTGGCGCACATCACCGTGCCGAAGGCCTTGCCGGCCGCCGCGGCATCGTATTCGGGCGCGGCCTCCTCGACGTGATGGCCGAGCGCCTCCAGCCGCTTCGCCGTGCGCTCGACGGCCGCGACCAGCGCCGGCTCCATCGATTCCCAGCCGACGGGCTTGCGCAGGAACGCGACACGGAGCCTGCCCGGCGCGCGCTTGGTCGCGTCGAGGAACGAGCCCCGGGCTTCGGGCGCGCCATAGGGATCGCCGGGTTCGCCGCCGGTTAGCGCGTCGAGCAGCGCCGCGCTGTCTCGAACGGAGATCGACACACAAAGCTGCGCGCCCGCGCCGGCCAGCGTCTCGCCAATCGGCGCCAGGCTGATGCGGCCGCGCGAAGGCTTCAGTCCGAACAGGCCGCACAGGGAGGCCGGAATGCGGATCGAGCCGCCGCCGTCGGTCGCATGCGCCATCGGCAGCGCCCGCGCTGCCACGATGGCCGCCGAACCTCCCGAAGAACCACCCGGCGACAGGTCGACACGCCAGGGATTGACCGTTGCGCCGCCGAAGGCGGGCTCCGTCGTTGGCGCGAGGCCAAACTCGCTGGTGTTGCTGCGGCCAACGATCACCAGGCCAGCGCGGCGCATGCGTGCCACCGCGGCGCTGTCATTTACGGCCACGGGTTGCTTCGCGAAGAAGCGCGAGCCGACCGTGGTCGGCGTGCCGGCACAATCGGCCATGAGCTGCTTCACGACGAAGGGAATGCCATGGAACGGGCCATCGCCCGCCGCCGCGACGGACCTGTCGAGCAGGTCGCCTTCGTAGAAATCCGTGATCGCGTTCAGGCGGCCATTGGCCTCGCGCAGCCGCACCAGAGTGGTGTAGAGCAGTTCCCGGGCACCGATCTGGCGGTGGCGGACCAGCTTCGCGACGGCCAGTGCGTCATGTGTCGAGAAAAGATCTTCCAACGGGTCAGTTCCGCCAGCGCTCGAGGTTCGCCGCCACGAAGGCGTCGTCATGAAGCTCGGGATAGGTCGCGTAGAGCCGGTCGATGCCTTCGCTCTGGCCGGGGCTCAGCTTCTCGTGTGGATCGAGACATTCGATCGACTTCAGAAGGCCCTGTCGCCGCAGGACTTCGTGGCAGCCCGGAATGCAGCCGGCGAAATCATGGTCGACGTCGAACACGACGCTGTTGCAGTCCGTCACGAATGAATCGAGCGCTAGCACCTCGGGCGGGATCGCGCCGTTCGACACCGAGAGCTTGAGCCGTTCCAGCATCTTCGCCGCGCCGCGCGTCCAAACGCTCCAGTGGCCGAGCAGGCCACCCTGGAAGCGCAAGGTCACCTCGCGATTGCCGGTGCGTACAACCATCGGCGTCACCAGATCGGCCACGATGTGATCGTCGTTGCCGGTGTAGAGGGTGATGCGCTCCTCGGCGTGCGCCGCGGCGATGCCGAAGCAGACATCGAGCGTGCGGTAGCGGTTGAACGGCGCCACCTTGATTGCCACGACATTGTCGATCGCGGCGAAGCGGGTCCAGAACTCGCGCGACAGCTTGATGCCGCCCACTGCAGTCTGCAGGTAGAAGCCGATCAGCGGCATCTCCCTCGCGACGGCGGCGCAATGCTCGATCAGTTCGTCCTCGCTCACGCCCTTCAGCGCGGCCAGCGACAGCAGCACCGCGTGGTAGCCGAGTGACCGCGCGGTACGCGCTTCCTCGATCGCCTGCGCCGTCTTGCCGACCGCGCCCGCGATCATGACCAGCGGCCGGTCGGTCCAGTCGCGCGCCGTCTCGATGGCGAGTTCGAGGACAGGGCGATAGAGCCCGACCTCGCGGATGGCGAATTGCGTGGAATGCACGCCCACCGCCAGCCCACCGGAGCCGGCATCGAGGTAGTAGCGGCTCAGTGCCCGCTGCGATTGCTTGTCGAAGTTCCGCTCGGCGTCGAGCGCCAGCGGGTGCGCGGGGATGACAGTGCCCTGCCGCAGCAGGGACAGGACCGGCGCCGGAAGATCGCGCCAGTGGAGGGCCTTGTCGGTGCTCATGCCTGCATCCTATCCCAGTTCCGGGCCTGCGAGGGCAAAGACATGCGAAGGGTCGTCCAGCCTCTTCGCCGTCCCCAGGGTCATCCGCATGTAGCCGCGGGGCGAGGTCGCCCCCTGCTCCTCGAGCCAGGTCCGGACGGCCCGATGCGCGTCCGGCACGTCGATGATGAACGGCCCCGGCGCGGCGGCGGCCGCACGCGAGATCAGACACAGGGCGATGGCCTCGCGGTCGGCCACGACCGGTCCCAGCGACGTCGCCACCCGGCCCTCGCGACCCAGCACGAAGCCCACGATCTTGCCGCCGACGTCTTCGGCCAGCCAGGCGCGGCCGGGTTGACGCAGGGCGAGGTGCATCAGGACCGAAGGCCGCTCCATGCCGGTGAGCGGCCGGTCGTAGACGGCGAGCCGCGGGAGGTCGGCCGGCGTGATCGGCCGGATCGTGACGCCACCAGGCAGTGCGACCGCTTCGCCCTTCACGCCGTCGAAGTGCCAGCGCGCGATCGGATACAGGTCACGAAACCCCAGGGCCAGGTAGATCGGCCGCCCCTGCTCCGTCGCATCGAGGCCCGCGACCGCGTCGGCGGCCTGCACTTCCTCGATGCAGCGCTTCAGCAGGCCCGTGCCGACGCCGCCACGGCGACGGTCCTTGGTCACCAGCACCATGCTGATCCAGGCGAGATTCTGGCCAAGCGGCAGGACCAATGAGCTCGCCTGCCACGTTCCGTCCGGTGCCGTACAGCCGAAGCCGCGTCCGGCGCCCAGCATGAAGCGCCAGTCAGCGACATTCTGGTTCCAGCCCGCCTCGATCGACAGAGGCCAGACCGCGTCAGCCTGCTCCGGATCGATCGGCTTGACGTCCAGCGCGTCAGTATTTGCCATCGCGCACCTCGTAGTGCGTGGGCTTGTTTAGCGTGGCCATGTCCCTCTGCAGCCAGTCGGTCGTCCACTCGATCATCTTCGAAAGCGGCACGCTGGGCGGACCGAACTCCTTCTCCATGCGGCTCGCATTGTTCAGCCACCCGGTCGGCGCCTCCTTGCCGGTGAGGATCGGTGTCCTCCCCAGCAGCTTGCCGAATTCGGCGGCCAGCTTGCGGATCTCGATGGTCTCCAGGCCCGTCACGTTGATCGGTGTCGTCGGCGTGGTCGCGCGTGCGAGGCAACGCAGCGCGACGCAATTCGCATCGCCCTGCCAGATCACGTTGACATGGCCCATCGACAGGTCGATCGGCTCGCCGTCCCTCACCTTGCGGCCGACGTCGTGCAGGACGCCGTAGCGCATGTCGATCGCGTAGTTCAGGCGGAACAGCCGGCCGGGCGTGCCGTGGCGAGCCGAGAAATACTCGAACATGCGCTCGCGCCCGGCGCAGGAATTCGCATAGTCGCCGGAGGGCGGCACCGGCGGCACCTCCTCCGTCGCGCCGCCACTGTCGACCGGCACGAACGGATAGACGCACCCCGTCGAGAAAGCGACGATGCGCGACTCCTTGAAGACCTCTGCGACCATCGCCGGGACCTGCACGTTCATCGCCCACGTGAGCGGCACGTCACCCGTCGCGCCGAACTTGCGGCCGGCCATGAAGACGACGTTGGCGGCTTTGGGCAGATTCTCCAGTGCTAAACGATCCAGCAGATCGGCCGAAATCGGCTCGACCCCGGCCTTCTCCAGCGCCTCCTTCACACCGGGCTCGCTGAAGCGCGCCACGCCCATCACCCGCTTGGTCGGCGCGGCGCGCTTGGCCATGCGCGCGAGCGTCGGCCCCATCTTGCCGCCGACACCCAGGACGAGGATGTCGCCCGGTGTCGCCGCCAGATCGGCCACCAGCTCGGCCGACGGCGCGGTCATGAAATCCTCGACGGCTTCGACGCTCTCGAAGCGGGCCGGAAGGTTGGCGCTCATTTCTTGCCTCCAGGATGGGCCGGGACCAGCCGTTCGCGCGGCGCGGCAGGCATGGAGCGCAACGCCGCGAAATCGAGATCGACGCCGACTGCAAAGCCCGGGCACCTGAGGGAGCCTAGTGCCAGCGCGCCGTCGCGGACCTTGAGCCGCGCCGGCTTGCCGGGCTGGCGCTCGTAGAGGTCGGGATGGGCGGCCACGAACGCATCCTGTTCGGCATCGGAGGCCGACGACATGCCGTCGATGAAATGATGGGCGTTGCGCTCGACATGGGTGAGGCCCAGCAGCGAGACCAGTGCCAGGTCCTGCTGGACGCTGACCCCGGGCTGCGTCGTCAGGTCCTCGGCCGACATGAAATAGCCCGGGCCGAGCCTGGCGACGCGCGCGGCGTTCAGGATCGATTTGTAGAAGCCCTTGCAATTCTTGCTCGAAACGCCGGCATAGCCGAGCTTCAGCGCCTCGGGAAACGTCGACAGCTCGCCGTCGGATTCGTCGATTATGACGGGGCGATACGTGGCGAGCGCCGTCACCGGCCGGCTGAGCGCCGCCTGCCGCTTGATCGGCTGCTCTATGAACAGTGTCGCCTTGACCATCTTCGCGAGCGCCGGCGTCTCCTCGACCTTGCGCCACAGCTCCACGATGCCGTCGACATCGTCGTACTGCTCGTTGCCGTCGAAGGTGACCTTGTAGTCGCCGGCTGCCGCATCGAGCACGGAAGCGATGCGCGTCAGCCGATCCAGGTCGGCCCGGATATCGCCACCGACCTTCAGCTTGTAGTAGCGCCCGCGATAGTAGGAGACGACTTCCTCCAGCGTCTCCGGCAGCCCGTCATTGACCCGTTCCGACGCCGGCCGCTCGGCCGTCGTCAGCGGATCGACCAGGCCCACCGTGTGACGCAGATCGATCGAGGGGCGCGGCTTCAGCCCCTTGAGGAAATCCGAGAGATGACGGGCGTCGATGTCAGGCGTCAGATCGGTCGCGGAAATGCCCGGCACATTGGCCGTGATGATCTGCGCAAAGGATCGGCCCGTCGCCTTGCCAAGCGCGTCCAAGATCGCCCGGTCGAGCAGGGCCGGTCCGTAGGAGGCGACCAGTGGATTGAGCCCCAGCTCGGCGCCGCGCGAGATCTGCTGGCGGTAGCTGCCGGCATAGAGCCCGAACGGTGTGTCGAAGCCGCGCGCGGTGTAGTGGTCGATGGCGAGCTGCAGGGCCTGCCGGAGCTGGTCGAGATTCTGGGCGTCGGAGAAGTCCGGGCTCTTCTCGAACCACTTGGCGCCCAGCGCCTCGGCGGCGACGCCTTCGCTGGTGCGGCCGTCCTCCAGCGCGATGCGCACGCGGATGATTGCCTGGATGCCCTGCGTCACGGTGATGACGCCGAAGCGGAACGGCAGGCGCAGGCGATGCTCGCGCTCGAAGCGGTCGACCGCCTCAACCTTCACTTTCATACCGTTTGCTCCAGCAGACCTTGAACATAGCCGATCATGCGCGCCGCGCAGGTCGGGCCGTCGGGTTCGTAGATGAAGGGTTCCATGGCGACCCAGCCATCATAACCGGTGTCGTGCAGCGCCTCGACCACGGGAGCGAACTTGTCGGCCCCCTCGCCCGGTCCACGCTTGTTGCGATCGTTGAACTGGACATGCGCCATAAGCCCCGTCGGCATCCAGCGACGGATGACATCGGCGACCGGCTCCTTCTCTTCCAGACTGGAGGCCAGCGTGTCGACCATCAGCCGGAAGGCCGTGCTGCCGATGCGGCGCACGACGCCTTCGGCCTCGGCGAGCGTATTGACGAAGTTGCAGTCGGGTCGCGCCAGCGGTTCGAGGCAATAGACCACGCCGGCTTTCTCCGCAGCGGCGGCAGCGGCGGCCCAGGCTTCCTCGACTCGCTTCGCATCATCCGGGTGGGCCACGCGGCGTTGGCCCGGCGAGCCGTGAACCAGATAGGCGCCGCCCAGGTCGGCGCACAGTTCGATGGATGACAGCAGCACGTCGACGCTACGCCGCCACACCGCCCGATCTTCAGTCGCGATCGACATCCCCGCCGGTGCCGCCAGCAGCCAGTGGAGGCCGCTGACCTCCACGCCGGCGTCGGCACAGGCCTTACGGACGGAAGCACGCCGGGAGGCTGGCATGCGCCATGCATCGTCGCCCAAAGTGAAGGGCGCCACTTCCAGCCCCTTGTAGCCGAGCGCCGCCGCCAGAGCGCATTGGCGCTCGAACGACAACTCGCGGATGACTTCATTGCACAGGGAAAGCTTCACGGACGAACCTCGCCTTGACGGGCAAATGCGCGTTCGCCAGTCTCATCGCATGGGGGCACATGATATCAGCGGGACGAAAGCGATGAACAGTTTCATCGCTCCGCGCGCATGACGAAATTCGGCACCTTGGCCAACCGCTACTGGCCGACCCTCGTCCTCTTCGCCTTCCTGCTGGCGAGCTGGCAGGCCGCCGTCACCTTCGGCAACATCCGCGAGTATCTCCTGCCCGCTCCGCTGTCGGTCTGGAACGCGCTCTGGCATGGCGATACGGCCTGGTGGCCCCACCTCTGGACCACGACTTTCGAGATCATCGGCGCCTTCCTGATGGCCGCCGTGGTCGGCGTGGCGCTGGGCGTCGCCATCGCCTGGTCGCCTGTCCTCGCCAACGCGCTCGTGCCGTTCCTCGTGTTCGTGAACACCCTGCCGAAGGTGGCGATCGCACCGCTGTTCCTGATCTGGATGGGCTACGGCATCTTCCCCAACATGCTGATGGGTGCGCTCATCGGCTTCTTCCCGGTGGTCATCAACACCGCCGTCGGCCTGTCCCAGGTCGAGCCGGACATGCTCGACCTCGGGCGCGTCTTCAACGCGCCGAAATGGAAGATCTTCGTCAAGATCCGCATCCCGAACGCGCTGCCCTACATCCTGAGCGCGCTGAAGATCACCGCGACCGCCGCGGTAGTGGGCGCGATCGTCGGCGAGTTCGTCGCCTCGCAGCGTGGCCTGGGCTACGTCATCGTCACCACCCAGAGCAGCATGAACACCTCCGTGGCGTTCGCCGCCCTGGTCTGGATTTCCGTCGTGGGCCTCGTGCTCTACGGCGCCGTCGTATTGCTGGCGCATCTCTGGGCCCCCTGGGCCGAGGGCGTCGACTGAGTTCGGGGATGGGGAAAAGGGAGACTGCTATGACTCGCACACTGTCGCTGGCGCTGGCTGCGTTGCTGGCCACCTCCGGCGCCGCCTCGGCGCAGGAGAAGTTCACCTTCGCGCTCAACTGGTTTGCGGTCGGCGATCACGCCGCCTACTGGGTCGCGCTCGACAAGGGCTACTACAAGGCCAAGGGCCTCGACGTGACCCTCGAGAACTCCAAGGGGTCCGGCGATTCGATCGCCAAGGTCGACACAGGCCGCGCCGATGCGGGCCTCGCCGACGCTGCCGTCGTCATCGCCTCGGTCGGCCGCGGCACGACCGTCAAGACGGTCGGCATGGTGTTCGACAAGACCCCGCTCAACATCTTCAGCCTCAAGGAAAAGCCGCTCGCCAAGCCCAAGGACCTGGAAGGCAAGACCCTCGCCGCCCCTCCGGGCGATTCGCAGCGCCAGATGTTCCCGGCTTTCGCCAAGGTGAACGGCATCGATCCGGCCAAGGTCTCCTGGGTCAACATCGAGCCCGCCGCCAAGATCGCGGCCCTGGCCGAGAAGCGCGTCGACGGCGTCGGCGACTACAGCACCGGCCTCCCGCTCTACGAGAAGGCGGCCGGCAAGGGCAATGTCGTGATGATGCCGTGGGCCGACTTCGGCTTCGACATGTATTCGATGTCGATCATCGCCAGCGCCAAGACGATGAAGGACAAGCCGAAGGCCCTGAAGGATTTCCTCGAAGCCTCCTACATGGGCTGGCGGGACGTCATGGCCGATCCGAAGGCCGCCATGGAAATCCTCAAGAAGCGCGTGCCCGAGGTCGACGTCGAGGTGATGACGCCCAACATGATGATCGGCCTCGGCCTGATGAAGACCGACCGCTATGCCAAGAACGGCATCGGCTGGATCGACGAGAAGAAGATGTGCGAATCGGTCGATCTGGTGAACGCCTACATGGGCCTGCCGAAGAAGGTCGAGTGCAAGGACGTCTACTCGACCGAGTTCTTCACCAAGGTCGCGATGCCGAACTGATCCAGGCAGTCGCGTCGCGTGGCAAAGGGACTGATCGACCTCGACCAGGTCGGCATGACGTATCAGGCGGCGAGCGGCCCGGTTGAGGCCCTCGCCGGCATTTCCGCCTCGATCGGGGCCGGCGAATTCGTGTCGCTGGTCGGCCCGAGCGGCTGCGGGAAGTCGACCCTGCTGCGCATCGTGGCCGGGCTGCGACCGGCCACGTCCGGAACCATCATGGTTGCCGGCCGCGCCGTGACGCAGCCGATCCCCGATATCGGCATGGTGTTCCAGGCGCCGATCCTGCTGAAATGGCGGTCCATCCTGGAGAATGTGCTGCTGCCGGCCGAACTCGCCGGCAAGGACCCGCGCGCGCTGCGGTCGCGCGCCGAGCAACTTCTCGACATGGCCGGGCTCGGCGGCTTCGGTGCCAAGTTGCCCCGTGAACTGTCGGGCGGCATGCAGCAGCGCGCCGCCCTCTGCCGCGCCCTGCTCCTCGACCCGCCGCTCCTGCTGATGGACGAGCCGTTTGGCGCCCTCGACGCCATGACGCGTGACGACATGGCGCTCGAACTGCTGCGGATCTGGGGAGAAAGCGACGTCGCCCGCGAGGCCCGCAAGACCGTGGTCTTCGTCACTCATTCGATCCCGGAGGCGGTCTTCCTGTCAGACCGCGTGATCGTCATGTCGGCCCGCCCGGGCCGCATCGCGGCGGACCTCCGGATCGACCTGCCGCGCCCCCGCACCGTGGAACTGCGGGCGTCCGAGGCCTTCGGCAAGCTCAACCTCGAGATTTTCCGCGCCCTGACGGGCAAGACCCTCGTGGGCGCGGCCCTTTAGGGCGTTGGCGCGGCCTGCCCTGCCTGATAAGACGCGGGCGAAATAGCAGGAGCAGACATGGCCAACGCCGCCACCCCGATCAAGAGCGCCGCCAAGGGCATCAGCGCAGACGCCAGGGCCTTCGACTGGGAAGACCCGTTCTTCCTCGACGACCAGCTGACCGAGGATGAGATCGCCATCCGCGACGTCGCGCGCGACTACTGCCAGGACAAGCTGATGCCGCGCGTCCTGATGGCCAATCGCAACGAGAAGTTCGATCGCGAGATCATGAACGAGTTTGGCGCTCTGGGCCTTCTGGGCTCGACGCTGCCGGAGAAGTACGGCTGCGCCGGCGCCAACTACACGACCTATGGCCTGGTCGCCCGCGAAGTGGAGCGCGTCGATTCCGGCTACCGCTCGGCGATGAGCGTGCAGTCCTCGCTGGTCATGCATCCGATCTACGCCTACGGCAGCGAAGAGCAGCGCATGAAGTACCTGCCCAAGCTCGCCACCGGCGAATGGGTCGGCTGCTTCGGCCTCACCGAGCCGGATCACGGCTCGGATCCGGGCGGCATGAAGACCCGCGCCACGACCGTCCCCGGCGGCTTCAGCCTGTCGGGTTCCAAGATGTGGATCACCAACTCGCCGATCGCCGACGTGCTGGTGATCTGGGCCAAGCTCGACGGCGGCGCGATCCGCGGCTTCATCCTGGAGCGCAGCTGGAAGGGCATCGAGACGCCGAAGATCGAGGGCAAGTTCAGCCTGCGCGCCTCGGTGACGGGCGCCATCATGCTCGAAGACGTCTTCGTGCCGGTCGAGAACCTGATGCCCAACGTCGCCGGCCTTGGCGGTCCGTTCGGCTGCCTGAACAACGCCCGCTACGGCATCGCCTGGGGCGCCATGGGCGCCGCCGAGTTCTGCTGGAAGCAGGCGCGCAACTACACGATGGAGCGCAAGCAGTTCGGCCGGCCGCTGGCCGCCACCCAGCTCATCCAGAAGAAGCTCGCCGACATGCAGACCGAGATCGCGCTCGGCCTCCAGGCCTGCCTGCGGGTCGGCCGCCTCAAGGACAAGGGCCATGCCCAGCCGGAGATGATCTCGCTGATCAAGCGCAACAATTGCGGCAAGGCGCTCGACATCGCCCGCGTCGCCCGTGACATGCATGGCGGCAACGGCGTCTCGGACGAATATCACGTGATCCGTCATGCGATGAACCTCGAGGCCGTGAACACCTACGAAGGCACGCACGACGTGCACGCGCTGATCCTCGGCCGCGCCATGACCGGCATCCAGGCGTTCAGCTCCGGCGCCTAACCCGTGTCCCTGCCACCCCCCGGCGACATCGCGATCGTCGTCGCCGGGGCGCTGGCGGCTGGCTTCGTCAACGGATTGAGCGGCACCGGCTTCGCGCTGGTTGCACTGGGCTTCTGGCTGCAGGCCATGTCGCCCCTTACGGCCGCGCCTCTCACCGCCCTGTGCGGCGTCGCCGGCCACATTCAGTCCCTTCCCCGCATCTGGAGCGGCGTGCGCTGGACCCGCCTATGGCCGATGCTGGCCGCGGGGATCGTCGGCGTGCCGCTGGGCACCTTGCTGCTCGACCATGTGAAGCCCAGCCCTCTCAAGTTGGGCGTTGGCATCCTGTTGATCGTCTACAGCGCGTGGATGGCCTTCGTGCGCCGCCCACCCATCGTGACGGGCGGCGGTCGTCCGGCGGATGCCGTCGTGGGTCTGATCGGCGGCGTCATGGGCGGGATGGCCAGTCTCAGCGGCCCGGCGCCGGCGATCTGGGCACAGCTGCGCGGCTTCGGCAAGGACGAGCAGCGCGGCGTCAACCAGCCGTTCAACATGAGCGTCCTGTTCCTCGCGCTCGTCTCGGCCGGCATCGCGGGCTTCCTCGACCGGACCTTCCTGATCTGGGCGGCGATGACCGTACCGACGACGCTGATCGGCGCGAAGATCGGCCTGGCCCTCTACGGCCGCATCAACGATGCCCAGTTCCGCCGCATCCTGCTCGGCCTGCTCGGCCTGTCGGGAATGACGCTCGTGGCGACAAGCCTGCTCTGACACTTGTTGGAATAGGTCAATCGGAAGGACTAGATAGTAACATTGTTGCGCCAGCGCTCACCCCGGCACGGAATCCAGGTGGTGCGACATTCAATTTGTTTGTTTCGTTTATTGCGTTTATTTCGTTATCCGCCGTAAGTCCGACTTCTTCGGCGGCCTGCTAACCTCCCCTCCGCATCCGTCCGCCCGGCTCCGCCCACGGTCACAACGGGGTCGGGTCGAGGAATCGCTTCAGGACGTTTCCGGTGAGCTGGCTCACGTTGTTCCTGTAGCTCGCGTGCGACAGGGCACAGACCCAGGCGATCGAGCCGGTCGAGAAGACCGCACCGCCGTTGGCTGTCGGGAAATAGACCAGATCGGCCCTTACCTGCGCATTCTGGTCTCCCATCACGCCGCGATGCAGCGTACGGACCTCCTCCGGTGCGGGCGTCCCGCCATAGCCGAGCCGGTCGGCCGTCGCGAGCCAAACGGTGCCGGGAGGCGACCCCAGCGACCAGTCCACGCGATCGATCTCGACCCCGGCGGCGCCGTTGCCGCGCAGGCCGAAATCGCCCAGCGGCGCGGCGAGATCGATCCCGTCGGTCAGCCACGACAGCGCCGGATCCTTCGCGCCATCGAGCCAGCGGTAGGGCGAGGAATGGGTGAAGACCTGGCCGTCGAAACCGACACCGACCAGTCGCTGCGGCGGACGGCCATTGCTGCGCCAGGTCGAGGACGGCTCGCCCGTGAAGGCCAGCGCGGTCTCGCCCGCCTCTCCTTCCCAGGTGCGCAGGCCGGTCATGCCGCGGCGCATCTCGATCGTGTGCGGCACGGTCGGATGATAGGCGATGCGCCAGTAGAAGCCGTTGCCCCCGAGATACATGTGCCGCCCGCCGCCGCGCTGATAGGCGTCGAACGCCTCCCACACTTCGCGGCTGATATATTCCGGGTGCGACCCCGTGACGACGCAGGTGTAGGGCGCCAGCACCTGGACGCCGTGGCGGTGGATGTCGTCGTCCGTGATGACGTCGTAATCCTGACCCGTCTCCTCGAGCCAGTCGATGAAGTGGGTATCGTTGCCGTAGTTGAACACGTTGCCGCGAGGCCGCATGTTGAGAATGGGTCGTCGCGCGCTGCTGATGCTCCAGCCGCTGCCGTCGGCATGCGTATCGTAGGTCGAGAGGCCGACCTCGCGATGCTCCTGGATATAAACATCGTCCCGCGACAGCGTCAGCACGCCCTCGAGCATCGCCTCGGCGTGGACCTGGTCGAGCCGAAGGGCACTGTTGGCATAGGCGAGAAAGGTGCCGGTGCTGGCCACGAAGGCGAGCTTCGAACGCGGCTTGCCCAGTTCGGCGCGCACGAAGAATCCGACGAAACTCTCGACCGGCTCGTCCCCCGCCTCTGCACGCAACCGCAGCGCATAGAAACCGCTGCGCCACTCCGCCGGGACGGTGAAGCGCAAGGTCGGCTCCCACTCCGCGTCGGCCATGTCGTCGCTGTGGAAATGGATGGCACCATACTGCTCAGGGCAGTCGGTCCAGCGGTCCGTGCTGCCGTCCCAGTTGGCGCCGGTCATGCCCCGCGTCGGCATCTGACGCAGCCTGCCATGGAGGTGGTGGGCCGAAAGGTCGGTGACACTCTCGCTGGCCATCCCGCGCGAGAAATCCCACGCAGCGATCAGTCGCGCGTCGGTCATCGGAAAGTTCATGCTTTCGCAAAGCCGGTGCAGCCCGTCGATCGACTGCACGCTGGCATGGAGCCGAGGCCGGTCAATCTTGCCGTCGTAGAAGCCGTCGAACAGCTGGCTGCCGCCGTCGCTGGCGTGGGCCGCGATCACCAGCGGCACCGCGGCCGGCCATTCGAGACCCATCGGCCCCTCCGCCTCGACGCTCTCCGAGCGATCCCGCCCGGCCTGCGCGTCGGCGCTGCGGACCATGACCGCAAGGCGGCCGGCGTCGGCATCCCAGCTTGCCCCCGCCAGCACCCACTCGCGCGACAACAGGGGCGCACTGGTCGCTACGCGCCACGTCCGGCCACCGGCCGCGACGACGAACTCCAGATGGCCTTCTGCGTCGAGGCCGAGCCGCCAGCCCTCCTGCGTATCTTCCCGCCAGCGCGACAGGATGGTCTGGGCGCGGTCTCCGGTCATCGTCGGCCACAGAAATGCTCCGACGGTGAACGACTGGAACGACGTGAGCGCCGGCGCGTCGGCCACGATGGCGCACGAGCCCGGCCGGATGACCTGGTGGGCGAGAGACACTGTGCGCTCGAACGGTACTTCCATCTCGTGGACCCGGATTCCGGGCCCCGCGGGATCGGGATCGCCACAGCGCACGCGCACCAGGGCAGCATCGGCCTTCGATACCGAAGGGCTGGAGAGATGGAAGGCTACTTCTACGCCCGGCGAGACCACCATCGGCCACGCATATCCCAGAACGGAGGTCGTATCGGTCATGCCAGTTTTTCACTCAGATGCGGCGGCAGGGTTCGGCCGGTAACGGCTTCCCAGCGCAGTTTGAAGACCTCCCACTCCGCCTCGGCGATGGAGGTGAAGACGTGATTGCGCATGAGCTCGATCGGCTTGCCGCGCTGGCGCGGCAGGCGGCCCAGCATCCATTCCTTGCCGGGCTGCGTGACGATCAGCACATAGCGCCCGGGCTGGTCGGGATCGCCCGCCCACCGCAGGCGATGCAGCAGCTTCTGGAGTTCATCGCCATGCGGTCCGCGCGGTTGCCGCCGGAATTCCTCGACCAGGTCGAGCCGGTCGGGGTCGATCGGCCAGTGTGCAGCCTCGGGATAGGTGACGAGCACAGGCGGCCTATTTGGTGAGCCAGCTGATCCAGCGCTCGCGCAGCTTGGCGCGATCGGCGGCGATCCACGCATAGTCGGCGATGATCAGCTTGTCGTAGTTCTCCGGATAGCTCGGCCGGAAGCGCCGCTCCTCGGCCGGCACCTTGCCGGCCGCTTCCTTGTTGTTCGAATCGAAGCTCACCTCGTTGCTGAACGGCAGGTGCTCCGACGGGTCCTGTACGAAGAAATCGAGGAACTTGATGGCGTTCGCGGTATTCGGTCCGCCCTTCAGCACCGCCCAATTGCCGGTATCGCGGATGGCGCCGTTCCAGGTGAAATCGAAATCGCCGCTCTTGGCGAGCGGAACGGCACGGCTTGAGTAGAGCATGCTCATGACGGCGTCGCCGCCCCGCAGGATCTGCATGGAATTGTCGCCGCTCTTCCACCAGGCTGCGACGTCCTTCTTGATCGTGTCGAGCTTGCGGTAGGCACGGTCCACGTCCATCGGGAACAGCTTGTCGCGCGGCACCCCGTCGGCCATCAGGGCGGCCAGCGGCACCCACCAATCGCGGTCCCCGGTGTCGGGCAGCGAGCGCGGGCCGGGAAACTTGGCCACGTCGAAGAAATCCGCCCAGGATTGCGGCCCGCCCGTGGGGAAGGCTTTCTTGCTCCAGGTCAACGCCATGCCGCCCACCGTCCGGATGATTCCGGCCGGCGTGCAGCTCCCCAGCAAAGCATTGGCCACGATGCCCGGCATGGCAGCGCAGTCGAGCGGCTGCAGAAGGCTCGCATGCTGGATAAGGTCCGGCGGCGTGGCGGTCACCACGTCGAAGGGCACGTTGCCGCTGCGCGCCCCGGCGATCGCCCGCGCCCACTGGTCGGGAAGCTCGATGGCGATGGCGCGAACCTTGATGCCGGTCTGCGCTTCGAAGCGCTTGTAGAAATGGGCCTGCAGGCTGTTCGTCATCAGCCCACCGGTGGTGGCGATGATCACCTCGCCTCCGGCGGCACGGGCCGTCGAGATGAAGGGAAAGGTGGCGGTGGCTCCGAGGATCGTGCGGCGCGTCAATTTCATGCTGCTCTCCTGTTCAGTTCTCGGAAGTCGGCCTGCGCGCGACGGGCGAGGCCTGCCGGCCGCGGCCAGCGAAATGACCAACGACCAGAGCCAGTACGGTAAGCCCGGTCAGGACCGTGGCCACGGCGGCCAGGGTCGGCGAGACATTGTAGTCGATGTCCTCGAACATCTTGCGCGGCAGCGAGCGATGATCGAGGTCCGAAATGAAGAACGAGATCACGGGCTCGTCGAAAGAGATGATGAAGGCGAAAAGCGCTGCCGAGACGATGCCTGGGAGTATCTGAGGCAGCGTGACCCAGGTGAAAGCCTGCAGCGGACTGGCGCCGCACGACAACGCCGCGCGCTCGAGATCGGCGTCGTAGCGATGCAGCGACGCGAGGATCGTGAACACGACGAACGGCATCGCGAGCGCGGTATGGGCGGCAACGAAGCCGAGCGTCGTGCCGGTGAGCTTCAGCCCGTCGAACACCAGGTAGGTGGCGATGGCGATCGCGATGTTGGGCACGATCACCGGCCCCACCACCAGCAACTCGAACACGGGCTTGCCGGGAAGCCGGCCCCGCACCAGGGCCAGCGAGACCAGCGCCCCGACGACGGTCGCGACGATCGACGTCAGCACCGCGATGCGCAGGCTGAAGAACGTCGCGTCCAGCCAATCCCGGTCGGAGAAATAGGCCGCGTACCATTCGAGTGTGAAGCCCGAGGGCGGGAACTTCAGGTAGCGATCGGGGCCGAACGACATCGGCACAATCAACGCCGTCGGCACGAGTAGGAAGATGGCGACACCGTAGGCGAGCGCGTTTGTCGCGAGCCGTCCTGCCGTCAGTTCCGACCGCCTCCTCACGCCTGCCCCACGAACCGGTCGAGCCGGATGACACGGTGGAAGACGATCATCAGCCCGAGCACGGCGAGCAGCAGAACTCCGATGATGGCGCCGGCGAACGGCCAGTTGAGCAGTTCCGTCACCTGCTGCTGAACGAGCGTCGCCAGCATCATCTGCTGCGGGCCACCGATCAGCGCGGGCGTCACGAAGAATCCCAGCGCCAGCAGGAACACCATCACGCATCCCGACGTGATGCCGGGCATCGACAGCGGCAGGGTGACGTGGCGGAACACCGCGAAGCCGTTGGCGCCCAGCATCCGGGCGGCACGCGCATAGTCGTCCGGGATGGCGCGCAGGGTGGCATAGAGCGGCAGCACCACGAACGGCAGCAGCACATGGCTCATCGCCAGCACGACGGCCCCCTCGGTGCGCAGGAGCTGCATGGGCGCGTCCACGAGGCCGAGGCCGGTCAGCAGGTCGTTGACGACGCCGTTGCGCTGCAGCAGCACGAGCCAGGCATAGGTGCGCACCAGCACCGACGTCCAAAGCGGCAGCAGGACGGCGACCAGCAGCAGGTTCAGCATCAGCCCGCGCGTGCGCGCCATCAGGGCCGCCAGTGGATAGCCGAGCAGCAGGCTGATCAACGTCACCAGCGCCGATATCCTGATCGTGCGGTACATCACCCGCAGATAGACGGGCTCGTCGAACACCCGGCGATAGTGCTCCACCGTGAAGGACGGCACGAACAGGCTCTCGCGCAGGAGCATGCCCAGCGGCAGCAGGAACGCGAGCATCAGCACCAGCAGGAACGGCGTAGCCAGCAACAGGCTTGCGGCGGGACTGTAGGTCCGGCCCCCCAGCATGAAACGCGACGGCCGGGCCGTCATGCGGCGTAGGCGCGGGCGTGGCGCGTCTGCCAGCCCAAGGCGAAGGGAGTACCCGGCGCCGGCTCGCCGAGCGAACCGTCGGGCCCGACCCGGACGCGCAGCGTCGGCCCCTTGCTGCGCAGCAGGAGCGTCGTGACGCTGCCGGCATAGATGGCCTCTTCGACCGTGGCCTGCAGACCGGCACCGTCGCCCGAGAGACGGATATTTTCCGGGCGGATCGCCACCCTGACCGTCTGCCCGGCCCGTATGGCATCCGCCGCGGTGACGCTTGCCCGCTCTCCTCCCTCGAGGGTGACGCCGACTTCGCTTCCCGCTGCGGCGTCGCCCGAAGAGACGGCCGGCCAGAAATTGGTCTCGCCGATGAACCCTGCGACGAAGGCGGAATTGGGCTGCTCGTAAAGTGCCTTGGGCGTGTCGAGCTGCTGCAGCTTGCCGAGATCGAGCACGGCGATGCGGTCGGCCATGGTGAGAGCCTCGGTCTGGTCGTGCGTGACGAATATCACCGTCACACCCAGCTCGCGCTGCAGATGCTTGATCTCGATCTGCATTTCCTCTCGCAGATTCTTGTCGAGAGCGGACAGTGGCTCGTCCATCAGCAGCACTTCGGGATTGTAAACGACGGCCCTCGCCATCGCGACGCGCTGCTGCTGGCCACCCGACAGCTGGGCGGGCTTACGCTCGCCGTACCCTTCTAGCCGCACCGTCCTGAGTGCCGCGCGCGCCCGTTCCTCGCGCTCGGCCCGGCCGATCTTCCTCATGCGGAGCGGAAAGGCGATGTTGTCCAGCACGGTCATATGCGGGAACAGCGTGTAGCGCTGGAACACCATCCCGAGATTGCGCTTGTGGGACGGCGTCCAGGTCACGTCCTGGCCGCCGATCTCGATTCGCCCCGAGTCGGGAAAATCGAAGCCCGCGATGTTCATCAGGACCGTTGTCTTGCCTGACCCGGAAGGTCCCAGCAGGGCAAGAAATTCTCCGGTACGGACCCCGAACGTCACCCCGTCCACGGCGGCGACATCGCCGTAGCGCTTTACCAGCTCGTGAACGCCGACATGCTCGCCATTTCCGGTGCCTGTACGCAACTCTGCCCCGCCTGCTGTCACACGCATCCTAATGAGCGGCCGACGTCGCGCACAACCTCATAATTGCACGGCAGAACAAGCCCGGTTCCTTGAACTCTTGAAATCCCGGCAGGCTTGCGGCCCTGGTGTCGGCGAGCGTCGCGGGCTTCGTCGACCGGATCTTCCTTATATGGGCGGCGATCACCGTGCCGACGACGCTAACGGCGCGAAGATCGGGCTAGCGCTCTACGGCCGCATCAACGACGTCCAGTTCCGCCGACTCCTGCTGGGACTGCTCTGCCTGTGGGGCCTGACGCTGATCCTGTCGTTGCGCTAACCCACCAGAAGCGTCAGGCGGTCACTGCCGGCAGGGGGGTGTCGATCCTTTGCCACCAAGTCTCTCCGGCGGACCTTGGCCAAGTAGGTATGAACACCGGAAAGTCACCATCCCCAAGCGGTCGAGGTGACTCCTGGTGCCCCTTCTCCTATTCTCATTGCCATGAGCACCCCTGCCCCCCCGCCGAAACGCACGCGTGCCCCCTCCCCGGTCGCCAATTGGGAAGCCTATGATTTCATAGATCTCGGCGCCGGTTCGGGTGGTTCGATCCGGCACTGCTCCCGGCGCTTCAAGGCGCGAGGCATAGGGATCGAGCGAAGCCTTAAACGGGTTAACCAGGCCCGGGAGGCAGGCATCGAGGTGATACATGGCGACGGCGCCCTCTTTGATTGCGAGAAAGTGGTCCGATTTGTCACGATGATGGACATGCTGGAGCACTTGCCCGATCTGAATGTCGTGGAGATTGTCCTTGCGAAGGCAATCAAGGCCGCACGGCAGTTCATTTTCATCCGACACCCCTCCTTCGAGGGTGAAGAACGAGCGCGTCAACGCAATTACGTGGTCGGGCACTGGCGTGAGGGCTTCGGACATACGGCCCACATCATGCTTTCTGATTTCGCTGAGATGTTCGCCCGGCTGGGCGTCGGCCCAGTGACGGTCAATAGCGTCGAGCCGATCCGGCATACGAGTCACGAAGTCATTATGGGTATCGACGGAGACAAGCCCGATGAGGCGATCGACCCGCCGCTCTGGCGACGGCATGACATCTTCGTGCAGATCGCCCCTATGCCGGCGGACGAATGGGAAAGCATCACCAAGCCACTGTCGAAAGAATATCCGCTGGGCGTGCACAGATTTGTCCTAAGCTGATTCGCTATACGCGAAGTTTCTCGGCGCAAGAGCGTTTCACTTTTTGACGTGCGCATATCTGGCGCGTGCAATGCGGTTCGCCACCGACCGCTGCAACCAGACGCTCGCGCGGGCTATTCGAAAGAGGCCGCATCGATGCTGGCCTCCTGCCTAGCCAGCATCTTGGATCACATCCCGACTCGATCGGGAATCCCCGTCGATTCGTTCAAATCATGAACGGTAGCCGGCGAGAAACTTCAGGCAGCCACTTTCAGCCAAAAGCGGTTCGAGACCGCATGCACCTTTCAGCGACTGGAACTTGCGCCGGATCTCGGTCAGCGAGCGGGCATGGTATTTCTGAGGCTCCTGCTTCCAGTCAGTGCCGCCAAGACGCATGGAGAAGCTCTTGTCGCCGCGCGCGATCGCGGCGGCATTTGCCGCCGACCAGGGCAGGAACAGCGCGCCGACCTCTTCGGTGAGAAGCGGCATCAGCGTCGGCATGAGGTCCCGCAGCGGCTCGAAGTCCCCTTCCGACTGGGGCGCAAGCATGCGCCGCAGCCACGCCATAACGTTCGGCGCCGAAGCCCGCATGATCGCGCCCGGCGTGGGATCGGTTGCCGCCTCATAGAGCTGCGCCCACAGGCCGAAATCGGCCATCGCCGGCCGGCCGCCCAGAAGGTAGGGGCGCGACGCCAGATGCGCGTCGATCAGGCCCAGCGCCTTGGCGAACGAGGCCTCGATCAGCGGCTCCGTCTTGTCGTTGGAGCCAACGAAGCCAAGTCTGCCCATCATGCGCTCGGCCACGGCCGCGCGGGCCTGCGCCACCGCAAGCGTGCCCTGCGCGCCCATCATCTGCTGGGCGATGCGCTCGGCGGTGGACCAGACGTCGGGCTGGTAGCGCCAGCGGTAGTGGAACATCCATTTATTGCCCCACTCGTCGCCATACTCTTCAAGGAGCGCGGAGACGAAGGCGAGCGCGGGGTCGCCGGGGGTCACGGAACGCTCGGGATGCGATGCCTCGAAGCGTTCGAGGATCGGCGTCGAGTCCTGGATGCCTTCGCCCTCCGGCGTCACGACCAGCGGCACGAGCGGCAGCTTGGCGTATTTCTGGAACTCCGCCTGGACGGCCGGCGACCGCGGGATCCATTCATGGTCGAGGTTCTTGTAGCGAAAGAAGGAGCGCACCTTCACCGAATAGGGCGACAGTTCCGAGCCGTAGATCCGGTAGGTCATGGCAGTCTCAAATCCAGCGTTTGCGCTTCAGCCACAGGAAGATGGAACACACGATGACCACGACCATTATCCAGAAAAAGTCATAGCCGTACTTCCATCCCAGCTCGGGCATGTTGCCGGTGTCACGGTCGAAATTCATGCCGTAGATGCCGGCCAGGAAGCTGAGCGGCATGAAGAACACGGTGATGACCGCCATCGTCTTCATGACCTCGGACATCCGATTGGACGAGTCCATGAGGTAGACTTCCATCAGGCCATTGGCCATTTCGCGGTAGCTCTCGACCAGGTCGAGCACCGCGACCGCATGGTCGAAACAGTCCCGCAGATAGGTCCGTGTCTCAGGCATGATGAAGGGCACATCGGGCCGCATCACCGCCAGCACGGTCTCGCGCTCGGCCCACTGAATGCGATGGAAGGCGACGAGCGCGCGGCGGGCCTGATGGATATGCGCCAGCGTGTCCTTTGTCGGATGGCCGAGCGCCTCCTCCTCCAGCTCCTCGAGATGGGTCGACAGGGCCTCGATCAGCGGGAACTTGCGGTCGACCACGAGATCGATCAGCGCATAGACGAGATAGTCGATGCCGAACATGCGCAGCCGCGACCCCGAGGTCTGCAGACGGTCACGCACCGGCTTGAAGATGTCAGCCTTCAGGTCGTGGAAGGAGATGACGTAGTTGTCGCCGAAGAAGATGCTGACCTGCTGCCCCTTCAGCACGCAGTCTTCATAGGCCGGGTCATTCAGGACGATGAAGCCCTGCCCCTCGTAGAGGTCGAGCTTGCTGCGCTGGTTGGAGTGGAACACGTCCTCCAGGGCCAGCGGATGCAGGTTGAACGCCATGCCGAGGTTGCGCAGCATTTCCGAGCTGGGCCGCCCGCCGACATCGATCCAGGTATGGCCGGGCGTGCCGAGATGGAAGCGGCACTGGTCCACTTCCACCTCGTGCAGGACTTCGACTTCGTCCTGCGTGTATTCGACGAGGGTGAAATCGAGCGCTTCGTCGGGAACCGGTGCGCGCCCGGCCAGCGTGCCGGGAGCCGTACCGGGCTTGGTGTGGCGGCGAAAAAGCCCGTCCATGCGCTCACTCGCCCCCTATAGCGGTCAGACTTCTTCCATCGCCTGGACGTCGGGGCGGCCGGCGAGATAGTCGCCGAGCTTGCGTCCGAGTTCCTTGAAGTGCGGCGCGGCCCGATGGGCCTCCAACGCCGCCTGGTCCTCGTAGCGTTCGAGCATGACATAGACGTTAACATCTGCCGTCTTGTGCAGCGCATAGAGCTTGTTGCCGGGCTCGTCCGCATGAACCTTGGCTTGAAGCGCCTTCATGGTCGCCTCGAAGTCTGCGTTCGTGCCGGGCTTGATGGTCAGTTTCGCGATGACGCCGATCATATTCTCTCCTCCTGCCGTCTCTATTGCGGCTTCTTCTTCAAAAGATACTTGTGCTCGCCATCGCACACCAGTTCGCCCTTCTGGTTATGGATGGTCAGCTTCAACACGGCGACGCCCGTCGTGCGCCCGGGCTTCAGTTCGGTCACCTGAAGCATCGGATAGAGGGTGTCGCCGACATAGACCGGCTTGAGGAAGCGCGAGGACTGTTCGAGGAACCCGATCAGCGATTCGCCCACGAAATGCGGGAAGATCCCGCCGCCGGCCGCGCCCTGGATGGCGACCTGCAGCCCGTGGGCCAGCATGTCCCGGTGCCCGAGCGCCTTGCAGTACTCGCGATCGTAGTGGATCGGATGATTGTCGCCGCTGGCGAGCTGGAAGGCCGAGAACAGCGCCTCCGTCTGCGTGCGCGAGTTGATGTAGAATTTCTGGCCGACCGCGAGATCCTCGAACCAGTGAGCTGGTCCGAAACGATGCTCGGCCGGATCGAACGGCTTGGTATCGGCGTCCGGCATCAGGCAGCCTTCGCCTTGCGGGCCATGCCGTCGAACAGGTCGAGCATGCGCTCGCGCCACGAATATACAGGATCGTCCTTTTCCAGCAGTTCGAGCGGGCTGATGGTGCGCGGCCACATGAAGGTGCCCGCGAGGATGTAATCGGGATAGGCCGCCTCGGCGCCGGACAGGAACTTCTGCTCGCGCAACGCCCGGCGCGCCGGTTCGAGCGAGGCGCGGAAGGCCGCCAGCCCCTTTTCTCGTGCCTGCGCCTGGAAGGACGCGAAGTCCTTTGTGCCCAAGCGCGCACCACGCGACTCGGCGATGTACTCCTTGTCCTCGGGCCGCACGCGATCGTAGAGATCGCCCACGATCAGCGGGAAAACGCCGGCGTTGACCACCGTGTCCGTCCAGCCGTTGATGAAGCGCGCATAGGATCGGCCCATCTCGCTCTTCAGCAGCAGCTTCTCCGGGTACATGTCGTCGAGATAGACGGCGATCGCCCAGCTGTCCTTCACCGGCTTTTCGCCGTCCTTGATCACCGGCACGGTCTTGGAATCGGCGAAGGCGATCTTCTCCTTCTCCGTGAAGCCCATCGGGACGTTGGTGTAGTCGAGGCCCTTGTGCGCGAGCGCGAACTTGGCCCGCCAGCAGAACGGGCTGGGACGACGATCGTCGTCGAAGGCCAGGTCGTAGAGCGTGATCATGCGGCCCTCACTTGCCGTCCAGCATCTTGATGATGCCGGAGAAGTCCTTGGCGCCGTTGCCGGAATTCACGAACAGGCTGAAGAGCTGGGCGGCCTCGGCACCGAGCGGCGTGCTGGCGCCGGCGGCATTGGCCGCCTGCTGGGCCAGCATCAGGTCCTTCAGCATCATCGCCGCCGTGAAGCCCGCCTGGTAGTCACGGTTGGCCGGAGACGCCGGCACCGGGCCGGGCACCGGGCAGTAGTTGGTCAGCGACCAGCACTGCCCCGAGGCGGTGGAGGCCACGTCGAACAGCTTCTGGGCGTCGAGACCGAGCCGCTTGGCCAGCATGAAGGCCTCGCTGACCGCGATCATCGACACGCCCAGGATCATGTTGTTGCAGATCTTGGCGGCCTGGCCGCCGCCGCTCGTGCCCGCCAGCACGATGTTCTTGCCCATCTTCTCCAGCACCGGCTTCGCCTTGGCGAACGACGCCTCGCTGCCACCGACCATGAAGGTCAGCGTGCCCGCGGTGGCGCCACCGACGCCGCCCGAGACCGGGGCATCGACCATGTCGAGGCCGGCCTTCTCCGCCAGCGCCGCCACGTGGCGCGCGCTCTCGACGTCGATGGTCGAGCAGTCGATCAGCAGCGCGCCCTTGGCGACGTTCGGCAGGACGTCCTTCTCGTAGACCTCGCGGACATGCTTGCCGGCCGGCAGCATGGTGACGACGATCTCCGCGCCTTTCACCGCTTCCGCAGCGGAGGAAGCCTTGTGCGCCCCCTTCTCGACCGCGATCGCGACCGCGGCGTCCGACAGGTCGAACGCCACGACGTGATGCTGGGCCTTTGCCAGGTTGGCGGCCATCGGGCCGCCCATGTTGCCGAGACCGATGAAGGCGATCTTCGCCATGGTTTCCTCCGTTTGGTTGCTGCCGCCTCAGTCGAAGAACAGGTCGTTGGACACCGGCTGGAAGTGCTCTTCGACCAGGGCGCGGGCGACCCCGTCGATGGTCGTCGGGTTCCATTGCGGCTTCTGGTCCTTGTCGATCAGCAGGGCGCGCACGCCTTCGAAGAAGTCATGGCCCTTCTGCATGCAGCGCTGCGACATGCGGTACTCGATCGTCATCGTGTCCTCGAACGAGCGGTTGGCGCAGCGCTTGAGCTGCTCCAGCGTGATCGCCATCGACAGCGGCGAGAGCTTCATCAGCGCCGCCAGCTGCTTCTGCGCGAACTCGCTGTTCGACTTCTTCAGCTTCGCGACGATCTCCTGCAGCGTCTCTGCCGAGAAGCAGCGATCAATCTCGGGCATCAGCGCCGGCAGCGTCTGCTCGCCGGCATCCGCCTGGAAGCGGGCGATGACGGCATCGACCTTTTCGTCGGCGCGCGGGCCGGACAGGTCCGCCGCGCCCAGGGCGGCCTGCAGCTCGTCGATCTTCGCGCTGGGCACGAAGGCGTGTGCGATTCCGGCCCAGACGGCATCCGCTGCCTTCAGGCGGTAGCTGGTGAGCGCGAGGAAGGTCCCCAGAGCGCCCGGCAGCCGCGTCAGGAAATAGCCGCCGCCGACATCGGGGAAGAGGCCGATCGTCGTCTCGGGCATGGCGAAGAGATACTTCTCGGTCACCACCGAGTGCGAGCCGTGCGCCGACAGGCCGACGCCGCCGCCCATGTTGATGCCGTCGATCAGCGAGATCCAGGGCTTGGCGTAGCGATAGATGCGACGGTTGACGATGTACTCGTCGCGGAAGAAGTCGCGGCGCAGGGTGCCCGCGGGATTGTCGCGCATTTCGCGATAGAGGCCCGCCACGTCGCCGCCGGCGGAGAAGGCACGGTCACCGGCGCCGCGCAGGACCACCGCCTTGATGGAAGGATCCTTCTCCCACTCCGGCATCACGCGCTCCATCTCGAGGATGATGCCGTGCGACAGCGAGTTGAGGACCTTCGGACGGTTGAGCGTCATGACGCCCAGACCGTCCTTCACATCAAACAGAATTTCAGCTTCGGACATTCTTCATCCCATCAACAAACGGCGTGAAATGATCACGCGCATGATCTCGTTGGTGCCTTCGAGGATCTGGTGCACGCGCAGGTCGCGGAGATAGCGCTCCAGCGGGAAATCCTTCAAGTAGCCGTATCCGCCATGCAATTGCAGCGCTTCGTTGACCACCCGGAAGCCCATGTCGGTCGCGAAGCGCTTGCCCATGGCCGCGGCCTGGGTCGCCTCGGGCGACTTCTGGTCGAGCAGCGAGGCAGCCCGCCAGATCATGAGACGCGCCGCGTCGAGTTCGGTCGCCATGTCCGCCAGCTTGAACTGCGTCGCCTGGAAGTCGGCCAGCGGCTTGCCGAACAGTTTGCGCTCCAGGACGTAGCGCGAGGCCGTCTCCAGGCAGGCGCGTGCGCCGCCCAGCGAGCAGGCGCCGATATTGATGCGCCCGCCGTCGAGCCCCATCATCGCGATCTTGAACCCGTGCCCTTCGGGGCCGAGACGGTTGGCCACCGGCACCCTGCAATTCTCGAAGATCACCGAGGCGGTCGGCTGGCTGTTCCAGCCGAGCTTGTTCTCCTGCTTGCCGAACGAGAGGCCGGGCGTTCCCGCCTCGACCACCAGAGTCGAGACACCGCTGGCCCCCGGCCCGCCCGTGCGCAGCATCACGACATAGATATCGCTGCGCCCGCCGCCCGAGATGAACGCCTTGCTGCCGTTCAGCACATAGTGGTCGCCCTGAAGCTCGGCCCGCGTGGCCAGCGCCGCCGCGTCGGAACCGGCCCCCGGCTCGGTCAGGCAGTAGCTTGCGAAATGCTCCATCGAGCAGAGTTTGGGCAGGAAGCGCCGGCGCTGCTCGTCGTCGCCGAAGGCGTCGATCATCCAGGCGGCCATGTTGTGGATGGAGATATAGGCCGCCGTGCTGGGACACGCCGCCGCTAGCTCCTCCATGATCAGGGCCGCGTCGAAGCGGCTGAGGCCGCTGCCGCCAACATCGTCGCGCACGTAGATGCCGCCGAAGCCGAGGGAAGCGGCTTCCCGCAGCACCTCCTCCGGAAAGATCTTATCGGCGTCCCAACGCGCGGCGTGCGGCAGCATGCGGTCGGTCGCGAACTGCCGGGCCGTATCGCGGAAGGCCTGTTGGTCTTCTGAGAGATTGAAATCCATGCGGGCGAGACCGTATCAACTCTGGCGCCGGCTTTCTGCAGGAAAAGGAGCCGCATTGCGGCCCCCACGGGTTCGCGCGATAAGGCGGATCATGTCTGCCCGTTTCACGACCCTCGGCCGCTATCCCACGACCCGCCTCCGCCGCAATCGCGGTGAGGAATGGTCCCGCCGGCTCGTCGCCGAACACAAGCTATCCGTCGACGACCTGATCTGGCCGGTCTTCGTGCAGGAGGGCCAGAACGCCCGCACGCCAGTCGCCTCCATGCCGGGGGTCGACCGCCTCTCGATCGACCTGTTCGCAGAGGCCGCAAAGGAAGCCCGCGATCTCGGCATTCCCGCCATCGCGATCTTCCCGGAGACCGATCCCAAGGCCAAGACGCCCGACGCTCGCGAGGCCTACAATCCGGGCAATCTCGTCTGCCGCGCCATCACCGCGGTGAAGAAAGCCGTCCCCGATATCGGCATCGTCTGCGACGTGGCGCTGGACCCGTTCAACAGCGACGGCCATGACGGCATCGTGCGCGACGGTCGCATCCTGAACGACGAGTCGGTCGAGGCGCTGGTCAAGCAGGCGATCGTGCAGACCGAGGCCGGCGCCGACATCCAGGCGCCCTCCGACATGATGGACGGCCGCATCGGCGCCATCCGTGCGGCCCTCGACGCCAAGGGCCACCAGCACGAACAGATCATGTCGTATGCCGCCAAGTACGCCTCGGCCTTCTATAATCCGTTCCGCGACGCCATCGGCAGCTCGGGCGCCCTGAAGGGCGACAAGAAGACCTACCAGATGGATTACGCCAACTCGGACGAGGCGCTGCGTGAGGTCGGCTTCGACATCGAGGAAGGCGCCGACATGGTGATGGTGAAGCCCGGCCTCCCCTATCTCGACATTGTGCGGCGCGTGAAGGACACGTTCGGCGTGCCGACCTACGCCTACCAGGTGAGCGGTGAGTACGCGATGCTGCGCGGCGCGGCCGATCGCGGCTGGCTCGACTGGAACAAGGTACTGATCGAGACGCTGACCGGCTTCAAGCGTGCCGGCTGCGACGGCATCCTGACCTATGGTGCGATCGACGCGGCCCGGCTGCTCAAGTCCAAATGATCGCCCGCCTATGATCGAGCGCCCCTCGGCCCGCCTGATCCTGCTCGATCCGCAGGACAGGCTGTTCCTGTTCAACGTCCACGATCCCCAGGTGTTCGATCCGGCGCAGCCGTTCTTCGATCCTTTCTGGGTGATGATCGGCGGCATGGTCGATCCGGGCGAAGACTATGCGCAGGCCGCGGTACGCGAGGCGGGCGAGGAAACCAAGCTGCCGGTGATCGGCACGCCCCGCTGGGTCTGGAAGCGCGAGCGTGTCATGAGCTGGCGCGGCAAGGAGGTTCTGCACCGGGAGCGTTTCTTCCTGGCGCGCACCGACCGCAGCGAGATCGACACGTCGGGCCTCGACGAGAAGGAACGGAGCTGGACGCTTGGCCATCGCTGGTGGACCGCCGACGAGATCGCCGCTTCGACCGAACGTTTCGAGCCGATCGACCTCGGCACCCGCCTCTCTGCCCTTCTTCACGACGGGCCACCCACCGAGCCGATGGCCCTCAACTAGCGGCGGTCGCGCTCCTCGCGCTCGCGCTTGCGCCGCTCCTGCTCCTCCGACGCGCCGCGATAGGCACGCCATGCCAGCACGAGCGCAACCAGCGAACAGGCCACGCCCACGATCATTGCCACTGGTTCCGCCTCACCCATCTCCGAATATCCTCATGATGGCCTCGTCTGCCCGATGAACGATGTCCCTTCCTGTCCTGAAAGAGGCTTCGTTTCGGGCATGAAGGCGGCATAGATCAGCAGGCCCATCCCCGCGATCGCCGCCAGGGCCAGAAAGGCCGCCGAATAGCCGGCCATGACCACAATCAAACCGGCAAAGGTCGCGCTGAGCGCGGCCCCTAGGCCCAGCGCCGTCGCAATGGCGCCGAGACTGACGTTGAAGCGGCCCGTCCCCCGCGTGAGGTCGGCGACGACCACCGGGAACAGCGCGCCAAAAATGCCGGCGCCGACGCCGTCCAGCGCCTGCACGCCCACCAGCCAGTAGGCATCGTCCGATAGCGGATAGAGCGCCCCGCGCAGCGCGAGGATGAGGAAGCCGGCAAGGAACAGCGGCTTTCGTCCCCAATCGTCCGCCTTGGCGCCGACCAGCAATGCCGCGGGGATCATGACGAGCTGCGCAATCACGATGCAGGCTGCCATGAGCGTCGTTCCGAGCCCCTCGTTCACGAGCGCGAGCTTCTGGCCAACGAGCGGTAGCATTGCCGCATTGGCGAAGTGGAAGAGCACGACACTTCCCGCAAAGACCAGCAGGGAACGATTCTCGAAGAGCGCGGCGATCCCGGCGGGTCTTGCATTGCCATGGTGGATTCCGTCATCGAGGCCACGGGCCACGTCGTGGTCGATGGCACGGGCCGGGATTGAGAGAGTGGCCACGATGCTCGCCACCGCCATCGCCGCCATCAGATAGAAGACCGCGATCGGCCCCATGAAAAAGGCCGCGCCGCCCGCCAGGAGGGCCGCGACCGCATTGCCCGCGTGGTTGAACGCCTCGTTGCGTCCCGTGCGGCGGGTGAAGGCCTTCGGTCCCATCATGCCCAGCGTGATGGCGGCGATCGCTGGCGCAAAGATCGAACCTGCTATGCCGGCCATCGACTGGGCAATCGCCACGGGCAGAAATTCAGGGGCGAGCGGCAGGATGAGACAACACGCCGTCACCACGATCGCGGCAACGATGACGGCCGCGCGCTTGTAGCGTGTGACGTCGATGAAATTGCCGGCCGGCGTCTGGGCCAGGATGCCGGCAATGCCACCGATCGACATGACGACGCCGATGCTGGCCGCGTCCCATTTCTGGACCGTGAGCAGGTAGATCGCGAGGTAGGGTCCCAACCCGTCGCGCACATCGGCGAGGAAGAAATTCAGCGCGTCAAGACTGCCATCTCGGCGCGTCATGCCCGGTTGATCCCAAAGAAGGTTGCCACGGCGAGATCACTCCAGGGCAGAGGGCTACCGGCGCCATGAAAGCCGACATGGCCGCCCTGCGCCGGCAGCAAGGATGTCAGCGCCTCGTTGCCGGCCCAATCGTAGCCGCTGTAGAGCCCGCCGGGAATCCACGGATCGTCGAGCGCCCCCAGTACCAGGGTCGGCACGCGAATACCGCCCATGAAGCGAATGGGCTTGCAGCGCTCGTAATAGTCCTCGGCGCCGGCGAAGCCGTGACGGGGTGCGATGAAGACTTCGTCGTATTCCCAAACCGAACGGGCCCCAAGGATGGCGGACCTCTCGGCCACCTCGAGTTGCGCACCCGCCGCCGTGGCCTCCACCTTCATCTGGCCGAGGAGATGGCGGTGATAGATGAAATTGCGCCGCTCCAGCATCCGCCGGCAGGTCGCGGAGAGGTTGACGGGGGCGCAGACCGTCGCCGCAGCGAGCAAGGGCGCCGTCCCGCCCTCCTCACCCAGATATTTGAGCAGCATCGCCCCTCCCAGCGAGTAACCGACGGCTCGCAGGCCATCGGACGTCAGTTCGGCGGGAAGGTTCGCCAGCAAGGCGCGGAAATCCTGGCTGCGGCCGGCATAATACTGACCGCCGCAGGTTGCGCGCGACGGTCCCGCGCCGCGGAGGTTCACCCGAAGCACGCGTTCACCGGCGTCGAGGAGACGGCGGGCCATGCTGAGCATGTAGGAGCTTTCCTGCGAACCGGTCAGCCCGTGGATGAGGATCGTCAGGGGCGTGCCTTTCGCCGGCAGCGATGGCCGGTCCACGGCACAGACCAAACGGTCACCCGTTCCATCGAGGAGATCGACCGTGAGCCGCTCCGACCTGTGCGGGGCGAGATCCGGGCGCGGCGGCTTCAGGTAATTGGCCAGCGTCTGGAGGTCCGCCCCCCACCAGGGGAAGCGCGCACGAAACGGCGGGAGATGGAGAGTCACTCTTCCATGGTAGCAAGTCGGTCGAAGAATTTCTCCACTGCCAGGTCGCACCATGGCCGGGCACTGTCATGGGCATGGAAGCCAATGTGTCCACCGGCCGGCGGCATGAGCGGGACGAGCGACGTATTTTCGGACCAGTTGAACTCCCGATAGTACTCGACGGGGATCCAGGGATCGTCGCACGACGCGATGACCATCGTCGGCACGCGGATCTCGGGCATGAAGGCGAGCGGCGAGCACAGCTCGTAATAATCCTCGGCGCCGCGGAAGCCGTAACGCGGCGAGATAAACCGATCATCGTAGTCCCAGACACTGCGCGCGGACTTGATGATCTCGCGTTCCTCAGGCGAGGTCAGCGCACCCGGCGCCAGCGCTTCGGCCTTCATGTCGTTCAGGAGATAGGTGTGATAGAGCCAGTTGCGCGCCCGCATCATGTGCTTGCAGGTGCGTGACAGGTCGATCGGCGCGCAGATGGTTGCGGCGCCCCGCAGGGGCGCGAAAGATCCCTCCTCGCCCAGGTACTTGAGGAGCATCGCCCCGCCCAGCGAGTAGCCGACGGCGACTATTCCATTGGTAGTCATGTCGTCGGGGAGCTGCGATAGGACGCGGCGGAAGTCGGCGGTACGCCCGACATGATAGTGCTCACGGCAATGCGGACGCGACGGTCCACAACCACGCAGATTGAGCCGCAGCACGCGGTAACCGCCGTCCAGCAGATGACGTGCTGCATTCAGTATATAGGCGCTGTTCTCGCTGCCCGTCAGTCCATGGATCAGAACGGCGAGCGGTCGCTCCTCCACCAGTTCAACCGGATGATCGAGCATGCCGAGCAGGATGTCGCCGGTTCGGTCTGCCATCGCGAAGGCCATACGCTCGCTGGTATGGGGGGCGAGGTCGCATACGCGCGCCGACGTGAGCCGGATGGCGATCGTCTGAAGGTCCGGTCCCCACCACGGAAAGCGCGGCTTGAATGGCGGCAAATCGAGGGAATCGATGGACGGGGGCACGGGGGGTCCGTATTCACGCTTGGGTTCGCATGAAAACGCTCGCCACCTTGCCAAGTTCCCCTCTGCTCGGTGTGCTGTTCGCCGTCGCGGCCGCGATTACCTTCAGCACGGCAGGCGTCATCGTTCGTCGGATCGACCTTCCTGCATGGGACGTGTCCTTCTGGCGCTCGGCCCTCCTCGTCGCCACCATGCTGCCGCTTCTGCTCTGGCAGCGCCGGCAGGTGATGATCGACATCCGCAACGGCGGCCGCGCCCTGTTGCTCAGCGCCGTTCTGCTTGCGGGAAGCTTCGTGAGTTTCATCCTGGCGCTCGGGCTGGCGCCGGTCGCCAACGTGCTGATCATGTTCGGCGCGACGCCCTTCATCACCGCCATCGCCGCCCGCCTGTTCCTGCGCGAGCCTCTGCATGGTCACACGATCCTCGCCATGGCGGCGGCCGTGGTTGGCCTGGCAATCAGCGTCGCCGGGTCCCTGAAGCCGGGCGCCCTGGCCGGCATGGCGGTCGCCTTCATCGTCGTGCTCTGCATGAGCGGCAATTACGTTGTCGTCCGGCACCGCCGCGACATCGGCATGACCCCGTCGATCTGGCTGGCCGGCCTGATCTCCGGCTTGGTGGCGCTGCCCTTTGCCCACCCCGAGAACGTCACTTGGTCGCAATTGCCCTGGCTTTTCGCCCTGAGCCCGGGCCAGCTGGCGGTCGGCCTGCTGCTCTACATGGCCAGCCTGAAGCGCATTCCGGCGGCGCAGGCGGCCCTGCTCGGCTTGCTCGAGCTGGTGCTGGGGCCGGTCTGGGTGTGGCTGTTCGATGGCGAAAAGCCGGACGATCTCACCTTGTTTGGCGGCGCAATCGTGATCTCGGCGGCGGCGGTCAACGTGTGGCTGGATTCACGACGATCCACTGGCTAAGAACCGGGCATGACCCAGAATACCAAGGGCCCGCTGTCGGGCATTCTCGTCGTCGATCTCTCCCGCATCCTGGCGGGTCCCTACTGCACCCTTCTGATGGCCGAAATGGGCGCCCGGGTGATCAAGGTCGAGCCGCCCAAGGGCGGCGACGATGCCCGCGCCTATGGTCCCTTTGTAAACGGCAAGTCGACCTATTTCGCGTCGGTGAACCGCGGCAAGGAGAGCATCGCGCTCGACCTCAAGAACGACGAGCACCGCAAGATCTTCGAGAAGTTGCTCGAGAAGGCCGACGTCGTCGTCGAGAACTTCCGCCCCGGCACCATGGAGAAGCTGGGCTACGGCTGGGAGACGCTGCATGCCAAGTATCCCAAGCTGATCTACGCCTCGGCCTCGGGCTTCGGCCACACCGGTCCCAACTCGAAGGACCCCGCCTACGACATGGTCATGCAGGGCCAGGGCGGCATCATGAGCATCACTGGCAACGAGGGTCAGCCGCCGAGCCGGGTCGGCATGTCGATCGGCGACATCGGCGCCGGCCTCTACACCGCCGTCGCCGTGAATGCCGCGCTCGTGCACCGGCTCACGACCGGAGAGTCCACCAAGGTCGACATCGCGATGTTCGACTGCCAACTCGCGCTGCTCGAGAACGCGATCATGCGTTACACGGTCGAGAAGGAAATCCCCGGCCCGCTCGGTGCGCGCCATCCCACCATCACCCCCTTCGAGGCCTTCGCCACTTCCGACGGCTCGATGATCATCGCGGCGGGCAACGACAGCCTGTTCATCAAGATGTGCGAGGCGCTGGGCCGTTCCGACATGGCGAACGATCCCGCCTACAAGTCGAATGCGCTGCGCCAGAAGAGCCAGCAGAAGCTGAAGCAGGAAATCGAGTCCGTGCTGAAGACCAACACGACCGATCACTGGATCGCCGTCGTGTCCAAGGGCGGCGTGCCCTGCGGCCCGATCAACAACATCGCGCAGGCCATCGAGCATCCGCAGGTCGCCGCTCGCAACATGCTGGTCGACGTGCCGGACGGCAGCGGCGGCACGCTGAAGCTGGCTGGCAACCCGCTCAAGATGTCGGCCTTCCCCGACCCGACGACGCGCGCGCCCGCGCCGGACCTCGACAGCGACCGCGACGCGATCCTTTCCTATCTGGGCGGTTGACCCGGTGAGGCTGTTGGTCCGCCTCGCAGCCTTTCTCGGAAAGCTCCTGCTCGGCACGGCGCTGGCCGTCGCGGTCTTGCTGGCCGGCACGTACTTCCATGTGCGTGGCGCACTGCCGAGCTACGCGGGCCAGCTCGAGGCGACGGGCCTCAAGGCCCCCGTGGAGATCCTGCGCGACAAGAATGCCGTGCCGCACATCATCGCGGGGTCGATCGAGGATGCCTCCTTCGCCCTGGGCTACGTCCATGCCCAGGACCGGTTCTGGCAGATGGAGCTGATGCGCCGCATCGGCCAAGGGCGTCTCGCAGAACTCGTGCCGCCGGCCGTGGTCGGCCAGGGACTGGTCGACACCGACCGCACGATGCGCGGCCTCGGCGTCTACCGGCGCGCCAACGAGAGCGTGGGCGCGCTGTCGCCGGCCATGCGCGCCCAGCTCGACGCGTATGCGGCGGGCGTGAATGCCTGGATCTCCAACGACGCCCAGCAGTACGGGCTGGAACTCACGCTGATCAAGCTCCTGTCCGGCGGACGTTACCGACCCGAGCCCTGGCGGCCCGCGGATTCGCTGGTCTGGGCGAAGCTCATGGCGCTCGGCCTCGACGGCAACTGGCGCGCCGAACTCTTGCGCCTGCGGCTGTCGCAGAAGATCGGCGAGGACGGGGTGAAGTTCCTGATCCAGCCCTCCGGCGACAGCAAGGACTCGACGCTCTCGATGGTCATGGCGGCCACGAAGGGCATCGACCTCGACCGCATCTTCCATGGCACCGACAACGAGGTCACCCGCAAGCGCGAGGCCTCGAACGAGTGGGTGCTGTCGGGCGCACACGCGGTCTCGGGACGCCCGCTGCTCGCCAACGATCCGCATCTCGGCTTCAGCTTTCCCGGTGTCTGGTACCTCGCCCGCCTGGTCGGTCCGGGCTTCGACATCCGCGGCGCCACCTCACCGGGTTCGCCCGCCGTGGTGCTGGGCCACAACGGCACGATCGGCTGGGGCTTCACGACCACCAACCTCGACAGCCAGGACGTCTTCGTCGAGCGCGTCGATCCGACCGACCCCAACCGCTACATCACGCCCGACGGCGCCCGTCCCTTCGCGGTGCGCGACGAGACGATCAAGGTCGCCTGGGGCGATCCCATCACGATGCGCGTCCGCGAGACGCGGCACGGCCCGGTGATCGACGACTTCGTCCGCCGCGGCGACAACCTCACGCCGCAGGGACACGTCCTGGCCCTGCAGGCGACCGCACTCGATGGCGCCGACACTTCGGCCGAGGGTTTCAGCCGCATCGGCTCGGCGCAGAACTGGGAGGATTTCCTGTCGGCGGCCCGTCGCATCGTCTCGCCGATGCAGAACATGGTCTATGCCGACACGTCGGGGAATATCGGCCTGATCTCGCCGGCGCGCGTACCGATCCGGCGCAAGGGCGACGGCTCGATGCCGGTGCCGGGATGGACCTCGGAATTCGACTGGGCGGGCTTCGTGCCGTTCGACGACCTGCCGCGCGTCTACAATCCAGGGACCGGCGTGATCGTCAACGCCAACGGCAGGCTCGTGCCCGACGACTACCGCCACTTCATCAGCCGGGACTGGGCCGAGCCCTATCGCCAGCGCCGGGCCGCGCAGCTGCTGGGCGAGGTCGAGCGCCATCCGGTCTACGGCATGATCGTCATGCAGGCCGACAATCTCACGCTCGATGCCGCGGAGATGTTGCCCTACCTGCTGAAGGGGACGCCGCGCAACGCCCGCGCCGCGCAGGCCCGCGAGCTGCTCGCGCGGTGGAACATGTTCATGCTGGCGAGCCGCCCCGAGCCCCTGATCTACGACGCCTGGCTCGCCGAACTTCAGAAGGGCCTGCTGGGCGACGAGTTGGGAGAGGATCTCTACGCCTCGCTGGCGGTGCCCAATGTCCCCCTGCTGGTGCGTATCCTGCGCGACAAGCCGGGCTGGTGCGACGATGGCGGCACGCGCCAGACCGAGTCCTGCGAGGAGGCAATCGCCCTGGCGCTCGACCGTGCGCTCGACTGGATCTCGCGCCGTCAGGGCGCCGACATGACCAAATGGCAATGGGGCCGTGAGCACCTCGCCGTGCATCGCCATCCCCTGTTCGATGGTATCCCCCTGCTGCGTGACATCGCCTCGGTGCGCTATCCGTCCGACGGAGGGAACCAGACGCTCAACCGGGCCTCGCCCTCGTTCCGCGGCAACCGGCCGTTCGACGCGGTGCACGGCGCGGGCTATCGCGGCATCTACGATTTCAGCGATCTCGAAAACAGCCGGTTCGCGACGCCGCTCGGGCAGTCTGGAAACATGCTCTCCCCGTGGGCGCGCAACTTCGTCGAACCCTGGCAGAAGCTCGCCTACATCAACATCGGCGGCACCCGCGCCGAAACGGCCCGCAGCGCCATCGGCACGCTGACGCTGGCGCCCCCGTCGGCACACTGACGGGTCAGGCCTCGAGCGTCGGCGTGCGGCGCACCAGCAGCTTGTCGATCCGCCGCCCGTCCATGTCGACGATCTCGAAGGTCCAGTCTTCGTAGGTGAATTGCTCGCCGGCCGTCGGGATATGGCCGAGCTGGGCCAGGGCGAAGCCGGCGATCGTGTGGAACTTGGTGCTGACGGGCAGCTTGTCGAGCTTCAGCCGGTCGAGGGTCGCATGCACCGGCGCCATGCCGTCGATCAGCAGCGAGCCGTCCTCGCGCTCGAAGACGTCGGGATCCTCGCCCAGCGCCTCCGGAAGGTCGCCGGCCAAGGCTTCCAGCAGGTCCGCCTGCGTGACGATTCCCTCGATGCCGCCATACTCGTCGACCACCACGGCAAGCCGTACCGGCGTCTTCTTGAACTGCTCCAGCACCTTGAAGATCGGCATGGCCTCATGGACCATCAGCGGCGCCACGACCACGGCGCCGGGGTCGATTGTGCCGCCGCGCAGCATCTGGTTCAGCAGGTCCGTCTTGGTGACCGCGCCCAGCAGGTTGTCGATACTCCCGCGCCCGACCAGCATCTGCTCATAGGGGCTCTCCAGGACCGTCCGCACGATCTCGTCGCGCTCGTCGTTGATGTCGATCCAGTCGAGTTCGGTTCGGGGAGTCATGATCTCGCCGATGCGGCGATTGCCGATTTCGAGCGCGCGCACCATGACCTCTTCCTGCGCATCCTGCAGGAGCCCGGCATCCTGGCTGGCCTCGACCAGCAGCTTCAGCTCACCCGGCGAATGCAGGGATTCCTCCCCTGTTCCCGGCCGCAGCCCGCACAGTCTCAGCACGAGATTTCCCATCCCGTTCAGCACGAGGATGGCCGGGCTGAGAAGCCACCTGAACAGGCTGAGCGGCCGCACCACCCACAGGGCCGTGCCTTCGCTGCGCTGGAGGGCGAGGCTCTTGGGCGCCAGTTCGCCCAGCACGATGTGCAGCGCCGTGATCAGCAGGAAGGAGATACCGACGGCGATCGCGTAGGCGCTTACGCCGGCCATCGTGCCCCAGAGCTGCGCCAGAGGCTCTTCGATCAGGTGCGCGATCGCCGGCTCGCCGATCCAGCCCAGCGCCAGGGACGAGATGGTGATGCCCAGCTGCGTGGCCGCGAGGTTGGAATCGAGATGGTCGAGGGCCCGCACCAGCGCCTTGGCATTGATCCGTCCCGAGGCGGCGAGTTCGATGACCCGGCTGCGGCGGACGGCGACCAGCGAGAACTCGGCGGCCACGAAGAACCCGTTGGCCGCGACCAGCACCAGGACCGCCAGCAAACCTCCCGCTCCGGACATGTCCCTCTCCCTCTATCGCGGCTTGTCGCCAGCGAGCGTGATCCGGTGCATCACGCGCCGGAAGCCGTGATAGTCGTTGATCGGATTGTGCATCGCGCAGCGATTGTCCCAGAAGGCCAGCGAGCCGGCTTCCCAGCGGAAGCGGCAGGTGAACTCGGGCCGCGTCTGGTGCTCCCACAGGAAGCGCAGCAGCGGCAGGCTCTCCTTCTCCGTCCAGCCCTTGATGTGCGCCGTATGGGCGTCGGACGTATAGAGCGCCTTGCGGCCGGTTTCCGGATGGGTCCGCACGATCGGATGCTCGGCCGTCATCACCTTGAGCTCGGCGCCCGCCGCCTTCATGCGATCCTCGCGGGTCTTGGTCACGTCGGCCTTGGCCGAGGAACTGACGCCGATCAGCCCGTCGAGCGTCGCCCTCAGCCCGTCCGACAGAGCCTCGTAGGCGAGGTACTGGTTGGCGAACATCGTGTCGCCGCCGAAGGCCGGTACCTCGCGCGCCAGCAGCATGCTGCCCATCGGGGGCACCGGCAGGTAGGTCGTATCGGAATGCCAGATCCCGCCGAAATTGTTTCGCTCGTGCTCGAGCTTCACCACCGGGGTGATCATCTGCGACTCGGGGAGGCCCTTGAGCTGCGGATACTCGACCGGTTCGCCGAACTTCCGCGCAAAGGCGAGCTGCTGGAGCGGCGTCACGGTCTGGTCGCGCAGGAAGATCACGAGATGGTCGAGCAACGCCTTGCGCATCTCGGCCACGACCTCCGCATCGAGATCCTGCGCCATGTCGACGCCGTGGATCTCCGCGCCCAGCGCCCCCGCGATCGGCCTCACTTCGATGTGGCGATAGTTTCGCATGTCTACCTCTTGGCCCAGGAGGGCGTCGTCTTCGCCATGAAGTGCCGGATGCCTTCAGCCGCCTCCGGTTGGCGCAGCAGGCCGACCAGGTTTCCCGCCGCCTCGTCGAGCACGTCCAGATCATCCTTCTTCGCGCAGGAAAGGACCAGCCGCTTGGCCACGGCCAGCGCCTTGGGCTCCATCTTCAGGATGTCATCGAGTAGACCCTGCAGCGTCGCTTCGACCTCGGCGCCAGTCGCGCAGAGATGGCGCCCGACTCCCAGCCGGTACGCCTCGGCGGCGTCGATCACGCGGCCCGTCACGGCGAGGTCGCGCACCGCCCCCTCGCCCATGCGCCGCACCAGGAACGGGACGATCTGCGAGGGGATGAAACCGACCCTGGGTTCGGGAATACCGAAGCGGGCGTCTTCGCGCAGGACCACGACGTCAGAGCAGCAGGCCATGCCGAAGCCCGCCCCGACCGCCGAGCCTTCGACAACGGCGATGGTCGCTTGCGGCAGAGCTTCCAGGGCGAGTAACGCGTTGCCGAACTGACGATAGGTGGGCAGCAGCGGGTCCAAGCCACCCGGCGGCACGGGCGGAAGGTCGGCCATCGTGTCGAGATCGCCGCCGGCGCAGAAGTGCCCGCCCGCCCCGCGCAGCACCAGCACCCGGCAGGCCGGATCGTTTCCGACGCCGACGAAGGCGTCCTCCAGTTCCAGCATCATGCGGTGCGTCAGCGCATTGCGCCGCTGCGGCCGGTTCAGCGTCAGGAACGTGACGGCGCCCTGCCGATCGATCTTGAGGTACTCGTAGTCGGCCATGGGCAAAGTCTTAGCGAGCGACTATCGTGCCAACAAGATGATGCGCATCGCGGTTCCGCTGCTCGCGGCTCTCCTTTTCCTCACGAACGCGGCCCGCGCCGACGACTGGGCCACGGTCCAGACGCCCGCGCCGGGCCCGACCCAGTCGATCGGCTTCTATACCGCCGGATGCCTGCAGGGCGCCCAGGCGCTGCCACTGGAAGGCCCCGGCTACGAGGCGATCCGGGTCAGCCGCAACCGCTACTGGGGCCAGCCTGTCACGATCGAGTTCATCAGGACCCTGTCGGAGAAGATCCGGGCCGCCGGCCAGGCCCATCTCTACATCGGCGACATCGGCCAGCCGCGCGGCGGTCCGGCCCCGTCAGGCCACGCCAGCCACCAGGTCGGGCTCGATGCCGACATCTGGTTCGAGCGCCAGCCCGGGGCGCGGCGCGCGCCGGGCGACCGCGAAAACCCGCGACTGCGTTCGCTGGTGAAGGCCGACGATAGCGGCATCGACGACACGGTCTTCAATGAACAGCATGTATTCCTGCTGAGAACGGCCGCGCAGATGCCGAATCTGGACCGCATGTTCGTCAACAAGTGGATCAAGCAGCGGCTCTGCCAGACGGTCGGGGGCGACCGGTCCTGGCTGCGCAAGCTCGTACCCTGGTACGGGCACGATTCGCACTTCCATGTCCGCCTCTACTGCCCGCCCGGCAACCCTCAGTGCCAGCCCCAAGCCGACTATGCGCAGGATGACGGCTGCGGCGAAGCGCTGGAATCATGGTTTCGCAAGGCGCCGGTCGTTGCGCCAACCACGCCGCCCAAACCCTACCGGCCCAAATTGCCGGCAGCCTGTACAGCGGTGCTGAACGCCCGGTAGCGTCGCCAGATCAGCCGATCCCGCCGCAGCGATTGGCGCGCTGGCGGGCCTGGACGTCGAGCCAGTCGAGACCGCCCACCGTGCCGATGCGGATCCAGTCGACCTGGATCGTGCCGTCGGGCACGCGCTTAACGACATAGCGCGACTCCGCCTGCGGGGCGCTCTGCGGCACATACAGGACCGTCGTCGTGCCGGGCGCCGAAGACGGCTCGATGTTCACGACGAAGCCGCTGGCGGCCGGCGCGGCGAGGCAGGTGACCATCGCGTCATAGGGGACGGTGTAGATGCTGGACCAGGCCGGCACCGGCTTGGGCGGCGTAATGGGCTCGCTGCCCAATTTGTCCACTGTCGAGCACGCTGCGGCGGCGAGCGAAAGAACAACGGGAACCATCACATGCTTGAGCATCACTCACCTCCGGAAACGGCCCTATTCTACTCACCCTGACCGAGGAGTGAACCGGCCCGTCGCGACGAGCGGAAAAACCATTGGAACACCTGGAAGCCGATCACCAGGTAGACGGCCGACAGCCCGAAGGCGAGGGCCAGCATGTCCCAATGGACCGTCTTCTCCAGCATGATCGAGCGCATGCCTTCGAAGATGTAGGCCGGCGGCAATCCCCAGGCGATGACCTGCAGCCAGTGCGGCAGCACGGAGACCGGATAGTACACCCCGCTCACCGGCATCAGCACGAAGACGGCCGCCCACGCGAAGCTCTCCGCACTCTGTCCCACCCGCATGACCAGTCCCGACATGGCGAGCCCGATCGACCAGGAGAACATCTGCAGGATCAGGAAGAAGGCGAGCAACGGCAGGCCCAGCGTGTAGATCGAGTAGCCGAAGAACGCCCAGGCCATCAGCGACACCGGGATCATGCCCAAAAGCGTGCGCAGCAGTGACGCGATGATGATGCCGGTGGCCAGCTCCCAGGAGCGGATCGGGCTGACGAAGAGATGGCCGAGATTGCGCGACCAGATCTCCTCCAGGAAGGCGATCGAGAGCGAGAGGTTGCCGCGCACCACGACCTCCCAGAGCAGCAGTCCCGACAGGAGCACGCCGGCGGCCTGCGCCACGAACGAGGCCTGCGGCAACAGATACTGGGTCATGAAGCCCCACATGACCATCTGCACGGCCGGCCAGTAGATCGAGTCGACCAGACGCATCACCGAGCTGCGCCAGAGATAGATATGGCGCAGCACGAGCGCGTAGATGCGGTTGGCGGAGCCGCTCATGGCTTGGTCCCGTCGGGCTTCAGGGCGTCGAGGCCTCGCGCCCGGCCCCGCGCCATGTCGAGGAACACCTCCTCCATGTCCTCGCGGCCGAACCGATCGAGCAGTTCGCGCGGACTGCCGCGCTCGAACACCTTGCCGGCCTGCAGCAGGATCACGTCGTCGCACAGACGCTCGACCTCGGCCATGTTGTGCGACGCGAGCAGGATCGTGGCGTGGGTTTCGCGCTGGTACGTTTCCAGGTAGCCGCGCACCCAGTCGGCGGTATCCGGGTCGAGCGAGGCGGTCGGCTCGTCGAGCAGCAGCACGTCGGGCCGGTTGATCAGCGCCTTGGCCAGCGCCACGCGCGTCTTCTGGCCGGCCGATAGCTTGCCCGCCGGGCGATCGAGGAAGGCCGAGACCTGCATGTGCTCGGCGATCTCCTCGATGCGGTGCCGCAGGTCCTTCACCCCATAGAGCCGGCCGTAGAACTGCAGGTTCTGGCGCACCGTCAGGCGATGCGGCAGGTCGACATAGGGTGAGGAGAAATTCATCCGCGGCAGCGCCGCGTAGCGCCGCCGCAGCATGTCGATGCCGAGAACCTCGATGCTGCCGGCCGTAGGCTCCAGCAGGCCGAGCAGCATGGCGATGGTGGTCGTCTTGCCCGCGCCGTTGCCGCCGAGCAGTCCCAACACGGCCCCGCGCGGGGCCGAGAAGCTCAGATCGTCGACCGCGACGATCTCGCCATACACCTTGCGCAGGTGCTGGACCGCGATGGAGGGCGATTCTGGCATGCCGGCATCACAACGCCTTGACCGCCGCTTCGATGCGATCGAGACCCTTGCTCAGCCGCTCCGCGCTCGACGCGAAGCACAGGCGGACATTGCCCTGCCCGCCCGGCCCGAACGCCTCGCCGGGTGCCAAGCCTACCTTGTACTGCTTGGCCATCGTCTTGCAGAAGGCCAGCGTGTCGCTGACGCCCTCGACCGAGAAGAAGGCATAGAAGGCCGCATCCGGCCGCGCGATCTTCACCTTCGGCAGGGCGGAGAGACGCTGGAACACCAGTTCGCCACCCGACCGGCAGCGTTCGACCATTTCGCTGACGAAGGCATCGCCCTGCTCCAGCGCCGCCACGGCGCCCTTCTGCAGGAAGGCGGGTACGCCCGACGTGTTGATCTGGACCAGCTTGGCGAATTGGTCGCCCAGCGCCGCCGGATGGGTGAGCCAGCCCAGACGCCAGCCCGTCATCGCCCACGGCTTGGAGAAGCTGTTGAGGACGATGACCGGATCGTCCGGTCCGGCCAGCTCGAGGAAGGACGGCGCCACCTGCCGGCCGTCGGGACGCTTGGTGTAGATCAGGCGGGCATAGACCTCGTCGGCCATGATCCAGACGCCGCGCTTCCTCGCGAATTCAAGCAGCGCCGACTGCTCTTCGGTGGACATCGTCCAGCCGGTGGGATTGCCCGGAGAGTTGACGAAGATCGCACGCGTGCGGTCGTCGACCGTGTCGAAGACCTTCTGCAGGTCGAGCTTCCAGCCGCCGGCCGGCGTCCGGTCGAGCGCCACGTACTTCGGGACACCACCCACCAGCTTTGTCGCCGACGTGATGTTCGGCCAGATCGGCGAGACGATCACGATGTTGTCGCCGGGATCGAGCAGGAGCTGGCAGGTCAGCAGGATGGCCTGCATGCCGCCGGTCGTCACCGTCAGGCGCTCCACCGGGCATTTGATGCGATACAGCCGCTCGGTGTAGGCCGACAGAGCGCTCCGCAGCTCGGGAATGCCGCGCTGCCACGTGTAGAACGTCTCGCCCGCCTGCAGTCCCTTGGCCGCGGCGTTGCGCACGAAATCCGGAGTCACGAGGTCGCTTTCGCCGAACCACAGCGGCACGACGTCCGGGTCCCCGAAAACGGTCATTGCCACTTCGGAAATGGGGGTTTCGGCCAGGCCGGCGGTGGCGCCGCTCAGCGAAGCCGGGAGGCCCGGCGCAACAAATCTGGGGTGGTCCTGCATCCTGCGGACGTACCGCATCGTTCCGAATTGCGCCAGCCATCCGCCTGCACGACAATTGTTGGCGGCCAGGCCCAACCCTACTAATCACAGGAGAAAGCCATGAAGTATCCACCCAGCCTGCTTGCGGCCGCCCTCCTTCTGGCCGGCTGCGTGCACGGCGACAACGTCGAGCGTCTCCAGGCCGGAATGGACCGCGAGCAGGTCCGAGCGGTCATGGGACCGCCCGAAGGATCGACCTATACCCCCGGCAAGGATTGCGCCTACTACACGGTTCTGAGGGACTTCTGGAGCCGCACGCCATGGTCGATGTCCGACCGCTACTACGTCTGCTTCACGGACGGGAAGGTCGAGACCTACGGCAAGGCGGCCCAATCGGCCCAGATGACAGCGCCATAGGCTGGCGCTACGCTACCGTCAGGGAGAGACAATGCATTCACATCAGGATGACGGGCAGATCGCGCAGTGGCTTGGCGATCGCCAGGACAGCCTCTATGCCGACGGGCGCCGCTGCGACGAAATCCAGTATCTGCAGTGCAAGCTGATCCTCAAGCCCGATCGCTTCACCTCGGCCCATGTGTTCAAGGAATTCGCCGCTCTGGTCCAGCGCGCCGCGGCGACCACGGGCGTCGGCTATCAGCACACGCCTAAGTCCCAGCAGCGACCCGAGGTGCGCGAGGTCCTGTTCCTCGATACCGGCGGCTACCACCTCTACAACAACAACTTCATCGTGCGCCGCCGCATCGCCTATCAGGACGGCTTCGCCATCGGCGATCCTGAGATCGTCTTCAAGTATCGCAGCGACAACATGGCGAAGGCCCAGGCCCTCGACGTGCGGCCGCGCATCGACGGCAAGTACAAGATCAAGTTCAAGCTCGAGGTGATGCCGCTCAAGGAGAAGATCGGCGGCATCCGGCGGCTGCTGTCGCACAATGTCGAGTTCGGCCTCAGCCAGGCGCCCCAGGCGGCCCGGATCGTGATGTCGTCGCTTGGCAACATGTCCCTGCCCGAGCTGACGCAGATTTTTCCGACCCTCAGCTCGGTCAATTGCGACGGTCCCAACGACGTCTCCTTGGTGAACCAGACGATCGTCGAAGAGTTGCTGCAGGACATCTGCCTGCTCGACTTCGGCCATCACACCGCGGCGACGGCCAATCTCGGCCTGTGGCGCGCGCGCGGCGACCATCACGCCTTCGTCGGCGAATTCGCCTTCCAGCTCCGGTTCGCGGGCCCCGACGACATCAAGCACAAGTCGCTGAACCTCTGCGAGCGTTTCTTCCTGGAACTCCAGCAGGTCGCGGCCGACTGGCTGACGCTGACCACGACCAAGACCGGTGCGGTGTACCGCCTGAAGGGCAACCCGCCGCAAGCGCACGAATGAGCGTCGCCGAACCCGCCCCGCCCCCGCCCTCGCCCTCGCTCGGGAAGCTCTTCTGGGTTTTCCTGGTGATGGGCGCGACCAGCCTGGGCGGCGGTGTCGTTGCGTACCTTCGGACCGGCCTCGTCGTGCGCCAGCGCTGGCTCGACGACCTCACGTTCGTCGAGCTGCTCTCGATCAGCCAGACCCTGCCCGGCCTCAACGCGACCAACATGTCGATCCTGGTGGGCGACCGCCTGCGCGGCGGCATGGGTGCCCTGGTCGCAACTTTGGGCATGTGCCTGCCCGGTGCCAGCCTCATGATCGCGGCCGGCTATCTCTATGGCGCCGGCGGAGACGGCCCGTGGTCGAAGGCCTTCCTGCATGGCATCGCTGCCGGCGCGGTCGGCCTGATCCTGGTCGTCCTGGTCCAGCTCGGCGCCAAGACGCTGAAGACCTTCGCCGACTATGTGTTCGTCGCCGCTACCGCCGTGGCGGTCGCCTTCTTCAAGGTCCCGGTGCCCTATGCACTGCTCGCGGCGGGATGCATCGCCATCTGGTGGCACCGGCCGCGCGACCGCGACAAGGGCAACCCATGAAGCAGCTCTGGGACCTTGCCGGCGTCTTCGCCTATCTCTCGCTCCTGACCGTGGGCGGCGGCATGGCCGCGTTCCCGGAGATGAAGACGCTCACGGTCGACACCTATCACTGGGTGACTTTTCCGGAGCTGCTGCATTTCTACAGCCTGGGGCAGCTCGCGCCGGGGCCGAACATGATGATGGTGGCGTCGATCGGCGTCACGGTAGCCCATCTCCCCGGCGCCCTCGTTGCGCTGGTCGCGTTCTTTCTGCCGACCGGCTTGCTGACCTTGTTCGTCGGTCGACTGTGGACGCATCTTGCGACCTGGCGTTGGCGGCCTTCGATCCAGACCGGCCTCGGCTCCGTCGCCGTCGGCCTCGTACTGGCCGGCGCGATCATCATGGGACGCGGCGCCATCACCGAGTTCTTCTTCGGCGTGATCGCGCTGGCGGTTTTCCTGCTGCTCTGGCGGACCAAGATCAACCCAGCCTATCCGATCGTGGCCTCGGGCCTGATCGGAATGGCGCTGCATTATCTCAACATTGCGTAGCTAGAGAAGGCTGGCCGTCTCGGCCAGAATTTCCGGCCCTGCCTCGCAGCTATCCCTCGACACGCCGATCGCCACCAGCTTGTCTTCGACTCTCAAACAGCCATTGCGCCATTCGCCGGAGAGCGTCGTCCCGGAAATCGTGACGGTGCCAAAGCCGTTCGGGAGATCGTTCGAGTAGCTACCCTCGAAGCGATCGGTTTCGTTCCACACGTAGCGACCAACCCCTTCACGGCGCCCCTGATGGTAGGTGCCCTCGAAGCGATCGATCGGTTCCCGGTGCTCGGTCCACTGGACGACACCGGTTCCTTCCTTGAGCGCCGCGCGGCACGATCCAGTCCACGTAGCCTTGTCTTGCCTGTCGGGATGCCAGTCCGCCATACGACACCCCACTCCGGGCTCGTAGAGCCAATTTCCGGTTTCACAGGGTGTGTCCCAGCTGATCTGCACGGAATCGGGTTCGTCGCGACCGCAATCGCTCTTGCCGGGTGCGAACGCGAGCTGCTGCGCAACAACAGGAAGGACCGTAAGCATCAAGGCCGAAGAAACAAGAACGGGCAGAATTCTCATCGGAACCTCGACCACTACGCAACCATGTAACTGAAACGCGGCACGGCAATGTCCGTTGCATGCAACGTTGTGGGCCAATCCGCATTACCGATCGAAGTTTCGTAACCGCAGGAGTGTCCCCATGAAGCTCGTCTCATCGCTCGCCGCGGGCCTTGTCCTCTCAGCCACGATGGCCGTTGCTCAGATGCCACCGACCACGGGCACGTCCACCACCCCCGCCGCCCCGCCGGCTGGCATGCCGGGCACTGCCCAGACGGCCACTTCCGCCCGGACTCAGATCGAGGCCAGCGGCTACACCAACATCAAGGACCTCAAGCGCCGCGACGATGGTTCCTGGCAGGCCACCGCCACGAAGAACGACACCGAGGTTGCCGTGTCGGTCGACACGAGCGGAAGTGTCACGCAGATGTCTCGGTAAATTTCGAGATCGGGCAACCTGCTCCAGGCAGGATAGGCATGCTAGGATGAAGCATGTCGATCCTCCTGCTTGGCCTCGCTCTTTTCATTGGCGTCCATTTCTTCACGACCCTCAGGGGTCAGCGGGCCGCAGTAATCGGCCGACTGGGTGAAGGCGGCTACAAGGGACTTTACTCCGTCTTGGCCGCGGCCGGGCTGATCCTGATCGTGATCGGCTTCGGGCAGTATCGGAGTGGCGGATATATCCAGGTCTGGAACCCGCCCTTCCGCGCCTTCCACCCCATCGCCGCGGCTCTCTTGTGGTTTGCCTTCGTCGCCCTCGTGGCGACTTATGCGCCGGCCAGCCGGATCAAGTCGCTCCTGCGCCATCCCATGCTGGTTGCGGTCAAGGCCTGGGCCCTCGCACATCTCCTCGTGAATGGCGACCTGGGCTCCATGCTGGTCTTCGGCAGCCTGCTCGCCTGGGCTGTCTATGACCGCATCGCCGTCAAGCGCCGGGGCGATATGGGTGCCCCGCGCGTCGGCTGGTCGAAGAACGACGTTCTGGTCGTGGTCATCGGCACGGTGGCCTATGCCGCCATGATCTGGCTGCACGACTCGCTGATCGGCGTGGCTGCCGCCTAGTGTTTGTGCCCATGGTAGGCGTGGTGATGGCTTCCGCCGAACCGGTCGATATGTAGCGGCTGCTTGGCCAGCCCCGGACAGAACGTGTTCACCACCTTCTCGAGCTTGTCGTAGAGCGCCTTGGCCGGCTTGCGGCCCCGTTCCAGCCGCTCGCGGGCCTTCTCGGCGAGGCGCGCGAGCTGAGCCATGTCGACGTTCAGCAGCTTGCGATCCTCGAGGATCATGCGACCGGCAACCATCACCGAATGCACGGCCGATCCGTCTTCGGTGTGGACGATCTGGTTGGTCGGATCGTTGAAGGGGATCCAGTTGATGTGGCCCAGATCCAGGAAGACGATGTCGGCCTTGTAGCCGGCCTCCAGCTTTCCGATCTTGTCGCCCAGGCCCAGCGCGCGGGCGCTGCCTGCCGTCGCCGCGTGCAGGACCTCCTCGGTCGTGATCCACTCACGGTTATCGGGCCCCTGCACCTTGGAGACCATCGAGGCCAGCCGCATGTTCTCGTACATGTTCTGATTGTCCGAACAGCTCGCGCCGTCGGTGCCGATGCCGACATTGACCTTGGCATCCAGCATGCCCCGCATATCGGCGATCCCGTTGCCCAGGACCATATTCGAGCCGGGATTGTGCGAGACCGAGGCACCCTTGTCGCCCAGCAGCTTCATGTCGTCGCCGTCGAGCCAGACACCATGCGCCACGGTGAATTTTGGACCGACCAGCCCCAGCGAATCCATGTAGGCGGTGAGCGACGTGCCGTAGAGCCGGTAGCCGGCGACGACCTGCACCTTCGATTCGGAAACGTGGGTGTGCAGGCCGGTGTCGTAGTCCTTGGCGAGCTTCAGGCAGGCCAGCAGGAATTCCTTGCTGCAGTGATGCGGGATGGTCGGCGCCACAGCCAGATGCACGCCCTGCCGGTCGAGCTTCCAGCCATGCAGCGCCTTCTTCATCTGCTTCACGCTCGCCTTGTAGGGCGAGAATTGATAGGCCTCGACCTCCTTCTGCAGCGAGGGCGGTAACTGCTCCATCAGCCCGGGAATGGCCTGAAAGAAGCTGGTGTCCGCCACCATCGGCGCCAGCATGGCGCGCATGCCCACGTCGGCATAGGCCTGCCCGATCGCCGCGAGCCCTTCCGCCGTCGGCATGGGGAACTCCGCCGCGAGATCGTAGGCGGCGGTGCAGCCCTTCATCACCATTTCGCAGGCGCCGATCAGGCTCGACAGGTACTTGTCCTCGAGGGTGCGGGCGCCGCTCATGTAGGGGCCTGCCGTCAGCAACAGCTCCAGGGTCACGCGGTCCACCATGCCCTTGGCCAGGTTGCCATGGCTGTGGGTGTGGCCGTTGATCAGGCCGGGATGGAGCAGCTTGCCTCTGGCGTCGATCACGACGGCGGATTCCGGTGCCGAGACCTTCGATCCGATCTCCACGATCGTATCGCCGTTCACCAGGATATCGGCCTTGGGCGCGACATGGCCCTTGATGTCGACCACGCGGCCGCCGCGGATAACGGTCATCGACTGCTTCGGCGCTTTCGCCATGTCACACTCTCCCCTTGCGCGGCCGGTCAGGCCCCCGGCGTCGTATTGCTGCTCGACCACGGGAAGAACACCCGCTCGGCTGCGACCACGATCTGGAACAGCACGACGCCCATCACCGACAGGATGATAAGCGCCCCGAACGCCACAGGCACCTTGAAGAACGCCGTCGACGTTTGAATGAGGAATCCCAACCCGGCGTCGGCATTGACGAACTCCGCCACGACCGCGCCGACGACGGCGAGCGAGATTGCGACCTTGAGACCGGCGAAGATGAAGGGAATGGCATAGGGCAGCCTGATGCGCAGGAGCTCGCTGAGCTTCGACGCGCGACAGGCCCGGCTGAGCTCGATCAGTTCGGGCGGCACGGACAGCAGCCCGGTCGCGACCGAGATGACCAGCGGAAAGAACGCCACCAGCACGGTGATCACGATGCGCGGCAGTTCGTTGGTGCCGAGGAGCACCACGAGAATGGGCGCCAGCGCCACCTTGGGGATCGACTGCGTCCAGACGAGGAACGGATAGACCGCCGCCGCAATGGCCGGCGAGGCCGTCAGCACGACGGCCAGCGGCAGGCTGATCAGGATCGACACCAGGAAGCCCAGCATGACCGTCTTGAAGGTCGCCATCGTGTGGCCGGCCACGGTGGGCCCGATGGCCATCGTGTCCTTCCAGATATCGCTCGGCGCCGGCAGCAGGTAACCCGGAATCCCGAAGGCGCGACAGGCGCCTTCCCACAGCAGGAACAGGCCGGCGGTGGCGATCAGAGGCACCACCACCTCGTACAGGGCCGCGCTCCTCTTTCGTCGTCGGGGCGGCTTCTGCCGCTCCTCAAGCGGCGGCGCGGCCTGGACTGACATTGCGTGTTCCGAAGATGAGTTGGCGAATGCGGTGGCTTGCCTCGTGGAATTCCGGCGCGGCCTCGGTCTCGAAGCTGCGCGGGCGCGGCAGGCCGATATCGATGATTTCGGCGATCCGGCCGGGCCGCGGCGACATCACGACCACCCGGTCGGCCAGGACGACGGCCTCCGTGATCGAGTGTGTCACGAACAGGACGGTCTTGGGCCGCTCGCTCCAGATGCGCAGCAGCTCCATGGTCATCTCTTCGCGGGTCAGCGCGTCGAGCGCCCCGAACGGCTCGTCCATCAGCAGGATGTCAGGATCGTGCACCAAGGCCCGGCAGATCGCGACCCTCTGCTGCATGCCGCCCGACAGCTCGCGCGGCGACTTGCCCTCGAACCCCGTGAGGCCCACCAGCTTGAGCAGCGCCATCGCCTTGTCGGTGCTGGTCGAGTCGATCCGATGCATCATGCGCAACGGAAACAGTACGTTGTCGAGAACGCTGGCCCAGGGCAGCAAGGTCGGCGCCTGGAAGACGATGCCCGTTTCCGCCCGTGGCTCGGTGATCTCCTCCCCACCGATCGAGGCCCGCCCCGCCGTCGGCAGGATCAACCCGGCCACGATGCGCAACAGTGTGGACTTGCCGCAGCCCGACGGGCCCACCAGGGTGATGAACTCGTTGCGGCCGATTTCCAGCGACACGTCCTGCAGTGCCGTGACCTGATCGCCATCACGGCTGTTGAAGATTCGCGTGACCCGATTGAGCGAGATCACCTCGGGGCCCCTACTTGGTGACTTTGCTCGTGTCGATCGCGGTCTTGTAGTCGAACTCCGGCTTCAGCTCGTTGGCCGTGGCGATGGTCTCCCACGAGAACTTGAGCCGTTCCGGGCTTTCCTTGCCCCAGCCGAACTCCTTGGTGTGGTCGTTGAAGACGAACTTCATCACAGCCTTCACGCTGCCCATGCAGTCGTCCAGCTCGACCTCGGGAAAGCGGGCAACGTGCAGCTTGCAGGCTTCCTCAGGATTGGCCGCGGCCCATTCGAAGGCCTCCTTGGTGGCGGCCAGGAAGCGCGTCACCAGGTCGGGCTTATCCTGGATCATCTTGTCGGTGGTGATGAGGCTCGCCGCGTAGATCTTGAAGCCGACCTCGACGAAGGGAAGCGGCAGGATCTCCTGGCCGGCCTTAAGCGCCGCCTTGTTGATGTAGTAATAATGGATCGAATAGAACGGCGCCGCGTCGATGTTCTTGGCGATGAGCTGGGCCGCCATCGCGGCGCCATCCATGTTCGTCCAGATCAGCTTGTTGGGGTCCGTCCCCGCCTTCTTGGCGACCTCCGGGAAGTAGAAGCGATGGCTGTTACCCGGCGTGATGCCGATCTTCTTGCCTTCCAGCCCCTTGAAATTGGTGATGCCCGAACTCTTCAACACGAAAAGTGAGTGGGGAGATTCGTTGTAGAGCACGGCGATCGTCTTGACCGGCACGTTGGTCCGAGCCCGCGCCGTCATCACCGCGGCAATGTCGGCGACCCCGAAATCGGCCGCGCCCGAGGCCACCTTGGTGACGGTGTCGCCGGAGCCGTAACCGCGGGTGATGGTGATGTCGATGCCGTGCTTGGCGTAGATGCCCTTGCTCCAGGCCCCGTAATACATCGCGTGCTCGCCGGACGGAATCCAGTCGGTCTGGAACCGGACCTTGTCCTGGGCGAGCGCCGGCCCTCCGAACAGGAGCGTCAGGGCAAGTGCGGCCAGTCCTGTGCGTCGGCGAAACGATGATGACTGCATGAGTGCCTCCCCCTGACGTGTCGTGCACCACGAAGGAAGCAATATCGGTGCCACGCCCCTATCGCTAAGCGAGCCAGCCCAGGGTCGCCGCGACCAGGACTGCGTAGCGCGCGGTCTTGCCGATCCCGACCAGCAGGACGAACGGCAGCAAGGGCGTGCGCAACGCGCCGGCCACGACGGTGAGAGCGTCGCCGCCGAAGGGCAGCCAGGCGAGCAACAAGGACCACACGCCCCAGCGGGCGTACCAGCGCTCCACCCGTTCATAATCGCGCGGTTTGACCGGAAACCAGGACCGCTCGCGGAAGCGCACGATAAGGCGCCCCAGCACCCAGTTGACGACCGAACCCAGCGTGTTTCCCACGGACGCTGCGAACAGCAGCGTGCCCCAGTGAGTCGGCTCGGCGACCACAAGGCCGACCAGCACCAACTCGGACTGAAAGGGGAAGATCGTGGCCGCGAGGAATGCGGCGGCAAACAGTCCCGCGTGACTGAGGATCAGAGGGCCGAGGTCCATCGAGACTCTATGTAGCGGATAAGGGGCGTCTTGGCGCAGCCATGGCGAAGGTCGCGCGCAAACCTTTCCGCGTCCTGATGCAACACCTTCGGAGAGCAGGCGTTGATCCCGCACACGCTACGATTTTCGCTGAACCCACTGGAGGAAAACCATGAACAAGACCCTCGTCACCCTCGCCGCGATTGCCATCACCAGTATCGGCGGCGCCGCTTTCGCCCAGACGATGCAGCCGAGCACCCCGGCGGGCCGCGACATGAATTCGATGCCGGGCCAGACCAGCAACCCCAACACGAACCTCCCCGCCACCTCGTCCAACGCGACGGCGGCGGAAGCGGCGGCCAAGTCGCAGCTGGAAGCCAAGGGCTACAATGGCATCAAGTTGCTGACGCGCGATACGGCAGGCAACTGGACCGGCAAGGCCATGCGCAACAACGTCGAGGTCGCCGTGACCCTCGACACAGCGGGTAACGTCCGCGAACAGTAGACGCCACGCTCTACTGGCATGCGGATTGGCGGGGTGCCCTCCCCTCGTAGGGCGCCCCGTTCGCATGCCGCTGTCCTGCCAGATTCGCGAGTGGCGGGACGGGCTGATGACGTTAGGATGCGGCCTGTCTTCATATAACGACAAGGGAAGAAGCCGCATGCGCACAGTCAAGGACGTCACCTTCGACCTGCTCCGCAAGCTCGGCCTGACGACAGTGGTGGGCAATCCCGGCTCCACCGAAGAAACCTTCCTCAAGAACTTTCCCGAAGATTTCGATTATGTGATGGCCCTCCAGGAAGCGAGTGTCGTCGGCATTGCTGACGGAATCGCCCAAGGCCTGCGCAAGCCGGTGATCGTCAACGTCCATACCGGGGCCGGCATGGGCAATGCGCTGGGCTGCATCGTCACGGCCTACCAGAACAAGACGCCCTTGATCATTACCGCCGGCCAGCAAACGCGCGAGATGCTGCTGCTCGAACCGCTCCTCACAAACATCGACGCCGTAAACCTGCCGCGGCCATGGGTGAAGTGGGCCTACGAGCCGGCGCGCGCGGAAGATATCCCCGGCGCCTTCATGCGGGCCTATGCGACGGCGATGCAGCAGCCGGCCGGTCCTGTTTTCCTGTCCCTGCCGCTCGACGACTGGGACAAGCCCATGCCGGAGATCGACGCCTTCCGCACGATCGGCACGCGTATGGGACCCGATCCCGCCCGGGTCGAGGAATTCGCGGAGCGCATCAACGCCGCCCGATCGCCCGTCATCGTCTACGGATCGGATTTGGCCCGCAGCCAGGCCTGGAACGAGGGCATCCGGTTCGCCGAAACACTGGGCGTGCCGGTCTGGACGGCGCCTTTCGCCGAACGGACGCCCTTCCCGGAGAACCATGTTCAGCATGCCGGCGCCCTGCCCGCGGCAATCGGGCCGCTAGGCAAGAAATTCGCCGGTCACGATCTGGTGATCGTGATCGGTGCGCCGGTGTTCCGCTATTACCCGTATGTCGGCGGCGACTACGTGCCCGACGGTACGCAGCTGCTACAGGTGACCGACGATCCGAACATGTCGTCCAAGGCTCCGGTCGGCGACAGCCTGGTGTCGGACGCGCGGCTGTTCCTGGAGGCGATCCAGCCGCTGGTGAAGAAGCGCACCGCGTCTGTGACCGCGCCGTTGCGGGCCGCGCCGAAGAAGCCCGACATGAACGCCCAACCGCTGGCGGGCGACGCGATCATGGCCGCCGTCCGCGACGCCTGCCCCGCCGACTATGTGCTGGTCGAGGAGGCCCCCTCGGTCGTTCCCGAGATGCAGGACCAGTTCCGCATCGACAAGCCCGATTGCTTCTACACCTTCGCGTCAGGCGGGCTGGGTTGGGACATGCCGGCTGCGGTCGGCCTCGCGCTGGCGGAACGCAGCAGCGGCCGCAACCGCCCCGTCATCGCCCTGATGGGCGATGGCTCCTTCCAGTACTCGGTCCAGGCGCTGTACACGGCCGTGCAACAGAAGGCGCACGTCGTTTTCGTCGTCCTGCAGAACCATGAGTACGCGATCCTCAAATCCTTCGCCGAACTCGAGGAGACGCCGAACGTGCCGGGCCTCGACCTGCCGGGCATCGATCTCGAGGCGCTGGCGAAGGGCTACGGCGCACCCGCGAAGCTGGCCAAGACCGGCGCGGAGGTTACGGCGGCCGTGGCCGAAGCCCTCGCCCGTCCTGGCGCCAGCGTGGTCGTCGTGCCGCTCACGCGGAAGCGTCACTCGTTGCTCTGAGAGCGACCCGTCAGTCGGTGGACGGCGCGCGATCGACCATAGGCAAAGTAGATGATCAGTCCGATCGCGATCCACACGACGAGCCGCGCCCAAGTCAAAGGCGCCAGTCCGGCCATCAGACCAAGACAGGACAGGATGCCCAGCAACGGCACCAACGGCACGGCCGGCACCCGGAAGGGCCGGAGGGCGTGCGGCTCCAGATGACGAAGCCGCACCACTGACGCGCAGACCATCAGGAACGAGAACAGCGTACCGACGCCAACCAGCTCGCTCAGCGTCTCGATCGGCGCCACGGCGGCGATCGCCGCGACGATCACGCCGATCAGGATCTGGCTCATCCAGGGCGTCTCGAGCCGCGGATGGATGCGGCTGAACACCGGCGGCATCAGCCCGTCATTCGCCATGGTCGCGAAGATGCGACATTGCCCATAAAGCAGAACGAGGATCGCCGTCGTGATTCCGATCAGCGCCCCGAGCTGGATCAGGGCCGCGAACCAGCCGATACCCAAGCGATTCGCCGCCAGCCCGACCGGCGCCGCCACGTTCAATTCGGGGTAAGGCACGACGCCGACGAGCACCCCCGCCACCAGGATATAGAGGACCGTCGAGATCACGAGCGCGCCCAGGATGCCGATCGGCATGTCACGCTGCGGTCGCCTTGCCTCCTGCGCACAATTGGAGACGGCGTCGAAGCCGATATAGGTGAAGAACACGACCGAGGCGCCGTGCAGGACACCGCTCCATCCGAAGGTTCCGAAGGTCCCCGTGTTCGCTGGCACGAACGGCTTCCAGTTGGCGACCGAGACATGGCTGATCCCGAAGCCTATGAAGGCCAGGATGACGACCAGCTTGATCGCGACCATGAGATTGTTGATGCGCGCCGACTCGCGTGTGCCCCGCACCAGAAGAAGGGTCAGCAGCGCCACGATCGCCGCGGCCGGCAGATTGGCGATAGCGGTCGCCGTCGTGCCGTCGGCGAGCTGGACGACCTGCCCGGTCGAAGTCGACAGCCGGGGCGGGATGGCGAGACCGACGGAGGCCAGGGTTCCGTTGAAATAGCCCGACCATCCGACGGCCACCGCCGCCGCGCCGATCGAATATTCGAGAATGAGGTTCCAGCCGACCAGCCAGGCCGCGAGCTGGCCCAGGCTCACATAGGTGTAGGTATAGGTGCTGCCTGAAACCGGCATCAGCGCCGCCAGCTCGGCGTAGCAGAGCGCGACGAAGGCGCAGGCGATGCCGGCCAGCACGAAGGACAGGACCACGGCAGGCCCGGCATAGAGGGCCGCCGCCGTACCGGTCAGGACGAAGATGCCGGCGCCGATGATGGCGCCGATGCCCATGAAGACGATACTGATGGGGCCCAGAACCTTGGGCAAAGAGGCAACATGGCTGGCCGGTGCCATGATATCGGAAAGCAACTTACGCGACGCGGCGCCCGTGAATTTCATGCGTATCCCCCGCCCTTCTCATAGCAAGAGCCGGCTGGACAACCCATATAAACTCCATGCGTACCCTCCTCCTCGCTGCCGTCTTCGCGATGGCCCTGGTCGCTGCGGCGGACCCGGCGCTTGCTCAGCTCGTGCCGGGATCGATCGGCAATGGCGGACGCATGCCCGACACCATGTCGCCGGGCGCCTTGCTGCCGCCGCCGGTGGCGCCTCCGGCGCCGGTCATGGCCCCCCCGGCGCCTCAGCCCAACACCTACTCCCTGAACCGCGACCGTCTCGAGAACCAGGGCTACAAGGTCCAGCGCCTGGAGCAGGAGAACGATGGGTCCTGGCGCGCCAGGGTGACGCGCGATCCCGTCCCGACCCGGCCGCAAGGCGTGCCGAAGCGGGTCACGATCCATCCCAACGGCCAGGTCATCGAGGAATACTAGGCCCGGCGCTTCCGCCTGAAAGCGCTGTGGTCCAGGAAATTGCAAAGCCGATGTCGGTTCGGGCGGCCCTCACCCGTCCTTGGGACAGACACATCGGAGTATTGCCATGAGAAAGATCGTAGCCGGCGCCTTCGTGAGCCTGGATGGCGTCATGCAGGCGCCGGGTGGTCCCCCGGAAGATCCGACGGGCGGCTTCGAATACGGCGGCTGGACGGTTCCCTATTGGGACGAGCCGATGGGCCAGTTCATGGAGGAGTGCTTCTCGCGGCCCTTCGATCTACTGCTCGGTCGCAAGACCTATGAGATCTTCGCCGCGCACTGGCCGTTCGTTGGCGAGGACGATCCCATTGGAAAGACCTTCAACGAGGTCACCAAGTACGTCGCCACCTCCTCGGCCGAGCCCCTTGCCTGGAAGAACTCGGTCGCGCTGAAGGGCGACGTCGCCGCGGAAATCGCCAGATTGAAGGAGGGCGACGGACCGGTTCTGCTGACCCAGGGCAGCAGCGTGCTTCTGCAGACCCTCCTGGCCCACGACCTGGTCGACGAGTTCCGCCTGCTCAGCTTCCCGCTGGTCCTCGGACACGGCAAGAGGCTGTTCGGGCAAGGAACGAAGGCGGGCGCGCTGAAGCTGGCCGAGAGCAAGGTCTCGACGACGGGCGTCACGATGAGCGTCTACGCGCGCACGGGCGCCGTAAAGACCGGCAGCTTCGAGCTGCCGGAGCCTTCGGACGCCGAACTGGCTCGCCAAGAGAGGATGAAGCGCGAGGGCTGAACCGCTACTGCCCCGTCTTGATGTTGGCGTCCTTGATGACCCTGGCCCATTTCGGGATGTCGGCCGCGATGGCGGCGCGCGTCTCTTCCGGCGTGCTGCCCACGAGGTCGAGCCCCATGACCGCGAACTTCTTCTGCATTTCCGGATCGGCCAGCACCTTGAGCGACTCCGCTCGCACCTTGTCGACGATCGGACGCGGCAGGTTGGCGGGCCCCATCAGCGCGAACCACGATGTCGCCTCGAAGCCCGGAAATCCCTGCTCGGCCAGAGTGGGCAGCTCGGGCGCACTGGAGGCGCGCTTCAACGAGGTGACGGCGATGCCGCGCACGCGGCCGTCGCGCACCATTGGCATCCCTGCCCCGGCATTCTGAATCCCTACAGGCACCACGCCACTCATCACATCGGTCAGGTTGGCTCCGCGATACGGAATGTGTTCCATCTTGATGCCAGCGAGGTGGCAGAAGAGCTCTCCCGCGATGTGCTGGGGGGTGCCGACACCCGGCGTTCCGTAGGAAAGCTTGCCCGGGTTTGCCTTAGCGTAAGCGACCAGTTCGGCGATCGACTTTACGGGCAGGTCGTTGTTCACCACGAAGACCGACGGCATGACCAGCGACGTCGAGATCGAGGTCATGTCATTCAAGGGGTCGAAGGGCAGCGCCTGCAGCGACGGCAGGATGGTGATCGCGGCATTTCCCGACCACATGAGCGTGTAGCCATCCGGCGGGGCCTTGGCGACCCGGTCGACTCCGATCGCACCGGAATTGCCCGAGACGTTCTCCACGACGACGGGCTGGCCCCAGGCTTCGGTGAACTTTTGCGCGAACATCCGGGCCGTGACATCGGTGGCGCTGCCGGCCGTGAAGCCGACCACGAGCTTGACCGGCTTGTCGGGCCAGTTGGTTTGAGCGAATGCCGACTGCGCGCAGACCAACGCGAGCACGCATGAAGTAGCCACGCGAATGAGACTTAACATGAGTATTCCTCCCGTAGGCGATCTGTGCCGCCTGAGGGAACAGTAGCATCTTCCAGCACACACAGAATTGCATCGCCGGTGCGGATAGATGAAAGGTAGCTGTAAGACCTACGTGCGATACCCATATTGATTTTCGGAGGTATGTTTGTGACGCTTTCCCATCCAGTAGACACCCACGTGGGCAGCAGGTTGCGCCAACGCCGCGCGCTGCTCGGCATGAGCCAGACCGACCTCGGTAAGGCTGTCGGACTTACCTTCCAGCAGGTTCAGAAGTACGAGCGCGGCTTCAACCGCATCAGCTCGAGCCGCCTGTTCGAATTCTCCAAGGTCCTCGATGTTCCCGTCACGCATTTCTTCGACGGGATGGATTCCTCGGTGGGCACCACCAAGCGCAAGCCGGGCCGTCCCAAGGCTGCCGAAAAGGCGACGGATGCTCTCAACACCAAGCGCGAAACTCTCGAGCTGGTGCGGGCCTACTACAAGATCCGAAGCAAGAGTCTGCGTACCAAGACCCTCGACCTTATCCAGGCCCTCGCCAAGGATTGACAGCCACCGGCAACATTCTTTCTTGAGATACGTTGAGGGGACTGCCGCGCCACCGTCGTGCCGTCTGCGGCTCTGGAGACGTTCGATGACCCATCCGCTGGCATTCGCCGCTTTGGTGCTGCTCGTTCCGGCGGTTGCCGCCTGCAATGACGGGCCGCCCCTGAAGGCACCGTCTGCCGATGCTCCCATGTCGACGGTCCGGTATCAGTGCCAGCAGAACAAGACTCTGGTGGCTGACTTTTACGACGGCAAGTCGAGCGTGGGGCCCGATGGGCGACCCATTCCCGGTGGCCGTGCCGTGGTCCAGCTGAGTGACGGCCGAAAGTTCAGCCTGCCGCAGACCCTGTCGGGCTCCGGGATCCGCTACGCCGATTCCAGCGGGACGTTCGTCTTCTGGAGCAAGGGCGACACGGCCTTCGTCGAAGAAGGCGCAAGCCAGGCCGTGACCTACGCCGGGTGCGTGCCGAAGCGCTGAGGCGCCTGGATCGAAGCGCTGAGGCGCCTGGATCACCGCCGCCCGGCGAGCGCCCGGTTCTCCAGGCGGCTCAGCAGCCGCACCAGCGGCCAGAGCAGCAGGAAATAGATCACTGCAGCCATCACGATCGGCGTCGGATTGTAGGTGATGCTCTGTGCCTGGCGCGCCTCGTAGAGCAGCTCCGGCACCGCCACGACCGAGCCCAGCGAGGTCAGCTTGACCACTTCCAGCGTGTTGGAGAGCAGGTCCGGCATCACGTTGCGCACGGCCTGGGGCAGCACGACATAGCGCATCGCCTGCATCCGGGTGAGGCCGGTGGAGCGCGCCGCCTCGACCTGGCCCCCCGGCACCGAGTCGATGCCGGCGCGGAAGATTTCTCCGTAGTACGAGCCGGTATTCAGAAAGAAGGCGATCGCCACGCAGGCGAAGCCGCCCAGCTCGAGGCCGGCGAACGGCAGTCCCGCGAACAGCAGGACCAGCAGGACCAGCGGCGGGAAGGCCCGGAAGAAGTCGACCCACGCCATCAATGGCCAGCGCACCAGCGGATGCTTGATCGAGGCAAGCAGCGCCAGGATCAGGCCACCGAACAGACCGAGCGGCACGACGATCAGGGACAGCAGGATCGTGTTCCAGAGGCCCGTCAGCACGATCGGCCAGGCCGCCTTCATGATCTCGATGTTGAAGAAGGCCTCGATCATCGCTTCCACGCGAACTTGGCCTCGACCCAGCGGGCCGCAACGACGACCGGGAAGAACAGCACCACGTAGGCCGCCGCCCCCATCATCAGCGGAGAGGGATTGTAGGAGTTGGACATCGCGGAGCTCGCCTGTCCCAGGATCTCGGTCACCGCCACGACGGTCCCGAGCGCCGTCCCCTTGGTGATCGAGATGGTGCGGTTGGTGAGCGGCGGGATGGTGAGCCGGAAAGCCTGTGGCAGCACGACGTTGAACAGCGTCTGGCCGAACGACAGGCCGGTCGAGCGCGAGGCCTCCCATTGGCCCTTCGGGATCGACGTGATGCCGGCCCAGAAGATCTCCTCGGAGAAGGCCATCAGGACGAAGGCGAGCGACAGCCAGGTCGACACGAAGCCGGACGGCGCCGGTCCTGCGTAAGGCAGGCCGAAGTACATCAGCACGATGATGACGAGCGGCGGCAGCGACCGGAACAGGTCGACGATGAAGATGATCAGCCAGTTGAGCGGCCGGATCGCGAGGCTGCGCAACAGGGCGAGCGCGAGCCCCGCCCCGAGGCCGGTGACCACGATCAAGAGCGCGAGCTCGATGGTCACCACCATGCCGGACAGGATGTCCGGCAGGTACTTCCACATGACCTTCGCATTGAAGAAGGTGTCGACGAACTTGTCCCAGCCGCTCATGCCAAGCCGGTCTCAGTGCCGCTGGATCTGGCCGATGAAGGCGCGCGTGCGTTCGTGGCTCGGAGTCTCGAAGATCGAAGCGGGCGGCCCCTGCTCCACGATCAGCCCGTCATCCATGAACACGACTCGATCGGCCGCATTGCGCGCGAAGCCCATCTCGTGGCTGACCACGATCATGGTCATGCCGCTCTCGCGCAGGCCGCGCATCACCTCGAGCACCGATCCGACCAGTTCGGGATCGAGCGCGCTGGTCGGCTCGTCGAACAGCATCACGCGCGGCTCCAGCGCGATCGAACGGGCGATGGCGACGCGCTGCTGCTGGCCGCCGGAAAGCTGGCCCGGCGTGTGGTCTGCACGCTCGGCAAGGCCCACGCGTTCGAGCGCCGCCCGCGCCAGCGCCTCGGCCTCGGCGCGCCCCTTGCCGGCCACCTTGCGCAGCGCCAGCATCACATTCCCCAGCGCCGTCATGTGCGGGTAGAGATTGAACGACTGGAACACCATGCCGATGCGGCGGCGGGCATGGTTGATGTCGGTCTTCGGGTCGAGCATGTCGATGCCGTCAACCACGATCGAGCCGGAGGAAGGTTCCTCCAGCCGGTTGAGGCAGCGCAGCAGGGTCGACTTGCCCGAGCCCGATGGCCCGATGACGAAAACCAGCTCACGCTCCGCCACCTTCAGATCGACCCCCTTCAGGACATGAAGGGTGCCGAAATGCTTATGGATCGCGCGCGCATCTACGATTGGGTTGGCTGTCATGACATCGGTCTGTCGCCTCGATCGAAGGCCGGCAGCGGAGGCCACTCTCCTCCGCTGCTCTCCCCTCGGGACGACGAGAAGGGTTCAGTTACACTTCAATTCGTGCGGCGTCGGGTCATATCCGGGCATGCCCGGCACGCCGTAGCCCGGCGTGACCACGACGGCCAGATCGTCGGCCGCCGGCTTCTTGTTGAACCACTTTTCATAGAACTTCGCCATCGTGCCGTCCTTCTTCATGCAGTCGAGCGCATCCTGCAGCTCGGCACGAAGCTCGGGCTTGTCCTTCGGCACGGGCGCAGCCCAATGGGCACGCGTTTCGGCGAGTTCGAGGTCGGCGATGAACTGCGGGTTCTTGGACGCGGCATAGACGATGGTCGTGTTGCCGCCCAGCGTCGCGTAGGCGCGGCCGGAGAGCACCGCCTGCGTGGCATCGGGCTGCGTGTCGTAGACCTGCACGGTGAAGCCGTGCTCCTCACCCATCTTCTTGGCGAGCGTCTCGTAGGGCGTGCCCTTGTTGACCGCCACGGCCTTGCCCTTGAGATCGGCCCAGCTCTTGATCGGTGCGCTGCCCTTCTTGATGCCGAACTGGAACGCGGTCCACAGATAGCCGGCGGTGAACAGCATGTTTTCGGCGCGCTCCTTGGTCACCGTCGTCGGCGCCGCAATGAAGTCGTAGCGGCCAGACTGCATGCCGGGGATCAAGGTCGAGAAGCTCACGGCATCGATCGTGATGTCGCGCTTCATGCGCTTGGCCGCTTCGGTGAAGACGTCGATCTGGAAGCCCTCGACGCCGCCGCCCAGCTTCGGCATCGCGTGCGGGGCAAATGTGCCGTCGACACCGGTGCGCAACGGCGGCTTCTTGTCCTGGGCGAGCGCCGGGCTCACGCACATCAGTGCCGCAACGGCCAGCGCTGCAAAGCGACGGTGCATCATTTCGTCAGTTCCCTTCCCATGAAATCCCCAAGCAGCAACGTTAGATCAGGCGTTGTTCAATAGCAATTTAGAGGCCATCCTGCGGCCCATGTCCGACCGAATCCTCGTCATCAATCCCAACTCCACTGACGCCGTCACCCGCGGTATCGACGCCGCCATGGAACCGCTGCGCATGCAGGGCGGCCCGGCCATCGAATGCGTCACGCTGAAGGACGGACCGCCCGGTATCGAGAACCAGGGCCATGTCGAACAGGTCGTGCCGCTGATCGGCGCGATGGTGAAGCAGCGCGACAACGACTGCTCGGCCTTCGTCATCGCCTGCTATTCCGATCCCGGCCTGCATGCCGCGCGCGAACTCACGACCAAGCCGGTGCTCGGCATTGCCGAATGCGGCATCCTGACCGCCCTCACCCTCGGCCAGCGTTTCGGCGTGATCTCCATCCTGAGGAAGTCGATCCCCCGCCACCTGCGTTATGTCGGCCAGATGGGCCTGAACGACCGCATGGCCGGCGACCGTGCGATCGGCTTGGGCGTCGTCGAACTCGCCGACGAGGCGCGCACCTTCAGCCGCATGGCCGAAGTCGCCGCCGAGCTGCGCGACGAGGATGGCGCCGACGTTCTGGTGATGGGCTGCGCCGGCATGGCGCGCTACCGCGACCGTCTGCAGCGCCACGTCGGCCTGCCCGTGGTCGAGCCCAGCCAGGCCGCCGTCTCGATGGCGATCGGGCGCTCCCGGCTGAACTGGGCGTAATTGTCATCCCGAGCGTAAGCCAGGGATCTTTCCGGAGCCCGAAGATCCCTCGCAAATGCTCGGGATGACGGGCACGGCCCGTCACTCGGCGGCTGCCTTCACGACCGGCGCCGCCGGGAAGTCCATGCGATCGTTGGTCCGGCAGTAACGGTCGGCGAACATGCGGCCCACCGGATGATACTTGTCCATGTGGACGCGCTTGGCCTTGTCGTCCCACAGCTCGTCGCGGATGTGGAAACGAAGCCCCTCGCCGATCACGAGCTGGCGGTCGTCCTTCACGTTGATGACCTGCCAGGTCTTGCACTCCATCGCCCACGGCGCCTCGGCGAGACGGGGCGTCTTGATGTCGACCGAGGGCGCGAGCTTGAGGCCAAGATAGTCGGGTTCGCCGACATTCGGCGGAAAGTCGCCACTCGATTCGTGCATCTTGAGCGCCAGCGGCTCGTCGGTGAGGTTGATCACGAACTCGCCCGTCCGCTGGATGTTCGTCCAGGTGTCCTTGAGGCGCCCGTCCGGCCGCTTGTTGATCGCGAACATGCAGAGAGGCGGATCTTCGGCGAAGACGTTGAAGAAGCTGAAGGGCGCCGCGTTGACCACGCCGGTCGGTCCCAGCGTCGTCACCCAGGCGATCGGCCGCGGAAGAACGAAGGCGGTCAGGACCTTGTAGCGCTCGTGCGGTGTCAGGTCGTCGGAAGCGTATTGCATTTCTGGGGCCCTCAGTTCGACGGTTCGAGCTTCACGCCGGTGCGCTCGCTGATGAGCTTGTAATGCTCCGGGCGGCGGTGCTTGGCGAAATTGAACGTGGTGTTGCGGATGTATTCCCCGAGGCCGAGATCGCAATCGTAGGAGATGACCTCGTCGTCCTCGGTCGTGCCCTTGGCCACGATCTCGCCGGTCGGCGCCACGATCACCGAGCCACCGTGCAGCCAGAACCCGTCTTCCTTGCCGGCCTTGGCCGTTGCCACGACCCAGATGCCGTTCTGATAGGCAGCCGCCTGCAGCGACAGCATGTGGTGGAAGACCCGCAGGTACGGCGGCTCATGCGGCGCGTAGACGTTGTCGCTGGGCGTGTTGTAGCCCAGCACCACCATCTCGGCGCCCTTCAGCGCCATGACGCGGAACGTCTCGGGCCAGCGACGGTCGTTGCAGATGCACTGGCCGACGATCACCTCGTCCTTGAACATCTTCCAGACATTGAAGCCCAGATTGCCGACCTCGAAATACTTCTTCTCGAGATGCTGGTACGGCACCGTCGGCCGGTGTTCGTCATGGCCCGGCAGATGGACCTTGCGGTACTTGCCGATCAAGCGGCCGTCGGGTCCCACCAGGATCGACGTGTTGAAATGATGCGTCGATCCCTCTTCCTCGGTCCGCTCGGCGTAGCCGAGGTAAAAGCCGATGCCCTTCTCGCGGGCCAGTTCGAACAGCGGCAGCGTGTCCGGACTCGGCATCTGGCTCTCGAAATACTTCTCGACCTCGTTGGGATCTTCCATCCAGTAGCGCGGGAAGAAGGTCGTGAGCGCGAGTTCCGGGAACACGATGAACTTGGAGCCGCGGCTGTCGGCCTCCTTCAACATCTCGATCATGCGCTTGACCACACTCGCCCGGCTGTCGGCGAGATGGATCGGCCCGAGCTGGGCGGACGAGACTTTCAGACGACGGGACACGGTTAACTTCCTTTCTGTCATCCTGAGCAAAGCGAAGGATCTCTCGCTTCGTATAGATACGGTTTAACTCCTGTCAGGTCCTTCGCTTCGCTCAGGACGACAGTGAGACTAGAACAGCGGCTTCAGGCCGAAGCGCGACATGGCCTGCAACTCAGGGGCACTCTGCCCGATCGGCTTGGATGAATCGGGCGAGGCGCAGGGCAGGAACTGACCCGAGCCGCGCTCGGCGTTCAGCTTGCCGTCCTCGACGACCACACGCCCGCGACTCACCACGGTGATCGGCCAGCCCTTGATCTGGCGGCCCTCGTAGGGCGTGTAGCCGACATTGTCGTGCAGGTCCTTCCACGTGACCGTCACGTCCTTGTCGGCATCCCAGATAGCGAAGTCGGCATCGGAGCCGACGGCAATCGTGCCCTTCTTCGGATAGAGGCCGTAGAGCTTGGCGTGGTTCGCCGAGGTCAGCGCCACGAACTGCTGCAGGGTGATGCGGCCCTTCTGGACGCCTTCCGAGAACAGCATCGGCAGCCGGATCTCGATCCCGGGCACGCCGTTCGCCATCTCCTTGAAGGTCGTCTTGTCGCCCTTGGGGATCTTGCCGCCGGCATTGAACTGGTACGGCGCATGGTCGGACGAGAAGGTCTGGAACGTGCCGTCCTTCAGCGCCGCCCACACCGCCTCCTGCGCCGCCGAATCGCGTGGCGGCGGGCTGCAGCACCACATGGCGCCTTCGACGCCGGGCTTGTCCATGTCATCGGCGGTCAGCGCGATGTATTGCGGGCAGGTCTCGCCGAAGATCTTCAGGCCCTTCTTCTGCGCCTGGCGCAGCGTCTCGATCGCTTCGATCTCCGACATGTGGACCAGCAGCAGCGGCGCATCGACCAGACGCGCGAGCGAGATCGCGCGGTTGGTCGCCTCGGCCTCGGCCAGGCGCGCATGGGCGATGGCGTGGAACTTCGTCGCGCCATGGCCCTGGTCGACGAGATGATGCGCCAGCCACTGGATCATGTCGTGGTTCTCGGCATGCACCATGACCAGCGCGCCGTCGCGACGTGCCACGGAGAGGATGTCGAGGATCTGGTAGTCGCTGACCTTCATCGCATCGTAGGTCATGTAGATCTTGAACGAGGTGTAGCCGTCCTTGATCAGGGCCGGCAGCTCCTGGCCCAGCGCCTGCGGCGTCGGATCGGTGACGATCAGGTGGAAGGCATAGTCGATCACCGCCTTCGGAGTCGCCGCCTCGTGATACTCGTTGACCACCTGCCGCAGCGACATACCGCGATGCTGGGCGGCGAAGGGAATGACCGTCGTCGTGCCGCCGAACGCGGCGGAGACGGTGCCGGTATAGAAATCGTCGGCGCACATCACGCCCATGCCCGACTTCTGCTCGATGTGGCAGTGGCTGTCGACGCCGCCCGGCAGGACGAACTTGCCGCCGGCATCGATCTCGCGCGTGCCCTCTCCCTTGATGCCGGGCCCGATCTCGACGACCTGACCGCCCTTCACGGCGATGTCTCCCTCCGTCTGCCGCTCGGCAGTGACGATGCGGGCGTTGCGAACGATCAAATCATACTCAGCCATGTCCCTACTCCGCCGCCTTGGCGAGACGGCCCGCGGCCGCCAGACGCCGTTCGAGGCGCGCAATCATCCCGTCGAGCTCCGTCTTGTCCGCCACCGTCAGCGCCGATCCGGGCGCACGCTGCTTCGGGCTCTTGATGGCGCCGCGCCGGAACAGCACTTCCTTGCGCAATGCCAAGCCGATCGCCGGCTGCACCTCGTGGCGTACCAGCGGCAGGTAGATGTCGAACAGGTCCTCCGCCTCCTCGCCCCTGCCCTGAGCGAAGAGGTCATAGACCTGCACCAGCATCTCGGGCCAGGCAAAGCCGGTCATGGCGCCGTCGGCGCCGCGGCGCATCTCCTGCGGATAATAGAGGCCGCCATTGCCGACCAGGATCGACACGCGGCGACGGCCGGGCTTGTTCTCGCCTTCGCGAACCTTCGTCAGCTTGGCGAGGCCCGGCGCGTCCTCGTGCTTCAGCATGACGAGTTGCGGGAAATCGTCGACCAGGCGCTCGAACACATTGACCGGCATGTAGACCCCGGTGGTCTGCGGGTAGTCTTGATAGACGACAGGAATTTCGGGCCCGAGCGCCTGGAAGACCTGCGCATAATAGTTGTAGAGGCCCTCGTCGCCCTTCAGTCCCGGCGACGGCGCCACCATCACGCCCGACGCGCCGGCCATCATCGCCTCATGCGAGAGGCGCCGCACGTTCTCGAGCCCGGCATGGCTCACGCCCACGATCACCTGCCGTCCTTGCGCCCGGCCGATCACGCGATTGACCACGGAGATGGATTCGTCGGCGGTCAGCTTGTGCGCCTCGCCCATCATCCCGAGCAGGGTGAAACCATGTACGCCGCAGCCCAAATAAAAATCGGTCAAGCTATCGACGCTCTGGAGGTCGACCGCGCCCTCGTCCGTGAAGGGCGTGGCGGCGATGATGTACACGCCCTTTGCCTGCTCATTCAGTTTAGACATCGTCGACACTCCTCGGCGCGGTTCTTGCAACGCCCCGGGTATGAGGTTGCAGCGATCATGCCACTCGTCGGGCGCTTGTCGAGCGTCGCGGCGTCGGCCAGTGTTCATACCCGAAGAGGGGCAGGTGTCGAAATAAATGGCACGGCATATCGCTCATCGATTGATGATTTCGCTTCCCGTCCTGCTGGGGGTGCTGCTCATCGGCTTCCTGCTGCTGCAGGTCGTGCCCACGGATCCGGCAACCGTCGTGGCGGGCCCGACCGCGACCAAGGCTGAAGTCGACGCCATTCGCAACGACCTCGGTCTCAACCAGCCGCTCTGGGTCCAATTCGGGCGCTATCTGGGCCGCGTCTTCCAGCTCGACCTCGGCCGCTCCATGATCTCCAACCGCGCCGTCGTCGACGAGATCGCCCTCACCCTCTGGCCGACCGTCGAGCTGATGCTGGCCTGCCTGATCTGGGCCGTGCCGCTCGGCATCACGCTGGGCACCCTCGCCGCCCGCCGGCGCGGCACGGTGATCGACCGCGCCATCATGGCGCTCTCGGTCATGGGCGTTTCGGTGCCGATCTTCTGGGTCGGCCTGCTGCTGATCCAGTATGTCGGCGGGGCAGGCCTGTTGCCGTTCCAGGGGCGCAACGGCCCGATCTGGACCGCCGACGGCTTCCTGAGCATCATCCTCCCGGCCGTGACCCTGGGCGCCGTCTTCGTCGGTCCGGTCGCGCGCATGACCCGGACGTCCCTGCTGGAGACACTGGGCGCCGATTATGTACGCACCGCCCGCGCCAAGGGCGCCTCGGACTGGCGCGTCACCATCCGCCACGCGCTGCGCAACGCGATGATCCCCGTGATCACGCTGGTGGGCCTGCAGATCGGCTTCCTGCTGGGCGGTTCGATCGTCACCGAGACGATGTTCGCCTGGCCCGGCGTCGGCCGCATGGCGGTGGGCGCCATCACCTCGAGCGACTTCCCGCTGGCACAGGGCGCGATCCTGATCCTCGCCGTCGGCTTCATGGCGATCAACCTGCTGGTCGACGTGCTCTACGCCTATCTCGACCCCCGGATCGCCCGCGGATGACCGACACCGCCCTTCCCCTGCAGAGCCAGGCCGACCAGCGCGCCATCGCCGCGATCCGGCGCAAGAACGCCGTGTGGCGGCGCATCCTGCGCGATCCGCCGGCGGCCATCGCCGCGCTCTTTCTCATCGTCATCGTCGGCGCGGCGATCCTCGCCCCCTGGATCGCACCCTTCGATCCCTATGCGTCCAACATGCGGCTGCGCCTCTGCCCGATCGGCGGCGCGCGCTGCCCGGATTTCCTGCTGGGCGCCGACAACCAGGGCCGCGACATGCTCAGTCGAATCCTGTTCGGCCTGCGCGCCACCCTGGGAATCGGCATCATCGCGGTCGTGGTCGGTGGCGGGCTGGGCGCACTGATTGGCCTATGCGCCGCCTATTTCAAGCGCCTCGACCAGCCGCTGATGCGTTTCATCGACGTCCTGCTTTCCTTCCCGTCGATCCTGTTCGGTCTCGCCATCGCGGCCGTGCTGGGCACAGGTCTCTTCTCGCTGGTCGTCGCGCTCAGCATCGCCTCGGTTCCGTCGATCGCCCGCATCGCCCGCGGCGCCGCGCAGTCGATCATGCAGCAGGAATACATGGAGGCCGGCCGCGCCGTGGGACTGGGCGACGGCGCTCTCATCTGGCGCTACCTCGCCCTCAACTGCTGGCCGACCATCCTGATCTACATGACCTTGCAGCTCGGCCAGGCGATCCTGCTGGGGGCGGCGCTGTCGTTCCTCGGCCTCGGTGCGCAGCCGCCGACCGCCGAACTGGGCAGCATGGCCGCTGACGGCCGTAAGTTCCTGTCGATCGCCCCGCAGGTCTCGACAATCCCCTGCGCGGCGATCTTCCTCGTGGTGCTTGCATTCAATGTCCTGGGCGACGCGCTGCGCGACGCTCTCGATCCAAAGTTGAGGCAATAAAGTCGGAACAACAGGAGGTGTGGGCATGAGAAAATTGACAGTGACGGCGCTGGCGGCGGTTGCCGTGGCGGGCGCCGCGGCGCCGGCGATGGCGCAGAAGAACGTGACGATCGTGCGCGAGATCGACACCGACCGCTACGATCCGCACAAGTCGACCTCTCGCTCGGGCGCCGAAGTCATCTACATGATGGGCGACACGATGGTGAACCTCGACTTCGACATGAAGACGTTGAAGCCGGGCCTCGCCAAGAGCTGGACGGTCTCGCCCGACGGCCTCACCTACACCTTCAAGCTGCGCGACGACGTGACCTTCTGCAGCGGCAAGAAGATGACGGCCAAGGACGTCGTCGCCACCTACGAGCGCTGGCTCGATCCCGAGACCAAAGGTCTCGTGAAGTGGCGCATGGGCGACGTCGACAAGGTCACGGCACCAGACGATGTCACCGTCGAATACAAGCTCAAGAAGCCGTTCTCCGAGCTGCTCTACCAGATGACGCAGTACTTCCACACGGTGCTGAACGTCGACCAGGCCAAGCAGCTCGGCGCCGACTTCGGCGTCAAGGGCTTCGACGGCACCGGCCCCTACTGCTTCGAGAGCTGGACGCCGCGCGACTCGACGGTGCTGACCAAGCACAAGGGCTACAACTGGGGTCCGCCGATCTATGACTACACCGAGGCGCAGGTCGACAAGGTGATCTGGAAGGTGGTGCCCGAGGAGAATACCCGCGTCACCGCGCTGCAGGCCGGCCAGGCCGATGCCAGCCAGTACGTGCCCTACTGGTCGATCAAGGAGCTGCAGGCCAACAAGAACCTCTCGGTGACCAAGGCCGAGAACTTCTTCTGGACCTACTTCATCGGCTTCAAGGTCGACAAGGAACTGGTGAACGACGTGCGCGTGCGCCAGGCGATGAACCTCGCCGTCGACCAGAAGGCGATCACCGAGGCCGTGACCTTCGGCTTCGCCGACCCCGCCTCGACGATGCTGATGCCCAACGTCCTCGACTTCAACGGCAAGCTGAACAAGGCGGCCTATGGAGAAAACATCAAGGAGGCCGACAGGCTGCTCGACGAGGCAGGCTGGAAGAAGGGCCCCGACGGCTTCCGCTACAAGGACGGCAAGAAGCTGGCGCCGGTGATCTACGGCATCTCGGGCGCCTTCAAGGAGATCGCCGAGGCCGTGCAGGGCGACCTGCGCAAGGTCGGCGTCGACCTGCAGATCCAGCTGTTCGACGCGACGGTCGCCTGGGGCAAGCTCGCCACGCAGGAGTTCGACGCCTTCGGCATGAGCTTCCCCTATGTCAGCGCCGGCGACGCGCTCAACCTCTACTTCCGGTCGACCAATGCGCCGACCCCGAACCGCATGAACTGGAAGGACAAGGAAACCGACGAGTTGCTCGACAAGGGTTCGACCGCACTCGATGAGTCGACGCGGGCGACGGCCTATCAGGCGGTGCAGCAGAAGGTGCACGACGCGTTCGTGTGGATCCCGCTGTTCCATGAGCCGCTGTTCGTCGTGGCGGGCTCCAAGCTGAAGCCCATCAAGGCCCACGGCAACTATGGCTGCGGCCTCTACAAGGGCCTGGGCCTCGCCTACAAATAGCCGGCAGACAGCAAGCAATCGGAGCGAAGCGCTTATGAAGACGACCAAGATCGCCGGCCTCGACCACGTCGTTGCGTGGGACGAGGCCGAGGGGCGACACGTCTATCTCGAGAACGCCGATCTCGTGTTCAAGGGCAACGAGATCGCCCATGTCGGACCGGGCTACACGGGCCCGGTCGATACGACCATCGAGGGCAAGGGGATGATGGCCATCCCCGGCCTCGTCAACGTCCACAGCCATCCCTTCTCCGAGCCCGCCAACAAGGGCCTCACCGAGGAGTATGGCAGCGACAAGCTCGGCCAGAGCTCGCTCTACGAATACCTGACGGTGTTCGGCCTCAATCCCGAGGATGCAGGCCCCTCCTCCAAGGTCGCGGTCTCGGAGCTGCTGAAGAGCGGCGTGACGACCATCACCGACCTGTCGATGGCCCGCGAAGGTTGGGCAGACGATCTCGCCTCCACGGGCATCCGCGCCGTCTTGTGCCCGATGATGCGCCAGGGCGTCTGGTACACGAAGAACGGCCACACGGTCGAATATGCCTGGGACGAGAAGGCCGGCGAGAAGGCCTTCGAAGCCTCGATGGCGACGCTCGACGAAGCCGCGAAGCATCCCAGCGGCCGGATCTCCGGCATGGTCGGCCCGGCGCAGATCGACACCTGCCGCGAGGGCTTCTTCAAGGAAGCGCTGCAGGAGGCCCGGCGTCGCGGCCTGGCGATGCAGACCCATGCGTGCCAGGCCGTCGTCGAGTTCCACGAGATGGTCCATCGCCATGGCAAGACGCCCATCGAATGGCTCGACTCGATCGGCGTGCTCGGGCCCGACCTCATCATCGGCCATGGCATCTTCCTGAACGACCATCCGCAAATCCACTACCCGCACGCCAACGACTTCGAGCGGCTGCGCGATTCCGGCGCCTCGGTGGCGCACTGCCCGACCGTCTTCGCGCGGCGCGGCATGGTGATGAACTCGATCGGCCGCTACATGGATGCCGGCATCACGGTCGGCATCGGCACCGACACCTTTCCGCACAACATGCTCGATGAGATGCGGCTGGTCTGCTACCTCGCCCGCGCCATCACCATGAACTACAAGATGGGCACGACGCGGCACGCCTTCGAGGCGGCCACGATCGGCGGCGCCAAAATGCTGCGCCGGCCCGATCTCGGCCGGCTGGCGCCGGGATGCAAGGCCGACTTCTCGCTGGTCGACATGAGTCATCCCTACATGCAGCCAGCGCACGAGCCTGTGCGCAGCCTGATCTACTCGGCAGGCGACCGCGCCATCCGGCACGTGTATGTCGACGGCACGCAAGTGGTGAAGGACGGCCAGGTCCTGACGGTCGATGTCCAGGCAGCGACCGCGGGCCTCGTGGAGGGCCAGCGCAAGCGACTCGAAACGGTGAGCCAGCGCGACTGGGCCGGCCGCACCGCCGACCAGCTCGCGCCCCCGGTCTACGGCACGCGCGATCGCCTGCCGCAGTCGCGGCCGGTGACCTGACCATGAAGCAGCCTGTCATCCCGAGCGAAGCGAGGGATCTTTGACGCAACAGGAAGGGTCCCTCGACCTGCAGCCTCGGGAGGACAGGAGTGCGCTCCTTGAGGTGAAGGGCCTGCGCACCGAGTTCCGCTCCGGCGGTAGTTCGTTCGCCGCCGTCGATGGCATCAGCTTTTCGCTGGCGCCGGGCGAGACCTTGGGGATCGTGGGCGAATCGGGCTGCGGCAAGTCGGTGACGTCGCTCTCGATCATGCGGCTGGTGCCCAACCCGCCGGGCCGCATCACCGCGGGCGAGATCAAACTGGAAGGCCGCAATCTCCTCGACCTGCCGGAAAGCGCCATGCGCGCCGTCCGAGGCGACGATATCGCCATGATCTTCCAGGAGCCGATGACCAGCCTCAACCCGGTGCAGACCGTGGGCAGTCAGATCATCGAGGCCGTCCAGCTGCACCGATCGCTCAGTGCCGCCGGGGCGCGCGCCCGCGCGTTGGAAATGCTGCAGCTAGTCAAGATCCCCTCGCCCGAGACGCGGCTCGACGAGTATCCGCATCAGCTCTCCGGCGGCATGCGCCAGCGCGTGATGATCGCCATGGCGCTGGCCTGCGATCCGAAGCTGCTGATCGCCGACGAACCCACGACGGCGCTCGACGTCACCATCCAGGCGCAGATCCTTGACCTGCTGCGCGACCTGCGCGAGCGCACGGGGGCGGCGATCATGCTGATCACCCACGATCTCGGCGTCGTCGCCGAACTCGCGCATCGCGTGATCGTCATGTACGCCGGCCGCATCGTCGAGGAGGCGCCGGTCGGCCTGCTGTTCGCAGACCCGCAGCATCCCTATACGCTGGGCCTGCTGGGCTCGATCCCGCGGCTGGGCAGCGACGGCGACGAGCGCCTCACCGCCATTGAGGGCGTCGTGCCCAATCCCTACGCGCTGCCGCCCGGCTGCCGTTTCAGCCCGCGCTGTCCGCTCGCCGATGAGCAATGCCGCGCCGAGCAGCCGACCTTGCGCGAAATCGCGCCCGGCCACCGCGCCGCCTGCTGGAAGGCGCCGCTCGATCTCGTCCTGGCCGAGGCCGCCGAATGACCACCGAGCCCCTCCTTTCCGTCTCCGGCCTCACCAAGCACTTCCCGGTGAAGCGCGGCATCGTCTTCCAGAGCGCGGTCGGCACCGTGCGCGCGGTCGACGGCCTCACCTTCGACGTGGCGCCCGGCGAGACGCTGGCGCTGGTGGGCGAATCGGGGTGCGGCAAGTCGACGACCGGCCGTCTCGTGCTGCGCCTGATCGAGGCCACCGAGGGTACGATCCGCTTCGCCGGCCGCGACGTGCGTGGCCTGTCCCGCGGCGCGCTGCGCGACCTGCGCCGCGACATGCAGATCATCTTCCAGGATCCCTACGCCTCGCTGAACCCGCGCCTCACCGTCGGCGAGACGCTGGCGGAGCCGCTGCGCCTGCACGGCCTGGCCTCGGGCGCGGCGCTGCGCCGGCGCATCGACGAGCTGCTGGGCGAGGTCGGCCTCTCGGCCTGGCACGCGCTACGCTATCCGCACGAATTCTCCGGCGGCCAGCGCCAGCGCATCGGCATCGCCCGGGCGCTGGCCTCTCAGCCCAAGCTGATCGTCTGCGACGAGCCGGTCTCGGCGCTCGACGTGTCGATCCAGGCCCAGGTCATCAACCTGATGCAGGACCTGAAGGGCAAGTTCGGCCTCTCCTATATCTTCATCGCCCACGATCTCGCCGTCGTGCGCCACATCTCCGACCGCGTCGCCGTCATGTATCTCGGCAAGATCGTCGAGCTGGCGCCCAAGCGCAGCCTGTTCGCCCGGCCGCGCCATCCCTACACCCAGGCCCTGCTGTCGGCCGTGCCGGTGCCCGATCCCACCGCCCAGCGCGCCCGCATCCGCCTCGCTGGCGACGTGCCGAGCCCGCTCAACCCGCCCAAGGGCTGCCGTTTCCACACGCGCTGCGCCCATGCCCTGGACCGCTGCCGCCAGGAGGAGCCCCTGCTTCGTCCCCTGCAGGACGGCGCCGGCGCCGAGGGCCAGGTCGTGGCCTGCCACTTCGCCGAAAGCATCGTGCCGCCCACTCTGGTCCCGGAGAACGATCCGCCCTACGCCCGCCGCCTGGCCGCCCTGCGCAAGCTCTCTGCAGCCGCCTAGACTGGATGACGCGCAAATTGCGAACCGTTCGCATTCGCGATATCATGCAACCGTGCCATCAGAAGTTACGACCGCGCTGTTCACGGAGCACCGACGCTCGCTGATCGAGTACGCGACCGGAATCGTCGGCTCTCGCGTCGAAGCGGAGGACGTGGTGCAGGAAGCGTGGCTGCGTTTCGACGCAGTGTCGCGGCGCCAGCTCCTCGATGAGCCTCTTAGCTACCTCTACCGGATCGTCCGCAACCTCGCGATCGATGGACGCCGCAAGCAGGGCCGCGAGGAGCGCCACGTCGTTGCGGGTACGGCTTCGCTGATCGAGGGTGTGGCCGAGGACCGGCCTTCGCCCGAGGCGGAGGTCGTGGCCCGCAGCGAACTGCAGGCCCTGCAGGCCGCCCTGCTCGAGCTGCCGGAGCGGACGCGGGTCGCCGTGGAGATGCACCGGATGGGCGGCGCGACGCTGAAGGAGATCGCTGCCTATCTTGGAATCTCGATCGGACTGGCCCATTCGCTGGTGATCGACGGTCTCGAACATTGCCGTGCCCGCCTCGCGCGCGCGGCGCCCGACCGGTAATCGGTCCGCGAATTCGAACTTTCCCTGAAATTCTGCCCCTCGCCCGTCGTGTAGGAAGTGTGGGAACTGCGCCGCCCAAGGAAAGCATGGCCGACAGACGCGAAGCCGCCAACGACACGATGCCCGATACCGCCAGCAAGTGGCTTCTCGCCCTTGCCGAGCGGCCGGACGACCGTGCGCTGCGCGCTGCCTTCGAACGCTGGCGCGGCGCGAGCGCCGACAACGCGCGCGACTGGGCAGAGATCAACCGGGCTGCATCGCTGCTCGCGACCTCGGTGCCGCCCAGCGAGCCGGGTTGGGCCAAGTTCCTGAGACAGCGCCGCGCCGCCGAAGCCGGCCGGCAACGTCGTCACCGCAGGATTGCCGGCGGACTGGCTGCCCTCGCGGCGGCGGCCTGCCTGCTGCTCTTCTTCCAGGGCAGCACCCTGCTTCTTCGATTCGAGGCCGACTACATGACCGCGAGCGCTGAACAGCGCCGCCTCGACCTCGCCGACGGCACCAACGTCGTGCTGGCGCCGCAAAGCGCCATCGTCGCCGACTATTCGAGCGCCGAACGCCGCGTAAAGCTGCTGAAGGGCGCCGCCTTCTTCGAGGTCGCGAACGATGCGCGCCCATTCGCCGTCGCGGCACGCGGCGTCGTCGCACGCGATGTCGGTACCGCCTTCGAGGTCAGGCTCGGCGCAGCCGCCGTCGAGGTGGCGGTACGCGACGGCATCGTCGACGTGACGGCGGCGAACGTCGCGGGGACGGAGCGCCTGCTCGCCGGACAATGGGCGCAGGTGACGCAAACGGGAGCCGTCGGCCGCGGGCAGGCGCCGCGCGACCTGGTCGCGGCATGGACAGCCGGACAGCTCGTCGTGAAGAACCAGCCGGTGAGCGATGTGATCGACGCCCTGCGTCCCTACTTCGAGGGCGTCGTCGTCCTGCACGGCCGAAAGCTCGCCGCGGAGCCGCTCACCGGCATCTACAATCTGGCCGATCCGGTGGGTGCCCTGCGCGCCGTGGCGCGAGCCCAGGGCGCGTCGCTGCACCAGATCTCGCCGTGGCTGATCGTCGTCACGGGCGACTGAGGATTTTCTTCAGAAGAATCTGAAAACAGGACGGTGTGCCGTCGTGTCGAGATCGGGGGCTGTTGATGCGTCGCCTGTCGCCATCGTGCGCGGTCCTCGAGCGGAGCGACGCGCATGCATTCGATGAAGACGGCGATCGGACTGGCACTGGCAGCAGGACTCGGCACGGCCGGCCTGCCGGCCCTGGCGCAGAGCCCACCCCCGCAGTCACCCCGCGCGGCGGCGCCCCGGGTCTTCAACTTCGACATTCCCGCGCAGCCGCTGGCCGATGCGCTTGCGCAGTTCGGTCACCCGAGCGGCCTGCAGGTCTCCGCTCATGGCGACCTGCTGCGGGGCCTGTCGTCGCCCGCCGTCAGCGGCATGCTGACCGCAGATGGCGCACTCGGCCGCCTGCTCGGCGGCAGCGGCATCGTCTACTCGGTGAGCGGCAACACGGTCGTGCTCCAAAAGCCCGGCACGCCTAACGCTCAGGGCGCTCTGCAACTCGATCCGGTGCAGGTGCAGGGCGCCTTCCCGGTGCCGAGCCAGGCCCTGATCGACAACATTCCGGCGCCCTATGCCGGCGGCCAGGTGGCGACCGGCGCGCAGCTCGGCCTGCTCGGCAATCGCGGCGTGATGGACACGCCCTTCAACCAGACGAGCTACACCGCGCAGAAGGCGCAGAACCAGCAGGCACGTACGGTGCGCGACGTGCTCATCGACGATCCATCGGTGCGCACGGTGTGGCCATCGGGCGGCAGCCTCGACGAGGCGATGTGGATCCGTGGCTTCTATGTCGGCAGCCTCGATACCTCGTTCAACGGTCTCTACGGTATGCTGCCCGTCGCCTCCGTGGCCGCGGAGTTGCCGGAGCGCGTCGAAATCCTGAAAGGCCCGAGCGCCATGCTGACCGGCATGGCCCCGGGCGGCGCGATCGGCGGCACGGTGAACGTGGTCCCGAAGCGCGCTGGCAGCGAGCCGCTCAACCAGGTGACGGCGGGCTATGCCTATTCCGGCCAGTTCGGCGCCCATGTCGATGTCGGCCGGCGCCTGGGCGACGACCAGCAGTTCGGCGCGCGCTTCAACGGCGTATTCCGCGCCGGCAACACCGCGATCGAACGCAATACCGAACAGGTCGGCCTGGCTTCGCTCGGCCTCGACTTCCGCGGCGACAATGTCCGCCTCTCCCTCGATCTCGGCTTCCAGTCCCAGATCATCGGCGGCCTCGTCTCCTACGTGCAGCCGGCGGCCGGTGTGGCGATGCCGAGTGCGCCGTCGAACGGCTCCAATTTCGGCCAGACCTGGACGAGCACCGACAAGAAGGACCTGTTCGCGGTGTTGCGCGGCGAGGTCGACCTGACGGAGAGCATCACCGCCTACGCCGCTGTCGGCGCCCATGATAACAAGGTGAGCAGCTTCTCCGGCGGCAATCCCGTGGCGACCAACGTCAACGGCGACATCACGCAGACCCCGTTCAAGCAGGACGTCTACAACAGCTTCTGGAGCGGCGAGGCCGGCATCCGCGCGAAGGTGCCGACCGGCCCCATCGACCACGAGCTCGCCCTCTCGGCCATGGCCTTCCGGCAGGAATCGGGCGCCGGCTCGGTGGTCGGCACGACGTTCACCTCGAACATCTACCGGCCGAACCTGATTGCGCAGCAGAACCTGCCCAATCCCGGCGCCAACAAGACCGGCCTCACGATGCTGTCGGGTTTCGCCTTTGCCGACACGCTCTCGGTCGCGGACAAGCGACTCCAGATCACCGCCGGAGGCCGTCTGCAGAACGTGAAGACGGCCAACTACGACCCGGTCTCGGGCGCGGAGACCTCGACCTACGATGCGAGCGCCTTCTCACCGTCGGTGGCGCTCGTCTTCAAGCCGTGGAGCAACGTCTCCGTCTACGGCAACTGGATCCAGGGCCTGCAGCCCGGTCAGCTCGTGCCGGCGGGCTTCGCCAATGCCGGCGAAACCTTCGCGCCCTTCAAGTCGACGCAGTTCGAGGTCGGCGTGAAGATCGACTGGGGCAAGCTCACGACGACGGTGAGCGCCTTCCAGATCGCACAGCCCAGCACCATCACCGACACGGCAACGAACACCCTCACGCTCGCCGGCCAGCAGCGCAACCGCGGTCTCGAGTTCAACGTGTTCGGCGAGCCCGTGCCCGGCGTCCGGCTACTCGGTGGCGCAATGTTGCTGGAGGCGATCATCACCCAGTCGCAGGGCGGCACGAACGATGGATGGCAGGCGTTCGGCAGCCCGGGCCTGCAGATCAATCTCGGCGGCGAATGGGACCTGCCGTTCGCGCCGGGCCTCACGCTGAACGGGCGCATCATCTACACCGCCGCGCAGTACATCGACCTCGACTACCCGCGCCGCACGATTCCCGACTGGACGCGCATCGACGTCGGCGCGCGCTACGTGTTCGAGAATGCCAGGAGCCCGACCGGCCATCCGGTCGCCCTGCGCTTCAACGTCGAGAACCTTTTCGATGCGCAGTACTGGGGTACCGCCTATTACGGCTATGCGATCCAGGGCTCGCCCCGCACCTTCCGGCTCTCTGCCACCGCCGACTTCTAGGCGACCGCATGCGGTTCGCCTTCGTCCTCGCACATCGCTGGCTCGGCCTCGCCCTCGCGGCGTTCCTGTTCGTGGCCGGGCTAACCGGTGCGGTCATCTCGTGGGACCACGAACTGGACGGCGTACTGAACCCGCATCTCGTCCGGACCCGGACCCCGGGCCCGGCCCTGCCGCCGCTCGAGCTGGCGGCGATTGCCGAGCAGCGCGACCCGCGAATCCGCGTCTCCTATGTGCCCATGATCCTGGAGCCCGGCGAGTCGCTGGCACTCAGCATCCTGCCGCGCATCGATCGCGCCAGCGGCCGGCCCCACGAGCTCGGCTTCAACCAGCTCTTCCTCGATCCGGCGACCGGCACGGAGCTGGGCCGCAGGGAATGGGGCGCGCCCTGGCCGGTCACGCGCGAGAACTTCGTCTCGTTCCTCTACGAGCTGCACTACTCGCTCCATCTTCCGGAGATGTGGGACGTCGACGAATGGGGCATCTGGCTCATGGGCATCGTGGCCTTCGTCTGGACGGTCGATTGCTTCATTGGCTTCTACCTGACCCTGCCCGCGCGCCGCCGCGCCGCCGCCGGCGCAAGGCCACATCCCCGCGGCTGGAAAGACTGGGCCGGGCGGTGGGCACCGGCCTGGAAGATCAAGCGCGGCGCCAGCGCCTGGCGCCTCAACTTCGACATCCACCGTGCCTTCGGCCTGTGCACCTGGGCTCTGCTCTTCAGCGTCGCCTTCACCGGCTTTTCGCTCAATCTCCATCGCGAGATATTCTTCCCGCTGATTCAGCTGGTCTCGACTGTGACGCCGACGCCGTTCGAGGGGCACATGCCCGGCGACGGGAAACATCCGATCGAACCGCAGGTCGGCTACGCGAACATCGTGGAGATCGCGCGCCGCGAAGCCGACCGCCGCGGCTGGCAGGCGCCGGTTGCCGGAATCTACTATGCGCCGAATTGGGGCATCCATACCGTGCAGTTCTCCCACACGAGCCGGAACCGCACGGAGGCCGGGATGCATCCGACACGCCTGTTCCTCGACGCGAAGGGTGCCGTGGTGGGCGAGCGTGTGCCGTGGACCGGGACGGCCGCCGACATCTTCGTGCAGGCGCAGTTTCCCCTGCATTCCGGCCGCATCCTCGGCACGGCCGGCCGAATCGCCATCTCGGTGATGGGGGTCGTCGTCTCCGCTCTTTCCGTCACCGGTGTCGTCATCTGGTATCGCAAACGCTTTGCACGGAGGCGATCTGCGCGCGCCGGAAGGCCCGCCTAGCAGGCCGTTGAAAAGTCGGAGTCATGGCAAATAACCGAAATAAACGAAATAAACGAAACAAATGAAACGAACGTCGCACCCCCCCTGAATCCTGTGCCGCGGCGAGCGCTGACGCAACAATGTTGCTCTCAGGTGCCTCTGAAAGGCGTCATTCAACAGTCTGCTGGCCGTCCCGGCTTACGCGGTCGCGCAGAACGACAGTTGATCGAGCGGAATCACTTCCTCGACGAAAGAGTCCAGGACGAGATCGTCAGACGATCCAAGATGCCAAAGGCAATTCACGTCGAGCGTGAGGATCGGCCTGTCCCACCATCGCGCGACGATATCCTGCAGCGCTTCCGCTTCGGTAGCCTCGAGATGATCGGTGAGATTGTAGAGACCTACGAGATAGAGATCTGTTTCCGGCCTGCCGAGGATCCGTTGAACCTGCCGTAGCGAGTTCGCGCCCGCCCGACATTCTGGATAGACACGCAGATAGAGGCGGCCGACGTTGATGTTGCCGGAGAACAGGCCGCGCACCTCGACACGCAACGGACCGAGCTGCCTGAGAGCGGCCCTCTCGTCGTTGGAAATGCGGTACGGCACATCCTTCGAGAGAGACCCGCAGATCGTCGCATGGAGTTTGCCGCGGCGCTTCGGCAGGACGCCCCAGGCGATCTTGTTCGCAAAGCGCGACTGCCTGAGTTCGCCTTCCAGCTCCTGATACGCGGCAGATTTCTCCAGCTCATCCGGCGGGACCGGCAGGACCAGCGAGAAAGCCCGTTCGTGCCGTCCCATGCGATAGCTTGCACCGGCCCGCGACGGGATCACGTCGGGATGATCCGGTGCGATCAGAGGCAGGTGCGCGAGACGATAGGCCTCGTCCAGCAGGAGCTTCTCTCCGGGCGCGAACCGCGTCCGGCTCCGGAGATAGCCGAGCTCCGAATCGGGACAGAAGACGTCCACGCGGGTTCCTAAGCGTCGGGCACGCCCGAGGTCGTCGAATACTCGAAGTGCAGCGGCGTCTGGGGATGGATGAGCGCGTAGGCCGAGCGCGCGGCGATCGCCGCCTCTGCGAAGCCAGTCAGGATCAGCTTCAGCTTGCCGGGATAGGTGACGACGTCGCCCACGCCGAAGATCCCGGCCTTGCTCGTCGCCGCGGTCGCGGGATCGACCTCGATCTGGCCGCGCTCGAGCGCCAGTCCCCAGTCCGCGATCGGCCCCAGCGACATCGAGAGGCCGAAGAACGGCAGCAGCACGTCGGCCTCGATGCGCTTCGTTGCCCCTTCGAGAGTGGAGACCGTTACCGCCGTGAGCTGGCCATTCTCGCCTTCGAGCCCGTGGAGCTGGTACGGCACGACCAGGTCGATCCTGCCCTCCTTCGCCAGCGCCTTGAGCCGTGCCTCGCTGTCGGGTGCGGCCCGGAACCGGTCGCGGCGGTGGATCACCGAGACGCGGGCCGCGATCTCGGCCAGCGACAGCGCCCAGTCGACCGCCGTGTCGCCGCCGCCGGCGATCACCACACGCTTGCCGCGGAAGGTCTCGCGCTGGGTGACGTAGTAGAAGACGCTCTTGCCCTCAAAGGCCTCGATGCCCGGCAACGGCGGGCGGTTGGGCCCGAACGCGCCGACGCCGGCGGCGATGATCACCGCCTTGGCCTGAAGCACGGTGCCCTTGGACGTCGTCACGCGCCAGAAGCCGCCGGTCAGCGGCTCCAGCGCCTGGACCTGCTCGCCCAGGTGATAGACCGGCCGGAAAGCCGCCGCCTGGGCCTTCAGCCGGACGATCAGCTCGGCCGCTTCGATGCGGGGAAAGCCCGGGATGTCGTAGATCGGCTTCTCGGGATACAGCGCCGTGCACTGACCACCGGCATCGTCGAGCACATCGACGACATGGCAGTTCAGGCGGACCATGCCGCACTCGAAGACGGAAAAGAGGCCGACCGGCCCCGCCCCTATGATGATGACGTCGGTCTGCTGCGTGTGTCCGGTGGCCATGGTCACAAATTGGCGCAGGTGATGCGCAAATGAAAGCCCCCCGAACGCACCCCAGAAGCGCAGAAGCGAGGGCCGGAATTGGTAGCTGGGGGCGACCTTGTAGCAGAAGAGGACATCACAGACCTGGCCGCTCCCCACCGGGGAGCCAGGGGCATAGCGGCGCAAGGGTTTTGCCGCAAGTGGCTCCCACCGCTATGGCGAGTCCAATATAAACCTTCCTGTGCCGCGAACTCCGCGGGATCAGGGCGGCTGGCTAACTTTCCAGAGCTTAGTGGCCCACGCGCACGGCGTTCCGGAGGTCCAGAGAAGCGGTGTGAGCCAGCTGCCTTTGCCGAGGACGTCGATTGAAGAGAAGACCAGATAAGCCGAGGCAGTCACGGCCTCTTCCCGCGACAACCGGTGCCCAAGGCGGCGACGCCGCTTTTGGAACCGCCGTTCGCGCCAGCCTGTGAGTTCATGTGGGGAGTGTCAGTTTGATGTTTGGTCCTGCCTATTTCCTTTCAGGCGATTCGTTTCTGAAAAGAACGGCTGTCGAGGATGCAGCTCGGCAGCGGCTTGAGCCGGTGTTCTCCAAGTGGATTGGCAGAGAGGAGATAAGAGTTCGGAGCGAGGAATCGCATTCGCGCCTCAATGTATCGGAGCGAGTCGCGCTCTTGGAGAAAATCGTTCCAGCGAATGAGGAAGCAGGACAGGAAGTGTTGATTGGAAGATCATCTGGCGGTCGCGTGGCGTCTTTGTTTGCCATGCGTCGGCCGATTAAAGCGGTCATTTGCTTTGCTTACCCGTTCCGACATCCGAGTAGTGTGTTGGAGTCGCTTCGCTTCAGCCACCTGGCTCATATCACGGTGCCTACGCTGATCTTCCAGGGGACACGGGATGCCTACGGAGCAATTGACATCACGGAGAACTACGCACTTTCGCCGGCTGTAACCGTGAGATTTGTAGACACCGACCACGATTTTGATTTGTCGCCGTCCAAGTGGGATGAAGTTGCCCAGAAGGTAATGAATTTCCTGCACAGCGTTCAGCAACGATCGCCGGCCAAGGGCGCGCGTTTCGACGAGGCCTTCTACCTGAGGACTCATCCTGATGTGGCAGTGGAGATTGCCGCTGGGGAGTACGTCTCTGGTGAACATCATTTCAAAATAAAGGGACGCAGGAAGGGTCGACGCTTCCGGCTTCTGGCCGACACTTGAGATTCTGGATTTTGGGTGTGGCTCGCCGTGTCGAAAAACGGCACTAAGCCGCCACGCGGCGCCGTTGCTGGGCTTCAAACGCCGAAAAGCCCCCACCGATCAGGGAACTCCCCGCTCCCACCAACCGATTGTGTAATGTTTTCAATCGGTTGGTGAAGGAGTTGGTAGCTGGGGGCGGACTTGAACCGCCGACCCCGGCATTATGAGTGCCGTGCTCTAACCAGCTGAGCTACCCAGCCATGGGTGGGGCGCTTTTATGCGGCCGTGCCTCGATCTGTCAAGAAAAGTACCGCTAAGGCCTGGCACTCCGGCTGCCGGCACTGATCGCGATCGGAGGGGGAACCGGAATACGCTCGATCCGACCATTTTCGAACGTCGCTCGATAGCCGGTTCCCGCACCGTCCGGCACATTCGGTCGCCGTGGGCTCCTCGCCCATGGATACGATGACGACATCGGTGTTTGGATCCGCGGGCCGGACACGCGGTGAACAGGCGGCCAGCAAAATGCCGATGACGGCAAGGATGTAGTGCTACGACCGCAGCAGTTCTCGAAGGTCTTCCCTAACACTCCATCTGCTCGATCGCCGCGACCAGCTTCTGGACATCCGCGGATGTACAGCCTGGCCGAGCCCAGATTGTTGACCTCGATCACGTGCAGGTCGCGGGTCGGCCTGACGCTGATGTCCAGGGCGTAGGCCCGTTGCGGCCGACAGAACTAGGCGCTGAGCGGGGCGCCGTCCATGTCGTCCACTGCCTCTCCCAGAAAGCGCAGGATGGTCGGCGCAATGTCGACGAGGCTGGTCGTGCGGCCGGCTTCGCCCCGGCCGAACTCGGGATGGATCAAGGTCAGGAACGGGCGGGTTTCGGCCGGACCCAGGCCGCCATGATGGCCGCAGCCGATTTCCGGGGTGCCCTCCCCGTCTTCGACCAGCCAGCGCGTGCCGGTGACACCGAAAGGGTTGCTCTCGTCGTGACGCGTCGTGTCCACGGCGGCCACCAGCGCGTCGGCCGTCAGGCCGGTCGCGGCCAGAGCCTCGCCCGTCAGGATCGAGCCGGCCCACGGTTCCTCGCGCATCTTCGGCAGGAGGTCGGCAACAGCCGCCCTTGCCGCGCCGGTCGCGTAGATCAGCGCCGACGTGCCCTGCGACGCGACGCCGATGCGGTCTTCCTTCATCTCGGCCTCGAGGCCGTTTCCGGCGAGCCAGTTGCCGATATGGACGGAGCGGCCGATCGTTTCGTGGCCGTGGTCCGACCCGACCACGAGCAATGTATCGAACCGGTCCTCATGCGCTTCCACCGTCGTGATGACCTGCGTCACCAGCCGGTCGGTGACCTCTAGCGCATGGAGATGCTCGGGCGAGCCCAGCGGATCGTGGTGCAGGGTGAGATCAGGGTTAGCGAGCCACAGGATGGCCAGCCGGAAGTCATCGGACGGGACGACCTCCTCGCAGAAGCGTCGCGTCATCTCGATGTCGCCGTCGAGATCGTGGCTCACGTCGAGATGGGCGTCGCCGGTCAGCGAGGCGCCGCCGGGGCCGAACGAGCCGGCGCGATGCAGCACCGTGCCGAAATGATCGGGGTCGAGAAAATAGGCCGCGCCGGGCGAGACGTTCGAATAGGCGATCTGGCCGCCCGACTTGGCCAGTCGCTCGGCCAGGGTGGGCACGCGCAGGGTTCGGCCGGTCACGCGGCGCATGGTCTCGCGGAAGGAGGGCGCGCCGACATTGTGCACGGTGATCCGGCCATCCTCGACCAGCGCCATCTGGTTGCCTTCGAGCCCGTGGCGGCCGGGAAAGCAGCCCGTCGCGATCGAGGCGGCGGAGACGCGCGTGACCGAGGGAAAGACCGCGCGATGATCGTCGGCACGGCGATGGCCGGCCAGCAGGCGCGCCAGGGTCGGTGTGTGGGCTTCGCTGACCCATTCGGCACCGAGGCCGTCGCACACGATCAGGATCGCCCTACGGGGCCGGGAAACGTTCATCAGACCATGATAGACCATGCCCGTCCCCGGGGAATCGTCATTCGGGCTGGATGCCTGCCTGCAAAACGATGCGGTCGCTCTTGGCCACCTCGTCGCGCACGAACTGGCGGAACTGTTCGGCCGTCGAGCCGACCGGCACCGCGCCCTGGTCGCGCAAGGCGCTCTGGACCTCGGCGGCGGCGAGCGCGCCGACCAGGCCGACGCGCAGCCTGTCGACGATCTCCTTGGAGGTGCCCTTCGGCACGGCGACACCGACCCAGGTGTTGAACTCGTATCCGGCAAAGCCCAGCTCGGCCATGGTCGGCACGTCCGGGAGAGCTTCCGACCGGACCGCGGAGGTCACGGCGAGCGCACGCAGCTTGGCCGAGCGGACCAGCGGCACCGCCGGCGGCACGCTGCTCACGGCCATGTTGATGTGCCCGCCCACGGCATCCTGCACCAGCGGGCCCGAGCCCTTGTAGGGGATGTGCAGGAAGCGGGCGTTCGCCATGCTCGACAGAAGCTCCGCCGCGAGATGCTGCGGGCTGCCGCTGCCGATGGAGCCGTAGCTGACGGTGTCGGGCTTAGCCTTCGCGATCTCGATCAGCTCCTGCAGCGACTGCGAGGTCGTCGCCGGTGCCACGAAGACCAACGGGAAGGTCGCCACCAGCGTCACCGGCTCGAAGTCGGTGCGCGGGTCGTAGGTCATGTTCTTGAACAGGCTGGCGTTGATCGCCATCTCGCTCGCCGCGCCGAACAGGACCGTGTAGCCATCGGCCGGCGCCTTGGCGACGCTCGCGGCGCCGATCATGCCCGTGGCGCCCGGCTTGTTCTCGATGACCACCGTCTGGCCGAGCACGTCCGACAGGCGTGCCGCCATCGCGCGCCCGGTGATGTCGGTGCCGCCGCCCGGCGGATAGGGGATGATCAGCTTGACCGGCTTGGCGGGGTAGCTGTCCGCGCGCACCGAGGATGGGGCTGCCGCCGAGAAAGCCAGAAGGAGCGCGGCAAGGGAATCGCGGCGCGAGAAGGGACGCTGGGGGATGTCGCTCGTCATGCCCGGCCTTATCCGGGCAATGGGTGACGCGGCGGTTACAGGATCATGTCGAACGTCGGATGAAGCCGCCGCCCAGCACGCGACTACCTGTCGCGGCGTCGTAGACCACGCAGGCCTGTCCGGGCGACACGCCGACTTCCGGCTCGGCGAAGCGCACGCTGGCGCCCTCCTCCGTCAGCTCGATCTCGGCGGGACGCAAGGACTGGCTGGAACGCACGCGAACCTGCACCGGCAGCGGACCGTCGACGGCCCCGGCGAGCCAGTTCACGTCATACAGGGCAATCTCGTCACGGCCGAGCGCCGAGCGCGGGCCGACGACGACGCGCCGGGTCGCGGGCTCGAGGCGCACGACATACAGCGGATCGTTTTCGGTGCCGTCGCGTCCGCCCAGCGCCAGGCCGCGACGCTGGCCGACCGTGTAGCGCACGATACCCTCGTGGCGACCGACGACGTTGCCTTCCATGTCGACGATGTCGCCCGGTTCGACGGCCTCCGGCCGCAGCTTCTGGACGACCGACGCATAGTTGCCGTTCGGCACGAAGCAGATGTCCTGGCTGTCGGGCTTGTCGGCGACCACGAGGTCGAAGCGCCCGGCCAATGCACGCGTCTCGCTCTTCGGCAGATCCCCCAGCGGGAAGCGCAGGAAGTCGAGCTGATCGCGCGTCGTGCCGAACAGGAAATAGCTCTGGTCGCGCGCCGGGTCGGCGCCGCGATGCAGCTCCGGTCCCGCCTCGCCCATCACGCGACGGACATAGTGACCGGTCGCCAGGGCCTCGGCGCCGAGTTCACGTGCGGTCCGCAGCAGGTCGCGGAACTTCACGGTCCGATTGCAGGCGATGCACGGTACGGGGGTCTCCCCGCGCGCATAGGCGTCGGCGAAGGACTCCATCACCTCGGCACGGAAGCGGCTCTCATAGTCGAGAACGTAGTGCGGAATCGACAGGCGCTCAGCCACAAGGCGCGCGTCCTGGATATCCTGACCGGCGCAGCAGGCGCCCGATTTCCCCACCGCGACACCATGATCGTAAAGCTGGAGCGTGACGCCCACGACGTCATAGCCCTGCTCCTTCAGGAGCGCCGCCGTCACCGACGAATCGACGCCGCCCGACATGGCGACGACCACGCGGGTGTCCGCGGGCGACTTGTCGATCCCAAGTGAATTGAAGGAGGAATGGCGGGACATGGCGGGGCCTATATAGGCCTCGCCCCGCGCTCCCGCCAGCCGGGGCTAGTCGCGCCGGTAGCCGTTGTCGCGGACGACCTTGGCCACGCCATTGCGGTCGTAGACGATCTGAACGCGGTCGCCCATCTGGACGTCGCCATCATCGTACTGGGCCACGGTAACGCGCTGTCCATCGTCGCGCTGGACGGTGACCTCGATGCCGCGCCGCGTCGCGTTCTGGTCGATCGCCGTACCGGCGATGCCGCCCGCCACCGCGCCGAGCAGACCGCCCACGACCGCGCCGCCGACTGAGTTCGTCGTGGCACCGCCGATGATCGCGCCGCCGGCCGCACCCAGGCCGCCACCAACCAGGGTGCCGTCGCTCACGCCCGAGCTGCGGCCGCCACGCACCGGCACTTCGCGGATGGAAACGACTCGACCGTTCTCGCCGCGATAGCTCGAGCCCTGTGAGGAGGTGTTGACCACGCCGGGCTGAACCGCGCCGCTGGTGCCATTACAGGCACTCAGTCCGATCGCAAGGATGGCTGGAACGAGAAGACCGACGCGCCATTTGCCGAACATCTGGAAGGACACCTTTCGCATTCTCAATCGAATTGAACGGGAGGGACTCAATCCGGGTTGCGCGAGGTGTCGCGCACCACCCGTGCGGCGCCGCGGCCATCCTGCACGATCTGTACGCGGTCACCGAGCTGAACGTCCCCGTCATCGCGCTGCGCGACCGTCACGCTCTGGCCGTCGTCGCGCTGGACGGTGACCTCGATGCCACGGCCGCCGCTGCGCTGCCCGTCGGCGATTGTGCCCGCGATGGCCCCGCCCACAGTGCCGAGCAGGAGGCCGACGAGACCGCCGCCCACCGTCTGGCTGGTGATCGCGCCGAGCGTGGCGCCGATGCCGCCGCCGATGATGCCGCCCATCAGGGCGCCATTGCCGCCACCGGAGCCGCCAGCCGCGCCCGCCAAACCGACCTCGCGAATGGAAACGACGCGGCCAGGGCCGCCGACCGGCGTGCTGTAGGCGACTTGTGTAGGCGCTCCGGGCGAAGGCGCGCCCGACGGGCTGCCGTAGACCGGCGCACTCGAACTCACGATGCCGGGCTGTACGGCGTTGGACGCGCAAGCACCCAGTCCCGCTGCCAGCACCAGCGGCAGCAGCAGAGGACGCATTCTCGTCGCAATCATGGGGACCCCTCCCGGATCATCGTGTGTCGCCCATATTTCCGGCCAAATTACGGCGTCCGAGGAGCTCCGAGCTAGTCGCGCTCGTCGATCCAGGCGGCCTGGATGGCTTCGAGGATCTTCTCGTTGGAGCGCGCCGCATCGTCCTCGAAATCCGGCAGCTCCATCACCCAGCGATGCAGGTCGGTGAAGCGCAGGTTCACGTTGTCGACGTCGGGATGGCGCTCCTCGAGCTCGATCGCGATGTCCTGGACATCGGTCCAGCGCAGCTTCCGGGCCATCGGCCTCTCCTACTTGTCGACCATCATGTTTCGGGTCGCCGCCGGAAGCTTCACTTCAAGCCCGTCGAGTGCCTCCGTTATCCGGATCTGGCATCCCAGACGCGAGGTGTGCGTGAGACCGAACGCAAGGTCGAGCATGTCTTCCTCGTCGTCGCTCGCCGGCGCGAGCTTGTCGAACCAGTTCGACTCGACGACGACATGGCAGGTCGAACAGGCGAGCGAACCTTCGCAGGCACCCTCGATATCGATGTGGTTGCGGTGCGCGATCTCGAGCACTGAAAGGCCCAAGGGCGCATCGACTTCCTTGCGCGACCCGTCCCTCAGGACAAACGTCATCTTAGGCATTTCTCGCTCTCTTGCTCCGCTACTCGCCGACCCGGCTTTCCAGATCGCCCATCGACATGCCCGACAGCGCCTCGCGGATGCCGCGGTCCATCCGCCGCTCCGCGAAGGGCTTGGACAGCGTCTCGAGCGCCTCGGCCGCCGCATTGATCTCGTCACGGCTCTCGCCGTTCATCGTCGTCTCCAGCCGGGCTCGCACCGCGTCGATCGCCGCGCGCTCCTCAGCCGACAGAAGATTGCCGTCCCTGGCAAGTGCCGCGTCCAGCGCCAGCAGACCGCGCCGCGCCTCGACCCTCGCCTCCGTCAGCAGACGAAGGTTCATGTCGGCCTCGGCATTGTCCATGCTGTCGTAGAGCATGTCGGCCATATCCTCGTGGCTGAGGCCGTAGGACGGTTTCACCTCGACCCTTTGCGCCACGCCGGTCGTCCGCTCCTCGGCCGAAACCGTGAGCAGGCCATCGGCGTCGACGGCAAAGCTCACGCGGATGCGGGCCGCACCGGCCGTCATCGGCGGAATACCCGATAGTTCGAAGCGCGCCAGACTGCGACAGTCCGCGACCATCTCGCGCTCGCCCTGTACGACGTGGATGGCCATCGCGCTCTGGCCGTCCTGGTAGGTCGTGAAATCCTGCGCGAGCTGCGCCGGGATGGGGGTGTTGCGCGGCACGATCTTTTCGACGATGCCGCCCATCGTCTCGAGGCCGAGCGACAACGGCGTGACGTCGAGCAGCAGCGTATCGCCCCCGCCCGTCAAAGCCTCGGCCTGCAGCGCCGCCCCCAGCGCCACGACCTCATCCGGGTCGATGTCCGTCAGCGGCGGCTTGCCAATCATTCCGGCGACCTTAGCCCGCACCAGCGGTACGCGCGTCGAGCCGCCGACCAGCACCACGCCCTCGATCTCCCCAGCCACCATGCCGGCATCGGTCAGTACGTTGCGCGAGATGTCGAGTGTCCGCGTAACGGAGGCCTCCACCATCGCGTCGAACTCGGCCAGTGTCAGCGTATGGAACGACGGAGTGCCCGCGATATCGAGCCGACCCGAGGTCTGGTCGCGGTCGGAGAGCTGCTCCTTCATGTGGCGTGCCAGGGCGAGAGCTGCCTTTACGGCCGTCTCGTCCAACTGGTCGGCGAGACCATCGCGCCTGCGCTCGGCCAGCATGCGCTCGGCAATGGCGCGGTCGAAATCGTCGCCACCCAGGGCCGTATCGCCGCCGGTCGCAAGCACCTGGAATACGCCCTTCTCGAGCCGCAGCAGCGAGAAGTCGAAGGTGCCGCCCCCCAGATCGTAGACCGCATAGAGCCCCTCTGAACCCTTATCGAGCCCATAGGCCAGAGCGGCGGCGGTCGGCTCGTTGACCAGCCGCAGCACTTCGAGGCCGGCCACGCGCGCCGCGTCGCGGGTCGCGGTGCGGGCGGCATCGTCGAAATAGGCTGGCACGGTGATGACGGCGCGCTCGACGGGCTTCTCGAGTGCGGCCTCGGCGCGGGCGCGCAGCGCCTTCAGGATTTCGGCGGAGATCTCGACGGGCGAGCGCGCCTTGCCGCCGATGCGCAGCTTCACCATGTCGGTTTCGCCGGTGCCCGGCTCGACTTCGTAGGGCAGCACGCCGGCCACGGCATGGAGATCTGAGGCCCCGCGCCCCATCAGGCGCTTGATCGAGGCCACGACGTTGCGCGGCTCGCTGGTCACCAATGTGCGTGCCTCGTCTCCTACGAGCACACCACCCGCGTCGGGATAGGCCACGACCGACGGCACGAGCGCCCTGCCCGTCTCGTCGTGCAACGCCGCCGGCTTGCCGTCGCGTGCGACGGCGACCACGGAGTTCGTCGTGCCGAGATCGATGCCGACCGCCAGCGAGCCCTCGCCGGCATGCGGCAGGGGCGTTTCGCCCGGCTCGTGGATCTCCAGCAAGGTCATGCCTGCGACCGATCAAGGTTCATACGTCGTGCCCTAGCCTCCTCGGCGAACTTATCGAGGTAGCGCAGGCGGAGGAGCGCCTTTCTGATGGCGGCCTTGTCGTTTGCCAAGAACAAACTGCCCAGCCCCGCCAGCGCCTTCTGGACGTGCTCGCGTGCCTGCGCCGCCAGTCCGTTCACCGCTTCCGACGTGGCCGCGTCGTGCAGTGCCTCGCGCGCTTCCATGGCTTCCATCAGCAGGTCCGGATCGTCGATCGTCTTGCCGTCGCCCGGCAGGTCCACGCCGGCCATCCCGGCCATGTAGAAGGCGCGGCTCAGCGGATCCTTAAGCGTGCGATAGGCTTCATTGACCGAAGCGGCCTCGGCCGAGGCCCGCGCCCGATCCTCGGGCGGCTTGGATACGAACCGGTCGGGATGCCACTGCCGTTGGAGGGCGAAGTAGGCCCGGTCCAGCGCGGCGGCGTCGAGGTCAAGCGCTGCCGGCAGCCCCAGCCGCGCGAAATGATCCATGGTCTTCAGACGTGGAAGGATTCGCCGCAGCCGCAGCGGCCCTTCTCGTTCGGGTTCCTGAACACGAAGCCCGACTTCAGCTTCTCTTCCTCGTAGTCCATCTCGGTGCCGATCAGGAACAGCGACGCCTTCGGGTCGACCAGCAGCTTGATGCCCCCGGCCTCGATAACCTCGTCCATCGGCTCCTGCTTGTCGGCGAACTCCAGCGTGTAGCTGAGGCCCGAGCAGCCCTTCGTCCGCACGCCGATGCGGATGCCGGCCGTTGGCTTGCCCCGGCCTTCGATCATGCCCTTGATGCGCTCGCCGGCGAGCGGCGTCACCGTCATCAGCTGCGGGCGCGGGCGGCGTACCCGCGGCGCGGCAGGCGCCGCCGGCTTGGTGGTTTCGCTGGTCGTGGTCATACGCTGGGCTCCGAAATGAGCTACTCGGCCTTCTTGGTCGCCTTGGCGCGATAGTCGGCAATCGCCGCCTTGATCGCGTCCTCGGCGAGGACCGAGCAGTGGATCTTCACCGGCGGCAGCGCCAGGTGACGCGCGATGTCAGTGTTCTTGATCGTCTCGGCCTCGTCGATCGTCTTGCCCTTCACCCACTCGGTGACGAGCGAGCTCGAGGCGATCGCCGAGCCGCAGCCGAAGGTCTTGAACTTCGCATCCTCGATCAGCCCGTCGGCACCTACCTTGATCTGCAGCTTCATTACGTCGCCGCAGGCCGGGGCGCCGACCAGGCCGGTGCCGACGTCTTCGGCCGTCTTGTCGAACGAGCCGATGTTGCGCGGGTTCTCGTAGTGATCGATCAGCTTCTCGCTGTAAGCCATGTCATTCTCCTCAAATTCCGTTGCGGCGCCCCAGGAGACGAAACCTCAGTGGGCGGCCCACTCAATGGACTTAATATCGATGCCTTCCTGGGCCATCTCCCAGAGCGGGCTCATCTCGCGCAGCTTGTTGACGTGGCGCACCAACTCGTCGACCGCCGTGTCGACCTCGTGCTCTGTCGTGAAGCGGCCGAGGCCGATGCGCAGCGACGTGTGGGCCATCTCCTCCTCCACGCCGAGCGCGCGCAGCACGTAGCTGGGCTCCAGCGAGGCGGACGTGCAAGCGGAGCCGGACGATACCGCCAGGTTCTTGATGCCCATCATCAGCGACTCGCCTTCGACATACGCGAAGCTGATGTTGAGGTTACCCGGGATGCGCTGCTCGAGATCGCCGTTGACGACGATGTCGGTGAGCTTGGCGCGCAGCCCGTTCAGCATGCGGTCCTGCAGCTTCTTCAGCCGCTTGGCCTCGGCATCCATCTCCTTCATGCAGATCTCGGCGGCCTCGCCCAGACCGACGCAAAGCGGCGTGGGCAGGGTCCCGGAGCGGAAGCCACGCTCCTGCCCGCCGCCGACGATCATCGGCACCAGACGCACGCGCGGCTTGCGACGCACATACAGCGCGCCAATGCCCTTGGGCCCGTAGATCTTGTGGCCCGAGATGCTCATCAGGTCGATGTTGAGCGCCTCGACGTCGAGCGGGATCTTGCCGGCGGCCTGAGCCGCATCGGTGTGGAAGAACACCTTCTTCTCGCGGCAGATCTTGCCGATCTCGGCCAGCGGCTGGATGACGCCGATCTCATTGTTCACGGCCATGACCGAGACGAGCACCGTCTTTTCCGTGATCGCCGCGCGCAGCACGTCGAGGTCCAGCAGACCGTCCTGGCGGACCGGAAGATAGGTCACCTCGAAACCCTGCTGCTCGAGATGGCGACAGGTATCGAGCACGCACTTGTGCTCGGTGACCGTCGTGATGATGTGGTTCTTGCGGTCCTTGTAGAATTCAGCCACGCCGCGGATCGCGAGGTTGTTCGACTCGGTGGCGCCGGAAGTGAAGATCACTTCCTTCTCGTCGGCGCCGATCAGCTTCGCGACCTGGCCGCGCGCCTTCTCGGTGCCTTCCTCGGCTTCCCAGCCGTAGGCGTGGCTGCGCGAGCCCGAATTGCCGAACTTGTGGGTAAAGTAGGGCATCATCGCCTCGAGCACCCTCGGATCCATCGGCGTCGTCGCCTGATAGTCGAGGTAGATCGGCTGGTCGTTGCGCCGGATTTGGGTAATGGCTGTCATGCTAACCCCTCGTTACTCCTACGCTGCCCTGGCCCTAGAACCGTTGTGGGAAATATCCGACTGTCGTACTCGGATATATAGGTTCTGCCATGCCGTGATCAAGCGTTCGATCTCGGTGTCCCTTGTATTCCAGCCCAGGCTGATCCTGGTCGCACAGGAAGCTTCCGCCGCCGGCACGCCCATCGCCTCCAGGACGGAAGAGCGCTGCACCTTGCCCGACGAACAGGCCGCCCCCGCGCTGATGCAGACACCGGCAAGATCGAGCGCCATGACCTGGGTCTCGGCGAGAACAGCCGGCATCGAAATGCAGGTCGTATTGCAAACCCTGGGCGCCTTTACGCCGAAAACTTTGGCTTCCGGCGCGATCTGGGCGAGAGAAAGTTCGAGCCGGTCGCGGAGCGCGGCCACATCGAGGCAGACACCCGCCTCGGCGGCAGCTGCACCGAAACCCGCGACACCCGAGACATTCTCGGTCCCCGCACGTCGATTGGATTCCTGCCCCCCACCCCGACGATCGGGCGAGAACGGCATACCGCTACGGACCAACAACGCCCCGACGCCCGTAGGGCCACCGATCTTGTGGGCGGAAAGACTGAGGTAGTCGACGCCGAGCCCGTGGAGGTCGACCGGCACCTTCCCGGCTGCCTGGACAGCATCGCAATGAACCAACGCCCCTGAGGTCCGCGCCAGGTGCACGACTTCGGAGACCGGCTGCAATACGCCGGTTTCGTTGTTCACCAACATCACCGACACCAGGGCCGGCTCGGCCGACGCTGCGAGCGCGCGCTGCAGAGCCGCGAGGTCGAGAACGCCATCGCTGTCGACGGGCAGGACTTCCGCCTGCGGAACGACGCGACGCACGCTGTCATGTTCGATGGCCGACACAAGCACCCGCCGGCGCCCCGCCCCCGCCAGGCCTAGATTGTTGGCTTCGGTACCGCCCGAGGTGAATATCACCTCAGCGGTCCTGGCGCCCACCAGAGACGCGACCTCACGGCGCGCCTTGTCGACGATCGCCCGCGCCTTGCGGCCAGCCCCATGGACCGACGAAGGGTTGCCGCCCACGCGCAGGGCCTCGACCATGGCGTCGAAAGCCGCCGGCCTCAGGGGGCTGGTGGCATTATGATCCAGATAGGCGAACGCGGGCATGGGGGTCGTCCGGAAAGACAGGTCGGCCTAGCTGGCCGCAGCCATCGTGTCGGAGTTCGCCACCTGAGGGGCCTCGATCAGGCGTGGCGCGAGCTTGCGCTCCAGCACGTCGAGCAAGGTCACCGAGTTCAGGAACAGATGGATCTGGTTGCCGAGTTCCTCCCACAGATCGTGGGTCAGACACTTGCTGCGGTCGGCACGGCAACCGGTCGCGCCCATTTCAGTGCAGCGGGTGGCGCTGATCGGCTCGTCGACCGCGAGAATGATCTCGGAGACCCGCGTGTCTGCGGAGCCCCTGGCGAGACGGTAACCGCCGCCGGGACCGCGCACGCTCTTCACCAGTCCGGCGCGACGCAGGCGGGCGAAAAGCTGCTCCAGATAGGACAGGGAGATTTCCTGCCGGGTCGCGATATCGGACAGGGAAACCGGCTTCACTTGCGCATGGCGTGCCAGATCGACCATCGCCATGACGGCGTAACGTCCCTTGGTGCTGAGCTTCACAGCATCCTCCTCACGGCCGAATTTGGCCGTCCTTCGCTACGGAAACGCCTAAAGTTCTTGAAAACCAAAGCGTTACTACGATATGCCAGCGCCCCAGACTGGGGCTCTGGGCAAAACCAACTGCGTAGCTCGGATTTAAATAATCCCAGTAGGTTGGTCAAGTATCAAGAATCCCCCCGAATCCGCCGCCGAATCGGTTACGACCGGAGGGTCGAATAAGGTGAAGAACCGGAGTTTCGATGCCTGACGTGATGTTTACCGGCCCCGAGGGTCGTCTCGAGGGTCGCTATCACCAGAGCAAGGAAGAACGCGCGCCCATCGCGCTGATCCTGCATCCGCACCCGCAGTATGGCGGGACGATGAATCATAAGGTGGTCTTTTCGCTGTTCCACGTGTTCGTGAACCGCGGCTTCTCGGTGCTGCGCTTCAACACGCGCGGCGTGGGTCGAAGCCAGGGACGCTTCGACAATGGCATGGGCGAGTTGTCCGACGCCGCCGCCGCGCTCGACTGGCTGCAGGGCATGAACCCCAATGCCAAGTCGTGCTGGATCGCCGGCTACTCCTTCGGCGCCTGGATCGGCATGCAGCTGTTGATGCGTCGCCCCGAGATCGATTGCTTCGTCTCGGTCGCGCCGCCCGCCAACTCCTACGACTTCGCCTTCCTCGCCCCCTGCCCCTCGTCCGGTCTCATCGTGGGCGCGGAAAAGGACGAGGTCGTGCCGCAGGCCGACATCCAGAAGCTCGTGGCGCGCCTTTCCCTTCAGAAGGGCATCACCGTCGAGTCGCGGACCATCAAGGGCGCCAACCACTTCTTCCACGACGCGCTCGACAGGCTCGCAGTCGATGTCGACAAATATGTCGCCCAGAGCCTGCTCAACCCGCCCGGCCGAGCGACCAGCAACAAGGAGCCCTGACCGGGGCTCTCTGGACTAAGGCTCGCTGAGGCGCCCGCCCGTCATCGGACGGGGGGCGCCGGTGGTCCCGGGGAACGTCAGCGGCAGGCCTTTCAGCGACCGCACCGCGAGGAAGGCGAAAGCCTGCGCTTCCAGCGCATCGCCGTCCCAACCGAGATCCGCCGCGGTAAAGACCCTGGCCCGTGTCTCGTCCGCGATGGCGCGCATCAGCGTCGGGTTGCGCGCGCCGCCGCCACAGATCACCCATTGCGCCACCGGCGCCGGAAAGTGCCGCGCGGCAAGGGCGATGGCGCGGGCCGTGCCCTGCGTCAGCGTGGCGGCACCGTCGGCGACGCTGAGGCCGTCGACCCAGGCGTCGTTGAAATCGCCGCGATCGAGCGACTTGGGCGGGGCCTTCGCGAAGAAGCGGTGCTCGGCGAAGCGCTCCAGCCTGCCGCGGTCGACCCTGCCCGCCGCCGCCAGCGCTCCATCCTTGTCGTAGCGTTGCCCGGCGCGACGCGCGCACCAGTCGTCGATCGGCCCATTGCCCGGCCCTGTATCGAAGGCGAGCAGCCTACCGTCGGCGCCGATCCAGGTGACGTTGCCCACGCCACCGACATTCACGACGGCGAGCGGCCGCGGCAGGTCCGCCGCCAGGGCGGCATGATAGACCGGCACAAGGGGAGCACCCTGCCCGCCCGCCGCCACGTCGGCGGCCCGCAGATCGTTCACGACCCGCACGCCCAGGGCCTGCGCGAGCACCGCGCCGTCGCCGATCTGCCAGGTGAAGCGCCTCTCGGGGCGGTGCGTGATGGTCTGGCCGTGGAAGCCCACGAGGTCGAGGGTCGACAGGTCCACCCCCTGCTCGCTCGACCAGCGGCGTGCCGCCGCCACGTGTGCAGCGGTCACCGCGTCCTCGGCTGCACGCGTCGCTTCCGACGGTTGCTCGGCACCGAAGACCGCACGAATGGTGCGCCGTACGTCGTCGGCATAGGGAACGGTCAGGCTCGGACCGAAGGCCGCAATGCGCTCGCCGTCGGTTTCGATGAGCGCCACGTCGATGCCGTCGAGCGAGGTGCCGCTCATCAGGCCGAGGGCCCGCAGGGGAGATGATGGCATGGCGGGAATGTGTTACACCCGCCGCCCTTCAGGAACAAACGGCCGGACGGCGAGATGGCGGACTTCAAGTCGGACTTCATGCAAATCGTGCACGAGCGCGGCATGGTGCATCAGTGCAGCGATACCGCACGCCTCGACGAACTGCTGTCGAGCGGCGTCCGCACCGCCTATATCGGCTTCGACTGCACCGCCGATTCGCTGCATGTCGGCCATCTGCTCCAGATCATGCTGCTGCGCTGGTGGCAGAAGAGCGGCCACAAGCCGATCGCTCTGATGGGCGGCGGCACGACCAAGGTCGGCGACCCATCGGGCCGCGACGAGACCCGCCAGCTGCTCACCACAGCACAGATCGATTCCAACATGGCGAGCATCAAGAAGAGCTTCGCCAATTACCTCACCTTCGGCGACGGCGCGACCGACGCGGTGATGGCCAACAATGCCGACTGGCTCGACAGCCTCCTCTACATCCCGCTGCTGCGCGACGTCGGCCGGCACTTCTCGGTCAACCGCATGCTCACCATGGACTCGGTGAAGCTGCGGCTTGAGCGCGACCAGCCACTGTCGTTTCTCGAATTCAACTACATGATCCTGCAGTCCTACGATTTCGTGGAACTCAACAAGCGCCACAACTGCATTGTCCAGATGGGCGGTTCGGACCAGTGGGGCAACATCGTCATGGGCGCCGATCTCGGCCGTCGCATGCAGGGCGCCGAACTGTTCGCGCTGACCTCGCCCCTTCTGGCGACCGCATCGGGCGCCAAGATGGGCAAGACTGCGGCCGGTGCCGTCTGGCTCAATCCCGAACGGCTCTCGCCCTACGAGTTCTGGCAGTACTGGCGCAATACCGAGGACGCCGATGTCGGCCGGTTCCTCAGGCTCTTCACCGACCTGCCGCTGACGGAGGTCGCCCGGCTCGAGGCTTTGCAGGGCCAGGAGATCAACGAGGCCAAGAAGATCCTGGCCACCGAGGTCACCTCGCTCGCGCACGGTAAGCACGCGGCCGAGAGTGCGGCCGAAACGGCGCGCCGCACCTTCGAGGAAGGCACCAAGGCCGATACGCTGCCGACCGTCGAACTGCCGCTCGCCCGATTGAAGGCAGGCATCACCGCCTTCGAACTGATGCACGAGGCCGGGCTCGCCGAGAGCCGCAACGAGGCGCGCAAGCTCATCAAGGGCGGCGGTGGGCGCCTGAACGACAAGCCGATCACCAGCGACAGCGCGACGGTGGGCGAAGCCGACCTCGATTCCGAAGGAACGCTGAAGCTCTCGGCCGGCCGTAAACGGCACGTGCTGGTGCGCGCCGTCTAGCGCCGGTCAGGGCGCGCGCTGGGGCTCCGGCGATGCGCCAGGCTGGGCGGGTGCCGCGCCGGTATTGGCGGGCGAGGTCAACAGGTCGCGCAGCGCCCCCGGCGCCATCGCCGACATCATGTTCACGTCCGTCTTAAGGTCGCCGAACGGGCCATATAGCTGGTAGGAAACCGCGAACAGTCCGCCGTCCTTGCCACCGGTCAGCAGGGTCCCGAGCAAGGGCACGTTGGACAGGAGATTGTTCAGCGCGAAGGCCGGCACCACCACACCGTTCAGCCGCGCAGTATCCTGCCCGAGGTCGATGACGCCCTGCGTGGTCAGCCCGATCGACTGACCGCTGGTGCGGCCGTTGCGCACCTGGATGAGATCCCCCGTCTTCGTCAGGTTGGCGCTCAGGCTGTCGAACTGCTGCAGGGCGTTGCCGGCGCTGCTCAACCCGTCGATCGCCGAATTAAGCGTGCCAATGTCGCGACGCGCGGTCATCCGCTGGAGCCGGAAAGGCCCCATCTTCAACGTGCCCTCCAGGGGAGGGTTTGCCCAGGTATCGTTGAACTTGCCTTCGATATGCAGGTAGCCGTTGACCAGGCCATCGATCCAGCCTGCCTCGGTGAGCAGCTGGCCGAAGTCGGCCACGTAGAAGAACAGCGTGCGGCCCTGTGCAGCCGGCGTGACCCGGAAAGTCGAGCCCTTGCCGCCCCCCATCGTCAGATCGGCGGACGCGAGGCGATCGCCAGTCATCTCAAGGCGGCCGTTGAGGTAGCCCAACGACCCTCGTTTCAGCAGCACGTTCTGCAACTGGATCGTCGCCCGGGTGCTCTGCCGCGAAACCGAAGCTGCGCCCTTGGGCTCGTGTGTCGCGACCTCGTCGCGTGCGTGCAGCATGTCGCGAACGCGCTGCAGTTCGAGCGACTGCCCCTTGATGGCGATGTCGACACCGCCCGCGCTCCTGCGCCAGTCGACGGCCACGTCGGTCTGACCGAGCGTGACCTGCGGCAGACTGATCTGCTGCACGCTGCCGTCGCTGCCGAACCTCACCTGCCCCTTGGTCTGCAGACCACTGCCGCGGCCCTCGAAGTCGGCCGTGGTGATCTTGCCACCTGGGGCGAGTTTAAGCGTCGTGGTGGCGAGTGCGTCCGTGCCGGCCTCCTTGCTCCAGGCCAGGGGGGCGACTGACAGTTTCGCGGCCTTCATGTCGAAGCGGCCGACGACTTCGCCCGTCCCATTGCTCGCGACCTGATAACTCAGCGTCGTGCCGATCGGACCCGCGACGTAGGGTTCGATCGAGGGAAATCCGGCCTTCTCGACGAGGCCCGCAGGTATCGTCCCCTTCACGTCGTACCGCCGCCGAAAGGGAGCCTTCGCCGCGAACATCTCGCGCCAGGTGACGTCGACGGCGCTGCCGTCGAGCTTGCCCTGTCCCACAACACTCAGCTCTGAATTGCCGTACTTCACGCGCGCCGTCGCGTCCGTGAGATCGACGTGGCCCAGAACGTCCTGCAGCGAAAAGGCGCTGAGTTGGGCATCCGCCGCGACCTCGATCTCCGCGACGGTCAATGCATCGATCAACGGAAAACCGAGGGAGACGTCGACCGCGACCTGCCCCCCCAGACGGCGATGGTCGTAGAGCGTCTCCTTCGGCAGGCCGAGCCGCGGCCGTGCGAGGAAGCGCATGACATCCTGCGCGGAACCGGTAATGGGCAGCCGTATCGCCGCCAATTGACCCGAGGGTTTGTCGAGCCCCGTCAGGTCGATCGTGCCGTCGGTGACCTTCAGATTGACCGCGCCGCCGCGGGCAATGTCGAAGTGCAGGCTGCCGTTTTCGTAGCGGGCCTTCCCGGACACATCCTGCATCTCGGGCATGTCCGGCATATAGCGCACGGTCAGGCCGCCGTAGTCGAGGAAGGCGACCATGCCCTCCATCTTGACGTCAGCAATGCTGTCGACGGGTGCGCTCGCCGAGAATTCGGCGGCGACGTCGACGGTCCCCGCAGTGACGTTGGCGATCGCCCACCTGCGCCCGCCTTCTGCGAATTCCAGCGGCCAGTAGTCGGCGAGCTTGTCGACCGGAATGCGCCGGATCTCGGCGCGTCCGGCGAAGTGCCGCGTGTCCGAAACACGATGACCGGCCCCGGTTACGACCACCCTCGCCGCGCCGAAGTCGAAGTCGACACGCTCGATCTTCGAGGTGTGCTGCACATTGTCGATGCTGAACCGCGCGTCCATGGAACGCACCTCATGCGCCACCGGCAAGATGCCCGGCAGGGTCACGCTGCCATTGGCGCCGGTGATGTCGACGGCGACCGTCTTGAGTTCTCCGTTGCCCGTCCCCTCGATCTGCAGGCGTCCCGACAGGGCCAGGTCGACACCGCGCAGGATGGAAAGATCGGACGAAAGATCGGCGAATATCCAGGGCTTGAATCCCGAGACCTTGGCCTCGAGCGAAATGCGGCTGCGGTCGCGCGTGTAGACCCCGGCCAGCGAGAGGTCGACGGGGTCGCCGTGCCCGGCGAATCGGGCATTGGCCGTGATGAACACCCCCGCCGCGTCGCGCCGGAGCTTCGCCGTGGCATCGGGCGCGGTCCAGGCCAGCCCCGATTTGAGATCCCGGATCGTGACGTTGGCCCGCTCGACCAGCACTGAATCCAGCTGGCCGATCAGCGATTGATAGTTCGGCTCCGCCAGCAGCTGGTCGACCAGGATCGATACGGCCTCACCCTGCGCGCCCCCTTCCGGCGACGTGAATATTCGCTGGAAAGCCCCGCCTTCGCGGGCGACATCGGCCTCGATGACGGGCCGGATGATCGTGATCGAGGTCGGCAGGAGCATGCCCTGGACGACCGAGCGCGGTTCGAAGGTCAGGGCGGCCTCGGGCGCGGTGGCGATGACCTGGCCCTGCCCGTTCGTGAAGCGCAGGCCCGTGAACGCCAGCCTGATCGGCCGGCTGATGCCGCTCCATTCGAAGAATATCCGATCGAAGTCCGGATGAATGTCGTTGCCCGGTGCGTCGATCAGCCGGGCGATCCGAGGCCTCATGAAGTCGAGATCGACGGGGCCGGCCATCAGCCTCAGCGCCGCCACGACCACCAGCGCGGTCGCGGCAAGCACCAGACCGACCGCAACACGCACAACTACCCGGCAGGTCCGCTTGACCAAACTCGACTCTTCCGTTTCTTGACGATGGCGGCGCGCTTGGGCAAGCGTTCCGCTGCATATGAGAATTTACCCGTCGACACATTGAATGTCTTGGCTTTCGACTGCCCACCTTCCGCGTCCGCACGATCCCGAACGGCAAGCCGTGGCGTGGACGCGCTGGGATGAGCGCGCCGCACGGCCCGACGATCCCTCAGCCGTCGCGCTGCTCGATGCTCTGTTCGGCAACAGTCCCTACCTGACGGAGACGGCGCTACAGAGCCCGGATTTTATGACCGATCTATGGCGTCTTGGTCCGGACGCCGCGGCCGTCGACCTGACGGCCGAACTCGCCGCCGTTCGAGGCGAAGCCTCGGCAGGTGCGGCACCAGCTGACATTGCGTCCCGGCTCCGACGCCTGAAGCGCCGCGTGGCGCTTGCCATTGCGGTCGCCGACATCGCCGGCGTCTGGCCACTCGACCGTATCACCGGCCAGCTCAGCGACTTCGCGTCGGGCTGCCTCTGCGCCCTCACCGATTCGATCCTCCTCCAACTCGAACGCGACGGGCAGCTCACGCTCGGCGGAAATCCCGACGGCGCAGCCTTCACGGTCCTCGGCATGGGCAAGCTGGGCGGCGGCGAGCTGAACTATTCCAGCGACATCGACCTGATCCTCTTCTACGACCGCGATGCGCCGGCACTGTCGGGAAACGAACAGGTGGCGCGCCATTTCGTGCGCGCCGCCCGCCTGCTGGTCCAGCTCATGTCGGAGGCGTCGGCAGACGGCTACATCTTCCGCACCGATCTGCGGCTCCGGCCCGATCCCGGCTCGACGCCGCTCGCCATGTCGGTCCAGGCGGCAGAACTCTACTACGAGAGCGTCGGCCAGAACTGGGAACGCGCCGCCATGATCAAGGCGCATCCCGTGGCTGGCAACGAAGCCGTGGGGGCCGCCTTCCTCGCCGACATGACGCCCTACATCTGGCGCAAGCATCTCGATTTCGCGGCGATCCACGACATCCATTCGATCAAGCGACAGATCGATGCCCATCGCGGCGGCGGCACGGTCAAGGTCATGGGCCACAATGTGAAGCTCGGCCGCGGCGGCATCCGCGAGATCGAGTTCTTCGCACAGACCCAGCAGCTCATCTTCGGCGGCCGCAACCCCTCCCTCCGCCTGCGCGCCACCTGCCCTACTCTGCGCGCGCTCGCGGCCGCGGGTCACGTCACTGAAAAGGCGGCGGACGAGCTGATCGAGGCCTATGGCTTCCTACGCCGCGTCGAGCATCGCCTGCAGATGATCGACGACCGGCAGACCCATTCGATACCGGCCGACGAGGCGGGCGTCGCCGCCGTCGCGACCTTCCTCGGCTATGAAACGTCGCAGGCATTCCAGGCGGCCCTGCTGCAGACCTTGCGCCTCGTCGAGGGCCACTACGCCAAGCTCTTCGAGGAGGCGCCGAGCCTCGCCGGCCCGGGCGGCAACCTGGTCTTCACGGGAACCGACGACGATCCTGGCACGCTGGAGACGCTGACGTCCCTGGGCTTCCGCGATGCCTCGGCCGCCGCCGGCATCGTGCGGCGCTGGCATCATGGCCGCTACCGCTCGACCGCGACGGCGCGCGCCCGCGAGCTGCTCACCGAATTGATGCCCGGCCTGCTGAAGGAGCTGGGCGGGACGGCTGCGCCCGACCAGGCGCTGCTGAACTTCGACCTGTTCCTCAGCAACCTGCCGGCGGGAGTGCAGCTCTTCTCGCTGTTCAAGGCCAACCCCGCCCTGCTCGAACTGCTGGCGACCATCATGGGCAGCGCGCCGGGCCTCGCCGCCCATCTCGCCCGCCGCACCCTGCTGCTGGATTCGGTGCTGTCGCCCGACTTCTACGGGCCGCTGCCGCCGGCATCCGAGATGACGGCAGATCTGGCCGCCACGCTTGCCCGCGTCGATCACGAACAGGACATTCTCGACCTGGCGCGCCGCTGGGCCAACGACCGCCGCTTCCAGGTGGGCGTCCAGCAGCTGAAGCGCATCGTGACGCCCGCAGAGGCAGGCCACGCCTATTCCGACATTGCGGCAGCCACGATCTCCGCGCTCTGCGACCGGGTGGAGCGGCGTTTCGCGGAGACCCATGGCGGCTTCCAGGGCCAGCGGCTGGCGGTGCTGGGGCTGGGCAAGCTCGGCAGTCGCGAAATGTCCGCCACGTCCGACCTCGACCTGATCTTCGTCTACGATATTCCGGGCGGCATGGAGGCGTCAGATGGGGCCAAGCCGCTGTCGCCCATCCAGTATTACACGCGGCTCAGCCAGAAGATGGTGACGGCGCTGACCGCTCATACCAACGAGGGTGCGCTCTACGAGGTCGACATGCGCCTGCGTCCATCCGGCCGCTCCGGACCGCTCGCCAACTCGCTTGAAGGCTTCGAGACCTATCATGCGCAGTCGTCATGGACGTGGGAGCACATGGCGCTGACGCGGATGCGCGTCATCCATGGCCCGCAAGCGCTGGTCGAACGCCTGAGCGAGATCGTGAAGGGCACCCTGTGTCGCTCGCGCGATCCCGGAGCGCTGGTCCGCGACGTCGCCGACATGCGAGACCGCATCGCCCAGCATGCGCCGCCCAAGAGCCTGTGGGATTTCAAGCACCTGCCCGGCGGCCTGTTCGACATCGACTTCGTGGCGCAGTACCTGGCGCTCCGTCACGCCTGCGAACACCCCGCCATCCTCGATCCGCATCCGGCCGAGATGCTGCGGCGCATGGCGTCGGCGGGGCTCATCGACCCGGCGGACGCCGACCGGCTGCGCGCCACGCGGACCCTGCTGTCGGACGTACAGAGCCTGCTGCGCCTCACGCTCAACGGCGACGAGGCGGCGTTCGACGAGACGAAGGCGCCGGAGGGACAACAGCGCCTGATCGCCGCCACCGAAGGCGCGACCGATCTGGTGGCGCTGCGGGCACGTATCGAAACCGAATCGAAGACGGTGCGTGCTATATACCAGCGCATCGTGGAGGCGCCGGCCCTGGCGGCTGGCTGGCAACCGAGGAGCAGGAAATGAGCGTCGTCGAAGGCAAGAAGGCCCCGGATTTCACCGCTGCGACCGATGGCGGCGGCACGCTCAAACTGTCGGCCCTGCGCGGCAAGCCGGTGGTGCTCTATTTCTACCCGAAGGACGACACGCCCGGCTGCACGACCGAGGCCTGCGGCTTTCGCGACGGGGCCGCGGCCTTCAAGAAGCTGAAGGCCCAGGTGGTCGGTGTGTCCAAGGACAGCGTCGCCCGCCACGACAAGTTCAAGGCCAAGTACGAGCTCAACTTCCCGCTGGTGTCCGACGAGGACGGCAAGGTCTGCGAGAAGTACGAAACCTGGATCGAGAAGAGCCTCTACGGCCGCAAGTACATGGGCATCGACCGCGCCACCTTCCTGATCGACGGCGACGGGGTGGTCCGGAAGATCTGGCGGAAGGTCAAGGTCGCCGGCCACGTGGAAGAAGTCCAGGAAGCCCTCAAGGCGCTTTAGCAGCCTGCCGCAATAAGTTTTTCAAAAGGACTGGCGAGCAACAGTCACCACGACGCCCGATTCGGGGGGGGGGGTGCGACTCCGGCTTCGTTTGTTGCGTTTATTTCGTTTGTTTCGTTTATTCGCCGGGACTCAGGCGTTTTCAACGACCTGCCGACGGGCCGCTTTGCCGTCCCATGCGGTTCAGGCTCTTCAGCGCCCGGATCGTCTCGCGCAGGCCGAGGTGCAGGACCTTGTCGCGCCGGATCACGATGGCCAACTTGCGGTAAAGACGCGGCGAGAGCGGTCGCACCACGAGGTTGGCGCGGTCGGCGGCCTCGCGCACGGCGACCGCCGGCAGGATGGCGCAGCCCAGCCCCGCCTCCACCAGCCGCTTGATGGCCTCGACGCTGCCCAGCGCCATCTTCGGCTTGAGTTCGACGCCGCCCTGGAAGAACCATTGATCGGCCACCACCCGCGTGTGGCCGCCGGGCTCGAACATGATGACCGGCAGGCGGGCCATGATCGCGGGCGTGACCCGGTGCGGCAGCGCGACGCCATCGCGCGCCGTCACCGCCACGAACTCGTCGTCGAGCAAGGCCGTCACGTCGAGGCCCCGGCCGCTCGCGGGCAACGTCACCAGGCCGATATCCAGCGCATTGTCCTGCACGCCCTTCACGATGTCCGAGGTGTTGCCGGTGGCGATCGTGATCTCCAGCTCCGGCAGGCGCCGGCGGAGGTCGCGCAGCAGCGGCGGAAGGCGGAAGATCGCCGCCGTGGCGCCGGTGCCGAGACGGACGCGCCCAACCTCCCCGCTCCCGAACCGCGCCAGCGCTTCGAGCAGCGACGCCACGGCGCCGTCGATCCGGGCCGCATGGTCCAATAGTTCGCTGCCCGCCGCCGTCGGCATCGCACGCCTGCCCATCCGTTCCAGCAGCCGCACGCCGAGGCGCTTCTCAAGCTGACCGATCTGCTGGCTGATCGCCGGCTGGGTCAGGTTGAGATGGGAGGCCGCGGCGGAGAACGAGCCCAGGCGCACGACTTCGGTGAAGGCATGGAGGTGATCGAGATTGAGGCCGCGCATCTCAAATTCCTGCTTATGCTTTTCATAAGATAACAAGATTTTCCTTATGCCTCCACCCGCCGCAAAGTGCCCGCATGTCGCTTCACAACGGGTTTGGAGACATCGTCATGGAGATCGGTCGCTATATCGGCGCCTCGCCCTGGTCGCGCCTCCGCCAGCGCGCGGCCCTGCGCAATCTGGACGACCGGCTGTTGTCGGACATCGGCCTGTCGCGCGAGCAGGTTCCATCGGGAGGGACTGTGATGAGAACGGCGGTCGATGTGCGCGACGCCCGCGAAGGCGACATGCGCTTCGTGCAGGAAATCTACGCCCATCATGTGCGGCACGGGCTGGCGAGCTTCGAGGAGGATGCGCCCAGCGTCGCCGAAATGATCGGCCGCCGCGAAACTGTGCTGGCGCTCGGGCTGCCCTATCTCGTGGCCGAGTTGGACGGCCGCCTCGTGGGCTACAGCTATGCCACGCTCTACCGCTCGCGCCCGGCCTATCGCCACACGATCGAGGATTCGGTCTATGTCCGCGACGGCTTCGCGGGCAACGGCATCGGCCGCGAGCTGCTGTCCACGCTGATCAAGCGGTGCGAGAGCGGCCCCTGGCGCCAGATGCTGGCCGTCATCGGCGACAGCGCCAATGCGGGCTCGATCGGCCTGCATGGCAGCCAGGGCTTCCGCCCGATCGGCAAGCTCGATGCCGTCGGCTTCAAGTTCGGCCGCTGGGTCGATTCGATCCTGATGCAGCGGCCTCTCGGGAAGGGCGACCGGGCCCTTCCCTGAAGTCCACGCTCCTACTTCTTCGACGGCGACCAGCCGTAGATCTTCTGCAGCGAGCCGCCCATCAGGATCTCGCGATCGCTGTCGGACAGGCGGTCGGTGACGCGGAAGGCGTCGACGCCCTCCTTGTAGGTGAGCAACGCCACGGCGCGGGTCCAGTCCGTGCCCCACATGCAGCGATCCAGGCTGAAGGCATCGAAGATGCGGCCCAGCGGATCCCAGATATCCTTGTAGGGGAACTTCTCGTGGCTGAGGGTGCAGGCGCCGGTGATCTTCACGACGACGTTCTTGTGCGCCGCCAGCGCCAGCAACTGCGGTAGCTCGTGCCAGGGCTCCTTCGGGGCCGGCGGCGCCATCGGCTGTTCCAGGCCGAGATGATCGATCACCAGGGTGGTGTTCGGGTTGCGCTTGGCGAGTTCGGCGACCTGCGGGAGGCGACCGCGCGCCATCAGGTTGACCGGCAGGTCGTGTTTGGCCGCGGCGGCCAGGACGCGGTTGATCCCGGGGTCGGCCGCGTCGGTCGAAATCTCCGGCGTGAACATGATGCGGATGGCGACCGTGCCGTCCATTGCCGCCCAGTCGGCGATCGTGCCTTCGACCGCGGGATCGTTGGCATTGACCGGCTTGATGACGCCGAACCGGCCCGGATGCGCCTTCTGCACGCCGACCGCATAGCTCTCGTCCCAGCGGTACATCGTGTAGACCGAGACCAGCAGCGCGCCGTCGACACCGACGGAATCCATCGCCTTGATCATGTCCTCGGCGGTGACCTCTGGCGGGCCTGCAAGCACTGCCGTCCACGGGCGGCCCGGGTGGTTGCGCTCGTAGCAGTGAACCTGGGCGTCGATCGTCGGCATGCGTTTCTCCCGTGGTGAGTTGGCGAACGGTACCTTTGCCTCCGCATTTGTCATGGGAATTCGGGCGGCCCCTTCACCATGCGGTACGATTCCCGCAGCGCGATTCAGGCATCGATCCCGTAAGACTCGACGTCACGCTCACCCCTCTCCGCAGGAGGATGTTGCAATGGCCGTCGAGGGCAAGGAGTCGGTCGGACAGATCGGCATCAGCCTCATCGTTCAGGACGTGGCCGCCGCGGCCGATTTCTATCGCGACGTGATCGGCGCCGAGGAGATCCGGCGCAGCTTTGCGCACAACCCCGGCGAACCGCCGGGTCCGGAACCGCTCGGTGCAGAATTGCTCCTCTCGGGCGCTCGCCTCTATGTGGCGAAGGAAAATCCGCGCTGGCGCGAGGCGCCCCGACCCGACTGGCCACGTTCGCCTCTCTCGGCCGGAGCCTCCTCCGGCTTCCTGATCGTCTATGTCGACGACGTAGACGATGTGTTCGCCCGCGCCCTGGCCGCCGGCGCGACATCTCTTGCCCGGGGGCAAGGTCCCGAAGAAACCTACTGGGGCGACAAGGTCGTGCGCATCATCGATCCTTTTGGCCATGGCTGGGTGCTCCAGAGCCGGCTCGAAGACGTCGCAGAGGCCCATCTGGCGGTTCGCTTCGAAGCCCAACGCGACCGCCTCCGTGCAGGCCGCGCCGCGCCGCCGGCATGACCGTCGAAGCCGTGCGCGCCTTCCTGTCGGCGCATGCCCCCGATCTCGAAGTCGTCGAGTTGGAAGCCAGTACCGCCACCGTCGAGATGGCGGCACGGGGTCACGGCGTCGCGCCGGCGCAGATTGCCAAGACGCTGTCGCTGCGCATCAAGGATCGCGCGCTGCTGATCGTGACGTGCGGCGATGCGCGGCTGAACAATCGCAAGATCAAGGATGTGCTGGGCGGCAAGCCGCGCATGCTGGGCGCCGACGAGGTCGTTTCCCTCACCGGCCATCCGGTGGGCGGCGTCTGCCCGTTCGGCCTGGCGACGCCGCTCCCGGTCTATTGCGACGTTTCCCTCAAGGCTTTCGACGAAGTCGTACCCGCCGCCGGCTCGATCAACTCGGCCGTACGCATCGCGCCGGAGCGCATGGCAACCCTGGTGAACGCCGAATGGATCGACGTCTGCGACCGGCCGGAGTCTGCATGAAGCTCTTCAGCGCCATCGCCGTCCAGGGCGTCGTCGAGCCGCTGATCCCTGCCTTCGAGCAGGCGCACGGCTGCAGGCTCGACGTCACCTGGGCCACGGCGCCCCTGCTCCTGAAGCGGCTACAAGCCGGCGAGAAGGCCGACGCGCTGATCCTCAACCGTGCGGTCACCGACACGCTGCTTGCCTCGGGCGGGATCGTCGCCGGGTCCGATGCCGTGATCGCCAGCTCCGCCACCGCCATTGCGGTGCGCGCGGGCGCGCCGAAGCCCGACATTTCCACGCCGGATGCCTTGAAGCGCACGCTGCTGGAAGCCAGGGCGATCTCCTACACCGATCCCGCGGCCGGCGGCGCGAGCGGCATCTATTTCGCGAAGCTGCTGGAGAAGATGGGCATCGCGGACGAGATCAACGCCAAGACGAAGTTCCCGCCACCCTCGGGCTACTCGGCCATGTTCCTGCCGACCGGCGAGGCCGACCTCGCGGTCCAGCAGGTGCCGGAGTTGCTGCATGTTCCCGGCGTCGAGATCGTCGGGGCCCTGCCCGGCGATCTGCACATGGTCACGGTGTTCGTGGCCGCCATTCCAACCGACAGCGCTCACCCGCTGTTGGCCGGGGCGCTGATCGAAAGCCTGCGCACGACCGAAGCGAAAGCCCTCTTCCGCGCAAAAGGCCTTGAGCCGGGCTGATCCGGCTCAGGCCTTCACGACCTTCTGCTCTTCCAGCCGGTCGGTGGCCGGCGGCGGGGTGCGCGAGAGGTCGGCGATTTCGGCGCGCAGCTCCGGCGTCATGTCGACGTTCACCGACGCGAGCGAGTCCTTGAGCTGGTCGAGATTGCGCGCACCGATGATCGGCGCGGTGATGGCGGGATGCGCCCCCACCCAGGCGATGGCGGCGCTGACCGGATGCAGCCCCTTCTGCTGGCAAAGGGCGACGTACTTTTCGGCCGTCTCGAAGGCCCATTCCTCGCCGTAGCGCGCCTCATACATCTTGTTGGTCTTGAGCCGGCCGGAAGCCTGCCCGAAATACTTGCCCGACAGGAGACCGGCGGCCGCGGGGCTGTACGGCATGACACCGATGCCGTTGGCCGCCGCCATCGGCAGCAGCTCGACCTCGGCCTGGCGCTTCACCAGATTGTACATCGGCTGGATGACCTGCAGGCGGGCCCAGTTGTTGCGCTCCTGGATGTCGACCGCGCGCTGGGTCTGCCAGGCCGACCAGTTGCTGACCGCGGGATAGATCACCTTGCCCGCGCGCACGAGGTCCTCGAGGCCGCGCATCATCTCGTCGATCGGCGTCACCGGATCGAAGCGATGCAGGAACAGCACGTCGATCCGGTCGGTCTGCAGGCGGCGCAGGCTCGCCTCTACGGCCTGCACGACGTGGCGCCGGTTGGCGCCGCCCGCGTTCACGTCGGGGCCCGTCTTGTTGAAGCACTTGGTGCTGATCACCAGGTCGTTGCGATGATCCTTCGCCAGCCGGCCCAGGATCTCCTCGGACTTGCCCTTGTTGTACTCGTTGGCCGTGTCGAAGAAGTTGATGCCGGCGTCGCGCACCGCCTTGTACATCGAAGCCGAAGTGGCCTCGTCGGCGTCGCCGCCGAAGGACATGGTGCCGAAGCAGAGTTGCGAGACGTGGATGCCGGTCCGGCCGAGGAGCTTGGTTTTCATGGCTGTCTTCTAGCATGCGGCGACACGGTTCGGCAGCCGCCATGGAAAACCACGCCGCTTCCCCTTATGAGAATCCCGACGAGTTCGAGCAGGGTGTGTCGTGGCGAGAAAGACAATCGCGAAGAAGCCGAAGGCCGCCGCGCCGCGGCGCAGCAAGGCCAGCCGTCCCAACCTGCCGGAACGCATCCTCGACGTCGCGGAAGAACTGTTCGGGCGAGTCGGCTACGGCGGCGCGACCACGCGGGCCATTGCCAGCCGCGCCCGCGTGAACGTCGGCCAGCTCCACTACTATTTCGAGTCCAAGCGCGCGATCTTCGAGGCGGTGGTGGCGCGGCACGGCAAGGAAGTGACCGAGCGGCGGCGCCAGCTCCTGCTGGAGGCCAAGGCTCGCTATCCGCGCGGGATCGTCCCGCTCGCCGTGCTGGTCGATGCGCTGGTCCGCCCCCTGCTGATGGCCGAGCCGCGGGCCGGCGGGCGCCGGGCCTCCATGCAGATGCACGCCCGCCTCTTCACCGATCCCGACGACACCGCCAGCCTCGTACGGGCCGGCATCTACGACGAGACCAACGCGCTCTACGTCGACGCCATCCGGCGCGCCTTGCCGAAGATCCCGGCGAAGACGCTCTACTGGCGCTACTATTTCATGATGGGCGCCTACGTCTGGACCCTGCTGCAGCCCGGCCGCCTGGAGGCGATCTCCCAGGGCCGCTGCGATCCCGCGGACATGGAAACCGCCATCCGCGAGATCGTGCCCTTCGTCTGCGCCGGACTCGCCGCGCCGGTCGGGCGTTAGAGGCTTTCCGACTCAAGTCGGCAACTCAAACACGACCTCACCCTTGTAAGTCGGCGTCTGCCGGATCGGCTAGACTAGCCGGCGCGGTGGCGGCGGGTAGACCGACTCACCCCGGGGCGTCGAAGCTCGTTCCTCAGCAAGGTCGCCCGTCCGTCGTTCCAGCGAACCCGAACAGTCGCGTGGGCCGCATCGCGAGCTCGCTTTCGCAAGGAAGGGTTGCCATGGAACACCGTCGCATTGTCGGCATCGACGTGTCGAAGGACCGACTGGATGTGCATGTCCTGCCGTCGCAGGAGGCCTTTGCGGTTTCCCGCGACGCAACAGGCCTCGTCGAGCTGTGCCGCCGCCTGGGCGACACGGTGGACCTCGTGGCGGTCGAAGCCACTGGCGGCTACGAGACCCTCGTCGCCGCGACCCTCTCGGACCACGGCATGCCTGTGGTGATCGTCAATCCGGCACAGGTCCGGGCCTTTGCCCAGGCGCTGGGACAGCGTGCCAAGACCGATCCGATCGACGCGTCGGTCATCGCCCGCTTCGCCGAGGCCACCCGGCCCCAGATCCGGCTGCTGCCCGATGGGGCCGCTCGCCTGCTTTCCGATCTGATGGCGCGCCGGCGCCAGATCGTCGAGATGATTGCGTCCGAACGTCAGCGCCTGTATCGCACCGAGCCGCCGCGCGTGCGCAAGAGCATCGAGCGATTGTTGAAGGCTCTTGAGCGCGAACTCGGCACTATCGACCATGACATCGATGGCGCCGTGCGCGGTTCACCGCTGTGGCGGGAGAAGGAAGACCTGCTGGCATCGGTGCCAGGCATTGGCTCGATCATCGCCAGGACCTTGCTGGCCGAACTGCCCGAGTTGGGGCGGCTCGATCATAAAAAAATTGCAGCGCTTGCCGGCCTGGCTCCCTACACACGCCAGTCCGGTCTCTGGAAGGGCAAGGCCCGCATCGGGGGCGGACGGGCGGTGGTCCGAACGGCCCTCTTCATTGGCGCCCAAGTCGCCAAGCGCTGGAACCCACCCTTGAAAACCTTCTACGAGCGCCTCATCGCCGCCGGTAAGACCAAGATGGTCGCCACCATCGCCGTCGCCCGCAAACTTCTTGTCATCCTCAACGCCATCCTCAGAGACAGGACACCATGGCAAAACGCTTGACCTCAGACACAGTCGCTGAGGAGCGGTCCGCAGGACCGCGTCTCGAAGGGCGGGAACGCGCACCTTGCCTGTTGCCCATCCTTCGAGACGCGCCGCTTCGCGGCGCTCCTCAGGATGAGGTGACGCGGGGCAATTCCGAGCCGAAAAGCTAGGCCGTCTTCACGCGGCTCTTCAGGCGGCAGCGGCATTTGTCGAACTGGTGGAGTTCCACCATGTTGCCGCACGGATCGTTGAGGAAGAGCTGCTCGGCGTCGGGGCCCGTCGCGCCCTTGAGCGACCAGTAGTCCGCACCGAGCCGGTCGAGTTCGGCCTTGGTCTCGACGATGTTCTCGACGGCCAGCGCCACGTGCGGCACCGTCGGGTCCTTGCCCGGCCCTTGCGCGAAGCGCGACGGCAGGTCGCCGCCGATCAGGTGGATCTGCCCGACGTCGCCGATGTTGATCCACATGCCGGGAATGCCCGGGATCTCCGGCCGACCCGTGTCATGCTCCAGGCCGAGCACGCCCTTGTAGAAACTCTTGAGGTCTTCGATCGTCTTGTCGTCGGCGTCGATCCGCACGCCCTGATGATGAAGTTCGAGCACCTTGATCGCCATCTCTGCTCCTCCCGAGCGCTGTCTGATTGACGCGAAGTATCGTGATCGCGCGCGACATGGTCAATCGACCAACAAATTAGGTCGCTTGACCTGAACGCGCGACGCAAGCATCGTTGCGACAAGAACAAGCGCCACGGCGCCGGGAGGAATTCGATATGCGGACCAAGCGGGCCGCCGACTGGACACCGTCGGCGACGTTGCCCAACACGCCGGTTTCGTTCACCGGCGTCACCTACGCAGAGATGCTCGACCGCGCCCGTGCGCTGGTGCCGGCGATCGCGGCCCGCGCCGAGACCTGCGAGAAGCTGCGCCGCCTGCCCGACGACACCGAGCGCGACCTTCACCGCACCGGCCTCTTCCGCATGGTCCAGCCGGCGCGGGTCGGCGGCGCCGACCTCGATGTCGGCATCCTGGTCGAGACCTGCGCGGAGATCGCGCGCGTGTGCCCGTCGACCGCGTGGAACCTCGGCAACCTCTCCAGCCATCACTGGATGCTGGGCTACTTCCATCCCGAGGCGCAGGACGAGATCTGGGACGCCTCGCCCGACGTGCTGATCGCCACCTCGCTCATCTTCCCGGCCGGCCGCGGCCGCAAGGTCGAGGGCGGCTACGAGGTCTCGGGCCGCTGGCCGCTTTCCTCCGGCGTCGACAATTCCGACTGGAACATGCTGGGCTTCATGGTGCGCGAGCGCGACGACGGCCCGCCCGTCGACCAGCGCTTTGCCCTGGTCCACCGCTCGCAGTACGAGATCATCGACACCTGGCATGCCGTAGGTCTCTCCGGCACCGGCTCGAACGACGTCGAGATAAAGAACCTCTTCGTTCCCGACCTTCGCACCATCTCGGCCTGGACGATGAACGGCAAGGCGCATGCCGGCTCGACGGTCAATCCCTCGCCGCTGTTCCGCCTGCCCATGCTGGCCCTCGGCCCCTACGTCCTGTCGGGCGTGATGCTGGGCTGCGCGCGCGGCGCCTACGAAACGGTGGTGGGCACGGCCCGCAAGCGCAACGCGACCACGACCGGCCAGCCGGTGGGTGCCAGCCAGCCCGTCCAGATCAAGGTCGCCGAGGCGAGCGTCCGCATCGATACGGCCGAGATGCTGATGCGCCGCGCCTGCGAGCATGCGATGGCGGTGGCGCGCTCCGGCGCCGACGCCGCCCACGAAGACAAGCTGCGCTACCGGCGCGACGCCTTCTTCTCCGCCCGGCTGTGCCTCGAGGCCGTCGACATCCTGATGGGCATCGCCGGATCGGGCGGCCTCCACCTCGCCGGCCCGGTGCAACGTCTGTTCCGCGATGCGCACGCAGCCAATGCGCACATCATGTTCTCGACCGACGTTCAGGGTGCATTGTTCGGACAACACGCACTCGGCATGGCCGGGCCACCGCCGCTGCTCTGACCAGAGCGGCGGCCATTAAGAAGCTCAACGACTGGGAGGAAATAAGAATGTCAGTGTCATCGTTCATCGCGAAACTGGCCGGCGCCACGGCGCTGGTCGGCCTGTCGGCTCTCACTGTCCAGGCGCAGACCTCGGGCGAGCCCGTCAAGATCGGCGCGATCGTTTCCGTCACCGGCGCCGGCGCCGGCCTCGGCGTGCCCGAGCGCAACGGCCTGCTGCTGGCCGAGAAGGACATCAACGCCAAGGGCGGCATCAAGGGCCGTCCGATCAAGATCATCGTCGAGGACGACGCGTCCAATCCCGACACCGCGCTCAGCAAGGCCAACGACCTGATTTTCGGGCAGAAGGTCCAGGCGCTGCTCGGCCCCTCCCTCACCGCCAGCACCGTCGCGGTCGGCGGCGTGACCCACGCCAACAAGATCCCGCAGATCGCCTTCACCGGCATCGGCCCGGCGGTCGAGCGCGAGCGCAAGTGCGTGGCGCACGTCCTGCCGCCGCAGCGCCTCAACGCCACCGCGCTGCTCGAATACGCCAAGAGCATCAAGGCGACCAAGGTCGGCGTGCTGCATGACGCGGGCTACGGCAACGTCGTGATGGCCGAGCTGAAGCCGCTCGCCGACAAGTACGGCGTGAAGCTGGTCGCGGTCGAGAAGTTCGAGATCGGCGCAACCGACACCACCACCCAGGCGGCCAAGGTGAAGGCGGCGCAGCCCGACGCGGTGTTCATCATCGCCACCTCGGCGACGCCGTTCCGCAACGTCAAGCAGATCCAGATCGCCCAGCCGGTGGTCGCCGCGATCGGTTCCTCGTCCTACGAATACGTGAACGCGATGGGACCGGCCGCCGACAACATCGTCATCCCCGAGTTCGTGGTCGGCGAGGATCCGCTGCCGCACCAGAAGGATTTCGTGGAGCTCTACAAGAAGACCTACAACTCGACGCCGAAGAACTACGAGGCGGCGGCCTGGGATGCGGCCCACATCATCGCCGCGGCCCTCAACAAGGCCGGCGCCGACGCCACCGGCGAGAAGCTGTGCGACGCCATGAAGGCGCCCTACACCGGCGTGCTGGCCAACTACGACTTCTCGGCCGACGACATGACCGGCATTCCGATCTCGAGCTTCGTCTTCTCGAAGCTGGTCGGCGGCAAGTACACGCGCACGCCCTTCCGCGTCGCCCAGTAGCGGTCCCGGCGGCGCAGGTCCCCTCGCGGGTCCTGCGCCGCGCCTTCTTTCGCGCGGAAGCATTATTCCATGACCCTGAGCCTGGTCCTGCAGGCCCTGTTCGCGGGCGTGACGAACGGTATCGTCTACGCGCTCGTCGGCATGGGCCTCTCTGCCATCTTCAAGGGCAGCCGCGTCATCAATGCCATGCAGGGCGAATTCGCCGTGATCGGTGCCATGACGACCGTGCTGCTGCTGACCAAGACGGGTTGGCCCTATGCCGCCGCCATCGCCGGCGGCGCGGTTGCCGGCGCCCTGGTCGGCGCCTTCATCGAGGTCGCGTTCGTGCGCTACATGGCCAAGAAGAATGCGAGCGAGGACAGCTTCCTGCTGCTGACCATCGGCCTCGCTCTCACCCTGTCGGCCAGCGTGCTGTTCTTCATCGGCCGCGACGGCCACCTGCTGCCGCCGCTCGGCGGCGAGGGCGTGCTGATCATCCTCGACGCCGTCATCCAGTTCCACGCGCTGTGGCTGATCGCCATCGGCATCGGCGCCACCCTGGCGTTGCGCGCCTTCTACCACCGCACCACGATCGGCCTGTCGATGATGGCGGCCTCGATCGACGCCGACGGCGCGGCCACCACCGGCATCAACGTCGCGCGCATGCGAACCTTCACCTTCGTGCTGGGCGGCCTGCTGGGCGCCCTCGGCGGCATCCTGGTAACGCCGCTGATCGGCGTCGACTACCAGCTCGGCCTCAATCTCACCCTCAAGGGCTTCGCCGCCGCCGTGCTGGGCGGGCTCACCAATCCGCTGGGCGCCGCCGTGGGCGGCCTCACGCTGGGTCTGGTCGAGTCGCTGGCCATCATCGGCATCTCGTCGAGCTACAAGGACGTCGTCGCCTTCTCCGTGCTCATCATCATCATGATCCTGATGCCGCAGGGCATCCTCGGCCGCGCCGGCCGGCGGGGAGGCTGAGCCCATGGCCCCGCGCACCCTCCTCTGGCTGGCCGTCGGCCTCGTGGTCTGGGCCGTGCTGCCCTTCGTCGTGCCGCGCTACATGGCCGACCTGCTGGTGTTCACCGGCATCTATACGGTGGCCGGCCTCGGCATCGGCCTGCTGCTCGGCCATTGCGGCATCGTCAACCTGGCGCAGGCGACCTTCTACGGGCTCGGCGCCTATGCCAGCGCCTACTGCACGGTCATGATGGGCCTGCCCAGCGTCGTCGGCTTCCTCGCCGGCGCCGCCATCAGCATGGCTCTGGCCTATGTCATCGGCCGCCCGATCCTGCGCCTCACCGGCTACTTCCTCGCGCTGGGCACGCTGGCCCTTAGCGCCATCGCCAGCGCGCTGTTCTTCGAATGGGACTGGCTGACCGGCGGGACCCTGGGCATCGGCGGCATCCCCAAGCTCGACCTGTTCGGCTTCCTGCTCGACCGGCCCTCGCGCTACTACTTCTTCGTCTGGATCGTGGCCTTCGCCTGCATGGCGGTGGCGCGCAACCTGGTCGACAGCCGCACCGGCCTGATGCTGCGGGCGATGCGCGATTCCAGCACCGCGGCAGCCGCCCTCTCGATCGATCTCCAGGCGCTGCGCACCAAGGTGTTCGTCGTCTGCGCCCTGTTCGGCAGCCTGGCCGGCAGCCTCTTTGCCCACCACGCCTCGTTCGTCAGCACGCAGAGCTTCACCGTCGACCGTTCGATCAGCTTCCTGCTGATCCCGGTGATCGGCGGCGCGACCTCGATCCCCGGCATCGTCGTCGGCGCACTGTTCGTCACCTTCCTGCCCGAACTGCTGAGCAAGCTGGGCGACATCCACCAGATCCTGTTCGGCCTGGCGCTGGTCGCCGTCGTCGTCCTCATGCCCGAGGGGCTGGTCGGCGCCTTCGCGAAGCTGCGGACCCGGCTCGCCCGCAAGGGAAGCAACAATGGCTGAGCCCCTCCTCGCCCTCAATGAGGTCGGCCATTCGTTCGGCGGCCTCTCCGTGCTGCGTTCCGTCACCTTCGACGTGCCCGGAGGCGGCATCATCGGCCTGATCGGACCGAACGGCTCGGGTAAGACGACGCTGTTCAACATCGTGACCGGCTACATCCGCCCGCTGTCCGGCACCGTCACCTATCGTGGCGCCGTGCTGGGGCGCGACACGATCCAGCAGCGCGGGCTCACCGGGCTCGTCCGCACCTTCCAGACGCCGCAGGTCTTCGAGCAGATGACCGTGCTGGAGAACGTCATGGTCGGCTGCACCAAGCTGACGCGCACCACCATGCTGCAGGACCTGCTGCGCACCCCGGCCGCGCGCGGCCAGATGCGCGAGATCCGCGAGCGCGCCGAGGCGGCCTGCGAGCGCTTCCAGCTGACGGCTTTGCGCGACCTGCCGGCCGCCAGCCTGACCGCGGGCCAGCGGCGCATCCTCGAGATCGCCCGCGCCGTGGCCGGCGAGCCGCGCCTGCTGCTGCTCGACGAGCCCTCCTCGGGCCTCAACGTCCAGGAGATCGACGATCTGCGCGACTGGATCGTTCGGCTGAACCAGGAAGGCATCACCATCCTGCTGGTGTCGCACGACATGGGCCTGATGACCGTCGCCCGCACCGTGCACACGCTCTATTTCGGCGAGATCATCGCCAGCGGCGACATGGCCGCCATCCAGCGCGACCCGCGGGTCCGCGAAGTCTATCTCGGGGTCTGAGCCGTGCTGGAAGTGACCTCCGTCTCCGCCGGCTACGGCGCCCTCACCGTCCTGCGCGACGTCTCGCTCACGGTCGGCGACGGCGAGGCCGTGGCCCTGGTCGGCGCCAACGGCGCGGGCAAGACCACCCTCGTCCGCACCGTCTGCGGCCTGTTGCGCGCCCGTGGCGGCCGCATCGTCAAGAACGGCACCGACATCACCGCGACGCCCGCACATGACCTCGCCAAACATGGGCTGGCCGTGGTGCTGGAGAACCGCCGCCTGTTCGGCGAACTGTCGGTGCGCGAGAACCTGATCCTGGCCGAGACGGTCGGCCGCAAGGTGCGCGGCGCCGACCTGCGCTTCTCCTGGGACGAGGTGACGGACCTGTTCCCCGTCGTGAAGGAACGCATGGCCTCGCCCGTCGAGCTGTTGAGCGGTGGCCAGCAGCAGATGGTGGCGATCGCCCGCGCGCTGCTGCTGCAGCCCGACCTGCTGATCATGGACGAGCCCTCGACAGGCCTCGCGCCCAAGGTCGTGAAGGACATCCTGCTGGTCATCAAGGCGCTGCGTGAGCGCGGCATGGGCCTGCTGTTGATCGAACAGAATGTCGGCATCGCCTCGGAGATCACCGACCGCGCCTATGTCATGTCGGTCGGCAGCATCGTCCACGAGATCGGTCCCGGCGAATGGCAGTCCTTCCTCACCGACGAGCGGCTGGTGAAGGCCTATCTCGGCTGACGCGGCCGCCGCTACCTCCGGCGGATCGCCGGGTTGAGCGGCACGGCGCCGCCCGCGACGCCGCCGGCATCGTAGGCATCGGGTGAGATGAAGCGCCCCGGTCCGGCCTCGACGGTGCGCAGTTTCAGACCGAGCTTTGCCAGTTCGCTCTCGACCACCGCGGCCTTCAGCACGACCAGCCCGCGGCCGCTGCTCTGGATCACCCTGTCACGCTCCGCCTTCATCGCCACCAGCCGGTCGGCGATGGAGGCGCACATGCCCAGGGTGAAGGACGCGTTCGCGAGATGCCGCTCCTGGTGGCGGAAGCGCTTGTAGTCCGCCGAGACCTTGTAACGGCCGAGCTCGGCCCGGACCGCGCCATCGATCAACTCGGTCAGGTAGTGCGCCACCTCGACATCGGCGGGCAGGCCGAAGAAGACGTAGCGCGCCTCGCCGGACGCGTTCTTCTCGCGCCAGACGCGGCAATCGCAGAAGGCGGCGATGGCGCCGATGCATTCGTCGATCGGGATGCGCTTCTTCAGATGGGTCTCGTAGACCCGCTCCTCGCACTGCGTCTCGCGGATCTCGACGTCGCTCAGCGAGAGCTCGTAGCGGTCGAGCAGCTCGGCCACCTTGGCCGCCGCCGCCAGCGCCTCGCCCTCGGTGCAGCCATTGTCGATCGTCTTGGCGCGCAACGCCTGGATGCGGCCCCGGAGCTTGTCGAAAGCCGAAGCGTCCACCGTCGTCACGGCCGCACGACCGGTGGCGAGGGCGGCGTCGAGCGCTTGCTGCGGAATTGCCGGTACAGGGCGAAGGCAACCCCGATCGCCAGGCCCGGCAGCGCCGAGAAGAGGCCGATCGACGCCGCCCCCATTTCACATCCGCCCGAATCCCCGGGCGTCCCACAGCGCGGATCGAACAGATGCGCGAGGGTCAGGACCGTGATCGCCACCACGATCGGCGTCACGACCAGACCGAGCAGGCCGAACCCCAGAATCCGTCCGATGAGTCCGGGCATCAGCCGGCCACCCGCCGCGCGGCTGCCTCGAAGCGCTGGCGGCGCATCTCGACCCTCGGATCGTCCATGTCGGGGGCCGTCGGCTCGGGCACCCAGCCGTCGCGGCCGGGCACGTAGGCGCGATTGGTCTGCAGCGGGTTGCGGTTGACCAGGGGCCGCGCATGCATCGGATGACGCAGGCTGCGAACCTCGTGCTCGATCTCGAACAGCGCCCTGCCGGTGACCGGATCGGCGATGTGCTGGAAGCGGTACTGGTGCTGGTTGCTCTCCTCGGTCAGCAGGCCGCGTTTCACCAGCCCGCAATAGGGGCCGGAGAAATTGGCGACATAGACCTGGATGTGATGCCCGTCATAGGCCTCGGGCGCGGCATCGCTCTCGCGGAAGATCAGCTCCTGCCCGATGCCGACCGAGACGTGCGCGGCCAATCCGGCACCCGCCTTCTCCACGCGCGCGCCCGTCGAGAAGACCTCGCGGTAGAAGCCGGCGATTCCCTCGGCCGCCCCGTGCGGCACGTCGAACTCGACATAGGCCATCCCAAGCGCCATGCCGTCGAAGCGCGACGACGGATCGTGACAGACGATGCGGTTGCCCCAGGGACAGGTCGTCTCGACATGGTCCTCGTGCTCGACGAAGGCGAACCGCGTGTCGCCCAGCAGGCCCTTCACCCGGCCGAGCCGCTGCAGCAGCGATTCGCGGTCGGGGATCACGAGACCGATCCGTCCGCGCAGGCGTTGCGCCCGGGCCATCGTCGGCAGGTGGAACTGACTGCGCCCGACATTGACCCACATATTGTCGATGCTGGTCATCATGTAGGGATCGCGCGTCAGGCCGAGGCCGCTCATGTAGAAGACGGTGGCCAATCCCTGGTCGGCAATCCCGAGATTGACGTGCTCCAGCGCCACGACGTTGCCCACGTCCTCGGCGCTGCGGTCGTACTGTTTCACACCCGGCTCGTTCATGGCCTGCCCTCCTGGACCTGTCGCAGTATAGAGACCGCAGGGCAGGCCTGACAGGCGCCGACCCGGCTCATTCAGTCCTCGGCAGTCTTTCAGGAGTGCTCTTCGCCGGTGCGCTCAAACGGAAAGTGATCGCGGATGTGCCGGTTGAAGAACTCGCCCTTGGAGAAGGCCGCCTTCATCGCGTCGTAGGTTTCCTGCGGCACGCCCTGGTAGGTGTAGCGGCGGCGCGACTGGAAAACGACGTCGAGCTCCCGCCGCCGCCGGTCGTAGTGGTAGGAGCGGATGACAGTCGAGGGCATGATCGGATAACGCCCGGCACCATCATCGGATGCGGCAAAGGAGGGAGCCATGAGTTTAGAGTCCGAGGGAAGCCGGCCGAGCATCTCGCCGACGGGTCCCCTGCGTCCCGCCTTTCCCGTCTGGGGCCTGTTCGGTCGGGGGCTGCTGTACGTCGTCGGCCAGGTGCTGGTCGTCCCGGCGCCGTGGACCGCCACGGGCTTATACCGGTTCCTGTGCGAACATGTATCTCTCCCCGACGGGAGACGCCTTCGCTTCGCGGGCCAGCCGGGCGACATCTGGTACATCCTGATCGGGCTTGCCGCGCTGGGATGGCTGCACAATGTCCAGCATGCCGGCGTGAGCGGCGCTGTGACATTGGCGACCATCCTGCTCACCGTCCCGGTCGTGCGCTGGTTCTGCGCCAGCGTGCGCACCGAGGACGGCCGGCTCAGCATCTCCTTCAACGGCGAGGCGCTGGCCTGGCTCGGCTGGCACATCCTGCTCATCGTCTCCCTCCTCACCATCATCGGCTGGGCCTGGGTCCTCAAGGCCATGATGCAGTGGATCTGCCGCAACATCAGCGGCACCGCGGGCTTCACCTTCACCGCGACGGGGCCGGCGATCCTCGGTCACGCGCTGCTGCTGATCCTGATGTGTGTGTTCATCCTCCCGATCCCGTGGGCGATGCGATGGTACGCCGACTGGTTTGCCCGCCAGTTCTCCGTGGTCGCGCCTAGCGCGGCTGGCTGACCCGGCGCCACAGGCCGAACAGGCCCACGCCGAAGGCGAGCGTTGCGCCGATGAGGAAGCCGGTGGCGTAGCCTCCGGTCAGCGACAGGGCCGCGCTGAACAGCAGCGGCAGGACCAGCGCGCCGGCATCGCCGAACGCCAGCACGGCGCCCGTGGTCGCGCCGATCCGGCCGACCGGCGACAGACGCGCCACCTCGGCCAGCAACACGCCGTGCCAGCTAACGCCGGTGACGCTCAAGGCGGTGGCGATCAAGGCCGCCGCCCAGGTGGGCCAGTCGGGATCGATCGACGCCGTCAGCACGGCAGCACCTGCCATGCCGATGCCCAGGAAGGCGAGCAGCGTCGCGGGCGGCACGAACCGCGAGGCCAGCCAGCCCCAGCCGATGCGGGCCGGCACCGCCACGGCGATGGCGATGGCGAAGACCTGTCCCGCCCGCTCGAGGTCGTAACCCAGGCCGCGCACCAGATAGAGGACGAAGAAGCCGGTGAAGAGCGACTGCAGGCCGACGAAGCTGAACATCGCGACGCACAGGATGCGCAGCGCCGGGTCGCGCAGGACGCCGACGACGTTGGCCCGTATGTCGGCGGGCGAAAGCGGCTGGGCGGGATTGCGGTCGACGTCGAAGCCCGCGCGCAGCGGCTGCAGGGCCAGCACGATGAGCAACGAGATCAGCGCGATGACGAGCAGCGCCACCCGCCAGCCGGCTTCGACCACCAGCGCCGGCGCCACGACACCGGCCAGCATCAGCCCGACCGGCACGCCGCACTGCTTGATCGAGAAGACCAGCGGCGCCAGGTTCCGGGGCGCCAACCGCCCCAGCAGATGCGAACTCGAAGGCGTGGAGACCGCCTGCCCCAACCCGCCGATGAAGGCTCCCGCCGCGAAGAACGGCAGCCAGCCCAACGTCGTGACGGCGAGGCCGATGCCCAGGGCCGCCATGCCGACCTGCGTCATGCGCACCGCACCATAACGCAGGATGAAGCCGCCACAGCCCAGGGTCGTGAGGAAGGCCGCCACCGAGCCGATCGCCAGATAGACGCCGACCAGGGCCGCCTCGATGCCGAGATCGACCACGATGGCTGCCGCGATCAGCGGCACCGTCGACCGGCCCAGGGTGGCGAAGGTCTGCTGCACCGTCATTGCGCCGAGCGCGACGTAGAGAGGACTGGCGATGAGGCGGCTCCGGCGATGCTTCGATCGAGAGTGCCGCCCCGCCTTCAGAATGCAAACAGATTGTCGCGGAAATGCGCGTGCGCGTACGCTGTGCGAACCAGGCCGCGCCGCTGCAGCTCCGGCACCAGCCCGTCCGTAATCTCCGAGACGTAACGACGGCTGAGCGGGCCGCTGAACATGAAGCCGTCGCCGCCCACCTGCTCCATCGCCTCTTCCATCACGTCGGCGACGTGCCGGACCGTGCCGACCACCGGATGCTCGAAGCCGAAGCTGTAGTTGCTCGCCACCTCGCGCAGGGTGCGGCCCTGTGCGAGGAAGCGCTTCAAGGTGCCCTGCTGCCCGTTGGTCGTGAGCTCAGCCAGCGGTGCATCGAGATCGAAGGTCGAGAAGTCGATGTCGGTCAGGCTGCCCATCATCGCGAGCGTCACTTCGGGCGCGGCCTCGCGCTGGGCCTGCCGGCGTCGCACGCGCTCCTGCGCCTCCTCGTCGGTCTCGCCCAGGGTCGGGGCAACAACGAACAGCACCTTGCAGCTGTCGGGATCTCGGCCCAGTGCCACGAGACGCTGTCGCATGTCGTCGCGCACCGAGCGCCGCGATCACGATATCCATGTGCCGGGCAGCGAAGGCCTTGCCCTGCGGCGAGCCGCCGGCCTGAACCAGCACCGGCCGGCCCTGCGGCGGCTGCGCCGTGTTGAGCGGCCCGCGCGAGGAGAAGAACCGTCCTTTGAAATCGATGGCATGCACCTTGGCGGGATCGACGAAGGTGCCGCTCTTCTCGTCCATCACGACGGCGTCGTCGTCCCACGACGACCAGAGCTTCGTCGCCAGCTCGACGAACTCGTCGGCCATTTCGTAGCGCAGGTCGTGTTCGAGATGCGCGTCCAGGCCGAAATTCTGCGCCGCGCGCTCGGCGGTCGAGGTCACGAAGTTGCAGCCGACCCGGCCCTTGGACATCAGGTCGAGCGTCGCGATCAGGCGCGCCAGGAGGAACGGCGGATAGAAGCTGGTCGAAATCGTCGGCACGATGCCGAGATGCGTCGTCGCCTGCGCGATCAGCGGGACCAGCGGCAGCGGATCGTTCTTCGGCGCCCGCAGGGCCCGCCTGAGATAGAAATCCATCGAGCCGCCGTAGTTGTCCGGGACGAAGACCGAGTCCTCGAGCAGCAGGCAGTCGAAACAGGCGCGCTCCAGCGCCTTGGCCAGTTCAATATGCAGATCGGGCTGCGCCCAGTCGCGCGCGTCGACGCCCGACCAGGGCTGGTTCCAGCCGTGCACGCCGAAACTGTTGCCGAGAAACCAACCGAGATGGAACCGCGACGCCGCCAAGAATTTCCTCCGCCTTCTATCCCGGCGGAGATGCAATCGACGGACCAGCTAGGTTCGACGCAGTGAGATAGAACTGGAGCGCGCAACTCCAGTTGCGCTCGAGCTTCCTCGACCTGGCAAGATTATGAGCGCCACTGGAGTGGCGCGCTCCGATGAAGCCTCAGACCTTGACCGTCATGTCGACGGTGCGCGCCTTGTGAGCGTAGAGGTCGATCTTGGACCACATGCGGGCGAGAGCCACGTCATCGGCTTCCTTCTCCGTCGCGTAGGGCCCGTGCCAGGCAATCGTCTCCGGCACCGGCTTGTTCCAGTTGGCGCGGCGGTCCTCGATCTCATACTCGGCTTCGAACACGAACCACATACCCGGCATACTCGGCTCCTGCTCTTTACGCGGCTTCCTTGTCCGTGCCCTCGCCCACACGGGCGGCGAGCGAGGCGGCCATGAACTCGTCGAGATCGCCGTCGAGCACCTTCTGCGGGTCCGACCGCTCCACGTTGGTGCGCAGGTCCTTCACCATCTGGTAGGGCTGCAGCACGTAGGAGCGGATCTGGTGACCCCAGCCGATGTCGGTCTTGCTGGCTTCGGCTTCCAGCCGCTCGGCCTCGCGCTTCTGCAGCTCGACCTCATAGAGGCGCGCCTTCAGCATCTGGATCGCCTTGGCGCGATTCTGGTGCTGCGACCGTTCCTGCTGCACGGCCACGGCGATGCCGGTCGGCAGATGGGTGATGCGCACCGCCGAGTCGGTCTTGTTGACGTGCTGGCCGCCCGCGCCCGAGGCGCGATAGGTGTCGACCCTCAGGTCCTTGTCGACCAGCTCGATCTCGATATTGTCGTCGACCTCGGGATAGACCCAGACCGAGGCGAACGAGGTCTGGCGCCGCGCATTGCCGTCGAACGGCGAGATGCGTACCAGCCGGTGCACGCCGCTCTCGGTCTTCAGCCAGCCATAGGCGTTGGGACCCTCGACCTTGTAGGCGCACGATTTGATGCCGGCCTCTTCGCCCGCGCTCTCCTCGAGCCAGCTCACCTTGTAGCCGCGGCGCTCGGCCCAGCGCGTGTACATGCGGGCCAGCATCTCGGCCCAGTCCTGCGCCTCGGTGCCGCCGGCACCCGCATTGATCTCGATATAGGCGTTGTTGGCATCGGCCTCGCCGGAGAGAAGCGTCTCGAGACGCGCCGCCTTGGCTTCACCCGTGGCCTCGCGCAACGCCTTCTCGCACTCGGCAATGGTGGCCTCGTCCTTCTCGGCCTCGGCCATCTCGATCAGACCGACATTGTCGTCGACGGCCGCGCGCAGGCGCTTGATCGCACCGATTGCTGCTTCGAGCTTGGTGCGCTCGCGCATCACCTTCTCGGCTTCCTTCGGATCGTTCCACAGCGCCGGATCCTCGGCGCGCGCGTTCAACTCATCGAGACGTACGACCGCACGGTCGTAGTCAAAGACGCCTCCTGAGGAGTTCGAGCGACTCCTCGATCTCGTTCACCATCGCTTGGGCTTCGGCGCGCATTACGGATCCGTTTCGAACTGACTAATACGTCTCGCCGGTGCCCGAGAGACCCGGACGCCGGGGGCTGCCCGCCTGCTGCGGGCCCTGCGTGGGGTCTATAGCGGAATAAGGGGCCGATCCGTCAAGCGGTGTGACCATATAGCCTTCCGAACCCGGCTCGGTGCCCGGCTTGAAGACCTCGTCGATCGTCCCGCCCTCGTAGCTGAAGCGCACCATGCGCAGGCCCGGCGGCACGCGGAACGGCGTGGGCGGCTTGCCCTTGAAGATCTCCTTGGCGATCGCCTCGTAGATCGGCACGGCATTGCCGCCGCCGGTCTCCTGCGAGCCCAGCGTGCGCGGCTCGTCGAAGCCGATATAGACGCCGATGGTGATGTCCGGCGTCGAGCCCAGAAACCAGTTGTCGTGCGCGTCGTTCGTCGTACCGGTCTTGCCGGCGATCGGACGGCCGAGCGCGGCCAGACGACCGGCGGTGCCGCGGGTCGTCACGCCCTGCATCATGCTGACGACCTGATAGACCGACGCCGGATCGTGGAAGGGCTTGCGCGAATCGACCAGTTCCGGCGCTGCGGGCGTGTTTCTTCCCTCCGTCTCGCCGCACCCACGGCAGGTGCGAGGCTCGTGGCGATAGACCGTCTTGCCGTTGCGGTCCTGCACGCGATCGACCAGCGAAGGCGTGATCTCCAGCGCGCCGTTGGCCAGCATCGCGTAGGCCATGGTCATGCGGAGCAGCGTCGTTTCGCCGGCGCCCAGCGCCATCGGCAGGTAGGCGCCCATGTGATCGGTGACGCCGAACTCCTTGGCGACGTCGACCACGCGCTTCATGCCGACCTGCTGGGCCATGCGCACCGTCATCAGGTTGCGCGACAGTTCGAGACCGCGGCGAACGGTCGTCGGCCCCAGCATGTCGCCGCCATAGTTCTTCGGCGTCCACAGCGGCTGGCCGTAGCCCGGGTCGTAGACGAACGGGGCATCGAGCACGATCGAGGCCGGCGTGAAGCCCGCGTCCATCGCCGCGAGGTACACGAACGGCTTGAAGGCCGAACCCGGCTGGCGGGCAGCCTGGACAGCGCGATTGAACTGGCTGCGCCCGTAGGACCAGCCACCCGACAGGGCCAGCACGCGGCCGGCCTGGGTGTCCATCACGACGACACCGCCCTCGACGTTGGGCACCTGACGCAGCGCATAGGTCTTGGGCGGATAGGGCTTGGCACCGGCCCCTGCCGGCTTCTCCACCTTCTCGACGACGATAACGTCGCCCACGGAGACGACGTCGCGCGGGCCGCGCGGCGCGGCGCCCAGCGTCTGGCTCTGCAGGGTCGGCCGGGCCCAGGTCATCTCGGCGAACGGCACGGTGCCCTCGCCGCCGTCCGGAAGTCCGACGAGCTGGACCGACTGCGCGTCGACCTTGCTGACGATGGCGAGCTGCCAGGACGGCGGGCCGGCCAATGGCCGTCGCTGGACGATGCGACCGAACTCCTCTTCCCAGACGCTCATATCGGGGATCTTGGCGTAGGGTCCGCGCCAGCCGTGCCGGCGGTCATAGGCGATCAGCCCGTCGCGCAGCGCATTGTCGGCGGTCGCCTGGATGGCGGGATCGAGCGTCGTGCTGACGGTGAGGCCGCCCTCGTAGAGGCCCTTCTCGCCATAGGCTGCCATCAGGTTGCGGCGTACTTCCTCGGCGAAGAAGTCGGCCTGTGCGACCTCGGTCGTGCCGCGGCGGCGATATTGCAGCTTCTCGGCCCGGGCGGCCTGCGCCTCGGCAGCCGTGATGTAGCCGTCCTCGGCCATGCGGTGGAGGACATAGTCGCGGCGGGCGTAGGCTTCCTTCTCGTTGCGCACGATATTGTAGCGGTTCGGCGCCTTCGGAAGGGCCGCGAGATAGGCGATCTCCGACAGCGACAATTCGTCGAGCGACCGGTCGAAGTAATTGAGCGCAGCCTGGGCCACGCCGTAATTACCGGAGCCCAGATAGATCTCGTTCAGATAGAGCTCGAGGATGCGCTCCTTGGAGTAGGTCTCCTCGATGCGGAAAGCGAGGATGGCCTCCCGGATCTTGCGCGAGAGCGTCGCCTGGTTGGTGAGCAGGAAGTTCTTGGCGACCTGCTGCGTGAGACCCGAGGCGCCCTCCGGCCGTTTGCCGGGATTGGCGACATTGGCGACCATGGCGCGAACGACGCCGATGAAATCGATGCCGGGATGGGTGAAGAAGCGCTGGTCCTCGGCGGCGACAAAGGCTTCGAGCACGCGCTTGGGCATGGCCGCGACGGGCACGAAGATGCGCTTCTCGCGCGCATACTCGGCCAGGAGCTTGCCGTCAGCAGCATAAAGCCTGGTCAGGGTCGCCGGCTGGTAATCGGCGAGCTGCTTGTGGTCGGGCAGCCCATGGCTGAAATGCCAGAACAGGCCTGCGACGGTGCCGGTGCCGACGATGAGGGCGGCGGTGGCGAAAGCCAGACAGATCTTGATGAAGTTGAGCACGGTCACTTTCTACGCGGCGCCCAAAGGGCCTTCAATGTCGCAGAATGGCCAAGACTTATGCCTTTCTTGTGGCGCCAACCCCAAAATAGGCATCCACGGAGGCACGAAGCGCCCGCGCCAGCGCCATCTGATGCTGGCGCACGGTCAACAGTTTTTCGTCCTGCGAATTGGAGAGATATCCCAACTCGACCAGCGCCGCCGGAATGTCGGGCGACGTCAACACGGCAAAGCCGGCCTGCCTGTGCGTGCGCGGCAGCAGGCGCACGCCGTTGCGGGCGAAAGTGGCGACGACCGTGTCGGCCAGCCGCCGCGAATCGTTGACCGTCCCGCGCTGGCTCATGGCCACGAGGGTTTGCGCGACATTGTCCGGCTGGTCCGACAACCTCATGCCGGAAACCACGGCGCCGGCACGGTTCTCGCGGGCGGCCAATGCCGCCGCCTCGCGGTCGGTGGCCTCCTCCGAGAGCGTGTAGACCGAGGCGCCGCGTACATCGTGGTCGCTATGGGCATCGGCGTGGAGCGACAGGAACAGATCGGCCTTGGCTGCCTGGGCCCGCGCGACACGCTCGCGCAACGCCACATAGTTGTCGGTATTCCGCGAAAGCAGGACCCTATAGCGGTTACCGGCGAGCAGCTCGCGCTGCAGATCCCGCGCGATGGCGAGGACCACGCTCTTCTCCTGCGTGCCGCGACTGCCCAGGGCGCCAGGATCGCGGCCGCCATGCCCCGGATCGAGGAAAACCAGCTTCGGCTTGTCCATAGGAACAGGCGGCGTCGGCTTCCCGACCGACTTGGGACGCCTCTTCGAGGGAGCGGCCAGGGCGCCCCGCGAGCCCATTCCAAGCACGCTCACGCCGGCCAGAACGGCGAGCAGATGGCGACGACGGAAGTCGGACATGGCAAACGCCAATGAAGAAAGGGATGAAAATAATTCGAATATTGTTAAAGCAATACCAGAAGAGGCCACATAATATCAAATTGTTTCAATAACTTAAACGGACCAATTCAAGAGACACAATCTTTTGATTGTCGGCCCGTTTGCAACCCCGTATGTTGCGTTCGCGAGCAGTCGCCGTCGTTCGTAGCGCGCCTTAGGGTCGCGCTCCGACGGCAGTTTCCGAGCCAGGCTGGGCTCGCGCCCTTGCAAAGACAATGGGGGCGCGGCCGGTCTGCGGAGAGACTGTCAGGCAGGCGGTGGCTATCAGGAAACTCGAGGTTGGCAGGACCCTGTCGTGGTCCGGCGGCGCGAAGCTTCCCCGTCTTGGCCGGAGTTGGCCGTTCGACGGGTCGATGACGCGGCGCTCCCCTCGCACGACGGAGGCGGCATGGCCGCCGGTCGCTCGCACCGGTTGGGATCGGACGCCTCGGAGCGAGCCCATGGCAAGGCGTATGCTCATCGATGCAACTCACCCCGAAGAAACCCGGGTCGTTGTGGTCGATGGAACGAGACTTGAAGAATTCGACTTCGAAACCGCGAGCCGCAAGCCCCTCAAGGGCAACATCTACCTCGCGAAGGTCATTCGCATAGAGCCGTCGCTCCAGGCGGCCTTCGTCGAATATGGCGGCAACCGACACGGCTTTCTGGCCTTCTCGGAAATCCATCCCGACTACTACCAGATCCCCGTCGCCGACCGCGAACGGCTGATCGCCGAGCAGCATCGCCTGCACGACGAGGCAGAGGAAGACGAACCGCGCCGCAGCAACCGTATCGATCGCACCGACATCGAGGAAGCCCGCGCCGACGCCCTCGAGGCGGCGTCCGTCAGCGAGCAGCCGCTTGGCAGTGAAACGACGAGCGAGGCGCCGGAGAGCGAGCCCGCCGCCGAAGCCGCCTCCGCCCCCGAGACGGAAGCAGTCGCGGCTGAGGCACCGGCCCCCGAGGCAGCTCCGTCCGAAACCGCCGCGGCAGAGGAAGCACCGGTCCACGAGGCCGAGCCGCAGACCCAGACCGCGGAAATCCCCGTGGAGCGTCTCGACGGCCCGGTTCATGTCGATACCGCCGAAGCTCCGCCCCTGGAATCGGTGACCGAACTTGCGGCCGACGGCGAGACGGCCGCGGCCGCCGAAGGCGCCGAGCCGGCATCCGAGCTGCCGGCCGAGCAAAACGGCGAGGCCTCACCGTCCGAAGCGACCGACCCTGCTGAGGCGCCGCAGCCCGACACCACAGTCGAGACGCTGGGTGGCGACGAGGTGGTGGTCGAGGAGCGCGAGACGCGCGAGCGCCGCCGCCGCAACCCGATCCGCCAGTACAAGATCCAGGAAGTCATCAAGCGCCGGCAGATCCTGCTGGTGCAGGTCGTCAAGGAAGAGCGCGGCAACAAGGGCGCCGCCCTCACCACCTACCTGTCGCTGGCCGGCCGCTACTGCGTCCTGATGCCCAACGCCGGTCGTGGCGGCGGCATTTCGCGCAAGATCTCCAATCCGTCCGATCGCAAGCGGATGAAGGAGATCCTGAGCGACCTCGACGTGCCGCAGGGCATGGGCGTGATCCTGCGCACTGCGGGCCTCGAGCGCTCCAACATCGATATCAAGCGCGACTACGAATACCTCTCGCGCCTCTGGGATTCGATCCGCGAGATCACGATGCGCTCGACGGCGCCGGCGCTGATCTACGAGGAAGGCGATCTGATCAAGCGGTCGCTGCGCGACATTTACGACACCGACATCGCGCAGGTCCTCGTCGAGGGCGAGGCGGGCTTCCAGGGCGCCGCCGAGTTCATGCGCCAGCTCGTGCCGCATCAGGCCAACAAGGTCGAACTCTACCGGGAGCCGATCCCCCTCTTCCACCGCTACCAGGTGGAAGCCCAGTTCGACGCGATGCATTCGCCGACGGTCCAGCTTCGCTCCGGTGGCTACATCGTCATCAATCCGACCGAGGCGCTGGTCGCCATCGACGTCAACTCGGGCCGTTCGACCAAGGAACGGAACATCGAGGAGACGGCGCTTCGCACCAACCTCGAGGCGGCCGAGGAAATCGCCCGCCAGGTCCGCCTGCGCGATCTCGCCGGCCTGATCGTGATCGACTTCATCGACATGGAGGAGACGCGCCACCAGCGCCAGGTCGAGCACAAGGTGAAGGATTCGATGCGCTCCGATCGCGCACGCATCCAGATCGGACGCATCTCGGCGTTCGGCCTGCTCGAGATGTCGCGCCAGCGGCTGCGCCCCAGCCTGCTGGAGCACTCGACGGAGGTTTGCCCGCACTGCGCCGGCAGCGGCCGCATCCGCTCGCTCGAGTCCGCCGCGCTCCACGCGCTGCGCGCGATCGAGGAGGAAGGCGTGCGCCGCCGGTCCAGCGAGATCGCCGTCAGCGTGCCGCCCAACGTCGCGCTCTACCTGCTCAACCAGAAGCGCCATTCGCTGTCGGAGATCGAGCACCGTTACGGCTTCACGGTGATCATCGAGGCCGACGACGAGCTGCATGCCGCCGATTGCGAGATCGAGCGCGTGCGTTCGCGCCGCGACGATCATCGCAGCGCCGACCGGCCGGCCCCCGAACTGGCGCGCGCCACCTACGAGGAAGCGTCCGACGACGAGGCAACGGACCGCGAGGCCGATGTCGTCGAAGCGCGTGAAGGTGAAGAGCGCGGCGAACGCGAAGAAGAGCGGAGCGGTGGTGAGGATGGCGAAGGCCGGCCTCGCAGCCGCAGTCGCAGCCGGAGCCGCCGTCGTCGCCGTGGTGGTGGCAGCGGCACGGGCAGCAACGGGACGAGCAGCGGCGGCAATGAAGACGGCGAGAGCTCCTCTCTCCCGCTGGCTGCGGGCGAGGCCCGCGAGGGCGAGGAGGCGCGCGCTCACGAGCCACGCGACAACGGCGCCGACGACTATGACGCCGAGGACAATGCGCCCAACGGCGATGCCGATGGCGTACACACTGACGAGGGCAGCGCCGAGGGTGAGCGTCCCGACGGCGAGCGCAATGGCGATCAAGGCGCAAACGGCAGCCGCCGCCGCCGCGGCCGCCGTGGTGGCCGCCGCCGGCGCCGCGAGAACGGCGAAGGCGAGCCGATGCCGGGCGAAGGCCAGGAGGCCGGTAGCGATGCCGAGTCCCAGGATGAAGGACGTGCCGAGAACGGCCACGACATGGGCGAGACGACCGCCAGCCACGAGCCGGAACCCGCGCCGCTGGCGCCGATGGAAGGCATGCCGGTCGAGCACATGCCGGTGGAACGCGCGCCCTACGATCCCGGCCCACCGGTGAACGTGGAAGCGGCTCCGCCGCTTGCGCCGGAGCCCGAACCTGTGGTCGCCTCGGCGCCGCAGCCGATCGCCATCCCAGAACCGGAACCAGCTCCCGCGCCGGCTCCGCCGCCGGTCCCGGTGATCGACGCGCCGCCGGAGAAGCCCAAGCGCGGCTGGTGGCGCCGCTAGGAACGGCGCACACCATGCGTCGCCGCTCCCTGATCGCCGGCGCAGCAGCGCTCTCGCTCGGCGGCGCGGCGAAAGCAGACACGTTCCCGAACGGCCCGATTCGCATCCTCGTGCCGTTCGGACCGGGGTCGGCGACCGACCAGAGCGCGCGCAACATCGCCGAAGGCCTCAACAAGACCTTCGGCGTCCCGGCCGTCGTCGAGAACAAGCCCGGCGCCAACGGCGCGATCGCGGCCGAAGCCGCGGCCAAGGCCAAGCCGGATGGCCAGACGATCTTCGTCTGCTCCAACACGGCAGCGGCATCCAACGTCGCGCTGATGAAGTCCCTGCCCTACGATCCGCTGAAGGATTTCGACCCGGTCACGATCATCGGCCGCGCGCCGGTGTTCATGATCGTCAATCCCAAGGTCGAGGCGAACACGGCTGCCGAATTCGTGGCCCTGTGCAAGCGCCAGCCGGGCCGAATCAACTTCGGTTCGGGCAGCGCCTCGACCCGCATCTCGGGCGAGTTGCTCAAGGCCAAGGCGGGCATCGACATGCTCCACGTGCCCTACAAGAGCACCCCGGCGGCGCTGCAGGACACGATGGCCGGCCACGTCCAGATGTGCTTCGCCGACCCGGTGACCAGCCTGCCCCAGGTGAAGGCCGGCACCGTGCGCTGCCTCGGCGTCGGCAGCCGCGGCCGCTACAAGCTCACCCCCGACATCCCGACCCTGATCGAGCAGGGCATCCCCGACTTCGAGCTGATGACTTGGACGGGCATCCTCATGCCGCGCGGCGTGCCGCAGCCCGTGATGGCGAGGCTCCGCGAGACCATGCTCAAGTCCATCACCGATCCCGGCTATGTCGAGCGCCAGGCACAGGGCGGCTCCGAGATCGCGCCCTGCTCCCCCGACGAGATGCGCCGGATCATGGCCGCCGAGATCGAACTCTATCGCGAGATGATGAAGGTCGCCGGCATCGAGCCGGAGTGAGCTAGCGGGCGGCCCACCCCGGCTCGTTGCATTCACATTGGTGCAACGATTGGAGCGCCCACTCGTTGGAGTCCACGACGGCCCATCGCGCTCTTTCCCTTCGTTATATTTATTTATATATATCGAAGGTCACCCCCCGGCCTGGCGCCCTCCCAACTTCAATCCAAGGATCTGACCATGCAGCACGCGAAGCACTTCTATATCGACGGCAAATGGGTGGACCCGATCGTGCCCGCCCTGCTCGACGTCATCGATCCCTCGACCGAGGAGGCTTACGTTCAGATTTCGGTCGGCAGCGCCGCCGACGTCGATCGTGCCGTGGCCGCCGCCAAGGCCGCTTTCCCCGCTTTCTCCCGCACCAGCCGCAAGGAGCGGCTCGACCTGCTGCGCGCCATCCTGGCCGAATACAACAAGCGTCGGAACGACGTGGGCGACGCCATCTCGCGCGAGATGGGCGCGCCGCTCGAGTTCGCGCGCACCATCCAGGCCGGCCGTGGCACGGCGCATCTCGAGCGCATGATCTCGGTGCTCGAAACGTATCCTTTCGAGACGGTGGAAGGCACGACGCTGATCGCGCGCGAGCCGATCGGCGTCTGCGGCCTCATCACGCCGTGGAACTGGCCGACCAACCAGATCGCCTGCAAGGTCCTGCCGGCCTTGGCCGCCGGCTGCACCATGGTCCTGAAGCCGTCGGAAGAGGCGCCGATCGATGCCCTCATCTGGACCGAGATCATGCACGCCGCCGGCACACCGAAGGGCGTCTACAACCTGGTCCAGGGCTCCGGCTCTGTGGTCGGCGAGGCGATGTCGAGCCATCCCGACATCGACATGATGTCGTTCACCGGCTCGACCCGCGCCGGCATCCGCGTGGCCCAGGCCGCCGCCCTCACGGTCAAGCGCGTGGCGCAGGAACTCGGCGGCAAGTCGGCCAACATCCTGCTGCCCGACGTCGACTTCCAGATGGCCGTCACCAAGGGCATCAACAGCATGATGGTGAATTCGGGCCAGTCCTGCACGGCGCCCACTCGAATGTTCGTGCCGCAGGACCGTCATGACGAGGTGAAGCAGATCGCCAAGGCTGCGGCCGAGAAATTCGTGGTCGGCAACCCGCAGGATCCGGCCACCAGGCTCGGCCCCGTGGTCAATGAGTCCCAGTTCAACAAGATCCAGGGCCTGATCCAGAAGGGCATCGACGAGGGCGCGGAACTGGTGACCGGCGGCGTCGGCCGTCCGGAGAACCTGAACCGCGGCTTCTACGTGCGGCCGACCGTGTTCGCCGGCGTCACCAACGATATGACGATCGCGCGCGAGGAAATCTTCGGGCCGGTCATCTGCATCCTTCCCTACAAGGACGAGGAAGAGGTCATCCGTCTCGCCAACGACACGATCTACGGCCTCGCCGCCTACGTGCAGGGCAGCGATCTCGAGCACGCCCGCAAGGTCGCCGCGCAGATGCGCGCCGGCAACGTCCATGTGAACTATCCGATGGGCGACACTGCCGCCCCGTTCGGCGGCTACAAGCAGTCGGGCAACGGCCGCGAGTATGGCAAGTGGGGACTCGAGGAGTTCCTCGAGACCAAGGCGGTCATCGGCTACAAAGCGGCCTGACGCCTCATCGTCGAGCCAGCGCCGAGCGGTCGCAGCTCGGTTGCTGGCATTCGCGGCGGACCATCTGCATACTTCGGCGATGCAGCATTCCGAATCGTCACCTTCGCCCGTCGACATTGCCATCGTCGGGGGCGGTGCCAGCGGCGTGCTGCTCGCCGCGCAGCTCGTCCGCAAGTCCAACCTGCGCGTCGCACTGATCGAGCGCGACGCCCATCCGGGGTTAGGGGTCGCCTATTCGACGCACTGCCTCGGCCACCTGCTCAATGTCCGCGCCAGCGACATGACGGCCCTGGCCGACGAGCCCGACCACTTCGTGCAATGGCTGGCGCGCGACGGCCGCGGCTTCGGACCGACGGATTTCGTTCCCCGCGCCATCTACGGCCAGTACCTGCAGGACCTGCTGGCCGATACCGTCCGGCGTTCCGACGGCCGCCTCGAGATGATCGGGGGCGTCGTCGTCGGCATTCGCCACGAGAAGGACGGTGTCGAAGTCGATATCGAGGACCATGTCCCGCTCCGGGCTCGCAAGGCTGTCCTGGCGACCGGCCATCGCCCACCCTCGAAGGATTCCGGCGCCTATCGCGGAAATCCCTGGCGCGAGGACGCCATCGCCGGCCTCGTGCCCGATGCCTCGATCCTGCTGATCGGCACCAGCCTGACGATGATCGACGTGCTGATCTCGTTGCTGGAGCACGGCCACAAGGGCCCCATCGTCGCCCTGTCGCGGCGCGGGCTGGTGCCGCATCACCATCCGCCGGCGCCAATCCCCACGCCCGACGCCGACACGAGCGATCTCTTCACCGGCAGCCTGTCGCAACGCACCGCCCGGTTCCGCGCCAAGCTGCGGGCCGGCCTGGGCTGGCCAGGCCTCATGCAGCTCCTGCGGCCGCACAACAACGAACTCTGGCATGGACTCGACCTGGACCAGCGGCGCCGCTTCCTGCGCCACCTGCGCCCGTGGTGGGACATCCATCGCCATCGCGTCGCGCCGCACATCGGCGAACAGATCGATGCGGCCAGGGCACGCGGTCAGCTGTCGATCGTCTCGGGGCGGATCGAGATCGGCCGCACGACGGACGACGAGGTCGAAGTCACCATCATCCGTCGCGGATCGACCGAGCGGGACCAGCGCCGCTTCGACCGCGTCGTCGACTGCCGCGGCCCGCGCAACGAGGTCGACGTCCGCCTGCCCCTCCACGCGCAACTGGTGAAGGACGGGCTGCTGCGACCCGATCCCCTCAATCAGGGCCTCGATATCGCCGAGGACGAAGCGCTCCTGTCCAGGGAGGGAACTCCCTCGAAGCACCTCTTCGTCCTGGGTCCGCCGACGCGCGGCCGCTACACTGAAATCGTGGCGATTCCCGATATCCGGATCCAGGCGGCGGCCGTGGCCGACCAGCTCATCGCGCAGCTCCGCGAGCCGTCTGGTCTTGCCGTCAGTCCAGCCGCATAATTGCGGAATGGGACGCCGACCAGCCAAAGCCGCAGCCAAACCGGCCGACAAGACTTCCTTGCATCTCCGGATCGATTTCGGCGGTGAACGCTCGATCGGACCCGGAAAGGTCCGCCTGCTCGAACTGATCAACGAGACCGGATCGATTTCCGCCGCGGGTCGCGCGCTGGCCATGTCCTACCGCCAGGCCTGGCTGCTGGTCGACGAAATGAACCAGATGTTCCGTGAACCCGTGGTGACCGCCCAGACCGGCGGCGGCGGCGGCGGCGGCACGTCGGTGACGGAGACCGGCAACGACATCGTCCGCCTGTATCGCGAGATGGAGCGGCGGGCCTACGGCGCCTCCTCACCTGAAATCCGCTCGCTGGCCCGCCTGCTCACCCCGCCCGAGGCCAAGCTCCACTAGGCTTCCCGGCGACTTGCACCCGGCAGGCCGCTTGCGTCTTCGCGCGTTATATCTTAATGGATATAGCGTAATTCACGGCAGCGAGGGGTCGGCCATGGAGATCGTCGGCAAGGGCTTGACGGACTGTCAGGTGGACCCGACAGGCGTTTCGTTCCGTCTCGGTTTCGAAAGCGTCGACGGCCAGCCGGCCTCGGTGATCCTGCCGGTCGATTGCCTGCGCGCGCTCCTCATGACCCTGCCCCACGTGATCGAGAAGGCCCTGAAGGCACGCTACAAGGACGATACCTTGAAGGTCGTCTATCCGATGGGCGGCTTCTCGCTCGAGGCCGCCGCCGGCAGCGACAGCACCATCCTCACGATGACGACGCCCGACGGATTCAAGGTGTCTTTCGCCCTGACACCCGCGGATGCCGGCGGGCTGGCCACTTCGCTGGTCCGCAACGACGGGGCGCAGCCGCACGCCACTTTCAACTAGATGTCCTCAAGCCGATGAGGGGCGCAGATCAACGAATCGATTTCGGCCAGGCCGCCGAGGTCAGCGGAGAGTTGCTTCCGCAGGGCAACGCCGTACTGATCACCCTGGTCGGTCACGATGGCAGGCGCTCCACCCTCACGATTCCGGCCGCGGATCTGCAGCGGCTGGTGCCACTGCTTCTCCTGCTGGGCTGCGCCCTGCCGCAACACGAGCCGCCCGGTTCCAAGCTCTCCCTGGTGCCGACGGATTCACTGAGCGTCGGCGGCCTGCCCGGCGGTGAGACGCTGCTCGCCGTGGCAGTCGGCCCCGCCACGGTCGGTTTCTCCATGCCCGCATCGGCCGCCGAGAAGCTGGGACGATCCCTGCTCCTCGCCGGCGGCAATGCGATGGAACCTACTTCAATACAGTGAAGCCCTGCTTCTCGAAGAACCGCTTGGCCGCCGGCGTCTTCAGGAAGTCGACGAAGGCCTGCGCCTCCGGATTGGTCGAGGTCGAGAGCAGCGCCATCGGATAGATGATGGCCGGGTGCGAATCGGCGGGGAATGCGCCGACGATGCGCACGGCCGGATCGGAGGCGGCATCGGTCCTGTAGACGATGCCGAGCGGCGCCTCGCCACGCGAGACCAAAGTCAGCGCCATGCGGACGTTCTCGGCCTGGGCCACGCGCTCGGAGACCGATGGCCAGACGCCGAGATATTCCAGTGCCGCCTTGCCGTACTTGCCGGCCGGCACCGCCTCGACGCTGCCCATCGCCAGACGCCCGTCATTGCCCAGCACGCCACGCAGGTTGAACCCTTTGTCGATCTTGAGATCGATCTTGGAGTCCTTGCCGGCGATCAGGACGATCTGGTTGCCGAGGAAGTCCGAGCGGCTCGCCGGCTTGATGAGCTTGCGCTCCGCGACATAGTCCATCCAGGGCACATCGGCCGAGATGAAGATGTCGGCCGGAATGCCGCCCTCGATCTGCTTGGCCAGCGCCGAACTGGCGGCATAGGAGATCTTGGTCGCCTTGCCGGTCTGCTTGGTCCAGGCGGCCGAGGCCTCGTCGAGCGCATTCTTCAGGCTGGCGGCGGCGAGGATGACGACATCCTTGCCCTGGGCGGCCGCCTGGTGCGCGACACCGCCCGCCGCCAGCACGAAAGCGGCCACGGCGAGTACAGACGTGAATGTACGACGAGTACCCAGCATCTAGTCCTCCAGTTCAAACGACACGCGATATATCCCATTGTACATATCGTATATCCACCAGATTCACGTATTTCGTAGATAAACGACGGTCGTTATGAATTAATGGATATGAAGAACCCTTGACCCTATGCTTCCGCCGAAGCCTCGGGAGGACTCATGCGGATCAGCGCCAGGAACCGGTTGAAGGGCACCATCGTCGAGGTCAAGAAGGGCCAGACGACTGCCCATGTCCGGATCGACGTGAAAGGCATCATCGTCACGGCGGCCATCACCAACGAGGCGGTCGACGAGCTCGGCCTGCAAGCCGGCCAGGAAGCCTATGCTATCGTCAAGGCATCCGACGTCATGGTCGGCCTCGACGACTAGCTCGACATGGTCCGGCTGAACGAGATCCGCCGGGGCGAGCGGGCGGTCGATCCGCCGGACCGCTTCGACGCCTCCCTCCATTTCATCGGGCGTATCCGCACGCCCTGGACGTCGCGGCTGGAGACGCCGCGGCAGGGCCGGCTCGACGGCCCGACCTGCCGCCTTGAGTTCGATGCCCCTTGGGCCGACGGCCTGCTCGGGATCGCCGAGTTCGAGCGGCTGGAGGTCCTCTACTGGCTGCATGAATCGCGGCGCGATCTCGTCCACCAGAGCCCGCGCAACGATGGCCAGGCGCGCGGCGTCTTCTCGCTGCGCACCCCCGTGCGGCCCAATCCCATCGGCACGTCGATCGTCCGGCTCGTAAAGATCGAAGGACCCGTCCTGCTCGTGCGCGGCATGGACTGTCTCGACGGCACACCGCTGCTCGACGTGAAACCCGACCGAACGCTGTTCGAGCCGCTGGCGCCGGCACAGCCCGGCGATTTCCAGATCGGCGACAAATGAAAAGGCGCAGCGCCCTCGCCCTGCTCGGCGCGTCGGATGTCTACGGCGTGCCGGTCGCCCTGGGACGGATCGATAGAGGCCGTACCGTCGTTGCACCGGCCAGACCAACCTCCGAATGAGAACGGCGCCCTCATGGGGCGCCGTTCGGGTTCAGAGCCTTCAATGAAGACGGCGTCTTCAGGCGGCGTAGCGGCTCTCGGTGAGCGCCGGCCACAGCTCGTCCTTGCCGGCCTTGGCGAAGGACTCGCCGATCTTCTCGCCCCAGAAGCTCTCGCTGCCGAAGTCGCGGCGCCACACCCAGAGCCTGCGCGTGTAGTGGTGCAGGATATGTTCGTGAGTGAAGCCCATCGCGCCCATCGACTGGTGCGAGATGGCGGCGATGCGGTGCGCGAAGTCGGAGCACTGGGTCTTGGCAGCGGCGATCGAGAAGCTGCCCCCCGTCTCCAGTCCGCCCTCGTCGGCGTCGCGCGACGCGGCTTCTGCCGAGGCGATCGTCGCCGCCACGTAGCTCGCCAACTCGGCCAGCATGTGCTGGATGGCCTGGAACGTGGAGATGGGGCGGCCGAACTGGACGCGTTGCTTGCAGTATTCCGTCGCGGTCACGAGCACCTTGTCGGCGGCGCCCGCCATCTGCATGGCGCGGGCGAGGGCCGCGAGTTCGAGCGCGCGGTCGGCACTGATCGCTGAAGGCGCCGAGAACTCGGGCGTGGCCCCGTCGAACGTCACGGTGCCATAGGGCTCGCCGGCATGGCTCGGCGTATCCTCGATCTTCACCGCGTCACGCGGCACGACGACCAGCGTCGCCTTGCCGCCGGCCGTGACGATCGAGACGAAGCGTTCGGCGACGCCAGCGAACGGCACGCGCGCGACCTTGCCGGAGACGCGATTGCCCTGGAGCGACAGCTCGCCCAGCGCCACCGTCGACGGTCCGCTCGCCGGCTTGCCGCCCGCGGCCGCAATCAGCAGGTTGGCCAGCGCGGTCTCGGCGACCGGCACCGGCACGGCATGCTCGCCGGCGACACGCAGCATCGCCATCAGGTCGGCCACGGTGCCACCGACGCCTTCCTGCTCCTCGGGAACGGCAATCAGCGGCAGGCCCATCTCCTCGATCTCCTTCCAGAGATCGGCAGGCCACACGCCCTTCTCGACGCCGTTCACGACGTCCTTGCCGGCGCGCTCTGCGAAGAAGCGGCTGGCGGTCTCCAGCAGCATGTCACGGGTATCGCGGTCCATGATCTGTCTCCTTCAGCGCAGGCCGAGGCCGCGGGCGACGATGCCGCGCAGGACCTGGGTGGTACCGCCCTGGATGGTGTAGCTCGGGGCCATCATCGAAGCGTATTGCGCGACGTCGAGGAAGTCGGCGAGATCGTCCTCGGTCGTGGCATCGGATTCCGCCAGCGCGCGCGCGATCTCCGGCAGGTCCTGCTGGTAGATCGTTCCGAGATCCTTCACCAGCGACGCTTCGATGGCGGGCGACTTGCCGCCCTGCATCATGCCGGCGACCGCGGTCGACATCTGCCGCAGGGTCCACAGCCGCGCGATCAGGCGGCCGAGGATGGCGCTCGCGCCCTTGGCCGGCTGGCGGCCGAGCACACGCACCAATTCGCGCAGCACGTAGACGTTCTGCATGAAGCGTTCGGGGCCCGAGCGCTCGAAGGCCAGCTCGCTCGTGACCTGCAGCCAGCCGTCGCCCTCGTTGCCGATCAGGCAATCCTCGGGGATGAAAGCGTCGGAGAAGGTCACCTCGTTCCAGTCGTGGCGGCCGGCGAGATTGATGATCGGACGAATGGTCACGCCCGGCGTCTTGAGGTCGACCAGGAGCTGGCTCAGACCCTTGTGGCGGTCGCCATGCTGCCCGGAGGTGCGTACCAGCGTGATGCAGTAGTGGTTGCGATGCGCGCCCGAGGTCCAGACCTTGGTGCCGTTGACGCGGAAGCCGCCCGGCACCGGCTCGGCGCGCGTGCGCACGGAGGCGAGGTCGGAGCCGGAATCAGGCTCGCTCATGCCGATGCTGAAGTAACATTCGCCGCGCACAATGCGCGGCAGGATGGCCTGGCGCTGCTGTTCCGTTCCGAACTTCAGCAGCAGCGGGCCCGACTGACGGTCGGCGACCCAGTGGGATCCGGCCGGCGCGCTGTTGCCGAGAAGCTCCTCGGTCACCACCAGGCGGTCGAGAAAGGTACGTTCCGCGCCGCCATACTGCTTCGGCCAGGTAATGCCCAGCCAGCCCTTCGCGCCCAGCGCCTTGCTGAACTCTGGAGACGGCGTGTTCCAGCTCGCGAAGCGATCCTCAGATTTGATCTTGGGCAGCGTTTCCTTGAGGAACGCGCGGACCTCGCCCCGCAAGGCTTCGGCCTCGGGGGGCAGATGGAATGGCGGGAATTCGAGCTTGGGAATGGACATCATCATCTCGACAGTTGGATGCCTCATCTCTGTCGGCTAATCCTGTGCCGCGCAACCCGGGAGTTTCGAGGGTCGAATGCCCCGCCGTCCACCACGCCTGCCGCCGCTCTTGGCGGAATTCGACGATGAAGAACGCGAGGCCGTCCTGGCCGCGAACCGCGCCTTCTACAAGGCCTTCAACGATCGCGATGCCGCCGCCATGGAGCAGATCTGGGCCCCCACGGGCTCGGTGATCTGCCTGCATCCGGGGCAGGCCGCCCTCTACGAGCGCGCGGAAATTATGGCGAGCTGGCGTGCCATCATGAAGCACCCCGAGGCACCGCGCGTGCGCTGCACAGAGGAATGGGTCGTCGGTCGCCCTGGTCTTGCGCTCGTCATCTGCCGCGAGGTGCTGCCCAACGGCCAACTCATGGCGAGCAATCTGTATGTGCGCATGACCGACGGCTGGCACATGACAAGCCACCATTCCGGCCCGGTGCCGCCGGTCGCGACCGGGCGCGCGACACCCGCCTCCTCATCCCCGGCGCGAGACCGGCGCAAGCTCCACTAGCGGGAGATGGGACCGCCGGCGCGCAGCAGCGGCTTCAGCCGGGCATAGGGAATGTCGACCGTATAGGGACCGGCCGAGTAAGGGCCGACCTCGTACTGGTTGAAGTAAATCTGCAGCTTGTCGGCCTGCCAGCAGAAGTGCCCGCTCGTGTTGACGGTCTTGGTGAGCTTGATCGGCTGCAGCGCGTCCTCGAAGCCGGGATTGTCGACGAACTGCTTCTTGAGATCGGCGCCGACGATCGCGACGACCTCCTTAAGCCACGACGAGCCGGGTGCGAACACACCCTCGGGCGTGACGACCTTGCCGGTCCGGAGGTCCACCAGCGTGCAGCTCGTGCTGCCATAGCCATGGGCTCCGCCGGTGAAGACCCAGAAGGTCAGCGCCACGGTGATGACATTGGGATCGGGGCGAAAGAGCGAGTAGCCCTGTTCGGCCTGCCATTCCTGCTCGCGATCGACGCCGGCATCGGCAGTCGGTGTGGTTTCGCGCGCAGCCTTCGCTGCCGCCTCGGAATAGAGGCGATTGATGGACGTGAAGTCTGCCGTCGTGCCGGCAAACCGCGGATAGCGGAGGTCGATCGCATAGGTCACTTTTCCGACCTTCCCGGCCTTCTCGATCGACTGGTCCTCGATGAAGGGATAGGGACCCGCAGCCGAAGCCTTCAGATCGGCAATGCGATCGGCATAGCGTGTCTTCAGGCAGCGCACGATGACATCGGGATCGTCGTTCGGGACGCAGGCGCGGTTGCGGCCGACGATCCAGCGCACCTGGCTCTTCTCGAGACTCTCCTTGGCCGGTCCACTCAGCTTGGCGAGGAGCGCCGCATAGAGGCCGGACAGCTCGCGGTCTGCCTTCGCCATGACCGGGTCCTTGCAGATCGCCCGCTCCGCGCCATTGGACGCCTTGGCGCAATCGAAGCTCGGCCCGCTTTGCGCCAGGGCAGCGACCGGAAAGAGCGCGACCAGAGCTGCGACGGCAAGAGCTCTCATACCCGCCTCCATTGCTTCAGGCGGCGCACCGCCTCCTCCATCTCCGCGGTCGAGCCCGCGAATGAGATTCGCAAGGTGCCCGCCCCCCGCGCGCGGTCGAAGTCGATACCGGGTGTCGTGGCCACGCCGGCTTCCCGCAGCATCCGGCTGCAGAAGTCGCGGCTGTCGTTGGTGAGGTGCGAGACGTCGGCATAGATATAGAACGCGCCCTGGGCGGGCGTCAGCCGGTCGAGGCCGGCCGCCGGCAGGCCGGCCATCAGCAGGTCGCGATTTGTACGATAGCGCTTCACATGGCCATCGAGCTCGTCGCGGCACTCGAAGGCCGCAAGCGCCGCATGCTGGCTGAGCGTCGGCACCGATATGAAGAAATTCTGCGTCAGCCGCTCGATCGGCCGCACCATGTCGGGGGGCACGACCAGCCAGCCCACGCGCCAGCCGGTCATGGAGAAATACTTGGAGAAGCTGTTCACCACGATCGCCGTGTCGGACACTTCCACGGCCGAGTGGGTTTCGCCCTCGTAGACGATGCCGTGGTAGATCTCGTCGGAGATCAGCCTCACCCCATTGCCGTTGCACCAATCGGCCAGCGCCTTCAGTTCGGCACGCGTCACCATCGTGCCGGTGGGGTTGGACGGGCTCGCAACGATCAGCCCGTCGAGAGGCCCCGCTTTCTCCAGCGCCGCGACCGTCGGCTGGAACCGATCCGCCGCCGAGGTCGGCAGATCGACCGCCTCCAGATTGAGCGCCGCCAGGATGTTGCGGTAGGCCGGATAGCCGGGAGCGGCGAGTGCCACCCGGTCGCCGGCGTCGAAGCTCGCGAGAAACGCCAGCGGAAACCCGCCGGAAGATCCCGTCGTGACGACGACCCGCTCCGGCGAAACGTCGGCGCCGTAGGCCTCACGGTAGTGACGGGCAATACGTTCGCGAAGTGCCGGCATCCCGAGCGCGGCGACATATCCGATCCTGTCCGCGTCAAGGGCGGCATGGGCTGCCGCGAGCGCACCCTTCGGGGCCGGCGTGCTCGGCTGTCCGACCTCGAGATGGATGACCACGTCGCCCGCCGCTTCCTTCTCGGCGGCGGCCGCCATCACATCCATGACGATGAAAGCATCGACACCGCCCGAGCGGCGCGAGAGCTTGCCTGACATGTTGCTGCCTATTGAGGGATGGTCGAGAGGCCGGCGCCCGCGGGATCCGCCCCCGTTCGGCAGGTTTCGGGTTTGCCGCGCAGTCCCGAGGGACAGACGATGGCATTCACGAAGCCGCCCTGTGCCCGGCGGTTTGCGAGAACCGTCGCCAGATTGCGATCCTGGTCGACGACTTCACGCGCGACGTAGCCGACGGCCTGAGCGGCCGTCGGGCCGCCGCCGCCCGCAGCGGCGAAGGTGAACTCGCCATTGCCGGGATTGGCGATGATCATCGGACTGACTGAGGCTGCCTCGGCATTGGGCGAGCCGAGCATGATGCCACTGCCGGGAACGACGACGCGCGCGCCGAAGAGCTGCCCCATCGAGACCGCACAGGCAGCCGCCCCACCCTTGCTGTCGACGGCGGCGAATCCCGCGAAGCCGCCGGAATCGACCGGTGTACCGCCGGCCGGCTGCTGCCCATTCCAGCCCGCAAGGACGGCGGCGCCGGCCGCCGGCGCAGGCGCCACGTAGACGCGGCTGCGAAAGTGACTGACCGACATGGGGGCCGACGCGATCGGAACTGCCGCGCGCAGCGTATCGACCGGGAGGCTGCCACCCGCCTGCGAGACCTGTTCGGAGAAGGTGCGCGCCAGGGCGCCCTGGAAGAATTCCGCCCCGCCACGCTGACGAATGCTGCCCAGTACGCCGGCCAGGTCTGGCTGGGTGAGAAGCGCTCCCTCCGTGACGCTGCCGAAGATCCGCCGCGCCTCGGCGTCCGCGCCGAGTAGAGACCCACCCGCCTGCATGTCGCGCGCCAGGGCGCGGGATACCTGGAAGCCGAAACGGGCCAGCCGCTCCGCCGGCGACACCGTCTGTTCCCAGCGCAACTGGCCGTGGCGGACATGCATCAAGGTAATGGCGCGCACACCCGTGGGCACCGAGAAGGGCGTACCCTTCACTGCGCCCGGCGCCGCGACCGGTGCGAACACGAAGGATTCACCCTTCTTCGTCTTCTCGTCGTGGACGATGCACGCGCCGGATGCGCCGAGCGATGCCGCGGACGGCAGGGTCACAGCGAGTGCAAAATACATCGCGACGGCGGCATCGGTGGCATTTCCACCGGCCTCAAGAATTTCGCGCCCGACCTCGGCCGCTCGCCCTTCCTCGGCAGTGGTCGCTGCAAAACTGCTGCCCTTGCTGACGACCGAATAGCCTCTCGTGTTTTGCGGCTGATTGGCGGGATTGGCGGCATTCTCGGCGCGCTCCCGTTCCCGGTCCGTCTCACTAAAGCCACAACCGGCCAGCAAGAGAACGCCGATCAGGGCCGTGTTGCGCAATTGACGCGGTCGCCGCCCGTTCCTAGCTTGCCTGAGCCCCGTGTCGACCTTGTTGAAACGCATCACCACCCTCTTATGTCTGGCGCTGTTCGCGCTGGCACCGTTTCGTGCCGCGACGGCTCAGCAAGGTCAACGCCTCAATCTGATCCGTGACGCCGAGATCGAGAGCACGATCCGCACCTTCACGATCCCGATCTGGAAGGCCGCAGGTCTCGACCCCAACGGTGTCGAGATCATGCTCGTCCAGGATGGCTCCCTCAACGCCTTCGTGGCCGGCGGCCAGCGCATCTTCATCAACACCGGTCTGATCATGCGGACCGAGCGGCCGAACCAGTTGATCGGCGTCATGGCGCATGAAAGCGGCCACATCGCCGGCGGTCATCTCGCCCGCATGCAGGAGGAACTGCGCAACCTGTCCACCCTGCAGATTCTCGAGACCATCCTGGCCGGCGGCGCCATGGCGGGGGGAATGGCGGGCGGCGCTGCCGCGGGCGGCAGCGGCGGCGGCCATGGCGGCGGCACCGGCCGGCCGATGGTGCCGGGTTCGCTGATGTCTTTCCTCAAGTACACCCAGACCCAGGAGAGCGCGGCCGACCAGGCGGCGATCACCTACCTGCAGCGGACCGGCCAGTCGCCCAAGGGCACGGTCGAGTTTCTCCGCTACCTGCAGCGCGAGGAGAAGCTCGCGATCAACCGCCGCGACCCCTATCTGACGACCCATCCGCTGACTCCGGAGCGGATCTCGGCCTTCGAGCAGGCCGCCGCGAACTCCCCGTACGCGAATACACCCGACACGCCGCAATTCCTCATGCTTCACCAGCGCATGGTGGCAAAGCTCTACGGCTTCGTGGCGCCCGACACGGCCCTGCAGCGATATGCCGAAGCCGACCGGTCGTTGCCGGCGCGGTACGCCCGTGCGATTGCGCTCTATCGAAAGGGGGCGCTGGGCTCGGCGCTGCTGACGATCGACGCGCTGCTCAAGGAATATCCCAACGATCCCTACTTTCATGAAGTGCGCGCTCAGATGCTCTACGAGAACGGGCGCGCTGCGGAGTCCATTGCGTCCTATCGCCGTGCCGTACAGCTCGCGCCGGCGGCGGCGATCCTGAAGATCGACCTCGCGCGGGCGCTGCTCGACGTGAACAATCCCGACAACGACCGCGAGGCGATGCGCAACCTCGACCTCGCCATGCAGCAGGAGTCCGACAACTTCGAACTCTGGCGTCTCATGGCATCGGGCTACTCCAAGCTCGGCAATCAGGGTATGACCTCCCTCGCCCGGGCGGAGATGGCGACCCTCCGAGGCCAGCGTGCCGAAGCCCAGTCCCATGCGGAAACTGCGTCTCGCCAGCTTACCGCCGGGACGCCTGCGTGGCAGCGCGCGCAGGATCTGAAAGCCTACATCAACAGCCGGCCCCGTAAATAGTCGGCTCTGGAGAACAAACGATGCGTTCCCTTCTACTGGCCGCAGTGGCCGGACTGATGATCGTCGGTGCCGTCGCGGCAACCCGCACCATCTTGCCAGACGCCGCGACCGCGTCTGCGGCTCCCCCCTCCAACAGCGCGGCCTCTGTGCCGGCCGACCTCGGCAAGAGCATCCGCGCGTACCTGATGGCAAATCCGGAAGTGCTCGTCGAGGCGATGCAGGAACTCGAGCGCAAGCAGGACACGCAGCGCGATGCCGTGGCGATCAAGGCGATCAGCCAGAACGAGGCCGAGCTGTTCCGCGACGCCGACAGCCCCACCGCCGGCAATCCGTCGGGCGACGTCACCATCGTCGAGTTCAACGACTACCAGTGCCCCTATTGCAAGCGCGCCTACCAGGCGGTGAAGTCGGTCACCGCCGCCGACGGCAAGGTGAAGATCATCTACAAGGACCTGCCGATCCTGGGCGAGCCCTCGCGCATCGCAGCCCTCGCCGCCCTCGCCTCGATGAAGCAGGGCAAGCATCAGGCCCTGCACAATGCGCTGATGGAGTTCAACGGCAAGCTCGACCGGGCAAAGATCCTCGAGATGGCGGCTTCGGTCGGCATCGACGTCGCCCAGCTCGAGAAGGACATGGAAGACCCCAAGCTCAAGCAGATGATTGACCGCAACATGGCGCTCGCCGGCGCCCTCGGCGTGCGCGGCACGCCGGCCTTCGTCATCGGCAAGCAGTTCGTGCCGGGCGCGGTCGACGCCGACTCGCTGAAGGCGCTGATCGCCGACGCCCGCAAGAGCTAGCGCGATACCGTTGCAGTCAGGCCGAGCGCGTTCACGAGATCGGCGCCCGGCTTGAGGAGATAGTCGAGCTTCTCGAGGCCCAGAGCAGGTTGCGGCAACGCGTCGAGCGTGAGCGTGCCACCCTGCTCGACGAACCGGGCGACCGCGTCGAACATCTTCGACATGTCCTGCGTTATCAGCACGCCAGCCGGCTGAAAGCGCCGAATCTCGGCCGCGAGTGCCGCCCGCTCGGCGGCGGCCGGCTGGCCGCTCAGCCGCGCTTTGGCCTGCAGGCCGCGCTGCAGGAGACTCTTGTCGGCGAAGACCAGCCTTGCCGAGGAGAGCGCCGCTTTGGTGCCCAGCAGGCCGAAGAGATCGGCCTCGTCGATGGCTCGCCAGAATTCGTCGTCGGTATCGATCACCTGGGCGGTCAATGAAATCTCGGCGAGATCATGGCCGCTCAGCTTGCAGCCTTCGACCTTCAGGGCGTGGCGGGCTCGGTCCTCGAGCGTGCTGCAATCGAAGCCCAGCCTCACTTCCTTGAGGTTCATGGACTGCAGGGCGAGGAGCATTCCCAAGGCCTCGACGCTGCGCAGGGAGGGTGCCAGCACGAAATCCTCGACGCGTGCGCGGGAGCGACTGAACTCGCCCTCAGGCACCGTCTCGACGGAGACACTGCCCAGCGACAGGCCGTAGCGCGTCATGAGATCACCGCCGAAGCCGGACATCCGCCCTTCGGCCACGGGAACTCGACCGATCGGCATGCCGGGTTCCCAGTCGATCGACGAGGCGTTGGCGATCGGCCGGCGCAGATCGATACCGCGTGCCGTGGTGTCGGCGACCGTGAGACCAGCCATCCGGGCGTCCGCCGGCTTCACCTGGAAATCCTTCATCTCCAGCGCATCGATCAGGCCGTGCGCGTAGCCCGCGAGGGAAAGCCGCCCCACGCTCTGGCTCATCTGCTCGAGCGAGACGTAGATGAAATCGCGCTGCTCAAGGTGCTCTACGGACAACGCCCCCAGCAGGCGGGCGACCATCACCTGGTTGCGAAAAGGCCCTTCATAGGTCGAATCGTAGCGCGGCAGGTCGATGTTGGTGCCGGTCAGCTCGCCGATCGCCCAGGAATTGCTCGCATCGGGTTCGGCCAGCCGGAAATTGCGCATATGCAGGCGCGCCACATGAAGAGGATCGCCCCAGTCGAGTCCCCGGAACGGCAGGCGTCCCTTCAGCAACTCGTCCAGCGGCCACGCCACCCCCGAGACTTCCCACTCATCAATCTTCAGCTCGCCATTCGGACCGCCCACCACGTTGCGCAACGAGACGCCGCGCCCCCAAAGCCCCACCTTCACCGCCTCGACCTGAACGCCATTGCGCGCAAGGTCCGATTTCAGGCGAGAGGCGGCGAAATCCTCCGCAAAAGGCACGGAAGCGGCGCCAATACCGACCAGCGCCAGCACGGCGCCGAGAACGAGAACGGATTTTCTCACGGTTCCGCGTCCGGCTGCTTCGAGGGTTGGGCCGCGTCGAAAGCGGGAAGCTTCATGCAGGCATCATAGATGCGCTGGATCGTAGGATAGCGCTTCATGTCGACCTTAAACCGCGTGGCGTTGAAGACCTGCGGCACCAAGCACATGTCGGCCATGGTTGGCTGGTCGCCGTGACTGAACGTCCCCTTCCCAGCGCCATTTGTCAGCATTGCCTCATAGGAGTCGAAGCCGGCTTCGATCCAGTGCCGCGACCAGGCGAAGGCGCTCTCCTCCGTCTGCTCGAACTTGTGACGGAGGTAGGCCATGACGCGAAGGTTCTGGATCGGATGAATGTCCGCACTCACGATCAGCGACAGCGCGCGCACATGGGCGCGGCCGACCGGGTCGCGGGGAAGCAGCGGAGGCTCAGGATGGGTTTCCTCGAGATACTCGATGATCGCCAGCGACTGCGTCAGCACCGCCCCGTCGTCGAGCACCAGCGATGGCACCAGCTTCTGCGGATTGAGCGTGGCATAGTCCGACGAGAACTGCTCGCCCCTCCGCAGATGCCGCGACGCATGTTCGACCGCAATGCCCTTCAAGTTGAGGGCAATGCGCACGCGGTACGCCGCCGAGGACCGAAAATAGCCGATGAGCTTCATGACCGCCTCCGCGGCCACTGTAGCACGGCTCAGGCGGGCGGCGTGTAGCGCACGACCTTCTGGTCGATCGCCCCGAAGATCGACTTGCCCGCACGATCGAACATCTCGATGCGGATATGATCGCCGAAGCTCATGAACGGCGTCACGGGCTTGCCACCGTCGATCGTCTCGCGCACGCGCCGCTCGGCGATGCAGGAGCAGCCGACGGCCGAATCGCGGTTGGCCACCGTACCCGATCCGACGATCGTCCCCGCTTCGAGGTGCCGTGTGCGTGCCGCGTGCGCAATGAGCTGGCCGAAATCAAAGGTGAGATCCGTGGCGGCATTCGGATGACCGAATTCCTTGCCGTTGAGCGTGGAAATCAGCGGCCGGTCGAGCCGGGCGCCGTTCCAGTCATCGCCCAGCTCGTCGGGCGTCACGGCGACCGGCGCAAAGGCCGTCGCGGGCTTGCCGTGGAAGAAGCCGAAGCCCTTGCCGAGCTCGGTCACGATGACGTTGCGCAGCGACACGTCGTTCAGGATCGTCACCAACTTGATGTGCTTTCGCGCCGCCTCCGGTGAGATGCCCATCGGCACATCATCGACCATCACGCCGATCTCGCCCTCAAAATCGATGCCCCAGGCCTCGTCCGCCATCTCGATCTCGTCGTTGGGACCGATGAAGGAGTCGGAGCCGCCCTGATACATCAGCGGGTCGGTCCAGAAGGACGGCGGCATCTCGACGCCGCGCGCCTTGCGCACCAGTTCGACATGCACGACGTAAGCCGAGCCGTCGGCCCATTGATAGGCACGCGGCAACGGCGCCGCCAGCGCCGTCGTATCGATCTCGAACGAGCCCACGGCCTTGTCGTCCTCGAGTTGCTCGGCCAGCGCCCTCAACCTGGGCGCGATCGTCGCCCAGTCGTCGAACGCCTTCTGCAGCGTCGGCGCCACCGTCGTGGCCCGAACGCCGCGCGTGAGGTCGCGGTTGACCACGATCAGCGTGCCGTCGCGGCCGCCTTCCTTGAGCGATCCCAGTTTCATTGTGGCGTCTTCCCTATTCCGCGGCCTGCTTCACGTCCGGCGGCCGCCAGGACTTGACATATCCCTCGAACTCGACGCCGGCCGGCATCACCGCGACATCGACCGCGTCTCTTGTGTCGATCATCACCGCGACCTCGTCGGTCTCGGTCTTGCCGCCCTTGGTCGCGGCATTGAACGCCTTGGGATGCGGCCCGTGCGTGAAGCCGGTCGGATGCACCGTCATCATGCCCGGATGGATGTTGTCGCGGCTGAAAAAACTGCCCTTGTGATAGAAGATCACTTCTTCGAAATCGTCGTTGTTGTGGAAGAACGGCAGCCGCAGCGCCTCCGGGTCGCTCTCGAACGGCCTCGGCACGAAGGTGCAGACCACGAACCGGCCGGTGGCCCATGTCGTGTGCGCCGACGGGGGTAGGTGCGCGCGATGGCTCATCAGCGGCCGCAGGTCGCGCCAGTTGATTCGCACGACGCTGAGATCGCCATGCCAGCCGATCGCGTCCAGCGGATTGAACGGATAGGTCACGGTCGACAGCGTGTTGCGCCGCTTCACCGAGACCTTCCAGGTATGCTCGTCCTGCTGCGCGCGGAAGGCCTCGTCGATGCGCGGCGTGTCGAGCATCGCCGGATCGAAGATCGCGTGCCGGCCCACCAGCCCCTTCTCCGGCAGGGTGAAATGATCGTTGGTCGCCTCGATCATCAGCGACACGGTGGGCTTCGCAGGCTCCAGCCGCCACATCGTGCCGCGCGGGATGACGAGATAGTCGCCTTCCGCATAGTCGAGATGCCCGTAGTCGCAGAACAGTGCGCCGTTGCCCTCGTGGATGAACAGGAGTTGATCGCCGTCGCTGTTGCGCGCCAGCTCGGGCATCGGCCCTTCGAGACGCCAGAAGCGCATCTGCAGGTGGCTGTTGTCCATGACGAGCGGGGAGTCCCAGGGATTGGTCCGGGCCGTCGCCAGTTTGTTGAGATCGAGCGCGCGCGGCCGGATCGGACCGTCGAATTCGATCCAGTCGGTCGGCTTGTGCTTGTGGTGGAACTGCGCGGAGGGGCCGAAGAAGCCCTCCTTGCTGATCTCGCGCTCGTAGGTGCCCTCCGGCAGCCGGACATGCGCCTGGCGCGAGGCGGTGCCCTCGACCTGGCGCAACGGAATCCAGTTCTTGGCCATGGTTTCCTCCGTCCTTCTCTCGTTTCGTTTATTCCGATTACTTCGTTTGGCTCGCTTTTCTAAGCCTTCAACACACCGCGCCGGATCTGGTCGAGCTCGATCGATTCGAAGAGGGCGCGGAAATTGCCCTCGCCGAAGCCCTCGTTGCCGCGGCGCTGGATGATCTCGAAGAAGATCGGGCCGATCACGGTCTGGGTGAAGATCTGCAGCAGCAGGCCGCCTCCCTTGGTGGGGGCGCCGTCGATCAGGATGCGATCGGCCGCAAGCCGCGCCAGGTCCTCGCCGTGTCCCGGCAGGCGTTCGTCGACCTGTTCGTAGTAGGTGTCCGGCACGGTCTGGAACGGCACGCCCTTGGCCTTGAGGGTCTCCACCGTCTCATAGATGTCGCCGGTGCCGAGCGCGATGTGCTGGATGCCTTCGCCGTGATAGGCCGACAGATATTCCTGGATCTGCGACTTGTCGTCGGTGCTCTCGTTGATCGGGATGCGGATCTTGCCGCACGGGCTGGTCATCGCCTTGGACTTGAGGCCGGTGAGCTTGCCCTCGATGTCGAAGTAGCGAATCTCGCGGAAGTTGAAGAGCCGCTCGTAGAAGTCGGCCCACTCGGCCATCCGGCCACGATGCACGTTGTGGGTCAGGTGGTCGATATAGGTGAGGCCAACGCCTTTTGGGTTGTGATCGACGCCCGGCAGATATTCGAAGTCGACGTCGTAGATCGAGCCGCGCTCGCCATAACGATCTACGAGATAGAGCAGCGAATCGCCGATGCCCTTGATGGCGGGAATGTTGAGCTCCATCGGGCCGACCTTGCCTTCGACGCCCCAGGCGCCGAGCGACAGGGCCCGCTTGTAGGCCGCGCCGGCATTCTTCACCCGCAGCGCGATCGCGCAGACGCTGGGCCCGTGCACGCGCGCGAAGCCCTGGGCGAAGCTCTCCTTCTCTGCGTTGACGATGAAGTTCACGTCACCCTGGCGGAAGAGCGAGACGTCCTTGGAGCGATGCTTCGCCACCTTGGTGAAGCCCATGCTCTCGAACAGGACGCCGAGCGCCGCGGGATCGGGGGCCGTGTATTCGACGAACTCAAACCCGTCCGTGCCCATCGGGTTCACTTCGTCGATCTCCAGGATCTTGGCTTCGCTGACACTCGCCATGTTTGACCTCCCGGCTGAATTAGTTTCAAATGTAACTATTATGCCGACCGCAGCGCAAGCCCTCGAACTGGAGAATTTTCTCCCCTACCGGCTGTCCGTCCTCGCTCAGCTCGTGAGCGAATCGTTGCACGATCTCTATGCCGAGCCGTTCGGGCTGAGCGTCACCCAGTGGCGGGTGATGGCGGCCCTGGGTCGGTTCGCTCCCCTCACCGCCTCCGATGTGGGCCAGCGGATCGTCATGGACAAGGTGGCGGTCAGCCGGGCCGTCGCCGGCCTGATGAAGCACGGCCTGGTGGAGCGGGCGACCGATCTCGAGGACCGCCGGCGGGAACCTCTCAGGCTGACGGCCAAAGGCCGCACGATGCATGACAAAATCGTGCCCCTGGCGCTGAAGTACGAGTCCGCACTCTATGAGGCCCTGTCGACAGAGGAGCGCGCCACCCTCAACGGCTTGTGTGATCGGCTGTTTGCACATGCCAAGCTGTTGAGAAACCGCCCCTGAGGGCGCCTTGTCGCCCCGACTCCCCATGCTATAACGCCCGCCTCGTATCACTCTGGGAGGCAGGATTGGCCGCTAAGGCCGCCCAACACCCGCCGGTCACAAAGCCGGTGCTGGTTCTGAACGGGCCGAACCTCAACATGCTGGGCAAGCGTCAGCCGGAGATCTACGGCCATGAGACGCTGGCGGACGTCGAGACGGCGTGCCGCGCCGAGGCCGCGCGTCTGGGCCTGGGCGTGGAATTCGCCCAGAGCAATCACGAGGGCGTGCTGGTCGACCGCATCCAGGCCGCCCGCGAGGGCAATTCCGGAATCATCATCAATGCCGGCGCCTATACGCATACGTCGGTGGCCCTGCTCGACGCGCTGAACGCCGCCGAGTTGCCAGCCGTCGAGGTTCATCTTTCAAACATCTACAAGCGTGAGCGCTTCCGCCATCATTCGTACATCAGCCCGGCTGCGGTCGGCGTGATCGCGGGTCTCGGCACTCAAGGCTATCTCCTTGCCCTCCAGGCGCTGGCGCGCCTGCTGGCACGCTGACCAACATCGGGAGCGTTTCTCCATGGCAAAGTTCGAGCTGGATACCGAGTTCGTCCGCAAACTGGCGGCGATCCTCGAGGAAACCAAACTCGGCGAGATCGAGCTGGCGGATGGCGAGCGGCGCATCCGCGTGGCCCGGCCGGCCGCACCTGTCGCGCAGGCGGCGCCGGTCATGATGGCTGCGGCGCCGGCTGCCGCTTCGGCTTCCGTAGCCGCAGCCGCCGCTGCGCCCGCCGTCGCGGATCTCTCCAAGCATCCCGGCGTCGTGAAGTCGCCGATGGTCGGCACCGCCTATCTCGCCCCGGAACCCGGCAAGCCCAATTTCGTGGCCGTCGGCGACAAGGTGACCGCCGGGCAGACCCTGCTGATCATAGAGGCAATGAAGACCTTCAACCCGATCAAGGCCCCCAAGGCCGGCACGGTCACGCAGATACTGATCGAGAATGCCCACCCGGTGGAGTTCGCCGAACCGCTGATGATCGTCGAGTAAGGGCCGCCCGTGCCGATGTTCGACAAGGTCCTGATCGCCAATCGCGGCGAGATCGCGCTCCGCATCCACCGCGCCTGCCGCGAGATGGGGATCCAGACCGTCGCGGTCCATTCCACCGCCGACAGCGATGCAATGCATGTGCGACTGGCCGACGAGTCTGTGTGCATAGGGCCGCCTCCCGCCCGCGACAGCTACCTCAACATCCCTGCGATCCTCTCGGCGGCGACGATCGCCGGCGCCGATGCGATCCATCCCGGCTATGGTTTCCTGTCGGAGAATGCCCGCTTCGCCGAAGCGGTCGAGGCGCACGGCTTCACCTTCATCGGCCCGACGCCGCAGCATATCTCCATGATGGGCGACAAGATCGTCGCCAAGCAGACCGCCAAGGAACTCGGCCTGCCTCTGGTGCCGGGCTCGCCCGGCCCGGTCGAATCGATCGAAGAGGTCGTGGAACTCGGCGCGAAGATCGGCTGGCCGGTCCTGATCAAGGCGGTTGCGGGTGGCGGTGGACGCGGCATGAAGGTCGTGGTCAACGCCGAGGCCGCCGCCGAGGCCTTTTCGCTCGCGCGTGCAGAGGCCAAGGCTGCCTTCAGCAATGACGCGGTCTATCTCGAGAAGTACCTTCCTCGACCGCGCCACATCGAGATCCAGGTGCTGGGCGACGGGCTGGGCGCCGGCATCCATCTCGGCGAGCGTGACTGCTCGCTGCAGCGCCGGCACCAGAAGGTGCTCGAGGAGGCGCCCTCGCCTGCGCTCAACGCCGAGCAACGCAACAGGATCGGTGAACTGGCGGCCGATGCGGTCCGCAAGCTCAAGTATCGCGGCGCCGGCACGATGGAGTTCCTCTTCCAGGACGGCGAATTCTACTTCATCGAGATGAACACCCGCCTGCAGGTCGAGCACCCGATCACCGAGGCGGTGACCGGTATCGACCTGGTGCGCGAGCAGATCCGCATCGCCTCCGGCGCGCCGTTGACGCTCACCCAAAAGGACATCGTGATCCAGGGTCATGCGATCGAGTGCCGGATCAACGCCGAGAATCCCGAGACCTTCGTGCCCTGCCCCGGCCTCGTTACCGACTATCATGCGCCCGGCGGGCTGGGCGTGCGCGTCGATTCGGGCCTCTACGCCGGCTATTCGATCCCACCCTATTACGATTCAATGGTCGCCAAGCTCATCGTCAACGGCAGCAGCCGCAACGAATGCCTGATGCGCCTGCGCCGCTCGCTCGAGGAATTCGTGATCGGCGGCATCGACACCACCGTCCCGCTGCACCGCCGCATCATCGGCGAGCAGGCGTTCATCGACGGCGACTACGACATCCACTGGCTGGAGAAGCTGGTCGGCCTCAAGAAATAGTGCCGGCATGCTGGAGATCACCCCCGACCTCCTTCTCCAGGCCTATCGCATCGGCGTCTTTCCCATGGGAGAGAGCCGCGACGATCCCAAACTCTATTGGCTGGATCCGCGCATGCGCGCGGTTCTGCCGCTCGAAGCCTTCCACCTGTCGCACCGTCTGGCGCGTACGGTTCGCAGCGGCCATTTCGAGGTGAGCGCTGACACCGCCTTTGCCGAGACGGTGCGCGCCTGCGCCGAGCCGCGGCCGGGCCATCCCGAGAGCTGGATCAATGAGCCGATCGTCGCTCTCTATACGGAGCTCCACGCGCGCGGCCACGCCCACAGCGTGGAGTGCCGCGTCGACGGCAGGCTGGTGGGCGGCCTGTATGGCGTCTCGGTGGGGGCCGCCTTCTTCGGTGAAAGCATGTTCAGCCGCGAGCGCGACGCCTCGAAGGTCGCGCTGGTCCATCTCGTGGCGCGGCTGATCAGGGGGGGATTCACCCTGCTCGACTGCCAGTTCATGACCGAGCATCTTCGCAGCTTCGGCGCGATCGAGATCGCGAGGGACGATTTCAAGGCGTTGCTGGCCCAGGCGATCGACCGCCCGGCAGCCTTTCAGCGCGAGCTGGGTGGCGAAGATCCCTGCGCCATGGTGCAGGAGAGCACCCGCAGATCGTAGACGCCGTGGTCCAGTGCGGACAAAGACGGCGTCGAGGCGAACATCCACCCGGCGAACAGCTTCTCTTCCGCCTGGCCAGGCTTGTGGTCGATGATGGTGAGATAGGCGACCGACTCGGGCGGCGCCTCCGGCACGTTCACGAGGCAATCGCCCACGGTGATCTCCAGCGTGCCGAACCGGGTCGACTTCCCGACCGGCGCATAGAAGCGCTGGGTACGGGCCGTCACCTTGTCGAGTCCCTGCAGCTCGGCCGACCGGATACCAGGCCCGTCGGGCACCGGCCGGAGGTTGGCGTTGCCCGGACGTTGGGGCGGTTGTTGAGGCTGCTGCTGTTGTGGCGGCGTCTGCGCCAAAGCCGCACCGATGCCCGCCGCGAGCACGGCGAGCGCGATCACCCCGCGCATCGTCACCCCTTGGCGTGGGGTGACGTCAACCCGTCGATCAGTTCGTGAAGCGCCTGCTTTATCTGCGTGGCGTCGCATCCCATCAGAACTCCGTCCTCCAGCGCATCGGCGCAGAGGCTTTCGATCTCCTGGATATTCTGGTTCAGGACTTTGATCTTTTCGAGGCATGACACTGGCTTGCCGTCCGGCTGCCGCCAGACCGGCGGCTCCTTCGGGGACTGAGCGCCCATCACTTGCTTCCCGTGCTTCCGAACATGAACTTGGCGATCAGCTCCGTCAGGGGAATAGCGTCCTGCGTATGCTCGATCTCGCCGCCGTTCTTGAGCATCTGCTTGTCGCCGCCCGGCTCGAGAACGACGACCATGCCACCCAACAGCGATTCGCCCACGATCTTGGCGTGCGTGTCGAGCGGCAGGTCGACGTTCGACGACAAACCGAGGCGCACGACGGCCTGATAGGTCTTGGGATCCAGACTGAAGCCGGTCACGCTCCCGACCTTGACGCCACTCAGCGTTACGTCGGCCCCCCGCTTCAGCCCATCAATGCGCCCGAAGCGCGCCACGATTTCGTAACCCTCAGGTCCCGCTCGATCGGATTTCGAGAACGCGTAGAACACGAAGAAGCCGGCCACCACCAGCACCAGCGCGCCCACGATCGTCTCGACAATATTACGGCCCACGCTCATTCCCCCCGCGTTTGCCAGCATCAGCCGGGACGCCATGCCTCGTAAGGGGGTTTCGGCTTGTCACCTGCGGACAGTGAATGGCCCGGCGGCCGGTAGGCGTGGTCGGTACCCGTAAGGTTGGGCAGGTGTTCCTTTTGCCAGGCCTTGCGCGGCGAGCCGCCGGCCGGCGGCGGCTCGGCGAGCGTGTGATGAAGCCAGCCATGCCATTCGGCCGGAACGCGCGATGCCTCGGCCACGCCGTTGTACATGACCCAACGCTTGCGCCGCATCCCGGGAACGATGCGCTTGTCCTGGAAGTAACGATTGCCTTCGGCGTCCGTGCCGACCAATTCGCCGCGCATCTTCGTAAAGAGCCAGGTGCCGATGATCATGAACCAACCACTTCGTAGGTGATGCGCGCTTGTACGCGGGCGTTCGATTGCGTGCAACGCGACGTGAACGATGCGTCACTCTGCTTGATTAACGACATCACAATGAGGCGTTTCGTCGACTGTTGCGCACTTGCATCATCTAGTACCATCAACAGCGTGTGCTACAAAATATAGTTGCGCCCACAAGATTTTGTAATTTACTATTACTTCGTGCCCATATGTGCGTGTCCGATGTGTATCGGACACCCCCCCGCGACAGGGAACCAGATTGGCGGGATCGGGCACGGGGGATCGTCGATGCGCTTCGAGCGTCGGTATACGCAGGCAGGAAAATCGCCATTCGCTGGAATGGCCTTTCGCGTTGCCAATTCCGAGATCCGCAATCCCGACGGCTCGATCGTCTTCCAGTTGAAGAACATCGACGTGCCGGCCGAGTGGTCGCAGGTCGCGTCGGACGTCCTCGCCCAGAAGTATTTCCGTCGCGCTGGAGTGCCCGCTCGGATGATCCGCGTCACCGAAACGGACATGCCCGAGTGGCTGTGGCGATCGGTACCCGACGAGGCTGCCCTCGTTGCGATGCCGGAGGCCGAGCGCTTCGGCGGCGAGAGCAGCGCGCGCCAGATTTTCCACCGGATGGCAGGCGCCTGGACCTATTGGGGCTGGAAAGGCGGCTACTTCGACAGCGAGGAGGACGCCCGCTCCTTCTACGACGAGCACTGCTTCATGCTCGCGGCACAGATCTGCGCGCCCAATTCGCCGCAATGGTTCAACACCGGCCTGCACTGGGCCTACGGCATAGACGGTCCGGGCCAGGGCCACTGGTTCGTCGATCATCTCGATGGCGAGGCCCATCGCTCGGCGTCGGCTTATGAGCGGCCGCAGCCTCATGCCTGCTTCATCCAGAGCGTCTCGGACGACCTGGTGAACGAGGGCGGCATCATGGATCTGTGGATCCGCGAGGCACGCCTCTTCAAGTATGGCTCAGGCACCGGCTCCAACTTCTCCCGCCTGCGCGGTGAAGGTGAGAAGCTTTCCGGCGGCGGCCAATCGTCCGGCCTGATGTCGTTCCTCAAGATCGGCGACCGCGCGGCCGGCGCCATCAAGTCCGGCGGCACGACACGTCGCGCGGCCAAGATGGTGACGGTCGACATCGACCATCCCGACATCGAGGACTTCATCTCCTGGAAGATGCTCGAGGAGCAGAAGGTCGCAGCTCTGGTTGCCGGATCCCGGCTCGCCAACCGTCACCTCAACGCCATCATCCAGGCCTGTCTCGAGGACCAGCAGGGCGAGGCGGCGTTCGACCCGCGGCAGAACTCGAAGCTGCGTCGCGAGATCGTGGCAGCTCGGCGTGCCGAGTTGCCCGAGAACTACATCCAGCGAGTCATCCAGTTCGCCCGCCAGGGCTATCGCCACATCGACTTCCCGGCCTTCGACACGGATTGGGAATCGGCCGCCTATGCGTCCGTTTCCGGACAGAATGCCAACAACTCGGTGCGCGTCACCGACGCGTTCCTGCGCGCGGTGGAAGAAGACCGGCAATGGGCTCTGACCGAGCGCACGACCGGTAAGGTCTCCAAGGTGGTCGGCGCGCGCCTCCTCTGGGATCAGGTCGCCGAAGCGGCCTGGCATTCGGCCGATCCGGGCGTTCAGTACGACACCACGATCAACGATTGGCACACCTGCCCGGAGTCGGGGCGTATCAACGCCTCCAACCCGTGCTCGGAATACATGTTCCTCGACGACACGGCGTGCAATCTCGCCTCGTTGAACCTGATGCGGTTTCGACGCGACGATGGCTCGGTCGACGTCGAGGCGCTGGAGCATGCGAGCCGGCTCTGGACCGTCGTTCTCGAGATCTCCGTCATGATGGCGCAGTACCCATCGCGCCGCATCGCCGAGCTTTCCTACCAGTACCGCACGCTGGGTCTGGGATACGCCAATCTCGGCGCCCTCCTCATGGCTTTGGGCCTGGGCTACGACAGCGCCCGGGGTCGCGCCATCGCCGGCGCCCTCACCGCGATCATGACCGGCACCGCCTACGCCACGTCGGCGGAGATCGCGGGCCTGATGGGCGCCTTCCCCGGCTTCGCGGCCAACCGCGAGCCGATGCTGCGCGTCATCCGCAACCATCGCCGCGCAGCACACGGCGCGAACGAGGCCTATGAAGGGCTGTCGATCGCGCCGCAGGCTCTCGACGCGGCCAACTGCACGGACGCCCGGCTCGTCGCCGCGGCCCGCCATGCCTGGGATCGTGCGCTGGAACTGGGTGAGCGCCACGGCTTTCGCAACGCGCAGGTCTCCGTCATCGCGCCCACCGGCACGATCGGCCTCGTGATGGATTGCGACACAACCGGGATCGAGCCCGATTTCTCCCTGGTCAAGTTCAAGAAGCTGGCCGGCGGTGGCTACTTCAAGATCATCAACCAGACCGTCCCGCTGGCGCTTCGTACGCTGGGTTACGACGAGACCGAGATCAGCCGCATCGTTGGCCATGCCGTGGGCCAAGGCTCGCTCGCTTCGGCGCCTTCCATCAATCACGAGAGCCTGTCGGCACGCGGCTTCGATGCGGCGACGCTGCAACGGATCGACCAGGCGATCACCACGGCCTTCGATATCCGCATGGCCTTCTCGCGCTACACACTGGGCGAAGCCTTTTGTCGCGAAGCGCTTGGCCTCGATGACGAAGCACTCGCCGATCCGAAGCTCGACATCCTGTCGCGACTTGGCTTCTCGCGCAGCGACGTCGCCGCCGCGAACATCCATGCCTGCGGGACGATGAGCGTCGTAGGCGCACCCGATCTCAAGCGCGAACATCTTTCTGTGTTCGATTGTGCGAATCCCTGTGGACGAGATGGCACACGCTTCTTGTCTGCAGAGAGTCACATACGCATGATGGCTGCAGCACAACCCTTCGTATCGGGCGCCATTTCCAAGACCATCAACATGCCGAACGCGGCAACGGTCGAGGACTGCCGCAAGGCCTATGAAATCTCGTGGAAGCTCGGATTGAAAGCGAACGCCCTCTATCGTGACGGCTCCAAGCTCTCGCAGCCGCTGTCTGCGATGGCACTGGGCGACGACACGGCGGCGAACGACGATCTTGCCGATCTGTCGCCTGCGGCGCGGGCCCCCATCATTGCCGAGCGGATCGTGGAACGCATCATCGAGCGCGAAGTCCGGGCCGGCCGCGAGCGCCTGCCGCAGCGTCGCAAGGGCTATACGCAGAAGGCCATCGTGGGTGGCCACAAGGTCTATCTCAGGACCGGCGAGTACGAGGATGGCCACGTCGGAGAGATCTTCGTCGACATGCACAAGGAAGGCGCGGCGTTCCGCAGCCTCATGAACAACTTCGCCATCGCGATCTCGATCGGCCTGCAGTACGGCGTGCCGCTCGAGGAATTCGTGGAGGCCTACACCTTCACGCGGTTCGAGCCTTCGGGTCTCGTCGAGGGCAACGACGCGATCAAGATGTCGACGTCGGTTCTCGACTACATCTTCCGCGAGCTCGCGATCTCCTACCTGGGACGCAACGACCTCAGCCACGTCGAGCAGGCGGACCTCCGGCCCGACGGTGTCGGACGCGGTGAGGTCCAGGGCGAACTGCCTCCGCCCGGCACCAACGCCGCCGAAGCCGCCGCCGCCGCGGTCAGCCGCATCGCAAGTGTCGGTTATCTGCGCAGCAACCTTACCGCATTGAATGGCAGGACTGCCGGCAATGTCGCGATCGCTCCCAAGGCGATCGTCGGCGCCGCCCTGCCCAACGGACTGACCGACGGACCAGCCGTCGCTTCGGCGCACATCGCCAAGGCGGCCGTCGTCAGCGTCGCGCTCGGAGAAACATCCTCCTCGCCCCTGGGACTGGCCCTCGAGGCAAGGCTCAAGGGATTTGAAGGGGATGCCTGTCCGGAATGCGGCAACTTCACCATGGTTCGCAACGGGACGTGCCTCAAGTGCACGACCTGCGGCGGCACCACCGGCTGCAGTTGAGCATGCGTGGCGTAGCGTACCAGCGTACCCCGGGGGCCTCACGGTTGGGGAACCCATAGCTAACCATAGGAGACAGTTATGGCTGCTAAGAAAAAGGTTGCGAAGAAGAAGGCTGCTAAGAAGAAGAAGCAGTAATTAGGAAAGGGCGGAGGTCAAAGGTTACTTTGGCCCCTCTAACAACGCCTTTAGGCTTCCGCGTGGGCGCCCTCTCTCAGGGCCCCACCGGAAGCCCCCTAAACAGAAGACCAGCATAAAGCCGATCCGACACTCCCGCTCGCGGGCGTGGAAAGGCGAAACTAGCCAAAGCGTCCGGCGACCTCGGTCTGCCGGACTTTTTTCTTTCCGGCTTGAACCCTGCCCGCTTTGCGCTTACATGGCGGAACATGGGTACTGACCAGTCAGTCAATACAGAAACTGCCAAGTCGGCCCGCGTACGGCGACCGGAAGATCGTGCCTCCGAGATCGCCCGCGCCGCTCTGGAGCTCTTTGTCACGCGAGGCTTCGCCGCCACCAAGCTCGAGGACGTCGCCAAGGCGGCGTCGGTCAGCAAGGGCCTCCCCTATCTCTACTTCAAGAACAAGGAAGAACTCTTCAAGGCGGTCATCGCCGAGGCCATCGCCGGTCCGCTGTCACGGGCAAATGACGTGATCGACCGCTTCGAAGGAACGAGCGAGGACCTGCTCCGCATCCTGGTGGCCGGCTTCCGCGCTTTCGAAGAGACCCCTGCCGGCGGGGTCGTGAAGCTGATCCTGGCCGAGGCCGGAAACTTCCCCGACGTCGCCGACTTCTACTGCACCGACTTCGATGTGCGGGGACGTGACCTTTTCATCCGCACGCTGCGCCGCGGCATAGCAAGCGGCGAGTTCCGCCCACTCCCCGATCTCGAAACCACCGCGATCGTCATCCTGCAGCCGCTCGCCATGTTCTCGGTCTGGAAGCGCTCCCTGGCGCCGTTCGACCCCAGCAAGGTCGACGGTGACCGTTTTTACACCGCCTATCTCGATTTCGTTCTCAAAGGGCTACGGCCATGAAGACCAGCGCCAAGATCATCATCGCCATCGTCGGCGCCGCCGTCATCCTGGGAGGCGGTGCCTTTGCGTGGAAGAACGGCAAGGGCACGACGCCGGCAGGCAGTGGTCCGGCTGTCACCAAAGCCGCGGACCGTACCCTCGAACTGATTCCGGCCGAGGTCCACACCATCAACCCGCGCGGTCTGGTCGATGTGGTCCGCTTCACCGGCACCACGCAGCCGATCGACCAGACCATTGTGAAGGGGCGCGTTGCCGGCCGGTTGGCCGAGGTTCTGGTGCGCGAAGGCGACCGGGTAACCCAAGGCCAGGTGCTTGCGCGCTTCGAGACGACAGAGTTGCAGGCCAAGATGAACGAGCGGCAGTCCGCGCTCGAGGCCGCCCGTGCCGACGCGCGCTGGACGGCACGCGACCGGTCCGACAAGGAGACACTGGCCAACCGCAACATCGTCTCGCAATCGGCGGCCGACCAGGCGCGCGCGACAGCCGAGAATCGCGCTTCCATGGTGGCCGTCGCCGAGGCCCAGCTCGACGTGGCCCGCAAGAACCTGGCCGATGCCGAGGTCAAGGCGCCTTTCGACGGCGTCGTTGGCGAGCGCATCGCCAACCAGGGCGAATCGCTGCCGATCGACGGCAAGATCCTGGCCCTTCTCGACACCAGCCACGTCGAGATATCCGCGCAGATGCCGGCCGCCGACGTCATCCGCATGAAGGTGGGCCAGGCCGCCCAGGTCACACTCGAAGGGTTCGGCGATCGCGTCTTCAACGGCAAGATCACCCGCATCAGCCCGACCACACAGGCCGGCTCCCGATCGATACCCGTCTACGTCGAGATCACGGATCGTCACGAGGCGCTGCGCGGCGGCCTGTTTGGCACCGGCAGCGTTACCGTGCAGGAGAAGGGTCACGCCCTCGCCGTCCCGGCCTCGGCGATGCGCAAGGACGACCAGGGCGAGTACGTGCTGATCGTCGAGGACGGCACGCTGGTCCGCAAGCCGGTGGGTGCCGTCCGAACCTGGTCGCGCGGCGAGCTCGTCGAGGTGAAAGGCCTGGAGTCGGGCATGACGGTGGTCTCGGCCCCCCTGCCCGGCTTGCACGCCGGACAGAAGGTCAAGCTCGTCGAGACACGCTAGGAGACGGCCGTGAAGCTCACCCAGATCGCGGTCGACAATCCGGTCTTCGCCACCATGATGATGGTGGCGTTGCTGGTGATGGGCCTGTTCTCCTATCGCCAGCTCGGTATCGACCAGTTTCCCAATGTCGATTTTCCCATCGTCGTGGTCACCACGGACTATCCCGGCGCGTCGCCGGAGACGGTCGAGAGCGAGATCAGCCGCAAGATCGAGGAATCGGTCAACGCCATCGCCGGCCTCAAGACGCTCACCTCGCGCTCGCTCGAGGGCAAGTCGATCGTCATCGCCGAATTCGAACTGTCGGTCCCTTCCGCCGTCGCCATCCAGGACGTCCGCGAGAAGGTCCAGATGGTCCGGGCGTCCTTCCGGCCGGAGATCAAGGAACCGCTGATCCAGCGCTTCAATCCCGACGACCAGCCGATCGTGTCGATCGCCGTTCGATCGGACGTCCGCTCGGTACGGGATCTCACGACGCTCGCCGACCAGATCATCATCAAGCGACTGCAGACCGTGCGCGACGTCGGCCGTGCCACCATCGCCGGCGGGCTGAAGCGCCAGATCAACATCGAGCTCGATCCCGGCCGCATGCATGCGCTCCGCGTCGGCGTGAACGACATCATGCGGGCGATCAAGGACGAGAATCAGAACTTTCCCGCCGGCAACGTCCAGCGCGGCAACGACGACCGCGTAATCGAGGTCACCGGCCGCGTCGTCGAGCCCGGCGACTTCGCCGACCTGATCGTGGCCCGCCGCGGCCAGGCGCCCGTCTATCTCCGGCAGGTGGCCAACGTGGTCGACGGACAACAGGAACTCGAGAACGTCGCCATGCTGAACGGCGAGCGGGCGCTCGCCATCGACGTGGTGAAGACCCAGGGCTCCAATACGATCGAGGTGGCGCGCGGCGTCCGTCGCGCCGTCGCGGAGTTGCAGGCCTCCCTGCCCGCCGACGTGAAGCTCGAGATCGTGCGCGACAGCTCGCGCGGCATCCAGAACTCGGTCGACAACGTCCAGCAGACCATGATCGAGGGCGGCCTGCTGACCATCGCCATCGTCTTCCTGTTCCTGCATTCCTGGCGCAGCACGGTGATTACGGGCCTCGCGCTGCCGATCTCGGTGTTCGGCGCCTTCATGGTGATGGCCGCCTTCGGTTTCACCTTGAACGTGCTGACCCTGATGGCGCTGAGCCTCGCCATCGGCATCCTGATCGACGATGCGATCGTGGTGCGCGAGAACATCATGCGCCATATCGGCTTCGGCAAGTCGCACCGCCAGGCCGCCATCGACGGCACAAACGAGATCGGGCTGGCCGTGCTCGCCACCACCTTCTGCATCGTGGCGGTGTTCCTGCCCGTCGCTTTCATGGGCGGCATCATCGGCCGCTTCTTCTTCCAGTTCGGCGTCATGGTCTCGGCCGCCGTGCTGATCTCCCTGTTCGTGTCCTTCACCCTCGACCCGATGCTGTCGTCGGTCTGGTACGACCCGCAGGCCCATGGCAACGGGCGCTTCGCCCGCATCGTCAATGGCGCGCAGGAAAAGGCCAATGGCGTCTATCGCGTGGTGCTCGCCTGGGCGCTGCGCTGGCCGAAGCTCACCCTGCTGATCGCGCTCGCGAGCTTCCTGGGCAGCTTCGCATTGCCGAAATACATCGGCTTCGAGTTCGTCCCGCAGGCCGATCTCGGCGAGCAGGTCGTCAGCATCGAAACGCCGGTTGGATCGTCGCTGGAATATACCGAGGCCAAGCTGCGCCAGGTCGACGCGGCGATCCGCGAGTTTCCAGAGGTCGACTACACCTACGGCACGGTCAACACCGGCTATGCCAACGGCAAGAACCAGGCGAGCCTGTATCTCAAGCTGAAGCCGCTGAAGCAGCGCACGCGTTCACCCGAACAGCTCGCCCAACCGATCCGCGAGCGGCTGGCCAGCATTCCGGGCATCCTGGTCTCGATCAACATTCCCGGCGGGCCGGGCGGTGGCGTCCAGAAGCAGCTTCAGCTTTCGCTGCAGGGGCCGGACACCAACGTGCTCGATGCGATCTCGCAGGACGTGATGAAGCGCGCCGCCGGAATCCGCGGCCTGGTCGATCTCGACCGCAACCTCAAGGCCGCCAAGCCGATCCTGTCGGTCCGCCTGCGCCGCGACGCCGCTTCCGACCTCGGCCTGGGATCGGCCGCGGTCGCGCAGTCGCTGCGCCCCCTCTTCGCCGGTGATGAAACCAGCCTGTGGCGGGCGCCGGACGGTGAGAACTACATGGTGATGGTGCGCCTGCCGACCGACGACCGCACGGGCATCGCCGACCTGCACCGTGTGTGGTTCACCGCCGGCACCGAACCGAACGGCCTGCCGCGCATGGTCCATATCGCGCAGATCGCCGACGTCGTGACCGATGTCGGCGCCTCGCAGATCAACCGCCGCGACCTCAACCGCGAGGTCCAGATCACGGCCAACGTCTACGGGCGCTCCGCCGGCGAGGTCTCGAGCGACCTGCAGCAGGTCCTGACCCAGATCAAGCTGCCGGCCGGCTATCGCTTCGTGTTCGGCGGCTCGACCAAGGACATGGCGGAGAGTGCCGGCTATGCCGGCCAGGCGCTGCTGATGGCGGTCATCCTGATCTACCTGATCCTGGCGTCGCAGTTCGGCAGCTTCCTGCAGCCGATCGCCATCATGATGTCGTTGCCGATGTCGCTGATCGGCGTGTTCCTCGGCCTGTTGATCGCCGGCACCACGCTCAACATCTTCTCGGCGATCGGCTTCATCATGCTGATGGGTCTCGTCACCAAGAACGCCATCCTGCTGGTCGACTTCTTCAATCAGGCCCGGGAGCGCGGAACGCCGGTCAACGAGGCCCTGCTCGAGGCCGGTACGATCCGGCTGCGGCCCATCCTGATGACCACGCTCGCCATGGTGTTCGGCATGCTCCCGCTGGCGCTGGGGCTGGGCGAAGGCGCCACGCAGCGCGCGCCAATGGCGCACGCCGTGATTGGCGGCCTGATCAGCTCGACCCTGCTGACCCTCGTCGTCGTGCCGGTGATGTTGATCTATATCGACCGTCTGAGCCTCTGGGCAACCCGCCGCTTCAGCCGCTCGGCGGACGAAATGGCCCGCGAACACAAGCCTGCCGAGTAGAAACAGCGACAACGAATGGCCATCGTACTGGCACGATTCACGCTATGCTGTCCTTATGCCGGATGATGCCCCGACAGTTGGTCTGCGCATCGTCGACTCGCTCAGCGCGGTCGACGCCGCCCAGTGGGATGCCTGCGCGCTCGCTCCGGGCTCGGCGGGCAACCCGTTCCTCAGCTACGGCTTCCTGAAGGCGCTGGAAGACTCGAAATCGGTGGGCCGGCGCACCGGCTGGCAGCCCCAATACCTGCTCGCGGAGTCGGACGACGGGACGCTCCAGGGGGCCGCCCCGGTCTACATCAAGAGCCATTCCCAGGGCGAGTACGTGTTCGACCATGGCTGGGCCCAGGCCCTGGAACGAGCCGGCGGCCGCTACTATCCCAAGCTCCAGGTCGCCGTGCCGTTCACGCCTGTCCCCGGGCCGCGCCTGTTCGCCCGCCCCGGCCCGCTGGCCGGTGCCGTCCGCGACGCCTTGATCGACATGCTGGCCAAGGTGGCAGACGACAACAACATCAGCTCGGTCCACGCCACCTTCTGCACCGAAGAGGAGTGGAAGCGCTTCGGCGCGCACGGCTGGCTGTTGCGCCTGGGTCAGCAGTATCACTGGAGCAACGACGGATACCGGACCTTCGACGACTTCCTCGGCGCCCTGGCCTCCCGCAAGCGCAAGGCGATCCGCAAGGAGCGCGAGGCCGTGCGGCGCGAGGGCCTCGTCATCCATACGCTGACCGGCGACGACATCCGGTCTGAACACTGGGACGCCTTCTTCGCCTTCTACATGGATACCGGCGGCCGCAAATGGGGCACGCCCTATCTCACGCGCTCCTTCTTCGACATTCTGGGTGCGACCATGGCCGACAAGGTCGTGCTGGTGCTGGCGGAAGCCGATGGCCGGCCCGTCGGCGGCGCCCTCAATCTCCGGGGCGACGACACGCTCTACGGACGTTACTGGGGCTGCCTCGAGAGCCACGCCTTCCTGCATTTCGAGGCCTGCTACTACCAGGCCATCGACTTTGCGATCGCCCACGGGCTGGCGAGAGTGGAGGCTGGGGCGCAAGGCGACCACAAGATCCAGCGCGGCTATCTTCCGGTCCCGACCTACTCGGCCCACTGGATCGTCGATCCGAGCTTCCGCCGCGCCGTGGACGACTACCTCAAGCGTGAACGCACGGCGGTGCAGCAGGAAATCGAAGGGCTGATGCAGTATTCGCCGTTCCGGAAAGAGAACGAGGGCTGACGGCCTACTTGGCCATCAGCACCCCGAAGAAGAAAACGACGAAGAAGACAAGCTGCTCGGTCAGTCCGAGCGGCGCCTGCCATCCGATCTTGTCGACGATGAACAGGACCACCCAGAACACCGCGGTGGCGAGCACCGCGGCGCGAAAGGCGATCCAGAGAGGCTTGAACGCACTCACTATTCGGCGAGCACCGGTTCCTGGCTCGCGGGCGGCAAGGCCCCCCGCTCAGGCGGCAGGAAAGTGAAGACGAGCTTACCAGCGTCGCCCGGCGCATCGACGTCGACCCGCACCGTGCCGCCGTCGGAGAGCTTGCCGAACAGCACCTCCTCGGCCAGCGGCTTCTTCACGTATTCCTGGATCACCCGGCCGAGTGGGCGGGCACCGAACAGCCTGTCGTAGCCCTTCTCCGCCAACCAGCGGCGGGCGCCGTCGGTCAGCTCGATGAAGACCTTGCGGTCGGCGAGCTGAACCTCGAGTTCCGCGACGAACTTGTCCACCACCTTGCCCATCGACTCCGGGCCGAGGCTGGCGAACTTGATGATCGCATCGAGGCGGTTGCGGAACTCCGGGGCGAACATGCGATTGATCGCCTCGTTGTCCTCGTCGTGCCGCTGCTCCCGGCCGAAGCCCAGCGCGGGCTTGGCGATATCGGCTGCACCCGCATTGGTGGTCATGCACAGGATGACATTGCGGAAATCCACCGTCCGGCCGTTATGGTCGGTGAGCTTGCCGTAATCCATGACCTGCAGCAGGACGTTGAAGACGTCCGGATGGGCCTTCTCGATTTCGTCGAACAGCACGACGCAATGCGGATGCTGGTTCACCTTGTCGGTGAGCAGGCCGCCCTGGTCGAAGCCGACATAGCCCGGCGGGGCGCCGATCAGGCGCGAGACGCTGTGCCGCTCCATGTATTCCGACATGTCGAAGCGGATGACCTCGAGGCCGAGCAGTCGCGCAAGCTGGCGCGTCACCTCGGTCTTGCCGACGCCGGTCGGGCCGGCCAGCAGGTAGCTGCCGATGGGCTTCTCCGGCGACCGCAGGCCCGCGCGCGCGAGTTTGATCGACGCGGCGAGCTGGTCGATCGCATGGTCCTGGCCGAACACGACCGTCTTCAGGTCGCGGTCAATGGTGCGCAGCATCTCGGTGTCGTCCTTGGAGACCGACTTCGGCGGGATGCGGGCGATCTTGGCGACGACGTCCTCTATGTCGGCCACCTCGATGACGGTCTTGCGGTCCGCCGGCGCACGCAGCATCTGGGCCGCGCCAACTTCGTCGATCACGTCGATCGCCTTGTCGGGCAGCTTGCGGTCGTGAATGTAGCGCGCCGACAGCTCCACCGCCGCCTTGATGGCGTCGTCGGTGAAGCTCACGTGATGGTGCTTCTCGTAGACGGGCTTGAGGCCGCGCATGATCTCGACGGCATCGCTGATCGTCGGCTCCGGCACGTCGATCTTCTGGAAGCGACGAACCAGCGCGCGGTCCTTCTCGAAGTAGTTGCGATACTCCTTGTAGGTCGTCGAGCCGATGCAGCGCAGCTCTCCCGACTGGAGGGAAGGCTTCAGCAGGTTCGACGCATCCATCGAGCCGCCCGACGTCGCGCCGGCGCCGATGATCGTGTGGATCTCGTCGATGAAGAGGACGGAGTGCGGCTTCTTCTTGAGTTCGGTCAGCACAGCCTTCAGCCGCTCCTCGAAGTCGCCGCGATAACGCGTACCGGCCAGGAGGGCGCCCATGTCGAGCGAGTAGATGACCGCTTCCTTCAGGACCTCCGGCACCTCGCCGTCGACGATCTTGCGGGCGAGGCCTTCGGCGATCGCGGTCTTTCCGACGCCAGGCTCGCCGACGTAGAGCGGGTTGTTCTTGGTACGACGGCACAGGACCTGAATGGTCCGCTCGACCTCGTGCTCGCGGCCGATCAGCGGATCGACCCGTCCTTCCCTGGCCTTCTGGTTGAGATCGACGCAATAGGTGGCGAGCGCCTCGTTGCCCTGCTTGGCCGCGGCCTCGCCGCCGGCCTCCTCCTCCGAGCCGCTGACGCGACGCGTGCGCGCGCGGCCCGGCACCTTGGCCTTTCCATGACTGATGTAGTCGACGGCATCCAGCCGGGTCATGCCCTGGTTCTCGAGGAACGAGACGGCATGGCTGTCGCGCTCGGAGAACAAGGCGACCAGCACATTGGCGCCCGTCACCTCATTTCGCCCCGAAGACTGCACGTGGACGGCCGCGCGCTGGACGACGCGCTGGAAACCGGCGGTCGGCAGAGGCTCGCTGGCACTCTGGGTGATGATGCCCTTGAGCCGATTGTCGACGAAGGTTTCGAGGTCGTGCCTCAACCGGTCGATGTCGACCCCGCAGGCTTTGAGAACGGGCATCGCATCCTCGTCCTCCGTCATGGACAAGAGCAGATGCTCGAGCGTCGCATATTCATGACGGCGCTCGCCTGCGAGCCCGAAGGCGCGATGCAGGGACTTCTCGAGGTTCTTGGACAGCATGGACATCGAACCACCTCGACTGGAAAAACGAACTACTCTTGGTCGTCGTTACTCTTTCTCCAATGTGCACTGGAGAGGGTGCTGATTCTTACGCGCATAGTCGACCGTTTGGGTCACTTTGGTTTCAGCGATCTCATAGGTGTAGACCCCGCAGACCCCAACGCCCTTCTGATGGACGTGCAACATGACCTCGGTCGCCTCTTCGCGGTTCTTCTGGAAGATGTTCTGCAGAACGTCGACCACGAACTCCATCGGCGTGTAGTCGTCGTTCAGCATCAGAACCTTGTACATCGACGGCTTCTTGGTCCGCGTCCGCGTGAGCGTCAGCGCGCCGGTGCGGCCGTCGTCACCGCCTTCGCCGTCGTCCCGGCGCGGCGGCTGCTCAGGCGGCCCACCGGGCGGTCCTTGGGGGGGCTCGCCCGCACCGCCGAGCCGCCATTCGCCTGCGTTGCGCAGAAAGTCCATCGTTGTCGTCACGCTCCCAAACCAAGACACTCGTGAATTATATAGGTAGCGTTACGGATTCCGCTACCTCGGCCGGAGACCATCCTTTCCCACGACCAGCATCCAGCGATCGGCGCGGGCGCGGTGAAGCGGTGCGTTCCAGTCGCGCCGTAGCTCCGCGGGCTCGAGCTTGCGGGGCGGATTGACAGGGATGGGCACCTTGTCCCATGAGAACAGCTTGGCCGCGAATTTCACGTTCGCGAAGCCGTCCGTCGGATAATGATAGGCTTGGAAGCCCCACACGCCATTCCGGCACGAGGCGACGGTCCACCAGAAGTCGTTGTCGGGCAGCCGCATCCCGTCCCGCGGAGGACCAAAGGCGCGGCTCTCTTCCAGCAGTGCCAGGAGTTCACGGGTTTCGTCCGTGCTCAGGATGCGCTGACCGCCCTTCATGCTCCACGGCGCGAATATGTCCTTCGGGTTTGAAATGAGCATGTTGGTGATGCCGGTCGTGACAGTGCCCTGCCCCTCGAGCACGCCGATGTTCATGCCGGCCACGCCATCGGGCTGCAGGTAGATGTCGTAGGCGCGGACCTGCTCCTCCCAGAGGGCGTTGTAGATGAGCCTGAGACGGCTTCGGCCTCCCGGCACGCAGGCAGCACGGATATCGTCGGCCGCGACGAAGTCGAACCAATGGAAGCTGCGTACGACCGGCAACTCGACATTGCGATCCGGCCTCTGCGCCATGGCGGGCGCCGCCGACAGAGCGGTCAAGGCAGCCAACGCCAGCAAACAAGCCTTCATCACGCCTCCTTTTACGAAGGCTTGCATAATCCGAACCAACTAGGGCAGCAGAGCGGCATGACCAAAGTTGCATACCCCTACAAACTTTAGTAAAGTTCAAGCAACAGCTCATAACCTATTGGATGAGCACAAGAATCTGATTTCGCGTGTGGCGTATTCGCAATGATTTTTCCCCTCAGGCGAATTGCGGTCGGCTTTTCCTGGGTCGCCGTCAGCATTCTTTTTCTAGGTGCCTCGCTCGCGCCGTCCCCGGTTGACGCCCAAACTCAAGCGAAGTCGGTCAAGCGGGCCGCCCCGCCTGCCAAGGCCCGCGCCAAGGCCGCATCGCGCAATGCTTCCTCCTCGTGGGTGGCCAATCCCGGCGTCACAGGCAAGGAATCCTACCTGATCGTCGATGCCACGAGCGGCCGTGAACTCGCCTCCGATCGCGCCGATGAGCTCCGGCATCCCGCGTCCGTCACCAAGTTGATGACGATCTACCTCACCTTTTCGGCTCTGGATTCGGGTCGGCTGTCACTTGGCGACGCGCTCCCGGTCTCCGTGAATGCCCTGAATGCTCCCCCCACGAAGATGGGCATGACGCCGGGGGGCACCGTCAACGTGCGCGACGCCACGATGGCGCTGGTTACGCGCTCGGCCAACGATGCCGCCGTGCTGCTGGCCGAAGGCCTCGCCGGCAGCGAAGAGGCGTTCGCCCGCGTGATGACGCAGAAGGCGCGCCAGCTCGGCATGAGTTCGACGGTGTTCCGGAATGCCTCGGGCCTGCCCAACAGCGAGCAGGTCACGACCGCCCGCGATCTCGCCAAGCTCGCCAACGCGCTGATGCGCGACTATCCGCACTACTACGCGATCTTCTCGGTGCAGAGCTACTCCTACCGCGGCCGCACCCTCGAGAACCACAACCGCATGCTCGGCAACTACGAAGGCGCCGACGGATTGAAGACGGGGTATACCAACGCGTCCGGGTTCAACCTCGTGATGTCGGCAGTGCGCGACAACCGCCGCCTGATCGGTGTCGTCATGGGCGGCACCAGCGCCGCGCAGCGCGACCGGACGATGGCCGCTCTCATGGATCGCGGCTTCGCGCTCGCTGCGGCCATGCAACTCTCGCCCTGGACGTCCGTGCGCAAGCCGCCGTCGGCGCGCTACACCGCCGCCCAGTTCGATCCCGGCGCCGGCTTCGCGGAGGCCTACCGCCCGCCCGCCGCGGCGCAGGCGCAGACGCAGCAGGCACAGCAGCCGCAGGTGAGTCCGAAGTATGCGGGCTTCGTGGCCCCCGCGCCGGCAAAGCCCGCGACCACGGCAGCCTTTGCTGCAGTTCCTCCGCCCGCCTCTCCCGCGGGTTCGGACACGCCTGCTCTCGGAAGCTGGGTGATCCAGGTGGGCTCGTTCAGCGATCCGCAGGCCGCTCAGGCGGCCCTGGAGCGGGCGACCGCGGCCCTGCCCGACTCGCGCTCGGCCTCCGCGATCGTCGACGAAGTGCAGATGGCGAACCGCGTCTTCCATCGCGCACGACTGATCAACCTGTCCCAGGAACAGGCGACCGAAGGCTGCAAGCGGCTCGAAAAGCGTAAGGTCTATTGCTCGGCGCTCCAGGTCACTGCCTGGAATACGCCGGGTGCACGCTGAGCGCTCTCTTCAGCCGGTCCACGAACGATTTCTTGTGGCGGCTCTGCCAGACCGCCAGGTCCCACGTCTCCCGGCTGGGCTTTAGCCGCGACTGGATCGGCTCGAAAACCGACACCACGGTCATCTTCCCCAGCACCTTCACCCGCAGCGGCACGATCCGATAGCCCGGTCCTTCATAGGCCGCGAGGTGCGCGACGTCCCGGGCACTGAGCCCCCCCACGATCGCACCCGACACTTCGCCGGAAGGATCGGCAATGACGATCGGATAGGTCGCGCCTTGAACGCGGCGCCGGGCGTGTCCCGGCAGCCTTGCCGCCGTATACGCCTGCGGCGGCAACCGCCGCCCCAGGACCAGAGCCGTCACGTCACGATCGAGCAACGTGCCGTAGAAGAAGAAGCGCATCAGTGATGGCCGGACGAGGCGTCGTCCGGAAGCTCCACTCCACACGCCGCCAGGGCGGCCTTGAGATCCTTCATCAGCCGCTCGAGACCAGCGTCGTCGGCCGCCTCGCAGCGCGCGACCAGAACAGGCTGCGTGTTCGAGGCCCTCAGGAGCCACCAACCGTCCTTGGTGCTGACCCGAACGCCATCGATGTCGGAGAACGTGGCACCGTCCTTCTCCAGGCGCGCCTTGACCTTCTCGACAACGCCGAACTTCTGGTCGTCGGGGCAGTCGAAGCGCAGCTCGGGTGTATTGACCGGCTGGGGCAGCCCGTCCCGCATTTGCGCCAGGCTCTCCGTCGAATTCGCCACGATGTTGAGCAGACGCAGGCCGCAATAGAGCGCGTCGTCGAAACCGTAGAAAGTGTCAGCGAAGAACACGTGGCCGCTCATCTCGCCGGCGAGCGGTGAGCCGATCTCGGCCATCTTGCTCTTGATGAGCGAATGGCCGGTTTTGTACATCATAGGCTTGCCGCCGGCCTTGGCGATCTCGTCGAACAGGACCTGGCTCGCCTTCACGTCGGCGATGATGGTCGCGCCCGGATTGGTCTTGAGCACGTCGCGCGACCAAAGCACCAGCAGCTGGTCGCCCCAAAGGATGCGGCCCTTGCCGTCGACCGCGCCGATGCGGTCGCCGTCGCCGTCGAAGGCGATGCCGAGGTCGCAGCCATGCTTCTTCACCTCGGCAATCAACTGCTCGAGGTTCTTCGGCACGGTGGGGTCGGGATGGTGCGACGGGAAGGTTCCGTCGACCTTCTCGTTCAGCACGAAATGCTCGCCTTCCAGCTTGTCGACGACGGCGCGGATCGAGACGCCGACCGCGCCGTTGCCGGTATCCCAGGCGACCTTGAGCTTCTTGCCGGGCTTGACGTCCCGCAGGAGACGGGCGGCATAGTCGGCGAGGATGGCCACTTTCTCGACCTTGCCCGCCCCCGTTTCCCAGTCGCCCTTGCCCGCCATTTCGCCAAGCTTCTGGATGTCGGCGCCGAAGAACGACTTCTTGCCCATCATCATCTTGAAGCCGTTGTAGTCCGGCGGATTGTGCGATCCGGTGATCTGGATCCCGCCGTCGGCCTCGAGATGATACACGGCGAAATAGAGCATCGGCGTTGCGGCCAGACCGATGTCGACCACATCGATCCCGGCCGAGGTCAGACCTTCGATGCACGCGGCCGCAAGCTCGGGAGAACTCAGCCTTCCATCGTAGCCCAGCGCGACCCGCTTGCCGCCCTTCCGGCGGACGAGTGTACCCAACGTACGTCCGATCGCCCGCGCATCGGCAGCATGCACCGTTCCGCCCACAATGCCGCGAATGTCGTACTCACGCAGGATGCTCGGATCGAACTTGTGCGCCATTTGGCTCATACATGGACTCCGGAAAAGGATCTTGGGGAAATTCAGCCGTGTGCGACAGGCCGGCCGATACTGTCGTACGCGAAGCCGAGCGACCGCATCTCACCGGGATCGAAGATGTTGCGAAGGTCGACGATCCGGGGCTCGCGCATCGCTTCCTTGATGCGCCGCGGGTCCAGGCCGCGGAACTCGTGCCACTCGGTGATGACCACCAGAACATCGGCCCCCGTGGCTGCCTCGTAGGCGTTCTGGGTGAAGATCACATCCTTCATCAGGCGCGCCGCTTCGATCATACCCTCTGGGTCGAAGGCCACGATCTTGCCGCCGGCGGCCTGCAGAGCGGGCACGATGTCGAGGGACGGCGCGTCGCGCATGTCGTCGGTGTTTGCCTTGAATGTAAGCCCCAACACGCCGATCGTGAGACCCGCTACCGAGCCGCCGCAGAAGTCGATGACCTTCTGCGCCATCTTCTTCTTGCGGCTGTTATTCACCTGAATGACCTGCTCGACGAGCGTCTGAGGTGCATCGACCTCGCGCGCGGTGTAGGCCAGCGCGAGCGTATCCTTGGGGAAGCAGGAGCCGCCGAACCCCGGTCCCGGATGGAGGAACTTGCGGCCAATGCGGCCATCGAGCCCGATTCCGCGCGCCACGTCATGCACGTCGGCGCCGACTTTCTCGCAAAGGTCGGCGATTTCGTTGATGAAAGTGATCTTCGTCGCGAGAAAGGCATTCCCCGCGTACTTCGTGACCTCGGCCGTCTCGATATTGGTGAAGACCATCGGCGTCTGGATCAGGTTGAGCGGACGGTAGACCGTCGACATGACATCGCGCGCCCGCTGGCTCTCGACCCCGATCACGACACGGTCGGGCTTCATGAAGTCTTCGATCGCCGCGCCCTCGCGGAGGAACTCTGGGTTGGAGGCAACGTCGAACTCTGCCGCAGGTTGAGACTCGCGGATGATGCGGGCGACTTCGCGGCCCGTCCCCACCGGCACCGTCGACTTGTTCACGATCACCGTATAGCCGCGTATCGCCTGCGCGATCTCCGCTGCAGCGGCATAAACGTAGGACAGATCGGCATGGCCATCGCCGCGGCGCGTCGGCGTGCCCACGGCGATGAACACGGCATCGGCATCGCCGACCGCGTCACCGAGCTGCGTGCTGAAGCTCAGCCGGCCGGATCGCGCATTGTCTGCGACCAGCTTGTCCAGCCCCGGCTCGAAGATCGGGATTTCGCCTTTGCGCAGCCGCTCGATCTTGCCGGCATCCTTGTCGACACAAATCACGTCATGGCCGAATTGCGCAAAGCACGCTCCGGATACCAACCCGACATAGCCGGAACCGATCATGGCAATTCGCATATGTTCAGCCTTTCACAAGACGATCCAAGAGAGCCCGCGTTTCCACGGCGGTATCGGCGCGGTGCAGGGCCACGGCGACATTGGCCTCGAGGAAACCGAGACGGCTGCCGCAATCGTAACGCTTCCCAGCATATCGCAGCGCGTGGAAAGGTTTGTGACCGATCATTTTGGCCATGGCGTCCGTCAGCTGGATTTCCCCGCCGGCGCCGGTCTCGTGCCGATCGAGGTGGTCGAACACTTCAGGCAGCAGCACGTACCGGCCAATCAAGGCGAGGGTCGAAGGTGCTTCTTCCGGCTTGGGCTTTTCCACCATCCCGGTGATTTCCGACAGGTTGCCCTGCTCGTTCTTCACGGCCGCGATACCGTAACTCTTGGTCTGCTCGCGCGGCACGTCCATCACGGCCACGACGCTGCCGCCCGTCTTCTCGTGCGCCTGCACGAGCTGGCCGATGCAGCTCGGCGTGTCGAGCGTCAGCTCGTCCGGCAGCAGGACGGCAAACGGCTCGTTGCCTATCCAGTGGCGGGCGCACCAGACGGCGTGGCCGAGACCGAGCGGCTTCTGCTGGCGCGTGAAGATGGCATTGCCCGGCTTGATCGTGGCGTCCTGCGTCTGCTTCAGCTCGGGGGCCTTCTTGCGTTGCTCGAGCGTCGCTTCGAGCTCGAACGCGTGATCGAAATGATCCTCCAGGGCGCCCTTGTTGCGCCCGGATACGAAGACGAACTCCTCGATACCCGCGGCGAGGCACTCCTCGACGGCGTACTGGATGAGAGGCCGGTCGACGACGGTCAGCATCTCCTTGGGCATCGCTTTGGTCGCGGGCAGGAATCTCGTTCCAAGGCCGGCGACCGGCAGGACGGCTTTACGAACACGCTGCGCCATGCTGATCGACCTCATTCAACGGCGGGATTGTATATTAAAATCAATGATTTGACAGGATCGTGGCAAGCCCACGCCGCTTGATGCCATGTCGGCGCTCTCACTGGCAAGGTCAACCGCCAAGCAACACATCCTTGGCACGGTTGATCCGCGCGGCGAGGTCGGCCGTCCCGCCGACATCCGGGTGCATCCGCTGGATGAGGCGTCGATGGGCCGCGCGTATGTCTTCCACGGTGGCGCCCTCCGCCAGGCCGAGGACCGCCAGCGCATCGTCGCGCGTCATGTCGGCCCCTGCGCCGCGCGGCGGCGGTGCGTGCTGGGCGCTGCGCCAGTCCGCACCGAGGCGGCGGTCGAGATACGCTTCGAGGACCCTGAGCGAATCGGCGTCGGTTGCACACTCCCTCCGTAGATCGAGAAGCTCGGCATCCGTGAGCACGTCGAGCGTACGTCCAGCGAACCGCCCCGCAAGCACCGAGCCGCCGACGTCGCCGCTCGCATGATCGATCCAAGCCTGCAGGAACGCGGTTTTGACCTCCGTGCGATGGCTTGCGCCCGGTGAACTGAAACCTCCCGACGGGCGTTGCCGCACGGCGCGGGCGATCAAGGCGGTGATGACAACGCCCGCGAGGCCGAGCAGCTCCGGCATGAGTCCAGGCAGGAAGCGCAGGCCGAAAATCAGCAGGCCGCCCGCGCCGATACCCCCCAGAACCACCATCACGACACGCAGGACGCGCGCCATCGAGGAGGGATTTGCCCTCAGGAACCAGGCGATGACCAAGGCGAAGGCGGCAAATGCGAGGAGCGCCAGAAGGAGCGCAGCTGGCATGCTACTGCTGGGTCGTTGGCGCCCGCGGCGCCGGCGTTTGCGGCTGGGTCTGGGACTGGGATTCCGCTCGTTCACGCTGGATCTGGCGCCAGCGCTCGACGTTCCGGTTGTGCTCTGGCAGCGTCAGCGCGAAGGCGTGGCCGCCCTGGCCGTCGGCGACGAAGAACAGCGAGCGATCGCGCGCCGGGTTGGTCGCCGCGACGATCGAGGCCCGTCCCGGGTTGCAGATCGGCCCGCGCGGCAGGCCCACGATCGCGTAGGTATTGAACGGCGTGTTCGACTGCAGGTCCGCCCGCGTCAGGTCTCGGCCGAGCGGCGCCTTGCCTTCCGTCAGGCCGTAGATGGTTGTGGGATCGCTCTCGAGCTTCATGCGGCGGCGCAGCCGGTTGATGAACACCGCGGCCACCTTGGTGCGCTCCGACGGCACCGCCGTCTCCTTCTCGATCATCGACGCCAGGATGAGCGCCTCGCGCTTGTTGGCAAGCGGCAGGCCGGCGGCGCGCTTGCGCCAAGCCTCGTCGAGCGTCTTCTCCATCGCCTCCTTCATGCGCAGAAGCAGCCCGTCCCGGGTATCGTCGCGCGAATAGAAGTAGGTTTCAGGCAGGAGATCACCCTCCTTCACGTCGAGCGTGATGTCTCCGGTGAGCGCTTCAGTCTTGCGCACCAGGTCCAGCACTTCGGGGGTCGTCATGCCCTCGGGAATCGTGAGGCGACGCTGCACGACCTTCCCCGACTGCAGGAGCTCCACGAGCGCCTGCATCGAGGTATGGGCCGGCACCTCGTATTCACCTGCCTTGATGGGCTTGGGCGACGGATCGATCATCAGCGCCACGCGGAACAGGCGCGGGTGGGCGATGACCCCCTCCTCCTGCAACAGCTTGGACATGGTGGTCGGTCCGGCGCCGCGCGGGATCACGATGTTCTTGGTCGTGGCGAGCGGTCCCTCCGCCGTGAGAATGGCGTGGCCCAGATAGACCGAGCCGCCCATCACGGTGGCGAACAGGGCGATGAAGAAGAGAACCCAGCGGAAGTAGCTGAGCATGACTCAGCTCCTCAGGATGAAGTCAGACAGGCCCGACAATCAAGGACGCGTTGGTCCCGCCAAAGCCGAACGAGTTGCTCAGCGCATGGCGAACCTTACGCTGCTTGGCCTGCTTGGGAACCAGATCGATGTCGCAGCCGTCGTCGGGCTCGTCGAGGTTGAGCGTCGGCGGTACGGCCTGATCGATCAGGGACTTGATCGCGTAGATCGCCTCGATCGCGCCGGCAGCGCCCAGCAAATGTCCGGTCGCCGACTTGGTCGACGACATGGAGATACTATAGGCATCCTGGCCGAAGGTACGCTTCACGGCGCCGAGCTCGATCACGTCGGCCATCGTCGATGTGCCGTGTGCATTCACATAGTCGATCTGGTCGGTGCCGAGATTCGCGCGCTTCAGCGCCGCCTTCATGGCACGCACCGCACCGTCGCCGTCCTCGGACGGAGCCGTGATGTGATAGGCGTCCCCGGACAGGCCATAGCCCAAAATCTCGGCGTAGATCTTGGCGCCACGCTTCTTGGCATGCTCGTACTCTTCGAGAACGAGGCAGCCGGCGCCCTCGCCCATCACGAAGCCGTCGCGCCGCTTGTCCCACGGGCGCGAGGCCTGTGTCGGCGTGTCGTTGAAGTCGGTCGACAGCGCCTTGCAGGCATTGAATCCCGCAATGCCGATGCGGCAGATGGCGGCTTCGGCGCCGCCGGCCACCATGACGTCGGCATCCTCGAACTGGATCAGCCGCGCAGCGTCGCCGATGGCATGGGCGCCGGTGGCGCAGGCCGTGACCACGGCGTGGTTCGGCCCGCGGAAACCGTACTTGATCGAGACCTGCCCCGAGACGAGGTTGATCAGCGCCGAGGGAATGAAGAAGGGGCTGACGCGACGCGGGCCCCGCTCTTTCAGGATCAGGGACGTCTCGTAGATCGTCTGAAGACCGCCGATGCCGGAGCCGATCATGACGCCGGTCCGGTTGAGACCTTCCTCGTCCTGCGGCATCCAGCCGGAATCCTCGACCGCCTGCTGGGCGGCCGCGATGCCGAAGATGATGAACTTGTCGAGCTTCCGCTGCTCCTTGGGGGCAAGGTAATCGTCCACGTTGAAGTGGCCGTTTGCCTTGTCGCCCTGGGGCACCTCGCCCGCGATCTTGGTCGCGAGGTCCGAGGTATCGAAAGCCTGGATCGACCGGATGCCGGACTCCGCCGCCATCAGGCGACGCCAGTTCGTGTCGACGCCGTCACCCAACGGCGTCACCATTCCCATGCCGGTTACGACAACACGCCTCATCTTCCGCCCTTCCTCTTTCAGGAACCGGTGAAGATCAGGACTTCGCGGTGCCTTTGATGAAGCCGATGGCGTCGCCGACGGTCTGGATCTTCTCCGCCGCGTCGTCGGGAATTTCGATACCGAATTCTTCCTCGAACGCCATCACGAGCTCGACCGTATCGAGGCTGTCCGCGCCCAGATCGTCGATGAACTTGGCCTCTTCCTTGACCTGCGCGGCCTCGACGCCGAGGTGCTCGACGACGATCTTCTTAACGCGCTCGGCAATATCGCTCATTGTCTTGTCCTTCCCGTGTATCCAACAAATTCCGGTCGCCAGGGGGTTGGCGAATGCCGGGCTCTTAACATAGCTCCCGTGCCATTGGCTAGGTCCGAAAAGCCCACAGAATCAGGCACTTGTAAGCCTGTCCGTCAGATCATCGCCATCCCGCCGTTGATGTGGAGCGTCTGACCGGTGACGTAGGCCGCCTCGTCGCTGGCGAGATAGACCACACCGGCCGCGATCTCGTCGGGCGTGCCCAGGCGGTCGGCGGGGACACGCGCCAGAATGGTCTTCTTCTGATCGTCGGTCAGCACGTCGGTCATCGGTGTGGCAATGAAACCGGGCGCCAGGCAGTTCACCGTGATTCCACGCGACGCCAGCTCCTGCGCCAGCGACTTCGACATGCCGATCAGGCCGGCCTTGGCCGCCGCATAATTCGCCTGCCCCGGATTGCCCGTGACCCCCACGATCGAGGTAATGCTGATGACCCGGCCGAAGCGCCGCTTCATCATCCCGCGCATCACCGCACGGGTCAGGCGAAAAGTCCCGGTGAGGTTCACCTGCAGGACCTTCTCCCATTCCTCGTCCTTCATGCGCATCGAGATATTGTCGCGCGTGATCCCGGCATTGTTCACGAGGATGTCGAGCTTGCCGCCCATCGCGGCTTCAGCCTCCTTGGCGAGCCGGTCGATGTCGGCCGGGTCGTCCATCCTCGCTGCCACGACATGGGCTCGCTCACCGAGCGAGGCCTTGAGCTGCTCCAGCGCCTCGGCGCGCGTGCCCGACAGGGTGACCGTCGCCCCCTGCTTGTGGAGCGCGCGTGCGATGGAGCCGCCGATGCCACCGGACGCGCCGGTGACGAGAGCTGCCTTGCCGGTCAGATCGAACATGGCACTCTCTCCTTAGGCCGTCTTGAGGAAGGTTTCGATGTCGGACGGCGTATTCAGTGCCAGGCCGGTCATGTCCTTGTCGATGCGCTTGACGAGGCCTGACAGGACCTTGCCGGTGCCGCACTCCGCCAGGACATCGACGCCCTTGCTCTTCATATACTGCACGCTCTCGCGCCAACGCACGAGGCCGGTCACCTGTTCCACGAGGCGCTGCTTGATCGCCCCCGGGTCGCTGAGTTCCGAGGCCAGCACGTTGGACACCAGCGGCACGCGCGGCGGCATCAGCACCACTTCTTCCAGCGCGACCTTCATCGCATCAGCGGCCGGCTGCATCAGAGGGCAATGGAAAGGCGCACTCACCGGCAGCATCATGCCGCGCTTGCAGCCGCGCAACTTTGCGGCCTCGATGGCGCGCTCGACCGCTTCCTTGTGACCGCTCACGACGATCTGGCCGCCGCCATTGTCGTTGGCGACCGCGACCACCTCTCCCTGAGCTGCTTCCTTGCAGGCTTCCTGGGCCGCCTCCAGTTCGATCCCGAGCAACGCGGCCATGGCGCCGACGCCCACGGGCACGGCCTTCTGCATCGACTGCCCACGCAGTTTCAGCAGGCGCGCGGCATCCGCGAGCTTCAGGGCGCCGGCCGCCGCAAGCGCCGAATATTCGCCGAGCGAGTGGCCCGCGACATACGTGGCAAGCGAGGAAAGCGGCTTGCCGCCGTCCCGCTCCAGGATCCGGGCGACCGCAACGCTCACCGCCATCAGGGCGGGCTGGGCGTTCTCGGTCAGGACGAGATCGCTCTCCGGGCCTTCCCGCATCAATTTCGAGAGGTTCTGCTTCAGCGCCTCGTCGACCTCGCCGAACACCTCCCTGGCGGTGGCGAAGGCACCGGCAAGATCTGCCCCCATGCCGACAGCCTGCGATCCCTGCCCCGGAAAGACAAAAGCCCGACTCATGCGCGTTTTCCCATGATTTTCATCGCGATTGCGGGCAGTCATACCGGGGCGCGGGACGCAGTCAAGCCGCACGGGGAATACTTGCTTTCGGGCTGCTTGCCTGTATAACCGCGCCTCTTCGGGGCCTGAATCGGCCTCGATCTCCTTGCCGCCCCGGTGCATTCCGCGTGGGGCGGCTAGATCCGGGCGGTTCTTCGGAACTTCGGGTCGCTAACAGCCATAAGGAGCCGAATCTACATGGCACTCTACGAGAATGTCTTCATTGCGCGTCAGGACGTTGCGACGACGCAGGTGGAGGCTCTGACCACCCAGTTCTCCGAACTGGTCACCAGCATGGGCGGCACCGTCTCCAAGAAGGAGTATTGGGGCCTGCGCTCGCTGACATACCGCATCAAGAAGAACCGCAAGGGTCACTACACCCTGCTCAACATCGACGCCCCTGCGGCGGCGGTGAAGGAGCTGGAGCGCACGATGTCGATCAACGAAGACATCATCCGCTACATGACCGTGCGCGTCGACGAGCTCGAGGAAGCGCCGTCGGCCATCATGGTGCGCAGCGCCGAGAAGTCCGACCGTCCGGGTGGCGATCGTGGCGACCGCTGGGGCGATCGCCCGCCGCGTCGCGAGCGTTCGCGCTTCGGCGACGAGGGCGGTGCCGCCCCGGTGGCCTCTGAAACGGGAGAAGAAGCATGAGCGCACAGCGTCGTCCGTTCACCCGCCGCCGCAAGAGCTGCCCGTTCTCCGGCGCCAACGCCCCGAAGATCGACTACAAGGACGTGCGCCTTCTGCAGCGGTTCATTTCCGAACGCGGCAAGATCGTACCGAGCCGTATCTCGGCAGTGTCGTCCAAGAAGCAGCGCGAACTCGCCCAGGCGATCAAGCGCGCCCGCTTCCTGGCCCTCCTGCCCTACCTCATCGCCTAGTCGGGAGACGCAATCATGCCGATGAACGTCATCCTGCTCGAGCGCGTGCCGAAGCTCGGCCAGATGGGCGATGTTGTGAAGGTGAAGCCCGGCTTCGCCCGCAACTACCTTCTGCCGCAGAAGAAGGCGCTGCGCGCGACCAAGGACAACATCACCTACTTCGAATCGCAGCGTAAGGTTCTCGAGGCGCAGAACCTCGAGCGCCGCTCGGAAGCCGAAGCGGTCGGCGCCAAGATGAGCGACCTCAAGGTCATCATCATCCGCCAGGCCTCCGAGGCGCTGCAGCTCTACGGTTCGGTCACCTCGCGCGACATCGCCGACGGCGCTGCCGCACAGGGCGTCAAGATCGAGCGCAGCCAGGTCGAACTGGACAAGCCGATCAAGGCGCTGGGCGAGCACAAGATCAAGATCCACCTCCATCCGGAAGTCGTGGTCGAGATTTCGGTGCTGGTTGCCCGGTCCGCCGACGAGGCCGAGTTCCTCGCCAAGGGCGGCAGGCTGGTCGCGGAGACCGAGCGTGCGGCCATGGAAGCGGCGGAAGCCGCGCAGCGTGCGGCCGATCAGGCCGCCGCGCTGTTCGAGGCCAAGTCGGCCGAGGCCGCCGAGGGCGAAGGCGAGACTGCCGAGGCTGCGGCCGAGGAAACGCCGGCCGACCAGAAGTAATACGCGTGCCGACAGGCACCGCGGTCCTCTTCGAACGCATGTCATCGCCTCGCGATGGCATGCGTTTTCTTTTGGTGCTTCCGTGATCTGGCGGCTGGGCGCCCTCGCCGTGGCAGCCGTCGTTGCCCTGCCCCTGCTCGGCATCGCCTCCAGTCTTGTCAGCGACCAGGGCGAGCTCTGGCGTCACCTTGCCGAGACGCAGCTTCGCGACATCGTCAGCAACACGATCGTCCTGCTGATCGGCGTTGGCCTCGGTACCGTCGTGATCGGCACCGGCACGGCCTGGCTGGTGACGATGTACCGGTTTCCCGGAAGCCGGATGCTGCACTGGGCGCTGCTGTTGCCGCTCGTCATGCCGACCTACATCATCGGCTATGCCTACGCCGACCTGCTGACATTCGCCGGCCCGCTGCAGTCCTCGCTACGCAGCGCGATGGGGTGGAACCGAGGCGACTACTGGTTTCCAGAGTTCGGCTCCCCCCAGGGTGTCGCCCTGCTCTTCACGCTGGTCCTCTACCCGTACGTCTATCTGGCCGCACGCGCGGCGTTCCTCGCCCAGTCGCAGTCGCTGCTTGAGGCAAGCCGCATCCTCGGCAATGGACCCTGGCGCACGTTCCTGCGCATCGGCCTGCCGCTGGCCCGCCCCGCGATCGCCGCGGGCGCGGCCCTCGCGCTGCTGGAGACCCTCGCTGACTTCGGCACCGTCCAGTATTACGGCATCCACACCTTCACCACGGCGATCTACCGGACCTGGTACGGCATGGGAAACCGCGAGGGCGCGGCGCAGCTCTCCATGGTTCTCATCCTGATCGCGGTCGTTCTCGTTGCCCTGGAACGCCGGTCGCGCGGCGGCGCCCACTTCGCCATCGCTTCGAACCTGCGCTACGTCGCCGAGCCGGTGCAACTCCCCCTGCTCGCGGGTCTCGCCGCTTTCATGGCCTGCGCTCTGCCGATCCTGCTCGGCTTCGGGGTGCCAACGGCACATCTCGCGCAACTCGCCCTGTCCTCCGGCGTGCTGCTGACCGATCGCCGCTTCATCGGCGATGCCTTCAACAGCCTGATCCTGGCGACGGTGGCGGCTGCGATCATCGTCGGTCTCGCCGTGTTCCTGAGCTACGCCGGGCGCCTCGTCCGCCGTCGACTGCTCCACCGCACCATCGCTTTCGCATCGCTCGGCTACGCCATTCCCGGCGCCGTGATCGCCGTTGGGGTGCTGCTGCCGCTGGCATTCGCCGATCACGGCCTCGACCTGCTCTCGCGGCACTTGCTTGGTGTCCCGACGGGCCTGCTGCTGAGCGGCACGGCCTTTGCCCTCGTCGTCGCCTATACGGTTCGCTTCCTCGCCGTCGGGCTGGCCAACGTCGCGCCCGGACTTGCCGCGATCGATCCGGCCATGGACGCGAGCGCGCGCATCCTCGGCGCCAGGCCACGCGACGTGCTGTGGCGAATCCATCTACCCATGCTGCGGGCGCCGGTCCTGACGGCCGGGATCGTCGCATTCGTGGAAGTGCTGAAGGAACTGCCGGCGACCCTGCTGATTCGGCCCTTCAACTTCGACACGTTGGCCGTCGGGGTCTACCGCTTCGCATCCGACGAGCGCCTTGCCCAGGCGGCCGTCGGATCCATTCTCATCGTCACCGTGTCGCTTGCACCGGTGATCCTGCTGAGTCGCACGGTGGCGGCGTCGGGGCGTCTTACTTCCAGCCGGCCCGGTCCATGATCTTCAGCGCCTCGGCGTTGTTCTGTGCGAACACGCGGGCGTTGAGCTGATCCTCCTTGAAGGTGCCGAGCGCCTTCAGCTCCGGCGAGAGTTCCACCGAGGCCACGACCGGATACTCTGAATTGCCGTCGGCGAAGTACTTCTGCGCCTGCGGCGAGACCAGATACTCGAGGAACTTGACCGCCGCCTGCTTGTTCGGTGCATGCTTGGCGACGCCGCCGGCGCTCAGGTTCACGTGCGTGCCGCGATTGGCCTGGTTCGGGAAGATGACGCCCAGCTTGGCCGCGAGATCGCGGTCCTCCGGCTTGTTCGAGCGCACCAGGTTCACGAAGTAATAGGTGTTCACGACGGCGACATCGCCCTCGCCCGCGGCGGCGGCCTTGATCTGGTCGGTGTCGCCGCCGCGCGGCGGACGCGCCAGGTTGGCGGCGACGCCCTTGGCCCACGTTTCCGTCTTCTCCGGACCATCCGCTGCCAGCACCGAGCCGGTGAGCGACTGATTGTAGATGTTGCCCGACGAGCGGATCAGGATTTTGCCCTTCCACTTCGGGTCGGCGAGGTCCTCGTAGGTCTGCGGCGCCGCCGCGGCCTGCACCTTCTCCTTGTTGAACACGAAGATGCGGGCGCGCTTGGAGAAGCCGAACCAGGTATTGTCGGGATCGCGCAGATGCGCGGGGATCGCCTTGGCCAGGACGGGCGAGTCGGTCGCCTGCAGCAGCCCCATCTCGCGGGCACGCTCGATACGACCGGCATCGACGGTGATGAACACGTCACACGGGCTCTTGTCACCTTCCGTGCGCAGACGCTGGATCAGCGGATCCGGTTCGGCATCGACGCGGTTGATCTTCACACCCGTGAGGTCGGCGAAATTGCCGTACAGCGCCTCATCGGTCTTGTAGTGACGGGCGGAATAGAGGTTGAGCGTGCCGCCCTGCGCCCAGGCGCGACGGGCAATGAGCACGCCGGAACCAAACGCCAGGCCAGTCGTCACGAGCGCACGTCTCTTCACGTCTTCCTCCGCTGCGAGTGAGTATCAATGGCCCGATATCACCGCCTATGAATATTGGCAATTCAAATGCGATTTATTCACATTTACCTTGCCAAATTTTGCGCGTTCAACCCTTTGCGTCGAAAATGCGGATCGGACTAACATTTGGCCAACGACAACTTGGAGTAATCCGTCGTGCTGCTGGCGCAGGTCCTTGCCCGGGTGGTGAGCGAAGGCCAACTGACGATCGTTGATGAAGCTGGCCGGTCGCATCAGATCATTGGAGCCAAAGCCGGTCCCGCGGTGACCATGCGGGTCCATGACCGGTGGACCGGAATCCGTCTAGCGTTCCGGCCCCGACTCGCCTTGGGCGAGGCCTATATGGAGGGTCGCCTGACCATAGAACAAGGCGACCTCTACGATCTGCTCGACCTCCTGGGTCGCAACATCAACGCCGTCGATTCGACGGCCATGATGCGTTGGTCCTACTCACTCCAGCGAGGGCTGCGGCTGCTGGAGCAGTACAATCCCATCGGCAAGGCGCAGAAGAACGTCGCCCACCACTACGATCTGAAGGGCGAACTCTACGATCTCTTCCTCGATTGCGACCGTCAGTATTCCTGCGCCTACTTCAAGACGGGCAACGAGTCGCTCGAGACGGCCCAAGCAGACAAGAAGTTGCATATTGCGACCAAGCTGCTGCTGAAACCCGGTCAGAAGGTGCTCGACATCGGATCGGGCTGGGGCGGCATGGGCTTGTTCCTCGCCCGCTCCTTCGATGTCGACGTCACGGGCGTCACGCTCTCGCGCGAACAGCATGGCGTGTCCAACCGACGCGCCCAGGAGTCAGGCATCTCCGACCGGGTCCACTTCAAGCTGATCGACTATCGCGAGGAACCCGGCCGCTACGACCGTATCGTCTCGGTCGGAATGTTTGAGCATGTTGGCTCGGCCCATTACCTCGAATACTTCCGGAAGATACGGGACCTCCTGGCCGATGACGGCGTGATGCTGCTGCATTCGATCGGTCGCATGGAGCCCCCCGGAGGCACCAACACCTGGCTTCGCAAATACATCTTCCCCGGTGGCTATTCGCCCGCTTTGTCGGAGGTTCTTGCGGCGATCGAGAGGTCCGGCCTGTGGGTCACCGACATCGAAGTGCTGCGGCTGCATTATGCAGAGACCCTGCGTCACTGGCGGCGCCGCTTCCTCGCCAACCGGGAGAAAATCAAGGAAATCGCCGGCTACGACGATCGCTTCTGCCGCATGTGGGAATTCTATCTCGCGGGCTGCGAGGTCGCGTTCCGCTACATGCAGCAGATGGTGTTTCAGATCCAGATCAGCCGGCGCCAGGATGCGGTGCCGCTCATTCGTGACTATATGCTCACCGAAGAACGTCTGAAGAACGTCACAGGGTCCATGGCGGCTGAATAGGAAGTATCCTCGCTAAACTCTGGATAAGCCTGCGCACCGATTCTTTGCACTGTGATCCCCCTCCCATCTTGGGCAAAGACAATGTCATGGAGCCGCTGAAAGACACCTCGAACGTCACGCGCCTGCCCGGCGCCGAAGATGCACGCCTGCGCGAGCCGCCGCACAATTTCGAGGCCGAGCAGGCCTTGCTCGGTGCGATCCTGATCAACAACGCCGCCTACCAGCGCGTCGCGGAGTTCCTGCGTCCCGAGCATTTTGCCGATCCGCTCCACGGCAAGCTTTTCGATTCGCTGTCGCGCCTGATCGAGCGCGGCCAGGTCGTGAGCGCCGTCACGCTCAAGACCTATGTCGAGCAGGATCCCGCGATGAAGGAGGCCGGCGGCGCCGCCTATCTCGCAAGATTGGCAGCAGCCTCCGTGCACGTGATCGATGCCGCCGCGTTCGGCCGCGCCGTTCACGATCTTTACCTGCGCCGGCAGCTCATCGACCTCGGCGAGAATGTCGTGAACGGGGCCTTCTCGGGCGACGTCGACGAAACCGCGCTGCAGCAGATCGAGGTCGCCGAAAAGAAACTCTACGACCTTGCGACGACGGGCCAGACCGAGGGCGGCTTCAAACCGTTCCGCATGGCCCTGACCGAGGCCATGACGGCGGCAGAAGCCGCCTATGTGCGCGAGGGCAAGCTCACCGGCGTGGCCACCGGCCTGTTCAATCTCGACCAGTTGCTGGGCGGCCTGCACAGATCCGACCTTCTGATCCTTGCCGGCCGCCCCTCGATGGGAAAGACCGCACTGGCAACCAACATCGCGTTCAACGCCGCGAAGGCTTACCGGGAGGAGATCGTCGACGGTCACCCGAAAGCCGTGGACGGCGCGGTGGTGGGTTTCTTCTCGCTCGAAATGTCGGCCGAACAGCTCGCCACCCGCATGCTTTCTGAGCAGGCCGAAATCTCCTCGGAGAAGATCCGCCGCGGCGAGGTGCTCAGCCACGAATTCGACAGGGTCATCAACGTCAGCCACGAACTCGAGCATCTCAACTTCTTCATCGACGACACGCCCGCTTTGTCGATCGCTGCCCTGCGCACCCGAGCGCGCCGGCTGAAGCGGACGCACGGTCTCGGCCTGATCATCGTCGACTACCTCCAGCTCCTGAACCCGTCGGGCAAGAGCCGGCAGGAAAACCGCGTGCAGGAGGTTTCGGAGATCACCCGAGGCCTGAAGACGCTCGCCAAGGAACTCGACGTGCCGGTGATCGCGCTCTCGCAGCTGTCGCGCGCCGTGGAGCAACGCGAGGACAAACGGCCCCAGCTCTCCGACCTTCGCGAATCCGGATCGATCGAACAGGACGCGGACGTCGTGATGTTCGTCTATCGCGAGGAATATTACCTGACCCGCGGCGAGCCCGCTCGCCGCGCCGAGGAGAGCGACCAGAAGTTCAACGAGCGCCACGACGACTGGAAGCAGCGCTGCGAACAGACCTACGGCAAGGCCGAGGTCATCGTGGCAAAACAGCGACACGGACCTACAGGCATCGTGCGCCTGTCGTTCGAAGGACAGTTCACGAAGTTCGGCAACCTCGATGGCGTTGCTGACGAGCCCGTGTCAGCGTTCTAAGGTCACCGCGTGTCAATTCCCGAAGATCATGACCCGGCGAGCCGCGCCGGCGCGGTCCTTTCCATCGACCTGGGCGCGATCGCCGCCAACTGGCGCGGGCTGCGCGATGCCGGCCGCGCCACCGGCCGGCCGGTCGACTGCGCCGCCGTCCTGAAGGCCGATGCTTACGGTACGGGGGCGACCGTGGTCGGTCCCCTGCTGGCGGCCGAAGGCTGCCGGCAGTTCTTCGTGGCGCATATCGACGAGGGCATAGCGCTCCGCCGCGTGCTGCCGGAACTGCCGATCTACGTGCTGAACGGTCTGCTTCCCGGAACCGAGGGCGATTTCGTGGAGCACCGCCTCGTCCCCGTGCTCAATCACCTGGCACAGCTGAATGCCTGGCGGGCTGCCGCCCAGCGCTTCAACCGGGCCCTCGACGCCGTGGTGCACCTCGACACCGGCATGCACCGGCTTGGCTTCGGCGCAGAGGACGCGCAGGTGCTGATCAACGAACGCGGCCGGCTGCGCGGCCTGCGGCTCGCCTTGATCATGAGCCATCTGGTTGCGTCGGAAGAACCCTCGAACCCGGTGAACGGCGAACAGCTCTCGCGCTTCCGCACCTTCGTGCGCGCCATGCCCGGAGCACCGACTTCGCTGGCCAACTCCTCGGGCATCTTCCTGGGGCCGGATTATCATTTCGACCTGCTTCGTCCCGGCGCGGCTCTCTACGGCATCAATCCCCTGCCGGGGCAGGCCAACCCGATGCTCGACGTCGTGACGCTGCAGGCCCGGATCCTCCAGACGCGCCAGATCGATGCCTTCCAGACCGTGGGGTATGGCGGCGCCTGGCGCTCGGCACGGCCGAGCCGGATCGCCACCATCGCGCTGGGGTATGCGGACGGCTATTTCCGCAACCTCGGCAACCGTGCCCATGTGCATCTCGCCGGCCACAACGTACCCGTGATCGGCCGCATCTCGATGGACCTCGTGACCATAGACGTGACCGATGTGCCGGAGGCCGATTGCCTGCCGGGCGCCACGGTCGAGGTGCTGGGGCCGCATCTCACGCCGGATACCCTGGCAGAGCATGCGCGGACGAATGCCTACGAGGTCATGACTGCTTTGGGCACGCGCTATCATCGTGCCTATGTCGACCGCTTCGCCGAGGCGCCGGCCGACGAAACGGGAGAACCGGCGTGACGATTCCCCTGTTCACGGTCCTGGGCCGCATGACGCTCGCCTTCCTGGAGGCGATCGGCAGCGTCTCGGCATTTGCCTTCAAGGCGGTCCGTCAGGGTCTGCAGCCGCCCTATTACCGCCGGCAGATCCTCCGGCAGATCATGGAGATCGGCTACTACTCGCTGCCCGTGGTCGGCCTGACCGCGATCTTCACGGGCATGGTGCTGGCGCTGCAGAGCTACACGGGCTTCGCGCGCTTCTCCGCCGAAAGCGCCATTCCCAACGTCGTCGTGGTCTCGCTGACCCGTGAACTGGGACCCGTTCTCGCCGCCCTGATGGTCGCCGGCCGCGTCGGCGCCGCGATGGCGGCCGAGATCGGTACCATGCGCGTCACCGAGCAGATCGACGCGCTGACGACTCTCTCCACCGATCCTTTCAAGTATCTCGTCGCCCCCCGCCTGATCGCAGGCATCCTCACCCTGCCGTTCCTGGTGCTGGTCGCCGATATCATCGGCGTGTTCGGCGGCTTCCTGATCGGCGTCTACAAGCTCGACTTCAACGATGCCGCCTACCTGCGCAATACCCTCGACTTCCTGCAGTTCCAGGACGTCTTCTCGGGCTTGGTCAAGGCGGCGGTGTTCGGCTTCCTGATCACGCTGATGGGCTGCTATCACGGCTACAGGTCGCGCGGCGGCGCCCAGGGTGTCGGCAAGGCGACCACCAGCGCGGTGGTCTCCGCCTCGATGCTGATCCTGACCTTCAACTACTTCATCACCGAAGCCTTCTTCGCGCGTTGATCGGCTCCCCCCGCATGGCCTCCCCCAAGATATCGTTGCGCGGCGTCACCAAGGCTTTCGGGCCCAAGAAGGTGCTGCAGGGCATCGAGCTGGACGTGGCGCCGGGCGAATCGATGGTCGTGATCGGCGGGTCGGGCACGGGCAAGTCGGTGCTGCTGAAATGCATTCTCGGCCTGCTGAAACCCGACCAAGGCTCGATCAAGGTCGACGGAGAGGAGACGAGCGACCTGTCCGATCGCGACCGTGCGCGGGTCATGCGCAAGTTCGGCATGCTGTTCCAGGGCGGTGCATTGTTCGATTCGCTCCGCGTCTGGGAGAACGTGGCTTTCGGGCCGATCCAGAGCGACGGCATGGCCCCCGACCAGGCCCGTGAAGTCGCCGTCGCCAAGTTGGGCGCCGTCGGCCTCGGCCCTGAAATCGGTGACCTCTTCCCCTCGGAATTGTCGGGCGGCATGCAGAAGCGCGTGGCGCTCGCCCGCGCCATCGCGCGCGAACCCGAGATCATCTTTTTCGACGAACCGACGACCGGCCTCGATCCGATCATGGCGGACGTGATCAATGATCTGATCGTGAAATCCGTCAGCAGTCTGGGCGCCACGGCGATCTCGATCACCCACGACATGGCGAGCGCCCGCAAGATCGGTCACCGCATCGGCATGCTGCACGAGGGCAAGCTGATCTGGCAGGGGCCCGTCGCCGACATCGACCGCTCGGGGAACGCCCATGTGGACCAGTTCATCCACGGCCGGGCCGATGGTCCGATCCGGATGCAGGTCCGGAAGCTCTGACCGTGGCGCGGCCGTTCAAGCGCTACGCCTGCCAGTCCTGCGGCGCCGTCACGTCGAAGTGGAGCGGGCGCTGTGAATCCTGCGGCGAGTGGAACACGATCGTCGAGGAAGCCGCTCCCGCGCCGGGACCGGCCGGCGGCGCGATGGCCCGCCTCGGAAAAGGACGCCTGCTCGACTTCACCGGCCTTACCGGCTCGACACCACAGCCGCCGCGGCTGAAGAGCGGTATCAACGAGTTCGATCGCGTGTGCGGTGGCGGCCTGGTCGTCGGCTCCGCGCTTCTGATCGGCGGCGATCCGGGTATCGGCAAGTCGACCCTGCTGCTGCAGATGGCGGCGGCGCTCGCCAGGCAGCACACCGCCTGCGCCTATATTTCCGGCGAGGAGGCCGTCGACCAGGTCCGCCTGCGGGCCGAACGGCTGGGGCTGGCCGACGCCCCCGTCCAATTGGTAGCCGCGACCTCGGTGCGCGACATCGTGGCGTCGCTGGAGCAGCCGGACGCGCCGAAGGTGGCGGTCATCGATTCGATCCAGACGATGTGGCTCGACACTGTCGATTCGACGCCCGGTACCGTCACCCAGGTCCGCGCCTCGGCGCAGGCCCTCGTCGAACTCGCCAAGCGGCGCGGCATCGCCGTGCTGCTGGTCGGCCACGTGACCAAGGACGGCGCCATTGCGGGTCCCCGCGTCCTTGAGCACATGGTCGACACGGTCCTTTATTTCGAAGGCGAGCGCGGCCATCAGTTCCGCATCCTGCGCACCGTCAAGAACCGCTTCGGCCCGACCGACGAAATCGGCGTCTTCGAGATGTCCGATCGCGGACTTTCCGATGTCGCCAATCCCTCGGCCCTGTTCCTCGCGGACCGCCGCGGTCACGTCTCGGGGACCTGCGTCTTCGCCGGCATCGAAGGCACCCGCCCTTTGCTGGTGGAGATCCAGGCGCTGGTCAGCCCCTCGTCCCTCGCCACACCGCGGCGCGCGGTGGTTGGCTGGGATTCGAACCGCCTTGCCATGGTCCTGGCCGTTCTGGAGGCCCGCTGCGGCGTCACGGTCGGCGCCAACGACGTCTACCTGAACGTCGCCGGCGGCCTCAGGATCGGCGAACCGGCCGCCGACCTCGCCGTGGCGGCGGCGGTCATCTCCTCGCTCGCCGACGAGCAGGTGCCGGGCGATATGGTGGTGTTCGGCGAGATCGGCCTCGGCGGCGAAGTCCGGCCCGTCGGCCAGCGCGAGGCCCGCTTGCGGGAGGCGGCAAAACTCGGCTTCCGGAGTGCCCTCGTCCCGCAGGTTCGCAGCGGCTCGGGGCCCGCTCCCCGGGCGCCGGAGGGCATCGCCATTGACGAAATTGAGCATCTGTCGGACCTTGTGGCGCGTTTCCAACCGGCTGATCGGCCTCTAAAACGTGGCCGGCGCGAGGGAGCCCCCGAAGGACCGGGGGACCGCCGGCGCGACCGGGATCAACACTGAGGGCACGGAGAGCACGGGGGCGATGGAGCAGCTGGGAATTACCGTTTTCGACGTCGCCGTGATCGCCGTCGCTGTGTTCGGAGCGCTCATAGGCATGTCCACGGGCTTCGCCCATGCCATCCTGTTCATCGCCTCCTGGATCGGCGCCGGCTGGATCGCCTGGCGCTTCTCGAACGTCGTCGAGCCGGAGGTCCTGAAGGTCGTCGGCAGCGCAGAACTGTCCTATTTCATCTCCCTGCTCGTCGTCTTCGTCGGAGCGTTGATCGTGCTGATCATGCTCACCAGCGTGGTTTCCCGGTCCATCCGGACCGGCCCGCTCGGACGGCCCGACAGAATCCTCGGGGCCGGCTTCGGCGTGCTGTGCGCCTGGGTCGCGATGGGAACGGCCTTTCTGTTCTACGGCTATCTCGGACCGCGCCAGCTGCCGCCCGCGGTTGAGGGGGCGGCCAGTTTTCCGATGATCCGCGAGATGGCGACCTTCGTGGAGCCGAACCTTCCCAGCGGTTTCCGCAACCGCCTGCAACGACCGGGCATGGAAAGCGGCGTCATTCCGGGGTCGTCGACAGCGGCGCCGCGCTCCGCGCCTCCCACCGTCACTCCGTCGGATGCCACTCCTGCCGCACCCGCGGCACCGGCCGCGCCTGGGGAAACCAAACCGCCGCAGTGAGTCATACTTGATAGCGTCGCGGCGACACCCCAGCTATAACCCCGCCGTGCATACCCCCCTGAAACGCTCCGAAGACGACCTCGACAAGTTTCACGAGGAATGTGCGCTGTTCGGCATCTACGGGACAGCCGATGCCGCCGCGCACACCGCGCTGGGCCTTCACGCCCTGCAGCACCGTGGGCAGGAAGCCTCGGGAATCGTGACTTTCGACGGCCGGGTTTTTCACAACCATCGCGCCGCCGGCCTGGTCGGAGACATCTTCGGCACCCAGGCGGTCATGGAAAAGCTCGTCGGATATTCGGCGATCGGACACAATCGCTACGCCACGACGGGCGGGTCCTCGGACCGCAACATCCAGCCGATCTTCGCCGATTTCGACTTTGGCGGTCTGGCGCTCGCGCATAACGGCAATCTCACCAACGCGTACCTTCTGCGCAAGGAACTGGTCCGGATCGGCTGCCTGTTCCAGTCGACGACCGACACCGAGGTGATCAACCACCTGATCGCCCGCTCCAATTATTCGACCGTGGTCGACCGGCTGATCGATGCGCTGGGCCGCGTGAAGGGCGCCTATTCTCTGCTGCTGCTGACGAACGAGGCGCTGCTGGGCGTGCGCGATCCGATGGGCGTGCGTCCCCTGGTGATCGGCCGTCTCGACGATGCCTGGATCCTGACCTCGGAAAGCTGCGCCCTCGACATCATCGGCGCCCGCTTCGTGCGCGACGTCGAGCCGGGAGAGATCGTCATCGTCGATGGCAACGGGCTCAGGTCCATCAAACCGTTCGTGAAGCAGAAGCGCCGCTTCTGCGTGTTCGAGCATATCTACTTCGCGCGTCCCGATTCGAAGGTCGAAGGCATCGGCGTCTACGACGCCCGCAAGCGCATCGGCATGGAACTGGCCAAGGAAAGCCCCGTGCCGGCCGACGTCGTCGTGCCCGTGCCGGATTCCGGCGTGCCCGCCGCAATCGGCTATGCCGCGCAGTCGGGCCTGCCGTTCGAGCTTGGCATCATCCGCAACCACTATGTCGGACGCACCTTCATCGAGCCTGCGGACCATATCCGCCATCTCGGCGTGCGCCTGAAGCACAACGCCAACCGCGCCCATATCGAGGGCAAGCGCGTCATCCTGGTCGACGATTCGATCGTGCGCGGCACCACCTCGATGAAGATCGTCGAGATGGTGCGTAACGCCGGCGCCAAGGAAGTGCATATGCGCATCGCGGCGCCGCCGACCACCGATCCCTGCTTCTACGGCATCGACACGCCGGACAAGGACAAGCTGCTGGCCTCGCGCTACGACGTCGCCGGCATGGCGAAGTTCATCGGCGTCGATTCTCTGGCCTTCGTCTCGATCGACGGTCTCTATCGCGCGATGGGCCTGCCGGGCCGGGATGCGGCCCAGCCGGCTTTCTGCGACGCCTGCTTCACCGGCGACTATCCGATCGCGCTCGACGACGTCGTCGGCGTCGAGGATCGCCAGCTCTCCCTTCTCGTCGAATCGGCCTGAGTTCAGGATCATGACCGAAGCCGCCGTCGGCCGCCTCGCCGGGCGTGTTGCGCTGATCACCGGTGCCTCGCGCGGCCTCGGGGCCGCGGCTGCCCTCGCCTACGCGGCCGAGGGCGCGCACTGTGTGCTGGTCGCCCGGACCGTGGGCGGCCTCGAAGAGGTCGACGACCGCATCAAGGCGATCGGTGGTTCGGCCACCCTGGTGCCGCTGGACATTACAGACGGCCCCGGGATTGACCGGCTGGGCCAGGCCCTGTTCGACCGCTTCGGCCGCCTCGACGTGCTTCTGGGCAATGCCGCCATCCTGGGCACGCTCTCGCCGATGGGCCATTTCGATCCCAAGGTGTTCGAGCAGGTGATGGCGGTGAACGTGACCGCCAACTGGCGCCTGATCCGCTCGATGGACCCGCTGCTGCGCCGCTCCGATGCCGGCCGTGCCATCTTCGTGACCTCGGGCGCTTCACGCCGGATCATCCCCTATTGGGGGGCCTATGCCACGAGCAAGGCCGCGCTCGACATGATGGTCGGCATCTACGCGGCCGAGGTCGCGCACACCCAGGTGAAGGCCAATCTTTTCAATCCGGGGCCGATGCGCACCTTCATGCGCCGCGAGGCCTTTCCGGGCGAGGACGAAGCGCAGCAGATCCCGCCCGAAGCGCACGGCGAATCGCTCATCCAGCTCGCGATGCCCGCCTGCACCATGAACGGCGAATGGGTCGCCGGCGACGCGGCCCTCGAGCAGCGCCCAAGCCTCAGCTGAGGGCGCCGCTCGCGTCTTCGAAGAGGTGACGGCGCTGGGCCGTCACCGCCTCTCCTACTCCGCGGCCATGTCCATCGCGGCCAGCACCTTCGGCGGCGACATCGGGAGGCTGTAGAAGCGCCGCCCGAGCGCGTCGTAGATCGCGTTCGAGACCGCCGCGAGCGGCGGCACCAGCGGCACTTCGCCGACGCCGCGCACGCCCTGCGGATGCTTCGGGTTCGGGATCTCGAGGATCACTGAGTCGAGCATCGGCAGGTCCGAACTCACCGGCATGCGGTAATCGAGGAAGCTCGGATTATCGAGCTTGCCGTCCTTGTTGAAGATGTACTCCTCGCTCAGCGCCCAGCCGATGCCTTGGGCGGCACCGCCCTGGATCTGGCCCTCGACATAGCTGGGATGGATGGCGCGGCCGACATCCTGGACAGCCGTGTAGCGCAGCACGCGCACGATACCGAGGTCGGGATCGACCTCGACATCGCAGACGTGCGTGGCAAAGCCGCCTTCGGCGCCGGTCGTGTTGAGCTGCTGGCCGGCCCCAATGGGCCCGCCGGTGGCGCTCGCCTGGGCCGCGATCTGCCCGAGGCTGAGAGGCTCGAACTTGCCGGCATTGTCGCCGGCCGGCCGGGCCTCGCCATTCTCCCAGACGACCGCGTCGGGATCGATCTTCCATATCTTGGCCGCGCGCTCGCGCAGCTGGGTAATCACCCGCTCCGTCGACTGCGTCACGACCATGGCCGAGGCGTAGGTCACGCGGCTGCCGCCGGTCAGGTTGCTGAAGCCGATGACACTGGTGTCGCCGATCAGCACCGAGACCTTCTTGTAGTCGATGCCGAGGATCTCGGCGGTGATGTTGGCCGTCGAGGCGCGCGAACCGCCGATGTCGGGATGGCCGGTGATCACCACCACCGTGCCGTCCTCGTTGATGTTGACCTGCGCGCTCGATTCGCCGCCGGCATTGAACCAGAAGCCCGAGGCCACGCCGCGGCCGTACAGCATGCCCTTCTTGGACTTGGGCAGCGGCGTCGTGTAGTGCGCGTGCTTCCTCGCTTCCTCGATCGTCTCGACGAAGCCGATGCGCGGATAGACCGGACCATGCGCGGCCTTGGTGCCCTGCTTCGCTGCGTTTTTCAGACGGAAATCCAGCGGATCCATCTTCAGCGCCTCGGCCATCTCGTCCATGACGCACTCGACGCCATAGGCGCCGATCGGCGCGCCGGGTGCGCGATAGGCCGCGACCTTGGAGCGGTTGGACACCACGTCGTAGCCGAACGAGTGCACGTTCGGGATGTCGTAGGGCGCGAAGGCGCAGCCCGCCGCGCCGCGGATGGGCGAGCCCGGCAACGCGCCGGCCTGCAGGCAGAAGGTGCCCTGCGCGGCCACCAGCTTGCCGTCCTTGGTCGCGCCCAGCTTGACCGTGCTGTAGGACCCCGAGGTCGGGCCCGAGGCATGGAACACCTCGGCACGGCTCATCGTCATCTTCACGGGACGGCCGGATTTCTTCGCGAGAATCAGCGCCAGCGGCTCAAGGTAGATGATCGTCTTGCCGCCAAAGCCGCCGCCGATCTCGGCGGGAATCGCGCGGATGTCGTTTTGCGGCAGCCCCGTCAGGTAGGCGCACATGGCGCGGACCATGAACTGGCCCTGGCTGGAGCTCCAGATCGTGGCCTTGCCGTCGGAGACGCTGACCAGGCAGGCATGCGGCTCGATATAGCCCTGGTGCACCGGCTGGGTGCGGAAGCTGCGCTCGATGACGACATCGGCCTTGGCGAAGCCCTCACCGATATCGCCAAGCTTGTGCTCGAGCGTGCCGGCGATGTTCGACGGCTTGTCCTTGAACTTGATGAAGTCGTGCAGGATCGGCGCGTCGGGCTTCATCGCCTCCTCGACGTCGATCACGAAGGGCAGGACCTCGTACTCGACCTCGATCAGCTTGCAGGCCTCGGCCGCGATCTTCTCGGTGGTCGCCGCGACCGCCGCGACCGGATGGCCGGCGAACAGCGCCTTCTCCCGCGCCATGACGTTGCGGCACATCCAGCGCATGTCCTGGATGCCCAGCATGACCGACTTATCGAGCGGGAAGTTGACGACGTCCTTGGCCGTCATCACGGCCTTCACGCCGGGATGGGCTTCCGCCTTGCTGGTGTCGATCGACTTGATGCGCGCATGCGGGTGCGGGCTGCGCAGGACCTTGCCCCAGATCATGCCGGGCATGGTCGTGTCGGCGGCATAGGCCGCACGTCCGGTCACCTTGTCGGCGCCGTCGGGACGAATCGTGCGCTTACCGATCCACTTGTTGTCGTTGGCGGTGTCTGTGGTGTTCCCGTTCGTGCTCATCGTGCGGCCCTCATGTCGGCAGCGGTGTCCATCACGGCGCGGATGATCTTGTCGTAGCCGGTGCAGCGGCACAGGTTGCCGGCCAGCCAGAAGCGGACTTCATGCTCTGTCGGATCCGGGTTCTTCTCGAGCAGGGCCTTGGCCGCCATCAGGACGCCCGGCGTGCAGATGCCGCACTGGAGTGCGGCCGACTCGAGGAACTTCTGCTGCAGCGGGTGCAGCTCCTCGCCGGCCATGCCTTCGATGGTGCCGATCTTCTGCCCCTCGGCCTCGGCCGCCAGCATCAGGCAGGAACACACGATCCGTCCGTTGAGGGTGATCGTGCAGGCGCCGCAGTCGCCGGTGCCGCAGCCTTCCTTGGCGCCGGTGAGCCCAAGCGGCCCGCGCAGCACATCGAGCATGCTCTGGTCGGCGTCACAGAGGAATTCCTGCGGCTCGCCGTTGATCGTGGTGGAGACGTGAAGCTTTGCCATGGTCCTAGTTTCCTCCCGCGCGTTCGGCGGCAATCAGTGCGGTGCGCTTCAGCAGGACGCCGGCCACCTTGGTGCGATAGGCGATGGTGCCGCGCTTGTCGTCGATGGGACGGCAGGCGGCGCTGCAGGCGGCGGCGGCCTTCGCCAGTGCGGCTTCGTCCAGCTTGGAGCCGATGAGCGCTTTCGCCGCCTCCTCGACCAGCAGGACCGTCGGTGCGACGGCGCCGAGGCCGACGCGCGCGGCGGTGCAGGTTCCCTTGTCCAGGGTCAGGCTGACGCCACAGCCCACGACGGCGATGTCCATCTCGGTGCGCGGGATCATGCGCAGATAGGCATCGCTCGAGCCCTTCGACCGCGGCGGCAGGGTGAAGGAAACGACGATCTCGCCCGGCTCGAGGTTGAGCCGGCCCGGCCCCTTGGGCACCTTCTCGACGGCGAGCTCACGACGCCCGTTCGGTCCCTGGATCGTGACGATGGCGCCGGCCGCGACCATGGCCGGAACGCTGTCGCCGGCGGGCGAGCCGTTGCACAGATTGCCGCCCGGCGTTGCACGCCCCTGGACCTGGGTGGAGCCGATCAGGTTGGTGGCCTCGACCACGCCCGGCCAGACCTTGCTGACCTTGGGGTGTTCGCGCAGAACCGCGCCCGAGACGGCAGCGCCGATCCGGAAGCCGCCCTCCTTGGTTTCCTCGATGGCGGTCAGCTCGCCGATCTTCTTGATGTCGACGATCGTGCCCGGGGTCACGACCCCGTTCCTCATCTGGACCAGGAGGTCGGTGCCGCCTGCCAGGATCCGGCCGGCGCCGGCGGCCGCTGCGAACGCCCGAACCGCTTCGTCGAGCGTACTAGGCGCTACGTACTGAATATCCATGGTTCTGCCCTTTCATCCCGTCGGCGGCCGCGGCGCAGCTCGTTATTTCGACTTTGTTGGAATGAAGCCTAGGGCAGCAGGTCGGTACGGGGCAAGGCGCCTCTCCGCCATCGGCCGCGATGCGGCCGGTGGCATAGGCAGCTTCCTGTGATCGCTCTTTCTTCAACGCTCCCGGACATTGCCAAGGGCAATGTCCTGACGCTCCCCGGGCTGAGCTGCGCTCAGCCCTACCGCTGCGGCTTGCGACGGCCCTCGAAGGGGTTCTTCGGCTTGCGCATGCTGAGCCGGATCGGCACGCCCGGCATGTCGAAATCGTCACGCAGGCGGTTCGTCAGGAAGCGCAGATAGTCGTTGCCGAGCTCCTGCGGCTGGCTGACCGACAGGATGAAAGTTGGCGGCCGGCGCTTGATCTGGGTCATGAAGCGCAGGCGGATGCGGCGGCCGTTGCTGGCGAGCGGTGGCGGATGCAGCGTCTCCATCTCGCGCAGCCAGCGATTGAGCTTGGGTGTCGTGACCCGCTTGTTCCAGATCTCGTAGGTTTCGAAGACCTTGGGCAGAAGGCGCTCGACGCCACGTCCGGTGAGCGCCGAGAAGCCGACGATGGCCACGTCCTTCACCTGCGAGAACGACATCTCCAGCCGGTCGCGCAACTTGCGCCACTGTTTCGACGACTGCGACTGGTCGTCGGCCAGCAGGTCGGTCTTGTTGACCGCGATCACCAGCGCGCGCCCCTCCTCGATCACCCAGCCGGCGATGTTGAGGTCCTGCTTTTCGGCCATGTCAGCGGCGTCGAGCACGACCACAACCACGTCGGCGAGCCGGATCGTGTCCAGCGAATCGGCCACCGAGGCGGCCTCGAGCTTGGCGTCGATGCGGCTGCGGCGGCGCATGCCGGCGGTATCGACCAGGCGCACCGCACGGCCCCGCCATTCCCATTCGACTCTAATGGAGTCGCGTGTGATGCCGGCTTCGGGTCCGGTCAGGACCCGCTCCTCGCCGACCAGACGGTTGAGAAGCGTCGACTTGCCCACGTTCGGCCGGCCGACGATGGCCAGCAGCAGCGGTCGGCCCTCCGGCACGTCGTCGAGATCGGGATCGCTCGCGTCGGCCTCGCCGGCTTCGTCTTCTTCCGGCATCGGCTCGATGTGCCGGCTCAGCGCCTCGTGTAGGTCGCTCAGCCCCTCGCCATGCTCGGCCGACACCGGGATCGGTTCGCCCAGGCCCAGCCCGTGCGCCTCGGCAAGGCCCTGCGCCCCGGCACGGCCTTCGCACTTGTTGGCGACCAGGATCACCTTGGCCGATCGCTTGCGCAGCCAGCTGGCGAAGCTCTGGTCGAGCGGCAGGATTCCGGAGCGGGCATCGATCAGGAACAGGACGACATCCGATCCGTCGATCGCCCGCTCGGTGAAGCGCCGCATGCGTGCCTCCAGGGCCTCGCCGCCCGCGGTTTCCCACCCTGCCGTGTCGAGCAGCATGAAGGCGAGATCGCCGAGCTGTGCCGGCTGCTCGCGCACGTCGCGGGTCACTCCGGGTGTGTCGTCGACGATGGCGCGCCGACGGCCAGCCAGACGGTTGAACAGCGTCGACTTGCCGACGTTGGGACGACCGACGATGGCGACCCGACGCAGCCCCTGGGAGGGTGAGCGTTCTTCAGCGGAGGGCAATGAGTCGCCCGGAGTCTGTGAGGACGTAGATGGTCTGGTTGGCGATCACGGGGCCGAGGCGCACGCGGTCGCGCACGTCGATCTTGCCCATGATCTCACCGGTGTAGGGAGAGACAACTACCAGATCGCCCAAAGAACTGGTCAACAGAAGGCGATCGCCCGCCAGCACCGGGCCGCCCCACAGGACCGGCACGTGCTTCTTGGTATCCTCAAACTGCGTGAGCGGCGTGACCCAGCGGATCTTGCCGGTATCCCGGACCATGGCCACCACGTCGGCGTTGCCGGTGACGATGAAGAGGAAGCGGCCCGCCGGCCACGGCGTCTGGCTGCCGCCAATGTTGCGGTCCCACTGGCGCTGGCCGGAACGCAGGTCGATGCCGGCGATCTGACCGGCCGAGCCCATGGCGATGACGAGACCGCGGTCGATCACGGGACGGCCGCGAATGTCGGCGAGATTGCCGAAGGCGCGCACGTCGGCGCGCGCACCGATCAGCGTTTCGTTCCAGATCGGCCGGCCGTTGTCGATACGCAGCGCGGCAAGCTCGCCCGACGTGAACGGCGCCACGATCGTGTCGCCGGAGCCCGCCGGGCTGTTGCCGCCGACGTAGCCCGACGTCTCCTGCAAACCGGCGAACTGCCAGAGGTCGGAACCATCGGCCGCAGCCAGTGTGTGCAGCCTGTTGTCGATGGCGATGACGAAGACCCGGTCTCCGAAGACCAGCGGGGCCCCGCGGACCGGCGCGCTGACAGTCGAATGCCAGTCCTCCTTGCCGGTGGCCGGATCGAGCGAATAGACCGTCGCAAAGCCGGTGGTCACGAAAAGCCGCCCGCCGTAATAGGCCAGCCCACCGCCGAACTCATCGGAGTCGCGCGCCTTCTCCGGCGCCAGCGAGACGCGCCAAAGAAGCGCGCCGGTATCGGCGTTGAAGGCGGAAACCGTGCCCTGCGCATCCTTGGCAAACACCTTGCCCTCGGCGACGACCGGCGGCGTGGTCAGGATACGAGTCGAGCTGCTGCCGGTCCCGACATCGGCCGTCCAGATGATCTGCGGAGACGCACCGATTGCCAGATTGTGCATGGCGTTGTTGGCGAAGCCGCCGGACTGCGGCCAGGATTCGTTGACCGTCGGCGGCGGCAGCACGACCGGAATGTTCGCGGCGTCGCTGTCCGGTTCGAGGTCCTTCCGGTCGCCTAGTACCGAAATGCGCTCGCCGGGAAGCGCCGTCTTCTTTTTATCGAGAATATCGCAACCGGAAAGGGAGACCACCAGGAGAACGGCGGCGAGAAGGAATCGGGGATCGAACACGCGCACTACGCTCAACATCGGACTATTTCGCCTCCGCGCCGCCGTAGAGATTCAGCATCGCCGAAACGCGCTGGGATGCGCCCTGCGGCACGGCCGGATCCTTGGCGATCTCGTTCCACAGTTCCTTCGCACGCTTGGTGTCGCCCTTGCGAGCGGCCAGCATGGCCTGCAACTCGCGAACGCTCAGCCGGAACGGACGATCGGGGCCAGCCAGCGGCTCGAGCCGGGCCACCATCTCTTCCGCCTTGGGGGTGTCGATGCTCTTGAAGGCGGCGATGACGAGAGCCAGGTCGCTGAGCTCGCTCGCCGACAGGCTGGGCGCCACGGTCGCGAGCGCCGTCACCTGCTCCTCCAGGGTCGGACGGAGCTGCGCTGCCGTCAGGGCCGCCAGAGAACGATAAGGTTGAACGGCATTGGATGCCTGCTTTTCCAACTCGGCGCGGGCCGCCGCCGGATCCGTCGCGATCTGGGCCAGTGCCGCCGAATAGGTGGCACTGGCGGCGGCGCGCTGCGCCTGATCATACTGGCGCCAGCCCACGAAGCCCGTGACGGCGACCACCAGCACGACGGCGAACGCCACCACCAGGGTCCCGTAGCGACTCCACCACTCCTTCATCTCGTCCTTGCGGACGGCCTCGTCTATTTCGTGGAACGCGGCGGAGTCGGACACAAAGTGCTCCCGGAATATCGCGGAATATCAACAGCTTCAGCGGCGGTTCATACCCCCCCACCCCGGCTTTGGCAAACAAGCGGATGGGGTTGCAACGCGCTTTACCCTCATCGGCGGTTCTGCAAGAATTCATCCAACTGACATGTTCGAAATCGCGACGGCATGAGCAACCTGTACCGTTTGGCCGATCAGCGGGCCCGGCGCCGAATTGTGTCGTTCGACAAACGGGAACTGTCGCGACTTCTCGCTTTGTACAGCATGCGTGTGGCATCCGGAGAGTGGCGCGACTATGCCATCGACTTCCGGCCCGGCATGGCGATCTTCTCGATCTTTCGCCACACCGCTGAGCAGCCGCTGTTCGCCATCGCCAAGGTCCCGGGCGGCGGCGGCGGCAGTTACGTAGTGTACAATGGCCCGCGCAAGCTCGCGCACGGGGAGACGCTCGAAGACGTGCTGAGCGTCTTCGAGCGCAAGCTCAAGCTTCTGCTCGGCTGACCTTATTTCTTTGGCGTGGTGGCCGCGCCGATGCCAGCGCCAACCGCCGTGCCGACCAGAACAGGCGCGACCAGCGGCCAACCCGCGATCGCGCCGATCGCCAGACCGGTACCCGCACCGATGCCGCCGCCGGTCACCGCACGTTCGCCCCAGGTATCGCCGCAGGCGGAAACGGACAGAGCGAGCGGAAGCACGAGAAGGGAAACAGCGATTTTCATTTCAGACCTCGAAAAAAATGAGGGGAGCCGCGAAAGCAGCCGTCTACATTCAATTATTGTGGCCTTACAAAGCCTTATTAGCCGATCTTTCGCGATTTCCCGCGAAGTGTCAATTACCTGATATAACCATCTGATATTTATAGCTTTTTTTCTTGATTTTGTGCCGACATGTGCCGACCGCGCTGACCCGAGGAGAGGATCCGATGAAGACGACCGCCCGGTACCGTCACCGCCTGCCGCAGGACAATGGCGGCCTCTTCCTGACCGACGGCGGTATAGAGACCTGCCTCATCTTCGACGACGGGCTGGAACTGCCCCTCTTCGCCGCCTTTCCCCTGATGCGCTCCGCCGAGGGCCGCCGAGCGCTGAAGCACTATTACGAACGCTTCACAGGGATCGCACGGCGGAACGCCCTGGGATTCGTGCTCGAGAGCCCGACCTGGCGGGCAAGCGCCGACTGGGGCGCGAGGCTCGGCTTCTCGGTCGCGGAGATTTCCGCAGCCAACAGAGACGCGATCGCTCTGATGCGGGAGCTGCGGGACGCTCATGAGACCCCGGCGTCGCCTATGGTGGTGAGCGGCTGTATCGGGCCGCGCGGTGACGGCTACATGCCGGGCGAGATCATGTCGGAGGAGACGGCGGAAGCCTACCACACGCTTCAGGTCGAGGCCTTCGCTGACGCCGGAGCCGACATGGTCAGCGCCATCACCATGACCAATACGAGCGAGGCGATCGGCATCGCCCGAGCCGCGCGCCGGGCCGGGATGCCGGTGGCGGTTTCGTTCACGGTGGAGACCGACGGTCGCCTTCCGACAGGGCAAGCCCTGGGCGAGGCCATCACCCTCGTCGACGAGGCGACCACGAACGCACCCGCCTACTACATGATCAATTGCGCCCATCCCTCCCACTTCGAGGGCGCGATCGACCCGGAGCGAAGCTGGACGCGGCGCTTGCGCGGCCTGCGTGCGAACGCGTCGCGTCGCAGCCATCAGGAGCTGAACGACTCCCCCGATCTCGACGCCGGCGATCCAGACGAACTCGGGAAACAGTATCGTGGCCTCGTGCAGGCCCATCCGCAGATCAACGTGCTGGGCGGCTGCTGCGGCACCGACCACCGGCATGTCGAGTGCATTGCACTGGCCTGCAAGCCGGTGAGCGCGACGCGCGCCGTCTAGGCGAGCGTCTCGTACTGATCGGGCTTGAAGCCGACCAGCAGCTTGCCGCCCGCTTCCAGCACCGGCCGCTTGATCATCGATGGCTGGGCGATCATCAGCGCGATCGCCTTAGCCTCCGTGAGCCCTTCCTTGTCCTCGGCAGGCAGCTTGCGGAAGGTCGTGCCGGCACGGTTCAGCAGCGTCTCCCAGCCGACGTTACGGGTCCACGCTTCGAGACGACCGCGCTCGATTCCCACCGTCTTGTAGTCATGAAAATCGTAGGCGATGCCCTTGCCGTCCAGCCAGGTACGCGCCTTCTTCATCGTATCGCAGTTCTTGATGCCGTAGATCGTGGTCATGCCCCCACAATTCCGAAGTCACGGCTGGACGTCCAGCCCCTTGTAGAGGGCGGCACTGTAGATGCCGTGCGCCCGCACGTTCTTGATGCTCTTCCTGGCGACCAGAAAGAGCCGTGAATGCGCGGCCGGGATCATCAGCGCTTCATCATGCATGCGGCGCTGGATTTCCTTGAAGTACTTCGCCCGGTCGGCGTCGTTGGTGGCCGTTCGCCCGGCATCGAGGATGCGGTCGGTCTCGGCATCGTTCCACATCATGCGATTGGGCACCGGCCGGTTCTTCGAGTGGTAGTAGAGGTACATCTGGTCGCCGGCCGACGTATAGGGCACCGACAGCGTCCAGATGTCATAGTCCTGCTGGGCGATCTTCTGGAAGAAGACCGTGGGATCCCAGGTCTGGATCTTGATGTCGATCCCGACCGCCCGGGCGGCGCCCTGCAGAACTTCCGACAGTTTGGGATTCTGCCCCACTGTGTAGGAATACATCAGCAGTTCGAGCTTCTTGCCGTCCTTGTAGCGGAAACCGTCGGGACCCGCCGTCCAGCCTGCCTCGTCGAGCAGCCTCTTCGACTTGTCCGGGTCGCGCCTGGTCAGCACGTCGAGCGTCGCCGGCTCGAAGTCGAGCGCCTTTGGATGGACGAGCGATCTCGCCGTCTCGGCCTGACCAAAAAAGATCGCTTTGTTGATCTCTTCCCGGTCGACGAGGTGGGCAAGCGCCTGGCGGACCCGCTTGTCCTGCAGGTTCTCGCGCGTGCTCTTCAGGCCCCAGTAGTACATCGCGAAGTCGGCGGTCGGTTCGTACACGGCGAGATTCGGCGCCTTCTTGAAACTCTCGATCGCCTGCAGCGGATTCCAGTGGCAGAAGTCGGCCTGCCCCGAGAGCATCGTGGCGATGCGTGTCGTTTCCTCAGGCACGATCCGCCAGATCATCTTCGCGTATCTGACCGGGCCCTTGTTGGCGTAGACGCCGGTCGGCCCCCATTGGTAGGCGTCGTGACGCTTCAGTACGAGCTCCTTGCGCGGCTGCCAGCTTTCCCAGCACAGCGGCCCGGTGCCGTCGAAGCCCTTTACCCCAAAGTCGGGGCCGAGCGCGTCGACATTGTCCTTGTTGATGATGGTCGCGGCGAAGTTGGCAAGGTCGACCAGCAGCTCAGAATGTGGTCGCTTCAGCTTGTAGACGAGCGTGTAGGGATCCGGCGCGGTCAGACTGTCGATCTCGCCCAGCCGCCAGTAGAAGGGCCAGCGGGCCGAGGGGTCCGCCAGGCGCGTGAAGGAATAGATCACGTCGGCCGCCGTGAATTTCTTGCCGCTGCAGAAGGTGACGTCGTCACGCAACGTGAACGTGTAGGTGAGCCGGTCGTCGGAGATCGTCCACGACTTGGCCAGCAACGGATGGACACTCTTAAGGTCCCAGTCGAGCGCGACCAGCGTGTCGCCCATCATGAACATGGGATGCCCCATGCCGCTCGACGTATTGCTGTGAGGGTCGTACTTCGGCGCGTCCTGCGAGCGGATGTTCACGAAGATTTGCGCGGAGGCCGGCGTCGCGAGAGCGCACCAAGCCATCGCGAGCGCCAGCACGGCGCCCGTTGCTTCCTTGATCATGTCGCTTCCTCCCGCCGGTGTATCCCCGGCTATTGCAGGGAGCCTATCCGGAGTTGCAGGAACCGCCAAGCGGCTCGACGCCCGCCGCAGAGTTTGCTTAAAGTCTGCCCATGCCCATCGAGTACACAATCGATCACGACAAGCGCCTCGTCCAAGCTCGGGTGGTGGGCGTCATCGCCCTGAAGGACATCGAGGCCTTCACCGACGCGGTCGTGGCACAGAACGCCCTCACCTATCGCAAGCTGTTCGACGGCAGCCGGGGCGACGGGACCTACGACGATCACGATGTGATGATGCTCGCCGCACGGGCCGCCGCCTACGCGACCCTGGCCAGGCGCGGCTCCCTGGCGCTCGTGCCAAGGCCCGGAGTCGGCGCCGAACTCGCCAAGCGCTACATCAATCTCGGGAAGTTCGAGGGCCAGGCACAGATTTTCGATACCTCCGACGAGGCTCTGACCTGGCTCGATACCCAGCCGAAAAGCGAACCCTGATCAGGACGCGGTGGCGTTCGACTGCGCCAGCCGGCGCAGAGAGGCTGGCACCTGATCGTCCTCGGCCGGCTGATATACGACGCTGAACAGGGTGCGCGCCTTGGCCAGCGCTTCGCCGAAGCCCTTCTGTTCGCTTTCGAAGGAATCGAAGCCGCAGCGCAGCATGAAGGCGATCTGGTCCTGCAGGACGCCGCCCGTCGCCCTCAGTTCGCCGCGATAGCCCATCCGGCCTCGCAGCAGTCGGGCCTGACTGTAGGCCCGGCCGTCACTGAACTTCGGAAAGTCGAGGATGATCAGGCGCAGGCGACCGACATGCGGCGCGAGGTCTTCCACCGGATCGGTATTGGCCAGAGACACGGCCGGCCATTCGGGCCGGGCCTGCCAATCGGCGAAGGGCAGAGCGACGTAGGACGCAGGCAGACCCGCTTCGCTATAGAGCGCCATAGACATTCTCCTTGAAGGGCTGGGCGCCGATGCGCCGGTAGGTATCGACGAAGCGTTCGGCCGGTTGGCGGGCGTCGAGATAGGTCGCCACGATCGCGTCGACGGTTTCGACCACCTTGTCTGCCGTCACGGCGGGACCGAGGATCGAGCCGATCGCGGTCCTGCCGAAATCGACGTCGCCGCCAAGGCTGATCTGGTAGAGTTCGACGCCGTTCTTGTCGACGCCGAGGATGCCGATATGGCCGACATGGTGATGGCCACAGGCGTTGATGCATCCAGAAATCTTGATCTTCAGGTCGCCGATGTCGTGCTGGCGGGCGAGGCTCGCGAAATGGCTAGAAATGCGCTGCGCCACCGGGATCGAACGTGCATTGGCCAGCGCGCAATAGTCGAGCCCCGGGCAGGCAATGATGTCGGTGATCTTGCCGACATTGGCCTCAGCAAATCCCAGTGCCGCCAGCGAACGATAGACCTGCGGGAGGTCTTCCACGGCGACGTGGGGGAAGATCAGGTTCTGCTCATGGCTTACGCGAACCTCGGCCTGGCTGTAGGCCTCGGCGATGTCGGCAACACCGTCCATCTGGGCGGCGCTCGCGTCGCCCGGCGGCGCGCCGGCGGGCTTCAGCGAGGCCGTCACGATCGCATAGCCGGGCACGCGATGCGGCGCGACGTTCGACTTGAGCCACAGCGCGAAGTCCGGCTCGTCGAGACGCTGCGCCTCGACCTCGCCTGACACGGTGGGTCGCGGCGGCAGAACCGGCGGCGCGAACTGGCGGGCGATCGCCTCGATGCTCGCGGCCGGCAGCTTGAGAGCGCCATCGCGAGTCGCGGCATACTCGGCCTCGACTTCCTCGCGCATCTTCTCGACGCCGACCTCATGCACCAGGATCTTGATGCGGGCCTTGTAGAGATTGTCGCGCCGGCCATAGCGATTATAGACCCGCAGCGTCGATTCGAGATAGGCCAGCAGCTCTTCCTTCGGCAGGAACTCGCGCAGCGTCTTGCCGATCATCGGCGTGCGCCCGAGGCCACCGCCCACGATCACCTCGAAGCCGACCTTGCCCTGCTCGTTACGCCACAAGCGCAAGCCGATGTCGTGCACGCGCACCGCCGCACGGTCGTTCGGCGAACCTGTGATGGCGATCTTGAACTTGCGCGGCAGGAAGGTGAATTCGGGATGGAGCGTCGACCACTGGCGCACGATCTCGGCCCAGATGCGCGGATCCTCGATCTCGTCGATCGCGGCGCCGGCATAGTGGTCGGCGGTCACGTTGCGGATGCAGTTGCCCGACGTCTGCATCGCATGCATGTCGACTTCGGCGAGAGCCGCCAACGCGTCCGGCGCATCCTCGAGCTTGATCCAGTTGAGCTGCAGGTTCTGGCGCGTCGTGAAATGGCCGTAGCCGCGATCGTACTTGCGCGAGATGTCGGCCAGCTTGCGCAGCTGGCGGGAAGACACCGTGCCGTAGGGAATGGCGATCCGCAGCATGTAGGCGTGAAGCTGCAGGTAGAGGCCGTTGTGCAGGCGCAGCGGCTTGAACTGCTCCTCGGTCAACTCACCCGCCAGCCGGCGTCGCACCTGGTCGCGGAACTGCTCGACGCGCTCGGAAACCAGGGTCCGGTCGTAATCGTCGTACCTGTAGAAATGGGTATCAGGCATAACGCACCGCATCGGCCGCAATGGCCTCGAAGGTGAGGCCCGAGGCACGGATCTTCTCGCGAAGAGACAGCGGCTCGATCGTCCCCTCGTCATGCTCGACCACCGCGACGAGGAACGGATCGACCACGCTGAAGGCCTCGACCCGGGCACGCTCCAGCAGGATCTCGGCACCGCGCCTGTCGCGCGCGATCGCCGCGTGCTCGAGGCGATCGGTCCATTGGCCGGCCTCGTCGAGCCAGACCACCATGCCGTCGACCAGCCGGTTCGCCGAGGCGACCTGGAGGTCGCCACTCAGATTCTTGGCCATCAGGACACCTTTGCAAGCGGCGGGTTTTCGGACAGGGCGGCATAGGCCGCGACGTCGCCCACGATGATGAGGCTGGGGCCGGCCGCGACGCCCTTGGCGTGGGAAGCGGCGAGCCGCGCGAGGTCACCCAGCCGGCCGGTCGAGACCCGTTGACCGGGCCGCGTGCCGTTCTCGACGATCGCAACTGGCGTCGAGGGAGCGGCACCGGCGGCGAGCAGGCGATCGCGCAGGGCTGACGCTTCGGAAGCGCCCATGTAGATCGCGAGCGTATGGCCTTCGACGGCGAGCAAGGCCCAGGCGGGCTGCTTGCCGTCCTTGGCGCCGTGCCCGCTGACGAAGGTCACGGCCGACGCATGGCGGCGATGGGTGAGCGGGATACCGGCCGAGGCCGCGCAGCCCAGTGCCGCGGTGATGCCGGGCACGACAGTCCAGGGGAGCCCAGCCGCCCGAAGCGCATCGACCTCCTCGCCGCCGCGACCGAAGACGAACGGGTCGCCGGCCTTCAGCCGCACCACTGTCTGGCCGGCACGCACGCGCCGGACGAGCTCGGCGTCGATGTCGGCCTGCGCCCAGCTCGGACGACCCTTGCGCTTGCCGACAGAGACGATTTCGGCGTCGCGTCGGGCCCGCGCCAGCACGGCCGGCGGCACGAGATCGTCGTGCAGGATGGCGTCGGCCTCCTGGAGGAGCTGCGCCGCCTTCAGGGTCAGAAGATCGGGATCCCCCGGTCCTGCCCCCACGATATGGGCGATGCCGTAAGGCGTCAGTCGGCGCCGCGCCGCGTCGAGCTCGCCGAGCGCCACGCGTCGCGCCCCGGCCTCGTCGCCTGCCAGGGCAAGGCGTGCGGCCGGTCCCTCGACGAGCCGCCTCAAGAAGGCGCGGCGCCGCGCAGGGTCGGTGATCAGTGCATTGACCTGGGCCCGGAACGTCGCGGCGAGGCCCGCCAGCACGCCCAGCCGCTCGGGCAGCGCCGCCTCGATCCGCCCCCGCAGCACGGTCGCCAGCGTTGGCGAAGCGCCGCCGGTCGAAATCGCCACGACCACGCCGTCGCGATCGACGATGGCGGGCATGATGAAATCGCAAAGCGCAGGCCGGTCCGCCACGTTCACCGGCACCCCGGCCGCCTTCGCCACGCGGTGGACCGCTGCGTCCGCCGCCTCATCGTCGGTGGCGACGAAGACTGCCACGGCGCCCTGGAAATCCCGCGCCGTGACGGAACCGGCCTTGAGCCTGCGAACGTCGGCGCCCGCAGAGCGCGCCAGATTGGCGCGCAGATCCGCCTTCGCGCCCTCGCCCACGATCGCGACCTTGCGGCCGGCCAGATCGAATAAGAGCGGCAGGTGCCTCACGACACGGCCACGCGCAGCACGATGTTGAGGGCAAGCATGCCGGCGGCCTGCGAGATCGACAGGACCCACAAAGCAGCCTCGGAACGGGGAATGAACTTGGACATGCGGTTACCGCCTTTGATCTGGCGATATCTCGCACATAAGCCATGAGTTGAATTTCCGAAGGTTCTTCGGGAGGAAGCATTTCCTGCCGTTCAAGGCCCTCAGAAGGAAATTTTTATCGCCCTTGAAGCCGCCCCTTCCCTCCCCAAATCACCCTCGTTCCCCGCGCCCATCCGGGGCGGGAACGTCAACATCGCTCAAGAGAGGATGATCAAAATGCGTACTGTCGACTATTCTCCGTTCTATCGCGCCACCGTCGGTTTCGATCGCGTCTTCGACCTGCTCGACTCGGTGGCCAGCCAGTCCGGCGCCAACGGCTACCCCCCGTACAATATCGAGAAGGCCGGCGATAACGCCTACCGGATCGTGATGGCGGTTGCGGGGTTCGCGGAAGCCGAGCTGAACGTGACCCAGAAGGAGAACGAGCTCCTCGTCAGCGGCCAGGCCGCGCCGACCGAGGGTCAGGAAGAGAAGCAGTATCTCTATCGTGGCATTGCCGGCCGCAACTTCGAGCGCCGCTTCCAGCTCGCCGACCATGTGAAGGTCACGGGCGCGAAGCTCGCCAACGGCCTGCTTACGATCGAACTGCAGCGTGAGATCCCGGAAGAGAAGAAGCCCCGCGCGATCCCCGTCCAGGCCAGCAACGGTCAGGCAGCTCTCACCCACTAAGTAGGTAGCAGCCTACTGTCTCGAAGGGGCGTCGCGGGAAACCGCGGCGCCCTTTTTCGTAGCGTCTCTCCCTCCCCCGTGAGACGGGGGAGGTGAAGGTTTGTAGGCAAACTTCGAGTTACTTTGCGTACTTGCCGGTGAGCTGGGGCGTGTGCGGGCCCTCGCCGCCTTTTTCCTTGTGCTGGAGACGGGTGGTGCGGGCCCAGGTTCGCTTCAGCTCGTCCTTCACGCTGAACTTCAGCGTGCCGATCTTCTCGACCGTCAGCTCGATCTTGTCCCCGTCCATGAAGGAGTTGAGGCCGCGATGGTTGGTGCCGGTGGCGACGATGTCGCCGGGCTCCAGCGTGTGGATCGAGCTCACCCACTCGATGATGCGCGGGATGTGGTGCGCCATGTCGGAAGTGTTGAACTTCTGCATCACCGTGCCGTTGTTGGTCAGCGTGATGTCGAGGTTCTGCGGATCGGCGATCTCGTCGGCGGTGACGATGCACGGGCCGATCGGGGCGAAGGTGTCGCGCGACTTCATCTGGAAGAACACGTTGCCGGGCGGCGGCAGGCCGCGGGCCGAACCGTCGATGAAGCAGGTGTAACCGAAGATGTGCTTGAAGGCGTCGGCCTGTGCCACCCGCGTGGCGCGCTTGCCGATGACCAGCGCCATCTCCGCCTCGCCCTCGAAGATCGTGGCCGGCGCATCCGGCAGCACCATCGTGTCGCCGTCACCGATCACCGCGGTCGCGGCCTTGTGGAAGGCATTGATGGCGGGCTTCTCAGGCAGCGTACCGTCTTCCATGTAATTCACGGCCATGCAGACGATGTTGCCGGGCTTCGGCACCGGCGGCCGCAGCTTCACGCCGGACACCGGCACGCCCTTGCCGTCGGCGGCGGCCTTCTCGACCTTGGCCTTGTAGGCATCCCACTTGGCGATGAGGCCAAGGATCAGGTCCCGTGAATCCAGATGCGGAATGTCCTTCACGGCGTCGGTCACGTCGACGACCTGGTCGCCCTTGATGACGCCCAGGCGGTAGTCATTGAAATAGCAAAGCTTCACTTCTTCTCTCCCTCTTCGAGCACTTTCCTGGCGACGTTGGCAGCCGACATCGCGGTCGGCCAGCCGGAATAGAATGCGAGATGCGTGATGAGCTCGATCAGCTCGTCTTTGGTAACTCCGTTGTTGATGGCACGGGCGAAGTGTCCTGTCTGCTGCTCCGTGCGGTTCATCGCGACCAGCGCTGCACACGTGATGAGACTGCGGTCGCGCTTCGACAGACCCGGCCTCTCCCAGACGTCTCCGAACAACACATCGTCCGTGAGCTCGATCAACTTGGGGGCGAAGGACCGCAACGCGTCACGCGGATTGGGAGCCGGCGAGCGGGGCATGGAATCTCTCCTTTTCAGCACGGGAAGACAGGGCTAGTTTTCAGCACGGGAAGACAGGGCTAGCGTTCCTGCAAAGAGCGGAGGAAACAATGGCCATCATCAAGGCTGCGGAATTTGCGTGGCCCCGCATGGAAGCGCCCGATCTCGACGAAATGGAGGAGTTCCTCATCCACTTCGGATTGACCCGCGCCGAGCGCACACCAACTGCCCTCTACATGCGCGGCACCGACGATCACCCTCACCTGCATGTCACGCACAAGGGGGGCACGAAGTTCATCGGCTTCGCCTACCACGCCGCCGACGAGGAGGACCTGAAACGCCTCGCCCGGCTGCCGGGCGCCTCGGGCATCGAGACACTGGACGAACCGGGCGGCGGCAAGCGCGTGCGTCTCACCGAGCCCAACGGGTACCAGATCGAGGTCGTGTCGGGACAGCAGCGCGTCGAGCCGATCAGGGTCGCGCGCGACGAGCACAACACCGCCCGCGAACCCGGCCGCCGCGTCGGGCGGGTGATGCGGCTCGGCAAGTCGCCCACATCGATCCAGCGCATCGGCCACGGCGTCCTCTCCTCGCCCAATGTCACGGAGACCGTGGCGTGGTTCCGTGAGACGCTGGGCATGATCCGCTCCGACGACGTCTATGTCGGGAGCGAAGACAACATCATCGGCTCGTTCAACCGCCTCGACCGTGGCGATGCCTATGTCGATCACCACGTCTTCTTCTGTAATCACAATCCAAAGGCCGGCCTGAACCACGTTTCGTACGAGGTGCAGGACATCGACTGCGTCTTCCAGGATCACGAGTACATCAAGCGCCTGGGCAAGTACGACCATATGTGGGGCATCGGTCGCCACCTGCTGGGCAGCCAGGTCTACGACTACTGGTGCGATCCCTGGGGCCGCGTGCACGAGCGCTGGGCCGACACCGACCGCCTGAACGCAGCCAATGGCGGCAACCTGCTCAGCGCCGAGGAAGGCTTCCAGTCGCAATGGGGCGACCGGCCGCCGGACCGTTTCCTGGGTCACGCCAGCCCCTAGGGACGTTACTTCGTCTTGAACTTGTCCGGCAGGCGCTCCTCGTTGCCGAGCGCCACCTTGCGCACGCCCTCGCTGTCGGGGCTGGGCGGGAAGCCTTCGGAGGCACGCGGTGCCGGCGTCTCGACGACGGTGTTGGACAGGCGACCGACGCCGGTGACCTCGATGTCGATCGTGTCGCCGACCTCTAGCGGACGGGAGTTGGCCGGCGTGCCGGTCAGCAGGATGTCGCCCGGCAGGAAGGTGATGTGCCGGGCGAGATCGGCGATCAGGTAGCCGCAGTCGAATATCTGCTCGCTGACGGCACCCTCCTGGACCATCTTGCCGTTCTTGTAGCTGCGCAGCGTCGACCGTCGCACGTCCACACCCGACACCAGGCCCGGCCCGATCGGACAGAACCCGTCCATGCCCTTGACCCTCAGCATCGAGCCGGCGTCGGTGTCACGGAAGTCATGGCAGCCGAAATCGTTGGCCGGCGCGAAGCCGGCGATGCAGTCCCAGGCCTCCTCGCGGCTCACGTTCTTGGTGACCTTGGAGAAGACGACGGCCATCTCGCCTTCGTAGTTCACGTACTTGTAGCCCTTGGGCTTCACCAGCTCACCCTTGTGAGCATTGAGCGCCGTCAGCGGCTTCTGGAAGTACGTCGGCGTGTTGGGCGGCGTGTGCGTGTTGTTGAACTCGTAGTAGCGCGAGATGTAGTTCACATGGACGCACAGGATCTTGGTCGGAGTGCACGGCGGCAGGTGCACCACGTCCTTCTCGTCGGCGGTCCGGCCGTCGGCAAAGACGATCTTGCCATCCTTGAACTCGACCCAATAAGCGCTGCCGTCCTTGATGACGTGGCGGACTTCCTTGCGCGGTCCCTCGAGAACACTCATTTCACCTAACTCCCCTCACTGAACATCGAACCAGACATGGACATTGCCGGTACCGGCCGCGTTCTCGTATTCCGAGAGCTGCGTGCCGCGGGCACGGCAATCCCTGCCGCCCAGCGCCCCCATCATCTGCGCGTAGTGCGCGCCGTGACCTTCGTATTTGGCTGCTTCCAGCTCCGGGAACCGGTCGAGCACGGTGTCGTGTCGCCCCTGCTTCCAGAGTTCCAGTACCTCCATATCGAGCGCGCGATTCTTCGGCTCCGACACGTTGTCGGGATGCCAGACGCGCGGATTGGGCGGCACATGGTCGAGGTCGTAGAACTTGTGGCTCATCGCGCCCGAGGCCAGCAGCACGACCCTCGCATCCGAACGACGGATCGCCTCGCCGACCACGTCGCCCATCTGCAGGAAATGCTTCAGCTTGGCAGTCTGGCAGGTGCCAACGCTCAGGACCTTTTCACCACGACCGAGATAATGGATCACGTTGAGGGTCGGGTAATGCAGCGGCAGCGACTCCTCGACGACATTGCGCGCCGCGACCTTCTTCTCCGCAGCCACCCTCTCGACCTCGGCGGCGAGCGCCGGCGCGCCGGCATGGTCATAGGGAAAGCGCGTCATCGCGAACGGCAATTCATCGGAGGTGTAGGCGCCTTTGTAGTGCGCCGCTCCCGCCACGAGGTGGAGGGAAGTCGTGACCCAGTGCGTATCGAACAGTACGAACGTATCGGGCCTCACCTCGTCGATCTTCGCGCGGACGCGGTCGAAGCCTTCGATCAGGTCCGAATCGCGGCCGTTACCACGCTGGACACGTATCTCCCTGGGTTGCACCAGACCGGGATGGTGCGAAACGACGGCCGCGCCGACGATCTGGCCCATATGGACTACGCCCCTTTCGCCGCCTGGATGGCCCGCCAGACATTCTCCGCCGTGGCCGGCATGACCATGTCGCGGACACCGAGCGGCGCCAGCGCGTCGATCACGGCATTCATGACCACGGGCATGGCGCCCACCGTGCCCGCCTCGCCCGCGCCCTTGGCGCCCAGCGGATTGTACTTGGTCGGAACGGGGTTGGACTTGACCTCCATGCTGCACATCATGTCGGCGCGCGGCATCGTGTAGTCGAGGAAGCTCGCCGTCAGGAGCTGGCCGCTCTCGCGATCCCAGATCACCTGCTCACCCAGGATCTGGCCAACGCCCTGCGCAACGCCGCCATGGATCTGGCCCTTGAGGCCGATCGGGTTCATCACCGTGCCGACATCGTCGACCACGGCATAACGCTCGAGCTTCACCTCGCCGGTATCGGGATCGACCTCGACCTCGCAGACGTGGCAGCCGTTGGGATAAGTGTCTTTCTCGCCGAGATAGGTGGCGTTCTCATAGAGACCACCCTCGAAGCCGGTCTTCGGCCATTTGGTCGGATTGAAGGCGGCCATCGCGACGGCCTTCAGCGCCACGGTCTTGTCGGTGCCCTTGATCTTGAAGACGCCCTCGGCGAACTCGATGTCCTGCTCGCCTGCCTCCAGAAGATGGCCAGCCAGCCGCTTGCCCTTCTCGATCACCTTCTCCGCCGCCATGAACAGCGCCGAGCCGCCCAGCACCGTAGAGCGCGAGCCGTTGGTGCCCATGCCGAAGGCGACGCGGTCGGTATCGCCGTCGATGAACTGCACGTCGTGAGGATCGATGCCCAGTCGCTCGTTCAGGATCTGCTTGAACATCGTCTCGTGGCCCTGGCCCTGCGCCTTGGTGCCCATCAGCAGCGTCGCCGTACCGGCCGGGTTGAATCGGATCTCGGCATATTCGGGCTGGGCCGTGCCGGCGGCCTGCTCAATGGCGTTGATGATCCCGAGTCCGCGGAGCTTGCCGCGCTTCTTCGACTCTTCGGCACGCGCGGCATAACCCGCCACGTCGGCGAGCTTCAGCGCCATGTCCATGTTCTTCTCGAATTCGCCGCAGTCGTAGAACGGGCCGACGGGGCTTTGATACGGCAGTGCCGATTCCGCCAAAATATTCTTGCGCCTGAGTTCCACCCGGTCCACGCCGAGCTCGCGCGCCGCATCGTCGATCAATCGTTCGATCAGATAGATCGCTTCAGGTCGTCCGGCGCCACGATACGGAGCCGTCGGATTGGTGTTGGACAGTACGCCCACCACGTTGATGTACGCCTTGGGGATCAGGTAGACGCCCAATACCGTGCCGATCATGCCGAAGGGTGACAGCAGGTTGCGGTCCGAACCGACATAGGCGCCGATATTCGCCAGCATGTTGAGGCGCAGCGCCACGAACTTGTTGTCGGCGTCGAGCGCCAGCTCGATCTCGCCGACATTATCGCGGCCATGCTCGTCGGCCATCACGGCCTCGGAGCGCTCGCAGCACCACTTGACCGGCCGCAGCAGCTTGCGCGCCGCCCAGAGCGTCAGGCGATGCTCGACATACTGCCAGCCCTTGGTGCCGAAGCCGCCCCCGACGTCACCTGTGATCACCCGCATCTTGCTCTCGGGCACCTTGAAGACGTTCTGCGCCAGCATGTTGCGCACGCGATGGGGATACTGCACGTCCGCGTAGAGCGTCATGCGGTCCTCGCCCTGGTCGTAGACGCCAAGCGTACCGCGCGGCTCCATGTACTGGGCGTGCACGCGCGTGATGACATAGCGGCGCTTGATGACCTTGGCGGCGCCCTTGATCGCCTCTTCGGTCGCGGCCTTGTTGCCGCGCTCGATGAAGTTGGAAATGTTGTCCGGGCAATCGTCCCAGACGGCGGGTGCACCGGGCTTCACCGTATCCTCGGTCAGCGTCACCGAGGGGATCGGCTCATAATCGATCTCGACCAGCTCGGCAGCGTCCTTGGCTTCGGCCAGTGTGTCGGCAATCACCATCGCCACTGGATCGCCGACATAGCGCACGCGATCGACAACCAACGCCGGCCGCTGCGGGGCGTACATCGGCTTACCGTCGGGTCGCTTCCTCGGCATGTTGGCCTTGGGCATGCCGAGCCCGTCGGCAATCACGTCGTGGCCGGTGAGGACCGCGACCACGCCCGGCGCCCCGGACGCGGCCTTCGTATCGATGGACCGGATCTTCGCGTGGGCGTGCGGCGAGCGCACGAACACGGCGTGGGCCTGCCCCGGGAGGTTCACGTCGTTGACGAAGCGGCCCTGTCCGCGCAGCAGGCGCGGGTCCTCGAAACGCAATACCGGCTGGCCGATTCCATACTTGCTCATGAACTCTCTCCCGCGAACGCTCGATCTGACTCTAGGACTGGCTGACGACGTGGGCGAGCGGACCCCAGCGCGCCATGTCGGCTTCCACCCGCGCCCGGAACTCAGCCGGACTGGTGACGCGCGTGTCGTTGCCCAGCTCTTCCAGCTTCGACTTCACCTCCGGTCGCGCCATCGCCCGCTCGAACGCCTCGTAGAGGCGATCACGGATCGCGGGGGGCAAGCCTGCCGGCGCGGTGAAGCCCAGCCACGACACGACGTCGTAGTCTGGCAGCACCGTCTCGGCGATGGTCGGCACGTCCGGAAAGCCCGGATGCCGCTCCTTCGACGTGACGGCGAGAGCGCGCAGCTTGCCGGTTTTCATCAGCGGCTGCGCACTCGAGAATGTCAGGACACACATGTCGAGCCGGCCGCTGGCCAAGTCGTTGTAGGATTGGCCGGTGCCGCCCTTGTAGGGAACATGGGTCATCTTGATGCCGGTCTTTTCCAGGATCAGCTCCATCGCCATGTGCAAGGTCGAGCCGACGCCCGACGTACCGTAGGTGAGCTTGCCCGGTTCACGCGTGGCTTCGTCGAAATAGGCCTGCACCGTCTCGAAGCGCGACCCCGGCGCCACGGTAAGCACGAAGGGGAAGCGCGTGACGATCGAGATGAAATCGAAGTCCTTCAGGATATCGTAGGTCAAGGTCTTGTCGGTGGCCGATACGACCGCCTGCCCGCCCGTCATCAGGTAGAGCGTATAGCCGTCGGGCTTCATGCGTGCGATCTGGGCGGCCGCCAGCCGCTCGGCCGCGCCGGGGCGCGGCTCGATGACGATCTGCTGCCCCAGGATCTCGGTCAGCGGGACGCTGAGATGGCGGGCGATGGTGTCGGGATTGGAGCCGGCGTCATAGCCGTGCATCAGCCGAATGGTCTGCGACGGGTAGGCCTGCGCACGCGCAATCGCGGGAGCGCCCGCCGCCGCCGCCGCGGCAGACATCAGCAGAGTCCTGCGTCTCATGTTTCCTCCTCCTGTTTTTCATTGTTCGGGCCGTCGTTATCCCAACGGTCCCATGAACGTCTGACCCGCATAGGTGTCAGACATCGGCTCGATTGCCTCCGGCCAGTCCTTGCCGACCTTGCGGCGCAGCTCGGCAGGGCGTGGTTTGCCGTCCCAGCCAATGCGCTCCATGTAGTAGTGCAGCATGATGCAGTGGCCGGCCGGATCGAGAATGTGCGCGGCGTAGTCGACGCCGGGATAGAGTTCCGGCGGAATGGCGTCGGTGAACTGAACGCCATTCTTCTTCAGGAAACCCACCGCGTCGCGGAGCTGCTGGTAGCTGCCGACCTCGACACCCATCGAGGCACAGCTCGTGTCCGGGTTCAGTCCCAATTCGCCGCGCAGCGCCTTGGGGAACAGCGACAGCGAATGGTGTTCGCTGCCATTGCGCAGGAAGACGCAGCGATGGCCTTTCCAGGTCACGACTTCAGTGCGGATGAAGCCCATCGTCTGGGTGTAGAAGGCTTCCGACGCGCCGACATCGGCCACGAACAGGCTCATTGGCCCAATGCTCGTGACCTTGAACGGCCTCGGCAGGCGCGTGCCGGCAACAATGTATTCCTCGCCCGTCCGATCCTGGATGACGTTGCCCGCGTTGATGTCGATGCCCTTGGCGACCGCATCGCGCACCTCCTGCTCCTCGGAGATCTGCGGCAGCTCGGGCGTCTCGCGGAAGGCGCGGTAGTACATCGACTCCGGCTTGGAGCGGCCGTCCCAGCCGATCTGCTCCATGCCGTAGTAGAGTTCGACCGTGTGCCCATCCGGATCGCGAATATAGGTGTGCCAGTTGCTGCCCGGCATGTCGCGACCGACCCTGCGAATCTCGACATCGCGCTCACGGAAGTAGTCCGCCGCGGCGAAGACCTCATCCATCGTGCCGACCTGCCAGGTGATCTGATTGACGGTGACGTCGCGCGAGACCGCGTCGTCGCCGAAGATCGCGCCCAGCGATTTGTGAGCCAGCAGGAAGGCGTGATGGTCGGAATTGTGGCTCATGAAAACGATGCGCGGATCCTGAAGACGCTTGGCCATCTCCTCGCGCCCCGGCACCTTCGAGAAATCGCGCGTGTCGGTGACGCGGAAGCCCAGCAGATGCTGATAGAAATCGAGGCCCTTTTCCATGTCGGCCACGTTGAAGCCGAAATGGCCGAGCCGGCGGATCTTGAACGGCCGCGGATAGCGCACGCCGCCGACATCGTAACTTGCTGCCTTCTGAATCGTATCCATGGCGTCTCTCCCTAGTTCTTGCGGCGCTTACCGGGCTTGAGCACGCGGGCGTTGCCGCGGATCAGGCCAGGAACGTCGGCCACCGCCTGCTCGACCGTGGTCCGGATGTGCTGCTCCAGCAGAGAGCAGGCGAGATCGGAGTCGCGTGCCAGCACGGCGTCGCGAATCTCGAGATGCTCGTTCCGGCGATGCAGCCGGCTGTGGATCATGGTCAGCCAGTGGTACCGGCGCGCCTGATCGAACAGCTCGCTGCGGTAATGAAGCGACCAGGGCGAACGGCAGGTCGCAACCAGCGCATCGTGGTAGCGCTTGTGGCGCTTGCCCCACTCCTGCTTCACGGAAAGCGGATCGTCCGGCTTGGGCGCCGCGAGCTTGCTCAGCAGGAAGTACGAGCTGACGATCTCGGCTTCCCAGGCATCGGTGCCGTGGCGAATGGCCTCCGCCAGCGTCTTGGTCTCGAGATAGACGCGCAACTCCGAGAGATCGAGGAAGTCCGCCAGCGAGATCGGCGACACCTGGAAGCCGCGGCCCGCCTCGGTGCGGGCGAGCCCCTCCGAGACGAGGTGCGACAGTGCCTCGCGCAGGGTGCCGACGCTGGTGTCGTAGCGCTGGCGCAGTTCCCCGAACTTCAGCTTCTGGTCGGGCTTCAGGACGCAACACAGAATGTCCTCGCGCATCTTGCGCAGGACGTCGAAGGTCGCCGCGTCCTCGCGGCTGACATCCTGGGGCGCGGTCGTCGCCGACAGGTTCTCGTTGGCGCCCTCAAACGGGGTGGTGGGCAGGACTTTGGCCATGAAGGCTCCTCAAACTCCCAGATAGGCTTCGCGGATGTGCGGCTGCTTCATTAGCTCGTCCGGCAGGCCTGTGGCCACGATGCGCCCCTGCTCCAGCACGTAGGCGCGGTCGGCGACGCTCAGCGCCTTCACGACGTTCTGCTCGACCAGCAGCACGGCGACGCCCTCGTCGCGCACCCGGACGATGATGTCGAACATGTCGTCGACGATGGTCGGGGCGAGACCAAGCGACGGCTCGTCGAACAGCACGATGCGCGGCTGCGCCATCAGCGCCCGGCCGATCGCCACCATCTGCTGCTGGCCGCCCGACAGCTCCCCGGCCGGCTGGGCCCGCTTCTGCCGCAGGATCGGGAACAGGTCGTAGACCCGCTCCAGCGACTGCGCCCGCGCCGCGCGAGGGCCCGGCAGATAGCAGCCCAGTTCGAGGTTCTCCTCGACCGTCATCTTGGTGAACAGCCGCCGCCCCTCCGGCACCAGCGCGATACCGTGACCGCAATAGCCGTGCGGGCGCACGCGCTTCATGTCGGCGCCATCGAAGCGCAGCTCGCCTTCCCGGTAGCGCAGCATGCCCGCAATGGCGTTGATCAGGGTCGTCTTGCCGGCGCCGTTGGGGCCGATCACCGACACGATCTCGCCGGCATCGACGTCGAGCGACGCGTCCCACACCGCAGGGGCATCGCCGTAGCCGACATGGAGGTTGCGGACTTCAAGCAGCATAGGCTTTGCCGAGATAGATGCTGACGACGCGCGGATCGCGCATGACCTCTCGCGGGGCGCCCAGCGCGAAGACCTTGCCTTCGTTCAGGACGGCCACCCGGTCCGACAGTTCGACCACGGCACGCATGAGATGCTCGACGAACACGATGGTGGCGCCCTGGGCCCGGATCGCCCGCACCAGACGGATGGCATTGTCGACCTCGGCCGGATTGAGCCCCGACAGGACCTCGTCGAGCAGCAGCAGCTTGGGCTTGGCCGCCAGAGCGCGGGCCAGTTCCAGGAACTTGCGCTCGTGCAGGTTCAGCTCGGCCGGCAGCGCCTCTTCCTTGCCGGCAAGGCCGGTGAAGCCGATCCAGTGCAGCGCTTCGGTTCGTATTTCAGCCGCACTGCGTGGTGGCCCGCCGAAGGTCGCTGCCAGCGCCACATTGTCGAGCACCGTCATGTTCGCAAACGGCCGCGGGATCTGGTAGGTGCGCGCCACGCCGCGGCGCGCGATCTCGTGGGCGGGCAGGTTGCCGATTTCGGCGCCGTCGACCGTGATGGTGCCGCCGCTCAGTGGATAGAAGCCCGAGATGACGTTGATCAGCGTGGTCTTGCCCGAGCCATTGGGTCCGACGAGCCCCAGGATCTCGCCTTCGCGCACGTCGAGGTCGACGCCCCCCAGCGCCTGCAGGCCGCCGAACCGCTTCGCCGCTCCCCTGGCCTCCAGGATGTTGCGCGTACCGACATGATGCGGCGTATCCGGCACGACCGGCACCACAGCGGCGTGCGGTTTCGTCGCGACAGGACGCCGCCGCTTCAGCCACGCCTTGAGCGCCGGCACGATCCCGTCGGGCAGCCACAGGATTGCCAGGATGAGGATCAGCGCGACCACGGCGCGACCGACCATCGCCTCCCCACCGCTGATGAAGGCGTACAGCAACGTCGTGATGAGCGTGGCGCCGATCGCGGGGCCGAACCAGTTGCGCGAACCGCCCAGCACGCTCATCAGCACGACGTAAAGCGGCACGGTGAGTTCGAACGTCCCGCCCACCGTCAGGAATCCGACATACATCGCGTGGATGCCACCGACGGCACCGGCGATGCCCGACGACAGCGCAAACGCGATCAGCTTGTAGCGGAAAGTCGGCACGCCCTTGGCTTCGGCGACATCCTCGTCGTCATGGATGGCGAACAGGCCGAGGCCCAGACGTGAATGGGCGACCCACCAGGCGATGCCGAGCGTGAGCAGGCACATCAGGAAGCCCAGCACGTAGATCGTGCCGGTCTGGGTCGGCATCAGATGGGGCAACGGCACGGCACTCATGAAGACGCCGGCGCCGCCATCGATCGGCGTGTTGAGAATGATCGTGGCGATGACGAAGGTCACGGCGAGCGTCAGGAGCGCGAACAGTTCGCCGCGCAGCCGTTTCATGCGGAACACGACCGCGCCGATACCGACCCCAAGCAGGGCCGCCATCGCTGCGGCGAGCGGCACTGTCGCGAGGAACGGCATGTCCGCCTTGGTCGTGAGCGTCGCGGTCGTGTACATGCCGACGCCGAAGAAGGCGGCGTGCCCCAGGCTGAAATAGCCTGCGAAGCCCGACAGCAGCGCCCAGCTCGTCGACAGGGAGACCCAGAAGAAGACGAGATAGAAGAACGAGTCGTAGAAAGCCGGCAGGCCCGCCGTCGGCAGGATCGCGAAGATCGCGATGCCCAGCACTGCTGCGGCCTTGGGAAGGGTTTGTCCGGCCGTCATGACCACTCCGGATCCCACAGCAGGATGGCGATCAGCACCGAAAAGGATACGACCGGCGCCCAGGCCGGGCTGAGGACCGCCATGGCGATCGACTCGCTGGCGCCGATCAGCATGCCCGCGGCCAGTGCACCCAGCGGATTGCCGAGTCGGCCGATGATCACCACCGCGAACACGACGCCCAGCCACGCCCAGATCTGGGCCGGCGCCAGGGTCGCGATCAGGGCGATGAAGGTGCCGGCGACGCCGGCATAGGCCGCGCCGATCCCTGAAACGAGATAGGCGAGCTTGCGATGATCGATGCCGTAGGCGGCAGCGATGTCGGCATCCTCCGCACTCGCCCGCAGCGCCTTGCCGACATAGGTCTTGCGCAGCCACAGCCATGTGCCCCAGGCGAGCACGCCGGCGACCAGGCACAGGATCAGTTCGAGCACCGGAATGTAGAACGGCCCCGCCTTGATCGACCAGGTCGCGTAGTGCGTCTCGAAGCGGCGATAGTCCGCCGTCCAGTAGAGCTGGATGCCGACCTCGAGCATGACGGCGAAGCTGAAAGTGATCAGCAGCGAGCCCAGCTCGTTCACCTTGAAGCGGACGAACACCCAGTGCTGCGCCAGTCCAATGGCGAACATTGCCGGCACGATGAGCAGCACCGACCACCACGGGTCGACGTGATAGGTGGTGCCCAGCTCGTAGGTCAGGTAGGCCGCCAGGAAGGCAAGGGCGAAATGGCTGAGATTGACCAGCCGCAGCAGCCCCCAGCTCAGGCTGAGGCCCAGCGCCAGCAATCCGTACATCCCGCCGGCCAGGACGCCCGAGATCAGCGCCTGACCGAGAAGCGTTGCGCTTGGCATCCGTCGTTACGGCAGCAGCTTCACGCCGGGTGCCGCGAACTCCCTGGGCCAGACGACCTTCCACTCCTTGTTCTGCACCTGGCGGATGAGCTGCGCCGGGGCGCCATGATTGTAGGGACCGTCGAACTTGAGCGGACCGTAGATCGTGTTCACCACACTCTTCTTCAGGAAGGCCGCGATCTGCTTGTCCTCGAGGCTCTTGGCGCCGTTCACGCCCTGCTCAAGGATCTGCCACTCCGAGACCATGCCGGCGGCCTGCGCATCGATGTGCGGATAGGGCAGGTTCGCCTTGGTGGCGCGCTCCTTGTAGGCCTCGGCGATCCTGGCGACGCCCGGCCGGCTCATGAAAGGCTCGTCGGGTTCGAGGAACGTCGAGGACCAAGCGAGATTGCCGTCGGGCGACAGGGCCAGCGGACCGGGCGCGGGATAGAGGTGGAAGCTGCCCTTCGGGGTGTAGTCGAGCTTGCGCAGCGCTTCGAGGATCTGGTTGCTCTCCAATCCCAGCGAACCAACCCACAGGAAGTCGGCATTGGCCTCCTTCACGCGTGCGGCGATGGCGCCGAAGTCGCGGTTGCCCGCCTCGTATTCCAGGTAGAGCGGCACCTTCACGCCGCGCTTCTCGGCCTCGGTCTTCATGCCGTGCGCCATGAACTGCGCCGACGGGAACTTGCTGGTCAGCACCACCATAGTCCTGGGCGGTGCCGGCAGGGTGGCCATCGCATCCAGGATCACGTTGGGATAGGTCTTGTCGGGCTCCGGACCGAATGGTGTCGCCGGAAACGCCATGTCGTAGGTCTGGAGCTTCGGGATGCCCATGCTGCTCTGGATGATGACCTTGCCGTAACGCTGGGCTACCCCCATCGCCGCCAGGATCGGCGCCGTCGCATAGGGCCCCTGGATCAGGTCGACCTTGTCGACGGTGATCAGCTTCTCGTAGAGGCTGCGCGCCACATCCGGCTTGGACTGGTCGTCGAGCAGCACATACTCGACGGGGCGGCCGAGGAAGCCGTCGCGGCTGTTGATCTCCTCGACCATGATCTCCGAGGCGATCTTGTGGATGACCGCGGTCTGCGCCAGGAACCCCGTCAGTGAGAGCGTGCCCCCCACGCGGACCGGCTTGCCCGAAGGCGCAGCGCGCACGATGGCCGGCGCTGCCAGCATCGCCGTCGAACCCAACAATCCCGCCAACACATGGCGACGCCGCCATGAGCCCATCCGCTCGCGCATGCCGTTTCCTCCTTCGACGTTTGCTTAATTTGAACGTCGTTGAAAGAGATCGTGACGGAGGAATTCTCGTAAGTAAACGGATTTTCGAAACTTTTCAGAACATTGAATGTGAATCGTTCTGCGATATTTGAGAGCCATCGACAACGAAGACGGCGCACATCTTTCGGCATATTCTCCGGCCCGGTTCGAAACGGAGAAGTCCCCATGAAGAGTTACAAGGTCGTCGAATTCGGCCAGCCGCTGCAGAAGGTCGAGGAGAGCAATCCCGCGCCGCAGGGAGCAGAGGTGCTGGTGAAGGTGACCGCCGCCGGCGTCTGCCACAGCGACGTGCATCTGTGGGAAGGCTTCTTCGACATGGGCGGCGGCAACAAGGTGTCGACGCAGAAGACGATGAACCCGCCGCGCACCATGGGCCACGAGATCGTGGGCGAGGTCGTGGCGCTGGGTCCCGACGCCAAGGGCGCCAAGGTCGGCGACAAGGCGGTGGTCTATCCGTGGATCGGCTGCGGCACCTGCTGGTACTGCACCAACGGCCGCGAGCATCTCTGCCCGGCGCCGCGTGCCCTCGGCGTCAACAAGGACGGCGGCTATGCCGATCATGTCCTCGTGCCCGACGCGAAGTATCTCTATCCCTATGGTGACATCCCGACGGAGCTGGCTTGCCTCTATGCCTGCTCCGGCATCACGGCCTTCAGCGCGGTCAAGAAGGCGGTCGGCGAGGATGCCGGCAAGCCCATCCTGGTGATCGGCGCCGGCGGCGTCGGCCTGATGGGCGTGAAGTTCGCGCAGTCGGTGCTGGGCCATGCGCCGATCGTGGCCGACATCGACGAGAACAAGCGCAAGCTGGCACTCGACAACGGCGCGGTCGCCGCCCTCGATCCGCGCGACAAGGATGCCCGCAAGAAGATCTTCGAACTCACCGGCGGGACCGGCGTCGGCGCCGCGATCGACTTCGTTGGTGCCGAGAGCACCGCCCAGTTCGGCGTCAAGGCGCTGGCCCGCGGCGGCCGGCTGGTCGTCGTCGGCCTGTTCGGCGGCACCTTCTCCCTGCCCATGCCGATGTTCGCCTTCACCGGCTGCCAGATCGTGGGCTCCGTCACCGGCAGCCCGGGCGAGATGAAGGAGATGATGGACCTCGTCACCGCCGGCAAGGTGACACCGGTCCCCGTCGTCAAGCGCACGCTCGACGAGGCCGACACGACGCTGCAGGAGCTGCGCAAGGGCCTGATCATGGGGCGGGCCGTCCTCGTCCCGTGAGCCAGGCGACACGCGCCCTCGCCCACGCCTTCGACACCGGAGCGCTCGCCGAACGGCGGGCGTTCTTCCTGCGTGCCGAGGATCCACCTTTTGCAGACATCGACGCGGAACAGTCGTTTCGGCCGGCTTTTCTTCGATTGGAGAAGGCGGTGCCGCGGCTGGAGAGCGGCGGGCATGAACTCGGCCTCGTCCTGCTGACCAAGCACAAGGAAGAGAACTTCGCCAACATCGCGCGCGGCTGGGCGCTGCTCGCGCCCGGCGGCACGCTCGTCTGCAGCGGCGCCAACGACGACGGCGCTGCCAGCCTCGAGAAGCAGGTCGGCAAGGCGTTCGGGGGCGTCGACTCGCTGTCGAAGTTCCACAGCCGCGTCTTCTGGTTCGTGAAGGCAACCCACGCCCCGCCCGACTACTGGCAGAAACTCGCGACCCTGCATTCCGTCGGCGACGGTTCGTGGCAGAGCCAGCCCGGCATCTTCTCGTGGGATCATGTCGACAGCGGCTCCGAGCTGCTGGCCGCGCACCTGCCCCACGACCTCTTCGGACATATTGCCGATTTCGGCTGCGGCTGGGGCTTCCTCACGCGGCACGTGCTGAACACCTGCCCCGCCGTGACGAAGATCGACGGCATCGACGCCGAGCATCGTGCGGTCGAGGCGAGCCGGGTGAATGTCACGGACCCGCGCGCGACGTTCCACTGGCTCGATCTGATCAACGAGGCAGCGCCCGCGACCTACGACGCCATCGTCTGCAACCCGCCCTTCCATGCCGGCCGCGCCGCAGAGCCCTCGCTGGGCCAGGGCTTCATCGCCGTCGCAGCCAAGGCGCTGAAGCCCAGGGGCCGGTTCTACATGGTCGCCAATCGCGGGCTGCCCTACGAGCCCCTGCTGAAGACGCACTTCACATCGTTCGAGACGCTGGCCGACAACAACAAGTTCAGGGTGACGCTGGCGCGCCGTTGAGAACGGCCGCGATCAGGAACTCCTTGTTGCCTTCCGCGCCGGTGATCGGGCTCTCCGTCACGCCCAGCACCTGCCAGCCGGGTTGCTCGGCCAGCCACGACGAGATCGTCTCGACGACTTCGGCGTGCAGCTCGGGTTCGCGCACGATGCCGCCCTTGCCGACCCGGCCCTTGCCGACCTCGAACTGCGGCTTGATGAGGGCCGCGAGATGCGCACCCGGGCCGGCGAGAGCGAGCGCAGCCGGCAGGACGAGGCGCAGGCCGACGAACGAGGCGTCGCAGACGACGAGGTCGATCGGCTCGGGAATCTCCGCCCGCGTGACGTCGCGGATATTGGTCTTCTCCATCGAGACGACGCGCGGGTCGGTGCGCAGTTTCCAGGCGAGCTGGTTGGTGCCGACATCCACGGCAAAGACCTTCGCCGCGCCGCGCTGCAGGAGGCAGTCGGTGAAGCCACCGGTCGAGGAGCCGACATCGAGCGCGATGCGACCCGTCACCGGGATCGCGAAATGATCCAGCGCCTTTTCGAGCTTCAGCCCGCCGCGCGAGACATAGGGATGGAGCTGGCCGCGCACCTCGAGCGGCGTGTCGGCGGCGACGCCCTGCCCCGCCTTTTCCAGCCGCCGGTCGTTGGAAAAGACGAGCCCGGCCATGACCAGTCGCTGCGCGGCGGCACGCGTTTCCACGAGCCCGCGCTCGACCAGGGCCACGTCCAGCCGTGTCTTCGCCAATACTGTCTCCCTTCCCCGGACCTGCTAGCATGCCGGGCATGAGCATGAAACTTCTGGAAGGCGAGCGCGCCCTGATCACGGGGTGCGCCGGCGGCATCGGCCGCGGCATCGCGAAGGCCTTGAAGGCCGAGGGCGCGATCGTGCTCGGCAGCGACATCGCCGCCCCGCCCGTCGAAGATGGCATCGACTTCCTGCAAGCCGACCTTTCCAGGAAGGACGGCTGGAAGGAACTGCTCGACGCTGCGGTGAACAGGCTCGGCACGATCTCCCTGTTCGTCCATGCCGCGAGTCCGCGGCGTCTCGAGGTCGACACGTCCCTGTCGGTCAGCGAAGAGACCTGGGATCTGATGACCGACATCAACCTGCGTTCCGGGTTCTTCCTCGCCCGCGAAGCCGGCCGCCACATGCGCGACAACGGGATCAAGGGACGCATGATCCTGGTCACCTCGCAGCACCGCGAGACGCCGCGCAACCTCCCACATTACAGTGCGTCCAAGGCCGGCATGACCATGGTGATGAAGGAACTCGCGCGCGTGCTGGCACCTGACGGCATCAGGGTGAACGCGATCGCGCCGGGCGCGATCCCGGGCGGCGGCTTCGTGGCGGACAATCTCGCCGAGCTGGTCGCGCAGATCCCGCTCGGCCGCGCCGGCACGCCCGACGACATCGCCCAGGTCGCCGTCGCGATTCTCTCGGAAAGATTTGGCCGTTACGTGGTGGGTACGACAGTGGAAGTTGATGGTGGATTGGGCCTTATGAGCTGGATTCCTGCCAAGGCTTGACCGCGCTCGTCGGAAGAGTTGAGGTGCGGGCCGCAAACTGGAGGACTTCACCATGACGCTTCGCATCAACTCGACCGCGCCCGACTTCAAGGCCGAGACGACCCAGGGTCCGATCGAGTTCCACAAGTGGATCGGCGACAGCTGGGCGATCCTGTTCTCGCACCCGAAGGACTTCACGCCGGTCTGCACCACCGAGCTCGGCTACATGGCCCGCCTCAAGCCGCAGTTCGACAAGCTCAACACCAAGATCATCGGCCTCTCGGTCGATCCGGTGACCAACCACTCCAAGTGGGCGAAGGACATCGAGGAGACCCAGGGCCACGCCGTGACCTTCCCGATGATCGGCGATCCCGAGCTCAAGGTCGCGACCGCCTACGACATGCTGCCCGAAGGCGCGGGCGCGACGTCCGATGGCCGCACCGCCGCCGACAACGCCACCGTGCGTTCGGTGTTCATCATCGGCCCCGACAAGAAGATCAAGGCGATGCTCACCTACCCGATGAGCAGCGGCCGCAACTTCGACGAGGTGCTTCGCCTGCTCGAGTCCTGCCAGCTCACCGCGAAGCACCAGGTGGCGACGCCGGTCAACTGGAAGAACGGCGAGGACGTGATCATCGTCCCGGCCGTCTCCGACGAAGCCGCCAAGGCCAAGTACCCGAACGGCTGGAAGGCGCCGAAGCCCTACCTGCGCATCGTTCCGCAGCCCAAGGCCTGAGAAAAATTACTTTCCTCCCCCGTCCTACGGGGGAGGTGGCCCCGGCGCTGGTTACAGCGCCCTTGGCCGGAGGGGGAAAGCCACAGGTCCGGCCCTCTCTCCACCTTACAATTCATCGCGTTGCTTTCCCCCTCCCGGCCTCCCCCGTAAGACGGGGGAGGTGAAAGAATTGAACGTCGAATTCGCAGGAGACACGGGATGACGGACGAACTCTGGCGCTGGTCGGCGGTCGACCTGGCGCAGGCGATCGCGCGGGGCGCGGTTTCGAGCGAGGACGCCACCCGCTCCGTCCTGGGTCGCATCGAGGCCGTCAATCCGCAGGTCAACGCCGTGGTCGACGTCATGGCCGACGAGGCACTGCAGGCCGCGCGCGAGGCCGACGCCGAACGCCGCAGCGGGGCCGCCTGCGGCCCGCTGCACGGCGTGCCGGTGACGGTGAAGGTCAACGTTGACACCAAGGGCCGAGCCACGACCAACGGCGTCGTGGCCTTTCGCGACCTGGTGGCGACCGAAGACAGCCCGGTGGTCGCCAACCTGCGCAAGGCGGGCGCGGTCATCGTCGGCCGCACCAACACGCCCGCCTTCTCGCACCGCTGGTTCACCGACAACGAGCTGCACGGCCTGACGCGCAACCCGTGGGGCAAGGGCCTGACACCGGGCGGATCGAGCGGCGGCGCGGCGGCCGCACTGGCCGCCGGCATGGGCGCGATCGCACATGGCAACGACTATGGGGGCTCGATCCGCTATCCCGCCTATGCCTGTGGCGTGGCGGGCCTGCGTCCGACGCCGGGCCGAGTGCCCGCCTTCAATCCGTCCGCGACGGCCGAACGGCCGATCACGGCGCAGCTCATGTCCGTGCAGGGCCCCCTCGCCCGCACCGTCGCGGACGTGCGCCTCGCCTTCGCCGCCATGGCGATGGGCGATGCGCGCGATCCCAACTGGGTTCCGGCGCCGATCACGGGTCCTTCACCGTCCCGTCCCCTGCGGGCCGCTATCGCGCCCGCCCCGTTCGACGACGTGGCGCCGGAGGTCCGGGCTGCCGTCGAGCAGGCCGGACGCGCGCTGGAGGCGGCAGGATACGCGGTCGAACAGGTCGCGCCGCCGCGACTGGGCGAAGCCGCCGAGCTGTGGCACCGGATGGTCGTCAACGACGAGCGCCGCGGCTTCGTCGCGACCGTGCAGGCGCTGGGCGACGCCGCAGCCCGGCGCAACGTCGAGGGCCATCTGCGCTACGTGCCGGAGGTCGATGCCGACGGCCTGCTCGATGCGTTCGGCCTTCGCCTTGCGCTGATGCGGGCCTGGTCCCTGTTTTTTGCGGAGTATGCGGTGGCGGTCGTGCCGGTGTCGCATGTCCTGCCGTTCCCCGACGGCCTCGACCTGCAGGACCAGCCGATCGTCGATCGCATGATGGCGGCGCAACACTGCCTGCTGGCGACACCGGTGCTGGGCTATCCCTCGGTTTCGGTGCCGACAGGCCTTGCCGACGGCACGCCCGTGGGCGTTCAGGTGATCGCCGCCCGCTTCCGCGAGGATCTCTGCCTCGACGCGGCGGAGGTCATCGAGGCTCATGCCCCTCGCCTCACGCCGATCGACCCGCGCAGCTAGCCGCGCGCGCGCTCGGTCTGTTGGCCGAGCGCCGCGAGCGCCGTTGCCACGATCTGCGGAGCGTTGAGCCCGGCCCACTCGTACTGGCGGGCCGGCGCGGCGTGATCGAGGAAGCGGTCGGGCAGAACCATCGGCCGCACCTTGAGCCCGCCGTCGAGCAGGCCTGCCGTCGCGAGATACTGCAGCACGAAGCTTGAGAAGCCGCCGACCGAGCCCTCCTCGATCGTGATCAGCACCTCGTGCTCGCGCGCGAGCCGGCGGATCAGATCGGTGTCGAGCGGCTTGGCGAAGCGGGCATCGGCCACCGTGGTGCTGAGGCCCTTGGCGCCGAGATCTTCGGCGGCCACCAGGCATTCCTGAAGACGCGCGCCGAAATTCAGGATCGCGATCTTGGTGCCCTCGCGCACGATCCGGCCCTTACCGATCTCCAGCGGTGTTCCCCTGGCCGGCAGCTCCATTCCCACACCCTCGCCGCGCGGATAGCGGAAGGCCGAGGGGCGATCATCGATCTGCGCCGCCGTCGCCACCATGTTCATCAGCTCGAGTTCGTCGGCCGCCGCCATGATGACGAAGTCCGGCAGGCAGCCGAGAAAGGCCACGTCGAAGGAACCGGCATGGGTGGCGCCGTCGGCGCCGACCAGGCCGGCGCGATCGATGGCGAAGCGCACCGGCAGCTTCTGGAGGGCGACGTCGTGCACGACCTGGTCGAAGGCGCGCTGCAGGAAGGTCGAGTAGATCGCCGCAAAGGGCTTGAAGCCCTCGGTCGCAAGGCCGGCGGCGAAGGTGACGCCGTGCTGCTCGGCAATGGCCACATCGAAGGTGCGCTCGGGGAAGCGCTCGGCGAACTTTTCGAGCCCGGTGCCCGAGGGCATCGCCGCGGTGATGGCCACGATCTTCTTGTCGGCTTCCGCTTCGGCGATCAGCGCCTTGCCGAACACCGCGGTGTATTGCGGCGCATTGGCGACCGGCTTGGACTGCTTGCCGGTGATGACGTCGAACTTCACGACGCCGTGGTACTTGTCCGCGCTCGCCTCAGCCGGGGCGTAGCCCTTGCCCTTCTTGGTGACGACATGGACCAGGATCGGCTTGTCGAGATCGCTGTCGCGGGCGTTCTTCAGGACCGGCAGCAGATGGTCGAGATTGTGACCGTCGACCGGGCCCACATAGTAGAAGCCCAGCTCGTCGAACAGGGTGCCGCCGGCGACGAAGCCGCGAGCGAATTCCTCGGCACGCTTGGCCACGAGTTCCAGCGGCTTGGGCAGGTTCTCGGCAAAGCTACGGCCGAGATTGCGCAGCGTGACGTAGGGCCGGCCCGACAGGAGGCGCGAGAGGTGGCCCGAGAGGGCGCCGACCGGCGGCGCGATCGACATGTCGTTGTCGTTCAGCACCACGATCAGCCGCGAACGCAGCGCGCCCGCGTTGTTCATCGCCTCGTAGGCCATGCCGGCGCTGAGCGCGCCGTCGCCAATCACCGCGATCACGTTGTTCGAGCCGCCCGCGAGGTCGCGCGCCACGGCCATGCCGAGTCCGGCCGAGATCGAGGTCGAGGAATGGGCTGCGCCGAACGGGTCGTATTCGCTCTCCGAGCGCCGCGTGAAGCCGGAAAGCCCGCCCTCCTGGCGCAGGGTGCGGATCCGGCTGCGGCGGCCGGTGACGATCTTGTGCGGATAGGCCTGGTGGCCGACGTCCCAGATCAGACGGTCCTTGGGCGTGTCGAATACGTAATGCAGCGCCACGGTGAGTTCGACGACGCCCAGTCCCGCGCCGAGATGGCCGCCGGTGACCGAGACGGCCGAGATCGTCTCCTGACGCAGCTCGTCGGCGAGCTGAGGCAGTTGCTCGGCGCGCAGGCGGCGGATGTCGGCGGGAACGTCGACGGTATCGAGCAGCGGCGTCGTGCTTTGGCCGGTCATTGAAAAACTATACTCCTGCACGGCGCCCCGTGCCCCAACTTCAGGTGCGGCGCGCCACGACGAATTCTGTGGCTTGCCTTAGCAAATCCGCCGCCTCGCCAAACGGCTCGAGATGCGCGGCGGCCTGTCGCGCCAGCATCCCCGCCTGCGCCCGCGCACGCTCTACGCCCAGAACAGACACGAAGGTAGCCTTGCCTGCCGCCTGGTCCTTGCCCGGCGTCTTTCCGAGCTCGGCGGCGCTCCCCTCGATGTCGAGCAGGTCGTCGACGATCTGGAAGGCGAGGCCGAGATCGTGGGCATAGGCCGACAGCGACGCCCGCGCCATATCGCCGGCTTTGCCCAGGATCGCCCCGGCGGTGCACGAGAATGAGATCAACGCACCGGTTTTCAACCGTTGCAGGTGGGTGATGGCGCCGATCGACTGGTCGGAGCCCTCCTGCTCGGCCAGCAGGTCGAGCATCTGCCCTCCCACCATGCCGCGGGCGCCCGCGGCTTTCGCCAGCTCGGCGACCAGCGCCATGCGCACCGCCGGGTCGCCATGCGTATCCTCGTGGGCGAGCACCTCGAAGGCCAGCGCCTGCAGCGCGTCGCCGGCCAGGATGGCCGTCGCCTCGTCGAACTGGCGGTGGCAAGAGGGCTTGCCGCGGCGCAGATCGTCGTCGTCCATGGCCGGCAGGTCGTCGTGGATCAGCGAATAGGCGTGCACGAACTCGATGGCGCAGGCCGTGCGCAAGGCCGGCATCGTGCCGACCTTGAACAGGGTGGCGCCGGCCAGAACGAAGAAGGCGCGCAGCCGCTTGCCGCCGCCCAGGCTGGAATAACGCATCGCCTCGAAGACGCGGGCCTCGCCCGAGACGCCGGCGGGCAGCAGGCGCTCCATGGTGCGTTCGACGGATTGCGCAGCAAACGACAGCGCAGCGTCAAACCGGGTGTGCGACGACAACGGCATGGGCAGGAATCAGCCGAGTTCTGCGGGCTGGGTCGCGACCGAACCGTCGGCGGAGAAGACGATCTTCTCGACCTTCATCTTGGCTTCGGCGAGCCGTTGCTCGCAATGGCGCTTCAGCAGGGCCCCCCGCTCATAGGCGGAAATGGCCTCATCGAGCTTCACCTGGCCGCGTTCGAGCTGTTGGACGATGCCTTCCAGTTCCTTGAGCGCATCCTCGAAGGAGAGCGCCGTGATGTCCTTAGGAAGTGTGGGTTCTTTGGCCAATTCTTGCCTCTCGAAGGGGTTGGCCCGGATGGTAACCGGCCGCGGCGAACATGTCGAAAGATGCCGCTCGCGTCACCAAAATAGGCCGAAAATTCCCGAATCAGAGAGCAGAACTGCACGAGTGCAACTGTTGATAATCAATTCACGCATCTCTGACATGGCCGCTTTGCACGTTCGCAGGACAAAACCCCGATCTGCGCATTGCGGCCCGAGTGAGCCGATGGCAGGTTCCGCTCCGCAAAGAAATAAACGGCCATTCACCAAAGGAGCAGACGCCCATGGGCAACGTCAGTCATCTCGTCACGCGAACCGCGGCCTTTCAGAGCTCTATCGAAAATGGCCTCGCCGAAGGGTCGAGCAGCAAGGATCGCCAGTTTGTCACGGCGCTTGCCCGCGGCCTCGACATCCTCCGGGCCTTCCACGCCGGCGAGGGCATGCTGGGCAACCAGGAGATCGCACATCGCACCGGCCTGCCGAAGCCGACCGTCGCCCGCCTCACCCACACGCTGACCGAGCTGGGCTACCTGAACTACATCCGCCGCTTCCGGAAGTACGAGCTGGGCGCCTCGGTCCTGGCGCTGGGCTATGCCGCGATCTCGAGCATGGACGTCCGCCGCGCCTCGCGTCAGCCGCTGGAGCAGCTCGCCCACGCGCTAAACGCCTCGACCGCCCTGGGCGGCCGCGACCGTCACTCGATGATCTACCTCGAAGCCTGCCGCGGCCCGTCCGTGGTGGCGATCACCCACGATGTCGGCACGCGCGTCCCGATGGCCAGCACGGCGATGGGCCGAGCCTACCTGTTCACGCTGCCGGACGTCGACCGCAACAAGCAGATCGACGCCATCCGCCGCCGCTGGCGCGACGACTGGACCAAGGTCAAGGCCGGGCTGGAGCGCTCGTTCAAGGAGCTGACCGACCGCGGCTTCTGCGTCACCTGGGGCGAGTGGCTGCCCGAGCTCTGCGGCGTCGGCGCCCCGCTGCGCAACTCCGACGGCACGGCGGCCTACGCCGTCAACGCCTCGGCGCCGATCTACCAGATCAGCCGCGACCGTCTCGAAGCCGACTGGGGCCCGCGCCTGGTCAAGGTCGCGCGCGACATCCGCACCGGCATGGCGGCGCAGCCGGCCATCACGGCCTCGGCCGGCCCGGCAATGCGTCCAATGATGGCCAACGGTCATCGTCCCCCGATGTCGGCGATGGCGCGCCGCTAGGCGCGCCCCCTCTTCTCGAGGCATTTGAGACATGGCTATCCAACGACCGGCCGACGCACGGCCGGTCGCTCCGTATGTGTTCCGCGGCTTCAATGGCGTGATCGGCCATCAGGTCGTGGCGTGGCGGCACGGCTTCGTCGAGATGCGCCTCGACGTGCGCGCCGAACTCTGCAACGCCAACGGCCTGCTGCACGGCGGCGTGCTGATGACGCTGCTCGATTCGGCCAGCGGCTTCGCCTGCACCTTCAACGAGACGGCGACGGCGCGGCGGCTTTCCGTGACGCTGGCCTTCACGACCCAGTTCATCAAGGCCGGCCGCGAAGGCGACGTGCTCACGATCCTGGGCGCCTGGCGTCCCTCGACCAGCCAGAGCACCTTCGCCGCCGAGACCGAGATCTACAACCAGGCGAACGAGCTGCTCGCCACCGGCGCCGGCACCTTCCGCTACCTGAAGGGCGAGCGCAGCGACGGCACGCTCGAATTCCTCGACCAGCAGGCTGCGGACTAAATCTCTTCGCCACCAGTTGCCCTCAAAACCTCATCCTGAGCGACCGTCGTGTCGGTCAAGCGGTTGCCCATGGCTTTTTGTCCCTGAGGATGGCGTTGAGGATGGTGACGAGCTTGCGCATGCAGGCGACGATGGCGACCTTCGCCGGCTTTCCGGCAGCGCGCAGGCGGTGATAAGTCAGCGCTAGCGGCAGCTTGCGGCGGATTGAGACGAGGATGCTCATGTAGAGGGCGGCCCGGACGACGGGTCGTCCGCCGGCGATAGTGCGGCGGCCGCGAAGGGTGCCGCTGTCGCGATTGAACGGGGCGACGCCAGTCAGGGAAGCAATCTCGCGTCGGCCGAGGCGGCCCAGTTCGGGTAGTTCGGCGATCAGGGTGCGGGCGATCCTGGGCCCGATGCCTGGAACGCTGATCAGAAGATCCTCGGCCTCGCGCCAGGCCGGAGTTCCGCGGACGGCACCGTCGATGTCGTCGTCGATCTGTTCGAGCTGGGCCTTCAAGGTCGCCAGCACGCGATCGACGGTCTTCAGGGCCCGCCGCACGGTGAGCATGCGCCGGCGATTGCTCTCCGCTCCGATCATCTCGATGAGCTGACGGCGGCGAGCCATCAGTTCTCCCAACAGCCTGGACTGCTCGTCGGCGAGCGGCCGCGCCGGTGGGTTCACCGCCTCGGCGAAGTGAGCGATGACAGCGGCATCGAGGGTATCGGTCTTGGCCAGCCGTGCGGTAGCCCGGGCGAAGTCCCTGATCTGCCGGGGGTTGACGACCGCCACGGGCAGGCCGGCTGCTCCCAGGCCTGCCGCCACGATCGTCTCGAAGCCACCGGTTGCCTCGAGCACGATCAGAGCGGGGCCATTCTACTCAGCCGCCCGACCAGTTCCTCGATACCTTCTCCGTCGCGACCAACAGTGAAGGCCTCACTGGCGGGTCGCACATGGACGTCCAGGCGATCCTTCGCCACATCGATGCCAACGAACATGGATCTTGGCTCCCATCCTTGCGCATGCGGGCTCGCGGTTCGGCCCAGGCGACCGTTCGGGATCACAAAATCAACGGTGGAGGCACCGAGCTCAGGAACGGGCTTGCTGGCCCCAGGAGACAACGGGCTCTCCACCGAGACCGCACCCGCAACTCTACGCCGGCGCGGCGCTCTCTTGATACAAGGAGGCTGCGAAGCGGCCGTCTCGAAGGATGGGCACGAAGTGCTCGTGCCCATCCTTCGAGACGCGCTCCGATGAAGCGTTCCTCAGGAAGAGGACTTTGTGGAAGCTTGGATGCTCAGCGGAACGAGCTATTTTCCATTCGCCACAATCAGGCGGCGCACCGCAACCAGGTCGTCGCGGAACGCATCGTACGCCTCGCGCCTGGCCGCTTCGTCCGGCAGGCGCAGCAAATAGGACGGATGGACGGTGGCATAGCCCGGCACCCCGTCGAAGGCGATCGGACCGCGCGTTCTGAGAACCGACAGCGGCTTGCCGGTCAGGCCAAGCAGCGCCGTCCCGCCCATCGCGACCACGAGCTTCGGCCGCACGAAGGAAAGCTCGCGCTGAAGCCACCAGCGATAGCGCTTCACCTCGCTGGGATTGGGCCGCTTGTGCAGCCGCTTCTTGCCGCGCGGCTCGTATTTGAAATGCTTCACCGCATTGGTGACGTAAACGCCAGAACGATCGATGCCCGCCTCGCCCAGCGCCCGGTCGAAGAGCTGCCCGGCCGGGCCGATGAAGGGCCGCCCTTCGCGCTCCTCCTGATCGCCGGGCTGCTCGCCGACGAACGCAACCATGGGCTCCATCGGTCCTTCGCCCAGCACGGCGCGATCGGCCCCCGGCGTCAGCGGCTCTGACGCCGCGATAAGCCGGTTCAGCTCCTCCAGGGTCCGCGGCCCCTGTTCCGCCATCGCCGCCACCGCCTTGAGCGGGTCGCGCTTCTCCCGCTCCGCCGCTTCGCGCGCAATCATCTCGCGGGCCCGCGCCGGCGCCTGCTGCACAAGGCCGGCGATGGACGCGGCTTCCGGCAGATTGCGCCAGTATTTCTCCGGCATGTGCTGCCGCATCGCCTTGGGATTGAGGCGCGCCGGATTGAAGACGTTCTCGTAGTAGCATCGCCACGCCGCCTCGAAGCCATCGGACTGGGGCGCGTCGCTGCGTTGCGCGGGCGGCCCGACCGTCAGCGTCGCGCGATCCCAGTGCAGCGAGCCCTTCGGCGTCAGGATGGACCAGAAAAGGCTCCGGAAACGCTCGACGAAGAAGCCGGCCGTCGCCTCGACGATGAAATGTTCGGGCTCGAACCAGGACACGAACCTTTCGGTGCCGTCGGGATCGTGCGTCTCGCGGAAGCGCACGAAGGCGTGCATCTTGTGCAGGTCGCGGCGCACCGACTTGGCCATGCCCTCCAGGCGATGGACCAGCGGGTCGCTCTGGACGTCGAGCAACGCGCGCTCGCCGTTCAGCACCCGCCAGACCGCCGCATACAGCAAGGCATATCGTTCGCAGTCGGAATGGCAGACCACCAGACGGATCAGCTCGCCCAGCGCGCGGGGCAATCCGACGGGCGGCGCGCCGTCGGCTTCTCCCTGACCGCCTCCGAACAGATCGCTTTCGCCCGCCGCGCTCCAGGAAACCGATTCCGGCGGCGCTTTGCGCGCGGCAAGCCGGCGAACGGCGGCCCGAAAGCCATCGAGGTCGGCGCCTTCCTGCAGCGCGACGCCGATCAAAAGAGACTCCCCTGCGCCGGCGCCTCCGCCAGGTTGGTGCGAAGATCGGCCCGGTCGGAGATTTTCGTCGGCCGATAGTCGGCGGCGATCAGGAACGGCAGCAGTCGCTTCACGCTGCGCGCCAGCCGACCGATGTCGGCGAGGCGCAGCCGGGCGTGCCGCCGCGCCGCGATGATCTTGTCGACGGAGCGCACGCCGAGACCGGGCACGCGCAGCAGCATTTCGCGATCAGCGGTGTTCACGTCGAGCGGAAAGCGGTCGCGGTTCTGCAGCGCCCAGGCCGATTTCGGGTCGATGTCGAGATCGAGCATGCCGTCACGGCTGGCGCTCACGACCTCGTCGGCGGAGAACCCGTAAAAGCGCAGCAACCAGTCAGCCTGATAGAGCCGGTTCTCGCGCTGCAGCGGCGGCGCTTTGAGCGGCAGCACGGCGCTCGGCGACGGGATGGGACTGAAGGCGGAGTAATAGACACGCCGCAGCGCATAGTCCTTGTAGAGCAAGGCGCTGGTGCTCAGCAGCGCCGCATCGGTGGTCGCATCGGCCCCGACGATGACCTGCGTGCTCTGACCCGCGGGAGAAAATCTGCGACGGTCTTCCTTGGCCTCGTCGATGCGCTCCTTCATCTGGCCCATGGCGCCGGTGATCGACGCCGCCTTCTTTTCGGGTGCTAGGCGCTGAAGGCTTCCGGCCGAGGTGAGTTCGATATTGATCGACAGCCGGTCGGCGAAGAGGCCGGCCTGCTCGATCAGCCAGGGATTGGCTTCGGGAATCGTTTTGAGATGGATGTAACCCGCGAAGCCATGCTCGCGCCGCAGCTTCTTCGCCACGAGGACCAGCTGCTCCATCGTGTGATCGGGATTGCGAATGATGCCGGACGAGAGGAACAGGCCTTCGATGTAGTTGCGCTTGTAGAAGTTGAGCGTCAGCGAGACGACCTCGTCGACCGTGAAGCGCGCCCGCTCGACATTGGAGGAGCGACGGTTGATGCAATAGGCGCAGTCGAACAGGCAATAGTTCGTCAGCAGGATCTTGAGGAGCGACACGCAGCGCCCGTCCGGCGTGTAGGCGTGGCAGATGCCGTTGCTGGTCGAGCCCAGGCCATCGAGCCCGGCCGCGCGCTTCGGCGCGCCCGACGACGCGCAGGAGGCGTCATATTTGGCCGCGTCCGAAAGAATGCGAAGCTTGGTCGTGAGCTTTTCGTCCAACAACGACTCCTGAGGTGCGAGCGTTGTTCTCTATATGTTCTCTTTCAGCCAAAGCGCAAGCCTTGCCGGATTCGACTTTAAAAACAGGGTGTTATGACCGGCTCGCTTCGGTCGCTATCGAACGCAGCTTGTAGCGGAGCCACATCGTGCCGCCTTCGAGCACGTCGTGGCTCACGAGCGTCATGCTCTCGATCGGCGCCGGACCGAGATCGGCGTCGCCCGAATTGAACACGATCGGGCCGCCGGTGCTGCCATCGATCACCGGGCAGATCACGAGGCTCAACTCGTCGATCAGCCCGGCGCGCAGGAAGGCGCCGTTCGCGCCGCCCCCGCCCTCCAGCATGATCCGCTCGATGCCCAGTTCGCGGTTCAGCGTCTCGATCGCTGCCAACAGATCGATCTCGGTCTTGCCGGCAAAGATGTAGGAGACGCCATCGGCCCGCAGGCCGGCGAGGTGCCGATCCGGCACGGCCTCGGTCAGGATCACGAGGATCGGATCGCCACCGATGTCGCGCCGCGCCCACACCGCCTTGCCGTGGCCATCGAGGAAAATCCCCCACGCCTTGGCCTCGCGCTGCGCGAACCAGTTCTCGCGCGCGAACACCTGGTCGGTCGGCGGATAGTGCGGCTCCGTGCCCTTGGCGAATTCCTGCGCGGTCACGCGACCGCACAGCCACGAGCCGCCGCCCATCTGGTCGTGCAGCCGCTCGAACAGGTTGGGCACGACATTGACCTTGGGCCGCCAGCGGCTGCCCCAGATGCGGCCATCGACGCTGCAGACCATGTGGCAGAGGACATAGGGACGCCGGTTCGTCGTCATCGACTGTCTCCGGTGATGCGAAGATGTAGTGTTGTGTAGGCCTTTCCGAGAACAGCGGCCACTCGTGGTATCCCCGAACTTTGGCGCGTATTTACTAGTCCGGTGCCACTTCCAGTGCCAAATATCATTCGTCGCGCTAGGGGCGGCGGAGTGCGATATCCTTCTTCAGGACGATCAACCATGGCACTTGAGCTCGAATCATTGGTCCACGACCTCGTGGCGCGATCCACAGTCGGATTCGTTGATGCAGGCGTGACACCTCCTGCTCCGCTCGGCTCCGGGACCGTCGTTCGCTTTGGGAACATCTTTGGTATTCTTACCTGCGCGCACGTACTCCGGATCCTTCCGCGGCAGTCAGGTCGCACGCGGATTGCCACCTTCCCTGTTCGACATTTGGCGCGACAAAGCCTTGCCGTGGAGGTGAATGACGACAAGGTTTTGGCGATAGGCGGCGACAAGGGGAGTGACACGGGGCCGGATCTCGGATTTCTCTTCTTGTCGCCCGAAGAGGCAGGGCTGCTTGGTGCGCAGGCTTCTGTGGTCGACGGTGATCAGCACCGTGCCCATTTCAGACTGCCACAGCCGGATACAACCGATCCCGATATAGCAGGCGTCTCGGTTCTCGGCGGAGTGGTTGGAGAATGGTCAGTTGAAGAAGCCGGTCCCACTGGCAGAAGCCAGCGAAGACTAGTTGGTTTGGGCAGTTTTGGAGAGGTGGAGCTACAGCGCCAAGAGGGCGAGCATGACCTGCTGGTATTCAGACCAAGAGATCAGGACGATTTCAGCGCGCCTCGTTCATACGGCGGAACCAGCGGAGGTGGCCTTTGGAGGCTCTATCTGGATCGGGCGACCGAGACGACCTACAGGTTGAAGCGACGCGACCTTGTCGGAGTGGCGTTTTTCGAAACGGAGGATCGACGCATTGTTTGTCATGGCCCCGGATCGATTTACGGAGTGCTCCGGTCCCAGATCGTTCGATAGCCGGAAAAGTGGTTGGCTAGGGCCACCACCGCCGCCCTGGCCAGCACCGCAGCAGCCAGGGCCCGCCAGGCGTGCCCCCTCCTGATGCTCTGGTTTGGTGCAAATTCCGGTGCCAAGATGTCATGAACGCACAGATCGCCTACTAGGCGCTGGTCGACGTACAAGTGGTGGCTAGGATGATCACGATCAAACGCCGAGTCGTCGGCGTGTGGGCGAGCATGTGAGCAACGCCCTGCCAACTCAAAGCCAGCTAGAGAGCATTGGATACGAGGATCGCTATTGCACCTTTGTGGACGTGCTGGGCTTCTCGGAGATCATCGCAGGCATTGGCCGCGGTGATGTCGACGTATGGGAGATTCGGAACCTCCTAGACAAGGTCCACACGAGAGATCACTCAGCGTCCGCCACTGCCGACAAGACGCTACGAGCGCAAAGCATTTCCGACGGCGTCTGCCTGTCAACAGCCGTCACTGCTGATGGATTGAGAGAGCTCCTTTTCAGCCTCGAGCAGTTGACGACAGGCCTCCTGGCCGAGGGTTATTTCGTCAGAGGCGGCGTCGTAAGAGGCAGAATTTATCACGATAAGAATATGGTATTCGGGGACGCATTGGTTCGCGCCTATCGAATTGAGAGCTTGATTGCCAAGTATCCAAGAATCGTCATCGAGAGCGATGTCGCAAAGGAAGCGATCCGCATCGCGCAGGATCAGCCTGATCGCACTGAATACGTTAAACAAGCTTCAGATGGCCCCTATTTCCTACACGTTCTGCGCCTAATTGACGTAGTGCTCCGCGGAGACAAAGACGATCGACTGGGGCTTCTTAGTACCTACAACGGCATGGCCGAGATGATTCAAGCTCGGCTCAACGCCGCAGTGGACCGGCCCCGACATTACGAAAAAGTCCATTGGTTCGCGGACTATTGGAATGACGTGGCATTTGCCACGCACGGACGTGTTCCGACCATTAAGGGTCCCGGCCTGGGATTTACGCTTGGGGTGCTAGCGTGAAAGGAGAAATCCAGAACCCTTTTTGCGCGGACACTGGATACGCGGCTTTTCAACTGCGTTCGTTCTGCAAGCAATACTGAAGCAAAACCATAACGACGTTCATCATTAGCAATGCATCGGCCGGGGTCGTCAACTTTACTGCAGGTTTGGCGGTGCTATTCGTCGCCCGCTCGGCAGGAACAAAGCCCAGAATCGCGGCAACGACCGGTTCAATAAATCTATTGACCGGGATAAGCCCTTGCCGCTTTGCATCAGCGAACAGCTTAGCAAGCTCACCTTTTCCGCTTTTCCCTTCTTCACCGACAGCGATCTGCAAGAATCGCTGAACGGCCGCATGCGCTTTCGTGATCACCTCTGGGTAATTTTGCTGTCGATAATCACTGAACATTCCTCGTAGGTCCTCACTAACAGACGACCACTTTGGATCAGAAAGCGCCCTGAGGGTTGGCTCGTAGAGTTTCGTCGTAATCTGCTCATCTTGACGGGGCACCAACCCACCGCGGGTCAACTGCTGGTTCACCGCAAATTGGCTGAAGATGTGATTCAAAGCGTTAGCAAAGCGATCAAACCTCTGGAATGCTGCATCGACATGCCTCTTGCGTTCGTCGGGCGTTGCAGATTTTTTCGCGGCTGCGAGTTCATGTGCAGCGATCGCACTTTGCGCGAACCGGGTGAGCATTCGGTAGACCAGAGGTGCTGATCCGTCGACGGATATACCTTCGAAGTCCGCCTTAGCGGCTTTTCTCCGAGCCGACTCATTCGTTGGCGCGTACCTGTCGGGCTTGATTGAGTGCAGCGCTTTTCCTGGACAGTCGCGCAGGAACCGCTGGTTCAAGTACTCAATCGTCTCCAGCAGCCATCCGCCCTCTTCTAGCCACCCACGATTTGTCACTTCCTTGAGAGCTATGCGCTTCTCGGCAACCGTCAGGCCGTCCCACTCCCTAAGTTCCAGCTGTGGCTGAATCGAGTTTTCAATCGAGGGATCGCCGTCTCCATACAACCGGTAATGTGGGATATCAGACACCGAACTCTCCCCATTATGCCCCGTATTGGTAAGTGACAGAAGCCGATGTGACAAATCACCCGCAAATGGCCTCACTCCGAACGACGCCGGGCACCGCTATACGGTACAGAAAGGGGTGACCTCCACCGCCCCGACCGTCGTGATTGCCGTACTTACAGGCGCCTTCAGTCATTGTGGGCATTCGCTCAGCCACAGCTGCCGGCCTCTGCCACTCAGCCAAGGGTTGCCGCAGGCGCTTGCGCATCCACAGGTTGCCGATGCCAGATGGCAACTCACTAGCGGGAGGCGCACTCCATGTCCTGCACAACGGTCCTGTCTATCGTCCAGATCCTCACAACCGTAGGGCTGGGCTTCATTGGGTACTGGTTCACTAAGCAGCAGGTTGCAATTGCACGGGCCAAGCTTCGCCTTGACCACTTCGACAAGCGATTTGCCGTTTTCGAGGCTGCTCGCTCTTACCTTGGTAAGGCGACCACGCAAGGCGGCGCCACCTTCGCTGACGACAACGAGTTCCTTCTTGGAACCAAGGGGGCCACGTTCCTATTCAAAGACCAAAACGTGAAAATCTACCTTGATGAACTTCGAAAGCGGATGATCGAGCTATCGCTCGGACAGGAGACCCTGAAGCGGACGGAGCATCCGCTGCAGGAGCAAGCGAGGAAGAAATACCTTGCCGATCGAGAATGGATCCAAGAGCAGTACGACAAGATCGAAGACGTCTTCAGGCCTCATTTGCAGCTGAATGACTAGCGGCGGTCGCCTCCCCCACGATTGTAGACGCTGTACGCGACCGGCGTGCTCGGCCTATGGCCGGCTTCATCCTCGCGGGACCCATCGCCCCGGCAGAGGTCGCCCGAGTTTCATGCACGCATCATAGCCCAAGGCGGTCGCTCAGAAATCGAATCCCGGCAACGGCAACTGCCGTCCCCTCAACGGCAGCCGCCCGACAGCACGATGTTTCGCCCTGCCCAGCTGACTGTGCACGAGAACGATCTCGCGCACCGTCCAGCCGATCGCCTTGATGCGGCGCTCGGGCAGGATCGTCTCGCTCCTCATGAGCGTCATGTGAGGCAGGAAGGCGCGCCTTCTTTCCGCGCCGGGCGAAGTCAGCGCATCGCGCAGTCGGGTCGAAAGGTTTTCGAGATCGGCGCTGCCCCTGCCGCCACACAACACGAGGGCGCCTCGGCTGTGCGATTTTGCGGACCCGAAGGAAAGCCGGAACGGTGGCATTTCGACCGTGCTGGCCTGCCGCACAATCGCGTCGATGTCTTCCGCCGTCGGTGGCACCACGTAGTCACCGACGCGCCAAAGCGTGACGTGGAGCTGCTCGGGCGGGACTTCCGTCCCCTGGAGGCCCGCCTTCTCGCACAGGTGACGCCGGGCACTGCAGATCGCCTCTCCCGTCTCCGCGTCGGGAAGCACGGCGAAGAACAGCCGGTCGGTCGGCCTCACCGTAATCATGTCTCGTCCCGAACGTCTTCCCGTGTGGGGGGATCAGCCCAGCGCCAGCCGCGTCAGGTGGCGGTGCGTCGTCTGGCCGATCGAACTGTGGACGAGCACGATCTCGCGGACCGTCCAGGCGATGGGCTCGACCGGCTCTGCCTCGATGTGGCGGCCGTCATGAAGAAGGGTCACGTGCGGCGTGTAGCGGCGGGCCGGCCGCGGCGTGTCGTCGAGCGCATCGCTCAGGCGCTGCTGCAGCACCTCGAGGCCGATGGTGGCCTCCTCCCCCGTGAGCACGAGCGCACCATTGGCGAAGCTCGTCAGCCGATCGAACCCGACGCGAAAGGACGGCATCACGATCCCACTGGCGCGCGCCATCCAGCCGTCGATCTCGCTGGCATCCGGCAGGCCATGGCCTTCATGGACGGAGGCCAGGGCAACGTGGAAGTGGGCGCTCTTGAGAAGACGGCCCGTCAGGCCATGCGCGGCCCGCCAGGAAGCGGCGCGCTCGGCGATCCTCTCCGCCGTCTCGGCATCCGGCAGGACCGCGAAGAACAGACGGTCGGTGAAGCTCTGCCGCATGCGACGCATCCCGGCATGACGGCGGCGGAGCCGGTCCACGCCCAGGCGCGAGGGGCCCTGCTCCGGCCGCGGGGCGAGCGGATAGCGCTCTCCGTATGTCTCGATCGTCGCCCCGAAATGTGCGCCCACGGCCTTCCTCCCTTAGTATATGTTCATGTTATGTTCTCTATGGGGATAAGGCAAGGGCTCGGGCCGAGCTCGAAACATTTGATACGATGCAGCGATGCAGATCCGCGGATTCTACGAATTGGGCCACGCGCTCGACGTCATCGACGGCGAGAGCCACGGCTTCGTGCCCGCCGACATCGAGAGGGTCGAACGGTATTGGGCATATGGCGACATGCACGACAGTACGGCGGGATTCGTGCTGCGGCTGCGCGACGGTCGCCGGGCCTATGGCGAGTTCGTGCACTGGTACGGCTTCGAGCAGGACGAGGATTTCAGGATCGACGTCGAAATGCTGGAGGGCGACGAGGTCCCCGCCACGCCCCTGCGCGAACCGATCGACCCCTCGGCGCAGTGGCCGCCGGGCGGCTGGTCAGACCAAACGGCGCATCTCGACCGTCTCCTGATACGGGGCGAGGCCGCCTCGTAACGGCGACGCCGCTACTTCTTCGTCGCCTGCTCGCGCAGCGTCTCGGCGATCTTCTTGGCGTCGTAGGTCGGATAGAACTCGGTGCGGAACGCCTTCCACGCACCCTGCTCCACCGCACGGTTGACCTCGCGCAGGCGCGCCGGCGGCACGCGCAGAGTCACGATATAGCCGAGGCCCATCGCGATGTACCAGGACTCGACCTGGATGCCCTCGGGCGGGAACTTCGCCCAGAAGCCCTGCTCGGCCTGGATCTTGTTGATCTCGTCGAGGTTCATCGTCTGGTCATGCCGCATGATGACCGTGAGCAGGATGTAATCCGACGGCGTCGCCGCCGGGCCGGGCACGGCGGCAGCCGGTGGCGCCGGAGTCTGGGCCGCTGCCGGAAACGCAAACATCAAAGCCGCGCCGACGAACGAAACTCCGAACCGCTTCATGTCGATCTCCTACTTGATCGTGATTTCCGTCGAGCCGAGGCCTTCGAACTCGGTCTTCGCAACACCGGCGCTGGGCAAGAAGGCCGGTGGATGGACCGAGCCGGTCAGGACGAGGTCACCCGCCTTCAGGTGCTTGCCATGCTTGTTGAGCGCGTTGGCGAGCCAGGCGAGCGAGATCATCGCGCCGCCCATCACGGCGCTGCCGGGACCGGACGCCAGTTCCTTATCGTCGAGCGTCGAGCGGCCCTTCAGGTTGGCGAAGTCGAGCGTCTGCCAGTCCTTGATCTCGGTGCCGACGACAAGGGCCGCCTGCAGCACGTTGTCGGCGATTCGCGCCGGGCCGGTCATCCTGGTGACGTCGGCGTAGCGATTGTCGACCAGCTCCATGCCGCAATGGAGCGCGCCGACATGGGCACGGATGCTGTCGGCGGTATAGGGCGAGCCGCCGGCCGGCGCGTCCTTCGAGATGCGCGCCACCAGCTCGGGCTCGATGCCGGGCTTCAGCGGCCATCCCTTCTCGAAGGTCGCACCGCTCTGTCGCAGGCCGCTCTGATAGATGCCGGCAAAGACCGGGCCCGAGAGCTTCAGCGGCTCGTACTGCGTCGGAAGGGTCAGCGCGATCTTCCAGCCGGCAAACTTGTCGCCGGCGGCGGCGTAGAGATCGTGGACCGCGAACTGGACCTTGTAGGCATCGGCCTCGGAGAGGCCGGCCGTCGCCGCGATAATGTCCATCGGCTTCCGCGAACGCCTTCCCTCGGCGATCCTTTCGGCGAGTGCGGCGATTTCCCTGGCGTCCACGGCAACTCCTCCTGATTCGGGTGGTGTCACTTCTTTTCCCGGTCGTAGTAATCGACCGTGGTCTCGGCGCGGAACATCTTCCAAAGCCTGGTGGCGCTGCCATTGCCGGCGACGATCGAGATCTTGCCGGAATCCGGATACTCGCAGGCATCGACCGGGACGCGGGTCGACACGGCGAGATAGCGCATCGTCTCCGTGCCGGTGTTGATGATCTGATGCGCCACGTCGGCGCCGCCCGGCGGGCAGGCGATGACGTCGTGCCGCCGGATCGGATGGCGCTGGTCGCCGAACCGCAGTTCGCCCTCGCCCTCCAGGATGAGGAACATCTCCTCCTCACCGTGATGGCTGTGGAACGGGCACTGGGCCTTGGCGGGCGGCAGGACCGTGAGGTTGTAGCCGAGGTTTCGGGCGCCGATCGCGTCGCTGAACCGGGCGCGGCGGGAGGTGTAGAGACCGTCCTCCTCGACGTCGTCGAACGTCACGCCGTCGAGGTTCACGATCGGCTTCACCATGCCCGCCTCCGCCGTCAGGGATTCTCTTACTTGACGGTGATCTCCGTCCCGCCCAGGCCGACGAACTCGGTCTTGGCGACGCCGGCGCCCGGCAGGAACTGCGGCGGGTGCACCGAGCCGGTCAGGATCATGTCGCCGGCCTTCAGCTGCTTGCCGTTGGCGATCAACCTGTTGGCAAGCCAGGCCAGCGAGATCATCGCGCCGCCCATCACGTTGCTGCCGGGACCGGCGCCGATCTCCTTGCCCTCGAACTCGGAGCGGCCCTTCACGTTGACGAAGTCCGTCTTCTGCCAGTCCTTGATCTCGGTGCCGACGATGCAGGCGGCCTGCAGCACGTCATCGGCGATGCGGCCCGGGCCGCCCAGCTTGGAGACGTCGCCGTAACGGTTCTCGACCACTTCCATGCCGCAGTAGAGGTTGGAGACGAAGGCCTGGATCGACTGGGCGGTGTATTCCGTGCCGGCCGGCACGTCCTTGCCCATGCGCGCGACCATCTCGCATTCGACGCCGGCCTTGAGCGGCCAGCCCTTCTCGAACACCGCGCCGCTCTGCTTGATGCCGCTGGTGTAGATGCCGGCAAAGGCCGGGCCCGAGAGCTTCAGGGGCTCGTACTGCGCCGGAACGGCAAAGGCGACCTTCCATCCGGCGAGCTTCCAGCCGGCGGCCTCGAGCTTGTCGTGGACCGCGAACTGGACCTTGTAGGCGTCGGCCTCGGAGAGGCTCGCCGTGGCATCCGCAAGCCAGTCCATCGTCGTCTTCGAGCAGCGGCCTTCGACGATACGGTCGGCGAGTGCGGCGATTTCCTTGGCGTCCACGGCTTTTCTCCCTTTGATCTGGCGTCGCGCTTTTTACTGCCCCGCGACGCAAGTTCAAAGCTCATGTTCCTCTCCGCCCGCGAAGCGGGGGGAGAGGACTATGAGAGCAGGCCTGGCGGCTAGGCCGCCTTCGCCGGCTGGTACTTGCCGTAGAAGCTCTCGCCCTTGGCGGCCATGTCGCGCAGCAGCTTCGGCACCTCGAACTGGGCGCCGTACTTCTTGGCGAACGCGTCGCACTCGGCGACGAACGTCTTGATGCCGACCTGGTCGATCAGGCTGATCGCCCCGCCGGTCTGCGGCGCGAAGCCCAGGCCCATGATCGAGCCGACGTCGCCGTCCTGCGGGTTGGTCAGCACGTTGCTCTCGAGGCAGCGCGCGGTGTCGACCGCCTGCACGTAGAGCAGGCGCTTCTTGATCTCGTCCTCCTTGGCGCGCTTGTCCTCGCCCTCGCCGTAGAGCAGCGCCGGATCGGCCGGGAAGTACTTCTCGAGTTCCGGCCACAGGCGCTTCTTGCCGTCGGCCGGATACTCGTAGAAGCCCTTGCCGTTCTTGCGGCCGAAGCGCTCCAGCTTCTTGACCATCAGTTCGAGGATGTCCTCGGTGCCGGCGCCTTCGAATTTCTGGCCGGAAGCCTCGGCGTCGCGCCGCGCCTGGTCCATGATCTTCCACGAGAGGTCGATGGCGACCTCGTCGTTGAGCGACAGCGGGCCGACCGGCATGCCGGCGTAGCGCGCGCAGTTCTCGATCATCGCGGCCGGGATGCCCTCCTTCAGCATGCGATGGCCTTCGCTGATGAAGGCGCCGCAGACGCGGGAGGTGAAGAAGCCGCGGCTGTCGTTCACGACGATCGGCGTCTTGCGGATCTTCTGGACGTAGTCGAGCGCCCGCGCGAGCGTCTCCTGCGAGGTCTTCTGGCCGACGATGATCTCGACCAGCGGCATCTTCTCGACCGGCGAGAAGAAGTGCAGGCCAATGAACTGGTCCGGCCGCGACGAGGCTTCGGCGAGGCCGGTGATCGGCAGGGTCGAGGTGTTCGACGCGAACACCGCGGTCTTCGGCAGCGCGGCCTCGGCCTTCTTGGTGGCCTCGGCCTTCACTTCGCGGTTCTCGAACACCGCCTCGATGACGAGGTCGCAGTCCTTGAGCGCGCCGAAGTCCGGCGTCGCCGTGACCTTCGCCAGCATCGCGTCGGCCTTGGCCTGGTCGAAGCGCTTGCGCTTCACCAGCTTGGCGAGCTCGTCGGCGATATGCGCCTTGCCCTTGTCGGCCGCCGCCTGGTCACGGTCGATCAGCACGATGTCGAGGCCGGCCTGCACCGAAACGGTGGCGATGCCGGCGCCCATCAGGCCGGCACCGAGCACGCCGATCTTCTTGTAGTCCTGCTTCGGCACGCCCTTAGGCCGGCGCACCAGCTTGTTGGCTTCCTGCAGCCCGAAGAACAGCGTGCGGATCATGCTCTTGGCGACCGGATCGCGCAGCAGCGAGACGAAGTAGCGCGTTTCGACCTTGAGCGCGGCGTCGAACGGCAGCTGCAGGCCTTCGTAGACGCAACTCAGGATCGCCTTCGGCGCCGGATAGACGCCGTTGGTCTTGCCGCGCACCATGGCGCTGCCGCCGATGAAGGTCATGACGCCCGGCGGGCTCCACACCTGGCCGCCGGGGAAACCCGGCGTCTTGAAGCCCTTGCGGTCCCACGGCTGCACGGCACGGCCGTCGATCGCCTTGGCGCCCTTGCCGGCATATTCCGGCACGACCTGCTCGGTCGCCGGCGCCATCAGCCAGGCCTTGGCGCGGGCCAGCAGCTCGCCCGCCGGCACGACCTCGTGGATGAGACCGAGGCTCTTGGCGGCATCGACCGTGAGGTCCTTGCCTTCGAGCAGGATGGGCGCGGCGTTCTGCACGCCGATCAGGCGCGGAATGCGCTGCGTGCCGCCGCCGCCCGGCAGCAGGCCGATCTTCACCTCGGGCTGGCCGACCTTGGTCTTCGGGTTGGCCGCGGCGATGCGGTAGTGGGTGGCCAGGCAGATCTCGAAGCCGCCGCCCAGCGCCGTGCCGTTGATCGCCGCCACGATCGGCTTGCCGCCGGTCTCCTGGCGGCGAAACATCTTCTGCAGCTGGCTGAACTGCTCCATCAGCTTCGACGCGTCGGACGTGTCGAGGCCCAGGATCATCTCGAGATCGGCGCCGGCGATGAAGCTGTCCTTGCCCGACGTGATGATGATGCCCTTGACCTTCTCGTCCTTCAGGGCGCTCTTGAGCGCGCCGGCATAGGCCGTCATCGAGGCCTCGTTCAGCACGTTCATCGCGCGGTTCGGCATATCCCAGGTGATGGTGGCGATGCCGTCGCTGTCGACGTTGTAGTTGATCATAGTGGTAGTCCTTCAGTTCTTCGCTGGGGGCGCGCCACTCCAGTGGCGCGATCTTCCATTGCGGCCGGCGATGACGCGCGACTGGAGTCGCGCGCCCCCAGCCCTCATACGCGCTCGATGATGGTGGCGGTGCCCATGCCGCCGCCGACGCAGAGCGTGGCGAGGCCGGTCGAAAGGTTGCGGCGCTCGAGCTCGTCGAGCAGCGTGCCCAGGATCATCGCGCCGGTGGCGCCCAGCGGATGGCCCATGGCGATCGCGCCGCCGTTCACGTTGATCTTGTCGTGCGGCATCTTGAGGATCTGCATGTAGCGCAGCACGACGGCGGCGAAGGCCTCGTTCAGCTCGAACAGGTCGATGTCGCCCACCGACATGCCGGCGCGCTTCAGCGCCTTCTCCGAGGCCGGCGCCGGGCCGGTCAGCATGATCGCCGGCTCCGACCCGATCGAGGCGAAGGAGCGGATGCGCGCGCGCGGCTTGAGGCCGGCCTTCTCGCCGAACTCCCTGGAACCCACCAGGATCGCGGCGGCGCCGTCGACGATGCCCGACGAGTTGCCGGCATGGTGCACGTGATTGATCTTCTCGACCTCGGGATAGCGCTGCTGCGCCACCGCGTTGAAGCCGGGCATCATCTCGCCCTGCATCTTGAAGCTGGGCTCCAGCGCGGCCAGCGTCTGCATGGTCGTGGTCGGACGCAGGAACTCGTCATGGGCCAGCAGCTCGATGCCGTTCTGGTCGCGCACCGGCACGATCGACTTCTTGAAGTAGCCGGCGTCCCAGGCGGCCTTGGCGCGCCTCTGCGACTCGACGGCATAGCTGTCGACGTCGTCGCGGCTCATGCCGTACTTGGTGGCGATCAGGTCGGCCGAAACGCCCTGCGGCACGAAATACATCGGGATCGCCACGGCCGGATCGACCGCCCAGGCGCCGCCGTCCGAGCCCATCGGCACGCGGCTCATGCTCTCGACGCCGCCGCCGATCGCGGCCTGGCTCTGGCCCGACATGACCTGCGCCGCCGCCATGTTGGTGGCTTCGAGGCCCGAGGCGCAGAAGCGGTTGACCTGCACGCCCGACACGGTCTCGGCATAGCCCGCCATCACCGACGCGGTGCGCGCGATGTCGGCGCCCTGCTCGCCGATCGGCATGACGCAGCCCAGCACGATGTCGTCGACCAGGTGCGTGTCGAGAGTGTTGCGGTCGCGCAGGGCCTGCAGCGCGGTGACGGCCAGGCGCACCGGCGTCACTTCATGGAGCGAGCCATCCTTGCGGCCCTTGCCGCGCGGGGTGCGGACGGCGTCGTAAATGTATGCGTCGGTCATGTCGGTCTCCTATTCGCTAGTTCAGATTACCCTTTGACCTCACCCTGAGGAGCCGCGCTTTGCGCGGCGTCTCGAAGGGTGGGAACCAGTCTTGATGTTGCCCATCCTTCGAGACGCCGCGCAAAGCGCGGCTCCTCAGGATGAGGTTAAGTGTCAGAGCGTCCGTCCAATGAGTTCCTTCATGATCTCGTTGGTGCCGCCGTAGATCTTCTGCACGCGGGCGTCGGCGTAGAGGCGGGCGATCGGGTACTCCCACATGTAGCCGTAGCCGCCGTGGAACTGCAGGCACTCGTCGATCAGCTCGCACTGCAGCTCGGTCGTCCAGTACTTGGCCATCGCCGCGGTCGCGACGTCGAGTTCGCCCTTGAGGTGCTTGGCCACGCAGTCATCGACGAAGACCCGCGCGATATGGGCCTTGGTCTTGAGTTCGGCGAGCTTGAAGCGCGTGTTCTGGAAATCGATGATCTGCTTTCCGAACGCCTTGCGCTCCTTCACATAGGCCAGCGTGTGCTCTAACGCCGCCTCGATCGCCGCCACCGCCTGGATGGCGATGACCAGCCGCTCCTGCGGCAGCTGCTGCATGAGCTGCACGAAGCCCATGCCCGGTCCACCCAGAAGATGGTCGGCCGGCACGCGCACGTCCTGGAAGAACAGTTCCGACGTGTCCTGCGCCTTCATGCCGATCTTCTCGAGATTGCGGCCGCGCTTGAAGCCCTCGGTGTTGGTCTCGACGGCGATGAGCGACGTGCCCTTGGCGCCGAGCGTGGGATCGGTCTTGGCGACCACGATCACCAGGTCGGCGAGCTGGCCGTTGGTGATGAAGGTCTTGGAGCCGTTGATGACCAGGTGGTTGCCATCCATGACGGCCGTGGTCTTCACCGCCTGCAGGTCCGACCCAGTGCCCGGCTCGGTCATGGCGATGGCCGTCACCAGCTCGCCGGCGCAGGCCTTGGGGATCCACTTCTTCTTCTGCTCCTCGGTGCCGTAATGGAGCAGGTAGGGAACCACGATGTCGTTGTGCAGCGAGAAGGCCGGCCCGGACGCCAGTGCCCGTCCCTGCTCCTCGATCATGATGGCGCTGTAGAGGAAATCCGCGCCGGCGCCGCCATAGGCCTCGGGCATCGTCATGCCTAAAAGCCCCTGCTCGCCCGCCTTGCGCCAGAGCTCGCGCGGCACAATCCCCTCCTCTTCCCACTTCATGTGGAACGGGGTCACTTCCTTCTCGAAGAAGCGCCGGCAGGTGTCACGGAACATCTGGTGTTCAGGCGTGTAATGCGCGGCCAAAGCGGTCACGAGCGTCGTCCTCCAACGATCAGTATGGTCAGTCTTCTTGAGAGGACTGTGAGCCGCCGGCGGTTCGTCCGCCAGCCCAAGGTAGGTAGTTTACCTTTACGTAAACGTCAACGGCGGTTAGGAGGGTGACGATGACCATCGAAAATGAAGACCAGCTCGAGAAGCTGCGCATCATCGGCAAGCTCGTCGCCCGCACGCTGGCTGCGATGGGCGAGGCGCTGGAGCCCGGCATGACGACCAGGGAACTGGACGATCTCGGCCGCGCCCTGCTGGAGAAGGAAGGCGCACGGTCGGCGCCGGAACTCACCTATGATTTTCCGGGCGCGACCTGCATTTCGGTGGGCCCCGACTGCGCCCACGGCATCCCGGACGACACGGTCATCAAGGCGGGCGACCTGATCAACATCGACGTCTCGGCCGAGCTGGACGGCTATTTCGGCGATACCGGCGCGAGCTTCGCCGTCCCGCCGACCAGCCCGCGCATCGAGCGCCTCTGCGAGGATGGAAGGCGCGCCATGTGGGCGGGCATCCGGGCCGTGAAGCCGGGCGCCCGGTTGAACGAGATCGGCCGGTCGATCGAGACCTTCGCGCAGAAGAACGGCTACAGCCTGATCCGCAATCTGGCGAGCCACGGCATCGGGCGGTCGCTGCACGACGAGCCGTCGGAAATCCCGACCTGGTACGAGAAGCACGACCGCCGGAAGATCACCGAAGGCCTCGTCTTCACGATTGAGCCCTTCCTGTCTCTGGGCGCGGATTACGTCGAAGAAATGGACGATGGCTGGACGCTGCGCCCGCCCCTGAACCAGGCCGCGGTGCAGTACGAGCACACGCTGGTCGCGACTCGCCGCGGGCCGCTGATCCTGACGCTCGCCTGAGCGGCGCCCGCTATTTGACGGTCGCTATTTGACGGTTGGACAGGGACGCGACGGCAGGCGCGAATCGCAGACGCTGACGCTCTCGATGTACTTCTTCATGGTCTCGAACCGCTCGGGCGACGGCACCGACCGCACGGCGCGCTGCACGACGTAGACGCTGTCGTTGCCCTTGATCGCCTTCACGATCGCGGTCTCGGGCTTGCCAGTCGACGCCAGCAGCGGACACCGCAGCAGCACCGAGGCGGCGTCATAGCCGTTCACCTTGCCGGTCGCGATCGGCGTGGCAGAGCTGCCCTTGCAGGAGCCTGCCCACTGTTGCTGCATCGCGCCGAGGAACGGTGCGGGTTGCAGATCCTTTCGGCTGAGGAACACTTGGACGGTGACCATCTCCGTCCAGTCCTGCACCGTCTCGCCGGCCGGGATGAACTCCTGCATGTTCATGCCGTTCTTCGAGTCCTTGAAGCCGAGCTTGAAGCCCTGCGGCATGCCCACGAGCAGGTTCTCGTTCTTGAGCGGCTGCGCCTGCAGCGCTCCGCCCGTCAGGCATACCAGCGCGGCCAGACCAACCGCCGTCCACTTGCTCCGCTTCGTCATCGGGTTCCCCTGCAAAGGCTGCAGGGGAGTGAACGGTGGTTGCACGACACTGTTCCCGACGATCGCTCTTCGACCGGCCCTATTCGACCGTGGTGGCGCTGAGGCCCAGCATCGCGCGGCGGCGCAGCCACTGGCTGGGGCGATAGCGGTCGTCGCCGGTGATCGCCTGGATCTGCACCAGGATCTCGTGGCACTCCTTGACGCCCATCCAGTCGGCCAGCGCCAGCGGCCCGCGCGGATAGTTGAGGCCGAGCGTCATCGCCGTGTCGACATCGGCCGCCGAAGCGATGCCGATCATGGCCATCTCGCAGCCCAGGTTGGCGATCATCGCGCACACACGCTGGGCGATGAAGCCGGGCGAGTCCTTGATCACCGTCACCTTGGTGCCGGACTTGGCGAGCAGCGCCACGGTGGCGTCGCGGATCGCCGGATCGAAGCCCGGCGCCATCATGATCGTGATGCGCTTGGACACGTCGCCGGTCAGGTCGACCGCCACGGTGCGCTTGGGGTCGAGGCCCAGCTCGATCGCCGTCGTGGTGCAGTCCTTGCCGATCGGCGCCACCAGGATCGGGCTCTTGCCGTCGTCGGCCGCCAGCATCTTGGCGCCGTCGGCACTCACCAGGCCCATCAGCTTGGTGTTGTGCGTGTCCATGATGACGACGCTCGACGCCGGCACGTGCGAGGTCGGATGATCGGCACCGGCGTCGATCTTCGCGCCCTTCTCGTCGTAGCCGTACCAGCCGCCGCCGGTCTTGCGGCCGAGCTTGCCCGCCGCATAGAGGCTCTCGTGATAGGGGCTCGGCGTCATGCGCCGGTCGTGGAAGAAGCCCTCGTAGATGATCTTGCGCGCCGGGAAGTTCACGTCGATGCCGGTTAGGTCCATCAGCTCGAACGGGCCCATGCGGAAGCCACAGGTATCGCGCATCACGGCGTCGACCTGCGACGGCGTCGCCCTTCCCTCCTGCATGATGCGCAGGCCTTCGGTGCCGATCGCGGTGCCGCCGAGATTGACCAGGAAGCCCGGCGTGTCGCCCACGACGACCGGCACGCGGGTCTGGCGCTTGCCCAGCGCGACCATGACGTCGACCACCCACTGCGCGGTGTCGGCGGCGCGGATGACCTCGACCAGCTTCATCAGCGGCACGGGATTGAAGTAGTGCATGCCGCAGACGCGGTCGCGATGCTTGAGCGCGCGCGCGATCGAGGCGATGCGGATCGACGAGGTGTTGGAGGCCAGGATGGCGTCGGGCGCGATCACCGCCTCGAGTTCGCCGAACAGCTTCTGCTTCACTTCGAGATTCTCGAACACCGCCTCGACGACGACGTGGCAGGCCTTCAGGTCCTCGATCTTCTCGGCGACGCCGAGATTGTCGTCGGCCTTCGCCAGGTCGGCATCGGTCAAACGGCCCTTGGCGACCAGACCCTTGAGCGTGTCGAGGATCGCCGCCCTGGCCTTCGCCGCACCACCGGGGGCCGCGTCATACATGATCGCCTTCATGCCGCCCTGCGCGGTGACCTGGGCGATGCCGCGGCCCATGGCGCCGGTTCCCACGACGCCAACGGTGAGATCGGGGCGGTTGATATCGAGAGTCATTCGTCTGTCCTTCTTGCCTTTGGAGCGCGCCACTCCAGTGGCGCATCTTCCCTTCACTCATGAGCGCCACTGGAGTGGCGCGCTCCTATGATTTGTTTGCGAACCCCGCGCCCTTCAGGCCGTCGTTGATTTCTTCCAGCACGACCGGATCCTCGATCGTGGCCGGCAGGGTCCATGGCTGGCTGTCGGCCATCTTCTGCATGGTGCCGCGCAGGATCTTGCCCGAGCGAGTCTTGGGCAGCCGCTGCACGACCAGCGCGCTCTTGAAGAAGGCGACCGGACCGATGCGGTCGCGCACCATCTGCACGACCTCAGCGGTGATCTCTTGCGGCGGCCGGTTGACGCCGGCCTTCAGCACCAGGAAGCCCAGCGGCACCTGCCCCTTCAGATCGTCGGCGATGCCGATCACCGCGCATTCGGCGACATCGTTGTGCGCGCCCAGCACTTCCTCGATCTGTCCGGTCGAGAGGCGATGACCGGCGACGTTGATCACGTCGTCCACGCGCGTCATCACCGAGACGTAGCCGTCCGGGTCGATGAAGCCGGCATCGCCGGTTTTGTAGTAGCCGGGGAACTCGCTCATGTAGCTCTGCTTGTAGCGCTCGTCGGCGTTCCACAGCGTCGGGAAGGTTCCCGGCGGCAAGGGCAGCTTGCCGGCCAGTGCGCCGACTTCGCCCGGCTTCATCGGATGGCCGTTCTCGTCGAGCACGTCGAGATGCCAGCCCGGCGACGGCACCGAGGTCGAGCCGAGCTTCACCGGCATCGGGTCGAGGCCCTGGAAGTTGCCGCAGATCGCCCAGCCGGTCTCGGTCTGCCACCAGTGATCGACCACCGGCACGCCTAAGAGCTTCTGCGCCCATTCGACGGTCGGCGGATCGCCGCGCTCGCCCGCCAGGAACAAGGTGCGGAAGTTCGAGAGGTCGTACTGCCCGAGAAGCTTGCCGTCGGGATCCTCGCGCTTGATCGCGCGGAAGGCCGTCGGCGCGGTGAACAGCGCCATCGCCTTGTGCTCGGAGATCACGCGCCAGAAGGCGCCGGCGTCGGGCGTGCCGACCGGCTTGCCCTCGTAGAGGATAGAGGTCGCGCCGTGGATCAGCGGCCCGTAGACGATGTAGCTGTGGCCCACGACCCAGCCCACGTCCGAGGCGCACCAGTACACTTCACCCGGCTCGACGCCGTAGAGGTTCTTCATCGACCAGGCGAGCGCCACGCAGTAGCCGCCGGTGTCGCGCACCACGCCCTTCGGCTGCCCGGTCGTGCCCGACGTGTAGAGGATGTAGAGTGGATCGGTGGCCTTCACCGGCACGCAAGGAGCGGGCTGCGCGGTGGCGAGCGCCTCGTTCCAGTCGAGGTCGCGCCCGGGCACCATCGTCGCGGCACATTGCGGCCGCTGCAGCAGGATGACCCGCGGCACCTTGTGCGTCGCCTGCTCGATCGCCTGGTCGACCAGCGGCTTGTAATGAACGATGCGCGACGGCTCGATGCCGCACGACGCGGTAAGGATCAGCTTCGGCGCGCAGTCGTCGATGCGGCTCGACAGTTCCTTGGCCGCGAAGCCGCCGAACACCACCGAATGGATCGCGCCCAGCCGCGCGCAGGCGAGCATCGCCATCACCGCTTCGGGGATCATCGGCATGTAGAGGATGACGCGATCGCCCTTGCCCACGCCCTGCGCCGCGATCATCCCGGCGATGCGCGCCACCTGGTCGCGCAACTCGCGATAGGTGAAGGTCTTCTTGGTATTGGTGAGCGGCGAATCGTAGATCAGCGCCGCCTGCTCGGCCCTATTTGTCCCACTGGCACCGTCGACATGGCGGTCGAGCGCATTGTGGCAGGCGTTGAGCTCGCCGCCCTCGAACCAGCGATAGAAAGGCGGCTTCGTCGCGTCGAGCACCTTGTCCCAGCGCTTCGTCCAGTCGATCGCCGCCGCCTGCTCGGCCCAGAATCCCTCGGGATCCTGGAGCGACCGCGCATGCAGCGCACGATATTTGTCGCCAACAGCCATGACCGGCATCCTTTGCGTTTCCGTCCCTGGCTTAGCCCCGGCCCCGGCCTGTCGCAATGTGGTTATGTGCGCCCGACTCTCAGGGAGGGGCCATCGCATGTGAGGTAAAGGTCCCTCACGACGTTCGGGATGACAGCGCTTGTTTGATCAGCGCACTGCGCCAAATCCCAACAAAATTGTCATCCCGAACGAAGTGAGGGACCTTTCACCTTCTTGGGAACGCCAACGATTCCGGCCCCTCCAGGCCATATGCGATAGCCCTGCCCCGCCGGGGCTCAGGCGAAGACGTCGGAAACGTAGCGCCCGTGCTCGTGCTCGACGGCCTCCACCCACTTCTGCGCGTCGGCCTCGCTGACGCCCGATGCCTCGCGATAGATTCGCACCAGCGTTTCGCGGACGCCCGGCGCCATGTGCTGCCCGTCGCCGCAGACGAAGACGCTGCCGCCCCGCTGGAACAGTTCCACGATGCGGGCGCGCTCTTCCCAGACCCGATGCTGCACGAATGAAATCTCGCCGCGCGGCTGCAGCGAAAAGGCAGGCAGCACCGTGACGACGCCCGCCGCCTCCCAGCGCTCGAGTTCGTCGCGATAGAGATAGTCGACGTGGGCATGGTTGGTGCCGAAGAACAGCAAGGCCGGCCCGACGTCCTGGCCGCCTTCCTTCTGCGCGGCGCGCTCCTGCAGGAAGCCGCGGAACGGCGCGATGCCCGAGCCGGCGCAGATCATAATGAGCGGAGTCCGGGGATCGGCCGGCGGATGGAAACGGGCATTTGACGGACGCACCGCGAGCGAGATGCGGTCGCCCGGCTGCAGATGCGCCAGGTAGGACGAGGCCACGCCGCGGAAGGTGCCGGTTCCCGAATAGGCCGGCGCGTCGACCACGGCGACGGTCAGAGTGACATGATCGGGCTTCCACAGCGGCGACGAGGAGATCGAGTACTGCCGCGCCCGCATGGGCGGTAGCATGTCGAGATAAGGACCGAAGCCCAGCGCACAAGACTGGAAGCGGTCGAGCAGATCGAGGACGCTGCACCGCGGCTTGAGCACCGATGTGGCGTAAGCCTCGCCCGCCATGGCCTCAAGCTCGGCCTGCTCGGGCGGACAGGGCGTTGCCGCGGCAAGCGCGGCCACCTGGGCGCGAGTCGCGGGCTGCGCCAGTTCCACGTAGTTGGAGAGCAGCTCGCCGCAGCTGACCGTACGGCCGATCGGCAGGCTGGCCGCGCCATCACGCCGAAGGACGACGAGGGTGTCGCGCGCCAGACCGAAGCGACGCAGCACGCGATCGACCAGCTCCTGCGGGTTCGTCGCCAGAACGGCCAGATAGTCGCCCGCCCGATACGTCATCCCGCCCGGCAGCGAGAATTCTAGATGCCGCTTCGAGCGCGCGTTGGGCGCACTCATGTCCACCAGTTCGCGGTTCTCGACCACGCTGCCGCGTTGCAGATCGCCCAGCCGCAACGCGCCCTCGCGACCGTCCTTGACGTACTCGACCTGCAGACCGGATGCCGCCGGCGCGGCGGCGGCGTCCTTGCCCAGCGCCTCGCGCAGCCGCGGCAGGAAGCCCGCCCACCATTCGTCGAAGGCGCCGAAGAAGTCGCCACCGGAATCTGTCTCGCCGCGCTCGGCGAGCCGCCTGGCGCCGGCCCGGGCGAGAGCGGCATCGACCCGCTTGGGGATCGCCTGATAGGTGCGCGCCCATTGCCGATTGCCGCAGCCGAACACCGCGAAGCGCGCGCCGGTCAGCGCGCCCTCCTGCAGGGCTTCGACAGCGGAGACGAACTGGCGGGCATTGTCGGGCGGCTGGCCTTCGTAGGACGCCGTGACCACGACGATCGCGCCCTCGCGCGGCAGGTTGGCTGCATAGTCGTCCATCGCCGCCACGGTCGGCGCGAAGCCATTGGCCGGCGCCTCGTCGGCGATGCGGTTGGCGAAGGCCTCCGACGAGCCGGTATTGCTGCCATAGAGGATCAGCAGCGGCGTGGCAGCCGCATCCGAGGCGGGGCGGTGTGCGGGCTGCGGCGTCAGCGCCTTCTGCGGCGTCGATGGCACGGCACTGCGCCGCAGCGAGGTCCCCGTCCGGCGCGCCCGCGCACGGATGCGCAGCCCCTCGGGCTTGAGCGTCAGCGTCTCATGGATCTTCAGCGTGTAGGACGGATCGTCGAGCACGAAATCGAAGCGCTGCAGCATCAGGATGAGCACGAGCTGGGCTTCCTGCATGGCAAAGGGCCGGCCGATGCAGGCCCGCGCGCCATTGCCAAAGGGCTTCCAGGCATTCGGCGGCAACTGGCTGGCATTCTCGGGCGCGAAGCGCTCGGGCCTGAAGGCCTCCACGTCGTCGCCCCAGACCTTGGGGTCGCGATGCAGCATCGGCTCCAGGACCATCACGATGTCCTTGGTCGTGAGCGGGTACTTGCCGGCCAGCACCGTGTCCTTGTGCGGGCTGACGGAGAACACCGAGGCGGTCGGCCAGATGCGCAGCGCCTCCATCAGGATCTGCTCGATGTAGCGCAGCTGCGCGAGATGCTCGACCCGCGGTGTCTCCTCGCCCAGCACCTCGTCGACGAGGGCCCGTGCCTTCTGCAGCACGTCGGGATTCTTGAGCAGCAGATAGGTCGCGAAGGACAGAAGCCCGCTCGTGGTCTCGTGGCCGGCGATCAGGAAGGTGATCATCTGATAGCCGATGTTCTCGTCGCTCAGCTTCTCGCTGGTGACGGGATCGACGCCGTTGAGCATCAGATTGAGCAGGTCGTTCTTCTCGTTGCCCTTCGGATCGCGCCGGCGCTCGGCGATGAGGTCGCGCGCGACCTTGTCCATCATCTCCTTGTCGACCTGGAACTGGCGCGCCTTGGACAGCATGAGGCTGCTCAGCAGCTTCGGCCGCCGCGCGCGGTTCGAGGCTTCCTGCAGCGTTCCCACCATGGCGGACACGAAGGGATGCATGTCGTCCTGGTAGAAGCTGTTGAAGCGGTAGTCGAAGGCACAGAGAGCGATCGTGTCGAGCGTGAGCCGCGTCATGTTGTCGGCGACCTCGATGACGGCGCTCGGGCCGAACCGCTCCCAGCGCACGAACATCTGGTCGGCGATGTCGAGCATCCTGTCGAACATGCCGCGGATGGCGATCGGCCCGAAGGCCGGGACCAGGATGCGATGCGCCTTGGCCCAGTTGGGCTCGTGGCCATAGGCGGTGAACAGCCCGTCGCCGGCAACCGCCCGGATCTCCTTCAACGCCCCCTGGATACGCTTGCCGAACCGCGTCTCGTCGCACAGTTCGTTGACCAGCTCCTGTGAACTCGCGACATGGACGTCGTGATCCATGATCGTGAGCTTGAAGAACGGCCCGTAGGTGCGGGCGAGCGCCATCAGGCTCTGGATCGGGCAGCCGCCCTGCAGTTCCGTGAGGTTGCCGACGATCGGCTTGAGGGGCGGTTGGGGAACCGGCTCATTCAGCGACATGATGTGATGCCTTCAGACAAAGTTGGAGTTCCCAAGACCGCAGGGCCGACGACGCGACTGGCATAAAATGGCCTGTCCCCTCAAACCTTGTCGACGTATTCCTGTGCTGAACTGCGGGAGCGGAGAATTTCGATGCGTAGACATTTCCTGGCATTGCTGATGGCAGGCGGCGCGACGGCCTTGCTGCCGGAGGGGGCCCGCGCCCAGGGCTGGATGGAATACAAGCCCGAGGGCGGGCGTTTCCGGGTCGACCTGCCGGCGCTGCCGAAGATCGCCATCGTCCAGGTGCCGATCGGCAACGGAAACACCGTGCCGATGACGGAAGCGACCTCGGTCGTCTCGCGGGTCGCCTACATCGCTTCCTATGTCGACTATCCGCCCGCCATCACGAAAGGCGCCGCCGCCGACGTGATCCTGACCAAGGTCCGCGACGGCGCGGCGGCCGGCGGCTCCTACCGAGACGAGAAGAAGCTGCAGTTGGGCCGGGTCGAGGGCCGCGAATACACGGTCGTCCAGGGCAACGGCAACGTCGCCGTCACCCGCACCTACTGGGCGCGCGGTCGCCTGTTCTCGCTCGTGGTGGACGGCAAGGCCGGCATCGAGACCCAGCCCGCGACCCGCCAGTTCCTCGACTCCTTCGCGCTGGTCCAATAGGCGGCGCGCCAACGGGTCTGTCGCCCCTCCCCGCTTCCCGCTATCCTCTCGGCAACAAAGTGTTCCTGGGAGGGAACGATGGTCGGTCGCCGTGAGGTGACGCTGGGCGGGCTTGCCGCGCTGGCGTCGACGCGTGTGCTTGCTCAATCGACGAACTGGCCCGCCAAGCCGATCCGCCTGATCGTGCCCTACGGGCCGGGCGGCTCGGCCGACCAGGTGGCGCGCCTCTATGCCGAGAAGATGAGCGCATCGCTCGGCCAGCAGATCATCGTGGAGGACAAGCCCGGCGCTTCGGGCGGCGTCGGCGCACAGATGGTCGCGACGGCACCGGCCGATGGCTACACGCTGCTGCTGTCGCCGACCGCGATCATGGCCATCACGCCGGCCGCGCGGAAGGTGCCCTACAATCCGGACGACCTCGTGGCCGTCGCCCGCCTTTCGACCCCGATCCTGGTCGTCACCCTCACCAATGCGCTGGGCGCCCGGAGCTGGGTCGAGTTCGTGGCGCTGGCGAAAGCCAACCCGGGCAAATACTGGTTCGGCTCCTCCGGCCTCGGCACCATCACCCATCTCACCGGCGAAGTGCTGACGCGGGCCGCCGGCATCCAGATGCAGCACTCGCCCTACAAGACCATCGTGGATGCCACCGGCGACGTGTTCGACGGCCGCATCCAGATGGTCTTCGATCCCTCCTTCGTGCCCTACGCCAAGGCCGGCAAGGTATTCGCCGCTTTCGTCGATCAGCCGGCGCGCCTGCCCGACCTGCCGAACACACCCACCGCGACGGAGATCGGCCTCGATCTCAAGGGCTTCCGGGCCCGCAGCTGGTTCGGTCTCTTCGCGCCGAAGGGCACACCGGAGCCCATCCTGAAACGCCTGTCGGATGCGGCGGCGCAGGCGGCTGCCTTACCGGACATGAAGGAGAAATTGCTGCTGGTGGCGCAGAACGTAGAACATCAATCCAACGTCGACTTCGCGCGGCAGGTGCGTGAAGACCAGATCTATTTCGCGCAGCTGCTGAAAGACCTGGATATCAAGCTGGAATAGGCGAGCCGCCCTGTGAGAGAGTGCCGCCGCACAGGGAGTCGAACGGAAAGAACCATGGCCAAGCGCAAGACGGGAAAAGGCAGTAGCAAGTCGAAGGCGCCGGCCAAGCGCAAGGTCGCCGCCAAGACGAAGAAGATCGTCCGGCCGGCCGCCAAGGTCGCGCCCAGGAAGGCTCCAGCGCCGAAGAAGGTCATCGCCCCCAAGAAGGTTGTCGCTCCAAAGAAGGCCGTCGCCCCGAAGAAGGCCCCTGCATCCCGGAAGGTCGCCGCTCCCAAGCCGCTCGGGCGTCCCGGCCTGCGTCGCTCGGTCAAGAGCCGCACCTCCGTGACCCGCCTCGCCGCGCCGCGCCCCGTGTCCCACAAGACCGCCCTCGCCGCGCAGAACATCTACGAGCGCGACCTCGACAGGACGCCTGCGAATTATGCGGCGCTGACCCCGCTGCAGTTCATCGAGCGCACCGCCAGCGTCTATCCCGATCATGTCGCGTTGATCCACGGCCAGCGCCGCCAGACCTGGGCCGAGACCTATGCACGCTGCCGGCGCCTCGCCTCGGCGCTGGTCAAGGTCGGCATCGGAGTCGGCGACACGGTGGCGATCATGGCGCCCAACATTCCCGAGATGTACGAGGCGCATTTCGGCGTCCCGATGACCGGCGGCGTGCTCAATTCGCTCAACACCCGCCTCGACGCGGCGATGGTCGCCTTCATCATCGACCATAGCGAGACCAAGGTGCTGCTGGTCGACCGCGAGTATCATCGCGTCGTCACCGAGGCGCTGGCGATCGCCAAGACCCAGCCGCTGGTCGTCGACATCGACGATCCCGAATGCGAGGACCGTGCGCAGATCGGCGACACGACCTGGGAGGAATTCATCGCCGACGGCGATCCCGATTTCGCCTGGTCCTATCCGTCGGACGAGTGGAACGCGATCACTCTGAACTACACGTCGGGCACGACCGGCAATCCCAAGGGCGTCGTCTACAGCCATCGCGGCGCAACGCTCTCGTCCTACGGCAACGCCACGCAATGGCCGATCGGCCTGCACCCGGTCTATCTCTGGACCCTGCCGATGTTCCACTGCAACGGCTGGTGCTTCCCGTGGACGCTGGCGCTGGTGGCCGGCACCTCGGTGTGCCTCCGCCGCCCCGCGGCCAAGCCGATCTTCGACGCGCTGGCCGACAACGATGTGAGCCACATGTGCGGCGCGCCGATCATCATGCAGCTCATCATCGGCGCGACCGAAGCCGAGCGCCGGCCGCTTAGCCGCAAGGTCGAGTTCATGACCGCGGCCTCCCCGCCCCCCGCCGCCGTGCTCGAGGCGCTCGAAAAGCAGAACTTCCGGGTGACCCACGTCTATGGCCTGACCGAGGTCTATGGCCCGGCCACGATCTGCTCGTGGCACCAGGAATGGGATGCGCTGCCCGCCCACGATCGCGCGCGGCTGAAGGCCCGCCAGGGCGTGCGCTACGCGGCCCAGGACGGCGTCACGGTGATGGATCCCAAGACCATGAAGGAGGTGCCGCACGACGGCGCCACGATGGGCGAGGTCATGTTCCGCGGCAACATCACCATGAAGGGCTATCTCAAGAACCCGACGGCGACGCGCGACGCCTTCGCGGGCGGCTGGTTCCATTCCGGCGATCTCGGCGTGATGCACGAAGACGGCTATATCGAGCTGCGCGACCGTTCCAAGGACATCATCATCTCCGGCGGCGAGAACATCTCGACCATCGAGGTCGAGGGCGTGATCATCGCCCATCCTGATGTCGCCAACGCCGCCGTGGTCGCCAAGCCCGACGAGAAATGGGGCGAGACGCCTTGCGCCTTCGTGATGCTGAAGCCCGGCGCCACCGCCAGCGCCGAAGACATCATCGCCCACTGCCGCGCCAACCTGGCCGGCTACAAGTGCCCGCGCCATGTGGTGTTCCGCGACCTGCCGATGACCTCGACCGGCAAGGTGCAGAAGTACGTCCTGCGCGAATGGGCGAAGGCCGCCTAGCGCGGTACGTGGCCAAACTGACGCGGCCGCTGGCGTAACGACCGCAAACCATCGCGCCGCCATAATCGCCGGGCTAGGTTCCCTACCCCATGCCCGGCGAAGCAACGCTCATCGTGACGACCCGCAGCGGCGTACGCCCCCTGGGCGTGCGCGGCGAGCCGTTGCACAACGCCGCGCCGCAATTGCGCCGTGTCGTGCGCCGCCGGCTGGGCGACGAAGCCGCCGACCTGCTGGCCGATCCACAGCTCCATGAGAACGACCAGGGCATCGACTGGTACGCCGGCTGGTCCGGTCCGGTCCGCGCCGTTACCGACCTCCCGCCCGCCGAGCGTGACGCCGTGCTGGCGGGAATCGAACGAACGCTGGCGGAGATCCGCAGGCTGGGCGACCTGCTCGCCGGCCATGGCCCCAAGGAAGAGACCGGCGTCGTCGGCCTGTCGTTGAAACTCGCGGCGCGCGCGCCCTCACCCGCCTTCGTCTTCCTGGTCGGCGACCGGCCCGTCATTGTCGCCTGGGGCTACGAGAAGGAAGCGGCCAGTGCGCTGCTGCCGCTCGCCCTGCCCCGGGTGCCCGACGCCCGCGTGGCCAGTGTGCAGCCGCTGCAACGCCGGCCGGTGCTGGAAGCGGCCCAGAGGACGCCGGTGTCCGCCCTGCCCGCCGTCATCCCGGCGGCCGGGGTGCCCTGGTGGCGCACGCTCGCCGCTGCCCTGCCGCTCCTCCTGCTTCTTCTGGCGGGCGCGTGGCTGCTGCGCGGCCTGCTGCCCGTCCCGCCCGATGTCGCCCTTGTGACGCGCGAAGGGCCGCCTGCACCGCCGGCGCCCGAGGCACCGCCCGACACAGTGCCGGCGCTGAAGGCCGCCTTCTCCGCCGAGCAGTCGCGCGCGCGCGCGCTGAAGGTCGAGCTTGGCCTGGCCGAAGCGGAACTGAAGCGGCGGATCGCCGACTGCAAGCCGCCCGAACCGCCCAAGCCGCCCCAGGTCGCGGTCGCGCCGCCGCCGCCGCCCGCTCCCGCCCCGGCACCGCCGAAGGTGGCACCGCCGAAACCAGCGCCCGCGCCCCCTCCGCAGCCGCGCAATCCGGCCGACAATCGCCTGCGCCTGCCCAATGCGCCGACCAACGACTATTCCTTCATGCAGGGTTGCTGGCGTACCGATCCGTTCCGCCACGAAGCGCTGCAGCTGGAGCCCGGCCGCTCGTCCTACTGCTTCGATGCCAGCGGCGCGGGCCAGCTCGAATGGCGCCGCGGCCGCACCGCCTGCCGCACGCGTGCCCAGGCGCGGTTCGAGGGCCCGGTACTGCGGCTGCGGGATTCCGATTCGACCTGCAACGACGGCTCGCGCTGGTTCGCCGACCAGCTCGTCTGCCAGCGCGGCGCCGACAACGTAGCGATCTGCAGTGGCCAATCCCGCAATGCCTACGGCGCACCCGTGACCTGGTCGGTCAACCTGCAAGATAAACTGACCCGCCTAATGGACGGCTGAGGTAAACTCGGTTCCGGCACCGTGGCGGCTCCCCTAGAGTGCGGGCCGTTCCTCTTCATCCGGTAGCTTCAGTGTCCCTTTCCGCGCGCGTGACGTGGCGCAGTTTCCAGGCCGGCGCCTTGCGAATGATCCTGCCCGGCCTGGCGTCCCTTCCGTTCGGCATCGGCTTCGGCGTCGCCGCCGCCCAGAAGGGCCTCAGCGCCTTCGAGACGACCTTGATGAGCTTCACCGTGATGGCCGGCACCAGCCAGATGGTGGCGCTCGACATCTGGGCCCAGCCGCTGCCGCTGATGGCGCTGGCCGTGTCGGTGTTCGTGGCCAATCTCCGTTACTTCGTCATGGGCGCGGCGCTGCAGCCGCATCTGCCCCACCTGCCCTGGTGGCTACAGCCGCCCGTCTGGTACGTGACGGTCGATCAGAACTGGGCCGTCAACATCGCGGAGTATCGCCGCGGCCACGGCGATCTCGGCAAGTTCCTGGGCGGCGGCTTCGTCATGGCCTGGATCTGGTCGGGGTCGACATTGGCCGGTCATCTCGCGGCCGGCGGAATCCTGTCCGATCCCACCATGGCGCGACGACTGGGCCTCGATTTCGTGGGCGTCGCGGTATTCGTCGTGGTGGCCACCATCCTGTTCCGTGGCAAGCGGGACATCGCTCCCTGGGCGGTGGCGATTGTAGCGGCGCTCGCCGCCAAGTGGGCGATTGGTGGCAACTGGTACATCGTGATCGGTGGACTCGCGGGCGGCGTTTTCGGCGCGCTGAGAGACCTCAGGAGCGGCCATGTCCGCCAGTCCTGAGAATCTCGTCGCGATCTTCGTAATGGCGCTCGCCGCCATGGCTGCCAAGGGCGGTGGCTTTATCGCCATGCGCTGGCTCGGCCGCCACCGCTTCGTGAACGCGCTGCTCGACCACGCGCCCGGCGCGGTTCTGGTCTCGGCGGCCGTCGTTCCGCTCACGCAGAGCGGCGGCGCCTTCATCGTCGGCGCGGTGGTCGGCGCCGTCCTGACCCGAACGGTCGGCGGGTTCACCGCCGGCCTGTTCGGCGCTGTCGGCGCCGTGGCGCTGGCCCGGTGGGCGGGCGTCGCCTGAGGACTAGTGGGAGGTTGGCTCGGTGAGCCGGACGATCTCGTCCTTGATCAGGAGCTTGCGCTTCTTGAGGCTGCAGAGCGCGTCGTCGTTGGGAAGCGGCCTCGTCGTCTCTTGATGGATCGCCTGCTCGAGAGTCGCGTGCTTGGTCTTGAGAGCTTCGATGTGGTCCACGGTGCTCATAGTCGGATACCTCCGAGTTTGTTAACGGGACGATGGAAGTCTGACTCTGACATTGGGTCGAGTCACGTCTAATCAACCCGTAAACGAACGGTCACCCGAAGAATGTGAATAACCCGACGGCAGTGTTGAACCATTGGTTCAAGCCGCGAGGCCGACGGCCTCCGCGACTTCCGCCGGCGCGAACACGGGAAACGTCGCGCGCATCAAGGCGGCCACGGACCGGCGATCTGCCTCGTCCGGTTTCACGCCCAGGCACACCGCATAGACGCCGAGATTGCCGACCGCCGCCTGCAGCCGTTTCTCCAGCGAGCGCTCCCGGTCGGCGGGCGGTGAATGCAGGCTCGCCAGCTTGAGCTGCTCGGCATGCTCGGCCGCCAGCTCCGCATCGGCGACCCGACGGCGGACGGCATCGACGGTTTCAGGCAAGGCGCCAGGCCAGACCTTGTCCTTCAGTCGGCGACGCATCTCACGCAGCGGCCTGACGACCTCGGATTGCCAGGCATCGCTGGCGGCCAGGATGGCGCGCAACCGCTCGGCGCTCAGGGTCGGCCGGCCCGAAGCCCCCAGCCAGCAGCAGAACAGCAGGATGTTGACGTCGCAGCCGCGCCGCTCCTGCAGGTCGAGGCAGGCCTCGGCCACGCCCTCGCCGGCATAGAGTTCGAGCGAGAAGTTCCAGAATGGATGGGGGAGGAAATCCGACACGTAGGCTCGCCGCTTGTCTTGCTGGGAAACTTTGGGCACTTTCCTTTGGATGGGCTCCGGGGTACACGGCCGGGAGCGACGTGGCTAGCTGCCTGGACGAGTGCGCCCCGCATGAATGACCTGACGTCGTCGGACCCGCCGGACGCCCAGACCATCAAGGCCAAACTTGAGGCCCTGAAGAGCGAGCATCGCGACCTCGACGAGGTGATCGATCGCCTGATCGAGAAGCCGCCCTTCGACCAGCTCCAGCTCCAGCGCCTGAAGAAGCGCAAGCTCGGTCTGAAGGACCAGATACTGCGGCTGGAAAGCCAGCTCATTCCCGATATCATCGCCTGAGAAGAGTCATGGCCAAGAAAACCAGCAAGCGCCCGGCCGCCAAGCCGGTGGTCGGCGTCATCATGGGCAGCCAGTCCGACTGGTCGACCATGCGGCATGCCACGGAGACTCTGGAGGCGCTCGGCGTCCCCTTCGAGGCGCGCATCATTTCCGCGCACCGGACACCGAAGCGGATGATGGATTACGCGTCGGGCGCAAAAGGACGCGGCCTGAAGGTCATCATCGCCGGTGCCGGGGGTGCGGCCCACCTGCCCGGCATGACCGCCGCAATGACACCGCTGCCCGTCCTCGGCGTTCCGGTCGAAAGCGCCGCCCTCAAGGGTCAGGACAGTCTTCTTTCCATTGTCCAGATGCCGGCCGGCATTCCCGTCGGCACCTTGGCCATTGGACGCGCCGGATCGATCAATGCCGCCCTTCTTGCGGCCTCCATCGTTGGTCTTGGCGACGCCAAGATTATGGCGTCGCTGGAAGCCTGGCGCACCCGCCAATCGCTGGCCGTCGCCAAGATCCCGACCGACGACGCCCCGGCCCACCGCTGATGCCGGCCTCCCGACCTCTGCCGCCGGGATCGACCATCGGCATCCTGGGCGGCGGCCAGTTGGGCCGCATGACCGCCCTGGCCGCCGCACGCCTGGGCTACCCCTGCATCGTCTACGCCCCTGACGACCATCCGGTGGCCGCCCAGGTCTGCGCCGGGCATGTCCGCGGAGCCTATGACGACGCTGAGGCCCTCGCCCGCTTCGCCGCCCAGGTGGACGTCGTCACCTACGAATTCGAGAACGTGCCCGAGGGCGCCGTCCTGGAATGCGAGAAGCTGAAGCCGGTGCGGCCGGGCGTGAAGCCGATCCACTTCGCCCAGCACCGGCTCCGCGAGAAGGACTTCCTGCGCAAGCTGGGCATCGGCACGGCCAACTATCAGCCGATCCGCTCCGAGGCCGACGTTGCGGCGGCCACTGCCCTGCCCGGCATCCTGAAGACCTGCACCGAGGGCTATGACGGCAAGGGCCAGGCCCGCGTCGCCGACCGGGCCGAACTCTCAGCCGCCTGGGCCAGGCTTGGCCGACGCGAGTGCATCCTCGAGGCGATGGTCGATTTCGAGTGCGAGGTCTCGGCCATCGTCGCCCGTGGACAGGACGGCGCCACGCGCTGCTTCCCCATCGGCATCAACGGCCATCGCGACGGTATCCTGCGCACGACGAAGGTCCCCTCTGGACTGCCGGCAAAGACCCTGGCGACCGCGGAGCGCTTCGGCGTCCAACTCGCCCAGGGCCTCGATCTGGTCGGTCTGGTGGCGCTGGAGATGTTCGTGACGAAGGACGGGCGGGTGCTGGCCAACGAGATGGCGCCGCGGCCGCACAATTCGGGTCACTGGACGATGGACGCCTGCGCCACCAGCCAGTTCGAGCAGCTCGTGCGCACCATCTGCGGGCTGCCGCTGGGCTCGGTCGAGGTGCTGGCGCCGTCGCGCATGGAGAACCTGATCGGCGACGAGGCCGACGACTGGCAGCGCTACCTGGCGGAGCCGACGGCGCGGCTGCATCTGTACGGCAAGGCGGAGGCCCGCCCCGGCCGCAAGATGGGCCACGTCACCTACGTGCTGCCGGCCGCGCGCCCGGACGCTTCGGGCCCGTCCACGACTTGACCTGGCCCTTCAGCTTCTCGAACTTCATCACGTCGTCGATGCGGCGGTCGAGGAAGGCCCAGGTGGCCTCTGCGCCGGGCGACCGGTCGTTCAGCCAGTAGAGCAGCGTCGAGGAATAGACGCCCGCCAGAGTGGCGCGCTTGGTGTAGAAATTGAAGTCGGTGCTGGTGTCGCCGGCCGCGTACCACATGGCGTCGACCGTCCTGTAGAGCAGCTTCAGCGCCAGCCCGGCATTGAGCGGAAGGGACAGCGTCGACAGCGCCCGCCGCGCCGCTTCGCGCGGACCGGCATGCCGCTCCAGCCGGATGCGGACGGCGCCCTTGATCCGATCGCGGATCTTGAGGGTCGTGATTCCTTCCTTCTCCATGTCCTCGACGGTACGCTGGTCGGCGCGCTCGCTGACATAGGTCAGCGCCTGGAGCGGCCCGCCCGGGAACAGCCGGTCGGCCTCGCCCGCCGGCAGGTCGAGCGCCCGGCCACTGGCGGCCAGGGCGGCCCGCGTCCAGCCATCGAAGGCCGCTTCGGCCATGAACTCGTCCGCCAGCCGGTCCCGCAAGGCGGCGTCGGGGTCGATTTCCGGTGAATTCGGGGTATTTTGCTCGGTCATCTGTGGAATATAGGCCCCAATCGGGGGGTTCCCAAGGGTATCCGCCTGTGATACCTACCCGGCCTCTGGAATTCAGGCCCCGGGACATTCGTGGGCCAAGCCGCATTGGAAGGAAGCGATCGAAGTGCAGGTTCTCGTTCGTGAAAACAACGTCGATCAGGCGCTGCGCGTCCTGAAGAAGAAGATGCAGCGCGAGGGCATCTTCCGCGAGATGAAGCTCCGCCGCAACTACGAGAAGCCGTCCGAGCGCCGCGCCCGTGAGCGCGCCGAGGCCATCCGCCGCACCCGCAAGCTGATGCGCAAGCGCATGGAGCGCGAGGGCTACTAGTCCTCCCCTCCTCGCACGAGACGACAACCCCCGGCATCCCCGGGGGTTTTTGTTTGGGCAGTCGCTACGGGCAGCGCCGATAGATTGCCGTCGGCCCTCCCATGCCCCAGCCCAATCCATAGAAGGCCAAGGTGTCGTGTGGCGGCTCGATATACTGGATGTGCGCCACTTCACCCTGGGCCTTCCAGCGCAGCGTCTGCCGGCCACTCACTTCGTGAGTGTAGAAGGCGATCTCGGCGGGTCGGCCTTCGCCCATCGTCACCGTCGTCGGCGTCACGACCAGCCGCTGCGACGGGACCGAACATTTCCCGTCCTTGGCCCAAGTGCCCATCATCTCCTGAGCCGCGGGCTGGGCCGCAGCTTGCGAGCACCACATAACGCTGGCGACGAGGGCGATGGCCCGACGCATCATTGTCCGAGCAACTCCATGAGAGCGACCTCGAGTTCGGCGACATCGGTCACGACGGCATCGGGTGTTTCGGCCGCCGAGCGCGGACGTTGACGACGCCAGCGCCCCGATCGGAACTGAATGGTCCTCATGCCGGCCGCCTTGGCGGGCGTGATGTCGGCATCGATCCGGTCGCCGACCAGGATGCATTCGGCCGGCGGGACGTCGTGATCGCCCGTGAGCAGTTCCGCGATCCCTGCCCGCTCCAGGCGCTCCCAGCGCGGCTCGCGTGCTTCGAGTACGAGTCCGCGTGCCTTCAGGCGATTCAGCAGGTCCTCGATGCCAGGCCGAAGTTGGAAGGCATCGAGCTGCCCCGTCATGGCCTCGACCCGCCGCGTCACACGCGTCACCGTCGCGGGCTCGCCGCCACAGAGCGTCTCGATCATGTGAAGCGTGACATCGGGCGCGAAGGCAGCCACCGCCTGCTCGGACGCCTCCTCGACCATCGCGGGATCGACGCGGATGCCTTCCATCCCGCAGGCCGAGGCGATGGCGCCGTCGAGCGCCATCTCCCAGGCGAATTCGAGATCGACCGCGCCGCCGATATCGAAGATGACGGCGCGATAGGCCGATTTCCTGACACTCATCGAATCCGACATTCCCACGGCTCGGTCCTGATGGGGGTATCGTATCGTCCGGGAAGAACCGTCCAGAGACAATCCCAACGCTCTTGCTCCTGCAGGCGCGCCATCTCCGGGTCGACCGGTTTGCCGTCCTCCCACGTACCTTCGAACCGCCGACCATCACGCGTCACGAACACACCCGCCCCCTGCGGAACCCCGTCGATCCAGTTGCCCTTGAACTCACCCTGCCGCCCCTTTGCGCTCCCGTCGCCCGTCAGCCTGCCCGCGCGCCACTGCCCCTCCCACTGCCAACCACCCGGCATCGTCAGCATCCCGTTGGCCCACTCGCCCAGCTTCCAGGTTCCCCGGTACTGCCGCTCGTCAGGAAATGTCACCATCCCCTCCAGCAAGACGCCGTCCTTCCAAAGGCCGTCGTATCGGATCTCGTATTTTATAAGCTGGCCCAGTCCCCATGTGGTCCCGTATTCCGTACGCTCGCCGCGCCCCGTGATTCGCCCACCCTCCATTCGCCCCGAATAGCGAACAACCCTCTTTCCATCACGGAACCACTCGAGAGTGCCGTAGCCTTCGGCACGCCCGTCGACACAGGGCCCCGTCCAAACCGCATGCATCCGTCTCCACGGACTGCCAGAATTCCTTCTCGGCCACCAATTGCCCGCATACGGATTGCGCACTTCGCATTGATCGGCGGCCTCGACCCAACGCGGCGGCCCCAGGAAGAAAGGCATCGTGAAAACAGCAACAAACAGGATCAATCCAACGACGATCAGAAGCACGGGGACCGGCGACCAATGGGAGAAGACCCCATAGCTCGTTTGCGGTCGCAATTCCGGATCGTAGGTCCCCCACCGTCGAATCCCGTCGTTGAGAAGCTCGATCAGGTTCGGCCGCGAAACATGCAGATCGTCGGAGTAGATCGGATACCAGTTCGGGCACTTGCTGGAACCTGGCGAAACCCGGAGCCCCTTATTGCCATAGAAGCGGGCATGAAACGATTGCGGATCGACAAGCTGCAACGCGACGCTCTCGTCACCCCCGATGGTAGCGGCATGAGCGCCCTTGATATCGGACCATTGGATAAGGTGCAGCGCGCGCCCGCGAAGGACCTTGACCCCTTCCCTGGACACCACGACGGCACCCGGTCGCCAAATCGCCACTTCCATCCCATGCCAGAGGCCGAATATCGCGATGGCGATGAGCATCGCGCCATAAACGTAAGCCGCGATCGGATGGGTCGCCACTGAAGTCGACCAGAGGATGCAGCCAAGGCCCCCAAAGAAGACGCCGGCACCGGCTACCTTCCATCCGACGCTCGCCTTGCGGCGAATGACGACCGGCTCGCTCGGATCGCGCCGGGCTCCCTCTCCGGGGGGTGCGGCGATCACCGGTTTCGACATCTCGCCGTCCCGACATAGGCGAACCCGTCGCCGAATCGCCTCGATGCGGCATCCCACAGGCATTCCCATTTTTCCTGAGCCTGGAGACGAGCCACTTCGGGATCGACGGGTTTGCCGTGACGCCACTTTCCCTCGAAGCGGCGGCCATCGTGAGTTACGAAAACACCGCTCCCTTCAGGCACCCCCTCGGTCCAGTTACCCTCGTACTGGCCATGCGGTCCCCGCGCGATGCCTTTGCCCGTGAGTTGCCCTTCGTACCAGCGCTCTTCCAGACGGTACCCACCTGGCGCCGTCAGCACGCCCCTGATCCAGCGTCCCCTGTCCCATCTGCCGCTGTATCGCCGACCATCGGGATAGGTCGCAACACCTTCCCGCAGCTCGCCATCGTTCCACACGCCGTCGTAGCGGACCCCGTTCTCGGTCCACTCTCCGCGTCCAGTTACCCGGCCCTTCTCCATCTGCCCCGAGAAGCGCACGCTCAACCTCCCGTCGCTGAACCATTCCAGGACACCCAAACCTTGAGCGCGACCATCGACGCAAGGGCCCGACCAAGTGGCGGTCAGCTTGGCTCTCCTCCATTGCTTGCCGCTGTACGGATTGCGCACGTCGCACTGATTGCCCGCGTCGACCCAGCGTGGCGCCGCCAGGAGGACAAAGGGCGCCGTCAACAGGGCGACGATCAGGATCACTGCCACGGCGGAGGGCACCCGGAGTGGCGACCGGTCGAAGACGAGCCAATAGCTCCTCTCTGGCCGCGGATCGGGATTGGCTGTCCCCCATCTACGGATCCCGTCATCGACAAGCTCGAGCAGTTTCAGTCGCACGATGTCCAGTTCGCCGGAAAAGATCGGATAATAGGTGAGGTGTGTCCCAGCATCGCGCCTGAGCCACCGACGCTTACTGCTCTCGAGGCGAGCATAGAAGGAGCGTGGATCGACGAGTTGCAGCGCCACGATCTCGAAGCTTACCCGCCCGCTCCCCATGGTGGCGGTATGCGCCCCCCTGATATCGGACCACCGCACGAGGTCCGTCGAATCCCTGCCAAACACCGTGATCCCTTCGCTGGAAATCACGAGGACGATCGGGCGCCGGATCGCATCCTTTATCCCATTCCAGAGTCCGAGTGCCGCGCCGCCGATGAAAATCGCGCCGTAGGCATACGCGCCGAGCGGATCCGTCGAGACGGTAGACCACCACAAGAGGGCACCGAAGCCTGCAATCACGAAGGCTGTGGCGATTCCCTTCCAACCGAGCATCGCCTTCTGGCGAACAGCGATCGGTTCGGTCGGGTCGGGCCGAGGTTCCTCTGCCGGTGTTGCGGAGATCACCGGTTTCGACATCTCGCCGTTCCGACACCGCTAGAGCGGTCTCCGAATCGCCTTGAGGCGCTATCCCACAGGCAATCCCATTTTTCCTTCTCCTGGAGGCGAGCTACCTCCGGATCGACGGGCCGACCATCACGCCACTGTCCTTCAAACCGCCGGCCATCGCTTGTCACGAAAACGCCCGTGCCTTCAGGAACACCATTGGTCCAATTGCCTTCGTACTGCCCCTGAGGTCCGCGAGCGACGCCCTTGCGCGTAAGTTGCCCTCGATACCAGTGGTCTTCCAGGCGGTAGCCGCCTGGCGCCGTCAGTACACCTCTCGTCCAGTCTCCGCTGTCCCACTTGCCGCCGTATCGCCGGCCGTCGGGATACATCGCGACTCCTTCGCGCAGGTCGCCGTCCTTCCACGTGCCTTCGTAGCGAATTTGGCTTTCGGTCAACTCCCCGCGCCCCGTGATCCGGCCTCCTTCCATTTGCCCCGAATAGCGCACAGTCAAAACGCCATCGCGAAACCATTCGAGGACACCCAAACCTTGAGCGCGGCCATCGACGCACGGTCCCGTCCAGGTGACGGTCGTCGTTTTCGCGCGTCTCCACTCCCGACCGCCGTACCGATTGCGCACTTCGCAATTCTCAGCCGCTTCGACCCAGCGCGGCGGACTGAGAAGGGCGAAGGGTGCGGCAAAAAGGGCAACGAAGAGTACCAAGCCTATCGCGAACGGCGCTCGCCCCGGCAAGCGCGTAAACAGAGCTTGAAAGTTCGCTTCGGGCGACGGATCGGGATCGGCCGTCCCCCACCGGCGGATCGCCTCGTTGACGGCCAGGAGCATCTGCTCCGGCTCCATGTCGAGTCCGGTGGACGCGAGCGCGTAGTATTTGGGGCGCAGTCCCGTATCTGGACCGAGCCAACGTGGCTTGTCGGCATCCAGCCGGGCATAGAAGGATCGAGGATCGACCAGTTCCAAAGCGACGATCGGCACGCTTACCCGTTGACTGCTCTCGACCGCGGCATGGGCCCCTTTGATATCGGACCACAGGATGAAATCGGGAGAGCGCCCCCGGTAGGCCGTGATCCCCTTGTCGGAGATCTGGATCGCAAAAGGCACCGGCCGGATCAGATTCCTGACGGCGAGACAAAGACCCAACGCACCAGTCGCGACGACAATGAAGCCGTATAAGTGGGCCGCCGCCGGGTGCGTCGGGACGAACGAATGCCACAGCCACCAGCCAAGTGCCGCGAACCCGATGGCCATCGCGATGGCGATCGTCCCGCTCACGAACCGCGAGCCGAACGGCATCTTCTGATGAATGGTGATTGTCTCGGACGGGGAAGGCCTGGCCCCTTCCCCCGGCGTTGCCTCGGCTTGCGCCGGTTCGCTAATGCGAGGAGCCCTCGAGCGACTTCACGATGTTCTCGCACATCACCTTGGCGTCGGCGAAGAGCATCATCGTGTTGTCGCGGAAGAACAGTTCGTTGTCGACGCCGGCATAGCCCGACGACATGCCGCGCTTCACGAACAGCACGGTCTGCGCCTTCTCGACGTCGAGGATCGGCATGCCGTAGATCGCGCTCTTGGGGTCGGTCTTGGCGGCCGGGTTGGTGACGTCGTTGGCGCCGATCACGAAGGCCACGTCGGTCGAGGCGAAGTCGCGGTTGATGTCGTCGAGCTCGAAGACCTCGTCGTAGGGCACGTTGGCCTCGGCCAGCAGCACGTTCATGTGGCCGGGCATGCGGCCGGCCACCGGATGGATGGCGTAGCGCACCTGCACGCCCTCCTTCTTCAGGAGGTCGGCCATCTCGCGCAGCGCGTGCTGGGCCTGCGCCACCGCCATGCCGTAGCCCGGGACGATGATGACCGACTGGGCGTTCTTCATCAGGAAGGCCGCGTCCTCGGCCGAGCCGGCCTTGACCGGCTTGTCGTTCTTCACCGCCGGCCCGCCGGCCGCCGCGCTGTCGGTGCCGAAGCCGCCCAGGATCACGTTGAAGATCGAACGGTTCATGCCCTTGCACATGATGTAGCTCAGGATCGCGCCCGAGGAGCCGACCAGCGCGCCGGTCACGATCAGCGCCGTGTTGCCCAGGGTGAAGCCGATGCCGGCCGCCGCCCATCCCGAATAGGAATTGAGCATCGACACCACGACCGGCATGTCGGCGCCGCCGATCGGCAGGATCAGCAGGAAGCCCAGCGCCAGCGACAGCACGACCAGCAGGACGAAGGTCGAGGTGTGGCCACGCATGGCGAACCAGACCAGCAGCACGACCAGCGCGATGCCCAGCAGCGCGTTCAGCGGATGCTGGCCCTTGAAGACCAGCGGTGAGCCCGAGACCAGGCCCTGCAGCTTGGCGAAGGCCACGACCGAGCCGGTGAAGGTGATGGCGCCGATCACGGTGCCCAGTCCCATCTCGATCAGGCTCTGGGCCTTGATCTTGCCGGGCAGGCCGATCCCGAAGGCCTCGGGCGAGAGGAACGCGGCGGCGGCGACGAACACCGCGGCGAGACCCACGAGCGAATGGAAGGCCGCCACGAGCTGCGGCAGCGCCGTCATCTGGATGCGTAGCGCCACGAACGTGCCGATCGCGCCGCCGATCACCAGGCCGGCCAGGATCAGCCAGGGCGAGAGGACGCCGGGCGACAGCACGGTGACGCCGATGGCGACCACCATACCGACGATGCCGAACAGGTTGCCCTGCCGCGAGGTCGTCGGCGAGGACAGGCCGCGCAGCGCCATGATGAAACAGATGGCGGCGATCAGATAGCCGTAGGCGGCCAGTTCCTGGGTGAACATCCCTTGCTCCCGCCGACTACTTCTTGACCGGCTTCTTCTTGAACATCGACAGCATCCGGTGCGTGACGATGAACCCGCCGAAGATGTTCACCGCGGCCAGAGCCACGGCGATGAAACCGAAGAGCTGCGCCGCGCCCAGGCCCTTGAGGCCCGCCGCCAGCAGCGCGCCGACGATGATCACTGAGGAAACCGCGTTGGTGACGGCCATCAGCGGCGAATGCAGCGCCGGGGTCACCCGCCAGACGACGTAGTAACCCACGAAGCAGGACAGCGCGAAGATGGTCAGCAGCGCCACGAACGGCATGTGGCCGTCCGGGATCGCGACCGGGCTCGCCGCCGCGGCGTCGGTGATCTGCTGCGCCAGGGCCTTGAGTTGGGCGGCGACGTCCTGCGCCTGGGTCGCGAGCTTGGAGGCCTCGCCTGCGATCTTGTCGTCCATGGAGCCGCTCCTAAGCCTGGGTCAGCGAGGGATGCACGATCTGCCCGTCGCGGGTGACCAGCGTGCCCTTCACGACCTCGTCCTCGAGGTTGATCGTGAGCGCCTTGGTCTCCTTGTCGACCATCGGCGTGATGAAGTTCAGCAGGTTGCGCGAGAACAGCGCCGAGGCGTCGGTCGCCAGCTCGCCCGGAAGGTTGGCCGGCCCGACGATCTTCACACCGTACTTCTCGACCACCTTGCCGAACTCCGACAGCGGGCAGTTGCCGCCCTGCTCGACCGCCATGTCGACGATCACCGAGCCGGGCTTCATCGTCTTGACCATCTCCTCGGTCACCAGCACCGGGGCCTTGCGGCCGGGGATCAGCGCCGTGGTGATCACGATGTCCTGGAGCTTGATATGGTCGGCGACGAGGGCGGCCTGCTTGGCCTGGTACTCGGCGCTCATCTGCTTGGCGTAGCCGCCCGCCGTCTCGGCCGCCTTGAATTCCTCGTCCTCGACCGCGACGAACTTGGCGCCGAGCGACTGGACCTGCTCCTTGGTCGCCGGGCGCACGTCGGTGGCGGTGACCACGGAACCGAGGCGCCGTGCCGTGGCGATCGCCTGCAGTCCGGCGACGCCCACGCCCATGATGAAGCTGCGCGACGGCGCGAGCGTGCCGCCGGGCGTCATCATCTGCGGGAAGATGCGGCCGTAATTGTTCGCCGCCACCAGCACGGCCTTGTAGCCCGCGAGATTGGCCTGCGAGGACAGAATGTCCATCGACTGCGCACGCGTGATGCGCGGAATCAGTTCGAGTGCGAACGAGGTGACGCCGCGCGACGCCAGCGCCTGCACCAGCTCCTTGTTGGTCAGCGCTCCGAGCGGCGCCATCAGGGTCTGGCCCTGGCGCAGCAGGCCGAGCTCGTCGAGCCCTTCCTCCGCCGTCATCGGCCGCTGGATCTTGAAGACGATGTCGCCCGCGGCGATGGCCGACGCCGCGTCCGGCACGATCGTCGCGCCGGCTTCGCTATAGGCCTGGTCCGTATAGGCGGCGACCGTTCCGGCGCCTGCCTCGATCGTGATCTCCGCGCCCAGCGCCTTCAGCTTCTTGACCGTCTCGGGAGTGGCGGCCACACGGGTTTCGTGGGGCATGCGTTCTTTGACGATAGCGATTTTCATGGGGCGCTTCAGATCCGTTTGACCGCGGCGGGACGCTTCGTGCGCTGCACCTTGCACAGCGATCTGTTCTTTGCCAAGCCGGTTTTTCGCCGCGCGGACGCCTTCGGCTTACCCGCACCCATGTCCCATGCTACGCCTCGACCATGGCTGACCAACCGCACATCCTGACCGGCTTCCATTTCACAAAGGCGACGCTCGCTTCGTTCGGTGAGCGCTGCACGATCATCGGGCACATGGACAATCCCACGCCCACCGTCGCCGACATCCCGCCCGGCACCGCCGCCACGGTGCAGGCGATCGTCAGCACCGGCAGCGTCGGGCTCTCGGACGCGATGATGGCGGCCCTGCCTAGGCTTTCCCTCTTCTGCTGCTACGGCACGGGCTACGAGCGCGTCGATCTCGAAGCGGCCCGCCGGCGCAACATCCTGATCACGCACGGCGCCGACGCCAATGCGCCCGACGTGGCGGAACTCGCGGTCGGCATTCTCCTGGCCTCGACCCGCCGCCTGGTGCGCGCCGACAAGATGATCCGGCGCGGCGAGTGGAAACAGCGCATCCCCAATCGCTTCGGCGCCATCGCCGGCCTGACCGGCGGCAGGGTCGGCATCCTGGGCCTCGGTGCAATCGGCCTGGAGGTCGCCCGGCGCCTCAAGGGATTCGATGTCGAGATCGGCTACTGCAACCGCAGTGAGCGCAGCGACGTCGACTTCCCCTACTTCCCGAACGTGATGGCGCTCGCCACCTGGTGCGACTACCTGATCGTCTGCCTGCGCTCGGATGCCTCCAACCGGCACATCATCAACGCCGACGTGCTGAAGGCGCTGGGTCCGCGTGGCCACGTCGTCAACATCTCGCGCGGCTGGGCGGTCGACGAGGCGGCCCTGGCCGATGCGCTGCGCAACGACATCATCGAAGGCGCGGCCCTCGACGTGTTCGACGAGGAGCCTTACACCGGCACCGAGCTTCTGGAACTCGACAAGCTGGTGATGACGCCGCATTTCGGCGGCGGCACGCAGCACGCCCAGCGCCGCATGACCGACCTCGTCTGCCGCAACCTCGACAACCATTTCGCCGGCAAGCCGGTCGTCTCCCCGGTGCCCGAACTGCGCGACTGGGCCAACTCCCCCGACGCGCCCAAGCCTCGTTAGCGCTTCTCGGTGCCGTTGCCCTACAGCCTCATCCTGAGGAGGCCCGAAGGGCCGTCTCGAAGGATGGGCAACAGGCAAGGTGCGCGCTCCCACCCTTCGAGACGCATCGCTGCGCGATGCTCCTCAGCGACTGTGTCTGAGGTCAAGCGTTTTGCCATGGTGTCCTGTCTCTGAGGATGGCGTTGAGGATGACAAGAAGTTTGCGGGCGACGGCGATGGTGGCGACCATCTTGGTCTTACCGGCGGCGATGAGGCGCTCGTAGAAGGTTTTCAAGGGTGGGTTCCAGCGCTTGGCGACTTGGGCGCCAATGAAGAGGGCCGTTCGGACCACCGCCCGTCCGCCCCCGATGCGGGCCTTGCCCTTCCAGAGACCGGACTGGCGTGTGTAGGGAGCCAGGCCGGCAAGCGCTGCAATTTTTTTATGATCGAGCCGCCCCAACTCGGGCAGTTCGGCCAGCAAGGTCCTGGCGATGATCGAGCCAATGCCTGGCACCGATGCCAGCAGGTCTTCCTTCTCCCGCCACAGCGGTGAACCGCGCACGGCGCCATCGATGTCATGGTCGATAGTGCCGAGTTCGCGCTCAAGAGCCTTCAACAATCGCTCGATGCTCTTGCGCACGCGCGGCGGCTCGGTGCGATACAGGCGCTGACGTTCGGACGCAATCATCTCGACGATCTGGCGCCGGCGCGCCATCAGATCGGAAAGCAGGCGAGCGGCCCCATCGGGCAGCAGCCGGATCTGGGGCCGGGTGGCCTCGGCGAAGCGGGCGATGACCGACGCGTCGATCGGATCGGTCTTGGCACGCTGTCCCAGCGCCTGGGCAAAGGCCCGGACCTGTGCCGGATTGACGATCACCACAGGCATGCCGTGGTCCGAGAGGGTCGCGGCGACGAGGGTCTCGTAGCCGCCAGTGGCTTCGACCGCCACGAGGTCCACCGTGTCGCCCAGGCGGCGGCACAGCTCGACGAGGCCTGTTGCGTCGCGGGAAACCGCAAAGGCCTCCTGCGACGGCAGGACATGCACATCCAGTCGGTCCTTCGACACGTCGATGCCGACAATGCGACGGTGTTCCATGGCAACCCTTCCTTGCGAAAGCGAGCTCGCGATGCGGCCCACGCGACTGTTCGGGTTCGCTGGAACGACGGACGGGCGACCTTGCTGAGGAACGAGCTTCGACGCCCCGGGGTGAGTCGGTCTACCCGCCGCCACCGCGCCGGCTAGTCTAGCCGATCCGGCAGACGCCGACTTACAAGGGTGAGGTCATTGCTTGGACGTCAAGCATGGTTGCTTCGCTGCGCTCAGCAACCATTAAGAATGCACTATGCGGCGACGCGGCGAGATGAGATCCACGGGGTGCCGCGGGCGACGACGGCGTTGACCTGGATGAGCATCTTGCGCGCACAGGCGATCATGATCTTACGATGGGGTTTGCCGGCGGTCTTCAGGCGTTGATACAGCGCCTTGATGGCCGGATTCCAGCGGAAGGCTGCCGCGAGGCTGGCGGCATAGAGCGTGCGACGCACCCGATCGCGGCCGCCGCCGATGCGGCTCTGGCCTCTCCATTTGCCCGACTGCCGCACGAAGGGAGCCAGCCCCGCCAGGGAGACAATCGGTTCACGCTCGAGACGCCCGAGTTCGGGCAGCAGCAGCAGCAGGCTGAGCGCGGTGCGCTCGCCGACCCCGTCGACGCTCTGGATCAGTTGCAGCCGGGCCAGCAGGTCAGGCTCGGCGGCGATGCTCTTCATCAGCAGGATCCGCTCTGCCGCCTCGCGCCGTTCCAGCCGCTCGACCTCCCGGCGCAGGAAGCGGCGCACATGCGCCAGATGCGCGGCCTCCAGGCGCGTCTTGGCCCGCACCACGTCGCCCTCCAGCTGCTCGATCAGCCGCAGATGCTCGGCAAGGGGAACCAGCCGCGCATCCGAAGCCTCGTGCACCTTGTCGAGCAACGCCGCGCAGGTGGCGATCAGCGCCGCATCCAGTGGGTCACTCTTGGCCCGGCGCAGGCGGTATTGCGCGAACGCCCGGACCTGTAGGGGCTGCAATACCGCTACTTCGAAGCCGGCCTCGCGCAACGTGCCAGTCACTTCCTGCGAGTACGAACCGGTGGATTCCAGACCGACCCGCACGACCTGCGCCGCGCGGAGCCATTGGATCAGCTGGTGATGGCCGGCCGCACTGTTGTCGAACGCCATGCGGTCTGCCGCGCCGTGCAGCGCCACGTCCAGCCGCGCCTTGCCGATGTCGATCCCGGCTACGACCATGCTAACATCGCTCATCTTCGTCCATCCTGCCTCGTCTTCGAACCTGGAGTTCGGGCAACCATCCGGATCGGGTGAAGAGGCCGGCCGCGATCTTGCTGAGCTCATCCCCCAAAGGGATCAGACGACGTCGATCCGACGACCGGCCGCGCGGGCCCGGATGGCCATCCGGGCCCGCGCGCTCCTTGCGAAGCGTCTAAAGGCTAGCCGTTTTTGCTAAGACGAGGACGACATCAATTCGGCGGATCTTTTCCAATGGCGATGCGCGCGCCCGTATATTTCGGCGGCGTGTCGAACCAGACGTCGACATAGGCGCGCAGGGCCGAAGGGTAGCGCCGCAACTCGGTCATGAGGCTGTAGGCCCGCGTCACGTCCTGCGCCTCGAAGCCCCAGGCCTCGATGCCCTGCTCGCGCGCAAGGAAAATCGCGCGTGAGAGGTGGAAGCGCTGGGACACGATGATCATGCGCGTCTGCCCGAAGACCGATTCCGCCCGCAGGATCGAGTCCAGCGTGCGAAGCCCCGCGAAATCCCGGTAGATCGCCTCGGGCGGCACACCGCGTTTGATCAGCCCTTCGCGCATCGCCGTCGGCTCGTCATAGTCGGCACGGCTGTTGTCGCCGCTTACCAGCAGGTATTTCACCTTGCCGGCCTTGTAGAGCGCAGCGGCCGCGTCGAGCCTGTAGACGAAGTAGCGATTGGGCCCGCCCTCCGGACCGATCGGCGCGGCCCCCAGCACGAGCGCCACCGGCACGTCGGGCAGCCTCTTCGGATCGTCGGTGATGTACGCCGCGGCCAGCGCTTCGAGCCGGCGTTCGGCGGCCCATGACAGGAGAGACATCAGGAGGGCCATCGCGCCGAGCGCGAGCACCGCGTACAACATCAACCGCATGTCATCGCCTTGATCACACTCCCGACACCCGCTCGTCACCCTCCGTAGAGAGCCCGCATGCCCCGCCTCAGCACCGCCGAAGCCACGGTCGAAACCCTCCTGCTGCACGGTCTCGACACGGTCTATGCCCTGCCCGGCCTGCATCAGGATCCGCTGTTCGACGCGTTCTATCACGCTTCGGACCGGCTGCGGGTGATCCATCCGCGCCACGAGCAGACGGCGGCCTACATGGCGCTGGGCGCGGCGCTGGCGACCGGCAAGCCGCAGGCCTTCGGGGTCGTACCCGGTCCCGGCCTGCTCAATGCAGGCGCCGCTTTGCTCACGGCCTATGGCATGAACGCGCCGGTGATCGGCCTGATCGGCCAGATCCCGCAGGCCGACATCGACAAGGGCCATGGCCACCTGCACGAGATCCACGATCAGCTGGGCCTCATGCGCCACATCACCAAATGGGCCGAACGAATCCGCAGCCCGCAGGAGGCGCCGACCCTAGTGAGCCAGGCGATCTGGCATGCCACCTCGGGCCGCCCGCGTCCCGTCGCGCTGGAATGCGCGCTCGATACCTGGGCCAAGCGCAGCGAGGTGGTGATCCCCGATGCGCCGCTGCCCCTCCCGCCGGAAACGATCGACGACGAGGCGATCGAGACGGCCGCGCGGATTCTCGGGCAGGCCGAGCGACCGATCATCGTATTGGGCGGCGGCGCCATGGACGCCTCAGACGAGATCATCAGGCTGGCCGAGATGCTCGAGGCGCCGGTCAGCTCCTACCGCCGCGGCCGCGGGATCGTTCCCTCCTCGCACCGGCTCGCCGTCGACATGCCGATTGGCCATCGCCTGTGGAAGGACGCCGATGCCGTACTGGCGGTCGGCACGCGCTTCTTCATCCAGAACGGCAATTGGGGGATCGACGACAGGCTGAAGGTGGTGCGGGTCGACATCGATCCCGACGAGCCCGAGCGTTTCCGCAAGCCCGATGCCGCGCTGGTTGGCGATGCCGCGCCGCAGCTTCGGGCGCTGATCGCGGCGCTTGGCCGCCACAACCGCAAGCGTGCCTCGCGCGCCGAGGAGCTGAACGGCCATCGCGCCTGGTTCGCGGGCCGGCTGTCCAAGCTCGAGCCGCAGCTCTCCTTCCTGAAGGCGATCCGCAACGCGCTGCCCGAGGACGGCATCTTCGTCGACGAGGTCTCGCAGATGGGCTTCGCCTCGCGCGTCGCGCTGCCCATCGAGAAGCCGCGCACGTTCCTGTCGCCGGGTTACCAGGACAATCTCGGCTGGGGATTCGGCACGGCCCTCGGCGCCAAAGCCGCGATGCCCGACCGCAAGGTCCTGGCGATCGCCGGCGACGGCGGCTTCATGTACCAGGTGGGAGAGCTCGCCACCGCCGCTCGGCACAACATCGCCGTGGTCGTCGTGGTGTTCGACAACGGCGCCTTCGGCAACGTGAAGCGCATCCAACAGGAGCGCTACGGCAACCGGCTGATCGCCTCGGACCTGCAGAATCCCGACTTCGCCAAGCTGGCCGATTCCTTCGGCATCGCCTCGTTCAAGGCGTTCGACGCCAGGCAATTGGAAGACGCCCTGCACAAGGCGTTCGCGCTGAACGCACCCGCGCTGGTCTGGGTCCCCCATGGCGACGTCCCCAGCCCCTGGGACTTGATCATGATGCCGAAAGTACGAGGATGATGAAGCTTCCACGACGCCCGCAGGCCGTTATCTTCGACATGGATGGCCTCATCTTCGATACCGAGCAGCTCTACCAGGAAGCGATCATGGCGGCCGCGGATGAAGTCGGGCAACCCATGACGCCCGACATCTTCCTCGCGATGATCGGCCGCCCGTGGATACGGTCGCGCGAGTTCCTCGTGGGGCACTACGGACCGGGCTTCGAAGTGGACGACTTCAGGGCGGCCTGGAATCGGCACTTCGACTTGATCGTGGATGCCCGACTCGCGTTGAAGCCCGGCGTCGTCGAACTGCTGGATGCCCTCGATCAGCTCGCCCTCCCGCGCGCCATTGCGACCTCGTCGACCCATCACACCGTCCGCCATCATTTGAGTGCGCATGATCTCACCGGACGTTTTCACCACGTCGTGGCGCACGGTGACTATCTGAACGGCAAGCCCGCACCGGATCCCTATCTGAAGGCGGCTGGATTGGTGGGCATCGATCCCGTCTGCTGTCTTGCGCTGGAGGATTCACACAATGGTGTCAGGTCGGCAGCCGCTGCCGGCATGATGACGATCATGGTGCCTGACCTTCTCGACGCAACCGACGAAATCAGAGAATTGTGCGCTCTGGTCGTGCCCGATCTGCACGCCGTTCGCGGCCTCGTCAGTCGATAGCGTCGGCGGTCTTGTCGAGCGGATAGGCAACGACGTCGCCGGCCACCGGGACAATCTTTGCCGTGGCGCTGGTCACGCGGACGGGGAACGCCACCACGCCACAGCCGGACAGGGCGACCGCGACGGTCAGGAGGACCGCAGCGCTCACGAATCGCTTGGGAGAGAGAATGCGGGTCATCATTCCGATGAAACGCCCTCCAACCGGATTTGTTGCCGCTACCGCAACCCTGCGAGGATCTCGGCAAAGTCCGTGCGGCACCTGAAACCCAACACACACTCCGCCTTGCCGGCGTCATAGACACGGTCAATCGTGTCGAACATGGTCCAGCCACGCTTTTCATAGAGTGCGCGATAGTCGGGGAAGAGGCGCGCCACGACCGCCGGCGCATCGGTGATCAAGTCGTGGCAATCGTCGCGCGTGAACGGCGTCGGTGCCGAGACGATGAACGTGTCGAAGCCGATCTCTTGCGCCTTTGACAGCGCGACGACATGCGCCTCGGCGGCATCCTCGACGCTGAGGCGGCGGAACAGGAACTCGTTGGCCTTGGTGTTCTCGCCCGACTGGACGATGGCATGGGCCATGTCGTCTTCCTCGGGAAAGAAACGCGAGGTGCGCAGGATCAGGACCGGCAGCTTGTGCAGGTGATTGAACAGCCGGCACAGTTCCTCGGCAGCGAGCTTGGTGACGCCGTAGATGTTGCGTGGCCTGAGCGGCGTCATCGTCTCGTCGATCCACACCGCCTCCTTCGCCCCGCCGGCCTTTCCGTCGCGAATCTCCTGCGAGATCATGAGCGAGGTCGTCGAGGTGAACACGAAGCGGTCGACGGGCGAGCCCGGCGCGACCGCTTCCTCCAGCAGGTTCAGCGTCCCCTGCACGTTGACGGCGACGAACTCGGAATTGTCATGGGTCTCGATATGCGGCTTGTGGCGCGCCGCGGCATGCACGATGGCGGTGATGCCCTCGTCGCGGATCACGCGACGGACCAGCGCGCGGTCGACGACCGAACCCACCACGCTCGTCGTGGCACCCGGTTCCGGATCGAGGCCCACGACCTTGTGGCCGTCGCGCGCGAGCCGCGGCACCAGGGTCTGGCCGAGCCAGCCCGAGGAGCCGGTCACCAGGATGTTCACGGCTGGCTCGCGTCCTCGAGTCCGGCCTCTTTAAGCGCCAGGTCCTGCCGCTGGGTCAGCGCATCGACATCGAAGCCGTCGATCAGCCCCTCGAAGAGCTGGTGCCAGTTGATCGAGGCGCGGAGATGGATGAACACCGAGCCCAGTCCGATGGCGGCGCGGTCCATGAACACGAACTCGCGCGGCGGCCGCACGCCGCCCATCTTGCGCAGCTCGCCGAACACGTTCTGCGCCATCTCGCGGCCATAGCCCTCGGCCATCCCCTCGGTGAGACGGCGCGGACGATCGTCCATCAGCGGCCCATAGAGGAAGGCGGCCCAGCGATTGAGGATCGCGATCATCTCCTTGGTCAGACCCGTAAAGCCCCAATCCTCGTAGGCCGCGACGGCGCGCGCCTCGTCGTCGGTCATCAGCGCGCGATAGAGCTCGATCGAGCCGCGCACGAAACGCGGCGGGAAGATGCGGATACAGCCGAAGTCCATCAGGTTCACCGAACCGTCGGGCCGCACCGAATAGTTGCCGAGATGCGGGTCGCCGTGGATGGCGCCGTAGAAGTAGAACGGCACGTACCAGGCGCGGAACATGGCGATGGCCAGTGCATCGCGCTCTTCCTGCGAGCGGGTCTTCCAGTTGAGCAGCGGCTCGCCCTGCAGCCAGTCCATCGTGAGCAGGCGCTCGGTCGAATGGGAGGCGACGACGGCCGCCACGTGGACCTGGGGCTCGTCGCGCAGCATGTGGCGGTAGAGCGCCGCGTGCCGGGCCTCGCGGCGATAGTCGAGTTCCTCGCGCAGGCGGCTGGTGATCTCGGCATGGATCTCGTCGGTGCGGATCGCCGGATCGACGCGCTGGCCGATCGCGAACACGAGCTTCAGCTGGTTGAGGTCGGCCTCCAGCGCCGAGGACATGTCGGGATACTGGAGCTTGGCCGCGACCTCGCGCCCGTCCAGCAGCGTCGCGCGGTGGACCTGGCCCAGCGAGGCGGCGAACGACGCTTCCTTGTCGAAGCGGGCGAACTTGGCCTGCCAGTCAGGGCCGAGTTCCGAGGCCATGCGGCGGCGCACGAAAGCCCAGCCCATCGCCGGCGCGTTGGCCTGCAACTGCGCCAGCTCGCGGGCATATTCCGGCGGCAGCGCGTCCGGGATGGTGGCGAGCAATTGCGCCGCCTTCATCAGCGGGCCCTTCAGCCCGCCCAGCGCCGCCTTCAGCTCGCCGGCATGCTTGTCGCGGTCGAGGTTGAAGCCGAGATAGCGCTGCCCCGCCAGCTTGACCGCCAGCCCGCCGACCGACGTGCCGACCCGGGCATAGCGCCCGAGCCGTCCGCCCAGGGAGTCACCTTCATCTGCCATCGCGGCCTACAGCTTCTCCAGCTCGTCGATGAAGCCCGAGATCACCTCGAGGCCCTTGTCCCAGAAGGCGGGATCGGAGGCGTCGAGACCGAACGGCGCCAGCAGCTCCTTGTGCCGCTTCACGCCGCCCGAGCGCAGCATGTCGAGATACTTCTCCTGGAACCCGTCGGGCTGGGCCTGGTACGCCGCGTAGAGCGAGTTCACCAGGCAGTCGCCGAAGGCATAGGCGTAGACGTAGAACGGCGAGTGGATGAAGTGGCCGATATAGGACCAGTAGTGCCTGTACTCGTCGTCGAAGGTGAAGGCCGGACCGAGGCTCTCCTTCTGCACCGCCATCCAGATCTCGCCGATTGCGTCCGGCGTCAGTTCGCCCTCGCGGCGCGCCATGTGGAGGCGCGACTCGAAATCGTAGAACGCGATCTGGCGCACCACGGTGTTCAGCATGTCCTCGACCTTGCCGGCCAGCATCGCCTTGCGCGTGGCCTTGTCGGGCGCGGTCTTGAGCAGCGACTGGAAGGTCAGCATCTCGCCGAACACCGACGCGGTTTCGGCGAGCGTCAACGGCGTGTCGGCCATCAGCGGGCCCTGCTTGGCCGCCAGCACCTGGTGCACGCCATGGCCCAGCTCGTGGGCCAGCGTCATCACGTCCCGCACCTTCCCCTGGTAGTTCAGCAGAAGATACGGATGCGCCGACGGCACCGTCGGATGGGCGAAGGCGCCCGGCGACTTGCCCGGCCGCGCCGGCGCGTCGATCCAGCCGGTGCCGAAGAACTTGCGACCGACATCGGCCAGCTCCGGCGAGAACGCGTTATAGGCGTCGAGCACGATCTTCTCGGCCTCGGGCCATGGGATCGTGCGATCGTCATGCTCGGGCAGCGGCGCGTTGCGATCCCAGTAGGGCATCGTCTCGACGCCGAACCACTTGGCCTTGAGCTTGTAGTAGCGATGGGCGAGCTTCGGGTACGCCGCCTTCACCGAGGCCGCGAGCGCATCGACGACCTCGTCCTCGACCACGTTGGCCAGGTTCCGGAACGATTGCGGTCGGGCGTACTTGCGCCAGCGATCGTCGATCTCCTTGTCCTTGATCAGCGTGTTGGTGATCAGCGAGAAGACCGCGATGTTGTCGCCCTGGACCTTGCCGAACGACTTGGCGGCCTCCTTGCGCACCGCGGCATCCTTGTTCGACAGCTTGTCGAGGATCTGCGGCTCGCTCAGCATCTCGTTGCCGAACGGATAGCGCAGCCGCGCGATCGTCTCGTCGAACAGGCGCGACCAGGCGCTGCTGCCGACCACCGACTGGTCGTGCTGGAACTTCTCCAGCTCGTCGGAGAGCTGATGCGGGCGGAACAGGCGCGCGTCGCGCAGCCACGGCCCATACTTCGCGAGTTCCGGTGCCTTCAGCTTCTCGGCGAGGTCGGCATCCTCGATCTTGTTGATCTCGAGCCGGAAGAACAGGAGCTTCGAGCCGATGTCGTTCAGCTTCTCGGAGATGTCCTGGGCGAACCGGTTGCGTTCCGGGTCGGACTGATCCTGGGCGGAATAGAGCTGGGCATAGGAGCCGATCCGCCCCAGCAGGTCGCTCATCGCCTCCAGGCGAACGATCGCCCCACCCAGCGCCTTGCCGTCGAGCCCGACGATCTTGCCCTGGTAGTCCTTCTCGAAAGATTCGGCCTCTGCGGCGGCGCGCTTCAGGTCGGCGTTCAGGTCCGTCCCGCCCGGGCTCGAATAGAGGTCGGCCAAATTCCAGGTCGGCAGATCGCCCAGCACAACGTTCATCCAAAAACTCCCTGCGTCGCTACTGATATGGGGCGCGCCCCGCTTCGTGACCAGAGGCCCCACTTCGTGCCTAGAGGGAAGTACTAGAGCGAACGCCGGATCGCAGCCACCCGATCTACCACGCTTCCGGGCTCGACGGGCACCAGCTCGAAGCCATGCGCACGATAAGTGCGCTCATGCACCGCCTCGAAGCGCCTTGCGTCCTCCAGGCCGATCCGCCGCGCCGCCGTGGCCTCGATGAATCCCATCAGGCGCACGAAGAAGACGCGACGCTCGTAGAAGCCGGAGCGCTTCAGCTCTTCGATTTCATTACGCAGCAGATCGGACGGCGGATGGCCGAGAAACGCGGCCAGCGCCTCGGTGCAGAAGGCCGACCGGTCGTGGAACTGGACCTCTCCCGACACGGCCAGCCGCCGCTGCCGCTGCAGCGCCACGATCCGGTCGATGAAATCCGGATCGGTCCAGGGCTCGGCGACGCCCTTGGCCTGTTCGAGGGCGATGACGTCGGTCGCCGCCTCCTCGACCACGGCGAGGCCGTCCACCTCGAGCTGCCGCACCACCGCCGTCTTCCCCGCCCCCGGCGCCCCGGTGAGGATGAACCTGCCCGTCCTCATGCTGTCTTCCCTTGTCGCGTATGAGGTAAAGGTCCCTCGCTTACGCTCGGGATGACAACTTTGCTGGGGTTTGCGCAGTGCGCCGATCAGACAAACGGTGTCATCCCGAGCGGGTTAACCACCGCCCTGGAGCGTAAGCGAGGGACCCTTCTGTTCTTCAGGTGCCGAGCTTTGCTCGGCTCAGAGCCGGTTGTAGGCCTTGAACCAGTCGACGAAGAGCGGGATGCCCCTCTCGACGCTGACCTTGGGGGTCCAGCCGAAGTCGCGGGTCGTGGCGTCGATGTCAGCGGCGGTTTCCGGCATGTCGCCCGGCTCGCCCGGCTTGAGCTCGATGACGGCCTTCCGGCGCAGGGCCTTCTCGAACAGGGCGATGACGTCGAGGATTTCCTCGCTGCGCGACCCGCCGAGATTGTAGAGCCGGTGCCCGGCGGTCGCGGGCGGCTGGTCGAGGGCCGCCAGCGTCCCGGCCGCGATATCGTCGATGTAGGTGAAGTCGCGCTTCAGCTTGCCGTGGTGATAGAGCGGGATCGTGCGGCCCTCGTGGATCGCCCGGGCGAAGATATAGGGTGACATGTCGGGCCGCCCCCAGGGTCCGTAGACCGTGAAGTAGCGCAGGCCGGTCGCCTTGAGGCCGTACTGGTGCACGTAGGTCTCGGTCATCAGCTCGCCGGACCGCTTGGTGGCGGCGTACAGCGAGACCGGATGGTCGACCCGGTCCCCGACCGCGAAGGGAATCTTGTCGTTGCCGCCATAAACCGACGACGAGGACGCATAGACCAGGTGCCTGAGCTGCGATCCCAGCTGGCGCGCCAGCTCCAGCACGACGAGATGCCCCATCACGTTGGTCTGGACGTAGATGTAGGGGTCGATCTGCGAATGGCGGATGCCCGGCTGGGCCGCCAGATGGACGATCCGGTCCAGACCGCCGTGGCGGTCGGCCAGCCCCAGCATCGTCGCGCGGTCCGATATGTCGCCCTCGACGAAAGTGAAGCCGGCGGTCTCGCGCAGGGGCTTCAACCGGGCGAACTTCAGCACCGGATCGTAATATTCGCTGAAATTGTCGATGCCCACGACCCGATCGCCGCGCGCGAGCAGGGCCCGGGCGACGTGGGAGCCGACGAACCCGGCAACACCTGTAACAAGGACTGAAGTCATGGCGGCGGACGCTTACAACATTTCACACCAGGGTGACACCTTGAAACGGCAGCGGGTTGCCGCCCGCCCCGCCTGACCTAAACCGTCGTTTTTCGGCCACGGCCGCCTTCCGCATTGCCTGCCGCGTGCAAACGTCGCTACCGTCCCCATATTGAAATGTCAGGGAGGTTGCCATGCCCCTCGCGGTAACCCTAGACGACAAGTACGTTCTCGAACGCGGACGCGTTTACCTCACCGGGACGCAGGCGCTGGTGCGCCTCCCCATGATGCAGCGCCAGCGCGACCTCGCCGCCGGCCTGAACACCGGCGGCTACATTTCCGGCTATCGCGGCTCGCCGCTCGGCGGCTTCGACCAGGCGCTGTGGCAGGCCAAGAAGTTCATCAAGAAGAGCCACATCGAGTTCCAGCCGGGCATCAACGAGGACCTGGCCGCCACCGCCCTGTGGGGCACCCAGCAGATCCACCTCTATCCCGGCGCGCGCTACGACGGCGTGTTCGGCATGTGGTACGGCAAGGGACCCGGCGTCGACCGCTCCGGCGACGTCTTCAAGCACGCCAACTATGCCGGTACCTCCAAGCATGGCGGCGTCGTGGCCCTCGCCGGCGACGACCACATGGCGAAATCCTCGACCGTCGCCCATCAGAGCGAGCCGGCCTTCATGTCGGCCGGCATGCCGGTCATCCACCCCGCCGGCGTCCAGGAATATCTCGACTGGGGCCTGCACGCCTTCGCGATGTCGCGTTACTCGGGCCTGTGGGTGGCCTTCAAGGTGCTCAGCGAGACGGTCGACAGCTCGGCCTCGGTCTACATCGACCCGCACCGGGTCGAGATCCACACCCCCACCGATTTCGTCCTGCCGCCCGACGGCGTGCACATCCGCTGGCCCGACGACTGGCTGGGCCAGGAGCGCCGCGTCGTCACCATCAAGCAGCCCGCCGCGCTGGCCTACTGGCGCGCCAACAAGCTCGACCGGCTGATGCTCGGCCGGCCCGACGCCCGCTTCGGCATCGTCACCGTCGGCAAGTCCTATCTCGACGTGCGCCAGGCGCTGGACGAGCTAGGGATCGAGGACACCGAAGCCGAGCGCCTGGGCCTCGCCATCTACAAGGTGGGCATGGTCTGGCCGCTGGAGACCGAGGGCGCCATCGCCTTCGCCGCCGGCAAGCGCGAGATCCTGGTGATCGAGGAGAAGCGCAACCTGATCGAGCAGCAGCTCAAGGAAGCGCTGTTCAACGCTCCGGCCGACCGCCGCCCCGTCGTGGTCGGCAAGACCGACGAGCGCGGCCAGATGCTGCTCAAGACCGACGGCGAGCTCACGCCCTTCGAGATCGCCTCGGCCATCGTCGCCCGCTTCGGCCTCGATTCGTTCAGCGGCCGCACCAAGGAGCGCTTCGAGGCGCTGAAGCGCCGCGCCGGCCGCCAGGTGCGCAACGAGGCCGGCCTCGCCCGTGTCCCCTATTTCTGCTCCGGCTGCCCGCACAACACGTCGACCAAGGTGCCGGACGGCTCGATGGCGATGGCCGGCATCGGCTGCCATACGCTGGCCATCGGCATGGAGCGCAACACCAAGACCTTCACCCACATGGGCGCCGAGGGCGCGCCGTGGGTCGGCGCCAGCCACTTCACCGACATGCCGCACGTCTTCCAGAACCTGGGCGACGGCACCTACTTCCATTCGGGCTATCTCGCGATCCGTCACGCGGTCGCGACCAACACCACCATCACCTACAAGATCCTCTACAACGACGCCGTCGCCATGACCGGCGGCCAGCCGCACGACGGCAACGTCCATCCCTGGACGATCAGCCAGCAGGTCCATGCCGAGGGCGTGGGCCGCATCGCGCTGGTGAGCGACGAGCCGGACAAATATCCGGTCGGCACGCCGTGGGCGCCGGGCGTCACCTTCCATCACCGCGACCAGCTCGATGAGGTCCAGCGCGAGCTGCGCGAGGTCAAGGGCGTCTCGGTCCTGATCTACGACCAGACCTGCGCCGCCGAGAAGCGCCGCCGCCGCAAGCGCGGCACCTTCCCCGATCCCAACAAGCGGCTCTTCATCAACGAAACCGTCTGCGAAGGCTGCGGCGACTGTTCCGTGAAGTCGAACTGCCTCTCGGTCGTGCCGGTCGAGACCGAGTTTGGCCGCAAGCGCGCCATCGACCAGTCGTCCTGCAACAAGGACTTCTCCTGCCAGAACGGCTTCTGCCCCTCCTTCGTGAGCGTCGAGGGCGGCACGCTGAAGAAGGGCAAGGCGGTCACCGCGAAGAAGACCGACGGCGCCGCCGCGCCGGAGCCGGAGATGCCGGCCGCGCCGACGCTTCCGTCGGTCGAGGACAAGCCCTACGGCGTCCTCATAACCGGCATCGGCGGCACCGGCGTCGTCACCATCGGCGCCATCATGGGCATGGCCGCCCATATCGAAGGCAAGGGCGCGACCGTGCTCGACCAGCTCGGCATGGCGCAGAAGGGCGGCGCGGTGATCAGCCACGTCCGCATCGGCGCGACGCCCGAAGCCCTGCACGCCGTGCGCCTGGCCGCCGGCGGCGCCAACGTGCTGCTGGGCTGCGACCTGGTCGTCAGCGCCAGCCCCAACGCGCTGGCCAGCCTCGAGCCCGGCGTCTCGCACGCCGTCGTCAACACGCACGAGACCATCACCGGCGAGTTCACGCGCCATCCCGACCTCGCCTTCCCGACCAACACGCTGAAGCTCTCGGTCGAGGCCGCGGCCGGCGCCGACGGGGTCGATTTCCTCGACGCCACCGGCATCGCCACCGCGCTGATGGGCGATTCGATCGCCACCAACATGTTCGTGCTGGGCTACGCCTACCAGAAGGGCCTGATCCCGCTCGCGCACGAAACGATCGAGCGCGCCATCGAGCTGAACGGCGCCGCCGTGCCGATGAACCTGGCGGCCTTCCGCTGGGGCCGCCGCGCCGCCGCCGACCGCGCCGCGGTCGAAAAGCTGGTCGCGCCCAAGGCGACCAAGGATAACGTTGTCGCCTTCACGCGCAGCCAGCCGAAGACGCTCGACGAGATCGTGGCCTCGCGCACGAAGCACCTGACCGGCTACCAGAACGCGGCGCTGGCCCAGCGCTACAAGGCGCTGGTCGACAAGGTGCGCGCCACTGAACAGAAGATCGGCCAGACCGGTCTCGCCGAGGCCGTCGCGCTCTACTACTCGAAGCTGCTCTCCTACAAGGACGAGTACGAGGTCGCCCGCCTCTACACCGAGACCGCCTTCCAGGCCGGCCTCAGCAAGCAGTTCGACGGCGACTACAAGCTCAAGTTTCACCTCGCCCCGCCGCTCTTCTCCAGCCGCGACCCGCAGACCGGCCAGCTCATCAAACAGGAGTTCGGTGCCTGGATGCTCCCGGCCTTCCGCGTGCTGGCGAAGCTCAAGGGCCTGCGCGGCACCAGGTTCGACGTGTTCGGCTACACCGAGGAACGCAAGACCGAGCGCAAACTGATCGCCGACTACGAAGCGCTGATCGACGAACTGCTGGCGACCCTATCCGCCCAGAACCACCCGCTCGCGATCAAGCTCGCCTCCATCCCCGACGACATCCGCGGCTACGGCCACGTGAAGGACGCGCACCTGGAGAAGGCCAAGAAGAAGGAAGCCGACCTGCTCCACCAATGGCGCAACCCGGAGGCGATGAAGGCGGCGGCGGAGTAAAACCAGACATATCTTTGCCAACTACCGCCATCGAAGTTGGTCCAGAACTTCGCGCTTATAGGCATCAGCAATCGCTACAAAACGCTCGATTGATCCTTGAAACATACCCGCAACAAGTGGCCCCCAGGCGTTCCCACGCTTTTTCGCCTCTGAAACCAGAAGATCATAGGCACTAGCTCCGTGTCCGCGACGATACTTCCAAGCAAATCGGCCGGGCGGCCCCCAGACGAATTCCTTCTGTCGATCCCGTTCGTCCGCAAAAGCCAATGCCAGAATTATTTCAAAGCGATCGAACAATCCTTCATAGGAACGTCCAAGAAATAGCGCTTCCTCAAGTGGCGATTGCAGAGTTGAGAACAAGTGCTCGCTCACAGGTGCAAAATTGCGCTCTCGACCAGGTAACAGCTTAAAGTGTTCCGACACATCACTAACGTTGTCGACCACAGGCATGAGCAAAGGCACATCAATTTGCCCTCGCATACTGCTGTCCAGTTGCACATGTCTCGTCAGGATTGCCGCTAACGAATCGAATCGCTCGTCCGCCAATGCAGCAATCCCCCCCGCATACATCAAACAGAAAACTGGATACCATGCTAGGTTGATCCAGATAGTTATACCTCCACCCGATCGTTCCGCATCCGCTAACCGCGCGAAGAGTCTTCCCAACAAAGCGAGCTGTCTCGTATCTGCCCAACGAGATAGCATTATCGTGATGGTGCGAAGATCTTCGATTGCGCTTTCGTATCTGGCAATTCTCTCTACTACCATCTCGTTGGAGATGGGACCGCTGACGGGAAACTCATCGCCCTCTAGCCATCTGAGAGTTTGCTTGAGATTGGAGGAAACGAAGTCATCAAGGCGAATATGCAACGTCGGATCGGAGAGGAGAGTTTTTATTTTTTCCCCAACATCCTCTCCCGAATTAGTCGCGGTCCCAATATCTGGAGTAAGCCTGATCAGAAGATCGGTACCAATTTGATCTTCCATACTCAGCGCTTCGAGCCCTTTCATTGTGAATATGAAATCTCCATCCCCGTCTACATAGCCGTAGTGCGGTGTTTGTTGAGATTGCGCGTCGTTTCCTACTTTATCTTGCACATAGGCCATTACTCGACTGGCCGTAATTATCCCCTCTTCGGAAGCTGCCGATCCCGAGAGAGCGTCGAGAACATGGCTAGTAAAAATTGAATGCCCTGGCCGCGTCCCATGGCCATCAGAAACAGGCTCGTCTCCCTTGCCTGCGGTCAATACTTGGCGCGAGTATCGCTGAAGCATGTCCCGTAGAAATCGCATGCTACCAGGCGATGCGGGCTTTCGGCTCAAAGCTAGACCACCGTAGCAGGCGTCCATGATGAATAAGATGTGCTTTGCAGGGATGAGTTCACTGTTCCTGGTCAACTCATCCCATCGGATAAGAGTCGAAAGATCTGCACTCTTGCCGTCAACCGGAACGAGAAAGCCAATTTCTCCTCTCCTGCCGGGTTCTGTATGGCCATGACCAGCAAAGAAGACGACAATCCGATCATCAGCGCTAGCCGATGGATCTTTAGCGAATCTCAGGAAAGTCTCCATAATTGCCGATTTCGTAGCATGCTCATCCAGCAGCAGTTCAACGTTGTCGGATGCAAAGCCAAAATCGGAGACAATTGCATCGGAGAAGGCCTGCGCATCATTGCGGGCGTATGCTAACGGCGGCTCGAAGCGATATTTGTTTACACCAATCACCAGCGCCCTACTGTTTAGGTATTGAGGGCGGTAAACCTGCATATCGGCCATCTATGACTTTCAGGGTTATCTGCTGTGAAATGCTACTATTCGTTGCGCTAAAAGACCAACGCGATCTCTGAGGATGATTCTTCCTAGTCCAGCATTCTTCCATAACGATGGCAGAGGCTTTACCTGAATACCGCCGACCAACATCCTCTAACTACAATAACCTGCCACCAATCTCTGCCAGCGAAACACACATCCACGCCCTATTTTGATCGGCTGCATTTGCCGCCATGTTTTCTCGTGTAGGAAAGCACCAGATTCTGCATCTTCTACGAGCTGCAGCTGCCCGCCCGTGGGCGCCGGGTGACGAGCATCGGCTCTATCAGAACGCGCTCGACCAGATCGAGCTGGCGGACCGGCTGGGCTACGACCATGCATCTCAGGTCGAACATCACTTCCTCGAAGAGTTTCCCCACTCACTGAGCCCTGAGTCCTTCCTCGCGGCGGCGAGCAAGCAGACCAAGATTTTCGCAAGCTAAATAATATAGCGCCAGCTAGGCCATCGAATAGCCCGATCCTGGCGAATAAACGAAATAAACGCAATAAACGAATCATTCGAAATGAGAGTCGCACCCCCCGGAACAGGTATCCTGGTACCGCTGCCGGGCCGGTCGCACCCGCCGCCACGTGCAAAGAACCCGTTCTAACGTCCTTTTAGAGCCCCTTTCGCCGGGCCGGCCGCCCTATCGCATCACCTTTTCGAAGCGGAAGGCCTCACCGTCGCCGGGCAGGTCATCGGGGCTCGGTCGATGCGGGTCCGGGTGATGCCGGTTGAAGAACTCGACGATCCTGAAGCCGCACTTGTTCACATAGAAGTGGATGTTGCGCTTCTCGAAGTAAGGCGTGTGCGTCTGCCACACGAGGGTCTGCGGATACCGCGCCTCGATGGCCTGCCAGGCCGCGTGCCCGATGCCCCTTCCATGGCCGCCGAGCGAGATGAAGAAGAGGTCCAGTGCGTTGCGGTGCGTGGCTTCGTCGATCATGACCACCGCACCGCCGACTTTGCGGCCTTCGGAGAGAATGCGCAGCGTGACGGCGCCGGGCGCGGCCAGCGAGGCGTCGAGGTCTTCGTCCGAAGGGATCGGGCCATCCGGCAGCGAGCCGAATTCCTCGATGACGGCCACGGCGAACGCTTCCTGCAACTCCCTCTTGAAGGCGGGAAGGTCGGCGGCCTCGGCGACGGCGAGCGTGATCTTCTTGCTGTTCATGCCGCGCTTCTAGTTCATGGCCGCCCCCGATGTCGCTTCATGGAGCGAAATAGGAGGACGCCCCCTCTTGCGGCGGGTCCATTGTCCGTCATGCTCTCTCCAAAAGGAGGGAACGCCATGAAATTCGGCATCTTCTACGAGCTGCAACTGCCCCGCCCGTGGGCCCCCGGTGACGAGCATCGGCTGTATCAGAACGCGCTCGACCAGGTCGAGCTGGCGGATCGGCTGGGCTACGATCATGCGTGGCAGGTCGAGCATCACTTCCTCGAAGAGTATTCCCACTCGCCCTCCCCTGAGTCCTTCCTCGCGGCAGCGAGCCAGCGGACCAAGAACATCCGTCTGGGCCACGGCATCTTCCAGGTGACGACCAACCATCCGACGCGCGTGGCCGAGCGCGTCGCGACCCTCGACCTGCTGTCGAACGGGCGCTGCGAGTTCGGCATGGGCGAGAGCGCCTCGATCACCGAGCTCGAGCCGTTCGGCGTCACCATGGAGAACAAGCGCGAGATCTTCGAGGAAGCGGTCCGCGCCATCATGCCGATGTTCAAGGACGGGCCCAGCGAGCACGCGGGCAAGGTCTGGAACATTCCCCTGCGCATGGTCGTGCCGAAGCCGCTGCAGAAGCCACACCCGCCGCTCTGGGTCGCCTGCTCGCAGCTGCAGACGCTGACCAAGGCCGGCGAATGGGGCATGGGGGCGCTGGGCTTCCAGTTCGTCTCGGCCGATGCCGCGCATGCCTGGGTGCACGCCTACTACAACGCCTTCGTGAAGCGGCAGAAGAAGCTCGCCGACTACAAGAGCAATCCCAACATCGCGCTGGTCAGCTTCTTCATGTGCGCCAAGACCGACGAGGAGGCGCGCGCCCGCGCCGACGGCGATACGTTCTTCCAGTTCGCGCTGCGCTTCTACGGCCAGTCGTCCGACCGGCGGCGGCCGGCCGCCGGCACGGTCAACATGTGGGAAGAGTACGAGAAGTGGAAGAAGGCCAACCCGGAGCAGCACGCGGCCTCGCTGCGCGGCGGGCTGATCGGCTCGCCGGACACGATCCGGCGCAAGCTGAAGAAGTTCCAGGAGTCGAACATCGACCAGGTCGTGCTGCTGAACCAGGCCGGCAAGAACCGCCACGAGGATATCTGCGAATCGCTCGAGCTGTTCGCGAAGGAAGTGATGCCCGAGTTCCAGGGCGCCCATCCCGAGTTGCTGAAGTGGAAGGAGCAGGTCCTCAACCGCGAGATCGACCTGGCGGAAATCGACACGACCGCCTTCACCGACCGCTACGGCGGCACGATGAAGGGCATCGCGCCGACGACACAGGCTGTCCCGCAGGGCGTACGCGCCGCAGAGTGAGGCGGCTCAGGGTACGACCATCGCATATGAGGTAAGGGTCCCTCACTACGTTCGGGATGACACCGTTTGTTTGATTGGCGCACTGCGCAAATCCCAACAAAATTGTCATCCCGAACGGAGTGAGGGACCTTTCACTTTCTTGGAACCGCCAACTACTCCGGCCTTACCAAGCCATATGCGATTGCCCTAGCTCAGGGCGCCAGATGCCCCAGCGGCAGGACGGCGCCTGCCTTCAAGGTCTGGATCGCGATGGTGCTCTTCACCTCGCGCACCAACGGCAGGTTGAGCAGCTTGCCCACCAGGAAGCGCTGATAGGCGTCGAGGTCGGGCACGGTCACCTCGAGCAGATAGTCGGCGTCGCCGGCGACCATGTGGCAGGCGACGACTTCCGGAAAGGCGATGGCTTCCTCCTCGAAGGTCGTGGCGCGGTCGTCGGCATGGCCCTCGATCTTCACGCCGACGAACACGGTGAGGCCTAGCCCGATGCGCTTGCGGCCGAGCATCGCGCGGTAGCCCTCGACATAACCCTCGCGCTCCAGCCGGTTGACCCGGCGCAGGCAGGGCGACGGCGACAGGCCCACCTTCTCGGCGAGATCGACATTGCTCAGCCGTCCGTCGGCCTGAAGCGCGGCCACGATGCGCCGGTCGATGGCATCCAGCTCTTCGATTGGCATCTTCGACTCTCCTGGCACGTACAGACGCTATCTCGTGCCACTGCACTGGCTTCCATGAGCCATGAAAGCAAGGACATGCCAACCGCGATCGACGAAAACTGACCTCGTTCCCCAAGGAGGACAGCATGACCGACCAGACTGAAATCGAGAGCTTCGCCGTACCCGGCGCCATCGCAGAGACGCTCCAGCGCTACATCGACGGCGCGCGCACGGGCGACATCGCCTTGCTGCGCTCGGCCTTCGCCGAGGGCGCCCGTGTGAGCGGCAGCTATGGCGGCAAGCCCGTCACCTGGAGCCTGGAGGAGTTCTGCGAGGCCGTCGCCAAGGGCGGGCCGGCGCCCGGCCTGCAAACCCGCATCGTGGTGATCGAGGCAGCCGGCGGGGCCGCGATGGCGCGGCTCGAGGCGCTCGACTGGCGTGGCACGCGCTACACGGATTTCTTCGTGATGGTCCGGCGCGAGGACGGCTGGCGGATCGACAGCAAGGTCTTCCATGCCCACACACGCGCCTGAAGGGCTGCCAGGAGGTCGCAGGAAAGTCACAGGAGACGTCATACGCTCGCCGCTTCCGTCAGCTAGTTAACGCCCACAAGACAAACCGCACCGGAGATGCGGCCAGTTTATCTTGCCCTGCGAACGGGATTGGGCCTCTAGTTGTGCGAGGGGAAGACGATGTCACGCAGCCTGGATGCTCCACTCAGTCCGAACGAGGAAGTGACATTGCGACGGGTCGCTCTCGGCATCTCGCCGCTGAAGGACCTCGCGCCGCGCGATCTCATGCGCCTGACATCTCTGTCGCTGGTCGAGATCGACGCCGGCGTGCCGCGCCTCACCGAGTTCGGGCGCCAGCGCTACCGCGCCCTTCCCCGTGCTGCAGACGTCAAGGATGTCACTCTGGAAGCGATGATCGCCGCGGTCGGCGAGAGGCTGCGCAAGACGACGGATTAGGCGGCGACAATGTGAAGTCTTTGCGACCTCCGCAACTGCCCGGGAAAGCTCGCGTTCATCACGCGACCCTTCCCAAGCAGGAGAGAGCAATGACCGACCTGACCCTGACTCCGAAGAACCTGATCGCCGCCGAACGTGTCACCGGCACCGACGTCTACAATCTGCAGGGCGACAAGCTCGGCACCGTCGAGGACATCATGATCGACAAGGTAAGCGGCCGCGCCATCTATGCCGTCATGTCGTTCGGTGGTTTCCTCGGCATCGGCGAGAAGCACCATCCCCTGCCGTGGTCGACACTGAAGTATGACGAGCGCCAGGGCGGCTACGTGGTGGCCCTCGACAGGAAGATCCTCGAAGGCGCCCCGACCTACGACGGTGCGGAAGACTTCAGCTGGACGCCCGACTACGGCCGCCAGGTCGACAAGTATTACGGCGTGCCGACCTACTGGTAAGGCACAGCGTCAATGATGCCGGCCAGATGCCTCATGCCGGGGCGACTGGCCGGCATTTTTTATGGCGTGACCTTCTGGCAGCCCGCCCCCTGCCAGCGGTAACCCTGCGCCGAGCCCGAGACCATCGTCCACTCGACGATGCAGCCCTGGCGCACCAGGGTCGGCGGGAAGCCGCCCATGGGCATCCACAGGCCACCGCCCCAGCCCCATCCCCAGCCGCCGAAGCGCTGGTACATCGGCGGCATGCCGGGATCGATGTACGACGTGTCCCATCGCCATTGCAGGATCTTGCTGCCGTCCTCGAGTTGGTAGCTGTTGTCGGGAATACGGCCCATGCTGTTCAGCAGCCCGGCCTCTGGCGCTCCGGCCATGGCGCGGAGCTGACCGTCGAACGCGGCCTCGCGTTCCGCCCGCGTCTCGCAGCCGGGCAGCAGCGTCAGAACGGCGAGGACCGCCAGAAGCGGTTTGAGTGTCATGTGGCGATAGTAGCGCGACATGGCTTGGCATTCACGCGCGGCTCGGGGATGTTCGCGGCGGGCGAACTCGGTTCGCTGAAGAACGGGAGACCGGATGGCATCGGCGTTGAGGTGGCTCGCCTTCGCAGTTTGCGTGGCGGGACTGGTGATGGGCCCGTTCCAGCGGACCTTCGAGGATGTCCGGCGCTACGGCTATCTCACCGACATCATGCCGTCCGACTGGCGGGCCACGAACGTCTGGCTCGACAGTAGCGAATGCACCGTGTCGCGCGGCGCGTGGCTGGCGGTGTGCGAGAACGACCGCCTGATCCCGATCTCCGAGCGGGCCATCGCCGACGATCCCGGCCATGCCCTGCTGCTCAGCGCCTGGGCCGCCCTCACCGGCGAGCGTGCCAGTCTGGTCGACGTGGCGCGGCTGAATACGCTCCTCAACCTGGCCGGGCTCGTGGCGCTCGCCGCCCTGCTGTTCTCCCTGCGGGCTTGGATCACTTCGATCTTTCTGCTCGCCCTGGGACCGGCCGAGTTCCTGGGATGGATGGGCACCTCGCCGCACTGGGCCTTCATCGGCATGGTGAGCCTGGCCGGAATCCTGCCGCTGGCGATCGCCACCCGCAGCAGCGCCGCGTGGATCGGGGGTGGGATCATCGCGCTGGCGCTGGTGACCCTGGTTCGCGAATCGATCGGCCTGATGGGCTTCGCGCTCACATTGGGCGCGGTGTGCGCGACGGCGCTTCGCGCGCCGCGCACGTCGCGGGCCCTGCCCCGCCTGGCGCTGATCCTCGTGCTCGCGGCCGGCGCCCTGCTCGCACCGAAATGGGCGACGATGGCGCGCGACGCCGCGCTTCCCATGGCGCCCGCCGAACGGCTTCAGACGCATGGCCTGTCGCACACGCTCTATCTCGGCCTGGGCTTCGTCGAGAACAAGTGGGGCATCCGCTACGACGACGACTACGGCGAGGACCTCGCCAACAAGGCCGGCATCGTCTTCTGCTCGCCCGAGTACTTCCGCATGATGTGGAAGCTCTATCTCGCGCGCATCGCCGAGGATCCGGTCGAGGTGGCCCGCATCTACTGGGAGAAGGCGGTGCGCCTGCTGGTCGTGCCGACGCTGCAGCCGGGACCGCCCTTCGGACTCGTCCTCCTCATCGGTCTCGCGCATCTGCTGGCGGCGACCTGGTTCGGGGCGTGGCGGCGCGTCGGCTTTCCGCAGGGCCTGGAGATCGAGTCGGTGTCGCTGGCCTTCCTCGGCCTCTTCCTCGCGCAGGCGATCCTGGCCTTGCCCAGCCACCTGTATGCCGTGCCGGTGAATGCGTTCATCCTGGTACTGTCCGGCGCGATCGTGGAGTTCTCCGCCCGGGCGCTGTGGACGGCGGTGCCGATCCGCCGGCGCGCTACTTGATCGCGCCCAGCGCCTTCTTGCACTCGTAGGTGAGCTGGTTGGTCCGCTGTTCATCGCACGGCTTCTGCCGCTCGATCATCAAGGCGATCACGTAGAAGGCGAACACGCCCAGGATCCAGGTGGTGATCGACCAGCCCATGGCGCTATCGAGCCGCCGGTGGAAATCAGGCGTGGCGCGCGACGGTGCCGCCACCGAAACGGCGCCGCGCACGAGCATGATCGTGAGGGGGAAGCTCGCCGCGCCGCAGGCCAGGTAAAGCAGAAAAACGTCGAGGGCGCTCATCTCACCAGGAAAGCTTGGGCATGGGAATCGGCCCGTTCTGCTTGGGTGCCCAGCCGCGGGCTTCCATGCAGCGCGCCATCAGGCGATCGAAGTTGTACTTGTACCCCTGGTTGGCCATGTCGGAGTACAGCTCCTGCTGACCGAAGCGTTCGCGCTCGCCCGAGAAGACGGCGCGGCGCTGATCGTCGATGTTGCGCTCCTGTTGCGTCATCGCACGCACCTGGGTCCGGCACTGCGACTGGTCCTTCGTGAACTGCTCGGCGTCGGCGCCTTCCTTGCTGAAGTCCCTGGGCGCGCAAGCCGACATCGCCGCCGCAGCCAGTACGAGGGCGATTGCGAGCTTCATGGGGTTCCGGCCAGGGCCGCCTCGATGGCCTTCAGCGCGTCGGACGCCTTGGCCCCGTTGGGACCGCCGCCCTGCGCCATGTCGGGCCGGCCGCCGCCGCCCTTGCCGCCCAGCGCCGCCACGCCCGCCTTCACGAGTTCGACCGCACTGTGGGTCTTGGCGAGATCCTCGGTGACGCCGACGACGGCCGAAGCCTTGCCATCCTCGACACCGATCAGCGCCACGACCCCCGAGCCCAGCTTCTTCTTGAACTCGTCGGCCATGCCCTTGAGGTCCTTGCCCGGCACGCCATTCAGCACCCGGCCGATCAGCTTGATCCCGCCGACATCGCGCACCTCGTCGGCCGCGGAACCGCCGCCCGAGCCACCGCCAGCCAATGCCAGCGCCCTGCGCGCATCCGACAGTTCGCGCTCGATCCTCTTCTGTCCCTCGACCAGCGCCGCCAGGCGCGCCGGCAGGTCCTCGGGCCGCACCTTCAAGGTCGCCGCGGCCTGGGCCAGCAGGTCGGCCTGATGGCGGACATGCGCCTCGGCCGCATTGCCGGCCAGCGCCTCGATGCGGCGGACACCGGCCGCGACCGCGCCCTCGCCCACGATCTTGAACAGGCCGATATCGCCGGTCCGCCTTGCATGCGTGCCGCCGCACAGCTCGACCGAGTATTTTTCGCCACCGGGGACGTCGGCATCGCCGCCCATCGTGAGGACGCGGACCTCGTCGCCGTACTTCTCGCCGAACAGCGCCATGGCGCCCGCGGCAATCGCCTCATCCGGGGTCATGAGGCGCGTCTCGACCGCCGAATTGTGGCGGATGCGGTCGTTCACCTCGTCCTCGACGTGGCGCAGCTCCTCGGCGGAGATCGCCTTGGTGTGGCTGATGTCGAAGCGCAGCCGGTCTGGCGCCACCAGCGAGCCCTTCTGCGTGACGTGCTTGCCGAGATGGCGGCGCAGCGCCTCGTGCAGCAGATGGGTGGCCGAATGATGCGCCCGCAGCTGGGCGCGGCGGACCGGGTCGATCGTCATGACCAGATCGTCGCCGACCTTGAGTTCGCCCTTCTCGACCGTGGTGTGATGGGCGTGGAGGTCGCCCACCATCTTCTGGACGTCGGCGACCGACGCTTCGTTGGCCCCGCTCGCCAGACGTCCCGCATCGCCCTGCTGGCCGCCCGACTCCGCATAAAACGGCGTTTGGTTGGTCACGATCCAGCCGGTCTGGCCGGCCTTCAGGGACTGGACTTCCTTGCCGTCGAGAAGGATCGCCTTGATCTGGCCCTCGGCGCGCTCGGTGTCGTAGCCCAGGAACTCGGTGGCGCCGGCTTTCTGGCGCACGTCGAACCAGATCGCCTGGTCCGCGGTCTCGCCGGAGCCCGCCCAGGCGGCCCGCGCCTTGGCGCGCTGCTCGTCCATCGACTTCTCGAAGCCGTCCGTGTCGACCTTGATGTCGCGCGCGCGCAGCACGTCCTGCGTGAGGTCGAGCGGGAAGCCGAACGTGTCGTAGAGCTTGAACGCGACCTCGCCCTTCAGCGTGCCGCCGGCGGTCAGCTCGCGCGTCTCGTCCTCCAGCAGCTTGAGGCCGGTGCCCAGCGTCTTCTTGAAGCGAGTCTCCTCGAGCTTCAGCGTCTCGGTGATCAGCGGCTGGGCGCGCGACAGCTCGGGATAGGCGTCGCCCATCTCGCGTACCAGCGTCGGCACCAGCTTGAAGACCACGGGGTCCTGCGCGCCCAGGATGTGGGCGTGGCGCATCGCGCGGCGCATGATACGGCGCAGCACGTAGCCGCGGCCTTCATTCGACGGCAGCACGCCGTCGGCGATCAGGAACGACGTCGCGCGCAGGTGATCGGCGATGACCTTGTGCGAGGCGCTCTGCTTGCCGTCGGGATCGACGCCGGTCTCGTGCGCCACCGCCTCGATCAGCGCGCGGAACAGGTCGATGTCGTAGTTGTTGTGCTTGTGCTGCAGGACGGCCGCGAGACGCTCGAGGCCCATGCCGGTGTCGATCGACGGCTTGGGCAGCGCGACGCGCTCTTCCTTGGTCACCTGCTCGAACTGCATGAAGACCAGGTTCCAGATCTCGATGAAGCGGTCGCCGTCTTGGTCCGGGCTGCCCGGCGGACCGCCGGGGATGCCCTCGCCATGGTCGTAGAAGATCTCCGAGCACGGGCCGCAGGGGCCGGTGTCGCCCATCGCCCAGAAATTGTCCGAGGTCGGGATGCGGATGATCTTGTCGTCGGACAGGCCCGCGATCTTCTTCCAGTGGCCCGCCGCTTCGTCGTCGGTGTGGAACACCGTGACCAGCAGCTTGTCCTTGGGCAGGCCGTAGTCCTTCGTCAGAAGGTTCCAGGCCAGCTCGATCGCGTGTTCCTTGAAATAGTCGCCGAACGAGAAGTTGCCCAGCATCTCGAAGAAGGTGTGATGGCGGGCTGTGTAGCCCACGTTCTCGAGGTCGTTGTGCTTGCCGCCGGCGCGGACGCACTTCTGCGAGGTCGAAGCGCGCGAATAGGAGCGCGTCTCCAGGCCGGTGAAGACGTTCTTGAACTGGACCATGCCGGCGTTCGTGAACATCAGCGTCGGGTCGTTGCGCGGCACCAGGGGGCTCGACTCAACGACTTCGTGGCCGTTCTTGCGGAAGTACTCTAGGAAGGTACGACGGATTTCGCTGACGCTTTGCATGCCGGCCTTGTAGCGTGCGCCCACCCGCCAAGTCCAGAACAGGGAACCCAGGGGAAATGGCCGCCGAGGCCCATTCTACCGCCACTCTTCGCCTCTCCGTGGGCGACCTCCGGATCGTCCATCCGATCACCGTACCGACCAGCCCCGTGCCGGCGGCTGACGTCGTGCCGGCCCTGCAGGGGCTGGTGAACGCCGTGGTCGCGGCCGCCGAGGCCGGCAAGGCGATTTCCTGCCGCAAGGGCTGCGGCGCCTGTTGCCGCCAGCTGGTGCCGGTCTCGCGCACGGAAGCTGAACGCCTGCTGTCGACGGTCGCGGCCCTGCCCGCGGAACGGCGCGCCGCGCTGGAAGGCCGGTTCGCCGCCGCCGAAGCCGCCCTTGCCGCCGCCGACCTCAAGGAGCGCAAGGGCCGTCCCGACCGGGAACTGTCGAAGGCCTACTTCGCGGTGGGCATTCCCTGCCCCTTCCTCGAGGAGGAGAGCTGCTCCATCCATCCCGACCGGCCGCTTGTCTGCCGGGAATATCTCGTCACCTCGCCCGCGGAACTCTGTGCCGGGCCCGAGCAGGAAGGGGTGACGCCGGTGCCTGTGCCCAAGGTCTCGCTGGCGGCGCGTGGCCTGCAGGACGAGCGCGAGGACTGGTTTCCGCTGGCGCTGCTGATGGATTGGGCGAAGAGCCGCCCCAAGATTGGGGCGCGGCGCACGGGACCGGAGTGGATCCAGCGATTTCTGAAGGGGATGTCGCGTAAGGCTTGAGGGGAGCGCGGCGCACTCGTGTCTGTTCTGCGCCGTGCGGGCTCTCGCGCCTCGCGCCTCGCGGCTTGTAGCCAAGCCGCTTGCAGGCGCTGCCGCGCGCCCCGCCCATTTTCTTATGCGCCTTGCGCATAAGAAAATGGGCGGTACCGCGCGTGGGGTGCGGTACCGCCCTTAGGGACCCGGAGACAGGGGATCAGGGTCCGCTATTCCTCGTCGTCGTCTTCCTTGCCGCCCTCCATCAGGGCGTTGGCGAGGATGCCGGCGTTGGCACGCACCTTGTTCTCGATCGCATTGGCGACCTCGGGGTGCTCCCGGAGGTAATTCTTGGCGTTCTCGCGGCCCTGGCCGATGCGGGTGCCATCATAGGAGTACCAGGAGCCCGATTTCTCGACGACGCCGGCCTTCTCGCCGAGATCGATCAGCTCGCCATTCTTGGACACGCCCTCGCCGTACATGATGTCGAATTCGACGACCTTGAACGGCGGCGCCACCTTGTTCTTCACGACCTTGACGCGCGTGGCATTGCCGACGACCTCGTCCTTGTCCTTGAGCGCACCGATGCGGCGGATGTCGAGGCGGACCGAGGCGTAGAACTTCAACGCATTGCCGCCCGTCGTCGTCTCGGGGCTGCCGAACATGACGCCGATCTTCATGCGGATCTGATTGATGAAGATCACCAGCGTGTTGGACTTGGAGATCGAGGCGGTGAGCTTGCGCAGCGCCTGGCTCATCAGGCGGGCATGCAGGCCCGGCAAGGAGTCACCCATCTCACCTTCGAGTTCGGCGCGCGGCACGAGGGCAGCGACCGAGTCGATCACCAGAACGTCGATGGCACCGGAGCGCACCAGCGTGTCGGCAATCTCGAGCGCCTGCTCGCCGGCGTCGGGCTGCGAGATCAGCAGGTTGCCGATGTCGACACCCAGCTTCTTGGCATAGCCCGGATCGAGTGCATGCTCGGCGTCGACGAAGGCGCAGGAACCGCCCTTCTTCTGCGACTCGGCAATCACGTGCAGCGCGAGCGTCGTCTTGCCCGAGCTTTCCGGTCCGTAGATTTCGACGATACGGCCCTTGGGCAGGCCGCCGATTCCCAGCGCGATATCGAGGCCCAGCGAGCCGGTCGAGATCGCCTCGATCTCCAGCGCCTCGCGCTGGCCCAGCTTCATGATGGAACCCTTGCCGAAGGCGCGCTCGATCTGGGCGAGAGCGGCGTCCAGCGCCTTGTTCTTGCTTTCCATGCCTTCTTTTTCGACCACCTTGAGCATCGCCGACATTGGCTCTCTCCTTCTTCCCATGCCCCTGTCAGGAGCGGCAATGCGGATAAGTCCGCAAAGGGTCTGGTCATCCAGTGGCGCCACTGTACCCATTTTGTTCCACACCGCAACGGAACAAATAAGTCACTGAAAGAGCTAATGTTCTTGACACAAGTTCTAGATACGTTCCTGTGCGTGACCTGTGGATAATTTGCCTTGAGGCCGCCCTCCATCGGGTCATCCGCCTATCGCGCGCGCTACCGAGATGTACAGGGGGATGCCGAACAACAGGTTGAACGGGAAGGTCACGCCCAGCGAGAGCGTGAGCGGGATCGCCGCGTTCGCCTGAGGCAGGGCGAGCCGCATCGCCGCCGGGACCGCGATGTACGAGGCCGAGGCCGCGAGCGTGATGAAGACGGCCATCCCTCCGGTGGACAATCCGATCCAAGGCGCAAGAAGTGCTGCACACGTGCCGCCGATCAGGGGCATGACGATCGCGAACACCGCGAGGCGCACCGACAGCAGCCGCCGCTCGTCGCGCAGCCCCCGGCCGGCCACGAGTCCCATGTCGAGCAGGAACAGGCAGAGGAAACCTGGAAAGGCATCGACGAGGAAGGGCTTCAGCAGCACCTGCCCCCGATCGCCGGTGATGACGCCGATCAGGAACGAGCCGAGCAGCATGACGACCGCGCCGTTCAGCAGGATTTCGCGCACCAACTCGATCCCCCGCCCCTGCGCCTGCCCGCCCCGCGCGAGGAGGAGTGCGCTCAGGATCGCCGGCGTCTCCATCGCCGCGGCAACCGCGATCATATAGCCCTCGAACGGAATGCCGAGTTGCCCGAGGGCGCTCGTAACCGCGACCAGTGTGACGGCGGAGATCGAGCCGTAATGGGCCGCCACAGATGCCGCATCGGGGACCGAGAGCCGTGTGGCCGCGCGCAGCAATGCGAAGGCCACGAACGGGATGGCGAAGGACAGCATCACGCCCGCCGCCAGGGCGGTCGCGAGGGTGGCGGACAGCCCATGATGGGCGACCTCGACGCCGCCGCGGAAGCCGATCGACATCATCAGATAGAGCGACAGCAGCTTCGCCACCGAGCCTGGAATGGAGAGATCGGAGCGGGCAAGGCTGAGGGCGGCGCCGAGCACGAAGAACAGCACCATCGGCGACAGGATGTTCTGGCCGGCGAGATCGAAGAAGGACATGGGGGGCCTCGGCGTTTTCGGTGCCCTCCATTAGGCGGTGGCGTCTCCACCGGGAAATTGATAGTTGGCGGCATATTATTGAGGAAAATTGATAAATCATGACCCGGCTGCACAACCTGGACGTCGATCTCCTCCGGGCGTTCGTGACGGTTGCCGACCTCGGCAGCTTCACGCGCGCCGCCGAAACGCTGCTGCGCCGCCAGTCGACGCTCAGCCTGCAGATCAAGCGCCTCGAGGACGGGCTCGGCAAACGCCTGCTCGACCGCGCGACGCGCCACGTCCGCCTCACTGCCGAGGGTGACGCCCTCCTGCCGCATGCCCGGCAAATGCTTGAATTGAACGATCGGCTGGTCGCCAGCCTCGCGCAGCCCGCGCTGGCCGGGATCGTGCGCCTGGGCACGCCGGAGGATTTTGCGACCAGCTACCTGCCGCAGGTCCTGGCGCGGTTCGCACAGGCCTATCCCGCCGTGCAGCTCGAAGTGACGTGCGACCTCACGCTCACCCTGGTCGAGCGTTTCCGTGAGGGCGCGTTCGACCTCGTGCTGGTCAAGCGCGAGCCCGAACGGTCCAACCGGGGCGTCCGCGTATGGCGCGAGCCGCTGGTGTGGGTCGCCGCCGATCAACGGGTGCTGCCCGAGGAGGGTCCCCTGCCCCTCGTCGTCTCGCCGCCCCCTTGTGTCTACCGCAAGCGCGCCACGGATAGCCTGAACCGCGTGCATCGCCGCTGGCGGGTTGCCTACAGCTGTGCCTCGCTTGCCGGCCAGCACGCCGCCGTGAAGGCCGGCCTCGGCGTCACCGTACTGCCGAAGGACATGGTGCCGGCCGGACTCACCGTGGTGGAAAGGCGCTCGATGCTGCCGGACCTGCACGACACCGAGATCGCCCTCCTCGCCGCGCGCGGCCTGGGCGCACCGGCCCGCAGGCTGCACGACCACATCGTTCGATCACTGGAAGACGTCGGAAGACTCTGACGGAGTCTTCTTCAAGGGCGCCTCGTTGCGCTATTTGGGTCCGAGCAGCCCGGCCGTCTTCAGCCCGTCGATGCCCGCTGCGTCATAGCCGATCTCCGCCAGCACCTCGTCATTGTGCTGGCCGATCTCCGGCGGATTGGAGACGAGCGGCGGCCGCCAGCCCATCATCTGGAAAGGCAGCAGCGGCAGCCGCGTCTGCACGCCGCCGGACAGAGTGGTCGGCGCCAGCGAGCCGTTCGCCAGCAGGTGCGGATGTTCGAACAGGTCCTGCGGCCGCGCGACCGGCGCGAAGGAGATGTCCGCCTCGAGGCACATCTGCTCGAGCGCCTCCTTGGTGTAGGCCTTGAACACCTCGGCGACCTTCGGCACCAGCCATGGCCGCGCCTCGATGCGCAGGTTGTTGGTGGCGAGCTTCGGGTCGGCAGCCAACTCGGGCTGCTTGAAGAATTCGCAGAAGCGCTTCCACTGGCCGTCGCTGGTGATGCCGACGAAGACCTGCAGATCGTCGGCCGTGTTGAAGATCTCGTAGACCGCCCAGGAGCTCACCCGCTCGGGCATCGGCGGCGGTGCAGCGCCGTTGATCGCCGTGATCGCGAGATGTTGGCCCATCAGAAAGACGACCGATTCGAAGAGCGCGCTCTCGACCAGCCCGCCCTTCCCCGTCCGGTCGCGCTGCTTCAGCGCCAGCACCGTCCCGAAAGCGCCGAACATGCCGCCGACGATGTCGATCACCGAGGTGCCGGCACGCAGCGGTCGCCCGCTGGGGCCGGTCATGTAGGCGAGCCCGCCCATCATCTGCACGACCTCGTCGAGCGCCGGCCGCTTCTCGTAGGGCCCAGGCAGGAAGCCCTTCAGTGCGCAATAGACGAGACGCGGGTTGATCTTCTCGAGATCCGCCGGCCCGAGCTTGCGCTTGGCCATCGAGCCCGGCGCGAAGTTCTCGATCAGCACGTCGGCCTTTTCGAGGAGCTTCACCAGCACCTTGCGACCCTCGGGCGAATCGGCGTCGAGCGCCAGGCTCTTCTTGTTGCGATTGAAGTAGCCGAAGAAGCCCGCACCGAAGCCGCGCAGCTTGCGCGTGCGGTCACCATCGACCGGCTCGACCTTGATCACCTCGGCGCCCAGGTCGGCCAGGATCATGCCGCAGGACGGCCCCAGGATCGTGTGGGTGAGTTCGACGACGCGGACGCCCTTGAGGGGCGGTTCAAACGATGAGGTCATGCCCCCTCAGATACCTCACCCCGTCGGGGCGAGCCACGTGTCGATATCCTTGGTGAGCGGCAGACCGGCCGCCTCGGCGAGGACCCGATGGCCCATGCTAGCACCGACCATGAACGCCTCCTGGTGCGGCAGCGCGTTGGCCTTGAGCATCGCGCGGATGGCCGGCCCGTCATGGCCCCAGCCGACCGCCTCGACCTTGCCGTCGAAGGCGCGGTTGAGGATCGCCAGGAAGCCGGCGCGCTCCTCCTCGGAAAGACCCGGCACGGCGTCGATGTCGCCCAGGATGAAGAGACGGCCGCGGAACTTCGCCACCAGGGAGGCGACGGAATTGCGCGGCTCGACAATAATTTCGCGGTTCGGACCGCGGCGGACACGTGCAGCCAGCGACAGCGGCATCACGGCGGCGCTGAGATGGGCGCCCGAATCCATGATCACAGAGGTGAGTTCACGATAGGTGATTCCGAGCCGCTCGGCCCGCTTCAGCCGCATCATCGCCACTTCGGGTTTGGGCGTCTTCCAGGCCTTGGCGGCGGCGCGGCGCCACACCCAGGCTTCCCACGACATGTCGAAGGTCGGCCCGTTATTGTGCCCGATGCCCGGGCGGCGTAGCAGCACCTCGACATTTGCATGCCGGACTGCAAGACGGTCGAAACGATCACCCATCGGGTCTATTCTAGAGCAGTTCGGGCGCAGGTAAAACGCGCTATACGAACGCCAATGACCTCCTGCTGAGGAGCGAGCGCAGCCAGCGTTTCGAGGCATGGGAACGAGCCCTTCGCTCGTTGCCCACCCTTCGAGACGCGGCCCTTCCGGGCCGCTCCTCAGGATGAGGTCCAGGTCAGGTGAGGAGCGAGGCGTGGACGATTTTCAGGTCGATGTACTGGTTGTGGGTGCGGGCAATGCCGCGGCGTGTGCGGCTCTGGCGGCGCGTGAGACGGGCGCGTCGGTGGCCATGCTGGAGGCGGCTCCCGAGGCCGAGCGCGGCGGCAACAGCACCTATACGGCCGGCGCGATGCGCGTGGTCTTCCACGGCGTCGACGATCTGGTGCAGCTCTACGACCTCACCGAGGACGAGAAGCACGACGTCGATTTCGGCAGCTATACCGCAGACCAGTATCTCGACGACATGGGCCGGGTGACCAACTACCGCTGCGACCCCGAACTGACCGACATCCTGATCGGCCGCTCCTTCGAGACGATGAAGTGGATGCGCTCCAAGGGCGTGCGATTCCAGCCCTCCTACGGTCGCCAGGCCTTCAAGGTGAACGGCAAGTACAAGTTCTGGGGCGGCCTCGCGGTCGAGGCCTGGGGCGGCGGACCGGGCCTCGTCGATCTCGAGCACAAGGCCGCCGTCAAGGCCGGCATCCCCATTCATTACGAGACGGCGGCGGTGTCGCTGATCGAGGAAGACGGCGTCGTGCGCGGCGTCATCGCCCGCCACAAGGGCCGCAAGGTCAGGATCGGCGCCAAGGCCGTCGTGCTGGCCTGCGGCGGCTTCGAGAGCAACACCGAGATGCGCACCCGCTATCTCGGACCGACCTGGGATCTCGCCAAGGTGCGCGGCACCCGCTTCAACACCGGCGCCGGCATCAACATGGCGCTGGCGATCGGTGCCAAGCCGCACGGCAACTGGTCGGGCGGCCACGCCGTCGGCTGGGACATGAACGCGCCGGAATTCGGCGACCTCGATGTCGGCGACAATTTCCAGAAGCACTCCTACCCGCTCGGCATCATGGTGAACGCCAACGGCCTGCGCTTCGTCGACGAGGGCGCGGATTTCCGCAATTACACCTACGCCAAGTACGGCGCGGTGATCCTGGCGCAGCCGCAGCAGTTTGCCTGGCAGATCTTCGACTCGAAGGTGCTCGACAAGCTGCGCGACGAATACCGCATCAAGCGCATGACCAAGGTGCGCGCCGACACGATCGAGGAGCTGGCGAAGAAGCTCGAGGGCGTCGACGAGCAGCAGTTCCTGAAGACCATCAAGGAATGGAATGCCGCGGTGATGACCGAGGTGCCGTTCAACCCGGCGATCAAGGATGGCCGCGGCACGCGGGGCCTCGCCGTTCCGAAGACCAACTGGGCCAACACGATCGACCAGGGACCGTTCGAGGCCTATGCCGTGACCTGCGGTCTCACCTTTACCTTCGGCGGTCTGAAGATCAGCAACGAGGGCGAGGTCGAGAACACCGACGGCCACGCGATCCCGGGCCTGTTCGCCGCGGGCGAGCTCGTGGGCGGGTTGTTCTATCATAACTATCCCGGCGGCACGGGTCTGGTCTCCGGCGCGGTGCTGGGCAAGCTCGCGGGCGACGGCGCCGGCAAGTACGTCGCGGGAAAGAACTGAGCCCCGCTTGCCGCTCGCCGGAATTGGCTTCAAGGTCCGGGCAAATTGAGGTTGCGCGACGCGGATGAACCGCGCGCGCCACAGGAGGAAGAACATGTTTCCCATCACCCGCCGCCACGCTCTGGCCCTCGGAGGCTCGTCCCTGCTGCTGCCGTCGACCTTGCGTGCCCAAGCCGCATGGCCAGCCGGTCCGGTCACCTTCGTCGTCGGCTATGCCGCGGGCGGCAGCACCGACATTAACGCCCGCGAACTGGCGCACGTCATGACGCCGGTGATCGGCCAGCAGATCATCATCGACAACAAGGGCGGCGCCGCCGGCTCGATCGGCCTGCGCGCGGTCGCGAACGCCAAGCCGGACGGACAGACCATATTTGTCGCCGTTGGCACGAACGTGATCATCAACCCGCACGTCCAGAAGGGCATGATCGACACCCTCGCCGCCCTGGCGCCGATCTGCCAGATCACGGACTACCAATACGTGCTGGTGGTGGGTAACTCGGTGCCGGCCAAGAATGCGGCCGAACTGGTGGCCCTGGCCAAGAAGGATCCCGACAAGCTGACCTATTCGTCGTCGGGCGTGGGCGGCAACAACCACCTGGCGGGCGCGCTGTTCGCGGAAGCTGCCGGCGTCAAGCTCACCCACGTGCCCTACAAGGGCACCGGACCGGCGGTGGCCGACGTGATCAGTGGCCAGATCACCATGAACTTCTCGTCGCTGCCGCCGGCGGTCTCCCAAGTCAAGGGCGGCAACCTCAAGGCGCTGGCGGTGACCGGCAACAAGCGCATCAAGTCGCTGCCCGACGTACCGACCTTGAAGGAACAGGGCATCGATGTCGTCGTCACCAGCTGGCAAGGCCTGTTCGCCCCCGCCAAGACGCCACCGGACATCCTCGACAAGATCGACAAGGCCGCCAAGGAAGCGATGAAGAACCCGAAGTGGGAAGAAGCGCTTGCCCGCGACGGCCTGGAAATGCCGCCCGATCGGACGCGCGCCCAGTTCACCAAGTTCGTCGCCGACGAGCATGCCTTCTGGGCCACGACCCTGAAGAAGCTCAACATCCAGATGGAGTAGCGGCCGCGGACCGCCTCAACCGGGCGTCCGTGCCTGCGCCTGTGTGCGCCGCCTCTTTTCGCCCACTGCCCTGAGGCGCTCGACATCCTCAGGCTTCACGCGCCCATAGCGCGGGCGCCAGTCATCGTTGGACGGCCAGAGCACATCCGACCGCCGCGTGGTGCGCGGCGCGTCGGCATCGCGCAGGAGTTCCAGCGCCTGCCCCGCGATCATGCGCTGCAGGTCCCGTCGCCATGGCGGGCCACACGGATTGCCCAGCGGGAAATCCGTGAAGAGGAAGCGCGGCACGCCGCAATATTCGACGATGTCGCGAGCCGAACCGACGATCACGGTCGGCATTCCGTTGGCTTCGAGATGACGAGCGACCAAACTCACGGTTTGGTGGCAGACGGGTCAAAGCGGTGAGAGCAAAGCCACGTCGGCGCCGTCGGCGCGCAATCGCGCCAGAACCTGCGGCGCATCGATCTCGATCGTCTTGCGCTGGCTGTACTCGGTGGGCACGCCATGGAAACGCGCCGCCACACCGCCGACCAGGCCCTCTGTCGCCCATTGCTGTACGGCCTCGATCGGCAGGAAGCTGGCCCGGTCGTCGGTATGGGTCGATTCCTTGTCCCACGCGAGATTGTCGGTAAAGAGTTTGGCCGGCGCCGGCGAGACCGCGCTGGACCAGACCTGCCGCGTGCCGGACGCATCGCGATTGCCGAGGTCGGGCGGACTTGCCGTGGTGACGAGACCGATCCTCGCCTGGGACAAGGGCTTGGCGAGAGGCGCGAACGGCACCGTGTCGAAGCGCGACCAGACATAGTCGGACGGATAACCGAGCGCGCGATAATAGTCCCTCGTGCGATCCCTGTAGCGGACGGTCTCGGTCATCGTTTCCTCGGGCTTCTATTGTTGCCGCCAGTCTAACCGCGTTTGGGCACCATGCAGAAGCCCTGCGCCTCGATGCCCAACGCCGGATTGAACTTCGAGCGGAAATTCTCCATGGCGATAGCGGCCGTCAGCTCGACGATTTGCGCCTCGCTGAAGTGCGTCTTGAGCTGGGCGACCAGCGCATCGTCGACCTTGCGATCGGTGTAGGTGATGCGCTCGGCATATTCGAGAGCAAGCCGCTCGACCTCCGAGAAGAGCGTGCTCTCGCGCCAGGTCGTGACCTCGGCCAGCTTCTCCATCCCGCCTTCCGTCGTTTCCAGCACACGGCCGGAATTGATGTCGATTCAAAACGGGCAGCCGTTGATGGTCGCGACGCGCACGTAGAGCAGTGCCGGGAGCCCCTTCGGCAGCAGCCCCGATTGCTCGATCGATTGGCCCAGCATGCCGGCAGCGCGAAGGATCGGCGGACAATGCGCCATCACCTTGGTCGGATTGAGCAGGCCGCCAAACATCTCGCGCTGGCGATCGAAGACAGCCCTCAGAGTCGGATCGCCGCCATCCTCTTCAATCTCGCTGACACGGGGCATCGTGCACCTCGCTGTTGCTGGGAAGCGAACGTTAGCGTTCGCGCGCGCGCCAAAGCGACGAACATCTTCTCATGACGCCATGAGACCGCCGAAGGCTTCGAAATGACCAGCCCAGCCAGCGCCCGGATCAAGGCCGCTGGAGATCGGGCCGCGCGATCCACCAGAAAGCCATCGCGGAGCCCAGCGCGCAGACGAGCACGAACGGGAGCAAAAAGGCGAGATTGGCCAGCAGATTCAGCCAGGCGGGATCGGCTGCATCGCCCTCGAAGCCCGCCAGCCCGGCAAACAGGCCCAGGAAAACAACCCCCAGCACGATCCCGGCCATCGCATAGGCGCGCCACCCGTCCCAGCCTCTGCGGCGCATGACAAGGAAAGCCGGCAGGCCGACAAGCAAGGCAAAAGGATAGGCAATGTAGCCCGCAAAGGCCGCGTACCCGAGCGTCTGCGCATTGCCGCCGGCAGCCAGCACGATCCCAGCGAGGATCAGCGCCGGCATCATTGGCGCAATGACGAAGCCCGCCACGGTGCGATACGCCCAGCTACGCGCGGACGGCATCCAACCCGTCCTGGCGCCCGAGCTTGCACGATCCGGTTCGGGCCATCGTTCTAGCGTCAGACGATCATGAAGTCGGTGTGATCCAGCGCCACGCCGAGGTTTTGCATCGTTGCGAAGACCACGGCCACTCCGGCACCGGAGCCATCGGCGTCGTAACTCACATTGCCCGTGGCGGCGTTGAAGATGATACGATCGCTCGCGTCCAGGGCTGCGGCGCCGTTTACGAAGGCCCCCGCACTGAGCGCTCCCTCGGCCCCGAGCTGCGTGAAAATCGCATTGTCCAGGTTGAAATGATCCTGGCCGTGCGCAAAGCCGGAGATCGTCGCAAGGTTGCCGGCGCCGATCGCAGAGTCGAAGACGAAAGTATCGCCCCCGCCGTTGCCGATCAGCGTGTCCACGCCTCCCCGGCCATTGAACACATCGGTGCCGTTGACACCGTCGATGACATTGTTCGCGCTGGTCCCGATCAGCGTGTCGTTCCAGAACGTTCCACCGAGATTCTCGATCGAGACATACGTATCTCCGGCTGCATCGCCGGTATTGATCGAAGCGTTGTCCAGCGATGCGGTAACGCCGGCTCCGCCAGAGACGCTGTATTGATAGTAAGAGACCGTATCGGTCCCGTCGCCGCCGTTGAATGCATCGGCACCCGCCCCTCCTTCGAGGAAATCGTCACCCGAACCGCCCAGAAGTTGGTCGTTGCCATCGCCGCCGGAAAGCGAATCGTTGCCGAAGCCACCGGACAACATGTTGTTGCCAGCATTTCCGATCAGGATGTCGTTGAACGACGAACCGCTCAGCCCCTCGATGGATGTGTAGACGTCACCAGCCGCCTCGCCAGTGTTGGCTGAAGGGTTGAGGAGCGATGCCGTCAAACCAATCGTGGAGTTCCCGTAGCCCGCAGTGTCAAAGCCCGCGCCGCCATCCAGTTGGTCGGCGCCACCACCTCCAAGCAGCCAGTTATCACCACCATTGCCGACGAGGATGTCGGCAAACACCGAGCCGGTGAGCCCTTCTATCTGGGCATAGGTGTCGCCCGCCGCCTCGCCTGTATTGATCGTCGCATTGGCCAGAGACGCGGTGACACCCGTGGTCGCGTTGAAATAGGACGCGTAATCGAAGCCCGCCCCGCCGTCGATATGGTCGGATCCAAGATTTCCCTGGAACGTGTTATCGAAAGCGTCACCCGTCAGGATGTCGTCAAAATTCGACCCCGCGAGAGACTCGATCGAGAGATAGGTATCGCCCGCCGCGTCCCCCGTGTTGATGCCTGGATTCGATAGCGAAGCCGTGATGCCAGTTGTGGCGGTAGTATAGCTCGCATAGTCGCTGCCGGCGCCGCCGTTGAGGACGTCGGCGCCCGCGTTGCCACGCAGCGTATTGGCACCGGCGTCGCCGACCAGGGTGTCATTGAAGCTGGAACCTGCCAGTCGCTCGATCGAGATATAAGTATCGCCGGCGGCTTCGCCAGTGTTTGCCGACGGGTTGGCAAGCGATGCGGTGACGCCGGTGGTGGCGTTGACATAGGAGGCGTAATCTCCACTTCCCGCGCCGCCACTCAGGATGTCGCTCCCGACGCCGCCGATCAGCATGTCATCGCCGTTGCCGCCTACCAGCGTGTCGTTGCCGGCGAGACCGCTCAGCGTATCGCCCGAGTCGCCACCAGTGACTACGTTGTCCAGATCATTGCCGGTTCCCGAGAAAGGTCCTGTGCCAATGAACCTCAGATTGTTGGCGAAGGAGTCGAGCGTATAGCTCGCCATCGTCGTCTCGATCGTGGTGGGAAGGACGGCCACGACCTCGTCGATGCCCTTGCTGGCCAGGGCAGCGTTCTCGGCCGGCGTAAGCGCCGCGAGGTTCGCCGAGGTGTCCGCCAGGATCACATGATCGGCGAGGGTCAGCGCGACTGTCCCCAAGGCTCGATACTGTGCCACGCTGAGCGTCAGCACGCCATCAGCTGCATCCACCCGGTCGATGCCCTTCGCCGCAAGCGCCGCGATGGCCGAGGCGGTGAGCGCGCTGATATTGGCACTGCTGTCACTCAGGGTGATGAGATCATTCGCCGTCAGGCCAATGCCATGTAAGGCGTCGTACTTAGCCACGGTAAGGGTTAGTGAATCGTTGTTCGCATCGAGGCGGTCGACGCCCTTCGTCCAAAGATCGAAAATTTGATCCGGTGTGAGCTTCGTCAGCTGCGAACCAGTGTCTGCGACGACGACCACAGCGGCATCCGCGAGCGATATTGCGCGCAGCGCCAGAGCCTGGGCCTTTGTCAGCGTCAGCGCACCGTCGGTGACATCGAGCCGATCCACGCCCTTCGCCGACAGGCTGCTGAGCTGCGCCGGCGTCAGCGCCCCGATCTCGGCGCCGGTACCGGCCACCGTCACCTTGTCCGCAACGGTGAGACTCACGGCTCCCAGCGACTGGACTTGTGCCAAAGACCAGGTGAGTGCGTTGTTGGCCACATCGATTCGGTCGACGCCCCTGCCGGCGAGCCCAGCGATATCGGACACGGACATCGCACCGAGCGCAGCGGCGGTATCGGCGAGCGTCACCGCGTCCCCGGCCGTCAGCTCGATCGTGCCGGCAATGGCGCGATACTGTTCCACGGACAGGGAGAGCGCATTATCGGTTGCATTGATCTTATCGACACCCGCCGCTACGGCGGCAGCGAGCTCCGCCGCAGTCAACGCCGCGAGATTGGCCCCGGTATCGGCGAGGGTCACGACGTCTTCGCTCGTCAGGGAGATCGGACCAAGTGCCTGGAACTTCGCCACGGTGAGCGCCAGCACGTCGTCCGTCGCATCGAGCATGTCAACGCGTTCGGCCATGTCGGCTAGCTGCTCCTCGGTGTAGCGCTGAAGCCGGACGCCGGTGTCAGCCACCGTTACAGAGATATCGCTCGCGATCGACGTGAATTTGGCATGTTGCGCCACGTTCATCCGGACATTGCCGGACCCCGTCAGAATGAGGGTCTCAACTTCGGACAGGCGCGGGAAGCGTATCGTCAAATCGACATCGCCCGCGGTCTCCACATGCAAGACGTCCGAGCCCAGCCCCAATTTGAAGACGTCCACCTCAGCGAACTGCTCGACCGACACTCGGAGCTGGTCGTCGTCCGCCCCGCCAAGGACCCTCAATCTCTCGGTATTCGTAAGGTTGAACCACGCCCCCGTCGTCACATCAGAAACATCCTGGTCTCCAATGCTCCTCAGGCTCAAGATATCGGTGCCGCCATCGCCATCGAACGTGCTGAAGGCGGTAAAGTCTCCCAGATTGAGAGTAATCTTATCGTCTGAATTCGTCCCGACGAAGGCTTCGACGTCGGAGAGTAAAGTTGAAGACAAGTCGATCGTCGTCGAGCCGTAGAGGCCAAGCGTGTCGAAGCCATCGCCTCCATAAAGTCGATAACCGTTCGCCCTGCCGCCCACATAGAGATAATCGTCATCCTCCTCGCCGAACAACGACTTCGCGCCGCCGTCTTCTGCGATCAACGTATCGCTGCCACTCCCACCGACCGCCGCACTCGTACCGCGGCCGTTGATGTGAAGCGTATCGTCGCCGCCGTTGCCGTTCAGTGTATCGTTGCCCCCGTCGCCGATCGCCGTATCGTTCAACTCGGTGCCGTCAAAAGTCTCGTTGGCCGAAGTGCCGATGAAACTCGCCATGCCCAGCTACTCCTGAAGATCACGCCCCACACCAAAACGGCCGCCTCTGGCGGCCGAACGAACTCGGTTGTCGGGGTCCCCTGCGCCGCGCGGCCGACGGCCATGCTGCCGAGAGGGCTTCAGCCGGAGCCCGCCCAAGTTCCCGCAATAAGAGAATATTCGGCACAAAATTCCCACAGAACGATGTTCTGTAAGTTAAGGGGCAATCGGTGCGATTGTAAATCGCAATCTATTGGCAACTAATGCAAGGTACGCTGGCAAACGTCAGATTTCGGACACGCGAACATGCCTGGCGGAAGTGCTTCCGCCTTCAGCCGGTGCGCCAGCGCCAATAACTCGTCGATCTATCTTGGAGGGGCTTCGACCGATAGCTGGGAAGCCTTCTGAGCGGTTCGCTCAAGAGCACCGCGAAGGTCCGCCCAGCGGACCTTCGCGTCATCAAACAGCAATCAGAATCCCAGCGCCTTGGCCTGCACCACGCCTTCGATGCCGACGATCTTGCCCATCAGGTCATCGGAGATCGGCTGGTCGACCTGGACCAGCGCGATGGCCGATCCGCCCGGCGTGTCGCGGCCGAGATGGAAGGTGGCGATGTTGACCTTGCCCTCGCCCAACAGCGTGCCGAGGCGGCCGATGAAGCCCGGCTTATCGTCGTTGGTGATGTAGAGCATGTGCGGCGCGAACTCGGCGTCGATCTCGATGCCCTTGATCTCGACGATGCGCGGATGCTTGCCGCCGAACAGCGTGCCGGTGACCGAGCGCGTGTACTTCTCGGTCGTGACCGAGAGGCGGATCATCGAATTGTAGTCAGTCTCGCGCTCATGCTTGACCTCCGCCACCTCGATGCCGCGTTCGCGCGCGATGACCGGCGCATTGACCATGTTCACCGAGGTGAGCTGCGGGCGCAGCACGCCCATCAGCGCGACCTGGGTCAGCGGCTTGACGTTGAGCTTCGCCACCTGGCCCTCGAACTCGATCGAAACCGCCTTGATGTCGGTGTCGGTGAGCTGGCCCGCGAACGAGCCCAGCTTCTCGGCGAGGTCGAGGTAGGGCGCCAGCTTGGGCGCATCCTCGGCCGAGACGTTCGGCATGTTGAGCGAGTTGGTCACGGCGCCCGTCAGCAGGTAGTCGGCCATCTGCTCGGCGACCTGCAGGGCCACGTTCTCCTGGGCTTCCACCGTCGAGGCGCCGAGATGCGGCGTGCAGACGAGGTTCGGCGCACCGAACAGGACGTTGCTCTTGGCCGGCTCCTCGACGAACACGTCGAAGCCCGCGCCCGCGATATGGCCCGAGACCAGCAGGTCGCGGACGGCCAGCTCGTCGACCAGTCCGCCGCGCGCGCAGTTGACGATGCGCACGCCCTTCTTGGTCTTCATCAGGTTGGCGCGGGAGAGGATGTTCTTGGTCTGCTCGGTGAGCGGCGTGTGCACCGTGATGAAGTCGGCGCGGGCGAGCACCTGCTCGAGCGTCGCCTTCTCGACGCCGAGCTCGGCGGCGCGCTGGTCGCTCAGGAACGGGTCGTAGGCCACGACGCGCATCTTCAGGCCGATGGCCCGCTCGGCAACGATCGAACCGATATTGCCGCATCCGATCAGGCCCAGCGTCTTGAAGCTGAGTTCGGTGCCCATGAACTTGTTCTTTTCCCACTTGCCGGCCTGGGTGCTGGCATTGGCCTCCGGCACCTGGCGGGCAACGGCGAACATCAGCGCGATGGCGTGCTCGGCGGTGGTGATGGCATTGCCGAACGGCGTGTTCATGACGACGACGCCGTGCGAGGTGGCGGCCTTGATGTCGACATTGTCGACACCGATGCCAGCGCGGCCGACGACCTTGAGCTTCTTGGCCACCGCCAGAACCTCGGCCGTCACCTTGGTGGCCGAGCGGATCGCCAGGCCTTCGTAGTTGCCGATGATCTCGCGCAGCTCGGCGGGCTTCAGGCCCGGCTTGAAATCGACGTCGCAGCCTCGTTCCGAGAAGATCTCGACGGCGCGGGGGGACAGCTCATCGGAGATGAGAACCTTGGGCTTGGCCATGGGATGACTCCAATTTCTTGTGCTGGGGGCGCGCCACTCCAGTGGCGCGATCATGATTCAAGAGGAAGACGCGTCACTGGAGTGACGCGCCCCCGGCTATGAAAATTCGCGCTCGATCTCGCCGTAGGCCCAGTCGAGCCACGGCAGCAGCGCCTCGAGATCGGCCTTCTCGACCGTGGCGCCGCACCAGATGCGCAGGCCCGGCGGGGCGTCGCGGTAGGAACCGACGTCGTAGCCCGCCTTCTCGGTCTCGAGCAGGTCGCCCATTTTCTTGGCCGCCGCAGCCTGCTTGTCGGCCGGCAATGCCGTGAACCACGGCGCCTTGATGACCAGGCACACCGACGTGTTGGAACGGATCGCCTTGTCGGCCGCCAGGAAGGCAGCCCAGGGCCGCTGCTCCACGAACTTTTCCAGCACGCCGAGATTGCCCTCGGAGCGTGACATCAGGCCCTGGAGCCCACCGACGCCCTCGCCCCACTTCAGACCGTCGATCGCGTCCTCGATGCACAGCAGCGACGGCGTGTTGATCGTGTCGCCCTTGAAGATGGCTTCGGAGAACTTGCCCCCCGAGGTGAGGCGGAAGATCTTGGGCATCGGCCAGGCCGGCGTGTAGCTTTCGAGACGCTGGATGGCGCGCGGCGACAGCACGAGCATGCCGTGCGCACCCTCGCCGCCCATGACCTTCTGCCAGGACCAGGTCACGACATCGAGCTTGGCCCACGGCAGGTCCATGGCGAACACGGCCGAGGTCGCGTCGCAGATCGCGAGCCCCTCGCGGTCGTCGGCGATCCAGTCGCCGTTGGGGACCTTCACGCCGGAGGTCGTGCCGTTCCAGGTGAACACGACATCATGCGTCCAGTCGACCGACTTCAGATCGGCGATCTGGCCATAGGGCGCCTTGAGCGTGCGGGTGTCCTTGAGCTTGAGTTGCTTCACCACGTCGGTGACCCAGCCTTCGCCGAAGCTCTCCCAGGTCAACATGTCGACCGGGCGGGCGCCGAGCAGCGACCACAGCGCCATCTCGACCGCGCCGGTGTCGGACGCAGGAACGATGGCGATGCGATGGTCGGCCGGGATGCCGAGGATCGCGCGCGTGCGGTCGACCGCCTCGACGATCTTCTTCTTGCCGAGCTTCGACCTGTGGGACCGCCCGACGGCAGCATCTTTGAGAACTTCCGGTGTCCAACCCGGACGCTTGGCGCAGGGGCCCGAAGAAAAATCGGGACGCGCGGGACGCAGAGACGGCTTTGTCATTGTCATTCTCCCTTACAGAAGAAATGCACTCCGGTGGGGGAGCGTGGCCCGCGGCCCGTATACGAGCCGGCGGGGGTGCCGTCAATGTGGAGAGATTGTCGCGCGTCGGCTCAGCGGCGCTGCAACTCATAGTAGGTCCCGGCGGTCGAATCTCTGAACACCTCCGTTGCGCGGTAGTCGTCGTGCAGCATGCCATAGATGGCATCGCTGCGGTTGGATGCCGCAACGGTGCCGAGATAGGCCGCCAAGATATCGGGCGGCCATGACCACATGTCGGAGACGATGACGCGATAGCCTCGGTCGAGCGCCAGGTCGATGTCGCGCTTCAAGGCCGCTGCATGTTCAGCCGCCGTCCAGCCGGGATGGCGGATCGCGCCGGCATTGACGGCAATCCACTTGAACTTCGGATCGGCGGACGGCGCTGGTGGGATCGCGACCTTGTTGTCCCAATCCCAGGTACGACTCCACAGCGCATACTTCCACGTCGTGATCGACTCGTAGCCGAAATAGAGGAAGACGCTGGAGTCGGGGGGGAAGCGCTTCTCCAGCGCCGCCGTCGCCGCGAGCCAACGCGTGTCGTCGCCGCGCCACCTGGCCAGCGCCGAAACGTTCCAGGCGAACGGCGCGAACGACAGGACCGCGAGCGTGATGGCCACACCACGGCGCGCCGGAAGCCATGCCACGAGCAGCAACGTCCAGGCCACGGTGAGCCATGGCATGACGTTGAGCTGCATCTGCGGATCCTGCGGCTGGGAATAGAAATTGAGGACCTGCCCTGCCCCCAGTGTGCCGAGGAAGACGATGGCGACCGCGCGCAGGCGGGGTTCGTGCCGGCGCGGCCACAGCACGATCACGCTGGCAAGAAAGATCGCAGCCTGCAGCACGACGGAGAAGGATAGCGGCGCCAGCGCCTCGCGCGCCGACCGCGGATCGACGAAGCCTCCGACCAGCACCAGGTAGTTACCGACGCCGGACAACATCATCCAGGCCTTGTCCCAGGAGAAGCCTGCCCAGCCTGTGGCGACACCCTTCCCGGTCCACAGGATGTCGTGCAGCCCGATCGCGCCGTTATGGCCTTCCCACGAGAGCTGCACGATGCCCGACGTCGCGAGGATCGACGCGACGAGTACGAGCACATGGCCAAGGCGTCGCCGCATCGGCTCCGGCGCGACCAACAGCGCCAGCACGAGCGCCGGCAGGGTCGGGAACATCAACCGCCATTCGATCAGCCAGCCGAGCGTGAACAGCACGCCGACGAGAGCTATCCGCTTCCCTGTCGGCCGGTCGAACCAGAGTCCGGCCAGCGCCATCGAGGCCAGCACGAACACATAGCCCGGCATGATGTCTTCGCTGATGACCGACAGCAGCAGGACGAAGCCGCAGCCGAGATGGAACACCGATGCCAGCCCCGCCACGAGCGCACTCCCCGTGAGCCGATGCGCGAAGGCGTAGATGACGACGGTGCCGAGGCTTGCCCAGAAGGCATTGAGATAGGCGAACTGCTTCCACGGCACGCCGCGCAGGATGCCCAGCATGTCGAGCAATCGGGCGCTGACGCCATAGAGCGGGAAGAACAGGTAGTTCGACGGGTCGAGCCGCGCGGTCGACGGGCTGGCGATCCAGGGCTCGGCCTGGATGCTCTTGTACATCCCGTTCGAACTGATGATGTGGACGTTCTGCAGCCACCCGATCAGCACGCACAAGGTCGACAGCGAGAGCGCGAAGGCGAGCAGCAGCTGCCAGGCGGGCGTCGTCCTCGTCACTAGTGCTTGCGGCCGACCAGGGTCACGGCGCCTTCGGCCCCGAAGGTCTCGGTGTGCGGGCAACCGCGCGCCATGGTGAAGATCTCACCGGGGCGAAAGGTCTGCGTCCTGCCCTCCCAGGCCAGCGTGATCGCGCCGTCGATCACCATCGCCTTCACGTCGTAGGGATGGCTGTGCTCGGCGTTGTGCTTGGGGCCCTGCGTCGAGCCGGTCAGGACCTCGTCATAGCCTTCGCGCTTCAAATCGGTCTCGAATGACTGGCGATCCATCCATCCCTCCTCAAGCCGCTTTGCGGGCCGTGACGGCATATTGCGCGCCCATCGGTAGCCATGCCAGCAGGGGATCGATGCCGCGCAGGAAGGCCAGGCCGGGCGGCATGAACATCAGGTAATCGGTATCGAGCGCATAGCGTGCCGCGTCGAGCAGCCCGTGCCGGACCTCGCCCGCATCGAGGAGGATGGCATTGCGGTCGATCGGCGTCCGGGCGGTGACATAGCGCACCAGCGGATTGCGTGGATTGTGCTCGAAGACGTAGATCCGGCCGCCGGGCTTGAGCACACGACCCAGCTCGGCATAGACCGCTGGCCGTTCGGCGACGGGCACGTGATGCAGCACGGCGCTGATCATGACGATGTCGAAGGCGGCATCGGCGAACGGCGTGCGGGCGCCCTGCTGCGGGGCCAGTTCCGGCGGGGCGCCCAGCTCACGGGGCCAGCGCCGTTCGACCTGTCGCAACATACCGGTCGAGATGTCGCAGCCGGTGAACGATCCCTTGGCGCCGAGCCCGATCAGGACGCGCATCAGGCTGCCGACGCCGCAACCATAGTCGAGCACGGAAAGCCCGCCGGTCCGCAAAGCGGGTTCCCGCCGCAGCAGCCAGCGCGCCTTCACCGCGATGAACTGGTCGGGCGAGCTGCCCATCAGGCGCTTGATGGGATTGTCGAGGCCGCCCTCATACTCGGCCGCGTAATCGTCGAACTCCGACGGCTCGCCCGACCAGGATTGCGGATCGGACCCGTTCACTTCGGGTCCCCGGGCTGACCGCCGACGATGTCCCGGATCATGAACAACGGCCGGCCCTTGCTCTGGTCGTATAGGCGGCCGAGATAGGCGCCGATGATGCCCAGCATCAGGAACTGCATGCCGCCCAGCAGGCCGACTGCGGCCATCAGCGACGTCCAGCCCGGAAGCGTGTGACCGTTCCACCAGCCCACGATCGAGTAGAGGAAGAAGCCGAAGCCCAAGGCGGCCATGACCCAGCCGATGGTCATCGAGGCCATCAGCGGCACGACCGAGAACGAGGTGATCGCGTCCGCGGCGAAGCGGACCATCTTGGCGAGCGGATACTTGCTCTCGCCCGCCACACGTGCGTGGCGGTCATAGACCAGCGGCACCTGGCGGCCGCCAATCCAAGCCACCATGCCGCGAATGAACCGGTGGCGCTCGGGCATGGCGAGCAGCAGGTCGAGGACACGCCGCGTCACGAGCCGGAAATCGCCGGCATCCGGCGGAATCTGAACGTCGGTCAGACGGCCGATCAGGCGATAGAATCCGGCGGCGGTGGCGCGCTTGAACAGGCTCTCGCCCTCGCGCTGGCGACGCTGGCCGTAGACGACGTCGGCTCCCTGATCCATCAGCGCCATCATGGCCGGCAACAGCTCGGGGGGATCCTGCAAGTCGGCGTCGATGATCAGGATGCGCTCGCCCCTGCATACCGACAGGCCAGCAGTGAGCGCCAACTGGTGCCCGTGGTTGCGCATAAGGCGCACGGCGACGATCCGCGGGTCACGGCCGGCCGCGGCCGCCAGTACATCCCAGGTGCGATCGCGCGACCCGTCGTCGACCAGCACGATTTCAACGGAGCCCCCGACCCCATCCAGGACGGCGCCGACCCGGCGCAGGAACTCGGGCAAGGCATCCTGCTCATTATAGCAGGGCGCCACCACGGAAACGGTCGGGCGTGGAGCGGGACTCATGTCGGGCAGCAATAGCCCATGCGCGCCGGGAAAACGAGCGGCCCTCCGCCTCATCCAGGCGTCTCCCCAAGCGCGCCGCAATGGGCTATCAAGCGCCACCATGACATCCAACGACAACGACCATCGCGGCCTGCTGCCGGCAGGGCTCGCCGACCTGCTGCCTCCCGACGCGGCGCGCGAAGCACGCGCCATCGACGTCGCCATCGAACGCTTCGCCGCGTTCGGCTACGAGCGGGTGAAGCCGCCGCTGGTCGAATTCGAGGAGTCCCTGCTGGGCGGACCGGGCGCCGCCCTCGCCTCGCAGACCTTTCGCCTCATGGACCCGGTCTCGCAGCGCATGATGGGCGTGCGCCCGGACATGACGGTCCAGGTCGCCCGCATTGCCGTGACACGTCTCAAGCACGAGCCGCGGCCCCTGCGCCTGTCCTACGGCGGCAACGTCATCCGCGTGCGCGGCAGCGCGCTCAAGCCCGAGCGGCAGTTCGCCCAGGTCGGAACGGAGTTGATCGGCGTCGACAGCGCGGAGGCAGACGCCGAAGCCGTCCTGCTGGCGGTCGATACGTTGCGCGCCATCGGCGTGTCGGACCTCACGGTCGATCTCAACCTGCCGACGCTGGTCGCCGCCGTGGCCAACGGCCTCAAACAATCCGGCGAAACGCTGAAACGTCTGCGACGTGCACTCGATCGCAAGGACGAAGGCGGCATCGCCAAAGCCGCGGACGACCAGCAGGTGGCGGAGCTTTTCGCCGGCCTCCTGCGAGCGGCAGGCCCCGCCGACCAGGGTATCGCGCAGCTCGCAAAACTCGAACTGCCGGAGGCCGCCGCCGCGGAGGCCGCACGCCTCGCCGAAGTCCTGAAGCTCATCGTCGCGGCCGAGCCAGACTTGCCGCTGACGATCGATCCCGTGGAGTATCGCGGCCTCGAGTACCAGACCGGCGTCTCCTTCTCGGTATTCGCGCTCAAGGGCCGCGAAGAGCTGGCACGCGGCGGACGCTATTCCGCGGGCTATCCCGAGGACGGGGTCAGCGAGCCGGCGACCGGTTTCACCGTCTACATGGACGCTGTGCTGGCGGCCTCCGAGCCGCCGCCGGAACGGCCGCGGCTCTATGTCGGACTTGGAACGCGCTGGGATGACGCCGTGCTCTGGCAGGCGAAGGGCTATGCCGTCGTGCGCGCTGTGGTCGCAGCGCCTGAGCCGCGTACCGAAGCCAAGCGCCTGCGCTGCAGCCACGCGCTGATCGACGGCGAGGCGGTACCTCTCTGAGGATGGAATTCGCCTCGCTCCGGGCGAGGGGAAGTGCTATCCGACATCACGCCTCTCCGGAACCGGCCCCGGGGAGGCGTTTTCGTGTGTGAAGGGAACCGGCCGAAGGAATCAGGCAATGGCCAATGTGGCAGTGATCGGCGCCCAGTGGGGCGACGAAGGCAAAGGCAAGATCGTCGACTGGCTGAGTGAGCGCGCCGAAGTCGTGGTGCGCTTCCAGGGCGGTCACAATGCCGGCCATACGCTGGTCATCGGCAACCAGACCTACAAGCTGGCCCTGCTCCCCTCGGGCGTGGTCCGTCCGGGCAAGCTCTCGATCATCGGCAACGGCGTGGTGATCGATCCCTGGCACTTCCTCGAGGAAGTGAAGAAGGTCACCGAGCAGGGCTTGTCGGTGACACCGGCCAGCCTGAAGATCGCCAACCATGCCGTGCTGATCCTGCCGCTGCATCGCGACCTCGACGGCTGGCGCGAGGATGCCCCCGGCGTCATCCGGGTCGGCACGACGCGCCGCGGCATCGGCCCCGCGTACGAGGACAAGGTCGGCCGTCGCGCCATCCGCGTCGGCGATCTCGGCGAGCCGGACATGCTGCCGCTCAAGGTCAATACGCTGCTGGCGCATCACAATGCCCTGCGCAAGGGACTGGGCCAGCCACAGATCGATGCCGCCAAGCTGACCGCCGAGCTGCTCGAGCTGGCGCCGAAGATCCTGCCCTTCGCGGAAGATGTCTGGGAGCGTCTCGCCGGGCTGCGCGCCGCCGGCAAGCGTATCCTGTTCGAGGGCGCTCAGGCCACGATGCTCGACATCGACCATGGCACCTATCCCTATGTCACCTCGTCCAACACGGTGGCGGCGCAGGCGATGATCGGCAGCGGCATGGGCAACGGTTCGGTCGGCTACGTGCTGGGGATCGCCAAGGCCTACACGACGCGCGTAGGCGACGGCCCCTTCCCCACCGAGCTGACCGACGAGATCGGCCAGGGTCTGGGCGATCGCGGCAAGGAATTCGGCACCAACACCGGCCGCCGCCGGCGCTGCGGCTGGTTCGACGCGGTGATGGTACGCCAGGCAGTGAAGCTGAACGGCATCGACGGCATCGCCCTCACCAAGCTCGACGTGCTCGATGGCGAGAAGGTCATCAAGGTCTGCGTCGGCTACGAACTCGACGGCAAGCGCATCGAGCGCTTTCCCTTCACCATGGGCGCGCAGGCCAAGCTGAAGCCGATCTGGGAAGAGTTCGAGGGCTGGAGCGAAAGCACCCAGGGCGCCCGCTCCTTCGCCGAGCTGCCGGCAACCTGCATCAAGTACGTGCGACGCGTCGAGGAACTGGTCGGCTGCCCGGTGGCGCTGCTCAGCACCAGCCCGCAGCGCGAGGACACCATCCTGATGACCGATCCGTTCCGCGACTGATCGTGGAACAGCTCAACGAGCTCCTCGCGCGGGCAAATCTCGGTCCCTGGGACAGCTGGAGCATGCAGTATCGCGTGCTCGCGGTGGTCGTCGGACTGCTGGCCGCCTACTGGGTCCTGCAGTTGTTGCTGCCGGTCGTATTTCGCGTCCTGCGGCCCTTCATCTTCTTGGCGGTGATCCTGGCCGCCGTCTGGGCCCTCTTCCCGACCGAGACCTGCTCGATCGAGATTTTGTCGAAGATCCCGAAGCTCTGCGTGCGTTGACGGATCTCCGTCGCCTTGAGCGGAGCGGAGCGTAGCCCAAGGGCCTCTTTTTCTTCCAACCGATCCGGCGTCGGAAAAGAGGTCCTTCGACTACGCGCCTGCGGCGCTCCGCTCAGGACGACGGCTCTAACCTACTTCAGGCTGACGTTCGTCAGGTCGACGAACCAGGACTGCGCCGGGACGAAGCCCTGCACGTTCTTGCTGAAGGCGCGCGGATTGAGGTCGTGCACGATGTAGAGCCAGGGCGGATTGTCGACCAGCCGCTCGTGCGCCACCTTGAAGTTCTGCAGGATCGTCGCGTCGTCCGTCGCCTCGGCCAGCGTCTTCAGCGCGGTTTCGAACTTCTCGTCGTTCCACTGCTCGAAGTTGGATCCCGTCGGCGAGAAGTTCGCCGCGGCGAAGTAGCGGTACATCATGCCGATGTCGCTCGACGGCGAGCTGACGTTGAGCGCCATCGCCCCATTGAGCGACGGGGCATCGGGCGTGGCGCGGCTGGCGTTCAGCAGCACCTGCCACTCGACGGCATCGACCTGGACGTCGACGCCGCAGGCCTGCTTCAGGTTCTCCTGCAGGGCCTCGTTCATCGGCAGCGGCAGCATCTGGCCCGAGCCCGACGTCGAGATCATGACTTTGAAGGAAAGCGGCTTCTGCGGCGTGAAGCCGGCCTCGGCCAGCAGCGCTTTGCCCTTGGCCGGATCGAACGTGTACTTGTTCACCGGATTGCCGAAGGCCGCATCCGTGGGCTTCAGCCAGCCGACCGACGGCTCGGCGGTGCCGTTCAGCATCGAGACGATGGCGCCGCGATCGATGCAGTAGTTCAGCGCCTGGCGTACGCGGACGTCGGCCAGCGGGCTGTTCTTGGCGGCCATGTTGTAGAACCACGGCCAGACATGCGGGTAGGAGTTGGTGGAGATCACGTAGCCCGCCTGCTTCAGCGACGGGATTCCGTCCGGCGGCGGCACCTCGATCCAGTCGACGCGCCCCGAGCGCAGCGCCGCCAGGCGTGTGTTGGCCTCGGGGATCGGCAGCAGCAGGACCGCATCGACCTTGGCCTTCTTTCCGGCATCCCAATAGTCGTCGTTGCGGCCCAGTGAGACCGACTGGCGCGGCACGACCTTGGTGATCTTGAACGGTCCGGTGCCGGCGCCGCCAGCCGCGGCCACCTTGTTCCAGTCCTTGCCGGCCTTCTCCCACTGCGTGGGCGAGGCGGTCAGGATGTAGGGCACCATCCAGGGGAAATATGAAGCAACGACGGTCGTGGTGAGCGCCACCGTGTTGTCGTCGATCTTCTTGTAGCTGGCGAGAATCGGCACGCGCGAGCGCATGATGCCGGCGGCGTTTGCCTCGAACTGCGGACTATCCTTGTTGAAGATGCGCTCGAGATTCCAGATCACCGCGTCGGCGTTGAAGTCGGTGCCGTCGTGGAACTTCACGCCCTTCTTGAGATTGAAGATCCAGGTCTTCTTGTCGTCGGGTGCCTGCTTCCAGCTCTCGGCGAGGCCCGGCCGCAAGGTCGCGAGCTGGTCCGACTTCGACAGGTCGAACAGGACGAGGCCCTCGAAGATCGGAAAGCCCAGGAAGCGCATGCCCTCGAAGCCGTTGTTCGGCATGCCCGTGGTGGTCGGGATGTCCGACGCCGTCATGGCAATGCGCAGCGTCTTCTCCTGGGCCTGCGCGGCCGACAACGGCAGCAGGGACGCGGCGGCCAATGCCACAGCGAGACGGAATCGGCGAAGGCTCATGCATTTGCTCCTGAAGTCAGCTCCCCAGCAGCGACATGCAATCAGCGGGCCATCAACTCCTCGAAGCGCTTGAGATAGTCGCGCGCATGCGCCTTGTAGTCGGCGCCGGGTATCTGCAGGTGGATGTCGGATACCATCGCCCAGGGGGCTTCGCGCAGTGCACTAGCGGCCTTTATCGCCCGGAAGGCGCGGCGCAGGTCGGACGGGACCTTGCCCTCGAAATAGGCATCCAGAAGCACCTCGTCCTCGGCTTCTCCGAACGAGCCGTTCGCCGACAGGTTGGCCAGGTCGAACAGGGCGGTGCCGAACCCGCCATATTCCCAGTCGATGAGCCAGAGGCGCTTGCCATCTTCCATCACATTGCCCGGCAGAAGGTCGTGATGACCGAAGACGATGGGCATCGGGACCTGCGCTGCTTCCAGCGCCCTGTTCGCTTCCAGGTAGCGCGGCACGTTGACGGCGAACGGGCTCTGCGATCCGGCGATGATGCGCCCGTAGTCGCGAATCACGTGGAAGACCCAGAAGAAGTTTGCCGGACCGGCGAGATGCTCTCCAACGGAGCGATGGCATTTGCGCAGGAGGGGCGCGAGGCGCGGGATATTCAGGCGCAGATCAGTTTCGGTAAAAGTCCGCCCATCGACGTGGCGCATCACGAGGATGCCGGGTTCGGTGTGGACCACCTCCGGCGAAAGACCGGCGGCATGCGCGGCGATCGAGGCAGCACGCTCGCGATCGCGGAAGACGTGATGGACCGGAATGTCGTCACCGCAGCGCACGACGAATTTCTCGCCGGAATCCTCCACAAGGTAGGACAGATTGGTCAACCCGCCCAGCAGCGGCGCCATCTTCACTCGGCCGCGCCAGCATGTCAGGGCCGCGATCCTCTGCTCGAGGTCAGTCACGGGCTTTTCGCATCGCGCGTGGTCTTCCAACCGTCATGCACTCGATCATTTCACGGGCCATCCCGCCACGCTACCCTCCCCGCCATCTCAAGGAGGAAATGAATGCCCGACGCACAGGTCCCCAACACCATCACCGGCCGCGACGCCTTCCTGCGCGTGTTGAAGGACGAGGGCGTCACCAAGATGTTCGGCAACCCCGGCACGACCGAGCTGCCGATCATGCATGCGCTCTCCTCGGCGCCGGAGATGGGCTACGTGCTCGCCCTCCAGGAGGCCGTCGTGATCGCCATGGCCGACGGCTATGCGCGGGCCTCCGGCAAGCTGGTCTCCTGCAACGTCCACGTGGCGCCGGGCCTCGGCAATGCCATCGGCTCAATCTACACCTCGATGATGTCGGGCACGCCGATGATCGTGACCGCCGGGCAGCAGGAACAGGGCCATGGGCTGACCGAGCCCCTCCTCTACGCGCCGCTGGTGCCGATCGCCCAGCCGGTCGTGAAATGGGCCACCGAAGTGAGCCGCATCGAAGACCTGCCGCGCATCCTGCGCCGCGCCGCCAAGGTTGCCACGACTGCCCCGACCGGGCCGGTCTTCATCTCGCTGCCGGGAGACATCCTGAACAACGAGGCCGCCATCGACATGGGCGAGGTGACCCGCGTCGACACGGCGGTGCGCCCGAGCGATGCCGCACTGGAACAGCTCGCGAAGCGTCTGCTCTCGGCAAAGAAGCCCGTCATCCTGGCCGGCCACGAGATCGCCACCTCCGATGCCTTCGCCGAAGCCGCGGCGCTCGCCGAGACGCTGGGCGCGCCGGTGCTGCAACAGACCGTGGCCTGGGGCGCACATTTTCCCTCGGAGCACCCCGCGTATCTCGGCGCGCTCAACCGCGACCAGAAGCATGTCCGCCGCGTGCTGTCCGACTACGACCTGATGCTCTGCGTCGGCTCCGACGTCCTCAAGATGTCGGTTTGGAGCGAGACCGAGCCGCTGCCGGAGACCACCAAGGTGGCGATGATCGGGCTGCGCGACTGGGAGATGGGCAAGAACTTCCCGGCCGAAATCGCACTCCGCGCCGACGTGAAGGAGACGCTCAAGGCGCTTGTGCCGCTGCTGAAGAAGCTGGGCGGCACCCAGCTCGCCCAACAGGCCAAGGCCTCTCTGGCCGAGATTTCCAAGCGTAACTGGAGCGCCCTGCGCGCGCAGAAAGCTGCCAAGGTCACGACGCCGACGACGGCGCCCCTGCCCGCCGAATGGGTGATGATGCGCCTCAGCGACAAGCTGCCCAAGGATGCCATCGTCGTCGAGGAAGGCCTTACCAGCACCGCGACCTTGCCGAGCTACTTCCCCTTTCGCGACCGCAACAGCTTCTTCGGCAATGTGAGCGGCGGCATCGGCTGGGGCATCGCCGCGGCCGTCGGCGTGCAGATCGCCGAACCGACGCGCCGGGTCGTGGCCGTGATCGGCGACGGCAGCGCCATGTACTCGATCTCGGCGCTGTGGAGCGCCGCCAACCAGAAGCTGCCGGTCATCTTCCTGATCACCAACAACGAGGGTTACCAGATCCTCAAGAACCGGCTGAAGCTGTTCCACGGCAACGACACGCCGATCGGCATGGACTTCAACGACCCGCCGATGAACATCGCCAAGATCGCCGAGGGCTTCGGCCTGCCCTCCGAGCGGGTCGACACGGCGGAAGGCTTCGATGCCGCCCTCGACAGGGCGCTCGCCCGGACCGACGGTCCGACACTGATCGAGGCCATGGTGAAGAAGGGCTGACGAGGAGACGCATCATGCGGGACGTCAGGCACGCTTTCGTCGAGACGCGCGGTTTCCCGACCCATGTGGCCCAGGCCGGCCGTGGCGCGCCCCTGCTCCTGCTGCACGGATGGCCCGAGTTCTGGGCGACCTGGGAGCCGATGTTCGAACGCCTGTCCGATCGCTTTCGTTTGATCGCGCCCGACTTCCGCGGCTTCGGCGAAAGCGGCAATCCCACATCGGGGCCCTCCGACCAGGCAGGTCCCGACGTGCTGGCGGACGATATCGTGGCCCTGCTCGACCGGCTGGGAATCGCCAAGGCGGGCTTCGTCGGCCACGATGTCGGTGCCTATGTGATGCAGCGGCTGGCGATCCGGCATCCGGACCGGGTGGCCGGGCTGTTCTTCTTTAATTGCGGCACGCACGGCGTCGGCGCGCGCTGGCGCGAGCCTGAGCAGATCAACGAGATCTGGTACCAGACCTTTCATCAGATGCCGTTTGCGCCCGCGATCGTCGGCGCTTCACGGGATTCGTGTCGCCATTATTTCCGGCATTTCCTGACGCACTGGTGCCATCGCAAGGACGCGTTCGACGGCGTCTTGGAGCGCTGGATCGACAACTTCATGCGCCCCGGCAACCTCCAGGGCGGCTTCAACTGGTACATCTCGCAGAATGCAGGGCGGCTTGCCGTGATGGCCGGAACGGCGCCCAAGCCGCCGATGATCACCCAACCGACGCGTGTCCTCTGGGGCCGCCACGACCCCGTTTTGAAGTCGGCGTGGATCGACGTCGTGGGAAACTATTTCCAAAACGTAGAGGCCGGCATCGCGGAGGATGCCGGTCACTTCGTTCACTATGAGCGGCCCGATCTCGCCGCCGAGGAGATCGCGAAGTTCTTCGAGCGGATCGGCCACCGCGCATAACGATGAAGGTTCGTCTCGATGAAGGCCATACAGACCGCTGATCTCAGCTCCATCGACAACTATGCCCTGGCCGACTTGCCCGTGCCCCAGCCGGGCGAGGGCGAAGTTCGCATCAAGGTCGCTGCTTGCGGGGTCGGGTTCGTCGACTCTCTGGTCGCGCTCGGCCGCTATCAGGTCAAGCCACCCTTGCCTCACGTGCCCGGTGGGGAGATCGGTGGCGTAGTGGATGCGCTGGGGCCAGGGGTCACGCGATTCGCACCCGGAGAGCGTGTTCTGGCACAGGTGCGCGGCGGCTTTGCAGAGTATGCAATCGCCTCCGAACGGGCCGTCAGCCGCATTCCCGACCGGATGAGCATGAACCAGGCCGCCGGATTTCGTGTCAACTACGGCACCGCCCTGCACGGGCTTCGCGATCGCGCGGCACTCAAAGCGGGGGAAACCTTGGTCGTGATCGGCGCGGCCGGCGGGGTCGGATTGGCCGCGGTCCAGATCGGTCGGCTGCTCGGCGCGAATATCATCGGTGTCGCCTCGACCGAGCAGAAGCGCCTCTTCGTGAAAGAGGCTGGCGCAGGAGTCACCCTCGACCGAACCGCCGAAGGATGGCGGGAACGGCTGAAGGCGGTGTCCCCGAACGGCGTCGACGTCGTCTTCGATCCGGTCAGCGGCCCCCTGCTGCAGCCTGCCTTCCGTTCGCTCGGATGGGGCGGGCGCTATCTCGTCGTAGGCTTTGCGGGCGGCGACATTCCGGCCCTGCCGGTGAATTTGCCACTCCTCAAAGGAGCAGCCCTGATCGGCGTGGACTATCGTCAGTTCGGCGCCGTGTTCGAGGCCGAAGCGGCCGCCAGCGAACTCGAGGAGCTGCTCGCCTGGGTCGCGAAGGGCGAACTCAACGTGCCGGTCGGCAGAACCTTCCCATTCGGCGAACACCGCGAAGCCCTGGAGTATGCGCTCTCCGGTGACGGAACCGGCAAGACCATTCTGGTGGTCGATCCGAGCCTCACCTGAAGCGGACCGGAGGTCGTTGGTAGGCGGTTCAGAAGCACTGACACGCAATATTGTTGCGCCGTCGGTCGCCCCACACCGGAAACAGGGGGTGCGACATTGGCTTCGATTGTTTCGTTTATTTCGTTTGTTTCGTTTATTCGCCGCGACTCGGACCTTTCGACGCCCGCTCGGTCGCCTTCTTGTGCTTCTGGATGGCCGGCATCAGGCCGGTCGGGTCGACCAGCTTGCCGTGCGCTAGCATGTTGTGGGCATGGGCCAGGTGGTGGAGCGCGAACGAGGTCTGCATCGCCCCGACCCGGCCCTGTGCGTCCTGGGCCGCATTGATGGCCTGCTTCACCAGCTTCAGCGCAAACAATGGCTTCTGGGCGATGCGTTCGGCCATTGCCAGGCCGAAGCTTTCGAGTTCGGCGCGCGGCACGACATGGTTCACCATGCCGAGGCGATGCGCCTCGGCGGCCTTGATCCAGTCGGCGGTGAACAGGAATTCCTTGGCCTTGCGGATGCCCATCTCCCAGGGATGGGCGAAGAACTCGGCACCGCCCACACCCATGGCCACCGAATGGTCGAGGAACTCGGCATCCTCCGAGCAGACGATGAGGTCGCACGGCCACATCAGCATCAACCCGCCGATCATCACCTTGCCGTGGACCAGCGCCAGCGTCGGCTTGGGAATGTTCCGCCAGCGCTCGCAGAAGCCGAGGTAGATCTCCTGCTCGCGCGCATACTGGGCCTCGGCGCCGGGCTTGCCGAAGCCGCCCCAGGTGCCGACGGTGTCGTGCCTGGACATATTTCCGTGCCCGTCGACCTCGCGCAGGTCGTGACCCGAGGAGAAGTGCGGGCCGTTGGCCGACAGCACGATCACCTTCACCGTGTCGTCATGAGCGGCGCGGTCGTAGGCCTCGTTGAGCGCATAGAGGAACGCCGTGTCCTGCGCGTTGCGCGTGTCCGGCCGGTTCAGGACGATGCGCGCGATCGCGCCCGGCAGGGTCTCGTAAAGAATGGGCGAGGTCGTCATGGCAGGCTCCCGGGTGATCCCGGGAGCCTACCGTACACAACGTTTCTCGTCGCTCAGGCGCGCGCCGGCTGAGTGGTCGGGCGGGCCGCCGCCTCGACGACCATGTTCTTCATGGCCTTCTGGAGCTTGTCGAAGGCGCGGACCTCGATCTGGCGCACCCGCTCGCGGCTGATGCCATACTTGGCCGACAGGTCCTCGAGCGTCTTCGGCTCGTCGACCAGACGTCGCTCGACGATGATGTGGCGCTCGCGGTCAGTCAGCTGCTTGAGGGCGGCAGCGAGCATGCCCTTGCGCTGGCCAAGCTCCTGGCTCTCGCCCAGTCGCGCTTCCTGGTTCGGTGAATCGTCGACCAGCCAGTCCTGCCACTCCATGTCGCCTTCGGCCTTCACCGGGGCATTGAGCGACGAGTCCGGGCCGGAAAGGCGGCGATTCATGTTCACCACCTCTTCCTCGGGGACGCCGAGGCGGGTCGCGATCTTGGTCACCTGCTCGGGCGTCAGGTCGCCCTCCTCGATGGCCTGCATCTGGCCCTTGAGCTTGCGCAGGTTGAAGAACAGCTTCTTCTGCGCGGCGGTCGTACCCATCTTCACGAGCGACCAGCTGTGCAGGATGTATTCCTGGATCGAGGCGCGGATCCACCACATGGCGTAGGTCGCCAGGCGGAAGCCGCGGTCGGGATCAAACCGCTTCACCGCCTGCATCATGCCGACATTGCCTTCGGAGATGAGCTCGGCGACCGGCAGCCCGTAACCGCGATAGCCCATGGCGATCTTGGCCACCAGGCGAAGATGGCTGGTGACGAGGCGATGGGCTGCTTTGGAATCGCCGTGTTCACGCCAGCGCTTGGCCAGCATGAACTCTTCCTGGGGCTCCAGCAGCGGAAACTTCCGGATGTCCGACAGGTATCGGCTGAGATTGCCCTCGGGCGTCAGGGACGACGGCAGGGCGGGAAGGTTTGCGGTGGCTGCACTCATGGCTACTCCCCCTTTCGTACGCGGGATCGCCGGTGAACGAGTGTTTAGCACTCTCGTCCCCCGACTGCTAAAACCGACTCTAGAAGTCGGAATGACCCCGGGTCAATATAATTCCTACTAATCCCCTCGGGTATTGGGGGCTTTACTTAACGCTGTTCAGCGTTCCGACCAACTTCCTGAAATCTTCAGGCAATTCTGTGGCAAATCTTACGTGCTCCCCCGTCTTTGGATGTCGAAAGGCGAGCACAGATGCGTGAAGAGCCTGCCGGGGGAACAGTTTCAACGCCTCGGGTGCACCGCCGTTGCGGGATTTGCGGCCGTAGACCGGGTCTCCCACCACCGGGCAGCCGATATGGGCCATGTGGACACGGACCTGATGGGTCCGGCCTGTCCCAAGCTTGGCGCCCACGAGACTTGCGATCGGCGCCAGAGGCGGCCCGAAGCGCTTCTCCAGCCAATATTCCGTGAAGGCGGCCCGCCCGCCGCTCGTGCGCACCGCCATGCGCTTGCGATCGACCGGGTGCCGTCCCAGCGCCTCCTCGACCGTCCCGCGCGGGGCCTTGGGGGCGCCCCAGACCAGGGCCGTATAGATGCGCTCCAGGTCGTGGGCGGCAAACAGCTTGGAAAGCGCATGGTGGGTCGCATCGTTCTTGGCCACGACCATGACCCCCGACGTGTCCTTGTCGAGCCGGTGCACGATCCCGGGCCGGCGCACGCCGCCGATGCCGGACAGGCTGTCGCCGCAATGGGCCAGCAGCGCATTGACGAGTGTCCTGTCGGGATTGCCGGGCGCAGGGTGCACCACCATTCCGGCAGGCTTGTTCAGGACCAGCAGATCGGCGTCCTCGAACAGGATTTCCAGCGCCATTTCCTGGGGCTGCGGAATGGCGGGCTCGGGTTCCGGAATATCGACGATGAAGACATCGCCTGTTTTGACCTTGCGGGACGGCTCTTCTATCGTCTGCCCCCCCGCAAGCGCTACGCAGCGGCCCTCGATCAGCGCCTTCACCCGGCTTCGCGTCAGGGAAGGCAAGGCAGCAGCCAGCGCGCGGTCCAGCCGTTCGCCGGCGGCGCTCTCATCGAAGGTCACGGTGTGGCGACCGGCGTCGCTCATGGAGTTTTCTTGGCGTCCCCTGCTCAGGCCTCTGCACCACTCTGGCTGAAGGTGCTGGTGATCGGAATGGGCCTGCTGATTGTGGTGGGCTTCGTCGTCGCGGTCGCCGAAATCGCCCGGCGCATCTCTACGCCCAACGCCGGCCGTTCGCCAGCATCGGAAGGCAGCCGCTTCACCGAGCGCATCGCGCTGCCCTCGGGCGCCCGAATCGTGTCGATGAACGCCGTCGGCGATCGCCTCGTCGTCCATGTCGAGACGCAGGGCGGGCCGACCTCGGCCTATGTCGTCGACCCGCGCAGCGGCGCTCTCCTGGGCACGATCGAATTCCCGCCCGGCGCCGGCCGCTGAGCACAACGACATCCGTACGAGGACAGGAATGAATTTCCGAAGCGACAACGAAGTCGGCGCGCATCCCGTCATTCTTGAAGCGGTGACGCGTGCCTTCTCCGGCGGCGGTACGGCCCCCTCTTATGGAGCCGACGAGTGGACACATCGGGTCGAACGCCGCCTGCGCGATATCTTCGAGAAGCCCGACCTGGTGGCCTTCCCGGTGGCGACCGGCACCGCCGCCAACTCGCTGGCGCTGTCCTGCTGCACGCCCGCCTGGGGCTCGATCTACTGTCATGCCGAGGCGCACATCGTCGTCGACGAGGCCAACGCTCCAGAATTTTTCACCTCCGGCGCCAAGCTCTCTCCGCTGCCCGGCGCCGCCGGAAAGATCGACCAGAAGAAGCTCGCCGAGGCCCTTGCCCAGCCAGTTTACGGTGTCGTGCATCATCCCCAACCGGCCGCCGTCAGCATCACGCAGGCGACCGAATGCGGTACGGTCTACGGCCCGGACGAAGTGGCCTCCATCGCGACCACGGCGCACCGGCACGGGCTCAAACTGCATATGGACGGCGCGCGCTTCGCCAACGCCCTCGCCTTTGTCGGCTGTTCGGCGGCCGAGCTTTCCTGGATGTCGGGCGTCGACGTGCTGAGTCTCGGCGCCACGAAGAACGGCGCCCTGGCGGCCGAGGTCGTGGTCTTCTTCGAGCCGGAACTCGCCCGCGAGTTCGAGTTCCGCCGCAAGCGCAGCGGCCATCTCTTCTCCAAGATGCGGTTCCTGTCGGCGCAGCTCGAGGCCTACCTGGCCGACGGGCTGTGGCTCGACAACGCCAATCACGCCAACGCCATGGCACGCCGTCTTGTGGCCGGCCTGACGACGCTCAAGGGCACGCAACTGCTCTATCCTGTCCATGCCAACGAGATCTTCGTCATCCTGCCGGCACAGATGCATGATGCGTTGCGGGCCGCAGGAGCGCAGTATCATCCTTGGCCGTCCGACCGGCCGGGCGAGCGTGCCTTCCGCCTCGTCACCGCCTTCGACACCGAGCAGGCGACCATCGATCGGTTCCTGAGTATCGCCAAGACAGCAGCGTGAGAGTCCCATGACCCACCAGCGTACCCTGACCGCCGCCCACTGGGGCGTCTACGAAGTCGAATACGACGACAAGGGCCAGGCAACGAAGCTTCACCCCTTCTCGCAGGATCCCGATCCTTCGCCGATCGGCCTGCACATGCTGTCCGACGAGGTCGCGCGGATGCGGGTGCGCCGGCCATCCTTCCGCAAGAGCTGGCTCGAGAAGGGCCCGGGCGCCGCGACCGACAAGCGTGGCCAGGAACCCTTCGTCGAGGTGCCGTGGGACGAGGCGCTCGACATGGTCGCCGGCGAACTGAAGCGCGTGAAGGACGCGCACTCGAACCGCGCGATCTTCGGCGGCTCCTACGGCTGGTCGAGCGCGGGACGCTTCCATCACGCGCAGAGCCAGGTCCATCGCTTCCTCAATGCGCTCGGCGGCTATGTGCGCCACCAGGATTCCTACAGTCTCGGCGCGGCGCGCGTGCTGATGCCGCACATCGTGGCCAGCATGGAAGACCTGATGGCGATGCACACGACGTGGGACGTGCTGGCCGAGCATTGCAAGCTGTTCGTCACCTTCGGCGGCGCGCCGCACAAGAATGCGCAGATCAGTGCCGGCGGGGCGATGGTGCATCGCCTCAAGGACGGGCTTTACGGCATGCGCGCCAAGGGCGTGCGCTTCATCAACATCACGCCGACCGCCGAGGACCTCGACACTGGCGGCGACATCGAATGGCTGGCGATCCGGCCGAACACCGACGCCGCGATGATCCTGGCGCTCTGCCATGTGATCTACACCGAGAAGCTCTACGACCGCGAATTCCTCGACCGCTGCACCGTGGGCTTCGACAAGTTCGCGCCGTCGCTGGCCGACAAGACTCCGGAATGGGCCGAGAAGATCACGGGCATATCCGCCCATCGCATCCGCGCGCTCGCGCGCGAGATGGCGGCGACCCGCACGACCGTGAACATCAACTGGTCGCTGCAGCGCTCGCACCACGGCGAGCAGCCCTTCTGGGCGCTGGTGTCGCTCGCCTGCATGCTGGGCCAGATCGGCCTGCCGGGCGGCGGGTTCGGCGCCAGCTATGGGCCGACCAACGGCATGGGCAGCACCGCGCCGCTGCTGTCGGGCCCGACCCTATCGCAGGGCACTAACGCGGTCTCCGACTTCATCCCGGTCGCGCGCTTCACCGACATGCTGCTCAATCCGGGCGGCAAGGTCCCGTACAACGGCCGCGACATCACCTACCCCGAGATCAAGCTGATCTACTGGGCGGGCGGCAACCCGTTCCATCACCATCAGGATCTGAACCGGCTGCGGGTTGCGTGGCAGAAGCCCGAGACCATCATCTTCAACGAGCAGTTCTGGACGCCGGCGGCGAAGATGTCCGACATCGTGCTGCCCGCGACCACCGGCCTCGAGCGCAACGATATCGGCTACGCGCGCCGCGAGCCCTTCCTGATCGCCATGAAGAAGGCACGCGAGCCCATCGGCGAGGCGCGCGACGACTATTGGATTTTCTCGGAGATCACCCGCCGTCTCGGGGCCGGCGATGTCTACACCGAAGGCCGCGACGAGATGCAGTGGCTCGTCCACATGTACGAGGAGGGGCGCCAGAAGTCGGCCAGGATGGACGTGCCCCTGCCCTCTTTCGAGGAATTCTGGGAAGCCGGCATCACCAAGGTGCCGGGCGAAAACACCGACCCGGTGATGCTCGCGAAGTTCCGGGCCGATCCGGCGGCCAATCCGCTCAAGACGCCATCGGGCAAGATCGAGATCTTCTCCGAGAAGATCGCCTCGTTCGGCTACGACGACTGCCCGGGGCATGCGACCTGGATGGAGCCGATCGAGTGGTTGGGCTCCAAGAAGGCGGAGCGGTATCCGCTGCACATGCTGTCGGACCAGCCGGCCGACAAGCTTCACAGCCAGCTCGACCACAGCCCGCACGCCAAGGCGACCAAGGTGAAGGGCCGTCAGCCGGTCACCCTGCATCCGGAAGACGCCGCCGCGCGCGGCATTGCCGAAGGTGATCTGTTGCGCGTCTTCAACGACCGCGGCGCCTGCCTCGCGTCGGCGCGTCTGTCGGACCGCATCCGCCGCGGCGTGGTCCGGCTATCGACCGGCGCCTGGTTCGACCCGGAGGATTCCGGCTCGAACGTGCCGCTGGAAAAGCATGGCAACCCGAACGCGCTGACACTCGACATCGGCTCATCGAAGCTCAGCCAGGGCTGCATCGCACAGACCTGCCTGGTCGAGATCGAACGCTTCGACGGAGTTGCCCCGCCTGTGACGGCGCACCAGCTGCCCTCCTTCACCGGCCGGTAGAGCTGCTCTCCGACTTCGCTTCGCCATTGACATCGCAGGCGCTTTATCTGCAAATGCGAGTGACTTGCAACAACATGGCGAGGCGAAGATGGATCAGATGATGCAGCTGCATTCCGCAGGTGACGTTTCCCGTGCGAAGCCCGAACGCGACGCCGCGAGCATCGAAAGCAGCCAGCTGATGGCCGGCCGCCGCGAGCTCCTCATTCGCCACGGCGCCAGCACCTACCGGCTGCGCGTGACCGCGTCCGAGAAGCTGATCCTCACGAAGTAGCCGTCGCAGGACAACACGGGCGCCTCCGCCGAGCGCGCTCGCCCTGCGACGCGGCTGCGGGCCTCGGCCCAGCTTCGCCATCTTGAGGCCGTCCAGTTTTTTTGTTGGACGGCCCGTCGGCGACACAAGACAGTCCCACCAGTAGGGGCTGGATGACGCCGGAAACATGACTCCCGATACCCTCGCAGAAGTGACCCTGCCGCCGTCGCCGGCCGGGTAGCCACCCGCATGGCTCCAACGGAGACAACGGCCCCTCGCAGCGTCAGCATCGTGACGCAGACCTGCGTGCGGCCCGAGCGCAATGAGGATTTCGCCCGCTGGCAGGATAAGACCAGCGCGTTCATCCAGCACTTTCCCGGCTTCATCGAACAGAAGCTGCTGCCGCCCAATCCGCCGCTGCAGGTCGACTGGGTCATCCTGCAACGCTTCGCGAGCCTGGCCGACGCACAGCATTGGCTGGGGTCCACCGAGCGCCAGAAGCGTATCGACGGCGCCGCGCCCATGCTGATCGGCCGCGATGACGTCCATATCGTCCAGGACGAGGCCGGCGGCATCAAACCGGCCCCTGTTTCGGCCATCATCTCCACGCGCGTAAAGCCCGGCAGGGAAGGCGAGTACCGCGCCTGGGAGCGCAAGATCGCCGCCGCGCAATCGAGGGCGCCGGGCCTGCAGGGGTATCGGTTCGAGCCGCCCGTGCCCGGCGTGCAGGAGGACTACGTCGCCATCCTGCGCTTCGACACGCAAGCCAATCTTCAGGCCTGGCTCGACTCGCCCGTCCGACAGGCCCTCGTCGAGGAAGCCGCGCCCCTCACCCACGAATTCCATTCCCGCATCGCAAGCTCCGGCTTCGAGCAGTGGTTCAGAGACAGTTCGCCCGGCAACGCGAGCCCGCCGGCGTGGAAGATGAACATGCTCGTGCTGCTGATGCTCTATCCGATCGTCATGCTGTTCGGGATCTTCGTCGGCACGCCCTTTCTCGACCGGGCGCTTCATCTGCCCTTTGCCGTCGCCCTGTTCCTGGGCAACGTCGTGAGCGTCGTGCTGACGGGCTTCCTCGTCCCGTGGATCGCCGGCCATTTCGGCTGGTGGCTGCGGCCCGCGCCCGAGCGCAAGCTGCAACTCAACCTCCTTGGCGGCGCGATCCTGCTCGCGACCTACGCCGCCATGGTGTTCCTCTTCTTGCGCCTGTTCTGAAGGCCCGCCAGACTCGGCCCTTCCAGCACGGTGGAGGTCTCATGGCCGGACGTCTCACTGCCGACGAGTTGTCGCGCTATCGCCGCGACGGGTTCCACTTTCCGATCCGCGTCCTGTCACCCGCGGAGGCACGCGCCTGTCGCGAGCGACTGGAGGAGCACGAGCGTGCGGCCGGCGGGCCGATCGCCGGCGACATGCGGCACAAGGTGCATCTCCTCTTCACCTGGGCCAATGCACTGGCGCGTCATCCCGCCATCCTCGACGCGGTGGAGGACGTCATCGGGCCCGACATCCTCTGCTGGAGCAGTACCTTCTTCATCAAGGAGGCACGCTCGCCCTCCTTCGTCTCGTGGCACCAGGACGCGACCTACTGGGGTCTCAGCACCGACGAGGTGATCACCGCCTGGGTGGCCCTCTCGGACGCCCCCGTCGAAAGCGGCGCGATGCAGTTCTGGCCGGGCAGCCATCTCAGGAATCAGATCGAGCATCGCGATACGTTCGACGAAAACAACCTTCTCAGCCGCGGTCAGGAGATTGCCGTCCAGGTGCCGGATGGCGCCGGCGTCGACGTCGCACTGAAGGCCGGCGAGATGTCGCTGCACAATGTGCTGCTGGCCCATGCGTCGGGGCCGAACACGACGGACGACCGCCGCGTCGGACTCGCCCTCCGCTACATCCCGCCCCATGTCCGCCAGCTCAAGGTCCGCGATTCCGCGACCCTGGTCCGCGGACGCGATCCTTATGGAAACTTCGATCCCGAGCCCGCACCGAAGGCCGACCTCGATGCGGCCGCGCTCGCCACTCATCGCGACGCCGTCGAGCGGTCGGCGAAGGCGCTGTATTCGGGCACCGACCGCACGACCTTCCGCGCCTAGCCGCGCAGGAGAGAGACGTGAATTTCGGGAAACCGGGTCGTCGCCTCCTGCTGGCCGGGCTCGTGACCGGATTGGCCCGGACCGACGCGTCGGCGCAGGCCGCCACAGCGCAGGCGTTCGTCGAAAATCTGTACCGCCCGTATCTCGCCAAGGGCTTCCGGGGACAGCCTTACGACGATACAGCCCGTTTCTTCGTTCCGGCCCTCGCCCACGCCATCGACCGCGATAATCGCGAGGCCAAGCTGCGGAACGAGGTGCCGACCCTGAATGGAGATCCCTTCGTCGACGCCCAGGATTGGGAAATCTCCAGGCTCTCGATCGACGTGACGGCCAGCGGTGATGCCGCAACGGCCCGGGTCTCGTTCCAGAACTTCGGCGAAACCAAACGCGTCCTGCTGGAGCTTGCGAAGACGCCGGCGGGCTGGCGCATCGCGGAGATCAAGGCGCCAAGCGGCTCCCTGAAGGCGCTATACAAACTCAAGTGATCGTCAGTGCCGCCAGGTCGAATCGACCTTGTCGAGCTTGCGCACCAGGGCGGCGAATTCAAGATCGCCGATGCCCACCGCCGACTCCATTTCCGAGAACCGATCCATGTCGGCGCCGGACTTGGCCGCCAGATTGTCGCCCAGGACGTTGAGCGTGCCGGCTGCCGCCGCATCGAGCTGGATCTGGCAGGCGCGCTCCAGACGATAGAGGCGCAGGAAAGCCTCGGGCACCGAGCGGCCCGTGGTCAGCAGGCCATGGTTGCGCAACATCATCGCCTGGTTGTTGCCGAGGTTCGCCAGCAGCCGCTCGCGCTCGGCGAGATCGAGGCTCGGGCCCTCATAGTCGTGATACGAAAGCCTGCCATGGAAGGCGGTCGCCACCATCGACACCGGCAGCAGCCCGTCCTTCAGCGCGCAGACCGCCATGCCGGCCCGCGTATGCGTGTGCATCACGACCTTGTGGCGCTCGGCGTGGGCCATGTGGACGGCCGAATGGATGATGAAGCCGGCATAGTTCACCGGATGCGGACTCGGCTCGACGATCTTCCCGTCGAGGTCGATCTTGACCAGGTTCGAGGCGGTCACCTCGTCGTAGTTCAGCCCGTAGGGGTTGATCAGGAAGTGCGGCGCCTCCCCCGGCACGCGCGCGGTGAGATGGCCGTAGATCAGCTCGGTCCAGCCGAAATGGTCGACCAGCCGGTAGGCGGCCGCAAGCTGGCGGCGCAGCACCCACTCGCCATCGGCGGGCGGCAGCGAATGCACGTCAATGCCGGTGAGCGGCAGTTCGGAAGCGATCGGCATGTCCATGGCGGGCCCTCCAACGGCAGCGACGAAGCTTAGGCCCGCGCGCTATGGTCGGGCAACCAAAGAGGGAACGCCAGAATGCCGGATGCCAAACGCCTCGACACGACGCGGTTGCAGAAGATCGCCCAGGCCTATTGGGAAAGCGCCGCCCTGATGGCCGCCGTCGAACTCGAGATCTTCACCGCGATCGCCCACGGGCACGACACCATCGCTGCCGTCGCGAAGGCCGTGGGCATTTCCAATCGCAACGCCGAGCGGCTGCTGACCGTGCTGGCGGCGATGACGCTGCTGTCGCGCGACGGCGAACGCTTCACCAATGCGCCCGACGTGCAGCGCTTCCTGGTGAAGGACGGCGAGCGCTATGCGGGCCCGTGGATCCTGTTCACCAAGCCGCGCTGGACGGCCTTCGGCGAACTTTCGGAGCGCCTGCGCGACAGCCAGGAGAACCGGCTGGGCGCCTATGTGGACTTCACGGTCGAGGATGCACGGCGCTATCACGCAGCCACCTATTCGATCGGCATGGGTGCGGCCCGCCTGTTCAGCCGCAGCGTCGATCTGTCGGGCCGCAAGCGGATGCTCGATCTCGGCGGCGGCTCCGGCGCCTACAGCATCGTGGCGACCCAGACCTACCCCGGCCTAGAGGCGATCGTGCTCGACCTTCCCCCGGTCACCGTGGTCGCCGACGAGTATATCGCCGCCAACGGCGCGAGCGGTCGTGTGCGCACCCTGCCCGGCGACTTCACCGAGACCCCGTTTCCGCAGAGCGTCGACGTCGTCGTGATGGCCAGCAACCTTCCGCAATATGAGCCCGCCCTGATTCGACGGGTGGTGGCCAAGGCGTTCGAGGCCCTCGTGCCGGGCGGCGAGATGCATCTGATCGGTGAGACCCTGCACGACGACAGGAACGGCCCGCTCTCGGCCGCGCTGTGGGGTCTGAACGAGGCCATCCAGAACAGCACCGGCCTGGCCCACACCGAATCGGAAGTGAAAGGATACCTCCAGGAGGCGGGCTTCGCCGAGGTGGCCGTCCACCCCTTCGTCCCGGGCGTCCTGTCGCGCATCGCGGGTCGGAAGCCCGGCTGAACGCTCCCGAACGGGGTTGTCGACGTATTCTCGGAAGTGAAATACCGCACAATCCAGCGAAAAGGCTGGCGCTCCCTACGGGATTCGAACCCGTGTTTTAGCCTTGAGAGGGCCACGTCCTAGGCCTCTAGACGAAGGGAGCATAGGGCCAGGAGCGGACTGATAGTCGAATGGCCGCTTGGACGCAACCCGGTTCTTGCCATCTTCCATTCTTGTTCAGGGGCGGCGAAATCCGCTCAAATAAAAGCGCCGGCGCGATAAGCCGCGCCGGCGCCCAAACTCTAATTTCGACCGAGCCCTACCAAAAGCGCGTCGCGCCAAGGAAGCTCACGGCGGTCCGCTCGTCGCGATGACGGGCGCCCAGCCCGGCACCGGCACAGGCCGCCGCACAGCCGATTGCCAGGGTGGCGGCCGCCAGGAAGGCCGCGATGATGGCCGTCTTGCGGGCGGCGTCCGCGGCATCGCGAGCCTTCTGCTCCGCAGCCTTCAGCTCGGCATAGGTCTCATCGACCCGCTTTTCGGCGTCGGCTTGTGACATGCCCGTCTGCTCGGCAACCACGCGCGCCAGATAGGTGCGGTCGCGAGCGTCGAGCTGCGGCGTCGTGAGGCTGCCCGCCAGGGCGCGCACCATCGGACCTTCGAGATCGGCACGCGTACGGCGAGCCTGCATAGCGGGCGCCGGGGCGCCCGTCGCAGGAGCGCCGGTCGCCGCCGGGTCAGCGGCTGCGCCAGTCGGCCCGGGGGCCAGCAGGCGATCGATCGCATAGTCGGTCGGCTTCAGCGAAAGCTGGCCCATCGCCGGATTGGACGCCGCGCCCGCCGTGCCGGCCGCCGCGATAGCGGTCGTGGCTTTGCCGGCGGCAGAGACGACGGCACCGACCCCGGAAGCCGCAAGCGCCGCGCCGAGCAGCACGCCGATCGACCAGACGCCGAAGCCATGGGCGCCGTCGCGGAAGTGGCTCTCGGTTTCATCCGTCGTACGCCAGGGTGAACGCATGCGGCCGGCGATGTAGCCGCCCGCCGCAAAGCTCGCGACCATGACGAGGGCCAGATAGACGGCGGCCAGGATGGCAGCGCCCTTGGCCGAAATGCCAGCGTAGGGATAGGGCGATACGACACTGAGGCCGAGCGCCGACCCGAACGCAAGCAGGACGACGGACATGGCCGCCGCGCCCAAAGCGCCAAGGATCACCGGACCCCAGTCGAGATAGCGGAACGGAGCGGCCTCGACTGGCACGGCGGTAGCGGGAGTGGTGATGGTAGCGGTTGCCATGATCGCTTCCTACCGGAGACCGAGGAAGGACAGGACGAACATGACGACGACGACGAGACCGACCAGATAGATGATGCCATTCATTGCAGATTCTCCTCAGTTGAGGAGGGGAACGCCATCTTCCCGCCTGAGTTCCGCCGGTTTGTGCAGATGAGTTGGACGGTTATATCGTTATCTAATACTCGCGGGCCGGGCGCCACTCCGGCTGACCATGTTTGGCTACCTACGCACCGTGAGGTCATGGTCGCTGCCAATCGGATATCCGCTTTGGGCGTGCCCCCGCTCAAGGTGGGCCCTCCCCGGCTCCCGTGCGTCGAGCTGCGTGTCTGCATTCCACGCCGCCGCGAGTGTCATCTGCATTACACTTAGCGCGGTGTGGCCACCAGACGCGTTATCAACAGACGCCTACCCTGGCGAAACGGACGAGAGGAGCGCGACAGGCAGCTCTTTCCAGAGAAGGTCGAGGCCGGGTTGTGATGGCAGATCCATGCTGCAAGCGCGAAGAACATCGTGCGCTGTCGTCCCGACTGGACGATCCAGCTTGAGCGACGTGCCAGAGCATGCGTCGGGACCAAAAGCGAGGGCGCCCTTCTCCGACATCATCGGCGCGACGAGACGCGGAACGGCGACCAGCATCCAATCATCGCCCGCTTGCCGCAGGAAGGCGACAACGGAGTGACGCGCCGGCCCCTGGACTTCGATCGCCTGGTAGGTGCCCTCGGAAAAAAGGTGCGGAGCGCGTTTGCGCAACGCAAGGGTGCGCCGAATCAACGCCTGCTTGATTCGGCCGTCGCGCCAGTTCCGGGCGAGGTCCGGCAGTGGCGCAGCATCCATCTTCGCGCGGGCCGCAAAGTCCACCGGTCGGCGATTGTCGGGATCGACGAGGCTGAAATCCCAAAGGTCGGTGCCCTGATAGAGATCGGGCACTCCCGGCACGGAGAGCTTGAGCAGACATTGCGCCAGCCCGTTCACCGCACCGGCGGGCGCGATCCGATGAACGACCGCCATCAGCTCGTCGAGGAGATCGGGCATGGCGGCTTCCGCCACCAGCCGCAGGGTGAAGGACCGTGCGGCCTTTTCATAAGCGTCATTAGGGGCGGCCCAGTCGCTCTCCAGTTTGGCCTCTCGCAACGCCTTCTGCTGCCAGCCGCACAGCCGTTCGGCGAAGGCTGTCCGGCCGGCCAGGTCGTCTCGCTGGAGATCGAGCGGCCAGGCACCGACCACCATCTGCAGCAGCATCGCCCTGTCGCCTGGGGTCAGCTTCGAGCCGCCCGTATCGATCCAGCGCGACAACAGATTGGTCCAGTCGGGCGCGAGTTCGCTCACCACCGCGAGCCGTGCCCGCAGATCCTCGCCGCGCTTGTGATCGTGCGTGGCCGTCGCCAGCATCGTATGCGGATAGTCGGCGCGCCGGCGCTGCATACGCGCATGAAAGGCGTCGATATCGAGCGAGAAGGTCTCGATGTCGAAGCCGACATCGTTGCGCGAAAGAAGGCGACCGTAGCGATAGAAGCCGGTGTCCTCGACCGACTTGGCAGCCACCGGCGCGCTCAATTGCTGGAGGCGCGCCATGGCACGCGGCCACGAGCCGGATGAAATTTGAGGGGCCAGCATCACTGCAAGCAGCGGCTCGACGGCCCAGCGATCCGTCGGAAGGCAGGTTCTGCTGACCTGCTTCCCTGCCTCGCGCAGGATCTCCGCATCGTGGTCGGAAAGCACATCGCCCGCGCCATAGGTACGATAGACCGGCACGTGCGCCAGAAACTCCCCAAGCAGCCGGCGCAGGGTCGGCCGCGGCACGAGGTCTCCCACGAGGCCCTGCCAGGCCGCGGCGCAGGCTTCGAGTTGCGCGGAGAAGCTTCGCGCCACGATCTCGCGGCGTGCCATCAGCTCTTCGTCCGCGAAGCTTGCAGGCCGGCCGCTCAGCTGCGCCCAGGTCTTCGCGAGAGCTGCCTCGCCTCTCGGATCGTGCTGGAGTGCGCTCACCTCGTCCATGAAGTCGTAGCCCGTCGTGCCGTCGCAGCCCCAGTCTTTGGGCAGGGTCTCGCCCTTCAGCAGGATCTTCTCGACGACGAGCCAGGCGCGAGGCCGTCCATGCTCCTTGGCCAGCGTATCGAGCCGCTCGCGCAACAGCCGGCAATAGCCCGCCGGATCGGTCAGTCCGTCGACATGGTCGATGCGGAGACCGTCGATCACCCCCTCGGCATAGAGCCGCAGCGGCAGAGCGTGGACTGCCTCGAAAGCCTCCGGCCGTTCCATCCGCAGGCAGACCAGCTCGTTGATGTCGAAGAAGCGGCGCCAGTTGATGCGATCGCCCGCCACCCGCCACGAATCCAGCCGATAGTGCTGCCGCGCCAGCAGGTTCGGGAGGCTGCCACGGCCTTCGACGCTGCCCGCGGACAGAGGAAAGCCGTTCTCGAAGTAGCGCAACTCGGGCCGCCCATCACTGCCCTGCGCGACCGAGAGTTCCCCCGCTTCAATGACTTCGGAGAGCGGCCGCCCGAGGACGGGCAGCAGGATCTTCGCCGGTCCTTCGTCCGTCGGCTCCCAGTCGATATCGAACCACCCGGCATGCGGACTCGCCCGCCCCTGGCGCAGCACGTCGCGCCACCAGGAATTGCGGGGATCGGCGGCCATGTGATTGGGCACGATGTCGAGGATCAAGCCGAGGCCCACGGCCCGCAGCGCTGCCGCCAGCGCGAGCAGCCCCTGCTCCCCGCCCAGCTCCGGATTGACGATGGTCGGATCAATCACGTCGTACCCGTGCATAGACCCCGGCCGGGCGACGGCAATGGGCGAAGCGTAGACGTGGCTAACGCCCAATGCCGCGAACCAGTCCGCATGGCGGGCGGCATCGGCAAAGGTGAAATCGCGATGGAACTGCAGCCGCAGCGTGGCGCGCGGAATCATGGGCGGCGCGCGACGATGGCGGCGGCGCGGCGGGCGACCACCGGTTGGTCGAACAGTTGCGCCGCTGGCGGTTCGAGCCGGCGCCGCCAATTGGGGTGCTGATCGATCGTACCCGGCAGGTTCGGCTGATCGGTCAATCCCAAGAGATCCTCCACCGGTGCAAGCATGAGCGGCGCCGGCGAGCTGGCGACGAAAGCCAGCGCCGCGTCGACGGCGGGCGCCGGATCGTCCGGTGCGGGAGCAGGTCCTTCAGCCGTCCCGGCTGCAGAGAATGCCCGCCACAGCCGACGACGATCCCTCTGCCGGTCCTCGGTCTCGCCGCCGCCGGAAAGGCCGAGTGAATGCCTGACCTCGATATCGCTTCCGCTCCACCAGCCGGCGACGGTGGGTAGGTCGTGCGTCGTGGTCATCGACACGGCATCCCGCCGCCAGCGCGCCGGTGTGCGGAAGCTGCCGCGATTGCGCTCGAACCACATCACGTCCATTCCGGCGATGCCCGCCTCGGCGATGCGGCGGCGGAAACCGCGGGGCACGGTCCCGAGATCCTCGCCAATCACCACCGCGCCGTGCCGGTGCGATTCGAGAGCCAACAGGCGCAGGAAGTCGTCCAGCGGATATTCGAGATAGGCGCCTTCCGCAGCCGACGCGCCTTCCGGCACCAGCCAGAGGCGCTGCAGACCCATGATATGATCGATGCGGACGCCGCCGGCATACCGCATGGCCGCCCGCACGGTCGAAAGAAACGGATCGAAGCCCGTCGCCACGAGCGCCTGCGGCGAGAAGCCCGACAGGCCCCAGTCCTGTCCCGCACGATTGAACTCGTCGGGCGGCGCGCCGATGTTGAGCCCCAGCAGCAGATCGCTCTGCCGAGACCAGGCGTGGCTGCCGGCGCGGTCCATGCCGATGGCGAGGTCGCTGATCAGGCCGATCTTCATGCCTGCACCCACCGCCGACGCTTGCGCGGCTTCGAACGACCGCGCAGCCAGCCACTGCAGGAACTGGTGGAAACGGACCATGCGTCCTTCGGCAGTCAGAAAGGCGGCCATCTCCGGATCGTCCGGTCGAGTCAGTCCCTGCCGGAACGACGTGGGCCAATCGCGCCAATTGCCGAGCGCCGGCTGGCTGCCCATCCACTTGCCGTGCAATGCCTCGAACAGTGCATGGCCCTGCAGCAGGTCGCCGCCCTCGCGCACAAAACCGTCGAATGCCCTGGCGAGTTCGGATCCGCCGGCAATCTCCTGTGCTTCGAAATCCTCATACAGGCGGCGCAGCAGGCCAAGCTTGGCCTCCGCCGCCGGCCGCCAATCGACCAGCGCCGCCTGCTCCAGGGCCATGCCCTCGCGTCGATGCTGGGCGACGCGCTCGGGTCCGAAGACGATCTCGGGATCGGCAAACAGGGGGTTGAAGAAGAGACGGCTCGACGGTGAATAGGGTCCATATCGGCCAGGATCGGCAGCGAACAGACTGTGCACCGGGCTGAGCGCAATCGCATCCGCCCCGTGTCGAGCCGCCCCCTCGGCCAGCTGGCGCACCGCCGTCGCATCGCCGATGCCACCATCCCCGGCGCGCCGCAGACTGTAGATCTGGGCCGCAACACCCCAGAGATGCTTGCCCTCGGCGCGATCCTCTATCGTCACGCACCGCGGCGGCGCGACCGCGACCGTGAGTTCGCGATCGCCGAATTCCAGCCGGTGATAACCTACGCGATCGAGAGCGGGCCCGACCAACCGGTCGCCGCGCATTGAGAATCTGAGCGTCGCAACGCTGCCGTCTTCGTAAGTGATTTGTCCGCGGGCAGCGCCCCCGGCACGGCCCGGAAGCGTGAGGCGGGCCCCCGCTTTCATCGTGACCAAGGGTGGCAAGGTATTCGGCCGACCGACTTTCTGCCGACTGGCCTCGATGTCGGTGGCTGTTGCCGTCCCTAACCCGAGGGCGTCCAGAATGCGGTGGAGCGACTCGATCGACACCTGCTGCGGGATGCCGAGCGCATCGGTCCAGCTCTCGGCGAGGCCGGCCGCGCGAGCAAGCTCGCGGATGTCCTCGTCGCTCACGGTGCCGGCACCAGAAGCGCCACCGTGGTGGCGCCGGCGATCCGGCCACCACGCACAGAGTCCACCGCGCCGGGGCGCGATTCGAACAGCAGATTGCCCTGCACCTGCTCGATCTGTGCGGAGTCGCGCCCGAGATTGGAGGCAACGACAAGCGTCGTGCCATCGCCCAGCCGCCACCGGGCCACGACCGTCGAAGGCTCCACGGCAGAAGAGCCGAGCGACCTCGCACCCTCGAGCCTCGGCGTCAGCGCCTCGCGACGAATGTTGAGAAGCTCACGGTAAAGACGTTGACGCGCCGCGCCGTGCCTGGCATCCGGCACGAGACGGCTTCGCTCGAACGTTTCGGGCTCGTTGGGGTCGGGAATGCTCGATGTCCCCTCTCCCGGCGCAAACCCCTCGAAGCCGGCAAACTCGCGGCGGCGCCCTTCACGAACCGCATCGGCGAGATCGCCGGTATGGTCGGTGAAGTACAGGAACGGCGAGGTGGCGGCCTGCTCTTCGCCCATGAAGATCATGGGCACGTGCGGGCAGAGGAGTTGCAGGGCAATCGCGGCTTCAAGCCGGTCCGGGTCGACCTGGCTGGTCAGACGGTCTCCGAAGGGACGGTTGCCGATCTGGTCATGGTTCTGGAGGAACAGAATGAAGGACGTGGGCGGCAGGTCGCTGCTGGGTGTTCCGCGCGCCTCGCCCTTGCGATAGGCAGAGGGATCGCCCTGATAGACGAACCCCTCGGAGAGCGCACGGGCCAGTCGCTCCGACGGCCGGTCCGCATAGTCGGCGTAATACCCGTCTTTCTCACCCGTCAGCATTGCATGCAGAACGTGATGCGCATCGTCGTTCCACTGCGCATCGAAGTCCCGGCGCAGGTGATCGGCCACGTTGCCGTCATGCTCAAGGACGAGATGCACATGCCGGCCGGGCTCAACGGACCGGCGAACCTCGGCCGCCATCTCGTCCAGCCACTCGGCTTCGGAGATCGCATGCACCGCATCGAAGCGAAGTCCGTCGAACCGGTACTCCTGCAGCCAGTACAGGGCGTTCTCGGTGAAGTAGCGGCGGACTTCGGGTCGGCGGAAGTCGATCGCCGCTCCCCACGGGGTCGCGATATCGTCGCGGAAGAAGGCCGGCGCATAAGCGGAGAGATAATTCCCGTCGGGCCCGAAGTGATTGTAGACCACGTCGAGGAACATCATCAGCCCCAGACCGTGCGCTGCATCGATCAGTGCCTTGAGCTCATCAGGCGTTCCGTAGCTCCGGTCGGGGGCAAAGGGCAGCACGCCGTCGTAGCCCCAGTTCCGGTGCCCCGGAAAATCGTTGATCGGCATCAGCTCGACGGCCGTGACGCCGAGTTCGGCCAGCACCGGCAAGGCCGCCTGCACGCCTGCGAACCCCCCGAAGGCGCCGGCATGCAGTTCGTACAGCACCGTCTCGTGCCACGGACGACCCCGCCAGTCCGGATGCCGCCAGTCATAGCCGCGAGGGTCAAAGACCAGACTCGCTCCATGAACGTCTTCCACCTGACCGCGCGAGCCTGGATCCGGCACCGCCACGCCATTTTCCAGGCGATAACGGTAGCGCGCACCCGCCGCGCAAGGAGCTTCCGCTTCGAACCATCCGCCGTCGACCGACTTCATCGAAAGGGGCGCGGCGCCGTCGATCTCCAGGCTGACATGCTTCTGGACCGGGGCCCAGAATCGGAAGCGCGTCGCGCCCGAGGGGAGCAACGACGCGCCGAACGGCAGGTCATGGACGAACTGGTTCTTCATCCGTGCGCCTTGGTGGCCAGCGCCAGCACCACACTGCGAGGTCCGACCATCAACTCATCCTCCTGCAACTCGCGCTCCGGGGCTTCGGGCGCAGCGCTGTCGAGGACAATGCGCGTCGGCCAGCGCGGTTGCGGCAAAAGGAATTTGTGCTCCGCACTATCTGAATTGAAGAAGGCGGTCAGCATCGTCACCGAACCGTTGTCACGGCTCGCACGCCGCAACACGAGGCAGCGATCCTCCGCGTTGTTCCACGACTCGGTGGACACGACCTCGCCGGAAGCATCGAACCAGGCGATATCGGCAACGGCTTCGGCCGGATGTTCCAGACCGTGCAGAAAGTACGGCGACCGCAGCACCGCATGTTCGTGCCGCAGCGCCACGATGCGGGCCACGAAGGCGGCGAGGCTCCTGCCCTCCGCCTGCTCGATCAACGACCAATCCAGCCACGATGTCTCGTTGTCCTGGCAGTAGGCATTGTTGTTGCCGTTCTGCGTGCGACCGAATTCGTCGCCGCCGAGCAGCATCGGTGTCCCCTGCCCGAGGAAAAGCGTCGCCAGCATGGCGCGCTGCAGCCGGCCCCGCGTATCGAGGATGCCCGGGTCGTCGCTCGGCCCCTCCACGCCCCAGTTGTCGGTGTAGTTCTCGCCGTGACCGTCCTTGTTGTCCTCGCCATTGGCTTCGTTGTGGCGCTCGACGTAGCTCACAGCGTCCAGCAGCGTGAAGCCGTCGTGAGAGGCCACGTAGTTGATAGAGGCCCAGGGGCGGCGATGGCGCCGATCGAACAGATCGCTGGACCCCGCGAGGCGGGCGGCAAAATCGGCCCGCTCACCCGGATCGCCGCGCCAGTAGCGCCTGACGCCGTCGCGAAACCGGTCGTTCCATTCGGCAAATCCCGGCGGATGGTTGCCGAGCTGGTAGCCGCCGGGTCCGATGTCCCACGGTTCGGAGATCAGCTTCACTTTCTGCAGCACGGGATCCTGACGAATCGCGTCGAAAAAACCCGAGCATGGATCGAACCCGTGCGCCTCGCGGCCCAGAGTGACTCCGAGATCGAAGCGAAAGCCATCGACGTGGAACGCCGTGACCCAGTAGCGAAGCGAGTCCATCACCATTTGCAGCACACGCGACGTCGACAGGTTCAGCGTGTTGCCGGTGCCGGTGTCGTTGATGCAGTGCCGCGGATTGTCCGGAAGGAGACGATAATAGCTGGCGTTGTCGAGGCCACGGAAGGAGAGCGTCGGCCCAAGTTCGCTGCCTTCGGCCGTATGGTTGTAGACCACGTCCAGGATGAGCTCGAGCCCTGCCGCATGCAGACGACGGACGGCAATCCGAAGCTCGTCGAGCGTTCCGTCGGAGAGATACCGCGGCTCCGGCGCGAAGAAGCCGATGCTGTTGTACCCCCAATAGTTCCGCAGGCCCTTTTCAAGCAGCGAGCGATCCTGGACGAAGGCATGGATTGGCAGCAACTCCACCGTCGTCACGCCGAGCCGGCGCAGATGGTCGATGAACACAGGGTCGCCCAGGGCCGCGAAGGTGCCCCGCTCGTGGGGACGCAAATCCTGGCGCATCTGGCTGACACCCCGGACATGGGTCTCGTAGATCACCGTGTCGGACCAGGGCACCGCGGGCGGCCGGTCGTCGGCCCAGTTGAAACTCTCATCGGCCACCACGCCCTTCATGACACCGGGCGCACTGTCGCGCCGGTCGAAGGACAGGTCGGCCCGCGGAGAGTTCACCCGATAGCCGTAGAGCGCGTCGGCATTGCGCATTTCGCCGGTGAGACGCCGGGCATAGGGGTCGAGCAACAGCTTGTGGGGATTGAACCGATGGCCCGCCTGCGGCTCGTAGGGACCATGCGCGCGATAGCCATACACCAGGCCCGCCCGGGCGTTCGGCAAGTACCCGTGCCAGACCTCGTCGGTGCATTCCGGCAAGTCGAAGCGTGCGATCTGCCTTCGCCCCGAGGGATCGAACAGGCACAGTTCGATCCGGGTCGCGTGCGCCGAGAAGACCGCAAAGTTGGTGCCGAGACCGTCCCACGTGGCCCCGAGGGGATAGGACGAACCCGGCAGGAGCCGGTCGGGCCACGACGAGGCCACCAGCTCAATCCTCGCTGCGCAGGATCACGGTCGAGAGCGGCGGCAAAGTGAGTTGGATGGAATGGGAGTGCCCGTGTGACGGCGTTTCGACGGCCGTCACGCTGCCGTCGTTGGCCAGGTCGCTGCCGCCATAGAAGCGGGAATCGGTGTTGGCGACCTCCCGCCAACGGCCCCCTTTGGGCACGCCGATGCGATAGGCGTAACGCGGCACCGGCGTCATGTTGCACACGACGAGGAGCGGCGGGGCCGAGGATGAGGTGCGAAAGAACGCGTAGACCGAGTTGGCGCGGTCGTCGCCCACGATCCAGGAGAAACCCGAAGGATCGCAGTCGGTCTCATGCAAGGCAGGCTCGGCGGCGTAGAGGTGGTTGAGGTCGCGGACCAGGCGCTGAATGCCGGCGTGCGCCCCGTCGTCGAGCAGCTGCCAGTCGATTTCGGTGTCGTGGTTCCACTCGCGCTCTTGGGCGATTTCGCAGCCCATGAACAGCAGCTTCTTTCCGGGATGCGCCCACATGAATCCGAAATAGGCGCGCAGGTTGGCGAATCGCTGCCAGCGGTCCCCGGGCATCTTGCCGATGAGGGACCCCTTCCCGTGCACCACTTCGTCGTGGGAGATCGGCAGCACGAAGCGCTCGGAGAAGGCATAGACCAGACCGAAGGTCATCTTGTCGTGATGGTAGGCGCGATAGATGGGCTCGTGCTCGATGTACTGCAGAGTGTCGTGCATCCAGCCCATGTTCCATTTGAACGAGAAGCCGAGCCCCTCCGGCAACGGCGCCGTGACGCCGGGCCAGGCCGTCGATTCCTCGGCCACCACGATGGCGCCAGGACAGCGCTCGCCGACGACGGCGTTGAGATGGCGCAGGAAGCCGATCGCCTCGAGATTCTCGCGTCCGCCGTAGACATTGGGAATCCATGCATCAGCCGGCCGGCTGTAGTCGCGATACAGCATCGAGGCCACGGCATCGACGCGCAGCCCGTCGACATGGAAGCGCTCCAGCCAGTGCAACGCGCTGGCGATCAGGAATCCCTGCACCTCACGCCGGCCGAAATTGTAGATGTAGGTATTCCAGTCGTGATGGTAGCCCTCGCGCGGATCCAGATGCTCGTAGAGAGCCGTGCCGTCGAAGCGCGCCAGCCCGTGAGGGTCGGTCGGGAAGTGTGCGGGGACCCAGTCCAGAAGCACACCGATTCCGGCGCGATGGGCTTCGTCGACGAAGCGGGCGAACGATTCCGGCGGGCCATAGATCGCCGCAGGCGCGAACAGGCCGAGCGGCTGATAGCCCCACGAGCCGCCAAACGGATGCTCCGTCACAGGGAGCAGTTCGACATGGGTAAAGCCCATCTCCTTGACGTAAGGGATGAGCCGCTCCGCGAGGAAATCCCAGAGCGGACGCTCTGCAGCACCCGCCCCTGTCTTCTGCCTCATCCACGAGCCGGCATGCACTTCGTAGATGGAGATCGGAGACGCTGCCGACTGCCGGTCGGCCCGACCGGCCATCCAGTCCTCGTCATTCCAACGCAAGCCCGCAGCCGGGGCAGCGACGATCGACGCCGTGCCAGGCGCCAGCTCCGCCTGCTGGGCGACCGGGTCTGCCTTGTCGGGCACACGTCCGCCGTCCGGTCCGAGAATGTCGAACTTGTAGCGGGTTCCCGCACCCAGACGCGGGATGAAAATCTCCCACACGCCCGCAGATGGCCGCAGGCGCATCGGATGCCGGCGCCGGTCCCAGGAATTGAAGTCGCCGATCACCGCCACGCGTTGGGCATTCGGTGCCCACACCGCAAAACGCACGCCCTCCACCCCGTCCATCGACAGGGCATTGGCACCGAGGGCTTCGGCCAGTTCGAAGTGTCGCCCCTCATTGAACAGATGAAGATCGAGGTCGCCCAGGGCGGGGCCAAAGGCATAGGGATCTTCCGTCTCCTGGAGGGCGCCGGGCCACTGGATCCGCAGCAGGTAGGCGCCAGCCCGCGCGACCGGTCCCTCGAACAACCCGGACACGAGTCCCGCCGACAACGTACCCAAAGATCGCCCGTCGTCTCGCCCCACGATCTCGACCCCCTCGGCGCCCGGCACGAACACGCGCACGATCCGGTGAGAGCCGTCTTCGTGCGGTCCGAGCGCGGCGAATGCGTCGAGGGGCCTCCCAGCCGCCAAGGCCTCCGCCGAATGTCGATCGAGCTGGCCCACAGGCGTTACCCCGCTCATGCGCTTTCCTGAGGAGGCGTTTCCCTCAGCAAGCGGGCTGCGAGGCGAGACAGGCCAGACATCGGGATCGGTATCCATGCCGGCCGGTTCGCGGCCTCGTAGCAGATCTCGTAGGCAGCCTTCTCCGCCAGGAAGAAGTCAAGGAGGTCGCCGCGGTCCATGCCCGTCAGGCCGACCGTGGCCGCGCGATAGGCCTCGAGGAAGGCCCGCTGAGCACCCCTGCGCAGCCGGGTCACAAGCGTCAGTCGGCGCGCCGGTGGGATCCGGTTTGCGATCAGATTTTTCGGATCGAGGGTCGCGGCAGCCGCATAGTCGAACGAGCGCAACAGACCCGCCACGTCGCGCATGGGACTAGCCTTGCGCCGTCGCTCCTCCAACGGCCGGGCGGGTTCACCCTCGAAGTCGATGATGTACGCGTCGGCGCTGGCGATCAGTACCTGACCGAGATGGAAGTCGCCATGGATGCGCGTAACGACCGAGTCGAGGCCGCTCTCGACGAGTTGCTGAAGCAGCGCCGTCAGCGCCTTGCGCCGCTCGAGAAGGCGCCTTGCGTCCGCCGCCGCCGCCTCGTTCTCCCAAGTCGTGACGCCCGCAATCGCGTCCATCGCCTGATCGAGCAGTGCAACCGCCCGCGCGCTCCACGCCGCCACGTCCTCCGGACCGGCAGTGCGCGGCGAGAACGCTTCGTTGTCAGTCGGGCGGGCAAGGACCTGGTGCATGGCACCAAGCTGACGGCCGATCGTCCCCGCGAACGCGTGATAGTCCTCGATATCGTCGTCACGCGAGTCGGCGGTTGCCTCCCGGCTGGCGAGATTGTCGAGGGCGCGGTTGAACTGGTTCAGAGTCCAGGTCCAGGCATCCCCCTGGTTCCGCACGAAGGCCTGCGCGATGCCTAGGGCATGACGTTCGCCGTCAGGCCCGATCCGGCTCACTTCGCCCAGCAGCGCCGGCGAATTGGCAAAACTCTGGCTGGTGAGATAACGGCTCATCTCGGCCTCGGGGTGTTCACCCGCCTGAATGCGCCGGAATATCTTCAACATGACCGCATCGTCGACGATCAGGGAGCTGTTCGACTGCTCCGCGGTGAGCCACATGACTGCCGCATCTGCCGGGCGGTTCAATAGCTCCGCCTTGTCAGGCATGGACTCGAAGACGATCTTGCCCTCCGGCCCGTCGATCGTGGCCCCGGTCGCCATGGCAGCCAGCATTTCCCGCGCGAACTCAGGTACTGCGAAGGCATCGGTGAGCAAGCCGATACGGCGTCCCTTTCGTACCCGCGCCAAGGCAAGCTGCGAGGGCAGCGCCGAACTCTGCTCGTCTTCCCAGCTCACCGACAACGGCAGCAGCCAGCGGCCGGTCTCGTCGCCCGCCGTCACCTCGATCTCGCTCATGAGAAGGTCGCGCGTACCCCCCCCGGGGAGCCGTGCCAGATAGGCGAAGCGCGAGGACTTCAGGGGCTTGTCCTTGGCGCCGAACCACCGCCGCTTGGCAAGATACGGTGGCAACGACTCCCGCTCCAACACAGGCGCGGCAGCCTGCACGCCCTCACCCAACGGTCCGCGCAGCACGACGGTGACGTAGTCGGGCAGCGGTTCCGGCGCAGGTGTGTGCCACGACGGCGCCTCGGTCTCGCTGGCCAGGATGAACCAGTAGAACCCGTACGGCGACAGGGTGAGCAGATAGGTGAGCTGGCCCACTGGCGGAAACAGCGACCCGCCATTCAGCTCGATCGGCACACGGCCCGCAAACTCCGAAAGGTCGAGCTCGACTGCCTGAGGCGTCCGCGAGACGTTCGCGACGCAGAGAATGACTTCGCCGTCGAGTTCGCGAAGATAGGCCAGCACCTTTCGATTCTTTGGATAGATGAAGCGCAGCGTGCCTCGCCCGAAAGCCGCATGGGTACGCCGTACGGCAATCATCTTTCGCGTCCAATGCAGGATGGAATGCACGTCCCGGGTCTGTGCCTCGACATTCACCGTTTCATAGCCGTAGAGCGCATCCATAATCGTGGGCAGAGCGAGTGCCGCCGGATCCGCTCGCGAGAAGCCGCCATTGCGGTCCGGCGACCATTGCATCGGGGTGCGCACGCCATCGCGGTCGCCCAGCCGGATATTGTCGCCCATGCCGATCTCGTCGCCGTAATAGATGACAGGCGCCCCCGGCATCGAGAGCAACAGGCAGTTCATCAACTCGATCCGGCGTCGGTCGCGCTCGAGCAGCGGCGCGAGCCGGCGACGGATGCCGAGGTTGAGCCGCGCGCGCCGGTCGGTGGCGTAAGTCTCCCACAGATAATCGCGCTCGGAGTCCGTCACCATTTCGAGCGTCAGCTCGTCGTGGTTCCGCAGGAAGATCGCCCATTGGCAATTGTCGGGGATCTGCGGGGTTTGCCGCATGATGTCGGTGATGGGAAACCGGTCCTCGCGCGCCAGCGCCATGTACATGCGCGGCATCAGGGGGAAGTGGAACGCCATGTGGCATTCGTCTCCCTGGCCGAAATATTCCTTGGTGTCTTCGGGCCATTGATTGGCCTCGGCCAGCAGCATGCGCCCCGGATAGGCCCTGTCGATCTCTGCCCTGATACGTTTCAGTACCTGATGCGTCTCGGGCAGGTTCTCGTTGTTCGTGCCCTCGCGCTCAACGAGATAGGGTACGGCGTCGAGCCGCAGCCCGTCGATGCCCATGTCGAGCCAGAAATGCATCACGCCCAGGATCGCCTCGAGCACGGCGGGGTTGTCGAAATTCAGATCGGGCTGATGGGAGTAGAAGCGGTGCCAGAAATAGGCCTTGGATTCGGGGTCCCAGGTCCAGTTGGACCGCAGGGAATCGATGAAGATGACGCGCGTGCCTTCGTATTTCTGGTCGGTATCCGACCATACGTAGAAGTCGCGCTCAGGCGATCCCGGCGGGGCAAGACGGGCGCGCTGAAACCAGGCGTGCTGGTCGGACGTGTGATTGATCACCAGCTCGGTGATGACGCGGATGCCAAGCTTGTGGGCCTCCTCGATCAGGCGCTTCACGTCGTCGAGCGTCCCGTACTCGGGATGTACGGCGGTATACTCCGCGATGTCATAGCCATCGTCCCGGCGCGGCGACGGGTAGAACGGCAGCAGCCAGATCGTATTGATGCCCAGTTCGGCAATGTAGGAAAGGCGCGAGATCAGGCCAGGAAAATCACCGATGCCGTCGTTGTTCGAGTCGAAGAACGACTTCACGTGAAGCTGGTAGATGATCGCGTCCTTGTACCATTGCGGGTCGGTCGCAACTGGAAGCGTGACGGGGGTATCGGCGACAGGTGCGTTCATGCGGCGCTCCGGGGCGACAGGCGCCAGATGGCAAAGGGAAGGATGGTTGGGTCGAGGCGAAGGTGCTGGTTTTTGCCGTGCCAGGCGAAGCGGTTTCCGCGCACGAGATCCTCGGCCTCGATGGTACCGTCGTCGGGCAACTTCCATTCCCACAGGGGGATTTCGAACCCGGTTTCCTGAACACGATGGGGATCGAGGCTCACGGCGACGAGAACCATGTCTGCGGCGCCTGGGACGCGCTTGCCGTAGACCAGGATCTGGTCGTTTCCGGCATTGTAGAAAGTCACCCCAAGATGGCTCTGCAGCGCTGGATGGGACTTGCGCAGCCGGTTTAGCATCGTGATTTCCGCCACGATGTTCCCCGGCCCGTTGAAGTCACGCGGCCTGATTTCGTACTTCTCCGAGTCGAGGTATTCCTCGCGACCCGGCAGCGCCGCGGCTTCGCAGATCTCGAAGCCTGAATAGACACCCCACAGGCCGGACAAGGTGGCGGCAAGAGCGGCGCGGATCAGAAAGCCCGCGCGACCGGAGCTCTGCAGGAAGAACGGATTGATGTCGGGCGTATTGACGAAGAAATTTGGCCGGAAGTAGTTCGCGACCTCTGTCGTCGACAGTTCGACGAGATAGTCGGTGATCTCCTGCTTGCCATTACGCCACGTGAAGTAGGTATACGACTGCGAGAACCCGACCTTGGCCAGCCGGTACATCATGTTCGGCCGGGTGAAGGCCTCCGACAGGAACATGACGTCGGGATGGCGACCGCGGACGTCGCCGATCATCCAATGCCAGAACGGCAACGGCTTGGTGTGGGGATTGTCGACGCGGAAGATCCGGACGCCCTCTTCCACCCAATGCAGCACCGCGTCGCGCAGAGCGAGCCAGAGCGACGGAACCGCGCCCTTGGCGTAGAAGTCGACATTCACGATGTCTTCGTACTTCTTGGGCGGGTTCTCGGCGTACTTGATGGTGCCGTCGGGCCGACGCTTGAACCAGTCCGGATGCTCTCTCAGCCACGGATGGTCAGGAGAGCACTGGATGGCGAAGTCGAGAGCGATCTCGAGCCCCTGCTCTCGCGCCGCGACAACAAGGCGGCGAAAGTCTTCCGGGGTGCCAAGCTGGGCGTGGATCGCGTCGTGCCCACCGTCCTCGCCGCCGATCGCATAGGGGCTGCCGACATCGTCGGGGCCAGGCGTCAGAGTGTTGTTGGGTCCTTTGCGGTTCGCCCTGCCGATCGGATGGATCGGGGGGAAGTAAAGAACGTCGAAGCCCATTGCCCGCACGCGCGGCAAGGCGGCAATGACGTCGTCGAACGTGCCATGTCTGCGAACGTCGTCCGTGATCGAGCGCGGAAAGAGTTCGTACCAGGCGGCGAATTCGGCCTGCGGCCGTTCGATCTCCACCGGAAACGGGCCTTCGTCAGTGCGAAACCGCCGTTCGGCAGCGGCAGCGACGGTCGCGCGGGAGTCGACGGACGTGAGCAGCGCAACCGAGGCGGCCGGATCCGAGGCCTTCGCCTCGGCAAGTAGCGCCTTGATCTTCGGTGCCTTGGCCAGCTCCTCAAGGAAGAGGGTTGCTTCCGTCAACTCGACGGCAACATCGATCCCGGCGCGATGCTTGACCTCCAGGCCGTGTGCCAGACTGCCATATTCGTCGCGCCACGCTTCGACGGAGAAATAGTGGCGGCCGACCCGGTCCGGTGTGATCGTCGCGCGCCAGCGATCGTTGGCGATATGAGTTAGCTTCGCCGACCGACGTTCGTCTTCGTCCGCTGACCACCAGATGACTTCAGCGCTCAGCAGATCGTGGCCGTCGGCGAAAATATCGGCCTCGATGACCATTGGCCGGCCGACCACATGCTTGGTAGCAAACTCACCTGCGTTTACGGAAGGGCTCACGCGTTCGATGACGATGGGCGATTTTGCAGCGGCGGCACCGGCTTCGCGCTTGCCGGACTTCTTGCCGTTGCGCACTGGTGGCGTCGGTCTCACGTCGAGCACACGAACTTCTCCCGGTTCCAGACTGACGGGCTCGCTGCCGTCCATCACGCCCAAGGCAGCACCCGCTACCGGCGGCAGGATTGCGAGATCCAGAGGCAGATCACGAGTCGCGAATGGATCAGTGTTGAACGCGATGATGCTGCAGTGGCTGGCTGTGCGCGCATCGGCGGAATCGGTCCGCAGCAGGACGGTGACGGCTTCCGCCGGGCTGGTGAGGGGACGCAGCCCCCCGACCCTGCCCTTGCCAGCTGTTTCATCCGAAAGGCTGATGGCCTGCCGCAGCATTTCGGCGGCGCATCCCTGAGGAACCAGCAGACCATCGGACGTTGCGGCGGCCACCATCAAGGTCCGGGCAGCCAGGTTCGGCGGTTGGGCTTCCGCATCGAACGGTGCGCGCGCCACACCGATTACAGGGGCTATCCGCCGCAGCAATTCATGTTCTTCGACGTACCAGGTAGCCCGGCCGTCCCACCAACAGGTCGAAGCGAATACCGCCGACAAACTTGCATCAACCAGTTCGTCGACGCGGGACCACGCCAACCCGGGCGTCCACCCCCAGAAGGCGCAGGCCGTCTTGCTGCGAGCACGGTCCAGAATCCGAGGCAACGCATAGGGAGGGAGGTCCGAAAGCCCGACGATGCGAAACCCTTGGGCACCCGCGGCCACTAGTTCCGCAATCCGCTGCGCCCACCATTCAGAGGCGGGCTCCTCCGCATCTGCGCGCAGGAGGAGAGACGTCGCCACTCGGCGGTCAACCCTGGGATCGAGCGGATTGACGCCCGGCTGGCTGTCGTAAATGCCCCTCAGCGCCTTCGCAGATGCCCCGCCCGCGGAGATGCGAGCAAGAACGATATCGACGAACAGAGCGAGTCCCGCCCTTTCACAGGCCTGCCTCAGTGCTCGCACGAGCACCGCCGGCGTCCCTATCTTTGCCAAGGAGGTAACCGAGCGGGCGTGATCCGAGACCAACAGAGGGTCGGCGCCCGTGCCAACGTCGAAAACGGGCCCGACACAGATATGATTGAACCCGATGGCGGCAGCCTCGCGCACGATCGTTTCGAAGGTGCGCATGTCGCCCAGCCGACGCAGGTCAACATGGAGCACCGTAACGGCACTCCCCTTCACGGTGGCGGGCACGACCGGCGCCCCCAAACTCGTTCTCTCCCTCATGGTCAAGAAACCCCGCGCTTTCCAAGAGGTTGCACGGCGAAGATCGCCCGGGCGCACGGAACAATTCGCGAGCAGGCACGTTCGCATTACCAATGCCTCTCCCACCGTCCGAAAACTTGCGCGACCGCGACGATCTCCTGTCCCTCGCACGACGGGCAGAACTGGGCTCGGTCAACAGTCATATTAAGCAGGGCGGGTTGGACGCGGCCGTTGTTGGCCTGCGAAGGGAATGGCTGTCCAAGGCGCACCGTCCGGCCGATGCAACCTTGAAAAGCCCGTGCGAAGGCGAAGCGTCGCGCATGCCCGATGGCGAGAGCGTCAGATTCGGCTACGAGCGAGATCTCGATCCCGACTGGCTCGAAAGGCGCACGCCGCTGTGTCACCCCGTGCCATCCGGCTGGCAGTCCGTGCGCGTTCTGTGCCGGAGCGGACAAGCAGCACTTTCGTGCCTTCTCCACCTGATCGCCCGCAGGGCGTCATCGGGTCCCGGCGCGCCCTCACGCCCTCTCACGATGCTTCACGCCGGTCGGTATTTTGAAACCACGGGACTGCTCGCTCTGTGGCCTCGCAGTGTCTTCGCACCTGCTGATCCCAGCGAGGCACGTGTCGATGTGCTGATTGGCGAACCCGTCCATTGCGACGGTCAGTTCGGGCTTTCGGATCCGGCTCTCGTACCGCGCGCTCGGCAGGCATTGTTGCTGGACACGACGCTAACGGGCTTGGATGTGGATTTGTCGGGTTGGCTGGCAAGCCTCGAAGGGTCGTTCGCCGCAATCTTCAGGTCCGGTCTGAAGCTCGATCAGGCGGGGTTGGAGCTGGCGAATGTCGGGATCATCCAGCTCTTCGTTCGGGTAGGATCCGCGTTCGACGCTGTATCGACGGCAGACGAACTCAAGCATATCCGCGCCCTCACCGGCAGCGGCCTGACCCTCGACGAAATGGGAGCGCTGTCGGCACCCTGGTTCCTCGATCGCTCCTATTTGGCCCAGTACACCAGCCGCCTGTTCGCCAACAATGCCGCGCTGGCAGCGGCAATCGGTACAGGTTCGATCCTGTTTGACGATCGATGCCATCCCTCTCTGATCTCGCCGGGCGCCGTTGCGCCCTTCTGCGCGATCAGACTGCGGAATGGCGATGCGTCGTCGCATGTTCGCCTGCTCCATCGCGTCGAGGACGAGATCGCCCGCAGGACTCTCAAACTCGACAAAGGCGGATCCTTTGGCTCTCGCGCCGACCGCTACGAGCTCATCGAGCCCGATCCTGAAGCCGGACAGCCGTTCCTGCGGGTGGCGATGGGCTATCGCGGCGGCGCCAACCGCGACGGCATAATCGATCTCTTTCACGAACTCGCTGCACTGCCTTCCCTGCCCTGATCGCCCCCCAGCGTCGGTCAGCGCCGCGCTCGAAGGCTCCGAACGATCTCGCTCACGATCGCCGATGGAAGCGGGCCGACATCGACGATGATCGGCCGTTCGTCCTCCGCTGGCTCCTGCAGGGCGGCGAACTGGCTGTCGAGCAGGCCGACCGGCATGAAATGCGAGGTTCGCGCCACGAGACGGTCGTGGATCAGCGCCTGGGTTCCCTTCAGATAGACGAGGCTCGCATCGGGGCGCCCGCCGATGACTATTTCGCGATAAGCGCGCTTCAGCGCCGAACAGGTGACGACGCCCGACTCCCCCCTCTCCCGCCAGCCATCGAGGCACCTGCCGATGGCCTCCAGCCAGGGCAGGCGGTCGGCGTCGTTCAGCGGTGTACCGCTTCTCATCTTCTCGACGTTCTGGCGTGGGTGAAGATCGTCGCCATCCTGGAACGCGCAGCCGAGCCGTTCGGCCAGCAGGCTGGCGACGGTGGTCTTGCCCGATCCCGAGACGCCCATCACGACGACGATGGTCTTCATTGCCGGTCAGCTTATCATGGGACCGGGATCAGGAAACGCAGGGGAGAGAAGAATGCAGCTCGGCATGATCGGCCTGGGGCGGATGGGCGCCAACCTCGTGCGCCGGCTGGTGCGGCACGGACACGACTGCGTCGTCTTCGACCAGAACCCGGAGGCGGTCGCGGCTCTCGTCGGACATAACGTCACCGGCGCCGCCGATCTGGCCGATCTGGTCGCCAAGCTGGCCAAGCCACGCAATGTCTGGGTCATGCTGCCGGCCGGCGAGATCACCGAGCAGACCGTGGCCGAGTTGGGCCGGTTGCTGGAACCCGGCGATACGATCATCGACGGCGGCAACGCCTTCTTCCAGGACGATGTCCGACGCGCGCGCGAGATGAAGGAAAAGGGAATCCACTATCTGGACTGCGGCACCAGCGGCGGCGTCTGGGGCCTGGAGCGCGGCTACTGCCTGATGATCGGCGGCGACAAGGAAGCTGTTGAACGGCTCGACCCGATCTTCGCCGCGCTCAGTCCAGGCGAAGGCACGATCCCGAAGACGCCCCGGCGCGAGGCGCGCGATCCCCGCGTCGGGCGCGGCTACCTCCATTGCGGCCCGAGCGGCGCCGGCCACTTCGTGAAGATGGTGCACAACGGCATCGAGTACGGGCTGATGCAGGCCTATGCCGAGGGCTTCGAGATCCTGCGCAAGGTCTCCTCCGAAGCGATACCGGCGGAGCGGCGCTACGACCTCGACCTCGCCGACATCGCCGAGGTCTGGCGGCGCGGCAGCGTCGTCAGCTCCTGGCTGCTCGATCTGACCTCGGCAGCTTTGGCGGAGGACCCTGCCCTCTCCAAGTACTCGGGCTTCGTCGAGGATTCCGGCGAAGGCCGTTGGACGATCAATGCCGCCATCGAGGAAGCCGTGCCGGCCGATGTCCTGTCCGCGGCGCTCTACGCCCGCTTCCGCTCACGTGACCGCGAAGGCACGGCCAACAAGCTCCTCTCGGCCATGCGCCACGCCTTCGGCGGCCACGTCGAGCCGAAGAAGTAAGTCAGAGAAACGACAGTCCGCCGCTCAAGCCCACGGTCTGGCCGGTCATGTAGGCATTGCCGATCACCATCAGGACCGCCTGGGCACATTCCTCCGAGGTCCCGAAACGGCCAAGCGGAATGCGGTCCGGCGATGAAGCGAGGCCTCCGCGGACCATGTCGGTCTCGATCAGCGAGGGCGCCACGGCATTAACGGTGACTCCGTCCTTCACGACCCGCGCGGCATAGCCCCGCGTCAGTCCCTCCATGCCCGCCTTGGAGGCATTGTAGTGCGGGCCGATGCCGCCCGCGCCGCGGGCCGCGCCCGAGGAAATGTTGACGATGCGGCCCCATTTGCGAGCCCGCATGCCCGGCAAGACCGCCTTGGTGCAGAGGAAGGCCGACTTGAGGTTGACCGCGATCGTGCGGTCGAACTGCTCCTCGGTGAGATCGTCGATGCCGGTCATGATCGCCAGACCAGCATTGTTCACCAGCACGTCGATCGGCCCCAGCTCGCGCTCGACCGAGGCGATCATGCCGGCGACAGCTCCGCCATCCGACACGTCTGCCGCCACGGCCATCGCCTTGCCCCCGCCCTTGCGGATGGCCGTCACGACCTCGTCGGCATCGGCCGCCCGCTCGCGATAGTTGACGGCCACGGCAGCGCCCTCCCGGGCAAGCGAGAGCGCCACGGCGCGCCCGATGCCGCGCGAGGCGCCGGTCACCAGCGCGACCTTGCCGACGAGCGAGGTCATGGCTCAGATCTCGTCAACGCCGAAGGCCTGGCGCATGGCCTTCACGCCTTCCTGATGCGGCGTCCACAGGCGGCCGCCGACCAAGCCGCCATCGACCACCAGGTCGTGCCCGTTGATGAAGGTCGAGTCGTCCGAAGCCAGGAAGACAGCCGCCTTGGCGATGTCGTCGACGACGCCGGCGCGCGGGATCGGCTGGTTATTGGCCATGCTGGCCTTCATGGCTTCGGCGTAGGAATCGGCTTTGTCCGGCGGCAGGCCCAGCGCCTTGGCGAAGATGCCAGTGGCAATGCCGCCCGGGGAGATCGAGTTCACTCGCACGTTCTTCTCGCCGAGCTGCATGGCCACGCACACGGTCAGATGATTCACCGCCGCCTTCGCGGCCCCGTAGATCATCGAAGTCGAGTAGCCCGCGCGGCGCGCGGCGACGCTGCCATTGTTGATGATGCTGCCCGAGCCCTGCTCCATCATGAGCGGCGCGGCGTGCTTCATCCCCAGCATCACCGAGCGGACGAGAGTCGCCATCGCCGCGTCGAAGCCCTCGACCGGCACCGTCTCGATACCTCCGACCGGCGCCGGGCCGCCGGCGTTGTTGAACAGGCAGTCGACCCGGCCCCACTTCGACAGGCAGGCGTCGAACACCCTCTTCACATCGTCCTCGCGCGTCGCATCGGCGGTCACGAAGAGACAGTTGTCCTTGCCGAGGGCGGCCTCGAGCGTGCGCCCCAGCTCCTCGCGCCGGCCCGTGGCGACGACCTTGGCCCCCTCCTGGACGAACAATTCGACGGCGCGCCGCCCGATGCCGCTGGTCGCGCCGGTAACGATGGTGATCTTGCCCTCGAGCCTGCCCATGCCTCTCTCCCCTTTGCCAGACGGGAATGATACACCACCGCCAACCAGGAGAAGCATATGACGGTGTTGGGAATTCTCGGCGGCAGCGGCGTCTACGACATGGCCGGTCTCAAGGACCCGGAATGGCGCCGGATCGACTCGCCCTTTGGCGAGACATCCGACGAGTTCCTGTTCGGCGTCCTGGACGGGCTCGACGTCGTCTTCGTCCCCCGGCACGGCCGTGGCCACCGTCATTCCCCGAGTTCGATCAACTACCGGGCAAACATCGATGCCCTGAAGAGGGTCGGCGTCACGGACATCCTGTCGCTCTCGGCCTGCGGTTCGCTGCGCGAAGACCTGCCGCCGGGGCACTTCGTCATCGTCGACCAGTTCATCGACCGGACCTTCGCCCGCGAGAAGAGCTTCTTCGGCGAGGGCCTGGTCGCGCACGTTTCGATGGCGCAGCCCACCTGCAACCGGCTGGCCGAAGCCGTGCACGCGTGCGCGCAGAAGGCCGGTTTCCCGGTTCGCAAGGGCGGCACCTACATCGCGATGGAGGGTCCGCAATTCTCCAGCCTGGCCGAATCGAAGCTCTATCGGAGCTGGGGCTGCGACGTGATCGGCATGACCAACATGCCGGAGGCCAAGCTCGCCCGAGAGGCGGAGATTTGCTACGTCACCGTCGCCATGGTCACCGACTTCGACTGCTGGCATCCCGACCACGACCATGTGCAGGTCGCCGACATCGTTCGCGTGCTACTCGAGAATGCCGAGAGGGCCAAGGCGCTGGTCGCCATGATCGCGCCGCGCCTGCGGGAATCGCGGCCGACCCCCTGCCCGTCGGGCTGCGACCGCGCGCTGGAACACGCGCTGATCACCTCGCCGACAGCCCGTTCGGACGAGATGGTCGCCAAGCTCGATGCCGTCGCAGGTCGGGTTCTGAACGGGTAGCGATCAGCGGGCGCGGGATGGCGCGCCCATGAGCCGCGAGATCTCGTCCGCCGCCGCGGTTAGCAGCGGAATGTAGCGGCTCATCACCTCGGGCTGCAGCCGCTCCACCGGCACTGTCAGCCCGAGCGCCGCCGCCGGTCGCCCGGCATGATCGTAGATGACCGCCGCTGCGCCGCCCACCTGCTCGCGCCACTCGCCGACATTCGTCGAATAGCCATCGCGACGGGCTTTCTCCAGCGCCTCGAGCAACTCGTCGCGGCGATAGAGTGTGTACGGCGTGAAGCGCTGCAGCTCCTCCGGTAGCGACCTCAAGGCTTCAGGCGACTGTGCGGACAGCAGCGCCTTGCCTGTAGCCACGCAATGCGCGGGCGTGCGCTGGCCGATCCGAGAATAGGCACGTACCGGCTGGGCGCTCTCGACATTGTGGATGGAGACGACCTCGCAGGCGGCCATGTCCAGCACGGAGAGATGCGCGGTCTCGTCGACCTCGGCAACGAGACGCTGCATCACCGGCGTGGCGACCTGCGCGACGTCGAGGCGGCTGATGACCATCGCGCCCAGTTCCCACAGCCGGGTCGTCACGGTGTAGCGCTGGTCGACCTGGGTGACATAGCCACGGGCCGCCAGCGTCTGCAGCAGCCGGTGCACGTTGCTCTTCGACAGGCCGAGCCTGGTCGCGAGCTCGGTCACGCCGACCGGCGTCGCACTGGCAGCCAGGGCCTCCAGTACTGACAGCGCCTTGACGACCGTCGTGTCCATGCTGCTCCGTTCCGTTCAATCGAGCGAGATGTTCAGCGAGCGGACCAACGGCTCCCAGAGCGCACGGTCCTTCGCCATGTACTTGTCGGCCGAACCCGGCTCCTGAGGTCCGGGGATCACGATCGCCAGCGGCTCGAAGCGCGCCTGCAGGACCCCCGAGGCCAGGATCTTGTTGATGGCGGCCTCGATGCGCGCGACCACCGCGGCGGGTGTCGCCTTGGGAACGGCGAGCGCGTACCAGCCCAGTGCCTCGAAGCCGGGGTATCCGCTCTCCGCCACCGTGGGGATCGAGGGAGCGACCGCCAGACGCTTGGTGCTGGTGATCGCAAGCGGCGCGACGGTCTTCTGGTCGATCTGCGGCAGAGCGCCGGAGATCACTTCGGAGAACATCTGCACCTCGTCGGCCAGCAGGGCGCGCATCGCGCCCGCGCTGCCCGGATACGGCACGTGGGTCATCTTGATGCCGGCGCGCTGGGCAAACAGTTCGGCCGCGAGATGGAGCGAGGAGCCGAGGCCCGAGGACGAGAAATTCACCTTGCCCGGATTGGCCTTCGCATAGGTGACGAACTCCGACAGTGTCCTGGCCGGGAACTTCGGATTGACGATGAACGCCACGGGGACCTCGGCGATGATCGACACCATCTTGAAGTCGCGGTCGGTATCGTAGGCCAGGCCCTTCTTGAGCAGCGGGTTCAGCGTGTAGGTCGTGCCCGTTCCCAGCAGCATCGTATAGCCGTCGGCCGGCGCATTGGCCGCCGCCGTCGCGCCGATCGCGGTGGCCGCACCACCCTTGTTGTCGACGATCACCGGCTGCCCCAGTTCCTTCGCCAGCGGCTCGGCGAGCACGCGCGCCAGCAGATCGTTCGTGGCGCCCGGCGGATAGGGCACGATCAGCTTGATTGGCTTGTCGGGATACGACTGCGCCGGCGCGGTGCCGGCGATGCCAAGCGAAAGGGCTACGGCGCCCGCGAGGGCGACGCAAAACTGTTTCCTGAACACGTTTCCTCCTGTTTGACGTTTGTCTTTTAGTTAGGCGGCCGCCGCGCATTCTCGGTCGATCTCAAGGGCCCCCGCCTTCAGGCGCGGGATCAGTTCGCGGCCGAAATCGCTGACATCGCCCAATGGGTCGAAGCCCCGGATCAGGAACGAGCCCACGCCAAGGCGGTAGTATTTCAGCATTGCCGCCGCGACCTGCTCCGGCGTGCCGACGAGGCACGAGGTGTTGCCCTTGCCCGCGGCCGCGCCCGCTACCGGCATCCACAGCCGTTCGTCATGCACGTCGCCGCGCTGCGCCAGGGCAACGAGACGTTCGGCCGACTTGTCCTGCGCCTTGCTCGGCATGGTCCCGCTCGACTTGAGATCGTCGAGGATCTTCTTTGCCTTGTCCCACGCCTTGCCTTCGGTCTCTGCGATGATCGGCCGGAACGAGACGTTGAAGCGCGGTGTCCGGCCGAACGGCTTGATCATGCGACGGAACTCTTCCATGCGCTCCGCCGTCTCGGCCAGCGGTTCGCCGAACATGGCGAAGGTATCGCAATGCTGCGCACCCATCTCCATCGCGCCCGGCGAAGAGCCCCCGAAGAACAACGGCGGATGCGGCTGCTGGAAGGGTCGGGCCTCGGAGAACACGTCCTTGAAGCGGTAGAACTTGCCCTCGTAGTCGAACGGCTTGGTCGAGGTCCAGACCTTGCGCATCACGTCGAGATACTCGGCGGCGCGCACGTAGCGCTCTTCCTTGGGCGAGAAGTCACCCTCGCGCTGCTGGTCGGCATCGCTGTTGCCGACGATGATGTGAAGCGCAAGGCGGCCGCCGGAGAGCTGGTCCATCGTCGCCGCGGCCCGCGCCGCCAGGGTCGGCGAAACGACCCCCGGCCGGTGGGCGATCAGGTAGCGAAGCTTCTCGGTATGGGCCGCGGCATAGGTCGCGACGTTGAAGCCCTCCGCCGAGGAGGCGTAGTAGCCGACCAGCACATAGTCGAATCCGGCCTTCTCGTGGGTCTGGGCGAACTCCCGAAGGAACGACGGCGAGATGCCTCCAGCGATCACGTGCAGCGAGGTGCCCTGCGGGGGCGCCACACCGATCATGCCGATCACATTGACGGGCATCGTATTCCTCCATTTGTTCTATATATTGGAACGTCGTTCCAATATACTCGCGGGCGTGAACTTTGCTGTCAAGGCGGAGCCCCTGCCGTCTATAAGGACCGCCCATGACCCAGCCCCTTCCTCCGCTCGACACCCTCCGCGACACCTGCACCAACATCGCGGAAGAAGCCGCACGCGAGATCATGCGGATTTATGCCGGCGATCACGGCGTTCGCGACAAGGAGGACAAGAGCCCCGTCACGGATGCCGACCATGCCGCTGAAGCGGTCATCCTGGCCGGCCTCCACAAGCTCACGCCCGGCATCGTGATTATTGCCGAGGAGGAAATGGCGGCCGGCCGAATCCCGTCGCTCGATGACGGACGGCCTTTCTGGCTGGTCGACCCGCTCGACGGCACCAAGGAATTCATCAAGAGGAATGGCGAGTTCACGGTGAACATCGCCCTCATCGAGAACGGCCGCCCGACCCTCGGTATTGTCCTCGCCCCCGCCACCGAAACGCTGTGGCGCGGCGCCCTGGGACTCGGGGCGGACAAACGCGAGGGCAAGGGCGCCTTCACGCCGATCCGCACGCGTACGCCGCCGCCCGAGGGGCTGACGGCCTGTGCGAGCCGCAGCCACGGCACCTACAACGACCTCGACATCTGGTTCCGCAACAACAACCTCACCGTGTCCGACCGCGTGCAGGCGGGCTCGTCGCTGAAGTTCTGCCTGATCGCCGAAGGCAAGGCCGACATCTATCCGCGGTTCGGACCGACCATGGAGTGGGATACCGGCGCGGCACAGGGCGTGCTCGAAGCCGCCGGCGGCGAAGTCGTCACCGTGGACGGCAAGCCCCTTCAGTACGGCAAGCCGCGCTTCGCCAACCCGCACTTCATCGCCCGCAGCCTGGCGGCGCGATGAGCCTGGTCGAGGCGACGGCGCAGTCCATCGCGCGGGCCGCAGAAACGCTGCGCGACGGTGGTCTCGTCGCCTTCCCGACCGAGACCGTCTACGGCCTAGGGGGTGATGCCACCAACGAGCGTGCCGTGGCAGCCATCTTCGAGGCCAAGGGCCGCCCTCAGTTCAATCCGCTGATCAGCCACGTGCTTGACGCCGCCGCCGCGCGTGCCTTCGTGCGCTGGAGCGACACCGCGGAGAAACTCGCGGCGCGTTTCTGGCCGGGGCCGCTCACCCTGGTGCTGCCCCGCTCCCCGGGCTCGACCATCGCCCTGCTCGCAACCGCCGGCCTCGACACGGTCGCGATCCGGGCGCCCTCCCACCCGGTAGCGCAGGCCCTGATCCGTGCGACGGGGCGCCCGATCGCGGCGCCATCGGCCAACCGCAGCGGCGAAGTGAGCCCGACCCGTGCCGAGCATGTGGCGCAATCCCTGGGCGCACGGGCGCCGATGATCCTCGACGGCGGCGCCTGTCTCGTCGGTGTCGAATCGACGGTGCTCGATCTCTCGACGGAGATCCCCATCCTGCTGCGTCCCGGCGGCGCGACGCGCGAGGCGATCGAGGAGGTGATCGGCGCCATCGCGCTCAGCGACGCCCTCCCGAGCGGCGACGCGGCGCGCAAGTCGCCCGGCCAGCTCCATAGTCATTACGCCCCGTCGCGTCCCGTGCGGCTGGAGGCGACATCAGTTTCGGCGGATGAAGGCCTGCTGGCCTTCGGCGGTACGGTGCCGGAGGGCGCCATGCTGACGATGAATCTCAGCCCGTCCGGCGATCTTGGCGAGGCCGCCGCCAACCTCTTCGCCATGATGCGGTTGCTCGACCGTCCCGGCATCGGCCGCATCGCCGTAGCGCCCATTCCGCATACCGGCCTCGGGCTCGCGATCAATGACAGACTAAGGCGAGCCGCAGCGGATGACGGCTCCCACAGGCAGCGCTAGTCTGCCGTCAAAGTGAGGAAACAATGCCCGACACCGCGATCATTCCGACCATCCCGACGGCCCCCGTCACGCCTGCGATCCTGGAGAGCCTGCGCGCCATCGTGGGCGACAAGGGCCTGATCGCCGACGACCAGGGCAAGCAGCCTTTCGTCACCGACTGGCGCGGCTCGATCGTCGGCAACGCCGCCGTCGTCGTGCGCCCGGCCAATGTCGAGGAAGTCTCCAAGGTGGTGAAGCTCTGCTACGACAACGGCATCGCCATCGTGCCCCAGGCGGGCAATACCGGCCTGATGGGCGGCGCGACGCCCTGGCCCTCGCACACCGGCATCGTCCTCTCCGTCGGCCGCATGAACAAGGTGCTGAACGTCGACCCGGTCGGCTATTCGATGACCGTCGAGGCGGGCTGTGTGCTGCAGACGCTGCAGGAGACGGCAGCCAGCCATGACCGCTTCTTCCCGCTGTTCCTGGGCGCCCAGGGCTCGTGCATGATCGGCGGCAATCTCTCGACCAACGCCGGCGGCGTTCAGGTGCTGCGCTACGGCAATGCGCGCAACCTCGTCATGGGCCTCGAAGTGGTGCTGCCGAACGGCGACATCTGGAACGGCCTGCGCGCGCTCAAGAAGGACAATACCGGCTACGATCTAAAGCACCTGTTCATGGGCGCCGAAGGCACGCTGGGCATCATCACCAAGGCCGTGCTGAAACTGTGGCCCGCCTCCAAGGACGTGGCCACCGCCTGGCTCGCCATCCGCGATCCGCAGGCCGCCATCGAGATCCTGTCGGAGGCACACGGCGCCTCCGAGGACAATGTCGGCTCGTGCGAGCTGATGAGCCGGACCTGCACCGACATGGTCCTGCGCAACATCCCCGGCACTCAGGATCCGCTGAAGGCCGACACGCAATGGTTCCTGCTCTTGGAGTGGACGTCGGCACGCCCCAAGGCCGAGGGCGCCGAGGGCATGTCCGAGAAGATGGAGCAGTTCCTCGCCGACCAGATGGAAGCCGGGCGCGTACTCGATGCCGTGATCGCCCAGAGCGAGGCGCAGGCGCGCAACATGTGGGTGATCCGCGAGTCGGTGGCACCCGCCTCCCGCGCCGAAGGACCGGGCCTCAGCTACGACATCTCGGTGTCGATCTCCAAGGTGCCGGAGTTCATCGAACGGGGCCTCAAGGCCGCGCTCGACATCCTGCCCAGCATCCGCCCCTACCCGCTCGGCCATATCGGTGACGGCAACATCCACTTCTCCTTCATGGGACCGAAGGGCATGGACCGGCCCACGCTCAGCCAGTACTCGCCCGCCATCACGCGCGCGGTGAACGACCTGGTGACCAGCCTCGACGGCTCGATCTCGGCCGAGCACGGCATCGGCATCGACAAGCTCGACGAGCTTGCGCACTACCGCAGCCGGATCGAACTCGACACGATGCGCACCATCAAGCGCGCGCTCGATCCCAAGAACATCATGAACCCCGGGAAAGTTCTGCGTATCTGATGAGCGATTTCATCGAAAAGCTGCGCGCCATCGTCGGCGACAAGGGTCTGATCACCGACGAGCAGGGCAAGCATCCCTACGTCACCGACTGGCGCGAGAGCTTCGTGGGCAATGCGCTCGCTGTCGTGCGGCCGGCCAACACCCAGGAAGTCGCCGACGTCGTGAAGCTGTGCGCGGCCGAGAAGGTCGCGGTGGTGCCCCAGGGCGGCAACACGGGCCTGGTCGGCGGCGGCACCCCGGACGAAAAGGGCCGGGAGATCGTCCTGTCGCTGAACCGCATGACGCGCATCACCGACATCGACCTCATCGGCTATTCGATGACGGTCGAGGCGGGCGTGATCCTGAAGACCATCCAGGAAACGGCCGCGCAACACGACCGTCTGTTCCCGCTGTCGCTGGCCGCCGAGGGAAGCTGCACGATCGGCGGCAACCTCTCGACCAATGCCGGCGGCGTGCAGGTGCTGCACTACGGCAACGCCCGCCAGCTCGTCCTCGGCCTTGAAGTGGTGACGCCCCAGGGCGAGATCTGGAATGGGCTGCGCGCGCTCAAGAAGGACAATACCGGCTACGACCTGCGCGACCTCTATCTCGGCGCCGAAGGCACGCTGGGCATCATCACCCGTGCGGTGCTGAAGCTCTGGCCCAAGCCCAAGGACGTGGCGACCGCCTGGGTCGCCGTCCCCTCACCCGAGGCCGCTGTCGCCCTGCTGAGCGGCGCGCATGCTGCGTCGGAGGACAATGTCACCTCCTGTGAACTCATGGGCCGCCAGGGCATCGACCTCGTGCTGCAGCACATCCCCGGCGCGGCCGATCCGCTGGCCGAGCGCCACGACTGGTACGTGCTGCTCGAATGGTCCTCGACCCGCGCCCGTCGCGACGGCGAGAACGCGGAGGGCTTGCGCGAAAAGATGGAAGCCTATCTCGGCGAAGCGATGGAACGTGGCCTCGTCCTCGACGCCACCATCGCGCAGAACGAGACACAGGCGCGCGCGCTGTGGAGCCTCCGCGAGAACCATACGGAGGCCTCCAAGAAGGAAGGCCCCTCCGTGAAGCACGACATCTCTGTTGCCGTCAGCAAGATCCCCACTTTCGTCACCGAAGGGCTGGCAGCGATGAAGAAGGCGCTCCCTGAAGGCCGGCCGGTCACCTTCGGCCATGTCGGCGACGGCAACCTCCACTTCAACTGCCAGGCGCCCGCAGGCTGGGACAAGGCGCGCTTCCTGCCGCACACCCATGCCCTGAACGCTGCGGTCTATGATCTGGTCGTCAGCTATGGCGGATCGATCTCGGCCGAGCACGGAATCGGCCTGCTCAAGGTCGACGAGCTCGCCCACTATCGCAGCAAGATCGAGATCGACACGATGCGCACGATCAAGCGCGCGCTCGATCCGCAGAACCTGATGAATCCGGGGAAGATCGTTCGGGTTTAGGACTCATCGGAGCGCGCCACTCCAGTGGCGCTCATGCATGGCGCCACTGGAGTGGCGCGCTCCATTGATAACCGGGTTTGTTCTATGGCCGCGGCGTGCGGTCGTTGGTTCGATCAACGATCTCGTACTGGACGTCGGTGATCTTGCCGTCGTGGTGACGCGCCGGCGGCGCAGGCTCGATGTCGCGGCCAAAGAAACCCAGGATCCAGCTCTTGGCCTTGAAGCCGAGCAACAGCACCAGCGCGACGGCCGCGATGCCCGCGATCACGGCGAAGCCCAGGACCGCCAGCACGATGAAGGCGATCAGACCCAGGATCGCCTGGATCCATACGCGGGCCGGCAGGCGCGCCAACAACTCGAGGAACTGCTTGCCGTTCATGTCGCCCAACGCTTCTCGAAGTCCCAGACCTCGGGGAATCCCATCAAGCCATGGATGTCCTGATATTGCGGCAACGGATCGCCGACACTGGTGCCGCTGTCCTTGAGGTGCGCGAACGACTGCCGCATCGCCTCGGCGGCGACGGTAAGGCCGAGGACGGGATAGATCGCGAGATCGAAGCCCCACTTCTTCAGACGGTCGACCTCGGCGCGCGGCGTCTTACCGAACTCGACCATGTTGGCGAGCAGCGGCTTGCTCACCTCGCGGCCGATACGCTCCAGCTCGGCCTCGCTCTCCGGCGACTCGACGAAGATGATGTCGGCGCCGGCCTCCTCGTAGAGCCTGGCGCGGCGCAGCGCTTCGTCGAGCCCCAGCGCCGTACGCGCATCGGTGCGCGCGACGATCAGCGTCTCCTCGTGCCGGCGCGCCTCCGCCGCGACCCTGATCTTGAGCGCCATCTCCTCGGCCGGCACCACGCGCCGTCCCGGCGTATGGCCGCACTTCTTGGGCGTCTCCTGGTCCTCGATCTGGATCGCCGCGACGCCCGCCGCCTCGTAGCCGCGGATCGTGCGCTGGACGTTCAGCAGCCCGCCATAGCCGGTGTCGGCATCGGCGATGAGCGGCGTCTCGACCACGGAGCAGATCATCTCGGCGCGGCCCAGCATGTCGGAGTAAGTCGCGAGGCCCGCATCGGGCAGGCCCAGCATCGAGGCCGTGGCGCCGTATCCCGTCATGTAGAGAGCGGGAAAGCCCATGCGGTCCGCGACGCGCGCGGAAATGCCGTCGTAGATGCCCGGCGCCAGGATGAACTCGCCCCGCGCCAGGAGCTCCCGCAGTTTCGCTGCCTGTCGATTGCCTGCCATACCTCTCTCCTCGCTCAGGAAAATGACCGAGTTGTGTCGATCGGACCAGCCCGACGCACACGAAAACGGCCGGCGATCGGGACCGCCGGCCGTTCCGTTCAGGAAAGTGTCAGCCGATCAGACGGAAACGGGCTTCAGTTCCTGCGAGCCCGCCGACTTGCAGAAGGTCGTCGTCTCGGTCGTGGTCTGGCCGTTCTTGGTCGCCGTCAGCTCGATCGGCCGGCAGGTGCTGCCGTCCGCGCGGCTGCTGGCCGGCGCGACCGGCTTGGCGCTCACGACGGTCGGCGGCGCCGTCGTCGCGGCCGAAGAGGAAGTCTTGGTCGGCTCGACCGTGTACGTCGTCGGCACGTTGTTTTCGGCGACGAAGGCATACTGCGTGGCTTCGGCCAGACGGCGACGCTCCTGATCGTCGAGCGCGCGGCCGACGAGATTGCCGGCCAGGCCGCCCACCAGCGCACCACCGACTGCGCCACCGACGGACCCGAAGGCCAGGCCGCCCACGACACCACCCAGCGCCGCGCCCATGACGGTGCCGGTCGTCTGGTTGGTCGGCTGCCCGCGATCGTCCGTGCAGGCGGCCACCAGCCCGAGGGCTGCGATCACGCCTACGATCCGGACGACGATCTTCCTGCCGGAGAAGAAGGCCGTGTCAGCAGTCACTGCAGTCATCTGGTGCATCTCCTTTTGTATTCAGGAACGTTCACTCTACTCCAGAGATATTGCTTGCTGCCACGGGCATCGTCCTCCGCATCCGCATAGGAGCGCGGAGCATCGCACGAGGCCAGCAGCAGGCCGGTCCGGACCAGGACGAGCGCGAGATCGTCGCGATCCGAGTCCGGTATGTCGGCAAGCGGGTCCTTGGAGTTGCGTTTGGTGATCAGGCAGCGATAGAGCGGCGTGCCATCGGTCAACCGGTCCGTCTGACGGCAGCGCAGGTTGCGCGGCTGGGCGGCCAGCGAATCGGCGGCAAGCTTGTGAAGCGCCGGATCGTCCACAACGTCGACCCCCTGCAGCCTGATCTCGCCCGTGCGGTCCTTGAGGCCGATCATCATGAGCGTCTTGCCGAAATGGTCGAAGTTGCCGGCGACAAACTCGGTCGCCTTCCGTGCGTCCTCGATCGCCTTCTGCCGGGCAGCGGCCTCCTCGGTGGCCTTGCGCTGCGCCTCCTCGTCGGCGCGCTTCCTATTGGCGATTTCCGCCTCGACCTTGCGTCGCGTCTCTTCTTCGATCTGGCGCTTGGCGGCATCGGCTTCGGCCTTCTGCCGGGCCGCGAGATCGGCTTGTGCCTTGGCGTCCTGCTCCGCCTTCGCTTTGGCCTCCTGCTCGGCCTTTGCCTTGGCTTCCTGTTCGGCCTTCTCGGCGCGCAGCTTGTCGGCTTCCGCCGCCGCCTTGCGACGCCCCTCCTCGGCCGCTTCGGCCGCGGCGCGCGCCTTCACCATTTCCGGGTCGGGCCCGCGCGTGGCCATCGCATAGTAGCCACCGCCCCCGACCGCCAGCAGGACGAGCGCCGCGATGCCGGCCCACATGCCGGTCCGGCTCTTCGCAGCCGGCGGGGGTGGAGCGGTCGGCGACACGGTCGCCGGTCCGAGAACGGACACGCGCGCAGCCGGCGCGTCGTCGCCCTTCCCCATAACCATGGTAGCGTTCGGCTCCGGCGCGGCCGTCATGCCGAGGATCGGCCGCCAGCCGGCAATCGACTGCGGACGGTCGCGCGCGGCGACGGTGAGACCGGCATCCACCCCAGCCAACACGCCCGGCGAGAATCCGTGCGGCGCCAGCTTGCCGAGCGGCTCGTAGCCGTCGTCCAGCATGCGGTCGAAGGCATTGGGCGGCGCCTTGCCCGCGATGGCGTGATAGATCGTGGCGGCGAGACCGTAGATGTCGGTCCACGGCCCCTGCTTGGCCGACGTCATCTGCTCGGCCGCGGCGTAGCCTGGGGTAAAAATCGCCGTCATCGCCGCCGTCCGGCCGACCATGGCCGCGCGCGACGCGCCGAAGTCGATCAGGGTCGGATTGCCGGCGGCGTCGAGCAGGATGTTCGCCGGCTTGATGTCGCGATGCAGGAAGCCCGCCGCATGGACCTGCTCCAACCCGTCGAGCAGCGGCCACAGGATGCGATTGATTTCCTCGGGCTTCAGCTTGCCGCCGGTGTTAATGCGCTCCTCGAGCGTGGCACCGCTCAGGAGCTCCATCACGATATAGGCAGTGCCATTGGCTTCGAGGAAATCGAAGACCTGCACGATCGCCGGCACGCGATGGAGGCTGGCGAGCGTGCGGCCTTCGGTGACGAAGCGGTCGCGTCCCCAGCCGAAATCGTCGGCCATCTTGGTCGTGCGCGGCAGCACCGTGGAGCCGTCCTGCCGCACCGCCAGGGCCGACGGCAGATACTCCTTGATCGCGACCTCGCGCCCAAGCTGGACGTCGCGGGCACGGTACGTGATGCCGAAACCGCCCTGCCCCAGTACCGATACGATCTCGTAGCGGCCGATCAGCTGGCCGGCTTTCAGCGAGACATAGTCGACCTCGGGCGGCGGCGTGGCACCGGAGACGGTCGTGGGCTCGTTCATGGGCGCTCTACGCCGCTAAGTGTGATGAACGACCAGCTCGACATCGCCGAGCCGCAACTTCGATCCTGCCTGCAGGGCAATCGGAGCGCCCGCCTTGAGAGCCGTACCGTTGACCGCGGTCCCGTTGGTCGAGCCGAGATCCTCGACCTGCAACGCCTCGCCGGCGACGCTGAGCCTGGCGTGTCGGCGCGAGACGGTCGGATGCGGCACGACGAGTTCGCACTGGTCGGCGGCCCGGCCGATGCACATCCCCTGGCTCTGGCCAACCAGTTTTTCCAATGACACTTCGAACGTGTGCTTGCGCCCCGCCGAATCGGGCCCTTCGAAGCGCAGCGTAATCTGAGGCACCATGCGCGTCGTCGTCCCGGGCGAGGCGAGCTTCGCCTGCCTGACGTGGAAGACCTGCACGGACCGGCTGACGTTCTTGAGCTGGTGCTCGCCGCCGTCATGGAACACGTACTCGGTGCGCAGCTCCACGAGGTCGCGGACGGCACGCGACACCGCGATGCCGCCGGGTTCCGCCAGCGTCTGGATGCGGGCGGCGAGATTGACGCCATCACCGAAGATGTTCTGGTCCTCGTCGTCGATGATGACTTCGCCGAGATGGACGCCGATGCGGAACAGCATGCGCTGCTCCTCGCTGAGCAAATCGTTGAAGCGGGCCATGCGCTCCTGGATATCGATCGCCGCGGCGACCGCCGAGACGGCCGAGCCGAACTCCGCCAGCATGGCATCGCCCGCCGTCCCGACGAGACGGCCGCGTCCGGAGTCGATGGCCGGACGCCAAACCTCGATCTGGGCTGACTTGAGGTGGCGGAACGTGCGCGTCTCAGCACCCTCCATCATCCGGGTGAACCCGGCGAGGTCGGCGTGGACGATGGCGGCTAGGCGGCGTTGCATGGTCTCTTCGGTTCAGCGGCCCTATCTCGATCTACCGCCCGGCTGCAATATACCTTGCCAAGCGGCTGTCGGCACGGCCCCAGATACTGCCGGCATCCTGCATTGAATCGCGGCAATCTTGGGACAACCGGAGCGATCAGATGCGGATGCCCCTCCGTCACCGGCCCGTAAACGACGGAGTACGACGTTCGCCGAGCGCAGCCAGACCTTCCTTGAGATCGTCGGAGGTCGCGCAGGCCCGCTGTGTCTGGCGGATCGAAGGCATGTCGGGAGCCGCCTGTGCGAACTGCTCGATTGCCCGCTTCATGCCCGACATAGACAGTGGCGCGAGGCCCGCCAGCCGTGCGGCCTTCTCGGCGACCTTGTCCTTGAACTCCGCGCGCTCGACCAGCCAGTCGAGATAGCCGACCGCCAGGAGCTCGGTGTCGTGGAAATCCTCCGACAGCAGGAACGCACGCTTGGCGAAGCTCGGGCTCACCTTCTGCGTGTAACGGCGCAGGCCGCTCGGATAATAGTGGAGGCCGAAGCGCGCCGCCGGCATGAAGAAGCGCATGCCCTTGACGCCGAGGCGGAAGTCGCAGGCCAGCGCCAGATCGGTGGCGCCGCCATAGACACCGCCGTTCAGCGCGCACAGGGTCGGCATGCGCATCGCCTCAATGCGGTCCATGACGACTTCGAATGTATTGTCGCCGCCCTCGTCCTTGCGCTCGCCCGCGGGGATCGAGCCGAGGTCGTAGCCGGAACAGAAGGTCTTGTCGCCGGCGCCCGTGATCACGGTGGCGCGCACGACCGGATCGGCGTCGACCTTCTCGACCGCCTCCCGAAGCAGCTTCAACCCCTCGGGGTTGAGGCGATTGTGCTTCGCCGGATCGTTCAGCGTGATGGTGGCGATGGGGCCGTCGATCGACAGCAGGACTGAGTTTGTCATGTGGCCTCCAAAATAGCCGAGCCGGTCGCCAAAAGCGACCGAGCGCGCCATATTGCGGAACGGAGGATTTTACATGACTTACACTGCCCCGCTGGCCGACATGCGTTTCGCGCTGCGCGAAGTGGCCGGCCTTTCCGGCGTCGCCGCCCTGCCGGGTTACGAGCATGCGACGGACGACACGATCGACGCCGTGCTCGAGGAAGCCGCCAAACTGGCCGGCAATGGCCTCGCACCTCTCAATCGCGACGGCGACAAGGTCGGCGCCAAGCTCGAGAACGGCGTGGTCCGTACCGCGCCCGGTTTCGCCGCGATCTACAAGGAGTTCGTCGAGGGCGGCTGGAACTCGCTCCCCTTCGATCCGGAGTTCGGCGGCCAGGGCATGCCGTGGCTGCTGGCGACCGCCGTGCAGGAGATGTGGCAGGCCGCCAACATGGGCTTCGGCCTGGTGCTGCTGCTGAACCAGGGCGCGATCGACGCGATCCACCATCACGGGTCGGAAGAGCAGAAGGCGACCTACCTGCCCAAGATGATCTCCGGCGAATGGACCGGGACCATGAACCTCACGGAACCGCAGGCGGGCTCCGATCTCGGCCAGCTCAAGAGCCGCGCGGTGAAGAACGGCGACCACTATCTGGTGACGGGCCAGAAGATCTATATCACCTACGGCGAGCACGACATGGCCGAGAACATCGTGCATCTCGTGCTGGCCCGGACACCCGACGCGCCGGCCGGCGTCCGCGGCATCTCGCTGTTCATCGTGCCGAAGTTCCTGGTCGGTGCCGACGGCAGCCTGGGCAAGCGCAACGACCTGCGCTGCGTGTCGCTGGAGCACAAGCTCGGCATCCACGCCAGCCCGACCTGCGTGATGTCGTTCGGCGACGATGGCGGCGCGGTCGGTTACCTGGTTGGGGAAGAGGGCCGCGGCCTCTCCTACATGTTCACCATGATGAACAACGCCCGCCTGTCCGTCGGCATCCAGGGGCTGGCCATCGCCGAGCGCGCCTACCAGCAGGCGGCCGCCTTCGCGCGGACCCGCGTCCAGTCGAAGGACGACGGCAGCGCCGCGCCCGCCTCCGTTTCGATCGTCCATCATGCCGACGTCCGCCGCATGCTGATGAGCATGCGCGCGCAGATCGAGGCGATGAGGGCGCTGGGCTACTACACGGCCGCCGGCATCGACGGCGCGCTGAAGCAATCGGACAAGGCGGCGGGCCGCAAGATCCAGGACCGGGTCGACCTGCTGATCCCGATCGTGAAGGCCTGGTTCACCGACCTCGGCAACGAGATCGCCTCGACCGGCGTGCAGATCCACGGCGGCATGGGCTTCATCGAGGACACCGGCGCGGCGCAGCACCTGCGCGATGCCCGCATCCTGCCAATCTACGAGGGTACCAACGGCATCCAGGCGCGCGACCTGGTGGGCCGCAAGGTCGCCAAGGATGGCGGCGAGACCATGCTGGCGCTGGTCGCCGAGATGCGTGCCACAGCCGAGGAGATGAGGGCCGCGCCAGGCGACGATATCGAGGCGATCCGTGCGGGCCTCGTGGCCGCCGCCGACGCGCTGGAGGATGCGACCCGGTGGGTCGCGCAGTCGGTCAAGGCCGAGTTGGTGAGCGCCCTCGCGGGGTCCGTGCCTTTCCTGCGCCTGGCCGGCACCGCCCTGGGTGCCTGGCTGCTCGCCCGCAGCGCCCTGGTGGCCCAGACGCGGCTCGGCCAGCGTGACGGCGATCCTGCCTTTCTCGAGGCCAAGCTGGTCACGGCACGCTTCTATGCCGAGGTGATCCTGCCCCCGGCCCTGGCCCAGCTCGGCCCGCTCAAGGCGGCGGGGCGGACGGTGTTCGCGCTGTCAGAGGAGCAGTTCTAAAGGCCGCCCGCTACAGCGCCTTCGCCATGTGGACGCGCATGTGCGTGTCCTTGCCATGGTCGGGCAGGCCGCGATGGACGACAGCGAAGCCGTGGCTGCCGTAGAGCCTGATGAGATGATCCATCATCTCGGCCGTGACCAGCGAGACGGTGCGGTCACCGCGTGAACGGGCGACCTCGTCGAGCCGCTGAAGCACCCAGCGTCCAAGGCCCGTGCCCTGCTTCGACGGGTCGACGGCCAACCGGTCGAGAAAGAGTTCCGCCTCCCGCCGCTCGGTGGCGGCAACTCCGACAATCTGGCCGCCCTGCTCCGCCACGAAAACGTCGCCGCGCTCGATCGAGGCCGGCAGCCACTTGTAGTAGTCGGCCGAAATTTTTCGCCCGAGCTTGGCGAGATAGGGCGCGAACGCGGCGCGCAGGACGCGGTCGGCATCGGCGCATTCCGCTAGTTGGGCAGTCCTGAAGATGAAGCTCATGCCCCAGCTTAGTCTTCCACTGAGGGCGCGCCACTGGAGTGCCGCCCTCAAAATAAGAAAACGCCCGGGCTTTCGACCGGGCGTTCTCAATTCGGTGCGAAGAAAGTGGGCTTTACGCCGCTTCCTGCCGCGTCGCCTGGTCGGCCGACGGACCGCTGTCCTGGCCCTTGGCATTGGTATCGCGCTCGACGAACTCGATCACGGCCATCTCGGCGGCGTCGCCGAAGCGGTAGCCCGCCTTCAGCACGCGGAGGTAGCCGCCGTTGCGCTTGGAGTAGCGCGGTCCGAGCGTCGTGAAGAGCTTGTCGGCCACGTAGGGATCGCGCAGGAAGCCGATCGCCTGGCGACGGGCGTGCAGGCCGCCGCGCTTGCCGAGCGTGACCAGCTTCTCGACGATCGGACGCAGGTCCTTCGCCTTGTGAAGCGTGGTCGTGATCTGCTCGTGCTTGATGAGGGCACCGGCGAGATTCATGAACATCGCCTTGCGATGCTCCGCCGTGCGGTGGAACTTCCGGCCGCGATTATTGTGACGCATGACTTCTTTCCTTCTACCGGCCTAGTACGGCTCTTCCAGCCGCTTGGCCATTTCCTCAATGTTGTCCGGCGGCCAACCCGGGATTTCCATTCCCAGGTGGAGGCCCATGCCGGCCAGCACTTCCTTGATCTCGTTCAGCGACTTGCGACCGAAGTTCGGGGTGCGCAGCATCTCCGCCTCGGTCTTCTGAACGAGATCGCCGATATAGATGATGTTGTCGTTCTTCAGGCAGTTGGCCGAACGGACCGACAGTTCCAGCTCGTCGACCTTGCGCAGCAGGTTGCGGTTGAACGGGAAGTCGTCCTGCTGCTCTTCCCTGCGGACCTCGCGCGGCTCCTCGAAGTTGATGAAGAGCTGGAGCTGGTCCTGCAGGATGCGAGCGGCGAGCGCCACGGCATCGGCCGGCATCGTCGTGCCGTTGGTCTCGACCGTCATCGACAGGCGATCGTAGTCGGTGACCTGGCCGACGCGGCTGTTCTCGATCTTGTAGGACACGCGCTTGACCGGGCTGAACACCGAATCGACCGGAATCAGGCCGATCGGAGCGTCTTCCGGACGATTCGCAGAGGCCGGAACATAACCCTTGCCCGTGGCGACCATGAGTTCCATCGAGATCGAGGCACCGTCGTCGAGCGTACAGATCAGGTGCTTGGGATCCATGATCTGGACGTCGCCCGGCAGTTCGATCATGCCGGCAGTGACCTCACCGGGACCGACGGCACGGAGGTAAAGACGCTGCGGGCGATCGCCCTGCATCTTCACGGCCATCGCCTTGATGTTGAGCACGATATCCACCACATCCTCGCGGACGCCCGGAATCGACGAGAATTCATGCAACACGTTGTCGATCTTGATCGACGTGACGGCCGCACCCTGGAGAGACGACAACAGGACGCGCCGCAGCGCATTGCCGAGCGTGAGACCGAAACCGCGCTCGAGCGGCTCGGCGACGATGGTCGCGGTGCGACCCGGATCGACGCCGGCTTCGGTGACAAGCTTCTCCGGCTTGATCAGGTCCTGCCAGTTCTTCTGAAGCACGTGGGCTACCCCTCTAGACCGGTTCAAGCGAGCCCCTCGGGACTCGCCGTACATTCTCCATGAGCGGGCGGCGCCGGCGGCGCCGCCTCCACTCGAAATCAGACGCGGCGACGCTTCGGCGGCCGGCAGCCGTTGTGCGGGATCGGCGTCACGTCGCGGATCGACGTCACGGCCAGACCCACCGCCTGCAGCGCGCGCAGAGCCGACTCACGCCCCGACCCGGGACCGCGCACCAGGATCTCGATCGTGCGCATGCCGTGTTCCATCGCCTTGCGGCCGGCGCCTTCGGCGGCCATCTGTGCGGCGAACGGAGTCGACTTGCGCGATCCCTTGAAACCCTGCTGCCCCGACGATGACCAGGCGATGGCGTTGCCCTGGGCATCGGTGATCGTGACGATGGTGTTGTTGAACGAGGCGTTCACGTGCGCGACGCCGGCGATGATGTTCTTGCGTTCCTTGCGACGGGGACGCGCGGCGCCGGTGGCGGCTGCAGCTTTGGCCATGTCCGTGATCCCTTCTTACTTCGTCACTTTTTTCTTGCCGGCGATCGGCTTGGCCGGGCCCTTGCGGGTCCGCGCATTGGTATGGGTGCGCTGGCCGTGGACCGGCAGGCCGCGACGATGCCGCAGGCCGCGATAGCAGGCGAGATCCATCAAGCGTTTGATGTTCATCGCCACTTCGCGCCGCAGGTCGCCCTCGACCGTGTAGTCACGGTCGATGGTTTCGCGGATGCGGATGACCTCGTCATCGCTCAGCGTGTTCACGCGGCGCGACTCGTCGATCCCAACTTTTCCACAGATCTCCTTGGCTTTCGCCGCACCGATCCCATGGATGTACTGAAGCCCGATCACGACACGCTTGGCGGTCGGAATGTTCACACCGGCTATACGAGCCAAAGTCCCAACTCCTTCAAAGACTTATGGCGCGCTCGCGCGCGCCCGTCACATATTCCGCTGGCCCCGGAAAAGCGCGCGATTATAGGTATCCGCACCCCCGAGTCAATGGAACTCACCCTTGTCAAGTCCCCGCCAGAACTCCTGCGATCTGGCGGTAAACCTCGTCCATCGCGGCCATCCCGTCGACCTTCCGAAGCACCCCGCGGGCGCTGTAGTAGGGCAACAAGGGCTCGGTCTGAGCCCTGTAGGCAGCCATACGAGTCTTCATAGTCTCTGCATTATCATCCTTGCGGCGCGTGAACTCCGTCGACCCGCAGACGTCGCACACCCCGTCGACCTTCGGCCGCTTGAACTTATCGTGGTAGCCCGCCCCGCACTTGGCGCAGGAGAAGCGGCCGACGATGCGCTCGGTCAGCGCCTTTTCATCGACTTCCATCTCGATCACCCGGTCGAGCTCCTTGCCCGATTCGGCCAGCATCTTGTCCAGCGCTTTGGCCTGGGCCTCGGTCCGCGGGAACCCGTCCAGGATGAAACCCTGTGCGCAGTCCGGCTGGGCGATACGGTCGCGGATCAGGCCCACCATCAGCTCGTCGGGGACCAGTTCACCCCGTTCCATGATGCCCTTGGCCTTCTGCCCGAGTTCGCTACCCGAAGCGACGGCCGCGCGTAGCATGTCGCCGGTTGAAAGCTGGATCAGCCCCCGCTCCTGCTGCAGCCGCTGGGCCTGCGTCCCCTTGCCGGCACCCGGCGGTCCGAGAAGAATGATGTTCATCGGCCCTTGCCCCGCAGCCGGGCCTTCTTGATGAGCCCCTCATATTGGTGGGCGAGCAGATGCGCCTGCACCTGGGTCACCGTATCGAGCGTGACGGACACCACGATCAGGAGGCTGGTGCCGCCGAAGTAGAAGGGCACACCGCCGCGGGCGATCAACAGCTCCGGCAGGATACAGACAGCCGAGAGGTAGAGCGCTCCGATGACCGTGAGCCGGTTCAGGATGTACTCAAGATATTCGGCCGTGTTCTTGCCCGGGCGAATGCCCGGAATGAACCCGCCGTTCTTCTTCAGGTTGTCAGCCGTGTCGACAGGATTGAACACAACCGTCGTGTAGAAGAAGCAGAAGAAGACAATCAGGCCGATATAGGCAATCAGATAGGCCGGCTGCCCGTGGCCGAGATGGGTCGAGAACCACTGGATCCAGCCCGGCTCGCCCGTGCCCTGGAAGGACGCGATGGTCGCCGGGAACAGCAGCAGCGAAGAGGCGAAGATCGGCGGAATGACGCCAGCCGTATTGATCTTGAGCGGCAGATGCGAGGCCTCGCCGCCATACATGCGGTTGCCAACCTGGCGCTTGGGATACTGGACGACGATTCGTCTCTGCGCGGTCTCGACGAAGACGACCACCGCCACGACGAGCACGATGCCGATGATCAGGGCGATGATGAACAGCGCCGACAGGGCTCCGGTACGACCGAGCTCGAGGGTCTGCACCAGGGCGTCCGGAAGGGCCGCCACAATGCCGGCAAAGATGATCAGGGACACGCCGTTGCCGACGCCACGGGCCGTGATCTGCTCGCCCAGCCACATCAGGAACAGCGTCCCACCGACCAGCGTCACGATGGTGACGAAGCGGAAGAAGACGCCCGGATCGATCACGACGGGCCCGGCCGAGGCGACCTGACTCTCAAGTCCGACTGCGATTCCGTAGGCCTGGAAGGTCGCCAGGACCACCGTACCATAGCGAGTATACTGGTTGATCTTCTTGCGGCCGGCCTCGCCTTCCTTCTTCAGCGCCTCGAGCGACGGCACGACCGTCGTCAGGATCTGCATGATGATGGACGCCGAGATGTACGGCATGATGCTGAGCGCGAGCACCGACATGCGTCCGATCGACCCGCCGGAAAACACATCGAGCAAGCCGGCGATACCGCCGGCATTCTGCTTGAAGATCTCGGCCAGGGCGGCCGGATCGACACCAGGGACCGGAATATAAGCGCCGACACGGAAGACGACGAGCGCGGCCACGGTGAACCACAGTCGCTTCTTCAGCTCGGTCGCCCTACCGATCGAACCCCAGTTCAGGTTAGATGCAAGTTGCTCGGCGGCGGATGCCATGGAACCTCACGCGTGAACGACACAAGGGGGAAACGACGCCCCCGTTGACGCCGTCCGGTTCAGGCCGCGTCGGCGACGGGCTTGGGCGGCAGTTCGACCTTACCACCGACTTTCTCGACCGCGGCAATCGCCGACGCCGAAGCGCCCGCGACCTTCACGTCGATCTTGGTCGTCAGCTCGCCCTTGCCAAGAAGACGGACACCGTCCGCGGCATTCTTGATCAGGCCGGCGGCGATCATCGCCTCGGCGTCGATCAGCTTGCCGGCGTCGAGCTTCTTGTCGTCGATCGCCTTCTGCAGCGTGCCCAGGTTGATCACCTGCCAGGTCTTCTGGTGGGGCGGACGGAAACCGCGCTTGGGGATGCGCCGGTAAAGCGGCATCTGGCCGCCCTCGAAGCCCTTGATGGCGACGCCCGTACGCGACTTCTGGCCCTTGACGCCACGACCTGCGGTCTTGCCCTTGCCGGAGCCGATACCGCGGCCGACGCGCATGCGTCCCTTGCGGGCGCCCGGATTGTCGGAGATCTGGTTCAGTCTCATGGTCTTTTACCTCCGCGCCACAGCCCTGGGGCTAGCGCGTTTCCTCTTCGACGCGCACGAGATGGCGCACCTTGTTGATCATGCCGCGCACTTCCGGCGTATCCACGAGCTCGCGGGTACGGTGGCGCTTGTTCAAGCCCAGGCCGATCAGCGTTCCGCGCTGGTCTTCCGTGCGGCCAATATGGCTGCCGGTCTGGGTGATCTTGATGGTCTTGCCCTGGGCCATGGTCCGCTTCCTTAAGCCGCCGCTTCGGCGGTGGTCTCGTCGCGACGGCCCAGCAGGTCACCGACCTTCTTGCCGCGGCGCGTCGCCACCATGCGCGGCGAGTTGAGCTGGTCGAGCGCCTTGAAGGTCGCCTTGATCATGTTGTGCGGGTTGGACGTGCCGACGGACTTGGCCACGATGTCCTTGATTCCCAAGGTTTCGAAGATGGCGCGCATCGGGCCGCCGGCGATGATGCCGGTACCTGCCGGAGCCGCGCGCAGCGTCACCTTGCCGGCGCCGAAGCGACCTTTCACGTCGTGGTGCAGCGTGCGTCCGTCGCGCAGCGGCACGCGGATCAGACCACGCTTGGCGGCTTCCGTCGCCTTGCGGATCGCTTCCGGAACCTCGCGGGCCTTGCCGGCACCGTGACCGACACGACCACGCTGGTCGCCGACGACGACGATGGCGGCGAAAGCGAAGCGACGACCACCCTTCACGACCTTCGCGACGCGATTGATCGTGACGAGCTTGTCAGTCAGTTCATTGTCCTCGTCGCGGTCACGGGGCCGATCGCGATCGCGAGGGGAACGGCCGGAACCACCGGGTGAACGAGCCATATTCTAACTCCCGATCAGAACGACAGGCCGCCCTCACGGGCGGCATTGGCCAGCGCAGCGATGCGGCCATGATACGTGTAGCCACCGCGGTCAAAGACGACTTCCTTGACACCGGCCGCAACGGCGCGAGCGGCAATCAGCTTGCCGACTTCGGCCGCTGCGCCCTTGTCGGCGCCGGTCTTGAGCGAGCCCCGGACGTCCTTGTCGAGCGTCGAGGCAGCGGCCAGGGTGACGCCCTTCCGGTCGTCGATGACCTGGGCGTAGATGTGCTTGCCCGAGCGGAAGACGCTGAGGCGTGGACGGCCGTTGCTGGCCTGGCGCAGCGCGTAGCGCGTGCGCCGCTGGCGACGGGCGAAAAGAGCATTGCGGTCGGACATGATTCTCTCGCCTCTACTTCTTCTTGCCTTCCTTGCGCCGGATCGTCTCAGTCGAGTACTTGATGCCCTTACCCTTGTAGGGCTCGGGCGGACGCAGGCTGCGGATCTCGGCCGCAATCTGGCCCACACGCTGACGATCGGAACCCGATATCTCGATCTCGGTCGGCTTGAGCGCCTTGATCTGGATACCGGCCGGAATGGGAATCTCGACATCGTGGCTGAAGCCGAGCTGCATCTTCAGCATCTTGGCGTCGGCCGCGGCGCGGTAACCCACGCCGTTGATCTCGAGGTTGATGGTGAACCCGTCGGAAACGCCGCGAATGACGTTGCTCGCCAGGTTCCGCGCCGTGCCCCACTGCATGCGGGCGCGGCGGCTGTCGTTACGCGGCTTGAAGACCAGTCCCTCGCCTTCCTTGGCGATGGACACGTCGTCATGGACGACGAGCTGGAGCTCTCCCCGCTTGCCCTTGGCCTTGAGATGCTGGCCCTTGAGCTCGATGGTGACACCGGCCGGAATGACGACCGGATTTTTGCCGACGCGCGACATGCTCAGAACACCTTGCAGATGACTTCGCCGCCGACATTGGCGGCACGCGCCTCGGCGTCGGACATGACACCGCGCGGCGTGGACAGGATCGAGATGCCCAGCCCGTTGAAGTGGCGCGGCAGCTCGCGGATCTTGGAGTAGACGCGACGTCCCGGCGTGGAGACACGCTTGATCTCCTTGATGACCGGACGGCCATTATCGTACTTCAGTTCGATCCGGAGTTCCCGGACGCCCGGCCGAAGCTCTTCCTCGAACCAGCCGCGGATATAGCCCTCGCGCTGGAGCACGTCGAGCACGCTGGAGCGGAGCCGCGAAGCCGGCGCCGTCACGCTCTCGAGGCGCGCCGACTGGCCGTTACGGATGCGGGTCAGCAAATCGCCGACGGGATCTGTCATCGCCATGGTCTACGGTCCCCGTTTACCAGCTCGACTTCACGACGCCGGGCAGAGCGCCCAGCGACGCGAGCTGACGCAGCGCAATGCGCGACAGCTTGAACTTGCGGTACACGGCCCGCGGACGGCCCGTGAGTTCGCACCGGTTGCGCACCCGCGTCGGCGAGGAATTGCGCGGCAGTTCCGCCAGCTTGAGGCGGGCCCCGAAACGCTCTTCCGGCGTCAACTTATCGTCGACCGCCATTGCCTTCAGCCTGGCGCGCTTGCCGGCGAATTGCTTCGCCATCTTAGCGCGACGGTTGTTCTTCTCGATCGAACTCGTCTTGGCCATGTGTTTCTCCGGCCTCAGTTCACGAACGGGAAGTCGAATGCGCGGAGAAGCGACCTTGCTTCCGCGTCCGTCTTCGCAGTCGTGCAGATGATGATGTCCATACCGCGCACCTGATCGACCTTGTCGTAGTCGATCTCGGGGAACACGATCTGTTCCTTCAGGCCCATGGCGTAGTTGCCATTGCCGTCGAACGACTTGCCGTTGAGCCCGCGGAAATCGCGAACACGCGGCAGGGCGATCGTGATCAGGCGATCGATGAACTCGTACATGCGGTCGCGGCGCAGCGTGACCTTGGCGCCGATCGCCATGCCCTCGCGCAGCTTGAAGGTCGCGATCGACTTGCGCGACCGGGTGATCACAGGCTTCTGGCCGGTAATCGCCGTGAGGTCGGCCACGGCGCCATCGACGGCCTTGCGGTCGTTGACCGCCTCGCCGACGCCCATGTTGATGACGATCTTGTCCAGCTTCGGCACCTGGAACGAGTTCTGGTAGGAGAACTCCTTCGTCAGCGCCTCACGCACGGTCTTGATGTAGTGTTCTTGCAGACGCGCGGGCATGGCCCGTTCTCCTAGCGGTCGATGGTCTCGCCGGAGGCACGCGCGATGCGCACCTTGCGGCCGTCTTCAAGGAACCGGAAGCCGACTTTCGTCGGCTTATCCGATTTGGGATCCAGCAGGGCCACGTTGGAGACGTGGATCGTGGCCTCGCGTTCGATGATTCCGCCGGCTTCCGCGCGGCTCGGCTTGGTGTGGCGCTTGATCATGTTCACGCCGGAAACAATCACGCGGTTCTCCTTGGGAAGAACACGCAGGACGTCGCCTACCTTACCCTTGCTGCCACCGGTGATGACTTTCACCCGGTCGCCCTTCTTGATCTTGAGTTTAATTGCCATGGCTAGAGCACCTCAGGCGCAAGCGAGATGATCTTCATGAACTTCTTGGCGCGCAGCTCGCGCGTCACCGGTCCGAAGATACGGGTGCCGATCGGCTCGTCCTGCTTGCTGATGAGCACGGCGGCGTTGCGGTCGAAGCGGATCGCGCTGCCGTCCTGGCGGCGCAGCGCGAAGGAGGTGCGGACGACGACGGCACGATGCACCTCGCCCTTCTTCACCTTACCGCGCGGAATGGCTTCCTTGATCGACACTACGATCACGTCACCCACGCTGGCATACTTGCGGCGAGAGCCGCCCAGCACCTTGATGCACTGGACTCGACGGGCGCCCGAATTGTCGGCGACCTCGAGGTTGGTTCGCATCTGAATCATGTCTGTGCTCCGATCCGCCTAAGCCTTCGCGCCTTCGACAAGAACTTCCCAGCTCTTGGTCTTGGACAGCGGACGGCATTCGCGGATGCGCACGATTTCGCCGATCTTGCCCTTGTAGGCATTGGCCTCGTCGTGCGCGTGATACTTCTTCGACTTGCGAATGAACTTCTTGTAGATCGGATGCTGAATGCGGCGTTCGACCTTCACGACGATGGTCTTGTCCATCTTGTCGCTGACGACGACGCCTTCCAGGATACGCTTCGGCATTTCGTGCTCCTTAACCGGCGGCCTTTTCGCCCAGCACCGTCTTGATGCGGGCGATGTCGCGGCGCACCTGGCGCGCGCGGGCAGTCTTCTGCAGCTGGCCTCCAGCCTTCTGGAAACGCAGGTTGAACGCTTCCTTACGAAGGTTGCCGAGCTCGTTCTTCAGCTCGTCCTTGGTCTTGGGGCGCAGATCGATGGCCTTCATGTCCTTCTCCCTCAGCCTTCGGCGCCGACGCGGGAAACGAAGCGGGTCTTGATCGGCAGCTTGGCCGCACCGAGAGCCAGCGCTTCCTTGGCGATCGTGCCCGACACTCCCTCGAGCTCGAACAGGATGCGGCCCGGCTTCACGCGCGCCGCCCAGAACTCGGGCGCGCCCTTGCCGGAGCCCATGCGGACTTCGGCAGGCTTCTTAGACACCGGAACGTCCGGGAACACACGGATCCAGACGCGGCCGGCACGCTTCATGTGACGCGTGATGGCGCGGCGGGCCGCTTCGATCTGGCGCGCCGTCAGACGATCCGGCTCCATCGCCTTCAGCCCATAGGAGCCGAAGTCGAGGTTGAAGCCGCCCTTGGCAGCGCCGCTGATACGACCCTTGAAGGCCTTGCGGTACTTGGTGCGCTTGGGTTGCAGCATGATGGATTACGCGTCCCTCTGCTCGGTGCGCTCGACGCGCGCCGGCGTACGTTGCGGCGCGGCTTCCTCGGCGCGCTTGTCGTGCGCCATCGGGTCATGCGCCATGATCTCGCCCTTGAACACCCAGACCTTCACACCGCAGGTGCCGAAGGTCGTGAACGCGGTGGCGGTGCCATAGTCGACGTCGGCGCGCAGCGTGTGCAGCGGCACGCGACCTTCGCGGTACCATTCCATGCGGGCGATTTCCGAACCGCCGAGGCGTCCCGAGCAGTTGATCCGGATGCCGAGGGCGCCCAGGCGCATCGCCGACTGGACGGCGCGCTTCATCGCGCGGCGGAAGGCGACGCGGCGCTCGAGCTGCTGGGCGATGTTCTCCGCGATCAGCGTGGCATCGATCTCGGGCTTGCGGATCTCGACGATGTTGAGGGCCACTTCGCCCTTCGTCATCTTGGCGAGATCGCCGCGCAGCTTCTCGATGTCGGCGCCCTTCTTGCCGATCACCACGCCCGGACGGGCGGTGTGGATCGTCACGCGGGCGCGCTTGGCCGGCCGCTCAATGATGATCTTCGCGACGCCGGCCTGGGCCAGCCGCTCGCGCAGCACCTTGCGGATATGGATGTCCTCATGGAGCATCTTCGCGTATTCGGCGCCTTCGGCGTACCAGCGCGAGTCCCAGGTACGGTTGATCCCGAGCCGCAGGCCGATCGGATTGACCTTCTGACCCATTACTTGTCCTCCGCCTCGGCGCGCTCACGCACCACGATGGTGAGATGAGCGAACGGCTTGACGATACCCGCAGCCCGGCCGCGGCCGCGCGTCTGGAACCGCTTCATGACCAAACCCTTGCCGACCGACGCCTCGGCGACGACCAGACGGTCGACATCGAGGTTGTGGTTGTTCTCGGCGTTGGCGATGGCCGAATTCAGGGCCTTCTTCACGTCGCGGGCGATCCGCTTCTTGGAGAAGGTGAGCTCGTTGACCGCAGTCGCGGCCTTCTTGCCACGGATCGTGGCGGCCACGAGGTCGAGCTTGCGCGGGCTGATGCGCACGGCGCGCAGGACAGCCTTTGCTTCATTGTCCGCCTCACGGCGGGGAGCGGATGGCTTGCTCATCGCGCGTTAATCCTTCGACACTTTCTTGTCACCGGCATGGCCGGTGAAGGTGCGGGTCGGCGAGAATTCGCCGAGCTTGTGACCGACCATTTCCTCGGTGACGTTCACCGGGATGAACTTCTTGCCGTTGTAGACGCCGAACGTCAGACCGACGAACTGCGGCAGGATCGTCGAGCGACGCGACCACGTCTTGATCACTTCGCTGCGGATGTTCCCGCGCGACTTCTCGGCCTTCTTGATCAGGCTGCCTTCAACGAAGGGGCCCTTCCAAACGGAGCGTGCCACTGTCTATCTCCTAGCGCGTCGCATGCCGGCGGCGGATGATCATCTTGTCCGTCGCCTTGTTCTTGCGGGTCTTCTTGCCCTTGGTCGGCTTGCCCCACGGCGTCACCGGATGACGGCCACCCGAGGTGCGGCCTTCGCCGCCGCCGTGCGGATGATCGACCGGGTTCATGACCACGCCGCGAACCGTCGGGCGACGGCCGAGCCAACGCTGGCGTCCGGCCTTACCGATGACGATGTTCTGGTTGTCGGGGTTCGACACTGCACCCACGGTGGCCAGGCACTCGCCCGGCACCAGTCGCAGCTCGCCCGAGCTCAACTTGATCTGCGCATAGCCCGCGTCCTTGCCGACGAGCTGGGCGTAGTTGCCGGCAGAGCGCGCCAGCTGGCCGCCGCGGCCCTTCTTCAGCTCGACGTTATGCACGATCGTACCGACCGGCATGTTGGCGAGCGGCATGGCATTGCCCGGCTTGATGTCGACGCGCTCGCCCGAGACGATCTCGTCGCCCGCCTTCAGGCGCTGCGGCGCCAGGATGTAGGCCAGTTCGCCGTCGGCGTACTTAACCAGCGCGATGAACGCCGTGCGGTTCGGGTCGTACTCCAGGCGCTCCACCGTCGCAGCGACGTCGAACTTGCGACGCTTGAAGTCGATGATGCGCAGCCGGCGCTTATGACCGCCACCCATGTGATGGCTGGTGATGTGGCCGTGATTGTTACGGCCGCCGGTGTTCGACTTGCCGCGCGTCAGCTCCTTTACCGGCTTGCCCTTCCAGAGGCCGGTACGGTCGACGATGACCAGCTGTCGCAGGGACGGCGTGATCGGCTTAAATGTCTTCAAGGCCATTTTTCTGTCTCCCGTCCTACAGGCCCGTGGTCACGTCGATCTTGTGACCCTCGACCAGCGAGACGATCGCCTTCTTCCAGTCGCTCCGCACGCCGGGACGGCCGCGGAATACCTTGCTCTTGCCCTTGACCGTGACGGTGTTGACCGCCTTGACCTTGACCTTGAACAGACCTTCGATGGCCTGCTTGATCTCGGGCTTGGTCGCATCGGCCGCGACCTTGAAGGTCACCTGGCTGTGCTCCGAACCGTTGGTCGTCTTCTCGGTGATCAGCGGCGCACGAATCACTTCGTACATACGCAGGCGCGAGACGGTTTGGGGGATGTACCGCTTGGCGCTCATTGCAGACGCTCCTCGAGGTGCTTCACGGCATCCTTGGTGAGCACCAGCGTATCGCGGCGCAGGATGTCGTAAACGTTTGCTCCCTGCTGCGGCAGCACATCGACATGGGCGATGTTGGCCGCCGCGCGGGCGAAGTTCGTGTCGATCTCGGCGCCGCCGATGATCAGGGCGCTGGTCAGGCCCAGGGCGCCGAAGTGGCCTTTGAGCTGGGCAGTCTTCGGCTCAGCCAGCGCGGCGGCATCGACGACGATCAGCTTGCCTTCGGCCGCCTTGGCCGACAGCGCGGTGCGCAGCGCGAGCTTGCGAACCTTCTTGGGCAGGTCGCTGGCGTGGCTGCGAACGACCGGACCGAACGCCTTGCCGCCGCCACGAAACTGCGGGGCCGCCTCGTTACCGTGACGGGCGCGACCGGTGCCCTTCTGGGCATACATCTTCTTGGCCGTCGCCGTGATCTCGGAGCGACCCTTGGTCTTGTGCGTGCCCTGCTGACGGTGCGACAGCTGCCACACGACGCAACGCTGCAGGATGTCCTTGCGGACGGGAACGGCGAATACCGCGTCGGCGAGATCGATCTCGCCGGCGCTGCCGCCTTCAATGGTCTTGACCGCGATCTTCATGATCTGATCCTTAAGCCTGCGGAGCGGCTTCAGCCGCCGGAGCCGCCGCCTCGGCAGCAGCCTTGCGCAGGCCGGCCGGGTACGGAGCATCCTTGTGACGGGCGCGCTTGGAGGCGTCCTTGACGATGATGTAGCCATTGGCCGGGCCCGGAACCGCGCCGGAAACCAGCAGCAGACCCTTTTCGTCGTCGACGGCGACGACCTTAAGGTTCTGCGTGGTCACCCGCTCGTTGCCGTAGTGGCCAGCCATCTTCTTGCCCGGGAAGGTACGGCCCGGATCCTGGCGGTTACCGGTCGAACCATGCGAGCGGTGCGAAACCGACACGCCGTGGCTGGCCTCGAGGCCGTGGAAGTTCCAGCGAACCATCGAGCCGGTGAAGCCGCGGCCGATCGTGGTGCCGACGACATCGACGAACTGGCCCGGCACGAAATGGCTGGGCACCAGCTCCGCGCCGACTTCGAGGACCGCGTCCTTGGCGACCCGGAACTCGACGAGCTTCTTCTTCGGCTCGACCTTGGCCTTGGCGAAGTGACCGCGCATCGGCTGGGTCACATTCTTCACCTTGGCCTTGCCGTAGCCGAGCTGCACAGCGGTGTACTTGTCCTTCTCTTCCGAGCGGACAGCAACAACCTGCAGCTGATCCACCTTCAGAACGGTGACGGGAACATGCTCCCCGGCGTCGTTGAAGACGCGGGTCATGCCGACCTTCTGGGTGACGAGACCGCAACGCATGGTCTTCTTCCTTCTTTCCTGGTCCGCTCTAGGCGCCGAGCTTGATTTCGACGTCCACGCCGGAGGCGAGGTCGAGCTTCATCAGCGCGTCCACGGTCTGCGGCGTCGGGTCGACGATATCGAGCACGCGCTTGTGCGTACGGATCTCGAACTGCTCGCGCGACTTCTTGTCGATGTGCGGCGAGCGGTTGACCGTGAACTTCTCGATTCCGGTCGGCAGCGGAATGGGCCCGCGCACCTGCGCGCCCGTCCGCTTGGCCGTGCTCACGATCTCGCTGGTCGACGAATCGAGCACGCGATGATCGAAGGCCTTCAGCCGGATCCGGATGTTTGTGTTGTCCATGGCCATGATGTTCGCCTTGTCGCGTCGGTTACGTTTTTACTTTACGACTTTGGTGACGACGCCGGCGCCGACGGTGCGTCCGCCCTCGCGGATGGCGAAGCGCAGGCCCTCGTCCATGGCGATCGGCTGGATCAGCTCGACCACCAGCCGCGCATTGTCGCCCGGCATCACCATCTCCGTGCCTTCCGGCAGCGTCACCACGCCCGTCACGTCCGTCGTCCGGAAGTAGAACTGCGGCCGGTAGTTCGTGAAGAACGGCGTGTGACGGCCGCCCTCTTCCTTCGTCAGGATGTACGCTTCCGCCTCGAAGTTCGTGTGCGGCGTGATCGCGCCCGGCTTCGACAGAACCTGCCCGCGCTCCACGTCCTCACGGCCCACGCCGCGCAGCAGCGCACCGATATTGTCGCCCGCCTCGCCCGAGTCCAGCAGCTTGCGGAACATCTCGACGCCCGTAACCGTCGTCTTCGTCGTGGCCTTCAGGCCCACGATCTCGACTTCCTCGCCGACCTTCACGATGCCGCGCTCGACGCGACCCGTCACCACCGTGCCGCGGCCCGAGATCGAGAACACGTCCTCGATCGGCATCAGGAACGGCTTGTCCTTGTCGCGCGCAGGCTGCGGAATGTACTTGTCGACCTCTTCCATCAGCTTCAGAACCGCCTGCTCGCCCAGCTCGGGGTTCTTGTCTTCCAGCGCCATCAGCGCCGAGCCACGCACCACCGGAAGGTCGTCGCCCGGGAACTGGTAGCTCTTCAGCAGCTCGCGCACTTCCAGCTCGACCAGGTCCAGAAGCTCCGGATCGTCGACCATGTCGCACTTGTTCATGAACACCACCAGCGCCGGAACGCCCACCTGGCGCGCCAGCAGGATGTGCTCGCGCGTTTGCGGCATCGGGCCGTCGGCCGCCGAAACCACCAGGATCGCGCCGTCCATCTGCGCCGCACCCGTGATCATGTTCTTCACGTAGTCGGCATGGCCCGGGCAGTCCACGTGCGCGTAGTGACGGTTCGCCGTCTCGTACTCGACATGCGCCGTCGAGATCGTGATGCCGCGCTCGCGCTCTTCCGGAGCCTTGTCGATCTGGTCGTAGGCCGTGAACGTCGCGCCACCCGTCTTCGCCAGGATCTTCGTGATCGCAGCCGTCAGCGACGTCTTGCCATGATCGACGTGACCGATCGTTCCGATGTTGCAGTGCGGCTTGTTCCGCTCAAACTTTGCCTTCGACATGTTCGTCTTCCTTACTTCAATCGTTTGTTAGCCAGCCAGCTTGGCGACGACCTTGTCGGCCTCGGCCTGCGGCACAGGTGCGTAGTGGTCGAATGTCATGCTGTAGGCCGCGCGCCCCTGCGTCATGGAACGCAGCGTGTTCACGTAGCCGAACATGTTGGCCAGCGGCACCATCGCGTCGATGACCTGCGCGTTGCCACGGGCATTCATGCCCTGGATCTGGCCGCGGCGGCTGTTCAAGTCGCCGATGCAGTCGCCCATGTAGTCGTCGGGCGTCACAACTTCGACCTTCATGATCGGCTCGAGCAGCTTGCACTGCGCCTTCGCCAGACCTTCCTTGAACGCCGCCCGGGCGGCGATTTCGAAGGCGAGCACGCTCGAGTCGACGTCATGGTAGTTGCCGTCGGTCAGCGTGACCTTGAAGTCGATCACCGGGAAGCCGGCGAGAACGCCGGTCTCACGTGACGCTTCGAGGCCCTTTTCAACGCCCGGAATGAATTCCTTGGGAATCGAACCGCCAACGATCTTGTTCTCGAACGAGTAGCCCGATCCGGCTTCGCCCGGCTCGAAGGTCAGCTTCACGCGGGCGAACTGCCCCGAACCGCCGGACTGCTTCTTGTGGGTATAGTCGATCTCGGCCTTGCGGCCCAGTGTCTCGCGATAGGCGACCTGCGGGGCGCCGACATTGGCGTCGACCTTGTAGGTACGGCGCAGGATGTCGACCTTGATCTCGAGATGGAGCTCGCCCATGCCCTTGATGACGGTCTGACCGGTTTCCTGGTCGGTCGAAACGCGGAACGTCGGATCTTCCTGGACCAGTCGGCCCAGCGCCTGGCCGAGCTTCTCCTGGTCGGCCTTCGACTTCGGCTCGATGGCGAGCTCGATGACGGGATCCGGAAAGTCCATGCGCTCGAGGATCACGGCGTTCTCGGGATCGCATAGCGTGTCGCCGGTGGTGACGCTCTTGAGGCCGGCCAGGGCGATGATGTCGCCAGCGCGGGCTTCCTTCACGTCTTCGCGGTCGTTGGCATGCATGAGCAGCATGCGGCCGATGCGTTCCTTGCGGTCCTTGGTGCTGTTCAGCACGCCGGTCGCAGACTGGAGCACGCCCGAGTAGACGCGGGCGAAGGTGAGCGAGCCCACGAAGGGATCGGTCATGATCTTGAAGGCGAGCGCGGACATCGGCGCATCGTCGCTCGACGGCAGCGTGATCGGCTCGTCGGTGCCCATCTTCACGCCCTTGACGTCCTCGACGTCGGTCGGCGCCGGCAGATAGTTCACCACGGCATCGAGCATGGGCTGCACGCCCTTGTTCTTGAAGGCCGAGCCGCACAGGATCGGCACGAACGCGTAGTTGATCGTGCCCTTGCGGATGCACTTGATCAGCGTGTCGTAGTCGGGCTCCTCGCCGTCGAGGAACTTCTGCATCGCATCATCGTCCTGCTCGACGGCCATATCGAGCAGCTTGGCGCGGTATTCCGCCGCCTTTTCCTTCATGTCGGCAGGGATCTCGACGACTTCGAACTTCGCGCCGAGCGTCTCTTCCAGCCAGATGATCGCCTTGTTGGCGACCAGGTCGACTAGGCCCTTGTACTCGCCCTCGGAGCCGATCGGGAGCTGCGTCACCAGCGGCTTGGCGCCCAGGCGATCAACGATCATGTCGACGGTGCGATAGAAGTTCGCGCCCGTGCGGTCCATCTTGTTGACGAAGCAGATGCGCGGCACGCCGTACTTGTCGGCCTGGCGCCACACCGTCTCGGACTGCGGCTCGACGCCGGCCACCGAGTCGAACACGCAAACGGCACCGTCGAGAACGCGCAGCGAACGCTCGACCTCGATCGTGAAGTCGACGTGGCCAGGCGTGTCGATGATGTTGACGCGGTAGTTGATGCCGGCGTTCGGGCCAGACTCAACCGTCCAGAAGCAGGTCGTCGCGGCGGACGTGATCGTGATGCCGCGCTCCTGCTCCTGCTCCATCCAGTCCATCGTCGCGGCGCCGTCGTGGACTTCGCCGATCTTATGCGACTTGCCGGTATAGTACAGGATGCGCTCGGTCGTCGTGGTCTTGCCGGCATCAATGTGCGCCATGATGCCGATGTTGCGGTAGTGCGCGATGGGGGTCGTGCGAGCCATGGAGAGGGGCTTTCTAGGAAAAGGCCTGGAGTTCGCTTACCAGCGGTAGTGAGCGAACGCCTTGTTGGCGTCGGCCATCTTGTGAGTGTCCTCGCGCTTCTTCACCGCGTTGCCGCGGCGATTGAAGGCGTCGAGCAGCTCGGCGGAGAGCTTCTCGGTCATGCTGTGGCCCGAGCGATCGCGCGCGGCCTGGATGATCCAGCGGATCGCCAGCGCCTGGCGGCGCTCCGGACGAACTTCCACGGGAACCTGATAGGTGGCACCGCCGACGCGGCGCGAGCGGACTTCGACGGCCGGCTTCACGTTCTCCAGCGCCTCGTGGAAGGCGGGGACCGGATCCTGCTTCAGCTTGGCCTCGACCTCGTCGAGAGCGCCATACACGATGTGCTCGGCGACCGACTTTTTGCCACGCTCCATCAGCGTGTTCATGAACTTGCTGAGGACGATATCGCCGAACTTTGCATCCGGCAGAACGACACGCTTTTCAGCTGCGCGACGACGGGACATGCTCTTCCTCCCCGTCCTACTTCGGACGCTTCGCGCCGTACTTCGAACGGCGTTGCTTGCGGTCCTTGACACCCTGCGTATCGAGGGTGCCGCGAATGATGTGGTAACGAACGCCCGGAAGGTCCTTCACGCGACCACCGCGGATCATGACCACCGAATGCTCCTGCAGATTGTGACCCTCGCCCGGGATGTAGCTCACCACCTCGTAGGCGTTGGTGAGACGAACCTTGGCAACCTTACGCAGCGCCGAGTTCGGCTTCTTAGGAGTCGTCGTATAGACGCGGGTGCAAACACCGCGCTTCTGCGGGCAAGCCTCGAGCGCCGGCACCTTATTGTGAGCCTTCAGGCCCTGGCGCTGCTTGCGGATCAACTGGTTAATAGTCGGCATTGATTTCCGGTTTCCTTAACGCCGTCTCGGGTCCGCCCAACATCGACGCAAAGACACAAAGCAATTGCGCGGGCATAGCGGCTAAAGCGCAGCCCCGCGCGAAAAGTTACTTTGTGGCCTAATGGCCTGACTTGTAGCGGTCCTCGGCGTCAGGCTGCGTTTTGGCTTACGCCAACCACCAGCCCCTCCGACGAGGTGGCGCGCTTATATGGCCGCTGTTCCTAGGCGTCAAGCACGCGACGCCGCTTTTCGCATTGATATCGTTGGATATTTCTGAGTCGCGGGATTCTGACTCGTTCCTGACTCGCATCCTCCGAAGGGCGCAAGAATCTAACAACCATATCTGGTGGTATTGCGGCAGCGAGGCCACAATCGAAGAAGGCCGCCCCCTTCCGAGGACGGCCTTCCCAGTTACTCGCTCAACGGCCGGGATCAGTCGGCCGCGCGCTCTTCCTCGAGCGTCGGGACCGGCAGGTCCTCGCCTTCCACGCCGGCGGCCAGGATCGCCCGGTCGCGCTGGGCGGCGATCGCCTTGAGACGGTTCACGACTCCGCCAGTACCCGCCGGGATCAGACGGCCGACGATGACGTTCTCCTTCAGCCCCTGCAGGGTGTCGACACGGCCGCCGACCGCTGCCTCCGTCAGCACCCGGGTGGTCTCCTGGAAGGAGGCCGCCGAGATGAAGGACTTGGTCTGCAGCGACGCCTTGGTGATGCCGAGCAGCACCGGATCGGCCTTCGCAGGCTTCAGTTTCTCGGCGAGGATCTTGGCGTTCTCCACTTCGAACTCCGCCTTGTCGATCTGTTCGCCGATCAGGAAGGTCGTATCGCCAGCCTCGGTGATCTCGACCTTCTGCAGCATCTGACGCGCGATCGTCTCGATGTGCTTGTCGTTGATCTTCACACCCTGCAGTCGATAGACCTCCTGGATCTCGTTCACGAGGTACTCGGCCAGCTTCTCGATACCCAGCACGCGCAGGATGTCGTGCGGCACCGGGTTGCCATCGATCAGCAGATCGCCGCGCTCCACATAGTCGCCTTCCTGGACGGCGATGCGCTTGCCCTTCGGGATCAGGTACTCGACAGGCTCCGCGCCCTCGCCTTCCGGCACGATCAGGACGCGACGCTTGTTCTTGTAGTCCTTGCCGAACTCGATGCGGCCCGAGATGTCGCAGATGATCGCGAAATCCTTGGGCTTGCGCGCCTCGAACAGCTCCGCCACGCGCGGCAGACCGCCCGTGATGTCGCGGTTCTTGCCGCCCTCGCGCGGGATACGCGCGAGGATGTCGCCGGCATTGACGTCCTGCCCGTTCTCGACCGAAAGCACCGAGTCGAGGGACAGCAGGTACCGGGCCTCCTGACCGTTGGCCAGCATGATCGGATTGCCGTCCGCACCGTGGATGGCGATGCGCGGACGCAGGTCGCCGCCGCGCGGCTGCCCCTTCCAGTCGACCACGACCCTGTTCGAGATGCCCGTCGAGTCGTCGATCACCTCGCGCATCGACACGCCCTCGACGAGATCGACATAGACCGCCTTACCCGCCTTTTCGGTGATGATCGGCAGGGTGTAGGGATCCCATTCGGCGAGCTTCTGGCCCTTCGTAACGAGGGTGTCGCTGTCGACCAGCAGGCGCGCACCGTACGGAACGCGATGCTTAGCCCGCTCGCGCTGCGTGCCGTCGATCAACACCAGCTCGGTATTGCGGCCCATGACGACCGGCACGCCCGAGCTGTTGATCACGACGTTGCGGTTGCGCACCTGGATGGTGCCGTCGTGGCTGGCTTCGATGTTCGACTGCTCCGCGCCGCGCTGCGCGGCGCCGCCGATGTGGAAGGTACGCATCGTGAGCTGCGTTCCCGGCTCGCCGATCGACTGGGCGGCGATGACGCCCACCGCCTCGCCGATGTTGACCGGAGTACCACGCGCCAAATCACGGCCGTAGCACTTGCCGCAGACGCCGATCTTGGTGTCGCAGGTCAGTACAGACCGGATGCGAAGCTCCTCGATGCCGGCCTTGTCGATCAGCTCGACCTTGACCTCGTCGATGAGTTCGCCGGCCTTGCTGATCACCACGCCCGTCAGCGGATCGACGATGTCGTCCAGCGCCGTGCGTCCGAGGACCCGCTCGGAGAGCGGCTCGATCACATCGCCGCCGTCGACGACCGCGCGCATCGTGAGGCCGCGCTCGGTGCCGCAATCCTCTTCGAGGATGATGCAGTCCTGCGCCACGTCCACGAGACGCCGCGTCAGGTAACCCGAGTTCGCCGTCTTCAGCGCCGTGTCGGCCAGTCCCTTGCGGGCACCGTGGGTGGAGTTGAAGTACTCCAGCACGGACAGGCCTTCCTTGAAGTTCGACAGGATGGGCGTCTCGATGATCTCGCCCGAGGGCTTGGTCATCAGACCGCGCATGCCCGCGAGCTGCTTCATCTGCGTCGCCGAACCGCGCGCGCCGGAATGGGCCATCATCCACACCGCGTTGACGGGCTTGCCCGGCGCCGGCGTCGAGATGCCCTTCATCATTTCCTCGGCGACCCGGTCCGAGCAACGCGACCAGGCGTCGACGACCTTGTTGTACTTCTCGCCGGAGGTGATCAGGCCGTCCTGGTACTGCTGCTCGTATTCCTTCACTTCCTTGTTGGTCTGGGCGACCAGCTTCACCTTGGCGGTGGGAATGACGAGGTCGTCCTTGCCGAACGAGATGCCGGCGCGGCAGGCGTGATAGAAGCCGAGACCCATCAGGCGATCGGCGAAGATCACCGTCTCCTTCTGACCGCAGTGGCGGTAGACGGAGTCGATGACGTTCTGCAGGTCCTTCTTGGTCAGCAGGCGGTTGATCAGCGAGAACGGCAGGTTCTCGTGCTTGGGCAGGATCTGCGCCAGCAGGATGCGGCCCGGCGTGGTCTCGACGACGCGCTTGGCGAACACGCCCTTTTCGTCGTAGGCCTCCAGACGCATCTTGATGCGCGCATGCATCGAGAGCGTGCGGCTGTGCAGGGCATGCTCCAGTTCGCCGATCTCGGAGAACAGCGAGCCTTCGCCCGGCTCGCCCTCACGCTCCAGCGTGATGTAGTAGATGCCGAGTACGATGTCCTGCGACGGCACGATGATCGGCTTGCCCGACGCCGGCGACAGGATGTTGTTGGTCGACATCATCAGCACGCGCGCTTCGAGCTGGGCTTCCAGCGACAGCGGCACGTGGACCGCCATCTGGTCACCGTCGAAGTCCGCGTTGAAGGCGGTGCAGACCAGCGGATGGAGCTGGATCGCCTTGCCTTCGATGAGCACCGGCTCGAACGCCTGGATGCCCAGGCGATGCAGCGTCGGCGCACGGTTCAGCAGCACGGGATGCTCGCGGATGACTTCCTCGAGGATGTCCCACACTTCAGGCCGCTCCTTCTCGACCATCCGCTTGGCGGCCTTGATGGTGTTGGCCATGCCGTAGTTCTGCAGCCGCGAGTAGATGAACGGCTTGAACAGCTCGAGCGCCATCTTCTTCGGCAGGCCGCACTGGTGCAGCTTGAGTTCCGGACCGACCACGATGACCGAGCGGCCCGAGTAGTCGACGCGCTTGCCGAGCAGGTTCTGACGGAAGCGGCCCTGCTTGCCCTTCAGCATGTCGCTCAGCGACTTCAGCGGGCGCTTGTTCGCGCCGGTGATGACGCGGCCGCGACGGCCGTTGTCGAACAGGGCGTCGACCGACTCCTGCAGCATGCGCTTCTCGTTGCGCACGATGATGTCGGGCGCGCGCAGCTCCATCAGGCGCTTCAGGCGGTTGTTGCGATTGATGACGCGGCGGTAGAGGTCGTTCAGGTCCGAGGTCGCGAAGCGGCCGCCGTCGAGCGGCACCAGCGGGCGCAGCTCGGGCGGGATCACCGGAACCAGCTCGAGGATCATCCACTCCGGACGGGCGCCGGACTCGATGAAGTTCTCGCAAAGCTTCAGCCGCTTCACGAGCTTCTTGCGCTTGGCCTCCGACGTGGTCTCACGCAGCTCCTCGCGCAAGCGCGGACGCTCCTCGTTGAGGTCGATCGCCTGCAGCATCCCGCGGATCGCCTCGGCGCCGATCTCGGCCTCGAAGGAGCCCTCGCCGTACTCGTCGAGCGCGTTGAGGTACTGCTCTTCGTTCAGCAGCTCGCGGTACTTGAGCGGCGTCAGGCCGGGATTGCTGACGACGTAGTTCTCGAAATACAGAATGCGCTCGAGGTCGCGCAGCGTCATGTCGAGCAGCAGTCCAATGCGGCTCGGCAGCGACTTCAGGAACCAGATGTGCGCCACCGGCGAGGCCAGTTCGATGTGGCCCATGCGCTCGCGGCGCACCTTGGTGAGGGTCACCTCGACGCCGCACTTTTCGCAGGTGATGCCGCGGAACTTCATGCGCTTGTACTTGCCGCACAGGCACTCGTAGTCCTTGATCGGCCCGAAGATGCGGGCGCAGAACAGGCCGTCACGCTCCGGCTTGAACGTACGGTAGTTGATGGTCTCCGGCTTCTTGATCTCGCCGTGGCTCCACGTGCGGATGCGCTCGGGGCTGGCGATCGAGATGCGGATCTCGTCGAAGGTCGGGGTGCCCTGCGGCTGGCCCAGTACGTTGATAAGGTCGGTCATTGTTGTCCTACTGTTCTGTGGACGTAATTCTCGAAGTCGGGAGGCCGATCACCCTCAGGTGATCGACTGGTTCAATTCGACGTTGAGGCCGAGGGAGCGCAGCTCCTTGACCAGCACGTTGAAGGATTCGGGGATGCCCGCCTCGAACGTGTCGTCGCCGCGCACGATGGCCTCGTAGACCTTGGTGCGGCCGGCCACGTCGTCCGACTTGACGGTGAGGATCTCCTGCAGCGTGTAGGCGGCGCCGTAGGCCTCCAGCGCCCACACTTCCATCTCGCCGAAGCGCTGTCCGCCGAACTGCGCCTTGCCGCCCAGCGGCTGCTGGGTGACCAGGCTGTACGGTCCGATCGAACGCGCGTGGATCTTGTCGTCCACGAGATGGTGCAGCTTCAGCATGTAGATGTAGCCGACGGTCACCTTGCGGTCGAACGGCTCGCCGGTGCGGCCGTCGACCAGGGTGACCTGGCCGGACCGGTCGAGACCGGCCATCTCCAGCATCTCGACGATGTCGGGCTCGTGCGCGCCGTCGAACACCGGCGACGCAAAGGGCACGCCCTTGCTCAGGTTGCGGGCGAGCTCGATCGTCTGCTCGTCGCTGAGATCGGCGATGTCGGCCTTGAAGCTCTTCTCGCCATAAATCTCGCGCAGCTGCTTCTTGATCTGGACCACCGACACCTCGCGGGCGTCCTCGAGCATCTTGCCGATCTTCTTGCCGAGACCCGACGCGGCCCACCCGAGATGGGTCTCGAGGATCTGACCGACGTTCATGCGCGACGGCACGCCGAGCGGGTTGAGCACGATGTCGACCGGGCCGCCCTCCTCTAGGTACGGCATGTCCTCGAGCGGCATGATGCGCGAGATGACGCCCTTGTTGCCGTGACGGCCGGCCATTTTGTCGCCCGGCTGCAGCTTGCGCTTGGTTGCGACGAAGACCTTGACCATCTTCATCACGCCCGGCGGCAGCTCGTCGCCGCGCTGCAGCTTGTCGACCTTGCTGTCGAACCGGTCCTGCAGGCGCTTCATCGACTCGTCGAACTGCTTGTTCAACGCCTCGATCTCGGCCTGCTTCTTGTCCGCCTTGACGGCGATCTGGCGCCACTGGCCAGGCGTGTACTCGCCCAGCACGTTGTCGGCGATCTTGGTGCCCGGCTTCAGGCCCTTGAGGCCACCGGCGACCACCTGGTTCATCAGCATTTCCTGGAGCTGGCTGTAGAAGCTGCGCTCGAGGATGGCCTTTTCGTCGTCACGGTCCTTGGCGAGACGCTCGATCTCGTCACGCTCGATGGCCAGCGCGCGCTCGTCCTTGTCGACGCCGCGGCGATTGAAGACGCGGACCTCGACGACGGTGCCTTCGACGCCCGGCGGCACCTTCAGCGACGTGTCGCGCACGTCCGCGGCCTTCTCGCCGAAGATGGCCCGCAGCAGCTTCTCTTCCGGAGTCATCGGGCTCTCGCCCTTGGGCGTCACCTTGCCGACCAGGATGTCGCCCGCCTTCACCTCGGCGCCGATATAGACGATGCCCGCCTCGTCGAGGTTCTTGAGAGCCTCCTCGCCGACGTTCGGGATGTCGCGGCTGATCTCTTCCTGGCCGAGCTTGGTGTCGCGGGCCATGACCTCGAACTCCTCGATGTGGATCGAGGTGAAGACGTCATCGCGCACGATGCGCTCGGAGAGGAGGATCGAGTCCTCGAAGTTGTAGCCATTCCACGGCATGAACGCGACGAGCACGTTGCGGCCGAGCGCGAGCTCGCCGTTCTGCGTCGACGGTCCGTCGGCCACGATGTCACCCTTCTTCACATGGTCGCCGACCCTGACGAGCGGCTTCTGGGTGATGCAGGTGCTCTGGTTGGAACGCTGGAACTTCAGCAGATTGTAGATGTCGACCGCCGGCCGGTTCGGGCCGACATCGTCCGTCGCGCGCACCACGATACGCATCGCGTCCACCTGGTCGACGATGCCGGTGCGACGCGCCGAGATGGCGACGCCCGAGTCGCGGGCCACCACCTCTTCCATGCCGGTACCGACCAGCGGCGATTCGGCCTGGATGAGCGGCACCGCCTGGCGCTGCATGTTCGAGCCCATCAGCGCGCGGTTGGCGTCGTCGTTCTCGAGGAACGGGATCAGCGCCGCGGCGACCGACACGATCTGCTTGGGCGAGACGTCGACGAAATCGATCGTCTCCGGCCGGCCGAGGATGTACTCGCCGCCCTTGCGGCACTGCACCAGCTCCGACACGAACTTGCCCTTGGCGTCGATCTCGGCGTTGGCCTGGGCGACCGTATAGCGGCCCTCCTCCATCGCGGAAAGATAGACGACCTCGTCGGTCACGTGACCGCCCGAAACCTTGCGGTACGGGCTCTCGATGAAGCCGTACTGGTTCACGCGGGCATAGGTCGCCAGCGAGTTGATCAGGCCGATGTTCGGGCCTTCCGGCGTCTCGATCGGGCAGATGCGGCCATAGTGCGTCGGATGCACGTCGCGCACCTCGAAGCCGGCGCGCTCGCGGGTCAGACCGCCCGGTCCAAGCGCCGAGAGACGACGCTTGTGGGTGACTTCCGACAGCGGGTTGGTCTGGTCCATGAACTGCGAGAGCTGCGAGGAACCGAAGAACTCGCGCACCGCAGCCGCCGCCGGCTTGGCGTTGATGAGGTCGTGCGGCATCACCGTGTCGATGTCGATCGAGCTCATGCGCTCGCGGATCGCCCGCTCCATGCGCAGCAGGCCGACACGATACTGGTTCTCCATCAGCTCACCGACCGAGCGGACGCGGCGGTTGCCGAGATGGTCGATGTCGTCGATCTCGCCCCGCCCGTCCTTCAGCCCGTGCAGGACCTTGACGACCGCGAGAATGTCCTCACGCCGCAGCGTGCGCTGCGTGTCGGGCACGTTCTCGAAATCGAGGCGCATGTTCATCTTCACGCGGCCGACCGGCGACAGGTCGTAGCGGTCGATGTCGAACAGCAGGCCCTGGAACAGGGTCTCGGCCTGCTCGAGCGTCGGCGGCTCGCCCGGACGCATGACGCGGTAGATGTCGAGCAGCGCTTCTTCGCGGTTCGAGTTCTTGTCGGCGGCCAGCGTATTGCGGATGTAGGGGCCAACATTGACGTGGTCGATGGCCAGGGTCGGCAGCAGGTCGATCCCGTTCTCGTCGAACATCTCGAGCACGGCCTCGGTGATTTCCTGGCCGGCTTCGACGTAGATCTCGCCCGTCTTTTCGTTGATGACGTCGAGCGCGGCGTAGCGGCCGATCAGCTCCTCGGCCGAAACGCGGACTTCAGTCAGGCCGGCTTCCTTGAGCTTGTTGAGCAGGCGCGGCGTCATCTTGGTGCCAGCCTCGGCGACGGACTTGCCGGTCTTCCCGTTCACCAGGTCGTGCGTCAGCTTCACGCCGCGCATCGACTCGGAGTCGAACGGCGTGTTCCAGCCGTCCTTGTCGCGCGTATAGACGACCTGACCGTAGAACGCCGACAGGATCTCCTCCGGCGACAGGCCCTGGGCCTCGGACGGGTCGAGCGTCTGGCCCTTGGCAATCGCGGCCGTGCGCTTCTTCCAGGTGGCGTCGTTGTCCAGCGCCAGCAGCAGCGTCGTCACCGGGATCTTGCGGCGACGGTCGATGCGGACGTGGATCAGGTCCTTGGCGTCGAACTCGAAGTCGAGCCACGAACCGCGATAGGGAATGATGCGGGCGGCGAACAGGTACTTGCCCGAGCTGTGGGTCTTGCCCTTGTCATGATCGAAGAAGACGCCCGGCGAACGGTGCATCTGCGAGACGATCACGCGCTCCGTGCCGTTCACGATGAAGGTGCCGTTGTCGGTCATGAGCGGCATGTCGCCCATGTAGACTTCCTGCTCCTTGATATCGCGGATCGAGCGCGAGCCGGCTTCCTCGTCGATGTCCCACACCACGAGCTGCAGCGTGACCTTGAGCGGAGCGGCATAGGTGATGCCGCGCTGCTGGCATTCCTCGACGTCGTACTTGGGCTCCTCGAACTCGTACTTCACGAATTCCAGGCTGGCGCGCTCGGCGAAGTCCTTGATCGGGAACACGCCGCGGAAGACTTCCTGAAGCCCCGACTGCGTGCGCTTGGGTGCCGGCGTGACGCGCTGAAGGAAGCTCTCGTACGAGCTCTTCTGAACCTCGATGAGGTTCGGCATCGGCGCCACCGATTCGATGTGGCCGAAGAAACGACGAATCCGTTTGCGCGTGTTGAAGGCCGTGGCCATCCTGCGTCCTCGAAGGTTCAAGGGCGGTGATAAACACCCGCTGCTTTCTCGGAGCTCCCGGCCCGCCAGCCGTTCGCCCCATCCGTTGCAGAGGGCCACTTGTCGGAACGGACCCCACAGGGAAGTCCGTTCGGAGAAGAGGCCCGAACGGGCCGGCCTCCCGAAGGAAGCCGGCCCGGCCGGTAAAATTTACTACTTGAGCTCGACCTTGGCGCCTTCGGCCTCGAGCTTCGCCTTGAGCTTCTCGGCATCGGCCTTCGGCACGCCTTCCTTGACCGCCTTCGGCGCGGCTTCGACCAGGTCCTTGGCTTCCTTGAGGCCGAGACCGGTGATCTCGCGGACAGCCTTGATGACGTTGATCTTCTTGTCGCCGGCGGCGGCGAGAACGACGGTGAACTCGTCCTTCACTTCAACCGGAGCAGCAGCGGCGCCAGCGGCCGCGGCGACCGCGACCGGAGCGGCGGCGCTGACGCCCCACTTCTCTTCCAGCAGCTTGCTGAGCTGAGCGGCCTCGAGGACCGTCAGGGCCGACAACTCTTCGACCAACTTCTCGAGATTAGCCATTTTAGTCTCCTGTAACCCGAACTTCGATAAACGTGATGTCGATTTGATAAAGACTTACGCTGCCTTCGCGTCGTCTTCCTTGGCTCCATAAGCCCCGAACACACGAGCCAGCTGACCGGCGGGCGCCACGAGCACGCCAGCGACCTTCGTCGCCGGGGCCTGCAGAAGACCGATGATCTTGCCGCGCAGAGCATCGAGAGACGGCAGGGTGGCGAGAGCCTGGACGCCTTCGACGTCCAATGTCTCACCATCCAGAGAACCGCCGACGATGGTCAGCTTTTCGTTGCCCTTGGCATAGGCCGCGACGACTTTCGCCGCTGCGACCGGATCCTTGGAATAGGCGATGGCGGTCGGTCCCGTAAACATGGGGCCGAGCGCCGTGAAGGGCGTGCCCTCGAGGGCACGCAGCGTGAGCCGATTCTTCGTGACCTTGTAGCTTGCGCCGGCTGCCCTGATCTTGCGACGCAGGTCCGTCACTTCCTGGACGGTCAAACCTGACTGGCGGGTAACCACCATCAGGTTGGCGTCCTTGAAGATCTGGTTCAGCTCGACGATCGCTTCGGCCTTTTCCGAACGATTCACGGCTTTCTCCAACTATGGTCCAACCCGGAGGATCCGGATCGGACCGGCTGCGTTACAGACTGCGCAGCCTCCGTTAGCGGGTTAGCGCGACACGGAGACCTTGCGGTCCGGTTCGCCTGCCCCGGAAGTTCGGGCACGTGCGCGCACCTTGAGGTGCAGCGTCGATTCCCTTGCCCCCGTCTGCACTGGCGGGTTTCCCCTTTACACCTTGCCCCGAAGGGCCCGGTACCGGTGGTCTCGGACAGGTGGAGCTTAAAGCCTTGCGGCCTCTTCGCTCCTTCCGCTGCGGGCCTCGCGGCCCTCAGCGAAATCTCTAAAAATCTGCGACCGCGGCTCAGTTGAGCGCGGTAGCCGGGTCGAGCTTGATGCCCGGACCCATCGTCGAACTCAGAGACACCTTCTTGATGAAAGTGCCCTTGGCGCCGCTGGGCTTGGCCCGGTTGATGGCCGAAATCAGGGCCTTCACGTTGGCGGTGATCGCCTCCTCGCTGAACGAGGCCTTGCCGACACCAGCATGAACAATGCCAGCCTTCTCGGCGCGGAACTCGATCGAGCCGGCCTTGGCGGCCTTGACGGCGGCGGCCACGTCCTGCGTCACGGTGCCGAGCTTCGGGTTCGGCATCAGGCCGCGCGGGCCCAGCACCTTACCGAGTCGGCCGACGATGCCCATCATGTCCGGCGTGGCGATGCAGCGCTCGAAATTCATCTCGCCAGCGTTGATCTTCTCGGCGAGGTCTTCGGCGCCGACGATATCCGCACCGGCAGCCTTGGCTTCCTCGGCCTTCGGGCCACGGGCGAACACCGCCACGCGCACGGACTTGCCGGTGCCGTTCGGCAGTTCGATCATGCCGCGAACCGCCTGGTCGGCGTGGCGCGGATCGATGCCGAGGTTCATCGCGACCTCGATGGTCTCGTCGAACTTCGCCTTGGCGTTCGCCTTGACGATCTTCACCGCCTCTTCGAGCGGGTACATCTTCTCGCGGTCGACCGTGGCGGACGCCGTCTTGTAACGCTTGCCCTGGGCCATGGTCCTACTCCACCACCTGGAGGCCCATCGAGCGGGCCGAGCCCACCACCTGGGCCATCGCCGACTCGACGGTATCGCAGTTGAGATCGGGCATCTTCTGCTCGGCGATCTCGCGAACCTGCTTCGTCGTCACCTTGCCGACGATCTGCGTACCGACCGTCTTGGCGCCCGACTCAATTCCGGCCGCCTTCTTCAGGAAGTAAGTCACCGGCGGCGTCTTGGTGACGAAGGTGAAGCTGCGGTCCTGGAACACGGTGATGACCACCGGGATCGGCATGCCCGGTTCCATCTTCTGCGTCTTGGCGTTGAACTGCTTGCAGAATTCCATGATGTTGACGCCCTGCTGACCGAGCGCAGGCCCGATCGGCGGAGACGGATTGGCCTTGCCAGCCGGCACTTGCAGCTTGACGTAGGCTTGGATCTTTTTAGCCATGCATGCCCCTTTCTGTGGGCGGCGCGGTCCGGCCATGGCAGGCCTCCCGCACCAGAAAATGGTCAAGCCCTTGATCCGTAAGGATTTTTGGCTCAACCCACCTCATGAGAAAAGGCCGGCGCACGGCCAGCCCTCCCAAGGGCGCGCGATCTACCAAATAAGATCGCCCGCCACAACCCCGATTTTGTCCCCCTATATGGGGACGAATCAGATCTTTTCCACCTGTGCGTAGTCGAGTTCGACCGGGGTCGACCGGCCGAAGATCGAGACGGCGACCTTGAGGCGTGCCCGTTCCTCGTCCACATCCTCGACAGTGCCGTTGAAAGAGGCAAACGGACCGTCCGCCACCTTGACCTGTTCGCCGATCTCGAAGCTGACGGCGGGCTTGGGACGCTCCACGCCCTCCTGAACCTGCTTCAGAATACGGCTGGCTTCGGCCTCGGAGATCGGTACCGGCTTGCCGCGGCCACCACCGCCCAGGAAGCCCGTGACCTTGGCCGTGTTCTTGACCAGATGCCAGGAGTCGTCCGTCAGGTCCATTTTCACGAGCACATAGCCCGGGAAGAACTTGCGCTCGGTGTTGACCTTGCTGCCGCGGCGGACTTCCACGACTTCCTCGGTCGGAACGATGACCTCGGTGATTTCATCGTCCAGGCCCTTCTTTCCGGCCTGTTCACGGATCGACTGAGCGACCTTGTTCTCGAAGCCCGAATAGGCGTGAACGACGTACCAGCGATGAGCCATGTCAGGAAACCCCGAGGAGAAGCTTCACGACGAAGCCAATGACCTTGTCGGCCACCAAAAAGAACAGCGACGAGATGACGACAAAGATGAACACCATGCTGGTGGTGATCATGGTTTCGCGCCGCGTCGGCCAGGTGACCCGGGCCACCTCGGCGCGGACCTCGCGGGCGAATTCGAGAGGATTCTTTGTCGTCATGATCGCCAATCTTCAAAAAATGGCAGGAGCGGAGGGGCTCGAACCCCCGACCCTCGGTTTTGGAGACCGATGCTCTACCAACTGAGCTACACTCCTGCAGACCATCACCGCCGGATTGGTGCCGGCGGCGATCCTCTATAGCACTACTTTACGACTTTGGTGACGACGCCGGCGCCGACGGTGCGTCCGCCCTCGCGGATGGCGAAGCGCAGGCCCTCGTCCATGGCGATCGGCTGGATCAGCTCGACCACCAGCCGCGCATTGTCGCCCGGCATCACCATCTCCGTGCCTTCCGGCAGCGTCACCACGCCCGTCACGTCCGTCGTCCGGAAGTAGAACTGCGGCCGGTAGTTCGTGAAGAACGGCGTGTGACGGCCGCCCTCTTCCTTCGTCAGGATGTACGCTTCCGCCTCGAAGTTCGTGTGCGGCGTGATCGCGCCCGGCTTCGACAGAACCTGCCCGCGCTCCACGTCCTCACGGCCCACGCCGCGCAGCAGCGCACCGATATTGTCGCCCGCCTCGCCCGAGTCCAGCAGCTTGCGGAACATCTCGACGCCCGTAACCGTCGTCTTCGTCGTGGCCTTCAGGCCCACGATCTCGACTTCCTCGCCGACCTTCACGATGCCGCGCTCGACGCGACCCGTCACCACCGTGCCGCGGCCCGAGATCGAGAACACGTCCTCGATCGGCATCAGGAACGGCTTGTCCTTGTCGCGCGCAGGCTGCGGAATGTACTTGTCGACCTCTTCCATCAGCTTCAGAACCGCCTGCTCGCCCAGCTCGGGGTTCTTGTCTTCCAGCGCCATCAGCGCCGAGCCACGCACCACCGGAAGGTCGTCGCCCGGGAACTGGTAGCTCTTCAGCAGCTCGCGCACTTCCAGCTCGACCAGGTCCAGAAGCTCCGGATCGTCGACCATGTCGCACTTGTTCATGAACACCACCAGCGCCGGAACGCCCACCTGGCGCGCCAGCAGGATGTGCTCGCGCGTTTGCGGCATCGGGCCGTCGGCCGCCGAAACCACCAGGATCGCGCCGTCCATCTGCGCCGCACCCGTGATCATGTTCTTCACGTAGTCGGCATGGCCCGGGCAGTCCACGTGCGCGTAGTGACGGTTCGCCGTCTCGTACTCGACATGCGCCGTCGAGATCGTGATGCCGCGCTCGCGCTCTTCCGGAGCCTTGTCGATCTGGTCGTAGGCCGTGAACGTCGCGCCACCCGTCTTCGCCAGGATCTTCGTGATCGCAGCCGTCAGCGACGTCTTGCCATGATCGACGTGACCGATCGTTCCGATGTTGCAGTGCGGCTTGTTCCGCTCAAACTTTGCCTTCGACATGGTGTCGCGACCCTCGTGATGCTTCAGCTTCTACACAGACCGAACTTAACTGGCCGACTTAAGCCAAACCTGGAGCGGGTGAAGGGAATCGAACCCTCGTCGTAAGCTTGGAAGGCTTCTGCTCTACCATTGAGCTACACCCGCTACACCCAAACAAGCCAATCTCGCGCTATGATCCGTTGGTGGAGGGGGAAGGATTCGAACCTTCGTAGACGCGAAGTCGGCAGATTTACAGTCTGCTGCCATTGACCGCTCGGCCACCCCTCCGAACCTGCGGCGCATGCGCGAGATATAGCCTGTTCGGCCCGCTATCAACGGGCGCGCGTTGCTCGCAAATCCAATGGGTTGCGTCAAGTCCAAATCCCACGAAGAGGCAGGATTTGCCCCCATCCGCTCCGCGCCATACAAGGCTCACCATGCGCCCCCGCCCCAATCGTCCCCACCGTCAGTCCCGCACCGGCAACCAATCCATATGGATTTTTGGCCGTCACGCCGTGCTCGCCGCCCTCGCCAATCCCGACCGGCGTATCGAGCGCGTGTTCGTCACAAAGGAAATGGCCGACACCCATGCCGCCGAGATCGGCAAGACGGCCATGACCATCACGTCGCGCGAGGACCTGAACCAGCGGCTGCCCAACGGCTCCGTCCACCAGGGCATCGCGGCCATGGTGGCGCCCCTGGACGATCCCGGGATGGAAGACATCCTGGCCCGCTGCGGCGACAACGCCCTGGTCCTGGCGCTCGATCAGGTGAGCGACCCGCACAATGTCGGCGCCATCCTGCGCTCCGCGGCGGCCTTCGGGGCGGCCGGCGTGATCGTCACCGACCGCCATACCCCCTCCGACACCGGCACCCTGGCCAAGGCCGCCTCCGGAGCACTGGAGATCGTACCGCTGGTGCGCGCCGTGAACCTCGCCCGCGCCCTGGACCAGCTCAAGGAAGCGGGTTTCTGGACCTACGGGCTGGCCGAAAGCGGCGACACGCGCATCGGCGACCTCGATCTCAAGGGCCGCACCTGCATCGTGCTGGGCGCCGAAGGCGAAGGACTGCGCCGGCTGACGGCGGAGAAGTGCGACCGGCTGGTGACGATTCCCACCAGCGACGCCCTCTCGGCCCTCAACGTCTCGAACGCCGCCGCGGTCGCGGCCTACGAATGGGCCCGTCAGCGACCGAAGTGATGCGACATTCGCGGAGTTCGGTTATCTATCCGTCGAAGGCAGGCCTAGGGCCGGGTTAGCACAGCGGTAGTGCAGCGGTTTTGTAAACCGAAGGTCGGGGGTTCGATCCCCTCACCCGGCACCAGCCTTCATTTCGCCGCGTCGGTCAGGCGGCGATCCAGCAGTTCCAGAGCGAGCAGGACTTCTGCCAGCAGGCGCTGGAAGGCGTAGAACCAGCCGGCCTTTCCGTCGAGCACGGCCCCCTTGGCGAACAGAACGTAACCCAGCACCAGGATCGGCGCGGGCCAACCCAATAGGCGGATTTTGTCGGCCCGGCCCAGCCGCTCGCGCGGGCTTTCGAGAAGGTGCTGCGCCTCTCGGGCGGCATATTTGAGCTGCGACCCCAACCAGCGCGACAGCGGCTTGCGGTCGTCGTGATAGATCGCGCCGGCGAGGGCTGAAATCCGGCCCTGCAGGCGGATGCGGTGACCGTGGCCCTCGTTCTCGTAGTGCGCTCCCTCGACGCGATAGAGCACGGTGCGCGGCGGATAGAGCGTCCCCCGCAGCGGACGGCCGTGGATCCGATAGACGAATGCCGCCTTGTAGCCCGCGTCCCGCGGCTCCGGCTGGAGGCGCGCCAGCTCGGAAATCAAGCCGTCGCTCAGTTCGTAATCGGCGTCGAGCGACAGGACCCAGCCCGTGCGGATCTGTGTCAGCCCGAAATTGCACTGTTGGGCGAAGCTGTCGAACGGCCGGTGGACAATTTCCACACGCGGATTCCCGGCCAGCACGTCGAGCGTGCCGTCGGTACTGCCGCTGTCGATCACGACGATGCGTCTGGCCCAGTCGAGCTTCGACAACGTCCGTTCGATGTTCTGGATTTCGTTGAAGGTGATCAGCAGCGGCGTGATGGTGTCGCGGTCCATGCGCGGCGAACCTATCGGGCCCCGGCCCGCATCGCCCGCCCGCGACTGTCCGTCATCCATGTCCAGGCGCTGCCGATGATGTCGTCGATCGCCGAATGCGCCGGTTTCCAGTCGAGCGCCTGCCGGGCCAGCGAGACGTCGGCCACCAGCACCGGCGGATCGCCCGCACGGCGCGCGGCTCGAACGGTTCGAATCTCGCGGCCGGTGAGAACTTTTGTACGCGCGATCAGCTCGCCAATGCTCGCGCCTTGCCCGCCCCCCAGATTGTACGCCTGGAATGTGCCGGCCTTGCACCGCGTCACCGCCGCGACATGCGCCGCCGCAAGGTCGGTCACGTGCACGTAATCGCGCACGCAGGTGCCGTCCGGCGTGTCGTAGTCGGTACCGAAGATCGAGATGTCCGGCCGGGTGCCCTGCGCGGCCTGCAGCAGCAGCGGGATGATGTGCGTCTCCGGATCGTGCTCCTCGCCCAGTTCGCCCTCGGGATCGGCGCCACCGGCGTTGAAGTAGCGCAGCGCGATGGCGCCCAGACCGTGGGCGGCACAGGCATCGCGCAGGATCTGCTCGCCCATCAGCTTGGTGCGGCCATAGGTGTTGATTGGCCGCTGGCATGTGCCCTCGACCACCGGCAAGGCATCGGGCACGCCGTAGGTCGCGCAACTGCTGCTGAACACGATCGAGCCCACGTCGTGCGCCCGCATGACCTCGATCAGCGTGATCATGCCGGCAACGTTGGTCCGATAGTAACGCACCGGTTCAGCCATCGACTCGCCGACATAGGCGAGCGCGGCAAAGTTGATGACCGCGTCAGGCCGATGCTCGCGGATCGCAGCGGCGAGCGCGACGGGATCGCCGATGTCGCCCTGGACCAGCGGTCCCCATTTCACCGCCCAGGCATGGCCGGTGTGCAGGTTGTCGTAGGCGATCGGGAGGTGGCCTGCGCGGGCGAGCGCCTTGCATGTATGAGAGCCGATATAGCCCGCCCCCCCAGCCACCAGTACACGCACTATCTCGTCCCCCGCTCGAATGCTCCCGGAGCAGGATAGACCAATTGCACGGTCAGCGCTGAATAAGCGTGTCGCCGAGCACGAGGACATCCATCTTCGTGCGGAGGAAGCAGTCGATCGCCTCCTCGGGCTTGCAGACGACCGGCTCGTTCTCGTTGAAACTGGTGTTCAGCACGATCGGCACGCCGGTGAGGTCGCGGAAGGCCGTGATCAGCCGCGCGTAGCGCGGGTTGCCCGCCCAGGTCACGGTCTGGAGGCGGCCGGTCCCGTCTACGTGGGTCACGGCCGGGATCTCCTTGCGCTTTTCCTCTCGGATGCGGAACACCTGCATCATGAAGGGCACGTCGTCGTCGGTCTCGAACCAGGCCGGCACCGCCTCGCGCAGGATCGACGGCGCGAAGGGCCGGAAGGATTCCCGTCGCTTGATCTTGAGGTTGAGGATGTCCTTCATGTCGGCGCGACGCGGATCGCCCAGGATCGAACGGTTGCCGAGCGCCCGCGGCCCCCACTCCAGGCGCCCCTGGAACCACCCGATCACCTTGCCTTCGGAGATCGCCTGGGCGGTATGCCGGCATAGCGTCGCTTCGTCGGCAATGCGCTCGATGCGGCAGCCCGCCGCGTCGAAATCGGCCCGGCGCCGGGCGATGGCGGCCGCGATCTCGTCCGGGGTCGCCGACGGCCCCCAATAAGCGTGATCCATCACGAAATGGCGCCTGGCGGACGGCCCGCCGGTCTTGTGCCAGGTCGCGAAGGCGGCCCCGATCGCTCCGCCGGCGTCCCCGCCTGCCGACTGGACGTAGAGCTTCTTGAATGGCGAGCGCTCCAGGATCTTGCCGTTGGCCACCGAGTTGTAGGCACAGCCGCCCGCCAGCACGACGGCGTCGGCACCGTAGCGGGCATGCAGCGCGTTCAGCAGGTTGAAGAAGGCGTTTTCGTAGGTGACCTGGGCCGAGCGCGCGATGTCGCGGTGCTTGTCCTCGAGTGGGGCCTCCGGGTCGCGCGCCGGCCCGAGCAGCTTCACGAGCTCATCGCTCCACAGGCGGCCGCCCGACGGGATGCCGTCCTTGACCTGATAGTTCGCACCCTCGCCCGAGGCATGCCGGAAGTAGCGCAGGGCGAGTGCGAAGGTACCGTCGTTCCGCAGGCGGACGATCTCCTTCATCTGCTCGACATAGGTCGGCTGGCCGTAGGGCGCGAGGCCCATGACCTTGTACTCGTCGCCGTAGTGCGGAAAGCCGATGAACTGGGTCATCGCCTCGTAGAAGACGCCGAGAGAATGCGGAAAGTAGACTCGGCCGTCGACCGACAGGGTTCCACCCTCGCCCAGGCCCCAGGCCGCAGAAGAAAAATCGCCGAAACCGTCGACCGAAACCGCCACGGCCCTTTCGTAGGGCGAGACCAGGAAGGCCGAAGCGAGATGGCAGAGATGGTGCTCGACCGTGTGCGCCGTTCCGCGGAACTCCTGCTCCGGAAGATGGCGCTTGAGGTTGCCCGCGATGTCGGCGCGCTCGCCGCGATTGCGCAGGCGGCTCATCACGTAATTGAGGCTGACACCCGACGTCAGCGCGAAGGCGAGCTTGCGCCAGCGGTTGGCGGTATTGTCGCTGTTGACCGCGACATGGTCGACATCGGCCAGCGAAATGCCTGCTTCACCCAGGCAATAGCGGATCGATTCGCTGGGAAAGCCGCCCCAGTGCTTGATGCGGCGAAACCGCTCCTCTTCGACCGCTGCGACCAGTTCACCATCCTTAACCAGGCAGGCGGCCGCGTCGGCGTGATAGGCGTTAAGCCCGAGAATGTAGGTCATGCAGCGATGTCGATCATCAGGAGGTCATTGCGCCCGGTGGTTTCGTATAGGCCAATTCTCGCGAGGGACCATCATTTTCACGGCTCCGCGCCTCCAATACGCCGCGCTTCGTCAATCCTCACGCACGAACCGTGCGACTCGCCGACGGCTTGACGAGGCCGACACTTCCTATCAAACGGACAGCCTCGAGCGGCTCCCTCTGTCCCCGGGGCCCCGATCGCGTGCTCGACCGAGGCGCGTCGCAACCCTCGCAAGTCGTTGACAAGTCGGATAAAACCCCTCGCTTCGATCGAAAGGCTTTCGTGCATGTCCAAGAATGATCTCGTCGTCGTGACCGGCGCCGGTGGCTTTATCGGGGGCCACCTTGTGAAGGTCCTGCAGCAGCGCGGGCACACCAAGATTCGCGCAGTCGATGTGAAGCCGCTCGAGGAATGGTACCAGAAGACGCCGGGCGTCGAGAACCAAGTGGGCGATCTCGCCCTGCTCGAGCCCTGCCGCAAGGCCGCCAAGGGCGCCGCAATGATCTACAACCTCGCCGCCGACATGGGGGGCATGGGCTTCATCGAGACCCACAAGGCCGAATGCATGCTGTCGGTGCTCGTCAGCACCCACATGCTGGTCGCCGCCAAGGAAGCCGGTGTGCCGCGCTTCTTCTATTCGTCCTCGGCCTGCGTCTACAACGGCGACAAGCAGACCGAAGCCAACGTCACGGCGCTGAAGGAAGAAGACGCCTACCCCGCCCTGCCGGAGGACGGCTACGGTTGGGAGAAGCTGTTCAGCGAGCGCATGGCCCGTCACTATCGCGAGGATTACGGCATCGCTACCCGCGTGGCGCGGTACCACAACGTCTATGGGCCGCAAGGCACCTATGACGGCGGCCGCGAGAAGGCCCCGGCCGCCATGTGCCGCAAGGTCATCGCCGCCAAGCTCTCGGGCAAGCACGAGATCGAGATCTGGGGTGACGGCGAGCAGACCCGTTCGTTCATGTACATCGACGACTGTACCGAGGGCACGATCAAGCTCGCGGAGAGCGACATCATAGAGCCGCTGAACATCGGCAGCGACGAACTGGTGAGCATCAACACGCTGGTCGACATGGTCGAGAAGATCGCGGGCATCAAGCTGAAGCGCAGCTACAAGCTCGACGCGCCGAAGGGCGTGCGCGGCCGCAACAGCGACAATACGCTGATCAAGAAGGTGATGAACTGGGCTCCTTCCATCCGTCTCGAGGACGGGATGGAGAAGACCTACAAGTGGATCTACGACGAGATGACCTCGGGCAAGGAATCGGTCGTCAACGCCCTTCCGAAGCAGGCCCTCGCGGCGCAGTAGGCTTCCGCGAATATCCAGACCTCGAACGCGCCGCGAAGGAACCTTCGCGGCGCTTTGCATTGGGGCTAACGTCCGATACCGCTCAGGCCCCTGTTGCTCTTCAGCAGCTCGTCGAAGAAGGCAATCGTCTTCGTCAGTCCGTCGTCGAGGGGAACCTTCGGCTCCCACTTCAACATCTCGCGCGCCAGGGTGATGTCGGGGCAGCGCTGCATGGGATCGTCGACCGGCAGCGGCTCGAACACGAGCTTGCTCTTGCCCCCGACTTTTTCGAGGATCTTCTCGGCCAGGTGCCGGATCGGCATCTCGACCGGGTTGCCGATGTTGACCGGCCCGGTGAAATCGTCAGGCGTATGGTCCATCAGGCGCAGCCAGCCGTCGAGCAGGTCGTCGACGTAGCAGAAGGCCCGGGTCTGCATGCCATCGCCGTAGATCGTGATGTCTTCCCCCTTCAGCGCCTGCACGATGAAGTTCGACACCACGCGCCCGTCGTTCGGGTGCATGCGCGGTCCGTAGGTGTTGAAGATGCGCGCCACCTTGATGCGAAGTCTGTGCTGGCGGTGGTAGTCGAAGAACAGAGTCTCCGCGCAGCGCTTGCCCTCGTCGTAGCAGGCGCGCGGGCCCAGCGGATTGACGTTGCCGCGGTAGCTCTCGACCTGCGGGTGCACGGTCGGGTCGCCATACACCTCGCTGGTCGAGGCCTGGAAAATCTTGGCACGCACCCGCTTGGCCAGCCCCAGCATGTTGATGGCGCCATGGACGCTGGTCTTGGTCGTCTGCACCGGATCGTGCTGGTAGTGGACCGGCGAGGCCGGGCAGGCGAGATTGTAGATCTCGTCGACCTCGACATAGAGCGGAAAGGTCACGTCGTGCCGCATCAGTTCGAAGCGCGGATTGTCGAGACAGGCCAACACGTTGGCCTTGCTGCCGGTGAAGTAGTTGTCGACGCAGAGCACGTCGTGGCCGGCCTCGAGCAGGCGCTCGCAGAGATGCGAGCCAAGGAAGCCCGCCCCGCCGGTGACCAGAATCCGCTTGCCCATGATGCCCCTCGGAACCGCCTCTTACGCCGCGGTCGACACTAGGCCATCAAGCTCTTGAATTCACTTCAAAATCACCGAAGGATGACGCTGCCCGGCCGCTGCGAGGACGGGCCAATACTGCAGGGGAAGCGTCCTATGAGCATCGAGATGGTCGGCCTGGCCGACATCGTGCGCGTCCATGGCGCCGCGCGTGCGGACACGGTGGCAGTCGTCTATGAAGGCCGGCCGACGACCTACGGTGGGCTCGATCGTGCCTCGAGCCGGATCGCCAGCGGCCTCATCGCCGAAGGCATCAAGCCGCAGGTCCGCGTCGCTCATCTCGACAAGAGCAGCGACCTGTTCTTCCAGTTGCTGTTCGGTGTCGCCAAGGCCGGCGCCGTGATGGTCTCGGTGAACTGGCGCCTGGCCGCGCCCGAGGTCCTCCAGATCGTCAATGACGCCGAGGCCGAGATGTTGTTCGTCGGCGAGGAGTACTTCCCCGTCGTCGAGGCGATCCGCGACCAGTTGAAGACCGTCCGCAGGATCGTGACCCTGGGGACGCGCCACGGCGATTGGGAGGCCTTCGGCGAATGGCGCGACCGGCACCCGGACGCCGACCCCCGCCTGCCTGCCCGGCCCCAGGACACTGCGGTGCAGTTCTATACCAGCGGCACCACCGGCCTGCCGAAGGGCGCCGAACTCACCAATGCCAACTTCGCCTTCATGTTCGAGCAATGGACGCGCAGCTGGCTCCTGGAGCCCGGGACCCAGAACATCGTCTGTCTGCCGATGTTCCATATCGGCGGCGCGGGCTGGGCCATCGCCGGCCTCTTCGCCGGCGCGACAAACCATGTCGTAAGGGAATTCATCCCCGCACGGGTGCTCGAGATCATCGAGCGCGACCGTATCGAGGTGATGCTGCTGGTGCCGGCCATGATCCTGTTCCTGGTACAGGCGCCGCAGATCCGAGAAACCGACCTGTCGAGCCTGCGCCTGATCGTCTATGGCGCGGCACCGATCCCGGGCGAACTGCTGAAGCAGGCCTTGTCGATCTTCGGCTGCGGCTTCCAGCAGGTCTATGGCCTGACCGAGACGACCGGCGCCATCACCCTGCTGCCGCCCGAGGATCACGACCCGTCGGACGCGCAAAAACTGCTGTCCTGCGGCTATGCCCAGGTCGGCGTGGAGTTGCGCATCGTGGACGAAGCCGGCGCGGACGTGGCTGCCGGCACGGTCGGCGAGATCGCCGTCCGGTCGCCGCAGGTGATGGCCGGCTACTGGCGGCTGCCCGATGCCACCCGGCGCGCCATCCACGGCGACTGGTTCTTCACCGGCGACGCGGGCTTTCTCGACGAAAAGGGCTATCTGTTCATCCATGACCGCGTGAAGGACATGATCGTGTCCGGCGGCGAGAACATCTACCCGGCCGAGGTCGAGAGCGCGCTGTTCGGCCATCCTGCCGTGGCCGACGTCGCGGTGATCGGCGTCCCCGACCAGCGCTGGGGCGAAGCCGTGAAGGCCATCGTGGTGCGCAAGCCCGGCGCCGACGCGACGCCGGCCGACCTGATCAGCTGGGCGCGCGGCCGCATCGCCGGCTACAAGCTGCCCAAGTCGGTCGATTTCATCGACGCCCTGCCCCGCAATCCGACCGGCAAACTCCTGAAACGAGAGCTGCGCAAGCCCTACTGGGAAGGCCGCCAGCGCAACATCAACTGAACGTCTCGATGTGACCGCCCTGCGGACCCGATCGCAAACGCGTCTCGAAATCTCGAAGCCACGGTTCTAGAACAGTCCCATGTCCACCCTGCCCGACAATCTCACGCCCGTCCGCGCCGCTCACGTTTTCGACGAAGCCAGGCTCGCCGATTACATGAAGGCCAATGTCGAGGGCTATCGCGGCCCGATCAGCATCCTCCAGTTCGAGGGCGGGCAGAGCAACCCGACTTTTCACCTCACCGACGCCGGCGGCAACATGTACGTGCTTCGCAAGAAGCCGCCGGGCAAGCTGCTGCCCTCGGCCCACCAGGTCGACCGCGAGTATCGCGTCATCAAGGCGCTGGCCGACCATACCGACGTGCCGGTGCCCAAGCCCTACGCGCTCTGCCAGGACGATTCGGTAATCGGCACCACGTTCTACATCATGCAGTTCCTGCCCGGCCGGGTCTTCGCCGACGTGCGGATGCCGGGCGTCTCGCCCGCCGATCGCGGCAAGATCTTCGATTCGATGAACGACGTGCTGGCACGTCTGCACAATGTCGACTATCGCGCCGTCGGCCTCGGCGACTACGGCCGCGAGGGCCAGTACATCCAGCGCCAGCTCGCGCGCTGGTCGAGCCAGTACGATCTCGCCCGCACCGAAGAGATCGCATCGATGGAAGCGCTGAAGAAGTGGCTTCCGGAGAACATCCCGCCGGGCGACGAGACGCGCATCAACCATGGCGACTATCGCCTCGGCAATACGATCGTGCATCCGACGGAGCCTCGCGTGATCGCCGTGCTCGACTGGGAGCTTTCGACGCTCGGCCATCCGCTGGCCGACCTCGGCTACAATTGCATGATGTATCATTTCGGCGAGGGCTTCGGCGCTTCCGGCGGCTATGCCGGCCAGGACCTGAAGGCTTTCGGCATTCCGACCGAGCAGGAATATCTCGCCGCCTATGCGCGCCGCACCGGCCGCAAAGAGGTGCCGGCCTGGACCTTCTACCTCGCCTTTTCCCTGTTTCGTCTCGCCGCCATCGTGCAGGGCGTCTACAAGCGCGGCCTCGACGGCAATGCCTCGTCGGAGACGGCCACGAAGTACGGCAACCGCGCCCGCGCGATGGCCGATCTCGCCTGGTCGATGGTCGAGAAGCGCGCCTGAGCGCGCTTCGCCTTCCTACTCGTCCCTATTCGTCGGTGTAGGGAACCATCGAAGTGTCGTTGCCCTTCGGGCAATTCGCGCTGTCGATGACGGCGTTCGCCGGGTTGCGATAGCGCTGGATGTCGTAGGGCGCGCTGTCGCTCGGCGGCCTCGGCGGGGGCGTCCGCAACGTCCATGAAACCAGCTGCTTGATCACGCTGCCCAAGGCCTGGTCGAACGCCTCGACGACTTTCGGCACCTTGTCGGCACGTGCCCGGACGCACCGCTCGAAGGAGGCGACGCCGATGATCTGCCGGTCGGGCATGCGCACCAGCTTGGCGATGATGCGGACCTTCACGATCGGCGGCTGGCCGTAGAAATACATGGCCTCGAAATTGCGCAGATCGGGCTGCAGCACGTAATTGGCGCGCAAGGCGATCGATTCGCGGGAAACCGCCACGATCTTGCGCGTGTTCTCGAACGAATCGACGATACGGGTCTGCACCATCAACGGCGCCCGGTCTGTCCATGCCGCCTTGGCATAGTAGTCCGTGGAGGTCGGCGTCATGGCGATGGCGATGCGACCGGTATCGAGGTTCGCGGCCGCCACCGGCGCCTCGACCGCAAGCTGCCAGTAGACCGACGGCAGGTCGGCGTCGAAGGTGCTCTTGGGCGAGACGGTGTAGAGGTCGGTCGGGTCGCCTACCGAGTCGACGGCACTGACGAACGAGCAGCCCGACAGGAGGGCAACAACAGCCGCGCAGACGGCCAGGCAACGGATCATTTCGGCGTGTATCCCTGCTTGCCGCTGAACACGAAGTTAGCCGGGTCGCGCTCCAGTCGTGTGGCGATGACGTTCAGATTGGCGGTGAGCTGGCGCAGATCCCGCAGCGCCAGCGAGAACTCGGTGAGGCCGATCTCGGTGAAATTCTTGATCGGGCGGCTGTTGTCCGTGACCAGCTTGTTCAGCTGTGTGGCGGCGGCGTTGATGTTGGACAGCGCCGCGCGGGTCTCGTTCAACGTCTTGCGCAGCTCGCCCGGATCCTTGCCGGCAAGAGCCTTGCGCGTCTCGGCGTCCTGCGGGCCGATCTCCTTGGCAATCAGGGTGAACGAGTTCGACAGATCATCCAGCTTGGTGAACGTCCTGCGGAAATCGGCGATCGCCCCCGGCAGTTCGGCCAGGGTAGTCTGGATGGCGCCATCGGACTTGGCGAAAGCGTTGGTCGCCGTCTGGAGGTTGCGCAGCGTGTCGGTGACCGCACCGATATTGTCCGGGCTCAACAGGTCGTTCAGCCGGTCCACGGTCGTGCTGGCCTTGGTCAGCAGCTCCTGCGCCGAGGTCGAGGTTGCCTGCAGGAACGAGGCGCCCTCGCGAATCTCGGGGTAAGGCTTATCACCCAGCTTCTTCTTGGGCTTCACCTGATCGACGTCGAGACGTCCCACGATCTGGATGAAGGGCGAGCCGGCGATGAACGGCTTCTCGAAGACGGCATAGGAACGGTCGCGGATGTCGATCGACCAGTCGACCGCCACCGTGACCTCGATCTTTTCCGTCAGGCGCTCCCGACCGGTCGAACGCTGCGTATCGACCCGGGAGGTGAGCTGGATGTTGACCACGCGGCCGACGCGCAAACCGCGGTAGAAGACCGGCGAATCGTTGGTCAGCCCCTGTACGTCGCCCGAAAAGAGAATGTCATAATAGGCGTACGATGTGCGGTCGCCTGCGCGCAGCTTCCAGATGACGAATCCGGCAAGGGCGGCGACGAACAGGATCATCGCCGCGCCAATCAGCACGTAGGGCGATTTTCTTTCCATCCGGTACTACTTCTGCTCCCGCCGCGCTGCGCGCCCTCTCGGTCCGTGGAAATATTCCCGGACCCAGGGATGATCGTATTCCAGCAATTCCGCCATCGTACCCACCACAACGCGCTTGTCGAGCAGGACTGCAATGCGGTCGCAAATTGCATTCAGGCTATCCAGGTCGTGCGTGACCATCAGAACCGTGAGCCCGAGGTTCCGGCTGAGGCCCTTGACGAGTTCATCGTAATGGGCGGCGCCGATCGGATCGAGGCCCGCCGTGGGCTCGTCAAGAAACAAGAGTTCCGGATCGAGAGCGAGCGCGCGGGCGAGGCTGGCGCGTTTGCGCATGCCGCCTGAAAGTTCAGACGGCTTCTTCTCCCCGGTGTCGGCCGGAAGGCCGACCAGAGCCACTTTCAGCGCCGCGATCTCGCGCATCGTCTGTTCTTCCAGCTCTGCATGCTCGCGAATCGGAACGATGATGTTTTCCGTGACGGTGAGCGAGGAGAACAATGCACCGTCCTGGAACTGGACGCCGGTACGGGCCAGCATCTGGCGCTGGGCCTTGCCGTGCAGGGTGCTGGTATCGACCCCCAGCATCTCGATGGTGCCCTCGCGCGCTTCGTTCAGGCCGATGATGGTCCGCAGAAGGACCGACTTGCCGGTGCCGGATCCGCCGACCAGACCGACAATCTCGCCTCGGAATACGTCGAAATCGAGATTGTCGTGGATCACCTTGTCGCCGAACTGTGTTCGGATTCCCCGCAGGCGCAAGACGACCTCCCGGCCGTCGCTGTGATCGACGATCTGCCCCCCTTCCACCTTGGCGCCTTCGGCCATCAGACGCCGGCGAGCAGGAAGATGATCGAGAACACCGCGTCCAGCACGATCACGCAGAAGATCGATTCGACGACGGACTTGGTCGTGAGCTGGCCCACGCTCTCAGCGCTGCCGCGCACCTGGAGCCCCTCGAAGCAGCCGATCGTGGCGATCACGATGCCGAACACCGGCGCCTTGATCATGCCGGTGTAGAAGTGCCAGGCACCGACCGTGTCGCGCAGCCGGTCGAAGAACTGCACGAAGGTGAAGTCGAGATAGACGGTGCAGGCCACCGCGCCGCCCAGCAGGCCCGCCATGTCGCCCCAGAAGGCCAGCAGCGGCATGGAGATCAGCAAGGCGCTGATGCGCGGCAGGACCAGCCATTCGATCGGATTGAGGCCGATCGTGCGCATGGCATCGACCTCCTGGTTGACCTGCATCGTGCCGATCTGGGCCGTGAAGGCGCTGCCCGAGCGGCCGGCGACGATGATCGCCGTCAGGAGCGGTCCCAGTTCGCGGAACATGCCGATACCGACCGCCTCGACGGTGAAGGTCTCGGCGCCGAACTGGCGAAGCTGCTGGACGCCCTGGTAGGCGATGACCACGCCGATCAGGAAGCACAGCACGCCGACGATCACGAGAGCTCTGATCCAGACCTCGTACATCTGCTGGATGATGGCATTCGGCCGGAAGCGCCGGGGCTGCAGAATGGCTTCGACGACGACCACCAGGATTTCGCCGAAGAAAGAGCAGAGATTGAGGATCTGCTTGTAGAAGTCGATCGTTCCGCGGCCGATCTCCTCCAGCCAGTGCGCCAGCCAGTTGACCTTACGGTCCGGCTGGGCCTGGCACATGTTCTCGCGGACCACCTTGAAGAGGGCAGCCTGCGCCTCGCTCCGGGTCTTCACCTCGGCGTCGGGGCCGCACCCGGCGAGCTCCAGGATTTCGAGCGCCCCGGCCGTGTCGACTCTCTCCAGGCCCGTCGCATCGACGGCTCGACGATCCTTCGAGCGGGTACCGGCGGCCGCGAGGGCGCTCTCGGCCTTCTTGCGGATTCCGCGGACGCTGAACACCGTCCAGGTCCCGCCGACTTCCACGACGGGCTTCCCCGCGTGCTCGGTGTAGCGAATTGTGGGTTCCGTTTCGGCCATCGGCGAAGATTAGTCGTCGCGCCGGTTAGCGCTGTCAATCTCCCTGCATTGCCTCTACGCCACGCCGCTGTCACGATCCGGGCAGGAGGACGGAATGGGCAAATGGCCACGACTGGACAAGATCGAGATGATCGACGGTCCGATCGACAAGCAAAGTTACGAACGCCAGATCAAAAAATTACAGGATCGGCTGCTCGAACTTCAGATCCACGATCTGCGAACCGGTGGCCGCGCGCTGATCTGCCTCGATGGCTGGGACGCCGCCGGCAAAGGCGGCCTGATCGAACGGCTGGTGGCGGGACTGGAGCCGAAGTCGGTGCAGGTCTGGCGCATCGGCGCGCCGACTCCCGAAGAGCAGGGCCGGCATTATCTCTGGCGCTTCTGGAACCGGCTCCCGGCGCCCGGCAACTGGGCCATCTTCGACCGCACCTGGTACGGCCGCGTTCTGGTGGAGAGGATCGAGGGCTTCTGCGAGAAGTCGGCCTGGGAGCGCGCCTACCGCGAGATCAACGAATTCGAGTGCCAGCTCGCCGACGATGGCGTCCGCATCGTGAAGCTGCTCGTGCATGTGAGCGCCGAGGAGCAGAAGCGGCGGATGATCGAGCGGCTGAGCAAGCCCAGCAAGCACTACAAGATCGGACTGGAGGATTTTCGCAACATCGCCAAGCGCAAACAGTATCTCGAAGCCTACGACGACATGCTGGAGCGCACCGACACCGAGCATGCCCCCTGGCACGTCATTGCCAGCGACGAGAAGATGCATGCCCGTCTGAAGGGCCTGCGGATCATCGCTGACAGGCTGGGCGAAGGCGTCGAGATCGGCGACCATGCGCTGGACCCGAAGATCCTCGAAGCCGCCTACGAAGCCTGGGGATGGCGGCCCGAGAAGAGCAGCAACGGCAAGAAGTAGCGGCGAGATATCGCTCGACTAGGCCTGGGTCGGCGCGCCCTTCGGCGACACGAAGAAGCTCGACCTGGCCCCGTCGCCGAGACGGGCGGCGATCCAGGGCAGCGCCTCCCGCATCGCCTCTTCGAATTTCCAGGGCGGATTGATCACGATGAGCCCGCACGCCGCGAGCTTGCCCTCGGGAGCGCGCGGCCCCAGTTCGAGTTCCATGCGCACGTATTCCACCTCCGCCAGGGACGCGACGAAGGACGAGACCGCCGCCTCGTCCTTGATCGGATACCAGATCGCGTAGCAACCGGTGGCGAAGCGGCGCAGCCCGTGCCGCACGGCGCGCGTCAGCACTTCGAATTCGTCGGTCGCCTCGAAGGGCGGATCGATCAGCACCAGGGCGCGGCGCTCGACCGGCGGCAGCGTCGACTTGATCGCGTGATAGCCGTCAGCCTGCCGGACCTCGACCGCGCGGTCGCCGGCGAACTCGCGCTTCAGCAGCAGCGCCTCCTCAGGATGCTTCTCGCAGGCGACAAACCGGTCGCCCGGCCGCAGGGCCGCCCGGACCAGTCGTGGTGAGCCGGGATATCGATGGAGAGCGCCCCCCGAGGGGCCGAACTTGCGGGCGTAGGCCTGCACGGCCGCGAGATAGCGCACGACGGAAGCGGGCATCCCGGTCCGGCTCTCGGCCATCAGGCGGCCGATGCCCGCCTCTGCCTCGCCCGTGCGGCGCGCCTGCGATCCGGCGAGATCATAGCCACCGGCCCCGGCATGGGTGTCGAGCACGAACAGCTTCTTGTCCTTGGCCGTCAGCAGGCGCAGCAGTTCGCAGAGCGCGGTGTGCTTCAGCAGGTCGGCAAAATTGCCGGCGTGATAGCCGTGGCGGTAGTTCACGGTGACATTCTCGGCCGATTTGAGATGATTCCCCGGGCACGGTATGTGCTTCGGGCGCAGGACACTACATTTGAGGATCGAAATGGCCAACCACGAGCTGCATTCTTCGCCCGAGACCTGCCACTGGGGCTATTTCGACAGCCAGCTCCCGCCGCAGCTTCGCATCAAGTCGGGCGACACGGCCACGATCCATTGCGTCTCCGGCGCCGCCGAAATCCTGCCGGGCGAGCCTTACAACGTGCTGCCCGAGCATCGCGAGATCCTCTCCAAGCTGAAGCCGCATATCGGCCGCCACATTCTGACCGGGCCGGTTCATGTCGAAGGCGCCGAGCGCGGCGACGTTCTGGCGGTCGAAGTGCTCGACATCAAGTTCCGCACCAACTGGGGCTGGAACGTGCAGCGGCCGCTGATGGGCACGCTGCCCGAGGATTTCCCCTTCTTCCGCCTGACCCACATCCCGATCGATTCCAACCGCGGCGTCTGCACCATGCCGTGGGGCACCGAGATCGAGCTCAAGCCGTTCTTCGGCATCATGGGCGTCGCCCCGCCGCCGGAATGGGGCCAGTGCAGCTCGGTCGAGCCCCGCGCCTTCGGCGGCAACATCGACAACAAGCATTTCCGGGTCGGCACCACGGTCTACTTCCCCGTCTTCGCCGACGGCGGCCTGTTCTCGACCGGCGACGGCCACGGTGTGCAGGGCGACGGCGAGGTCAACCTGACGGCGCTCGAGACCAGCCTCAGCGGCACCTTCAAGTTCACCCTGCACAAGGGCATGAAACTCAACAATCCGCGCGCCGAGACGGCGACCCACTGGATCACCCACGGCTTCGACCAGGACCTCGACGACGCCGCCAAGGAAGCCCTGCGCGACATGATCCGGCTGATCACCGCAAAGACAGGCCTCAAGCCCGAGGACGCCTACATGCTCTGCAGCCTTCAGGCCGACCTGCACGTCACCCAGACGGTCGACGGCAACAAGGGCATCCACTGCATGATCGAAAAGAAGATCATCGGCGGCTGACGTCGGGAACCGGGTACCGGCGGGCGCGACCATGACGCATATGCAGCTTCTCGACGAGGCGGTTGCCCGTCACAACGATGCCGAATGGTCCCGCCGCGCCCTGGATCTGATCCGCAACGACCAGCGCCGGTCGGCCGACACGCACCTCTTGCGGCTCGACCTGCCGGTGCTCGAGGGGATCGACGTCTATCTCAAGGACGAGTCGACCCATCCCACCGGCAGCCTGAAGCACCGGCTGGCCCGCTCTCTGTTCCTGTACGGCATCTGCAACGGCCGCATCCGCCAGGACACGCCGATCGTCGAGGCCTCTTCGGGCTCGACGGCGATTTCGGAGGCCTACTTCGCCCGTCTGCTGGGCCTGCCTTTCCATGCCGTGATGTCGGCATCGACCTCGGCGGAAAAGATCGCGGAGATCGAACGCCAGCACGGGAAATGCCATCTGGTAGCCGACGGTCGCGGGATCTACGCCGCCGCCGAGGCGCTGGCGACCGAGCTGCGCGGCGTCTACGTCGACCAGTTCACCTATGCCGAGCGGGCGACCGACTGGCGCGGCAACAACAATATCGCCGAATCGATCTTCGAGCAGATGAGCCGCGAACCTCACCCGGTGCCGACCTGGATCGTCATGAGCGCCGGGACCGGCGGCACCACGGCGACGCTGGGCCGGTACATCCGCTACATGCGCTACGCCACCCGTCTCTGCGTGGCCGATCCGGAGTTCTCGTCCTTCTTCGAAGCCTTCGCCACGGGCAACCTCCAGGCGACCTGCGAGCGCGGCTCGCGCATCGAGGGGATCGGGCGCCCCAGGGTCGAGCCGTCGTTCCTACCCAACATGATCGATCGCATGATGCGCGTTCCCGACGCCCAGTCGCTGGCCGGCATGCGCGTGCTGTCGCGCCTGCTGGGCCGCAAGGTCGGCGGCTCCACCGGCACCAACTTCGTGGCCCTCTGCATCCTCACGTCACGCATGAAGGCCGAAGGCCGCACGGGCTCTCTGGTGTCGCTGATCTGCGACGCCGGCGAACGCTACGGCCACACCTACTACAACGACGAGTGGGTGGCCGCGCAGGGCCTCGATCTCGAGCCGCACGAGCGTGCCCTCGAAGCCTTCCTGAAGGACGGCGACGCCATCATCTAGCTACTGCCTGTAGCTACTGGCGAGGGCGTGCCGGCGGGGCGCTGGCCGGGGGCGCAGCTGGCCGCGCGGGAATCGGCGTGTCCAGAAGCGGGGACTCGCGGTTGCGCGGCACTTCGCTGATCTCCTCGGAACCCGGCATCGGCAAGTTGGCCTGGTTTTTCCAGTTTGGACCGGCTGTCGCACCGCCACCCCCGGCGACCGGAGGGCCAGCTTCCTGCATCGTGCTGAAGTCGGAGTTGAAACGCTGGGGCTGGGCATGAGCGGCGCCGCCAACCACCGCGAGGACCGTCAGGCCCGTCAGGGCTACTTTCATTGGATTCTCCGGGTTCTGTTACCCGATCAACTCGCAGAGAGGTGCCTGCGTTGCGCGTCCTGCGCAGATTTAGCAGGCTTCAAACAGGTTTTCAGAAACACCCGCGACAGACATCGATCCGTCAACGGTCGGCGCGACACAAGATCCAGGGCTGCGACACCGGCTTCGATTGTTTCGTTCATTTCGTTTGTTTCGTTTATTTGCCAGGGCTGCGGCTTTTTCAACGGCCTCTCGGTCTATGCCGGCAGGGCTTGCGGGGCGCTCTGGGCGGACGATGGCGTCGGGAAAGCCAAGGCAATGGCGACGGCCGCCAGTCCCATGCCGAACGACGCGATGTAGAGATAGCCGTAGCCGTGGAAGGTATCGAAGATCCAGCCGCCGACCGCCGGGCCCAGCGCCATGCCGAGACTGGAGATCATTGCCGCGCCGCCGAACACCGTTCCCATGATGCGCAGGGGAAAATACTCGCGGGCCAGCACGGCATAGAGCGGCATCACCCCGCCATAGGCCATGCCGAACAGGATGGCGACGCCATAGAACTCTCCCGCGTCGCGCGTGAAATAGTAGCTGCCGGCCCCCACCGCCTGAAGCATCAGCCCGGCGACGACGACCCTGCGCGCGCCGAACCGGTCGCCCAGCAGGCCGAACAGGACACGGCCGCCCAGGCCCGCCAACCCTTCGACGCTGTAGATCGCGACGGCCGTCATGGCCGGCAGGCCGCAGGCGAGCGCGTAGCTCACCGTGTGGAAGATCGGCCCGGAATGCGCGGCGCAGCAGCAGAAGAAGGTGAGCGAGAGCACGATGAACTGCGGTGAACGCAGCGCGCGCCCCACGGTCATCCCCTCCCCGCCTTCCGCCGCCATCCCGGGCGATGCGGCAGTCGTCTCAGGCGGACGGCGGACCAGCAGCGCCGCCGGCACCAGGAGAACCCAGGCGACGATCGCGATGGTGAGTTGTGCCGTTCTCCAGTCGTAGGCGGAGATCAGCCACTGCGCGAAGGGCGAGATGGTCATCGGCGCCACGCCCATGCCGGCCGAGACCAGCGAGACGGCAAGGCTGCGATGCCTGTCGAACCAGCCGGTGACGGTCGCGATCATCGGCGCGAACACCGCACCGGCGGCAATGCCGACCACGATGCCGTAGAGGAGCTGGAATTCGAGCAGGCTGGTGGCCCGGCTGGCCAGCGCCAGGCCAAGGCCCAGGAGGACGGCACCCGACAGGACGACGATGCGCGGACCGAAGCGGTCGCTGAGCGCCCCCCACCCGAAAGCCGCGACGCCCATGGTCAGGAAATCCAGCGTCATGGCGCTGGAAATGCCGGTGCGCGACCAGCCTGTCGCTTCCGACATGGGCTGAAGGAAAACCGCGAGCGAGAACAGCGCCCCGATCGCCACGCATCCCATCAGCGCGCCCGCACCGACGATCACCCAGCCGTAAGACCGTTCCATCGCGATCCTCCTCAGGTCGGGTCAATACTTAACCAAACAGTTAATAATTGACAAGGAGGTCGGAGACGCGTCACTCCGGCTTGATATTGGCCTCGCGGATCAGGCGGCCGAAACGCTCGTACTCCTGGGCATTGTAGCGCGCGAACTGTTCCACGCTCATCGTGCCGGGTTCGCCGCCAAGCCCACGCAGCTTCGCCTGCACGTCGGGCAGCGCCACGATACGCGCCAGCTCGGCCTGCAGCCTGGCGACCACGTCGGGCGGCGCGCCCGCGGTCACGTAGACGGCATACCAGGTCGTCATGTCGAAGCCGGGCAGCCCCGCCTCGCCGAGCGTCGGCACGTCGGGCAGTTCGCTGCTGCGACGCGCCGAGGTGACGGCCAGCGGCTTGAACTTGCCGGCCCTGATCTGGCCCATCGACGAGGAGGTCGTGTCGAACATCATCTGCACGTTGCCGCCAATGATATCGAGATGCGCCTGTGCGCTGCCCTTGTAGGGCACGTGCATGCCCTTCACGCCGGCCGCCATGTCGAAGGCCTCGCCGGCGATATGCTGCGTGCTGCCGACACCCGACGAGGCATATTTGAACTCGCCGGGCCGGGCTTTCATCGCGGCGATCAGCTCGGCCACGGAATTCACCGGTACCGAGGCGCCGACCACCAGGACGTTGGGCACGCTCACCACGAGGCCGATCGGGATCAGGTCCTTGATCGGATCGAAGCCGAGCTTGAGCAGATGCGGCGCGATCGCCTGCCCGGTGTTGGTGGCGACGAGAATGGTATGGCCGTCGGGCGACGCCTTGGCCGTGAGGTCGGCGGCGATCGTGTTGGAGGCGCCCGGCTTGTTCTCGACGACGAAGGTGCCCTTCATCGATTCGGCGAGCTTATCCGCCAGCATGCGGGCCACGATGTCGGTGCCGCCGCCCGCACTGGCCCCAACCATCAGGCGGACCGTCCTGGTCGGATAAGGCGTTTGCGCGTGGCCAGCCAGCGGCGCGAGCAGGGCCGGGAGCGCCAGCAGGGACCGGCGCTTCAGGGCGCCGGCTCCACGGCAAGTTCGGTGCCGCTCACCGATTTCACGCGCACCTTCGCGCCCTTGAACATGTCGGGACCGGTGACGCTCCAGCTTCCGTCTCCCAGGATGACGCGGCCGCGACCGTTCAGGATGGGTTCGTCGAGCACGATGATCCGGCCGACCAGCGCCTCGCCGCGGGCATTGAGCGTCGATGTCGCCGGATTGTCCGCGTGCTGCAGGCGACGCAGCGTCCGGCGCAGACCGATGGCGGCCACGACGGAGATCACCGCGAAGGTCAGGAGCTGAAGCTCGATCGACAGATCGGACACGACCAGCAGGAACAGGCCCGCGGCCGCCGCCCCGATGGCGAGGAAGAGAAAGACCACGCCGGGCAGCATCATCTCGAAGACGAGCAGCACGGCTGCGACCGCCCACCAATACCAGAAGACGATCTTGAACATCGCCGGCTAGCCCGCGGTGGGAACGGAGCCGCGAGGCCGCGACCCGGTCGCCTCGACACCCCTCGCCTGCGCCTCCTTGGCGAGTTCTCCGATGCCGGCGATCGAGGCCATGACTCCCGCCGCCTCGACGGGCAGGAAGAACACCTTGGCATTGGGACTGGAGCCCATCTTCGCCAGCGCCTCGACGTATTTGGTACCGAGGAAGTAATTGGTCGCCTGCACGCCGTTGCCGGCGATCGCCTCGGCCACGACCGAGGTCGCCTTGGCCTCCGCCTCGGCCATGCGCTCGCGCGCCTCGGCGTCGCGAAAGGCTGCTTCCCGGCGGCCCTCGGCGGTAAGGATCGCCGACTGCTTCTCGCCTTCCGCGCGCTGTATGCTGGACTCGCGAATGCCCTCGGCCTCGAGGATCGTCGCCCGCTTCTCGCGCTCGGCCTTCATCTGACGGCCCATCGCCACCACGATATCCTCGGGCGGGGCGATGTCCTTGACCTCGATGCGCAGCACCTTGACGCCCCAGGGGCCGGTTGCCTGGTCGATGACCGCGAGCAGCGTGTTGTTGATGTCGTTGCGCTTCGACAGAGCCTCGTCGAGCGCCATGTTGCCCATGACCGAGCGGATGTTGGTCAGCACGAGGTTGGTGATGGCCTGATGGAGGTTCTGGACCTCGTAGGCGGCGCGGGCGGCGTCCACCACCTGATAAAAGGCCACGGCATCGACCTGCACGGTGGCATTGTCCTTGGTGATCACCTTCTGCGCCGGAATGTCGAAGACATTCTCCTGCATGTTCATCTTGCGGCCGATCGTGTCGATGAAAGGCACGATGAAATGCAGGCCGGGGGCCAGCGTGCGCGTGTAGCGGCCGAACCGCTCGACCGTCCAGTTCGTGCCCTGCGTCACCGTCTTGACGCCCGCGAAGATCAGCACCAGCGCCACGAGGACGACGGCCAGCACGAAGATCAGCGCACCCGATAACATTCAGCGTCTCCTCTTGATTGGCGGAGACACTAGCCCAAGGCCGGGCGCAGGACCATCGCGGGGCTAGTCGGCGGCGGCGGCGACCTCGGTCCGGAGCACGGGAACTTCCTTCGACACCGGCGCGATCCGCTGATCGGTGGCGAGCCAGCGATCGAGGAAGCCGTTGATCCAGCGGTCGAGCGGCGGATCGTAGAGGGCATGCATGGACAGGTGGACACCACGCTGTTGCGCGCCCGGCATCTTCAGGCGTTCGGCAGCCTTCAACGTCCAGATGGTCTTCATCTCGAGCGTCACCTCGGGATGGAACTGGAAGCCGAAAGCGTTGGGACCGCAGCGGAAGCCCTGCACGGGATAGCGCTCGTTGGTCGCCAGCAGCTCGCAGCAATCCGGGATGGTCATGCCCTCGCGGTGCCACTGATAGACCTTCATCGGGGACCTGAACCAGGCGCGGCCCGCTTCCGTCGGCTCGACGTCGACATAGCCGATCTCGACCACGCCCTCGGGATGCGGGGCGACCCGGCCGCCGGCCGCCCGCGTCAGGAGCTGGGCGCCCAGGCACAGTCCGAGAAAGGGAACGCCGGCATCGACGACCTTGGGGATCCACTCGAGTTCGCACTTGATGCCGGCCAGGGTGCCGCAATCGTTGGCCGACATGGGACCGCCGAAGACCACCACGCCCGCATAGTCGGACATGTCTTCGGGCAGATTGCACCCCAGGTTGGGGCACAGTCGATGGAGTTCGAAACCGCGCTTCTCGAGCAGTGCGCCAACCCGTCCGGGCCGCGAGTGCTCCTGATGCACGACGATGGCAATCTTTTTAGGGCCCATTTCTCTACACTGGCCAGCCGGTACCGTCATGGATTTGCAAGATACGCGCCAGCTGTGGCAACGACAAGGCAACCGGCGGCGGAGGGACGAAATGGCGCTAACTCTGGACTTCTACTTCGATTGCTCGAGCCCGTGGACCTATCTGGCGTTTCACGCGATCCAGCCCCTGGCGAGAGAAGCGGCAGCCGAGATCATCTGGAAGCCGATCCTCGTGGGCGGGGTGTTCAATGCCGTCAACCAGACGGTCTACGAGAACCGCGCGAAGCCCAACCCCTTGAAGCAGGCCTACAGCCAGAAGGACATGCAGGACTGGGCCCGGCTCTACGGGCTCGCCATCAAGTTCCCGCCGACGGTCTTCCCCGTGAACAGCGTGAAATGCATGCGCGGCGCCTTCGTGGCGCTCGACGAGGGCAAGCTCGCGCCCTACGCCACGGCCGCCTTCGAGGCCTATTGGGGCGAGGATCGTGACCTCGCGAAGGAGGATGTCCTGGCCGACATCGCCTTGAAGGCTGGCATCGAGCGCCAGCGCTTCTTCGCCGGCATCGAGAGCGAGGCTTGCAAGGCGCGCCTGCGCGCCAATACCGACGAGCTGATCGCGCGCGGCGGCTTCGGCAGCCCGACGATCTTCGTCGGCAACGACATGTTCTTCGGCAACGACCGCATGCCCCTGGTCAAGGCCGCGCTGGAGGCCGCATGAGCCGCAACAGAGATCCCGACTTCTGGGCAAGGGCCAACGCCCATCTGGTCCGTTATGGCGGCGCCTTCGCGCCGCTCATCGCCGAGAGCGCGGCGGGAAACTATTTCACAGACGCCGACGGCTGAAAAATCCTCGATTTCACCTCGGGCCGGATGAGCGCCATACTGGGCCACAGCCATCGCGAGATCGTCGAGGTGGCACGGCATTATATTGGCGAACTCGATTTCGGCTTCGAACTCGTGGACCGGCAGTCGAGAGGCGCGCTGGCCGCCTGCATCGTCGAGCCGATCCTGAGCTCGGGCTGCGTGCTGGAGCCGCCCGAAGGCTGGATGGCGGAGCTGGCCGCCAAATGCCGCGAGCGCGACATGCACCTGATCTTCGACGAGGCACAGACCGGTCTCGGCCGCACCGGCACCCTCTTCGCCTGTGAGCGGGCGGCGTGGTGCCGGATTATCTCACCCTCTCCAAGACCCTGGGCGCCGGCCTGCCCCTGGCCGCCATGCTGACGACGCCGGAAATCGAGGATGTCGCCGCCGAGCGCGGCTTCCTGTTCTACACGACGCATGCCTCCGATCCCCTGCCCGCCGCCGTCGGCCGGAAGGTCATAGAGGTCATTCTCCGCGATCGTTTCACGGAGCGCGCGGCAACTCTCGGCCCCCGGTTGAAGGCCGGTCTGCAGGCGCTGCAGCAGCGCCACGAGTGCATCGGTGACATACGAGGGCGCGGGCTCCTGCTCGGGCTGGACCTCGTGAAGGACCGGCGCTCGCGCCAGCCTGACCCTGAACTCGCCCAGCAGGTTGCGCAGAATTGCCTGGAATTGGGGATGATGACCAGCACGGTGCGCGGCGGCTTCGGGATTTTCCGCATTGCACCGCCCCTCACCGTCGAGGAGGCCGAAATAGACCTGGGTCTCGAGATCTTCGATCGCGCGCTCACCAAAGCTTTACGTTGAGAATTGAGGGAAATAGGCGCATCTGGTCCCGCAATTGGTATTAGCGTTTGAAACGGGCGGCTAACTGTTGTACCCGCTGGCGGTTTCCGGCCAACGGCGTTTGGAGTTTACGGATGTTCAAGAGGCTTACACAGGCGGCAATTCTTGCGGGGAGTGTCCTCGCCTTGGGCGCCTGCACGCTCGGCGAATCCAAGACAGCGGCTGCGCCCGTGAAGCCGCCGGCGGCCGACTACCAGGCGCCCGTTCCGCCGTCGCCTCCCGCGGCTCAGACCCGGGCCATCTGCTACAATGCAGCCGACCTTGAGATCGTGCGCTCCCGCATGGTGCAGCAGGAATTGCAGGTCGTGACACTGCAGTGCCAGGGTCCTGGCGGAGCCCGCGCCTACGAGAAGGTCTATGCCGACTTCGTCGGCAAGTTCCGCGCCGAGTTCGCGACCAATGCCCGCTCGCTCTCGCAGATCGCCAGCCGCAAGCGCTTCAACACCGACGTGTTCGTGACCGAAGTCGCCAACCGCACGGCGCAGCGCGCACCGACCGACAAGGAATTCTGCTCCCGCGGCAAGCGTGCCTTCGACTGGGCGATGGACCCGAAGGTCACGGCCCTCTCGCAGGTGCCGCCGCCGTACGACCTCGGCCCCGAAATGAACATCTACGCCTGCCCGGCCCAGTAAGCGGTCGAGGCAAGCACCAATCGAAAAGGCGGTCCCACGGACCGCCTTTTCTTTTGCCCTCCACCTGACACGGCAGGAGGAACTCAAATGTGCTGCGCGCCCCGTTCGCCACGACCGCGCCCGTTGGGTAATGCCCCCGACGTCGCGGCCTTCAGGACGGCGAGATAACCCGGCTTCAGTTCCATCGACGGGCCGCGGCCCGCCTCCAGCAACGCGCGATGCGCTTGCGGCAGGCGCCAGCAGGGAACGAACAGGAACAGGTGATGCTCGAGGTGGTAGTTCACCCAATAGGGCGCCACCAGCAGCCGCATCAGCGGATTGGCGTACGTGGTTCGCGTGTTGCGCAACGGATCGTCGTTGTCCGGCACGACGGCGTGCTCGGCGATGTTCCGGATGCGGCTCACGAGCTGGTACCAGGTGGCGAGCGGCAGAAGCCACATCGTGGGGTAGAGCCACCAGTAGCCGGCGGCCGATAGACCGGCGAACACGACGAGATTGGCGACCAGCGAACCTTTTTCCCTGGCCCAAAGAGTCCAAAGCTGCGAGGCAAGCGGCGCATCTGCGGGACCGAGCGCCCGGCGGATTTGCTCCCCGCGCCGGAGGAACGCCGTCTGCCCCGTAAGATCCCGCACGATCTTGCGTCGCAAACTGGTCCGGCTGGTCGGGAAGGCCTGGGACAGGCCAAGGTCGGGATCCCCGGCTTGCTGGGTGAACCGATGATGCTGCAGGTGATACGGCCGGTAGAGCGCAAGGCTGGTAAACACCGGGAAGGCGCAGAACCAGCTTCCCACCCGGTCGTTCAGGCGACGATCGGCGAACAGCAGCCCATGGGCGGCATCGTGCATCAGGATGGCGAGGCCGAGCTGGCGTCCGCCGATCACCATGACACCGAGCAGGAAGGTGAAAGGGTTGGGCCACCAGGCGAACAGCATCATGCTGCCCGCGATCAGCGCCCAGGCATGCAGGACGAGCAACCCGCCGACGAGGTTCGACTTGGCGCCGAGCCTGCGCGCCTGCTCCAGGGTGAGGAATTCGCCGATCCGGCTCATTCTTCGAGGCTGGTCGCGGCACGCGCGGCTGTCAACGGCGCCCGGAGGCCGCTATATGTTCAGCATATGCACCGCAAATCCATCCGCACCGACGTTCTCGACGTCACCTACGAGGAACACGGGCCTGCCGACGGCGCCCCCGTGATCCTGCTGCATGGCTTCCCCTACGACGTGCGCGCCTACGACGAGGTGGCTCCGGCGCTGGCAGCCGACGGCAATCGCGTGCTGGTTCCCTATCTGCGCGGCTATGGCCCCACCCGCTTCCTGTCGCCCGAAACGCCGCGGTCGGGTGAACAGGCCGCGCTGGGCCACGACCTGCTGCAGCTGATGGACGCGCTCGGTATCCAGCGGGCCGCCCTCGCCGGCTACGATTGGGGCGGTCGCGCGGCCTGCATCGTGTCGGCGCTGTGGCCCGAGCGCGTGCGCTGCCTCGTGAGCTGCACCGGCTACAACCTGCAGAACATCGCGGCCTCGGTCGAGCCCGCCGCCGCCGCCGCCGAGCACCGCCTCTGGTACCAGTACTATTTCAACACCGAGCGCGGACGCGCCGGGCTCACCAAGAACCGGCGCGACGTATGCAGGCTGTTGTGGAGCCTGTGGTCGCCGGAATGGACATTCGACGACGCGACGTTCGAGGCGACTGCGGCCTCGTTCGACAATCCGGATTTCGTCGACGTGGTGATCCAGTCCTATCGGCATCGCTACGGCTACACGAAGGGCGATCCCGCGCTCGAGCCGCTCGAGGCCCGACTGGCGAAGCAACCCGCGATCACTGTGCCCACCATCAATCTCCACGGCGCCGCCGACGGCGTCGGGCCTGCGTCCGACCGCGACGGCCAATCCGACAAGTTCACCAGCGTTTATGAGCGGCGCATGCTGCCGCGCATCGGCCACAACGTCCCGCAGGAGGCGCCGGCGGAGACCGTGACGGCCCTGCGCGACCTCATGAAGGGAATTCCGCAATGACCGCCATCGCCCTGATCGGGTCCACCGGCAATATCGGCAGCCGCGTCCTCGACGAGGCGCTTGCCCGCAAGCACAGCGTCACGGCCATCACGCGCGACGCCTCCAAGCTGAAGCCGCGCGCTGGCATGACCATCCGGCAAGGCAGCACGACCGACGTCGTCTCGATGTCCGCCATCCTCAAGGGCCACGACATCATCGTGGCTTCGGTGAAGTGGAACGAGGCCAGCGTCCATCACGTGCTGGAGGCGGTCCGCAAGAGCGGTGTGAAGCGCGTCCTGTTCGTGGTCGGCGCGGGCAGCCTGTTGAGGGCCGACGGGCGCACCCACCTCGATCACATGGCCGATCGCGGCATTCAGCCCCCGACCTCGAAGCCGGCATCGCTGGCGCTGGAAGAGGTGCGCAAGGCCAAGGATCTCGACTGGACGGCGATCTCGCCCCCCGCTTCGATCCAGCCCGGGGACCGCACCGGCAAATTCCGCCTCGGCAAGGATCACCTGCTCGAGGACAAGGAAGGCCAGAGCGCCATCAGCCGGGAAGACTTCGCGGTCGCCATCCTGAACGAAATCGAGAAGCCCAAGCACCTGCACAAGCGCTTCACGGCGGCCTACTGAGCCGCAGCAACGGCCTCAGCCTCTCTTGTCATCCTGAGGAGCGCAGCGAAGGGTCTCCCATCCGCTGCGCACACGTCTGACCGCGATGGGAGGTCCTTCGCTGCGCTCCTCAGGGCGACAGCGGCAGGACGTGCCTAGTCCAGCGTTTCCAGCAGGCGCGCGCAGAGATAAGTGCGCGGCTGCAGCGACGAGTAGTAGATCTGCTCGGTGATGGCGTGGGCGCCCTTGCCGTCGGCGCCCAGCCCGTCGAGCGTCGGGATGCCGAGGGCTGCCGTAAAATTGCCGTCGCTGCCGCCCCCGGTCAGCGGCACGTCGTTCAGTTCCTTGCCGATCTCGCGATAGATCGCCTGCGCCTTCTGGAAGAGATCGGTGATGCCGGCATCCTTCTGGTAGGGCGGCCGGTTCATGCCGCCTTCGACCGTAAGCTCGACCTCCTTGCCGATCGGCTCGAGGTTCAGGAACCAGTGCGTCATCTCCTCGGCGAGCTGCATGCTGGGCACGCGCAGGTCGACGTCGATCGAGCATTCGGCCGGTGTCACGTTGACGCCCGAGCCGCCACGGATCAGGCCGACGTTGCAGGTGATGCCGCGGGCATAGTCGGTCTTCTCCTCGATGCGCACGATCTGTCGGGCCATCTCCAGGATGGCGCTGCGGCCGTCCTCATGACGGACACCCGCATGGGCGGCACGGCCCTTCACTTTAAGCGTGAAACGCCCGACGCCCTTGCGCGAGGTCACGACCTTGTCGCCGTCGCGGCCCGGCTCCATCACCAGCGCGTATTTGTGTCCCTTGGCCGCCTCTTCGATGCTGGCGCGAGAAGTCGGGCTGCCGACTTCTTCCTCGGGAATGAACAGGAAGGTTACGGGCAGCTTGGTGCGCTTGCCCTGACGAATAAGGTGGCGCAGCGCGTAATAGGCGATGTAGCCGCCCGCCTTCATGTCGTAGATCCCGGGACCGTAGACGCTGTCGCCTTCCTGGCGGATCTTCAGGTCCTTTTCCTTCATCCCGATCGGATGCACCGTGTCGAGATGGGCGAGGATCAGGATGCCCTTGCCTTCGCCCGTGCTCCAGTCGGCCGGCGTCCTGGCCTCGAGAATGTCGCCGAAGCCGTCACGTCCCGGGGTTCGCTTGAGGTCGAGGCCGAGGTCGCGGAACTGGCCCTCGACCTTGTCGACCATGACATTGACCGCCTTGCCGTCGTGGCTCGGGCTCTCGATCTCGATCCACTCGACGATGCCCTCCAGGATCTCCTTGGGGTCGATCTTGGGCTCGTTCTTCAGCTCGGCGGCCATGTCTCTCACTCCGGTTGTCGACCCTCACCCGGGAAGAGGTCGCCTTCCCGGGATGAGGGGCTATTGGCTCTTGGGACTTAGATCGGATCCCAGGTGAAGTACTCGGGCGAGCGCTTCAGGTCGGTGAAATAGGGCTTCATCGACGGCACCGCGTGCTCGGCGATGTCCTCCAGGGTCCAGCCTTCGGAGTTATGCACGGACCGTACCGGACGGTTGGCGTTGAACAGCATGATCTCGTTCATGCGCACGCCGAAGATCTGCGAGCTGATGCCCTGCTCCTGCGCCGAGTCCGACAGCAGATATACCGCCATCGGTGCGATCTTGGCCGGGGTCATCTTCTTCGAACGCTCCAGGCGCGCCTTCTGGGCCTCGGTGTCGGCGGGGATGGTGCCGATCATGCGCGTCCAGGCGAACGGCGAGATGCAGTTCGAGCGGACGTTGAACGCCGCCATGTCGAGGGCGATCGAGCGCGACAGGCCGATGATGCCCATCTTGGCCGCCGAGTAATTGGCCTGGCCGAAGTTGCCGACGAGGCCTGAGGTCGAGGTGAAGTGCACGAAGGCGCCGGACTTCTGCTCCTTGAAGTAGTTGGCGGCCGCGCGGCTGGTGTTGAACGAGCCGTTGAGATGGACGTCGATGACCATCTTCCAGTCCATGTGGCTCATGCGATGGAAGATGCGGTCGCGCAGGATGCCGGCATTGTTGATGACGCCGTCGATGCGGCCGAAATTCTCCACGGCCGCCTTGACCATGCGCTCTGCGCCGGCAGGATCGGACACGCTGTCGCCGTTGGGGACGGCGTGGCCGCCGGCCGCCTTGATTTCTTCGCAGACCTTCTCGGCCGCCGTCGCGCTGCCGCTGCCCTCGCCGTCGACCGCGCCGCCGAGATCGTTGACCACGACCTTGGCGCCTTCCTTGGCCGCCAGCAGCGCCATCTCGCGGCCGATGCCGCCGCCCGCGCCGGTCACCAGCACGACCTTGTCCTTCAACATGTTCGCCATAGTCTTTTCTCTCCCTCTTCTAACGATCCAGTTTCGGGGCCCGCGGCTCACCGCGCAACAGTCGGGCGCTCAGCACCGTCGCGATTGCAAACGGCGTGAGCCCGATCACCATGGGCATCGCGATGTAGCGACTGCCGACCACGGTCAGGGCCGCGACCGCGACCGTACCCATGGCGCCCATGCCCATCTGCGCAAGGCCGGCGAGCGACGAAGCCGTGCCGGCGAGACGCGGATAGAGACCCACGGCACCGGCATTGGCATTGGCCACGATCATGCCGGTGCCGAAGCTCAGCAACATGTGCGGGCCGACGATGGCCCACCAGGTGACGATGCCGGACAGCGAAAGCGCCGCCATGCCGACCAGTGCCGCCACGTGAAACCAGCCCGAGAACATGATGATGTCGACGGGCGCGACGCGTCCGACCAGACGGTTGTTCACGAAAGTGCCCAGCGTGAATCCGCCGACCGACAGAAGAACGATCAGGCCGAACTCGCGCGGGCTGAAGCCCATGCTCTCCTGCAGGATGAACGGGACGCCCGCCAGCATCCCGAAGTTCAGCGCGAAGGCGAAACCCAGCGGCAGGATGTGGCCGAGGAAGCGGCGGTCGCGGAGCATTTCGCCCGAGCCGCGCAACAGGCTCGAAATGTCGATGCGCTCGCTGCGGAACTTGTTGGTCTCGCGCAAGCCCGCCAAGGTCACCAGGAAAAGGATCGCGCCGAAGCCGCCCACGAACCAGAACGTCGCCCGCCAGCTCGCCCATTCGCCGAGGAAGCCGCCGATCGTCGGCGCCAGCGACGGCGCGATGTTCTGTCCGAGCGATATCCAGCTCATGACCAGAGGCATCTCCTTGAACGTGTAGGCGTCGCGCGTCAGCGCCCGGCCGAGCACCGAGCCGGATGCCGCGCCAAGCCCCTGCAGGATGCGCAACCCGATCAGCCCGCCGATCGACGGCGCGAAGGCGCAGGCGAAGCTGGTGATCGTAAAGAACAGAAGGCCGCCCAGCAGGATCGGTCGCCGCCCATAGCGGTCGCTGAGCGGGCCGTAGAAGAGCTGCCCCACCGCAAAGCCCAGCATGTAGGTGGTGAGCGTCAGCTTCACGTTGTCCGGCGTCGCCAGCAGCTCGTGGCCGACCGACGGCATCACCGGCGTGTAGATGCTCATGGTGAGGGGGCCGAAACTGCCCAGCGCCACCAGCAGCGCGATGTAAGCGGGCGACCGCGGTGTCAGGTTCACTTGCTCTTCGCCCCGCCCGTTGCCTCTGCTGCACCCTCCGCGCCGAAATCCCCGCCCAGCGCCATCTCTTCCTGGGCCTTCGTCATCCTCGGGTAGTAATGGCGGAAGGCGCCGCGGATCTCGTCGAACGGGATGTCGGCGAAGACACCGCGGTAGGCGAGATATTCCATGTGTCGGCGGCCGCTGAGATCGAACGGATGATAGATCGAATCGCCCACCGCATCCCAATCCAGCGGCTTCAGGCCGAATTTGTCGGTGAGTTCCCGGTTGAAGGCCGGCGTCGCTTTGACCCAGCGACCCTCCAACCAGACGTCGGTGTAGCCGTGATAGTAGAAGACGTCGCTGCCCATCAGCTCGGACAGTCGCTGTGTCGTCATGTGATTGCGCACGTCGGCATAGCCCAGCCGGGCGGGAATCCCGACGGCGCGGCAGACCGCGGCCATGACGCCCGCCTTGTTGACGCAGTAGCCGTGCCCCGCCGCCACGGTGGTGCTGGCGCGATAGGCCTCGCGCTTCATTGGCGTGTTGTAGGGATCGTAGCGCAGCTCGTCGCGCACGGCGTAGTACAGGCGCAGTGCCTTGTCCCGGTCACTGCCGTCCCCGGCCACGCGCCTTGCGTAGGCCACGATTATCGGGTGTTGTGAATCGATCAAGTCGCCTGGAAGCCGGTAGGCCTCGAAGCTGGCGTCGTCACGAACGACGTCGTCGGCCGGGGTTTTGAGCGATTCGTAATCCATGTGCGGCGTTTTCTTTAAGGCAAGAGGCAGGAAAGTCCATGAGCGACGGCGCGCAATTCACCCATGCGCATATGGTGCGCTTCGAGCGGCATCTTCCCGGCCCGCCACCGCAGGCTTGGAGTTTCCTGGCCGACCCCGGCCGCCTGCCCGGCTGGTACGGCGAGGGCAGCATCGAGCCGAGGGTGGGGGGCGCCGTCTCGCTGATGGGCGGCCATATCCGCGGGGTGGTCACGCAATGGCAACCGCCGGGTCGGCTTGCCTACACATGGAATGTGTACAATCCGGGTGACGCGACCTCGCCCTACCCCGAATCCTACGTCATCCTGACGTTGGCAGCCACCATCGAGGGCACCCTACTGACGCTGGAGCACCTCCCGGTGCTGGAATCGTTCGTCAAGCTGAACGCGATGGGCTGGCATAGCTTCGTCGACATGGTCGACGCCGCCGTTCGCGGCGAGCCCGTCCACGGCCGGGATCACTACATGGCGCGCAACGCCAAGCAGTACGGCGTCGACCTGAGCCATCCGCTGGGGTGACCTACTAAAGCGACGGCGGGGCGTCGGCGTCGGACGTGACCAGGAAGTGGGCATTGGCGGTGGCGACGGGTCTCGACCGGTCTTCCTGCCAGGCCTCGGCGAAGACGTTGACCATGCGCCGGCCCTGCTTCGTCACCTTGGCGCAGGCGATCACGTCGACCGGGCGGGCCGAGCGCAGGTAGTCGACGGTGATGTTCACGATCTTTGGCACCGTCTCGGTCTCCGTCTCCCACAGGAGATGGAAGATCGCCGCCATCTCGAGCATCGCACCCAGCGTGCCGCCATGGATCGCCGGCAGGAAGGTGTTACCGATCAGCTCCGGGTGATAACGCATGCGGGTCAGCAGCTCGCCCGTGCCGTTCTCGGGGGCGATCTGCATCCACCGCGCATAGGGGATGGCCTCGGCCAGGCGGGCGACATTGCCTTCCTTGCGCGCTTCGGCGAGGCGGCTGAGCAGCGCGCTCATGGCTTGTCTCCCAGCGGCGGCCGGGTCGCCTTGCCCTTGGTGCCCAGCATGAAGGTGCCGGCGGCGGCCGCGATCGGGTCCTTGGCATCGCCGTGATGGGCGAAGGCGCGGGTGAAGGCGACCGACCGCGTGATGCGATAGCACTCGGCCTCGGCGATCACCGGCTTGCCGGGCTCGGCCGGCCGCACATAGTCGATGCGCAGGTCGAGTGTCGCGAAGGGCTCCGGTGCCTTCAGCATGGTCGCCACCGACATGCCGCAGCAGCCATCGAGCATGGCGGTGAGCGGACCGCCCGCCAGCACGCCGGTCTCGGGATTGCCGACCAGCTCCTCACGCCAATCGAGCTGCATCGAGGCGAACCCGCGCGAGGCGCCGATCACCTTCAGGCCCAAGGCCTTGTTGTGCGGGATGTTGTCTGAGAACCATTGCTGGAAGAGCGCGATGCGCGCGTCCTTTTCCATCTAAAACCCCATCTGGCGGGCGGCGAGATCCTTCATGATCTCGGTCGAGCCGCCACCGATCGACATGACCTTGGTCTCGCGATAGATGCGCTCGACCTTGGCGCCGCGCAGGTAGCCGGCGCCGCCGAATATCTGCATCGCCTCGTTGGCGCAATACTCCATCGTGGACGTCGCGAGGTTCTTCAGCATGCAGATCTCGGCCACCGGCTTCTCGCCCTGTCCGACCCGCCAGGCCAGCAGTTCGAGCGTCGACTTCACGGCGTTGATGCGCATCGCCATGTCGACCAGCCGGTGACGCACGACCTGGTTTGCGATCAGCGGCTTGCCGAAGGTGTGGCGCTCTCGGGCATAGGCGATGGCCTCGTCGAGGCAGACCCTGGCGTAGCCGCAGGCGCCGGCCGCCATGCCCAGCCTCTCGGAGTTGAAGTTCAGCATGATGCCGATGAAACCGCGATTCTCCTCGCCGATCAGGTTCTCCACCGGGACCTTCACATTCTCGAAGAAGAGCTGGGCCGTGTCGGACGCCCACCAGCCCATCTTCTTCAGCTTGGTGCGCGCGAAGCCGTCCCGGTCACGCTCGATCAGCAGCAGGGAGACGCCCCCCGCCCCCGGCCCGCCGGTGCGGACCGCGACGGTGTAGTAGTCGGCGCGCATGCCCGAGGTGATGAACATCTTGGAGCCGTTGACGACATAGTGGTCGCCCTCGCGCCGCGCGGTGGTCCTGAGGTTGGCGACGTCGGAGCCACCGCTGGGTTCGGTGATGGCCAGAGCGCTGATCTTCTCGCCGGCCAGGACCTCGGGCAGCACCTTGCGCTTCATCCACTTCGGACCGAGCGCGGCGATCGGCGGGGCGCCGATCGTGTGGCTGTTGAGGCTGGCGTTGAGACCGCCGCTGCCGTGGCGCGCCATCTCCTCGGCCTTGACGATGCCGAAGAAGGGGTCCGTGGGGACGCCGCCATACTCTTCGGGGAAGCCGAGCTGCAGCAGGCCCGCGGCCGACGCCTTGCGATACAGCTCGCGCGGGAATTCTTCGGCCTCGTCCCACTGGTCGACATGAGGCATGAGCTCGCGATCGACGAAGCGCCGGACGGTGTTCCGGAACGCCTCATGCTCCTCGGTGTAGAAGGGCGACGGCGGCCGGCTCGACAGGATGGCCTGCTCGGCGAGCGACATGGAATTCTCCGGTAACGAGCGTTCGATCGGCCAACAGTACAGCGCGCCCGTTGAAAATCCATTGACTCTCCGCAGGGCCGCCATGTCTTATGATTCACGTTAAACGCGAAGCCACCAAACGGCCGGTTTACAGGGTTAGGGAATGCTCGACTTCATCCAGCAGCTGGTGAGCGGTATCGCGCTCGGCTGTGTTTACGGCCTCATCGCACTGGGCTTCGTCCTCATCTACAAGGCGACGGAAGTCGTGAACTTCGCCCAGGGCGACCTGATGATGCTGGGCGGCTTCTTCGTCTTCACCTTCATCGGCCTGATCGGCCTCGACTACTGGCTGGGCTTCCTGTTCGCCGTCTGCGGCATGGCGGTGTTCGGCATGGCGACCGAACGCATCCTGATCCGGCCGATCCTGGGCTATCCGCAATTCTCCATCGTCATGGCCACGATCGGGCTCGGATACTTCCTGCGCTCGGTCGCCGGCATGATCTGGGGCACGGACGACCTCAAGATCGAGACCCCCTTCTCGACCGGCGTTTTCAAGCTGGGCGACCTGGTGATCGCCCACGACAAGCTGTCGGTGATCGTGGCCACCGTCATCCTGTGCGCGGTGCTCTACGCCTTCTTCAACTACACGCGGATGGGCACCGCCATGCGCGCCACGTCCGAGAACATGCTGGCCGCCTATTACATGGGCATCCCGGTCAAGCGGGTGGTCTCACTGATCTGGGCGATCAGCGCCGCGGTGGCGGCGACCGCCGGCGTGCTGCTGGCGCCGATCACCTTCATCCATTCCAATGTCGGCCTTGCACTGGGCCTGAAGGCCTTCCCGGCGGCAGTGCTGGGCGGCTTCGGCTCGATCCCCGGTGCGGTCATCGGTGGCCTGATCATTGGCGTCATCGAGACGCTGGCCGGCTTCTACCTGCCGCAGGGCTGGAAGGACGTCGCCCCCTACGTCGTGCTGCTGATCGTCCTGCTGGTCCGGCCGCATGGGCTGTTCGGCCCCAGCATGCGCAAGAAGGTCTGAGCCCATGCGTTTCGTCTTCAAGACAGACTACAACCAGGACATCCGCCTGCTGAAGCACAGCGGCTACTGGTGGTCCTACGGCGTGCTGCTGGCGGCCCTGATCGCCTTCCCCTACCTCGTCGGCAGCTACCTGCAGAGCCAGATCGTCTTCGTCTTCATCTACGCTATCGTCGGCGTGGCGCTGATCATCCTCACCGGCTTCACCGGCCAGGCCTCGCTGGGCCACGCCGCCTTCCTGGCGATCGGTGCCTATACCGCCGGCTTCCTGCAGAGCCAGGGCCTATCCTTCATCGTCTATTTCCCGGCGGCGGCCATCATCACCGGCGCGGTGGGTGCCATGGTCGGCTTCCCCGCCCTGCGCCTCAGCGGCATCTACCTGGTGATCGCCACCATCGCCTTCGCCTTCATCGTCGAGGAGATCCTGGCGCGCTGGGAATCGGTGACCCACGGCAACGAGGGCATGCGGGTCCGCACGCTCGACTTCCTCGGCCAGCCGGTGCCGCGCGACGGCGACGCCTTCTACTTCCTCTGCCTGCTGGTGCTGGTGGGATCGATCCTGCTGGCGCTGAACCTGCTGCGCTCGCCCACCGGCCGCGCCTTCATCGCCATCCGCGATTCCGAGACGGCGGCCAAGAGCATGGGCATCGACCTCGCCGGCTACAAGGTGAAGTCCTTCGCCATCAGCGCCGCCCTCACCGGCATGGCGGGCGTGCTGTTCGCCCACAAGATGTCCTTCATCTCGCCCGAGATGTTCACCCTCCTGCTCTCGATCGAGTTCATCATGGTGATCATCATCGGCGGCGCCTTCGGGGTGCATGGCGCGGTGCTGGGCGCGATCTTCATCGTCATGGTCGATCCCTTCCTGACGGCCCTGAAGGACGACGTGCCGGTGCTGGGTGCCAGCCTCGCCACGACGCTCGGCATGGCGCCCGACGCCGCGGGCAAGCTGCGCGACACCATGTCGGCGATCGGCTCGGCGGCGGGCCTCAAGGGCGCGATCTACGGGCTGATCATCATGATGTTCATCCTGTTCGAGCCCTACGGCCTCTACGGGCGCTGGCTCAAGGTGAAGCTCTTCTTCCAGCTGTTCCCGCTCTACAAGAAGGCCACCTTCAAGCGCCAGAAGACCTACGTGAAGTCGGAGCGCAACCGATGAGCTTCTTCACGGTCGACGGCATCTCGCTGCAGTTCGGCGGCCTCAAGGCGGTCGACAGCGTGAGCTTCAGCGTCGAGAAGGGCGAGATCTTCACCATCATCGGCCCCAACGGTGCCGGCAAGACCTCGATCTTCAACCTGATCTCGCGGCTCTACGATCCGACTTCGGGAAAGCTGTTCTTCGAGGGCCGCGACATCACCGAGGTGCCGGCGCACCAGATCGCCAAGCTCGGCATCGCCCGCACCTTCCAGAACATCGAACTGTTCGAGAATGCCTCGATGCTGGCCAATCTGCTGGTCGGCCGGCATTGCCACGCCACCACGCAGCTCTGGCAGGAAATCCTGTTCCTGCCGTCGGTCCGCCGGGCCGAGAAGGAGCACCGCCGCAAGGTCGAGGAGGTGATCGAGTTCCTCGACCTCCAGGCCTATCGCGACAAGCTGATCGCCGGCCTGCCCTACGGGGTGCGCAAGGTGGTCGAGGTTGCCCGCGCCCTCTGTTCGGAGCCGAAGCTGATCCTGCTGGACGAGCCCTCCTCCGGCCTCAACGTCGAGGAGACCGACGACATGTCGTTCTGGATCCGCGACATCCGCACCGAGCTCGGCGTCACGGTGCTGATGGTCGAGCACGACATGACCCTGGTGAACCGCGTGTCGGACCGCGTGCTGGCGCTGAACTACGGCAAGGTGCTGGCCTCCGGTACGCCCGCCGAGGTGCAGGCGCATCCCGACGTCATCGCCGCCTATCTCGGCGCCTGAGAGGAGCGGACATGAGCGACGACCCGATCCTCAAGGTCTCCAACATCGAGAGCTACTACGGCCCGATCATGGCGATCCGCGGCGTCAGCCTCGCCGTGCCGCGCGGCAAGATCATCACCGTGCTGGGCGCCAACGGCGCCGGCAAAACGACCATCCTCAAGACCATTTCCGGCGTGCTCGACCCGCTCAAGGGCACGATCGAGTTCGAGGGCAAGGCGATCCAGCGCATGGATGCCGACAAGATCGTGCGGTTGGGCCTCAGCCACGTGCCGGAAGGCCGCGAGGTCTTCCCGTTCCTGTCGGTGCGCGAGAACCTCGCGATGGGCGCCTTCCTGCGCAAGGACCGCGACGGCGTCGCCCGCGACCTGGAAAAGGTCTTCGTCTACTTCCCGCGCCTCAAGGAGCGCATCGACCAGCCGGCCGGCTCGCTGTCCGGCGGCGAGCAGCAGATGCTGGCGATCAGCCGCGCGCTGATGAATCGGCCGAAGCTGCTGCTGCTCGACGAGCCCTCGCTCGGCCTCTCGCCGCTGCTGGTGAAGGAGATCTTCAGCATCATCCGCCGGGTCAATGCCGAGGAAGGCACGTCGATCCTGCTGGTCGAGCAGAACGCCAAGATGGCGCTCGAGACGGCCCACTATGGCTACGTGCTCGAAGTCGGCCGCGTCGTGATGGACGACACCTGCGAGCGGCTGATGGGCAGCAAGGACATCCAGGAATTCTATCTCGGCGCCAAGGAAGAGAGTGCCCGCGGCGAACGCCGCTGGAAGAAAAAGAAGAACTGGCGCTGACGGGAACGAGGAAACCATGCCCACCAAAGCGACGCTGACGGTTGCCGAGACCCTGCCCAAGAGCTTCCTGCTGTCCTGCCGGACGCGCGGCGACAAGCCGGCGATGCGCGAGAAGCTCTACGGCATCTGGAACGCCATCTCGTGGACCCAGTGGCTGGAGCGGTCGAAATCCGTCACCTTCGCCCTGCACGAGATCGGCTTTCGGCCGGGCGACGTGGCCTCTGTGCTGGCCAACACCGTGCCGGAGTGGAACTACGCCGACTTCGGCATCCTGTGCGCGGGCGGCGTCTCCTCGGGCATCTACCCCACCGACTCGGCCAAGCAGGTCGAGTATCTGCTCAACGATTCGAAGACCTCGGTCCTGTTCGTCGAGGATGACGAGCAGCTCGACAAGGCGCTCGACGTGCGCGAGCGCTGCCCCAGCTTGCGCAAGATCGTGGTGTTCGACATGGAGGGCCTGCGCACCTTCGACGATCCGATGGTCGTCTCGCTGGACGAGTTCATGGCGTCGGGGCGCAACTACGGCCAGGGCAAGGAGGCGCTGTTCGAGGAGCTGGCCGCCTCGCGCACGCCGGACGATCTCGCCATCCTGGTCTACACCTCGGGCACCACGGGGCCGCCCAAGGGCGCCATGCACAGCCATCGCAACGTGGTCTACACGATGCAGAACTGCATGCATCCCGAACTGTCGCTCTCCTGGTACGAGGGCGACGAGCGACTGGCCTTCCTGCCCCTCTGCCATGTCGCCGAGCGCATTGCCGGCAGCTACTACTCGGTCGCGACCGGCGTCTGCAGCAACTTCGCCGAGAGCCCCGAGACGGTGCCCGACAATATCCGCGAGGTGCAGCCCACCCTGTTCGGCGCGGTGCCCCGCGTCTGGGAGAAGTTCTACGCCGGCATCACGATCGCGCTGAAGGACGCCACGCCGCTGCAGCAATGGGCCTACCGGCGCGCGATCTCGGCCGGCCTCGCCATCGCCGACGCGCGGCTGGCACGGCGCGAGCCCACCATTCTCGAGAAGCTGCACTTCCAGGCCGCCTACTGGCTGGTGCTGAAGAACATCCGGCGCATGATCGGCCTCGACCGCTGCCGCTGGCTGTTCACCGGTGCAGCACCGATCTCGCCCGAACTCATCCGCTGGTATCTGGCGCTCGGTCTCGACATGTACGAGGTCTACGGCCAGACGGAGAACTGCGGGCTGGCGACGGCGATGCCGGCGAACGCCATCAAGCTCGGCACCGTCGGAAAGTCCGTGCCCTACGGCCAGGTCGCGATCTCGCCGCTCGGCGAGATCCTGATCAAGGGCGACATGGTGTTCATGGGCTACCTGAACCAGCCCGAGAAGACCGCCGAGACGGTCGACAAGGATGGCTGGCTGCACACCGGCGACGTCGGCCTGATCGACGAGGAAGGCTACGTCAAGATCACCGACCGGATGAAGGACATCATCATCACGGCCGGCGGCAAGAATATCACGCCCTCGGAGATCGAGAACCTGCTCAAGGCGTCGCCCTATATCAGCGACGCCGTCGTGATCGGCGACAAGCGCGCCTACCTCACCTGCCTCGTCATGATCGAGCGCGAGACGGTCGAGAAGTTCGCCCAGGACATCGACGTGCCCTTCACGAACTACACCAGCCTGTGCCGCGCCAAGGAAGTGCAGGACCTGATCTGGTCGGAGATCGAGAGGGTCAACGCCAACTTCGCCCGGGTCGAGACGATCAAGCGCTTCTTCCTGATCGAGCAGCAGCTCACGCCCGAGGACGAGGAGCTGACGCCGACCATGAAGCTCAAGCGGTCGTTCGTGAACAGCAAGTACAAGGAACAGATCGACGCGATGTACCGGCCCCAGGCTGCCTGAGCCGGGGCGGTTCGAGGTCACGAAACGGGGAACAAGTAAACAACCTGGAGGAAATCGAAGTGATGCGTTCGTTTTGCGTAAAGGCCGCCCTGCTGGGCGGCGTGTTCGGCCTCGGCGCCCTGCCCGCGCTGGCGCAGCAGACCAAGGTTACCAATCAGGGCATCACGCCCACCGAGATCGTGCTCGGCACGCACCAGGATCTCTCGGGCCCGATCAAGTCGTGGGGCGTTCCCGTCACCAACGGCATGAAGATGGCCATCGACGAGGTCAACGCGGCGGGTGGCATCAACGGACGCAAGCTGAAGCTGATCGTCGAGGATGTGGGCTACGATCCCAAGCGCGCCGTCCTCGCGACCCAGAAGCTGGTCGAGAAGGACAAGATCTTCGCCATGCTGGCGCCGCTCGGCTCGCCGACCGTGCTCGCCGCGCAGGACATCCTGCTCGAGGCCGGCATCCCGCAGCTGTTCCCGGTCACGTCGGCCGAGTTCACCTACAAGATGGACCCGAAGAACCCGCAGGACCGGCTGAAGTTCAACAACGTGCCGCCCTACACCGAGAGCGTGCGCGCCGGCGCCCGCCACCTGATGCAGGAAAAGGGCAGCAAGAAGCCCTGCGTGATCTATCAGGACGACGAGTTCGGCAAGAACGTGCTCGACGGCTTCAATCAGGCCGTCAAGGACGCCAAGCTCACCGTCGCCTCGACGACCAGCTACAAGCGCGGCGCCTCGGACTTCTCCTCGCAGGTCGCCAAGATGAAGTCGGACGGCTGCGATCTCGTCGTGCTCGGCACCATCGTGCGCGAGACGGTCGGCGTCATGGCCGAGGGCCGCAAGATCGGCTTCTCGCCGGTCTACTTCGGCAGCACCGCGGCCAACGTCGTCGAGGTCCCGGCGCTCGGCAAGGAAGTGACGGAAGGCTTCTATGCCGTGGGCGGCATGGAAATCCCCTATCGCGACACCTCGACCGGCAAGGCCAAGGAGTGGGCCGAGGCCTATTACAAGCTCTACAACATGGAGCCGAACACCCAGTCGGCGCTGGGCTACAACGAGGTCATGACCTTCGCCCACTATGCCAAGCTGGCGGGCAAGGACCTGACCGGCGCGAAGTTCCTGGCCGCCATGGAGTCCGGCGATGTCTTCCAGGACATCTTCAACTCGCCGCCGGTGAAGTTCTCTCCAACGGAGCATCTCTCGGCCACCGTCTACCTGCTGCAGCAGGTCAAGGACGGGCGCTGGGTCGTCCTGAAGCGCGACCTCAAGAACTGACGCAACTCCTCCTCGATGGAAAAGGCCCGGGCCAGTCCCGGGCCTTTTCTTTTGCAATACGGAATCCTCCGTTTCGCCGTGCATAATCTCTGCGAAACTGGTCTAATTCCGCACAAGTCGCGCAAAGCGATGACGGAGCGGGTCGTGCGCGCCGCCCGCCTGAGAAGCAAAGAGCGCAGCAGTGGAGGAAACGAACAATGCATCTCAAGGCATTCGCGGTGACGCTTGCCTGCACGACGACGCTGGCGGCCATGCCGGCTCTCGCGCAGACCAAGGTTACCAACCAGGGCATCACGCCGACCGAAATTGTGATCGGCACGCATCAGGATCTCTCCGGCCCCATCAAGACCTGGGGCGTCCCCGTCGCCAACGGCATGAAACTCGCCGTCGAGGAAATCAACGCGGCGGGCGGGATCAACGGCCGCAAGCTGAGACTGATCATCGAGGACAGTGCCTACGACCCGAAGAAGGCCGTGCTCGCCAGCCAGAAGATGATCGAGAAGGACAAGGTGTTCGCCATGATCGGCGGCATGGGCTCCGCGCCGGTGATCGCCGCGCAGGACATCCTGTTCGACGCCGGCGTGCTCCAGCTCTTCCCGCTGACCGCCGCCGAATTCACCTACAAGTTCGACGCCGGAAAGCCGCAGGAACGGCTGAAGTTCAGCAACCTGCTGCCCTATGTCGAGAGCACCCGCGCGGCCGTGAAGTACATGGTCGAGTGGAAGAAGCCCACGAAGCCCTGCCTGATGTACCAGGATGACGAGTACGGCAAGAACGTGCTCGACGGCTTCACCCAGCAGCTTGACGTCATGAAGCTGAAGCCCGCGTCTGTCACGACCTACAAGCGCGGCGCCTCCGACTTCAGCGCCCAGATCGCCAAGATGAAGTCCGATGGCTGCGACCTGGTCGTGCTCGGCACCATCCTGCGCGAGACGATCGGCGCCATCGCCGAGGCCAAGAAGCTCGGCTGGGACGTCACCTTCCTCGGCGCGACGCCGACCAACATTCCCGACACCATCTCGCTCGGCAAGGACGTGGTCGAGGGCTTCTACGCCGCCGGCGCTTTCGAGACGCCCTATGCCGACACGGCCAAGGGCAAGGTCAAGGACTGGGTCGAGGCCTACAAGAAGATGTTCGGCACCGACGCCAACACGCAGTCCGTCATCGGCTACAACGCCGTCATGACGTTCGCGCACTATGCCAAGCTCGCGGGCAAGGACCTGACGGGCCAGAAGATGCTGGACGCCCTCGAGTCGGGCGACCCGTACCTCGACATCTTCAGCTCGCCGCCCAGCAAGTTCTCAAAGACCAACCACCTCGCGAACACCATCACCCAGGTGCAGCAGGTCAAGAACGGCCGCTGGGTGGTCATCAAGGAAGGCCTGGGCTTCTAGCCCTCGGCGCCTGCCACAGACACGAAACCCGGACGGGCGACCGTCCGGGTTTTTCTTGTCCTTGCGCAACATGAGAAGTCTTTCGTCGTCTCTCCACTTCGCGCCTTCGGCGCTGCGGTCGAGGCGACGAGCTGGCTAGACCGGCGGCACCGGCACCTTGTTGCGGCGGAGCTCCTGCTGCAGCACCGGAATGGCAGCGCCGGTCTGGCCCTCGTGGCATTGGGCGATCGCCACGCGCGCATTGATGTCTGCGTTGGTGTCGTCGTTGTCGCCCGCGCTGTCGCCCATGCCGCTCGCGACATACTCGCCGTAGGCCCAGCTGAGCTTGGTGCAGTAGGCGGCGGCCTGCGCCGCCGTCATACCCGGCGGCGGACCACCCGCTGTCTGCGTGCACGCCGCCGCGAGCAGCGGCAGAAGCATCAGTCCGGAAAGCCGGACCAAGTGACGATGGGCGCTCACGGGGGCGGAACCTCGACCTTGTTGTTGCGCAGCTCGCGCTGCAGCACCGGAATGCCCGCAGCGGTATTGCCCTCCTGGCACTGGGCGACCGCGACGCGGGCATCAATGTCGGACTGGCCGCCGCCTCTGCCGACGCCGCCCATCGATGTGCTGAGGCCGGCGACATATTCGCTGTAGACCGTCGTGAGCTTGGTGCAGTAGGCCGCGCCCTGCGCCGCCGTCATGCCCGGCGGCGGACCGCCCGCAGTCTGCGTGCATGCCGCCAGCGCGAGCGGCACTCCCATCAGTCCAAGAACCTGCGTCAACTTCACCATGCGATCCTCCTCAACGAGAGGCTAACGCACTGCGTGTCGAGCGGCTATGATCGCGTCGCAATGAGCGATGAACTTTCCGGGAGAGTGGCGGTCGTCACCGGCGGCGGTTCGGGCATCGGCGCCGCCTCGGCCGCCCTGCTCGCCGCAGCGGGTGCCGCCGTAATCGTGGCTGACGTCGCCGAGGGCTCGAAAGAGACGCAGGTCGGCCGCTTCGTGACGCATGACGTCGCATTGGAGGAGTCCTGGCAGTCCCTGCTGGCAGACATCCTCGAGCGCGAAGGGCGGCTCGACATCATGGTCAACAATGCCGGCGTCTCCGGCGGTCCCGGCAATCCGGAGACCACGACCGTCGAGAACTGGCAGCGGGTCCAGGCGATCAACTCCGAGGGCGTGTTCCTCGGCTGCAAGTATGCGATCCAGGGCATGAAGAATCTCGGCGCGGGCAAGACGGCCCCCGGGGGCTCGATCGTCAACATCTCCTCGATCGCCGGCCTGGTCGGCGGCGCCGGCCCCACGGCCTACACCGCCAGCAAGGGCGCGGTGCGGCTGCTGAGCAAGAGCGTGGCGCTCTACTGCGCCGAACAGAAATACGGCATCCGCTGCAACTCCGTGCATCCCGGCGGCGTCGACACGGCGATCTTCAACCCGTTGTGGCAGGCTGTCGGCCACGAACAGGGCAAGGCCTTCCTGGGCTCCCGCCATCCGATCGGCCGCATGGCCGAGCCCCAGGATCTCGGCGAACTCGTGCTGTGGCTGGCCTCGGACCGCTCTTCCTTCGTAACCGGCGCGGAGTTCACTTCCGACGGCGGCGTGACCGCCGGACTCATGAGGAGGTCGCTCCTTGCCCCGTCTTGAGAACAAGGTCGTCCTGCTGAGCGGCGGCGCGTCGGGCATTGGTGCGGCGACAGCGCGCATGATCGTGCGCGAGGGCGGCAAGGCCGTGCTGGCCGACCGCGACGAAGCCAAGGGCCGTGCTCTGGCGGCCGAGCTGGGCGACGCGGCGCACTTCGTGCCGCTCGACGTCGTTCAGGAAGAGAGCTGGCAGGCCGCCGTTGCGGCCTCCGTCGAGAAGTTCGGTTCGCTGCACGGACTGCTGAACGCGGCCGGCGTCGGCGTGCGCAACTCGATCGAGGACTGCACCCTGGCGGAGTACCGCCGCGTCAACGACATCAACTCGCTGGGCACGTTCCTCGGCTGCAAGCACGCCATCCCGGCGATGAAGGAGTCGGGCGGCGGCTCGATCGTCAATATCTCCTCGGTCCTGGGCCTGCGGGGCGCGTCCTACGCCATGGCCTACTGCGCCTCCAAGGGCGCGGTGCGCACGCTCACCAAGAACGTTGCGCTCCACTGTGCGCAGCAGAAGTACAACATCCGCTGCAATTCCGTGCACCCGGGCTACATCGACACGCCGATGATCGCGCCGAGGCTCGACGGCAACGTCGGCAACATGACCGGCCGACAGGCGCTGGAAGAACTCCACCCGCTCGGCCGCCTCGGCCAGGCCGACGAGGTGGCCCACATGATCCTGTTCCTGCTCTCGGACGAGTCGACCTTCTCAACGGGGTCGGAGTTTGTCTGTGACGGTGGCTTGACCGCGTAGGTCGAAACAGAAGGGTCCTTCGCTGCGCTCAGGATGACAACGGGGCTGGAAGTAGCGCAGTGCGCCAATCCCTCCAAAGCTGTCATCCTGAGCGAAGCGAAGGACCTTTCGTCTTTCCCCCTTAAGACTTCATCCCCGTGATCGATCCCGAGACGGCACGCGGGTCACGCTTGGGCCAGCGGCCGGCTTCGACCTGGGCGATGAAGTCGCCGACGATGCGGTTGAACTGGTCGGGGTCCTCGAGATTGATCGTGTGCCCGCAGTTCGGCATCACCGCCAGCGCCGCTGACGGGATCTCGCGCTTCATCAGCATCGAGGGGGCAAGGCAGGGCCAGTCCTCGTCGCCGGTCAGCACCAGGGTCGGCACCGTCATCGCGCGCATCTTGTCGACCAGGTCATAGAGCGAAGGCCGCTCGCCCTGGCAGCCGAGCTGGGTATTGGCCGAGCCCAGCGCCGAATGCTCGGCCAGCGCCTTCTTGAACTCGGCGAATCCGCGCGGGTCCTTGTTCTCGAACTGAACGCGCGTCGGGCCGTAGGCGTACTTCTCCGCGAAGGCCGCCATGCCCTCCTCGGTAAGCGACTTGGCCACGATGCCGACCTCGGCTTTGAACTTCGCCGTCTCGTGCTTCTCCGCGCCATAGCCGACGCCGGCGACGACCAGCGAGCGCGCCCGCGTCGGATGGCGGAACCCGAAATGCAGGCTGGCGAAGCCGCCCATCGAGAGGCCGACGACGTGCGCCTTCTCGATCTTCAGATGGTCCATCACCGCCGCGATGTCGTCGGTGGCGCGATTCTGGCTGTAGCTCTCGGGCTTCTCCGGCACGTCGGACGGCGGATAGCCGCGCGCACCGTAGGTGATGCAGCGATAGCGCTGGCCGAAATGGCGCATCTGCATCTCCCAGGAGCGATGGTCCGCGGCGAACTCGTGCACGAACACGATGGGCGCGCCCGCTCCCGTCTCCTCGAAGTAGAGCTTCACGCCATCATCAGTCGTCGCATAAGACATCAGTCGATCTCCCTGTCGGCGCCGACCAGCCCGCGCAGCTCGCGGGCCAGGGCAACGAATTCCGGCGATTGTGACGTACGCGGCCGTGGCAAATCCACCTTGATGTCAGCCGCTATGCGGCCCGGCCGCGGGCTGAACACGAGGATGCGATCGGCCAGCAGCAAGGCCTCGTCGATCGAGTGCGTGACGAACAGCACCGTCGTGCGCTGCTTCTCCCAGATCTGCAGCACCTCGTCCTGCAGCTTGCCGCGCGTCTGGGCATCGAGCGCACCGAACGGCTCGTCCATGAGCAGCGCCTTCGGCCGCGTCGTCAGCGCCCGCGCGATGCCGACCCTCTGGCGCATGCCGCCCGAAAGTTCATGCGGATAACGGTCGGCGAAGCCCGTGAGACTGGTCATCTCGATGAACTGCGTCGCCGTCGCGCGCCGCTCGGCGGCGGGCGTGCCGCGCGCCTTCATGTTGAACTCGACGTTCTTCTGCACCGTCATCCACGGGAAGAGGCCATGATCCTGGAAGACGATGGCGGCCTCCGGAGACGGGCCGTCGAGTTCGCGATTGGCGATCACGATCTGCCCCGCGGTCGGCTTCTCGAGCCCCGCCACCATCTGCAGCAGCGTGGACTTGCCGCAGCCCGAGCGGCCCAGCAGGCAGACGAAGTCGCCGGCATCGCAGGCGAAGTCGATGCCGCGCAGCGCCTCCACCGGCTCGGTCTTGCCGGGATAGATCTTCCCGACGCCGATGCATTCGAGGAACTTGCTCATTCGGGCGACGCCGTGAGGCCCTCCTGCCAGCGGCAGACATGGGCGCGGACCATGCGCACCGCCTGGTCGGCCAGCAGGCCGATCGCGCCGATCACGATGATGCCCGCGATGATGAGGTCGGAGCGGAAGGTGAGCTGGGCATTCAGGATCATGTAGCCCAGCCCCGACTTCACCGCGATCATCTCGGCCGTGACCACGGTCAGCCAGCCGCCGCCGACCGCCAGGCGAAGGCCGGTGAAGATCGCCGGCAGCGAAGCCGGCAGGATGATGTCCTTCATCACCAGGAACTCGCTGGCGCGCGCCGCCCGCGCCACCTTGATGAGTGTCCGCTCGATGCCGCGCACGCCGAAGATCGTGTTGATCAACAGTGGCCAGGTACCCGCCAGGAAGATCAGCGCGATGGCCGGCTTGTCGCCGATGCCGAGAAACAGCAGCGCCATCGGGATGAGCGCGATCGGCGGGATCGAGCGGAAGATCTGGATCGACCAGTCCGTCATCGTATCGAGCAGACGGTAGCGGCCGATCATCAGCCCCAGCGGCACCGCGAACAGGAAGGCGAGCGAAATGCCCACGGCCACGCGGCTGATGCTGGCCAGCGCATTGCCGAGCACCGTGTCCCAATCGTCGACGAACACCATCAGGACCTTGGCGGGCGGCGGCAACAGGACAGGCGGATAGACCTTGGCCTGCACCGCCAGTTCCCAGGCGAGCAGCAGCAGCGCCAGGGGCAGCAGCCCCAGCGCCCGTCGGAACGGCATCAGACGAAACCGAGATTCAGGAAATTATCCCAGTCGGGTTCCTTCTCCAGCATCTTGTCGTCGATCATCATCTTCGCGAGCGACTTGAGACCGCTGACGAAGGCGGGGCCGGAGTCGGCGCTGAAGAACAGGTTCTTGGTCGAGAGCTCGGCCACTTCCTTGGTCATCTTGAACTGCTTGATGGTGGTCTCGATGGCGATCGACGGATTGGCCGCCATCTCCTTGGTCGCCTTCACATGCGCCTGCACCATCTTCTTGGTCAGGTCGGGATCCTTCTTCACGAAGGCCGAGGAAGCCACGAAGCCCAGGTTGGTCTTGCCCATGGGGGAATCGTACGGCACCCACAGGCGCTTGCCCCAGCCGTTGACTTCGGCGAGCGCCGCGTAGGGTTCGAACACGCAGATGGCGGCGACGTCGCCGCGCATCAACGGGATCGGCTGGTCCTGATTGTCCATGAAGGCCATCTCGACCTTTCCGAAGACGCCTTCCTGCTTCAGCTTCCAGTTCAGCGACACCAAGCCGATCGAACCATTCTGCACGGCGATCTTCTTGCCGACGAGATCCTGGAAGCTCTTGATCGACGGCTGGGCCAGCACCATCCAGCCGCCATCGCAGCCATTGGCCAGCACCTGCATCGGGAAGCCCTTGGTCGCGACCTGCATGGTGGCCGAGAGGCCGCCATTGCCGATATCGACGTCGCCCGAGGCAACGGCCTGCATGCGCTGCACCAGCGAGGGAAACATGACCAGCTCGAGGTCGATGCCTTCGGGCTTGAGCAGCGCCGGCATCAGGAAGGCGGCGTTGGTCGTGGTGGTGAAGGCCGAGCCCATCTTCACCTTGCGGAGGTTCTGCCCAAGCGACGCGCGCGAGACGATGGCGGGGGCGGCAAAGGAAGCGGCAGCGGTAGCGAGGAGCTTGCGTCGCAACATGTATGAATCTCCATGAGCCGCGGAGGCGGCAGGGCAGCGGTGACGGAGCGCGCTCTGCAATCGCTGGGCCAATCCCTAGAAACCTTCATGCGCCTCAGATGCGGAATGATGGCGCCGTAATGCTAAGGTAACCGACATGAGTGAAATCGGTACCGGCCTGCAGAACGCATCAGGCATCCGCGCCGCCGTCGAGCGGGCGGGTTATGCCTTCGTCGAAGCCTCCGACATGCGGACGGCCCTCGCCCGGTTCGGGTCGCTTGCCGACTGGCCGGCTTTCGCCGAGAGCTGGAACGATCTCGAAGTCGACACCTACATGGGTGATGGCGGCCGCTACCGGAAGCGCCGCTTCGGCGTCTATGCGGCCGAGCGCCAGGGTGCCATCGTGCGTGGGCCCCATCAGCCGCACTATCAGGGCCTCGACTACAACAACCTGAATGGCGGCATCGAGCGCTGGTTCAAGCCGGTCAGGGACGAGATCGGCGACGGCGCATCGATGCGCACCATCCTCGAATATTGCCGCGCCCTGTTCGGCCGCCTCGCGCCCGCGGCAGCCAAGTGGCACATCGAGATCCATCAGTTCCGCATCGAGGCCAAGACCGGCGAGGCCGGCAAGCCGACCCCCGAGGGCCTGCATCGCGACGGCGTGGACTATGTGCTCGTGCTGCTGATCAATCGCCGCAATATCGCGAGCGGCACCACCACGGTGCACGATCTCGACAAGCGCGCCCTGGGCAGCTTTACCCTCACCGATCCGCTCGATGCAGCTCTGGTCGACGACTCCCGCTGCTACCACGGCGTCACGCCGGTCGAGCCGGAGAACCCCGCCGTGCCCGCCTATCGCGACGTTCTGGTCGTGACGTTCAAGAAGAAGCCGTAGCCGTTCAGGTCAGGCAACGGGGAGCTGAAAGCTGCCGAGCGTGCAGCTGACCGCGAAGATCGGGACCGGCTCGCAGAAGTCGACGGTTCCCTGAGCCCCCTTCGCCGCCGCCGCTGCGGCAATGAACGTTCTGATCTCGAAGCCGCCCTGCCCCGCTTCGCGATAGGTTTCGGCGTCGGTGTAGGAAAGCAGTGACTCGCGGTCATTCGCCGTCCAACGGCGCAGGAATTCCTGGTCCCATTTCTGGTTGATCTTCCCCGAGTCCGGCGTGGCCGGCCAGTGCGAGAGGCCGCCGGTGCCGATCAGCGCGATGCGCTCGGGAACCGAATCGGCGGCTCGCCGGAGCGCCTCGCCGAACGCCCAGGCGCGGGCCAGCGGGGCGAGCGGCGGGCCCTGGCAGTTGATGTTGGCCGGGACGATCGGCAGGTCGTAGTCGGGCGTCAGGAAGTGCAGCGGCACCGAGATGCCGTGATCGAACTTCCATTCCTCCGCGTAGGCCACGTCGACCGTCTGCATCACGTTCTCGATCAGCCGGCGCGACAGGTCCTTGTTGCCCGATACGGTCGTGCGCTTGATACGCAGGAACGCTTCGTCCTCGATCGGGCCCTCGTAGCTGTCGGCCATGCCAATGGCGAAGGCCGGCATGTTGTTCATGAAGAAGTTCGCGAAATGCTCGGCCGCGATGACCACCAGCGCGTCGGGCCGGGTGGCGCGGATATCGTCGCCCATGCGGCGGAACGCGCTCTCCAGTGCCTGGCGCGTCTGGGTGTCGGCGCGCTCGGCGCGGCCGGTCATGCCGGGGGCGTGGCTGCAGGCGCCGCAATAGACCAGGGGCATCAGCGCGTCTCCCGTTCGGCCTTGAGGCGCGAATCGTGCGCCTCGACGCCCTCATAGCCGGTGGCGGCATACACGCCCTCGCGCACCGGGCCGTACTCCTTCAGCCCCTGCCGCATGCGCTCGAGATAGTCGGTCCACTCAATGCGGTGCAGCGCCGCAAAGTGCATCAGGAGCTGGCCGTTGACGCCGAGCACATAGAGAAGCCCGATGTCGGGCTTCTCCAGCGCGCCGATCTCCTCCGGCGTGAGGTCGTAGTCGCCGAGCACGGCGTCGCGCTCCTCGGCGTAGCGCTGCCGCGTGCGCGGATCGCGGTTGAGCTGATAGATCAGCTTCTGGACCTGGTAGAGGCTCATCCCCAGCCCTCCCGCGATTCCGGACGGCGCGGTTACCCGCCGCTGCCGATGGTCACGCCGGCATCGGCGATGATGGTCTGGCCGGTGATGAAGGCGCCGGCCTTACCGGCCAGCATCACCGCAATGCCGCCGATATCGTCCGGCTCGCCGATCCGGCCGAGCGGCGCGCCCTTGAGGCGGACGGCGAGATACTTGGGATCGTCCCACAGCGCCTTGGCGAAGTCGGTCTTCACCAGCCCGGGGGCGATCGTGTTCACGCGAATATTGTCCTTGCCGTATTCGACCGCGAGGTTGCGCGCCAGCTGCATGTCGGCGGCCTTGGAGATGCCGTAGGCGCCGATCACCGGTGTGCCGCGCACGCCGCCGATCGAGGAGACGATGATGATCGAGCCGTCCTTCTTGGCGCGCATGTCGGGCAGGCAGAAGTTGATCAACCACATGCTCGACAGGATGTTGTTGTGCATCACTTTCATGAACACGTCGTCGGGGAGCTTCTCGTTCGGCCCGTAATAGGGGTTCGAGGCCGCGTTGCAGACCAGGATATCGACCGGCCCGAGTTGCTTGTTGGTCTCGGCGATCAGCTTCTGGCACTGCTCCTTGTCGGAGATGTTGCAGGGAATGACGATGGCTTCGCCGCCGGCCGCCTTGATCTCCGCCGCCGCTTCCTCGCAGGCCGGCGCCTTGCGGCTCGAGACCACGACCTTGGCGCCCTGCAGCGCGAGATGCAGGGCGATCGACTTGCCGATGCCCTTGCTCGAGCCGGTGACGACGGCGACCTTGCCGGTAAGGTCGAAAAGCGGCGATGCCATTGAGCTGTCCTCCAGAAGATTTCAGCTTCTTGTGTGGCATGAACGCAAAGAATCGAAAACCCCGGAACCATGGCCAGGGCCGCTCACGAAGGCCTGATTTGCTGTGTCGAAGATCACGACCCTAGTTTGGCGTCCAGTCCACAGGAGTTATGGATGCGCCTCACCACCAGGATCGGCGCCGTGCTCGCGGGTCTCCTCGCCCTGCCAGCCCTCGCGGTCGCCGCCACGATCGGCGGCGTCTACTATGCGCCGCAATATGATTATCGCGACTTCTTCGCCGCGACCGACGGCAAATCGTTCCCGGTGATCCTCGCGGGCGATGCCTTTCCCGGGGTCGATCCCGGCAAGGTGGCGCGCGACCTGCTGCCTGCGATGCAGCGCGCCAAGCCCCGCCCGGCGCTCACCTTCACGTACGACCGCCCAATTCCACCGGCGAGCCCCGACTACCGGCTCGTCCTGGTGTTCGATCCGGCCAACAATCTCAATGCGGATCCGGTGTGTGCCGGCGCGCCTCCCCGGTTTCAGCCGGGCACGCCGGGTCGCTTCTACGTCTATGCGATCTACTGCCGGAACGACCGGGCCATGTCCTTTACCACCGCTTGGACACAGGCGACCGGTCCCGACGATCCGCGCCTCGAGCGGCTCTTCCGGGAACTGTTCATGGTCATTTTCACCGATCAGCAGCGGCGTTTCGCCCAACTCGACCCCAGCCTGGTCCCCTGAAAGAGCCTGGACGACGACTGGGCGGTGTCGCGTAGACGGGCGGCAGAACGCATCCCTTTTTGGCGCCGCGCGTTGTATGGCTGGCGTGGCATGTCCTTGGTAAATCGCGAGTTCCTGCGCTGGGTGCGCATATGCTGCTTCGTCTCGATGATTTGGGCGGGCATGGCGGGCTTTTGGCTGCGCACAGCCGAGGCACGCACCGGCAAGGTCGTGCTAACGGTGACCGGAGACGAACGCATGTCGTCCGATCTCAAGGAGCTTTCCGAAGATTTCGAAAAGCAGCAACCGCTGACGGGCGATGCCCTGGGCGTCCTGCAGGGAGCTCAAGCGGTCGCCTCGCGGCTCAATACCGCGCTGCGATCACGCGGCTACTATGACGCGACGCTGAGCGCCACGGTCGATGGCAGGCCGATCGCCGACGCCTCGGCCCTGGAAGCGCTGGAATCGCGGCCCGATACCGAGGCAGCGACCGTCAATATCGCGATCGACACCGGCCCACGCTATCGCATCGGGTCCATCGCCATCCGCCCACCCGGTGCGCAGCAGTCCCTACCCGGAATCGACCGCGCGGAGTTGGGCATCGCCCCCGGCGACCCCGCGGATGCCTCCGCCATCATCGCCGCTCAGAACAAGCTGCTGGACGAACTGCGCAAGCAGGGCCACGCCCTGGCCGCCATCAAGGACCGCGAAGTCATCGTCGATCACGCCACGCGCGAGGCCGAGATCACTTTCATTGCGGAGCCCGGTCCGCTCGCCAAGATGGGCCCGGTGCGCTTCACCGGCACCGAGAAGGTCGATACCGTCTGGCTTCAGCGCCGCGTGCCCTTCAAGGAGGGCGAGCCCTACTCCCCGGCCAAGGTCGAGGAGTTGCGCGGAAAGCTCACCTCGCTCGGCACCTTCAACGCGGTTCGCCTGAAACCCGCGACCGAACTCGGCGCCAACGGCGAGTTGCCGATCGAAGCCGAACTGACCGACCGGCTGCAGCGTTCGTTCGGTTTCGGCGTGAGTTACGAGACACAGCTCGGCTTCGCGGTCGAGGGCTTCTGGGTCCACCGCAATCTGTTCGGCCAGGCCGAAAGCCTGCGCCTGTCCGGCGAGGTCAACCACATCGGCCAGGGCTACGCGATCCTCGATACGGGCTTTGCCTTCCGGGCGGCCTTCCGCAAGCCCGACTGGTGGCTTCCCGGACAGGATCTCCGCCTGGAAGCGGCGGCGCTGCGCGAGGTGCTCGATGCCTACACGCGCAAGGCCGTCACCTTCTATGGCGGCTTCGACCGCACCTTCTCACCGCGATGGCAAGCCCGACTGGGCTTCGCCGCTGAGGTGGCCGACATCACCCGCAACGGCATTACGCAGAATTATCGGCTGCTGGGTCTGCAGGGGACGCTTCTCTACAACAGGGCCAACAGCGACCTCGACCCGACGCGGGGCTATCGCATCGAATTCAACGTGCAGCCCTGGGTGGACACGGGGCCGGGTGGCGACATGTTCACCATCCTGCGCCTCACCGGCCGCCACTACTGGGATATCGCCGAACCCGGTCGCACCGTGCTGGCGACCCGCGCCTCGTTCGGTACGGAGCCCGCCATCAGCATCGCCGGCATCCCGCCCGACAAGTTGTTCTATGCCGGCGGTGGCGGGTCGGTACGCGGCTTCGTCTACCAGACCGCCGGACCGCTCGACGCCTATGGCAACCCGCTGGGCGGCGCGAGTGTGGTCGAGGCCAACGTCGAACTACGCCAGCGCATCGGCAAGGCGTTCGGCGCGGTGGCTTTCGTCGACGCCGGCAGCGCCTACCCTGATTTCCTGCCAAACTTCTCGCAGTTGGGCCCAAGGGTCGGCGCCGGGGTCGGCATCCGCTACTACACCGACTTCGGGCCGATCCGGGCCGATGTCGGTGTCCCGCTGAACCGCCGGCCAACCGATCCGCCGTTCGGCATCTACGTGAGCCTGGGACAGGCCTTCTGATGCGCGCGCTTCGCCTCTCGGCCTATGTCCTCATCGCCCTCGTGGCGGTGCTTGGTCTCGCCTTTGCCGTCGTGCAGACCACGCCGGGCAAACGGTTCCTTGCCTCCCTCGCATCCGACCTCGCCTCTTCGCCCGATCAGAAGATCACCATCACCGGCATCGACGGGTTCGTGCCGACCGACCTGCACGTGGCGAGGGTCGAGATTGCCGACCGCACCGGTCCGTGGCTGCAGGTCGAGAATGCGCAGCTGTCGTGGTCGTTCGCATCGCTCCTGCAGCGTCGGCTGCGCATCAACCTCCTGTCGGCCGCCAAAATCAGCGTGCTGCGCGCCCCGCAGGAAGAGAAGAAGGAGGCAACGCCTTCGAACGGTGGCCTCCGACTCCCCTTCGACATCGATCTGCGGGCGCTGCGCATCGACGACCTCCAGCTGGCGGCCGCTCTCGGAGGCATTGATTCGCACTGGAAGATCGGCGGCGAGGCCGCTGTCGCCAGCGACCTGGGCGAGATTCGCGCCAAGCTCGGGGCCGACCGGCTCGAAGGCCCCAAGGGCAAGCTCACCGCCGACGTCCGGGTCGACCGCTCGCCGCGCAAGATCGCTGCCGACATCACGCTCGACGAGGATCCGGGCGGCATGGTCGCGGCCCTGATGCAGCGGCCGGACTTGCCCGACATCTCGCTCAAGCTCTCCGCCCAGGGCGATCCGCGCGACGGCACCGCGACGCTCACGGCGAAGGCCGGCGACAAGGCGACTGCCAGGGGCAATCTGCGGTGGATGCCCGATGGCAGCGACACCAGTTTCCAGGCCGACCTAGATGCCGGCCCGATCGATGTGCCCGCCCAGGGTGTCGCTTGGAAAAGGCTGCATCTCGAGGCGGGCGGCAAGCTCACCGACGCGATCCGTGTGCAGGGCCAGGTCGAAGAGCTGAAGCTTGCAACGCTCGATCCTCGCTTCCCGCAACCGGGTACCGTCACGGTCGATGCCACGGTGTCTGATCTTGTCGGCGGCAAAATTAAAGTCCGGTCGTTCGAGGTCGGTATGCCGCTCCTGCGCCTGAAAGGCGACGGGGACTATGTCCCGGCGGACGACAAGGGCGAGGTCCGCGCGACCCTCGACCTGCCGAGCCTCGAGCCGCTCTCGGCTCTGGCGGGACGTGCCCTGAGCGGCAAGGCAGAGGTCCAGCTCACCGCAGGGATCGACAAGGGCAATCTCTCTGCCCGGTGGCAGGGCCGTATCGACGGTTTCGGTGCCCCCGACGTGCCGAAGGACCTGGTGGCCACCGTCAACATCGCCGGCAACGCCACCCTGGCGCCCGACGGGAACTGGACAATCCGGGACGCGAAGCTCGGCAGCGACAGCGGCACGCTCACCGTGTCCGGTCGCGGCCGCGAGCAGGCGGGCACCCTCGACCTGGCCCTCGATCTGCCCCGCTTGGCCGCCTTCCGGGCCGAGGTGGGAGGCGCTGCGACCGCGACGGCAACCGTAGGCTTCGGCGGACCCGAAACCTCGCTCAAGCTCAAGGTCGAGAGCCGCGACGTTTCCTACCAGAAAGTCACCTCGCGGCACCTCGTACTCGACACCGGCGTGTCGCTGGCAACCGACGGCAAGCTGGCGGGTACGCTCAAGGCCGAAGGCGACGTAGCTGGCCAGCCCCTCTCGCTCGATGGACGCTTCTCGCACGATCAGGCCGCCGGCCTCTCGGTCCCGAGCCTCCAGGGACGCTGGTCGAGCGCCGTGCTCGACGTTGCCAATCTTGCCATTGCCCAGACCCGCACCACCGGGCATGCGCGCCTGGCCATTACCCAGCTCAAGGACATCGAGGCGCTCGCCGCGCTGGGGCTCGAAGGGTCGCTCGTGGCGGAAGTCACCGCCGATCCCAACGCGCCTGCGGGCCGGCTCGACGTGTCTGTGAAAGGCACCGACCTGGCGGGTCAAGGTCTGGGCGCCGGCACTCTTGACCTCAGGGGCCATGTCGAGGATCCGGCCGGCCGCGCCGCCACAAACCTCACCCTCGACGCCACCCGCCTGCGGGGAGCCGGCGGGCTGTCGACCCTGAAGGCAACGGCCAAGGGCGATCGTCCCACCGGCATCGACGTCGCCGTTCAGGGCTCGGGACCGGAACTCTCGGCGGACGTCGCGGCCAGGATCGAGTTCCTGGCCGAGGAGATCCGGGTCGCGCTGTCCAGATTCACAGGCCGCTACCGCGACATCCCCCTCGGCCTGAATGGGTCGACCAAGGTTACGGTGGCCGGTGCACGCATCGTGATCGATCCGACGAGCCTGCGCGTTGGCGCCGGTCGGGTCGCCGTGCGCGGCACGCTCGATCCGGTGGCGAGCGACCTGCAGGCCGAGATCGCCGGGCTGCCGCTCGCCCTGCTCGACACCTTCGCCCCGGGCACCGGGCTCGAAGGCACGCTGCAGGCCAAGGTCCGCGCGACCGGGGCAATGGCGACGCCAAGGTTGGAGGCCACCTATAGCGCGGCGGGGGTGCGCGTGCGCCGGCCCGACGCGGGCTTGATCCCGGCGCTTTCCCTCCAAGGCACGGGCTCCCTCGTCGGCCAGCAGGCGAGCCTCGATGCGCGACTGTCGGCCGGCGGCAACACGAACTTGACAGTGAAAGGCACGGCTACGGTGCCGGGCGGCGGCGGTTCTGTCGCCGCCAGGATCGCCCTTGACGGCTCGCTGGACATCGCCCCCTTTGCGCCCCTTCTGGGCAATGACATTCGCAATGTCAGCGGGCGGCTGCGGCCCAACCTGTCGATATCAATCGACGGCAAGCAGATCACCGGCACCGGCGCGATCGACTTCGAGGGTGGTGCCGTGGCGATGCCGGAAACAGGCCTGAGGCTCAGCAACGGCCAGGGCCGCTTCGTCCTCCAGGGAGACACTCTGCAGGTCCAGAGGCTCACCTTCCAGGCTGGCACGGGCACGGTGACGGGCAGCGGCTCGATGCACTTCGATGCCGAGCGCGGCCTGGTCCTCGATCTCGGCCTCGCGACGCAGCGCGCATTGCTGGTCAGCCGGCCCGACATGGTGGCGACGATCTCCAGCACGCTCAAAATCACGGGGGCGACCAGCTCGGGCATTGAGGTTTCGGGACCCGTCACGATCGACCGTGCCGAAATCTCGGTGGGCGGCGGCCAGACCGCCTCCTTCCCGACCCTCGACGTGCGCGAGATCAACAAGCCGGGCGCCCCCATCGCCGCGGCGCAGCCTGCACCCGGACGGAGGGCCGCCAAAGCCCCGCCGCCCCCCGATGCCACGCCGATCAAGCTCGCACTGGATGTGCGGGCGCCGCAGGCGATCTTCGTGCGCGGTCGCGGCCTCGATGCCGAGATGAGCGGCCAGCTGACCGTCGGCGGCAGCCCCAGCGCGCCGGCGGTGATCGGCGGCTTCACCATGCGCCGCGGCACCTTCAGCCTGGGCAGCCGCCGGCTCACCTTCTCCAAGGGCATCGTGACCCTGGACAACCTCAATACAATCGACCCGCGCCTCGACTTCCTGGCGACCACGACGGCCAATTCCACGACGATCGGCGTGGCCATCACGGGGACTTCGCGCGAACCCAAGATCGAGATCACCTCGACGCCCTCCATGCCCCCCGACGAGGCCATGGCCCTCCTCATCTTCGGCAAGCCGGCCTCCCAGCTCGGCGCTTCGGAGCTGATTCAGGTTGCTCAGGCGCTGGCCGAGCTGGCCGGCCAATCCCCGGGCGAGGGTGTGTTGGGTCGCCTGCGCAAGGGGCTGGGGCTCGACCAGCTGAGCATCGGATCTTCGTCCTCCAAGGGGGAGCCCACGGGCGCGGGCGCCAACGGGGTATCCCTGGAAGCAGGCCGGTACGTGGCCCCGGGTGTCTATGTCGGCGCCCGACAGGGCGCCGCCGGCAATTCCAGCCGCGGCGTGGTGCAGCTCGATGTCTTCGACAACATCAAGGTCGAGGGCGACATCGGCGCCAATTCCACAGGTCGCGTGGGGGTCAAGGCGGAGTGGGATTACTGATCCAGGCGATGGCCGGATCGGACATCCGGACGGCGCAAAGTTTCTTTGTGCACGCCTAGGAACTTCTCTTGCGGCTGCGCGTTTAAGCCGACGGACGGACCCGCCGTGGGTTCAGATCCGAAAATCGAGGGAAACCACTCCATGCTCAGAAAACTGCTGGTCGTCGCCGCGGCGACATTCCTGTTGGGCGCTTGCGCGTCGGAGCCGCCTCCGCCGCCGCCTCCCCCGCCGCCGCCGCCGGTCCAGGCACAGACCTTCATGGTCTTCTTCGATTGGGATCGCTCCAACCTGACCAGCCAGGCCGTAGACACCGTCCGTCAGGCCGCCCAGGCCTTCAAGACCCGTGGCAGTGCCAACATCGTGGCGACCGGTCATACCGATACCTCGGGCTCGCCGCAGTACAACATGGCGCTGTCGCTGCGCCGCGCGAACTCGGTCAAGGAACAGCTCGTCCGTGAGGGCGTGCCGGCGACCGCCATCACGGTCAACGGCCGTGGCGAAGAAGGCCTGCTCGTGCAGACCGGCGACAATGTCCGCGAGCCGCAGAACCGCCGCGTCGAGATCGTCGTGGGTGGCCAGACCACGGTCAGCACCGTGTTCTCCGACCCGCGCTCGTACTGCAAGGCGCTGAGCGACAAGTGGCGCCAGTATCGCACGTCGGTGATCGGTTCGCCTGAGGCCGCCGCGATCGCGAAGTGCGAAGCGGGCGACTATGCCGGTGGCATCCCGACCCTCGAGGACGCCCTGATCTCGGCGAAGATCCCGCTGCCGGCTCCCGGCTATCGCTGGCCCGGCCGCCCGATCGGCCCGGCCTAGATCCGTCACCCAGACGATAGAAGGCGGCCCCTCGCGGGGCCGCCTTTTTCGTTGTAGGCAGGGCCCATGTTCGATGGCGACCTTGCCTCCTTCCTGGATTTCATTCGCCGGCATGGCGACGCCGCCTACAGTTTCCTCGCCATCTATTCGATGGCCAACAGTCTCCTGCTGGCCCTCTTCGCCGGGTATGCCGCGCAGGCCGGTGCGCTGGGCTACGAGCAGGCGCTGGCGGCCTGCTGGGCCGGGACGTTCACGGGCGACGCCCTGCGGTTCTGGGTCGGTCGGCGCTTCGGCACCCGCTGGCTGCGCCGCATCCCGCGCCTCCAGCGGGCCGTCGAGACGGCGGCACGACTGGCCGACCGCCACCATGTCTGGATGATCCTGATCCACCGCTACCCGCGCATCATCCGCAACGTCGCAGGCTTCGCCTACGGCGCCTCCACGCTGAGCTGGCCACGTTTCCTGGCGCTGAACTTCATCGCCGCCGGCCTGTGGGCCGCGATTGCCGTCTCCGCGGGATTCGGCTTCGGCTTCGTCTCGGAGAAGACGATGACCGATGCCCTCTCGGCGTTCGGCATCGCCATGCTGGTGGCCTTCCTCGCCCTGGGATGGTTCCTGACGCGACGTCTGGAGCGCGTGATGGAGCGCAACTAGGGCACCTGTGGACTGGCGACCCCCCGGTCGCGATGGCATAAGCCGCGCCTATCCACTGCCGGACGCCAAGATGAATCCTTTCTGGAGCCAACTCGCGCGCGAACTGTCGCCCTACACGCCGGGCGAGCAGCCGCGCATCGCCAACCTGGTGAAACTCAATACCAACGAGAGCCCCTTCGGCCCCTCGCCCCGCGCCGAAGCCGCGATGCGAGCAGCGGCCTCGGAGTCCCTGCGGCTCTATCCCGACCCCGAGGCCGTGGAATTGCGTCAGGTGCTGGCGGACCATCACGGCGTGCAGCCCGCACAGGTGTTCGTTGGCAACGGCTCGGACGAAGTGCTGGCTCACGCCTTTGCCGGCCTGCTGAAGCAGCAGCAGCCGCTTCTCTGTCCCGATATCACCTACAGCTTCTATCCGGTGTGGGCCCAGCTCTTCGGAATCACCCTGGAGACCGTACCCGTGGCCGACGGGATGGGCGTGCGCATCGAGGACTATCGACGCGGAGCCGGCGCCATCGTGATCGCCAATCCGAATGCGCCGACCGGCATCGCCCTGCCGCGTGCCGAAATCGCCCGTCTGCTGCGAGAGCATCCCGACATTCCCGTCCTGATCGACGAGGCCTATGTCGATTTCGGCGCCGAGAGCGCTGTGCCGCTGATCGCCGACCATCCGAACCTGCTCGTCGTTCAGACGATGTCGAAATCGCGCGCCCTGGCGGGCTTGCGCGTCGGCTATGCGCTGGGCGACGACGGCCTGATCGAGGCGCTACGCCGCGTGAAGGACTCGTTCAATTCCTATCCACTGGGCCGCATCGCCCAGGCCGGCGCCACGGCCTCGGTGCGCGACGATGCCTGGTTCCGCGAAAGCTGCAGCAGGATCGTAGCGACGCGCGAGGAGATGACACGCGAGCTGGCGGCCCTCGGGTTCGTCGTCCTGCCCTCCAGCGCCAACTTCGTCTTCGCCCGCCATCCTTCGCTGGGCGGCGCGGAATTCGCCGCCGCCCTCCGCGATCGGGCGATCCTGGTGCGGCACTTCAACAAGCCCCGCTCCGCGCCCTACGTGCGCATCACCGTCGGTACGAGGCATGACGTCCAGACGTTGATCGCGGCGGCATCGGACATCCTGAAAACCCCGTGATCGAGCTCGTACGACGGCGGCCTGTTGAAGCCGCCGTCACGATTGCTATGGTGCCGCACAGCCCGCGCACCATAATAAGCAGTCTGACACATGCCTCTAGGGCCGACTTTCGAAGACGAAGTGACCTTCCTTGTCGGCGTCGACGACGCTGGCCTCGTCGCCTCGCCGAGCTTCCAGACCTGGGACTACAAGGTCCCGCCCGGCTACAACCTTGAATCCTATTCCATCAAGTGGGGAGATCCCACGCCCGGCACGAGCGGCGGCGACGTAACTTACTGGTTCACTGACGCCTCGAACTGGTCGAATACCGAGAAGGCCGCATGGGAAGGCGGACTTTCACTCTGGTCTGCCGTCGCCGACATCGATTTCTCACTGGCAAACGACGTCAGCACCGCCAATTTCGTCATCACGCGCGGCAGCGACGGCAAGGCCTACCAGCAATTCGGCACCCCCCACACCGTCGTCGACGTCGGCAGCCCCACCCTGTCGACGCCACCGGCCACTGGCTCGCTTTTGTCGATCGATCCCAATGGTCGCGGCTACGGCCCGATCGGCGCGGCGCTCGATGTTGCCGGCGGCTATCCCTATTCGACGATCGTGCACGAGATCGGCCACATGCTCGGCATCGGGCATGGCGGCTACTACAATGGCGGCCAGAACGTCAGCGGCGAGCAGTTCAGCGCCTACGACACGACGATGTGGACAATCATGTCCTACATCTCGCCATGGGACGTGACGGCAACTTATTACGCCGACTACACGGTCACCGGCACGAACTGGGGCTCGACCCTCCCCAATACGCCCGACCACGCTCCGGACATTTTCAACTACGACCCGCTCACGCCGATGATGCTCGACATCCTCGCGGCGCAGCGGCTGTACGGCGCGCCGACCGGCGGACCGTTCGACGGTGGCGAGACGTTCGGCTTCAACGCCAGCATCGACGGTTACATCGGCCAATTCTACGATTTCACGGTCAACACTCATCCCGTCATCACGCTGTGGGATGCCGGCACCGGCAATACGCTCGACCTCTCGGGTTTCTCCGAGGCCGCGACCGTCAGCCTGACGCCCGGCACATTCTCCAGCGTCGGCGGCCTCGCCAACAACGTCGCCATCGCGCTCGACACCGTCATCGAGACGGCGATCGGCGGCAGCGGCAACGATTCCATCACGGCGTCGGACGTGGACTCGTCGCTGAGCGGCGGTGAAGGTAACGACCTGCTCACCGGCGGGGCGGGCGACGACACACTGATCGGTGACTACGGTAACGACGTCCTGGTCGGTGGTGCAGCCGCCGATCAGCTCTTTGGCGACTTCGGCAACGATATCCTCGACGGCAATGAGGGCGTCGACACGCTGAACGGCGGTGCCGGAGTCGACACCTTCGAATTCGCGGCCGGCCAGAGCAATGGCGACACGATCGTCGATTTCTCCGGCAGCGGCGGCCAAGGCGATCATCTGGTCTTCTACGGCTATGGGCTTGCAAGCCAGGGTGCCAGCTTCACGCAGGTCGACGCCACCCACTGGAGCATCAATTCGTCGGACGGTACGGTTCACGACGTGCTGACGATCGAGAATGGCGCCGCGATCGCAGCCGGCGACTACCGATTCGCGCCGGAATACGTGGAACTCGCCAATTCCAGCTACCTCGATTTTGCGAGTTGGCGGACCAACGCCAGCGCACCAAGCGGCGGCACGCCGCTGGAGAGCTTCTCCTTCAACATGGCGCTGGTTCTCGACCGGGCGAACGATCCGACCGAGCTGCTGGCCTCGAACTGGGCGACGCGGCAGGCCGCACTCGCCGACCAGAGCACGATCTGGTCGACTTATGGCGCCGATCCGACGGCCTACACCAACGTCGTGAACTACCTCGCCGATCTGGGGATCACGACCTACTACACGCCCGGCGCGCCAGCGAACCAGCAGTACGTCTCCTCTCCCGAATCGCGCACGATCTGGATCAACGTCAACGAAGGCAACTTCACGACGCTGTTCGGTCCCGGCGCAACCCTGATGACGACGGAGGTGGCGTCACCTCTCCCCGGCACGACCACGCAGACCGTCCACTACTGGAACGGCAACCTCGCGCTGCCGAGTGAGCTCGCGACCAACGGTGTCACCGGCCTCTGGTTCGACTACTACGGATTCGGCCAGTACCCCGACAACACCCCTCCTCAGACGCCGGGGGTTACCCTGCCGCAAGGTTGGCAGAGTCCGGGCAACTCTGCCGGGACAGCTACGGTTGACGCCAATCCTCAAGCCATTGCGCAGGACTACTACAACTTCCCCTTCAAGGGCTCGCTGTGGGATCCGACCTCGCCGACTTCGGTGGCCACGGGCGCCATCGGGCTCGTCGAGCCGGGCGTCGGCACTGCCCTCCCCGGCGATCCGGCCGGCTCGGGCTTCCTGGCCGCGCTCAACGCGTATCGCACCTCGATGGGCGTCTCGACTCCAGCAAACGTGATTTCCATCGCGACCGGCGGGCAGGAGTACCCGACCGTCACGCCCCCTGCCTTCAATGCCGCCGGCGAACGCTCGCTCGATGTCGGTATCGTGACGGCGGTCAACCCGCAGAGCCAGCTGATCGTCTACGCCGGCTCGGGCACGGCGAACGGCGCGCACAGCAACGGCTTCACCGCCTACCAATCGGCGTTCTGGGATACGGTCAACAATCCCGGGGTCATCACCTCGTCCTTCAACTACGCTTCGCTGTCGGCACCGGACTCGCCGTTCCTGATCGCCTCCAACGGCCTCTATGTCGATGCCGCCCTGCGCAACATCTCGGTTTTCAACGACGCCGGCGACGGCGGGTCGGGTGAGACCTTCGGCAACGGCTTGCCCAACGCCAGCTCGACCCACAACAGCCAGTATGTCGTCAGCGTCGGCGGCACGTCGATCAGCACCGTGTCCGCCGCGCGGGCGGACAGCACACTGAACGGATGGATCGCCAATGCCGGAGCCGGCGATCTCTCGACGCTGTGGCAACTCATCGCCGGAGGACTGACCCAGCTTCCGGCCAGCGGCGACATGAACAAGCTGATCGAGACGGTCTGGAATCGCTACTACGTCGACGGCAACGCGATCGCCAATCCGCGGGACACCGGCTACATCCACAACAATACCGGCGCGAGCGGCGTGGACACCAGCCAGCCCACGCCCGGCTACCAGGTCGACTACGGCCTCGATCCGAGGACTTCCGATCCCTCGCGTCAGCCGGGCCGCGGCATACCTGACGTCTCGGCCAACGCCGGCGGCAACATGCTGTATGTCGTTCCCAGTGCGGCGATGACGGAAAACCAGGACGACGACGGCACCAGCGCGGCGACACCGCTATGGGCCACGCTCGCCTCGCAGATCAATGCCGTCTTCAACGACCAGGGCCTGCCCGACCTGGGCTACATGAACGACCTGCTGTACATCGCGGCCGTCATCGCGCCGGGATCGTTCAGCGACATCACGATCGGAAACAGCACGTCGTCGTTCCTCTACAGCGGCAGCTACACCAGTGACGGCGTCTACGTCACGCCCACCGGCTACGGCTACTCGGCCGAGTCAGGCTACGATCTCGTGACGGGACTGGGAACGCCCAACGGCACACTGCTGGCGCGGGCGCTCACGCAGATCGCACATACCCAGACCTCCTTCGCTTCCACGCCGGACCTCATCCAGTCCGACGGCGCGGGCGGATGGACAGCCGGCGCCAGCCAGAGCCTGCTGATGCAGGGCAGTTCGGGCTTCAATGCCGGGGTACACGTTACGCTGGGCGGCGACGATATCGGCTTCTCCACCGGCACCAGCTCGAGCTTCGCCTGGACGGCGCGCATGGCCCAGCAGGTGCTGCAGCCCGAATTCGATTCCAACCTCGTTCGCATGTTCGACAAGTTCGGTCAGGGATCTCTTGCCCAGGCCGATGTCGGCATGGGCGACGTCGTTTCCGTGTCGATCGGCGGCACCAGCGGCACCGCCACCCAGGCCGGGCTCAGCGCTTCCTATGGGTTCGCCGACTTCAACCAGGGCGGAAGCACGGTGCGGCTGGCGCTGCCGGTCGCCATCGCCGAGACCGCCGGCGCCGCGAACGACCAGAACGCCGTGGTGCGCATCCGCCAGAACGGCGAGGACAGTCTTGCCGTCAGCTTCTACAAGGTCGACGATCTCGCAGGCACCATTGGCGGCCTCGCGCCGGGCGCGGCCGGATACGGGGCTGCCGTCGCCGGCCGCGCCTACCAGACGATCAGCGGCGGAACCGCAATCGGCGGGCCCGGCTACGGCAACTACACGCAGAGCGAACTCGTCCACGTCAACGCCGGCGACATCGTCGCCATGCAGCTCACCAACGGCAGCCAGGGCCAGGTCTACTACGCGTTCTCGCAGGCCAATTCCGACGGAATCGCGCACCTCTGGAACTACGGCGCGAATACCTGGGGCTGGGAAGACACGCGGGGCGGCGGCGATCACGATTTCAACGACCTGCTCGTTCAACTCGACTTCACCAGCGCCGCAGGACATGGTTGGCTCGTCTAGGCAACAGCGGCGGCGGCATGCGATGAAGACGTCCGAACAATGATCACGCGACGACGGAATCTTCTCATCGGCGCTTCGGCAGGCCTGTTTGCCCTACCCGGAGTCGCCCGAGCCCAGGAATTGCGCGTCCTGGACTCTGCGCCCAAAGCCGATGCGGTGATCGGCGGTCGCAGCAGCGCCTTCTATGTCCGCTTCAACCGACCCGTGGACCATGAGGATTCCCGCCTCGCCATCAAGCAGGGCGGCAAGATCATCGAGATCCTGCGTCCGCGTCTGGAATCGGCGCCGGATGTGCTGTTCGCCCGAGCGCCCACCCTGCAGCCGGGCCGCTACAGCCTCCATTGGATCGTAGGCGGCAATCCACAATTCGACGGCGAAATCCCCTTCACCGTCGGCGACGACTGAAGGTCAGTCGAGCAGCTCGCGCAAGACGCGGCCGGTGGCCGTGATGGCAAGCAACGTCGGCACCTTCAGCACGGCCTTCACCGCAGCCTTGGTCGCGGGCCCGTAGCTCATGCAGTCGAGCGCGACGAGGTCGGGCTTGGTTACGGCCAGGCGGCGTGCCACCGCGGCCGCTTCCTCCGGGCCGGCGCTGGGCACCAGGGCTTCGACCGTGACGGCCACGCCGTTGCGCGCCCATTTGGTGGCGAGCTTCTCGCCCTGCTCGGCGAAGGGCACCAGCAGGCCGAGCCGGCCGCGCGGCAGCAGACCCTCGGCGATGCCACTCAGCACCCGTGACGGGAAAAGGACGCCGGCATCACCTTCCATCGCAGGAAATTCACCGGTACAGGCATAGACGATGGCATCGCAGCCGTCGGCGCGCAGCTTGGCCAGTGTCTCCGGCGATCGGGCGATCACGGCCTGCTTGGAGATCTTCACGTCGCGGCCGCCGCGCAGCCGCGTGTAAAGCGTGTCGGCGCCGTTGAGCGGCGGCACCGCATCGACCTCGGCGTCGCTCAGGCCGTCGAGCGCGCCGCGCAGGATCACCTTGGTTCCGGCCGGCGCCTGGGCGGCAAACAGCTCGACGATGTCGTCGCGCGGCGCCTGTCCGATGGTGACGATGCCCAGGGTGCTCATGCTTCAGCCCTCCAATGCCACGGCGTCGCTGTCGTTCCAAGCCAGCCCCACCGCATCGCCCGGCGCCCGCGACGCCCGCTCGCCGGCATGCGTCTCGCGCACCAGCATCGACGCGCCGTTGCCGGGCTGAACGCGCAGCAAGGTCGAGCCGCCGAGATAGTTAGAGGTCTCGACCGTCCCCGACAGGCGCGCGCCCTCGGCGGCCACGAGCCGGATCTTCTCGGGACGCAGCGCACGAAGTCTGCCGCCTTCTTCGAGAATGTTGATCTCGCCGATGAAGTCGGCGACGAACCGCGTACGCGGCCGTTCGTAGATCTCGGTTGGCGTGCCGACCTGCTCGACCTTGCCGCCGTTCATGACGGCGATGCGGTCGCTCATGGCCAGCGCCTCCTCCTGGTCGTGGGTCACGAAAACCAGGGTGACGCCCAGCCGCTTCTGCAACTCCTTGAGTTCGAACTGCATCTGCTGGCGCAGCTTGCGATCGAGCGCGCCCAGCGGCTCGTCGCAGAGCAGCACCGGCGGCTCGACCACCAGCGCGCGGGCAAGCGCCACGCGCTGCTGCTGGCCGCCCGAAAGCTGACCGGGCTTGCGTGTTTCGAAGCCCGTCAGCGCCACCTGAGCCAGCGCCGCCGCGACCCGTCGCTCGATCTCCGGCTTCGGCACCTCGCGCATGCGCAGGCCGAAGGCCACATTCTCCGCCACCGTCCGGTGCGGGAACAGCGCATAGGACTGGAACACCATTCCCATGTCCCGCCGGTGCACCGGCAGGTCGGTGATGTCGCGGCCGCCGACATGGACGCGGCCCGAGTCGGGGTGCTCGAAGCCCGCGATCATGCGCAGGCTCGTCGTCTTGCCGCAGCCCGACGGCCCCAGCAGCGAGAAGAACTCGCCGGCGGCGATGTCGAGCGTGACGGAATCGACGGCCATGACGCGGCCGTCGAACGTCTTGGTCACCTGGTCCAGCTTGATGGCGGCGGAGGTCACGTACGCACGCCGCCCGTCAGCCCTTCAGGATCTTGGTGACGCGGGCGTCGATGTCCTCGCGGCGCGCATTGTACCATTTCCAGTCGGGCTGGATCAGAGCCGCGACCTTCTCCGGCGTGGTGAGGAGCTTGGCGTCGTACTTGGCGTCGAGCTTCACCTTCTTGTTCGCCGGCGAGTACCACACGGCCTCGGCCAGCAGCTTCTGCACGTCGGGCCGCAGCATGTAGTCGATATAGGCGAAGGCCAGCTCCTTGACCTTCGAGCCCGGCGTGACGTTCAGCACCTGCTCCAGCGCCAGCACGCCCTCGGAGGGGCTGGCAAAGTCGACCGGCTGCATGTTGGCGCCCTCGTAGCGATAGACGCCCGAATCGTGGATCACGCCCATCGACACCTCGGCCGACAGCAGCATCTTTTCCATCTGGCCGGTGAAATCGACCAGCTTGATTGGCTTCAGCGCCTCGAGCGCCTTGTAGGCGGCGTCGAGGTCGGTGAGGCCCTTGCCGTAGACCTTGCCCAGCATCATCAGGTGCGCCTGGCCCAGGCTATTCACCGGGATGAGATAGCCGCCGCGCGCGCCCGCCAGCTTGGGGTCGGCGAGGTCCTTCCACGAGGTCGGCTTGGTCAGGCCCTTGTCGGTGCGATAGCCAAGGCCGATGGCGCTGGTGAAGATCGTGACACCGACGATCTTGTCGCTCACCGCGTAGGGATAGACGTCGGCGATGTTGGGCACTTCCTTGGCGGTGATCTTGTCCATCACCAGCCCCTCGGTGACGGCGTTCCACTGCTCGTTCGAGTTGGCGTGCAGCACGTCGTAGATCGGATCGTTCTTCGAACTGACCTGCAGCTTGGGCAGGAACGGGAAGGCCTGGTCGGCCGACACCGTGCACTTGAACTCCTTTTCGAAGGCCGGCAGCACCGTGGCCTTCATGACCTCGCCCCACTTGCCGCCCCAGGTCGTGATCTTGAGCGTCTTCGTCTGGGCATGAAGGATCGATGGTGCCCCCACCGTGGCGAGGGCCGCAAGACCCGCACCGGCACGCAACGCTTTGCGACGTGAAATCATGGCAACCCCCTGTTCGTTCCCATCACAGCTTAACGTAGGCCTTGAGGCCGATCAGCCTCTCCAGCACCAGAACCACCGACAAAGCGAGCAAGATCGAGACCATCGAGGCCGCCGCGATGGCGCCATCGAGGTCGAATTTCATGTAGTTGAACAGCACCACCGGCAGGGTCTCGCCCTTGGGCACCACCAGGAACAACGAGACCGGGAACTGGTCGAACGACACGATGAAGGCGAAGACGCCACCGGCGAAGACGCCCGGCCGGATCAACGGCAGGGTGACCTCGAAGAAGACCCGCGTCGGGCTGGCGCCCAGCACGGCGGCGGCCTCTTCGATGCGGCGGTCGAAATTATGCAGGACGGCCAGGGTCGTGCGGATGACATAGGGTACCGCGACCAGCGTGTGGGCGGCGATAAGGCCCCAGACCGGGCGTCCGATCCCGGACAGGAGATAGGCCTGGAACAGCGCCAGGCCGGTCAGGATGGCCGGCACCATCAGCGGCGACATGAAAAAGGCCGTCATCACCGCGCGTCCCGGCAGGTTGCCCCGCGCCAGGGCGAGCGCGCAGGCACCACCGATCACGATCGACAGCACCAGGACCACGGAGGCCACCCATAGCGACAACCAAAGCGCATTCATGAACTCCGCACTGCCGAAGAACTTCTCGAACCAGCGCAGACTGACACCGACCGGCGGGAAGGAGATGTACGGCGTCGGATTGAGCGCGAAGACCAGCACGATGACGATCGGCAGCAGCAGGAACGCCAGCAGAAACGCGTTGAGCGTGAGATAGGCGGCGCGGCCCGCGTCGAACGGCCGGCGGTTGGGCGCGGCGCTCATGCCATCCCCTGACCGCCCGCCAGGCGCGCCAGAATGCGATTGTAGGCAACGACGATGGCCAGCGAGACCAGCAGCAGGATGACGCCGAGCGCGCCCGCGAAGTTCGGGTTGAAACTGGTGCCGACCTGCTGGGCGATCAGCATCGGCAAGGTCAGCACGTCGGTGCCGCCCATCAAGGAGGGCGTGACGTAGGCGCTGATCGACAGGGCGAAGACCAGCAGCGACCCCGCCAGGATGCCGGGCAGGCTGAGCGGCAGGGTCACCTCGACGAAGGCGCGGAAGCGTCCCGCGCCCAGGCTGCGCGCCGCCTGCTCCAGCCGCTCGTCGATGCGGCCGATCACGCCGGTCAGCGTCAGCACCATGAACGGCACGTAGATGTGGACCAGGGCAACGATGGTACCGAACTCGTTGTACATCAGCGGCAGCGGCTTCTCGATCAGGCCCCACTGCATGAGCGTCGTGTTGATCACGCCCTTGTCCTGGAGGATCGTCATCCAGGCGAAGGTGCGCACGACGATGCCGGTCAGCATCGGCGCGATCACCGCCATCAGCACCAGCGCGTGCCCGAGCCGGGACTGCATGCGCGCCATCCAGTGCGCCAGCGGATAGCCGATCAGCAGCGAAATGACCGTGGTGATGAGGCCGATGCGCAGGGTCGACCACAGGGCCTCGTGGAAGATGCCGGCCGTGTCGAAGATGAAGCGCTCGTAGTGACGCGTCGTCAGGAAGGCGTTCGGGTTGGTGACGGGATTGCCGGAATAGAACGACATCGCGGTCATCACCGCGAACGGCAGCACGAAGAACAGGACGAACAGCAGCGCGGCCGGGGCGATCAGCCAGGCGATCGGCGACGGGCGGGCGGCGGTCGTCATGCCGTCACGGTCACGAGGTGGCCGCAACGTCGCCCACGACCCGGACGCGCACGCGCACCGAGTTGCCGGGCAGGTAGGCGAGCGGCATGTCCTCGCTCTCGATCGTGTGCAGGGTCGCCCGGTCGGCGCCGGCCGCGACGGCGCGGTCGTTGGCGATGTGCTGCGCCGCTTCGATCGCCTCGACACGGGTCATGTCCTTGAAGATCTGGTCGCATTCACCCGAGACCTGCGCGATGGCCGCGCCCACGGCATTGGCGCAGTCGCCATGCTCGACATGGATCACCTGCGAGACGCCCGCCATTTTCTCGGGGATCAGGAACGCCCCGCCGCCGACCGCGATCAGCGGTACATCGCCCGCCTCGGTCTTCATGCGGTCGACCGCCTCCTCGGCAAGGCGCGCCGCCTCGGAAAACACCCGGGCGCAGGTTGCCGCATCGAGATGCGCCACCTTCGTCTTGTCGCCGAGATCGAACACGCCGGCCGCCACCGCCACATCAGTGGTGGTGAGCTGCGTGCCGCCAAAAGCGAGCGCGTCGGTCAGCAGGCGATAGCCCACCGAGACCGGACCGATGGAGAGCGGATCGAGCACCACATGACTGCCGCCACCCAGGCCGATCGACAGCAGGTCCGGCATGCGGAAGAGCGTGCGAACGCCGCCGACCTTGACCACCGAATTGGCCTCGCGCGGGAAGCCGAGCTTGAGCTGGCCCACGTCGGTCGTGGTGCCGCCGACGTCGATCACCATCGCGTCGCTGAGGCCCGAGAGATAGGCCGCACCGCGCATCGAGTTCGTGGCGCCGGAGGCGAAGCTGTAGACCGGCAGGCGCCGCGCCTGGCTGGCTTCGGCCACGGTGCCGTCGTTCTGGGTGATGAAGAGCGGCGCATCGATGCCGGAATCGCGGATCGCCTTCTCGAAGGCGGCGATCGTGTCGCGCGACAGGTCGGCCAGGGCCGCGTTCAGCAAGCCGGCATTCTCGCGCTCCAGCAGGCCGATGCGGCCGAGATCGGACGAACAGGTGATCGCGGCATCCGGAATCACCGAGGCCACCAGCTCGGCCGCGCGCTTCTCGTGGCTGGGATCGAGCGGCGAGAAGACCGACGAAATGCCGACCGCGCGCAGGCCGGCCGCCTTCATCTCCTGCGCCGCCTTCAGGACCGCGGTCTCGTCGAGCGGCATGAACGGGCGTCCGTCATATTCATGGCCGCCTTCGACCATCCAGACCCCGCCACACACCAGTTCGCCGAGATCCTCGGGCCAGTCGCAGAACGGCGGCAAGGAGGCGCCCGACGGGAGGCCGAGCCGCAGCGCGGCCACTTTGGTGAGATGCCGGCGCTGCACCACGGCATTGATGAAGTGCGTGGTGCCGATCATCACGCCGTCGATTTTCTTCAGCGCGCCATCGGCGCTCTTCAGCACGCCGGTCGCGGCAAGCTTCTTCAGGGAGTCGAGGATGCCCGTCGTCACATCCTGGCTGGTCGGCGCCTTCACCGCGCCGGAAACCCTGCCCTCCTCAATGAGGACGGCGTCGGTGTTGGTGCCGCCGACATCGATACCGATTCGTCTCATGACGCGAACACGCTCCTGAAGTCGAGATCATAGCCAAAGGCCCGCGGACCGACATGCGCCAGCCCCTCGGGGGTGAGGAAGATGTCGGGGCCGGGCAAGGCGATCACGGTGACCCGCTGCCCGTAGCGAATCGTTTCCGTGCCGACCGCCTCGCCGGAAACCGAGTCGAGGACGCAGATCAGGTCGGGCGTCATGGCGATCGGCCCGTCATCGCGAGAGGCCACGATCCATTCGTTCTGGAAATGGATGCGAAGGGCCGACCCGCGCCAGTCGTCCATGCCTTCGAATCGCGCGACGCCGCGCAGGAAGCCTTCGGTCGCCCGCCGTTCGACGTCGACGACCTTGCCCTTGTAGAGCAGCCGCCCCGGCTCGACGGTGAGGATGGCCGCTACCGGATCGTCGTGCGTCCGCTGCGCCTCGCGCACGGCATGGCCGATCGCGATCGCCTTGGTGGTGGTGCCATGGATGCCCCACGTCTTGACCTCGGCCCCCGTGCGGGGCGGCTGGCAGGTCGGTGCCGTGGAGCCGTATTCGACGCAGATCTTGCGAACGATCCGTTCCGCCCATTTCCACGAGGGCACGGTATCGACAATCGATTCGAGGCCGCGCACGTCGACCGCCGTGAGCGGACAGGGCTTGAGGCCGCCCACCGCCACGGAGGTCATCTGCGCCTCGGGATAGGCGCGGCCCATCGTGTCCGAATCGACGACGGGAACGCCGAGATGGGCCGCGACCATGAGCGGCCGCACGCCGTTGCCGCCGCCGATCTCCATCCCCATCACGGCGTCGAACCGTCGATTCGTATGACGCTCCATGAGGCGCGCGGCGCGGGCGATGGTCTCATGGTCGGTAAGCCGCTCGATACCGACGAGCGGCGCGCCCATGTTGGCGATGACACCGACCCAGTCGTCGTCGCCGAGCTCCGACGCCGGCATGAGCTGCACACGCCGGCCCTCGCGATAGAGAACCCGCATGTTGAGCAGCGACAGATAGGGATTGCCGCCGCCACCGGTGCCCAGGATCCAGGCGCCGACGGCCAGCGATTCAATGTCGTCCTCGGTGATGTCCCGCCGGCTCACCCGAAGACGCTCTTGAACTCGATGTCGTAGCTGAAGGCCCTGGGTCCGACATGCTGCAGACCCTTGGCACTGAGGAAGACCGGCGGCGGCGGCAGCGCGATCACCGTGACGCGCTGACCGTAGCGGATGGTCTCCGTACCGACCGCCTCGCCCGAGACGGAATCCAGCACGCAGATCAGGTCGGGCGACATGGCGATGGGCTTGCCATCGAGCCACGCCACGATCCACTCGTTCTGGAAGTTGATCTCCATGGCCGAGCCGCGCCATTCGTCCATGCCGTCGAAGCGGGTGCGGCCGCGCAGGAAGCCTTCGGTGGCCCGCCGCTCCACGTCCATGACCTTACCCTTGTAGAGGACCTTGCCCGGCTCGACCGAAAGAATGGCCGCAATCGGGTCCTCGTGCCGGCGCTGGGCCTCGCGCACGGCGTGGCCGATGGCGATGGCCTTGGTCGTGGTGCCCTGGATTCCCCACTTCTTCACCTCGGCGCCGGTGCGCGGCGCCTTGCAGGTCGAGGCGATCGAGCCGTACTCGACGCAGATCTTGCGGCTGACCCGCTCCATCCACTTCCAGGTCGGCACCTTCTCGACGACGGACTCCAGGCCGCGCACGTCGACGGTCGTCAGCGGACAGGGTTCGAGATCGCCGACCGCGACCGACGTCATCTGCGCCTCGGGATAGGCGCGGCCCATCATGTCGGCGTCGATCACCGGGCGCTTGAGGTGGGCCGCCGCCATCAGGGGCTGGATCGAATTTCCGCCGCCGATCTCGAGCGCCATGATCCCGCGGAAGCGATAGCGCGTGTGCCGCTCCATCAGGTCGACGGCGCGGGCGATGGTGCGGCTGTCGGTGAGGCGCTCCTGCCCGACCAGCGGCGCGCCCATATTGGAAACGGCGGCGACCCAGTCTTCATCGGCCAACTCAGACGCCGGCATGAGCTGGACGCGATAGCCCTCCTTGTAGAGGGCCCGCATGTTGAGCAGGCCGAGATAGGGGCTGCCGCCGCCGCCGGTCCCGAGGACCCAGGCGCCAACGGCCAGCGATTCGATGTCGTCGAGAGTAATGTCGGTCAGGGGCATGGGCCAATTCTTCGGGCGCGTTCGCTCTTGTCGGGTCAGACGAGGTCCGCCGGAGCCAGGCCTTGCAAGATCGGGACCATCGACGCAGCGTGTCTCTTCGCGTGATGAGTTCCAGTCCGCATGACATCCTGCCCCGTATTCAGGCATGTCTACGGATCGAGCAGTCAGTCATCAATACGTGCGAGCACGTATGAGGAGAACGCAGGTGGGGACCAGGCGCACGCCGCGCATTGCCGTAATCACGATGGGCCACGCGCCGCGTCCCGACGTGATGCAGGAAATCGCCCCCCTGCTCGGCGACGCCGAGTACGACGAGTTTGGCGCCCTCGACAACGTTCCGGAGTCGATGATCGCGAGCATGGCGCCGCGCGGCGACGAGCTGAGCTACCTGACGCAGCTGCGCGACGGCCGGCACGTCATCGTCGAAGCCGGATTCGTGACCAACCGCACTGAGGTGCTGGTCGCGGAACTCGACGGCCGCACTTACGATCTTCTCATTCTGGCGATGACCGGCATGCGGGCGCGGCTTTCGACACGGACGCCGCTCATCCACGGCCAGGACGCGCTCGATGCCTGGATTTCCGCGCTGGTCGCCAGCAACTCTCGGATCGGCATCATATTCCCGCTGGCAAGCCAGCAGTCGGCCGCGAGCGAGAGCGACTATGGCACCATGCTGAAGAGCTCTCTGGCGACCATCGGCGGCAGCCAGAGTTCCGATCTCACGCAGGCCATCGACCGCGTGTCCGGGGCGGACCTGATCGTGATGAATTCGGTCGGCTATACCGGCGAGATGGCGCAGCAGGTCTCGCGCACCAGCGGCAAGCCGGTCGTCACCGCCTGCCGCATCATCGGCAGCACGGCGCGCCTGCGCCTGTCAGAGATCGCCGGCAAGCCGCTCGATCTCCCCAGCACGACCTATACCGGCACCGAATTGTTGCGACGACTTCCGCAGGCCGCCCTCGAGACGCTCACACGACGCGAGACGGAAGTCCTGGTCCAGGTGCTGGAGGGCGCGGCCAACAAGTTCATCGCGCGAGCGCTGGGCATCAGCCACCGCACCGTCGAGATCCACCGCGCCCGCGCGATGCTGAAGTTGGGCGCGACGTCGACCCCGGAACTCATCCGGCGTGCGTTGAGGCAACCGGAACGCTGAGGTTTAGCGGCGGACCTCAAGGCGCGAGCGGCAGCAGGGCGGCACGGATCGGCGCGCTCGAGATCTGCATGAGGCCGGAAAACGGCTCGACCATCTCGATGATCAGGAACAGGGCCGCCGACGCCGAAAGGGCGACCAGCACGAGCGCCACGGCCGATGTCGGATTCACCGGCGAGAACAGGCAATAGCTGGCGAACAGCACGGTGAGCCAGAAAATCAGGACGATGAGGGTCGGCACGGGCAACCCGGACGTCGACTGTTCGAACAGAGCGAGCCTGGCCTGCGAAGTCGAAACCGTCAGCTGCAGGGCCTCCGCGACGAGAGCCGATTTCACCGGGGTTCCGGTTGGTAGGGCGTGGAGGCCGGCATAGAGCCTCGACGCCAGCGTCCCGCTCCCATACAGCCCGGCACTATCCCTCGACACCTTGTCGCCCCAGATCCTGTCGATCATCTGGCCGACGGCTTCCCTCAGCAGCACGCGGGTCGGCTTCGCTTCAGGACCGTATTGATCGAGCACCGCGTCGAGCAGGATGAGGTTGGCGGCAATCTGCCGGATTTCGCCGCGCTGGGCCTCGTAGCTGCTGCTCGCCGAGTTGATCAGGAGGCCGAGGACGAGGGCCGCGATCGTGCCCACCAGGCCGGCCCCCAGTCGGACGATGTCGCGGGCATGGTCGTTGAGATGTTGGTCCGGCAACAAGCGGCGCAGCGATGCACCGATGAGCGCGCCGAGGAGCATGACCCCGCAAGCCGCGAGCGAGATCCAGATGGGCTGCACGAAATCGACCTTTCCTGGGACCGCACGGTAGGGGCGGCCTCCAGAATTCTAGCACTCCTGCGAAACGGACACGGCTTGCTTTTTGCAGGGCCTCGGGCGTGCGTGTTAGCGTTCGCGTATCGCTTTCGGAGGTCGTCGATGCAGCCATCCATCCAGCCCGTGAAGGGGCAGCCCGTCGCTCCTCCCCTGATCGGCGGCGAGATTCCGCTGATCGACGTCGCGGAGTATCTCGCGGGTGTGCCGGGCGCCGCCGAAAAAGCCGCCGCCGAGCTGCGCTACGCCTTCGAGAATGTCGGCTTCTACTATCTTGCGGGCCACGGCGTGCCGCAGACGCTGATCGACGCCACCTACGAAGCGGCGGCTCGCTTCCATGCCCAGCCGATGGAGGCCAAGCTCGCGGTCAAGGTCGACGAGCACAATATCGGCTACATGCCGATCGCCCAGAAGGCGCCGCCCAATGCGGCCGCGCAGGGCAAGAAGCCCAGCCAGAACGAGGCCTATTTCCTGCGCCGCGAGCGCGACGCCAGCGACCCGGACGTGATCTCGGGCCGCCGCTTCCATGCGCCGAACAAGTGGCCGGCCGACCTGCCCGGCTTCCGCGAGACAACGCTGGAATACATCGCGACGCTGGAGAAGCTCTGCCAGAAGCTGGTGAAGCTCTACGCGCTGGCGCTCGATCTCCCCGAGACGTACTTCGATGCGTGCTTCGCCAAGCCGCACATGATCCTGCGCATGTCGCGCTATCCCCAGATCGACGGCGCCGACGAGAGCGTAGAGAGCCTGGTGCCGCACACCGACTCCGGCTTCATGACCCTGCTGCCGCCCAACAAGGTGCAGGGCCTGTCGATCCTGCTGCCCGACGGCCGCTGGATGGACGCGCCCGGCCTCGAGAACGCCTTCGTCGTGAACGGCGGCGACATCCTCTATCGCTGGAGCAACGAGCGGTTCCTCTCGACGCCGCACCGCGTGCGCAACGTCTCGGGCCAGCTCCGCTACGCCATCCCCTTCTTCTGCGATCCCGACCACGACACGATGATCGAGTGCCTGCCGTCCTGCCAGTCGGCCGGGAAGCCGGCCAAGTATCCGCCAATCAAGTTCGGCGACTATGCGCTGTGGTTCGCCGCCCAGCGCTACGGCCACATGTCCAAGGTCCAGGCGCCCTCCGAGGCCGAGATCGCGCCGGGCGAGCGCGCCACCTCACGCTGGCAGGCCTGAACCGATGCTCTTTCGTAACCTGCTGGCGGCGGGCTCCACCGCCGCGCTTCTGCTCGCCTCGCCCGTTTTCGCCCAGACCAAGACCATCAAGGCGGTGATGCATTCGGACCTCAAGGTCCTCGACCCGATCTGGACGACCGCCAATATCGTGCGCAACCACGGCTACATGGTGTGGGACACGCTGTTCGCGATGGACGAGAAGCTGCAGCCGCAGCCCCAGATGGTCGACACCTGGACCCTGAGCGACGACAAGCTCACCTACACGTTCACCCTGCGCGACGGACTCAAGTGGCACGACGGCAAGCCCGTCACGGCCGAGGACTGCATCGCCTCGCTGAAGCGCTGGGGTGCGCGCGATTCGACCGGCGTGAAGCTGCTGAGCTTCGTGTCCTCCTTCGAACCGGTGAACGACAAGACCTTCAGGATCGTGCTGAAGGAGCCCTACGGCCTGGTCATCGATTCGCTGGCCAAGCCGGGCGGCTCGACCCCGCTGATGATGCCCAAGCGCATCGCCGACACCGATCCCGCCAAGCAGATCTCCGAGTTCGTCGGCTCCGGCCCCTTCATCTTCAAGGCCGACGAGTGGAAGCCCGGCGACAAGACCGTCTATGTAAAGAACCCCGACTACAAGCCGCGCGCCGAACCCGCCTCCGGTCTGGCCGGCGGCAAGGTCGCCAAGGTCGATCGCGTGGAATGGCTGGCCATCCCCGACCACCAGACAGCGGTGAACGCGCTGCTGGCCGGCGAGATCGACTATATCGAGGCGCCGCCGCACGACCTGAAATCGCTGCTGCTGGCCGACAAGAATGTCAGGCTCGAGGTCTACAACAAGATCGGCGCGCAGTACGTCTTCCGCTGGAACACCGTCGTCCCGCCCTTCGACAACGAGAAGGTACGACGCGCCGCGGAATACGCCTTCGACCAGAAGGCCTTCCTTCAGGGCGTGATCGGCGACGAGAAGTATTACCAGACCTGCGACGCCATGTTCGTCTGCGGCACGCCGCTCGAAAGCAATGCCGGGATGGACGGATTGGTACGCGGCAACTTCGCCAGGTCGAAGGAGCTGCTCAAGGAGGCGGGCTATGACGGCACGCCGATCGTGATGCTGCACACCACCGACATCGCGGTGCTGACCAATGCCGGCCCGATCGCCAAGGACCTGCTCGAGAAGGGCGGCTTCAAGGTTCAGATGGTGCCGCTCGACTTTCAGGCCATCGTCGCACGCCGCCTGCGCAAGACGCCGCCGCAGGATGGCGGCTGGAACGGCTTCATGACGTCGTGGCTGTCGGTCGACATGATGAACCCTCTGACCAACAGCATGCTCACCGCCTCGTGCGACAAGGCCAACTTCGGCTGGCCCTGCGACGCCGAGGTCGAGCGGCTGCGCGACGCCTTTGCACGGGCACCCGATCTCGAGAGCCGCAAGAAGATCGCCGCCGACCTGCAGGCGCGCGCCATCACCTATGGCACTCACGTTCCGCTCGGCCAGTATACGTTGCCGACGGCGACGCGCTCGGACCGTCTGAGCGGTGTCGTGACGAGTCCCATTCCGGTATTCTGGAACATAGAGAAGAAGGGCAACTAACGCCGATTGCACCGGGTCGACGATGTTTTCCGAGAAGACCCGAATCGTCGGCGCCAGTGCCATCGGCAACGTCCTCGAATGGTTCGATTTCGCGATCTACGGCTATTTCGCGATCACCATCGGCCAGGCCTTCTTTCCGCATCAGGATCCGGTGGCGCAGCTGCTGTCGACCTTCGGCGTGTTCGCCATCGGCTGCCTGATGCGACCGCTGGGCAGCCTTCTGTCGGGCAGCATCGGCGACCGTTTCGGCCGGCGCGCCGCGCTCACCGTTTCGATGACGGCGATGGCCTTCTCGACCTTTCTCGTTGGAATCCTGCCGGGCTACGCGTCCCTGGGAATGGCGGCTCCCCTGCTCCTGACGCTCCTGCGCATGGTGCAAGGCCTGTCGCTCGGCGGCGAGTGCCCGACCGCCTTCATCTTCATGATCGAGCATGCGGGCGCGCGCAGGCGTGGCCTGGCCGGCGCGATGGCGACCGGCGGCGGCGCGGCCGGCCTCCTCCTCGGATCTGCCTCCGGCGCGCTCCTCACCGCCGTGATGCCGCCGGAGTTTCTGCAGGACTGGGGCTGGAGACTGCCGTTCCTGCTCGGCCTTCCGGTCGGGTTGATGGGCCTCTGGCTGCGACGGGGTGTACCCGAGCCACCGAGGGAAGCCGGTGGCGTGGCGGCCCCGGTGCGGGAGGTATTCAACCACCATCTCTGGCTGTTGGCGCGCCTGGCGTGCATGGCTTCGCTGGGCGCCGTGACGTTCTTCATCGTCTTCCTTTATCTGGTGAGCTGGCTGCAGTTGGTCGATGGCGTCTCGCCGGTGCGCGCCCTGGGCTTCAGCTCGATTGCCATGGCCGCGGCTCTCCCGATCTACCTTTCCGCAGGCTGGTTGAGTGACCGGATCGGCCGGCGGAAGCTGCTCCTCGGCGCGATGGCGGGGGCCCTGGTGGGCGCAGTGCCGCTGTTCTGGCTCATGCACCACGCCGATCCCGTCCTGGTCCTCGCCGGAGAACTGGGCTTCGTTCTGATCATCGGCACCGTATTCGGCATCGAACCTGCCTTCATGGTGGAAGCGACCCCCGCTCCGATCCGCTGCACGGCGGTCGCACTGGCCTTCAATCTCCCGGCAGGCATCCTGGGCGGGCTCGCGCCGCTCGCGGCGACCTGGCTGATCCATCGAACGGGCAACGACCTCAGCCCCGCCTTCCTCGTCATGGCGGCGGCGGCGGTTTCCCTGGTCGCCACGGCTTCGTTTCGTGACAGGACCGGGATGCCCGACGGCCAGCCTGCGGACGCTTCGAAGAGGTGATGCCTGCCGCTCATCTCGTGGCATAGTTCGGCGAGATGAACCCTACCAGCACTCGCCGCATCGTTGCGGCCGGCACCATCGGCAACCTGCTCGAATGGTACGATTTCGCGATCTATGGCTATTTCGCCGCCACCATCGGACGTGTCTTCTTCCCCGCCGAGAATCCAGTGGCGCAGGTCCTGGCCGCCTTCGGCATCTTCGCGCTGGGCTATCTGATGCGCCCGCTGGGCGGCATCGTGGTCGGCCATATCGGCGACCGGCTCGGAAGACGTGCCGCCCTCACCTTCTCGATTGCCGCCATGGCACTCCCGACCTTCCTCGTGGGCCTGCTGCCGGGCTACGAGACGATCGGCATGGCGGCGCCCATCCTGCTCACGCTGCTGCGCATGATCCAGGGCCTGTCGGTCGGCGGCGAGGCCACCACCGCAATGGTCTTCCTGGTCGAACAGGCCCCGCCCGGACGCCGCGGCCTGGTCGGCAGCTTCTGCTCGCTGGCCGCCACCGGCGGCTTTCTCCTGGGCTCGGGGATCGGCGCGGCCTTCGCCGCGCTCCTGTCGCCAGAGGCGCTTGCCGCCTGGGGCTGGCGCGTGCCGTTCCTGCTCGGTCTGCTGCTGGGCATCGTCGGCTGGTGGATCCGCAAGGTCCTCGTCGACGAGGCGCCGCCGAAGTCGGGCCACGGGTCGCCCCTGATCGAGACCTTGCGTCACCATGGCCGCGCCGTGATGCGCGTGGCCGGCATCACGGTCTTCAATGCCGTCGGCTTCTACCTGATGTTCCTCTACGTTGTGACCTGGCTTCAGACCGTCGATGGCATCGCCCCGGCGCGCGCTCTTGAGATCAATACCGTCAGCATGGTCTTCCTGCTCCCGGTAATGCTCCTGTCCGGCTGGCTGTCGGACCGTCTGGGCCGCCGCCCGCTGATGTTTGCCGCCATGGTCCTGGGCTTCGTCGGCGCGCTGCCGCTCCTGTGGCTGATGCATCACCCCGATCCGAGGCTGATCCTGCTAGGACAGCTCGCTCTGGTGGTGCCGGCCGGCATGGGCCTCGGCATCATCCCGTCCCTGCTGACCGAGGCGGTGGCTGGCCGTGTCCGCTGCACCGCCATCTCGCTGGGCTACAACATCGCCTTCGGCGTGATCGGCGGGCTGACGCCGCTCACCGCCGCCTGGCTGATCGCCCGCACCGAGATGGACCTGAGCCCGGCCTGGCTGTTCATGGGTGCCGCCGCCATTTCCATCGCCACCCTCCTCACCTTCCGCGAGACGTCGCGCGACGCGACGCTGCCGCCGTGAAGATCACGCGTCGCGCGCTGGCGCCGATCGCGCTCGCGGCAGCCACGCACCCGGCCCGGGCGGCGCTTCCTCCCTGGATGGACGCGCACACCCACGCCTTCGTGCGCGGACTGAAGCTTGCCGTCGATGCGCGCTACGCGCCGAACTACGACGCGTCCTGGGAGACATTGCTGAAGCTGGCCGAGGCCAACGGCGTCGGCCGTACGGTGCTGCTGCAGCCGTCATTCCTGGGCTACGACAATTCTTATCTGTTCGGTGCCCTGAAGGCCGAGCCGCAGCGTTTCCGCGGCGTGCCGTGGATTTCGCCCTCGGTCGAGACACGCCCCGAAGACTGGGAGGAGATGGCGCGGATCGGCGTGCGAGGCCTGCGCTTCCCGATCTTCGGCCTGCCGACGCCGCAATGGTCCGCCTATCACGAGATGCTGGGCGAGGCGCTGAAGCGGGACTGGCCGATCCACCTCTATGTCGAGAGCAGGCGCCTGCCCGAGATGCTGCCGTTCCTGCTCGACGGCGGCCACAAGGTCGTCATCCCCCACTACGGCCTGTTCGATCGCACGCTGGGACCCGCGCGCGATCCCGGCTTCAAGGTCCTGCTGGAGAGTGCGAAAACCGGCCGCGTCTTCGTCGTGATGTGCGGCGCCTATCGTGTCGGCCCGGAGCGCGCGCGGATGGCGGCCCCGATGCTGCTCGATGCCTTCGACCCGGAACGCCTGATGTGGGGCAGCGACTGGCCGCACACGGATACCGACCTCAACCGCGTCACGACCTATCCGATCACGCTCAGGACGTTCGAGGACTGGGTGCCGAACGAGACGGCACGGCGCGCCATCCTGATCGACACGCCGTCGCAGCTTTACGGTTTTTAGGACCTAGCGGAGCGACCGAAGTACTACGTGGCTAACGCCAGATCCTTCGCTTCGCTCAGGATGACATGGGCTACGCCGACCCACCCTCGACCGCGCGGCCTTCGGCACGCCAGCGCAGCATGCCGCCCGGCAGGTTCGCGACGTCGGTGACGCCCGCTTTCTGCAGGATCGCGGTGGCATGGGCGGAGCGGCTACCGGCGCGACAGACCGCGACGACCGGCTTGTCCTTCGACAAGTCCTTCGCACGCGCCGCCAGCTCGCCCAGGGGAACGAGCGTCGCGCCCCGGATATGTCCGAGAGGGCCTGAGAACTCGGCCGGTTCGCGCACATCCACGACCTGCACCTTCGCCAGATTCTCCTCGAGCCAGTGCGGCTCGACTTCCCAGACTCCGCCGAAGGTGAAGCGCAGCGGGGCCCAACAGGGCTCGGCCGGCAGTCCGGCGCCGTTGCCGGGCTGGCCGCACCGCAGATTGGCCGGCACCGCCTCGTCGATCTTCTTCGGATGCGGCAGGTCGAGGTTCTTCATGTAGCCGACATAGTCGGTCTCGCCGACTTCGCCGCCCAGTCGCGGGTTGAACCTCTTCTCCTCGGCGACGCTGCTCACCGTGAGGCCTCGGTAATCGTGCGCGGGATAGAGCAGGCAGCTCTCGGGCAGCGCGAAGATTCGCGAGCGGACGGAGCGATAGAGAGCGCGTGGATCGCCCTGCTGGAAGTCGGTGCGCCCCGAGCCGCGGATCAGAATGCAGTCGCCGGTGAAGGCCATGCTCTCATCGTCCAGCACGTAGGTGACGCAGCCCGAGGTGTGGCCCGGCGTGGCCCGGACCTCCAGGGAACGACGGCCGAACTCGATGCGGTCGCCGTCCTGCAGCAGCCGGTCGGCCCCCGCCGCGCCCGACGCCGCCGACAGCGCGATTTCGCTACCCAGCCGCTGCTTCAGCAGCCAGGCGCCGGTCACATGGTCGGCGTGGACATGGGTATCCAGCGTCGAGACGAGTGTGAGGCCTAGTTCGCCGATCAGCGCTGCGTCGCGCCGCGCCTGCTCGAATACCGGATCGATCAGCAGCGCCTCTTTCGAGACGCTGCAGCCGAGCAGATAGGTGTAGGTCGACGAGGTCGGGTCGAAGAGCTGGCGAAAGACAAACATAGGGCCCTCCCGTCTCAGGCCGGTGCACTGGCCTTGTCGAGGGCGGCGACCGACTCGGGATCGAGCTCGAGGGTCGTCGAGTTGAGCACGTCGTCGAGCTGCTTGAGACTCGTTGCGCTGACGATCGGCGCGGTGATCGCCTTGCGCTGCAGCAGCCAGGCGAGCGCCACCTGCGCCAGCGTGGCACCGTTGCTCTTGGCGGCGTCGTCGAGCGCCTTCAGGACGGCCGTGCCCTTGGGATTGATGTACTTCTTCACGCCCGCGCCGCGCTGGGCGCTGCCGACATCGGCTTCGGAGCGGTACTTGCCCGTCAGGAAGCCGCTGGCCAGCGAGTAGTACGGGATCACGCCGATCCCCTCCTTCAGGCACTCGTCCTCCAGCGCGCCCTCGAACAGGCCGCGCTCCATCAGATTATAATGCGGCTGCAGGCTCTCGTAGCGCGGCAGGCCCTTTTCCTTGGCGATCTTCGCGGCCTCGGCAAGGCGCGGCGCGTCGAAGTTGGAGGCGCCGATGAACCGGATCTTGCCGGCCTTCACGAGCTCGCCGTAAGTCGAGAGAGTCTCCTCCTGGGGCGTGTCCTTGTCGTCCTTGTGCGACTGGAAGAGATCGATGCGGTCCGTGTTGAGCCGCTTCAGCGAGGCGTCGACCGACTCCTTGATGTTCTTGGCAGAAAGCGCGCCGCTCGGCAGGCCCATGCCGCATTTGGTGGCGAGCACGATCTTCTCCCGCTTGGACGGGTCCTTCTTGAGCCAGGTGCCAATCACCGTTTCGCTCTCGCCGCCCTTGTTGCCCGGGAACCAGCGCGAATAGACGTCGGCGGTGTCGACGAAGGAGAAGCCGGCATCGACGAAGGCGTCGAGAAGCTTGTGCGAGGTCGCCTCGTCGGCGGTCCAGCCGAAGACATTGCCGCCGAAGGCGATGGGAACAAATTCCAGGTCGGACTTTCCGAGTTTGCGCTTCTGCATCTGTCTCTCCTCTGGGTTCTATTCCGCAGCCTGGGGCGGCGCCTCGGCGGCCGTCGCAGCCTTGGAGGTCGGCTCGGCTGCCTGTGGCGGTGCGCCCGGCGTTGCTGGCAGCGGAAATGGATAATTGTTGCCGGTGGCGAACTGAATGCCAAGCGCCGGGAACTGCTCGTACATGCGCCGGATCACCATGCGCTGGACCAGGGTCGGGTTCTTCGGGCGCGCCATGAACTTGAAGCGCACGATCAGAGAATTGTCCTTGATGTCGACGACACCCTGCATCTTGGGCGGATCCAGCAGGATCGGCTTGTAGGCTGGCTCCTCCATCATCGCGAGGCCGATCTTCTTCACCGTCTTGCGCAGAAGCTCGATGTCGGTGCCGTTGGCGAAGGCGATGTTGAACTTCACCACCGTCCAGTCGCGGCTGAAGTTGGTGATGTAACCGACCTGGCCGAACGGCACGATGTGGAGTTGGCCGTTCTGGTGGCGCAGCTTCAGCGAGCGCACGCTAAAGTCCTCGACCGTGCCCTTGACCTTGCTGCAGTCGACATACTCGCCGATGCGGAAGGCATCCTCGGCCAGAAAGAAGATACCCGACACGATATCGCGGACCAGCGACTGGCTGCCAAAGGAGACGGCGAGGCCGAACACCGAGGCGCCGGCGATCAGCGGCGTGATGTTGACACCGAGCTCCGACAGAACCAGCAGACCGCCGACGACGGCAATGGTGGAGGCGGCGACGACGCGCAGCAGCGGCATCAGGGTGCGCAGGCGAGAGGCGGCGACCTGGACCTCCTCCTCGGAATCGCCCGATACGTCCGCCGAGGGCAGCGGATTGGAGGCGATGTAGGAGTCCATGCGGTACTTCAGAAACCGCCAGCCGGCGTAGATCGCCACCGCACTGATCGCCGCCATCTTGGCCCCGCGATCTTGCGCCACCCATTCTTCGGCGGTCGCCGCGGCCAGGACGCGGACCATCACGGCCTCGGCGATCAGGATCGCAACATAGAGGCGCACGAGCAGGCGCAGGCAGTCGGCCACCACGTCGCCCGCCATCGGCAGTTCGGAGACGATGTGCCTTGTGATGCGGTGCATCAGCGTCTCGAACAGCAGCAACGCGATCAGGGCCGATTCGATGGTCGACATGCCGCGCGCCGCGGTGCCGCTCTCCGTCAGGGCAGCGTAGACCGAGGCGACGCCCAGCAGCGCGTAGAAGAACAGGCCGCCCATCCACCAGTTGCGCGCCGCATCGAGCTTGAGTTCGCGGCTGAAGCCGGTCGGGGGCACCATGGCCGTCAACCAGGCCGCCATGTCGAAACGCCAGCGCCAGACGATGACGAGCAACAGTACCGAGATGAGCGGTACGTAGAGGATGATGGCGGCACTCGTCATTTCGCGGTTTGCGCCCGTCGCCTCGAGCGCGCGCGCCGCGAGACTGCCCACCAACGGCAGCAGAATCACGAGGTCCAGCGCGGCCAGCAGGCGGCGCGCCGTACCGTCGTCGACTGGTGCGATCCGGCCCTCCGGCAGGTGCGGGCGCAGGAACGCGCGGAACACCAGGTTGAAGGCGCGCCAGTAGACGAGTGTGTGGAGCACCATCTGGCCGAGCTTGGCGCCCAGGCTGTCGGACGGGCCGAGCTGGCCCAGCACCAGCCTGCCGGCAACGGCCAGCGCCACCAGCGCCAGCGCGTCGAGCAGCAGGGCGCGAAAGAAGGCACGCAATGGCGTCTTGCTCGCCAGACGGTCGAAGGCGCGGACCCGGGCGCGGCTCAGGATCTGGCGGGCGATGGCTTCGGCCACGAGGCCGGCGACGACGATTCCGGCGAGAAAGAGCGCCGTCATGCCGCCGATCGCCTGCGGCAGGCCCAGGAGATGCGTGCCGAGTGCAGGAAGCTGGGCGACCGTGAATTCGAACCGTTCGGTCAGCAGCAACAGGAAACCGGCCGCGGCGGTGTGGCCCCCCGTCACCGTCTGGGCGATCGCCGGAAACGCCCAGGTGGCGGCGAACGCACCCATCGTCAAGGCGCCGCCACAGCTTGACCGTTTCATCGATTCTCCCCCAAAGGATGTCTTCCCGAACCTAAGGCAATTGGCGCCCAGCCGCCAGACGACACGACAGGAGAGACGCCCCGATGCTCGGCCTCATGCAGGATCGCCCGCTTCTGATTTCGCAGCTCATCGAGCATGCCGCCCTCAACCACGGCGACACCGAGATCGTCTCACGCACCGTGGAAGGCCCGATCCACCGTTACACCTACCGCGATGCGAACAAGCGCGCGAAGAAGGTCGCCGAAGCCCTGCTCGGCCTCGGCATCAAGGTCGGCGACCGCATCGGAACCCTGGCCTGGAATGGCTACCGGCACTTCGAGCTCTACTACGGCATCTCCGGCATGGGCGCGGTCTGCCACACGATCAACCCGCGGCTCTTCCCCGAGCAGATCGTCTACATCGTCAACCACGCCGACGATCAGCTCCTCTTCGTCGACCTCAACCTGCTCCCGGCCGTCGAGAAGCTGCTGCCGCAGATGAAGGGCGTGCGCCACGTCGTGGCGATGACCGACCGCGCCCATCTCCCCAAGGACTGCAACATCCCCAACCTGCTGGTCTACGAGGAGCTGATCGCCGACAAGCCCGGCACCTACGAATGGCCGGAGTTCGACGAGCGCACCGCCTCCTCGCTCTGCTACACGTCGGGCACGACGGGCAATCCCAAGGGTGTGCTCTATCACCATCGCTCGACGATCCTGCACGCCTACGGCGCGGCGCTGCCCGACACGCTGAACCTCTCGGCCCGTTCGGTCGTGCTGCCGGTGGTCCCGATGTTCCACGTCAACGCCTGGGGCCTGCCCTATTCGGCGGCCCTGGTCGGCGCCAAGCTCGTCTTCCCCGGTGTCGCCCTCGACGGCGCCAGCCTGCACGAACTGTTTGAGAAGGAGCGCGTCACCTTCACCGCCGGCGTGCCGACCGTGTGGCTCGCGCTGCTGAACCACATGAAGGCCAACAAGCTCAAGCTCTCGACCGTGAAGTACGCCGTGATCGGCGGCTCGGCCGCCCCGCCCGCGATGATCGAGACCTTCGACAAGGAGTTCGGGGTCGAGGTGCTGCATGCCTGGGGCATGAGCGAGATGAGCCCGCTGGGCACGGTCAATCATCCCAAGGAAAAGCATCTCGACTTCTCGCCGGCGGACCTCCTGGAAGTCCGCCTCAAGCAGGGCCGCCCGCCCTACGGCGTCGAGATGATGATCGTCGACGATGCCGGCAACGAACTGCCGCGCGACGGCAAGGCGTTCGGCGACCTGCTGGTGCGCGGCCCCTGGATCACCTCGGGCTACTTCAAGGGTGAAGGCGGCGAGGTGCTTCGCGAAGGCGGCTGGTTCGCCACCGGCGACGTCGCCACCATCGATCCCGACGGCTACATGCAGATCACCGACCGTTCCAAGGACGTGATCAAGTCCGGCGGCGAGTGGATCAGCTCGATCGACCTCGAGAACGCCGCCATGGCGCATCCCGGCGTCGCCGAGGCGGCGGTGATCGGCGTCGCGCACCCGAAGTGGGACGAGCGCCCGCTGCTGATCGTGCACAAGAAGCCCGACGCCCAGATCGACAAGCAGGAACTGGTCGAGTTCCTCGCGACCAAGGTCGCCAAATGGTGGCTGCCCGACGACGTGCAGTTCGTCGAGGCGATCCCCCACACCGCCACCGGCAAGATCCTGAAGACCCGCCTGCGCGAGGACTTCAAGGACTACAAGCTGCCGACGGCTTAATTGTCGTCCTGAGCGGAGCGAAGGACCTGGCGGAGCGACCGAAGAACTCCCTGGCGCGCGTGAGATCCTTCGCTTCGCTCAGGATGACATGATTTATCAGGCTCGCGCCGAATCTCAGCTCAACGCCGCCCACAGAAACAGCAAGGTGGCGCCGACGCCGAGCATCGTCCGCTTGACGTGCAGCTTGCCCCAGCGGCGCAGCAGCGTGTGGCTGTCCTCGCCGGCATCGTCGAGTTCGATTGCCTTCAGCTCAGCGTTGACGGGCAGGATCATCAGGGCCGTATAGGCCCAGTTCGAGCCCAGCATGATCGCGCCGACGATCCAGAGTTCGTCGCGCGTCTGCCACCACGCCGCCATGCCCAGCACGAAGCCCAGGGCGGCAAGTGTGCCCTGCATGATCGCGCCGCGCTTGTAGGCGGGCTTCCACTGCTGGAGCTGTGCGCGATCGTCGAGTTCGGAGCGGGCCGGATGCTCGGCGAAGCTCACGTAGAAGGCCGCACCGGCAAAGAGCGACGCCGTCACCAGGGCCAGAATTCCGAAGATCATGACATTCCTTCCGTGCGCGCTGGACCGCGGCGCCGTGGGAGCATTATCGTCGGTTCCGGGCGAAATAGGGAGCCCGAGGAGGAGCAGACCGTGGCCACCGAAACGATTCCCGTCATCGACCTCGGCCCCTACCTCGCGGGCGAACCCGGCGCGATGGACCGCACGGCCAGGGAGCTGCGCTTCGCGCTCACCGAAATCGGCTTCTACTTCATCGTGAACCACGGCATCGCGCGCGAGAAGATCGCCGCCATGTTCGCCGAGGTGAAGCGCTTCCACGACCAGCCGGTCGAGAAGAAGCTCGAGCTGAAGCTCGACCAGCACAATACCGGCTACCTACCGATGCGGGGCAACACGCTGCGCACCTCGACCGTCCAGACGGGCACCAAGGCCAATCTCAACGAAGCCTTCTTCGTGAAGCGCGAGATGGCGACGGATCATCCCGACGTGCTGTCGGGCCGCCGCTTCCGCGGCCTCAACCGCTGGCCCGACCTGCCTGGCTTCCGCGACACCGTCCTCGACTATTGCAACGAGATGGAGCGGCTGGTGCAGAAGATGGTGCGGCTCTACGCCCGCGCCCTCGACCTGCCGGCCAACTATTTCGACACCGCATTCGCCGAGCCGATGTTCTCGATGCGCATGACGCACTATCCGCCGCAGGACGGTCCGGTGGACGACGAGTTTGGCCTGGCGCCGCACACCGACACCAGCTTCCTCACCCTCCTTGCCCCTAATGAAGTGCAGGGCCTGTCGATCCGCAGCCAGAGCGGCAGCTGGATCGACATGCCGGCGATCGACAATGCGTATGTCGTGAATGGCGGGCAGATGCTGCAGCGCTACACCAACGACCTGTTCCTCGCGACGCCGCACCGCGCCATCAACAAGACGGCCGGCGCACGCTATGCCCTCCCCTTCTTCTGCGACAGCGGCATCGACTGGCCGGTCGCCGCCGTACCGACCACGGTCGGCCCCGACAAGCCGCCAAAATATCCCACGACCTGGTACAGCGACTACATGACCTGGTACCTGAAGCGGAACTACGACGTGCTCAACACGGAGGCCCAGCAGGCTGCCGAATGACCCCGCGCGCCGACGCCATCCCCATCATCGACGTCGGCCCCTGTCTGGCGGGCGAACCTTGCGCAGTCGAGCGCGCCTCCCGGGAGCTGCGCGCTGCGCTGACTGAAATCGGTTTCTATTTCGTGGTCAATCACGGCGTGCCGCCGGATCTGATCCGCAACACTTTCCATCAGGCCGCACGGTTTCATGCCCTGCCGCTGGACCGCAAGATGGACGTCAGGATCGACAAGCATAATGTCGGCTACCTGCCGATGCGGGGCGACACGCTGCGCACCTCCACGGTCCAGACCGTAACCAAGCCCAATCTCAACGAAGCCTTCTTCGTCGCGCGCGATCTCCCGGCCGACCACCCCGACGTCCTGGCCGACCGGCGCTTCCGCAGCGCCAACCGGTGGCCGTCGGACCTCCCGGGCTTTCGCGAGGCCGTCGTCGCCTATTGCGACACCCTGGAGCGGCTGGTCGGCAGGCTGATGCCGCTCTATGCCCGCGCCCTCGGCCTGCCGCCGGCATATTTCGACGCGGCGTTCGCCGAGCCGCAATACAAGCTGCGCATGACGCATTATCCCAACCAGCCGGCCCTCGCCGACGACGAGTTCGGCATTGCGCCGCACACCGACACCAGCTTCCTCACCCTGTTGGCGCCCAACGATGTGCCCGGCCTGTCGATCCGCAGCCGGGACGGGCGCTGGATAGAGGCACCCGTCCTGCCCGACGCCTACCTCGTAAACGGCGGACAGTTGCTCCAGCGCTGGACCAACGATGTCTGCCTTGCCACGCCGCATCGCGCCGTCAATCGCAGCGGCGGCGAGCGCTATGCGCTGGCCTTCTTCTGCGACAACGCCATCGACTGGCCGATCGCCGCGGTGCCGACCACGGTGGGCCCCGACAGACCGCCGAAGTACGCGACGACCTGCTACACCGACTACATGGTCGAATATCAGAAGCGGACCTACGACCTGCTGAACTCCGACGCGAAGGCTGCTGAATGAGCGATGCGATGAAGCTTGGACCCGTCATTCCGATCCTGCGCATCTTCGATGTCGCCAAGGCCAAGGAATTCTACGTCGACTTCCTGGGCTTCACTTGGGATTGGGAGCATCGCTTCGACGACAATGCGCCGGTGTACGCGCAGATTTCCCGCGCCGGCGTCGTGCTCCATCTCACCGAGCATCACGGCGATGGTGCGCCGGGTGCGGCGATGATGATCCAGACCAAGGGCATCGTGGATCTCCATCGCGAGCTCACCGAGAAGAAGTATCGCTACGCGCGCCCGGGTCTCGAGGACCAACCGTGGGGTGCGCGCACGGTCACGGTGACCGACCCGTTCGCCAACAAGCTTACGTTCAGCGAACCAAACGACTAGACTTTCTGCGCCACCGGCAGAAAGCCGGGGCTCGGGAGGCAAATGTGACTATTAGCGGGGCGACCCTCGCCCGCGTCGAAGCCCACGTCTTCCGCACCCCCATCGCGGAGCCCGTCCGCACCTCCTTCGGCACCATGACCGAACGCGCCGCCGTGTTCGTGAAGGTCGAGGATTCCGACGGCGCCCGGGGCTGGGGCGAGATCTGGTGCAACTTTCCCAACACCGCCGCCGAGCATCGCGCGCTGCTGTTCGCCGACATCGTGGCGCCGCGCGCGCTCGGCAGATCGCTCGACGATCCGATCGGCCTGTGGAGCGAGATCGACCGGGCGCTTCACGTCTTGCGCGTGCAGAGCGGCGATGCCGGCGCGCTCTCCGCCGCAGCGGCCGGCCTCGACCTGGCGATCCACGACCTGCGCGCGCGCAAGCGCGGCCTGCCGCTGTGGCGGGCGCTCGGCGGGACCGATAATACGCCCGTCCCCGTCTATGCGTCGGGCCTCAACCCCGGCAGCGCGGCCTACGACACGGTGGGCCGCATGCGCGCCGCGGGCTATCGCGCCTTCAAGATCAAGGTCGGCTTCGGCGAGGAGACCGATCTAGGCTCGCTGCGCCCGGTGGCTGCCGAGTTGCAGGAAGGCGAGCGGCTGATGGTCGACGCCAACCAGAGCTGGGACCTGCGCAGTGCGTGTGCGATGGCACCCCGGCTTGCCGAGTTCGGACTGGACTGGATTGAGGAGCCGCTGATGGCGGACCGGCCGCTGTCCGAATGGACCCAGGTTGCCGCCATGGCGCCGACCCGGCTGGCCGGCGGCGAGAATATGCGTGGCGCCGGGCCGTTCCAGGAGATGATCGACAGCGGCCTGTTCGGGGTGATCCAGCCCGATGCCGCCAAATGGGGCGGCCAATCGGGCTGCCTGCCGGTCGCCCGCGCCGCCCTCGCGGCCGGCCGCACCTTCTGCCCGCATTTCCTGGGCGGCGGCATCGGCCTTCTTCACTCGCTGCACCTGCTGGCCGCGGTGCGCGGCCCCGGCCTGCTCGAGGTCGATGCCAACCCCAATCCCCTGCGCGAAGGCATCCTGCAGGATGTTTTTTCGGTCCGTGACGGCCGCGTCAGCCTTCCCGGCGGGCAAGGACTCGGTCTAGAACCGGACATCAAGCCGCTCCTAACCCTAAGAAGCCTACATATCGAGCGGCGCGCGTAAGAGAGGAAACGCCATGCTGGGTTTGATGCAAGACCGTCCGCTGCTGATCTCGCAGATCATCGACTATGCGGCCGCCGCCTATCCCGACGTCGAGATCGTGACGCGAACCGTCGAGGGGCCGATTCACCGCTACGGCTACAAGGACGCGCACAAGCGCGCCAAGCAGCTCGCCGAGGCGCTGCAGGGGCTCGGCATCAAGCTGGGCGACCGGGTCGGCACCATCGCGTGGAACACCTACCGGCATTTCGAACTCTATTTCGGCATCTCCGGCATCGGCGCGGTGCTGCACACGCTGAACCCGCGCCTGGCGCCCGAGCATGTGGCCTATATCGCCAACCATGCCGAGGACCAGATCCTCTTCGTCGACCTTAACCTGATGCCGATCGTCGAGGGCGTCTGGGACCAGCTCAAGACCGTGAAGCATGTCGTGGTCATGACCGACCGCGCCCACATGCCGACCTCGACCAAGATCCCCAAGCTGCTCTGCTACGAGGAGCTGATCGCCGACAAGCCGGGCACGCTCACCTGGCCGGAGTTCGACGAGAAGACCGCCTCGTCGCTCTGCTACACGTCGGGCACCACGGGCAATCCCAAGGGCGTGCTCTACTCGCATCGCTCCACGATGATCCATTCGATGATGATGTGCTCGGGCCCGGTGCTGGCGCTCGACCCCGACACCACCATCCTTCCCGTCGTGCCGATGTTCCACGCCAATGCCTGGGGCCTCGTCTATGCCGGCCCCTTCTGCGGCACCAAGCTGGTGTTCCCCGGCTTCAAGCTCGACGGCGCCAGCATCTATGAGCTGCTCGACAAGGAGCAGGTGACCCTGTCGGCCGGCGTGCCGACCGTGTGGCTGGCCCTGCTCGACTACTGCCAGCAGAACAAGCTCAAGATGTCGTCGGTCAAGCGCACCCTGATCGGCGGCTCGGCCGTTCCCTACGCCATGATCGAGCGCTTCTGGAAGGAGCATGAAGTCGAGGTCGCCCAGGGCTGGGGCATGACCGAGATGAGCCCGCTCGGCACGTTGACGCGGTTCAACAGGGGCGAGCGTAACCTGCCAGATGCCGAGCGCTTCGCCATCACCGCTAAGCAGGGCCGCCCCGTCTTCGGCTGCGAGATGAAGATCATCGACGATGCCGGCAACGATCTGCCGCTGGACGGCAGCGTCTCGGGCAACATGGTCGTGCGCGGTCCGTGGATCGTGAAGGGCTATATGAAGGGCGACGGCAAGAGCCAGTTCCTCGAGAACGACTGGTTCCATACCGGCGACGTCTGCAAGATCGAGAGCGACGGCTCGGTGGTCATCACCGACCGCTCCAAGGACGTGATCAAGTCGGGCGGCGAGTGGATCAGCTCGATCGACCTTGAAAATGCCGCCATGGGCTGCCCCGGCGTGGCCGAAGCCGCGGTGATCGGAGTAGCTCACCCCAAGTGGGACGAGCGCCCCCTGCTCATCGTCGTCCGTCGTCCCGACGCCTCGGTCGAAAAGGGCGATGTCCTGAAGTTCCTCGACGGCAAGATCGCCAAGTGGTGGATGCCCGACGACGTGCAGTTCATCGAGGCGATCCCGCACGGCGCCACCGGCAAGATCCTGAAGACCGCCCTGCGCAAACAGTTCGAGGACTACAAGCTCCCGACCGCGTGAGCCTTGGTCTCGGGTGGGGCCTCCCGGGACTGACGCAGCTCTGCAATCGCATGGCGCGTCACCTGGAAGGCGCCGACCAGGGCGAGGCCGGACATGATCGCGGCGACGACATAGTCCGGCCAGCCGGTGCCCGAGCCGAACACGCCCGCGGCGGCGACCAGCACGGCCACGTTGCCGATCGCGTCGTTGCGCGTGCAGATCCACACCGAGCGCATGTTGCTGTCGCCCTCGCGCCAGCGATAGAGCAGCAGCGCCACGCCGAAGTTGGCGGCCAGCGCCAGGGCGCCGACCACACCCATCACCGGCGCCGCCGGCACGGTGCCGGCCAGTGCGTGATTGATCGTGGTGATGGCGATCCACAGGCCGAAGGCGCCCATGCTGGCGGCCTTGAGCAGCGAAGCGCGGGCGCGCCACTGGATCGCCATGCCCAGCACGAACAGGCTGATGCCGTAGTTGCCGGCGTCGCCCAGGAAGTCGAGCGAGTCGGCCAGCAGCGAGACCGACTGCGCGGCGACACCGGCGCTGATCTCGATCGCGAACATCGCGAGGTTCACCGCCAGCGCGATCCACAGGATGCGGCGGTAGGCGGGCGAGGAAGCTGCGGCGGCGCCGTGATCATGACTGTGCCCCGGACCGTGCGAATGAGAGTGGCAGCTCGCGCTCATGTCAGTGCTCCGCGATGTGGTTGACCATGTCCTCGACCATGCGGCGAACATGGAGGTCGTCGGCCTCGTAGTAGACCTGCTTGCCCTGCCGGTCGGCCCGTACCAGACGCGCGCCCTTCAGCAGCCGCAGATGATGGCTGACCAGCGACACCGAGAGGCCGAGCCGCTCGGCGATGTCCGACACCGCGAGCGGCGTGCGCAGGCAGGAGACCACGATCTTCAGCCGGGTCGGATCGCCCAGCAGCCGAAACAGGTCCGCCAGCGCCACGGCGTGGTCGTCGGAGAGGAGGGTTTTCTTTGCTTTCGACATTTGAATAACTGTTCAAATGTAAGAAGCACGTAGCCTGCCGTCAACCCGCGAGAATCGTTACGTTATTGCCTCCTGTGGACGGCGGATCGCGATGTCGCAAACCACGGCCGCAACGACGATTGCCCCTCCCGCAAGGGTCGTCCAGCCCGGCTGCTCGGCGAAGGCCAGCCAGACCCAGAGCGTGCCGAGCGGCGTCTGCAGCACGCCGATCAGGGCGCCGCGTGTCGCGGACACCAGCGGCGTGCCCAGGGCGAGCAGCAACAGGCCGAGGCCGAACTGGCTCGCGCCAAACAGGGCGAGCAGGAGCAGTTCCTCGCCGCTCACCGACAGCGGCCGCGCGAACGGCACCACGATCAGCGCACAGAGGAAAGCCGAAGCCCCGACCGCCGGTAGCATGCTGATCCCGGGATTGCGCCGGATCAAAACCAGCACGACCGACATCAGCACAGCCATGCCGAAGGCCAGCAGGTTACCCGCCACTCGTCCACCCGACGCCGCTGCCCCCATCATCACGGCCACACCGACGACGGCCGCGACCGTGGCGGCCAGGGTCACCCAGTCCTCTCGTTCGCCGATCACCAGCCAGGCGATGCCCGCCGTCACGAAGGGGATGGTGGCGTCGATCACCAGCACATCGACCACCGTCGACAGGCGAAGGGCATTCAGAAAGCAGATGGTCGCCAGCGCCGAGCACAACACGATCAGCAGACCGTCCCGGCCGATGGCGCACACTGCCGGCACGATCCGCCCCTGCTCGCGCCACGCCAGCATGGCAGCGAGGAACAGGCCACCGAAGACGCCGCGCCAGAACAGCATCGTCCACGCGTCGAGGTCGATCAGGCGCGTGTAGAAGCCGGCACTCGAATAGGCGACGGCCGAGGCCGCAAGCAGCGCCGTGCCGACGAAAGCCTGCCTAGTTCGCGAGGGCGACACAGTCGATCTCGAGATCGAAGGGACCGAACCAGCCTGCCGTGCACACGAAGACACGCGCGGGCTTGTGGTCTCCGAAATACTCGGCGTAGACCGTGTTGATGGTCCCGAAATAGGCCGGTTCGAGCAGTAGACGTTGCACTTCACCACGCGATCCAGCGCCGAGCCCGCCGCCTCCAGGCACGACTTCAGATGATCGAGCACCCGCCGCGCCTACGCGTCGATCGGCAGGATGTCGTAGCCGCCGGTCTCCGGATTGACCGGCGGCAGGCCCGAGACATAGACCCAGTCGCCCGCCCGAACGACCGGCGAGGTTGGGACTGTGTTGCGCCGGGCGAACTCGGACAGCGCCGGCACATGCGGCATCGTCATTTCAATTCTGGGCATCGGTCTCTCCCGCGTTTGGCAATGCCGACACCATACGGAGGGCCTGCTGACAGCGTTGTGTCAGTAGTAAAAGAGGCCCATAAAAAAGGGCCCGATGCGCCGCTCCGACCGCCTGTTCGACATCATCCAGCACCTGCGGACAGCCATGGGGCCGGTGACCGCTGCGACGCTCGCAGCCGAGCTCGAAGTGACGCCGCGCACCATCTATCGCGACATCGCGACCCTGCAGGCCCGCCGCGTCCCGATCGATGGCGCCGCCGGGATCGGCTACGTGCTGCGCAAGAGCTTCGATCTGCCGCCACTCATGTTCACGGAAGACGAGGTCGAGGCCATCGCCATCGGGGCGCGCCTGGTCCGCCGCCTGCGCGATGCCAAGCTGCAGGAGGCGGCCGACAGCGTCTTCTCCAAGGTGACGGTGGTGCTCCCCGAAGCGCTGCGCCGGCAGCTCACCTCGACGCCCTTCTACGTCTCGCCCGGCGACACGGTCGAACCACGCGGCGTCGACCTCGCCGACGTGCGCGCCGCGATCCGCGACAGCCGCAAGCTCCACATCGCCTATGCCGACGCGAAGGGCCGGCGCACCAACCGCACCATCTGGCCGATCGCCATGGCCTATTATGTCGACGTCACGCTGGTCGGCGCCTGGTGCGAGCTGCGCAACGGCTATCGCAACTTCCGCGTCGAACGCATCCAGTCGGCGACGGCCCTCGACGAGCATTTCGACCAGGATAATGGCCGCCTGTTCCGCGAATGGTCGGAACTGCCGAAGGCGCGGCCGGCCGAGAGAGCACCGGAGCCCAATCCGAATTAAGAGAAATACAGCGCCGCCACGTTGACGATCGCGCCGCTCCCCAGCGCCCACAGGGGATTGCGCCGTGTCGTGTAGACGAAGACGGTGGTGGCGAGACTGATCAGGACGGTGACGACGTCGTGGTCCACGGTGCGCATCATCGAGAGGCCGGAAGCCAGCATCATGCCGAGCGCGACCGGTATCAACGCGTCGCGCAGCACGGCCACGGCCGGATGATATGACCAGCGCGTGAGCGCACGGGCGGCGAAATAGGCGAGCGCGCTGGACGGAATCAGGAGGGCGAGTGTCGCCACCAGCAGGCCCGACAGGCCCGCAACCTGCCAGCCGATCAGGCTGACGAAGATAACATTGGGACCGGGCGAGGCATTGGCGATGGCGAAGGCAGTCGCGAAGGCCGCGTCGGTCATCCAGCCGTGGATGTCGACGACCTGGCGGTGGATCTCGGGCAGCAGCGCGTTCACGCCGCCGATCGAGACCAGCGACAGCAGCGCGAACGTCCGTGCCAGTTCGGCGAGCACGCCGGTCACTTGCGGCGCTCCCACAAGGTCGCGGCGAGGGCGGTCGGCACCAGCACGAGCACCACGGGCACGAGCGGCCAGCGCAGCAGCCCGATCGCGGCGAAGCCCGCCGCGCCGATCGCATAGGAGAGCGGCGTCGGCCTTATGTTGCGGATCATCTTGAGCGCCGTGCCCAGAACCAGACCGGCGGAGGCCGCCGCCGCTCCGATCAACGCGGCTCCCACCTCGGGGATGGTGGCGACACGTTCGTAAACGATGGCCAGGAGGGTCACGATGACCAGGGGCATCGCCATCTGGCCCAGAAGGCAGAGCAAGACGCCGACGATCCCCTGGTTGCGGTCGCCGATGATGACGGCGGCGTTGATCGTGTTCGGTCCTGGCAGGACCTGACCGATGCCCAGGATCTCGGCGAACTCGCGGTCGGTGAGCCAGCCCCGCTCCTCGACGATGATGTGGCGGGCCCACGGCGCCACGCCGCCGAAGCCCAGCAGGCCGATCTTGAGGAAGCCGAGGAAGAGTTCCGCCTTGCCGATGGTGCGGCGCGGCGTAGCCGACGAGTCATGCTGCATTGCGGGCAAGAATAGCAAAATTCAGTCCACGCGCCTCGCCGGCCGTTCCCAAGCGCGCTAGCCTCTACCGACCATGAGCAAAGCCATTCGCCCCCTCGATCCGCAGAACCGTCCGTTCTTCGCCGGCGAAGTCTCGGGCATCGACCCCACACGGCGCCTGAGCGACGAGGACGTCTCCTTCATCCATGACGGGATGAACCAGTACGGCGTGCTGGTGTTCCGCGACCAGCATCTCGGCGACGAGAGCCAGCTCGCCTTCAGCCGCCAGCTCGGACCACTCGAACAGGCAACCGGGGACATCATGCCGCCCGAGGAACGGCGCATGAGCATGGACCTCAACGACATCTCGAATCTCGACCGCCACGGCAATGTTCTGGCGCGCGACGATCGCCGCCGTCTGTTCAGCCTCGGCAACCAGCTCTGGCACTCCGACAGTTCGTTCAAGGACGTGCCGGCGCTCTACTCGCTCCTCTCGGCGCGCACCATTCCGTCGGCTGGCGGCAACACCGAGTTCGCCGACATGCGCGCGGCCTACGATGCGCTCAGTGAGGCAGAGAAGCGCGAGGTCCACGACCTCATCTGCCTGCACAGTCAGATCTATTCGCGCGGCATGCTGGGCTTCGAGGACTTCACCGAGGCCGAGCGCGCGAAGTGGGCACCGGTGCGCCAGCGCCTGGTGCGCCGCCATCCGGGCTCCGGCCGCCTGTCGCTCTATCTCGCCAGTCATGCCGGCGGCATCGAGGGCTGGCCGATGCCCGAGGCGCGCGCCTTCCTGCGCGATCTCACCGAACACGCCACCCAGCGTCCGTTCGTCTACGCCCATGTCTGGCGGCCCTTCGACCTCGTCATGTGGGACAACCGGGCCACGATGCATCGCGCCCGCCGCTTCGATTCGGGCGAGGTGCGCGACATGCGGCGCACCACGCTCACCAACATCGTCTCGAGCCTGGAGCAGGCACCCTAGAAGATGCGTTTGCAGTTCCTCGGATCCGGCGATGCCTTCGGCAGCGGCGGACGGTTCAACACCTGCTTTCATATCGAGCGCGCTCGGCACGGCAACCTGCTGGTGGATTGCGGCGCCTCGTCCATGGTCGCGATCCGCAAGTGGGAGGTCGAGCCCAATGCGATCTCGACCGTGCTGGTGAGCCACCTGCACGGCGACCATTTCGCCGGCCTGCCCTTCTTCCTGCTTGATGCCCAGCTCGTCAGCCGCCGCACCGCCCCTCTCCTCCTGGCGGGACCTCCTGGCTTTCGCGACCGGCTGATGACCGTGATGGAAGCGATGTTCGCGGGCTCGACCCAGGTGCAGCGCAAATTCGCCCTGGAGATCCGTGAGCTGGAGCTGCACGAGCGGGTCGAGGTGAACGGCCTTACCGTCACACCCTACCTGATGAAGCACTATAGCGGTGCACCTTCCTACGCGCTCCGCATCGAGACGGAGGGCAAGGTGCTCACCTACTCGGGCGACACCGAATGGGTGGAGGAGCTGATCCCGGCAGCCCGCGACGCCGACCTCTTCATCTGCGAAGCCTATTTCTTCGACAAGGCGATGAAGTACCACATCGACTACACGACGCTGGTCAATCACCTGCCCCGGATCGGCGCCCGGCGCACCATCGTCACCCACATGAGCGCCGAGCTCTTAGGCCGCGGTTCGGAGATCGCGCTCGAAGCGGCGCATGATGGGCTGGTAGTCGAGTTTTAGCGGCTCCTGTCATTCTGAGCGCCGCGAAGAATCTTACGCCAGCAACGGAGTCCTGCGGTCGATCCGTGAGTCCTTCGCGGCGCTCGGGACGACAGGGGTTAGCCCTTGGGTACCCACTCCTCGAGCCGAGTGTTCGTCACGGGGTCGAGCATGCGGGTGGCGCGCAGGACCATGCCGTGCCTGGCGAACACTTCCTCCGGCGTCGCGCTCTTGCCGACGCCCGGAAAGACCGGCCGGCCACTGGGTACGCTGGCGTCGGTTCGGGTCAGGAAGAAGACGTCGTAGCCGATGTTGAGGAACAGGCCGAACACGTCGGTACCGCCGACCACGGCCAGGGTTCCGTCAGCGAGATTGAGCTTCATCCACGCCTCTTCGAAGGGCGCCGAGGCAGGATTCCAGAGGATTGCGTTCGCGTTGTCGGGATCTGGGACCACACGCTCGACGCGGCGGGTCAGGACAATGCGACGGCGCGCCGCTTCCTTCGAACCACCTTCCGCGGAGTGCCGGCCGTTGGCGACAGCGGCCGCCCGATCCACCGAGTCCTGATAAAATCTCTGGTCGGCCGGGATCTTCAGGTTCTCCGGGAAGGACCCGTCCGACGCCGCGATCATGCCCTCGCGGGAGATGATCGCGAATCCCTCGATGCGTGGCCGCCTGCTGGTCATGGACTGCCCCTGAGATCACCGTGAATGCGCCGGACAACGAGCGTCCCGGCCAATGGATGCGGGGCACCCTAGCGCAAACGGAAGCGGCGGGGAAAAGCCCCGCCGCCCCTCATCGCAAGAAGGGAGCTCAGCCCTTCGGCAGGAGAACCGTGTCGATCACGTGGATGACACCGTTCGACTGCTTCACGTCGGCGATCGTCACCGTGGCAACGTTGCCGTTCTCGTCGGTGAGCGTGATCTTGTCGCCCATCATCTTCGCCTGCAGGACGCAGCCGCCGACCGTCTTGACGGGATGCGTGCCCTTGTCGTCCGCGATCATCTTTGCGATCGCCGGTGACATCGCATTGGCCGACACGACATGACAGGTGAGGATCTTCGTGAGCTTGGCCTTGTTCTCGGGCTTGACCAGCATCTCGACCGTGCCCGCCGGCAGCTTCGCGAAGGCGGCGTCGGTCGGCGCGAACACGGTGAACGGGCCGGGCCCCTGCAGCGTCTCGACCAGGCCTGCGGCCTTCACGGCCGCCACCAGCGTCGTATGGTCCTTCGAGTTGACCGCATTCTCGACGATGTTCTTGTTCGCATACATCGGCGCGCCGCCGACCATGGGATTTGCCGGGGTCGAGGAGGACGCCGGGGCCATGGTCTGGGCAAAGGCCGGCGCGACGGCAACCAGGGACAGGGCGGCGGCTGCGATAAGCGTGTGACGCTTGAGCATGATTTCTCTCCAGTTGGATTGGGGTTCTTCGAGCAGTGAGGCCGACGCCGGCGCGCTCGCCGTCGGCCCGACAGGGCGGCATCTCTTGCAGCCTTGTCGTTGTGTGGTACGCCCGTATTCCAAAGCCGGTTCATCGCGCCCCTCACACACTATCGTGACGGAACCAATGTCGACCGAGGCAATCTAACGGGAGTGAGACAGGCATGCGCGTCACCGATCTCAGGACAATCCTCGTCGAGGTGCCGCTCGACCGGCCGACGCGCAACTCGAGCGGCGTCAGCAACGACCGCATTGGCGCCGTATTGATCTTTGTCGACACCGACATCGGCGTCACCGGCGAGAGTTTTCTGTTCACCCTGGGCGGACGGCGCATCGAGGTGCTGCGCGCGATGGTCGACAGCCTGAAGCCCGCACTTCTTGGCGAAGACATCCGCTACGCCGAGCGCTTCTGGGAAAGGATGTGGCGCGAGCTCTACTTCCTCGGCCACAAGGGCGTGACGATCTTCGGACTCGCCGGCGTCGACACCGCGCTGTGGGATGCCAAGGGCAAGGCGCTCGGCCAGTCGGTCACCCACCTGCTGGGCGCCGCGCGCGACCGCATCCCGGTCTATTCCAGCGCCGGCCTGTGGCTGTCGGCGACGCCCGACGAGCTGGCGAAGGAAGCCGCCGGCTACGTCGCCGAAGGGTTCCGCGGCGTGAAGATGCGGGTCGGCAAGGCGCATGTGGAAGAAGACGTCGAGCGGGTCGCCGCCGTGCGCAAGGCGATCGGGCCCCGCGTGTCGCTGATGTGCGACGCCAGCCGCGGCTTCACGGCCGATCATGCGATCCGGCTCGGCCGCAAGCTGGAAGACTTCGACCTCACCTGGTTCGAGGAGCCGGTGGCGCCCTACGATCATCGCGGCTCGGCCCGGGTCGCGGCCGCGCTCGACACGCCGATCGCCAGCGGCGAGACCGAGGCGACGCGCTACGGCTTCCGCGAGATGCTGGCGCACGGCGCGGCCGATATCTGGATGGCCGATCTCGCCCGCGTCGGCGGCGTCAGCGAGTTCGTCAAGGTGGCGCATCTCGCAGCGGCGCACGACATCGCCATCTCCAACCATCTCTTCACGCAGCAGAGCATCGGCCTGCTGGGCGCCTTCGCCAACGCGACCTGGCTGGAATACATGCCCTGGACCTCGAAGCTCTATCGCGAGGCGATCGCGGTCGAGGACGGTCACATCGCCGTGCCCGACCGTCCCGGGCTCGGCTTCACCTTCGATCCCGACGCGATCGAGCGCTATCGGGTGCGCTGACGCATCGTGTTAGGGTCGCTCCCTTCCATAGGGGACCGACCGACGATGACCGCGTACAGTGATTTCAAGCCGCTTACCTTCCACGACGCCACGAAGCGCTTTGCCGAGGGCAGCGACACGCCGCGTGCCTATCTCGAGCGCTGCCTCGAGACCGTGGCCGCGCGCGAGCCGGTGGTGAAGGCTTTCACGGCCATCAACGAAGCCGGCGCCCGCGACGCCGCCGACGCCAGCAGCGCGCGCTGGAAGGCCGGCAAGCCGCTCTCCTCGATCGACGGTATGCCGCTCGCCATCAAGGACCTGCTCGAGACCAAGGACATGCCGACCCAGATGGGCTGCGAGGCCTTCAAGGGCAACTTCCCCAAGCGCGACAATGCCGCCGTCTGGGCGCTGCGCCAGGCCGGCGCGGTGATCCTCGCCAAGGCGGTGACGGCCGAGCTGGGCGGCTCGCATCCCGGCGCCACGACCAACCCGTTCGATGCGACGCGCACGCCGGGCGGCTCCTCCTCCGGGTCGGCCGCCGCGGTGGGCGCCAACATGGTGCCGGCCGCCATCGGTACGCAGGTCGGCGGCTCGATCATCCGCCCCGCCGCCTATTGCGGAAACTTCGCGCTGAAGCCGACGCAGGGCGGCATCAATCGCGGCGAACGCCTGGCCACCAGCCAGAGCACGCACGGTCCGCACGCCAACTCGCTGCAGGACATGTGGCAGGTCGCCATCGAGATCGCGCAGCGTGCCGGCGGCGATCGCGGCGAGATCGGCCTGATGGGCCCCTCGACCCTGCCCGCCGCCATCAAGCCCAACCGCCTCGTCGTGCTGGAGACCGAGGGCTGGGTCGAGGTCGACGACGCAACCAAGGCCGCCTTCGACGGCCTGCTGAAGCAGCTCCGCGATGCCGGCGTCGAACTGATCCGCCGCAAGGACCATCCCTGGATCGACGCCCTGGAGAAGTCGATCGCCAACGGTCGTGCCGTCTGCGGCGGCGTCACGAGCTGGGAGAATCGCTGGAGCCAGCGCGGCATCGTCGACAGCAATCCCGCCGGCGTCAGCGAACGGGCCAAGGCCACGCTCGCCAAGGCCGAGAAGATGACGCTGGACGACTATCGCATGGCGCTGCTGGCGCGCGGGGATGCCCAGCGCATTCATGCGACCATGGCGCAGCTGGCCGACGCCGCGATCACGCTCGCCTGCCCCGGCCCCGCACCGGTCTGGTCGGGCGACGTGCCAGGCCAGCCGCTGGCGCCGTATCCGACCGGCAATTTCGTGTTCAATGCACCCAGCTCGATGCTGTTCGCGCCGGTCGTCACCGTGCCGCTGATGAGCGTCGGCGGCATGCCGGTCGGCCTGCAGCTGATGGGCCAGCAGCACGAGGACGCCCGCATGACCGGCCTCGCGCGCTGGTTCGACGAGACGCTGACGCGGGTCTCCGCCTGAGGGCCCTCATTCTCACCACCCCCGTTTGACGGGGGAGGTGAGATTCGTGATCGTCAGACCGGCTGAATGCCCAGCGCGACGATGCGCGGGATGAGCGTCTTCTTCAGCCGCTCGTAGTCGATCATGACTTCCTCGTGGGGCATCGGCTTCTCCACGAGGGCGAAGCTGTCCATCATCTTCTTGCCGGGCTCGGAATCGGCAGCCGCGACCCAGAGGTCGGACATCCGCTTGACGATGTCCTTCGGCGTCGCGGCAGGTGCCGCCAGCGCCAGCCACCCAGATACGGTGAAGGCGTCGTCGGTGAAGCCCTGCTCCTGCGAGGTCGGCACGTCGGGAAGCTGGCGGGCACGCACCTTCGACGGTGCGGCAATGCCACGGACATCGCCCTTCACGATCAGGGCGTTCATCGCCTGCGGGCTGCCCATGGCGGCCTGCAGCTGGCCCGCGCCCATGTCCTGCCACATCGGCGCCTCGCCCTTGTAGGTCACGATCTCCATCGTGAGCCCGTACTTCTCGTTCAGCGTCTGGGCAAAGATGTGCGCCGAGGAGCCGAGCGCCCACGAGCCGAAGTTCACCTTGTTGGTCTTGGCGTATGCGATGAACGACTTGAGGTCCTTGACCTCGGCCGGCAGCGACTTGTGGACGACGACCGGCAGCACGCCCGAGGAGGTGCCCGAGACGATGGTGAAGTCCTTGTCGGGATCGAAACCCAACGTCTTGAACATCACTCGGTTCTGAATGAGCGTGCTCGAGACCGAGTGCAGGAACGTGTAGCCATCGGCCGGCGCGCGGGCGACCTGCGCCGCGCCGATATTGCCACTGGCGCCGGGCTTGTTGTCGACGATGACCTGCTGGCCGGTGGTCTGGCTGACAGATTGGCCGAAGGCGCGGGCGATGCCGTCGGTGAGGCCGCCGGCGGGAAAGTTCACGACGATGGTGATCGGCTTGTTGGGCCATGCGGCACCTTGTGCACGCACGATCGACGGCGCGGCGACGATCAGGCTGGCGCCGGCACCGGCCCGCAGCAGGCCGCGACGGGTGGTCGTTGCTTTGGTCATTTTTTCATAGCCTCCCAGTTTCGTTTTTAGGGGGCGATGCATAGCGTCTGACTTTGTCAGGAACTAGGCTGTGTACCTGCACCTATCTCCGCAAAGCGAAACGCAAGGCCGCTGGGCGGGGCAGCCAGAGCTTGCTAAGACCACCCGTCCGTTACGGGTCTCACTCAGGGAAGAACGTCCATGTCCGACGCTGTCATACGCTCCACAGAGGGGCGCATCGGAATCCTCACCATCAACAATCCGCCGGTGAATGCGCTGGCCGCGGCGGTACGCGCCGGCATCAAGGACGGCGTCGAGGCGTTCGGCCGGGATTCGAACGTCGATGCCATCGTGCTGATCGGCGGCGGCCGCACCTTCATCGCCGGCGCCGACATCCGCGAGTTCGGCAAGCCGCCGTCGGGCCCGAACCTGAACGACGTCATCGCGACCATGGAGAACTCGCCCAAGCTCATCGTGGCGGCGCTGCACGGCACGCCGCTGGGCGGCGGCCTCGAGACCGCGCTGGGGGCGCACTATCGCGTCGCGCTGCCGACCACCCGCATGGGCCTGCCGGAAGTGCATCTCGGCCTGCTTCCGGGCGCCGGCGGCACCCAGCGCCTGCCGCGCCTCACCGGCGCCAAGTACGCGCTCGACGCCATCCTGTCGGGCCGTCACATCCCAGCCGCCGAGGCCAAGAGCAAGGGCATCGTCGATGCCATCGTCGAAGGCGACCTGCTGAAGGGCGCGATCGCCCACACCGAGATGCTGCTGGCGCAGAAGGCGCCGCTGCGCCGCGTCCGCGACCTCACCGTGACGCTCGAGTCGCCGGAACTGTTCGCCGAGACCGAGAAGTCGATCGCCCGCAAGGCGCGCGGCTTCAAGGCGCCGTGGAACATCATCAAGTGCGTTCAGGCCGCCGTCGAACTGCCGTTCGACGAGGGCATGAAGCGCGAGCGCGAGCTGTTCAGCGAGCTGCTGACCTCGCAGGAATCGGCCGCCCAGCGCTATTACTTCTTCGCCGAGCGCGAGGCCGCAAAAGTCAAGGACGTGCCGGCCGACACGCCGCAGCGCGAGATCAAGACCGGCGGCATCATCGGCGCCGGCACGATGGGCGGTGGTATCGCCATGAACTTCGCCAACGCAGGCGTCCCCGTGACGATGCTCGAGACCAGCCAGGAAGCGCTGGATCGCGGCCTCAAGACCATCCGCACCAACTACGAGAACACCGCCAAGCGCGGCGGCATGAAGGCCGAGGACGTCGAGAAGCGCATGGCGCTGATCACGCCGACGCTCGACTACAACGATCTCAAGGATGCCGACGTCATCATCGAGGCGGTGTTCGAGACGATGGAAGTCAAGGAGACCGTCTTCAAGAAGCTCGACGAGGTCGCCAAGCCGGGCGCCATCCTGGCCACCAACACCTCCGGCCTCGACGTCAACCAGATCGCCACCTACACCAAGCGGCCCGGCGACGTGATCGGCATGCACTTCTTCTCTCCGGCCAACGTCATGAAGCTGCTGGAGAACGTGCGCGGCAAGGCGACCGAGAAGGACGTCATCGCCACGGTCATGTCGTTCTCCAAGAAGATCGGCAAGATCCCGGTCCTGGTCGGCGTCTGCGAAGGCTTCGTCGGCAACCGCATGCTGCGCATGCGGGGCATCCAGTCGGCCTACATGATGGAGGAAGGCGCCCTTCCCCAGCAGATCGACAAGGTGGTCTACGACTACGGCTTCCCGATGGGCCCGTTCGCGATGAGCGACCTCGCCGGCAACGACGTGGGCTGGCGCATCCGCCAGGGCAAGAAGGACAAGGAACAGCGCAACGTGCGCTACACCGGCTACGTCGCCGACGCGATCTGCGAGCTGGGCCGCTTCGGCCAGAAGACCGGCGCGGGCTACTACAAGTACAATCTGCCCGACCGCACGCCGATCCCCGATCCCGAGGTCGAGAAGATCATCGAGGAGACCTCGAAGAAGCTCGGCATCACGCGCCGTGCCATCTCCGACCAGGAGATCCTGGAGCGCGCGCTCTATCCGATGGTCAACGAGGGCGCCAAGATCCTCGAGGAAGGCATGGCCCAGCGCTCGCTCGACATCGACGTGATCTGGGTCAACGGCTACGGCTGGCCGGTCTATCGCGGCGGCCCGATGTGGTGGGCCGACAACGTCGTCGGCCTCAAGACCATCCACGACGCGCTGGTGAAGTATCGCGACCTCTCCGGCGACCCGTTCTGGGAGCCTGCTCCGCTGCTCAAGAAGCTGGTGCAGGAAGGCAAGAAGTTCTCTAGCGTCTGATCTAACGCGTTCGGGGCTTTCCCCCTCCGCCCTTCGGGCACCTCCCCCGTATGACGGGGGAGGAATTATTCCCACCTCCCCCGTCAGACGGGGGAGGCCGGGAGGGGGAAGGCAACAACAAGGTTCTATCTGGAAGGAAGCTCAAATGGCTGATGCAGTAATCGTCTCCACCGCCCGCACGCCGATCGGCAAGGCATTCCGCGGCATCTTCAACGACACGCACGGCGCCGACATGGGCGCGCACGTGATCAAGCACGCCGCCGAGCGCGCCAAGGTCGACCTGGCCGAAGTCGAGGACGTGATCCTGGGCTGCGCCGCGCCGGAAGGCACCACGGGCTCCAACGTCGCGCGCGTCTCGGCCATGCGCGCCGGCGCCCCGGTCAGCGTCTCGGGCGTGACCGTCAACCGCTTCTGCTCGTCGGGCCTGCAGACCATCTCGATGGCCGCGCAGCGCGTGCTGGTCGACAAGGTGCCGGTGATGATCGCCGGCGGCCTCGAGTCGGTGTCGCTGGTCCAGGGTCCCCCGGGCGGCAACAAGAACCGTTTGGTGAACCCGTGGGTCCAGGAGCATGTGCCCGGCATCTACCACGCCATGATCACGACGGCCGACACGGTCGCTGCGCGCTACGGCATCAGCCGCGAGGCCCAGGACGAGTACTCGCTGCAGAGCCAGCTTCGTACGGCGGCGGGCCAGCAGGCCGGCAAGTTCGACGACGAGATCGTGCCGATGGAGACCACGATGCTGGTCACCGACAAGAACACCAACGAGACCACCCGCAAGACGGTCAAGCTCACCAAGGATGAGGGCAATCGTCCCGAGACGACCCTCGAGGGCCTGGCCAAGCTGCAGCCGGTCGCCGGTCCCGACAAGTGGATCACCGCCGGCAATGCCAGCCAGCTCTCGGACGGCGCCTCCGCCGCGGTCATCATGAGCGACACCGAAGCCGCCAAGCGCGGCCTGAAGCCGCTCGGCATCTACAAGGGCCTGGTCGTCGCCGGCTGCGAGCCCGACGAGATGGGCATTGGCCCGGTTTACGCGATCCCGAAGCTCCTGAAGCGCTTCGGCCTCAAGATGGACGACATCGACCTCTGGGAGCTGAACGAGGCCTTCGCGGTGCAGGTGCTCTACTGCCGCGACAAGCTCGGCATCCCCAACGAGAAGCTGAACGTCAACGGCGGCTCGATCTCGATCGGCCATCCGTTCGGCATGACCGGCGCGCGCTGCACCGGCCACGCCCTGATCGAGGGCCGTCGTCGCAAGGCCAAGAACGTCGTCGTGACGATGTGCATCGGCGGCGGAATGGGCGCCGCCGGCCTCTTCGAGGTCGTGCAGTAACTGCACTCGTCTTCCCTCTCTTACGCCTCTCCCCCACTCGGGGGAGAGGTTGGGTAAGGGGGTTGCGCACTTCGTGGTACGCTCCAGGATGGCCGGGCGGAAATACACGATCGACGATATAAAAATTGTTGGCGATCCACTTACGGTAATTCGCAAGCTTTACAGCCGCGCCGGAATGGAAGCGCCGGGAGCGTCATTCTGCGCAGCTGCTCTTGTACAGCAGCTTCTATTGATGGCTGCGACACCCGCCCAAGTCGACCAGCGTAACGCCTGGATTTTCATCTCTTCAGACCGAGATTGGCTGAAGGCTGAGGATGGCAGCGTATCCAAACGCCCGTTTCTCCATATCGAGCCGCTTTTGCAAGCCGGTTCAAATTCGCATCGGATGGAAGTCCTTCTAACTGCTTTTGCGACCGCCGTTGTGACGGCCGGCACAGACGGCACGGAATGGATTGTCGGCGACCAGGGACGCCATCCATTGCCGGCCGGCGTGACCCTCGAAGAATTCCAAAGGGGATGTGGTCGAGTGGTCGCCTTTGTTTTTGCCGAGGGCGTCTCTTAGGCGAGGGCTCTTCGTACCCCCTCACCCCAGCGTGATGCCGAGGAACCTCATCACCACGAGGCCGATCATCAGCTGGTCCCGCCGTAACTCAGCAGAGCGCCGGCCAGCCTACCGCAAGTAGTGGCGCCGCACGGACTTGCCGATGGCGCCGTAAAGGTCGGCAATTCCAACCTTCCATTGCGCCGCCAGTTCCTCGAGGCCGATCTCGTCGGTGCCCTGGCGTCCGAGAAACACGACCTCGTCGCCGAGCCTGGCTTCGGGCACGTCGGTCAGGTCGACACGCAGCATTTCCGAATGCGTCGGGCCCAGCAGACGCACGCGCTTGCCGTGCAGCAACGCCGTTGCATTTTCGGGGATCTTGCGCGGATAGCCGTCGGACCAGCCATAGGGGACGAGCCCGATCTTCATGCCGGGCCGGCGCGGCAGGAACGGCGCGGGCATGACGTCGCCGATATCTTCGAGCGACTTCACCATCACGAGATGGCTGCGCAGGCCCACCAGCGCATGGCGCCAGACGCGCTCGCGTCCGGCCGACGCGGGAAAGCTCTGCCCGATGGCGAGGCGTCCCGGATCGACGGCATTCAGGTCGGCGTCGGGATGGCTGAGGATGATGGCCGAGCTCGAGACCATGCGGATGGGAACGTCGATACCGGCGGCTTCGATACGCTTCAGAGCGTCGATGCAGGAATTGACCTGCGCGTCGGTATAGACGGGATCGACCGGGCCGTAGGACGCCATGGGGTGGCCGTAGGCGCCGGCCAGTTCGAGCGTGTTGCTGTCCGCGATGGCCCGCGCCACGGCCGGCGCGTGATGGGGAAAGGCACCGGCGCGGAACCCGCCGCCGTCGAGCTTCAGGAACACCTTCAGCGACTTGGCATGAGACGACCATGCCGCCACGTCCTCGAGCGTCGAGAGCGTGGGCATGAAATTGTGCTCCTCCAGCGCCGGCGCGGTATCCGGCAGGCAGGTCGGATAGAGCAGGATCGGCAGGCGCACGCCCGCCTGACGCGCAGCCATCGCACGATCGAGGTTGCCGAAGGCTGCACCGGCGGCGCCGGCTTGTTCGGCCGTGCGGGCCACCTCGATGTCGCCGCAGCCGCTGGCGTCGCCCTTGACGCAGACGAACACACCGACCTCGGGGCCGACCAGATCGCCCAGTGTGGCGAGATTGTGCCTGATGGCCGAGAGGTCGATCTCGCACCAAGTGGGGCGTTGGGCGTGCATCATGGGTTTCCTGCAGAGGGTTGGCTAAATGCGGTGCGCCGCCTGGTAGCGGGCGAGAAAGGAGCGCAGGCGGTCGCTCTTCGGAGTGCCGAACAGTTCGGCGGGCGATGCGAGCTCGACGATCTCGCCTCCCGCCATGAAGGCCACGCGGCTCGAAACCTCGCGGGCAAACTGCATCTCGTGGGTGACGATCATCATGGTCATGCCGTCGGCGGCGAGCGATTGCACGACATCCAGCACCTCACCGACCAGTTCCGGATCGAGTGCCGAGGTGACCTCGTCGAGCAGGATGAGATGAGGCTCCATCGCCAGCGTGCGCGCGATGGCGACGCGCTGCTGCTGACCGCCCGAGAGCGCCGCCGGATACTGAGCCGCCTTTTCGGAGAGGCCCACGCGCTCGAGCAGCGCCATCGCCTTCTCCCGCGCCTGCCTGAGCGGCAGGCCGCGCACCTTCACCGGTGCTGCCGTCAGATTTTCGAGCACGGTGAGATGCGGAAAGAGATTGTAGCTCTGGAACACCATGCCGACGCGCGCCCGCATCGCGGCGACCTCGCGGTCGGGCCGCGCCTTGCGACTCCCGTCGGGGCGGATGCGGATGCCGACGGTTTCGCTGTCGATGCTGATCGCGCCGCTGTCATAGGTCTCGAGATAGTTCACACAGCGCAGAAGCGTGGTCTTGCCGCAGCCGCTCGGCCCGATCAGCGTCACGACCTCGCCCTTGCCGACGGTGAGCGACACCTCCTTCAGGACCCGGTTGGTGCCGAACGACTTGCCGACGCGGTCTATGACGACGAGCGGCTCGGGGAGAGGCTCAGGCATGCGAATGGCGCTCCAAGTAGCTCGCCAGCCGCGCCAGCGGAAAACAGATCAGGTAGTACCCGGCGGCGACACCGAGATAGGCCGGCATGAGTTCGCCCGTGCGCTCGCCGATCTCGCGGCCGGTCGAGAACAGTTCCCATCCCCCGATGGCGCTGATCAGGGACGTGTTCTTCACGACAGAAAGCGAGGTGTTGAGAAACGGCGCAACGCAGAGCCGCCGCGCCTGCGGCAGGATGACGATGCTGAAATTCTGGAGGCCGCGGAAGCCGACGCTGCGGCCCGCGTCCCATTGCGTCCGTGGCACCGCCATGAGGGCACCGCGGAACACCTCGCCCATGTAGGCGGCGAAATAGAAGCCCATCACCACGATGGCGGCGGCATAGACCGGCAGCGTGATGCCAAGATAAGGCAGGCTGAAATAGCAGCCGATCAGAAGGACCAGCAGCGGAATGCCGCGCGTGATCAGCGCATATCCCGCCGCCAGCACGCGCAGCGGCGGCCAGGCGTAAAGCCGGGTCAGCGCCAGTCCCATGCCGAGCACCGAACTCAGCAGGATGACGGCTGCCGCAAGCATCACGGTCACGCTTGCACCCCAGGCCATGTAGGTGAGCACGGACAGCTTCATGTGCGCACCGGAAAGCGCCAGGCCAGCAATCTCATCGCGGCCAGAATGATGGCCGCCATCGCCAGATAGAGCGCCGCCATCATGAAGAAGGTCTCGTAGGGCGCCGCGCTGCGATCGAGCAGCAGCTTGCCGGCCTGCGTCAGCTCGGCCACCGAAATCGTCGAGGCGATCGAGCTGTCCTTGAGGATCACGACGGCCTGGTTGCCCAGCACCGGCAGGACACGGCGCAGGGCCTGCGGCAGGACGATGTCGAACAGCGCCCGGCGCGGCATCATCCCGAGCGACAGGGCAGCCTCCGTTTGCGTGCGCTTCACCGACTCGATGCCCGCACGGTAGATCTCGCCGGCATAGGCGCTGTTCTGCAGCACCAGCGCGATCACTCCGCAGGCGAACGCCTCCGGATAGAGACCGATCTCGGGCAGGCCGAAATACAGGATGAAGATCTGCACCAGGACCGGCGTGTTTCGCATCACGTCGATGTAGGCGATCGTGAGGGCACGCACGGCGGCAAACCGGCTGCGCCGGCCGGCGGCGACGATGAGACCGCCGATCGCCGCGCCAACCAGCGCGAGGGCCGTCAGCGCCACGGTGATCTCCAGCCCTTCCAGCAGGGCCGGGAGAATGCGCAGGAGGAAGGCGGTGTCCACTGAACGAATACCGGCGCGATCGGAATCAGCGAATCGACTGGATCACTTCGCCGAGTAGAAGCGCGCCGGCGGCGGTGGGGCGCCGAACCACTTGCGGTAAAGCGCTTCGTATTCGTCGAAGCGCGAGCCATGCGTGTATTCGCCGACGATCGTGTCGAGGCAGAGCCAGAGCTGGAAATCTCCGGGCTTCATGAACAGCGCATTGCCGTTCAGGCTGCCAAGCTGACCCGGCAGCTTGACCCAGGCCCCGTTGGAACGGGCGACCTGAAATTCGGCGGCGGCCGAATCGGCCTGCACGGCGCCCACCCGCCGGCTTTTCAAGGCCTGGAAGGCCGCGCTGTCGGTATCGAAATACATCGCCTTGGCCTTGGGGGCGTAGCGCTTCGCGCGATCGATCATCGCGGCAGTGTTGGTGGCGCCGAAAACGACGTCGGCGCTGTCGAGATCCTCGATCTTCTTGATGGGCGAATCCTTCGGCACGACGACGAACGTGGTCGAATCCATGTATGGCCGCGTGAAGGCAAGCCGCACGGCGCGATCGGGGTAGATCGTGGCCGATGCGATGCCGAAATCCACACGCCCGGACAGCACGGCCGGGAAACGCCCGGCCGCGTTCACGACGACGAATTCGATCTTGTCGGGACTGCCCAGGATCGACTTGGCGAGCAGACGGGCAAACTCGATCTCGAAACCGGTATGGGTGCCGTTGTCGTCGATGAAGCCCGTGGGCATCGTGCTGTTGCTCACGGCCACGATCAGCTTGTCACGCTTCAGGATGGCATCCAGGCGCGACTCCTGTGCCTGGGCAGCGCCCAGCCCGACGGCGAAGGTCACGAAACCAAGGACAGCAGCGAAGCAAAGCGAAGTGCGATGGTCGAATCGCATCCATTTGAGCAGCGAGCGGCAAAAGCCCATAATTTACTCCCCCAACGCAGCAAATAGCCCGTAGCCAAGAGTTCAACACGTTGCGCCAGGACGGCAAAGCGCGTTAATCCCATGCTGAGCATCGCTAAAAGCGATGCTCGGTCACATTCGGGAGTCGCCGATGCTGCGGGAGTTCCAGACCTTCCTGGCGGTGTGCCGCTGGGGCACGTTCACCGCCGCCGCCCAGCGCCTCGGCATGACTCAGTCGGCGGTCAGCGATCACATCCAGCGACTCGAAGAATTCACCGGCGTGCAGCTCTTCCACCGCACCGGCCGATCGGCAACGCTGAACGCCGCCGGCGAGGCGCTGCGGCCGCTGGCCGAGGAAGCGCTGCAGATCACCGACCGCATGCGCACGGGCCATGGCGCGGACCAGCTGCGCGGCAGCCTGCGGGTGGGCACGATCACCTCGGTGCACAACAGCCTGATGGCGCGGGCGCTCGTCGCCTTTCGGCGGGCTCACCCCGCGGTAACGATCCGGCTCATTCGCCGCGAAGGCCCGATGACGGGCGATGTCGAGCGCGAGGAGTTCGACCTGGCCGCGTCCGTTCTGCCCAACCTGCCGTTGCTGCGCACGATCCGCTGGATCCCGATGTTCCGCAAACCCTTCGTGCTGATCGCGCCCGCGACGACACGCGCCGGCACCTGGCGCGAGGCCATGGCGATGCACACGTTCATGGGCTACGACCTGTCGTGGAGCGCCGGCGTGCAGATCGACGATTTCCTGTCACGCATGGGCGTGCCCCTTCGCGACACGCTCTGGGTCGACTATCTCGACACCATGATCACCCTGGTCGCGAGCGGCGTCGGCGTCGCCATCATCCCGCGCACGCCGCTGGGCGAATCCGCCGGGCTGGTGCGCGAATTCGAATTCGGCGCCGATACTTTCTATCGCGAAGTCGGCCTCCTGCGCCGCGCCCGGCCGCCCAACGGCGGCGCCATCGCCGATGCGTTCATCGACACGCTGATCGACGAGGTGAAGCGCGAGCCGTTCGCCGAACCGGTGGGCTGACCCGGCGGTGGAGACTCATTCGCTCTTCACCCCAGCATGACATCGAGGAACATCATCACCACCAGCCCGATCATCAGGCCAACCGTGCCGTGGGTCTCGAAGCCGCGGCGGTGGGTTTCGGGGATGATCTCGTCGCTAATGACGAAGATCATCGCGCCGCCGGCATAGGCCAGCCCCCAGGGCAGCAGCGATTGCGCCACGGTGACGGCGCCGGCGCCCAGCAGGCCGCCGACCGGTTCGACCAGCCCCGTCAGCAGCGCCACCAGGAACGCCTGGCGCTTGCTGTAATCCAGGCTCAGCAGCGCGACGGCGACGGCCAGCCCTTCCGGCATGTTCTGCAAGCCGATGCCGATCGCCAGAGCCACCGCCTTGCCGAGATCGTCGCCGCCGAAGCCCACGCCGACCGCGAGTCCCTCGGGGAAGTTGTGCAGGGTGATGGCGATGACGAACAGCCAGATGCGCCGGAAGCGCGGCGCGTCGGGTCCCTGGCGGCCCATGATGAAATGCTCGTGCGGCAGGTAGCGATGGACCAGCCACAGGCTGGCGGCCCCGAGCAGGATGCCGGCGATCACCAGGGTGACGGCGCCCAGCTTGGTTGCCCCCTGCTCCTGCGCGACGTCGATGCCGGGAATGATGAGGGAGAAGAACGAGGCCGCCAGCATCACCCCGGCGGCGAAGCCCAGCATGACGTCCTGGGCCTGCGCGGAGGGCTTTCGGATGACGAGGATCGGCAGTGCGCCGATGGCGGTCGCAAGCCCCGCGCACAGGCTGGCGAGGGCACCGGCCAGGATCGGCGACGATAAAGCGAAAGCGGAAAGCATCTGCACTCCCTCACCAGAACAAAAACCGGTCTGGCGAGAAAGCGCGACCTCGCGCCGAAGCGCAACTGATCTCAAGTATAGGCCGATCAGCGCCGGTTGCGGCGCAGATCCTCCTCGTCCTGCCACATCATGAACTGCGGGCCGAGATCGGCGATCCGGGTGGCGCCGATCTGAGCCATGCTGATATCGACCTCGCGCTTGAAAATCTGCAGCGCCTTGGCAGCACCCTGCACGCCGCCGGCCGTTACGCCGTACAGAGTGGGCCGGCCAACGAACACGAACTTGGCGCCCAGGCAGAGGGCGATGATCGCGTCGAGGCCGCGCCGGACGCCGCCGTCGAACATCACCGTCATCTTGTCGCCGACCGCGTCGCGGATCGCCGGCAGCACCTCGAGCGGCGACGGCGCGAGATCGAGCTGGCGGGCGCCATGGTTGGAGACCATGACGCCATCGACGCCCATCGACTGGGCGCGAATCGCATCGTCGGGGTGCATGATCCCCTTCAGCACGAAGTTGCCCTTCCACAGCTCACGGAAGCGCTCGACATGCTTCCACGTCATCGGGGCGCGGTTCTGGTAGGCGACCATGTCGGCCACCGTGTCGGCGGTGGCGTCGGGACCGGCATACTTTGCCCAGTTGTCGAAGTAGGGCGTGCCGTGGCGGAACCACTGCATCATCCAGGCCGGGTGCAGCAGCGCCTCGAACTTGGTCTTCCAGGTGAGCTTGAGCGGCCGCGACCAGCCGTTGCGCGTGTTGCGCTCGCGGTTGGAGCCCTCGGGCACATCGACCGTGAAGACGAGCGTGCGCAGACCGGCATCGGCCGAGCGCTTGATCATGTCCTCCGAGACGGCCTGGTCCTTGGCGGAATAGAGCTGGTACCAGCCATGGTCCGGCGCCAACCTGCCGAGATCCTCGATCGAACCGGTGCTGGAGCCCGACATGATGAACGGCACGTTGGCATCACGCGCCGCCTCGGCCAGCATCAGATCGGCGCCGTGCCGGAACAGACCGGCGAGACCCGTGGGCGCGATGCCGATGGGGCTGGAATAGGTCCGGCCGAACAGCGTGGTGGACTGGTCGCGCACCGAGACGTCGACGAGGTAGCGCGGCACGATGCGCGCCTTGCGGAAGGCCTGTTCGTTTGTGACGAGACCGACTTCGTCGTCGGTGCCGCCCTCGATGAAGTCGTAGGCGATCTTGGGCAGGCGCTTCTTGGCGAGCTTGCGCAGATCCTCGATATTGACGACGTCTTTCATTGCTTCTCACTCCCGCGTGACGCCAATTTTGCCGTTCTTTGATGCTGCGGGCCAGCGATGTTAGACGACTGGCCATGCAAATCAGGCACGCAAAACCGGGCGACGAAGCCCAACTCGCCCTCCTCCTTGAGGAACACGAGCATCATTACGGCAACCCGGTCGCTGCAGGTGCCGGCGATGCGGGTGCCGCCTTCCTCACCGCCGCGCCGCCTGGCGGCACGATGTGCCTGGTTGCGGAACGGCAGGGAAAGCTCATCGGGTTCGCCATCCTCAATCCCTACTTTCCGGGGCCCAACCTCACCCATGGGCTGTTCCTCAAGGAGCTTTACGTCAGTGGCGCCGCACGTTCCGCTGGGGTCGGCGAGAGGCTGATCGAGGGCATCCGCGCGCTGGCCCGCGAGCGCGGCGACACGCGGGTCATCTGGACAACCGGCGAGGGCAATTCCGGCTCGCAGCGCTTCTACGACCGTCTCGGCATGCGACGCGAGAAAAAGGTCTACTACGTGATGGACCCCTGAGTTAGCGTTCCCAAAACGCTAAGGAGGATTCGCCATGGAGCTGACCGACCAGCAGATCGAGCAATTCGATCGTGACGGATTCCTCGTGTTCCCCGACCTGTTCGACCGCAACGAAGTGGCGGTGCTTCGGCGCGAGGTCGCCCGGCTGTCCGGTGTCGACAGCGAAGAGGTCGTCCGCGAGCACACCGGCGGCGTCCGCACCATCTTCCGCGTCCACGAAAACGACGGCGCGACCCGGTCGAAGCCCTTCCACGCGCTGGTCCGCACGCCGCGCCTGCTGCGGCCGGTGCAGCAGGTGCTGAAGGACGACGGCGTCTACGTCTACCACACCAAGATCAACACCAAACCGGCCATCGAGGGCACGGTCTGGCAGTGGCACCAGGATTACGGCTCGTGGATGCGCGACGGCTGCCGGCGGCCCGACATGGCGACCTTCAACCTGATGATGACCGACACGACGGAGATGGGCGGCGCCCTCTACCTGATCCCCGGCAGCCATAAGCTCGGCCGCATCGAACCGGTCTACGACGAATCGACCTCCTACAAGTTCTGGGCGATGCCCAGGCAGCGCATGATCGAGATCCTGAAGAGCTCGCCCGAGCCCGTTGCCGTCACCGGCCGGGCCGGAACCTGCGTGCTGTTCCACTGCAACGTGCTGCACGCCTCGGGCCACAATCTCTCGGCCGAGGACCGCTGGCACATCTACGTGTCCTGCAACACGGTGGCCAACAAGCCGCAGCTCGGCGAGAACCCGCGGCCGGACTGGGTCGTGTCGCGCAACTGGAATCCCCTTCCTCTCGAGGCGGACGACGGCGTCCTGAAGGTGGCGTGACTCCCCTCCCGACATCCCTGATCCTCCACCAGTACGACTTCTCGAATTTCGCCGAGAAGGCCCGCCTGATGATGGGGTTCAAGGGCCTGGCCTGGCGGGCGGTCGAGATTCCCCCGATCGAGCCCAAGCCCAAGCTGACGCCGCTGACCGGCGGCTATCGCCGCACACCCGTGCTGCAGGACGGCGCCGACGTCTGGTGCGACACCAAGCTGATCGCGCGTGAGCTGGAGCGGCGCGTGCCGCAGCCGACCTTCTATCCGCCGAACAGCTCGGGCACGGCCGACGCCATCGCCTGGTGGGCCGAGCAGCAGTTCATGCGACCGACGGCGCTCTACGTGTCGGGCATCAATGCCGACCACATGCCCGAAGGGCTGCACGCCGATCGCGCGAAACTGCACGGACTGCCGATCCCGTCGATAGAGGCCGTGCGCAAGGCCGCCTATCGCAATCTCCAGCTCGTGCGGCCGCAGGTGAAGTGGATCGCCGACATGCTGGCGGACGGCCGTCCCTACCTGCTGGGCGATCTGCCCTGCATCGCCGACTTCGCGACCTATCACGTCGTCTGGTTCTTCCGCGGTCGCCATATCGACTGCCGCGAGGTGCTGAACGCCTATCCGCGCCTGATTGCCTGGCGCGACCGCATGGCCGCGATCGGCCACGGGCACCGAACGAACATCGACGCCGATGAGGCCCTGGCGGAGGCCCGCGCCGCGATACCGGCAACACCGCGCGCTTCAGAGCCGCAGGAAGGCGATCCCCTGCCCGGCCGGCGCGCCCGCGTGCGCGCCTCCGACAACGCCAGGGACTGGATCGAGGGCGAGGTGCATTTCATCGACGCCGACGAGATCGCGCTGCTGCACGAGAACGACGAGGTGGGGCAGATGGCGGTGCACTTCCCCCGGCTGGGATATGATTGGCGGGGTGCCAGCTAAAGGTCCCTCGCTTGCGCTCGGGATGTCAATTTTTGTGTGATGACAGCAGTGCGTCGACGCACAACATGACGACCGGCACCATTGTCATCCCGAGCCTAGCGAGGGACCTTTACTCTTACTTCGCGGTGAAACGCTCGATGCCCAGCCCGTCGATCGGCGTGTTGGTCGAGCCGGTCGCGATCAGTTCCGCCATCACCGCGCCCGTCCCCGGGCCGAGCTGGAAGCCGTGGGTCGAGAAGCCGAACTGGTGGAAGACGCCTTCGGAAGTCGAACTCCGGCCGACCACGGGAATGCCGTCCGGCATGTAGGCCTCGATGCCGGCCCAGGCGCGCACGATCGTGGCCTCGTGCATGGCCGGGAAAAGCTCCCAGACCGTCCGCGCGCTGATCGCGAGCTTGCCCCAGTCGATCACCGTCTCGTTGCTGTCGCGATAGGGCGTCGAGAGATGGCCGCCGCCGATCACCACGGTGCCGTTGTCGAGCTGTTTGAAGGAGAGCTTGCGGCCGCGCAGGATCACCACAGGCTTGATGAAGGCCGGCAGGCGGCTGGTCACCATCAGCATCGGCGCCACGACGGCGAGCGGCACGGGTTCGCCCAGCATGGCGGCAATACGGTCGGCCCAGGCGCCCGCGGCGTTCACGATCTTTGGCGCTTCGAAGTCACCATCCGTCGTCGCGACCCGCCAGTTGGCGCCACTCCTCGCGAGGCCGGTGACGGTCACGCCCTCGATCACCTCCGCCCCCTTCTCGACGGCGCGGCGGCGGAAGGCTTGGGTCGTGCGGAACGGATCGGCGGCCCCGTCGCGGCGCGAGACGACGCCGCCGGGGCAGCGGTCGGATACCGCCGGCACGAGGCGCCGCAGTTCGGCGGCATCGATCAGCTCCTCGTGCACGAAGCCGCGCAGGCGGAGATCGTCGACCCGCTCCCGGAAGCCCGCGAGCTCCGCCTCGCTCTCGGCCACCAGCACGGTGCCGTGGGCGCCGAAGCCGCAATCGTCGCCCACCAGCTCTTCGATGCGCTCCCAGATGTCCATCGACGAGATCGACAGCGGAATCTCGTGAAGATCGCGCGCGAGCTGGCGCACGCCGCCGGCGTTCACGCCCGAAGCATGGCGGCCGGCATAGTCCTTCTCGATCAGGATCGGCTTCAGGCCGCGCAGCGCCAGATGCAGCGCGGTCGAGCAGCCGTGAATGCCGCCGCCGATGACCACCACATCGGCCGTGCGGACCATGCTAGCGCTCCACGGCCTTGCGCTCGGCCTCGCTGATCGGCAGCGAGGCGAGCTCGGCCAGGGTGATCGGCTTCACCGGCGGGCGCAGGCGGTAGTAGCCGACCTCGTCCGGACTGGTCTTGCGCTCGGCAGCGATCAGCTCGGTGACGGTGAGGCCGCACAGCCTGCCCTGGCAGGGACCCATGCCGCAGCGCAGGAAGGCCTTCATCTGGTTCGGTCCCTCACAGCCCAACTGCGCCGTTTCACGCACCTGCCTGGCGGTGACCTCCTCGCAACGGCAGGCGATCGTGTCGCCCTCGGGCATGCGGAACGCATCGGCCGGCCGGTTGAGACAGTCGAGGAAGGCCCGTCCCATCTCCTCGCGCTGCAGGCGCTGGCGGATCGCCTGCGTGTCCGGCACGACCGAATCGGGCCTGAGCGCACGCACCGCGGCGATGGCCGCGATCCGGCCGCGCTCGGTGGCGGCGGTGCCGCCGGCGATGCCCGCCCCGTCACCGGCGACCGCGATGCCCGGTACCGAGCTGCCGAAATCGGCATCGAGCACCGGCACGAAGCAGAGCTGGCGGTCGTTCCAGACATGCGCGACGCCGGCCGCATTGGCGAGGTTGACGTTGGGCACGACGCCCTGGTGCAGCAGCAGCAGGTCGACCGGCAGGCGCCGCGTCCCTCCGGGTCCGGAGAAGACGACCTCGCGCAGCCGGTCAGTGCCGACCGCCTCGATTGCATGGGCACGATGCACCGGCACCTTCGCCCGGACCTCGCGCAACAGCGCCAACCCCTTGCCGAAGTACGGTGACAGCGCGAAATCGGGCAGATGGAAAATCGCCTGCAGCCAGTTGCGGTGCGGCGTGGTGTCGAGGATCGCGTCGATCGTGCCGCCCGCGCGCAGGGTCTGCGCCGCCAGCAACCATAGCAGCGGGCCGCCGCCCGCCAGCACCGTGCGCCCGCCGACGACGAGGCCTTGCGCCTTCAGCGCGGTCTGCGCGGCCCCGGCGGTCATCACGCCCGGCAGGGTCCAGCCGGGAATCGGGAACGGCCGCTCCTGTGAGCCGGTGGCGATGATGACCCTGTCGGCCTCGATCACGCGCGCCTTGCCGCCGATCGACACGCCGACGAGGCGCTGCCGGTCGAGGCTCCACACCGTGGCGCCGTTGACGATCAGCGCCCCGCTCGCCTTCGCCTCGTCGGCCAGGGCAGCGCCATCCCAGTAATCCTCGCCCAGGATCGCGCGGTTCTTGACCGGTGTGGAGGTGATGGCGCGATAGATCTGGCCACCGACACCGGGATTCTCGTCGAACAGCACGGTCGAGACGCCCGCCCGCGCGGCCAGCGCCGCGGCCGCAAGCCCGGCCGGCCCGCCGCCGATGACGACGAGTTCATACGAGGAGGAAAGATCAGCGGCGTTCATAGCGCACGACCGAAGGGAAGAAGGCTGTCACCCTGAGCGAAGCGAAGGGCCCTTCCCTGTTCGCAAAGGTCCCTCGCTGTGCTCGGGATGACAATGTGCGCGGTGCTCCGGGCTAGCGTCATCGTCCGGCCTCCCGGCGGCCGAGCTGGGTCTCGACCTTCATGCCCTCGCGCACCGGGATCAGGCAGCCCTGGCGGCTGCCGACGCCGTCGACCGTGACCAGGCAGTCGAAGCACACGCCCATCAGGCAGTAGGGCGCGCGCGGCGCGCCGGTGACGGGCGTGGTGCGGCAATGGTCGATGCCGGCCGCAAGCAGCGCGGCGGCGACGGTGTCGCCCGCTCGGGCGCTCACCTTCTTGCCGTCGACGGTGAGGACGACGGCGGGGCCGCTCTCAGCCAGCCTCTTGAACATGGAACCTCCGGGCACTGAACGGGGCGACGAGCGAGGCGTCGAGCGCACCGCGGGCAATCATCGGCGCGATGGTGAGGGCGTGGTTGGCAGCCAATGTCACGCCGGAATGGCAGCAGACCGTGAAGGCGCCGGGATGGCTCTTCGACTCGTCGTAGATGGGAAAGCCGTCCTGGGTCATGACGCGGATGGCGCTCCAGGTGCGCACCACGTTCACGTTGGCCAGCAGCGGGAACTGGCGCACCGCGCGCTCGGCCTCGGTGGCGCTGACGCCGATGGTGAGACCGCTCGGGTCGACGCTCTCTTCCTTGGAATCGCCGATCATCACCGTGCCCTCGTCGGTCTGGCGCAGGGTGACGACGGGATGGTTGAGGAAGGGCCGCAGCCGTTCGGTGACGACGATCTGCCCGCGCTCCGGCTTCATCGGACACTCGAGACCGACCATCGGCGCGAGGCGCATGTTGGCGTTTCCCGCCGCCAGCGCCACCTTGGCAGCACGGACCTCGCCCTGCGTCGTCGTGAGCCGGAACTCCCCGCCCTCGCGGACGATGTTGTCGACCCTGTGGCCCGGCAGGTAGGTGACGCCCCGCGCATTGAGCGCGGTATGCAGCGTGCGGAACAGGCGCAGCGAGTTCACGTGGCCGTCGAGCGGACAGAAGCTGCCGCCCACGACCTCGGGCCCGATGTCGGGCAGCATCGCCTTGACCTGATCATGGGTCAGCATCTCGGTCTTGTAGTCGACGATACCGGGCTGGTTGTGCAGGCGCTGCAGCACGTTGGCGCGCGCCTCCAGCTCCTTCTCCGACAGGCAGAGATGGAAGCCGCCGGGCCTCTGGAACGAGACGTCGAGGCCGGTCTCCTGCTTCAGCAGATCCGAGAAGCCGCGCCAGGCATTGGAGGAACGGATCGTCCACCCGGCATAGGGAGCAAGGCCCAACCCCTTGCTCTGCACCCAGACCAGCGCGAAGTTTCCGCGGCTGGCCCGGACGGCGCGGTCGCCCTCGTCGAGGATGACGACCCGGCAGCCCTCGCGCGACAGGCCCCAGGCGGTGGCGACACCGACCAGGCCGCCGCCCACCACCGCGACGTCGAATTCATCACCGGCCCTTGCTTCAGCGGCCATGCCCGGCGCTCCTTCCAATCAGCAGGCGTTCCAGCCCGAAAGCGCGATCGAGCACCAGCAGCGCCAGGACGGTGATGGCAATCACGCAGGCCGACACCGAGGTCACCAGAGGATCGATATTGTCCTGGATGTAGAGAAACATGCGTACCGGCAGGGTCTCGGTGCCCGGCGCCGCGATGAACACGGTCATCGTCACCTCGTCGAACGAATTGATGAAAGCCAGCGCCCAGCCGCTGACCAGTCCGGGCAATACCAGCGGCAGGGTTATACGCCGCAGGACCACGCTTTCCGAGGCGCCGAGCGACACGGCGGCATGCTCGATCGAGCGGTCGAGGCCGACCGCCGAGGCGAGCGTCAGCCTGAGCGCGAAGGGTATCACCACCACGATGTGCGACAGGACCAACCCGGTGAAGGTGCCGCCCAGGCCGATCTGGGTGAAGAAGCGCAGGAAGGCGATGCCGAGCACGAGATGCGGGATCATCAGCGGCGACATGAAGAGCGCCGTCACCGCTTCGCGGCCGGGAAAGCGATAGCGCGCGATGGCGAGCGCCGCCGGGACGGAGATCCCCACCGCGATCGCCGAGGAGATCGCGCCCAGCCACAGGCTGCGCCAGAAGGCCGAGATGAACTCGGGGTAGCGCGCGATGGCGTAGAACCAGCGCAGCGACCAGCGGTCGGTCGGGAACGACAGGTAGCCTTCGGGCGTGAAGGCGACGAAGCAGACGACCAGGATGGGCGCCAGCATGAAGGCAACGAACAGCGCGTGGTAGGCCAGCGCCAACGGCCCGTTGCGGCTCATGCGAAGACCTGCGCGTAGCGGCGCTCGACCAGCCGGTTGGCGCCCCAGACGATGGCGACCAGCGCCAGCAGCAGCAGCACCGCCACGGCGGCGCCGAGCGGCCAGTTGAGCGTGTTCAGGAACTCGTCGTAAGCAAGCGTCGAAGCGACCTTGAGTCGCCGGCCGCCGATGATGGCGGGCGTCGCGAAGGCGCTGGCGGCCAGCGCGAAGACGATTACCGCGCCCGACAGGATGCCCGGCATCACCTGCGGCAGCACGATGCGGCGCAGCACAGTGAAGGGCCCCGCCCCCAGCGCCACCGCCGCGTTCTCGATCTGCGGGTCGAGCCGTTGCAAAGAGGCCCAGACGGCCAGCACCATGTAGGGCATCAGCACGTGCGCCAGCGCGATCACGATGCCGGTCTCGGTGAACATGAAGGGCAGCGGTGCCGAGATCAGCCCCATGCCCATGAGCGCCTTGTTCACGAGCCCCGAATTGCCGCCGAACAGCAGCGCCCAGCCCAGCGTCCGGGCCACGACCGAGATCAGCAGCGGGCCCAGGATCACCAGCAGGAAGATGCCGCGCCACGGGCTGCGCATGCGGTTCAGGATATAGGCCTCCGGCGCGCCGAACACCGCCGCCAGCAGGGTCACGAAGAAGGCGATGCGGAAGGTCCGCGCAAACATCTCGTGGAAGTACGAATCGCTCAGCACTTCCTGCCAGTTCTTCAGGATGAAGACCGGCTCGATGCCCTTGTACTGGCCCCAGTCGTGGAACGAGAGCAGCACCGTCATGGCCAGCGGCACGATCACGACGCCGGCGAACAGGACCAGCGCCGGCAGGCAGAGGAGATAGGGCGCCGCCCTCACGCGCGGCCCTCCCAGGCGAGCTGCACGGCGTCGCCCTCCCCCGGCATCGCCTCGCCGGTATTCTGGCGGATCACCGTGACGAGGCCGGACGCGGTATCGACCTGGTAGAGCCAGTGATTGCCCTGGAAGATGCGCGTGCGCACCGTGCCGGCGAGGCCGGAGGCGGCGAAGGAGATGCGTTCGGGCCGCACGCTGGCGCCCCCCACCAGATTGGTCTTGCCGAGGAAATTGGCGACGAAGGGCGTGGCCGGCCGCTCATAGGCCTCGTGCGGCGGACCGATCTGCTCGGCCTTGCCCTGGTTCATCACCACGATGCGGTCCGAGAGCGCCATCGCCTCGGCCTGGTCGTGCGTCACCAGGATGGTCGTCGTCCCGACCGTGCGCTGGATCTGGCGCAGCTCGATCTGCATGCCTTCGCGCAGCTTGGCGTCGAGGTTGGAGAGCGGCTCGTCGAGCAGCAGGACCTGCGGGCGGATCACCAGCGCCCGCGCCAAGGCCACGCGCTGCTGCTGGCCGCCCGACATCTGGCGCGGGAAGCGCGTCGTGAAGGCGCCCAGCCCGACCAGTTCCAGGGTCTCAGCCACCCGCGTCTTCCGCTCGGCCGCGGCGACACCCTGCATCTCCAGGCCGAAGCCGACATTCTCCGCCACGGTCATGTGGGGAAACAGCGCGTAGCTCTGGAAGACGATGCCGAGGCCACGCTTCGCCGGCTTGATCGCCAGCAGATCCTTGCCGGCCAGCCGGATCGACCCGGAGGTCGGCTCTACGAAGCCCGCGATCATCTGCAAGGTCGTGGTCTTGCCGCAGCCCGAGGGACCGAGCAGCGCCACGAACTCGCCCTTCTCGACGCCCAGGGTCAGTCCGTCGACGGCGTTGTGCGTGCCGAACGACTTGGTGAGCTTCTCGAGTTCGAGAAATGCCATTTAATCCGTACCGTGCGAGACGATGCGGGCCGCGGTGTCGCGGTGCAGCCGGTAGAAGGCGTCCTGCGGCTGGTCCATGTCGAGGATCTCGGCCTCGGGCACGCGCAGAAAGAGGCCGCGCAGGACCCGCCCGATGCCGCCATGGGCGAACACGGCGACCGGACGTTCGATCGCCAGCGCTGCGATATCGTCGAGCGCCGCCCGGGCGCGCGCGGACGCCGCGATGTAGTTCTCGCCGCCCGGCGGCTCGTAGGTCCAGCGATCGAGCCGCCGCGCCGCCATCGCGCCCGGCCAGCGCGCCTCGATTTCCGGGCCCGTAAGACCGTCCCACTCTCCCCAACTCATTTCGCGAAGGCGATCGTCGAACGACCCTTCGTGATGTGTCAGGCCGGCCTCTTCTGCGGCGAGCGCCAGGGTCTCACGGACGCGACCGAGCGGGCTCGCCCGAACCACGACGTCCGCCGGTACGTGACCGGACTGACGCAGCTCATGCGCCAGTGCCCGCCCCATGGCGCGGGCCTGCGCCCGTCCCGTCTCGGTCAGCGGCGAGTCGAGAAAGCCCTGCGCCCGTTTCTCGGCGTTCCAGACGGTCTCGCCGTGGCGAAACACATAGACGGGATGATGCACGATCGGTCTCCGGGCCGCTCAGCGCTCGACCTCGCGGTTCCAGCGCTTGGTCCAGTCGTCGCGTGAGGCGTTGATGGCGTCCCAGTCGGGCGCGATGATCAGCTTTGCACGCTCGCCGACCGGCGCCATTTTCAGCTCCGGCATATTTACGTCGACCTTGGTGTTGACCGGGCCGTTGCCCATCTCCTTGGCCATGCCGGTCTGCACCGGTAGCGACAGCAGCGTCTTGATCATCTCGTGGGCCAGCGGATTGACCGAGGCCTTGGCGACCGGACAGGCCGAGGCGAGCAGGATGGGCGAGCCTTCCTTGGGATAGATGAAGTCGACCGGGAAGCCGGTGTTGGCGAAGGCCTGCACGCGGCCGGTGCCCCATACGGCGATGTTGGCCTGACCCGACTGGAAGAGTTCGGTCATCTTGCCCGGCGAGGGCTCGTAGACCAGAACGTTGGGATTGATGTCGGCCTTCATGACTTTGAAGCCCGGCTCGATGTTCTTCTCGCCGCCGCCGTTCATGCGGGCGAACATCATCAGCGTGTAGAGCCCGTAGGTGTTGTTGATCGGCGGGATCACCAGCTGCTTCTTGAACTTCGGGTCCTTGAGGTCGTTCCACGAGGTGGGGATCGGCCAGCCCTTTTCCTTGAAGACCTTGGTGTTGACCATGAAGCCGGTGCCGGTCTGGCCGACGGCCACCGCCTTGTCGTCCTTGAACAGCGCCGCCGGATAGAGCTCGCTCTTGTCGAGGCCCTGAATGGGCGCACAGAAGCCGAGCTGGATGGCCTGGTACATCACGCCGTCGTCCATGATGGCGACGTCGATCACCTGGTTCCCCTTCTGGGCCTGGAGCTTGGCCAGCGTGTCGGTGGAGTTGCCGGCGACATACTCGACCTTCACGCCGTGCTTCTTCTCGAACTCGGGAAAGACCTCCTTGCGCAGGTGGCTGTCCCAGACGCCGCCATAGGCCGCGACGGTGAGCGTCTTCTGTTGCGCCTCTGCGGGGAGCGAACCCGCCAACAAAGCCAGTGCCGCGATTGCGCCGAAGCCTGCCAAACGGGTCATTGTCCCCTCCGTTCGTGAGTTCCCCGCCATCAGTTTTTATATCGCGCTGCACGGCGTCAAATCCAATTTTGCGCCAAGCTCCATACTGAAATGTTATGAAGGACGATGCGCAGCCTGAACCCCCGCCAGATCGAGGCCTTCCGCGCCGTGGTGCTCACGGGCGGCGTCGGCATGGCTGCTAACCTGATCAACGTCACCCAACCGGCCGTCAGCCGGATGATCCGCGACCTCCAGCAGCAGCTCGGCCTCACGCTCTTCGAACGCCGTGGCACGGGACTGGTGCCGACCAGCGAGGCGCTGTCCCTCTACGCCGAGGTGGAGCGGGCCTTCGTGGGACTCGAACGCATCTCCCAAATGGCCACCGAGCTGCGGACCCGACGGGCCGGCTTCCTGCGGATCGCCGCATTACCCGCGCTGGCCAACGGTTTTCTGCCGCGGTTCGCGGGAAGCTACCTGGTCGAGCGGCCCAAGCTCGATCTCGTTCTGTCAGGCCTCGTCTCGCACGCCGTCGTCACTTCCGTGGCCCAGGGCCAGAGCGACCTGGGCTTTGCCGAAGGCTCGATCGAGCACACGGCCGTGCGGCTCGAACGCATGCCGCCCGCCCCCTATATGGCGGTGCTGCCGCAGAACCATCCGCTCGCTCGCAAGAAGCGGCTTCGGCCGGCCGACTTCGAGGGCGAGAGTTTCATTTCGCTCGGGCATTCCTCGGTGTCGCGCTTCCGAATCGACCGCTTGTTCGCCGACCATGGCGTGAGCCGCGTCATGCGCATCGAGACGCCGCTATCGGAGATCGCCTGCGCCCTCGCCGGGTCCGGGGCGGGCGTCACGCTGTGCGATCCCTTCACCGCGACCGAGTACGCGACCCGCGGCATCGTCGTGCGGCCTTTCGAGCCGCGCATCCACTTCGAGTTTGCTGCCCTCTACGCCGCGCAGGGCACACTGCCCCCGGTGGCGCGCGACTTCATCGACAGCTTCCGAGCGCGCATCACCGACTTCCTGCGCTCGCTGCCCCGGCGCTAGCCGAACTGGACGCCGTACTCGCCGGCAATCGCCACGATCTGCGTTGGCGCGAGGGCCTGTCCCGCCTCCCGGGTCGCACGGTCGAAGTGGCGGAACATCTCGGCCGCCTGAAGGCCGGGCGTGGCGACGACGAGCAGCCGCACCGTTTCCGCGGTATCGTTGCGAAACCCGTGCACGTCGCCACGCATGAAGGTCGCGCTTGCGCCTGCCGGTACCTTGCGCTCGCCCCTCTCGCCGATCAGCGTCAGCTCGCCCTCGACAACCAACAGCATCTCGTCATCGGCGTCGTGGCGATGGGGCGGCACGAAGTAGCCCGGCGGGATCGGGTGATCGGCGACGAAGGCCGCCACCGTACCGCCACCGGCCTTCACGATCATCGGCGCGCCCAGAACATCGAGTGTCTCGCTCATCTTTTCCTCCCGCTTCTTGACGGGCCAGCAATAAGCGCGCACCGCCCGCGATGGCAGACGGTGATTCTGGACAGATTGTTCGGCAAGGCGAACAATTGGGCATGGAAGCCTTCGCCGGCATCGAGGCCTTCGCCCGCGTGGTGGAGACCGGAAGTTTCACCGCCGCCGCCCAGACGCTGCAGAGTGCCAAGTCTTCGGTCAGCGAGACGGTGCGCGCGCTCGAGGAGCGCATGGGCGTGCGCCTGCTCGACCGCACCACGCGCCGGGTGCGCCCGACGGAGGCCGGCACGGCCTTCTATCGCCACTGCCGGCGGCTGCTCGACGACCTCGCGCTGGCGCGCAGCGAGGCCCAGGCCGCCCAGACGGAACCTGCCGGACGGCTTCGCATCGCCGCCCCCGATGGTTTCGCCGAGCGTTACATCGTGCCCGGCCTGCCCGCCTTCCTCGCCGCTTATCCGACCATCGAGGTCGAACTGATCGCAGGAAGCGCCGCACTGCGGCTGGTCGACGAAGGCATCGACCTTGCGATCCGCATCGCAGAGAAGCCCGAGCCCACCCTTGTCGTCCGCCGCATCGCCACGTCGCGCGTCGTCATCGTCGCAACCCCCGGCTATCTCGCCCAACACGGCACCCCCCGAAAGCCGCGCGACATACTCGGCCACCGGCTGATCGGCTTCGCTCCGCTCGCCTGGCGCGACACCTGGTGCATCGGAAGGGAGCCCATCGCGGTCCAACCCCGTCTTCTCGTCAACAGCTCCGAGGCGTTGCGCGTCGCGGCGATGTCTGGCCTCGGTCTCGCCGCGATTCCGGAGTGGCTGATCGCCGATGCACTGGCTGCCGGTTTTCTCGTCCGTGTCCTCGGCAGCCACGAAACGCCGTCGGGCGGCGTCTATGCCGTCTATACGAGCAACCGCCTTCTCACGCCGAAGATCCGCGCCTTCGTCGACCACACCGTGCGCGACCTGCGCAGCCGGGGACTATCCCGATAGCTGACCCGTCGGCCCGAAGGGCAGCAGGAACGTGAGTTCGTGCTTGTTGTTGTGGAGGTGCAGCACCGTCGCGCCCGGCAGGGAAGCGAAGGCCTGGGCGGTTTCGTGATCGGTCTCGCCCTGGAACTTGATCGTGCAGACAAAGTTCCGGACCAGCCCGGTCGCCCGCCAGCGCTCCACCAGCCGCAACAGCCGTGCCGGGTAGCAGATCACATCGGAGAACAGCCAGTCGACGGGGCCGACGCTGGCGGGGTCGAGGCCGAATGCACTCTCGCCGCGCCATTCCACGCCGGGCATCGCCGCGACCTTGGGATCGAGCGGCGCCTTGTCCACGGCGACGACGCTCGCGCCCAGCCGCGCCAGCACCCAGGTCCAGCCGCCCGGACAGGCGCCGAGATCGAGACAGCGTTCGCCCGGCTGCGGCCAGCGGCGCAGGCGCACCAGAGCCTCCCACAGTTTCATGTAGGCGCGGCTGGGCGGCCCGACCTTGTCCTCGACCAGCTCGACCTCGCCGTTGGCGAAGGGTGAGCTGCAGCACGCCGCCGCGAGCAGGCGATCGGGCGCAAGCAGTGTCCACGAGCCCAGCGGCGCGGTCGGCGCGGCGGCGGGAAAGATCACCGGCTTGGCCGAAACATGCGGTAACTTCTCCTGGATGAGGGCGGCGCGGCGATGATGCAGCGGCGCATACATTGCCCAGTTGCGCTGGATGTCCCGCAGCGACTTCGCTGCCGTGCCGATCGAGGCGACCGGCAGCTCGATGCAGTCGTGCCAGATGTTTGCCGCCCACGCTGCGCGCAGCGGCGGCGACTCGGTCAGAAAAAGTCGGCCGTGCTCGGCCTGGATCTCGACACCACCGCGCGCCAGCTCTTCGCGCAACTGGCTTTCGAGACCATCGACCGCGAGATAGGCCGTGATCACGAGGTCTCTCGGAGATTGAACATATTCAATATCAATGTAACAGCCCGGCCATGGAAAATCCGTCAAACCTCATGCTAGCGTTATTCAACAACGGAGGGAGAGAGTCATGTTCACCAAACGGTTCCTGATTGCCGCACTGCTCGCCGGATCGATTGCCGCCACGGGCGCGACCACCGGCGCAGCTTATGCGCAGGGTCAACCGATCGTCGGAATCTCAACGGTCATCACCTATTCGATCGACGCGACCATCAGCGCCATCGATCCGGCCAAGCGCACCGTGACCTTCACCGGTCCGGCCGGCCGCTCGCTGACCTCCAGCGTCGGCCCCGGCATCAAGATGGACACCAGCAAGGTCGGCGACCAGGTCTCGGTGGCGTTCGAAGAGAAGCTGAGCTTCGTCCTCTCCGGCCCGAACACGGCGACTCCCAGCGGCCGCGACGTCGGCGTCACCGCCGCCGCCACGACGGGCACCCGCGCCGCCGGGGTCATGGCCGACCAGAGCGTGGCCAACTGGTGGGTCACGGGAGTCAACACGACCGCCAACACGATCTCGCTCGTGAATCCCAACGGCGGCGAGGTCCGGACCTACAACGTCGTGTCCACCGAAGGCCGCGCCCAGCTGCCGCGCGTCAAAACGGGCGACAAGCTGACGGCGATCGACACGCAGGTGCTGGTCGTGGCGATCACGCCGAAGAAGTAGCAATCCGAAGAGAGGCGGCGCTGGTAGCGCTTCGCCCGCGCCGCCTCTGCGGACTTAGCCGCCGCGCCGGCCGAGACTTCCCCGCACCGACCCACCCGGCGTGCGCAGTTCGATGGTCAACTGGTCGCCGGTCGCCTTGCCGGTCGCGGTGAAACCGCCCATCGAACAGTCCCGGTTCTCATAGATCCGGCCGCTGCCGGAAATGTCGCCGCTCGACGACACGGTGAGCGAAAGGGCGGAGGTGCCACAACCCGGCTGGGTAACCCGGCCGATCAGCTGGCCACCGGCAATACTCAACTCCGCCGTCACCACTCCCGACGCCCCGGCGAAGCCACTGCTGGACAGGCCGCCCCCGTAGACACCGTCGTAGATGCCCGTGCCGGTTCTCGAGGGCGGCGCCGCCGCACCCTGCGACGCCGACGGCCGCCCCCCCGGCACCGGCGGCGCATCGCGCAGCAGCGCCGGCACCTGCGCCGCGGTGAGAAAGCCAGTCGCCGCATGCCCCTTGGCCTTCTGCCAGGCCGCTATCATCTCGCGCGAGCGTTGACCGAACGTGCCGTCCGAGCCGCGCGTATCGTAGCCCAGCGAAGTCAGTACCCCCTGGATCCGCTGGCGGTCGGCGGGAAGGAGTTGGAGCGCTTCCTCCCCTTCGCGCGCCACGACAGCCGGGTCAGCCTCGGGCGATGCCGTCGGCGGCGGCACCACGGCGACCGCCTCGGTCGTCGCCACTTCCGCGTGCGGCTGGGGCCGCGACGTCAGCGCGTAGTAGCCGCCTCCCAGGCCCAGCAACAGGACGGCGCCAATCGCGGCGGGCTTCCAACGAGAGCGACGCCGGGGGCCGATGGCGTGCGCCGCAGGCGCGGAGGGCGGTGTCGGAGGCGTTGGCGGTGTTGGTGGGGTCGGAGGCGTGGGCGGCGCGACCGGCCTCGGCATGATCTGCGTCGCGTTGGCATCGACCACCGGCCCGCCCAGCAGGGCGCGCCAGGCGGCAATCGTCTGCGGCCGCTCGTCGTAGCGCACGGCCAGTCCCGCATCGATTCCCGCCAGCAGCGTCGGCGAGAAGCCATCAAGCTGGAGCCCTCTGAGCGGCTGGTAGGTGTCCTCGAGCAGGCGATCGAAGGCACTGGGCGGTGCCTTGCCGGTGATGGCGTGGTGCAGTGTCGCCGACAGGCCGTAAATGTCCGTCCACGGCCCCTGCTTGCCCGTGGTGAACTGCTCGGGCGCCGCATAACTGGGCGTGAAGATCGCCGTCATGGTCGAAGACCGGCCGGCAATCGCCAGTCGCGCCGCGCCGAAATCGATCAAGGTTGGAATGCCGGCCTCGCTCAGCAGGATATTGCCGGGCTTGATGTCACGATGCAGGAAGCCGGTTTCGTGGACCTTCTGCAGCCCCTCGAGCAGCGGCGGCAGGAACGTGTCGACATCCTGCGGCGACAGCGGCCCCGTCGTCTTGACCCGTTCCTCCAGCGTGCCACCGCGCACCAGCTCCATCACCATGTAGGAAGTGCCGTTGGTCTCGACGAAGTCGAACACCTTCACGATGGCCGGGGCGTCGTGAAGGCTGGCGAGGGTGCGGCCTTCGGCCACGAAGCGCTCGCGTCCCCACGAGAAGTCTTCCGCCACTTCGGTGGAGCGCGGCAGGACCGAGGCGCCGTCCTGGCGAATGGCGAGCGCCGGCGGCAGATACTCCTTCAGGGCGACTTCGCGGTCGAGCTGGGTGTCGCGGACACGGTAGGTGATGCCGAAGCCGCCCTGCCCCAGCACTTCGAGAACCTCATAGCGGCCGACAACCCGCCCCGGTGCCAGGGCGACATAGTCGACGACGGCGTCCGCCGCCGGACCGACGGGTTCGGCGGGCCTCTCGCCCGGATCGTCCTTGATATGCATGTCACTCCTGCCCCGCAAAGCAACGTCTTGGAAAGACGGGCGTTCCCGTGCGAGCGCCAGACGATGTGCGGCGCGAGCGAGGTGTTCATGGCACGGGCTTTAAAGGCTACGGAGGAGGCCGCGCTCCCTCCGGCCCACCAGAACGAAATACGCGTGCCCACGGCAGGAACCTGGGTGGGACTGGCAGCCGGCCTTCTCGTCGTCGCCGCCGGCTTCGTCTGGACGATGCTGTAGCGAGCCCCCTTCCGGCGGGTTAACCTCCGGGCAACACGGAGGAATTTCATGGCGAAGTTCGGCATTGGTCAGTCGGTACGAAGGGTCGAAGACCCGCGGCTCCTCACCGGCGGCGGTCGCTATACCGACGACACCAAACTCTCGGCCCCGGCCGCACGGGCGTATGTGCTGCGCTCACCACACGCCCATGCCGACATCAAGAGCATCGACACTGCGGCCGCGAAAAAGGCGCCCGGCGTTCTTCTGGTTCTCACCGGCGAGGACGTGAAGGCGGCGGGCTACGGCGATCTGCCGTGTCTCGTGCCCGTGACCAACCGCGATGGCACGCCGCGCGGCGAGACACCCCGCCCGATGTTGGCCCAGGGCCGCGTCCGCCACGTCGGCGACCCGGTGGCGCTGGTGGTGGCCGAGACCCTGGAGCAGGCCAAGGATGCCGCCGAACTGATCGAGGTCGACTACGAGGCCCGCCCGCATACGGTCGGCACCTTCGAATCGGCCCAGCCCGGCGCGCCTCTCGTCCACGACCACATCAAGGGCAACCTCGTCTTCGACTGGGAGATGGGCGACCGCGCCCGCACCGACACGGCGTTTGCCGAGGCCGACAGGGTCGTGAAGCTCGAGATCGTCAACAATCGCCTGGTCGTGAACTCGATGGAGCCGCGCGGCGCCATCTGCGAATACGACCCCTCGGACGATCGCTCGACCCTGTGGGTCTCCTCGCAGGGCGTCAGCGTCATCCGCCCCGTGGTCGCCGACATGATCCTGAAGATCGGCCAGGCCAAGCTGCGTGTGCGCACCGGCGACGTGGGCGGCGGCTTCGGCATGAAGATCTTCGTGCATCCGGAATATCCGCTGGTCGTGTGGGCCAGCCGCGAGCTCAAGCGCACGGTGAAGTGGATCCCCGACCGGCAGGAGGCCTTTCTCTCCGACGTGCAGGGCCGCGACCATGTCTCGCTGGCCGAGATGGCGCTCGACAAGGATTGCAAGTTCCTCGGCCTGCGCGTCACGACGCACGCCGCGCTCGGCGCCTATCTCAGCCATTTTGGGGCGTTCATTCCGACGATGGCCGGCAGCGGCATGCTGGCCGGCCTCTACCAGACGCCCGCGATCTACGTGAACGTGAAGGGCGTGATGACCAATACCGTGCCAACCGACGCCTATCGCGGCGCCGGACGGCCCGAGGCGGCCTACCTTTTGGAACGCTTCGTCGACCATATCGGCCGTGAGACCGGCCTCGGCCCGGCGGAGATCCGCAAGCGCAACCTCGTGAAGGCCAACCAGATTCCCTGGAATACGGCTTTGGGCGATACGTTCGATTCCGGCGACTTCGACAATGTCATGCTGAAGGGTCTGGAGAAGGCCGACTGGAAAGGCTTCGCGGCCCGCCGCGCGGCGTCGCTGGCCAAGGGCAAGTGGCGTGGCATCGGCATGGCAACCTATGTCGAGAAGTGCTCGGGCGGCGCGCCGGAAAGTGCCATCGCCAAGTTCAACGAGGATGACACGATCACCGTTTTCGTCGGCGTCCAGACCAACGGCCAGGGCCACGAGACCGCCTTCACCCAGATCATGTCGGCCCGTCTCGGTGTCGATGCCGATCGTATCCGCATCGTGCAGGGCGATTCGGACTTCACGCCCGAGGGCATGACCGGCGGCAGCCGCTCGATCCCGGTGGCAGGTGCTGCCGTTCTCGGCGTCAGCGACAACATCATCGAGAAGGGCAAGCTCGTCGCTGCCTCGGCGATGGAAGCGGCGGTCGGCGACATCGAATATGCCGACGCGACCTTCCGCATCGTCGGCACCGACCGCACGATGAGCCTGTTCGACGTGGCCCGCGCCGCCCGCGATCCCAAGCACGTACCGGAAGGAAACAAGCCCGGCCTGGACGATACCTTCACGCGCACGCCGCAGGCCGCGACCTTCCCCAACGGCTGCCATGTCTGCGAACTCGAGGTCGATCCGGAGACAGGCACGCTGGAGATCGTGAACTACACGATCATGGATGATTTCGGCACGGCGCTTAATCCGCTGCTGCTGCAGGGCCAGGTCCATGGCGGTGTCGGCCAGGGTGTCGGCCAGGCGCTGACCGAGAAGACGATCTACGATCCCGACTCGGGCCAGCTCATGAGCGGTTCGTTCATGGACTACGCCCTGCCGCGCGCCGACGTGGTGCCGCATGTCCACTTCGACATGCACAATAGCCTGTGCACGACCAATCCGCTGGGCGTTAAGGGCGCGGGCGAAGCCGGCGCCATCGGCGCCCCGCCTTCCGTCATCAACGCCATCGTCGACGCGATCCACCCGCACACTGGGCTGAAGCACATAGACATGCCCGTGACCGCCTCGTCCCTGTGGGCCGCCATCGATGCCCACCGAGCCAAGAAAGCAGCGTAGAGAGTATGACCGACAATCCGAAAGACCCGCCCCTCGCCGCCGCCCTCGCCGATTCGGTGAAGGCGATCGATGCCGACTACGCCGAGGAGATGCGCGAACTTCGCGCCCTCTTCGAGGAGGCGCGGCTGGAGGCTGAAAAGGACGAGCCGAACGACGTCAAGCTGAAGGCGCTGCTCAACGACGCCAATGAGATGGCCCGCACCTTCGCTACGCTGGATCCCGCCTGGCAGGCCGTGCAGCGCGTCGCACGTATGTTCGGGATTCTCTAGTTAGCAGCCATCGACCGCCGGCGCTCCAGCGTCCGGCGGATCGTGCGGTTTGTCTTTTCATCGAGGTAGAAGGCGCGCTCGCTGCGATAATGTTCGTAGCGTGCGACTTCTATCGCACCGACGGCAGCGGCCAGCCTGTCCGCGTCGGCCTTTCGCTCGAAGGCGCAATGAATGGCCGGGCCACACTCGTCGTCAACGGTGCGAACGGAATAGTGGCCCTGCGGGGAAAACGTGACGATCAGGTCGTGGAGCGCGCGCGCCGTCTCTACGATCGGCTGACCGCCGTCGTCGGCCTGGCCCAACACCAGGTACGGGCTGATATCCTCTAGAGTTCTGCTGTCACTCATGCGGGATCAACGATGGGTGCACTGCAATAGTTGCGTCGATCTTATGACGCGAAAGCGCGAGCAACCATTTGCAACAGCAAGCGTTCTCCCAATCACACGAGTTTAGCCGCGGATGTACCGGTGAACTCGTAAAGGCCCGCCCGGCACTGCTGGAGCGGGTCTTTTGTATTGTCTGCGCGACTTTTGGGCGTCTCTCGTCTAAAGATTTCGCCATCCGATCAGCCCCGGAGTTATCCCATGGCCGCCTTCCTTCGTTCGAAGGTCTTCGCGATCACCTTCCTGGCCGTGCTTCCCGCGGCCGCGCAGGATACGGTCAGTGTCGGTAACATGACGAAGCACGCGTTTGGCACGCCGGTCTCTTTTCAGAACGGGGACCGAGGTTGTCTCATCACGTTCGAGGACGATCGCGGCCGCGCTTTTCGCGAGCTTGCGGATTTCGAACTGTGTACCCAGGAGAAGTCACTGCAGGGCAAACGCCTCGCCCTCACCTACAGAGCCACGCGCGTTCAATCGCCCTCGTGCCAGGGCGACCCGGACTGCAAGAAGAGCGACACAGTCGTCGTGGTCGTAGCTGTGAAACCGACGACGATCGGCACCACACCTCCGCAGCCTCCACGCCCCGCGCCCGCGTCACCAGACCCTGTTGCGCAGGCGAAGAGGCCGGCCTCGTTCTGTACGCCTGCGGAGACGGTCGTCTTCTCCTGCTACACCAACCCGAGCAAGCTCGTGTCAGTCTGTGCGTCGAAGGACGCCGCGCCGAACAGGGGCTACCTGCAGTATCGCACCGGCAATCCCGACGCCAAGACTCCGATAGACCTCACGCTCCCGTCCGCCCAGGTCCCGCCGCCCCAGGCAGCGAACGGCGACTCCCTGTCCTTCTCCGGCGGTGGCGGTGCCTGGCTGCGCGTCTCGACGACAACGGTCGCCTTCGTCGTCTATACTGGCATCGGCAAGTGGGGCTCGCGCGGAGAGATTCGGGAGAAGGCCGGCGTCGCCGTCGAGCGCGACGGCACGCAGGTCGCCAATCTGAAGTGCACCGGGACGCCGATCAGCCTGCTCGGTCCCGATTGGTTCACGAAAGCGGGTATCCAGTCCGGCGGGCGGGACTTCGACCTACCCGAATGACCATCCACTTGAAGAAAGACGTCCGATGTCGCGCCCGCTGAAGATTTTTGTCGCGCTCCTCTCGCTCACCCTGTCGCCGTTGACCGGGGCGCAGGCACAGGAACCGTGGCGTACCTACGAGGGGCTGGAGGCGATCGAGATCCCCTTCGCCAACGGGCCTATCTCCGTGCACCATGTGCCGGAAATCTGGCTCAGCCTGAACGGCGCCAGGCCGCGATGGTTCGGCATGGATACGGGCTCCACCGGCATCGTCGTCTCGGCCGAGCACTTCATCCCCGGACCGGGCGACGTCTCGAAGGGGCCCGGGCGACTGGTCTACAACAGCAGCGGTCGCGTCCTGAGTGGGGAGCACTGGATGACGGATGTGGTCATCCGCCGCGACGAGCACACACCGGTCGCAACGGCGCGCGTCCAGGTGCTTAGGGTGAGCCAGATCACCTGCCTCGAACATGCCCGCGACTGCCGGCCCGAATCAAACCCGCGCAATGTCGGGTTCATGGGCATTGGCTTCGATCGCGGCAAAGCGCAAGCGACCGCCGACAACGCATCGCCCAAGAACCCCTTCGTCAGCATCGTCTCGCTGGCCTCCGGCCGGCCGGCGAGCGCGGTGCGACCCGGCTACGTGATCACCCGGACCGGCGTGCATCTCGGCATGACGCCCGCCCTCACCCGCCATATGGCCTTCGTGAAGCTGACGCCGAAGGCGCATGCGCCGGGCGTGCCCGACTGGAACGGGGCTCCCATGACCGTGTTGGTCGACGGTGTCGCCGGCCGGGGCACGATGCTGATGGATACCGGCATCAACTACATGTTCCTCTCTCCGCCGGCAGGCACGCGCCTCGAGCGTGGCCGGCGCGCGCCGGAGGGCACGAGGGTCGAGCTCTTCATGCCGGATCGCCAGCGCCCGCAGCCTGCCTCCTACGAGTTCAGGGTCGAACGACGCGGCAATCCGCTCCATCCCGAGCGTGTCGAGGTGGTGCATGACGCGACGGTCTTCGTGAATACTGGCCGGATGTTCCTGGAGGGTTTCGATTATCTCTATGACGCCGCCGGCGGCTATGTCGGCTACGGATGGAACGGCCGGGTCAGCCACGAGTATGGCGGCGTGACGCCGGGCTCGTACGGCGCGCCTTAGAATAAAACGCCGGCCCGTGTCGGGAAGCAGCGTCTTCGGGCGTCCTTGGGTCAGAATGATCTGACAAGGAGCCTGAGATGACTGCCCTGCCCGCAAACGACCGCGAACTCGTCCTCACCCGCTTGATCGACGCGCCGCGTGAAAAGCTCTACCGCTGCTGGACCGAACCGGCGCTTCTAAAGCAGTGGTTCGCCCCCAGGCCCTACGAGACGCCCGTCGTGGACGTGAATGTGCGGCCGGGCGGTTCCAATCTGATCGTCATGCGCGGTCCCGACGGGACTGACATGCCCAACCGCGGTGTCTATCTCGACGTCGTACCGAACGAGCGGCTGGTCTTCACGGATGCCTTCACCGAAGCGTGGCAGCCCTCGGCCAAGCCGTTCATGACGGTAGTCCTCACCTTCGAGAAGCAGGGCGACAAGACACTTTACACGGCTCGCGTCCGCCACTGGACGGTCGAGGACCGAGATGCCCACGAGAAAATGGGCTTTCACGTGGGTTGGGGGATCTGCACCGATCAGCTTGCGGCCCTGGCCGCGACGCTCTGACCATCGATGCAACGCGAGCGTCCTCCTGGGGTTTAGTGGAAACACCCCCTGGAGGATCCATGGTCAGGAAGACACTTATCGCCATAGTCGCCTGCGGCGCCATCGCAGGGAGCGTTAACGCGCAATCGGGTGGCGCGGGGTCGAGCAGCGGCGGCAGTTCGACAGCGCCGGCTCCGGCCGGCACCTCGCCAACCGTTCCGCCGCCGCCTGCTTCCCCGCCGCCGAGCAGCACTTCGCCCGTCACGCCCACGCCCTCCTCACCGGGCGCCCCGAGCGCGGGCCAGCCCGGCGTCGGTTCGGACACGAGCCGGCAGGCACCGGCCGCCGGGACCCGGTGACAACGGGAGGAACGATCGCCGCATACGCGCTATAGAGAAGGGGCATGCTTCAGCCTCTCCACAAGACCATCATCGGAACGATCAGACGCATGCCGCTTCCCGCTGCGCGGCTCGCGTTCCGCGCCTACGACAAGGTGCTCCGCCTCCAAGGTGCGGAGCATCTCGCCACCACCCAGTTTGGCGCGCGGCTGTACTGCAACCCGCTCGATCTCATCCAGCGTATGATCCTGCACTTCGGCGTCTGGGAACCGGACGTCTCGCAGGTCATCGCTGACAACCTGGCGCCGGGCGACGTGTTCGTCGATATCGGCGCCAACATCGGCTACGACACGCTCCTCGCTTCGTCGCGCGTCGGTTCCTCGGGAAGCGTCGTCTCGATCGAAGCTTCGCCGCGCACCTTTGCGCTCCTGCACCGCAATCTCGCGGTCAATGCCTCGTCGTCGAACGTCCGCCCTGTTAATGCGGCCGTCTCGGACAGGCCCGGCATGCTCGACCTCTACGAGGTCAATCCGGGAAACATTGGAGCGGCCACCACTCTGGCCTCCCGCGGTGGCACCCTGATGGCCTCCGTCCAAGCCCTGCCGCTGGAGCAGATTCTGACACCCGACGAAATGTCACGGGTTCGCCTGATCAAGATGGATGTGGAAGGGGCCGAGCCGCCGATCCTGCGCCATCTGCTGGAACAGCTATCGGCCTATCCGGCAACGATGGACATCGTGGTCGAGGCAACTCCCGATGACGATCCAGAATCGTGGCAGGATGTGTTCGCGCGCATGCGCGCCGCGGGCTTCACGGCCTGGGCGATCGAGAACGACTACGAGCTCGAATGGTATCTGCGCTGGCGCCGGCCGGCCACGCTGCAGCAGGTCGAAGCAATGCCGACGCGCCAGCAGGACCTTTTGTTCACACGTCGTTAGACGCCGGCCCTACCGCACACTCGCCAGCACGGCCTCCCGCAGCACGCGCAGCGGCGCTACCCGTTGGTCCGGTGTATCGTAGTTCCCGGCCGTCACCGCCACGATCATGTCCAGGCCGGGGAACACCCATAGACGCTGGCCGCCATTGCCATAGGCGCCCTGATAGCGTTCGAGCCGGTTGCGATTCCAGCGCGGCCCGGACGGGACCGCAAACGTCATGTCGCCCATGTACCACTGGTAGCCATAGCGGCGAACCTCGTCGCAGCTCACGTAGAGTGTCGTGGCGCGCGCGATCCATTCCTTGGGGACGATCCGCCTTCCGCCCAACTCTCCACCCCGCAGGACCAGTTGCCCGATCCGCGCGAGATCGCGCGGCCGCAGGCGCAGACCGGACGCCGCGAACTCGTCGCCCCGTGCGTCGGTCAGCCATTCGCTGGCTCCCATGCCCAATGGATCGAACAGCGCCTCACTGGCGAAGTCGTGCAGGCTCTTGCCGGTCCCCTGTGAGATCATCCGTCCCAGGAGCGCCGTGGCGCCGCCACTATAGATCCATCGCGTACCGGGCTCGACGACGACGGGCCGGCCGAGCACGTAGCGATATCGGTCGGACGCACGGTCCATCTCGATCTCGCTGTTGGTCGGGTCAGTGTAGGGAACGGAGAGTTCATCCCAGTCGGTGCCCATGGTCATGGTGAGGGCGTTGTGGACCGTCCATCTCGCGCGGGCCGGATCCGCGGCGAGGTCGCGATAGGCGGGAAACGCCGCGAGCAAGGGCGCCTCCGGTGGCGGCACCCTGCCGCGCTCCAGAGCGATGCCATACAGAAGACCGACGATACTCTTCGAGACGGAGCGCAGGTCGTGCAGCGTGTCCGGACCGAAAGCGACAGCGCCGAGCGACCGGCCGCGCGACCAGTCGGTTCCATCAAAGTACCGCTCCAGCACCAGGTTGCCGCCCCGCACGACCAGAACGCCGTGGACGTTCCAGATACGCTCGTCGGCTACGAGAGCGTCGAGCTTGGATGAGAGGTCCGGTGCCAAGCCCGCCGAGTCCGGGGATTGCATCTGCCAGGCTGCGGGTTGGGCAGACGAGTTCGATGGCGCCATGAGCATCGCTCCCAGGAAGGCGAGGAAAGGTCGACGATCGAGAGAATCCGGTTTCACGCGCCCGACGCTATCACACCTCCCTCGATTGATTCGGTGCCCGAAACGGACCTGGAACGGGATCGGCAACCTTCTGTAGCCACTTCGTTGACTAGGGACCGACCAGGGAGAAGGTCCATGCGCCATCAAGTTCTGCCGGCGACTTCCGCTGACGTCGCGTACGTTGCGTCTCTTCTCGAGGATGAGCCGGGCGCGGCGGATTGGCCTGAAAAGGAACCCGGTCGCCGGCTTATCGAGGCATGCGCTTTCAGTGCCCAGATCTGGGCGGCGCGACGCCTGAGCGACGGCGCGACCAGTGCCCTGTGGGGCGTAACCCCACGGCTCGACAATCCCGAGATCGGCTATCTATGGATGATGACCCTCGCTGTATTCGAGGGCGAATCGCGTGAGTTTTCAATGCTGTGCCGTCTCGTCTTTGGCGAGATGCTCGATCAGTTCCCTCGCCTGGAGCAGCATATCGACGCGCAGGAGGATCGGACGCTCGACCTCTTGCGGGGGTTGGGATTTCATATCGGCGAGCCGCAGCGGCAACTTGGATCGGCGACGACATTTCGCCACGTGTGGCTCGAATCAAGGTCGTTCGACTCTTTCTCCAACGTTCCAGGAGGCACGACCACACTGGCCCATTGAGCCGAACTGAAAATGAGTCGAACTGAAAAAGAGAAAGCCCCGCCGCCATCTCAGGCGCGGGGCCACTGTCCGCCGAACGGTCACCATTACATCCATGGCTCACCCCGGCGGTGTCCGCGACCAATCTGATCGCTTGAACGAACTGCATATGGGATGTCCGCTATCGAATTCAAGAGAGCACACGTGCTGAAGTTCGTTTCGTCTTCGTTTTTTGGTTTGCGAACGGATCGAAGGTCTGCCTAACGTAGGCCGGCTCGGGGAGATCACATGACGCAAAACCTTGGTTCGTTGCTCACTCTGGCTCGCCTCCTTCCGGCCGGTGTGCTTGGACTTTCGGTCGGCCTCGCAGCCGCCGATGCCGCAGCCTCCAGCGCTGCCGAACCAGAGAGCAAGAAGGATTCGGTTGCGGAACGACTCGAATCGCTTCGTTCCGATGTATCGAGCGCTCTCGAACGGCATCGCAAGGAGGGCGGGCCCTTCGTGCTCGTCGATCCCGAGCAGAGGCTCGCCTGGTGGGGCAACGGCGGCTGGCGCAACGGGGGTTGGCGCAATGGCGGCTGGGGCAACTGGCACAACTGGTGATGATGACTACCTCCCCTGAAATCGGGATGGTGGTCGTGCAGCCGACGGCCTTCTGCAACATCGCCTGCACCTACTGCTATCTGCCCGACCGCTCGAACAAGCACGTCATCGCCCAGTCGACCGTGACGCGGCTGTTCGAGCAGATCTTCGCGTCCGGCTGGTCCTGTCCCGAGATCACCGTGATCTGGCATGCGGGCGAGCCGCTTGCTGTCCCGGTCTCGTTCTATCGCGAGGCCTTCGCGACGATCGAGCGGATGCGGCCGGCATCGGTCCACGTGAAGCACTCGTTCCAGACCAACGGCACGTTGATCGATGCCGCCTGGTGCGATCTGTTCAAGGACTGGAAGGTGGGGGTCGGCGTGAGCCTCGATGGGCCGCGCGAACTGCACGATCTTCACCGCAAGAGCCGCAGCGGAAAGGGCACGTTCGACAAGACCATCGCCGGCATCCGCTGCCTGCGCGACAACGGCGTGGACTTCCACGTGATCTCGGTCCTGTCGCACACCAGCCTCGATCAGCCGGAAGGGCTGCTCGACTTCTACCTGTCCGAAGACATCGACCAGATTTGTTTCAACGTGGAGGAGTCCGAAGGCGATCACGTCTCGAGCCTTTTCCACGGGCCCGAACTGCGCAGACGCTATGCCGCGTTTCTGCGCCGTTTCTGGCACCTCGCCCGCCAGAGCGGCCGTGTGCGCTTCGTGCGAGAGATCGACCTCGCCCTGCCGCGCATGTTTCGCCCCGAAGGCGTCCCGGCACGCAATATCCAGGTCGAACCGCTGGCGATGCTGAACGTCGACAGCCACGGAAACGTCTCGAGTTTCTCGCCCGAGCTTCTCGGCCTGAAAAACCCCGACTATCGCGACTTTCTCCTGGGCAACATCAACTTCCAGTCGCTGCAGGAAATCCACGCCACCTGCCTCGCGTCGCCGCTCTACCGCGACATCACCGCCGGTGTGCAGGCCTGCAGCAGGTCCTGCGATTACTTCTCCGTGTGCGGCGGCGGCGCCCCGGTCAACAAACTGTTCGAGAATGGCAGCTTCTCCGGGACAGAGACGTCGTACTGCACGCTGACGCAGATGGTCCCCACCGACGTGATTCTCGAAGCCTACGACAGGCTGAGCGAGACGGCGGTCGCTCCGCAGACCGCCCTTTCCCTTTCGCCTGTTTCGAGCGGCGACGCTGCCGCTTAGCTGCCAAGGATGCCATGACCCGCAAGAAGCTTTTCACCCTCGCCTCCCTGGTCGCCGCCGGCGCGATGCTGGGCGGTCTCGCCGCCAGCGCGCAGCAACAGCCCCCGCAGGCAGCCCCTTCGACGCCGAAGGATGCCGGGCCGCCGCCGGGCGGCGGCGCACCGTCGCCCGAAGGCAATCGCCCCTTCCCCGTCATGTTCGTGACCAGCGTCGAGCTGATCCGCTCCGAAAAGACCGGCGGCATGGACATCGTCCGCGCCCGCGGCCTCGTCACTTCAAACGCCTGGGGCGAGCCACATCTCCTGCCGATCACCCGCGGCGAAGGCATCGACGGCATGCTCGACCTCATCTTCCAGGCCAGCGCGCCGTCGGACATGGCACCGCTCGGCCCGTTCATGCAGGTCGAGGCGATCCTGCCGATCGCCCATGGCCATCCTTACAAGGGCATCCGCGTCCGCTCGGGCTACAATGCCGTGTCCCTCAAGACCCTGCCGGGTTTCGCCGAGGTCGCGCCGCCCAAGGAAGACTGCGCCAAGTGCCTGGGCAAGTATTTCCAGGCCAAGGGCGCCGCCGCCCCGGCCGGCCAGGCCGCCGGCAATGTCGTGAAGGAAGAAGACCTTCCCTATCCGCTCCGCATCATCCGTCCCGCAGACGGCATCCCGAGCTACGAGTACGAGCCCAACCGCCTCACCCTCGTCCTCTCCGAAGCCGGCCAGATCGTCGACGCCGCCTGGGACTGAGGGGGACTTAAAGTCTTTGATACAAGCGTTCATCTAAGTTTCGATTGCCAATTTGCAGGGGTTTGCGCAGGCTGCGGCCCGACTGAGGGAGAACGACATGTCACAGGATCGACGTACACTTCGCACGCTGGCGCAGCTCCTGCCGTCCGGCGCGCTCGGCCTTTCGGTGAGCCTCGCAGCGGCCGATGCATCGGCCACCGCCGTTGCAGCTCCCGAGGATTCCAACAAGGCGTCGGTCGCAGACCGCCTGCAGTCGATCCGGACCGATGTCTCCGGCGCGATCGAGCAGTACCGCAAGGACGGCGAACCCTTCGTCGCCATCGATCGCGAGCAGACGCTTGCGTGGTGGGGCAACGGCTGGCACCGCGGCTGGGGCTGGCGCAACGGCGGCTGGGGCAACGGCTGGCACAATGGCGGCTGGGGCAATGGCGGCTGGGGGAACGGCTGGCACAACTGGTAGGCCGCCGTTCGGAGCAAGCGATCTGATCGTCGTCCACCCGCCTATCCCGAGCGGCGAAAGCGCCGCACAGCCTTCGAGGATGCCATGACCCGCAAGAAGCTTTTCACCCTCGCCTCCCTGGTCGCCGCCGGCGCGATGCTGGGCGGTCTCGCCGCCAGCGCGCAGCAACAGCCCCCGCAGGCAGCCCCTTCGACGCCGAAGGATGCCGGGCCGCCGCCGGGCGGCGGCGCACCGTCGCCCGAAGGCAATCGCCCCTTCCCCGTCATGTTCGTGACCAGCGTCGAGCTGATCCGCTCCGAAAAGACCGGCGGCATGGACATCGTCCGCGCCCGCGGCCTCGTCACTTCAAACGCCTGGGGCGAGCCACATCTCCTGCCGATCACCCGCGGCGAAGGCATCGACGGCATGCTCGACCTCATCTTCCAGGCCAGCGCGCCGTCGGACATGGCACCGCTCGGCCCGTTCATGCAGGTCGAGGCGATCCTGCCGATCGCCCATGGCCATCCTTACAAGGGCATCCGCGTCCGCTCGGGCTACAATGCCGTGTCCCTCAAGACCCTGCCGGGTTTCGCCGAGGTCGCGCCGCCCAAGGAAGACTGCGCCAAGTGCCTGGGCAAGTATTTCCAGGCCAAGGGCGCCGCCGCCCCGGCCGGCCAGGCCGCCGGCAATGTCGTGAAGGAAGAAGACCTTCCCTATCCGCTCCGCATCATCCGTCCCGCAGACGGCATCCCGAGCTACGAGTACGAGCCCAACCGCCTCACCCTCGTCCTCTCCGAAGCCGGCCAGATCGTCGACGCCGCCTGGGACTGAGACCCACACCGAAGGATTGCGGTAGAGCGTAGGCCCGGTGGCACGCATGCCGCAATCCGATGCTCCGACTTCCTGCGAAGGGAACCTTGCGCCAGGATGAGAGCCACGCCCTCACGGATGGCTCCGTATGACGTGGTAGATGGTCTTCTTGTTTCCCGCTCTATAGCGGCGCCAGCGCCTGGCGCAGCGGGTCGCTCGGCACCTGCATCAACCCGTCGAATGGCTGGCCGAGCTCGAGGATGAGATAGATCGCGCTGGCGGCCGACAGCGCGCAAAAGAACAGTATGCTGAGCATCGTGGCATTGGCATCCGCCGACATGGCGAAGGTGCCGAAGATGTAAGCAGAGCCACAGGACCAACACGAAGACGAATGGATTGGAGAGCGAGTCGGACGGGTGCGCGTAAAGCGCGAGCTGGATTTGCGCCACCGTATCGCTCACCGCCGATGCCCGCGCCTGCAACGAACTCCGGAGCGGGTCTTGAGGCGCGAGTTGGCGCAGTTTGGCGATGACCTGGGATTCCGTTGTCGACGCCTGCGCCGGGGTGGGAAACGCGGCACCTTCGTCGCGCCAGATGGAATTCACGATGGCAACAACGTCCTGACGGAGGGCGCTCCGCAGCGCCATTCCTTCGGTGCCGTAATCCTTGAGGAGCCGGTCGAGTTCTATGAGATTGGCCGTCAGCTGGCCGACCTGGCTGTGGGTGGTCTCGTAGGAGGCGCGCGTGGAGGCGAAGAGCAAGGCCGTCACCAGCGCCGCCATGGTGGCCACCAGCGCAGTCGCCATCTTGATAACATCCATGGAGTCGCCGGTCAGGTGCTTTTCCGGCAGCTTTCGGCGCAGGAAGACACCTGTGGCGGTGCTGATCAGGATCAGGCCGAGGGCAAGGAGACCAGTTTGGACGGCGCTCAACTCTTCACCTCGTACGGGCACGACGCACCCGCTGCGATCCGCATGACGATCCTAGCGTTAACGCCTTACCAGATCGTTACGCCATTCAGTCGCCAACCGGGGCAGCAGCCGGACTCTGCTCGAGCTCTCGCTCGGTGCGGCTGGCGGCCACCTGCTTGCGGAACCGGTCGAGATCTGAGCCGCGCAGCTGAGCGCGCTTCAGCTCGGGATGGGTGATCGGATTGACCGGCTTGCCATCGACCTGAAGCTCGAAGTGGAGGTGGGCGCCGGTCGAACGGCCGGTGCTGCCGACGTAGCCGATCACGTCGCCGCGCGACACCGTCATGCCCGGCTGCAGGCCGCTCGCGAAGGCGGAGAGATGGCCGTAGACCGACGCCAGCTTGCCGCCATGTTCGAGGCGAACCCAGTTGCCGTAGCGCCCGTTCGGCGCGGCACCCACAACGAGACCGTCGGCCGCTGCCACCACGGGAGTGCCCGTGGGCGCCACCAGATCGACGCCCTCATGCATGAACAGGGAGCGTGACGAGGGCCGCGCCGACAAGGCATAGGCCGGCGGCGCGCGGAAACCGCCATAGGAAGACCCTCCATAGGAGGAACCTCCATACGAGGAGAGGCCGGAGGATGATGCACCGCCGACGCCGGCGCGCGGCATGTCGGTGGCGCCGCCGGTGGGCAGCCCGGGCGGCAGGGGCTTCGCGAGCTTCGGGCCACCGGCGCCCTGCGGCTTGCCCCCGTAAGGCGGCGGCGGCTGGTCGAACGGATCGGCGCGCAACCCGAAGCCCGATGAGATCGATATGGTATCGAGCGGAAGACGGAACGACGGCGGCGTCGCCGCCTGCCCGCTTGCCATCCAGAAGCGTTCGGTATTGTCGCGCGTGCGGAAACGATGGATCGCCATCACGCCCTTCGGCGTGCGCAGTTCCATCCAAAGAACCCGGCCGACATCGAGGGGCGCGCCCGCCTGGGTGAAGGTCTGCTCGTAGCGCACATAGAACCTGTCGCCGTCGCGCATCTCCTTCTTCAGGTCGACCGACGTCTCGAACGCCTGCAGGGCCTCGAGCATGGCCGGCGCCGGCACGCCCGCCGCCGCCGCGGAGGCTTCGAGCGATCCGCCGGCGATAACCCCTGAGATGCCGACGCGGCGCTGGAACGGGAGATAGGCCGCCACACGGGCATCGTCTCCGCCATCGCCCAGCAACCGTTCGGCCTCGGTGCGGCCATAGGCCAGAACCAGTTCGGGAACGGGGCCCGTGCTGACGGGCGGCGGCACCGGGTCCGCCAGGGGAATGATCGGCTGGACCTGTTCCAGCGCGAGCTCAATGGAAAGAACGCGGGCGAGCAGGTCGTTTACTGACGCAAGCTTCAGGAAGGACAGATGTTCGCGAAGGCCGGCGTCCGCAGCGGGCTGGTCATGGACGGGCTCCGTGCCGATCACTCGCGGCAGATCGCGCGCGATGCTCTGGGACATCCCGCCGAATAGCAATGAGACGGCAAAAGCCGCAGCGACCGAGGGTCGGATCATCCAGTCCTTCTATAGGGCCGACGCCGGGGCATCGCTCGTGACCGCCGCGTGGTCGGAGACCTTACCTCACTTGCGGGACCGGTTTCCATGCCCGGACTCGCCTTTCCGCTTCGGTAATTTGCGCAGGGGTCATGCGCGCAGACAGGGTGGCGAGGTCCTTTTGGGCCTGATCGAGGCGATCCTGGTTCTTGGCCGTGTAACGGTCGGTCGAAAGCTTGATCCATTTGTAGGCCTCGACGTCGTCGCGCGGCGGGATGCCCTCGCCGAAGCCCAACATGAAGCCGATATTGTTCTGAGCCCGTGCATAACCCTGCTTGGCAGCGGCAAGATAGAGCTTGGCGGCTTCATTGAGGTTGCGCTGGACGCCCTCGCCGCTCCAGTACATGGCGCCGAGCAGCGTCTGCGCCTCGGCATCCCCCTTCGCGGCCCAGACCTTCCAGATGCGCACGGCGGTCGCCATGTCCTTGCGCTCGTAGGCGCCGGCCGCCTGACGCATCTGTTCTTCGAAGGATTGCGCCATCGACGGTGCCGAGAGCGACGAGACGAGGAGGAGCAGAAGCGCAGGCAGGAGCGTTTTCATGCCGACATGATATGCCGACGCCCCTCCTCTTCGACAAGTCCGCCATCGGACACTCTCGCGTAATGGCAACGGTCGCATTTGGGCAACGCGCGGGAGCCGGCGGCGTTGGCCGTCGAGTTCCAACTCGGATGGAGACTCGTGATGGCCACCACCGTTCGCAATCTGGATATCGTCGCGCCAGGCACCCCGCCCTCGGAAGAATTGCGTGCCCATGAGCAGACTTACGAAGGCTTCAGCAAGCTGATCCTGTTCGCCGTGCTCCACATCATTCTGGTGCTGGCCTGCATGGCTCTGGGCTTCGTGGGCCACTTGCCTTTCCTTGCCGTCATCCTGGGACTGGGCGGGACGCTGGCGCTGCTCGTGGGATTCGCGATCTCGGGCTAACCGGTCCTTGCTCTTCCGGCGGCCTCCGATGCAGCCGCAGGGCACCGTCCGCCATAGACATGCGTCCAGGCCCGGGTGAATTCGGCACCCAGCAGAAATATCTGCGCGGAGTAGAAGATCCAGAGCAGCAGGACGATCAACGCGCCGGCCGCCCCGAAGCTCGAGGCGACGTCCGACTGGCCGATGTAGAGGGCGATCAGATACTTCCCGCCCTCGAACAGCGCGGTTACGGCGAGGGCACCGACTGCGACGTCTCGCCAGCGGATCGCCGTGTCCGGCAGGACCTTGTACATGATCGCGAACAGGCTTGAGATGAGGACGACCGAAATCGCCAGATCGGCTGCCTGCACTGCCATCACGGCGGCTGGGAAGGTATATTTGAGATACGTCCCCAGCGCTGTCAGCGCCGCACTTAGCGCCAGCGACACCATCAGGACGAAGCCCAGCGTGATCACCAGGCCGAAGCTGGCGAGCCGGGCGCGCATCAGCCGAGACATGGTCGAGCGTCTGGGCTTCGCCTTCCAGATCGCATTGAGGGCCGACTGGACTTCGCCGAACACGCCGCTGGCAGCGAGCAGAATGGTGAAGAGGCCGATCACGGTCGCGATGAGGCCCGTCATGCGATCGCTGGCGCTGCGGATCATGGCCTGCATCGCTTCCGCGGTTTCTCGGCCCATCAGCCCGCTCAACTGCTCGACGACAGCTCCCTGCGCAGCCTCCTGTCCGAAGACCAGCCCGGCAACCGCAATGACGAGCAGCAGTACGGGCGCCAGGGAAAACAGCGTAAAGTAGGCTATGGCCGCCCCCCGGCTGAAGGCATCGTCGTCGACGAACCCTTCGACGGTTTCGGTGAGCAGCCGCCGGATGCGACCGGAGGCGGACAGAGATTCCAGGGGGCGCTTTTCCACGGACGGAAAACGCGGCTGGACGAAATTCGCTCCCTCAATGGGACATGGTTATGACATGTTCGCCGCTCTTTGCCCGACGCCGATCCAGGATATCGACATGACCAGTACCAGCCGTCGTTTGGTTCTCGCTGCCGCCGCCCTGACTCTGATGCCGTCGCTGCCTTCTCTCGCGCAGACCGCTCCCGACGTCCCCCAGAAAGTCGAAATCCTGCTCGACTGGAAGGCCCTGCCGACCTACGCGGGATTTTTCCTCGCACGCGAGATGGGGGCTTTCGAACGGCGTGGCCTCGAAGTGTCCTTCGCCGAAACGCAGGGCGCGATCTCCTCGGCGGAAATGATCGGCTCCGGCAAGCAATACTGGATCGGTTCGTCGAGCGGCATTGCCACCGCTATCGCCTGCTCCAAAGGGCAGCCGATCAAGAGCCTTGCCGTCTACTACGCCAAGACACCGACCGTGATCTACACGCGCGGCGAGGACCGCATCGCCCATCCGCGCGACCTCTACGGCAAGACACTGGGTCTGGTCCCGGGCAGCATCACCAACGAGGAATTTCGAGCTCTGGTCGCCGCCAACAAGCTCGACCGCAGCAGGATCCAGGAGAAGACGGTCAACTGGAATGCCTACGACCTGGTCGAAAAGAAGGTCGATGCCCTGATCGACTATGACGAGATGGCGCCTTCGGAGCTGATCGCCGAGGGACGCCATATCATGATGATACGGTTGGCCGATTTTGGCGTGAGAGCCTACAGCTTGAACCTCATCGTCAACGATGCCGCCTGGGCCGACCCGGCCAGACGCGAGATCGCGCGAAAGGTCGAGGAGGCCGTCCAGGAAGGCTACAACATGGTGCGGGAACGTCCCGGCGATGCCGCCCTGTACTTCTCCCGCATCTTCCCGCGCATGGCGCCCCGCTACGTCGACCGCAGCATCGCCACGGTGTCGCAGCAACTCGGCGGCCCGCCCACGGGACAGCAGACCCGCGCGGGCTGGGAAGCGACGATCAAGACGCTCGAGCAGCTCGGCCTGCTCGCCCGGCCGATTACGGTCGACGAGGTGGCCATCTTCAACTGAGTCCCTCGCACGAGGACGGCTGTTACCAGCCCCAGAGCAGGTGCCGCGATACCCAGCCCCGAATGCTGCCGTCACGCTGAACCTTGACCCAGCCCGTCCGCCGCTCGAGGGTCTTCAGGGTGTCGCCGTAGGAGACCTTGCCAACGATCCGGCTGGTCGTCGTCGGCTGGCTGCGCATGTTGGCGCTCTTGACCTTCACGATGTGATACGCGGTGCTGCTGGTCAGCGTCCGCAGAATCCAGCCCTTGTCGCTTTCGAAATCCTGGACCTGCAGCCAGTCGCCGCGTCGACCGACGATCTTCAGGGGGAAGCCCTTTCCCAGCACCCAGTCCGCTGAATAGCGCGTCCCGGGGCCGGAGCGCAGGTTCACGTCGTCGCGCGACACGCTGACCATTTGCTGCGCAACGGCCTGCGGCATATCCAGCGCAAAGATACCGGCGACGAGGACCATCAGGAAATAGCGAGCGAAGAGCATTCGTGGGCTTTCCTTCCCGGAGATGTTCAGGGGAACACCCACCCCGGTTCAGGACCTGTGGGACGGGTGCGCGTCGATCCCGCCATTGTCGCCCGATTACGCCGACACGTCACCCGCTTGACAGGCGACGTCAGACAGGCCGCGTCAGACAGGCCGTGTCTGCGGCCGTGCATGCAGGCGATTGGCCGCGGCGATCACGATGGTGGTGATCGCGACCATCGTCAGGCTGAGCACCGCGATGGCGCCCACGTCGCCGCTTTCCTTCAGGTCGAAGATCAGCACCGACAGGACCTTCGTCTCCGACGTGAACAGGATCACCGCCCCGGAGAGCTCGCGGATCGTCGCGACGAAGATGAAGCACCAGGTGGCGATCACGGCCGAGCGCAGCAGCGGCGCGGTGATGTCTGCCAGCGTGCGCAGGCGCGTGGCGCCCAGCATGCGGCCCGCCTCCTCCAGCTCGGGGTGCACCGCATGGAAGGCCGAGCCCAGCTGTTGGTAGGCCGCCGGCAGCTCGATCGTCACGAAGGCGATCAGCAGGATCCACAGCGTGCCGTAGAGGGCGAGCGGCGGGCGCGTATAGGCGAGGAACAGGCCGACGCCCAGCACGATGCCCGGGATGGCCAGCGGCGCGGTGGCGAGGAAACCCAGCACGCGATACCCGCGCACCGCCTTACGCGCCACGATGTAGGCGATCATCAGCGCCAGCAGTGCGCCCAGGGTGGCCGAGGCGGTCGCCAGCAGGAAGGTGTTCTTCAGTGCGGGCATCGTCGAGCTCAGCTCGAGGAAGGTGAACTTCACGTTGTGCAGCGTGATCGTCTCCGGCCCGACGATGCGCGAAGCGACCCTCGAGAAGGCCGAGTTGAACAGCGCCGCGTAGGGCAGGAAGAGCGGCATGGCGAGGACGAACAGCGCCACCGCCACGGCCGGCACGCGCAGCCACCCCAAGCGAATGGGCCGCGGCGCACCGTACTTGCCGCCCAGCACAGCATAGCCGCGCCGGCCGAGCGCCATCGCCTGGGCGCGCAGCAGCAGCACGGTCAGCACCAGCAACGGCACCGAAGCCGCCGCCGCGAGCTCGGGCTTGGGCGGGAACTGGAACAGGCTCCAGATGCGCGTGGTGAGCGTGTGGAAGCCGGCGGGAATGGCCAGGATCGCGGGCGAGCCGAACAGGTTCAGCGCCTGCAGGAAGGCAACCAGCGCGCCCGCCAGCAGGGTCGGCAGTGCCAGCGGCACGGTGATCAGGCGCGCGGTCTGCCAGGTCTTCGCCCCCAGCATCGACGACGCGTCTTCCAGTTCGCCGGGCATCCGATCGAGCGCATTGGCGACCAGGATGAAGACGTAGGGAAACGTGTAACAGGAGATCACGAAGATCAGCCCGCCCAGACTGTAGATGTCGAACAGCGCCTCGTCGGGCGGCATGCCGCTGAGCAGGCGCCACAATTGATTTAGCAGGCCCGAATTGGGCGCTGCCAGCATCTCCCAGGCGATGGCGCCGACGAAGGGCGGCGTCACCAGCGAGGCCATCACCAAGGTGCGGATCGTGCGGGCAAGCGGCATGTCGGTGCGCGCCACCAGCCAGCCCAGAGGTGCCGCAACCAGGCAGCAAATGGCGCTCACCGAGCCGGCGATGATCAGGGTCGTGATCAACGGGTCGACGAACGTGGGATCGGTGAACAGCGCCACGAAGTTGGCGAGCGTGACTCCGCCATCCTTGCCGGTCAGGCTTACGACGAGCAGCCAGCCGACCGGCAGCACGATCATCACCACCAGGAGGGCGGCGACCGCGACGAGGACCGGCCGCGAGAGATCGAAGCTGCGCGTCATACCTTGAAGTAACGCTGGTAGCGGGACTTGATCTCGTCCGCCTGCTTCTCGACCTCGGCCGGATCCTCGGGCAGCGTCTTGATCGACGCCAGCGCCGGCCGCCCGGCCTTGGCCTTCACCAGCTTGTTCGCAGGATACTGGCCACTCACGTTGACGATGAACTCCTGTCCTTCGGGCGACATGATCCAGCCGACGAGGAGACGCGCGGCATTGGGATTGGGCGAGGCCTTGAAGATCGCCATCGGGTTGGAGATCTGTGGCGTGCCCTCGACGGCGTGCACCACCTCGATCGGCGAGCCGCGCTCCTTCGCCATCCAGAAGAGATAATCGCTGCCGTCGACGGCGATGGCGCGCTCACCGGCCTCGATGCGCTTGGGTGGTTCGGTGGCCGACTGGACCTGCAGCACCTTCTGCTTGGAGAGCTTCTCGAAATACTCCCAGCCCAGCGCCTTCGCGAGCTGCTGGGTCGCCGTCATGATCGTGCCGGAATAGCCCGGATGGCCCTTCACCAGCTTGCCCGAGTATTTCGGATCAAGCAGATCGACGAAGCCCTTGGGCGCGTCCTCGGGCTTCACCAGCTTCGTATTGTAGGCGATGGTCGAGAGATGAGTGCGCTGGTTGACGAAGGCGGCGTCGGCATCGCGCTGGTCGGCCGGCAGGTTCTCCGCCATGTCGGGCGTCAGGAACGGCTCCAGCCAGCCCTGCCGTTTCCACACGATGAAGTGCGCCACATCGGAGCTGTTGGCCACGTCGACGCGACGGATGTTGCTGCCGACTTCCTGGCCGATGCGGTTGAACAGCCGCTCCGCACCGGTGCGCTCGACCGCGACCTTGATACCCGGATACTTGGCCTCGAAGGCCTTGGCCATCGGCTCGGCCACGGAAAGATCCATCGCCGTGTAGTAGGTGACCTTTCCTTCCTTCTTCGCGGCCTCCAGCAGCTCCGGTGTGATGGCCTGCGGTGGCGGCGCGGCGGACAGGATCCGCGCGCCGAGTGGTGCGAGGACGGTGGAAGCCGCGGCGGCGGCGACGAACTGACGACGGCGCATGGGCTACACCTTGAAGTATTTGACGTACTGGGCCTTGATCGCGTCGGCCTGGTCCGCAACGACGCTCGCCTCTTCCTTCAATGTCTTGATGTCGGAGAACTTCTTCATGTCGGCGCGGTCCACGGCCTGCGGATGCGCCGAGCGAAGCGCGCCGACGTCTATGTTGAGCTGTTGCGCCTCACGGGTCATCGACCAGGCCTGGAACAGGCGCGCCGCATTGGGATTGGGCGCATTGGCCATGACAGCGGACGGTCCGGTGATCAGCGGCGTGCCCTCGCTCGCATAGACCAGCTCGACCGGCTCGCCTCGCGTCTTCAGGTCCTCGACGACGTATTCGCTGCCATCGGCCATCACCGCGCGCTCGCCCTGGGCCAGCTTCTTGGGCGGCTCGGTCGCGGACTGGACCTGCATGACCTTCTGCTTGGAGAGCTTCTCGAACCACGACCAGCCGAGGTCACGGCTGAGCTGCTGCGTCGCCGTCATGATGGTGCCGCTGTAGCCCGGATGCGCCTTGACGATCTTGCCCATCCACTTCGGATCGAGCAGGTCGGCATAGGATTTCGGCGCATCCTCGGCCTTCACGAGCTTGGTGTTGTAGGCGATCGGCGAGAGTGTGATGCGCCACGCGGCGAACATGCCGTCGGGGTCCTTGTGCACGGCGGGAAAGAACTGCGCCACGTCCTCCGGAACGAACGGCGCGAGCATCTTGGCCCGCTTCCACACGATGAAGTGCGCGGCGTCGGTGCTGTTCACCACGTCGCAATTGTAGATCTTGTTCTGAAACTCCTGGCCGATGCGCTGGTAGTTGCGCTCCGCGCCCGAGCGCTCGACCTTCATGGTGATGCCGGGATACTTCGCCTCGAAGGCCTTGGCGACCTTCTCGCCCAGCGCCAGGTCGACCGACGTGTACCACGAGAACTTGCCTTCCTTCTTCGCCGCGTCGATCAGGGCCGGCGTAATTTTAGTGGGCTCCGGCGGTGCCGCCCGCACCGGGGTGATGAACGAACCCGCGGCCGCCGCCGTCGAGGCGGCAAGCACATGGCGTCGCGTCAGCTTCCTCGTCATGGTCATTCCTCCGCCAGTGCCCGGCATTGTTCCGCCGGCAGGTGCAGCCAGACCGCCTGGCCGACCGCGATGTTGCGCCCGGGCGGCGCGGTGACGCGCAGCTCGGTCTTGTCGTCGAGCGTGACCGTGTAATCGCGCGTCGCACCCAGAAAGACCTGCCGCGTCACCACGCCGTGCAGGTGGTTCTCCACCCCCGACGGCGGCGATTCGAGATCGATGCCGATCTCGTGCTGGCGAACGGAAACGGCGACCCGCCGGCCCGCGACCAGCTTCCGTCCAGTCGTGCGCAGCACGCCGCCGGCGACGGAAACGCGGTTCTCGTCCAGGGCATTCGCGGCGAGCACGTTGGAGCCGCCGATGAAGCGCGCCACGAACTCCGAGCGCGGCCTTGCGTAGATCTCCTCCGGGGAGCCGAGCTGCTCGACCCTGCCCTTGTTCATCACTGCGATCAGGTCGGCCGTGGTCATGGCCTCCGCCTGGTCGTGAGTCACATAGACCGTCGTGTAGCGATACTGGTCATGCAGGCGGCGGATCTCGAACCGCATCTCCTCGCGCAGGTTGGCGTCGAGGTTGGACAGCGGCTCGTCGAGCAACAGGGTCTCGGGCTCCACCACCAGCGCGCGCGCCAGCGACACACGCTGCTGCTGCCCGCCCGACAGCTCGCCCGGATAGCGCTCGGCCAGCGCCTCGAGGTGCGCGGTCGAGAGGATCGCCTTCAGCTTGGCATCGATCGTCGCGCGGTCGAGCTTCCGGATCTTGAGCCCGTAGGCCACGTTCTCCGCCACCGTCATGTGCGGCCACAACGCGTAGCTCTGGAAGATCATCGACATCTTGCGGCCTTCGGGCGGCACCGTGCGCGACGGCGAGGACAGGACTTTGCCGCCCACTTCTATTTCGCCAGACGAAGGCTCGATGAAGCCAGCGATCAACCGCAGGGTCGTGGTCTTTCCACATCCCGACGGGCCCAGCAGGCAGACGAGCTGGCCATGCTCCACGCGCAGCGACACGTCGTCGACAGCGACGGCAGCGCCGTAGTGCTTGGAAAGGCCCTTCAGTTCTACTGAGGCCACGATTCCTCCCTGTTGGTTCACACCTTATTCATTTCGTTTCCGGCGCGCTATATTCGCGACCTCAATTGAAGGAATGCCGGCATGCAGGAACAGAAAATCATCGGTCGCCGCGAGGGCGCCGTGGGTCACGTCGTCTTCAACAACCCGGCGAAGCTCAATGCGGTCTCGCTCGACATGTGGGACGGCTTCGTCAGCATCCTGAAGGACTTCGCCCAGGATCCGGAGATCCGTTGCCTGGTGGTCAGCGGCTCGGGCGGCAAGGCCTTCGTGTCCGGCGCCGACATCTCTAAGTTCGAAAGCGAACGCGCCAACGCCGAAGCGCAGGTCCGCTACGACGCCATTTCCAAGGAAGGCTACGAGGCGCTCTACGACTTCCCCAAGCCGACCATCGCCAAGATCACCGGCTACTGCATCGGCGGCGGCATGAACCTCGCGGCCTGCTGCGACCTGCGCTACTGCAACGAGGGCGCGCGCTTCGGTGTGCCGGCCGCCAAGCTCGGCCTCGGCTACGGCTTCCTGCGCATCGAGCGCTTCTCGCGCATCGTCGGCCTGCCCCGCGCCATGGAATTCCTCTTCACGGCCAAGCAGTATTCCTCGAAGGAAGCCTACGACATGGGCCTGGTGCACGGCGTCGCCGCCGATGCCGAACTGGACGCCATGGTCGACGGCATCACCGGCGCCATCGCGCAGAACGCGCCGCTGACGATCGCGCTCGCCAAGGCCGCCGCGCGCGAGATCGCCAAGCCCGAATCGAAGCAGGACCACGCCAAGCTCGACAGGATGGCCGAGGCCTGTTTCGACAGCGAGGATTTCAAGGAAGGCCGTCGTGCCTTCATGGAAAAGCGCAAGCCGGCCTTCAAGGGCCGCTGACGAGCAACGAGGAAACCCCGATGACCGCCTTGCCCCTCTCCCACCTCACCGTCCTCGACCTCACGGCGCATCGCGCCGGGCCGACCGCCGTGCGCCAGCTCGCCGACTGGGGCGCGCATGTCATCAAGATCGAACCGCCACCGCCGCCCTCCGAGGGCGGCAAGAACAACGATTCGATGGGCGGCGCGCGCCACGGGTTCGACTTCCAGAACCTGCACCGCAACAAGAAGTCGATGACGCTTAACCTCAAGAGCCCCGAGGGCCACGCGATCTTCATGAAGCTCGCGGCCAAGGCCGACGTCATCGTCGAGAACTACCGCTCCGACGTGAAGCATCGCCTCAAGGTCGACTACGACACCGTGGCGAAGATCAACCCGCGCATCATCTACGGCTCGATCGCAGGCTTCGGCCAGAGCGGCCCGGATGCAGCGCGCCCCGGTGTCGACCAGATCGCCCAGGGCATGGGCGGGCTGATGTCGATCACCGGCGAGCCGGGCCGCGGCCCGATGCGCGTCGGCATTCCGATCGCCGACCTGACCTCGGGTCTCCTGCTCGCCCAGGCGATCATGCTGGCGCTCTACACGCGCGAGCGCACCGGCAAGGGCCAGTGGGTTCACACCTCGCTGATCGAGGCGCAGATCTTCATGCTCGACTTCCAGGCCTCGCGCTGGCTGATGAAGGGCGAAGTGGCGAAGCAGGCCGGCAACGACCATCCGACCAGCATCCCGACCGGAGTCTTCCCCACCAGCGACGGCTACATCAACATCGCCGCCGCCGGCGACAAGATGTGGAAGCGCGCCGCGCTGGCGCTCGGCGCCCAGGCGCTGATCGACCATCCCGAGCACGCCACGCCGGCATTGCGCTCGCAGAACCGCAAGGCGCTGAACGAGCGTCTGGCCGAAGTCACCAAGACCAACACCAGCGCCCACTGGATCGAAGCGTTGAACAAGGCAGGCGTCCCCTGCGGCCCGATCAACACGATCGACATGACCTTCGCCGAACCGCAGGTCCAGCACCTCGGCATCGCCCGCCCGGTCAACCATCCCGCGCTCGGCGAGATCAAGGTGGTCGGCCAGCCGATCAACCTCTCCGACTACCCGCAGCCCAAGTCCCTCAACCCGACGCCGGATCTCGGCCAGCACACGGACGAGGTCCTCGCCGGTCTGGGTTACGACGCGAAGGCCATCGCCGGCCTCAAGTCGGATGGCGCAGTCTAGTCCATAGCGTTCGTCAAATCCGCGAAACGCCTTCTTCCGTCCGCAGCGCCTGATCCTCGATCTGGATGGTGGTGTGGGTCAGGTCGTACGTGTCGCGCATCGCCGCTTGTGCTGCAGCCAGAGTCTCGCGGGAACGGGCCATGTCGGCGATCACGAGATGGCAGCTCAGGGAGTCGACGCCGGACGTGATGGTCCAGACATGAATGTCATGGACCGCCGTCACGCCGGGAATGGCGAGCAGCGTCCTTTCCAGCAACGTCAGATCGACGTGGGGTGGCGTACCCTCCATCAGGATATGAATCGCCTCGCGCAGGAGCATCCATGTGCGCGGAATGATGAAGAGGCCGATGCCGGCGCCGACCAAGGGATCGGCGGGCGTCCATCCGGTGAGGAGGATTACGACGGCGGCGATGAGGACGCCGAGCGACCCCAGCATGTCGCTCATCACCTCGAAGTAGGCACCCTTGACGTTGAGGCTGTCCGACGAACCCGCTGACAGCAGCTTCATGCTGATGAGATTGACGATCAGGCCGGCTATGGCGACCGCCATCATGGGCCCGCCGAGGACCGGAGGCGGATTCAGGAAGCGATCATAGGCTTCGTAGAGCACGAACGCCGTCACGACCAACAAAACCACCGCATTGGCCAGCGCGGACAGCACCTCCATGCGGACGTAGCCGAACGTCTTTTGCGGTGTTGCCGGACGCTCGCCGAAGTTGATGGCGATGAGAGCGAGAGCGAGGCCGCCGGCGTCCGTCAACATGTGGGCGGCGTCGGCGATGAGCGCCAGGCTGCCTGTGATCAGGCCGCCGATCACCTCGACCACCATGAACGAGGCCGTCAAAACCAGCGCCCACCGCAGGCGCGTCTTGTGCTGGGCGGCAGCCGAGCCGCCGGCCTGCGAGCGGCTGGGCGAACCGTGGGAATGCCCTGGACCGTGGGAATGCCCGCCTGCCATGATGGTCTCCTCAAGCGCCAGTGCCGATATGCATGCCGTTTAGAACAGCATACCAGTCAGATGGATGACAGGGCCCCACCGCCAGCCTAGCGCTTCAGGTACCCTCGCAGCGCCCGGAGGAATTCGGCCGGGCGCTCGATCTGCGGCAGGTGGCCGGCTTCGGGGATGGTCACCAGCTTCGACTGTTCCAGGGACAGCCGCATCTTCCGCGCGCCGTGCTTGTCGAGGACCGGCGAGCGGTCGGCTTCACCGAAGATCAGCAGGACCGATCCCTTGGGCGGTGGCGCGGCTTCTTCACCCGACAGCAAGACGTCGACGACGCGGTCGGCGTCGGCAGTGGTGAAGCCGTCGAGCGTCCGCAAGATCTCCGCCGGCACCTTGGAGCGGTCGTGGAAGGCGAGCGGCAGGACCTCGGGGCCGAAATGCAGGCGCTGCAGGTTGCCGCGCGCCAACCGACGGATCGGCGTTTCGCCCGCGAGCCAGCGCAGCATCTTCGAGTAGCCCGGCGGCTGGTAGCCGTTCACCACCACGAGCCCCGCCGAACGTTCGGGATACTGGCCGGCGAAGCGCCAGGCGATCGTCGCGCCCAGCGAGTTGCCGACCAGGGTGGCACGCTCGATGCCCAGCGCGGTCAGCAGCTCGGCAAGCCACGCAGCATAGGCGCCGAAGCTCGGCAGGCCTTCGGACGAGTGGATCGGCGGCAGTTCGGGCGCCACGACGAGATTCGTGCGTTCGAGATCGTCGGTTACGGTCGACCAATAGGCTTCCGCGCCCGCCCAGCCGCCATGCAGCAGCACGATTGCCTCACCGGTGCCGCCGGTCCAGACTCGCGCCGGGCGCTGTCCGAGCGAAATTGTCTTCAGCTCCACGTCACGCCCTCTGAACATATGAAGCGGGAGATATAGAAGATGGCCACGACGCGGAGAACAGCTTTAGTGACCGGCGCAGGCCGAAACATCGGCCGGGCCTGTGTCCTGGAGCTTGCCCGGATGGGCTACGACGTCGTGATCAACGGCTCCTCCGACCGCGCGGCGTGCGAGTCGGTGGCCAAGGAAGCCGCATCGCGCGGCGTCGAGACCCTGGTCGCGATGGCCGATGTCGGCAGCCCCGCGGAGTGCCGGCGCATCGCCCAGGAGGCGATCGCCAAGTTCGGCTCGGTCGACGTGCTGGTGAACAACGCGGCGCTGCGGCCGGCCAAGCCCTTCCTCGAGATGAGCGAGGCCGACTGGCGGCGCGTCATCTCGGTTGATCTCGACGCCGCCGTGTGGCTGTCGCAAGCCTGCCTGCCAGGCATGCTGAAGAAAGGCTGGGGCCGCATCGTCAACTTCACCGGCATGAATGCGATGCACGGATATGCCGGACGTGCCCCGGTCTCGGTTGCCAAGCATGGCGTCTGGGGCCTCACCAAGGCGCTGGGCAAGGAGTTCGGGCCCAAGGGCATCACCGTCAACGCCATCTCGCCCGGCCCGATCTCGGCCGATGTCGAGGACGACGGCGAGTCGAACCATCATCGTCTCGAGACGATGGCCAAGGTTCCGCTCGGCCGCATGGGCACGCCCGCCGAGATCGGCTCCGTGCTCGGCCTGCTCGTGTCCGACGGCGGCGCCTACGTAAACTGCCAGATGATCCAGGTGAACGGCGGCGGACAGACCTGACCGAGCAAAACCCGTCGTCCTGAGCGGGGCGCCGCAGGCGCGCAGTCGAAGGACCACTTTTCGCTTCGACACGCCGTGCGTCGGAAAAGAGGTCCTTCGACTACGCCACCCTACGGATGGCTCCGCTCAGGACGACGGAGAGATCAATCCATCGGCAGGCCGGTGGTGCGGGCGATGGTGCTCCAGCGCTCGACCTCGGCCTTCACGAAGTCGCCGAAGGCCTGGCGGCTTTCGAGGTCGATGCGGGCGCCCTGCTCCTGCCAGATGCGCTTGATGTCGGGTTCGGCCAGCGCTGACTGCACGGCGGCGTGCAGCCCATCGAGCGCTGCGGCCGGCGTCCTCATGGGCGCAAACAGGCCGTACCAGGTGCTGACCTCGAAATCCTTCACCCCGGCCTCGGCGAAAGTCGGCACGTCCGGCAGTACGCTCTCGCGCTTGGTGGTCGCCACGGCGAGTGCGCGCAGCTTGCCGGACTGCACGTACGAGGCGACCGTGCTGAGCGGCTGGAAGGTAGCGTCGAGCTGCCCGGCCAAGAGGTCCTGCAACGCCGGGCCGCCGCCGCGATAGGGCACGTGCATCAGCTTGATGCCGGTGCGCCGCTGCAGCAGTTCGATGGCGAGATGCGGCATGGTGCCGAGGCCCGACGAGCCGATGTTGATCGAGTCCGGCGCCTTGCGCGCCGCGGCGAGGAAGCCTGCGAGATCCTTGACGTCGAGCTTGGCCGGATTGACGACCAGCCCGACCGGCACCTTGGCGATGTTGCTGACGGGCGCGAAGTCGCGCAGCAGATCGAAGCCCGACTCGGGGTAGACGACCGTCGCGAAGGACTGTGCGCTGTTCGCGACCAGCAGGGTGCAACCATCGGGCCGCGCCCGCGCCACCACCATGCCGCCCAACGTGCCGCCGGCGCCGCTGCGGTTCTCGACCACGACCGGTTGGCCGAAGTGTCGGCTGACATGCGCCGACACGGGACGCGCGAAAGTGTCGTTCGAGCCGCCGGGCGGGAACGGCACGATCCAGTTCATGGCCCGCGGCGGACGCCATTGCTGTGCCGAAGCGGATCCCGCCGCGCCCGTGGCCAGCAGGCCGCCCAGGGCGCCCAGGGCGCCCCGGCGAGAAAGAGACCGCAAGACCGTCATGGGCTCACTCCATCTGGACGTTGGCGGCCTTGGCAATGCGGGTCCACCGCTCGACCTCGCGGCCGATGAAGTTGGCGAAGTCGGCACGGCTTTCGAGCTCGACCTTAGCGCCATGCTCGGCCCACAGCCGCTTCACCTCGTCGGAGCCCAGCGCCCGCTGTACGGCGGCATGGACGCGGTCGAGCACGATATCGGGCGTGCGGATCGGCGCGAACAAGCCGAACCAGGTGGTCATTCGGAAGTCGGCCAGCCCCGCTTCATGCGCCGTCGGCACGTCCGGCAGCTGCGCATCGCGGCGTCGGTTGATGACCGCGAGCGCGCGCAGCTTGCCGGACCGGACGGCCGCCGCCACCGCGCTCACCAGCACGAAGGCGGCGCCGATCTGGCCTGCCAGCAGGTCCTGCAGCATCGGCGCGCCGCCGCGATAGGGAACATGGGTGAATTTCACACCTGCACGGTCCTCGAAGAGGCCGATGGCGAGATGCGTCACCGTGCCGAGGCCGGCCGAACCGATATCGATGCCACCCGGCGCCTTCTTCGCCATCTCGATGAAGGCTTCGAGATTGGCGGTGTCGATCCGCGCCGGATTGATCACCAGCGCGTAGGGCACGCGGCCGAAGGCGGCGATCGGCGCGAAGTCGCGCAGGAAGTCGAAGCCGGCCCGCGGGTAGATCGTCGGCGCATAGACGAGGCCGGTGTCGCCCACCAGCATCGTATAGCCATCGGGCGCGGCACGGGCGGCGACAGCGGTGCCGACCGTGCCGCCGGCGCCGCTGCGATTGTCGATCACCACCGATTCGCCGATCGCCTCGGCGACCCGCGCCGCGACCGGGCGCGAAAACATGTCGGACCCGCCGCCCGCCGGAAACGGCACGATCCAGGAGACCGTGCGCGTCGGCCAGTCGTTGGCGCGCGCCGGAGCCACCGCCCCGGCGCCGGCCGCCATCAATCCCCCCAGCAAGCTCCGCCGTGCAATCCCGCTCATTCGGCCGGGAGCTTAGCGTCCGCCCGCGGCGGCGCAATACCGGGTGTTATTGCGGCTCGATCTTCGCGAGCTTGATGTACTTCGTCCAATCCTCGCGCTCCTTGGCGACGAACGCATCGCACTGCTCGATGGTCCAGTCCTTTGGCGGCGGCAGGAAGCCGAGCTGCTTCACCCTTTCCAGCACCGACGGCTCGTAGAGCGCGTCCATGATCAGACGATTCAGCTTCTTCTTGATGTCGTCCGGCGTCTCCTTGCGCACCGAGAAGCACGAATAGGAGATGATCACATACTCCGGATAGGTCTCGGCGACGGCCGGGATATCCGGGAAGAGCGCAGACCGCTCCTTCGAGGTCACGGCCAGCGCGCGGACGTAGCCCGAGCGGACGTAGCTCTCGCCCACCACCTGGTCGGGGAACACGCAGTCGACGCGGCCGGCATTGAGGTCCTGGATCGAGGCGACGGCGTCGCGATAGGCCACTTCCTCGAACTTCACACCGGTCGTCACCTCGAACAGGGCGGCCGGGACGCGCGAGGAGGCATTGCCGTAACCGGAGAAGAGCGGCTTGGGCTGCTTCTTGGCGTACTCGACGAATTCCTTCACCGTCTTGTACGGCGCGTCCGGCTTCACCAGCATGAAGTTGCCGATGGTGCCGTTGACGGCGACCGTCGTGAAATCCGACGGCTCGTAGGTCATCGTCTTGTAGAGACTGAAATTGGCCGCCAGCGTGCTGGTCGAGCCCAGCAGGATCGTATAGCCGTCGGCCGGCGCGTTCTTGACCTGCGTGGTGCCGATCATGCCCGTGGCACCGGCCTTGTTCTCGATGACGAAGGGCTTGCCCGTCACCGTCTCAAGCTGCTTGCCGATCAGGCGGGAGATGATGTCGGTCGAGCCGCCTGGGCCGAACGGCACGAGGATCTTCACGACGCGCGCGGGATAGGCCTCCTGCGCCTGCGCACCGGCGCCCAGCGTGACGGCGACCGGAAGGCCGCCGAGAGCGGCCAGAACATTTCTACGCTTCATGTATACGCTCCTCGATCGAGACGGGACCCGTATAAGTCGGCGCGGCCAAAAGGCGAGCCTGTGTTTGCCCGCCGTTTCGGAGAGCGACCGCTTGCACGAAAAAGCCCTCCTCCGACGGATCGGAGGAGGGCCAATTCCCGCAAGCTGCGGCGATTTTACATGCCGAGTTGGCTGATGAACTTGGTGTTCAGGTAGGCCTCGAGCGCCTCGATGCCGCCCTCCGAGCCGTAGCCCGAATCCTTCATGCCGCCGAACGGCACTTCCGGGAGCGCCAGACCGTGATGGTTGATCGACACCATGCCGCTTTCGAAGGCGGCGCCGACCTTGGTCATGGTCTTGCTGTTGGTTGTGTAGGCATAAGCCGCGAGGCCCCACGGCAGGCGGTTGGCTTCCTTCATCACGCCATCGAAATCCTTGAACGACGAGATCGGGGCCAGCGGGCCGAACGGCTCCTCGTTCATGATGCGGGCGTCGAGCGGCACGTCGGTGAGGACGGTGGGCTCATAGAAGTAGCCCTTGTTTCCCTTGCGCTGGCCGCCGGTCTGGACCTTGGCGCCCTTGCCGATGGCATCGCTCACGAAACCGTCGATCGCGTGCAGGCGGCGCTCGGCGACGAGCGGCCCCATACGCGTGTCCTTGTCGAGGCCGTTACCGACCTTCAGGTTCTTGGCATAGGCCGTGAACTTCTCGACGAACTCCGGATAGACCTTCTCGTGCACCAGGAAACGCGTCGGCGCGACGCAGACCTGTCCGGCGTTGCGGAACTTGTTGGCACCCAGGATGTTCACCGCCTGGTCGATGTCGGCATCCTCGAACACGATGGCCGGCGAATGGCCGCCCAGTTCCATGGTGACGCGCTTCATGTGCGCACCGGCCAGGGCCGCGAGCTGCTTGCCGACCGGCGTCGAGCCGGTGAACGTCACCTTCTTGATGATCGGATGCGGGATCAGATACTCGCTGATCTCCGACGGCACGCCGTAGACGAGCTGGATGACGCCCGCCGGCACGCCGGCATCGACGAAGGCCTTGATGAGCTGCGCGCAGGAGCCGGGCGTGTCTTCCGGTCCCTTGATGATGATCGAGCAGCCCGTGGCCAGTGCCGCCGAGGCCTTGCGCACCACCTGGTTGATCGGGAAGTTCCACGGCGTGAAGGCGGCGACCGGACCCACCGGCTCCTTCGTCACGAGCTGGTACACGTTCTCGAAGCGCGCCGGGACGATGCGGCCATAGGTGCGACGGCCTTCCTCGGCCATCCAGTCGATGATGTCGCCGGCCAGCAGGGTCTCGCCCTTCGCCTCGATCACCGGCTTGCCCTGCTCCATCGTCATGATGGTCGCGATCTCGTCGGCACGCTGGCGCATCAGCTCGGCGGCCTTGCGCATGATCTTGTAACGGTCGAACGGGGAGACCTTGCGCCACTGCTGGAAGCCCTTCTCGGCGGCCTCGAGAGCGCGATCGAGATCGGCCTTCTCGGCATGGGCCACCTGGCCGATCACTTCTTCCGTGGCCGGATTGATGACCGGGATCGTCCGGCCGTTGGCGCCCTTGGTCCAGGCACCGTCGATCATCAGGGATACGTCGCTGTAGTTCATTATTTCCTCCTCCTACTTCTAGCTTCCGCGATACGTCGAATAGCTCCACGGCGTACAGAGCAGCGGGACGTGATAATGCCCCTCCGGCTCGGCAATGGAAAAGCGTAAAGGCACGATGTCGAGAAAAGGCGGATCGCCCTGCTCGATGCCCCTGCTGCGGAAATGGTCACCCACGGCGAAGCGCAGCTCGTAGCGGCCGATCGGCAGCGGCCGGCCGCCGATCAGCGGCGCGTCGGTGCGGCCATCGGCGTTGGTCGTGGCCGTGGCAATGCGATGGGCGCGCTCGCTGGCGAATTCATACAGCTCGATCGCGACGCCGACCGCCGGCCGCCCCGCATGCGTGTCGAGCACATGCGTGCTGAGGCGGCCGTTCACCCGGGGCATGCCCTCGCCCGTCACCTTCACCGCCAGCCGCAGCCGCGTGATGAAGAAGATTTCCTGCAGGGCCGTGGCGAATTCGGTGGCCGCATCGTGCCGCAGCCGGCGTTCGAACTGGGCCAGGATCGAATCGCGCGTGTGCCGGCGGACGCAGACGATGAAGGGGAACCCGAACTTCGCCTTGTAGGCATCGTTGAGACGATGGAAGCGTGCGAATTCTTCCTCCGGGAGCGTGTCGAGCCCGACGCTCGCCTGTTCGTGCCGCGACTCCTCGGTCAAAGCACCCGCCCTCGCCGCCTTGCCGGCGAGATCGGGATGGCCACACACGAAGGCAAGCTGGCGCTCGCGTGGCGCCGCGCGCACAGCCCCCATCATCGCTTCGTGCAGTGCGGTGACTGTGGCGAAGGGCCGCTTGGCGGCCGTGGCGTCGGCGACCCACGGCGCCAGTTCAAACGTGTCGCCGACGGCGGCCGCGAAGTCGCCTGCGGTCGCGTGGTTGAGGTCGTCGAGGCTCTGGATCATGCCGGCCGACCTAGCACGCGCAGAAGTCAGCCTCTATAGTCCCGGCCAGCAAAAACCCATGGGAGGAGCCGCAATGACCGGCCGCAACACCTTCACCCGCCGTCGCCTCGGCCAGTCGGCTCTCGCCGGCGCCGCCCTGCTGGGCGCCCCCCTGCCGCTGCGCCAGGCGTTCGCCCAGGGCGCGCCCGCGAACCTCAAGGTCGGCCTGCTGCTGCCGACGTCCGGCCTGCAGGCGCAGATCGGCCAGGCCTGCAAACGCGGCGCCGACGTGGCCAACGACGTGTTCGCCGACATGAAGATGCCGGTGAAGCTCGAGATCGTGAATTACGACACCGAAACCAAACCGGACGTCGCCCGGACCCAAGCCGAAAAGGCGATCGACGCGGGCTGCCACATGCTAGTCGGCGCTTTCGATTCCGGCCAGACCATCGCCATCGCCCAGGTCTGCGAGCAGCGCGGCGTGCCGCTGGTCGTGAACATCGCGGCGGCCCCACAGATCACCGAGCAGGGCTACAAGTTCGTCGTGCGCAACTTCCCGACGGCGCCGATGCTGATCACCGGCGCGCTGTCGCTGCACAAGGAAATCTTCAAGATCTCGGGCAAGACGCCGAAGACCGCCGTGCTGATGAGCGTGAACGACACGTTCGGCACCTCGATGATCAACGGCATCAAGGCACTCTTCCCCAAGCTCGACATGCCCTACGAGCTGGTCGACACGATCAGCTACGACGTCGCCGCCAAGGATCTCTCGGTCGAGGTCGCCAAGGCCAAGGCCACCAAGGCCGAGCTGCTGCTGCCGGTCAGCCGCCTGAACGATGCCAAGCTGCTGGTGCAGGAGATGGTCAAGCAGCGCTGGGAGCCGATGGGCGTCCTGAATCCCGGCGCACCGGGCCTGTACGAACAAGACTTCCTCAAGACCATGGGCAAGTACGGCGAGTACATGATCTCGAACGTGCCGTGGCTCGACCCGAAATCGGCGATGACGCAGTCGCTCGAAAAGCGCCATGCCGCGAAATATCCGAACGACCAGCTCGACCTCAACGGCGGCTTCACCTTCGAGGGGATCCTGATCGCCGCCCAGGCCTGGCTCGCCGCCAAGTCGACCAAGCCCGGCGACCTCATGGAAGCGCTGCGCAAGATCAAGATCGACCAGCACGTCATGGTCGGCGGTCCGATCCAGTTCGACTCCAAGGGCCAGAACGTCAACATCAAGGCCGCTGCCGTCGAGAACCTGAAGCGCAAGCCCACGGTCGTGCTGCCGCTCGAATCGGCCGCCGCCCCGCTCGTCTTCCCGATGCCGCCGTGGAACGACAAGCGCCGCACCTGATCCATTCGCTCTAACTTTCCCTCTCCGCCGTGGCAGAGAGGGTATGACCCACCTCACCCAGCCTCTCCCCCCGCGCCGCGGGCGGAGAGGAGCATGAAAGCATGACCGCAGACTTTCTCCTCTCGCTTGCCCAGGCGATCACCAAGGGTCTGTTGACCGGCATGGTCTACGGGCTCATGGCGCTCGGGCTCTCGGTCATCTTCGGCGTCATGCGCGTGGTCAATTTCGCGCACGGCGAGATGATGGTCGTCGGCATGTATCTCGCCTGGATGGGCTTCGAATACCTGCAGGTCTCGCCGATGCTGAGCCTGCCGGTGATCGCCGTGATCTTCTTCGGCGCGGGCTATGCGCTGCAGCGCGCGGTGATCTCGCCGTTCATCGGCCGGCCCGAGCATCAGCAGTTCCTGCTGCTGCTGGCCATCGCCATCCTGCTGGTCAATGTCTCGCTGGTGATCGCCGGTCCCGACTCGCGTGGCGTGCAGATGGACTCGCAGTTCGAATCCTATGAACTCGGCCCCTTCGTCTTCGACGCCGTGCGCGTTCACGCGGCCCTGACGGCGGTGGTGATCGCGGGCCTGCTCTGGCTCTTCTTCACCCGCACCCGCACCGGCAAATCGATCCGCGCCGCCGCCGACAACAATCTCGGTGCCCTGGTCGTCGGCCTCGACGTCCGCCGGCTGTACGCCTTCACCTTCGGCGTGGGTGCGGCCTGTGTCGGTGCCGCCGGCGCACTGATGATCACGATCATTCCAGTGACGCCGTTCCTCGCCGCCGAATACACGCTGCTCGCCTTCGTCATCGTGATCGTGGGCGGGCTCGGCAGCATGACCGGGGCGCTGGCCGGCGGCCTGCTGATCGGCGTCAGCGAGGCGGTGGCCGGGCTCCTCCTGCAGCCGTCGCTGAAGAGCATGGTGAGCTTCGGCATCCTCATCCTCGTGCTGCTGCTGCGGCCGCAGGGACTGTTCGGCAAGAGCGGCCCATGACACTGCTTGCGCGTCTCACCGGGGGCGTGCCGGGCCGCTCGCTATGGTGCCTCGGCCTGCTGCTCGTGCTCCTGCTCGTGGCACCGGCGCTGCTCGGCAAATACGGCCTCTCCGTCCTGATCCTGGTCCTCTACTTCGCCTTCGTCGGCCAGGCCTGGAACATCATGATGGGCTTCGCCGGCCAGCTTTCACTGGGCCATGCGCTCTATGCCGGCGTGGGCGGCTATATCGCCGCCGGCCTGTTCTTCCACTACGGCATCGGCCCGTGGGCCGGCGTCTTTGCCGCGGTCGCGGCCGCCGTCGCCGCCGGGTCGATCGTCGGCTATCTCGGCTTCCGCTTCTCGCTGGCCGGGGTCTATTTCGCGCTGCTGACGATCGCCTTCAGCGAGTTCACGCGCATCGCCTTCGATCACTGGGGCTGGGCGGGCGGCTCGGGCGGCCTATTCCTCAAGGTCGATGCCACCTCAGACATCCTGAACCTGCGCGGCGGGCCGCTGCTCTTCTACTATGTGATCCTGGCGCTGGCCGCCGGCACCTTCATCCTCTGCCGCCTTCTCCTCGAAAGCCGGCTCGGCCGCTACTGGCTGGCCATCCGGGAAGACCCGGAAGCGGCCCAGGCGGTGGGCGTCCCGGTCCTGCGCTGCAAGATGATCGCGATCGTGATCTCGGCGGCACTGACGGCGCTGGCCGGCGTCTGGAACGCCTTCTACTACAACAACCTCTTCCCCGAGACGGCCTTCGCCATGGGCCGCTCCATCGAGTTCACCCTGGCGCCGATCATCGGCGGGCTGGGCACGCTGTTCGGACCGATCATCGGCGCCATCGTGCTGACCGGGCTGGGCGAGATCTTCACCGACCTCAGCGAGGTCTTCCACATTTCCGGCCTGAAGCAGATCTTCTACGGTCTCGCGCTGCTGGTGATCGTGATGTACCGCCCGGCCGGCGTCTGGCCGTGGATCGCCGACCGCCTGGGCTTCGGGGAGAAGCGGCGATGAGCGGCGCCCGCCTCGAACTCGACGGGATCGGCAAGAGCTTCCGCGGCCTTCGTGCCGTACACGACGTCTCGTTCGACGTGCCTGCCGGGGCCATCAACGCGCTGATCGGACCCAACGGTGCGGGCAAGACCACGATCTTCAACATGATCGCCGGCGTCTACCGGCCCGACGCCGGCAGCGTGCGCCTCGACGGGCGGCAGATCTCCGGCCTGCGGCCCGACCGCGTCTGCGACGCGGGCGTCGGCCGCACCTTCCAGATCGTGAAGCCGTTCAAGGGATTGAGCGTGCTGGAGAATGTCACGGTGGGCGCCCTGCACCGCCGGCCGGCCCTTCCCGAGGCCCGCGCCTATGCCGCCGACATTCTGATGCAGCTCGGCCTGCACGATCGCCGCCACCAGGCGGCCGAGAGCCTCACCCTGCCGGACCGCAAACGCCTGGAGGTCGCGCGCGCGCTCGCGACCGAGCCCAAACTGCTGCTGCTCGACGAGGTGATGGCGGGGCTTCGGCCGACCGAGATCGACGTGATGGTGACGTTCCTGCAGGAGCTCAACAGCCGCACCGGCCTCACCATCCTGCTGATCGAACATGTAATGCGGGCCGTCATGGCACTCGCCTCCAACATCGTCGTGGTGAGCTACGGCGAGAAGATCGCCGAGGGTACGCCGGCCGAGATCGCGCGCCACCAGGCCGTGCTCGACGTCTATCTCGGCGAGGCGGAGCCCGCATGAGCGCCCCCCTTCTCAAGGTCGAGAACCTCGACCTCTTCTACGGCGATGCGCAGGCGCTGGCCGCCGTTTCGCTCGAGATCGCACCGGGCGAGATCGTGGCGATCGTCGGCGCCAACGGCGCGGGCAAGAGTTCGCTGATCCGCTCGGTCCACGGCATCGAGAAGCCGGCAGGCGGTCATGTCCGCTTCGACGGCACCGACATCACCGGCTGGCCCTCATATCGCGTCTGCGAGGCCGGTGTCGGTCATGTCGCCGAGGGACGCCAGGTCTTCCCCAATCTCTCGGTCCTCGAAAATCTTGAGATGGGCGCGACGCCCAAGCGCGCGCGGGCGCTCGAGAAACAGACGCTGGAGCGCGTGTTCGCAATGTTCCCGAGGCTGGCCGAGCGGAGGCGCCAGGCCGCCGGCACGCTGTCGGGCGGCGAGCAGCAGATGGTGGCGATCGGCCGCTGCCTGATGGGCCAGCCGCGCCTCATCATGTTCGACGAGCCTTCTCTCGGCCTCGCCCCACCATCGTGCAGGAAGTCTTCCGCATCGTGCGCCGGCTGAACGAAGAGGGCCTCACCATCCTCCTGGTCGAGCAGAACGTGATGGCGTCGCTGCGCATCGCCGATCGCGGCTACGTGCTGGAGAACGGCCGCATCGAACTCGAGGGCCGGGGCGCCGACCTGCTGACCAACGACCGAGTCCGCCAAGCCTATCTCGGGCTGTAGTCTAGCGTGGGTTCTCGACGCCGACGGGCAGATGTTCCGTCGGCAACGGCGTCACGGTCATGAGTGTGACGCCCGATGCCGCTTCGAAGCGATGCCACATGCCCTTCGGCACGATCACCATCATCCCGGCGCGCAATTCCAGCGCCTCGGGTCCCTCGTCGGGCAGAAGATGCAGCAGCGTCTCGCCTTCGATGACATGGACGATCTCGTCGCCGCTCGGATGGCGTTCCCAGCCACCGCTCCCGCTGAACTTGCTGGTGAAGATCGCCCCGTCGCGATAGGGCGCGACCTGTCCCAGCCCCTTGCGCCGGTCAGCTTCGGGACTTGCGGGGGTGCGCGCGAATTGGGTGAGCCTGTCGAGTTCGGCATTGAGATCCAGAACGGCGACCAATCCACCCTCCCTGCGGAAAGCGTCACCTTAGGCAGGGCGTTACCGGCAGGCAATGTTGACGGCCGCCGCGACCGGCTGCAATTCTTGAGCTTCCGGTACTGACGCTGTCGCGTGCGACGCGGATCGGTCCGGGATGGCGCCGGCTCCTCCCGACGACGGGACGACCGCCCTCCCCGGCAGACTTTGCCATGGGAGAAACACCAAGATGAATCGTCGTGACATGCTCAAGGCCGGCCTTGCCGCCGGTGCCCTCGGCCTCACGCCGCGCCTCGCGTCGGCGCAGGCCGTGACCTATGCTCCCGTGCCGAAAGGATGGCGGACCTACGTGCTGACCACGAGGGTCGAGCCGACGGCCGGCGCGACCAGGGCGTGGATTCCGCTGCCGACGTTCGAAGCGGCCGACTGGCAGCGCCCCGGCGCCGTGACCTGGACCGGCAACGCGCGCGTGGCCGAACGCGTGCGCGATCCCAAGTATGGCGCTGAGATGCTGAAGGTCGAATGGGCGGCCGACCAGCAGGCGCCTGTCATCGAGATCGTGGCGCAGGTCCAGGCGCAGAACCGATCGGTCGTGCCGGGCCAGGGCAATGCCACATCGCTCAGCGACGCCGAGCGCAAGCTGAACCTGATGCCGACCACCTTCCTCCCCACCGACGGGATCGTGAAGGAGACGGCCGACGGGATCGTGCGCGGCAAGCAGGGCGACGCCGCCAAGGCGCGCGCGATCTACGACTGGGTCGTCGACAACACGTTTCGCAACGCCAGGACGCTGGGCTGCGGCGTTGGCGACATCACCACCATGATCCGGACCGGCAACCTCAACGGCAAGTGTGCCGACCTGAACGCGCTCTATGTCGGCCTCGCCCGCTCGGTCGGGCTGCCGGCCCGCGACGTCTACGGTATCCGCGTGATGCCGTCGGAGTTCGGCTTCAAGGCGCTGGGCGCGGGATCGGAGGTCGTTTCCAAGGCGCAGCATTGCCGGGCCGAAGTCTGGCTCGCTGGGTCGGGCTGGACTCCGGTAGATCCCGCCGACGTCCGCAAGGTCGTGCTGGAAGAACCACCGACCAACCTCGCCATGTCCGATGCCAAGGTGGTTGCCGCCCGTCGCGCCCTGTTCGGCGCCTGGGAGGGCAACTGGCTCGCCTACAACGTAGCGCACGATGTGAAGCTGCCGGGCTCCAAGGAGGACCCGATCGCCTTCCTGATGTATCCGCAGGCCGAAAACCGGTCCGGCTTTCTCGATTCGCTCGACCCGGAAAGGTTCAAGTACCGGATCACGGCGCGAGAATTGACGGCCTAGCCCGCTGACGATGCGACGGGCGGGGCATTCCGCTCCGCTCCGATCCGCTTTATATCCGGCGGATGAACGCACTCAACGACGCGGCGCCGCCTCTGTCGCCCGCCAGACTCGTGCATCGCTATTACCTTGCGATGTCGGTGCCGTTCCTGATCGACCTCCTCACGCTCGCCATCTACTGCGCGCTCAACGGGGCGCCGCAGTTCGCGCTGCCATCGCTGGCGGTTTCCGCATCGTTCCTCCTCGGCGGCGTGGGGTTAGGTGCCGCCTTCCTGATCCGGCCCATACGGGCCTTCATGGACGGCCGCACCGCCTTCAGCGACATCGAGCGGCAGCTTTCGAAGTTGCCGCGCAATTCCGCCATTGTGGTTGGTGTGATGTATGCACCGATGGTGGGCCTGCAGATCGTCTCCCGTCGCCTCGACATCGCCATGGGCTCCATGCTGCAGCAGGCCGCCTGGCCGGATGCCCTCGCCAATCTCACGGTCGGAACCGGCTTCAATGTCGTGCTCACCTTCTTTGTCGTCGCAGCCTATCTCGATCACCTTTGCGAAGAGCTTTTCCGGTCGCACGGCGTGAACATCGCTATTTTCGAAGGGCGCTTTCGCCGTAAGGTGTCGCTTGCCCTGCTGTTCGTCTCTTTCTCGACGATGGTGCTCGTCATCGCCGACATGCTGAGTTATTCCGGCGAGCGTCTGGTGCGTGAAGTTTCGACAGACATCTCGACGTCGGCGATCGCTACCATTTTCATATATTATTGGGTGTCCAGAGCACTCACGCGGCCGATCACGCGGCTGGACGGCGGCCTGCGCCGGGTCGCCGACAATGACTACATGGTGCGCCTGCCCGTCACGTCGAACGACGAACTGGGCCATGCCGCCAGCCGATTCAACCAGATGGTCGAAGGCCTCGCGGAGAAGGCCTATCTTCGCGACACTTTCGGCAAATACGTGAGCGAGACCGTCGCCGCCTCAATCCTCTCGAACCGCGGCAATACCGGCCGCAGCATCGACACCACGGCCGACGCGACCCTGATGTTCACCGACATCGAAGGATTCACCCGCCTCTCGGAAAGTACCACGCCCGCCGACATGGCTGACTTGCTGAACGCCTATCTCGGGACCGTCGTCCCGGTCATCCAGCGTCACGGTGGCATCGTCAACAGCTTCATCGGCGACGGACTCTTCGTGAGCTTCGGATTGCCGCGGCCGCTGGAGAATCACGCGAAGGCCGCCATCGCGGCCGCGATCGACATCCAGCAGGCTCTCTCGACGGCCCGGTTCGCACGTGGTCTTACCCTCCCGACACGCATCGGCCTCAACACCGGCCCCGTCATCGGAGTGACGATCGGCACCGACAATCGGCTCAGCTACACGCTGCTGGGAGACGCGGTGAACGTGGCCTCGCGCATCGAGCAGCTCAACAAGAAGTTCGGCACGCGCATCCTCGCTGCCGAGAGCACGGTGGCGGCTGCGGACGCCGCGGTTTTCTGCGAACGGTTGGGCACGACTGACGTGCGCGGGCATCATGACGGCGTCGTCGTGTATCGTGTGGGAGAGCCACTGTGACGGTCGCGGGGAACGAGCAGCCCATCGCCACGGCGTCCGAGATCGGCAGCCTGCGCCGCCGCTACCTGCTTCGAGCCGTCTCGGCGGCCGGAGTCGACATCGTCTTCACCGGCCTTTTCGTCGCCTTCTCCGATGCATGGGCCTATGCGCCGCGATCGATCGCCGTCGGCCTCTTCCTCCTGCTGGGCGTCAACGCCCTGGTCAATCGTCGCCTGTTCATACCGATCGAAGAGTACTTGGCGGGAAGTCGACGGTTCGAGGAGGCAGAGCGGCGGATCACGCAACTTCCGCTCCTGACAGCGTCGCGCGTGGGCCTGCTCGTGCTGGTGATGGTGGGCTTTCGGGTGACCGCGCCCTACCTCTGGCCCGACGACACCTTCCGCGGCCTGCCGACCCAGACGCTCGCCGACACCGTTGCGCTCTGCCTGCTGCTGCCGCTCTTCTACTTCACGTACATCTATTTCGTCATGAGCGACTATCTGGGCGACCTCTGCGGATTCATCTTCAGGCGCACCGGCCGCAACCTGTCGCTGTTCTTCGGCCGCTACCGCCTGAAGCTCGGCATCGCCCTCCTCGTCATCTCGCTCGCGCCGATGACGGCTGTCGTGATCGACCTCGTGAGCTATGACGGCGTGAAACTGCAGTTCGAGATCGCGACCGACGTCGCCATCGCGCTTATGGGCGTCGCCGTCTCGATCTATTTCATCGGGCGTTCCCTGCTGCGCCCCATCCGCATCCTGTCCCGCGCCATGTCGAAGGTCGCCGGCGGAGACATGTCGGTGCGGGTCCCCGTCACGTCGAACGACGAGGTCGGTGAACTCACGGGCCAGTTCAACGCCATGGTCGAGGGGCTGCGCGAACGCGAGCAGATCCGCGAAACCTTCGGCCGCTACGTCGACGAGAGCGTGGCCTCGACCATCCTGCAGCGCGGCGGCAACGGGGTGCTGGCCGGCGAGACCCGCGAGGCGACGATCCTGTTCACGGACGTGTCGGGCTTCACGACGATCGCCGAGAGAATACCTCCGGACCAACTCTTCGGAGCCCTCAACGAGTATCTCGAGACGGTGCTTGCTCCCATTCGCGCCCATGGCGGCGTGGTGAACACTTTCATCGGCGACGGTCTGTTCGCCTCCTTCAACATGCCGCTCGCCTGCCCGGGCCACGCTTCGGCCGGCATCCGTGCGGCCATCGACATCCAGCGCGCCGTCGCAGGCCGCAGCTTCGGCGAAGCCAAGGTGCCGTTCGTCACCCGCATTGGCATCAGCACCGGTGCGGTCATTGGCGGCTCCATCGGTGCCGGCCAGCGACTGAGCTTCACGTTGCTAGGCGACACGGTGAACCTCGCCGCGCGGCTCGAGAAGTTGAACAAGGATCACGGCACGAGCATTCTCGTGGCGGAGACGACGCGCGCCGGCTGCGGTACCGAGTTCGTGTTCAAGCCGCTCGGCAGCACGACCGTCCGCGGCCGGAGCGGGTCGGTCGCCATCTTCACCGTCGATACTCTTTGAGGTCCGTCGCCCATGAATCCGTCCGCCCTGTCACCGGAGCAGCTCGAACTGCAGGCCCGCGCCCGCGAACTGGCGGCCGGCCCCGTCACAGACCGCGCCGCCGAGGTCGACCGCACCGAGCAGTACCCGTGGGACAATGTCGAGCTGCTGAAGGACGCCGGGCTGATCGGCATGACGATCCCCAGGCAGTACGGCGGCCAGGGCAAGGGCTGGCTCGACGCCGTGCTCGCCATCGAAGCCCTGTCGTCCGCCTGTGCCGTCACCGGCCGTATCGCCGTGGAGACCAACATGGGCGCCATCAGCGCGGTCATGGCCTACGGTTCGGAAGAGCAGAAGAAGATGGCGGCCGACATGGTCCTGGCCGGCGACAAGCCCGCCATCTGCATCACCGAGCCCGATGCCGGCTCCGACGCCAACGGCATGACCACGCGCGCCGACAAGAAGGGCAACCGCTACGTCCTGAACGGCCGCAAGCACTGGATCACCGGTGGCGGCGTCTCCCGCCTGCACCTGATCTTCGCCAAGGTCTACGACGAGAAGGGCACGTTCGAAGGCATCGGCGGCTTCCTCGCCATCCGCGACGAGACCAAGGGCCTCAAGATCACCAAGCGTGAGCCGACTATGGGTTTGCGTGGCATCCCCGAGGCGGTGATCGACCTCGAGGACATGGACGTCCCGCCCTCGTCCCTCGTGATCCCGCCGCGCGGCCTGAAGAAGGGCTTCGCCGACCTGATGACCGCCTACAACAGCCAGCGGGTTGGCGCGGCCACCGTGGCGCTCGGTATCGCCGACGGCGCCTACCGGCTGGCGCTCGACTGGTCGGAGACGCGGCACCAGTTCGGCCGGCCGATCAACGAGTTCCAGGGCCTGCAATGGAAGCTCGCGGACATGTCGATCAAGCTCTCGGCGTCCCGCGCCCTCGTCTACAACGCCGCGCGCTCGGGCGAAGGCGGCTTCCCCGACATGCTGATGGCCGCCCAGGCCAAGGTCTTCACCTCCGAGAGCGCCATCCAGATCGTCAACGAGGCGCTGCAGTTCTTCGGCGCCCGCGGCTACAGCCGCGAACTGCCGCTTGAACGCATGGCCCGTGACGTCCGCATGTTCACCATCGGCGGCGGCACGGCGGAGGTCCTGCGCAACGTCGTGGCCGGCGCGCTGCTCAAGAAGAAGCTGCCGCAGACGCGCGATGGATGGGACAAGGTCTGATCTCCCCTCTTGTCATCCTGAGCGCAGCGAAGGATCTCCCGCCCGCCACGTAGAGTCGTCCGCCCGCGCGGTGAGGTCCTTCGCTGCGCTCAGGACGACAGCAGCTACCGCCCGAACCGGTTCCATTTGCCGTCGTTGCCGCGCATCAGGACGAACTCCTTGCCCTTCTTCGAAGGATCGTCGCGCGGCGTGCAGGCGATCGAGATCCACGACTGGAAATCCCAGCGCGCCGAACAGCTCTCGCTGTCGCAAGGCAGTTCGATCTCCGCCTCGGCCGCAAGTCCGTCACCCGAAGGCGTAAAGACCGAAAGTGTCCCCCGGGGCGGCTGGAGCGAACAGGCCACCGTCAGGAACCGCGTCTTGTCGGAAGCCCACACTGGCGCACCGTGCACCGTGAAAAGCCGGCCCGTGCGCTTCATCACCAGCGTCCAGGTGAAATCGTCGACACCGGGCGTCCGCACGACATAGAAGCGGCCGGGATCGTCGTAGCGCTCGTAGAGATACTGGTGGCCGGCGTTGCCATAGGGACAGTCCTGCAGCTCGATCGCCGTGCCGCCATCGATCGGCAGCCGCAGCCGATCGCCGTGTCGTGAAACGCTAGGCACGTCGGCCCGGAGGCGTTGCGCTTCCTGCGGCCATTCGGTCGTCCGGCTCTCGCGCTCGTATGCGGGGTTGACAGTACCATTCGCAGCGCAGGCCCTGGGCTCCTCGCCCGTCTGCTGCGCGATCAACATGCCTGGAAACAGTAGCATGGCAAGACAGACCAGACGCGCCAGCATGCGAGCCTCTCAGGTGGGTCGCCTGAGCATCGTCTCCAGGCTCACCGAGCGCAACGTCGCCTCGGCGATTTCATCGATCTCCGTGAGCACCCGTTGCAACGCCGCGCCGATCTCCGTGTCCTCGCCCGCCTCCTTGGCGCGGTTGCCCGGCGCGGGTTCGAACAGGGCGACGATGTCCATCAGCGTAATGCGGCGGCGGTTGCCGGTGAAGCGGTAGCCGCCCGACGCGCCGCGCCCGCCCTGCACCAGGCCGGCGGCAGACAGTGTGCCGAGGACCTTGGCCAGCGAATGCGTCGAGACGCCGAAGCGCTCGGCAAGGTCGGCCGACGACAGGGTCTGCGCGGGATCTCGTGCCAGCTCGAGGATGGCGTAGAGGCCGAGCCGCGTGGCCGTCTGCAGCTTCACGCCCCGCTCCTCATGGGAGTTCCTTGTCGAGTTGCAGTGACGGGCCGGCGACCATGCCCTGGGCGCGGAAGAAGGAGAGGATCAGATGGTCCTTGCGGTCGACCAGGGTGCGCACGCGCGTCACGCCCTGTTCCTTGAAGCGCGCGGCCAGCGCCTCGAACAGCGCGCTGCCCACCCCCTTGAGGCGCGTCTTCGGATCGACCTGGATGGCGAAGACCCAGCCGGCGGCCGGCTGGCCAAACTCCCAGGCGCGGACCTCCCCGGCGATGAAGCCGGCCAGCGCGCCCCTGGCGGTTTCGGCGACCAGGAAATGGCGGTCGGGCGCCAGCCTTTCGCGCCAGTAATCGGGCTTGTCCGATCCAGTCAGCCGCGCATCCAGGGCCGAAATCGAGGGCAGGTCGGAGGCTTGGGCGGGACGGATGGCGGGCATGTCTGGGGAGAGAATGACCTTGCGGCGGGGAAAGTAAATAAGTAATTCAGTACTGAATTACAGAAATAGGGAACGCCATGGACCCCGCCGCCGCGCCCATCGACTTCCGCACCGACCCTTCGCGCTACAAGCACTGGAAGCTCGCGTTCGAGAGCGGCGTCGCCTATCTCACGATGGACGTGAACGAGGAAGGCGGCCTGAAGCCCGGCTACAAGCTGAAGCTCAATTCCTACGATCTCGGCGTCGACATCGAGCTGGCCGATGCCGTGCAGCGCCTGCGCTTCGAGCACCCCGAGATCGGCGCCGTGGTGATCCGCAGCCAGCGCGACCGCATCTTCTGCTCCGGCGCCAACATCAACATGCTCGGCCTCTCGACACACGATCACAAGGTCAACTTCTGCAAGTTCACGAACGAGACGCGCCTGGCCATCGAAGACGCCAGCACCCACTCCGGCCAGACCTACATCTGCTCGATCAACGGCATCGCCGCCGGCGGCGGCTACGAGCTGGCGCTGGCCTGCGAGCAGATCCTGCTGGCCGATGACGGATCGAGTGCGGTGTCGCTGCCCGAGCTGCCGCTGCTGGCGGTGCTGCCGGGCACCGGCGGTCTGACCCGCCTGGTCGACAAGCGCATGGTGCGCCGCGACCATGCCGACTTCTTCTGCACGACGGCCGAGGGCCTGCGCGGCAAGCGGGCGCGCGAGTGGCGTCTCGTTGACCAGCTCATCCCGCCCTCGAAGCTGGTGGAGCAGACACAGAAGATCGCCGAGGAGGTCGCCGGGAAGTCGTCGCGTCCCAAGGATGCCAAGGGCATCGCGCTGCCGACGGTGGAACGGCAGATCGAGGGCGACACGCTCCGCTACGCCAACCTCACCGTCGAGATCGACCGTGAGGGCCGTTCGGCGAAGTTCCGCCTCAACGGCCCCTCCTCCGCGCCGCCTGAAGACGTGCACGCGGCCGGCGCCGCCTTCTGGCCGCTCGCACTGGCCCGCGAGTTCGACGATGCGATGATGCATCTGCGCCTCAACGAGACCGAGATCGGCACCTGGGTGCTGACCAGCCAGGGCGATGCGGCGCTGGTCGAGGCCTATGACGCGCTGCTCGCGCAGAACGCCGACGACTGGCTGGTGCGCGAGATCGTGCTCTACTGGAAGCGCACCCTGAAGCGGCTCGACGTCAGTTCGCGCAGCCTGATCGCGCTGATCGAGCCCGGTTCCTGCTTCACCGGCACCCTGCTCGAGATCGCGCTGGCCGCGGACCGTTCATACATGCTGGACGGCGTGTTCGAGGGCTCGAACCTGCCGGCCGCCACAGTACGGCTCACCGACATGAATTTCGGCCCCTACCCGATGGGCAACGGGCTGACGCGGCTCTCGACGCGCTTTCTCAATGATCCCCGCCATGTCGACACGCTGAAGGACCAGGCCCGCGAACCGCTGGATGCCGCCGCCGCCGACGAGGCCGGCCTCGTCACCTTCACGCCCGACGACATCGACTGGGAAGACGAGGTGCGCCTCGCCGTCGAGGAACGCGCCGGCTTTTCGCCCGACGGGCTGATCGGCATGGAGGCGAACCTGCGCTTCCCCGGCCCCGAGACGATGGAAACCAAGATCTTCGCGCGCCTGTCGGCCTGGCAGAACTGGATCTTCCAGCGGCCCAACGCGACGGGCCCGGAAGGCGCGCTGAAACTCTACGGCACGGGCAAGCAGAGCAAGTACGACCGCAAGCGGGCTTAAGGGATGAACTACCCCAACCTCATCCTGAGGAGCGCTTCGCAGAAGCGCGTCTCGAAGGATGGGCAACAGACAAGGTGCTCGTTCCCACCCTTCGAGACGGCGCTTCGCGCCTCCTCAGGGTGAGGTGATCTCCGGCAAGCAGAACCGAAGGAGGCAGACATGGCCATCGACTACAGCCAGCTCATTCCCAACAACGTCGATCTCTCGTCGGACCGCCGGCTGCAGCGCGCGCTGGAGAACTGGCAGCCGCGCTTCCTCGACTGGTGGAAGGACATGGGCCCCGACGGCACCTCGGCCTTCGACGTCTATCTGCGGACCGCCATCTCCACGGACTCGAACGGCTGGGCGAACTTCGGCTACGTGAAGATGCCCGACTATCGCTGGGGCATCTTCCTGGCCGACCGCGATCCGAACCGCCAGATCGCCTTCGGCGACAACAAGGGCAAGCCCGCCTGGCAGGACGTGCCCGGCGAAATGCGCTCGACGCTGCGCCGCCTGATCGTGACGCAGGGCGACACCGAGCCGGCCTCGGTCGAGCAGCAGCGCCTGCTCGGCAAGACCGCGCCGTCGCTCTACGACCTGCGCAACCTGTTCCAGATCAACGTCGAGGAAGGCCGCCATCTCTGGGCGATGGTCTATCTGCTGCACGCCTATTTCGGCCGCGACGGCCGCGAGGAAGCCGAGGCGATGCTGGAGCGCCACTCGGGCGATCCCGACAAGCCGCGCATCCTGGGCGCCTTCAACGAGGCCACGCCGGACTGGCTGTCCTTCTTCATGTTCACCTACTTCACCGACCGCGACGGCAAGTACCAGCTCGCCTCGCTGGCCGAATCCGGCTTCGATCCGCTGGCCCGCTCCTGCCGCTTCATGCTGACCGAGGAAGCCCACCACATGTTCGTGGGCGAGACCGGCGTCGGCCGCATCCTCCAGCGCACCTGCGAGCTGATGAAGGAGCACAGGACCGACGACGTGCGCAGCCTGGGCGCCATCGACCTGCCGACCATCCAGAAGTATCTCAACTTCCACTTCTCGGTGTCGCTCGACCTGTTCGGCCAGGAAGCCTCGACCAATGCGGCCAACTACTACACGCAGGGCGTGAAAGGCCGCTTCCTCGAAACCCGCATCGACGACGACCACCTGCTCACCAACGCGACCTACGAGATCGAGACGGTCGAGGACGGTCGCATCGTGAAGAAGGCGGTCCCCGCCCTGCAGGCACTGAACGAGCGGCTGCGCCAGGATTACATCGACGACTGCGCCAAGGGTGTGCTGCGCTGGAACAAGGCGATCGAGCGTGCCGGCATCCCGTTCGAGATGACCCTGCCGCACCGCGCCTTCGACCGCCAGATCGGCGCCTTTGCCGGCCTGCGCGTTTCTCCCGACGGCAAGGTCCTGTCCGAAGCCGAATGGAATGCCAACAAGGACAGGTGGCTGCCGACCGACGAGGACCGCGCCTACGTCACCTCGCTGATGGGCGCCGCGGTCACGCAGCCCGGCAAGTTCGCGCACTGGATCGCCCCGCCGGCCCGCGGGATCAACAACCAGCCGGGCGACTTCGAATACGTGCGGTTCAATTAGAAGACGCTGAAAGAAAAACCCGCCTGCGCTTGGGTCGCAGGCGGGTCCAGGGAACCTCTAGGTGTGACAGAGGCTCTGAGGCCGCCCTGGTTGGCGGTAGATCCGACTTTGCCTTAACGGGCTCGATCCGGGTTGTGATCAGACGGTGGCGAACCCCTCCCATGAAGGGCGCTTCACCTCATATGAAGGGCAATTCTTCGCATTGCGCCCAATAGGTGGTGTGAGGCACGTTGCGCAGCCTGATATTCAGAGCGCAACGTTGCGAGGTCCAGCCTTGAGTCCCATCCAGTTTGCCGGGGTCGCCTTCGTCTGCATCATGGCCAGTGCGATCGGCGGCGTCCTCCTGCGGACCCGCCTGCCCGAGCATCACGTCAGCGGCGATTCCAAGGACGTGATCAAGCTCTCGATCGCCCTGGTGGCGACGATGTCGGCCCTCGTACTCGCCCTGCTCTTTGCCTCGACCCGCACCTCGTTCGAACGCACGAGCGCCCTGGTCAGCCGCCTCACGGCCGATATCACCGAACTCGACCGGGTGCTGAAGCACTACGGGCCGGAAGCGCAACCGGTGCGGAAGGCCCTGCGCGCCGAGATTCAGCCGATGATCGATTCGATCTGGCGCGAGCAGGCCATCGCGCGCGGCGTCAATCTGGACGAAGCCAAATCCCCCGAGGAGGAAGTCCTGTTCATGCTGCAGGACCTGCAGCCCAACTCCCCCCGTCAGCGGGCGCTTCAGGCTCGCGCCCTCCAGGTCAGTTCCGATCTCGCGCAGGCGCAGCTTGCGCTGTTCGCCCAGCCAACCGATTCGATCTCGAACACGTTCCTGATTGTCCTGATCGTATGGCTGATGTTCATCTTCGGTATCTTCAGCATTTCCGCACCGCCCAATCCGACCCTGTTCATCGTGATCGCGATTTGCATCCTCTCTGCGTCCGCGGCCTTCTACCTGATCCTGGAACTCGGTTTGCCGTTCGGCGGGCTCATGCAGCTTTCCGAGGAACCGCTGCGCAACGCGCTGAAGTAAGGCGGCCCGCGAGAGGCGCGCACCGGGCGCCCTCTCGCGGGCGCACCTTTACGGTGCCGGCGTCGAAGGTGGCGGACACGCAGTGGCCACGACGCGCATCTTCGAACCATCAGGGTCGATGCAGTCCAGTTCGCGGGGAGCCGGTACAGGTGCTGCCACCGGCACCACGGCGGGGACTGGCTCGGACGGAACAGGGGCGGCGACAGGCGCAGGTGCGGACGGGACCGGGGGCACGTCCGGGATCGACTGGATCGGGACGGGCACGACGGCGCCACATCGTTGCTCGGCCAACGTCGCGAGATATTGCTGACGCGACTGCAGCGCAGCGACTTCCTTGCCAGCGGCATTCTGGAAATCCATTCCGAACCACAATATCGGAATGAGGACGCCGGCAGCGCCAACGATCACGTTCTGGGCAACCTTCTTGCCCTCTTCCGATCCCAGTTCCGAAATTCGCTTGTTGTTTGCCTGCACCTCGGCATTGATCGCGGCGCAGTCCATGTAGCGATCCTGCGCTTGCACCACGGCGACAGGCGCCGGTGCACGTCCCGCACAACCCGCAAGCCCCACCATCAGAGCAGCGGTCATCGCTGTCTTTCCAATAGACATGTTTCTCCCCCGAGTTGTCTTCTTACTGCAACCGCAGAATGTATGACTTAGGGGGTTGCGAGTTGTCTGTAAATATCAACGCAGCACAAAGCGTGGAAATGAGTTCGGCGGATCACCCTCGAACCTCTTCCGGTTGAGCAGAAAGAACGACGGGCACAATGACCGCGCCTGGCGTCAGTCCCGCCGCAAGCTCGCGTGGCACGACCGATGCCTGTTAGCCGCGCAGCTTCGCGAGGGCCGGCACCAGTGCAAAATGCAGCCGATCCTCTCCCTGGCCGATCCCAAGCTGTGAGCTATCAATTCAACGGAGGCGCGCTCGCTTCCTCGTCGACCGTCGCTAGGGTGCCCCCTCGGCCTTGATGCGCTCGATCATCGCCCTGAGCCTCGTGTCTGAAACGGCGGTGGCATGCAGCGGCACCAGCGCCGAGGCAAAGCCCTCATAGTCGATGTCACTCACGGTCAGGACACCTGCCGCTTCGGCCACACGACGCGCCGATGCCTCATGTTCTTCCCGCAGCCGCCGGTAGAAGTCGACCGAATCGCGCGCGGAAGTGCGGATGATCACCCTGTCTTCGCTCGACAGCGTCTCCCAGATCAGCCGGGAGAAAAGCAGGACACTCGGCGGCCTCGCATGCTCCGTGAGGCTGAAGTGCTTCGCCACGCGATGATGTTCCAGGGCAACGAAGGACGACCAGGTTCCGTCGGCCAGGTCGACGACCCCTGCACGCATGGCGGTCGCAACCCTGGACTGAGGCATGGCGACGGCCTGGGCGCCCAAGGCACGCACCATCCGCGACCAGTTGGAGGACGCCTGGACGCGGTACTTCATGCCGCGCAAGTCGGCCGGCTTGCGGATCGGCTTCACGCCATAAGTCGATTTCGGCCCGCTATCGTAGAAGCACAGGCCGATCACGCCCGCGCTCTCGAGCGAAGCCAGGATTTCCTCGCCGATCTGTCCGTCGAGCACCTTCCGCTCGTGCTCGGTCGAGCGGAACAGGTAGGGCAGCGTGAGCACGACGCTGGCCGGTACGGCGCTATTCAACGTGTTGAGACTGATCCGCGCCATGTCGAGGGTGCCGTTGCGGAGCTGGCCCAGCGTGTAATTCTCTGATTCCTGGTCGCCGGCGCCCAGGTTCGACAGGACGAGACGACCGCCGCTGCGTTCGCGAATCAGATCGCCCATGTAGGCGGTGGCGCGCACCATCGGGTAGCTCGACGGATAGATATCCGAAGAGACGATATCCCGTGCCATGGCCGCCTGACCGAACGCCAGCGCGGCAATGATTACTGCAATCGGTACGATACGCATGTTCCAGCCCGTCTTTTAATCTCTGCGTAAGCAACCGAACAGATCGACCAAAGTTGCATCATGCTGGCGATTTTTGCTCACGCTGGCTCCAGCACGCTTCCTAATTCAGAGGCTAGTGCATCCGCTCCCCAGAAGAGCGCATCTACGCCCATCGCGGGGGAATAGCTCGGACTCGTTCCAGGGAACCGGTCATGCGCCGCCTTGTTGCATCTGCTCAAAAGGGAGAATCCCATGAAGACGGTGAACCGATCCTATGACAGCTACGCGCAGGCTCGCGCGGCAGTGGAAGCGGTCGAAAAGGCGGGCATCCCTTCATCCGACGTGAGTTTGATCGCAAATAAGCATGTCAGCGCCGAACACGGGCACGTCGACCATGTCGCTGATACAGCCGCAGGTGCCGGAATTGGCGGTGTCTTGGGCGGAGGCGCCGGCCTGCTGGCGGGTCTTGGGCTCCTGGCGATCCCCGGCCTCGGCCCCGTCGTTGCTGTGGGCTGGCTAGGGGCGATGGCGGTGGGGGCTGCGGCCGGCGTTGCAACCGGCGGCCTGGTGGGCGCCCTGATCGGCGCCGGCGTCGATCAGGAAGAAGCCGCCGTCCTGTCAGAAGCCGTCCGGCGTGGCGGCACACTCGTCACCGTGCGCGTTCCCGATGACGAGGTGGGGCGCATCGAAGGTCTGTTGTCGATTCACCGCCCCACCGACATCGGCGCGCGCGCCGCGACGTGGCGTAAAGAGGGCTGGAAGACATTCGACCCGGACGCGCCCGCCTACCTGCCGAACGAGACCGAGATCGAACGCATGCGCCGCGACTGGCGCGACGAGGGCATGGGCAAACAGGCCTGACGTAAACTCCGTTAGAGCATTCCGCCCGCAACCATATCGAAGCGGGAGCGGATTTCGGAAACCGTGGGAGCCTTGTCCGCCTCCATCTCCGGAAATTCCTTGGCAAGGTCGGCGCGGTCGAACTCGTTGAGATGCAGGTTGGCGGCCGAGTGATCGTCGGGAAGTGCGTTCAGCGCATTGTGGAGGTGAAACAGGTGCCAGTGCGCCGGGCCGGCGACGGCGCCCGATTCGAGATGGGCAAGCCGCTCCTGGAAACGCTGCAGCACCTTCTTACGCTCTTCCGACATGACCAGCCTCCTTCGTCTTATTGCGAGAGTGCGCCACCATACTGCAGGACGCCACGGCAACGCAGCGACAAATCCGACGACGTAAGCTCGGTCCGGCGCGGTGGGAAGAACGTCGTTGCGCTGGTTTCGCAGGAAACTTTCACTGTGACTTTTGCGTTGCTCCGTTACGAACAAAGGAGCCCTGATCATGCAAAAGCTCAGCATCGCCCTGGTCATTGGCGGCCTCACTTTGATGCCGCTGTCTGCCATCGCTCAGAACCTCGCCTCCGCCCCGCTGACGGCGCCCGTCGTCAGGTCGGATCATCTGGTGTTCATGGGGAGCACCGCGGATCGCGTCCCTCTGTCGGCCATGGAGACCGTGCGGTCCGCTGCCGACGCAGCGAAGCAGTCGCCCATACGTATCGAGGGACGTGCCGACTATGCCAACGCGGTCAAGCAGGAGCTGGTTCGGCAGGGAGCGCCTGCCGCCTCCATAAGCATCAGGCCCGTTCCGGCTCAACCATTGGCCAAGGCCGGTGATGGCCTGTCTGTTGCCACCGATCGCGGTGTGACCCTGCGCTTCTAGGATACGTCGCCAATGCCGCAAAGAGCCCGCCCAGTAACCTGGGCGGGTTCGTTTTTGAGGGGAATGAAAGAAGGAAAACCCGCCCTGACATGGTCAGGGCGGGTTCCTGCAGCCCCTCGGGGGAGAGGGACGGCTACTGTAGCCGTCGAAGGCCGCAACTACACAACGCAGTGGCACGCAGAAGGTTGCGAGAAAACTTATTCAGTCGAGACGCGGCCCTCTCGGTCGACGGTCAGAACCACTTCGACCTGTCCTCTCAAGGCACGGGCTCGCCAGGTTCCGTCGGAGCCTGCCACCAGGTTCTTCACCGATCTGTAACCGTCCGCCTCGATGGCGCTTTTCGCGAAGCTGCCGCCCTCGACGTCGGTCCCGGCCGCCAGTGCCGGCATTGCAACCGCGCCGCCTTCGGCCGTTTGGGGGACGATCACGGGCGGTCGTTCTCGCATATGCAGGGGAACCGGCGCCTGGCGAGCTTCCATGGGCGGTCTGACGCCCGAAGTTTCCACGACAGGCTTCATGGCCTGTGGTGCAGGGTCGGAAGCCGTCGCTGCCTTGGCGGACGACCGTAAAGGGGCTCCGTCAGGCAACGGGGCGACGATATGTGCCGCAGTTACGGCAGTCAGCAACATTGCGGAAGCGAGAACAAAAACGACGCCTTGCTTCATGGAAGATCCGTCCTGGAGTTTGCGGCCAGACAACGCCGAACGGGTCGGAAGCGTTGCGAGACTCTCGCCTGATCAGTATCGAAGAGGTTCAGAATCCTCACCGGGTCCCCGACATGGCGCTTTCGTCAGGCATTTCCTTCTCTTCCACCCACACGGTCGAACTCCCAGCCCGCTTCAATGCGGCGGTGCCCTTCATCGACCGTCACCCCCTGGAAGGCCGGGGCGCAAAGGCCGCGATCCTGACGCGTGAAGAGACGGTGACCTATGCAGCGCTCGCGGAGCGGGTGAATCGGACGGGCAACGCGCTGCTCGCGTTCGGGCTGAAACCCGGCGACCGGCTGCTGATGGTCGTCAAGGACTGTCCGGCCTTCTTCTATCTGTTCTGGGGAGCCATCAAGGCGGGCATCGTGCCGGTACCGCCCAACACCCTGCTGCGGGCATCCGACTATGCCTACATGATCGAGGACTCGGGCTGTCGACTCGTCGCCTATTCATCGGAGTTCACCGGTGAAATCGAGCCGGCACTTAAGCAGCTCGCGGAAAAGGCGCCGAAGGCGATGACGGTCGACGCCTTCCTGGCCGAGATGGGCAAGGCCTCGCCGACGCTCGAGGCCCGGCTTGCCGCCCCGGAGGATGATTGCTTCTGGCTCTATTCTTCGGGCTCGACCGGCCGTCCCAAGGGCGCGGTCCACGCGCAGCGTGACATGGTGGTCACCAGCGAACTCTATGGCGTGCGGGTGCTGGGCGTCACCGAGCAGGACATCAGCTATTCCGCCGCCAAGCTCTTCTTCGCCTATGGCCTCGGCAACGGCATGACCTTCCCGCTGTGGGTCGGCGGCACTGCCGTCCTCGACGATCGCCGGCCGACACCGGACACCACCTTCTCCAACATCGAGACCTTCAAGCCTACGATCTTCTACGGCGTGCCGACGCTCTATGCCGCGCAGCTCGCCGCCCTCGAAACCACCAGGCGCGACCTCTCCAGCCTGCGCGCCTGCGTCTCGGCGGGAGAAGCCCTGCCCGGCGACATGTTCCGCCGCTGGAAGGAACAGACCGGCACGACCATCCTCGACGGCATCGGTTCGACCGAGGCGCTCCACATCTTCATCGGCAACCGGCTCGACGATTTTCGGCCAGGGACCAGTGGCAAGCCGGTGCCGGGTTACGAGGTCCGCATCCTCGACGAGAACGGGGACCCGGTAGCGAAGGGCGAAAGCGGCCGCCTGTGGATCAAGTCGGAGTCGGCGGCGAAGTATTACTGGAACAAGCCCGAGAAGACGGCCGAGACGATGGTCAACGGCTGGCTCAACACCGGCGATACCTATCGCGAGGACGAAGACGGGTATTTCATCTACGAGGGCCGCAGCGACGACATGCTGAAGGTCGGCGGCATCTGGTGCTCGCCGGTCGAGATCGAGAACTGTCTGGTGGGCTACCCCGCGATCCTCGAAGCCGCGGTCATCGGCCATGCCGATGAGCAGGGTCTCATCAAGCCCAGGGCGATCGTCGTGCTGAAGCAGCAGGGCGACGCTGGCGCCGCGCTGACCGACGCGCTGATGGCCCACTGCAAGAAGACGCTCGCGCCGTACAAGTATCCGCGCTGGGTCGAATACGTCCCCGAGCTGCCCAAGACCGCCACCGGCAAGATCCAGCGCTTCAAGCTGCGGGGTTAGGTGTATGCCGGTCGTCCCGACAAGAGAGGGCGGCTTCCAGCCCGACTTCCTCCCGTCGATCCAGTGAGCGACGCTCCGCAGATCCGACCTTTCAACGCAGGCGACCTCGACGCCTGCTACGCGATCTCACTTGCGACGGGTCATGCCGGTGGCGATGCCTCGCACCTCTATCGCGACTCGAAGATGATGGGGCACATCTACATCGCGCCCTATGCCTTGCTCGAACCCGGCCTCACCTTGATCGCGGAGGATCGTGACGGCGTTGCGGGCTTCGTCGCCGGTGTCGTCGACACCGCCGCCTGGGAAGAGAGACTGGAGCGCGAATGGTGGCCCCCTCTCCGCCGACGCTACGCCGATCCGGTCGACGTACCTCCCGACAGGCAAACCGCCGACCAGCGCCGCGCGTCGATGATCCACCATCCCGCCCCAACGCCGGTCGAGATCGTCGCGCGCTTTCCCGCGCACCTGCACATGAACCTGCTGCCCCGCCTGCAGCGGCGTGGCGTCGGATCGTTGCTTCTTGGAACCTGGTTGTCAGCGGCGGGCGCGCGCGGCGCACTGTCGTTTCACGTCGGCCTCAACCGCATGAACAGGGACGCACTCCGCTTCTGGTCCAGGCAGGGCTTCTCGGCCCTCGCCCTCAAAGCCCGCGTCGAAGGCCGGACCTGCTGGATGGGACGCGACACCGCCCCGCAGGATAATCAAGTTATTGTGTAGGCCTCGCACCTAGCCCGCCACTTTTTCGTCGCGGCTTCGTGGAAGCATGAGCGTCCATGGTGCTTCCGAAGAACTCCGAGACGCCCGGCTGGCCGATCGCGCGCCTGTTGCCGGCGTTGATGGTCGGCCTGGTCTTCGTCTCCATCGCACCGGTGATCGTCGTCGCCTGGTTGGCCGCGCAGAGCAATCTCGACGCCTCCTCCCTGCAGCGCGCCGAAGTGACGATCGACCTGATCGAGCGCCGGCTAGAGGCGCATCTGAGGCCGGTGCAGAACCAGCTCACCTATCTCAGCGAAGCCATCGCCCGCGGCGAGGTCGATTTCGACGACCGCGAGCAGTGGCGCATCTTCGCGCTGGGCACGCTGGCGGCGGTGCCGCAGACCGTCGGCTTCGTCGTGCTGCCGGTGGAGGGCGAGCCCACGCGCTTCGTCCGCGCCGACCGGACCATGCGGCCCGAGCGGCGCGAGAACGTGCGCGGGGCCGAGGCGCTTCTGGACCGAGCGCGCACCATGGACGGTCCCGGCTGGGGAGAGCCCGTCTGGTCGTTCGTCGTGGGTGAGCCGATCCTGCCGATCATCGTGCCGGTGCGCGTGCGCGGCGAGTTCCGCGGCGTCATCGGCGCGGCGATCGGCACGACCGACCTGTCGCGCTTCCTGAAAGAGATCGAGCTAACCGGCGAGCGCACGCCGTTCATCCTGGCCGGCCGAAACGAGGTCCTGGCCCATCCCAAGCTCGCAAAGACGCTGAACGGCGATGCCCGCGCCCAGACCCGTCTGGTCACATTGGAGCCAGACCCGTCTGGTCACATTGGAGGAAGTCGGCGATCCCGTGCTCGCTTCCGTCTGGGCGCCCGATCCCAATCCGCTGTCATGGGACCGGCCCGATGCCCGCGTCGAAGGCCATTGGAACTGGGTTGGCGAGCGCTCCTTCGCCTGGATACGGCGCAACGTCGAGGCCTACGCGCCGGCCGAGTTGATCGTGGGCTATCACGAAGCCGGCCGCGAATCGGCGTGGGCGCGCTGGATCGTGCGCAGCATCCTGATCGCCGGCGGCGTGCTGATGATCCTTACCGGGCTGGCGGCGATCTATCTCGGCAGGCGCCTGGCAGAGCCCATCCTGGCGCTCGCCGGCGCGGCGAGCGCCGTCGAACATCTCGACCTCGACAACGTGCCCACCCTGCCTAGGAGCCGCGTACGCGAGATCAGCCGTGCAAACCATGCCTTCGAACGCATGGCCCGCGGCCTCGAACTCTCGGCGACCTACCTGCCCCGCGCCCTCGTGGCACGGCTGACCGCGCAGCAAGGCAGCCTGCCGGTCAACGAGGATCGTGCCGTCACCATCCTGTTCAGCGACCTCGAGGGCTACAGCGCCTACGCGCGCGACCGTCCGGCCGCCGAAACGGCGGCCTACCTGAACGATCTCCTGTCGCGCATCGGCCCGGCCATCGAGGCGAGCGGTGGCACCATCGACAAGTATATCGGCGACGGGCTCATGGCCTTCTGGGGCGCGCCCGATTCGATCCCCGACCACGCCCGGATCGCCTGCCAGGGCGCCCTGGCGGTCGCCAAGGAGGTCGAGACATTCAACATCGAACGCCGGGCGCGTGGCCTGCACGCCTGCCGCATGCGCATCGGCCTGCACACCGGCACGGTGCTGGTCGGCAATATCGGCTTTGCCGGCCGGGTCGATTACACCGCGATCGGCGAAGCGGTGAACGTCGCCTCGCGGCTGGAGCAGTTCGGCCGAAGCGCGCCGCGCGACGGCGAGGTCACCATCGTGGCGAGTGCGAGCTGCCGCGAGGCGGCCGGGACCGGATTTGCCTGGGCGATCCTCGATGGTGCCCCGGCCGACATCGCCGCCACGGCAACCCTGCCCCTCGCTACGCTGAGAGCCTCGGCGACCGTCCATTAAGCGATTGTTGGACCCTGCATTTTCCGCTTTTATAGCCGCCAACGGAAAACAGGGAGCGACGGCTCATGAAGAACAAATTGATGGGGACCGCAACACTTGCGGCGGCGATGGCGGTCGGCCTGCCGGCGATGGCACAGAGCCCGATCAAGGTTGGTTTCGTCAGCACCTTTTCCGGCCCCCAGGCTGCGATCGGCGAGGACATGCGCCGCTCGGTCGAACTCGCCAAGGAGCATCTCGGCGGCAAGATGGGCGGCAAGCCCTTCGAGATCGTCTACGAGGACGACCAGTTCAAGCCGGACGTCGGCAAGGCGCGCTCCGAGAAGCTCGTCCAGCAGGACAAGGTGAACTTCATCGCGGGCTACATCTGGTCGAACGTGCTGCTGGCCTCCTACAAGACCGTGGTCGACGAGGGCGACACGATCCTGATCTCGGCCAATGCCGGCCCCTCGCAGATCGCGGGCGAGCTCTGCAACAAGAACTTCTTCTCGACCTCGTGGCAGAACGACCAGACGCCGATGGCGATGGGCGAGTATCTCAACACCAAGGGCGTGAAGAGCCTCTACCTGGTCGGCCCCAACTACGCCGCCGGCAAGGACATGCTCGCGGGCGTGAAGCGCACCTACAAGGGCAAGATCGTCAGCGAAGACTTCACCAAGTGGCCCGACCAGCTCGACTTTTCGGCCGAGATGACCAAGATCGCCGCCGCCAAGCCGGACGGCATCTTCATCTTCTATCCCGGCGCGCACGGCGTTCAGTTCGTGAAACAGTGGGCGCAGTCGGGCCTCAACAAGACGGTGCCGCTCTACCAGGTGTTCTCGATCGACGCGATCACCCTGCCGCAGCAGGGTGACCTCGCTCTGGGCACGCTGGGCGCCCAGGAATGGGTCAACGACCTGCCGAACGAGGCCAACAAGAAGTACGTCGAGGACTTCAAGAAGAAGCACGGCACCTACCCGTCCTACTACGGCGCGCAGAGCTACGACGCGATCATGCTGATGGCCTCGGCCGCCGAGGCGCTGAAGGGTGACCTGTCGAACAAGGACAAGGTCCGGGCCGAAATGAAGAAGGCCAACTTCAAGTCGGTGCGGGGCGACTTCAAGTTCGGCAACAACAACTTCCCGATCGAGAATTTCTACATCCAAGAAACGGTCAAGGACCCGCAGGGCATGATGACGGTGAAGACCATCGCCACCGCCGTTAAGGACGCGGTCGATCCCTTCGCCGAAAAATGCCCGATGAAGTAGGGATCATGTTCCTCCCCATTTGAATGGGGAGGAAGACTATTGGGAGCGCGGCAACGCGCTCCCGTTTTGTTTGAGAGCGTGACGGAATAGATGGACTATCTGCTGCTCCAGGTGCTGAACGGCGTGCAGCTCGGCCTGCTGATGTTCCTGCTCGCCGCCGGCCTGACCCTGACCTTGGGCATCATGGACCTGGTCAACCTGGCGCACGGCTCGCTCTACATGATGGGCGCCTACATCGCCTGGACCCTGATCGGCGTCACCGATTCCTTCGTGCTGGGCGCACTGCTTGCGCTGCCCGCGACTTTCCTGCTGGGCGTGGTCGTCGAGGCCGTGGTGATCCGAAAGCTCTACGCGCGCGACCATCTCACCCAGGTGCTGGCGACCTTCGGCCTGATCCTCTTCTTCAACGAGCTGGTGCGCGCGCTCTGGGGCCCCGCCGGCAAGAGCATCGCGGTGCCGGGCTTCCTGAACCGCACCATCGAGATCCTGCCGGGCGTGCCCTACCCGGCCTACCGCTTCGCCATCATCGTGGTGGGCGCGCTCGTGGCGATCCTGCTGGCCTGGCTGGTGGCGCGCACGCGGCTCGGCATGCTGATCCGCGCCGGCGCCTCGAACCGCCGCATGATCGGCGCGCTGGGCGTCAACATCGAGCTCCTGTTCAGCCTGGTCTTCGGCCTCGGCGCGGTGTTCGCGGGCCTGGCCGGGCTGATGTCCGCCCCTATCGCCTCGGTGCGGATCGGCATGGGTGACGACATCCTGATCCTGGCCCTCGTGATCATCGTCATCGGCGGCATCGGCTCGATCAAGGGCGCCTTCATCGCCGCCATGGTGGTCGGCCAGATCGACATCGTGGGCCGCGCCTTCCTGCCCGACATCCTCAAGACCTTCATGAGCTCCAGCGCCGCCTCGAGCGCCGCGCCCGCCATCTCCCAGGTGATGGTCTACGTGCTGATGGCCGTGGTGCTGGTGTGGCGACCGACCGGCCTGTTCGGCCAGCGCACATGATGGCCGCTCTCCGCACGCCGCGCGGGATCGCGACGGCCCTGATCCTCGTGGTGCTGGCAGCCCTGCCGCTGCTCACCCAGGCCTTCGACCAGCGCTATCTCCTGTCGATCGGCACGCGCATCGTCATCTGGTCGATCGCCGCGGTCAGCCTCAACATGATCCTGGGCTATGGCGGGCTGGTCAGCTTTGGCCATGCGATGTTCTTCGGCATCGGCGGCTATGCGGTCGGCATCCTGTCCGCCCACGGTATCTCCAGCGGCTGGATCCAGTGGCCCGTCGCCCTGCTCGCGGCCACCGCCTGGGCCGTCGTGATCGGCGCGCTGTCGCTGCGAACCCGCGGCCTCTACTTCATCATGATCACGCTCGCCTTCGCCCAGCTCGTCTACTATGTGGGCAGCGGGCTCGAAGCCTATGGCGGAGACGACGGGCTCAACATCAGCCGCAGCCGCTTCCCCGGCCTGATCGACCTGCGCGACAAGGCGAACTTCTACTGGCTGTGCTTCGCCCTTCTCTGCGCCAGCCTGTGGTTCTGCGGCCGCTACGCCAACTCCCGCTTCGGCCTGGTGATCCGCGGCGCCAAGTCGAACGAGCTTCGCATGACCGCGCTGGGCTTCCCGGTGTTCCGCTACCGGCTGGCGGCGTTCACGATCTCCGGCGCGTTCGGCGGCCTCGCCGGCATCCTGCTCGCCAACGAGGGTGCCTACATTTCGCCCGCGATGATGTCGTGGATGAAGTCGGGCGACTTGATCGTCATCGTCGTGCTGGGCGGCATGGGCACGCTGTTCGGCCCGCTCTACGGCACCATCGCCTTCTTCGTGCTGGAGGAGGCGCTGCCGCCGATCCTCAACCTCGCCCACAAGGGATGGGGCGAATATTGGATGATCGTGTTCGGCCCGCTGCTGGTCCTGATCGCGCTCTACGCGCGCGGCGGCATCGATTCCTTGCTGGGGCGCCGCCATGACTGACCCCCTGCTGCGCACCGAGGGGCTCGTGAAGCGCTATGGCGGCCTGCTGGCCACCGACAATGTGTCGATCGACGTCCGGCCGGGCGAGATTCACGCGCTGATCGGCCCGAACGGCGCCGGCAAGACCACCCTGATCCATCAGCTCACCGGCGTGGTCGCTCCCGATTCCGGTGCCATCCATTTCGCCGGTCGCGACGTCACCCGCCTGCCGACCCATGCGCGTGTGCGGCTGGGGCTCGGCCGCTCCTTCCAGATCACCTCAGTGCTGCGCGAGTTCACGGCGCTGGAGAACGTGGCCCTCGCGGTGCAGGGCCATGCCGGCCACTCCTTCCGCTTCCTGGTCGATGCCCGCCAAGACGAGAGGCTGCGCGGCCCCGCCCGCCGCCTGCTCGAAGAGGTCGGGCTGGGCGAGCGCGCCGACACCCTCGCCGCGTCCCTTAGCCACGGCGAGCAACGCCAGCTCGAGATCGCCATGGCGCTGGCCGGCGATCCGCGCCTGCTGCTGCTCGATGAGCCGATGGCCGGCATGGGCGTCGAGGAGAGCCAGCGGCTGATCGGCTTCCTCCAGGCGCTGAAGCAGAAGCACGCCATGCTGCTGATCGAGCACGACATGGACGCGGTGTTCCAGCTCGCCGACCGCATCACCGTCCTGGTCTATGGCCGCGCTATTGCCAGCGGCACGCCCGATCAGATCCGGGCGAACAAGGACGTACGCCAGGCCTATCTCGGCGAGGAGATGGCCTGATGCTGAAGGTCCGCGAACTCGACGCCTTCTACGGTCCCAGCCAGGCGCTGTTCGGCATGGAACTGCGCGTCGATGCCGGCGAGGTCGTGACCCTGATGGGCCGCAACGGCATGGGCAAGACGACCACCGTGCACACGATTATGGGCCTGCTGCCGGCGCGCCGCGGCGCGGTCGAGTTCGAGGGCGTCCGGGTCGAGGGGCTGCCCGCCTTCCGCATCGCCCGGCTCGGCCTCGGGCTGGTGCCCGAGGGACGCCAGATCTTCCCCAACCTCTCGGTGCGCGAGAACCTTTTGGCCGCCAGCGCCAACCGCACGGCGCGGCCAAGCCCGTGGACCATCGCGCGGGTCTTCGAGTTCTTCCCGCGACTGGCCGAGCGCCAGCGCAACATGGGCAACCAGCTCTCGGGCGGCGAGCAGCAGATGCTGGCGATCGGACGCGCCCTGATGACCAACCCCAAGCTCCTGATCCTCGACGAAGCGACCGAGGGGCTAGCACCGCTGATCCGGCAGGAAATCTGGTCCTGCCTCGGCCGGCTGAAGAACGATGGTCAGGCGATCCTGGTCATCGACAAGAACGTGTCGGCCCTGATCCCGCTGGCCGACCGCCACCACATCGTCGAGAAGGGCCGGGTCGTCTGGGTCGGCTCGTCCCAGGCCCTGGCCGGGGACAAGGACCTGCAGCACAGGTATCTTGGCGTTTGATCCTGCGGAGTTGCCGATGCGTCTGCTTGCCGTTGCCTCGTTGCTCATCCTCGCCGCTGCCGGTCCCGCCACCGCACAGGGCTCGGTCAACGTCTACAACTGGTCGGATTACATTGCCGAAGACCAGGTCAAGGACTTCGCCAAGGATACCGGCATCAAGGTCAACTACACGACCTACGACAGCAACGAGATCCTCGACGCCAAGCTGCGCACCGGCAAATCCGGCTACGACATCGTCGTGCCGACGGCCTCGCCGTTCTTCGTGCGCCAGCTCCAGGCCAACATCTTCCTGCCCCTCGACAAGGCGAAGCTGAAGAACTGGAAGAACCTCGATCCCGAGATCATGACGGCCTTGGCCAAGTACGATCCGGGCAACGCCCATGGCGTGCCGTGGATGTGGGGCACGACGGGCATCGGCTACAACGTCGCCGAAATCAAAAAGCGCCTGCCCGATGCACCGGTCGATTCGCTGCGCATGATCTTCGATCCGGCGGTCGTCTCGAAGTTCCAGGATTGCGGCGTCATGCTGCTCGACAGCGCCACCGACGTGCTGCCGGCGGCGCTCAAGTATCTCGGCCTCGATCCCGATTCGAAGAAGCCCGAGGATCTCGCCAAAGCCGCCGACGTCGTGAAGGCGGTGCGGCCCTACGTCCGCAAGTTCCATTCGTCGGAGTACATCAACGCGCTGGCCGGCGGGAACATCTGCCTCGCCTTCGGCTTTTCCGGCGACATCTTTCAGGCGCGCGATCGCGGCGCCAAGGCCGCCAGCAAGGTCGACATCGAGTATTCGATCCCGAAGGAAGGCTCGCAGCTCTGGATCGACGTGGTCGCGATTCCGAAGGACGCGCCCAACCCGGCCAATGCCTATCGCTTCCTCGACTTCATGCTGGAGGCCAAGGTCGCAGCGGCCTCGACCGAACTCACCGGCTACGCCAACGGCAACAAGGCCGCCTTCACGCTGCTGCCCAAGGACATCTCGGAGAACCCGCTGATCTATCCGCCAGCCGAGGTGCGCGCGAAGTTCTACACCATCACCGCCGGCACCGGGGAGCAGGTCCGCGAGCGCACGCGGCTGTGGACGACCATCAAGACGGGTCGTTGAATTGGATTCAGGACCGATCGTACGCATCGAGGGACTGACCAGACGCTTCGGGCCGATCGTCGCCGTAGACCGCGTCGATCTCGAGATCGCGCGCGGCGAGCTGTTCGCGCTGCTGGGCGGCTCGGGCTGCGGCAAGACCACCCTGCTGCGCATGCTGGCCGGCTTCGAGACGCCCGACGAAGGACGGCTGTTCATCGACGGCCAGGACATGACCGACGTGCCGCCCTACCGGCGGCCGGTGAACATGATGTTCCAGTCCTACGCCCTGTTCCCGCACATGGATGTGGCGGCCAACGTGGGATACGGGCTGCGCCGCGACGGGGTGAAGGCGCCCGAGATCGCCGCGCGGGTGGCGGAGATCCTGACGCTTGTGCATTTGCAGGACCATGCGAAGCGCAAGCCGTCGCAGCTTTCCGGCGGCCAGCGTCAGCGGGTGGCGCTGGCGCGGGCGCTGGTGAAGCGGCCCAAGCTGCTGCTGCTCGACGAGCCGCTGGCCGCGCTCGACCGCAAGCTGCGCGAGGGCACGCGCTTCGAGATGGTGCGCCTGCAGGAGCAGCTCGGCCTCACCTTCGTCATGGTGACCCACGACCAGGAAGAGGCGATGTCCATGGCGACGCGGCTGGCCGTGATGAACGCCGGCCGCATCGCCCAGATCGGCACGCCGCACGAGGTCTACGAGCACCCGGCCTCGCGCTTCGTGGCCGACTTCATCGGCATCGCCAACATCCTCGACTCGCCCTGTGGGGGCTGGATCGCGCTGCGCCCGGAGAAGATCACGCTCTCAGCCGACCGGCCCGCCCTGCCGCAGACCGTTGCCGGCCGGATCGTCGACATCGCCTATGAGGGCGACCGCTCGCTCTATCGCGTCGAGACCGACGGCCACGGCATGATGACCGTCTCGACGACCAACACCAGCCGGAGCGCCGGCGAAGCCTTCGCGCGCGGCCAGCCCGTCTGGCTGGGCTGGGCCGACGAGGCCGGCCAGAGGCTGGAGGCCTAGGCGATGCGCTTCGTCATCGGGCTCCCGTTCCTGTGGCTCGGGATCTTCTTCCTGCTGCCCTGCCTCCTGGTGCTGGCCATCTCGCTGGGGACCTACGCGCCCGACTCGGTGCCGCCGGTCGACCTGGGCCTCAGCTTCAAGAGCTTCGCGCTCCTCTTCTCCGACGATCTCTATCTGGCGGCCTGGCTCTCCTCCCTGCGCATCGCCGCGACCTCGACCCTGGTCGCGCTGCTGCTGGGCTATCCCATGGCCTATGCCATCGCACGCGCCGCGCCCAACCGGCGTCCGCTGCTGCTGATGCTGGTCGTCCTGCCCTTCTGGACCTCGTTCCTGATCCGCATCTATGCCTGGATGGGCCTGCTGGCCGACAACGGCCTGATCGAGCAGTTCCTGCGCTGGACCGGCCTCGCGTCGAACCCCGGTACCATCCTCGGTACCGAATGGGCGGTCCATCTCGGCATCGTCTACGCCTACCTGCCCTTCATGGTGCTGCCGCTCTACGCCACCCTGGAGAAGCTCGACGACAGCCTGCTCGAAGCCGCGGCCGATCTTGGCGCAAGGCCCTTCGCGACTTTCCTGACCGTCACCCTGCCGCTGTCTCTGCCCGGCATCGTCGCCGGCTGCCTGCTGGTGTTCATCCCGGCGGTCGGCGAATTCGTGATCCCCGACCTGCTGGGCGGCACCGAGACGCTGATGATCGGCAAGGTCCTGTGGGACGAGTTCTTCACCAACGGCGACTGGCCGCTGGCCTCGGCGGTCGCGGTCTGCCTGCTGGTGCTGCTGGTCGGCCCGATCGCGCTCTTCCAGCGCAACCAGTCACGCAGCCTGGAGCGGCGCACATGAGCGTCTTTGCATGAGGGGCCGCGCATGAGGGGCCGCGCCCGCTTCGCCTTCGGCATGCTGGCCTTCGGCTACGCGTTCCTCTACCTGCCGATCGCGCTGGTGATCGTCTATTCGTTCAACGACTCGCGCCTCGTCACCGTCTGGTCGGGCTTTTCGCTGAAATGGTGGCACGCGCTGTTCGCCAACGAGGCGATGCTGCAGGCCGCGTGGCTGTCGCTGCGCATCGCGCTGGTCAGCGCGACCGGCGCGGCCCTGCTCGGGCTCGCCGCCGGCTACGCGCTGGTGCGCGCACCGCGCTTTCCCGGGCGCACCCTGTTCGGCAGCCTCGTGGTGGCGCCCATGGTGATGCCGGAAGTCGTCATGGGCATCTCGATGCTGCTGCTGTTCGTCGGCTCGGAAAGGCTCTTCGGTGGCCCGGACCGCGGCTTCCTTACCATCGCAATCGCCCACACGACCTTCTCGATCGCCTTCGTGGCGATCGTCGTGCAGGCCCGTCTCTCCGACTTCGACCGCGCGCTGGAAGAGGCGGCGATGGATCTCGGCGCCACGCCCTGGGTGACCTTCCGCACCATCACCCTACCGCTGATCGCGCCGGCCGTCGGCTCGGGCTGGCTGCTCGCCTTCACCTTGTCGCTGGACGATCTGATCCTGACCCAGTTCGTTGCCGGTGCGCAGTCGCAGACCCTGCCGATGCGCGTCTATTCCAGCGTGCGTCTGGGCGTCGATCCCCAGATCAACGTGCTCGCCACCATCATCGTCACGGTCGCGGCCTGTGCCCTGATCCTGTCGGGATGGCTGACGCGGCAGAAAGTTTGAGCTAAGAAAACCTCCTCAGGGAGGAAAAAATGCTACGTTCCGGAACGTCCAAGGCGTCACGCCGTAATGTGCTGAAGGGGGTCGGTATGGCCACTGTCGGTGCATCTCTGGGTGCTTCTCTGCCCGGTGGCGGCGCGGCTCAGGCGCAGGGCGCCCCGGCGGCCGCCAAGGGGCCGAAGCTGCTGGAAATGGACGGCAAGGCGAAGCTCGCTGTGCTGGGTGACAAGCCGCTCGTCGCCGAGACGCAGGCCGATCTGCTCGACGACAACGTCACCCCGACCAACAAGCTCTTCATCCGCAACAACGGACAGGTGCCCGACATCACGGGCGATCCCAAGGCGTGGAAGGTCAAGATCGACGGCGAGGTCAACACGCCGCTGGAGATCACGGTCGGCGACCTGATGACCAGGTTTCCCGCCGTCACCTACCAGCTGATGCTGGAATGCGGCGGCAACGGCCGCTCCTTCTTCTCCCCCGAGGCGCGCGGCAACCAGTGGACCAACGGCGGCGCGGGCTGTCCGATGTGGACCGGCGTGCGTCTGGCCGACGTGCTGAAGGCCGCCGGCCTGAAGCCGTCCGCCGTCTATACCGGTGCCTATGGCGCCGATCCGACCCTGGCCGGCGAAACCGACAAGCCCACCATCTCGCGCGGCGTGCCGATCGCCAAGGCGATGGAGGAACACACGCTGATCGCCTTCAAGCTCAACGGCCAGGACCTGCCGCTGATCCATGGCGCGCCAGTGCGCCTCGTGGTCCCGGGCTGGCCCGCCTCGGTGTCGACCAAGTGGCTGAACCGGATCTGGATCCGCGACAAGGAACATGACGGTCCCGGCATGGGCGGTTTCTCCTACCGGGTGCCGAAGACGCCGATCGTCCCCGGCAGCAAGGGCAACGACAAGGACATGGCGATCCTGGAATCGATGCCCGTCCGCTCGGTCATCACCTTCCCCGCCGACGGCACGCGCCTCACCTCGCGCAAGCTCGACCTGCGCGGCCATGCCTGGGCCGGCGACTTCGACATCAAGACCGTCGACATCTCGACCGACTACGGTGTCACGTGGAAGCCCGCGAAGGTCGACGCGCCGGCCAACAAGTATGCCTGGCAGAACTTCAGCGCCTCGGTCGAGCTGCCGACCACGGGCTACTACGAGGTCTGGGCCAAGGCGACCGACAGCAAGGGCGTGACCCAGCCCTTCCAGGCCGCCAACTGGAACCCGCAAGGCTACGGCGCCAATCCGATCAACCGCATCCGCGTGCTCGTCGAATCTTGAGCAAGGTCAATGTGATACACGCCGCCGTCCTCGGCCTGACGGCGACGTTCGTGCTGCTCGCCTTCGATCGCGCCGGCGAGCTGCACAGGGACAAGTATGTCTACGTGCCGCCGGCGCCCAAGGTGGCGGCGGTGGCACCAGCCGCTGTCGACCCCGACAAGGGCAAGCCGCCGCCGCACAACGACAAGGTCGAGGACCTGCCCGAGGGCAAGAACCGCGAGCTGACGTTCTATACGTGCACGGCCTGCCACGGCGTCGCGCTGATCAAGGCGCAGGGGCTGACGCGCGACCTCTGGGATTCGACCATCGATCTGATGCTGGAGAAGCATCGCATGCCGCCGATCAAGGCCGAGGAGCGCTCGGAGATCCTCGACTATCTCGCCGAGAGTTTCCCGCCCCGCCGCAAGGGCCGCGGCAGCGACAATCCCTTCCTGAAGTAGAGAGGGCGAAGGCTAGGCCGTCGCCTTCGCCCACTTCTCCGACCAGACGTGCAGCGGCAGGAACAGCCGCAGCAACTCGTTGCCCAGCGCCGTGAGCCGGTAGCCAACCGCCTGGTCGAGTTCGACCAGCTTCGCCTCGCGCAATTCGGCGAGCCGTGTGTTCACGATGGTCGGGCTGGCGCCAATTAGATCCTGCAGCTCGCGGAACCGCCTGGGCTCCTCGCGCAGCTCCCAGACGATGCGCAGGGTCCAGCGCCGGCCCAGCAGGTCGAGCAGCGCCATGATCGGGCGGCCGGTCGTCGAGCCGCGCACGCGCTTCACCATCTATTACACTCCGTTACTACATTTTCTGTAGCGGTACACATTTCCCGTTGCTACGGAATATGTAGCAACCCGCCTGGAGACCTTCCATGCCCCGCATCGCTCCCGCCGAAGAGCCCTACCCGCCCGAGATTGCAGTCGCTCTGGCGCGCACCATGCCCCCGGGCGTGGCGCCGCTGGTCCTGTTCCGGACGATGGCGCGGAACCCGCGCGTCTTCGGGAAGATGTTTGCTGGCGGTCTGCTCGAGAAGGGTGCGCTCTCGCTGCGCCAGCGCGAGGTCGTGATCGATCGCACGACGGCACGGCTTGGGGCCGAGTATGAATGGGGCGTCCACATCGCCTTCTTCGCGGAAAAGGTCGGCTTCGACGCGGAAAGGATCGCCGCGACAGTCCACGGTCCGGCCGATGCCGCCTGCTGGTCGGCCGACGAACGGGTGCTGCTGGCCACCGTCGACGATCTGGTCGACCGCCGCACGATCGGCGACACGGCATGGAGCGCCCTCGCCGCCCACTTCGACGAGGCGCAGATAATCGAAGTGATCGCGCTGGTGGGCTACTACCACACGATCAGCTTCCTCTGCCGCGCCCTCGACCTGCCGCTCGAAGCCTATGCCGCACGCTTCCCGGACGGGCATTGCCCGGGAGCGCAAACGCAACAAACGAAATAAACGAAACAGACGAAACGAGAGTCGCACCCCAGAACGGGGTATCCTGGTACCGTTTACGGGTCGACGCTGGCCGTCTGGTACCTGCAAAAACCCGTTCAGCAGCCTGCTAGCGCTTCGCCTTCGTGAGGCGGTCGACCCCGAGGATCAGCAGCCCGAAGACGAGGCCCCAGAAGGCCGAGCCGACGCCCATCAGCGTGACGCCCGAGACGGTGACCGCCAGCGTGCCCGCCGCAGCGAGACGGTCCTGGTCGCCGGCCAGAGCGATCCCCAGTGCGCCGGCCATCGAGCCCAGCAGCGCCGTGCCGGCGACGGTGGCCAGCAGCGCCGGTGGCAGCGCGCCGAACAGCCCGACCAGCGAGGTCCCGAACAGGGCGATCACGCCCCAGAACAAGGCATAGAACGGCCCTGCCTTCCAGCGCTGCGCCGGATCGGGATGGGCGTCGGGGCCGGTGCATAGCGCCGCCGAGATCGCGGCAAGGTTCGACGTGTGGGCGCCCAGGAACGCCGTGCCCAGCGATGCCGCACCCGTCACCGCCAGGATGGGCTGCGTCGGCGGCGGGTAGCCCGAGCCGCGCAGCACCGCGAAGCCCGGCAGGTTCTGCGACGCCATGGTGACGAGATAGAGCGGCACGCCGAGACCAACGAGCGTCGCCACGTCCCATGCCGGAGCGGTGACGACTAGGGTCGAGAGGCCGAGCGACGGCAGCGGCTTCACGAGGCCGAGCGACCAGGCGAGCAGCGCACCGCCCGCCAGCACGATCAGCGAGGCCAGAGCCGGAAAGAAGACGCGCGCCACCAGGAACAACGCGATCAACGGCAGGACCAGTAGCGGCGCGGAGGGCACATGCTCCACCATCGCCATGACGAGGCGCAGCAGGATGCCCGCCAGCATGGCCGCGGCAATGCTGGGCGGAATCTTCCCGATCAGCCGGCCGAGCGGCTTCACCGCGGCGGTCAGCAGGATCAGAAGCGCCGCCAGCACGAAGGCGCCGACCGCCGCCGCGAAGCTCGGCACGCCGGACGTCGAGGCGATCAGCGCTGCGCCCGGCGTCGACCAGGCGGTGATGATCGGCATGCGGTACCGCACGCTGAGCAGCAGCGCGCTCGCCGCCGTGGCGAGGCCGAGCCCCGAGACCCAGGAACTGGCCTGATCGGGCGTCGCGCCCACCGCCTGCGCAGCGGCCAGCACGACCGGCAAGGTGCCGCCCACGCCCGCGATCGTCGCGACCAGAGCGGCGGCCGCGACGGAAACAAGACCGCCGGTTTTCATGGGCGCATGCCTGTCGAACGCGAAACCATTGTCATCCCGAGCCGCAGGCGAGGGACCTTTGGTTGGCGCCACGAAAGGTCCCTCGCTGCGCTCGGGATGACAGGGTTGTTCGATTGCATGCCGTGCGCCAGATCAAGCATTCGCGCGCTCGACCATCGCCTGCAGCAGGATCTGTGCGCCGGCGCCGACGTCGCTCTTGCTGGCGTCCTCGATCTCGTTGTGGCTGACACCGTCCTTGCAGGGCACGAACACCATCGCCGTCGGCGCGACACGGCTGACATAGCAGGCGTCGTGGCCGGCACCGCTCACGATATCCATGTGCGGATAACCCGCCTGCTCGGCACCGCGGCGCACCGCATCGACCAGCTCCTTCGCGAACGGCGACGGCGGGAAATACCAGATCTGCTCGATCTTCACCTCGAGGCGGTGGCGCTTGGCGATCTCGGCGGCGGCGGCGCGCATCTCGGCATCCATCTTCGTCAGCTCGCCGTCATCGGGATGGCGGAAGTCGACCGTCATGAAGACGCGGCCCGGGATGGTGTTGCGCGCCTGCGGGAGACTGTCGATAACGCCGATGGTCGATCGCCCATTGGGGCGGTTGCCGATGCGACGGCACTCCACGATCAGCTCGGCGGCACCGACCAACGCATCGCGGCGGCCTTCCATGGGCGTCGTGCCGGCATGGCTCTCCATCCCCGTCCAGCTGATCTCGTACCAGCGCTGGCCCTGCGCGCCCGTGACGACACCGATCGTCTTCTTTTCGCGCTCCAGGATCGGGCCCTGCTCGATATGGGCCTCGAAGAAGGCGCCGACCGGCCGGCCACCAACCGGCTCCTTGCCGTCGTAGCCGATCTGCTTCAGCGCCTCGCCGAAGGTCACGCCGTCGCGGTCCTTGATCGACAGAGCATGCTCCAGCGTGAAGGCGCCGCCGAACACGCCCGACGCCACCATCGCCGGCGCGAAGCGGCAGCCTTCTTCGTTGGTCCATACGGCGACTTCGATCGGCGCCTCGGTGACGTAGTTCGAATCATGCAGCACGCGCAGGACTTCGAGTCCCGCCATCACGCCATAGGCGCCGTCGAACTTGCCGCCGGTCGGCTGGGTGTCGAGATGGGATCCGGTCATCACCGGCGGCCTGGCCGGATCGCGGCCCTCGCGACGGGCGAAGACGTTGCCCAGCTGGTCGACCTTGATGGTGCAGCCCGCCTCCTTGGCCCAGCGCACGAAGAGATCGCGGCCCTGTCGGTCGAGATCGGTGAGTGCGATTCGGCAGACGCCACCCTTCTCCGTGCCGCCGATCTGACCCAGTTCCATCAGGCTCGACCACAGCCGGTCGTGATCTACGCGAAGATTGGGGCGGTCGGCGGTGGTCATGGTGACTCCGTTGTCAGCAGGCCGTTAACGGACTAAATTCAGTCCAGGATCAGGAGGACCCTAGCATGAAGTACTCCACCCGGATCAAGCCCATCAGCTACCTCAAGGCGAACGCTGCCGAGGTCGTGCGCGGCCTCGCCGAAAGCGGCGAGCCGATGATCATCACACAGAATGGCGAAGCGACCGCTGTCATTCAGGACATCGCCAGTTACGAGGAGACGCAGGAGACACTTGCGCTCCTCAAGATCCTTGCGCTGGGCGAGCAAGAGGTCAGAGAAGGCAAGACGGTGCCCGCCGCGAAGGCGATGCGACGGTTCCGCGACCGAATCAAGCGGACAAGAGCGGGGGAATGAAGCGCTACACGGTGACATTGACCGAGCAGGCGCTTCTCGATCTCGACGACATTGCCCGCTACATCGCGCTCCACGACTTGCCGGAAAAAGCCGAGCACGTCGCCAATCGAATCGAGGAAGCTCTCGCGTCGCTCGCCAGCTTGCCGGACCGCGGACCATATCCGCGGGAGCTTCTGACTTTGGGCAACCGCAGCTTCCGGGAAATCCATTTCAAACCATACCGCATCGTCTATCGCGTCTATGAGCGAGAGGTCGTTGTGTTCCTCATCGCGGACGGTCGTCGCGATATGCGTGCCCTGCTGGCCAGACGCCTGCTGGGCGCTTAGGCCGGTGCTAGCCGGATCGGTTGCGCGCCGCTATTGCTCGAACCTCACAACATTGGATGTGTAACCGCATGCTTCCGCTGTCCGATACGCTCGTTCTCGACCTGACTCAGGTCATCGCCGGTCCCACGGCTGGCCAGATCCTGGGCGACATGGGCGCCGACGTGATCAAGGTCGAGCCGCTGAACGGCGAGCATTTCCGGCCGCATTTCGGCGGCGCCTGGGTGCCGTCGATGAACCGCAACAAGCGCGGCCTGGCGATCGACCTGCGCAGCGAGGGCGGCAAGGACGTGCTGATGCGGCTGGTGAAGAAGGCCGACGTGTTCATGGAAGCCTTCACGCCGGGCGTGATCGACAAGCTGGGCTTCGGCTGGGACGTGGTCTCGAAGGTCAATCCGCAGACCGTCTATGCCTCGATCTCGGGCTACGGCCAGACCGGCCCCTACTCGCCTCGCGCCGGCTACGATCCCTGCATCCAGGCCGAGATCGGCCTGATGGATGCCACCGGCCCCTACCAGGGCGAGATGTGCCGCGTCGGCACCGCGCCCATCGATTATTCGACCGGTCTCGCCTGCGCCGGCGGCATCGCCTTCGCTCTGCTGCACCGGATCAAGACCGGCAAGGGCCAGCGCCTCGACCTGTCGCTGTTCGATGTCGGCATGCACATGATGAGCCACTGGATCACCAATCACGGGCTCACCGGCGAGAATCCCGAGCGCATGGGGACCTCGAACACGATCCTCTGCCCGCTACGCGTCTTCCCGACAAAGACACAGCCGGTGTTCGTGGCCGGCACCAACGATGCCTTCTGGCGCCTGTTCTGCAGCGCGCTCGGCAGGAAGGACTGGCTCGACGACGAGCGCTTTAAGACCAATGCCGGCCGCGTCGCCCATCGGGCGCTCCTCGAAGGGATGATCGAGGCCTATTTCCTGGAGCACACCGCCGACGAGCTGCTCGAAAAGCTGATCCCCGCCGGCATGCCCTGCTCCGCCGCCTACAAGGTGAGCGACGTGATTGCGAGTGACCATGCCAGGGCGCGCGGCAGCGTGCTGGAGATCGACTATCCCGGCATCGGCCCGGTGAAGTCGGCCGCCAACCCGATCAAGCTGTCGGGCGCGCCGGTCGAGACACGGCAGAAGTCGCCCGGCATCGGCGAACACACGGTCGAGATCATGCGCGAGGTGGGCTATAGCGATGATGAGATCGCCGCCCTGAAGACGGCGAAGGCCATCGCGACGAGCTGAGGTCCAACCGTGAAGATCGTCTATTCCGAGAAGCACGCCCAGCACGACCCGCAGCATTTCGTGGTGCGGGGAACCAAGCAGCGCAGCGCCGAGCAGCCCGAACGCGCGACCCGCCTGCTGGCCGCCGCGACGGAAGCGGGCCACACGATCCTGGCTCCCGGATCATACGGTCCGGCGCCGGCGGCCACCGTGCATACGCCGGAGTACCTCGACTTCCTGCAGATCGCCGCGCGCGAATGGGCGAAGCTGCCGGGTGCGGGGCCGGAGGTCGTGCCCAACGTCCACCCCGCGCGCGCGCATGCCTCCTACCCGAAGGCCCTGGCCGGCCGTGCCGGCTGGCATCAGGTCGACACCGGCTGCCCGATCGGGCCGCACACCTGGGACGCGGCCCTCGCCGCCACCGAGGTCGCCGCCACGGTCGCCGACATGGTGCTGGCGGGCGAAGATCACGGCTACGCGCTCTGCCGGCCGCCGGGCCATCACGCCTATGCCGACATGGCGGGCGGCTTCTGCTTCCTGAACAACACCGCCGTGGCCGCGCAGCGACTGCGGGCCGCGCATCAGCGCGTGGCGATCCTCGATGTCGACGTGCATCACGGCAACGGCACGCAGGGCATCTTCTACGAGCGCGACGACGTGCTCACCGTCTCGATCCACGCCGATCCCGACCATTACTACCCCTTCTTCTGGGGCCACGCGCAGGAGCACGGCGCGGGCAAGGGTCAGGGCTTCAATCTCAACCTGCCCTTGCCGCTCGGCTCGCCCGACGCGCCCTGGCTCGAGGCCGGAGACAAGGCCCTCGCGCGCATCCGCGAATTCCAGCCGACCGCGCTGGTCGTGGCGCTGGGCCTCGACGCCAGCGAAAGCGATCCGCTGCAGGGCCTCAAGGTCACCGGCGCCGGCTTCCATGCCATGGCCGAGAAGATCGCGCGCATGGGCCTGCCGACGGTCCTGGTCCAGGAAGGCGGTTATCTCGGCGACGATCTCGGCCGCAACCTGGTCCAGGTCCTCGCCGGCTTCGAGAAAGGCCGCGGCGCCTAGCGCACGCGGCTGTCAGGGCTCGGCGAGCCGGCGGTATTTCACTTCGAGACGCGTGAGGACGGCGAGGTTGCGCGTGGCCTCGGCGCCGGCCCAGCGGCGGTTGAGGGCGCTGGCCTCGCGGACCCGTTCGAGGGTCCGTCGATAGGTTTCGATCCAGGTCGAACTGTCGTTGGCCTGCACGCCCTCGCGCATCGCCTGGCTCAGCGTCCTGTCGATGTTGATCATGCGACAGGTGTAGCCATAGGCCGCGAGCCTGAGATCAGGGGAAGCGATCCAGGTTTCGAGGATGCTCGGCACATAGGAGGGACAATCTTCCAGCGCCTGGGCGGCTGCGGGCGTAGCGCACGCCAGGGCGAGGACGAAGATCGAAATCGTGCGCAAGGAAGCGGCAGCCAGCGTCAGTGGAAGTCCCGACTATGGATGCGAATCTTGGGGCGGTCGAGGACGATGCGGCTGCGATCGTAATCGGGCTTGGCGGTTGGCTTGGCCGGCACATTCCTGCTGGAACGATGGCGCGTGGCATTGGCTTCCGCGACCTTCACGCGGCGGTCTCCCGGATCGCTGCGAACCTCATCGCCCCGAGGGTGGGTCAGGTGAAACAGGTCGAGCTCGGAAATAGAATCGAGTTCGGTCGACAGGTCCCAGATCTCCTCGGCGACAAGGTGGATCACCTTGTACGGTTCATCGCCTTCGCACTGGATACGTCCTCGCACCCCCACCATGCGCGCGCCCATCACGACGCGGCGATACGCTTCGAACACCGTGGGCCAGACCACGAGATTGGCGATGCCGAACTCGTCCTCGAGAGTGACGAACACCACGCCGGAAGCCGTTCCCGGCCGCTGGCGCACCAGCACCAGGCCGGCCAGCGTCAGGACATCGCCGGTCCTGGCGGATCCCAGCGCCTCGGTACTGGAAATCCCCTGCTGGGCGAAGGTCTGCCGCAGCAGCTGCATCGGATGGGAGCGCAGCGACAGAGAGAAGCTGCTGTAATCGTCCACCACCTGCTCGCCCATCGTGAGACCGGGCAGGATGACGGCAGGTTCCAGGTCGCGCACCCGCGGTTGGGTGTCGAGCAGGGGCAGCCGCCCATCCGCAAAGCCGCGCACGGCCCACAACACGTCGCGGCGCGTGAGGCTCAGCGACGCGAAGGCATCGGCGCGGGCCAGGGCGATGATCTGCTTTTTGCTGAGACCGCCACGCCGCCACAGGTCGGCAGGATCGCTATAGGGGGCCGCGCCGCGCCGTTCGACCATCCTGTCGGCCGCCTCCTTGGAGAGGCCTGTGACCTGGCACAAGCCGAGACGCAAGGCGCAGCGATTGTTCGTCCCCGATTCCAGGGTGCAGTCCCGGTCGCTGGCATTGATGTCGGGCGGCAGTATCTCGACGCCATGATCGCGTGCGTCCCGCACGAGCTGGGCGGGCGCATAGAAACCCATCGGCTGGGAATTGATCAGGGCCGCGGCGAAGACCTCGGGATAGTAGTGCTTCACGTAGGACGAGGCGTAGACCAGGATTGCGAAGCTCGCGGCGTGGCTTTCCGGAAAACCGTATTCGCCGAACCCTTCGATCTGCTTGAAGCAGCGTTCGGCAAAGTCGCGTTCGTAGCCCCGTTCCACCATGCCATCGATGAAGGGGGTCTTGAACTTGTAGATGGTGCCGTTGTGCCGGAACGTCGCCATGGCACGACGCAGTTCGTCGGCCTTCTCCGGGGCGAAGCCCGCGCCGACGATGGCGATCTGCATCGCCTGTTCCTGGAACAGGGGAACGCCCAAGGTTCTCTTCAAGACGGCTTCGAGTTCCGGCTTCGGATAGACGACGGCGCCGGGGTTTGCACGGTTCTTCAGATAGGGATGCACCATGCCGCCCTGGATAGGCCCCGGCCGCACGATCGCCACCTCGACGACCAGGTCGTAATACTCCCTGGGTTTCAGGCGCGGGAGCATGGACATCTGTGCCCGGCTCTCGACCTGGAAGACACCGACCGAGTCGGCGCGGCACAGCATCTCGTAGACACTTGGGTCGTCCGGCCGCATGTTGAGATCGAGCTTCTTGCCGAAATGTTTCTCGATCATCGTGAAGCTCTTGCGCAATGCCGTCAGCATGCCGAGCGCCAGCACGTCGACCTTGTAAATGTTCAGCACATCGAGATCGTCCTTGTCCCACTCGATGACGGTGCGATCCTTCATCGCCGCATTCTGGATCGGCACCAGCTCGTCGAGCCGGTCCTGGGTGAGCACAAAGCCGCCGACATGCTGGGAAAGATGGCGCGGAAATCCGCACAGGGCAGACGAGAGTTCGAGCGCCAGCATGATGCGCGGATCGACCGGATCGAGGCCGGCTTCCCGCACATGCTCGACCCTCACACCACTCGAGCCCATCCCCCACACCGTGTCGGCCATCACGCCCACCGTGTCGGGCGACAGGCCGAGCGCCTTGCCGACCTCACGGATGGCACTGCGGCTCCTGAAAGAGATCACCGTGGCGGCCAAGGCGGCTTTCGAGCGATGCTTCTCCTCGTAGATCCACTGGATGATCTCTTCGCGACGCTCGTGCTCGAAATCGACATCGATGTCAGGTGGCTCGTTCCGGGAATTCGAGAGAAAGCGCTCGAAAAGCACTTTCGTCTCTTTTGGATTCACTGAGGTGATACCAAGGCAGTAGCAGACCGCGGAATTGGCTGCCGAGCCGCGGCCCTGGCAAAGGATTTCGCGTCTGCGCGCCTCCATGACGATCTCATGCACCGTCAGGAAATAGGGGGCGATTTCCTTCAGCGCGATGAGCTCGAATTCTTTCCGGATCGTACTGGCCACCTCCTCCGGAACACCGTCGGGATAGCGCCACGCCGCGCCTTCCCAGGTGAGGCGCGTGAGCTTGTCCATGGGCGTCTCGCCGCCTTCGTAGACGACCGGATACTGATAGGTGAGCTGGCGCAGCGAAAAGGTGCAGCGCCGAACGATCTCCTGCGTGGCGGCGATGGCGTGCGGATGGCGGTGGAACAGCCGGACCATCTCGGCCGGTTCCTTGAGGTGACGTTCGGCGCTGGCGAAGCGACGGAAGCCCAGATCGTCGACCGTGCAGCCCAGCCGGATGGCCGTCACAACGTCCAGCAGGGCGCGCCGTTCGGGCACGTGATAGTGCACGTCGTTGGTGGCGACGAGCTTCATGCCGTGCCGGTCGGCGATATCGTCGAGCAAGGCGATACGACGCGTGTCGTCGCCGCGATAGAGCATGGAAGCCGCAAGATAGCAGCGATCCCCGAACAGCCCTGCGAGTTTCTGAAGCTGCCCGCGAAAGACCGGTTCCTCCGGCTTGCGCGGAGGCAGGACAATCGCCAGCACGCCTTCGGCATGTTCGGCAAGGTCATCGAAGCCGATGTCGCACTGCCCCTTCTCGGTACGCCGGTTGCCGAGGGTCAGCAGGCGGGACAGGCGTTTGTAGGCGGCGAGGTCGGTCGGGTAGACGAGCAGCGAATAGCCATCGCGCGTCTCGAGACGACTGCCGACCAGCAGCTTGATCCTGTCGGGATCGGCTTTCTTCTCGCCGCGCGACGCCGCAAAGGCTCGCACGACGCCAGCCAGGGTGTTGCGATCGGTGATGCCGATGGCGGTGTGGCCGAGCTTGATCGCCTGATCCACCAGCTCCTGCGGATGCGAGCCGCCGCGCAGGAAGCTGTAATTGGTCGTGACCTGGAGCTCGGCATAATCCATGGGATCACGGCCGGGCGAGTTCGTGCACACGGGAGAGCGGGATGCCACGCACGTCGATTCCCTCGCTCTTCAATGCATGGAGGAAATCCTCGCAGGCGCTGACCAGCGGCGCCTGGGCCGCTTCGGCGCAGGCGGCATAGAAGCAGTCATGCACCGGCCGGCCGCACTGCAGGGCGATGGCCAGGGCGCGATTGCGCAGCTGCGGCGACTCGACGAAGGCCGAGATGAACGACGGCAGGGCGATGTTACGCACGATGGGCTCCGCCTGCTCGGCCGTGATCTCGCCGCGCGTCGCCTTCTGCCAAGCCAGCTCGGCGACGCCCGCGATCAGGATGTCCGGGGCGATCATCTCGTGCCGGTTGGCCAGCAGCGAGCGTGCCTGCGGCCGCAAAGGCTCCTCGACGAACCATTTTATGGCGACGCCGGGATCGACGACGACGATCACTGGCCCTCTCCCATCCGTGCGATGGCGGCCGGCGGTGTCATGGCGGCGATGCGATCGGCTTCTTCCAGCGGATCGAGCACCAGCGGCTGGCCCGACGCATAGGTCAGCAGGTCGCGCAGATCGGCTTCGAGAGAGCGGCCCCTGGCGCGCGCATGATTCTTCAGACGCTCGATGATCGCGCCATCGAGACCGCGGATGGTGAGCGTGGTGCCCCGTTTGCTCGTCGTCTCCATATCTCTCCCCTTCAGGCGCAGAATCCGTGGAGGAACCAGCGGGCCGTCGGCTGGCCATTGGCCGCGAGCTGATAGGGCCCGTCGCGGAACAGCCAGAAGCGGCCGCCGTCATCGTCCTCGACTCGGTAGTAATCACGCACCAACGGCAGGGTGCCGGCCGGCGGGCGGCTGCCGTCGGGCCGCGGACGCCACCATTCGTCGGCGATCCGCTCCGGACCGTCGGCACGCACGATGCGATGGGCATGCCGGCGCCAGCGGAAGACCGAGGGCGGATCGTCGGGCACGAAGGCGGTGACATCGACAGGCTCGGGCCGCTGCAGCAGGCGCGTCGGCCGTGCACCCTTGAGGCTGGCGACGCGGCGCCAGGCACCCGCCGCTGCGGGCTTCGAAGCAACGGCGGTGGCGACCTGGACACGTTCGGGCAGGTGACTGTCGCGCGACAGCAGCCGCACGACGTTCTCCGCGCCCAGCCGCAGCACCAGCCTGTCGGCGAGGTCGAGCGTGCCGTCCGCCCCCGCTGCGACCATGGGCGAGTCCTGATCGGGCAGCGCATCCTGCGTGCCGCTCCACGCCTCGACCTCGGGCGCGGCCAGGATCATCAGTTCGACGCCAAAGCCGGGATCGAGTTCGCCCAGCCTCTCCTCGAACAGCTTCATCAGCTTGGGATTGTCGCGGTTGGGCCTGCTGGTACCGATCGAGGTCCGGTCGACCGAACCGTCGACGCGGTAGAGCGAGATTTCGATCAGGCGCGCGCCAACGCCCGCCTGCTCGAACTGGCGGCACAGCGCGGCCAGCAGGCGGCTGGTTGCGGCGGCAATGTCCTCGGCCCTGCCGATCGGTTCAGCGAAGGCGAGACGCGTGCGAAAGGCGGGCGGCGGGCGGCGCGGCTCGATCGGCTCGTCGAGCCTGCCCAGCGCCTGGTCGATGCGCTCGAGCGGCTGGCTGCCGAAACGGCGGGCGAGCGGCGCGCGCGGCATGGGATAGAGGTCCCCGATGCGGCGCAATCCGAGCTTCAGGAAGGTCTCGAGGATCGGTGCCTCGAGGCGCAGCCCCTCGACCGGCAGCGAGGCGAGCGCATCGCGCTGGCCGCGCGACGGGCAGAAGAGATCGGCCTGGCGCTCGGCAAAGCGCGCCAGTGCCCAGGCGGCACCCGCCGTGTCGGCCATCGCGGCACGACAGGAAAGATCTCGCCGGACAAGGCGCGTGACCAGGTCGGCCAGCAGCGCGCGTTCGCCGCTCTCGCCCTCGCCGAAGAGATGCGTGCAGCCCGTCACGTCGAGCAGCAGGCCGGCATCGCCGCCGAAGCCGCCGGCGCTGCACGTCGTTTCGCCGTCCTGCGCGAGGGCGCCGCCCAACGTATCGATCGCGACCCAGGGCGTGTAGCGATCGCACCAGCCGGCGATCGCTTCGATCAGGCGAAGGTCGGCCTGCGGCTCTCCCGCTTCGGTGACGAGATCGGGCAGCAGGGCGCGCGCATCGGCCAGCCGCATGTGCGGGCGCAGACCCGCGGCACGGGCGTGCGGATTGACGGCGGCGAGACGCGGGCAGCCCTCGCGCCAGACGACGGTGGCGGACGCCCTATCCGACCAGTCTTTCTTCGAAGTGCGTGCCAGGCGATCCGTGGAGAGCTTGGGGAACCACAGCGAGACAATGCGTTTCATCGTTCCACTCCAGGAGCCAGGACGGTGTTTCGTCGGCGGACGGCGTGCCGAAGCGGTTGCGCCGAAGCTCGAGGCGCCAGCGCGCGGCGCCGACATCCTTGAGGCCGGGCATCGAGCAGGACGGCGCCGAAGCGATCCGCCACCGGGTCGCGCACACGCTTTGCGGCGGTGCCGGCTGGGCGCGCAGCAGCAGGGCGGGCACGCCGTTCTTCTCGGCGGCGAGCGACAGGCGGCGGCCGGCCGTGGAATCGGCACTGCGGGTCTCGCCCACGACGGCCGAGATGCCGGGGCAGCGCAGCCCTTCTTCCATCGCCCAGAAGAGATCCTCGTCGCGCTTTGCCGTGACCATCAGCAGGCGCGCGGGATCGAACCAGGAGGAGAGCGCCGGCGCATAGGGCACGGCATCGAACGTGCCGGTGGGACGGCGGCACCACAGGATCGTGCCCGGCCCGAAGCGGCCCAGCAGATGGGCCGCGAAGCCGAGCACCGGGCCATCGTGCGGCGCCACGCGGCCGGAGGGGGCAGGTCCCGCCTCGATCTCGTGCAGGGCGCCCGTCAGCAGCCCGCCTTCGGGCAGCACGGCGTCGATGGCGGGGATTCCGAGCGAAACCGAGCTGGCCCGCCCGCGGCGGCACACACTGTTCGCTCTCTCCAGCCGACGGACTTTTTCCCGCAAGGAAGCCGGTACCGAGGCGGCCGTATCGTTGGCGACCCGGGCGGCGGGGGAATCAAAGGCTTTCGGGGAAATGACCGGCATCGCCCCCTCGTCTGGCTGATGGATGGGCTGGGGATTAAATGTTCTTCTTTTGTTCTAGTTCCCTCAAAATCGAGAGTCAACGGGACTAAAGGGCTGGCATATCGAGTGCATCCGGGGAGAAGCTGCGCCCTGTCCCGGAGGCTCCATGACTCTTCGTCTGTCCCTCGCCGCCCTGTGTGCCACCGCCTTCGCCCTGTTGGCGGGTCCGGCCCTGGCCCGCTGTTCCAAGAACCTGGTCGAACTCGGTCCCACCCTGCAGGGACGCGGCGTGCAGATCGCCTCGCTCGATGGGGCGCAGATGGCGGCGGACACGGCGAGCCGCGCCATTGTCACCTTCCTCGGCCATGCCAGCTTCGAGATCGACACGCCGCAGGGCGTACGGGCCATCACCGACTACAACGGGCTGAACGGCTTCGGCCGCAAGCCCGACATCGTGACGATGAATAACGCGCACTCCACGCATTACACCGACACGCCCGAGGACGGGATCACCTACGTGCTGCGCGGATGGCCCAGCGACGCCGGTCAGACCGAGGCGCGCCACGAGGTCTCGCTGAAAGACCTCAAGGTCACGAACCTGCCGACCAATGCGCGCGACTGGGGCGGCGGCTCGGCGCGCATCAACGGCAACTCGATCTTCACTTTCACCATCGGCGATCTCTGCATCGCCCATCTCGGCCACCTGCATCACCGGTTGACCAAGGACCATCTCGACGAGCTTGGCCGCATCGACGTGCTGATGGTGCCGATCGACGGTGCCTACACCGTCGGCCTGCCCGTGATGGTCGAGGTCATTCGCCAGGTGCAGCCGCGTATCGTGCTGCCGATGCACTATTGGGGGCGCGGCCAGGTCGCCCGCTTCGAGGAATTGATGGCCGACCAGGACGCGGTCTTCATCTGGCCCGACCGCCGCACCATCGAAGTCGCCCACGACACGCTGCCCGAGAAGCTCACCGTCTACGTCGTCGGCGGGAATGGCGGCGACTGATCTGCCTTCCTCAGAGTCGCGTCGCCTCGTCGATCAGTTCCTGGGCGGCGATGTCCAAGAGCTCGTCCTCGGCGGTGCCGTCGAGCACGCGTTCCTTGCCGATCTCGAGAAGCACCGGCACGGCGAGCGGCGATATACGGTCGAGCCGGCGATAGACGATGCGGCCCTTGGCGCGCTTCAGCAGATCGCCCAGCCGCTTGAGGTCGGCGAGTTGCCAGGCCGCGTCCTGGCGCGTGGCGCGCAGCAGGATGTGGTTGGGCTCATGCTGGCGCAACGTGTCGTAGATCAGGTCGGAGCTGAACGTGACCTGCCGGCGCGACTTCTCCTCGCCGGGAAAGCGTCGCTCGATCAGGCCGGCGATCACCGCGACGTTGCGGAACGAGCGCCGCAGCATGCTCGATTCGTCCATCCACGCTTCTAGGTCGTCGCCCAGCATGTCCTCGTCGAACAGCTCGTCGAGCTGCTTCGGCGAAGCCGGCCGCAACCCCCAGAGGCCCAGCACATAGTCGGTCGCGACGAAGCCCAGCGGCCGCAGGCCCATGCGTTCCATGCGCCGCGTCAACAGCATGCCCAGCGTCTGGTGGGCGTTGCGGCCCTCGAAGCAATAGGCGACCAGGAACTGCTTTCCGCCGCGCGGGAATCCCTCGACCAGCAATTTGTCGGCCGGCGGCAGCATCGAGCGGAAGACCTGGATGCGCAGCCACTCCTGCACCTCGGCCGGCAGCTTCGGGTGCTTCAGCGGATCCTGCAGGATTCCGCGCACCCTTGCCGCGAGGAAGGTCGAGAGCGGCAGCCGGCCGCCGCCATAGGCCGGCACCTTGGGATCGCCGCTGGTGGCGGGCGAGCAGATCGCCGCCAATTCCTTGACGCCCTCGAAGCGCAGCAGGCGGCCTGCGAACACGAACGTGTCGCCCGGGACCAGCCCCTGCACGAACCCCTCCTCGACCTCGCCCAGCACCGCGCCCCGCCGCAGCCGCACCTTCATCAGGGGCAGCTCGACGATGGTGCCGACATTCATACGGAACTGCTTGGCCACCAGCGGCGAGGCCAGCATCCAGCGTCCATCGGGAAGTTGCTTCAGCCGATGCCAGCGATCGTAGGCCGCCAGCGCGTAGCCGCCGGTCGCCACGAAGTCGAACGTGTCGTCGAAATCCTTGCGCGGCAGGTCGCGATAGGGCTGCGCGCGGCGGACCTCGGCGAAGAAGGCCTCGCGGTCGATCGGCTGGGCGCAGGCGGTGCCCACGATGTGCTGGGCCAGCACGTCGAGACAGGGCGGACGCGGCGGATCGCCATCGAGCTCGCGCGCCTCGACCGCTTCAAGCGCCGCCAGCGATTCCAGCACCTCGAAGCGGTTGGCCGGCGCGATCATGGCGCGGCTGGGCTCGTCGAGCCGGTGGTTGGCGCGGCCGATGCGCTGCATCAGGCGGCTGACGCCCTTGGGCGCGCCCATCTGGATGACGAGGTCGACATCGCCCCAGTCGATGCCGAGATCGAGCGACGAGGTCGCGACCACCGCGCGCAGCTTGCCCGCCGCCATCGCCGCCTCGACCTTGCGGCGCTGCTCGACGGCCAGCGACCCATGATGCAGGCCGATCGACAGATTATCGTCGTTGATCCGCCACAGCGCGTCGAACGCCAGCTCCGCCTGGGCGCGCGTGTTGACGAAGATGATCGACGTCTTGTGCTGCCGGATGATGTTGTAGATCTCCGGCACCGCATGGCGTCCCATGTGCCCGCCCCACGGCAGCCGCTCGTGCGCATCGATGATCGACACGACCGGCGGCGCGCCAGGTTCGCCATCACGATCTCCACCGGCTGGTCGCGCAGGTTCAGGAACTCGGCGAGCTCCGGCGGATCGGCGACGGTGGCCGACAGGCCGACGAAACGCGCCTGCGGCGCGAGCGTCGCCAGCCGCGACAGGCAGAGCGCCAGGTGATGGCCGCGCTTGCTGGTGGCGAAGGCGTGCAGCTCGTCGATGATCACGCATTTGAGGCTGGCGAAGAACTTCGCCGCATCGAGATAGGAGAGCAACAGCGCCAAGGATTCCGGCGTCGTCATCAGCAGGTCGGGCGGCCGCTCGCGCTGACGCAGGCGCCGGCTCTGGGGCGTATCGCCGGTCCGGCTCTCGGCGCGTACCGGCAGCTGCATCTCGGCCAACGGCTGTTCGAGGTTGCGGCGGATGTCGGTCGCCAGGGCCTTCAGAGGCGAGATGTAGAGCGTGTGCAGCTCCCCCTGCCCCTTCTTGTAGGCAAGGTCCTTGCCGGCCTGCCGCCGCTCCGTGAGTTCGATCAGTGACGGAAGAAAACCCGCCAGCGTCTTGCCGCCGCCGGTCGGCGCGATCAGCAGCGCGCTCTTGCCCTGTCGCGCCAGATCGACGAGTGCCAACTGGTGCGGCCGCGGCGCCCAGCCGCGACTTTCGAACCAGCGTGCAAACAGGTCGGGAAGCCCCATATCCATGGGGTAGGATGCATCAGGAGCCATGGCAATCACGACGGCAACCGAGACCCTGAATCCCCGTACGTGGCTCTATCCGACGCCGCGCGGCCTTTATTGCGAACCGGGCGATTTCTATATCGATCCAGCCTTTGCCGTGCCGCGTGCGGTGATCACGCACGGGCATGGCGACCATGCGCGGCCGGGCCATCGCAAGGCGCTGGCCACGCCCGAAACGCTGGCGATCATGCGTACGCGTTTCCAGGACATGCCCGACACCGAGCAACAGGCGCTGAAATACGGCGAGAGCGTGCGCATCGGCGAAGTGGAGGTCGGCTTCGCACCGGCCGGTCACATTCTCGGGTCGGCGCAGGCAGTGCTGGCATACAAAGGCCAGCGCATCGTCGTATCGGGCGACTACAAGCGCCGGCCGGATCCGACCTGTCCGCCGTTCGAGCCCGTACCGTGCGACGTGTTCATCACCGAGGCGACCTTCGCGCTGCCGGTCTTCCATCATCCCTCCGATGCCGGCGAGATCGGCAAGCTGCTGCGCTCCGTCGACACGTTCCCCGAGCGCACTCATCTGGTGGGCGTCTATGCGCTCGGCAAGTGCCAGAGGGTCATCCGCCTGCTGCGGGAAGCCGGCTACGACAAGCGCATCTGGCTGCATGGCGGCCTGATGTCCCTGTGCAAGCTCTACCAGGAGCATGGCGTCGATCTCGGCGACGTGGCCCCGGTCTCCGAGGCGATCCTCGAGACCTTCAAGGGCGCCATCGTGCTCTGCCCGCCCTCGGCGATCGCCGACCGCTGGTCGAGGCGCTTCGCCGATCCGATTGCCGCGGTGTGCTCGGGCTGGATGAACGTGCGTGCCCGCGCGCGGCAACGCGGGGCGGAACTGCCGCTGATCATCTCCGATCACGCGGACTGGCCGGAACTGACGCAGACCCTGAAGGATGTCGGGGCGCCGAAAGTGTGGGTGACGCACGGCCGCGAGGAGGCGCTCGTCCACTATGCGCGCGGGCTCGGCATCGAGGCCGAGGCGCTGCACCTGGCCGGCCGAGAGGACGAGGAGTCCTGAACCGTGCAGGCCTTCGCCCGCCTTCTCGACTCCCTCGCCTTCCAACCGGCCCGCAACGCCAAGCTGCGGCTGATCGAGACGTACCTGCGCGAGACTCCCGATCCCGACCGTGGCTGGGCGCTGGCGGCACTGACCGGTGGGCTCGACTTTCCGTCGGCCAAGCCCGCGCTGCTGCGCGGCTTCGGCCAGGAGAAGATCGGCGAGGAGCTGTTCGCCCTTTCCTACGACTATGTCGGCGATCTCGCCGAAACGCTGGCGCTCATCTGGGAAACCGATCCGGCGGCCGGTCCGCCCCCGACGCTCGGCGAAGTCGTCGAGACGCTGCAGCGAGCCACGCGCACGCAGACGCCGGCGATCCTGAAACGCTGGCTCGACGCGCTCGATTCGACCGGCCGCTGGGCCCTGCTGAAACTCCTGACCGATGCGCTGCGGGTCGGCGTCTCGGCGCGGCTGGCCAAGCAGGCGGCGGCGAACATCGGCAGCCAGCCTGTCGATGCCGTCGAAGAGGTCTGGCACGGGCTGGAGGCACCCTACCGGCCGCTGTTCGACTGGTTGCTAAACGGCGCGCCGCGGCCGCAGTCCAACGCCGGCGCCGCCTTCCTGCCGGCCATGCTGGCCAATCCGATCGACCGTGCCGAACTCGACGCGCTCGATCCCGCGCACTTTCGGGCCGAATGGAAATGGGACGGCATCCGCGTACAGGTCGCCGCGTCCGGCGGGCTGAAGCGGCTCTACAGCCGCGCCGGCGAGGATGTATCCGGGGCCTTTCCCGACATCATCGAGGCGATCGACTTCGAGGGCGTGTTCGACGGCGAGTTGCTGGTGCGCCGTGAGACGGCGGTCGCGCCGTTCAACGACCTGCAGCAGCGGCTCAACCGCAAGACGGTGACCCCGAAGATGCTGAAGGAGCATCCAGGGCATGTCCGCCTCTACGACGTGCTGTGGCTGGAAGGAGAGGACCTGCGCGGCCTCTCCTTCGACGAGCGCCGCATCCGCCTCGAAGCCTGGATCGCGCTGAAGGAGCGCCCGCGCTTCGACCTGTCGCCGCTGGTGACCTTCGCCGACTGGGAGGAACTTGCCGCCAAGCGCGAGGAGATGCGCGCCGACGGCATCGAGGGGCTGATGCTGAAGCGCGGCGACAGCGCCTATCTGTCCGGCCGGCCCAAGGGCCCGTGGTTCAAGTGGAAGCGCGATCCCATGCTTGCGGACTGCGTGATGATGTATGCCCAGCGCGGCCACGGCAAACGCAGCTCCTTCTACTCCGATTTCACCTTCGGGTGCTGGCGCGACGCAGCAGAGGGCGGGCGCGAGCTTGCGCCCGTCGGCAAGGCCTATTTCGGCTTCACCGACGAGGAGCTGCGCTGGCTGGACAAATGGGTGCGCGACCATACGACCAACCGCTACGGCCCGGTGCGCGAGGTCGAGCAGAAGCTGGTGCTGGAAATCGCTTTCGACGGCATCGCCCGCTCGACCCGGCATAAATCGGGGGTGGCCATGCGCTTTCCGCGCATCAACCGCATCCGTACCGACAAACCGGCCGCCGAGGCCGATACGGTCGACAACCTCCTGCGGCTGCTGACCAATTCGGCCCCGGAATCGCCCCTTGCAGGGGGTATGTCGCATGCCCATTATCCGGGCGTCACCGTAACCGAAGAGCCATGATCGACCCGTTCGGCCGCCACATCTCCTACCTCCGCGTCTCCGTGACGGATCGCTGCGATTTCCGCTGCGTCTATTGCATGGCCGAGGACATGACCTTCCTGCCCAAGGCGGAGGTGCTGTCCCTCGAGGAGCTGGAGCGTCTGTGCACGGCCTTCGTCCGTCGCGGCGTCAAGAAGCTGCGCCTGACGGGCGGCGAGCCGCTGGTGCGCAAGAACGTGATGTCGCTGTTCCGCGGCCTCGGCCGGCACCTCGACAGCGGCGCGCTGGAAGAACTCACCCTGACGACCAATGGCAGCCAGCTCGCCAAGTACGCCCAGGAACTGGCCGATATCGGCGTGCGCCGGGTGAACGTGTCGATGGACACGCTCGATCGCGACAAATTCCGCCAGCTCACGCGCTGGGGCGATCTCGACCAGGTGATGCGCGGCCTCGACGCCGCCCAGCGCGCCGGGCTCGCCATCAAGATCAACGCGGTGGCGCTACGGGGCGTCAACGACGGCGAGTTCGACGAGATGATCCGCTGGAGCCACGGCCGTGGCATGGACCTGGTCCTGATCGAGGTCATGCCGATGGGCGAGATCGGCGACGCAGCCCGGCTCGACCAGTATCTGCCGCTGTCGCTGGCACGCACCGAGATCGCGCGGCACTTCACGCTGACCGAGACCGACTACCGCACCGGCGGCCCCGCGCGTTATTTCCGGGTCGAGGAAACCGGCGGGAGGCTGGGCTTCATCACGCCCCTCACCCACAATTTCTGCGAAAGCTGCAATCGCGTGCGCCTTACCTGCACCGGCACGCTCTACATGTGCCTCGGCCAGGAGGATGCGGCCGACCTGCGCGCGCCGCTGCGCGCCTCGGAGAGCGACGAGGTGCTGGACCGTGCGATCACCGAGGCGATCGCCCGCAAGCCCAAGGGCCACGATTTCATCATCGACCGCCGCCACAGCGGCCCCGCCGTGCCGCGGCACATGAGCGTGACCGGCGGCTGAGCCTTCGGGCTTTCTTCTCCAAAGACCAGCCCTGACCTCATCCTGAGGAGCATTGCGCAGCGATGCGTCTCGAAGGATGGGCAACGGACAAGGTGCGGGTTCCCATCCTTCGAGACGCGCCCCTGCGGGGAGCTCCTCAGGATCGTGGTGGGTGATCTGAAGGACTTCAAGCCTCCGGCGTGGCCTGTGAAGCCGCCGTCCTGATCTGCGCTCGCCGCACCGCCTCGCGGTGGGAAATATAGAGAGCGCTGGCGAAGATCACCGCCGCGCCCACGAAGGTCCATACGTCGGGCGTCTGGAAGAACAGGAAATAGCCCAGCATCGTGTTCCAGATCAGCGACAGGAAGCCGATCGGCTGCAGCAGCGTGATGTCGGCGAGCTGGTAGCCGCGCTGCTGGCAGATATGGCCGAGCGTGCCGGCCAGTCCCGCCAGCAGGAACCAGACGATGTCGCCCCACTGCGGCGTCTGCCAGAACCACAGCGCGAACGGCAGAGCGCAAGCGACGATCACGATGTTCTGCCAGATCACGATCGTGGTCGAGGAATCGGTGCGAGCCAGCGCCTTGGAAATCAGGTTCGAGGCCGAGAAGATAGGTGTCGAGATCAGGACGCAGATGACGCCGATATGGATGTCGCCGAAGCCCGGCCGGATGATGATCATGGCGCCGATGAAGCCCACGATGACGGCGATCCAGCGCCGCAGGCGCACCTTCTCGGCGAGGAACAGCGCAGCGCCGATCGTGACGAAGATCGGCCCCGTGAACCCAAGCGCCGTGATCTCGGCCAGGGTTGTGAGCGGCAGCGCCACGAACCACAGCATCATGCCCGCGGTATGGATGGCGCCGCGCGAGATGTGCAGCGGCAGGCGCCTGGTGTGGAGCGAGCGGTAGAGGCCGAGCCGCATCACGATCGGCACGAGGAACAGCGCGCCGAAGAAATAGCGCAGGAAGGCCATCACGTAGGAGTTGAGATGCTGCGCCGGGATCAGCGTGAAGACGTTGAGCAGCGCGAACAGGACGCCCGACAAAGCGACCCAGAGGATGCCGCGCAAATTCGGCGGCAGCGCGAGCCAGCGGGCAACGAGGGCGGACACGCAACGACTATGTCACAGGCCCTGCGACCCTGCATCCTCTGCGGTGTGGCGGCTTCCGTGCGGCGAGGTGAGGTGCCGGCTCAGGCCGCGGCCGTGCCAGGCACCTGATCCTCGCGCAGCCGGGCGACACGGGCCACCAGCTCCTCGAGATAGGGATCGTGGATGCCCAGCGACCGCGCATGCTCCGCCGTATTGATCAGATACTCTCGGCAAGCACCGCGGCGGCCCTCGGCGAAGGCGATGTGGTAAGCGGCCCGCTCGATCGGCAGGTCGCCGCAATACTGGCAATGCCCGGTCTCGACGACGAAGGTCACGGCGCTGACGGTGCGCCCGTCCCGCAGCTTCGTCGGCACCCAGCGCGGCTTGTAGACTCCCGCCAGCATCTCGCGGTTCCACAGCAGGCCGAGTTCCTGCCGCACCAGTTCGGGCGACAGGCGATAGGCGATGCCTTCGCACGTGCCGCCATCGGCCAGCGCCAGCATCAGGCCCGGCAGTTCGGGCGTGCCCCGGCCCATCGGCGTCCAGAAGCAGAAGGAGCGGCGCCACCCATCCACCCTGCAAGGCTGGACTTCGGCATACTCGAGGGCCGGATTCCACATCAGCGAGCCGTAGGCGAAGATCCAGGTCTCCTCACCCGGCGGGCGGTTGAGCAACGCTTCGTTTAGGCTGGCCTCGCGCTCCGGCGACGACAGGAAGAAGTCGTAGCCGGCGGCTCGGGCGTCGGCGACGATCTGGTCGATCCGTTCCGACGTCAGGTCCTCGCGTGTCAGCAACCGCTGTGCCTCAGGTGCCGTAGACGATGGACATGGTCTCGGCCACGCAGGCCGGACGCTCCTGGCCCTCGATCTCGATGGTGACCTGGTTGGTCAGGCGCACGCCGCCCTTGTCCATCGGCTCGGCCGCGATCAGCTTTGCACGCGCCCGCACCTTCGAGCCTGCCGGGACCGGGCTGGTGAAGCGCACCTTGTTGCAGCCGTAGTTAATGCCGTTGCGCACGTTGTTGATGTGCGAAATCTGCTGGCTGAGCATCGGGATCAGCGACAGGGTCAGGAACCCATGGGCGATGGTCTTGCCGCCCGGCATGTCCTTCTTGGCGCGCTCGACGTCGACATGGATCCATTGATGGTCGCCGGTCGCATCGGCGAAGAGGTTGATGCGCTCCTGCGTGATCTCGACCCAGTCGCTCATGCCGATTTCCTCTCCCACGTGCTTCTGCATCTCGCTGGGATGGGCGAACTCTCGCTTTGCCATCATTTCCTCTGTTCCATTAATTTCGCATCAACTGCAATATTGACCGGAAACGCATACCTGTCTGCTCGGCGCTTCCTTCCGCGTTTGTATCGTCGCGGCCTTTTGCCCATCATGCCACTCACAAGAATGCACAGGAGGAGACCCCCATATGGCGTACGAGACCGTCCTCTATGACGTCGCCGATCGCATCTGCACCATCACGCTCAACCGCCCCGACAAGCTCAATGCCTGGACGCGGCAGATGCACCTCGAACTCAAGGACGCCATGCACGAGGCTCGCGCCGATTCAGAAGTGCGCGCCATCATCCTGACCGGCGCCGGTCGCGGCTTCTGCGCCGGGGCCGACATGGGCGGCCTCCAGGCGATCGGCTCCGGCGCCTCGGCCGACCGGTCCACCAAGGCCCAGGTGGGGCTGCCCGGCGGCAGCACGCTGCCCGAGTTCAGGATGAATTACTCCTATTTCCCGACGATCCCGAAATTCATCATCGCCGCCATCAATGGTCCGGCCGCCGGTCTCGGCATGGTGATCCCGCTCTATGCCGACCTGCGCTTCGCGGGCGAATCGGCGGTCTTCACCACCGCCTTCGCCCAGCGTGGCCTGATCGCCGAGCACGGGATCAGCTGGCTGCTGCCACGGCTGGTCGGCTTGCCGACGGCGCTCGACCTGCTCTGCTCGGCCCGCAAGTTCCGCGCGCCCGAGGCGCTGGCAATGGGCCTCGTGAACCGGGTCATTCCCGACGACAAGCTGCTGGCCGAGGCTCGCGCCTACGCGACCCTGCTGGCCAACACCGTCTCCCCGCGCTCGGTGGCGGTCATGAAGCGGCAGCTCTGGGAAGCCGAGTTCCAGACCCTGGCCGAAGCCACGGTCCAGGCAAATCACGAAATGGAGCTGTCTTTCCAGACGGCGGACTTCAAGGAAGGCGTCGCCCATTATCTTGAGAAGCGGGCCGCGAGGTTTACAGGCAGGTAGGCCCCTACACCTTCTCCGTTTGCCCGGCCTTCGGCTGCCAGGTCATGAGACGACGCTCGACGGTGCCGACCAAGCTGTCGAGCGCGAGGGCGCAGGCCGTGAGGACCAGGATGCCGGCAAACACGGTGTTGATGTCGAAGGTCCCCTCAGCCTGGAGGATCAGGTAGCCGACGCCCATCGAGGAGCCGAGATACTCGCCGACCACGGCGCCCACGAAGGCAAGGCCCACCGCATTGTGCAGGCTGGCGAACACCCAGCTCATGGCGCTCGGCAGGTAGATCGAGCGCAGGAGCTGGCGCTGCGAGGCGCCCAGCATGCGGGCATTGGCGATCAGGTTGGGACTGACCTCGCGCACGCCCTGGTAGACATTGAAGAAGACCACGAAGAAGACGAGCGTCACGCCCAGCGCCACCTTCGACCAGATGCCGAGGCCGAACCAGACCGCGAAGATGGGCGCCAGCACAACGCGCGGCATCGAGTTGAAGCCCTTGATGTAGGGATCCGTGATCGCCGAGGCGGTGGGGGACAGCGCCAGCCACAGGCCGATGCCCAACCCTGACGCCGCGCCGATCACGAAGCCCAGCGCCGTCTCGAGCAAGGTGATGCCGAGATGGGGGAAGATCTCGCCGCTCGCGAACCAGTCGAAGATCACCCAGAAGACCTTCTGCGGCTCGCCGAAGAAGAAGGCGGCGCGGTTGGCCTTGTCGAAATAGAAGGGCGGGATCAGTCCCGGCGCGGTCATCACGTACCAGGCCACGATCAACAGGCCGAGGAGAAGCAGTTGCAGGATCCTGAGCCGCATCTCAGATCGCCTTCTGCTGCGCATAGGCCTTCAGCACCTCTTCCTTCATCGCCGCCCAGATCTCGCGATGCAGGTCGAGGAAGGCCGGCGTCATGCGAATCTCCGAAACGTCGCGCGGCCTGGGGAGATCGACCCTGAAATCGCCGATCGGCCGCGTCGCCGGTCCGGCCGACAGGACCACGACCCTGTCGGAGAGCGCGATGGCCTCCTCGAGATCGTGGGTGATGAACAGCACAGACTTGCGGTCCTCGGCCCACAGCGCCAGCAGTTCGTTCTCCATGAGCTGGCGCGTCTGCACGTCGAGCGCCGAGAAGGGCTCGTCCATCAGCAGGATGTCGGGGCTGAGGATCAGTGTCTGGGCCAGCGCCAGACGCTTGCGCATGCCGCCCGACATCTGGTGCGGATAGCGGTCGCCGAACCCCGCCAGGCCGACGCGGCGCAGCCAAGCCTCGCCCTGCCCGACCGCCTCGGCCCGCGGGACGCCGCGAAATTCGAGGCCGGCGATCACATTGTCGATGCCGGTGCGCCACGGCATCAGCGCATCGGCCTGGAACATGTAGCCCGCACGCCGGTTCACGCCATTGCCCGCCAGCAGCCTCTCGCCGAACACCTCGACGGTGCCCGATGACGGCTCAAGCAGTCCCGCCGCCACGTTGAGCAGGGTGGACTTGCCGCAGCCGGTCGGTCCGACCACCGACACGAACTCGCCGCGCGCGACGTTCAGCGTGGCGTTTGCCACCGCCGTGTAGGCCTGGCTCGCATCGTCGCGGGCGGCGAAGCGACAGGTGATGTCGGCCAGCGTGAGCGCCGGCACTTCCTTCGTCATTGTCACGTCGAACTAGCTGCGCTTTGCGGCGCGCTGAGCGAACTCATCGTTCCAGGTGTCGGCGAGCTTCACCGAGCCGGCCTTGATGGCCGGATCGCTCTCGACCAGGAACTTGAGACAATTCTCCGTCGCGCCGGCGGGCATGGTGCCGTCCGGCGAGATCGTCTCACGGACGCCCGCGAACGACTTCTCGTAGACCGCCCGGTCGCCCAGCAGGTACCCCTCGGGCACGGCACTGGCGACATCGGCCGGCGAGGCCGTCTGCAGCCACTGGTTGGCGCGCACGATGCCGGTGGCCAGCGCCTGGGTTGTGCCGGGGTTCTTCTTGATGAAGTCGGATTGCGAATAGAGGCTGGCCGCCGGAAAGGCACCGCCGAACACTTCCTGGTTGCCCTTCGTCGTGCGCGTGTCGACGACGACCTTCACGAGGTTCTTGTCGGTCAGGATGGTGAGGGCGGGATCGGTCTGCGACACGCCATCGACCTCGCCCTTCTCGACCGCGGCGATGACCGAAGCGCCGGCGCCGACGCCGATCGCCACGACGTCGCTGGCCTTCAACCCGCCCTTGGCCGCCCAGAAGTTCAGCAGCATGTGGGTCGAGGAGCCGGGCGCCGTGACGCCGAACTTCATGCCCTTGATGTCGGCCGGGCCCTTTACCCTGGCGGCCACGTCGTTGCGCAGCGCGATGCAGATCTGCATGCCGCGGCCGATCAGGGCGAAGCCCGTCACGTCCTGGCCGCGCTGCTGCATGCGGATCGTGTGCTCGTAGGCGCCGGCGACCACGTCAGCGCTGCCGCCCATCAGGGCCTGCAGCGACTTGGCGCCGCCCTGGAAGTCGTTGATCTCGACGTCGATGCCGGCTTCCTTGAAGAAGCCCTTGCGCTCGGCGATGGTGAGCGAAAGGTAATAGAGTGCGGACTTGCCGCCCACGGCCAGGATGACCTTGCTCTTTTCGGGCTTGGCCTGCGCCCGCGCGACATGGGGCGCCGCCAGTAGCATCGGGGCGGCCGCCAACAGGGTACGGCGCCGCATCTGCAGCTTGGTCATGATTTCCTCCGCGAAAGGCTTGTTTTCCGGCAGCTTGCCGCAAGCCAACCGTCGCGGCAACCGACCAGCGGAGGACGTCAGAACATCCCGTTTGGATTGGCGGCCTTTTCCGGCACGATCTGCAAGACGTCCCAGTGCTCGACGATCTTGCCCTCGCCATCCAGGCGGAAGATGTCGATGCCGGCCCAGACGTGATCGCCGGGCCAGTCCTGTCGGCAGTGCAGCACGACGAGATCGCCTTCGGCGATCACCCGCCTGAACTCGACGCGCTTTCCGGGATACTCGCGGGCGGCTTCTTCGAAATAGTCGATGAAGCCCTGCTTCCCGCTGGCGACCCCGGGATTGTGCTGGATGTATTCGGCGCCGACATAGCGCTCGACCGCCTCGCGCGGACAACCCTGATTGAACATCAGGTCGTAGAATTCCGTAACCGTCCGCTTGTTGCGTTCCAGCCGGTCGTCCACCGCGGGCTCCCGCCTAGTTGAACTTCCGCTCCTGCCACCACGGGAAGTATGACGGCATGCCGTCGCTCACCTTCATGGGGAAGCGGGCCGGACGCTTCTCGAGGAAGGCGGTCACACCCTCCTTTACGTCCTCGGATTTGCCGCGCGAATAGATGCCCTTGGAATCGACCTTGTGCGCTTCCATCGGATGGTCGGCGCCCAGCATCTTCCAGATCATCTGGCGGTTCAGAGCGACCGAGACCGGCGCGGTATTGTCGGCGATCTCGCGGGCCAGCGCATAGGCGGCCGGCAGGAGATCGTCGGACTTGTGGATCGAGCGCACCAGCCGGCCGTTCAGCGCCTCCTCGGCGGAGAAGACACGGCCGGTCATCACCCATTCCAGCGCCTGCTGCGGCCCGACGAGACGCGGCAGGAACCAGCTCGAACAGGCTTCCATGACGATGGCACGGCGCGTGAAGACGAAGCCATAGCGTGCCGCCTCCGAGGCGAGGCGGATGTCCATCGCCAGCTGCATCGTGATGCCGACACCGACCGCCGGTCCGTTGCAGGCGGCGATGGTGGGCTTCAGCGATTCATAGAGGCGCAGCGTGAAGAGGCCGCCGCCGTCGCGATGGCCGTCGAGGCCGGGATCGACCGGCCCGCGATTCTCGGCATTGAAGGTGTTGGCGCCGCCCGACAGGTCGGCCCCGGCGCAGAAGCCGCGGCCCGCACCGGTGAACACGACCGCGCGCACATCGTCGTCGCGGTCGGCACGGTCCATGGCGTCGAGCAGTTCGGAGAGCATCTTGCCGGTGAAGGCGTTGAGCTTGTCGGGACGGTTGAGGGTGATGGTGAGGATACCGTCCTTGGTCTCGTACTTGATCTGCTCGTAGTTCACGGGAAGGCCCCTCAGCTCTGGTTGATGAGGACGACACCACCCACGATGAGAGCAATGCCGCCAATCTGCTTGATGCCGAACGGCTCACCGAAAAGGAAGTGGCCGGCCACTGCAACGATCGCATAGGAGAGCGACACGCTGGGAAAAGCCACCGAAACCGGAATCTTCCGCAGAGCGATGATGTAGAGGAACGCGGCTGAGCCGTAGAGCGCCAGGCCCGCGATGGTCGAGGGGCGCAGCAACTGGCTCACGAAATCGGGCGCGTCCGCGCCGGTCTTGAGCAGGATCTGGCCGCCGATCCCGGCCAGAACGCCGATCGCGAGCGCCACGTAGTAGATCGTCATGCTTCAGCTCTCCCTACGGCGCGGCTCGTGCGAAGGCTCGCGATGCGGCTGGCCGGCCGCCCGCGTATCGACCTTCGGCTGCTCGATGTCGAGCCCTTCGGCGCCGCGGCTGAAGACTTCCCGCACGAGGTATTGCGGCTTGCGGTTCACGGCCAGGAACATGCTGCCGAGATATTCGCCGATCATGCCGATCACGAGCAGCTGCACACCCGCCAGCACCAGCACCGCGACCATCAGCGACGCCCAACCCTGCGGTGCCCTGTCGGAGAGGATCGCCTCGATGATCGTGATGCCGGCGGCCACGGCGCCCAGGGCGCCGAAGACCAGGCCGAGGATCGTCGCAAGCCGGAGCGGCATCACCGAGAAGTTCAGGAACATCGCCAGCCACAGTCGCAGCAGGCGGCGCAGCGTGTAGTTCGAGCGCCCTTCGGCCCGCGGCAGATGGTTGACCTGCAGGCGGCTCACGTTCTGGGTGATCTGGAAGATCAGGCCGTCGACATAGGGTGCCGGCCCCTCGTAGCTCGACGTGACCCGCTCGCGCAGGAAGCGCGACACGCAGCGGAAGCTCGAGAGATAGAGGCCGGGCGGCTTGTCGATCAGCTTGTCGGCGCACCAGTTGGTGAAGCGGCTGCCCAGATTGCGCCAGGCCGCATGCTTCTTTTCTTCGTAGTAGGTGTAGACCGCGTCGTAGCTGCCGTCGCGCGCATGCTCGAACAGGCGACGGACTTCCTCGGGCGGGTTCTGCAGGTCGTCGTCCATGGTGATTGCGTAGGCGCCGCGCGCCCGAGCGAAACCCGCCATGACCGCATTGTGCTCCCCGAAATTGCGGCTGAGGCTCAGGACGGTCACCGGCGCCCCGGGCTCGACGGCGAGCTGCTTGCAGACGTCGAGGCTGTTGTCCGGGCTGCCGTCGACGACCAGGACGATCTCCAGACCGCCCTCGATATCGAGCGCGCGCAGCGCCTTCACCAGCTCGCCGACGGTCGCGGCGCCGTTATAGACCGGCACGATGATGGAAAGGGCCGGCGTCTCTTCAGAATTCTCAAGCATCACGCACCGCTACGATCATGAGGGAACCGCCGAACGGCAGGCTGAGCCCGGCGCCGATGGCGGCGCGCTCGATGGCGAGCGCAGTGGAGAATATTGCGTCGAGCCAGCGCGGATAGTCGCGCACATCGCTCTCCGCGTCGTCGCGCTCGACCAGCCGGTGGAGGAGCATCAGGGGAAACAGCAGCGTGTTCCAATAGCTCGCCCGAAGGATACGGAAGCCCGGCTCAGCGATCAGGGCGCGGGCCTCGCCGCGCGTGAAGCGGCGGGCATTGTGCACGCGCCTGTCATGAGCCGACAGCATCCAGGAATAAGCGGGAAGATTGAACACGGCGATCGCGCCCGGCCCGAGGCAGCGATGCGCCTCTTTCAGGGCATGCGCGGGTTCGACGTTGGCGTGACACAGCACGTCGAGCGAAACGTAGGCCCCGATCGTTCCGTCCCCCAGCGGCATTTCGTTGACCGAGCCCGAAATGACCGGTCGCCCCGCCTTGGTCCTCGCCATGCCGGCCGCAAGGGGATCGTATTCGAGGCCGATGGTCGGCCGGCCGGCAACGTCCAAGCCCAGGACGCGCAACATGCCGCCGGTGCCGCATCCGGCATCCAGGACCGGTCCACAAGCCGCCGACCGCGAGAGCGCCCGGGCAAGCTGGTCTGCGACCAGCCGGCGCAGGCCGCGATACCACCACATACGGTCCTCGACCGCATGCATATGCTCGTATTCGGCCCGTTCCACGAAGCGGCCTCTCCCAGGAAGTCTCCTCTTCCTGTCCGCTTATGATATCTTCGCCCCGCCTTGCCAACCGTTCAGACCAAACCTCCGACCATCCCGCCGCGTGTCGAGCAGCTCCTGCTGGTGTCGCTGTTCGCGTTGCCGGTCCTCTGGCTCGCCGGCTATTTCTTCCCGCCCATCAACCATGACGTCGCCGCCATCCTCGACGTGTCGACCCGGTGGATCGGCGGCGAGAAGCTCTATGTCGAGGTCCTGGACGAGAACCTGCCGCTGACCTTCGTCGTGCACGGACTGCCGGTGCTGACGGCCAAGCTCCTGCCCGGCACCGTGGCCTTCTGGTTCACGGCCTGGGTGGTGGCCGGCATCTTCGCGTCGTTCTGGGCCTGCCGGCGGCTCATCCGCCTCGTGCCTTCAGCTGACCACGCGCTCACCGAGGCGCTGCTGCCGCCGGTTCTGCTGTTCCTGTTCTCGGTGCTGCCCAACGAGCATTTCGGCCAGCGCGAGCACATCATGTTCGTGGCCTGCGCGCCCTACCTGATCGCCTCGATGGCGCGCGCCGAGGGCGTGAACCCCTCGCGCTTCGCCTCGATCCTGGTGGGCCTCGTGGCCGGTGTGGCGCTGGCCATGAAGCCGCACTACCTGGCGATCCCGGCGGCGGTCGAACTCTACTTGCTGGTCCGGCGCGGCGTGCGTCCGACCTTCACCGACCCGATTCCCTGGGCGATCGGCCTGCTTGCGGTCGCGCACCTCGCCCTGATGTACCTGGTGTTCCCGGAGTTCGGGCATTTCGTGCTGCCGCTGGCGGTCGAGGCCTATGCGCCGATCGGCGAGTCGGGCTGGCGCGAGGTTCTGACCAGCAACGTGCTGGGCCCGACATTGCTGGCGCTGGCGATCTTCGGCCTGCTCGCCGTCGTGTTCACCAAGACCATCGCCGCCCGCGTGCTCGTCGTGTTCGGCGTGGGCGCCGCCCTCTCCGCCATCGGCCAGGCCAAGGGCTGGCCCTACCACGTGCTGCCGGCGCTTTCGGCCGCCATCCTCCTCGCGGCCCTCACCGTCTCGCAGACCGTCGACCGTTACCTGCCGATCAGCCGCAGCGCCCACCGCCTGCCGGTGGCGGTGATCTGCGCCACCTTCATGGTGCTGCTCTACTTCCAGGCCGCCCTCTACACGCCGCCCTTCTACAAGCAGCGCCAGTTCGAGGATTCGATCGGCGGCCGGCTGCAGCACATCATCGAGCAGAACGCGCCAAACCGTACCCTCCTCGTCCTGTCGCCGGGCATCTACCCGTTCTGGCCCATGGTGAACTACATCGGCGGCCGCATGACCACGCGGTTCCTGACCATGTGGGTGCTGCAGGGCGTCTACGCGACCTGTGACGACTTCCCTGCGCTCTACAATCCGCCCGACACGATGGGCGATTCCGAGAAATTCGTGTTCGACTCGGTGAGCGAAGATTTCGCCCGCGAGCATCCCGACCTGCTGATCGTCGACCGCATCGCCGGCGTGCCGCGCTGCCAGGGCAAGGAGTTCGACTACCTCGAATACTTCCTGCAGAATCGGGTGTTCGCCGACGCCTTCGAGAACTACGAACACCTGATGGACTTCGACCGCTACCGGATCTATCGGCGGAAGAAGCTGAAGAAGTAGCCGTATCTGTCGTCCTGAGCGCGGCGAGGGACCCAGCAGAACGACCAACACACTCCGTGGCTGGCGCGAAGCTCCTTAGCTGCGCTCAGGATGACAAGGAACTTCTTACCTCTTCCACGGCGGCGCCAGCGCGACGGCACGTGCCGCTTCGGGAATCCTGTCGGCATCGGGCACCTTGAAGACGCCCGAAGCCACCAGGACGATCTCGCCGCCGCAGACGAGGTCGCAGCTGGCGAAGCAGAAGTTGATCGTGCGCCGGGCGATGCGTGCCTTGCCTTCGAGCCACTGCCCCAGTTTGGCGCCGCGCACGAACTCGCTGGTGAGCGAGATGGTGGGATGCGGCCAGAACAGGCCGGTCGAGAAGCCCGAACCCACGCCCATCACCATGTCGGCGACGGTGACCAGCAGGCCGCCATGGGCCCAGCCCATCGGATTGCCGTGCCGCTTCTCCAGCGGCAGGCCGATTCTGAGCCCGTCCTCTTCCGCCTTGAACCAGAGCGGCCCCACGAGCCCGACGAAGTCGTCGGTGACATCGAGCTTGCGGAAGCCTTCCGGTACGGAAGCGGTCATGGATCCAGCCCGTCCTTCGAGGCTGTGAGACGGTCGAGCATCGCGCGCACCACCGGATCGAACGGGGTGGCGCGATGGGTCTCCTCGTTCAGCGACACCATGATCACCTTCTGAACGGCGGTGCAGTTACCCTCGCCGTCGAACAGGCCCTGGCCGACAACGCACTTGCGGTCGTGCGCCTCGATCAGGCGGCAGCAGGCCACGGCCGTGCCGGGATAGAACATCTGTCGCTTGAAGTCGGCTTCGATGCGGCCGACGACCAGACGGAAGCGCGGCAGCCCCGTCCGCACGATCTGACGAAGGTACGCGACTCGCACATTCTCCAGCAGCTCGAGAAAGGCGCCGTTGTTGATGTGCCCGTTGGCGTCGACGTCCGCGAAGCGCAGGTTTTCAGTGGTCGAGAAGCCGTAGATGCCGCGGTCGGCAAGATCGAACGCCATGAAGACTAGAACTCCGAGAATTCCAGGGTGAGATGCGCGGCCTCTGACGGCGGGACGACCAGTCGGCCCGAATCGGGCTTCGTGAACCTGACACCGTTCTTCTTCAGCAGGTCCTCACAGGCCGCGAGGCTCTCGACGCGCACCGTGAGCAGCGCCGGATGATCGCCCGAGCGTACCGGCGTGATACCGGGATAGCGGACGGCATAGTCCTTGGGTGTCATGTAGCGGATCGGCTGGGTGCCGGTGTCGACCACCAGCCCTTCGCCCTCGCGCTTGACGGAGCCCGGCCCGAAATACTTTTCGAGTTCGGGAATCCACTTGGCCGGTTGCTCGGCGATCACGGTGACGCCCAGGATGCCGCGCGCGCCGTTCGGATGGGCGGCCCATTCCGGCCGGTAGACGAACTCAGGCGTCTGGTGTTCGCAGACGAAGAAGCCGACGACCGGCATATTGTCCTTCGGGATGCGCACCGTGCGGAACTTGGCGAGTTCCGTCTTGCCGTCCACCTCCACCGCCCGGTCGAAGAAGAGCGGCGCATCGGGATTGAGGCCGGCCGCCTTGAAGGCTTCGTAGGCCACGTCGGCGCCGTCGGTGGCCAGGGCCACGTTGGCGAGACCGCCCCCGCCCTTCAGCCATTCGCGCCGCTCGGCGTTGAACTCGGTATCCTCGACGATGCCCAGGATCTCGAAATAATCGGTGTCGAAGATCATCAGGTGGTTCGCCGTACCGAGCTTCTTGTGGAAGCCCCGCGGCTGGACCTGGAAACCGAGCTTCCTGTACGCCGCCTCGGCTGCGTCGATGCCGTCGACCATGACCACCACATGGTCGAGACCCTTCACTGCACGCTTCATACGGGCCTCCTGCGCACCATGTTAACCCCCTTGGAGGTCATGACCAGTTCGCCATTCTGATTCACCGCGGTCCAATGCTCGTGGATGACGCCCAGGGTCGGGCGGCTCTTGGACGGGACCTTGTTCGCACACTCGACCCAGGCGGTGAGCGTGTCGCCCGGCCGCACGGGCTTCAGCCAGCGCAGCTCGTCGAGTCCCGGAGAGCCCAGTGCCGTGCGCTTGTCGACGTAGTTATCGACGAAGAGCCTCATCAGCTTGGCGGAGACGTGCCAGCCGGACGCACAAAGCCCCCCGAAAAGCGAGGATTTGGCGGCTTCGGCATCGACGTGAAAGCTCTGCGGATCGAACTTTTCGGCAAACTCGATTATTTCTTCGGCCGTGAAGCTGGTCGAGCCGAGCGGGTATTTCCGGCCAACTTCGTAGTCTTCCCAATAACGGGGCTCTGCGGATTGCATGAGTCGGTCTTCGCAGAGCATGGGCGATCACGCAAGCATGTCCTCCGGCGCGGGCTATGGTATCTTTGGACCCGGAAACCAGCGCGCAATGACCGATCAAAATCTCGTCCGACGGCTCACCACGATCCTCTCCCTCGACGTGGTGGCATTCAGCACCATGTCGGCGCGTGACGAGGAACGTGCTCTGGCCCTGCTGGCCGCCCGCCTGGATTCGGCTGGCACGCTCGTGCGCCAGCATCGGGGGCGCGCCTTCAAGATGACCGGCGACGGACTGCTCGCGGAATTCGCGAGCCCGGTCGAAGCCGTCCGAGCCGCCCTCGAAATCCAGGAGGCCATGCGCTCCGCCAACGCGACAGCACAGGCCGACGACCAGCTCACGTTGCGCATCGGCGTCAACCTGGGTGACGTCGTGGAGAGCGGCGACGATCTCATGGGCGATGCCGTGAACGTGGCGGTGCGGCTCGAGTCGATCTCAGAGATCGGCGGCGTCTGCATCTCTTCATCAGTGTACGAACAGATCGTCGGCAAGCTGATGCTGGGCGCTGAGGATCTCGGCGAACAGCACCTCAAGAACATTCCGCGCTCCATCCATGCCTATCGCCTGACCATCGACGGCGCACGACCGGCCGCTGCTGCCCATCCCGCACACGCAGTGGCCCGATCGATGCCGCAGATACGGCTCTTCCTGGTGGGGGGCGTGGCGGCGGTCCTGATCCTGGGCGCGCTCGCCGGGACGTTCTATCTACGCCATCCAACGCCGTCGCCGTCCTTGCAGACGGCCGAGCCCACCTCTGCCTCGCCGGTCGTAAATCCACCCATCCCGGAAACGGCGGCAAGACCCGCCGCGCCAAGTCCAGTGGTGCCGGCCAATCCGCAAATCACCGCCACCCCTCAGGCGCCAGCCCCGCCGGCAGTTCCTCCCGCTCCTCGCCTCTTCGCAGCCAAGGAGGTTCCGTTCGTTCCCGACTATCACTGGCGGGCCCTGCAGAATTACACCGACGCGCCGGGGGCCAAGGCCTTCGCGTTGAATGTGCGCGGTATCTTCGGGACGGCCATGGACCGGGTCGATGAAGCGGCCGCACGGCAAGCCGCTCTCGACGACTGCAACAGGAAGGTCGAACGCGAAGTATCGGTCGTTCGCGCCTACGACAGCTGCATGCTCTATGCGGTCGAGAACGACGTGGTCTGGTCGTTCCGGCCGCCGCCGATGCCGCCGGCACCCTACGTGCCCGCCGCCAGGCCTTCGCCGCCGATCGCCTTCGATCCCGCGACGGCCCCGCTGCTCGGTGCCTTGGCGCGCGAACGGCTGCCCGCGCATTACCTCACCAACCGGCACCACCGCGTGCTGGTACTTGGCCACAATCGCTTCGACTGGTGGACGCTGAGCGAAACCGACGCCGATGCGATCCGCCGCAACCTGCAGATCTGCGGCCACCTCACGGGACGGCCCTGCGTGGTCTACGCCTTGAACAACGAGGTGCTGGTCCGTACGCCGCAGACGATGCGCGCCACCGACATCTTCACGCCACAGGACATCGGCGTCGCCCTCGATGACGCCCAGACCAAGGCTCTGGAACAATATCTGGTTGCCAACGACTGGCGCGCCGTCGCACTGGCGGTAAATGGGCGGATGGGGATCGTGAGCGGCCGGCCCAGTGAGCAGGACGCCACCTCCAAGGCCCTTCAGGCCTGCCGGGACGCCGGAGGGTCGGACTGCGCCATCACGGCCATCGGGCCGTTCACGGTGGCGCCACAGTAGGCCATCGAGAGGAACGATGTTCGAGCGAGGCGCTCCAAAGCCTCTCCATGGGGGGGGCTTGACCGCCGGCCGTCTCCGCCCCTATCGTGCGGCTGCGAGTAAGTCGCAACAGCGGGAAGAAACGGCCGTCAGAGCATGTTTATCTGTATCTGCAAAGCCATTCGCGAGCGGGAAGTCGATGCCGCCGTCCGGGCAGGAGCCCGGCGTCCGGCCGACGTCTTCCGCGCCTGTGGCAAGAGCCCCCAATGTGGCACCTGCGCCTGCGACATGCGCGATCGCATAGCCCACGCGATCGCCCATGAACGGTCTGTAGAGCCGACGCTCCTAGCCGCCGACTGATCCCGGCTCCCGAGCGATCAGCTCGGGCCCTTTCCTTCGCCCATCTGGCTCTGCAGGTAGTTCTGCACGCCGACCTTCTCGATCAGGCCGATCTCGGTCTCGAGGAAATCGATGTGCTCCTCGGCGTCCTCAAGGATGCTGACCGCGATCTCACGGCTGACATAGTCCTTCGCCGCCTCGCAGGCCGTCACCGCCTCGACCAGCGAGGTGCGTGCGGCGGTCTCGAGCTTGAGGTCTGCATCGAGCGCCTCCGGCACGTTCTCGCCGATCGCGAGCCTGCCCAGGTCCTGGAGGTTCGGCAGGCCGTCGAGCATTAGGATGCGCTCGATGAGCTTGTCGGCGTGCTTCATCTCGCCGATCGACTCCTCGTAGATCTTCTTGCCGAGGCGATCGAAGCCCCAGTGCTTCATCATGCGGGCATGGAGGAAATACTGGTTGATCGCCGTCAGCTCGTTCTTCAGGAGCTTGTTGAGTTCGGCGATGATCTGCGGGTTGCCCTTCATGGCGAACTTCCTCTTTGAATGAGTCGGTTCTCACAAATACCCACCGATTCCGGGCACGCAACCACAGAGTGAGCGACTGAGAAACGTTCGCTGAAAAAAGCGTGCGCTGGTCTTCGAAGCTCAGCGAGTGAGAACGACTTGCCGGATTCCAGCGTCTGCGAAGAGGTGTGGAGGGAACGTGCCGGAACCCACACGGCGAATCGGGGCTTTGGGAATTTACAGGAAAAAACGTAGCACCATCGCAACGCGCAACGTCATAAGGTGAGGTGCGTTCATGTCGGACGCCGCCCGCCCGGGACGATCCGGGCCAGCCAGCTAAGGATAGCGTTATGTCCAATTTCACTCTTCCGAAACTCCCCTATGCCGATGACGCGCTTGCGCCGGTGATTTCGGCCAACACCATCTCCTTCCACTACGGCAAGCATCACAAGGCCTATGTCGACAAGGTGAACGAGCTGGTCCCTGGCACGGCCTACGAAGGCCTGTCGCTCGAGGACATCATCAAGAAGTCGGCCAAGGACGAGAAGGGCAAGGCGATCTTCAACAACGCCGGCCAGATCTGGAACCACACCTTCTACTGGAACAGCATGACGCCCAAGGGCGGCGAGCCGACCGGCAAGATCAAGAGCGCGCTCGACGACAGCTTCGGCGGTCTCGACGCCTTCAAGGCGGCCTTCAAGGCAGCGGCCGTCGGCCAGTTCGGCAGCGGCTGGGCGTGGCTCGTGAAGGGCGCGGACGGCAAGCTCAAGATCGAGACGACCGCCAACGCCGACACCCCGATCGCCCATGGCGGCACCCCGCTCCTCGTCGCCGACGTGTGGGAGCACGCCTACTACCTCGACTTCCAGAACCGCCGGCCGGACCACGTCCAGGCCTGGCTCGACAAGCTCGCGAACTGGTCGTTCGCCGAGACAAACCTAGGCTAAGGAGCATTCAATGTTGGGCACCATTCTTCTGATCGTCCTGATCCTCATTCTGATCGGGGCGCTGCCGACCTGGCCGCACAGCAGCGGCTGGGGTTACTACCCTAGTGGCGGTATCGGACTGGTGCTCATCATCGTCGTCATCCTTCTGTTGATGGGGCGCATATAGCGGCCCATCCGGCAGTCCAAGGGGCGCCTTCGGGCGCCCCTTCTATTTCGCGCCGGAATTATGCTCAGTATCTGAAGGTCAGGTTGATCGAGCCGAACTGCGTGATGCGATCGCGCTCGAAAAATTCAGGGGTCCGCAGGATCTGGGTGTACGAGATCCGCATGCCGCGCCAGAGAACGGCCAGCCCCGCCTGCACTTCGCCGACGAAGGGACGGTGTCCCACGCGCTGGCTGAAGCCGTCGGTATTGCCGTCCAGGAAGATGTTGCGGGCAACCGCCTGCCCGTCGAAGCCCGCGAACAGATACCAGCCGAAGCTTCCGTCGCCGATGAAGGCATCCGATCCGGGCAATGCCGGCCGGGCACGCGTGGGCCCGAAATCATCCCGAAGGTTCTTGCCGATGCGCGCCGTGCCGCCGACGCTGCCATAGGTCGCGACATTGCCGACCGCCAAAGCCGCACGCGGGATAAAATCCACCTCCAGCTTGGGATTGTCGATCAGCACGGCGCGGCCGGTGCGCCAGCGCCGCTCGAACGTGAGGCCGACCGTGGGCTCGTTGTGCAGCTGATTGCCCCAGCCATAGGCTGGTGACACACCGATCAGCTGATGGAAGTTGTTCTGCACGAACTCGCCGCCCGCGGCCGGCCCGATCACGCCGAGATCGACCTGCAGCGTGTCGAGGCGCGTCGGCTCGTCGATGCCGGTCCGGGGATCGTGGCGCTTGTAGGTGTACTGTAGCGCGAAGCTCGCATAGAGCCAGGCCGCGTAGGGCCTGTCGTTGTAGATCGGGTTCGACACATAGGTGTTTTCCGGCGTGTAGATATTCTGGCCGGCGGAGATGGCGATGCGGCGGATGACCGAATCGGCCGCGGGCTCGCCCAGGAACGTCGGGATGGTCGTCATGGCCACGATGCCGTGCGGCATCTCGGTGATCGCGGGCGACAACCAGCCGATCCGGACGCCGCTCGTGTAATCACGGTCCGACCTGCCGAACCGATTGAAGACGTCGTTCTCGACCTGGAACGTGTAGATATTCCGCTGCTCATCCTCCGTAGCCGAGGGCCGGGGCGGCGGCTTTACCTCGTCGGAAGACTGGGCCCCCGCAGAAGCGCAGAAGGCAAAAAAGGCTGCCATCGCCACAGCGACGGTCTTGGCGTGGCGATGATGCATTCCGGCTGGAACGCACGTTGTCTCGGCAGGTTGCGGCTACCGAACGTTCACGGAGGCTGCGCGGTCCCACAGGTCCCGGCGCCACCACACCGCGATCGCCAGCGTGAAGAAGATGCCCAGCACGCTGTAGAGGGTTCCCGTGGCGGCGAAACCCGTCCACTCCACCAGCGGGCCCGACAGGAGCAGCCCGAGCGGCATGCCGTAGACCGCGAGCATGCGCACGCCCATGACGCAGCCGCGCAAGGCGGGATGGGTGACCCGGAGCAGGATCACCGACATCGGGATCATGCAGAAGCTCTGGAAGAGCCCCGCTCCGAACAGGACGATCTCGCCCATCAGTGGGGTCTTGAGCCAGGAAAAGACCAGGTTGAGCGACAGCCAGACGAGCGTGCAGACGATCATGGTGCGCGCCGGCCGTATATGGGCGCCGTACAGGGACACCAGGATCGAGCCGGTGAGCGCGCCGCCGGCAAAGCTGGCGATCAGCCAGCCGAGCCCGGTCTGGTCCAGGCGGTAGATGTCCTTGGCCACGTAGGCGAGCAGGGAGCCGGTCAACGGATAGGCCGCGAAGTTCACCAGGAAGGCCAGCAGCATCACCGCGCGCACGACCGGCGTCGACCAGACATAGGCGAAGCCCTGCCGCAACGCCCCGAGCGCCGACGGCATGACCTCTCCGTCGCCCAGGATGCGCAGCCTCCGCGTGCCCACGCCCAGGGTCAGCGCGAGGCACACGGCGTAAACGCCGCAGACCGCGACGTAGGCCAGGCCCGAGCCGAGGGAAGCGACCAGGGCGGCGCCCGAGAGCGCGCCCACGATGCGCGCGGAATCCGCCGTCGTCCGCGACACGCCCATGGCCCGCATCAGATAGTCGGCCGGCATGGTCTCGCCGACCAGGAGGTTGCGCAACGTGATGTCGGAGGGGCGCACCAGCCCCATGATCGTGGCGAGCAGGAAGACCGGCACGGGCGCCGCCAGGCCGCTCAGGAACAGGACCGCGAGGCAGCTCGCCAGGACGAGATAGGCCGTCCGCATGAGAAGCAGGACGTTGCGGTTGCCGATGCGGTCGCCCGCCATGCCGAACAGGGGAGAGATCAGCGTTCCGAGGAACTGCAGCGAGCCGAATACCGCCAGCGCCAGGACCGAGCCGGTCGAAACCAGCACGAACCAGCCTAGGATCACGGTTTCCATCTCGAACGCCCAGGAGGCGAGAAGGTCGGCCGGCCACTGGAACCGGAAGCTCCGAATCTGAAAAGGCGCCAGGGCGGGCGCACGCGCGATGAGGCTCAATTCCTGTTCGTTCCCTCACCCTGCGCCTTCGTCGGAAGCGCTTCGGGTAAGAGCGAAGCTGCGCTTCCAAGGCATCGACTGCAATAATCGGCTCGGCATGGCGCATCCGCACTAATGGCTGGGCTCGGCGCCCTACAAAACCCTAATTCTAGTGGCCCTATTACGCACCCAAACTGAGAATATAAGTCGCGCCCCGTTGCGTTGGGGACCGGGTCAGAGCATTGTTATGATGAATGCCGTCAAGCGGTAATTTGCTGGAACCGCGTGCGGGTAATGTCTTGGAGAAATCCGCTATGGGCGGTGCCGTGAAGCGTACGAAGTTTCATCTCATTCTGATCAAGCCGACTCATTACGATGACGATGGCTATCCGATCACCTGGCTTCGGTCCCACATCCCCTCCAACACGCTTGCCGCCCTGTACGGGCTTGGCGAGGATTGCCGCGCGCGGCAGGTGCTCGGGCCGGACGTGGACATCGTCATCCACCCGATCGACGAGACCAACACGCGCGTCAGGCCGGACCGGCTCATGGCCCAGATCGAGCGCAGCGGCGGCAAGGGCCTGATCTGCCTCGTCGGCGTCCAGACCAACCAGTATCCCCACGCGGTCGATCTCGCCCGCAAGTTCCTGAAGGGCCGCTTCCCCGTGGCCATCGGCGGCTTCCATGTGTCGGGCTGCCTGTCGATGCTGCCGGTGATCCCGCCCGAGATTCAGGAAGCCATGGACATGGGCGTCTCGATCTTCGCCGGCGAGGCCGAGGAAGGCCGTTTCGACCTGGTGATGCGCGACGCGATGAACGGCACGATGAAGCCGCTCTACAACTACATGGACGATCTGCCGGGTCTCGAGGGCGCTCCGACCCCTCACCTGCCGCCGTCGGCGCTGTCGCGCAACGAGGGCGGCATGTCGAGCTTCGACCTCGGCCGCGGCTGCCCGTTCCAGTGCTCTTTCTGCACCATCATCAATGTGCAGGGCCGCAAGAGCCGCTTCCGCACTGCCGACGACCTCGAAGCGATCATCCGCGAGAACTACAAGCAGGGCATCACGTCGTTCTTCATCACGGACGACAACATGGCCCGCAACAAGCACTGGGAAGACTTCTTCGACCGGCTCATCGAGCTGAAGGAGAACGAGGGAATCCAGCTGTCCCTGATCATCCAGGTCGACACCCAGTGCCATCGCATCCCGAACTTCATCAACAAGGCGCGCTGGGCCGGCGTCTATCGCGTCTTCATCGGCCTCGAGAACGTCAACCCGGACAATCTGCTGGCCGCCAAGAAGCGCCAGAACAAGATCACCGAGTACCGCAAGATGCTGCAGGCGTGGCACACCAGCGGCGCCTCGACCTGGGCCGGTTACATCCTGGGCTTCCCCGGCGACACGCGCGCCTCGATCCTGCGCGACATGGAGATCATCAAGAAGGAGCTGCCGCTCGACATCCTCGAGCTGTTCATGCTCACTCCGCTGCCCGGCTCCGAGGATCACCAGACCCTGTGGAAGCAGGGTGTGTGGATGGACCCCGACCTCAACAAGTACGACGTCCATCATCGCTGCGTGCATCATCCGAAGATGAGCGACGCGGAGTTCGAGCAGGTCTATCGCGAAGCCTGGAAGTCCTACTACACGCCTGAGCATATCGAGACGGTGGCCCGCCGGCATGGCGCGATCCCGGGCCGTGATCCGGCCGAGCCGGCGCGCTTCATGACCATGTTCAAGATCATGTTCGAGGCCGAAGGCGTCCATCCGCTGGAAGGCGGCGCGGTGCGCATGAAGTATCGCCTCGACCGCCGCTACGGCATGCCGATCGAGCCGATCGGCGTGTTCCACTACAAGGTGGCTGCGGATTTCTGGCGCAAGCTCAAGATCTACGCGCGCCTCACGCTGCAGGGCATCGCCATCGGCCGCAAGGTCAAGAACGACCCGAAGCGCCTCGAATACACCGACCTCGCGCTGCAGCCCGTGGTCGACGACGACATGGACAAGCTGTCGCTGTTCGCCGAGACGGCGGGCGGCGGTGCGGCCGTCAACAAGCGCCGCGGCGAGGACCTCGCCCGCGCCAAGGTCGTGGCCCAGCAGAACCAGCAGCGCCTCGCCGCCGCGGAATAGCGGCGCGCTCGAACTGGCGGCGCGGGCCCTGCGCCGGGCCGCCAGTGTCCCTCAAATTATCTAGTGAACGACGGGCGGCGTGACTTCGCCGAGCCCGTCTGCGTCGGTGGCCGAGATCGTCGTGCGCACCATCGAGCGCTCGCGCGTGTAATCCCACGGGCGGCCGCGGTGGAGCATGGCGCGGTTGTCCCACATCACCGCATCGCCCTGACGCCATTTGTGGCTGTAGACGAACTCCGGCCGAGTCCTCGTCGAGGAGCTGCGAGAGCAGCTGGCGCGCGTCGCGGTCGTCCATGCCGTCGATCGCATAAGCGTGGCTCGCGACATAGAGCGCGCGGCGATCGTTGGCCGGGTTGCGCCAGTTCAGCCGCCAGCGCACCGGCGGCAGCGCCTTGCGCTCCTCGGCGTTGGCGAGGTCGGGATGGATCTGGTCGCGGCTGTTGGCGTAGGAGTGCGTCGCCACCGAGTTCTTCAGCCGCTCCTGCATGTCCGCCGGCAGCCGCTCCCAGGCGAGCCGCGTCGAGGTGTACTCGGTCTCGCCGCCCGCGCCCGGCAGCACGCGCGCAGTCAGCACGGAGGCGAGCGCCGGCGTCTTCTTGAAGGAAGAGTCGGTGTGCCAGAGCGCATTGGCCTTGGCGACCAGCACCTGGCGATGATCGGGCGGCACGATCTCGCCCTGCTGGCCGACGTTGGTCAGGCGCGAGTAGAAGCTGTTCTCGCCGAGCGACGCTGCCTTGGTGAGCTCGAGCGGCCCGAAGGCGCGGCTGTAGGCCACCTGGATGTCGTCGGCGATCTGCTGGTCCCGAAACACAAGGAGTGAATGTGTTTCGAAGGCCTCGCGGACGGCCTTGTAGGCCTGGGCATCGGTCGCGACGTCAAGCAGGGATACGCCTTTCACTTCGACGCCAAAGCCATCGGCCAGTGGGACCAGTTCCATCGCGTTCCTCCTCGCAGTTTCTTTTGTGACCGGGAATTTATCGCACTGGCGCGGCGGGCGGCTATAGTGCGATTCCTGCACCCGAGGCATTGCTGTATCCCGTATGGCCGTCCAGTCCCCGCCCGCTCCCCGCCTCGCCTTCGTCTGTGCCAGCACCTCCACGGCCCGCGAGGCCAAGGCCCGCCTCGAGAAGATCTATGGCGCAGCCACCACCGCCGAAGCCGACATCATCGTCGCGCTGGGCGGCGACGGGCTGATGCTGCAGACACTCCACCGCAACATGCGGCGGCTCAAGCCGATCTACGGCATGAACCTCGGCACGGTCGGCTTCCTGCTCAACACTTTCAAGGAAACCAACCTGTTGAAGCGCCTCAAGAAGGCCCGCCAGGTGACTCTGACGCCGCTGCGCATGGTGGCCACCAACACGCGCGGCAAGGCCTCGGAAGTGCTCGCCATCAACGAGGTGTCGCTGCTGCGCTCGAGCCGCCAGACCGCGCGCATCGAGGTCGCCGTCGACGGCCAGAAGCGCCTTCCCGAATTGCATTGCGACGGCGTGCTGGTGGCGACGCCCGCCGGCTCGACCGCCTACAACCTCTCGGCCCACGGACCGATCCTGCCGCTGGGGGCAGGCCTGCTGGCGCTGACGCCGATCAACGCCTTCCGGCCGCGGCGTTGGCGCGGCGCGTTGCTGCCGCGCACCTCCAAGGTCGAATTCACGATCCTCGATCCGAAGAAGCGTCCCGTCGCAGCGGCGGCCGACTCGGTGGAAATCCCCAACGTCGCCCATGTCGCCGTGACCGAGGCCAGCGACACCAAGCTCACCCTGCTGTTCGACCCCGAGCACGATCTCGAGGAACGCATCCTGAAGGAGCAGTTCGCTCCTTGAGCGGCAAGGACATTCCCTCCAAGCCGGGCAAGAAGAGGATCATCGGCCACGAGGGGTGGCAGCCTCTCGCGCTGGCGCTCGTCATCGGCACGGTGGGAGGCTTCGTCTTCAACTGGTTGCGCATGCCTCTCGCCTGGATGCTGGGCGCCTGCGTCTTCTCCACCGTCGCCGCCTTCCTCGGCCTGCGCGTGGGCATGCGGGTGCGGCTGCGGCAGGGCATGATCATCATCCTGGGTGTCCTGCTCGGGTCGGGCTTCACCCCCGAACTGCTGCAGCGGCTGGGCGAATGGGCGGTCAGCCTCTGTGTCCTCACCGGCATGACCATGACCGGCGCCACCCTCTGCTACGCCTGGCTGCGACGCGTCACCGATTGGGACAAGGTCACCTGTTACTTTGCCGCCATGCCGGGCGGCCTAAACGACATGACCATCATGGGCGGTGCGATGGGCGGCGACGAGCGCTCGATCGCGCTCGCGCATGCGCTTCGGATCCTGACCGTCGTCCTCACCATCCCGATCTGGTACCGGCTGGTGAACGGTGCGCAGACCAGCGTCCTGACCATGGTCCACGGCCCCACGGGCAACGACTGGAAGGACTATGCCGTCCTGATCGGCTGCGGCGTGATCGGCGCAATCGCCGGCCGCCTGCTGCGCCTGCCCGCCAGCTTCATGATGGGACCGATGATCGTGAGCGCCCTCGCCCATCTGGGCGGCCTCACCAACTCCCAGCCGCCGGGCTTCCTGGTCGCCGCCGCCCAGGTCGTGGTCGGCACCGGCATCGGCTGCCGTTTCGTCGGCGCCAACTTCGACAAGCTGCACAAGGAGATGGCGGCCTCGATCGGCGCCGCCTTCATCCTGATCGCCTGCGCGGTGGGCTTCGCCGAGATCACCCACGCGCTGACCGGTCTCAACCTCGACGCCACGGTGCTGAGCTACGCCCCCGGCGGCTTTGCCGAGATGAGCCTGATCGGCCTGGCCCTCGGCATCGAGATCGCGATGGTGGCGACCCACCATCTGTTCCGGCTGTTCCTGATCATCATTACCGGACCGATCGTCTTCCGCACGATCCTGAGACGCGCCCGCCGCTGACCGGGCTCCCCCGCCGGGGCTACCAGGACGCCCTCAACCGATCTTCGCGGTATCTGGGTACCCTTCCGGGGACTGCCCGAGTCATTTCATTTATTTCGTTTGTTTCGTTTATTTCGACTCTGCTCTGTAGCGACACCGCCGCGGCGCCCCCCAACAGAGGGAGTCCGCTCTGAACCCAGACGCTCTAGGCCCGCACCGTGATGCCGCCGTCGACCACCAGCAGGTGGCCGTTCACATAGGCCGACTGGTCTGAGGCGAGGAACAGGGCGGCGTTGGCCGTGTCCCAGCCCGTGCCCATCTTGCCGGTCGGCGAGGCATGGTCGCGGATGGCGATCATCTTCTCGTAGGCCTGGTTATGGTCCTTCTCGCTCCTGGCATACTGCTCGGCCAGGAAGTCGATCATCGGCGTGTGCATCAGGCCGGGCAGGATCGCGTTGCAGCGGATGCCCTTCTCCGCATACTGCGAGGCGATCGCCATGGTGAGCGAGTTCACCGCGCCCTTGCTGGCATTGTAGGCGAGATACGAAATCCCCTTGGGGCTGCGGATCGAGGCGATCGAACTCACGTTCACGATCGCGCCCTTGCCCTGCTTCTCCATGATCGGCAGCACGTGCTTGGCCGTGAGGAAGAAGCTCTTAACGTTGACGTCGAAGACGCGGTGCCACTCGTCCTCGCTCAACTCGACCGGCCCGCCCTGCGAGCCGATGCCGACATTGTTGTCGAGAATGTCGACCCGCCCCCACTTCGCCATGCAGGCGTCGACCATCGCCTTCACGTCGGCATTGTTTGAGGCATTGGCCTCGTAGGCGACCGCGAAGCCGAGACCGACCTCCTTCTCGATCAGCCCGACCGTTTCTTCGGCCGCCGCCCGCTTCAGGTCGACGCAAAACACCCTGGCGCCTTCACGCGCGAAAGTGATCGCCGTGCACTTGCCGTTGCCCCAGCCCGGCCCGCTCGAGCCCGCCCCGACGACGATCGCCACCCTGTCCTTCAGCTTGCCGGTCATGCCGCTCCGCTCCCACGTCGTCTTCCTCTCCCGTCTTCTGGGGAGGGAAGGATTGAGATCGAGCCTAGCACGAACGGCCGGTTGGGAATCATGGTGACGATGCGGCACGCCCTGTCCATGATCGTGGCCATGGACACGAACCATCACGAGACGATGATGCGGCAGGCACTCGAACTCGCCGCCGTCGCGGACAAGGAAGGCGACATGGGCGTTGGCGCCGTGATCGTGCGGGAAGGCAAGATCGTCGGCCGCGGACGCAACCGCATCCACACGGCCAACTCGCTGGTCCACGCGGAGACCGACGCCATTGCCGATGCATGCCGCACGCTCGGCACGGACGACTTGTCGGGCACTACGCTCTATACCACGGTAGAGCCTTGCCCGATGTGCGCCGGCGCCTTGTTGAACGCCAAGGTCGGCCACTGGGTGCTGGGACTGCGCTTCAAGACGGTGGGACGCAATTTCGGCCGCTACTCCGTCGAGACGTTTGCCGAGTTCGTGGGCGCCGACATCAAATTCACGACCGGCATCCTCGAGGAGGAGTGCCTCTCGCTGCGCAGCCGCTACTTCGCGCGCAAGTGATGGGTGAGCGCGAGGGCCAAGCAGTGCCTTAGCTGACCCAGGGGCAACCGGTCGTCGGGCCCGAACTTGATAGCCCGCTTGCCGTCATACGCGAAGGTGTCTGGATAGAGCTCGCGGAACTGGCGGATCAAGCCGCTCTGGCAATGGAAGTAGACAGCGTAGCCACCGCTGTCGCCCTTCAACCGGTCGATGCGCACGGTGGTGCCGCTGCCCGTCTCTTCGGTGAGATAGCTGGGCTGGCCCCATTTCAGTGTCTCTGTCAGCACGCCCACGCCGTCGGTCGCGGCCGCCACATCGAAGATGGTCTCGCGCAGCGCCATCAGCCGGGCGCGCACAACCGGCGGATAGGCCTTGAACGTTGCAGCCACCCTGGGATCGCCAAACCGTTTCATCGGAGAAGCCTAGCACGAAGCTGCCGGGCCGGGCTGGCGAGCCGGGCGCCCGCGTGGGAAGCTTCTCCAAACAAGAATGAATCGGAGGAGCGTCCATGCGTCGTCGTGCGTTCACCGCCTCGGCCCTTGCAACCGCGCTGGCGTCGCCCGCGATCGCGCAGGCGCCATGGCCCGCCAAGCCGCTCCGTCTCGTCATCCCCTATCCGCCCGGCGGGCCGTCGGACGTTTCGAGCCGCATCGTCATGGAGCGGGCCGCTCAGCTCCTGGGCCAGGGCGTGCTGTTCGACAACAAGGCCGGCGCCTCGGGCATGATCGGGGCAGAGTTCGTGAAGAACCAGCCGGTCGACCATCACACGTTCCTCACCACGACGACGGCGATGGTCTGCATCACACGCCACCTCCAGGCGATCCCCTTCGACCCCGATCGCGACATTGTCCCGGTCTCGCACATGTCGACCTCGTGGGGCGCTTTCGCCGTCCATCCGTCGGGACCGGCCAACACGGTCGCGGAGTTCGTGGCCTATGCGAAAGCCAATCCGGGGAAGCTGAACTACGGCTCGGCCGGGCTTGCCACCATCACCCACCTGTTCGGCGAGATGCTCTGCCTGGAAGCCGGCATCCGGATGACGCACGTGCCCTATCGCGGCAGCGCGCCCGCGACCAACGCGCTGCTGGCCGGCGAGATCCAGGCGCAATTCGACCAGACCACCCTGCCGCATATCAAGGCGGGCAAGCTCCGCGCCCTCGCGATGCTGGCCGAAGTGCGCCACCCTGATTTCCCTGACGTCCCGACCCTGCAGGAGACAGGCTACGGCAAGGAAGGCGGCGATTCCTGGTTCGGCATCCTCGCGCCTGCCGGCACCTCCCCCGAAGCCGTCGCGCGTCTCGACAAGGCGATTGCAGAAGCTCTCCGCGCGCCCGACATCGCCGCCAAGGTCCACAATGGCGGCATGCGCGTGACCTATCTCGGTCCGGACGACTTCAAGGCACGCATCGGCGTCGAGAGCCAGTTGTTCGGCGCGATCATCAAGAAGGGCGACATCAAGCTGCCGTGAGGATAGCGGACCTCATGATTTGCGACGGGGGCGAGGCTGCGACGACCAGACGGCCGGCCAGAGGAGCGACAGCAACAGCACGGCCAGAAGACCGCCACCTGCCGACACGAAGGCAAAGCGGTAGCCGGCGAGGAAGCCGGCCATGTTCATGAAGCCCTGCGCGCCGTGGGCCTGCAGCGCCGTCAGCACCGAGGCGCCGGCGACGATGCCGATCGTGCGGGTCAGCAGCGACAGGCTGCCCGCGACGCCACGGTCGCGGGCCGGCAGGGTCGCCGTGACGATGTCGGTGTAGGCGACCGTCAGCAGGCCCTGTCCCACGCCTTCGAGAACCAGCAGCGCCGCCACGACGAGCACCGGCGTGTCGATGCCGGTGAAGCCCAGCGGCAGCAGGCCGAGCCCCACGCAGGCGATGCCCGCAAAGACGGTTGGCCGCTGGCCGATGCGGCTGACCAGGAAGGCCGAGAGCGGTGCTCCGGCGAGGCTGCCGCCATAGGCCATCGCCAGCACGATGCCGACGCCCACGGGCGTCAGCTTCAGCACGTTCACCAGGTAGTAGGGCGTCAGCAGCAGGATCGCGAAGCCCGCGAGGTTGGCGAGCGCATTGAGCGCGTTGGGAATCGTGAAGCGCGGATCGGCGAAGAGCGACGGCCGGATGATCGGCTCCGGCACCCGGTTGGCGCGGCGCACATAGGCCACGATCAGCACCAGCGCGACGATGGCCATCGCCAGCGCCCACGGACCCGGGATTTCCTTTCGCTGCGAGAAGGTGAGCGACAGGAGAAGCGTGCTCATGCAGGCAGCCAACAGCACCGCCCCCGGCGCATCGAACGGGCGCGAATCGGGCTTGGGCGAGGGCAGCAGACCGGACAGAGCGAGCGTTACGAGGGCAAGCGGCACGCGCACCCAATAGACGGCGGGCCAGCCCCAGAGTTCGACCAGCACGCCGCCGAGGAACGGGCCGATGGCGGCCGCAATCGCCATGGTGCTGGCGAAGCCCGCCAGCGCCTTGGTGCGGTCGCTCTCGGGAAACAGCGAAGTCGCGAGTGCGGGCGTGCAGGACAGCGCCAGCGCCGTGCCGACACCCTGGCCCCCGCGCGCCCACAGGAACAGCGGCCAGTCCGGCGCCGCCGCGCAGGCCGCGCAGCCGAGCGCGGAGATCGCGAGGCCGATGCGGAAGATCAGCCGATGCCCGAACAGATCGCCCAGCTTGCCACAGACGAGCATCAGCGAGCCGTAGGTGAGCACGTAGCAGATCACCAACCACTGCACGTCGCCCAGAGGCACCCTGAAGTGCGCCGTGATGGCCGGCAGCGCCACGTTGACGGCGATGTCGAGCGGGGCAAGCGATGCGCCCAGCCCGACGATGGCGAGGCCGAAAGCGGGGCGGACCGTCATGGGAGGTTGGGCGCTCCCTTCCCTATTGCGTCGTCCTGAGCGGAGCCGCCCCGAGGGCGGCGTAGCCGAAGGACCTCTCTTCCCACGCACGAGGACATCTCGAAAGGAATAGGGGTCCTTCGACTACGCTTCGCTCCGCTCAGGACGACGGTAATCAGAGGTTCTTCTTCAGGAATTCGAGCATCCTCTCCCAAGCCGCGTTGGCCGACTTCACGTCATAGGCCTCGCTGCGCTCGTTGGAGAAGGCATGCGCTGCGTCGTAGCGGAAGATCTCCGGACTGTGGCCGGCGCCCTTCATCGTCTTCTCGAGCGCATCGACGGCGGCCGGCGTGCACCAGTCGTCCTTGTTGGCGAAGTGGCCCTGCAGCGGCACGGTGATCTTGGCCGGATCCGCGAGCTGGCCCGGCGGGATGCCGTAGAAGGGCACGCCGCAGGAGATGCCTTCGATACGGGCGCAGGCCGCGATGGTGAGCGCGCCGCCCATGCAGAAGCCCATCACGCCGACCTTGCCGCCCATTTCGGCGAGATGCTTCACCGCGCCGGCAATGTCCTGGTCGGAAGCGCCGACGAAGTCGAGGCCGCTCATCATGTGATTGGCCTCGTCCGGCTTCTGGGTCACGCGGCCCTTGTAGAGGTCGGGCGCCAGCGCGTTGTAGCCCTGCCGCGCGAACCGGTCGGCGACGCCGCAGATCTGGTCGTTGAGACCCCACCATTCCTGGATCACGACGATCCCCGGCTTGCCCTTGCCCGCTTCGGCCAGATAGCCCTTGCAGGTCGACCCGTCGGGACGCTTGAAGTCGATCAGACTGCCCATGTCATTGTCCTCCTCAATATGTCTTGAACTCTACACCGACCTCACCCCGAGGAGCACGCCGAAGGCGTGCGTCTCGAAGGGTGGGAACGCGCACCGTGCCTGTTGCCATCCTTCGAGACGCATCGCTGCGCGATGCTCCTCAGCGACTGTGTCTGAGGTCAAGCGTTTTGCCATGGTGTCCTGTCTCTGAGGATGGCGTTGAGGATGACAAGAAGTTTGCGGGCGACGGCGATGGTGGCGACCATCTTGGTCTTACCGGCGGCGATGAGGCGCTCGTAGAAGGTTTTCAAGGGTGGGTTCCAGCGCTTGGCGACTTGGGCGCCAATGAAGAGGGCCGTTCGGACCACCGCCCGTCCGCCCCCGATGCGGGCCTTGCCCTTCCAGAGACCGGACTGGCGTGTGTAGGGAGCCAGGCCGGCAAGCGCTGCAATTTTTTTATGATCGAGCCGCCCCAACTCGGGCAGTTCGGCCAGCAAGGTCCTGGCGATGATCGAGCCAATGCCTGGCACCGATGCCAGCAGGTCTTCCTTCTCCCGCCACAGCGGTGAACCGCGCACGGCGCCATCGATGTCATGGTCGATAGTGCCGAGTTCGCGCTCAAGAGCCTTCAACAATCGCTCGATGCTCTTGCGCACGCGCGGCGGCTCGGTGCGATACAGGCGCTGACGTTCGGACGCAATCATCTCGACGATCTGGCGCCGGCGCGCCATCAGATCGGAAAGCAGGCGAGCGGCCCCATCGGGCAGCAGCCGGATCTGGGGCCGGGTGGCCTCGGCGAAGCGGGCGATGACCGACGCGTCGATCGGATCGGTCTTGGCACGCTGTCCCAGCGCCTGGGCAAAGGCCCGGACCTGTGCCGGATTGACGATCACCACAGGCATGCCGTGGTCCGAGAGGGTCGCGGCGACGAGGGTCTCGTAGCCGCCAGTGGCTTCGACCGCCACGAGGTCCACCGTGTCGCCCAGGCGGCGGCACAGCTCGACGAGGCCTGTTGCGTCGCGGGAAACCGCAAAGGCCTCCTGCGACGGCAGGACATGCACATCCAGTCGGTCCTTCGACACGTCGATGCCGACAATGCGACGGTGTTCCATGGCAACCCTTCCTTGCGAAAGCGAGCTCGCGATGCGGCCCACGCGACTGTTCGGGTTCGCTGGAACGACGGACGGGCGACCTTGCTGAGGAACGAGCTTCGACGCCCCGGGGTGAGTCGGTCTACCCGCCGCCACCGCGCCGGCTAGTCTAGCCGATCCGGCAGACGCCGACTTACAAGGATGAGGGAATTCGCTAGAGTAGTTTTCTGAGCTCCGTCTTCAGGATCTTGCCGTAGTTGTTCTTCGGCAGCGCCTCGATGAACCGGTAGTCCTTGGGGCGCTTGAAGCGGGCGATGTTGTCGAGGCAGAGCCTATCCAGCTCGACGGGCGACAGGGTCTGCCCGGTGCGGGCGACGATGAAGGCCACGACCTCCTCGCCCCATTCCGGGTGCGGGCGGCCGACCACCGAACATTCCGCGACGCCGGCATGGAGGTTCAGAACGTCCTCGATCTCTCGCGGATAGATGTTGGAGCCGCCCGAGATGATCATGTCCTTGGAGCGGTCCTTGAGCGTCAGCAGCCCCTCCTCGTCGAAGGCGCCGACGTCGCCGGTCCACAGCCAGCCGTCGCGCAGCGAGCGCGCCGTGGCCTCCGGGTTGTTCCAGTAGCCCGCCATCACGGGATCGCCTTTGCAGATGATCTCGCCGACCTCGCCCACGGGAAGCGGGCGCCCCGCCTCGTCGACGATCCGAACCTCCATGCAGGAATCGGCGCGGCCGGCAGAGGCCAGGCGCTGCTCCCAGCGCGGATGGAAGCGGTCCCAGTGATACTCACGGCCGAGATGCGTGATGGTCATCGGGCTCTCGCCCTGGCCATAGAGCTGCGCCAGCTTGTTGCCCAGCAAGTCGAGCGCGCGTTTCAGGTCCGACACGTACATCGGCGCGCCGCCGTAAGTGATGAGTCTCAGCGCCTCGGGCTTCAGGTCGGCCACGCTGCCATGCTCGATCAGCCGCTTCACCATGGTGGGCGCGAGGAAGATCGAGCATTCGGGCCAGCGGTTCATCAGCTCGACCGTCTCGGGCACCTCGTACTTGCCGCTCTCGGGAAAGACCTGCACCGAGCCGCGCGCCAGCATCGGGAAATTCCACAGGCCCGAGCCGTGGCTGATGGGAGCGGCATGCACGATCGAGCCGCCGGGCGGCGGGCGGTCGACGTCGGCGTAGTAGTTGAGCGTCATTGACAGCAGATTACGGTGCGTCAGCATGGCGCCCTTCGGCCGGCCGGTGGTCCCGGATGTGTAGAACAGCCAGGCTAGGTCGGTGGGTTCCGCATCGGCGATCGGGCTCGGATCGCCCACCGCCATGAAGGTGTAGGAGCGCGTCGTGACGTCGACGATCTCCTTCAACTCCGGCGCCTCCCGCGCGGCCTCGGCGATCGTGTCGGCGAGGTCGGGAGTCACGAAGCAGAGCCGGGCGCCCGAATTCTCCAGGATGAACGCGAATTCCTTCGCGTGCAGCTTGGCGTTCATCGGCACGGCGCAAAGGCCGGCGTGCCAGATCGCGTACATGACCTCGATCGATTCGACGCAATTGGCCATCGCGAAGGCCACGCGGTCGCCACGCGCGAGGCCGAAGCGGCCGGTGAGATGCGTGCTCATCACCGAGACCTTGCGCCACAGCTCGCGATAATTGAGGTGCGGCGACGTCCCGCGGGCCAGCGCGGTCAGGTCGCGGAACTCCTGCGCGGAGCCCAGCAGCAGATGGGCGATGTTCATGGGCGTCGTTTCCTCGCGCGCCGACTATTGCAGGCGTGGCATCGACCTTGCAATGTGCCGCCCATGCAGGATTTCGATTTCGCCATTGTCGGCGCCGGCATCGCCGGCGTCTCCGTCGCCTATCACCTCGCGCCCCATGCGAAAGTGATCATCCTCGAGCGCGAGAACGTGCCCGCCTATCACACGACAGGACGGTCGGCGGCGCTGCACTCCGAGACCTATGGCAGTGCGCAGATCCGCGCCATCACGGTCGCCTCGGGCCGCTTCTACCGCAATCCGCCGCCGGGCTTCTCCGATCATGCGCTGCTGACGCCCCGCGGCGCTCTGGTCGCAGGACATGCCGGACAGGAATCCGCGGTAAAGGCCGCCGCCGCCGACTATGCGCAGCTCGTGCCCTCGGTGCGCTGGCTGGAGCCGGAAGAGGTGCTGCGCCGCCACCCCCTCCTCAGGCCCGAGGCGGCGGGCGGCGGCGCGGTGTTCGAGCCGGAAGCCGACGACATGGACGTGGCCGCCATCCATGGCGGCTTCCTGAAGGGCGCGCGCGCCGCCGGCGCCGTGCTGCAGCTCAATGCCGAGGTCGCGGGCCTCACCCGCCAGGATGGGCTGTGGACCCTGGTTCTGCGCGACGGCGAGACAATTCGCGCGGCCAATATCATCGATGCGGCCGGCGCCTGGGCCGACGTGCTGGGCGGCCTCGCCGGCTGCGTGCCGATCGGGCTGGTGCCGAAGCGGCGCACCGCCTTCACCTTCGACCCGCCGCAGGGGCTCGACCTCGGGCCGCTGCCGATGCTGATCGACTTCGACGAGAGCTTCTACTTCAAGCCCGAGGTCGGCCAGTTCCTGGGCTCGCTCGCCGACGAGACGCCGTCGCCGCCGTGCGACGCCCAGCCCGAGGAGATCGACGTCGCCACCGCCGTCGACCGCATCGAGACGGCGAGCACGCTGCAGATCCGCCGCATCAAGAACAAGTGGGCCGGCCTGCGCTCCTTCGTGCACGACAAGAACCTGGTCGCGGGCTACGACCCGAAGATCGAGGGCTTCTTCTGGCTGGCGGGCCAGGGCGGCTACGGCATCCAGACCGGCTATGCCGCCGGCCAGCTCGCCGCCGCGCTGGCGCTGGGCAAGCCCCTGCCGGCCGAGGTCGCCGATCTCGGCGTCACGGAGGAGTCGCTGTCCCCAGCGCGCTTCGCAGCCGGCTGACACCTTTCGGAAAAATGGTGCGGACGGAGGGAATCGAACCCTCACGAGGTTACCCTCAACGGATTTTCGTACCACTTCGGCTTTTGCCGCCGATCCGCCCGGCCGCGGCCGGACGGTCGTTCGTGGTCTGGACTATCCCTTCACCCTGGCGCCTGCTTTAGGTGCTGCCCGTCTAGTCTCTACACCTTCCCGTCACCGGGCTTGGCTCGGGATTGCCGTTCAAGGTTTCCCCGACTTTGAGCAGTTCTGCATCGCCGGTTTCCCGGCGAGCACTCAAACTTTCGTCTAAGTCCGATGCGTCTACCAGTTCCGCCACGTCCGCACGGTAGACTGTATAGCGACTGCGCGCGAATAGGCCAAGATGAGGCGGTAGCGGTCTGCAATCAGAATGCTGCAAGTACCAGTTCGCTCATCGAGGCAGTCCCCTGGTCCTGTTGCACCTTCTCCTCCTGCGATTTGAACGAGGACGGGCTGGCCCGCGTGTCGACTGACTCAACTGCTTTGTCGTCGTCTCAAGCTTGTTGCGGGGAACATTGGCCTTCATGTTCGAAGATGAAAGTCTCCAGCATCCGAGGAATTGACGCCAATACGTCCGCATTGTCGATGAACTCGCCGGCGATTTCGTCCTCGAGATCCTGCTCACGCGTCAAATGATCGAGATTGAGGAGCGAGAGGCTCGCCCGCATCACGCGAGACCAAGGCGAAACATTGGGCATCGCAGAATCAAGTCATCCTACCGGCTTTGAAACACAATGGGGGGCGCGTCGCCCCTTCCCGGCGGAAATGACGGAGTCAGCGTCGGGTCGATCCGTTTGACAGGATGCTCCGGCACGCTGAGGTCGAGCAGAAGACCCTGCTCTCTTTCCCGGATGTAGATGATGCCACTCAGCCAAGACGAGCTGATGAACGGCGAATCGTACGCCTTCGGATCCGATGAAGCGAAGTCGTAACCGCCCGCACCGGCTTTCTTTGCTCCATAGAAGGTCAAGCCTGCAAACTGGATCGCCGTTCCGTCCCGTCCCACGCTCTGCGCTTTGATAGCCGACTTGAACCTCGCGAAGTCATTGTCGTAGTCGCGTGGCTCCCCGGCAACAATGATGATCGGAGAATCGGGATTGGTGAGAACCACGAAACGGTTCTCCCGGCTTGCGCTTCTGTTCTTGTGAACCGGGTCCAGCCACCGATAGGAATCGATGCCTTCATGCACGACACGCACGGCGCAATACGCATCGCCTTCCTTGACGAAGATCCAGTCACCGTCTTCCTCCAGCAGGTCGAGCGTGCTGGAGAAATATATGTCAGTTCGCGAGCGATAGTTGGCGCGATGGCCCGAACGCTGTGCAATCAAAACGTTGCGATCCTGAACGGACGCAAAACCGTTGGCCACCCGCTGCTCTTGATCCAGTGCACCGGACTTGTCGAGACGGGTGATCTGCGGCGCAATACGGGCCGCACGATCTCCATTGAAAACGATACCCTGCCACCGGTTCTGGGCACTCATCACCGTATAGGGCAGGTCGGGATCGAGAGCGAAAGACCCCAGAATGTACGATGGGGTTACAAAGCCATAGCGATACACGCTCTTGTCCGGATCGAGCATGGTATCGCGCTCCTTGGTGATGCCGACGCCGGGCACCCTCTGCGCGATGCCGTACCTGCCGCGCGCGGCTGGATTCTTGCCCAGGCTCAGCACAACCGGTGGCGGAAAGTAGCTGCTGGTAGCCTGCTGCGGCGCATAGAGCGGCAGATATCCTATCGGACCGAAGATCAGATTGAAGCTGCGATCTTCTCCTCCCAGCCAGGCCGGGTCTTGAAAGGAATAGACCCTGCTCTTGGCACCGCCACGCACGCCGTTGGCCAAGGTCTCCTGCGCAATCAGCGCGTAACCCAGGTCCAACAACACCTCGGCCTTCTGCCGCAGGACCGGATCTTCGCTGAAATCCCGGATGTTCTGTATCGCTCTCCGGCTGTATTGTTCATAAGTGGGCGAACCGACCTCGACGTACATGCCCCTTTTGGCCCGATCATCCATGAGTTTGGACCAATAGTCGCGCCAAGCGACGTAGTGCTCCGCCGGCGTGCGGCCGTCCTCGAAAACGCGGTTGGCGAACTCGGGGTTATTCTTCAGGAATTGGGATACGAGAAGGAACGACGACCGTGACGAGAAGGAATGATTCTCGGACCCCCGAAGGTTCCAGACATTCCTCAAGTCTGATGCAACGTCATAATCGTTGTATAAAGTCCGGGAAGCAATCTTGTAGAATTCCTCTTCCAGGTTGCGCTGCGCCTCCCTTCCCAGCCTCCCCGGGTAGCTTCCAGAACGTTCGTTGAAAAGCCCGTATAGGCGCACGACGTCTAGGGAGAACAAGCCCAAGCCTACGATCGGGTTCCTTTCGAACCGCCATGTGTGCGCGAAGTACCTGTTGATCGCCTCGACATCCTGCTCGAAGAGCAGCGACGGAATCGCATACCATACCCATTGCTGATCCGTCGTGAGCACGGCCCCTGTGATGCCGGCCGCAAGGGAGGCTCTTGCGCGCTCGAGATAATCCGGTGGCATCGACTTCAGAGGAGGCGGGGGCCAGTGTGCGGGTTGCGTCCTTTCCGGGACGGCGACAGAGACCCGACAGACTGCCGTTCCTTCCACTCCTGAAACGGACATCGTGTAAGTCGTCGTGCGAGCGGGGCTCTCGATCAGAGACTTCTTTCCCGACTCGACCTGGATCATTTTGCCTTCACGACTTAGAGTCGCCAAATCGGTGTTCCGGACCGTCCAGGTCAGATGGACTTTCTCCCCCACCTTCAAGACGATAGCCGGACGCGCATTTATTTCGCATCCAGCACCCTTGATGACAGCTGCAGCCGGCCGTCCGTCTCCACTGAAGCGGGCATCTCCCCGAGCACTTGCCGAGGAAGCACACGCCAGCACAAGAAGCGCAGATAAGGCTTGAATGCGCATTGAGTTCCCGCCGATCAGATTTTTCAAAAGTGCGCACACGCGTACTCAGGAGGCCTCGATCCGGAGAGTATCAGAAGTATCGCTGGATTTCCCAGCCAGGTTCACAGCGCAAAGGCGCGATAGCGCCGGCACTTCAGCCCCCAGTAGCCCTCGTACGTCGCTGCCGGCCGCCTCGATTAACAAATGATGCGCTCTAGGATGCACAGCCGCGCAGCACAGGCCATCCTTAATCAAAGATCGTGCCGATTGTTCAACTCTGCGTCGACGATTTCTTTCGTGAAGCGGAGGAACGCCGACTTGTCGACGGTAAGATCGGCGTTGTTCGGGTTCTTCCTGGACTGCTTGTTTTCGACCTTTTCGCCGACGACGTAGTAATAGTTGAAACCGAGCTGGCTAGCGATTCTCAGGAACGCCGACCCGTGCACCCCACCTTCGGGGAAAATCTCGACCAGCGTCGTGTTGGGACGGCAGAAGAGGATGTTGGTCAGCTGCGCGCCGTGTGCCGACAGGACAATGCGCGCATTTCGAAAAGCGTCGATCTGCTCCGGCAGCGACAGCATTGCGGGCGAAACGATACGGAAGCCCATGTCTTTGAGCCCGGGCAACAACTCGTCCTCGTTGAGGATGCGCCGCATAGACGATTCGTTTCTCGTCACGTACAGCAGTTCGCCGCTACGGTCACGCGAGTGGCGAACGGGCGCCGGCAGCAGCAGATCGAGAAAACGCGCCATTTCTCGCACTTGCGTGCCGATACGCTGGCCGCCCCCGAAAGTCAGGCCGGACGAATTGACCGTTCTGCCGCGCAACAGGCGGTCTCTGTGATTTGCGGAGACGAGCGGCCGCCAGGAGAGCATATCCACCGACTGCTGCTGGTACGAAATAGGGAGGTCGGGGACGACGACATCCAGACTGCTTCCACGGAGGTTCTCGCGCAGAAGCGAGGACTTGCTGCACACGAACAGCTTGCCCATGCTGTCCAGCCACCATCGACAGTAGTTGCCCATGCGCTGGGAGGCGAGCGGCAGCACGATGCGGCCGTCGTCTATGTCAAGAGCTGCGGCTAGCTCCTCCGCAGAAGCGCCTTGATAGCTCGCGAAGAGCTTTGGCACGACTGCGGTCTCACGTACCGGCCGACCATCTATCACTGTCAATCCAGCACGAATGTCGACATGGCTGTCGTTGGCGTAGACCACATACACCGGTCCAGCATCGAAGCCGGCTTCAATTCCATTGGACTCAGGGAGAGAAGCGCGGAAGTGATTGTGCACCAGATAGGTCTGCTTCTCCAAGACCTCCAGGAAGAGGCCCTTTCGTATCTCGAAGACGCCGGTGTTGTCCGCCACCGACTCCGACAGCGACAATGGGTCCGGCGCCTTGCTTACATCCTCGCTCACACGGCATTCCTCCCGTCGCTGGGCGCATCAACGACGATCCACACAAAGATGCTGAAAACTGCACCTGGCAGGCATCTGGATTTCGCAGCTGGAACATCCATCCGACCAAGTGTACGCGCCGATGTGCACTTACATAACGAATTCTGCGCGAAAGTTAAGCGATCAGGAAGTTGAGCCGTTGATCCCCCCTCTCAATCCTGCGCGATTCGATCATAAATTGCTCCACAAGACCTCTTTTTGCTCGTATAGTGTGGATTTTATGCATGCATCGGATTGGAAGGACTACTTCGGATGCGCATGTTGCCTACGACATGGTCTCCGACATGCGAAAGCTCAACATTACAAAATTACTCTCGCATTGACTTGTCGAGAATCTGACCTGCAGCAGGGAGTCCAAGGCGACGATCATACCGGTCTCTTTTTCGACGAAAGTTCGAGGCCGTTTGGCAGAGCGTCCGGAATGCAGGGTTGCCAACACCCGATGTTGCCATCGAAGAGGTATGCCGAGTGAAAGGCGTTTATCTTCTTGCCAAGTTGTTAGACTGCCCTTGCAAGAGGCGGCAAAGGGCCAAGTTGGGATTGTCCCTGCTCGGAGGTCGGGGGATAGAGTTGTCCGTCCCGTCCCTCGGCAGACTTTCGTGTCGATCGGCCAGCCGATGGCGACAGGCACGGTCGTCTAACGGCCTCACGCCTCCGGCACCTGCTCGTGGTAGTGACACGCCGCCCAGTGGCTCGGACGCTTCTCCTTCAGGACCGGTGCGCAGTGGCTGCAGTCCGGCCGCGTGATCGGCCCGTGGGTGTGGAAGCGGCAACCCGACGGCGGGCGGATCGGATTGGGGACGGCCGCTCCCGGCATGATGCGCTTGCATGTCACCGTCGGATCAGGATCGGCACTGCCAAGATACATCACCGCGATGCGCGTCGAGATATGCTCCATCACGCTGAGATCGTGGGCGATAAACAGGTAGGTAAGGCCAAACCGCTTCTGCAGTTGCTCCAGCATATTGATGACCTACGCCTGGATCGACACGTCGAGCGCGGAGACCAGCTCGTCGCAGATCAGCGGCTTGCGCTCTTTCTAGAGCCTGCTACCGCTTGCTGCCGGGCGATCGCATTCCCGTGTCTCCAAGATATTGGGGGCCTCGACGGTCGGCTGTTCGAAGGAGCTTCCAGGGGAAACATGCTCGCCCATATCGGATCTGAACGATCCCTGGATGAAGGAGGTGGATTGCGAGCGCAAGCTTCAGACAGTTGTCCAAGTTCAGGCCGCCTACCAGATGCACCTGCTGCTAGGTCGGGCCGGCGACACCAAAGGTGCCGGAAAATCCGTCGACTTGGGATTGGCGGACCTCCTTCTTTCGAAGTGGAACAGGGTACTAGGCGTTTCCCTTTGAGCTTCCCCTCAGGCCGGCCAAACGAGCGGCATCGCGACTGGAGGCAAACGCTGCGATTCGGATCGATTCGGCCATGATCGCCGCCTTCTTCTTCCCGTTCGAGTAGAAGGCGTTCTTCAGATAGGTGAGTTGCTCGTCCAGCTGCTTGCCCTTGACCGGGTCGCCCGCCGCAACGGTCGCAATGACGATCTTCATGATCTGAAACAGCGCTTCCTCATTCTCGGTGAGGATCGCACTCGCCTTCTTGCTGCTATCCTCTGACATGGGGATCCTCGGCTGTTGGGGGCGAACTTCTAGCCGTCGCCCCTTGGAGGGTCCAGGGATCCGCGAAGGGATCAACATGCATGACGCGCCACTGGAGTGACGCGCCCCCCCAGCGCTAATCCCGGTAGTGACAGGCCGCCCAGTGACCCGGGCGCTTCTCCTCGAGCACCGGTGCGCGCTGGCTGCAGTCGGGCCGTGCGATCGGGCAGCGGGTGTGGAAGTGGCAGCCCGAGGGCGGGCGGATCGGGTTGGGGACGTCGCCTTCCAGCATGATGCGCTTGCGCTTCACCGTCGGATCGGGGATCGGCACGGCCGAGAGCAGCGCTTCCGAGTAGGGGTGTATCGGCGTGTCATAGAGCTCCGCCGCCGGCGCGATCTCGACGACGCGGCCGAGATACATCACCGCAATGCGCGTCGAGATATGCTCCACCACGCTGAGATCGTGGGCGATGAACAGGTAGGTGAGACCGAACTGCTCCTGCAGGTCCTCCAGCAGGTTGATGACCTGCGCCTGGATCGACACGTCGAGCGCGGAGACCGGTTCGTCGCAGATCAGCAGCTTGGGCTCGACGGCCAGCGCGCGGGCGATGCCGATGCGCTGGCGCTGGCCACCGGAGAATTCGTGCGGGAAGCGCCGCATGTGGTCGGGCCGCAGCCCCACCGTCTCGAGAAGCTGCACGACCCGGTCCTCGTGCGCCTGCCGCGAGGGCGCGAGCTTATGGATGGTCAGCGCCTCGCCGATGATCGCGCCGATCGTGAGGCGCGGGTTCAGCGACGCGTAGGGATCCTGGAAGATGATCTGCATGTCGCGCCGCAGCGACTGCAGTTTCTCGGGGCCCATCTTCGTGACGTCGGCGCCCTGGAACCAGACCTCGCCCGAGCTCGGCTCGATCAGGCGCAGGATGCAGCGGCCGGTCGTCGACTTGCCGCAGCCTGATTCGCCCACCAGACCCAGCGTCTCGCCGGGAGCGATGTCGAAGCTGACGCCGTCGACGGCATGCACCTTGTCGATCACGCGCGAGAGGATGCCGCCGCGAATGGCGAAATGCTTGCGCAGGTCGCGCACCGACAGGAGCGGTTCGGCAGCGTCGGGCGCCGGCACGGCAGCGGGAGCCGTCATGGATGTATTGCTCACAGCACGCACCGCACGAAGTGGCCCGCTCCGACTTCCTTGAGCGGCGGGATCCCCTGGTTGCAGATATCCATCGCGAACTTGCAGCGCGCGGCGAAGCGGCAGCCCGGCGGCGGTTCGAGCATGTTGGGCACGGTGCCGGCGATCGCTTCCAGCCGCTGCTTCTTGGCGGCACTGCGATCGACGCGCGGGATCGAGCGGATCAGGCCCTGCGTATAGGGATGCCGTGGATTGCCGAACAGCGCCTCGACGGGCGCCTCCTCGACCACCAGGCCGGCATACATGACCGTCACCCTCTGGCAGGTCTCCGCGACCACGCCCATGGCGTGGGTGATCAGCATGATCGCCATGCCGAAGCGATCCTTCATCTCCTGCATCAGCTCGAGGATCTGCGCCTGGATGGTGACGTCGAGCGCGGTCGTGGGCTCGTCGGCGATCAGCAGCTTGGGCTGGCAGGAAAGCGCCATGGCAATCATGACGCGCTGGCGCATGCCGCCGGAGAACTGGTGCGGATAATCGTGCACGCGGCGCTGCGGATTGGGGATGTTGACCAGCCGCAGCATCTCGGCGGCGGCGACCAGCGCCTGCTTGCGCGAGAGCTTCTGGTGCAGCTCGATCACCTCGGCGATCTGGTCCCCCACCGTGTAGACCGGATTGAGTGAGGTCATCGGCTCCTGGAAGATGATCGCGATCTCCTTGGCGCGGATCGAGTTCATCTCCGAGGCTTCGAGCGGGATCAGGTCCCTGCCCTTCCACAGGATCTCGCCAGCCTCGAAGCGGCCGGGCGGCATGTCGATCAGCTTCAGCACCGAGCGCGCGGTGACGGTCTTGCCGCAGCCCGACTCGCCCACCACGCCCAGCGTTTCGCCGCTGTCGATGTGCAGGTCGACTCCGTCGACGGCACGCACCATGCCGTCCTCGGTCTTGAACCAGGTTTTCAGTCCGCGAATGTCGAGCAGAGGTTCGGCCACGCTACACCAGCACTAGAGGACACGTCGCGGATCGAGCGCGTCGCGCAGCCCGTCGCCGATGAAGTTGATGGCCAGCACGGTGATGAAGATCAGCGAGCCGGGGAACAGCGCCCAATGCGGCGCGATATCGAGATAGTCCTTGGCGTCGCGCAACACGCTGCCCCAGGTCGGGACATCGGACGGGAAGCCGAGGCCGAGGAACGACAGCGTCGATTCCGCGATGATGGCGGCGGCGATGTCGATGGTCGCGACCACGATCACCGGACCGAGTGCGTTGGGCAGGATGTGCTGAGTCACCTGGCGCAGCCGCGAAGCGCCGAGCGCCCGGGCGGCCTCGACGAACTCCTTTTCGCGCAAGGAGAGGAACTGGGCGCGCACCAGGCGCGCCGCCGACATCCAGCGCGTGCCGCCGATGACCGCCACGATCAGCACGAAGGCCCCGCCCTCGACCCCCAGCACGCCCTTCACCGGTTCGCGGAACAGATAGATCACCAGCAGGAGCAGCGGCAGCTGCGGCAGCGACAGGAAGAGGTCGGTGACCCACATCAGCGCCGCATCGACCCGTCCGCTCGCCATGCCGGCGACGGAGCCGACCAGCAGCCCGAAGAAGATGGCGACGACCATCGCCGCGACGCCCACCGCGATCGAGATGCGGCCGCCGTAGATCAGGCGGGCCAGCAGATCCTGCCCCAGATCGTCTGTGCCCAGCGGATGGTTCCAGGAAGGTCCCTGCAGCTTGGCGGCGAAGTCGATCTCGTTGATCGGCACGCGCCAGATGAACGGCCCGAACAGCACCGCGAACAGGATCACGGCGAGCGCGATGGCCGAGAACAGCGCCATCTTGTGGCGCCGGAAGCGCCGCCAGGCTTCCTGCCAGGGCGAGAAGTTCTGCCGCTTGGCCGCGGCAGCGGTCGCCGCCGTTGCGGGCGCGTCAGCGGTAAGCGATGCGGGGGTCGAGCCAGCCATAAAGGATATCTGCAATGAGGTTGAAGATGACGACCAGGCAGGCCGAGACGAAGGTGACACCCATGACGACGGGCGTGTCGTTGGAGAGCATCGAGGTGATCAGCAGCGAGCCGATGCCGGGGACACGGAAGATCTGCTCGGTGACGACCGCGCCGCTGAAGACGATGGGCATCTGCAGCGCGACCAGCGTCACGACCGGGATCAGGGCGTTGCGCACCACGTGCCGGGTGATGACCTTGCGTTCGCCGATGCCCTTGGAACGCGCCGTGGTGACGTAGTCGAGGCGGATCACGTCGAGCACCGAGGAGCGCACGAAGCGCACCAGCGCCGCGCCCTGGAAGAGGCCCAGCACCGTCACCGGCATGATCGACTGCTTGATGTGCTCCCAGTAGAACTCCCAGCCCGTCGCGCTGATGTCCGCGCGGTAGACGAAGGGCAGCCAGTCGAGCTGGATCGAGAAGACCAGGATCAGCACCAGCCCTGTGAAGAAGGTCGGGAGCGAGAAGCCGATGAAGGCGAAGGTGTTGGCGATCTGGTCGAACAGCGAATAGGGCCGGGTGGCCGCCAGCACGCCGACGGGAATGGCGACCGCAATGGCCAGGATCTGCGAGGCGCCGATGACGACCAGCGTCACGGGCAGGCGCTGCATGATCAGCGTGCTCACGTCCATGCGGCTGACGAAGGAGAAGCCCCAGTCGCCCTGCATCAGGGCGGTGAGCCAGTGCCAGTAACGCATCCACACCGGGTCATCGAGGCCGAACTTGGCGCGCAACGCGGCGCGCACCTCCGGCGGCACGGCCGGGTTGGTTGCGAGTTCATCGAAGGGATCTCCGGGCGCCAGGGCCAGGAGGCTGAAAAGCACGACGCTGATCCCGAGCAGACTCGGGATCATGATCAGGAGCTTCCGGATTACGTACTGCCTGCTCACGCGATGGACCTGCAAATAAGAAAGCCCTCCCCGCGAGTCACGGGGAGGGCGTTTTCGGACCTAGGCGTCCTTGAACCAGTCGCTGAGATCGGAGGTGTTGTTGTCCCAGCCGCTGATCTGGCAGTTGAGCTTCGATGCCTGCGCCGAAACCGTCGGGCGCTGAACGATGCCCATCAGGATGTGGTTCTGGACCGCGAGGTCGTTCATCTTGATGAACGCCGCCGCGCGCTTGACGGGATCGAGCTCCACTTCGGTCTCGCGGTAGAGCTTGTCGGCCTCAGGGCTCTGCCAGCGCGTGATGTTGCGGCCCTGCCACTTGTTGTCCTTGGTGGCGGCTTCCCACGAGACGAGCTGGAGCATGTGCGTGCCCGGATCCGGCTGGCCCATGGTCGTCGTGTACATCTCAAGGTCGGTGTAGAACTTCGTGTAGGTGTCCGGATTGGCCACGTCCGACGAGAAGAACACCGAGGCCGTCACCGACTTCAGCTCGATGTCGATGCCGGCCTTCTGGGCCGCCTGCTTGATGATGGCCTGCGTCTTCTGGCGCGGCTGGTTGATCGAGGTCTGGTAGACGAACTTGAGCTTCTTTCCGTCCTTGGCGCGGATACCGTCCGCGCCCTTCTTCCAGCCAGCCTTCTCGAGGATGTCGCTGGCCTTGTCGACGTTGAACTCGATCGGATTGTTCTTGGAATCGAAGCGCGGCGGACCGTACAGGAAGTTGCGCGTCGCCGGACCGGTGCGGCCGTAGATGTGGTCCTGGATCGACTTGTTGTCGACCAGCAGCGCAATCGCCTTGCGCACCTCCGGATCGCTGAGCGTCGGATGCTTGGTCTTCAGGCTCGCCCGCTCGCCATCGACCTCGGTCCACGGATCGGTCGTGTTCATGAGGAAGAACTCGATGTTGCCGCCCGGCGTGATCGAGACCTTGCCCTTGCCGCCCTTTTCCAAGCGCGTGAGGATCTCATCCTCGACCTGGAGGTTCCAGGCGAAGTCGAATTCGCCGGTCTGCAGCACCGCGCGCGCGGCCGAGACGGCGTCGCCGCCGCCTTTCATCTCGACCGAGTCGAAGTACGGCTTGTTGGCCTGATGATAGTTCGGGTTTGCGACGCCCGTTACCAGATCGCCCGGCTTGAAGTCTTTGAACATGTAGGGACCGGTGCCCACCGGCTTCAGGTTGGTGGGGGCGTCGCGCGATTTGGCGCCGATGAAGTCGGCGAACAGGTGCTTGGGGATCAGCATGCCGCGCGTGCCCACGAAGGCGTCGGCCCAGAACGGCGTCGGCTTCTTGAAGGTTACCTTGACGGTGTACTGGTCGACCTTCACGACCATGACGTCCTGGTAGGACGCGATCGTGTAGGCGGCGGTTGCCGGGTCCTTGGCATATTCCCAGTTGAACACGACGTCGTCGGCCGTGAACGGCTTGCCGTCATGCCAGGTGACGCCCTGCTTCAGCTTCCACGTCACCGACGTGCCGTCGGCGGAAAGACCGCCATTCTCCTTGGTCGGGATCTCGGCCGCGAGCTTGGGCTTGAGGTTACCCTCGCCGTCCCACGCCGCCAGCGGCTCGTAGAAAAGGCGCGACCCGTCCTGGTCCTTGGTGCCGACCGCGAAATGCGGGTTGAGCAGGGTCGGGCCCTGCCACCACAGCAGCTTGAGCGGGCCGCCGCCGCCGCGCTTGGTCGGCTTGTAGGTCGAGGCCGGCTGCGCCATCGCCACGCCTGACGACAGGAGGATCTGGCCCGCCGCCGGCGCACCGATGCCCACAGCCATCATCGCCTGCACGAAACCACGTCGCGAGAGCTTGCCGGCCTTCACCTTGCCGATGAGGCCACGCAGTTCACGTTCCTTCATTTCAACACTCCCAAGATCAATGCCCTTCCCGGTGCCGCCCTCGCTATGCTGCAAGATGCGTGCAATCCTTGATCGTTACAGGCTGTAACGTTGCCGTCAATGACAGCACTTGCTGTGGGGAGACACTGAATGGCTTGGATTTCTCTTTTCCTGGCGGGACTGTGCGAAATCGGCTGGCCCGTGGGCCTGAAACTCGGCTGGACGGAGCAGGGCGTCCGGCCGGGGTGGCTGCTTTTCGCCGCCGTTGCCATCGTGGTGAGCGGCGCGCTGCTTATGTGGGCACAGCGCACCATCCCGATGGGCACCGCCTACGCAATCTGGACGGGCATCGGCGCAGTCGGCGCCTTCGTCGTTGGCATCCTGGCCTTCGGCGATGCCGCCTCGACGATCCGCATCGTCTCGATCGCGCTCATCGTGGCCGGCATCGTCGGCCTCAAACTCGCGTGAAGGGTGCGCGTTGCGGATGAAAGACAAGGTCGCGCCGTGGAAGGTGCTCGAGTCCAAATACAATTATCGCGACCGCTGGCTGGCGCTGCGGTCCGACACGGTCGAACTGCCCAATGGCCGTGTGCTCACGCCCTTCCACGTCATCGAGCAGCCCGACTGGGTCACCGCCATCGCGATCACGCACGATGGCGGGATCGTCCTGGTCGAGGAATATCGCCACGGCGCGAGGCAGGCCGTGATCGAGCTGCCGAGCGGCATCCATGACGGGCCGGGTGAGCCGCTCGACCAGATGAAGCGCGAATTACGAGAAGAGACCGGCTTCGTGAGCGAGGAATGGCACCCGCTCGGCGCCTTCTTCGCCAACGCGCCGCGCCTCAGCAACCGCGTGCACTGTTTCCTGGCCCTCGACGCTCGCAAGGTCGCCGAGCCGGCGCTGGACGAGGGCGAGGTCATCGTGAGCCACGAGGTGCCCCTCCCCCGCTTCCTCGAGGAGCTGCGCGACGGACGCCGGACCTTCCACGGCTTTCAGGGCGGAGCGATGTGGCTGCTCCACACCTACGCCCGCAAGACCCGCGATAGACGGCTGGCGGCGCTGCTGGACTAAGCTTACCGCCGCAGATCCCGCAGGCGGCCGGCGACGGCACACACCATGAACCCGCCGATCAGCGAGACATGCTCCATGGCGACGCGGAAGTGCGGCGTGCGGGCCGGCTCCTGCATCGCCCAGAATGGATGGGCGAGCACGATGGCGACGACCAGAAAGCCGCTCAGGATGCCGCAGCCCAGCCACAGCCAGCGATCCAGCAGGATCAGCAGAGAGCCGATCAGCAGGGTCGCTATCAGCACGACGTTGAGCAAGCCCGCCGGCTGGAGGCCGATGGAGGCCAGTTCGGCGGCGCTGCCCTGGAATTCGGCAAGGTGGCGGAGCCCCGCGCTCCAGAAGACGAAGGTCAGCACCAGCCTGGCCAGAAACCAGCCGATCCCGCTGTCCAGGAAAGCCGCGATCGCCCGCGGCATATCGTTCCGGCCCATATGGCTTCTCCCCCGAGAGTGCTTTTGTGCATCATAAGGCGACAAGCTGACCTCTTCCACCTTGCCTCGTTTTGTGCGTAATTTGGCCATGATCCGCAAACAACCCGACCGGGGCTGGCGCGCGGCGGCATTCGCCGTGGCGTTGTTTGCGATCACGCTCAACTTCTTCCAGCCGCTGGCCCACGCCGTCCTGATGCGGGACGGCGGCCCCGAGGCAGCGGCCCGGACATGGGGCGTCTTCTGTCTGCCCGGTGCCGACCAAGACGGTTCGCAGTCCCCCGGCCAACAGGCGGGCAAGGTTCACGAATGTTGCCTGGGCCTGGCGCACGCGCCCGTGCTCGCCGAGCCCAGCGCCACCGCCTTCCTGCTCGTCGAGCCGGTCGTCCAGACCATCGTCTTTGCGGCGAACGACGAAGCCCTCGCTCCCGTCGGCATCCGCGACGGGCCTCACCGACCACGCGGTCCACCCTCCCACGTCTGACGCCTGAACCCGCGACGCCCTGCCGTGCGTCGCGTTCGTTTGTCATTCGTGGGGAGATTTTCATGTTGTCCATTCGCGTGGCCACGGCCACCGCTTTCGCAGCCCTCGGGCTGGTCCCGATGCTTGCCCGCGCGCAGGGTGCGCCGCCGGCCGGCGATCCAGCGCCCGCCACGAGCCAGCAGCCAGTGTCACTGCCACCGATCACGGTGAGTGCCGGCCGCGGCTCCGATCTGCAGAAGCTCGACGTCAGCACGACCGTGATGAGCCGCGAGCAGATCCAGGCGATGCCCGAGACCGGCGTCGACCAGCTCGTGAACCGCATCCCCGGCGTCTGGTTGCCGAACATCCCGACAGGCCAGCTCCATCCGACCGCCCAGCCGGTGAACATCCGAGGCTTCGGCACCAGCACGACGATCAACACCCTGATCATGGTCGATGGCGTGCCGGTCAACGATCCCTATTTCCGGACCATGAACTGGAGCACCATCCCGAAGAATTCGGTCGAGCGCATCGAGGTCATCCGCGGCGGCGGCGCCACCAGCCTGTGGGGCAACATGGCAATGGGCGGCGTGATCAACATCATCACGCGCGAGCCGACGAGCACCTCGGCCTCGGCCGATACCAGCTACGGCAGCTACAATACCTCCACGGCAGAGGCGGCCGGGAGCTACGTCATCAACGACAAGGTCAAGATCGGGGCGAGCTACAATCATGCCCAGAGCTCGGGCTACAACCTCACGCCCGCCCAGTACCAGAACGCCAATCTCGTTCCGACGGCGTCCAAGGCAGACAACGTCGCCGCCAGCGTGTTCGTGACCCCCAACGAGAACCTGAAGCTCTTCGCCAAAGGCTATTGGAACCAGACCTACGAGGACGGGCTGGTCTGGACCTATGCCCACAACAACTGGTCGACCTACCGCGTGCTGGCCGGTGGCAGCTACAAGTTCGACGAGAACCAGTCGCTCAACTTCAGCGGCTGGGCGAGCGGCGGTTCGTTCGGCACCATCAACGTCGCCAGCGGCTCCTACACGCTGAACAACATCAACGCGACCAACCAGTATGTCAGCCAGATCGAAGCCGCGCCCAATTCGGACGTCGGCGGTTCGGTCTTCTACGAAGCCAATTTCGGACCTCTGCGCGACGTCAAGATCGGCGTCGATGCCCGTCGCACGATGGTGACCGACTACAACAACCTCTATGCCAGCGTGTCGGCCAATCCCACGACCTTCGTCGTGAACGGCGAGCACCGTTTCCAGGGCATCTTCGGGCAAGGAACCTACCGCTTCACCGGCATCCCGATCGATATAACGGTCGGCGTGCGCGGCGACTTCTGGCAGGCCATGAACGCCAGCGTTCTCACGACGAACTCGAGCAACCTGAACGTGGTGCCGAACGCCAGCGCGGCGAGCTTCGATCCGCGCATCGGCATGAAGTTCTACGCCAGCGACGAACTGACCCTGCGCGCCGCGATCTATCGCAACTTCTCGGCGCCCGGCATGAACCAGATGTACCGGGTGTTCGCCAGCGGCACGAGCTACTCGACGATCAATCCCAACCTCCAGCCGATGACCAACTTCGGCCAGGAGGTCGGCTTCGACTTCGAGTGGAAGGGCTTCACCCTGTCGGGCACCTATTTCAACAACAACCTGGACAACTTCATCGACTACATCACGGTCTGCAACACCAGCCCGGCATGCGCCGCGCCCTATGTCGGCGCGGCCGGCCTCGGCGCCAACTTCACGACGGTCCGCCAATACCAGAATGTCGGCAACGCGACCTTCCAGGGTCTCGAGCTGATCGCGACCTGGCAGCCGTTCGAGCAACTGAGGCTGACCGGCGGCTTCACCAGTACGAATGCCTATCTCACCAGCTCGGTGAATCCGACGCTGGTGCGCACGGGCGTGCAGCTCGGCCAGGTGCCGGGCTACATGTTCACGGCCGGCGTCGAGTGGCGGCCGATCGAGACCCTCGTCCTGACGGCCGCGCTGAAATCGTTCCCGCAATACTGGAACGACACGAACCATACGCAGTTGAACGACGGCGCCACCCTGATCGACCTCGGCCTGCGCTGGACCCCCGTGAAGGACGTCGACATCTATGGCAGTATCCAGAACCTGACCAACGTCCAGTACCTGGCGCAGGGCTATACGCGAACCTCGTTCGAGGGATCGACCGTCAGCGCCTCTGCCATCCCGCAGCTCGGCATGCCGCTGACTGCCACCGCCGGCCTGAGGGTGAAATTCTGATGCGCGCTCTTCTCGCCTTTACAGCCTTGCTGTTGTTCGCCGGCACCGCCGCTGCCCAGCACCAGCACGGCAAGCCGGGCGCGGCCGCACCGGAGGCCTTCACCGCCACGCCGGCCTTCGGTCCCGACGGCACGCTCTGGCTGGTCCGCGCGATGGCCGACAAGATCGTCGTCGTGCACTCGACCGACCTCGGCAAGACCTTCTCGGAGCCGGTCGCGGTCACGCCGGAGCCGATGAACCTCGACTGGGGGCCCGACGCACGGGCCCGCATCGTCGTCGATCCGAAGGGGCGACTGGTCGTGACCTTCGCGATCTTCCAGGACCGCAACTTCAATGGCCGCGCCTACTACTCGCGCTCGAACGACAACGGCGCGAGTTTCAGCAAGCCACAGCCGATCACCGCCGACACGACCAGCCAGCGCTTCGAGACGGCAGCCGTCGATCCAGCCACAGGCCGCGTCTTCGCGGCCTGGCTCGACAAGCGCAACGTCGCCAAGGCGCGCGCCGCCGGGAAGCCTTATCCCGGCGCGGCGCTCGCTTATGCCTGGGAGGATGGCGAGGCGGGCTTCGGCCCGACCTCCATCGCCCTCGACAATACCTGCGAATGCTGCCGTCTCGGGGTTGCCTTCGCGGGCCCCGGCAAGCCCGCCGTGGTGTTCCGCAACATCTTCCCAGGCTCGATCCGCGACCATGGCGTCATCACCTTCAAGGACGAGAAGACGCCGGGCCCCGTGCGCCGCGTCAGCGCCGACGAGTGGAAGATCGAGGCCTGCCCGCATCACGGCCCCAGCATCGCGATCCTGCCGGACGGCTCCTATCACGTCGCCTGGTTCACCGACGGCTCGGCACGCAAGGGTCTGTTCTATGCCCGCGCGGACAACGGCGACACGCCGTTCGGCGCGCCGCGCGCGCTGTCGACGCCCAAGCGGCAGCCGGCGCGGCCGTATCTCCTGGCCAACGGCACCGCGCTCCATCTCGTGTGGAAGGAGTTCGACGGCACGAAGTCGACCGTACGCTGGCAGGTGAGCCACGATAGCGGCCGCACCTGGAGCGATCCGCGCACCGTCGCCGATACCGAGGACGCCTCCGACCATCCCCTGCTCGCAGCCAATGCCGGCCGCGCCTATCTGTCGTGGCTCACCAAGGCCGACGGCTATCGCCTGATCCCCCTAGAGGACCAGCCATGACGTTTCGTCCCGTCCTCCTCGCCCTCCTGCTCGCGGTCGCCTCGGCCGGCGCCCAGGCGGCCGACTTGCAGTCCTTCGGCCGCGGAAGCTGGTCCAAGCTGCGCGCCGCCCATGACGGCCAGCCGACCGTCGTGCATTTCTGGGGCCTCACCTGTGCCCCCTGCCTCGTCGAGATGCCGGAATGGGGCAAGCTGCAGGCCGAGCGGCCCGACATGCGCCTCGTGATGGTGGCGGCCGATCCGGTGCCGCAGGATCCGGCACGGGTCTCCGACATGCTGGCGCGGGCCGATCTCGCGAAGGCCGAGAACTGGGCCTTCGCCGACCGTTTCAACGAGCGCCTGCGCTACGAGATCGATCCCGCCTGGCCGGGCGAGCTGCCGCGCACGATGCTGATCGATCGTGACGGCAAGGAGACCGTTCTTACAGGCGTCGCCGATCTCGGCGAGGTCCGCGCCTGGCTCGACGCGCAGAAAAAGCGCTGACGCCCCAACCTCTTCCTTCGCCCATTCTCTCCAGGAGTTCCTTCGATGCTCGTCCGCCGCCTATTCCTCGCCGCCGCGGTTTCTCTGCTCGCATTCCCCGCCCTGGCGGACGACTACAAGATCGGGTCGATCGACATCACCACGCCGTGGACCCGTGCCACGCCGCCGTCTGCGCGCACCGGCGGCGGCTTCATGACCATCACCAACAAGGGGACCGTGGCGGACCGGCTGGTCTCGGCGCGAAGCAACGCCTCCGACAAGGTCGAGATCCACGAGATGCAGATGGACGGCAACGTGATGCGCATGCGCGAACTGGCGAAGGGTCTCGAGATTCCGCCGGGCGCCACCGTGATGCTGAAGCCCGGCAGCTACCACATCATGTTCATGGAACTGAAGGCGCCGCTCGCCAAGGACGCCAAGGTGCCCCTCACCCTGGTGTTCGAGAAGGCCGGCAGTATCGACGTCCAGCTCAACGTCGAAGCCATGGGCGCCATGCCGCACGGGCACGGGAAGAATTAACCCGTCATCTCGACCGGAGCGCGCAACTCCAGTTGCGCTCAAGCTTTGCAGATCAACAAGGCATGAGCGCCACTAGGCGCGCTCCATTGATAGTTTTCGCGGTTGCTACAGCGCCTTCAGCAGTTCGATCGCGATCAGCACCATGCCGATGACCGAGACGAACCAGGCCGCCGTGCGCAGCCAGGCGATGCCGGCGACGTAGATCACGGCGTAGGCGACGCGGCCCCAGAAGAAGATCGCGGCGCCCATCGCGGTCATGGCGTTGGCCTTACCGGCGACCGCTGCGATCAGCACCAGCGCCGCGAACAGCAACATGTTCTCGACCATGTTGAGATGGGCGCGCTTGGCGCGCCCGGCCCAGCCCTTGATCTCGGGCAGGCCTTCGCGGTTGCCCGCCAGCGTCGGCAGGCCGACCGCCCGGTTGGCGCCCGTCGCCGCCACCAGCATCTGCCCGAACGTCAGGATCACGGAGAAAAGGAGGTACTTGAGGTCCGGCGACATCGGCGTTTCTCCCGTTGTTGTTATTTGGTCCCGAAGAGACGGTCGCCCGCATCGCCGAGCCCGGGAACAATATACCCGTGCTCGTTGAGCTTTGCATCGATCGCTGCCGCGAACACCGGGACGTCGGGATGGACCTCGGCGAAGGTCCGTGCACCCTGCTCCGAGCCCAGCACGCAGATGAACTTGATGCGCTTGGCGCCCGACTCCTTCAGCCGGTCAACCGCGGCGATGGCCGAATGGGCCGTCGCCAGCATTGGATCGCAGACGATGACGTCACGGTCGGAAATGTCCTGAGGGATCTTCAGGTAGTACTCGACCGCCTGCAAGGTGCGCGGGTCGCGATAGAGACCGACATGACCGACCCTCGCCAGCGGCACGAGGTCGGTGACGCCCTCGGCCAGGCCGAGCCCGGCGCGCAGGATCGGCACCACCACCAGCTTCTTGCCGTCGAGCATCGGCGCGTCCATCGCCTCGATCGGCGTCTCGATTCGCGTCTGCACCATAGGCAGGTCGCGCGTAGCGTCGTAGCCCAGCAGCAGCCCGATCTCGCGCAGCAGGCGGCGGAAGTTTGTGCTCGACGTCGCCTTGTCGCGCAGCTTGGTGAGCTTGTGCTGAACCAGCGGGTGCGTCACGACATGGATCGAGTGCGGCAATGACATCGTCTTCTTCTCCCCAAAAACTCTAGAACACCGTGCCGTCGCTCTCGACGGTGATGGGCGGGCCGCCGCCGGGCCGGCGCGCCGCCGCCAGCCGGCGTCCCGCAAACCAGGTGCCGGCTTCCAGCACCTTCACGAGCGGCAGGCGCGCCGCATCCATCCCGAGATGCAGGCGGACATGCTCGGCGATCCGGTCGAGCAGCGCCACGGTGAGCGCCCGCCATTCCACGATCGCCTCGTCGCCGGGCGCGAAAGCCTTCTCTAGCAGCACGCGCTGCTTGGGCCGAAGCGCGCCGGCATCGACCAGCAGACCGCCGTTGCGATACTCGGGCAGGCCGGTCAGCGCATCGAGCGCCACGACTTGCAGGCCTGCCCCCTCGATCGGCTCGACCAGCGAGTAGCTCATCCATTGCGAGAGCTTGTGGAAGGGCACCAACCCGACCACCGGATGCTCCCAGACGTCGCCGCGCGGCGATGGCCAGATCGGCGAGAGCTTGTCCAACACAGCTGCCAGGATGGCGTCGGCCCTCACCTCGCCGCTCGTCGCAACGATATCGAACAGCGCGCCCGGCCGCTCCAACCCGACGCCCCCCAGCTTGCGCAGCAACTCCGCGCGCCCCTCGAGGCCGAGCAGCGGATTGTGCGCCTTCACCTGGAAGCCCATCGCGATGTCCATCGGCGTCAGTTGCGCCAGGCGCTCGGCATCGACCCGCAGCGGATCGCCCTTGGCGTCGCGGCTGAAGGCGCCATTGGCGAACATGTGCAGGCTGGCCACGCCCAGCCCCTCGGAACGCGCGTAGGTCTCGTCCGTGCCAGGCTCGCGGAAACTCCAGGCCGCGCCTGCGCCGGCGTCGAGCAGAACGGACACCACCGCGAGGTCCATGCGCCGACGCGCGATCTCCTCGGGCGGCAAATGCTTCAGCCGCTCGGCCAGCGTGCTCCAGCGGTCACGGCCGCCCGATTCGAAATGCCGCCAGCGCGAATGGAATGGGATCGCCGCCGGATTGGGGAAGCGCTCGCGCGTGACGGCCAGCGTCGCCTGAACCGCTGCCTCCAGCCCGTTGGGATCGAGCTGGAACCACTGGGATTGCCCATCCTCGACATACTTCAGGACCTTCGCCGCCCGTTCCCGGATGGCGACGGGTGTGCGCAGGTACGCCAGCGAATCATTCATCAAGGCCACGTCCCTTGGCACGCGCCAGTTCGTTCGATCCCGGCTTGGTCGGGCTGAAATAGCCCGCCGCCTTCTTGGCATCCATCTCGACCAGCGCGTCGGCGGGGATCAGATGCTCGGGGATCGGCACCTGCTCGACGATCTCGATGCCCTGCTCGCGCAGCGCGTCGGACTTCATGTTGCTCATCGAGGCGAAGCGGTCGATGCGGCTGATACCCAGCCAGTGGAAGATGTCGGGCATCAGCTCCTGGAAGCGCATGTCCTGCACGCCCGCCACGCATTCGGTGCGGTTGAAGTACTGCGCGGCCGAATCGCCGCCCGGCTGGCGCTTGCGCGCGTTATAGACGAGGAACTTCGTCACCTCGCCCAGCGCCCGGCCTTCCTTGCGATTGTAGATGACGACGCCGACGCCGCCCTTCTGCGCCATGTCGATGCAGATCTCGATGCCATGGGCGAGGTAGGGCCGGCAGGTGCAGATGTCGGAGCCGAATACGTCGGAGCCGTTGCACTCGTCGTGGAGGCGGCAGGCGATCTTCGTCTCGGGCTTGCCGAGCTTCGACACGTCGCCGAAGAAGTAGATCGTCGCGCCCCCGATCGGCGGCAGGAACAGTTCGAGGTCGGGCCGCGTCACCAGCTCGGTGTACATGCCGCCGGTCTCCTCGAAGAGCGTGCGGCGCAGGTCGACTTCCTTGACGCCGAAACGCTCGGCGATGCCGGGCAGCCACCAGACCGGCTCGATCGCCGCCTTGGTCACCTTCACATCGCCCGAACCGCTCAACAGGTCGTTGTCGGGCTTCAGCCGGCCGGCGGCCATCGCCTCCATGATCTCCGGCATGTTCACATGCGCCTTGGTGATGGCGATGGTCGGCCGGATATCCCACCCCGCCGCCAGTTTGTCGGCGAAGACCTCGGAGACGAGATGGCCCCACGGGTCGAGCGACACGATCTTCTTGGGATCGAACCAGCTCTCGAACGGCCCGATGATCTCGGCCGGCGAGGTGTTGGTGAGGTCGGGCCGATGATCAGCCTTGAGCTCCTTCGCCGCAATGGCGAGGGCACGGTAGATCCCGTAGCTGCCGGAATGGACGCCGATGACGTTGCGATGGGACGTGAGGCCGACCGTTCCGACGACCGGCCCGCGGACCGCCGGGTCGCGCGCGCCCCACACCACCGGAGGGGCCGGCTGGCCGCCTTGGCTGGGATGGGTATTCAGTCTGATATGCGCCATGTGCTTTCCGGTCCTCTGGGAGCTGGAAAGCGAGGAACTGTACAGCGAGTAGATGACCAAAGGAAGACGCTGCGCCCTTGCGTCTTGTTGTCGGGCGGGAGACCCTTCACGCGACATGATGAAAATCACCCTGGCCGCTTTCTACATGCTCCTCGTCCTGGTCGCCGCGCCGGCCGGACTGTGGGCGGCCGACCCGGTGCCGACGCCGAGGCCTATCTACTTCTCCTCCGGTGCCAGGAGCGGCACCGTGGGTGGCCACGTCCAACGCGGCGAGCAGAACCTCTATTCGCTGCTGGGGGATGCCGGCCAGTTCATGACCGTCTCGATCACGACACCCGGCGGCAATGCGGTGTTCCAGATCTACGAGCCCGACACAGCAATCGGCCGAGACGGCGACGGACAACTGACCTTTACCGGCAAGGCGCTGCGCACCGGCGCTCCGGGCGAGGACGCGACGCGCTGGACGGGCCGCCTGCCGCGCAAGGGCACCTACATCATCGCAATCGGCAGCACGCGCGGGAACGCCAACTACAGCATGGACGTGAAGATCGAGTAGATTCACTGATGCGGCGAGAGCGATCGACTATCTGATGTTCCGGACCGCAGCTTACTTCCCGCCACCATCACCATCACCGCCCCCATCGCCACCGCCGTCACCGCCGTCACCGCCGTCACCGCCGTCACTGGAAATCTCGATCGAGAGACCTCCCCAGAAGCCGCTTCGGTCGGTCTTCGTTCCTTCTGCCTCCGTTTTCGGCCAGGCATTTGCGATGACCTTCGCCACGATGGAACCGACAAAAAAACCGGCAAAGATACAGGTCCCCCAGGCTTGGTCGTTTCTTGCCAGGGGATTCAGATAATAGATCGCGGCTCGCGAAGCGCAGGCGATCGCGGCGGCGAGCACCAGTAGAACGAGCCCAAAAGGAATTACGATCTTGCGCGACATGCGTGTGATAGTCACTGTTTATACTATCGCATTTCAACAAGGGAACCGCTCAAAGATCGCGCGTCACCAGAAGGTTCCGCAATCGGTGTGACCGCGATCGTCCTCGCGCAGTGGGACTTCTCCTGAAATGCACCACGCCTGCCAGTGCAACATGCATTGCTTCCCGCCTTGCTATCGGAATGCCAGCGTTCATTCCGTTGGAGCCTCTAGGGCGGCGGCCGCCTACTTCGAGCCCTTCGTGGTGGCGAGATAATCGACGATCGCCGCCATCTCGCCAGCGTCGACCGGCGCCTTGTAGGCATGGATCATCTTGTCGACGATGCCGTGCCAGGCAGCCTTCGTCAGGTTGGGCTGGGTCAGCACCATGCCGGCCGAATGGCACGACAGGCAGTTCGCGTTGATCGTCTCGGCGGTCGCGCCGCCGGGAAAGACCTCGGTGCTGATCGGCAGGTCGACCGACACCGATTTCAGGACGAAGGCCGTCGCGCCGGACGAAGCCACGGCGGCCGGCGCCGGCGGCGGAAGCTGAACCGCGGGATGGCCGATGAACGCCAGCGTCAGCCCGGCAATGGCTGCGACGGCAAAACCCAGGGCAGCACCGTTGATCTGCATCGCTCAGGCCACCTTCAGGTGCACGGTCTCGATGCCGTTGTGCATGAAGCCGCTGGGGTTCCAGTTGTTTGCCAAAGGCTGCACCAGCCCGCCGTCGTTGGTGCAGCGAACCATCAGCGCGACGTTGCCTGCAGCGGGCATCACCTCGGCCTGCCATTGCCGGAAGCTGTACTTGCCCTCGTCGCGGCCCAGCACCGTGGGCAGCCAGCTCGTGCCGCCGTCCACCGAAAGCTCGACCGACTTCACGCCGGTGTCGCCGCCGAAGGCGATGCCGCGCACCAGGGTCTTGGTGCCGGCCTTCAGGGTCGCGCCGTCTTTCAGGTTGGTCACGAACGAGCGCGGCACCATGCGGTTGATCGGCACCATGGTGAGGTCGGTCTGGCCGGGCTTCATGTCGGCGCCCGGCGTGTCGGGAATCAGATAGGCGTTCCTGGTCCAGAAATTCTCGTCGGGCGCGCTCAGCACTTCGATACGGGCCAGCATCTTCACCCAGTAGGTCGAATACCAGCCCGGCACGACAAGGCGCAGCGGGAAGCCATTGAGCAACGGAAGCTGCTCGCCGTTCATGGCGTAGGCGATCATGACCTCGCCATCGCTTGCATGGTCGAGCGCCAGCGACTTCATGAACTTCGGCGCCTCGGGCACCACCGGATCGTCGAGCCCGGCAAAGCGCACCGCCGTCGCGCCGGCCTTCACACCCGCCCGGTCGAGCACGTCCTTGAGCCGCACCCCCATCCATTTCGCGTTGCCCATCGCGCCGTTGGCCCATTGCGCGCCGGGAACCCGCGGCTCGGTGAAGCCACGCGAGTTGCCCGAGCACTGGTTGACCGCCGCCAGCTCGACCCGCGGCAACCCGTCGACGATCTCTTTCAACGTCAGAGACAGTTCCTTGTCGACATGACCGCGCACCGAAAGCCGGAACGTGCCGACATCGATCTCGGTCGGGATGACCGCCCAGTGCCAGCGCACATAGAAGGAATCGTTGGGCGTGAACACGCCACGGTCGAAGACCTCGAACGGCGTCTCGAGCAGCGGCGGCCGCGTCCGCTGCAGGATCATCGGCCCCTTCTGCGGAAAGCCCTTCGTCAGGGCGCGCTCGGACGGTGCGAACGGCAATTCGACCACCGCCTGCCCCCAGGCCGAGCCCGACACCACCATGAGGCCGCCGGCGCTGGCCTTACCCAGAAAAGATCGCCGCGTCGTTCTCGTCATTGCACTACGCCCATTCACCCACGCTGGCCGGTACACTACTCACAACAGATTGCGTGGGACCAAGGCCTTTCTGTCGCGCCCATCGCATACGAAGGATGCAGCTTCCCGCTTCGCTATCGGAATGCTCGCGTTCACGCCATTGCAACATTTCCAGCAGCAGTTGCCAGCAATTGATCGGTTGTGAAAGCGGCGCGAATAAGCGTCGGCACGAAGAAGAGAGATACAGGGGAAAGACGGCGGGTGACGCCAGCACGACGGGCGGCCTGGTGCGCGTGAGTGTCCAGCCCGGCCGCCTGCATTTATTCTATCCCGACACCGAGAACGCGATTACGGCGTAGACCATCCGTTCGCGGCCAGGTCGATGGCGCGGCGATACATGGTCATCGCGGCTTCGGGCGTGTTGTAGCCTGCGTGTGCCGTGAGGGTGACGTTGTCGAGTGTGAGCAGCGGCTCTTCGGGCAGGGGCGGCTCCTTGCCGAAGACATCGGTCGCGTAGTGGCCGATCCGGCCCGAGCGCAGCAGTTCGACCAGTGCCGGTTCGTCGACCACTCCCGCCCGTGCGGTGTTGACGATGAGGACGCCCGGCTTCGTCTTCTCGAGTCTGGCCCGGTCGAGGAAGCCGCGCGTGCCGTCGTTCAACGCGAGATGAATACTGACGATCTCGGACTGCGCCAGCAGTTCGTCGATCGGTACGGCCGGCACACTGCCGCCCGGCACGGACGAGCGGTTGTAGGCGATCACCTTCAGGCCGACGCCCTGGGCGATGCGCGCCATCTCGCGGCCGATGCCGCCCAGCCCGACCACGCCCAGAGTCTTGCCCCTGAGCTCCATGCCCTGCATCGGCCGCCAGCCGCCGCCGCGGACGATGCCGTGCATGGTCGCGATGTGGCGGGCCGCGGCGAACACCAGGCCCATCGCATGCTCGGCGACCGTGGTGTCGCCGTAGCCGCCGATGGTCGAGACCTTGATGCCGAGTCGTTCCGCCGCCGCGAGGTCGACGAAGCTGGCGGCGCCCGTGCCGAGGAAGACGATGTGCTTCAGTCCGGTGCAGCGCTTCAGCGTCGGCTCGCTGAAATAGGTCGCGTCGTTGATGACCGTGTCGTAGCCCGCGACCTTGCCCAGCACCTCCTCCTCGGAGACCGGGCCCATGCCGACCGTAATCGGGATGTCTGCCGGCCCGTGGACCTGCCTCCAGACGCGGTCGATGTCCGGCGTCGAATCGATGAACAGTGTCTTGGGCATGTTCGTTTTCCCCCGGCTTTCGCGACGATAGTCCGCAGGAGCCGAGCTGTCTGCTAGGGTGGCGGAATGAACCGACGCTTCCTCCTCGGCACCCTGCCGCTCCTCGCCGCTGCGCCCGCCCTCGCCCAGCAGCTTCCCGCCATCCGCACCCTCACCGTGGCGCCGGGCCCGACCGGCACGAGCGTCACCGGCAGCCTCGCCGACACCAAGGCGCGTGGCCTCTACTACGTGCCGGGACAGGCCGGCCAGACCATGAACGTTGCCGTCGCCTCGCCCGGCAACAACGTCGTTTTCCAGGTCTGGGAGCCGGGCACCGGCGTAAAGACAAATACCGATGGGACCCTCGCCCTCGACGGCAAGCCCCTGCACGATGCCGGTCCGAGCGAGGAGCCTGCCGCCTGGATCGGCGCCCTGCCCAAGACCGGGCCCTATCTGCTGATCGTCTACAGCCGCCGCGACGCGGCCAGCTATACGCTCACCGTTTCCGTGACCGGCTCGTAACCTTGCCGGACAGAGGGAGGATGGCATGACCGACCTGTTTCCGACGACCGGAGAGGCCGAGGAGGAGAAGCTCAAGGACGAGACGGCGGCCGGCGCCGGCATCGTGAGCCATCTCGGTCCCGACTCTTTCAAGAAGGACGGGCTGCGGCCCTTCTTCGAGTACCGTGCGCTCGGCCTGAAGGAACTGACCGGCGGCAAGGTAGGTGCGCACGTGATCCGCGCCGTGCCCGGCCAGCATCCCGACGCGCCGCGCCACAGCCACGCGCTCGACTTCCAGTTCGTCTACGTGCTCAAGGGCTGGGCGATCTTCGAATACGAAGGCTACGGCCAGCACAAGCTCGTCGCGGGCTCGACCGTCTATCAACCGCCTGGCGTGAAGCACAAGGAGATCGACCACAGCGACGATCTCGAGCTGATCGAGATCACCATGCCCGCCGACTTCGCGACGACGGTGGTCGAGTAGTCGTCCGAGCAGCAACGTAGCTATGGCGCTCCGCAGAGGGCAGAGCACCGGAGCCTGCGCACCCGAGATGTAAAGTGAGCCGTCCGCGCCGTCGTCCTGGCGGGACCGCAGCGAGAACTGTACCGGGCCGCGCTGCGCCGCCATGTTGGTGCTGACAGACTCTGTGAAGGAGGGCCGAATGCTGCCATCCGGTGCTGCCGATATCTTCCGCATCCTGCGCTCCCGGCGCGTCGAGGAGGAATTGGCCGCGCGCCAGAACCCCTTCCTCGTCGAGGCCCTGCGCAAGGAAAAGCTCGAAGGGCAGCGCATCGCTGCCTGGGCGCGAACGGTGGCGCTGGCGGCAAGCGGCGTCCTGATCGCTTTCCAGAACCCGAGCTGGAGCGTTCTCTACTTTCATGGATTTCTGCTGGTCTTCATCGCCTTGGGCTGGGCGCAGCTGCGTTATGCGACGGTGGGCCATTCCCGCATCGAGCTCACGCTGATCATGGCCGACCTGGTGCTTCTGGCGGCCATCCTCACTGTTCCGAATCCCTTCGCGCCGGGCGCCTTTCCAACGGCCATGATCTATCGGTTCGAAACGTTTCCCTACTTCTTCATCATCCTGGCGCTGGCCACGCTTGCCTATTCCTGGCGCACCCTCTTCACCATGGGCGTTGCCACCGCGTTGATCTGGCTCCTGTCGGTGGTGGGCGTCGCCGTGTTCGGCACGACCGACCCGGAACTGGGGAGCAGGGTCGCCACTGCTTTCGCCGCCATGCCCGGCGTGCGCGACCTCGTCGATCCGAACTCCGTGATCTGGTCGCTCCGAGCACAGGAGATCGTCATCTTCTTCCTCGTCTCGGCGATTCTTGCTCTCCGCGGGCAACGGTCGAACGCGCTGTTGATTCGCCAGGCCGGTATCGCGGCAGAACGCGCCAACCTCTCGCGTTACTTTCCCCCCTCACTGGTGGACGAACTGGCGTCCGCCAGCGGTGACGTCGGGTCAGTCCGGTCGCAGGAGGTTGCGGTGCTGTTCGCCGACATCGTGGGCTTCACCCGGCTCGCCGAGCGCGAGAAGCCCGAAACGGTGATACAGATCCTCAGGAGCTGCCATGCGGTTATCGAGGAGGCGATCTTCTCGAACGGCGGCACTCTCGACAAGTATCTGGGGGACGGCGTGATGGCGACCTTCGGCACACCGAGGGTCTCGCCGGCCGATTGCGCCAACGCGCTCGCTGCCGCCAGGGACATCGTCGACGGCATTGCATCGGGCAATACCTTGCTGGCGACGTCCGGTCTTCCCCAACTGCGCATCTCGGTCGGCGTTCATTTCGGGCCGGCCATCATCGGCAATATCGGGTCGGAGCGAAGACTTGAATTCGCGACGCTCGGCGACACCGTGAACGTGGCCAGCCGGCTGGAGGCGGCGACTCGCAATCTCGGATGCCAGATCGTCGCCAGCGACGCGGTGGTGTCTCGTGGTGAGGGCGGCGTGAGAGGCGACTTCCGACGCGTTCCGGCGCTCAGCCTGCGCGGTCGCGAGGCGCCCATCGATGTCTGGGTTGCCTAGCCGCAGCCGAGCCGTCCTCAAGCTCCATGTCGCAGCAGCCGCCCCGAATAGGTGTTGGTCGGACGATCGTCGCGCATCGTCACCTCGCCGTTGACCAGGATGTACTTGTACCCTGACGCCCGTTGCACACGGCGCCATTCGCCACCCGGCAGGTCGTGCGCGATCTCGTCGGGCAGCACCTTCAGCCCGTCATAGTCGTAGATGACGATGTCGGCCGGGGCGCCCTTCTTCAGCATGCCGCGGCCGCGGAAGCCTGCCACCTCGGCCGGCAGCGCCGACAGCCGCCAGTGCACGTCCTCGAGGCTCAGCATGCCGTGCTGGCGAACCACCTTGCAGATCGTTTCGGTCGGATAGCGGCCGGCCGTCAGGAACTTGGTGTGGGCGCCGCCGTCCGATACGCCGAACAGGATGTAGGGATCGTCGACCAACTCCTTGAGATACTCGATGCTGCCGTTGGGCGGGGCGGCAAAGAACTCGGTCTCGAGATTCTCCTCGACCGCCATGTCGAGCATGACGTCGACCGGATGCTTGCCCATCTTCTCGCCGGCATGGGCCAGCGTGTGGTCCAGCCACTTCCTGTTACGTTCGGTCTTGGGCCCGACGATCGCGATCTGCGGAAATGGGCCGGTCGCGGTGATCGGCAGGTTCTCGCGCAACTTCGCGCGGCGCGCCGGATCGGCGAGCTTGGCCAGCCGCTCCTCGCGCGTGCCGGTGGTCGCGTCGCACCAATCCTGTGAATCGTCGAACAGGTTCCAGTCTTCGAAGGTGAAGGTGAAGCCCGCATCGGTGGTGAGCCCCTGCCCCACGACCCTGATGCCGCGCTCGCGGCAGCTCTTCAGCCAGGCGAGCCCGCGGCGATGGATCTCGGGCCGGTGATCGAAGGCCTGGATCACGTTCATGATCATCGGCCGGCCACTCAGCGTCGATAGCTCCTCGTAGAAGGCGCGGTCGGCGGAGTTGTCGCCAGAGATCAGCAACATCTGCATGAAGCCCTCGTTGCGCTCGGCCAGCACGCGGGCGAATTCCCGGCAGGTCTCGTCGTGCATCACGTCGGTCGGCATCGGGGTGCCGTCATAGTCGCGCTGCACGGCTGCCGGGCCGGTGGGCTTCATGCGCTGCGCCGACCAGCCGCAGGCGCCGGCATCCATCGCCTCGCCGAGCAGGCGCTTCATCTCGACATGCTGCTCCGGCGTCGGCATCTTGCCGGCTTTCGCGGCCTCGAAGCCCATAACCCAGATGAGCAGCGGCGACACCGGCACATAGGGCAGGATGTTCACCGCCTTGGGCGCGGCATCGACGCTGTCGAGGAATTCCGGGAAGGTGACCCAGTTCCAAGGCATGCCCTGCTGCATCGAAGCCATGGGGATCGCCTCGACCCGCGTCATCGACATCATCGCGCGCTCACGCTCGGCCGGGCGGACCGGCGCGAAGCCGAAGCCGCAATTGCCGATCACCACCGAGGTGATGCCGTGCCAGGAGGAGAGCGTGCAGTAGGGATCCCAGAAGAGCTGCGCGTCGTAGTGCGTGTGCAGGTCGACGAAGCCCGGCGCCACGATCAGGCCGCCGGCGTCGATGACCTCGTCGGCATCACCGGCGGCGATCTGGCCGATCTCGGCGATGCGGCCATCCTTGATGCCGATGTCGCCGCGAAAGCGCGGCAGCCGGCTGCCGTCGACGATCATCCCGCCGCGGATCACGCGATCATAGCGCGCCATTCGTTTCCTCCGGTGTTTTGCCGGAAGCGTGCGGGCCTGCTGTCTACCTGTCAACGCGAGCGGGTCGCGCCGCAGAACTCAGTTGCGCTTCGTCACCTGGATGAACGTGTTGTTGGTATTGGGCCGGTAGCTCACATTGTAGTGCCCGCCTGACCCGACCGCGTCACAGCTCGCGCCCACGGTCTGGACGCGCCCAATCGCATAGGTCGTCCAGGCGCTGCCCTTCGACATGTCGACGTCGAGCTGGAAGAGCAGGTTCGGCGAACTCTTCTGGGCGTTCTGATACTGCCAGCAGATCCAGTTCTGGTAGCCCGGCTTGAGCTGCATGGTCTTCCATTCGCCTTCGCCCCACTTGTAGCGATAGCTGATCTGCGCCTGTGTCTGGTTGTGGAGGCAGGCGCAGCCATGCGTGGTCTGTTGCGCTGCCGTCGGACGGGCGCCCGCAGTCGCCAAGGCGATCGTTGCGATCGCCATCAATCCCAGCTTCATTTTCTCCCCCGAGTGATGGATCAGGCTAGGGTTATCTCTTTGAGACTGCAAGCTTCCCAACGCGTAGCCTCAGCCCACCTTCCCATTGCAATCAAAAGTGACCACGCGCGGCTTGTAGGGAGCCGGCGGTGGAACGGCAGGGAAGCTCTTCTTCGGCCAGCTGCCGTCGGCCAGATGCCGATCGATCACAGGCACCAGGAGCTGCAGCATGATCCAGGCACGCAACCGCACGCCTTCCGGCGTGCCGTGGATCGCATCGGTGAACAAGTCGGGGTCGGAGGGCATCAGCCGGGCAACATCCAGGAAGTCGATCCGGTGTTCCCGCGCGTACTTCTGCAGCACGCGGTTCTGAAACAGCGCCAGACGCTCCAGGTCCCGGTAGCGGAAAGGCGCGTAGCCGTAGTTCAGATACTCCAGAATGAGGCGATGGCGCACCGGGTCGAGCACCATGCCGTCCGTCACCAGCCACTTGAACGAGGCGATCGCCAGTTCAGCCCCCGCCTTCTCCGCTGTGGCATCGATGCGGGCGAGGTCGGCCAGAATGTTCGACAGGTTCACCGGCAGGTCGTCGCGCAACAGGTCGGGATCGCTCTCGTCGAGCCCCTTCGGCCAGACCAGCTTGTAGTCGGGCTTGGGCCATTCGCGCCCGTCCATAACCGGGGCGGTGCCGGCGCCCGCCGGGCCGAGGCCGGTCGGGCGAGGGCCATATCGGTCGATGAGATTCTGCAGGCGCCGGGCCAGCGCAAAGGTGTAGCCCAGATGCTCCAGCACCTGCCCGAACAGACCCGGCGCCGGCCGCGCCATGATCGGCAAGTCGGAGCGACGCGGCGGAAGATCGGCCACCAGCGTCTTCAACTCGAACTGGTTGGCACCTTCGTAATAGACGACGAGATCAGGTGCGAGCGGCGCCACCTCGTTGCGCACGATGGCCGCGATGTCCGGCGAGCGGATGCTCTCGCGTCCGGCATTCAGGACCTCGAATCCGAGGTCGAGCTTCTTCGCCGCGGCCCAGCGATTGAGCCAGTAGCCGACGTGCTCGGGATACGAATAGAGGAAGTGATGCGAACTCACCGTGGTCGAGGCGCCGATAAAGGCGATGCGGATCGTTTTCGGCTGGCGGGCAACCGGCACCGGCGGTCCGCGAAACCCGTAGGCGTTGGTCACCAGCCCGATCGGTGTCGTCGTGTCGGGCAGGAAACGAAAGCGCGGCCAGGGGCTGCCGTCGGGCGGATCGTAGACGTAGATCTGCCCCGGCGCGTCCTTGAGATAGGGATGCGCGCAGGGATCGGGACCGACGAAGGCGCTGTTCCATGCCTTGAACATATCGGACCGGCGCGTGCCTTCCGTCACACCGCTCGCCTCGACCCGCCGTATCAGGTCAGCGGCTGCCTGCGTCGGCCAATGGCGATTGGAAAGCGGTGGCGGATCTTCACCGAACCAGGCTCGCTGAACGCCCTCCGAGAGCGGAATCTCGCCCAGATATTTCAATGCGTCGCTCGGCGCTTCGGCGTCGAGCCAGCGCACCATCCCCTCTGCCGCCACTGTACAGAGCACGATGGAAATCAAAGCAAGCAGGGTGTTTTTCAAGATAGTCGGCACCGTCTCATTTTCTAGTACGTCTCGCGCGACGGCGCCATACGAGCAAGACCGGCGTGCTATAGACTTATAAGGACCACGCGGAGAGTTGAATGCAGTTTGGCTGGCTTACCCTTGCAATGTCGCCCTCACCCGACGAGGACGGGGCACGCATCGACGACATCGTGGCGCAGGCCTGCGAGGCCGAGCGGCTGGGCTTCAGCGACGTCTGGCTGACCGAGCATTACTTCACCGGCGAGAGCGTGTACTGCGACTCGCTGATGTTCGCGGCGGCGCTGGCGATGAAGACCAGCAAGGTGCGGCTGGGCTTCGCCGTGGTGCAGACACCCTTTCATCATCCGGTGCGCCTCGCCGTCCAGCTGGCGCTGCTCGACAATCTCAGCAAGGGCCGCATCGACGTCGGCATCGGCAAGGGCACCGCCTACAACGAATACGAATTCGTCGGCCACGGATTGCGCAGCACCGACAGCCGAGAGCGCATGGAAGAGACGGTCGACATCCTGCAGCGCGCCTGGACGGAATCGCCGCTCGACTATGAGGGCCGCTTCCACAAGCTGCACGTGCCGGCGATCCGGCCGAAGCCGGTACAGCAGCCAGGCCCGCCCCTGTGGCGCAGCGTGATCTCACCGGGATCGTTCCGGGAATGCGGCCGGCTCGGCATGCCGATCCTGACCGCACGCCTTCCCGTCGAGCGCATCAAGGAGCGCTGGGCGACCTATGCCACGGGGATCGACGAAGGCGGCCACGATGCCGCAACCAAGGCGCGGCTGCTGGCCCAGAGCGCCCTCTGGCGCAACGTCTATGTGGGCGAGTCCGATGCCGAGGCGGAAGACGCGCTGGCCGCCCTGCTGGTCGAGACGCGCGTCCACATGATGCATGTGCGCGAGGCGCACAATCCCGCCGACTTCGAGCCCGAGCCCGCGACGCTCAACGCCTGGACCGATCCCAAGGTGCCGGATTCAGAAGCCGTGCCGTTCCTGCTGCGCACGGGCTGCCTCTACGGTTCCGTCAACCGGGTGCGTGACCAGGTCGCCGAGCTGCGCGACGTTGGGGTGCAGCACCTGCTCTGCCAGACCGGCTTCGGCGCGATGAGCCACGCCCAGAACCTCGCCTCGATGCGCCGCTTCGGCGAGCAGGTGATGCCGGCATTCGCCTGAGCGGATGCCCCGCCCCCACTACCTCACCGTCCTCGACCGGTCGGGCCTCCTCACCGCTCTCGCGCGTTTCGATCCGCATGTGGCGGGCACGCCGCCGCTGGGTCTCGATCTGCCCGGAAGCGACATCGACGTGATCTGCCAGGCGACCGACGCCGAAGCCTTCACCAAGACGCTCTGGGACTTCGCCAGCCCTTTCGACGGCTTCACCATCCATCAATGGACAAACGACGGCCGGCCCGTCGTGGCGTCGTTCCACCTCGACGGCTGGCCGGTCGAGGTGTTCGGCGATCCGCGGCCGGTCGCCGGGCAGCCGGGCTTGCGGCACTTCGAGATCGAGCGCCGGCTTCTCGCATTGGGCGGTCACGGGCTGCGCGCTGCCGTGATGCAGTGCCGTCGCGAGGGCCTGAAGACCGAGCCCGCCTTCGCCCGGGTGCTCGGCCTCGAGGGCGATCCCTATGCCGCCCTGCTGGCGCTCGAACAAATGCCGGACGCGGACGTCGTCCGGATGCTGAACGCCTGCCTTACTTAGGGCAATCGCCGAGACGCTTGCCGCTCAGTTCGCTCTTGCCCTTCACGGTGGTACCGGACTTGTCGGCCGCCTCGAGCTGGCCAACCCCCTGGTAGCTCGTCGGCGTGTAGGTTATGTCGGCCTTCGCCGTCACGCCAGGCATCTGGTCGTTCGGCGGGCAGGTCAGTGTCGCAGCGAGCACGCCGGCCTTCTTGGCGCCCGTCTCGTACTTGCAACCATGTTGCTTGATCTCATCCGGCGTCGGGAACAGCAGGCGCTCGAGCTGCGCATTCTCCGCCGTGAGGCAGACCTTCTTCGACGAGGGCGGCATCGGCTGTATGCCCTCCATCGTGGTCGTCTCGGTCGTCTCCCATTCGCCTGCCTGGATGGCCGTCTGCGCACCGGCGGTGCCGGCAAACAATGACGAGACGAGCGCGACGGCGGCGACGGCCGGCAGTCCGAACAACTTCATGAAAACTCCTGATAGCACCTGAGCCCCGACCATAGCCGATAACCGCGCGCGCCGCCGCCTGCTTCGGCAGGGGACCTCAAGCAAGATCAGGCCACTTCGCACGGAGTGCATCGGCAAGGGCATCGACTTCGAAAGCCATGGCGCGCTCGCCGGCGAAGGCCTGTGCCCGCGAGCCGGCCGGCAGGAGCGGCATGCGCACGCTTCGTGGGTCCAGGGCCATCAGACAGGAGGTCGGGTATTCATCAGCGGCCAACCAATCCCCGACATGCAGCACCAGCGTCTCCGCGGGGAGGGTCGGCACCACGCCCGGCGAAGGAGACATTTCGAGGATCGCGATACGGCGCGCGCCGATCGCCTTCAACATGTCCAGGCGATCGACCAGAACCTGCCCGAGCGTGTCCCGCCGCGAGAATGAATCGGCATCGACGACGGGCGCCACGACGGCCGGCAGTCGCTCCAGCAGCTTCTGGCCGAGGGCGCGGGCAATCAGCGGCGCGGTCTTGAGCGGCAGATGAGGCGCCGGAGTGCCGGCGGACACGACGGGGATCACGGCGACGGCGTCACCGCCGAAACGGATCAGGGCTTCCTGTCGGGTGAGATCGTCGAGCCAGACGCCGGGCAGAGTGTTCATCGGCCGCACGCTAGCACGTGCTACGGTGGCTTCAATGAATCCGCTTGTATCGGTCCTGCAGCGCATGGGGCGCCGTGCTACGACGCTGCTGCCCTTCTCGCTGCTGCTGGGGTTGCTGTTCCAGGACGTCGCCGCGACGGCGCGGCCGCTGCTGCTGCCCCTGGTGGTGGTGCTGCTGATGCTGGCGCTGGCCCGCATGGACTGGGGCCGACTGCGCGCCCTGCTGCGCCGCCCGGGGCCCGCGCTGCTGCTGGCGATCCTCAACCTGATCGCGGTGCCGCTCGTGGTGTGGCCGATCTGGCAGGGGCTGGGCCTGTGGCCGAGCCTCGTCACGGCGCTCTGCCTCAGCGCCATGGCGCCGGGCATCATCTCGGCCGCGACGACGGCGACCTTCCTGCGGCTCGACGCCTCGCTGGCCCTCCTGCTCTCGCTGTTCACCAACTTCCTGGTGCCCTTCACCCTGCCGCCGCTGGCGCTCTGGCTGCTGGGCTTCGACCTCAAGATCGGTCTCTTCGACCTCAGTCTGAGGCTGGCGATGATCGTGGCCATCGCACTGGTCGGCGCGCTCGTCATCCGTCGCTGGCTGGGGACGCGCATCGTCGAGGCTGGCACGACTCTTGATGGTGTGTCGGTGCTGGTGCTGATGATCTTCGCCATCCCGCTGATGGATGGCGTGGTCGCACGTGCCGCGGCCGAGCCGGTGAAGCTTGCGGGCTTCATCGCAGGCTCATTCGGAGGGATGCTTCTTTGCAATCTGGTGATGGCGATCGCGACCTTGCCGTTCCTCGACCGGCGCAGTGCTCTCACTGTGGGCTACTGCTCGGGTGGGCGGCACAACGCGCTCCTGATGGCGGTTCTGCCGGCAACGGCCGATCCCGATATCTTCCTGTTCATCGCCGCGGTGCAGTTCCCGATCTACATCATCCCCACCCTGCTGCAGCCACTCTACCGACGCTTGCTGGCCCGATGAGGCCGTTGTAACGATCCGTCGGACAGAACCTTGGGAGACTTGAATCCATGAAGCGCAGACTTCTTCTCGCATCGGCAGCGATGCTGCTCGCGACACCGGTTTTCGCCCAGACCAAGTGGGACATGCCGACCGGCTATCCCGCCACCAACTACCATACCGAGAACATCCAGACCTTCGCAGATGATGTGAAGAAGGCCACCGACGGCAAGCTCACCATCCAGGTCCATTCCAACGCCTCGCTGTTCAAGGTGCCCGAGATCAAGCGCGCCGTTCAGTCGGGCCAGGCGCAGATCGGCGAGCTGCTGATGTCGAACCTCGAGAACGAGAATGCGCTGTTCGGCGCCGACGTGGTGCCGTTCCTCGCCTCCTCCTATCCCGAGGCGATGAAGCTGTGGAAGGCGCAGAAGCCGCTGCTCGAGAAGAAGCTCGAGGCACAGGGCATGATGCTGCTGTTCGCCGTGCCGTGGCCGCCGCAGGGCCTCTACACCAAGAAGGACGTGAACTCGGCCGCCGACCTCAAGGGCCTGAAGTTCCGTGCCTACAATGTCGGCACGACGCGGCTGGCCGAGCTGGCCGGCATGGTGCCCGTCACCATCCAGGCCGCCGACCTGCCCCAGGCGCTGGCGACCGGCGTCGCCAACGCGTTCATCTCCTCGGGCTCGACCGGCTACGACAGCAAGGTGTGGGAGTCGCTCGACCATTTCTACGACACCAAGGCCTGGCTGCCGAAGAACATGATCTTCGTGAACAAGGAGGCCTTCGGAAAGCTCGACAAGGCCCAGCAGGAGGCCCTGCTCAAGGCGGCGGCCGAGGCCGAACTGCGCGGCTGGAAGCTCTGCGAGGAGAAGACCAACTGGTACACCGACCAGCTCAAGGCCAAGGGCATGAAGACGCTCGAGCCCTCGCCGCAGCTCATGACCGACCTCAAGAAGTTCGGCGATCAGCTCACCAAGGACTGGCTGGCCAAGGCCGGCGCCGAGGGCCAGCAGCTGGTCGATGCCTACAAGAAGCAGTGAGCGAACTTTGCGCCGCTTTCTCGACGTTCTCTACTGGGTCTGTGGCGCTCTCGCCGGGCTGATGCTGGTCGCCCTCTGCGTCGTCATGATGCTGATGTCGGTCGGCCGCGAGTTCGGCATCAACCTGAAGGGCGGCGACGAGATATCCGGATGGCTCTGTGCCGCCCTGTGCTTCCTGGGTCTCGCGCATACTTTCAAGCAGGGCGACCTCATCCGCGTCACCCTGCTGGTCGACCGCTTCGAGGGCTCGCGGCGGCGCCTCGTCGAGCTGGTCGCGCTGTTCACCGGCGGCATGTTCCTCGCGCTGTTCGCCTGGTTCCTTTCGAAGATGGTCTACGATTCCTGGCGCTTCAATGAGTTTGCCCAGGGCGTGATCGCGATCCCGATCTGGATCCCGCAATCGGCGCTCGCCGTCGGCGTGGTCCTCCTGCTGGTCGCCTTCGTCGACGAGTTCGTGCGCGTGCTCATGGGCAACAAGCCCTGCTACATGCGCGATCCGCCCAAGACCGCGGACGAGATCATCGAGCGCGCCGCCGAGAGCGGAGTCTGACCATGGACCTGCTGGAGATGGGCCTTCTGCTGCTGGGCGTGCTCGCCCTGCTGCTGGGCGCGGGCGTGTGGATCGCCATGTCGCTGATGGCCTGCGGCTGGGTCTCGCTGCTGCTGGCCGGGAAGATGACGGCGGGCCAGATCCTCGCCACCACCACCTGGGGCGGCGCCAATTCCTGGACCCTGGCCGCCCTGCCGCTCTTCATCTGGATGGGCGAGATCCTGTTCCGCACGAAACTCTCCGAGGAGATGTTCCGCGGCCTCGCGCCCTGGGTCGGCTGGCTGCCGGGCCGGCTGATGCACGTGAACGTGCTGGGCTGCGGCATCTTCGGCTCGGTCTCGGGCTCGTCAGCCGCGACCTGCGCCACCATTGCCAAGATCGCGCTGCCCGAGCTCAAGAAGCGCGGCTATGACGAGGAGATGAGCCTGGGCTCGCTGGCCGGCGCCGGCACGCTGGGCATCCTGATCCCGCCCTCGATCACCATGGTCGTCTATGCCGTGGCCGCCGAAGTCTCGATCATCCAGGTCTTTCTCGCGGGCTTCATACCCGGCCTGATCGTGATGGCGCTCTATTCGGGCTATATCATCTGGTGGTCGCTCCGCAATCCCGACAAGACGCCGCCCGACGACCTCAAGCACCTCACCTTCCGCGAGCGGCTGAAGGAATCGGCCAACCTCATCCCCTGCACGCTCCTGATCCTGCTGGTCTTCGCCTCGCTGATCTTCGGCTGGGCGACGGCGACCGAGTGCGCCGCCTGGGGCGTCATGGGCTCGCTGGCCATCTCGATCTGGTCGCGCATGCTCACCTGGAAGTCGTTCTGGGACAGCGTCATGGGCACGGTGCGCCTCACCTGCATGATCATGCTGATCCTGGCCGGTGCCTCTTTCATGGCGGTGGCCATGGGCTACACCGGCGTGCCGCTGGCGCTCGCCGCCTGGGTCAACAGCCTGGGCCTCAGCCCCTTCATGCTGATCGCGGTGCTGACGCTGATGTACATCGTACTGGGCACCGCGCTCGACGGCATCTCGATGATCCTGCTCACCACCTCGATCGTGCTGCCGATGATCAAGGCCGCGGGCTTCGACCTCGTCTGGTTCGGCATCTTCATGGTGCTGGTGATCGAGATGGCGGAAGTCTCGCCGCCGGTCGGCTTCAACCTGTTCGTGCTGCAGGCCATGAGCGGCAAGGACAGCATGTACGTGGCCAAGGCCTCGCTGCCCTTCTTCTTCCTGCTGGTCGCGGCCGTCGCCATCATCACGATCTGGCCGTGGTCCGTCATGGTCCTGCCGAAGCTCGCCTTTCCAGGCTGACGTAGAAGTCCTTCAGCAAATCGAGCACGTCGAAAACGGGAAGGCCCAGCGCCTTCTCGAGCGCCGGCTTGTAGGGCGGCAGGTTGGTGCATTCGAGCACCACCGTGTCGACCGCCGGATGCTCCGCCACCAGTTCCAGCCCGGCCGCGACGACCTCGTGCTCGACCGCCTCACGATCGAGCGTCAGCCCGTTGCGTAGGAAGGTGCCGGCAAAGGAACTCTCCTCGGGCAGTCCGACCACGGGCGTATCCGCGGGCGCGCCCACCGCGGCGAAATGCGCCGGCGTCAGGTTCTTCGCCGAGGCGGTGATCACGCCGACCTTGCGATCCTTCATGCCCCTGATGTGGAGCAGCGCCGAGGTCGCCACCGGCACCGGCGACACCGCGGCGAGATCGTCCTGATACAGCGCCAGGAATCCGCAGCTCGTGCCAAGCCCGACCGCGCCTTCGGCGGCCAACGCTTCGGCATTCGCCTTCAACGCAGCCAGCACGCGCGGCCGATCGGGATGCGCCGCCACCGCGTCGGCAGACCCGATCCCCTCCATCGTCCGGAAGATCACTGGGAAGTCGTAGGACGCCGCATTGCCGACATCCCCCACGATCCGCGGAAACCGCGTGTCGAGCATCAGGATGCCCAGCGGACCACGGGGCGGCCGATCAGACATTGCGCTTCGCGATCGCGCGGCCGGCAACGTAGCCGAAGGTGAGGCAGGGCCCGATCGTCGTGCCGGCACCGACCGACTTGGTGCCGATCGGACTCGCCATCGCGATCCCCGCGCAATAGAGCCCGCCGATCACGCTGCGGTCCGGCCGCAGCACGCGACAGTACCGGTCGGTGCGCGGGCCCCCCTTGGTGCCGAGGCTCACATAGAGGAAGGGCGCGGCATAGAACGGCCCCTGCTCGACCGTGCCGAGCGCGCGGTTCTTGGTATAGAAGCGCTCCCACACCGTCTCGCCGCGATGGAAATCGCGATCGACGCCTTCCTTCGACCAGCCGTTGAAGCGGTCGACCGTGGCGCGCAGCGCCGCCGGATCGAGGCCGATCTGGGCGGCCAGCGCCTCGATCGTGTCGGCCTTGCGAATGAACCCCTTCTCCTTCGAGCCGAAGTGCATGGAGAGCGTCATCGCCCCGGCGTAACGCGCGTCGAAGATCCGCCAGGCCGGCAGATGCTGGTGACGTCCGTCGGGACCGCGCTCGTCGATCGCGACACCGAGCGCCGGACTGCCTTCGCTGACGAAGCGCTTCGCGTCGCGGTTCACCAGGATCACGTGCGGGGCGTAAGTCTCCAGCAGCGGCTGGGCGTGGCGGCGGCCTTCGTAGGTTGTAAAGGTCGCGGGCGAGATCAGCGCCTGGTCCATGTGCGCGAGTTCGGCGCCGACCTCGGCCGCCATCACCTGGCCGTCGCCGGTGTTGGTGTCGGGCGCGCCGGTGAGATCGATGCCGGGGAAATACTTGGCCATGAGGTCGCGGTTCCAGTCGAAGCCGCCGGTCGCCAGCACGACACCGCGCGCGGCCCGGATGGTGCGGCGCTCGCCGCCGACCGTGGCCTCGACGCCTGCCACCGCATCGCCGTCCATCAGCAGCCGATGGACCGGTGCTTCGAGTTCGATGCGGCACCCTTTGTCGAGACAGCCCCGCACCAGTCCGATCACCAGCGCATTGCCCGCCCCGACCCGCGCCGTCAGCAGTCGCCAGAGCAGGGTCGGCGCCATGCCGAGCGCCCCCCGCACCGGGTTCTTGAGGACGCCGTCGACCAGCTCGCGATAGGTGAAGAGCTGCGTCTTCACCGAAGCCCGCACCCGGTTCCACCAGCGGCCGAGAAGGAACTTGCTGAGGGGCGTGGTCGAGACCATGCGGCCGAACGGCCTGCCGCCCGGCAAATCGGCATAGGGGTCGGGATGGTTGACCAGCTCGAAGCGGAGCGGCGTCTCGTCTTCCAGGAAGCGCAGCATCGGCGCCGATTGCTCGGCCAGCACCTGCCACAGCTCCTGCTCGCTCTCCTCCCAGCCGGCCGGCGCCGCGCCCTTGATGTAGCGCATCGTCTCCTCGGGCGAGTCCTCGATGCCGGCCGCCCTCATGTGATGGTTGCACGGCACCCAGGTACCCGCGCCCGACATCGCCGTCGTGCCGCCGAGCCAGCGGGACTTCTCGAGCACGATCACGCGGGCGCCGTCGTGCGCGGCCGCCAGCGCGGCCGACAGGCCGGCAGCGCCCGAGCCCACCACGATGACGTCGTACTCCATCAGGGCGTGCGCCTTATTTCGGCGGCTCCGGCCACTTCTTCTGCTCGCCGCGCACCGTCTCGAACCAGCGCGACAGCCGCATCACGCCGGAATCGTCGAAGCGGCGGCCCGAGATCTGGAGGCCGATCGGCTTGCCTTGCGTTGTGTAGGCACAGTTGATCGAGGCGGCCGGCTGTTCGCTCATGTTGTAGGGCATGGTGAAGCCAATGTGGTCCATCGCCCGGTTCACGTCGTTGGAGGGCATCTCCCATTCGGCCGGGAAGGTGGGCACCGGCGAGGTCGGCGACAGCACGTAGTCGAACGGCTGCGTCGCCTTCACGGTGGCGGCGCGGATGGCCATGTAGTTGTTCACGCCCCGGATCACCGTCGGCCCCGAAACATCGGCGCCGGCGCGGCACCAGTCGGCGATGAAGGGCAGCACTTTCGCCTGGCGCGCATGGCTCAGCGCCGAGAAATCGACCCAGCTCCGCACCCGCCAGAAGATGTCCTGGAGGTCGAGCATGGCGGGGGTCATGAACGGCGCGACGGGTTCGACATGCGCACCGGCCGCCGCGAACAGTTTCGCCGCAGCCTCGATCGCTGCCTTGGTTTCCGGCTCGACAGGCATGCCGCAGCCCGCGTCCATGTGCAGCCCGATCCTGAGGCCCTTCGGTTCGAGCGGCCCGGCGCCAAAATCGATGTCGACCGGCGGCAGGTTCATGTGGTCGCGCCAGTCGGGCTTGGAAAGTTCGGCCATCAGCAGGCAGGAGTCCGCGACGCTGCGCGTCATCGGCCCGATGGCGCGGCCGAAGAACGGCGGATCGACGGCGATCCTGCCGAGGCTGGGCTTCAGGGTGAAGATGCCGTTCCAGCTCGCTGGCAGGCGGACCGACCCGCCGATGTCGGTGCCAAGGTGCAGCGGGCCGTAACCCGCCGCCGCGGCGGCGCCCGCGCCGGCGCTGGAGCCGCCGGGATTCCAGGCGAGGTTCCACGGGTTGCGCGTCAGCGGATGAAAGGAGCTGCGGCCCGAGGACAGCATGCCGTAGTCGGGCATCGTGGTCTTGGAGAGGATGACCGCCCCCGCCTCGCGCACGCGCGCCGAGGCGGGCGCGTCGGCGGCGGCCGGCACCAGCTCGGTCGCCGCCGTGCCGAGCGGCATCGGCACGCCCTTGGTCGCAATGTTCTCCTTGATGGTGATCGGCACGCCGTCGAGCGCGCCCTGCGGCGCTCCCTTCTGCCAGCGCGCCTCGGAGGCCCTCGCAGCCTTGCGCGCGCCCTCGAAGTCCGGCGCATACAGCGCCTTCAGCTTCGGCTCCCACGCCTCGATGCGGGCGATCACGGCGTCGGTGGCCTCGACGGGCGACAGCGACTTGGATTTGTAAGCGGCGAGCAACTCGCCGGCGGTCATGTCATGCAATGCGGTCATGGAACGAAGGTACACGATTTCGAATGAGGGGTTTTGGGGCGATTTCCCGCACACTCGCTTGCAAAACCCACGCCCGGCCTCGCCTTCGTTCCGGCGCGAATCGCAGATAGACTGAATTGATGGTCTATATCGAGCTGCTGATCGCCCTCGTCCTCATCCTCATCAACGGTGTCCTCGCAATGTCGGAACTGGCGGTCGTCTCGGCGCGCCGGGGCCGGCTGAAGGCCATGGCCGAGGGCGGCTCGCGCGGCGCGACCGCGGCGCTGCGGCTGGCCGACGACCCCGGCCGCTTCCTCTCGACGGTACAGATCGGCATCACCCTGGTCGGCATCCTGGCCGGCGCTTTCTCCGGCGCCACGCTAGGCGGCCGTCTGACGACGGTGCTGGTCGACACGGGCATGCCCCTGCGCTTCGCCGAACCGCTGGCCTATGGCGGCGTGGTCGCACTCATCACCTATCTGTCGCTGATCGTCGGCGAGCTGGTGCCGAAGCAGATCGCGCTGCGCAACGCCGAGGCCGTCGCCGCGGCGGTAGCGCCCGGCATGGCGATGCTGGCGCGCATTTCCGCCCCGGTCGTGTGGCTGCTCGACATCTCGGGCAAGGCGATCCTGCGTCTGCTGGGCGGACGGCAGAGCGGCGACTCCCCCGTAACGGCCGAGGAGATCAAGGCGCTGATCGCCGACGGCGAATCCTCGGGCGCCATCGAGCCGCGCGAGCGCGGCATGATCAGCGCCGTCATGCGCCTCGGCGACCGGCCCGCCCGGGCCATCATGACGCCGCGACACGATCTCGACATCGTCGATCTGTCGCTCGAGCCGCAGGCCCTGCTGCAGACCGTCCAGTCGAGCGTCCACTCCCGCCTGCTGGCCTGGGACCCGGCCGCGAATCACGCCGCCGGCGTCGTGCGCAAGAACGACCTGCTCGATGCCTTCATCCGCGACGGCGCCGCCGATCCGCGCGCCCTCGTCAGGCCCGCGCCCATCGTCCCCGACACGATGGACGGGTTCGACGTGCTCGACACGCTGAAGAATTCGCCCGCTCACATGGTGCTGGTGCAGGACGAGTATGGCGAGCTGCTGGGCATCGTCACGACCGCCGACATCCTGGAAGCCATCGTCGGCGCCTTCCAGACCGACGAAGGCCCGGCCGAGCCCGAGGCGACTGAACGCGACGACGGGTCGTGGCTGGTGGCGGGCAGCATGCCGGCCGACGAGCTCATCGAACTCCTGGGCATCCCCATCAAACGCACGGCCGACTTCCACACCGTCGCCGGCATGGTGCTGGCCGCCATGCGCCGCCTGCCCAAGGAGGGCGATTCCGTCGTCGTCGGCGGCTGGCGCTTCGAGGTCCTCGACATGGACGGCCGCCGCATCGACAAGCTTCTGGCAACCCGCGCCAAGACGGTTCATCGGGCGGCCAACACGTGACGGACCGTATCGCCCCGTCCCGGGAGCCACATCAGGCACACGGTGCATTCCGACGATGATCCACCGACTCATTGCTGTCCTCGCGTGCTCCCTGCTCTCCGCCGGTATCGCCCAGGCCGCCGAATGCGACGCTCGCTTGAGCCTTCCTTGGGAGACCGCCGGCCCCGGCTATTCCGGCGACGCCGTCGTGCGCGGACCGAGCTGCGCGAACGCAGTCGTGTTGTTCGTCGCGCGCCGTCCGGGAGGTGAGCCGAAGTTCGATGAGGCACCGGACAAGGTCATGCCGGGCAATGCCCCCATTGCACTGGAGATCGTTCCGGTCGCGAATGTTCCCGCGCTTGCCAAGGCGGGCGATGAGGCAGCGATGACGAAGGCTCTGCCCGCAGCGCTTGGCGCGTGGTTGCGGGCGCAGGCGATGCCGCAGAAGCCGACAAATCGTGCAGCCCTGATCGCGGCGGGGCCCACGAAGGGCGACTGCAGCCTATCAGACACGCTGCCATGGACGGCGGCGGGACGCGGCTATCTCATCGATGTCTTTTCCGATGGCACCGACTGCACCAATGCCGCGACCGCACTCGTGATCCGGGCGCCGGACGGCCGCCCGCTCTACAGCGCCGCCACGCCGGGCTTCATCGTCGAGATCTATCATTCCGATGTCAGGACGCGGGCGGACATGAAGAAGGCGCTGGGCGGCATCGAGACGATGACGGGTGAGACGACCGGGAAACTGCCGGAATGGCCGGAGGGCCTGGCCGAGCGCGAGATCACCAAGGGCGACTTCACGACGATCGTTGCCGAGCCTTTCGACCGGACCTCCTGGAACGCACTGCGCGACGCCGAACGCCCGATGCTGGCGGTCGACCCTGGAATCGAATCAACGAGCCTCGTGGTCCTGATGACGGATGGCCGGGTCGTCGAGGTCGGACGCAGCCGGCAGAATTGAAGTCGTCAGCCCTTGCCGAGGTTGCCGATCCGGTCGGCGATGACCTTGGTGATATAAGGCGCGGCGAACAGCACGACGAGCAGACGGACCGTCTGCATGGCCATCACGAACGAGACGTCGACGTCGGTCGAGGCCGCGATGATGGCGATCGAATCCGCGCCGCCGGGGCTGGTGGCGAGGTAGGCGGTCAGCGGGTCGATGCCGGCGGCGAACACCATGAAGGCCGCGACCGCGCCGCACATCGCCAGCATGGCGAAGATGCACAGCAGGATGCCGGGAAGCTGGCGCAGCACGTGGACCAGCAGGGCACGCGTGAAGCGCAGGCCGACATTCCAGCCAACCAGCGCGTAGCAGCCGGCGAGCAGCCAGGTCGGCAGTTCGAGCCGCAGCCAGCCCATATGCGTGAGCACGATGCCGCCGACCAGCGGCACCAGGAAGGCCCCGGCGGGGATGCTGAGCCGCCGCGCCAGCCATGAGCCCACGCCGGCCAGCGCCAGGGTCTCGAGCAGCGGCACCCAGGCCACCTCGGGGAACCACACGATCGCGTCCGGCGCGTGCTGGGAGGCTCCACCGAAGTAACGCGCCACGCCGGCCGCGACGGCCGCCACCATGACGACGCGCAGATACTGCATGAAGGCCACCATGCGCATGTCCGCGCCATAGGCCTCCGCCATGTAGGTCATCACCGAGGCGGCGCCGGGGCTCACGCCCCATAGCGCCGTCGTGCCGGGCAGCATTTGCCAGCGCGTCATCTGCCAGCCTACCCAGGTGCTGGCGGCAACCACCGAGACGACGCCGACCGTGAACAGCGCCCAGTGCCCGAGGATGTCGCCGACGATCGTGAGCGGCACCATCCTGGCGATCATGCTGCCGACGATGCCCTGCGCGACCGCGAAGACCGGCACCGGATAGGTCACCTTGCCGCCCCACGAGGCGAAGGCGACGCCGGCGAGCAGCGGTCCCAGCATCAGCGCCGCCGGCGCGTGCAGCCACAACATCAGCGCCGTCACCGGCACAGTGAGGGCGATCAGCGCAGACCATGAGGTGAGGTGTCGGCCGACGCCCTTCATGCGCTGGGCCGTGATTTGGGCCAAAGCGAAAGGCCCTTCGCTGCGCTCAGGATGACAATTTTGTCGGCGGCGGCGCACGGCACCATGGCCCTCAACGATGTCATCCCGAGCGCAGCGAAGGACCCTTGCCTTGCTCGTCCGGTCAGTTGCGTCAGGTCAGAAATTCCTCGGCCTCGCCGTTCATGCCGCGGAGGGTCGACATCAACTCGGCCACCGCTTCGACGAGCCTTGCATCATCCGTGCCGCGCAGGACCAGCGAGACGCTGGGCTTGCCGTTGCGGAAGGCCGGATAGGATCCGATGTCGATATCCTCGTAACGCTTCTGCAACGCGCCCAGCGGCTCGGCGATGATGCCTTCGGCGAGGTTGGTCCGCACGGTGCGTGAGAGGACGGGAGTGCCGCCGACCAGCCGGTGCTTCATCGACTGGAACATCGCCTCGGCAACCTTGGGGATGCCGGCGAAGGTGAAGACGTTCTCCATCTGGAAGCCCGGCGCTACGGACACTGGGTTATCGACCAGCACGCCGCCATGCGGGACCCGCGCCATGCGCCGCCGCGCCGGCGTGAACAGGGCCGGATCGCCGTAATGCCGGGTCATGCGGGCCACCGCCTCGGGATGCTCGGAGATGCCCACGCCGAACGCCTTGGCGATGCAGTCGGCGGTGATGTCATCATGGGTCGGCCCGATGCCGCCGGTGGTGAAGACGTAATCGAATTTCGCCCGCACCTCGTTCAGGGTCGCCACGACGGTCGCTTCGACATCGGGAATGACCCTGGCCTCCATGACCCGGACCCCGAGCTTGCCCAGTTCGGTGGCGAGATACTGGATGTTGGAATCGCGGGTGCGGCCGCTCAGGATCTCGTTGCCGATCACGAGGATGCAGGCGGTGACGATTTTTGCCGGGTCTGACATGAGGTGCGCCTGCTGATTTTCGTTTGGTTTCAGCAACCTATCGGACGCGGGCCGATGGGCCAAGCCGCGGTCCCGCCCTTGTTACCGCCGGTATCGCATGCCAAATAAGGCGTATGACCAATTCACGCGAAATCGTCGACGACAGCGCCGACTATTGGCGCCGCGACGAGCGCACCATCAAGCTGCACGGACCCGAAGGGTTCACGGGCATGCGCCGCGCCGGCCGTCTCGCCGCCGAGACCCTCGACTTCATAACGCCGCACGTCCAGCCGGGCGTCACGACGGAAGAGCTCGACCGGCTCTGCCACGAGTACATCCTGGATCACAAGGCGATCCCGGCCCCGCTGAACTATCGCGGCTTCCCGAAGTCGATCTGCACTTCGATCAACCATGTCGTCTGCCACGGCATCCCGTCGGACAAGCGGCTGCAGAACGGCGACATCGTCAACATCGACGTCACCGTCATCCTCGACGGCTGGTACGGCGACACCAGCCGCATGTATTACGCGGGCGATGTCGGCGTGAAGGCCCGGCGCCTGTGCGACGTCACCTACGAGGCGATGATGCGCGGCATTGCCGCGGCCAAGCCCGGCGGCCATGTCGGCGACATCGGCTTTGCCATCCAGTCCTATGTCGAGGCGCAGCGCTTCTCCGTCGTGCGCGACTTCTCGGGCCACGGTCTCGGCCGCATCTTCCACGACGCGCCGAACATCCTGCACTACGGCAAGAAGGGCACCGGCCCGGTGCTGAAGCCCGGCATGTTCTTCACCGTCGAACCGATGGTGAATGCCGGGACCTGGCAGGTGAAGGTGCTGAGCGACGGCTGGACCGCGGTGACCCGCGACAAGCAGCTCTCGGCCCAGTTCGAGCACTCGGTCGGCATCACCGAAACCGGCGTCGAGTTCTTCACCCTGTCGCCCCGGGAACTGGCCAAGCCACCGTACGATCTGGCCGAGACGAAGCCCTTGCAGGCGACCCCGGCGTAATCAGACCCGCTCCGGCGTCAGCGGGCAGCCACCGACAGGACCAGCTTCTGGATACCGCTGTCCGCTTCGGGCGACAGCGTGACGGTGCCGTTCAGCCGGCCTTTCGCACAGGCCAGGACGAAGCGGCCGGCCAGCGCATGGATCGGCTCGATGCGCTCGAGACTCCCCTCGCCCAGAATCTGCTTCAGCGATGCGAGCTCAGCGTCACGCAGCGGTGCCGGCGTATCGAGCAGGAAGTTCACCGCGAACGGCCGGTCGCCGCCCTCTATGCGTCCAGAGCCATAGGCCGCCACGATCACCTGCACGGCGCGTACGAGCGCAGGTGAAGGGTCCGCGAGAATGGGCGGCGGCGAGGCGGCGTGCAGCCTCTCGGCGACGTCCAGCGTCAGCCGCGACATCGGCGCATAGGTGCGATTGCCGAAGGCGAAGACGCCCCACCCTCGCTCCGGCAGCATCAACACGTGCGAGCCATAACCCGGGAGGCCGCCGGCGTGATGGAGGCGCATGCCGAGCAGCGCGTCGGTCGAATGAGTGAGTCCGTAGCCATAGGCACTCGGTTGTCCTGCGCGCGTGCCGGGAGAAGAATCGGGCGCGAACGGCGGCGCATGCCACAGCACCATCTCGCGCACACTCGACCGGCGGACCGGGCCGGACTCGGGCGCGTCGCGTGCCGGCCAGGCATTCAGCAGAAAGGAAACGTAGCGGGCATAGTCGGGTACCGTGGTCGCGAGACCGCCCATGGCGCCGACCTCGCCGTCGGGCTCGATGCGCTCGCGCGACCAGGTCCCGCCGTCCAGCCGGTAGCCGAAGGCATAGTCCCCGCGCGCCGCGGCGGCGGGGGCATCGAACGTCGTGTGCGCCATGCCCAGCGGCTCAAGGAAGGTGCGGCGCATATAGGCCTGGTAGGGCTCGCCGCTGACGTTGGTCAGCACGCGCCCCAGCAGCGCATAGCCCAGGTTGCTGTATTCGAAGGCGAGGCCCGGCGGTCGGGCGAACAGATGTCCGGTGGCGATCACCGTGTCGAGTTCGGCCGGCGACATGCCCAGCACCCGGTCGCCCCACGGATCGTCGGTAACGAAGCCCGCGGTGTGCGTGAGCAGGTGGCGCACCGTGACCGGCGCGCTGTCGAGTGTGGCCGGTTTCACCGCTGCGAACTGCGGCACGTAGTGGGCCAGCGGCGCGTCGAGCTGCAGCCATCCCCGGTCGCGCAGCGACAGGATGGCCAGCGCCGTCATGTTCTTGGTCATCGAGGCGATGCGGAAGGCCGTCACCACCTCCACGCGCCGCCCGGCCTCCCGGTCGGCCAGGCCGACCGTCGTCGCATGGACGAGGCGCCCCTCCTGCACGATCCCCAGGGCAAGGCCCGGAATCCGTTCCTGTTCGGCGAAAGCGGCAGAGGCCGCGTCGATCTCGGCGAACACCGTCGCCGGGTACTCTGGGTCGGACATATGGGTATCGTACCACAAGGGCCAATCGCCGCGATTTTGCCTTGCTCACCCGGCAAGGTTGCGCGGCATGGCAAAGAGTCGCCCACACCTCAAGCCCGTCGAGGCGCCCCCTCCCGCAACCGCCCCGGACGATGCGGCCTTGCTGACGCTTCTGGCCCAGGGCCTCCGGCTGCAATCGTCCGAAGGCCTGTGGCGCGTGAGCGGCAACACCCTGCCCCACCGTATCCTGCTGCGCGAGGCCGGCGGGACCTGGAACCGGCTCGACCAGTGCTGGGATTTCGCCGGCGAAGATCCCACGACCCGGCTGGCCGCGGCGCTGGAGGCAGCGCCCGCGGCCACGACCGGCCACAACAGCGGCGAGACGGCCCCGCCCAAGCCGCACTATCACGGCCATCGCGGCCGGGTGCGCGAGCGCGTGCTAAAGGCCGGCGTCGAGCCGCTTGCCGACTACGAGCTGCTGGAGCTGCTGCTCTTCTATTCGATAGACCGGATCGACACCAAGCCGATGGCCAAGGCGCTGCTGGAACGCTTCGGCACCCTGGGCGACGTGTTCGCCGCCGAGCCGGCCCAGCTGCGCGAATTCGAGATCGACCAGCGCACGCTGGTCCACTTCAAGGCGATGCGCGAGGTCGGGCGGCGACTGGCCGAGCGCAAGGTCAAGGACATGCCGGTGCTGACCAACTGGCAGCAGCTCATCGACTATTGCCACGCAGCGCTGGCGCACGAGAAGACCGAGCAGTTCCGCATCCTGTTCCTCGACCGCAAGAATGTGCTGATCGCCGACGAGGTCCAGCAGCGCGGCACCATCGACCACACGCCGGTCTACCCGCGCGAGGTGGTGAAGCGGGCGCTGGCATTGAATGCAGCCGCCCTGATCCTCGTCCACAATCATCCCAGCGGCGATCCCAAGCCCAGCCGCGACGACATCGAGATGACGCGCGAGATCAAGACGGCGTCGGAAGCGCTCGGCATCACGATCCACGACCACTTGGTGATCGGCCGCAAGGGCCACGCGAGCTTCAGGAGTCTGGGTCTCTTGACCTAGCGCTGGGTCGGCCCGCACTTCACGAACCCGGGATTGCCATCACCCTCACCGGCGCCAGCAAGCGATCCAGCTCTTTCTGACGGAAAGGCTTCCTGATGATTGGAAGGCCGGCGATGGTGCTGTCGGCCGGCACCCAGTGCGCCAGGGTCTTCGAGGTCAGGATCACCCGCGCTTCGGGACGGTTGGTCCTGATCCACCGGGCCAAGGCCGCGCCGTCGCTGACCCCCGACCAATCGATGTCGGTGACCACATAGTCGAAGGGGTGGTCATACGCGGCCCGAATGGACGGACCGCCATGCTCGGACTCCAGGACCTTCAACCCGCGCCGGCGCAGGTGATCCAGGAGAATGACCCTTGCCGCCGAATCGCTTTCCACGACGAGAACCGACAGGCCAGAAGTGCCTGCATTATCTGAATTCGCCAACACACACCCATTTCGAGACGCACGGCTTCCCACGGCCGAGCCCGAACAACGCAGACAAGCGTGCAATGTTTCCCCGCGCTGATCGCATTCCGAAACCGCCTGTGGGCCGTTTCGCGCTATACTTTGTCCCATGAGCGGAAAAATCCTTGTCGGCATCGGCGGCTGGACCTTCGAGCCGTGGCGCGGTGTCTTCTATCCCGACGACCTGACGCAGAAGCGCGAGCTGGAATATGCCAGCCGTCAGCTCACCTCGATCGAGATCAACGGCACCTACTATTCGAGCTTCAAGCCGGCGAGCTGGGCCAAGTGGCGCGACGAGACGCCGGATGGCTTCGTGTTCGCGGTGAAGGCTTCGCGCTTCTGCACCAACCGCAAGGTGCTGGCGGATGCCGGCGAATCGGTGCAGCGCTTCGTGAGCCAGGGAATGGTCGAGCTCAAGGACCGGCTGGGGCCGATCAACTGGCAGTTCATGGGCACCAAGAAGTTCGATCCAGAGGACTTCGAGGCCTTCCTGAAGCTGCTGCCGCGCGAGGTCGGCAAGCTGCCGCTGCGCCATGCCCTCGAGGTCAGGCACGACAGCTTCAAGGACGAGCGCTTCTACGATCTCGCCCGCAAGTACAAGGCGGCGATCGTCTATGCCCACGACAAGGACTTCCCCGAGATCGACGAGCCGACGGCCGACTTCACCTATGCCCGGCTGATGCAGGCCGACGAGAAGGTGAAGAGCGGCTACAAGCCGGCCGAGATCGACAAGTGGGCCAAGCGCGCCGAGACGTGGGCGAAGAAAGGCGATGCCTTCGTCTACTTCATCTCGGGCGCCAAGGTGCGCAATCCCGCCGCCGCCCAGGCGCTAATCAAGAAGCTCGGGTAAGAGCACCGCCGCTTGACTCGCTGGGGGCTGTCGCCTAATTGTTAACTCTATGGTTAACAATCAAAGCGCCCTGCTCGACCGCACCTTCGCCGCCCTCTCCGACCCGACGCGACGGGCGCTGCTGGCCCGCCTCGACGCGGAGGAAGCCGTCACCGTCAGCGAGCTGGCGCGCCCCTTCCCGGTCTCGCTGCCGGCCATCATGAAGCATCTCGACGTGCTCTCCGACGCCGGCCTGATCGTGCGGTCCAAGTCCGGCCGCACCGTCACCTGCCAGCTGAAGGCGGAGCCGATGGAGCAGGCGATGAACTGGCTCGCGCACTATCAGCGCTACTGGACGCAACAGCTCGACCGCCTCGCCGCCTTTCTGGAGGAAGACGACAAATGGCCAGCAAGCCCAGCCTCGCCCTCAAGCGCCGCCTCAACGCCCCGCCCGAGAAAGTCTACGAAGCCTGGACGCAGCCCGAAAAAATGATCCGCTGGTGGGGCGTCACCGGCCACCACCGCGCGCCCCTTGCCGAGACCGACCTGCGGGTCGGCGGCCGCTTCTGCGTGCAGTTCTGGACGCCGGACGACGAACATCACAGCGTGAGCGGCGTCTATCGCGAGATCGTGCCGCCGATCAGGCTCGTCTTCTCCTGGGCCTGGCAAAGCACGCCGGAGCGCGAGTCGCAGGTCACGATCGACCTGAAGCCGGACAAGGACGGCACGATCCTCACCCTGACCCACGAGCAGTTCTTCAGCGAGAAGGCACGCGACGATCATCGCGGCGGCTGGGGCATGGCGCTCGACAAGCTCGAGGAGCTGTTCGCGTGAACCTCGGCCTCTATCGATCGCCCGTCGCCCATAGCGACGCCAGCCTATGGGCGCTGCAGTTCGCGGCGTTGCCCGACGATATCGCCGGGCTCGCGCAGGTGCTGCAGGGCCTGCTCGTCCACGAGCATATGCCTGACCTCTACGGCATCACGCTTTCGGACCGTCAGCGTGGCGAGCCGCATGTGCGCGGTGCCGGGGAGATTCTGGAGCGCATCGCCGTCCACGATTCGCGGCCGCTGTCGCATCCCCGCCCGCCGGGCGAGCGGTTCGCCGGCTGCTGCCGCCACTATGCGCTGCTGCTCGTCGCGATGCTCAGGAGCAAGGGCATCGCGGCGCGGGCGCGTTGCGGCTTCGGCGCCTATTTCACGACGGACAGGTTCGTCGACCATTGGGTGACGGAGTATTTCGACGCGGCGCAGGGGCGCTGGATCCTGGCCGACGCCCAGATCGACGACAGGCAGCGCGCTTTGTTCGGCATCGACTTCGACACGCTGGATGTGCCGCGCGAGAAGTTCCTGGTGGCCGGCGATGCCTGGCGGCTGTGCCGCGCCGGCCGGGCCGACCCGCAGGCCTTCGGGGTGCTGGACATGGCCGGCCTCTGGTTCATCGCCAGCAACGTCATTCGCGATGTGGCGGCGCTCAACAACCGCGAGATGCTGCCCTGGGACGTTTGGGGCGGCATGACCTTGGTCGACAGTGAGATCGATCCCGCCTTCATCGACGGGGTGGCCCGCCTGACGCACGAGCCCGACAGGCACCTGGTTGAGCTACGGACGGTCTACGACGACCCGCGCATCGCCGTGCCGCCCACCGTGTTCAACGCCGTCCGCGGCCGTCCGGAAGCGGTTTCCCCGTTCGCCCATTCGGCCTAAGCTGGAGGGGTCTGACCGGAGCTTCCAGAACCGAAGGAGGCATTCATGCCTGCGCTTTCGCTCGACCATTACAACATCTACTGCGCCGACCTCGAGGCGACCGTACGCTTCTACGAACGCTATGTCGGCCTGACCAACGGCGATCGTCCTCCCTTCCCGTTCCCCGGCGCCTGGATGTACGCGGGGGAAAAGGCGATCCTGCATCTCATCTCCGAGAGCGGCCGCACCGACCAGGGCAGCGGCGCGATCGACCATATCGCCATCAACTGCGCCGATATCCGCGGCACCCTGGACCAGATCAAGCAGGACGGCCTGCCCTTCGAAGTGAAGAAGGTGCCGGCGCGCCCGCTTCAGCAGGTCTTCGTGCATGACCCCGACGGCGTGATGATCGAACTCAACTTCTGGCACGAGGAAGACGTGCCGGAGCTCCAGGGCTACGACCCGATGAGCAACAAGATCACCGCCGAGAAGCAGAAGGTTCCGGCCTAGATGCGCCGGGCGGCGATCGTCGCCGCCTGCGCCCTGCTCGCCTGCGCCTCCGTCTTCACCGGCGCGCAGGCGCAGCAGCGCGAGACGATCTCGTTCGAGAGCCGGCAGAAGGGCAAGCCCGTCCAGGTCACCGCCGAGATCACCTGGCCGGCGAATGCCGGTGCGGGTCCGGTGCCGGCGATGGTGATCCATCCCGGCAGTGGCGGCGTCGGCGAGCGCGAGGCCAGGTACGTCCGCGAGCTCGTGCCGATGGGCGTGGCCACCGTGGTGATCGACTCCTTCAAGCCGCGCGGCGTCACCTCGACCGTGCTCGACCAGTCCGCGGTCACGGGCCAGGACTTCAATCTCGACGCGCTCGCCGCCCTGAAAGCCCTCGCGAGCAATCCCCGTATCGATCGCCGCCACATCGGCATCATGGGATTCTCGAAGGGCGGGACCTCGGCGCTGATGGCCTCGCACGAGCAGCTGATCCTGGCCGCCGGAGGAACACCAGGCGGGCCGCGCTATGCGCTGCACGTGCCGTTCTATCCGTCCTGCAGTGCGCAGTACTATCAGCCGCGCACGACCGGCGCGCCGATCTATCAACTCCTGGGGGGCGCCGACACCTATGTCGGCTTCGAGCCCTGCCAGACCTATGGCGAAGCCCTGCGCGCCGCGGGCGCCACGATCCAGACCAAGGTCTTCCCCGGCGCGATGCACGGTTTCGACTACGGACCTCCCTATTCCAATCCGCGCGGCGAGAACTATTCGAAGTGCGTGAACCAGCAGCAGCCCGACAAATCATGGATCTCGCGCGACAGCGGCATCATGACCTACGGCCCCGGCGGCAAGCCTATCCCGGACGCCATCGCCAAGGCGATGGCCACCTGCAGGACGCTGGGCGTCAGCGGCGGCGCCAACGACGCTGCCGCGAAGCAGTCGATGGAAGACCTCAAGGGCTACGTGCGCCGCCACCTGCTGGGTGGGTAGCGTTGTCATCCTGAGCGCCGCGAAGCATCTCACGCCAGCGACGGAGCCCGTTGATCGCTCCGCAAGGTCCTTCGCTTCGCTCGGCACGACCGTGCGTCAATCGAACGTCGGCGTGGCGGCGAGTGCTTCCCAGTAATCCGGCGGCAGGAGATCGCGGCCGGCCAGCAGGCAGTTGAGATAGGCGCGTTGCGGCCTCAGCCCTTCGCCCTGCATGAGGGCAACATAGACGATCGCCTCCACTTCTTCGCCGGTATCGCCGCGCACCACGTGGATCGTGCGGCGTTCATAGTGCCCGCCCTCGACGCCTTCGTAGATGTCGAGCACCGCGAAGCCTGCCGCGGGCAGGGCGTTCAGCGTGCCGTGCACGACGCCGCCCTCCGCCGGCACGATGTTGGCCGCCGCGCCGCCGCCCATGTCACGCTCGGGCTTGTCGAAGGCGAGCCGCCAGCCGTCGAGCCGGCCCGCGATGCGCTCGCCGCGCGGCACGCCCCGCGGCGCGAGCCGCTGGTCGAACAGGCGGGCGGCATCCATGTTGGAACCGTACGCGAAGTACCAGGTCAGGCCATCCGCCATACGCGTACCCCTTCTTCGTAGCCACGGATCGCGACGGGACCGAGATCGACCGCCCCCTCGCACGGAGTCGAATCGCGCACCGACTGCGAGATCAGCAGTTGGGCGCCCACCTCCTTGGTGAGCTGTTCGAGGCGTGCGGCCAGGTTCACCGTATCGCCGATCACGGTGTATTCCTTGCGCTGCGGCGAGCCCACCGTGCCCGTCACCGCCGGTCCGAGATGCACGCCGATGCCGATCCTCAGCGCCCAGCCGGGATGCGTGCCGTTCCACCGCTCGACCGTTTCGATCATGCCGCGCGCCGCCGCCAGCGCGTTTCGCGCCGCCGTGGGGTCCTCGAGCGGCGCCCCGAACAAGGCCATGAACCCGTCGCCCAGGAACTTGTTGATGATGCCGTTGTTGCGGTCCACCACCTCGATCATCTCGGCGAAGAACGAGTTGAGCAGCGCCACCGTCTCCTCGGCGCTGCGCCGCCGCGTCATGGCGGTGAAGCCGCGAATGTCGAGAAACAGCACGCACACGGTGCGAATCTCGCTCGGAGGATCGCTGCGCGTCGCCAGCAGGCGGTCGACCACGGCAGGCGAGACATGCTGGCCGAACAGGTTGGTGACCCGGTCGCGTGCCGCCACGGCGCGCACCGACTTCTCGAACTGGCTGCGCAGGCTGGTCGCCACGTAGGCGGCCACCAGGCCGCAGGCGAAGAAGATGAGGCTGCGGCTGAAATGGAACAGCGGCGCGGCCTGCGGGATCTCGCCCCAGGGCTGGAGGGGAACCAGCCACAGGACCAGCGCCATCTGCTGAAGGCTGGCGACCGCCCCGGTCCAGACCGACAGCCAGAAATCGAGCCGCAAGGTCGAGAGCAGGATGAAGACGAAATAGAGCAACGGCGGCCAGTAGCTGAACACCAGCACCGGGTCCATGTAGTGGCTCAGCGTGATGATGATGACGGCCGGCAGCGACGTTTCGATCAAGGCGTTGGCGAAGCGCGCCACCTGCGGGAAATCACGGTCGCGCGCCGCCCGGTAGCGCAGGAAGGTCAGGGAACCCAGCTCATAGACCAGAAAGGGTGCGATCCCGACCAGCGGCAGCCAGCCGGGCACATCGCGCTCGAACATGCGCGAGGAATAGTCCGCGAAGACGTTCGCGACCGTCAACGAGAGTGCGAGCAGGACCGCGAGGATGATGGCGAGGGCGCGCATGCGCTGCTGCTCGCTGCGAATGATCTCGCGGCGGAGCGCGTCTGCAAAGAAGTCGGGCGCCGCGGAAGCCATCGGCCGCCAAACTAGCCAGAGCCGACGGGCTCCACAACGGGCTGGGGCGGTGCTAGGTACACCTGATGTCAATGAAGGACGTCGCGCGGGAGGTTCAGGGCAAGGTCGCCAACCTGGCGCTGCGCATGCCGATTTCATGGGTGAACATCCTGGCCGGGCCCCCGGTGGGTGTCGACGGCCGTACCCTGGACGGCCGCGCCCAATGGTTCCTGAGACTGCTCGCCTATAGCGGCCAGCCGGGCCTGCACACGATGAGCGTGGCCGAGGCGCGCGAGGACTACGACGCCTTCATGCAGCTGCTGGGCGGCAAGCCTGCGCCGGTGAGCGAGATCGTCGACCGCACCCTGCCGGGTCCTGCCGGCCCCCTGCGCGTCCGCATCTACCGCCCGGCCGGCACGGTGGCCCGCCTGCTGCCGACGATCCTCTATCTACATGGCGGCGGCTGGGTCATGGGCAGCCTCGAAGGGTACGACCTCGCCTGCCGCTATTTCTGCGCCCGTTCGGGCTGCGCCGTCGTTGCGGTCGACTACCGGCTGGCGCCGGAGCACAAGTTCCCCGCCGCGGTCGACGACGCCCTCGCTTCCTACCGCTGGCTGGCCGACCAGGCGGTCTCGCTCGGCCTCGACCCCGACCGCATCGTCGTGGCGGGCGATTCGGCCGGTGGAACCCTGGCAGCCGTGGTCGCCCAGACGATGCGGGGCGAACTCCATCCGCCCTGCCTGCAATGGCTGATCTACCCCGCCACCGACATGGCGGGCAGCACCGGCTCCCACCGGAGTTGCGGCGAGGGCTTCCTGTTGACCCAGGCGGACATGACCTGGTTCCGGACCCACTATCTCAACGGGGAGGCCGAAATCGACGATCCACGCGCCTCGCCGCTGCGTGTCGCCGGTCTGAGCGGCGTGGCGCCGGCGCTGGTCTTCACCGCGGGCTTCGATCCGCTCCGTGACGAGGGCCAAGCCTACGCCGAACGGCTGCAGGAAGCCGGCGTCAAGGTCATCCACCGCGAGTTCGAAACGCTGATCCATGGGTTCATCGGGATGCGCGGCGCATTGCACGCGGCGGCCCGGGCGATGGACGACATGGTGGCGGGCCTGCGCCACGAACTCGCGCAACTCGGCCGATGACGGAGTGCCCGTGATGAACGAAGCAACAGCACCCCTCAGCCATCGCGGCGACCGGGCAGGTCGACGCGAACAGAACAAGGCGGAGAACCGCACCGCGCTGCTCAAGGCCGCGCGCGGCGTGTTTGCCGAGATGGGCTATGGCGCGGCCAGCGTGCGTGACATCGTGCGCCGCACCGACCTCGCCTCCGGCACCTTCTACAATTACTTCAAGGACAAGGACGAGATCTTCGAGGCGGTGGTGGGTGAGCTGACCAGCGTGCTGCTGCAGCGCCATCGCGAGGGCCGCGGCCGCGCCACCACCGCCGAAGCCTTCGTGCGCGAGCACTATGCCGCCTATTTCAACTTCCTCGCCGAGGACGTCGAACTGCTGGCCCTGGCCAGGTCGAGCTTCACCTCGGTGCGCACCCTGCTCGACAAACCCGACGTCCGGGCGCTGGCCAAGGCGCTCAACGACGACATCCGCACCGCCATCGCGCAGGGCATCCTGCCCAATGTCGACGTCTCCTATCTCGGCGCCTCGATGTCCGGCATCGCCTTCGAGGTTTCCATGGTCATGGTCGCCCGCGACCCGGTCGATCCGGCCGCCGCCGCCGAATTCGCGACGCATCTGATGCTGGGCGGCCTCGACAAGCTGCCGCGGCGCTAGAACTCGCTCAGGACGACAACCAACGAAAACGGCGGCCCCTTCCGGAGCCGCCGTTGATCGTTGCAGGACCTGGTCCCGAGCGCTTACGCGCCCTGGGCGATCGTGTTGCGCAGTGTGCCGATGCCCTCGATCTCGACCTCGCAGACGTCGCCCGGCTTCAGCCAGGGCTGCGGCTTGCGGGCCATCGCCACGCCCGAGGGCGTGCCTGTGATGATGATGTCGCCCGGATCGAGGGTCATGCACTTGCTGAGCTCGTGCACCAGCGTCGGCACGTCGAAGATCAGGTCGTCGGTGCTGCTGTCCTGCATGGTGACGCCGTTAACGCGGGTCATGATGCGCAGCGGCGCGGCGCCCTTGGGCAGCTCGTCCGGCGTCACGATGTCGGGACCGAAGCCGCCGGTGGCGTCGAAGTTCTTGCCCAGCGTGAACTGGCCGCCCGACTTGCGCTGCCAATCGCGGATCGAGCCGTCGTTGAAGCAGGCGTAGCCGGCGATCACCGAAAGCGCCTTCTCCTTCGGCACGTTGCGGCACTTCTTGCCGATCACGATCGTCAGCTCGGCTTCCCAGTCGAATTCCTTCGAGTGCGTCGTCGACAGCATCTTGCCGTTGTGCGGCACCAGCGTGTTGTTGAAGCGCGTGAACACAACCGGATAGGTCGGGATCGGGCTGCCGGTCTCCTCGGCATGCTTGCGGTAGTTGAGACCGATGCAGAGAATCTTGCCGGGCGCCGGGATCGGCGTCAGGTACTTGGCCGACTTCTCCGACACGGTGGCGCCGGCCTTGGGCTTGGCGCAGGCCTTGAGCACCGCCTGCTGCAGCTTCTTGCCGCCCGACAGGATCTCCACGACCGACTTCGGCCCGCGCGGCATCTGCTTGCTGAGATCGACGATCTTGCCGTCGCCGAGCTTGACGCCGACGGCGGGCTTGCCGCCGCTCAGGATGGTGCAAAGACGCATGAATTTCCCCCTTGATGATTTCGTCCGAAATACGGCCGCGCGTAAACTCCTCCCTCCCGCATCTTCGGTCAAGCAGCTCGCATTTTTTGCTACTCTCCGCCGATGCGTTTCCTCCTTTTGCTCATCCCTCTCCTGTTCGCCGCCCTGCCCGCGTCGGCGCAGCTCGTCGTGCCGCTCACGACTCCGGACGGCCGCGTCGGCTGCACCCAGGGCAAGACCGGCATCGGCCGGCCTCCCGACTGGCGTGCCGTCGCCGATCCCGACGGGCCGGATGGCTGGGCCCTGGTCGAGAGCGAGCCCGATGCGACCGAGCAGCGCTTTCCCCTCTGCATCTCGGAGCAGGCATCCGGTCGGGACTTCGACGCCACCCTGCGCTTCAAGCCGATCTCGGGCTCACGCGACCAGGTGGGGGGCTTCATGTTCCGCGCCCAGAGCGCCAGCGACTATTACGTCGTGCGCGCCAATGCCCGCGACAACACGGTCCGCCTCTACCGCATGGACAAGGGCAAGCGCAGCCAGCTCGGCATGAAGGAAGCGCCGGTGACGCTCGGCCAGTGGCACTCCCTGCGCGTGATCGCCGTCAACGATCGCATCGAGGTGACACTCGACGGCAAGCCGCTGTTCGGGGTCAACGACCGGACGCTGGTCCAGGCCGGGCCCGTAGGCGTGTGGAGCCAGGGCGACAGCGTAACCCACTATGGCTCGCTGCTGATCGGCCCGCCGCCCCCGCCGACGGCGGCTCCGGCGGCGCCGCGCTGAAATCAGGCGCGCGCCGCCAGCAGCGCCTTTGCCAGCTCAACGAAGCCGGCGCCCGAGCGGCCCGACGTGACCCAGCGCGGCCGGTGCTCCAGCAGGTCGGCGAAATCCACGACGTTGGCCACGCCCACCGCGTTGGGGAAATAGCCGAACATCGGCGCGTCGTTGGGCGAGTCGCCCGAGAACACGTAAGCCGCCTTGTCGGCCGCCAGGTCGATGCCGAACAGTTCCTGCATCATGGTCAGGCTGGTCGTGAGCTTGTCGTAGTCGCCGAACCAGCCGTTGACGTGGATCGAGCTCACCTTGGCGTGGGCGCCGTGGCGCTCGAAGATCGCCACGATGCGCCGGACCTCGGCGGGCGGGAGAGGCGGCACGTCCTCGCAGAAATCGACCGCGAGGTCGGCCAGGCGATAGGGCTGGTCGGAGGCGATCCCGGCGCCGGGCACTTCCTGCAGCATCTCGGCCCGCACCCGTTCCAGCCGCCGCCTTCCTTCCGCGCGCTCGGCCTCGGACTGGACGAAGCGGGTGCGCAGGCGCTTCTGGCGACGGTCGTGCCACATCCAGAAGGCGCCGTTCTCGCCGACCACGGCATCGACCGGCCAGAACCGGGCGATATGGTCGCACCAGCCGGCCGGCCGGCCGGTGACCGGCACGACCAGAAGGCCGGCCCGCTTCAGCGCCTGGAGGGCGCTATAGGCCTCGGCCGTCAGCGTTCCGTCGCTGGAGACGGTGTCGTCGATGTCGGTGAGCACGCCGCGCACGGCGGCCAGGGTCTCGCGGGGACAATTCTCGAGCGGTTCCATGGGGCGCACTTCTAACATGGCGCCGGAGGCCCTTCGGCGCTAAAAGCCGGGCCATGATCCCGCGCTATTCACGGCCGCAAATGGCGGCCATCTGGGCCCCCGAGAATCGCTTCCGCATCTGGTTCGAGATCGAGGCGCATGCCTGCGACGCCATGGCCGAGGCCGGCATCATCCCGAAGGCCTCCGCCAAGGCCATCTGGGACGGCGGCGCCAAGGCGATGGAAGCGCTCAAAGCTGACCCGGCCGGCAACGTCGAGAAGATCGACGCCATCGAGCGTGTGACCAAGCATGACGTGATCGCCTTCCTGACCTGGCTGGGCGAATTCATCGGCCCCGAATCGCGCTTCGTGCACCAGGGCATGACCTCGTCCGACGTGCTCGACACCAGCTTCGCCGTGCAGCTCACCCAGGCGGCCGATCTTCTCCTGGCCGACGTCGACCGGCTGCTCGCCGCGCTGAAGAAGCGCGCCCTGGAGCACAAGGACACGCTCACCATCGGCCGCAGCCACGGCATCCATGCCGAGCCCACGACCTTCGGGGTGAAGCTCGCGGGCCACTACGCGGCCTTCCTGCGCAACCGCGCACGGCTGGTGGCGGCGCGCGCCGAGATCGCCACCTGCGCCATTTCCGGACCGGTCGGCACCTTCGCCAACGTCGATCCCGGCATCGAGGCGCATGTCGCCCACAAGCTCGGCCTCGCCGTCGAGCCGGTGTCCACGCAGGTCATCCCGCGCGACCGCCATGCCGCCTTCTTCGCGGCCCTGGGCGTCGTCGCCTCGTCGCTCGAGAACCTCGCCACCGAGTTCCGCCACCTGCAGCGCACCGAAGTGCGCGAGGCGGAGGAGTTCTTCTCGGCGGGGCAGAAGGGCTCGTCCTCGATGCCGCACAAGCGCAATCCGGTGCTGACCGAAAACATCACCGGCCTCGCCCGCGTCGTGCGGTCGGCGGTCGTGCCGGCGCTGGAGAACGTGACCCTGTGGCACGAGCGCGACATCTCGCACTCCTCGACCGAGCGCTACATCGCGCCCGACGCCACCGGCACGCTAGACTTCGCGCTGAACCGCATGGCCGGCGTGGTCGAGCAGCTCGTGGTCTATGCCGACCGCATGAAGGCCAATCTCGATTCGCTGGGCGGCCTCGTCTTCTCGCAGCGCATCCTGCTGGCCCTGACGCAAAAGGGCATGAGCCGCGAGGCCTCCTACGCCGCCGTCCAGCGCAACGCGATGGACGCCTGGCGCGGCAACGCCTCGCTGCTGGCCCTGTGCCGCGCCGACAAGGAGATTGCCGAATTCATGTCGGACGACGAACTCACCGCGCTGTTCGACATGAGCTATCACACCAAGCACGTCGACACGATCTTCAAGCGGGTGTTCGGCTAACCCCGGCCGCGCTCGAAGCGCGGAGCGGGAGGAAGGGGGTTCGGTCGGTCCGCCGCCCCCTGCCCGGCCTCTCCCCGATGGGGAGAGGAAAGAGTACCAAAGTCCCTTAGCGGACTTCGGTCATGAGCTGCTGTTTGGCTTCGTCGGCAAGACGATGCGACTCCTTGCGAATCGCGTGCTCGTCCGTCGGCTTGCCGGCCGCGGCGAGGTCGGTCATCAGCTTCTGCACGACATCAGAATCGCCCGGCTTCTCGAAGTCGGCCATCACCACATCCTTGGCATAGGCCTCGGCATCGGCGCCCGTCTTGCCCATAAGGCTGGCGGCCCAAAGGCCCAGCAGCTTGTTGCGGCGCGAGTTGACCTTGAATTTCAGCTCCTCGTCGTGCTCGTACTTGGCTTCGAAGGCTTTCTCGCGATCGTCGAAGGTGGTCATCGGCCGCTCCGGTTGGGCATGTCTCGTGGGGGCGGTATATAGCGACCGCGACACCGTCTTTCCACCCTGCGTTCGCAGTGGCAGTGTCACGCCTGCAGAGAGGAACCCGAGATGTCGCTGGAAAAACTCAAGGACTGGATCGGCCGGACGCAGTCCATGGAGGATCTCGCCGCCCCGTTCCCGGTGCGCGCCCTGTCCGCGACGTTCGACGAGACGGGCGATGCCGACCCGAAGAACGGCGATTCCCTGCCGCCGCTCTGGCACTGGCTCTACTTTCTGGAGGTCGCGCCGCAGTCGAAGATCGGGTCCGACGGCCATGCCGAGCGCGGCGATTTCCTGCCGCCGGTGCCGCTGCCGCGACGCATGTGGGCCGGCAGCCGCTTCTCCTTCGAGGGCGAGCCGATCCGTGTCGGCGACACCATCCATCGCCTGTCCGAGATCAAGTCGGTGGAGCCCAAGTCCGGCTCGACCGGATCGATGGTCTTCGTGACCGTGCAGCACACGATTTCGGGCCCAGGCGGCGTCTCCTTCGTCGAGGAGCACGACATCGTCTATCGCGAGGCGGCCAAGCCGGGCGAAGCGCCGAAGCCGCCCCGGCCGGCACCGGCTGACGCCACCTGGACGCGCACCGTCCTGGCCGACCCCGTGCTGTTGTTCCGCTTCTCCGCCCTCACCTTCAACGGCCATCGCATCCACTACGACCAGCCCTATGTGACGGGCGTCGAAGGCTATCCCGAGCTGATCGTCCACGGGCCCCTGATGGGCATGCTGCAGATCGAACTGGCGCGCCGCTCCAACGCGGGTAAGGTGGTCCGCAGTTTCGAGTTCCGCGCCCTGTCGCCGGTGTTCGGCGGGGCAGCACTCGGCGTTCACGGCCGCCGCGAACCGGACGGCTCGATCACGACATGGATCGCCGATCCCAACGGCGGTCTCGCACAACAGGGCAAGGCGACCTTCCGATGATCCACACGCATCATTCCGGCTGCGGCTGTCTCGCCGCCCTCTCGCGCCGCAACCTGCTCGGCTTGGGGCTCGGCGCCGCCGCAGTGGCAGCCGCCGGTCCGGCGCTGGCGGTCGATGATGGCTACGAGGCGATGCTGATGAAGTGCATCGACCCGCGCTTCACGACGGACGTCTGGAAGTACATGACGTCGCGGGGCTGGCAGAACCAGTACAGCCAGTTCAACATTGCCGGCGGCCCCATTGCTGCGGTGGCGCCGATCTTCCAGGAATGGCGTGCCGCCTGGGAAGCCAATCTCGACATCTCGGTCCAGCTTCACAACGTGAAGCGGCTGATCGGCATGGCCCATCGCGACTGCGGCGCCGCCGCCCTCGCCTACGGCAACCGCATCAAGACCGATCGCGCCTTCGAGACCGAGATGCTGAGCCAGGGGCTGCGCGCCTTCCGCGACCAGGCAAGCAAGCGCCAGCCGCAGCTCATCGTCGAGCTGGGGATCATGGACCTCAACGGCACCGTCGAAACCGTTTCCTAGTCTCCGCGCGGTTTCGTCCGTCGTGCCCGATTCTCTCCCCTTCGCCTCCGATAGCAGCCTCGATGTGGATACGGCGCTCGCGCACCAGCTTGCCGTCCAGCGGGCACGGCGCCCGATGGATCCGCTGCTGTCGCTGGTCGTGCCGGTGTTCAACGAGGAAGAGTCGATCGCCGTCTTCCTCGCCACCACGGTGCCGCTGCTGGAGCGCGACGGCCTCCGCTTCGAGATCGTGTTCGTGAACGACGGCTCGCGCGACAACACCTTCGCGCGGCTGTTCCACCGGAGCCGAATCGACCGGCGCATCCGCATCGTCAACCTGTCGCGCAACTTCGGCAAGGAAGCCGCCCTCACCGCCGGCATCGACCATGCCCGTGGCGACGTCCTGATCCCGATGGATATCGATCTCCAGGATCCGCCGGAACTGATCGCCGCCTTCGTCGCGCGCTGGCGCGAGGGTTACGACATCGTCTACGGCATCCGTACGGCACGCCATACCGACACGCCCGCCAAGCGCCTCTCGGCCGGCTGGTTCTACCGGGTGTTCAATTCCATGTCGCCGGTGCGCATCCCGCCCAATGTCGGTGATTTCCGGCTGGTCGATCGCCGCGCCGTCGAGGTGCTGCGCCAGTTGCCCGAGCGAAACCGCTTCATGAAGGGTTTGTTCGCCTGGGTCGGCTTCAGCTCGGTCGGCGTGCCCTACGAGCGGCCCGAGCGCGCGGCCGGCACCAGCAAGTTCAATTTCTGGCGGCTCTGGAACTTCGCCATCGACGGCGTCGTGAGCTTCTCGACCGCGCCGCTGCGCGCCTGGTTCTATGTCGGACTGGCGATCGCCATTGTGGCGGTGCTCTACGCGCTGTTCATCATTACCCGCGTGCTCATCTTCGGCGTCGACACGCCGGGCTACGCCTCGCTCCTGATCGCGGTCCTGCTGATGGGCGCGATCCAGCTCCTGTCTCTCGGGATCATCGGCGAATATCTCGGCCGTCTGTTCGTCGAGGTGAAGGGCCGCCCGATCTACATCGTCGAGGGCGTCTACGAGGACGGCACGGCCGAGCCACCGAAGCCCTGACCGTCGATGGATCTCAAGGAAGAAGACATCCTGGGCGCCGGCATCGGCAGCCACTGGTACTACCGCTCCAAGGCCGCCGCACTGCGCCGCGCCGTGGGCGCGCTGGCGCCCCAGCGCCTGCTCGATGTCGGCGCGGGCTCGGGCTTCTTCTCGCGCCATCTGCTCGAACGGACGGCCGCCGAGAGCGCACTCTGCGTCGACATCGGCTACCCGGCGGACCGCGACGACAGCGTCGCCGGAAAGCCGGTGCGCTACCGCCGCGACATCGGCGCGACCGACTGCGACCTCGTGCTGATGATGGACGTGCTGGAGCATGTCGACGACGATCGCCGGCTCGTAAGGCACTACGCCGACAAGGTCCCAGCGGGCGCGCATTTCCTGGTGACGGTACCAGCCTTCGCGTTCCTGTGGAGCGGCCACGACGTCTTCCTCGAGCACAAGAGGCGCTACCGCCTACCCGGCATCGAGGCCGTGCTGCGCGATGCCGGCCTGATAATCGTGCGCGGCAGCTACTATTTCGGCTTCGTCTTCCCGCTAGCCGCCGCCGTGCGCCTCGCCGATCGTAACACGACGGAGCCGCGCAGCAGCCTGAAGAAACAGGGCGCCCTCACCAACGCCCTCCTCACCGCAACCTGCGCCGCCGAACTTCCGATCTTTCCGATCAACCGCTTGGCAGGCCTCTCCTGCTTCGTGCTCGCACAAAAACTCTAAAGCAACTCACCTCAGGGCATTCGCAGGCTGTCGAAACAGCCATCGCCACTGTCGGTCGTGCGTCTCAGCCAATTCTCATGCGGCTACATCTATTGCTGCGGCGCGGTGTTGCACCGCAGCGTCGTCTCAACATTACCGGCCTAATGGCATCGAACAACAACGCGGCCGATTTCCAATCATCGGATGTTTAACATCGGATGTTAAACATCCGATGATTGCACCCACTTCCGATCGGTGTATGATTTGGCCTTGCCAGCCGGCCGAAGAGCCGGCGGCCGGGAGCGAACAGATCTTGTCTACCAAGCGCGCCAAATCCGTTGAAGTGCGTTCGAAGCCGGGTCGTATTTACACCGTGCTGACGACGCTCGGCCGCGAGATCGCTCAAGGGATCATTCCGGCCGGCGCGGTGCTGCCCCCCGAATGCGATCTCGAAAGCCGCCTCGGCGTCGGCCGAGGTGTGATACGTGAGGCGATCAAGACATTGTCGGGCAAAGGGCTCGTCAGCGTCCGGCCCCGCCACGGAACCCGTGTGTTGCCGCGGCGCGATTGGAGCCTGCTCGATCGCGACGTGTTGAACTGGCTCGTGGGACAGGAAAACCCCGACCGTGAGTTGCTGCTGGCTGTTCAGGAAGTCCGCTCGATCATTGAGCCAGCCGCCGCCGCGCTCGCAGCCACCCGTGCCACCAAGACGGACCTGTTGCGGATCAATGCGGCCCTCACCGCGATGGAAGCCTCAGACAGTCAGGCCACCGCAACTGCCGCAGACAAGGCGTTTCACCTCGCCATTCTCGACGCGACGCACAATCCGGTCTTGCAGGGCTTTCGCGGTGCGATCGACACAATTCTGAGCGCGGTGTTTGTGGTCGCCGTCGACAGCGTCGATGGCTGGTTCGACGGTAACCTGCCCAATCATGCCACCATCGCGCGCGCCATCGAAGAACGGGACGCCACAAAGGCTCGCGACGCGATGGAGCAGGTTCTTGGTTACACCCAGACCCATTTGTCCAAACCCAAAGCGGGCACCCGGCGCCGCGCCGGTCGCACGGGCGCCGGCCGGACTCTGAGTCAAACGTGATGCGGCGCAAACTCACTTCGGCGCTCCGGTTCTGCGCTCCCTTTGCAGTTCTGCTCGCTCTCTGGGCGATCCTTGTCCCGTACTTCGATGTCAATCCCCGGTTGCTTCCATCGCTTGGCGCCGTGGTCCAAGCCGGGATCGAGGGAATTCAGGACGGTACGCTCATCCAGCACATCGGCGCGAGCCTGCTCCGCGTCGCTGTCGGCACAGTGCTTGGGCTGTTGGTCGCCATTCCCCTGGGCATCGCCATGGGCGTCAGCCCCGTTTTTTCCAGCTTTCTGACGCCCCCGCTCCGATTTTTCTCGGTGCTGGCTGGCATCGCCTGGATCCCCATTGCGACGCTGTGGTTCGGCTACGGCTTCGGCGCCATCACCTTCGTCATCTTCAATGCCGTGTTCTTCATCGTGACATACAACACGCTGCTCGGCGTCTCGACGATCCCTCTGCACGTACGCAACGCGGCCGCATCACTCGGTGCGGGGCGATGGGCGATGCTGACCGAGGTGCTCCTGCCGGGCGCACTGCCTCACATCGTCACCGGCATACGCACCGGCTTGGGCTTCGCATGGCGCGGGCTGATCGCCGCCGAGATGATCGCCACCAACGTCGGCCTCGGTTACATGCTTTTTGTGGCGCGGGATTTCTACAAAACCGAAGTGATCGTGCTCGGCATGGTCGTGATCGGCGTTCTGTGGCTGCTGCTCGATCGGCTGCTGTTGGCACCGCTCGAGCGCACGACCATCGAGCGCTGGGGCATGGTGCAACGCGCATGAAGTCCTTTCTTCTCGGGATATGGAGCCGTTGCGTACGCCTGACGGTGCGCTGGCCGTCTGTCGTTGCGATCGCGCCGTTCATTCTCTTGATCGCCGTCTGGTGGATCGTCACCGAGATGCAGATCTTTCCACGCGTGTTCCTGCCGGGACCGGTGGACGTCGTGCATTCGTTCGGTTCGCTGGTTTATACCGGCATCCTGCCGGAGTATCTGCAGGACAGCATGGTACGGCTCGCCGTCGGCGCGTTCTGGGGCATCGCGATTGGCATTCCGCTCGGTATGTTGGTGGGCCTCAGCTCGCGGGCGCATACTGCGCTTTGGCCGCCGCTGCTGTTCTTCCAGGCTATCGGCGACATCGCCTGGCTGCCGATCCTGGTGATCTGGTTCGGTTACGGCCTCACAACCGTGACAGTCGTCATCGTCTACACGGTGATTTTCCCGGTCATCCTGAACACGGTGCTGGGCGTTCGCTCGATTCCGATCACCATGTATCGCGCCGCCCAAAGCCTTGGTGCCTCGCGTACCCGCATGCTTTGGGAAGTGGTGCTGCCAGGCGCGCTCCCCAGCATCATGACAGGCCTGCGCAATGGGCTTGGCTACGGATGGCGCGCACTGATCGCAACCGAGATCATCGTCGGTACCAGCGGAATCGGGTTTCTCATGTTCGATGCGCGCCGCGCCGGCTCGGTCGTCGAGATCCTGCTCGGCATGATCATCCTCGGTATCCTCTGGTACATCGTGGACGGCTGGATTCTGGCACCGATCGAACGGGCCACCGGACAGCGCTGGGGATTGGTGACGCGATGAAGAATCTGACCATCCGCAATCTGTCGAAGACCTACTTCGACCCCTATGCCGGCACCAACGTCACGGCTGTCCACGATGTATCGCTGGAGGTGCAGCAGGGCGAGTTCGTCTCGATCGTGGGACCGTCGGGCTGCGGCAAGACCACAATCCTGAACATGATCGCGGGCTTCATTCCCCACACGGGGGGCGAGATTCTGCTCGACGGCCGCCCCGTCAAGGGGCCAGGAGCCGATCGTGGTGTGGTGTTTCAATCGTTCGCGCTTTTCCCCTGGAGGACGGTGCTCGAAAACGTCGCCTTCGGCCCAAAGATGCGCGGCGTCGGCAAAGCGCAGCGGGAGAAAATCGCGCACGAATATCTGGCCCTTGCCAGACTGAGTGAGGCAGCCGGACGCTATCCCACCGAGCTGTCGGGCGGCATGCAGCAGCGCGTCGGCGTCGTTCGTGCGCTCGCAAATGAGCCAGACGTACTGCTGATGGACGAGCCGTTCGCGAGCGTCGACGCGCAGACACGCATGACGTTGCAGGAGGAACTCACCCGCATCTGGCAGGAGAAACGTCCCACGGTACTTTTCATCACTCACGATGTGGGTGAAGCCGTGTTTCTCGGCAATCGGGTCGTGGCGCTGTCCAAAGGACGTGTGCTTGAGGAGATTGCCGTGGACTTGCCCCGGCCGCGCTCCTGGGACGCGTTGAACGACGACGCGCGGTTCAAGGAACTGTCAGCGCGCGTTCTTCAACTCGTGCGCTCGGCCTAACATATGTTGAACGACGCCCTCAGGTCGCGAAAGACGCATATCCTGCTGGCCGTCGTGGTCTGCTATTTGGCCTGGCAGCTCTGGTTGACGATCGCCGCCCCGCACAAGATCGCTGACTTTTCTCCTGGCCCCGAGAAGGTCAACGTACTGATTACCCTGCCGTTTCCACCCGAGCGCTTCCACGTTCAGCTGTTCCAGACCTACGGCAGGGTCTCTGGGACACAAGACAACGCCGTAGAAGTTCGAGGAGTGAAACGAGCGGACCTCGCGACCATCGCCCGTCCTTACTGGGTTACGCGCGTCGAGCCGCTTCAACCAGGAGGGTGAGGGAATGCCAAGGATCATGACACTGCTCGTTGCCCTGTTGCTGTTGCCGCTGTCGGCAATGGCGCAGGCCAAGGATCCGGTAAAACTCAAGGTCGGCATGGTTGCCGCCGTCGACATGCTGGCGCTGCCGATCGCACTCGAGCGCGGCTTCTTCGAGAAATACGGGCTCGACGTGACCATCGCGCGCCCCTACGCCACCGGCGTCGATGCGCTCAATGCCTTGCAGGCAGGGGAGACCGACATGGTGCAGGCCGGCGTGCCGGCCATCGGCGCCATCCTGCGTGGCATGGACCTGGTGTTCTTCGGCAATTTCAGCGGCAACGCCACCAAACTCGGCTCCGATGCGACGCTTGCGCTGATCGCCGGCAAGGACTCAGGCATCGTCAAGGGTGATCTCAAGAGCCTCAAGGGCAAGAAGATCGGCACTTCGTTCGGCACCATCAATCATCTCTATATCCTTGGCTTGCTTGAGAAGGCTGGCCTCACGCCATCCGACGTCACTCTCGTCAACACGCCGCCGCCGGAAATGAGCGTGGCGCTGCTCGCCAAGGGCGTGGATGCGTTCGTGTGCTGGGACCCGGCACCGGTGATCGCCATGAAGGACGTACCAGGCGCGATCGAAGTGATCCGCGGCGGCGATGTCATCTCCTACCTCGGCTTCAACATCGCGTTGAGGCCCTGGGTGGAGAAGAATGGGCCGACGATCGAGAAGTTCCTGGCGGCTGTGTCGGAGGCCGATCAGTGGATGCGCAAGAATCCCAAGCAGGCAGCCGCCATAGGTACGCGCTGGATTCCCGGGTTGAAGCTGGACGTGGCGGAGACCGCCATGCAGTACAACGTCCAGCAGGTGGACCGGCGCATTTCAGCCCACAACTATCGTGCGCTGTGGAAGGCCCAAGAAACACTGCAACGGCTGGGCGTGATCAAGACGGTGTTCGATGTGAACAAGCACATCGAACCGAAGTTCATCCTCAGCGTGATGAAGACCTACCCGGAGCTGTTTTCCGACCTGCAGCCCATTCCCGCGGACGTGGCCATCACGCCGGGCTACGTGTTCAAGCCCTGAACCAGAGTTGCCGCGCATGTCCGAGGGCGCAATTTAGCCTGCGGCCACCACGTCCTTCGACACGATGCGCTTGCGCTTCGCGTTGATCTCGCGGAGCGTCACCATCATCTCCTCGGCGACGATGTCGCCGGGGATGCCGTCGCCCTCGGCTTCGAGTTCTTTCATGTCGACCCAAACGCCGTAGAGCGGCGCGGTGCGCGAGGTGATGATGCCGGCGTGGAGGAGCGTCTTGATCAGGACGCGGAAGATGTTGGTGCTTTCCTTCAGGTTGGCGCGGCGGTCCTCGTCGGTGAAGACCTCCTTCATCGCGTCGCGCACCCACTGCCAGTCGAGACCGTACTTGGCGTAGATGACCTGCTTCTGTTCGGCGTTGATCAGGTTGAACAGCAGCGTCTGGAAGATCTGGGCCGCCCAGTCCTCGACCTTCTTGTGTTCGTCCTCGCTCAGGTGACGGATCGTGCGCGAGGCCCAGATCCGGCCGAAGCGGTGGTGGAAGGCCTCGTCGCTCATCACCAGCTGGACCAGCCGGCGCAGCACCGGGTCGTTGGTCTTGGCATTGAGCGTCGCGAACGAGCCCATGGCGATGCCTTCGATCAGCATCTGCATGCCCACGATCTTCTTATAGACCTCTTCCGTGGTCACGAGGTCGGTGAGGACGGTCGCGATGGTCTTGCCCACCGGCAGGGGCGCGCCCCAGCGCCGGCCGATATAGCGCGTGAACCCTGCAACATGACGGGCTTCCTCGCGGGCCTGGTTGGCGGCGTATTCCTGGGCGCCAGGGTCGAGCAGGATGTGACAGAGGCTGGCCGACAGCGACAGCGCCCCCTGCTCGCCGTGCAGCAGGTTGGAGATCGACCAGTGCATGACGTCGTTGCCGAGGCCGATCTTCTGGCCCTCGTCGAGCCGGTCCGCCACCGCACTCCGCAGCTCGACCACATTGTCCAAGGGCATGATCGGCGTTCGGACCATGTCGAAAGGCTGGTCGAAGTCGATATAGGCCTTGTCCAGAGGATCCCAGAAATGGTCGTGGGTGGCCGAAATGATGCCGTCGAAGGCGTCGGTCCGGCGGCCATACCGGGGAACTTCCAGCATTGCCGGAAAATCCTCGCGTCCGACCGTGTCATAGGCCTTGTCGTAGGTGATTTGCTGGGCCATGTGAGGCCTCCTGTTTAGAGATCAATATGACGACTCCGTCACCTTTTTCAATGGATTTTTCCCCAGTACCGGCGCATGGCGTTTCCGCCATATTCCGCCCGAACGGCGGGCGATCCGCATCGCCCGCGCAGGAGTAAGACATGTCCCGCCGTCGCCGCATCTACGAGGGCAAGGCCAAGACCTTGTTCGAGGGGCCCGAACCCGGGACGATCGTCCAGTACTTCAAGGACGACGCGACCGCCTTCAACAACCAGAAGAAGGGGGTCATCACCGGCAAGGGGGTGATCAACAACCGCATCTCCGAGTTCCTGATGACCAAACTCGGGGAAATCGGCGTGCCGACCCATTTCATCCGCCGGCTGAACATGCGCGAGCAGCTCATCCGGCAGGTCGAGATCATCCCGCTCGAGATCGTGGTCCGCAACGTCGCCGCCGGCTCCTTCGCCAAGCGTTTCGGCGTCGAGGAAGGCACGCAGCTCCCCCGCTCCATCATGGAGTTCTTCTACAAGAACGACGCGCTGGGCGACCCGATGGTTACCGAGGAGCACATCACCGCCTTCGGCTGGGCGACGCCCCAGGACCTCGACGACATCGTGGCGCTGACCTTGCGCGTGAACGATTTCCTGTTCGGCCTGTTCCTCGGCTGCGGCATCAAGCTGATCGATTTCAAGATCGAGTTCGGCCGCCTCTACGAGGACGACATGGTCCGGATCGTGCTGGCCGACGAGATCAGCCCGGATTCATGCCGGCTGTGGGATCTCAGGACCAACGAGAAGATGGACAAGGACCGGTTCCGCCGCGACCTCGGCAAGGTCGAGGAAGCCTACCAGGAAGTGGCGCGGCGCCTCGGCATCCTCATCGACCAGGGACCGGGCGACGTGCGCGGCCCCACCACGCTGCAGTAAAGAGGCGACATGAAAGTCAGAGTCCACGTGACCCTCAAGAACGGCGTGCTCGACCCCCAGGGCAAGGCCATCGGACATTCGCTGAACCGTCTGGGCTTCCCGGAGGTCGGCGACGTCCGCCAGGGCAAGTTCATCGAGCTCGAGCTCGCCGAGACCGACAAGGTGAAGGCCAAGGCGCGCGTCGAGGAGATGTGCAAGAAGCTGCTCGCCAACACGGTGATCGAGAACTACTCGATCGAGCTGGTGGGCTAGCGATGAAGGCCGCGATCCTCGTCTTCCCCGGCTCCAATCGCGAAGGCGATGTGGCGCAGGCGATCGAGCTGGTGACCGGGCGCCGGCCGCAGATGGTGTGGCACGGCGACGGCGACTTCGAGAAGGTCGACCTGATCGTGGTGCCGGGCGGCTTTTCCTACGGCGACTATCTGCGCTGCGGCGCGATGGCTGCGCAGTCGCCGGTGATGGCCGAGGTCAAGAAGCGCGCTGCTCAGGGCGTGCCTGTGCTGGGCATCTGCAACGGCTTCCAGATCGTGACCGAGGCGGGCCTGCTGCCGGGCACGCTGATGCGCAACTCGCACCTCAAGTTCGTCTGCGCCGACGTCCACCTCCGGGTCGAGACCAGCCAGAGCCTGTTCACCAACCGCTACCAGGCCGGCCAGGTGATCAAGGTGCCGGTGGCTCATGCCGAGGGCAACTACTTCGCCGATGCCGACACGATGAAGCGGCTCGAGGATCGCGGCCAGATCGCCTTCCGCTACTGCGGCCCCGACGGCTCGATCGTCGACGGACGCGGCAATCCCAACGGCTCCAGCAGCAACATCGCCGGTGTGTTCAACGACACCAAGACGGTGCTGGGCCTGATGCCCCATCCCGAGAATGCGGTGGAGCCGATGTTCGGCGGCACCGACGGCAAGGCCCTGTTCGAGGGCATGGTCGAAGCCCTTTCATGAAAGACGCGTCGTGACCGTAGCCCAGGAAAAGAACCCGCCCGTCAAACTGCCGAACGAGCCCGCGATCACCCCGCAGATCGTGGCCGAGCACGGGCTGGCGCCGGATGAGTACGAGCGCCTGCTGAAGATCATGGGCCGCGATCCCACGATGGTCGAGCTCGGCATCTTCTCGGCGATGTGGAGCGAGCACTGCTCCTATAAATCCTCGAAAGTCTGGCTGAAGAAGCTGCCGACCAAGGCGCCCTGGGTCATCCAGGGCCCGGGCGAGAATGCCGGCGTCATCGACATCGGCGACGGCCAGGCCGCCATCTTCAAGATGGAGAGCCACAACCACCCCTCCTATATCGAGCCCTACCAGGGCGCGGCGACAGGCGTGGGCGGCATCCTGCGCGACGTCTTCACGATGGGCGCGCGGCCGGTGGCCAACCTCAACGCGCTGCGCTTCGGCGACCCCAAGCATGCCAAGACGCGCCACCTCGTCTCGGGCGTGGTCGCCGGCATCGCCGGCTACGGCAACTGCATGGGCATCCCCACCGTCGGCGGCGAGACCAACTTCCATGCCGCCTACAACGGCAACATCCTGGTCAACGCCATGACCGTGGGCGTGGCCGCGACCGACAAGATCTTCTACGCAGCGGCCGCCGGCATCGGCAATCCGATGGTCTATGTCGGCTCCAAGACCGGCCGCGACGGCATCCACGGCGCCACCATGTCCTCGACCGAGTTCAACGAGGACAGCGAGAGCAAGCGCCCGACGGTGCAGGTCGGCGATCCGTTCGTCGAGAAGCTGCTGCTGGAAGCCTGCCTCGAGCTGATGGCGACCGACGCCATCATCGCCATCCAGGACATGGGGGCGGCCGGCCTCACCTCCTCCTCGTTCGAGATGGCCGCCAAGGGCGGGCTCGGCCTCGTCATGGAACTCGACAAGGTGCCGATGCGCGAGACCGGCATGAATCCCTACGAGCTCATGCTCTCGGAGAGCCAGGAGCGCATGCTGATCGTGCTGAAGCCCGGCCGCGAGGACCAGGCGCGCGCGATCTTCGAGAAGTGGGAACTGGACTTCGCCGTGATCGGCCACCTGACCGACACCGAGCGCATGGTGCTGACCTGGCACGGCGACGTGGTGGGCAACATCCCGATCCCGCCGCTGGTCACCGAAGCGCCGATGTACGAGCGGCCGTGGACCCTGACGCCGCTGCCGCCCGAGCTGGACGCGTCGCAGGTACCTGAACCGACCGACTGGAAGGCCTCGCTTCTCACCCTGATGAGCTGCCCCGATCTCGCGAGCAAAGCGTGGATCTGGCACCAGTACGACCATCTCATCATGGGCAACACAGCGATCCGCCCGCAGGGTGGCGACGCCGCGCTGGTCCGCGTGCCGGGAGCGCCCAAGGTCGTGAGCCACAAGGGCCTCGCCATGACGTCGGACTGCACGCCGCGCTACGTGCAGGCCCATCCCGAGACCGGCGGCCGCCAGGCCGTAGCCGAGGCGTGGCGCAACATCACCGCGGTCGGCGCCCGGCCGCTCGCCGTCACCGACAACATGAACTTCGGCAATCCCCAGAAGCCAGAGATCATGGGCCAGTTCGCGGGCGCCATCATGGGCATGGCGGAAGCCTGCACTGCGCTCGACTTCCCCGTCGTGTCGGGCAACGTCTCGCTCTACAACGAGACCGAGGGGCGGCCGATCCTGCCGACCCCGACCATCGGCGCGGTCGGCGTGATCGACGACATCGCGACCTCCGCGGGCTCGCGCCTGGTCCAGTCCGGCCTCGCGCTGGTGCTGATCGGCGATACCAGGGGCTGGCTCGGCCAGTCGATCTATCTTCGCGAGCTGCACGGCCGCGAGGAAGGCGCCCCGCCGCCGGTCGATCTCGCGGTCGAGCGGCGCAACGGCGACTTCGTGCGCAGCGAGATCGTCGGCCGCCGCGTCCATGCCTGCCACGACCTCTCCGACGGCGGCCTGCTCGTGGCGCTCGCCGAGATGTGCCTGTCGGGCGGCACCGGTGCCTGCATCAAGCTGCCGGCGAGCGACGTCGCGCCCCACGCCTATCTCTACGGCGAGGACCAGGGCCGCTACCTGATCGCCACCGACGACGGCCCTGCCCTCGTCGAGGCCGCCCGCAAGGCCGGCGTGCCGGCCGTGCTGCTGGGCTATTCCGGCGGCCCGGACATCTTGGTCGACGGGCTGCTCACCCTGCCGCTGCGGGAGCTGCACGACGCCCACGAGAACTGGCTGCCCGGCTACATGAACAGCGCCGCCTGAGGCCAGAAAAAAAGGATCGCCCCATGCCGATGCACGCCGACGACATCATCAGCCTGATCAAGCAAGGCATCCCCGACGCCGAGGTCGAGATCCAGGACCTCGCCGGCGACGGCGACCACTATGCCGCCACGGTTATTTCGGCAGCTTTTGCCGGCAAATCCAAGATCCAGCAGCACCAGATGGTCTATGGCGCCCTGGGCGGCCGCATGGGAGGCGTTCTCCACGCCCTCAAGCTAACCACCATGGCGCAAAGGCCCTGAACGCCCTATATTCAGACACCCCCCGCGCCCCCGGCGGCGCTCCACGGAGATCGATCATGAGCGAACCCCAGGTGTTCGAGCGTATCCGCGACGAGATCGGCAAGAACGACGTTCTGCTGTTCATGAAGGGTACGCCCGTGTTTCCCCAGTGCGGCTTCTCGGCCGCGGTGGTCGACGTGCTGAGCCAGCTCGGCGTGAAGTTCCACGGCATCAACATCCTCGTCGACCCTGACCTGCGCCAGGGCATCAAGGAATTCAGCCAGTGGCCGACGATCCCCCAGCTCTACGTGAAGGGCGAGTTCATCGGCGGCTGCGACATCATCCGCGAGATGTTCGAGACCGGCGAACTCGAGCAGGTCTTCAAGGAAAAGGGCGTGGCGCTGGCCGAAGCCGCGTAAACAGCCCAGGTTTCCTGGTTGCGACCCGAACGGGAGCGCGAAAGCGCTCCCGTTTTTCGTTGGCGCGCGCGCTTGGATCGTTCGGCAACGCCATGACGCACCCCGCTGCGAGCGAGGGGCCAACGCACCATCGACTGCCCCCCTTCGACAGCAGCGACATCGAACGGTTATGATTTTCGCGTACGGCCTGTGAGTATCGGCGGTATCGCGCGGTCGGTACGCGAGTTGAAGTCGGGGGAGCAAGGCATGTCGAACGGGACTTTCACGCAGTTTCTGGACGCGCTGCGGGCGTTCGAATCGGGTGTCGACTACGATCGCTATCTCTCGGGACAGATCACCGAATCACAGATCCGGAGCTGGGTGGGCGATGCCAACTGGAACGCCTATCAGGCCGGCCAGCTCTCCTGGCATGACATGCAGTACACCTCCGTGAATGCGCTGGGCTTCGTCGGCTATCAGTTCGGCGAGCCGCTGCTCATCGACCTCGGCTATTATCAGGGCAATACCGGCAACCTGTGGACCGGTCATTTCACCGGCAAGAACGGCGTCGACAGCTTCGCCACGCTCAAGACCGACATCCAGGAAGCCATCATCCTCGATGCCTTCGGCTACAACCTCACCGTCATAGAAAGTGGGCTCGAGGCCAAAGGCACCAGCCTCGACGCGCTGATCGGGACCCAGCGCACCTATGTGGACACCAACGGGCAGAGCGTCACCGTCACGCTCACCCTCACCGGCATTCTTGCCGCCGCCCATCTGCGCGGGGCCTGGGGCACGCTGGACCTTCTCAACAATGGCAGCGCCTCGGCCGACGAATACGGCACCTCCATCCTCAAATATATCCAGCAGTTCGGGGCCTACGACACGCCGAGCTATTCGACCCTCATCGCCGCCCATGAGTCGGCCAAGACACTCGCCCTCGCCGAGGAGCTCTGGCACGACGATTTCAACAACGACGGCACCGTCGCCGACTATGCAGGCTGGGACGGAACCCAGGCGGACGGCGGCTCCTCCGGCGGACAGACGGGTGGCGGCGGAGGGACAGGGGGTGACGGCGCGGCAACCGTCACCACCATCAACTGGACATGGGGCCTCAACACCGTCCTCGCCTTCGACCCCGCCCTCGACGTTCTCGATTTCGGCTGGTTCCAGAAGGACAATTTCTCCATCGCCGAGGTCGGCGGCTCGGTCGTCATCACCATCACCGGCAACAATCAGACCTACAGGCTCGACGGCGTGACGCTCGCCGAACTGAGCATGGACAACATCCGCGCGAAGGACGCGAGCGTGATCCAGAAATGGGACACGGCCCTGGACACGGCGGAGCCGGCAGTGCCCAGCCTGTCCGTTGCCGACGTGTCGGTGAAGGAAGGCAACTCCGGCATCAAGCTCATGACCTTCACCGTGATCCTGTCCGCGGCGGCCGCCGGCCCGGTCACGGTCGCCTATTCGACGGCCGACGGCACCGCCACGTCCGGCAGCGACTATGTTGCCGCGAGCGGCACCCTCACCTTCGCGGCGGGGGAAACGTCGAAGACCATCGAGGTGACGGTCAAGGGCGACAAGGTGGCGGAGAGCAACGAGACCTTGACCATCCGCTTGGCCAATGCCGATGGCGCAACCATCGCCGACGGCTCGGCAACCGGCACCGTCACCAACGACGATGCGACGGCCACATTGCCCGCACTCTCGGTGGGCGATGTCTCGATGCGCGAGGGGGATTCGGGCACCGCCGAGCTGATGTTCATCGTCACGCTCGACAAGGCGGCGACCGGTCCCGTGACCGTGAACTACGCCACCGCCGACGGTACGGCGACCGCGGGCTCCGACTATGCCGCCCTCACCGGAACGCTGACCTTTGCAGCCGGCGAGACCTCCAAGATGGTGCATGTGGTCGTCAACGGCGACACCGCGGTGGAGGCCGCTGAAACCTTCTCGCTCACCCTCTCCAGCGCCACCGGCGCGACCATCGCCGACGCCACGGCGGTCGGGCAGATCACCGACGACGACACGCAGCAGGATCCGGGCAACGGCACCGGCAGAGTCTGGCTCATCAACTCCGTGAGCGGTGCCGATATCGTCGGCTTCGATCCGGCGCTGGACAAGATCGATCTCGGTAACGCCAACATCCATTCCTTCATCATCATCGACACGCCCCAGGGCTTCGGCTTCATGAGCCCGTGGAGCGGCGAGACGGTGATCGTGCAGGGTGTCCGCCTCGCCGACCTGTCGGTGGAGAATTTCGAATACATCGACAACAATCACTTGCGCGAGGCGCTGAGCGGCGCGCTCGCCTGGGAGAACGGACCGGTGCTCGCCGCTGACACCGTCTACATGCGCTCCCATGAAGTGGGGCAGGTGGACCGGGTCGATTTCGATCCCGCCACCGACGTGGTGAGCTTCAAGTTCTATGGCAGCCGCGAGAACCTCTCGATGACCGACAGCGCCGAAGGCGTGGTCATCGCGGATCTCAGCACGGGCCAGAAGCTCATCCTGCTCGGCGTCACCCGGGCCGACCTCTCCCCGGCCAATTTCGAGTTCACCTTCACCCAGGTCCGCGAGGACGACCTGTCCGCCAAAATCGGCATGGGGCAGGCATCGAACACCCAGATCGTCGACTTCAACCTGCCGATTGCTGGCGGAGGCACGGTGACGGGGGCATCGGGGGCGACCGACGGCGCGACCGGGCACGAGGGCCATGCGCTTCCCGCGCTCTCGATCGCCGACCTCTCCGTGGCGGAAGGCAATGGCGATCATGCCCATTTCATGTTCACCGTGACGCTCGACCACGCAGCCACGAGCCCCGTGACGGTCGCCTATTCCACCGCAAACGGCACCGCCAAGGCTGGCAAGGACTACGTCGCTTCCAGCGGCACCGTCACTTTTGCCGCCGGCGAGACGTCCAAGACGGTCCATGTCGACATCAAGGGCGACGTGCTGGCCGAGGCCAACGAGACCTTCAAGATCAACCTCTCCAGCCCCACCGGCGCCACGATCGCCGACGGCACCGCAACAGGCACCATCATCGACGACGACCGCGCCCCGGCGCTGCCGGCCCTGTCCATCGCCGACCTCTCGGTGGCGGAAGGCAATGGCGACCATGCCCATTTCATGTTCGTGTTGACGCTCGACAAGGCCGCCGACGGCCCGGTGACAGTGGCCTATACCACCGCAAACGGCACGGCCAAGGCCGGCAAGGACTATGTCGCCTCCAGCGGCACCGTCACCTTCGACGCCGGCGAGACGTCCAAGATGGTCCATGTCGACATCAAGGGCGACGTGCTGGCCGAGGGCAACGAGACCTTCAAGATCAACCTCTCCAGCCCCACCGGCGCCACGATCGCCGACGGCACCGCCATCGGCACCATCATCGACGACGACGGCGCTGCCGCCCTGCCGGCCCTCTCCATCGCCGACCTCTCGGTGGCGGAAGGCAATGGCGATCATGCCCATTTCATGTTCGTGGTGACGCTCGACAAGGCGGCCGCGGGCCCCGTGACGGTCGCCTATTCCACCGCAAACGACACGGCGACCGCCGGCTCGGATTATGTAGCCTCCAACGGCACCCTCACCTTCGCGGCGGGCGAAACCTCGAAGACGGTGCATGTGGATATCAGCGGTGACACCGTGTTCGAGGGGAACGAGACCTTTGCCGTCACGCTCTCCAATGCCAGCGGTGCCACCATCGCCGACGCGACCGCCGTAGGTACCATCGTCAATGACGACAGCGAGCCGGACCAGGGCCATGTGGGCAATGGAAAGGCCGATACATTCGCGATCACCTGGGCCTGGGGCACCAACACGGCGATCGATTTCGACACGGCCCTCGACACGCTCGACTTCAACTGGATGGCCAAGGACGATTTCTCCATCGCCGAGGTGAACGGCTCGACCGTCATCACCATCGAGGGCAACAACCAGACCTATAAACTGACCGACGTCTCGCTGGCGGAGCTCTCTTCGGCCAATATCGCGGCCAAGGATGCCAGCGCGGTCTCGGAATGGGCTGCGGCCCTGGACGCCGCGCATACGGCGCACCACTACGACCTCATGATATGAGGCCGAGCCCCCCGGCAACATCCAGCCGGGGGCGCATGAACGCCCCTAGCCGAACGCGTAGGCAGCCATCGACAGGTTCCCCAACGTGAAGCTTCGATGGAGTGCCCGGCCCTGCGCACCTTCGCCGGCTGTGCCGAACGCGACGTGCAGCGGCAGGAAGTGCTCGTCGGTCGGATGGGCCTCGCGAGCATACGGCGCGCGGGCACGGTAGTCGGCGAGCGCCGCCTCGTCGCCCTTCTCCAGCGTGTCGGCAAGCCAGTCGTCGAAGGCCTGCGCCCAGGGCTCGGGTTCCGAGGCGTCCTCGCTGCGCACCAGGGCGCGTAGATTGTGGATGGCGCTGCCGCTGCCCATGACCAGCACGCCCTCCTCGCGCAACGGGCTGAGCTTGCGGCCGAGCGCGATGTGGTGCGCCGGGCTGAGCGCCGGCTGCACCGAGAGCTGGAAGATCGGGATGTCGGCCTCGGGCCACGCCAGCATTGCCGGGACCCAGGCGCCGTGATCCAGCCCGCGATGATGATCGTGCGCGGCGCCTGTAAGCTTCGCGACTTTCTCGGCGAGCGCCGGCGCGCCGGGCGCGTCATAGCGCAGCTTGTAGAGCGCTTCGGGGAAGCCGTAGAAATCGTGGATCGTATCGGGCTTGCGAACGATCGACACGGCCGGCACGTCGGTGTCCCAGTGCGCCGACACCGCCACGATGGCGGTCGGGCGCGGAATTTGCTGGCCGAGGCCCGCCAGGAAGGTGCGCGCCGGCGCGTCGCTCAGGATGAGCGTCGGCGCTCCATGCGACACAAAGATCGAAGGCATCGACATGTCTTTATTCCTCTGGGGCTGCGTGGCAGCCTGTGTGCAATTGGCTCGAGTCTATCATGGGAAAGGGTACTGAATGTTGGGATTGCGGAGACGGGTCGCGCTGGCGGCTTCCATCGGACTGGCCGCGGCCATGGCCGCGGCTTCCGTGCCGGCGGCCGCCCAGACGACGCTGAGGATGGTGTCGCATGCGGACATCAAGATCCTCGACCCGATCTGGACCACGGCGCTGATCACCCGCAATCACGGCTACATGATCTACGACGTCCTGTTCGCCAAGGACGCCGACCTCAAGACCCAGCCGCAGATGGCGGAAAAGTACACCGTCTCGGACGACAAGCTCACCTGGACGATCACCTTGCGTGACGGCCTCGAATGGAGCGACGGCACCCCCGTCACGTCCGAGGATTGCATCGCCTCGATCAAGCGCTGGGGCGCCCGCGACGGCTTCGGCCAGCTCCTGCTGAAGGCGACCAAGGAGATCAAGGCGATCGACGCCAAGACCTTCGCGTTCGAGCTGAAGGAACCGTTCGGCCTTGTCGTCGACGCGCTCGGCAAGCCCTCGTCGAACGTGCCCTTCATGATGCCCAAGCGCGTCGCCGAAACCGATCCCAACAAGCAGATCGAGGACTATACCGGCTCCGGCCCCTTCGTCTTTAAGAAGGAGGAATGGAAGCCCGGCGAGAAGATCGTCTACGTCAAGAACACCAAATACAAGCCGCGCAACGAGCCGCCCTCGATGCTGGCGGGCGGCAAGGTGGCGAAGGTCGACAGGGTCGAATGGCTGGCCATCACCGATCCCAGCACGGCGGTGAACGCCCTGCTGGCCGGCGAGATCGACCTGATCGAATCGCCGGTGCCCGACCTCTTCCCGATGCTGAAGGCCGACAAGAACATCGCGCTGTTCGGCTGGAACTCGCTCGGCAGCCAGATCATCATGCGCTTCAACACGCTCCACCCGCCCTTCAACAACGTGAAGGCGCGTCAGGCGGCGATGTGGGCGCTCGCACAGGAAGACATGCTGCGCGCCCAGGTCGGCGATCCCGAAATCTACAAGGTTTGCAACGCGCCGTTCGTCTGCGGCACGACCTACGGCAAGGAATACGGCGACCTGCTGATCAAGCCCGACCTCGAGAAGGCGCGCCGGCTCCTGAAGGAGAGCGGCTATGACGGCACGCCGGTCGCCATGCTGCAGCAGACCGACCTGCAATCCTCGAACCAGGTACAGGCCGTCGCCAAGCAGCAGCTCGAGAAGGCCGGCTTCAAGATCGACCTTCTGGCGATGGACTGGCAGACCGTGGTGGCCCGGCGCGCGCGCAAGGAACCGCCGGCGCAGGGCGGCTGGAACATCTTCTTCACCACGAACATCACGCTCGATCTCGACAATCCGGGCATCAACGCCTACGCCGCCGGCACCTGCGAGAAGGCGTGGTTCGGCTGGCCGTGCGACCCCGAAATCGAGGTCCTGCGGGCCGCCTTCATCAAGGAGAGCGACCCGGCCAAGCGCAAGGAACTGGGCATCGCCATCTCGGACCGCCTGATGGACCAGGGCTTCTATGCCCCGGTCGGCCAGTACAAGGCCTTCGGCGCCTACCGCAAGGACCGCCTGAGCGGCTGGCTCGCCGGCCCCGTTCCGGTGCTCTGGAACATCAGCAAGAAATGACCGCATAGCGTCGACCCGTCACGGGAAGGGGGACCTTCGCCAGACCGGCGAAGGTCCCCTTATCGTTTCTGCAGGACGGCGATCAACCAGCCTCCGCGAGCGGTTCCTCGTGCCAGAGGCGCCTGCGGCATCGACATTGCTTTATTCCTCGTCGGGCTCGTGGCAGCCTGTGTGAAGTTAGGGTGTTGGAGAAGGGTAAAGAGTAATGCACGTAATGCGGAGATTGCGACAGGTCGCGGCCTGTCTCGCCTTGTCGACGGCTGCGGCGGCGGCCGCGGCCCCGGTGTCAGCGCAGACCCTGAAGATGGTCGCCCATTCCGATCTGAAGGTCCTGGACCCGGTCTGGACGAGCGCCTTCATCACCCGAAATCACGGCTACATGATTTACGACACGCTGTTCGCCCAGGATGCGGACCTGCGCATCCAGCCGCAGATGGTCGACAAGTATGAGGCCTCGGCCGACAAGCTGACCTGGACCTTCACCCTGCGCGATGGTCTGGAATGGCACGACGGCCAGCCGGTCACCGCCGAGGACTGCGTCGCCTCGATCAAGCGCTGGGCCGCCCGCGACCCCATCGGCCAGCAGATGACGGCCGCCCTCGCCACGCTGAAGGCCGTCGATACCAAGACCTTCCAGATCGTGCTCAAGGAGCCGTTCGGCCTCGTCCTCGAGGCCCTGGGCAAGCCCTCTACCTTCATGATGCCCAAGAAGGTCGCCGAAACCGACCCGTTCAAGCAGATCGACGACTACACCGGCTCCGGCCCGTTCATCTTCAAGAAGGACGAATGGAAGCCCGGCGAGAAGGTCGTCTACGTCAAGAACACAAAGTACAAGCCGCGCGCCGAGCCGCCCTCGATGCTGGCCGGCGGCAAGGTGGTGAAGGTCGACCGCGTCGAATGGCTGGCGATCTCCGACCCGAGTACGGCGGTCAATGCCCTCACCCAGGGCGAGATCGACCTGATCGAACTTCCGGTGCCCGATCTCTTCCCGCTGCTGAAGGCTGACAAGAACATCGAGCTCTACGGTTGGAACGCGCAGGGCAGCCAGATCATCATGCGCCTCAACCACCTCCACCCGCCGTTCAACAACCTGAAGGCGCGACAGGCCGCGATGTATGCGATCGCCCAGGAGGATTTCCTGCGCGCGCAGATCGGCGACCCCGAGATCTACCGGGTCTGCAACGCGCCGCTGGTGTGCGGCTCGCCCTACGAGAAGAGCTACGGCAACCTGCTGATCAAGCCCGACCTCGAGAAGGCGCGCCAGCTCCTCAAGGAAAGCGGCTATGACGGTACACCGGTCGTCATGATGCACGCGACCGACCTGCTCTCCGCCAACCAGCTTCCGCCGGTCGGCAAGCAGGCGCTCGAGAAGGTCGGCTTCAAGGTCGACCTGCAGTCGATGGACTGGCAGACAGTCGTGACCCGCCGCGCCAAGAAGGATCCGCCGGCGCAGGGCGGCTGGAACATCTTCTACACGACGACCGTCGCGGTCGGTACCGAAAGCCCGGCCGGCAATTCCTTCACCAGCGGCGGCTGCGAGAAGGCCTGGTTCGGCTGGCCGTGCGATCCCGAGATGGAGAAGCTTCGCTCGTCCTACGCCAGGGAAGTCGACCCCGCCAAGCGGAAGGAGGTCGCCATGGCCGTCTCGGACCGGGTGATGGATCAGGCCACCTACATCGTGCTCGGCCAGTACAAGGCATTCGGCGCCTACCGCAAGGACAGCATCAGCGGCTGGCTGCCCGGCCCCGTGCCGGTGATGTGGAACATCACCAAGAAGTAGCGCAGCGAACCCGACGGCCCCCGGCGAGGGGCCGCTTCGCCGTCCGAACGGGGACCTCGCCGCAAGGCGATGGTCCCCGGTTTCGTATCGGAATGCGGGCCGGATGCGCTCGTCAGCGCACGGCGCGGCGCGCACTCCGATGCGTTGCCGCCAGGGTGGCGGGATCCGGAAATTCTGCCGCTACGGCTCGCGCCACGGCGGCGAAGGCTTCGGCCGCCGGCGACAGGGTGAACTGGGAGCGCGTGAGCAGGCCGATGTCGCGCCAGGCGCGGGGCTGCTCCACCACCCGGACCACCGCCCCGCCCAGATCCATGCTGCGCAGTGCCAGGCTCGGCAGGACGGCATAGCCCAGGCCCGCGCGCACCAGGCCGACGGCGGTGGTGAGCGAGTCGAGGACATAAGTCGGCTCGATGTCGACGCCGACCGACGCGGCGGCGCGGTCGGCATGGACGCGAACACTCGACTGGTTGGTCACCAGGATGGAATTGAAGCGCGCCAGAGCCTTCCAGGTCACGGTCGGGCGCGCGGCAAGCGGATGCTGGGTGTGCAGCAACGCCACCAGGCAGTCGCGCGTCAGCGCCTCGAAGCCGAGCTGCTCGTCGGGTTGCAGCAACAGGCCGAGGCCGATCTCGGCCTGGCCGCTGCGCACCCGCTCGGCAAAGCCGACCGCCTGCGCCTCGTGGAACACCAGCTTGATCCCCGGATAGGCCTCGGCGAACCGCGACAGGGTCGGCGGCAGCAGGCTGCAGCCCACCGAGGGCACGAAGGCGAGATTGAGCGTGCCCTGGCGCGCCTCGCGGAAATCCTCGGCGCGGCGGCAGGTCTCCTCGAGTTGCTGGAGCGTGCGCTGGGCGCTCTGCAGGATCTCGCGGCCGGCTTCGGTGAGTTCGACCCGCCGCGTCGTGCGCCGGAACAGCGCCATGCCCACTTCTTCCTCGAGCTGGCGGATCAGCAACGAGTAGCCGGGCTGGGTGATGCCCATGCGAGCCGCCGCCTCGGAGAACGAGGCGAACTGCGCCCCGAGGGTAAAAGCGCGCAATTGACGGATGGTCAAATTCATACCGATTCCAAATCAGTTCATATCATATTTATATTTTCCTTATCCATCGGCGGCGATCAGGATTTGCCCAGATCCTCTTCCTTCCAAGATTGGCTTGCCGCGATGAACACCGCCAAAGACCCCGCCCCGAAGGGCGCCTCGTCCTGGCCGCGTTTCGACGCCGCCCGCGTCCATGCGCTGCTGAGCGAAAGTGCGGAATTCGCTTTCCTGGACGTGCGCGAGGAAGGGCTGTTCAACTCCGGCCATCCGCTGACGATCGTGTCCGCACCGCTCAGCCACATGGAGACGCGGATGGCGGCCCTCGTGCCGAGACGTGCGACCCGCATCATCCTCATGGACCAGAGCGACGACGGTCTGGCCGAGCGCGCCGCCCGGCGCCTCGCGGGCTGGGGCTATACCGACATTTCCATCCTGAAGGACGGGCTGGAAGGCTGGCGCAAGGCAGGCCTCGAAGTGTTTGCCGGCATCTACGTGCCCAGCAAGGCGTTCGGTGAATTCGTCGAGCATCGCTACGACACGCCGGCCATCGATGCCCAGGAACTGCGCCGCTGGATCGACCAGGGCAAGGACATGCTGATCCTGGACAGCCGGCCCTACACGGAGTTCCACAATTACAGCCTGCCCGGCGGCATCGATTGTCCCGGCGCCGAGCTGGTGCACCGCGTGTTCGATCTGATCGAGCGCGAGGACACCACCATCGTGGTGAATTGCGCCGGCCGCACACGCGGCATCATCGGCGCACAATCGCTGATCAATGCCGGACTGAAGAACCCGGTGGTCTGCGTGCGCAACGGCACGGCGGGCTGGCATCTCAGCGGCGAGACCATGGCTCGCGGCAGCCGCACCGTCGCGCCACCGCCCTCGCCCAAGGGGCTGGTGGCCGCGATCGAGGCCTCGCTGCGCGTGTCGAAGCGCTTCGGCGTACGCGAGATCGACGCGGCGGGGCTGCGCGACCTGCAGGCCGACCCGGCGCGCTCGCTCCACTTCTTCGACGTGCGCACCCCCGAGGAATACGAGGCCGGGCACATCGAGGATGCGCGCAGCGCACCCGGCGGCCAGCTCATCCAGTCGACCGACCACTATGTCGGCACGCGCAACGCCCGCCTCGTCCTGTGCGACGACAACGGCGTGCGCGCGCGCATGACGGCGTCGTGGCTGAACCAGCTCGGCTGGACCGAGGTGTTCGTGCTGACCGGCGGCCTGAGCGCTTGCGGCGGTGCGCTGGAGAAGGGTCCCGAGGCGGTCGAGCTCCTGCCCCCGGACACCGCGAGCGGAGTCGAGCGGATCAACGTCCTCGAACTGCATCGCCTGGTCACGGCCGGCGAGGCCGTTGTGGTCGACCTGGCCAACAGCCTGCGCTTCCGCGCCCGTCATATCCCGGGGGCCTGGTTCGCGGTGCGCTCGCGGCTGGAGGATGGGCTGGCGCAGGTCACGGCCGGCACCCCCAAGGCGAAGCGGCTGGTGCTGACCTCCGACGATGGCACGTTCGCGACCATTGCGGCGTCCGATGCCGCGGCTGCGGCGCGCCTGCCGGTCTCGCTCCTCGACGGCGGCACGGCCGCCTGGGCCGCCGCCGGCCTGCCGTTGGCCAGCGGGCTCGAGAACATGACCTCCCCGACCGACGACGTCTGGTACAGCCCCTACGACTACGACGACCTGCGCAAATCGATGACGGACTATCTCACCTGGGAGATCGACCTCATCCAGCAGATCGAAAAGGACCAGAGCCTGCAGTTCCGTTACTTCCCGCCGGCCGCCCTCTGAGACCGGTCCCGCGCGTCGATACGAGGTCACATCGCATGAGCATCGAAGACATCAAACTGGGCCGCCGCCTCGCGCTGTCGGCGTTGGCGCTGGGACTCGCCGCGCCGCGCAGCGGCTTCGCACAGGCGGGCGCCTATCCGTCGCGCGCGATCAAGCTGATGGTCGGCTATCCGCCCGGCGGGGGCGCCGACATCTTGGCGCGCATCGTCGCCAACAAGCTCAGCCCGCTGATGGGCCAGCCGGTGGTCGTGGAGAACCGGCCCGGCGCCGGTTCCACCATCGCCGCCGCCAGCCTCGCGAGCGCGCCGGCCGACGGCTACACGCTGCTCCTCGCCGAGTCGGGCATCCTCGTCGGCACCGCCATCTACGACAAGGTGGCCTACGATCCGATCACGCTCGCCCCGATCGCCGCATTGGGCGACCTGCCCTACTCGCTCGTGGTGAACCCGGCTTTCCCCGCCAAGACCACGCGAGAACTCATCGACGTGCTGAAGGCCAATCCCGGCAAGTACAGCTATGCCTCGCCGGGCGTCGGCAACATTGCCCATCTCAGCGCCGAGATGTTCCAGAAGGAGGCGGGCGTCCAGATCGTCCACGTCCCCTACAAGGGTGGCACGCCGGCGCTGGCCGACCTCGTGAGCGGACAGATCCCGATCTGCTTCGTCAGCCTGCCACCGGCCCTGGCGCTGGCCCGCAGCGGCAAGCTGCGCCTGCTGGCCGTGACCTCGGCCAAGCGCTCGCCGGCCGCGCCCGACACGCCCACCATCAGCGAGACGCTGCCGGGCTTCAATTCGGTGGCCAGCATCTTCGTGCTGGCGCCGCCAGGCACGCCCGCCGCCATCGTCGATCGGGTCAACGCCGCGCTGCGCGACGTGATGGCGATGCCCGACGTGACGGCCGACTTCGTGGCCCAAGGCGCCACGGTCGAAACCAGCAGCCCTCAGCAGCTCTCCGCGCTGATCAGGCAGGAGCTGGCGTCGTGGAACTCGATCGTCAAATCCGCCAACATCCGCATGGAGTGAGGCGGCGGAAAACCACCGACCGCACCTCGCGGGCGATCGGTGGCCTCCTGCCGGCGCAACGATGCCCTAAGCTGCCCGCGCGAGCGGCTCTTCGTGCCACCGCTGCGTGGCCTCGGCGACGCGGCGACCGAGCGCCTCGAAGGTCTTGAAGTCGCTCGCGCCGATGCCCTCGACGCCCTGGTCGGCATTGGCCTGCGCCATCGCCCCGATCGACGCACCGACCCGGTTGAGGTCGGCACTGGAGCCCTTCGAATGGTTGTTGCCCGGCGGCAGGCCGAGGCCGACCCAGACCATGCCGTGCTGAACCGCGAGCGTGAGCAGCTGGTAGAGCGTGTTGTGCTTGTCGCCGTTCCACGAGGCCGAGACGGTGAAGCCCGCGGCGAGCTTGTTGCGCCACCTGCCCTCCATCCAGCGGCTCGACGTCCAGTCCTTGAACTTTGCGAAATCCGCCGACACGCCGCCCATGTAGGTCGGGCTGCCGAAGACGATGGCATCGGCGGCGTCGAGCTCGGCCCCGCGGGCCTCCGCCTCGGCAACCGGGATGAGGCTGACGACGGTGCCCGGAACCGCTCGCGCACCGGTGGCCACGGCCTCGGCGAGCGCCTGCGTATGGCCATAGCCGGAGTGATAGACGATGGCGACATTTGTCATGATGGCTTCCAATCCTTTGATTTTACTGAAGAAACATCTTGGGTGTTTCTCCAGATCAGTTGCTTACACAAAGTGACTGGAAACATCTGGGATGGCCGCTATATATTCTCCAGTAGGTACCAAATCGTAACCTAAAGGTTTTTCCATGAGCACGTCGACCCCCGCCACCGCCGCCCAGGCCAAGGAAAGCGTCAGCTGCCCGATGGACTTCATCCTGCGCATGCTGATGGGGCCGTGGACGACCTACATCCTCTACAACCTGCGCACCCACGGGCCGCAGCGCTTCGGCGAGCTGAAGCGCCGGGTGTCGGGCATCTCGGCCAAGATGCTGACCGAGCGCCTGCGCACTCTGGAAGGCGCGGCGCTGGTCAAGCGCGACTACGAAGCGACCATCCCGCCCAAGGTCACCTATTCCCTCACTAAGCGAGGCGGCGAGCTGGACGAGGTCATGGACCGGCTGGCCGAGATCGCCATCCGCTGGGAAGCCGAGGACGCCGCCAAGCGCAATGGCCGATTGATCGAGCCGAAAGTGCCTGAGAAGGCGGCGGTGCTGCAGGCGGCAGAGTAACGGTCAGCCGCACAGCCAGATGTTCACGGCAAAGCGGCCATCGCCAAAGGCGCCCTCGGGGCAGGAGACGTGCTCGACCTCGTGACGCGCCGTCGAGGGGAAGACGAGCAGACTGTCGTGCTTCGGCTCGACGTCGATCGTCTGGCCACCGCCTAGGTCGAAGAGCCGGAGCCGGCCGCCCGTGAAGCGGCGTGGCTCGCGGTGGAAGTAATAAACCATGGTGAGGCGCCGGCGGCCGCCGGGCGTGTACTGGTCGCCGGTGAACGTGTCGGTGTGCGGCCGGTAGAAGGCGCCATCGCCATGCGCCACCATTTCCATCTGCGTACTGTTGGGCGGCGTCTGGGCCATCTGGAAAGCCGTCTCCAGCTCCGCCTGCAGCGCCAGCGCCTTGCGCCGGAGTGGCTGGGCGAACGCACCCAGATCCTTCAGGACGGCGGATTGTCGGGTCAGCGTTTCGAGACGGCCGGTGCCCTCATGGGCAAGACGTGTCGGCGTGAACCAGGCTTCGGCGGCGAGCGCGTAGGCGAGCAATTGCGCCGAGTGGACCTCGCCCAGCCATCCCGAGAAGATCCGATGGGGCGGAAACCGCCCTTCGAGGAATGACGGCTCCGACATCCACCAGCTTTCGGCGCATTAACCGATTCCTGCAAGACATTGTTTTAGAACGGCAATCTGAGCACCAATGAAGCACTGCCTGAGGCTATTAATGTAAAACATCAGAAAGACTCGTTAACCTCAGCGAGTGGGACGAGCCTCTAGACCGGCTACCTAAGGTGAAAACTGAGCTGGCTGGCCAGCCCAGAATTCACCCAGAATATTAAGTGAGGCCAATCCATCCTCGTTGAAGCGGGGATATTTTCCTACTTCTTCGTCACGCCCCAGAAGACGACGACCGGCGGAGGCGGGTCGAGCGTTCCGATGTTCGAGCGGACCGCACTGACCCCAAACCATTCGCCGAGCGGCACGTGTGTCACGACCTTGATGGCGCGTTCCTGGACAGCGGTGGCGGCGGCTTTCTTTTCGGCTTCCGTAGAGGCCTGGATGTACTTGTCGCGCAGCTTCTCGAGTTCCTCGTCACAGGGCCAGCCGGAACGGGCCTTGTCGCAGCTTGCGATCAGGAAGGGCGTCATCAGCGGGTCGAGGATGTCGACCTGCGACCAGCTCGTGGAGAACGCGTTCCAGCCCCCCTCGGAAACCGGCACCTTCTTGGCCAGACGGACAATCACGCTCTGCCAGTCCATCGAAATCATGTCGACCTTGAAGCCGGCCCGCTCGAGCAGCGACTTGGCCACCGGGCCGAGCTGCTTGATGACGCCGAGGTCGGTCGGCGCCAGCAGGGTCACGGGCGTGCCGTCGTAGCCGGCTTCCGCCAGCAGCGCCTTGGCCTTGGCAGCATTGCCCTCGACCAGCCCGGCCATGCCGGCATCCGTCGCCAGCGGCGAGCCGCAGGTGAACATCGCCTTGCAGGTCTGCCAGAAGCGCTTGTCGCCGATATTGGCCTGCAGGAAGTCCTCCTGGTTGAGGGCAAGTGCGGCGGCCTGACGGACCTTCTCGTTGTTGAAGGGCGGCAGCAGCCAGTTCGGCCGGAAGGCGTACTGGTTGGAAACGCGTCCCTTGATGACGCGTATGCCCTTGTCCTTCTCGATCAGCGGCAGATGATCGGACGAAACGCCCTCGAGGTAGTCGATCTCACCGTTCAGCAGCGCGTTGACCTGGGTCTCGGCGTCCGGGATCCACACCCACTCGACCCGATCGACCTTCACCACCTTGCCGCCGGACAGACCCGACATCGGCTCGGCGCGCGGCTTGTACTTGGCGAACTTGGTATAGACGAGCTTCTCGCCAGGCTTCCATTCGTCTTTCTTGAACACGAACGGACCGGAGCCGATGTACTCCTCGATCTGCTTGAACGGGTCGGTCTCGGCGATGCGCTTGGGCATCATGAAGGGCACGACGACCGAAGGCTTGCCCAGCGACTCGATGACCGCCCCGAACTTCTCCTTCAGCACGATCTGGAAGGTCTTGGGATCGACGACCTTATATTCCTTCAGGGCCTGCGCCATCTTCAGGCCCATCGCATCGCGGGCAGACCAACGCTTCAGCGAGGCGATGCAATCCTCGGCCGTTACCGGCTGGCCATCGTGCCATTCCAGCCCGTCGCGCAGCTTGAAGGTCCAGACGAGTCCGTCGTCGCTCGTGGTCCAGGTGTCGACCATCTGCGGCTTCACCTGGAACTTCTCGTCCATGGCGAAAAGCACGTCGTAGAGCATGTAGCCGTGATTGCGCGTGATGTAGGCGCCGCTCCAAATCGGATCGAGCACCTTCACGTCGGAGTGCATGACCACCTTGAGCGTCTGCGCCGAGACGACCGGCGCGGCGGATACGGTGGCAAGGGCAGCGACGGCGGAGAATAGGAAACGACGCATGAATGGGCCCCAATGAACAACGCGAGGGCCAAAATTCTAGGGCGAGTTCACAGCATATGTCAGTGCGATAGAGCCTGTTGGATGAAAAAGAAACTTCCTCCGGCGAAACGCGGCGCGCGATTCCTGACACGCTTCTTGCAAGCCATACCGTCGTCTCGAGCGAAGCGCCGCAGGCGCTTCGCAAGGCTCCGGGACCTCTTTTCGATGCACAGTCTGTCGAAGCGAAAAGAGGTCCTTCGACTAGGCTGCGCTCCGCTCAGCACGCGGGTGTGTCTAAAGCGCCAGCCCGTAGACCCGCGTCGCCGTGCCCGAGAACAAGGCCTTCTTCTCCGACGCCGAAGCACCGGACGACAGTCGCTTGAAGGCGTTCCAGAGGACGCCATAGCCCGAGGTGATCTTGTCGACCGGGAAGTTGCTCTCGTACATGCAGCGGTCGACGCCGAACAGGCCGATCGTGGTCTCAACCCACGGCCTGAACGCCTCGGCCAGTTCCTGCGAGCCCGGGGGCATCGGACGACGATAGAAATCGAAGAAGCCCATCGCCATGCCGAGCCCGCCGACCTTCACCACGATGTTGGGACGCTTCGCCAGCTCGGCCATCGACGTCCTCCAGGCCGCACGCACCTCGTCGTGACGGCCGGCATACCCGGCATATCCGAGCGGCCCACCGACATGGTCGAGGATGATCGTCGTGTTGGGGAAGGCATCTGCCAGTTCGGCGATCTCGAGGATCTGCGGATGGTAGAGCCAGGCGTCGAACGTCAGGTCGCGCTTCGCCAGTTCACGGAAGCCCTCGCGCCAGGTCAGGTCGCGGGTCTGCTCGGGCGGCGGATCGTTGCGGGAGTTGCGGATGCCCGGATCGGCGTCCCAGCCGGTCTGGTGGCGGATGCCCTTGAAGCGGCCGTTGCCGGCGGCGATCTGGGCGTCGAACACGTCGCCCGCCTTTTCGCCGAGGCGCAGGTCGACATGGCCGACGATCCCGGCGCAGGCGCGCAAGTCCCCATAGAGACCCGACGCGCTCATCGCCGCGACGCCGTTGGCGAACTCGGTCTCGCCGATGCAGCGCAGCTCGGCAGGCCCGTCCTTGCGATACATCGAATGGCAATCGACGAACACCGTGCCCACGATCCTGTGGCCGGTCCGGGTGTCGGCCAGCAGGTCGTGGAACAGATAGTCGTTGCCGGTGCGCTGCCAGAGATGGTGATGCGGATCGACGATCGGCAGATCAGGCTCGAGCGCGGGCTCGCTCACCTTGGCCACCCAGGCGGGATCGGGATTCATCACATTGCCAAGGCTCTCGCCGGGCTGGGACATCGTTTCCTCCCTCGCAAGCGCTCGTTAGTGGATCGGCTCTTCGGCGATCATCGAGACGTGAGCGTGGACGACCTTCCAGCCGACGTCGGGCAGGCGCACCCAGGTCTGCGTCTGCCGGCCGGTCATCTCCCTGCCGCGCACCTTGTAGACCAGCGAGACCGTCGCGATGTCGCGGCCCAGGGTGACGATGTCGAGTCGCAGCCGCTTTTCCTTGGAGCCGGGCCCCGGCGGACGGGCGACGCGAAAGGCATGGATGCGGTCGAAGCCGTAACCATGTTCGTGGTTGGCGAGACGGATCGTGTGCGGGCTGTTCCAGAAGGTGGCGTCGAGCACCTCCACGTTCTTGTCGATCAACGCCTGCTCGTAGCGTTCGAACAATTCGCGCACCTCGGCCACGACTTCGGGAATATTCGGCGTCAGATCCGTCACGCTCACCTCACTCTTGCTGGATTGCCCACGACAGTAGCACCCGCCGGCACGTCGCGGGTCACGACGGCGCCGGCGCCCACGATCACCTCGTCACCGATGGTGACGCCCGGCAGCACGAGGGCGCCGCCGCCGATCCAGACATCGGCGCCGATCTTCACCGGCCGCCCGAATTCCAGGCCGGCGCGACGCTGCGCGGGATCACGCGGATGGTCCGCGGTCAGGATCTGCACGCCGGGCCCAATCTGCGTGCGGTCGCCGATCCTGACCTTCACCACGTCGAGGATGATGCAGTTGAAGTTGAGGAACACGCCCTTGCCGAGGCTGATGTTGTAGCCGTAGTCGCAATGGAAGGGCGGCCGGATGTAGGCGCCCTCGCCCACCTCGGCCAGCATCTCGCGCAGCAGCGCCGGATAGTTCTTCTGCGTGGCCGCGATCGAGGCGTTGTAGCGATCCATCCATTCGGCGACACGGCGCGCGTCGGCAGCCAGCTCCTCGCCGGTCGCGACGTAGAGCTCGCCCGCCAGCATCTTCTGCTTTTCGCTCGCCAAGACGCCTCCTTCTCGAAGGCGCGGATCAGCCCGCCGCCTTCTCCATCGCGCGGGCGACGGCCACCAGGGTCGCATCGCTGCCACGCGGACCGATGATGGACAGGCCGACCGGCAGACCGTCAACCGTCGTGGCGCCGGGCAGATTGACCTGCGGAAAGCCCGCCAGCCCGCCCTGCGCGCAGAGGCAGGTGATACGGTCGCGCAACGGGTCCAGCACCGAAAGCGGCAGCCCGACCTTGGGCGCCGGAAACGGCGTGGTCGGCAGGCAGAGGATGGTGCCGGCCGGCAGCAGATACTTCATGCGGCTGCGCGCTTCCTGGCGCATCAGGTTGGCCCAGACCTTGTCGCCCTCGGGGATCATCGAGCCGGTCACCAGCGCCTTGGCGACCGAGAAGGCGAAGCGAGGATTGCGCTCGTCGAGCCAGCTCCTGAACGTCGCATAGGCTTCGGCGGGCTGCAGCGTGCGCTGTGCGCGCGACCAGACCGACAGGCCCTGCGGCGCCATGATCTCTTCGCGGCTCGAACCGATGAGGGCGGCGAGCTTCTTCACCATCGGCTGAAGCGCCTCCGACGTGTCGGCATCGGCGAAGCCGAAAGCGTCGACCGCGACGACGAGCTTCGCGGGCAACGCCGTCGGAATCTCCTCGCCAAGCATCACGGCGCAGACCTTCGCGAAGGTCTCGGCGTCGCGGGCGAACCATCCGGTCGTATCGGAGGTCGGCGCCTGGGGCAGCATGCCGGTCACGTCGACGCGGCCGTGCGTCGGGCGGATGCCGTAGAGCCCGCAGAAGCTGGAAGGCACGCGCACCGAGCCGCCGGTATCGGTTCCGAGTGCGGTATCGCAGATCCCCGCGGCTACCGCGGCAGCAGAGCCCGAGGACGAACCGCCCGGCACGCGACCGGGAGCACGGACGTTCTTCGGGGTACCGTCGAAGGCGTTCTCGCCCAGGATGCCGAGCGAGACTTCGTCGGTGATGGTTTTGCCGATCAGGGTCGCGCCGGCATCGAGCAGCGTCTGCACCGCCCAGGAATGCTTGTCGGGGATGGGACGCCCGGTGGGCCAGTCGTGGTTGCCGCCACCGGTCGCCACGCCCGCGACCGCGAAGACGTCCTTGGCCGCGAAGGTGAGGCCCGACAGCGGACCGCCGGCACGGCCCTCGATATGCACACGCGGTCCGGGAACAAAGGCGCCGATCTCGTCAGTCATGGAACGCTACTCGCAATCGTTGTCATCGCGGGCGGGGTAACCCCGCCCTGGAGCGCAGCGAAGGATCTCCCGTCCGCTACGCATTCTCTGGCCGCCATGTGAGGTCCTTCGCTGCGCCCAGGACGACAAGAAGCAGCCCTCTTCAGAGGGGCGCGCCGTTACTCGGCCGGGGCCGCCGGCGGCGGCGCGGTCGGCGTTGCCTGGCCGCGGTCCTTGGTGCGCCAGCGCTTGGCCCAGCCGGGGCTGAACTTCATGCCGGTCAGCTTGTCGAACCACATGTAGACGACGGGCGTGATGTAGAGCGTGAGGCACTGCGACACGAGCAGGCCGCCAACGACCGTGACACCGAGCGGCTGGCGCAGCTCGGCGCCGGCGCCGTGGCCCAGCGCGATGGGCAGCGAGCCCAGCAGCGCGCAGGTCGTCGTCATCATGATGGGACGGAAACGCAATTCCGCCGCCTCGACGATCGCCTGCTCGGCCGACGCGCCTTGCGCCCGTCGTTCGAGGGCGAAGTCGACCATCATGATCGCGTTCTTCTTCACGATGCCGATCAGCATGACCACGCCGATCAGCGCGATGACGCTGAGGTCCATGCCGAAGAGCTGCAGGGTGATCAGCGCGCCGATGCCGGCCGACGGCAGACCCGAAAGGATGGTCAGCGGATGGATGAAGTTCTCGTAGAGGATACCCAGGATCAGGTAGATCACGAGAATCGCGGCGAACAGCAGCATGCCCTGGTTGGCCACGGCCTGCTGGAACACCTGGGCGCTGCCCTCGAAGCTGGTGGCGATGCTGGTCGGCAGTCCCACTTCGCGGGCCACCGCCTCGATGTCCTTCACCGCGTCGCCCAGCGCCACGCCGGGCGCGAGGTTGAACGAGATGATGACCGCCGGCAGCTGGGCGATGTGGTTGACGGTCAGCGAGGTCGGCTTGTCGTTGCGCTTGGCCACCGTGTCGAGCGGCACCAGGCCACCGGTCGGCGTGCGGACCTGCATGCGTCGCAGCACGTCGTTGGTGTCGGCGTACTTCGGGTCCGCCTCGAGGATGACCTGATAGGTATCGTCGGGCGCGTAGATGGTCGAGACCTGCCGTGTTCCAAAGGCCGAGTAGAGCAGCAGGCGGATCTGGTCGACCGAGAGGCCGAGGCGCGAGGCCGTGTCGCGGTCGACGTCGATCACGGTCGAGCGCGCCTTGACCTGGAGATCGGAGTTCACGTCGGTCAGCGACGGGATGCGCTTCATGCGCTCTTCCATCAGCGGCGCATATTCGCGCAGCTGCGCCAGACTGCTGGAGCGCATGCCGAACTGGTACTGCGCGCGGCTCTGCGTGGTCGCGATGTTGATCGACTGGATCGGCTGGTAAAAGATGTTGATGCCGGGCACCGTGGCCGACGCCCGGCGCAGGCGGGCGATGACTTCGAGCGCCGTCGCCTTGCGCTCGGATTTGTCGCGCAGGGTGATGAAGATGCGGCCCGAGTTGACGGTGCTGGCCGCGTTGCCGCCACCGACGGTCGACATGACCGAGACGACGTCGGGGTCGCGCTTGATGACCTCGGCGAGCGCGCCCTGGCGTGCCACCATGGCGTCGAAAGAGGCGTCATCGGGACCGACGGTCGAGCCGGTGATCTGGCCGATGTCCTCGGACGGGAAGAAGCCCTTCGGAATGGTCTGGAACAGGTAGGCGGTCAGCAGGAAGGTGCCGAGCGTGATCGCCAGCACGATCTTCGGCAGCTTCACGACCCGCCGGAGCGACCATGAGTAGCCCTCCGTGACCTTGTTGAAGCTCCACTCGAAGAGCCGCAGCAAGGCGTTGTGCTTCTCATGGTGGTCGATCGGCTTGAGCAGCCGCGAGCACAGCATCGGCGTCAAGGTCAGCGACACGACGCCCGAGATCAGGATGGCCATGCTGATGACCAGTCCGAACTCGTTGAACATGCGGCCGACGACGCCGCCCATGAACAGCACCGGGATGAACACCGCGACCAGCGACAGCGTCATCGACACGATGGTGAAGCCCACTTCCTTGGAGCCCTTGAAGGCGGCGTCCAACGGCTTCTCGCCCGCCTCGATGTGGCGGACGATGTTCTCCAGCATGACGATCGCATCGTCGACCACGAAGCCGACCGCCAGGGTCAGCGCCAGCAGCGAGATGTTGTCGATCGAATGGCCGCACAGATACATGCCGGCAAAGGTGCCGATCACCGAGATCGGCAGCGCGATGGCCGGGATGATGGTCGCGCGGACGCTGCGCAGGAAGAAATAGATGGCGATGATGACCAGGATGCCGGCCAGAACGAGCGTGAACTCGACATCCTCGATGGCCTCCCGGATCGAGACAGAGCGGTCGTTCAGGATGCTGATCTCGACGCCGCTGATCATCTCCGCCTGGATAGCGGGCAGCATGGCCTTGACGCGATTGACCACCTCGACGGTGTTGGCGTCGGGCTGGCGGTAGACCGCCAGCAGGATGGCGCGCGTGCCGTCGAGCCAGCTCGCGACCTTGTCGTTCTCGACGCCGTCGATGGCGGTCGCCACGTCGGACAGGCGGACGGGGGCGCCGTTCTGCCAGCTCACGACGATCGGCATGTAGTCGGCCGCCTTGTTGATCGGACCGGTTGCGTCGAGGATCGAGCTCTGGCGGGAATCGGCGATGGCGCCGATCGGCTTGCTCGAATTGGCCGCGACGATGGCGTTCTGCAGCTCCTGCAAGGTCAGGCCGCGCACCGCGAGCTGGTCGAGGTCGGCGCGCACGCGCACGGCGTATTTCTGCGTGCCGAAGATCAGCACCTGGGCGATGCCCGGCAGGGTGGAGATGCGCGGCAGGATCGCGCGGTTGGCGAAGGCATCGACGTCGGACAGACGGACCTGGCTCGACTTCAGCGCCAGGAACATGATCGGGAAGTCGGCCGGGTTGACCTTGCGGAAGCTGGGCGGCGTCGGCAGCTCGACCGGCAGGCGGCGCATCGCCGAGGAGATCGCCGACTGAACGTCGAGCGCAGCGCCGTCGATGCTGCGGTTGAGGTCGAACTGGAGGACGATCGCGGTGTTGCCGAGCGACGAGGTCGAGGTCATCGACGTGACGCCGGCGATGGTCGCGAACTGGCGCTCGAGGATCGAGGCGACCGAGGCCGCCATCGTCTCGGGGCTGGCGCCCGGGAGCTGGGCCTGGACCTGGATGGTGGGGAAGTCGACGCGGGGGACGGCGGCGACGGGAAGCTGCTTGAAGCCGAAGATGCCCGCGATGACGATCATCGCCATCAGCAGGATGGTCATGACCGGACGGCGAATGCAGAGAGCCGAAAGTGACATATCCGCTCTCCGTCCGGGTTAGCCGCGGGGCTTCGAAGCGGCGGCGGCAGGCGCCGTGGGCGAGGCCGGCGCGGGCGCCGTCGGCGGCCGGATAATGACCGGCGCACCGCTGACCAGACGAAGCTGGCCGTCGATCACGACCGATTCACCGTCCTCGAGGCCGGTGCCGATCACAGATACGCCACCCTGCGTGCGCTTGATCACGACCGGGCGGACATCGGCGACGCCGTCTTTCACGACGAACACGTAGGGCCCCTGCGGCCCGAGCTGGACCGCCGCGGCCGAGACCGAGATCGCTTCCGGCTCGACGCCCAGGATGACCTCGACCTTGACGAACTGGCCGGGCCACAGGCCCTCGTTGCCATTGTCGATGCGCGCCTTGGCGGTGACGGTGCCGGTGTTGGGATCGACCGTGTTCTCGATGAACGCCATCGTGCCGGACTGGCGCTTGTCGTTCACGATCGCGTCGACGCGGGCCGGACCCTTGGCCATGGCGGCGCGGAGGTCGGGCAGCAGGACCTGCGGGATCGCGAAGCTGACGAAGATCGGATTGACCTGGTTGATGACGGCCAGCGTGGCGGTGGCGGTGTTGTCGGCGACGCGCACGACGGTACCGGCCTTGCTGCTGATCGAGCCGATGCGACCCGACACGGGCGCCCGGATTTCGGTGTAGCTGAGCTGGGTCAGCGTCGCCTGGCGGTTGGCCTCGTCGGATTCGAGCTGGGCTTCCAGCGACTTCAGATTGGTCGCGCTGGTATCGCGCTGCACGGCCGTGCCGGCGCCCTTGCTCAAGAGCCCGTCGGCGCGCTCATTGTCGCGCTTGGCCTGCTCGATCTGCGCCTTGGTCTTGCGGATCTGCGCCTCGAGCATGCCGAGCTGGGCCTTGAGGGTGCGGTTGTCGAGTTCGAAAAGCAGGTCGCCCTCCTTGACCAGGGCGCCCTCCTCGACGTTGACCTTCATGATCTGGCTGTCCATCCGCGGCTTGATCTGGATGGAGGCGATGGCCTGGACCGTGCCGACCGCCTCGATCACCACCGACATCGGCTTCTTGCCGATCGTGGTGACGACGACCGGGACGCCAGCTCCGGGGTTGGCGCGGCCGCGACGTCCCTGCGGCTGGGCGCCGGCAGCGGGACTGGCCTGGTTTTCGGCGGCCTTGGCTTCCTTGCCCATACCGAGATGCGGCCCGACCTGGCGCATGACGTCATCGCGATAGACGTAGGCTGCCCCGCCGATCGCAATGATCGAGGCGAAGACCGCCGCACGGACGATTCCCATTCCTTAGTCTCCCAAGACCCCAAGCCCCGCCGGGATTATAAGGCTCCCGTGTCCCGGCGGACAGCCGGAACGGCCACTCTAGCGGGGAAATTTGATGCAAAAAACCCGCCACAATCGGGCGGGTTTTTCGTTTCTTTCGGGAGTCGGCAGATTACCGGCTGTAATACTCGACGACCAGCGAGGGCTCCATCTGGACCGGGTACGGCACGTCCGCGAGCTTCGGCCCGCGCACGTAGGTGCCCTTCATGTCCTTGTGGTCGGCCGTCACGTATTCTGGAACGTCGCGCTCGGCGGTCTGCGTCGCCTCGAGGACCCGCTCCATCTGGCTGGCCTTGGAGGTCAGCTCGATGACGTCGTTGTCCTTCACCTGGTACGACGCGATGTTCACGCGGCGGCCGTTGACCTTGACGTGGCCGTGGCTGACGAGCTGGCGCGAGGCGAAGACGGTGATGGCGAACTTCATGCGGTAGATCACCGCGTCCAGGCGGCGCTCCAGCAGCTCGACCAGGTTCTCGCCGGTGTCGCCCTTGCGACGGACGGCTTCGGCGTAATAGCGGCGGAGCTGACGCTCGCTGACCGAGCCGTAGTAGCCCTTGAGGCGCTGCTTCGCCATGAGCTGGAGGCGGTAGTCGGTCGGCTTGGTGCGACCCTGGCCGTGCTGGCCGGGACCGTATTCACGCTTGTTGAGCGGGCTCTTGGGACGGCCCCACAGGTTCACCCTGAGGCGGCGGTCGATCTTGTACTTCGAATTTGCGCGCTTGCTCACGCTGCACTCCGTCATTATGCGCCCCGCTTCGCGGGTACGCCGTGTTGTCCGGATAGGCCTTGGTCCGACACGTAAGTCGGGGCGGGAGGAGAGCCCGAACGGCTCTCAACCACGTTCTCCGGAAGAAGCGGGGAACATACTGGCCGCTTCCGGCCAGTCAAGCAGGCGTTAATCCTGCAATATCAGATACTTAGATCTCCACCAGAACGATTTCATGGGTCACGGCGGCGGATTTCTTTACCATAGCGGTGGCCGAACAGTACTTTTCGTCGGACAGGCTGACCGCCCGCTCGACCAGCGCCTTGTTCAGCTTCCGCCCGCGCACCGTGTAGACCAGCTTCACCGAGGTGTAGACCTTGGGATGCTCTTCGGCCCGCTCGGCGACCAGCGAGACCTCGACGCCCTCGATGTCCTGACGCTGCTTCTTCAGCATCGAGACCACGTCGATGGCGGTGCAGCCGCCCATGCCCATCAGCAGGACCTCCATCGGCCGCGACGCGAGGTTGCGGCCGCCGATGTCGGGGGCGCCGTCCATGGTGATCGTGTGACCGCTGCCGCCTTCGGCGACCAGCAGCGCGCCGTCGACCCAGGAGATCTTGGCGGTGGTGGACATGGCTATTCCTCGTGCTGTTTCTTGGACAGGAACTTGATGACGCCGTGGAAGGTGCGGGCCTCCTGCTCGGTCATCTCGGCGCGCTGCAGCAGCGCCCGCAGATTGAGCACCATGGACGGCCGCATCTCCTTGTTCCGCAGGAAGCCCGACTGGTCGAGCGCACGCTCGAGATGGTCGAACAGGCTCTGCAGTTCCTCCTTGGTCGCGGGCCGGGTCGCATGGTCGGCCAGACGCACGGACGGCGTCGTATCCGCGGCGGCGGTCCATTCGTAGGCCACCAGCAGCACGGCCTGCGCCATGTTCAGCGAGGAGAATTGCGGATTGAGCGGGATCGAGAGGGCGGTGTCGGCATGCACCATGTCGTCGTTCTCGAGACCGGTCCGCTCGGGCCCGAACATGATGCCGACGCCTTCGCCCCGCCCGATCCAGCCGCGCATCTCGGACGCGGCCTGGCGCGGCGTCAGGATGCGCTGCACCAGCTCGCGGTTGCGCGCCGTGGTGGCGACCACATGCTCGAGGTCGGCGACTGCCTCGCCCACACTTTCGAACACCTCGGCCTTCTCCAGCACGATGTCGGCCCCCGAGGCGGCGCGCTGCGCCCGCTCGTTGGGCCAGCCATCGCGCGGCGCGACCAGCCTGAGCGTCGACAGGCCGCAATTCAGCATGGCGCGCGCGGCCATGCCGATATTCTCTCCAAGTTGCGGGCGTACGAGGATGACCGCCGGTGTGACGGCGGCGACGTCGCGGCCCTTCGATGCGCGTCCCATGCCGCCGTATAACGTGGTTAGCGGCCGCCGATAAGGGCCGGGCGTCGCATCAGGAAGAGCAGCGGGATCAGCACCAGCGAGCAGATCATCATGATGCGGAAGTCATTGAGGTAGCCGATCAGCGCGGCCTGGCGGGTGATCTCGCCGTCCCAGAGCGCCAGCTGCGTCGGGTCGAGACTGACCCCGGTGGGATTCATCGGCCAGCCCGGATGATAGGGCGTGAACTTCTCGACCATGTCGGCGCGGTTCTGCTGGGTGTTGCTGGCCAGCATCGAGACCAGCACGGCGATGCCGATGCTGGCGCCCAGGTTGCGCAGCAGCGCGTTCACCGCCGCCCCCTCGGTGCGCAGGCGCTGCGGCAGGGTGGCGAAAGTGAGAACGGTGAGCGGCGGAAATACCAGACCGAGCCCGAAGCCCAGCAGGATGCCGTTCCAGACGATGCGGCCCTCGCTGACATTGAGATTGAACAGCGTCATGTCGTAGAGCGACACCGCCGCCAGCGCGAAGCCGGTACCGATCAGCAGGCGCGCATCCATGCGGCCGATCAGGCGCGACACCATCATCATCGCCACCATCATCCCGGCGCCGCGCGGCGCCAGCACCACGCCGGTCGTGAACACCGGATAGCCCATGAGCTGCTGCAGGAACGGCGGCATCAGCGTCGCCGTCACGATCAGCACGAGGCCCGCGAGCGCCGTGAAGCAGAGCCCGACCGTGAGGTTGCGATCGCGGAACAGCTCGCGCGACAGGAACGGCTGCCGGTCGGTCAACATGTGGATCACGAACATGGCAAAGGCGACGGCCGCGACCAGCGTCTCGCCGATGATCTCGACCGAGTCGAACCAGTCGAGCATATGGCCGCGGTCGAGCATGAGCTGGAAGGAGCCGATGGCGACTGCCAGCAGGGTGAAGCCCATCAGGTCGAAGCGCCGCGGCGCGCCGTGCACGTTGTCGCGCACGAGGGCCAGGATACCGACGGCGCATAGGACGCCGACCGGCAGGTTGACGTAGAACACCCAGCGCCAGGAGAATTCGTCGGTCAGCCAGCCGCCCAGCGACGGTCCGGCGATCGGGCCCAGCATCGTGCCGACGCCCCACATGGCCATCGCCTTGCCCTGCTCCTCGCGCGGATAGGTATCCATCATGATGGCCTGCGACACCGGCACCAGGGCCGCGCCGAAGCCGCCCTGCAGGGCGCGGAACAGGACGAGCTGGTCGAGCGTCTGGGCGGCGCCGCACATCATCGACACGATGGTGAAGCCGATCACGCAGGTCGCCAGCGTCCGGCGCAGCCCGAAGCGCATGGCGCAGAAGCCGGCCAGCGGCGTCAGGATGGCGGAGGCCACGATATAAGAGGTGACGACCCAGGAGACCTGCTCCTGCGTCGCCGAGAGAGAGCCCTGGATCGACGGCAGCGCCACGTTGGCGATGGTGCCGTCGAGCGCGTGCATGATGGTGGCGGCCATCACCGTGAAGGTGATCAGGCGGCGGCGGCGCAGGACCGCCGGGTCGACGGCCGGCGCCATAGGCTAGGGCTTCGGCGAAGCGGGCGCGCCCGAGAGTCCGAGCGATTTGGACCAGCCCGCCCACAGGCTGGCCAGAGAGCGCGTGTGACCGGTTTCGACCGAAACGGTCGTGCTCATGCCGACGCGAAGCGGCGGGTCGCCCTCGCGGCAGGCGACCGAGAGGCGGACGGGAATGCGCTGGACCACCTTCACCCAGTTGCCGGTGGCGTTCTGCGGCGGCAGCACGGCGAACTCCGCGCCGGTCGACTGCGAGATGCTCGACACCGTGCCCCAGCATTCGGAGTCGGGATAGGTGTCGACATGGATCAGCACCTTCTGGCCCGCCCGCACGCGCGTGAGCTCGGTCTCCTTGAAGTTGGCCTCGATCCAGAGATCGCTGTCGGCCACGATCACCATCACCGGCACGCCCGCGGTGGCATAGCTGCCCGGCACCGGACGCTTGCTGACGATACCGTCGATCGGCGATTCGATCGTGGTGCGGCGGAGCTGCAGCAGCGCCTCCTCGCGCATCGCCATCATCTGGCGCACGCGCGGATGGTCGTCGGCGCGAATCTTGGGATCGCCCGCCAGAGCCGCCTCGATGCGCAGCAGATCTTCCTGGGCCGCCGAGATGCGCTGGCGCGCGATCTCGAGGCCCATGCGGGCCTCCTCGAGCTTGGCGGTGGAGGCGACCTTCTTCTCGGCGAGTTCCGACTGCCGGTCGAACTCGGCCTGGGCGAAGGTCTGCTGGCTGAGCGCCGCCTTGATCTCCTCGCGCTTGGTCCGCCATTGGGCGCGCAGGCCGCGGATTTCAGCGCGTACGGTCTCGGTCTCGGCTTCGATGCGGGTCAGCGCATGACGGTAGGACTGATCGTCGAGCCGGAACAGGAGCTGGCCGCGCGAGACCTTCTCGTTCTCGTGCACCGGCACGTCGACGATGAGGCCGGAAAGCTGGGTCGCGATCTGGGCGCGGTCGCCTTTCACATAGGCGTTGTCGGTGGTGACGCTGCCGCCCGACGATAGCCAGACGAACAGCGTGGCGGCCAGCACGATCGCCGGCAGCGCCCACATGAAGGCACGCGCGAGCACGCGGACGCCCAGCCGCGGACGGCGCAGGGCAGCCGCCGCGATGGGCGGTGTCTGGGTGTCCAGATGCTCTCCGTCTCGCACGCTTATATGGTCTGCCCCGCTCTACCGCAGGTCAACCGGCAGGTGCGGCATGGCTGCTACGCCGGCTGCGCCGGAGGTGCTGCTACGCGGGCTGCGCCGGAGGTGCTGCTACGCCGGCTGCGCCGGCCGGGCTCCATCGCGGAAGAGCTTGTAGGTCAGGGCGTCGTGGAGTGCGTTGTAGGAAGCGTCGACGATGTTGGGCGACACGCCGATCGTGCTCCAGCGTCGGCCCTTCGCATCCGCACTCTCGATCATGACGCGCGTCGTTGCCGCCGTACCGCCTGCCGAATCGAGGATGCGGACCTTGAAGTCGACCAGCCGCATGTCCTCGAGCTCCGGATAGACTGGCACGAGTGCCTTTCGCAGCGCAGCATCGAGCGCGTTCACGGGGCCGTTGCCTTCGCCCACCTCCATCGCGCGGCGGCCGGCGATGTCGAGCTTCACCGTCGCCTCCGAGAGCGCCACGGTCTGGCCGCGCGCATTGACCCGCCGCTCCGCCAGCACGCGGAAGCTCTGCAGAGCGAAGTAGTCGGGCACGGTCTGTAACTCGTGCCGCGCCAGCAGCTCGAAGCTCGCGTCCGCGCCGTCATAGGCATAGCCCTCGGACTCACGGTCCTTCACGATCTCGAGCAGGCGCGCGACGCCCGGATGCTTGGGATCGACTTCGAGGCCGATCTGGCGGAAGCGGGCCATGATGTTGGACCGGCCGGCCTGGTCGCTGACGACGATGATGCGCTGATTGCCGACGACTTCCGGGTCGACATGCTCGTAGGTCTTGGGGTCCTTCTCGACGGCCGATACATGCAGCCCGCCTTTGTGGGCGAAGGCGCGCGTGCCGACATAGGCCGCGCTGCGGTTGGCCGGCATGTTCAGCCGGTCATCGAGCAGGCGCGACAGGTGCGTGAGCCGCTGCAGCGCCCCGTCCTTCAGCCCGGTGTCGAAGCCCATCTTCAGCACGAGATTGGGGATCAGCGCGATCATGTTGGCATTGCCGCAGCGCTCGCCCAGCCCGTTGATCGTGCCCTGGACCTGGCGGACGCCGGCGCGTACCGCAGCCAGCGAATTGGCCACGGCGTTCTCGGTGTCGTTATGCGTGTGGATGCCGAGCCGGTCGCCCGGGATCTTCTTGGTGACCTCGCCCACGATGCGCTCGATCTCGTGCGGCAGGGTTCCGCCGTTGGTGTCGCAGAGCACCATCCAGCGCGCGCCCGCCTTCTCGGCGGCGGCGAGGCAGGCCATGGCATAATCGGGATTGGCCTTGTAGCCATCGAAGAAATGCTCGGCGTCGAACATCGTCTCTTCCATGCGCGTCTTCGCATAGGCGAGCGAGTCGGAGATCATCTCGAGATATTCGCCACGATCGACCTCGAGGGCGACATCGACATGGAAGTCCCAGGTCTTGCCGACCATGCAAACGTTGCGCGCCTTGGTCTGCAGGATCGCGGCCAGGCCGGGATCGTTGGCGGCGCTGCGGCCAGCCCGGCGGGTCATGCCGAAGGCCACGAACTTGGCGTTCTGGAACTCCGGCGGATCGGCGAAGAACCGGTCGTCGGTGGGATTGGCGCCCGGCCAGCCACCTTCAATATAGTCGATGCCCAACCGGTCGAGCTCGCGCGCGATCGCGGCCTTGTCGGCCACGGTGAAATCGACGCCTTGCGTCTGGGCCCCGTCCCGCAGGGTGGTATCGAAGAGATAGACTCGGTTGGATGACGTCATGACTCGGCCTTTTCGGAGGGCCGGGACCATACGCCTAACCAGGCCGGCGCGACACCTGTCAAAGGACGCGGTAGATTCCTGGCAATCGACGTATGCCGCAATGATCACTGCGGTCAGAAGACGACCGAAGCTGGAAGGAAAAGCCTTATGACCACCGCCACCACGATCACCGAACTGCGCACGACGCTCCTGCAGGTGCCATGGCGGTCGTCGCCGCCGGCCGCCGGCATCCTGGCGCCGGGGCCGCGCGAGATCTTCGTGCTGGAGATCGAGACGCAGGGTGGACTGATCGGCATGAGCTATCTGATGCCGCTGCATGGCGGGCTGCACACGCTGGACGCCTGCATGAAGGAGTTGGTCGCGCCCTATGTGATCGGCCGCGACGCCACCGAGATCGAAGGCATCTGGCAGACCCTCTACAAGAACAATTTCTGGCTGGGCCGCATGGGCGTCACCCTGGTCGCCCAGAGCGCGGTCGACATGGCGCTGTGGGACATCGTGGGCAAGCGCGCCAGCCTGCCGCTGTTCCGCCTGTGGGGCGCCGCGCGCACCAAGATCCCGGCCTACGGGTCGGGCTGCTTCCGAGGCCTCGGCCGCGACGGCATGATCCGGCGCGCCAAGGAATTCACCGCCCAGGGGCTGAAGGCCATCAAGATGCAGGTCGCCCACATCCGGCCGTGGCGCGAGGACGTCGAGAACGTGAAGGCGATGCGCGAGGCGATGGGCGACGGCATCGAGATCATGATCGACGTCAACATGGGTTGGGATGCCGACACCGCCATCCAGGCCGGCCACCGCATCGACGAGTTCGATCCCTACTGGCTGGAGGAGCCGGTCGTGGCAGAGGACTTCGCGGGCTACCGCCGCATCGCCGCTGCGCTGAAGACGCGCGTGGTCGGTGGCGAGAGTCACTTCATGCGGAACGACCTCAGACCCTTCTTCGAGCATCCGGGCACGCCGATCCTGCAGCCCGACCCGATGCGCGGTGGCTACTCGGAACTGCGCAAGATCGCGTCGATGGCCGAGCCCTACGGCATTCGCCTGGCGCCGCACCTGTTCCACGAGCAGATGGTCCATGTGCTCGCCTCGATCCCCAATGCCAGCTACCTCGAATATATGGACTGGAACGACGATCTCTGGATCGAGCCGGTCCTGCCCGCCCAGGACGGCACCATGTCGCCGCCGGAGCGGCCCGGTCACGGGCTGTCGTTCCGGCCGGAGATCCTGAAGGACCATCGCATCGGCGGTCAGCGCCTCACGGGATAAGCAGGCGCCGGCTCCGGCTCCGGCACCGGCACGCTTGGCGGATTAGGCCAATGAAGGGACGCTGAGGCGACGTGGGCGCTCGCGCCTGCGGCGCCGCCAGCCGAAATGACTGACGGAAAGGGTGCAGGCGTCCTGCCGCAGGCAAGTCGGTATCGATGCAGATGACGTATCGCCCGAACCGTTGTTACGCATCGATTATTGCCCGATCACCGGTGTCCCACGAGACGTTCACGTCCCGTCAGCCCGGACGATCGGAGTCACCATGAAATCAGTTGTCATTACCGCGTTGCTCTTCGGCATGACGGGGTCGGCCGTTTACGCCCAGGATGCACCCATCGAATTCCGCATGGCCGCCTCCGACGCGAATCTGGCGGGCTGCCGCAGTCTCGACGCCCAGCTTTCGCGCGTTCACTCGGTCACTCTCCAGGGCGACAAGGCCCTGCTCAAGCTGGCAGGCGGCATTAGCGATACGCTCAAGCAGACGAGCCCCGGCGTCTACACGAGCGTCTTCACCCTCTCGGGCGTGCGCCTCGATGTCGTTGCTGACGCCTCCAGATCGCCGAGGACACTGGTCGTCACCGAAAAGAATCGCGGCTGCCGCTGGGACGCCACCACGAAGTAGGTCCAACTCGGAAGAAGCAAAACCAGAAGCCGGTGCCGAAGCGCGTCGTCCTTCGCCTTGATCGGGACAAACACAGCGCCTATTTGAGTGTCCCGACAGCTGAAACGGATGCACTCGCAATGGATTTCCACCTGACCGCAACGCCCGCTCGCCTTGCCATCAGGGGACTCCATTTGCATGCCTTCCATCACGCTTACCGGCCTCACCGCGACCACGCCTGACGGCCGCGCCCTCTTCTCGAATCTGGATCTGAGTTTCGACGGCGGCCGCACCGGCCTCGTCGGCCGCAACGGCGTCGGCAAGTCGACGCTGCTCGGGATCATCGCCGGCATGCTTGCGCCGCAGGCGGGAACGGTATCGACCACCGGTACGCTGGGCGTCCTGCGGCAGAACGTGCAGGTCTCTGCCGACGAGACACTGGCCGACCTGATCGGCGTCACGGGCGCACTCGACGTGCTGCGCCGTGCCGAGGAAGGCCGCGCCACCGCCGACGAGCTGGCTTCGGCCGACTGGACGATCGAAACGCGTATCGCATCGGCGCTCCGTCGCGTCGAGCTCGACGCCGAGCCATCGACGTTGCTGTCGGCGCTTTCCGGCGGGCAGCGCACGCGCGCCGCCCTGTGCGCACTGGTCCTGGCCGAGCCGGACTTCATCCTGCTGGACGAGCCCACCAATAATCTCGATCGCGCGGGGCGCGCGTCCGTGATCGAGCTGCTATCGACATGGCGGGCGAGCGCGATCGTCGTCAGCCATGACCGCGCGCTGCTCGAGACGATGGACGCTATCGTCGAAATGACCTCGCTGGGCGTCGCCCGCTACGGCGGCAACTGGAGTCACTATCGCGAGCGCAAGGCGCTGGAGCTCGCCGCCGCACGGCACGACCTCGACGACGCCGAACGCCGGGTGGCCGAAGTGACGCGCTCGGCGCAGGCGACAGCAGAGAGCAAGGCGCGCAAGGACGGCGCTGGCCAGCGCAAGCGGGCCAAGGGCGACATGCCACGCATCCTGGCCGGTGCGCGCCAGAACCGCGCCGAGGGCACCTCGGGCGACAATGCACGTGTCGCCGAGCGGCGACGCACGCAGGCGCTAGACGATGCCGCCGCGGCGCGCCAACGCATCGAGGTCCTGCAGCCTTTGTCGATGACCTTGCCGTCGACCGGCCTGCCGGCCGGCAAGCTCGTGCTGCGTCTCGACGCCGTGAGCGCCGGCTACGGCATGGCGCGCCCGATTATCGACGGCCTGTCGTTCACCCTCACCGGCCCGGAGCGCGTGGCGATCACCGGACCGAACGGTTCAGGCAAGACGACGCTGCTCGCGCTCGTCACAGGCAAGCTCGCCGCCCGTTCTGGCAACGTGCGGATGACGACGGACTTCGCGATGCTCGACCAGCAGGTGAGCCTGCTCGATCCGTCGCTGTCGATCCGCGACAACTTCCTCGGCCTCAATCCAGGCGCCGACGAGAATGCCTGCCGCTCAGCCCTCGCCCGCTTCATCTTCCGCGCCGATGCCGCGTTGCAGATCGTATCGACGCTGAGCGGCGGCCAGATGCTGCGCGCCGGCCTCGCCTGCGTGCTGGGCGGAATCAGGCCGCCCCCGCTCCTGATTCTCGACGAGCCAACCAACCATCTCGACATCGCGTCGATCGAAGCGATCGAGGCCGGCCTGCGTGCCTATGACGGTGCGCTGCTGGTGGTGAGCCATGACGAGGCGTTCCTTGAGGCGATCGGCATTACACGCCGGCTGGAGCTTTCCCCTTCGCCGGAACCTCGTCCTCGTTAGACACCGGGAGAAACGCACTGCCGGATGAAACGCCGGCTCACCTGCTCGTAGATCGTGTCTCCGGTTCGCGTCGCCAGCAGTGCGGCCCGCGCGTCGGACACGACGATCGTCGCGCGGCCCGACGTGCCTCCGCAGGTCAGGCGCTTGGCGACCGGCGCCGAGGATGTCCCGCCGACACCGCGCAGCGGCTCCAGGAGGTCGTAGATTCTGGGCGTGTCGGGGGCCGGCGGCGAGCCGCAGATCTCGTGATCGGTCGACATCCAGAGATGGACGCTTCCGGCCGGTCCGCAGGTGATCTCCTCGACGACCTCGCTGTCGCGAAATCCCACTGTCAGGCGATCGGCGCAGAGCTGGTAGACCAGCACGTTCATGCCGCCCTCGCCACCGTCGAGGACGCCGCTCTCGCAGTCCGCCGCGAGCGCCGCTCCGCCGCCCTGCACCGTCGCCGACGCGGCGAGCAGGACAACGAAGAGGGCGCGGGTCCTGGGCATCCGCTTGCTTAGTTGCTCTCTTCGCCGCCAGGAGCCGCCGCCGTTTCGCGGGCCCGATCCGTTTCCGCGATCTGCTCCTTGAAGCGTTCGAGATCCTTGCCGGCGAGCCGCGTGCGCTGTGCGGTGCGCGCCATGGTGAGCGGATCGATGGGCCGGCCCCCGCGATGCAACTCGAAGTGCAGGTGGGGCCCGGTCGAGAGGCCGGTGCTGCCGACATAACCGATCACCTGGCCCTGGCGCACGCGGGCGCTGCGCTTCACGCCCGGCGCGATGCGCGACATGTGCGCGTAGCCGGTGGCGAGGCCCCCGTCGTGGCCGATCTTGACCCAGTTGCCATAGCCGCCGAACCGCCCGGCCTCGATCACGTGTCCTGAACCGGCAGCGAGGATCGGCGTGCCCGGCGGTGCGGCGAAGTCGATGCCCGCATGCAGCCGCGTGAACCGCAGGACCGGATGCTGGCGCAGGCCGAAGCGGGAGGAGATACGGCTCATGTTCAGCGGCGTGCGCAACAGCGCCTTGACCACGCTTTCGCCCTCGCGATTGTAGAAGAACTCTTCGCCGTCCTGCGGGTCGAACCGGTAGATGCTGTAGGTTTCGGCCCCACCGCCCGTGGTGATCTCGGCCCACAGCACGCGCCCGTCATCCGCGGGCCTGCCATCGCTGGTCCAGGAACGCTCGACCAGCACGTCGAACCGGTCGCCGGGCTTGATGTCGTGCTGGAAGTTAACGTCCCACGAGAAGGCGCGAAGCATCTCCGCCAGAGGTCCGTGCGGCACGCCGGCCGCTTCCGCGCTGCCAATCACCGATCCATCGACCTCGCCCGATGCGCGCATGAGCCTGGGCGCGACCTCGAAGACCTCCTCCTCCAGGCTGTAGCTGCCGTCATCGTCGCGCTCGACGTTGAACGCACGCTGCGGCTCGGGGCGGATCGACAGCCCGACCAGGACCGTCGCCTTCTCTTCATGGAGCTGCCGGAGCTTCACGATCAGAGCCTGACCGATCGGTAGCCGATCCAGACGCACGCGAGCGGCGAGGACCGCGACGATCTCGGCCACGTCGGCAGCCTCGATGCCCAGCCGCGCGAGAACACGGGCGACGGTATCGCCCTTCTGCAATTCGATCGCCGCTTCGACATGCGGTGGTGCGAAATCCGGCGGCGCTGGATCCGCCAGCTCGGGACCGGGAAGGACCGTCGCGATGTCGGTCACCGGCACTTCCGGCGCTTCCGGCGCAGCCATCAGCGCCACCGGCGTTCCCGATTCAGGGTAGAGGTCGAGTTCGCCGGCCACACGTTGCGAGGTCTTCTTCGCGGGCAACGCCAGCAGGCTGACCATCGCCAGGACGACCAGACTGCCGAAACACATTCCGACGGTCTTCCAAGGGCGGCCCGCCGAGGCGGCGGGGCGAATCTGCTCATAGGGGCGCTGTGCCATGAAAGCCTGCGGATGGGGCATTCCGGGGAGGTCCTCTGGGGACTGGGTTGGGAAGAAGCAGGACGCTGAGCTCGCGTCGGCGCGGGCGGAGAGTTGGTCGGAATGTTGGCAGCAATGTGGTTCCGCGTCGTCGCGACGCGGTGCTGTGCGATACCTGACACAGTGAAGACCATCGCCTTCGCGCGCAGCCGAGCGCCTTTGTTTTGGCGATATCGCACATCATCTGTCGCGGCATGGTGGAAGCGTTGCAGGCGTGGCTTTCCGACGGGACGCATCTCGCCTTTCTGGCCGGTGGCATCGTCCTGCTCTATCTGGCGCGCGACGCGGCCCACCGCCTGCTGCGTGCAGCCTTCCTTCTGGCCGCGCACACGCTTCGTCTCGTCGAGCGCTGGATCGGCTTCGGCGCCTCCTCGGCGAATGCGCGATACGAGAGGCTGACGGCGGGCATGAAGGAAGCGGAACTGCAGCCGCGCCTGCCGGCCGAAATCCGCGACGTCCATCGCCTCGTCGATCGCCAGCGCCCGGACGATCCCAAGGCGCAGGCCGCGCTCGAGCGCCTCGAGGCGAATGTCGCCGAACATCGGCAGGTGATCGAATCCTATGGCCTCCTGCTTCACGCCCGTCAGGCTTCGCCGGCGCCGCCCCGCGAGGTGAAGCTCGGCCATTCGACCGGCATCGGCTTCGTCTTCGCGATCGTGCTGATCCTGGCCGTGGGAATCGCGGGATGGCTCAACTTCGCGCTTCTCGAAAGGCCGATGGCCGAGGTGGTGGGCGATTCCTATCGCCTCATGGGCGTGCCGATCTACCGGCTGGCGGCCCTGGCGATCATCGTGCTCGAGGTCGCCGTCGGCATCGTGCTGCTGGAGGCGCTGGGCGTGACGACCATGTTCCCCCAGTTCGAACGGCTGGAACAGAAGAAGGGGCAACGGCTCGCCATCATCGTCGTCATGACTACGGCGCTGGTGGTGCTGGCGCTGATCGAGGCGGCGCTCGCCCTCACCCGCGACGAGATCTCCCGGCTCGAACGCGAACTGCTGGGGACCCTGGCCGGCACGGCGCCCTCCGAAGCCGGCGAAGCCGCCGGCGCCATGGCGCGCTATGCGCAAGCGGCGTTCGGCCTGATCATACCCTTTGCCCTCGCCTTCCTGGGATTCGCCATCGAAGCGCTGATCCGCAACGGTCGCGTCGTGCTCCAGCTCCTGGTGGGCTTCATCCTCGAGTCCCTGTCCTTCGCGGTGCGCCTGCTGCGCTTTCTCGTCGAAGGGCTGCTCGCCGTGGCGCTTGCCGCCTACGACCTGGTGATCTTCCTGCCGCTCGTGGTCGAGCGGCTTGTGCGGGCTCTGCTCTCCTCCCGCACGGTGCGCTCCTCATGACAGACTTCGGCCGCCGCTTCTTCAACGCCGGCCTGTTGGCCACGGCGACGGCCGGGTCCACCCTGGCTCTCGCCGCCTGCGAGGAGCGCAGCGCCACCGCCTCCGCGGTCTATGGCCTGCTCGACGTGTCGAAGAGCTACTTCCGCGAGGTCGATAAGGCGCTGCGCACTTTGCGCGTCACGATGGGCTTCATGCGGGCGCATGACAGTTTCGCGGTCGCGGAGATCGGGGCCTGCAGCTTCACCGACGACGCGGTCCTGCTGAGCTTCACCGCGCCCGACCGGCCGACCGAACGCCAGCGCCTCGTTGGCGCCTACGGGCAGAAGCTCGCGGACTATGGCAGCCGCGCGAAGCCGGCGGGTTACACCGACATACGCGGCGCCCTGCTGCAGGCCGCGCAGCATCTGGCAGCGCGACAGGCGGCCACGCGCACCATCGTGCTGTTCTCCGACCTCGAAGAAGACCTGCCGCCCACCTGTCGTCGCGATCCGGCACTGCCTGCCACCCTCCGCGACATGGACGTGATCGCGACCAACGTGACCCGCCTCCCCGACGACAATCGCGATCCCGCGCGCTACGCCCGCCGACTGGAGGGGTGGCGGCAGCTCGTGGAAGCTGCCGGCGCCCGCTGGAAGGTCGCGCCCGATCCGGCCGAGGTTACGTCGCTGTTCAGGGATAGCTAGACGAGACGCTTGAGCGTGGCCTCCGCGAAGCGTTCGGCCGAGGGCGGGTCGACGTCTAGGGCCAGCGCTGGCTCCAGCACCTCGACCTCGATCACGATCACCACGCCGTCGCGCACGACGCCGTCGACCCGGGCATAGAGCGGCATCTCGGGCAGGGTCGCGAGGCAGGCGGCGCCCTGGTGTCTAACCTCGGGCGGCGGCGCTTCGGCGGTGCGGGTCGGCTTATAGCGCGAGTTGGTGCGAAACTCGCCGGGCGGCGGCCGCTTGCGGATGGCGTGGCTGAAGACGCCGTCGAAATAGACCAGCGAGAGCTCGCCCTCGGCAATTTCCGGCAGGAACTCCTGCACCACGACGCCCGCCTGGCGCGCCTCGTCGGCAAGGCCCGCGATCTGCCCGGCCAGGGTCGCGCGCTCAAGCAACTCGACCGAATGGCCCGACGCGCCGCTGGCCGGCTTGACGACGGCCTGCGACCAGCCGGTTTCCCCGAAGACCCGGCCGATCGCCGACACCTCGCAGGGCACGACGAAGCTTCGCGGCACGCGCACGCCCGACGCCGCGAGCTTTTCCACGTAGTCCTTGCGCAGGTTCCAGCGCACCAGATCGAGGGAATTGAACAGCCGCGTCGAAGCGGCCATCGCCTCGGTCCATGCCCTGAAGTCATCGAGCGCGCGGTAATAGCCCCAGGTCGAGCGCAGCACGACGGCATCGGCGCCGGCGAACGCCTCGCGCGGCCCGTCCCACGGCGCGCCCGTGACGCGGCACCCGCGCCGCTCCAGCGCGTCGGCGTAGAGCCGGTCGGATGGGGTGATGGCGGAGTCATCGGCGGCGGTGGCGAGAACGATGTGCGGGCTCATGCCGCTTCATAGCCAAGCAGCCGGCGCGCGTCTTGCTAGGATGGATCCATGCCGCCGCCCTTCACCGTCACCTTCTCCGCCGGCGACGCCGGTCCCTGGCGCATCGAGCGTCTGTCGGCCGTTTCCGGTCCCGGCCTGGCCGCCGCGACGCATCTCGCCCCGACGGACATCCCCGGCGCCGCGTGGCGGCTGCGCGGTGTCGTCAGCCATCCACGCTATTCGACGGCGGCCGAACTGAAGGAACTGGCCGGCGTGCAGGCCGGGCTCGGCCGCAGCGAGGCCACATGCGCGGCGCTGATCCCGATCCGCAAGTCCGAAGCCTGGTGGTCGATGGCCCAGGACGAGCGCCGGGCGATCTTCGAGGACAGATCGCGCCACATCGCCCTGTCGATGAAGTACCTGCCGGCGGTGGCGCGCCGCCTCCACCACGCCCGCGACCTCGGCGAGCCCTTCGACTTCCTCACCTGGTTCGAGTTCGCGCCCGAGCACGAGGCGGCGTTCGACGCCCTCCTGGTCGAACTGCGCGCGAGCGAGGAATGGAAGTACGTGGAGCGCGAGGTGGAAATTCGACTGATCCGAACGGGCTGAGCGCGAACGATCTGCTATTTGCAGACGTTCCGGAGCGCCTGCCATTCGGCCGGCGTGAAGGGCAGCTTGCCGTTCGGCGGCCGCTTGGTCGCAGCGATGCGCTCCTGCGTCGGCGGATGGCTCGACCAGATGCCGGCGGCGCTGGCGGCATCGTCGGGTTTCTCCTTCATCATCTTCTCGAAGAACGTCGAGACGCCATCGGCGCGGAGGCCACGTTGCTCGAGCAGGTGCACGCCGGTCTCGTCGGCCTCCCGCTCGAAGGCGCGGCCGTTGCGCATGGCCAGCAATGTGGTGCCGCCGCTGCCGACCGTGGTCAAGACATCGGAGTAACCGCCGGTCAGCAGCTTGATCAGCATGTCGATGCCGAAGGCACGGATCACACCCTTGGTCGGATGAAAATGCACGACATGGCCAATTTCGTGCGCCAGCACGCCCGCGACCTGCGTGCTGCTCGCGTCGTCGATCAGCGCCGAATAGAAAACGAGTATCCCGCCCGGCAGGGTGAAAGCGTTGACCAACTTACCCTTCACCACGTGTACCGTGACCTCGTGCGGGTAGCCTGCTTCCTTTGCCAGATCGTTGGCCAGGCGGTTGATCGCGGCGAGGCCCGCGTTGCCGGTGCAGACTTCCTCATCGGCCGTGATCTCGTCGAGCACCGTCTCGCCCAGCTTCACCTGCCACGAGTAAGGCATCAGCGGTGCGGCATAGCCGGTGCCGTACTCGACCACGCTCCAGAACAGGCCGACCAGCGCGACGATCGCCAGCGAATAGGCGCCGAGGCGCGGCACGACCTTCACGGGTTCGAGCGCCAGCGGCTTCAGCGCGGGCACCAGCGAGACGAGCTGCGCCCGCCAGGCTGGATCCTCGACCACCAGACGCGCCTCGCTGCCGCGCAGCGCCAGCGGCGGCACGGCCTCATGGTGCGAATCGCCCAGCACGGACACGTCGGCGACCGGCCAGCGCGCCACGAGGCCGGAGTCTTCCGAACGGGAGATGAGCAGTTCCTGGCTGGTGACCTTCAAGGTCACTTCCTGCACGTCGGCGGTGACGCCGTCATAATAGCGGGCCGCCATCGTCAGACCCCGCTCACGTCGAACATGTCGAGCAGGCCCTCGCCATAGGTCGGGCCGAGATCGGTCGGCTGCCGGATTTCGCTGCCCTCGGGCGCGCCGTAGATCCAGAGTTGGCCTGCGATCAGCTTCATCGTGCGGTGCATCACCCACGGCCATCCGATGCCCAGGGTCAGCAGCACGATCAGGTAGTTAAGAACCAGGAACCCCCACATCTGCCAGGTCGAGATGGCGGTGGCGAACAGCACGTTGCCGGCGCGGGAGTGGGTCACGAGGTAGCGCATCAGATAGGCCTGCCACCAGCAGCGCAGCGGCAGGATGAGCAGGCCGAACAGGATATAGGCACCGAAGGCGATGAGCAGCACCACGGCCACGGTGCGCAGGCTGGGATGGGCGAACAGCTTCAGGAAGTCGTCGGCGGAGAAACCCAGACCCTCGAGCGTGCCGCCGACCGCCATGAAGGTGACGACGGCCGCGGCGACCCAGGCCACGATGTTCAGGAAATAGTAGCCGAGATAGCGGCCGTAAATGTCGCCCGCGCGGCCCGCGAAGGCGAAGCCCTGGGTGCCGACCCGCGTGTTGACGATGCGCGGGCGTGCCAGGTTCACCGACACGACGGGCGTCAGCAGGTAGCCCGTCATGGCATTGGCGAATTGCAGGAAGGTCGCGATGGCGCCGTAGGCCCAGGCCGAGCCCGCCATGCCGCAGCGGATGCCGCGCCAGCGCGTGCGCGAGAGCTTGTAGCGCAGACCGGCATAGTGGCCGACATAGGCCAAGGGAAAGCCGATCAGCACGACCGACAGCGAGAACAGGTCGAACAGCCCGAAAGTGGCGAACGGCTTCTGGTGGAAGACGTACAGCCACACCAGGTACATGAGGCCGGACCAGGCGGCGACCAGCAGCAGCGCCAGCAGGAAGCCGATCAGCAGCTCCCGGCCGCGGCCGCGATACTCGAACCGGTCGCCCAGCACCGAGAGATGGTTCCAGACATAGCGCCGGATACGGGTGCGGCCCCAGAAGCGCGACCAACCCAGAGTCACCAGCATCATCGCGAGATGGCGCAGGTAGATGGCGTAGAGTTCGCCCAGCCGCCCATCATAGACCGGCCGGCTGGGGGTCATATCGTGACTCCAGGGCGTACCGGGGACGGCTGTGGGGCTGGAGGGTCCCGGCGGCGTCTGGCCAGCCGTCTGACCCCAAGGGGAAGACGCGTCGCTCAAATCCCCTCTTTTCCCTTCCGCCGCGTTGCAAAATCTTCGATGCTGCGACGCAGCATGATCTGGTGTACCCAAGTCTACGTCAACAGCACTGCGAATCGCCACACATGACAATCCCGAACCGCGACAAGCCCTGGCTCATTCGCACCTATGCCGGCCACTCCACGGCCGAGAAGTCGAACGAGCTGTACCGCACCAACCTCGCGCGCGGCCAGACCGGCCTCAGCGTCGCCTTCGATCTGCCGACGCAGACCGGCTACGACAGCGACCATGTGCTGGCCAAGGGCGAGGTCGGCAAGGTGGGCGTGCCGATTTCGCATCTCGGCGACATGCGCACCCTGTTCGACGGCATCCCGCTCGACCGGATGAACACGTCGATGACCATCAACGCGCCGGCCGCCTGGCTGCTCTCGCTGTACATCGCGACCGCCGAGGCGCAGGGCGTCGACCGGTCGAAGCTGCAGGGCACGACCCAGAACGACATCATCAAGGAATATCTCTCGCGCGGGACCTACATCTTCCCGCCCGAGCCGTCGCTGAGACTGACGGCCGACACGATCGGCTTCACCTATCGCGAGGTTCCCAAGTGGAACCCGATGAACGTCTGCAGCTATCACCTGCAGGAGGCCGGCGCGACGCCGGTGCAGGAGCTGGCCTTCGCGCTGGTCAACGCCATCGCCGTGCTCGACGCGGTCAAGGCCCGCGGCCAGGTGCCCGACGCCGACTTCCCCAAGGTGGTGGGCCGCATCTCCTTCTTCGTGAATGCCGGCATCCGCTTCATCACCGAGATGTGCAAGATGCGGGCGTTCGCGGAGATGTGGGAAGACATCACGCTCAACCGCTATGGCATCGCCGATCCCAAGCAGCGCCTGTTCCGCTACGGCGTGCAGGTGAACTCGCTCGGCCTCACCGAGCAGCAGCCCGAGAACAACGTCTATCGCATCCTGCTCGAGATGCTGGCCGTGGTGATGAGCAAGAACGCCCGCGCCCGCTCGGTGCAGCTCCCCGCCTGGAACGAGGCGCTCGGCCTGCCGCGGCCCTGGGACCAGCAATGGTCGCTGCGCCTGCAGCAGATCGTGGCCTTCGAGACCGACCTGCTCGAATACGGCGACATCTTCGACGGCAGCAAGGAGATCGCGGCCCGCGTCGAGGCGCTGAAGCAGGAGGCGCTGGCCGAGATGGGCCGCATCGCCGACATGGGCGGCGCCGTGGCAGCCATCGAGGCCGCCTACATGAAGCAGCGCCTGGTCGAATCCAACCTGAAGCGGCTCGCCGCCATCGAATCGGGCGAGCAGACCGTGGTCGGCGTCAACGCCTACACCGAGGGCGCACCCTCGCCGCTCGGCGGTGGCCAGGAGTCGATCATGACGGTCGACGATTCGGTCGAGCGCGGCCAGATCGAGCGGCTGAACGCCTGGCGGGCGACGCGTGACGGTGCGGCGGTGAAGGCTGCGCTCGCCGAGCTGGTCGCCGCGACCAAGGAAGATCGCAACGTCATGCCGGCGTCGATCGACTGCGCCAAGGCCGGCGTCACCACCGGCGAATGGACCGAGGCGCTGCGCGGCGTGTTCGGCGAATATCGCGCTCCCACCGGCGTGGCGCGCGCCGCGGGCGTCACCGACGGCCGCCTCGAAGTAACGCGCCGCGAGGTCGATGCCGTCTCGCGCCGCCTCGGCCGCCGCATCAAGATGCTGGTCGGCAAGCCCGGCCTCGACGGCCATTCCAACGGCGCCGAGCAGATCGCCGTGCGCGCCCGCGACTGCGGCATGGAAGTCGTCTACGAGGGCATCCGCCTCACGCCCGAGCGCATCGTCAACGCCGCGCTCGAGGAGAGCGTGCACGTCGTGGGTCTGTCGATCCTGTCCGGGGGCCACGTCTCGCTGGTCGGCGACGTGCTGAAGGGAATGCGCGAAGCCGGCATCGGCGACGTGCCGGTCGTGGTCGGCGGCATCATCCCGCCCGCCGACGCCGAAGCCCTGATCGCCGCCGGCGTGTCGCGCGTCTACACGCCCAAGGACTTCGACCTCACGCAGATCATGCGCGACGTGGTGGCCGTGGTCGACAAGGCGTGGAAGGAAGCGGCGTAAAAATAGCGCGTCGTCCTCGTCTTAGCAAAAACGGCTAGCCTTTAGACGCTTCGCAAGGAGCGCGCGGGCCCGGATGGCCATCCGGGCCCGCGCGGCCGGTCGTCGGATCGACGTCGTCTGATCCCTTTGGGGGATGAGCTCAGCAAGATCGCGGCCGGCCTCTTCACCCGATCCGGATGGTTGCCCGAACTCCAGGTTCGAAGACGAGGCAGGATGGACGAAGATGAGCGATGTTAGCATGGTCGTAGCCGGGATCGACATCGGCAAGGCGCGGCTGGACGTGGCGCTGCACGGCGCGGCAGACCGCATGGCGTTCGACAACAGTGCGGCCGGCCATCACCAGCTGATCCAATGGCTCCGCGCGGCGCAGGTCGTGCGGGTCGGTCTGGAATCCACCGGTTCGTACTCGCAGGAAGTGACTGGCACGTTGCGCGAGGCCGGCTTCGAAGTAGCGGTATTGCAGCCCCTACAGGTCCGGGCGTTCGCGCAATACCGCCTGCGCCGGGCCAAGAGTGACCCACTGGATGCGGCGCTGATCGCCACCTGCGCGGCGTTGCTCGACAAGGTGCACGAGGCTTCGGATGCGCGGCTGGTTCCCCTTGCCGAGCATCTGCGGCTGATCGAGCAGCTGGAGGACGACGTGGTGCGGGCCAAGACGCGCCTGGAGGCCGCGCATCTGGCGCATGTGCGCCGCTTCCTGCGCCGGGAGGTCGAGCGGCTGGAACGGCGCGAGGCGGCAGAGCGGATCCTGCTGATGAAGAGCATCGCCGCCGAGCCTGACCTGCTGGCCCGGCTGCAACTGATCCAGAGCGTCGACGGGGTCGGCGAGCGCACCGCGCTCAGCCTGCTGCTGCTGCTGCCCGAACTCGGGCGTCTCGAGCGTGAACCGATTGTCTCCCTGGCGGGGCTGGCTCCCTTCGTGCGGCAGTCGGGCAAATGGAGAGGCCAGAGCCGCATCGGCGGCGGCCGCGATCGGGTGCGTCGCGCGCTCTATGCCGCCAGCCTCGCGGCAGCCTTCCGCTGGAATCCGTCCATCAAGGCGCTGTATCAACGCCTGAAGACCGCCGGCAAACCCCATCGTAAGATCATGATCGCCTGTGCGCGCAAGATGCTCATCCAGGTCAACGCCGTCGTCGCCCGCGGCACCCCGTGGATCTCATCTCGCCGCGTCCCCGCATAGTGCATTCTTAATGGTTGCTGAGCGAAGCGCCCCCTCGGAAGACCTCGGGGCAGGCTCCGTCGCGCAGTCGAAGGACCTCTTTTCGTTTCGAGACACCACGCGTCGGAAAAGAGGCCCTTCGACTGCGCCGCTCTTCGAGCGGCTTCGCTCAGGGCGACGGATTTCCTAGCGCCGTACCGAACGCCGCCGCATCAGGACCACGCCGACGTCGGCGAATTTGCCGCGCAACGGCGCTTCGGGCTTGTGGACCGTGATCCGCACCGCGTCGATCGGCCGGAAGCGCCGCAGCAGCTCCTCCACGATGGCAAGCGCCAGCGCCTCGATCAGGGACATGTGCGGACCGCCGACGACCTCGACAATCGTGTCGAGGATCGCGCCGTAGCAAACGGCCCGCCGGTAGTCGTCGCTGCGCGCGTAGTCATCGGCCTCAAGCCAGACCTCGGCGTCGATGACGAAGCGCTGCGGCCGCGTCCTCTCCTCCGGAAGCACGCCGTGGCACGCGCTGACTTCGATGCCACGGAGGAAGATGCAGTCGCCGGAGAGCGACATGAGCCTCAGGCCGTCGCGCGCAGTCTCTTCGCGGCCTCGACCATGTTGACCAGCGCGGGTTTCACCTCTTCCCAGCGGCGGGTCTTCAGGCCGCAGTCGGGATTGACCCAGATCTGGTCGGGCGACAGCCGCTCCCTCGCCTTGACGAGCAGCGCCGCCATCTCCTCGACCGGCGGCAGCCGCGGCGCATGGATGTCGTACACGCCCGGTCCGATCTCGTTGGGATAGCGGTAGCTCGTGAAGGCCTCGAGCAACTCCATCTTCGAGCGCGCCGTCTCGATCGAGATGACGTCGGCGTCCATGGCGCCGATCGAGTCGATGATGTCGTTGAACTCCGAGTAACACATGTGCGTGTGGATCTGCGTCCGGTCCCCCACTCCCGAGGCCGAGAGACGGAAGCACTCGACCGCCCAGTCGAGATAGGCCTTCCACTCGGCCTTGCGCAGCGGCAGGCCCTCGCGGATGGCGGGCTCGTCGATCTGGATCACGCGGATGCCAGCGGCTTCGAGATCGACGACTTCGTCGCGCAGGGCCAGCGCGATCTGCCGGCAGGTCTCCGAGCGGGGGATGTCGTCGCGCACGAACGACCATTGCAGCATCGTCACCGGGCCGGTCAGCATGCCCTTCATCGGCTTCTTCGTCAGGGACTGGGCATAGCTCGACCACTCGACCGTCATGGGTTCCGGGCGTGAAACATCACCGAAGATGATCGGCGGCCGGACATAGCGCGAGCCGTAGCTCTGCACCCAGCCGTGCCGAGTGAAGGCGTAGCCCGCGAGTTGTTCGCCGAAATACTGCACCATGTCGTTTCGCTCGAACTCGCCATGAACCAGCACGTCGATGCCGATCTCCTCCTGCCAGCGCACGGCGGTCTCGGTCTCCCGTCGCAGGTACTCCTGGTACTCGGTGTCGCCGAGAGCGCCCTTGGCATGAGCCGAGCGCGCCTTGCGCACACCCTCGGTCTGCGGAAAGGAGCCGATGGTCGTCGTCGGGAAGGCCGGCAGGTCGAGTTGCTGGCGCTGCAGCACGCGCCGCTCCCCGAACCCGCCCGGCCGGCGGGCCATGGCAGGCGTGACCGCGGCCAGGCGCATCCGCACGGCCGGATCGTGGATCTTGGTAGAGACCCGGCGCGCCCCGGCAGCCCAGCTCGACGCCACCAGCGCGTCCTGGACGGCGTCGCGGCCTTCGTTGAGCGCACGGCCCAGGATCGCGAGCTCGTCGACTTTCTGGGCAGCGAAGGCCAGCCAGTTCCTGAGATCGTCGTCCATGCCCTCTTCCTGCGCGAGGTCGACCGGCACATGCAGCAGCGAAGAGGACGGCGCGAGAATGATCCTGTCGGCGCCTCGCTGCCTGATCGCCGCTTCGCTCCGGGCCAGCAGCGGCTCGAGATCGGCGCGCCACACGTTGCGCCCGTCGATCAGGCCGAGCGACAGGACGAGGTCCTTCGGCGCAGCATCGAGCACGGGGGCAAGCTGCTCGGGGGCGCGCACCAGGTCGATGTGCAGGCCCGCGACCGGCAGCTTCACGGCGACGCCCAGATTGTCGCCCAGTGCGCCGAAATAGGTCGCAAGCATCAGCTTCAGGCCCGGCACCTCGGAGGCAAGGGTGGCGTAGGTCGTTTCGAAGGCCGTCCGAGTCGCGTCGTCGATGTCGAGGACGAGCGCGGGTTCGTCGATCTGCACCCAGTCGGCGCCAGCGCTGTGGAGCCTGTGCAGGACTTCGACATAGACCGGCAGGAGGTTGCGCAGCAGGGCCAGCGGATGGAGCGACGGGTCCTTGCTCTTGCCCAGCAGCAGGTAGGTGACGGGCCCGACCAGAACCGGGCGCGTATGGATGCCGAGTCTCTTCGCTTCGAGGAACTCGTCGACCGGCTTGGTCGAACCCAGGCTGAAGGTCTGGCCGCGACCGAACTCGGGCACCATGTAGTGATAGTTCGTATCGAACCACTTGGTCATTTCCAGCGCGGGCAGGCCGTGCGCAGCCGATCGATGACCGTGGGCGGCGCAGGCATCACCGGCCTTGCCGTGGCTGCCGCGCGCCATGGCGAAACAGGTCTCGAGCGGCACGGGGCCGCCCTTCCAGCCGTAGATCTCCGGAATCGCGCCGACCATCACGCTGGTGTCGAGCACGTGGTCATAGAGGGAAAAGTCGTTGCTCGGGATGTGATCGACGCCCGCCGCCTTCTGGCGCGACCAGGCAGCGGCCCGCAGCGACGCGGCGCTCTCCAGCAAGGCCGCCTCCGTCGTCTTGCCGGACCAGTGGCTTTCCAGCGCCTGCTTCAGCTCGCGGCGGGGACCGATACGGGGGAATCCAAGCGTGCTGACGAGGACGGACATTCGATTACTCCTTTTGGGGGTGGGCAAGCGCGGTCAGCGGCTCGCGTCGAGCGCGTTGCGGCCGTGCGCGGAAGGAAGGACGGTCTGGACGATCGAGGCGTCGAGCGCCTCGTAAGCCGCGAGGTCGATGGCGGCGTAGAGTTCGGCGCGGGTCTGCATGTCGCCCAGGGCCGCCTGCGTGCCGCCGTCGCGCCGGAGGACGGCGTACAGCCGCTCCTGCGCCTTGTTGGCGACGCGCAACGAGGACACCGGCCATATGACCATGGCGTAGCCCATCGCTTCGAACTCGGCCGCCGTGAAGAACGGCGTGCGGCCGAACTCCGTCATGTTCGCGAGCAGCTTCACGCCCGGCAGCGCCCTGGCAAAGTCGCGGCACATGTCGGCCGTGGTCAGCGCCTCGGGAAAGATCGCGTCGGCGCCGGCCTGGATGTAGAGCTTGGCCCGCGCAACGGCGCCCTCCATGCCTTCGCTGGCATGGGCGTCGGTGCGCGCGATCACCTGGAGATGCCGCCGGGCCTTGGCCGCCGCCGCGACCTTGGCCGCCATGTCGTGCGCGCTGACGAGCTTCTTGTCGTTGAGGTGGCCGCACTTCTTGGGCAGCACCTGGTCCTCGATATGGACCGCCGCGGCGCCCGCCTCCTCGAACGCCCGCACCATGTGCATCACGTTCAACGCCTCGCCGTAGCCCGTGTCGCCGTCGACCAGCAGAGGCAGCCCGCTCGATCGCGCGATCTGGCGGATGAAGAAGCACACGTCCTCGACCGTGAGGATGCCGAGATCCGGCAATCCCATCGACGCGGTCATGGCCGCCCCCGAGAGATAGAGCGCCTCGAACCCGGCGGCCTTGGCCTGCAGCGCGGCCATGCCGTTATGGGCGCCGGGCATCCGCAGGATCGCGGGGCGGTCGAGCAGAGTGCGAAAGCGGCTGCCCGCCGGTTCGGACGGCAGGTCCTTGGCAACGAGATACGGCATGGCGTTCAGGCCGCGCGCGCAGGCGCTTGCTTGCCGCGCTGGAGCAGCGGCACGAAGGCACGGTTCTCCGGTCCCGTATAGTGCGCCGCCGGGCGGATGATCTTGTTGTCGATGCGTTGTTCGATGATGTGCGCGCACCAGCCCGAGGTCCGCGCGATCACGAACAGCGGCGTGAACATCGCCGTCGGCACACCCATCAGGTGATAGGAGACGGCGCTGAACCAGTCGAGGTTGGCGAACATCTTCTTGGTCTCGCCCATCACCGCTTCGATGCGGTCGGCGATGTCGTACATGCGGCTGGTGCCGGCCTCGTCGCCGAGCTGCCGGGCGACCCGCTTGATCACCTCGTTGCGCGGATCGGCGATCGTATAGACCGGATGCCCGAAGCCGATCACGACCTCCCTCGCCGCCACGCGCCGCCGGATATCCGCCTCGGCCGCGTCGGGATCCTCGTAGCGTTGCTGGATCTCGAAGGCGACCTCGTTGGCGCCGCCATGCTTGGGGCCCCGCAGCGCGCCGATCGCACCGGTCACTGCGGAGTAGACATCAGCGCCCGTGCCGGCGATCGAGCGCGCGGTGAAGGTCGACGCATTGAACTCGTGCTCGGCGTAGAGGATCAGCGACGTGTCCATGGCCCGGACATGGCTCGCACTCGGCGCCTGGCCGTGAAGCAGGTGCAGGAAGTGCGCGGCGATGCCGTCGTCGTCGGTCTCGACGTCTATGCTGCGGCCGTTGTGGGCGTAGTGGTGCCAGTAGAGCAGCATCGAACCCAGGGACGCCATCAGCCGGTCGGCGATGTCGCGGGCCCCGGGATGATTGTGGTCGGCCGCCTCCGGCAATACGCAGCCCAGGGCCGACACGCCCGAGCGCATCACGTCCATTGGATGAGCCGCCGCGGGGATCGCTTCGAGCGTGCGCTTCACCGCCGCCGGCAGGCCGCGCAGCGACCGCAGCTTGGTCTTGTAGGATGCGAGCTGGACCTCGGTCGGCAGGGTGCCGTGCACGAGCAAGTGCGCGATCTCCTCGAAGGTGCAGCGCTCGGCGATGTCGAGAATGTCGTAGCCGCGATAATGCAGGTCGTTGCCGCTGCGGCCGACGGTGCAGAGCGCGGTCGAGCCCGCTTCGACACCGGACAGGGCGACGGACTTCTTGGGGCCTGGCTTGGCCGGCGTGGGATTGGACATTGTGGCCTCCTTATTCGCTGGCTTCGAAGAGACCGCGTGCGGTCGGCGCGGCGAGATGGTCGGGACTGACGACGAAGTTGAGCTGGCAGAGCTCGTCGGCTTTCAGTTCAGGCAGCCGCTCGACCGCCTGCAGAAATCGCTTCTGCTCGGCCTCGGCCACGATGCCTTCGGCCAGGGTGCGGAACTTCGTGACATAGTCGGGTCGACGCCACGGATGGGCACCCAGCGGATGGGCGTCGGCGACCGCGATCTCGTCGGCAATCACGCGGCCATCGTCGAGCGTCACCTGCACATGGCCGCCGAACGCCTTCCGCGCCGGATCGGTTGAGTGATAGCGCTCGGTCCACTCGGGACCTTCAACGGTGCTGATCCTGCGCCACAGCGCCACCGTGTCGGGCCGTTGCGCGCGCTCGGGCGCGTAGGAGCGCTCATGGTGCCAGCCGCCGTCCTGCAGGGCGACGGCGAAGATGTACATGATCGAGTGGTCGAGCGTTTCGCGGCTGGCCGTCGGGTCCATCTTCTGCGGATCGTTGGCGCCGGTGCCGATCACATGGTGCGTGTGATGACTGGTGCGGATGACGATGCTGCGGACCTTCGAGAGATCGCCGATCTTCGGACCCATGCGCCGCGCCAGATCGATGAGCGCCTGGCTCTGGTATTCGGCCGAGTGCTCCTTGGTGTAGGTGTCGAGGATCGCGCGCTTGGCCTCGCCCCTCTCGGGCAGTGGCACGAAGTATTCCGCCTTCGGACCGCCGAGCAGCCAGGCGATGAAGCCGTCCTCGCCCTCGTAGGCCGGCGACGGCGCGCCCTCGCCGCGCATCGCGCGATCTACGGCCTCGACCGCCATCTTGCCCGCGAAGGCCGGCGCATAGGCCTTCCAGCTCGAAATCTCGCCCTTGCGCGACTGGCGCGTCGTCGTCGTCACATGCAGCGCCTGCTGAACGGCCTGATAGACGATCTCCACCGGCAGGCCGAGTGCCGCGCCGATACCGGCGGCGGCCGACGGTCCAAGATGGGCGATGTGATCGATCTTGTGCTCGTGCAGGCAGATGCCCTTTACGAGGTCGACCTGGATCTCGTAGGCGGCGGCCAGGCCGCGCACGAGCGCCGCACCGTCGAGGCCACAATGCTGGGCGACGGCGAGCACCGGCGGGATGTTGTCGCCGGGGTGCGAATAGTCCGCCGCCAGGAACGTGTCGTGATAGTCGAGTTCGCGCACCGCCACACCGTTGGCCCAGGCGGCCCACTCCGGCGAAACGCGGCGCGACGGGAAGCTCGACACGCCGAACAGGGCGGCGCCCGGCTTGCCGGTATGGGCCCTGGCCTGCGCCCGCGCACTCACGATCGGCGGACGGTTGAGCGACGCCGCGGCGACCGCCGCATTGTCGATGATGCGGCTGCCGATCATCTCGACCACCTCATCCGCGATCGGCACCGGATCGACCGCGACCTCGGCGATCTTCCAGGCAAGCTGCCGTTCGCGCGGCAGGCTTTCGGCGGACTTGTAGGTGCGGACGCTGTGGAGCTTCACGAAGCGGCTTCCTCTGTCGAAGAGTGATCGGGGACTGGCGTCGCGACCGGACCCGCTGGAAACGCGGTGGGCCGGCCTTGCAATCGAGCTGGATGTCCGCAATATCTGCAAGATGAAGGGCCGCGGATATTGCTGAATTTGCGATCTTTTGCGGACGTCTGAGCGCTGACTTGCAAACCTTGCAAACACGACACGAGGCAGAATGCGCAAGACATTCATGGGGGTGCGGCTGCGGGCGCTGCGCGAGGAACGCCGCATGACGCAGGCGGCCCTTGCCGACGCGCTCGGCCTGTCGACCAGCTACCTCAGCCAGCTCGAGAAGAACCAGCGGCCGCTCACCGTGCCGGTGCTGCTCAAGATCAATTCGGTGTTCGGCATCGACGTGCAGCTCTTCTCGGACAATGACGAGGCGCGGCTGATCTCGGATCTGCGCGACGCGCTGTCCGAGGCCCAGCCCGGTGAAACCGTGCCATTGGCGGAGATCCGCGAACTGGCGGCCGGCATGCCCGCGATCGGACAGGCGCTGGTCAATCTCCACCGCCGCTACCGCAGCGAAGCAGAACGCGCCGACGCGATGGCCACGCGCCTCGGCGATGAGCGACCGGAGTCACAATCGATGCCGATGCCCTTCGAGCAGGTGCGCGACTTCTTCTATGCGCGACACAATCACGTCGCCGAACTCGATGACGCGGCCGAGCGCCTCTACGAAGCGGCCGGGCTTTCCGTCGGCAATTTCAACGCCGGGCTGATCGACTACATGGCGCGCCGCCACGGTGTGCGGATCGCCCGCGACTCCGGCGATGAGCCTTCGGGCGTCCAGCGCCGCTACGACAAGGCAGCGCGCGTGCTGCACCTGTCGGCGCATCTGCGACCGGGCCAGCAGGCCTTCCAGATGGCGACCCAGCTCGCCTTCCTGGAAGTCGACGAGCTGCTGCGCCGTCTGGTCGACGAGGCCGCCTTCGAGGGGAACGAGGCGAAGGCCCTCGCCCGCATCGGTCTCGCCAACTATTTCGCCGGTGCGCTGTTGCTGCCCTACGGTCCGTTTCTGCAGGCCGCCGAGACGGTGCGCTACGACATCGAACGGCTGGGTCGCTGGTTCGGCGTCGGCTACGAGACGATCTGCCACCGGCTCAGTACGCTGCAGCGTCCCTCGGCGCGCGGCGTGCCGTTCTTCTTCGTGAGGGTCGACCGGGCCGGCAACATCTCCAAGCGCCAGTCGGCGACCGACTTCCACTTTTCGCGCGTCGGCGGCTCATGCCCGCTATGGAACGTGCACGAGGCCTTCGCCCATCCCGGCCGCATCCTGACGCAGCTCGCGCAGATGCCCGACGGTCGCACCTATCTCTGGATCGCCCGCACGGTGCAACGCGGCCATGGCGAGTACGGCGCTCCCGGCAAGAGTTTCTCGATCGGCCTGGGCTGCGACCTGCGCCATGCCGCGCGCCTCGTCTACTCCAAGGGGCTCGATCTCGGTGATGCCGCCAGTGCCACGCCCATCGGCGCCGGCTGTCGCGTGTGCGAGCGGCCGTCCTGCCCGCAGCGCGCCTTTCCGCCGATCGGCCGCGCCCTGACGATCGACGAGAACCGCAGCCGCTTCGCGCCCTACCCGGCTGCCTAACGAAAAGCCTAGGCGTGAATGTGGTCGTGGCCGCCGCCACCGCGCCCGCCGTGGCTGTGGCGCTTGGTGTCGAGTTCCGCCGGCACGAGATGGAGCTGGCCATGGCGCACGCCGCGCTGGCTCACCGTCTCGTCGGCCATCGCCCGCACCGCCTTGACCGGGCCTCGCAGCACCGACACTTCCAGGCAGGAATCGTGATCGAGATGGACATGCAAGGTGGCCACCTGCAGATCATGATGCTTGTGCTGGGCCTGGGTCAGGCGCCGCCCGAGATCGCGCGTCTCGTGGTCGTAGACATAGGCGAGCGTCGCGATGCAGAAGCCCTCCTCCTTGCCCGCGGGACCGGCATCGAGCGCCTCGCGCGCCGCCGCGTCGCGCAGAATGTCGCGCAACGCCTCGGAGCGGCTGGCATAGCGGTGCTTCTTCATATGGCGATCGAGCGTCGCCAGGAGATCGTCGTCGACCGACAGGGTGACCCGCTGCATCTCACAAACCTCCGCTTCGCGACCTGTCGCACCGGAGGGGATGATATCAGGCAGGCTTCCCACGATGCACCAACAGACGTTCGAGCCCGAGCAGCAGCAGGACCGAAGCGCCGAAGATCGGCAGCAGGAGACACATCGCGGCCGCGGTGGCGATCAGCGCCCGCGGCCAGCGCAGTGCGACCTTTCGCGGAACGCCCAGGCTGCCCCGCGGCCGGCGCATCCACCACGAGGCGACACCGGAGACGGTGAGCCAGACGAGCGACAGGGCGAAGGCCGTGTTCATCCAGAGATTCCACAGGCCGAAGTCGCCCTGGTGGACATGGATGCCGAAGCCCACCATCCGCGGGATCACCGGCTGGTCGGCGCGCAACGCATCGCGCGTCACCTCGCCCGTCTTCGGGTTGCCCAGGATCACGCGGTCGGCGGAGGGCGGACCGTTGCGGTTGCTGACGTAGAGCGGCGCGCCCGGCCACGGCGCCAGTCGCACGCTGAGCGCCTGGCTGATGCCGCGGGCCCGCGCCTCGGTGACGAGATCGTCGATCGGCTTCTGCGCCGCCTCCATCTGTCGCGCCGAGGCGCCGCCCGGCGAGAAGCCGGCGGTGCCCTTCTGATTGAGCGCCGTCTGGACTCTCGACAGGACTTCGCCACCCCAGAAGGCAGTCCAGGGCAGGGCGCTGATCAGGAAGAAAAGGAACACGGCGGAGAAGAGGACGGCGACGATGGCATGCAGGTCGCGCACCGCCATGCGCGCGCCCCGGTCGAAGCGCGGCCGCAGGGCGGCGAGGAAGCCGCGCTGTCGCGGCCACCAGAGATAGAGGCCCGAGAGGATCATGAAGATCGCCCAGCCATCCGCCAGTTCGAGCAGCCAGCTCCCCGGCTTGCCCAGCGGCCAACCGCCATGCAGGGCTTTGGTCAAACCCGGCAGCCACTGGCTTCCCGTCAGCGAGCCCAGCACCCGCCCACTATAGGGGTCGACGAAGATCGGATACGGCAGTCCGCTCTCGTTCAGCAGCATGACCTGGGTGCTGCGGCGCGGATCGTCGGACAGGATGATCTCCTGCACCGGCGGCCCGCCCCGCTCCGTCATCGCGCCATGGTCATGGGCACCGCCGCCGCCATGGCCGTGCCCGCCGGTCACCTTGGCCGAGAATTCCTTGGGCGCGGCCTCCAGCGCCGCGGCGAGCTGCACGCTGGGCGGCAGCGGCGTCGTGCCCGGCTGGACGAAACGCAGTTCGGGGTGGGCCTGGTCCATCCACCATTCGGACCAGAGATAGATCGTGCCCGTCGTGCTCTGCCAGAGCACGAACGGGATCACGAGGAGCGCCGCCAGCAGATGCCAGCGCCAGAGCCTCACATACAGGCGGCCGGCGGGCTGCTCCGCCGAGGGACCGGCGGAAGCGATGCGCTTCGCCCCACCCGCAACATGGTCAGACATGGTTCCTCACTCGGGCATTGCGAGATGAAACAGACGATCGAGACGACACTTCAGCGCGCCGGTTCGCTGACGAAGGCGATCTTGGAGAGGCCGCCCTTGGAGGCGTCGGCCAGGGTCTCGGAGACGTAGCGGTAGGGCACGGTGGCGTCGGCGCGGAGATAGACTTCCGGCTGCGGCCGCTTGCGGCCGGCCTCGACGAACTTCTCCATCGCCTCCTCGCGCGTCACCCGCTCGCCGCCCCAGAACAGCGAGCCCTGGGCGTCGATCGCAAACTCGATCTTCTCCGGCTTCTGCAGGTCGGCGTTGGCCGTCGCCTTGGGCAGGTCGAGCTTCACCACGTTGGTGAGCAGCGGCGCCGTCACGATGAAGATGACCAGCAGCACCAGCACCACGTCGATCAGCGGCACCATGTTGATCTCGGCCATCGGCTGGGACGAGGTCTTGCGTTCGAAACTTCCGAATGCCATTGCCCGTCTCCCTCAGGTCACGGCCGCGAGCGGAACGCCCGGCTTGCGGCCGGCCTGCAGGGCGCGGCCCATCGACAGGAAGGTCAGCAGCTCGAAGGCGAAGGCATCGAGCTTGGCCGTCAGCACGCGGTTGGAGCGGGTCAGCCAGTTGTAGCCCATCACCGCCGGCAGGGCGACCGCGAGGCCGATGCCGGTCATGATCAGCGCCTCGCCCACCGGGCCCGCCACCTTGTCGAGCATGCCGGAGCCCGACATGCCGATCGCCACCAGCGCGTGATAGACGCCCCACACCGTGCCGAACAGGCCCACGAACGGCGCCGTGGCGCCGATCGTCGCCAACATGGTGAGGCCGTTCTCCAGCGAGGTCGTCTCCTCGTCGAGCACCTTCTTGATCGTGCGGGTCAGGAACTCGGTCTCGCTGCCCGCCTCCTCAAGCTTGGCCGCGCCGAACCTGGCGTGATGGGCCTGGGCATGCAGCGAATGCGCCGTCAGATGGCCGAACGGCTCGCGCACCCCGTGGACGCTGAGCTCGTTCTGCACCTGCTCGAGCGAGGTGGCGCTCCAGAAGAAATTCAGGAACCTGCGGCTGCGCCCCTGCCGGATGACCTGCCCGATGCCCTTGTAGATGATCAGGTACCAGGAGATCGCCGACATCACCGCCAGCACGCCCAGCAGGATCTTGGCGACGATGTCCGCCTGCGCGATGAAATGGCCGAAGCCCAGGGCCGTTGTGTCGCCCATGCGATACTCTCCTACTGCAACACGAATTTGATCGGAACGTGGACCAGGACCGCCTGCGCCAGGCCACCTTCCACATAGGGTCGGAACTGCGCCGCGCGGACGGCACTCAGCGCCGCCTGGTCGAGATCGGCATGGCCCGAGGAGGACACCAGCGACACCTGGGCCGGCCGGCCGGTCACGTCGACCAGCACGCGGATCGTCGCCGTGCCCTGATCGCCCGCCCGCCGCGCGCGCGCCGGATAGGCCGGATTGGGTTGCACCAGCCAGCCGAGCTGCGAGGCCTGCACGGTGCGCGGCGCCGCTGGCGCCGCGGGCGCGGCCTGCTGCGGGCCCGCCTCGACCGGAGCCGCCGGACGCGCCGGCTGCGGCTTGCGCTGCACCGGCTTCGGCTCGGGCGGCTTGGGTTTGGGCTCGACCTTTTCCGGCGGTTTGAATTCGGGCGGCGGCGGTTCGTCGGGTGGTGGCAGCTCGACCTTGGCCAGCGGGAACTCCGGCGGCGGCAGGTCGGGCGGCGGCGGCTCGACGATGGTCGCCAGCTTCGGCGGCGGCGGCTTCAGCTCGACCGGCGGCGGCGGTTCGGAGTCCTCGATCTCGGGCTGCGCCGGCTCCGCCGCCGGCACCATACGCACTTCCATCGGCGCGATGTCACCCACCACCAGCTTCACCGGCTCGACCTGCGTCAGCGCCCAGCCTCCTCCCACATGGAAGAAGATCACCAGCGCGAGAATCCCCCGTCGCGCCGCTGTCGACAGCGGCTCCGCGAGTTCGCCGGGTGATGCTGAACGGTCGAGCCGCACGACGGGCACCTATCGCATCTGGTGCCCGGTGCCGGCAGCGCCTACGGCCTCGACCTTGAAGTCCACGTCGATGCTTCCCGCCTTCTCGAAGACGAGCGTCACGGGAACCTTGGCGTCCTTCACGAGAGGAGCCTTCAGCTCCATGAACATGATGTGGAAGCCGCCGGGCTTCAGCGTCACCGTCGCCCCCGGCGGGATCTCGAGGCCATTTGCGAGCTCGCGCATGCGCATGACCTGCCCGTCCATCTTCATCTCGTGAATCTCGACCTTGAGAGATGCCGGGCTGCGGGCGGCAATGAGGCGGTCGGCCGTCGTGCCCTTGTTGGTGATCGTCACGAAGCCGCCGCCGCTCTTGGCGGTGGCCGCAGTGGCGCGGGTCCAAGGCGTCGCGATCTCCAGCGAACCCAGCTTGTAGTCCTGAGCCGATGCCGGAGCTGCCCAGGGCAGAACCAGCAGTGTGCAGATCGCAATTCGACGTCCAATCATGTGAATTCTCCTTTTGATGAGTTTGTGTACGAAGTGGCGGCGGATCGCTCTCCCGCCGCCACAAGAAGATCCGTGTCGGGGCCTTCGTTCAGGTCGTCGGCCGACTCAGAATCGCGCCTGGATTCCGGCGTAGACCGACGCTCCGCTGCCCGGGTTGTAGAGCTGGCTGGCCGCGTTGGCGGTGTTGGTCACACCGACATTCGACACGTACATCTGGTTCGTGAGGTTGCGGGCATCGACGAAGAATTCGAGCCCCTTGTAACCCGTGTATCCGGCCTTTACGCCGAGCAACGCATAAGGCGACGTCATGAAGGCGGGATTGTTGACGTTGTCGACGTAGTAGCCCTGCGGCACCCACTCAACGTTGGGACTGACATAGAAGCCGCCCGGCGTGGCGTAGCGCGCCTCCGCCTGGATGTAATAGGGCGGCGCTCCCGGCAGCTGGTTGTTGCCGTAGGTCGGATTGTTGTCGAAGCGGTAGTCGCCGACGGTCAGCGCCATGCGGCCTGTCAGCCGATCACCCTTTTCGCCCTGCCAGGCCGTGCCGTTCAACCCGAGTTCTATGCCCTGATGGATCGCGTTCGGGATGTTGATGGCGATGGCCGAACCGCCGAAGCCCGGCACGACGAGCAGCTGCAGCTCGTTCTTCACCCAGGACCGGTAGATGGAAAGATCCCAGCCGAACTGGCCACCGATCGTGCCGCGCGTGCCGATTTCCGCGGTCCAGGAGGTCTGCGGTGCGAGCGGTGCGAAACCGGGCGCGACGCTCGGGTTCAGTTCCGCCCAAGCCGGCGGTTCCGAGGCCCGCGAGACGTTTGCAAAGAACTGCAGGCCCGGGCGCGGCTCCCAGAGGGCGCCGATCTTCGGGTTTACTTCGAAATAGGCAGCCGATCCGGAGTCGTTGCCGTTTACCAGGTAGTTGTCGATCAGCACTCGGGTCTGCCAGTTGAGCTGCAGGCCGGTGACGACCGAGACTTCGGGGGTCACGTAGAACCAGTTCTCGCCGTAGACCTCGATGCTGGTCGAGTTCTCGGTGTTGTCGTTGGTCAAGGCGCCGGGCACGCCGAAGCTGTTGGCGAACTGCTTGTTGCGGTTGGTCCCGGCGAAGTAGTTCACGCCAAGGACGAAGTCGTTGCGGTGCCCCGCCACCGAGCGGCTGCCCTTGTACTGGCCCGTCACCCCCCAATCGAGAAGGTTGTTGTCGATCACCGCGAAGGTGAGCGGATGGAACAGGTACTTCGACTTCACGAAGCCCTGCAGGGTGAGCGCGTCCTCGCCGATGTCGATGACGGTGGTGTTGGCGAAGCGGAACGAATCGATGTCGCGCCGGGTATTCTGCAGCACGTTGGCGAGCGGGCCCTGCTGCGGGTCGGTCAGGTATTGCTGCTGGGTCAGCGAGCCGGGAATCTGGTTCCGGATCTGGTTGCCCGACAGGAAGAAGCGCGTCTCAGCGTTCGAGCCGATCTGCGCGCCGACATTGCCATTCACTCTCTGCAGGCTCTGGTTGGTCTGCTGACGAAAGCCGTTGCCGCTCAGGTTGGTGAAGGACAGCCAGGCATCCCACGGTCCCTCGCTGAAGCCGGCCGCGGCCTGCTCGCCGAAGGTCTGGTAGCTGCCGCCGTAGAAGCGCGCGGCGTAGCCCGGGTTGCTGCGGCCGGTGGGCGAAACGAAGTTGATCGCACCACCCAGGGTCGCGGCGCCGTAGCGCAGCGCATTGGCGCCCTTGTAGACCTCGATATACTGCTGGGCGAGCGGATCGATCTCCTGGAAATCCCCGCTGCCGTCGGCCTGGTTGATGGGCGATCCGTCCTGCAGGAGACGGATGCCGCGCAGGTGGAAGTTGCGCGACAGGCCGGACCCGCGGATGACGAGTTTGGAATCCTCCTGGCCATACTTGCTCTGCGCCCAGACGCCGGGCGTGTATTCGAGCATGTCCTTCATGGTGGTGGCACGACCGTCGAGATAGCGCGTCGCCGGCACGACCTCGACGCCGCCGGGCGTCTTGTTGATCTGCTCCTCCGCCTGTTTGGCAGACGGCACGGTGAGCGACGCAGTGGGCGCGGTGACGGTAATCGCCGGCATGGTGGGCGCCTGGCTCTGTGCCAATTCTTCGGCGCGAAGGATCGAGGGCACGAAGGCGAGCCCTATGGAGGCGACAACGGTCGCCCGAAGAGTCGAAGACATGATGCTTCCTTGAATGACTGACGTGAAACAGCGCGCACGCCACGGGCGTGCGCGGTGCAGGACGGAAGGTCAGACGTTCGGAAGCGGAGGAGCTCGGGGCTGGTTGGGCCCGTCGCGGATGGCGCCGGTCGAGGGATGATGATGCGCCGTGTGGACATACGCAGCCGCTTCGGTGACCTCGATCTCGATCGAGGCGCCCGATGGCAGCGCTTGCGCCGGTGCGTGCGCGAGGCCGAAGCAGCAATCGTGGACCCTGGCGTTCGCCCGTCCCTGCGACTCGCCCTCACCCGTGTCGGCATTGGGCTGGCACAGGGCTCCCCACATCGCGGTGGCGGCCTCGAGGCCGCCCATGCGCAGCATGACCGCGTGGGAGAGAGGCTGGAAGATGGCGAGCGTGACCGCGAACAGCGCCACCGTCAGCGCCATCGAGCGCAAACGTGATATTGGCTGCATTGCGGTCATGCTGCAGTTTAGCCGGGTTGTCCGGTGTCGCTCAAGCTGCTTGGCCGACAAGTGCCTGCGTCATCACAGCCTCCCGAACCTGGCGAATGCGGCGCGGCCCGCCTTCTCGGCTTCGGCGACGAAATCGATGAACATGCCTTCGATCATCGCCCTGACTTCTGCAGGGGCGCTTTCGGGCGTGCCTGCCGAATAGGGAGGTTTGGGATCGTACTCCGCCATGAGCTGGACGCCCTCGGCATACTGTCGATCCCGCAGATGCCCCACGAGAGTGAGGCCGAAATCGATGCCCGCCGTCACGCCCCCGCCCGTGATCCTGTTGCGATCGACCACGACCCTTTCGCCTGCGAGGCTGGCGCCGAAGATCGGCAGGATCCCTCTGGTTGCCCAATGCGACGTCGCCCTGTATCCGGCGAGCAGCCCGGCCGCCCCCAGGAGCAGCGAACCGGTGCAAACCGACGTGACGTACTTCGCCCGGCTGCCGCGGTCCTTCAGGAAGAGCATTGTCGCGTCGTCCGCCATCGCCGCGAGCGTACCGGTGGAACCACCCGGCACGCAGATGATGTCGAGGTCGCTCGGACATTCATCGAAGGTCATGGAAGGCATCACGGAAAGACCGGTGTCGCATTGCACCGGATCGCGCGTCCTGGCGACGAGATGCACCTTTGCGCCCATCAGGCTCGTCAGCATGTGATGCGGACCGACCATGTCGAGTGCCGTGAATTGCGGATAGATCAGGAAGGCGATCTGCTCCGATCCCATCCAATGGGCGGGCATGGACGACATGTCGTGAGGCGACCCGTTTGCGGCTCCGGGCGACGGCTCACCGCCGCCCGTCTGTTGCGCCAGGAGATCGCTGGGCGAATGAGCGACCGCCGCGGCAACGGCGGCCGCGGCGGAGAATTGACGGCGTGTCAAAGACATGGCGAGCCTCCCGTCAGAACTTGAAGGCCAGTTGGCCATAGACCGAGAGCGGCGCTCCCGGTGCAACCTGTCCACCGAGCCAGCTGTACGGAACGAAATACTGGTTGTTCGTCAGGTTCTTGGCCGAAAGAACGGCACGGAACTTCTCGTTCTCGTACCCGATCTTCGCATCGACCGTATAATAGCCGGCGGTCTGCCAGAGATTGGTCGCATCCACGTACTGGTTCGAGGCCGCATAGACGCCGGCGCCCAGGCTGAACCCCGGCGCGACGCTCTCGTCGAACTGGTAGTTCAGCCAGAAGCGACCCGAATGCTCCGGGACGAAGGGCAGCCGGTAGCCCGCCGGAATGCCGGCTCCGGCGGGGTCGGCGAAGAAGGCACTCGTGTAACCGTAGCTCGCCAGCACGCTCCAGTTGCGATTGGGCTGGTAGAGGAAGTCGGCTTCGAAGCCGCGCGAAGTCTGCTGGGTGAGGGCGGCGGAAACGGCGGTCAGCCGGACCGGGACGTTCGTGCGCTCGATCTGGAAGAGCGCCACCGTCCCGGTGAGGGTATCGTTGATGTTGAGCTTCACGCCAGCCTCGTACTGCGTGGAAAACTCGGGCGCCGGCTGGGCGAATGTCTGCGAGAACGGCACCCACTTCATACCCTGGGAATAGCTGCCGTACAGCGATAGCCCCTTGACCAGATCGACGACAATTCCGGCGCGGGGAAGCAGCCGGGTCGCCTGGGTCACGCGCGTCACCATGGCGCCGCTCGCAAACTCGTTATAGGTCATGTCGATCGACGCCAGACGGGCCCCGGCCAGAACATGGAAGCGCTCGTTGATCGTTGACTGCAGCTGCGCGTAGAAGCCCGTCGTCAAGTAGGTGTTGTTGAAGTTGAAGAACGAAGCACCTTCTCCCTTTCCCGGCACAGGGAAGGTATAGGGCGTCGTGAACGACGGATTCTGCAGGTTGGCGAGGGAGGGCGTGCAGCCGAACCCGATCAGAAAGCAGACGTTGCCATTCGTGTCGACGTTCATGTACCCCCAGTCGCGGACGCGGCTGAAGTCGCCACCGATCAGCAGCGTGTTCTTCGTCGACTCCGTCGCGAACTTCGCCTGAACCGTCGGGTTGATGCTGATCTCCTGCTGCTGGTCGTACACCTCGATGTTGTTGACATCGAAGGTCGACGGCGGAAACAACGGCGTGCCCCCGGTTCCCGTGGCGTCGAGGAAGGCGCTTTGGGAGTTCTGCTGCATCTCCGAGGCGCTCCACCGCGCCTTGACGTTGACCGACCAGACATCGTCGATGCGATGATCCAATGTTCCGGTCACGCCATACAACTTCGAGTAGCTCGGCATGATATTGGGATTGCCGAAATACAGGTTGCGGTTGACGGTGTAGTCTCCCGTGACCGTGCCGCTGACCGGCAGGCCGGGATAAGCCTGCTGGTAGGCCTGCGACACAAAACCCTGGAGCGTCAGGGTCGTGTCCGTCTTGTTGGTCAGCGTAAGCGTCGGATTGACGCTGAAGCGGCGGGAATTCAGAACGTCGATGTAGCTACTGCTCCCGGTATACTCGGAGGTGAAGCGGAACAGCACCGTCTTCTCGTCGTTCAGGGGTTGGTTCACGTCGATGTAGGGGTTGGCGTACCAGTAGCTGCCGAACGTCGTGCCCACCTGATACTTTGCCGTGTCGGTCGGCATCTTCGAGACGACGTTGAGCACGCCGCCGACCGGCGCACCGGCGCCGCCGCCATAGACGACGGCGCTGGGGCCCTTCAGGATCTCGACGCGCTCGACATTCACCAGCCCATCGCGGTCGCCCGCGCTGAACAGGTTGCCGGCAAAGCCGTCGGTCCAGAGTTCCGCGCCGAAACCCCTGATCCTCACCGGTGTCTGCTCGACATTGCCAATCATCCGTGTGTCGACGGGCTGCACGTTGCTGGCGTTCCGCACCGCGTCGCTGAGCGTTATCGAGAGCTGGCTGTCGATCAGGGACCGCGTAATGACGTTGATGTTCTGGGGCAGCTGCTCGATGGGGGTCGAGGTCCTGGTGGAAGACTTGGCCGTCAGAGCGCGAAATCCCTGGACCGGGCCGGCCGTCGTATTCTCCACGGGAATGCCGTTTCCCTGAACAAGCACGGGCGGAAATTCGACGGGCGTCCCCGAAGGCTTGTCGCTCGTCTGCGCAAGCGCCGGCATCGCGAGGATCATCAGTCCGGGAGCAAGAAGAGGACGGGCCGAGAGGCAGCGTCTCAGATAGCGGCGCATCGCGCTACGGGGCATGGGAGTTCACCTTGGATCGAATGGATGGATGAGCCCGCGCGGGCTTGCGCCTGCGGCTCGCGAGCATGATCGGAGTGGCTGGGTGGGTGACTGCCGAACAGACGGCAGGCCTCACCGGGACGATCATCGATCGCCCTGAGAATCGCCGGCATGGGCACTCACTCGAATGGCTGACGCGATGCATCACGCGCGCCAGCGGGCGCGCGTGATGCAAGGATTGAAGTCAGTCGTTCAGAAGTGGTGGAGCTCGAGGCTGGTTGGGCCCGTCACGAATGGCGCCGGTCGAGGGATGATGGTGCGCCGGGTGGACGCGCGGGGCCGCCTCGGTGACCTCGACCTCGATCGAGGCGCCGGACGGCAGCGCCTGCGCCGGTGCATGGGACAGTCCGAAGCAGCAATCGTGGACCTTGGCATTCGCCGGTCCCTGTGACTCGCCCTCGCCCGTGTCGGCACTAGGCTGGCAGAGAGCACCCCACAGGGCGGTGGCCGCCTCCAGGCCGCCCATCCGCAGCATGACCGCGTGGGAAAGGGGCTGGAAGATTGCGAGGGTGATCGCGAACAGCGCCACCGCCAGCGCCATCGAGCGCAAACGTGAAATCGGCTGTTTGGCAATCATGGCAAAGTTTAGGCAGGTCTTTGAACAAACTCAAGGCACCAAGCCGGCGGCCGCACTCAATCGCCTGCATTGCGGCACTGGCATGAAGTATGCAGAATATTATAATAATGCATACGAAATCCTCCGCGCTGTTGGCTATGCTCGTGTTCTGGCCGGCCATCGCGGTCGCACAGACCACGTCCGAGCCGCCGCCCCTGGCGCCTGGACAGGGACCCTCCGGTCCGGCGGCGCCAAATCCCACCGCGCAGGGCTATACCGGCGCCTCGACCGCGCTTCCGGCCATCACCGTCACCGCGCCCCGCGTGCTGGAAGCCGAGCCGACCGATTCGGCCAGCGAGCGCCGCGTCTCGGGCGAGACGCTGAACACGCGGCCGATCTCGCGGCCCGGCGAGATGCTGGAAGCGGTACCCGGCCTGATCGTCTCCCAGCACAGCGGCGAGGGCAAAGCCAACCAGTATTTCCTGCGCGGCATGAACCTCGACCACGGGACCGATCTCGCCATCTGGTTGGACGGCATGCCGGTCAACATGCGCACGCACGGGCACGGCCAGGGCTATGCCGACCTGAACTTCCTGATCCCCGAACTGGTCGACCAGATGGTCATCAAGAAGGGCCCCTACTATGCCGAGGAGAGCGACTTCGCCTCGGCGGGCTCACTGCGCCTGTCCTATGCCAACCGGCTGGAGAATGCCGTCGTGCTGTCGACCGGCGGCAGCTTCGGCTACTGGCGCGCTCTGGCCGCGGGCTCGATGGCGGCGGGCAACGGCACATTGACCGCGGCCGGCGAGATCGTGACCTACAACGGTCCCTGGCAGGTCGGAGACGACCTGAAGAAGTTCAACGGCTTCCTGCGCTATGCCGAGGGCGACACGGCCAACGGACTGGCCATCACCGCACTCGCCTACACCAACTCCTGGCACTCGACCGACCAGATTCCAGCGCGGGCGGTCGCCGACGGCAGCCTCGGACGCTATGGCGGCGTCGACCAGACCGATGGCGGCGATGCCCAGCGCTATTCGCTGTCGATGCGCTGGAGCCGCAGCGAAGAGCGCACCGCGTCGAAGGTCGAGGCCTACGGCATCTATTCGACGATGAACCTCTACAACAACTTCACCTACTTCCTCGACGATCCGGTGAACGGCGACCAGTTCCAGCAGAGCGACAAGCGCATGATCCTGGGCCTCAACGCCAGCCACCTGATGCGCCACTCGCTGGCAGGATTCGCCTCGGAGACCACGGTCGGCACGCAGGTCCGCTACGACAATATCGGCGTCGGCCTGTTCAACACCCAACAGCGCACGCCGTTCAATACGGTGCGCTACGACCAGGTGACCGAGACCAGCGTCGCCGTCTACGCCAGGAACACGCTGCAATGGACCGACTGGCTGCGCTCGATCCTCGGTGTCCGCGGCGACTGGTTCATGGGTTCCGTCGCCTCCGACACGGCGGCGAACTCCGGCAATGTCGCGGCCTTCCTGGCCAGCCCCAAGGCCAGCCTCATCTTCGGTCCGTTCGACAAGACCGAGTTCTTCGTGAATGCAGGCCTCGGCTATCACAGCAACGACCTGCGCGGCGCCACCATCACCGTCGATCCCGGCGACAAGACCACGCCGGTCGCCTCGGTGCCGCTGCTGGTGCGCTCGCGCGGCGCCGAGGTCGGTGTACGGACCCAGGCGATCAAGGGGCTCGACTCCGCGCTCGCGGTGTTCGTGCTCGACTTCGATTCCGAGCTGCTGTTCGTGGGCGATGCCGGCACGACCGAGGCCAGCCGCCCGAGCCGTCGCATCGGCGTCGAATGGACCAACCAGTACCGGCCGGTGCCGTGGGCGCTGCTCGACCTCGACCTCGCCTACACGCAGGCGCGCTTCACCAACCCCGATCCGGCGGGCGACTTCATCCCGGGCGCGCCCGCCTTCATCGCCTCGGCCGGCATCACGCTCGGTGGCGATACAGGCTGGTTCGGCGCGGTGCGCTGGCGCTACTTCGGAACGCGCCCGCTGGTCGAGGATGCGAGCGTCACGTCGGGCCCGACCTCGATCATCAATGCGCGCCTGGGCTACGTTTTCGAGAGCGGACTCAAGCTGCAGGTCGACGCCTTCAACCTGCTGAACACGCAGGCCAGCCAGATCGACTACTACTATAGCTCGCGTCTGCCGAACGAAGGGCCCGACGGCGTGGCCGACCGCCACTTCCATCCGGTCGAGCCGCTGGCCGTGCGCTTCACGATGGCCAAGGCGTTCTGACCAGCGTCGCCGTCGCGTGCAGCATGGGCTCGACGACGGCGTGGCTGAACAGCCAAGCCTCGGCGTGGGCCGCGTCGCCATCGCGACGGATCACCCGCGACAGGGAAATCACGTCGGCGACCTGGGCGGGCCGCAGCACCGTGACGTTGAGATGCGACACGCGCGCGTCGAGGCCCGCGGTGGCCCGCAGCGAGGTGTCGACCAGCGATAGAAGCGCCGCCGTCGTCCAGCCGGCCCCGGCCGCCGGCGAAAAGCGCAGCCGCACGTCCTGATCCTGGCATTCCTCGACGAACACGTCGTGGCGGTCGGCGGCGGGCAGCACGGCTTCGAGCCGCGCCTGAAGTTCGTCTTCGGTCATCGGCCGCACTCTATGCTATCTCCCCGCCTCATGTCCTTTCTCGATCACATCCGCCGCTGCAACAATGCCGACCTCACCCAGTTCGAGCCTTGGTCCATAGGCGGGCATCGGGTGGGCTTCATCCATCGCGACTTCGTCTCGGAGGTCGTGCAGGGTTCCGGCCTGTTCGAGCACCGAGACGGGACGTGGCATCTCGACCCTCGCCTCGATTCGCCGGCAAGGCGCACGGCGGAGGTCCGCGCGTTCCTGCTCGACTTGCGCGCGCGCGGCCACTTCAAGGGTCTGTGGCGCGAGGAGGAATACGCCGTGTGTCCGCAGGAGGGCGCGCCCGTCCTGATGGCGATGGAGCGGTCCGCGGTGCCATGGTTCGGCGTGCGCGCCGGCGGCCCCCACATGACGGGCTATGTCCGCCGCGCCGACGGGCTGCACATCTGGGTGCCGCGCCGCTCGTTCGAGAAGCCCACCTTCCCCGGCCAGCTCGACAATACGGTCGCCGGCGGCCAGCCCGCGGGGCTTGGCCTGCACGAGAACCTGGTCAAGGAATGCGGCGAGGAAGCCTCGATCCCGCCCGAGCTGGCGCTTCAGGCCAAGGCGGTCAGCGTCGTCGGCTACTGGAACCAGTCGGGGCGGCAGTTGAAGCCCGACGTGATGATCTGCTTCGATCTCGAGCTGCCGCAGGATTTCACACCGCGCGCCAACGACGGCGAGGTCCACTCCTTCGAGCTGTGGCCGGTGCAGCGGGTGTTCGAGACGGTGCGCGACACCACCGAGTTCAAATACAACTGCAATCTCGTGTTGATCGACTTCTTCGTGCGTCACGGCATGCTGTCGGCCGACGATCCGGCGTTCATCCCCATCGTCGCCGGTCTCAGGATGATGTAGACTCCGCGCAACGGTTCAGGCTGAGCGACGGCACGTCGCCTCGAATACGTTGCCGGCTCGGCCGACACTTTGATCAGGTGGCCGCCCTCATGCCACGACATTTGCTGATCGCCGCGACGATGGCGGCGTTCGTTGCTACCTCTGCCCTGGCGCAGGACGGACATCACGGCGAAGGCCACGCCCAGAGTCACGACTGGTACGAGAAGCTGAGACAACCGGGCACCGGCGCCTCGTGCTGCAACGGCACGTTCAACGGCGTCGAAGGCGACTGCCGCCCGACGCGGGCCTACCAGAAGGACGACGGGAACTGGTACGCGCTCCTCGACGGCCGCTGGGTGATGGTGCCGCCGAAGGTCGTATTGAGAGAACTCGCTCCCGACGGCCGCAGCCATATCTGCGCGAACAAGACCGGCAACATCTTTTGTTTTTTGGGTGGTTCGCCCAAGTCGTGAACGACTTGGGCGAGGCGGCCCGAATTGCGCACCGTGCTCACGCCGGCGGCGCGATCTTTGCCTCTTCGATGACCTTGCGCCACTTCACCGTCTCGGCGGCGAGGCGCTTGCCGTAGTCGGCGGCGCTGCCGCCCACCAGGACGAAGCCGAGGTCGACGAGCTTCTTGGCTGTCGCAGGGTCGGACAGCACCTCGTTGAAGGCGGCGTTGAGCTTCGCGACGATCGGCTCCGGCGTGCCGCCCGGCGCCATCACCCCGAAGAACACCGCGCCCGTCAGGTCGGCAGGCAGGCCGACCTCCGCGACCGTCGGCACGTCGGGGAGCATCGGCACGCGCTTGGCGGCCGCGACGACCAGGCCGCGCAGCCTTCCGTCCTTCACCGCGAGGCCGCCCGGCAGCAGCGTATCCGAGAACAGCATGACGTGGCCGCCCAGCACGTCCTTCAGCGCGTCAGCGCTGCCCTTGTAGCCGATATGCTCGAGCTTGATGCCGGTCTGCATCTTGAGCTGCTCGCCCCACAGATGCGGCATGCTGGCGTTGCCGGCCGAGGCGTAGGGGATCGGCGAGGTCTGCGCCTTCGCCCAGGCGATGAATTCGGCCATCGTCTTGTAGGGCGCATTGGGATTGCAGGCGAGCAGCAGCGGCATGTCGACATAGCTGCAGACCGGCGCGAGATCCTTCACCGGATCGTAGGGCAGCTTGAGGCCGAACGACGTGTTGGTGGCAACGGGAGCCGCCGCCATCAGGATCGTGTAGCCGTCGGGTTTCGCCTTGGCGACGATCTCGGTGGCGATGATCGTACCCCCGCCCGGCTTGTTTTCCACGAGTACCTGCTGGCCGAACTTGTTGGTCAGATACTCCGCAGCGACGCGCGCGGACGTATCGGTTGCACCGCCCGGTGCGTAGGGCACGATGAAGCGGATCGGCTTGTCGGGATACGCCTGGGCCCGCGCGATGGAGGGCCCGAGACCCGTTGTGAGCGTGAGCGCTGCGGCAGAGCCCAGCAGGTGGCGGCGTTTCATCTTTTACTCCCTTGGCATTTTCGTCTTGGTTGGTGCGGAGTATCCGCGACGCCCTGAAGAAGAGCTAGCCCCTCGACCAGCCGAGGTGCGGCATGCGAAGCTGATCCCGTGCAAATTCAAGGGGGCCGGGTGGCGAGGGACGGGCAAGGGTTGGAGTTGGGCAATGCCGACGAGGGTGCGGTCGCCGCGCTGGATTTCGTCAGGCAGGAATGGCTGGGCTTCGGCAAGCGGTTCGCCGACTTCATCGCCGCCGCGGACGCGGAAGAGAAATGCCCGATGCTGCCGCTGGTCGCGGCCAGCCTCTTCCTCTCGATGTACTCGCCCGAGGGTCACGCCGCCGCAACGCGCCATCTCTCGCGCGCGCAGAAGATGACGGCAAGCGCGAGCCCCCGCGAATTCGCGTGGCTAGGCGCCATCGAATTCTGGGTTGGAGGTGACACCGACCGCAGCCTGCAACAGTTCCGCAGGATCGTCGCCGAATGGCCGCGCGACCTGCTGGCCGGCAAGCTGGCGCAGCTGCTGGCCTTCAACCGCGGCGAGGCCGAGACGCTGCTCGAGGTCGGCGAGAAGCTCCTCGCCGCCAACCCGGATAATCGCTTCGTCTGGGGCATGTATGCGTTTGGCCTCGAAGAGTGCAATCGCCTCGACGAGGCCGAGGCCGCCGCACGCAGGGGACTGGCGCTCGACCGCAACGACCCGTGGGCCCATCACGCCATCGCCCACTGCCTGGAGGCGCGCGGCCGCATGCTGGAGGGCGTCGCCTTCCTCAGCTCGGTGTCCGACACCTGGAGCGACTGCAACTCCTTCATGCAGACGCACAACTGGTGGCACCTCGCGCTGTTCCTGATCGACCTCGATCGCACCGACGAGGCGCTGGCGCTCCATGACGAGCGCGTCTGGGGCGTGTGGAAGGAGTTCTGCGAGGACCAGGCCAACGCCGTCTCGCTGCTGGCACGGCTCGAACTGCGCGGCGTCGATGTCGGCGCGCGCTGGGCCGATCTTGCGACCTATCTGAAGCCCCGGGTTCGCGAGCATCTCTCCGCCTTCCATGACGTCCACTATCTCTACGGTCTGGCGCGCGCCGGCAAGCGCAGCGCCGTCACCGAGATGCTGGCGAGCCTCGAGGACCGCGCCGCCCGCGCGAAGCCCTTCGAGCGCGAGCTCTGGGCCGATTGCGTGGTGCCGCTGGCGCATGGTCTGGCCGCCCACGCCGTGGGCGACATGCCGGCGGCGGCGCGCCTGATGGGTCAGGCGATGCCCTACCTGCGCAGCCTCGGCGGCTCGATCGCGCAGCGCGCCTTGTTCGGCGCCCTCCATCTCGATGCGCTGAGCCGCGCCGGCTGGAACGACGCGGCGCTGGCGATCGTGCAGGCCGACGATCGCGAACGGCCCGGCGTGGCCGCGACCAAGCGCGCGCTGGCCGCGCTTTATCACCAGGTCGGCCGCACCGAACAGGCGCTCGCCGCCGAATACCAGGCCGAACAGCTCGCCCGCCAGTATCGCGAAGCGGCGACCCGAACGGGAGAAGCGGCATGACGACGGATCTCACGCAGGCGAGTGCCGCCGAACTCGGCAAACTCTACCGCAAGGGCAAGGCGTCCCCGGTCGAGACGATGAAGGCCGTGCTGGCGCGCGCCGACCGGCTCGCGACGACGATCAACGCGCTCTGCCATGTCGACGCGAAGGCGGCCTTGGCCGCGGCCCGCGCTTCGGAGAAGCGCTGGAAGAAGGGCGAGCCCTTCTCACCGCTCGACGGCGTGCCGGTGTCGATCAAGGAGCTGGTAAGGGTCAAGGGCTGGCCCGCCTCGATGGGCAGCAAGCTCACCGACAAGACACCCGTCGATGCCGATGCGCCGGCGGTGGCGCGGCTGCGCGAGGCCGGCGCGATCGTCTTCGCCCAGAGCACCAGCTCGGAATACGGGCACAAGGGCGTGACCGATTCGCCCCTGCACGGGATCACACGCAATCCCTGGAACACCGGCACGACGCCGGGCGGCTCCTCGGGCGGTGCCGGTGCCGCGGTCGCGGCGGGACTGGGTCCGATCGCCATCGGTACCGACGGCGGCGGCTCGGTGCGCATCCCCGCGAGCTTCAGCGGGCTGATCGGCCTCAAGGCCACGTTCGGCCGCGTGCCGGCCTGGCCGCCGTCGATGACCGGCGACCTGTCGAATACCGGCCCGATGGCACGGACCGCGCTCGACGCCGCGCTGATGATGAACGTCCTCGCCCGGCCCGATCCGCGCGACGGCTACGCCCTGCCCCCGGACGACACCGACTACACGAAGAAGCTCACGACCTTGCCGAAGAAGCTGAAGATCGGCTTCGCGCTGCGCTTCGGCGACCATCCGCTCGACATCGAGGTCGCGGCGATGGTGACCAAGGCCGCCCGCGAGTTCGAGGCGCTGGGCTGTACGGTCGAGGAGGTCGAGGCGCCCTTTTCTTTCGGCGAGGCGAGCCGCGCCTTCGTGATCCACTGGCTCTCGGCGCTGCAGCGCCTGCTGCAGGTCTTTCCCGAGGAGCGCCACGGCGAGTTCGACCCCGGCCTGCTGGCCGGCGCCAAGGCAGGCCTGCGCTACAGCCTGCAGGACGTGGTGAACGCGCAGGTGACACGGCGCGACCTCACCCTTGCCTGGAACCTGTTCTTCACGAAGTACGACCTGCTGCTCACCCCCACCGTCGCGGTGCAGCCCTTCGAGGCCGGCACCAATCTGCCTCCTGGTCCCGACGGCAAGCCGAACTTCCTTTGGTCGCCCTACACGCCGCAGTTCAACCTGACGCGCCATCCCGCGGCGACGGTGCCGTGCGGCCTGTCGCGGCTCGGACTGCCGGTCGGCCTGCAGATTGCTTCGGCCCACTACAACGACGCACTGGTCCTGCGCGCCGCCGCCGCTTTTGCCGAAGCCCATCCGTTGAAATTTCCCGTCCTCCCGGAGACCAAGTAGATGACTGCCGACCTTGCCATGATGCCGGCCCACGAGCTGGTGAAACTCTTCAAGACCCGCAAGGCCTCGCCGGTCGAGGCGACCAAGGCGGCACTCGCCCGCATCGATGCCTTCAACGGCCAGCTCAACGCCTTCCAGCATCTCGACCCCGACACTGCGATGCGCCAGGCGCGCGCCTCGGAGAAGCGCTGGAAGAAGGGCGGCAAGCGGCTTTCGGACATCGACGGCGTGCCGATCACCATCAAGGACATGGTGCTGACCAAGGGCATGCCGACCCGCATGGGCAGCCTCGCCACCGATCCCGACGGTCCCTTCAACGTCGACGCGCCGGTGGCGCAGCGGCTGCGCGAGGCCGGCACGGTGCTGCTCGGCAAGACGACCTCGCCGGAATATGGCTGGAAGGGCGTCACTGATTCGGGCCTCTACGGCGCCACGCACAATCCCTGGAAGATCGGCCGCACGCCCGGCGGTTCGTCCGGCGGCGGCACGGCGGCCGAGGCAGTCGGCATGGGCAACCTCGCCATCGGTACCGACGGCGCGGGCTCGGTCCGTATCCCCTGCTCCTTCTCCGGCATCTTTGGCCTGAAGCCCACGCAGGCGCGCGTGCCACTGTGGCCGGTCTCCGCGCAAGGCACGCTCTCGCACATCGGCCCGATGACGCGCACCGTGCGCGACGCGGCGATGATGATGAACGTCATCGCCCGCCCCGACGCCCGCGATCCCTATGGCCGTCCCGACGACGCCGAGGACTATCTCAAGGGCTTCGACAAGGGCGTGAAGGGCCTGCGCATCGCCTATTCGCCGAACCTGGGCTTCGTCGAGCGCGACAAGATCGACCGCGACGTGGCGGTGGCGGTCGAGCAGGCGGTCAAGGTGTTCAAGACCCTGGGCAGCAAGATCGTCGAGGACTCGCCCGACTTCATGGGCATGGACCCGCGCAAGGTGCTGAACGCCCACTGGCAGTCCAACGTCGCGCTGCTGCTCAAGAGCTTCAGCCCCGAGAAGCGCGAGCTGATGGACCCGGGCCTGGTGAAGGCCGCCGAATACGGCGCCCAGCTCGGCCAGGAAGCGGTCGTCACCGCGATCCACCAGCGCCAGGCGATCTCGGCGATCATGAACCAGTTCATGGCCAAGTACGACCTGCTGCTGACCCCGACGATGCCGATGACCGCCTTCGCGGTGAACGAGAACGCGGCCTGGGGCGGCGACGGCGTCGACATCGGCTGGACGCCCTTCACGCTGACCTTCAACCTGACGCGCCAGCCGGCCGCCACCATCCCCTGCGGCCTCGACCGCGAGGGCATGCCGATCGGCCTGCAGATCGTCGGCGGCCATGCCATGGACGCCCTGGTGCTGCGCGCCGCCGCCGCCTACGAGCGCGTCCGCCCGATCCCGGCACCTCCGATGGCGCACCAGATCTGACGGAGAGGCATGGACCGGCTCCTGATCTTCGATTGCGACGGCGTGCTCGTCGACAGCGAGATTCTCGAGCACACGGTCGACGCCGAAATGCTGGCGGTCCATGGTTATCATCGAACCGCGCAGGAACTCCTCGGCCGGTTCGTCGGCATCTCGCGCAAGGACATGTACGCGACTGTTTTCGACGAACTCGGTCGTCCGATTCCTGCGGATATTCTGGATGTCCGGGAACGTACGGTGTGGAGTCGCTGCGCCAGGGACCTGCGCATCGTCCCCGGCGTGGATGAAGCCCTTAGAATCCTGTCTGTACTGCCCAGATGTGTCGCCTCGTCCAGCACACCCGACAAGCTACAGATGAAGCTCGAGATCACGGGCCTGGCACCGTGGTTCGCGCCCAACATCTTCAGCACTGCGCTCGTACAGCGTGGCAAGCCCGCGCCCGATATCTACCTCCACGCCTCACAAGCAGTCGGCGTACCGCCCGAACGATGCACCGTGATCGAGGATTCTCCTCATGGCATCGCCGGCGCACGCGCTGCGGGGATGCATGCGATCGGTTTCGGGGGAGGCGCACATGCGACGGCGTCGTTGCGAACCCAGCTCGTTGATGCGGGAGCCGACGCCGTCGCCAACTCGATGGACGAGTTGTCCTCATTGTTGCTGGCCGCTCCGCCGAGCTGAGCTCGATGAAGCTCAGCCGCCAGACGCGCCTCTACATCGCGCTCGGCCTGGCGCAGGTCGCGGCGCTGGCGGTGCTCGCGTGGTTCGCCGAACGACAGGTGGCGCTGGGTCCGACCGACAAGCTCGGTTGGCGGCCTTTCACCTGGCCGCTCTCGACCGAGCGTGCGCCTGCGGGCCGCGCCTACAGCGGCGAGGATCACGATGTCTATGTCTGGCTGACCTTGAACGGTCTCGGCAGCAGCGGGGACTGCCCGGAAGGCATCGCGAGCGACGAAGCCTTGGAGCGTGCCGTCGACATCCGTCTCCTCGATCCGCGCTTCGCGCCGGTGGGGCCCGGCGAGCGGCTGCGTGTGACAGACCTCGTGGGCTGGACCCGCGTCTACGTCCATCGGCGCAACAACAAGTCCCTGCGCTACGGGGAGGCCGTCGCCGTTCCCTACAAATGCGACGTCATCACCGCGATCATAAACGGCGATTCGCGCGATCCGGCGAAGCGAAAGGCGGCGCACGAGTTCCTGGAATCGAACACCGTGCAGGTCTGGATCAACAAGCAGCTCGAGGGGCGGTAACCCTCCTGTCGTCCTGAGCGCAGCGAAGGACCTAGCGGAAAGAACAGACGACTCCCTAGCCAGCGTGAGATCCTTCGCTGCGCTCAGGAGGACAGCAATGTCGTTACAACTTCACCGGCACCTTGCGCGCAAAGAACGCCGCGATAACGGCAAAGACCATGCTCGCCAGCCACAGCCAGTAGCCTTCGCGCAGGCCGGTGATGGGGTTGGCCATGCCGGCTTCGTTGGTGATCACGCTGGTCTCGAAGATGAACGAGCCGGCGAGCGCCAGAGCTGCCAGGGACAGGATCAACGCCGGGATGCGGCGCGCGAACAAAGTGGCGATCCACGAGACGCCGAGCAACGGGTTGGCGAACCAGCTCGTGTGGCCTAGCGCGCCGAACAGCAGGATGCTCCAACCCTGCCAGTCCGAGCAGATGCCCGAGACGCAGAACGCGTCCTGCCTGAGGCTCGCGGCGAACAGGATGACGCTGAGCACCAGCGCCACGCGCGTGGTTCGGCTGACCGTCATCTCGAAAATCCCGTCGTCCTTCGACTGCGCCGCACTTCGCTCTGGACGACGGAGAAGATCAAGCCGCAACACCCAGCGCGCTGCGGATCGAGCGATGGAAATGGACGAGCGAGGGCTCGTTGCGGCCGTAAATCACCTCTTGCGTGGCGCCGGATTCGAAGCCGATCTGCATGCGTTCGCCCAGCGGGAAATCCTCGTCCAGCACGGTGCGGATGGCGATGTCGCGGTTCTTGGCCCAGTGCTTCTCCGGGCGGTCGCTGTCGGCGGGACGATAGAGCGAGAATTCGACGGAGCAGCTTCCGGGGTCTTTGCGATCGGGGAAGGCTCGCCAGACCTCGATATGATCGACCTGCCAGATGACGATGGTGTTGGGGAAGAGCTGGTAGATCGCGATGATGTGCGGGCTCAGGTTGCGTTCGTCGTCGGGCAGCGCGCGCAGCGCCTCGATCGAGGTGCGCGGCACGCACATGCGGCCGTGGCTGCCCGCGCCGTCGAAGGTGCCGCAGTTGCCGATGAAGTACGGCGCGATGGTTTTCCGGTGCAGGTGCGGGATGTGATAGCCCTCGAGGAACGTATCGATGGCGAACTTCCAGTTGATGCGCGGCGTGATGCGGTCGACCGAATAGAGCGGATAGGTCTCGGGCTGCAGCGCCGCGAAGTCCGCAACAAACGAGCCCAGCACCGCATCGACGTCGATCCCGGCACTCTCGCCCTCGCCCACGGGCGTCGCGCGGACAAAGATCATGCCGTGCTTCTCGCCGGCCGGGAGCCGCACCAGACCGTGCGCGCCGAGATCGAGGCCGGCGAAGCCCGCTTTGTCGGTGACGCCCAGCAGCTTGCCCTGCAAATCGTAGGTCCAGGCATGATAGGGGCAGACGAAGGCGCGGGCATTGCCGCAACCCTCGGCCACGGGCGCGCCGCGATGGCGGCAGATGTTGGCGAAGGCACGCACCTCGCCGTCGCCCCCACGCACCAGCAGCACCGGCATGCCGGCCACGTCCTCGGTGATGTAGTCGCCCGGTTTGGAGAGCCGGGACGACAGGCCCATGAACAGGGGCTGGCTGCGGAAAAGCGCGTCACGCTCGCGGGCGGCGCGCTCGCGGCAGGAATAGGCATCGACACGATTGCGAAACAGCGCGTCGGCGAGATCGGTGGTGCGGCCGTCGATATGGCCGAGCAGCCGCCTCCCGACGGCCAGTTGTTCTTTCCGGTCCATGACCGAAGTGTCAGCCCTTCACGGGGGTCGCGCAACTCCAACCGTCGATCATTTGGAAGACGTCCGCCGGCGTTCTCCCGGTCTCGCGCAATGCCCGGATGGTGAGGTCGCGGTCGCGCTTGGCGAAGCGGCGGCCGCTGGCGTCGGTCAGCAGCGGATGATGCGCATATTGCGGCGCAGCATAGCCCAGCAGCTTCTGCAGCAAGGCATGTACATGGGTTGAGGGCAGCAGGTCGATCCCGCGCGTCACCAGGGTGACACCCTGCAGATGGTCGTCGACCGTTACCGACAGATGGTAGCTGGTCGGCGTGTCCTTGCGCGCGATCACGAAGTCGCCCATCAGCAACGGCTGGCCCTCGATCCGGCCCAGCGTCTCGTCGAAGAAGGAATATGCCCCCGCCTGCTCCGCCGCGTGGGCGCAATCGAAGCGCATGCAGTGTTCCACGCCCGCCGCGATGCGGCGGCGGCGCTCGTCGTTCGAGAGGTGCCGGCAGGTGCCGGGATAGAGCGGCCCGTCGGGCCCGATCGCCGTCGGATGCGGCGCGCTCGTGGAAGCCGCGATGTCGGCGCGGGTGCAGAAGCAAGGATAGACCAGGCCGCGCGCGTCGAGCTGGTCCATCACCCGACCGTAATCCGCGAAGTGGTCCGACTGGCGCCGCACCTCGCCGTCCCAGGCCAGGCCGAGCCACTGCAGGTCCGCCAGCATCGCGGTTTCGTACTCGCGGCGGCAGCGGCGGGTGTCGATATCCTCGATGCGCACCAGGAAGGTGCCGCCCGCGTCGCGCGCGCGCCGCCAGGCGATGCGAGCCGAATAGGCGCTGCCGAGATGAAGTTCGCCCGTCGGACTGGGGGCAAAACGCGTGACGACGGTCATGATACGACGTTACAGCGCCCCCTCGCCGCGTGCTATGGCGAGAGCAACATGGCCAAAACGGCACCCAAGACAAAACCCAAGACGGCACCCTCTCCCGCCTCCAGCGTCATCCTCGACAAGACGACGCTGAAGCAGGCGCTGGCCGAGCTGGCGTCGGCCGATCCCGATATCGCCCGCGCCCTTGCAGAAGCGGGCCATCCGGAATTGCGCGACATGCCGACGGGCTTTGGCGGGCTGATGCGTTCGATCGTGGGCCAGCAGGTCTCGGTACATGCTGCGCGCAGCATCTGGCTGCGGCTCGAAGCGGCCGTGCCATCGATGGAGCCGGCGGATTTCCTGACGATGAACGACGAGCAGCTGCGCGCCGTCGGCCTCTCCGGCGCCAAGATGAAGTACGGCCGCAGCCTCGCCACCGACATCGTCGAAGGCCGCATCACTTTTGACGCGCTGCATGAACTCGACGACGCGGCGGCCATCGCCATGCTGACGCAGGCCAAGGGCATCGGACCGTGGACGGCGGAGATCTACCTGATGTTCGCGCACGGCCGGCCCGACATCATGCCGGGGCTCGATCTCGGCCTCGTCGTAGCGGCCCAGCATCTCAAGAAGCTGCGCACCCGCCCCGACGCAAAGCGGCTTCTCAAAATCGCCGAGGCGTGGCGGCCCTGGCGCAGCGCGGCCGCGCTCGTGCTCTGGCACTATCGCCGCAACATGCCGGACTGGGGCGCCCCCCGCTCCTCTTCCAAGACGGAGAAAGTAGCCAAATGACCACGAAGAAGATCGACGGCCCCAGCCACGGCCCGCACGCCGGCGGCAAGCCCGGCCATCTCGTGATCCTGCTGCACGGCTACGGGGCCGACGGCAACGACCTGATCGGCCTCGCGCCGGTGCTGGCGCCGCTGATGCCCGATGCAGTGTTCCTCGCGCCCAACGCGCCCTACCCCTGCGAGGGCAATCCGATGGGCTTCCAGTGGTTCGGTATCTCGCGCCTCGATCCCGAGGTCGCGGCGGCCGGCGTGCGCTCGGCCGCGCCCTTCGTCGAGCAGTTCCTCGACGACACGATGGCGAAGTACGGGCTCGATGAATCGAAGACCGTCCTGATCGGCTTCAGCCAGGGCACCATGATGGCTCTGCATGTCGGCCTGCGCCGCGCCACGTCGCTGGCCGGCATCGTCGGCTTCTCCGGCATGCTGGCCGCGCCGGATTCGCTGAAGGACGAGATCAAGTCCAAGCCGCCGGTTCTGCTGGTCCATGGCGACAGCGACGAGATGCTGCCGGCCGTCCTGACCCAGCGCGCCGCGCAGACGCTGCAGGAAAACGGCGTCGAGGTCGGCGTGCACATCGCCAAGGGCGTCGGCCACGGGATCGACCAGAGCGGACTATCCCACTGTGCGCGCTTCGTGCTCGACGCTTTCAAGATCCCGGTGCCGAAGCAATGAGCGCGGGCATGACCCAGGGCACCTGCCGGCCGGGCTTCGAGAGGGTCGCCGAGGCCTTCGAGCGGAACCTCGAGGAGAAGCGCGAGATCGGCGCCTCGGTGTGCCTGACGGTGGGCGGCGAGACGGTGGTCGACCTGTGGGGCGGTGTCGCCGATCCCAAGACGCAGGCGGCGTGGACGCGCGACACGGTGAGCATCGTCTTCTCCTGCACCAAGGGCGCCACGGCGCTCTGTGCGCATGTGCTGGCAAGCCGTGGTGACCTCGACCTCGACGCGCCGGTCGCCGAGCTGTGGCCGGAGTTCGCGCAACACGGCAAGGAGCGCGTGACCACGCGCATGATGCTCGACCATTCCTCGGCGGTGCCCGCCGTGCGCGCCAAGGTGAAGGACGACGGGCCCTACGACTGGGCCTACATGACCGAGCGGCTGGCGGCCGAGGTCCCGTTCTGGGAGCCCGGCACGCGCAACGGCTATCACGGCTTCACCTTCGGCTGGACCGTGGGCGAGATGGTGCGGCGTGCCAGCGGAAAATCGCTCGGCACCTTCTTCCGCGAGGAGATCGCTGGGCCGCTGGGTCTCGATTTCTGGATCGGCCTGCCCGAGGAGATCGAGCCGCGGGTCGCGCCGATCGTGGCCCATGTCTACAAGGCGGCCGACGCGGTGACGCCCTTCATGCGCGACCTCGCCACCAACAAGGAATCGGTAGCGGCGCTGTTCTATTTCAACAACGGCGCCTGGCGCTCGGGCGGCGCCAACACACGGGCCGGCCACGCCGCCGAGATCGGCGCCGCCAACGGCATCACCAACGCCCGCGGCCTGGCCGGCATGTATGCGCCGCTGGCCAACGGCGGCGGCGACCTGGTCGATGCCACGACGCTCGCCCGCATGGCCGAGGTCTCGATGGCGACACACGACGACGCCACCCTGCGCATCCCGACGCGCTTCGCGCTGGGCTTCATGAAGTCGATGGACAACCGCAAGCGCAGCCTCGCCGCGAAACTGTGGGGCGAGGATTGCGACAGCGTGATCCTGGGCAGCGCCGCCTTCGGCCATGTCGGCGCCGGCGGCTCGCTGGGCTTCGCCGACCCGGTCGCGGGCCTGTCGTTCGGCTACACGATGAACCGCATGGGCCCGGGCCTGCTCATGAACGAACGCGGCCAGTCGCTGGTCGACGCGGCGTATCTGTCGCTCGGCTATAAGAACAATGACGGCGGCGTTTGGGTTCGGTAGATGCAGCATCACACACCCACCTCACCCTGAGAGCTTGCCCAATACGCTCACAAGCTCTCAGGATGAGGTTGTGCGGGAGTTCTAGCGCCCGATGATCCCCGTCTTCCGTCCGCTCAAGGACCCCGCCGTGGCCACGATCTGGTCGGGCCTCGCCGCCTCGACCATCGGCGAGGACCTGTTCCGCGTGGCCGTCGTGTGGATCGCGGCCGCCCAGATCGGCAATGCCGCGGGTTACGTGAACGCCACGCAGTATGCCGCCATGCTGGTGGTCGGCCTGCTGGGCGCCTCGGCCTTCGACCGCTGGCGCGCCGACCGCGCCATGATCGGCGCCAAGTATGCGAGCGCGGTGCTGGCCATACTGCCGGTGATCGGCTTCTACATCTGGGGCATCTCGATCCCGCTCCTCATCCTCTCCGTCATGGGCCTCGCGGCCATGCGCATGGTGTTCACGCCGGCGCTGCAGTCGGCTGTGCCGGTGCTGGTCACCGATCGCGACGCGATGCAGGCGATCAACGGCCTGTTCGACGCGACGTGGCGGCTCGCCCGCCTGATCGGGCCGATGATGGCGGCGGTCCTGAACACGCTTCTGCCGGTGATCCACTTCCTGTCGATCACCGCCGTCGGCTTCGTGCTGTCGGCGCTGGCGGTCTGGGCGGTGCGCGACCGGCTGTACGACGCGGCCTACAAGCCGCGCCCCGGCCGGGGTGGCCTGCGCGGCGCCTGGGACGCCCTGCTCGACGGCGCGCGGCTGATGCTGCGGCAGCGCACGATGGGCGCGCTGCTGCTGATCAACGCCACCGCCAACGGACCATGGAGCGTGGCGCTGCAGCTCTGCATCGCGCTGATGGTAGTCGAGCACGATCCGCACCTGTTCGGCCTGCACGGCCTCGCCTCGCTCGGCATGATCGTCGGCGCCTGCGGCGTCGGCGACGTGGTCGGCAATCTGGTAGCGGGCAGCGTCCGCTTCCGCCGCGTGCTCTCGACCATGTTCCTGGGCTACGTGGCCATGGGCACCGGCTTCGCCCTGATCGCGCTGGCCGCCTGGGGCATCGAGAACCCCTACAAGCTGCCGGCGATGATGCTGGCGGGGCTGGTCGCGGGCTTCGGCGGGCCCTTCTTCTTCATCCCGATGATCACCCGCATGCAGACCGTGTTCCGCGGGCCCGAGATCGCCCGCGTCTTCCGGCTGCGGCTCGCCGTCATGGCGGGCTCGATGCTGCTGTTCAATCTCGCGGCCACGCCACTGTTCGACCTGATCGGCCCGACCCACACCGAGTTCTATTTCGGCCTACTCCTGCTGGCCCTGGGCGTCGCCGGCTGGTTCCACTACCGCAAGGTTGAGGACCGTGAGGCCGCAGGTGCCGCGGCGTCAGTCGAGCAACGGCACGTGCCGTGAGCAGTCGCGCGGCAGGGCGCCGGTGAGGCGCGGGTCGGGGAACACCTCGACCTGGAAGGCAAAGGGCACGAAACCGGAGCGCCGGTAAAAAGCGAGCGCCGCCGGATGGTCGAGCGTGCAGGTATGCACCCAGAACCGCCGGATGGGCCGCGCCCAGGCCCGCGCGATCGCCTCGTTCATCAGCGCACGGCCGACACCCGTCCCCACCAGTCCCGGCGCGACACCGAAGAACACCAGTTCGCACTCCCCCGCCTGGCTGAAGTCCAGTTCGAGAATCCCGGCATCCCGCCCGTCCTGGCGTAGCGCGAAGAACTCCACCTGCGGATTGTCGAGGATCGCCTGCAGCTTCTCGTCCGCCATCACCAGCCGCGAGAACCACAGCCACTCCGTCCCCACCGCGCGATAGAGATTGCGATAGGCCTCGATCATGCGCTCCAGAGGCTCCAGCGTGACACCCGCCGGAAAGGGCCGTGCCGGTCGCTGAGGCGGACGGCTCAACATTTCGAGGCTCGTCACGACGGCTGCGACATGTCCGGGAGGAACGGCCGAATAGCCGGGCGGAAGGATGGGATTGCTGTTGCTCATGGTGGTCCTTGATTAGCCATCTAGATCGAACCGGCCAAGCACCCGGAGGCGCGCAAGCGTGTCGCGCGCTGTTCTGATTGTCGTCGCAGCGTCACCAAAAATGTCTGATTTTCGCCCTTGCGGGAAACGCCGTGTATCTATAACGTCCCATAGATACACGGCGTTACCCAGAAGGAGACTTCCCGTGGCCAAGGCATTCCCGACCGATAATCCGTTCCTCAAAGGCTACTTCGCGCCCGTCAACACCGAGGCCGATGCCGGGCATCTCCACATCAGCGGCGAGATGCCAAAGGAACTCTGCGGCACGCTCTACCGCAACGGACCGAACCCGCAGTTCGCGCCGCGCGGGCCCTATCACTGGTTCGGCGGCGACGGCATGATCCACGCCTTCCACATCGAGAACGGCAACGTCTCCTACAAGAACCGCTGGGTGCGGACCCCGAAGTGGAAGATCGAGAACGAGGAGGGCGAAGGTCTATCCGGCACATTCGGCAATCCGCGCTACACCGACCCGCGCGTCTTCGCCCTGAATTCGACCATCGCCAACACCAACATCGTCTGGCATGGCGGCAAGCTGCTGGCGCTCGAAGAGGCGCACGCGCCCTTCTCGCTCGACCCCAAGAGCCTGATGCCGGTCGGTCCGAAGGACGGCGGCTACGAGACGTTCGGCGACAAACTGGTCGGGCCGTTCACGGCGCATCCCAAGTTCGATCCCGAGACCGGGGAGATGATCTTCTTCGGCTATTCGGCGACGGGCCGCTTCACCAAGGAAGTCAGCATCCAGACCGTGACCGAGGACGGCACCGTCACGCGCGCCGAGATCCTCGAGGGGCCCTTCCCGTCGATGATCCACGACTTCGCCGTGACGAAGAACTGGATCATCGTGCCGGTCTTTCCGCTCACCTCGTCGATGGAACGCGCGATGGGCGGCCTGCCGCCGTTCGCCTGGGAGCCGGACAAGGGCACGCACATCGCCTTCATCCCCCGCAAGGGCAGCGTGGCCGACGTGAAGTGGGTGACGGCGCCGCCGTCCTACGTCTTCCACCCGATGAACCATTTCGAGACAGCGGACGGCAAGGTCGTGATCGACGTCATGAAGTATGACGTGGCGCCGCTCTTCCCGCTGCCCGACGGCTCGCCCTCGACCAAGGAGCCGCCGGCGGCCCGCCTGTTCCGCTGGACTTTCGATCTCGGCGGCCACGGCAACACCTTCCGCGAGGAGCAGCTCGACGACCGCGCCGGCGAGTTCCCGCGCTTCGACGAGCGCTTCTGCATGAGCGACTACCGGCATGGCTGGATCGTGTCGGGCAACATCGCCCATGCCGGCGTCCGGCGCGGCGAGGGCATCACCCATTACGACCTGAAGAAGGGCACCAATGCGACCTGGAAGGCGGGCGAGGACGACCGCTTTGGCGAGCCGGTGTTCGTGCCGCGCCACGACAAGGCCCCGGAAGGCGACGGCTGGGTGCTGTCGGTGATCTACCGCTCCGGGGAAGGCCGCAGCGACCTCGCGGTCTTCGAGGCGACCGACATCGCCCGTGGCCCCGTGGCGCTGGCCCATCTCAGCAGCCGGGTCCCGGCGGGCTTCCACGGCAACTGGCGTCCCGGTACGCTGTGACGATGATCACCGTCCATCACCTGAACAATTCCCGCTCGCAGCGTATCCTCTGGATGCTCGAGGAGCTCGGCCTGCCCTACGAGGTGAAGCGCTACCAGCGCAAACCCTCGATGCAGGCGCCGGATGAACTGCGCAAGGTGCATCCGCTGGGCAAGTCGCCGGTGATCACCGACGGCGACAAGGTATTGGCCGAGTCGGGCGCCATCCTCGAATACCTGTCGGAGACCTATGGCGGCGGCCGGTTCACTCCGGCCCTCGGCACGCCGGAGCGGCTGAACTACACCTATTTCATGCACTACGCGGAGGGCTCGCTGATGCCGCTCCTCTTCATGAAGCTGGTGTTCGGGATGCTGCCCGCGCGCGTGCCCTTCCTGATGCGGCCGGTGGCGCGTGCCATTTCGGGCGGCGCCGACAAGACGTTGCTGATGCCGCAGATCGGCAATCACTTCATGTTTCTCGAAGGCGAGCTGATGCGCCGAGAGTGGTTTGCCGGCCCGGACTTCACCGCCGCCGACATCCAGATGAGCTTCCCGCTGGAGGCCGCCACGGCACGCTCGCCGATGATCAACAAGATGCCCAAGCTCAAGGGCTTCCTCGACCGAATCCATGCCCGCCCCGCCTACCAGCGGGCGCTGGAAAAGGGCGGCGCCTACGAGCTGGCGAAGTAGCTGCGCCGGCTGGCGATAGGGGCCGGGGCCGTGCTAGGCCCGTGGTCCGGACGATAACGAACGAATCCAAGGAGCGAAACGATGGCCCTTCCCGCCCTGCTGCGCGACAACCTCTCGATCCCGGTGGTCGGCGCGCCGCTGTTCATCGTGTCCAACCCCGACCTGGTCATCGAGCAGTGCAAGGCCGGCGTCGTCGGCTCCTTCCCGGCGCTGAACGCGCGGCCGAAGGAGATGCTCGAGGAGTGGCTGAAGCGCATCACCGGCGAGTTGGCCGAATACAAGGCCAAGCATCCGGACAAGAAGGTGGCGCCCTTCGCGGTCAACCAGATCGTGCACTCGTCGAACGACCGCCTGCAGCACGACATCGACATGTGCGAGAAGTACAAGGTGCCGATCCAGATCACCTCGCTGCGCGCGCCCGACGACGTCGTCGTCTCGGCGCATCGCTACGGCTGCCTGGTGTTCCATGACGTGACCAACGTGACCCACGCCAAGCGCGCTCTGAAGGCCGGCGTTGACGGCCTCATCCTGGTCTGCGCCGGCGCCGGCGGCCATGCCGGCCGCCTCTCGCCCTTCGCGCTGGTGCCGGAAGTGCGTCAGTTCTACGACGGCACCATCCTGCTCTCGGGCTCGATCTCCAACGGCGCCTCGGTGCTGGCCGCGCAGGCGCTGGGCGCCGACCTCGCCTATCTCGGCACGCGCTTCACCGCGAGCAAGGAAGGCAACGCCACCGACGCCAACAAGCAGTGCATCATCGAGTCGACCGGCGAGGAGATCGTCTACACCAACCTCTTCACCGGCGTGCACGGCAACTACATGAAGCGCAGCATCGCGGCCGCCGGCCTCGATCCCGACGCGCTGCCGGAAGCCGACAAGAGCAAGATGAACTTCGGTTCGGGCGGCAACATGAAGGTCAAGGCGTGGCGCGACATCTGGGGCGCCGGCCAGGGCGTCGGCCAGATCCACGACGCCCCGCCGGCCGCCGAGATCGTGGCCCGGCTCAAGGCCGAGTACGACGCCGCCCGCGCCGCGCTGTTCGCCGGCGAGACGGTGCCGACGAGGCTTCAGCAGGCCGCCGAGTAAGCCGGCCGGCCCCCGGATGAGAGTGCGTCTCCTGCGCCTCGCCCTCGTGGCGCTGCTGGTCGTCCCCGGCGCGGCGGCGGCGCAATCCGGCATCGACGGCCGCCTGAACGACCTGCAGCGCTCGCTCTCCGCGATCGCGAGCCAGGTCGAGCAGCTCAAGGTCCAGGACCGTCAGCTCGAGCAGCAGCTCACGAGGATGCAGACGAGCTTCGAGCAACGCATCGAGCGGCTGGAGAAAGCTCCGGCCGCCAAGCCCACGCCAAGGACGGGCCGCTCCAGGCACTGACCGCCGTCGAAGGCGGGGTTCCAGCGGATAACCGAAACAAACGAAGCCGGAGTCGCAGCCCCGAAATGACGCACTCACGCAACAATGTTGCTCGCCGTCGCTTCCATCAACACTGCCTGACGGCCCGCTGACGCGGACGCGTCACTTCATGTCGAGGACGTCGCGGATGCGGGCGGCGAGCTGCTCGAAGGTGAAGGGCTTGGTAATGAGCTGGACGCCGGCGTCGAGGCGACCTTGGTGGACGATGGCGTTGCGCGAATAGCCGGTCGTGAACAAGATCTTCAGACCCGGCCGAAGTTCGGAGGCCATGTCGGCCAGGACGCGACCGCTCCTGCCGGGGAGCACCACATCGGTGAACAGCAGGTCGATGCGCGTCGGGCCGCGCAGGACCGCGAGGGCCGATTCCGATTCGGAGGCTTCGAGGACACGATAGCCCAGTTCCTTCAGCACCATCGAGCTGTAGGTGCGCACGTCCTCGTTGTCCTCGACGACCAGGACGACTTCGCCGTCGCTGCTCGTCGGCACGGCAACAGCATTGCTTTCGTCGGCCTGCGCCGTCGCCCCGAGGAATCTCGGGAAGTACATCCTGACCGTCGTGCCGTGCCCTTCCTCGCTGTAGATCGTGACGTGTCCGCCCGACTGTTTCACGAAGCCGTACACCATGCTGAGGCCCAGGCCAGTGCCGCGGCCCACCTCCTTGGTGGTGAAGAACGGCTCGAAGACCCGCATCACCGTTTCCGGCGACATGCCGTGCCCTGAGTCGCTGACGCAGATCGCGACGTACTGGCCCGGCTTCACTTCCGTATCGACCGCAGCATAGGATTCGTCGAGGGCGGTGTTCACCGTCTCGATGGTGAGCTTGCCGCCCGCGGGCATGGCGTCACGCGCATTCACCGCGAGATTGAGCAGCGCGCTTTCGAGTTGGTTCTGATCGACCTCGATCGGCCACAGGCGCGGCGCCAGCACGCCCTCGAGCTCGATCTGCTCGCCCAGCGTCCGGTGCAGCAGCTCGGTCATGTCACGGACCAGCACGTTGAGGTCGACCGGCTTGGGCGCCAGGGGTTGCCGGCGCGAGAAGGCCAGCAGCCGCGCCGTCAGGCTGGCCGCGCGCTGGGCGCCCTGCAGGGCGATGTCGACGGCGCGCTGGACCCGCGCCGTGTCGCCCGGCTTGGCCCGCCGCACCGTCTCGAGGCCGCCGATGATGACGGTCAGCAGATTGTTGAAGTCGTGCGCGACGCCGCCGGTGAGCTGGCCGACGGCTTCCATCTTCTGCGCCTGGCGCAGCGCCGCCTCGGCCTTGCTGCGTTCCTCGACCTCGCTGGCGACACGCTGTTCCAGCGTCTCGTTCAGGGTCTTGAGCAGGGCCTCCGTCCTGCGCCGCTGCTCGAGCTCGCGCGCGTTCTCCTGGAACAGCCGCGCATTGTCCATGGCGACGGCGGCCTGGCTGGCGAGGCCCACCACGCGTTCCTTCGCCAGTTCGCCGAACACTCCGGCCCTGGAATGACCGAGCAGCAGCCCGCCCAGCACCTCCCCGGTACGCAACCGTACCGGCACCGCGAGGTAGCTGCGCACGGGCAGATGTCCCGGCGGCATCCCATGATAGGGTGCCGCGCGGCCGAAGCGCGGGTCCTGGGTGATGTCGTCAGAGAGAACGACCGCGGTGCCGCTGAAGGTCGGCTCGAAGATCGCGGTATTGCGCGGCATCGGGAACTTTGCGAAGGCCTCGCGCGGCGCGCCGGACAGCGAATAGAGCATATAGCCCTCACCCGCATCGTCGACGACGTTGTAGAAGAACGCGCCGAACTGGGCGCCCGTCACGGCCACGCAGGCATCGGTGATCGTCTGGACCAGGCGTTCGTGATCGAGATCGCCCGAGACGGCGGCCGAAGCCTGGCTGATCACCTCGAGAGCCGCGCGGCTTTCGCGGATCTCGTTCTCCGCCGCCTTGGCCTCTGTGATGTCGATGACGACGCCCACCATTCGCTTGGCGCCGTCGCTGCCGGTCTCGATGCGGCCGCGCGCTACCACCACGTGCGCGATGCCCGAGCCGGTAACGCGGTATTCCTCCTGGTAGGGCTCGCTCGTCGCGATCGAACGGGCGATGGCCTTCGTCACTCGGTCGCGATCTTCCGGGGCGATGCCGGCGATGAAGTCGCCGAGGGGCAACCCCTTCTCGGCGTCCTTCTGGGCGATGCCGAAAACCTCCGCGAGCGGCCCCGAGATCGCCAGCGTGTCGCTGTCGACCGTCCACTCGAAGACGGCCACGCGTCCTGTCGACAAGGCCAGCGCGAGGCGATCCTTGGTCATCAGGAAGCGCTGCTCGCTCTCGAAGATCGCGCGGCTCGCCTCGCGGCGCAGCTCCGCCATCTGGATGTTGGCGTTGACCCGCGCCAGCAATTCGCGCGCGGCGAACGGCTTCACGAGATAGTCGTCGGCGCCGGCTTCGAGACCCTCGACCTTCGCTTCCTCGCCGGCCCGCGCCGAGAGGAGCACGATCGGGATGCTGGCCGTCGCGGGGTCCATGCGAATCGCGCGCAGGACACCGAAGCCATCGAGACCGGGCATCATCACGTCGGTCAGCACAAGGTCGGGTGCTTCCCGCCGCACCGCCGCCACGGCGGCCTCGCCATCGGCCACCGGCTCGACCTGATAGCCCTGGGCGACGAGCAGGCGGCCGACATAGGAACGCATGTCGGCATTGTCGTCGGCGAGCACGATGCGCTTTCCCGTGCCGACCGGAACAATCCCCGACATGGAGGCGGAAAGATCGCCCGCGGCTTCCGCCGACCGGGCGTCCGGCAGCCAGCCCATCGCCTCCTCGACATATTCCTGGGCGCGCACCACATCGGTCGACAGGTCGACCTCGTCGATGACCTGCGCGGCAGGAAGATGCGCATGGCCGAACGGCAGGGTGATCGTGAAGCTCGTGCCCTGGCCGACGCCGCTGTCGACGCGGATCTCTCCACCTTGCAGCCGGACCAGCTCCTGCACCAGCGCCAGACCGATACCACTGCCCTCGAAGCTGCGGCTCTTCGCGCCCTGTACGCGATGGAACCGCTCGAACAGGCGCGGCAACTCGCTTTGGGCGATGCCGATGCCGGAGTCGCGCACCTCGATGCTCGCTCCCTTGCCGTCGGCACTCGCGACGACCGAAACCCTGATCTCGCCCGCGAAGGTGAACTTGAAGGCATTGGAAAGAAGGTTCAGCAGGACCTTCTCCCACATCTCGCGATCGACATAGACCGGTTGGGGCAGCGTCTCGCACTCGATGACCAGTTTGAGGTCGGCCTTCTCGATCGTCGGGCGGAAGCTCGAGGCGATGCCGGTGGTGAAGCGGGCAAGGTCGGTCGGCCTGTAGGCGGCCTGCATGCGGCCCGCCTCGATCCGCGAGAAGTCGAGCAGCGAATTGACGAGGCGCAGCAGCCTGTTACCGTTGCGATGCGCCAGCGCCACATGGCCGCGTGCATCTTCCACGGACAGCCCGCCGGCCAGCACCTCTTCAAGCGGCCCCAGCATCAGCGTCAGCGGGGTGCGGAATTCGTGGCTCACATTGGAGAAGAAAGTGGTCTTGGCACGGTCGAGTTCGGCCAATGCCTCGACCCGCCGGCGCTCCTCCTGGTAGGCGTCGGCGCTGGCAATACCGGTTGCGATCTGGCCCGCGATCAGGTTCACGAACTCTGCGTAGACGTCATCGAACAGCCGGTAGGGGCTGAGGCCGACCACGAGAAAGCCGGCGCGTCCGGTTTCGCGGGACGCCGGCACGGCCACGACCGCTGCCCATTGGGTCGCCCGGTCCCAAGCCCCGCCCGCCACGGTGGCGCCGAATGTGCGACCGAGATCGACCAGGCGCGGCGGCTCCTCTTTCGTCAGGCCCTCGATCGGCCAGGACGACGACCCGTTCGCGGGATGCAGGGCTTCGACCGCAGCCGGATGGCCGGGCGGCAGGCCGTGGCGCGCGGCCAGCACCGCCTCCTCGCTGCCCGGCTGCACGACATAGAGAAGCGCGAAGGTGATGTCGCGCGGGTTGATCGAGAGCGCCGCGACGCTCTGGCGGCTGGCATCCTCCCAGGTCCGCGCATCGACGGTGCGTGCGGCGAGTTCCCGAAGCGTCGCGACCTGCCGGTCGCCGATCACCCGCGCGGTATCGGCGGTGTTGGCGCAGATGATGCCGCCCGGCTTGCCGTCATCGTCAGGAATCGGACTGTAGGAGAAGGTGTAGTAGGTCTCTTCCGGATAGCCGTTGCGCTCCATCAGCAGGAGCTGCTCCTCGACGTAGATGCCCTCGATGCCGCCCATCGCGGTGTCGAGCAGCGGGCCGATATCCGTCCAGATCTCGGACCAGACAACTTTCGTCGGCTTGCCCACGGCGTCCGGGTGCTTCCCGCCGATGATCGACTTGTAGGCGTCGTTGTAGAGATAGATGAGCTCGGGTCCCCAGCCGATCCAGATGGGCTGGCGCGACGTCAGCATGATGCGGACGGCCGTTTTCAGGCTCTGCGGCCATGCGGCCGGCGGCCCCAGGGGATTGTTTCGCCAGTCGTACCCCCGGATCAGCGCCCCCAACTCGCCGCCACCGGCGAGAAAAAGGAGAGAGGAGTCGTCGGATGTCGTCAGGCGATCGTCGATATCCGGCATGGGCCTTCGGTGTGCTGAATACGGGGGCGCGAGAGCGGCGGGATAATGCGGTTTGCTGCAACAAATGTGAAGCCACTGCAGAAACACGGTTCCGGGAAGGCGTTTGCCCGGACAGCGAGCCTCCGGCCCGGCCCTCCAAAGTATGGTGAGCCCGTGATCTCGAGGTACACCACGTCTGGAAATCGTCCTCGATCAGCCTCAGCACGGCAACGAAACGGGCCCCGTAGCAGTTGTCTCGCCATGGTCGACACCCCCAAGCCACCTTCGGCATCCCGTCCTTCGCCCCCGCCGCCCTCAGCTCCGTCTGAACTGTCCCCCGAACGCGACTACGAACGGCTGAACCCGGGCGCCGGCGGACCGCCCGGCCAACAACAGGAGCGTGGTGTGAAAGAAAATCCCCGCACGACGCGCGACGATGGCGGTGCGGCCCTCCCCGGCAGCCAGAATGAGGATGTCAAAGGAAGGCCGCCCAAGGGACCTCGCGGAGGAAGTACTTGAGGGGAGCACCTGCTTCATGAACGACGTCGAGCTCAGTCGAGAACTGGATCTCGCTGCCCGCCAAGCCGGCGAGGCGCGGGCCCGCGTCGAGGAGATCTCCCCTCACTCCGCGGCCTATCAATCGGCCGTCATCGCCTCTCCAGGCGACGGTCCTTCACCTCTCCATCGTTACCGTGGCACAGGCGCGACAGCACGAATGGCTGGTCGCCGAAGTCGAGGACCTCAAGCAAGCCGTGGGGCTGCAACAGGGCTCGATGCATTGAGGCATGCCACCCCGTCCCCCGGATAGGGCCGGGACAATTCCACCGGGTCGGTCTTCCCGCGATGGTCAATACAAGACAGACCAGCGTCGCGCCTGCGGGTAAGATACTTCTCGATCCGGGTGCTCATTCGCCAGCGAATGTCGAGACTTCCCCGGAAACGCCAGCGGCCGGTCGGCCCCGCTCGCGACCTCAAGCTTTCCGTCGCCCCAGGACACGTCCGACGTCGGGCTGCTTTGAGATTGGACTCCCGCGCATGACACGAACGATGCACGCCGCTGTCGTCGAACAGTTTGGCAAGCCACTCGCTTTCCGTGAGATGAGCATCCCCACGCCTGGGCCGGGGCAAATCCTCGTCAAGACCGAAGCGTGCGGCGTCTGCCACACCGATCTTCACGCCGCCCAGGGCGACTGGCCGGTCAAGCCGACACTGCCCTTCATTCCCGGGCACGAAGGAATCGGGCGCGTCGCTGCGGTCGGTGCCGGCGTAACCTCTGCGAAGGAGGGCGATCGTGTGGGCGTTCCGTGGCTGTATTCAGCCTGCGGCCATTGTGAGTACTGCCTCTCCGCACAGGAAACAGTGTGCGGAAAAGCCGAGTTCGGCGGCTACACGAAGAACGGCGGCTTTGCCGAATACATCCTCGCCGATCCTGATTATGTGGCACACATCCCGAACGGACTTTCGCCGCGTGAGGCGGCCCCCCTGATCTGCGCCGGCATCACCAGCTACAAGGGCATCAAGGAGACGCAAGCCCGTCCCGGCGAATGGATCGCCATCTCCGGCGCCGGCGGGCTCGGTCATCTGGCGATCCAGTATGCCAAGGTCATGGGCCTGAAGGTCTGCGCCGTCGACATCGACGACGGCAAACTCGCGCATGCCACGAAGCTCGGCGCCGATCTCGTGATCAATGCCAGAGACGGCGATCCGGCGGCCGCGCTGAAGAAGGCGACCGATGGCGGTGCGCATGGCGTTCTGATCACCGCGCCTTCGCTCGGCGCCTTCCGCCAGGGCGTGGCGATGACGCGCAAGCGCGGCACATGCGTCCTGGTCGGTCTGCCGCCGGGCGAATTCCCGGTGCCGTTGTTCGACGTCGTGGCGAACTGCATCACCATCCGTGGTTCCTTCGTCGGCACACGCGCGGACATGGCCGAAGCGCTCGCTTTCGGTGCCGAGGGCAAGGTGAAGGCGGACATCGAGCTGCAGCCGCTGTCGGCCATCAATACGGTCTTCGACCGGCTGGGCCGGGGCGACGTGCCATCGCGCGTCGTGCTCGATTTCGAGAATCCGGGCCATGCATCGGCCAGAGAAGAATGACAGCGTGACACTGCACGGGCGACCAGCCCGGAGGTGACATTTGCCCTTCTCCTGCCGCCGGACGGCATCGTCATATCGAGCGATGCTCTCGCATGGACGAGACACGGTCGGCACGCACTGGTCGATCTTTGATGGATGTCAAAGCGTAGAGCTGCCGGGGGCAGTATCAGATCATTCCACAACGCACGGTCAAATATGACGGCCAAGACCGCGCTCGGCTTCCTTTGGATTTGGCGATGGCGGATCCTGGCCGGACTTGGCGTGCTCGCCATTCTGGTGACACTCGGTCCGCCCCTGGTGCTCGGTCCCGTGGTCACGGTCGAAACAGCAGCACGACGCGACATCGTCCAGACCGTGGTCGCGGTCGGACATGTCGAATCCCGGTATCGCGTCGACATCGGGGCGCAGTTGACCGGCGTGGTGGCCAGCGTTCCTGTCGAGGAAGGCCAGTCCGTGAAGGAAGGCGAGTTGCTGATCCTTTTGGACGACAAGGATCTTCGCGCGGTGGTCGACCAGGCCGAAGGCGCCCTTTCCTCCGCGCAGTCCCGCTTCCGGCAGATCGAACAGAGCACCCTGCCGACCGCGCAGGAAGCCCTCGGCCAGGCCGAAGCCAACCTGCTGAACGCCCAGAAGACGTTCGACCGCACGAACAAGCTCCAGGCGGAGCACTTCGCCACCACCTCCCAGCTCGACACCGATCAACGCGATCTCGACGTTGCGAAAACGCGCGTCCGCGCGGCGCGGCTGGTGGTCACCATCAACCAGCCCGGCGGCACGGAATACCAGTTCGCCCAGAACGAAGTGGCGCGGGCCGAAGCGAACCTGAGGTCCGCCCAGGCGCGGCTGTCATATGCCCGGATCCTGGCCCCGCGCGACGGCACGCTGATCTTCCGGGACGTCGAACGTGGCGACCTCGTCCAGCCGGGCCACATCCTGATGAACCTGTCGCCGGCCGGCGAGATTCAGCTGGTGGTGCAGATCGACGAGAAGAATCTCGGCCTGGTCGCCCTGGCGAACAAGGCGCTGGCCTCGGCGGAGGCCTATCCCGACAAGAGCTTTCCCGCCGAGGTCGTCTACGTCAGTCCCGCGGTAAACCTTCAGCGCGGCTCGATGGAGGTAAAGCTTCGCGTGGCACCGGCCGATGCGCCCCCCTACCTGCGCGAGGACATGACCGTATCGGTCGACATCGAGGTGGCCCGCAAGAAGGATGCCGTGGTCCTGCCGCTGCGCTTCGTGCGCGACCTCGAGGGCGCAGCGCCCTGGGTGCTCAAGGTCGAGGGTGGTCGTGCGCGGCGTCAGCCGGTGAAGATCGGCCTGCGCGGCGCCAGGGTGGTCGAAATCGCCGAGGGCCTCGCGCCCGGAGACCGCGCGGTCGCGCCCGATGCTGCCGTCGCCGACGGCCGGCGGATGCGGGCCGCGGCACATGAATAGGTGGATGCCGTTCGAATGGATCGCCGCCCTTCGCTTCCTGCGCGAAGGCCGCATGCAGACCCTGTTCATCATCGCCGGGGTGTCGGTCGGCATTGCCGTAATCGTCTTCATGTCGGCACTGCTGACCGGCTTGCAGGCCAATCTCACCAAGCGGGTGCTGAGCTCCCAGTCGCACATCACGCTGCAGCCACGCGACGAGATCGCGCGGCCCTTGAGGCTCGGCGGAGATGATCTCGAACTGCCGATCATGCAGATGCCCCTGCAGCGTGTCCGCTCGATCGACCAGTGGCAGGGGCTGGTGCGGGTGCTGCAGGACGATCCCGGCATCGTCGCGGTGTCGCCGGTCGCCACCGGATCGGCGCTGGCAGTACGCGGCGACGCCACCCGCGCGGTCAGCATCGTCGGCATCGAGCCCGACAGTTATTTTCGCATCGTCCGGCTGCCGGACAACATCGTCGCCGGCACGGTGCGGCTGAGCAGCCAGGACATCGTCATCGGCACCGAACTCGCCCGCTACCTCGGCATCGGCGTGGGCGACCGCCTCACCCTGACGGCCGGGGCGAGGACCAGCGGAGCCCTCACCGTCACCGCCATCTTCGATCTCGGCAGCCGGCCGGTGAACGAACGCTACGTCTACATCCCGCTGCGCACCGCCCAGAGCCTGCTCGACCTGATCGGCGGCGTGACCAGCATCGAACTCACCATCGCCGACGTCTATGCCGCCGAGACCGTGGCCCGCCGCCTGCAGCCGATGACCGGCGCCGCCGCTTACAGCTGGATCGCCACCAACGCCCAGTTCTTCTCCGCCGTGCAGGCACAAAGTCTGTCGAGCGGCGTCATCCGCCTTTTCGTGGCGCTGTCGGTGGCGCTCGGCATCGCCAGCGTCCTCGTCGTTTCGGTCATCCAGCGCTCCAAGGACATCGGTATCCTGCGGGCTATGGGGACGTCGCGCGGCCAGACGCTGCGTATTTTCCTCATCCAGGGCGCGCTGATCGGTCTGGTCGGCTCCGTGGTCGGCTCGATACTGGGCGCGGGCGGCCTGCTCCTCTTTCACGACCATGTGCGTCAGGCCGACGGCAGCGAACTGATCCCACTCGTCCTCGAACGCTCGCTGTTCGCCGCCGCCGCCCTGCTGGCGACGCTGACCGGCGTGCTGGCGGCGATGGCGCCGGCGCTGCGTGCCTCCCGGCTCGACCCGGTGGTGGCGATCCGTGGCTGACGACGTCCTGCGGCTCGAGCAGGTGCGGAAGTCCTACAACGTCGGCCGTCCGACCGAGACGGAGATCCTGCATGGCATCGACCTGACGTTGGGTCGCGGCGAGTTCGCGGCCCTGATCGGGCCCTCCGGCTCGGGCAAGAGCACGCTGCTGAACGTCATGGGCCTGCTCGACCGGCCGACCTCGGGCCGGCTGTTCGTCGACGGACAGGAGACCGGCGCGCTCGACGACCGGGAGCTCACCCGGCTGCGCGGGCGCAGCATCGGCTTTGTCTTCCAGCATCATCTCCTGATCACCGCCTTCACCGCGCTGGAGAACGTGATGATGCCCATGCTGGTCGAGCGCGGCTTCCCCGACGACGCCATGAAGAAACGGGCGCTCGAGCTGCTCACCGGACTCGGGCTGGGACAGTGGCAGCATCACCTCGCCAATGCCTTGTCGGGCGGCCAGCAGCAGCGCGTTGCCGTGGCGCGGGCGCTGGCGATGAAGCCGGCACTGGTGCTGGCCGACGAGCCGACCGGAAACCTCGACACGAGGTCGGCCGAGGGCGTGTTCGAAATGATGCGCGAGGTCAACCGCAAGAGCGGCACCAGCTTCCTGATCGTCACCCACAGCCTGGAGATCGCGCGCGGCTGCGACCGCATCATCGAACTGGTCGACGGCCAGATCGTAGCGTCAGGCACGGCGCCCACAGCCGCCTAGAACGTCAGACGACCGTCCCGAACAGGCGGCCGATGCCGGCGGTCAGCGCCATGGCGAGCGCGCCCCAGAAGGTGACGCGGACCGTGGCGCGCCAGATGTCGGCACCGCCGGCGCGCGCGCCGATGGCGCCGAGAAGGGCGAGGAAGACCAGCGAGGCGGCGCTCACCGCGACCACCAGCCACGCCGCGGGCGCCACCACGACCATGAGCAGCGGCATGGCCGCGCCAACGGAAAACGTCGCGGCCGAGGTGAAAGCGGCCTGGAGCGGGCGGGCCGTGGTGGTGGCGGAAATCCCGAGTTCGTCTTGGGCGTGGGCCGCCAGGGCGCCCTTGGCCATCAACTGCTCGGCCACCTGCCGCGCCAAGGCCGGTTCGACCCCGCGCTTGACGTAGATGTCGGTCAGTTCGTCGCGTTCAGAGCCAGGGTTGGCGGCAAGCTCCGCCCCCTCACGCGCCAGGTCGGCGTGCTCGGTATCAGCCTGGGAGCTCACCGAAACATACTCGCCGGCGGCCATCGACATGGCGCCGGCGACCAGAGCCGCCACGCCCGCGATCAGCACGTCACCCGGTGCGGCGGCGGCGGCCGCTACGCCCACGATCAGGCTCGCCGTGGAGACGATGCCGTCATTGGCGCCAAGCACGGCGGCGCGCAACCAGCCGATTCGTTGAACGAGATGGTTCTCCCGGTGCAGGCGCAGTCTTGTCATGCGGCGGACTGTCGAGCGCTCACAGGCGTCCCGTCAACATCAGAACGATGACAATGATCAGGATGGCCACCGAAACGGCGGTCGAAGCCACTTAGGAGGAAGACGAGCAAAAAGGTAGCGACCGACATGATGCTGTCTCCTCGGCAGACCGGGTGTTGCCCGCCGACATGTCCAGGCGAAGGCCATGGCGAACTCCGTGCCCCGAGGTGCTTCCTTAGCTCCGGCGTTATCCATACACACATTCGATGACGGGGATTGTTCGAATGCCATGAGGTCAACTTTCCAGACGAGCTCCAGACACCCGAAGCCGAATGACAGGAACAAGTCGGAAAAAAGGTGCCGTCAATCAGCGCCGGCATTCGGCCATCGGGATGCTCCCGCGGCGAGTCAGGTCATGAGGCCCATGGACACCTCCATGCATGTGCCTCTTGCAACGCAGAGCCGAGGTACAATGTCGGACACTGGAAATCCCACGAATGCGATCTCCGACGTATTCCACGGTTACCGCCGACTTCGGTGCGACGACTCGACATTGCCGGTCGGCAAGCGCAAGTTGCAAATGGCTGAATGCCCTTGGGTGTTGGAATGCAATCATTCATTCACCGCAGGAATCTCGAGACGATCTAGGGCTACACACCGGAGCAAATGACACGCTTGTGTCGGGCCCAGGATGTCGTTGTCCCAGGATCAAGCGAAAGAGCCAACGAGCATCCGGGAAGCGGGAAACCGATTGGCAGGAACTGTCGCCAGCGGGCGCTTCCATGACGAGGCGCATCAAGAGGTGACAACATGACAGGGCGCCAGCCGAACAAGACGGCTGACAACAGGTTGCTGGCATTGCTGCCGGCGAAGGATCGCAGGCGCCTCGAGAAACATCTCGAGCGCATTCCCCTCACCTACCGGCAGTCGCTCTACCGCGCGCGCCAGCCGCTCGATTTCGTCTACTTCATCGAAACCGGCGTCGGATCGCTCGTCAACACCATGTCCAACGGCGCGGCGGCCGAGGTCGGCACGATCGGAAACGAAGGCATTGTCGGCTTGCCGCTGTTGCTGGGCGACGACCGCGCGCCGACCAGCGTTTACGTCCAGGTGCCTGGCAAGGGCCTCCGCATGGGAGCCGCCCTGTTCAGCGCCAAACTGGCGCGCAGCGCCTCGATGCGGGTTGTAATGCTGCGTTACGCCCATGCGCTGTTCAACCAGGTCGCACAATCGGCGGCGTGCAATCACTTCCACTCCCTGGAGCAACGCTGCTGCCGCTGGATGCTGATGACGCACGACCGCATGAAGACCGATAGCTTCCTCCTGACCCAGGAGTTCCTGGCCATGATGCTCGGTGTCCAGCGCACCGGTGTCTCGGCAGCGGCAGGAAAGCTGAAGCAGGACGGCCTGATCCGCTACAGCCGCGGCATCGTCGACATTCTCGACCGACGTGGCCTGCGCGAGCGTTCGTGCGAATGCTATGGCGTCTCGAAGCGCGAGTTCGATCGCCTGCTTGGTGATCCCCCCGCTCAAGCGGCGCAGGCGCGCGAGGTCAAGCCCCGCCAGCGGCGCGTCGTCCGTGATTGATGCCAGCCTGTTGGACCTCGGGTCCCGTCACCCGCTTCGCCGCTTCTGGCACAGCGCGCGGCACTTCTGGCACGGTCCGACGGCCCGGCTCGCCTGGGGACTGATCGCCACGCTGGTCGTGATCACGGTGCTGCAGCTGCTCGTGCAGTACCGCCTCAACATCTGGAATCGCGACTTCTTCAATGCGCTCGAATTCCGGGACGCCGCAGAACTCTGGCACCAGACCCATCTTCTCGCGCTGTTCGCCGCGCTCAGTATCGGCCTCGCCGTGACCGCCGTGTGGGGCCGCATGACCTTCCAGCGCTCCTGGCGCGCATGGGTCAGCCGGCATCTCATCGACGCATGGCTGGGCGGCGGCCGCTACCTTCACATCGAAATGGGAAATGGCGAGCACCAGAATGCGGAATACCGGATCACCGAGGATGCACGGCTCGCGACCGACGCGCCGATCGACCTCGTGGTCGGGCTGCTCGCGGCAGTGCTGACGGCCGGGACGTTCGTGGTCGTGCTATGGCATGTCGGCGGTGCGTTGGACGCCACGGTTCTGGGGGTGAGCTTCACCATCCCGGGATATCTGGTCGTGGCCGCCGTCGCGTATGCGATCCTGACCACGGGTACGCTGATGATCGTCGGCCGGCACATGATCGGGGTCATCGAGTCCAAGAACCAGGCCGAGGCGGAACTGAAGTATGCCGTGGCCCACCTGCGCGAGCGTGCGACCCGGCGCATGGCGCCGGGCGACGTCCAGGAAGCGGCATCGGAGGTCGGTTCGGCATTGGGCGACGTCCTGCGCGAATGGCACCTCCTGGCCTGGCAGTATATGCGCACCACCTACATCTCCCATGGCAACACCCTGCTGGCGCCGTTGGTTGGCCTGATTCTGTGCGTTCCCCACTATGTGCAGGGTACGATGCTGCTGGGAGACGTGACGCAGGCGGCCGCGGCCTTCGTTGCCGTCCAGGGTGCCTTCAACTGGCTGATCGACAACTTCCCGCGCCTCGCCGAATGCCTTTCATCGGCCAATCGGGTCGGCAACCTGCTGCTGGCCTTCGATCAGCTCGAGGTGGCGGAAGTGGTGCCGCCCCTGGCTGCCGACAGCCACAGGAAAGGTCCCTCGCTTCGCCCGTAGCGACACGCTAAGAGCGGTCGCATGATCCGCCGCCTGTACGATTGGGTGATCCGACTCGCCCAGCATAAGAACGCAATCCCCGCGATGGGCGTGGTCTCCTTCATGGAGAGTTCGTTCTTTCCCATCCCGCCGGACGTCATGCTGGTACCGATGATCCTGGCCAACCGGGAAAAGGCGTTCCGGATCGCCCTGGTCTGCACCGTCTGCTCGGTGCTGGGCGGGCTGCTCGGCTACGCCATCGGTTACTACTTCTTCGAAACGCTGGGCGCCTGGGTGGTGAAGACATACGGGCTGCAGACGGGCCTCGCGACCTTTCGTGCAGGGTTCGAGCAATACGGGACCTGGATCATCCTCATCAAGGGCCTGACGCCGATCCCCTACAAGCTGGTGACCATCGCCTCCGGCGCGGCGCATTTCGACCTGTTCACGTTCGTGTGGGCGTCCATCGTGACGCGTGGCCTGCGCTTCTTCCTCGTGGCAGCCTTGCTCTGGAAGTTCGGGGAGCCGATCCGGGCCTTCATCGAAAAGCGCCTGACTTTGCTCACCTGGATTTTCCTGTTCGCCCTGATCGGCGGCTTCGTCGCCGTTCGTTTTCTCTTCTAGGACTTCTCCATGGCTGCCACGCTGCGCCTTCCCCTCCCCAGCCAGCTCGGTCTCATCGCCCTCCTCGGCAGCGGCCTGATGCTGGGGGCAGCCCTCTTCTTCCAGTACGTGATGGGCTTCCCGCCGTGCGAGATGTGCCACTGGCAGCGCTGGCCGCATATCGTCGCCATGGTCGCGGGCCTCGCGGCCTTCGCCTCGTCGGGCCAGCCGCGCCTCGCCAGCTGGTTCATGGTGCTCGCCATCGCCGCCATCGCGGTCACCTCGGCCATCGGCATCTTCCATGCCGGCGTCGAGTATCGCTGGTGGGCGGGACCGCAATCCTGCACCGGCACTGTCCCGACCGGCCTGTCGCCGGAAGAGCTGAAGAAGTACCTGTTCGGTGCCAAGATGGTTCGCTGCGACGCGATCGTGTGGTCGCTGTTCGGCATCTCGATGGCTGGCTGGAACGCGATCCTGTCGGCCATCCTGGCCGTCGGCCTGGCCTCCGGCCTGTCGCGCACGGCCAGGACACGCTGAGGTTCCCATGATGAAGACCGGCGCCAACCGCAATCCCGGCGACCCCGAGCCTCGCGAGGTGGTCGAACGCACGATCCGCGTCGACCAGGCGGGCGAGTTCGGCGCCGTACGCATCTACGAGGGTCAGCTGGCGGCGCTTCGCTGGACCGGCCGCTCCAACAGTGAGACCGGCCGCCGCATCCAGCACATGGCGGCCCAGGAGCGCGAGCACAACAAGGTGTTCGACCGCCTGCTGGTCGAGCGCCGCGTGCGGCCGACCGTCCTGTCGCCGCTGTGGAACGTGGCGGGCTTCGCTCTGGGCGCCGCCACGGCGCTGATGGGCGACAAGGCCGCCATGGCCTGCACCGTCGCCGTCGAGGAGACGATCGAGGAGCACTACGCCCATCAGGCCGCGAAGCTCGGCGACGACGAGGCGGATCTGCGCACGACCGTCGAGAAGTTTCGCGCCGAGGAGATCGAGCATCGCGACACCGCGCTGGCCGCCGGCGCCGAACAGGCGCCCGCCTACGAGGCGCTATCGGCGGTAATCAAGACCGGTTCCCGACTCGCGATCTGGCTGTCGACGCGGATTTAACTCACCCCGTCATCTCGGCCGGAGCCTGACGCAGCAGGGCTTTCTCACACGAAAGCCCTAGCCCTGGTCCAGCTCGGAATCCCAATACAGGAAGTCGCGCCAGCTCTCGTGCAGGTAGCCCGGCGGGAAGGCGCGCCCGTGTTCCTGCAGTATCTGCGTCGATGGCTCGACGGGCGCACAGCGCAGCATCAGCCCACTCTCCTTGAGCAGCATGTTGCCCTTCCGCAGGTTGCACGGACTGCAGGCGGTCACGACGTTCTGCCAGCTGGTGCGGCCGCCACGCGACTTCGGGATCACGTGATCGAAGGTGAGTTCGTTGGTTGCGAAGTCGCCGTTGCAATACTGGCAGGTGAAGTGGTCGCGCAGGAAGACGTTGAACCGCGTGAAGGCCGGACGGCGTGCCGCCGGAACATACTCTTTCAGCGCGATGACGCTGGGCAGCCGCATCTCGAAGGTCGGGCTGTGGATGATGCGCTCGTACTGGGATACGACGCTGACCCGATCGAGGAAGACCGCCTTCACGGCATCCTGCCAGGACCAGACGGACAGCGGAAAATACGACAGGGGCCGAAAATCGGCGTTGAGCACCAGCGCGTGGCAGGACTCAAGGCCGGGCGTCACGGCTAGGCCCGCCGCCGCAGCATGGGACTACTCGGAAAATCGATCCGGTCCAACATGCTGGGCATAGTGGCCGGACTCTCGGGAAAACACAATATGCGGGAGCCGCCGTCACCAACATGTCATCCGGCACGGCTTCCTAGCGGCTGAGACGCTCCCGTGCGCCGGCTTCGGATCCCAGGGTTGCGGCGGCAGTCGCCAGCGCCACCACGGAGAGCACCATGACGGCGGCATAGCCGCCGGTCAGGTCGTGCAGCACGCCACCGATCCAGGCGCCCAGAAAGCCGCCCAGTCCCATACCGATGGCGATCAGCCCGTAGATGCGCCCGAAGTGCGCGCCGCGATAACGCAGCGTCGCGAGCGTCGAGATCATCGGCCCGCGCGAGCCCATGCTGCCGCCGAACAACAGCACGAAGGTCCACAGCCAGAGATCGTCGCCGGGTCCCTGCACCATCGCCAGCGCACCGACACCGGCGATCGAGCAGGCATAAGCCAGGATCGCCGCCAGCCGGCGGCCGCCGCGGTCGGCCAGCCACGAGAAGCCGATCATGCCGAGCGGCGTCAGGAAGCCCGCGACAGCCATGGCGCGGGCTGCATACGAGCCGTCCATCCCCCGCTCGAGCAGATAGACCATGGTCTGAGGCATCAGCGCGAAGATGCCGATCGAGGTCAGCGCGAACGACGAGGTGAGCGCCCAGAACGGCCAATCGCGCAATGCCTCGCCCACCGTAAGGCCGGGTGCCGCCGTCTCGCGCAGTTTGGCGAGGCCGGGCGCGCCGCGCTCGATCTTCTTCCAGGGCAAGACCAGCAGCAGCGGGATGAAGACCGCGCTCACGCCGGAGAAGACGAGGTAGGCGTGGCGCCAGCCGTCTGTCTCGATGAGATATTGCGCCGCCGGAAACGTCGCCATCGCGCCGACGCCCGAGGCGGACCATGAGACGGCGAGCGGCACGCCGAGCCGATGGGCCGGGAACCAGCGACCGATCAGCGACGAGGACAGGATCCCCGACAGCGACGCCGCGCCGAATCCCATCATGAGGCCGAGCGACAGATAGAGGTGCCAGAGATGGCTGGCCTGCGACGCCACGGCGGTGCTGGCCGCGGCCGCAATCACACCGACCACGGTGAGGATGCGCAGGCCGAAACGGTCGAGGATCCAGCCGGTGATCGGGGCGGCGGTGCCGCCGACCAGCAGCGCGAAACTGTAGATCAGCGTGACCGAGCCGCGATTGGCATCGAAGGCATGCTGGAGCGCCGGCACGAAGACGAGGAAGGTGTCGCTGATCGAGCGACTGGCCACGCCGAGCGCAAAACACAGCGCCACGAGCGCCCACGGCAAAGCCGATCCCATCGTTTCCACCCTCGACGAGCACGAGCGGCGATGCAAGCCGGTTGGCGGCCCGGCAGGCTTGCATTCTCCGCATGCGCACGGCAGCTTCGGCGGCCGATTTCCACGCTACGAGGGCCAAGGTGGACGACACTCTCATCATCCCGGCCGGCTTCAACGGCCCGCGCCTCTCCGGCAATGGCGGCTATGTCGCCGGCGCGCTGGCCGAGCGTTACACCAGCGCGTTCGGCGGCAATGGCGCCGTGGAGATCACCTTGCGCGCACCGATCCCCATCGAGACGGAGATGCGCCTGGTGCGCGAGGACACCACGCTGATGATGCGCGATGGCGACACGCTGATCTGCGAGGCGCGCGCCGGAAAGGTCGACCATCTCGATCCGCCGAAACCGCCGTCCGACTGGAACGAGGTGCTGCAGCAGGACGCGGTTGGCGGCTGCGGCGAGGGCAGCGACTTCCAGTGGTGCCTCGTCTGTGGCCGCAGCCGCGGCGTCGGCGATGGCTTGCGTGTGTTCGGCAGCCACTCAGGCAGTGGGACGTCTCTTTCCTGCTACGTGCCGCACGCGAACCACGCCGACAGCGACGGACGCATCCGGCCGGAATTCCTCTGGGGCACGCTCGACTGCCCCGGCGCCTGGGCCGCCCAGGATCCCGAGGATGTGCGCCCCGCCCTCACCGGCCGCATGACCGCGAAAGTGTTTGAGCGCCCCAGGGTCGGCGAACGCTGTGCCGTCGTCGGCTGGCGCATCGGCGCCGAGGGCCGCAAGCTCTTTTCCGGCACGGCGCTCTACACCGAGTCGGGTCGCCTGTGTGCGATCGGGCATTGCACGTGGATCGTGCTGAAGGAATAGCGTGTGAGATGTCCCCGCTCCTCATCCTCCTCGGTGCAGCCGCCGTGTCCTTCATCCTCCTCCTGAGGTCCGGCACCGAAGGCCGACGAGACGCGACGGATATCGTCGCTGCCGGGCTCGCCGCGGTGAACAGCGCGGGTGTCCTCGGACTTGGATGGTTCGTGATCGAGATGCTCATCCATGACGGTGTGATGGCCCTGGAGATGCTGAGCTGTGTCGTTGCGATGTCGCTCCTGGCCGGGACCACCGCCGGCGCCCTCGCGCTCAAGCGCCGTGGCAGGAAGAGGACCGCGATCATCCTGTCGGGAGTCACGGCCCTGCCGACGATCTTCGTCTACGGGTTCCTGGTCTATCTCGAGTTGAACCCGATCGACTGGCGCTGACGCCCTCAGCGTTCCCGCACGAAGATCACGGCGGCCTCGTCGGCATAGGCCTGGCGCCAGCCCGGCAGGCGGGCCAGCAGGCGGTTGGCCGGCTGGTCGGGCGGCATGAAGGTCCAGTCGATGCGGTTCCGCTCGAGCAGCTGCTCCAGCGGTTCGCCGCCGCGCAGGCCGATCGTGTCGGCATAGCGCCGGATGAAATCGCGGCCGTAGAGCTCGCCGCGGCCGTCGATGAAGGTCGGCACACCGGCATGGATGAGATAGCCGCCGAAGACATAGTGGTTGAGCACGCGGCCGCCGATCCCCGCCTGCTTCACATAGGCCATCGCGGTCGAGGGCATGGTCGAGAGCGGCGGCACAATGCCGCCGTAGCGCACGAGGCCGAGCGAGATCAGCGCGCAACAGGCGATACCCATGACGGCCGCGGCGCGCCCGGCCGGCAGCGCCAGTGCGGCAGCCTGCCCGGAGAGCGAACCGTCGTGGCCGGCCGCGCGATCGGGCCGCAGCGCCGGCCACTGACGCGCCAGCAGGGGTGCCAACGCCAGCGGCGCGAGCATGGCCAGCAATTCGGCATTGAAGGCGTAGCGGAGATAGAGGTGCAGCAGGCCGAGCACGATCAGCAGACGCAGAAGCGGCAGCTTCAGGCCGCGCGACAGGGCGGCATAGAGCGCGATCAGGAGCACCAGCTCCTGAAGCGGCGCCTTCTGGAAGTCGGGCGACTTCCATTCCGCGATGAAGGCCAGCGTATCGTCGAGGGCGAAGATGCGCAGCGTCACCCAGATCGATTCGGGCCCGTAGGGTGTGATGCAGGCCGCGACGAACGAGGCGATGCCGAACTTGGCCCAGCCGGACAACAAGCTCTTGCGCTCGGCGGCGTCGCGCGCGCCGACCACCGCCTCGACCGCGAAGGCGACGCCCAGCAGCAGGCCCATGATGAAGCTGCCGTGCAGGTTGGCCCACAGCAGCATGACGAGCAGCAGCAGTGGCTGCGGCGCGCGGCGTTCCTCGACGGCGCGCACGAGACCCGCCATCCAGATCAGCATGAACGGGAAGGCAAGTACTGCCGGCCGCGCGAGGAAATGCGGCAGGGTCATCGCGATGGCGGCCAGCACGAACACCGCGGCCGGCAAGGGGCGCAGGTCCCGCAGCAGGAGCCGCAGCATCATTGCGAAGGACACGGCGAGCGCGCCCGCGGCCAGCACGGTGACGCCGCCCCAGCCGCCAAGCTTGAACGCAACCGACATCAGGAGCTGCGACAGCCACTCCTTGGCGATCCACGGCTGGCCCGCGAAAGAAAAGGAAAACGGATCGACCGTCGGCACCGCGCCCTTGGACAGCATCCAGTTGCCAACCGCGATGTGCCAGTGGGTATCGGGATCGGCCAGAAGCGGCAGGCCGCTGCCGTTGGCGAGACAGATGAAGAGGAGCAGCCCCAGCACCAGCGGCCAGGACAGCGACCACGCCGAACGAGGGTGCGCGGCGAACGCGGAGTCGTCTTCGGGAAAATCTGGGGAAACCGAGAGGCCGGAAGTGACGGCCATGCAGAGGTGCTCCGAAACCAGGGGAACAAGCACCCCTAATCAATTGATATACATTACAATTTCTTCAAACACTACTAATAGATTGCTGTGCGCGTGCGACGGCGGGACCGTACCTCTGGCGAATGCGCGAACAGGCCGTCGAAAAGTCGACGGCATGGCGAATAAACGAAACAAACGCAATAAACGAATCAAATGAAACGAATGTCGCAGCCCCTGAATTCTGTGTAGTGGTGACCGATGGCGCAACAATGTTGCGCGCCGGTACTTCTGAAAGGCTTGTTTCCGCAGCCTGCCAAAGGAAAGAGACTATGCAACCGACGCCGCTCCTCAAGGATCTCGTGCTCGTGGGCGGCGGCCATTCGCATGTCCATGTGGTGAAGAGCTTCGGCATGAAGCCCATGCCGGGGGTGCGGCTCACCCTGATCGGACGGGACATCGAGACACCCTATTCCGGCATGATCCCGGGCTTCGTGGCCGGCGCCTATACCTTCGACGAGTGCCACATCGACCTCGCACGGCTTTGCGCCTGGACGGGTGCGCGCCTCATGCATGCCGAAGCGATCGGGCTCGATCGCGCGAACCGGCAGGTGCTGCTGAAGGATCGCCCGCCCATCTCCTACGATCTCGTGTCGCTCGACGTCGGCTCTTCGCCCAGCATGGGCGCGATCGCCGGCGCAACCGAGCATGCGACGCCTGTGAAGCCCATCGCCGAACTGGGCCGCCGCTGGCTGGGCTTTCTCGAACGGGTCAAGGACTGGCAGGGCGCGCTGCGCATCGCCGTGATCGGCGGCGGCGCGGGCGGTGTCGAGCTGGCGCTGGCCATCGACCATCGCCTGCGTACCGTCGCCCGCAATGCGGAGGTCTCGGTGACACTCGCCACCAAGGGCGAGATCCTCTCGGGCCAGGCGGTCGGGGCGCGCCGGCGCATGCGCGCCGTCTTCGCACACCGCGGTGTGCGGTTGATCGAGAACGCCGCGACGACGCGCATCGATGCCGACGCGGTCCATCTGGAGAGCGGCGAGCGTCTGCCGGTCGACGACGTCTTCGTCGTGACGCAGGCCAGCGCCGCCGCCTGGTTCGCCAGTACCGGCCTGCCGCTCGACGAGCGCGGCTTCTTCGCGGTCGAGCCCACCCTGGCGTCGAGCGGCGATCCGCTGGTGTTCGCGGCCGGCGACTGTGCGAGCGTCGCCGCCCATCCACGTCCCAAAGCCGGCGTCTTCGCCGTGCGCCACGGGCCGCCGCTCGCCGCCAACCTGCGCCGTGCCTTGTTGGGGCAAGCGCTGGAGCCCTTCACGCCGCAGCGCCGATACCTCTCGATCCTCGGCACTGGCGACGGCAATGCCGTGGCGACGCGTGGCGGGTGGGCGTTAGAGGGCTCGTGGGTGTGGCGATGGAAGGACCATATCGATCGCAAGTGGATGCGTATGTATCGCGAGCCGCCCGCGAAGCCGATGGACAGCGCCGCCCGCACCGCGCCACCGGATCCGGCGCTCGCCGATGCCGAGGCGAAGCGCCTGCTGGCCGATATCGGCATGCGCTGCGGCGGCTGCGGCGCCAAGGTCGGCGCCGGCGTGCTCGACCGCGTGCTGGCGCGGCTCGGCCCCTCGCCCGGCTCTCCTGTCACGATCGGGCTCGAGGCGCCCGACGATGCGGCCATGATCGAGGTGCCGCCAGGGCAGGCGCTGGTGCAATCGGTCGATTTCTTCCGCACCTTCATCGACGATCCCTTCACATTCGGCGAAATCGCCGCCGTGCATGCGTTGGGCGACATCTGGGCGATGGGGGCCAGCCCCCACAGCGCACTCGCGTTGGCGGTCGTGCCGGCCGCAGCCGAACGCCTGATGGAGGAAGACCTCTTCCAGATGATGTCCGGCGCGCGGCGCATCCTCGACGGCGCGGGCTGCGCGCTGATCGGCGGCCATTCCGGCGAAGGGCCCGAGGCGGCGCTCGGCTTCTCGGTGAACGGACTCATCGTCGCCTCGCGGGCCTTACGCAAGGGCGGCCTGCAGCCGGGCGACAAACTCGTGCTGACGAAGCCCCTGGGCACCGGCGTGATCTTCGCCGCTGCGATGCGCGGCATGGCGAAGGCCCGCTGGATCGACGGCGCGCTCGCCTTCATGCGGACGCCATCGGGCGATGCTGCGCGCGCGCTCGTGGCGGCCGGCGCACATGCCTGCACCGACGTGACGGGATTCGGCCTCGCGGGTCATCTGAGCGAGATGATACGCGCCAGCGACAACGTCATGGTCGATCTGCATCTCGACTCGTTGCCCGTGCTTCCAGGCGCAATCGAACTGTTCGCGCAAGGCTTTGCGAGCTCTCTGCAGCCTGCGAATCTGCGCGCCCGCCATCTCATCGACGGCCTCGACCGCGCGCCCGGTCATGCGAAGATTCCATTGCTGTTCGATCCGCAAACCGCGGGTGGTTTACTCGCAGCACTCCCCGCCGATGCATCGCTCAGCGACCACATGACTCACATCGGCACGATAAAATCACGCGAAGAATGCGTGACAGGAATAAGAATCGTGATCTAGATGCAATCAGGAGCGGTGCGTCGTGTGCCGCTCCGTGATCCGAACAGGGAGATACGAATGGCTGCGAAGAAGAAGGTTGCGAAGAAGAAGGCGGTGAAGAAGGTCGTTGCGAAGGCGAAGACCAAGACTGCCGCCAAGAAGGTTGTGAAGAAGGCCGCCAAGAAGGCAGCTTCCAGCCGCAAGCGTCGCTAGACTGGTGCGAGGGCCCGGCAACGGGCCCTCCAGCATCAGGAGGCGACGACAGCGACATGGCACACGCAAAGGCAAGCATCGGCACGACCAACTACGTGACCGCCATCGCCACCGGCCATGGCGGACATCACAAGCTCACGGCCGACGAAGGGCCGGAACTGGGCGGCAAGGATGCCGGCCCCGCCCCCTACGACCTCCTCACTTCAGCGCTGGGCGCCTGTACGGTCATTACGCTTCGGATGTATGCCGAGCGCAAGCAGTGGCCTGTGACCGCGGTTCATGCCGACATCCATTTCAGCCGTGACGGTGACAAGCAGCACATCGACCGCATCCTCACGATCGAGGGCGCCGTCGACGACGAGCAGAAGAAGCGCATGGCCGACATCGCCGAACGGACCCCCGTTACGCTCACCCTGAAGAGCGGGCTGGAGATCAGAACGTCGCTGGCGTGAGAGGCGGCGTTCGCCGATACTCCCGCGAATGCGAGTCGAAATCCTCTGTACCGGCGACGAGATCCTCACCGGCAAGACCATCAACACCAATTACAGCCACATCGCCCGCCGCCTTGTCGAGCTCGGGTTGGGCGTGCACTGGGGCACAACCGTCGGCGACGACCGAGAGAGTCTGCTGAAGGCATTCCACGAGGCCGGCGCGCGCGCCGATGCGGTGATCGTGAACGGCGGGCTGGGGCCCACTGTCGACGATCTTTCACAGGAGGTCGCGGCCCAGGCCTGCGGCGTCGAGCTGGTTCTGAGCGACCACTGGATGACGCGTATGGAGGAGTCCTATGCGCGGCGCGGGCGGGTCATGCCGCCCAACAACAAGAAGCAGGCGATGCTGCCGGCCAATGCCGAGTTCATCGACAATCCGATCGGCACCGCCTGCGGCTTCGCCGTCACCATCGGCAAGGCGCGCTTCTTCTTCACCCCCGGCGTGCCGCGCGAGATGCGACGCATGCTCGACGAGCAGGTGCTGCCGCGCATCCTGGCGATGAGCGGCATCACGGGCGTCACCCGCCTGAAGCGCTTCCACACGTTCGGCATCGGCGAGTCGCGTGCCGACCAGATGCTGGGCGACATGGATGCCTTCAAGGAGGATGGCGGCATCAAGCTCGGCTTCCAGGCGCATTATCCGCAGTTGGAGACCAAGCTTGCCTTGCGCGCCGACAACGAGGAGGCATTGGCAGCCCTGCTCGACCCGGCCGAGTCCGAGGTGCGCCGGCGGCTCGGCAACTTCATCGTCGCTGAAGACGATCAGACGATCGAAGGCGTGATTCTGGGCAGGCTGCTCGCGGGCGGATCGACTCTCGCCATCGCCGAGACCTTGACCGGAGGCCATCTGGCCGCGCGCATCGCCCCACTCCCCGGCGCAGAACGGGCGTTCCGCCGCGCCACCATCGCGCGCGATCTTGCCGAACTTGGCGCCACCGCGGTCACACCCGACCAGGCCGCAGCGGTCGCCAAGGCGCTGCGCGCTTCGAGCGGCGCCAGCCATGCGCTGGTCGTGCTGCTCGAACTCGACGAGGGCGCTGACCGCCCCGACATGGGCGGCACGATCTGCATCGGTCTCGCGGACGGCGGCGGCGCGGTGACACGACAGGCGCGTCTGGTCGGCGGTCGCGACTGGGTGCGCGTCGGCGCGACCGAACTTGCACTCGACTGCCTGCGCCGTCACCTGCTCGGCCTGCCGGTCGACGAGCGCATCGACTTCGAACGTCGCTGACTGCACCGAACGTCCGCTCGCACCGGCCGCACCCGACCTGCTGGTTTCACTGAAGGGATAGGAACAACACATGGCTGTCGTCGAAACCGAGAAGCATGGGCAGATCTTCGTCGTGCGGATGAACCGGCCCGACCGGCTGAACGCGCTCAATCATGAGATGCGGACGGACCTGTCGGCGGCGTGGAATGAATTCCGCGCCAGCAAGGAACTCGAAGTCGCGATCTTCACCGGCGCCGGCCGCGGCTTCTGCGCCGGCGAGGACATGAAGGAATCGCTGAAGGACGGCGCGCCGGGCGGCCGCCGGCCCGAGATTGAGGATCCGTTCATGTCGGGCAAGCTCGAGAAGCCGGTGATCGCCGCGATCAACGGTTTCGCCATGGGCGGCGGCTTCATGCTGGTCGAACGCACCGATCTGCGCGTCGCCGTGCGCGAGGCGGTATTCGAGGTCTCGGAGGCCAAGCGCTGGCTGCTGGGCGGCTACAATCACGGCCACATCGCCAACCTGCCCTATCCGGTGGCGATGGAGATGGCGCTGGGATTCCGCTTCACCGCACAGCGCTTCTACGAGATCGGCTTCGTCAACCGTCTGGTCGATGCCGCCGAACTCATGCCGACGGCGATGTCGATGGCCGAGCACCTGCTGACCCTGCCGCCGGCCTCTCGCGTCAACACCGTGCACATGATGCGGCAGATGCGTCCCGCCCCTGGGCCCGACATGGAGCGCCTTGCCGACGCGCTGCACGATCACGGCGCCAAGAGCGATCTGATGGAATCACGCGCGGCCTTCGCCGAGAAGCGCAAGCCCAACTTCAAGGGCTGGAACGATCCGGAGGACCGCTACCGCCTGCCGACGCTCGAAAGCCTGAAGAAGGACTAAAGCGACCGGCCTTCGTCCGTCAGTAGGCCTGTCCCTCGCACTTCGCCGCGATCGTCTGGACGATCGCGCCGGCGGGATTGACATAATACAAAAGGGTGCCGCGCTCCCGACCGCGCCTTATCACGATCATGATCGAATCGCTCGGCACGATGTCGGTCAGCACCACCAGATGGCGATCGAAGAACTGCACCGAGGCCTGCACCGATTGCACGCCGTTGTAGGTCACCAGGGGCTCCCCGCCGCGATTAACGAGGGTGAACCTCGCGCCGTCGGCGGCGACGCAAACCGACTGGCCCTCCGTAACCTCGGCTGACGCGAGCCTGGGGGTCAGGGAGCGGCCGGCCGCCCCGCCGCCGATCGGCGCCGAAGTCGGCCGGGGCGAAGGGCCGAACTGGCTCGGTTGGGCGATCGGCGGCAGCGGCTTGGACTTCACTGCTCGCCGCGCCTCGTCCGGAGGCTCGGTCCCAGCCAGCATCGAGTCCGCTGGGCGCTCGCTCACCGACCGGGTGGCGAGATACCCCCCGAGACCGAGGAAAGTGAGCAACACGACCCCGGCGACCGTGAGTGAGCGGCGCCGCGCCGCCGCGTGAGCGTGCGGCAGGTAGGCGGGCGACGCGGCAACTCGGGCCTCCCGGCTGGACCTGGTGGCCCGCGCGGCGTCGAAGGCCGCCTGCACCTTGGAGTCGTAGAGCGTGCGACTCTCAGGGTCCGAAAGCGTATGGTAGGCGTCGGCGATCTGCCGAAAATTGTAGGCCGCGAGCTCTGGATTTCCCGCCGCAACGTCGGGATGATAGCGCTTGGCCAAGGCCACATAGGCGGCACGGACTGTCGCGGCGTCCGCCGTCCAGGGCACGCCCAGCACCAGATAGTGATCGACATCGATCCTCATCGTGTCCGCAGTCTAGACAGGCGTATCCTGCTTCTCAATGAAGGCATAATCCCGGAGGAAACCCAATGGCCTACCAGTCGATCGAGGTGCGCAAGCTGACCCCATCCATCGGGGCGGAAATCTTCGGCGTCGATCTCGGCAAGCCGCTCGGCAATCAGCAGTTCCAGGAGGTGCACGATGCGCTGATGGAGAACCTGGTAATCTTCTTCCGCGATCAGAAGATGTCGATCGAGCAGCACAAGGAATTCGGTCGTCGCTTCGGGCCGCTACACGTCCATCCCAACGCGCCCATCACCTTCCCCGAGCATCCCGAGATCCTGGTGATCAAGGCCGACGAGCACTCGAAGCATGTCGCGGGCGAGGAATGGCACAGCGACGTGTCGTGCGACCTCGAGCCGCCGATGGGATCGATCCTCCATCTCACAGAGGTGCCGCCCGAGGGCGGCGGCGACACGCTGTTCGCCAACATGTACCGCGCCTACGACGCGCTCTCCGAGCCGATCAAGCAGATGCTGCTGGGCCTGACCGCGCTGCACGATAGTTCCAAGGCACACTACTACAGGGTGAAGGCCACGGATCGCGACGACATAAAGTTTCCCAACGCCGAGCACCCGATCGTGCGCACCCACCCGGTAACCGGCCGGCAGAGCCTCTACGTCAATCGCGGCTTCACCCTGCGCATCCCGCAGCTCAAGCGCCATGAGAGCGACGCGCTGCTCGAGATGCTGTACCGCCACATCGAGACGCCGGAGTTCCAGTGCCGTTTCAAGTGGCAGCCCAATTCGGTGGCCTTCTGGGACAATCGCTGCGTCCAGCACCATGCGATGTTCGATTACTTCCCGCATCGCCGGTACGGCCACAGGGTCACGGTCTGCGGCGACAAGCCGTTCCTGCGCGTCAACTGACACGGGGCGGGGCGGCCTTTACAGCCGCCCGGCCTTCGCCCTATATCCCTGTCATCATGCTGCGTTTCGCGACCAAAACGACCACGACCACCAAAACGACCACCTTCGGTGGGCCGGCGAGGACGTGCGCGTAGAGTCGAACGTGACATAGGATGACCTCACAGGCCCCGCCGGTTCGGACGGGGCCTTTGTCATTCCAGGCGTCCGTCTCCCGGCCTCAACGAAGGAGACAGACATGAATTCGCCGCCCCTTACCATAGCCATCGTCGGTGCAACCGGCGCCGTCGGCGTGGAATTCCTGCGTTGCCTGGCAGAGCGCCGCTTCCCGGTGAAGGAGCTGCGCCTGCTGGCCTCCGCGCGCTCGGTAGGCCGCGAACTGTCGTTCGACGGAAAGGCACTCGTGGTCCAGGAACTGACAGAGAACAGCTTCGAGGGCGTCGACATTGCCCTCTTCTCGGCAGGGGGCTCCATCTCGAAGCGCTACGCCCCGATCGCCGTCGCGGCCGGCGCGATCGTGGTCGACAATTCCTCCGCCTTCCGGATGGATCCCGAAGTGCCGCTGGTAATTCCCGAGATCAATGCCGGCGCGATCGCCAGCCACAAGGGTATCGTCGCCAATCCCAATTGCGCGGCGATCATCGCCATCACGCCGCTCTGGCCGATCCATCAGCACAATCGCATTCGGCGGATGAGCATCGCCACCTACCAGGCCGCCTCGGGAGCCGGAGCCGCGGCAATGGACGAGCTGGCCGACTCGACGCGCGCCTATCTGGAAGGCCGCACCTTCAAGCCCAGGGTGCTCCCGCATCCCTACGCCTTCAACCTGTTCAGCCACAATACCGCGATCGACCCCGCAACCGGCTACAATGACGAAGAGACCAAGGTCATGCGCGAGACCCGCAAGATCTACGGCGACGAGGAACTGCGGCTATCGGCGACGTGCGTACGCGTGCCGGTGCTGCGCGCCCATGCCGCCGCCGTGGCCTTCGAATGCGAACGGCCGATCGACGAGGCCCGGGTCCGGGCGCTGCTTGCCAACGCACCGGGTGTCCGCGTCGTCGACGACCGCGAGCGCAACGTCTTCCCGATGCCGCGCGATGCCACCCAGCAAGATGACATTCTGGTCGGCCGCATCCGCCAGGATCTCGGCGATCCGACCGGCCACTCGATCTCGCTGTTCGTCGCGGGCGACCAGCTCCTGAAGGGGGCTGCGCTCAATGCCGTTCAGATTGCAGAGCATCTGCTGGCGGCATGAGGGAAAGTCGCACTCCTCTCCTCCGCCGGGGGAGAGGAGCATGAGCCAGGGGCGCCTACTTCTTCTTCACCGGGCGGCCGGCGTGGCTGGCGTCCCCCATGCTCTTGACCAACTCGTAGATGCGCCTGCGCACCGCCTCGTCCCGAATCTTGTAGTAACCGCGCACCAGCTGCAGCGTCTCGCGTTTGATCAGCGGATCCTTCTCGGTGGCGAACGGGGTACCCGCCTCGCCGAAGCCGCTCCCCTTCTTCACCTTCGCCGCCATCGGACGGCCGGACAGGGCGTTGCCTGGCATCTCGTCGAAGAAGTATGAGACCGGCACGTCAAGAGCCTTGGAGAATTCGTAAAGGCGACTCGAGCCCACGCGGTTTGCGCCGCGCTCGTATTTCTGGACCTGCTGGAAGGTAAGGCCGACGGCATCCCCCAGTTTGGTCTGACTCATGCCGAGCAACGTGCGCCGCTGTCGCATGCGGACACCGACATGCGCATCGACGGGATGTGATTTGGCCATCTATCTTCTCTTCCAAAATGTTCACGGAACCGTGAGACTCTGACCGGCGCCACCAGCCCGCTCTTGCTCAAGTTCTTGATACGCTTTGCAACGCGTGTCGGACCATGTCGGAAATCATGGTCCGTCGGACACCGCCGCTCGCAACCAACGGCGGCCTCTATTCGGCGAATCATCCTAACTGCAACCCGACGTTGCCCTCATTCAGACAATACGTCCAATATCGTTGGCGGTCTGCGTTGATACCATTATGGTATCAATGATGGACTTGAGAACGCTCCGCTATTTCAGCGCCGTCGTACGCGAAGGACATTTCGGGCGCGCCGCCGCTTCGCTGGGCATCGCCCAGCCTCCCCTTACCCGCCAGATCCAGAAACTGGAGCGCGAACTGGGGGTCGTCCTTCTCTACAGGAGTCAGAAGAAGTTCGAAGTCACGCAGGCGGGGCTGCTGCTTTACGAGCGGGCAAGGCGCCTTCTGGACGGCGTAGATCAGGCCGAGGCTGACGTGCGTCGCCTCGGGACCGGTGAAACCGGACGGCTCGTGATCGGTTTCGTGCGATCCACCCCCTTCACCATACTCCCGGGAATCGTCGTTCGGTTTCGCGCCGCCTATCCCGACGTCGAACTCGAATTGCGCGAGATGCGCAATCCGGACCAGGTGAAGTGTCTTGAGAACGGCAGCATCGATGTCGGCCTGCTGCGTCCGCCGATCAGCAGTCGCGCCCTTCAAATGGTGACGCTGATCCGCGAGCCGTTCCTGGCACTCGTCCCCGCGGATCACTCGCTCGCTCAGCGCCGGACAATCAGCACCCGGCAACTCATCGCCGAACCTTTCGTTATGTACTCCCGCGCCGGATCGCCGCTCATTCATGCTCGCGTGATGGAGATGTGCCGGCGGGCTGGGTTCGAACCTCGCATCGCGCAATATGCCGACCAGATTCATACCGTCGCGAGCTTCGTAGGCGCGGGCCTGGGTGTCGCCCTGGCGCCATCGACCGTCACCAGCTTCAATATGCCGGGCCTGCGCTGTCTGGCGATCGTCGAGAAGCCTGCGCCGCTGCCGGTGGTGGTCGTGTGGCGCACCGGCAATGGGTCTGTACTGGTGCGCAACTTCACCCGGATCGCTCGCGAAGCTGCTTCAGGCTGGCGGCCGGAAGACCTACCAGCCTGAGGTACGCGACGTCAGTCGGCCTTCTTGGACAGCATCTTGAAGTCCGGATCGAAGACGAGATCGTGCTTCAGGTTGCCGCACATTGCGTCGTCGACCTCGAACTTGCCGGCGGGATGCGCCGTTGCCTTGTCATCGTCGAACTCCATTTTTCCGCCGGTGCAGCCGGCCGCCTTTACGGCCTCCTCGAGCTTTGTCCGCTCCTGGTCGGTGACGGGACGATCCTTGGCCACGGCTGGAAATGCGAGGCCGGCCGCTGCGAGCAACATGGCGGGGACGGTGAAGATCGAGCGCATCAGGAACTCCTCGGGTTACATTGCAGAAACTATGCAATGCAACTCGAGGGGGTGGGGTTCCACCCTGTCGCTGCCGGAGCTCTTCAGCTCGAGGGCAGAAGGGCGGCGAGCGCGGCCGCAGACCGATGGATGCCGCACTCCGTCTTGACCTGTCCGCGCCATCGCCCGGCCCGAGGATCCTCGTCCGGCAACACCGGCGACGTGCAGGGCGCACAGCCGATCGAGGGATATCCGCGCTCCCCCAGAGGGTGGGCCGGCAGCCGGTGGCGGCTTGCGTAGGCATCGATCTCTGCCTGACGCCAATACGCCAGCGGGTTGATCTTGGTGTGCAGACCGTCGACCTCGAACACGGACAGACCATGTCGCGTCGTCGCCTGGAACCGCTTGCGCCCGGTGATCCAAGCATCGAAGCCCGCCAGCGCCCGTTCGAGCGGCGCAACCTTGCGGAAGGCGCAGCAGCCGTCTGGGTCCCAGCTCGCCCGGCTCAGATCGGCATCGAGTCGTGAGGCCTCTTCCGGCGAAGGGCCGACGCTGCGCACGTCGCGCAGCCCGAGATGGCGCACGAGACGGTCTCGATGCTCGATCGTCTCCGAGAAGTGACGGCCCGTGTCGACGAACAGCACAGGGGTCGACGGATCGATTTCCGCCACCTGGTGCAGCAGGACCGCGGAGTCCGCTCCGAACGAGGAAACGACGGCGATGCGGCCGGAGAAAACCTCGCCGAGCACGATCCGCAGGATGCGTCCCGGCGCGGCCCCCTCGAGGCGGCGCTCCAGATCGACGAGATGCTCGGCCGATCTCGTGACAGGGTAACCGCTCGTCCTCAAAGCCGCGGCGTCAGCCGGCGACGCCGCCGATGCGAGCCTCGTCATGTGTGCTCCTCGTATTGTACCGGGTGGTCGACTTCATGGATCAGCTCGCGCTCTACCCCCCATGTCAGGTCCTGGATCGAGTCGCTGACATGGGACATGGCGTCGTCCACGTCATGGCTCAGGACATCGAACTCATCGGCCAGCCGTTCGAGGGCCGCCCGAATGTCGGCCTCGGCCCGGCGTTGTGCCCGACGCAACGCGTCGAGTCGGTCGGGCGACTGTCGCTCACTCCAGACCAGCTTCGCCCACTCGCCCAGCAGAGGCAGATGAGACGCAGGCAGGGCCGTCAGCAGCGACGGTAACCTCCTGAGATGATCTCCCAGCGTCGACAGCAGCGCAGCCTTGGTGCCGCCAAACGAGACGCTCATGGCGCACCCCGCACGGCGACGATGGTGGACATGAGGGTGACGGCGATGGCCAGCGCCAGAAAGAAGCTCTGTCGGGTCGTCATGATGGTTGTGCCTCCTGGCTCAGCGGCGAGGGGACGCGCGGCTCGGACCGCGCTGCAACCGGGCGGCGGCGAGGCGGGCGTGGCCAGGTGTGGTAAACTGCGTGCCGTCGAGCTCGAAGAACGGACGGGCGGTCGCGTGGAAGCGAAAGGCATTGCCTTCGCGCAGGACGATGCCCGCAGGCTCGCCCCAGATTTCGACGATGAAGGGTTCGGACATGGCTCCGCTCCTCCGGCCCTTGAGGGGCCGGTCTGGTCTCACGAACAATTGTCTTGGACTTGGGCCCGGCTCAGGCGCGCCGGCAGCTCTTGCGGCACATGCCGCGTCGACAGGTCGTGTGGCGGGTCGGCAGAAGGGGCTGGGTCATCGCTGTCTCGTCCATCGTAGCGGAGCCCACGAACGTATCGTGACGCTTTAGCACTTGGTGACGCGGCGCAAGCTGCTCCTCAAATCCCGCGGTCTTTCGACACTCCAGAAATGCGCCCGATCGCACGAGGAGACAATGATCGGGATTTCCAAAGTTCGAACCCGGCGGGAAACGCCCGCCCCGGGACAGGCGCCCGCGAAAGAATTCCTTTCCCCTCGGGGGCGACCCCCTACCTCTGGTGAGATCAAAATCGGAACGCGCGCCACAGGTTGAAATCGTCGACGAGGCTTGCAAGCACTGCAACAACCGAGGCCGGCAGCAGTTGAATCGCCCGTACGTGAGGGGATCTGAAAATGGCTGTACGACCGAGCTGGGAAGGGCATCTCCGCCTTTCCCTGGTGACCTGTCCTGTCTCCCTGTGGTCGGCGACGACCGAGGCGGAGACGGTTCGTTTCAATCTGATCAATCCCAAGACGAATAATCGCATCCGCATGAAGACGGTGGACGCCGGCACCGGTGAGGAACTGTCGCGCGCGGACCTGGTAAAGGGGTTCGCGGTCGCCAAGGACGAGTATGTGCTCCTCGACAAGGAAGACTTCGAGAGCGTGAAGCTCGAATCGACGCGCATCATCGATATCGAGAAGTTCGTCGCGCGCGAGACCATCGACCGCCTCTACTGGGATACGCCCTATCACCTCGTCCCATCGGGCAAGACCGGCATCGAGGCCTTCGCGGTGATTCGCGAGGCGATGAAGCGCAAGGCGATGGTCGCGATCGGCCGCCTCGTCATGAGCACGCGCGAGCGGGTCTGCGCCATCGAGATCGAGGAGGACGGCTTGGTGCTCACCTCGTTGCGCACTGCCGAGGAAGTGCGCCAGCTCGACGAGATCGGCCATCCCGACCTGCCCAAGCCCAACGCACAGATGCTGGAGATCGCCGAGAAGATCGTGGCGCAGCAGTCGGGCGAGTTCGAGCCGGCCGATTTCACCGATCGCTATGAAGATGCTCTGCGGGCGCTGATCGAGGAAAAGAAGAAGGGCAAGCCGGTGAAGAGCAAGCCGGCGCGCGAGGAAGCGGAGTCCGGCGTCGTCGACCTGATGGCCGCCCTGAAGAAGAGCCTCCAGGGCACCGGGCCGGAGCGCAACCGCGCCGAGCGCTACGCCGCCGCTCAGGCCGCCAAGAAGAAGACTTCCGCGCGAGGACGCAAGGCGGCCTGATCAGGCCGGCGCCGCGCCGTTCAACACGAAGAGAACGCGGGCGATGTGGTGGCTGCGGTTGGCCCAGGCGTGGTTGGTGCCGCGCTGGATCAGCACGTCGCCCACCGTCATCAGCGTCTCACCGACATCCATCAGCGCCCAGATCTCGCCCTCGACCACGACGGCGTAGTCGACGCTGTGGGTCTTGTGGAATCCGGGATGGCGGGCGGCCTTATCGTGGGCCTGCGCCGCGCCATACTGGCCGAACACCTCTGCCTGGTTGCCGTAGTTGCGCTCCCGGTCGGGCGGGAACTCGACGATGCGCACGACATTACCGGCGGCCGGCGGCTCCAGCTTGAAGGGCTTGGCCGTCGGATCCGGCTCCCCTTTCCGGTTCGACGCGGGGATCGCCTCGAGCAGCCAGAGATTGGTCAGGCCGACATTGGGCGAGTGCGACGGCGAGAAAGGATGGGGCGCCGGCGCATCCTCGAGAAACACCGAGCGCCCCTCCTCGTCGTGGCCCGTCACGATCCTGCGCACCGGCTTCACCATGCGTCGTCCCTCCAAGATTTGGACGCACTATGCCCGGTTCGCTCAGGCGAAAACCACCGTCCTTACAGGCCGAGGTCCTTCTTCGCATCGTCGAGCGCCAGCTTGAAGCGCTTGCACATCTCGCCGATCTGCTCCTCGGTGATGATGAGCGGCGGCGTGAATGCGATGCGGTCGCCGATGGCGCGCACGATCAGGCCATGGCGCAGCGCGTGGTCCATCACCATCGTGCCGACCTTCTGTTCCGGCGCCCACGGCGTGCGCGCCCTGGCGTCCTTCATCAGCTCGACGCCGGCGAACAGGCCGACCCCGCGCACGTCGCCGACCAGTGGATGGTCGCGGAACTTCTCCAGCCCTTCCAGCATGACGGGACCGACTCGGCGCACCTGGCCCACGATGTCGCGCTCCTCGTAGATCTTCAGCGTCTCGAGCGCGACGGCACAGGCGACCGGGTGGGCACCGTAGGTGAAGCCGTGGCCGAAAGTTCCGTTGGTGGCACTGAGGCTTTCGACCGCGTCGTAGACCTTGTCAGAGATCATCAGCGCCGAGATCGGCTGGTAGGCCGCCGACAGCGCCTTGGCGCAGGAGATCATGTCGGGCTGCAGTTGGTAGGTCTCGGTGCCCCACATGTTGCCGGTGCGGCCGAACCCCGCGATGACCTCGTCGGCAATGAACAGCACGTCATACTTCTTCAGGACCTTCTGGATCTTCTCCCAGTAGGTGCGCGGCGGGGTGATGGCGCCGCCCCCGCCCTGCACCGGCTCGCCGAAGAAAGCGCCGACCGTGTCCGGCCCCTCGGCAAGGATCAGCGCCTCGAGATTGGCGGCCATGCGGTCGGAGAACTGCTCCTCGGTCTCGCCCTCATTGTGGAAGCGGTAGTAGTGGGGATTGTCGGTATGCTTGAACATCGGCAGCGGGATGTCGAAGCCGGCGCGCATGTGCGGCTGGCCCGAGACGCTGACCGAGGCGACGGTATTGCCGTGATAGCCGCGCTCGCGACCGATGATCTTCTTCTTCTCCGGCTTGCCGATGGCATTGTGATAGTACCAGACGAGCTTGATCGCCGCATCGTTGGCCTCGGAGCCCGAGCACTGGAACAGCACGCGGCTCATGGGCTTTGGCGCGATCGACAGCAGCTTCTCGGCGAGGTCGACGCTGGCCAGGTGCCCCTTGTCGAAGAACGTATGATAGTATGGCAGATCGAGGAGCTGCTTGTAGCCTGCCTCGGCCAGCCGCTTCTCCGAGAAGCCCAGCGATGCGCACCACAGGCCTGCCATCGCCTCGATGTATTCCTTGCCGGATTCGTCGATCACATGGATGCCGTTGCCGCGCGCCATGAGCGTGCCGCCCTGCTCGCGGTAGGTCTTCAGCTCCGTCTGCTGGTGCACCAGATAGCGCTGGTCCCGCGCGTGCGGCGAGTTGGCGTGCAGTCCGTCCATGATCATCCTCTCGGTTCAAAAACTGTCGGGAAACCCTTCGATCCGTGCTTGGCATGCAGGACGGGCGAAGAGAAGTCCTCCGGCAGGCCTGCCTTCTGCAAGAAGGCGGCCAATCCTCAACATCACGCCCGCGTCCGCCAGTAGCAAAGGGCGGGGCTCCGGATGCGATGCCAGGCCGGCCTGCGCATTCGGCTCCAGCGCACGGTCGGAAGGCTCGCCAGCATGAGTCCAGTTCGCGGCCAGACACCGGGTCGGCCAAAGAAGGATCAGGCCGACAGCTCGGCCCACTCTTCTTCGGTCATCGTCTGGATGCCCAGTTCGGCGGCCTTGCGGGCCTTCGAGCCGGCATTCTCGCCGACCACGACGAGGCTGGTCTTCTTCGAAACGGAGTCAGTGACCTTGGCGCCCAGCTCTTCGGCGCGCGCCTTGGCGGCGTCGCGGGTCATGGTCGACAGTTCACCCGTAAACACCACGGTCTTGTCCTTGAGCTTGGCATCGGCGGCGACGACGCGGCGCTCGACCGGCTGGACCGAGAGCTGCTTCAGCAGGTCCCGGATGATCTCGACATTGTGGCCCTCGCCGAAGAAGGCGCACATCGCGTCCGCCGTCGTGACGCCGATCTGCTCGACATTGCACAGCCGGCCGTAGCTCGGCCCGACGGTCTCCGCGGCCTTCTCCTTCTTCGCGGGTTCCGGATGCGCCTCGCGTTCCTTCGCCGCCGCCAACATCTCCGACAGCCAGGTATCGGCGTCGGAATATTCCTGGGCGAGAATCTTTGCCGTCGCCTCGCCGATCAGAGGAATGCCGATCGCGTTGATGAAGCGGTCGAGCGAGATGTTGCGGCGCGCGTCGATGGCGGCCAGCAGGTTGCGCACGGAGAGGTCGCCCCAGCCCTCACGCTTCTTGAGGCGGGCTTCGTGCTCGGCCAGGCGGAAGATGTCGCCCGGTATCTTGAGGAGCCCGTCATTGAAGAAATTCTCGATGTGCGTGCCGCCCAGCCCGTCGATGTCGAAGCAGTTGCGCGACACGAAGTAGCGCAGTCGCTCGACCTGCTGGAACGGGCATTCGAGTCCGCCGGAGCAGCGCCGGACCACGCCGCCCTCCTCGGCCTTCACCTCGGTTTCAAGCGGACAGGGGCAGTGCGTGGGAAAGTGGTACTTCCGGGCGTTCTTGGGTCGTTCGTCGGCGATGAAGCCCAGCACCTGCGGGATCACGTCGCCGGCCCGCTGGATCGTGACCATGTCCCCGACCCTCACGTCGAGGCGCTCGATCTCGTCGGCATTGTGCAGCGTGGCGCGCGCAACCATGACACCGCCGACATTCACCGGTTCGAGGTCCGCCACTGGCGTCAGCGCGCCGGTGCGGCCGACCTGGATGTTGATGCCGTTGAGGCGCGTGCGTGCCTGTTCGGCCGGGAACTTGTGCGCGGTTGCCCAGCGCGGCGCGCGGCTCACGAAGCCCAGCCGCTCCTGCCAGTCGATACGATCGACCTTGTAGACGACTCCGTCGATGTCATAGGGCAGAGACGGGCGCTCGACACCGATCTTCTCGTAGAAGGCGCGCACCTCGTCGGGCGTCCGGCAGAGCTTCGTCAGGGGATTGGTCTTGAAGCCCCACGCGCCCAGCAGCTTCAGGTATTCGCTGTGGGTCTTCCAGCTGCGCGGCTCGGCCTCGCCCCAGGCATAGGCGAAGAAGCGCAGGGGACGCTTCGCCGTGATGCCGGGATCGAGCTGGCGCAGCGAGCCCGCGGCGGCGTTGCGCGGATTGGCGAAGGTCTTCTCCCCCGCCTCTTCCTGGCGCTGGTTCATCTCCTGGAACGCCTTGCGCTCCATGTAGACCTCGCCCCGCACGTCGATCGACTTCGGGAATCCGTCTTTGCCGTGCGCCTTCAGCGTTTGCGGGATGTCCTTTACGGTGAGGAGGTTGGCCGTGACGTCCTCGCCGGTCGTGCCGTCGCCGCGCGTCGCGCCCTGCACGAACTCACCATTCTCGTAGCGCAGGCTGATCGACAGGCCATCAATCTTGGCCTCGCAACTGAACGCTATCTCGTCCTCGGGGCCGATGTTGGTTTCCCGCTCCAGACCGCGGCGTACACGATCGAGGAACTCCTGCAGCTCCTCGTCGGTGAAGCAATTGTCGAGCGACAGCATCGGCCGCGAATGTTTTACCTTGGCGAAGGCCGTGGTGGGCGTGGGCGCCACCCTCTGCGTCGGACTGAACATGTCGACGATCTGCGGGAAGCGCGCCTCGATCGCCTTCAGGCGCTGGCGCAGCTTGTCGTACTCGGCGTCCGAGATCTCCGGCGCGTCCTTCTCGTGGTAGAGCTTGTCGTGGTGGACGATCTCCTCGGCTAGCCGCTTGTGCTCGGAGCGCGCCTGCCGCTCGGTCAGCTTGTCCACGGCGAGCGCCGCCACGACCTTCGCCGCACGGGACATCGGGTCCTCCTAACCTGCCGTCGCCAGCAGCCGGTCGGCCGCAGCACGCGCCTCGACCGTCACTTCCGCGCCCGACAGCATGCGCGCGATCTCCTCGCGGCGGCCCTCGGCATCCAGCGCCACCACATCGGTACTGGCCGCCGTCCGGGTCGTGGTCTTGCGGATCAGCCAGTGCCGGTCGGCAACTGCGGCGACCTGCGGCGAGTGCGTGACGACCAGCACCTGCACGTCCCTCGCCAGCCGCTTCAGTCGCTCGCCGACGGCCGCAGCCGTGGCGCCGCCGATGCCGGAATCGACCTCGTCGAACACGATCGTCGGCGCGTCGCCCGCCTTGGCGAGACAGACCTTGAGCGCCAGCAGGAAGCGCGAAAGCTCGCCTCCCGACGCAATCCTGGCAATCGGCGACGGCGGCGCACCGGGATTGGTCGACACGGTGAACTGCACGCGGTCGGTGCCGGCGCCCGACCACTCCGCCTCGGGCAGCGCCGCCACATCCGTGACGAACTTCGCCCGTTCGAGCTTCAGCGGCGCCAGTTCGGCAGCCACCGCCTTGTCCAGTCGCGCGGCGCCCTTGCGGCGGGCCGCTGCCTGGACCTCAGCCGCCGTCACGTAGGTCGCACGGGCGGCCTTGGCCGCGGCCGCCAGCTTCTTCAGTCCAGCCTCGCCGTCGTCCAGCGCCGCGAGTTGGGCCGAGAACTTCTCGGCGAGTTCGGAGAGCCCCGCCACGGCGACATTGTGCTTGCGGGCCATGGCCCGGAGCGCAAACAGTCGCTCCTCGATCTTCTCCAGCCGGGCGGGATCAAATTCGAGCGCGTCGCGCGCCATCTCGAGCTGGGCCTGCGCTTCCGTGGCTTCGCTCAAGGCCCGATCGAGCGCCGCCAGCGGCACGTCGAGCCGGCCGTCGGCCTTGTCGGCATTCCGCTCGATCAGGCGATGCGCCGTGCGTAGGCTGGCGACCGCGCCGCGTCCCTCCTCCAGCTCCGCCAGCGCCTGGGCAACCGCTTCGCCCAAAGCTGTGCCGGCACGCAAGAGCGCCCGCTCGCTCGCCAGGGTTTCCTCGTCGTCGACCTTGGGCGCCAGGGCATCCAGTTCCTTCACCGCGTGGCGCAGGAACGCCTCGTCGCGCCGCGCGGCCTCGGCCGTTGCCAGGGCATCGGCATGCGCCTGCTCGGCCGATCGCCAGGTCGTCCAGGCGGAGACAACGGCGGCCGCCTGCTTCTCGAGGCCGGCAAAGGCGTCGAGCGAAGCGCGGTGCGTTCCCATGTCGAGCAGGCCGTGCTGGTCCATCTGGCCCTGGATTTCCACCAGCGTGTCGCCCAACCGGCGCAGCAGCGCGACCGAGGCCGGCTGGTCATTGACGAAGGCCCGGCCGCGCCCGTCGGCAGCGATCATGCGGCGCAAGGTCAGCACGTCCTCGCCATCGAGTCCCTGCTCGGCGAGGACCGATCGGGCCGGATGATCGCGCGGCAGGTCGAAGGAAGCGGCGATCGAGGCCTGTGTCGCGCCACGCCGCACCACGCCCGACTCTGCGCGAGCGCCGAGCGCGAGGCCCAGCGCGTCGATCAAGATCGACTTGCCGGCGCCGGTCTCTCCTGTCAGCGCACCGAGGCCGCCGCCATGGGCGAATTCGAGGTCGAGCTTCTCGATCAGCACGAAATCGCGGATCGAAAGCGTGGCGAGCATGCCGGCGTCAGAAGATGCTGGAGAACCAGCCGCGCTTCTCGTCGGGCGGCCTCGTCCCCTCGCCGGTCATCAGGAAGTAGCTGTCCTGATACCATTCGCTGCCGGGGAAATTATAACCGAGCACGGCCGCGGCCTCCTGCGCCTCGCTCTTCACGCCAAGCGCCAGGTAGGTTTCGACCAACCGGTGCAGCGCCTCCGGCACGTGTGTCGTCGTCTGGTAGCGTTCGATCACCACGCGGTAGCGGTTGATCGCGCCGACATACTGCTGGTTCGTTTGGTAATAGCGGCCAACCGCCATCTCCTTGCCGGCGAGATGGTCGATGCACAATTCCACCTTCAACCGCGCATCGCGGGCATAGGGTGATTCGGGGAAGCGCTTCACCACCTCGGCCAGGGCATCGAGCGCCTGCTGGGTGGTGCGCTGATCGCGGCCCACGTCGGAGATCTGCTCGTAGAAGCAGAGCGCCTTCAGATAATAGGCGTAGGGCAGATCGCGATGACCGGGATGGAGCTGGATGAAGCGATCCAGCGCGATGATGGCCTCGTCGTACTTGTTGGACTGGTAGTAGGCGAAGGCCGCCATGATCTGCGCCTTGGTCGCCCAGACCGAATAGGGATGCTGACGGTCGACCTCTTCGAAGCTCTTGGCGGCCGTCTTGTATTCCTGGTCGCCCAGCGCATCGAGACCACGATTGTATAAACGCTCGACGGGCTGCTCGACGTACTTGTCGTCGTCCGATCCGCCGCACGCGGTCAGCCCAAACGCCGCCAACGACAGCGCCAGTCCCGCCACGATGCGCCGGCCCTTACTCACAACCAACTTCGACATGTCCCATCCGCAAAAAACTTCGGTGCCGGCGGTTTATATCACGCGCCGTCGAAAAAAAGAGGGGCCGCGCGGCCCCTCCGAAGATGCGTGGAGAACAGAATTTCCTGCGTCAGTTCGCTTGCCGCCGCAGGAAAGCCGGAATTTGCAGATCGTCGTCATCGCGCGCGGGCTTCGCACGCTCCGTGACGTCGAGGCTGATCGAGGTCTGGACGGGCGCCGGACGCGCAACAGGCGCCTTCGGGGCCACTGCGACGACATTCTCCGGAGCTGCTGGTCGCGCGACGGCCGGCTCGGCCGGTGCCGCTCCCGTGGTGGGCTTGGGGGCCGAGAAAGCGCCGGTGATGCGCTGGAACAGGTTCGGCGCACGATTGTCGGTCGCCGGACGAGCGGCCATCGGTCGCGCGACGGGTTCGGCCCGTACCGGGGTCTTGGTCGTCGAGGGACGGCTGATACGCCAGTCGTTCTCGTCGACCAGCGGACGCTGCGGCGTCGCAGGCGCAGGTGCCGGTGCAACGGCGACGGGGGCCGGAGCGGGTGCGGGCGCCGGGGCGACCGGCGCTGCCTCGACCGGCGGCGCCACCATGACAGGAGCTTCGACCGGGGCCTCGTAGACGGGAGCCGGCGTCGGCATCGACGCCACGATGGGCGCAGACGGCGCCGCGGCGGCAACCGGCGCAGGTGCCGCGACCGGCGGGACCGGCGGCGCGACGGCGACAGGGGCGGCCGGCATCGCCGGAGCGGGCGCTGCTGTGGCAGCGGCCGGCATAGCGACACGGCCCACCGGCGGCGCGACCGGGCGGCTGAGCGCCGGCTGACCGGTCTGGACCGGCCGGTTCATGTCGAGCGACAGATAGTTCGGCGCGGGCTGCTGGGCGGCCATGGCAGCAATGCCGGTGGCGACCACCGAGACGCGCATGCGACCGTCCATCGTGGCATCGAAGGTCGAGCCGAAGATGATGTTGGCGTCGCCGTCGACTTCCTCGCGGATGCGATTGGCCGCTTCGTCGACTTCGTGCAACGTCATGTCGAGGCCGCCGGTGATGTTGATGAGAACGCCCTTGGCGCCCTTCATCGAATGATCTTCCAGCAGCGGGTTCGAGATAGCGGACTCGGCCGCGACGCGGCTGCGATCCGGACCTTCCGCCTCGCCCGTACCCATCATCGCCTTGCCCATCTCGCCCATGACGGTGCGGATGTCGGCGAAATCGAGGTTGATGAGGCCCGGCATGACCATCAGATCGGTGACGCCGCGCACGCCCATGTGAAGCACGTCATCGGCCATCTTGAAGGCGTCGGCGAATGTCGTCTTCTCGTTGGCGATCTTGAACAGGTTCTGGTTGGGGATGACGATCAGCGTGTCGACGACCTTCTCCAGCTCGGTGATGCCCTGCTCGGCCGACTGCATGCGGCGGCGGCCTTCGAAGTGGAAGGGCTTGGTCACGACGCCGATGGTGAGTATGCCCTGCTCGCGGGCTGCGGCGGCGATGACGGGCGCCGCACCGGTACCGGTGCCACCGCCCATGCCGGCAGTGACGAAGACCATGTTGGCGCCGTCGAGGAGCTGCAGAATCTCGGGCAGCGCTTCCTCGGCGGCCTGACGGCCGACCTCGGGCCGCGCACCGGCGCCCAGTCCCTGGGTGATGGTGATGCCGAGCTGGACGCGCCGGTCGGCGAGCGATTGGCTGAGCGCCTGCGAGTCGGTGTTCGCGACGATGAATTCCACGCCTTCCAGCGCGGCACTGATCATGTTGTTGACGGCGTTTCCACCCGCGCCACCGACACCAATGACGGTAATGCGCGGCTTAATCTCGGACTCCGTCTGAGGGAGACTGAGGTTGATTGTCATTCGGTTTTCTCCACGCAAACGAGGGGTAATCTGCCCGGAGCGACAGCGTGAGCCTCCTGTTACGCTAGAGACCCTTCACCGACACCGGTTTCTTCTTGTCTTTTTGTCTATAGCCTGTGGGATTTGCCTTATCCCGCACAACATATTGCCTAAAAGTTATCCCTAATCCAACTGCCAATCCGGCCGATCCGGCTGGCCGGAGCTTCGTTCGACGCCGGCTGATTCTGCACGACCGCGTGATTGTGGAGCGCGAAGCTGAGGAGCCCGGCTGCGGCAGAGAATGCCGGCCCACCGGTAGAATCAGCAAGACCTGCGAGCCTGAGCGGCGCACCGGTACGGACCTTCTTGTTGAGAATCGCGGCAGCGACCTCGGGCACCCCGTCAAGCTGACACCCGCCGCCGACCAGAACGGCGCGTCCGCCGGCCAACTTATCCACACCGCTCGCTTCGAGACGGCTGCGCACGAGCTCGAACGTCTCCTCAACCCGCGGACGAATGATGCCGACCAAGATCGAGCGCGGGATGTGGTTGGGCCGCGTGCGATCCTCTTCGCCGATCAGCGGCACGTCGATGATGTCGTACTCGTCGTTGGGCTTGATGACGGCGCGGCCGATCTGCGTCTTCATCCGCTCGGCATGCGCGACCGGCGTCGACAGGCCGCGCGCGATGTCACGCGTGACATGCTCGCCGCCCACCGGGATCGAATCGACGTGGACGAGATGGCCTTCGTAGAACACCGCGATCGAGGTCGTGCCGGCCCCCATGTCGATCAGGGTCACGCCGAGGTCACGCTCGTCGGAAACGAGGGAGCTCAGTCCCGCAGCGTGCGCGGCAACGACCCGGTCGGCGATCTCGAGATGGGCACGACGGACGCAGACCTGCAGATTGCGCATCGCGCCGCTGGCCGCGGTCACCAGATGGACATCGACGCCCAGTCGCTCGCCGAACATGCCGCGCGCGTCGCGGACCGGCGTGCCGTCGACCGTATAGCCGATCGCGGCGGAATGGATGATGTCGCGGTCGGCGGTCTCGGCGGGAAGCTGGATGTGCTGCTGGACGCGGCGGACGTCGCGCTCGCCGATCTCGTGATGCCCGATCGCGACTTCGAGGCTCTGATTGTGCGAGGCGGCCGACCCGCCGCTCACGCCGACGATGACGTCGCGCACCTGCTCGCCGCACATTTCCTCCGCGGTCGACACCGCCGAGGAGATCGCACGCGTCGCCGCTTCCATGTCGACGATGTTGCCCGAGCGCATGCCGAGCGCGGGCTGGTGGCCGATACCGACCACGCGAAGCCCCTGCCCGTCGACACGGGCAACAAAGCAAACGACCTTGTTCGTTCCGATGTCGAGCGCTGCAATGACGCCATTTCTCGCCTTCGCCACGATGTCCCCCGTCTTACGCGTACTCTCTCGAGTTTTTGATTCTACGCTGGCCCGGGCGTCGCGTCGCCCGGATTGCGCTTCCTGAGATAAAGTTTGTCGGGCAGTCGCAGATCGACCACACCGAATTCGCGCGACAGCAGCTTATGCTGCCCGTCGAGCTTCGCGAGGTGCTGGAGGGCCGCGACGGCGTCCTCCTCCGGCAGCCAGATCTCGACGCCGTTATTCAGGATCAGGTTCCAGCGCCGCTGCCCGACCCAGACGGCAGAGCGGAGCTGCCGCGCCACCGTGGGCTCATAGGTGAGCAACAGCAGCAGGTCGCCGACATGGTCGGGCGCGCCGGGGCCGCCCAGCAGAAGCAGCGTTTCGGCGCCCGGCGGCATGCGGCTCGCGCGCACCGTCCGCCCATTGGCATCGATCAGCGTGTATTGGCTTCCGTTCTGCCAGATCGCGACGGCGCGGCGTTCCTTCATGGTGACATAGAGCGTGTCCGGCAGCCGGCGCTCCACGGTCGCCCACTCGACCCAGTCGATCGCCTCGAGCCGCTTGCGCGAGGCCTGGAGGTCGATGCCGAGCAGCGAGTCGCCCCGGCTCACGTTCAGCGCCGCGAGGATGTCGCTGCGTTCGACATAGTCGCGGCCCTCGACCGTGACGTCCGCCAGCTTGAAGGGCGTAATGGCGCCGACGACGCTGCGCGAGACCGCGTCGAACTGGTTCTGCGCCTCGACGAGCCAGCCCTCGCGCCAGGCCCACCAGCCGCCACCGCCGCCGCAGCCCAGCAGCAGGACGATGGCGCCGAGCAGCACCGGCTGCTTCCAGAACGGGCGGCCCGCCTTGCGGATAGGGCCGCGCTTCTTGCGCCGGTCGTAGTCGCGGCGCGGCGCTGCGCCCGCCTTCGGAGTGGCCGTCTTCTTCGCCGCGCTCACGACGGATGCCTCGCATGCTCGACCATCCAGGTCATGAGCTGAGACCACGAGATGCCAGCCCATTTGGCCTGCTCCGGCGCGAGCGACAGTGGCGTCATACCGGGCTGGGTGTTCAGCTCCAGGATCACGAGCCCCGAGGTGCCGGGCTTCGAATCGTCCCAGCGAAAGTCGGCACGGGCGAGCCCGTTGCAGCCGAGCTCCTGGTACGCCGCAAACGCCCATTGCTTGGCGGCCTCGTAGACATCCTCGGGAACCGGGGCTGGCACGAGGTGCTCGGTGATGCCGTCCGTATACTTGGCCTCGTAGTCGTAGAAGCGGGTGCGCGGCCGGAGCTCCGTCACGGCGACCGGCTTGTCGCCCATCACGGCGACCGTGAGTTCGCGGCCCGGTACGAACTTCTCGATCAGCACGCGCTCGCCGAACGCGGCCTCCGCTGCCTCGACGGCGGCGAGATTGTCGCCGTCGCGCACGATGTGGACCCCGATGCTCGAGCCCTGGTCGATCGGCTTCACGACATAGGGGCGCGGCATGGGATCGCCGGAAGCAAGCGAGCGACGCTCGATCACCCTGCCTTCGGCAACGCGCAGGCCAAGTGACGCGAAGATGTGCCGGGCAAGCGGCTTGTCCATGGCGATCGCCGACGCCAGCACGCCCGAATGCGTATAGGGCACGCGCATGATCTCGAGGACGCCCTGGATGCAGCCGTCCTCGCCATAGCGGCCGTGCAGGGCGTTGAAGACCACGTCCGGACCGCCGCCTGCGGCAGGGCGCAGGAAATCGACCAGGGCGCGCAGGTCGCGCTGGACGTCGTACTCGATGACCTCGTGTCCGCCTTCGCGCAGGCCCTCGGCACAGGCCTTGCCACTCACCAGGGAGACCTCGCGCTCGGGCGACCAACCGCCCATCAGGACCGCAACGCGCTTCATTGGCCTGCTCTCCCCGCCGGTTCGCCGATGCGCCGGATTTCCCATTCGAGCTGCACGCCGGTCTTCTCCCGCACGTGCCGGCGCACTTCCTCGCCCAGCGCCTCGATGTCGCCCGCCGTCGCCTCGCCGAGATTGATCAGGAAGTTGCAGTGCTTTTCGGACACCTGGGCCGCGCCGATGCGCAGGCCACGGCAACCGGCCTGGTCGATCAACTGCCAGGCCTTCCGGCCCGGCGGATTGACGAAGGTCGAGCCGCCGGTGCGGCTGCGCGGCTGTGAGTCGGTGCGGGCGGCATCGATCTCGGCAATGCGGCGGGCGATGGCGAGCTGGTCGCCCGGCACCGCGCGCAGGCGCGCCGACGTGAAGATCCAGTCGGCCGGCGCTTCGCTGTGGCGATAGCTGAAATCCAACGCGGGCGCCGGGACCACATGGACCTTGCCCGAGCGATCCACGGCTTCGGCCGAAACGAGGACTTGCGCCAGGTCGCCTTCATAGGCGCCGGCATTCATGCGCAGCGCGCCGCCGATCGTGCCGGGGATGCCGCTCAGGAACTCCAGCCCCGCGAGCGCATGATCGCGTGCCGTCAGCGCGACGTTGAGGTCGAGCGCACCAGCCCCGGCCAGGATCTCGTGGCCCTCGACCGAAATGCCGGTGAAGCCGCGCAGCAGGCGGATCACCACGCCCCTGACGCCGCCGTCGCGCACCAGGATGTTGGAGCCGACGCCCAGCACCGTGACCGGCACGTCGGACGGCAAACCCGCCATGAACGTCGCCAGATCCTCGACATCGGCCGGCCTGAACAGGACTTCGGCCGGACCGCCTGCGCGAAACCAGGTCTGCGGACCCAGGGCTGCGTCGGCGGTCAGCCGTCCACGCGGCTGGGGCAGCCGGTCGATCAGGTGGGGTGTCGAGGTGGCGAGGGCCATCATGCGGCCGATCCGCCGTGCGGGCTCGAATCGTTGGCGATGGCGCGCGGGCCGGCATTCTCGGCCGCGAGCTGCAGGATCTGGCCCGGAAGCGCGTGGGCCCAGGCGGTGATATTGCCCGCGCCCAGGCAGACCACGACGTCGCCCGGACGTGCGATCTGCCAGATCATTTCAGGAAGCTCGCCGGGCCCAGCCAGTGCCATCACGTCGCGATGGCCGGCCCGCTGGACGAGGCCCACCAGCATGTCGCGGCCGACGCCCTCGATCGGCGCCTCGCCCGCGGCATACACGTCGGCGATGATCACGGCATCGGCATCGGAGAAGCAGGTGGCGAACTCGGTGCGCAGCGCGCCGAGACGCGAGTAACGGTGCGGCTGCATGACGGCGATGACCCGGCCCGAGCCGCCATAGGCCTGTCGGGCGGCGCGCAGCACCGCCGCGATCTCCACGGGATGATGCCCGTAATCGTCGATCACCGTGATGCCGTGCGCCTCGCCGGTCTTGGTGAACCGCCGCTTGACGCCGGCGAAGGAGCCGAGCGCACGACGGATCGTGTCGTCGGGCAGGCCCATCTCCTGGGCGACCGCGATGGCCGCCAGCGCGTTCTGCACGTTGTGCTGGCCGAACATCGGCAGCCGCATGCCGGTGATGGTACGCGATTCGTTGGTGACGCGATTCTCGACCATGACGTCGAAATCGGCGCCGCCGCGATCGAGCTTCAGGTTGATGGCGCGCACGTCGGCGCTGGCGCCGATTCCGTAGGTGATGATACGGCGGTCCGCGACCCGCGGGATCAGTGCCTGGACCTCGGGATGGTCGGAGCAGAGCACAGCGAAGCCGTAGAAGGGAATGTTCTCGACGAAGCGGACGAAGGCGTCGCGCAGCGCGTCGAAGGTGCCGTAATGGTCGAGATGCTCGGGATCGACGTTCGTCACCACCGCGATGGTGGCCGGCAGACGCAGGAAAGAGCCGTCCGATTCGTCGGATTCGACGACCATCCAGTCGCCTTCGCCCAGTCGGGCGTTGGTGCCATAGGCGTTGATGATGCCGCCGTTGATCACCGTCGGATCGAGGCCGCCGGCATCGAGCATGGCGGCGACCAGCGAGGTGGTCGTCGTCTTGCCGTGCGTGCCGCCGACCGCGATCGACCATTTCAGGCGCATCAGCTCGCCCAGCATCTCGGCGCGCCGCACCACCGGCACGTGGCGCGTGCGCGCGGCGAGCACCTCGGGATTGTCCTTCTTGACCGCGCTCGACACGACCATGACCTGGGCGTTGCCGACATTCTCGGCACGGTGGCCGATCATCACCTTCATGCCGAGCTCGGCGATGCGGCGGGTGTTGGCACTCTCGGCGACGTCGCTGCCCTGCACCTTGTAGCCGAGATTGTGCAGGACCTCGGCGATGCCGGACATGCCGATGCCGCCGATGCCGACGAAGTGGATGAGACCGAGATCGAGCGGCAACGCCCTCATGCGGCGACTCCCGTGGCTGAAGGCGAAAGGGGAAGAGAAACGAATTCACCGACGACATCCGCAAGGCGCGCGGCCGCATCAGGCCGGCCGGCCGCGTGGGCCGCTCCCGCCATCGCAGCGAGGCGCTCCGGTTCCGCGGTCAGCGACACGAGATGTCCGGCCAGTGTGGCGGCGGTGAAGGAGGCATGCGGCAGCACGATGCAGGCCCCCGTCGCCTCGAAGGCGCGCGCATTGGCGGTCTGGTGATCGTCGGCGGCGTAGGGATAAGGCACCAGGATGGACGGCCGGCCGATCACCGCCAGCTCGGCCACCGTCGAGGCGCCGGAGCGGCCGATCACGAGATGGGCGGCGGCCATGCGCTGCGGCAGATCGTTGAAGAACGGCGCGATCTCGGCGACGACGCCCGCCCGGACGTAGCTCGTACGCACCCGATCGATGCCCTCGGGCCGGCATTGCTGCACGATACGCAGCCGCGACCGCAGCGACTGCGGGAGGGAGAGAATGGCCTGCGGCACGACCTCGCCGAACGAGGCCGCGCCCTGGCTGCCGCCGAACACCAGCAGATCGATCACCCGCCCCTCGCCCGGCGCACGATAGGGCGAATCACGCAAGGCCCGCACGGGCTCGCGCACGGGATTGCCGACGAGCTGCGCGCGCGCATCGCCGTCGAGATAGCGGGTGTGGGCGAACGAGGTGGCGACGCGCCCGGCGCCGGCCAGCACGAGACGGTTGGCGCGGCCCAGCACGGCGTTCTGCTCGTGAAGCATCGCCGGCAGCCGGCGCAGGCGGGCGGCGATCATGGTCGGCACCGAGGCATATCCGCCGAAGCCCACGACGACCGACGGACCGATGCGGCCCAGCGCCCGCCAGGCGTCGAACAGGCCCCGCGCCAGCGAGAACAGCGCCAGCGCCTTCTTCACCGGCGACCCGGTCGGGCTCGCGGAATGGATGTAGTGGATCGGCCGCCGCGACAGCGCGCCCTGCCACTGCCGGCCGCGCGAATCGGTGACCAGGGTGAACGGCACGCCCCGCGCCTCGAGCTCGCCGGCCAGGGCCTCGGCCGGGAACACATGCCCGCCGGTACCGCCGGTCGCCAGAACCACGGGACGCGCGGCCTCCGTCATACGGCCTCCCTCAGGCCGGCATGTTCACGCGTCAGAGACAGCATCATGCCGACGCAGATCGCCATCGCGAGCGCGGAGGAACCACCGTAGGAAATGAACGGCAGGGTCATGCCCTTGGCGGGAATGAGCTGGATGGTCGAGGCCATGTTGATCGCCGCCTGCAGGCCGAATTGGACGGCCAGGCCGGTGGCCGCGAGGGTGATGAACAGGCTGGTCTCCTTCGACGCGCGCGACATCGAGCGCAAGGTCACGAAGGCGAACAGACAGAGGATCATCAGGCAGACGACGAGGCCGAATTCCTCGCCCGCCACCGCCATGACGAAGTCCGTATGGGCGTCGGGAAGCTGCGCCTTCACGGTGCCTTCGCCCGGCCCGCGGCCGAACAGCGAGCCGTTCATGAAGGCCTCGAGCGAGGTATTGACCTGGTAGTTGTCGCCCGACGACGGATCGAGGAAGCGATCGAACCGGCTGCGCACATGGCTGAAGAGGAAGTAGGCGCCGACCATTCCGCCGACGCCGGCCACCGCGCCGAAGCCCGCGACCCACATCGGCAGGCCGACGACGAAGAGCTGGACGGCCCAGACGGCCGCCACGACGACGCTCATGCCGAGGTCGGGCTGAAGAACCAACAGGGCCAGCACGCCACCGACCAGGAGAGTCGACAGGAGGTAGCCGGGCGCGCGCCGTTCGGTGCGGCTCTGCGCCAGCAGCCAGGCCGAGATCACGGCCAGACTGGGCTTCACGAACTCCGACGGCTGCAGACTGGACAGGCCGGGCACGGCGATCCAGCGCCGCGCGCCCTTGATCTCGACGCCGATTACAAAGGTCGCGGCCAGCAGCACGATGCTGCCGCAGAAGACGAGCAGCGCCAGGCGCCGCACATGCCGCGGCGAGGCGAGCGAGATCGACAGCATGACGAGCAGCGCCAGCGGCAGGAACAGGAACTGACGCTTGGCGAACACGAAGGAGTCGGCGCCGATGCGCTCGGCCGCCGGCGGCGAAGCCGCGAGGGTCAGCATCACGCCGAATGCCATGATTGCGAGGATTGCACCGAGCGACCAGCGGTCGACGGTCCACCACCACTGGCCGATCACACTGCGATCGTCGCGCGGAACCTGGATCAAGCCGCCCTCCCCAAACTCTCGGCTCCCGGCAATGCCCGCGCCATGGCGCGGAAGGCGTCGCCGCGATGTTCATAACTCTTCCACTGGTCCCACGAGGCGCAGGCGGGCGACAGCAGCACGACGGCCGGCCCTCCCGCCTCGCGCTGCGCCAGCGCGTGTGCTGCATTCAGCGCCGATTGCAGATCGCCGCAGCGGCTGTAGGGCAGCTTGCCGTCGAGCTGGCCGGCGAACAGGTCCGTGGCCTCACCGATCAGGAACGCGTGACGGATGCGCTCGAAGTAAGGGGCGAGCGGCGCCACGCCACCCTCCTTCGCCTGCCCGCCGAGGATCCAGTAGATGTCGTCGTAGCTCGAAAGTGCCCGCGCGGCCGCGTCGGCATTCGTAGCCTTGCTGTCGTTGATGTAGACCACGTGGCCGACGGCGGCGACGCGCTCCTGACGGTGCGGCAGGCCGGGATAGGTCCGCAGCCCCGCGACGATCGTCTCGCGCGGCACGTCGAGCCAGCGGCAAACGGCCCAGGCACAGGCAACGTTCTGCGCATTGTGGTCGCCCGGCAGGGTGAGCACGTCGGAGAAGTCGACCGTGTAGCCATCGGCATCGACCAGCATGCCGGCGCGGAAGGACACGCCGTTGGCAACGGGGCGGTCGAGTGCCACCGGCACGCAGGCGATGGCGGCGCGCGCCGCCATCTCGCGCTCGACTTCGCGCGACGGCTCGTCCTCGGTGCCGATCACGACGCAATCGCCGGCGTGCTGGCGCGCGAAGATGTTCTTCTTGGCCGCCACGTAACCCGCGAGATCGCCATGCCTGTCGATATGGTCGGGGGTGATGTTCAGCCACACCGCAACATCGGCATGGAAGGTCTGCAGCAGCTCGAGTTGGTAGGACGAAAGCTCCAGCACGTAGAGGCCGCCCTTGCCGAGCGGGCTGAGATCGAGCGCGCCGCGACCGATATTGCCGCCGACTTCGCAGCGTGCGCCGGCCTGCTGGAGAATGTGGCCTATCAGCGCCGTCGTCGTCGACTTGCCGTTGGTACCGGTGATGGCGACGTACTGCGCCTCGGGCTGCGCGCGGGCCAGCAACTCGACATCGCAGATGATCGGCTTGCCGGCAGCGCGCGCGGCCACGGCGACCGGATGGGGAACCGGGAGCGTGTTGGGAATGCCGGGGCTGATCACCAGCGCGTCGATACCTGCCCAGTCGATCGTCACCGGGTCGGCGATCCGGGCCCCGGCCGCTGCCGCCGCGTCGCGGGAGGCGGCGCTGTCGTCCCAGGCGATGCAGTCGATCCCGGCCGCCGTCAGGGCGCGCACGGTCGCCAGGCCAGAGCGCGCGAGCCCCAGCACGACGAACGACGAACCCTTGAGGACGGCGAGATCGATCATCCGTTACCTCAGCTTCAGGGTGGCGAGGCCGGCCATCGCCAGGATCGCGGCGATGATCCAGAAGCGAAAGACGATGGTGGGCTCGGCCCATCCCTTCTGTTCGAAATGATGGTGCAGCGGCGCCATGCGGAAGACGCGGCGGCCGGTCCACTTAAAGGACAGGACCTGAACGATCACCGAGATGGTCTCGAGCACGAACAAGCCGCCGACGATCGACAGGACGATCTCGTGCTTGGTCACGACCGCGACCGCGCCCAGCGCGCCGCCGATGGCGAGCGAGCCCGTGTCGCCCATGAACACCATGGCCGGCGGCGCATTGAACCACAGGAAGCCGAGACCGGCACCAACCAGCGCCGCCAGCAGAACCGCGAGTTCGCCCGACCGCGGCACATGGTGCAGGTAGAGATAGTTGGTAAGGATCGAATTGCCCACGACATAGGCGATCAATCCAAACACCGCAGAGGCCATGATGACCGGCCCGATGGCCAATCCGTCGAGCCCGTCGGTCAGGTTGACGGCGTTCGAGGTCCCCGCGATCACCAGCACACCGAAAGCGACGAAGCCCACGGCGCCGAGCGGGATGAGAACGTCCTTGAGGAAAGGCACGGCCAGAGCATAGCGCAGCGGCGGCGGCGAGGACTGCGCGATCAGATAGACAGCGACGCTGGAGGCAACGACCGCAAGAGCGAGCTTGAGCTTGCCCGGGACACCCTTGGGGTTGCGCTTGGTGACCTTGAGATAGTCGTCCATGAATCCCACGGCGCCGAAGGCGAGCGTGACAGCGAGCACGATCCAGACATAGCGGTTGGTGAGGTCGGCCCACAGCAACGTCGCCACCGACAGGGTGATCAGGATCAGAAGTCCGCCCATCGTCGGCGTGCCCTTCTTGGTCATCAGATGGCTGGCCGGGCCATCGTCGCGGATCGGCTGTCCCTGCTTCTGCTTGCTGCGCAGCCAGCGGATGAGCGCGCCGCCGATCAGGAAACTCAGCACCAGCGCCGTCAGGAAGGCGGCGATCGACCTGAACGTCAGGTACCGGAACAGGTTGAAGGGCGTGAACTGATCCGCCAGCGGATAGAGAAGATTATAGAACATCCTAGCGTCCCGCCCCGCCATCGCTGGCCGCCACGATGGCGTCCACGACAATTTTCATTTTCGAGCCCAGCGAACCCTTCACTGCGACCACGTCTCCTGCCCTGAGCGCGGCGGCAACGTCGCCGGCCAACGCCGCCGAACCCGGCCGATGCACGCCGCGTTGCGCCGGCGTCAGACGCCGCCACAGAGCCTCCATGTGCGGCCCGCACAGGAAGACCTGCGCTGCACCGCTCGCCGCCACGGCATCGGCGAGCTCCGCGTGGTAGGCATCGGCGCCTTCGCCCAGCTCGCGCATGTCGCCCAGCGCCAGGATCCGGCGTCCGCCACGTTGCGGCTCGGTCCGCGCCAGGACCGAAAGCATCGCCCGCACCGAAACCGGGTTGGCGTTATAGCTCTCGTCCAGCAGCTCGATCGTGCCGCCGCCGAACGCTAGCACGCGGCGGGCGCCGCGGCCCGGCGAGGCCTTCACGCCGGCCAAGGTCGCCGCCGCCTTCCCGACATCCCCGCCCAGCGCCTCGACGACGGCAAGCGCGCCGATGCTGTTCAACACCCAGTGCTCCCCCGCCGCGCCCAGCCGATACTCGATCCGGCGACCATGTATCAAGGCTGCAACATCACTGCCCGAATCCTGCAGGTCGCAGGAGATAAGACGGGCCTCCGCGGCTTCGCTGCGGCCGAAGCCGACGATGCGGGAAACGCCGAAATGACGGGCTTTTCCGACGAGGCGATCGAAGTGGCGGCTGTCCCGATTGAGCACGGCAACTGCGCCTTCCGCCATACCGGCGAACAGGCACCCCTTCTCGTCGGCGACCGCCTCCTCGCTGCCCATGTGGCCGATATGAACCGGACCGACATTGGTGACGATGCCGACATGCGCCGCCACCTGGCGGGCGAGCGGTTCGATCTCCCCGGGATGATTCATGCCGACCTCGAACACGCCGTAGTGCACGTCGCGCGGAAGACGCGCGAGGCTGACCGGCACTCCGACATGGTTGTTGTAGCTCGCGACGCTGGCCGAGGTCGGCGCCTGCGCCGACAGCATCGCGCGCAGAGCATCCTTGGTGCTGGTCTTGCCGACCGAGCCGGTGACGCTGGCGATGCGTGCCTTGCTGCGGCGACGCGCGGCAAGCCCGAGTTCGACCAGAGCCTTCATCGTATCGGGAACGCGGACGAGTGTGCCATGCGCACCCTCCACCGCGCGCGACACGACCGCCGCCGCGGCGCCGCGTGAAAGGGCGTCGGCGACGAAGCCGTGACCGTCGGTCGTCTCGCCGCTCAGCGCAAAGAACAGATCGCCGTGTCCGACCGCGCGGCTGTCGAAGGTCACGCCCTCGGCTTCGAACGGCGCGGCGATCGAGGCCGCCGTCAGGGCCGCCTGCACTTCATCGGAGGTCCACAGCGCGCTCACGCCACGCCTCCGGCCAGCCTGCGCGCCTCCTCGGCGTCGTCGAAATGATGCGTGACGCCCTTGATCGTCTGGCCGGTCTCGTGGCCCTTGCCGGCGATCAGCAGAAGATCGTCCGCGCTCGACAGCGCCTCCATGCCAGCCTCGATGGCGGCGTGCCGGCCATTGGCGATCTCGATCCAGTTGCGACGATCGTCGGCGATACCGCGCAGGATCTCGGCGCGGATCGCGGCCGGCTCCTCGCTGCGCGGATTGTCGTCGGTCACGATCGCGAGGTCGGCAAGGCGCGTGGCGATCTCGCCCATCACCGGGCGCTTGCCGCGGTCGCGATCGCCGCCGCAGCCAAACACGACGACCAGCTTGCCGCGCGCGAAAGGCCGCAGGGTCCGCAGCACCGTCTCCAAAGCCTCGGGCTTGTGAGCGTAGTCGACATAGACCGCAGCGCCGGAACGATGACGGGCGACGAGCTCCAGCCGGCCGGGCGCCCCCGTCAGATGGGCCAGCGCGGCGACGGCGCGTGTCGGGTCGCCGCCCGTGGCGACCACGAGGCCGAGGGCGGCCAGCGCATTCGACGCCTGGAAGCCGCCGACCAGCGGCAGATCGATCTCGTGACGCGTGCCCATCACGTCCAGCGAAAGACGCTGTCCGACCGGCGTCGGATCGTCGGCGAGCAGGCGGAATTCCCGGCCCTTGGCGCCATAGGTCCAGAAGCGGATGCCGCGCTGCGTGCAGATCGCCCGCAGGGCTTCGCCTCGATCGCTGTCGGCATTGACGATCGCCGTGCCGCCCGGCGGCAGGAGAACCTCGAACAGGCGCGCCTTGGCCGCGAAGTAGGCATCCATCGAGAGATGGTAGTCGAGATGCTCATGGGTGAGGTTGGTGAAGGCAGCCGCCGACAGGCGCAGCCCGTCGAGCCGGTGCTGGTCGATGCCGTGGCTCGACGCCTCGATGGCGAGATGCGAGACGCCCTCGCGCGCCAGCGCCGCGAGATCCTCGTGGAGCTGCACGGGATCTGGCGTGGTCAATCCGCCGTCGCGCACGAGGCCGGGCGAGACGATGCCCAGCGTGCCGACGCTCGCCGCCTTCAGTCCCATCCGCTGCCAGATCTGGCGCACGAAGTGCACCGTCGAGGACTTGCCGTTGGTGCCGGTGACGGCGGCGATGGTAGCGGGCTGCGCGCCGGCGAAGGCCGAGGCCATCAACGCCACGCGTCGCCGTGGATTTGCGTCCCGCATGACGAGGATGCCGGGATCGAGTGGCGGCAGCTCGGCATCTGGCGCGGCCAGGATCGCGACCGCCCCGCGCCTCACGGCATCGGCGACGAAGGCCGCGCCGTCCTGCCGGGTGCCCGCGAGGGCCGCGAAGAGATAGCCCGGTTGGACCTTGCGCGAATCGAGCGTCAGTCCGGCGAGAAGGGGATCGCGCGGCAGCGCGGAAGAGGTCGTGGTCGCGTCGGCGCTCCGGCGCATGAGCTCACTCAGACGCAACACGACGCACTCCCGAACCGGGGGGCGCCGCGGCCGTCTGACCGGGCGCCACAGCCGTCTGACCGGGGGCCGGACGGACCGGCAGGGCCCTGCGATGATCGCCGGGAGAGCGGCGCACGCTGGCCGGCACGATCTGCGACGGCGCGACGGAAGCCGGCACCGGCGTCGAGGCGATCTCGATCGGCGGCAGGCCATCCTTGAGATCGCCCGGCAGGATGCCGTAGAGCGACACCATCTGCTCGATGATGAGCTTGACCGAAGGTGCCGCCACCCAACCGGCCGTCGCGTAGCCGCCGGTCTCGGGAAGTCCCTTCGGCTCGTCGAGAGAGACGATGACGACGAATTTCGGATCGTTCATCGGGAAGGCGCCGACGAAGGAGCTGATCAGCGCCTTCTGGCGGTAGCCCCCGCGTCCCGGCTTCTCGGCCGTGCCGGTCTTGCCGCCCACCTCGTAGCCCGGGACATTGGCATTCTTGCCGGTGCCCTCGACGGCGTTCAGCCGCAGGAGCTGGCGCATGTTGACCGAGGTCTTCTGCTGGATGACCCGTCTGCCCTTGTCACTGGCAGCCGTACGCTTCACCAGCGAGGGCTGGTAGAGGATGCCGCCGTTGATCATCGCCGACGAGCCCATTGCCAGGTGCAACGGCGTCACCGAGATGCCGTGGCCGAAGGCGATGGTCATGGTGTTGATCTTCATCCAGTGGCGAGGCCAGAGCGGCGCCGCGACCTCCGGGAGCTGCGTCGTGACGGGCTTCAGGAATCCGATCTTGTCGAAGAAGGCGCGCTGACCTTCAGGACCCATGACCTCGACCGCCATCTTGGCCGAGGCGATGTTCGACGAATACTTGAAGATCTCCGGCACCGACAGCGGCCGGCGCTGGGCATGGTCGTCGTTGATCGTGAAACGGTCGATCTTGATCGGTGAGGTCGCGTCGAACACGCTGGTCATCGACGCCTTGCCAGAATCGAGCGCCATCGCCGTGTTGAAGATCTTGAAGGTCGAACCCTGTTCGTAGACGCCCAGGGTGGCGCGATTGAACAGCGCCTCGTTGGTGAGGGTGCGCGTGCTGTTGGGATTGTAGGTTGGCAGCGACGCCATCGCGAGGACCTCGCCGTTGGTCGCGTCCATGACGATCGCCGTGGCGCCGATCGCGGAGAACTTCTGGACCGCGCGCACAAGTTCGCGCTCGATGATCCGCTGCAGGCGAAGGTCGATCGAGAGCTGCAGGGTTTCGCCGCTCTGGAGCTGCTGGTCGAAGTAGCGCTCCACACCCGCCAGACCGGTATTGTCGATGCTGGCATAGCCTAGGATATGAGCGGCGGCCGTCCCCTGCGGATAGATGCGCCGTTCCTCGGCCTGGAACTCGAGACCAGGAATGCCGAGGCGATTGACGCGATCGTGCTCGCGCGGGCTGAGCCCCCGCTTGATCCAGACGAAGGTCCTGTCGCCTTCCAGCTTCTCGCGAACGTCGTCGTATTTCAGGTCGGGCAGCGCCGTCACGATCTTGCGCGCGGCTTCCTGAGGATCGATCAACAGGTGCGGATTGACGAAGGCCGACATCACGGGGACCGATGTCGCCAGCACGGCGCCGTTGCGGTCCACGATGTCGGCGCGTTCGGACTGGATCGAGCCGCCGCGCGCGGCGACGCGCTGCGTCGGCTCGGCGCCGTCCCGCAGCAGCGACACGTAGCCCATGCGCAGGCCGACCGCGGTGAACGCCAGACCGAAGATCACCGACGCGATCACCAGGCGCTGACGTGCCGTCTCCTGGACGTCGCCCTTCAGGCGATCCTTGGGCGTGGTGTAACGCGCGCCGGCCGCCGCGTTTACCGCGGCGGCCGGTTCGGGCGAGGCAGACCTGCGCCACAGCTTCACCGGGAACCCCCTTCTTTTCGCGAGAGGATATCATCGATGGAGGTTGCGGCGCTCTGGCCGTCGCCAACCGGACCCGATGTTGCCGGCTCTTGGATTTGGGCCGGTCGAGGGGGCGTCGTGGGTCCGGTGGATCTCTGGGAAAGGGGTGCGGAGGCCGGCGAGGGGCTGCCGGCCTCCGCTGCGACGCGGCCACCACCACCGGGCAAAGTCGACGAGGGGACGTCGTTGCCCGTTCGTGGGGGGGAAGGAGGTGGTGGATCGCGCCGCGGGGGGACAGATTCGGGTTTGAGCTGATCGAGTCGGACGACCTGCTTGATCGAGGCCGACTCGAGCTTGAGATGCTTCTGCGCGAGCGCTTCGATGCGCTCGGATTCGTTCAGGTGAGCCCATTCGACCCGCAAGATGTGCGTGGCCTGCTGGCTCTCGATGATCTTCTGGTTGGTGCGGTCGATACGCTCCTCGAGGTCCTGCACCTTGTACTTCACGGTGAACAGGCCCACGGCCGTCGCGACGGCGACGACCGACCAGAACAGGAGTCCGCGATGGATCATGCGGCACCCCCGGCGCCGAGCTTCTCGGCGACGCGCAGACGCGCCGAACGGGCCCGCGGATTGGCGGCCACCTCTTCGTCGGACGGCAGCACCGGCTTGCGCGAAAGATCGCGCAGGGTGGCGGTCCGCGCACCCATGCCCGGCGGCGCGTGGCGCGACGGGCCGGGCGTGCGACCGGCACGGGCCCGGACGAATTCCTTCACGGCGCGGTCTTCCAGAGAGTGGAACGACACGATCGCGAATCTGCCGCCCGGCGCCAGCACCTGCTCGGCGGCCGCGAGGCCGCGCTCGAGTTCGCCCAGCTCGTCGTTCACGGCGATGCGCAGGGCCTGGAAAGTCCGCGTTGCGGGATCGCTCTCGTCCCGGCCCTGCGGACCGACGGCACGGCGCACGATCTCGGCCAGTTCGCCCGTGGTCTCGATCCGCTTGGCGCGGCGCGCCTCGACGATGCTGCGCGCGACACGGCGGCTGCGACGCTCCTCGCCGTAGCGCCAGATGATGTCGGCGAGGTCCGTTTCGTTTGTTTCGTTTACGAGATCCGCTGCCGACGGACCGCTCTTCTCCATGCGCATGTCGAGCGGGCCGGAGGCGCGGAACGAGAAGCCACGATCAGCCTGATCGAACTGCATCGACGAGACGCCCAGATCGAGCGCCACGCCGTCGACATCCCCGACACCCTCGGCCGACAGGAGCTCGACCATGTCGCCGAAGCGACCTTCGATCAGACGCAGCCGCGGCGCGTAACGCTCGGCCAGCGCCCGGCCTGCGGCAATGGCGTCCGGATCCCGATCGATGGCGATGACCTGGCAATCGGCGCGATCGAGCATCGCGGTCGTGTAGCCGCCGGCACCGAAGGTGCCGTCGAGATAGCGGCCGCCGTCGCGCGGCTGCAACGCATTGACGACTTCGCGCGCCATCACCGGAACGTGGCGAACGCCGCTCATGCGTCGCCTCCCCCGAGATTGCGCACGAACGCCGCCATCTTCTCGCGCTCGGCCTCGCGGCGCGCCTGCCAGCGGGCGGGATTCCAGAGCTGGAACTTGTCGACCTTGCCGACCAGCATCACGCCTTCGGCGGCGTCGAGGGCATTGGCGAACTCGGACGGCATCGAGAAACGGCCATCGGGCTCCATGGCCACGGTGCGGGCGCCCGCCGACAGATAGCCCGCCGGATCGAAGGCCTCGTCATCGAGCGCGACTTTCAGCGACCCCTTCGGCCCGAGCGCCTCGGAGCGCAGCCGCTCGAGCATGGCATCGAAGCCCGTACGGGAATTGCCGTTCACGACACCGGGGATATTGGGCGAATGATAGAGCACGAAGGCGCTGCGGTCGTCCGCAGGCAGCTCGTCGCGAAAAGCCGCGGGCAACAGGACCCGGCCCTTCTTGTCCAGCTTGATCAGGATTTCGGACCGAAAGGCCACCGGCCCCTCTCCCCCTAGACCCGTTGCAGGTGCCCCACGCCCCTGCGCCGCCTGTTACACGGGATACATTGGGATATCATGGGAAAGTACGGGATGCAATTATCAACGACAGGAATCCACAAGGAATCTGAAAGACTTAGACACGACATCTATTGCCCGCTGGCCACCGGCAAGCACAAGGGGTTGTAGATTCAATTGCTCGTGCGGAATGAAATGGGTCAGACGGCCTGTAAGCCGGGTTCTGTCCTCGCCCGAAAGCGATGGATGGCCATTCCTCTGGGACGCCCGTTACCGAGCGCCTCGCGCGACCGACCCGGGCGACGACGCGGAAACACCGCTGCCGGTTACCCGGCGTGTCGCCCCTATTTGGTCTTGCTCCCGGTGGGGTTTGCCATGCCGCTTCCGTTGCCGGTCGCGCGGTGGGCTCTTACCCCACCGTTTCACCCTTGCCGTCCTGGCGAACCAGGCAGGCGGTCTGTTTTCTGTGGCACTTTCCCTGGGGTCGCCCCCGCCGGACGTTATCCGGCACCGTGTCTCCGTGGAGCCCGGACTTTCCTCACCCGTGCGGTTGCCCGCCCGAGTGCAGCCATCCAGCCGTCTGACCCGGCGCCTGACTAGGCTGCTCCCCCCATCGGGTCAAGCAGGCCCGCCAACTGCGAGCGCGTTTCGGGATCGATCATGCCGTCGACCTGTGCCGGCCGGTAATGGCGCTGGAAGGCCTTTACGATCTCTCTCGGCGGCACGGCGAGCGGGGCAGCGTAGCCAAATCGCTGAAGCGCCTTGTGGAAATCGCCGTCCAGCGGCCGTGTGCCGGCTCTTGGCCACAGGCCGATCCCCTGCTGCGCCAATCGCTTCCAAGGAAAACGCCGCCCCGGATCGATTTTGCGCTGGGGCGAGATGTCAGAATGGCCGACGACGTTGCGCGGCTCGATCGCCGGATGGCGCGCCAGGATTCCCCGGCAGAGTTCGATCAGCGCCTCGATCTGCGCCGCCGGATAATCGTGGCGATCGCCGTGGAGGTTCACGATCTCGATGCCGATCGAGGTCGCGTTCAGCGCCTCGCGACCGCGCCACCACGATTTGCCGGCGTGCCAGGCGGTGCGATCCTCAGGCACGAGGCGGTAGGCCGTGCCGTCGAGATCCAGCACGTAGTGTGAGCTGACACGCAGCTCGCGCGTGCTGTCCCGCAGGATGTCGAGCGACTCCTGCAGCGGAAGCTCCGTGTAGTGCAGCACGAGGATATCGACGACCGTGCCGTCCGGCCTGGGCGCGTGGTTGGGTGACGGAAGGTCGACCAGCTTCATGGTCAGGCCGGCACGAGGCCGCGCTGCCTGCGCAGCCGGTCATAGGCGTCATTGATCAGCGCGAGCTTGCGATTCGCGACCGCGATCGCCTCTTCCGGTAACCCCTGCGCCATGAGCCGGTCGGGATGGTTGGCGCGGACCTGCCGCAACCAGGCTTCGCGGATCTGCTCGTCGGTGGCCAGCGGATCGATGCCGAGCACGACGCAGGGCTCACACTCCACCGCGCCCAGAGCCGCCGCCTTTGCGCGCTCGAAACGCGAGCTGGGCAGGCCGAAAATGTTCGCGACCTTCGCGAGATAGTCAGCTTCCGCGACATCGATCTTGCCGTCGGCCTGCGCAATGCTGAACAGGCCCTCGATCACGTTCTCCAGGACTTCCGGCGCATCGGGAAACAGCGCGGCCACCTGGCGGGCATAGGTTTCGAAGCCGCCGACATCGCGCTTGGCCAGGTCGAAGAAACGCTCGACGTTCGCCTCCTCACCCGGCGGCACCTGGAAGAACTCACGGAACGCCGCTCTCTCGACCTCCGAGACCTGGCCATCGACGCGCGCCATCTTCGCGCCCAGGGCGATGACGCCGATAGTGAAGCCGATCTGCCGCAGGCCGGGATGGCCGCCATCGTCGGCCGGCGGCGAGGACAGGCCCAACAGCTCGGCGATGCCGAGACCGTTCATGCCTTCCACGATTTTGTCCCAGATCCTCATACCGTGCCTTTATACCAGCAAGGAGCCGATGGCGACGCAGACCAGGAGGCCGAGCGCGAGACGGCGATAGAAACTCTCGCTGGCCAGCGGGAACAGCCGCTCGCCCAAAACGCCGCCCAGCATCACCGCCGGAGCAAGAAACAGGCCTTGCACGCCGGTGTTCCAGCCGATCAGGTCGCGCGACGCGAAAGATGCCAGGGCGATCAGATCGACGAACACGAAATAGGTCGTGAGATTGGCCCGCACGCGCGCGGCCGGCTCGCTGCCCGCAAGATAGTAGAAGGCGATCGGCGGGCCGGCCATGCCCGAGAGCCCGTTCAGGAAGCCGCTGGTCGCACCGACCGCGACTGTGGCCGCGGCGTTCGGGCGCCCGGAATAGCGCCAGCCGCTGGCCAGCAGGATGACCGCCCCGAGAATGATGGCCGAGATCGCCCACCGCATCGGCTCGGGCTCAACCCCGGTCAGCGTGTGGGTGCCAAGGGGCACCGCGAGGGCCGCCGCCAGCAGCAGCAAGCCGATACGCCGCCAGTCGACCAGCCGCACGACGCCCGGCACGAGCGGCAGGGCGACCGCGATTTCCAGCAGGAGGCAGAGTGCAATGCCCACCGCGGGGCCGTAGAGGGCCGAGAACACCGGCGTCATCAGCATCGCGGCGCCGAATCCGGCGAAGCCTCGCACCATGCCTGCAATGCAGGCAACGAGGGCGGAAATAAGGAAGGGAGCGCTCAACAGATCGGGCATCGCGCGCGGACGCTAGCATTGCCGGAGCGCCGGGCGCGCATCATATAATGGAGGTCATGGCCTCAAAGAATCTCGCGGTTCCGGCTGCCCCCCTCCTGATGCCGTACATCCAGCGGCGCCCGGAGCTCGAAGGCGTAACGCCCAAGCCCTTCAAGCTCGTGTCCGACTATACGCCGGCCGGCGACCAGCCCGGGGCGATCAAGCAGCTCATCGCCGGGGTCGAAGGCGGCGAGCGAGACCAGGTCCTGCTGGGCGTCACCGGCTCGGGCAAGACCTTCACGATGGCCAACGTGATTGCGAGCCAGGGCCGGCCGGCGCTGGTGATGGCGCCCAACAAGACGCTGGCGGCGCAGCTCTATGCCGAGATGAAGGGGTTCTTCCCGGAAAACGCCGTCGAGTATTTCGTCTCGTACTACGACTACTACCAGCCTGAAGCCTACGTCCCCCGTACCGACACCTTCATCGAGAAGGATTCGTCGATCAACGAACAGATCGACCGGATGCGCCACTCCGCGACGCGCGCACTGATGGAGCGAGACGACGTCATCATCGTGGCCTCTGTTTCGTGCATCTACGGCATCGGTCCGCTGGAGAACTACCAGAAGATGACCTTCCGCCTGCACAAGGGCCAGAAGATCGACCGTTCCACCCTGCTGCGCCGCTTCGTCGAACAGCAGTACAAGCGCAACGACAACGCCTTCCAGCGCGGCGCCTTCCGGGTGCGCGGCGACACGATCGACCTGTTCCCGGCCCACTACGAGGATCGCGCCTGGCGCTTCGAGATGTTCGGCGACGAGATCGAATCGATTACCGAGTTCGATCCTTTGACCGGCGACAAGACCCTGTCGCTGAACGACATCATCGTCTACGCCAACAGCCACTACGTGACGCCCAAGCCGACGCTGCAGAAGGCGATCGAGCAGATAAAGGCCGACCTCAAGCAACGGCTGGAGGAGTTCAACCGCGCCGGCCGCCTGCTGGAGGCGCAGCGGCTCGAGCAGCGCACGCTGTTCGACATCGAGATGATGGAGACGACCGGCGCCTGCGCCGGCATCGAGAATTATTCGCGCTATCTGACCGGCCGCAAGGCCGGCGATCCGCCCCCTACGCTGTTTGAATACTTCCCTGAGAATTCCCTGCTGATCTGCGACGAGAGCCACGTCACGGTGCCGCAGATCGGCGGCATGTTCCGCGGCGACTTCAACCGCAAGAGCGTGCTGGCCGAGTTCGGCTTCCGCCTGCCCTCGGCGATCGACAACCGGCCGCTGAAGTTCGAGGAATGGGACGCGCTGCGGCCGCAGACGACCTATGTCAGCGCCACGCCCGGTGACTGGGAGATGGAGCGCACACAAGGCACCTTCATCGAACAGGTGATCCGTCCGACCGGCCTGATCGACCCGACCGTCCTGATCCGGCCGGTCGAGAAGCAGGTCGACGACCTGATCGCCGAGTGCAAGGACTGCGCGAAGAAGGGCGAGCGCGTGCTGGTCACCGTGCTCACCAAGCGCATGGCCGAGGATCTGGTCGAGTACATGCACGAAGCCGGCATCCGCTGCCGCTACCTGCATTCCGACATCGACACGCTGGAGCGCATCGAGATCATCCGCGACCTGCGGCTCGGCGCCTTCGACGTACTGGTCGGCATCAACCTGCTGCGCGAGGGCCTGGATATTCCAGAATGCGCACTGGTCGCGATTCTCGACGCCGACAAGGAAGGCTTCCTGCGTTCACCGACCTCGCTGGTGCAGACGATCGGACGTGCCGCGCGCAACGTCGATGGCCGGGTCATCCTCTATGCCGACAAGATGACGGACTCGATCAAGTACGCCATTTCGGAGACCGATCGTCGTCGCGCCAAGCAGACTGCCTACAACAAGGAGCACGGCATCACGCCGGCCTCGGTCAAACGCAACATCGCCGAGATCCTGCAGTCGACCGCCGAGCGCGACCACTACACGGTCGATACCGGTGTGTCGGGTGACGTGCATCTGGTCGGGCACAATCTGCGCACTCACATCGCCGAACTCGAAAAGCGGATGCGCGCCGCCGCCGCCGACCTCGAATTCGAGGAGGCCGGCCGCCTGCGCGACGAGATCCGCCGCCTCGAAGCGCACGAACTCGAGCTGCCGGGCCAGGCCGCCAGCGCCAATGTCGGCGTCCACCTCGGCAAGATGCAGCACTCCCGTGTCTTTCGCGGCGTGCGCACGGGTTCGGGTGGACGCGGCAAGCCCGCACGGCGCAGCGGCCGATAAGAGATATTCCATGCGCTTTGGTCCAATTGCAGTTCTTCTCTTCTTCATCTGCATCGGGCCACTGGCCGCACAGGATCGCCAGCAGGTAGTCCGCATCCCTGGTCCAGGTGGATCCACGCTGGTCGCGACGGTGATGCGCCCGCCGGGCGAGGCGAGAAGCCCACTGGTCGTCATCAACCACGGCTCGGCCGCGGACGGCTCGCAGCGCGCCAAGATGGAGCGCCCGCGCTACACGGCCCTATCGTCGTTCTTCCTGTCGCGCGGCTATGTCGTGGCCCTGCCGCTGCGCCGCGGCTACGGCGAAAGCGGTGCAAACTGGGCCGAAGGCTACGGTTCGTGCGACCTGCCCGACTATTTCAACGCCGGCCTCCAGGGCGCCGCCGACATCCAGGCCACCATCGATTTCATGCGCACGCAGCCCTATGTCGCGCCCGACCGGACCATCGTGGTCGGTCAGTCGGCCGGGGGTTGGGCGACGGTCGCCTTGTCGAGCCGCAATCCGTCCGGCGTTTCGGGCATGATCAGTTTCGCGGGCGGTCGCGGCGGACATCAACAATTGAAGGGCGGCGGCACGGGCAACTGTGCGCCGAGGTCGCTCGTCGAGGCCGCCGCGAAGTATGGCGCAACGGCCCGCGTGCCGATGCTGTGGATCTATGCGGAGAACGACAGCTTCTTCGAGCCGTCCCTCGCAAAGCAGATGGCCGGCGCCTACGACGCGGCAGGCGGCAAGGCGACGTACCGCCCGGTCGGCGCCTTCGGGCGCGACGGTCACAGTCTGGCCGGATCGGGCAACGGCAGTTCCGTTTGGTCGCCTCTCGTCGAGAACTTCCTCGCAGGGCTGAGATAGGGGTCAGGCCAAGATAGGCGCGGTGGGTCGGGGAGCAACGTGGTCGTAAGCAGGCAGGTAAGTGCCCCGAGCCCTGCGTTTCGCTATGGGCACCGCGAATGGAGAGTCTTCTCGCCCGCCTGAATCCGGTCGCTATAGTCCCGGCGCATGTCTGCCGCGCCGACCGACCTTCGTCGCTATCTCGTCGCCCTCGCCTCGCTGACCCTGATCCAGGTCATCTCGACGATGGTGTTCAATCAGGCCTCCGTGCTGGCGCCGGCCGCCGCCGCCGAGTTCGGCGTCGCGGCCGCCGACGTCGCCTACTATGTGTCGATCGTCTATCTCGCGGCGATGATCTCGACCGTCGGCGGCGGCACGATCACCCGCCGGCTGGGACCGATCCGTTTCATCCAGACCGGACTCACGATTGCGGCGATTGGCTCCTTCATCTTCGCCACGGGCGGCGTGGCGATGGCCGCGCTCTCGGCCTTCATCGTGGGCCTGGGCTCGGGCCCGCTCACCATTGCCAGCTCCCACATCCTGGCGCGCGTGTCTCCGCGGCGGCTGGCCAACGTCACCTTCTCGCTAAAACAGAGCGGCGTGCCGCTGGGCTTCGCGATCTGCGGCGCCGTGCTGCCAACCCTCGCGCTGGATTTCGGCTGGCGCTGGGCCGCCGCCTCGGTCGGCCTCCTCTCGATCGCCGCCGCCATCGCCATCCAGCCGCTGCGCGCCCTGTACGACGACGAACGCACCGGCGGTTCAGCGCGCCTGCCGACGCTGTCGGAGATTTTCGAGCCGCTGCAGCTCGCCTGGCGCGACCCGATCCTGCGGCCGATGTGCTTCATCGGCATGCTGTTCTCCGCCACGCAGGCGATCGTCGTGAACTTCACCGTCGTCTATGCCGTCGATGGGCTGCAGATGTCCTACGTGCTGGCCGGCGCGCTCCTGTCGGCGGCAACGGTCGCCGGCGCCTTCGGCCGTATCTTCTGGGGCGCACTCGCCGACCTGCTGCGCAGGCCGTCGGCGGTACTTGCGGGCATCGGCGCCATCATCGCGATGGCCGCCACGGTGATGTCCTTCTCGACGCCCGCCTGGCCGACCAGCGCCGTCTACATCGTCTGCACCATTCTGGGCGGCACCGCCGTGGGCTGGAACGGGGTGTTCATCGCCGAGAGCGCCTCGCGCGCCCCGCCGGGCCGCGCCGCGGAGTTTACCGGCGCGACCCAGCTCTTCGTCTTCTGCGGCGCGCTCCTGTCGCCGCTCCTGTTCCGCACCGTGCTCGCGATCACCGGCGTCTATGAGGCGGGCTATCTCCTGCTGGCCACTGGTGTGGCGACGGCTTCGTTCTTCCTCGGCCGGGCGGCGATGCGCCGACGCTGACTCACTCTTCGTTGAGCGCGCTTTCGTGCCAGCGGCGCAGCAGCAAGTGCGAGACCAGGGACAGCAGCAGGTAGATCGCGATGCCCGCCGCCGAGATCAGCACCAGGGCCGCGAACATGCGCGGGATCTTGAGCTGGTAGCCCGACTCGAGGATGCGATAGGCAAGACCTGACTCCCGCCCGCCTGAGCCCGCCACGAACTCGGCCACCACGGCGCCGATCAGCGCCAGCCCACCCGAGATTCGCAGTCCTCCCAGGAAGTACGGCAGCGCCGCGGGCAGGCGCAGATCGATCAGGCTGCGCCAGCGGCTCGAACCGTAGAGCTCGAACAGGTCGAGCAGGTTGCGGTCGACCGAGCGCAGGCCCAGCACCGTGTTCGACAGGATCGGGAAGAAGGCGACCAGCCAGGCGCAGATCAGCAGCGAGACATTGACGTCGTCGACCCAAGCGATGATCAGCGGCGCAATGGCCACGATCGGCGTCACCTGCAGGATGATGGCGTAGGGAAAGAGCGACAGCTCGATCCAGCGCGACAGCGAGAACAGCAGCGCCAGCAGGACGCCCACCACCACCGCGGCCAGCAAGGCCTGGAGGGTGATGCTGAGCGTGACCACCAGCGCCGGCCACAGCGTGCCCCAGTCCGCCCCCAGCGTCTTCGCCACCAGGATCGGCCCCGGCAGGATATAGGGCGGGATCGCCATCGCCCGAACGAGTCCTTCCCACAGGGCCAGCATGAACAGCCCCATCAGGACCGGAGCGACGATGCGTGCGCTCATGCCGCCATCGCCTCCGAAAGCTGCGTCGAGGTGAGGCGGCAGAGGGCGGCGTAGTCGGCGGAGGTGCCGAAGGCCTCGCTGCGCGGATAGGGTGCCGGGATGGCGAGCACGGAACGCACGCGGCCGGGGCGTTCGCTCATCACCACGATGCGTTGCGACAGGAACACCGATTCGAACACCGAGTGGGTCACGAACACGGCGGTGAACCGCGTGCGCTGCCACAGTTCCAGGAGATCCGTGTTGAGCCTGCGCCGCGTGATCTCGTCGAGCGCGGCAAAGGGTTCGTCCATCAGCAGGAGCCTAGGACCCGTCACCAGGGCCCGCGCGATCGAGACGCGCATCTTCATGCCTCCCGACAGTTCGCGCGGATAGCTCTTCTCGAAGCCCTGGAGCCCCACGCCGGCGAGCGCTTCGGCCGCGCGCGCCTCGCGCTCGGAGCGCGCCACCCCGCGCAGCTTGAGCGGAAGCGCCACGTTGGCCAGCGCCGTCGTCCACGGCATCAGGGTCGGCTCCTGGAAGACGAACCCCAGGTCGGGCTTGCCCTGCGGCCACTCGATCGTGCCGGCGGTCGGCTCGGCGAGGCCGGCGACCAGGCGCAACAGGGTCGATTTTCCGCAGCCCGAGGGGCCGAGCACGCTCAGGAATTCGCCAGCCTCGACGTCGAGCGAAGCGCCGCCCAGCGCCTGGACGCCGTTCGTGAAAACCCGGGAGACATCGCGGAGGCGAACGAGCGGCATCAACCCGCGGGTAGAGTCAGGTCGAGCCGCGTCGCCCAGACCGGCAAGGGCAGCGTGTCGCGGGCCGCGAGGTTGGCGGGTAGCGCGGCGCGGTCGGTCACCTTGGCGAAGGGCAGGACGAGGCCGGCGCGCACGCCGAACACCGCATCCGCGTCGAGATGCGCGTCATCCTCGGGAAAGAACTCGGTGATCAGTGGCTCGTGCCCGGGCGCCCGGATGATCATGTGGAGATGCGCCGGCCGCCAGGCGTGGCGGCCCAGGATACGCAGCATGTCACCGGCCGGGCCGTCATCTGGCACCTTGTAGGAAACCGGTCGGACCGTAGTGAAGGCGAAAGTGCCGTCGTCGGCAACGGCGAGCCGCGCATGATAATTGGTCGGTGACTGCGACGGGTCCTGCTGGGCATAGAGCGCGTTACCGGCGTTCTGCCAGATCGCCAGCACGGTACCCGTGGCCGGCGCCCCCTTACCGTCGAAGACGCGGCCGCTCACGACCAGCGGCTCGCCCACTTGGCCGCGCCACAGGTCGCCGCCATTCGCCAACTCGGGCGCACCTTCGATATGGAACGGACCGAGGACGGATGAAGGTGTGCCGTTGCCCGCGGCGTTCACCATGTCAACGAGCGACGACACGCCGATGAGGTCGGAGAACAGGATGTACTCGTTGCGCTTGTCGTCCGTGAACTTCGTGGCGCGGGTCAGCGCATCGATGGCGGCGCCCCATTCGGCCTGGGTCACTTTGTTCTCGCGCACGAAACTGTGCAGGTGCCCGGCCAGTGAGACGAGCAAGGTCCGGGCGCGTTCGGAGGGCGCGTTGCGGGCATAGTCGGCAAAGGCCTGGGTGATCGAGGTCGGGGTCAGATTGCGCATGGAGAGGTCTCCTGCCCGTTATCGCGGCGCCCGAAGCAGCGCGTCGTAGTCGGCGCGCAGCAACGCGAACAGCAGATGGTCGGCCCACTGCCCGTTGATGCGCAGATACTGCCGGGCGAGCCCCTCCTCGTGGAAGCCGACCTTCGTCAGGACGCCCTTGGAAGGCTCGTTGTGCGGCAGGCAGGCGGCCTCGAGCCGGTGCAGCCGCAGGTCGTCGAACACGAACGGCAGGGTGGCGCGCAGCCCGTCGGTCATCAGGCCCTGGCCGGCATAGGGCTGGCCCATCCAGTAGCCGACGGACGCCGTCTGGGCGACGCCGCGGCGAACATTGCTGAGGTTGATGCCGCCGACCAGCCGGCGACCTTCATTGGTGAAGACGAACAGGCCGTAGGCTTCCCCCGCCCGCCACTCCTTGGCCTGCTGGCGCAACCGGCGCCGGTAGTGGTCCCGCGCCAGCGAATCCTCCGGCCAAGTGGGCTCCCAGGGGGTCAGGAAGGCCCGGCTGCGAGCCCGCAATTCGGCCCATTCGGGCCAGTCGTCCATGCTCGGCGCACGCAGAAACACGCGTTTCCCGGTGATCCGGGTCATCCCTGACAGCGACAATGGGACGTCGGCAAAGCGGAACATATTGGGCTACACTCGTGGTTCTCTGGAATTCTTGCATGCTTTCCGGGGTTTGACGTAGGAAATTGAGACGGTCCGCCACGCCCGGTGCTGCCAGAGAAGCCGCCGCCTTTCGGCCAAACGGGCGTAGTACATCCACCCATCGCAAGTTCTCGGGACACATCGGTCATGGACTCGGCAAACAAGCCCGCTATCGGCGAAAAGGGCAGATTCTATCTCACCAAGCACATCTGGCTTCCCCAGCAGCCGCTGGAGGACTTCAACCTCAAGCTTTCGGACATGATCCTTCGCAACATGCCGAAGCTGCCGCTGGGCGGCGAGGATGCGATGAAGGTCTTCCCTGTGCTGGGCGAACTCAAGAACAGCCACGCCAAGATCAAGGCCGACCTCGAGTACCTCCTGAGCCATCATGAAGAGATCCCTGCCCTCCACGAGGTGCATCCGCGCGACCTCTACGTGCCGGGCCGCGCCTGGCGCACCTTTCTGCTGAAGCTGTGGGGCCACGAAGTTCCGGAGAACGCCGCAGCGGTGCCGGACACAATGGCAGCGATCGCACGAATCCCCGGCGTCCACACCGCGCTGTTCAGCATCCTCGCCGGCCGCGCCGAAATCGAGCCGCACCGGGGATCTGCCGCTGGCATCATCCGCTTCCACTATCCGCTGATCGTGCCGACCGAACCGGAGAAATGCTGGATCGAGATCGGCGGCCACCACTTCTTCTGGAAGGAAGGCGAGCCGCTGGTCTTTGACGACACGCGAGAGCATTGGGTGAAGAACCAGACAGACGAGACGCGGGTCGTGCTGATCATCGACTTCAACGCGCCGATGCCGTTCCCGATGAACCTCTACACCGGCCTGCGCTACAATCTGGTCCGCCGCAGCGCCGAGATTAAGACCGCCATCGAACGCGCCGCGATCGGCGTCCCTCCGCGCGCGGCACAGACCGAACTGCCGAAAGCTGCGTAACTGGAGCTGCACGCTCCACTGAGGCAGATCAGGCGGCGAGGCGCCCGGCGATCTTGTCGAGCGACTCCAGGCCGTCGATCGGGCCCAGGGCGGCGAGAGTGAGTTCGCCCTGCAGCAGGCGCCGCGCGACACGGCGGACGGCGTCCTGGTCGACCGCCTCGATGCGCGAGACGATCTCGGCATACGGAATCGTGCGGCCATGGACGATCAGATGGCGCGCCGCCTGCTCGCAGCGCGCGCCGCTGGACTCAAGGGCCATCAGCGTGCCGGCCTTGATCTGGTTGCGGGCGCGCACGAGCTCCTGCTCGTTCAGCGTATCGGCCACGGTGACGAATTCCTCGCACACCGCGGGTACCAGTTCGGCGAGATCGTCCTCGCCGGTGCCGGCATAGATGCCGAACAGGCCGCCATCGGCATAGGCGGTATTGAAACAGTGGATGCCGTAGACCAGCCCCCGCTCCTCGCGGATGCGCTGGAACAGACGCGAGGACATGCCGCCGCCGAACAGGGTCGAGTAAATCGCCAGCGCGAAATAGTCGGGGTCGCGATAGCCGATGCCCTCACAACCCAGCACCAGATGCGCCTGTTCGAGCACCCTTTGCTCGCGGCCGTCGCCACCGACATAGGCGAGCGGCACCGGCCGCTCGGCATTGGCCGGGGTGCGCGGCACTGAGCCGAAATGCTTCTCGGCGAGATCGACGATCTGGTCGTGCTCGACGCGACCCGCCGCCGACAGGACCATGTTGCCGGCCGTGTAGTGACGCGCGAGATAGGCAAAGAGATGGTCTCGGCCAATCGCCTCGACCGAGGTTGCGGTGCCGAGCACCGGCCGGCCGAGCGGCTGGCCTGGGAGAGCGGTCTCCTGGAACTGGTCGAAGATCAGGTCGTCGGGCGTGTCCAGCGCCTGGCCGATCTCCTGCAGGATGACGCCGCGCTCGCGCTGCAACTCGTCGGGATCAAACACCGAGTTGCGCAGGATGTCCGACACCATCTCGATGCCGAGCGCCACGTCTTCCTTCAGGACCGAGGCGTGATAGGCGGTGATCTCCCGCCCCGTATAGGCATTCAGGCTGCCGCCGACATTTTCGATCTCTTCGGCGATGGCGCGCGCGCTGCGGGTGCGCGTGCCCTTGAACGCCATGTGCTCAAGCATGTGGGCCATGCCGTTCAGCTCGGCGGTCTCGTGGCGCGTGCCGCAAGCGACCCAGATGCCGAGCGACGCCGATTCCACCTCGGGCATCGGGTCGACGGCGACGCGCAGGCCATTACCCAGCGTCGTAACCTTTACATTGCTCACGTGCGCACCTTGTTTCTGGCCGCGGGCGCGGCGGCCATTTCCCGTCGTTCGTCGATCATGGATTTCAGGGCCGCGACGTCGTTCGCGATCCCGTCGGCGCGCTCTGCCCGCTCCAGCAGGTCGGCGAGCCGCGCCGGCAGACGCGGCCGCTGTCCGGTCGCCTTCTCGACGGCGTCGGGGAACTTGGCGGGATGCGCCGTCGCCAGCACGACCATGGGAATGGCGGGATCGCGGCGATGCTGCTGGGCCAGCGCATAGCCCACCGCGGTATGCGGATCGATCGTCTCGCCGTAGCGCGTCAGGCAGTCCTTCATGGCAGCCAGGGTACCCGCATCATCCAGACGGCCCGCGTCGAAGAGCTCCCGCACGCCCGCCAGAACGTTGCCGCCGACCTTCAGGGTGCCGGTGCTGCGGAACGCCGTCATCGCATCCGCCAGGGTGGTCCCGTTGCGATCGTAGAGGTCGAACAGCAGACGCTCGAAGTTGCTCGAGATCTGGATGTCCATGCTGGGACTCAAGGTCGGCACGACCTCGGAGGTCGTCATCGTGCCGCTCTCGAAGAAGCGCGCGAGGATGTCGTTGCTGTTGGCGCCGACCACGAAGTGCGAGATCGGCAGCCCCATCTGCTTCGCGGCATAGCCCGCGTAGACGTTGCCGAAATTGCCGCTGGGCACACTGAACGCCACAGGGCGCTCCGGGGCGCCGAGCTTCAGCGCCGCCCAGAAATAGTAGACGATCTGCGCCATCACCCGGGCGAAGTTGATCGAGTTCACCGCCGTCAGCGCGTGCCTGTCGCGGAACGCGAGGTCGTTGAAGCAGGCCTTTGCGAGATCCTGGCAGTCGTCGAACGTGCCCTGCACGGCGATGTTGTGGACGTTGGGCGCCAGTACCGTCGTCATCTGCCGGCGCTGAACCTCGCTCACGCGGCCGTGCGGGAACAGCATGAAGATGTCGATGGTCTTGCGGTCGCGCACCGCCTCGATGGCAGCCGAGCCGGTGTCGCCCGAGGTGGCACCGACGATGGTGGCGTGCTGGCCGCGAGCCGTCAGCGTCTGGTCGAGCATGCGGCCGAGCAGCTGGAGCGCCACGTCCTTGAAGGCGAGTGTCGGTCCATGGAACAGCTCGAGCAGGTGCAGGCCCGAATCGCCCAGCTGCTTCAGCGGTGCGACCTCCGGCGTCTCGAACGAGGCATAGGCCTCGCCGATCAGGCGACGGAAGGTCGTGTCGCCGAAAGTGTCGCCGACGAACGGCTTCATGATGCGAAAGGCGAGGTCGGTATAGCTCAGCCCCTTCAGGGCCGCGATCTCGGCCTTGCTGAACTGCGGCCATTCGGCTGGCAGGTAGAGGCCGCCGTCACGGGCCAGGCCCGCCAGCATGATGTCTTCGAAGCCGAGCGGACCAGGATTGCCCTGAGAGCCGTGGCGGGTGCTGATGTAACGCAAGGTAAACTCCGACTAGGCGACCTGCCGACAAGCCTCGTGGTCCTTGCGGACCCGCTTGGTGGAGGCCGGGAATTTGGCCAGCGCTTTCTCGGGGCGGGTCGGGCGCTTGACCAGATCGCCGCCGCAGTTCGGGCAATGACCGCCCAGGCGGGTTTGTGCGCAGGCGGCGCAGAACGTGCACTCGAAGGTGCAGATCAGGGCGTCGGACGCGCCGTTGGGCAGGTCCTTGTCGCAGCATTCACAGTTCGGACGAAGGTCGAGCATGGGTCCCTCTTACGCCTGGAGGTAGCGGCTTTCCAGATGGGCTTTGAAGGCGGCGGCGCCCAGCGGCGCACCGGTGGCCTCCGACAGGATCTCGTCGGTCGTCGCGATCGAGCCCTTGCCGTGCACATTCGTGCGCAGCCAGCCGAGCAGCGGGGCGAAATCGCCCTTGCCGATGGCCTCCATCAGGCCGGGACGGGCGCGACGGGCGGCGGCGAAAAGCTGAGCCGCGGCCAGCGCCCCAAGCGTATAGGTCGGGAAATAGCCCCACCCGCCGTCCGGCCAATGGATGTCCTGCAGGCAGCCCAGCGAATCGTCGGGCGGCACGATGCCCAGAAGCTCGCGCATGCCGTCGTTCCAGGCACCCGGCAGATCGGCCAGCGCGAGGTCGCCCGCCAGCATCGCCCGCTCCAGCCGGTAGCGCAGCATGATGTGCAGCGGATAGGTGACCTCGTCGGCATCGACGCGGATGAAGCCCGGCGCCACCCGCGTGTAGATCCGGTGGATGTTTGCCTCGGTCCAGGCGGGGCCGTCCTTGGCGAAGGCGGCGCGCATGCGCGGGGCGGCAAAGGCCACGAAGGCGTCGCTGCGGCAGGCCTGCATCTCCATCAACAGCGACTGGCTCTCGTGCAGGGTCATGCCGCGCGCCGTGCCGACCGGCTGGCGGCGCCAGGCCTTGGGCAGGCCGGCCTCGTAGAGACCGTGACCGGTCTCGTGCAGCACCCCCATCAGGGCGCGGGCGAAATCGGCCTCGTCGTAGCGCGTGGTGATGCGCACATCGTCCGAGGTGCCGCCGGTGAAAGGATGGGCCGACACATCGAGGCGGCCGTGATGGAAGTCGAAGCCGATCCGGCGGATCAGCTCCTCACCCAGCCGGCGCTGGGCCTCGACGGGAAACGGACCTTCGAGCGGCAGAGGATCGGGCCGGCTCTTCTGACGCTCGAGCACGCGTCCCAGCAGGTCGGGCAGAAACCCACGCAGCTCGGCAAACAGCAGATCGATTCGCGCCGAACGGCCGCCGGGCTCGAACTCGTCGAGCAGCGCGTCGTAGAGCGAGGTGCCCAGTGCCGCGGCCTTGGCCTCGCCCACCCGCCGCGTGATGTTCAGGACCTCAGTCAGGGTCGGCAGCAAGGACTTGAAGTCGGCGTTCTTTTTCGCCGAGCGCCAGGCCAATTCGCAGGCCGAGCAGGCCCGCGTGCGCGCCTCGACGAGGTCGGACGGCAGTGCGCTCTCGTGCACCCACGACCGGCGCATCTCGCGCAGGTTGGCAGCCTGCCAGGGATCGAGCGAGGCGCTGTCCTGCTCGGCGCGCGACAGGAGAGCGGCCATCTCGGGGGCGGCAATGATCTCATGGGCGATGACGCCCAGCGTCGCCAGCTGATCTGCACGATCCTCGGTGGCCCCGTCCGGCATCATGGTCGAACGGTCCCAGTTCAGGATCGCCGAGGCGCGGCCGATGGCGCTCAGACGCGCGAAGCGGCGCTCCAGCTCGGCATAGGGATCGTTGGCGATCATGGGACCTTCTTGCGCCCGTTGATCACCAACAGGCCGTTCTCCCAATGATAGGCGAGATAGACGCCGGCCAGCGCCAGGGCAATCAGGAACCAGGTGATGGCGTACTGGAGATGGTCGTTGGGAATCTCGAGTCGCGTCTGGCCGCCCACCGGCACGCCACCCGGATTGGGCGTGGAGTCGGACTCCAGGAAGAACGTGTCCAGCTTGGGATCCGGCGGTGCGCCCGCCATCTTGCGCATCAGCGGCACGTCGGCCTGAAACCAGACGTTCTTCTCCGGCACGTTCTCAGGCGCAAAGCGTGCCCTGATCTGCGAGCGGCGTACCAGGCCGGTGAGCTCAACCCGCCCCGCCGGCTGCACCGCGGCCTGTGTCGCGGCAGCGCGGTCCGGCACCCAGCCGCGATCGAACAGGACGATGCGCCCGTCATCGGCCTTCAACGGCACGATGACCTGCAGCCCGACCTTGTTCTTCAGGCTGCGCGCGGCCAGGAAAAACTCGTGGCCATGCTCGAAGGTGCCGGTGACCTTCACGCGCCCGTATTCATGGCGCAGCGGATTGCCGGTCAGCAGCTCGTCGAGCGTCATCGGCGCCGCCGCCTGGTTGGTGGCGATGCGGTCGAGGATGTCGCGCTTCCATTCGCGGCGCTCCATCTGCCACAGGCCCAGTCCCAGCGAGAGGACCAGGATCGGCAGCGAGACGAGCGTGGGCCAGAGAGCGGGCCGCAGCCGGATCATCGTGTTTCCCCTATTCGTCGAGTTCGGTCGTGCGATGGGCGAATTGCTGGGCGACCAGCAGCGCCTTGAGGAAGCGCAGCATCCCGACGGCCAGTGCGAAGGTAAGCGGCAACCAGATCACGACGTGCAGCCACCACGGCGGCTCGTAGCGGAACTCCACCCAGAAGACGAGAATCATGATGATGGCGCCCAGTCCCAGGATGACGAACACCGCCGGCCCGTCGCCCGCATCGTTGCCGCGCAGGTCGAGACCGCATGAGACGCAGCGATCCACGACATTCAGCAGGCCGGCGAACAGCCGTCCCTTGCCGCAGCGCGGGCAGGCGCCGCGCAGGGCGACGTCGAGGGGCGATTGGCGGGGCCAGTCGGACAAGGGTGGTCTCCCAAAGACGAACCGCCGGGGAGCACCCGGCGGTTCCAAGATAGCCTGTATGCCTGCCTCAGTGCAGGGCGATCGGTGCCTTGCCGGCGCCCCACCAGTAGATGCAGAAGAACAGGAACAACCAGACCACGTCGACGAAGTGCCAGTACCAGGCAGCGGCCTCGAAGCCGAAATGCTGCTTGGGCTTGAACTGGCCCTTCGAGGCACGGATCAGGCAGACGATCAGGAAGATCGTGCCGACCAGCACGTGGAAGCCGTGGAAGCCCGTCGCCATGAAGAAGGTCGACGTATAGATGTCCTGGCTGAACGTGAACGGCGCGTGCAGGTACTCATAGGCCTGGACGCCGGTGAAGATCATGCCGAGCAGGACGGTGCACAGCAGGCCGCGGACGGCGTCCTTCTGGTTGCCCTCGATGATCGAGTGATGCGCCCAGGTCGCCGTGGTGCCCGACAGCAGCAGGATCAGCGTGTTCATCAACGGCAGGTCGAACGGCGCGATGATGTTGATGCCCTTGGGCGGCCAGATGCCGCCGGTGGCTTCGGCACGGACCGGCATGTTCGGCGCGCCGGGGTAAAGCGCGGCGTCGAAGAACGCCCAGAAGAAGGCTGCGAAGAACAGCACTTCCGAGGCGATGAACAGGATCATGCCGTAGCGCAGGCCGAGCTGGACCACGGCAGTATGATAGACGCGCGACTCGGCGATGACGTCCGACCACCACCAGTACATGACGCCCAGCACCAGAAGCAGGCCGGGGGCCAGCCCCCACCAGTGCACGGCCTTCATGAAGGTGCCGAAGCCCGGCCCCAGCATGTCCGGATGCAGCGCAAAGCCGAAGCCGAACGCCAGCAACAGGGCGGCGAACGAACCCAGCGCCGGCCACGGGCTGGGGTCGACCAGATGATAGGGATGCTTCGGAGTACCGCCGGCCATGTTCATCCACCCTTTCCGATATCGCTGCCGGGCAATCCGCCCAGCAAGGTCTTGGCCCGTTCCGTCTTCGCCTCGAAGAATGTGTACGAGAGCGTGATGGTCCGGATGTTGTCGTAGCGCCGATCCTTGTCCAACTCGGGATCGACGAAGAAGATCACGGGCATGTCCACGGACTGCCCGGGCAGCAGAAGCTGCTCCGTGAAGCAGAAGCACTGGAGCTTGTTGAACCACCCACCCGCCGTTTCGGGGGTGACGTTGTAGGTCGACGTGCCGACGGCCGGTCGCTGCGAGAGGTTGGTCACGCGATAGTGGGCGAGATACTCCTCGCCTAGGCGGACCGTGACCTCGCGCTGCAGCGGCTGGAAGCGCCACGGCAGGGACGTGTCGACGTTGGAATCGAAACGCACCTTCACCGTCCGGTCGAGGATCGGCCGGTCGCCGGACTGTGCCACGACAGGCGTACCGCCAAAGCCGGTGGTGCGGCAGAAGAGATCGTAGAGCGGCGCCGAAGCATAGGCGAAGCCGCCCATGCCGGCCGTCACGAGGAACAGTCGTCGCGCCAGCCGCTTGTTCTTGGCGGCGGTGTCGGGCGTGTCGTCCGTCATCCGTAGCCTCCCATGCGCACGATTGTCAGGGTGAAGAAAAGGACCGCGAGCAGGATGAGGAAACCCGCGATGAACAGGTTCTTGCCGCGCTGGCGGCGGTGCATGTCAGTATCGCCCGGTCGACGGTCCTGTGCCATGGCCGCGCTCATCCCGCGATCCGGCTCAGCACCAGATCGACCGGCAGGGCCGCGAACAGGGCGGCGAGATAGATCAGCGAATAGCGAAACATCTTTCGCGCGGCGCCGAAGGCCGTATCGTCGTCCGCGGTTCGCCACACGGCAATCGCGTGGCCGATGAAGCCGAGGCTGAGCGCCAGCGCGACCGAACCATAGAACCAGCCGACGGCACCCAGCAGCGTCGGCGCCAGGGCGACCGGCAGCAGCAGCAGCGTGTAGATCACCATCTGGCGCTTGGTCTCGCGCGGCCCGGCCACCACCGGCAGCATCGGCACGCCGGCCCGGCGATAGTCTTCGCTGCGATAGAGGGCAAGCGCCCAGAAATGCGGCGGGGTCCAGAGGAAGACCAGCAGGAAGAGCGCGATCCCGACGGCGGACACGTCGCCGGTCGCCGCGGCCCAGCCGATCATCGGCGGGAAGGCGCCGGCCGCACCACCGATCACGATGTTCTGCGGCGTCCGGCGCTTCAGCCAGATCGTGTAGACGAAAACGTAGAACAGGATCGCCGCCGTGAGCAGCGCCGCCGCCACGAGGTTCGTCGATACGGCCATCAGCAGCACCGAGAAGATCGACAGCAGCACGCCGAGGCCCAGCGCGTCGTCCGGCGCGACGCGCCCGGCCGGCAGCGGGCGGTTCCGCGTGCGCACCATCAGGGCATCGAGGTCGCGTTCGTACCACATGTTGATGGCACCAGCCGCGCCCGATCCCAGGGCGATCGCCAGAACCGCGAGCGCCGCCTTGAACGGGTGGATGTGGACCGGCGCGATCACTACGCCGATCCAGCCGGTGAAGACCACCAGCGACATCACGCGCGGCTTCAGCAGGTCGATGTAGTCGCGCACGCGCGCAGGCGTGGCGGTTCCATCGATGCTGCCCGTGAATGTGTGCGCGGTGTCGCTCATATGCCCTTCAAGGCGAAGGCGCCTTCTTGGGGCGCCTCCGCTCCGTTCCTAGTGGTTTGCCGTCGGAGAGATGTGCGGCAGTTCCTCGAACGTGTGGAACGGCGGCGGTGAAGAAACCGTCCATTCGAGGGTCGTTGCCCCTTCGCCCCAGTAGTTCGCACCGACCTTGCGGCCGAACATCAGCGTGCCGAAGACCACGAAGACGAGCCAGAACAGGGTCGCACCGAACGACATGAACGCGCCGATCGAGGAGAGGTAGTTCCAGTGCGACATCGCGTCGGGATAGTCGACGTAGTGGCGCGGCATGCCGGCCAGACCCGAGAAATGCATCGGGAAGAACGTCAGGTTGACGGCAATGAAGGTAACCCAGAAGTGGATCTGCGCCGCCCACTCCGGATACTGCCGGCCCGACATCTTGCCGATCCAGTAGTAGAAGCCGGCGAACATGCCGAACACCGCGCCGAGCGACAGCACATAGTGGAAGTGCGCGATCACGTAGTAGGTGTTGTGCAGCGAGTAGTCGACGCCGGCATTGGCCAGCACCACGCCCGTCACGCCGCCGACGGTGAACAGGAAGATAAAGCCGATCGCCCACAGCATCGGAATGGTGAGGCGGATCGAGCCGCCCCACATGGTGGCGATCCACGAGAAAATCTTCACGCCCGTCGGGACGGCGATCACCATGGTCGCGGCCACGAAATAGGCACGCGTGTCGACGTCCAGGCCGACCGTGTACATGTGGTGCGCCCACACGACGAAGCCGACGACGCCGATCGCCACCATCGCGTAGGCCATGCCGAGGTAGCCGAAGATCGGCTTGCGGGCGAAGGTCGAGATGATGTGACTGATGATGCCGAAGGCCGGCAGGATCATGATGTAGACTTCGGGGTGACCGAAGAACCAGAAGAGGTTCAGGAACAGGGTCGGATCACCGCCGCCCTCGGCCTTGAAGAACGAGGTGCCGAAGTTGCGGTCGGTCAGCAGCATCGTAATGGCGCCGGCGAGGACCGGCAGCGCCAGCAGCAGCAGGAATGCCGTGACCAGGACCGACCAGGCGAACAGTGGCATGCGGTGCAGAGTCATGCCCGGCGCGCGCATGTTCAGGATGGTCGTGATGAAATTGATGGCACCCAGGATCGACGAAGCACCCGCGATGTGCAGCGAGAAGATCGCCAGGTCCATGCCGGCGCCCTGGTTGAGCGTGAGCGGCGGATAGATCGTCCAGCCGGTGCCCACGCCACCGCCGATCAGGGCAGACATCAGGAGCAGGATGAAGGCCGGCGGCAGCAGCCAGAAGCTGATGTTGTTCATGCGCGGGAACGCCATGTCGGGCGCCCCGATCATGAGCGGCACGAACCAGTTGCCGAAACCGCCGATCAGTCCCGGCATGACCACAAAGAACACCATGATCAGGCCGTGCGCCGTCACGATCGTGTTCCAGAAGTGGCCGTCCGGCGTGCCGTCGGCACCGTTGAAGTACTGGACGCCCGGCTGCATCAGCTCGAGGCGCATGTAGACGGAGAAACCCGCCCCGATCAGCGCCGCGAAGATCGAGAACACAAGGTACATCGTGCCGATGTCCTTGTGGTTCGTGCTGTACAGCCACCGCTTGATGCCGGTCGGCGTGTGATGGTCGTCATGCCCGTGGGCATTGTGGTCGTGGGCGGCGCCGTGCGCGGTGGCCATTCTTGATCTCCTGCGGAGAAGCGCTTAGCGGGTGGCGGGAGTGGCGGCGGAGGCGACGTCGGTCGCGGGCGCGAGCCCAGCAGCCTTCTTCTTGTCCGCCACCCATTTGTCGAAGTCGGCCTGCGAGACCACGCGAATGCCGATCGGCATGAAGCTGTGGTTCTGGCCGCAGATCTGCGAGCACTGGCCGAAATACAGGCCCTCTTCCTTGACGCTGATCCAGCCCTCGTTGAGGCGGCCGGGGATCACCGTCTTCTTGATGCCGAAGCCCGGGACCGTCCAGCCGTGCATGCTGCCACCCTCGGCGGTGCCGATGATGCGCACCACGGTGTTGGCCGGGATCACCATTTCCTCGTCGACGGCCAGCAGGCGCGGCACCTGCGGCTTGGTTTTGGCGCGGTCGGCCTCGCTCAGCATGCGGCTCTCGACCGTGAAATCGCCCTGATCGGGGTAATTGTAGGACCAGTACCACTGGTGGCCGGTGATCTTGACGGTCATCGCCGCGTCGGCCGCCTTGTCACTATAGTAGAGCAGACGGAAGGACGGGATCGCGATGACCACGAGGACCAGGATCGGAAGGATCGTCCAAGCGATCTCGAGCCCCGTATGATGGGTCACGGCCGTCGGCGTCGGATTGCGACCGGCATGGAAGCGCCACACGGCGTAAACCAGCAGCAGCAGCACGAAGATACAAATCGCGATGATGATGACCAGCAGCAGGTCATGCAAAGATTCTACCCGCTCCATGACCGGCGTGTAGGGCGGCGGGAAGTTCAGCTGCCAATCATGTGGCACGCCGATGACTTTCTGCGCCTGGGCAGGCGCAGCCAAGCCGAACCCGGCCATTGCCGCCACCAGTCCCACGACGCCCAATACGCGCTTAACGACCATGCATCCGTCCCCTCGGCGGTTCAGATCCGGCGGTTTTTCCGACCCGCAAAATCCCCCGCATTTCAAACGGGTTAGTACCAGATATAGCCATGGGTGGTAACGGGTTTTCCGCCCTCGTCGGTATGTGGCGGCCGGTCGCAGCCGCCGGCGCGGTTGGGGAAATCCGGGCCGGCGGAGGCCCCGGCCGGTCTCCGGCGAACCGCCCCATCGCCCCGAAGTTGCCGCTTGTCTTTCGGGGATCGGCCATTAAGGTCCCGCCGGCCGCGGCAAGACCGCGGATTCGCCAAAGGAAAACGTCATGCGGCTCGCCATTCTGACGCCCGTCCTTGCCGTCATTCTCATGTTCGCAGGAGCAGCCTCCGCCATGGATAAGGAAAATACCCTCTACATCGACCTCAAGGACGGCCGGGTCGTCATCGAGATGCGCCCCGACCTCGCTCCCAACCACGTCGCCCAGATCAAGAAGCTGGCGCGCGAGGGCAAGTACGACGGCGTCGTGTTCCACCGCGTAATCGACGGCTTCATGGCCCAGACCGGCGACCCGACGGGCACCGGCACCGGCGGCATGGGCGAGACGCTCAAGGCCGAATTCTCGAAGGAGCCGCACACCCGCGGCTCGGTCTCGATGGCCCGCACCAACGATCCGAACAGCGCCCGCAGCCAGTTCTTCATCGTCTTCAAGGACTCGAACTTCCTCGACGGCCAGTACACTGTCTGGGGCAAGGTCACGTTCGGCATGGAGTTCGTGGACAAGATCAAGAAGGGCGCGCCGGGCTCGGGCGCGGTTTCCGCGCCGGCGGACAAGATGATCAAGGTCCAGGTCGCGGCGGACGCGAAGAGCTAGGCTCCTCGCGCCCTGTTCAGTCGTCTATTTGGTAACGGTGTGGAAGGCCTTGGCAATAACCTGCCAACGGCCTTCTACTTTTAGAAGCGTCAGATAGTCCGTGAAATAGCGCGGCGGGATCTGGCATTCGACCTTGGCGAAGGCCGTCGCCGGGCCGGAAAAGTCGATCGAAACGATGCGGTCACGCCGCTCGCTGCCGCTGTGCTTGGCCGATTTGCGGCTCTCGACCATCTTGAACCAGTCGGCGCGCGGCATGTCCGCCGCCTTGCCGTCGGGACCTGCGCTGTAGAGGTGCGAGGCGGGATGGAAGGCTTCGCCCAGCTTGTTCGTGTCGCCCTCGTACAGCCCGTCGAAATAGACCTGCAGGACCTTCTCGATTGCCGCTACGTCGGAATTCATTGGCCATCTCCCTCGTTCAAATCGCGCCGTTCGGTGCCACCAGGATCTTGCCGTTGCGCCCGCCTTTGTCGGCATGCGCCAGCGCCTCCTTGATCTTCTCGATCGGGTAGACCGTGTCCACCGGGGCGTAAAGCGTACCCGCCATGACCTGACCGGCCAGCTCCGCGTAGATGTCTCGAACCTTGGCCGCGTCACGCTTGGCGAGGCCGCGGCCCAGCATGAAGCCGGTCAGCTTGACGCCGCGATAGATGAAGTTGCTGCGCGTGACCTTCGGGTCCTCGCCGCTCATCGAGCCGTAGTGCACCACGGTGGCCTCGGTCGCGACGCAGTCGACGATGCGCCCGGTGGCAGCACCGCCAATCGCCTCGATACCCAGCCGGATCGCAGCCTTGCCGGTCGCCCCGGCGACGCGGTCGGCGAGGTCGTCGCCGTCGACCAGGACGACGTCGGCACCCAGCGCCTTCAGCTCGTCTGCGAGCTCGGCCCGGCGCACCACGTTGACGGTGCGCAGCCCCCGCTGATGCGCCTGCACGATCAGCAGCCGCCCGACCGCCGAATTGGCGACGTTCTGGATGACCCATTCGCCGGCGGCGAGATCGACGAAGTCGGACAGCATGAGCCGCGCCGTCGGCGGGTTGATGCGTACCATCGCGGCCTGCCGCAGGTCGATGCCGGCCGGCAGCGGAATTGCGTCATCCCCCTTCACCCGGCGCTTCTGCGTCCAGTTTTCGCGCTGCAGATTGATGACGAGGTCACCCGTCCTGACATGCTTCACGGCCGATCCGACCGCAGAGACCCGGCCTACGCATTCCGCGCCGGGCGTTGCGGGCAGCGGCGGCTTCAGCCGGTAGCTTCCCTTGCAGAACCACATGTCGGCCGGATTGATCGGGAAGGCCAGCACGTCGAAAACGACCTCGTCGGGCGCCGGCGGGCCCACGTCGGGAACGTCCGCACAGCGGGCTACGTCCCACGGCGTTCCGTACCGATCGATCAGCACCTGCTTCATGCCGCGCCTCCGTCCCATGGACACGGGCACTTTGTTGGCCCGTCGATTGCTTATATGGTGCTTTGACAGGGGGTGAAATGCCGGATGGCCGCCAAGGTATTCGATGAGATGAATTCGGGCACCGACGGTTCGATCCGTGTGCCCTACCGCGGTGTCGCCGACTGGCTCGCGCGGACCTCGCCCGAACGGTTGGAGGCGACGCGCACCGAGGTCGATCTCTTCTACCGCCGGCACGGAATCACCTTCGGCGCCTATGGGGCGGCCGAGGGGTCCGAAACGACGATCCCGTTCGACATCATCCCGCGCGTCATCGCGTATGACGAGTGGCAGTTCCTGCACAAGGGCCTGTCGCAGCGCGTGCGCGCCCTCAACGCCTTCCTGACCGACGCCTATGGCCAGCGCGAAATCTGCCGCGCCGGCATCATGCCCGAAGAACAGATCCTGATGAACGGCGAATTCGTCGCCATGGCGCAGGGACTGCAACTGCCCGGCGGCGTCCACGCCCATATTGCCGGCATCGATCTCGTCCGCGTGGGCGAGAAGGACTTCTATGTCCTGGAAGACAATGTGCGCACGCCGTCCGGCGTGTCCTACGTCCTCGAGAACCGCGAAGTGATGATGCGGCTGGCGCCCGAACTGTTCGCCGCGATGAGCGTCCTTCCCGTCGCCGACTATTCGGAGGAGCTGCTGGCAACGCTGCGGTCGGTCTCGTTCAGCGACGGCCACGAGCCCAACGTCGTGCTGCTCACCCCCGGCCACCACAACAGCGCCTATTTCGAGCACGCGTTTCTGGCCGACGAGATGGGCATCGAGCTGGTGAAAGGCTCAGACCTGTTCGTCGACGAAAGCCGCGTCTACATGCGCACGCCGCGCGGGCCGCAGAGAGTGGACGTGATCTACCGGCGCGTCGACGACGCGTATCTCGACCCGCTGGCGATGCGACCCGATTCGTTCCTGGGCGTCGCCGGCCTGCTGGGCGCCCTGCGCGCCGGCCGCGTCAACATCGTCAATGCGCTGGGCAACGGCGTGGCCGACGACAAATCCACCTACACCTACGTCCCCGAGATGGTGCGCTTCTATCTCGGCGAGGAGCCGATCCTGCAGAACGTGCCGACCTGGCGCTGCGACCGGGCCGACGACTACAAGTACGTGCTGGAGCATCTCTCCGAGATCGTGGTGAAGGAAGTCCACGGCTCGGGCGGCAAGGGCATGCTGGTCGGCCCCACTTCGAGCAAGGCCGAGATCGAGGAGTTTACGGCGCTGCTGAAGGCACGGCCGGACAACTACATCGCCCAGCCGACGCTGGCGCTATCGACCTGTCCCACCTTCGTGAGCCGGGGCGTCGCGCCGCGTCACGTCGACCTGCGCCCGTTCGTCCTCTCCGGCAAGAAGATCACCATCGTGCCGGGCGGCCTCACGCGCGTCGCCCTCAAGGAAGGCTCGCTGGTCGTCAATTCGAGCCAGGGCGGCGGCACCAAGGACACCTGGGTCCTGGCGCCCGACCAGGCGGACGACAGGTAGGCCCCACCAATGCTGAGCAGTACCGCCAAGAATCTCTACTGGATGGGTCGCTACCTGCAGCGCGCCAAGTCGACGGCGCGGCTGATCGAGGCCACCCAGCGCATGGCCCTGCAGTCGCGCGGCGAGGAGGCCGCCGGCGTGGCGGCGATCTTCGGCATGGAAGACGAATTCCGCCAGAGCCAGGCACAGGGCGAACGTCTCGCCAGCCTGATCGACTTCCTCGTGATCGACGAGAGCAACCCCTCTTCGATCGTGAACTCGATCGGTGCGGCGCGGCGCAATGCCCGCGAAGAGCGCAACAACATCACGGTCGATGTCTGGGAGAGCCTCAACGCGCTGTGGCTGGAACTCAGCGCCCGCCTGCGCGGCAAGCGGGCGAACCTCGATCGCGGTGCGCTGATCGAGTCGGTGAAGAAGCAGGCAGTGATGATCTTCGGCGCGGCGCAGGTGACGCTGCTGCGCGACGAGGCCAACAACTTCCTGCAGCTCGGCGCCTTCCTCGAGCGCGCCGACAATACCGGCCGCATCCTCGACGTGAAGTTCCACCTGCTGCGGCCGGACGGCAATCCCAGTGCCGAGGGGCTCGACTATTTCGCCTGGTCGGAGCTGCTGGCCTGTGTCGGTGCCGTGCGCACCTACCGGCGCATCTATCGCAGCTCGCTCAACCCCATGAAGGTGGCGGAACTGATGATGCTGCGGCGCGATGTGCCGCGATCGGTGCACCATTGCCTCTGGATGGTCGACCTCAATATGCGCGAGCTGGCCGACGCGTACGGCACGCGGGGCGAGGCGGACCGGCTGGCCGGCGAGCTGCACGCACGGTTGCGCTACGCACGCATCGACAAGGTTTTCGAGATCGGCCTCTCCAAGTTCCTGGGGGAACTGCGCGGCGACATCGGAACCCTGTCGGACGAAATCGGCCGACAGTTCCTCCTGGATTGAGCAAAGCCATGCGTTTCTCCGTCCACCACGCCACACGTTTCCAGTTCGACCAGCCGTCCGGACATTCGATCCACGACGTCCGCCTCACGCCCAAGCCCGCCGCGGCGCAACGTATCGTGTCGTGGCACATCGACGGCCCCGGCAAGAAGTCGGAATGGAAGGACGGCCACGGCAACCAGGTATCGACCTTCTCGGTCGCCCGGCAGCACGACAGCGTCGAGATCGTGGTGCAGGGCATCTACGAGTACAGCGGCACCGACCAGTGGCTGCGCTACGTCGAGGAACCCACCCTGCCGGCGCCCTTCTGGCTGCGCAACACGGGCCTTGCGCGCCACGATGCGAGTTTCGATCCGGTGATCCAGGGCCTCGGCGACCGCGCAGCGGATCCCGCTCGACGGGTCGCCGTCCTGCATGAGTTGATGGAGCGGATCTCGGCGCGGGTGGCCTACAAGGCGGGCGTCTCAACCGTGGACACCACGGCCGCCGAGGCACTGACCCGCGGCGCCGGCGTGGCGCAGGACGAGGCCCACATTTTCATCGCCTGCTGCCGCCGCCTCGGCGTGCCGGCGCGCTACGTCAGCGGCTATCTGCGCAACGACGACCCGGAAATGCATGTCGGCCGGACCAGCCATTCCTGGGCCGAAGCGTGGGTGCCGGGGCTGGAATGGGTGGGTTTCGACCCCGCCAATGGAATCAGCCCGCGCGGCGACAGCCTGCGTGTTGCGGTGGGCCTCGACTATCGCGATGCAGCTCCGGTCAGCGGACGCCGCGTCGGGTTCGGCGATGCCAAGATGACCGTCGACTGTTCCGTCCGCCTGATCGACTAGGCGGGCCTCTCCCGGACGTTCTTGCGGCGCCACAGCGAGGCGATCAGCACGAAGATGTGCCGAAGCTGAATGAGCGCGCCGATGGAGATGAGAATGACCGAAACGGTCAGAAGAGTGTGTTCGTAGCCGATCGTGTTCACGATGCGGTCCGGTAGGCTGATCATCGCCACCGCTATTTCGGCGAACAGGCCGAGGACGAGCTGGGCAACCCCGTATTCGTGGCACATCTCGTCGATCGCCACCTGCCAATCCTCGTCCGCGCGGCCGGCCACGCCGAACCGTTTGCGGATCACCCCTCGCTCCTCCAGCGCCACGCCCCAGCCAATCATGATGAGCGCGATCGTGGAGGCAATCGTGACCGGCTCATGGGTATCGATATGCCGGTTCACGCTCTGCACGATATCGGCGATGGACAGCACCATCGGAAACAGGATCATCAGGTTCACCGCCGCGAGGAAGACCGGTGAGATGAGGAACCGCAGTGGAACGAGCAGGAACTTCATCTCATCCTCTTTGCCCTAGCGCCGGTACGGCCCGCCCGACGATAAATACGGGTCGTCGCCTTGCGGAAACCCGGCGTCGCGACTAGCTTCGCGCCGCTCATAAAAATGCCTGAAGGAGGCATATTCGTCATGGCTTTCATCGCCGATCGTCTCAGCCGCATCAAGCCGTCTCCGACCAATGCCGCGCAGGGCAAGTTCCTGGAGATGAAAGCGGCGGGCAAAGACGTCATCGGTCTGGCCGCCGGCGAGCCGGACATGCCGACGCCGGATCATATCAAGGAAGCGGCGATCCAGGCGATCCGCAACAACGACACCAAGTATACCGCCGTGCCGGGAACGCCCGCGCTTCGCCAGGCGATCGTCGCCAAGATGAAGCGCGACCACGGCCTCGACTACAAGCCGAGCCAGACCGTCGTCACCTCGGGCGGCAAGCAGATCATCTTCAACGCCATGCTGGCGACTCTGAACCCGGGCGACGAGGTCATCGTGCCCGCGCCGTACTGGGTCTCGTACCCTGAGATGGTCATGTTCGGCGACGGCACGCCGGTCATCGTGCAGTGCAAGGAAGAGAACGGCTTCAAACTGACGCCGGAGGATCTCGACCGCGCCATCACGCCCAAGACCAAGTGGATCATCCTCAACTCGCCCAGCAACCCGACGGGTGCCGCCTACTCCAAGGCCGACCTGCGAGGCCTGTGCGACGTGCTGCTGAAGCATCCGCACGTCTACATCCTCACCGACGACATGTACGAGAAGCTCGTCTACGACGACTTCGAGTTCTTCACGCCGGCCCAGGTCGAGCCGAGGCTGTACGACCGCACGCTGACGATGAACGGCGTGTCGAAGGCCTACAGCATGACCGGCTGGCGCATCGGCTACGCGGCCGGGCCGCAGGACCTGATCAACGCCATGATCACGGTACAGTCGCAGAGCACGTCGAACGCCAGCTCGATCAGCCAGGCCGCTGCCGTGGCCGCGCTGAACGGCCCGACCGACTTCATCCCGAAGAACGTCGCGATCTTCAAGCAGCGCCGCGACCTGATCGTGTCGATGCTGAACCAGACCAAAGGCCTGAAGTGCCCGCGTCCCGAGGGCGCTTTCTACGTCTACCCGTCCTGCGCCGGCACGATCGGCAAGAAGACGCCCGACGGCAAGGTGATCAAGGACGACACCGACTTCGTGAACTACCTGCTCGAAGCCGAGGGTCTCTCGGTCGTGCAGGGTTCGGCCTTCGGCCAAGGTCCGGCCTTCCGCATCTCCTACGCCACGGCGACGGAACTGCTCGAAGAAGCCGGCCGCCGCATTCAGCGCGCCTGCGCGGCGCTTTCGTAAGCACCGCTGACCTAATTCATCCCCGCCCGGCGTTTGACTCAGCCAGGCGGGGATGAAACGATTTTCATGACAAGTGGGCTTCGCTCCGGCTGATCGTTCGGAAGCGTAACGTCTATTCCGCGACGATCGTCCGGAGCTTCTGCGCTTTTTGCGAAGAAGGAGGACGTTGTCATGGCCGAGTTCAAGACGGAGACAATCACCGGCGGCAGACCAGGCAGCGGCGCGCACCGCGTTGTGGCGCTGTGCGGGCCGTATCTGTCGGGCAAGACCAGCCTGCTCGAAAGCATTCTGTACGCAACCGGAGCCATCGGCCGGCGCGGCTCGACGCGCGCCGGCACATCCATCGGCGACGGCGCCGCCGAGTCGCGCAAGCGCAGCATGGGCACGGAAATCAACGTGGCCTCGGTCGACTATCTCGGCGACCAGTGGACGTTCCTCGACGTGCCCGGCTCGATCGAATTCCAGAATGACGCCTTCGCGGGCCTCGCGGTGTGCGATGCCGCCGTCGTGGTCTGCGAACCCTCGGTCGAGCGCGTGATGGCGCTGACGCCGCTCCTCAAATTCATCGAAGATCGGCACATCCCGCACATCATCTTCGTCAACAAGATCGACTCGGCCGAGGTCCGCGTGCGCGACATGCTGGCGGCGCTGCAATCGGTATCGCGGCGCAAGCTGCTGCTGCGCCAGGTGCCGATCCGCCGCGCCGCCGCCGACGGCAGCGACGAAACGGTGGGCTATGTCGATCTCGTGAGCGAGCGGGCCTATCGCTACAAGAGCAGCGGCGCGTCCGACCTGATCGAGATGCCGGCCGAAGTGCTGCCGCGCGAAGCCGAGGCTCGGCGCGAGATGCTGGAGACGCTCTCGGAGTTCGACGACACGCTCCTCGAACAGCTCATCGAGGATGTCGCGCCGGAAAAGTCACTGATCTACCGCGACCTGCACGACGAATTCGGTGCCGACCAGATCGTGCCAGTCCTGCTGGGTGCCGGCGATCGCGAGAACGGCGTGCGGCGTCTCCTGAAGGCACTGCGCCATGACACACCGACCGTCGGCGTGACGGCGCAGCGACGCTCATTGCACTCGAATGGGGTGTCGACCGCCGAATGCTTCAAGGTCCTGCATCAAAGCCATGCGGGCAAGCTTTCGCTCTGCCGAATCTGGGCCGGCACGCTGCTCGAAGGCCAGTCGGTCGCCGGGCATCGGATCGGCACGATCTTGCGGCCGTTCGGGCAGCGGCTCGACAAGACTCCGGAGGCACGCGCCGGTGAGATCGTGGCGTTGGCCAAGGTCGAGGCGCTGTCGTCGGGCCAGAGGCTCAGCCCTTCGGGCATCGCCGGATCGAGCGACTTTCCCGCCGCCGATCCGCCCGTGTTCGGACTGGCCGTGTCCGCGCGTAACAGGAACGACGAGGTGAAGCTCTCCGGCGCCCTGCACAAGATCGTCGAGGAGGATCCGTCGCTATCCTTTGAAGCGCGGGCCGAGACGCACGAACTGTTGCTCAAGGGCCAGGGCGAGATGCATCTCAAGGTCGCGGTCGACAAGCTCGCCGGCCGCTACAACGTCGCCGTCGAGACGGCTGCGACCCGCGTCGCCTATCGCGAGACCATCCAGGCGGGCACGCAGCAGCATGCCCGCTACAAACGGCAGACCGGAGGCCACGGCCAGTTCGCCGACATCAAGATCGAGATCAAGCCGCTGCCGCGCGGCTCGGGTTTCCGCTTCGTCGACCGGATCGTGGGCGGCGTGGTGCCCCGCAACTTCATCCCGGCCGTCGAAGAGGGCGTGATCGACTACCTCAGGGAAGGGCCACTCGGCCAACCCGTTGTCGATCTCGAAGTGACGCTGTTCGACGGCCAGTATCACGCCGTCGACAGTTCCGAGATGTCGTTCAAGATGGCCGCCCGCATCGCCATGAGCGAGGCCATGCCCAAGTGCAAGCCGGTCCTGCTCGAGCCCATCCTGAGAGTGACGGTGGCCGGCCCGTCCGAATCGACGCCGCGGCTGCAGCGGCTGATCTCGGGTCGGCGCGGGCAGCTGCTGGGCTATGACGCGCGGCCGGACTGGCCCGGATGGGACGAGGTCTCGGCCCTGATGCCCGAGGCCGAGATCGCCGACATGATCGTCGAGATCCGGTCTGTGACGCAGGGCATCGGCAGCTTCCGGACCGAGTTCGACCATCTGCAGGAGTTGGCTGGACGGACGGCCGAACGCATCGTCGAGGAGACGAAGAAGCATCAGGCTGCCTGACGGCGATCATCCGCCCGAGTCACAAGGTAGTGAGGCCGGGCCGGCAGCCCTTCTCCGCCGGGGCCCGGTCTCTCATATTCGCCCTGTGGAATGGTTCCACGGGAGTGTTGTTCATGTTCAACAGAAGGTCTCTGATGGTGGGTGGCCTGGTGATGGCCGCCGCATCGTCACTGACCCGCGTCGCGAATGCCCAGTCTGGGCGCCCGACGCTGGTGTTCGTCGGCCACGAACTTTGAGGCGGCTGCAAGATCTGGCGTGCCCAGTCCGAGCCTGATTTCCTCAAGTCGGCCGCTTTCAAGAAGATGGACTATCAGGTCGTACATCCGGCCAATGCAGACCTCGTGATGGTCGAAGACAGCTGGCCCGCGCCGGCAAGACCCATCCGGGCCGCGTTCCTCGCAAGCGACGAGGGCAAGAAGAGCCCCAGCGCCACGCCACGCTTCATCCTGTTCCAGGACGGCAAGATCGTCCTCACCGTCACCGGCAACGGTGGCTGGAAGGACAAGATGTGGCCGATGATCCAGGAAGTGACCGCCACCAAGGCGTAGTTTCCGGCCGGGCGACGATGCAGCATATTGCCCTCGTGGGAGCCATCCACGAGGGGGAGACGTACTGGATGTTCAAGAGACGTAGCGTGATCACGGGCGGACTGTCGTCGGCCGCCGCGGCGATCCTGTCGCGCACCGCGGCCGCCCAGGGAACGGCGCGGAGCGCCAAGCCCATCCTGATCTTCGCCGGCGACGAGACGTCGGAGGCCTGCAAGATCTGGCGGACGCAGTGGGAGCCCCTGTTCAAGCAAGCCCCGGTCTTCCAGAAAATCGACTATCGCGTAGTGTTCCCGAAGACGCCGGCCCTCCTGCTGAAGCCCGCGAGCTGGCCTTCGGATCTGCGCTGGGTCCTCGACGCCTTCCTGATGAGCCAGGTCGGCGTCGAACAGGGCGCCGAGACGCCTCGCTTCTTCCTCATTCAGGGGGGACAGATCACCTTCACCGCCGTCGGCAACAGTGCCTGGCGCGACGTCATGTGGCCGACCCTGCTCGATGTGACCAATTCGCAGCCATAAGCCCGAGGGTCGCGTCACGGCCCAGTGAGCAGGGTTGATTTGCCGGACCGTCGCCCGGGCGCCATCTAGAGGCCGGGCGTAACAGGAGTGGGATCATGCTGATCAAGCGCACACGAGGCTGGGAACTGCCGGAGTCCAAGGCGACGCCGGAGAGCCACTATCTCAACCGGCGCGAGATGGTGCGGTCCATGGGGCTCGCGGCAGGACTGGGTGCGGCATCGCTGGCGCTGCCCGGTCTGGCGATGGCGCAGGACAAGTCGGCCGATCCGTCCGCCGGCCTGTATCCGGCCAAGCGCAACGACAAATATGGCGTGCCGACGCCGATGACGGCCGAGAAACTCGCCACCACCTACAACAACTTCTACGAATTCGGCACCGACAAGAGCATCTGGCGCGACGCCCAGAAGCTCGAAGTGCGTCCGTGGACCATCAAGGTCGACGGCATGGTCGAAAAACCCTTCGAGATCGGCATCGACGACCTGCTGGCAAAGGTGCAGCTCGAGGAGCGCGTCTATCGCCACCGCTGCGTCGAGACCTGGTCGATGATCGTGCCGTGGACGGGCTTCCCGGTGCGCTCGCTGGTCGAACTGTGCAAGCCGTTGAGCAGCGCCAAGTTCATCGTGATGAAGACCCTTTCCAAGCCCTCGGTGATGCGCGAACAGCGCGACCTCCTCTATCCCTGGCCCTACACCGAGGGGCTGGCCATGGACGAGGCGATGAACGACCTGGCCTTCATCGCGACCGGTCTCTACGGCAAGCCGATGCCCAAGCAGAACGGCGCGCCGCTGCGGCTCGTGGCGCCGTGGAAGTACGGCTTCAAGAACGTCAAATCGATCGTCAGCGTCGAGTTCACCGACAAGAAGCCCAAGACCTTCTGGGAAGGGCTGCAATCCAGCGAATACGGATTCTGGGCCAACGTGAACCCCGAGGTGGCGCATCCACGCTGGAGCCAGGCCAGCGAGAAGCCCCTGGGTAGCGATCAGCGCATCCCGACCCTGCTCTACAACGGCTATGCCGAATTCGTGGCCGGGCTGTACGCCGACCGCAAGGCGGAAAAGCTCTTCATGTAGCCCGCCCTCCTTTGCCTCGCCGCGCCGGGCCGCTAAAACGGATCCCGGCCGAACGAGGCCTTGGGAGGAAACGTGAAGCTCAACCGTCGTACGACCCTGGCGGGCGCCGCCGCACTGGCCGCAGGTTCGCTGTCCAGGGCCGCCTTCGCCCAGGCCTACCCCAACAAGCCGATCAAGATCGTCGTGCCCTTCGCGGCCGGCAGCGCCACCGACCTGACGGCGCGCGGCCTCGGCGCCAAGCTGCAGGAGATCCTGAAGCAGCCGATCGTCATCGAGAACAAGCCGGGCGCCAGCGGGCAGCTCGGTGCCTCTGCCGTCGCCACCGCACCGGCCGACGGCTACACGCTGATGATGGGCACGAACACGACGAACGCCGCCAACGGCGCCCTGTTCAAGAAGCTGAGCTACGACATCGAGAAGGACTTCGCGCCGATCATGCGCTGCGTGATGGGCGTCAACGCGCTGGTCGTGAACAACGACCTGCCGGTGAAGACGACCGTCGAGCTGGTGGACTACGCCAAGAAGAACCCCGGCAAGCTCAACTACGCCGAAGCCAGTGCCTCGCAGCGCCTCTCGGGCGAAATGTTCAATCAGCTCGCCGGCACCAAGATCGAGCGCGTGCCCTACAAGGCCAGTCCGCAGGCGCTGGGCGACGTGGCGTCGGGCCAGGTCCAGGTGATGTTCCCCGACCTGCCGCAGGCGCTGACCCAGATCGAGGCCGGCCGCGTGCGCGGGCTCGCGACCACCGGTCCCAAGCGCACGACGGTCACGCCCGACCTGCCGGCGATCGCCGAAGCCGTGCCGGGCTATTCGCTGGTCTACTGGCTGGCCGTGTTCGCGCCGGCCGCGACGCCCAAGGACGTCCAGAAGGTCCTGGCCGACGCGATCGCCGAAGCGCTGAAGGATCCGGCCACCGCCAAGGCGATGACGCAGGGCCGTATGGAGATCGCCCCGCTCGCCCTCGACGAGTTCGCCGCCTACGTGAAGAGCGAGACGGCCTGGTGGACCAAGGAGATCAAGGCCGCCGGCATCGAGCCGGAGTGAGGGGCGCCATGAACAAGGTCATCATCGAAAAAAGCGGCCCGGTCAAAACCATCTGGATGAACCGGCCGGAGAAGCGCAACGCGCTCGACAGTGGCCTGATGCGCGAGATGATCGAGGCGTTGCAGGCGCCGGTCGCGGCCGACGACCGTGTCGTGGTGATCCGCGGCAAGGGCGACGTGTTCTGCGCCGGCCTCGACATGGCGGAGCGGCGCGAGACCATCGGCGGCGGCAGTGCCAGCGGCATCGAGGTCATGTTGCGCGCCGTCGAGCTCTGCCCGCTGCCCGTCGTCGCGGTCGTCCATGGAGACGCCATCGCCGGCGGCAACGAGCTGGCGCTCCATTGCGATATCGTGGTGGCGAGCCAGAAAGCGCGTTTCGGCATGTCGCTGGCCCAGGTCGGCCTCGCCCCCAACTGGTTCCTGGCCAAGAAGCTGATGGAAGTGCTGGGGCCGGTCACGACCCGCGAGATGCTGCTGCTGGGCGATCCGCTGCCGTCGACCAAGCTTCATGCGCTGGGCCTGATCGCCCGCTGCGTGCCGGCCGACCAGCTCGAGGCCGAGGCCTCGAAGGTCGTCGACCGGCTGGCGGCCAACGCGCCGCTGTCGCTCAAGGCCATGAAGGCGCTCACGGTGAAGCAGCTCGAGTTCCGTGACGGCATCAAGCACGACGATGTCGACGCGCTCGTGCAGGCGGCGATGAAGAGTCAGGACGCGCAGGAAGGCATGAAGGCGCGGCTGGAGAAGCGCACCGCGAAGTTCGAGGGACGCTAGGCGATGTCGATCAGGCTCCGCCTCGACAAGCCGTGGCGGCCCCTGACCGCCGAAGAGATTGCCCGCCTGCCGGGCCAGCTCGGTATCTACCAGATCGCCGACGCTGCGGGCACCATGCTCTACATCGGCCAGGCCGGTGCCCGCGCGCCGTTCGGGTTGCGCAGCGAACTGCAGCGCGAACTCGCCGAGCGTGGTCCGGACTACCAGTTCCGTGTCGAAGTGAACCAGCAGTACCGCACGCGCTGGTTCGAGCTGCTGATGGTGCACCAGGCCGACCATGGCAGCCTGCCACCCGACAACGCCAAGAACCCGCCCCCGCTGGGACGGTTGAGCCCGAATTAGTATCGCTCCCCATTCATATGGGGAGGTGGCCGAAGGCCGGAGGGGTCATAGGTCAACGTCCGCCGCTTCCTGACCCCTCCGCCCCTTTGGGGCACATCCCCATTTGAATGGGGAGGAGAAAGGATTGTGATGGATTTCGAGCCCTCCGCAGAACAGCAGATGCTGATCGACCAGGTCCGTCGGTTCGTGCGCGAAGAGATCATTCCGCTCGAAGCCAGGCTCGACCCCGACGCCTCTGAACTCGATCCCGCCGATCATGCCCGGCTGGTCGAGAAGACCAAGGCGATGGGCCTGTTCGGCATCGACATCCCCAAGGAGTATGGCGGCCCCGACATCGACATCGTGACCCGCGTGCTGCTGGCCATCGAGATGGCGCAGCATCGCGCCGGGCTCTACGTGCCCTGCTACGGCACCTTCGGCGGCGCGGGCCTGGCGCAGATTTTCGAGGCCAACGACGACCAGAAGGAGCGCTACCTCTACCCGACCCTGCGCGGCGAGAAGAAGGCGTTCTTCGGCCTGACCGAGCCGTCGGGCGGCAGCGATCCCGCGCGCGCCATCCAGACGAAAGCCGAACGCAAGGACAATGGCTGGGTGCTGAACGGCGCCAAGATCTTCATCTCCAATGCCGATCGCGCGCAGTACGGCATCGTGTTCGCGCGAACCGATTCGTCGAAGGGCCGTGCAGGCATCACCTGCTTCATCATCGACAGCGATACGCCGGGCTTCCACGTGCGGAGGGTCGTCCACACGCTGCGCTCCTCGCACTACGCAACCGAGCTCGAGTTCAAGGATTGCTGGGTCAGCGACCACCAGGTGCTGGGCGAGGTGAACAAGGGCTTCGCGGTCGCCAACGACCGGCTGACGCGCCAGCGCATCCCCTATGCCGCCGGCTGCATCGGCGTCGCGATCGCCGCGCATGAAATGGCGATCGAGTGGGCCAAGATGCGTTCGACCTTCGGCGAGAAGCTGTCGCATCGGCAGGCCGTGCAATGGATGCTGGTCGACAACGAGATCGACATCCGCACGGCGAGGCACTTCACGCTGGAAGCGGCCGAGAAGGCGCGGCGTGGCCTGCCCTTCAAGATCGAGGCCTCGATCGCCAAGCTCACCGCCTCGGAAGGTGGCGGCAGGGTCGTCGACCGCTCGATGCAGATCCATGGCGGCATGGGCATGACCAAGGACCTGCCGCTGGAGCGCTGGTACCGCGAGATGCGCATTCGCCGGGTCGGCGAAGGCCCGAGCGAGGTGCAGCGCATGGTGATCGCGCGCGAGATCCTGGGGAGCAACCTGCGATGAGCGCTCCTTCCGGCCCTCTCGCGGGCATCAAGGTCATTGAGTTCGGCCAGAACCTGGCAGGCCCCTATTGCGGCCAGATCCTGGCCTTCCTCGGCGCCGAAGTGATCAAGGTCGAGCGACCGGAGGGCGACGATGCCCGCAAATGGGGTCCTCCCTTCGTCGAGGGCGATGCGACGGGCTTCATCGCGCTCAACCGCGGCAAGAAGTCGATCACCTGCGACCTCGCCGATCCGGCACAGCGCGAGGCGCTGATCGAGCGCATCGGGGCGGCCGACATCTTCGTGCACAATTTGCGCGCCGACGTGCCGGCCAAGTTCGGCTTCGACGGGGCCACGCTCACCAGACGCTTCCCGCGCCTGATCTATGCCGACCTCGGGGCCTTCGGCCATGCCGGCCCCTGGAAGGACCGGCCGGGCTACGAGCCGATCATCCAGGCCGTCGCCGGCCTGATCTCCCTCAATGGCGACCCGACCGGACCGGAGGCGCGCATCGGCGTCTCGATCATCGATCTGTCGACCGGCATGTGGACGGCGATCGGCGTGCTGGCGGCGCTGGCCCGGCGCACGGCCACCGGCCAGGGCAGCCTGGTGAACACGTCGCTATTCGAGAGCGGCCTGATGTGGGCCTCAAATCATGTCGCGGGATGGTCGGTGACCGGCAGGATGCCGCCGCGCCAGGGGACCGGCCATCCGTCTCTGACCCCGTATCAGGCGTTCGAGTGCAGCGACGGGCCGCTGATGATCTGCCCCGGCAACGACCGGCTCTGGCGCAAGTTCGCCGAGGCGCTCGGCCATCCAGAATGGCCGGACGAGGAGCGTTTCAGGACCAACGTCCAGCGCGCCGAGCGCCGCGAGCTGCTGCTGGGCATGATCGCCGATATCATGAAGGAGCATCCCCGGGCCCATTGGGCGGCGAAGCTCGATGCGCTGGGCGTGCCCAATGGCCCGCTGAACACCGTGCCTCAGGTCATGGAGCTCGCGCAGGTCGCGGCGCTGGCGATGTTCATGCAGCCCTATGCCGGATCGAATGCGCTGTTTCACGGGCTGCCGCTCAGCCTCGACGGCCAGCGGGCCGGAGGCATGGAAACCGCGCCGAAGATCGGCGAACACAACGGGAAGATCTAACCGGCGAAGCTCAGGCAATAGTCGCGCACCTGCTGCAGCGGAATGCGCGCGTGACTCTGCACGATGATGAACTTGCCGCCGGGGTCGGTGCCGTTGGGCAGCCGGACCAGTCGTTCGAAATCATCGGCGCCCCAGACGCAGGAGCGTTCGGAGAACAGCTGGACGTCGGACGTATAACAGGTGTCCCACTCGGCGTGATAATCGTAGAGCGTGCCGTTGATCTCGGCCGTGCTGGTGTAGAGCGAATACTCGGTCCACGGCACCTGCAGGGGCTTGCGGGCCTTCCACAGCAGCAGGGCCGTCATCGCGCTCAGCCGGGAGCCGCGGAGCCGCTCCAGGGTCTGCCGCGCCAGGTCGCCGTGCAGGATGTTCGGCGTGACCGAGAGACCATGCGATCTCGCATCGTAGGGGATCCCGATCACCTCCGACGCGCTCTGCCACCAATCGTGATGCTGCTTGGGCTCCCACCGAGACAGGGCCCGGTCGTATTGCACGAAGGTGCGCGAATCGAAGTCGCCGACGCAGCAGACGTCTGAGTCCAGCGTGAAGAAGCCCCCGAAGCCCAATACCGCCGGTACGTGCAATTTCACGATCTGTTGCCGGTACCAACCGGTCAGCCAGTAGAACGAACTGAAGGCGGGGAAGAAGTCACCCTCGCAGCGCACGGTCACTTCGATGTTGGGAAAGCGCGGCAGGTTTGAACGCAACAGGCCGGCGTCGCGATCCGGGGCGATGATCAGCAGTTCGAAGGGCTTGCTGTCCCGCCAGTGCTTGGCCAACGACTCGATCAGAAGTCCGGCACGCTCCAGATCGCCCAGGCGCATGATCTTGCGCAGGGCGAGCGGAAGGATTCCTTGTCTGATCTCAGAAAACATATGGGGCTACACTCTCCAAACTATATATGGGCATCGCCAACTCCATATCAATCGATAGGTTAAGTCGTAACCCTAGCCTCTCAGCGGCACATCGACCCATATCCGGAGGGTTAAATTCTCCCGTGGAGCAAAAAAAACGCCGGGCCCAAGGGCCCGGCGAGTCAAACAGGGAGGCTTCACGTCTGGGAGACGTGGGATCATGAGGATCCCGAGTTTCGAATCGATCAGCCAAAACCGGTCGTATCGAAAACCTGTATTCAACCTATGCCTCGTGGAGAGGATTGGTAGTGGTGAAGTTTTGGACACTGGCATGCGGCCTGCGCATGCCTTTCACCGACTATGCAATCCTGCGGGTCCAAACATCAAAAGCGGGTTTCCGCGACCTTCCGCAGCAGGAAATCCCGGAACACGGCGATGCGCTTGGAATGCCGCAACTCTTCCGGATAGGTGAAATATACATCGGTCGTCCGGACATTGAGGTCGGGCAGCAGCATCTCGATCTTGGTCGATTCACGGGCCAGGTAATCCGGCAGCGAGGCGATCCCAAGCCCGGACTCCACGGCACGGAAGATGCCGTAGGTGTTGTTCACCCGGAGAACCACGAGCCTGGGGTTCTGATCGGGGTTTCCTTCGCGAAGCAGCCAGTTCACGTCCTGGACCGGCGCGCGTGCGTCCTCGCCGAAGATGATCAGACGGTGCTGGTCGAGTTCGTCGATCGTGGTGGGCTTGCCATACTTCTGCACATAGTCGTGCGAAGCATAGACGTGACTGCGGACGGTCAGCAGATGGCGCTGCACCAACCCGGGCTGGCGCGGCATGACCATGCGGATAGCAACGTCGGCCTCGCGCATGCCGAGGTCGAGTTCGTTGTCGGACAGGACGAGGCTGACGTCGATCTCGGGATAGAGCGCGATGAACTCGTGCATCTGGGCGGTGAGCCAGGTCGAGCCGAACCCGACCGTCGCGTGAATCTTGAGTCGTCCGGCCGGCTTGTCCTGGTTGGCGCGCAGCAGCGCCTCGGCGGTATTGACCTTGGCGGCCATGTCGCGCGCCGTGCGGTAGAGCAGCTCGCCCTGCTCCGTCAGGATGAGGCCACGGGCATGGCGATGGAACAGCATGACTCCAAGCTGCTCCTCAAGCGCGCCGATCTGGCGCGAGATCGCCGACTGGCTGAGCTTCAGCGACTCGCCCGCATGCGTGAAGCTGCCGGCATCCGCCACGGCCTGGAAAATCCGCAGCTTGTCCCAGTCCATTTCATTCCTCCCCTGTCCACGCCCGCCGACTACTCGGCCGCCTCTGCGTGGCGCGCCTCCTGTCCCGCCAGCCACTTCTCGGCCTCGAGCGCGGCCATGCAGCCCGTTCCCGCCGCCGTCACGGCCTGCCGGAAGACCTTGTCCTGTACGTCGCCCGCGGCGTAGATCCCCTCGATGTTGGTCGCCGTGGAATCCGGCCTTGTGATCAGGTAGCCCTCGCCGTCCATCTCGAGCTTGCCCTTGAACAGCTCTGTATTGGGCGAATGGCCGATCGCCACGAAGAACCCGTCGGCATTGAGGTCCTGCACCGCACCCGTCTTGACGTTGCGCAGGCGCGCGCCGGTGACGATCGGCGCCGGCGTCTTCTCACCGAGCACCTCGTCGACCACGTGGTCCCAGACGACGCTGACCTTGGGGTTCTTGAACAGGCGATCCTGAAGGATTCTCTCCGCGCGGAAACTGTCGCGGCGATGGACCAGCGTCACCTTGGACGCATGGTGGGTCAGGTAAAGCGCCTCCTCGACCGCGGTATTGCCGCCGCCGACCACGATCACTTCCTTGTTGCGGAAGAAGAAACCGTCGCAGGTCGCGCAGGCCGACACGCCGCCTCCGCGAAAGGTCTCCTCGCTGGGCAGGCCCAGCCACTTTGCCGTGGCGCCGGTGGCGATGATGAGGGAATCGGCCTCGTAGCGGTCTCCGGAATCGCCCAGGCAGACGAACGGCCGCCGCGTCACGTCGACCTCCACGATCGTGTCGAAGAACATCTGCGTGCCGACATGTTCGGCCTGTTTCTGCATCTGTTCCATGAGCCACGGACCCTGGATGACGTCCGCGAACCCCGGATAATTTTCGACATCGGTCGTGATCGTGAGCTGGCCGCCCGGCTGGATGCCCTGCACCAGCATGGGCTTCAGACTGGCGCGGGCGGCATAAATCGCCGCCGTGTAGCCCGCCGGGCCGGAGCCTAGGATCATTACCTTGCTTCGGTGAGTTTCTGCCATGTCCGCTCCGCATCCCGCCAACCGCATATCTTCGACATATATGCAAACCTCCTCTGAGTTGCACGGCCAGAAGTCGATTTCACACGCAATTGTTCACAGCCAATTGACGAATCCTCGCAACTTTATTGCTCGCTCGGCATGGTTCTGGCATAGACCGCGCCCAACGGAGGAATACTGATGGCTCGGGCCAAGCTCGATCGAATTGACCGGCGAATTCTCAGCGACCTGCAATCCAATGGACGCATGACCAACGTCGAACTCGCCGAGCGGGCCGGCATTTCGGCGCCGCCCTGTCTGCGCCGTGTGCGCGCGCTGGAGCGCGCCGGAATCATCAAGGGATACCATGCGGAACTGAGCCCCGAGGCGCTGGGCTACAGCGTGTCCGTGTTCGCCCTGGTGGGACTAAACAGCCAGGCCGAGGCCGACCTCAAGGCGTTCGAGGCGCTGATCGCCAATTGGGACGAGGTCCGCGAATGCCACATGCTGGCCGGCGAGGCCGACTTCCTGCTCAAGATCGTGGCCGAGACCTGGGACGACTATCAAAAGTTCCTGACCACGCGCCTCACCTCGGCCCCCAATGTCAGCCATGTGAAATCCATGATGGTGTTCCGGACCGCGAAGGAAGTGCCCGGAGTGCCGATCTCGACGGAAGCGTGAAACGATGACTGACGACGTCACCTTCGAAATCCTGCACCGCGTTGCCGACGCCTTTGCCCGGCGCGACGTCGACGGAATCGTCGAGTCGTTTGCCGAGGACGGCGAATTCCGCAACGCCAAGGGTCCCGACTATTGGGGCCAGAGTTTCAAGGGCAAGGCGGCGATCCGCAGCTATTTCGAGCCGCTGTTCGCCAATACCGGCGACGTGAAGTGGGTTCACACGAACGAATTCATCTGCGGCGACCGGGCGGTGACCGAATGGCACCGGACCGCGACGCTGGTCAGCGGCGAACGCCAGGAATGGCTGGGCTGCGACCTCGACACCTTCCGCCGCGGCCTCATCGTGATGAAGGACACCTACATCAAGGTGGTCGTCTAACGCGCAAGATGCCCTTGCGGGGAACACCGTGTATTGATAGCGTGCTTTAAATACACGGCGTTGTCGAAAAGACTGAAGGTCGCGAGCCATGAGGAATCTCTTCCAGGCTTCCAAGGTCCTGCTGCTCGACCTGGCGTCGACGCTGCTCTTCCTCGCCGTCTATGCGATCACCGGCAATCTCTTCCTCGCCGTGGGACTCGGCATGGCGCTGGGCATCGGCCAGATCGGCTGGCAGCTCGCCCGCAGGCAGCGCGTCGAGGCACTGCAGTGGCTCAGCCTGGTCATCATCTTCGCGTCGGGGACGGCGACGTTCCTGACCGACGATCCGCTCTTCATCATGATGAAGCCCAGCATCATCTACGTGATCGTCGGCATGGTCATGCTGAAGCGCGGCTGGATGACCCGCTACCTGCCGCCGATCGCGCAGGCGACCGTTCCCGACCTTGCCGTCACCTTCGGCTATGTCTGGGCAGGGCTGATGTTCTTCTCGGCCGTGCTCAACATCGCGCTTGCCCTGACGCTCGACGTCACGAGCTGGGCAGCCGTGAAGTCGATCTGGGCGATCGGCAGCAAGCTTGGCCTGTTCGGGATCCAGTACGCGGTCATGAAGTCGACCGGCATCCGCCGGGCACGCGCCATGATGGCGGCTAGTTGAACTGCACGCCCACCACTTCGTACGACTTGCCGCCGCGCGGCGTCTGGACTTCGACCCGGTCGCCGACCGTCTTGCCGATCAACGCCCGCCCGATCGGCGAGGTGACGGAGATGCGGCCCTTGGTGAGGTCGGCCTCGTAGGGACCGACGATCTGGTACTTCACCTTCTCGTCGGTATCCTCGTCGGCGAGGCGCACGATGGCGCCGAACTTCACGACCTTGCCGGTCAGCTTCGAGAAGTCGATCACCTCGGTGCGCGAGATGATGTCCTCGAGCTCGGCGATACGCCCCTCGATGAAGCTCTGCTTCTCGCGCGCGGACGTGTACTCGGCGTTCTCCGAGAGATCGCCATGCTCGCGCGCCGTTGCGATGGCCTTGATGATCGCCGGACGCTCGACGCTCTTCAGCACTTTCAGTTCGCCTTCGAGGCGCTGTAGCCCCTCGGCTGTCATGGGAATACGTTCCATCGCCAAATCGTCCTTGATCAGTCGTACGGCGTCAACGCCGAACGCACCCCGAAACGGGTTGCCGCACGGCAAGTTGCAGGAAAGACCGCCCGGTTAAAAGGCGGTCTTGAAGTAGGATTGCAGGGGCGCCACGTCGAGGCCACCTTGCTTGACTGCGGCAATGCCCTCGACCGCCGCCTTGGCACCGGCGACCGTCGTATAATAGGCGATCTTGTGCATCAGGGCGGTGCGCCGGAGCGTGAAGCTGTCGGTCAGGGCGCTCGCGCCTTCGACCGTATTGAAGACGAGCTGCACCTTGCCGTCCTTCATCAGGTCGACGATATGCGGCCTGCCTTCCAGCACCTTGTTGACCTGCTGCGCCTCGATCGAATGCTTGCGCAGGAACTCCGCCGTGCCGCGGGTCGCCACGACCTTGAAGCCCAGTTCGATCAGCCGCTTCAAGGGTTTCACCATCGCCGGCTTGTCCTGGTCCTTGACCGAGACGAACACCGCGCCCTCGACCGGCACTTTGCTGCCGGCGCCGAGCTGCGACTTGGCGAAGGCGCGCCCGAAATCCATGTCGAGGCCCATGACCTCGCCAGTCGAGCGCATTTCCGGACCGAGGATGATGTCGACACCGGGGAAGCGCGCGAAGGGGAATACCGCCTCCTTGACCGCGATGTGCTTACCCTTGGTCTTCTTGATGCCAAGCGACTTCAGCGCTTCGCCGGCCATCAGGCGGGCCGCGAACTTGGCGATCGGCTGGCCGGTCGCCTTGGCGACGAACGGCACCGTGCGGCTGGCGCGCGGATTGACCTCAAGGACGTAGACCTCGCCGTCCTTGACGGCGAACTGCACATTCATGAGGCCCACGACATGCAGCGCCTTGGCCATCGCCTCGGTCTGGCGCTCGATCTCGGCAAGGATCTTGGCCGACAGCGAATACGGTGGCAGCGAGCAGGCCGAGTCGCCGGAATGGATTCCCGCCTCCTCGATATGCTCCATGATGCCGGCAACGAACACGTTCTGGTCCTTGTCGGCCAGGGCGTCGACATCGACCTCGATGGCATCTCGCAGATAGGAGTCGATCAGCACCGGATTGCTGCCCGAGACCTTCACGGCATCGCGCATGTAGCGTTCGATGGCGGCGCGATCGTAGACGATCTGCATCGCGCGTCCGCCCAGCACGTAGGACGGGCGGATGACGACCGGATAGCCGATCTTCTCGGCAATCTCGATCGCCTTCTCCTGCGATGTCGCCGTGCCGTTGTCGGGCTGGCGCAGCTTGAGCTCGTGGATCAGCTTCTGGAAGCGCTCGCGGTCCTCGGCCAGATCGATAGCGTCGGGCGAGGTGCCCAGGATCGGAATCCCCGCGGCTTCGAGAGGCTTGGCGAGCTTGAGCGGCGTCTGGCCGCCGAACTGCACGATCAGGCCCATCAGCTCGCCGTTGCGGCGCTCGACCTCGACCAGCTCGATCACGTCCTCGGCGGTCAGCGGCTCGAAATAGAGCCGGTCGGCGGTGTCGTAGTCGGTCGACACCGTCTCGGGGTTGCAGTTGACCATGATGGTCTCGTAGCCGGCGTCCCGCAGCGCGTAGACGGCATGGACACAGCAATAGTCGAACTCGATGCCCTGGCCGATGCGGTTCGGACCACCGCCCAGGATGATGACCTTGCGCCGATCGGTCGGCTGCGCCTCGCATTCGGCGGGGCGCACGCCATCACCCTCGTAGCAGGAGTAGAGATAGGGCGTGCGCGACTCGAACTCGGCGGCGCAGGTGTCGATGCGTTTGAAGACCGGCCGCACGCCGAGAGCGCGGCGCTTCTTGGCCACGTCGCCGGCGTCCTGCTTCGTGAGTTCGCCCAGCCGCTCGTCGGAGAAGCCCTTCTTCTTGAGATCGAAGAACGCCTTGGCGTCCTTCGGCAGGCCGTCCTTGCGCACGCTCGCCTCGATCGCGACGAGCTGCTCGATCTGGCGCAGGAACCAGGGCTCGTACTTCGACGCCTGGGCGATCTCTTCCACGTTCAGGCCGTAACGGAACGCCTGGGCGATCACGAGGATGCGGTCGGGAGTCGGCCGCGCCAGCGCGCCCACGATGGCGGACTTGTCGGGCGCGCCCTTGATTTCGATCTCGTTCAGGCCGGTCAGGCCGGTCTCCATCGACCGCAGCGCCTTCTGCAGCGACTCCTGGAAGGTCCGGCCGATCGACATGGCCTCGCCGACGCTCTTCATCGACGTGTTAAGCAGCGGCTCCGCGCCGGGGAACTTCTCGAAGGCGAAGCGCGGCATCTTGGTCACGACATAGTCGATCGTCGGCTCGAACGACGCCGGCGTCTCGCCGGTGATGTCGTTCAGGAGCTCGTCGAGCGTGTAGCCAACGGCAAGCCGGGCGGCGACCTTGGCGATCGGGAAGCCCGTTGCCTTGGACGCCAGGGCCGACGATCTCGACACGCGCGGATTCATCTCGATCACGACCATGCGACCAGTCGCCGGATCGACGGCGAACTGCACGTTCGAGCCGCCGGTATCGACGCCGATCTCGCGCAGGCACGCGATCGAGGCGTCGCGCATGATCTGGTATTCCTTGTCGGTGAGCGTCAGTGCCGGGGCGACGGTGACGGAATCGCCGGTATGTACGCCCATCGGATCGACGTTCTCGATCGAGCATATGATGATGCAGTTGTCGTTGCGGTCGCGCACGACCTCCATCTCGTACTCTTTCCAGCCGAGCACGGATTCCTCGACCAGCACTTCGCCGACCGGCGAGGCATCGACGCCGCCCTGCACGATCTCGAAATACTCATCGCGATTGTAGGCGATGCCGCCGCCGGTGCCGCCCAGCGTGAAGGACGGGCGGATGATCGCCGGGAGGCCGACCCGGTCGAGCGCGCTCGCCGCCTCTTCGCGATTGTGCACGACCTCGCTCTTCGGGCATTCGAGCCCGATCTTGGTCATGGCGTCGCGGAACAGCAGCCGATCCTCGGCCTTGTCGATTGCCTCGGCATTGGCGCCGATCAGTTCGACGCCATACTTCTCGAGCCGCCCGTCGCGATGCAGCGACATCGCCGTGTTCAGCGCCGTCTGGCCACCCATGGTCGGCAGGATGGCGTCGGGCTTTTCCTTCTCGATGATGCGCGCCACGAAGTCGGGCGTGATCGGCTCGATATAGGTGGCGTCGACCAGGCCCGGATCGGTCATGATCGTGGCCGGGTTGGAGTTGATCAGGATGACGCGATAGCCCTCATCCTTCAGCGCCTTGCAGGCCTGGACGCCGGAATAGTCGAACTCGCAGGCCTGACCGATGACGATCGGGCCGGCGCCGATGACGAGGATGCTCTTGATGTCAGTGCGCTTGGGCATGATTACCTGTCACTTGCCCTTGCTCGCGTCGATCATCTCGACGAACCGGTCGAAGAGATAATGACTGTCGGTCGGGCCGGGCGAAGCTTCGGGGTGATACTGGACCGAGAAGGCCGGCTTGTCGGTGCAGCGCAGGCCTTCGTTGATGCCGTCGAACAGGGAGACATGCGTCACCTCGGTGTTCTCGGGCAGCGATTCGGGGATGACGCAGAAGCCGTGGTTCTGCGACGTGATCTCGACCTTGCCGGTGGTCAGGTCCTTGACCGGCTGGTTGGCGCCGCGGTGGCCGCGCTCCATCTTGCGCGTCTTGCCGCCGAGCGTGAGGGCCAGGATCTGGTGCCCGAGGCAGATGCCGAACAGCGGCACTTTCTTGTCGAGCACGGCCTGGATGGCGGGCGAGGCATAGACCGCCGTCGCCGCCGGGTCGCCCGGGCCGTTGGACAGGAAGACGCCGTCGGGCTTGTGGCGCAGGATGTCCTCGGCCGTGGCCGTCGCCGGCACGACCGTGACCTTGCACCCGGTATTGGCGAGGCAGCGCAGAATGTTGCGCTTGGCGCCGTAGTCGACCGCGACGACATGATACTTGGGGTTGGTGAGCTTGCCGTAGCCCTTGCCCAGGGCCCACTTGGTCTCATCCCAACTGTAGGTCTGCTTGGTGGTGACCTCGAGGGCCAGGTCCATGCCGTCGAGTCCCGGCCAGTCCAGCGCGATCTGGCGCATCTTCGGGATGTCGAACTTGCCGTCCGGCGCATGCACCACGACGCCGTTAGGCGGGCCGCCGTCGCGGATGCGCCGCGTGATGGCGCGCGTGTCGACGTCGCAGATACCCGGCAAATTGTGGCTCTTCAGCCAGTCGTTGAGCGGCTTCACGGAGCGCCAGTTGGCGGGCTCGGTGATGTCGCCGCGCAGGACCACCGCGCGGGCTGCCGGCGTGATCGTCTCGATATCCTCGAGATTGGTGCCGACATTGCCGATGTGCGGAAAGGTGAAAGTGATGATCTGGCCGGCATAGGAGGGATCGGTGATGATCTCCTGGTACCCGGTCATCGAGGTGTTGAAGCAGACCTCGCCCACGGCATGGCCGGCGGCGCCCACTCCCTTGCCCCAGAAGACCGTGCCGTCGGCCAGCACCAGCGCGGCCGTGGCCCAACGCGGCGCGGCGTCGTTGGCGCCGGCGGTCTTAGGTGAAGTCATGATAAATTAGTCCGTTCCGTGCCCGCACGGACTTGCCCCGGACCCGGTATGGGCGAGGCGATCGGCGAGCCGGGCGGTTTGTAACCAAGCCGCCGCAGAGGGTCAAGGCGCCGAAGGCAGCCAATTTCTAAGCTATTTCAATAACTTATTTGCTTTGCCAACAGCGGGCGAGACGATTAGTTTCCGCCGCTTGGGCATATGGCCAACCAGTAGGACTGAAGCGATGCTGCGCGAAAAGCTGACGGAAGCGATGAAAGACGCCATGCGCGCCAAGGATCAGGCCGCGCTGGGCACGATTCGGCTCATCCTGGCGAAGCTCAAGGACGCCGATATCGCCGCCCGCACAGAGGCCAGCCGCGACGGCGTAGCCGACGACAGGATTCTGTCGCTGATGCAGGGCATGATCAAGCAGCGCAACGAGTCGATTGCCCTCTACGAAAAAGGCAATCGCGCCGACCTGGCCGACAAGGAGAAGGCCGAGATCGCCGTGATCGAGCGCTTCCTGCCGCAGCAGATGGACGAGGCCGCGGTCGAGGCCGCCGTGCGCGAGGCGATTGCCGCCGCCGGTGCCACCTCGGTGAAAGACATGGGCGGCGTGATGGCTACCCTTAAGGGCAAGTACGCCGGCCAGATGGACTTCGCCAAGGCGTCAGCCGCCGTGAAGAAGGCTCTCGCCGGCTAGCGCTCCGCGCTAGACGGCGCGGGCGGCAGCGCCTTCTGAGGCGCGAGAGCCCGCACAGCGCAGAAAAGACAAGAACTCCTCGCTCCCAGCGTCCGCGCTTCGTAACGATCCCCGCTATCCCCTATGGCGTGGCATCGGTCCGGGGGCCATCTTAGGGGATGGCGTTCCCTCCCGGCTTCCTCGACGAATTGCGCGCGCGCCTCAGCCTGTCCGACATCGTCGGCCGGAAGGTGTCGCTAAAGCGCCGCTCGGGTGCCGAGTACGCAGGCCTCTGCCCCTTCCACAATGAGAAGACCCCGTCCTTCACGGTCAACGACAAGAAGGGCTTCTTCTATTGTTTCGGCTGCCACGAGAAGGGCAGCGCCATCGACTTCGTCATGAAGACGGAGGGACTCTCCTTCCCTGAAACGGTGGAGAAGCTCGCGCGAGAAGTGAACCTGCCGGTTCCCGTCGCCACCCCGGCCGAGCGTGAACGGGCCGACCGGGCTTCCACCCTTCAGCAGGTCGTGGAAATGGCGGCTCAGTGGTTCCAGAAGCAGCTTCGCCTGCCGGTCGGTCGCCAAGGACTGGACTATCTGCGCGGACGCGGCCTTTCCGACACGACGATCGACGACTTCCGCCTGGGGTTTGCGCCCGATTCGCGTGACGGGCTCCTCGCCGCCCTGAAACGCGAGAACGTCCCCATCGAGAAGATCGTCGAGGCTGGGCTCGCCATCCAGCCGGAGGACCGGCGCGATCCCTACGACCGGTTCAGGGGCCGCGTGATGTTCGTCATCAACGACCGCCGCGGCCGCGCCATCGCCTTCGGGGGACGCGTCATGGGCACCGGCGAGCCCAAGTACCTGAATTCCCCGGAGACGCCGCTCTTTCACAAGGGCGCCAATCTCTACTGCCTCGACCGGGCCCGGCAGGCCGTGACCAAGGACCAGCCGGTGATCGTGGCCGAAGGCTACATGGACGTGATCGCGCTGCACGGTGCGGGCTTCATCGGCGCCGTGGCGCCGCTCGGCACGGCCCTTACCGAAGGACAGCTGGGCGAACTCTGGAAACTGGCCGACGAGCCCTATCTCTGCTTCGATGGCGACAACGCCGGACGGCGGGCCATGTCCCGCGCGGCCGAACGGGCTCTGCCCCTGCTGCGTCCCGGCAAGAGCCTGCGCTTCCTTACCCTGCCGGCCGGCGAGGATCCCGACAGCCTGATCCGCAGCCGCGGTCCGGACGCGGTGCAGCGCACCCTCGACCTCGCCCGCCCCCTCTCGGACGTGGTGTGGGATCTGGAAATCGAAGGCAAGCCGGCCGACACGCCCGAGCGCCGGGCAAGCCTGCAACAGAGCGTCGAGCAGCGGGTGGCCGAGATCGCCGATCCGGTCGTGCGCGACTACTACCGCACCGAGATGCGAAACCGGTTGAACCGGATGCGCCGGCCCGAGGCCCCCGCCTGGCAGCCTGGAAAGTTCCGCAAGCCCTTCCGACGTCCCGGCGACCCCGAACCCGCGCCCTTCGCGGCCGGTTCGGCGGCCCGCCGCTCGGGCCAGGATCTCGATGCCTCCCGCCAGGAGTGGGGCTTGCTGGGGGCCCTGATCGAGCGGCCGGCTCTGCTCCACATCCTGGCCGAGGACCTGGCCTCCCTGCCGATCACCAGCCCCGACCTGAGCCGGCTGCGCAGCGGGCTTCTGGATGCTCTCTCGCTGGTGCCGTCCGGGGTGGACCCAGCGGCGGATGACGCGGCGGGCGATCCCTCCCTAGAGGCCGAACTGATCGGACAGCACCTCCAGAGGATGGGCCTCGCGCAGCTGGCAGCCTCGGCCCAGGCCAAGGCCCGGGAAGCCTTTCGCGACGATCCCACGGAGGCGGACGGCTGGGTCGGCCAGTGGCGCCGGGCCGCCCGTCACGCCAGCCATCTCCGGACCGACCCCGAGGAGCTCAAGCGGGCGGAGGAAGCCCTTGCAGAGGACATGTCCGAGGAGAATTTGCGGCGACTTCACGCCATTCTGGACCGAATGCGGCGGGAAAGCCTCGAATCCAATGCCCTGTAGCCGGAGCGCGCAGATTCAGGGTCTTGCCCCTATCGCTGCTTGCACTGAAGCCCCATATAGTAGAAGGGTAGTTTTTGCGGGGCCGCCCTCCCGCCTCCCCTTCTTGCAGCCAAATAACGGCCCTTTGGCCGTTTTATCTGTTTGTCGCACCCAAGGATTTGAGTAAATGGCGACCAAAACCGCGACCGTAGTGCAACCCGAAGCCGCCGACGCCCGGGAGGAGGGTCCGGATGCCCCCCTGCTCGACTCGCTCGGGGCCGAGCTCAAGAAGCTCGTCCAGAAGGGCAAGGAGCGCGGCTACGTCACCTATGACGAGCTGAACGCCGCCCTGCCGCCCGACGAAGTGTCCTCCGAGCAGATCGAGGACACGATGGCGATGCTGTCCGAGGCCGGGGTCAATGTCGTCGAGGCCGAGGAGCCGGAAGATACCGCCTCTGCCACGCAGGCCGAGCCCGCCAAGACGGCAGTCGTCGCGGCTGAGGCAACTGGTGAAGACGAAGAGCTGGGTCGTACGGACGATCCGGTCCGCATGTACCTGCGCGAGATGGGCAGCGTCGAGCTGCTGAGCCGCGAGGGCGAGATCGAGATCGCCAAGCGCATCGAGGCCGGCCAGGACAAGATGATCGGCGGCATCTGCGAAAGCCCGATGACGATCACGGCGCTGCTGCATTGGCGCGACGCGATCAACGAAGGCCGCATTCTGCTGCGCGACGTGATCGACCTTGAGGCGACGCAGGGCGGCGGCGCCCCCGGCGAAGGCAAGGGCGTGAATGCCGCCCCTCCCACTCCCGCCGCTCCCCCGATGCCGCGCCCGGCGTCGATGCCGAAGCTGGTGCGGCCGGCCGCGCCTGGGGTGAACGGAGAAGCGGCTGGCGAAGCCCCGGCGGCGGAAGCCGGTGAAGAGGACGACGAGAACGCGCTCTCGCTGTCGGCGCTCGAGGAGAAGCTGAAGCCCGAGGTCCTGCGCACCCTCACCAAGATCTACAAAGTCTACATCGAGATGTCGAAGGTGCAGAACCGGCGCCTGTCGACGCTCGCCCGCGGCCAGAAGCCCAGCGCCGAGTTCGAGAAGAGCTACGAGAAGCATCGCAAGAAGATCGTCGAGCTGGTGCGGACGGTGCACATCAATGCCGCCCGCATCGAGCAGCTCAAGCTCTCCCTCTACGACCTCAACCGCAAGCTGATGACGCTCGAGGGCAAGCTGCTGCGCACGGCGGAGAGCTTCCGCATCTCGCGGCAGGACTTCCTCGACAATTACTTCACGCACGAGATCGACCCCAACTGGCTCGAGAAGGTCGGCAAGCTGTCGGGCCGGGGCTGGAAGGACTTCGCCAAGAAGCGCGGCCCCGAGATCGAGAAGATCCGGTCCGAGATCAAAGACATCTCCGATCACTGCGGCGCGCCGATCTTCGAGTTCCGCCGCATGTGCAAGACCGTCCAGGACGGCGAGCGCGAGATGATGCGGGCGAAGAAGGAAATGATCGAGGCCAACCTGCGCCTCGTGATCTCCATCGCCAAGAAGTACACCAACCGCGGCCTGCAGTTCCTGGACCTCATCCAGGAAGGCAACATCGGCCTGATGAAGGCGGTCGACAAGTTCGAGTACCGCCGCGGCTACAAGTTCTCGACCTACGCCACGTGGTGGATCCGCCAGGCCATCACGCGCTCGATTGCCGATCAGGCGCGCACCATCCGTATCCCGGTGCACATGATCGAGACCATCAACAAGCTCGTCCGCACGAGCCGCCAGATGCTGCATGAGATCGGCCGCGAGCCGCAGCCCGAGGAGTTGGCCGAGAAGCTCGGCATGCCGCTCGAGAAGGTGCGCAAGGTCCTGAAGATCGCCAAGGAGCCGATCAGCCTCGAGACGCCGATCGGCGACGAGGAGGATAGCCATCTCGGAGACTTCATCGAGGACAAGAACGCCGTCATCCCGCTTGAGGCGGCGATCCAGGGCAATCTCCGCGAGAGCACGACGCGGGTGCTTGCGACGCTCACGCCGCGCGAGGAGCGCGTGCTGCGCATGCGCTTCGGCATCGGCATGAATACCGACCACACGCTCGAGGAAGTCGGCCAGCAGTTCTCGGTTACCCGCGAGCGTATCCGTCAGATCGAAGCCAAGGCGCTGCGTAAGCTGAAGCACCCGAGCCGCTCGCGCATGCTGCGCAGCTTCCTCGACGAGGGCTGAGCCAGACCGAGATCGGAGATTTAAAGCCGGGGCATGTCCCCGGCTTTTTCATGTCACTCGCGATCGGCGATCCGCACCAGAGACGGCAGCAGACCGCTCACCGTCATGTTGAGCTGGCGAACCTCCTCCAGCACGGCCGAGAGGTTCTCCTGAACGGACGCACAGTGGCGCGACGCTTCGTTGCGGGCGTCGTCCAGCCCCGGATCGATCGCATAGGGATGACCGAGGGCGCGCCCGCATTCCAAGAGCACACCCAGCAGCGCCGCCGGCGACTCCGCCGTCTGCCCGGGACGCACGAAATCGCGGGTCGCATGCTCGATCCGCTCCAACGCCGTGACAAGACCATCGACTTCCATGGGAGTCTCCTCGGCCGACAACGGGGACGCTGTGATCGGGCCGATGCTGTCACCGCTCTCCCCGGCGCACAAGCCGCCTGTCCCGGAAGATCAGCCGAACCGCAGCAAGGGGATTGCGGCCGCGGCCAGCAGGACGGCGGCAATGCGCGTGCGCGTAAAGGGCTCCTTGAGCCAGAAGACGGCGATGAGAATGGCGAAGACGGCGCTCGTGTCCCGGAGCGCCGCTGCCGGGGCGATCGGCGCGTGGCTCCAGACCCACAGGATGAGCAGGTATGACCCCATGGCGGCGACGGCGATCGGCAGGGCGAGGACCCAATGTGCCCGCACCTGCGCCCAGGGCGGCCCCGAGCGGCGCTGCCGCCAAGCCATGGCGGCCGCATTGGTGATCGATACGACGAAGCCATAGGCCCAGGGCGATCCCGAAAGCCTGACGCCCTGCGCATCGCACATGATGTAGGCCGCCGTGCCGACACCTGCTGCTGCCGTCCACATCATCGCTGCCGTCGTAATCCCCTGCCCTCGGGCCGCGTCCCAGGCGAGGACGACCAGCGCAAGGGAAATGACCAGGACACCGAGAAGCCCCGCCGTCCCCAGCCGCTCGCCTGTCACGACAGTCGCCAGCGGCACCACCAGCAGCACCGCGAGTGAGCGGACCACGGGATAGACAAGGCCGAACCCACCGAGCTCGTAGGCTCTCAGGAGAGCCGACACGGTGAGCACGTTCATCACGGTCGAGGCCGCGATCCATCCGAAGGAGGCCAGATCCGGAAGGCCTGAAAAGAAGATCGCCGGAACGACGAGCACAGCGCCCAGCACCATCTGGGCCGTCATCACTTGCGCGGGACTCCGGCTGACCTTCACGGCGGCATTCCAGCCAGCGTGCAGGACGGCGCTCAGCAGCGCCAGGGAGACGTCGGTGAGATCCATCGCTCAGGCAGGCGGCGACGCGACGATGACCACGCAGTAGCGCGCGGGCTTGGCTGCTGGATTGTGATAAGTGATCGGCCGGTCGAGCACCATCGCCAGGCAATCGCCGGCACCCAGTTCGAAGCGCTCTTCCCCCAGGACGACCTTGATCGTGCCTTCCAGGACCCACACCTGCTGGTGGGTGATGCCGGGCCGCGCCGCCGTCTCGTAGGCCACGCGCGCACCCGCGGGGAATACCACCTCGACGATCTGGATGGGGGACGGAAAGCCTCCCGGCGATACGTTGCGGCGCAAATATCCGGAGGCGGGATCGCGCCATTCGACCTGGTCGGGCCGCCGGGATACGGGATGCGGTGTTGCGGCCGGCGCCTCGAAAAGCGTGGCCAGGGAGACTCCAAGACCTGTCGCCAGCCTCTCAAGGACAACGGCGGTCGGGCTGCTTTCACCGCGCTCGATCAGGGAAATCATGGAGCGGCTCACCCCGCTGGCCTCCGCCAGCGCTTCCAGCGAAAGGCCTCGCCGGTCCCTCAGCTCCCGGACGCAGGCCGCAATTCGTTCGTTGATGCCGGGCGCCAGAGAAAACTCCTGAATACTGGATGTAATATCCATTATATTGGATGACACATCAAGCAAACACGAGCTGCGCTAGAAGAGCGGAGAAGGCGAGCGGGGGAGTTGAGATGACCGACATAGTCGACGAATTGCGCACTCAGTGCCGCGAGCAGCACGGCCCAACCGGCGGCGACCCGAACACCCTCGCAGGCGACATTCGCTGGCGAGCGGCGGCGGAAATCGAGTCGCTGAGGCAGACGACTTGGCAGCCGATTGAAACGGCGCCCAAAGACGAAGGCCCGGTGCTGCTTTTCTGCCCGGGGCTGGCCGGTCATGTCGCCAACGAGGTCGTGGTCGGGACCTGGAAGTTCGATCCCAATCGCCGCTCGCTCGGCTACTGGGTGAGCGACGTCGGCGCTCTCGATCCGGGCTTTGCCGAAACCGGGCCGTGGATCGAGTATCACGAACTCCAGCCCCGACAATGGGCTCGTCTGCCGGCGCGGCCCGCCAAGGCGAAGTAGAAACAAAAAAGGCGGCCACGAGGGCCGCCTTTCCTTTGTCGGTGTCAGATCTAGCTGCGCGGCGGCAGCGGAACCTTCGCGTCCGTCAGAGCCTTGACCAGCACGGGGATGCCCGTCGCATAGTCTCCGGCATCGCACTTGGCGACTGCCGTCGGGACTTCGCTGGCCACAGACTCCCTGCGATCAAGCGTACGCCACTTCGCAGCCAAGGCCTTGCAGTAGGCAGCGTCGTCCATCGGAGCGGCAGCGGCCATCTGCGCGATGACGATCTCGACGCGGCGGTTCTGCGGCTCACGGACGTTCGGACCAGTCTGCACGAGCAGACCCTGCTCGCCCCGACCGACGACCGAGATCGCGGTGGCCGGCACGCCCTGCTGCACCAGCGCATCCTTGACCGCATTCGCGCGACGCAGCGACAGCGCCATATTGTAGGCTTCCGTACCGGAGGTATCGGTATGTCCGGTCGCCGTGATGCGCGCCCCACCCTTCGTCTTGTAGGCAGCTGCGGCCTGACCGACGACGTTCGTGGCCTGCGGGTTCAGCTTGGCGCTGTCCCAATCGAAGAACACCATGAAGCTCTGAGGTGCCGGCGGCGGCGGCGGCGGCGGCGCAGTGGCCGGCGCGGGTTCGTCGCATGCAGCGATCATGAATGTGGCAGCAAGTAGAACAAACAACTTCTTGAGCATGAGCCCCTCTCCCCTATTGCCATTCAGGCTCGGTCATAATGCTCGATCATGCGTCGTGCAGGCAATCTCAAAAATTGCACATTCGGTGAAGCCTCATTTTGCGCCTAGCCATCACCCCACCTTCTTGATGATGCACGGCGCCCGCAACCACACGCTCAGTGTGCCGTTGACGGCAACAGAGCCCAACCAAGGAGCATTTTTCGTGAAGCAAGTCGCCATCCTCACTCTCGCCGCCTGCACCCTCGTGGCAGGCTGTGCCTCCTACAGCGAGCGCGTCGTGGAGAAGCCGGTGCCGGCGCGAAGCGCCGAGCGTACGGTCGTCTACAACACGACCCCGGCGCCGGCCCAGTCCACGACCGTCTACACGACCCGCTGACGCGTCGGAACTAGACCGCGAGCTTGTAAAGCTCGGCGACGTTGTCGCGCAGGATGCGCTTTCGGAGGCCGGGCGCGAGGTGCCCGGTTTGCTGGGCGATGACGTCCTGGCTCCACGGCCAGGTCGAGTCGCTGTGGGGGAAATCGTTCGCCCACATAAGTTGATTAGGACCAAGCTGCTCGGCGAACTGGAACGCCGTCCAGTCATCCTGGAATGTCAGCGTTATGTGCTCGCGAAAATACTCTGACGGAAGTCGCGCCAGTTCCTGGCCCTTCATCCAGTAGCGATGACGCTTGTACGCGTGATCCATGCGGTACATGAAATGGGGCGCCCAGCCAGCGTCGGCTTCCACGCAGACGACCCGAAGCTCAGGATGGCGCTCGAAGACGCCGCTGAATACCAACATGCCCATAATGTCCTGGCAGCCGCGGATGATCGACAGGAAGCCGTTGATCTTGGGCCCGCGAGGCTTGGACAAGGAATTGTCGCCCGAAGTCGTGAGGATGTGCCACGACAAAGGCAGTTCGAGTGCGACGGCGGCTTCCCAGAACGGGTCGTAGATCGGGTCGTCGTAGTCCTTCTCGCCGGGATTGCCCGGCATCATCACGCCGCGAAAGCCCATCGCCTTGATCCGCTCGAGATCAGCGATCCCTTCCTTGACCGTGCGCATCGCAGTCTGGCCCATGCCGACGAGACGGGCGGGCGCATGGGCGCAATACGCTTGGAGCCAGCGGTTATAGGCGTCAAAACAGGCCTTCTTGAAATCGAAGTCGGGATGGTTGCAGATCAGCATGCCGACGGTCGGATAGATGATCTCCGCGGCGATCCCGTCCCTGTCCTGATCCTGCAGGCGGGTGGAGGAATCCCAGCCACCGCGGTGCAAATCCTCGAACCTGGCACCCCCGATCCGGATGTCCTGGGGTGCAACCCCGGCCGCCGCGATCAGGCCCATGGGCACGGGCGTCTTCATGCCATCTATGACGTAGATATCCCCCATACTGTCGTGGCGCACGACGTGCGGCGCGCGATCACGGTACGCCGGGTCGATATGGTCGCGGTAACAGTCGGGCGGCTCGGTAATATGCGAATCTGCGGAAATCGGGCGCCAGTCCATCCGTTCCTCCATTTTCGTTGCAGGAGGGTAGGCAGACGCTGGAAGCCGCGGCAAGTCGCGGAACTGAGCCCGTTTCGGCCGGCGGGAGCGGTTGAACCGCTTCGAACCGTATGGCATACCCGCGCCGCGCGCTGCCGTAGCTCAGTGGTAGAGCACCCCCTTGGTAAGGGGGAGGTCCACAGTTCAATCCTGTGCGGCAGCACCAGCGCTTCCTCCTTGACGTCCGGGGAGATAGAGGCCCATCTCCGGTGGATGGTGAAAGCGGTCCGCGATGGCGCAAAGCGGTAAATTTGCATGGGTCGGTGTCATGTTCGGCGCAGTGGCGATCGTAGTGATCGCCGCGGCCGGCGTCTTTGGTCTGCCCGACTTCCAGGTCGGTAGCGCGCAGAACAAGAGCGAAGTTAACGGTCCGCTGATTTCGCGCGGCTATACTGACGCGCCCATGGGAACGGCCATCATCGCGGGCGATCCGGTCGGCGGGTCAGTCCTGACGGAATTGCGAATCAAGAATGGCCAGGCAGTCAAACGCGGCGAGGTCATTGCCGTCCTGAACAATTACGCCGCTGCCGACGTCGAAGTGCGCCGGATCGAGTCGGAAATCGCCAAAGCGCGCCGGCAACGCGAGACGATGATCTCGGGATACAGGACGGCCGAGATCGCGCTTCAGGAGGTATCGGTTAAGTCGGCGTCGGATGAGAGCCGCCTGAAGGACCTGGAACTGTCGCGCTCCAGCGTCCCGCCCGACCAGAAGCAGCTCCAATCGACCCTCTCGCAGCAGATGCTGGAGCGTGAGGAAGCCAAGCTCAAGTTCCAGAAGGAAGTCCTTCGTGCGGACCTCGCGCAGACCGAGGCCGACATCGCGATCTACGAAGCCAGACTCGACGGGGCCAAGATCGAGCGCGAACTGGCGATGGTACGGTCCCCGCTCGACGGCGTGGTCATCGACATCTACACGCGGCAGGGCGAGCGTATCTCGAGCCGGGGCATCGCCAAGGTCGTAGACCTCAGCCAGATCCGTATCTTCGCCGATGTCGACGAGATTCACCTGCGCAACCTCAAGCCGGGCGGCAAGGTCGAGTTCACGTTTCAGGGCAGCCGGACCGCCCATGTCGGCACGATCAGCCGGATGCCGCTTACGGTGAAGCGCACCAAGAGATCGGAGGCCGATCTCGGCGAATCGAACGCGCGGCTGATCGAGGTAGAAATCCGGCCCGACGATCCACAGAGCATTCCGCAGATGCTGGGCCGGGAAGCCCGGGTGGTCTTCCAGTAGCTGGGGTCGGCGTCAGGCCGCCTGACGCCGTGGGCTCCTGTACTCGTAGAGGAGGACCGCCCCCAGGACGACCAGTCCGATCACGCGTGCGGCCACGGTGCCGCCGACCCAATCGTCGATGATGCCGGGGAAGGTCAGCGCGACGCCGGCAAGACCACAAACGACGCGCGTGCCGACACCGAGCGGACGCCACAGGTGACCCTGCGCAGCCACCGCCAATGCGACGATGCCGCCCGCCGCGCCCAGCGTCACCCACGGAATCCAGAGCCAGCTCATGTCCTTGGGCGTCTCGAGGAGGAGGCCGATCCCGATCGGGTCGAGCACGAAGATGAACGGCACGAGGAAGGCCGGCAGCGCATATTTCCAGCTCTGCAGCGTGGTCACGTAGGGATCGGCGCGCGTGATCGTGGCGGCGGCGAAGGGTGCCAGCGCCGTCGGCGGCGACACTTCCGAAAGCACGGCGTAGTAGAAGATGAACATGTGCGCGGCATAGTCCGGGATACCGAGCTTGATCAGCGCGGGGGCCGCGATGACGGCGCACATGATGTAGGACGCCGTCACGGGCACGGCGAGGCCGACCACCCAGACGATCAGGGCCGTGTACATGGCCGTCCAGAAGACCGAGCCGCCGGCCAGGTCGATGACGATGGACGAGAACTTCAGCGCCAGCCCGGTCTTGGTGATGACACCGACGATGAGGCCGGCACAGGCGCAGGTCGCGGCAACGCCCAGCGCCTGGATCGAGCCGTCGGCCAGGGCCCGGAAGAGCCGGCCCGGCCAGAGGGCCGTGTCGGCGCGCAAGTAGCTCACCAGGATGGCGAGGAGGATCGACCAGAACACGGCATAGGTCGCGGAGAAGCCCCACACCATCAGCACGACGACCGAGATCAGCGACGTGAAGTGGAAGCCGTAACGCGTCATCAGCTGCTTCATCGTGAGATCGACCGACGGATCGACGGCGCGCAGGCCATACTTGCGCGAATCGATCTCGGTCATCATCAGCAGGCCGAAGTAGTAAAGGCAGGTGGGGATGAGGGCCATCCGCACGATGTCCAGGTAGGACATCTTCAGATATTCGGCGATCAGGAAGGCTGCGGCGCCCAGTACCGGCGGCGACAGAATGGCGCCGAGGCCGCCCGCGGCCAGCAGGCCGCCGGCCGCCGATTTGCCGTAGCCCGCCTCCTTCATGATCGGCCAGGCAACGGTTCCGATGGTCACGGTGGTGGCGACGCCCGAACCCGAAGGTCCGCCCAACAGGAACGATGACAGCACGACCGCACGACCGGCCGCATTGGGCTGGCCTTTCATGGCGCGCAGCGAGAAATCGATGAAGAATCGTCCGGCACCGGAAGCCTGCAGGATGGCGCCGAAGATCGTGAACAGGATGATCAGTGTGGCGGAAACGTCGATGGCCGAACCGAAGATGCCGTTCAGGGTCATATATTCTTCGGCGATCAGGTCGGACAGCGGGTAGCCCTTGTGCTTCCACGGCGACGGCAGGTAGTTGCCCCACATCGCGTAGGCCAGGAAGATCACCGACAGAATCGGCATGATCCAGCCCGTCGCCCGACGCGTCGATTCCAGCACCAGCAGGATCAGGATGCCGCCGATCACCAGATCGGTCTGGGTGGGCGAGACATAGCGATCGAGGAAGTCGTCGGAGTCGGCGAGGCTGGTCCAGCTACCGCCCGTCATCATGTACCAGATGACGACGATCACCAGCCCGGCGGCCGCGATGTCCCACGGGGCGACCCTGTTGCGCCAACTCTTCACCGCGGGGAAAAGGAGGAAGACCAGGGACAGCGCGTAAGCCACATGGATCTCGCGCAGTGACTGCGTGTCGACCGTCGACGCGGCGGCATAGAGATGGAAGATCGTCATGGTGAAGGCAATGAAGGTGAGGAACTTGCCCCACCAGCCCACGAACCTGTGGATGCCGCCCTCTTCCTGCTCGACGAGCTCCTCGATCTTGCGCTTTTCCTCGTCGCTCAGCAGTTCGGCTTGGACCGTCATTGTTCTTCCCATCCCCAAATGGAAAACGGGGCCCTCCTGGTGGAAGGCCCCGCCACTATTTCTTGTCGTTACGACAGCTTGATGCCCTTCTCGGCGAAGAACTTCATCGCGCCGGGATGGAAAGGCACCGACGAGTTCGCTGCCTTCTGGTTCTCGGCCGTCATGTCGGTCGACGCCTTGTGGGTGGCGACGAGGTCGCCGTGGTTTTCCCACAAGGTCTTGGTGATGGTGTAGGCCTGATCGTCGCTCATCGACGCCGGCACGACGAGGATGTTCCAGATGGCGATCACCGGCACCGCCGCATCCTGGTTCGGATAGGCCTTGGCCGGGATCTGGCTGGCGGCGAAGACGGGACCGTATTTCTTGTTCAGCGCCGGCACCAGCTCGGCCGTCGAGATCAGCTTGATCTTGACGCCCTGGGTCGCCGCCAGATCGGTGATCGCCGCGACCGGCGGGCCGCCGTTGAAGAAATAGCCGTCGAGCTTGCCGTCCTTCATGGCGTTCGTGCTCTCGGCCGGCGACAGGCGCTCGCGCTTGATGTCGCTGAGCTTCAGGCCGAGCTCGTCGATGATGCGCAGCGCCATGACCTCGGATCCGCTCACCGGCGCGCTGGTCGAGATGCGCTTGCCCTTGATGTCGGACAGCTTGTTGATTCCAGTGCCTTCCATCGTCACGAAATGCACCAGGTTGGGATAGATGACCGCCAGCGTACGCGAATCGACCGGCTTGCCGACGAACTTGTCGAGGCCCTTGATCGCATCATACGCCGTATCACACTGGGTCAGCGCCATCTGCGCCTTGCCGTCCCGGATCATGTGCATGTTGGCGACCGAGCCCGCCGTCGCCTCGGCGGTCACGGCCCAGTTGGGCACCTTCTTGCTCAGGATGTTGGCCATCGCGCCACCGAGCGGATAATAGACCGCTCCCGTGGTGCCCGTGGCGATCGAGAATTGGGCCTGCGCGGCGGTCGGCAACGACCAACCGGCGATCCCGAATGCGCCGGCGGCCGAGCCGGCGGCGATGAATTGTCGTCGATTCATGATGAAGCTCCCTATGGTTCGTTTTCACTCCCCGAACTCGCGCGGAACAAACCACGACTTCCCATGTCAGGCAACACGCACAATCCGGCGGGCTTTCGGAACTCTGCTTCGCTCACCGGAATCCGCTGCGAGGCTTGGCGACGCCCCGCTCCGCGGCAACGACCGGCCGCAAATGACACGCCCATACCACTGAAGCTTTCTGTGATATTCCTCCCGTGGTTAGACCGCGGCCGTACGATGGCCCCGCCGCGTTACCGCCCTTTTCCGGAACAAAGTTCACGCTACGGGCCGAGCCGCGCCGAAAACTCTGGCACGTGCACTCGACTGTAATGACTGAAATGGTAGCGTAGCGCGTGTTCCACCATCTAACCTCGGTCCACTTGCTGCTGGTCGCAGCAGCGGGCGCCTGCATCTACCTATCCCTTCGCGAGGTGCGCCGGCGCTACATTTCGATCTGGCGCCTGTTCGCACCTGCGCTGCTCGCGCTCTTCATCGGCAGCGTCCTGTCGCTTCTCCAGTTCGCCGAACGCGAACCGCCCTGGCTGTTCGGCGCGGCTCTCGCCGGCGGCTTCATCGGCGGTACCGTGCGCGGCATGACGATTGGCATCCGGCACGACATGTACCGGCCACAAGTCAATCTCTCGCACAGATCCAAGCTCCTTCTTGTGGGGGTGGCGATTGTCGTGGGAGCTGCCGTGGCCGTCGAATGCATTGGCGCCTTCCTCGCCCGCCGGGACCTCGAAATCCTTCGCCTCGGAGCCTCGCTCGTCGCCTTGCTCTGTGGCGGCGCCATGGTTGGCCGCGCGCTGCTTCTGACCATTCGTCTGTACCGTGCCGACCGGGTCCGTGCCTGAGAGACTACTTGCCGGCAAGAAGCCTTTGCTCACGCAGGCGGGCGCGGCACCAGACTGAAGGAATCGAAGAAGCGGCGGGTTGCGGGTGCCGTCTGGACACCCGCCCGTCCGACAACGATCAGCTGGTACAGCGTGTTGCCGGCATAAATTGCGCGCGTTGCCAGGATCCAGCCATCCTCCTCATGGACGTAGTCTCGCGCCGGAGCGCCGGAAACGCTCATCGGCCGGTCGGCCAAGAGGTGCCCTGGACGGCCGTCGCGGCCGTTCAGCAGCATTTGTGCAGCCGTGAGGTCCGACGGCATCCTTTGGTAAGCCGTGCGCGAACAGAAGTACTCAGTGGCGCCCAAGGTGACCGTCAGCTCGATCTGGTCGACGACCTCGCCCGTACCGTTGACTGTCAGTTCCTGAACCGAGCGCTCGGGCGTCCCGGGCATTTCGACCTTGAATCCGCTCTCTCGTATTTCGGTCCATTGCTGCGCCGAAGCTGCCGATACGATCGCCACTGCGACCGCCCATCCCGCAAGTACGCCACGGACGCAGCGTACGCCTCCCGATAGCCTCATTCCTTCCCCCGCTCTCCCCAGAGCTCGGGCGAGTTTCACACGATCGATCCGCCTGCGCAAAAAAGCCCCGCTTCCTTGCGGAAACGGGGCATCAGGTCTTTGGGGGATAGAGGACGGCCCAAAGGCAAAAGGCCATCTTCCGTCGAACGACGTCGCCACGCCGCTCTCGTTCCTACCGGTACGATCCTTCGATGTTGTGCGGACGGCCATCATTGGACAAGTTCGTACAATGGATGCTGAATTGAACCGTGATGCGGAACTCGTAGACGACTGGCTCGCCAAGCTGAACGCGGCGCTCGGCGCGCACGACGCGAAGCGGCTGGCGGCGCTGTTTCGACCGGATGCCGATTGGCGCGACATCGTTGCGCTGACGGACTCGATAGAAACCGTGAGCGATCGCCCCAAGATCGCCGCGCGACTGCTCGAAGCTGTGTGCGCAAACGGTGCCCGGGACTTTGCCATCGACGCCGATCGCTGTCCGCCGCGCGACGTCGAGCGAGCCGGCGAGGCTTGCGTCGAAGCGATCCTGACATTCACGACGGCAATCGGCGTCGGTGCCGGCATTGTCCGGCTGAAACGCAGCGACTGCCGCACTGGCGAAGCGGTGGCCTGGACACTACTGACCTCGCTCGAGTCGCTACACGGCCATGACGAAGAGACGGTCCTGAGCGGAGCGGAGGAGCCCGCCTTCGATCGTGACTTTCATGGGCCGAACTGGCTGGACCTCCGGCAGGAATCCTCTCGCTACGCCGAGCGCGATCCGGCCGTGCTGATCATTGGCGGTGGCCATGCCGGCATCACCGTAGCGGCTCGCCTCAAGGCACTGGGCGTCGAGGCGCTAGTCGTCGACCGAATGACAAGGATCGGGGACAACTGGCGCAAGCGCTACCACGGGCTGAAGCTGCACAATCAGAAGCACTCCAACCACTTTCCCTATCTGCCTTTCCCCAAGACGTGGCCTAAATACATTCCCAAGGACAAGATCGCGAACTGGCTCGAATCCTATGTCGAGACGATGGAGATCGACTTCTGGACGGGCACGACCTTCAAGAGTGCAACGTGGGACGCGAGCGAGAGGCGCTGGACAGCCGAGCTCGACATGGATGTGGCCGGCGGCGTTCACCGTACGCTGCATCCGCGCCACATCGTGATGGCGACGAGCGTGAGCGGCACGCCGAACATTCCCGAGATACCGACCCTCGACCGCTTCGAGGGTACCGTGGTCCATTCCAGCAAGTTCGCAAGCGGCGCGGACTGGAAGGGCCGTCCGGTCTATGTCTTCGGCACGGGCACCAGCGCGCACGACATCGCGCAAGACCTGCACGGCAACGGCGCGCACGTCACCCTCGTCCAGCGCAGCCCTACCCTGATCGTCAACATCGAGCCGGGCGCCCAGCTATATGACGGGATTTATTACGGCAAGGGCCCGACGCTGGAAGACCGCGACCTCATCAATGCCTCGGTACCGCTACGCGTGATGAAGAAGGCGCACTGCATCCTCACCGATCAGGCGCGGGCACATGATGCGCCCCTGCTCGACGCGCTGGAGCGGGTGGGCTTCCGGCTCGAATTCGGGGAGGATGGCACGGGCTGGCCGCTCAAGTATCGGAGCCGCGGCGGAGGCTATTATTTCAACGTGGGCGCCTCCGATCTCGTGGCGAAGGGCGAGATTGGGCTGATCCAGTACGACGACATCGCATCCTTCACCACGACCGGCCTCACGATGAAGGACGGCAGCGATCGCTCCGCCGACCTGATCGTCCTGGCCACCGGTTACAAGGGTCAGGATCACGTCGTGGAACAGGTCTTCGGGCTGGAAATCGCGCGCAAGGTCGGCCCCATCTGGGGATTCGACGACCGCACTCAGGAACTGCAGAACATGTGGATACCCACCGCTCAACCGGGCCTGTGGTTCCAGGGCGGTTCATTCGCCCAATGCCGCATTTACTCGAAGTACCTCGCTCTCCAGATAAAAGCCGCAGAACTCCACGGGCCTTGATTGCGGGCAGGCTTGAGCAATTAGATCCGGCGCCGGAACCCCCATCAAGGGGACCCGTTGCATGTCCAGCCGGTGCCTGAGGGGCCGGCGCCCCACCACCCCGGATCCAAGGAGCCGTGAGTCATGCCGACCGCCCAAGTGCGGATCAGCGCAGAGGAGCAGCGTCTTCTCAGGGCGCTGTCCGTCGGACAAGCCGTGTCGCTTCCCTCCTCCCATCGCTTACGTCTGGAACTCTTGGGCCTTTTGCACGATGGGCCGACCGGACCACGACTGACCCCGTTGGGCATGCGGCACGCCGAAGCTGCTGTCACTGAGGACGAGCCTAAGGTGCGCGGCGGCGAAAGCGAATCGGCGGTCAAACGCGATCGGCTTGGTCGGCGAATGCCCCATGGCCGGGCCTTGCCTTTCTAGACAGGTAATTCATGTCCACACGCCCTGCTTCCGCTTCTTCGTTCGTTACGGAACCGACCGACAAACAAACGCGTGGCTACAGTCGGGATCTTCCAAAGCCCGACGAACAGGCTGCTCGTGAGAGTCACCGCAGTGTCCTGGCGAATGAGGAAACTGAAGTGGCGTCTGTATTCGAGCCGAGGAATCTGTTTCTGTCCGCTCTTCCCGCTGCGGAGCAGAACCGGCTGAGGCCGTATCTTGCGTTTCACCGCATGTCCCAGGGTACTATCCTTCAGGAACCCGAGCAGCGAATCGAGCATGTCTACTTCATCGAAAGCGGCATGATCTCGCTGGTCGCGATGATGCAGGATGGCGCTGAGATCGAAACCGCGACGCTCGGCCGAGAGGCGATTCTCGGATCGCTCTCTGCTCTGGGCAATCATACGGCGGGCACGCGCGCGATCGTGCAGATCGACGCCACTTCGTGGCGCATGTCCGTAGCGGACTTCCGGACAGCCATCGGCCAGAGCCCCATGCTTCGCAAGATGGCTTTGCTAAGCAGCGAGGTGATGCTGGCTCAGATGCAGCAAACAGCAGCCTGCAACGCCCTGCACACGGCCGACCGGCGGCTCTGTCGCTGGATCGTGCAGGTGCGCGACCGCATCGACGATGACGTGATACGCCTGACGCATGACTTCCTCGCGCAGATGCTCGCTGTGCGGCGGCCGACGGTAAGCCTGATCGCTTACGGACTCCAGCAGGCGGGCTTGATCCGATACCAGCGCGGAAAGATCACCATAATCGACCGGGCGGGTCTTGAGCGCGGGGCCTGCGAATGCGTTGGCGCACTGCGAGAGAAGACGCAACGCATCATCGGCGAGATCATCTGAGAACCGTCAAGCGTGCGGACGGTTCGTGAACCGTGCATTTCCCAGACCCGTTCCGATCGTCAATACTCCCCAGCGGGCGACGTCCTTCATGCGAGGGACTTCGCTCAGCCCCTGCACAACCGCATCGTTGTGGATCACGACAGCAGGCACATGAGCGTCGATGCGCGGCAGCCGTTCGGCCAGGGTGGTGGCGAGATTGAAGCCGTCCTCCTGCCAGTTGCCCGGCAGATTTTGTCCGCCGTTGAGGATCGCGCCGCGCTCGTCGATGAGTCCTGGACATCCGATCCCCATGAACGGGGCAAGCGCGAGTTTTGCCTCGACCGATCGCTGAATGAGCTTGGTCGTCATTTCGGCGAGGTGCCGCACCGCCTCGTCGCGCGTTGGCTTATCATCGCGATGGCACCAGTGCTGCATCTTCCACACGGTAGCCTTCGAACCGGCGTTCTTTCCGTCGAGTTCAACGATACCTACTCTCAGGTTCGTGCCGCCGATGTCTGCGGCGAGGATGGCCTCGTGGTCGGCAAGTATCCCGGGAGGGGCGAGCTGGGCGGCACCGATCAGACCGGCTTCGTCCGGATGATTGCCGATCGGCACCAGCTCCAAGGACGCACCTTCACCGGCGAGCAGGACCTGGGCGCGCCCCGTGGCAAGCTGGCCGATATGACTCGAACTCAACCCGCCACCGATCACGATCCGCTCGGTGTGCCGCCATCCCTCGAGGCGAAGGAAACGGCGCACAACCGTCGCGAGTTCATGAGCAAACTCCTCGATGGCAGTATGTACGAGGCCTGCTGCAACCGTATCTGTCCCCGTCAGAACCTTGTCGAGAGTCGGTCTGGCGATGCGGCCAGTCGGTGTGTCGCCGAAAGGATCCTCATCCAAGGATGCCGCAACGCGCTCCCGCCAATCATCCAGAATTGCGCCGAACGCGCGACCGCTGGCGCGATCCCCCACAAACCCTTCCTCGTCGCGGAGTTCCTCGTTGTAGGTGTCGACGATGACTTGCGGGAGGACCCGCAGACCGTTCGCACCCGACGGGCTGCGCTCGGCCAAAGGCTCTCGCCTATCGGGCCTTCCGGCATGCTCGCCGCAAACGCCGATCTCCTTCATTACGTCTGTCCTCCGAGGCGCCGCCTTCAAACGCAGTTGCTCTGCAACGGTTTTCTGTTCCAAGAGTTGCTGCAACGATCGCGACTTCGATCCGTTTGGCGCGCATGCCTCAGGTTTCAGCGACGGCGCAGCTGATGCGCATACACGGATTGACGCGCGGCACTCCGGCGATGCTGCTTCTACGACGGCAGCGCTGCGGCAAGGGCTTTCGCTTCGTTGGGATCGACGGCGGAACAATCAAGGACGCTCCCACGGTCGCGCGGTTGAAGTCGCTCGCCATGCCGCCGGCATACGCCAACGTGCGTTACGCGCCGGACCCTACCTTTCATCTGCAAGCGGTCGGCGAGGATGCTGCCGGTCGCCTGCAATACCGGTACCATCCAGATTGGCTTCAGGTTCGCGAAGCACTGAAGGCGCACAAGCTCGTGAACATCGCCAAGTCCTTGCCCCTGATCAGCCGCGCGGTCCGGCGCCTTCTGCGCGCGGACAGGCCGGGCGTCCGGCAGGCCGCGGCTGCCGTCGTCTATCTCGTCTCGAAGACGGCGTTACGTGCCGGCAGCGACGCTTACGCGCGTGAGCGCGGGACACGGGGCGCGACGACGCTCCTCAAGTCCAACGTGCGGGTCGAGGGAGAAAGGGTTAGCCTCAATTTCCGAGGCAAAGGCGCGAAGATGGTGGCGCGCGAGGTCCACGACCGCATTCTTGCCGCCGCCTGCCAAAGCCTTCTAACCCTGCCCGGCCGGCGTCTGTTCCAGTATCGCGACGCGGACGGCGCCCTGCACGTGTTGAGAGCAGCGGATGTGAATGCCTTCCTTCGCGAGGTCTCCGGGGTGCGGATATCGCTTAAGGATTTCCGCACCCTCGTCGCTTCTGCGGGCGTCATGAAGGCCCTTGCGGCCGCATCCTCGGTGGAGAGCAAGCGCGCCCGCCGCGCCGTGTTGCACGACGCCATTGAAGCGGCGGCCAACCACTTGGCCAACACCCCAACCGTCTGTCGCAAGAGTTACGTACACGGATCAATAATCGCGGCCTTCGAGGAAGGCGGATTGCCACCGGCAGCAGGCCGTACTCTTGAGGGCGCCGCGCAGGCGCTCGTTCGGGTGGTCAGCCGGCATCGCTGAGCCCCGATCGCCTCTCGTCGACGCCGGCCGATGCCGCACCAGCCGTCTACGCTAGGTTGGGCCGCCGCCGCGACGGGGCAGGCCATTGCCCCGACGAAGCGACGCTTCAGGACCGGAGGCGCGGCGTGACCGACGATCCAGCCACCTTTGCCCGACCGGAAAGGCGAATTTCAGGATCAGCCCGTAGGCGACGGCGAAGGTCAGGGAACTGCCGAGAAGCTTGGGCAGGGACACTTCCAGGCCACTGGCACATATCGCATACACGTAAGCGAGTGCCGAACCCTGACGCACCATCCACGGCACGTCGAACGCGAAGAAGAACCGGATGACTAGGGCAACGAGCAGGCCGACCGCGAAGACGCCGCCAAGCATTCCGGGGAATCCCAGATCGACGTAGTTTTCGGCCATGTAGCCGACACTGATCGAGGTGCCGCCGCGCATATTCTCCAGAAGATCGGCCTTGGTCAGCCGAATGAAGACTTCGGTATCTGAGAGGGCTTCCTTGTCGGGAAACAGGAAGCGAGGACGGAGGACATGGCTGAAGGCATCTTTCCACTGCCGCATCGACGACTGCTCGGCACCCGCGAGGTCTACATTGATGACGAGGCCAGTTATGTCGACGTAGGCCAGCCTTTCGAGGAGCGCCTTAGAGGCCACGCCCCAATCCGTGTCTGCGACACCCGCCACCCGCCCCAGCATGTATTCGGCTCGATCGGACAGGGAGAGCTGTAGGGATTGCGACTCCGACCCGCCGGTGGCGTAGTCACGATATTCCGTCTTCACAGATGTCCAGAACAAGGCCAGAGCCACCAGCGCGAAGCTCGCCAGAAAGGCATAGCCGCTCGTCCGTCCCGTCCACTTGATGTGGGTGGCCAGCGCCGCCGTGCCGAGGAACACGAAAACGCCCCGAAAATCGCCTAACAGGCCGGTCATTCCCGAACCGATTTCGACCGCCACGACCGCGAACAGGAACCCCCAACCGCGGCCGGTTTGCATGACAGATGTGAACAGCAGGAACGCCGCGACGATCTTGAAGCGCGCGATGGCCTCGAAGAACTGGAACAGACCGCCGCCCAGCGTCAGTCCGGCCACTTGGGTGATCAGGTTCGACCCAAGGTAGATCAGGAAAATGTCGATGGGGCGCCAAGCCAGGTGCGCCGACCAGTTCTCCTGATCAGGAGGCGCGATCCTTCCCAGAACCAGCCTGCAGGCGACCGCCAAAGTTACCGTCGACGCAAGCATGTACCAGTAGGCGTTTACGACCCAAGGTCCGGAGATGCTCTGGGCCATGGGTTCGCCGTCGACCAGAGCAAGAAAGGCGCGAGCGAACACCTGCAGCCATTGAGACAGAAGATAGTAGACAATCGCGAGCGGCATCGTGGGCGTGCTCACGAGCCGAAGGATGAGCCAGGGCGTGAAGGCTCCGACACCCAGGGCCAGCGGATCCGGGGAGGCAGGGGAGATCAGGAGAAAGAGGAGTCCGAAGCCGAACGCAGCACGCCGCAGCAACGAATAGTCGAGGCGCGGGGTAGTGCGAAGGGGACGGGCGAACGTCGAGGCCATGGCCGGTGGATGTGCGGTTGGTCTGTTGGGTTTCTATCGCATCGACAAAGCAAATATCGCTCAGTTATCCGAAACGGTCCCACTACAGGGACTGACACCTTGTCGTCAGTGCCGAACCTATCCTGAATGCTGGAGGTGCAAAGACAAAGAAAAAGGCGGCCCATCGGGCCGCCTTTTCCTTGTTTCGGGTCGTCCAGCTTACTGGATGACGATTTCGACGCGGCGGTTCTGCGGCTCGCGGACGTTCGGGCCGGTCTGGACCAGCAGGCCCTGCTCGCCACGGCCAACCACCGCGATCGCGGTCGCCGGCACGCCTTCGCGAACCAGGGCGTCCTTGACGGCGTTCGCACGACGCAGCGACAGCGCCATGTTGTAGGCCTCGGTGCCCGACGTGTCGGTGTGACCCGTCGCCGTGATGCGGGCGTTACCCTTCGCCTTGTAGGCGCCGGCAGCCTGCTTGATCGTGTTCAGAGCCTGAGCCGACAGGTTCGAGCGATCCCAGTCGAAGAACACCATGAACGACGGCGGCGCAACGACCGGCGGCGGCGGCGGCGGGGCGGCCGGCGTCGAACCGAACTTGAGCTGCAGTCCCAGCATGACGCTGAAGTTGTTGTTCGTCCAACCCACGCCGTTCACGGTCGGGTTCGACGTGCCGTAGTAACGGCCGTCCAGGTTCACGCGGAAGTTCGTGTCGGCGTTCCAGCCGAGACCGATGATGCCCTGATAGGCGAACACCGTGCTCGACAGCGACGAGTTGCCGTCGACCAGGCCCAGACCGGCGCCAGCGCCGATGTACGGGGTGATGACCGAACCCGGCATGAAGTCGTACAGCAGGTTCGCCATGATGCCCAGCTGGCCGACCTGGTTGTTCACGGCCGTGCCCGGGACGCCGACGTTCGTCGGGTTCCAGCGATAGATGCCTTCCAACTCAACGCGCGGACCGACAAAGTCGTAGCCGATCACGCCACCGGCCATCCAGCCGAGCTGCGGGGTCACGTTCACCGTCGGGAACGCCGGGATGTTCGTGTTGGCCGTGAAGTTCGTCAGCCAGTTGATGCCGCCTTCGGCACCAATGTACAGACCCGGCTGCGGGGCCTGCGCCTGCGCCGCCACCGGCAGCGCGACAATGGCGGCGGCCGCCAGAAGAGCCTTCTTCATGAGATATCTCCCTTACTTGCACAGCCCCAACGCGAAAAGGCGGGGCGAAAAATTCGTCACGACAACGAGGAGAATGTACCTGACCTGCCCCTGAGCGCGCCACTCAGTAAGGCGTCATCGACTCATTGTTGCCCGGACTGTGGCACCCCAGCCACAGTGGAAAGGTTCCATCGCGACCGATTTTTAGGAAAATCCTTTCCAATCAAATACTTATATTTTCATCCGAAGGCTGCGCGCGAGCCGAGATCGCTTTGCATAGCGTCGGAGGACGTCGCACACTCCGCAGCGAATAAGGTACTCTGGATGAAATTCCTTTCGATCACTCTCCTCCTTGCCGTCTCTGGGGCGGCCGGTGCGGCTGCTCAACAGCGTTCGGAGACGGGCTTTCGGGTCTGCAATCCTTCGCTTAGAGAAATAGAAGTGGCGAAGGCTCTGGATACGGGCGCAAGTGACGCCATCGGCCAGATCGTCATTTCAGAAGGTTGGTACAAGCTACCGCCGAATGCCTGCACGCTCCTCTGGGCGGGTCCTCTCCAGTACGACCGCTATCTGGTCTACGCCCAAGACAAATCGACGGGGCGGGAGTGGACCGGCACCGTCCCAGTCTGCGTCAGTCCGCAGGCCTTCACGATCCGCACCAACAACTGCGGCTCCCAATATCAAAGGCGTCTGTTCACCCAGGTCGACACAAGGCGTCAGAACGGCTGGACCCACAACTTCACGCCTTGATCACAGGGCCGCGCCCCGATCTTTTGGGCCCCTCGGGAACGCGAAAGAACATGGCTCGTTGAGGACCCACCCCTCTCATGGAGCCACACAATGCGTAACCTTCTTGTCCCCGCCGCCCTTGCCGCCGCCTTCACCCTGTCGGTGCCGGTCCTCGTCTCAGCGCAGGGCGCCCCTCAGACCATCCAGCTCACCAAGGTCGACGTCGTCAAGGTCTCGACCGGCTACCGCGCCAGCAAGGTCATCGGCTCTTCGGTCGTCAACGACGCCGGCGACACTGTCGGCAAGGTGGATGAGATCATCGTCGGCCCCGACGGAAAGGCGCCGTTCGTGGTGCTTTCGGTCGGCGGATTTCTCGGCATCGGCGACAAGCTGATCGCTCTTCCGTATGAGCAGATGCGAACCGACGGCAAGAAGATCGTGTTGCCCGGCGCAACGAAGGATTCGCTCAAGGCTCTGCCCGAGTTCAAGTACGCCTCCTGAAGATGGGGGCGCTCGTAGACGAGATCGCCCACCCCACTTTCCTGCCCTTTCCCGTCATTGCAGCGCGGCTCCTTTTCGCCGCGCTGCTGGGTGCGCTCATCGGCTTCGAGCGAGAATGGCAGGCAAGGCCAGCGGGCCTGCGTACGCACATCCTGATCTGTGTTGCCGCCGCCACGTTCGGCATTCTCACCGTAGAGATTTCCCATTCCAACGCCTTCGAGGGCCGGCAGACCGCCAGCGATCCGCTTCGCGCGGTGGAAGCCGTGACGGCGGGCGTTGCATTCCTGGTCGCGGGCTCAATCCTCTTCACACGTGGTGAAGTGCAGGGCCTTACGACCGGCGCCGGCATGTGGCTGGCCGGAGCGGTCGGTCTGTCCTCCGGCTTCGGCCTTTGGCAGATCGCCGGCCTGGGCACATTCCTGATCCTGGTGGTCATGAGCCTCCTCTACGCTCTCGAGCGGAAGCTGGGGCTGAGCGCGAACAAGAAGTCGGCCGGGAACGATGATGCTTCGAAGAGAGCGGGCAAGGACGCCGAGAAAGACGATACCGACCGGGAGTGCTAAACTCCGGCCACATGCGTCGCTCGCTTCTAGCCCTCACTCTCCTTGCCACGTCGGTCGCCCTTCCCACGGCAGCCCAGACGTCACGGCCGGTGCCGGAGCTAGGCAGTATCGCGCCTCCCCGTCAGCTCCCCATCGCACCCACGCCCGGTCAGCCTCCGCCTGCCAGCGACGAGGTGAAGGATGCCAAGACGGGCTGCGGCGTCGTGATGATGAACGCGGCGCCCGACGTCGGCATCAGCTGGTCCGGCGCCTGCGAGTTCGGCCTGGCGCAGGGCAAGGGCACCCTGCAGTGGACTCGCAATGGCGTCCCCACGGATCGCTACGAAGGCGAGATGAAGGATGGCCTGTATGAGGGCCAGGGCAAGCTCACCTATGCCGACAAGGCCCGTTACGAAGGTGAGTTCAAGGCCGGAGAACGCGACGGAAAGGGAACCTATGTGTTTCCGAGCGGGGCCCGCCTGATCGCCGAGTTTCGCGAGGGGCGCCCACAAGGTCATGGCATGTACGTCTGGACCAACGGCGACCGCTACATCGGCGATTTTCGCGACAACCAGCGGACCGGCCGCGGCACGCTGTTCTTCGCCGACGGCGGCCGCTACGAGGGTGACTTCGTCAACGGCAAGATGCAGGGACGCGGTGTGCGCGTATGGGCCAATGGGTCGCGCTATGAAGGTGAATGGTCGAATGACCAGGCCAATGGCTGGGGCACCAAGTCCGGCGGGCCTGATGGCCAGGTCTTTACGGGCGTGTGGAGCAATGGCTGCTTCCGCGAAAACCAGCGCTGGGCGACGGTGGGCGCCACGGCGCAGGCCTGCGGTTTCCGGTAGCGGCGCCATGTCGGCCAGCCCCGACCTCATCATGATCCAGTTCCTCGAGTGGGTGGCGGCCCGGCCGCGCCGACGCGACGACGTGCTCGATGCCTGGCAGAGTTCCTGCCCGCGGTTCCCGATGTGGGAAGATGCACGCGCGGAAGGCTTGGTGCGTCAGTGCGGGGGCGACGTCGGCGAGCGCAGGGTCGAGCTGACCGAACGCGGTCGCGCGATGCTCGGTCGCGGCTCAGGCCTCAATCGCCGCTGACCCCGCCTCCCAAGTGCAAGCGACAGCCGCTATAGTATCGGCATGACGCTGCAACGCGCCGCTCTGTGGGCCATCGTGATCGCCGCGACGATTTCCCTGCTCGTCGCCGGCCGCGGGCTCCTGCTGCCGTTCGTGCTGGGCATCGTGCTCTGGTACATGATCGATTCGCTGGCAGACACCTTCAGCCAGCCGCGGTTCGGGGGGGTGCGCCTGCCGCAGCCGCTGGCGCTGGCCGTTGCTGTCCTGCTGATCGGTGGGCTGTTCTGGGTCGTGGGACGAACGATCGGCCTAAATGTGCAGGCTGTCGTGGCGGCGGTGCCGTCCTATGAAATCCGGCTGACGCATCTTATTGAGCAGGTCACCCCGCTGATCGGCATCGAGCAGGCACCGACCCTCTCGGAACTTGTCGCGCGCATCAGCCTCGCCGAGACGTTGGGCAGCGTCGCAACCGCTGCCGCCTCAGTGGTGAGCATCGCCGGGCTCATCCTGATCTACACGCTGTTCCTCTTCGTCGAGCAGGTTCACTTCAAGCGCAAGCTCGGCGCCATTTTTCACGGCGATGGCCAAGAGGCGCGCGTGCTGGCCGTGCTCGCCCGCATCGACCGCGAGATCCGCATCTATATCCGCATCAAGACCACGCTCGCGACGGCGACCTCGGCACTCGCCTATGTCGTCATGTCCTCGGTCGGTGTCGACTTCGCGGGCTTCTGGGCCGTCATGGTGTTCTTCTTCTATTACATCCCAACCGTGGGCTCGATAATGGCCATCATCGCACCGGCACTCCTCACCCTGATCCAGTTCGACAATCTCACGCCCTTCCTCATCGTCCTGCTGGTATTCGGCTCGATCCAGGTCGTGACGGCCAACGTCATCGAGCCGGCGATCATGGGGCGCTCTCTCAATCTCTCGCCGTTGGTCGTCATCGTCTCCTTGATCGTGTGGGGCACGATCTGGGGCGTCGTCGGCATGTTCCTGTGCGTGCCCATCATGGTAGTGGCGCTTATCGTGCTCGCTCAATTCGAGACGACCCGTCCGATCGCCGTGTTGCTGTCCGCCGACGGCCGCATCCCGGAGTCGACGCCATGAAGCGACTCTCCCTGCTCCTCCTCCTGCTGGCCGCGGCTCCGGCCGCCGCGCAGGTCTCGCCGTCGGATCCTAGGCCCGCACCGTTGCCGGTGCCCCAAGGCGATGTGATGTATTCCTGTCCGGGCGGCATGGACTTCGCGTCTTCCTTTTCGAGGGACGGCGAGCTTGCGACGCTGCGCATGCCCGGTCAGCCCGATATCGAACTGTCCCGGGTGCCCTCGGGATCCGGTTTCGCCTATTCGGATTCCTACTACGAACTGCGCGGCCGCGGCCGCGAGGTGACGCTCACTGCCGCCGGTCGCTCGATGCGCTGTCACGCCGCCGGCCGGCCCGGTGAACCGCCGCGGACCTATGCGGGCGGCGGGCTCACCGTCACCCTGTTTCCCGACGGAACGTTCCGGCTCCGCGAGAAGCGCGACGGAGCGGCGGAACCTCTTCTCGATCTCGGCGAGTGGGCGCAGGAGGTCGAAGGCGGTGTGCGGCTGGTTCTGCGCGGCGGCACAGGCAGCCGCCGGTCGTTCCGCGAGACCGGCGTGGACAAGTTGATCGCCGAGAATGGCACCGAGCTACTGCAGGCCGCTGCCACCGACCCGATCGACGGCCGATTCAAGCTCATCGGCATGTATCGCGACGCCCAGGACGGGGGCTTGTTCGCCCCGTGCCTGGTCGGCCGCATCTATGGCGTCGCCCCCGGCGGCGCCGAGCCGGATCTGGAAAAGGCGTGGGTGGACGCCACGCCCTCCCGTGAAACGTTCCTCTACGCCGAGATCATCGGCGGGTTCGACGGCAACAACTCCGTCACCGTGGATCGCTTCCTCGGTCTCAAGCGCAACGGCGCCTGTCCGGCGCTGGCAGCGCGCGGTTCGGCTTTGCGCGACACCGAGTGGCGGCTTGTCGAGCTCGACGGCGAGCGTCCCGCCTTCGACGACTGGCGCCGGCGGCCGCTGATGCGGCTGGACGATCTCGGCAAGTTCACCGCCTCGACGGGCTGCAACACACTGGAAGGCGAGTATGTTCTCGATCCGGCGGGTCTCCGCTTCACGCCTGGCCCGATGACCCTGATGGCCTGCGCTCCGGCGGAGACCGCGATCGAGAAGAGCTTCGTCGCGGCATTGGGGTCGGTCAGGACCGCGCAGGTCTCCGGCACGACGCTCGACCTCAATGACGAAACCGGCAAGAGACGCATGCGCCTCGAGGCCCGGGGCCGTTAGCGGAACCCCGTAGTGTCGGCCTCGAGCGTCAGGCTGACGTCGCCATCGATCGCGATGCGCAGGAACGACAGGCCGGACGGAACCTCCGCTCCACCAGCCTTGCCTTCGAACTCGCGATCGATCTCATCGAACAGGCGGACATAGAGTTTCCATTCGGCCATCCCCGGCTCGAATGGCAGCGGGACCGGCTCGTTCCAGCCGAGGGTGCGAATCCCGCTGCGCACCACGCGATCCACCGCAACGTCGCGCACCAGCGTCGCCTCGAAGCGGCCGATTGTGGCGCTGCTCGCCTCCTTCGTCGCCGCCTTCGCAACGACGGCGATACAGATCTGGCCGGGACGATCCTCGCGTACGAACTCGACCGAACCGCCGTTCATCGTTTCGTCCGGAATGTCGTCGAGCCAGCCGAGCCGCTCCACGATGACGATGCGCCGCTTGTTCTTGTCGAATCTCCACCCTGGAGGCGGATCGAAGCAACGTCTCACGGTCCGTGTCTGACCTGCCGGGGCGCGCGCCAGGATCTCCGGAGACACCAGCGTGTTCGACTCCGGCACGGCGGATTGCACCTTCTGATCCAGGGCGAATGCCCCCGGCTTTTCCGGAATCGAGGCGAAAAGCACCTGGAACACCAGGGTGCGGGAGGCATAACGCAGAAACAGCGATCCTGCCGCGAACCGTACGTGTGTGGCGTCGGCCGGCAAGGCACTGCGCGGCACGACGAACCGCAGCCGTTCGGGCGTCACCGTGGCCTCGCCGCGCCATGAGCCGATCGTCAGCACAGGCGGCGTCGGGCCCGACGCAAGGCGCAGACCCAGTATCTCGATCTCGACCGTGGGATCGTCGCCGTCCGGTGACGTCCCCGCTCCGCCCTTGCCCTCGCCGGGATCTCGCAAGGCGCCTTCGGGTGGCGGCGTGGACGACGCACCCAGCGAACGAACGGCCTCATCCGTCTGTTTGCGGGGCGCCAGGAACATCGGCGTGTAGGAAAGGATGACCGGCGAGAGCTCGACGGACGCCATCCGCTCGAGGTCGGCGGGTATGCCGCTCGCTGCCTGCGAGACGGCTTCCGCCCTTCCCGCAGCGCGGGGACGGTCGATTGCCAAGCGCAAGGCCGTATTAACGGCATCGAGCCGCGCGAAGACCTCCCGCCGCGCTTCCGGAAGCAGATCGAAGGGTTGCTCGCGCTCGGCTTCGTAACGGGCCGCCAGCGCGTCGAACAGCAGGCTCGAGACGCGGAACGACTGAAGCAACTCGAGCCGCGCCAGGCTGTCGGCGCGCGCCTGCAACTCTGCGCGCTCTGCACGCAAGAGGATGAGCTTCTCCGCGATCGTTGGCCGCGCCAGGGCAGTTCGGTCGGCATTCGGCAGGCCGAAAGCCAGCGCCGCAGCCACGGCGAGAAAGACCGCGACCAGCGCCAGCGTGCGGCCCCACAGCAATTCTCGGGAGTCGGTCGAGCGAGCCGTCATGCGGCGCGTTCTAGCACGGCCGCCGGCATATCACCGGCGGCGGATTGTCTGGCTCAGTAGGAGAAGAGTACCGGAATCGGCGACGTCAGGATGAGATCGCGGGTGACCCCGCCGAAGATCATCTGGCGCAGCCGGCTCTGCGTGTAGGCGCCCTTCACGATCAGGTCGGCACCCAGCGCCTGGGCCCGCTCGACGATGGTCTGGCCGGCCGACTTGGCGCCGGGCTTCACGTGCTGCCCCGTCACGTTGAGACCGTGGCTCTTCAGCGACTCGGCGATCTCAAGAGCGGTCGGGCCCGGAACCATCGCGCCTTCGACGCTGAGAACCTCGATCGCCTCGGCGCCGCTCAGGACCGGCATGGCGAGAGAAATCGCGCGCGCACTTTCGGTCGAGCCGTTCCACGCGAACAGGATGCGCTTTCCGACCATACCGCTGAAGCCGGGCGGCACAACGAGGACCGGGCGGCCCGAGTCGAACAGGGCGGTCTCGAAGACGCTTTCCGGCATCTTCGGCAGCGCGCCGGGCTGCGGTAGCACGATGAGATCATAGGCCCGGCCGATCGTGCCGATCGCCGTCGGCCCGCTGTCGTCGGACGAACGCCATTCGGCGACAAGACCGGCGGTGCGCTCGTCGAAGGCCTGCTTGACCGCCGACACACGCTGGCGCTCCTCGGCATCCTCGGCCAGGCCGCCGCCGATCGGGGCGCCCATGCCGGCATCGGCCCAGGCCATGCTCATGACCCCATAGGACGGTGGCTCGAGGCCGATCAGTCGCGCCCCGAATTTGTGCGCGATCTTGGCCGCCAGATCGAATGCGGACGGATCTTCCGACGTCCAAGCCATTGTCAGAATGGACTTCATGATCGCCCCCTCCTTGCTCGACTCAACGATAACACGAGGCTCGCCCCGGCGCGCGCCATGACGAACTTGATACAATTCTCACATTGTATCGGTGTGTCGGTCCAATACCTTGAGGACGATTTCTCTACCTATTTTCCGAACGCGGCTTCAGCAAGCCTCGGGCATTTTTTCAATCTGGAGATATCGATGCTGTCCTTTTTTCGCCGATTGATGGCGGACGACAAGGCCGCCACCGCCATCGAATACACACTGATCGCCTCCCTGATCGCCGTCGCGGCGATCACCGCCATCAGCACCGTCAGCGGCAAGAGCATCTGAACTCTTCCCTCCCACCGTCATCATCGACGGCGAACTTGATCAGGCGATCTGCCGGGCCGACGGCACGATCCAGGCGAAACGGTCGGACAGGGCCGCAAGCGTGATCCTGTTGATCACATCCGCGGCGATCGTGTCACCGCCCGTGGCATCGGGCAGGTCGCGCGTTGCGACCGTGTCGGCCGCAATGGTGCTCATGAAGCCCTGATCCGTTGCCGCCCGCACCGTCGCCGAAACGCACATATGGGTCATGAAGCCGCCGACGATCAGGTTCTTGCGTCCGATCGCGGCAAGTTGCGTGGCGAGGTCGGTCCCCGCGAAGGAGTTCGGCATGCCCTTGTCGATGATCGCTTCGCCGTCCCGCGGCGTCAGCTCCTTCACGATCTCATAGCCCGTCGAGCTGGAATTGAACGCCTTGCCCTTCGACTGGTGGCGCACATGGACCACAGGGGCTCCCGCCGCTCGGGCTTTCTCGAGCAGCACCGCCAGCGCGTCGATCGCGGGCTGCACCCCGGTCAGCGGCAGCAAGCCATCCGTGTATTCCCTCTGTGCATCGATGATCAGCAGGATACCGTCGGCCATGGTAGCGGGCGTCGGTTGCGCCCCGGCCATCTGCAGCATGGTCATTGCCATGTTCGTTCCTTCGACTAGTTCGCGGTTGTGGAAGTGCCGGCGGCATCAACGCGCATGGCGGCCGCATTTGCAACACCTTCCAGAGGGGGTCTAAATGCCCCTTAAAGCAGGGACGCGCATGAAAGCGATCATTGTCGGTGGCGGCATTATGGGGCTTGCGACAGCCTGGGCATTGGCGCGCCAAGGTCACGAGGTCGAACTGTTCGAGCAGGGCGCGCTGCCCAACATGCTGGCCTCCTCGATGGACGAGCATCGCCTGATCCGCCATCCCTACGGCACCCATGTCGGCTACGCCCGAATGATCGACGAGGCCTATGCCGCCTGGGACCTGCTGTGGGCCGACCTGGGAGAAACCCTTTACGAACCGACCGGGACGCTCGCCTTGAGCGGCAACGGCGCCGACTGGGCGGAACGGTCGGCTGCCGCCCTCGCCTCGATCGGCCGGCCGATGACCGAGCTTTCAATGGCCGACCTGCCACGCCGCTTTCCCCTGCTCGATACGAAGGGCCTCGAGCGCGCCTTCTGGATTGACACGGGCGGCGTGCTGCTGGCGCAGGACATCGTGGCCGCGCTCGTGCGCCATCTCGGCAGGCAGGCCAGTGTGCGGCTTCACACCAACACGCCTGTTCGGTCGGTCGATCTCGAAAGCGGCCGCATCGTCACGCAGGCTGGCGCGGTCCATGGCGCCGATGTCGTGGTGGTGGCGGCCGGCGCCTGGGCGCCCCGGCTCCTCCCCGCGCTCGGCGCCCGCGTCGTGCCCTCGCGCCAGGTGGTTGTCTATTTCGATCTGCCAGAGGACCAGCGCGCGGCCTGGGCGAAAGGCCCGATGATCATCGAGAAGACCGGCGATGTCGGCCTCTACCTGGTGCCGCCTGTCCGAGGGTGCGGCATGAAGGTCGGCGACCACGAATTCAGCCGCACCGGGGACCCAGCCGCAGGCCGCCATGCGCAGGAAAGTGAAATGAGCGCCCTGCTCGACCGCTGCCGCAGCCTGCTCGATGGTTTCGAGCGCTGGACCATCCGAAATCTCAAGGTCTGCTTCTACAGCGTCACTGATGACGAGCGTTTCATCGTGGAGAAGCCGGGTGCCAAGGGGTGGGCCATGTCGCCATGCTCGGGTCACGGCTTCAAGTTCGGGGCTCTGATGGGGCTCGAACTCGCGCGGACCATCGCCGATAGTCGCGACGCCGCGGCGCATGCGGGCTGGGCGGCCGGTCTGGTCGGCGATGGGCCGACCTGACAAAATGCAGCATTCCAGGGAGAGAAATTGAGATGGCAACTGCCAAGCGCCGGACGTCGAAGGCTGCACCGAAGAAGGAAACCGGGCTGCGTCAGGGTCTCGCCACCTACGGCGATGCGGGCTTCTCGCTGTTCCTGCGCAAGGCCTTCATCAAGGCCGGCGGCTATTCCGACGATGCGCTCGACCGGCCGATCGTGGGCATCACCAACACCTTCTCCGACTACAATCCCTGCCATGGCAACGTGCCCGACCTGATCGAGGCGGTGAAGCGCGGGGTCATGCTGGCTGGCGCGCTGCCGATGGTCTTCCCGACCATCTCGATCCACGAGAGCTTCTCCCATCCCACCAGCATGTTCCTGCGCAACCTCATGTCGATGGACACCGAGGAGATGATCCGCGCCCAGCCGATGGATTCCGTCGTACTGATCGGTGGTTGCGATAAGACCCTGCCGGCCCAGCTCATGGCCGCGGCCAGCGCCGACCGTCCGGCCGTCGTGTTGCCGGTGGGACCGATGCTGGTCGGCCATTTCAAGGGCGAGGTGCTGGGCGCCTGCACCGACTGCCGCCGCCTGTGGGGTCAGTATCGCGCCGGCACCTTCTCGGAGTCCGATATCGAGAAGGTGAGCGAGCGGCTCGCCCCGACCAAGGGCACCTGCATGGTGATGGGCACCGCCAGCACGATGGGGTGCATCGTCGAAGCGCTGGGCATGGGCCTGCCGAGCAGCGGGTCGATCCCCGCCACACATTCCGATCGGCTGCGCATCGCCGAGCAGACCGGCCGACTCGCGGCCGAAATGGCCGTGAAGCAGGGCCCGAAGCCCAGCGAGATCATGACCAAGGCCGCCTTCCGCAACGCCCTCACCGTGCTCCAGGCGATCGGCGGCTCGACCAACGCCCTGGTGCATCTCACCGCCGTGGCACGCCGGCTGGGCATCGAGATCGAGCTGGAGGAGTTCGACGAGATCGGCCGCAACGTGCCGGTGCTGGTCGACCTGAAGCCGTCCGGCGATCACTACATGGAGCACTTCCATTGGGCAGGCGGCAATTCGCGCCTGATGAAGGAGATCCGCAAGAACCTCGACGAGAAGTGCAGGACGGTCGCCGGCAAGACGCTGAAGCAGGTCATCGACGCCGCCGAGATCGTGCCGGGCCAGACGGTGATCCGCACATCGAAGGATCCGATCAAACCGACCGGCGGCATGGCCGTGCTGCGCGGCAATCTCGCGCCACGCGGCGCCGTCATCAAGCACGCGGCCGCCTCGCCCGCGCTGATGACCCATACCGGCCGCGCCGTGGTGTTCGATTCCCTGGAGGATCTCGCGGCGCGCGGCGACGATCCTGATCTCGATGTGAACGCCGAGGACATTCTCGTGCTGCGCAACGCCGGCCCCAAGGGCGCGCCCGGCATGCCCGAGGCGGGATCCTTTCCCATCCCGATGAAGCTTGCACGTGCGGGCGTGAAGGACATGATCCGCATCTCCGATGCGCGCATGAGCGGCACGGCGTTCGGCACCATCGTGCTGCATGTCGCGCCCGAGGCCGCCGTCGGTGGCCCGCTCGCGCTGGTCAAGACCGGCGACCGCATCACGCTCGATGTGCCCAAGCGCCGTCTCGAACTGCATGTCGATGCCAAGACCCTGGCGGCGCGCCGCAAGGACTGGAAGGCGCCGCCCCCCCATCCCGGCAGCGACCGCGGCTACACCGGCCTGTTCTTCAAGACCGTGCTGCAGGCCGACGAAGGCGTCGACTTCGACTTCCTCGGACCGGCGAAGTGACCGAAGCCAGGCTTCCGCGCATCTCGGTCGTCGTCACGTGCTACAACTGCCGTGACTACATCGCCGCCGCCATCCGCTCGGTCGCGCAGCAGACGTTGCGCGACTTCGAGTGTGTCATCGTCGACGACGCCTCGACCGACGATTCGGTCGCGGTCGTGGAGCAGGCGCTCGCAGAGCTTGCAGACTCCCGCTTTCGGCACATCCGTCTCGACAAGAATGTCGGACAGACCGGCGCCACGCGCCGCGGCCTCGCCGAGACGAGCGCGATGTTCGTCTGTTTCCTCGATTCCGACGATCTCTGGAACCCCGACTTCCTCGAACGCCATCTCGCCGCGCACCTGAACGAGAGTTACGCGGTGGGCTTCACCGCCTGCAACGCGCGCCTGATAAACGGACAGGACGAACTGATCGCCGGCGGCATGTACTGGTTCGGCAAGGACCGCGCCCGCGCCGATCGCGACCAGGCGTTCGTGCCACTCGACGCGAGCCGCGTTCCGAATCTCGATACGGCGCGCGGCACGGCCGCCTGGCAAGGCCACACGCCCTACCGCCTCTACACAAAACGCGTGGTGCACTGGGTCTGGGTCAGCACCTCGTCGATGATGTTCCGTCGCTCACTGGTCAATCTAGTCTTTCCCGAGGACGACGAAGCGTTCCGTCTGCACATGGATTTCTACCTGGTCGTCATGGCCCAGATGGTCGCGGGCTCCCTGCTGATCGACGACGCGCTCTATGCCTACCGTCTCCACGGCCGTAACGGCGCGGCGGACAATCCGGTGCTGGGGGGCAGGCTCCATCTGTCGAGCCGCAACTGGGGGAATACCTACTCGCTCATGCTTGACCGCATGCTCACTGCGATGATCCGCGAGCAAGAGCGGTTCGTGACGGCCCTTGGAGATCGTCAGTACCGCCGCATGGTCTTGCGGATGCGTGCCGCTCGCGCCGGCCCTTTAATCGCCTGGGCACTCGTCGCTCGGAGTTGGTTGATCTAGCACCCCTCCTGCTTCATTCTCTCTGAGCAGACGTTCCCGCACGAACGGGAAACGGGGGGAGAATCATCGTGAGTAGGTTCGGACGATGCGCGAGCCTCTTTGCTGTGCTCTTGGCCGGCAGCATCGGTGCTGTCGTGTCAGGCGCATCGACGGCCCTCGCGCAGACCGCAGCCGTTTCGGCGGCGGACGAGGCCGAGTACGACGCGGCCTTCCAGGAGATGCTGAAGAAGCCGTCCGATCTCGACGTGCTGTTCAAGTTCGCCATGATCGCGTCGAAGACGGGCGATCTCGAAGGCGCGATCTCGGCCCTCGAACGCATGCTGGTGGTGGACCCGGACCTGCCGCGCGTCCGCCTCGAGCTGGGCGTGCTCTATTATCGGTTGGGCTCGTTCGAAGTGGCCCGAACCTATTTCGAGATGACACTCAAGTCGGCGTCGCTTCCACCCGACGTCAAGGCTCGCGCCGAGCAATTCCTGGCCGAGTCGGAGAAGCGCCTGGCCAAGTCGCGGTTCAGCGGCGAGATCTTCGCCGGCATGCGTTATCAATCGAACGCAAATCTCGGCCCGCCGACTTCCAGCGTCCGCTTGTTCGGGCAGACCGCGAATCTCAACCAGGCGGGGCTCGGCACCGCTGACTGGGGGGCCGTGACCTCGGGCTTCGTGCGCCATACCTATGATCTCGGGCAGAACAACCGCGGCCAGCTCGAGACCCAGCTCTCGGGTTATCTCAACCGCCAGTTCCAGATCCAGGCGGCGAATGTGTCGATTCTAGACCTGACGTCCGGCCCGCGCTTCCAGGCCTTCCAGGGCATTTTCCAGGATGTCAGCCTGAAGCCGTTCGGCACGGTGGGCTACATCTGGGTCAACGACGTTCCCTACTACGGCAGCTTCGGGTCCGGTCTCGAAGTGGGCACCCTGCTGTCGGACAAGCTGCGCAACACCACGAACTTCGTCTGGCGGCGGCAGATGTACCAGAACAGCTGGTATATCCCGACCAACAACCAGTTCACCGGCGTCGAATACTCGGCGAATTCCACGTTCCAGTATCAAGTGAACGAGGCGCTGATGCTTTATGCCAACGGCAATCTGCAGCGCTACCAGACCGACAGCACGCCCTGGCAGAATTACACGCTCTACGGCGCTGGCGGCGGCATGTCCTTCTCCTTCGCCGACCCGCTGTTCAAGAGCGAGATGCCGTGGAGCATCAGCCTGTTTGCGAACGTGCAGTGGTGGTACTATGACCAGCCAGACGCCGTCGTGGATCCGTCCGTTACCAGACAGCAAACGGACACGATCCTGAATATAACTCTGTCCGTTCCCTTCGATCAGCGGACGATGTTCACGGTATCGGGCGGAAGGTTCGTGAGGTCGGCGGACATTCCCAACTACGCGTTCACGAACAACAGTGCGCTCATCGGAGTAACCTGGCGCTTCTAGCGCCGCTGAGGAGATCACAGTGTCCACCAGACTTGCCGGCGCGAACCTGTCCCTGCTGACCGCTGCGCTTGTTGCTGCGGGCACCGCTCTCCTGCCCGTCGCCGCCAGCGCCAAGGTCGGCGTCACCTCGGCGTCCGAAGGCGATCCCCGCGGCAAGCCGCCCAGCGAAGTCGAGCGTGTGCTGCGCGTGGGCGTCGACGTGCAGGCCAACGAACTGATCACGACCCAGGCCAATGACCGTGCCCATCTGATGTTCCTCGACGGCACGTCGCTGTCGGTAGGCCCGAACGCCCAGCTGACCATCGACAAGTTCGTTTACGATCCGGCCAGCAAGACCGGCGACCTCGCCATCAATGCCAGCAAGGGCGTGTTCCGCCTGGTCGGCGGCAAGATCAGCAAGACCAACGCCATCACCGTGACCACGCCGTCGAGCACGATCGGCATCCGCGGCGGCATCAGCATCTTCAACGTCGACCAGAAGGAGACGATGTCGATCTTCGTCTTCGGCATCAGCATGACTGTCGGCGCCGGCGGCAAGTTCGAGATCGTCACGCGTCCCGGCTTCCAGGTGACGACACTGTTCGGGGCCCTGCCAGGCCTGGCCAGCGCCGTGCCGCCCGGTGCCTTGGGCGCGTTTCTGGCCCAGCTCGAAGGCAGCAAGGGCGGCGGGCAGTCGGGCGGCGGTGATCAGGCCGCCAAGAATTCAGGTTTCTCCGATTCCAATTCGGGCCAGGGCTCGGGCAAGACACTGGGGGAGCGATTCGGCAGCGGTCCGGGACCGCGCAACACCAATCCCAGCAATATCCTGACTAACGCCCTGACCAATGCGTTCGAAACGGCGCCGTCCAACGCACCGACCCTGCCAACGAATGTCGTCAGCAACTCCGGACAGGCGACACAGACCATCACCTACAATGGCTCGATGACGGGTCTCGTGAGAAACAACGGCCAGTTCTCCCTCGGGACGGGCAACTATACGCAGGTCTGGTCGATGGGCTCGAACAGTGGCAATACCACCGCGAATTTCAACAACAGCAGCTATAGCGGCACCACAACCCGCAACGGCAACTACGGCTTCCAGGCAACGATGCCCACGACCAACCCCAGCACGCCCGGCCGCACGATGACCATGGACGGACTGTTCCTGGGCCAGGGACAGTATCCGAACAATCAGGCGGGCGTCTTCACGGTGAACGGACCCCGCTATCAGGCCGGTGGTGTCTTTACGGGACAGAAGGCGCCCTAACCCGTCCTGGCGGCAATGAAGTCGGCGATGGCGGCGATGTCGTCGCGCCGGAACCAGGGCAAGACAACATCAGTCGGCTCGAAATCCGCGGCGACCGCCACGATGGCAGGATCGTCCGGCGCCAGCGGCTTGGCCTCTGGCGAGGCGCGCACCTCGATCTTGAGATGCGCTTCGCGCTTGTAGCCTTCGATCAGGATCAGGTCTGCCGGCGAAAGGCGCGCCAGAACCTCCGAGATCGACGGCTCCGGCGTCTCACGCATGATCGCGTAGCGCAGCCCGCCGACGAGGGCGACCTCACCGGCGCCGGCGGCACGATGGCGCCAGGAATCCGTACCTGGCAGATCGATGTCGATGTCGTGATGGGCATGCTTGATGGTCGACACCCGCCAACCGCGCCGCACGAACTCCGTCACCAGGCGCTCCGTCAAGGTCGTCTTTCCGGCATTCTTCCAGCCGGTGACGCCGAAAAGGCGCTGGCTTGTCACGCCACGATCCGCTCGGGGTAGGCGTAGACAGTCAGGCGACCCTCACGCACGAATGCCACCAGCGCAACGCCCGCCTGCTTCGCCGTCTCGATGGCGAGCGACGTCGGGGCGGAAACCGCCGCGATGGCCGACGCGCCGATCGCCGCCGCCTTCTGCACCATCTCGTAGGAACAGCGGCTGGTCACGACCACGAAGCCGCCCGGCTCGGCACCGCCGCTCAAGGCCAGCGCGCCGGCCAGCTTGTCGAGCGCGTTGTGACGGCCGACATCCTCGCGCACGGCGACGAGCGTGCCATCGGCCGACGCCCAGCCTGCGGCATGCGTGGCCCCGTTCGTCCGGTTGATCTTCTGATGCTCCGGCAGGCCCGCCATGGCGCGCTCGATCGCCGACCGCGCCACCGGGTGCGGATCGGACACCGCCGGGACGGCGCGCAAGGCCGCGTCCAGGCTGTCGACCCCGCACAGGCCACAACCGGTGCGCCCGGCAAGGCTGCGCCGCCGTTCCTGCAGACCCGCCATACGTTGTGCCGCGACTTCGAGCCTGACCTCGATGCCGCGGCCGACCGGCTCGACCTCGATGTCGTAAATCTCCGACGGCCGCCCGACGATCCGTTCGGTCAGGGAAAAGCCGCGCGCGAAATCCTCGAGGTCGCACGGCGTCGCCATCATCACGGCGTGGCTGATGCCGTTGTAGACCAGCGCCACCGCGACCTCCTCGGCGACCGTCTCCTCCAGCGCCTCGCTGCCTTCAACCGTGAGACGGCGCGCCGATCGACGGACCGACCCATCGCGGCTCATGCCGCGGTCTCGTCGATCCGCAGATGCCGCCCCGCGCGATCGAAGAACAGGCCGCGGTTGAGCGTCAGCGGATCGGCCTTCACGTCGGCCTCGACCTCCTTCAGTTTGCGCGCAGCCACCGGGTCGGGGAGCGGACCGCCTTGGTGGCCCAGGCCGACGAAGAAGGCGACGCCGTCCCACGGCGCCCGTGCGCCATCGAGCAGCGTCCGCATCTCCCTCCACGTCATCTCGGCGCCGATCAGGTGGGCATAGCTCGATCGCAGCGGCACGGCGTTCGAGGACGTGATTTGCACCAGCAGGATGAAGATCGTGAACGGGCCGGTATCAGCGAACTGAGCCACCAGCCAGTGCTCGAAGTCGGTTTTCATCACGTGCCTAGAATTCCACCACGGGCGTCGGCGGCACGTAGCGATCGAAGACCTGCAAAAACGGCTCGCCGCGCTCGGCCTCGTACCAGGCTTCGAAGGCTCGGAAAGCCGCGATCGGATCGGCGATCACCGGCGGCTCGGCCGGCTGGCCGTCTTCCGGCTCCTGCGGATGCGCCTCGGCATGCAACGCCTCGGCGATCGGTCGCAGCCAGTCGAGCAGCGGCCGGGCTCCCTCGCCCAGTTCGGCCAGCCCGTTCTCGATCCAGCCGATGTCACGGAACAAGGCCTCGAGCTGGCGCTCCACCGCGAGATCGCAATCGGGCTCCAGCGCGGCGACCCGCGCCATGTCCGAAAGCGCACTGAGACGGCGCCACGCGAAGGTGCGCGCCCGCTCGGCCTCCCTGATCTGGACCTCGACGGCGGCTCGCACCTTGCGCTCGGCCGTCTCGGCCGCGGTGCAATCCGCCTGGAGGCGGGCGATCAGGGAGTCTACGGCAGACGGCATGCCGGGAGTTGACCCGACCGGCGGCGCCGCTGCAAGCCTCTCTACTTGGCGTACTTGAGTTCGACCTCGGCGACGCCGGCCGCGACGTTCAGGCCAACGCTGCCTTCGACGCTCACCGGCTGCAGGGTGACCTGGCCGCTACCGCCGCCCAGCAACACGTTGGCGCCGACACCGCCGCCCACCGTGGCCTGCGCCGTCGCACCGACGTAACCGCCCGCGAGGGCGCCAGGCGCAATGCTGCCGGGCGCGAAGACCAGCCAGACGATCTGCGATTCCTTGGTAAAACCGATATCGACGCCGTAGCGCTTGATGGCGCCGGTGTACTTCTCGCCGACACCGTCGGTACGGGCGAAGATGCAGTCGAGCTCCTTCGACGAGCCGAAGACGAAGCCCATGCCGCCCGCCACCTTGCAGGTGAGCGAGCCGACATTGGCGCCGGACTTGCCGGCCGCTTGCGGCGTACCGGGAGCAGCCGGCGTCTGCGCGTGGGCGCCGGCGCCGAGAGTGACCAGGAGAGCGGCAGCCGCAGTCATCGTCAGTATGGATCGAAGCATGTCGGCATCCTTTCAAGATGTGAGAATCAGTCTTCTTTCTTTGCTCGCTCGATGGCCTCGAGAATCTCGGTGAGGCCAACGTAGTAGACGACGCCCTGCTTGTGCATTTCGTGCCGGACGGTCCGGATGAGGCCGGCCTTCCGGATCATGAGGTTGGCCAGCGCGATCTTTGCGTCCTCGTTCGTCGCGTCGTCGTTCGTCACTTCCGCCTCGGTCGACATCCTAGTTGTACTGACCACGGGCCTTCAGGACGTAGCCCGTCGCCCTGAAATCGGTATCCTGCCGGATGGCGGCCGTCACGACCGGGTCATTGTGCCGGTTGCTGGTCGCGATCAGCGCGTTCGTCTCGGCCTCGCAGTTCGAACTGACGGTGCGTCCAACGCTCGATGCATCCGAACCGTCGACGGCATAGGAGGCCGCATGCTTCGCCAGGCAGGCATCCCGCGCATCGTACGACTGCTTGACCGATCGCACCGTCCAAGGCTCCGAATACTGGGAATTTGCCGAACATCCCGCCAGCGACAGCAGGGCGACAAAGATTAAGGTACGCATCGGTCGTCTGGACTCCGAAGAAACAAGCAAGATGGCGGAAGAGAGTGGGAGTCGAACCCACTAAGAACCGGCTAACGGCCCTCTCTGGCTTTGAAGGCCAGCCGCCCCACCGGGAGCGCTTCCCCTCCAAGGCAGATGATTCACCAGAACCAATCCCCTGTCACCTCCCGTGCTAGGATGAATCTCTCAAGGAATTCAAGATCATGACCGTCGAGCTCAAATACATCATCGCGAACGTCTCCGACCTCGCCGCAGCGGTTGCCTTCTGGCGCGACACTGTCGGCCTGAAACCCAAGTTCGAGACCCCGGAATGGGCCGAATTCGACACCGGCACCACCAGACTGGCTCTCCAGCCAGCATCGCCGGCAAATCCGGCAGGGACATGGCAGCCGGGACTGCGCGTTCCCGATCTGGCCACCAAACGAGCCGATCTCGCCGCACGAGGCGTGAATGTCGGCGGCGCCCCCCACGAGGAGCACGGCTTCCTGCTGTCCCTCTTCTCAGGCCCCGACTCCGCGCCCGTCAGCCTGAGCGGACCGGTTCCGAAGCCGTAGGGGGCGGCCCGTACTGTCCGGCCTTCTGCGGGACCGCCCGGCGCAGGTCGCCCCGGCGGATCGTGATGCCGTGCCGGTCGAAGAATTCGAGGATCAGGATGGCGAGCTTGCGCCCATTGTCGAGCTTGTCGCGGAATTCGGCCGCGCTGAATTCGTGACCGAAGCCGTTCACGATGGCGGCCATCTCAGCCACGACGGGGCGCAGGAAGAAATGGTCCGGCGCCACTTCGATCACACGTCCGAGCTTCGATAGCCGCTGCAGCAGCCGGCGCGTGTCGACCTCCGTGGCGCCGTAGGCCTGGGCGAAGTCGCGGACGCGCGGCGGCTTGAAACGATCGCGCGTCATGTCGGCCGCGATCTTGTTCCACAGCGCCTCGTCACGCGACCCGAGCTTCAGCGAATGACCGGGCAGGCGCAGGAACGCGCCGTCGACGACCACGGTCTTCGCGCGAATTTCGCGGTCGAGCAGCACCTTGAAGACGGCTGCCGGCCAGCGGCGCTTCAGCGTGACCCTCAGCCGCTCGGCCTGGAGACCGGGCGCATCGGCCTTGGTTTCGTGAAAAGCCTTGAGCGTCTCGACGATGTCCGTGCGCGCGGCCTCGAGCGTCTCGGCAAGAAAGCCGAAGCCTTCCAGCGTCTGCCCGCCCGCCGCCCCGACGAGCGTCTCGACCTCGGCGGGGCGGAGATTGCGCGCCAGACCGAAGCGGGCGGCATCGACATAGCCGCTTTCCAGGCGCAGCAGCCGCTGCAGGACCTCGTCATCGTTCACGGCAAGGGCTGCCAGCTCCGCCAGTCGCCGCTCGGCGCGCCGGTTGCGCGGCGGCCCGAACGGATCGATCACCGCGGCCCCAGCCATCGTGCGCGTCGCGGACGGATCGCGAAGGATGACCCTGTCGCCCGCAAGCGCGCCGACCTTTTCGTCCAGAACGATCTGCGCGAGGGCGGTGTCGCCCGGCGCCAGCTTCTCGCCTTCGAGCAGCGCCACGCGTCCCATGACATGCGCAGAACCCAGGTGAACATGCACCGGCGACCAGTGCTTCAGGGGTTGCGCTTCGGAGGCGAGCAGGCTGAGCCGGACGTCGATTCGGTCCGTCGGCGCATGCAGTTCCGGACTCACCACCCAATCGCCGCGCTTGATCGCTTCCTTGGAGAGCCTGGGTCCGGCGAGATTGAGCGCACAACGTTCGCCGGCGCGTCCCACCGCCGCGGCCCGGTTCTGGGCATGCAGCGACCGCACCCTCGCCTCGATGCCGGACGGCGTCAGCAGAAGCCGGTCGTCGACCCTGATCTCGCCGGCGTGCACGGTGCCGGTGACGACGACGCCCGCTCCGGACAGGACGAAGCAGCGATCCACCGCAAGGCGCGCGAAGCCCGCAGCGCCCTTGCCGCTCTCGCCCAGGATCAGAAGCTTTTCCTTCAGCTCGTCGATGCCCTGTCCCGTCACCGACGAGACGGGCACGATCTCCGCGCCGCGCAGCGAGGTCGTGGCGAGCAAGGTCTCGATCTCGGCCATACGCTCGAGCTGCTGGTCGTCGTTGGCGAGATCGGCCTTGGTGAGGGCAACGATGCCGCGATCGAGGCCCAGCAGGTCGAGGATCTGCAGATGCTCCACGGTCTGGGGCTTTATGCCTTCCGCCGCCGACACGACCAGCAGTGCCGCATCGATGCCGGTGGCGCCGGCCAGCATGTTGTGCACGAACCGCTCGTGACCGGGCACGTCGACGAAGCCGAGTTGGCGTCCATCGCCCAGATCGCTGTAGGCATAACCGAGATCGATGGTGATGCCGCGTGCCTTCTCCTCCTTGAGCCGATCGGCGTCGACGCCGGTCAGCGCCTTCACCAAAGCGGTCTTGCCGTGATCGATATGGCCCGCGGTTCCCACGATCATGACAAAGGCTCCTCGGCCCGACGCTCCGCTTCGGCACGCTGCGAGGGCCTGGCATGGGCCCGCGCCTCCTTGAGGAAGCCGGCGGCCAGCTCGCCCGCACCGCCCATCTCTGCTCGCCGCAACCAGTGCAGCGCTTCCACCACATCGCGATCGATGCCCTTGCCGGCGAGACAGGCCGCCCCCAGCATCGCCTGTGCCTCCGCATGGCCGAGCCGGGCGGCGCGTCCCCACCAGTCGGCGGCCGCGGCCGCGTCGCGCTCGACGCCCAGCGCGTTGTGATGGATGTCGCCCAGCCGGGCCATGGCCGCCGCGCTGCCATGTGCCGCCGCCTTCTCTGCCCACAGACGGGCGCCGGCATAGTCCTGCGGGCAGCCTCCGCCCAGCAGCTTCATCCACGACAGCATGTCCTGGGCCTCGACATCGCCTTGCTGCGCCGCCGCCTCATACAGCCGCGCGGCTTCGACGTGGTCCTGCGGCACGCCCCATCCTTCGTAATGACAAAGGGCGAGATTGCGCTGGCCGCCGGCGTCGCCCCGCTCGGCCGCGCGTCGAAGCCAGAGGGTTGCCTTGGCGTGATCCTGCTCGACCCCGCGCCCCTCGAGGAACGCGGCCCCCATGTTGCTCTGCGCCCGTGCGTTGCCCTCATGGGCGAGCGGCGCCCACAGGTCCAAGGCGACGCCATAGTTGCCGGATTTCCACGCCGCGAGCGCCTCTGCCATCCGCTGCTCTGGCGGTGGCGTGCGATCGAGAAGCCTAGCCAGCCACGACATGGAGCTTGTCCAGTTGGGCGACGAAAGCCGTCTCGTCGTCGAGCGTGCGAAGATCGAAGTAGAGCGTAGCGTCGCTGATCCGGCCGATCACAGGAATGGGCAGGCGACGAAAGCGATCGGCAATCCGGTCGAGGCCTTTCGCTTTGATGGCGATCGCGAACGACGGCAGCAGGTCGACCGGCAGCGCGCCCGAGCCGATCTGCCCGCGCACCTCGCCGACGCTTGCAGTCGCATGATCGCCAAGCGCCGCCTTCACTGCCGGCAGAAGCCGCTCCGCCACCGCGCGGATTTCCGCGGCCGGCCGCGCGAGAGCGCGTATGGTCGGAAGGCGCTCGGCCAATCGCGCCGGATCGGCATAGAGCCTCAGCGTCGCTTCGAGGGCCGCCAGCCGCACCTTGTCGAGGCGGAGCGCCCGCTTCATCGGGTTGCGGGCGATGCGCTGGATCAGCGGCTTGCGGCCGACCAGCAGGCCGGCCTGCGGGCCGCCCAGCAGCTTGTCGCCGGAGAAGGTCACGACATCGACGCCGGCGGCGATGGCCTCGCGCGCGGTCGGCTCGTGCGGCAGGCCCCAGGTTTCAAGATCGGCCAGGGTGCCGCTGCCGAGATCCTCGATCAGCGCCACGCCCTTTTCGCGCGCCAGCGGCACCAGCTCGGCCGCCGCAACCGACTTGGTGAAGCCCTGGATCGCGTAGTTCGAGGGATGGACCTTCATGATCGCGGCCGTGTCGGGCCCGATCGCCGCCGCGTAATCCTTGAGATGGGTGCGGTTGGTGGTGCCGACCTCGACGAGCCGGCAGCCGGCACGCGCCATGATGTCGGGAATTCGGAACGCACCACCGATCTCGATCAGCTCGCCGCGCGAGACGATGACTTCCCGGCCGGCGGCCAGCTCGCTCAGCACCAGCAGCACGGCGGCGGCATTGTTGTTGACCGCCGTCGCGGCCTCCGCGCCGGTCAACCGGCAGAGCCAGGGCGCGATGTGATCGTCGCGCTCGCCGCGCGCACCCCCCTCAAGGTCGTATTCGAGCGTCGTCGGCGACCGCATCGCCTCGACGGCGGCGGCAATGGCCTCCTCGGCGAGCACCGCCCGGCCGAGATTGGTGTGCAGGACGGTGCCGGTGAGGTTGAACACGCGGCGCTGAGAGGGCTGCAGGAATACACCCAGTCGCGCCGTGCACCAGGGAACGCAGGCGGCTTCGTTCGCGACCTCGGGAGTTCCCCGCCGCTCGTCGACCCAGGCCCGGAGCGCTTCGACGACGAGCGGGCGGCCGGCGCGCGCGATCAGCGGCGCGACGGTCGGCCAGGAGGCCATGCGATCGATCGACAGGGGACGGGTTTCGGGGGCGCCATCGGCGCGGTCGGCACGCGACACGGGATTTTTCCTACCAGAGAAAGGCCGGACGTCCGGTCCGCCGACACCCAACATGGCTCAGCCCCAACGGCCGATCAATCACTTCTCCGGCGGCTCCATCATGCCCAGTACGAACGGATTCGGTACGCGCGCGAAGCCCGCCTCGCCCACCAGCACATCGAGCCCGAGCGAGGCCAGGTCGTCCGCCAGCGGTTCCAGCGTGCGCACCTTCTCCAGATAGAAAACCTTGGAATAGCCCTGGCACACCTCGCAGCATTCCGCGCGGAGATAGGAGGTGCCTGCCAGATTGCGGAACGAGATCTTGTCGGTACTGCCGCAATGCACGCAGCGCACCCGCGTGTAGCGCCACGACGTGGCGCACAGCGAACAATGAAGGTGCCGGTGGCCGAACTTCGTGCCGCCCGGCGAGACGAGCCCGGAGACAGGCGGCGAACCGCAGGCCGGACAGTCGCCCCCCTCCTCGGCGCCCGAAAGATCGGCGGGATCGAGCAGGGCCGCCATGCGGGTCCACACGACCTGCAGGGCCGCCGCCACGAACACCGCCTGCGCCGCCTCGCCGGCCGCCACGTCGCCGCCGAGGAAACGATCGGCGAGCGCCTCGAGCGATGCGGGACTGGCCTGCAGAAGCGCCTCGCGGGCCGCGCGGGCCGCTTCGGGCAGCACCTTGTCGTCGATGCTGTCGAGAATGCGCGACAGCGCCACACGCCAGCTCTCGTCGCGTGGCCGGATCGAGGGATCAAGCGGTGCACGCTGCACGAGGCGAGCCTTGCCGATCTCCGCCGAACCCGGCAGCGAACCCGGTGGCAGGCCCGACAATGCCTGGTGCTGCGCCTGCACCAGCGCCGCGATCAGGTGAAGAAACCCCTCGAGATCGTGGCCCGGCGCCAGCGCCTGGAGACGGGCGGCGCGGCGTTGAAAGACCGTCGACAGGTCGGGCAGGCGAATGCGCTCACCCTCGGCGGCGGCGCCGAGGATGTTTTCGCCGTAGGCAGACGCGGGATTTTCGGGACTGGAGGTCAGGGTTTGCCGACTTCCTGGCGGAACCACTTGCGATGATGCTTCCACGCCCAGCCGCCGCTGACAGAACCACGTGTCATGGCGCTCATCGTGCCCTTGACCCAGATGGCGGCGTAGACGTGCACGATCCAGATCAGGATGGCGCCGATGGCGCACAGCGCGTGGACAACCGCCGACAGCCGCTTCTGGTCGATCGTCGTGTAGGAGAAGAAGTAGGTGTCCCACAGCACGAAGCCGCTGCCGAGCAGCAGGAGGATCAGGATCGACTGCCCCCAGAAGACGAGCTTCTGACCGGCATTGTACTTGCCGAGTTCGGGCAGCCCCTCTTCCTTGTTGTTGATCACCGATCCGAGGTTCTTCATCCAGACCGTGTCGTCACGGTTCCACAGGTTGAGCATGAAGAAGCGGAGGAACAGGCCGAGGAAGCTGACGGCGAGGACGACGCCGATCCACGGATGGATGGCACGCGTGATCTGCCCGCCGCCGAACAGGTAGGTGAGGAAGTAAAGCGAGGGATGGAACAGCGCCATCCCGCTGAGCGCGAGCAGGATCAGCGAGACCGCGGTGACCCAATGGTTGATGCGGGCCGCCGTGGTATAGCGGCTCACCGACTTGGCGTGTTCGCTCATGCCCGATCGCTCCCGGCCACTTCGGCCGCCTTCTCTTCGTCGTGCTCGGTGACCCTGTTCGGTCCCTTGGTGACGTAGTGCATGAAGCCGAAGGCGCCGGCGAACGCGATCGCGGCCAGCGAAAGCGGCTTCATCACGCCCTTCCAGATGCCGACCAGCGGGCTGATGCGGGGATTGTCGGGCAGCCCGGCATAGAGCGACGGCTTGTCGGCATGCTGCAGCACATACATGACATGCGTGCCGTTCACGCCCGGCGGATTGTAGAGCCCGGCATTCTGGTAGCCGCGCGACTTCAGGTCGGTGATGCGCTTGCCGGCATGGGCGATCATGTCTTCCTTCGTGCCGAAGTAGATCGCCTGTGTCGGGCAGGACTTGGCGCAGGCCGGAGCCTGGCCGACAACGACCCGGTCCGAGCACAGCGTGCACTTGTAGGCCTTACTCGTGGCCTGCGAGATACGCGGAATGTTGAAGGGGCAGCCCTTCACGCAGTAGCCGCAGCCGATGCAGTTGTCGGAGATGAAGTCGACGATACCGTTGGTGTACTGGACGATGGCGCCCGGCGCCGGACAGGCCTTGAGGCAGCCCGGATCGTCGCAATGCATGCAGCCGTCCTTGCGGATCAGCCATTCGAGATCGTCGCCGTGCTCGTACTCCGTGTAACGCATCACGGTCCACGAGGCCGTCGTGAGATCGGTCGGGTTGTTGTAGGTGCCGTCGGTGTAGCCGATCGGCTGGTCGAGCTGGTTCCACTCGAGGCAGGCGGTCTGGCAGGCCTTGCAGCCGATGCACTTGCTGACGTCGATCAGCTTGGCCACCGGGACGGCGGCTTTCGCGTCGGCGGCCGGCGGCGGCACGCTGGAGGCGGACCGGCGACGGAGGTCGAGGGCTTGCATCACGGACATCTCACCCTCCCCGATCAGGCCACGGCCGGCTGAGAAGCCGGCGGGGTGGTTTTCTTCACATCGACCAGGAACGCCTTGTATTCCGGCGTATTGGTGCTGGCATCACCAACCGGCGGCGTCAGCGTGTTCAGCGGGTAGGATTTCCGTGCAAGGCCCACGAAACCGAAATGGATCGGCAGGCCGATCACGTCGCAGGCCTTGCCGTCGACCATCATCGGCCGGAAGCGCTTGGAGACCGAGGCCTTGGCCTTGATCATGCCGCGCTGGCTCGACACCTCGACCCAGTCGCCGTTCTTGATGCCCTTTGCCTTGGCCAGTCGCTCGCCCATCTCGACAAACATCTCCGGCTGGACCACGGCGTTGTCGTGCACGTTCTTGGTCCAGTAGTGGAAGTGCTCGGCGAGGCGATACGAGGTGGCCACGATCGGGAACTTGTCCGGCGTGCCGAAGGACTTAGCATCGGCCGCGAACACCCGAACCACCGGATTTGTGGTGATCTTGGGATGCAGCGGATTGGCGATGTAGGCGTCCATCGGCTCGTAGTGCTCGGGGAAAGGCCCGTCGGGCATGGCGGTGCGGCTGAACAGCCTAGCCGTACCTTCCTGGTTCATGATGAACGGGCCGACCGCCTTGTCGGGCGCGACGGTGGGCGCATAATCCGGCACATCCGCACCGACCCAGCGCGAGCCGTTCCAGGTGATGTACTTCTTGCGCTCGCTCCACGCCTTGCCGTCCGGATCGGCCGAGGCGCGGTTATAGAGGATGCGCCGGTTGGCTGGCCAGGCGTAGCCCCAGTTTGGATGGACGCCAAGGCCGCTCGGGTCGCTGGCGTCGCGCCGCATCGACATGTTGCCGGCCTCGGTATAGACGCCGGTGTAGATCCAGCAGCCGCCCGAGGTCTTGCCGTCGTCGCGCATCACGGCGAAGCCCGGCAGCAACTGGCCCGCCTTCAGCATCACCTTGGTGGGATCGGCCGGATCAGGCAGGTCCTCCAGGGCGTAGCCGTTGATCTCCTTCAGGAGTTCGACCGGCTCGGGATGCGCGGGCTTGGCGTAGTTCCACGTCGTATTGACGATCGGATCAGGAAAGGCGCCGCCTTCCTTCGAGTAGAGCGCGCGCAGGCGGCTGTGCAGATCGGCGATGATCTGGATGTCGCCACGCGATTCGCCCGGCCCCTCCACGGACTTCCAGTGCCACTGGATCACCCGGCTGGAGTTGGTGAATGTCCCCTCGTCCTCGGCATAGGCCGTGGTCGGAAGCTGGAAGACCTCGGTCTGGATCGCCTTTGGATCGACGTTGTTGAACTCGCCGTGGTTTTCCCAGAAGCGCCCCGTCTCGGTCTCGAGCGGATCCATGATGACGAGCCACTTGAGCTTCGACAGCCCCGCCTGAACCTTGGCCTTGTTGGGCGCCGCCATCATGACGTTGAGCCCCTGGCAGAACAGGCCGTTCATCTGGCCGCCCGCCATCATGTCGACGATCTTGAGAACGTCGTAGGCGGTGTCGAACTTGGGCAGATAATCGTAAGCCCAGTCGTTTTCCCGGGTGGCCGCCTTGCCGAACAGGCTCTTCTGCTGGCTGACGAAGAACTTCCCGTAGTTCTGCCAGAAGCTGGTCTGGCCGGGGCGGATGGGCTTGAAGGCACGCGCCTTCATGTAGTCGGCGTAGGTCGCCTCCCGCTCGTTGGGCAGGACAAGGTAACCCGGCGTCGACGTCGTCAGCAGCCCGAAGTCGGTGATGCCCTGCACGTTGGAGTGGCCGCGCAGCGCGTTCACACCGCCGCCCGGGATGCCCATGTTGCCCAGCAGGAGCTGGATCATGGCCATGCTGCGGATGTTCTGCGCACCGGTCGTGTGCTGGGTCCAGCCGAGCGCATAGAGCGAGGTCATCGAGCGCTCGCCGTTGGCCGTCGTCGCGATCAGTTCGCAGACCTTCAGGAACTTGTCCTTCGGCGTGCCGCAGATCCGCTCCACCATCTCGGGCGTGTAGCGCTCGACATGGGCCTTCAGCAGGTTGATGGCACAGCGCGGGTTCTGCAGCGTCTCGTCGACCTTCGCCATGCCCTGGTCGTCGAATTCATAGTCCCAGGTAGAACGGTCGACATAGTTCTTCCGCGCCGCGTCATAGCCCGCGAACAGCCCGTCCTCGAACGTGAAGCCTTCCTTGACGATGTACGAGGCGTTGGTGAACGCCTTGACGTATTCCCGATGGATCTTGCCGTTGCCCAGCAGGTAACGCATCACGCCGGACAGGAAGGCGATGTCGGTCCCCGGCCGAATCGGCGCGTAGAGGTCCGACACCGCGGCCGACCGCGTGAATCGCGGATCGACCACGATCAGCTTGGCCGCGTTGTTGGCCTTCGCCTCCGTCACCCACTTGAAGCCGCAAGGATGGGCTTCGGCGGCGTTGCCGCCCATGATCAGGACGACATCGGCATTCTTGATGTCGTTCCACGAGTTCGTCATCGCACCGCGGCCGAAGGTTGGGGCCAGACTGGCCACCGTCGGTCCGTGTCATATTCGTGCTTGGTTCTCCAGCGCCAGTATGCCGGTCGACCGGATGGCCTTGTAGGTGAGGTAACCCGCCTCGTTGCTGCAGGCGGAGCCGGCGAGGAAACCGGTGCTCACCCAGCGGTTGACCGTGACGCCGTCGCGATTCTTCGCGATGAAGTTCTTGTCGCGGTCTTCCTTGGCGAGCTTGGCGATGCGCTCCATCGCAAATTCCCAGCTCACGCGCTCGAACTTGTCGGAGCCCGGCTTGCGGTGCATCGGATATTGGAGGCGGTTGACGCTGTTGGCGAAGCCCAGCGACGCCGCGCCGCGCGCGCAGAGTGTGCCGCGATTGATCGGGTTGTCCGAATCGCCCTCGATGTGGACGACCCGCGCCTTGGAGTCCTTCGCACCATCGGCCGACGAATAGACCAGGACACCGCAACCCACTGCACAGTAGGGGCAGGTATTGCGGGTCTCTGTGGCCTTCTCGAGCCGGAAGGGCCGGACACCGGCGGCGAGCCCTTCGCCCGCCCCCAGGAAGCCGAGCGCACCGACGGAAGAGGCGGCGAGGCCAGCGGCGCTCACCTTCATGAATTGCCGACGAGTAACGGCCATGTTTCGCTCCATCCCTAGCGACGCCCACGAGGCAGTTGACTGCCTCTTTTTCTGCGCGACGTCTCGGACAGTGAAACTCGGCACAGGCCGTGAATCAACAGTTATTTCGAGAGTGACTCAAAGTGGAGGGCCTACCCCTGCGTGCAGTCCGGGATCGCCGCCGCAAGCCCTCTCAGGGCTTGCGCTGGAACCCCCAGGCCTCCGCGAGGATCTCCGCCATCCGGGCGGCGATGATCCGGTTGCCCAGGCTCTCGTGCGCGGCATCCCGGGCATAGTGAATGTGGTCGGCGTAGATCGTCCCCTTTTCCCCGACGAATATCTGCGTCAGGTCGTAGACGGGCGCCCCGCCATCGCGCAGGCTCATGAGTCCAGCGGTGATGTTCTTGTAGATGTCGCGATAGGAGAGATCGCCGACGACGCGTTTCTCTTCCTCCGTTAGCTCCTTGCCGATCGCCGGGGCGGGCTGGATGAAGTAGGCCGACTTCACGTTGTTGTCGCGCGCGACGGCGAATGTGGCCCGCACATATTTCTTGTACAGGTCGAGCTGGACGTCGAAGGCGAGCTTGTGATTACGCTGAATGTCCTCCGGCAAATGGAAGATGCTGTTCAGCGTCGTCTTCTTGGTCGACTTGAAGATGTCCTTGCCCTTGGCGGCCTGCTCGATTCCCCTCACCACCATGTAGGCGGCGTGCGAATGGCCGAGGACAGGATTGAGCGCCAGGGTGCCGGCGATCCGGCCCATGACCCAGCCGATCGCCGCGTCGCCGAAATTCTCGTCGGCAACGAAGGGATTGACGTCGAGGAAGTTGCTGAGCGGTCGCTCCAGCCGTTCGCCGAAGCCCGGCCAGAAGAAATAATGCTCGTTGAATCCGCCGAGGACCGCGACCGCGTCGACCGACGACGCATAGAGAGTGAAGAGGATGAAGGGCTGCGGCTCCTTCCAGGCGCCGTCGCCGCCGTTCAGGACGAGGAACGGCTTGCCGTTCGGGCTGATGTACTTGTTGTTGAGTTCTTCCTCGAGGTAGCGCGGCGCGGGCGGCGGCGCATTCTGCCCGAGCTGCGACGCCACGGATCCGCCGGTCAGCATCACGACATAGCGGTCGGTGGGCTTCAGGACCGGATAGTCCGGCCCGAAAAGCCCGACATTGTTGACCCACGGCAGGCCGCACGGCGGGTTGGCGTGGTGGACGAAGCCGACATAGGGATGCGGAAAGAGCGTGTCGACATAGCGGCACGCCGTCCCTTTGGTGGCATCCCGCACGTAGGTGTTCTGCGTGCGGTCGAACAGCTCCTCAGCCGGCGTGTAGCGGCCGTCTTCAAGGTACATCCAGACGATCGCCGTGACTTCGAGTGCGGCGAGCGAGAGGACGATTCCAAAGAGGATGGAGATCCAGCCGAAGATACGCTGTTTCATCTCCCGCTCGTTACTTCCTCGTTTCCTGGATGGCCTGCCAGACGCGCTGCGGCGTCGCCGGCATCTGAATGTTGCGCACGCCGAGCGGCCACAGCGCGTCCATGATCGCGTTCATGACGGTCGGCGTGGAGCCCACCGTGCCGGACTCGCCTACGCCCTTGGCGCCGATCGGATTGCTCTTGGCCGGCACCGTGTCGTCGAGCTGGTTGTTGAAATTCGGGAAGTTCTCCGCCCGCGGCATCGCATAGTCCATGAACGAGCCGGTGACGAGCTGACCGCTCTCGCGGTCGTAGACGTTCTCCTCCAGCAGCGCCTGGCCGATGCCCTGCGCGCAGCCGCCATGGATCTGGCCGAATACGATTGGGCGGTGCAGCGGCTTGCCGACATCGTCGACCGTCGTATAGCGCTTGAGCTCGACCATGCCGGTGTCAGGATCGATCTCGACTTCGCCGACATGGGCGCCGTTGGGCCAGGCGATGCCGTCGACCGTGTTCACGTTCTCGATGAAGATGCGCTTGTCGGGCTGCTTCGCCGCCAGCTCGCCGAGGCCGATGCCGCGATCGGTGCCGGTGATCGTGAAGCGGCCGGCCGAATAGACGATGTCGGCGGTCGCCGCCTCGAGCGCGTCAGCCGCCAGTTCCTTGCCCTTGTCGACCAGCTTCTCGCTGCCGCTCAGGACCGCGGAGCCGCCGATATAGGCCGAGCGCGAGCCCATCGAGCCGACACCGCCGACGCGATCTGAATCGCCCATGGCGATCTCGATCTTGGATGGATCGATGCCGAGGAGTTCCGAGGCGAGCTGGGTGAAGCTGGTCTGCAGCCCCTGCCCCATGCCCTGGGTGCCCATCCAGATCACGACCTTGCCGTCTTCCTTCACCTCGTAATGCGCCATCTCGTTCATGACGTTGGCCGAGGTCCATTCGACATAGGAGGCAAGACCGCGGCCATAAAGCTTGCCGCGCTTCTCGGCTTCCGCCTTGCGCGCCGCGAAGCCGTCCCAGTCGGCCGCCTCGAGCGTCTTGGTAAGGAAGAGGTTGAAGTCGCCGGAATCGTACTTCTCGCCCATCGCCGTGGTGTAGGGCATCTGCGAGGGCTTCACGAAGTTGCGCCGACGCAGTTCGGCCGGATCCATGCCGATCTGGCGCGCCGCCGTATCCATCAGCCGCTCGAGGTTGAGGATGCACTCGGGCCGGCCCGCGCCGCGATAGGCGCCGATCGTGGCGGTGTTGGTGATGACGCAGGTGATCCGGAGATCGATCATCGGGATGTCGTAGGTGCCGGTCGTCACCTTCGGGCCGACGAACAACGGGATGACCACGCCGCCGCGCGACGGGTAGGCGCCGATATTGGCGAAGGCCTCCATGCGCAGCGCCAGGATCCTGCCGTCCTTGTCGAAGGCCATGGCTCCCTTGTGGAACTGGTCGCGGCCGGCGGTCGTCGCAGCGAATTCCTCGCTGCGCTCGGCGCGCCAGCGCACCGGACGCTTCAGCACCTTGGCGGCCCAGACGGCCACCGCCTCGTCCGGCTGGATGCCGACCTTCATGCCGAAGCCGCCGCCGATGTCGCGCACGACGACGCGGACCTTGTCCTTGGGCATCTTCAGGATGACGTCGCACAGCGTGTCGCGCGTGACCGACGGGTTCTGGCTGCCGATATGGACGATCAGCCGGTCGTTCTCCCACTCCGCCATCACCGCGCGCGGCTCCATGGCGTTCACGATCAGCCGCTGGTGCACGATGTCGAGCGACACGACGTGGGCAGCGCTCTTGAAGACTTCCTCGGCCTTGGCGTGGTCGCCGAACTTGTTGTAGCCGGCGATGTTTCCGGGGGCACCGCCCCAGACCTGCGGCGCGTCGGGCTTCAGCGCATCCTCGATCTCGGTGACCGACGGAAGCTGCTCGTACTCGATCTCGACCAGCTCGACGGCATCCTGTGCCTGCTCGCGCGTATCGGCCACGATCGCCACCACGGCTTCACCGACATAGCGTACGACCTCGTGCGCCAGCGAGCGGCGTGGGGTCATCTCGGGCTTGCTGCCGTCGGCGGCAGGAAACATGGCCGGGAAGGCGAAATTGCCGACGCCTTCCTTCTCCATGTCGGCCCAGGTGAAGACCGCGACCACGCCCGGCGCCGTCTTGGCGGTCGCCGTGTCGATCTTCAGGATTCTTGCATGGGCATGCGGGGAACGAACGAGGACCACATGGGCCTGGTTCGGCCGCGACAGGTTGTCGGTGAACCCGCCCGTACCGGTCAGGAGCCGGTCGTCCTCGACACGCTTGATGTACTGAGCCTTGCCAAACACCGCCATACGCCACTCCCGCCGCGAAATCCCATCCGGATCGGCCGGACTATAGCGGCGAAGCGGCGTCCCACAAGTCAGCGCGACGCATCGCCCCGTGGATCAGGCGCGCAGGCTGGGCATCTCGGGCAGAGGCACGATGCGGATTCCGGCCGCCTCCAGCCCCTCGCGGACCGCCCTGGCGACCGTCACGGCCGTCGGCCCGTCGCCGTGCACACAAATGGAATCGACCTGGCAGGGGACGCGCTTGCCCGAGGTCGAGTAGATCGCCTGCTCGTCGACCATGCGCCGGACATGCTCGACCGCCTTGGCCGGGTCCTTGATCATCGAATTGGCTTCCTTGCGCGGCGTCAGGAGGCCGGCATCGGTGTAGGTCCGGTCGGCGAACACTTCCTCGGCGACCCTCAGTCCATGCTTGCGGGCGGCCTTGCCCTGCTCGGTGTTGGCCTGGGCGAGGAAAATCAGGTCGCGATTGACCGACCGGGTCGCGCGGGCGATGGCCTCGGACATTTCCGGGCTCTCGGCCGACATGTTGGCCATCATCCCGTGCGGCTTCATGTGGGTGACCTTGGCGCCATGGAGGGCCGCGATCGCCTGCAAGGCGCCGATCTGGTAGGCAATGTTGGCCTCCAGCTCCTTGATCGTGAGGTTGATGACGCGGCGGCCGAAGCCCTGCAGGTCGGCGAAGCCCGGGTGGGCGCCGATCGACACTCCATTTTGAGCGCAGAGCTTTACCGTATCCATCATCACCACGGGATCGCTGGCATGAAAGCCGCAAGCCACATTGGCAGAGGCCACGATCTTCAGGACTTCCTCGTCGTTGCCCATCACCCAGGGGCCAAAGCTCTCGCCTAGGTCCGAATTGATGTTGACGTGTCCTGCATTGGTCGCGGCGGCCATGGGAGACTCCCTCAATCTGAGTCGCTATCCTAGCAGATGTGAGCGTTCGATACCTCTCCTGCGGCGACACCGCCTTCACCGTCGAGTTCGGCAACGAGATTTCCCCCGAGATCAACGGCCGGGTCATGGCACTCCATGCCGCGATCGGCCTGGCCCGCGAGGCCGGCGAGATCTACGGCGTGATCGAGACCGTTCCCACCATGCGGTCCCTGATGGTGACCTACGATCCGCTCGCGACCTCGCGAGCCGACCTGCAGCCCAAGGTCGACGCGCTGATCGCCCGCGGCCTGCCGGTCGACGCCACGAGCCGCCATGTCACCGTTCCCTGCTGCTACGACGATCCGGAGTTCGCGCCCGATCTCGGCGATGTCGCCGAGCGCACGAAGAAGACGCCGGAACAGGTGATCGCCGCTCACATCGCCTCGCCTTTCAAGGTCTATGTGCTGGGCTTCATGCCGGGCCTCGCCTATGTCGCGGGCCTCGATCAATCCCTGTTTCTGCCCCGCCGCAGCCAGCCGCGTGTCCGGGTGCCGCGCTCCTCCGTCGCCATCGCCATGGACATGACGACGATCTACCCGTTCGAAAGTCCCGGTGGCTGGCACCTGATCGGCCGCACGCCGCTGTGGATGTTCGACAAGCGCCGCGAGCAGCCGGTCTTCCTGTCGCCGGGCGATTCGCTTTCCTTCGAGCGCATCGACCGCAAGAGCTTCGACCATATCGCGCATGAGGTCGAGGCCGGCACGTTCGACTGGGCGAGCCTGGTGAAGAGCAAATGAGCGCGGGTCTGAAAGTCGTCCGCGCGGGTCTGTTCGACACGCTGCAGGATCTCGGCCGCACCGGCTTCATGGCGCTCGGCATGCCGACCGCCGGCGCAATGGACCGGATCGGCCTTGGCCTCGCCAACGCGCTGGTCGGCAATCCCGTCAACACCGCCGGACTCGAGATCGGTGTCATGGGTCCCGACCTTCTGGTCGAAGCCGACAGCGTGAGGATTGCGCTGGTGGGGCCCCTTTCACCTGCATTGATCGAAGGACCGGACGCGGCGCCCAAGCCCCTGGACTCCGACCGCAGCCATCTCCTGAAGCACGGGCAGATCCTGCGAGTCGGCATGATCGAGGGATCGAGCACGGCCTATCTCACCGTGGCCGGCGGCTTCGCCTTGCCCGCCTTCATGGGCAGCCTCTCGACCTATTCGAGAGCCGGCATCGGCGGCTTCGACGGCCGCAAGCTCGCGGCCGGCGACCTGCTGCCGCTCGCCAAGGCAGGCGCGCCGGCCGGCAACGAGCGCCGGCTGGCGCAGCCGTTCGATTATGGCAACGGCCCTCTGCGCGTGGTCTGGGGGCCACAGGAGGACTATTTCAGCGAGGAAGGCCGTCGCACCTTCGTCGAGTCCGAGTATCGCGTCTCCAAGGAAGCCGATCGCATGGGCATCCGTTTCGAGGGCCCGACGATCGCTCACGCCAAGAGCGTCGACGCGGGCGGCGCCGACATCATCTCCGACGGCATCGCCCCCGGCGCCATCCAGGTGCCGGGCGCCGGCCTGCCGATCGTGCTGATGGCCGACCGGCAGACGGTCGGCGGCTATCCCAAGATCGCCACGGTCGCCTCGGTCGACCTTCCGCGCCTCGGGCGCCTGCTGCCCGGCCAGACTGTGCGCTTCGCAGCGATCACCGTCGCGGAAGCCGAGACCCTGCGCCGCGACCAGGAAGCAAGGCTCCAGCGTGCCATCGCCGGCTTCGTCGTGGCGCGCCCGCCGGGCGGTATCGACCTGGCCCGGCTCTACGAAGAGAACCTGATCGACGGCGTCGTTTTCGATCAGCCGTGGAACGTCACCTCGAAGCCTTCATCAGCCGAGGGCGGTACGAAGTAGCTGGTAAAGAGGTCGAACTCCGCGTCGCTGGTGTTGAAGGCGTGTGTACCGGCAGCGTTGCGGGCGCGCAGCCGGGCCTTGCAGACGTCGTCGGGCACGTCGAGAAAGTGAAGCCGGTGATCCGCACCGGCGCGCTCGAACAGGCTGCGCATCCATTGACGACTGGCCGGTGTATTCGCAGGAAAGTCGAGCACGACCGATATGCCGGCCTCCAGCAGCGCGACGATGTGGTCGCCCATCACCTCGCTCAGGCGGCGGGAGTTGCGCACATAGTCCTCGATCGTTTTCTGCTCGTCCTTGTAGAGACAGGCGAGCCACGCATCTTCGCTGATCCGAATCGTGGCCGGACGCGCCGTCAGATTGGCGGCGAGCGTCGACTTTCCGGCGGCGATCTTGCCGCAGATCATGTGGAGTGTCGCCGCTCCCGGCCTTGCCGTTTCGTCCATCGGTCGGCTCCCTCGCGAAGACCCCTTTACTCTAGCCGGTCCGGGTCTTCGTTGGTACGAACCTCGAGGGCTGGAAACGTTCCGACAAAACGATCGGGGGATGCGTCGAGATGAGCTGGCAACCGGAAATGGACGAGTTGCGCCGCCGTCAGGAAATGACGAAGCGCATGGGTGGCGCCGACAAGGTGAAGCGCCAGCACGATGGCGGACGGCTCACCGTCCGCGAGCGCATCGACCGGTTGCTCGATGAGGGTTCTTTCCGCGAGATCGGCAGCGTCGCGGGCAAGGCGGAGTATGACGGCCGCAACGACCTGGTCGATCTCACGCCGGCCAACGTCGTCATGGGCCGCGGCAAGATCGACGGACGCCATGTCGCCGTCACCGGCGACGACTTCACGGTGCGCGGCGGCTCGGCCGACGCCACGATCAAGGAGAAGTCCAACTTCGTCGAACGCTACGCCAACCAGTACCGCATTCCGGTCATTCGTATGATCGAAGGCTCCGGCGGCGGGGGATCGGTGAAGACGATCGAGACGACGGGCCGCGCCAACGTGCCGGGCGTCGCCGGCTGGGAATGGGCCGTGCGCAACATGGGTGCCGTGCCGACCGTGGGCTTGGGGCTCGGCTCCGTCGCGGGCCTGGGCGCGGCGCGCCTCGCCGCCACCCACTATTCGGTGATGGTGAAGGAAATCTCGGCGATGTTCGTCGCCGGGCCGCCCGTGGTGAATCGCCTCAGCCCCAAGCAGTACGACAAGCAGGAGCTGGGCGGCTGGGAGATCCAGCTGCGGGCCGGCGCGATCGACGAGGCGGTCGACAGCGAGGAAGAGGCCTTTGCTGCGGCGCGCCGCTTCCTCTCGTACTTGCCGTCCTCGGTCCATGACGCGCCGCCGCGCGGTCCCGTGACCGACGATCCGGCCCGGCGCGAGGAGACGCTGTTCGACGCCATCCCGCGCGAAATCCGCAAGGTCTATCGCATCCGGCCGATCGTCGAGAAGGTCGTCGACCAGGGCAGCTTTTTCGAGATGGGCCGGCTTTACGGCCGTTCGGTCGTGACGGGCTTCGCCCGCGTCGATGGCTGGCCGGTGGCGGTGATGGCGAGCGACCCGATGTTCTATGGCGGCGGCTGGACGTCCGATACCTGCCAGAAGGTGACGCGCTTCCTCGACCTCGCCGAGACCTTCCACCTGCCCGTTGTCTACTTCTGCGACTGTCCCGGCTTCCTGATCGGCCTGGAGGCCGAGAAGAGCGGCGTCATCCGCCAGGGCGTGCGCGCAATGTCGTCGATGTTCCAGACAACCGTGCCGTGGTGCACCTTCATCATCCGCAACGCTTTCGGCGTGGCGGGCGCGGCGCACCAGAACGGCTCGCGGATGAACTGGCGCTATGCCTGGCCCTCGGGCCGCTGGGGATCGCTGCCCCTGGAGGGCGGGATCGAGGCCGCCTATCGCGCCGATATCGACGCCGCCGACGATCCCAAGGCCAAGATGTCGGAGATCGAGGACCGTCTGAACAAGCTGCGGTCGCCCTTCCGCAGTGCCGAGAGTTTCTGGATCGAGGAGATCATTGATCCGCGCGATACGCGCAAAATCCTCTGCGAGTTCGTCGACCTCGCCGCCCCGGTGCGCGGCAGTGGCCCGGCGACCCTGTGGATGCGGCCCTAGGCTCCAGCAGGCCGTTGAAAAGCCGAAGTCGGGGTAGGTAAACGAAACAAACGAAATAAACGAAATAAATGAAGCGAACGTCGCACCCCCAGTATCCCGTGCCGGATTGACCGTTAACGCAACAATGTTGCTCAACGGCACTTCTGAAAGGCCTATTTCAACAACCTGCTAGCTGCGCCAGCCGTAACCCTTGAGCTTCGGCAGGAGTCCGCACGAAGGTTCGAAGGGCGGATTGCTGAGATAGTCCTGGTCGGACACGACATAGGACTGGCCGGGCGCGCGGCTGACGACCGCGCTCAACGCCGGATAGGACCAGTCCTGGAAGAACAGCTTGTTCGGCCAGTCATGCAGTGGCAGCGTCTCGGCCCGCACCACGCCCTTGCTACCGTCCACGACAACGCGCAGACGCTCGATATAGCCGCTCCACAGGCGGGTCAGCACGATGTCGGGAATGGCCCCCGCCACGGTCAGCGCGCCCAGCAGGAGCACCATGCGGCGGGCCACGTCCGGCTGGCGCATGACGGCAAAGACCCGCGGCGGATCGCGCAGCGCCACATGCAGCCACATTCCGACGAGCAGGGCCGCCAGCAGCATGCCGGCAGCCTGACGGGCGACATAGTGCGCCGGCGGATACAGGATCGACGGCCCGTGCACGAGCCGCCACCAAGGCGACAGGGACAGCAGCAGCGCAATGAAGCCCAACACGACCAGCGGCCCCCTGCCCTGCAGCCAGGCCGGCCGTCGCACGCCCGCGATGGCACAGATCACGAAGCCCGCCAGCGGAATGGAGAACTGCATGTTCTGCCAGAAATCGACACTGGTGGAGCGGACCTTCATGAAATGCGGATGGTCCCAGTAGTCGACGATGGTGACGGCCGATACGACCGCCGCGCCGACGAAGGCGAGCGCCGCCAGCGCGCCGAGGAGTCTCGTCACCCGGTCGTCGGTGCGCCTCGTCGACCACAGGATCGCGCCGGCGACGAGCGGCCCGAGATAGATCATGGCCTCGTAGGATCTGAGGCAGAGCAGGCCGAAGGCCAACAGCATGGCCGCGTCCCACCGGCTGCGGCCGTCGGTCGTAAGCGCGATCGCCATGACAGCCGTGATGCAGGCGAAGGCGACGTTGTATTCGCCGATGATGAAGAACGAGGTCGGAAGATACACGGCCGCGACGATCGCGAGCACCGCCGCCAACAGCACCGGATCGCGCCGGACGCGCATCAGGGCGAGGTGATAGAACGCTGTGGGCAGCGCGAACAGAGCCGCCGACTGCGCCATGCCCAGCATTTGGGTGTCGCGTATGCCCCATCGAGCGAGCAGGAGGACAGGCGCCTGCGTCACCCAATCGACATGGGCGCGGGCCGCGTAGAAATCGTGGAAATGTCCGTGATCCAGCAGGTTGACCAGGAACGAGGCCCCGTCCCAGAACAGACCGCGGCAGGCCAGAGTGTTGTGCACAGCCAGTGCCCAGAGGACGATGGCGACGCCCCGGGCGACCGCAACCGGTGACATGGCCGGCACCTTCAGTCGCGCCACATGTAGTGGCCGAGAGGATAGGGTTCGGCCGGCGGAAATGGCTGCCAGGAATTGAAGTCTCGCGGCGGCGCGATGATGCCGTCGGTCCGCTTCGACCGAAGGGCGAGGCTCTGGCTGGGCAGGATCCAGGACTCGACCAGCGTCTCGAGGGGGCGCCGGGCGAGCGGCGTCGACTCGAAGGGAACCACGCCGGTGTTGTTGCGCACGATCGACCGCACCGTCTCGAGGTAGCTTCGCCACTCGAGCGTCAGGTAGATGTTGGACGGCATCACCGCGATCACCATCAGACAGCCGAAGGCCAGCATCCGGCGCGAGACCTCGGGGCGCCGCAAGGCCGCCAGCGCGGCGAACCGGGTACCGAAGGACGATGTATAGAGCCACATCAGGATGATGACGGTGGCGACCACGAGACCGGCGATGCTGCGCGCCGTGTACTGCGACTTGGCGTGCGGGCGAACAAGCGAGTCCGTCAGCACGAGCAACGGCGACAAGGCCAGCAGCAGAAGGAAGATACCGGCGAAGATGTAGGGCCTGCGGCCGGAGAGATCCTGCGGCCGCAACGCCGCCCAGCCGAAGATGACCAGGGCGGCGCCCATCGCCAGGTCGAACTGAACATTCTGCCAGGCGTCGAGGGCCGTCGCCGCAGTCCGGCTGAGGTGATCCTGCGAAAACGGATGGATCAGCGAATCGGCCGCCACCCAAAGGCCGCCCAGGAAGGCCAGGCTGGCAATCAGATAGAGGATGGTGGCAACGATCGGCCGGACCGGAATTCGGTAGACCGTCCAGAGGATCATCGCGGCCAGCAACGGCCCGAGATAGAGCATTACCTCATAGGCCCTGATCCCGAGCAACCCGACCGCGACCAGGAAGGCCCCGTCGGCCACGGTCAGTTCCCGCGCCGTTACGAGCCGGACGGCCACGGCGATGCCTATGGCGTAAGCCGTATTGTACTCGCCGACGATAAAGAACGAGGTCGTCATGAAGACGACCCCGATGACCGCTAGCAGAGCAGCCAGCAGGACGGGGTCGTCCTTAACCCTCAACAAGGCGAGATGGTAGAGCGCCGTCGGGACCGCGAAGAGCCCCAGCGACAAGAGCTGCGCCATTAGGTGGAGGTCGGTGACCCCCAGGAAGACCGCGGTGATGATCGGGACCTGCCCCACGATCATCGCGTAGAGTCGCGGATTGTAGAAGTCGAAGAACCATTCGCGGCGGGCGATCTGCACAAGAAAGGCCGACCCGTCGACGAAAAGCCCCCGGCACTCCCAGCTGTGCCAGAGCACCAGGGTCCAGAGCAGGCCGACCGTGGCCCTGTAGGCGACTGCAGTTGTTGGCATTTCTCCGCGAGGGGGCCTACAGGACCCGTGCGGCAGGTGCAAGCGGTGACGGCTTGCAGCGTCGAAGGGGCGCTGTTAGCAAGACGCGGCAAACGGGGATGGTGGATGCTCAGTTGGGAGAAAATCGACGCGATTCCGGGCTGGTTCATGTTCCAGTCGTATTGCGTCTGGCGCGCCCTGCTCGACCAGCAGGCCCGGATTTCCGGTGACCTGTTCGAGATCGGCGTCTGGCGGGGCCGATCGGCCTCGGTCCTCGCCTCCTACCAGAAGGGCAACGAGAAGCTCTATCTGTGCGATCTTCGGCTCGATGAGGCCGCGGTGCAGCGCTCGATCGAGTCAGTCGGCGCGAAGGCCACGAACATCGTGCCCCTGTCCGGCCCGTCCGCCGACCTGCCGGCGAAGCTCGATCTGCAGGCGATGCATCAGTCGGTGCGTTGGTTTCACATCGACGGAGAACATACCGGGACGGCCGTCTATCGCGAGCTGGAGTTCGCCAACCGCATCGTCAACACCGAGGGGATCGTCGTGATCGACGATTTCTTCTCGCCGCGCTACCCGGCCAACACGACCGAGGTCATCCGCTACATCGAGAAGAACCCGTTCCATTTCCGGCTGCTCGCCGTCGGCTTCAACAAGGGCTACCTCTGCCGGCCCGAGAGCCTGCCGCGCTACATGGATTTCATGGCATCCGGCATGTCGCGGGCGCTACAGGGCTACGGCGCCAAGACCACGATCTTCAAAACGACCGGTCCCTGGGATACCGACGCGGTCGGCATCACTGACTACGTCGACGATGCCGGTTCCGTCGCGGGGCCCGACAATGAGCCGCAGCGCTGGCACATGATGCGGACGCGCCATGTCTGGGGCCCGATGCGGCATCTCCAGAACGGCTGGCGGATGCTGCGCGGACGCTGAGAAGATGGCAATTGGCTGCGGCCGTCAGGCCGCAGGCCTGGCGATCTTCAACTGCTCGTCGAGATCATCGGCAATGAAGTTGCGCACGACCTCGTCGAGATCCTTGTCGGTTTCGAAGCCCAGCTGGCGCGCGCGTGCCGAATCGATGCCCTGAGGCCAGCCGTCGCAGATCTTCTGGATCGCCGGATCGTGCTGCCAGACGACCTTGCCGACCTTGCGGTTGCCGGCGTGGCGGCCGACCGCCTGCTCCAGGTTCCTGGCCGTCACTTTGATGCCGTTCAGCAGGAGCGTACGGCCCGGGCCGAAGGCGTCTGGCGGCATATCATGCAGGCGCATGAACGCGTCCACCGTCTTGCGCGGGCTGAGGACCACCATGACCGTCTCCGGTGTCACAGGGCAGACCACGTCGACGCCCGTCAGCGGCTCGCGCAGCACCGAACTCGCCCAGGTCGAGGCCGCCTTGTTGGGCAGGCCGGTGCGCACGCAGATCGTCGGCAACCTGACCGCGGTACCCCGCAGATAGCCCTTGCGGGTGTAGTCGCGGACCAGGAACTCGCCGATCGACTTCTGCGCACCGTAGGAAGTCTGCGGTGTCAGCGGGGTGTCGTCGGTCACAGCCGGGGGGAGGTCGCCGCCGAAGGCGGCCAGCGAACTGGTGAACACCACGCGCGGATTGGTGCCGAGCGCCCGGCAGGCCTCCAGGACGTTGCGCGTGCCGTCGAGATTGACCCGGTACCCCAGGTCGAAATCGGCCTCGGCGCCGGCGCTGACCACGGCGGCAAAATGGAACACCGTCGACGCGCCCTGGACGATCGACTGCACGGTCGCAAAATTCGAGATGTCGCCCGCCACCGTCTTGATGCGGGGATCGTCCAGGCCCGGCCCCTCGGCCCTGGCAACGTCGAACAGCAGCAGTTCGTTCACCTTCTTCGGCTGTCCGGAGGCTGATGCGATCTCGCCTTGCTGCAGTATGCGCCGTGCGAGTTTCTTGCCGAGGAACCCCGCGCCGCCGGTGATGACCACCTTCATGTCGTTTCCGCCCGATTTCGTTGTATGTGGACGAAAGTGTGCACAGAACGCCGCCTGCAGTCTATGTTTGCGCGACATGGCGGGCCCCAGCGACATCTACGCGTTCAAGGACGCTCTCATAGTTCTGGGAACAGCGGCCGTCGTGGCGCCCGTCGTCCACCGTCTCAAGATCAGCCCGGTTCTCGGCTTCCTGGTGGTCGGCGCCGCGTTGGGACCGCACGGTCTTGGCCGCCTGGCCGACTATTCCCGCGCCATCGACTGGCTGACCGTCACGGGTGAAAGGCAGATCGCCTTCATCGCCGATCTCGGCATCGTCTTCCTGCTCTTCTTCATCGGCCTCGAGCTCTCGATGCGCCGCATGATCACCATGCGCCGCTTGGTCTTCGGATTGGGCGGCCTGCAGGTCGTCCTGTCGGCACTGGCGATCAGCCTGGCGGCTTTCTGGCTCGGCCAGCCGGCCGCCGCCGCGCTCATCATCGGTACCTGTCTGGCCTTGTCCTCGACCGCGATCGTCATGGAACTGCTCTCCGGCCAGCGTCGCATGATGTCGACCACCGGCCGCACCAGCTTCGCCATCCTGCTCGCGCAGGATCTGGCCGTTGTCCCGCTCCTGTTCCTGATCAGCGCACTCGGAGGCCATTCCGAGGGTTCGGTCGTTCAGGGCGTCATCGTCGCGGTCGTCGAGGCGCTGCTGGCAGTCGCCGTGATCGCTCTTGTCGGCAGGGTGGTCCTCAAGCCGCTTTTCCGACTGGCCGCCAGCACCGACAATCCCGAATTCTTCATGGCCGCGACCCTGCTGATCGCCGTCGGCTCAGGTGTGATCGCGGCATTCGCAGGACTCTCCATGGCGCTCGGAGCCTTCATTGCCGGACTCCTGCTGGCCGAGACGGAATACCGGCGTGCCGTCGAGGCGATGATCGATCCCTTCCGGGGACTCCTGCTCGGCGTCTTTTTCTTCTCTGTCGGAATGCACATCGACCTGAGCTTCATCTGGCGCGAACCCGTCCTCGTGATCGGCGGGTTCGTGGCGATGATGGTTCTCAAGACCACTTTGCTCGTCCCCCTCTGCCGCCTGTTCGGCGTATCGTGGGCTGCCAGTGTCGAAACCGGCCTGCTGCTCGCCCCGGGCGGCGAGTTCGCCTTCATCGGTATCGGGCTCGCCGCCCAGTTCGGCCTCGTCGAGTCGGGCGTCGCTGCCGGTGTCCTGGCAGTGGTCTCCCTCACCATGGGCACGCTGCCCTTCGTGTCGCTGTTCGCGCGCCGCGCGGCGCAGCGAGTGGCCAGGCAGGCGACGGGCGATGCTCCCGCGACACAGCTCCCACCATCGGATCACGCCAAGCGGGTGATCGTCGTTGGGCACGGGCGGGTCGGCCAGCTCGTGTGCGACCTGCTCGACAAGCACGAGATTTCCTACATCGCGGCGGACCGTGATGCGGCCCGCGTCGAGCGCTGGCGCAAACTCGGCCGCCCCGTCTATTTCGGCGACGCCTCCAACGCGCTTTTCCTGCAGCGTTGCGGCATCGACGAGGCGACGGGCGTGATCGTCACCATCGACACGGCGGCGGTCGACGACGTGGTACGCGCCGTGCGCGCGCGACGGTCCGACGTGATGATCGTGGCCCGCGCCCACGATGCCCAACATGCCCGCCATCTCTACACGCTGGCCGTCACCGACACCGTGCCGGAGACCATAGAGGCGAGCCTCCAGCTGGCCGAATCGGCCCTGGTGGGTCTCGGCGTGCCGATGGGCCTGGTCATCGCGTCGATCCACGAACGACGCGAGCTGGTGAGAAACGAACTGCAGGCGGCCGCCGGCGGGACGGCGTCGATGACCGAGCAGATCCGCCGCGCCCGTCGCGACAAGGTGGGCAAGCCATGAAGGTCGTGAGCTGGAATCTGCTACGCCTCACCGGCGCGGCGGTCGAGGACGTGGCCACTCTGATCAACGTCCAGAAGCCCGACATACTCCTCATGCAGGAGGCGACCCAGCATATCGAGGCGCTGCCGAGCCTCGTCGGCGGACATTTCTATCGTCTGTCGTGGCTGGGGCGAATACACGGCCTGGCCGTCTGGAGTCCCAGCCATTTTCCGCGGCCCGTGGCCTTGTCGCTGCCGGCGTCGCGACTTCCCGGACGGCTGCCGCGACGTCGCGCGCAGATCATCCAGATGGGCGAAATCACCTTCGCCAACGTCCACCTCTCGCACGGCCAGCTGCTCAACCGCCGCCAGCTCGCCCGAATCGGCGCCGCGTTGCAGGGCAAGCCATCCGCCATCATCGGCGACTACAATGCCGTCGGCCCGGTCTTCCTGCCTGGGTTTGCCGACGTCGGCCCGCGCGAACCCACTCACCTGTCAGGCAATGTCATGCCGGTACGGCTCGATCGTTGTCTTGCCCACCGGCTCGTCTGCACGACGGCCGATGCGCTCGATTTCGGCCCCTCCGACCATCGTCCGATCCGGCTCGAACTCCGCCTTGCCGAAAGCACCGAGACTGCGGAGAAGACCCTGCGCATCCGCAAGGACCGGCTGAAGCGTTTCTACAGATAGGGCTGCAGCAGCCGCGCCGCGCTGTTGCGCAGGCGGATCGGCAACGGGTCACCGTCGATCTCGGCCAGGGTCAGGCGGCGCTGCGGCTTCTTCGATTCCACGATCTGCCGTGCAAAGGCCGCGTCATGCAGCTCGACGTTAAGCTCGAAGTTCAAGCGGAAGCTGCGCGTGTCCCAGTTGGCGCTGCCGATGAACGACCAGGAATCGTCGATCGTCATGAGCTTGGAATGGTCGAACGGCGCCGGCATCATCCAGATGTTACATCCGGCCTCGATCAGCGGCCTGAGCGGCACCCGCCGCGCCCAGTCGAGGATCGCGTGGTTGGAGTTCTCCGGCAGCAGAATGTCGACCGTGATGCCGCGCATGGCCGCCAGACCCAGCGCCATGGTGAGCGGCTCGCCCGGCAGGAAGTAGGGCGTTACCACCCGGATCGACTCACGCGCGCAGGAGATGGCGTGCAGGGTCACGAACTCGATCTGCTCCATATCCTCGTCTGGACCGGAGGGCACCACACGCGCCAGCACCGTCCCGACCGGCTCGAGCCTCGGGAACCAGTCGTCGTCTAGTTGCCCACCCGTGGTGAACTGCCAGTCGTCGGCAAAGGCGTCGGTGAGTTGCTCGACGACCGGGCCTTCGATGCGGAAATGCGTGTCACGCACGGGATGGGCCGGGTTACCGGCCACAACGTTCTCCGCTCCGATGTTCAGTCCACCGGTGAAAGCCACGCGACCGTCGATGACCAGCAGCTTGCGGTGGTTGCGCAGGTTCACGAAGGGCGTGCGCCAGGGGAAATAGGAGTGCAGGAAGCGCGCGACCGGGACGCCGGCCTTGCGCAGCCGGTTGTAGGTGCCCGACCAGAAGTAGCCGCCGCCGACCCCGTCGATCAGGACGCGCACCTTGACGCCGCGCTGCTGGGCCTGGATGAGCGCGTCATGGAATTTCTCGCCGGCCGAATCGGCACGGAAGATGTAGCTGCAGAGGCCGACGCTCGTCTGCGCCCTGCCGATTTCTTCGAGCATCCGAGGGTAGGCCTCGTCGCCGCTGTGCAGCATCTCGACCAGATTGCCGGGCTTCGACGGAAGGCCCGTCACCCGCCCGACCGCATACTCGAGCGGCGTCAGCGAATCCCGTGTCACCGTTGCCGCGGGACCGTCCGCGGCAGGCAGCAGGTGCTGACGTCTCAACCTCTGGGCACGCCGCTTCACGCGGTTGATGCCGATGATGGCGTAGAGCAGGCCACCCAGGAACGGCGAGAGCCACGCGATGCCGATCCACGACACGGCCGCGCCGACGCTGCGCTTGTAGAGCAGCACATGGACTGTGACGGCGACGGCAAGGGCGACATGCGCCACGGCAGCGGTTGCGCCCACCACTGCCGCCAGATTGTCATCGAGTGTCACGTTGCCTGTTCCCCGCCCACGGCTGGTCGAGAACAGGTTCTAGCGACGCCCCGCGCAGAACGCCATGCGCAAGCGGTGCCCGAGCGTCAGGCGACCGCCTTGATGGTCTTCGCCGTGATATCGACGATCTCGTCGATCTGGGCCTTCTCGATCACCAGCGGCGGCGACATGGCAATGGCGTCGCCCGACTGACGGACCATCAGGCCGAGGTCGAAGGCCTTGACGAAGGCCTTGTAGCCGCGCGTGCCGACCGCCCCTTCCGGCGCCAGGTCGATGCCGCAGCCCATGCCCAGAGTGCGGATGTCGGTGACGTTCGGCAGGCCCTTCAGCGAGTGGATACCCTCTTCCCAGTAGGGCGACAGCTCGGCGGCGCGGGCGAACAACTCCTCGTCGCGGTAGATGTCGAGCACGGCCGACGCCGCGGCGCAGGCCAGCGGATGGGCCGAGTAGGTGTAGCCGTGGAACAGGTCGATGGCGTTTTCCGGCCCGTTCATCAGCCCGTCGAACACGTGCTTGCGCACGAACACGCCGCCCATCGGCACGGTGGCGTTGGAGATGCCCTTGGCGACCGTCATCAGATCGGGAATCACCCCGAACTTGTCGGCCGCGAAAGAGGCGCCGAGGCGGCCGAAGCCGGTGATGACCTCGTCGAAGATCAGCAGGATGCCGTGCTTGTCGCAAATCTCGCGTAGGCGCTTCAGGTAGCCCTTGGGCGGCGGCAGAAAGCCGGTCGAGCCGGCACAGGGCTCCACGATGACGGCGGCAATGTTCGAGGCGTCGTGCAGGCCGACGATGCCTTCCAGAGCGTCAGCGAGATGGGCGCCATTCTCCGGCTCGCCCTTGGAGAAGGCGTTCTCCGGCAGATGGGTGTGCGGCAGGTGATCGACACCCGGCAGCATGGCGCCGAACCATTTGCGGTTGTTGACCATGCCGCCGACCGAAATGCCGCCGAAGCCGACGCCGTGATAGCCGCGCTCGCGGCCGACGAAACGCGTACGCGTGCCTTGGCCGTTGGCGCGGTGATAGGCGAGCGCGATCTTGAGCGCGCTGTCGACCGCCTCGGAGCCGGAGTTGCAATAGAAGGCGTGATTGAGGTCGCCCGGCAGGAGGGCGGCGTGGCGCGCCGCCAGTTCGAAGGCCTTGGGATGGCCCATCTGGAATGACGGCGCATAGTCCATCTCATCCAGCTGCTTCGCGATCGCCGCCTTGATCTCCTCGCGGCCGTGACCGGCATTGACGCACCACAGGCCGGCGGTGCCGTCGATGATCTTGCGGCCTTCCGGCGTCCAGTAGTGAACACCCTTCGCCTTTGCCAGCATGCGCGGGTTCTTCTTGAACTGCCGGTTCGCGGTGAACGGCATGAAGAACGCTTCGAGATTGTTGGCGGCAGGCGCAGTGTTCGGCGGCGTCATCGGCAGACCTTCGGGTAAGATGAACTCTGAGTTACGCTATCACTTGTTCACGTCGACAACCACGCGGCCCCGTATCTCTCCTTTGAGGATTTTTGGGGCCAGCCCCATCAGATCGCCCAGCCCCGCCTCGCTCACAGTGCTGTCGAGCTTGTCGAGCGGCAGGTCGCTGCCGAGACGACGCCACGCTTCCTCGCGCGGGGCCTTCGGCAGCATCACCGAGTCGATGCCGTAGACGGACACGCCGCGCAGGATGAAGGGCAGGATCGACCCCGGGAAGGAAGGACCGGCCGCGAGACCGCAGACCGCCGCCGCGCCGCCGTACTTCACCTGCGCCAGGGCCCTGGCAAACATCACACCGGACACCGTGTCCACGACGCCGGCGAAACGCTCCCCGAGCAGCGGACGGTCCGGTGCCTCTGTCAGCTCCTTGCGGTCCATGATCGTCGTGGCGCCGAGCGACTTCAGGTAATCACCCTCCTGGGGCCGGCCGGTCGCGGCGACCACCGTGTACCCAAGCCTGGCCAGGATCGCGACGGCGACCGAACCGACGCCGCCGGCGGCTCCCGTGACCAGAATTTCGCCCTTGCGGGGGTCGATGCCGTGTTTTTCCAGCGCCATGACACAAAGCATGGAGGTGTAGCCCGCCGTGCCGATCGCCATGGCGTGACGGGCCGACAGGGACTCCGGCAGCTTGACGAGCCAGTCACCTTTGACCCGCGCCTTGGTGGCGTAGCCGCCCCAATGCAGTTCGCCGACGCGGTAGCCGTTCAGCACGACCTTGTCGCCCGCCTTGAACGCGGCGTTCTCCGATTTCTCGACAGTGCCCGCGAAATCGATGCCGCCGACATGCGGCCAAGTCTTGACCAGGCCACCACCGGTCGTCAGCACGAGACCGTCCTTGTAATTCAGAGTCGAGTAGTCGATCGCAACGATCACGTCGCCCGCCGGGAGCCTGTCCTCAGGCAGGGTTTCGATGGCGCCGCTGACCTTGCGGTCGCTACCTTGGGTCAGGACAAGTGCGCGGAACGTCATGAGGGCTCCTAAACGAATGGACGAAGCTCTCTAGCAAGGCCGCCGCCCCTTAAACAGCCTTCGCGAAGGTCGCGTTTCGCCGTCCGTACCTTCCAATTCGGCCGATACGCACAATCAACAGGGACAAAAACGCATCTGCCCGTGCCGACAGGCATGGCTGATCTGCAACTGGCGGCCGAAGGCGCCAGCACCGCCATGTTGACAACGCCGCCGATGTTGGACGAACCCGGCCCGCCAGGAGAAGCACTGCGGCGATCAGGATCCAGGAGGCGAAGCGGCCCAAGATTCACTCAAGCTGACGAACGATTCACGCCCTTCTCCGATCAGCGGATTCGCCCAGAGCGTGTTCAGCAGTCATCGATGCCGGCGAGTTGCCGTGGACCGAGCCAATACGGTTACGTGTATGGTCGTGTGCGCCGCTACCTCCGCGACTATGCAAAAAAGCAACGCCGCCGAATTTTTCACGCCTGATAAAGTATTTTGTCGATTTGCTTACGGGGAGACTGAGGGCGCTTCGTGCGTACTCATTTTATGTTCGGAACTTATTGCCTCCCCGTCTTGTCGACCGTGCCGCGCTCAGGCACTTGGCTCCTCCGGTACCTCTTCTCCTTCGTTTGTCATCTCGAACAGGGCGGCCGGCTCGACGATTTGTTGACCGGAGAGGTCATCGGCAACCCACGGGGACCGGCCTTCGACTTCACTCGCTTCAGGGGTGGACCGCTGTTTCGCGTCACCGGGGCCCTGCGCGCCAAGCATATGTTCATCGGTCATACCGTATGTCCGGGGTTCCAGGATTTGCTGCCAGCCGGACACTGGTGGCGGCAGACGTCTTTTCATGTGCCGGGGTACGATTGCCTCCATGAAGAGACGAGCTACCGCCACACGCCCGTGGATCTCGCACGCTACGACTATGCTCCCGTCAAAGTACCTGCGATGGAGCGCGCGGCCCGCAAGGGCTTGGGAGGACGGATCGCCTTCGTCTATCGCAACCCGGTCGATCAGGCTTTTTCGTATTTCCGCTACTGCCAGGCGCATGTGAATCCGGCGTACCACCTGTTTCGCGGTCGCCCGGTCACCGAAATGTCCTTCAGGGAGTACCTGTTCGGCGCAGCGCTGATTTCCTATGCGCGCCAATTCATCACCTACCAGATACAGGCGGCCCGGTATCCTGACCTGGTGAAGATGATTCCCTACGAGAACCTGATCGATCGGCCGGTCGAGACGGCAATCCATCTGCTCGATCATTACTCGGACCACAGGCGCGAATGGCCGATGCTGCCCGCCGCCGTAAGGCTGGTGCGGAAGGATCACATGCGCGCCATCGAGGGTAAGCTCGGCAGCTCGCTCGACGGTACGCGCAACGGGCAGGACAGTCACATGAGAGCGTCAGAGGATACGGAGCGCGATCGTCTGGCGGACCCTTCGATCCGCGACGAGGCGATCGCGCGCTTGAGCGAAATGGGCGTGGATTGCAGCCTTTTTGCCTGGCCCGCGCAACGGGCTGTTACGCTGCGGCGGGCCTATCCTGGACACGTTCGCGATGGCAGGCGAGCGGCCGGTTGAGTTCGTTGCTCCGGCCAAGCTTTTCCACACTGGTCTTGGGGCCATCCGGCGCTTGCTAACCGGTGGGGTCACCCCCAATTCTGCTTGGCATGTCCTCCCATTTCAGCCTGCTGCCGCATCGCAGCGTCATTTCCGTTGCCGGTGCCGACCGCGTCGAGTTCCTGCAAGGCCTGATCTCGAACGATACGAGAAAAGTCGCGCCCGGCTGCGCCATCTGGGCGGCGCTTCTCACGCCGCAGGGGCGTTTCCTGAACGACATGTTCGTGGTCGATGCCGGAAGGGAAACGTTCTTCCTGGAAACCGAGCGTGAGCGGGCACCGGCGCTCGCGAAGAAACTCAAGATGTACACGCTGCGATCCAAGGTCACCGTCGAGGATCTGGGGGCGTCGCTGGAAGTCGCGGCAGTGTTCGGGGACGGAGCCTCGAAGGCGCTGGGCATGGGAACCGCCTCCTTCATCGATCCGCGCCTTGAGGCACTGGGCGCCCGTGTGATCGCCCCGACCGGACAGGCCGCCGCGCTTCTCGAGGCGCGCGGCTTCGATCAGGCACCGCTCTCCGCCTATGACGCCCTGCGACTGCCGCTCGGCGTGCCGGACGGCAGCCGGGATCTGCATGTCGAGAAAGCACTGCTGCTGGAAAACGGCTTCGACGAGCTGAACGGCGTCGACTGGAAGAAGGGCTGCTACATGGGCCAGGAGCTGACGGCCCGCACCAAGTACCGTGCTCTGATCAAGAAGAGGCTCTTTCCCGTGAGGGTCGAGGGCGCGCTGCCAGAGCCCGGCACGCCGGTCCATCTCGACGGCGAGGAAGTGGGTGAGCTACGCTCCGGCACGGGCGATCGCGCGCTGGCGATGCTGCGGCTCGATGCTGCGCGCGGCAACGGATCCGTGCTCACGGCCGGTGACGCGCGCATCGTGCCGGAAACGCCTCCCTGGATGCGCCTTCCCGATCCGGCGGCCCCTAGCGGCTAGAGGCCACGGGCTTTAAGGTCCCTCCGCGCCGCCTGCGCGAGGAGAAGACCGTGAAGCTCATCAATCCCAATCCGTTCACCACACGGCCGGAAATCGTCGGCACGTTCGGCGTCGTGACCTCCACGCACTGGATCGCGACGGCGGTCGGCATGGGCATCCTCGAGCGGGGCGGCAATGCCTTCGACGCGGCCGTCGCCACCGCCTTCACCCTGCAGGTGGTCGAACCGCATCTCTGCGGTCCCGGCGGCGACGCCCCGCTGATCCTCCACGACGTGCGCCGCGGCAAGACCGAGGTCGTGTGCGGCCAGGGTCCGATGCCGGCCGGCGCGACCATCGCCCACTACAAAGGGCTCGGGCTCGACCTGATTCCGGGAACCGGCCTGCTGCCTGCCTGCATCCCGGGCACATTCGACGCCTATATGCTTATCCTGCGCGATTACGGCACGATGCGCCTGGCTGACGTTCTCTCGCCTGCCATCGGGTACTGGCTGAACGGCCACGCCATCGTCGAGCGGGCAACCGCGACCATCTCCACGGTCGCCGAGCAGTTCCGCACCCACTGGAAGACCTCCGCCGCGGTGTTCCTGCCGGGCGGTGACGTGCCGAAGCCCATGTCGCTCTTCCGCAACGTCACCCTGGGCAACACCTATGCGCGCATCCTGAAGGAGGCCGAGGCCGGCGGCGGCGGTCGCGAAGCGGAAATCGAGCGCGCGCGGAAGGCCTGGAACCAAGGCTTCGTCGCGGAGGCGGTCGACGAGTTCTGCCGCACCCAGGAGGTGATGGACGTCTCGGGCTCGGCCAACAAGGGCGTGCTGACCGGCCAGGACATGGCCAAGTGGCAGGCCACGGTCGAGGCCCCCCTGACCTATGACTACGGTCGGTACACAGTTTGCAAGGCGCATACCTGGACGCAGGGCCCGGTGGTCCTGCAGCAGCTCGCCCTGCTCAAGGGCTTCGACCTCGACGGCATGGATCCGACCAGCCCCGACTTCATCCACCTGCAGGTCGAATGCCTGAAGCTGGCCTATGCAGATCGCGAGGCCTTCTATGGCGATCCGGCGTTCGTCGACGTGCCGATGGAGACATTGCTGTCGGACGCCTACAACGCCGAGCGCCGCGCGCTCGTCGACCCGGCCCATGCCTCGATGGAACAGCGTCCCGGCAAGGTCGACGGCTTCGGCGGTGTCGTGAAGCTGCGCCGCGCCGACGGCGTCCGGCTGGGCGTGGCCTCGAGCGGCGCCGGCGAGCCCACGGTCGGCCGCGTCGGCCAGACCAACGGCGACACGGTCCATTTCGACATCATCGACAAGGACGGCAACATGATCTCGGCCACGCCCTCGGGCGGCTGGCTGCAGAGCTCGCCGGTCATTCCCGAGCTGGGCTTTCCGCTCGGCACCCGCGGCCAGATGTTCTGGCTGGAGGAAGGCCTTCCGGGCTCGCTGGCGCCGGGCAAACGGCCGCGCAGCACGCTCACCCCCACCCTCGCCCACCGCGACGGCAAGCCGTACATGGTCTGGGGTTCGCCGGGCGGCGACCAGCAGGACCAGTGGGTCACGCAGCATTTCCTTCGCCACGTGCATTGCGAGATGAACCTGCAGGAGGCGATCGATGCGCCGGCCTGGCACAGCGAGCACTTTCCGTCCTCCTTCTGGCCGCGCACCGCGCGACCGGGCGTGCTGGTGGTCGAAGGCCGTATCTCGAAGGACACGGTGGCCGAGCTGAAGAAGCGCGGCCACGAGGTCGAGGTGAACGACGAGTGGTCCGAGGGCCGTCTCACGGCCGCGACGCGCGACGATCCGTGGCGCAAAGCCGCCGCCAATCCGCGCGGCATGCAGGGCTACGCGGCGGGCCGATGAACGATCCCTCGACGAACCTGGCGCTCGCGCGTCGATGAGTGAAGCGCTGCTGGAACTGCGCGGACTGACGGTGGAATTCGCCACCGACGATGGCGTCGTCCATGCCGTCGATAGACTAGACTTGGCGCTGGGCCGTGGCCGGACGCTCGGCCTCGTGGGCGAATCGGGCTGCGGCAAGAGCGTGACGTCGCTCGCAATCATGGGCCTGCTGCCGCCGGAGAATGCGAAGGTAGGCGGCGAGATCGTGTTCGAGGGCCGCGATCTCCTGACCCTGGATGCGCACCTGATCCGCGACATGCGCGGCGCACGGCTCGCCATGATCTTCCAGGAGCCGATGACCTCGCTCAATCCCTCCTACACGATCGGCGACCAGATCATCGAGGCGATCCAGCGGCATCAGGGACTGGACAAGGCGGCGGCGCGAGCTCGCGCCATCGAGGTGCTGAAGCTGGTGCGCATTCCCTCGCCCGAGAAGCGCATCGACGACTATCCGCACAAGCTGTCCGGCGGCATGCGCCAGCGCGCCATGATCGCCATGGCGCTGTCCTGCGGTCCGCAGCTCCTGATTGCCGACGAGCCGACGACGGCGCTCGACGTCACCATCCAGGCCCAGATCCTGGACCTGATGCGCGGCCTGCGCCGCGACACCGGTACCGCCATCATCCTGATCACTCACGATCTCGGCGTCGTGGCGGAAATGGCCGACGACGTGGCCGTGATGTATGCGGGCCAGATCGTCGAGCGCGCCGCCGTGCGCGACCTGTTCGCGCGACCGGAGCATCCCTATACGGTCGGCCTGCTGGGCTCGATCCCGCGTCTCGACGAGAAGCGCGAGCGGCTGCCCTCGATCGAAGGCCGCGTGCCCGACATGACCCGGCCGCCTCCGGGCTGCCGCTTCGCCGCACGCTGCCCCTTCGTCGAGCCGGCGTGCATCGCCGCACCGCCACCTCTTGTGGAGGTCGCGCCGGGCCACCTCTCGCGCTGCCGCCGCGCCCCGCTCTCGCAGGTCCTGGCATGAGCGGAGCTCTGCTCGAGGTTCGGGGGCTTCAGAAACACTTCCCCGTGAAAAGCGGTGCCTTCGGCCTCGTCTCCGGCCACGTCCGCGCGGTCGACGGCGTCGACTTCCATGTCGCTCCCGGCGAAACGCTGGCGATCGTGGGCGAATCGGGCTGCGGCAAGTCGACGGTCGGCCGGCTGGTGCTGCGTCTGCTCGAACCGACGGGCGGCAGCGTGCGCTTCGAAGGCGAGGATCTGCTCAGCCTGTCGCAGGCGCGGATGCGCGCCCAGCGCCGGCACATGCAGGTGATCTTCCAGGATCCCTACGCCTCCCTCAATCCGCGCATGACCGTGGGCGCCATGTTGGGCGAGCCGTTGATGCTGCACGGGCTCGCCGCTTCAGAGTCGGCGCGACGCACGCGCGTCGGCGAGCTGCTGGAACTGGTCGGTCTGCGACCCGAGCATGCACGTCGCTACCCGCACGAATTCTCCGGCGGCCAGCGCCAGCGGCTGGCGATCGCACGTGCTCTCGCCGTCGAGCCGAAGCTGATCGTGGCCGACGAGCCGGTTTCGGCGCTCGACGTCTCGATCCAGGCGCAGGTCGTCAATTTGATGCGATCGCTTCAGGCGCGCTTTGGCCTGGCCTATGTCTTCATCAGCCACGATCTCGCGGTCGTGAAGCATATCGCCGACCGCATCGCCGTAATGTATCTCGGCCAGATCGTGGAGACCGCGACGACCGACGAGCTCTTCCGCAACCCGCGCCATCCCTACACACGCGCATTGCTGTCGGCCGTACCCCTGCCGGACCCGACGGTGGTTCGCGCACGCGCATTGCTGGACGGTGACATTCCGAGCGCGATGAACCCGCCGCCGGGCTGCCGCTTCCATACGCGTTGCCTCTACGCACGCCCGTCCTGCAAGGTCGAGATGCCGGCGCTGGCCGACGACGGCGCGGAGCATGCCACGGCCTGTCCGTGGTGGCCGGAACTGCCGCCTGCGCCCGCGATCGCCGAGGGCACGGGCCAAGACCAAGACCGAATGCGACTGGCCCGCCTGCAGGCGGCGTTTGTCGCTTCTCACACGGAGGCAACATGAAGAAGACGTTTCATCGCCTAACTCTGGCCGCCACGTTCATGGGCCTCGCTTTGTCCGGCGCGGCCGCCCAAAGCAACCTGCGCGTCGGACTCGCCGAGGATCCTGACGTGCTCGACCCGACCTTGGCCCGCACCTATGTCGGCCGCATCGTCTTCTCCTCCATCTGCGACAAGCTGTTCGACATCGACGAGAAGCTCGCCGTCGTGCCGCAGCTCGCGCTCGGCCACGAGACCTCGGCCGATGGCAAGACGGTCACGATCAAGCTGCGGCCGGGCGTCAAGTTCCATGACGGCGAATCGTTCGATGCGGCGGCGGCCAAGTACAGCCTCGAACGCCACCTCAACATGAAGGGCTCGTTCCGCCGGCCCGAGCTCGCTTCCATCGAGTCGATCGAAGTCGTCGATCCCGCCACCGTCAAACTGAACCTGAAGGAGCCGTTCTCGCCGCTGCTGGCGCAGCTTACCGATCGCGCCGGCATGATGGTCTCGCCCAAGGCCGCCGAGGCCGCCGGCGACAAGTTCGGCCTCAAGCCGGTCTGCGCCGGCCCCTACAAGTTCGTCGAGCGGGTCCAGCAGGACCGCATCGTGGTCGAGAAGTTCGCCGACTACTGGAACAAGGACCAGATCTTCATCGACAAGATCACCTACCTGCCGATCACTGACTCGACCGTGCGTCTCGCCAACCTGCGCTCGGGCAGCCTCGAGATGATCGAGCGCGTGCTGGCGACCGACATCAAGACGGTGCGCGACAACCCCAAGCTCAAGCTCGTGACGGCGGTCGAGCTCGGCTACCAGGGCCTGACCATCAACCTGTCCAACGGACCGAAGGCCGATACGCCGCTGGCCAAGGACGCCCGCGTCCGCCAGGCCTTCGAACTGTCGATCGACCGCGACGCGCTGAACCAGGTCGTCTTCAACGGCGAGTTCGTCGTCGGCAACCAATGGATCAACCCGACCAACCCCTACTATCAGCAGGCTTTCCCGGTGCCGAAGCGCGACGTCGCGAAGGCCAAGGCGCTGCTGAAGGAGGCGGGCGTCAGCGGTCGCATGTCGCTCGACCTGATGGTGCCGAACAACCCCGAGACAAGGCAGGTTGCCGAGGTGCTGCAGTCGATGGTCGCGGAGACCGGCTTCGATCTCAAGATCCGCGTCACCGAGTTCGCGACCTCGCTGAAGCAGTCCGAGACCGGCGATTATCAACTCTATCTCATCGGATGGTCGGGCCGCAGCGACCCCGACGGCAATTCCTACATCTTTCACGTCTGCGGCCAGCCGCAGAACAATTCCGGCTATTGTGACAAGGAGGTCGACGCCTGGCACAACGAGGCGCGCATCAAGAGCGACCCTGCGGAGCGCAAGAAGATCTACGAGAAGATCACCGCGAAGTACCTGCCCGAGGGCTCGATCAAGTATCTGTACCATCGTCGCGTCCTGGTCGCGCTGTCCGACAAGGTCGACGGCTACAAGCAGTTGCCCGACGGCCTGATCCGCGTCGTCGGCGTCAAGCTGAAGTAAGACCTTGCTGACCTTCCTCTCCCAGCGGCTGCTGCAGATCATTCCGACGCTGATCCTGGTGTCGATGCTGATCTTCGGTCTGCAGCAGCTCCTGCCGGGTGACCCGGCGCTGATCATGGCGGGGGAGGAGCGCGATCCCAAGGTGCTCGAGGAAATCCGCGAGCAGTACCGGCTGAACGAGCCGATTCCCGTCCAGTATTTCTACTGGATCAAGGGCGTGCTCTCCGGGAACCTGGGCGAGTCGATGCGGCTCAAGAGCTCGGTGTCCTCGCTGGTCGCCGAGAAGCTGCCGGTCACCCTGCAGCTCGCCGCCATGGCGCTGATCGTGGCGCTGGGCATCGGCATCCCGGCCGGCATCATCTCGGCAGTGAAGAAGGACACCGCCTGGGATTATGGAGCCAACATCTTCGCGCTGTGGGGGCTCAGCACGCCCAATTTCTGGCTGGGCATCCTGATGATCTTCCTGTTCTCGGTGACGCTCGGCTGGTTACCGGCCTCGGGCTATGTCCGGCTGGGCGAGGACTGGCGCGCCAGCCTCGCCACGACGGTGATGCCGGCCTTCGTCCTGGGCAACGCCATCGCAGCCGTCCTGATGCGTCATACGCGCAGCGCCATGCTGCAGGCGATGGGCGCCGATTATGTGCGAACGGCCCGCGCCAAGGGCCTCTACGAGAGGCGCGTCGTGCTGAAGCATGCACTGCGCAATGCCATGACACCGGTCATCACCCTGGGCGCCCTCGAGTTCGGTACGCTCCTGTCGGGCGCCGTGCTGACCGAGCAGATCTTCACGATCCCGGGCTTCGGCAAGCTGATCGTCGATTCGGTCTTCAATCGCGACTACGCGGTCGTGCAGGGCGTCGTGCTGGTGACAGCCACGACCTACATCGTGCTGAACCTGGTCGCCGACGTGGCCTACGTGCTCGTCAATCCGCGTCTCCGGGGCTGACCGTCATGACTGCCGCCGCCGCTCCCATCGTTGCCGCCGCAGACGCCCGCGAGGAGAACCCATGGGCCCGCGCCTGGCGCCGGCTCAAGCGGCGCAAGGGCGCGATGTTCGGTTTGGTCGTCGTGGTGCTGTTCGTCCTGATCGCGATCCTGGCGCCGCTGATCTCGCCCTATGATCCGATCGCCACCAGCTTCACTCAGGTTCGCAAGCCGCCCTCCTGGGCCCATTGGCTGGGTACCGACGAAGTCGGCCGCGACGTACTCACCCGTATCATCTGGGGCGCCCGCGCCTCGCTCAGCGCCGGGCTCGTGTCGGTGGGCATCGCGCTGGGCATCGGAGTGCCGCTCGGCCTGCTGGCGGGCTATGCCGGCGGCTGGGTCGATGCCGTCCTGTCGCGCATCGTCGACGCGATGCTGGCGATTCCGTTTCTAATCCTGGCGATCGCGCTGGCAGCCTTCCTGGGACCGAGCCTCACCAACGCGATGATCGCAATCGGGGTCACCGCCACGCCTGTCTTCATCCGTCTGACCCGCGGCCAGACGATCGCCGCTAGGGTCGAGGACTATGTCGAGGCGGCGCGCGCCGTCGGCAATCCGCACTGGCGCATCGCGTTGCGCCATGTCCTGCCCAACATCGTGCCACCGCTGCTGGTGCAGGCCTCGCTCGCCATAGCCGGCGCGATCATCGCCGAGGCGGCGCTCTCGTTCCTGGGCCTCGGTCAGCAGCCGCCGTCGCCCTCCTGGGGAAGCATGCTGAACTCCGCCCAGCGCTTCATCGCCCAGGCGCCTTGGATGGCTTTCTGGCCGGGCTTCGCGATCTTCTTCGCCGTCCTGTCGTTCAATCTGCTGGGCGACGGCCTGCGCGACGCACTCGATCCCCGGCATAAATAGCTGGGCGCTGTGCGCCCTTCCGGGTGAACGATCCCTATACGAAGGTATATCGACACCAGACGAAGAGGCATCGCCGGACAACCTTCGTAGTCTTGGCCGCTTGATGCCGTCTCGGCGATGCTGGCGGCACCCGAGGCACAGGCCCCGGCTTCGCTGGTTCGAGAATGCCCACACTCCTCTCCCAAGCTCTTCGCGCTTCAAGTGCGCCACTTTTCTTCGGCTTGCGCCTCTGGGCTGCCGTCTGCCTCGCGCTGTTCGTCGCATTCTGGCTTGAACTCGACAACGCGTCGTGGGCCGGGACGACGGCGGCCCTGGTCTGCCAACCGCGGCTGGGCGCCTCCATGCGGAACGGCTGGTTCCGCGTGGTCGGCACCGTGGTCGGCGCCGCGGCCATCGTCCTGCTCTCGGCTGCCTTCCCGCAGGATCGAGCCGCCTTCCTGATCGGGCTGGCGCTCCTGTGCGGCGCATCTGCCTTCGTGGCCGCGCAGCTCGGCAATGCTTCAGCGCTTTCGGCTTCGCTGGTCGGAGCGACGGCGGCCATCGTAGCGGGCGCCGAACTCGGGGCCGTCGGCGGGCCAAATGGCCAAGCGTTCATGCTGGCGGTCGGCAGAGCGACCGAAATCTGCATCGGCGTCGTCGCGGCCGGCATCGTGCTGGCTTCGACTCATGTCGGCGTGGCATCGCATCGACTGCTGGAGCAGATCTCCGGCATCGCCGACGAGATCCGGTCTCACGTGTCGAACACGCTGGCAAATGCCGGGGGTGTGCTTCCCGATTCGCAGATGGTGCGGCGCGATCTCGCCCGCAGGGTCATAGGCCTGAACGCGCAGATCGACGAGGCCATCGGCGAGTCGTGGCAGGTCCGCTACAACGCGCCCCTGCTGCGGCGAGCGCTGGAAGGTCTGCTTCAGGCACTCATGAGCTGGCGCATTCTTGCTCTGCGCCTCTCCGCCCTGCCGAGCGAGGTCGCAGGCCAGCAGGCGGGGCGGGTCCTCCAGCTGGCGCCCCCGTTCGCACCGGCGGGCGCTCAGCCTGCGGCTGTCGCGGCCGCGAGCCCAGATCGAAGCGTGTATGCCGCTACCGCTCGAGCGCTGCTTCGTGAGCCGGCGGCCACCCCGTCCATGAGGCTTCTCGCGGACGAAACAGCCAAGATCACGGCGGGCTTCTGCCGGATGCTCGATGGTCTTTCCCTGCTGCGGGACGGACGGGTACCGCTTATCTCGACGCGAACCCGTCGACGGGCTCCATCGGACATGCTGCCGGGGCTGATTGCAGCCCTCCGCTCCTTTTCCGTGGTCCTGATCGCGGCGGCCCTCTGGATTGCCACGGCATGGCCGAACGGATCGACGGCGATCGTCTGGGCGGCGCTGGCAACGGTCATCTTCGCGGCCGCCGGCGACGAATCCTTCACACGCGTGTCGGGCTGGGCGCTGGGAACGGGAATGGCCGCGGGGTTCGCGGCGGTAACGGCGTTCGCCATTCTCCCGAACGTCCACAGCTTTGTTGGACTGAGCCTCGTCCTCGGACTCTATCTGGTTCCTGCGGGCGCGCTCAGTTACCTGCCGCTGAAGCCGGCCATGTTTGGAGCAATGGCGACTCTCTTCGTGCCGCTGCTCAACCCGGAAAACCAGATGTCCTACAATACGCTGCAATTCTACAACGCGGCGATGGCCGTCGTGGTGGGCTGCTGCATCGGCGCGACGTCCTACCTGATCCTCCCTCCCGTTTCGCCGGCCATCCGGATGCGCAGGCTTCTCCGCCTCACCCTCCGGGACTTTCGGTCGCTGTGCCGGCTCGACGCGGACGCGTCGCGCGACGACTGGGAATCGCTGATGTACGGCAGACTGGCCGCCATCCCTGATTCGGCGACACCGCAGCAACGCTCGGAGATTCTGGCCGCACTCTCGCTTGGCCTCACCCTGATCCGGCTGCGGCGCACACTTCGCTCCGTCCCGTTGAAATCCGAACTTGGCGCCGCCTTGGCACCGCTCGCTCGTGGGGATGTCGCCATTGCGCGCGATGGTCTCCGGAGGATCGACGTGGCCCTTGCGAGACGGGCCTCAGCGCTCGGACGCGCGCCCGCCGATCGCACGCGCGGATTGCTGCAGGTGATGGACGACGGTCTGGCGCAGCATGCCACCTACTTTAGCGGGGAATCTCTCCAATGACTTTCAGCGAAGTGAACATCTTCGGAGTCTACGTCGCGCCGATATCGGTGATGATGCTCATGGCATGGCTGGCGACGCTGCTGTTGCGCTGGTTGTTGACGGCCGGCGGACTATTGCGCCACGTCTGGCATCCTTCCTTGTTCGCCTTTTCGCTTTTTCTCATCGTCCTGTCGCTCATGGTCCTGAGCGCGCCTGTGGTGCGGGGGGCATGATGCCGACACGTTTCACACAGATCGTTCGCATCGGTGCGACCCTCGTTGTTGTGGCAGTGGCGGCAGCACTGTCCTGGGCGATGTGGAGGGAATACATGGGGACGCCCTGGACGCGCGATGGCGTGGTGCGCAGCTACGTCGTGACGATGGCTCCACAGGTAGCCGGGCAGATCGTCAACGTTGCAGCCCGTGACAACCAGTTCGTGCACAAGGGCGATGTGCTCGTCACCATCGATCCGACGAACTATCGGATCGCCGTGGAACTGGCCGAGGCTGCGGTGAAGCAGGCCGAGGTAAATGCGCAGAATGCGAATACCCAGTCGGATCGGCGCGCGAGGTTGAGCGCAGAGGCCGTTTCGAAAGAAGAGCAGCAGACTTTCGCAACCCGTGCCCTGGCCAACCAGGCCCAGTACCAGCAGGCAATCGCGAATCTCCAGCAGGCGAAGATCAATCTCGAACGGACACAGATCCGATCGCCCGTGGACGGGTGGGTCACCAATCTGCTCGTTCAGCTCGGCGACTATGCCACGACCGGTGTCAATGTCGTGTCGGTCGTCGATGCCAACTCCTTCTGGGTCGACGCCTATTTCGAGGAGCCGCAACTTGCGCGCATTCGAGAGGGTGCCCCGGTACGCATGCAATTGATGGGCTACGACAAGCTCATGCTCGGTGAGGTGGAGAGCATCGCACGAGGTATCAATGTCGCAAATGCGAAGCCGGACCAACTTGGCCTTGCGATCGTCAACCCGATCTTCACGTGGGTTCGTCTAGCCCAGCGGGTGCCGGTACGCATCCGCATATCGCACGTCCCGCAAGGAGTTCTGCTCGTCGCAGGTCTGACGGCAACGGTCGAAGTAGGGTCGACGCCGCCAGGCCGCGACCAGAGCGGCGGATCGAAGTGAGATCGCTATGTAAGGCGCGTCCTGCCTCGGCAACCGGAGGCGTCTAGTTGGGCCGCGATGTATCCACGAGGCTGAAGGCCGGCACGCCGCTGGTCAGCGTCGTGACCCTCTCCTCGACGAGGAGCTGGGATACGGCGAGGAAATGCACGAGTTCGCCGTCTCCGAGCCGCTCGGCCTCCTCGATCATTTCCCGCACCCCATGCCACACCCGAAACAACACCGCCGCCCGCTGCTTCTCCGAAAGCGGCGCACGTCCGCGCCGCCGCCGACTACTCGGTTCGACGATGATCTCGAATGCATCCGTCATATTTACCCGCCTCGCATCCCACGTTCGGGACGTCGCTCCCCTGCTCCCGGCGAATCACCGGTCGGTACAGCCTACCCGAAAAATCCGGGCTGGCGAGAGCGATCGGGCGTGATGTCCTTCCGACCTTCGTTGGGGGCGACCGCTCAGCGGCGGTCGCCGCCCACCGGCAGGCCCGACGTGTCGATCTGCGGCTCGTTGCGCAGGACGACCTGGTCAGGCGCCTCGGCTTCCGGCAACGGCTTGCTCGGATCAACCGGCCGAACCATCGCCACAACGCGCTTCGGTCCCTTTCCGGCGTCGTCGGCATCCAAGCGCCGCCAGCCGTGCTTTTCCCAGTATTTTACGTCCTGCGGCAGAGCCTGGGTGTAGAGCGTGCTGGCGCCTCGGCTTTCCGCAAGCTCGCGGCAGCGCTCGATGAGGAGTTGGCCGATGCCATTGCCACGGAAGCGCTGCATCACCGCCAGCCGCTCGGGCATTGCGAAGGACTTGAACCAGCGCAGCCGAACGGCGCCCACCGGCTCTTCGCCGAGGCAGGCGAGGATGTGCGTGGCCCCGAAATCGTGACCGTCGAATTCCTCCGAGTAGGGAATGTCCTGTTCGCCGATGAAGCAGGCGGCGCGTACGGCAAAGGCCTGCAACGAATCTTCCATCTTCATGGCAAGCTTGATGGCCACGGCCTGGCCGCCGACCGAAATCGTCTTGTCGCTCATCTGTGTCACTCCCTTCAGCTCGCGCGCCGCTCGGTCCAACCCGCGTGGGGATTGGAGGCTCCCCGCTCCATCGACTCCTCCAGGATACCCGGCGCGTCCAGCTGGTCCTCCGGACGATTCAGCACCATCGGATCCGTGGTCACGCTCGGAGCATCCTCTCCGACATCGAGGTCGCAGGCGAACGCACCGTATTCGTGGTCGGAGAAGTGGAACACCTTGTCGTCGACCTTGCGGAAGCCGTCCTTCTCGAAGATCGGCCACAGGCGCCGCTGACCGTGCAGGTAGGCCTTGGGATAGCCCTTCTTGCGACAGAACTCCTTGGCCCAGTGGACGAACGGCAGAAACAGGCCGTACGACCGGTATCGCTTCAGGATGATGGCCCGCTCGAGCTTGGCGAAGCCCGAAAACCAGCGCACACGAATGGACGCGGCCGGCTCGCCGTCGACATACAGGATGAGATGACTGGCCGTGTAGTCGTTGCCGTCATACTCCTCCCAGTAGGGGCACTGCTGCTCGCCCATGAACACGGCGGCGCGCAGCATGAAGCACTGCATCATCTCGTCGGACGTCGATGCAAGCTTGATGGTGATCTCGGGCCGGTTGCCCAGGTCTCCGGTCGGTTGTTCGGTCATCTCAGTTCCCCTCGGTCAAAACGCCATTGTCATTGCGGAAGCATCGGCCTCCCTCCGAAATTATCGGAAGATTCTGTGAAATCTGATCAAGCACATCGGTCACGATCGGGGGCGTCATGCCCTTTGCGCCGCGGCGGATGGCGGTTGCCGAAACCTGGTCGCGGCGCAGGATGCACCAGGGATAGATCCAGCCGCATTCGTCGGCGATCTGGCGCACCAGCATGCCGCCGAAATCGGTGCCATGGATGACGTGCAGCCGAACACCGGGGTGGCGCCGCCTGATCTCGGCGATCACGCCCTGAAAGCCCTTGGCGTAGTAGATGTCGGAATAGACAGCGACCTCGACCTTGTCGGCCATACCGGCCTCCGCCAGCGCCAGCTCGATCAGCGCGACGCGCGTTTCCGGCGGCAGGAAGACGTTTCCCGTCGGAAAGTAGTCGACGTTGGAATCTGCCTTGTCGGTCTTCTCGTAGATCTGGAAACCATCCTTCAACCGGCCGACGCGAATCTCTCCCTTGCGGAACGCATCGACGTGCAGCTTCGGAATCAGCACGGGATGGATGATGACCTTGTCCAGGCCACGCTGCTCGATGGCTGTCCGGAGCAAGGCGAGATGGCTGTTGTGGAAGGGATTGTACGTGCCGAAGAACAGCCCGATGCCGCCCTTCGGCGCCGCCACCGAGCGGATGTCCGACAGCAGGCCGACGACGAACAAGGCGCCGCCCAGGCCGAACCCGAGGAACAGGAAGGCCTCGCGGGCCCCCGGTGCACCCGCCGTGCCCAGGCCGGCCAGGGTGACGTTGATCAGGATTCCGACCAGAGTGTTGCGATTCGCGTCGCCGACGCCTCGCGCGACGAGGTAGCCGCCGAGATACTGCGTGCCCTGTGACGCCAGGGTCGTGACAAGCGCCGCACCGACAACGCCGCCCACGGACGCCATCCCGAGCTGGTTGAGCGCACCCCCCCATAACATCAGCCAGAACATCACCAGGTTGAACGCCAACTGTGGGATGAACCGCCCAAGCCGGCCGGCCGTTACGAAGCCGAACTGGTTGTTGGCCCATAATTCAGCTTTGTTACTGAGCTTGGCGTAGCTCGGCAGGAATACCCCGACGAAGATTGACACGCTGACCAGCAGGGGGTTAGCCCAACTGCCGTGCGCAAACGCATAGCTCAAGTACGTTAAAAGTCCGCCAAAAGCGGCCATGCGAGTCGATGGACTGCGCAGATAACGGCTGATTTGGCCGGCGCGAACGCTTACCGGCGTTGATTTTCCGTCAGAGCCGATAGCGGCCACGGGCAGCACTCCTGTCTCGTTGCGAGCGACAATCCCGATACATACAACCGAAAAATCGACCCGCGAATACGCGAACTGGGGGTCCCGAAGGGTCCGTAGGGGTCCGAGGAGCGGCCTACCCCCCTAAAAGTAAGACAAAAACGACATTTCACTGAGAATGGTGTACGGTAAAGCACCGCGCTCGCGTCAGATATGCATGAGCGCAACTCTAATTGTATCGATTGTCGCCATGGTTGCCCTCCCTCCGCGCAAGAACAAGGTGCCGAATATCCTCGGCGACTGGGACGATGTGCGATTCTTCCTCGCAGTTGCGAAAACCGGAAGTTTCAGCGCGGCGGCGACCCAGTTGAACACCAAGCAGACGACCGTCGGGCGCCGGATCCAGGCGCTCGAGCGTCGCCTGGGCGCCAAGTTGTTCGACCGTCATCGTCACGGCATGGAAGTCACGCCCGCCGCCCGCGGCGTGCTTTCACAGGCCGAATCGATGATGTCCAACGCCACGGCGATCGAGCGGCATCTTGCCGGGCTCGACCGGGAGATGGCCGGAATAGTGCGCATCGCCGCGACTGAAGGCATTGCCGCCCACTGGCTGGTGCCGCGCCTCGGCGTGTTGCGCCGCAGCCATCCCGACATCATCGTGCAGGTGATCGCCGGCGACCAGGTCCTGGACCTCGCCACCCGCCAGGCCGACCTCGCCATCCGCTTCTTCCGCCCTACGTCGAACCAGCTGGTCGCGGCGCGCGTCGGCCAGGTCAACATGTCGATCTTCGCCGCCCCGTCCTACATCGAGCAGTATGGCCTGCCGCAGACACTGGACGACATGCGCGATCACCATATCGTCGACCACACCACGCTGCACAGCCTGCCGGCCATGAAGCCGTGGAGCGAGGTGGTCGAGCGCAGCACCTCTGTTGTCCTGCGCACCAACTCCTCCTATGCCGCCATGGAAGCGGTACAGACCGGATACGGTATCTCGGTGTTTCCCGACTACATCGCCAAGTCGTCAAACTTGGTCGCGGCACCGATCGATCTCAGGATCGTCCGCGACATCTGGCTGGTCAGCCACGAAGAGACCAACAAGGGCGCGCGCATCCGCACCGTGATCGACTATGTGCGCGACCAGTTCCGCCAGGACGAGCGCGAGTGGTTTTCCACGACGCCGCGCAGCAGCAGGTCGATGGCGGCCGCCTAGAGGGCGGCCTTCAATCTCGCGCAGATCGCCTCAATCTCGACCTTGTCGCCGGGCGTGTAGGTCCAATTGAGCCGGACCTTGTCGCCGGGATAGCGCGGCAGGATGTGGACATGGAGATGGGGCACGCTCTGCCCGGCTCCCACACCGTTGGACTGCAACAGGTTGACGCCGCTTGGTCCGAGTGCGGTCATTGCCGCCTTCGCCACGCGCTGCGCCGTCTTTGCGACGACAGCCAATATCTCAGGTGGAATGACGTCGATGGTGGGCCAGTGGCCCTTGGCAACGGCCAGAGCATGGCCGGGATTGACCGGATTGATGTCCATGAAGGCGATGGTCGCCTCGTCCTCGAACAGCTTGAAGCAGGGGATCTGCCCCGCCACGATCTTGCAAAAGATGCAGCTTTCGTCGGTCGGATGGCTCATCACGGTCTCTCCAGGGCAACGCCGATTTCGCGCAGCCGCTGAAAGGGCTGCATGCCGGGCGCCAACGTGAGATCAAGCCCCAGCCGGCCGAGCCTGGCAATGCCGTCGCGGCCAAACCGGTCGCGCAGTGACTGAGCGACCCAGCCTTCGCTCTGGTGATGACGTGCCACCGCCAAACGCCCCTCTACTGCCAGGAAGTCCCTGTGCGCCTCGAGCGCCTCCATGAGCCGGTCGACGCCTGCACCGCTGCGCGACGACGCGGCCAGCACCTTCACCGGCCAGTCGCTGCCGCCGCCCGCGGTGGCGAGGGACAGCGCGCCCGACACGTCTGCGCGCGCCCGTTCGGCCGCGGCACCCATGTCCGCCTTGGTGACCACGACCAAGTGCGGAATCTCGACGATGCCCGCTTTCATGAACTGCAGCGAATCGCCCGAGCCGGGCTGGACGCAGAACAACACCGTATCGGCCACGCCCGCCACGTCGGTCTCGGACTGTCCCACGCCGACCGTCTCGATCAGCACGCGATCGAACAGCGCCCGCATGACGACCATGGCCGCCAGCGTCTGGTCGGCCAGCCCGCCCAGGCGATCGCGGGCGGCCATCGAGCGTACGAAGCTGCCCTCGTCAGACCCGTCATGGGCGATGCGTACGCGGTCGCCCAAGAGAGCGCCGCCGCTGGTGCGCGACGAGGGGTCGACGGCGATCACGCCGACGGTCTTGCCCGACCGCCGCCACGCCGCAACCACGGCTGCGCAAAGCGAGGATTTGCCGACGCCCGGCGGGCCGGTGACGCCCACGACATGGGCCCGCGGTTCGCGCCAGGCCGCGTCGAGCAGCGCCTGCGAGGTCGCGCTTTCCGGATCACGCTCCAGGCCGGCAAGAGCGGCGGCCAGCGCCCGCTTGCCGTCCGTGCGGAGCGCCGCCAGCGTCATTCGGTCTTGAGCGGGCCGCCCAGCGCCGCCTGCGCCGCCGCCAGCCGCGCGATCGGCACGCGGTAGGGCGAACAGGAGACATAGTCGAGGCCGGCCTTGTGGCAGAAGAACACCGAGGCCGGATCGCCGCCATGCTCGCCGCAGATGCCGAGCTTCAGGCTGTTGCGCACCTTGCGGCCGCGCTCCGTCGCGATCTCGATCAGCTCGCCCACGCCCTCGATGTCGAGCGAGGCGAACGGATCGTGCTCGAAAATCCCGCGCTGCTGGTACTTCTCCAGGAACGAAGCAGAATCGTCGCGGCTCAGGCCGAACGTGGTCTGCGTCAGGTCGTTGGTGCCGAAGGAGAAAAACTCGGCCGACTCGGCGATGTCGCCGGCCCGCAGCGCGGCACGCGGCAACTCGATCATGGTGCCGACCAGATACTCGAGCTTCTGGCCCGACGAGCTGCTCACTTCCTCGGCGACCTGGTCGATCACGACCTTCATCAGGTCGAGCTCCTTCTTGGTCGCGACCAGCGGGATCATGATTTCCGGGATGACGGTCTTGCCCGCCTTCTTCTGGACTTCCGCCACGGCCTCGAAGATGGCGCGGGCCTGCATCTCGTAGATCTCGGGATAGGAAATGCCGAGACGCACGCCGCGATGCCCGAGCATGGGATTGAACTCATGCAGCTTGTTGGCGCGCTCCTCGATCTCCTTCACGTCGACACCGAGGTCCTTGGCCACGACCTCCATCTCCGCGGCCGTCTTCGGCAGGAATTCGTGCAGCGGCGGGTCGAGCAGGCGGATCGTGACGGGCAGGCCCGCCATGATCTCGAACAGCTCGACGAAATCCTGGCGCTGCATCGGCTGGATCTTCGCCAAGGCCGCGCGCCGGCTCTTCTCGTCGTCGGCCAGGATCATCTCGCGTACCGCCACGATGCGATCGCCTTCGAAGAACATATGCTCGGTGCGGCAGAGGCCGATGCCCTCGGCGCCGAACTTGCGCGCCTGGGCGGCGTCGGTCGGCGTCTCGGCGTTGGTACGAATGCCGAGCTTGCGGAACTCGTCGGCCCATTCCATGAGCTGGGAGAAGTCGCCGCTGAGCTCCGGCTGCACGGTCGGCACGACGCCGAGAATGATCTCGCCGGTGCTGCCGTCGAGCGTGATTGTGTCGCCTGTCTTCACCACCGTGCCGCGCACGCTGAGGGTGCCGGCCTTGCCGTCGATGCGCACGTCGCCGGCGCCCGCGACACAGGGCTTGCCCATGCCGCGCGCGACCACGGCGGCGTGGCTGGTCATGCCGCCGGTCGAGGTCAGGATGCCCTCCGCGGCATGCATGCCGTGGATGTCTTCCGGGCTGGTCTCGCGACGCACCAGGATCACCTTCTCTCCCGTGCGCGCCTGCTTCTCGGCATCGTCGGCACTGAACACGACCTTGCCCGAGGCCGCACCCGGCGACGCCGGCAGCCCCTTGGCGATCACCTTGCGGGGCGCCTTGGGATCGAGCGTCGGATGCAGGAGCTGATCGAGCGACGCCGGCACGATGCGCGACACGGCCTCGCGCTTGTCGATCAATCCCTCGTGGACCATGTCGACGGCGATCTTGAGGGCCGCCTTCGCGGTGCGCTTGCCGTTACGCGTTTGCAGCATATAGAGCTTGCCGCGCTGAACGGTGAACTCGATGTCCTGCATGTCGTGATAGTGCTGCTCGAGCCGCTGGCGCACGCTGTCGAGCTGCTTGAACACTTCCGGCATGACCTCTTCCATGGCCGGCGCATCGGACTTCTGGGCGAGCTTGCCCTGCACAGTGAGGTGCTGCGGCGTGCGGATGCCCGCGACCACGTCCTCGCCCTGTGCGTTCACGAGATACTCGCCGTAGAACAGGTTGGTGCCGGTCGAAGGATCGCGCGTGAAGGCGACGCCGGTGGCGCAATCCTCGCCCATGTTGCCGAAGACCATGGCCTGCACGTTGACCGCGGTGCCCCAGCTTTCGGGGATCGCATGCAGGCGACGGTAGGTGATCGCCCGTTGGTTCATCCACGAGTCGAACACCGCGCCGACGGCCCCCCACAGCTGCTCGCGCGGCTCCTGGGGGAACGGCCTGCCAGTACGCTTCTCAACCAGCTTCTTGTATTCGGCCACGATCGCCCGCCAGTCGGCGGCCTTGAGGTCGGTGTCCATGGAGACGCCGAGATCCTCTTTCTTGATCTCCAGCGCTTCCTCGAAATAGTGATGGCCGACGTCGAGCACGACGTTGGAGTACATCTGGATGAAGCGGCGGTAGCTGTCCCAGGCGAAGCGCTCGTCGCCCGACGAGTTGGCGAGCCCCAGGACGGTCTTGTCGTTGAGGCCGAGGTTCAGCACCGTGTCCATCATGCCGGGCATCGAGGCACGCGCGCCGGAGCGGACCGAAACCAGGAGCGGATTGGCCGGATCGCCGAACTTCGTGCCGACGACCCTCTCCACCTCGGCGAGCGCCTTCTCCACCTCGTCCTTGAGTTCGGGCGGGTAGGTCTTCTTGTTGTCGTAGAAGTGGGTGCAGAGCTCGGTGGTGATGGTGAAGCCCGGTGGCACCGGGAGCCCGAGGCTCGACATCTCGGCCAGGTTGGCGCCCTTGCCGCCCAGCAAATTGCGCATGTCGGCACGGCCCTCGGCCTTGCCGTCCCCGAAACTGTAGACCCACTTGGCCATTCTTAGCCCTCGATCTTCGAAAAATCGGCCACCGCATCCATGGTGGCGCGAATCTGGTTGAGCAGTTTCAGCCTGTTCAGGCGAACGTCCGGCCTGTCAGTCACGTTGACCGTGACCTTGTCAAACAGGGCGTCGATCGGCCCGCGCAGGCCCGCGAAGGCCGCCATGGCGCCCGCGAAATCCTCGGCGGCGAGCGCCGGCTTCACCGCATGCGCCACCTGGTCCAAGGCGGAAGCAACGGCTTTCTCCTCGGCTTGTTCTAGAAGAGCGGACTCGGGCACGCCGGCGATCTTCGCCGCCAGCCCCTTGTCTTTCTTCTCCTCGGCCCGAACGATGTTGGCGGCACGGCCATAGGCAGTCAGCAGGTTCCGGCCGGCCTCGCTGCCGAGGAAATCCTGCAACGCCTCGACCCTCGCCAGCAGCCGGACGAGATCGTCTTCACCGCCCAGCGAGACGACGGCATCCACCACATCGTGGCGGACCCCCTTCTCGCGCATCTGCACCTTGAGGCGTTCGGCAAAGAAGGCCAGCAGGTCATCGGCCTTGAGGAACGGCCTGAGCGGCAGCCGAAGCTTGTTTTCGACCACGATCCGGATGATTCCCAGCGCCGCGCGGCGCAGCGCGAAGGGATCGCGCGAGCCCGTAGGCTTCTCGCCGATCGACCAGAACGAGGTGAGCGCATCGAGCTTGTCGGCCAGCGCGACGGCGATCGACACCGGCGCCGTGGGGCAGCGGTCGTTGGGCCCGGCCGGCGCGTAATGATCGCCGATGGCGTCGGCAACCGATTCCGGCAGCTTTTCGTGCAGCGCGTAGTAGCGACCCATCACGCCCTGCAGCTCGGGGAACTCGCCCACCATGCCGCTCACGAGATCGGTCTTGCACAGCCGCGCGGCCTGCTCGACGGCCGCGGCATCGGCGCCGGGAACTGATTTCGCGATCTCGGCGGCCAGCGCGACGATGCGCTCGACCCTCGCGGCCTGGGTGCCGAGCTTGGCATGGAACACCACCTGCTTCAGCGACGGCAGGCGGCTTTCCAACGTCGTCTTGCGGTCCTGTTCCCAGAAGAACTTGGCGTCGGCGAGACGGCCGCGCAGCACGCGCTCGTTGCCGGCGACGATCGTCTGGCCGCCGTCGCGCGCCACGTTGTTCGCCACCACGACGAACCGGTTGGCCAGCGTGCCGTCGGCCTTGGCCGTCGTGAAGAAGCGCAGATGCACCTTCATCGAGACGATCAGCACTTCCGGCGGCACGTCCATGAACTGGGCGTCGATGGCGCCCAGCATCGGCACCGGCCATTCGGTCAGGCCGGCCACTTCCTCAAGCAGGCCCTCGTCCTCGTTCAGCGTGATCTGCGCATCCGCGCAAAGCTTGCGCGCGCCCTCGAGGATGATCGCCTTGCGTTCGGCGGCGTCCAGGATGACGTGCGCCTCGCGCAGTTTGGCCGCGTAGTCGACGAAGCACGTGACCTCGAACGTGCCCTTGGACAGGAAGCGATGGCCGCGCGTCATGGCGCCAAAGGCGATCGGCGCCATCTGGCCGCCCGGTGAAACCTCGCCTTTCAGTACCTTGCCGTCGAACAATGCGACGATGGACTGAAGCGGGCGCACCCAGTGCATGGTGCCGCTGCCCCACTTCATGGATTTGGGCCACGGCAACGCTTTCAGGGCGGCATCGATCACCGCCGGGAGGGTCTCGGCCGTGGGCCCGCCCTTCTTCGTGATCACGGCGAACCAGAACTCGCCCTTGCCGGTGTCGCGCTTCTCGGCCTGGTCGAGCGAGGCGAGGCCCGCGCCCTTCAGGAAGCCCTGCACGGCCTGGTCGGGCGCGCCGACGCGCGGCCCGCGCTTTTCCTCGCTGACATCATCCCGGACGGCCGGGATGCCCTCGACCACCAGCGCGAGACGCCGCGGCGTCGTGAAGGCCCGGGCCTTTTCGAAGCCGATGCCCGCGCCCTTCAGCCCGTCACAGATCAATCGCTTCAGATCTTCCGCCGCACGCGTCTGCATGCGCGCAGGAATTTCCTCGGAGAGCAGTTCAAGAAGCAACTCGGCCATCTCAGGCAGCCCCTTCGACTACGCTCAGGGCAGGCTTCGTTTGCGTCGCCAGCCACGCTTCGCAGCAGGCCTTGGCGAGTTCGCGCACGCGCAGGATATAGCTCTGTCGCTCCGCCACGCTGATCACACCGCGGGCATCGAGCAGGTTGAAGGCGTGCGATGCCTTGATGCATTGCTCGTAGGCCGGCAGCGGCAGTTTCTTCTCGATCAGCCGGCCGCTTTCCTTTTCGGCGTCTGCGAAGTGGCGGAACAGCATCTCGGTGTCGGCATGCTCGAAATTGTAGGCCGACTGCTCCCGCTCGTTCTGCAGAAACACATCGCCATAGGTCAGCGGCACGTCCGAGTCGGCGCGATTGTACGGCAACTCGTAGACCGACTTCTTGTCGAACAGGTACATGGCCAGCCGCTCGAGGCCGTAGGTGATCTCGCCGGCGACGAGCTCGACCTCGATGCCGCCCACCTGCTGGAAGTAGGTGAACTGCGTGATCTCCATGCCGTCGCACCAGACTTCCCAGCCCAGCCCCCAGGCGCCCAGGGTCGGGCTCTCCCAGTCGTCCTCGACGAAGCGGATGTCGTGCAGCGTCGTGTCGATGCCGATCGCCTGCAGCGAACCCAGGTAGCGTTCGAGAATGTCGGGCGGCGACGGCTTCAGGATCGCCTGGAACTGATAATAGTGCTGCAGCCGCATCGGGTTCTCGCCGTAGCGACCGTCACCGGGGCGACGCGACGGCTGCACATAGGCCGCGTACCAGGGCTTCGGCCCGAGCGCCCGCAGGGTCGTCGCGGTGTGGAAGGTACCGGCGCCCATCTCCATGTCGAAGGGCTGGAGAATCAGGCAGCCCTGGGCCGCCCAATAGTCCTGCAGGGTCAGAATCAGTTCCTGAAAGCACGTCGGCTTCCCGCGTGCTGCTGAGGGGTTCGACACCGGTATTCCCCGAAGCTCTAAAGGCCTTGTATTTCCGCAACTTATGGCCGTTTTTGCGGTGCGGCAAAATAGGTTCCGGCCCCCAGCGGGTCAAGGCTGGTGGCGCGCTGCGGCCTTATAGCCGTGGACGACCGCACTGGCCGCATTTTTCGGCAGTGGTCGAAATATAAGCACCGCAACCGGTGCACTGGACGGTATCCTCGATGACGACGGGTTTGCGCGCCGGTGCGGCGGGCGGCTCAGGCCGCGCGGGGGCAGGCGGCGGGGACGGCGGACGCTGCGGCAGGTCGTTGCCGGTGAAACGGTCGAAAAGACCCTTCCAATGCCGGAAAGTCCTGTACACGCCGTACAAGGCAAGGCCGAACAGCGCAATCTTGAGCAGGAAACCCATGCGGCCTTTTGCGGTTCCTGCAGAACACGGTCAAGCGGGCTATAGGTAGGCGATGAGTGAAACGGAGGAACGGCCGCTCGACCTGTTCGTGGTCGGGGGCGGCATCAACGGGGCGGGAATCGCCTGCGACGCGGCGGGTCGGGCGCTGAAGGTCGGCCTCTGCGAGATGAACGATTTCGCCAGCGCCACCTCCTCGAAGGCGACCAAGCTCATCCACGGCGGCCTGCGCTATCTGGAAACCTACGAGTTCCGCCTGGTCCGCGAGGCGCTGCAGGAGCGCGAGGTCCTGCTGGCCAAGGCGCCGCACCTCTCCTGGCCGCTGCGCTTCGTGCTGCCCTACGAGCCGCACCTGAGGCCGCGGTGGATGCTGCGGCTCGGACTCTGGCTCTACGATCATCTCGACTGGCACATGACCCTGCCCAAGTCGATCCAGGTCGACCTGCCCAAGTCGAAGTTCGGGACCGGCCTGAAGCCCATCTTCGAGAAGGGCTTCGTCTATTCCGACGCCTGGGTGGACGATGCGCGGCTGGTGATCTCCAACCTGAAGTCGGCGCGCGAGATGGGGGCCGCGATCTATGCCCGCCACCGCTGCGTCTCGGCCCGCCGCAGCGACGACGGCAAGCTCTGGAACATCCACCTGGAGGGCCCCAGCGGCGCGCCCGTGCATCTCAAGGCGCGCGCCCTCGTGAACGCCGCAGGCCCCTGGGTGAAGCACTTTCTCGACGAACAGACCGAAATCAAGACGCCCAAGCGCGTGCGCCTCGTGAAGGGCAGCCACATCATCGTGCCGAAGCTCTATGACGGCGACCACGCCTTCATCCTTCAGAACAGCGACAATCGCATCGTGTTCGTGATCCCCTACGAGCGTGCCTTCTCGCTGATCGGGACAACCGACATCGCCGTCGAGGAGGGTGAGCACCCGGTCTGCTCGCCCGAGGAAACCGCCTATCTCTGCGATCTCGCCAGCCGCTACATGGCCAAGCCGGTTCGACCCGAAGACGTGGTCTGGACCTATTCCGGCGTCCGACCGCTGTTCGACGACGGTGACGACAACCCTTCGAAGGTGACGCGCGACTATCATCTCGAGGTCGATGGCTCCCCGCAGGGCAAGGCCCCCATCCTCTCGGTGTTCGGGGGCAAGATCACCACCTATCGCCGCCTGGCGGAACACGCGCTGCGCGACCTCCAGCCCTATTTCCCGCGGATGGGCGGTCCGTGGACCGATGGCCGCGCCGTCTACGACGGCGAGATGGCCGACGCGCCGACCTTCGAAGAGGCCTTCGACAAGTTCGTGGAGGGCGCGGTCGCCAACAAGCCCGGCCTGCCGAAGGATCTGGTGCGTATCCTGGCCCGGCGCCATGGCTCGGGCCTCGAGGATCTGCTCGAGAACGTAAAGACCGTGGCCGATCTCGGCCGCCATTTCGGCGGGTCGCTCTACGAGGTCGAGGTGCGCCATCTGGTGCGCGACGAATGGGCCGTCGATCCCGAGGATGTTCTGTGGCGGCGGACCAAAGAGGGGCTGCACATGACAGCGGAGGAACGCGAGGCATTCGCGCGCTGGCTGGCAGAGCAGCGGTTGAACTTTACATAACTTAACCTTCGCTGCGGGCACGCCAGGCGTCCTCGCTCCGTACGTCAGGAACCACCCCTTCTTCGGCGAGGTTCCCGATGTCGATCCGCTCCCTGTTTCTGCCCACCGCTTTCGTCCTCGCGGCAGGCTTTGCCTTCACCGCGCCAGCGTCCGCCTTCGATCTCCTGGAGGGCGACGATCCGATCGAACTCGCCCAGGCCACCCCGCCCGCACCGCCGCCGCCCGGCCCGCGCGGCGAGCGGGGCCGCGGGGCTGAACGCGCCGAGCGCAGCTTCTCGCCCAGGTCTATGTGTGTCGACATGGTCGCCCGCCGTATCGGCGACCGTGCCTACCTCAAGGCCCGGCTCGAGCTGAAGCCCGAGCAGATGACGGCCTGGACCGCCTTCGAGAAGGTGGCCGACGAGGCCAGCGCCAAGTCGATGGCGCGCTGCCAGACCCTGCCGACCGAGATGAAGGAGCGCCCGACCTATCTCGAGCGTCTCACGATGGAAGAGGACGTCATGAAGGCCCGCATCGCCACGATCGAGGCGGTTAAGCCCCCGCTGACGGCGCTGGTCGCCGTGCTGACGCCCGAGCAGAAGGCCATCCTCGACCGTCCGCGAATGGGCTTCGGCCATCACGCGGGCGCGGCGATGGGCCGCCCCGGCCCGCGCTGATCCCTACCAGTCGCTGTGGCGGACGATCTTCATCAGGTCGTCCGCCATGGTGAGGGCGGTGAGGACGCCGGTCTTGGGATTGTCCGGCATGGCGCGGCCCAGCCGCTCGAGCTTCAGCTCGCCTGAATCGGAGACGACCTCCAGCTTGCTGGCGTTGGTGCCCGGCGGCAGCGTCGGATCCGCCACCAGCTCGATTTCCGTCTTCTCCAGACCGGCGCCACAGAGCGCCACCGTCACCGCCAGATTGGCGTTTTTCGGGTAGAGCCGGCCGGCATCGGCGGGCGTGCCGCGGAAGATCACGGTCGGCTCCTTGATCGACGGCAGGTCGAACTCCGTCTCGGCGGGCGTGCCGGTCCAGGCATGCGGCGGCTTGATCGAGATATATTTCACCCGCTCAAGCTTTCCGAGCCGCATGGCGAGCAGCCCGTCGAGGCCGGCGATGGCGCCCGCCGGGAGGCGCAGGCGCGCCCCGCCCTTTTCCGCCGCCTTCAGATGCTTCTTCCACAGCGCCGGGTCGCCGTAGGCGCCGGTGGCGATCACCATGAAGTCGATGCCCTTCTTCAGGATGGTTTCGCCCCAGTCGCGTACCGCCTGCTGGCTCGCCGCCTCGACCACGACGTCCGGCTTGAGCTTCAGCAGGGATTTCAAGTCGTCGACGACCGCGACCTTCTTGCCGAGCTTCTTCTGGGTGGCCGCGACCCTGCCTTTCCGCACCAGGACACCGACGATATCGATGGGCGGCTTCTTCTCGCGAAACACGTCGAACAGCATCTGGCTGATGGCGCCGTAGCCGATCAGCGCAATTTTCAGCCGTTTTTCCTTCGCCATCTATCCCTCGCGCACCCGAATTCGGCTGCGACTATAGCGGGCGGGCTCGGCCCTTGCGACCCACCGGGGTGGCGGCTATAACCCCGGCCTCGCCGCGGGCCGGAGTCCGCAAATCCTGACGGAGCGTAGCTCAGCCTGGTAGAGCACTAGCTTCGGGAGCTAGGGGCCGGAGGTTCGAATCCTCTCGCTCCGACCAATCGGCGAGACCGATGCCAATGGCACGGTTACGAAAGAACGGCGGACCCAAGGGTCCGCCGTTTTCGTTTCGGCGTGCCGCTACATCTTCGGCAAGATGGCGATGTCCGTGACGACGCCGCCGAGACCCTCGATCTTGGCCACGGGCGTGGCCTTGCCGGTCGCCAGATCGATCGACCAGAGCTGGTCTCCGGTCATGGCCCAGCCTTCGTTCTTCGTGCCGTCAGACCAGATGTCGAAAGCGACGACGTCGACCTTCGGGCCGAGCGCGCCAACCGTATTGAGGATGCCGTCGTTCGGCGGCGCCTGCTTGACCAGCGCGCCCGTCGTGGTGTCGACGTTGAGGAGCGTGGTTTCCTTCGTGCCCTTGACCGAGTTGGTATAGGCGCCGGCCATGACCTTGGGCGCCTTGCCCTTGTTGGCATCGCCGTCGGCATATTTCAGGCTGCCGTCCTTGATGACCTTGCCGTCGTCGACATTGACCCGCAGGCTGGTGCCGTCGCTGCCGATGACGCGCAGCCGGTCGGCGACCGGGTTGAAGTCCACCGTCGCCGATGTGCCGGGCGGCAGCATCGTCTCCAGCTTCGACTTCTTCGTGGCCTTGCCATCCATGGCGATGGTGTAGAGCGTGCCGTCCGCCGCCAGCGCGTAGAGCATACCGTCGGCCGGCCGCACATCGATGCCGACCAGGGCGCCTTCGACGCCGGCAACCTTCATCTTCTTCGTCGCCTTCTTGGTCGCGGTGTCGACGATGGCGATGGTGTCATTGCCGACCAGAGCGGCGACGTCGGCGGCCTGCGCGGTGCCGGCCAGCGTCACCAGGGCCGTCGAAGCGGCCAGGAATGCCTTCACTGTCATTGGGTTTCTCCATCCGTTGCCGACCCATGAGCGGGTCATGCAGCGGATACCGGCCGACCGGTTCGATTGGATGCAGGGGCGAAAAATAATTCGACATCGAGTGTGCGATGCATCCAATTGCCGTTTTCCCAAGTACTCTCAGGGTAGAAAAACAACGGTGCCGACAGCTCTCGATCGGCGCTGAAACGACCGGGCGAGGAAGGGTACTCCCTGATGGCGGCAGTTCTGTCACCCGATCATTCTGCGCTCGAAGCGGAAGTTTCCGCCGCGATCGTGCGATGCGCGGCCGGCGAATCGTCTGCGCTGCGCGTCATTTACGATCTCGAGGCTGCCCGCATGGTCGGCGTGGCGATCCGCATCCTGCGCCGCCGGGAGCTTGCCGAAGAGGCGACGCACGACGCTTTCATGCGCATCTGGCGCAGCGCGCGCAGCTACGATCCCTCGCGCGGCTCCGCCCGCGCCTGGATCTACACGATCGTGCGGAACCAGGCGTTGACGATCCTGCGCGACGAACGGCGCTTCGGCCCCGATGAGCCAGGGGACAACGAATTGCCGGAACCTGGTTCGGCGCTGTCGCGCCTGCCCGAGTCCAGCGCCCTGCGGCACTGCCTGGAACAGCTCGATACCGGCCGCCGCAATGCGATCGTTTTGGCCTATGTGCATGGCTTCAGTCACGGCGAGCTGGCGGGGCGCCTCGGCATGCCGCTTGGCACCATCAAGAGCTGGATACGCCGCGGCCTCGTCTCCCTGCAGGAGTGCATGGGATGACGCCCGACCGCGACGATCGCCCCTACGCCGCCGAATTCGTCCTGGGTCTGCTGGACGCAGAGGCACGCGCAGCCGCGGAGCACCGCCTCGCAACCGACCCCGCCTTCGCGCGGGAGGTGGCCGCCTGGCAGAAGCACTTTGCCGCCTTCGACGACACCGCCGAGCCGGTCGTGCCGAGCGATGATCTGTGGCGCCGGATCGAGGCGGGCATGGCGGCCGCGGCTCCTGCGGCCGCGCCGGTCTCGCCGCCCGGTCTGCTTCACCGGCTCTGGAGCAGCCTCGGCGCTCTCCGGATTGCCGCCCTGTCTGCCACGACGGCCGCCTTTGCCTTGGCGATCGTGACCGCGGTCACCGTGCGTCACGCGCAGGAGGTGGCGGCCCGCAAGCCGGTCTATGTCGCGATCCTGATCGACGATGCGACGCGGCAGGCCGGTGCGGTCGTGAACGCCTTCGCCGACGGACGCGTCGAGATGATCCCCCTCGTCGACATGGCCGTGCCGACGGGCCGCAGCCTGCAGGTCTGGACCCTCTGGAATCGCGAGATCGGACCGCGATCGGTCGGCCTGCTCGACCGCGCCCGCGCGACCTCCCTCGATCTCGAGCGCCTGCCGACCACCGCGGCCGACCAGCTCTTCGAGATCACACTGGAGCCTTCCGGCGGCTCGCCGACAGGTCGCCCGACCGGCCCGATCCTCTACAAGGGCACAACCGCGCGCACGCTGTAGCCGGCCTCAGCCGACCAGTGGGAAGTGACAGGCGACCTCGCGGCCAGCCGCGATCCGGCGCAGCGGTGGCACCTCGTCCGTGCAACGCGGCTGCGCGTGCGGGCAGCGCGTGCGGAAGCGGCAACCCGAGGGTGGATCGAGCGGCGAGGGCGGGTCGCCGGGCTTCAGTTTGGTATCGCCCAGAGGCACGTCCGGATCCGGCACCGGGATCGCCGCCATCAACGCCGCCGTGTAGGGATGCGCCGGCGTGGCAAACAGCGAGTCCGAATCGGCCACTTCGCAAAGCCGGCCGAGATACATGACCGCCACCCGGTCCGACACCGACTTCACCACCGCCAGATCGTGGGCGATGAACAGGAGCGTCAGGCCGAACCGCGCCTTCATGTCCTCCAGCAGATTGACGATTTGCGCCCGGATCGAGACGTCGAGCGCCGAGACCGGTTCGTCGCACACGATCAGGCTGGGCTCGAGCACGAGCGCGCGCGCGATGGCGATGCGCTGGCACTGGCCGCCGGAGAATTCGTGCGGCCTTCTGTTCCAGACCAGGTCGGGATCGAGCCCGACCGCCTCCATCACGGCGCGGACGCGGCGGGTGCGTTCGGCGGCATCTGACACGCCCGACACGATCAGCGGCTCGGCGATGATCTCGGCGACCCTGCGGCGCGGATTGAGCGAAGCAATCGGGTCCTGGAAGATCATCTGAAGGCGCGGCCGCACCGCCCGCAGCGCCTGGCCACGCATCTTCGTGAGGTCCTGGCCGTCGAACACCACGGCGCCGGCCTTGGGCGGCGGCAGCTGCAGCAGAGCGCGCGCCAGCGAGGATTTTCCCGAGCCGGACTCGCCGACCAGTCCCAGGGTCTCGCCCTGCTTCACCGAGAGCGTGACGTCGCTCACGGCATGGACGTGGCGGCCGCCTCCCACCGGGTATTCGACCACGAGATTCTCAATGAAGAGGAGATCGCTCATGCGGCCTCTCCCGGCTCCACGCCGCGCGGATAGAAGCAGGCATAGCCGCGCGCGCCATCCATCGTCAGTGCCGGCTGCTCGGCGTCGCATTGCTCCGTGCGATAGAGGCAGCGCGGTCCGAAGGCACACCCGCCGCTGCGCCGCGCCAGGTCCGGCGGCCGGCCGGGAATGGCGCTGAGCCGCGTGTGCGTCGGATCGGTGAGCCGCGGCAGCGAGCGTAGCAGCGCCTCCGTGTAGGGCATGCGCGGCGAACGGAAGATGTCGCGCGTCGCGGCCGTTTCCACGGCGCGGCCGGCATACATCACCATGATGTCGTCGCTGCGGCCGGCGGCTACGCCTAGATCGTGGGTGATCAGGATCATTGCCATGCCGCGCTGGCGCTGCTCGCCCTGCAGCAGGTCGAGGATCTGGCGCTGCACGGTCACGTCGAGCGCCGTTGTCGGCTCGTCGGCGATCAGGAGCTTGGGCGCGCAGGCAATCGCGATGGCGATGGCCACGCGCTGGCGCATACCACCTGACATTTCGTGCGGATATTGCCGCGCACGGCGGTCCGGCTCGGGGATGCCGACCTCGTTCAGCAGTTCGATGGCACGGCGCGCGGCCGCCTTCGCGTCCAGCCCGCGGTTCAGCCGCAGCCCCTCCCCGATCTGGCGGCCGATCTTCATCACCGGATTGAGCGAGGTCATCGGATCCTGGAACACGATGCCGATCTCGGTGCCCAGCACCTTGCGAAAATCCCGCGGCGACAGGCCGCGAAGATCGCGTCCCTCGAACAGGACCTGGCCGGCCACGCCGGCGCCCGAACCTGCCCCGACCAGCCCGATCAGCGAACGCACCAGCACCGACTTGCCCGATCCGGATTCGCCCACGATGCCGAGCGTCCGCCCCTCGTGCAGGTCGAACGACACGCCATCGACGGCGCGCAGGGGACCGCGCACGGTGGAGAAGCTCACCTGGGCGTTGCGCACCGACAGGAGCGGCGCCTGCGTCACCGGCTGGACACTCACAGCGCCGACCTACGCGGATCGACCATGTTACGCACCATGTCCCCCAGGAAATTGAGCGACAGGACCGTGGCGAACATCACCGCCGCCGGGATCAGCGCGGTATGCGGCGCCACGTCGAGCGCCTCGCGCCCGTCGGCGATCATGCCGCCCCAGCTCGGCTGCGGCGCCGGGATGCCGAGCCCCAGGAAGGAGAGCGCGCCTTCGGCCACGATGATCACGCTGATCGCCACCAGCCAGAAGGCGAACATCGGCGGCAGGAGGTTGGGCAGGATCTCGCGCGTCAGGATGCGCCAGTCGCTGGCGCCGACGGTGCGGGCGGCCAGCACAAAGTCGCGGTTGGCCCAGGCCAGCGTATTGGCCCGCGACACCCGCGCCGCTGCCGGGATCGACAGGATGCCCAGCGCCAGGGTGACGTTGAACAGGCTCTGCCCGAGATAGGCGGTGAAGGTGAGCGCCAGCACGAGCGACGGGAAAGCCAGCAGGATATCGATGAAGCCGACCGCCAGCAGGTCGACCTTGCCGCGGAAATAGCCGGCGCTCATGCCGATTGCGCCGCCGATCAGGAACCCCAGGAACGGCGCGCAGATGCCGACGATCAGGGAAGTGCGGGCGCCGTAGATCACGCGCGAGAGCATGTCGCGTCCGAGATTGTCGGTGCCCAGCAGGAATTCGGCAGAGGGCGGCTTGCGACGCAGGATGAGTTCCTGCGCCGACGGATCGGGCAGCCCGATCCAGTCGGCCGTTATCGCGAGGAAGACCACCAGCAGCATCCAGCCCATCGGCAGGGCGAGCGCCCAGTGCCAGCGGCGGCGCGGCCGGGTCGCGGCGACGACGGCGCCCTTAGCTGCGGAAGCGGACATGACGAACCCTCGGGTCGAGCACGGCGTAGAGCATGTCGACCAGGAAGTTGATGACCACGAAGCCCACCGCGATGAAGGCCACGGTGCCCTGCACGAGGATCAGGTCGCGGTTGAAGATACCGCCCAGCAGCAGCCTGCCGACGCCGGGCAGGGCGAAGATCTGCTCCACGATCACCGCGCCGCCGATCAGCCCGCCGATATTGAGGCCGAGGATGGTGATCAGAGTGAACGACGAGGGACGCAACGCATGCTGCAGCAGGACCCGCCATTGCGGCAGGCCCTTGGCCCGCGCCAGCAGGATGAAATCCTCCTTGAGCGTGGTCAGCAGGTCCGAGCGCAGGACGCGCATCAGCACGGTCCACTCGATCAGGCCTAGGGTCAGCGACGGCAGGATCATCGATTCGAGATTGTCCCACAGGCCCTCCGACATCGGCGTGAAGCCGGTCGCCGGCAAGAGGTCGAAGGAGACCGAGAAGAGGTAGATGAGGACGATGCCCAGCATGAAATTGGGCATCGCCAGGAAGCCGAAGGCGGCCGAGGCCGAAATGCGATCGAAAAGGCCGCCGGGCCGCCGCACCGAAAGCAAGGCCACCGGTATCGCGATCCCCAGGGCGATGACCTGCGCCATCACCATGAGCTGAAGCGACACCGGCAGACGGTCGAGGATCGCCTGCACCACGGGCTCGCCGCTGCGGTAGGAGCGGCCGAGGTCGCCCGACAGAGCCGAGCCGAGCCAGTCGAAGTAGCGAACCAGCATCGGTCGATCGAGGCCGAGATCGGCACGCAGCCCCGCAATGTCCTCGGGCGTCGCGAGACTCCCCAGGATCACGATCGCCACGTCACCCGGCAGGATGTTCACGATCACGTAGGTCAGCAGGGTGACGCAGAACAGCACCACCGCCAGCCGCACCACCTGGCGCATGAGCCACGACATCGGAAACGCCTACGCTACCCGACTCGACACCATCCCTACTTGGTGAGCCACGCGCCCTCGACCTGTACGGCGCCGCCGCGCAGCCCCGGAATGCCATGCACGTTGGCGCGGGTGATGGCGAAGTCGATGTTGCTGCCGGACCACAGCCAGACCGCGTCGTCGTTCAGGATCTTGATGAGGTCGCAGTAGGCTGCCTTGCGCTTGTTCTCGTCGAGGCTGGTGCGACCGACCAGCAGCAGCCGGTCGACTTCGGCATTGTTGTAGCCGGAGAAGTTGATCGGGCTCTTGGAGTGGAAATTGGCGAACATCTGCGGATCGACGTCGGCCAGGTCGATGATGCGCCAGCCGGTGACCTGGAAGTCGCGCGTGAGCGCCTCCTTCACCAGCTGCGTCTGGTCGACCGGCTTGATCTCGACGTCGATGCCGGCCTTCTTCATATCGGCCTGGAAGACCTGTGCGCCCTCGCGGCCGCGCGGTGAGGCGGTGACCGTCATCGTCAGCTTCACGGGCTTGCCGTAGTCCGCGATCAGCTTGCGCGCCGCTGCCGGATCGTACTTCAGCGCCCCGCTATCCTTGCACTCTATACCCGAGCTCGGCCCATACGGATCGTCGTAGACGGGACGAAGACCCTGGGTCAGCACGGCGGCGTTGGCCTTGCGGTTCAGGGCCATCGAGACGGCCTGGCGCACGCGCTTGTCGTTCAGCGGCTCGCGCTGGGTGTTCAGCGGAATGACGAGCGCGCCGCTGCCCACCCAGGTCAGCACACGCAGGTTCTTGTCCTTCTTGGCCTTGACGATGTTCTCGGCGCGATCCTCCCAGATCACCTGGACGTCGCCCTTCACCAGGCTGGCGTAGCGGGCATCGGAATCGGGAAGCGGCCGCACGGTCACGCGATCGAGATAGGGCCTGTCCTTGTCCCAGTAGTCGGGGTTGCGCTCGGCAACCAGCCGGTCGGCGGCGCGCCATTCCTTGAACACGAACGGGCCGGTGCCGACGGGATTGCGGTTGTAGTCGGCGCCCTTCTCCTGGGCAGCCTTCACCGAGATGATCAGCGTCGTGACCGTGGGCTGCGCCAGCGTTCGCGGCAGGGCGGCATTGGGCCCGCGCATCTTGAACACGGCGGTCAGATCGTCCGGCGCCTCGACCTTGTCGATGGCGAGATAGGCGCGGCCGGCGAAGCGGTTCGCCGGATCGAGCAGGCGGTTGAAATGGTCGGCCACGGCCTGGGCGGTGAACGGCGTACCGTCGTGCCATTTCACATTCGGTCGGATCTTGGCCGTCCAGACGCTGCCATCCTCGTTGGGCGTCATCGACAAAGCGAGCGCCGGCAGCAGGTTGCCCTTGTCGTCGAGCCGCATCAGCGTCTCGTAGAACAGCGAAGCCGCCGTCACCGTCGAATTGGAATAGACGCCGGCGCGGACCGGATCGAAGCCTTCGAAGTCGCTCTCGACGCCGATCGTCAGGGCGCCGCCGCGCACCGGTGTCGCGGCCGGCGCCTGGGCGAAGACCGGAGCCGCCAGACCGACGGCGAGCGCCGCCACCAGACCAAATCTGCGTGAAAACAGTGCCATTCAGGCCCTCCCATGGATCGCGCCGTTAACCGGCATCAACTCTATGGGCGGCAAGATAACGCGACGTTCAGCGCAAGCCTAGAGGATTGCGGAGCGCCTGAAGTCTCGCAGGCTACATGCAGTACGCCTGGGCCGCGACGACCGCGTTCAGGCCCTGCATTTCCTGCGGTGACAGGTTCGACGGGTTGAGCAGGTTGCCGCTCACACTCACCGACTGGTTCGACTTGCGCAGGCCGAGGATCGCGTTGGCGCGCTGGTCGGCGGGGATGCGCCCGATGATGCACTGGCACATCTTCTCGGAGGCCGTGACCATGCACTCCTTCAGAAGGTCGTCGGCGCGGGAGGCGGACGACAGGCCCACGGTCAGGACGAGAGCAGTAAATCCGGCGGCGATGATACGCATGCAAATCTCCATGGCTGATGCATCTTACACCGTCTCTCAGCTCACCAGCCAGTTCCTCAAAAGACCGAACAGGCCGGTCAGGAATAGGATCGTGAGGGCGACGTTTCGGTAAAGCCGCTCGCTGGCGAGACCGTGGAACATCCGCCCGCCGGCCCAGGCGCCCACGACCATGACCGGGAACAGCACGACCGCGCGGACCAGCGCATCGACTCCCGCCACGCCGGTCGCCAGCACGATCACGATCAGCAGGAACTGCGTCAGGAAATAGTAGGTGACGATGTTGGCGCGGTTGACCTGCGGCGGATCGTTGCCCGACAGGAGATAAAGCAGCACCGGCGGCCCGCCGACGCTGGTCGTCGCCATCATCGCGCCCGAGACGGCGCCGACAATCAAGGTAGCCACGGTCGACCGCCGGCCGGTGTATTTCCAGCCGGTCCACATCAGCAGCACGAAGGCCACGATCACGGCCGACACCGCCGTTACGATCGTGTTCTTGTCGACACTCGCCAGCAGCCAGACGCCTGCGGGCATGGCCAGGCACGCCGCGAGGCTCATCGGCGTCAGCAGTTTCCAGTCGGCATGGCGGCGGACCTGCGGGAAGAGCTGCAGCGACACAACCAGTTCGATGGCGACGACGGTCACCACCATTTCGGCCGAGCCGAACAGGATGGCGAAGATCGGCGCCATCAGCATCGCCGAGCCGAAGCCCGCGAAGCCGCGCATCAGGCCGGCGATCAGCGTCACGCCCAGCGCGGTCCACAGACCGGTCTCGGCGAACAGGGATTGGATGTAGGGGATCATGGAGCGACGGACTCGAGAAGGAAGAAGACGTTCGACGAAGATGATCCGCGGCCCTCGTCGGGCGGCGGATCAGCCAATAACTCGAAACGTCGTAAGTCGCATCATGATGGTCGGAGTGTCGACGAAGGCGAGAGAACCGTCAACATTGCGCCTCAGCGCGTCTCCTCCCCCGTTTGACGGCAGGGCGATCGCACGTGAGCTGAAGCGCCGTTGCAGTTCACTTTTCAAGAAAGCGAAAGGTCCCTCACTGCGGTCGGGATGACACCATTTGTCCGATTGGCGCACTGCGCAAATCTAGACAAATTGTCATCCCGACCGCAGTGAGGGACTTTTACCTCATATGCGATTGCCTGCGTTTGGCGGGGAGGAAAAGTAGGTGTCGCTCAGCGCTTTTCCTGCCCCTCGCCCGTCTTGTCGCGCAGGCGGCGCATGCCGCGCAGCCAGCGGTCGCGGTCGAGCTTGCGCACCATGTATTCCTTCACTTCGGGGTGCGGCAGGATCAGGAAGCGCTCCTCGTCCATCGCCTCGATCACCGTCTGGGCCACCGCGTCGGTGTTGATCACGCCGTCGACCGAAGCCGCGGTCGCACCGGCCATGCGCAGCATGTTGGTGTCGACCGCCTGAGGGCAGAGCACGGAAACGCGGATGCCGCGGTCGCCGTACTGGATGGACAGATGCTCGGCCAGCGCCACGCCCGCCTGCTTGGTGACGCCGTAGGGCGCCGAGCCCATCGAGGCCAGCAGGCCGGCCGCGCTCGCTGTGTTGAGCAGATAGCCCTCGCCGCGCTTCAGCATCTGCGGCACCAGCGCCCGTGCGGCATAGACATGCGCCATGACGTGGATCGCCCAGGAATCGGCCCAGTCCTTGTCGGTCGCATCCTCGTGGCCGCCGCGGCCGATGCCGGCGTTGGAGAAGAAGATGTCGATCTCGCCGTACTTCTTCTCCGTCTCGGCGATAAGCCGCTTCACCTCGGCTTCCTGCCCGATGTCGCCCGCCACCGCGAGGGCGCCGATGTCCCTGGCCACCTTGTCGAGTCGGCCGGCATCCATGTCAGCCACGACCAGCCCCTTGGCGCCTTCCTTCGCAAAGCGCCGCGCGATGGCCTCGCCGATGCCGCCCGCCGCGCCGGTGACGACGCAGACCTTGCCCTTGACCTTCATGTCAGCCCCACGATTGTTCGATCAGGTCGATGTACTGCGCCTTGGTCGGCTGGCGCGGCGTCGAGAGGTGGCAATGGTCGCCCATCGCGCCGTCGGCGATCTTCTCGATCGTGTCCTGCGCCAGCCCCGCCGCGCCCAGACCCTTCGGGATGCCCAGCCGCTCGTTGAGCGCCGACACCGCATTGGCCACGCCGTCGGCATTGGCTTCGCTTTCAGGCAGGCCCATCACCTGCGCCACGCGCTTGAACTTGTCGCCCACCGCCGGCTCGTTGAAGCGCAGCACTGCGGGAAGATAGATCGCGTTCAGCGTGCCGTGGTGCAGGCGGTAGCCCTTGAGGCCGCCGGTCGGGTGCGAGAGCGCGTGCACGGCGCCCAGGCCCTTCTGGAACACCATGGCGCCCTCCATGGCGGCGACCGCCATGTTGTAGCGCGCCTCGCGATCCTGCCCGTCCCTGGTCGCACGCTCGACGTACTTCCAGGCCTTCTCCAGGCCGTCGAGTGCGATCGAGTCGGCCGGCGGATTGAAGACGTTGGCGAGGTAGCATTCGATATTGTGCGTGAGCGCATCCATGCCGGTGCCGGCCGTGAGATGCGGCGGCAGGCTCATCGTCAGTTCCGGATCGATCAGCGCCAGCCGCGGGATCAGGTAGGGACTGCCAATGGCGAGCTTGCGGCCCGAATCCATGATGATGACGCCGCCGCGGCTCACTTCGCTGCCGGTGCCGGAGGTCGTCGGGATCGCAACCATGGGCGCCACCGCCGCGGTGATCTTGCCCGCCCCACCCTCGACGAACGAATAGGCCTGCAACGACGGGCCGGGATGCGTCGCCATCAGCGCGACGGCCTTGGCGAGATCCATCGGCGAGCCGCCGCCGATGGCGATGATGCCGTCGCAGCCCTCTTCCTTGTAGATCTTGAGCGCGTCGCGCATGGCGGCTTCCGTCGGGTTCTCCGGCGTGCCGTCGTAGATCGTGATCGGCATGTTGCCGGGCAGCTGTTCCTTGACCTTGGCCCACAGGCCGGCCGCGATGACGCCCTTATCGGTGACGATCAGCGGGCGGCGCATGCCCATGAGCTGCAATTCGGCCTCGAGCAGCTTCAGCGCGCCGAAGTCGAACTGGATACGGGTCAGGTAGGTGATCAAGGCCATGTACTTTTTCCTCTCGATTTTGCGCGGAGCCTACGCGAGAAAGTGCGCATGATCGACACCCTCGTCCTGCGCACCGGGACCGCCGGCGATGCGGCCGCGATCGCCACCGTAATCGCCGCGTCGTTCGCCCAATATCGCGGAAGGCTCGTGCCGGAGTCCGGCGCCTTTCGCGAGACGCCCGAGAACATTGCCGCCGAACTCGAACGGGGCACCGGCGCGATCGTCGCGGAGCGGAACGGCGAGATGGTGGGCTGCGTGCTGGTCGAAGAGGTCGAGGGCGATTTGTATTTTGGCCGTCTCTCGGTCATGCCCTCGGGACGCGGCCAGGGTCTGGCGAAGCGATTGATCGACGCGGTCGAGGCCGAAGCCCGCAGGCGCGGCCTTTCCGGCGTACGCCTGGGCGTGCGCATCGTGCTCACGGACAACCAGCGCCTCTTCCAGGCGCTCGGCTACCGCGAGACATCGCGCGAGGCCCATCCGGGTTTCGATCAGCCGACCTCGATCAACATGCGCAAGGCGTTGTTCTGATCGAGAATTTTCCCAGACCGCGCACTGACGTGACCGATTGACCGTTGAGCAACCGGGGTCCCGGTCTGCTAGTCTGAACGGTATGAGCAGCCGCATCCCCCTTACCGGTCCGTCCGTCTGGCATGGCCAGGACATCAAGAATTCCACGCGCTGGATTCGCACTCTGACACCCGATGGGATCGACGAACTCGATGCCGCCCTCAAGGGCCTGCGTGGCATGGAATGGTCCGAGATCACGCGCGGAGATTTCCACCTGCCGACCCTCGACGAGCTGTTCGACGACATCGCCGACGAGCTGGAGAATGGCAGCGGCATCGTGAAGCTGCGCGGCATTCCGGTCGGCCGCTACAGCGAGGAGGACCTGCGGCGCCTCTACTTCGCCATCGGCACACATGTCGGCACGCCCGTGTTCCAGAACCGCAACGGCGAGCTGATGCGCGCCATTCGCGACGAGGGTGCCCATGTCGGCCGAACCTACGGCGAGACCAAGGACGAGAAAGGTTCGACCTTCCTCTCGTCCTACGCCCGCACGCTGACCAACGGCGCGCTTCGCTTCCATACCGACCGCACCGACGTCGTGACCCTGCTGTGCGTGCGCCAGGCGCGCGCCGGCGGCGTCAGCAAGCTTGCGTCGACGCCCGCCATTCACAACGCGATGCTGGAGCGCCGGCCCGACCTGCTCGAACTGCTGTTCCAGGATTACTGGCGCAGCCGCTTCGGCGAGGAGGGCACCCAGAAGGACGGCGAGGCGACGACGCGCGAGACCGCCTACCCGCTGCCGATCTTCGGCCTGCGCGACGGCAAGTTCACCTCGCACTATTCGCTGACCTTCATCGAGGCGGCGCAGATGGCGCCCGGCGTGCCGAAGCTCACCGACGCCCAGCGCGAGGCGATCGACGTGCTGATGAAGACTGCCGAGGAGCTGTGCTTCGAGATGACGCTCGAGCCCGGCGACCTGCAGCTCATCAACAGCCACGTCACCTATCACGGCCGCACGCCGTTCGAAGACGACGCCTCGAGCGGCCATGACCGCATGCTGCTGCGTCTCTGGCTCACCATGCGCAACAACCGCCCCCTGCCCCAGGGCCACGAGGTCCTGTGGCAGGAGATCGAGGCCGGCCGCCCGCGCGGCGGCATCCGCCAGATCGAACTCTAGTCATTGCCGGGGGCGCGCCACTGCGCGCGGGGTAACCCCCGCGCTGAAGTGGCGCGTCATGAGCGGTGTGGCCCCAGGTTCGAGCGGTATCTAGCTACCGCAAACCCGGGAGCCTCCCTCCGTTTCGACTGTTTTGGTTATTTCGCATATTTCGTTTGCGCCGGTGGACGATATCGCCGGGCCGCAGCTTAATGCGCACGCAAAGTAGTTGACTAGGCAATCACCCTAATATAGTTTCCTAGTCAACGCATGACATCCGATCTCGAAACCCACCTGGGCTACTGGCTGCGCTTCGTCTCCAACCATGTCTCGCACGCCTTCAGTCTCAAGCTGCAGGCGCGCGACGTTACCGTTGCCGAATGGGTCGTGCTGCGCGAGCTGTTCGACCTCGCCGATATTCAGCCCAGCGCATTAGCCGATCGGCTCGGCATGACCCGCGGGGCGATCTCCAAGCTGGCCGACCGGCTGATTGCCAAGGAATTGATCGCGCGCACCGCCTCGACCGAGGACCGGCGCCAGCAGACGCTGTCGTTGACCGACGAGGGCCGCACGCTGGTGCCGAAGCTGGCGGAACTGGCCGACCGCAACGATGCCGAGTTCTTCGGCCATCTGGAACCGGCCAAACGCGCGGCGCTTGAGAACGCGCTGAAGGAGATCGTGCGCCGCCACGATCTCAAGACCATCCCCACCGAGTAGGACAGAGCCATGGACATCGCCGTCATGGAAGAATGCAGCCGGGCCTCCCACGAGGAGCGCATCACCTTCGGCGAAGTCGTCGGCCGCCTCATCGACGCGGGCGTCGAGCGATATCACGCCGATCTGGTGCGCGGAGAGACGACCTACTTCATGCCCGACGGCCAGTCCCATCGCGTGACAGACAAGACGGCCGAAACACGTCCCGCCCCTGCCTTTTCGGCCGACGGCGTACTGGCCGCGGTGCGCGCGATCCAGGCCGGCAAGATCAAGTACCTCGCCTTCTGCCGCCAGATCATGGAAGCCGGCTGCGTCGGCTATCTCGTCTCGATGCAGGGCCAGCGCGCGGTCTATTACGGCCGCAGCGGCGAGACCTATGTCGAGCCATTCCCGGCGCCGGCCGCCTAACGCTTCTGGCGCAAACGGCCGACGATGCCCGCCGGGAAGAAGTAGACGCAGAGGATGAAGGCCACACCCAGCCACAGCAGCCAGCGGTCGGGGTGGAACAGGTTGGCCAGCAGCGGCACGCCGACCAGCGCCTTGTTGGCGATCGCCAGCAGGTCCTGCAGGTAGTTCTGGGCGAACACCAGCAGCACCGCGCCAATGACGGCGCCGTACATCGTGCCCATGCCGCCGATCACCACCATCAGCAGGATGTCGACCATGATGTCGAAGCTGAGCGTCGTGTCGGGATTGGTCTGGCTCGACCACAGGGCCAGCAGCGCGCCGGCCAGCGCCGCGGTGGCGGCGGCGATGCAGCTCGCGATCGTGCGATAGACCACGGTGCGGTAGCCGATCGCCTCGGCCCGGAACGGGTTCTCGCGGATCGCCATCAGGACGCTGCCGAACGGCGAGTTCACGATGCGCAGCAGGACCAGGATCAGCGCCAGCGACGCAGCATAGACGAGGTAATAGTCGAGCAGCCGGCCGTTGAGGCGCACGCCGAACAGCGTATCGCCGAACGAGAAGGAGGTGCGCAGGACCGCCGGCAGCCGGTAGTTCAGCCCGTCCTCGCCGCCTGTCAGGTCCGAGAGCTGCGAGGCCAGGATCGCGAAGGCGCTGGCGACCGCCAGCGTGATCATCGCGAAGAAGATCGTGCGTACGCGCAGGCTGAACAGGCCGATCACCGTTGCCAGCACGATGGCGACGACGAGCCCCGCGACGGTGCCGAGGGCGACCGCATCCCACCCCGCCCCCATCCGCGTGAGCGCGATGGCGACGCCATAGGCGCCGATGCCGAAGAACATCGTGTGGGCGAAGGAGACGATGCCGGTATAGCCCAGCAGCAGGTCGAACGACGCCGCCAGGACGATGAAGACGCAGATCTTGGCCGCGACGTTCAGCGACTTGGCGCCGGGAAACAGGAACGGCGCCACCGCGAGGCCGACCAGGATGGCGACCAGCGCCAGCGCCAGCCAGCGGCTGCGCGGCAGGTCGTCGGACAGGATCGAGCGGAGCATGGCTCTACCTCTTCGCCACGGGATAGAGGCCCTGCGGCCGCCACAGCAGGACCAGCGCCATCAGCAGGATGTTGGACCCCAGCGCCACCTTGGGCGCCAGGAAGCCGATGTAGTTGGCTGTCAAGCCGACCAGCAGCGCGCCGACGAAGCAGCCGCCCACCGAGCCCAGACCGCCGATGATGATGACGATGAACACCAGCACGGCGACCTGGGCGCCGATCGCCGCCGTCACCGTCTCCTGGTAGAGGCCCCACATGGCGCCGCCGAGGCCGGCCAGTGCCGAGCCGACGACAAACACACCGACGAAAAGGCGGCGGATGCGATAGCCCAGAGCCTCGACCATCTCGCCGTTCTCGACGCCGGCCCGGATCAGCAGGCCGATGCGGGTGCGGTTCAGCGTCAGCGCGAGGGCCGCGAACACCACCAGCCCGACCGCGACGGCCAGCACGCGATACTTCTCGATCGCCACGTCGCCGAACAGGAAGGCGCCGCGCAGTGCCGCCGGCCGGCTGAGCGTGATCTGGTCCGGTCCCCAGATCACCTTGAGGAGCTGTTCGGCAACGATCAGACCGCCGGTCGTCACCAGGATCTGCTTCAGGTGCTGGCCGTAGACCGGCCGCACGATGACGCGTTCGAAGGCAAGGCCCAGCACGCCGCTCACCACCATCGCCGCCAGCACGGCCGGACCGATGGCCGCGAGGTTGAGCCAGATCGAATCGGCAGTCATCCAGGGCGCCAGCGCCAGCATGACGCTGGCGGCCACGAAGGCGCCCACGGCGATGAAGGCGCCATGTCCGAAGTTCAGCACGTCCATCAGGCCGAAGGTCAGCGTGAGGCCCGAGGCCATGATGAAGATCATCAGCCCCATCGCAAGGCCCGCGACGGTGAGCGTCACCCAGCTCGCCGGCGAGCCGATCAGCGGCAGGGCGCCGATCATCAGCGCCGGGATGAGCAGCAGCGGAAGCCAGTCGCGTTTCATTGGTGCGTGTCCATCCCCAGCCCGAGCAGGTGTTGCTGCAGGCCTGCGTCGGCGGCAAAGGCCGCCATGCCGCCCTGGTGCGCCACCCTGCCGTCGTCCATCACCGCAACCGAGTCGCCGAGCTGGCGGGCGAAGGCGAAGTTCTGCTCGACCACCAGCAGGGTTGATTCCCCGTCCTTCAGCTCGCGGAAGGCGTCGATCATGTTGGCGATGATGGCGGGTGCCAGCCCCTTGGTCGGCTCGTCGATCAGCAGCAGGCGGCGCGGCTCGATGATGGCGCGCGCCACCGCCAGCATCTGCTTCTGACCGCCCGACAGGTGTCCCGCCGGCAGGGTCCAGAACCGCTTCAGCGCCTCGAAGCGCGAGAAGATCCAGTCGAGCCGCTTCTGGTCCGGCGGCCCCGATCGCGCGGCCAGCACGAGGTTCTCCTGGACCGTGAGGTCGGCAAAGATCGCCATGCTCTCGGGCACATAGGCGATGCCCAGCCGCGCGATGTCGGGCGTCGGCAGATGCGTGATGTCGCGCCCGTCGAAGCGGATCTCGCCCGCCGCCGCGCGCCACATGCCCATGATGGTGCGCAAGGTCGTGGTCTTCCCTGCCCCGTTGCGGCCCAGCAGCATCGTGAGCCCGCCTTCGGCCACGTCGAACTCGACGCCGTGCAGGATGTGATAGCGGCCGATATGCGTCTGCACGCCGCGCAGGGAGAGAAGCGCGCTCATGGCCTGCCTCCCCACTCAAATGGGGAGGTGTCGGCCTCATACGCCGACGGTGGGGTCAGAAGCGCGGCGCCGAAGAGGATGCCCCCTCCGGCCCTGCGGGCCACCTCCCCATTTGAATGGGGAGGAAAGCTTGAAGCGCGCTCACGCATCGACCGCGCCTCCAAGATATGCCTCGCGCACGATGTCGGAATTGATGACCTCGGCGGGCTTGCCGTCGGCCACCAGCTTGCCCTGGTGCAGCACGACGATGCGATCTGACAACGAGCGCACCACGTCCATCTTGTGCTCGACCAGGAGGATCGTCTTGTCGCCACGCTTCTTGATGGCGGCGATGATGTCGAGGATGGTCGGCACCTCGTCGATGCTCATGCCGGCGGTCGGCTCGTCGAACATGAACACGTCGGGTTCGAGCGCCAGCAGGATCGCGACCTCGAGCTTGCGCTGGTCGCCGTGCGGCAGGGTCGCCGCGATCGCCTGGGCGCGGTCGGCCAGCGACACGGCGGCGAGATGCGCCATTGCCCGGTCGATCAGCTCGCGATGCGTCAGCGTGCGGCTAAAGAGGTCATAGCCCTTGCCGCTCTTCACCTGCACCGCCAGCCGCACGTTCTCGAGCGTGCTGAGGTTGGGAAAGAGGTTGGTGAGCTGGAAGGCACGCCCCAGGCCGAGCCGCGTCCGGCGCGGCGCCGCGAGGTTCGTGATGTCCTGGCCGTTCAGGGTCACGCGGCCGGAGGTGGCCGGGAGCTGCCCGGAGATCAGGTTGAAGTAGGTCGTCTTGCCCGCACCGTTCGGCCCGACGATCGAGGTGAGCGTGCCCTTCTCGAAGGCGCACGACACCCCGTCGACGGCCGCGTGTCCGCCGAAGCGGATGGTGAGGTCTTTGGTCTCGAGCATCGGTTTTATAGGAGCGCGCCACTCCAGTGGCGCATCATGATCATGAGCGCCACTGGAGTGGCGCGCTCCAATAACTCTTAGCGCTTGTTCTTGATCGGCAGCGTCATCTCGCTCGCCGGGATCACGCGCACCAGTTCGAGCAGGTCGACGTTGTCGGGCGCGTCCTTCTTCATGCGCCAGTGATACATCTCCTGCAGGGCCTGGTGGTCTTCCTTGCGGAAGGTCATTGTGCCCTTGGGCGTCTCGAAGCTCATACCTTCCATCGCCGCGATCAGCTTCTCGCTGTCGGTCGACTTGGCCTTCTTCACGGCCTCGACCAGCGCGATGGCGGCGCTCATGCCTCCGGCCACGAAGAAGTCAGGCGGCACGCCGTTGTTCTTCTTCTTGTATTCGGTGACCAGCCAGTCGTTCACCGGGTTCTTGGGGAAGCCCCAATAGTAGTAGATCGCGCCTTCGAGGCCAGGGAACTGCTTCCAGCCGGCCATCACCGGCAGCAGGTTGCCGCCGGGCGCCATCTCGATGCCGAAGCGCTCGGGCTTGAGGTCCATCAGCTTCGGCAGCGGATGGGCGCCGGCCCACACCACGACCACGACCTTGCGACCGGGCTTGTCCTTGAGCGCGTCGAAGATGCGCTGCGCCGACGCCGTGAAATCGGTCGTGGCCTGCGGGGCATATTCCTCGTGCACGATCTTGGCCTTGGAGCCGACCGCGGCAAGTGCTGCCTTCACCGCGGCGACGCCGTCCTTGCCGAAGGCATAGTCCTGGGCGAGCGTGGCGATGCTGATGTTCTCGTCCTTCAGGGTCGCGGCGGAGGCCAGCGCGTCCTGGGTCGAGTTGCGCCCGGTGCGGAAGATGTAGCGGTTCCACTTCTCGCCGGTGATCTGGTCGGCCACGGCCGGCTCGACGATCAGCAGCTTCTTGTACTCCTCGGCAATCGGCAGCATGGCGAGCGCGCCCGCCGAACCGGTGGTGCCGACGGCGATGTCGACCTTGTCGTCGCCATAGGCCTGCTCCAGCGCCGCCTTGGCGAGGTCGGGCTTGAACTGGTCGTCCTTCAGGATGACCTGGATCTTGCGGCCATCGACTTCCATCGTGCCCTTGGTGGCGTATTCCAGGCCCAGCATGAAGCCGGCCTCGGTCTGCCTTGCATAGGCCTCGAGCGGACCGGTCTTGCTGTAGATCAGCGCCACCTTGAGCGGCGGCTGCTGGGCCGCGGCCGGACCGGCCAGAAGCAGACCGGTCAGCGCCAGAAACGAACGACGGATCATGAAGTATCTCCCTCCCTGGAGGAGGTCCTTCTAATCCATGATCGCGGCTTGCACCATCGTGCGGAATTGATTCCGCAGCGCCACCCGGTCGGGATCGCTCACCTGGACCATGTAGATCGCCGTCAGCTCGTTCTTCGGGTCGACCCAGAAGAGCGTGCCGGCATTGCCGGCCCAGCCATATTCCCCGACCGAGCCTGGAAGCGCCGCCTCGCCCGTCATGGTCCTGACTTCGAAGCCCAGGCCGAACCCCAGACCGGGCGGCCGGCCCGGCCGCGTCCCGGTATGGTCGGCCGTCATGAAGGCCAGGGTCTGCCTGCCGATCAGGCGCCTGCCGTTCAGCTCGCCGCCGTTCGCGAGCATCGACGCAAAGCGCAGGTAATCCTTCATCGTTGAGGTGAGTCCGCCACCGCCGGACTCGAACTTCGCGCCATCGTCGACCTTGAAGCGCGGCGTCATCGGCTGCCCGCCGGGCCGCGGCCCGGGCTGGGCGGCCCGCGCCACCTCGGCAGCCGGCACCTGGAACTGCGTGTCGACCATGCCGAGCGGCTTGAAGATGCGCTCCGACAGCGACTCGCCCAGGGTCTTGCCGTCGATGACCTCGACGAGACGTCCCAGAACGTCGGTCGAAACGCCGTACTCCCAACGGGCGCCGGGCGAGAAGCGCAGCGGCAGGGTCGAGAGCTTGGCGACGAATTCCTGGTTGCTCATCGACCGGTCGCCGATCTTTGCCGCGACATAGGCCTTGTTGACCAGCGAGGCGCCCCGGCCGCCGTAGATCAGGCCGGACGTGTGGCGCAGCAGGTCCTGCACCGTCATCGGCCGCTCCGGATCGGAGAGCAGCAGCGAGTGCGTGCCGTCGGCGGCGGTCTTCTCCTGCGCGACCTTCATCCCGCCGATCTCGGGCAGGAACTTGGCCACCGGGTCGCTGACCTGAAGGCGCCCCTCCTCCACCATCTGCAGGACCGCGATGCTGACGATCGGCTTGGTCATCGAATAGATGCGGAAGATCGAATCGGCCTTCATCGGATCGCCCTGCGCGACGTCACGCTTGCCCAGCGTCGAGACCCACGCAACCTTGCCCCGTCGCGCCACCAGCATCACCGCGCCCGGCACCAGCCCGTCATCGACATGCTTCTGCGTCACCGCCTCGATGCGCTTGAGCTGAGCCGACGACAGCCCGACATCCTCCGGCTTTGCCGCCATCGGCAGCGCCCATTCCTGAGCGTTTGCCGATCCAGCCGTTACAAGCAATGCGAATCCCACGGCCGCCACAGCAACCCTTTTCATGACGTTTTCTCCCGGTATTACTTGCTAAGAGCATACGCCGCGGGGGACGCGCCACTCCAGTGGCGCGTCTTTCTTGCTATCACTAGGCTGCCAACCATGCAGCACAAGGGCTGGCATTCCCGCAACTACCTGCCGCACTTCGATTCTGCTGAGGCCACGCAATTCGTGACATTTCGGCTTGCCGATAGCCTTCCTTCGAAAGCGCTCGCGCGGCTATATCGATCAAAACTCGGTCGAGGCAGGGCTCGCGATCAACGCTGCCTCCTGGCGTATGGCAGTGCTCGCTTGAAGACATGACGCGCCACTTCAGCGCGGGGGTTACCCCGCGCGCAGTGGCGCGCCCCCAGCGGTCACGATCGGCCTTCGAGCAACGGTCGCTCGCGATGAAAGAGGTCGATCACCGCATCCATGACGGCGCGCACGCGCGGCAGCGCGCGCAGGTCGCGATGCACCAGCAGCCATTGGTCGGCGAAGACGTCGGGGATGATGCCGCCGATCCGGCGCAGCATCGGGTCGGGATCGCCGAGATGGCAGGGCAGCACGGCGAGGCCGGCGCCGCTGCGGGCCGCGTCGTGCAGCACCAGCCAGTTGTTGCCGCGAATCTCCGGACGGCGCCCGCCACGAAAGTCCAATAACCAGCTTTGCCCCTGCATGCGCAGATGGTCGTCGTCGAAGCCGACCCAGGGCAGCGCGGCCAGCGCCGCCGGTGTGGAGCGCTTCACCGGGAAATCGCGCGCGGCATAGACCGCGTAGGCCAGACGTCCCAGCTTGCGCGCGACGATGCCACCCACCTCCGGCACCTGCTCGCGAATCAGGAGGTCGGCCTCGCGGCGCGACAGGTTGGCCAGCGTGTGGCTCGAAACTACCTCGAATTCGATCTGAGTGAGCTTGCGCCTGAGCTCGGCGGAGTAGCGGGCGATCAGCGCGGCGGTCGCCTCCTCCGCCGAGAGCCGCACCGTGCCGCTCACCGTGTCGCTGAGCCCGGCGCTGCGGCGGTGAATCGACTGCGCCGCCTTCTCCATCGCCTCGGTGTCGGCCAGCAGCTCCTCGCCCGCACCGGTGGGCACGAAGCGATCGGGCAACCGATCGAACAGGCGCGCGCCGATCTGCTTTTCCAGCGCCTGAATGCGGCGCGAGACCGTGGGATGACTGACGCCCAGCGCCTTCGCCGCCGTCGTCAGCGTGCCGCCGCGCGCCAGGGCCAGGAAGATGCGGAGATCGTCCCAGTTCTTGTCCATGTTCAGAAATGTACAGCGGGCTTTCCGAAATGTGGACTGACGAATACGGGTGTTCGCCCTAGCATCGCATCATGCACATCGAACCCCGCCTCCTCGTCTTCACCAAGGGCGTGCGTGCCCGCATCGCCGCCACCGTCGCCGTCGGCCTTCTGGGCGTGGGCTGCGGCATCGCCCGGCTCGGCCTTCTCGGCTGGCTGATCGGCCAGATTTTCGTTGGACGGCCGCTGCAGGAACTCATTCTCCCGATCCTGCTGATCGCCGGGGTCATGGTGCTGCGCGGTGTGGCCGAGCACTGGCGCGCCGTGCTGGCGCACGAGACGGCCGCACGGGTCCAGAAGATGCTGCGCCGCACGCTCTACGACAAGGTCGCCTCGCTCGGCCCGGCAACCGTCGGCCGGCAGCGCTCCGGCGGTCTCACCCTGTCCATGATCGACGGCGTCGAGCAGCTCGAAACCTATTTCGGGCAGTTCCTGCCGCAGTTCCTGATCGCGCTGCTGACGCCGTTTCTGATCTTCGCCGTCATCTCCTTCATCGACCTGCCGGTGGCGCTGGTCATGCTGGGCTTCGCGCTGGTCGCGCTGTTCGCCCCGGCCCTCTGGCACAAATGGGACGTGCGCGCCTCGATCGCGCGCATGACCGCCTACAAGTCGTTCGCCGCGGAGTTCCTCGATTCGATCCAGGGGCTGGCGACGCTGAAGGCGTTCGGCCAGGGCAAGGCGCGCGCCGACAAGCTCGAGGTGGAAGCCCGCGATCTGTTCCGCCGCACCATGTGGGTGCTGGGCACCAACTCGCTGGCGCGCGGCATCACCGACACGTCGATCGCGGGCGGTGCGGCGGCGGCGCTGATCTATGGCGCCTCGCGGGTCGAAGCCGGAGCCATGACGCTCACCTCGCTGCTGGTCATCCTGATGCTGGGCATCGAGATCTTCCGGCCGATGCGCGAGCTGCGCTCGGTACTGCACCAGGGCATGGTCGGCCTCTCGGCGGCGCAGGGCATCTACCGCATCCTCGACGACACGCCGTCGGTGATCGACCCGGCGCCGGCCCGTCTCGATGGGCTGCTGGCCCCCACGATCGCCTTCGAGGACGTGCGCTTCTCCTATCCCGGCACGCGCCGCACCGTGCACGAGCGGCTGAACTTCACGGCGGCTGCCGGCGAGCGGCTCGGCCTCGTCGGCTCCTCGGGCGGCGGCAAGTCGTCGATCGTGCGCCTGCTGCTGCGCTTCTACGATCCCGACCAGGGCCGCATCCTGCTGGGCGGCCACGATCTGCGCACGCTGTCCTTTGCGCAGATCCGCTCGCTGATCTCGGTGGTGAACCAGGACACGTTCCTGTTCCACGGCACGGTCGAGGAGAACATCCGCCTCGGCCGGCCGGGCGCCTCGCGCGAGGAGATGGAGGACGCGGCCAGGGCCGCCAACATTCACGACTTCATCGAGAGCCTGCCGCAGGGCTACGCGACGATCATCGGCGAAAAGGGCATCAAGCTCTCCGGCGGCCAGCGCCAGCGGGTGGCCATCGCCCGCGCGCTGCTGCGCGACACGCCGATCCTTGTGCTCGACGAGGCCCTGTCCGCCGTCGATGCCGAGAACGAGGCGGTGATCCAGGAAGCGCTCGACCGGCTGATGCAGGGCCGCACGACGCTCATCCTCGCGCACCGCCTGTCGAGCGTCATCGACTGCGACCGCATCCTCGTGCTCGACCGCGGCCATGTCGCCGAAGAGGGCAAGCATGCCAAGCTGATGAGCCAGGGCGGCGTCTATGCGCAGCTCATGGCCGAACAGGCGCGCGAGCAGCAGGCCGGCGTCACGCTCGATGCGCTCGCGGTCCCCCAGCGCGCCGAGACGATCGCCAGCACCTCGGGCGGTGCGATGAAGCCGGTCACCGAAGGCATCATCAAGGCCGAGGGCCTGACCTGGTATCAGGTCGTCGTGGCACTGATGAAGGTGATCATGCCGTGGAAGGGCAAGCTCACCGCCACCTTCATCCTGGGCGTGGCGCGCGTCGTTTCCTTCATCGGCATCGGCGTTCTCTCGGCGCTGATCGTGCTGGCGCTCAAGAATCACCAGCCCTATGGCGGCCTGGCCATCGCGCTGGCCATCCTGGCGCCCGTCTCGGGCATCCTGCACTGGTTCGAATCCTGGCTGGCCCACGACATGGCCTTCCGCCTGCTGGCCGAGATGCGCATCGACGCCTTCCGCAAGCTCGACGCGCTGGCGCCGGCCTATCTCACGCGCCGCCGCACCGGCGACCTGATGGCGCTGGCCACCAACGACATCGAGCTGGTCGAGTATTTCTTCGCCCATACGGTGGCGCCGGCCTTCGTGGCGATCCTGATCCCCGCCGCCGTGGTGATCGCGCTGGCCATGACGAGTGGCTGGCTGGCGATCACGCTGGTGCCGTTCCTGCTGGCCGTGGGCCTGAGCCCGTTCCTGATGCGCAAGAGGGTGGACCGGTTGGGCAGCCAGGCGCGCGAGGCGGCCGGCGAGCTCGGCGCCTTCGCCGTCGACTCGGTGCAGGGTCTGGGCGAGATCGTGGCCAACCAGCAGGAGCGCGCGCGCGGCGACAAGCTCGACGAACTGTCGGAGCGCCACATCTCGCTGCGCCTGCCCTTCTTCAGCGAGCTCACCATGCAGCACGCCATCCTCGAAGTGCTGACGGGCCTGGGCGGCCTCGCCATCGTCGTGGTCGGCGCCGTCCTCGCCTCGCGCGGCACGCTCGATCCCGGGCTGCTGCCGCTGATGACCATCCTCGCCATGTCGGCCTTCCTGCCGGTCTCCGAGATCGCGCAGATCGGCCGTCAGCTCGCAGACACGCTGGGCGCCACGCGGCGCGTCTATGCGCTGGCCAACGAGCCGATCCCGGTGCGCGACGGCCGGGGCGTGCCCGCCGCGCGCGGAGCGGCGGCGCTGGCGCTGGAACAGGTGAACTTCACCTATCCCGGCCAGACCCGGCGAGCTTTGTCGGATGTCAGCTTTGCCATTCCCGCCGGCAAGACGGTGGCGCTGGTCGGCACGTCGGGTGCCGGCAAGACCACGACGGCGCAACTACTGATGCGCTTCTGGGACCCCGACACCGGCCGCATCACGCTGAACGGCACCGACCTGCGCGACTACAAGCTCGACGAGCTGCGCGGCCTTGTGGCGCTCGTGGCGCAGGACACCTACCTGTTCAACGACACGCTGCGCGCCAACATCCTGATCGCGCGGCCCGAGGCGACGGAGGCCGAGCTGCTGGCCGTGATCGAGCATGCGTCGCTGGGCGAGCTGGTCGCGGCGCTGCCGCTGGGTCTCGACTCGCCGGTCGGCGAGCGCGGCACCAGCCTGAGCGGCGGCCAGCGCCAGCGGGTGGCCATCGCGCGCGCCTTCCTGAAGGACGCGCCGATCCTGATCCTCGACGAGGCGACGTCGCATCTCGATGCGGTGAACGAGCAGGCGGTGCGGCGCGCGCTCGACGTGCTCAAGGCCGACCGCACCACCATCGTGATCGCGCATCGTCTATCGACCGTACGCGATGCCGACCTGATCGTGGTGCTGGACGAGGGCCGGGTGGCGGAAAGCGGCACGCACGCCTCTCTGGTTTCGCGCGGCGGTCTCTATGCGCGACTCGTGTCGCGCCAGCTTGCGTCGGTCTACGCGCCGGCTGCACAGTGAGGGGATGAAGCGACAGCTCCACCTCAACCTGTTCATCCAGAGCCGGGGCCATCACGAAGCTTCGTGGCGGCATCCCGACTCCTCGCCGCTCGCGCTGACCGACATCGCGTATTTCCGAGACCTCGCGCAACGCGCCGAGGCTGGCCTTTTCGATTCAATCTTCCTGGCCGACCAGCTGGCGCTCGCCGACACCGTGGCGCACGCCGCCAGCACCTGGCTCGAGCCGATCACCGCGCTCGCCGCCATCGCCGGCTCGACGCAACGCATCGGCCTGATCGCCACGGCGTCGACCACCTACTCCGAGCCGTTCAATCTCGCCCGCCAGTTCGGCTCCCTCGACCATATCAGCGGCGGCCGGGTCGGCTGGAACATCGTGACTTCGTGGCTCGCCCCGGCTGCGCGCAACTTCGGGGGCACGGGTCTGGTGAGCCACGACGAGCGCTACGAGCGCGGCGAGGAGTTCGTGCAGGTTGCGAAGGCCCTGTGGGATAGCTGGGCCGACGATGCCGTGCTCGACGACCGCGCCAGCGGCAATTATGCGCGCGCCGATCGCATCCGGCCGATCAACCACGAGGGCAAGTACTATCGTGTCGCCGGTCCGCTCAACATGCCGCGCGGACCGCAGGGCCGGCCGGTGTTCGTGCAGGCCGGCTCGTCCGACACCGGCCGCCGCTTCGCCGCCCGCCATGCCGAGGCGGTCTTCACCGCGCAGATGGAAAAGACCACCGCGCAGGAATTCTACGCCGACCTGAAGAAGCTCGCGGCGGCCGAGGGCCGTCCGTCCGAGCATGTGCTGATCCTGCCCGGCCTCAGCCCCGTGATCGCCTCGACCGAAGCCGAGGCCAAGCGCCTGGCAAAGGATCTGAACGAGCTCACCGATCCCGAGGTCGGGCGCAAGCGTTTGAGCGGCCGCTTCGGCGGCCATGACTTCTCGCACCTGCCACTCGACCGGCCGTTGACGGCCGAGGACTTCCCCGATCCCGGCACGGTCCAGGCCGCGCGAAGCCGCACCGAAGTGATCGTCGGACTGGTCCGCCGCGAGAAGTTCACCCTGCGCCAACTGCTCGCCTATCTCGCCGGCGCGCGCGGCCACTTCACGACCGCCGGCACACCTGAACAGATCGCCGACCTGATCGAAGACTGGTTCAACGACGGCGCGGCCGACGGCTTCAACCTCATGCCGCCTCTGCTCCCCGCGATGCTCGACGTGTTCGTCAGCCAGGTCGTCCCTCTCCTGCAGAAACGTGGACTTTTCCGGACCGGCTATGAAGGCACGACGTTGAGAGATCATTTCGGCCTGCCGAGACCGGTTGGGGGAATTTGCAGGGCGAGCTGATACAGAATTCGCAGGATGGCGTATAAAATAACCATGCTTCGGCCGAACCGCCGCTCAATCCTGACCTCCGCCGGAGCGGCTTTCCTACCGCTTCCGGCCCTCGCGCAGTCCGCGCTGCCGGATCGCGCGCTGCGTATCATGGTGGGATATGCTGTGGGCGGCGGCACCGACCTGGTCGCCCGCGCCATTGCGCCGGCCCTCCAGCAGCGCACCGGCCGTAACGTTACCGTCGAGAACCGTCCGGGCGCCGCTGGCCTCACCATGGTCGAGTCGCTGAAGAAAGCGGCACCCGATGGCTCGATCGTGGGAGTGGTTCCCAGCACCATCCTGATCCGCCATCTGACATCGCCTGCGACCTTCCCGATCGATCCGATGCTCGACCTCGCGCCGCTCGGCATCGTCGGTACGTTCGAGACCGCGTTCTGCGTGTCACCTTCGATCGGCGTCCGCACGATGGCGGAATACGTGCAGTGGGTGAAGGATGGGCCGCCCGACCGCCTTCGTTTCGGCACGGCCGCACCGGACACTTTCTCTCAGTATTTCGCGCAACTGTTGGGGCGGCAGTACGACATTACGCTCGAGCCCGTACCCTTTCGCGGGGCGGGCCCGCTTTCGTCCGACCTCGGCACGGGGCGAATCCCTGCCGGCTGTGGCGGGCTTGCGTCTTTCGTCCACCAGCATCGCGGGGCGAGGCTCAGGATTGTCGCCACCTCCGGACCGGCCCGAAGCCCTGTCCTGCCAGACGTGCCGACAGTCGTGGAGCTGGGTTTCCCCAAGCTCCAGCTGATCGACTGGTACGCCTTCTTCGCGCCCGCGGCCCTGCCACCGCCCCGCATTGCCGCCTGGAATCGCGAGCTGGCTGTCACGGTGGAGCGGTCGGATGTGCGGGAGCAGCTGACCCAGTACGGCGTGATCGTGGGCGTAACGAAGCCCGATGAATGTTCGGTACGTCTTGCCACAGACCTCACCCGGTGGCGGAGCCTGCTTGACATGCTGGGCATCCGGGTCGCCAATTGACACATTAGGGAGAATGCAGTGACAGAGCCGCTGAAGGTTTTCTGGCAGCCCGGTTGAACGAGCTGTCTGAGACTCAAAGAGTTTCTATCGGTCCGTGGGATCGAATTCGTCTCCGTTAATGTTCTCGAAGATCCGGCAGGTCTGGCCGAGCTGCAGTCATTGGGTGCGCGCTCGGTGCCGGTACTTTCCCGTGGCAGCAAGTTCATCTTTGGCCAGAGCACCCGGGAGATCGTGGCCTTCCTCGGTCTCGAGGAAAAATCGGGCCCCGAACTCTCGCCCGCCGAGCTCTACGCGCGCCTCGACAGGTTCATGAGCGCCGCCAACGGGCTGCTGCCGCTCATGCCGCCCGAGAAGCTCCATGTCCACGTGCCGGGACGGCCGCGCAGCTATCGGGCGCTCGCCTTTCATCTCTTTCGGGTGGTCGCCGCGTTCCTCGATGCCGAACGGGGCACGACCCTCGTCCAGGCTGCGTTTCGCGAAGAGCCGGCACCGGACGCGGATATGGCATCGGTGGCGGCCTATGGCGCTTCGGTGCAGGAGCGATTCCGAAACTGGTGGACCCAGGGCGATACCGGCGCGGCCCGCCTGCTCTCGACCTATTACGGTCCGCAGACTCTCCATGAGCTCCTCGAACGCACGACCTGGCATTCCGGCCAACATGTGCGGCAGTGGATGATGCTCCTGGAGCGCGAGGGCGTTTCCCACGAGCGACCTCTCGTGGATGCAGACTTCGCGCGATTGCCGATGCCCCGGAACGTCTGGGACGGCTGAGCGCAACCTCGCCGGGCTGGGAGCGTTATCTGCCAGACATTCCCATAACCCACCGGAGAACAACCATGCGCGTCACCAGCCACGCCAATGGCAAGGATCTGAGCAAGGAAATTGCTGCCCTCAAGGCGCAGCTCGAGGAACTCGCCGATTCGATGAACGGAACCGGTCAGTCGCTCGTCGCGCGCGGCGAGGAGGCCGTCGAGGACACGCTGAAGGCGGCCCGCGAGCTGATTGCCAAGTACGGCGATACCGCCAAGGCAATCGCCGAAGACACGGTGGCCCTGAAGAACAAGGCGACCGACACGCTCGTGGAACAGACCGAAGCGCGGCCGCTGACGACCTTGGCCGCCATCGCCGGCATCGGCTTCCTCGCAGGCTGGCTTTGTCGTCGGCAGTAGCCGGCCGGCAACTCGTACGTCTCGGCCAGCTCCGGCGACGACCCCCTCGATGATCGGCCCTCTGCTCCGGGTCGCGGCCAGTTCGGTCGCGGCCCGTTCGCTGCGCACAGCTGCACAGGAGGCGCTGAGCAACGCGCTCCTCGCCCTCGGCGCAGCGCTCGCGTTGGGCGTCGGGGCGATTTTTCTATCCTTCTCTGCGTACGTGTTGCTGGAGAGCCGCCTCGACCCCGCCGGCGCATCGGCCATTGTCGGCCTCTTCTGGGCCTCGCTGGGTGGCGCCTACTTCGTGGCCAACCGGCGTCGCCGGACCTGAACCGGTGTCGTCGTCGAGGCCAGCGGCGGCTTCACGGCGAGCCGCTCGCTGACCGGTCGATCCTCTGACAAAAGCACCTCCAGCCAGCGCAATGACGGCAGATGCGCTGCCACGGTACTGACCAGGATCAACAGCGGTACCGCCACGATCGCGCCCACCGCTCCCCACATCCACCCGAGAAAGGCGACACCCGCAAACACCGCGACTGTGTTCAGGGCGCAGCGCCGACTAACGAAGGTCGGAGTGATGAGCTGGGACTCCACGAAATGGATGGCCGCAAGCACCGCAGGCGCTGCCAGCATATGGATCCAATCTTCGTAGGTGAGCAGCGCCACGAAAGCCACCAGGCCGATCGCTACCGGCGGACCGACGAACGGCACGAACGACGCGAGGCCCATCAGCACGCCCCACAGGATCGGATTGGGAAAGCCCAGCAAGGCAAGCACGATCGTCGAGGCGACAGCGACCAGGGAATAGATGACCACCAGCGCGAACAGGTAGGTGCCCACACGCTCGTTGATGTCACGCATGACGCGCGCGATCCTCACCCGGATTCGGAAGTTGATCGGCACGCGAAGGATCTGCCGTTTGTGGTCGTTGCGATGGGCGAGCAGCATGAAGGCCAACACCCCCGCGTAGCCGACCTGCAACAGCAGCGCCGGCGTCGTGCTCATCACCTCCGAGAGCAGCGACTTGTCTCGTACCACGATCGTCTCTGGAGGCTTCTTTTCCGAATTGGCTTGCGCGGGCTGCGCCTGGGTTGCCTGCTCCACCCGGTCCGTGACCTGCTTCACGACGGCCAGTGACTTGCGCAAACCCTCGAGCTTCCGTTCCAGCGTATAGGTCAGGTAGGGCGCCTGCTCAGCCCATGTCGAGAGGGCCGGCGCCGCCACCACCAGCAGGCTCGCCACCACCAAAGCCAGCAACGTCACCGACGCACCCGCTGCCGCCGTCGGGGGAAGACGAAGACGTTCGAACTTCTTCGCCACGGGCGTGAGAATCAGAGCGAGGACGATCGCGGCGGCCGTGGGGATGAGGAAGTCACGCGCCAGGTAGGCCACGACGCCGACGGCGCAAACCGCAAGAACGATCAGCGGACGACGTATCGCCGACCCGCCACGTAGATTGACGGTCGGAACCCGCAGGACTGAATTTTGGGACACGGAACCTCGCTGATGGCCAACAACGCGTCCTTTACGGAGGAGTTCCGCTCGTTCCTCCCTGCGGGATGCAGCGTTTGCGCAAGGCCGCGCGCGGACATTAGGCTCGAAGCCGCATGCCGACATACGCTGACACCGTCCCCGTGATGGAGCGCCACCGTTTCGACGTGGCCTCCCTCGACCGCTACTTCCGCGAGAAGCTCGAGGGCTATCGCGGCGGACTCGAAGTCCGTCAGTTCGATTCGGGTCATTCCAACCCGACCTTCTTCGTCGCCGCCGACATGGTGGACGGCCGCCGCGACTTCGTGCTGCGCAAGAAGCCGCCGGGGCAGCTGGTCGTCTCGGCCCATCAGGTCGACCGCGAGTTCCGCGTCATCTCCGCCCTCGCCACGACTGATGTGCCCGTCGCACCCGCCCGGCTGCTCTGCGCTGACGACGCCGTCATCGGCCAGATGTTCTATGTCATGGAGGCCGTGCCCGGCCGCATCCTGGTGAACCCGGCGTTGCCCGGTCAGACTCCCGCCGAGCGAACAGCCATCTTCGATTCGATGAACAATGTGCTGGCGCGCCTGCACAAGGTCGATCCCCAGGAGGTCGGTCTCGGCGACTATGGCCGCAGCGGCCAGTACATCGCCCGCCAGATCTCGCGCTGGAGCCGGCAATACGCCGAGCTCAAGACCGAAGACATCCCGGCCATGGACAAGCTCTCGTCCTGGCTGCCCGAGAACATTCCCGACGACGGCGATCCCACCACAATCGTCCACGGCGATTACCGGCTTGGCAACCTGATCATCCATCCCACCGAACCGCGGGTGGTGGCGGTGCTCGACTGGGAGCTGTCGACGCTGGGGCACCCCTTGTGCGACGTCGCCTACAATTGTCTCGGTTATCATCTCAAGGAGCCGCCGCACGGCTTCGCCACGGTCGACTTCGCGGCGCTGGGGCTTCCCACCGAGCAGGAGTATGTCGCCGCCTACTGCCGGCGCACCGGTCGCACTTCGATCCCCAACTGGAACTACTACCTCGCCTTCTCCCTGTTCCGCCTCGCCGCCATCGCGCAGGGCGTCTACCGGCGCGGGCTGCAGGGCAACTCGTCCAATCCCGACTCGATCAAAATGAGCAAGTCCGCGAGAGAACGGGCGGAGCTCGCATGGAGCCTGGTTACGTAAGAATAATAAATCCGGAGGAAACAAGAATGACCACGAGGAAGATCGGCCGACGCACTTCCATTCTGATGACCGGCGCAGCGCTGACGGCCCCACTCGCCGCCAGTGTGCGCGCACAGCAGACCGGCCTGCCCGACAAGCCGCTGAAGATTCTGGTCGGCTTCCCGGCCGGCGGCGGCACCGACGTGATGGCCCGCCTGATCGCCGAGCCGCTGAAACAGCGCACCGGGCGCAACGTCATCATCGACAACAAGGCCGGCGCCTCGGGCACCATAGCCGTGGGAGACCTGAAGAACGCCCCGACCGACGGCACGACCATCGCCTATGTGCCCTCGGCCACCATCGTGCAGAAGCTCACGATGCCCGGCGTGCCGTTCGACCCGATGACCGACATCGCACCGATCACCCTCGCCGGAACGGTCCAGACCGCCTTCTGCGTATCGCCGACCCTCGGCGTCGGCGACCTCAAGGAATATGTCGAGTGGCTTAAGAAGAACCCGACCCGCGCCTCCTTCGGCACGACGGCTCTTGGTTCCTTCACGCATTTTTTCGGAGTCATGGCGGGCAAGGCGGTCGGCATCCCGCTCGAGCCGGTGCCCTATCGCGGAGCCGCGCCGCTGGTCGCCGACCTGCAGGGCGGCCACATCGCTGCCGGCTGCGGTGGCATCACCGACTTCCTGGAGCATCATCGCGCCGGGAAGGTGAAGGTGATCTTCACGTCCGGCGTGAAGCCCACGACATCGGCGCCCGAAATACCCACGATCAGCCAACTCGGCTATCCGCAGCTCTCGATCCTCGGCTGGTACGTCTTCTTCGCTCCGCCCCGGACGCCCGCCCCGCTGATCGACGCCTGGGGCAAGGAACTGAAGGCGGTTCTGGCGATTCCCGAAATCCAGAAGAAGCTTGTCGAGCTCGGCCTCGACGTCGAGACCTCGACGCCCGCCCAGTTCACAGAGCGCATGTCGGCAGACCTCGCGCGCTGGAAGACGATCATCGATTCGATCGGCTATAAGCCACAAGGTTGATTCAACGGAGACGAGTGCATGCCGATCCTCAAGCGGCCCGATGCCGAGATTCACTACGAGGTTCACGGCAAGGGCTTTCCGCTGCTGCTCTACGCGCCCGGCGGCCTGCGCTCGTCGATCGAATTCTGGGGGCCCGGCGCCGACGGCGCGCCGCGCGCCTGGATGGACCCGCGGAATGCGCTCGCCGACAAGTTCACCATCATCTCGATGGACCAGCGCAATGCCGGCAAGTCGGTGGCCGATGTGAAGCCCGACCATGGCTGGCACACATTTGCCGCCGATCACCTGGCGCTGATCGACCATCTCGGCTTCGGGCGCTTCGCGGTGATGGGCGGCTGTATCGGCGGCAGCTATTGTTTCGAGGCGATCGAGCAGGCACCCGACCGCGTCGCCGCCGCCATCCTTCAGAACCCTATCGGCTTGTGGGAAAATCGCGATACCTGGGATGAAGCCGTCAAGGGCTACAGCGCTACCGTGCGCGCGCGCGATCCGTCCGTCACGGAAGAGACGATCCGCAGCTTCGGCCAGAACATGTTCGGTTCGGACTTCGTCTTCTCCGTGACGCGGGATTTCGTCAGAAACTGCAGGACGCCGCTGCTGCTGCAGCCGGGCACGGACAAGCCGCATCCCGCGCATACCAGCGGCGAGATCGCGGCGCTCGCGCCCAACATTGAGATCCAGAAGGATTGGCGGGGGCCACAATTCCTGCAGGAGTCGATTGACCGCGTTCGCTCCTTTCTCGAAAAGAACACACGATGATGAAGAACCTCACGATCCTTCTCGTGACCCTGCTCACGACGACCGCGACGGCCCATGCACAGGAAGTCTGGGGGGCCGTGGCCACCGACAACGAGCGTCTGTTCGGCGTTGCGGTCGGCATGGCGACGCGCGAGGCCGCCGAGACGTCGGCGCTGGCCGAATGCGGGCCGCTGGAGTGCAGGATCCGGATGGCCGCGCCGCAGCGCTGTGTCGCCTACGCGCATAGCGACAACGGGCAAGCCTCCGGTTACGGCGCCGCCCCGTCCCGCAACGAGGCCGAGCGATCCGCCTGGAACGAGTGCAATGCACGCGTTCCCAGCAACTCCTGCACCATCCGCAGCGCGCGCTGTTTCGAGTAGTCTGGGGAGCAGAACGCGTGAAGCGGCATCCGCCGCCCGTAGGTCAGCGGGGTCCGACGGGCCCCGACTGTTCGTCGAGCCACTTCCGGGCTTCATGGAGACTTTGGAAGACCTTCACCGTGCGCTCGCCTGCGGTCAGCTTTGCGAAGGTCTCTGCATTCTCCGCGGCTTGACCGGGACTGACCACGAAGGCCAACGGTCCGCGCGGCCTGTCATCGTTCTGTGCCAGGACGAGATTCGCCATCGCCTGGGCTCCTGCCTTGTCCATCGGGGTTGTGGGCGATGCAATGTCGATCAGCTTGCGATAGTGCACGACATCGCTGGCCAGAAATTGATGAACGGCGTCGCGAACGTCGTCGGCTGTGAATGTGCCGCGGACGACGGCGATGACAAGCCGGCTGGGGTGGAAAACATCAATATGGATCGGCATGGATGATGGCCCCGGCTGCCCACATTCCACCGCATCTGTGCGGCAGGGTAGCGCGATTACCATGTCCGGACGTTCGTGAAAACAGGAGTCACAGGGTGGAGAAGATTGCCGTCATCGTCGTCGTGGCTCTGGTGGCCGGCGCGGCGCTCTATCTGTTCGGCCGCAATGTCTCTCCCCGGCGGCGGTTGATGCGTTCGGCAGCGGCCACCGTCGCCGGCGCCCTGGCCGCAGCCGGCGCGGTCTACGGGCTCGAGGCCCTGACCGGCGACGACGCGCAGATGGTGGACAATGCAATGACGGAAGCGCGCACATTGCCGCTCGTCGGGCTGGTGCTGGCCGACGTTCCGGATGCCGAGGCGCGACTGCGCACCTCGTTGCAGGAAGAGATGCGCAATCCCACGACCCAGGGGGCGCCGCGTCCGCTGGTGCTGATGAGCGAACTGCGCGCAAAGTACATCGTGCCCGCTCTCCGCGCGGCCGACCCCGCGGACGCAGAAGGCGTCCTGGCCGCCCGCATTGCCCTGATGCGGCATCTGCGCGGCACCAACGTTCCGGCCTGCCGAGAGCTGGCGCTGGTCGGAATCCAGCATGGCGACCGGCTCGACCCGCAGGGCCAGCAATTGATGCGCAACATGTTGACAGCCATGGAGAAGGCCTATCGCTCGGGCCGGGCCGCGATGAACGCCGGGGCCGCCGCGCCGCCACCCGTGCCCAACGACACCGAGGCGCAAGCGCTGCTCGTCGAGGCGGGCCTCACACCAACCGATTTCGACAAGCTGCAGAACCTGGCGAAGCTCTCCGCCGAGGAAGCCTGCGAGCTGGGCATTCGCCTGAACGCGACGCCGTCCAAGCTGCCGCCGGACAGAGCGGGCGGCCTGGCGCGCTATCTGGCGGCAGCGCAGTAGCAGAAGGGCGCTACGCCACCACGGGCGCCACGACGGCCTTCAGCACCGCCACGGCGTCCTGCGGCGACAGGCGGACCTGCAGGCCACGCTGGCCGCCGTTGAGGAAGACCAGCTCATGCGCCATCGCCTCGGCCTCGACGGCGGTGCGCACGGACCGCATCTGGCCGAACGGGCTGATGCCCCCCACCTTGTAGCCGGTCATCCGCTCGGCATCGGTGGGCTTCATCATTTCGGCCGACTTCCCCTTAAAGGCGGCGGCCAGCTTCTTCATCGAGACCTCGCGATCGGAGGGCACGATCACGCAGGCGGGCTTGCCGTCGACCAGAGTCATCAGCGTCTTGAGCACACGCTTCGGCTCCTCGCCCAGCGCCTCGGCGGCCTGCAGCCCGACCTTGTCGGCATCGGGATCGTAGTCGTAGGTGTGGACCGTGAAGGCGACCTTCGCTTGCTCCAGCGCCTTCGTCGCGCGCGTGACCTTCGACATCCCTGCTCCTCGCTCAACGAGGAGCAGGATAGCGTCGTCGTCCTTCAGTTTCCCTTCAGAATTTTCGCCGTGGCATCGGCGAAGACCTGGCAGCCCAGCACGATGTCGGCGTCATGGGTGTTTTCGGTGAAGTGATGCGAGATGCCGCCGATCGAGGGCACGAACATCATGGCCGCGGGCATTTTTAGCCCGATCACCTGTGCGTCGTGGCCGGCACCCGACGGCATGCGCACATGCTTGTCCGGCGCATGAACCGAAGCCGACTCCTCGATCGCCTCCAGGAAGCGCTCGTCCATCAGCAGCGGCTGGGTGCGCGAGAGGTTCACGCATTCGACGATGCAGGGGCTGTTCTTCTGGTGATCCGCCACGATCTCCCTCAGCTTCGCCTCGAAGGCCTGCAGGATCTTCTGGTCGGCGTCGCGGAACTGGAGAATCATTTCGGCCCGTCCGGGAACGATCGCCGGCGCACCGGGCTCGAGCACCATCTTGCCCACCGTCCACACGCTGCGCGGCCCGGAAACGGCGGGGAATTTGTCCATCACGTCGTTGTAGAGCCGCATCATGGCCACACCTGCATCCTTGCGGATCGGCATGGGGGTCGTGCCGGCATGGTTCTGGATGCCGCTGAAGGTGAGCCGGAACTGCATGATGCCCACGATCGCGGTCACGATGCCGATGTGCTTCTCGCCCGCTTCCAGCAGGCCGCCCTGCTCGATATGGGCTTCGAGATAGCCGCGATATCTGCCCTCTTCGAGATGCTCCCGCGGCACGCCTTCGAGGCCGGCCGCCTTCAGCGCCTCGCGCATCGGCGTGCCCTCGTCACGGTGCTTGGCCTTGTCGATGTCGGCCTCGGAGAAGATGCCGATGAACGACCGGCTGCCGGTCATCTGGCCCCAATGTCCCTCCTCGTCGGCCCAGGAGGCAACATCGACGGCAAGATGCGCCGTCTCGGGATCTTCAGCCAGCGCCCGCGCCACTTCGAGCCCGTAGATCACGCCCATGACGCCATCGAGCCAGCCGCCGCGCGGCTGGGTGTCCGAATGCGAGCCGATCAGGATGCGCGGGCCGGTCTTCGGACTCTTGCCGATTACGGTGCCGATGCCGTCGATGACCGGCTCCAGGCCCGCTTCCTTCATGCGCGCCACGAGCCAGTGCCGGCTCTCCACGTCTTGTGGCGACAGATGCGGGCGGTGCACGCCGGTCTGGTAGCGGCCGAAATCGGCAATGCGCCGGAGGTCGGCGAGCAGTCGTTCACCGTTGATCGTGGGCATGTCGTCGCCTCAGTTCAAATGCGCCGCAACCCAGGCGGCAAGGGAAAGCAGCCGGTCGTCGGCATGACGCAGGCCGACGAGCTGGACGCCGAGCGGCAGGCCCCGCGGACCCGTGCCGGCCGGCAGCGTCACGCACGGCGTGCCCGCGAGCGTCCAGATCGAGTTGAAGACCGGATCACCGGTGAAGGCGATCCCTTGCGGCGCCTCGCCGGGGGCACTGGGCGTCAGGAGCAGGTCGACCTTTTCGAACAGCGAATCGACATGGGCCTTAAAGGCCGTGGCCTTGCGCTGCGCGGCGACGTAGCGATCGAAGGAGACGGCAAGGCCACGCTTCATCGGGCCGTTCATCAGCTCGTCGCTCACCTTGTCGGGATTGCGCAGCCGCTCGTCGGCATAGTTGCGCACGCTCTCGAAGCCGGTGATCGCGGCATGGTCGTCGATGATGTCGGCGAAGGGGGCAGCAAAGGCCACGTCGATCACCGACGCCCCCTTGTCGGAGAGCCGAGTCGCCGTCTCCTCGATCAGCGCCTTGGTCTCGGGCTCGGCCTTGTCCCAGACCGGCGAACGGCAGACGCCGATTCGCGGCCGGCCGATGGTCCGATCGATGCGCACCGGTGGCAGCCTCAGCACGGCCGCGCGGAATAGCGCGATGTCGTCGAGCGTGCGCGCCATGAGGCCCAGCGTGTCGACCGAGTGGCACTGCATCTTGATGCCGACACGGCTGAAGTCGCCGAAGGTCGGCTTGTAACCCACCACGCCGCAATAGGCGGCCGGCCGGATCACCGAACCGCCGGTCTGCGTGCCGAAGGCCAGCGGCACATGGCCGTCGGCCACCGCCGCCGCGGACCCGGACGACGAACCGCCGGGCGTATGCTCGGGATCGTGCGGGTTCGTCGTGGCGCCGGCATGACGATTGGCGAACTCGGTCGTTACCGTCTTGCCCATGATGACGGCATTGGCGGTCCGGCAGAGCGCCACGCAGGCGGCATCGCCGAACGGCACCTTGCCCTCGAAGATGGGCGAGTTGTGGCCGGTCGGCATGTCATAGGTGTCGATGATGTCCTTCACGCCGACCGGGATGCCGCGCAGCAGCCCGCCGCTCGTCGCATCTACGGCCTTCGCCTGCGCGATGACCTGGTCGGGATCGAGATGGGCCCAGGCTTTCACGATCCCGTCGCGCTGGGCGATGCGGTTGAGATAGCCACGTACCAGCTTCTCGGAGGTCAGCGTGCCGGCCTCGATCGCGGCCACGGCATCGACGGCAGTGATATCCTTCATGACAGGACGCTCCGCGCCCAGGCGGCGATGTCGAGCAAACCCTTATCCTCATGCTGGCGGCCGACCAGCTGCACGCCGACCGGCAGGGCCGTCGGCCCCGTGGTGAAGGGCAGGGTCACACAGGGCATCCAGAGATAGGTCCAGAGCAGGTTGAAGGTGGCGTCGCCCGTCCGCTCGAGGCCGAGGGGCGCTTCGCCCTTGGCCGGCGCGGTCAGGATGACGTCGATCTCATCGAACAACGCATCGACGGCGGCGCGGCCGGTCTCGCCGAGTTTGCGGGCCGCCACCCAGGTCGCATAGTCGATCTTCGAGCCGGCCTCGAGCTTGTCCTTCTTTAGGCTCTCGCTCAGCAGCCCGGGAAAGCGCCTCGCTTCGTCGGCATGGGCGCGCGGCCCGTCGAAGGCCGACAGCGTCTTCTGCCCCTGGGTCATGCCGCGCACCGGCGCCGGAAGCTCGATCTCGCTGACCTGCGCGCCGGCCCGGGCGAAGGCCGCCGCGGCGTCGTTCACCGCCTGGGTGCCCTCCGCCGACAGCTCATCGCGATGATGTGTGAAAGCGACGGCGATCCTCAACGGGCGGTCGAGACCGCCGATCGGCACGAAGGGGATCGCCATCAGGGCCGCACGGAACAGGGCGATGTCTTCGACGCTGCGCGCATAGGCGCCGATCGTATCGAGCCATTCCGTATTGGCCTTCATGCCGGCCGGCGCGAAGTGGCCGTAGCTCGGCTTGTAGCCGACGATGCCGCAGAAGGCGGCGGGACGGATGACCGAGCCGCCAGTCTGCGTGCCGGTGCCCAACACGCTCTGGAAATCCGCCACAGCCGCCGCCGAGCCGGACGAGGAGCCGCCGGGTGTGTGCGCGGGATTGTGCGGGTTCTTCGTCGGGCCGGGATGACGATTGGCGAACTCGGTGGTCACTGTCTTGCCGAGCAGGATGGCGCCCGCGTCGCGCGCCAGCGCAACGGTCGCAGCATCGGCGAGTGGCTGGTGCGTGCGGTAGATCGGCGAGCCGTAGGTCGTCGGCTGGTCGAAGGAATCGATGATGTCCTTCACGCCCATGGGGATGCCGTGCAGCAGACCCTTGCGTGGTCCACGATCGAGCACCTTGGCGGTTTGCAGGGCAGCCTCGCGCGCGAGATGCGACCAGGCGAGCACGTCGGCGTCGCGCTGGTCGATGCGTTCGAGGTGATCGCGCACGATTGCCTCGGCGGTTGCCGTCCCGCCGTCCAGTCGTTGCGCGAGTTCGGTAGCGGTAAGCGTGTTGAGCGCGGCCATGATCGTCAGCAAAACAGCAAGAACCATGCCGCGTCCAGTGTGGCTCGCTTCGTGCTTCGTGCAACGGAACCACGGAGGTTTGTCATGCTGACCCGTCGCGCCGCGCTTCTCGCCGGCACTGCGCTTTCCCTCATCGGCACGAGCTCGGCGAAAGCGCAACAATCCGCGCCCCTGCGCATCGCCATGACGTTGGCCGACATTCCTGCGACGGACGGTGCACCCGATCAGGGCACCGAAGGCATCCGCTTCATGGGCTACACGATGTACGACACGCTGGTCGCCTGGGACCTGTCGTCGGCGACGGCGCCGGCAAAGCTGGTGCCCGGCCTCGCGACCAAGTGGTACCAGGACCCGGCCGATCCGACGAAGTGGATCTTCGAGCTGCGCCAGGGCGTTAAGTTCCACGACGGCTCGGACTTCAACGCCGACGCGGTGATCTTCACCCTCGACCGCACCCTGAACGACAAATCCGCCGCCTTCGATCGCGCCGGCCGAAGCATCCTGATCGCCGCCGTCTGGCCGTTGATCGGCTACCGCAAGATCGACGACTACAAGGTCGAACTGCAGACCAAGGGTGTCGACACGATCTTCCCCTCGCTGCTCAACCGCTTCCCGATCGCGAGCCCGGCCAATTTCGAGAAGGTCGGCCGCGACTGGCAGGCCTATCGCAAGTCGCCCTCGGGCACCGGCCCATGGAAGATGAAGGCCTGGACGCCGCGCGAGCGCGCCGAGCTCGAGCGCAACAACGACTATTGGGACAAGGCGCGTCTCCCGAAGAGCGAGCGCATGGTGCTGCTGCCGATCCCGGACGTTTCAACGCGCACCGCCGCACTCCTGTCGGGCCGGGTCGACTGGATCGAGGCACCCGCCCCCGACTCGCTCGACAAGCTGCGCGCCGGCGGCTGCAAGATCGAGACGAACGCTATCCCGCACATGTGGCCCTATACGCTCAGCATGCTGCCGGGCGCGCCGACCGCCGACATTCGCGTGCGCAAGGCGCTGAACCTCGCGGTCGATCGCGACGCGATGGTGAAGCTGTTGAACGGCCTTGCCGCCCCCGCCGTGGGCTGCGTCCCGGCCGACCATCCCTGGTTCGGCAATCCGACCTTCAAGATCCGCTACGATCCGGCGGAAGCGAAGAAGCTGCTGGCTGAGGCCGGCTACGGTCCGCAGAAAAAGCTCAAGATGAAGGTCGCGATCTCGACCTCCGGCTCTGGCCAGATGTATCCGCTGATCATGAACGAGTTCATCCAGCAGCAATTCGCCGAAGTCGGCGTCGACCTCGAGTTCCAGGTCATGGACTGGAATGCCCTTCTGAACTTCATGCGCCAGGGCGCCAAGGCCCCCGAAGCGGCCGCCTTCAGCGCCATCAACGTGAGCTGGAACACGATGGACCCGCACAACGCCTTCATGCGCTTCGTCGACAGCCAGCAGGTCCCGCCCAGGGGTTCGAACTGGGGCTACATCAACGATCCGGAGTTCGACAAGCTCGCCGCCGAGGCGCGCAGCACGGCCGACCCGGCGGAACTGGACAAGGTCCTGGCGAAGATCAACACCCGCATGGTCGACGAAGCGGTGTTCGTATGGTTCGTCCACGACGTCTGGCCGAACGCGATTTCGTCCAAGGTGAAGGGCTACGTCCACCCCAAGAGCTGGTACGTCGACTTCTCGCCCATCACGGCGGGCTAACCCGGCTTTCGCTGCGACCAGCCGATATAGAGTCCGGCGCCGACGATGATGGCGGCGCCGACCCAACCCACGAAATCCGGAAAATCGCCGAAGAAGAGATAACCCACGACCACCGAGCCGATGAGCTGCATGTACTGAAACGGCGCCACGATGTTGGCCGGTGCATAGGCCAGCGCCCGCGCCACGAAATAATGGCCCATGGCGCCCAGCACACCGAGGCTGCAGAAGAAGATGATGTCGCGAGCACCGTGCGGCGTCTTCCACACGAACGGCAGGACCAGCAGCATTCCGAAGCTGCCGACGATCGAGCTGTAGATGGCCGAGGTCTCGGGCGTGTCGATGGCGGAGATGAGGCGAGTCAGCACCTGATAGACCGCGTAGCAACACGCGCTCAGCAGCGAGAGCAATGCCGCCCACTGGAAGACCGCGCTGCCCGGCTGAATCAGGATCAGCATGCCCACGAAGCCTACCAGGAGCGCGCCGATATGGCTGCGCGCGGCCCGCTCGCCCAACACGAGCCAGGCCAGCGGCAGCACCAGCAGCGGCGCCATCATGGTGATCGCCGCCGCCTTGCCCAGCGGGATGTAGACGATGGCGAGGAAGCTCGCGACATTCGAGGTGAACAACATCAGCGAGCGCATGAGCTGCGTGCCGATCCGGCGGGTGCGCAGCATTCCGAGACCGAAACGGGGCACAAAGAAGATCAGCATGAACACGATGTGCCCGAACGCGCGCGCCCACGAGATCTGCAGCGTGTTGTAGTCGGCGCCGAGAAACTTGGCGAAGCCGCTCATGACGGGAAACAGCAGGCCGGCGCCGCACATGAAGAGAATGCCGGCCAGGATACGCTGACCGGGACGCGCTGGCTGGGCCGCTGGTTGCTTCAATGCCCCCGCTTCGCTCCCTGCAGCGCCTCCCAGACGCGCGACGGCGTGGCCGGCATTTCGAGGCGCTCGACGCCGGCGGGACGCAGCGCGTCGAGCACGGCGGCCATCACCGTCTGGGGCGCGCCGATGCAGCCTGCCTGGCCGGAGCCCTTGACGCCGAGCGGATTCGCTCCCGTTGGCCGCTCCACCAGTTCGATGTCGAAGAACGGCAGATCGGTCGCACGCGGCAGTGCGTAATCCATCAGCGAGCCGCTGAGGAGCTGACCGGATTGCGGATCGTAGACCGTGTGCTCCACCAGGGCCTGGCCGATCCCCTGCGCGAGGCCACCCTGCACCTGGCCCTCGGTGAGCATGGGGTTGATCAGGCGGCCATAATCGTCGACCGCGGTGTAGCGCAGCAGGTCGATGGCGCCGGTCTCGGGATCGACCTCGACCTCCGCGACATGACAGCCGCTCGGGAAGGTGAAGACGTCGGTGATGTTCAAGACGTGCTCGCCGAGCCCGGGCGACATGCCCTCGGGCAGGTTCGCCGCCTCCTGCGCGCTGCCCGCAAGCGTCGCGAGATCGATGGTACGATCGCTGCCACGCACCGTGAAGCGCCCCTGGTCGTAGTCGAGCTCATGCTCGCTGGCTTGCAAGAGATGGGCCGCAAGCCGCCGCGCTTTCGCGAGAGCTGCATCCATGGCCTTGACCAGCGCCGCGCCGCCCATGTGCATCGAGCGCGCGCCGCCATGGCCCGCCCCGCTCCTGACGGCCCGCGTATCGGCCTGGACGTAGCGGAATGCCGCGATGGGCAGGCCGAGATGCCGGGAGGCGATCTGGGCGAACGACGTCTCGTGCCCCTGCCCGTTCGATTCGGTGCCGACGGCGATGGTCACGCTGCCGTCCGGCTCGAAGCGCACTTCGGCACCCTCGTTCGGCGCGCCGCGCGACGTTTCGAGGAAGCAGGCGACGCCCATGCCCCGCAGCCGGCCTCGCGCGCGAGACTCGGCGCGCCGCGTCTCGAAGCCCGGAGCGCGCGCCACGGCAGCATCGAGGTTGGCCACGAAGCCGCCGGAGTCGATCGCCATGCCCATCGCGGTCCGGTGCGGGAACGAGGCGATCAGGTTCTGCCGCCGCAGGTCCGCCGGATCCCGGTCGAGCACCCGCGCCGCCGCCTCGATGGCGCGCTCGATGATGTAGTTGGCCTCGGGCTTGCCCGCGCCGCGATAGGCGTCGACCGGCACCGTGTTGGTGAGAGCGCCACGCACGTCGACGGCGATCGCGGGAATATCGTAGACGCCGCCCTGCGCCGTCGAGGCGGCGACCACCGACGCACCGGGCCCATTGCCCGACAGGTAGGCGCCGAGATTGGCGACCATCGCCACGTCGAGTGCCAGGATACGGCCCGTCGGGTCGAGCCCGATCCGAGCCGTCGCCTCGATGTCGCGACCCTGCGCCCCCATCACGAAGTCTTCGGCACGGTCGGCGAGCCACCGCACCGGGCGCTTCAGACGGCGCGCCGCCCATAGAAGCAGGATCCATTCGGGATAGAGGAAGTTCTTCATCCCGAAGCCACCGCCGACATCGGGCGCGTGGAGCTGGATGCGCTCCGGCGCCACCTTGAAGATGAACTCCGCGAGCTGGCGGCGGATGCCGTGGAGCCCTTGCCCCGTCAGTTCGAGATCCATCGTTTCGGTGGCGGCATCGTAGCGCGCAATCCCCGCGCGCGGCTCGAGCGGCACGACGATGACGCGATTGTTCGTCACGTCGACCTCGACGATGTGCGCGGCGTCCTTCATCGCCGCGGCGACGGCGGCGTGATCGCCGCGCTGCACATGATAGACGAGGTTGCCCGGCGCCTCGTCCCACAGGGAAGGCGCGCCCTCTGCCAACGCCGCGCGGCCATCGACGACCGAAGGCAGCGGCTCGTAGGCGATCTCGATCCGCTCCGCCGCTTCGCGCGCAAGCTCTGCACTGTCGGCCACCACGAAGCAGACCGGATCACCGACATGGCGGACGCGTCCCATTGCCAGCGCCGGTCGCGGCGGCACGATCAGCGGCTTCACGGCAGCAAGGCAGGGCATGAGACCCAACCCGTCCGCTGCCAGGTCGTCGCCCGTCGCAACGAGATGCACGCCCGCCATCGAGGCCGCCGGCGAAACGTCGAGAGAAGCGATCAGCGCATGGGCATGGGGCGAGCGCAGCACGTAGCCATGCAGCGCTGCGGGCTCGGCAATGTCGTCGACATACCGCCCGCGACCGGTGAGGAACCGTGCGTCCTCGAGGCGTCGTATCGATCTCGTGTCCTGGCTTCCATCCGCCACGTGGTCTCTCCCGAACCGTTCGTTGCAACGACCATACACCATTGACGGGCGGCAACGACGGGCGGAGGCTCGGCTCCCCTGGCTCACATCCCGCCTTTCGGAGGAAGCACATGATCGATCTGCACTACTGGCCGACACCCAACGGCAAGAAAGTCACCATCCTGCTCGAGGAATGCGGCCTGCCCTACAAGGTCGTGCCGGTGAACATCGGACAGGGCGACCAGTTCAGCGATTCCTTCCTGGAGATGAATCCCAATCACCGCATGCCGGTGATGGTCGACAACGCTCCCGCCGACGGAGGCAAGCCGCTGGTCGTCTTCGAGTCCGGCGCGATCATGTTGTACATCGCCGAGAAGGCCGGGAAGTTCTATCCGCAGGACCTTCGCACCAAGCACGAAGTGAACGAATGGCTGATCTGGCAGATGGCCAACCAGGGCCCGAAGAGCGGCGAGTGCGGGCACTTCCGCAGGCTCGACCAGGCAAAGGAAGGCGACCAGACATACGCCATCAGGCGCTTCACCGACGAGGTGAACCGGCTGTACGGCGTGCTGAACAACCGCCTCTACAAGCACCGGTACCTTGCCGGCGACCAGTACACGATCGCCGACATGATCTGCTATCCGTGGACGGTGAACTGGAAGTTCCAGGGCCAGGACATCGAGGAATTCCCCTACTTCAAGCGCTGGTTCGAGGAACTCGGTGCACGGCCTGCCGTCCAGAAGGGCATGGCGGTCGGTGCCGACTTCTCGGTCGATCGCGAGAAGCTTCCACTCGAGGAACAGGAGCGTATCCGCAAGATGCTCTATAACCAGCGCGCCCGGCCGGTTCGCGTCGGATAGCGACTAGAGACGCTGCTCGCTGGAGAGAGGCGGTGCCACTTCCTCCAGCGACTTGCGCTCCGCCGAAACGCCGAGCTTCAGGGTCACCAAAGCCGCCGCGATCATCAGGGCGGCGCCCAGCAGGTAGCCCCACATGATCTCCGCCGAACTGCCGCCGGCGATCAGCACGCCGAACAGCCACGGCCCGCCGACGCCACCAAACAGCGTGCCGAAGGCATAGAACAGCGCGATCGTGAGCGCCCGGATCTCAAGGGGAAAGCACTCGCCGACGGTGAGGTAAGCGGCACTCGCCGCTGCCGACGCAAAGAAGAAGACGACGCTCCACATCGCCGTCTGCGTCGTGGCGTCGAGATGGCCGGCGTGGAACATCCAGCCCGTCACCGCCAGCAGCACACCCGAGATCGCATAGGTGGCCGTGATCATCTGCCGACGCCCCAGACTGTCGAACAGCGGCCCGAGCAGCAGCGGCCCCAGGAAGTTGCCGATCGCGAAGGGCAGGATGTAGAGGCCAACCTTGTCGGCCGGCACGTTGTAGAACCTGGTGAGGATCAGCGCGTAGGTGAAGAAGATCGCGTTGTAGACGAAGGCCTGCGAGGCCATCAGCACCAGGCCGAGGGTTGTCCGGCCGCGATAATGCTTCAGCAGCGTGCGCGCGACCGACAGCATCGTGGTCTTGTGGGGATCGCCGAGCGTCAGCCACTGCGTCACCGGCTCCAGCTTCCGCCCCGTGTCGGCCTCGACCCGCGCTTCGATCTCCTCGACGACGCCTTCGGCTTCGCGCGGCTTGCCGTGGATCATCAGCCAGCGCGGACTCTCGGGCAGGAAGCGCCTTAGATACAAGATGACGAGACCCAGCACCGCGCCGCTGCCGAACGCGACTCGCCAACCCATATCCGGATCGAGGACGGTGGGATCGAGCAGCCAGACCGACAGCAGCGCACCGCCGGCCGCACCGATCCAGAAGCTGCCGTTGATGGCGAGATCGATGCGCCCCCGCAGCCGCGCGGGAATCAGTTCCTGGATCGCCGAGTTGATCGCCGAATACTCGCCGCCGATGCCCGCGCCCGTCAGGAAGCGGAAGAACAGGAAACTGTAGAAGTCCCACGAAAACGCGGTGGCCGCGGTCGCGACGAGATAGACGCCCAGGGTGACGTTGAAGAGCTTCTTGCGTCCCAGCTTGTCCGTCAGATGCCCGAAGAACAGCGAGCCCAGCACCGCACCTGCGAGATAGGCGCTGCCCGTCAGGCCGACCTGCTCGGCCGTGAGTTGCAGGCGCGGGCTGGTTTGCAGGGCCGCCGCCACGGAGCCGGCCAAGGTGACCTCGAGCCCGTCCAGGATCCAGGTGATGCCCAGGGCAACGACCACCAGCCGGTGAAACCGGCTCCACGGCAGGCGGTCGAGACGGGCAGGAACATCAGTGCGCACAGGCGTGCAACGCATCGGCGCGGCGAAAGTTCAAACCAGTTGGCGACCACCAGCGCCGCAAGGCTGGTCTGCCGGTGCGGTGCTGGCGACGAGAGAGGCCACCGCCTAGAATTCGGGCATGACCGACAATACGATGGCAGCCGGCCCCGCGCCCGTTTCTGCCCCCGCGGCCCCGACCCTTTCGGCTTCCGCCAACAACACGACCTTCGCCGTCATCCTTTCCTTGAGCTTCTGCCACCTGCTCAACGACATGATGCAGTCGCTGGTCCCGGCGCTGTATCCAATCCTCAAGGATTCATACGCACTGTCATTCGGTCAGATCGGTTTCATCACGCTGGCCTTCCAGTGCACGGCGTCGATGCTGCAACCCGTGGTCGGCATGTACACGGACAAGAAGCCCCAGCCTTATTCCCTGATGGTGGGCATGGGCTTTACCCTGGTCGGGCTCCTGCTGATGTCCCAGGCGAATTCGTATCCGCTGATTCTGTTCGCCGCCGCATTGATCGGCATGGGCTCCTCGGTGTTCCATCCCGAGGCCTCGCGGGTCGCCCGCATGGCCGCGGGCGGGCGTTATGGTCTCGCCCAGTCCTTGTTCCAGGTCGGCGGCAACATGGGATCGGCCGCGGGACCGCTGCTGGCGGCGTTCATCGTCGTGCCGGCCGGACAGCAGAGCATCGTGTGGTTCTCGGCGGCCGCTTTGGTCGCCATGATCGTGCTCTTCCAGATCGGCCACTGGTACAAGGCCAACCGAACCAGCCACAAGCCGGCGGCACGCAAGACGGCCGCTGCCACCGGGCACGTGACCCTGTCGAAGGGCCGCGTCGGCGTCGCCGTGGCAATCCTGGTGGCGCTGCTCTTCTCCAAGAACGTCTACAGCGCCAGCCTGGGCTCCTACTTCACCTTCTACCTGATCCAGAAGTTCGGCGTGGAGGTACAGACCGCGCAGCTCTTCCTGTTCGCCTTCCTGGTCGGGATCGTCGTCGGTACGATCCTGGGCGGCATCGTGGGCGACAGGGTCGGTCGCATCCCGGTCATGTGGTTCTCGATCCTGGGCGCCCTGCCCTTCGCGCTGATGCTGCCCTACGCCAACCTGTTCTGGACCGGCATCCTCGCGGTCACGGTGGCGATCATCATGGCCTCGGCCTTCTCGGCCATCCTGGTCTATGCACAGGAGCTGCTGCCTGGCCGTGTCGGACTGGTGGCCGGCATGTTCTTCGGATTCTCCTTTGGCCTGGGCGGCCTCGGCGCCGCGGCACTGGGCGAGATCGCCGACCATGCGGGCATCGAGGCCGTCTACAAGGTGACGCCGTTCCTGCTGCTGCTCGGCCTGCTCACGGCCTTCCTGCCCAAGCATCCGAGCGCCCCCAGGCTCCCGGCCTGATCAGGCCCCGATCAGCCGAGCCCGGCCGCGACGATCCGGCCGGCTTCGGCGATCACAGCACTGCGCGCCTCATCGGTGATCGTGGAGCCCGTGTAGTAGGCCGTGATGAAAATCGGTGCGCGGCCAGGGGGCCAGGCCACCGCGATGTCGTTGGCGCTGCCGTTGCCGCCGGTGCCCGTCTTGTCGCCAACCCGCCACCCCGCCGGGACTCCGGCCCTCAGCCGCTTGTCGCCCGTCTTGTTCGCGACCAACCAGCCGACCAGACGTTCGCGCGAAGCCGCTGACAGGACGTCGCCGGCAACAATCTTCTGCATCGTGCCCAGCATGGCCAGCGGCGAAGTCGTATCGCGTGGGTCGCCCGGCGTGCCCTCGTTCAGCTCAGTCTCGATGCGGTCGAGACGAGTCACCGTATCGCCCAGTGCACGTGCGAAGGCCGTCAATCCCGCAGGACCGCCGAAGCTCGCGAGCATCAGGTTTCCCGCGGTGTTGTCGCTGAGGGTTACGGCCGCCGCGCAGATCGCGTCGATCGTCATGCCGCCTGCACCGACATGCTCCTTCGTTGCGGGCGAGTAGGGCACAAGATCGCTCTCGGCGAAGACGAGGCGGCGGTCGAGCCTCTCCTCTTCACGGTCGACGCGGGCCAGCATCAGGGCCGCCGCCAGGAACTTGAAGGTGCTGCACATCGGGAAGCGCTCGTCGCCGCGATAGGCGACTCGACGGCCGCTCGCGGTGTCGAGCAAGGCCGCGCCGAGGCGGCCGCCATTGCGCCGCTCGAGTTCGCGAAGCCCCGACAGGACATCGTCGGCGAAGGCCGGCAGGGACAGAAGCGGCGCGACCAAAAGCGTACGGCGGGCAATCGAAGCGGGCACGGGTTCCTCCTTGTTGATGCCGCCGCGTGGTATGGCGCGATTATGGCAGCAAGCGGCCTGTCGCTTGTGCGCAGTTGCGCTAAAGTGGTGACCGGATTCGCCAGCTGGTTGCGCATCTCCGCCGCGCCGCCGCCAAGCCCAGGAGACATGTATGGTTCTCGGAATGTCGATCGCGGCCTTCACCCTCGTGCATGTCGTCATCAGCCTGGTCGCCATTGCGGCAGGCGCCGTGGCGTGCGCTCGGATGCTGGAGGGACGCCGGCTGGATGGCTGGAACTCGGTGTTCCTGCTCTTCACGGTGCTGACGACGGTGACCGGCTTCCTCTTTCCCATCACCGTGTTCACGCCGGCGATCGGCGTCGGCATCGTGTCGTCGGTCGCGCTGGCGATTGCCCTGCTCGCGCTTTATGTCGGCCGCCTCGCCGGTGTGTGGCGCTGGGTCTACGTCGCGACCGCCCTGTTCGCCTTCTATCTCAACGTGTTCGTCCTGGTCGTGCAGTCCTTCCAGAAGATCGGCTTCCTAAACAAATTCGCGCCGACCGGCGCCGAGCCCCCCTTCGCGGTGGTGCAAGGCATCGTGCTGCTGGGCTTCCTCCTGCTGGGCTTCATGGTCCTGAAGCGCTTTCGTCCGGCCTAGAAAAAACAGAGGAAACGACATGAAGGATTTCGCGGGAAGGATCGCCGTCATCACCGGCGGCGGCACGGGCATGGGTCGCGAGCTGGCGCGGCAGCTTGCCGCCGAAGGCTGCAACATTGCGCTCGGCGACGTGTCGGGCGGCGCGATGGCCGAGACCAAGCGGCTCTGCGAGGCCGCCGGCCTCAGCCAGGGCCAGCGCATCACCACCCATATCGCCGACGTCTCCGACGAGCCGCAGGTGCTGCGCTTTCGCGACGAGGTAGCCGAGCAGCAGGAGAGCGACCGCATCCATCTCCTGTTCAACAATGCCGGCATCGGCGGCGGCGGCAGCTTCCTCGTCAACGAGCGCGACGAATGGGAACGCACGTTCAACATCTGCTGGGGCGGCGTCTATCTCTGCACACGTGCGTTCATGCCCCTGCTGAAGCGCGCCGAAGCGGGCCACATCGTCAATACGTCGAGCGTGAACGGCTTCTGGGCCTATATCGGCCGCAACATCCCCCAGACCGCCTATTCCGCGGCGAAGTTCGCGGTAAAGGGTTTCACCGAGGCGCTGATCACCGACCTGCGCCTCAACGCCCCGCACATCAAGTGCTCGGTCGTGATGCCCGGCCATATCGGCACGTCGATCGTCGCCAACTCGCGCAAGCTGCAGAGCGGCAACCAGACCGACGAGATCACGCCGCACGAGGTGGGGCTGGCGCGGGCTCGTATCGCCTCGATGGGTATCGATGCGGCGAAGCTTTCCGACGACGATGTCCGCAGGATGATCGCCGAGCGGGCACGCCGCTTCCTCGAGGAGGCGCCGACGACGGCAGCCGAGGCAGCGACGATCATCCTCGACGGCGTGCGCAACGAGCGCTGGCGCATCCTGGTCGGGCGCGATGCCGAGCGGATCGACAGCCTCGTGCGCGAGACGCCGGACCGGGCCTACGATACGGACTTCTTCGAAGCCTTCGCGAACGAGACGGGCTGGGTGGTCGGGGGCCGCTGACGCACCGATCCTTCCGTGCCTGAATCTGTTACCGGGCCGCGTCGCTGCGCCTGGACATGCGACCGGAGCCGAGCGGCGCGGCCTGGGGTTCCTCCATGTCGTCCGTGACGCGGGTGGTGATATCCGACGAAGGGCGGCGGTTGGCCACGGCCTGCCGGTCGTACAGGAACAGGCGCCGGGCATTGGCAGGCGGCTTGCGGGACGCCTCGACGAGGCCGCGTGCGCCCTGCAGGACGACCTCGTAGCTGTCCGGATCGGAGGGAGACAGGCTGACATAGCAGGCCGCGCGAACACGCCCCGCCTCGTTGACGGCGACCTCGAAAGTCGGTCCGACGATCTCGGGCAGGGCAACACCGGCCGCGCGGAGATCAGCGTAGAGTTTTTCGACCTCGTCCTTTGCCCGCATCACCGACCAGGAAGCGAGTTGATCCGCGAGCTTGCCCCTCGCCCCGGCCGCGTTCATTCCGTCCTGCACCCGCTCCAGCATGTACTGCCGAACCTGCGGCGCCGCGATCTGGGCAACGACGACGGCAGACAGCGGCACCGACGCGGCCATGGAATTGTTGCAGACGTTGGCAGCCTGATGCGACAGCGATACCGACGGCCGGGCGAGACCTATGGGGCAGAGGTTGAGCGACAGGAACTCGCCGATCGTTTCGACGTACTGGAATTCTTCGACCGGCCTCGCCATCAGGTTTGCCGCGAAAGCCGGAGGCAGCCCCATGTCGGCCGCATACTTGATCAGCATCGCCGCGCCGCCCCGCCCGTCGGCAAACCCCTGGAGACGGCTCGCCACCGGATCGTCGGAAGTCCGACGCCGCAACTGGGTGCGATCGAGGAAGAAATTATGGAACGCGACCTTGCCGCCGACTTCGATGTTGCAGTCGAACGGATAGGCCGCGGCCGCACGCACGGTGTTGCCGCCCAAAAGCGCGAGGGCACAGGCCGAGAGGCAGAGGTCCTGTTTGCGCACGACCGCGACGACCTTGAATCCCTTGAGCAACTCGCCGATCCGTACGCCCTCGAACAGATCACCGCCAAGGCTGCTCAGCTCGATCGTGGCGAGCGGCATTCCCTGCTTTGGCGGCGCCGTAGCCTGCAGCCTGCTGAGCAGATCCCGCAGCTTTTCCGAGTCTCCGGTTTCGATCATGCCCGTCAGGCGAAGCCTCGGGCTCTCCGCGGCGAGGGACCGCTGGAACAAGGTGGTCGCCGGGGTCCCGGCCGCCGAGAGGGAGACGATTGTCGCCGCGCGAAGCTCTCCCGTGCCGGAAATCGGGGTCAACGACATGACTACCATGAGCACAAGGACCGCCAAGATACGCATGCTCGTCCTGCCCGCTGAGACCCACACTCCGCGCGGGACAGCCCAGGAATTCCTTGTGCCGTCGCGAGCGCGTGTCCCGCTTAAACGGCGAAGAACATGGATTTTGTGGCAGTAGATCGAGTCAAGCAATGACAGTGGCCTGCCGCCACCCGGTTCTTCACTCGTACCCCTGCCAAACGCTCTCACGGCTCCACCGAGTCCAACGAGAAAAGGCTCCAGTCCCCGCAATTACGGTGACTGGAGCCTTTTCCGATAGCATCGCGCCCTTCAAGCGACGAGCGCGCAATCGTTTCTTTCGTTTCTCAGGCGCCGGCGGTGCCCTTCTCGAGGAGGGCGGACGGCACCGGCGCGGAGCGTCGTGCTCAGGCCTTGAGATTGACCGCGGCTTCCTTGCCGCGCTCGACCTGAACTTCGTAGCTGATCTTCTGACCTTCATTCAGGCCGTTGAGCCCGGCACGCTCGACCGCGCTGATGTGGACGAACACATCCTTGCCGCCCGTGTCGGGCTGGATGAATCCGAATCCTTTGGTGGCGTTGAACCACTTAACGGTACCTGAAGCCATTTGGTAAGTATCCTTAATATCCGGCGCGAAATCTGTGCCGTCGTTACGATAGCAACATTTCACCCCGTCTGACCATCGCCTGTCCATGGCAACGGTAAGACAATCGGAAGTTGCCTTGAAAGCGCCTTTTTGTGTTCCCGGAGTGGCCTCATATGACGCCGTGTTCATGTTGCGGTGCAATCACGCGTTCAGCGCGGCGGTGGCGTAAACCCCTTGCTGCGAATCTTCTTCTCGAGGATCGCGATGCCGCCTGCCGTATCGCCCTTATTGCACTTCGCGACTCCCTCGAGGATATCGAAGTCTGGTCGCGTTCCACCGTTACCGCCCGCGTCGCCCAGGTAGCGGGTCGCATAATCACCGAGTTTCTTGCAATAGGACGCGTCATCACTTTGCGCCGCGGCACTGCAAGCAACGAATGTGGACAACAACAAAAACGAAATCAGTCGTGTCATGGATCATAAGCTCACTGGGAAGATCGACCGGAAGGCCGGTCGGCACGACTTCGCGATACGCGTGGCAGCCTAGACCAACAATAGAAGGTCTCCGCCCGTCTCCGCCAAGCGAAAGCTGTTCACGAAAATGCGATACCATCTCGCTTTCCGTGCCCTCGGGGCCGCTAGACCTCCAGCCACTCCTTGCGTATCGCCGTATTCGCCTGCAGTTCGGTGGGCGAGCCGCTGAAGACGATCCGCCCGTGACCCATGACGTAGAGGCGATGGGAGATCTTGAGCGCGATGGTGAGCTTCTGCTCGACCAGTAGGATCGCCGTGCCGCGCCGGGCGATCTCGTCGAGCAGGTGGCCGACCTGCTCGACCAGCTTTGGCGCCAGCCCTTCGGTCGGCTCATCGATGATCACGAGATCGGGATCGCCCATCAGCGTGCGGCACATGGTGAGCATCTGCTGTTCCCCGCCCGAGAGCACGCCGGCCGGATTGTCCTGTCGGTTGCCGAGATTGGGAAACAGCGAGAAGACGTCGTCAAACGTCCAACGCCCGAACACGCCGGCGCGCTTGAGTCCAAGCTCGAGGTTCTGCTTCACCGTGAGACCGGGAAACACCTGCCGATCCTCGGGGACATAGCCGACACCGGCATGGGCGATCTGGTCGGGCCGCAAGCCGGCGATCGGTCGGCCCTTGAAACTGATCTGCCCGACCGGCGGCACCAGCCCCATGATGGCCTTGCAGGCGGTCGAGCGGCCAACGCCGTTGCGGCCCAGCAGGCTCACGATCTCGCCCTCGTCGACCGCGAGATCGACGCCCTGCAGGATGTGGCTCTTGCCATACAGCGCATGGAGGTCGCGCACCTCGAGCATCATGACGGCGCCCTCATGCCGCAAGCGTCCCGAGATAGGCCTCTTGCACGGCGGTGTTGCCGCGAATGGCGGCCGGCCTGTCCGAGGCGATGACCTCGCCGTAGACCAGTACGGTGATGCGGTCGGCAAGGCCGAACACCACGCTCATGTCGTGCTCGACCATGAGCAGCGTCTTGCCCTCCGACACGCCGCGGATCAGCTCCATGGCCGCATCGGTCTCGCTGTGGCTCATGCCGGCGGTCGGTTCGTCGAGCAGGATGATGTCGGCGCCGCCCGCGATGGTGATGCCGATCTCCAGCGCCCGCTGCTCGGCATAGGACAGCAGCCCTGCCGGCAGATTGCGCCGGTCGCCCAGCTTAAGCCGGTCGAGCAGTCGGTCGGCCTCGGCGTTCAGCGCCTTCTGGCCGGCCAGCAGGTGCCAGAACGAGTAGCGATAGCCCTGCGACCACAAGAGGCCGCAGCGGATGTTCTCGAACACCGTCATGCGCGGGAAGATCGACGTGATCTGGAAACTCCGCGACAGCCCAAGACGGTTGATCTCCTGCGGCGGGAGGCCGGCGGTCGACTTGCCGTTGACGGTAATGGTCCCGGAAGTGATCGGAAATCGGCCTGAGATCAGGTTGAAAAGCGTCGTCTTGCCGGCGCCGTTCGGGCCGATGATGGCATGGCGTTCGCCCCTGGCGATGCTGAGATCGACGCCCCGGATGATTTCGGTGGCGCCGAAGCTCTTGCGCACGTCGCGCAGCTCGATGGCCGGGCCGGTCACGGTGAGTCCGCCTGCCGCTTGGCCTCTTCCATCAAGCTGTCCCAGCGCAAGCGGAACGCTCGGGCCTCCCGGCGCAGCCAGAAAGCGCCCACGCCGAGGGCCGCGAGCGCTATTGCCCAAGGCAGCGGCGACAGCGTGTCGATCGTCCGGCCGGCGATCGCGAAGCGCTTTCCCTGCGCAGCGCCGATAGTCGTGAAGGACGCTAGCTCGACGAGCAGCACGAATCCCAGGAAGAGGATCAACGCCGCCGGCAAGGCGCGCAGATAGGGCAGCATCAACTCGCGCAGCCGTCCCATGCGCCAGATCGGCGCGTGCATGCCGATCAGCCCCGCGAGTCCGACCGGCGCGTACATCACCATGACAATGAAGAGCACGCCGACATAGAGCAGCCAGGCATTGCTGAGCAGGCTCACGCCGCTCTGCAGCAGGACCACCACGATGGTGCCGAGGATCGGTCCGAAAAAGGCGCCAGCCCCGCCGATATAGACGGCCAGCAGGGCATTGGCCGACTTGACCGCGGATACGGTATCGAACGTGACGATCTCGTAGATCAGCACGTAGAGGCCGCCGCCGATACCGGCGAAGAAGCCCGCTAGCGTGAACTGCATCCACCGCACCCGCCGCGGGTCGTAGCCCACGAATTGCGCGCGCTCGAAATTGTCACGCGTGGCGTTTGCCATCCGGCCGAGCGGCGTCTGGGTCTGCAATTTCATCAGGGCGGCGGCAACGAACGCCCAGGCGAGGACGAGGCAATAGACCTGCCAGGGCGAGGTGTAGCGCACACCGAACAGGCTGGTGTCCATGACACGATCGATGGTGATGCCGCTCTCCCCGCCGAAGAATCCCATGAACATCAGGGCGGCCGCGGAGACGAGTTCACCGAGGCCGAGGGTGATCATGGCGAAGGCGGTTGCGCGCTGCTTGGTGACGAGCCAGCCGAGCACGAAGCCGAAGAAGAGACCGCCCAGTCCGCCTGCCAGGGGCACGAGTTCGGTCGGCAACCAGATCGTGCCCGCCTTGACCAGATTGACGGTGTGGGCCGCGCAATAGGCGCCGAGGCCGAACAGCACGGCATGGCCGAACGAAAGAAGCCCGGCCTGGCCCAGCAGCATGTTGTAGGACAGCGCGAAGATGGCCATCACGCCGATCTCGCTCATCAAGGTCAGCACGAATCCCGAATGGCGGCCCCTGCTCCAGTCGTAGAACAGGAAGGGGAACGCCAGCAGGACGACGAGTACCAGCAGCCACGGCCAGTTGCGACGAAACAGGGTCATGTGTCGCGCGTCCCCATCAGGCCGCGGGGGCGGAACACCAGGATCAGCACCATCATCAGGAAGGGCAGCAACGCGCCGATACGGGGCAGCGTCACGTTGAGCACTTCTGCGAACGGCGTGCTGGCGGTGACGGCGATGCCGAACTTCGCCAGCAGATCCGCCAGCGACACGTCGAAGACCACGGCAAAGGTCTGGATGAGCCCCATGAGGATCGACGCGATGAAGCAGCCGGTCAGGGAGCCCAGGCCACCGAACACCACGACGACGAAGACGATCGGCCCCATGGTGAAGGCCATGGCGGGCTCGGTGACCTGATAGTTGCCGCCGATGACGCCGGCGAGCCCCGCCAGCGCCGTGCCGGCGGCGAAGACGAGCGTGAAGATGCGGGGCACGTTGTGGCCCAGAGCCGACGCCATCTCGGGATGCGTGAGCGCTGCCTGGATGACCAGCCCCACGCGCGTGCGCGTCAGGCCGAGCCAGATCGCGCCGAACATCAACGCCGAGATCAACAGCATGAAGGCGCGGTACGCGGGGAACTGCGTGCCGTAGATGCGGAACAGCGGGAAATCGAGCAGCTCGGGAATCCGATAGGGCACCGGCAACAGGCCCCAGGTCATCTGCACAATTTTCTCGATGATGAGCGCCAGTCCGAAGGTCAGCAGCAGCTCGGCGACATGGCCGTTACGATGGACGCGGCGCAGGCCCCACATCTCGATGGCAGCACCGATCATCCCGCACAGCAGGGGCGCCAGCAGGAGGGCCGGCCAGAAGCCGACATAGAGGCTGATCGTGTAGGCGAAATAGGCACCCAGCATGTAGACGCTGGCATGTGCGAAGTTGAGCACGCCCATCATGCTGAAGATGAGCGTAAGCCCACTCGCCAGCATGAACAGCAGCATGCCGTAGACCAGGCCGTTTAGGAGTGAGACGACGAAAACTTCCATCGAACCTGTCCGCTACAAGGACGATGCCCGCTTCCCGACCGGAAAGCGGGCATCGGGGTTCAGAGCCTAAGGGCGCTTCATCTTGCAGGTGTTGGGCTGGTCGATGTCCTTGGCGAGAACGGTCACCTCGGTCGCCCAGCCGAAGCCGGTATTCTCCGCATCGTACTTCACGCCCTTCTTGAAGAGGCCGACGAAGTACTCGCCGATCAGCTGGTGGTCAGCCTTGCGCATCGTCGTCTCGAAGCCGAGGAAGTCCTTGATCGACATGCCTTCCAGCGCATAGGCGATCTTGGTTGCGTCGACCGCTCCCGCCTTGTTCACCGCCGCCTGAAGATACTCGAAGATGGTGCGGTAGCCAGCCGAGGTGAACTCGAACTTGTGCTTGTCGCGGAAGCCCTTGATGAAGGCTTCGGCTTCGGCGTTGCCGGTCTCCGGCGCCACGTTCTCGCTGAACGGCATCACCGACAGGACGCGGTTTTCGCCGCCCGCCCCGATCGCCGTCGGGCCGCCGGCGAGATGGGCATAGAAGGTGTAGTAGCGCAGGTCGGCGCCGGCATCGACGCCGGCCTTGATCAGCAGGTTCATGTCGGGGCCCCAGTTGCCCGTCATCAGCGCCTGCGCGCCCGAAGCCTTGATTTTGGTGATGTAGGGCGAGAAGTCCTTGATCTTGCCGAGCGGAATCAGCTCGTCGCCGACGACCTGCACGTCAGGCCGCAGCTTGGCGAGAAAGTTCTTCACCTCGCGCTGCACGGACTGGCCGAACAGGTAGTCCTGGTTGATCAAATAGACCTTGGTCGTGTCCTTGGGCAGGGCACGCACCATCACTTCGGCCTTCATCGCGGCGTGCAGGTCGAAGCGGAAATGCCAGAAGCTGCACTGCTCGTTGGTCAGCTCCGGCGCCACCGCACCGCAGTTAAGATAGATGATGCGGTTGTCGGGATTGCGATCGTTGTGCTTGTTCACGGCGTCGATCAGAGCGGCGGCAATGTTGGAGCCGCTGCACTGCATGATGAACGGCATGTTCTGGTCGGTCGCGCTCTTCAGTGCGATCAGCGCATCGGAGGGCTGGGATTTGTTATCGAAGGGAACCAGCTCGAACTTCTTGCCGAGCGCGCCGCCCTTGGCGTTGATGAAGTCGATGATGTACTGCATCTGCTTCAGGTTGGCGTCGCCGACCTGGGCGAATGGGCCTGAAAGTGGATCGGTGTAGGCGACTTTGATCGTCTGCTGGGCCGAGGCCACGCTGCCGACGGCAATCGCCAGCACCAAGCCAAAAAGAATGGAAATCCCGTTGCGTACACGCATGGTGTCGTTCCTTCCCTAGTGGTTGTTTTTTGTTTTGTTTCTTCATTCACTCACTAGTGAATTAACGCGCGTCACGCAAGTGCGACCTGCTCCCCTTTCTTTGTCGCACTAACCTTTCCGGGGCGAACAGACCGACAGGAAGCCGGCGGCCATGAAGGTCGCCATGCGATCCTTCACGGCTGCGTAGTCGTCCGACCGGCAGACTCCTCCGGACAGCTTGTCGATGCGGCCGGTCTGGGCGAGCGTCAGCATCAGGGCGCCGGTCACGAAGTGGTAGCCCCAGAAGATGTCCTCCTCCGCGCAACCCGGAAGGGCCTTCCTGAGCAAGCCTATCAGGCGCAGCACGACCGGATCGAAATGCTCGTCCATCATCCGGGCGCCCCATTCGGGGGTGCTCGCCACCTGGGCGCCCAAGGCGCCATAGTTGCGCCAGCCCTCGCCGCCCTCGGTGTAGAGGTCGAGGTCGGTGTCGAGGAAAGCCCGCAGCGCGCCCTCGACTGTCGGGGAATCGCCGACCGTCCGCGCATAGTCGTCGAGGGCCTTCATGCGCCGCTCGCTGGTCACGACGGCCCGTCGCGCGAACACATCCTCGAAGAGCTTCTTCTTGTCCTCGAAGTAGTAGTTGATCAGCGTGTGATGCACGCCGACGCTCTTGGCGACGTCCTTGAGCGTGACGCCGTAGAACCCGTGCTTTGCGAACAGGTATTCCGCGGTGTCGAGGATCTGCTCGATCGTCTCCGCGCGCTGCTCCGCCTTCGCCGAACTCTTGCGCCGCGGTTTCACTGCTGTGGACAAACTGAGGCCTTTCGATCGGTCACTGACGCTCGCCAGCGCCGGCATCAGTATCCGATTTCAGACATGCCTGTCCCCTCGCCGATCACTCCGCGCGGATGTCGGCCGCCTTGATCACCTGGCCCCAGCGCATGACCTCGGCCCGGAGGTACTCCTCGAAGCGCTGCGGCGTGTTGAGCACCAAATCGCTGCCCGAGGCGAGCAGACGCTCGCGCACCCGCCCCTGCCCCAGCACCTCGCTGACATCGGCATAGATCTTCTGGACCAGGTCCGGTGCCATCCCGGCAGGACCGTAGAGCCCGTTCCAGGTCGCGGTCACGATGTCGCCCACGCCGGACTCGATGATCGTGGGGACATCGGGGGCGAGCGGCGAGCGCGACTGGCCGGTGCTGACGAGCGCCTTGAGCTTGCCGGCCTGAACGTACGGCATGGCCGACGGTATGTTGGCGAAGAGTACGCCCACTTGGTTGCCCATCACGTCGGCAAGCGCCGGCTGCTCGCCACGGTAGGGAACGTGCACCGCCTTGAGATCGAGGCGCATGTTGAGCAGTTCGGACGTCATGTGCGGAGAAGAGCCAATGCCGCCGGACGCAAAGGTGACCTTGCCGGGGTTGGCGCGAACGTAGGTCAGGAACTCTACAAAACTGGAGGCCGGGAAGGAGGGATGCGCCACCATCAGCATCGGCGTGGCGGTGAGGATGGTGATGGGCGTCAGATCCTTGAGCGGATCGTAGGGTGATTTGGCGAAGATCTGCGGCGCCACCGCGATCGAGGTCTGCGGCGAAACCAGCAGCGTGTACCCGTCGGGCGCCGCCCGCACCACCTGTTCCGCTGCCAGCATGCCGCTTGCGCCGGTGCGGCTCTCGACGATGACGGATTGGCCCCAGTGCTCCTTCAACGCGTCGGCCAGGACGCGCGCTACGAAGTCGGTGCCTCCGCCGGCGGCGAAGCCAACTACGATCTTCACGGGCTTGTTCGGAAAAGCCTGTGAGAAGACGGGCAAGGCGCTCGCGGCCGTGGCGACGAGCGAGCCCGCCACCACACGGCGTGTGATCTTCATTGCGATCCTCCCAATTCGTCTTTGTTTTGCAGAGTGTCAGCAATGGGCACGGGCGCGTCAACGGACGAGCAACGGCACGGCCAGGCGGGCAGATCACGCAAACGACAAACGGTGAAGACCGGAAGCAGCGCCAGACTGCAGGCCGTGCCGGATCAGGGAATTGGGGTCGCCAAACGCGCTAGGAAAACGAATGGTGCCCAGGGGCGGAGTCGAACCACCGACACTGCGATTTTCAGTCGCATGCTCTACCAACTGAGCTACCTGGGCACATCGTTCGTTGGCGGCCGGGCTTATAGGACGGGCTAGCCCCGCTGTCCAGACGCGCCGCCCCCTCTCTCGTCGAGGTCTTCCTCGCCGGGCGCCTCGTCGGTCGGCACGCGATAGCCCTCCTTCAGCCAGCGGCCGAGATCGATGTCGGCGCAGCGCTTGCGGCAGAACGGCTTGTACTTGGGATCCGCGGGCTTTCCGCAGGTCGGACATTTCGGTTCGATGCGCACGGCACGCAGCGGCGGGGATCGGTCAGTCATCGCTCTTTTCCAGCGCTTCGAGCTGGGCCGCCAGGGTCGGGCCGCGCCGGGCGCGGGTCAACTCGAACAGGCCGAGCCGGGTGAAACCGTAGATCTGGGTCGGCACAGGGTCGCTCGCCAAGTGCTCGGCCAGGACCGCCTGGACCTTGTCGCGGTCGTAGGCGCTGCGCATGGTGACGAAGTCGACGACCACCGCGCCCGCGATGTTGCGCAGCCTGAGCTGCTGGGCGATCGCCGGCGCCGCTTCGAGATTGACGTCGACCGGCCGGCGCGGCGCACGGCCCTGGCGGCCGCCCGCGCCCGCACTGTCGACGTCCACGGCACACAGGGTCTCGCCGGGTTCGAACAGCACCTCGACCCCGCTCTGCAGCGCGATACGCGGCGCCAGCGCGGTGTCGATCTGTCCCGCGACATCGTCGATGTCGAAGGCTGGCATGGTCCCGTTGTGCCAGCGGACGCGGATCTTCTCGCCCAGCCGGTCCATCTTGTCCTGCAGCGTCCGCGCCATGGCCCGGTCGTCGACGATGACCTCCTCGAGGCCCGCGCCATGATCGCGCAAGGCCCGCGCGATCGGGTCGCGCTCGCCCGGAATGCGCGACGACAGATCCGCCGGCGGCTCGACGTCGAGGGCCAGGCGCCTCACCTTCTCCCAGCGTTCGAGCACGCGGGTGGCGTCGGCCTGCAGGAGGTCGGCCGTGGCGCCCAAGGCGGCGGTGCGCAGCACGATTCCGCCTTCCAGCAGGCCCTCGACATGGCCGCGCAGGCGGTCGCGCTCCAACTCGCCTTCAATGCGGCGGGAGAAGGTCACGCCGGTGCCGTGGGGATGGTGGACGAGGTAGCGGCCGCTGATGGCGACGTTCATCGACAGGCGCGGACCCTTGTCGCCTTCGCCGTCATTGCGGACCTGCACGAGCACCGGCGCGCCGGGCGGCGGCCAGCCATCGCTGCCCGAGAGATCGGCGGCACGCAGGAAGCCCGAGCGCTCGAGGCCAAGATCGACGAAGGCGGCATCGAGATCGGGCATCACGCGTTCCAGCCGGCCCAGGAAAATGCTGTCGACCCTCGAGGGCTTGTCGCGACGAACGACCTGCAACTCAACGAGACGGCCCTCCGCCACAAGCGCCATCAGGAACGCCTTGGGCAGCACGTGGCAAACGAGGCGATCGACCCGGCTCACGGCGTGGAGGCGTTCAGAAGCGAAACAGTTTCGAACAGCGGCAACCCGACGACATTGCTGTAGGAGCCGGACACGAACGCGACGAAGGCGGCGGCCCGGCCCTGAATGGCGTAGCCGCCGGCCTTGCCCTGCCATTCGCCGCTCGCGAGATAGGCCTCGACCTCGGCCGCCTCGAGGCGCTTGAAGCGCACGACGGTCTCGACGAGGCGCGTCCGCACCTTGCCATCCGGAGCGGCCACCGCGACGCCGCCCAGCACGCGATGACGGCGGCCCGACATCCTCGAGAGGCAAATCCGTGCCTCGGCTTCGGATTCCGCCTTCGGCAGGATCCGGCGCCCGCAGACCACGACGCTGTCGGCCGCCAGCACGAGAGCACCGGCATGCCGCGCCTTCACGACGGCGAGCTTCAACCGCGCCATGCGCAAGGCATAGGCACGCGGCAGCTCGCCCGTCAGGGGCGTCTCGTCGATGTCGGCGGGGTCGATCGCCGCGGGCTCGAGGCCGACCTGTCGCAACAGGTCGAGCCGGCGCGGTGACGCGGAGGCCAGTACGAGCGGGGGGATCGGCGAGGCGCGCAACGCCTACTTGAAGCGGAAGGTGATGCGGCCCTTGGTCAGGTCATAGGGCGTCATCTCGACGGTGACGCGGTCGCCTGCCAGAACGCGGATGCGGTTCTTGCGCATCTTGCCCGAGGTGTGGGCGAGAATGACGTGGTCGTTGTCGAGCTTGACCCGAAACATCGCATTGGGGAGCAACTCGGCGACGACGCCCGTAAATTCGATCAGGTCTTCTTTGGCCATCCGGCCTCCGGCTGGGGTGAATTTCTGGGAAAGCGGCCGGAAAATGGGCCGCAGGAGGGGGTAAGTCAATGGCGGCGCGGGCCACGGCAGGGATGCCGGCCTTCTCACGGGAGCGTGCCTCCCTTATACAGGTCGCGGCTGCGGACGCCCGGTAAAGAAGGACCAGCAAAAGATGAACGCAACGTGCATGTCCGGCCTTGTGGCCGCCCTGCTCCTGACGCCGGCGCTGGCATTCGCCCAGGCGACGCCGGCTCCCACGCCGCCGCCCAACGCCATCACCCATCCGGCGCAGAAGACGATCGGAAAGCCCGGAAAGCGTCAATATTCGACGGCCCTGATCGTCATCAATGCCCGCGGAGCCAAGCTCGATGGCCAGAAGCTGGTCCTCGACGGCGTGCTGCCCACGGCGACCCTGTTCACCAGCCGACCGAAGCGTTCGGTTGGTCACATGGTGACGCCCGACATGGCCGACATCTGGCGCACCGGCAGCTTCGCCAAGGATCCGCCGAATGCCACGGTCTCCGTCTTCAGCAAGGATGGCGGCAACGTCTCGGACCTCGTCGTGACCTTGAAGACGGCCAAGCTCGAGGGCGAGAAGCTGACCTTCGACGTGGAACTGCTCGAGGGCAGCCTGGGCACCGCCGACGGTCCGGCCTCAGTATTCATCGACACGATCTGGTTCGGCATCGGCTCGCACGGCGCCCAGTATTACGGCCAGAGCCAGACGACCGGCGGAGAGACGCCCGCCATCGGCGATCCCGACGGCACCAGCACCTTCAGCGGCTGGTCGAACCCCTCTCCCACGGAGCCCGTCAACCGGCAGTGGAACGGCGGCGGCGGGTATAGCAGTGGCGCGGGCGCTCCCCCGCCGCCCGACATCGATCCCCGCTATCAGCAGCGTTACAACGCGCCGAGCTGCGGCAAGCCGCCCCTCCTGCCCTGCTACTGAGCCGCACGGTGACCCTCATGAAAACCTTCCGACTTTCCGTCGCCCTCGCGACTGCAGCAGCCACCCTCGGTCTCGCCCTCGGCGCGGCCGCGCAGACCCAGCCGGCCGCGCCCGCCGCCGCCTCGGTACAGGGCCAGCCCAAGGTGGTCGGTGCGGCGCGCCATCCGCGCCTCATCCCCTCGATGTTCGTGCTGAACGCCCGCAGCGCCAAGCTGCAGGACAACAAGCTTATCCTCGAAGGCATCGCGCCCAGCGTCATCGTCTTCGCCGACCGCCCGGTGCGCTCGGCAGGGCACGCGATGCTCGCGCACGTGCTGGAGGAATGGACGGCGAAGGCGCCCAACTCATTCGCCAAGGATCCGCCCAATGCCACGGTCTCGGTGCTGAACAAGGAGAAGGCCAGCGTCGTGGATGCCGTCGTCACGTTGAAGTCGCCGAAGCTCGAAGGCGACAGGCTGACCTTCGACGTCGACGTGCTGGAGGGCAACCTCGCAGGCGCCGACGGCGGCGCCTCGGTGTTCATGGACCTCATCAACCTGCCCGTGCCGCGTCACAGCTCGCATCGCGCAGCCTGGTACGCGGGTTCCGACAGCACGCGCTGACAGCGTCCTTACAAGCGCTCGTGCAAGGCGGGAGGCTCGCCTGCATGCACGAGCGCGCTCCCGCCACAATCCACTCACAAATCCGATTCAGAAATGCTCCCGGGCGAAGGCGCTCCAGTGTGGCAGCGCTTCGCACCTGAGGAGAGACATCATGAACCGGACATTGCTTGCAGTTTCACTGGTCGGCGCCGCGGTCCTCGCGACGAATGCAGTCCAGGCGCAAGGCATGCCGACCGGTAGCGAACCCGCTACCGAGCCCAACAAGATCTTCACCCCGACGACGGCGCCCAATTGGACCCCGACGGCCGAGGGCGCCATCGCGCGCCAGCAGATCCACGATGCGGGCTACAACGGCGTCACCATGCTGATGCGCAACAACGACGGCAGCTGGCAGGGCCAGGCCCTGAAGGGCGACACCTACTACATGATCACGCTCGACCCCGCGGGGCACGTCACGCAGCGTTAGGCGCAGACGGTCAGACTGAGGGCGTGATGGGTATCCCGAAGCGCGCCTTCAGTCTGGTCAGCACCTGATCACGGGTGTGACGATAGGCATCGAGCCGCGTCTCCCGCGATCCCTCCACGGCGCTTGGGTCAGGCATCGGCCAGTACTCAACCTCGGTCGCCGTCCCCCGCGTGAATTCGAGCGCGCTGTGGTGCGCTTCCGGCGAGAGCGTGACGATCAACTCGAAAGACGCAGCATCGACGTCATCGAAGGTCTTGGCGTGGTGGCGGTGAACGTCGATGTCGATTTCGTCGAGCGCAGCGACAGCGAAACCGTCGACCTCGCTCGCGCGCACGCCCACCGAATCGATATAAACCCTGTGGCCGTAGAGTCGCTTGGCCAGCGCCTCTGCCATCGGCGACCGGACCGAATTCTCGCTGCAGGCGAAGAGCAGGCTGGACGGCAGTCCGATCATCGCCCCTGCCCGCTCACGATTTGATGTGCAGGGCGCAGATCAGCGTGAACAACCGCCGGGCGGTATCGTGATCGACCTCGATCTTGCCGTCGAGCCGCTCGCGCAACAGCTCCGATCCCTCGTCATGCAGCCCGCGCCGTCCCATGTCGAGCGCCTCGATCTGCGACGGGCCCAGCTTCTTGATGGCGGCGTAGTAACTCTCGCAGATCAGGAAGTAGTCCTTCACGACCTTGCGGAACGGCGTCAGCGACAGGACGATGTCGCGCAGCTTCTCGTCGGCCTCATTGCGCACGTCGAATACCAGGCGCTGCTCGAAGATGCCGATACGCAGCCGATACGGTCCTGGCTGGCTGCCGACCAGACGGAAATCGTTCTCCTCGATCAAGTCGAACAGCGCGACGGCCCGCTCGTGCTCGACTTCGGGCGCGCGGCGGGCGACCGATTCCTCATCGAGCACGACGTCGACGATGCGCCGCGTCCTGTCGGTCGGGCCGTCCGGCATTACTAACGCCCCAGCCGGAGCGAGACCGAACGGCCATGAGCGCCCAGCCCTTCGGCATCTGCCAGCGCCACGGCGGAGGGGCCGAGGGCGACGAGCGACTGCGGCGTGCAGGCGACCAGCGAGGTGCGCTTCAGGAAGTCGGAGACGCCCAAGCCGCCGGAAAAACGCGCAGCACGCGAAGTCGGCAGCACGTGGTTGGTGCCGGCGACATAGTCGCCGATCGCCTCGGGCGTATGGCGGCCGAGGAAGATCGCGCCGGCATGGCGGATCTTCTGCGACAGCGCCTCGGCCTCTGCCATCTCCATCGCGAGCTCGACATGCTCGGCGGCGATGGCGTTGACGATGGCCGGCGCGGCAGCGAAGTCTGGAACGAGGATGACGGCGCCATTGTCGCGCCAGCTGGCGGCGGCGATCTCTGCTCGAGCCAGGGTCTTCAGCTCGTCTTCGACGGCGCGCATGACGGCATCGGCGAAGGCCGCATCGTCGGCGATCAGCACCGATTGCGAGGACGGATCGTGCTCCGCCTGCGACAGCAGGTCGGCCGCGATCCATCGAGGGTCGTTGTGACGGTCGGCGACCACAAGAATTTCGGAGGGGCCGGCGATGAGGTCGATGCCGACCTGACCGAACACGCGACGCTTGGCGGCAGCGACGTAGGCGTTGCCGGGCCCGGTGATCTTGTCGACCGGCTTGATCGATTCCGTGCCGTAGGCCAGGGCCGCCACCGCCTGGGCGCCGCCGATGCGCCAGATCTCGTCGGCGCCGGCAATCCCGGCCGCGAGCATGACCAGGGGATTGAGCGTGCCGCCGGGAGTGGGCACCACCATGACGATGCGGCCAACGCCCGCGACCTTGGCCGGCACGATGTTCATCAGTACCGAGGACGGGTACGCCGCCGTGCCGCCCGGCACGTAGACCCCGGCCGCATCCACCGGCCGGTAGCGCGCGCCCAGCCGCGTCCCGGTCGAGTCGGTGAAGTCGACATCCTTCGGCATCAGCTCACGGTGGAAGGCCTCGATGCGCCCGGCGGCGAAGGCCAGCGCCTCACGCTGCGCCGCCGGAACCTGCGCCGCCGCCGCGTCGCGCTCGGCTTCGGAGACGCGCATGTTGGACGCCGTGATGCCGGCCCAGTCGAATTTGGCAGTGTAGTCGACGACGGCCGCATCGCCGCGCGCGCGTACGTCGGCCACGATGCCGGCGACCACGCGGTCGACGTTTTCGTCGGTGTCCCGATTGCGCCCGAGGAAGGCCGAAAATTCCTTTTCGAAACCCGGCGCCGAGGCATCGAGCCTAAGCGGCACGGGAAACCCCGAGGGCAACGTCGCGGAAACGGTCGATCCAGTGGCCAACCCGCTCGGGCCGCGTCTTAAGCGCGGCACGGTTCACGATGAAGCGCGAGGTGATGTCGGCGATGTGCTCGACCTCGACGAGGCCGTTCTCCTTCAGCGTGCGGCCGGAATCGACGAGATCGACGATGCGGTGGCTGAGGCCGAGCGACGGCGCGAGTTCCATCGCGCCCGACAGCTTGACGCACTCCGCCTGCACGCCGCGCGCCGCGAAATGCTTGCGCGTCACCTCGGGATACTTGGTGGCGATGCGCACGTGGCTCCAGCGCCGCGGATCGTCCCTGCCCGCCATCTCGACGGGCTCGGCGACGGCAAGGCGGCACTTGCCAATGCCGAGATCGATCGGCGCGTAGATCTCCGGATAATCGAACTCCATCAGCACGTCGGCGCCGGCGATGCCGAGATGGGCGGCCCCGAAGGCCACGAAGGTCGCCACGTCGAAGGAGCGGACCCGGATGATGTCGAGGTCGGGATGGTTGGTTGCGAAGCGGAGCTGGCGGGCATCGGGGTCGGCGAAGGCCGCTTCCGGTACGATGCCCGCACGCGCGAAGACGGGGCCGGCCTCCTTGAGGATTCGGCCCTTGGGCAGCGCCAGGATGAGTTTCTCGTTAGCGTCGCTCGACACGACATGTCTCCAGTAACGAATGCCCGCCCCTGATCGGAGCCGGAAAGGCTATTCGACCGGGTGGGCGGGCTTCCACGGGGTGGGCCAAGGCTCCCCAACATCCCCCAAATGGCATGCGAGCCGGCCGATTTCCAGCCGGATAGCCCGGCCCGCCGAAAAGCGCAGCAGGACTGAATGGTCGTTCTCCAGCACTACCGCGAGCAGTTCCAGCATCCGATCGGGCTCAGCCGTGGGGATGTCATGGTGCCGCACGGCCGTCACATCGTTGAAAACGAGGGCGGAATGGGTCCGGGAATGGCCGGTTCCAGCGTCCGGATCGGCTTCCCAGCGGAACCGGTTCAGCAGCAGGACGAAGCGCCTTTCGTCCTTCAGGAAGGCGCAGTCGCGGACCGCCACCAGCGCGTCCTGGATGGCGGCCGAAAGGATGGCCAGGTCGTCGGCATCGAGCGCGCTCAGCTTCAGCTTGGCCGTCATGCGCTTCAGCCCTTCAACCGCTCGATGTCGGCGCCACAGGCGCTGAGCTTCTCCTCCAGCCGCTCGAAGCCACGATCGAGATGGTAGACGCGATGCAGCATGGTGTCTCCCTCGGCCGACAGGCCGGCGATCGCCAGCGACACCGAGGCACGCAGGTCGGTCGCCATGACCTCGGCGCCGCGCAGCTTCGGAACCCCGCGCACCAGCGCCGACTGGTGATGGATGGTGACGTTGGCGCCCATGCGCGCCAGTTCCGGCACGTGCATGAAACGGCTCTCGAAGATGGTCTCGGTGATCATCGAGGCGCCCTCGGCCCTCGTCATCAAAGCCATCATCTGGGCCTGGAGATCGGTCGGGAAGCCCGGAAACGGCTCCGTCATCACGTCGACACCGTGCAGCGCGCCGTTGGTCCGGTGCACGCGCATGCCCTTCTCGGTGTCCTCGAGGGTGACGCCGGCCGAGCGCAGGCTGGCCGCCACCGTGTCGATCAGGTCGACCCGACCGCCGATCAGTTCGACGTCGCCCGCCGTCATGGCGACGGCCATGGCATAGGTGCCGGTCTCGATACGGTCGGCAATGACCGCATGCTCGATGGCGTTGAACGAGGTCACGCCCTCGATGGTGAGAGTCTCGGTGCCGATCCCGCCCACCGGCACGCCCATCGCCGACAAGCACTCGGCGAGATTGGCGATTTCGGGCTCGCGCGCGGCATTGTCGAGCACGGTCGTGCCCTTGGCGAGCGCGGCCGCGATCATCAGGTTCTCCGTGGCGCCGACCGACACTTTGGGGAAAGTGTAGCGTGCGCCCTTCAGGCCGTTGGGGGCCCCTGCCACCATGTAGCCGCCGTCGATGTCGATCTCCGCGCCCATCGCCCGCAGGCCGGCGATATGCAGATCCACGGGTCGGGCGCCGATGGCGCAGCCGCCCGGCAACGAGACCTTGGCCTGCCCCTCGCGCGCCAGCAGCACGCCCAGCACCAGCATCGACGCGCGCATCTTGCGCACGATGTCATAGGGCGCGGTGGTCGAAGTGATCTTCGACGCCTTGAGCACCATGGTCGTGCCGTGGCTGTGGCCGTTTTCGCCAGCGGTGGCGTCGATCTCCACGCCGTGCTGGCGCAGCAGCTGCATCATGGTCGTGATGTCGGCCAGCCGCGGCACGTTATGGAGGGTGAGCGGCTTGTCGCTCAGCATGGAGGCCACCATCAGCGGCAGGGCCGCGTTCTTGGCGCCGGAGATGTGGATCTGGCCCTTGAGCTGGCGGCCGCCCCTGATGCGAATTCTGTCCATGGTCGCCTCCGCTCAGATTTTCGGCAGGGTGACGCCGCGCTGCCCCTGATACTTGCCGGCCTTGTCCCGGTAGGAAACCTCGCAGGGCTCGTTGCCCTGGAGGAAGAGGAACTGGCAGGCGCCCTCGTTGGCGTAGATCTTCGCGGGCAGCGGCGTGGTGTTGGAGAATTCAAGGGTCACGTGTCCCTCCCACTCCGGCTCGAGCGGCGTCACGTTCACGATGATGCCGCATCGCGCATAGGTCGACTTTCCGACGCAGATCACCAGAACATCACGCGGTATGCGGAAATATTCCACCGTCCGGGCGAGTGCGAAGGAATTCGGTGGGATGACGCAGACGTCGGTATTGCGGTCGACGAAACTCTGCTGGTCGAAGTTCTTGGGGTCGACGACCGAGGAATTCACATTGGTGAAGATCTTGAAGTCATTCCCAACCCGGGCGTCGTAGCCGTACGAGGACAGGCCATATGAAATGACGCCTTCGCGCTTCTGGGCGTCGACGAAGGGCTCGATCATGCCCTTCTCCTGCGCCATGCGGCGAATCCAGCGGTCCGAGAGAATGCTCATTGAGGGCGCTTCTAAACGAGGGAGGGGGTCGGCTCAACCGCCGGTCTTGCCTGCGGTCCGGCCAATGTCCTGTCCCGTATCCGCCGGTTTCGGGACGTCCCCCTTGGCGCGCGCCTGCGCCTTGCGCCGCTTCAGGTTCTCGCGCAGGGCGGCGGCGAGCCGATCGGCGCGTTCGTCCTTCTCCGGGACCTGCTTCGAGGGGATGGTCATCCCGGAGAGGATACACCATTGCGGGTCGGCCGGGGCAGTCCTGTCTGCCGCCCCGGTCGAATATCGGCTCCCGCGTCAGTCGCCCGCCGCCGGGGCCTCGAGGGGCTCGCCGGCCCCCCGCTTCTTCGAATGGTCCGCTGCCAGCATCACGTAGACGGCCGGCACCACGAACAGGGTGAACAGCGTGCCAACCGAGAGGCCGCTGGCGATCACCAGGCCCATCGAGAAGCGCGACAACGCGCCCGCACCGGTCGCCACGATCAGGGGCACGACGCCCAGCACCATCGCCGCCGTGGTCATCAGGATCGGCCGCAGACGGATGGCAGCGGCTTCCTGGATGGCCTCGCGCCGTGACTTGCCGGCTTCCTGCAGTTCGTTGGCGACTTCGACGATCAGGATGCCGTGCTTGCTGATCAGGCCCATCAGGGTAACCAGGCCGACCTGGGTGTAGATGTTCAGGGTCGCCCCCGGCATGCCCACCGTGCTCAGCGCCATCAGGAAGATGAGCGCCCCCGCGATCGACATCGGGACCGAGAACAGGATGATCAGCGGATCGCGGAAGCTCTCGAACAGCGCGGCGAGCGACAGGTAGATGATGATCAGCGCGAAGCCGAAGGTGACGATGAAGCCACCGCTCTCCTGCACGTACTGGCGCGACGCACCGCCATAGTCGATCGAGTAGCCCTGGGGCAGAGTGCGCTGCGCCAGCTCCTTCAACGTGTCCAGCGCCTCGGCCTGCGACACGCCGGGGAAGGCGACGCCCTGGATGGTGGCGCTGTTGAGCTGCTGGAAATGGTTGAGCGACTGCGGGATCGCCTTGGTGGCGATCGACGCCACGGTAGACAGCGGCACCGTCGTGCCGTCGGCGGCCTTGATGTGGTAGTCGAGGATCTGGTCGACGTTCTGCCGCGACGACTGCTGGACCTGCGGGATCACCTTGTAGGAGCGGCCGTCCAGCGCGAAGTAGTTGACGTAGCCGCCGCCCAGCATCGAGCCCAGGGCGCCGCCGATATCGCTCATCTGCAGGTTCAGCGCCGAGGCCTTGTCGCGATCGATTACCACCGTTGCCTGCGGCGCGTCGATCTTGAGGTCGGTGTTGAGGAAGATGAAACGGCCCGTGGCGAGCGCTTCCTGCAGGAACTTCTGCGCCACGTCGTTCAGCGCCTCGAAGCCGCCCGTGGTGTTGATGACGAACTGGATCGGCAGGCCGGTCGAGCCCGGCAGCGGCGGCGGCTGGAAGGCCACGACCTGCGCGCCGGCGACACCTGCCAGCTCCTGCTGGACAATCGGCTGAAGCTGGTTGGAGGTCATGGCGCGCTTGTCCCACGGCTTCAGCACGTAGCCCGCGATCGACTGGCCGGGCACATCGAGCTGGAAGACGTGATCGGTTTCCGGATGGCTGGCGCCGATCTTGTAGATTTCGCGCGAATAGATCTGGCGCTGGTCGATGGTCGAGTTCGGCGCCGAGGTCGCCAAGCCGATGATGATGCCCTGATCCTCCTGCGGTGCCAGTTCACTGCTGGTGGCGGAGTAGAGGTAGAAGATGCTGCCGAGCACCAGAACGGCGAAGGTCCCGGTCACCGGCAGGTACTTCAGGCTGCCGGTCAGCCAGCGGGAATAGCCGCGCCGCAGGCGGTCGAAGACACGGTCGATGGCGCGGATCAGGCGCGCCTCCAAGCCGCGGTCGTCGTGACCGTGCGGCTTCAGCATCAGCGAGCACATCATGGGCGAGAGCGTCAGCGCGACGATCGCCGAGATGGTGACGGCCCCCACGAGGGTGAAGGCGAACTCGGTGAACAGCGCACCCGTCAGGCCGCGCTGCAGGCCGATCGGCACATAGACCGCGACCAGCACCACGGTCATGGCGATGATCGGCCCGCCCAGTTCGCGCGCCGCCTGGATCGCGGCCGCGAAAGGCTTCTGCCCCTCCTCGAGATGGCGGTTCACGTTCTCCACCACGATGATGGCATCGTCGACCACGAGGCCGATCGCCAGCACCAGCGCGAGCAAGGTCAGCAGATTGATGGAAAAGCCGAAGACGGCCATCATGGCGAAGGTGCCGATCAGCGACAGGGGAATGGCAATCACCGGGATGATCACCGAGCGGAACGACCCCAGGAAGGCGAAGACCACCAGCGTCACGATCACCAGCGCCTCGAGCAGGGTGTGGATCACCTCCTCGATCGAGCTGTTCACGAATTCCGTCGAGTCGTAGATGATCTGTCCGTTCAGCCCCTGCGGGAGCTGCGCCTGAATCGACGGAAAGACATCCTTCACACCCTTGATCACATCGAGGAGGTTGGCCGCCGGCGCCACCTGGATGCCGATATAGACCGCCTTCTGGCCGTCGAAGCTCACTTCAGATTCGTAGTCGTCGGAACCCAGGGTCACGTTGGCCACGTCGCTGAGGCGAACGATCGCGCCCTTGTCCTGCTTCAGCACGAGGTTGCGGAATTCCTCCAGCGAGCTCAGCGCCGTCGACGCCTTGAGCGTCACCTGCACCATCTGACCCTTGGTCGTGCCGAGGCCTGCAATGTAGTCGTTCGCCGTCAGCGCCAGGCCGACATCGGCCGCGGTCAGGCCATAGGCGGCGAGCTTCTGCGGATCGAGCCAGGCGCGCAATGCGAAGTTCTTGGCGCCCAGCAACTCGGCCGTCTGCACGCCTTCGACCGCCTGCAGCCGGGGCTGCACGACGCGCACGAGATAGTCGGTGATTTGATTGGGGGCCAGCTCCTTGCTGTTGAAACCGATATACATCGCGTCGATTGTCTGGCCGATCTTTACCGTCAGCACGGGCTGCTGCGTCCCGCTGGGCAGCCGGTTCAACACCGAGCTCACCTTGGTATTGATCTCCGTCAGGGCCTTGCTCGAATCGTAGTTGAGACGGAGATAGACCGTGATGGTGCTGACGCCGCTCTGGCTGGTCGAAGTCATGTAGTCGATGCCATTGGCTTGGGCGACCGCCTGCTCCAGCGGAGTCGTGATGAAGCCGGCGATCACGTCGGGATCGGCGCCGTAGTAGGTCGTCGTGATCGTGACGACGGCATTCTCGGTGCGGGGATATTGCAGCACCGGCAGGGCACTGATGGCGCGCAGGCCGACGACCAGGATCAGCAGGCTCACCACGCTCGCCAGCACCGGGCGGCGGATGAAGATATCGGTGAATTTCATGGGACGATGTCCTGCAGGCTGGCTATTTGTCGGCGATCTTCGGAGCGGCGTCGTTGGTCGGCACCGCACGGTTGTCGACCAGCACCGGCACGCCGTTGCGCAGCTTGATCTGGCCGGAGGTGACGACCGTGTCGCCTTCGGAAACGCCTTTCAGGATCGCCACCTGGTCGCCGCGCGTCGCGCCCGTCGTGACGAAGACCTGTCGCGCGACGAGCGCGGGCTTGGCATCGGCGCCCTTGCCCTTGTCGTCGACGATGTAGACCAGAGAGCCGTAGGGGTTGTAGCTCACCGCCGTCTGCGGCAGCGTAACCAGGCGCTGGGCCGTGCCGGTGTCCAACTCGACCGTGGCAAACATGCCGGGCAGCAGCTTCTGGTCCGCGTTCGGCAGGGTGGCGCGCACCTGCACGTTGCGGCTACCCGTCTCGATCTTCGGATTGATGGCCGTGATCTTGCCTTCGAAGGTCCGGCCGGCGAAGGCGTCGATCTTCGCCCTCACCCTGTCGCCGACCGCGATCTGCGCCACTGTCTGCTGAGGCAGCAGGAAGTCGACGAAGATGGGGTCCAGCGACTGCAGGGTCGCAATCATGGTGCCGGCCGCCAGGAACTGGCCGAGATCGACCTGCCGCAGGCCGAGCTTGCCGTCGAACGGCGCCCGCAGCGTCTTCTTGTCGAGGATCGCCTTCTGGACGGCGACCTGCGCGCGGGCGTTGCGCAGATTGGCTTCGTCGCTGTCCACGACTGCCTGGCTGATTGCCTGCGCCTTGAGCTGCTTGACGTCACGGTCGTAGGTGATCTGCGAGAGGGACGCCGTCGCCTCGAGAGACTGAAGTCGGGCTTCCTCGTCTTCCTTGCGCAGGGTCAGCAGCACCTGCCCGGCCTTCACCTCGTCGCCCGACTGGAAAGTAATCGTCTCGACGACGCCCGCCACTTCAAGCGACAGCTCGGCCCCGCGCACGGCGCGCAGGCTGCCGACCGCATCGATCTTGGGTTGCCAGTCGCTGGTCTCGGCCTTCGTGGCGGAGACGGTCTGGGGCATGTTGGCCATGCCGGCCATGGCTTCCTTGATCTTCCCGTTGACGAAGGTCTTGAAGCCGAACAACCCGCCGAGCACCGCGCCGACGAGAATGAGCATGATGAGCATTCGCTTGATCATCTTATGCCTCTTGAGCTGATCAGGATGACTTGATGTGAATTCGAGGGAGCGGCGGGTCAGTGACCCGCGCGCGGAAGCTTGATGTCCTGGATGGGCGGCAACGCGAAGCGCGTCGGCTTGCCCATCGATTTCGGATCGACGTCGCTGCGGTTCCACCAGCCACCGCCCAGCGCCTGAAACAGCGCCGCCGTGTCGGAGTAGCGCGCCGCCTGCGCCTTCAGCCGGTTGATGACTGCGGTCTGGTACGTCTGTTGTGCATTGAGCAGAGTGAGATAATTCACGGCGCCCAACTGGTACTGCTGTTCGGAAAGCCTGAGGCTCGCCGCCGCTGTCTGCTCGGCAGCGACCTGGGCGCGCAGCGTGTCGGCATCGTACTGCACGGCACGCAGGGCGTTGGCGACATCCTGGAAGGCCGACAGCACGACGCCGCGATACTGCGCAGCCGCGCGCTCATAGGCCGCGATCGCGGCTTGGCGCTGATGGTCGAGCCTGCCGCCGTCGAACACGGTCTGCGCGATCCCGAGGCCGATGCTCCACACGCCCGAGCCCGGCACGATCAACGAGCTGATCCCGCCCGAAGTGAACCCCAGCATGCCGGTGATGGTGAACTGCGGCATCTGGTTGGCGACCGCGACTCCGATGTCGGCGCTGGCGCCGCGGAGCTGTGCCTCGGCGGCGCGCACGTCGGGCCGCTGCTCGACCAGGGACGAGGGCAGGCTGAGCGGCAGTTCCTGCGGCAGCTTGAGCTTGGCGAGATCGAAACTCTCGCCGCGATCCTGGTCCGGCGAACGGCCGACCAGGCGCATGAGCTGGTTGCGCTGCTGGGCGAGCTGCTTCTGCAGCGGCGGCAAGGTCGCCTGGGTCTGCGTGAGCGTCGCCTCCTGGGCCAGGACGTCGGCACGCGAGGCGCCACCCAGGTCGAACTGGCGACGCACCACCGTCAGCGAATTGTTGAGGATGTTGATGATGTCGTTGGTCGCGTTGATCTGGGCTTGCAGCGAGGCAAGGTTGATCGCGGCGACGACGACGTTGGAGGACAGCGTGAGATACGTCGCCTCGAGCTGGAAGCGTTGGTTCTCCGCCGCGGCTTCCTTGGATTCGACCTGGCGCCGCACGCCGCCGAATACGTCGGGCGTATAGGAGATGTTGAGCGACGCCGCGGTGACGCCGTACATGACCGCAGCGCCCGTCTGCCCCTGGGAAGCCGGAGAGGCGAGCTGCTGTTGCCCCGAACCGTTGCCGCTCAACGTCGGGAACAGGCCGCCCTGCTGGGCGAAGTAGAGTTCCCGCGCCTGACGCAGCGCCGCCTGGGCGGCGTCGACGTCGGGATTGGCGCGCAGCGATTCGCGGACCAGCGTGTCGAGCTGCGGCGACTGGAACAGCACCCACCAGTCGCCGGGAATGTCCTGTTCCGGCACGAAGGTCTGGGCTCCGCCACCGGGCCCTGCCGCGGAGCTGGTCTGCGGCACTAGCGCCTCGGGCGTATAGCCGGTCGATGTCGGCTTGTCGGGTTTAACGAAATCCGGACCGGCCGTGCAGCTGGCAAGAAGAAAGGCCGTGAGGGCCACGAGAAAGGGCGAGCGCCTGTTCATGTTCGTACTCGCGAATCTATTTTTCGGGCGTGACCGCGCGGCAGATGGCAAGCGTCTGCTCGCGCACGATCTGCTTCATCAGCTGGACGTTTTCACCCTCGAGACCGACCGCTTTGAGTATGGGTCGTTTGTGGTTGTTGCAGAAGATGACGACCTGGCCGATCAGCGCCATCGTGCGCATCGTCATCTCTGGATCGGCTTCCGACTTGCCGTGAACGCGGGCGAACAGGGCCAGGCAGGGATTAAAGATCTGCTGCATGCCGTTCTCGTGCATCCGGTCGAGCCCGGGCGTTTCTTCGACCTCGGCGCGCGCGAAGATGAGGCGTCGGCTGTCGACCTGCGGGCCGCTCGTCACCACCGTGACGAAGGCTTCGAGCGTCTGGCACAGAAGTTCGGTCAGTTCGGGCGCCTTCGCCTCCGGACCTTCGAGTGCCGCACGGACACGCGGCAGCACCCCGGCCATGTGCCGCTCGGTGTCGGCGACGATGTCCTCGATGATCGCCCGATAAAGGCCTTCCTTGTTGCCGAAATAATACTGGATGGCCGGCAGGTTCACGCCTGCGCCCTCGGCGATCTGCCGGGTGCTGGCGCCCTCGTAGCCGTGAGCGGCGAACAGATCGAGCGCGGCTTCGAGGATGCGTCGACGGGTATCTTCGCCCCTCGCCTGGGTAGCGGGTCGACCGCGGGTCGGGGACCCGGCTTGTGTCTCGATCATGGTCACCTGGGAAACGCTGACCCGCTCCTTTTATTGTCGGTCGATATACTATGTCAATCGATAGATATTATACGCGGGCAACGCAAATTGCAGCCGTTTCGCCGGACGCGGCTCCGCGCTCAATTTGTCGGGGTCTTGAAAACGGCGATTGCCGCCGGAATGCCCGATCCCGGCGGCTGAGCGAACTTGCAGCGCTACCGCGAGGCAGCGAGGGAGCTTAGGAGGCGAGCTTCGCCGCCAGCGCCTTTGGCACGCGGACCGGCATGTCCAGCAGCATCTGGGCAAATGCCTTAGCCAGCGGATCGGCCTTCAGGGAGGCCATGCCGCCGCCGCCGAGCGCCTTGCGCAGCAGGAAGTTGAACCCCTTGATCCCCGGCAGACGCCAGCGCGTGACCGGTCCCTGGATACGGTGGGCGAAGTACCTGGCCACCGCCTCCTCCGTCACCTCGGCCTCGAGGATGGGCTCGTACTCCGGCTGGCGCGCGAAGATGCCGATATTGGCATTGTCTCCCTTGTCGCCGGAGCGGCCGTAAGCCAGCGCGATCAGCGGCACGGTCGTGGTGTCGCCCGCCGGCAACGGCGCCGCGGCCGACGCTTCGACCGGAAGCTGTGCCGTGGTGAAGCCGCCGCTCAGCGCGCCTTCCTGCATCGCGATCTGATGGCCGTCGACGTCGACCGTGACCGGCACCATCGACTTCGGCACGAGGCAGGAGAACATGCGGATGACGGGCGACGGCGAAACGCGACCGGCACCGAAGCTGCCGGTCATGCCGACCACGCCGCCGGTCGACATCGGCGAGATCTCGCGTCCAAGAAGCGACAGCGCTTCCTTCTGGTCATGTTTGGCGGCGATCTTAACGACGACCTCCCGGGCGTCGGGCACGCGCCCATGCGGCCCGTAGGTCGCCTCGCTGCCGATCACCTCGATGCTGACGTCGCGATAGTCCGCCATGCCCTTCTCGGCGAACATGCGGCGCGTCTTCTTGAGGATCGACTCCGCACTGTGGCGCCCCTTGGCCACCGCCTCGCGCCCGCCCATCATGAAGATCGAAGTGAACTTGTAGCCGTCGGGCCAGGTCGTCGAGACCTTGTAGGTGTCGGTGGGCGGCCGGCCCCGGGCGCCGCTCACCCGCACACGGTCCTTGGCCACCTGCTCGTAGGTCGCCTGGGTGAAGTCGCACACCACGTCTGGCACCATGTAGGCGCGCGGATCGCCGATCTCGTAGAGCATCTGCTCGGCCACCGTCGCGGTCGTGATGAGGCCGCCGGTATTGTCGGGCTTGGAGAGGACGAAGCTGCCGTCGCTCGACACTTCGGCGATCGGAAAGCCCATATTGTCGTAGTCCGGCACCAGCCGCCAATCGGTGAAGTTGCCGCCGTTGCACTGCGCACCGCATTCAATGATGTGGCCGCACAGCGTGCCGGCGGCGAGGCAGTCGAACTCCTCCGGCGTCCATGAAAACGCGTGGATCAGGGCACCCAGCGTCACCGCCGAATCGACGCAACGGCCGGTGATGACCACGTCGGCGCCTTCCGAGAGCGCCCGGGCGATCGGGAAGCCGCCGAGATAGGCGTTCATGCTGGCGATCTTCGACGGCAGCTCGGCGCCCGTATCCATCTCGCGGATACCGGCGGCACGGAACTCGTCGACCCGCGGCAGGATGTCGTCGCCGAGCACGACGGCGACCTTGAGCGTCACGCCCGCCGCCTCGCAGGCCTTGAGCACGGCGTCGCGGCAGGCCAGCGGATTGACGCCGCCGGCATTGGTCACGACCTTGATCTTCTTCTCGGCGATCTCGCGCGCCAGCGGCGCCATGACGACCGACACGAAGTCGACGGCATAGCCCGCCTGCGGGTTGCGCAGCTTCTGCGCCGCCATGATCGACATTGTCACTTCGGCGAGATAGTCGCTCACCAGATAGTCGACGTTGCCGCGCCGCACGAGCTGCACGGCGGCGGTCTCGGTGTCGCCCCAGAAGCCCGAATGGCAGCCGATACGGACTGTCTTCGACATGCTCACCCCTCCGGCTGGATGCCCGCTTCGCGCGCGAGCTTCGTCCATTTCTCGATCTCGGCCTTCTGGAAGGCCAACAGGTCCTCCGGCGAGCCGAGTTTCAGGATCACGTTGAAGTCACGCATGCGCTGCTGCATCTCGGGCTTCGAATACTCTTCGCGAATGATCGCGTTCACCTTGTCGACGATCGGTCGCGGTGTCCTGGCAGGCGCGAACATGGCGTACCAGCCGTCGAGGTCGAACTCGATACCCTGCTCGCGCAGCGTCTTGAGGTCGGGCAGGTTGGGCGAGCGTTCGCTCGAGATCGACGCGATCGGCTTCACGCGTCCCGATTTGATATGCGGCAGCACGGTGCCCATGTCGGCGACCATGTACTGCAGCGTGCCACTCAGAACGTCGTTCAGCGCCGGTGGTACGCTCTTGTAGGGCACCTGCACCGCATCGAAGCCAAGCAGACGCTTCAGCGTTTCGCCGGCGACCACGCCGGTGCTGTTGCCGGTGCCGTAGGAAAGCTTGCCCGGATGGGCCTTGGCGTAGGCCACCAGCTCCTGAATGGTAGCGAAGGGCGCGCTCGGATGGGCGACGATGCAGAACGGCACCAGGCCGACGAGCCCGATCGCCTCGAAATCCGTCACCTGGTCGTAGGGCAGGTTCTTCACCAATGCCGCGGCGGCGGCATGCGAGGTGTTCGAGGTGAACATCAGCGTGTGGCCGTCCGGCGCAGCGCGCGCCACGAAGGCGCCGGCGATCGTGCCGTTGGCGCCCGGCTTGTTGTCGACGGTGACCGGCTGGCCGACCTGGGCGGAGAGCTTCTCGGCGAAGATGCGCGCCATCGTGTCGGTACCGCTGCCGGCGGCGAACAGGATCACGATGCTGATCGGCTTGGTGGGCCACCCAGCCTGGGCCAGCGCCGCGGTCGATGCAGCCGGCCCCAGTGCCGCCGCCGCCGAGGACACGAGGAACTGACGCCGGTCGATCATGGTCTCGTTTCCTTCCCTGTTTTCTTTCTTTATCGTCTTACTTCTTCTTGCGATTGACGAAGGCTCTCATGCGCTCGATGTGCTCGCCCTCGGCGACCGACTGGGCGAAGGAATCGATGCCGGCTTGCACCGCCTCGTCGAGCGGCAGTCGCTCCCAGCGCCGCATCAGGCGCTTCTGCGCGCGCACGGCGAGCGGCGTCGCATCGACGATCGAATGAACGCAGCGCTCGATCGCCGCGTCGATCTTCGCGGTCTCGACGACCTCCTCGACCATGCCCCAGGCCTCTGCCTTGCGGGAATCGATGTTCTCGCCGGTCAGCAGCATCCACGAGGTGCGGCCCCAGCCGATCAGGCGGGGCAGCAACGCCGCCTCGACGACGGAGGGAATGCCGACCTTCACTTCGGGCATGCCGAAATGCGCGGTATCGGTGGCGATACGCAGGTCGCAGGCGGCCGCCACTTCGAGACCGGCACCCAGCGTGTAGCCTTCCATGCGGCAGATCACCGGCACGGGGCAGTCGCGGATCGACTGGCAGAGCTTGTGGACCAGGGTGATGAAAGCGCGGCCATCCTCGGATGTGCGCATCCCCGCCATGTGGTTGATGTCGGCGCCACCGATGAACGCCCGGCCGCCGGCGCCCGAGAAGACGACGACACGCAGGTCTTCCTCGGCCGACAGCGCATGGAAGGTTGCGGTGAGATCGTGCAGGGCCGCCGGGTTCAGGACGTTGAGACGCCGCGCATTGTCGAACACGAGATGGGCCACGACGCCGGCATCGCGCTTCTCGCGCCGGACCTCGATCTTGTGCGTGGCTTCCGCCATGACGTTTCGCTCCGTGGCTCTTTGTGATTGGCTGATTCTCCCCTATTAGAACCCGCCAACGCAGCTTCACAAGAGCCAATGCCCGACACCATTCCCGACCTTGCCTCCTGGGGCATCGACCTCTCCCGCTACACCGTGTTCGTGCCGCCGGATCCGTTCGAGGACCATGTCGGGCCGTTCTATTTCGACCTCCAGGGCGATGCCCGTCAGGCGGGCACGGTTCATTGCGTGCTGCCAACGCTGGCGCGCCACGGCAACTACATGGGCGGCGTGCATGGCGGCGGCATCCTGACCTTCGCCGACTATGCGCTCTGCCTGGTGGCCGGCCGCGCCGCCGACGGCGGGACCAACAGCTCCTTCGCCATGACGGTGAGCATCGCCGTCGAGTTCCTGAACGGTGCCCGCATCGGGCCGCCACTGGAAGCACGCGGCGAGCCACTTCAGGTCACGGGCCGTCTCGCCTTCGCGCGTGGCTCGATCACCCAGGAAGGCCGCACGATCGCCCTGTGGTCGGGCGTGTGCCGGCACGTCGCCCGCGCCAAGGCGATGGCGCGCAAGGACGAGCAGGCACCGTCACGCATCGCGCTGCCACCGCAGGTCGTGCCCGAGGGGTTCGAGCCCTTCAAGGCGAGCGCCTACTCCACCCATATCGGCCCGGCCTTCGTGCGCAAGGAAGCCGATGGCGCTTCGCTGGTGCAGCCGACGCTGGCACGCATGTGCAACTCCGGCGGCGCGCTGCATGGCGGCTACATGATGAGCTTCGCCGACACCGCCATTACGCGTGCCGCGGCGATGACGAGCGATCTCGCGCCGACCACCGTCTCCTTCGCCGCAGAGTTCCTCGCCGCCGGCGACATCTCCGCGCCGCTGTTCACGCGGGTCGAAGTCCCCAAGCAGGGCCGGTCGATTGCCTTCCTGCGGGGCCTTCTGGAACAGAACGGCAAGGCCCTGCTCTCCTACTCCGCAACGGTGATGCTGCGGCCGCGGGCCTGATCCGCGCCCGCCTGGGCAGCCACCCGCGCCACTTCCAGCGCCAAGGCTTTGACGAGGCCGCGTACGCCCGCCAGGTCCCGCGCCCGGGCCGCGCGCTCCACGGCGTCGGCGACCCCGCCGAGCGCCACCGCACCGATCATGCCCGAAGCGCCCTTCACCCGGTGAGCCGCCCGCGCGATCGTCTCCAGATCGTCGGTCCCGCGAATCTCGTCTTGGGCGCCGCGCGCCATATCGAGGAACTCGCGTTCGATTTCGGCGAGCGTGGACACGTCGCCACCGAACAGTTCCACGAGCCGGTTGCGATCGTAGGCCTGGCTCATGTCGCGTGCTCCCGTCGTTCATCGCGCAGCCAGATGTCCAGGGTCGCCTTCAACTGTTCGATGCCGAGCGGCTTGATGATGAAGCCGTCCATGCCGGCCGCCCGACTGCGCTCTTCCTCCGACTCGAGCGCGCTGGCGGTGACGGCCAAGATCGGCAGGCGTGCGCGCCCTGTCGAGGCCTCGTCTTCGCGAAGGCGCCGCGCAAGCTCGAAGCCGTCCATATCGGGCATCTGCAGGTCGGCGAGCATGAGATCGTATTGGCCCGAGCGCCACATCGCGAGGGCCTCCTCGCCGCTTGCCGCCACGTCAGCCGAGGCACCGACCAGTTCGAGCTGCCGCGCCAGGATCTTGCGGTTGACCGAATTGTCGTCGACCACGAGCACGCGGCCCCCCGAACGGCCGACCGGGCCAGGCGCCGGGGCCGCCGGCGCAGCGCACGACACCCGCCCCGCCGCCTGCGCGATCGTCCGCACCAGCACGTCCCGCCGCCACGGCCGCTTGAGGTCGGCGAGACAGAGCTGTTCCTTCGCGCCTTCGATCGTCACTGCCGTCTGCGACGACACCACGACATCGACTTCCGCGCCCGCGTCTCGCAGATAGCGCGCGATGGCGCCGCTCTCCTGCGGGTCCGGCAGAGAGAGGACGAGGGAAAGGTTCTCGAGCGGGAGGCTGCTGGCCGGGACAACACTCGGCGGTGCCGCCTCGAGCTTCACCGTGACGATGAAGGTCGAACCAACGCCTGGCGCGCTGTGCACCTCGACGCCTCCATGCATCGCCTCGGCGAGGCGGCGCACGATGGACAGGCCGAGACCGGTCCCACCGAAGCGGCGGGTCGTCGAACTGTCGGCCTGGACGAAGGGATTGAACAGCCGGTCGCGCTGGGCGGCCGTGAGCCCGATCCCGGTGTCGACCACCCTGATACGAAGCGCGAGTTCCCCATTATTCTGCAGGCCCGTCCGCTCCAGGAAGACCCGGATGCTGCCCTTCTCGGTGAACTTGATGGCGTTCCCCAGCAGGTTGAACAGGATCTGCTGCAGTCGCAGCGGATCGCCGACCGCGCGAGCGGGCACATCGGACGTCACGTAGGCCGACAGGATTAGGCCCTTCTCCGCAGCCCGGGCGGCCAGCGCCTCGGCCGCCCCTTCGATCAGCTCGACGGTAGAGAATTCGACCTGCTCCAGATCCAGACGCCCGGCCTCGATCTTCGAGAAGTCGAGAATGTCGTCGATGATCCGCAGCAGCGACGCCGCCGAATAGCGAACCGTTCCCAGCTGGTCGCGCTGGTCGGGCGAGAGCTCGGTGCGCTCCAGAACGTCGATCATGCCCAGCACGCCGTTCATCGGCGTCCGGATCTCGTGGCTCATGGTGGCGAGAAAGGTCGACTTGGCCTGGTTGGCCTTCTCCGCGTCGCGCTGAGCCGCAAGCGCGGCGTCGCGAGCCTGTCGGGCCTCGTCATAGGCGACCTGCAGCCGGCGCGCGAGTTCGTCCTTTTCGTAGGCGAGGGCGATATTGTCGTACTGCCAGCGGTGTACGTCGCGCACATAGGCCATGAGGTGGGCGACATAGGCGGCACCGGCAATGCCCACGATCTGGTAGAACGGATCGCCCGAGGCGACCAGAACCAGCAGCAACGGCGCCGCGGTGGCGACCGCGAAGGCATAGAAGGTCGGCGGATGGGCCGAGCGGATCGGCACGCCGGTGGTGACCGTGGCCAGCAGCACGAGCCCCAGCAGCATGCGCTGCAACTCGAAGTCCCTGGAGGCCAGCAAATACCCAGCCCAGCCACAGCAGGCTCCCCCGAGGAAAGTGAAGGCCGCGAACCACCGGCCCCAGCGCAGGGCATGCTCATCGTCGGGCCGGGCGCGGGCGAAACGGTGGCGAAGAAGGTCGAAGCCCAGGGTCACGGCGAGGTAGGCCCCAAACGGTCCGGCCAGTTCGACGAGGTCGATCTGCCGCCAGTAGATGGCGGCGATCACCGGCCACAGCACGAAGGAAAAGTAGCGCGACGGCGCCGATCCTTCGAACAGTCGCCGCACCAGCTCGGCACGGACGAACCGGTCCTGGCCGGCCGCCTCCCCGGCGTCGACCTGATTGGCGGCCGGGTCAGCGGCGGCGAGCGACATCAACCATCTCGAGACCAGGGTTTGAGCCGCCACCCCACGGGGCAGCTAGAGCTTGCGGATTTCCCGCAGCATCAATCGTATCAAAGATATCAAGAAAACGATATAATTCGTTGAGAAATAGTGTTAATTTGAAGGCATTGAAAGTCATTTATTAGGTTAAGTCATGCAGCTTCCGTCCGTTTTGTTGGTCGAGGACGACGCATTTCAACGCAAGGCCGCCGAGACCTATCTGTCCAGTCACGAGCTCAAGGTGACGGCCGTCGAGAACGGCGCCCAGATGCGCCGCCAGCTCTCCCGGTCGATGCCCGACCTCGTCCTGCTCGACGTCCAGCTTCCCGGTCCCGACGACGGTTTCGCGCTGGCCCGCTGGCTGCGCGAGAGCAACACCCGCGTCGGCATCATCATGCTGACGGCGGCGACCGATCCGGTCGACAAGGTCCTGGGCCTCGAAAGCGGTGCCGACGACTATGTCGCCAAGCCCTACGAGCCGCGCGAGCTGCTGGCCCGCTGCAAGAGCGTCCTGCGCCGGTCGGTCGCCAAGGCGACCCCCTCCCGGCTCGAGCGTGTGCGGATGGGCGGCCACGTGCTCGATCTAACCAAGCGCCAGCTTCTTGACGCCGACAACATCGATGTTCCGCTGACTTCGGGCGAGTTCGACGTCCTGAAGACCTTTGCGGAAAATCCCAACCGGCCCCTGTCGCGCGACTGGCTGCTGGAAACGACCAGCCACCGCGCCCGCGACCCGTTCGACCGGGCAATCGACCTCCGGATCACCCGGCTCCGCCGCAAGATCGAGCCGGCGCCGGACAAGCCGACGGTGATCCGCACCGTGCGGGGAGTGGGCTATATGTTCGTGCCGCCCGCCGAATAGCCGGGCTATAAGAGCCGGCCCCGGCGCGCCCGGGGCCCAGCCCGTCGGTTGCGGGGGCCCGTAGTTCAGCGGTTAGAACGAGCCGCTCATAACGGTTATGTCGCAGGTTCGAATCCTGCCGGGCCTACCAACCACTCGCCGCCGTTAACACCGGCGGCGGGCGGTTCGCCCAGAACCTCTGTTACGCGACATCGTGCGATGCTGCAGATACAGTCGATGTAGATCGATGATGAGGCGGAACGGGGCATGCCGGCGCGACAGTCCCAGGACGTGAAGCGCAACTTCAAGGCCGCTTCCACGACTCGCGGGCGATTGGGCCTCGCATATTCCGCCACCTCAAGAGAACTTACCAAGACGAGGCATGCCTCTACGTTCGGCCTCCGCACGCAGGAGCTGCAGAAGCGCCAGTCGACATGAACGATGAGCCCCGTCGGCACGCCGTGCGCTGGCGTCCCAATCCGTCGTCACACCGCCCGGAACATTTTCGCTTCGTTTTCGGCACTTGCCCCGGCCACTGTGCCGGGAGAGAGCACATTCCGGCGACTTAGGAGTGGCTTCGAAGCCGATTTAGCGACTAGGCGAAAACGGCGGCATATTAGGCCGATTTGCTGGACGTTGTGGCAGCCAGGGTCTGCGCCCAGGCCGCAAAGCTTGACATCACCTTGGTCAGAAACTCGCGAGATTCCGCCGAGACGAGAGCGCCACGTTCATCGAGCATACCCGCGACCTCCGGCAAGTACGCTTCCGGCTGCTGCATGACCGGCATGTTCAAGAACACCAGGCATTGGCGGATGTGATGGTTCGCGCCGAATCCACCCAATTTGTATGGGGAGACGCTGACCACGGCGGTGGGCAGGCCGTCCCAGACGCTGTGATAGGGCGGACGGGAACCGACATCGATCGCGTTCTTCAAGCCGCCAGGGATCGACCGATTGTACTCTGGCGTTACGATCAGGACCGCGTCAGCGGCCTGAATCTCGGAACGAAAACGAGTCCACGAGGCCGGCGGCGAAGAATCCAAGTCTTCGGTGTACAGAGGCAAGTCAGCCATCTCGACGATACGGCAATCCAGGGACGCCGGCGCGAGGCCCATCAAAACATGGGCAATCTTGCGGCTGTAGGCGTCTTTGCGAAGACTGCCGACGAGGACGGCGACGTTCAACGGGGTAACCATGGGGTTCGGCCTCCTGATTTGCGCCAGCCTGAACGGGCCAGCAGGCAAGAGGAAGAAAAGCCGATCCGCCTCACCGATCCATTGGACCTTGGTGCCGCCGATACTTGAGTATCAGGATGTCGCGACGTCGATCACGGCTTTCCCGAATGCGTCGGGGGCTCCTGCGGTAGCCGAGTCTCCAGCGGTATGGCAATCGCAACGTGGCCTGCGTAGGCTAAAGCTTCTCTGAAACGTCGCCATGATCGGCCGCTCGAGAGGATTAGGCCGCTGCCTCTGGCAACGTCCCTGCATTCTCCGCAATTGCCACAGGATCTATTGGTGAGACGGGCGTGCCGCGTGCCTCGATCGCCTTTCCCGCGAGCAGACACAGGTCTTCGCGAAAGTGACTGGCGACGATCTCTACTCCGACTGGAATGGAGCCGATCAGGTTGGTCGAGATCGTCAGGCTCGGCAGGCCCACGGCCGGCAGACCTCTCTGCACGAGCTGCGCGTTCCACACCCGCCAAAAGCCGGCCTCGCCCTTGAGGTCCAGCCCGTCGGGAAACGGCAGTTCGGCCGAAACAGGTAGCAACAAGACGGGGTACTCCGTGAGGAACAACCGCCATTCGCGAGTCGCGGTGGCCCGCCGGACCAGTGCATGGGCCACCAGATCCGGCTCAAAGGTCGCGACTCGCGCGCGAAATGCCGACACTACCGACAAAGCGCCGGGATCGCCGTCACGCGCGACGGCTTCCGACAGTTCTGCAAAGCCGTTACCGAGCCATAGACGCTCCTGCACGGCTGCAGCCTCCTTCAACGAAGGGACGTCATCGATCTCATCGACCTGCCAGCCGGCATCGACAAGCCGTCGTCCGGCATCACGCACGGCAGCTTCGACCTCCTTGACGACGGGCAAGCCGCCAGGACGCACGCACATTGCGGCACGAAGCGGCGCTGCGGGACCTTCCAGTGGCGCAGGCACCCACCAGGGGTCGCGAAGATCGGGAGCCGCTATGGCTGCAAGTGCAACGCGAAGGTCGTCGACGGTACGCCCGATCGGGCCGGCCGAAGACATCAGTTGCGGACCGATCGCCCGCTCCGGAGAGGATGCGTTGTAAGCGGGAACTCTTCCCAGCGTCGGTCGTAGTCCATGGACTCCGCAGGCATAGGCAGGATAGCGCACCGAACCGCCAGTATCGGTACCGATGGCGAGATGGCCGATCCCTGCCGTTACCGCGGCTGCCCCGCCCCCGGTCGAGCCGCCCGGCGTAAGCGCTGGATCTCGAGGGTTGCTCGTGCGCCCGTGGACGAGATTGCTCGTAAACCAGCGTAACGCGAAGGTCGGCGCATTGCTCCGGCCGAGCAGTATCGCGCCGGCACGTACCAAATTGTCGACTACGGGACTGTTGGCTTTCGCGATGAGATCCTTTTGCAGAACTGTGCCGTTCGTCGTGGCGAATCCCGCCTGATCGATGTTGACCTTCACCGTTACGGGGACTCCCGCCAAGGGACCCGGGTTCTCGCCGCGGCTCACCAGTTGATCAATTCGGTCGGCCTGTCGCAGCACCATCTCCGGCCGATGGGCGACGATTGCATTGATCTTTGGGTTGACCGCATCGAGCCGTTCCAGGGCTGCCTTGCACGCCTCGCGGGCAGAAACCTCGCGGGCCCGGACGAGCCGAGCCAACTCAATTGCGGGAAGACGCCAGAGTTCGATCATCATCGCTCCGATCCCTGAATGCGAATTCTGCTAGCGCCACAGATGAAATGGGCCTCAGTCTGCTGCGAGGCACCCTTGATGACAGGTCCATTGGCAGCCGCGGAATTGGACGAACGTATCGCCGACACCAAGGTGCAATATTCACGAGCTGTCTGTCGTCAGGCACCGGTCCAATCACTATCCGTCGAGCGGCAGAAACCGGGAGTATCCCCTAATCAGCTCAACGCGGGTCCGACGCCCAGCATGGCGCTCCCCGGTTTATCGTGTCCGCAATGGCGGTACGTAGGCGTGCGATCACTTCGCTGCGTAGTCGCGTAGCACATTCGGGTCCGGATCCAGTCCCAGGCCCGGCGCTTGAGGGAGGTCGAGATAGCCCTCGCGAGGGACAAGGGTGTCCCCGTAGATCCGCGCCTCGAGATCGAACATGCGCCACTCGATCAGTGACTCGGCCGCGCCATGCGCGGCCGTTGCATGCATTGCCGCCAGCAGACCCGGTCCGTCGTAGAACGTGTGGGCCATTACGGTGGTATTCGCCGCGCCGGCGAGCGAGAAGACTTTGCATATCTCGGTTATGCCACCCATCTTGGCCGGGCTTGGCTGAACGAAATCCACCGCGCCCGCCCCGAGGAGCCTGTCAAAGTCCATCAGGGTCGACACGTTCTCGCCGGCGGCAACTGGAATGCCGCCCAAGCGGCGCAGCTGAGCAAGGCCATCGTAGTTCTCCGGCGGCCAGACCGGCTCCTCCAGCCATTTCAGGCGGACATCCCGGAGTTCTTCGCACTTCGTCAGGGCCTCGTTCAAAGACCAGGCACAGTTCACGTCGAGAGTCAGGTCTGCTCCGGGTCCCGCTTCCTCGCGAGCAGCAAGAATGACCGGCACGTCCGTCTCGTGAAGCTTCAAACAGTGAAACCCCAGATCGAGCGCCCTTCGCACGGCCTCCCGCACCACCGAGGGTTCAGAATAGCGCGGCAGGCTGGCGTAGCATCGAAGCTTGCTGGCTCCGCCCCCGAGTAGGCGGGACAGTGGCCGGTTCGCGGCCTTTCCTGCGATATCCCAGAGAGCGATATCCAATGCCGACAGGCCGAAAAACAAGGGACCGCCGCGGCCAAAGACCTGCAGCGTCCGTTGGATTCGAAGCATGAGTGTGCCGATCTGCTCCGCATCCTGACCTATGCATAGGGGCGCCAGCACTTCGTCCATGGCGGCTTTGACGAGCGAGGCCGTTCGGAAGCCGAACGCCTCGCCCCACCCTTCGATGCCTTCGTCGGTAACCACCTTCACCAGGACGGATTCCGCGACCGGAAGATCCCTGCCGCCCCATACGGCCTCGTCGGTCCTGGCGCCCGCCCTGATCGGGATGTGCAAGACAACGGTTTCGATCCTCACGATCAACATCGTCAGCCTCCCTCAACAGCCACGTCTACTTTGAGCCCGCCTTGATCAGTTGCCATCGTGCGGACGCCGCGGATCGTCAGCGGAATTAAGACATTCCAACCCCAACGGACCCACGGCCGTGATCCGACTGACGTACTCGCCTGATCTGGCCCAACGAAAATGAGACGTGTTGCCGGGAAGCACGACGACGGTTCCTGGCGGAAAAGCCTCCAATCTGTGCGGATCTTGAGGACCGGCCATGATTTCCTCCAGATTGCGTGTCGGGGAGCGCATCACCGCAACGCTGCCGAAAGAATGGCAACATCCTCTTCGACGCTTCCTCCGCTCACGCCAACACCCCCGACGATCTGGTTGTCAGCGGTGAGAGGGGCGCCCCCACCCATCGCGCAGTACCTTGCCTGCGCCATTAGAGGAAAGAGCGGCTGACCCGGTTGCACCAATGGAAGAATGTCGGCTGTTGGCAGCCCAATCAGGGCCGACGTGTAGGCTTTCCGCTCGCAGAGCTCCATGGAGAAGGCCAGCGCACCGTTCATGCGGTGCTTGAGCACGATGTTGCCATGCTGATCGATGACGCAAACGGACACCGGCACCCGCGCGCGCGAAGCCTCGGCCTCCACACGGGTCGCAACGTTCTTCGCCAAGGCTAACAGGTCCATCATGGACTCCTCTGGTGCGGCCGTGCGCAAGGGATCACCGGTTGGAGATCCTGGACCCAGGCGCGGCGGCACTCCGTTTCTCTTCCCGGCCGTCAAAGTCGACCTGCCCACTCGATTCTGCATTGCAATCGACATGATCCTCCGCATCGCCAAAGCGACATGCCCGAGATTGGAGATCGCAGCGGTGCGATGCCAGTACACGAAGGTGTCGCCGATACCTTCGTTCTATGGAGCGTACGCCGTGCGCTGCGTCAGGGTGGCGACCACCTTAGCTATGGCTCCAGCCCTCAACCTTGCCCGAACACAAGGGAGTCGAGAATGACCAGGACAGCGGCCGACTACATGGCTGACGCGCTCGCCAAAGCAGGTGTGGATCGGATCTATGGCGTGGTTGGCGACTCTCTGAATGCATTCACCGATGCTTTGCGCCGACAGGATACGATCGAATGGATTCACGTTCGCCACGAAGAGTCCGCAGCATTTGCGGCGAGCGCCGAAGCGCACCTCACAGGCCGGCTGGCCGTGTGCGCCGGCAGCTGCGGCCCCGGCAATCTCCATCTTGTAAACGGCCTCTACGAGGCGCAACGCAGCCGCGTCCCGGTGCTGGCGATCGCGGCGCATATTCCCAGTACCGAAATCGGCATCGACTATTTCCAGGCGACACATCCCGAAATGGTCTTCAAGGAGTGTAGTCACTATGTGGAGCTCGTTTCGAATCCGGAGCAGCTACCGCAGATTCTGCAGCGCGCAATGCGAGCAGCGGTTGGCCAGAAGGGCGTTGCCGTTGTTGTCATTCCGGGCGATGTCGCCCTCAAGCCCCTCGACAGCAAAGTACCCAACTGGCAACTGCCTGCGCCGCCCGTTGTGCGCCCGACTGCAGTCACTCTTGATGAACTGGCAGACCTGCTGAACTCCGGGAATCGCGTGACCCTCTTCTGTGGTGCGGGTTGCGCCGACGCCCACGACGAAGTCGTGGCAGTTGCCGGGAAACTGCGATCGCCGATCGTTCATGCACTTCGCGGGAAGGAGCACCTCGAGTTCGACAACCCGTTCGATGTTGGGATGACCGGCCTGTTAGGCTCGGCGTCAGGCTATCGGGCAATCGCCAACTGCGACACCTTGTTGCTTCTCGGGACCGATTTTCCCTATCGCCAGTTCTATCCCGCGAACGCACGTATCGCCCAAGTGGACATTCGACCGGCGGCACTGGGAAATCGATGCGCTATCGATCTGGGCATCGTCGGTACTGTGCGTGACACACTCCCGGCGCTGCTTCCACTCCTGGACCAGAAGGACGACTCGAGCCATCTGGACGAGGCGGTTGCCGACTATCGCAATGCTCGCGCTCAACTGGACTCACTGGCAGAAGTCCGCCCGGACACACGGTACATTCATCCTCAATACCTGAATCACGTCGTAAGCGAGCTCGCTTCCGACGACGCCATCTTTACGTGCGACGTTGGCACTCCCGTCGCCTGGGCCGCGCGCTATCTGAAGATGAACGGGAAGCGCCGCCTGATCGGCTCCTTCAATCACGGCTCCATGGCAAATGCCATGCTCCAGGCTGTCGGAGCTCAGTCAACCTACCGCCACCGCGAGGTCATCTCGCTATCGGGAGACGGGGGCTTCACCATGATGATGGGTGAGTTCGTCACCCTGCTTCAGCACGACCTTCCGGTTAAGGTGATCGTCCTGAACAATGGAACCCTGGGTTTTGTTGAAATGGAGATGAAGGCTTCGGGATTTCTCGATACCGGCTGTGATCTCAGGAATCCAAACTTTGCGGCGATGGCGAATGCCATGGGTATCAAGGGCGTTCGGGTCGAGAGGCCACAAGACTTACCCTCGGCGGTCCGCGAAATACTCGCGCACGACGGCCCAGCACTCCTCGATGTCGTCAGCGCTCGCCAGGAACTTGTGATTCCCCCAGTCGCCAACATCGACGAGGTCACCGGGTTTGGCCTGTTCACCCTCAAGGCGGTTCTCGATGGTCGCGCCAAAGAGCTGATCGACCTCGCCAAAGTAAATTTGCTCCGCTGACATGCCGGTCACTGCGGGGCTCCACCGAACCTCCCGCGCGCTCCAGTCAGAGCTTTCCGACGTCGATCACGGCTTTCGCGAACGCGTCAGGGGCTTCCTGCGGTAGATTGTGGCCGATCCCGCCGGCAACCAGCCGATGCTGGTACTTACCCGTAAATCTGCGGGCGTAACTGGTGGGGTCGGGATGCGGCGCCCCGTTGGCATCGCCCTCCAGCGTGATGGTCGGCGTGACGATGGAAGGGAGCGACGCGAGCTTCCGCTCGAGATCTTCGAACCGCGCTTCGCCTGCCGCCAGGCCGAGTCTCCAGCGGTAGTTGTGAATGGCAATCGCAACATGATCCGGATTGTCCAGGGCGTCGGCAGATCGCCGAAACGTCGCCTCGCTGAATTGCCACCTGGGCGAGGCGAGCTGCCAGATCAATCGCGCAAATTCATGCGTGTACTTGCGGTAACCGGCTTCTCCCCGTTCGGTCACGAAATAGTACTGGTACCACCATTGCAGCTCGGCCTGGGGCGGCAGCGGTGCTCGATTGAGCTCCTGACTCCCGATGAGATAGCCGCTTACCGAGACGAGCCCGCGGCAACGTTCGGGCCACAGGGCGGCGAGAATGCAGGCCGTCCGTGCGCCCCAGTCACAGCCGGCCACGATCGGCCGCTCGAGGCCGAGCGCATCCATGAGCGCAATGGCGTCGACGGCAAGGGCCGCCTGCTGCCCGTTGCGGGGCGTCGACTCCGAAAGGAAGCGCGTGGCGCCGTAGCCCCGCAGATACGGGACGATCACGCGATGGCCGGCGGCTGCGAGGCGTGGCGCCACATCGACATAGGTGTGGATGTCGTAAGGCCAGCCATGCAGCAGAAGGACGGGCATGCCCGAAGCCGGGCCCGCTTCTGCATAAGCGACCTCGAGATCTCCAGCCTTGATCCGCCGCAGCGGACCAAAGCCGGCGTCGGGGGACGATTGCCCGAAAGCGGAGGGTGTTCCGACTGCAGTGATTGCGGCGGCGCCGATCACTGTCGCAGCGAGCACATGCCGGCGTCGGACTTTCACGGGTTCCATGGCAATTCCCTCCGACGAATGTCGTTAACGACCTCTGGACCGGATGCACCATGACGATCCCGGAGGCCCCGTCACAGCTATGCGAAGGTATAACCCTGACAGGGCCTGCCATGACTGCAGCGATACGGCAGCACCCTTTCAGGGACCCTTCCTTCAGAAAGTGATCGACGTCGTGAACCCGAACACGAGTGCGTTGGGATTGGCGCCAGTGCCGCCAGGATTGATCACGTACTGGATGCTGGGACGCAACACGACGCCGTTCACCGGTCGCAACGTGTAATGCAGCTCGAAGGGAAACTCGGCGCCCTGCACCGCGACCGGCCCGAGCCCGAGACTGTTCGCCAGGGCCTGCGACGCCGCGATGCGGCTGTTGACTCGGGTCATGCCGAACGCGAAGCCGACGTCGTCGTCCGGCCTCGATCGAAACGGGCCGGTATAGACTAGGCCGGCAGCCACCTGATTGTCGGTGGTCGAGCTCCTGTCGCTGGCCACCACGGCATTCAGGAAAGCACTGAGCCCCCTTCTCGTCTCCCAATCGGCGAGCGGTGTCAGTTGCTGGACGATGCTGAGATAGCCGCCTGCCCGTCCCTGCTGGCGGCGAGGTCGCAATCCGGTAAGGACATGCGGGTTGCCGCTGATGTCGCTCACCACGTCGTTTACGGCGGACGTGTCGTACCACGCCCCGATCTTGTAGCTGCCGGGCAACCCACCGGCGAGGCGCGGCAACCAGGCCAGCTCGATCGGGATGAGCACGCCCATCGAGCCCTTGAAGAGCACGGGCAGCAGCGTGTCGTTGGTCGACGCATATTGCGGATTGACGTCATACGCGCCGGCCTGCACGTAGCCAACGCTGTCAATGTTATAGCGCACCCGCGTCGCCCACTGGCTTACCGGCCAATTGTAGATATAGCCGGAAACGAGATTGCCGGGCGCCGCGCCACAGAAGGTCAGGTTCTCGAACTCGCAGGGGAACGACGCGAAATCCTCGCCGAACGTCATGCGGCCGACCTTCCAGTGGACCTTTCCGTCGAACAGACGTTGGTTCACCCAGAGCTGCGTCAGCCTCAGCGTCTGACCGCGGCCGTAGATCTCCTGGACCTGCTGGAGCGTACCCAATGAAACGTCGTCGCTGAGGTTACGCCCGGTGCGGGCTGTGACGGTGACCTGGAAGGTCATGCCTTTGAGGCCGGCCAGCCGCTCGAGGTCCAAAGTCGCGCCGGCAAGGTACTGGTCGGTATAGGCGGCCTGCTGCCGGACACCGCCCGTCGCGTTGACGGCGAACTCTCCAGTGTATCCGAACTGCAGATCCAAGCCGCGGTCCTGAAGCCAGAGGCGACGTCCATTCCAGTCGCCGAGAAGCCACGGAACGTCTCGTGTCCTGTCAGGCTCCTGCGGCGACGGCCCCGTGGCCAGAACAACATCCCCACTCACCAGAAGCGCCGCCAGCAGCGCGGCCCAGCTCACACGCTGCCAAAGCGACGCGATACGCAGACTTCGTTTCCGCCGGCGCATTGTATGGGACACCCGTCTCCTCGCACCGGGACATTCCGGACGATCTCATTGATGGCGGCCGCGTCGGGGCCAGGCGATTGAACGAAGGTGTCGCCGATACTTTCGTTCAATGGAGCGCAGGCTATGTGCGCCACATCTGTTCGCAGTCCCCAACGGCGAGCGAAGGAACTCTGCAGATGTCCCCATCCAACCGAGCGAAAGTCCGCGTTGCGCGGAGGAGCCCAGCCTACTGGGTCGTCACGCTCGACAACCCGCCCCTGAATATCGTGGGGCCTGCCGAAATGCGCGAACTCATGAAGGTCCTGGAGCAGCTCGAGGCCGATCGGAATGTGAAAGTGGTCGTCTTCGACAGTGCCGTGCCCGGCTTTTTCATGGCCCACTACGACCTCCTCAAGCCGCTCGAGGACTCGACCGGCATGGAGCCCGGACCGACGGGCATGCATCCCGTGCCCGACTTCATGGTGCGCCTCGCCCGGCTCAAGGCGATCTCCATCGTCTCGATTCGCGGCCGTGCGAGCGGGATCGGCAGCGAACTCGCGCTCGCCGCGGATCTGCGCTTCGCCAGTCGCGAGAAGGCGGTCCTGTCGCAATTCGAGGTCGGCGCCGGCTTCGTACCGGGCGGCGGCCCGATGGCGCGGCTGCCGCGCCTGCTCGGCCGTGGCCGCGCACTGGAAATCCTGATCGGCGCCGACGATTTCGACGGTGCGCTGGCGGAGCGGTACGGCTACGTGAACCGTGCCCTCCCCGATGCGGAGCTGGATGCCTTCGTCGATGCGTTGGCGATGCGTATCGCGGGCTTCGATCACCAGACGATCGCGGAGACCAAGCGGTTGTTCGATGTCGCGAGCCTTCCACCCGACGCCGAGATGCAGCCGGGCTGGGACGCTTTCATCGCCTCCGTGCAGCGACCGGCGGCCCAGGCCCGCCTCAAGATACTGGTCGCGAAGGGCCTGCAGCAGCCCACCGACGTCGAGCGACAGCTCGGCCGCTTCACGGCGCAGTACCGCGAGGCCGGCGCGGCCGAGTAACGGCCCCGTTCCCTTTCTTTCACCCCGGCATCAGCCGCCCCGCGCCGATGCCTTTCCCTGGAGATGGACGATGAAGATCCTGATGGTACTGACCTCGCACAACCGGCTGGGAAATACCGGCAAGCCGACCGGCTTCTGGCTCGAGGAGTTCACCGCACCCTACTACACGTTCCGAGATGCCGACGCCGACGTCACCCTGGTGTCACCCAAGGGCGGGCAACCGCCGATAGACCCCAAGAGCGACGATCCTGCCAACCAGACCACATCGATGACACGCTTCAAGCAGGACCCCGCGACGCAGAAGATCCTGGCGAACACGTCGCTCCTGAACGACGCCACGCCGGACGGATTCGACGCGATCTTCTATCCGGGCGGTCACGGTCCCATGTGGGATCTCGTCGACAACGAGAAGTCGATCAGCCTGATCGAGGCATTCTATGGGAGCGGCCGGCCCGTCGCCGCAGTGTGCCACGCGCCCGCCGTCCTCCACCGCGCCACGCACAAGGGCGAGCCGCTCGTCAAAGGCCTGCGTGTCACCGGCTTCGCCAACAGCGAAGAGGAGATCGTCGGCCTCACCAAGGTCGTGCCCTTCCTGGTCGAGGACGAGCTGCGACGACTGGGCGGCCTCTACGAGAAGGCGGCCGACTGGGCCGACTTCACTCTTGTCGACGGACACCTGGTGACCGGCCAGAATCCGGCCTCGTCCGGGTCTGGCGCGCGAAAGCTCCTGGAACTCCTGAAAGCCTGAGATCAGTGCAGGTTGGACGGCCGGCGGCGCACGAGCAGGCTGCCGGTCGCGACCTGCACGGCCTCGCCCGTCTGGTTGCTGGTCGTAAAGCGCACCCTGATCACGCCGTGATCCGGCCGCGACTTCGATTCCCGCACCTCCAGGATCTCGCTCTGGACACTGAGCACGTCGCCGGCACGCACGGGAAGCGGCCAGCGCAGTTCGTCGAACCCCATGCCGATCACACCGCCGGCCGGCCTGAGGCGCCCCTCGACCAGGAGCCGCATCGTGAGCGCGGCCGTGTGCCAGCCACTGGCGGCAAGGCGGCCGAACACCGTGCCGGCGGCGCCCACCTCGCCGAGGTGAAACGGCTGCGGATCGAACTCGGCGGCAAACGACTTGATCCGCTCCCCTTCGACCCTTGCCGTCGCCGAGCCGTAGACCTGACCGACCTGGTAGTCCTCGAGATAGTGCTCGCTCACCCGGCTCTCCTGAGGACATGATCGAAGATGGCAGCATGCACATGGATCGCCGCGCATGCCTCGAAGCCCAATCCGCCGTCGGGATCGAAGCGGCAGATCGCCCGCATCAACCCGACCTGGCCTTCGGCGATGAGATCCGAAGACGGCTTGCTGCCCGGCGTGTAACTGGCGGCGATGTCGACCACGAGCTGGCGATGCCGGCGCGCCAGCCCCACGGCGGCGGAGATATCGTGTCGCTCATGCCATTGCCGGCAGAGCGCCGGCGTCGGAGCGGCAGGGAGAGCGATGGAGGAAATGTTCATGCCCTACTCCTTCCCGGTGTGGCGTGGATCATCATGCGGGTCGACATAGTCGAGCCCGAGCGGACCGATGGCGCTCACCTGGCTGACGTACTCTCCCGATCTCGCCCAGTGGAAATGAGAGGTGCCGCCGGGCAGGACGATGACACTGCCCGGCGGGTAGGCCCGCAGGCGCGATTCGTCGAAGCGATCGCCGAGGCCGATGTAGAAGACACCGGAGATCACCGTGTAGACCCGATCCTCGGGATGGCGGTGCGGCGCGAGCTTCACGCCGCCCGGAACTTTCACGCGAATCGTATAGGGTCCCTCCTTTCCGGGGGTGCCAACGATGACCGCGAGACGAACGGAGGGCGGAAAAGCCGGGAAAGCGCGCCACTCGACCGTCTCCGGCAGGACGGCGAGAAACGCCGATTCTCCTGGTTGATGCGGCCGCGGCGCCGCCCCCTGCTGCTGGGCCTCGGCCTGGGAGGCCCCCATCAAGCTGCTCGCGGCGACGATAAGGGTCGACAGGCCGTGCCGACGATCGGATCGGGGGGTCATGGTCATGCCCTCGAGAGATCGATCGGCATCTTGCGCAGGCGCCGGCCCGTCGCGGCGAAGACCGCATTGGCGACGGCCGGCACGACGGCCGAGGTTCCGGGCTCGCCCATGCCTCCCGGCGCCTCGCTGCTCGGCATTATGTGCACCTCGATCGAAGGCGCTTGGTCGATGCGCAGCATCTGGTAGTCGTCGAAGTTCGACTGCTCGACCTTTCCGTCTTTTACGGTAATCTCGCCGTACAGGGCCGCGGTGATGCCGAAGTTCACGCCGCTCTCGATCTGCGCGCGGACGGTGTTCGGATTGACGACCATTCCGCAATCGACCGCCGCCACAACCCGGCGCACTTTCACCGATTTGTCGGCCGCCACCGCGACTTCGGCCACTAGTGCCAGGTAGCTGCCGAAGACGGATTGCAGAGACACGCCCCGGCCCGCTCCGGCTGGCAGGCTCTCGCCCCAGCCGGCCTTCCGTGCGGCGAGTTCCAGCACGGCCTTCGCCCGAGGCGCCTTGTCGAGCAGCGCCAGCCGATAGGCAACCGGGTCCTGCCGGGCTGCCGTGGCGAGTTCGTCCATGAAGCCTTCGACCACGAAGACGTTGTGCGACGGTCCCACGCTCCGCCAGAAGGCTGTGGGAATGCCGGGCGGCTCGACGCGCAGATACTCGACCCGCTTGTTGGGCAGATCGTAGGCGAGCTTCACGGCCCCATCGACGCTGTCGGGATCAAGCCCGTTGACGAAACCGGGCGGCAGCCAGCGCGCGATGACCGAGGATCCGGCGAAGCGATGGGTCCAGGCGACCGGCCGGCCCTTGTCGTCGAGGCCCGCCGAGAGGCGATCCAGCCAGTAGGGCCGGTACATGTCCTGGCGGATGTCTTCCTCGCGCGTCCACACCACTTTCACAGGTCCGGCCACCTTCATCGCGATCTCGGTCGCGCGCGTGACACCATCGACCTCGAGGCGGCGACCGAAGCCTCCGCCGATCAGGTGCTGATGCAGGACGACCTTCTCGAGCGGCAATCCGGTCACCTTGGCCGCCGCGGCTTGGGCGCGTGCAGCCACCTGGGTTCCCACCCAGACATCGCAGCCGTCCGGCCTGACGTGGACGCAGCAGTTCATGGGCTCCATGGTGGCGTGCGCCAGGAAGGGCACCTCATACACCGCGTCGATTTTCGTCCGTGCCGAGGCGAGCGCCGCCTCCGCGTCCCCGATCTGCTCGGCCACCGGCCCGGCGGCGAGCGTCGCCTGTTCGAGCTCGCGCGCGACCTGAGCGTTGCTCACCTGCCCGTGCGCACCGTCCTCCCACTGGATTTCGAGCGCGGCCAGGCCCTTGAGCGCGGCCCCCATGTGATCGGCGACGACGGCCACGGCATCGTCGAGGCGTACGATCTGGCGCACGCCCTTCACCGCTCTCGCGACCCGATCGTCGACCCGCTTCAAGCGACCGCCGAACACCGGAGACTGTGCCAAGGTCGCGACTTTCACGCCGACCGGGCGCGCGTCGATACCGAAGACGGCCGTGCCGTTGACCTTGCCGCCGGCGTCGAGCCTCTTGGCCGGGGTGCCGATCAGCTTGAAGGCCTTCGGGTCTTTCAGGGGAACATCCGTGGGAATCGGCAGCCGCGCTGCCGCAGCGGCGAGGACACCATAAGAGGCGCGGCGGCCGCTCGCCGTATGGATGACCTCGCCCGCCTCGGCGCGGCACGTATCGGGCGCGACCTTCCATTGCTCGGCTGCCGCCTTGATCAGCAGCGCGCGCGCGACCGCGCCGGCTTCACGAAGCGGCTTCCACGACGCCATGATCGAGGTCGATCCGCCGGTTGCCTGTACGCCAGCGAGCAGCGGGTTGCCGTAGGTCTTCTCGTCCGGCGGCGCGTGCTCAAGGCGAATGCGGCCGAGCGGGATTTCGAGTTCCTCCGCCACGAGCATGGGGATTGACGTGTAGGTTCCCTGCCCCATCTCGACATACGGCATGGTTAGCGTCACCTGGCCGTCGTCGCCGATATGCACGAAGGCGTTCGGCGCGAAGCCTTTGGCGGAGGCGGAGGCGGATGCCGGAGCTGCAGCAGCCGGCAGATTCACACTGACCAGGAGCCCGGCCGCGGCACTGGTTGTGACGAGGAAGTCGCGTCGAGAAAGTGCGGTCATGTCAGCCTCCCTGGCCCTTGCGGGCAGCGGATTGCGCAGCCTGCTTGATGGCTGCGCGGATGCGCGGATAGGTGCCGCAGCGGCAGACGTTGCCCGACATCGCATCATCGATGTCGGCGTCGCTCGGATTGGGATTTCCGGCGAGCAGTGCGGCCGCGGACATGATCTGTCCCGACTGGCAGTATCCGCACTGGACCACCTCGACATCGAGCCACGCCGTCTGCACGCGCGCGCCCGCGTCCGTTGCACCGACCGCTTCGATGGTCGTGATCTCCGACGTTCCGACGCTGGCAACCGGTGTCACGCAGGAGCGGGTCGCAACGCCATCGACATGCACGGTACAGGCGCCACAGAGCGCCTTGCCGCACCCGAACTTGGTGCCGGTCATGCCGAGCACGTCCCGCAACACCCAGAGCAGCGACGTGTCGTCGTCCACGTCTACATTGTGCTTCTTGCCGTTCACCTTGACGCTCAGGCTCATGTTCGCCTCCTGCTGCAGAGGCCGGAACGATGAACCTGAGACGGTCACGGATCGATTGAACGAAGGTATGGTCGATACCTTCGTATGGTTAGTAGACGCGCTTGCTCGGGGGGATGGGGGCCACGTCATTGCTGAGCGGCTTCAGGTGCACCGGCCGGTAGGCCAGCCGCACGCTGCCGTCGGGCCGCAGCCAGGCCAGCGTATGCTTCAGCCAGTTCGCATCGTCGCGTTCGGGGAAATCCTCCCGGGCGTGGGCGCCCCGGCTCTCGGTCCGGCCGATCGCCGAGTGCAGGCTCACGAGCCCTTGCGACATCATATTGTCGAGTTCCAGCGCCTCGACGAGATCGGTGTTGAAGATCATGGACCGGTCGGCAAGTCCAAGTTCGCCCTGCAGAGAGCCCACCACGCCGTTCAATGCGACGGCACCCTCGTCGAGTAGCGGACCATCGCGGAAAACCGCGCAGTACCTTTGCATGGCCTGCTGCAGGGCGAGGCGGATTGCACCGGCCGAGCGCTTGCCCTTCGCCCAGCGCAGCCGGTCGAGGCGATCTATGGCCCGTTCCGTCGCCTGCGCCGGCGGCGCGGCTAGGCGTTCGCCGGGACGGACGCATGCGACCGCGCGATGCGCGGCCGCGCGGCCGAACACCACAATATCGAGCAGGGAGTTCGAACCCAGCCGGTTGGCACCATGGACCGACACGCAGGCCGCCTCGCCGATCGCCATCAGTCCGGGCACGACGGCTTCCGGATCGCCGTCGCGCAGCGTCACCGCCTCGCCGTGTATGTTGGTCGGGACGCCGCCCATGTTGTAGTGGACGGTGGGCAGCACGGGGATCGGCTGGCGCGTCAGATCGACCCCGGCGAAAATCTTGGCGGTCTCGTTGATGCCTGGTAGTCGCTGGTGCAGCAGTTCCGGCGGCAAATGTTCCAGATGAAGGAGGATGTGATCCTTCTTCGGCCCACAGCCTCGCCCTTCGTTGATCTCGATCGTCATCGCCCGGCAAACGACGTCGCGGCCGGCAAGATCCTTGGCCGTCGGCGCATACCGCTCCATGAACCGCTCGCCTGTCGCATTGGTCAGGTATCCGCCCTCGCCGCGCGCCCCTTCGGTGATCAGGCAGCCCGAGCCGTAGATGCCCGTCGGATGGAACTGCGTGAACTCCATGTCCTCGAGCGGCAGGCCGGCACGCAGCGCCATCGCATTGCCGTCGCCGGTACAGATGTGCGCCGCCGTACAGGAGAAGTAGGCGCGCCCATAGCCGCCGGTCGCCAGTACCGTGCGGTGGGCCAGGAAGCGATGCAGGCGGCCATCCGCCAGATCCCAGGCGAGCATCCCGTGACAGGCGCCATCCTCGTCCATCAGGAGATCGAGCGCGATGTACTCGACGAAGAACTGCGTACCGTGCTTCAGGCACTGCTGATAGAGCGTATGCAGGATTGCGTGACCGGTCCTGTCGGCCGCCGCGGCCGTGCGCTGGGCCATTCGCTTGCCATACTCCAGCGTCTGGCCGCCGAACGGACGCTGGTAGATCCTGCCATCCTGCGTCCGCGAGAACGGCACGCCATAATGCTCGAGTTCGACGACCGCCGAGATGGCTTCACGGCACATGTATTCGATGGCGTCCTGATCGCCGAGCCAGTCGGAGCCCTTGACCGTGTCGTACATGTGGAAACGCCAGTTATCGCCGTCGCCCATGTTCCCCAGGGCGGCCGCCATGCCGCCTTGCGCGGCGACCGTATGGCTGCGCGTGGGAAACACCTTGGTCACGCAGGCCGTCTTGAGCCCAGAGGAGGCCATGCCCAGCGCGGCCCGAAGGCCGGCGCCACCGGCGCCGACGATCAGGACATCGTACTCGTGCTCGACGATTTCGTAGGAGGCGACCATTCACTTGCTCTTCGTTGCCTGATCGCCGCTGCGCCGCCGCCGGAAGTCGGCAACCGGGAGGCCGCCCCATCCCCAGTTCTCGAGCGCCACTTCCTCGATGACGACGAAGGTCGCTTCGGGCGGCTTGTTCAGCACCCTGGTGAGCAGCTCTGTCGCGCCTGCGATCAGGGCCGCCTTCTCGGCGGCCGTGACGGATTCCGCGCCGGGCGTATTGCCTTCTCTCGTCACCTGGATGAGGACGATCGGCATGGCAATGCTCCTCAGCGGCCGGCGCTCTGGCCACCGTCGACATGCAGGATCTCGCCGGTGACGAAGGGCGCTCCCTCCAGGTACAGAACGGCGCCGACGATGTCGGAGACGTCGCCCATATGCCCGACCGGGTGGAGCGCATCGAGCGCGGTATGGCTCTCCGGCGGATGCATGGGCGTGCGGATGATGCCGGGCGATACGGCGTTCACGCGTATGCTGCGCTTTGCATATTCGATCGCGAGGGAACGCGTCGCGGCGCTCAGGCCGCCCTTCGACAGCGAGGCCAGCACCGACGGAACGTGCGAATCGGCGTGTTCCACCAGGGTCGTGGTGATCTGCACCACGAGGCCGCCGCCCTGCTTCTCCATCTGGGCGATCGCGGGCCGGGTAATGCCGAAGAAGCCCGCAACGTTCACGCCCATGACGGCCTGGTAGTCGGCTTCGCTGTAGCGCGTGAACGGCTTGGCGAGAAAGAGGCCGGCGTTGTTGACCAGGGTGTCGATCCGGCCGAACCGCTTCATGCCCTCGGCGATGACCCGTTCGCCGGTGCTGACGTCCGAGATGTCGCCCGGCACCGCGAGGACATCCGGATCGCTCGTGGATCCGATCGAACGTGCCGTCGCAACCACGCGATAGCCGCGCTGCCGATAGGCCTTCACCAGGGCCTCGCCAATTCCCTGGGAGGCTCCCGTGACGACCGCAACCTTCTTTTCCGATTCCATCATTGCTCTCCTTCGCAATGCCAAGGAGATGAAATCGATCGCCGCCCAAGTCGATTGGACCATGGTGTCGACGACACCTTCGTTCAACGTTCGACCTTGGACGGATGGACTACTGTCCAGCCCGGTCTGCTGGCTTTCGTACCCAGGGCGCTGTTTCCAGTGTCTCCGTGCCAGGAGGCTGACGACGGCGAGGCCGGTAGCCCTCCGGATAAAATCCAAAGAAAAGGCGTACTTTATCGCAGGGCGCGCGCGGTTGATAATCAGTGCCTTCATCATGGATCGTGGATTTGCCAACGAGTGCGCCGCCCGACGTCTCGAGCCAGCATAAAGCGCGCGAGATCACCTTCGGACCCTTTCGGCTGCAGCCGGAGCGTCAGCTCCTGCTGCGCGGGACGGAGGAAGTGCGCCTCGGGAGCCGTGCCCTCGAAATCCTGATCGCACTGACCGAGCGCCCAGGCGAACTCCTGACGAAGGACGAGCTGCTCGCGCGCGCGTGGCCCAGGATCATCGTCGAAGAGGGCAATCTTCGTGCCCAGGTAGCGGCTCTTCGCAAGGCACTGAAGGACGGTCGGGACACCGCCCGCTACATCATCTCGGTGCCCGGCCGCGGCTATCGCTTCGTGGCCCCCGTCACGCCATCGGCGACACCGATCGCACCGGCGATCGAAGTCGTGTCGGTCGCGGCCGAGCGGATGCTGCAGCTCCCCAAGCCGATCGCGCGGGTGATCGGCCGGGCCGGCGTCGTTGCCGAGGTGAGCAAGCGCCTGCAACATCGCAGGCTGCTTACGATTGTCGGTCCCGGGGGAATCGGCAAGACCACGGTTGCGCTGAGCCTCGCCGACGGAATTGCGGATCTCTATCCCGATGGCATCGTCTTGATCGATCTCGCCCCCGTCTCGAGCTCGATCGTGCTGTCGAGCGTCGTGGCATCAGCACTCGGCCTGGCGGTGGTCGCGGACGATCCGATTTCGGAACTGGTCACTTTCCTGCGCGACCGCCGGCTGCTGCTCATCTTCGATAGTTGCGAGCACGTCCTGGGGACGGCCGCGGCGCTTGCAGAAGCGATCCTGCGCGGAACCAGCGAGACGCGCGTCCTCGCCACGAGCCGCGAACCGCTGCGAGCCGAAGGCGAGAATGTCCTGAACCTCGATCCGCTGGAAACGCCTCCCGAGACCGCCGTGCTGACCGCCCGCCAGGCGATGGCATTCCCGGCCGTCGAGCTCTTCATCGAACGCGCCTCGTCGAGCGCCGAGTCCTTCGAAGTCACCGATGAAACCATACCGATCGTATCGAACATCTGCCGCAAGCTCGACGGTATGGCGCTCGCCATCGAACTGGCCGCCAGCCGCGTGCACACATTCGGCTTGCATGAGCTCGCCACCCAACTGGACGATCGCTTCCGGCTTCTGATGCAGGGCCGGCGCACGGCGCTTCCCCGGCATCGCACGCTGACCGCCGCACTCGACTGGAGCTACCAGTACCTGGATGGCACGGAGCAGGCCGTGCTGCGACGGCTCGCCATATTCGTCGGCGGTTTCACGCTCGAGGCCGCCCAGGCCGTCGCCATCGGGCACAACGACATGGCCTCGGATATTGTCCGTGCCCTGGCCGACCTGGTCGCCAAGTCACTCATCTCGGTGAATTCCAAGGAACGAACGCCGATCTATCGCCTGCTCGACACCACGCGTGCCTATGCGATGGAGAAGCTTGTCGAATGCGGAGAACTCGCGACGACCGCCCGTTGCCACGCCGAGCACTATCGCGTGGTCCTGGTGCGCGCCGGCGGCGATGCCGAGACGATGGAGCTCCGGGATTGGCTCTCGACCTACGCGCGCCAGATCGACAACGTGCGAAGGGCCCTCGACTGGGCCTTCTCGGTCAACGGCGATCCGATGCTGGGCGTGGCGCTTACCGAGGCCGCCCTGCCGCTCTGGATGCACCTGTCGCTCATGAACGAGTGCCGGTCACGCGTCGCCCAGTCGTTGTCGGTGTTGACCTCGCGCGCACAGCGCAATCCCCGCCTGGAACTCCAGTTCCAACATGCGCTGGGTGCCGTACTCCTCAACATCGAGGCGTCCGGTCCGGAGATCGAGACCGCGCTGAACGAAGCGCTGAGGATCGCCGACGATCTCAACGATACCGACTACAAGCTCCGTGTCCTGTGGTGCCTATGGTGCCTCGCCCACAATTGCGGCGCCTTCCGCGACGCCCTGGCCCTCGCCGACCGGTTCTGCGAAGTCTCGAAGGAGTCACGCGATCCTGTCGATCCCCTGACGGGGGAACGCATGCGGGGCTTCACGATCCACTTTCTCGGCGACCAGGGCACGGCCCGCCGGCAGATCGAGTACATGCTCGACAACTACGTCGCGCCCGTCCATCGCGCCCATATCATCCGCTTCCAGTTCGACCAGAAGATAACGGCCCGCAATTTCCTGGTCTCGATCCTGTGGCTGCAAGGCTACGCCAGCCAGGCCATGGCGATGAACGCGACAAATGTCGAGGAGGCCCAGGCCTTCGACCACACGATGACACTCTGCAATTCGTTGACCAAAGGCGCCTGCCTGCTGTCGTTGCTGGCAAGCGACCTGCACGGCGCCCAGCAGTATATCGACCTGCTGCTGAAGCGCTCGGCGCGCGATGGCTTGCCGATCTGGCACGCCTGGGGCAAGTGCTTCCAGGGAATCCTGCACATCAAGCAGGGCAATGTCGCCGACGGGCTCGACCTGCTGAAGGCGACCCTGGCTGGTTTGCCCGAGAACCGCTTCTCACTCCGGCACACCTGGGTGTTCGCCGAGTATGCCGACGGTTTGCGTATCGCAGGACGACTCGACGAGGGCCTCGATGTGATCGAGAAGGCTCTCGGCATGTGCCGGCGGGACGAGGAATACTGGTGCATCCCCGAAGTCCTGCGGATCAAGGGTGAACTTCTCCAGGCCAAGGGCGGTCCAACGGAGTACCGCACCGCCGAGGAACTGTTCCTGGAATCGCTCGACTGGGCCCGCCGACAGGAAGCCCTGTCGTGGGAGTTGCGGACGGCTCTCAGCCTGTGCCGTCGGTACCATCGCGACGGACTTCGGCGCGAGGCTCGTGTGCTTCTCTCGCCGATCTACGGCCGGTTCATCGAGGGATTTGAAACGTCCGACCTGCGCCAGGCCAAGGCGCTGATCGAGGAACTCGCGGCGGGCGACGCCGACTGAACCTGTTTCATGCGGCCCTGGCCTGTGTACGACTCAAGCTTGAGCTTGCCCGCGCTGTTCACGAGAGCCACCAGGGTTCGGACGTTCATCTTGCGCATCACCTTGCCGCGATGCGCCTTCACCGTGATTTCGCTGATCCCCAGCTCGCCACCGATCTGCTTGTTCAAGAGGCCCGACACGACCAGCGACATGACCTGACGTTCGCGCTGGCTGAGCAAAGCGTAGCGGCCTCGCAGCGCCTTGTCCTCCCTGTGCTGTACCAGCAGGTCCTTGCTCCGTTCCAATGCCAGCTCGACCGAGGCGATCAGGGCGTCCTGGCGGAGGGGCTTGGCCAGGACGTCGACGGCGCCTGCCCGCATGGCTTGAACCGTGCCCAGAACGTCCGCGTGACCGGTAACGCAGATGACCGGCGTTTCTGCACGCTCGTCCGCGAGATGTTGCGGCATGGCCAGCTCGTAGAGCACCAGGCAGCTTGGCACGCTGCATTCGGGCTCCGAGAGCAGGGCTTCGGCGGAGGCAATCTCCCGAACCCGCCAGCCCATGTCGTCGAGCGTGGCGGCCATGCCTCGGCAGGCAGAGGGGTCCTCTGCGACGATGAAGACGATGCACGGCGCGACGGACCCGATACTGCCTGCCATGGCCGAGGGGCGGCCCGCGCTGGGCGCCGGATAGGACGAGGGTCGCATGATGGATTCTCCTGGGTTGCGCAGCACCGTCTCCCGGCCGTCCCGAATCCCCCCTAACCACGACGGGCCGGGACTTTGGCTCTTGCACGGTGTCTGCGCAGCCTGCGGCTCTCGAAGCCGAACAGCCAATCAATCGTCGTCAAAAGTTGTTAAATCGAGCAGCCCCCTCCGCCGCAATACCATCGTGCAATAGCCCGCCACTCGTCTCCGCCACATCTTCTGGCCACCAACACCACAACGGGAGCGGGCCATGAAGAAGCTGCTGGCGCTGACCTTGTCGATCACCGCGGTCGGGCTGATCTCCTTTGAAGGCCGCAGCCTCATTGCACAGGACACAGGGGCACAGAAATACAGCCTCCAGGTTCCCGATGGTCTGCGGTTCGACGAGTTCAAGGGATACGAGGACTGGCAGGTCATCTCGGTCAGCCAGGTCGATGATCTGCTCAAGGTCGTCGTTGGCGACCGCGCCATGATCGACGCCTACCGGGCGGGTGGGCCGGCCAATGGCCGTGCCTTTCCGGACGGCGCCAGGATGGCGAAGATCATGTGGAAGTCGGTCCAGAACCCGGACTCGCCCACCCCGGCGCAGGTCGCCGGACCGCTCCAATTCATCGACTTCATGGTGAAGGACAGCCGGCGCTTCGCTGCGACGGCGGGCTGGGGTTATGCCCAGTTCAACTACGACGCGACATCGGGCTCCTTCCAGCCCGACGGCCGTGGCACGGATTGCGGCGCTGCCTGCCACAAGCTCGTGGAGGCCAAGGACTCCGTGTTCGCGGCGTACGGCCGGCGCTGAAGGTTCGGCCATGACAAAGCACCGACCCTCGCGGCGCGCGCTTCTCGGCAACGCATCGATCGGCCTGTCGATTGTGGTCGCGGGTGTCGACCGCCCCGGCCTCGCGTTCCAGAAACTCAGCCAGGCCGATGCCCGGTACCAGGGCACGGCCAAGGGCAGTCAGCATTGCGTGGGCTGCATTCACTTCCAGCCGCCACACGGCTGCAGGTTCGTGCAGGGCGAGATCAGCCCTGATGGCTGGTGCCAACTCTTCACCAGGAAAGCCGGAGCATGACCCAGGAAATCGCCAACGCCTATCCATCGGCATCGACCGCAGTGCTGCTGGTCGATCCCTACAACGACTTCCTGTCGGAAGGCGGCAAGTACTGGCCCATGGCCCAGAAGGTGGCTGAGGAAGTGCGGCTGCTCGAGCATCTGCGCGCCGTCGTTGCCGCTGCCCGGAAGGCTGGCATCAGGATCTTCTTCGTGCCGCATCGCCGGTGGCAGCTTGGCGACTACGAAGGTTTTCTGCATCCCACGCACACGCAGCTTCGTACGGCCAAGCGCCAGGGCTTTGCCAAGGGGACCTGGGGCGGAACGTTCCACGACGATTTCCAGATTCAGCCCGGCGACATTCTGATCAAGGAGCATTGGAACTCGAGCGGCTTCGCCAACACCGACCTCGACTACATGCTGAAGCAGTTCGCCATCGAGCGTATCGTGGTGATCGGCATGATCGCCAATACCTGCGTCGAATGCACCGGCCGCTTCGGCACCGAGCTGGGCTACCACGTCACCCTGGTGCGCGATGCGACCGCGGCCTACAGCCGGGAAGCCATGCACGCGGCCCATGAGATCAACGGCCCGAGCTTTGCCCACGCGATTCTGACGACCGACGAGCTCGTCGCCGCTTTCGATCGCGCCTAGCGGACGCGCCACCGGCGTCCCCAAACGCAGCGACATCATGAGGTTCGATCCATGAGCACAGCGTATCGCACCCGGCAGGTCGGCGACGTCGAGATCTTCTATCGGGAAGCCGGCCCTCCCGACGGCCCGGTCGTCGTCCTGCTTCACGGATTTCCGACGGCAAGTCACATGTTCCGCGATCTGATTCCCCTTCTGGCGCGCGACTATCGCGTCATCGCGCCCGACCTGCCCGGCTTCGGCAACACTTCGGCGCCTCCGCGTGGCCAGTTCGACTACACGTTCGACAATCTGGCGGACGTGATCGATCGCTTCCTGGAGGCGCTTCAGCTCGATCGCTACGCCCTGTACATCTTCGACTACGGCGCACCGGTCGGCCTGCGGGTCGCGTCGAAGCATCCCGAACGCGTGACGGCCCTCATCAGCCAGAACGGCAACGCCTATCTCGAAGGGTTCGGCAACTCGTGGGGCATCTGGCAGGCTTACTGGCGCGAGCCGACCGCTGCGCATCGTGAAGCCTGCCGCGTGTCCCTGAGCCCGGACATGATCCGGAACTGGCAGTATTTCGACGGTTCCGACCGGACGAGCGTATCTCCCGACGGTTACACACTCGACATCGCCTATATGGCCCGCCCCGGCCGGTCGGAGATCCAGCTCGACCTGATCCTCGACTATCGCAGCAACGTGGCACTCTATCCGGCCTTCCAGGCCTATCTCCGCAAGCATCGGCCGCCTCTGCTGGCGGTGTGGGGCCGCAACGATGCACACTTCATACCGGCGGGGGCACTCGCCTTTCGCACCGACGTGCCCGACGCCGAAATCCGCTTCGTCGATGCCGGCCACTTTGCGCTGGAGACGCATGCGGCGGAAATCGGCGCACTGATGCTCGGTTTCCTCGGACGCACACTGGCGCACCGCCGACGTTGAGGGCCGACCAGGAGCCCGCGCTTCGCCCATTCACTCCTCTCACACCAAGGAAGGAGCCAGTCCATACCTTCGCATAATGGATCACGCTCCGGCCATGCCCCAGTCTTCAAGGGGCAGGACGTGACCGGCTCGACCACCAGCCTTCCAGGAGCATCCGATGACCAAGTCCACCACGAAGACCGTCTACACAGCGAAGGTCCACACCGTCGGCGGCCGCGAAAAGGGCGAGGCGCGCAGCAGCGACGGTCGCCTCGACGTCAGGCTCTCGGTGCCGGGTGGCCCCGGTACCGGGACCAACCCCGAGCAGCTCCTGGCCGCCGGCTGGTCCGCCTGTTTCGAGGGCGCCATCATGCTCGTGGCCCGCGAGAAGAAGGTGCGGATCGAGCATCTCGCGATCGACGCCGAGATCGACCTCAACCTGGGGAGCGACGGCTACTCGCTGAGCGCGCGCCTCAACGTCAGCCTGCCAGACATCGATCGCAAGCTTGCGCAGGAGTTGGTGGACGGCGCACACGAGGTCTGCCCGTACTCGAAGGCGTTGAAGGGCAAAATCGGCATCGCCACGACGATCGTCTAGCTCGGACCGAATCGAGCATTCAGGAGGCCATCGATGACCAAGGCTGAACGACTCCGGATCGAGATTCGCGACCGAGAGCGAACGCTGCAGGCGCTGAAGCATCGGCGCGATCATACTTCCAGCCGGGACGCGCTCCCCGCCGCTGTAGAAACGCCCGCCGAGACGATGGATCGCAAGCTCGATTCCGCCCTGTCCGACAGCTTCCCCGGAAGCGACGCGGTGTCGTTCCTGGAGCCCACGCCAGACAAGCCGACCGGCTTGCGCTGATCCATGCGCCCCGTCTTCTCCATGGTTGCACTGTTGGCCGCCCTGTCTTGCCTCTCCGCAGGCCACGCCAGCGCTGATGAACCGGGTCGGGGCTGGCAACTCGAACGCGACGTCGATTCGCCGACCTATGCCTTCATCGAAACCGCTATCACCGACCTCGACGTCGACGTCATGGTGTTGTCGTGCGAGCCGACCGAGCGGAAGAGCGGCTTGCAGCTAAGACTCTATCCTCCGGAACCCGGTCCTTTCCGGTCGGCGCAGTCGAGTCCCGTCGAGTTGGCCCCCGATGTCGTGATCGACATCGACGGAAGGCGGTATGCCGCTCGCCTCCTTTTTGCCGATGATTTCGTGGTGGTGGCGAACGCAGCCGACGGGCCTGTGCCGGTCCTGTCGGCGTCGCTTGTCACCTCGTTGCAGAACGGGAGGCACTTCACGATGAGGCTGCACACGCTGGAGGACTCTCCCTCCTCCAGCGCAACGCCGGCGTTCGAGATCACCGCCGACCTTCAGGCGGGCATCGGCGGCGCAGCCATTGCCGTGCTGCGCCGATGCGGTACGCCGAACGACACCCTGGCTTCCGGCCCGGCCAGAGCGCGTTGAGCGGCGAGCCGGTCCCGGCCCGGAGGCAACCGGTCACCCCCTGTCACTCGACCACTGCTTTCCCGAGGGAGAGCTCGACGGCGGTTCGCCGCTGAAGTCCTTGGGCCAGCAACCTTGCCATGCGCGCCTGCGCGCCGGGACGGGCGACCGACTGGAAGAAAGCCGCCAGGGCCGGCGGAAAGGCTGCATCTGGCGGCAGCGACGCAAGGTCGAGCAGCGACTTGGCATGGACGATCGCGTGCTTCTCGAAGCCGGCCAGGCGTTGGGCGAGGCCGTCGACGAACGCCGGCAGCTCAGCATCGGGCAGGGCACGATTGACGTACCCGTAGCGCTCCGCGACGGCGCCCGAAAAGTCATCCGCGCCCAGCACGACCTCCATCGCGCGCCCGCGTCCCATCAGTCCGGCGAGCCGTACCATGGGATTGCCGCCAGGCACGGCGCCGACGCCGACCTCGAACTGGCCCAGGATCGCGCGCTCGAGGCTGGCGAAGCGCATGTCGCAAGCCAGAGCAAACTCGCTGCCCGCTCCCCGCGCGCGCCCCCGAATCTCGGCGATCGAGACGACAGGTGCCCGGGAGATACGGACGAGGACATCGAGCCATGGATGGAGGCCTGACGGCCCCGGTGGCATCTCCGCCGTCCGCCTCTTGTCGGCCAGGACATCCCAATGAGCGAGGAAGAAGTCGGGATCGGCGCTGCGGAAGACGATTACCTTCACATCGGCATCGGTCTCCAGCTCCGCCAGCAGGGCTTGCAGCTCGACGATCGTGTCGGGGTCGATGAGGTTTATCGGCGGATTTTCGAATGTCGCGATCCAGAGGGCCGGGTTGCCTCGATCGATCCTGAGCTGCTCCATGCTGCCTCCTCACTCTCTATTTCGAGCACTGACGTGCCGATCGATGGCAGGAGAATCGATGGCACGAAGGTATCGACGACACCTAGGTGCAATACCGGCGCACTCCCCACCCCTTCACTTTCAACTAGGGAAGCGACCTCCGAGCCGGAGGTCGTCCCTCACAGTTTATCGTGGAGCTGCACCATGCCTGTTCAGGGAAACATGTTGATCGGACAGTCGGCGCTTCATGGCGCCGCCCCATCGCTCAACGCCTTCGATCCCACGCTCGGCGCGCCTATCGAGCCTTCCTTCGGCGGTGCGACGGCCGCCGACGTAGATCGCGCCTGCTGCCTGGCCGACACCGCATACGACTCCTACAGCCGAACCGATCCGGAACTCAGGGCAACGTTTCTCGAGGCGATTGCCACCAATCTCCTGGCGCTCAGCGACGAATTGGTCGACAGGACCATGTCGGAGACAGGGCTTCCCAAGGCACGGATTCAGGGCGAACAGGCACGAACCGCCGCGCAGGTTCGCCATTTCGCCTCGGTCGTGCGCTCAGGCCTCTGGCGCCGCGCGACCATCGTCTCCGCCGACTCGAAGAAAGCCGCGCCAAGCCCGGACATGCGGCTGCACAAGATTGCACTGGGGCCGGTCGTGGTGTTCGGCGCGAGCAATTTTCCCCTGCTCTACTCGGTGGCAGGCGGCGATACCGCGTCGGCCCTCGCGGCCGGCTGTCCGGTGATCGTGAAGGCGCATTTCTCGCATCTCGGGACGTCCGAACTCGTGGGTCGCGTCCTCCAGAAAGCTGTCGCCGACTTCGGCCTGCACGAAGGCGTGTTCTCCCTCATCGTCGGCGCCGGTAACGCGGCTGCCGAAGCGCTCGTCGACCATCCCGCCATCAAGGCGGTGGCCTTCACCGGCTCGCAGGCCGGCGGCATGGCGCTGGTCCGCCGGGGACAGCAGCGCCCCGAGCCGATCCCCGTCTTCACCGAGATGACGAGCGTAAATCCCAACTTTGTGTTGCCGCACGTGGTGGCGACCCGGGGCGAAGCGCTTGCGGTCCGCTTCGCCGAACAGGTGGCTGCGGGTGTCGGCCAGATGTGCCTCAAGCCCGGCGTGCTCATCGCCCTCGAGGGAAACGGGTTCGAGGCCATGCGCTCGGCACTGCAGGACGCGGTCTCGGCCAAGCCGGCAGCTACGATGCTGAGTCCCGGCATTCACGACGCCTATGGCCGCCGCACCGAGCGGCAACGCGCGGCCGCCCCGGTCATTGCCTCCGGCGGGGCGCCCTCCGGGAAGAATGACGGCCAGGCGCTCCTGTTCGAGATCAACGCCGACGCCCTACTGGCCGACATCACGCTGGCGGAGGAAATGTTCGGCCCGGCCGCCTTGTTGGTCCGATGCAGCCAGTTCAGCGACATGGTCCGGGTCGCCGAGCGCCTGCCCGGCCAACTCACGATGACGCTTCAGATGGATGCCGAGGACACCGCCCTGGCGAAGGCGCTGATGCCGGTCCTGGAGCGCAAGGCTGGCCGCATCATAGCGAACGCCTTCTCCAATGCGGCGGTCGAGTTCACCTCAGCCACCAATCATGGCGGCCCGTTTCCGGCAACGAGCGACAGCCGCTTCACATCGGTGGGCAGTTCCGCGATCGACCGCTTCCTGCGGCCCGTATCCTACCAGAATGTTCCGGCCGTGCTGTTGCCGCCGGCTCTAAGGGACGAGAACCCGTACGACCTGACGCGCCTGCGCGATGACCGGTTCGAGACGTTACGACAGAAGCGCGAGGCGGTTCGTTGAGAGACCGCAACGTCGGCCAGTTCCATCTGCAAAAGCTGACATCCACATAGCTGCAGTACGTCGAGAGAGGCGAGCCGTCCTTCCATACCTTGGTATAGGCCCCGCAACTGCTCGTATGGATATGAAGACGGCGCCCGGCGGCGTCTATTGGCAGCGACAGGCCAATGCCGAGAAGGATAGCGCCGATGCCCTCCATGCCGCCGTTCGCCCCGCCCCGTCCGGCCGCCCACGTCTTGAGGCACCGGATCGCGCGCGAGAGGATCCGATGAGCATCGTCCGGTTCGCGCTGCGCTTTCCGTACACCTACTACGTCGTGGCGACGCTGATCGTCTTCCTGGGCGGTATCGCCGCTCATTCGATGCGGACGGACATCTTTCCCGAGATTCGCATTCCGGTCGTCACGGTGATCTGGAGCTACTCCGGTCTCAGCACGCCGGAGATGGAGCAGCGGGTCACGACCTACAGCCAGTACGCCATCAGCGGCAACGTGAACGGCATCCGCAACATCGAAGCGCAGACGCTGGCGGGCTTGTCGGTACAGAAGGTGTACTTCCAGCAGGACGTCAATCTCGACCTCGCCATCTCGCAGATCGTCGCGGCGACCAACACGATCCGCGCGCTGATGCCGGCCGGTATCCAGCCGCCCGTCGTCGTGCAGTTCAATGCCTCCAGCGTGCCGGTCCTGCAGATCGCGCTGAGCTCTGACACGCTGAATGAGCAGCAACTCTATGATTACGGCATTTACCGCGTGCGCCAGCAGCTCGCGCCGATTCCGGGCCTCACCCTGCCGACACCGGCGGGCGGCAAGTACCGCCAGATCATGGTCGACATCGATCCTGCGAAGCTCGTGGCGCGGGGACTGACGCCGCTCGACGTCGTAGCTGCGGTCAATGCGCAGAATCTCACCCTGCCATCCGGTACCGCGAAGATCGGTGACACCCAGTACCTCGTGCGCACGAACGGAATGCCGTCGACGATCGACGAGCTAAACGACATCCCGGTCAAGGTGGTGAACGGCGCGACCGTGTTCGTGAAGGACGTAGGCCAGGTCCACGACGGCTGGCTGGTGCAGCAGAACATGGTGCGTCAGGACGGCAAGCACTCCGTGCTGCTGAGCATCATCAAGAACGGCAACGCCTCGACCCTGGAGGTGGTGAATCGGGTCAAGGAGGCGCTCGAGACGATCCGCAAGTCCGCGCCGCCGGGTATGGAGATCCATGAACTGTTCGACCAGTCGGTTTTCGTACGCGACGCGCTGTATGGCGTGCTCCGCGAAGGCGCCATTGCCGCCGCGCTGACCGCAGCCATGATCCTGCTGTTCCTCGGTTCCTGGCGATCGACGCTGGTCGTGATGATCTCGATCCCGCTGTCGATCCTCGCCTCGCTGGTGGCGCTGTACTTCCTCGGCGAGACGATCAACACGCTGACCCTGGGCGGGCTGGCGTTGGCGATCGGCATCCTGGTCGACGATTCCACGGTCACCATCGAGAACACCCATCGCCTCCTGACCGAGGAGAAGATGGGCCTGCCGCTGGCAACCCTGCATGGGGCGGCCGGCATCGCCATTCCGACCCTGGTTTCGACGCTTGCGATCAGCTGCGTGTTCACCTCCGTCGTTTTCCTCGACGGCCCCGCCAAGTTCCTGTTCACGCCGCTCGGCCTCGCCGTGGTGTTCGCCATGCTGGCGTCCTACGGCCTGTCGCGGACCTTGACGCCCATCACGATCGGCCTGCTGCTCCGGGGCGAGCACCATGCCGCGCCGGGCGAGGCATCTGGCGTCTTTGCCCGGATCCATGGCGCTTTCGACGCCGGCTTCGAACGGCTGCGTAAGCGCTACGCCCTTCTGCTCGAAGAACTGATCGGTCGCCCCGTCGCCGTCCTCCTGGTCGCGGTCCTCGTGGTCGGCTCCGGCGCCGCGGTCTTCGCGGTGGTCGGCCGCGACTTTTTTCCGGTGATCGACGCCGGCCGCCTTCAGCTCCATGTCCGCGGCCCCGCCGGCATGCGCATCGAGGCGACCGAAGGGCTCTTCCAGGCCGTCGAGAACAAGATTCGCGAGATCATCCCCGCCCATGATCTCGACCTGATCGTCGACAATATCGGCCTCCCGGCGCGGCCCTACAATCTGGCCTTCAGCGACGGATCGACCATCGGGGTGAACGACGGCACCGTGCAGGTCGCCCTGAAGGAGGGCCATGCACCGACCGCGGAATATGTGAGCCGTCTGCGGCGGGAACTGCCTGTCGCGTTTCCCGAGGCGGTCTTCTATTTCCAGCCGGCCGACATGGTCACGCAGATCCTGAACTTCGGATTGCCAGCGCAGATCAACGTTCGCACCGTCGGCTACGACCGCACAAACAACCTTCGTGTCGCCCGCGAGATCCAGAAGCGGCTCGCGGCGATCCACGGCATCGTCGACGTGCACCTCCAGCAGGAGACTGACGCGCCTTCCTTCCTTGCCCGGATCGATCGCACACGCGCGGCGGAACTCGGGCTCAACACCAGCACGATCGGGAGCAACATTAACATCAGTCTGAGCTCCTCGGAGCAGGTGACGCCGAACTTCTGGACCGACCCCAAATCCGGCATCCCCTACTACATCGCGGTGCAGACGCCCGAGGCCCAGGTCGCCTCGCTCAACGATCTCGGCAACACGCCCGTGTCGACGGCGGTCGCCAACGGTCCCGCGGTCGGTGGCGTGCCGGTGCCGGGTCTCCTCAGCAACGTCGCGACCTTCACGCGCCAGAGCGTGCCGACCAACGCCAACCAGGCGAACATCCAGCCGGTCTACGAAGTCTATGCCGGCGTCCAGGGCCGCGACCTGGGACGGGTCGCCGACGACATCCGCGCCGCCGTTTCCGAACTCCAGAAGCAGATGGCTCCCGGCAACAGGATAGAGATTGTCGGCCAGATCCAGAGCATGGACCTCGCTTTTCGCAACCTGGGTGCCGGGCTGCTGTTCGCAGCGGTGCTCGTCTACCTGCTGATGGTGGTGAACTACCAGAACTTCGGCGATCCCTTCGTGGTCCTGCTCGCCCTGCCGGCGACGCTCTGCGGCATTGTCGTCATGCTCTTCGCCACCGGCACGACACTGAGCGTGCCCTCGCTGATGGGGGCCATCATGGCGGTGGGCGTCGCGTCGGCGAACTCGATCCTGCTCGTCACTTTTGCCCGCGAACAGCGCGACGCCGGCCTCGACGCACGCGCCGCCGCCATCGCAGCCGGCCACACCCGCATCCGCCCGGTCCTGATGACCGCCGCCGCCATGATCGTCGGCATGATCCCGATGGCGATCGGCGGCGCCGGCGAGGAACAGAACGCGGCGCTGGCCCGTGCCGTGATCGGCGGCCTGTTGTTCGCCACGCCGACGACGTTGCTGGTGGTGCCCTGCCTGTTCGCCTGGCTGCGCGCCGGAGCCAATGCGAGGGGCGGCGTCTTCAAGGAGCAATTGCCATGACCAGTACCCCGGCACTTCTGGCCGTGACCCTCCTCTCCGTGCTGGCGTCTGCCATCGGGGTCGGCACCTGGCAGTTGCACGAGCGCAGCGGCGCGGCGAAGGACGCCGCCGACCTCAGGCTCTCGGTCGTCCCGACCGTTCGGGTGGCCGACGTGCGCGCCGTCGGCGAAGAAAGGTCGGTGCGGCTGCCCGCCACCACGACCGCCTTCGCTGCGGCAAACGTCTTTGCACGCGCCAGCGGGTACATCGACCATCGCAGCGTCGATATCGGTGACCATGTGAAGGCAGGCGATCTCCTCGCGACCATCGTCGCGCCCGAACTCGACCACCAGATCGCCCAGGCGGAGGCGACGCTGGTCCAGCTCCAAGCGGCGCTGCATCAGGCCGAAGCCAATCAGGAACTGGCGCGCGTTACGTGGGATCGCGACCATCCCCTGGTAAGAGACGGGTGGTTGCCGCAACAGAGAGGCACAGTCGACGTGCAGACGCTGAAGGCGACCGAAGCCGCAGTCGCCGTCGCCCAGGCGAACGTTGCCGCGCAGCAGGCTCAACTGAAGGTGCTGAACCAGGAGAAGGCGTATCAGCGGGTGGTCGCGCCATTCGACGGAATCGTGACCCAGCGCAACATCGACATCGGCAGCCTGGTGCAGGCGGATGCCGTGAACGCCACCTTCATGTTCACCCTCCAGCAGAGCAGCGTGATCCGGACCCAGGTCTTCGTGCCGCAGGACGCGGTGGTCGGCGTCCGGCCCGGGATCAAGGCCGTTGTCACCGTGCCCGAACTGCCGGGGCGCCGGTTCGCAGGAACGGTGACCCGCATCGCCGATGCACTGCAGCCAGGGACCCGGACCTTGCTCACCGAGATCGACATCGCCAATCCCGACGGCGTGCTCCAGCCCGGGACCTACGCCACAGCCGAGATCCTGGTTCCGCGCTCGGTTCCGGCGCTGCTGATCCCGGCGGGCGCCTTCATCTTCAACCAGGATGGTCAGCAGGTCGCGGTCGTCGAGAGCGGTGTCGCGCGCCTGCGGCGGATCACGGTTTTTCGCGACCTCGGAACCGAGATCGAGGTGCGCGAGGGCGTCAAGGCGGGTGACCGGGTGATCCTCAACCCCGCCGTCGACCTACGCGACGGCGACCGCGTCAACGTCGCACCCAGCGCAGCCGTTCGAAAACCCACGTAGACGGTGGTTTCGGCTGTCCCTATCCGCGAACCTGCTTCGGCCATCGAATCCGTCTCATTTTATCCGATACCTTGGGACAGGATCGTCGATGCCTTCAACCAATCGACCGCCGTGCACCTCCCCGGTAGGAGGCACGGATGGGCCCTGCCTATATCTCCACCCTGGCTGCGTTGACCGGAAAGACTCGGTCTAAAACTCCATCAGATTGTCGCGGAAGTGTTTGTGCGCATACGCCTTGCGCGTCAGGCCTCGCCGCTGCAACTCGGGCACCAGCCCGTCGCAGATTTCCATGATGTAGCGGCGGTCGAAGTGGGCGTTGAACAGCAGGAAGCCGTCGCCGCCCACCTCCTGCATGATCTCCTGCATCAGACCCGCGACGTGATCCGGTGTGCCCAGCAGGTCGATGCCCTGCCGGCTGTTCAGCCCCGTCGCCAACGAGCGCGGCGTCTTGCCGATCCACTTGGCAAGCGAGGACTGGTGCCCATTGGTCCGCAGATGCTCCGGCAACGGCTCGTCGGGATCGAACTGCGCGAAGTCGATGTTGGTGAGGCGCGACATGCCTGAGAGCTGCAGGTCGAGATGCCTGCCGAAATCCTCCTGCTCGAGCCGCCGGCGTTCGCGGGCGGCCTCCATCGTCGTGTCGACGATCGGATACGCTAGATACAGGATTTTGACATCGTCCGGATTTCGGCCCCAGCCCGCGGCCTGGCGGCGGATGTCCTCGCGGAAGCTCTTCATGCCTTCGACGGAGACGGCGTTGGTGATGATCGTGTCGGCCCACCGGGAGGCGAAGGCCTGGCCGCGCGGCGAGCCGCCGGCCTGGCAGATCGGCACCCTCCCTTGGGGCGAACGCGGCGCGTTGATCGGCCCGCGCACCTTGAAATACTTGCCCTCGTGGTTGATCGGCCGGACCTTCTTGCCGTCGGCGAACATCGGCGTAACGGGATCCAGCACGACCGCATCCTCGTCCCAGGCTTCCCACAGCCTGGTGACGACGTCGGCGAACTCGTCGGCAACCTCGTAACGCTCATCGTGCGGCCGCTGGCCGACATGGCCGTAATTCTCGGCGGCGCCGTCATTGCTGCCGGTGACGCAGTTCCAGCCGATGCGGCCTTCGGTGACGTGGTCCAGCGAGTTGACGAGGCGCGCCAGCAGGTAAGGTGGATACTCCGAGGTCGAGAGCGTCGGCACGAGGCCGAGATGCTTGGTCGCCATCGCCAGCCACGGGACCAGCACGGCGGGATCGAGCTTGGGCGAGCTGGCGCCGTACTTGAGATAGGTGTCGTGGCTGCCCTGGTAGGTGTAGGGCACCATCGAAGAGTCCTCGATGATCATGTAATCGAAGCAGCCCCGCTCCAGCCCCTTGGCCAGGTCGACGAAGATGTCCGGCATCATCCAGCGATGCTTGTCGTATTCGGTGCCGGGCCACATCGAGCGCCACGCCTTCGGGCCATAGCCCTGCGACAGGAACCAGGCGAGATGGAAATGATCTTTCGCCATGCTCAGGCATCCGCCTTTTTCGGCAAGCTCGCCACGAACTCGGCCTGGCTCACGGCGAGGTCCGGACGGTGGCCACGATCGCGATAGAACTTCTCGTAGATCTTGAATTCCTCCAGCACGCGGCGCAGCTCGGTGACGGCGTCGTCATGCAGATCGACGCGCACATCGATATCGAAGTGATCGGGCTCGGAGGCCACGAAGATCGCGGCCGACCTTTCGGTGAGGTGCCCATCGTTGCCAACCTGGCCGCCGGCATCACGTCCGCCCTCGAGGGCCGCCAGCAGCCGGAACTCGAGTGCGGCGCCGGGATCGGCGAGAAAACCCGCAACGATGCCGTCCAGCACCTCCTGGCCCGCCAGAACATTGCCGAACGCCACGAAGCCATCGCCCTCGTGATGCCCCGCCCACGGCCGGCAGCCCGGGCCGGTATGGGCGCAAGTCCTGCCCTCGCGGTCGATGATGGCGATCTGGCGCCAGTCATGGTCGGGATCGTCGGCCTTGAGCGCGGCCATCACGCCGGCCGGCGCCATGCCCTGCTCCAGCAGTTCGAGCGCGATCAGGTCGTTGTCTCGTTTCACGTAGGCCTGCGTCTTGCAGACGCCCGCGCCGAAGCGGATGCCCTCGCAACGGCCGCCGGCGGCGATCGAGAAAGTGGTGATGCCGAGGCCGAGGCGGCCGGTATCGGGACAGCGTGCAATGATCGAGAAGGTCATGGCCTCGGCTCCTTCATAGAGGCGATGAACGCCTCCTGCCCGATCGCCCCGCGCGGGTTGCGTCCGCGGTCGGCGTAGTAGCCCTCGTACTGCTTGTAGACCGCCCAGACGCGCCGCAGCTCGTCGACCGCCTTGTCGTGCAGGTCGACGCGCAGGTCGATGTCGGGATGGATATGGCGCGAGGACACCTGAAGCGCCGCGGACCGCTCCGTCCGATGGGCCGTCGCGTTGCCCTGCCCCCCCGCGTCGCGGCCATATTCCAGGGCCATCAGCAAGCGATGTTCGAGATCGGCCTCGGGCTCCGCGAGGAAGCCCTCGGCGATCGCCTCGGCGACGTGCTGGCCGCGCAAGCCGTTGCCGGTGGAGATGTAGTTCTCGCCCGTCACCTCTCCTGCCCAGCCGCGCACGTTCGCACCGGTATAGGCTGCCACCGAGCCGCCGCGGTCGATCACGCCGATCTGGCGATAGCTGTGGTAGGCGTCGTTGGCCTTGAGATGCTCGAGGACCGCCTGGGCGCCGAGGCCCTGCGCGAGAAGGCGTAGCGCGATCGCGTTGTTGTTCTCGTTGGCATTGGCCTGGCTCACCGTGACCCCGGCATTGGAGCGGGTCGAATGGGCGTAGCGGCCCACCGTGACCGAATAGGTGGCGATGCCGATCCCGAGGCGGCCGGTCTTCGCGCAGCGTCCAAGGATCGTGTAGGTCATGCCCGCTCCTTGACGCGTCGGGCGTCGAGTTGCTTCGCGAAAACGTCCTGCGGGATGGCTTTCGACGGGTCGGTATCCCGGCCGCGATAGAACGCCTCGTAGAGCTTGAACTCCTCCAGCACGCGCCGCAGCTCGTCGACCGCCGTTTCGTGCACGTCGACGCGGACGTCGACATCGGGGAACTCGCGCCGGTCCACGACCTTGATCGCGGCGGAGCGCTCGGTGCGGTGGGCGTCGGCGGGGCCCTGGCCACCGGCATCGCGGCCGCCTTCGATGGCGCGCAGCAGGCGATATTCCAGCGCATCGTCGGGATGCATGAGGAAGCCCGCGACCATCGCGTCGAGCACCTGCGGACCGAGCAGGCCGTTGCCGAACACGACGCAGTCGGCCGCCTCCTTGTGGCCCGCCCAGCCGCGGCAGCCGGGGCCGGTATGGGCGGCAACCCTGCCATCGCGGTCCATGATCGCGATCTGGCGGAAGGCGTGCTTGGTGTCGTTGCCGGCGAAGATCTCCATCACGCGCGCGGGCCCGTAACCCTGCGCCAGAAGCTTGATGCCGAGCGGATCGTTGGTGCGGTTGGGAAACGCCTGCGTCTTGCAGACGCCCACATTGGCCATCACGCCCTCGCAACGTCCGCCCACCGCCAGCGAATAGGTAGCGATGCCGAGGCCGAGACGGCCCGTGCGCCGGCAGCGCCCGATCACGGAATAAGTCATCGTGCAGCCTCCTGTGTCTTGGCGAGCGTCTGGGCGAAGGCGTACTGCGGAATCGCATCCTTCGGGTTCTTCGCTCTCTCCCTGTAATAGCCGCGATAGAGTTCGTACTGCTCGAAGGCGCGTCGCAGTTCCTCGACCGCCTTGTCGTGCAGGTCGACGCGCAGATCGAGTTCGGCGTGATCGTAGTCGCCATAGACCATCACGGCGGCCGAACGTTCGGGGAGTGGGCCGTCGTTGCCGACCTGCCCGCCGGCATCGCGGCCCGCTTCAATCGCCGCGAGGAGCCGGCGCTCGAACGAGACCCCGGCCGCGCCTTCATAGGCCTTCGCCATGGCATCGACGACCGGTTCGCCCGCCAGCACGTTGCCCATGGCGACAAAGCCGTCGCCCGTGACATGGCCCGCCCAGCCGCGGTTCTTCGGACCGGTATAGGCTGCCAGCCGGCCCAGGCGGTCGATCACCGCGATCTGACGGAACTCGTGGTTGGCATCGTTGGCTTTCAGCTCGGCCAGCACATGCTCGGGCGCGAAGCCCTGCGCCAACAGCCTGATCGCCAGCGGATTGTTGCTCTGGTTGACGAAGGCCTGGGTCATGGTCGCGCCGGTATTCCCGCGCAGGCCAGTACAATAGAGGCCCACGGTGATCGAATAGGTCGCGATGCCGATGCCGACCTGGCCGGTCGTCGGACAGCGCGCGAGCAGGGTGTAGGTCATGAGCGTCTGTCTCCCGTCGGTGCCTTCGGCCCCGCACGCACGGAACGTGCCGAACCGGCCGCCGACGCCTCGCGCTTCAGCGGCGCATAGGCCAACTCGTGCAGATCCTGGAACTCGCCTTGAAGGACACGCAGGAATTCTTCTGCCGCGACCGGCAGCTGCCGCGCCGAATGCGTGATCGCATCGATCGTTGCGTTGTTCATCAGCCGGTCGCGGATCGGAACGGCGACCAGTTCGCCCGAGCGCAGACTGTCCGGAGCCGACAGGCGCGGGAGGAAGGTGATGCCGTGATTCACCTTCACGAATTCGACGCGCAGCTGGATCGCGTTGGTCTCGAGGGTCGGCGCGATGTGAATGCCCGCCGCGGTGCAGGCCAGCTCGATCAGGCTGTGACTGCCGGTGTGCTTCATCGGAGACGCGATCGGATAGGCGGCACAATCGGCCAGCGAGACCTTAGGCCGCCCGGCGAGCGGATGATGCGCCGACATTACCGCGACCAGGGGCTCGCGCATCTTGAACACCGTCTCCAGCTCCGCCTCGGCGGGCGGATAGAAAGCGAGCCCGATATCGGTGCGGCCTTCGCGAACGGCAGCCACCACCTGATCGGAGCCGTCGATCGTGATCTCGAACTGGATGCCGGGATATCGCCGGCTGAAACGGGTCACGGCGCGCGGCAGCAGGTGCGGCACCAGGGTTTCGATCGAGCGGATGCTGACGGTGCCGCGGCGCAGCCCCTTCAGCGCGTCGATTTCCGATCGCACGCGCTCGATCTGGCGCAGGTTGGTCTGGGCATGGCGCAGTAGGATCTCCCCAGCCGAGGTGAGCTTCACGCCGCGCGCATGGCGCTCGAACAGGGGAACGGCGAACTCTTCCTCGAGTTTCTGGATCTGTCGACTGAGCGCGGACTGGGCAATGTGCAGTTCCTCCGCCGCCTCGCGTATCGATCCGAGCCTCGCAATCGCTGAGAAATAACGCAGGGACTGATTGATCATTTCTTGGTCTCTCCTGCCCTGAGACTGATGCCGAACCGGCATCGCTTCAACGCCGAAATGGCGCTTGTCCGATCACCCTGCGAAGCCCCAATTCACCTTTGGCATCTGATCGACGGCAACGAGGGAGACATCGCTATGCTCGATATGGTTGGAGAAGCCGTCGACCGGCTGATCACGATCGAAGCCAAGAACCACGGCATGCCTCACGGCATCCTGCTGCCGATGTATCTCGCAGCGCGCAAGGTCGCGGGAGACAAGCCGGTCACGATGGCGGCCGCCAGAGGCCTGCAGCAGGCGCTCGGCAAGGGCGACGTCGTCTTCATCATGACCGGCGCGGGATACGAGCCCACCATGCCCAAGGGCGAGAGCGATGGGCCGCCGGGTGCCGCCTCGCTCGCCCGCATTCTCTATCGCGGCCTCGGTGCCGTCCCGGTCTTCGTAAACGAAGCCTGCCACGCAGATCCGATCGTGGCGTCCAGCGAGGCAGCCGGCCTGATGGTGAAACCGTTCGATCAGGCGCGCGATCGTCATCTCGGCGCTGCCATCGAGAACGCACCGGAAGACCAGTCGAAGATTGATGCGTGGATCGCCGACATCTACGCGAAATACCAGCCCAAGGCGGTGGTCGCCGCCGAGCGCCTGGGCGCCGGCGCCGACGGCAACGTACACACCGCGACCGGCCTGCCACTCACCGGCCCGGAGTCCAAATTCCAGGGCTGCATCGACATCGGCGGCGTCATCACCGAAGCGAACAGGCGCAAGATCTTCTCGGTCGGCATCGGCGATCATGGCAACGAGCTGGGTTTCGGCACGATCTACGACACGGTCGTGCAGACCATGCCCAAGGGCAAGGCGCTTGCCACCGTCGTGAAGACCGACGTCGTGATCCCGGCGATGATGTCGAACTGGGGCTGCTACGGCATCGAGGCCTGCCTCGCGTACCTCTTGCAGAAGCCGCAACTCATCCATTCGCCGGACATGGAGAAGCGCATCGTGCAGGCCTGCCTCGACGCCGGCGGCCTCGAGGCAATGTACTGCACGACCGAGTTCCTGGTCGATGGGCTCGACGGCGAGACGTCGATGGCCTGCATGCAGTTCCTGTCCAACATCGTGCGCAAGAATCTCGAGCCGCCCGACGCAGGCCTGACCCACTGATCCCAAACTTCCAACTGAACGTGCAGAGGTAAATCATGGCTATCGACGAGATCGTCGGCGATTCGATCGACCGCGCCATCAATGTCGAGATGCGCTTCCGGGTCGGGCTGCCGCGCGGCGTGACCTATCCGCTCTACGAAGCGGCGCGCAAGAAGCAGAAGAAGCCGCTCGCCTGGCTGGCGGCAAAGCTGCTGAAGGAGTCGATCAAGCCCGGCGACAACGTCTTCGTCATCACCGGCGCGGGCACGCCACCGGGCCTGCCCGCCGGCGAGACCGACGGCCCGCCGGGAGCAGCCGCGATCGCGCGGGCGATCGAGTTCGGCCTGGGCGGCAAGCCGATCCTGATCAGCGAAGAGCGCAACATGCCCGCGGTCATCAAGTCGACCGAGGCGGCCGGTCTTGCCGTCTACGACGAGGCGCTGTTCAAGCAGCGCCGCTCCTGCGCCATGGCGATCAACTTCCCGCTGGGCGATGCCGCCGGCAAGAAGGCCGCGGCCGCGCTCATCAAGAAGTACAAGCCGGCCGCCATGGTGTTCATCGAGAAGGTTGGCCCCAACAGCAAGGGCGTCTACCACTCGATCATGGGCACGCCCCGCACGCCGGACAAGATCGCCAGCGCCTACCACCTGGCGGACCAGGCCAAGACGGCGGGCATTCCCACCGTCGGCATCGGCGACGGTGGCAACGAGATCGGCTGCGGCGTCATCAAGGAAGCGGTGGCGGAGATCCAGCCGTTCGGCAAGGACTGCGGCTGTCCCTGCCATGGCGGCGTTGGCACGGTTACTGAATGTGATGTCCTGGTCTTCGCGGCGGTGTCGAACTGGGGTGCCTACGGCATCGCGGCGGCGCTGGCGGGCCACTTGGGGGACCGTGAGATTCTGCACGACGAAGCAACGGAGCTGCGGATCGTGCAGGCGAGTGTCGATGGCGGCGCGATGGACGGGGCCTATTCCCGCCTCATCCCCTACGTCGACGGCACGTCGGACAAGATGCAGGCCGCGTTGATCACGATGCTTCATCAGATCATCGAGAACGGTCTGAAGGAATACGACCGAGGGTTCTGAGTTCCATTTATTGGGGGCGGCTATGACCAAAGGGTTCCAGACGACGAGCGGCAAGGGAACGGGCCGCGGCATTAGCCGTCGCGCCTTCGGAGCGGGCGCTCTCGGCACAGGCCTTATTTTGGGCACGGGCCGCGCGCCCGCGCTGGCACAGGGCAGGCGCGACCTCCGGGTCGGCACCTGGGGCGGCGAGTTCGGCAATCTCAGCCCCGTGATCCGCTCGGACATCCAGGGAAGCCTGGTCATGTACAACGTGTTCGACGGGTTGGTTAAGATCAACTTCAAGGACCGTGCAATCGAGCCCTTGATGGCGCTCGAGTGGACCCAGCCCGATCCGCTGACCTGGCGCATCAAGATCCGCGAAGGCGTGAAATGGCAGAAGGGCTTCGGCGAGTTCACCGCCGAGGACGTGGTTTACACCTTCAACTTCCACATGTCGTCGAAGAGCTTCCAGATGGGAACTGCGCTGTTCCCCATCGAAAGCGTGAAGAGCGACGGCAGGTACGTGGTCGAGATGAAGACCAAGCAGCCGTTCGGCGCCTTCCCCGGCGTCACCATGGGCTACGGCGGCACGATCATCTCTGAGAAGGCACACAAGGAGATGGGCAACGACGCCTACAGTGCCACGCCCGTGGGCAACGGTCCCTTCCAGATTGAGAGCAAGAAGGGCACCGAGATCGTCCTGGCGAAAAACCCCGACTACTGGCGCCCGGGCTTCCCTAAGCTCGACCGCGTCGTCTATCGCGCCATCCCCGATTCGACGACCCGCCTGCAGGCGCTGCAGAAGGGCGAACTCGACTTCGTGACCCATCCCGATCCCAAGGACATGAAGGCCCTCCGCAAGGAAGCCAAGTACACGATCAAGTCGACACCGGGCTGGGCGTGGGACTACCAGCAGTTCAACCTCAAGGCCAAGCCGGACGCGCCCTACCAGAACAAGCTGGTGCGCCAGGCGATCTCCTATGCGATCGACCGCGAGGCGATCGTGAACGAGATCTACTATGGCGAGGCGATCCCCACGGACAACCAGATCCCCGCCGGCTACATGGGCCATCGTCAGCCGATGCTGAAGTACCCGAAGAACGGCGACCTCAAGAAGGCCAAGGAGCTGATGGCCCAGGCCGGCGTGAAGGGCTACGAGGTCGAGGTCATCACCTCCGACAAGGACTGGCTGCGCAAGGAGCTCGAACTCGTCGCCGCGATGGTCAGCCAGATCGGCATCACCTACAAAATCAAGAACATGGACATGGGCGGCTTCAACAGCCTGTGGCTCAACCAGAAATTCGACCAGCACCTCGAGGACATCACCCTCGTCGCGCCCGACCCCGACGCGACGTCGTGGTGGTTCCTGAACAGCAAGGGGAACGCATCGGCCTACAGCGTGCCGTCGATGGACGTGATGCTCGACGGCGCGCGCAGCGAACTCGATCCGGCCAAACGCGAGGCCATGTATCACAAGATCGTCGACACGACGCTCGAGGAATGCCCGATCATCTATCACTGCAACACGAACAACATTCAGATCTACAACAGCAAGCTGGTCGGCTTCGAACCGGCGCCCCAGGAATACACCGAGAAACTCGACACGGTTTCGTGGTCTTGATCCGCACAAGGGCCCGCACAAGGGATAGTCGCGGCTGATGTGGTCATATCTCGGGCGTCGCCTGATCCAGGTCCCGCTGGTCCTGCTGGTCGTGTCGCTGATGACCTTCGCCATCACGCGCGCGACGCCGGGCGATCCGGTGACGATCATGCTGGGCATGCAGACCTCGCCCGAGGCGGCGAAGGCAATGCGCGAGGAGTTCAACCTCGACCGCTCGTTGCCCGAACAATACGGGCTGTGGATCGCCAAGGTCGTGACCGGCGACCTCGGCCGCTCGATGCGGCTCAACGATCCGGTCACCACGCTGATTGCCGAGCGGTTGCCGATCAGCCTGCAACTTGCCTTCGCCGGCATGCTGTTCGCCCTGGTGGTTTCCATTCCGCTCGGCGTGATCGCGGCGCTCCGGCGCAACAGCTGGATCGACTACCTGTGCACCGGCTACACGGTGGCGGGATTCGCCATCCCGAACTTCGGACTGGCGCTGATCCTGATCTATGTCTTCTCGATCAAGCTCGACTGGCTGCCGATCACCGGCATCGGCTCATCCGAGGCCGAGGAAGGCGGGCTGTGGAAGCACTACAGCCCCTTCATCATTCCCGCTATTGCACTCGGCGCCCTTCAGACCGCGATGCTGACCCGCCTGCTTCGCTCCAGCATGATCGACGTGCTGTCTCAGGACTACATGCGCACCGCACGGGCCAAGGGTCTGCTGCCGTCCACCATCGTCATCGTCCATGCGCTCAAGAACGCGATGATCCCCTTCGTCACCATGGCCGCCGTCCAGTTCGGCTACATGATCGGCGTCCAGGTGACGATCGAATATATCTTCGCGGTGCCCGGCATGGGATCGGCGGTGTTGAACGCCGTGATCAACCGAGACTTCCCGGTGATCCAGGGCTTCACGCTGGTGATCGCGGTCTTTTTCCTGCTGATGAACATCCTCGCGGACATGATGTACGCGCTGCTCGATCCGCGCATCCGGTACTGATGCCCAACAAGATGACCGACACGCGCGCCCGTCCCCTGCAATTCCGCGGCTCGCTGGCGCTGGCCGTGCAGCAATTCCCGCGCAACCGGGCCGCCACGGTCGGCCTGCTCATCCTGTTCGCAATCTGCTTCGCGGCCGCCTTCGCACCCTGGGTCGCTCCCTACGATCCGATCCAGATCAAACTCTCGATGAAGCTAAAGCCGCCGTCGTTCGAGCACCTCATGGGCACGGACCATTTCGGCCGCGATGTCTTCTCCCGCATGCTTTGGGGCGGACGGACCTCGCTCTCGGTCGGCCTGCTGGTCGTGGGCTTTGCCTTCATGCTGGGCGTGCCGCTGGGCCTTGCGTCGGGCTATTTCGGCGGCAAGGTCGACAATGCCTTGATGCGGCTGGTCGACGCCTTCCTCACCTTCCCGCCCTTGCTGCTGGCGGTGGCGCTGGTCGGCCTGCTGGGACCGGACATCAAGAACGTGATGCTGGCGCTCGGCCTGGTGCAGGCGCCGATCCTGGCGCGCATGGTTCGCGGCAGCACCCTGGCCGTGCGCGAGGATGTCTATGTGACCGCCGCCCGCGCGCTGGGCGCCAGTCCGCTGCGCATCGTGCTCTCGCACCTGTTGCGCAACATGGTGTCGCCGATCGTCGTCCAGCTCACCGTCGTCTTCGCGGCCGCCGTCGTCTCGGAGGCATCGCTCAGCTTCCTGGGCTTCGGGACGCAGCCACCGGCGCCCAGCTGGGGCCGCGACATGAGCGAGGCCCGCCGCTTCCTGGCCGACGCGCCATGGATGTTCCTGGCGCCGACCTCAATCATCGCGGTCTGCGTCCTCAGCATCAACTTCATGGGCGACGGGCTGCGCGATGCGCTCGACCCGCGCGCCTGGCGCACGCGCCGCAGCGTGGGAGCCGACGCATGAGCCTGCTGCGCGTCCGCAACCTCCACACCCGCTTCGCCACCGATCGCGGCGACGTGCGCGCGGTCAACGGCGTGTCGTTCGATCTCGAGGAGGGCGAGATCCTAGGCCTGGTGGGCGAGAGCGGCAGCGGCAAGAGCGTGACGGCGCTATCGATCATGCGCCTCGTGCCTGAGCCGCCGGGACGCATCTCCGCCGACAGCCTCGCCTTCGACGGCCGCGAGCTGCTGGCTCTCAGCGAGGCCGAGATGCGCGAGGAGCGCGGCTCGAGCATGGCGATGATCTTCCAGGATCCCATGCGCTCGCTCAATCCGGTGCTCACCATCGGCCGGCAGATGACCGAAGTGCTGCGCCGCCACCAGAAGCTCGACGGCGCGGCCGCGAAGCGCCGGGCAATCGAGCTGCTTGAGACCGTGGGCATCCCCTCGGCGGAAAAGCGCCTCGGCGCCTATCCGCACCAGTTCTCCGGCGGCATGCGCCAGAGGGTGATGATCGCCATCGCGCTGTCCTGCAATCCCCGCCTGCTGATCGCCGACGAGGCGACGACGGCGCTCGACGTCACCATCCAGGCGCAGATCGTCGATCTCGTGAAGCGCCTCACGCGCGAGCGCGGCACGTCGGTGATCTGGATCAGCCACGATCTCGGCGTCGTCGCGGGCCTCTGCGACAAGGTCAACGTCATGTATGCGGGCAACGTGGTCGAGTCCGGGCCGATCCGCGAGTTGTTCCATCGCCCGAGCCACGGCTACACGCTCGGTCTGATGGGCTCGACGCCGCGGGTCGACGGCACGGGGGTCCGCCGCCTCACGCCCATCGAGGGTATGCCGCCCAGCCTGATCGAACCGATCACGCTCTGTCCGTTCCTGCCGCGTTGCCGGGTCTCCGTTCCCGCCTGCCAGACAGTCCCACCGGAGCGCCGCGATTTCGGCGCCGATCACTGGGCCCGCTGCCTCGCGGATCTGAAACCTGGAGATCGGGCGTCATGAGTACGCTGCTCGAAGTCGAGGACCTGGAAGTCCATTTCGGCCGGCCGGACGCGCCGGGTACGGTGAAAGCCGTCGACGGCGTGTCGTTCAAGGTCGAGAAAGGCCGAACGCTGGGCCTCGTGGGCGAGTCGGGCTGCGGCAAGTCGACGACCGGTTACGCGATCCTGCAGCTCGTCCGCGCCACCTCGGGCCGGGTGCTGTTCGACGGCACGGATCTCCGCCAGCTGGGCAGGCGCGACCTGCGCCGGATGCGGCGCAAGCTACAGATCATCTTCCAGGACGCGCACGCTTCGCTCAATCCGCGCATGCCGATCGGCGATCTCGTCGGCGAGGCGCTCGATATCCACGGCCTGTTCCGCGGCGCCGCGCGCGCCGGCCGCATCCGCGAGCTGCTCGACATGGTGGGCCTCTCGGGCTCGCTGTTCGAACGCTACCCGCACGAGCTGAGCGGCGGCCAGGCGCAGCGCGTCGCGATCTGCCGTGCCCTGGCCGTCGAACCCGAACTGATCATCTGCGACGAACCGGTGTCGGCGCTCGACGTGTCGATCCAGGCGCAGATCGTGAACCTGCTGCAGGACCTGCAGGAGCACCTGGGGCTCACCTACATCTTCATCAGCCACGATCTCAGCGTGGTCCGGCATATCAGCGACCAGGTGGCCGTGATGTATCTCGGCAAGATCGTCGAGATGGCCAGCAAGGAAGAGATCTACACCGCGCCGGCGCATCCCTACACGAAGTCGCTGATGTCGGCAGTGCCAGTGCCCGATCCCGATGTCGAAACGCAGCGTCAGCGCATCATCCTGAAAGGCGACCTGCCCAATCCGGCCAACCCGCCATCAGGCTGCCGCTTCCGTACGCGCTGTCCCGTCGCCGTGCCCGAGTGTGCCGCCGTAGACCCGCCGCAGTATCCGCTGGGCGACGGTCACTGGGCCAAATGCATCCGTCTCAATGGAGTAAACCCGCATGCCTAAGCCGTTTCATCTCGCCTGGTTCCTGGGCCAGAGCTTCGCGTCCAAGAACTGGCGCTCGATGTGGGCCGGCAGTGCCTCCGACGTCCAGCGATGGATGATGCCCGACCTCTTCATCGACCTGGCCAAGGGGATGGAGCGCGGTTGCTTCGACTACATGATCATCGAGGACTCCTCGAACGTGCCCTATACCTACAAGGGCAACCACGATACCTACCTGCAGTACGCCCAAGGGTCTCCCAAGCTCGACCCGCCGGTCCTGGTACCGTACCTGGCGCAGGCCACCACGCATCTCGGCATCGTGCCGACGCTCTCGATCTCGGAATACCCGCCCTATCTGGCGGCGCGTCTCATCAATTCGCTCGACCATGTCACCGAGGGCCGCATCGGCTGGAACTGCGTGACGGGCAGCAACGACGGCACCGCACAGAATTACGGCCACGAAAAGCACCGGCCGCATGACGAGCGCTACGAAGTGGCCGACGAATTCGCCGATGTCGTCACCAAACTGTGGGAAGCGTGGGACGAGGACGCGGTCGTGCTCGATCGCGAGACGCCGATGTTCGCCGACGGCAAGAAGGTCCGCCCGATCCACCATGAGGGCAAGTATTTCAAGGTGCGCGGGCCGATCAATGCGCCGCGCTCGCCCCAGGGGCGCGTGCCGATCGTGCAGGCCGGCGGCTCGGCGGCGGGCAAGAGTTTCGCCTCGAAATGGGCCGACACCATCATCACCGAAGGCGCCAACATCCAGAAGATGAAGGCCTATCGAGAGGAGGTGCGCGCCAACGCCGCCGCCATGGGGCGCAATCCCGACGACATCAAGCTCCTGTTCCTGTGCTCGCCGATCGTCGACACGACGATGGAAGCGGCGCGCGAGCGGCGGCGGCTTCAGCAGGAAGACTCGCTGAAATATGTCGACATGCAGCTTGCCGGCATGTCTCGGCTGACCGGCATCGACTTCTCCAAGTTCGATCTCGACGAGAACCTGCCGATGGACCTGAAGACCAACGGCCACCAATCGTCGCTGGCCCGCTGGCTCGGCAAGCCCCTGCGCGAGATCGTGCGCGGTTACGCCGCCAAGGGCAGCCTCGATTACACCGGCACGCCCGAACATGTGGCCGGCGTGATGCGGGAGGTCATGGAGGAAGTGGGCGGCGACGGCTTCCTGATCTCCGATACGCCCATCGACCGCCGCGGCGTAATGGAGGTCTGCGACGGGCTGGTGCCGGAGCTGCAGCGCCAGGGCCTGACCCGCAAGGCATATGCCCACAAGCACCTGCGCGACAACCTGCTGGAATTCTAGCTCTCGCGCTTCCTGCCATCTGAAACGAAGCGGCAGGAGGGATCTCCTCCTGCCTCAAGGACGACGTTGCGATGACCGGCGACTTCGATTCGGGAAGGTCGTCAGAATTCCAGCAGATTATCCCGCAGGTGCTTGTGCGCGTACTGCTTGCGCGTCACTCCGCGGCGCTGCAGTTCCGGCACGAGGCCGTCACAGACTTCCATGATGTAGCGGCGATCGAAATAGCTGTTGAAGATCAGGAAGCCGTCGCCGCCCACCTCCTGCATGATCTCCGCCATAAGGCCGGCGACATAGTCGGGCGTGCCGGTGAAGTCGATTCCGCCCTTGCGCGAGTAGCTCTGCAGGATCGAGCGCGGCGTCTTGCCGATCCATTTGGCGAGCGACGACTGGTGGCCGTTGGTCGTGAGATGCGGCGGCAGCGGCTCATCGAGGTCGAACTTCGAGAAGTCGATGCCGGTCAGACGTGACATGCCCGACAGATGCAGGTCGAGATGCTTCTCGGCCTCGGCGGCCTCCATTCGTGCACGGTCCCGGGCCGCCTCCATGCTGACATCGATGATCGGATGGGCCAGGAACAGCACCTTGATGTCATCGGGATTGCGGCCGTGTTCGACCGCCTGCTTTCGGACCTTGTCGCGATAGGCCTTCATGCTTTCGATGCTGCCGCCGCCCTCGGTGATGATGGTGTCGGCCCAGCGCGACGCGAACTGCTGGCCGCGCGGCGAACCACCGGCCTGGCAGATCGGCACCCTTCCCTGCGGCGAGCGCGGCGCGTTGATCGGCCCGCGCACCTTGAAATACTTGCCTTCGTGATTGATGGCATGGACCTTCGAGCCGTCGGCGAACATCGGCTTCTCGCGGTCGAGCACGACCGCATCGGGCTCCCAGGCCTCCCACAGCTTCGTCACGACGTCGGCGAACTCGTCGGCCACGTCGTAGCGCTCGTCATGCGGCCGGTGCTTCTCGTGGCCATAGTTCTGTGCCGCGCCGTCGTTGCTGCCGGTCACGCAATTCCAGCCGATGCGGCCCTCGGTCGTATGGTCGAGCGAGTTGACCAGTCGCGCCAGCAGGTACGGCGGATACTCCGACACCGACAGCGTCGGCACGATGCCGACCGTCTTGGTAGCCATGGCGAGATAGGGCACCAGCACCGCCGGATCGAGCTTGGGCGCACTCGCCGCGTACTGCAGGTACGAATTGTGCGAACCCTGGTAGGTGTAGGGGACGTTCGAGCTGTCCTCGATGATCATGTAGTCGAAGCAGGCCCGGTCCATGCCCTTCGCCAGATCGACGAAGATATCCGGCATCATCCAGCGATTGATGTCGCTGCCGGGGAACTCGCTGCGCCAACTCTTCGGGCCATAGCCCTGCGACAGGAACCACGCCAGATGGAACGGCTTCTTCATGACTGAGACCTCACGCTACGATGATTGGGGTTCGCCGCCTCCGGACCGGCCGGCAGCGGGCGCGCCAGATCGGCCTGCTGGCGATGGCGGAAGAGCTCGATCTTGGGCACGAAGCGATCGGAGCGGAGGTAGAGGTCCGAGTAGTAGATCGCCACGCCCTCGATATCGAAGTAGGTGCGCTGGAGCAGCAGGAGGGCGGCACCCGGCTCCACATCGAGGCGCTTGGCGAGCTCGGCGTCGGCCGAGATCGCCGAGGAGGCCTGCTGCACGCGAAAAGCCTGAACCCCACAGTATTTCTCGATCAGCGGGATGACCTGCGCCGACCGCATCTGCTCGGCAATGTCGGACGGCAGCCGCTCCGCCAGCCCTTGCGGCAGGTATGCCCGGCAGAACGCGATCGGGCCGGTCGGCCGCACGCGGCTCCAGGAGATGCGCAGGATGCCCTGGCTCGACGGCGCCTCCAGAAGCGCCGCGACCCGGTCGTCGCCATGCTCGGGCAGGCGGTCGATGCCGTGCAGGTCGAAGCGCGCGTCAGGATCGTGGATCCTGAGATCCTCCAAGGCACGCGCGCTCCAGTCGCGGCTCTCGGGATCGCTTTCCAACACGAAGGTGCCGCGGCCCGGAAAGCGCCGCGCCAGCTTACGCGACACCAGCTCCTCCACCGCCGAGCGGGCGGTGTGACGGCTGACGCCGAACTCGGCCATCAGCTCGGCGTCGGTCGGGAGCTGGGAGCCCAGCCTGTAGACGCGCGTGGCGATTCTCTCGCTCAGCAGCTGGTAGATCCTGTAGTAGGCCGGAACCGGATCTCGACGCATTTCCTCTCCCTCTCTTCTTTTTTTATCGCCGGTCCGCGCGCCGCGGATCCAGCGTCTCGCGCAGCCCGTTGCCCAGCAGGTTTACCCCCAGCACCAGCAGCACGATGGCGATACCCGCGAGATTGGCGATCCAGGGTGCGACCAGCAGCCGGTCGCGACCCTCGGCCAGGATATTGCCCCAGGTCGCCGTCGGCGGGGGCACGCCGAGACCAAGGAAGCTCAGCGCCGTCTCCTGCAGGATGAGCTGGCCCACCTGCAGGGTGGCAATCACCGTCAGCACCGGCGACATCTGCGGCAGGATGTGCCGCCACATGACGTAGCGGCTCCCCGCTCCCGACGCGACCGCCGCCTCGACGAACGGCCGTTCGCGCAGCGAGCGCGTCAGGTTGAAGGCGACGCGCGTATAGCTCTCCCAACCGGCAAACCCCAGCACCAGGACCAGCACGACGACACCGCCGCCGAACACCGCGACCACGACGATCGCCAGCAGGATCTCCGGGATCGCCTGGTAGCCGTCGGCAAAGCGCATGATGACCTGTTCGGTGCGCCCACCGACATAGCCCGCGACCAGTCCCAGCGTCGTGCCGAAGGTGAGTGCCACCAGCATCGCCATCAGGCCAACGGCGATGGAGAGCCGCGAGCCGTAGATCAGGCGCGACAGCAGATCGCGGCCGAAATTGTCGGTGCCCAGTGGGTAGGTCCAGCTTCCCTTTGCTTCCCAGACCGGCGGGCGCAGCCGCAGCATCAGGTTCTGCGCATAGGGATCGTGCGGCGCGAGCAGGGGCGCGAAGAGCGCCAGCACGCACATGCCCAGCACGAGCACGATGCCGATCTGGATCTTCAGTCGCGGGCCGAACCATTTCATTTCATCACCGCAGCCGGATGCGCGGATCGATGGCGGCCTGCACCAGATCGACCAGCAGGTTGGCGGTCACGATGGTGACGGCGACGATGAACACGGCGGCGATCACGATCGGCACGTCGCGCTGGAAGATGGCGCTCACCATCAGGCGGCCGACACCCGGCCAGGCGAAGATCGATTCGGTCACCACGGCTCCGCCCATCAGGCGGCCGAGCTGCAGTCCGACCAGGCTCACCACCGGATTGAGGGCGTTAGGCAGGACGTGCAGCCAGAGCACGCGGGCGGGACGCGCGCCGCGCGCGCGCGCGGTGACGACGAACTGCTCGCGCGCCGTCTCGAGCACGCTCACCCTCGTCACCAGGATGAAGTTGGGCACCAGGAACGTGGCCAGCGTCACCACCGGCAGCACCATGTGCTCCCAACCGCCCTGTCCTGAAGTCGGCAGCCACTGCAGGTCGAGCGCAAACAGCTGGATCAGCAGAATCCCCAGCCAGAAGCTCGGCATCGACTGTCCCACGACCGCCAGCACCGAGATGACGAAATCGGGAACCTTGTCCTTCCACACCGCACAGGCAACACCACCCAGCACGCCCAGCCCGATGGCCAACAACAGACTGAGGGAGAGGAGCTGTAGCGTCGAGCCCAGCCGCTCGAGCACGATCTCCATGGCCGGCCGCTTGAACTGGATCGACGTGCCGAAGTCTCCCTGCAGCAGATCGACCAGGAAGTAGCCGAACTGCACCGGCAACGGCTTGTCGAGATGCAGCTCGGCCCGGAGCACCGCCTCCTGCTCGGGCGTCGCATCGAGGCCCAGATAAATCGCCACCGGATCGCCGGTCAGCCTCAGGACGACGAAGACGAAGGCGATGACGAAGACCAGCGGGACCGGCACCAGCAGGAGGCGTCGCAGGAGGTAGCGCATGTCAGTTTCCTGCCGACGTCACGGCTTCACGCTGACCTTGTGAAGACGCAGCAGCGAATCGCGGGAAGGCCGCCAGCCGGAGACCTTTTCGTTGCGGCCCGAAATGCGCGGCAGGCCGAGCAGGAAGATCGACGGCACCTCGTCGTGCATGATCTCCATCATGCGGTTGTAGGCTTTCAGCCGGGCGGGCTCGTCCATGGTCGAGCGCGCCTCGAGCCAGAGCCTGTCGAACTCCGTGTTCGTCCAGTAGTTCCGCTTGCTGGCTTCGGTGTACCAGACGGTATTGAAATCGGCGTCGCCCACGCTGAACCAGCCGACCTGGTACATCGGTCCCTGCTCGCGCGAGCGGTCGAGCTGGGACCACACGCCGCCCTCGACGACGTTGACGCTGGTCTTCACGCCGACCGCCGACATCATGCCGGCAACAGCATTCGCGATGTCGACGTCGGAGAGATACCGCCCCGACAGCGTGTTGATCTTGTTCTCGAAGCCCTTGGGAAAGCCAGCTTCCGCCAGCAGCGCCTTGGCCTTGGCCGGATCGTAGGGCCGCGACTTGAGGTTTGGGTTGTAGCCGAACGTGGCCTTGGTCACGAGCTGGCCGTCCAGCACCGAGCCGTAGCCGCCCAACATCTGCTTCAACAGCATTTCCTTGTCGATGGCATAGTCGAGCGCCAGCCTGACGCGCACGTCGTTGAACGGCGGCTTGCGCGTGTCGAACGTGTGCACGAGGCTCACCGAGGATTCGACGGCGTCGATCTTCAGATTCTTGCGCTTCTCGACCGAAGGCAACAGGTCGACGGGAATCTCCTCGATGATGTCGGTCTCGCCCGCCACCAGCGAGGCCACGCGCGTCGCCCCCTCGGGAATGGCGCGGATGCGCAGCTTCTTCATCGCCGGCGCACCGCCCCAGTAGTCCGGATTGGCAGCCAGATCGTAGCGGTCGCCCGCCACCCAGCTGACGTATTTCCACGGGCCGGTGCCCATCGGCTTCTTGTGCGCTTCGGCCTGTCCGACTTTCTCCGTATGTGCCTTGGACTCGATCGGGATGTCTGCCAGGCCGCGCAGCAGCAGCGGCGCTGGCGAGGCGGTCTTGATATCGACCGTGTAATCGTCCACGACCTCGGTCCCGGTGACGCCCGCGATGCGCGTCTTGCGCGCATAGACCTGCTTGGGATCGATGACATAGTCGATCGTGAACTTGACGTCGGCGGCGGTGAACGGCGTGCCGTCATGCCACTTCACGCCCTTGCGCAGGAAGAAACGCCAGTGCGTGGGGCTGATCGCCTCCCACTTCTCGGCCAGCGCCGGCACCAGCTTGTCGTCGCTGTCGCGCGCGACCAGCGGCTCCCAGGTCTGGTAGCAGAGGCTCAACGTGATGTAGGCGCCGCCCGTGGGCGCAATGGAATCCGTGAAGAGCGAGGCGCCCACCACCAGCATATCCTTGTCCTTCTGTGCCTGCGCCGCCGACGCGCCGACGACGACGGCCAATGCCGCCGCCAGAGTCGTTCTCAGGATCGCACGCATAGACACCCCCTCGCCGATGACACTCCTGTTTCGATTTCCCCCGGTTATTTTTTCTGCTGATCGCGCCAGCGATCGTCCCGCGGCAGGCGCGGGTTGTAGGGTCGCTCGCTGTAGTAGGGCAGCAAGGGACGAAACCATTCGAAGATGCGGCGCAGCTCGCCGATCGGCTCTTCATGCAGGTCGACGCGCAGGTCGATGTAGGCGAAGGGCTCGTCGCCGTAGACCAGGAGCGACGACGAGAAATGCCCGTCGGCCTGGCCGCCGGCGCGTCCGCCCGCTTCGACCGCGCGCACCAGCCGCTCTTCCAGCAGCTCCTCGCCCGTGGTTTCCATCGACCGGGCCATCGCCTCGGTGACCTGCGGGCCGACAATGCCGTTGCCCATTACCAACCATCCCTTGCCGATGAGGTGGCCGGCATAGGCGCCGTTCTCATTGCCGGTCATGGCGGCCGCATTGCCCCAGGCATCGACGACACCGATCTGGCGCAGCGACGCGTTGGGGTCGCTGCTTTCGAGCTCATGGATGATCTTGCCGGCGTGGTAACCGAGCCCCATCAGCTTGGTGCACAGCAGGGTCAACCGGGGGTCGGCGATCGCCTGCACCGAGGCGGCCGCCATGCGCGGAATGACGACCGGGCAACGGTTGCCCACGGCCGGCGCATGCGTCGCCATGGCGACGCCCAGCATCTTGGTCCGCGGACAACGGCCGACGACGGTGAAGGTCATGGGTTCGCACCTGCCGCCTTGGCCCGAGCCTCGACCCAATCTTCCACGACACCCAGCGCCGTCGGCTGCCAGGGCCGCGTCTCGTAGTACTCGATCTGCGGGCGATACAGGTCGAAGAGACGGCGCAGCTCGCCGATCGGCTCGTCATGCTCGTCGACCCGCAGGTCGACCAGCGGGTATTCCTGGGCGCGATAGACGATCAAGGCCGCCGAATGCTGACCGCCATGCTGGCCACCGGCATCGCGACCGGCCTCCAGCGCCGCCATCAGCCGCGCTTCGAGATCGTCGCCCTTCATCGCCTTGAAGGTTTCAGCCATTGCCGATGCCGTGCGTTCGGAAATCAGGCCATTGCCCATGGCCACCATGCCGGGCTCACAGAAATGACCCGACCAGTCGTGATTGCTCGCGCCGGTCCGCGCGACCGCATTGCCGTCGCGATCGATCACGGAAATCTGGCGATGCTCGATATGAGGATCGCTGACCGCGATCTCCTCGATTGTCTTTGCCGCCGAATAACCGAGGCCGAGCAGGCGCAGGCCGAGCGGACCCAGGCGCGGATCGGTGACGGCCATGGTCACCACGACGCCGAGGCCCGGCTTCACGAAGGGACAGCGCGTGCCGACGGCCATGGGTCGCGTCGATATCGCCACCCCGAACTTCCCGGTCTCCGCGCAACGAGCCGAAATCGCAAAGGTCGAGAACTCCTCACCCAATGGCCCCAACATTGCTTTCTCCTGCTCGTGTCTTGCACGAACCTTAAAGGCCCCTATTGTACGCTTCAATGTCTAATTGTCCGGTCATTACAGCATTCTGAGTTGTAGAACCGCGCAAGGGAGCCTTCTTCCTCATGGCGCTGTTGGAAATCGAAGATCTGTCCGTCGCGTTCGGGCCCGCGGAGAACGCGACCACCGTCGTCGACGGCGTGGACTTCACCGTCGACAGGCACGAGACCGTTGCCCTGGTCGGCGAAAGCGGCAGCGGCAAGAGCGTCACCGCCTTGACGATCATGCGCCTCCTGCAGGAGCCGGGCCGGATGACACGCGGCGCCATCCGCTTCGAGGGCCGCGACCTTGCGCGTCTCGGCGAGCGCGAAATGGCGGCGATCCGCGGCGATCGCATCGCCATGATCTTCCAGGAGCCGATGTCCTCGCTCAATCCGCTGTTGTCGATCGGGGCGCATGTCGCCGAACCCTTACGGCTCCATCGCGGACTGTCGAAGCGCGAGGCGCGGGCGCGCGCGATCACCCTGCTCGACCGGGTCGGCATTCCCTCGGCGGCGCAGCGCTACGACGACTACCCGCACCGCATGTCCGGCGGCATGCGCCAGCGCGTGATGATCGCGGCGGCGCTCGCCTGCGATCCCGCGCTGCTGATCGCCGACGAACCGACGACCGCGCTCGACGTCACCATCCAGGCGCAGATCACGGACCTCCTGGCGGACCTGCAGGCCGAGTTCGGCATGGGCGTGCTGTTCATCACCCACGATCTCGGCGTCGTTGCCGAGCAGGCCCATCGCGTCGTGGTCATGTATGCGGGCAAAGTGGTCGAGCGCGCGGCGACCGCCACGCTGTTCGAGTCGGCAGCGCACCCCTACTCCGCCGCGCTGCTGCGCTGCATGCCGGGCGACGACGAGAAGACGGACGAGCGGCTGGCGGTCATCGAGGGCACCGTGCCTGCGCCGACGGCCCTGCCCGCCGGATGTCGCTTCGAGCCGCGCTGTCCTCAGGCCATTGCCGCCTGCCGCACCGAGGAGCCCCCGCTGCTCGCGCTGGCCGCCGACCATGCCGCCGCCTGCCTCAAGCCGCTGGTGGCTGCACGATGAGCGAACTCCTGGCCGCGCGTGGCCTCACCAAGCATTTTCCCGTCCTGGGTGGACCGCTGGGCATCGCCCGGGTCGGCACGGTGCGCGCGGTCGAGAATGTCGACCTCTCGCTTGCACGCGGCGAAGTGCTGGGTCTGGTCGGTGAAAGCGGCTGCGGTAAGTCGACCTTGGGCCGTCTGCTGATCCGCCTGCTCGATCCGACGGCCGGATCCGTGACCTTCGACGGTCACGACATCGCTGCGGCGGAGGGTGCCGAGTTGCGGGCGCTGCGCCGCCGCTTCCAGATGATCTTCCAGGATCCCTATGGATCGCTCAACCCGCGCATGCAGGTCGACGAGATCGTCACCGAACCGCTGCGCCTGGCCGGCCTGTCGCGCAAGGACTGCCGCGAGCGCGCACCGGCGCTCCTCGCCCGGGTCGGGCTCACTCCCGAGCATGGCGCGCGCTACGCCCACCAGTTCTCAGGCGGCCAACGCCAGCGCATCGGCATCGCCCGCGCGCTGGCCCTTGATCCGGCGCTGATCGTCTGCGACGAACCCGTCTCGGCACTCGACGTCTCGGTGCAGGGCCAGGTGGTCAACCTGTTGCGCGACTTGCAAGCCGAGCGCGGCCTGAGCTACGTGTTCGTCTCGCATGACCTCCGGATCGTGCGGCACATCGCCGATCGCGTCGCCGTCATGTATCTCGGCCGCATCGTGGAGATCGGCGACAAGGAAACGATCTACCGTCGGCCCTTGCATCCTTACACCGAGGCCCTTCTCGCCGCCGTGCCAGTTCCTCGCCCCGGCCGTCCACGTCGTCGCGCCGCCGTTCAAGGCGAGATCCCGAGCCCGATGAACCCGCCCACGGGTTGCGCCTTCCATCCACGCTGCCCCCTGGCGACGGATCGGTGTCGGACGGAGATGCCCGTCCTGCGTGCGGTCGCCGATCGCGAAGTGGCCTGTCACCTGGCCGCTTAGCCCGAACATGCACCGGAGTAGCGCGGCCCACGCTATGGCGTGGGGATCATCGATCTCCCGTGCAGGCATGCCCCTTCAATGCGTCGGGCTCGCGAGCGCGACGTTCTGCGGTGCCGGGCTCGTGGCGCAGCGGCGCACCGCGGCAACGGTGTTGTTGTGCGTTCCGGCAGGGCCGGCCTGAAGGTCGACCACCGCCTCGCCGTCGAAAGCAGCGGGCTCATCCGCCGCTTCGGCGACGAGATCGAAGCGCAGCCGCATTGTCGTGCCCTGCTCCATCGCATCGAGCAGGCGGGTGGAAAGGCGCGGAAACATCTCTTGGGTCTCGTCGCTCAGCACGACATGGTCTTCGGCAAACAGCAGACCGACCGGAGAGACATGGTCGTCGATGACGATCGCGGCGCGCGGATAGGCCTTCGCACGAGCAACGTCCGCGCCATCGGGCATCAGGGCGTCGTCGTTGGACAGATAGAGCTGTAGTTGCAGGACGCGGCGGGCCTCGGCCTGCTCGCAGGCGAGCACCACGACGTCGAGATTGAGATCACGGCTGCGCGGCTCGATCATTGCGTAGCTCGGGGAATCGACGCCCTGTTCGGCTGTCCAGCCCCCGTTTCCGTCGAGGCCGCTCGCGAGGACCGGGACCAGACACAGCCTGGACGCGATGCCGGCCATCAGGGCCGTTCGCATAATCCGCCGCAGAACCTGCATGATGACAATCCTTCCCGCGATGACGGCAAGTTAGCCGGCAATGACGAGGCCGGGCCTGATCCTGATCAAACCGGCGCAGGATCGGCAGGCCAGCCTTCGCCCTTGCTGCAGGTCGAAGAAGTGGGGGAAAGGCCGACGCGGAGACCTGGCAGTCGGACGCAGCTTTTGGCCTGCTCGCGCTCGAAAAAGCGGGAACCCAATGGCTCCTGATCGCCCTCTCCTAGACGCCCATGCCGACGGTGGCGGGCAGCGAACGCAAGTGGCTCTTGACCCTCTTCACGCCAGCGACGTTCTCGGCGGCGACCCGGTAGGCCTTCCGCACTTCCTCGCCCTCCACAAAGCCCCAGAGATGGACGGCGCCATCCGTGACCACGACGTTGACCGGCCAGCGCGACTTCCAGGGCTCCTTGTCGAACGACTCGACCACGGCCTTCCGGAGCTGCTTGTCATCCGGGTGACCCTGGGCCCCCTCCGGCTCGCGCGACAGCAGCGCCGCTAGCAGGTTGGCCCGGCTCACGATGCCGACGATCTTCTCGTCCCGCACGATCGGGATGCGCTTGACGCGGTGCTTCTCGATCAGAGCGACCAGCTCGCCCAAGGTGGCTTCATCGCTGGCGGTGACGACGTCGCGGGTCATGACGTCGGCGACCTTGCGGGCATGGGACGTCACATAATCCCGAGCGGCTGTCGCCTCGCTGTCCAGCAGGCGCAGCAGCCATGACTTTCGCGGCGCCGTCTCGATCTCGGCGCGATGAATCAGATCGGCCTCGCTCACGATCCCGACGACATTGCCCTTGTCGTTGACGACCGGCGCGGCGCTTACACCGGCGCCGAGCAGGAGTTCCGCAGCATCGAACACCGTTTCCTTGACGTTCACGCAGACGATGCTCTCGGTCATGATGTCCTTGGCGCGCATATCCCGGTTCCCTTCGGTCAATCTGATGGTGCACGGTCGCCCAAGGCACGACCGGCCGCATTGCGCCATGTCAAAGTCTCGGTACCGGCCCTGTCGGGTCAGGGCACCAGGACAGCCGCGCCCTGAAAGGCGCCCGCACGCAGATCGGCAATTGCTTCGTTGGCGGCCGAGAGCGCGTAGACGGTCGTCGTCGTCTTCACCGGCACCATCGGCGCCAGCGCCAGAAACTCCCGGGCGTCTTCGCGCGTGAGGTTGGCGACCGAGAGAATCTGCCGCTCCTCCCAAAGGAGCTTGTAGGGAAAGGACGGTATGTCGCTCATGTGGATGCCGCCGCAGACCACGCGCCCGCCCTTGCGAACGACCTTCAGCGCTGTCGGCACGAGATCTCCGACCGGCGCGAACAGGATGGCGGCGTCGAGGGATCGTGGCGGAGCCTCATCGGAGCCGCCGGTCCAGATCGCACCCAACGAGCGGGCGTGGGCTTGCGCTGCAGCATCTCTGGGGCTGGTGAAGGCATAGACTTCCCGCCCCTGCCATCTGCAAACCTGGGCGAGGATGTGGGCGGCCGCCCCAAAGCCGTACAGGCCGATCCGATGTGCGTCGCCGCAGAGCTTGAGCGACCGCCACCCGATCAACCCGGCGCATAGCAACGGGGCCGCGGCCACCGGGTCATCGAAGCCCTTCAGCGGGAACGAGAAGTCCGCACTGGCCACGACCTGGGTAGCGAATCCGCCATCTCTCGTGAGGCCGGTGAAGACCGGACGATCGCAAAGGTTCTCCCGCTCGGACGCGCAATACGGACAATGGCCGCATGTTCCGCCGAGCCACGGCACGCCGACGCGTGTGCCCAGGCGCGCGGCCGGCACGCCCGTCCCCACTGCTTCGACAATGCCGACGATCTCATGGCCGGGCACGATCGGATGCGAAATTCCGGGCAGCTCGCCGTCGAGGATATGGACGTCGGTGCGGCATACGCCGCAGGCCTCGACCCTGATCAGCATGTCGCCAGGACCTGGACGGGGATCGGGTCGCTGCTCGAGGTGGAGCAACCCGCCGGGGGAAGAAAGAACCATGGCCTTCAAGGAAGGATCCCTTCTCCTTCGGACCGAGCGGCGCCTTCTGGCAGCTTGAGGCTGCCTTGAGCTGGGTCGGATCGCTCGGAGTGCAGGCCTTGATAGGAGATTCGCGACCATCGCGACTTGACGGAGATCAAACGCGAACCAGCGCCAGGAGGCTGAAATAAAAGGGCCGCGGATGCGGCCCTTTTCTCCTCGAATGATGCCGGCTCGCCGGGACGACTATTTCTTGACGGCGTCGATCCTGAACACCGGCTTGAAACCGTCCGGCGCGATCAGCGTCGTGCGGTCGTAGGTGTTCACGTTCTTGCCGTCGATGATGCTGAACTTGCGGCTCGCCACTTTGACCTCAAGCTTGCCTTCGAGAAGGCGCAGCGCCTGGTCGACACTGATCCGCGAGCCCAGAAGGTTGTTGTCATTGACGGTCGCCATGACGATGCCGTCGCGCACGGCCTGCTCGATCGGCGGCGTCGAGTAGAAGGCAATCAGCTTCTTGTCCTTGATGCCCTTCTCCTTGACGATCTCCATCGCGCCTTCGATGGCCGGCGCCACGCCGCCAATTATGGTGAGATCGGGATAGGTCTGCAGGGCATCCTCCAGCAGCTTCATCTGGGTGGCCTTGCCGGTGTCGCCGTAGATGACCTTCACCAGTTCGACGTCCGACCCGGCGATGGCGTCCTTCATGCCCTTCACTGCATCCTCGACCCACTGCGAGCCGGCTGGCCCCGCCAGCCAGACCATCTTCTTCTTGCCCGAGCCCGCCGGATAGGTTCCTGCCAGGTACTTGCCGGCAGTCGCGCCCGCGTAATAATACTGGGCGAGCGCCGCCGCCGCGATCTTGTCCGTCGTCACGCCGTTGCCGAGATCGAGTACCGGCACGCCTTTGCGAGACAGTTCCTCGATCATGCCGTTCAGGCCCGACTTGGAGACGGCATTGACCAGCACGGCGTTGCCACCGGCGGCAACGCAATCCTCGATCTGCTGAATCTGGCCCGCGACGTCGTCATAGCCACTTGCGGCCATGATGGTGGCCGAGACGTTCTGGCGCTTGGCCTCGATCATCACGCCATAATCCTTGGCGACGTAGTAGGCGTCCTTCATGTGCGGGAAGGCGACGCAGAGCTTCCACGGCTTGGTCAGCGCACCGACCGGAAGCGGCTTGTAGATGGCTGTCGGATTCTTCTCGTCCACCATCAGCTCGGCCGTCCAGTCGTCGGCCGCAAAAGCCGCCCCCGCCTGCAAGGCCAGCACGGCCGAAAGCGCAATCCCAGAAATCTTCCTCATGACACGGCTCCCACTGCTTTACCCCGAACCGGGGTAATGGCTCCCCTAGACCCGGCCATGGATGATCATCGACGTGATGTCCTGACGGGTCGCCCCCTCCGTCGGCACCACGCCGACCAGATTTCCGTTCTTGAGCACGGCCACGCGATTGGAGATGCTCATGACATGCTCCATGTTGTGGCTGACGATCAGGAACGAGATGCCGCGCTGGGACAGGCGCTGGATGAGATCGAGCACCTTCTGCCCTTCGTGCACACCTAACGCCGCCATCGGCTCGTCCATGATGATCAGCTTGATGTCACCGAGCAGCAGCCGACTGATGGCGACGGCCTGGCGCTGACCGCCCGACATCGTGCTGACCGGACGGTCGAGATACGGCATGCGGATGTCGAGTACGCGCAGCAGCGCCTTCGTGCGCTCCACCATCTCGGCCCGCCGCAGCAGGGGCAGCACGCCGAGAATCCTCGTCGAAAGCTCGCGACCGAGGAACACATTCTGCGGGACGTCGAAGCAGTCCACGAGGCCCAGGTTCTGGTGCAGCGTGGCGATGCCCAGGTCGTGCGCGTCGTGCGGATTCTGGATGTCGGCCAGTCGCCCGCTCACGTGAATGGTGCCTTCGTCGGGCACTTCGGCACCGGACAGGATCTTCACCAGAGTGGACTTGCCGGCGCCGTTGTCGCCGACCAGCGCCATGATCTCGTTCTCGCGGACTTCGAGTGATACGCCGCTCAGGGCGCGATTGCCGCCGAACGACTTGACGATGCCCGAGGCCTTGAGAAGCGAGGTGATGCCCGCCGCGGGGCGCGGGGGTGCGAGAACCTGATCCATGCTATTCTGCCCGAACCTGCTGCATCATCTTGATCCGCACCTGATCGACTACCACCGCGAGGATGAGCAGCACGCCCAGCACGATGAGTTGCTGGTAGCTGGGGACGCGCAGGAGATTCATGCCGTTGGTCACGAGCGTGACGAAGAATGCACCCAGCACGACGTTCCCGACGCGCCCGATGCCGCCGAAGAAGGAGACGCCGGCGATGACCACGGCCGTGATCGATTCGAGCACGTGCGTGCTGGCCAGCGTCGCCTCGCCCGTCCCGACGCGGGCCGTCAGCAGAATTCCGCCTACCGCCACGATGACCGAGCACATGACATAGGCCATCACCATGTGGAGTCGCGTGCTGATGCCGGCGAGCCGACTGGCCACGATGTTGCCGCCCAGCGCATAGATGCGGCGCCCGAACGGCGTCCAGTTGAGAATGTAGTACATGATCAGGAACACGCCGCCGGCGACCCATACCGGCGCCGGAATACCGAGGGGCGCTGCATAGGCGAAGACTTCGCCGAACTGCTTGGGCATGCCGTACATCGGCATGCCGCCGCTGATCGTCAGGGCGACGCCCGACAGGATCGACAGCATGCCCACGGTCATGATGAAGGGGTTTACGTTCAGGACGGCAATGCCGATGCCGTTGATCGCGCCGACCACGGCACCGATGGCCATGCCCGCTGCGATACCGGCGGCAATCGCCAGCCAGGGCGCGGTCGGATCGCCCGCCAGTACGGTGGCCATCACCAGGGCGACGCAGACGCTGATCAGCGCCTCGGTCGACCCGATCGACATGTCGATGCCCCGCACCAGCAGGGTGAGCATCTGCCCGATGCTGACGACGACCAGGAAGCTGGAGGCGCGGGCGACGTTGAAGAGATTGTTGTAGGTGAGGAAGCGGGGCTCGGCGATGGCGAAGCCCACGATGGCGATGACGAGAACGATCGGCAGAATGCCGCCTGCGAGGAAGACCCTGCGCGCGATGCCGGAAAGACGTCCCAGCAGATCGGGCAGGAACCTATGCTCCACGACGACGCGCTCAGACATCGTCTTTTCTACGATTTACCATGGCCATCCCCTTGATCTTTCCGAGATTAGCCTACAGACGGGCTGCATGCGGCAAATTGATATTTTCAATGACGAAACCAATAATTTTGATATTCAGAGCCGATCGCAAACGGGAATCAGATGGCCAAGCAACCCGCACACCAAGTCCGCTCCCTCGAGGGCCTCGCCCGGAGAATAAACTGGAACCTGCTGCACATGTTCGTCGTGGTCGCCGAACAGCAGAGCCTGTCCCGCGCCGCTGGCGTGCTGGGCCGCGGTCAACCGGCGGTCAGTGCAGCCTTGAAGAAGCTTGAGGAGCGACTCGACTGCAAGCTGGCCACGCGCGGTCCGACCAACTTCGCCCTCACCCCCGCCGGCGAAGTCCTGTACCGGGAGGCCCGGGAGATCGCCAACGGCATCGACCGCATCTCGCTTCTGATCGCCGACATCAGCGGTGAGCTCACCGGCACCGTGCATCTCGCCATGGCCAGCCACATGACCAGTCCGCTCCTGAACGAGGCCTTCGCGGAATTCCACCGCCGGCACCCCAAGGCCACGTTTCTCACCACGGTGATGTCCAGTCCCGACATCATGAAAGCGATGGCCGCGAGCACGATCCATTTCGCCATCACACCGCTCTACCAGACGCCCGACCAATTTGAGTGTTTTCACCTGTTCCGCGAGCACTGCGCCTTCTATTGCGGACCGACCCACCGGCTGTTCGGCCGGCGCGACGTGACCGCCGCGGAGCTGCGCAACGAAGCGTCGGTGACCTATTACCGGCCGACGACGATCTCCTACACGCTGCAGACGATTGCGGATGCCCATGCCGAACTGCAGCTCGCGGAACCCGCCGCCGCCGTCTCCAACCACATGGAGGAAGTTCGGCGCATGATCATCGCGGGTATCGGCATCGGAGTGATCCCCATCCATATCGCGGCGCGCGACGAGAAGGACGGGCTGCTCTGGCGGCTGCCGCCCTACAAGCCGATGATGCCCGTCGATATCTTCATGATCACCAACCCGCGCGTTCAGCCCAGCCGGGTCGAGCAGTCACTTATCGACGTCATCAAGGAACTGGCGGACGCCCGGCCGCTCAAGGAGCGGACCTACCCGCAGGCGCTGGGCCTGTCGTTTGCGCCGCCCACCGCAGCCCGCGGCCGGCAGGGTCAGAAGAAACGGTCGTAGTGGATGCGCTCCGCCGGCACGGAGCGGCCCCGAGCCAGCAGCGACACGACCGCCTCGGCCATCGGCGGCGGCCCCGCCAGATAGAAGTCGGCATGACTGAAGGTTTCCGGCGGCAGGTCGGCGACCAGTTCGTGGACCAGCCCGGTGCGGCCCGCCCAGCGCGAATCCTCGCCCGAAACGATGGGGTGGAACCGCAGCCGGTTTCCGAGCCGCGGCAGATCCCGCAACATCGCCTCGCCGCAGATATCGTCCGCCGAGCGCCCACCATAGAAGAAATCGAAGCTGCCGCCATGCTGAGGGCCCAGCCGGTCGAGCCCGCGGGCAATCCCGATCATCGGCGACAGGCCAGAGCCGCCCGCGATGCACACGACGTTTCGCGCGGTGGCGGCTCGCAGATAGGCGCGGCCGTAGGGACCGTCGAGGACGGCACAGGTGCCCGGCCGCAGATCGAACAGCACCGACGTCGCCGCGCCACCGCGAACGCGCCGGACGATGAAATGCCATTCGCCCTCTTCGTTTGCGACATTCGACATCGAGTAGGCACGCATCGAGGCGAGGCCGGGCAGTGACAGCAACGCATACTGTCCGGGAAGGAAGGAAGCCGGTCGAGCGGTGCGGAAGCGAAACTCGCGCATATCGTGGGTCAGGTCCGCGACCGCTTCCAGCGTCGCGTCCAGGCGCGCCGGCAGCGGCGCCGCGTCGGCTTCGCCTCGGCCGATCATCCTGATGCGACAATCCGAGGTCGGACGCGATTGGCAGGCCAAATGGCGACGCCGGCCGCGGTCGCGCTCCGACAGGCCTGGCGCCGCGGGCCACAGGTCGGCGATCTCGCCCTCCAGCAGCTCGAACTTGCAGGTGCCGCAGCCGCCAGCATTGCATTCATAGGCGAGCGGCAGCCCCGCGCGCAGCCCGGCCCGCAACACCGCATCGTCGGCCGCACAGTCGAAGGCGGCGCCCAGCCGGTCCTCCTGGATCCGGTACGCCACGAGACGTCCTAATCCAGCCGCCGAGACAAGGCTTCGTGGAGCTTGGCCAGCCGTCCCGGCCCCACGAAGTCGCCGTCCTTCACCAGCTGGACATCGCCGACCCACAGCGACTGATCGAAGACGATGCCATCGGGATGGTTCTCGCCGCCGCCCGGCTCCCACCATGGCAGGCCCATGCCGATGGCGTTGGAACCCGGCAGGCGGATGTCTTCGATGAACTGGCGTTGGGTGAGCATGGTGCCCGGATGGAAGCCCAGCGTGAAGTGGACGAAGTAGCCGAAATCACCCGTGCCGCCGGCGCGGCGCAAGGCACGCGCGAGGCTCGGCCGGTCCTCGGTGCCGCCACCGGTGAATCCCTTTATCTTGCCGTCGACCTCGATGGTGATGGGCTCGCGCAGCGCGCGGTAATATTCGTCGAACAGCGCCTGGATGACGATCCTGCCCTTAACGGTATCCATCACCGGATAGAAGCTCTGCGTACCGGGCACGGTGTTCATGCCCGGGCTCTGGCAGACGCGCTGGCGGATCATCTTCAGCTTGTCGAGCGTCAGCGTCACGTCCGTGCCCTTCGGGCAGGTGAAGCGGACCTGCTGGCCCGCCGCCTCGGCGAAGAACTCGGCCAGGGCGACGTTGAAATCCATCATCGCCGCGAAATCGACGCAGCCATAGAGCCGTTCGAAGCTGTCGGCCTCAGCGAGCGCCAGCAGCGCATACCGGCAGCGGTTGGCGTCCATAGCCGCCGAATGCGCGCCCGATCCCGCATGATAGGGAAAGCAGAAGTCGAACCAGACGTCGCAGGAGACGACCGCCGCCTTCAGAGCATCGGAAACGTAGGGGTCCGACAGGCCGCCCTGGAAAGGAAGTTGCGGGGCCATGGCGACCAGCGGCTTGCCGCCGGACTGAATCACGGCATCGGCCACCGCCTGGATCAGCTTGCTCTCCGTGGCCGTGTCGGCCGTGATCAGCACGGTCTCGCCGTTGCCGACCGCGAAGTGCTTGTTGACCAGGTTGTCTGCCGCCCGCAGCAGCCGCTTCGACGTGAACATCGGCACTTTTCCCTACGTTGCGGCGCTCAGGCGCTCTCGACGGTTACACGCGTGGGCCTCGGCATGGTGAACGTCTCGCGCACCACGGCATATTCCTGGTAACCGAGCCGCGCGATCGGCTCGAGCCGGTCGATCTTCAGGAGCCCGTCCTGCAGGAGATCGTCACGGATATGGACGCCCAGCACCTCGCCCAGCACCATGCAGTTCGGGACGCCGCCGAACGATCCGGGCATCGAGATCACCTGGACCAGCCGGCATTCGAGATGGAGCGGCGATTCCTTGACGCGCGGCGGACGCACGAGCTGCGATGGCTCCTTGGTCAGCCCCGCCAGCTCGAACTCGTCGACATCGCTGCCGGCCGGCGCCGAGGAAACGTTCAGCGCCTCGCGCAGGCTATAGGTCGCGACATTGACCACGAACTCGCCGACGTCGCGCACCGCGCGCAGCGAGTCCTTCTCACCACCCTCGACATGCGCACCCACCGGGCAATAGATCACCAGCGGCGGATTCTCGCTCACGAGGTTGAAGAAGCTGAACGGCGCGAGGTTCACCCGGCCCCGGCCGTCCACCGTCGACACCCAGCCGATGGGTCGCGGCACGACGCACTGCTTCAGCGGATTGTGCGGCAACCCGTGGTCGTTCCGCGCGCATTCGTAGAACATCGCCTGCGGTCCTATTCGGCCGCAGCAGCCATCTGCCGGTCGCCGTAGATACGGCCGAGATTGTGCAGGATGAAGTGCTGCACGCCTTTTTCGAGCCGGCTCATGCGGCCGGGAACGAAATGCTTTGCCCGCGATGCGTTCTGCAGCGACTCGACCATCGCCACGTCCTCGCCCAGGATCTTGTCGCTCATTTCGAGGAATTGTCGCTTCACCTCGGGGAAGTTAGGCGACTCGACGACGTGCCTGGGGAAGACGATGAACTGCTTCATGATCATCGTATTCACGTCGACCGGCCAGGACGAATAGAGCATCACGTAGTCCGGCCGCACGAAGAAGTTCACGTTGGGCGTAATGACGCCCGCTTGCGAGAAGCGCGGCGGCTTGTCCTTGAGCGCCGGGATCGGCTCGACGAAGACCTCGCCCGACTTCGTGTGCGAGCCCGCATCATACTCGTTGATGAAGACCTGCCCGCGCTTGCGCGTCTCGTACGGCACGTCGGTTGTCTTCATGTAGCGGCCGATCGTGTCCTTGTGCAGCACGCCGATGTGATAGAAATCGATGAAGTTCTCGACCATCAGCTTCCAGTTGCAGCTGAGCGGAATGTCGCGCTGGATGCCGAGCCGCATCGGCTCCATGTCGAGGTAGCCGAACTTCTCGGCGAATTCGGCGATGAAGGTCTCGAACGTTTCCGGCGTCTTGTTCAGCGACACGAACACCCAGCCCTGGAAGGTCTCGCACGGCAATTCTGGCAATTTGCAATTCTTGCGGTCGAAGCCTTCGGAATCGCGCATGTAGGGAGCGCCGATCAGCTGACCCTCAAGATTGTACAGCCAGCCGTGATAGGGGCAGGTGAACTCCTTCGTGTTGCCCATGCCGGTGGCGACTTCCACGCCGCGATGGACGCAGGTGTTGGAATACGCGGCAATCCGGCCCTCGGACGTCCGGCAGAGCAGAACCGGCTGGTCGACCAGGCGGAACGTCTTGTAATCGCCCGGGTTGGCGATCTCCTCGGCACGGCCGATACACAGCCAGTCCTCGCCGAAGATCACCTGCTTCTCACGTTCCAGCACAGCGGGATCGTGATACATTTCTCCAGTTGGATGAGCGGCCTGCGTAACCGGCAGGAAGGTCTTGGCGTAGGAACCTTCGAGTTCGCCCGCTTTTGTCGTCGCGCTGTCCATTGCTTGGCCCTCTTGCTTGGTGGCGAGCATGACGCCGCATCAATCTCCGCTCAAATCGATACGATCTATGTGAATATCGCTTCCATCGATGAACTCCGGCGATCGGAATTGACGCGCCCCCGAGGGGAGTGGTTTACATTTCCTAAGTACATCGAGTTAATCGATATTAATGATAAACATATCATCTATGTTGATGTGAGGGTGAATGACGACCTGGCACAAGGCGGCAGAGACGAGCGCGCTGGCCGATAAGGACGTGATCGGTATCGAGATCAATGGGATGGAGATCGCCCTCTTCCGTCTAGAGGACGGCTACTTCGCCACCGCCAACATATGCACCCACCAGTTCGCCTTTCTCTCGGAGGGTTATGTTGAGAAGGGTTGCGTGGAGTGCCCGCTTCACCAGGCGTTCTTCGACATCCGCACCGGCGCCGTCGTCGAAGGCCCGCCCGAAGAGCCGCTGAAGACCTTCCCCGTGAAAGTCGAAGGCACCGACATCTTCGTCGGCGTGAGCTGACGCGCGCCTACGTTCTTCCAGGAGGATCTTCCATGGCCCCACCGATTCGCATCGACTATTCGATCGTGGGAGACGGCCCCACCGTATTCCTGACCCACGGTGTCGGCGCCCGGCGCCAGGTATGGGACGGCGTCGTCGCCCGGCTCGCGCCGCACTTCCGATGCATCTCCTACGACCTAAGGGGACATGGCGGATCCGACGGCGCGGCCGCGCCCCTCGGCGTCGACGAGTTCGCCGCCGACCTGGAGGCATTGCGAGCGGAACTCGGGATCCAGCAGGCGCACTTCATCGGCCACTCGCTCGGCGGCATGATCGTACCGACCTACACACGCGCCCATCCCGAACGCGTCAAATCGCTCAGCCTGATCTGCACGGCAGCGTTCCGCAGCCCCGAGGCAAAGGCAAATGGCGCGAAGTTCGTCGAGAAGCTCTATGCCGAAGGCATGCCCGGCATCCTCGATACGATGCTAGATCGGTGGTTCACCGAGGAATTCCGGCGCGAGCAACCCGACGTCGTCGAGACGCGGAAGCAGCAGATGCTGAACGCCGATCCCAGGGTCTACCGGGAAACCTACAAGGCGTTTGCGACCACGGACATGGGCCCCTGGCTGCACGAGATTTCCGCCCCGACGCTGGTGACGACCGGAGAATTCGATCCGGGCTGCAGTCCTGCTCTGAACGAGAAGATCGCGGCAGCCCTCCCGAATTCGGAGCTCGTCATCCTCCCCGCCCTCCGGCACTCCGTCCTGGTCGAAGCCCCGGATCTCGTCGGCAACCTGCTCCTGCGGTTCCTTCAATCGGTCGAAGCGCGCGCGGGCGGCTAAAGCGGGCCCCGGCACTCTTCCGAAGGGCGCTCGCCCGGCGCGACCGCGGCGACGGATTGCTGCCTGTAGACGTCGGGAGAGTCGCCGAGACGCCCCTCGTCGTCGGGAAAGCGCGTGCGATACACGATGGCTACGGGAATGTTCGCCGTCAGGAGTTCCCGGTGAGTCCCGACGCGCGCGATCGACCGGTCGATCTCGGCCTCGCTTACGTCGAGCGCCCAGGCAGCCAGAGCGCGGGCCTTTTCCACCCGCACACACCCGTGGCTGAAGGCGCGGACCGGACGGTCGAAGAATCTGCGGTCGTTGGTGTCGTGGAGGAAGATCAGCTGATCGTTGTCGAGCTCGAACAGAATCCGGCCGAGCGGATTCTGTGGCCCAGGCGGCATGTGACGCGCCCCCTCGAAGCGCATCATGGCGGGCGTCGGTGTCCAGGACGGGTTGAAGGTGACCGCCCAGATCGCCGTCGACAGCTCGGGCGTCGGGGTCAGCGGTCGGCCGACGACGACGCGGCTGCGCAGGACATATTTCCCGTCCTCGAGTGCGACGAGTTCGAACGACGGGATGTTGACGACGACCAGCTTGCCACGCGACGGCACCGCGATGCCGATCCCTTGCAAGGCCGCCGCCAGAGGCGAGACCGGCGGGCTTGGCGGGACCGGCGTGACGGGAGGAGCGGGGTTCGGGGCGCCGGCGCATCCTGCAATCGTGAGAAGCAGGGCGAGGACGGCCGCCGACCACGCTCGTGCGTGAGAAGAACGCATCAGCCGCCCGTGAGGAGTTCGCTGATCATTCTGCCAAGCGTCCAGCGCCGCTGGCAATTATGTCCATAGGCGCCGGCATGGAGAGCCCAGGTTTCATTGAAGGCCTCGCGATAGAGGGCCTGTGCTCGCGGGGGAGTTGCTGGCAGATGGAGATCGGCAGAGTGGCATTGCTGGAGTAGAGCATGACGGTCTCGGCCAAAATGATGGGCAGCGCGTCGACAATGCCGGCCACGGCCCCGCGACGCCTTGACCTATCTCAACAGGAGGAGCGTCACTTGCGCAGACTCTGGCGCCACAACGGCTTCAGGGCTTCCAGACAAAGGATCAGGACCACGGTCACGACCAGCGACACGCCGAGATCGTCGGCATGCAGGGGGCCGAACTGAAAGAGATCCATCGCCGGCAGCCAGGTGAGCGCCGCCGTCATCACCGAGGCCACCACGGCCAGCAGGAACCACAGGAAAAGGTTCGGGCGCCGCAGGGCCACTGACAGTGACGACGAGAAGGAGCGGTTCACGACGATCAGCCCGACATTGATCAGGACGAGGGAGGTGAACATCAGGGCACGCAGTTCTTCGGTCGGCATGTCGCGGCCGATCCCCACCAGAAGAACGACGGCAAGGGCGACCAGCGCCAGCGCGCCCTGCAACAGGCTGAAGACCATCATCGGCGTCGACAGCAGGCGGCTGTCCGCGGACCGCGGCGGCCGCTGCATCAGGTCGCGTTCCTCGGCCTCGGCCTCGAAGGCGATCGAGCAGACCGGATCGATCACCATCTCGAGGAAGGCAATGTGGATGGGGCTCAGCATGAACGGCAGGCCGAACAGCAGCGGCAGCAGCGCGAGGCCGGCGATGGGTATGTGCACCGCCACGATGTAGGCGCTCGCCTTCCGGAGATTGTCGTAGATGCGCCGGCCCAGACGAATGGTCCGCACGATCGAGCCGAAATCGTCGTCGAGCAGAACGATGGCGGAAGCCTCGCGCGCGACGTCCGTGCCACGGCCTCCCATCGCCAGGCCGATGTGAGCCGCCCTGAGCGCCGGCGCATCGTTCACTCCGTCGCCCGTCATCGCAACGATCTCGCCGTCGGCCTTCAGGGCCTGCACGAGGCGCAGCTTCTGCTCCGGCATGATGCGGGCGAACACGTTGGTCGTGCTCACGCACTCGCGCAGGGCGGCATCGTCCATGCTCTCCAGGGAATGCCCGTCGACGACCTTGCCGGCATCGAGGCCCGCCCGCCGGGCGATCGCTTGTGCCGTGGCCGGATAGTCGCCCGTGATCATGATCACCCTGATCTGCGCCGATCGGCATTCGCCGATCGCGGCCGGCACGTTCTCGCGCAGCGGATCGGCGAATCCGACGAGGCCGAGGAATTCGAGATCGAAGCCCGCCTGCACGTCCGGCAAGGGACCGTCCGGCAGTCGCGCCTGAGCGACTCCCAGCACGCGCATGCCCTCGCCCGCCATGTCCTCGACCGCGCGGTGCAGCCACGCCTGTCCGGCAGCGTCGAGGCGACAGAGAGAACCAACCGCCTCGGGTGCGCCCTTCGTCGACACGGATCGACTCCCGTCGGCGTCCTGCCAGACATGGCTCATCGCGAGCAGCGTCGGCTGGAGGCTGTAGCGTCGCACGAGCTTTCCGGCTGCAGCGCCACTGGCCTGGGCCGCGAGTGCCTTTTCCATCGGGTCGGAAGGTTCGGGCGAGCTTGCGCCCCGGGCGACCTCGATCAGGACGGCAGCCTCGGCATCTGGTTCACTGTGCCCGGCGTGCCACGTCGTTCCCGACGTGCGCACCTCCGCCAGGTTCATGCGGTTCTGGGTCATCGTGCCCGTCTTGTCGGAGCACAGGACCGTTGCGGCGCCGAGCATCTCGATCGCCGAGGCGCGACGCGTCAGGACCCGCACCCGAGACAGGCGCCACGCGCCCATGACCATGAAGGCCGTAAGCACCAGGGGAAATTCCTCGGGCAGGAGAGACATGCCGATGGCAATCCCGCCAAGCACCGCCTGCAGCCAGTCCCCTTGCAAGACCCCGATCAGGAGCACGACGGCCAGGCTGGCGGCGAGCCCAACCGCGGCGAAGATCCGGACGAGACGCCGCGTTTCCGCCTGCAGCCGCGGCGGTTCCGGGGTGATCGCCTTCAGCGATTGCCCGATGCGGCCCAGCTCGCTGTTCGGTCCGGTCGCCCGAACCACCGCAACGCCCTCGCCACGAACCGCAAGCGTGCCCGAATACAGGTACGGCGTGTTCTCGCCGCCGGGGCGCGCCATGGCGGCAATCGTGTCACCGGTGCTCTTGCCGACGGGAACCGATTCGCCGGTGAGCAGCGATTCGTCGACGACGAGGCTGCTGGCGGACACGACGATCGCGTCGGCAGGAATGCGATCGCCTTCGAGCACCACGATCGTATCGCCGCGCGCCACCTCCCGGCCCGGGATGCGGCGCCGCTCGCCGTCCCGGATGACCAGCGCGCGCGGGCTCGCCTGATCGCGCAAGGCCGCCAGCACGCGCTCGCTGCGGGTCTCCTGCACGACCGTGATCAGGACTGACATGGTCGCAAAGGCGAGCAGGACGATCGCCTCGCCGTGATCGCCGAGCACCAGGTAGATCGCACCGGCTGCGAGCAGCAGCGCAAACATCGGCTCCCGGAGCACATCGGCGACGATGCGCAGGATGCCCCGCCCGTCGCCCGTGGGAAGTTCGTTGAAGCCCTCGTCCCGCAAGCGCGCCTGCGCGTCTGCCTGCGAGAGACCCGCCCGCCACGACGTTTCGTCGTTCACGATCTCAGGTGGGGGCAACGCTCATCTCCCGGAAGAAGCTTCAGAGCCCGTGGGCCGGCGCGGTTGGCCCAACTGGTCGACCGCCAGCAGCAGGACGCCCACCCGGCTGGCTGACGAAGCCCACTCGGCGAGACGCGGATAATTGTCGACCAGCCAGTTGAACGCGATCTGGACGGCCGCGAAGGCTGCCGCGGCCTGGGTCACCTCGCCGAGCGACAACGAGCCGTCGAGGTACTTTGGAACGGACAGGATCAGGCCGATGATGGGCGCCAGCAGCGTGTTGCCGGACGATACCAAAGTGGTCCGCACATGCTGGCCGCACAATAATCGCCAATTCCTGATCACCTCGTCGAGCGCGAAACTCACCGGCCCCGCTGGTGCGCCCGCTCCCACGGCGGCGACCGGCGCCGTTCGAAGCCGGGCGACCGCAAACTTCAGCTCCGATTCAGCCTGGTTCTTCCGCTCGATGACATGCGCCATCCGGCGACCCACCAGCAGCATCGCTCCCGTCGTGACCATGGCGTAGGCGATACTGGCGAACACCAGGTAACCCGGCAGTTCGAGCCCCAGCCGCGAGGGTCCGATGGCGATCGCGCCGCCTACCGTCCACAGGACCACGACAAACGTCACGGCTGTCAGCACAGAGGAAAGCAGGCCGGTCACGAGATCTATCGGGGCATCGGTGGCGATGCGCGCATCCTCGGCGATCCGGTACTCCGCAAGCTGTGGTTCGTCGCTTCCGGCCTCGAGGCGCCGGTAGTTGCCGTTCTCTAGCCAGAGACCGAGGAGGTGCGCGGTGAGCCAGGCGCGCCACCTCCGCTGGAAGGTCATCCGTGCCCAGACTGCGAAGGCGGCGAGGAAAACGCTGCAGGCCGCGAGACCAGGGAGCAGATATGTCTGGTGGCGGATCCCCGCGCCATTGCGCTTTTCCAGCGCGTCGAAGAAGTCGCGATTCCAGACGTTCAGCCGGTACTGCACCAGAAGCTGCGCCACGACACAGAGGGCCAGCAGCCCGATCAGGGTCCACGGCACCCAGGAGTCCTTGCCGCGACCGAACCCAAGGGCACTGTGCCAGAAGCGCCTGAGCGGACCCGGGCCGACGGCGGAGGCGCCATCGTCGGTCCTCATCAGCCCCTCCGGGCCGCAAGCGCCGCCAGGCCCAGGAAGGTCGGCTCCGGCCGAACGATGACGGCGGTGGGGATCTGGCCGAGATATCCGGCGAAGCGGCCCTTCGCGGCAAAGCGTGAGCGGAACGACGAATCGCGAAGAGCCGGGAGAATGTGGGGCGCGATCCCTCCGCCGATCAGCACCCCGCCGCGGGCCGCAAAGGCGAGCGCCAGGTCGCCCGCGTAGGATCCCAGGAAGCCGCAGAACAACTCGAGCGCGGCAGCGTAGCGTGGCACCGTATCGTACAGCGCGCCCCTGACGATCTCCTCCGGAGACGGAGAGCCCGGCTCGTGGCCGTCCCGCATCGCCAGCGCCGCCTGCAGGTTGGCCAGTCCTGCCCCCGACAACACGCGTTCGGCGGACACATGACCAAAGCGGCCGCGCAGCATCTTGAGGATCGCGGCGTCGGCGGCGTCATTCGCCGCGAGCGTGGCATGCCCTGCTTCGCTGGCCACGACTCGTGGAGAAGTACCGGGAAGATAGCAGGCGACGCCAAGCCCGGTGCCCGGCGCGATCACCGCCACGGCGTCGCTCATGACGGACCCACCTTCGCCCACGGCAATCACGTCCTCGGCGCCGAGGTGAGGGACCGCCAAGGCCAGGGCCTCGAGATCGTTCACGAGATCGACCGATTGAAGACGCAGCGTTTGCCGCAGGCTTTCGGCATCGAGCGTCCAGGGGGCGTTGGTCAGTTTGCAGCGACCGCCCGAGACGGGCCCGGCCGCGGCGATCACCGCGCGATCCACGACGGTGCGCTCCGCCTGGCCGTTCAGGAAGTGATGCGCGGCATCGTGCAGGCTGGCGTAGGCGCCGGTGCGCAGAGATTCGATCGGCCCCAGCCACCCGTCGGTGAACAAGGCGAAGCGGGTTCGAGTCCCCCCGACATCGACGAGGAGGCAACTCATGGCACGCCGCCGCGAACCTGTGCGGCGATCGTCGCCTCGTACCAACGGGCCGAGGCCTTGGGGATGCGACGCTGCGTCGGATAATCCACGCGCACCAGGCCGAAGCGGTTGGCGTACCCCGCGCCCCATTCGAAATTGTCGAGCAGCGACCAGACGAAGTAGCCCCGCACGTCGGCACCCAGCGTAACGGCCTCTTCCAGCGCATCGATGTAGCGTGAGAGATAGTCGATGCGTTCGACGTCGTTCACGCCGCCCGTCGCATCGCCAGTCTCCTCCGCGCCGGCGCCGTTCTCCGTCACGTAGACCGGCAGCCGATATCTGTCGCAGGCGTCGAGCAGCGTATCCCTGAAGCCTTCGGGATCGATCTGCCATCCGATCGGCGAGCGCGGCACATTGGCCGGCGCATCGCTCCAGGCGAATCCCAGGCGCGACGCGGCGTCGGCCCTGGCGTAGATCGGCGAATAGTGGTTGACGCCGAGCCAGTCGATCGGACGCCGGATCCGCTCCATGTCGCCCTCCTGCAGGAACGGCGCAATGCGCTCGGCGAGCACCTTGGGATAGACACCGCGCACCTGCGGGTCGGCGAAGGCGCGGTTCCAGTAGTCGTCCAGCAGCGCGGCGGCAGCGCGATCGGCTTCCGTCGGCGCGACGGGTCGCACCGGCTGCAGGTTGCAGATGGTCCCGAGCGACACGCCGGGCAGATAGGCCCGCAGCACGTCGATCGCCGCGCCGTGCGCCAGGTTCACATGATGGATCGCGGCGTGATGCTGCGCCGCATCGTCTACCGCGGGCGGATGCCAACCGAACGCATAGCCGAACAGCGTGAAGACGCCCGGCTCGTTGAAGGTGGCGAACCGCTTCACCCGGTCGCCGAGGCGGCTCGCCACCAGGCGGGCATAGTCGGCGAACCAGCTCACACTGTCTCTATTGGCCCAGCCTCCGCGATCCTGCAGCGCCTGCGGCAGGTCCCAGTGGTACAGGCAGACCCAGGGCTCGATTCCCGCCGCGAGCAGCCCGTCGACCAGCCGGTCGTAGAAGGCAATCCCGCGCTCGTTCACGGGCCCCTGCCCGTCCGGCAACACGCGCGGCCAGGCGACCGAGAAACGATAGGCGCCGACGCCGATGTCGCGCATCAGGGCGATGTCCTCGGCGTACCGATGGTAATGATCGCAGGCGACGTCGCCGGTGTCGCCGTTGGCGATCCGCCCGGGCTCGTGGGAAAAGCCGTCCCAGATGCTGGGACCGCGACCGTCTTCCCGGGCCGCCCCTTCGATCTGATAGGACGACGTCGAGACGCCCCACAGGAAGTCGGGGCGCAACAGGCGCCGCGCCGGCTGCGAAGCTACGATCTCGCCGTCGAAGCCGGAAGGAGGACTGACCATCGGGGCGCTCTGCGTCAGGGGGTGAGGGCGACTTTGAGAACCCCGTCCCGCTGATGCGCGAAAAGGTCGTAGGCCTGCTCGATGTCGGCGAGCTTGAATCGGTGAGTCACCAGCGCGCCGAGATCGGCTCGCCCCGCGGCGATGACGTTCATCAGCCGCCGCATGCGCTCCTTGCCTCCGGGGCAGAGCGACGTGACGATCTTGTTATCGCCCAGGCCCGCCGTGAAGGCATCGAGCGGGATGCGCAGGTCCGTCGAATAGACGCCGAGACTCGACAGCGTGCCACCCGGCCGCAACACACGCAGCGCATTCTCGAAAGTCTGTTGCGTGCCCAGGGCTTCGATCGCGACGTCGACTCCGCGACCCGACGTGAGTTCTCGGATAGCCGCCACGGGATCGCCCTTCTTGAAGTCGACGACATGATCGATCCCCAGCTTGCGCGCGACGGCCAGCCGCGCCGGCACCGTGTCGACGCCGATCACCGTGGTGGCGCCCATCAGCCGCGCGCCCAGCGCCGCACAGAGGCCGATCGGCCCCAACGCGAACACCGCGACGATGTCGCCGATCCGGACGCTGCCGCCCTCGGCGCCCGCGAATCCGGTCGACATGATGTCGGGGCACATCAGCACCTGCTCGTCGGTCAGGTTCGACGGGACCGGAGCGAGATTCGTCATCGCGTCCGGCACCAACACGAACTCCGCCTGACAGCCGTCGATCGTGTTGCCGAAACGCCAGCCGCCTGCCGGCTTGAAGCCATGCCGCGTGTCTGGGCCATCCTGCGAGTGCGCGCCGCAGAGACAGGCGTAGCTGTGCCCGCTCGGCGTGATGGCGCCGGCAATCACGCGCTGGCCTTCCTTGTAGCCTTTGACCTCGGAGCCCAGCTTCTCGATGATTCCGACCGGCTCGTGGCCGACGATCAACCCCTTGGCGACGGGGTATTCGCCGCGAAGGATGTGCACGTCGGTGCCGCAGATCGTCGTCGTGCTGATCCGCACGAGCGCATCCAACGGGCCGACATCGGGCACCGGTCGCGACTCGAGGACGATCCGGCCCGGCTCGGCAAACACCGCCGCCATCATCTTTGGCATGGCTTCCTCCGTTGTTCGCGATCACCGTAGGCGCGAGCGACCGGTCGGGAATTGATATGCCTCAAGCCCGAACGACCTCAGTTGACCGGGTTCACCAGCCTTGTGATCGGCCGCTCAGGTCGATCGGCCGAGCCAGACTCCTACGCTTGCGAACAGGGTCCCGAGGGCGAGGGCAAACCATCCCGTTACCCAGATCAGCACCTGTTCTCCCGGCTCCGGCCACAGAGCGAGTGCCAGTCCGAACAGGAGCGCCCCCAGCCCGTCCAGCGCCAAGACCCAGTCACCATCGACTGTCTTGCGCAGCTCGAGCGCGGCCCAGAGCTGCAACGCCCCGGTCGAGATCGCCCAGATGGAAATGATCCCGACCAGGTGCCCGACGAGCAGGTCGAGCGCGAACAAGGCGCTGCCGGCACAGGCGAGGCCCGCCAGCCCAATCACACCTAGCCATATCCGTGGCGCGCCGCGGCGCGCGTGGCTCGCGGCGGTCAGGGCCAGGGTACCGTCCACGAGGGAATAGCCCCCCCAGAGGACCGCCAGACCCGTAACCGTCAACCTCGGCCAGAAGAATACGAGAAAGGCAAAGAGCAGCGCCGCCGCACCGCGCAGCAACAAGAGCGAGCGATGATCGGCAACCGCCGCAAGCACCGGCTCTCCGTTTTCAGTCTCCCCGTCCCTCACAGGCCCACCTGTTGGATTCCGTTCGCGCTCATGGTGCCAGCTAAGGGGCAAAGAGTCCCGCGATGCCGTGATCCAGATCAAGCCCGATCCGCGGCGACCGCTTGATCTGGGACAAGGCGCAGGGGCGCCCCCTCGGGTGAACTTCCCTCCAGACTCTCCGCAGAACCCCGAGGTCGCCATGCATGTCCAGCAGATCATGAGCAAGCCCGTCATCACGATCGAGGCCGGCGCCTCCGTCTTCGAGGCCGCCGAGAAACTTCTCACTTCGGGGATCAGCGCCGCGCCCGTCGTCGACACGGACGGCCGGATGATCGGCATCGTCAGCGAGGCCGACCTGATGTTCCGCGCCGAAACCGACACCTCGCCCTTCCGATCGTGGTTTCAACGCCTGCTCGCCGATGATGCGGTCATCGCCCGCGACTATGTTCGCACGCATTCACGCCGCGTGACCGACGTCATGACGAAAGACGTCGTAACGGTTGGCGAGCATACGGAAGTGAAGGAAGTCGCCGCGCTGATGAAGCGCCACAACATCAAGCGCGTACCCATCCTTCGCGATGGCAAACTGGTCGGCCTGGTGAGCCGCTCCAACCTGCTGCTGGGGCTCCTGTCGCGTCAGCCGCTCGGCGACGCGACGGCCAATGACGAGGAGATCAAGCAGCAAGTGGAAAAGGAAATCGGTCGCATCGGCGCAATTGTCGGTCCGACGACAAACGTCGTCGTCGACAAGGGCGTGGTGCATCTCTGGGGGTACGTGCGATCCGCCGAGACGCGCGATGCCATGCGCGTGGCCGCCGAAAACGTCCCCGGCGTGAAGCGCGTGGAGCACACACTCGGGCTGATACCCAATGAGATCAATTTCGCCGCCTGAACGGCACCCCCAGAAGAAGGAGCGGCAGAATGGGCTCGGGACGCGCATTGATCACCCTGTGGGCGGTTGGGAGCGCCATGACATGGGTCGGCTGGATGCTGCTCCTCAACCAGTCGTGCATCCGCCAGGCCGACGGCCGGCTGTGGTGCCAGGCGGACAATGCATGGCTTCCGTTCCTGCGCGGGGCGGCGCGGGACCCGTTCGAACTCGCCCTGATGGGACTCGTCCCCTCGGTACTGCTCCTCGTCGTCGGCATCGCCCTATTCCGGGCGCTCCGCCGCTCCTAGTCAGATCATGGAGAGCCCGATGAAAAGATCGATTGCCCTGCTGTTGCTTCTGCCTATTCCCGCCCTGGCCCAGAGCCCCCGCTACGGCGCTGCCCTGGCCGAACGCTGGTGCATGGCCTGCCACGTCGTCGAGCCCGCACCGAAGACCGCCAGCGCGAACGGCATCCCGAGCTTCTCCGCCATCGCGGCCAAGCCCACGACGACCGCCGAGCAGCTCAAGGCCTATCTGTCCGCCGGACACACGCGCATGCCCGACTTCTCTCTCAGCAACGGTGAGCGTCAGGCATTGGTCGATTATATCCTGAGCCTTCGCTAGCCCACGTGAACGGCGGGGCGCGGACGCTCATCCCAGGAGCTGGGTCGTCTGCTGGGCTTCGGGCGTCGCACCGGAAAGCGCGACGCTGGTGATCAACCGGGCCAGACGCGCGGCCTCGTCGGAATAGTCTTCTGCGGCCCGGACGCTCCAGGCGCCCTGGGCCTGCCAGAGGCTCGCGGCGTCGCGCGCCGACAGCAGCGTCAGGTATGTCGAGACATTGTCCTTGAAGCGGCGTTCGGCGAATCGTGAGACCTCGCTCTGCCAGGCTGCGCCAGCGGCAGCCCATTCCTCGAAGCAATCGGCATAGGTCGCCAGGGCCGAATTCCACGTGTTGCTCGCCGGCAGTGACTCCACGCTCGGCAGCTTGTCCGTATGCATGTCGCTCATCTCACCCTCCGCATCCGGCACCTTTTGTAAGCCCAGACGAAGCAAGGGCCGTTGATCTGCATCAACCTCGGCGAGCTTGATGCAGATCAACGCTTCCTTGGTGCCTCAATCCTAACTTCGCCCCCGCGGAGAAACCCTTTCCGCGTCCCCAGGAGACAAGCGATGAAAATGTATGCTGCGGCCCTCACGGCGGCGCTGTCCATTCTTCCCCTCGGTCTTGCGGCACAAGCGCAGACGCCTCCCAAGGGCGTGAACGCCGGCTCGCTGACCTGCACCGTTTCCGGCGGCGTCGGCTTCGTATTCGGCTCTTCCAAGGATCTCGACTGCATCCTGGCCAAGACCGACGGCACCGCCGAACACTACTCGGGCACCATCAAGAAATACGGCGTCGATCTCGGCTTCACCAAGCAGGGGCATGTCGTCTGGCTGGTCTTCGCGCCCGGTCAGGTCGCCAAGGGTGCGCTCGCCGGCGACTATGTCGGTCCGACGGCCAGCGCCTCGGCAGGTGTGGGCGCGGGCGCCAACGTCCTGATCGGTGGCGGCAACAAGCAGGTCAGCCTGCAGCCGGTCAGCGTCGAAGGCAATATAGGCCTGAACGTCGCCGCTGGACTGGCCGAAGTCACGCTCAAGGCGGCCAAGTAACCAATCAGTTCACGTAATCATGGCGGGATGCGCCCGGCGGATCCGGGTCGCATCCTGTCTCTCCCCTTCGGCGCGATGCGCCCCACGCGAGCCGTCGAACCCGAGCTCGGACCTCAAGCATGAGGCTTAGCGGCGGCGCATCTGCACGACAAGCGCCGCAATGAGTCCCGCCACCAGGTAGATGCAGCCGACGATCAGTGGAGCATAGACATCACCGAGGGACACGGCGATCGCGCGATAGGCCGATAGGGTCAGAAAGGCCAGGCTGACGGCCAGCAGCAGGCCGACGATCAGATAGGCGGCCACGGTGGCTGCGAGCCGCCGTCCGGAGGCGACGAGAACACCGGCGCCCACCGTCGCGAGCGACCTGGCCAGTGCCACCAGCAAGGAGCCGGCCTCCGAGGCAACGCTCATTTGCGCCGCACCAGGAGCGCCAGCACGAAGCCGGCGGCCGTGGCGAGACCGAGCGCCGCGAGCGGCTTGCGCCGTACAATGTCGGCAAGTCCTTCCTGCCCCGCGTCGACCGTTTTCGCGGCGACTTTCGCCTTGTCGACCCATTCGTCCGCCAGCAGGGCCGCACGCGCGAGCAATTCCCGCGCGGCTTCGGCGGCCGCGGTGGCGGCCTCCGTTCCCTCGCTCTGCGCGGCGCGGGCAATGGCTGCGGACGCCTGGTCGAGATGTTCACGCAGGGCAGCGGCTTCCGTCCCGAGGTAGCCGAACCTGTCCTTGGAAATGCACTTGGTCATGAAAATTCCCCTCCGCGCGAAGGATCGGCGCCGGAGCCGGGCAGCGCCTTGACCTGCATCAAGGCGCGGCAGGACCGCGAAGACACAATCACGCTGTGCGTACGTTCGTCTTCCGCTGCCCGAGCACGGGCTACAACGTCCAGGGCCGCTACGATGAAGGTAACGGGCCCCTGCCCGCATTCGTCGGCCAGCATTGCCTGGCCTGCAGTGGACTGCACGTCGTGGATCCGCTGACCGGCAAAAGGATGAGCGAATTGCGCGCCGTCGCCGCCCGCCGGCGATCGTCCGATCCGACTTCATCGGACGATTGACCTGAATCAACGCATCGCCGCGCGCGCCGAGTCACCATTCTCAAATCGCCATCGGGAGAAACCATTGACCCACAGTCACGCCATCGTCTGGATGGACAGCAAGGAAGCCCACGTGTTCCGTTTCAACGCCGACGATGTCGAGCGCGAGAACATCAAGGCCCACAGCCCGTTCCGGAAAGTGCACCATAAGGCGGGCGTCATCGGCGCAGGTCATGCCGCCCTCGACCTCAGCTTCCTCGATCACATCGTCGACGCCATCCGCGGCACCCAGGAGTGGCTTTTGGTCGGCCCGGCGCAGGCTAAGCAGGACCTCGTGCACCACCTCGACAAGCATCTGCCGCACGTCAGGAAGACGCTCGTAGGCGTCGAGGCGATGGATCACCCGACCGATGGAGAGCTGATCGATCATGCCCGGCGATCCTTCAAGGCCATCGATCGACTGCGGCCGAACGCCCCTGTGGGGGGCGTAGCCCACTGATCACCGGGAATGAAGGAGGTTCAGATGACCGATATTCCGATCTACTTCCTGCTGCTCGCCTGCGGCTCGTTCATGCTGCTGGGCATTTCCGTGGCCTCGGCCACCGCGCAGTACCTGCGATCCCAGCAGGCGCGGGCTGTCGTCGTCGCCCGGAAGCCGGCCAGACGCTGACCGGCGCATCCATGCGGCGGCCCCCTTCGCAGGGGTCCGCCATCGGGATCAGGCATCGAGCTGGCGCAAGGCGGCCATGTTGCAGAGATCGACGGAGCGGCTGCCGGCCTGAAGCCGGATCAGGCCCTTGCGCGCAAACTGGGTCAGGGTACGCGATACCGTCTCGATGGTGAGGCCGAGATGGTCGGCGATGTCGGAGCGCTGCATCGGCAGCTCGATATGCTCGTCGTCGCTGGAGATCCGCCGGGCCATGTCGAGAAGGAAAGTCGCGATCTTCTCCTGGGCCGTCTTGCGACCGAGCAGCAGCATGTGATCCTGGGCGCGGCCGAGACACTTCATCATCGACGCCAGCACCTGGTTGCCGAACGCCTGATCGGCGGCCGTCAGCTCGTCGAGCCGCGAGCGGCGAAAGGCCACGAGCGTGGCATCGCTCAGGGCCTCGGCGGTGAAGCGATACTCGGTCCCCGCCTCCAGCCCGAAGATGTCGCCCGGAAGGTGAAAGGCATCGATCTGCCGGCGACCGTCGCTCAGCAGCTTGCAGGTGCGGATCGAACCGGAAACCACCTTGTAGAAATACTCCGCCGGGTCCCCTTCAGCGAACAGCTCGTCACCCTTTGCCAGCATCCGCGGCAGGCCCGCCGTCGGGATGCCCGCATACTGCATGTTTGCGGCGCCCCGCAGGGCGACAGCAGCGGGAATACGAGCAGAAATCGCTGAATTCGTGTGCATGGCGGGCTCCCGACTTGGTGTGTCTTGATGGACACAGGGATAGGGCCCGGCCGGCTGGCCGACCATTCGGGTCTTGAACTAAGGGATTCTACGTAGGCGCCGGGCTCGCCGTCGGGGCCGCGAGATCGTCCAGGACGCCCGCGAACAGACGGTACTTGACGGAGACGACCGCCAGCTCGCGGGCCCAGTTCACGATGTCGCCCCACGGGTCGTTGAGCTTGCCCAGTCCCGACACCACCGCGACCACCGTCCCGACCTCGATCTTGCCCTGCAGCACCTGCCAGCCGCCGAAGCAGAGCGCCGAGGCAACGGCCAGGTGATGCATCATGTTCATCAGCAGGTTCATCGTGAACTTGATTCTGTAGATTCCCATGTTGAGCGTGAACACGCGCTCGATCGGGTCCTGCGTCCAGCCCCATCCGATGCGGCCGCCCGATGCCCCGCGACCGGCGGAGATGCGGCTCACGAGTCCGCCGCTGATGCCGCGCTTGACGAGGATGCGCGACTGGGCTCGGCGGTTGATGGCGCGCTGCAGCAAGGGAACGAAGACGACCTGCGGCAGGAAGAATGCGAGGCCCAGAAGCGCCATGCGCCAGTCGAGAAAGAGCATGTAGATGATCACGCTCGCCAACACGCCGCCCTGCAGCAGCGGCTCGGACAGGCTGACGCCCGTGAAGCCGCCGATGGGCTCGGCTTCCTCGAGCACCATGGAAATCTCGATGCCAGCTTCCTCGCCGCTGACATCTCGCGTGGCGCGATCGGCATACTCGCCAACCAGGCTGCGCAGGCGGCGCACCGAATCCTCGGCGACCCAGCCTCGATAGACGTTGAGACAGAGCTTCAGGCTCTGCTCGGAGAGCACGACGCCGACATAGGCCGCCGCCAGCCACAGCACGGTCTCGAAGGCGCCGCGATCCACCAGCACGTTGATCACGCGGCGCTGCAGCTCCAGCGGAGCCGTGCTTAGCAGGAAGACGAGGACCGAGAGGACCGCGAGGGCCGCCTGATGGCGCCCCGACGAACGCAGTACGAAGCCGAGGATGGTCGATGGCATCGCGGCATGACCGTCAGGGCCTGGCATCGAGGACACGCCTGATACTGACGACCAGGTCTGCCAGTGGCTTCTCCAGCACATCGCAGATCCCGAGACCGGACGCCCGGGCGCGCAGGGAGCGGGTCACCCGACCGCTGATCAGAAAGACCGGCAAGGTAACGCCCCGGCTGCGCAGCCGCTCGACGAGCTCCAGCCCATCGATCTCGGGCATGCGGTAGTCGATGACGAGGCAGCTGCCGGCCGGGAGCTCATCCTCGGCGAGCAGGGCTTCCGGCGTCGGATAGAGGCGGACGCTGAACCCCTCCATCTCGAGCGAGAACTTGAGAGAGTTGCGCACCGCGGCATCGTCATCGACGAGCAGAATCACATCGGGAGCCTTCAGCATGCGGCAACGTCGCCCGAGGCGACCGGCGCCGCGTTGATCCAGCGCAAAATCTAGGAGTCTCCCTCGACCATGAGGACCATGCGGACCAGTTCGGAAAGGCTGTCGGCCTGCATCTTGGTCATCACGTTGGCGCGATAGACCTCGACGGTCCGGGCGCTGATGCCGAGATCGTAGGCGATCACTTTGTTCGCCTTGCCGGCCGCGAGGCCTCTCAGAACATCGCGTTCCCGCCCGGACAGCGCATCGAGCCGCTTGCGTATCGCCAGCATCCGGTCGTCGCGTTCTCGGTTGCGGGCATGGCTGTCGAGGGCCGACCGGATCGCCGACAGAAGGGTCTCGTCGTCGAACGGCTTTTCGATGAAATCGACGGCGCCGGCCTTCATGGCTTCCACCGCCATGGGCACGTCGCCGTGGCCCGTCATCACGATCACGGGAAAACCGGCCTTCAGCTCGACCAGGCGACGCTGCAGCTCCAGCCCGTCCATCTCCGGCATGCGGATGTCGGTGACGACGCACCCCGACTGAGCGTCCGGAAGGGCCTTCAGGAAGGCCACCGCCGAGTCGTGGACACGCACGGCGACGCCCGCCGTGCTGAGCAGGAAGGCAAGCGACTGCCGGACGTCGACATCGTCGTCGATCACATGCACGACCTGGCTAGCCATCGTCCGTCTCCCGTTCGTGTGCGGCCGCGCGCAGGGTGAAGTGGAAGATCGTCCCACCGTCCGGAGGCGATTCCACCCAGATCTTGCCGCCATGGGCCTCCACGATGGTGCGGCAGATGGAGAGGCCGAGGCCCATGCCCTTCCGCTTGGTCGTGACGAAGGGCTGGAAAAGCTGCTTCGCCACCTCCGGCGCAAGGCCCGCCCCGGTGTCGGCGACGGTTACCTCCACCTGGTCGTCGGGTGCGGCCGCCGTGGCGATATCGAGGCGCCGGACGGCCCCTCCCTCGCTCATCACCTCGATGGCATTGCGCATCAGGTTGACCAGCACCTGCTGGATCTGGATGCGATCGGCGAGCACGAGATCAGCCACGGGATCGAGCCTGAACATGACGGCAATCCCGTGCTCCCTCGCACCGACGAGCGCGAGCGTGCTCGCATCCTCGATCAGCTTGGGAAGGCTCTCGATCCGCCGTTCGCTTTCCCCGCGCGCCACGAACTCGCGAAGGCGACGGATGATCTGCCCGGCACGCAGGGCCTGGTCGGCGGCTTTCGAGACCGCGTCCTTCAACATCTCGATGTTCTCGCCCTCCATGCGTTCGAGCAGGCGGCGCGAGCCCTTGAGATAGTTGCTGATGGCCGTCAGCGGCTGATTGATCTCGTGGGCGAGCGTCGAGGCCATCTCGCCCAGTGCCGTGAACCTCGACATGTGCGTCACTTCCGATTGCAGCTCCTTCATTCGGTCCTCGGTGAGCTGCTGGTCGGTCAGGTCGCGGATGAAGCCGGTGAAGTGATGGCGATCGCCGGTGCGCAGCTCGCCCACTGTGAGATGCATCGGGAACGTCGTCCCGTCCTTGCGCTGGCCCACCACGATCCGGCCGATGCCGATGATCCGGCGTTCGCCTGTCGAGAGGTAGCGCCCGATATAGGCATCATGCTGCTCGCGATAGGGCGACGGCATCAGAAGGCTGACGTTGCGCCCGCACGCTTCATCCGCGTCATAGCCGAACAGGCGCTCCGCGGTGGTGCTGAGCGATTCGATACGGCCACGCTCATCGATGATGATCATGGCGTCGGGCACGGTCTGCAGGATGGACCGCAGGCGCGCTTCCGCCGCCTCAAGCGCAAGCGCGAGCGAGGGTTCGCTCATCAGGACATCCGGCTCATCGGCGCATCACCATGACAGAATGACTTATAGCATGCGCCGACGTGCCGGTGGCACGGCAATCAGGGCCTTATGAAGGAGAGCGGGGCATCCTCGTCGAGATTGTCGATCGCCGCCGTCAGCTCCGACGCGATGTCGTCGTTCGAGCGGCCGAGCCTGAAGATGCGGATCGCTTCGGAGAGCAGGCAGCGCGCGACCACGTCGCCGGCGATGCCCTTGCCCGCTGCCTCCGCCAGTGCGGCTTCGACATGCCGAGATACCAGTTGATGAGTGCTCATGACGATCCCTTCTTCAGATTCCGCGTGAATGCCGGCCGTCGGCGTGGGCGAGGTGGGCGTCGAACGCTGCACAGACGAAGCGCACCAGCGGGCGCCCGCGCTCGGTGACGTGCAGTCTCTCGCCGTCGCGCTGCACCAGCCCGTCGCTGACCAGCTGGGGAAGCGCCGCCACTTCCGAGATGAACGATTGCGCCGAGGCACCGTGACGACGGCAGACGTCATCGAGGTCGACCGAGAAACTGCACATCAGCCTCTCGATGATCTCGCCGCGAAGCCGGTCGGCACCGGTGAGCTCCAGCCCCCGAGCCGAGGCGAAGCATCCGGCCTCGATCATCGACTGATAGCGTCCCGGATCGGCGATGTTCTGGGTGTAGCCGCGCGGCAGGCTCGATATTGCCGAAGCGCCCAGGCCGACGACCGACGGCTGGTCGACCACGACATATCCCTGGAAACTGCGCCGCAGGCGGCCGCGGTCCGCCGCGGTGGAAAGCGCATCGCTGGGCCGCGCATAATGATCGAGGCCGATTCTCTTGTAGCCGCCCTCGACGAGGCGCTGCGCCACGAGATCGGCCATGACGGCACGAGCCTCCGCGCCCGGCAGGCTCTCCGCCTCGATCAGGCGCTGGCGCGCCTTCATCCACGGCACATGGGCGTACGCAAAGACGGCAAACCGGTCCGGCGCCAGTTCGAGTGCGGCGTCGAGCGTGCGGGCGAGCGTCTCCGGCGTCTGCTTCGGCAGGCCATAGACGAGATCGATGTTGATGCGGGCGATGCCGGCGGCACGGATCCGCTTGATCGCGGAGGCCGTATCCTCGATCGACTGCAGCCGGTTGATCGCCTTCTGCACGTCCAGATCGAAATCCTGGACGCCGAAACTCACGCGATCGACGCCGATCTCCCGCATCGTCGCCACGAATTCATCGTCACAGAATCGCGGATCCGCCTCCATGGAGGTCTCAGAGCCGCTGCGCCGATCGAAGCGTGCGGCGAGCCGCTTCGCCACCGCAACGAGGTTAGCCGACCCCAGCTGCGACGGCGTACCGCCGCCCCACTGGATCTGACCGACCATCATTCCCGGCGCGGCCTCGGCCACGAGATCGATTTCCTTCGCAAGCGCACGGGCATAGGCGCCAAGCGATTCCGAGCGGTTCATCGCCGCCGTGTGGCAGGCACAGTACCAGCACAGACGTGCGCAGAAGGGTACATGGAGATAGATCGTCGAGCAGTCGCGGCCCAGGTCTCCGAGCCAGGCCTTGTGCTGCACGGCGCCCACGGCGCCGTGGAACTGGGCGGCCGTCGGATAGCTCGTGTAACGAGGAACCGAGCGGTCGTAGGCCGCGATGGTGGTGGCGTCCATCAGTGCGAGATCAGCACAGGAATGGTCATGCTGGACAGGAGCGTGCGGCTCACGCCGCCCAGCACCATCTCGCGCACACGTGAGTGACCATAGACACCCATGACGATGAGGTCGCTGCCGATATCGGCGGCCCTCGACAGGATGACGGCGCCCACATCGCTGTCGGCGGCGACGTCGCGCTGGACCGTCACGTTCACTCCATGACGGGTGAGCCAGAGCGCCACATCGGCTCCAGGCTCGGCGCCGTGCCCGTCGGGCGACGTGCGCGGGTCGACCACCAGGACGACGACTTTCTTTGCCATGCGCAGGAACGGCAAGGCATCGGCCGCGGCCCGCGCGCTTTCGCGACTGGCGTTCCAGCAGAGCAGCACGGACTCGCCGATCGGTGCGCGTACGCCGATATGCGGCACGACGAGGGTCGGCCGGCCGCTCGCCAGGACGACGGCTTCGGGCAGGTCCGAAGGGGTCGGTGTCTGGGCATCGGGATCGGTCTGACCAAGCACGAGGAGATCGGTGTAGCGTGCCTGCAGGACGAGTTCGGAGTCGATGAAGCCGTCCGTGACACGCCATTCATGCGAAGGAACACGACGTTCCTTGACGGCCTTCTCGAAGGCCGCGAACGCGGTGGCCTGGTCGGCGTCGGCGCTGGCTTCGTAGCTGGCGAACAGCGAGTCCATCGCGACGCCGCCTTCGAAGAAGATCGGCGCTTCGAGCGGCGGACGAGCGTGCAGGCCGACCAGATGGGCGCCATAGCGCTCCGCCAGTTCCGCCGCCACGGTCAGCCTCTGGCCCACTTTGGGGCTCGCATCGCAGTGAACGAGAATCGTCTTGTAGGCCATGGGCATCCTCCTGAAGTCGGTCGATCGTGCCCGGTCGCGAAGCGTGCGACCTTGACGCAGGTCAATCGCCACACCGGAAATTCATGGTCCATTGCCGGCGATGGACCTCATTTCCCGTTTCTTTGCGATGTGCGGCGACGGCCTCATGGCTGCCGCATCGATGCCGTTCGGCCTACCGGCGGCGCTGCTCCTGGCCGGCCTCGCTGGCAGTCTCGTGCATTGCGTGGGCATGTGCGGTCCGTTCGTGCTGGGCCAGGTGATGGCCTCCGCCGAAAGCCCGGGGGACCGACCCTATGGCGAGTGGCAGCGGCTGACCGGCGCCCTGCTCGTGCCCTACCATCTCGGGCGCTTCACCACCTATACGGGGCTCGGCGCCGTGGCCGGAGGCGTAACGGCCGTGTTTGCGTCGCTGGAAGTGTTCGGCTGGCTGTCGGCGATCCTTCTGGTCGCGGCCGCCGGCCTGCTGGCAGCTCAGGCTCTCGGCATGGCCCTGAATGCCGCTTCGCCCGCCACGAACCTGGTGGCCCGTCTCGCCGGTCCATTCTCTGCTTCATGCACGCCCGTCGCGCGGTACGGACTCGGTGTCGTCCTGGGCTTCCTGCCCTGTGGCCTGCTCTACGGCGCCCTGGCGGCGGCGGCCGGCACCGGATCCGTCCTGTCGGGGGCCATTGCCATGGCATGCTTTGCCCTCGGCACCGTACCGGCGCTCGTCGCCGTTGGCTGGGGCGGGCTGATCATGCGCCGCCAGCTGCGGACGGTCGCGAAGTGGATAAGCCCGCCTCTTCTCGCGGGCAACGCGCTGGTCATGCTCGCCTTGGCCAGCCAGCGGCTCTAGCAGGCCGGTAAAGCAGGCCTTTCAGGCCTGCCGGCCGGCAATATCGACCCCTCAACGGTCACCACGGCACCTGTTTCGGGGGGGGGGGTGCGACTCCGGATTCGTTGGTTTCGTTTATTTCGTTTGTTTCGTTTATTGCCAGGATCCCGGCCTTTTCAACGGCCTGCTGGAGTGACGCCGACCACGACCTTAGAAGGTCGCGAGCGTCTCCAGGAGTGTGGCCAGACCCAGCACGGCCAGAATGGCCGCGAACAGCCACAGCGCGATACCGCCGACGTCCTGGGCGAACTCTTCGGGAGTCATAGGCTTCCGTTGCTTGACCATGCCCCTCTCCTTCGAGCGATCTGTCATCGCGCCGGTCGGCACGTAGGATCGCAACTGTCGTTACGAGTTCGGCTGCCGACCGACCATTCGGGAATTGAACTAAGGAGTACTACGGAGGGTCCGTTGTGGAAGTGACGTGCCCTCGGCGGGCTCCGGCTCGAAGCTGATGACGTCGCGGTAGGCATGCCAGGTGGCGTGCGCGACCAGCGGCAGCGTCACGACCAGCCCGAGCAGTCCCACGATCATGCCGAGGCCGGTGAGGAACACGATCACGCAGGCCCATAGAAGCATCGGCCGGAAATTGAGACGTGTGGCCGCCACCGAGGTCGCGATCGCCTCGAACATGTTCGAGTTCCGACGATCCAGGAGATAGGGAATGGAGAAGGCGCCGATCGCGAAGGCGATGGCCGCCAGAACCGCTCCCAGCCCCACGCCCAGCGCCAGGAAAGGCAGGCTCTTAGAGCTCGTCCAGACGAGATCGAGAAAGCGGTCCCAGGAAGGGACGGTGCGCCATTCGAAGATGGCGAACAGGAGCTGCGCCATTCTCATCCAGGCCAGATGAAAGAGCAGGAGCAGCACGCCCATCAGCGCGATCTGCTCGGGATTGCGTCGCCAGGCCATCAGGGTCGACTTGCCGTCCACGGGCTGACCGGCCTCGAGGCGGCGGCTGATCTCGTACAGGCCGGTGGCGATGAAGGGGCCGACATAGAAGAAGCCGGCGCTGAGCGGCAGCACGAGATAGGGCAGATCGAAGCGCAGCATCAGCACGATCGCCAGCCATCCGGCCGCTACGGGCACCAGACCATAGGAGAGACTGGCAGCGGGTGCGGCCACTATGTCGCGCCAGCCGGCGGCAAGCCATGTCCACGGACGATCGACCGGGACGCGCCGGATGAGGGGCCGGGGCGTCGGAAACACCGCAATGGTCTCGCTCATGGCGCCTCACATTCAGATTGCATGCAGCATTGTGATCCGCCGCTCGGCGCACTGGCCTTGACCCAAATCAAGGGAACGGGCGGCGCGATCTCCTACGGTTCCCCCGACCATTCGGGGAGTAAGCATGCCGAGCCAAGCCGTATTGACAGCCAACCAGCGGCCGGCGCCGCGTTACGTCGAGGACGTGATCCGCGCGGCTGTCGTATTGACCATGTTCTGGGGCATCGCGGCCTTCCTGGTCGGCGTCGTCATCGCGGCCCAGCTGGTATGGCCGCAGCTCAGCTTCGACAGCCCCTACCTGACATTCGGCCGCCTGCGGCCGCTGCATACGTCTGCAGCCATCTTCGCCTTCGGCGGCACCGCGCTGATCGGCACGGCCTTTCACGTGGTGCAGAGGACCTGCCGCGCACGGCTGTTCGGCGGCGAAGCGCTCGGCTGGTTCGTGCTGCTCGGCTACCAGTTCTTCATCGTCACCGCGGCGCTGGGTTATCTGTTCGGCATCACGCAGAGCAAGGAGTACGCCGAGCCCGAATGGTTCGTCGACCTCTGGCTCACCATCGTGTGGGTGGCCTACCTGATCGCCTACCTGGGCACGGTGCTGAAGCGCGAAGAGCCGCACATCTACGTGGCCAACTGGTTCTACCTGGCCTTCATCATCACCATCGCGATGCTGCACATCGTCAACAACCTGGCCCTGCCGGTCTCGATCACGGGAACAAAGAGCTACGGCGCCTGGTCGGGCGTCCAGGACGCGATGATCCAGTGGTGGTACGGCCACAACGCGGTCGGCTTCTTCCTGACCGCGGCCTTCCTCGGCATGATGTACTATTACATCCCGAAGGCGGCGAACCGGCCGGTCTACTCCTACCGTCTGTCGATCATCCACTTCTGGTCCCTGGTGTTCATGTACATCTGGGCCGGCCCCCATCACCTGCACTACACGTCCCTGCCCGACTGGGCCCAGACGCTGGGAATGGCCTTCTCGGTCATGCTCTGGATGCCGAGCTGGGGCGGCATGATCAACGGCCTGATGACGCTGTCGGGCGCGTGGGACAAGCTCCGCACCGATCCGGGCCTGCGTTTCTCGGTCACCGCCGTCGGCTTCTACGGCATGGCGACCTTCGAAGGACCCGTCATGTCGATCAAGGCCGTCAACTCGCTCAGTCACTATACCGACTGGACGATCGGCCACGTCCATTCCGGCGCGCTGGGCTGGGTCGCCTTCATCGTGTTCGGCACGCTCTACTACCTGATCCCGAAGATGTGGAACCGGCCGGCCATGTGGTCCACGCGCCTGATCAGCTGGCACTACTGGATCGCGACCATCGGCATCGTTCTCTACATCACGGCGATGTGGGTGAGCGGCATCATGCAGGGCCTGATGTGGCGGGCCTACGACGAGCTCGGGTTCCTCCAGTACTCGTTCGTCGAGACCGTCGCTGCCATGCATCCCTTCTACCTGATCCGTCTGCTGGGGGGCGTCTGCTTCCTGAGCGGCGGGCTGATCATGGCCTACAACATGTGGCGAACCATCCGCACGGAAACGGAGACGCTCGCCACCCAGACCCAACCGGCACTCGCGGCGTAAAGGAGCGTTCCAATGTTTATTCGCCACGAGACGATCGAGAAGAACGTCATCCTGATGCTCGTCCTGACGCTGATCACGGTATCGATCGGCGGCCTGGTCCAGATCATCCCGCTGTTCACCATCGAAACGACGATCGAGCGCATCGACGGTGTGCGCCCGTACACGCCGCTCGAGCTGATGGGCCGCAACATCTACATCCGCGAGGGCTGCTACCTCTGTCACAGCCAGCAGATCCGTCCCTTCAAGGACGAGGTCGAGCGCTATGGCCACTACAGCCTCGCGGCCGAGAGCATGTACGACAAGCCGTTCCAGTGGGGCTCCAAGCGCACCGGACCGGATCTCGCGCGCGTCGGCGGCCGCTATTCGAACGACTGGCACGTCGCCCATCTCGCCTCGCCGCGTGCCGTCGTGCCCGAAAGCGTGATGCCGGCCTATCCGTTCCTGGCCGACCGCCCGCTCGAGTATGACGACATCGCCCAGCATCTCCGCACGCTGCGCAGCGTCGGCACGCCCTACACCGACGAGATGATCGCCAACGCCCGCGCCGATCTCGAGGCGCAGGTCGATCCGGACCGCGATCCGACGGCCATGCAGAAGCGCTATCCCCGCGCGCCCGTCGCCAAGTTCAACGGCGAGACGAACAAGATCACCGAGATGGATGCGCTCGTCGCCTACCTGCAGATGCTGGGGACGCTGGTGCAGTTCGGCGACATCCCGCCCGACCGGCTCAAGCAATAGAGAGGAGCCCGCCATGACCCTCGAAAGCCTGCACGAGTTCCTCGCCTCCTTCTGGACGGTCTGGGCCGTCATCATCTTCCTCGCGATTCTCTTCTGGGCGCTGCGGCCGCGCAATCGGAAGCGCTTCGAGAAAGACGCCCGCATCCCCCTCGACGACGACCGCTGAAGGACCGGCCATGCCAACCAAGATCGAGAAAGACACACTGTCCGGCCAGAACACCACCGGCCATGAGTGGGACGGCGTCAAGGAGCTGAACACGCCGCTGCCGACATGGTGGGTTTATACCTTCTACGCCTGCATTGCCTTCGCCGTCGTCTACTGCGCCCTGTACCCGTCCTGGCCGTGGCTCACCGGCCATACGCAGGGGCTGCTCGGCTACTCGAGCCGCGCCGAGCTGCGCCAGGAACTCAGTGCCCAGGCAAAGGAACGCGCCACCTTCGTCGACCGCATCCGCGCCGCGTCGCTGGCCGACATCCGCAAGGATCCGGAACTGTTCAACTTCGCCATGGCGGGCGGCCGCTCGGCCTTCCAGACCAACTGCATGCAGTGCCACGGCGCCGGCGGTGGCGGCAACACGGGCTTCCCCAACCTGGTCGACGACGACTGGATCTGGGGCGGCAGCATCGACCAGATCTACGCCACCATCGAGCACGGGATTCGCAACACCGACGACAAGTCGCGCCAGTCGATGATGCCGCGCTTTGGCGCTGACGGGCTGCTGACCGGTGCGCAGGTGGCGGCCGTGACCGACTACGTGCTCAGCCTGTCCGGCAAGGCCAAGGCGACGCCCGAAGGCGCGAAGATCTTCGAGGAGCAGTGCGTCGCCTGCCACAAGGAAGGCGGCAAGGGCAACCAGGAGCTGGGCGCGCCCAACCTCTCCGACGGCATCTGGCTCTACGGCGGCAGCCGCGACGCCATCTACCGCTCGATCTTCTACGCCCGCAACGGCAGCATGCCGGCGTGGAGCGGCAGGCTCGACGAGGCGACGATGAAGATGCTGGCCGTCTACGTCCACGCGCTGGGCGGCGACCGCTAGGCGCGGTGCGGGTCGAACGATGGTCTCCCCCGCCCGCAAGGCCGACATGGCCCCGCCCCGGCCGCCGACGCCGGAGCCGCCGCCGCTCTATGCCCCGCGCACGAGGGTCTATCCTCGCGCGATCGCGGGAAAGTGGCGGCAGATCAAATGGGCGACGCTCGTCCTGCTTCTCGGCCTCTACTATGTCGTGCCCTGGCTGCGCTGGGATCGCGGCCCCGGCGCGCCCTCGCAGGCCATCCTGATCGACCTCGACCATCGTCGCGGCTGGTTCTTCGACATCGTCATCTGGCCGCAGGAAATCTACTTCGTCACGGGGTTCCTGATCCTGGGCGCGTTCGGCCTGTTCTTCGCCTCGTCCCTGTTCGGCCGGGTCTGGTGCGGCTTCACCTGCCCGCAGACCGTCTGGACGGACCTCTTCATGTGGGTCGAGCGGCTGATCGAGGGCGACCGGAACGAGCGCATGCGGCTCGACCGCCAGCCGCTGTCGGCGGCCAAGGCCGCACGCAAGACCCTGAAGCACACCGCCTGGCTGGCCATCGCCGCGGCCACCGGCGGCGCCTGGGTCTTCTACTTCGTCGACGCTCCGACCACGCTGGTGAAGATCTTCCGCGGCGAGGCCTCGATGGAGGTCTATGTCTTCGCAGGCCTCTTCACCGCCACGACCTATGTCCTGGCCGGCTGGGCGCGCGAGCAGGTCTGCACGTACATGTGCCCGTGGCCGCGCTTCCAGGCCGCGATGCTCGACGAGCAGAGCCTCATCGTCACCTATCAGAAGTGGCGCGGCGAAAAGCGGGGCAAGCACAAGGCCGGCGACAGCTGGGCCGGCCGCGGTGACTGCATCGACTGCAATCTCTGCGTCGCCGTCTGCCCCACAGGAATCGACATCCGCGATGGCCAGCAGATCGAATGCATCGGGTGCGGCCTGTGCATCGACGCCTGCACGCAGACGATGGAAAAGGTCGGGCGTCCGACCGGGCTGATCCGCTGGGATACGCTGGCCGCGCAGCAGGCGAAGGAAACCGGTGCCGCTGCCGTGCCGTGGCGGCCCGTCCGGGCGCGCACCCTCCTCTACGCCGCCCTGCTCAGCGTCGTCGCCGCCGTGATGCTGGTGGTCTTCGCGCTGCGCGCCGACACCGAGCTGACGGTACAGCGCGACCGCAACCCGAACTACGTGCGTCTGTCCAACGGCGACATCCGCAACTCCTATGCCGTCAAGGTGCTGAACAAGCGCCGCACGCCCCAGCATGTCCGGCTCGAGATCGATGGTCTGCCGTCGGCGCAACTGGGCTTCGTCGGTGCCGATGTCGACGGCAGCGGTCCGACGGCGACGCTGTCGGTGCAGCCTGACGCCGTGGGCACCTTCCGCGTCTTTGTCACGGTGCCCGCCGCGGCGGCGCCGTCCGGCGCGAAGCCGATCACCTTCACCGTGCGCGACGAGGCCAGCAGCGGGGGCGCGTCGCACGACGCCGTCTTCGTCGGCCCGGGACGCTGAGGAGAGCACCATGAACACCACCGCCCTCGCGCGCGGCCGCCACATCCCCTGGTTCTTCGTCGCGGGGTTCGCGATCGTGTTCGCCGTCAACGCAACGATGATCACAATAGCGGTCGGCTCCTTCTCCGGCCTCTACACGCCCAAGCCGCGCGACCGGGGCCTGCACTACAACGAGATCATTGCGGCCCAGCAGGCCCGGGATGCACTCGGCTGGCGGGTCGAACCCATCTGGCGGCCCGACAGCGGAACTCTCGAGATCGCCGTGTTCGATCGCGCCGGCCAGCCGCTCGCCGGCGCGCAGGTCGCCGTGGCGCTGGTGCGGCCGGCCGAAAAGGGTGCGGTGCTGGGCGTCGAGATGGCGCCCGTGGATATCGGCCGTCATGCCGGCCACGTCACCCTGCCGGCGCGCGGCAACTGGGATGCCGATATCTCCGTCGAACAGGGCGGCCAGCGCTTTGCGCAGACACGCCGGATGTTCCTCAGGTGACCGACGCGGTCCTCTACGCCCCTGCCGTCGCCACTTCCGCGGCCACACGAACGTGCGCGCATTGCGGTGAGACGCTGCGGAGCGGGCCGGACGCGCAGTTCTGTTGCCCGGGATGCGCCAGCGCGCACGCCATCATAGGCGCCGCCGGCCTGGGCGCCTTCTACCGCCGCCTCGAACAGACGCGCGCCCACCGTCCCGAACCGCTCGACATCGACTTCGCCGCCTATGCCAGGCCCGACGGACACGGCGGTGCCTCGCTGGAGCTTCTGGTCGACGGGCTCGACTGCGCCGCCTGCGTCTGGCTGATCGAGAGCCTGCTGGCGCGCAATCCCTTGGTCACGCGCGCGCGGGTCCATCTGTCGACGCGCCGCCTGGCGCTGGCGTGGCAGGGATCGGTCGACGACGCCAACGGACACGCCGGCCTGGTCGCGGCCCTCGGCTTCCGGCTGGCGCCCTACGACACCATCGCCGCCGCGGCCGGCGACGATCGCGAAACCCGCGAGCTGTTGCGTGCCATGGCGGTCGCGGGCTTCGCGGCGGCCAATGTGATGCTGCTCTCCGTCGCCGTCTGGGCGGGCCATGACGGCTCAATGGGCGACGCCACGCGCGCGCTCTTCCACTGGCTGTCGGCGGCCATCGCCCTGCCGGCGGTCGCCTATGCCGGCCGGCCGTTCTTCCGCTCGGCCCTGAACGCACTGCGCGCCGGGCGCACCAACATGGACGTGCCGATCTCGATCGGCGTGACGCTCGCCTGCATCGTCAGCCTGCACGAGGCCTGGGTTGGCGAACAGCACGCCTATTTCGATTCGGCCATCACGCTCCTCTTCTTCCTCCTGATTGGGCGCTACCTTGACCGCCGCGCGCGCGGGCGCGCCCGGCAGGCCGTCCATGCCCTGCTGGCGCTTTCCAGCCGCAGCGCCACGGTGATCGGCGCCGACGGCACCACGGCCTCGCGCCGTGTCGACAGCCTCGTTCCGGGTGACCTGCTGCTGGTCGCCGCCGGCGAGCGGCTGGGCGCCGACGGCATCGTGAACGAGGGCGTCTCCTCGCTCGATGCCTCACTGGTGACCGGCGAGAGCCTGCCACAGCCGGCCTTTCCCGGCGTCAAGGCCTTCGCCGGTACGATCAATCTCGGCGCGGCCCTGCGCGTGATGGTCACGGCGGCGGGCGACAACACGCTGCTTTCGGAGATCGTGCGCCTGGTCGAGGCCGCCGAACGCGGGCGCTCCCGGTTCGTGGCGCTGGCCGACCGGGTCGCGCGCGCCTATGCGCCCGTGGTCCACCTGACGGCCCTGCTCACCTTCCTGGGCTGGATCCTGCTGGGTGGGCTCGCCTGGGACCGTGCGCTGCTGGTCGCCACCGCCGTGCTGATCATCACCTGCCCCTGCGCGCTGGCGCTGGCGGTGCCGGTCGTCCAGGTCGTGGCCAGCACGCGACTCCTGCGATCGGGCATGCTGCTCCTGTCGCCGACGGCGCTGGAGCGCCTGGCGCAGGTCGATCACGTCGTCTTCGACAAGACCGGCACGCTCACCCTCGGACGGCCCGAACTGGTGGCGGCGCCGGACGATCCCGAGGCCCGGCAGCTTGCCGCCTCGCTCGCGCTCAACTCCCGCCATCCGCTGGCCCGTGCCCTCGTGCGCGCTCTCCCCGAGGCGATCCCGGCCGCTGGTGTCGTCGAACATCCCGGTGCGGGGCTTGAGTGCGATGGCGGCGTGCGACTGGGGTCGGCGTCCTTCTGCGGCATCACCGATCCGCTGGACGACGGAAGGTCGGAACTGTGGCTGTCGCGGCCGGAGCGCCCGCCCGTGCGCTTTGCCTTCGCCGACCGGCTGCGGCCGGACGCCAGGCCGACCGTTGCCGCGCTGCGCCGAAGCGGCCTCAGCGTCGAGGTCCTGTCTGGCGACCGGCAGGCCGCCGTCGCGGAAGCAGCGGCAGCAGCCGGCATCGCCGAGTGGCGCTCCGGCGTCACGCCGGCGGAGAAGGCGCAGCGCCTTGCCGCGCTTGCGGCCGAAGGCAAACGCGTCCTGATGGTGGGCGACGGGTTGAACGACGCGCCGGCCCTCGCGGCCGCCCACGCCTCGATCTCGCCGACCACCGCCGCCGAGGCCACGCAGTGCGCCGCCGACGCCGTGTTCCAGGGCGACGCGCTCGGACCCGTCGCGGAGATCCTGCAGGTGGCCCGCCGCGCCGACCGCCTGGTCCGCCAGAACCTGGCCCTGGCCCTCCTCTACAATCTCAGCGCCGTGCCGCTCGCGATCCTGGGCCACGTGACGCCCCTGATCGCGGCGGTGGCGATGTCCTCGTCTTCCCTGCTGGTGATCGGCAACGCCCTGCGCCTCGGCGCCGGCGCACCCAAAGGCGGGAGGTCCTGATGGACAGCCTGCTCGTCCTGGTGCCGGCAGCGCTCATCCTCGGGCTGCTCGCCCTCGCGGCCTTCCTCTGGGCCCTGCGCAACGGCCAGTACGACGATCCCGATGGGGCCGCGGGCCGCATTCTTTTCGATGACGACGACACAAGGAGCAAATGATGTCCTACTGGATCATGGGAACGATGGCCGCCGTGATGGGCCTGGTCGGCCTCCTGATGGCGGGTGCCGCGAAGGACTCCGGCATCCTGGCCTTCGGGCTCGGCCTCTCGCTCTTCGGCGTGCTGTTCTGCTGGTTCATGATCAAGACCAGCTTCGACGAGGCGGAACGGAACGCTGCCGAAGGCAACTAGCCGGGATTGATCTGGATCATGGGCGGATGAGTCCTGGCGGGCATAGTGCGCCATCGCCAAAGGAGAAAGTCATGCCGCTCAAGAAGATCGTCCTCGAACTGGCCCGGACGCCCGAGTTTCCCAACGGCAGCTCGAACCATGGCTACGAATTCGTGGCGCCGCTCGACGCGCAGGGTCACCTGCAGCCGGACGGCTGGGCCAAGCACAAGGCCGCCTGCACCGTGCGCCGCTTCTGGGAAAAAGCCGATGACGAGACCGGCCATCTGATCCATCGCCGCGACGGCAAGTGGGCCTTCTCCTACCAGCCGGGAGACGACGACGACGAGCCGATCTTCCGCTTCGACACCCACAGGTTCGTGGCGGGCGAATACGTGTCCGTCACCGAGCATGACGGGGTCCAGCGCCCGTTCAAGGTCGCGAAGGTCACGCAGAAGGTGGTGTGACGCCCACGCTCGACGAGCGAGTGGACTCAGCGAGAGCGCCGGCTGTCTGAGGTCACGGCGCGCATCCATTCGCTCGAGACTTCCGCTAGTTCGGCGAGAATCTCCTGGTTGGTTCGGCCCGACCGCACCAGGACAGCAAAGGAATGGTCGGCCTGCACCACCGGCCTGTAAGTCGCGCGCTTGCCCAGGCGCTTCATGACCTTCCGCAGCAGCGCAGGCTCAGCAAGCGCATCGCGCGTCCCCTGGATGAACAACTGGGGTATGTGGATGTCGAGCAGGTGCGCCGCACGCTCCACCGAAGGTTTCCCGGATGGGTGCAGCGGAAACCCCAGGAACACAAGGCCCCTGATGCCCGGAAGGGGATCCAGCGCCTGGGCCTGCGACGTCATGCGACCGCCGAACGATTTGCCTCCCGCGAACAGCGGGAGTGCCGGCGCCAGTTTCGCTGCCTTCTGAACGGCCGCACGTATCGCCGCGTGGGCCGTGGCCGGCCGGTCCGGCCGCTTCGAGCCTGCCTCCATATAGGGAAACTGGAACCTGAGGGTGCTGACCCCTCTTTCAGCCAGCAGCTCGGCCACGGAAGTCATGAACGGATGCAACATGCCGGCCCCTGCGCCATGTGCCAGGACAAGCAGCGCCGAGGCATCGTGAGCCTTCTGATAAACCGCCGAGACACGCGTTCCAGGCTCTATCGACAGGTTGAGGCGTTTGACGCGCGCATGAGATTTCATGCTCGGAGTGTGCCGCGAAAAAGCGACAGGGAGAAGAATCCACATGGCGCGCACGCAGCCGCGCTGTTGTAGCAGCGACGCAGATTAATCTTCCGTTCCGGACGAAGGAGACGATGAGGCGATCTCCTCTTCGCAAAATCATCGATGCGAAGATTCGATGTATGAGCCCGGCACGCGCTGCCACGCTTGGCTCGCAATTTTCCACGGATTCGAAGTGGTCCGGGGCATTGCGCGTTCACCAAGCGTAGGAGTTCAAAATGACGGGCAGCACAGCAACACGGCGCCGCTTTCTCGGTGCCGGCGCCGCCGCAATCGCTGCAACGGCGCTACCGCTTCAGCTACGTGCCGAGGCCTATCCGGGACGCCCCATCTCCTACGTCGTGCCTTTCCCACCAGGCGCCACCAACGACAGTTCCGGCCGCATCGTCGCCCGCAAGCTTGGTGAGAAACTCGGCCAGACGATCGTCGTCGACAACAAGTCGGGCGGCGGCGGATCGATCGGCGCCGAGTTCGTCGCCAAGTCGAAGCCGGACGGCCACACGCTGCTCAATGCCTCGACCGGCAACCTCACGATCGCGCCGCAGCTGGTGCGAACCGGCTATGAGCCGTTCCGCGACTTCAAGCCGGTCGGCTATGTCGGTGCGTCCCGCTCCGTGTTTGCGATCCACCCCTCCCTGCCCGTCAAGACGCTGCAGGAATTGATCGCCTACGCCAGGGAAAACCCGGGCAAACTCAATTTCGGCTCGGCCGGCAACGGCTCCGGCGGACACCTCGCCGGGGAATATCTCAAGCTTCGCGCGAACATCGACATGGTGCATGTGCCCTATCGCGGCAGCGCGGCCGCCGCGAAGGATGCGACCGCCGGTCTCGTGCAGCTCATCATCGATCCGATCACGGCGCCGCTGGTGCGTTCGGGACAACTGCGCGGCCTGGCGGTTTCTGGAAACGACCTGCGCGACGACCTGCCCGGCGTGCCGAGCATCGCCGACGCCGGCATTCCCGACTGGGAGCTGAGCAGTGGCTTCGTCGCCGTCGCGCCGGCGGCGACGCCGGCGGCGGTCCTGGCGCGATTGAACGAAGTCTTCGCCGAAATCCTGGCGGATGCGCCGACCATCGCCTCGCTCAACGCGATCGGCCTGCGGCCCCTCGTGCTGACCCCCGACGAAATCGTCGCGAGCCTGAAGAAGGAAAGCGACACGAACCGCCGCATCATCGAGGCCGCAAAGATCACCGCCGATTAGAGGAAGGCGACGGAGAGCCACGGCACGGCGGCGATGACTGCCAGGCCCGCCATCAACGCCAGCAGGTACGGCCAGATCGCCCCGATGGCGTCATCCGGCGAGACATTGCCGATCCGGCACGCCAGGTAGAAGCCGATGCCGATCGGCGGTGTCATCAGGCCGATATTCATCGCGGTCACGATGGTCATTGCGTAGTGGATGTCGTTCAGGCCGAGGCTCTTGGCGATCGGAAACATCAGCGGGGCCATCAGCACGATCGCCGGCAGGCCCTCGAGGACGCAGCCGAGGATGAGGAACACGACGATGCTGAGGATCATGAAGACGATGGTGCCACCCGGCATCGACGCCATGAACTGTGTGACGTCGCGCGCGATCCCCGCCTGTGTGATCGCCCATGCCATGGCCGAGGCCGTCCCCAGGATCAGCAGGATCGAGCCGGTCAGCGCCGCCGTTTCCACCAGCATGGCGTAGGATTTCTTCAGGCTGATGCCGCCGTAAAGAACAACGCCGACAAAGGCCGCATACAGGACCGCGATGGTCGAGACCTCGGTGGCCGTCGCGACGCCGCCCGACACCGTGCTGCGGATCAGGAACGGCAAGACCAGCGCCGGTGCCGCGATCAGCGCGGTCCGGCCGATGACACGCAGGCTCGGGCGCTGCACGCCCGACATGTCCTCGTGGCGCGCCTTCCAGCGGGCGAGGATGGCAAGGCCCAGCAGCAGGACCATCGCGATGGCGAAGCCGCTGGTGAACAAGGCGGCGATCGAAACACCCGCCACCGAGCCCAGGACGATCAGCACGATGCTGGGCGGTACCGTGTCTGCCATGGCCGCGCCGGTCGCCAGCAGGGCGATCATCTCGCGGGGCTTGTTGCCGCGGCGCTTCATCTCGGGAAACAGGGCCGGCGCGACGGTCGCCATGTCCGAGACTTTGGAGCCGGAGATGCCGGACACGACGAACAGCGACCCCAGCAGTACATACGACATGCCAGCGCGGATGTGACCCAGCCACGACGCGAGGAAATCGACGATGGCCTTGCCCATGCCGGTGGCGTCTAGGATGCAGCCGAGCAGGAGGAACACCGGCACCGACAGCAGGATGATACTCGACATGCCCTCATCCATGCGACCGATCACGACCGACAACGGCGCCGTGGTGCCGAAGGCCAGGTAGCTGATCGTGCCGATGGCGAAGCAGAAGGCGATCGGCACGCCGCAGGCGAGGCTGACCGACACGAAGAGGACGAGGAACAGCAGCAGCTTCGAGTTCCCGGCCCTGACCAGCTGCGGCGAGAAATGCCATAGCAGCCCGGCGATCGCGCCGACGACGACGAGCGCCACGAGCAACTGCGGAAGGGCCGACGACCGCAAGGCGTAGCGGATCACCAGGGCGAGCATCAGGACGATACCGAAGGGGATCGCCGCCACGCGGAAGCTGTTGGGGATGCCGAGCGCGGGCGTAGTGATGAACCACTCGTCCATCGTGTAGTCGACCGCATGCGGCAGCAACGCGACCAGGACGGTCGCGACCACGACGAGACCGAACGCATCGATGAAGGTGCGGCGGCGCTCGGAGAAGAGGTTCACGAACAGGGTCAGGCGAAGATGCTCATTGCGGTCGAGCGCCATCGCCGCCCCGAGCATCGCGACCCAGATGAAGCTGATCGAGCAGACCTCGTCGATCCACACGACCGGATAATTGAACAGATAGCGCGAGGCCACGCCCGCCAGCAGGAGCAGGACGATACCAAGCATGAGCATGGCCGCGATCGCATTGATGGGTTCGAGCCACTTCCAGCGACCGCCGGGGCTCGGGTTACCCAGCGACTCGGACAGGGCAAGTTCTTCAGCAGTCGCGGTCATGACGATTTTCCGAACGGATCAGCAGAAAGAAGACACCCCGGACTTTTCAGGCCGGGGTGTGTCGCACTCAGCTCAGCTTGCCGGTGTACTTCTCGAGGATGGACCAGGCCTCGTCACCGTACTTGCCCTTCCACTCGGCGTAGAAGCCGGCGCTCCGCAGCTTGTCGCGGAAAGCCTCCGGCTTCGGCTGGTTGATGAGCATGCCCTTGTCGGTCAGCTCCTTCTGCAGGCCCGCATTGAGCTGAGCCACGTCCTCACGCTCCTTCACGCCAGCGGCGTTCACGTGCGTGGCGACCACGGTACGCAGGTTCTCCGGCAGCCGCTCCCAGGCCCGGCGGTTGGCCAGGAACCAGAAGCCGTCCCACATGTGGTTGGTGAGCGAGCAGTATTTCTGGACCTCGTAGAGCTTTGCCGTCGCGATGATCGCCAGCGGATTCTCCTGCCCGTCCACGACCTTGGTCTGCAGCGCGGTGTAGACCTCGGAGAAGTTGATGCTGGCCGGCGCCGAGTCGAACGCCTTGTACATCGACGTCCAGAGCGGCGAGACCGGCACTCGGATCTTGAAGCCATTCAGGTCTTCCGGCCCCTGGATCGGCTTGGTCGAGGACGTCGTCTGACGAAACCCGTTGTCCCAGATCTTCTCCATGGCGACGAGATTGGCCTTGGCGATCTGGTTGCGCACATACTGTCCGAGATCGCCGTCCATCGCCTTCCACACCGACGCATAGTCCGGGAAGGCGAAGCCGATGCCGTTGATCGAGGCCACCGGCACCAGCGTCGACAGGATCAGGCCGGACAGGGTGAAGAATTCGATGCCCCCTGAGCGCAGCTGGCTCAGCATGTCGGTATCCGAGCCGAGCTGGTTCGACGGGAAGATCTGGATCTCGACCCGGCCGTTGGTCTCGGCCTTGATCGCATCCGCCATCTCCTTGGCCCGCAGGTTCATCGGATGGGCGACCGGGAGATTGTTGGCGTACTTGTAAGTGAATTCCGCGCTCTGGGCGCGAGCGACCCAGGGAGCCGTGACGGCAATGCTGCCCAATGCGGACGCCCCGAGCAGCGTCCTGCGAGATACCTTCATGCTTTCCTCCGATCCATTCGGTCTTGTCGGTTTGCCGACCGGGTTCGTCCCCATGTGGCAAGAGGCCGGCAAATACTATGAATTCCCTGCTACTGACAGATCCCCGTCGCGATGGCCGCCCGGCTATTTTGCCTGGAGATCGACCGCCAGCGCCGCCGGCAGGCGGTCGAGGCCGTAGGTGCGCATTGCGCTGCCGCTGTAGAGCGCGGTCTTCTCGGCCGCGCCGGCGCTGGCCGTCAGGCGCTTGAAGGCGTTCCACAGGACCGGGTAGCTGCACTGGCCCTTGTCGACCGGGAAGTTGCTCTCGAACATGCAGCGGTCGGCGCCGAACGCCGCGATGCAGGGCTCGATATAGGGCGCCCAGGTCTTCGCCAGCTCCTCCGAGCCCGGCGGCTTCGGCTTCTTGTGAAAGTCGAAGCCGTTCACGAACATCGTGAGGCCGCCGAGCTTCACCCGCACGTTGGGCAGCGCCGCCAGCTCCAGCATGCGCTGCTTCCATTCGGGATAGACTTCCGCGTGCCTGCCGCGGAACGGACCGATGCCGAGCGGGCCGCCGACATGGTCGACGACGATCTTCAGCTCCGGCACGGCCTTCGCGAGCTTCACCACATGCGGGAGCTGCGTGTGATAGGCCCAGACATCGAGCGGCAGCCCCTGCTTGGCCAACCGCCGCGCGCCCTCGGCGAAGGACGGGTGTTCGAGCGGTCCCGGCGGCTTCATCACCAGATTCGACGTGACGTCGGGCGAGGCATGCCAGGCGGTACGGTTGCGGATGCCGCAGAACCGGCCGCCGGCGATGGCGCGATGCTTATCGAGCAGAGGCTCGACGCGGTCGCCCAAGGTCAGATCGACCATGCCGATGATTCCGGCGCAGGCGCGCGTCGGCCCGTGACGGCCGCTCGCGCTCACCGCCGCAGCGCCGGTCACGAACTCGGTCTCGCCGAGCGACTGCTCGTCGGCCGGTCCCGAGGCGCGGTACATCTCCCCGCACTGCACGAAGATGGTCGCGCGGATGTCGTGACCGCTCGCCGTGTCGCCCAGCAACTGCGGCAGCAGGTAGGAATGCCCGCCGTCGCGTTCCCAGAGGTGATGATGCGGATCGACGATGGGCAGGCCGGGCTCGAGGATCGGCTCCTCGGTCAGCCCGAGCCAGTCCTCGCGCACGATGATCTGGCGACCGTGTCCCAGCAGCGGATCGTCTTCAGCCATGCTTCACCTATTCGATGCGGATGTCGGCGCTCTTCACCATCTCGGCGAAGAAGGCGATCTGCTTCTCGCGGAACGCCGTGAACTCGACGACCGTGTTGGGCTGCGTCAGGGCCCCCAGTTCGGCCAGCCGCTTCGCCACGGTCTCCATCTTCATGACGGCGTTGACCTCGGCGTTGAGGCGCGTGATCAAAGCGGGATCGGTGCCGGCGGGCGCGAACATGCCGTTCCATTCCCAGGTCTCGAAACCAGGCAGCACCTCCGAGATCGCAGGGACGCCCGGCAGAACGTCGACCGGCTTGGGACCGGTGTGCGCCATGCAAGACACGTCCTTCGAGGTGAGCAGGGCCACCGTGCCCGGGACGTTGTTGAACAGGAGCGGGATGCGGCCGGCGAACAGGTCGTTCCGCACCGAGCCCATTTCCTTGTAGGGCACGTGATTGATCTTGATGCCGGCCTTCTGGTTCAGCAGCTCGAGCGACACATGCTGCACCGTGCCGATACCGGTCGAGGCGCAGTCGAGCGTCCCCGGCTTGCTCTTTGCCAGTGCAATCAGCTCGGGGATCGTCTTGGCCGGGAACTGCGCGTTGCGCACGAGCGTGACGGGGGTCTGCATCGTCTGGGCGACCGGCAGAAGGTCGCGCTGCGTGTCGTAGGGCAGCTTGCCCGCGAACAGCGACGGGTTAACCGACTGGGCGGTGGCATCGTAGAGGATCGTGTAGCCGTCGTTGGGCGCGCGCGCCACGATCTGGGCGGCGATCGTGCCCGCCGCACCCGGCTTGTTGTCGACGGTGAAGCTCTGGCCGAGCTTCTCACCCAGCGCCTGGCAGTAGATGCGGCAGACAACGTCCGCGGTCCCGCCGGCACTGTAGGCATTGACCACGCGTACCGGCTTGTTGGGCCAGGCCTGGGCGCGAGCGATCGCCGGGGCCGCCAGTGTTCCGGCAGCGGCGCCCAGGAAGGTACGGCGGCGAATGATCCCGTTCTTGGACATGATGTTTCCTCGTCACATTCAGTTCTTGTCGACTGTGACGAGAGACTTCAGACACCGCGCGTTGGCCTACAAGTGCAATCAGCGGCGATCGTCTGCACGCCGGAACGAAAAGCCTATGCCCGCTCGCCCGGAACGCAGCACCTGCCGTATCGCAGGTATTTTACTACTAATGATTGCTTAATTTAATCAATCACCTCACACGCGAATTTTTGGGTTCTCGACTCCCATTTTTGTGCTTTACCCATGCAAAAATAGGGAATTGCCTCCTCTCGCCCTTCTGAAATGATTCAAGAGACGCTTTACGACGCGCTCCGAGGGGAGATGAGCGATGTTGCCATTGGTTGCCATTGCCACGGCCGTCATACCGGACCTCATCAAAATCATCGCGGGAGACAGGGCAGGCAAGGTCGCCGACTCGGTCGCACAAGCCGTCACCGCGGCAACGGGCACCGCCGACGCCGAGGCCGCCCAGAGGATGATCGACGCAAATCCGGCGCTTGCCGCGGAGCTGCGCGTCAAGCTGGCCGAGATCGCCCTGCAGGAAACACGACTGCAAAATGAGAAGGAAGCAGCCGACCGGGCGGCACGGTCTCAGGCCGAAGAGAAGCAGCGGCAGGACGCCCTGAACCTCCTGCGGGCGCAGTTCGAGAACGACCAGAAGCTGCGGGAACAGCAGTTTTCTCAGCAACAGGCACAGCTGAAGGCGGCTATAGAGCAGACGGCCAGCGCGCGCGCCCTGCAAATCGATCTGATCAAATCCGGGGGCCCCATAAAGTGGGCGCCCGTGGGCATCTCGATCGTCGTGACCGTGATGTTTGCCGGCGCTCTGCTCATGCTGCTGCTCACCACGCCGCCCCCTAAGGACACCCCGAGCTATTCCGAGCTGATCAACATATGCATCGGCGCGCTGGTGGCTGGCTTCTCCACCGTCATCAGCTTCTGGCTCGGCTCCTCTCAGGGTTCGCGGGAGAAGGACACGGCCGTCCAGCAGATGCAGGTCACGCAGGCCGCACAAGCGACCCAACAGATAGAACTCGCGACCCGTCAGGCGAAGGAAATCGCCCGGTCGAGAGAAGAAGTTCGCGATCGGCCGTCCGCGGGACCGGTCACCATCGCCGTCGCGCCGGCGCACAAGGGTTCCAACTTCGATGCTTGCCTCACCCTGGTTCTGGGTGCGGAGGGAGGGTTTGCGAATGACGCGCGCGACAAGGGCGGCGCCACCAACTTCGGCATCACCATCGGCACCCTCACCGACTGGCGCCGCGGCCGTTCGTCCGATGCGACCGTCACGATCGACGATGTCCGCGCGCTGACGCTCGACGAGGCCAAGGAGATCTACCGGTCGCGGTATTGGAACGTCCTGCGATGCGAGGACCTTCCGCCGGGTGTCGATCTCCTGGTCTTCGATTTCGGCGTGAACGCCGGCACCGCCCGTTCCGCCCGTGTGCTGCAGCAGGTACTGGGCGTCGAGCAGGACGGCTCAGTCGGCCCGGTGACCCTGAACGGCCTCAATACATGCCCCGCCGACAAGGTCATTCGCGATTTTTCGGCCCGGCGGCTCGACTTCTATCGCAGTCTGGACGACTTCTCAGTATTCGGTGCCGGCTGGACCAACCGCACGAACAGCATGCTGGAAGCGGCCCTGAGGATGGGCGCGTCCCGAGCCTGATCGCGCAGGCCCGGAGTCCAGCCGATGTCGGGAGACCGCAATGTATCGTTGCCCGTGGCGGCACTGGGCGTGTTGGCGTTCTTCTTTTCGACGGCCCTCCTCACGCAGCACGCTTTCGATCTGTTGCGGCTAAGCGAAGGCGACACGGTAAAGGAACGGCCTCTGGCACAGCCGCCGGTGGAAGCGCGACTGTGGGAAGATCCGCTGGCGGCAACGGTGCGACATCAGGACAGGCTGAACAACCTCTGCTCGGGTTCACGCAAGAACCGGCCTGCCCTATGCCCGCCGGACAACAAGTACCGGCCTGACCTGTCCATCTCTTCGGATTCGGACCGCCTCACCGTCATAGCCGCGCTCGTTCCCGGCTCCAGCTTCGTCGGCGTGGAGGAGGCACGGCGTCGCATCCGCTACGCCATGCTTTCCGGGCTCGCCTCCAAGGGGTTCGTTCCCGAGAACAGCGAGCGTCTGGGCCTCCTCACCGTCCCGCTTTGCGACTCGTTCCATGACTGCCCGGCCGACAAGCCCGACGGCACGCGTTCCGACCTGAACGTCCCTTATGAAACCCTGACGACGGATGATTCGGGCGCCCGCCGCCGGATCGCGATCCTGTGGCTGGACGACTCCAAGCTCGGCGAAAAATGGCTGCGCAAGGTCGTCATTCTGCTGGGCACGGTCATCCAGGTCAAAGTCGAGAAGCTCAGCATCATCGGCCCCTATACCTCGGACAAACTGGTCGACGCGATGGAGGATGTCGCCGAGCTGGCCCAGGGAGCGAATCCGGGGAAAGGTGAAACAGTCAAGGAAGGAGACCAGAAGAAGAGGGAGACGAACTTCTGCGCCAACTGGCTGCGACTGCAACGCGTCGACCTCGTCAGCCCCTATTCCACCGCAGACGCCCGGCAACTCATCAAGGCCGCAAAATTTCCGAAGAGTGACGGGCCCGTCGGCACCCTCCCGAAAGACTGCGACGAGCGCGCGAGCCGGATCGAGGTCCAGCAATACGCGCGCGCCATGACCGATCCGATCGACAGGCAGTTCCAGCAGCTCTTCAGTTCGCGGCAGGCTCCGCTCGTCGAACCGTTCTTTCTGCGCACCATTGGCTCGGATACCGTCCAGATTGCACAGCTTAACGCCGAACTCTGCGCGCGCGGCCTGGACGACGGCAGCGGCGGACGCATCGTCATCCTTCGGGAATGGGACTCGATCTATGCCCGGAGCCTGGCCGACAAGCTCGGAAAGACCCTGGAATGCGCCACGGGAAAGCCGGCGCCGCGCGGGCACGAGAAAACGAAGTTCGATCTCTACTCCTATTTTGCAGGTATCGACGGGATAACGCTCGAGGGCGTCTCGAAACAGCAACGCCTGGTGCCCCGCGCCGACGGCGACAAGAAGCGCGATGAAGGCAAGGAGCCGCAACTCGAATGGCCTGAGAACAGGGACCAGCGAGACTATGTCCGGCGGTTGGTCAATCAGTTGCAGCAGGAAGCGGAAGCCGACCGGCGCCACACAGTGAGAGCGGTCGGCATCATCGGGCTGGACGTGCACGACAAGCTGATCCTCGCCCAGGCCCTTCGCCCCGCTTTCCCCGAGCGCATGATCTTCACGACCGACCTGGATGCGAGACTGCTGCATCCCGAGGTCACCAAATACACGCGCAATCTGGTGATTGCCTCAGCCTTGCCGCTCTCGGTTTCGGAACTAGATCCACCCGTCGAACAGTCAGTGAAGGTCTCGCCTTTCCGCGATATCTATCAGACGGCGACATATCTGGCGGCGCGCCACGCCGTTTCCGGCTCGGACGGCGGATCACAGAAGGCCACGGCTGCGACGTCGCTTCAGAAATCCTACCTCTACGAAATCGGGCGGCATGGCGCCGCTGTGAAGCTCTCGTCGCGCAGCTATCGGGTCGATCTCGAGGACGGCATCAGGCTGGACTCCGACGAACCGCTTCCCGATCAGATGGAGGCCCGGCGGTTCTATGCGATCCTTCTTTTCGCCGTCCTGGTTGGGTTCGGCGGGTTCATCCTCTTCGTCCAGCCAGGGCCGGCGCTTCGGGAAGCCATCTCGGGCGACATGCCCTTCGACGTCTCGACGATGGCGATTTCAGGACTGACAGCGGCGTCGTGGGGCTTCGCGGCCGGCGTCGTGGCTGAACTGGCGATGCCGGGCCGCATCGGCCTTGGCGGCGCATTCGCCGCCGCCCTTGCGGCCACCCTGCTCTTCTGGATCGCCGTCTATCCCGGTTCGAATCCTGGCAGGACCACACTCACGGTGGGCACCACCTGGCGCTGGATCACGGGACAGCGAGTCCTTCGCGCAACACTGTTCGTCCTGGTCATTGGCGGCGGGTATCTTCTCATCCCCAGGGCGAGCGCCGGAACTCACGAGCCCCTTGCCTTCTTCAGCGGCGTCAGCAGCTGGCCGTCGGAACTGCTGCGCGCGCTCGCGCTACTCCTGTTCGGCTGGTTCATCGACTTTACTTGGCGAGGTGCGGCAGAGACGACCCGGCAGGTCGGGGCGAAATACTTCGCCGTCAAGACGGTCCCGAAGACGCGCCTCGGAAGCGTCATTACTTATTTCCGGCGGAACCCGGCGCGTGCCACCAACTTCGCCTGGCGCCGTGTGGTCAAAGGGCTTCAGGATGCAACGCTGTGGATGTGGCGTCCGGAGATTTCCAGGCGCAGCGATCAAACCAACGCGCGGCACCTCCTCGAAGATGCGCAACCGGGCACCACCTCCAACGACGGCGGTATCGACGGCACCCGGATCTGGCGGCGCTACATCCGCCTGCTGCACGGGGGTCCGCGGTTCCTGCGCACCGTGATGTGGCTGGTCGCGGTCTTCTGTTTCGCCCTGCTGGAGACGAAGCTCTTCGGCGGCGAAGCCCCGGAGGTACCGGCTCGCGGGATCGGAGACCGTTCGCTTTTCTACTGGACGATCGTGATGGCTGTCGTCGCAGCCATCATCCTGATGGTTCTGGTGAGCGACGCCACGATCCTCACCTGGCGGTTCATCCGGATTCTGCGCAACAAGCGAACGATCTACCCGCAGGAGACAATCCGGAGGTTCGCCGTGGAGCTGGGACCGCAGCTTGCCGATCGCGCCGCCCGTCCGATTGCGGCACGCATTCGCGATCGGACTTACGCCAACCGGCGACGGCGCAATTCCATACTCGACCCCTGGATCGACGCGCGGCTGCTGGCCGACCACACCGATGCAATCGCACGACTCATCTTCTTTCCGCTCATCCTGCTCGGCCTGCTGTTCCTGGCTCGCAGTCCTCTGTTCGACAACTGGTCGTCCGCCAGTGTCGTGATCGTCGTCCTCGTCACCTACCTGCTCTGGACCATCGCCATGGCCACGATGCTCAATATCTCCGCCGAGATGGCCCGCCGCACGGCCCTGGAGGCGATGCGAAATGATTTGCTGTGGCTCCAAGGGTCGGGCGAGAAGTACCGGCTGCTGGCCGAGCGCTTTCCCTCCCTGATCACGCAGGTCGAGCAACTGCGCAAGGGCGCCTTCGCGCCCTTCTTCGAACAGCCGCTCGTCCGAGCGGTGCTCGTCCCCCTCGGGGGCGCGGGCGGACTCCAGCTCCTCGAGCTGCTGTCGTTCGCCCGCTCCTAGAATGTCGGCAACCTGTGGAGGTTCGACCGCCGATCAGCGCGTCCGCAAAGCCCGCACGACATATTCGTTGAGGCGGCGCGCGAAGGCCGCCGGATCGGACGGAATTTCGCCGTCCAGGATGCAAGCCTCGTCGAGCAGCAGGTTCGCGAGGTCGTCCACGTCCTGCGCGCGGTCTTCCTTCTTGGCCGTGCCCAGCGCCCTGACCATCGCGTGCTTCATGTTGAGCTCGAGGATGGGCTTGGTGCCGCTGCCGCGGTTCTGGCGTTCGAGCAGGCGCTCCAGTTCGCGATCCCGGCCCTGCGCGCTCGCCACCAGGCAGGAGGCGCTGTCGGTCAGGCGCGTCGAGGCCTTCACGTCCGCCACCTTGTCGCCGAGCACCTGCTTGGCGGCCTCCAGCACGGCGGCATCGTCTTCGACGGTATCGGCACCGGCTTCCTTGGCCTTCTCCTCGTCGACGAGGGGGATCAGGCCGAAATCGACCTCGCCCTGGCTCAGCGACTTGAGCGGCTTGCCCTCGAATTCCTGCGGCAGGGTCGTCCAGAAGGCATCGACCGGATCGGTCAGCAGCAGCACCTCGACGCCCCGCGCCTTCGCGGCCTCGAGCTTGGGATTGGACTTCAGCCGGTCGAGGCTGTCACCCACCAGATAGTAGATCTCCGTCTGATTGGGCTTCAGGTCCGCCACGTACTCCTTGATCGAGCGCGGCGTGTCGCCGGCGGTCGAGGCGAAACGCGCCAGACCGAGCAACTGGGCGCGCCGCTCCTGATCCTCGTAGAGTCCTTCCTTGAGGATCGGGCCGAAGGTCTCCCAGATCTTGCCGAACGCCTCGGCATCCTTCGTCGCGGTGCTTTCCAGCTCCGACAGGACACGGCCGACGAGACCCGAGCGGATCTGGCGGACCTGCGGATTGTTCTGCAGCATTTCGCGCGACAGGTTGAGCGGCAGGTCCTCGCTGTCGACCACGCCGCGCACGAAGCGCAGATAGGCCGGGAGCAGCTCGGCATCGTCGGTGATGTAGACGCGGCGGACGTAGAGCTTGACCCGCCCCTTGCGCGCCGGATCGGTGAGATCGAACGGCGGCGTGCTCGGCACGAACAGCAGCACCGCATAGGACTGCCGCCCCTCGACCTTGTAGTGCAGGGTCAGCGCCGGCTCGTCGAACGCCATGGCGATCGAGCGATAGGCCTGCGTGTAGTCCTCCGGCGTCACTTCGGACTTGGAGCGCTGCCACAGCGCGCTGGCGGCATTGACCTGCCGCGCCTCACCCTTGTCGTCGACCAGCTCGATCGGGAACAGCACATGGTCGGAATAGGTCCGCACGATGCGCTCCAGCTCGTAGGGCTGGAGATAGCGCGCCGCGTCTTCCTTGAGGTGCAGCACGATCTCCGTGCCGCGCGCCACGCGCGCCGCCTGTTCGGGCGTCGCGGGCGCCACCTCGAAGCCGGCACCGCTCGCGGAGGTCCAGGTCCAGGCCTCGGCCGAACCGGCACGGCGGCTGGTCACCTCGATGCGGTCGGCCACCATGAAGGCGGCGTAGAAACCCACGCCGAACTGGCCGATCAGGCCCAGCCCGTCCTTGGCGTCCTGCAGCCCTTTCAGGAAGGCCTTGGTGCCGGACCGCGCCAGGGTGCCGAGATTGTCGATCAGCTCCTGCCGGTCCATGCCGATGCCGTTGTCGGCAATGGTCAGCGTCCTGGCCGCCGCATCGGGCTTGATCCGGATGGCCAGGCGCTCGTCGCCCGCGAGAAGCTCGGGCCGTGCGATGGCTTCGTAGCGGACCTTGTCGCAGGCGTCGGAGGCGTTCGATACCAGCTCGCGCAGGAAGACGTCCGTCTCCGAATAGACCGAGTGGATCATCAGGTTCAGCAGTTCGGCCACTTCGGCCTGGAACTGGTGCTTCTCCGGGCTGCCCTGGGCTGCCGAACCGTCGACGTTCATTGCGCTTGAATTCCTCGCGGTTGATTTTCCGGCGGTGGATATAGGAAATGGAGCGCGGACGGCAAGAGTGTCCGGCGCTCTACCAGGTCATGCGGAAGCCGGCGGTGAGGGCATGGGCATTGTCCTGGCCGGAGACCTCGCCCTCGTAGCGGAGATAGATCGACGTCGCGTCGGCGACGGCAGTGGTGGCAGCCAGCCCCAGTACCACGCCGTCGCGCTGGGGCGCCACGCCGTAGGTCGTGAACGGCGCCACCGGCGCGCCGGCGAACGACGCCGTCACAGGCCGCGCCGTGTCGGCATATTCATGGCTCCAGCCCAGCCGCGCCTTCAGGGCGAGGCGATCGCGCCAGCCCAGGTCCATCGAGCCGCCGAGCTGGGCACCCAGCACCGTACGCAGCGAATTCGTCGTCTGCTGCGCCACCGAAAGATTGAGCGAGCCCGCTCCCGTTTCAGTGAAGGCGTTCTGGGTGCCGGTATAGGCCTGCAGCCGCACGAACGGCGTCACAAAGGCCTCGGCGAGGCCGCCGATGTCGAAACGGTAGCCAGTTTCGACCTGACCATAGACCTGGTTGGCACCGGTGAACCCGTAGGCCGTGCGCGGCGCCAGGCCCGGGATCACGATGCTGCGCCACATCTCGTTGGCGGAGTAGGCATAGCCCGCAATGGCGTCGGCGTAGACCTTGCCCTCGCTGTAGTTGGCGTAGACGCCAGCCTGGACGGTGTTGGAGTTGCCGGCGCCGCTGAAGCCGCCGACCCACTGGTTGGCGTTCTGGTAGCCCACCGTCGCGCCGACCCGCAGGCCTTGCGCCACGAGGCGATCGAGGCCGCCGGCAAAGCCGCCGACATTGTAGGTCAGTGCGCCGCTATTGCTGCCGCCGGTGCTGATTGTGCCCAGCCCACCGAGCGCACCGCCCCAAGCGCCCCACAGGGCGGGAGAAGCCGTGTCGCAGGCGACATCGCAGGCTTCGGCCAGTGCGACGCGGTTCGAGCCGTCCAGACCGCCGCCACCGCCAGCCTGTCCGGCGAAGTTGCTGAGGAAGAGCTGGGTGCCTTGCACCATCGAGCTCGAGAAGCCGGAGTAGTTCTGGCCACTGATGGCGTTCATCACCGTCTGGCCCTGCTGGGTGGAAAGGCCCGCGAGCGCCGTGACGACGGTGGCGTAATCACCGGTCGCATTCGGTGCTGTGGCGTCGAGCACCGCGCCGACCGCCGCCTGGTTGGGCGTCAGGGCCGCCTGCGCAAAGCCGCCGACCTGCAGGTTGAGGTAGGCGTTGTTGGCGTCGTAGCTCAGCGTCGGGATGAGAAACGGCAAGGTGCTGGTCGCCGACTGAAAGGCGCCGCTCAATCCGCCCGTTGCCGTCACCAGCGTGTAGCTGGAGCGGGGCGCGAAGGCGCCGGGCTGGGCAATAACCTGCAGGCCGCCGTCCAGTCTCGCGGTGCCGTCCACCAGAAGCCGATCGGCGGCGGTCGGTGACACGCGCATTCCCATCGTGCCGGCCGCCGTCTGGACGAAGGTGCCGCTGATCTGGTGTGTCGCGCCGGCGCCGGCGGCGCTGATGCCGAGCCAGCCGCTGTTCTCGAAGCGGGCATAGGATCCGGCCGCGATCGACACCAGGCCGTTGATGATGCCGTTGTTGACGACGATCGATCCCATTGCCGTGGCGTCGGTCTGGATGGCGTATCCGCCCGGCACGGCGTTGATCGTACCCGCGTTCAGCAGCGTGCTGAAATCGCCCGACATCTGCACGGCCGTGCCGCCGGCGCCCGTCACGCCGATCGTGCCGTAGTTGGTCACGACGCCATAGGTGCCGTTGCTGATGCCGATGCTGTTGGCCCCCGTCATCAGGATGGACCCGTTGTTGACGACGTCGTCGCCCGCGCCGTTGATCGCCACCGCGCCGGCGGCACTGGAGGTGAGATTGGCTGAATTGGTGACGGGATTGTAAAGCCCTGGGATGTTGACGGTGTAGGCCTTCGTCTCGCGGCCCTCGACGTACACGCCGATGACGGTGCCGCCATAGGTCGAATTTGCCGACGTCACCTCGGCGCCCGGCACGATGATCTCCGTCCAGGTCGCAACGCCCGCCGCATCGACGGAGACGGCCCAGGCATGTGGCCTGAGGTCGGTGCCGATGGAATCGGCAACAAGATTATAGGTATTGGCCCGGCCGCCGCTGGTGATGCCCTCGAAATGCGTGAAGAGGGAATCCGGAGCATCGTATCGCGTGAAGACGCTCGTCGTCTGATTGTAAATGTAGCCATGCTCCGTCGGGATGAGCACAGGCCCGGGTCCCGAGTTTTCGCCGTAGCCGCCGGCGATCTTGTTGCCGTAGACGCCGTAGGCCGTGGTGCTGAGCGCGCCCGGCTTGTTGTTGTTCGTGAACGTTGCGGTCGGGATGTCGTAGATGAAGGCATTTCCGGTCGGGAGATTGGTGTCGTAGTTGCCGACGACCTGGTTGCCAAAATTGCTGTGGGCGATGGTGTAAAGGGTCGAGGCGATGCCGGGATAGCGCAGCGTCGTGAGCTGCGATGCGGACGGCGCCGCCGCATCGAACAGGTAGCCGAGGTCGTAGGGGCTGGACACCGTCGTGATGTAGCTCCCGACGACGCGCAGGATGCCCGTGGAGGAGCCGAAGCTCGGACCATAGGGCGTGCTGCTGCTGGCCCCGGGGTAATTTGACTGGTTGGCCGTCGCCGTCGGGAACGGTGCGATGGTGGCGTTGGTCAACCCGAACAGCAATCCGCCCGTGTCGCCCCCGCTGTTGGGGATCGAGTAGTTGCCCGTCATGTTGTCACCGCGAATGCCGGTGACCGTCGTGACCCCGCTCGTGCCGTATTGATAGCGCTTGAAAACGAGCTGCGCCTGCGCCGATCCGGCAAAGAGGCAGAGGCCCGCCACACCCACAGGGATCGCGAGCATGCTTAAGCAAGCGCTGGCAGCGCCCCGCGCCGGTGTGTCTACCATGACCTTCTACCATCCAGACTGACCCGGCGAGCCCTGCCGCCACGGCCGACCCTTATCGGTACTGACCCCGCTGGAACATGATCCCGGCAATGCCAACGCTCTGTAGCCTGCCAGCATTCGCCAACAAACAGAAATTCGGCGTAGATTCAGTGACAGGAAAGACGCGCAGTCAGCAACGCTCTGACATCGCCGTGCATGGCCCGCTGAAGAGGCGAGACGACCGGATCAGCGCTTCTGCTTGGCGCGCTCGATCGCTTCCGTGATCAGGCGCCTCGCCTCGTCGACATCGCCCCAGCCCAGGAGCTTCACCCATTTGCCGGGTTCGAGATCCTTGTAGTGGATGAAGAAGTGCTCGATCTGCTGACGCGTGATCTCCGGCAGGTCGCCGACGGTCTTCACGTGCACATAGCGCTGGGTCAGCTTGGGCGAGGGAACGGCGATGATCTTCTCGTCGCCGCCGCCATCGTCCTCCATGCGCAGCACGCCGATCGGGCGCACGTTGATCACGGCACCGGGAATGATCGGGCGGGTGTTGGCGACCAGCACGTCGATCGGGTCGCCGTCGTCCGACAGCGTGTGCGGCACGAACCCGTAATTCCCCGGATATCGCATCGGCGTGTACAGGAAGCGGTCGACCACCAGGGCGCCGGCTTCCTTGTCCATCTCGTACTTGATGGGTTCGCCACCGATCGGCACTTCGATGATGGCGTTCACGTCTTCGGGCGGCCGGTGGCCGATGGCAATGGCTTCGAGTTTCATGGCGCGATACTTACCGGAGCCGCGGCAAACATCAAAAAAGAAACCGGCGGCCCTTGCGGACCGCCGGTTCCTTTTTGTCGCAGAGGACGCGTCAGTCGTCGGCGTAGATGTCGCGATCCTTGGTTTCCGGCATCAGGAACAGGCCGACCACGAGGGTCATGCCCGCGATCACGATCGGATACCACAGACCGGAGTAGATGTTGCCGGTCGCCGCCACGATGGCGAAGGCGGTCGGCGGCAGGAACCCGCCGAACCAGCCGTTACCGATATGGTACGGCAGCGACATGCCGGAGTAGCGGATGCGGGTCGGGAACAGCTCGACCAGCAGGGCCGCGATCGGGCCGTAAACCATCGTCACGTAGATGACGAGAATGGTCAGGATGACGATGACCATCGTCATGTTGATCTGCTTCGGGTCCGCGGCGGCGGGATAGCCGGCGGCGCGGATCCCCGCGGTCGCCTCGGCATTGAACGCGCGCTCCTTGGCCGCGCCCTCGGCCCCCGCCTTCGCCTTGTCGAAGGAGGTGATGATCTTGTCGCCGATCTTGATCTGCGCCGGCGTGCCGGCCGGAGCCGCCTGGTTGCCGTAGTTCACCGAGTTGCGGGCGAGGAACGACTTGGCGATGTCGCACGAGGAGGTGAACGACGCCGTTCCCGTCGGATTGAACTGGAACGAGCACTCAGCCGGATCGGCGATCACCACGACCGGGGACTTCTCGATCGCCGCATTGAGCGCCGGGTTCACCGCATTGGTGAGCGCGTGGAACAGCGGGAAGTACGTGACCATGGCGAGCGCGCAGCCCGCCAGGATGATCGGCTTGCGGCCGATCTTGTCCGACAGCCAGCCGAAGAAGACGAAGAACGGCGTGCCGATGAGCAGCGCCACCGCGATCACGATGTTCGACGTCGTGGGATCGAGCTTCAGCGTCTGGGTGAGGAAGAACAGGGCGTAGAACTGGCCGGTGTACCAGACGGCCGCCTGGCCGGCCGTGCCGCCGAACAGCGCGATAAGGGCGATCTTGGCGTTCTTCCAAACGCCGAAGGCCTCGCGCAGCGGCGTCTTGGAACCCTTGCCCTCGGCCTTCATGCGCTTGAAGGCGGGCGACTCCTCGAGCTGCAGACGGATCCAGATGGAGACGCCCAGCAGGATGATCGACAGCAGGAACGGAACGCGCCAGCCCCACTCGGCGAACTGCTCCGGCGTGAGCGCGAGACGCAGCGCCACGACGACGAGCAGCGACAGGAAGAGGCCGACGGTTGCCGTCGTCTGGATCCACGAGGTGTAGAAGCCGCGGCGATCGTGCGGCGCATGCTCGGCGACGTAGGTCGCCGCGCCACCGTACTCGCCACCCAGCGCCAGGCCCTGGAGCAGACGGCAGGCGATGAACAGGATCGGGGCGGCAATGCCGATCGAGGCATAGCTGGGAAGAATACCGACCACGAAGGTGGCGATACCCATCAGGGTCATCGTCACGAGGAAGGTGTACTTGCGACCGATCAGGTCGCCCAGGCTGCCGAAGAACAGCGCGCCGAACGGACGAACCGCAAAGCCCGCGGCGAAGCCCAGCAGGGTGAAGATGAAGCCGGCCGTCGGATTCACGCCGGAGAAGAAGTTGGCGCTGATGTTGATGGCGAGCGCGCCGGCGAGATAGAAGTCGTACCATTCGAAGACGGTGCCGACCGAGGAGGCCACGATGACCTTCCTCTCTTCGCGCGTCATCGGACGACCGCGATCGTTTACCGAGCCTACAACGGCCATGTGCGTTTTCTCCCCTGGACACTGTGTGGGTGCCCTGACACGGACCCCTTCTTGATTCTTGTGTAAATCGCACGTCCTGTGTGCTGCAATTCGACCAAGGTCCAAGGTCGCGTAGAGTGCGTCGCAGCATTTTCTACCGTGCCGCAACAAAGATGACTGGATGTCTGGGGAAACGCTCTCCTTCCTGATCGCCGACGACCATCCCATGGTCCGCGACGCGCTGGCGTCGGCGCTGGGACAGTCGTTCGCGGGCGCGCGGTTCGAGAGGGCGGGCACGCTCGACCAGGCGAAGACGGTTCTGGACCGTGAACCCGAGACCGATGCCGTGCTGCTCGATCTCGACATGCCGGGCATGGACGGCCTCACCGGCCTCGCCCGCCTGCGCGCCGAACACCCGACTGTGCCGATCGTCGTCGTGTCGGCCGCGCGCGAGACAGCCGTCATTCGCCGCGCCTACGAGTTCGGAGCCTCGGCCTATATCGACAAGTCCGCGCCGCTCGACGAGATCGCCGCCATCGTGCGCGCCGTGCTCGACGGCGAGATCTTCACGCCGCCCGACGCCGTGCCCGGCGACACCTTCGCCCAGCGCGCCGCGCAGCTCACGCCGCAGCAGTGGCGTGTACTGGCGCTGATGGTCCAGGGCGACCAGAACAAGCAGATCGCCCACAAGCTCGGGGTCGGGGAAGCCACCGTGAAGGCGCATGTAACGGTGATCCTGCGCAAGCTGGGCGTGCGCTCTCGAACCCAAGCCGTCATCGAGTCGCGCGGTCTGGCGCTGCCGCCTTCGGAGACGATCAGGACCTAGCAGACCCGCCGTCCTGAGCGCAGCGAAGGACCTTGCAGCGCGATCTGTGGCCTCCTTGGCGGACGCGAGATCCTTCGCTGCGCTCAGGATGACAAGAAACTTGTGGGCGAGGCTACGCCGTCAGCCGCCCGGCAGCCGAACTCCTCAACCGGAGCAGCGCGCGCAGAGAGGCGGGCTTCACCGGCTTGTGCAGCAGCTCGACCTGCTGCGCCCGCGCCCGCAGACGCAAGGTCGGGTCGCGATCGGCGGTCACCAGGGCCGCCGGAACGGCGCGGCCCCAGGCCTCGCGCAACGCGACCACGGCGTCGAGCCCGTCGGCGCCTTCGTCCAAATGAAGATCGGCCAGCACGAGGTCGGGCAGGCGCCCTGCCCGCGCCACCGCGTCGAGCGCTTCGGACGGCGACGCCGCGGTCGCGACCTTGCAGCCCCAGCCTCCGAGCAGCACCGCCATCGCCTCGCGCACCCTCGCCTCGTTGTCGAGGCAGAGCACGAAGCTCTCGGCCTCGATCGACGGCAGGGGTTGCGGCGCCGGCGCCGCACTGGGCGCGGCCGCCACCGCCGCCACCCTCGGCACGGTGACCGAGAATGTCGAGCCGCGGCCCGGCGCCGAGGCGAGGCCCACGGGAAGATCGAGCATGCGCGCGATGCGGTCGACGATGGCGAGGCCGAGGCCCAGCCCCCGCTCCTCGCGCGGCCCCTCGTCCTCGGGCTGCAGCCGCACGAACTCGTCGAAGATCACGGCCTGCTTGTCGGGCGCAATGCCCGGCCCGTTGTCGCGCACCTCGATGCGCAACGAGTCGCCCACGCGGCGGCAGCCCAGCAGGACCCGCGCCGGCCTTCCCTCGCTCCGGCCGTAGCGCAGGGCGTTCGAAAGAAGGTTCTGCAGGATGCGGCGCAGGAAGGCCGGATCGGTGTCGACGAAGGCGCGCGTCGGCACGATCGCCAGCTCGACGCCGTGGCGCGCGGCCGTCGGCGCGAAGGCGGTGGCCAACGACTCGAACAGCGGCTGCAGCGCGAACGCCCGCTTCTCGGGCTTGAAGGCGCCGGCATCGAGCTTGGAGATGTCGAGCAGCGCGTCGAGCAGCGATTCGACGGCGCCCAGGCTCGCATCGATCTTGCCGCCGAGATCGTTGCGCGGATCGCGGTCGATCATCGCCGCCGTGAACAGCCGCGCGGCGTGCAGCGGCTGCAGCAGGTCGTGGCTGGCCGCCGCGATGAAGCGCGTCTTGCCGAGATTGGCCGCCTCGGCCTCGGCGCGGCTGGCTTCGAGCTCGGCGGTGCGCTCGGCCACGCGCTGCTCCAGCGTCTCGGCGGCGCGGCGCAGCTGGCCGTCGCTGTCGCGCAGCGCCTCGGCGGTGCGCACGCGGGCCGTCACGTCGTTGCAGGTGGCGACGAACCCGTCCTCGGGCAGCGGGTCGAGGCGCAGCTCGATCACGCGGCCGTCGCGGATGGCGATCTCGTGCGTCTGCGGCGACTCGGGCCGACGCAGCAGGGCCACGACATCCGGGGTGGCCCCGAACTCGCGCGGCGCGGCGCCGACCGCCACCGCATCGTCGTCGAGCGCCAGCAGCGCGGTGAAGCGGTCGTTGAAGATCTCCAGTCGCCCCTCGCGATCGAAGGCCGCGATGCCCATGCCGACATGGTCGAGCGTGTTGCGCAGGATCTCGTAATTGTAGCGGATCGCCTCGGACGCCTCGTCGATGATGGCGCGCGCGCTGCGCGTCAGCAGCCGCCCGCGCCGGACCGAGGCCGCCACGATGACGCGCGCCGAGGCGGCGCCCAGCGTGCCCGACAGCATGCGCTCGGTGCGCGCGAGCGCCGTCTCCATCGACAGCTCGCCCGACAGGAGTCGCGCCGCGCGCTCCACGCCGACGAAACGCGCCAGCAGTTGGCGCAGCTCTTCGATGCGGGCGGCGTCGGCCGGCGTACGCCGCGACGGCGGCGCTGGCTCGGCGCCTAGCACGAAGGCATCCGCCTGCTCGCGGTCGCGGCCGACCGGCCGCACCAGCAGGGAAACGCTGACCAGCAGCGCCGTGTTGACCGCGAGGCAGGCCAGGAAGCCCTGCAGCACCGGATCGAGGCTGGCCAGGGAGTCCGGCAGGTACGGCATGAATGGCGCCACCGGCCCGTCCCCTGCCCCCTGATGGAGTGTCGGCAGCAGGAGCGCGTAGAGCCAGACGACGAAGCCGCCTGTCAGGCCCGCCACGACGCCGAACCGGTGCGCGCGCTGCCAGTAGAGGCCGAGCACGAGGCCGGGCGCAAAGTTGGCGACGGCGCAGAAGGAGATGAGGCCGATCGAGGCGAGCGGCAGGTAGCCCGAGATGATGCGCTCGTAGGCGTAGCCCGCCATCAGGATCAGCACCACGGCGGCGCGGCGCACCAGCACCACCAGCGGGCCCATGTCGCGCACGACGCCGGCCTGGCGCCTCAGCAGGTAGGGCATCAGCAGCTCGTTGCCGATCATGCCCGACAGCGCCATGCAGGCCACGATCACCATCGAGGTCGCGGCTGAGAGACCGCCGATGAAGACGAAGGCCGACAGCCAGCTCTCGCCGCCGACCAGCGGCAGCTGCAGCACGTAGAGGTCGGGGCTGACGTTCGGCCCGAGCAGCAGCAGGCCGGCCGCCGCGATCGGGATGACGAAAAGGTTGATCAGCACGAGATAGGCCGGGAACAGCCAACGCGCCGTGCGCAGGCTGGCGGGATGATCGTGCTCGACGACAGCCACGTGGAACTGGCGCGGCAGGCAGAGGAAGGCCATGCCCGAGAGCAGCGACATCACCACCCAGGTGAGCGGCGAGGCCTCGCGCGTCAGCCGCTCGGCCACAGCTGGCGCCTCGGCCAGGCGCCCCACCATGTCGGCCGGCCCGTCGAACAGGAACCACACGACGAACGGTCCGACCGCCAGCAGCGCCAGCAGCTTCACCACCGATTCGAAGGCGATGGCCAGCATCATGCCGCGATGCTGCTCGGAGGCCTGCACGTTGCGCACCCCGAACAGGATAGTGAACAGCGCCATCAGCGCCGCCACGATCAGCGAGGTGTCGGCATGCACCACGCCCGGCGCCCCGCCGACCCACGGCGAGGGTGCTGCAATGGTGCGAAACGAGGAGGACACGGCCTGGAGCTGCAGCGCGATGTAGGGCAGCACGCCGACAGTCGCGAACAGGGTGGCGGTGACGCCGACGGCGCGGCTCTTGCCGTAGCGCGAGGCCAGGAAGTCGGCGATCGAGGTGACGTTGTGCTGCTTGGCCAGCCGCACCATCTTTCGCAGGATCGGGTAGCCCAGGGTCACGACCAGGACCGGGCCGGTATAGATCAGGACGAAGTCGATGCCCGAGGTCGCCGCCCGCCCGACCGCGCCGTAGAAGGTCCAGGAGGTGCAGTAGATGGCCAGCGACAGGCCGTAGACGACCGGCGCCACCGAATTCCGCGACCAGTCACGCGCATAGCGGTCGCCGAAATACGCCACGGCGAAGAGCAGCCCCAGATAGGCCAGCGACAGGGCCAGGACAGCCGGTTCCACCAGCATGCGTGCGCGTTTCTCCCCGGCGTCATTGAACCGTCTGGGCGGGGCCGCTACAAGCTCCGCACATCAAGGAATCAGCATGGCATCCTACCAGTACATCTACGTGATGAAGGGTCTGAACAAGACCTTTCCCGGCGGCAAGCAGGTCCTGAAGGACATCTGGCTGTCGTTCCTGCCCGGCGCCAAGATCGGCGTGCTCGGCCTCAATGGCTCGGGCAAGTCCACCCTGCTCAAGATCATGGCCGGGCGCGACGACAGCTTCACCGGCGAGGCCTGGGCAGCCGAGGGTGTGAAGGTCGGCCTGCTGGAGCAGGAGCCGGGCCTCGACCCCGCCAAGGATGTGCTGGGCAACGTCATGGATGGCGCCGGCGAGATGGCCAAGATGCTGGCGCGCTTCGAGGAGGTCTCCAACGCCTTCTCCGACCCCGACGCCGACATGGACAAGCTGATCGCCGAGCAGGGCGAGTTGCAGGAGAAGATCGACGCCGGCAACGGCTGGGACCTCGGCCGCACCGTCGAGATCGCCATGGACGCGCTACGCTGCCCGCCGTCCGACGCCAACGTCGAGAAGCTCTCGGGCGGTGAGAAGCGCCGCGTGGCGCTGTGCCGCCTGCTGCTCTCCAAGCCCGACATGCTGCTGCTCGACGAGCCGACCAACCATCTCGACGCCGAGTCGGTGGCCTGGCTGGAACGCCATCTCGCGGAGTTCCCGGGCACCGTCGTGGCCGTCACCCATGATCGCTACTTCCTCGACAATGTCGCCGGCTGGATCCTCGAACTTGACCGCGGCGCCGGCATCCCGTGGGAAGGCAACTACTCGTCCTGGCTGAAGCAGAAGGACAAGCGCCTCGAGCTGGAAGAGAAGACCGCCGACGCCCGCCGCCGCACCATGCAGCGCGAGCTCGAATGGATGGGCACCAGCCCGTCGGCCCGCCGCTCCAAGAGCAAGGCGCGTATTGCCGCCTACGAGCAGATGGTGGACGAGGACAGCCAGCAGACGCTCGACCGGGCGCAGATTGTCATCCCGGCCGGCCCGCGCCTGGGCGACCATGTCATCCGCGCCGAGGGCATTTCCAAGGGCTTCGGCGACCGGCTGCTGATCGACAACCTCACCTTCAACCTGCCGCCGGGCGGCATCGTCGGCGTCATCGGCCCCAATGGCGCCGGCAAGACCACGCTGTTCAAGATGATCACCGGCCTCGACAAGCCCGACACCGGCACCTTCTCGGTCGGCCCGACGGTGAAGCTGGGTTATGTCGACCAGAGCCGCGAGACGCTCGATCCCAACAAGAGCGTGTGGGAGGAGCTTTCGGGCGGCCTCGACATCATCAAGCTCGGCACCAAGGAAGTGTCCAGCCGCGCCTATTGCGGCTCGTTCAACTTCAAGGGCGCCGACCAGCAGAAGAAGGTCGGCCAGCTCTCGGGCGGCGAACGCAACCGCGTGAACCTCGCCAAGATGCTGAAGAGCGGCGCCAACGTGCTGCTGCTCGACGAGCCGACCAACGACCTCGACGTCGACACACTGCGCGCGCTCGAAGAGGCGCTGGTCGAGTTCGCCGGCTGCGCCGTCGTGATCTCGCATGATCGCTGGTTCCTCGACCGCACCGCCACCCACATGCTGGCCTTCGAGGGCGACAGCCATGTCGAGTGGTTCGAGGGCAACTATCAGGACTACGAACTCGACCGGCACCGCCGCCTCGGCACAGACGCCGACCAGCCGCACCGCATCAAGTACAAGCCACTGGTCCGCTAGGCCGGCGGGCGCAGGAACGGCGGCACGGCATGAACCCGCTCAACGAAGTCCAGTGGGGACACGACTGGGCGTGGGGCGTGCCGCTGATCGCGCTGACCTGCGTCATCCACATCCTCTGCCTGGCGGTCTTCACCGCCCGGGTCGACAAGGTGCTCGACACGATGCGGGACCGTGGCCGCCACGTTACCCTCACCTTCTCGCTGGTGATGGCGCTGGCGGTGACCCTGGTGACGACCCTGCACATCCTCGAAGGCGGCATCTGGGCGCTGGCCTTCCGCTACCTCGGCGCCATCCCCGACAACCGCTCCGCCATGCTCTACTCGCTGGGCGCGCTCACCACCTACGGCGACACCACCATCCACCTCGCCCACCAGTGGAAGATGCTGGGCGGGCTGGAAGCGGTGAACGGCATGCTGCTGTTCGGCCTGACGACGGCCTTCCTGTTCGCGATGATCCAGCGGGTGCTGCCGCCGGCGAAGCGGTGACAGGCCGTCGAAAACAGCGGGGTCCTGGCGAATAAACGAAACAAACGAAATAACCGAAATAAATGAAACGAATGTCGCACCCCTGGAATCCCAGGTCTGAGCGACCGTCGGCGCAACAATGTTGCGCGCCGACACTTCTGAAAAGCCTATTCCAACAGCCTGCTAGGCGGCTTCGCGTCGGCACAGGCACGACGCCCTCACCGGAAACTCGGTCCGCGCAGACGCCAGATCCAGCCGCGCCTTGATCAGCGGCGCCTCGACGGTTTCACCGCGCCGCGTCAGGCATTCGTGAAGGCCGTGCAGGCTCCAGACGTTTTCCGGATGCCAGCAGGCGCGGTTGGTTTTGCCGTCGAAGCCGAGGTCGGCGCGATAGACGGCTTCCGCCTCGGCGAGGTGGCCCCGCTCGAGCAGCAGCGCGCCCAGCGCATGACGGGTCGGCTGCATCCAGCCCCAGGGCTCGTCATAGGGCAGCGAATCGTCGAGTTCGACGGCGCGGCGCAGATGGGCGAAGGCGAGGTCGAAGTTGCCGCGGCGATATTCCAGCTCGCCGGTCAGCATCTCCTCGGCGATGGCCAGCAGGTCGACTATCGTGTTGTTGTGCAGGCGCCGGCTCTCTGGCACGCGCGCCTTGGCGGCGCGGAAGGCGGCGCGCGCCTGCTCGGCCTCTGCGATCTCGCCCAGCACCGAATGCGCCACGCCCTTGGCGTAGAGCGTCATCGCCGTGGTCGAGCAATAGAGGTCGGGATCCTTCGGCAGCTCCTGCGCGATGATCTCGCGCCACTTACCGAAGCGCACCAGCACGTGCTGCTTCATCGAAAGATAGCCCTCGACGAAGTCGGCCATCGGCGGCGATTGAATGCGCAGCAGCTCTTCCGGCGTGGTGTCGATCAGCTCCTGCGCGGCGGTGATGGCGGGCGTGTACTGGCCGAGGAACATGGCGCCGTAGACGATGAAGTGATGGTCGTGGCTGCGGTACATCGAATAGACGTTGAGGGCGCCCTCGCGCGCCAGGTACTTGCGGTCGACGACGACGGCCTTCTGGTTGTAGACGACGACGTCGCGATAGTTGCCGCACAGCACGTCGATATGGGTCGGCATGTGCACCAGGTGGCCGGAGTCCGGCACGAGGTCGCGCAGCCGGTCGCCGGCGCGCAGCGCGCGTTGCGGGAACGGCGACATCTCCATCAGATGGACATACAGGTGCAGCAGGCCGGGATGGTCCCAGCTCGCGGGGATGTCGCGAAAGGCGCTTTCCAGCACCTCGACCGCCTCTTCCGTGCCGGCGCCGGGCGTCGGCTGGCCGGTCTTGAGGTCCCACATCTGCCACGGCGTCTCGTTCATGATCGCCTCGGCGAACACGGAGCGCAGGTCGAGATCGTGCGGATGGGCGCGGAACAGCTTGCGCATCTCGACGGTGAATTCCTTGTCCCACGTCGTCTGGTCCTCGATCGCCTCGCGCTGCGGGTAGCGCGCCGGCAGCGCACGGATCAGCGCCTGCTCGACCGGCGAGGCATTGGGCGCGGCGGCGAGCGCGCGCTGCATGGCGTCGTACGAGGCTTCGAGCGCGCGCTTCTTGCCGGCCGGATCGTAGCGGTGCCAGGGGAGATTGTAGTTCGGCCCGGCAGCGTAGGAGATGCCCCAGTACGCCATGGCGCAGCCGGGATCGATCTCCAACGCCTTCTCGAAGCACTTGATCGCTTCGGCATGGTTGAAGCCGTAGAGCCAGTTCAGTCCGCGATCGAACCAGAGCTGCGTCTGCGGCGACGAGGTGGTGACGGTGCGCTTGTAGGCGCCGAGATCGTAATAGTCGTCCATGGTCCATGTCCCCCGCTGCGATCCGGGGCCATGGTGCCGTCGGGACCGGCCGGGCGGCAAGCCCGGCCGTTCTCCCTGCGGTGGAGCGCTCAGCGGCAGGGCGGTGCGCCGGTCCCCTGGGTCCGCCACTGCTTCAGGCAGTCGCTGTCGTCCTTCATCACCAGCGGCACGAACAGCAGCGATTGCTGGCCGGCGATGAGCTGCTGCTGGTTGATCCAGGTGCCCGGTGCCGGCACGCGCGTGCGATAGCGAACGACGCTTTCGCCGGCCGCCGCCGTCAGCGTCGGCGTATCGACGACCGGTTCGGGCCCGTAGATGCCGGCGGCCGTCGCATTGCCGACGCGGCGGCCGCCGCTCACCAGCCAGAGCTGGTTCTGCTTGGCCGAAGCATAGGGGAAGAAATCCGCGCGGCCGGTCGGCGGATCGTTGACGGCGAAGAGCTTGGCATCGATCTGCACCTTGAGCGGCTCCGGCCGTCCCGCCGGCGCGGCCAGGATGTCGGCGCGCAGGGCTCCGTAGAGGCCGCCGAGTTCCGGCACGCGCAGCTCGTCGCCGGTGGCGAGTCCGATGCGGCCGAGCGGCGTGTCGATCACGACCGGCTCGTCACCGGCGCTTGCCCAGGCCGCGGTCGCGGCCGACAGGTGCGTGGCGCGATAGCGGCCGAGCACGGTTCCCGTGGGCCCGGCCAGCACGACCGTATGATAGACCTTGTCGCCCTCGCGCTCGGGATAGGAGCCGGCCACGAAGCCGCTGCCGGCCTTGGCCGCCGCCGAGAGAGCCTGCTCGAAGGCACCCTCGCGCGCTTCGGCCTTGGCCTTGATGTCGGCGGCGGACAGGCCCGACGGCAGCGCGGAGAGTTCCGGCAGGACCAGCAGCTCGCCCGCTTCGGGACGCGCCGACGACAGCAGCGACGGTCCGTCGGCCCATTGCGCGGCCGACAGCGCGACGGAGCGGACCGACGTCGTGGCGTTGCCGTCGGTCGGGCTGCGATGCAGAGCCAGCAGCGGCACGTAGAGATCGGAACGGCGGCGGGCGAGCTGGGCGGTCCGCTCGGCATCGGCCTCCGCCGGGACGATGGTGGTCGCAAAGACGCCGGCGAGGCCGGGCGCCAGCGTTTCGGGCGGCACCACCGGCGCCTGCACCAGCTTCTCGCCCTTCGGCGACCAGATGCTCGAACCGCCATTGTAGTAGAGCTTGCCGCCCGTGATCGGGTTGGTCTCGATGCCGCTGCGCGTGGCACCCACGACCCACACGCCGTTCTGGGCGCTGAGGTACTGGACGTTGGACACGGTCGAGTGATTGCCGGTCGCCTCGGCGGGCGGCGTGCCCGGCATCACGCGATCCGACACAGAATGCCAGGCGATGATCTGGGCGCCGCGCAGTGCCGCCAGACGACCATATTGCCAGTAGGTGTCGTCGTAGCAGATCAGCAGCGCGATGCGGCCGATCGGTGTCTCGAACACCTCGACACCGGTCGTGCCTGGCGCGAACACCTTCTGGTCCTGCGGGTTCAGCCCGTTCTTGCGGTACTTGCCGATGATGCCGTTGGGCCCCAGCAGCACCGCGGTGTTGTAGGCGAGGCCGGTCGCGGCATCGCGCTCGGCAATGCCCACGCTCATGTACATGCCGGTGCGCTGGAGGACGGGCAAAAGCGCGGCCGTCGTCTTGCCGGGAATGGTATCGAGGAAGGGCGCGAGCTGCTTCGAGCCGCTGAACAGATAGCCGCTGACCGCGGTCTCGGGGAATACCGCGTAATTGACGTCCTGCCGCGCCACCTGCTCGGCCGCCTGGACGAGCCGCGCGACATTGCCGTCGAGATCGCCCCAGGCCGGCACGAAATCGATCGCCGCCACCTTGATTGGCTTCTGCCCCACCGGCGCCTGGGCCGAGGCTCCGGCCGCGAGCGACAGCCAGCCGGCGATACCCGCCAGGATGGCGAGTCCCCACGATTTCCAATTCATGTACGTTTCCCCCTGAAAGTCTTCGCAACATATTGCACCAGCGACGCAGCCTCCAGTGCCGCCGTGGGTTGATCGGACATGAGCAGCGAGAAGCGGATCGTCATCTGCGGCGGCGGCGCCATCGGCGCGGCCATCGCCTATTTCCTCAGCCGCCGCGGCGCCCGGCCGGTTGTGGTCGAGCGCCACGAGGTCGGCGGCGCGGCCTCTGGCAAGTCGGGCGGCTTCCTGGCACTCGACTGGTGCCGTGGGACGGCCATAGACCGGCTGGCGCGGCGCAGCTTTGCCCTGCATGCGAGCCTCGCCGAGGAGCTGGGCAATCCATGGGGCTACAGAAGGCTCACGACCTTTGCCGGACACGCCGCCGAGGGCCGGCGCGCGCACGGGGAGGCCGGGCGGCCGTGGCTGTCCTCCGACGTGACGCTGACGGGCCAGATCGGCTCGCCGCAGACGACGGCCCTCGTCGAGCCGCGCGCCTTCACCACCGGGTTGATGCGCGCCGCGGAGGCGAACGGCGCCGAGCTGCGCCACGGCATCGTCACGGGATTGATGAAGAGCGCGGCCGGCGCGATCGGCGGAGTCACGCTCGAGAGTGGCGAGACCGTCGAAGCCGATGGCGTGGTGATTGCGATGGGGCCGTGGTCGATCCTCGCCTCGCGCTGGCTGCCGCTCCCCGCCGTCTACGGCTTCAAGGGCCACAGTCTCGTCTTCCGCACCGGCGATGCGGTGCCGGCCGAAGCCCTGTTCCTCGAATACGAGGAGGCGAGTGGCGAGGCGCTGACACCCGAAATCTTCGCGCGGGCCGACGGCACGGTCTGGGCCTGCGCGGTTTCGAGCACCGCCTCGCTGCCGGTCGATCCAGCCGACATCACAGGCGACGCCGGCGCGCACGAACGGCTGGAGGCGCTGTGCCGCGCCATCTCCCCTGCCCTCGCCGCCGCGCCCATTGTCGCGCGCCAGGCCTGCTTCCGCCCCGTCACCGAGGATGGGCTGCCGCTGATCGGCGCCGTGCCCGGCATCGAGGGCGCCTGGGTCGCGACCGGTCACAGCGTCTGGGGCATGCTCAATGCCCCCGCGACCGGCGAGGCGATGGCCGAGCTGATTCTCGACGGCACGACGAGCCATGTCCCGCTGAGGCACTTCGATCCCCGCCGGCTCAAGGCTTTCGCGGGACGGCGCTAACCGTCCGGCCGGCTCGTCCAGCGGGGCGGCAGGAGCCTGGTGTTGAGGAGGAACGGCACGCTGTTGTGGCTCAGGCGAATCGCGCCGATGAACGGCAAATCGTAGGAGGCGTGGAAATAGATCTGCGAGCGCTGCACCACGCCGTAATCCTCGTTGAGCGGCGGCAGGCCGAACAGGGCACGGAACGGGCATTTGAAGGTCGCGGACTCGCCGGGCTTCAACTCGCCGGTCGAGCCCGCCGGGAAGCGCACATCAGTCGCCTCGATGAGGGTCGGTTCGCGCCCGGAGGCACGCACGTAATCGAGAACGCAGGCAAACTTCAGGCCCTTCATCGCAAACCACGGACTGGGATTCTCCGCCGTGAAGGTCGCGTCGAAGGGCGAGCCGGCTTTCTGCTCCTCCGAGGCATAGCTCGGTACCGGACGGATCGCCCATGCGCCGATCCCGATGCCCGCGATCACCACCATCACCGCCAGAAAGACGATGAGACTCTGCAGCGACTGCGCGCCGCTGTGCGCCATCATGCGCAGTTCCTGCTGCAGGGTCGTGGTCGGGGGCGGCAGCGGCCTCGGCGCGGGCGTCCGGGGCGCGGGTTTGCGCGCCCTTGCCTTCGTGCCGGACGCGGGCGGCCTGGGGCCGGAAGAAGGCGGTTTCGCGCCTGAAGAAGCGCTCTTCCGGGACTTGCTCGGGGTCTTCTTCTTCTGCGCCATCGTGCGAACACGTAGCGCGTCCGGCCAGCGCCATCCATCCCGCCACTGGTCGCAGGCGCGTCAGCCGAAAGCGATCTCCAGGGCGCGCCGCGTCGCCGCCGCGCCCTCGTATGCGACGTCGGTGGCCGGCCTCTCCCACTGCGCGGGATTTGGCGCCTCGTAGCTCACCCAGCCCTCATAGCCTTTCTCGCCGAGGAGCTGGAACAGCTCGCTCCAGCGCACCACGCCCTGCCCCGGCGGCAGCCGGTCGACCGGCGGCACGGCATTGGGCGGCGCGTCGGGCACGTCGCTGTACTGCACGTAGAAGATTTCCGCAGCCGGCACGTCCTCGAAGCCGCGTCCGGGACGACCGCCCCGCTGCAGGTGATAGGCATCTAGCAACAGGCCGACGCTTTTCTGTCCGGCCTTCGCGATCAACTCGCGCAGGATCTCGAGGCGGCTCACGATCGGATGCTGAAACTGGTATTCGAGCGCGAGCCGCAGCCCGTGGCGCGCCACGATCTCGCCGGCATGGCGAATGTTGTAAACGCCTTCTTCCAGCGACGCGGCGCCGGGTCCGATGCCGCTCATCACCGTCACGCAATCGAGCATGACCGCCCGCTCGCACGCCTCCTCCAGCGACGCGAACAGCCGCTCGCGATCTTGCCTGGCGGCAAAGGTCCAGCCGTACTCGCAGCCGACGGCGCTCACGGGAAGTCCATTGCTTTTGACGCAGCCCAGCACCTCGGTGTTCGACAGGCCGCGCTCCCGCGCCCGCATGAAGTCGACGCGACGCAATTCGACCGCGTCGAAACCGCCGGCCTTGGCGGCAGCCAGCGCCTCCTCGAACTGCGTCGTGTCGACCGTCCAGAGATGCAGCGCGAGACCGCGGAACTTGTGATGCATGAAGAATCCCCCCGCCCGATTATGGACGGCGGCGACAAACGCTCAAGCGGCCCGTCGAAGGTGTTTCTAGATACGGTGATCCATGTCGAGCGCCGGTTCCGGCACGTCGACGCAGCCGATGATGCGGGCGGGGACGCCGGCCGCCGTGCAGCCGGCTGGGACAGGATCGAGCACCACGCTGCCGGCCGCGATCTTGGCACAGGCGCCGATCTCGATATTGCCCAGCACCTTGGCGCCGGCGCCCAACAGCACGCCGCGGCGCACCTTGGGATGGCGGTCGCCGCGCTCCTTGCCGGTGCCGCCCAGGGTGACGCCGTGCAGCATGGAGACGCCGTCCTCGACGACGGCGGTCTCACCGATCACGACACCGGTGCCGTGGTCGATGAAGATACTCTTGCCGATCACCGCGCCGGGATGGATGTCGAGGGCGAACAGCGAACTCGACCGGCTCTGCAGGAAGTGGGCGAGCGTACGCCTGCCCTGCATCCACAGCCAGTGCGAGGCCCGGTAGGTCTGCAGCGCGTGATAGCCCTTGAACCAGAGCAGCGGGTCGAGATGGGACGTGCAGGCCGGGTCGCGGTCGGCGACCGCCACGATGTCGGCGCGGGCGGCGAGGCCGATGCCGGGATCGGCCGCAAGGGCCTCGTCGAAGGTCTGGCGGATGAGCGCGGCGGGCACCTCGGTCGTGCCCACGAGGCGCGCCAGGTGATAGCTCAGCGCATTCTCGAAGCGCGGCTGGCTCAGGATCGTTGCATGGAGGGTTCCGGCCAGCACGGGCTCGCTGGCGGCAGCCGCATGAGCTGCCTCGCGGATCCGGTCCCAGACCGGGTCGACCGAACGCAGCTCGGCCGGGTTCTTGGCAATCGCGCTGTCCATTGCGCTCTCCTCCGCTCCGCTTCCGCCCCCTGCGGCGCTCACGGAGCGCTCGCACGCCTCCCTGGTGGAAGACTACGCCGGGCGCCTCATGGGTGCAATCGAGCTACTGGGCGGCCCGGGCTTCGAGTTCCCTGACCAGCGGCTCGACCTTTCCGCCGTTGTTCTGGATGTAGGAATTGAAATCCGAACGTCTAGTCATGACCATGCTGACGCCCTCGACCTTGACGTCGGCGATGCGGTCGTTGCGGACTTCCCATTCGAGCTTGATGGGCTGCCCGGTCGTCTGGTTCAGCCGGCTGTCGACCATCGTCACGCCATTGGCGCGCGGCGTTACCTTGCCGATGGTCAGCGTCTGGCCGCCGTACTGGCCGAAGCGCTCGCTGTAGGCCTTGGCCTCGGCGGTGGCGACGGCCTTGAGGAAGCGCGTGCGCTCGCTCTCGGTCGCCTGGTTCCAGTGGGTGCCGAGCGCCGAGCGCGCCATGGCCGGCATGTCGAAGTTGGTCTGGAGAACGGCCAGGATCGCGGCCTGCCGGGCGGCGCCGGTCTTGGTCTTCACGATCTCGATGACCTGTTGCGCCGTGCTCTGCACGATCTGTGCGGGATCGGCGGCAAAGGCCGGCCCGGCAACGGGGACGGCCGCGAACATCGCGGCAGTGGCGGCAAGCTGCAACACGACACGACGAGAGGCGAGCTTCGACACCGTGCACTCCTATGACGAAATTTGGGGGAAGCGTTTTAGCGCGGACGGCGGATCAACGCACCCTCGCCCGGGCGCGTTGCCCTAGCGGACCAGTGCCAGGTTGTCGCGACGCTCCAGCTCTGCGCCCGCGCTGGTCTTCTCGCGCTTCTGACGGATCTGGTCGGCGCGGTTCTGCGTGTAGGCCGAGCGCAGCGCCGCGTAGTAGTCGACGCTGTTCTTCTCGAGATCGTCGAGCGCGAAGATGGTCCGCGACCGGTAGTCGACCGCGTTCATGCCGTAGCGGGCGATCTGCCAGACATCCCAGTCGACCGCCAAGTTGTAGGTGAGAATACGGAACGGATCGACCAGATAGTCCATCATCAGGCCGGTGGCGTCGCGCGCGTTGGACGGACCATAGGCGGGAAGCATCAGATAGAATCCGCCATTCTCCGGCTCGACACCCGCCCACAGGCCGATCGTCTTGCCGAAATCCTCCTTGGTGCGCTCGAGCCCGAAGCTCGATGCCACGTCGAAGATGCCGGCGACGCCGATGGTCGAATTCACGAGAAAGCGCGCCATGGTCGTGGCGGCGCGATTCGGAGCGCCCTGGAAGACCTCGTTGATGGCCGTGACCGGCTCGCCGAGATTGTCGAGCACGTTGCGGACACCGGTCTGCGCCCGGTCGGGCAGCAGGTCGCGATACATGACCGCCAGCGGCCGCAGCGCAATGATGTCGACGACGCGGTTGATCGAGAAGATGAAGCGGTTCGGGGTTTCCAGCGGATCCCACACCTCGGCCGTGCCGGTATCGCCGGAGGCGCAGCCTCCAAGCACCGTCCCGGCAAGGGCGACGGCGACAACCGAACGGCGAAGGCTGGCTGCAATGGCTTTCGTCACACCGAACATCAACGCCAACCCCGGATCATCCCGCTGGCCCGGGACGCCGGGCCACAAAGCGTGACGCGACGTTCATTCGTCGCATTGAAAGGATTGTTGCATACCGAGGCTGTAGTTTGAAGCGATTACGGGCACCGCCTTCGACGCTGTCGGTTTCTTGTGTTTCACGGTTCGCCATCGGTCCAATGCTATTGCATACATAAAGATATGCTTATATCATTCTTCCCATGGAGCACCTACTCACCCTGCTGCGGGCCGCTGCCGAAGACACCAGGCTGCGCATCCTGGCCTTGGCGGCGCGCGAGGACCTGACCGTCAGCGATTATGTGAATGTGCTGGGGCAGAGCCAGCCGCGCGTGTCGCGGCACCTGAAGCTGCTGGTCGAGGCGGGCCTGCTCGAGCGATTCCGCGAGGCGCAGTTCACGCGGTTCCGCCTGACCAATGGCGGCGAGGATGCTGCCCTGGTGCGTGAATTCGTGCGCCGGCTCGACCCCAAGCACCCCCGGATCGCGACCGACCGCGCCCGGCTGGACGCCGTCCAGCAGCGCCGCCAGACGGCAGCCGCCCGCTTCTTCCGCGACAATGCCCAGCGCTGGGACGAGCTGCGCGCGCTGCATGTCGCCGATCGCGAGATCGAGCGGGCGCTCAGCCATCACCTGCCACTCGGCGCCCGCCGGCTGCTCGATGTCGGCACCGGCACCGGCCGGCTGCTCGAGGTGCTGGCGCCCAAGGTCGAACAGGCCATCGGCGTCGACCAGAGCCGCGAGATGCTCGCGCTGGCCCGTGCCAATCTGGCGCGCGCCGGCATCGACAATGCCGACATCCGCCAGGGCGACATGTACGCCCTGCCCTTCGGGTCCGACAGTTTCGACGTCGTCACCATTCATCACGTGCTGCACTATGCCGACGATCCCGCCGCGGCGCTGGCCGAGGCCGCGCGCGTCGTGAAACCCGGCGGCTCGGTCCTGGTGGTCGACTTCTCGCCGCACGACCTCGTCGAGCTGAAGCGCGAGCATGCCCATGTCCATCTGGGCTTCGCCGACAACCAGGTGCAGGGCTGGCTGCGCAGCGCCGGCCTCACGCCGCTCGAACCGATCCACTTCCCCGGCCGCCGCCTGATGACGGGCATCTGGCGCGGCGAGCGCGAGCTACCGGCTCACACCGCCCCGCGGCCAGCCACCGTTTCCGCCCATGGAGAGTCACGATGAGCCCCGATACCGGTCCGATCGGCAGTCCCCTGAGCTCCACGGGGAGCGCGACCGAATTTCCCGCCCGCGCGCCGCAGCGGCTCGCCGTATCGTTCGAGTTCTCGCCGCCGCGGACCGATGCGGCCGAGCACACGCTGTGGGAGACAGTGAAGCGCCTGACCCCGCTCCATCCCTCGTTTTTCTCGGTGACCTACGGCGCCGGCGGCTCGACTCGGCAGCGCACCCACGACACGGTGGCGCGCCTCAAGAGCGAGACCGGCATCGATGCCGCCGCGCACCTCACCTGCGTCGCCGCCACCCAGGGCGAGATCGACGACATCGCGCGCGCCTACTGGGATGCCGGCATCCGTCACATCGTGGCCCTGCGCGGCGACCCGCCGGGCGGCATGGGCGGCCAGTACACGCCGCATCCCGGAGGCTATGCCAATGCGGCGGCGCTGGTCGCGGGCCTCAAGAAGATCGGCAACTTCCAGATCAGCGTCGCGGGCTATCCTGAGAAGCACCCCGCCTCGGCCGACGAGAAGGCCGATCTCGAGAACCTCAAGGCCAAGGTCGATGCCGGCGCCGACCGTTGCATCACCCAGTTCTTCTTCGAGGCCGAGGACTTCCTGCGCTTCCGCGACCGCGCGGCGGCAGCCGGCATCAACGTGCCGATCGTGCCCGGCATCATGCCGGTCTCCAACTTCTCAGCCGTCAATCGCATCGCCGGCCTCTGCGGCTCCAAGGTGCCGCCGTGGTTCTGCAACATGTTCGACGGGCTCGACGACGATCTCGAGACACGCCGCATGATCGCCGCCACCGTGGCTGGCGACCTCTGCCGCCGCCTGCGTGACGAGGGCGTGGAGCAGTTCCATTTCTATACGCTGAACCGGGCAGATCTCACCTTTGCGATCTGCCATCTGCTGGGAGTGCGCCCCCGATGACCCACGAGGAAAAGGCCGAGCAGCTGCGCGAGATCGGCTCGCAGCGCATCCTGATCAAGGACGGGCCCTATGGCTCGATGATCCAGAGCTACAAGCTCGACGAGGAAGGATTCCGCGGCGGCCGTACCTTCAACCACGACCAGAAGGGCAACAACGACCTCCTGAACCTGACGCGTCCCGACGTGGTGGGCGAGATCTGCAACGCCTATCTCGACGCCGGCGCCGACATCGTGGCGACCAACACGTTCAACTCGAACTCGATCAGCCTGTCCGACTACGGCATCACCGGGATGGCGCGCGAGATCAACGTCGCCGCGGCGAAGCTGACGCGCGCCTGCGCCGATGCCGCCACGGCGCGCGACCCGTCCAAGCCGCGCTTCGTGGCGGGCGCGCTGGGGCCGACCAACAAGACGCTTTCGGTGTCGCCCAAGGTCAGCGACCCGGGCTTCCGCGCCGTCACCTTCGACGAGGTGAAGGACATGTACCGCGAGCAGATCGACGGGCTGCTCGACGGTGGCGTCGACTTCATCCTGGTCGAGACGGTGTTCGATACGCTGAACGCCAAGGCCGCCCTCGTCGCGGTCGACGAGGCGGGCGAGGCACGCGGCGAGGTCCTTCCGGTGATGGTGTCGATGACGCTCACGGACCTGGCGGGCCGCAACCTCTCGGGCCAGACGGTCGAGGCCTTTTGGCACTCGGTGCGGCATGCCAAGCCGATCACCATGGGCCTGAACTGCAGCTTCGGCGCGACCGAGCTCCATCCCTACGTGCAGGCGTTGAACCCGCAGGTCGACAGCATGCTGTGCATCTATCCGAATGCCGGGCTGCCCAACGAGCTCGGCGCCTACGACGAGCCGCCGGAAATGACCGGCAAGCTGGTCAAGGGCTGGGCCGAGAACGGCTGGATCAATGTGGTCGGCGGCTGCTGCGGCACGACGCCCGCCCACATCAAGGCGATCGCCGAGGCGGTCAAAGGCATCACGCCGCGCACTTGGCATGTCCTGCCACCCGCGCTGCGTCTCAGTGGCATGGAACCGGCGAGTTTCTTCTAATGGCTCAGGATATCGATATCGACAGCAAGCCGGCGCCGCGTGCGATGTTCATCAACATCGGCGAGCGCACCAACGTCACCGGCTCGGCCCGCTTCAAGAAGCTGATCCTGGAGGGCGACTACACCGCCGCCATCGAGGTCGCGCGCCAGCAGGTCGAGAGCGGCGCGCAGATCATCGACATCAACATGGACGAGGGACTGCTCGACGCCGAGCTGGCGATGGACACGTTCCTGAAGCTGATCGCGGCAGAGCCCGACATCGCGCGAGTGCCGATCATGATCGACAGCTCCAAGTGGAGCGTGATCGAGGCCGGCCTCAAGTGCGTCGCCGGCAAGCCGATCGTGAACTCGATCTCCATGAAGGAAGGCATCGAGCCGTTCATCGCCCATGCCCGCAAGGTCCGCCGCTACGGCGCTGCGGTCGTGGTCATGGCCTTCGACGAGAAGGGCCAGGCCGACACCAAGGAGCGCAAGGTCGAGATCTGCGCCCGCGCCTACGACATCCTGGTGAACCAGGTGGGTTTCCCGGCCGAGGACATCATCTTCGATCCCAACGTCTTCGCGGTGGCCACCGGCATCGAGGAGCACAACAACTACGGCGTCGACTTCATCGAGGCGACGCGCGAGATCAAGAAGCGCTGCCCCGCCGCCAAGATTTCCGGCGGCGTGTCCAACCTGTCCTTCGCCTTCCGCGGCAACGAGCCGGTGCGCAAGGCGATGCACTCGGTGTTCCTCTACTATGCCATCCAGGCGGGCATGGACATGGGCATCGTCAATGCCGGCCAGCTCGAGGTCTACGACCAGATCCCGCAGGAACTCCGCGACGCCTGCGAGGACGTGATCCTCAACCGCAATCCCAACGCGACCGAGCGGTTGCTCGAGCTGGCACCCAAGTACAAGGGCACCGGCGAGGTTGCCGAGACGCAGGACGCCGAATGGCGCAGCTGGCCGGTCGAGAAGCGGCTGGAGCATGCGCTGGTCAAGGGCATGGACCAGTTCGTCGTCGCCGACACCGAGGAGGCGCGGCTGCAGATCGCGCGTCCGATCGAGGTGATCGAGGGCCCGCTGATGGCCGGCATGAACGTGGTCGGCGACCTGTTCGGCGCCGGCAAGATGTTCCTGCCGCAGGTGGTGAAGAGCGCGCGCGTCATGAAGAAGGCGGTGGCGCATCTCCTGCCCTACATCGAGGCGCAGAAGACGGCGGGCTCGCGGCCCAAGGGCAAGATCGTCATGGCGACGGTCAAGGGCGACGTCCACGATATCGGCAAGAACATCGTCGGCGTGGTCCTGCAGTGCAACAACTTCGAGGTCATCGACCTCGGCGTCATGGTGCCGTTCCAGGACATCCTGAAGAGCGCCAACGACAACAAGGCCGACATCATCGGCCTCTCCGGCCTGATCACGCCGTCGCTCGACGAGATGGTGACGGTGGCCGAGGAGATGACGCGGCAGGGCATGAACCTGCCGCTCCTGATCGGCGGCGCCACGACCTCCAAGGTCCACACGGCCCTTCGCATCGCACCGCGCTACAACGGCACGACCGTGCATGTGCTCGACGCCTCGCGCGCGGTCGGCGTCTGCTCGGCGCTGGTCTCGGAGTCGGGCTCGCAGGCCGAGGACTTCGCCATCAAGGTCGCCGCCGAATACGAGGCGATTCGCGTGGAGCGCGCGGGCGGCACCAAGGAGAAGGTGATCGCGCTCGAGGCGGCGCGCGCCAACGACTTCAAGATCGACTGGCCCGCCTACGCGGCGCCCAAGCCTGCCATTACGGGCACGCGCGTGTTCGCCGAATACCCGCTGCACGAGCTGGTCGAGCGCATCGACTGGACGCCGTTCTTCCGCGCCTGGGAGCTGGCCGGCAACTATCCGGCCATCCTCGAGGATCCCGTGGTCGGCGACAGCGCCAGGAAGCTCTATGCCGACGCGCGCAAGATGCTGGACCTGATCGTGCGCGAGAAGTGGCTGACGGCCAAAGGCGTGGTCGCCTTCTGGCCGTGCCGCCGCGAGGGCGACGACGTCGTGATCTACAGCGACGAGACGCGCACCAAGGAAATCTCGCGGCTCTTCTTCCTGCGCCAGCAGATCGAGAAGCGGGCGCCGCGCGCCAACATGTGCCTGGCCGACTTCGTCTCGCCCGAGGCTGACTGGATCGGCGGCTTTGCGGTCACCGCCGGCCACGGCATCGAGGAGCATCTCGCGCGCTTCAAGGCCGACCACGACGACTATTCGGACATCCTGCTGAAGGCGCTGGCCGACCGTCTCGCGGAAGCCTTCGCCGAGCGGCTGCATGAGCGCGTGCGCAAGACCTTGTGGGGCTACGTCCCGGAGGAGGCGCTCTCCAACGAGGAGCTGGTGCGCGAGAAGTATCGCGGCATCCGCCCGGCGCCGGGTTATCCCGCCTGCCCCGACCATAGCCAGAAGCCCGAACTGTTCCGGCTGCTCAATGCGGGGCAGAACGCCGGCATCCAGCTCACCGAGAGCTTCGCGATGATGCCGACCTCGGCGGTCTCGGGCTACTACTTCGCCCATCCCGAGGCTCAGTATTTCGGCGTCGCCCGCATCGGCAAGGACCAGGTCGAGGACTATGCCAGGCGCCGCGGCGTCTCGATCGAGCAGGCGGAGAAGTGGCTGCGACCGAACATCGGATACTAAGGCGGGATCGTTCTCCTCTCTTCCGATAGGGAGAGAGGAACATGAAAGCGGGCGAGGTCGAGAGCGCAACGATGCTGAGCTACGCCCTCGTCCTGTTCGTCGGGCTGATCGCCGGCACAGTCAGCGGTATCGTCGGGACCGGCGCGACGGTGATCTTGCTGCCGGTGCTGGTCATGGTCTTCGGGCCGCGCGAGGCCGTGCCGATCATGGCGGTCGTCGCGCTGATGTCGAACTTCGCCAAGATCACCGCCTGGTGGCGCCACATCGACTGGCGCGCCGCCGCCGCCTATGCGGCCGGCGGCATTCCCGCGGCGGCACTGGGCGCCCGCACCTTGCTGGCGCTGCCCGAAAACACGGTCGAGACCGCGCTGGGCGTCTTCTTCCTCGCGATGATCCCGGGCCGCCGCTGGCTCTCCGCGCGCAACCTCGTGCTGGGTTATCGCGGGATGTTCGCAGCCGGCATCGTGATCGGCTTCCTGACCGGCATCGTGGTCTCGACCGGACCGCTCAGCGTGCCCGCCTTCGCCGCGCACGGACTCGTCAAAGGCGCGTTCATCGCCACCGAAGCCGCGGGTTCGCTCGCGCTCTACATCAGCAAGGCCCTCACCTTCCAGGCCTTCGGCGCGCTGCCCACCGACATCATGGTGAAGGGGTTGATCACCGGCTCCTCTGTAATGGCCGGCACCTATCTCGCGCGCCTGATCGTCGAACGCCTGAGCGTCGCCGCCTTCCAGTACATGCTCGACATCGTCATGGCCGTATCGGGCGTCGCGCTGCTTTGGCAGGCGCTGAGGTAGACGCGCGCGAAATTGATTGGCAAGGAGGGGCCCCTTCAAGGAGACCGACCATGGCAATCACGAAGAAGCAGGAACTGCGCGCCCTCACCGAGAGCGAGCGCGAGCTGGTGGCGCTGTCGGGTGTGCGCGCCGCGCGCTCGATGACCGACTCCGAACTCAACCGGCTGGTGAAGCGGATGCGTACGCGCCGCGACCGCGCGCGCACGGTGGCCGACCGGCAGCGCCGCGAGATGCGCGGCAAGGCGCGCCCGCGCGGCGCGACGCCGCCGAAGGCCGACGAGGGCTCAATGGTGAAGCTCGAGGTCCTGTCGGCGGCACTCGCCCGCCTCGAGACGGAGACGACCCGCCGCGGCGAGATCAAGGCGAAGGCCGCGCTGGTCGAGAGCGCGAAGAAGGCGCTGGCGCTGAAGCAGAAGGCCAAGACGGCCAAGCCGCAGGCGAAGGCCAAGGGACCCGCCAAGGTCGTTCGCGGCAAGGCGCGCGTCGCCGTCGAGAACCACGTGCCGGGCTCGGTGCGCGGCAGCGTCCGCAAGCAGGGCGCGCGCGCCCAAGCCAAGCGCGACGCCCGCTAAGACCTCTTCCGGGCACAACCTCGCCCGGCCGCCAGGCGAGAAGCCGTCGCCGACACGGGCGGCGGATCGCGCTATGCTGGCCAGCACGCTTCCAGGGAGGAACGCATGCTGGCCAACACCACGCGCACACTCACCGAGGCACAGCGCGAGCAGTGGGCCGTCGACGGCTACCTGCAGATCGAAGGCGCGCTGTCCCCGGCCGAAGTGGATTTCTTTTCGAAGTTGCTCGACGACAAAGTGCGCACCGAGCCCGGCTATGAGCCCGCGCCGGGAGCACTGCCGCGCGGCCACTATGCGTGGAAGCTGCCCGACCAGAACAAGGACGCGTTCATGGATCGGCGCGACCTGCTACCCTATCATCAGGCCTTCGTCGACCTGATCGACCGGCCGGGGATCTTTGACCTGATCCTCGATCTGATGGGCCCCTACATCCAGTTCTCGATGAGCCAGGCGATCGTGCGCGCCTCGACCGACACCTTTCCAGGCTACACCCACACCGACGGCGGGCAGGCCCAGAAATCGATCCGGGTCAGCGAGACCAGCAGGCCGCTCGCGGTGAAGGTCATGTACCTGCTGACCGACGTGACCGCGCCGGACAGCGGCAACTTCACGGTCTTCCCCGGCAGCCATCTGCGCAGCTTCCCGGAGCGCGCCGAGCGGATCCCTCATCCCGGCATGCCGGGCGCCGTGCCGCTGCTCGGCAAGGCCGGCGACGCCTATGTCTTCCCGCACGCGCTGTGGCACGGGCCCTCACCCAACCATTCCGGCAAGGCGCGCAAGACGCTGCTCTACAATTACTGCCAGATGTTCATGCGGGCCTACGATTTCAGCGGTCCCTACGCCGCGCTCTTCGACCACTGCACGCCGCGCCAGCGCCGCCTGCTGGGCGACCTCGGCCACGATTTCAGGCCCGGCGACTTCTTCTACGCCCCGGAGGATCAGGAAGCCGTGATGACGGGCGCCAGGCCTTGAGTCGTGGTAGTGGCTGTCTCCCGGACGGGCGCTCCTGCGAGCCGCCCTCCCCAACAGGAGTGTCTATGAAGAACGTCGTCATGACGGCCGCACTGGCCGCCCTCGCCCTCTCGACCGGTGCCTGCAGCCTGCAGCAGTCGAGCGCACAGCAGCTCAACACCACCAACGCCAATTCCCGCATCTACATTGGCTCGCTGACCTGCAACGTCGGCGGCAGCACGGGCTATATCCTGGGTTCGGCCAAGCCGCTGGACTGCGTGTTCCTCGGCAAGGACGGCGTCTCGACGGCGCAGTACACGGGAACGATCGACAAGGTCGGCATCGACATCGGCTACACCAAGGCAGTGCACACGATCTGGCGCGTCTATTCGCTGGGTTCGGAGCGCGGCGCCACTCAGCTGGGCGGCACCTATGTCGGCGAGCAGGGCACGGTCGCGGCCGGCACTCAGGCCGGCGGCAACTGGATCTATGGCGGTCCGAATGCCGAGATCGGCATGCTGGCCTCGGGCGTCGTGAAGGATGCCGGCTACAACCTGGCGACCGGCGTGGCCGCCATGACGATCCGCCTGAAGCAGTAGGCTTCTAGACCGACGCAGCCGTCGCCGCCTGCAACGCGCAGCCGGCGACGGTGATACGGTGCATCAGGCGCCGCTCGCCCTGATAATCGTTCTGGGCGCTGTGCCAGGTGGCACGGTTGTCCCAGAAGGCGATCGAGCCGTTGCTCCACTGGAAGCGGCTGGTGAAGTCACCCCGCGTCACGTGCGCGTAGAGATAGTCGAGCAGCGGGTTGCTGTCCTCGACGCTCCAGCCCTCGAAATGCAGCGTGAAGTCCGGATTGACGTAGAGCGCTTCGCGGCCGCTCAGCGGATGGCGGATCACCACCGGGTGCAGCACGTCCCCCACCTTGTCGGCATTGTGAAAGACGATGTCGCTGCCGCTCGCCTGGCGTGCCGCGGCGCCGAACCGGTGCGCCGAGGAATGCACCGCGTTGAGGCCACGGAGCGTCTTCTTGAGGCCTTCCGACAGGGTCTCGAAGGCCCGATAGACGTTGGAGAACAGCGTGTCGCCGCCCTTCGACGGCAGCTCGCGCGCCACCAGGATCGAGCCCATGGCGGGGATCTGGTCGTAGGTGTGATCGGTGTGCCAGCGTTCGCCGATGTTCTTCTGCTGCTGCGGCTCCTTGCGCACCTCAGCGATCTGCGGATAGCCGGCGACGGGCGTGAAGTACCGGTTGATGTCAATCTGGCCCCAGCGCTGCGCGAATTCGATGTGCTGTTCGGGCGTCAGCGCCTGGTCGCGAAAGAAGATCACGCCGTGCTCGACGAAGGCGCGTTGCACCTCGTCCCACTGGCGATTGCTCATCGACTTGAGATCGAGCCCCAGCACCTCGGCACCGCAGCCGCCCTCGAGTTCGCGCACCTGAACCGTCTCGTACGTCATGGCCAACCTCCGATCTTTGAGCCTACCGCGGCTGCACCCCGAGCAACAACAGTGCAACGGACAACGTGAGGACGCTGGCGGCGGTCGAGATCACCACGGCGTTGGTCGCGCGGCCGACGCCGATCGCGTACATCTGGGCGATCAGATAGACATTGGCGCCGGCCGGCAGCGCGGCGTTCAGGGTGGCCACGTTGAGCCACAGCGGATCGAGCGGGAAGACATAGCGGCCGATCGTCCAGACCAGGACCGGCAGCACCGCGAGCTTAAAGACCGAGGCAACCGCCGCCGGTTGCCAGTGCCCCTTCAGACCGACATGGGCGAGCGAAGCGCCGACCATGATCAGGCCGCAGGGCGGCGCCGCCGCCGCAAGGGCCTGCAGGATGCGGTCGACTACCGCAGGCGTTGCAATTCCGGGCACGTGCGTCGTGATCTCGCCCCACAAGAGGCCCGCGAAGATCGCCGGGATGACCGGGTGCTTCAGCATCGAGAGGGCCGCACCGCCCAGGCGCTTCAGCACGTTGCCGCGCCCACCGCCGGCCCCGTCCATCTCCATCAGGAAGCAGGTGAAGCTGAGCAGGATCAGCGAGTGGACGCTGATGATCATCAGCAGCGGCACCAGCCCCTGTTCGCCGAAGCCGTAGCTGATGAACGGGATGCCGATGCCGACGCCGTTGGAGAAGGAGCCGCTCAGCGCAAACATGGCGCGATCGCCCAGCCGCAGACCCTGCATACGGCCGAGCACCATGAGCATGCCGTAGAGGACCATCACGCCGCTGAAGAAGGCGAGCAGCACCTGCGGCTCGAGCGTCTCCAGCCGCACCTTGGCCATGGAGCGGAAGAGCAGCGCGGGGAACAGGGCGTAGAAGGTGACGGCAGTGAAGCCGCGCAAGCCTTCCGGACTGAGGAGCTTGCTGCGGCCGATCACCCAGCCGACCAGCACCATGCCGAACACCGGCACGATGATGTCGACGATCGCGTTCATAAACCAAGAACGCGCCACTCCCGTGGCGCGTTCTCATCGTTTCTGCACGGCGCGGGCTCTCGCGCCACAGCGTTTTCACCGAAGCCGGCGAAAACGCGAGAAGGCGCTGTCGCCCGCCGGCGCATGTGAATGCGCTTAAGCCGCCATCGCCAGGTTGCTGTAGCGCGTCAGGTGGTGCTGCTGGTTGCCGAACATCAGGTCGATCATCGTCAGCCGCTTGAAGTAGTGGCTGACCGCCATCTCGTCCGTGACGCCCATGCCGCCGTGCATCTGCACCGCGCTCTGGCCGCAGAACTTGCCCGACTTGCCGATCTGGACCTTGGCGCCCGAGGCGGCCTTGGCGCGCACCGTGGGATCCTTGTCGTCGATCTTGAGCGAGGCCATCAGGGTCATCGAGCGCGCTTCCTGCGCGTTGGTGAAGCAGTCGACCATGCGGTGCTGCAGCACCTGGAACTTGCCGATCGCCACGCCGAACTGCTTGCGGGTCTTGATGTACTCAAGCGTGGCCGCATTGATCGCGTCCATGCAGCCGGTGGCCTCGGCGCAGAGTGCCACGATGGCGCGGTCGACCGCTTCCTCGACGACCGGGAAGGCGTCATCGACCTTGCCCAGCACCGCCTCAGCGCCGACCGAGACCTTGTCGAAGGTCAGTTCGGACGCGCGCAGCGCATCCTGGGTCGGGTAGTCGCGACGGCTGAGGCCCTTGGCCTTGGCGTCGACCACGAACAGCGTCAGGCCCTTGGGCTCGCGGGCCGAGCCGGCGGTGCGGGCCAGCACGATGATCTCGTCGGCGGAGGCAGCGTTGTAGACCACTCCTTTGTGGCCCGAGAGCGACCAGCCGTTGCCTTCCTTGGTCGCCTTGAGCGAGACGTCGGCCAGGTTGTAGCGGCTCTGACGCTCCAGCCAGGCGAAGGCGAACTGCTTCTTGCCCTCGATCATCGGCGCCAGCAGGGCGGCCTTCTGGTCGGCGGAACCCGCGCGGGCGATCATGCCGCCGCCCAGCACCACCGTCGGCAGGAACGGCTCGAGCACCAGGCCCTTACCGAACTGTTCCATGACGATCATCGTCTCGATCGGGCCGCCGCCGTAGCCGCCATCCTCTTCCGAGAAGGCCATGCCGAGCCAGCCCAACTCGGCGAACTGCGCCCAGTTCTCGGGCAGCCAGCCACGCTCGGTCGCCACGATCTTGCGGCGGTTCTCGAACGTGTACTTCTCACGGGCGAAGCGCTCGGCCGATTCCTGCAGCTGCTTCTGTTCGTCGGAAAGGGACAGATCCATGTTTCTCCTCCGGAATTCTTGAACGCGGTTATAGCCCTCGTCAGAGGCCCAGCACCATCTTCGAGACGATGTTCTTCTGAATCTCGGTGCTGCCGCCGTAGATGCTGGTCTTGCGCATGTTGAAATAGCGCGGTGCGGCCGGCGGGGCGTGGTCGGGCCCGATCGGGGTCTCGTTTGTGTCGTGGAACAGCATGCCGGGCTGGTAGGGCTGGGCGTACTCGCCCACCGCTTCCATGGTGAGCTCGGCGATGCGCTGCTGGATCTCCGAGCCGCGCACCTTGAGGGTCGAAACCTCAGGCCCGGGCGCGCCGCCCTGGGCCATGGTCGACAGCACGCGCAGCTCGCTCATCTCCAGCGCCTGGACCTGCAGGTCGATGTCGGCGATCTGCGCCGTGAAGGCCGGATCGTCGGCGAGCGTGCCGCCATCCTGCGGCTCGATGCGGGCGATCTGGCGCAGCATCGCGACGCCGCGCTTTGAGGACGGGACCTCCGCGATGCCCAGCCGCTCGTTGGCCAGCAGGAACTTGGCGCAGGTCCAGCCCTCGTTCTCCTTGCCGATCAGGTTCTCGACCGGGACCTTCACATTGTCGAGGAACACGTCGTTCACGTGATGGGCGCCGTCAGTCATGATGATCGGCCGCACGGTGACGCCGGCGCTCTTCATGTCGATCAGCAGGAAGGAGATGCCCTCCTGCGGCTTGCCGTCCGGGTTGGTCCGCACCAGGCAGAAGATCCAGTCGCCCCAATGGGCGAACGAGGTCCAGGTCTTCTGGCCGTTCACGATGTAGTGGTCGCCCTCCCTCACCGCGCGGGTTCGCAGGTTGGCGAGGTCGGAGCCGGCGCCGGGCTCGGAATAGCCCTGGCACCACGAGACTTCGGAGCTGCGGATGCCCGGCAGGAAGCGCTCTTTCTGCTCTTCGGTGCCGAACGTGTAGATCACCGGCCCGACCATCTTCGGACCGAACGGCAGGATGCGCGGCGCGCCCTCCTCTGCCAGCACGTTCTCGAACAGGAAGCGCTGCGTCACGTCCCAGCCGGGGCCGCCGTACTTCTTCGGCCAAGTGTAGGCGAGCCAGCCCTTCTTCCCGAGCGCCTTCTGCCACACGATGTGGTCGTCGCGGTCGTAATGCTTGCCGGAGAAGGTCTTCTCGCGGGTCGCGGGCGAGAGGTTCTCGCGCGCGAACGCCCGCACTTCGTCGGCGAATGCCTTGTGTTCCGGCTTGAGCGACAGGTCCATCTAGAGCCCCAACACCATCTTGCTGATGATCCCCTTCTGGATCTCGTTGCTGCCGCCGTAGATCGTGGTCTTGCGCGTGTTGAAGTAACGCGGCGCGGCGAGGTGGGCATAGTCGGGACCGACCGGCTCCTCGTTGGTGCCCTGCCACAGCAGGCCCGGCAGGTAGGGCGCGGAATATTCGCCGACCGCTTCCATCGTGAGTTCGGTGATGCGCTGCTGGATCTCCGAGCCGCGGATCTTCAGGCCCGAAACTTCGGCGCCGGGCTGGCCGCCCTGCGCCATCTGCGACAGCACGCGCAGCTCGGTGAATTCCAGCGCCGTCACCTGGATCTCGAGATCCGCGATCTTCTCGGCGAAGGCCTGGTTCTCGATCAGCGGGCGGCCATTGTCCTGCTCGACGCGGGCGATGTCCTTCAGCGCCTCGACGCCGCGCTTGGACTGCGGCACCGCCGCGATGCCCAGCCGCTCGTTGGCCAGCAGGAACTTGGCGCAGGTCCAGCCCTCGTTCTCCTTGCCGACCAGATTCTCGACCGGGACCCTGACGTTGTCGAAGAAGACCTCGTTCACCTCGTGGCCGCCATCGGCCATGATGATCGGCTTCACCGTGATGCCGGGCGTCTTCATGTCGATCAACAGGAACGAAATGCCTTCCTGCGGCTTGGACTTCGAATCGGTGCGGACAAGGCAGAAGATCCAGTCGGCCCAGTGGCCCATCGTGTTCCAGGTCTTCGACCCGTTCACGATGTAGTGGTCGCCGTCCTTCTCCGCCTTCGTGCGCAGGCTGGCGAGATCGGAACCCGAGCCGGGCTCGGAATAGCCCTGGCACCACCACACGGTGCTCTCGCGGATCGCCGGAAGATACTTCTCCTTCTGCGCCTCGGTGCCGAACGTGTAGATCACCGGGCCGACCATCTTGGTACCGAATGGGATGATGCCCGGCGCATATTCCTCGGCGCAGATGTTCTCGAAGATGTAGCGCTGGGCCGGCGTGAAGCCCGGGCCGCCATGCTTCTTCGGCCAAGTGTAGACCAGCCAGCCCTTTTTCCCGAGCGCCTGCTGCCAGCGCATGTAGTCGTCGCGGATCAGGTGCTTGCCGTTCTTCACCTTGTCGCGCACGTCGGCCGGCAGGTTGGCGCGCACGAAGGCCCGCACCTCGTCGGCAAATTTCTGTTCTTCAGGCGTGAAAGCGAGGTCCATGTTCCCCTCCCGAGGAGGCATTTCGATTTGGCGGGAGTTTAGCCACGAGCCCGTTCCGGACAAGCGTCCATAAACCGTCTGGCGATTGACCGCGCCGAGATGCGGAACGGGTTTACGTAAAATTGTCGCTCGTAAGCACGGCCGATTGCGCGCCGATTGATCCAGGTCAATTCCCGTTTCCGCCAGATGGCGTTCACTTTTCCCCGATAGAGTGGGGAGAGTGCGATGCAGAGAGTTTCAATCGCTGGCGCGATGGTCGCGGCAGCCCTTATGTCTTGCTCGCTGGGGCAAGCGGCCAAAGCAGACGACACCGAGGTTCAGAGTCCCTGGCAGGTCCGCGTCCGCGCCCTGGGCGTGCTCCCGGCCTCGTCGGGGAGCACGGTGAACGTACAGGGCGTCCCGGCGCTTTCGACGCCGAATTCCGGCCTGTCCATCGGCAATTCAATCGTCCCCGAAGTCGACATCAGCTACTACATCACGCGCAACGTCGCGGCCGAGCTCATTCTCGGCGTCACGGCTCACAGCATCACCGGCACCGGCGCCCTCGCGAACACCAACATCGGAAGCGCGTGGCTCCTGCCCCCGACCTTGCTGGCGCAATATCACTTCACCGATTTCGGCGCCTTCAAGCCCTATATCGGCATCGGCTTGAACTACACGATCTTCTTCGGCCAGAGCGCCGGCTATACGCAGACCAACGGACTCGGGGTGACCAACCTCAGTATCAACAATACCGTCGGCGGCGCCGTCCAGGTCGGCTTCGACTACATGATCGACAAGCACTGGGGCGTGAATTTCGACGTCAAAAAGTACATCTTGCGCCCGACCTACAATGCCACGGTCAACTACACCATCCCGGTGAGCGGGACCGCGGTCATCGATCCCTGGATCATTGGCGCCGGCGTGACCTACAGGTTCTAGGCCCACGGGGCGAAAGCTCGATCGATATCGGCGTCGCTCAGGCCGGTTTCGCGCAGGACGGATCGTCCCGCGACAGCGGGTCTCGGGGTTCTCTCCGGGACCCGTTCCCATATTCTGTGCCATGAGCCGCATCGCCCCACCCGCCGAGAGCCGCCTCCGTGACTGGTATCCCGGCGCCAGCCTGACCGACAGTTTTGCCGTCACCCTGCCGCCGGGTGCGCCCGCCGACGTCGACACCCTCGCCACCCTGCTCTTCGCCGACCTGCCCGTGTGGTTCACGATCCTGCTGGCGATCCGCGATCGGGTGATGACGCTGTTCGGGGTGAAAGCCTCACACGCCCTGGAGGCCAGCGAGCACATCGCCTTCTTCCCCGTCCTGTCGCGCTCGGCCGACGAGATCGTCCTGGGCGCTGACGACCGCCATCTCGACTTCCGCACTTCGGTCCTCCTGCGCCGCACCGACAGGACGCTCGTCGCCACGACGGTCGTGCGTTGCCACAACCTGCTGGGCCGCCTCTATCTCGCGGCGATCCTGCCCTTCCACATTCTGGTCGTGACCGACGCGTTGCGACGCCTGCGCCGCCGCCTCTAGCGTTCCGCCGGCACGATCAGCACCTTGTCGGTCTTGAGCTTCTCGATCGCCTCGTCGCTCAGACCCGCCTCGCGCAGGACCTCGACGCCGTCGCCGCCGATCTGTGGGGCATGGCGGCGGAACTCGACCTTGGTCTTCTCGAAGTCGAGCGGGCTGGCGAAGGTGGTGATCGGGCCCTCGGTGGGGTGCTCGCGCTCGGTGAAGAAGCCCGTGGCCTTGAGGTGGGGGTCGTCCTTCAGCTCCTCCAGCGTGCGCACCGGCATGGCGGGAATGTCGGCCTCGTCGAACATGTCGAGCCATTCCTGCGTTGGGCGATGCTTCAGCAGCTCGGCCAGCACCTGGTAGAGCTCGCTGAAATGCTTGGCGCGCTCCATGCGGTCGACGAACCTCTTCTCCTTGGCGAGATCGGGCCGCTCCGCCAGCTCGAAGAACTTGATCCAGTGCGCGTCGGTATAGGGCAGTGCGCAGATGTAGCCGTCCTTCGTCGGGAACGGATGGCGGAACTTGTTGATGATGCGGTCGTAGCCCATGGGCGCGCGCTCAGGGTTCCAGGTGGCGCCGAACAGGTGCTCGGTCAGCCAGAACGAGGCCAGGGTCTCGAGCATCGGCACCTCGATCATCTGGCCCTCGCCCGTGCACTTGCGATGGTAGAGCGCGCCCAGCACGGCGATGCAGAGATGCAGCCCGGTCGTCTTGTCGGCGATCAGGCTCGGCATGAAGCGCGGCGGCAGCCCGTCGACCCGGCTCTGCAGCGAGGCCGCGCCCGAGACGCCCTGCACCAGGTCGTCGAAGGCCGGCTTGTGGCCGTACGGCCCCTTGCGCGCATAGCCCAGCGAATAGGCATAGATGATCGACGGGTTGATCTTCTTCAGCTCCTCGTAGCCCAGGCCCAGCCGCTCGATCGCCTGCGGCCGGCTGTTGTGGATGAAGAGATCGGCGTCCTTGATCATGTCCTTCAGGACGGCGCAGGCGGCGGGCTTCTTGAGGTCGAGGCAGACCGACCGCTTGTTGCGGTTGGCTGCCATGTAGATCGGGCCCATGCCCGGGGCGTTGCCGAGGCTGCCGCCCGAGGCCCGCAGCAGGTCGCCCTCCGGCGGCTCGACCTTGATCACGTCGGCGCCCATGTCCGCGAGATGCTGCGTGGCGAACGGCCCCAGCAGAACGGCCGTCAGATCGATCACACGCACGCCCTGCAATGGTCCCGGCATTTCCTCGTCCCCGCTATGTCGTTTTGATCTTGTCGGAACCGTGCCATCGCCCCTTGCGAAATGGTAGTCCTACGGTAACACCTCGTCCCGAGGCGCTTCGCGGTGCGATGCGCGGGGCATTTCTGGAATTTGGGGTCATGTGATGGCTGGAGCGCTGGACGGTCTGCTGGTGGTGAGTGTCGAGCAGGCCGTGGCCGCTCCCTATTGCGCCGCCCGGCTGGCGGATGCCGGCGCCCGCGTCATCAAGATCGAGCGGCCCGAGGGCGACTTCGCGCGCGGCTACGATGGCTATGTGCACGGCCAGTCGAGCTACTTCGTCTGGCTGAACCGCGGCAAGCAGTCCCTCACCCTCGATTTCAAGGCGAAGGACGATCTCGCCCTGCTGCACCGGCTGATCGCCAAGGCAGACGTGCTGATCCAGAACCTGGCGCCGGGCGCCGCCGAGCGGGCGGGCTTCGGCTCCGCCGCCATGCGGGCGGCGCACAAGAAGCTGATCACCGTCGACATCTCGGGCTATGGCGACCACGGCCCCTACAAGAACCGCCGCGCCTACGACCTGCTGGTGCAGGCCGAGAGCGGCCTCGCCTCGATCACCGGCACCGAACATGCGCCGGGCCGGGTCGGCATTTCCGCCACCGACATCGGCACCGGCATGTATGCGCACGCCGCCGTGCTGGAGGCGCTGATCGCCCGCTGCCGGACCGGCGAGGGCCGCGCCATCTCGGTCTCACTCTTCTCCTCGATGGCCGAATGGATGACCGTGCCGCTGCTCGGCATGGAATATTCCAACTACGAATGGCCGCGGCTGGGCCTCACCCATCCGTTCATCGCGCCCTACGGCGTCTATCCGACCTCGGACAAGGTCCCGGTCCTGATCTCGATCCAGAACGACCGCGAGTTCGAGCGCCTGTGCCACGGCGTCATCGACCGGCCCGGCCTCGAAAAGGATCCGGACTATGCGACCGGCAAGGCACGCAATGCGCGGCGCGACGAGACCAACGCCATCGTGGCCAGGAGCTTCGAGTCGCAGACCTTCGCCGATCTCTCGGCCCGCCTCGAAGCCGCGCAGATCGCCTGGGCGCGGGTGAGTAGCGTGAAGGACCTCACGACCCATCCGCAGCTCCGCCGCACCGGCTTCAACTCGATCGGCGGCGAGGACGTCTCGATCCCGGCGCTGGCCGCCTCCTATACCGGCGAGCCTGAGCGGCTGGGCGACGTGCCGACGCTCGGCCAGCACAGCGAGGCGATCCGCAAGGAGTTCGCCGCCTGATGTCCGACGGGCTGTCGGGCCGTCTGCTTCAAGGGGCGAGGCTCGCGGCCTATGGCGCCGCTTACTTCTTCGCCGCCGGCGCCTTCATGAGCTACTGGCCGGTCTGGCTGCGCGACCGCGGCGTCACCGACACCGAGATCGGCACGCTGTTCATGTCGCGGCAGATCGTGACGGTGATCGCCACGCTTTCGGTCGGCTGGGTCGCCCATCGCCTGGGCGGACCGCGCGGCGTCATCGTGGCGCTGGGCATCGCCTCCGTCGCGATGATGGGCGCCTATCAGGTCTCCCATTCGTTCCTGGCGATCTTCGTCGTCACCATGCTCTGGGGTTTCCTGTGGTCGCCGCCGATGCCGCTCTATGACGGCGTGCTGGTGACGGAGACCAAGAAGCACGGCCTCGACTATGCCCGCGTGCGCATGTGGAGCTCGGTCGCCTTCATCTTCGGCACCTTCCTCACCGGCATTGCCGTCGATCGCTACGGCCCGCCCTGGGTACTCTATGTCGGGATGGCGAGCATCGTGCTGCTGGCGCCGTTCGCGCTGCTGCTGCCGCCCGCCGCCCCGCGCGCCGCCGCCGCGCATGGGCATGCGCCGTTCCGCGTGAGCGAACTGCTGCGGCAGCCGCCGTTCCTCCTGTTCCTGCTGGCCTGCGGCCTCTGCCAGGCCAGCCACTCCGTGCTCTACAGTTTCGGCACCCTGACCTGGCGCGGCGCCGGCATCGACGACGTGACGATCAGCGCGCTGTGGGCCGAGAGCGTCGCCATCGAGATCGTGCTGATGCTGTTCGGCGGCTGGCTGCTGGCGCGGCTCGGCGTCTGCGGCCTGATCGCGCTCGGCCTCACGGCCGGACTGGTGCGCTGGACGGCCATGGCCTTCACGACAGAGCTGTGGGCGCTGGTCCTGCTGCAGGCGCTGCACTCCTGCACCTTCGCCGCCTGCCATCTCGGCGCCATGGCGTTCCTGCAGCGCGCGCTGCCGACACACGGCGCGGCGATCGGCCAGAGCCTCTATTACGCGCTGGGCACCGGCGCCACACAGGCAGTCGTCTACCAGTTCTCCGGCATTCTCTATTCCGACTACGGCCAGCGCGCGTTTTTAGGCATGACCGTCGTCAGCGCCCTCGGCCTGTGCGCGCTGCTTCTGCTCGCGCGGACGTGGAAGGGCGGGCTGGTGGTGGGGAGTTCAGAAGCGAAAGGTCCCTCGCTGCGCTCGGGATGACAATTAAGAAAGAGGTGTCATCCCGAGCGCAGCGAGGGACCTTTGTCTCTCAGCGCGACCGGCCGCGCGCGGTGACCGGCCAGATCTCGACCAGCGTATCGCCTTTCACCACGTGGTAGCTCTCGTAGAGGTTCACGGTCGGGTCGCAGTGCGGCGGCGTCAGCACGACCTGGTCGCCCAGCTTGGGCGCCGGCTGGCCCTTTGGCGCGATCACCGCGAGATGCTCGTCGCCCATGAAGCGGGTCGTGGCGCCTTCGACGGCGCCCTTCAGGATCACCGGCGGGCCCTTCTCGGTGGCCATTGCCTTCAGCCCGGCATCGACCGTCACCATGCCCGGCGTGTTGGCGCTGACCGCGCGCGAATCGATCTGCAGCGCCTGCTCGAAGGTCGGCTTGTCGAGGCCGCGCAGGTCGCAGACGTTGTAGTCGTGGTCCATGAACACGTAGGAGCCGACCTGCAGCTCGGTGAAGACACCGAGCTTGGCGTCGATGTAATGCGTGCCGGTGCCCGAGCCGGTGACGATGCCCGGCTTCAGGCCCGCCTCTTCCAGCTTCGCCAGGATGCCCTGGAGGTATTCCGTGCGCTCCTTGATCTGGGCGGTGCGCTCCTTGAAGTCGACGATGTGCTGGTGGCTTCCGCAGTAGAACTGGACGCCGGCATAGGCGAGCGACCTGAAGTTGGCGACCTTCTGCACCAGCTCGACCGTGGCCTCCGGCGAGGCCGTGCCGGTGCGGTGGATGCCCGGATCGATGTCGACGATCACGGTGAGCGGCTTGCCGGCCTTTGCGGCCGCCGCCGCCAGCGCCTCGGCATTGGCAGGATGATCGACCACCAGCATCAGGTCGGAGACCTTCGCATTGAGTTCGACGAGCCGCTGGATCGCCTGCGGCGTCACCACCGGCGAGGTGATGTGCAGGCTCTGGATGCCGGCTTCGCCCAGCGCCTCTGCTTCACCGAGCTTGGCGCAGCAGACGCCGAGCGCCCCCGCTTCCATCTGGCGGCGCGCGATATCGGCCGACTTGTGGGTCTTGGAATGCGGCCGCAGCTTCACGTTATGCGCCTTGGCGAAGTTCGCCATCTCCGCGATGTTGCGGTCGAGCATGTCGAGGTCGAGCACCAGGGCCGGCGTGTTGAGCGAGCCGCGCGAGCCCTGCTGTCCGATGAGATGCCCGTGCAGGCGCCGGGCTTCACTGGGGGCTTCGCTGGTCATTTCTTCAGTCCTTCGGTTTGCAAGGTGCGGACGACCATGGCTTCGCCGGTCGTGCCGCGGTTGACGCCGGCGCTCTTCATGAAGGTGTTGTCAGAGCCGGTGCCCCAGAGCGCAACGCCCAGGGCCAGCAGGCCGCCATCCACCTTCACCGTCTCGCCGGTGATGAAACGTGCCTCGTCGGAGGCAAGGAAAGTCGCCACGTCGGCGATATGCTCGGGCTCGCCGCGGTCGGGCCAGGGCTGCTGGGCGAATTGCTTCTCGTACTTGTCGGGCCGGCCGCGATGGACCAGCGGCGTCGAGATGACGCCGGGCGCGATGCCGACCACGCGGATGCGATCGGGCCCCAGCTCGGCCGCCACGTTCTCGATCAGGCTGATGCAGGCCGCCTTCGCCGCCGAATAGGCATGACTGCCGCCGCCGCCGACCATGCCGGCGATCGAGGCGGTCACCAGGATCACGCCGCCGTTTCCCTGTTCCTTCATCGCCAGCGAAGCATGCTTCATGCCGAGAAACACCGAACGCGTCAGCACCGCGAACGTATAATCCCAGTCCTCGACGCTCGTTTCGGCGATCGGCCCGAAGGCGCCGCCGACGCCGGCATTGAGAAAGGCGATGTCGAGCCGCCCGAAACGGCCTTTGGCCTCGGCGACCATTGCGGCGACATCGGTCTCCTTCGAAACGTCGCAGCGCACGAAGCCGACGCTGTCGCCGAAGCCCTGCGCCCTGGCGACGGCCAGCGTCTCCGCGCCATTGGCCTCGTTGAGGTCGGCGACCAGCACCTTTGCGCCTTCGGCAAGAAAGCGCATCACGGTCGCACGGCCCATGCCGCTCGCGCCCCCCGTGACGATGGCCACCTTGCCCGCCAGTCGATTCATGCTGTTCAGCTCCTCCGATGCCATGGTGGTGTCGCTGGCATCGCGAGGCAAGTCTAGCATTTCCCTAGCCACTATTGCGCAGACCGGCCGCGATGCCGTTGATGCTGAGGTGGATGCCCTGCACCACCGTAGGATCGGGATCGCCGGCGCGGTGGCGTCGGAGCAGTTCGATCTGCACGTGGTTCAGCGGGTCGATATAGGGGAAGCGATTGCGGATCGAGCGCGCCAGCAGCGGGTTGAGTTCCAGCAACGTCTTCTGCCGCGTGATGGCGCAGACCGCATCGATCGACGCCTGCCATTCCTGTTTCACGCGGGCGAAAACCCGCTCGCGCAGCGCCTCATCGGTCACCAGCTCTGAATAGCGCGAGGCGATGGCGATGTCGCTCTTGGCCAGCACCATGTCCATGTTCGACAGGATGGTGCGGAAAAACGGCCAGTTGTCGTGCATCTCCTGCAGCATCGCTACGCCGTCGGCCGGCCGCGCGGCGGTCCAGGCCTCGATCGCGGCGCCGAACCCGTACCAGCCCGGCAGCATCAGGCGACACTGCGCCCAGCTGAACACCCAGGGAATCGCGCGCAGATCCTCGATGCCCTGCTTCTTCGAGCGCGAGGCCGGCCGGCTGCCGATGTTCAGCGAGGCGATCTCCTCGAGCACGGTGGATTCGCGGAAGTACCGGTCGAAGCCCTCCGTCTCGTAGACCAAGTCGCGATAGGCGCGGAAGGCGTGCGCCGACAGCTCCTCCATGACGGCGAGATAGTCGGCGGGCGGCGGCGGCCGGTCGGCGTCGAGGAGCGAGGCCTCCAGGGTGGCGGCGGCCAGGGTTTCGAGATTGCGCCGTCCGACCTCGGCATTGGAATACTTGCCGGCGATCACTTCGCCCTGTTCGGTGATGCGGATGGCGCCCTGCACGGCGCCGGGCGGCTGCGCCAGGATCGCCTCATAGCTCGGCCCGCCGCCGCGGCCCACCGAGCCGCCACGACCGTGGAACAGGCGCAGCCCGACCTGATGGCGCTTGAAGGTCTCGATCAGGGCAAGCTCCGCCTTGTAAAGCTCCCAGGTCGAGGTGAGATAGCCGCCGTCCTTGTTGCTGTCGGAGTAGCCCAGCATCACTTCCTGGGTGTCACCGCGCGAGGCGAGCAGGCGGCGGTAGGCCGGCAGGGCGAGAAGCTCGTCCATGATCCGCCCGCAGCGCTGCAGGTCGCCGATGGTCTCGAACAGCGGCACGATGTCGACATCCAGCCGGCCCTCGCGCGGATCGAGCAATCCGCCTTCCTTGAGCAGCACGGCCACTTCGAGGATGTCGGAGACGCTGTCGGCCTTGGAGATCACGTAGTTGGGCATGGCGGCGCGGCCGTAGCGCCGATGCGCATCGGCCGCCACGCGCACCAAGTCCACTTCCGCCGCCGCTTCGTCGCCATAGGAGAGATAGGGCGAGGCGAGCGGCCGCATGTTGCCGAGTTCGGCGACCAGAAAATCGACGCGCCCCTCCTCGTCGAGCGAGGCATAGTCGATGCCGGCCCCGGTTGCCGCCACGAGTTCGGCCACAACGCGGGCATGCACGTCGGAATTCTGGCGCAGGTCGAGCGACGCCAGATGGAAGCCGAAGACATCCACGGCGCGTCGCAGCGAGCGCAGGCGGCCGCGCGCCAGGTCCGCCGAGCCGTTCTCCGCCAGCGACCGGTAGAGCGTGTCGAGGTCCGCTTTCAGATCCTGCACCGTCTCGTAGGCGGGCGCCGGGCCGACCGGCGGTTGCGGCGGCTCCAGCCTGTCGAGCGACCACGCGGTCGCGGCCAGCCGCGCATAGATGCCGACGATGGCGCGGCGGTAGGGCTCATCCTTGCGCTCTGGCGCGCGATCGGCCGAGCTCTCGACCAGTCCGCGCAATCCTTCCGAGACGTGCACGATGCGGCCGTCGAGCGACAGTTCGCTGCCCAGCCGGTGCAGTTCTTCGAGATAGAAGCGCAGCGCCCGCTGGCTCTGCAGGGTGAGCGTCTGGCGCGTGACATCCGCGGTGACGTAGGGATTGCCGTCGCGGTCGCCGCCGATCCAGCTGCCCATGCGCAGGAAGGACGGCACGTCGATGTCCTGCCAGGCCGCTTCGATGCTCCCGAGCCGGTCTTCGAGATCGGCGTAGAAGATCGGCAGCGCGCGCAGGAACGTATGGTCGTAATAGGCGAGCCCGTTGGCGACCTCGTCGATCACCCGAAGGCGCGTGTCGCGCAGGATGCTGGTCTGCCACAAAGTGAGCACGGCGCGGCGCAGCGTCTGGCGGTTGGCCCGAAGCTCCTCCGGCGTGAACTCGACCCGGTCGCGCTCGTCGAGCAGCCGCGCGATCTCCATCTCGCGGTCGATCGAACTCTTGCGCCGGATCTCGGTCGGATGCGCCGTCAGGACGGCACTGCACAGCGCGCGGGCGAAGAAGCCCTGCAGCCGCTCGCGGGAAACTCCAGCCTTCACGGCGCGGCCGAGCGCATAGGCCATCGTGCCCTGCGCCGGCGGCGCCTTGGCGATGGCGAGGGCCCGCGTGCGGCGGATGTGGTGCTGGTCTTCGGCGATGTTGGCCAGATGCGAGAAGTGCCCGAAGGCGCGGATGATGCGAAGGGCGCGATCCATCGGCAGGCTGCTCATCGTGGCCTGCAGTTCCTGCCGCGCCGCCTCGTCGGCGTCACGATGGAACAGCACCCCGGTGCGGCGGATGTGCTCGACCAGGTCGAACACGGCGTCACCTTCCTGGTCGCGCACCGTCTCGCCGAGAATGCGCCCGAGGAGCCTCGTGTCGTAGCGCAGCGGCACGTCCTTCTTGGCCGCTTCCCGATTGGACGTTTCGATCTGGTCCATGGACTGCCCTTCACTCCTGTCCCGAGACCCAAGCACGGTCTAGGCCACTTCGATGACGCCCTCGCCGCCGGCATAGAGTTTCTCGACCAGCGCCTTGCGGCGGTCCAGCGTGGCGCGCTGATTGATATAGCCCTTGTCGGTGATCTCCTGGCCGTCGACCTGCGGCGGCTCGGTCATCAGCAGGACGCGCTTTACCCGCATCGACGAGCCGCGACCTTCGGCGTTCATTTTCGCGAGGCCTTCCTTCAGCGTGCCGACGACGGCGGGATGGGCCAGAAGCTCGGGCAGCGGGAACTGGGCGCCAGCGTCGCCGGCGAGCTGGCGGCAGGCCGCGACGTTGGGGAAGCCCAGTAGGCCGACATACTCGCGGTCCTGGCCGCAGACCACGGCGTCCTGCAGCACCGGCGAGGCGGCGGCGATGGCCGTCGTGCGCAGGGTGCCGACCAGCACGAAGGTGCCGCTGGTCAGCTTGAAATCCTCGACGACGCGTCCGTCGAAGATGATGCCCTGGCTCGCATCCCCGGGATCGACGAAGCGGCCGGCATCGCCGATCCTGTAGAAACCCTCCTCGTCGAACATCTGGGCCGTGAGCTCCGGCTGCTTGTAGTAGCCCGGCGTCACGATCACGCTCTTCACCCGCAGCTCGTAGCGCCCCGCCGCGCCGGTCGGCACCATCTTCAGCTGCACGCCCGGATAGGGAAGCCCCACCAGGCCGACGCGCTCCGACGCCCAGTGCACGCTGGTCGCCGTCGGGGCCGTCTCCGTGGCGCCCCAGCCGGTGACGAAGGGAATGCGATAGCCGGTGTGCTTGACCGCCAGCGCCTCCATACGTTCGTAGAGATCGCCGGGCAGGGTCGCGCCGCCATAGGAGAGCACGCTGATGTTGGCGAAGAAGCGCAGCGCCAGGGCGTCGTCCTTCTCCAGTGCCGTAGCCAGCATCGCGTAGCCCGCAGGCACGTTGGAGAACGATGTCGGCGAGACCTCGCGCAGGTTGCGCAGCGTCTCCTCGAACAGGCCGGGCAGCGGCTTGCCGTCGTCGATGTAGGTCGTGCCGCCCTCGTTCAGGTTGCCCTGGAAGGTGGCGTTGCCGCCCATCGTGTGGTTCCACGGCAGCCAGTCGAGCATGACCGGCGCCACGTCGCTCGCCTTGCGCACCCGCGCCATGCTCATCATGGCGACGTTGGCGCACATCATTTCCTGCGTGTTGATAACCGCCTTCGGCATGCCGGTACTGCCGGAGGTGAACAGGAATTTGCCGACCGTCTTCGGCCCGATGTCAGCGATGGACTTGGCGACCGCATCTGTTGCTTTCGTGGCCACCAGCTCCGTCCACGGCAGCGACTGCATCTTGGGCGGCGGCTTGTCGACATGGACCAGCACCACACCTTCGAGGTCGAGCGCCGCCAGCGCGCGCGCGTAGATCTCGCCATTCTGCACGAAGACCAGGCCGGGCTTGATCAGCTCGAAGACGTATTTCAGCTTGGCGTGGTCCTGGCTCATCACCGAATAGGCCGGCGAGACCGGCGCGACCGGCGCGCGCGCCTGCATGGCGGCCATGGTCAGCAGCGCGAACTCGATGGAGTTCGACGACAGGATCATCACCGGCCTGTCGGGGCCGAAGCCGCGGTCGAGCAGCGCCTGCGTGACCGAATCGACCTGACGCTTGGCCTCGCCATAGGTGACCTTCAGCCACTCGCGCGCCGGTCCGCGGCGCTGCGCCAGCCACAGCCGGTCCGGCACCTCGGCCGCCCATTTGGCAAGCAGTGCCGGCACGTGGGGCGCATAGGGCTTCAACTGGTGGTTCGACTGCAGCACGACGGTGCCGTCGTCACGCCGCTCGACATTGATGTCGCGGCTCAGGAATTCGATGGGCTTGAACGGAACTTGCATTACACTGTCCAACGACGTTCTCCCCGGCGCCTGTTCTGTCGACGCGATTTAGGGACGGGAACCGCCCATCGGCAAGGGAGCGTTTGGCCAGTGTCGCCCAGCAATTCGTCGGTGCCAGCATCGCCGGCAGGCCGCTGGCTGCAATTGTGCGCCGGACTTCTCTGCATGGTCGCAGTCGCCAACCTGCAATATGGCTGGACGCTGTTCGTCCACCCCCTCCATGACAAGTACGGCTGGAGTCTCGGCAGCATCCAGACCGCCTTCGCCATTTTCGTCATCGCCGAAACATGGTTGGTGCCCTTCGAGGGCTGGATCGTCGACCGGTTCGGTCCGAAATACGTCGTGGCGGCCGGCGGCGTGCTGGTCGCCGCGGCCTGGACACTCAACTCGGTGGCCGATTCGCTGCTCCTGCTCTATGTCGGCGCGGCGCTGGGCGGGATCGGCGCCGGCGCGGTTTACGGGACCTGCGTCGGCAATGCCGTCCGGTGGTTTCCCGACCGCCGCGGCCTGGCGGTCGGCTTCACGGTCGCCGGTTTCGGCGCGGGCTCGGCGCTCAGCATCATCCCGATCCAGGACACGATCGCCACGCACGGCTACCAGACGGCCTTCCTGTGGTTCGGCCTGGTCCAGGGCCTGATTGTGGTCGTCACGGCCTGGGCCCTGCGGGCGCCGCCCCATGGCGCGTCGGTCGCGCCAGCCCCTCGCCTGCTCCAGACCGCGCGCGATTTCGGCCCGATGGAGGTGCTGCGGTCCCGGATTTTCTGGCTGCTCTACTTCATGTTCATCCTGGTCTACTCGGGTGGCCTCATGGCGACGGCGCAGATCGCGCCCATCGCGCGCGACTTCAAGGTTGCGGACGTGCCGGTCAACCTGCTCGGCCTCACCCTGCCTGCGCTCACCTTCGCCATCACCCTCGACCGCGTCATGAATGGCGTGACCCGGCCGCTCTGCGGCTGGGCGTCCGACCAGATCGGCCGTGAGAACACCCTGTTCATCGCCTTCCTGCTGGAGGGCGCCGGCATCTGGGCGCTCTGGGTCTACGGCCACGATCCGCTGCTGTTCGTGATCCTGGGCGGCCTGGCGTTCTTTGCCTGGGGCGAGACGGCGAGCCTGTTTCCGACCATCTGCACCGACACGTTCGGCACGAAATACGCGACCACCAACGCAGCCCTGCTCTATACGGCCAAGGGCGTGGCCTCGCTGCTGATCCCACTGGCGAGCTTCTGGGTGGTCGAGACCGGAAGCTGGCACGACGTCTTTCTGGCCGCCGCGCTCTTCAATCTGCTCGCCGCCTTCCTGGCCCTGGCCGTCCTGAAGCCGCTGCGGCTGCCGGCGCAGCCCCGGCCCGGCGAGGTCTAGCTTCCCAGCCGCGACCGCCGACCGCGAGTCGAAACCGGCGTGCGACCTGAATGCCCGTTCACATTGTAGCGGTTTTCGGCCAGAGTCCGCCGCAGCACAAAGGGAGAGAGCGATGGATTTCGAATACTCGGATCGCAGCAAGGCGCTGCTCGAGAAGCTCAACAAATTCATGGACGAGGTCATCTATCCGGCCGAGCCCGTCTACGAAGAGCAGATGGAGACCGCCAAGGATCGCTGGCAGCTCCCGCCGATCATCGAGGAGTGCAAGGCCGAGGCCAAGAAGCGCGGCCTGTGGAACATGTTCCTGCCGGCCGACCGCGAGACCGGCGACACGCACGGCACGATGGGCCTCAGCAACCTCGAATACGCCCCGATCTGCGAAGTGCTCGGCCGCTCGTCGATCGCCTCCGAGGCGGTCAACTGCTCGGCGCCGGACACCGGCAACATGGAAGTGTTCGCCCGCTACGGCACGGCAGAGCACAAGGAGAAGTGGCTGAAGCCGCTGCTCAACGGCGATATCCGCTCCTGCTTCGCCATGACCGAGCCGGCGGTCGCCTCGTCCGACGCGCGCAACGTCGAGTGCCGCATCGAGTCCGACGGCAACGACTATGTCATCAACGGCCGCAAGTGGTGGTCGTCGGGCATGGGCGACCCGCGCTGCAAGGTCATCATCCTGATGGGCAAGAGCGATCCCAGCGCGCCGGCCTACCGCCAGCAGTCGATGATCGTCGTGCCGCGCGACGCCCCGGGCATCAAGATCGTGAAGATGCTGCACGTGTTCGGCTATGACGACGCGCCGCACGGCCATGCCGAAGTGGTCTACGACAATGTTCGCGTGCCGAAGTCGGCCATCCTCCTCGGCGAGGGCCGCGGCTTCGAGATCGCCCAGGGCCGCCTCGGACCGGGCCGCATCCATCACTGCATGCGCGCCATCGGCGTCGCCGAGCGGGCGCTCGAGATGGCGATCAAGCGTGCCAAGAGCCGCACGGCGTTCGGCCAGAAGATCTCCGAGATGGGCGTCACCAAGGCCCATGTCGCCGACATGCGCATGGAAATCGACATGGCCCGCCTGCTGGTCCTCAAGGCCGCCTGGGCGATGGACAAGTTCGGCAACAAGGAAGCCCGCCAGCAGATCGCGATGATCAAGGTGGCGGTGCCGAACATCACCTCGAAGGTCGTCGACCGCTGCCTGCAGCTGCATGGCGCCGGCGGCGTCAGCCAGGTGTTCAAGCTGGCCAGCATGTACGCCCACCAGCGCACCCTGCGCCTGGCCGACGGTCCGGACGAGGTCCATCGCGACCAGGTTGGCCGTCTCGAGATCGCCAAGTACAACTGAGCCCCGTTACCGGGACGGAACGAGGCGCGATCCCCCGGGATCGCGCCTTTTTCTTTGGAGCCGGCGCCAGATGCAGGAGACACACACCGTGGACAGTCCGAAGAAGAGCCGGCACGTCACCGATCATCTGGCCAACGAACGCACGTTCCTCGCCTGGATCCGGACGTCGATCGCGGTGATGACGCTGGGTGTCGCCATCAACCGCTTCGCGCTGTTCCTGATGGAAATGCACCAGATCGTGCCGCAGGTGCGCGATCTCGCCAACCGCCATGTCGAGAAGCTCGGGATCGGGCTGGTCATGCTCGGCATCGTCATGCTGGCCGGTTCGACCTGGCACTACCTTCATGTCGGCAAGACGATCGACGACGAGACCTATCGCCCGTCCGTCAAGGTCATGGTCGGCACGGCCATCGCGATCGGCCTGATCGGCGGCTCGACGCTGCTCTGGTTGTTCTAGCCCTTGCCCGGCGCCGATTGCGGCGCGGCTGGCGGACCGTCGGGCATGTCGAGCAACTCGCTCTCCGGCGCGCCGGCCTCGTAGGCTTTCACCAGCGCTTCGGGATCGAAGGCGATACCGATCGGGTTCTTCCTGAAGGCCTCGGTCTGGAAATAGGCGGCCGTCGCCTCCTTGGTCACGTAACGGTCGACCTGCAGTTCGACGCCGTTACCGTCGGGATCGCGATAGTAGATCGACACGGTCGGCCCGTGATGGATGCAGCGCGACGGCTCGATCCCCAGCGCCCTGACGCGTCGATAGGTCGAGAGCAGCGCGCCGATGTCGCCGAACGTATAGGCGACATGGGCCAGTCCCGAGGTCTGCGCATCGGGCGCCTTCAGTCCTGCGAGGTTCACGATGCCCAGCCGATGATGTTCGTCGTCATAGGTCAGAAAGCAGATGTACTCGGTGCGCTGGACGACGTGCATGTTGAGAACCGCCGAATACCAGTCGATCATCGGCTGCACGTTCGACGAGCGCAGCACGAAGTGGGCGAACAGGATCGGCGTGGCCGGCTTGTCCGACAGGCTCCGGCGGCGCGATGCGGTGTCGATCAAGGTATCCATGGTAATCTCCTCGTTCGAGGGCGCGTCAGTCGACGCAGCAGCTCATGCTGCTGGCGGAGGGCGGGACATCGAGCGCCGGATTTTCACTGAAGAATCCGGTGGGATGAAGGGCGAAACCGGCGGTGATCACGGGCTGGACCGGAAAATCCTCGGGACGCGGAATATGGTGCAGACCGAAACTGTGCCAGATCACGACATCGGTATCGACCAGCGGGCGATCCGAGGCCGTCCAGGCGGGCAACCCGTCGCCGCCGCTGCTCTGGTTGGGGTAGCGGCCGGCCGCGTAGATCTCGTCGGGATGGTAGGCGGTGACCCAGAGTTGCCGGGTCATGAAGGCCGCGCGCCGGGTCACCATCGACTGGGGATGTGAGAAGGTGGGGATCGGGCTCAACGGCAGCAACTTGTAGGCGGTGGGCTGGCCCAGCCGATTGCGGGCCTCCGCACTCTCGATCTTCCAGAAGCGCGCGGCGTTGAAGTCGACGTTGCGCTGCGCGCTCAGTTCGGTTGCCAGGACCGTCGCGCGCGTGGTGAAGGCATTGCCGTAAGGATTGTCGGCGTCCATGGGCAACGCCACGGTGTCGACCTCGACGACGCGGTTGCGCTCGCCGTCGACCGCCACGTCGAGGCGCATGTTGAAGACGTGCTGATGGTAGTGGGCATAGACGCCCGGCGACACGATCGTCCCATAGTCCGGCGCTTCGCCGGGCCGCAGGCCGGCGGTGTTCATGATACCGGTCGCCTTCATCTCGAAGTGGATCGAGCCGTCCTGGTGAAAGTACCAGAACGAGCCGTACTCGTAGTTGCCAATGGTCGAGATCGACGACACGACCAGCCGCCGGGCGCGCCTCACGTCGACCTCGCCCGTGAACAGGTCGGTATGCTTCCACAGGATGCCGAAATCCTCCTCGTGCAGACAAACCGCGCTCTCGATGCAGTAGGGATCGCCCTTGCTGTCGGCCAGCCAGGCGTCCAAGTATCGGATGGCGCCGAGACAGTCGCAGCCCAGCGTCAGGGAATTGGCCAGCACGCCGATGCCGTACTCGCCGACATCGAAGGCATTCTTGCGAAAATGCCCGCCGCCGGGGTGTCCGTAGGGCACGACCATCTCGGACAACGCGGCCCGGTGCAGCACTGACCGCAGCCGTCCCTCGTCCTCGTAGCCGATCGCATGCAGCACCAGTCCTTCGCGGGCATTGAAGCCGACGCGGAAGCGCCATTTCTGCCAGCGTACCTCGTTGCCCTCGACGACGAAGCTCGGGCCCGCCGGCTGGACGATTTCCAGCGGCTTCACGTCATCGCGAAAGACGCTTCGATAGCGGGCGGCATAGTTGCGATCGAGCCTCGGGACGTCGGCCACGCCGTAGTCGTCGACGCGCAGCACCTCGGCACGGTCGAGATCGACGACGGCACATAGGCCCTCGATGGGATGGGCATAGCCGTTGTCGTTCTTCTCGCTCCGGTACCAGCAGAAAGTATGCGAGAGCCGCCGGCCCTCTTCATCCGGCAGCCCGTAGTTGCCGGCAGACCAGGGGTCGACCTGGACGTTTTCGATGTCGGTGATGCCGCGACGGGCCAGCGCCTCGCGGAAGCGTGGATCGGCCCGCGCCACCTCTCCGACCAGCGCTATGTCGTCGAACAGGATGCGCGGCCGGACGCCGGGAACATGCCGCCAGTCCACGACCTTATCGGCGACGAGGTCCACGCGGGCCTCCCAGACCTGGCCGTTGGTGCGGTCGAAAGCGCAAACGAACGCCTCGCGCGGGAACGACGCTCCCGCCCGGAAGTCACTCACGACGCTCTTCTCGGGTTCTTGCAGGCTCACCGTCTCGAACATCATGCCAGGCCCGAGATCGTGTACCGTTCGCACCGCCATCGACGCTCGGCGGATCTCGTCGGGGCTCAGTGGATCGAGCGGATGGCGCGGCGCCGCGTGCGTCGGAGTCTCGGCGATGGCATCGGGCATGGTTTTCCCCCTCGACGGCATTGTCACGGTGACGATTGCGGAGCGCAAGACTCGCCGAGAGGCTGACCTGCAAAAGCAGTGCCTTGACCCTGAGCGTGTCTCAGCCTCCTCTGCAGGCACATGTCCGCTCCCGCCATCGATACCACTGACAGCCTGTCGCGCCTGATTCCGTCACGCACGGCGCGCGGCTTCTTCCTCGCCGTGCTGTCGGGCCTCTTCTTCAACTTCCTGAATGCCTCGGTGAAGGAGCTGGCGAGCGAGATGCCGCCGCTCTATGTCGCCTGGGGCCGCTGGGTGGCGGGCGTGGCGCTGATCGCGCCCTATCTCTTCTGGCGCGCCGGCCTCGCCGGCATGAAGACGCAGGACCTGAAGCTCCACTGCTTCCGCGGCCTCTTCCATACCTCGGGCTATGCGCTGTGGTACGAGGCCGTGGTCTGGCTGCCGCTCGCCACCATGGCGGCGCTGGGCTTCACCGGCCCGATCTTCGTCACCCTGGGCGCCGTGATCTTCCTGCGCGAGACGGTGCACTGGCGGCGCTGGCTGGCGGTCGGCATCGGCTTCGCAGGCATGCTGATCATCGTCAGGCCGGGACTCGTCACCGTGAACCCCGGCATCATCATGATGCTCTGCGCCGTGCCGCTGATCGCCGGCTCCAACCTCGTGGCCAAGGTCGTGTCGGGCCGCGACAAGCCCGCCGTCGTCGTGCTGTGGCAGAGCGTGATCGGCGCGATCTGCTTCACGCCGCTCGGCCTGTGGTTCTGGCAGACGCCGACCCTCGACCAGCTCCTGCTGTTCCTGGCGGCCGGCTTCTTCGGGACGATGGGCTATTTCTTCATCACCTGGGCGTACCGCCTGCTCGACATTTCCGCCCTGCAGTCCATCACCTTCCTCGGCATCGTCTGGGCCGCCTTGATGGACGTTGCGGTCTGGGGCAAGACCTCGGACATCTGGACCTTCGTGGGCGCGGCGATCATCGTGGCGTCCACGACATACATCGCCCACCGCGAGGCAAGAGCGGGGGCCGCCGCGGGAGGAAAGAAGAAATGACGGATCGTCTGGCCGGCAAGGTTGCGCTCATCACCGGCGGTGCCTCGGGCCTCGGCGCCAATGCCGCCGAACTCATGGCCAAGGAAGGCGCGCGCGTCGTGGTGGCCGACGTCGCGGTCGATCGCGGCAAGGCCGTCGCCGACCGGCTGGGCTCGGCCGGCCACTTTGTGAAGCTCGACGTCACCAGCGAGGACAACTGGAAGGCCGCGATCCAGGAAACCGTCGACAAATTCGGCGCCATCCACGTGCTGCTGAATTCGGCCGGCATCGGCCTCAGCAAGACGGTTGAGGAGATCACGCTCGAGGAATGGCGCAAGGTCCACGCGATCGATCTCGACGGCGTGTTCCTGGGCTGCAAGCACGGCGTCGCCGAGATCAAGAAGCACACGGCCCGCCTCGGTGGCTCGGTGATCAACATCTCGTCGATCTCCGGCATCATCGCCGGTGCCAACATGGCGGCCTACAACTCGGCCAAGGCCGGCGTCCGCTTGCTCAGCAAGTCGGTGGCGCTGCACTGTGCAAAGTCGGGCTACAACATCCGCTGCAACTCGGTGCACCCGACCTTCATCGACACGCCGATCCTAGACAAGTATCGCGACCGCTTCGGCCAGGACCTGATGCAGCAGAAGCTCGGCAAGCAGGTCCCGATCGGTCGCCTCGGCCGGCCCGAGGAAGTGGGCTGGGCGATCGTCTTCCTCGCCTCCGATGAATCGAGCTTCATGACCGGCTCGGAAGTGATCATCGACGGCGGCATCTCGGCGATGTGATTAAGTGTCGTCCTGAGCAATGCGAAGGACCTCACATGGCGGCCAGACGGCAACCGTGGTTGGCGTGAGATCCTTCGCTGCGCTCAGAATGACAAGGGGTTCAAATGCTGCTCAATCTCGACGGACGTAAGATCTACTTTGACTTGGCCGGGCCGCAGAATGCGCCGGCGGTCTGCTTCACGCATTCGCTGGCCGCCGATGGCGGCATGTGGACCGAGCAGCTGGTGCCACTTCTGGCCGCCGGTTATCGCGTGCTGCGCCTCGACATGCGCGGGCATGGCGGCAGCCAGCCGGTCGAGGGCGACTACACGATGGACGAGCTGGCGGGCGACGTGAAAGGTGCGCTCGACGTGCTGGGCATCTGGAAGGTCCACTATATCGGCCTGTCGATCGGCGGCATGATCGGCCAGGGCTTTGCCCTCGCTTATCCGGAGCGCCTGCACTCGCTGACCTTGTGCGACACCCACCCCTCCTCGCCCGACGATTCGGCGGGCCTGTGGGACCAGCGCAAGGCGGCCGTTCGCGAGAATGGCGTGAAGGCGCTGGCCGACGGCAACATGGAGCGGTGGTTCACCTCGGAGTTCAGGGAAGCCAATCCGACGCGCTGGAAGGAGATCCACTCGACCATCTGCGGCACGTCGGACCTGGGCTTCCTGGGCTGCGCCGCGGCCATCCAGAACTTCGACTATCTCGACCGGCTGCCGACCATCAAGATCCCGACCCTGGTGATCTGCGGCGACGACGATCCGGCGACGCCGCCCGATCGCAACAAGCTGATCGCCTCGAAAATCCCCGGCGCGCGCTACGAGGACATCGCCAAGGCCCGCCATCTGCCCAACGTCGAGCGGCCCGAGCCGTTCAACCGGCTCATGATGAGCTTCCTCGGCCTCAACCGCTAATCAGCGCCGCCGTTGCGCGCAAGGACCCACCATGGATTTCGCCTTTTCCGAAGACCAGCTCGCCATCAAGGACAGTGTCGCCAAACTCTGCGCCGGGTTCGACGACAAATACTGGCTGAAGAAGGACAAGGACGGCGGCTTCCCTGAGGACTTCTACCGCACGATGGCCGACGCGGGGTGGCTGGGCATCGCGATGCCGGAGGAATATGGCGGCTCGGGCCTCGGCATCACCGAGGCCTCGATCATGATGCAGGCGGTGGCCGAGTCGGGCGCCGCCCTGCAGGGCGCCTCGGCGATCCATCTCAACGTGTTCGGCCCCAACCCGATCGTCGTGTTCGGCACCGAGGAGCAGAAGAAGCGCATCCTGCCCGACATCATCAAGGGAAAGGTGAAGGGCTGTTTCGCGGTCACCGAGCCCGATGCCGGCCTCAACACCACGGCGCTCGAGACCAAGGCGGAGCGTGACGGCAACGGCTATGTCGTCCACGGCAAGAAGACCTGGACCACGACGGCGCAGGTCGCCGACAAGATGCTGCTGATCGCCCGCACCACGCCGAAGGAGAAGTGCAAGCGGCCAACCGACGGGCTGTCGCTCTTCTACACCGACTTCGACCGCAGCAAGATCGAGGTGCGCGAGATCGAGAAGATGGGCCGCAAGGCGATCGACACCAACCAGGTGTTCATCGACGGGCTGAAGGTGCCGCTCGAGGACCGCATCGGCGAAGAGGGCAAGGGCTTCCACTACCTGCTGCACGGTCTCAATCCCGAGCGCATCCTGATCGCGGCCGAGGCGATCGGCATCGGCAAGGTCGCTCTCGCCAAGGCGACGCAGTACGCCAAGGAGCGGGTCGTGTTCGGCCGGCCGATCGGCAAGAACCAGGCGATCCAGCATCCGCTGGCCGAGAGCTGGATGCAGCTCGAGGCCGCCAACCTGTTGACCTTCAAGGCGGCCTGGCTGTACGACAACGGCAAGGAATGCGGCGCCGAGGCCAATTCGGCCAAGTATCTCGGCGCCCGCTCGGCTTACGACGCCTGCGAGCGCGCGATCCTGACCCATGGCGGCTACGGCTACGCCAAGGAGTTCCACGTCGAGCGCTTCCTGCGCGAGGTCATGATCGCCCGCATCGCCCCGGTGAGCGAACAGCTCATCCTCTGCTATGTCGCGGAACGCGTGCTGGGACTGCCGAAGAGCTACTGAAAACGGGGCTAAGGCGGCCGATTGGGGCAAAAAGAGGGCGTCTGCAGACGATTGTATCGTTTGTATCCGCAACCCCTTGGCGATTCAGGACGTTTGTTTAGTACCTGATCGCAACCAATTCACGGGAGCCTCCCAATGACTCGCAACCAGCTACATGCCGGCCTGGCGCTGGGAAGCGCGTTCCTCATGGCAGGCATCGTGGCCTTCGCCCCGCCGGTTCCGCCCGCCTCGGCCCAGAGCCAGGCCGAGCGAATCTGCCGGGAGCAGGGCATTACGCCGAAGACCGAAGGCTATGAATACTGCCTGTCCCAGGCGACGCGCGCCCTGGAATGGGGCAAGCCCGAGATCGCCTATACGATGGCGCGGGTGACCGCCGACGCACGTGATTCCTGCCTCGAATCTGGCCTGTCGCCCGCCACTTCGGGCTACAAGAGCTGCATGGAGCGCGAGACTCACGCGCGCCGCCTGCTCGTGTTCACCGACGAGCCGCAATACGACCGGGACATCGCTCACCAGTAGTCGGTCTCGGATCCGCGGCAACTGTCCCGCGCGGCCGGCGTTCCTCGAGGAACAAGGAGCATTCCATGAATCGCCTCAATACGGTCTTCGCCGTGGTCGGCGCTGCCGTCGCCGTGGCCACGATGTCCCCGCAGGTTCACGCGCGGTCCGGCCACACCTTGGCCGTGGCAGAGAAAGCCTGCCTGGATCAGGGCATCAAGCCCCACTCGACCGCCTTTGAGAAATGTGTCGAGCGGGTTGCCGACGCCTATGACCGCACCGGTCAAATGCCGAAAGTGACGTGGCCCACCGCATCGATTGGCCAGGACGGGTTCCAGGCGATCTCCCAGGCGTGACCGTCGGGATCGGCCACATAACCACGAAAGCCGCCATGGGGCGGCGCATCGGCCGGCCGCAGCAGACGGCCACCCGACCACACGAGTTTGTCGAGAAGCGGCTGCACCGCGTCCTTGGCCGTTACGTTGTGAGCAAGGCTGAACGCACCCGGGACGTTGCCGGCCTGCCCTGAGTCCGCCGCGAGCGCGGCCGCAAGCCAGGTCGCGAGGACCATCCCGTTCATCTGGTAGAAGACGATTTCCTCCGATTCGAAAATTGGCTTCCAGCCGAAGCCCTTGACGTAGAAGCGCTTCGACCGCGCAGGCTCGGCGATACCGAGCGTGATGACGGCAATCTGTTGCTGCATCCTTCCCTCCCATGATCGCACAGCGGACGGTTTCTCAAACTACGACGAAGACCGATCTGCCATTTTGATCGATGTCGGCATAGGCTCGGCCCATGCAACCGCTCCCCTCTTCCGTCCTTCCCGCCGGCGTTCGCGCCCGTATCCTCCCCGGCATCAACGGCCTCGACATCCACGTGCTCGAAGCCGGCTTCGACAAGAAGGCGCCGGCCGTGATGCTGTTCCATGGTTTCCCGGAGATCGCCTATAGCTGGCGCAAGGTCCTGACGGCACTCGCCGACGCGGGCTATCACGCTATCGCCCCCGACCTGCGCGGCTATGGCCGCACGACCGGCTGGAGCGCCGACTTCGACGCCGACCAGATCGGCTTCCGCTTCACCAACCTTCTGCGCGACGCGATCGGCGTGCTCTATGCCCTGGGCCATCGCACGGCCGAGGCCGCGGTCGGACACGATTTCGGCTCCTCGGTCGCCTCCTATGCCTCGCTGGCGCGTCCCGACATCTTCAAGCGCATGGCGCTGATGAGCGCGCCCTTCCCGGGCCCGTCTTCCGTTCCCTTCGACACTGCCGGAAAGCCGGCAGCGCCCAAGGCACCGGACGTCCATGCCGCGCTGGCGGCGCTGCCACGCCCGCGCAAGCATTACCAATGGTACCAGTCGACGCGCGAGGCCAACGAGGAGCAGTGGCACGCCAAGCAGGGCCTGCACAATTTCCTGCGCGCCTACTATCACTACAAGAGCGCCGACTGGAGGGCGAATAAGCCCTACGAGCTGAAGGGCTGGACCGCCGAGGAACTGGCGAAGATGCCAACCTACTACGTCATGGACCTGGCCGAGGGCATGGCCGAGACCGTTGCCAAGCAGATGCCGACGGCTGAGGAGATAGCGGCCGCCCGGTGGCTCACCGACGACGAACTCGCGGTCTATGCCGGCGAGTATGAGCGCACCGGCTTCCAGGGCGGCCTCAACTGGTATCGCGCCCGCACCAGCGGTCGCGTGACGCCCGAACTCGAAATCTTCACCGGCCGCACCATCGACCAGCCTTCGACCTTCATCTCGGGCAAGACCGACTGGGGCAACTACCAGTCGCCCGGCGCGCTGGAGAAGATGCAGAAGAGCGCCTGCACCAACATGAAGGAAATCCACATGGTCGAAGGCGCCGGCCACTGGGTGCAGCAGGAACAGGCCGCCGAAGTGAGCCGCCTGCTGATCAAGTTCCTGAAGGAAACGAACGCCTGACCGAACTGGCCCGTGTTTCCGCGGGCGACGAGGCCGCGCTCCTCGCCCTCAACAACGCCCATGCCGTCGAGCTCTCCTGGCTCGACGCGCCGCGGCTGAACCACCTTCTCGGCCAGGCCTTCTACGCCCGGCGCGCGGGCAACGTCGCCGCCTTCCTCATGGCCTTCGACCAGGACGCCGACTACGACAGCCCCAACTACCTGTGGTTCCGCGCGCGCTACCCGCGCTTCGTCTATGTCGACCGCATCGTCGTCGCCCCGGCCATGCGCAAGCGCGGCCTGGCGAACCGCCTGTACGAGGATCTTTTCCGCCATGCCGCCGCCGCGGGCCACGATCGCGTCGTGTGCGAAGTGAACTCCGACCCGCCCAACCGGGCATCCGACGCCTTCCATGCGGCGCTCGGGTTCGCCGAAGTGGGCCACGCCGAGATCCATGGCGGCGCCAAGACCGTCCGTTATCTCGCCCGTTCCCTCGTCCCGGCACGCTGACACAGGAGGCTTCCCTTATGTCCGACCTCGCCGCTGTCGATTTGCTCATCGTCGATGTCATCACCGACAATCTGAGCGACACCTATGCCAGCAAGCCCGCCTTCGCGGTGTCGGAGATGGCCAACATCCTGAAGGCCGGCGCGCAGGAGATTTCCGGCGAGACGCTGCTGGTGGCCAATCTCGGCTACGGCTTGCGTCTCAGGACGAAGATCGGAGCGAAGCAGCACACGCTGCTGTTCGATACGGGAACCGAGGGCGCGGCCTTCATCCGCAACTGTCGCAACATGGCGATCGATCTCGGCGAGGTCGAGGAGATCGCCGTGACGCACGGCCACTGGGATCATATGGGTGCGCTTCCCGCCGCTCTCGATGCCATCGCCAGGCGCCGCGGCCGGGGCAGCGTGGCGGTCCACGTCAATCCCGACATGTTCAACGAACGCGGCGTGCTGCTGCAGGACGGCACGATCTTCCCGGCCGCCCGCGTGCCCACGCCCGCCCAGATGGAGACGCAGGGCGCGCGCGTCGTCAACGACGGCAAGGCGCGCACCCTGCTCGACGGCCACTTCTACTACAGCGGCGAGATTCCCCGGGTCAGCGCCTTCGAGAAGGGCCGTGAGGACCATCTCTGCCGCAAGGACAATTCCGAGGAGTGGCGGCCCGACCCATTCCTGATGGACGAGCGCATGCTGATCGTGAACGTGCGCGATCTCGGCCTCGTCGTGTTCAGCGCCTGCTCGCATGCCGGCATCGTCAATGTCTGCACCGAGGCGAAGCGCCTGTTCCCCGAGATTCCCATCTACGCGGTCATGGGCGGGCTCCATCTCGGCGGCGTGATGGAGCGTCTCATTCCACAGACGGTCGAAGCGCTCGAGCCTTTCGACATTGGACAGTTTATCACCGGCCACTGCACCGGATGGCGGGCGCTGCATGCGCTGGCCAACGCCTATGGCGATCGCGTCAGCCAGTCGGCCGTCGGCACGACCTACACGTTCGACGCCACCGTGCCGCCGCCGGCGCGTGAGACCAGGCCGCCGACGAAATTCGAGACAAAGCCGACCTGGTAAGCCAATAGTTCCGCCGCATCGCCTCTTCGCAGCAGCGGACATCGAATCTTGACCGAAGCGTCTCCCGGCCCCTTCTCTCTCGGCGCGCTTCGGGCCGCCGCCCTCGAAGGGCGGGAGCCACCGCCGCTGAGGTCGGTCGCACGCCTGAAATCGTATCGCTGGTTCGTCGTCGGCACGGTCTGCATCGGCGCCGTCATGGGGCAGGTCGATGCCAGCATGACCCAGGTGCTGCTGCCGCGGCTCGAGGTCGAGTTCGGCGCCCGCCTCGCCAGCGTGAGCTGGGTCGCCGTCGCCTACCTGCTCGCGCTCGCCTCCTTCATGCCGATCTTCGGGCGGCTATCGGACATGTTCGGCCGCAAGCTTCTCTACACCGCGGGATTCCTGCTCTTCATCGCGGGCTCGGCCCTGTGCGGCTACGCGACGAGCCTGCCCTGGCTGATCTTCTTCCGCGTGCTGCAGGCGATCGGCGGCGCGCTGATCACCTCCAACAGCGTCGCCATCGTCGTCATGATCATGGGACCCGAAGAACGCGGCCGCGGCCTGGGCCTTCAGTCGGCGGCTCAGGCGGTCGGACTGGGCGCAGGCCCGGCGATCGGCGGTTTCATCCTCGACACGCTGGGCTGGCAATGGGCCTTCTGGATCAATGTGCCGCTGGGCATTGCGGGCGCGATCCTAGGCTGGTTCGTGCTTCCCCAGACGGCCAGCCCGCCCACGCACGAACGCTTCGACTGGCGCGGCGCGATCCTGATCGCGCCGGCGCTGACCGGCTTCGTGGCGGCGCTGAACGAGCTGCACGCGCTCGGCCCGACCTCGCCGATCCTGTTCGCCTGTCTGCTGGTCGGCACCGTCTGCGCCATCCTGTTCGTGCGCACCGAGCATCGCAGCGCGAGCCCCTTGCTCGATCTCAAGCTGCTCACCAAGCCCGCCTTCCTGCTGGGCAACCTGGCAAACTTCACGTCCTACGCCACGCTGTTCGGCGTGTTCTTCCTCGTGCCCTTTGCCTTGGTACGCATCTATCAGGACACGGCCCTTGCCGCGGGTCTGCGCCTGTCGATCCTGCCGGTGATGCTGGGTCTGCTCGCGCCCGCGGGCGGCATGCTCTACGACCGGCTGGGCGCCCGCCTGCCGACCTGCCTCGGCATGCTGATCTGCATCGCCGGGCTCGCGACGCTCTACTTCTTCCTGGACGGCACGCCTGCGAATCTCTGGCTGGTCACGCTATCCTTGGCGGTCATCGGTGTCGGCCAGGGCCTCTTCATCTCGCCCAACAGCAGCGCCATCATGTCCGCGGCCCCGGCCGGCGAAACCGGTCAGGCGGGCAGCGTCCTGAACGTGATGCGCATGCTGGGCATGAGCACCGGCATCGCCGGCGCCTCCACCCTTCTTTCGCTCTCCCTTGGCAGCAGCAGCGGCAGCACGCTCGACCTGCCGACGGCAACGCTCGTCGCCGCCAGCCGCGATGCCATCCTTCTGCTGATCTGTCTCGCCGCAGTGGCGGGCCTGATCTCGCTGATCCGGCCCCGCGGCGTCGCTGGACGCGACGCCGGGGCCGTTCATCGAGATCAGATCGTCGAGTAATCAGGCGGCGAGCTTCTTTGCCGTCTCCGCGACCCGGCGGCCCTGGTAACGGGCGCCGACCAGCTCGTTCTCCGAGGGCTGGCGCTGGCCGGTGCCGCCGGCGATCGTGGTGGCGCCATAGGGGCTGCCGCCGGTGATCTCGTCGATCGTCATCTGGCCGGCGTGGCCATAGTCCAGCCCGACCACCACCATGCCGAAGTGCAGAAGGTTGGTGATGATGGAAAAGAGCGTCGTCTCCTGGCCGCCATGCTGGGTGGCCGTCGAGGTGAAGGCGCCGCCGACCTTGCCGTTCAGCGCGCCCTTGGCCCACAGGCCACCGGCCTGGTCGAGGAAGCTCGCCATCTGCGAGGACATGCGGCCGAAGCGCGTGCCGGTGCCGATGATCACCGCGTCGTAATCGGCGAGATCCTCGATCTTGGCGACCGGGGCCTTCTGGTCGAGCTTGAAGTGCGCGGCCTTGGCCACCGCTTCAGGCACGGTCTCGGGAACGCGCTTGATGTCGACCTGGGCACCGGCCTCGCGGGCGCCGGCGGCAATGGCTTCCGCCATCGTCTCGATGTGGCCGTAGGTCGAGTAGTAAAGAACGAGAACCTTGGTCATTTCAGTCTCCAGTTGTCGGTTGCGGTTGAGGGGTTGAGGAAAGGAAGGCTTCAGGCCGCGATCCGGCCCATCCGGCCGGCCTGATAGTCGCGGACCGCGCGCTCGAGCTCGTCGATCGAGTTCATCACGAACGGCCCGTGCCGCAGGATGGGCGCATCGAGAGGGTCGCCGCCGACCAGCAGGATCTCGCTGTCGGCCGTAGCCGTGATCTCGAGAGAATCACCGGCCGTCAGCCGTCCGAGCTGGCCCGCGTCGAGCCGACGCTCGTCGCCGCCGACGCGCACGGCGCCGACCATCACGTAGATTCCGAGTTCGCCCGGGCTGCTCACAGGAAGCTCCGCGCGGGCACCGTCCCGGAGCGAGGCGTGCACGACGAACGGCGCGCCTGACGTCGCGATCGGTCCCTGGAGATCACCCAGGCTTCCTGCCACGAGCCGCGCCACGACCCGCCCCTCGTCCGCTGTGATGGTCGGGATCTCCGACGCCTTCACGTGGCGATAGGCCGGCTCAGCATGCTTGCCGCCCTTGGGCATGTTGATCCAGAGCTGGACGCCATGGACGTGACCGCCCTCGCGGCGGAGCTGCTCGTCCGGGCTCTCGTCGTGGACCACGCCACGCCCGGCGCGCATCCACTGGACCTCACCCGGCCTCATGCTGCTGGTGTTTCCGAGACTGTCCTTGTGCGTCTGGCTGCCTTCCAGCAGCAGGGTCAGGGTCTCGATGCCCGCATGCGGATGCGCCGAGGCGCCCTTGGCCTCGCCCGGCCGCACGTCGATCGGGCCGAACTGGTCGAGGAAGATGAACGGGCCGATCGCCTCGTAGGCGTTCGACGGAATGGCGCGGCGCACTTCGAACCCGTCGCCTTCGAGAGTCCGGAACGCCTCATGGATGGAAACGAGCTGGCGCCCGCTTTTGCTGATGGTCGAAGCCGTCATGGCCGCTCTCCTTGGTACGACGGCTATGTAGGGGGTGAGCATTTGCCTGAAAATCCGTATAATATTGAATGATCTTTTCAGTTATTTAGACATGACGACAACGCCTGGCACCCCCTCCTTCGCCCAGCTTCAGGTCCTGCTTGCCGTGGTCGATGCCGGCAGCTTTGCTGCCGCCGCCCGTCGCCTCAACCGCGCGACCTCGGCGATCACTTACGCCATCGACAATCTCGAGGCGCAGCTCGGCCTGCCCCTGTTCGACCGGGTCGCCACCCGCAAGCCCGAGCTGACCCAGGCCGGGCGGGCCGTGCTGGCCGAGGCCCGCGCCGTAACGCACGGCGTCGACATGCTACGCGCCAAGGTGAAGGGCCTGCTCGAAGGGCTGGAGGCCGAAGTCTCGCTCGCCGTCGACGTCATGCTGCCGACCGCCCGTCTCGTCGACGCGCTGCAGGCTTTCCAGACGACATTCCCGACCGTGCCGTTGCGGCTCCATGTCGAAACGCTGGGCGCGGTCACACAGCTCGTTCTCGATGGCATGGCGACCATCGGCGTCAGCGGGCCGAACGTGGCGGCCGGCGGCACCGAGAGCATCGCCATCGGCGGCGTCCAGCTCGTGCCGGTCGCCGCGCCCTTCCATCCTCTGGCACGTCTCGGTGGGCAGGCCCGTGGCGCCGCGCGCGAGCACGTCCAGCTCGTCCTGAGCGATCGCTCGAAGCTGACCGAGGGCCAGGATTTCGGCGTGGTCGGCCCCAAGACCTGGCGACTCGCGGATCTCGGCGCCAAGCACGCGCTGCTGCTGGCCGGCGTCGGCTGGGGCAGCATGCCGGCGCCGATGGTGAGGGGCGACCTCGAGGCCGGCCGCCTCGTCGAACTCGATCTCTCCGACTGGTGGGCGGCGACCTATCCGCTGCGCGTACTGCACCGCATCGACAGCCCGCCCGGCCCTGCCGCGCACTGGCTGATCGAGCGCTTCAAGAGTCAGGTGTAGCGTTTAGCCACGCCACCGCGCGGCTTCGGCCGGATCGGCATTGCAGGCCGCAGCGACCAGCGCGGCCGTCAGCATCGTCGCCTGCCGCAGCTCGCTTTGGGCGACCTTGTCGCGCGTGTCGGCGGGCGTCAGCACGACGCGCAGATGGGCGTTGGGATCGTCGAAGCCCGCCACCAGCCGGATCGCCGGGATGCCACCCGCTGCGAAGTTCGCGTGGTCGGAATTGGTCATCAGCGGCCGCACGGTGCGCAGGGATTGGCCATTGGCCTCGGCAACGCCCAACAGGAAAGGCTCGACGCCGGCATAGCCGCTGGTGAGGGCAGCGAGGTTCGGGCTGCCCGCCACCGAATCGAGATTGACGTTGAGCGCGATCTTCGCGCGTTCCGCCTCGCTCAGCGCCTTCACATATTGCGCCGAGCCGGTCAGCGCCCATTCCTCGACGCTGAAGAACATCACCCGCAGCCCGCGCCGCCACTTCGCGACTTCCGGCGACAGCGCCCGCGTCACCGCCAGCACGGCGGCAAGCCCGGTGCCGTTGTCCATCGCGCTTTCGGCCAGATCGTGGCCGTCGACATGCGCCGACAGCACCACCCATTCGTCGGTCTGGCCGGGATAGTCGAAGACCAGCGTTTCGGTCTCGGCCGGCCCTTCCGCCGTCTCGATGGCGATCGTCACGGACGGGAAGCCGGTCGAACGGCGCGCCAGCTTCGCCGCCGTCTCGGGCGAAATGCCGAGCGCGGGAATGCCCTCGCCCGAGTCGCGGCCCGAGGAGCCCGCCACCACATGGCCCGCCAGCGGACCGCCGATCAGGAATCCCACCGCGCCATGAGCGCGCGCCATGTCGTACTTGCGGCGGCGATGGATCGTTCCCGCCGCGAACATCAGCTCGTGCCGCACCAGCACGATGCGGCCGGCGATCTCCGCCTTGTTCGCCTCGAACTCGTCAGGCGTGCCGCGCCCAAGGTCGATCACCTCGGCGGTGAGGCCCGGTGTCGCGATGGTGCGCACCAGCGGATGGCACGGCGCAAAGGCTCCGCCCGGCAGCTCGAGCGTCGCCGACCTGGGCTGCCAGCCATTGTAGGGGACCGGAATCGACCGGCCCGAATTGGCCGGCGAGGCCGCCCGCACCCTCTCCCGCAGCAACGCGAAGGCCTTCTTCTCGCTCTCGGTGCCCGAGAGACGGCCCCCGCAATCGCAGATGTCGTTGAAGTCGCGCCACAGCGCCTCGTCGGCCGCGAGGCGGCCCATCAGGTTGGCGTCGAGACGCATGTACTCACCCTTTCAGTTTGTCGTCGAGCATGTCGAGGAACGCCGTCGCCAGAAGCGAAGGTTCGCGGTCGCGGCGGTGGAAGGCGCCGATGTCGTATGTGACGGCGGGTTCGAAGGGCCGCGTCACGAAGCCGAGATGCTCGAAGCTGCGCGCCGACAGCGGATCGACGATCGACCAGCCGGCGCCCGCCGCCACCAGCCCGCAGAGGCTGGCGAAGAATTCGGCCTCGACCACGGCATTGATCGATACGCCCGCCGCCGAAAAGACGCTGCGGATGCGGTTGGGCACCTGATGCGACCGCGCCGGCATCACCATCGGATGCGGCCCGAGCAGTTGTGGCGTCAGAACCTTGCAGGAGGCGAGCGCATGGCGCGGCGGCAGGATCGCGACGCAGCGCATGCCGTAACGCCGGACCTGAACCTCGCTTTCGTCGATCGGCAGCTCGGCGATGCCGATGTCGAAGCTCTCGGTCGGCAGGAGCTGGCTCACCACGTCGGAATGGCGCGAGATCAGCCGCACCGCCACGCCGGGACGCTCGGCGAGGAACTGCGCCACGAGGTTGGGCAGGAGGGAAATGGCGGCCGAGGGATGGCTGGCGATCGTCAGCCGACCCGACTGGCCCTCGCGAATCTGCGCCGTCGCGGCCTGCAGCCGGTCGACCTCGCCCAGCACGCGACTTGCTTCCGCATAGAACAGCATGCCCTCGGGCGTCGGCTTCAGCCGGCCGTTGGCGCGCTCGAACAGGGAGAAGCCAACCGCCTCCTCCAGACGCGCGATCTGGGTGCTGACCGCGGGCTGGGTCACACCCATGGCGCCCGCGGCGGCGGTCATGGAGCGGTGATCGACCACCGCCCGGAAGGCTTCGAGGAGCTTGACGTCCATACTCTATAAACAGCCGTTATAGATCATTTTGTCTATTCTACCTGACTCTACTAGCAAAACTCCTGCCGATCCGGCAGGCTGTAATCCATCGGCATAGTAATTGCTTATGGAGTGTCATGAGCAGCACCACCCCTCTCATCCTTGCGGACGGCATCACCAAGCGCTTTGGCGCCAACCAGGTATTGACCCGCGTGTCGCTGGAAGTCCTGGAGCGCGACGTCGTCTGTGTCGTGGGTCCGTCGGGCTCGGGCAAGACGACGCTGCTGCGCTGCCTGGCGCTGCTGGAAGAGCCGAGCGAGGGCCGCGTGGTGATGGAGGGCGTGCCCATTTCGACGCCATCGCCGGACAAGCAGGTCAAGGCCGCCGCCCGTGACGTGCGCTCCGAGATCGGCATGGTCTTCCAGCACTTCAATCTTTGGCCGCACATGTCGGTGCTCCAGAACCTGATCGAAGCGCCGATCCGCGTGAAGAAGATGCCCAGGGACAAGGCCGTCGCCATCGCCGAGTCGCTGCTGAAGAAGGTCGACCTGTTCGAGAAGCGCGACGCCTATCCGGCGCGCCTGTCCGGCGGCCAGCAGCAGCGCGTGGCGATTGCCCGCGCTTTGGCCATGTCGCCCAAGGTCCTGCTGTTCGACGAGGCAACCAGCGCGCTCGATCCCGAGCTCCGCCGCGAAGTGCTCGCCGTCATGCGCCAGCTCGCGCGCGAGGGCATGACCATGCTGGTGGTCACGCATGAGATGGGCTTCGCGCGCCATGTCGGCACGCGCACCGTGTTCATGGATCGAGGCGAGATCGTCGAGGCGGCGCCGGGTTCGGCGTTCTTCGATGCGCCGCAGACGGAGCGCGCCCAGCGCTTCCTGCAGCAGTTCGCGGATGAGTGATGGGGAAGGTCAACAAGGGAGACCGATGATGGGTGTAGCAAGGATATTGGGTGCGCTCGCGCTGGCCGGCACGGTTGGCGCATTTTCGATCACGGGCGCGCAAGCGCAGCAGACGCAGTCGCGTCTCTTCGAGATCACCAAGAGCAAGAAGCTGCGGGTCTGCCAGTTCCCGCTCTACTATTCGATCTCGTTCCGCAACTCCAAGACCGGCGAGATCGAAGGCATCGACGCCGACCTCGCGAAGGAACTGGCCAAGGAACTCGACGCCAAGCTCGAGATCGTCGAGTCGAGCTTCGGTTCGTTCATCGCCGATCTGCAGGCCGGCAAGTGCGAAATCGGCATGTTCGGTGTCGGCGCCACGATGAAGCGCGGCCAGGCCGTCGAATTCTCCAAGCCGTACCTGCTGACCAACCTCTACGCGGTTACCCGCAAGGACAGCAAGATCAAGGAATGGAAGGACATCGACCAGAAGGGCGTGAAGGCCGCGGTGTCGCTCGGCAGCTACATGGAGCCCTTCATGAAGGGCTACGTGAAGAACGCCGAGGTCGTCTCGGTGGCGCCGCCCAACACGCGTGAGGCCGAGCTGGTCGCACAGCGCGTCGACGTCATCATCACCGACTTCCCGACCGCCATCAAAGTGACTGACGAATTCGACTGGGCGACCTACATCCTGCCCAACGAGAAGCTGGCCATCACGCCATACGCCTACGTCGTGCCGCAGGGCGACCAGATCTGGCTGAACTACGTCAACCTGTTCGTCGACACGATCAAGCTCGACGGACGGCTGCTGAAGTACGCCAAGAAGCACAAGCTCGACCCGATCGTCGCGCCGTAATCAAGCTTGCCTCCCCATTCAAATGGGGAGCGTCAGCGTCTTACGCTGACGGAGGGGCCATGACCCCTCCGTCGCCGCAAGCGGCGCCACCTCCCCATTTGAATGGGGAGGAAAAGTGAGGAGTGGATGTTCAAATACCAATTCCGCTGGGACACGGTCTGGGGAAGCTTCGACTTCCTGATGGGCGGCCTGCAGATGACGCTGATCATCTCGGCCATCACCCTGGTGCTGGCGATGCTCGGCGGGCTGGTCATCGCGCTGCTCGACATGTCGCGCTTCCGGGTGCTGCGCTGGATCGGCATCTCGATCGGCGAGGTCGTGCGCAACACCCCGATCCTGGTGCAGCTCCTGTGGGTCTACTACGTGCTGCCGATCGTGTTCGGCGTGCGTATCGAGGCCCTGGTCGCGCTGATCATCGGCCTCGCCCTCTATCAGGCTTCCTTCATCTCCGAGGTCTATCGTTCCGGTATCCAGAGCGTGCCCAAGGGCCATCGCGAGGCCGCGCAGGTGCTGGGCCTGACGCCGCTGCAGTCGTTCAACCGCATCGTGCTGCCGCAGGCGATCCGCATGACGCTGCCGCCGCTCGCCTCGAACTTCGTGCAGCTCATCAAGTTCTCCTCGCTGGGCGCCGTCATCTCGGTGAGCGAGATCACCCGGCGCGGCATGGAGCTCTCGGCCACCAACTTCCGGCCGCTCGAGACCTTCACCTTCATTGCCGTGGTCTACTTCTTCATCTGCTGGCCGCTCGCCATGGCCATCCGCTTCTGGGAACGAAGGCTGCAGGCCCGCTAATGTCGTCGAAAGTCCGTACCGAACTGGCGCGCCGCGTCGAGGGCTCGCTCGACCGTCTCATCGAAGTGACGCAGCGGCTGGTGGCCATCGCCTCGCCCAACCCGCCGAGCGACACGTTCGACGTGGCCGCGGTGGCCGAAGCGCTGCTGCGCGAGATTCCCGGCATCGAGATCGAGCGGGTCGAACCGGAGCCGCGCATCGTCTCGCTGATCGGCCGCATCCGCGGCCGCGCGCCGGGGCGCCGCCTGATCTTCAACGGCCATCTCGACACCTTCCCGCTACTCGAGAACCTGCCCTGGACCGTGCCGCCGCTGGGCGGCGTGCTGAAGGACGGCAAGCTCTACGGTCGAGGCGTCTGCGACATGAAGGGCGGCATCGCCTGCTCGCTGCTGGCCGCCTTGTTGTTGGCCGAAAACCGCGATGCCTGGGACGGCGAGATCGTGCTCACCCTGGCCGGTGACGAGGAGAATATGGGCTCGCTGGGCTCGGGCTATCTCCTCCAGAATTTCCCGCATGCCGCCGGCGATGCCAACATCTGCGGCGATGTCGGCTCGCCCAAGGTCGTGCGGTTCGGGGAGAAGGGCCTGATGTGGGTCGAGATCGAGACCACGGGCTCCCCCGCCCACGGCGCCCATGTCCACAAGGGCACCAACGCCATCGACCGGCTGCGGACCGCGCTCGACTACCTGAAGCAGCTCGAGGACGTGCCCTTCCAATCGCCGCCGGTCGTCACCTCGGCGATCGGCAAGGCCAAGCCCATCTCCGAGCCGCTGTCGGGCGCCGGCGAAGCCGACACGCTGTCGAGGGTCACGGTAAACATCGGCACCATCGAGGGCGGCACCTCGCCCAACCTCGTGCCCACGCATGCGATTGCCCGCGCCGACATCCGCCTGCCGGTCGGCATCACGACCGATGTCCTCGCGGCGAAGCTCGACGAATGGCTGGGACCGCTCGAAGGCGTGAGCTGGAAGGCGATCCGGCGCTTCGAGCCTTCTTTCACCGATCCCGGCCATGAGATCGTGACACGCACCGCCTCGGTCGCCGCCGAAGTGCTGGGCGAGACACCTGCCGTCAACATGAGGGTCGGCGGCTCGGACTCGCGTTGGTATCGCATGTTCAACGTGCCGACCGTGGTGCTGGGCCTCACGCCCTTCAACATGGGCGGCGCGGACGAATATGTGCTGGTCGACGAGCTGCTGGCCGTCGCAAAGATCCACACACTGGTCGCCTACGACTTCCTTTCCGCGGAGCTTTGACATGGACCGTCTGTCCGACGACGAGCTGTTCACCCTACCCATGACCTTCATGGGCGTGCCCTACGGACGGCCGGGCCCGGCAAACAAGGCCGCGATCCTCGGCATCCCGTTCGACTGCGGCACCAACATGCGCATCGGCGCGCGCGGCGGCCCCGACTCGGTGCGCCAGCAGTCGCAGTTGATGCGGCGCTTCAATCCGACCAATGCCGACTTCGATCCCGCGACCGCGCTGGGTCTGGTCGATTGCGGCAACGTGAAACTCACGCCCTCAAAGATCGTCGATGCCTTCGAGCGGATCGAACAGGCCGCCGACCGCATCGTCGAGGCCGGCGCGGTGCCGATCACCATCGGCGGCGACGGCTCGGTCACCGTTCCCGTCGCCCGCGCCGTCGGCAAGAAGTACCCCAAGATGGCCGCGCTCCACATTGATTCGCACACCGATTCGTACCCCTACGGCTCGGAGGAGAAGTACAACTCCGCCACCCAGTTCACCCATGTCGCCGAGGAAGGCCTCGTCGATCCCGAATTCTCCTGGCATGTCGGCATCCGCAGCACGACCTACGCGCAGGGCGTGGTGCCGCGCGCCATGAGCCTGGGCTACAAGGTCGTGTCGATCGACGAGTTGATCCGCGGCGGGTTCGCCCAGCGCATGGCCGAGTTCCGCGACAAGGTCGGCAAGCGGCCGGTCTATCTCTGCTTCGACATGGACGTGTTCGACCCGTCCTGCGCGCCCGGCGTCTGCACCCCTTCATGGGGCGGGCTCAGCGCCCGCGAAGGCATCGACCTGCTGCGCTGCCTCACGGATCTCAACATCGTGGCCGTCGACGTAAACACGGTGAGCCCGCCGCAGGACGTCAACGGCATGGCCGCCCACCTCTGCTCACACGTGATCTACGAGACGCTGGTGCTGCTGTGCCGTCAGATGGGTCTGGCGGAGGCTCAGTAGTAAATACGCACGACCTCATCCTGAGGAGCGCGAATCGCGCGCGTCTCGAAGGATGGGCCACAGACTCGGTGCTCGTTCCCATCCTTCGAGACGGCCGCTGCGCGGCCTCCTCAGGATGAGGTTATTGGTGGGAGACGCAGCGCGCTACCGCAGGTACTTCGCGAAGAACGCCTTCGTCCGCGCCTCCGCGTCGGGAGCGGCGACGGTGTCATAGGCGAGATGGTGCTGCTTGCCCGCCGCTCCCGGCACGTTCCGGTCGGCGACCTTCGAGTCGAAGCTGTGATAGGCGTTGGGGTAGTAGACCGCCTCGACGAGGTCGCCGCGTCGCAAGCCCAGGACCAGGCTCCGGCAGCGATCGGCCGGCGTCCAGTCGTCCTTGTCCCCCGCCAACAGCAGTACCGGGATGTCGATGCCGCCATCGAACTGCGGGTTGCAGCCGGGATAGTAGGCGACGCCAGCCGTCAGGCCGCGTTGCGCCAGCCCGAAATTCTTCTGCGCCGAGCGGATCACCGTCGAGCCGCCATGGCTGTGGCCGATGATGCCGACCTTTCCCTTCACCACGTCGGGCCGCGTCGCCAGATAGTCGAGCGCGCCCGCGATGTCGGCCACGCGCATGTTGGGTGTCACCACGTTGGGCGTCGTGCACACGGCCTTGGTGCCGCGCGGGCCGAAGGAATCCGGCGCCAGCACGAGATAGCCCCAGCTCACCAGCAGCTTGCCCCAGCCGTTCGTATGCGGGTTCGTGCCGGCGCAGCTGTGCGCCAGGATGATCGCCGGAAACGGTCCGTTGCCCGGCGGCTTGTAGACCCAGCCCTTCACCTCCGGTCCGGCCTGGCTGCTGCCGACGGTAACGCTGGGGAAGCTCACGGACTGCGCCCAGGCAGGACCGCCCAGGGCCACGAGAAGGACAATCACGAACAGACGGATCATGTCGCACCTCATCCGCTGGGGGCGCGCCACTCCAGTGGCGCGTCTTCGTTTGATGCAGACAATGATCGCGCCACTGGAGTGGCGCGCCCCAGCTCACTCCGGCTGGATGCCCGCCAGCTTGGCGATTTCGCCCCAGCTCACCAGCTCCTTTTTGATCCGCTGGGCAAAGGCGTCCGGCGCCTCGCCGCCCGGCAGGCTCGACAGGTCGCGGATCTTGGCCTGCATCTCGGGCTCGGCCAGGACCGCCACGACATCGTCGCGCATGCTGTTGGCGAGCGCGGGCGACATCTTGCCCGGACCGAACAGCGCGAACCAGGCGGTCGTGTCGACGCCCGGCGCGCCCGCCTCGGCGATGGTCGGGATGTCCTCGAGGCCCGGCAACCGCTTGGTGCCGCTCACCGCCAGCATGCGCAAGGTGCCCGCGCGATGGTGCGACATCACCGTGAGCGGGCTGGTGAAGCCCACCGGGATGTGGCCGCCGGCCAGCTCCTGCATCATCGGCGCGGCGCCCTTGTAGGCCACGTTCTCGATCTGCAGCCCGCTCTTCACGCGGAACAGCTCGCCCACCATGCGGGTCGTGTTCTCGGTGCTGCCGAACTGATACTTGCCAGGATTGGCCTTCGCCGCCGCCATGAACTTTTCCATCGAGTCCATGCCCGCCTTGGGCGAGCCGATCAGCGCGAGCGCCCCCTCGATCAGCGGCGTCACCGGCGTGAAGTCGCGTTCGGTGTCGTAGGGCAGGACCTTCGTGGTGTAGGGATTGATCGTGTGGGCGCTGGTCGTGACCAGCAGCGTGTAGCCATCCGGCGGGGCCTTCGCCACGATCTCGCTGCCCAGGATGCCGCTGGCGCCGCCCTTGTTGTCGATGATGACCGTCTGCTTCCACCGCTCCGCGAGGCGCGGGATGACGAGGCGCGCCACCAGGTCGGTACCGCCACCCGCCGGATAGGGCACCACCACCCGGACCTGCTTGGTCGGATAGTCCTGCGCGCGGACGATCGCCGGCGCCATTCCGAACGCCGCACCCGCGGTGCCTGCAGCCACGAACCCGCGCCGCGTCATGCCTGTCATGCAATCCTCCCGTTCCATTTCCTTGGCGACAGACTAGGGTCAATGCGGGAGGAAAAAAACATGTTCGATCTGGTCATCAAGGATGCGGAAATCCACGACGGTACGGGCGCCCAGCCCCTCAAGGGCGACCTCGGCGTGAAGGATGGCAGGATCGCCGCCATCGGCCCGAAGCTCGGCGCCGCCCGGGAGACCGTGAAGGCCGACGGGCTGGCGCTGGCGCCGGGCATCATCGACGGCCACACCCATTACGACGCGCAGATCACTTGGGATCCCTTCGTCGATCCCTCGCCGGCACTGGGCGTTACCACGGCGATCCTGGGAAATTGCGGCTTCACCATCGCGCCCTGCAAGCCGGCCGACCGCGATCTCACCATGCGTCATCTGACCCATGTCGAGGGCATGTCGCTCGACGCGCTGCGCGCCGGCATCAACTGGGGCTTCGAGAGCTTCCCGCAATATCTCGACATGCTGGAGAAGAACGGGGTCGGCCCCAATGTCGCCTGCTTCGCCGGCCACTCCGCGATCCGTACCTTCGTGATGGGCGGCGACGCCACCGAGCGCGCAGCCAGTGCGGACGAGGTGACGCGGATGGCCGACCTGGTGCGCGAGGCGATGGCGGCGGGCGCCGTCGGTTTCGCCTCCTCGACCTCGGAAGCGCACAATGGGGAGGGCGGCACGCCGATGCCGTCGCGCCTTGCGGACGACCACGAGCTGCGCACGCTGGTCAAGGCGATGGGCGAGCGCGGAACCGGCGTCTACATGCTGACCAAGGGCCGCACGACCACCATTCCCTATCTCGAGGGACTGGCCGCCGAGTCGAACCGGCCGGTCGTGATCGCCGCGCTGTTCCATTCCAACACGAATCCGGAAGCCGCGTTCACCACGCTCGACCAGGTGAACGATGCCCGCGCCCGCGGCCGCACCCTGGTGGCGCAAACCTCCTGCTGCCCGCTCAGCATGGATTTCACCTTCCACAGCCCCTACCTGTTCGAGAGCATGCAGGCGTGGAAGCCGGCGATGGCCGCGCACGATCCGGCCGAGCTCGCGAAGATCTATCGCGATCCGGCCTGGCGCGCCTCGGTGCGCGAGGAGCTTTTAGCCAAGCGCGGCCGGCTGCTGTTCAACGGCGAATGGGACAAGCTGTTCGTCGTCGAGACGGCGAAGGACGAGAACCGCGCGATGGAAGGCGCCACGCTGGCCCAGCTCGCCAAGGCTGCCGGCAAGGAGCCGCTCGACTTCATCCTCGACTTCGCCCTGTCGGAGAATCTCGACACGATGTTCGTGGCGCAGCTCCTGCACAACGACGACGAAGCGGTGGGCCGCATCCTCGCTGACCCCAACACCCACATCTCGCTGAGCGACGCCGGCGCGCATCTCACCTTCTTCTGTGACGCCGGTTTCGGCCTCCATCTGATGGGCCATTGGAGCCGCGACCTCGGCGTGCTCGACCTGCCGAACGCGGTGCATCGTCTGACGGGTCAGCCGGCAAAGCTGTTCGGCATCCAGGATCGCGGCCTGCTGCGCGAGGGCCTCGCCGCCGACCTGATGCTGTTCGACCCGGCGACGGTGGCGCGCGGCCCGAAGCGCCGCGCCCACGACCTGCCGGCCGGCGCCGCCCGCCTCACCGCTGGCGCGGTCGGCCTGCACGGCGTCTGGATCAACGGCGCGAAGGCTGCCGACGAGACCGGCTTCTGCGCCGACCCGGCTTCGCGGCCCGGCCGGGTGCTGCGTTCGTTTGCTTCCTAGCCTGCGCACCTAACTCGCGGAAACCCTCAAGACATGGCTCGCCGGCGGGCCACCTCGACCAGGGCGCGCGAACTGTCATCGGGTGAGGATTTGTTTCTCTTCACCTGGCCGCACTTCACGCACTTGTGCACGATGATGTAGCGGCCGCGCGCTTGCTCGACCGCGATCGGCTCCATCAGCCCGCCGCAGTCAGCGGCGCGGTCACCGGGGTTCTCGTCCACGTGTTTGCTGCACAGGCAGGACGGGCAATGGTTCGTGAAACCGTTGCCCTGTACGGCGGTGCCGCAACGCTCGCAGGTGAAGTCCTCGATATTGCGCGTGAAGAGACGGGCCATGCCTCGCATTTTCGCATTGCCACCTCCGATCCGCACACGAAAAAGGGCGGGCACCTCTCGGTGCCCACCCCGCTTCCGTCAGAGAGGCGAAGTTAGCGGTAGTAGCCGTCGTTGCGCGGCGTCGTCGCCGCGCCGATCGCTGCGCCACCCAGGCCACCCACCACCGCGCCGGCCACCGGCGAGCCCATGGTGGACCCGACCACGGCGCCCGTACCAGCACCGATTGCGCCGCCGGTGAGGGCACGATCCGTCGGGTTGTTGCCGCATGCGGCGACACCCAGGCCGAGAGCCGCAACGAGAGCGATGTTCGTGAACTTCAGCATGAGAGTCTCCTGCGCGTGAATTGTTAGCGACAGAACGGATAAAGGGTTCCACGGTTGCGTGTACGGAAAGGCGGGCCAGAACGATCACGCTGCGGACACGGCCTCTTCCGAGGGGTCTCTGACGGCCCCATGCAAATAACCGGCAATCGAGGAGATCCCGGCCTACATTCAAGGATGAAGCAACCGGAGCAGCAGGTCTCCGGTCGCAGCCGACGCCACTCGGGGAGAGGGGTTGGAAGGCTGCAACCGGAGGGCCGGACGGTGAGGTCCGGCGTCCCTCTAACGCGCACCGCGCCAGCTGGTTGCTGGCGCGGGCGTCTCAACGTGAACGATCGTCTTACTGGATGACGATTTCGACGCGGCGGTTCTGCGGCTCGCGGACGTTCGGGCCGGTCTGGACCAGCAGGCCCTGCTCGCCACGGCCAACCACCGCGATCGCGGTCGCCGGCACGCCTTCGCGAACCAGGGCGTCCTTGACGGCGTTCGCACGACGCAGCGACAGCGCCATGTTGTAGGCCTCGGTGCCCGATGTGTCGGTGTGACCCGTCGCCGTGATGCGGGCGTTGCCCTTCTGCTTGTAGGAGTCGGCAGCCTGCTTGATCGTGGTCAGGGCCTGGGCCGACAGATTCGCGCGATCCCAGTCGAAGAACACCATGAACGACGGCGGCGCCACCATCGTCGGAGCCGGCGGCGGCGGCGGCGGCGGCGAGACGAACTTGTAGGTCACGCCGGCCAGGGCCAGGATGTTGTTGTTCTGGAAGGTCACATTGCCGAATGGCGTATTGACGCTCGGGTTCGTGGTGCCGACGTAGCGACCTTCGACCGTGAACCGAAGCTGCTCATTCACGTTGTAGGCAACGCCGAGCATGCCCTGATAGGCGAACTGGGTGCTGCCCAGCGAGGAATTGCTGTCGACGAATGCGACACCGGCACCGGCGCCGATGTAAGGCGTGATGACCGAGGTCGGCATGAAGTCGTACAGCAGGTTCGCCATCACGTTGAGCTGGCCGACCTTGCCGTTGATCGCCGTGCCCGGGATGTTGGCCGACGTCGGAATCTGGCCATAGCCGACTTCGAGTTCGAGGCGGGGACCGACGAAATCGTAACCCGCCTTGCCGCCGACCGCCCAGCCAGTCCAGGTGTTCACATTCGAATTGGAACCGATGAACCAGGACGCGCCGCCGCCGGCGCCGATATAGAAGCCTTCCTGCGCGTTGATCGACTGCGCGTGAACCGCCGCCGGCGCCAGAGCCGCGAAGGCCGCTGCTGCAAAGAGTTTCTTCATTCGAATTTCCCCGCTCTTGATGGAACCACGAACAGAAAAACTCGCCCGCCCCGATTTGGTTGCATTGCCGCCCCACTCGCCTCACCGTCTTCACTAGGTGATGCAATTTGGCCACAGTCTATTGTACTGCTCCGAACGGAGGGGCGTGGTTTTACAAGGTGACCGCGAGCTGTTCGAGCCGCATCAGTGCCTCATCCATCTTCTTTTCGTCGCCCGAGCGAATCGCGACAAAGCCAGCTTCCATGGCTTCGCGCCATGTCGGATCCCACGTTGGATGATTCTCCGAGCGCATCGGCATGATGGCGAGTTGATAGATGCGACGCGCGACCAACTCGGCCTTCGTCCAGGCTCCCTGTGCGGCGATCATCGTGCTTTCCTGCGTCGCCACATCCACCTCCCGACCAAGCTTGCGCCGCCTCAACGTCCCGCCTTGCGAAAAGTTCGACCGCCCCGCCTTATCGGGTCGGTTGCCCCGACCGGCTCGTCGACGTGGAATTCACCCGGCCGCGTCCGCCGCGCGTCTCAGCGACGGCCGCGCGGGAACACCTCTACTTCTTTTCGATGTTCCAGAAGACCGGCACGGGCGAGACGACGCTGCCGGTGATATTCTTTCGGATGGCCATCGCGTTGTTGTACTGGCCCAGGAAGGCATGCGTCGGAACCTCGGCGGCGCGGAGCTGGAGCTTCTCGACGATCTCCTTGCGCTTGACCTCGTCCGTCTCGTCGGCGAAGGCGTCACGCAGGCGCGTGATCTCGGCGTCGCACGGCCAGCCGAACCAAGCCTTGTCACAGGCTGCGCTGATGAAGCTGTAGGTCAGCGGATCGAGCGAATCGGCCCCCGACGTGGAGGTGATGAGCACGTTCCAGCCGCCCTTGTCCGGTGCATCCTTCTTGGCGCGGCGCGCGACCAGCGTCTGCCAGTCCATCGACTGCATGTCGACCTTCATGCCGGCCTTCTCCATCAGCGATTTGGCGATCGGCGCCATGTTCGTCAGCACGTAGAGATCGGTCGAATGGAGCAGCACGACCGGCGTGTTGTCGTAGCCGCCCTCGGCCAGGAGCTGCTTGGCCTTGGCGAAGTCGCTCTCGTACTTGTCGGCAAAGCCTGCGGTCGTCTCGTAGGGGCCGCCGCACATGAACATGGCCTTGCAGACCGTGTAGTATTCGGGGTCGCCGATGACACCGTTCAGAAAGTCCGTCTGGTTGAGCGCATAGAGCATCGCCTGCCGGTTCTTGGCATTGTCGAACGGCTTGAAGAGCTGGTTGAAGCGATAGATGTACTGGTTGCCCCACTTGTTGGTGGTCACCAGCGAGACGTTGCGGTCCTTCTTCAGCAGCGGATAGAGGTCGTGCTGCGGCGCCTCGATGACATCGATCTCGCCGGCCTGCAGCGCGTTCACCGCGGTCTGCTGGTCGGGAATGGCGAGCCATTCGACCCGATCGACTTTGGCGATCTTGCCGCCGGCCAGACCCGACGCGGGCTCGGGCCGCGGCTTGTACTTGGGGTTCTTGACGTAGACGGTCTTGTCGCCAGGCTTCCATTCATCGGTCTTGAAGATGAACGGGCCCGATCCAACGAACTCCTTGATCTGGTCCGTACCCGGCGTCTCGGCGATGCGCTTGGGCATGATGAAGGGATTGCCCGACGGCTTTGACAGCGCCTGCAGCACGACGCCCGTGGGCGACTTCAGCACGATCTGGAAGGTCTTGGCATCGACCGCCTTCAGCTCCGCGACCTTCGCCCACAGGATGTTGCCCAGGCTGTCGCGCGACGCCCAGCGCTTCAGCGAGGCGATCACGTCCTCGGTCGTGACCGGCTGGCCGTCATGGAATTCGAGCCCGTCGCGCAGCGTGAAGGTCCAGGTGAGCTTGTCGTCGCTCATCTTCCACGTATCGACCATCTGCGGCTTGATCTTGAGCTCGCCGTCCAGCGCGAACAGCGTGTCGTAGATCATGTAGGCGTGGTTGCGCACGATGAAAGCGGTGGTCCAGATCGGATCGAGGATCTTCAAGTCCGAATGAGCCACGACCCGCAGCGTCGTCGGCTGCTGCGCCATGGCAACGGCCGGCACCGAAAGGCCGACCGCCGCGATCAGTCCAAGAATCTTGTTACGCACGCATGCCTCCTTGTTTGTTGTCCGCAAGGACCATTGCAGCCGCCTTGTCGGCGATCATGATCGTGGGTGTGTTGGTGTTGCCCGACGTGATGGTCGGCATGACCGACGCGTCGACCACGCGGAGCCCCTGCAGACCGATGACCCTCAGCCGCCCGTCGACCACGGCGTGCGGATCCGACGGCAGCCCCATCTTCGCGGTGCCGACGGGGTGGAAGATCGTGGTGCCGATGTCGCCGGCCGCCTTGGCGAGAGATGCATCGTCGTCGCCGACACCGGGGCCGGGCAGATACTCCTCCGGGTGATAGGGCTGCATCGCGGGCTGGCGCATCAGCCGCCGCGTCACGCGGATCGCGTCGGCTGCCACGGTGCGGTCCTCGTAGGTCGCAAGATAGTTGGGCGCGATGACGGGCTTGGCCGACGGATCGGCCGAACGCAGCCTGATCGTGCCGCGCGAAGTCGGGCGCAGGTTGCAGGCACTCACCGTGATCGCCGGGAAGCGATGCAGCGGCTCGCCGAACTTGTCGAGCGACAGAGGCTGCACATGGAACTCGATGTTCGACCTTTCCTGATCCGGGGAAGAGCGCGTGAAGATGCCGAGCTGCGAGGGCGACATGGTAAGCGGCCCCTTCTGCAGCAATGCATATTGCATGCCCATCAACGCCCGGCCGATCAGCGAGTGATAGGTCATGTTGAGCGTCTTCACGCCGTTGACCTTATAGATGGCCCGCTGCTGCAGATGGTCCTGAAGGTTCCGCCCGACGCCGTCGCGCGCGTGCAGCACCGGAATCCCGGCCTCGCCCAGCCAGTCGGGCGCGCCGATGCCGGAAAGCTGCAGGATCTGCGGCGAGCCGACCGCGCCGGCGGCCAGGATGACCTCACCCTTCGCCCTTGCCTCGACCAGGCGGCCGTCCTGGCGATAGAGCACGCCGGTGCAGCGCTTGCCCTCGAACGAAAGCTTCTCGACCAGCACACCGGTTTCCAGCCGGAGGTTCGGCCGCTTCAGCACGGGCTTCAGGAAAGCGCGCGCCGCCGACATGCGCACGCCGCGCTTCTGGTTCACGTGGAAATAGCCGACGCCGGTATTGTCGCCGGTGTTGAAGTCCCCGGTGTGCGGAATGCCCATTTCGTTGGCCGCCTTGATCACCGCGTCGAGGACCTCCCAGCGTACACGCGATTCCTCGACCCGCCATTCGCCGCCGGCACCGTGATGCTCGGTGTCGCCGAGGAAGTGACTGTCGAGCCGGCGGAACACCGGCGCGACGTCGTCCCAGCCCCAACCGGTGAGACCGAGCTGCCGCCAGTGGTCGTAGTCCTGCGCCTGGCCGCGCATCGAGATCATGCCGTTGATGGCCGAGCAGCCGCCGACCACCTTGCCGCGCGGATAGTTCAGCGCGCGGCCGTTGAGCCCCGGCTCCTTCTCGGTCTGGAACATCCAGTCGGCGCGCGGATTGCCGATCGCAAAGAGATAGCCGGCCGGAATGTGGAACCAGATCCAGTTGTCGCGGCCGCCCGCCTCGAGCACGAGGACGCGGTTTCGCGGATCGGCCGAGAGTCGGTTGGCGAGCACACATCCGGCCGAGCCGGCGCCCACGATGATGTAGTCGAAGTCGCCGTCGATTCGGGAAGCAGCGGTGTCAGTCATGGTGCGAGCCGTAGCACACAAGCCGACCCGCGAAACAGTAGGGGCATTGCTCTGCCTTTCAGACGGCGCATAATTCCCTCAGAAAAACCGAAGGGAGCCAAACGCCATGCAATACAAGCGCATTTCGGCCGATAGCCACCTCGACCTGCCGTGGATGCCGCCCGACCTGTTCACCTCGATGGCGCCGCGCGATCTCAAGGAGCGCATGCCCTACGTCACCGACACCGACGACGGGCCGAAGTGGGTGGCGAAGAACGGCGCTTCGTTCGGCTTCAAGAACGGCGTCGGCCCATCCGGCTCGAAGTTCGTGCCCGGCAAGCATGGCCGCGTCGACATCATGGCCGAAACCGGCCTCTATGCCGACGGCGCCAGGGACATCCGCCGCATCTCCGATCCGCACCTGCGCATCAAGGACCTGGACCGCGATGGCGTTGATGCCGAGGTGATCTACGGCATCCTGGGCGCCGCCAGCCGCCTCAATGACCGCGAGGCGGGCAATGAGATGCTGCGCATATACAACGACTGGCTGAAGGATTTCTGCAGCCACTATCCCGACCGTCACATCGGCCTGGCCTGCCTGCCCTACGGCGACATCGACGCCGCCGTCGAGGAGACCTACCGGGTGGCCAAGATGGGCATCAAGGGTCTCGAACTCTCCTGCTCCTGGGACATGGAGCCGATGTGGCATCCGATGTGGGATCCGCTGTGGAAGGCGGTGAACGACGTGCAGCTGCCGTTGCACTTCCACACCTTCCCCAACGTCCCGCCCGGCACCATCGAGAAGTATCCCGGCCGGGTCGGCCGCTCGGTTTTCTTCACCGTGGTCTCCGGCTTTCAGATGAACCTGGTGAACATCCTGGCCGCGATCATGGGCGCCAACGTACTGGAGCGTTTCCCCAACGTCCGCATCGCTTTCGGCGAATCGGGCTGCGGCTGGATCCCCTACGCGCTCGACCGCATGGACTTCGAGTGGGAAGACCGCTTCCACGATCTCGGCATGAAGATGAAGCCGTCGGACTACTGGCGCCGCCAGTGCAAGGCCACGTTCCAGTTCGACCGAATAGGCGCCAAGCTGATCGACGACATGGGCGCGGAGAGCCTGATGTGGGGCTCCGACTACCCTCACGGCGACGGCGTGTGGCCGCACTCCGACAAGTACATCAAGGAACAGTTCGCCGAAGTGCCGGCCGAGCAGGTGAAGATGATCACCTGCACCAATGCCGGCAAGTTCTACGGGCTGATCAATTAGGCTAGCTAAAGAGCGAGGATCCTTTCCTCCCCCGTCAAACGGGGGAGGTGGCCGAAGGCCGGAGGGGGAAAGCCACAGGTCTGATCTCTCGCCGACGGGCACATCTTCGCGTTGCTCTCCCCCTCCCGGCCTCCCCCGTATGACGGGGGAGGAGAAGAATGAGTCAGACGAGATCGCTCTTCGACACGGTGTGCCGGAGGGCGAAGACTTCGCCCTCGGGGGCGTGTCTCTCGCGCGCGGCCTGCGCGGCTTCCACCGACCAGAAGAAGGCGACCAGCGCGCGTTCGATCTGCTGATCGGGCGCGCCGCGCAGTTCCTTTTCAGCCGTCTGCGCCTGGCCGATGTTGGCACGGCCGGAGAGCAGGTCGACGCGGGCCGTTTCCGGCGAGGCGAGCTTGTCGAAGGGCGCGACGTTGCTTGCCTTCATGCGCAAGGTCAGGACGGCCGCGCCGATCCCCTCGCCCCAGCGCTGCTCGACCGCGCAGACTGTGCGCGAGGTGTTGCGGAACTTGGGAAAGAGCGCTCGGCTCATCTCGCTGGGGCTGCGCAGGCGGGCGTAATAGGTCTCGCTCTCGAAGGCGACGGCTTTGTCGGCATCGTAGAACAACAGGTAGCGGCCAGGTCGGGTGAGGCCCTTGAAGCGACTGCCGCGCAGCCAGCCGGGACAGGAGACGCGCTCCTGCAGATGTTCGCGGCTATGCCAATGCTCGAAGAAGGCCTCGTCGGCCGCATCGATGTCGACCCAGATGGCGAGTGCCGCCTTGCCCCCGGTGCTCAATGCCCGCTCGCCCCCTTCTTGTCGGAGGCGATCTTGTCGATGTAGGTCAGCAGCAGGGCCGACACCACGAACGCCATGTGCATGACGACCAGCGCATAGAGCTTGCCGTTGTCGTAGTCGCCGGCTTCGAGAAAGCGCTGGAGCAGGTGGATCGACGAGATCGCCACGATCGAGCTTGCGAGCTTGATCTTCAGCGAACCGGCATCGAGCTTGCCGAACCAGGCGAGCCTGTCGCGTGAACTGTCGACGTCGATGTGGCTGACGAAATTTTCATATCCGGAGATGATCACCATCACGACCAGATTGGCGACCATGATCAGGTCGACCAACGACAGCACGGCCAGCACGAGATCGGCTTCCTCGGCGGTGAGCGCCTTGCGCATCAGTTCCCAGATCTTGAAGGGAAACTTCACGACCACGACGCCCAGCACGAAGACCAGTCCGATGTAGAGCGGCGCCTGTAGCCAGCGGCTGCCCATGACGACACGTTCGACGAAGAGTTCGAGTTTCTTGGCGGGCGTCGTCGTCATCGTCAGCTCTCTCATTTGGTGGCCGAGCAGGCCGTCCTCACGGCCTGCGTGAAAGTGACGATCTCCGCGCGGCGATCGTGGTCGGTCGGCGGCACGTAAGGCGGTTGCGGCAGGGCCGCGAGCGTCACCACCGAGAGATTTTCCTTGCGATAGATGTCGATGCGCTGACCGGCATGGCCAAGTGCGGCCATCACCCCGTCACCCAGCCACCAGCTGTAGCCGTAATGCGTGATGTCGGGGACGACCGGCGCGGGCACCTTGAAAGCAGGCGTCGCCGCCGCGTCGATCCAGCCCTCGGGCAGCACGCGCTTCCCGTCGATGACACCGTCGTTACGCACGAACTCGGCGAAGCGGCCGAAGTCGCGCAGGACCATGCCCGCGCGGCTGCCTCCGATCTCCTGCCCGTCGTCGCTTTCGAGCGTATAGAAGGCGTCGCATTCCATGCCGGCGGGCTGCCAGACCTTCTCCGACATGTAGTCGGCCAAGGGCTTGCCGACGGCGCGAGTAAGCGCGGCGCCTAACAGGAACGTATCGCCGGAATTGTAGAGAAAGGTGCTGCCCGGCGGATGGGCGCGTGGCAGCGAGGCCATCAGCTTCAGCACGCCGTCGGGCACCTTGTCGGCCAGCGACTTGCTGTAGCGGTTCACGTCGGACGTGCGGTCGGGATAGACCTCGGTCCAGCGCACGCCCGAAGACATCGTCATGACATGCCGCAACGTCACGCCTTCATAGGCCGAGCCCCTGAGGGCCGGCAGATAGTCTGTGAGGGGATCGTCGATCGACTTGATGACACCGTCATGAACCGCGGCGCCGACCAGCATCGCCGTCATCGACTTGACGGTCGACATGGTCGACCAGCGATCGTGCTCCTGGAGGCCGAGGCCGTAGCGTTCGAGCACGATCCTGCCGCGATGAATCACCAGGATGCCCACGACCACGTTGCGATCCATGAACGAGGCGATGTCGTGTTCGCGACCGCCGGCGACATAGACCGGCGCGATCTCAGGCCCGCGCGGTAGCTCCCGGGAATGGGAGCCGCGACGGATCGCACGATGGGCGAACAGCTTGTCGACGTTGCGGTAGGCGTAAGGCTGCAAGGACGGCGGGAGGAGCAGGAAATCCTCGCCCCGCGGGAGATGCCGGCGCGGAACGGCCGTGCTCAGGAAAACGCCTTGAAGGTGATCAGGGTGAAAGTGTCCTTCACGCCCGGCAGCGTCTGGATCTCGCTCGTCACGAAATGGCCGATGTCGGTCTTCTCGTCGAGATAGCACTTCATCAGGAGATCGTATTGCCCGGAGGTCGAGTAGACCTCCGAGACCTGCTCGACGGCGACGGCATTGTCGGCAACCTCATAGGCTTTGCCGAGCTCGCACTTCACCATGACGAAAATTGTCTGCATCAACGCCCTCCGCCGCGACGCGGGATTCTAGCGCGTCGGACGGGCGAGGAAAGCCGGCACGTGATCGCCGAGACCGACCGGCGCCGGGCTGTCGTCACGATCACGGCGGTCGGGACGGGGACCGCGATCCGAACGATCGGAACGTTCCGGACGACGCTCTGACCGGGGCTCGCGCGACGGCCTTGCTTCACGCTCGGGACGGGGATCGCGCTCGGGGCGCGCGGCTCGCTCCGGACGGGCCTCACGAGGCGGACGCTCGGCCCGCGGCTCGCGCGGCGGGCGGGCTTCGCGCTCGGGACGCGCTTCACGCGGCGGACGCGCCTCGCTCTCGGGACGAGCTTCCATTTCCGGCCGCGGCTCACGTTCCGCACGCGGCGTAGCCTCAGGACGCGGCTCGCGCGGCGGACGACCGCCGGAGCTGCTGCCGCTGCGGCCACGACTGCTGCTGCTGCTGCTGGAACCACCACGGCCGCGGCCACGGCCGCGACGGCGTCCATCGGATGGTTCGAAGGCCAGCAGTTCCATACCCGGGACTTCGACCCGCGGGATGGTCGTGCCGATCAGCTTCTCGATCGCCTCGACCAGGCCGCCCTCGTCGGGCGAGGCCAGGGTGAAGGAATGACCGGTGTTGCCGGCGCGGCCAGTGCGGCCGATGCGATGGACGTAGTCCTCGGGCGAGAACGGCACGTCGAAATTGAACACATGGCTCATCGCCACGATGTCGAGGCCGCGGGCGGCGACGTCGGAGGCGACCAGGATCTGGATCTCGCCCTGCTTGAACTTCTCCAGCGTCTCCATGCGGGCGGGCTGGCTCATGTCGCCATGCAGCGCCCCGGCATTGAAGCCGTGCTTCTTCAGCGAAGTCTGCAGGATCGCCACGTCGCGCTTGCGGTTGCAGAACACGATCGCGTTCTTGATGTCCTGTTCCTTGATCAGGGCCCGCAGCGCCTCGCGCTTGTCGTCTTCCTGCACGACCACGAGGCCCTGCACGATGTTCTTCGAGGCCGAGGCCGGCGCCGAGACCGTGACTTCCTTCGGATTGCTGAGGAAGCGGTCGGCCAGGCGCTTGATCTCCGGCGGCATGGTGGCCGAGAAGAACAGGGTCTGGCGCAGCGGCGGCAGGGTGGCGACGATGCGCTCGACGTCGGGGATGAAGCCCATGTCGAGCATGCGGTCGGCTTCGTCGATCACCAGGATCTTGACGTCGTTCAGCAGGATGCCGCCGCGCTCGAAATGGTCGAGCAGACGGCCGGGCGTGGCGATCAGCACGTCGGCGCCGCGTTCCAGCGCCCGCTCCTGGTCGGGAAAGCTCACGCCACCGATCAGCAGCGCCATGTTGAGCTTGTGGTTCTTGCCGTAGATTTCGAAGTTTTCGGCCACCTGGGCGGCCAGTTCGCGCGTCGGCTCCAGGATGAGCGAGCGCGGCATGCGCGCCTTGGCGCGGCCTTCCGAGAGAATGTCGATCATCGGGAGGACGAAGGAGGCGGTCTTTCCGGTGCCCGTCTGGGCGCATCCGAGCACATCGCGACCCATCAGGACAATGGGGATGGCCTTTTCCTGGATGAGGGTAGGCGTCGTGTAGCCCTTGTCGGCCACTGCCTGCAGTACCGGGGCGCTCAGCCCCAAACTCTCAAAACTCATTTAATTTCCGTAGTTTAGTCCATTCTTTCCGCTGGACTTGGAGCAGTCTCATAAGGCTCGAGGATCGAGCCGGACCGCTGGGCGGACCCCATATGACCCCTGCACGGGGCCAAGTCAATGCGAGCGGGCGCGGGGCAGCCCGGCGGAAGCGTCAGGCCTTGATCTCGATTTCGACGAAAACGAACTCGAAATCGTTGGGATTTATGACGTCGTGCTCGACCCCGGTCTGGCGGGAATAGGAGACGCCGGCCCGCAGGGGCGCCGGCACGGTCGCCTTGCCGTCGAAGATGTGCAGTTCGCCCGTCGTGATGGGCACCACGACATAGTCGTGATCGTGTCGGTGCCAGCCGGTGTGGCTGCCGGGCGGGAAGCGCCATTCCGTCACGATGACACGGTCGTTTTCGGTCTGGACCGAGGGCTTGGCGAGGGGGCGTTCGGAATGGGTCATGCGCGAAGGCTAATGCCTCGTGCAGCGTTTGTAAGGTGACACGAGGGCGCGGCCTGATATCGTGCATATGCACGCAATTGGAGACCCGCCCTGTCGCACCCCCTTCTCACCGCACCCATCGGCAAGAGCCTGTGGAAGCTGTCGGCCCCCACCACCGCCGTCATGATCGTGCAGACCTTCGTGGCCATTGCCGAGACCTTCATCTTCGGCCGGCTGGGAACCGACGCCCTGGCGGGCTTTGCGCTCGTCTTCCCGCTCATGATGATGATGACCATGATGGCGGCGGGCGGCATGGGCGGCGGCGTGGCGGCCGCCATGGCTCGCACCCTGGGTGCCGGGCGGACCGCAGACGCCCGCGCGCTGGTGCTGCATGCGCTGGTGCTCGGCGCGGCGCTGGCGCTGCTCTTCACTCTGCTCGCCTGGACGGTCGCGCCCTCGCTCTATCGCATGCTGGGCGGCGAAGGGGCCGCGCTCGGCAATGCCCTTACCTACTCCCACGTGCTGTTCACGGGCTCGATCTTCATCTGGGCCAACTTCTTCCTGTCGGCCCTGCTGCGCGGCGGCGGCGACGCGGCCACGCCCGGCCGCTACATGCTGATCTCCTCGCTCGCGCAGGTGCCGCTCTCCTATGTGCTTGCACTCGGTATCGGCGGCTGGCCGGGCCTGGGCATGGCCGGTCCTGCCATCTCCTCACTGCTGACATCGGCGGTCTCGGCCATGTTGCAGGCGCGCGCCCTGTGGAGCGGTAAACTGGGCTTCATCCCGGCAACGACCGGCATTGCCCTGCAAGGCCGGCTGTTCTGGGAGATCCTGCGGGTCGGTCTCATCGCCTCCTTCTCTGCCTTCACCGCCAACCTCACCGCCATGCTGGTCACAGGGCTGGTCGGCCGCTTCGGCATCGCCGCCCTGGCCGGCTACGGCATCGGCGTGCGCCTCGAATTCATGCTGGTGCCTCTGGCCTTCGGCATCGGCTCCGGCCTCACGACGATCGTCGGCGTGGCCGCCGGCGCCAACGACTGGCGACGCGCCGTCCGCGCCGCCTGGATCGGCAGCCTGGTCGCGGGCTTCGGCATCGGCGCCTTCGGCTGGATCGTGGCGCTGTTCCCGGAAGGCTGGGCCCGCCTGTTCACCAACGACCCCGACGTGATTGCCGCCACCGTGGCCTACGTGACGCGCGTCGCGCCCTTCTACTTCGTGTTCGGCATCGGCATGACCTTGTCCTTCGCCAGCCAGGGCGCCGGCCGGATGAAGGCGCCCTTCGCCGCCGGCGTGACGCGCCTGTTCGTGGCCTCGCTGGGCGGCTGGTTCGCCATCGAGCATCTCGGCTGGGGTTTGCCCGGCGTCTTCACAGCCATCGCCGTCGGCATCGTCACCTTCGGCACCCTGATTGCGGGGCCCCTGCTCGTGCACCCCTGGCGCGGAAGAGCGTGATAGGCTCGCTTCCTCACAGGAGGAAGCGATGCAACGGCCTTCGATCATCCGCACCTGGAACCGCAACGCCGCCGACGAGGAAGCCATGGGCGCGGCCCATGCGCCGATCTGGCGGCGCATGATCGACGTTTCGATTCATGAGGACCTGCGCCCGTCGACCGTGCTCGATTACGGCTGCAACCAGGGCGGCTTCCTGCGGATGCTGTACGACCGCCACCCGTTCAAGGCGGCCGTCGGGATCGACATCGCACGCGAGTCGGTGGACCGCGCCGAGCTGCTGAAGGGACATCGTCCGATCGACTACGAGTTGAGCGAGAGTGCGTCCGCGCTCGGCCGGACGTTCGACTTCGCCTTCAGCCACGAAGTTCTCTATCTGTTGCCCGACCTCGCCGCGCACGCCGACGACATCAAGGCGGCGCTGAAGCCGGGCGGGACCTATGTCGCCGCCATGGGCTGCCACAAGGACAGCGCCGTCTGGCCGCGCTGGCGCAAGGTGATCGCCGAAACGTCGTCGATCCCGCTCTACGATCATTCCTTGGACAATGTCGCCAAGGCGTTCAGCGACGCCGGCTTCCATGTCGGCGTGCGCCCCCTCGACCTCGACGCCTTCATGCCGGTGACGGTTGGCAGCGAGTATTTTCCCAAGGTCGTGGACCAGCTGCGCTATTACAGCCAGGACAAGGTCCTGTTCCGCTTCGTGCGCGCTCCCTAGGAGAACCCTCATGGCAATGCCGGCCCTGCCGTTCGTCACCGCCTTCTATGCCGCCCTCACCGGGCTCCTGTGCGTGCTGCTCGCCGCCCTGGTGATCCGTCAGCGCTTCCGGAGCCGCGTCAGCCTCGGCGACGGCGGCGATGCCGCAATGAGCCGCATGAGCCGGGTGTTCGGAAACTTCGCCGAGTATGCCGCGCTGGTGCTGGTCCTGCTGGCACTGATCGAGATCAACGGCGGCTCGCGGGTGCTGGTGCACGCGCTGGGCATCGGCTTCATCGTCGCCCGCCTGGCGCATGCCTTCGGGCTCGCCCGGACGGCGGACACCAATCCCGGCCGCGCGGCCGGCATCGTGCTCACGCTGCTGGTGATCGTCGTGGCATCGTTCGCCCTGCTGGTGATCGTGGCGCGGAAGATCTTCGTCTAGCCGCGCACCCCGAGCTGGCGCAGCGAGCGGTCGATCCAGAGGGCGCCGATCTTTTCCTGCACGGAGTTCTGGCGCAGGCGCTGGCGCAGATTGTTGAAATCGACCAGGTCGAGCCGCTGGTCCTGGTTGAAGCAGGAGAAGACCACCGTCTCCTTGCCGGTCTCCGGATCCCTGTGCAGCTGCAGGCACTGGGCGCAGATCTCCTTCATCATGCATTGCATTGGGGAGTTGATCGAGCCGAAGGCCACGTGCTCGGGCTTGAGGTACGGCTTCAACGCGGCATGCCGCGCCAGGCGCACCGCGTTCATCATGCCGTCGGAGCCGATGGCCACGATGCGATCGGCGGCACTGTAGGGAATCGGCTGGTCGCCGAGTTCGCCCGACGCGTAGAGGCGCATCGCCTCGACGATGTTGGTGACGACCGACTTGTCCTGCGGCCGGCCCGGTGCGAAGCCCGGCGCCTCGTCGCAGCACCAGACGACGACGTCGGCCGCGGCCTCGATCTCCTCGACCTTGTAGCGGTCGATCATGCGCTTGTAGCCGGCGAAGTAGAGCACCTTGCTGCCGGCCTTGCGGAAGGCCTGGCCGATCGAGAACAGCACGGCGTTGCCGAGGCCGCCGCCCACCAGCACGACGGTCTCGCCCGGCTCGATCTCGGTCGGCGCGCCGGTCGGTCCCATGACGATCACCGGCTCGCCCGGCTTCAGCATCGCGCACAGGTCGGACGAGCCGCCCATTTCCAAGGCGATCATCGACAGCAGACCCTTGTCCTTGTCGACCCACGCGCCGGTGAGCGCGAGGCCCTCCATGGTGAGGAGCGTGCCCTCGGCCCGCAGCGAGCGCGCTTCATAGTTCTGCAGGCGATAGAACTGGCCGGGCTCGAAATTGCGAGCGGCCGCCGGCGCCTCGACGATGACTTCGATGATGGTGGGCGTCAGCCGGTCGACGCGGACCACGCGGGCGCGCCACGAACGGTTGGCCTCGTCGAGAATCTCCGCCGGGGTGCGCCGGGCCGGCGGCAGCGCCGTCATCGCCCGCGTCAGCACCGGATAGCCCTGCTTGGCCCCGCCCATCGCCTTCACGACGTTGCCGGCGAACGAGGGATGCAGGTCGCCGAAGAACGACATGAAGCGATCGTCGGCGTGGCGGTACATCAATACGCGCACGTCGCCGGGCTTGCAGACGCGCTCGGGTGTCACGTGATTGCCGGCCTCGTCGAGGGCGCGGAAATACTTGCCGTCGATGAAGGCGTGCGTCGCATCCTCGCGCGCCAGCACCGTGTTGGGCTGCGTGCCCGCGGCGACCAGGATGGTGCGGGCCGGGAGCGTCGCCTCGACCGGGACGCCGTTCTGCTCGCCTGCCACCTTGAGCGCCCTGGCCTGCCCTGCCTCGTCGATCTCGACCGCGACGGGTGACAGGCCTTCGACGAAGCGGATGTCTTCCTCGAGCGCCTTGAGCACTTCCTCGTGGTTCAACGTATAGGACGGCGAATCGATCAGGCGGCGGCGATAGACGAGGGAGACGCCGCCCCAGCCGTTGACCAGCTTGGCGATCGCGGGCTCGCGGCCTTCGCGCGCCGCCTGTTCGCGCTCCGCCCGGATCGCGTGGGCATGAGAGAGGAACTCCTGGGCGATCTCACGCTCCTCGGGAGACCAGTTCGCCCCCACCGCGGCCTCGCCGCGCTCGGCGACCAGCGTCTCGTGGCGGCCGAGGAACTTCTCGACCTGCAGCGGATAGTAGGCCAGCGATTCAGTTGCCGTATCGATCGCGGTCAGGCCGCCGCCGATCACCACGACTGGCAGGCGAATCTGCAGGTTCGCAATGGACTCCTTCTTGGCCGCGCCCGTGAGCTGCAGCGCCATCAGGAAGTCCGACGCCGCGCGCACGCCGCGCGCCAGGCCGTTGGGCAGGTCGAGCACGGTGGGCTTGCCCGCGCCGGCGCAGAGCGCGATGTGGTCGAAGCCCATCGCGAAGGCGCTCTCGACCGTCACCGTGCCACCGAAGCGCACACCGCCGAACATCGAAAACTGCGCGCGCCGCTCCAGCAGCAGCCGCACCATCTTCAGGTAGTTCTTGTCCCAGCGCACCGTGATGCCGTACTCGGCGACGCCGCCGAAGCCCGCCATCGCCCGCTCGCCGAGATTTTCGCGCAAGGTCGCGACGTCCTTCACCGCCGCGAACGGCACGCGCGTGCCGTCCATTGCAACGCCCGACTGCGTCTCGGGCAGAGGCTCGATCTTCAGCCCGTCGATGCCCACCACCGTGTGGCCATCGTTCATCAGGTGATGCGCCAGGTTGAAGCCCGCGGGACCGAGGCCGACGACCAGCACGGTGCGTCCCGTGGAGGGACGCGGGACCGGGCGGCGCAGGTTGAGCGGATTCCAGCGCGTCAGCAGCGAGTAGATCTCGAAGCCCCAGGGCAGGCCCAGCACGTCCTTCAGGGTGCGGGTCTCGATCTGCGGGATGTCGACCGGTTCCTGCTTCTGATAGATGCAGGCCTTCATGCAGTCGTTGCAGATGCGGTGGCCGGTGGCCGCCAGCAGCGGATTGTCGACCGCCGCCATCGCCAGCGCGCCGATGGAGAAGCCCTCGCTCTTCAGCAGGTTCATCTCCGAGATCTTCTCTTCGAGCGGACAGCCCGCGAGCGTCACACCGAACGGCGACTTCTGGAACGCGCCGGTCTTGCGATCCCGCAGCCCGCGCGAGCAGCTGTCCTTGCCCTGGTTGTGGCACCAGATGCAGTAATTGGCGTGGTCGAGCGCGCGCACGAGGTCGAAGCCCTGGTCGGTCAGGGCAAAACCCTCGCGATGGCGCAGCAGCGGCCGCGGCAGCTTCATGCGCGTGACGCCGTCGACGATCTCGGTCTCGATCGGAACGAGATGCTCGAAATCGAGCTTGTGTGGCACCTTGAACAGCGGCCCGTCCTGATGCCGCTTCTTGCCCTCGGGATGGTGCAGCGCCCAGGCGGCGTAGCGCGTCAGGGCCTCGACCTCGGGCGTCGGCGTCTCGACCTTGAACTCGGCCCCGATCAGATCCCGAACCGCGAGCGCGAAAGCCAGTTCCCAGGCTTCGAGCCCGGCGTCGAACGAGACGGGAAGGTTCACCGCGGCCGTGACGGCGGCTCCGTCCAGGGCCTGCGCGGCCTCGGGCTTGAGGGTGCGGGTGACGTAGCGCTGAACGAACAGGCGCTTGCAATCGTAGAGCGGCGCGAGGCGCCTGTGGCGGGCGCGCAGTTCGCCCGCTTCGAGGGCGACCCCGAACAGCGCCGCGACGAAATCCTCGAGCGGGCGGGCCAGTTCGATCAGCAGATTGGACTCGTCCTTGGCGGCCATCGCGTCCGGCGCGGCGCGCGCCGCCATCAGGCGGGCATGGACGTCGACGTTCGCATCCTTCAGCCACTCGACGAAGGCGGCGTCCAATCCGACCAGCCCTTCGCGATCGTAGAAGTCACTGAAGCTCGACCCGAAGGTGACCGGCGGGGCCAGCGGGGACGCATGCATTGCGATGTTCCGGAACGATGGATGAAAATTGTTCGTATGCGAACCGTTAAACAAGCCGGACGGCGAGCGCAAGACACCCTGACGACGCCGTCCTTCGCGACATTTATGCCTGATGACGGCGGCCCCCGCTTCCCCCATGTTCCGGCGGCCATGCAGCAAGTTCCCGCCTCCGTGCGCCAGTGGCTGATCGTCGTCGCCGGCATGATTTTCTTCATGATCGTGATCGGCGCGCTGACGCGGCTCACCGAATCGGGCCTGTCGATGGTTGAATGGCGGCCGGTCACCGGCTGGCTGCCGCCGCTCTCCGATGCCGGTTGGCTGGCGGAGCTGCAGAAGTACCTGTCCTCGCCGCAGGGCCGCCTGGTGAACCGCGACTTCACGGTGCCCGAGTTTCGCGAGATCTTCTGGCTGGAGTACATCCACCGCCTGTGGGGCCGGCTCATCGGGCTCGTCTTCGCCCTGCCGCTGGCCTGGTTCTGGTGGCGCGGCGCCCTCACCCCGTATCTGAAGCCGCGCCTGTTCTCGCTGCTCGTGCTGGGCGGCCTGCAGGGTGCGCTGGGCTGGGCAATGGTGGCCTCGGGTCTCGTCGACCGGCCTTCGGTCAGCCACTACCGCCTCGCCGCGCACCTCCTGCTCGCGATCGTCCTCTACGCCTACACGGTCTGGCTGATCCTCGAACTCAGTCCGCGGCCGGTCCGCCGCGACGACCGCAAGACCGCGCGCAAGTCGACGGCGCTGATCGCCTTCCTGCTGATCGTGCTGGTCTGGGGCGCCTTCATGGCCGGCCTGCGCGCCGGCACCGCGCACAGCACCTTCCCCGACATGTCGGGCTACTGGATCCCGCCCGGACTGTTCGACCTCTCACCGTGGTGGATCAACTCCTTCGAGAACGGCACGACTATCCAGTTCGTCCACCGTTGGCTGGCGAAGCTGCTGGTGCTGGGCGTGCTGGTCATGGCCTGGCGGGCGCCGCGCTCCGAGACGCTGGCGGCGGCAGGCATGGCCTTCGTGCAGCTCGGCCTCGGGATCGCCACCATCCTGAGCGGCGTCAGCATCCCCATCGCGACGATGCATCAGGCCGGCGCCGTGCTTCTCCTGACGACGCTGCTCGTCGTGCGCCACCGCGCCCGGGCGTAGCTCAGGCCAGGCGGCCGACGTGCCGCCACCAGGCAGCGGGAAGCAGCGAAGCCGCGCGCTGAGCCTCCTCGTCGGATCCGTACAGGGCAAAGCAGGTGGCCCCGCTCCCGCTCATCGCGACATGGGCCGCGCCGTCGCTGTGCCGCAGCCGATCCAGGACGGCGGCCACCTCCGGCCGCAGCGAAATCGCCGCGTCCGTCAGGTCGTTGCCGCGCCGCGCGAGTTCCTGAGCGAAGTCCGAAAGATTGCGCCACCCATCGTCGATCGGCCTCGGCGGGGAGAAACCTCCCTGTCTGGCACGGAAGACGGCGGGCGTGGGCAGTGCGACGCCGGGATTGACCAGCAGGATGGCGCAGGCCGGCAAGGCAGGCACGCGGGCGAGGCGCTCGCCAATGCCCGTGGCCAGGGCCGGCCGTCCGGCAAGGCACATCAGCACGTCGGCACCGAGCGTGGCGGCCAGGTCGAAAAGCTCCTCCGGGGGCATGGCCACGCGCCACAGGTCGACCAGTGCGAGGAGGGTCGCGGCGGCATCGGCCGAGCCGCCCCCCAGTCCGGCCGCCACGGGAATGCGCTTGGTGAGACGCAGCGCAGCGCGCGGCGCCAGTCCGGCGCGTCCCGCCAGCAGGCGCGCCGCCTTCAGCACGAGATTGTCCGAATCCCCGTCGAGCGCGGACGCTTCAGGCCCCACCACCTCCAGCGACAAATCCGACGCGGGCGTGACTTCGATATCGTCGGCGAGATCGGTGAAGGCCACCAGCGAATCGAGCAGGTGAAAGCCGTCGGCGCGGCGTCCGACGACGTTCAGCCAGAGATTGACCTTGGCCCGCGCGAGCGACACCCCGCGATCAGCCGCCCTGCTTGCTGTCGGCCGCCTTCTCGTAGACGGTCGGCTTGTCGTTCGACGAGTTCAGGCCGTTGGCGATCTTGTCCTGGATGATCGGCAGACGGTCCTTGTCGGGCTTCTGATGCAGCGCGCGCTCCCACTGGAAGCGTGCCTCGCGACGGCGGCCGACATGCCAGTAGGCGTCGGCCAGATGATCGGTGATCGTCGAGTCGTCGCCCTTCTGCTCGGTCGCACGCTCCAGCCATTCCACGGCCTTCTCGAACTGGCCGAGCCGGTAATAGGCCCAGCCCACACTGTCGGTGATGGAGCCGTCGTCCGGCCGCAGCTCGGTCGCGCGCTCCAGCATCTTCATGCCTTCCTGCAGGTGCAGGCCTTGGTCGATCCAGCTGTAGCCGAGATAGTTCAGCACGTAGGGCTGCTCGGGCGACAGTTCGAGCGCCTTCTTCATGTCGGCTTCGGCCTTGGGCCAGTTCTTGACGCGCTCAAGGACGATGCCGCGGCCGAAATAGACCTGCCAGTGGCGTTCGTCGGGCTTGCCGAGGCGGGAGATCGCTGTGTCGTAGGCGGCCACCGCCTCGGGAAAGCGATCCTTGCCGCGCAGCAGGTCGGCCAGGGTCAGAGCCGCGTCGATACGGTCGGGCTTCTCGGCCACCAGCGTCCTGAGACGCGCGACGGCCTGGTCGAACTTGTCTTCCTGGGCATCGAGTGCCGCCGTCCGCAGCCTTGCCTGCCAGTAGAGCGGCGAGTTCGCGCCGATCTTGCCGAGGGCGGCGATCGCCTTGGGGACCTGCCCGAACTGCTCGTAGACGCCGGCGATCATCAGCCAGGCGAAATCCTGCTCGGGCTTCAGCGCAGTGGCGAGCTGATAGAAGATCAGAGCAAGGTCGGTGCGCTGATTGCGCGGGTCGGCCGCGAGGATGCCGCCGATGTCGAACAGGATGTCGGCGATCCCCGAGGCCGGCGACGGCGGCTTGGGCATCGGGGCGTTGGGGCCCATCAGGCCATCCATGACGACGGAGTCGCTATAACGCGCGCCGTAAGTCTTCAGGATCTCGCGCGCTTCGTCGCCCTTGCCAAGCCGCCGCAGTCCTTCGGCCACCGCGATCGTGGTGCGCAGACCGTTGCGGTCGAGCGATATGGCGCGCCGATACTTCGCCTCGGCGGCTTCCTTGTCGCCCGCCATCTCGTCGATCTGGGCCTCGATCACCAGCGCCGGCGCTTCGGCGCGCTCGCCTGCCGCGGGCTTCAGGCGCGACAGGAACGAACGAGCCGCCGCGAAGTCCTTGTCGCCGGCCTTCAGCCACGCCATCACATATTCGCGCAGCGCCCCCAGCTGGTTCTCGGCGCCGATCTGCGTGAGCTGGCGCTCCGCCGCCTTGTAGTCCGCCTTCTTGACCGACTCGATCGCCATCACGAGGTTGGCGAAACCGTCCCCTGGGCGGGTTGCCAGCACCGCGGGCGCAAGCTCGGCGGCGGAATCGATGCGGCCCGCATACATGCGCAGGCGGAACACGGCATAGATCAGTTCCGGATCGAGCGGCGTCAGCGCCAGGGCCTGATCCATCTGCTCGGCCGCTGCTTCATAATCGTGATCCTGCTCGCCCACACGGGCAGCGAGGTAGCGACCCTGCAGCGAGATCGGAGCCAGGCGCTGCCCCGGCTGGACGGCCGGCGGCCGGGTCGTCGGCGCGCGGGCGCCGCCTTGCGGGGCCGAGCCCTGCTGGGCCTGGCCGGGGAGAGGAAGAGCGAACAGCAGCGCTGCCGAAAGCAGCGCAAAGGGGGTGCGGTTCATACGGCTCACATGTTGGGGTAATTCGGACCGCCGCCACCTTCGGGCACGGTCCAATCGATGTTCTGCGCGGGATCCTTGATGTCGCACGTCTTGCAGTGCACGCAGTTCTGCGCGTTGATCTGGAAGCGCGGCTGGCCGTTGTCGGCGGTCACGACCTCGTAGACTCCGGCCGGGCAGTAGCGCTGCGCGGGCTCGGCATAGAGCGGCAGGTTCACGGCGATCGGGATCGACGGATCGCGCAGCTTCAGATGAACCGGCTGGTCCTCCTCATGGTTGGTGTTCGACAGGAACACCGAGGACAGCTTGTCGAACGAGATCACGCCGTCGGGCTTGGGATACTGGATCGGCTGGAACTCGCTGGCCGGCCGCAGCGTCTCATGGTCGGCCTTGTGGTGGCGCAAGGTCCACGGCACGCGCAGCCCGAGATCGTGCAGCCACATGTCCATGCCGCCATAGAGGGTGCCGAGCGTGGTGCCCCACTTCAGCGCGGGCTTCACGTTGCGCACCTTGTCGAGGTCCTTCCAGACCCATGACGCCTTCAGCTTCACCGGATAGGCGATCAGCTCGTCGCCGCCGGTCTTGCCGCCGGCCAGCGCCTCGAAGGCCGCTTCGGCGGCGAGCATGCCGCTCTTGACCGCATTATGGCTGCCCTTGATGCGCGGCACGTTGACGAAGCCGGCCGAGCAGCCGATCAGCGCACCGCCCGGGAAGGTGAGCTTCGGAATCGACTGCAGCCCGCCTTCGTTGATGGCGCGCGAGCCGTAGACCAGCCGCTTGCCGCCCTTGAGATACTTGGCGACGTCGGGATGGGTCTTGAAGCGCTGGAACTCGTCGAACGGCGAGAGATACGGGTTCTCGTAGCTGAGATGCACCACGAGGCCGATGGCGACCAGATTGTCGCCGAAATGGTACATGAACGAACCGCCCGAGCTGTTCGTCTCCGACAGCGGCCAGCCCTGCGAGTGGACCACGAGGCCCTTGCGGAAATTGGCGGGATCGACCTGCCACAGTTCCTTGATGCCGATGCCGAACTTCTGCGGATCGACGCCGTCGCGCAGGTCGAACTTCGCCATCAGCTGCTTGGCGAGCGAGCCGCGGACGCCTTCGCCGATCAGCGTGTACTTGGCGTGCAGCTCCATGCCGGGCGTGTAGCTGTCCTTGTGCTTGCCGTCCTTGCCGACGCCCATGTCGCCGGTCGCGACACCCTTCACCGAACCGTCCTCGTGGTAGAGCACCTCGGCGGCGGCGAAGCCCGGATAGATCTCGACGCCCAGCTCCTCGGCCTGCTGGCCGAGCCAGCGGCAGACCTCGCCCAGGCTGACGATGTAGTTGCCGTGGTTGTTCATCAGCCGCGGCAGCAGGAAATTGGGGAAGCGGTAGGAGCCGCTCTTGGTCAGGAACAGGAACTGGTCGTCGGTGACCTGGGTCTCGAGCGGTGCGCCCTTTTCCTTCCAGTCGGGAATGAGCTCGTTGAGGCCGATCGGGTCGACCACGGCGCCCGACAGGATGTGGGCGCCCAGCTCGGAGCCCTTTTCCAGCACGCAGACGGAGACTTCGTGATTGCGCTGGGCGGCGAGCTGCTTCAGGCGAATCGCCGCCGACAGTCCGGCCGGACCGCCGCCCACGATCACCACGTCGTATTCCATCGCCTCGCGCGTCATGCTGTATCGCCCTGCAATTCCATTTTCCCGGTGGACGCGCGCCTGTCGGACGGCAATCCTTTGATTTAGATAGCGTGTCGGGGGCAGGATCGCCACCCGCTGAAAAGGGGAATTCCTGTGCCTGAGTTGATCGAAATCGAGAGCAAGACCTTCTCTGCACGCGATTTCAGGCTGGAAAGTGGCAAGACGCTACCCGTCCTCGAACTTGCCTACGAAACCTATGGCACGCTGTCGCCGGCCAAGGACAACGCCATCCTGGTCGTGCACGGCTATACCTCGTCCCATCACGCTGCAGGCAAGAATGCCTCCGGCAAACACGGCCGCGGCGTGACGGAAGGGGCGGCCGGCTGGTTCGACGGGCTGATCGGGCCGGGCAAGGCCATCGACACCGACCGCCACTTCGTCGTTTCGGTGAACGCGCTGGGCTCGGCGCACGGCAGCTCCGGTCCCAACTCGATCGATCCCGGCACCGGCAAGCCCTACGGCCCGACCTTCCCGGAAATCACCCTGCGCGACATGGTCGCCAGCCAGAAGTTGCTGGTCGATTCTCTCGGACTGAAGAGCCTCGTGGCCGTGGTCGGTCCGTCGATGGGCGGCTTCCAGTCGTTCCAGTGGGCCGCATCCTACCCGGGCTTCATGAAGGGCATCGCCGCCTCGGTCACCTCGCCGCGCGCGCCCGGCCGCCTGGGCGGGCTGGAGGCGCTTCAGAAGCGCCTCGCCAGCGACCCGAACTGGAACGGCGGCTGGTACTACGAGAACGGCGGCATCCCGGCCGCGCTGGAGCAGATCCGCTACGAGACGCTCTTGAACTACGGGCAGGGCGAAGCCGAGGCCAAGGTCGCCGCCAAGAGCTGGGCGCAGATCTACGACGGCCATTCGCTGGTCACCCTGCGCCGCGCGATCGACGGGTTCGACATCACCAAGCAGTACGACCAGCTCAAGCAGACCAAGGTCCTCTACGTCATCTCCAAGACCGACAAGCTGTTCGACCTCACCGACTGCGCCGCCCATGCGCTCGACATGCGCAAGGCCGGCGTCGATCTCACCTATGTCGAGATGCCGTCGGACAAGGGTCATATGGCGAGCCATGCCGACGCCGCGATGTGGGCCCCGATCCTCGGCGCCTTCATCAAGAGCCTGGCATGACCGAGGCGGCGTTCGCTCCGCAGGACGCCGCCGCGCTGCTGCGCTGGTACGTCGATCACGGGATCGACGAGACGATCGGCGAGGAAGCGATCGACCGCTTCGCGCTTCCGCCGCCGGCCGCCGTTGCCGCGGCCCCTGCGGCCACCGCGGGACCGGCCGCGTCGACACCTGTCGCTTCGTCACCGACCGCGCCGACACCGATCCGCGCGCCGGCCGCACCGGCGGTCGTGCGCGCGCCCGTGCCGCTGGAATCGCCGCAGCTCGCCGAAGACGCGCGCGAGGTCTCGCGCCGCGCGACCACCATCGCCGAACTCGAGGAAGCCGTGCGCGCCTTCGAGGGCTGCGCCCTGAAGCGCACGGCCAAGAACACGGTGTTCGCCGACGGCGTGGCCGGCGCGCCGGTGATGATCGTCGGCGAAGCGCCGGGCGCCGACGAGGATCGGCTCGGCAAGCCGTTCGTCGGCGTCAGCGGCCAGCTCATGGACCGCATGTTTGCCGCCATCGGCATGAGCCGCGAGCGCGACGTCTACATCACCAACATTCTGTTCTGGCGGCCGCCGGGCAACCGCACGCCGACTTTGTCCGAGCAGGCGATCTGCCTCGCCTTCACCCGCCGCCACATCGAGCTCGCCAAGCCCAAGATCGTGGTGCTGGCCGGTGGCACGGCGGTGAAGGCCGTGCTGAACACGGCCGAGGGCATCACGCGGCTGCGCGGCAAATGGACGACGCTCACGCTCGACGACGGCAGCGAAGTCCCGGCGCTGCCCACCTTCCATCCCGCCTATCTGCTGCGCACCCCCGCCAGCAAACGCCAGAGCTGGGCCGACCTGCTGTCGCTCGACAAGAGGTTGAAGGAGCTGGGCGTTCGCTGACGCGGCAGAGATCATCAAGCTGCACAAATGAATTCCGTCGTCTCGACCCGAGCGCCGCAGGCGCGTACCGGAGAGACCTCGCTTCAACAAAAAGCCGGCAAATCGTAGAGGGAAGGTCTCTCCGCCCCGCCTCGCTCCGCGAGGCTCCGGTCGAGACGATGGGATTATTTACATCCCCTTGGCTCAACCTACTTCCGCTCGCCTAACAGGCCGTTGAAACAGGTCTTTCAGAAGCACTCGCGAGCAACATTGTTGCGCCAAGGGGCACCCCGACACGGGATACAGGGGGTGCGACATCGGCTTCGTTTGTTTCGTTTATTTCGTTTGTTTCGTTTATGCGCCGGAATTCCGACATTCCCGCAGCCCGCTAGAGGCTCTTCTTCAGGAAGAACTTCTTATGGCCCGGCGGAAAGTCGTCGAGGGTGGCGAAGACTTCGTAGCCGCGCTTCTCGTAGAACGGGCGGGCCTGCCAGGTGTGGGTGTCGAGGTGCGCCGAGTGGCAGCCGCGCTGGCGGGCATAGTCTTCGGCGGCGTCCATGAGACGCGTGGCGTGGCCTTGGCCGCGCAGCGCCTCGTCGACCCAGAGGATCGACACGAACAGCCAGTCCGACCAGACGTAGCCGAGAAGGCCGCCCAGGGTTTCGCCCTTCTCGCCCTTCAGGAAAATCTTGCAGGGGTAGTAGTCGGACCTGCCGGTGCGGCTCGCATTGAACGTCGAAAGACGTTCGCCCACATAGCCCGCGGCGCGCGCGTTGTCGGGGTCGAAGACGAGCTCGACCTTCTCCATATCAGCGCCCCATCACCTCAGCGCATCGCGGCGCGCTGGCGGACCAGCGCCAGCACGCTGCGGCCGATCGGCATGTCGACACCGACCCATTCCGACATCTCGACGACGGCGCCCAGCAGCGCCTCGATCTCGAGCGGACGGCCGCGTTCGAGGTCCTGCAGCATCGAGGTCTTGTGGGACCCCACTTCGGCACCGCCGGCAATCCGCTTGTCGACGTTGATGGCGAACTTCACGCCGAGCTTCTCGGCGACGGCCTGGCCCTCGACCATCAAGGCGCGGCAGACGGCATGCGTGCCGGCATCGCCGATCACCTTGTCGAGGGTCGCACCGGTCAGCGCGCTGATCGGGTTGAAGGCCATGTTGCCCCAGAGCTTGACCCACAGCTCGTCGCGGATGCGCGGGCGCACCGGTGCCTTGAGACCGGCCTTGATCAGCAGCTCCGACAGCTTCGCTGCACGTTCGCTGCGGCTGCCGTCCGGCTCGCCGAGCGTGAAGCGGTCGCCGTAGGTGTGGTGGATCACGCCGGGCTCGACCACGTCGGCGGCCGGATAGACGATGCTGCCCAGCACCTGGGACGGCGGCAGCGCGGCCGTGAGTGCCCCGTCGGGATCGACCGACTCGATGCGCTTGCCTTCGAACTCGCCGCCCAGTTTGTAGCTGTACCACCAGGGCACACCGTTGATCGCCGCGACGATCGTGGTGTTCGGCCCGATCAGCGGCTGGAGCTGCGCCATCGCCGGCAGCAGCGAATGCGCCTTCAGGGTCAGCACGAGATAGTCCTGCGGCCCGATCTCCTTCGGATCGGTGGCGACGCGGGGTTCCGTCACCGTCTCCTTGCCTTCGCTCAGCAGGACGAGGCCCCGGGTGCGCAGCGCCTCGCCATGAGGGCCGCGCGCCACCACGGTGACGGGCGTGCCGGCCATTTCGAGCTTGGCCGCCATCAGGCCGCCGATCGCACCGGCGCCGAAAACGCAGATCGAGGTCACGGTGCGATCCTCAGGCCTTTGCCTCGCCCAGGCCGAGCTTGGCGGCCAGGCCGATGCGCTGCAGCTTGCCCGTGGCGCCCTTGGGGATCTCGCTCACGAACACGACCTTGCGCGGCACCTTGAAGTCGGCGGCGTGCTTGGCCACGAAGTCGCGCAGCTCACGCTCCGTCGCTTCCTGGCCCGAGCGCAGCACGACGACCGCGCCGACATCCTCGCCCAGCATGGGATGGGGAATCGCGAAGGTCACGACCTGCTCGACCGCCGGGTGATCCATCAGGATGGTGTCGACCTCGATCGGGCTGATCTTCTCGCCACCGCGATTGATGATCTCCTTCAGGCGGCCCGTCAGGAACAGGTAGCCATCCTCGTCGAAGCGGCCCTGGTCGCCGGTGCGGAACCAGCCGTCGGCGAAGGCCTTCAGGTTGGCGTCGGGATTGTTGTCGTAGCCCGCGGTGACGTTCGGCCCCTGGATCACGACCTCGCCGATCGTGCCCTGCGGCAGGAAGTGGCCGGCCTCGTCCATGATGGCGATCTTCGGACCCGCCGGCAGGCCGACGGCGCCCGGCTTGCGCTTGCCGGGCGGCAGCGCGTTGGACGCCATCTGGTGGCTGGCCTCGGTCATGCCGTAGGCCTCGATCACCGGGCAGTCGAACGCCGCCTCGAGTTCGAGCATGACCTGCGGCGGCAGCGAAGCCGACGAGGAGCGGATGAACCGCAGCTTGGCGGCCTTCGCGGCGTCGGCATGGCTGCGCAGGCGCGTCAGGATCGCCTGGTGCATGGTCGGCACCGCCGTGTACCAGGTGGGCTTCACCTCTTCGAGCTGGGCGAAGAAACGCAGCGCGTTGAAGCCCGGCGTGCAGGAAACCGCCGCGCCGGCGCCCAGCGACGACAGTGTCGCGGCGATCAGCCCGTGGATGTGGAACAGCGGCATGATGTTCATGCAGCGGTCGGCCGGCGTCAGCGCCAGCGAGGCCGCGATGTGACGCGCCGAGGCCGCGAGGTTGGCCGTCGACAGCGGCACGATCTTGGGCCGCGCGGTCGTGCCCGACGTGTGCAGCACCAGCGCGATCTCGCCGTCGACCGAGGTGCCGGGCTTGTCGGCCTTCGCCGGCTTCAGCGCAGACACGTCGAGCGTGAAGCTGCCGGCCGGACCGTCGGCGGTCGGGATCAGCTCGATGATCGGCACGCCGACCTTCTCGGCCATGCCGCGCACCGGGCTGTCCATGCCCTGCTGCACGATCACCGCCTTGGGCTTCAGATCGTCGAGATAGAACTCGAACTCGTCGGCGCGATAGGCCGGGTTGAGCGGCGCCGAGCTGGTGCCCGACGCGACGGCGATGAACGAGGACGCCATCTCGGGCCCGTTCGGCGCCACCATGGCGACGCGGTCGCCACGGCCGATGCCGACGGCGTTGAGCGTGGCCAGCGTATCGTCGGTCAGCTTCTTCAGGTCGCCATAGGTGAGCCACGGCCGGCCCGGCGCGCCGATCGCGGGCGCACCGGGCTTGCCCGCGGAGGCGACGTCATAAACGGTCTTGATCATCGTCTGTCCTTCAGGCCGCCGCCTTCTCGTCGGCCATGATGCGATCGTAGGCCGGCAGGGTCAGGAACTCGTAGAACTGCGGCTGCTCGACCAGGTCGATCATCAGCTGGGCGGCGTCCTCGTAGCGACCCTTGGCATAGGCCTCCTCGCCGATCTGCGCCTTTACCTTGTCGTTCTCCTCGCGCACGATCTCGCCGACGAGTTCCTTGGTGATGGTGCGGCCGTCGTCGAGCTTCTGGTTGTGGCGCACCCACTGCCAGACCTGCGCGCGGCTGATCTCGGCGGTGGCGGCGTCTTCCATCAGGTTGAACAGCGGCACGCAGCCGATGCCACGCAGCCAGGCCTCGACATAGCCGATCCCCACCGCCACGTTCTGGCGCAGGCCTGCCTCGGTCTTCGGACCCGTCGGGATCTGGATCAGGTCGGCGGCCGTGACGTGCACGTCCTGACGCTTGCGCGCGATCTGGTTGGCTTCCTTCATGACCGCGTCGAACTCGGCCTTGGCGATCGGCACCAGGCCGGGATGCGCGACCCAGGTGCCGTCATGGCCGTCGCCGGCCTCGCGCTTCTTGTCGGCATGGACGCGGCCCATCGCCTCGTCGTTGGCCTTCGGATCGTTCTTGATCGGAATCTGCGCCGCCATGCCGCCCATCGCATGCACTTCGCGGCGGTGGCAGGTCTTGATCACGAGCTGGCTGTAGGAGCGCAGGAAGTGCGAGGTCATGCCGACCGTGCCGCGATCGGGCAGCACCGCCCACTCCTGCTCGCGGAACTTCTTGATGAAGGAGAAGATGTAATCCCAGCGGCCGCAGTTGAGGCCAGCAGAGTGATCCTTCAGTTCCCACAGGATCTCGTCCATCTCGAACGTGGCGACGATCGTCTCGATCAGCACCGTGGCCTTGATCGACTTCTGCGGCACGCCGAGCGCGTCCTGGGCGGCAACGAACACGTCGTTCCACAGCCGCGCCTCGAGATGGCTCTCGAGCTTGGGCAGGTAGAAATACGGCCCGGTGCCGCGCGACAGCGCTTCCTTGGCATTGTGGAAGAAGTAGAAGCCGAAATCGAACAGCGAGCCCGACATCGGCTTCCCGTCGACCGTCATGTGCTTCTCGAGCAGGTGCCAGCCGCGCGGCCGCACGAACAGCACGGCCGTCTGGTCGTTCAGCTTGTAGGACTTGCCGCTGTTGGGATCGACATAGTCGATCTGGCGGCGGACGGCGTCGGCCAGATTGTACTGGCCCTCGACCATGTTGGCCCAGGTCGGGGTCGAGGCATCCTCGAAGTCGGCCATGAAGACGTTGGCGCCGCAGTTCAGCGCGTTGATGATCATCTTGCGGTCGACCGGCCCGGTGATCTCGACCCGGCGGTCCAGGATGTCCTTGGGCAGGGGCGCGACCGTCCAGTCGCTCTCGCGGATCTTGGCGGTCTCGGGCAGGAAGTCCGGCTTCTCACCGGCATCGAGACGCTTCTGGCGCTCGACGCGGAGCGCCAGCAGCTCTTCGCGCCGGGCATTGAACTTGCGCTGCAGGTCGGCGACGAAGGCGACGGCCTCCTTGGTGAGCACCTTTTCGAAGCCGGGCTTCATTGCGCCGTCGATGACCACGCCCGCTGGAAGGTCCAGAGCCGCCATTTTGTTTCCCCTCGATACCCAGGTTGAACGGGCGATTTAGCGCCGGAACCGTCGCCAGACCAGCCCGAATTCGATCGCGCCGGGCGAAATCCCCTATTGGCACGGGGGTTGCTCCCTGCACTGCAACGACACACGTCACTCGGGGGAGAAGACAGATGGTCGAGACCGCCGTCCATCCAGTGGACGAAAAGCTGCCGCTCGTGAAACTGCTGCCGCTCGGGCTGCAGCATGTCCTGGTGATGTATGCCGGTGCCGTCGCCGTCCCGCTGATCCTGGGTGGCGCGCTTAAGCTGCCGAAGGATCAGATTGCGATCCTCATCAACGCCGACCTGTTCGCCTGTGGCATCGTCACCCTGATCCAGTCGATCGGCTTCCGATGGTTCGGCATCCGCCTGCCTGTGATGATGGGCGTGACCTTCGCCGCCGTCGGCCCGATGCTGGCCATGGCCACCGATCCGCGCATCGGCCTGCTCGGCATCTACGGGGCGGTGATCGCGGCCGGCATCTTCGGCATCGTGATCGCGCCTTTCATCAGCCGCCTCCTGCCGCTGTTCCCGCCGGTCGTCACCGGCACGATCATCGCGGTCATCGGCATCTCGCTGATGCGCGTGGGCATCAACTGGGCAGCCGGCGGCATCGGCAACCCGCGTTTTGGCGATCCGCTCTACATCTCGGTCGCCTTCCTCGTCCTGCTGGTCATTCTCGGGATCACGAAATACCTCAAGGGGTTCTTCGCCAACATCGCCGTGCTGCTGGGCCTGGTCGCGGGCTTCGTCGTCGCGATGCTGCTGGGCCAGGTGAGTTTCGCGGGCGTCGCCGAAGCCGGATGGATCGAGCCGGTCTATCCGTTCCAGTTCGGTCTGCCGACGTTCGATGCGCTGGCGATCCTCACCATGTGTCTCGTCATGATCGTGGTGATGATCGAATCGACGGGCATGTTCCTCGCCCTGGGCGAACTCACCGACCGGAAGATCGACAAGGAGGATCTGACGCGCGGGCTGCGGGTCGACGGGTTGGGCACGCTGATCGGCGGCATCTTCAACACCTTCCCCTACACGTCCTTCTCCCAGAATGTCGGGCTGGTGGGAATCACCGGCGTTCGCAGCCGTTGGGTCACTGCGACGGGCGGCGTCATCATGCTGGCGCTCGGCCTGTTCCCGAAGATCGCCACCGTCGTGGCCTCCGTGCCGCAGTTCGTGCTGGGTGGGGCGGGAATCGTCATGTTCGGCATGGTCTGCGCAACCGGCATCAGGATTCTCTCGCGCGTCGATTTCCGCGGCAATCCCAACAACGCCTACATTGTGGCGATCAGCATCGGTCTGGGTATGATCCCCCTTGTCTCGGAGCGCTTCTTCGGCCAGATGCCGAAGGCGCTGGGACCGCTGCTTCACAGCGGCATCCTGCTGGCCTCGATTTCCGCGGTCCTGCTCAACGCCTATTTCAACGGTATGAAGGGCAGCGCGGATGCCGCCGCCGAGGCGGCGGCGGCCGGGCGGGAGAACGACGCGGCGCACTGAGCCCGGCGGGAGGGGGGAGACGGAATGGACGCTGCTTTCGTTGTCGACTGGCTGAACCTGCTGCTGCGCTGGGCTCACATGATCGTGGGCATCGCCTGGATCGGCGCCTCCTTTTATTTCATCTGGCTGGACAACCATCTGCACAAGCCGCTCGACCCGGCCGACGAGGCCAGGGGGATCGGCGGCGAGGTCTGGGCAGTCCATGGTGGCGGCTTCTACACGGCCAAGAAGTTCAAGGTGGCGCCCGAGCGGCTGCCGCCGGAACTGCATTGGTTCAAGTGGGAAGCCTACACCACGCTCGTCACCGGCTTCTTCCTGCTCTGCCTCGTCTATTACTACGGGGCCGAGGTCGCGCTGATCGACCCGTCGGTCCTGCCGCTGACGAGACCGCAGGCGATCGCCATCGGGCTCGGCTTCCTCGTGCTGGGCTGGCTGGTCTACGACTTTCTCTGCCGGTCGATCCTGGGCCAGGACGAGGTCGTGCTGGGCGGCCTCGTCTTCCTCTACTGCGTCGCCGCCGCCTGGGCGCTCTGCCACATCTTCTCCGGCCGCGGCGCCTACATCCATTTCGGCGCGATGCTCGGCACCATCATGGTGCTGAACGTCTACTTCGTGATCATCCCCGGCCAGCGCGAGCTGGTGAAGGCCAAGGAAGAAGGCCGCATCCCCGATCCGATCCACGGGCTGCGCGGCCGCCAGCGCTCGGTCCACAACACCTATTTCACACTGCCCGTGCTGTTCACGATGATCAGCAACCATTACGCCGGCCTCTACGGCCACGAATGGAACTGGGTGCTGCTGCTGACGATCTCGATTGCCGGCGCCCTGATCCGGGTGTGGTTCGTCCAGCGCCACAAGGGCAACGCCAACCCGCTGGTGCTGGCCGCGGGCTTCGTCTTCATCGCCTTCACCGCCCTGCTCGCCCTGCCGCGTCCCAGCGCCGACGGCGGCGGCCCGGTCGCCTTCGCCGAGGTCCAGCCCATCATCCAGGCGCGCTGCACACCCTGCCATGCCGCCAAACCCACCCAGGAAGGCTTCCTGGCACCGCCCAAGGGACTGATGCTCGAGACGCCCGCGCAAATTCACGCCATGGCCGCGGCGATCAACCAGCAGGCGGCCGCCTCGCGCGTCATGCCGCCCGGTAACATGACGAACATTACCGATGCCGAGCGCCGCATGATTGCGCGCTGGTTCAAAGGCGGCGCACAATAGAGGCATGAACCTCCGCTCCCGCGGCGTGCCGTGGCGCCGTCTCCTGACGGCGGCGCTGGCGGCGGTCGCGATCTTCCTCTTCTGGACCCAGACTTCAGAACGCGGCCATCGCGAGGCCGCGCGCGGACCTGCGATCTCCGCCGAGGCGCGCGAGGCGGGCCAGGGCTGGGGCGCGAGCGTAGGCTTCGCCGACCAGCGCCGCCTCGACGATCACTACCAGAAGCATGGCAGCGAGTTCGGTCGCATCACCAAGCAGGACTATCTTCGACAGGCGCAGCTCCTGCGCGACGCCAAGGTCGGCGGACCGATCCTCGAGACGGTGCGGCGCGATGGTGTCGTGACGCGTTTCGACCGTGACACCGGCGCCTTCATCGCCTTCAATGCCAACGGCGTCATCCGCACCTTCTTCAAACCCAACGACGGCGAGCGCTACTACCGCCGACAATCCGAAAGAGGGAACGATTGAACCCGACGTCACCACCGCCCGGCCCGCCCAACGTGGCCGACCTTCAGGAACTGATCGACCAGTGGGCGACTTTCGCCCGCGGCCTCGAGCGGGAAGACTACACGTTCGATCTCGACAACTGGCTGAACGACGTCGACGTGCGCGAGCTGATTCTCGAGGCCCTGCCGATGTTCGGCCGCGAGGAGATGGGCGACCACGCGCTGAAGCTCGACGAGGCCGATCGGGCCTTCATGGCCGCGACGCGTGATTTCAAGCGCTGCGTCTGGGGCGGCGGCACCGCCCGCAAGGAACATTGGACCGCCCAGAAGAACTGGTGGTACTTCCGCACACCGGCCCGCTCCAACTCCCAGCTTGAAGACGAGCTCGCCACGGTTCGCTAAGACGATGGCATGAGCACGCCGAAAATCGTGGTCGAGGCCCAGGGGCCAGTGACCACCATCATCATCAACCGGCCGCAGGCCCGGAACGCCCTCGACAACGAGGCCGCGCATGGCCTCGCCGATGCCCTGCGCGCCTTCGAGGCCGATGCCGAGGCGCGCGTCGCCGTGCTGACCGGCGCGGGCGGCGCCTTCTGTGCCGGCGCCGATCTCAAGGAGCTGGGCTCGGGTACCGACTATTTTCCCTGGGCCGGCAGCGACCGGGGGCCGCTGCGCGCGCCCCTGTCCAAGCCGGTGATCGGCGCCATCGAGGGCCATGCCTGCGCCGGCGGGCTGGGGGTCGCGCTGTTCTGCGACATCCGCATCGTCGACGACACCGCGACCTTTGGTGTGTTTTCACGCCGCTGGGGCGTGCCGATGAGCGACGGCACGACCGTTCGCCTGCCGCGCATCGTCGGCCAAGGCCGCGCCATGGACATGCTGCTGACCGGCCGCGCCGTCGGCGCCGACGAGGCGATCGCGATCGGGCTGGCCACACGAAAGGTGGCGCGCGGCACGACGCGCGCGGAGGCCGAGACCCTGGCCCGCCAGATCGCGGGCTTCCCGCCGATCGCCATGACGTCGGATCGGCAGTCCGCCTACGAGAGTTTCGACCGCGACGAGGCGTCGGCGATCCGTCGCGAGATGGAACTGTCGCTGGACGCAAGGCGACAGGAATCGCAGGGCGGCGCGGCGCGCTTCGCCCAGGGCGAAGGCCGGCACGGCCAGTTCAAGAAGTAATCAAAGAGGTAGGGATATGCGGGCGCTTGTTTGTCATGCCTATGGTCCGATCGACAGCCTGAAGGTCGAGGACATTCCCCAGCCCGCGCCAAAGGCGGGCGAGGTTCTGGTTCGGGTCCGCGCCGCCGGCGTGAGCTTCGCTGCGATGCTGGGCGTACAGGGCAAGCACCAGAACAAGCCCGCCCTGCCCTACGTCCCCGGCAACGAACTGGCCGGCCATGTCGTGGCGCTGGGCGACGGGGTGACCAATGTCGCCGTCGGCGACCGCATCGCGACGGGCGTCAGCCAGGGCGCTTTCGCGGAGTACGCGACGGCCGCAGCCGCGAACCTGGTGCAGATTCCCGAGATCATGCCCTACGCCGAGGCGACCAATTTCCCGACGCTCTATCCCACCGCCTATGGCGCCCTGAAGTGGAAGGCCAACCTGCAGCCCGGCGAAGTGCTGCTGGTGCATGGCGCGGGCGGCGGCTCGGGCCTCACCGCCATCGAGGTCGGCAAGGCCATGGGCGCGGTGGTGATCGCCAGCGCCGGCGGCGCCGACAAGTTGAAGGCGGCCGGCGAGGCCGGCGCCGATCACCTGATCGACTATCGCTCCGAGGACCTGCGCACCAAGGTGCTCGACCTGACCGGCGGGCGCGGCGCCGACGTGATCTACGATCCGGTCGGCGGATCGGCCTTCGAAGCGTCGCTGCGGTGCGTGGCGCCCGAGGGCCGGATCATTCCGATGGGCTTCGCCAGCGGCACCGTCCCGCAGATTCCGGCCAACATCCTGCTGGTCAAGAACGTGACGGTGATCGGCTTCTACTACGGCTACTGGAATGGCTGGGGCGGCAAGGGTGTTCCCTCGCCGAAGGAAGCGGAGGCGCTCGTGAAGCGTCGTGCGCTGGTGGCGGAGGCCCAAAAAGACCTCACGCGTTGGTTCACCGAAGGAAAGCTCAAGGCAACGGTCGCCGCGACCTGCGACCTTGCAGATTGGGTGAAGGCTTTTCGCCTGATCGAGGAGCGCACCGTCGTCGGCAAGGCCGTGCTGGTTCCGTAAGACGCGGGCGCTTGTCGGTCGTGCGTTCGTTCCGGCATAGTGGGTTCAATGCCGGTCCAGTGGACGATCTCCAAGCCGCACCGCCTCGTGATCGCCGTCGCGCGCGATGAGCTGCGGCTCAAGGATGTCGAAAACTATCTCGACGGCGTGGCCATCGCCGACGTGCTGTCCTACCGCAAGATCTTCGACATGACCCACGCCACGGTGATGTTGAACGACGCCGACATGATGGTGATCGGTGCCCGCATCCGAGCCTACATGCAGGTCAGCACGTTGGGGCCCCTCGCCATCGTCGCAGTCACGGAAGAGGCCTACCAGCAGGCAAGCCTGTTCGAGGTGCTGGCCCAGGGCGACCGCCCGGTGAAGATCTTCCGCGAACTGCACCATGCCCGCGAGTGGCTGGACGCCTTCGACTCGGGCTCCTAGGAGCGCGCCTTTCCGGCTGTGCTCCCTCGACTAGGCCGGCCACACTTTCGGAAAAGTCTCGCATTCGAGCCGGTCGCCCGGCTTCAGCCCATGGCCCTGGATGGGCGGCGAGATCTGGCCGGCGCGGGCGCCGTAGCGGGCATCGTCGCCGCACCAGCGCGTCGCCCAGGCACGACGGCGACGGGCGCTCGAACGGTTGCCCGAGGCGCCATGCAGGGTGAGCGCGTGGAAGGCGATGACGTCGCCCGGCTCCATGTCCCAGGCGAGGAACTCGTGGCTGCCGCGCTCGGCATCGAGATCGGGCAACGGCTCGAAGCGGCTGTCCTGGACCTGCAGGTCGACGCCGCCCTGCTTGAAGAATTTGGGCTGGAACCAGCGGCCCCAGCGATGCGAGCCCCTCACGTATTCGACGCAGGTCTCGCGGTCGACTGGGTCGAGCGGCGTCCACAGCGAGATGACCTGCTCGCCGTCGATCGGATAGTAGGGCTGGTCGTGATGCCAGGGCGTGCGCTCCTGCGTGCCCGGCTCCTTCACCAGCAGATGGTCGTGATAGTAGACGACTTCCTTCGAGCCCATGAGGCTCGCCACGATCTCGCGTGCGGGCGATTCATAGACGAAGGCGCGAGCCGCGGGGTGGCGCTGCCAGAGCTGGAAGTCGACGAAGAACAGGCCGGGCGCGCCCTGCGGCGTGTTGATCCGCACCATCGGCCCCGGAGTCTTCATGTCGTCGTCCACCGCCGCGCGCATCCGCTCGATCCACTCCAGCGGAATGGCGTTGCGCAGGCAGACCGCGCCATCCTCGCGGTAGCGGGCGATTTCGGCATCGGTCGGCATCGGCATCGGACGTCAGCTTCCCTGAAGCATGCGCAGCGGCGTGTAGATCAGGACCGTCTCGCCCTTCTGGTTCTTCACCAGGTTGGTGGTCCGCACCAGCGCGCGCATCGGGTCCTTGGAGGTCGGCTTGATCTCGGTGATCTCGATCTCGACGTGGATCGTGTCGTTGACGTAGGTCGGACCCTTGATATCGAAACCCATCGACAGGAAGGCGAGGCCCGTTCCCTGCAAAGTCGTCGGGATCACCAGACCTTCGGCCATGGAATAGACCAGGGCCCCCGGCACGGGATGGCCGCCGCGCATCGGCGCATGCTCGCGAATGTACTCCCGGTTCGTGAACAGCTCCTCGGAAAAGCCGCAAAGGGTCACGAAATTCAGCAGGTCGGCCTCGAAGATCGTTCGGCCATAGGTGACGAACTTGTCGCCGACCTTGAGGTCGCGCCAGTTCCAGCCTTCACCGAGCTGTTTCATGGGGTCGATCCCTCAGTGAGCGTGGGCGGGATGTGCGCCTTCGCGCAGCTTGTAGAGCCTGCTGCAGTAGGGACACTCGACGTGTCCTTCCGGGCCCAGGTTGAGGTACACTTTGGGATGGCCCAACGCGCCGCCACCGCCATCGCAGGCGACGCGGTCAGTATCGACAGTGATGACTTCAAACGGCTCCGTCACGATCCCACTCCTGTTACGCCGGCGGATGATAGCGGCCTCCGCGGCCGCGGTCATGCTCTCAGCCTGCGCCCCGACGGTCGTTCCGGCGGGCGGCGCGGTGCAGACGCCGCGGCTGACCGAGGACCGTTATGTCGCGGCGGACGGAACTTCGCTACCGCTGTCGGTCTGGCCTGCGGCAAACGGCGCCCCAAAGGCGGTCATCCTGGCCCTGCACGGCTTCGGCGACTACCGCATGGCCTGGGAGGAGCCGGCCGGAAGCTGGGAGGGCGCCGATATCACCACCTACGCCTACGATCAGCGCGGCTTCGGTGACAGCCCAACCCGCGGCCGCTGGCCGGGCACGGACACCCTGGTCGACGATGCCAAGACGGTCGCCGCCCTGGTGCGGGCCCGTCATCCCGGCGTGCCCTTCTATCTGGCCGGCGAGAGCATGGGCGGGGCCGTGGTGCTGGTGGCCGCCGATCGCGGGACCGAATCCGACGGGCTGATCCTGTCGGCGGCGGCCGTCCGCTCGCGCGATACGTTCGGACCCTTGGCCAGCGCCGGTCTGTGGTTCTTCGCCCATACCATCCCCTGGATGCCCGCCGGCCCGACCTCGATCGACTACAAGCCGACCGACAATCCCAAGACCATCGACAAGCTGCGCAACGACCCGATGATGCTGCGCCAGCCCCGCCTCGACATGGCCTACGGGCTGGTCGACCTCATGGATGACGCACGCGCATCAGCTGCCCGGGTCAAGGAGCCCTATCTCATGATGTACGGGCTGGGCGATCGCATCGTGCCGCAGGAACCGGTCAAGGCGGCCATCGCAATCATGCCGCCGCGGCCCGATTCGAAGCTCGCCTTCTACAAGAACGGCTACCACCTGCTGATGCGCGACAAGGCGGGACCGGCCGTCACGGAAGATGTCGCGGCGTGGATTTCAAATCACGAGGCCCAGCTCCCGTCGGGGGCGGACGCCTCGAAATCCCTGCCCGAGATGGCGAGCCTCTGGGGATCGAAGCGCAGCGGTCAGGCCAGCGTTAGGCCCCGCAGCGAATGATGACCGAAGCGGCGCCGCGCAGCTCCGCCATGTCGCCGCGCGTCGGCATGTTTTCCATCTTCAGCGTCTTGTAATCGCCGCCCGTGCTGCCGCACATCGCGACCGCGCGGGTCTGACAACCGCCGGGTTCCTTGCAGCTGATCGCGATGGCGGGCTTGCCGTCGGTCCAGGTCACCGTAGTCGCATTCGTTTCCGTCCGGGGATCCTCGCCGGGCGTGCTCTTCGCCATGCCGCAGGCCGCGACCAGACCCGCGATGCCCATCACGAACATCCACTGCATCGTCGATCGCGTCGTCATTCTCTCTCCCCTTGGCCCCTTCGAGGGACCCTCGACAGTACCTCGCGCCGCCGGACAGGTGCAAGGTCGCGCGATTCATGACCTACTGCGGGACATGAAAGCCTGCCTCGGTATCCTGGTTTCGTGCGCCATCGCCGCCGCCGTGCTGGCCCCCGCTTCGGCGCGCGCCCAGCAGACCGACCCGCAACTGGCGGCACGCTGCGCCCAGCTCGGGTCGCTCTACGACCGTTACAACACGCAACGGGGCGAAGGCTCCGGCGGCCCCAACCTGGCGCGTCTCGGGGCCGGCGTCGATTGTCAGAAGGGCCGCTACCAGCAAGGCATCAAGGCGCTGGAGGAGCTCCTCCAGCGCAACCGGATTCCCTATCCGCCAGCAAGCTGAGGGCTACTTGCCCTTCAGCTTGAACTCGCGCCACAGCACGATGCCGGTGGCATTGTCGAGCGCCATCCCGTCGAGCTGTTTCTTGAGCTCGTAGGCCGTGGGACGCCAGATGAGCGTGCTCTCCCCGCTCGCGCCCTCGAAGCGGCCCGTGCCGCCGGTCAGTTTGAACGTGCCGCGACAGCCGACGAGTTCGTAGCCGGCACACTCCCATTCGCCCCAGCCGGTGGCGCCATCGTAGGCCGTGAAGGTGCAGGCACCCGAAGCGCTGGTCTTGCGGCTTTCCTGGTCGATCTTCGACGACAGCGCGCAGCCCACGCGGCCGGCCTGCTGCGGCCCCTCGTCGGTCTCGATGAACATGGGACCGGCCAGATTGCCCGCCACGACGAGCTGCTTTTCCGCGGCCCGCACAACCGAGCCGTTGGCAAGCACCACCGCGAAGGCATTGAAGGTCTGTGTTTCGTCCTGCGCGAAGGCGGGCGCGGCGGCCAGGAAAACGAGGGCGCCCGCGAGGGCGCGGCTGAACATCGTCATGGCCGCCTCACTTGAAGTCGATGATGACGGCGTCGGCGCCGAGCGACACGGCCAGCCCCTGGCGGCGCGTCTTCAGGTCGATCATCACGCCGTTGGTGTTTTCCAGCCACATCTCGCCCTTGCCCTTGTCGCCGTAGGCCGCGCCGTAGCGCGCCTGGCCGTAGGCGCCGGGAAACTGGCGCAGTTCCTTCAGATTGTAGACGTCGCCATAGGCTTCCATCTTCGAGACGCCGAACCCGCCGACGCCCAGGCCGCCGACCGAGAAGCGATAGTAGCGACCCTCGTAGTGCAACGTACCACTGCCGACATTGCCGCTGCCGAAGAAGGCCACCTGGACCTGCTCGATGGTGACGGTTCCGGACTTGACCCGCTGCTGGGCGATCGCCGGCGCCGCCAGCATGCTACCCACGGCCCCCACGGACCCGATCAGCGCCTGCCGGCGCCCCAGCAACCCTGCTCTCTTAACGCTCATCCAACTCTCTCCCCGATCAGCCGTCGCCCCTCATCACGCATCGACGACGGCCGTAGCCTCAATTTCGACCAGCAGCCCCGGCACGGCAAGGGCGCTCACGGCCACCAGCGTCGATGTGACCACCGCCCCCTTCAGCGACTTGGACAAGGCCGTCGTCACGGCCCCCATGTCGCGAATATCGGTCACGTAGATCGTCGTCCGCACGAGATCGCCCAGTTTCGCCCCGGCAGACTTCAGTCCGGCCTCGATCTTGCGCATGGTGATCGCCGTCTGCTGGGCCGCATCCTTGCCCTGAACCTGCCCCTTGGGATTGAGCGAGGTCGTGCCCGACACGAAGACGAATGGACCGCTCTTGATGGTGCGCACGTAGAAGCCCGCCACCTCGGTGCCGTCGGGAAAGACTTTCTTGGCCATGCCTTGCTCCAGCTTCGATGCGCTATGGTGGCATTTTAGGCGGCCGTTCGGGCCGGGCAAAGGAGGAAGCCGTGTCTCTCGATCGCTATCGTACCGCCATCGTCACCGGGGCGAGCCGCGGCATCGGCGCGGCCGTCGTCCGCGAGCTCACGATCGGTGGGCTCGACGTCTATGCCGTCGCCCGCTCCGCCGACGATCTGACGGACCTGGCGCGGGAAACCGGCTGCCGGCCGATGGCCCTCGACATCTCCCATCGCGACGCGGTGCTGAGCGCCCTGGGCTCGCTCGATGCCGACATCCTGGTCAACAACGCCTCCGCCCCGGTGCGGGGCGGCCTGTCGTGGGAGACCGCGCCCGACGACATCGCCACGCTGATGGACGTGAACCTGCGCGGCACCCTCAACTGCCTGGCCGCCGTCGTGCCCGGCATGCGGGGGCGCGGGCTCGGCCACATCGTCAACCTCGGCTCGACGTCGGGCACCTGGGCGCTGCCCGGCATGCCGGTCTATGCCATGACCAAGGCCGCCATCCACAATCTCAGCCAGACGCTGCGCCTCGACCTGCACGGGTCGGGCGTGCGGGTGACCGAGATCTCGCCGGGCCGGGTCGAGACCGGCGCCCATCTCGGCCTGATGGAGGATCGCGAGGAGGGACGGCGCCGCTTCTACGAGGGCTTCGAGACTCTGCAGCCGACCGACATCGCCGAAGCGGTCATGTTCGTGCTGGGCGCACCGCAGCGCATGGACGTGAGCTTCATGGAGATCGTGCCGACCGACCAGTCGTATGGCGGCTCGCAATTCCATCGCCGGGGCTGAGACCCGGCACGTCGCTTGCAGAGCCATCGTCCGTCGATCAATCAGGAAATCATGAGCCCCCAGAATCTCGCTGCCATCCTCGACCCGCAGGCGCCCGCCGACCGGCCCTTCATCATCGAGGTCTCGCCCGAGGGCGACGAACAGCTTCGCCTGAGCTACGGCGAAGCGCGCACCCGTATCGCCGCCCTGGCGCGCGGCCTGCTGAAGCGTGGGCTCGGGCGCGGCGAGGCCGTGGCCATCGTCGCGGCCAACAGCGCCGACTATCTGGTGCTCTACATGGCCACCATGGCGGCCGGGCTCGTGTCGGTCTGCGTCAATCACAAGCTGCCGCGCGAGACCGTGGCGCATATCATGACGGACTCGGCCATCAAGCTCGCGATCGCCGACGCCGAGCGCGCGCCGCTGGTCGGTTCGCTGGTGCCGACCGTCGCCATCGAGGAGATCGACGGTTTGCTGGACGCAGGGTCGTTCGAGCCGTTCGACATGGCGCCGGAAGAAGTCGCCATGATCCTCTACACGTCGGGCTCGACCGGCCTGCCCAAGGGCGTGCCGCTCACGCATGGCGGCTACCTCTGGGCGACCGGCGCGACGCCGGAGCAGCGGCCCGGCATCGAGGGCCAGAAGATCATCATCGCCGCGCCGCTGTTCCACATGAACGGCCTGTTCAGCGCCAAGATGGCGATGATCAACGGCGGCACGATCGTGCTGATGACCAATTTTACGGCCCGCGGCTTCATCCGCGCGATCGATCGCCAGCGCGTCGCGATGATCACCTCGGTGCCGACCATGCTCGCGCTGGTGATGCGCGAGACGGAGGAACTGGCGAAGGCCGACCTCGGCTGCGTCACGACGGCGGTCACCGGCTCGGCGCCCTCGACGGCGGAATTCTTCGAGCAGATGCACCGGATGTTCCCCAATGCCGAGACGGCCAACAGCTGGGGCACCACGGAATCCGGACCGCTGGGCTTCGGACCGCATCCCGACGGCGTCGCCAAGCCCATGGGCTCGCTCGGCTATCCTCGCGCCAACATCGAGGTGAAGTTCGTCGGCGGCACCGAGACCGGCGCGACGCAGGGCGTGCTGCACATCCGCACGCCGGCGCTGATGAGCGGCTATCTCAACCGCGAGGCCGACACCAAGAAGCGCCTGATCGACGGCTGGTACGACACCGGCGACGTGATGCGCCGCGACGAGAACGGCTTCGTCTTCTTCGTCGGCCGCGCCGACGACATGTTCCAGTGCGGCGGCGAGAACGTCTATCCCGGTGAGGTCGAGAAGCTGCTCGGCCGGCATCCCGACGTGGCCCAGGCCTGCGTCGTGCCGGTGCCGGACGAGATCAAGTACCAGCTCCCGGTCGCGTTCGTCGTCCGCAAGCCCGGCACGTCACCGACGGAGGAAGCGCTGCGCCGCTTCGCCCTCGACAATGGCCCCGCCTACGCCCATCCCCGCGCGGTGTGGTTCGTCGACGAGTTGCCGCTCGCGGGAACGAACAAGATCGACCGCAAGACCCTGGTCGACCGCGCCGTCGCGACCTACGCGCGCGACGACGCGAAGCGGGTTTGACCTCAAAGGAGCGCGCCACTCCAGTGGCGCCTCACGATCATGAGCGCCACTGGAGTGGCGCGCTCCGCTGATTGGCCGCGTCAAGAATCCGCGGTAAACCCGATCTTCTTCACGATCGGGCCCCAGCGGTCGTAGCTCTCCTTCAACAGGGCGCCGAGTTCCTGCGGCGTCGAGGATTTCACCTCGAGGCCCATCACGGCGAGGCCGTCGATCACGTCCTTCTGCGCGAGCGCGGCGCGAAGCGCTTCGTTGGCGCGCATCACGACCGGCGCCGAGGTGCCGCCCGGGGCGAAGAAGCCGAACCATTCGGAGAAGACGAGGTCCTTGTAGCCCTGCTCGGCGAAGGTCGGGACGTCAGGTGCGAAGCGGCTGCGGGTGGCGCCCGAGACGCCAAGGAAGCGCGCCTTGCCGGCGGCGACCTGCTGCGTGAACTCGCCGACCGGGCCGGACACGGCCTGGATCTGGCCGCCGACCATGTCCTGCACGGCAGGCTGTGTGCCACGATAGGCGACATGCTTCAGCTCGACGCCGCCCGCCTGACCCAGCAGCACGCCGATGAAGTGCGGCACCGAACCGGCAGCCGGCGAGCCGTAGTTGGCCTTGTCCGGATTGGCTTTGCACCAGGCCAGGAACTCCGGGATGTTCTTCACGCTGTCGGGCACGGCCGGGCCGACGCAGAAGCCGAAATCGAAGGTGCAGGCGAGCGTCACCGGGGTCACGTCGGTGAAGGCATCGTAGCTGAGCTTCTTGTAGATGTGCGGATAGATCATCAGCATCGAGGCCGGCGTCTGCAGGATGACGCTGCCGTCGGTCGCCGCGCCCTTCATCGACTGGATGGCGATCTGGCCGCCGGCGCCGGCCTTGTTCTCGACGAGGGCCACCTTGGTATAGGCGGTGTTCTTCAGCCCCTCGGCGACGCGACGGCACAGCGTGTCGGAGGTGCCGCCCGGCGGAAAGCCGGTGATGATGCGCACGGTCTCGAGCGGCGGGGTGCCCTGCGCGCCGGCACGGCCGGCAAGGCCCATGGCGGCGAGTGCGGCAGCAGCGCCCGAAGCGCGGACGAAGCCGCGGCGGTTCTGGTCGGTCATGTCGTTTCTTCCTCCCGGTTTATGCGCGGACTGTCGCCCAAACCGGCCGCCGCGCCAAGCCCGCCAGGCCGTCAGCGTGGCTATTTACGCTTCACGGCGTCGAGTTCCGGGACCGGGAAGTCCTTCCAGCCCGGCACTTCCGAGACCTCCGGGAATTCCTCGCCGAACGGCCTGGTGGCATCGATGCCGACCGAGGAGGAGTAACCGCCGTTGGTGTAGGGATCGAGCGGCGCGGCGGCGGTGCGGTCGACGACGAAGACGTCCTGGCTCGGCTTGACCCGGAACGACTGCGCCCATTCGACCTCGGCGGCGTTGCGGATGTCGATGTCGGGATCGACGACGATGACCCATTTCGGATGAAGGTTGCCGGCCATCGCCGCAAGGATCGCCTGGCGCGCCTCCCCTTCGTAGCGTGGCTTCATGGCGATCACGACATAGGTCTGCACGCCGCCCGAGCTGTTGATGGAGACGTCGCTGATCGTCGGGAACTGCGCCTGGAGCTGGCGCAGGATCGAGGTCTCGAACGGGATCTGCTTCAGGACGTGGTTCTCGGTGATCGGCTTGCCGGTCAGCAGCCCCTGGAAGATCGCGCCCTTGCGATGGGTGATCGCGGTGATCTGTGCGACCGGCTTCAGCGAGGCCGGCGTGTAGTAGCCGGTATATTCGCCGAGCGGGCCTTCGACCTTCTGGATGTTGGTGTCGACGGTGAACTCGATCACGATCTCGGCCCAGGCCGGCACCTTCATGTCGTTGGTGACCGCCTTGGCGAGCTCGACGGGAGCACCCCGCAAGCCACCCGACACGAACCAGTCGTTGGTCGAATCGCTCGACTGTATCTGGCAGGAATACATGGTCAGCGGATCGACGCCGATCACCAGCGCGCCGCGCAGTTGCTTCCCCATCTGGGTGGCATGGGCGATGTTCTTGCCGAAGCGATGGTTGGACGCCGAGAAGACGCCAAGCTCCCTCGGCCCGTGGACCTGCATCCGGTAGTTTCCGATGTCGGGAACGCCGGTCTCGAGATTCTCGGACACGACGATGCCGGCAGTGATGTAGGGGCCGCCGTCCTTCGGGCTGTAGATCGGCACCGGCAGCTTGGTGACATCGATCGCATCGCCCGTCAGCACGACCTCCTGGCACGGCGGCGTGCCCTCGAAGTCGACGGGCGCGATCGGGGTGTTGATGCCCTTGAGGACCTTCTCATGGATCGTCTGCTCGGTCGCCTCGAAGGCCATCAGCGCCAGCCGGCGGTTGCCGTAGACGCCCGCGACCAGGGGAAACCCGGTCCCGGTCTGCTTGAACATCAGGGCGGGGCCCTGCATCGCGCTTGCCCTGGCGAGGGCCTTTGCGACATCGTATTTCACGGCGACCGGCCGATCGATCTCGACGAGTTCGCCCGCGTTCTTCAAGGCCGTCAGGAAGGCACGCATATCTTGGTAGGGCATGGTCAATCCGTCCTTGCGGTTCGCGAGTACAAAGCGTGATGCGTAAGTTGCTGGCCGATATCCATCGCCACGACATCGAGGCAGCCATTCGCGTCGCCGTGGCGGTGGGCCTGCCGCTGCTGGCGCTCGAGGTCATCGGCCGTCTCGATCTCGCCGTCTATGCCGCGTTCGGCGGGCTGGCGATGCTCTACGGCCACAACGAACCCTCGAGAAAGCGTGTCGAGAGCCAGGTCATCGCCGGCACGGGTCTGGTCGTTACCATGGCGGTCGCCATGGCCTGGTCCGCTTCGCACGCCCCTCTCGCGGTGCTGGGCGTCCTGCTTGCCCTCACCGTGATCGCCGGCGTCACGCTGGGATCTGCGATGCGCTGGATACCGCGCGGGGAGATGTTCTTCGTGCTGGTGCTGCTGATCATCGCGGCCATTCCCACGAAATGGGAAAGCCTGCCGCTTAGCCTCGCGGTCGGTGCGGGCGGCGCGTCCTTCTCGGTGCTGCTCGCCGTACTGAACCGTATCGGCGCGCCACCGGGCGAACCCGACCCCGATGGATGGCGCCGCCGCCTCGCTGCGGGCTACGCCGATCTCGACCGGCGGCAGCATCTCGTCCTGCTGGCAGCTGCCATGCTCGGCATCCTGGCCGCCTGGGTTTTGGCGCTCGCCTTGGGCATGGGCCATCCGTTCTGGGCGGCGGTCACCGTCGCGGCCCTGATGCCGGCACTGGCCGCCAAGGATGTCTGGCACCGCGCCATCCATCTCATGCTGGGTACCCTGGGCGGCGTGACCATTGCCGCCTTGCTGTTCTCCTTCGAACCCGGCCCTCTCGCGCTTATCGGAATCATCGTCGTCTGCCAGGCCGTCGCAGAGGTCGCGGTGTCGCGCAACTACGGCGTGGCCCTGCTCTTCTTCTGCCCGCTGGCCATCGGCATGAGCAACCTCAGCCGCGGCGCTCCGTGGCCGCCCATCCTGGTCGACCGGGTGGCCGAAGCTGCGCTGGGCGTGGCGGTCGCTTTCCTCACGATCTTCGCAGGCCGCAGGATCCTCAAGGTGACTTGAGCGGACGGGCGGCACGCCGTGCCTACTGGTCGGAGACCTGGAAGGGGATGTCGCCCTCTTTGGCCTTCGTTCCCTGCACCGTGATCACCGCCCAGTGCAGCACGTAATTGCCGGGCGGCAGAGTCGGCGCAGCAGCGAACAGCACTTCCGGGGCCGATTCCAGACGCGGGTGCAGGCGCTCGACCACCTTGTCGCCCTGCTTGATGACCAGGGTCGACTTGATGTGATCGACCGGCCGGTCGAAGCGCACGAAGAAGGCGCTGCTCTTGAGGCCGATCCGGGCATGGGCCGCCGGTGTCGACTCGACCACGTGGACGTCGTCCGACGGCTGCTGGGCATACCCTGCAGAAACCGAGCCCATCCCCAGCAGCAGGGCAGCGATCGTCAGGCGTCGCAACATCATTTGCCACTCCTGCGTTTGGCGATGGTCGGCTTCTCCACGCCCGAGGGACCGCTCCATCGCGGGAAGGTCTTGGTGTCGAGACCGAACAGGTCGAGCACGCGCGCGACGGAATGCGTCACGATCTCGTCGACGGTTTTGGGCCGCGTGTAGAAGGCCGGCGACGGCACCGCGACGATGGCGCCCATCTCGGTGACGGCCAGCATGCTCTTGATGTGGCCGGCATGCAGTGGCGTCTCGCGGAACATCAGCACGACCCGCCGCCGCTCTTTCAGGCAGACGTCGGCGGCGCGGGAGACGAGGCCCGAGGTCACCCCCGTCGCGATCTCGCTCAGGGTGCGCACCGAGCAGGGTGCCACGATCATGCCCATCGTCTGGAACGAGCCGCTCGAGATCGAAGCCGCGATATCACCGGGCGCATAGACCTTGTCGGCCAGCGCCCGCAGTTCCGCGGCCGAGACGTCGGTTTCGAGCGAGCGCGTCTGGTCGCCCGCCTTGGAGATCACGAGATGGCTCTCGATCTTCAGCGCCCGCAGCGCCTCGAGCACGCGGATGCCATAGACCGTTCCCGACGCGCCGGTAATGCCGACCACCATGCGCCGCACGGGTTCGCTCGCTGCCATTTGAGGTGCCTCAGCCGCTGGTCTTGATGTGGCGCGGGTCCGAGTGGTTCAGCGGCGCAGGCTTCGCCTCCCACGAGAACGGTGTGTCGGAGAGCGTGTAGCGGTACCACGGCGGATCGTTGCTGCGGCCGAGCCTGTGCCGCAGGTTGCCAAACGCCCGGTAGAGCACCGGATAGGGTTGGCCGTGATACTGCTTCAGGATGTCGTGCCAGGCACGCGGCGCGGCGCGGATGAACGCCTCCATGTCCTTGGTCAGCTCGTCTTCCGACATGATCTTCATCCCGGCCGGCGGATCGCCCAGATCGGTGACGGTGCTGCGCACGAACTCGTTGGGGTTCCATTCCGGTCCCAGCGGCACCGTGCAGTCCATGCCGATCTTGGAGGAGATGCCGAGCGTCGTGCTCTTGGGATCGACGGTCATGGTGTTGAGCCCGTCGAGCCGCACCGTGTCCTTGTCCGGCATGTAACGGTAGGCCATGGCGGCCAGCACGGCCTGGTCGTCCCAGATGTCGACGTCGGTGTCGAACACCATGGCGATCTTCGGCAGGCCCTGCTTGGAACAGGTCAGCATGATACCCAGCGCCTGCTTGGAATCGCCGGCGCCCAGTGGATGGATCTTGGCATAGGCGATGTTGGACAGGCCGCCCAGCGGACAGCGCACCTCGCGCACGTCGATGCCCCCCTGCTTCAGCCCGTTGAACAGGTCGGCCTCGATCGCCGGCAGCTGCAACATGTTGTCGGTGTACCAGGGATGCAGCCCGCCGATCGTGCAATGCTGGAAGATGCCGCCCTTGCGGTAGGTCATCGCCTTCACCTTGAGGCGATAATTGTGCTTGATGCCGCCGCCGTACATGCCGGTGAACTCGCCGTACGGGCCCTCGTCGTAGACAAGGCCTTCGAGCGCCATCAGCTCGCATTCGAGCACGATCTCGGCATTGGCCGGGACCATCACGTCGATCGTCTCGCATTTGATCATCTTGGCCGGCTCGCCATAGAAGGCGCCCAGCACCTCGAAATCGTCGGTGTCGGTGGTGACGCCGACCAGCGCCGAGATCTTGTCGATGGTCGGACCGCCCAGGACGATCGCGACCTCGAGGTTCTGCCCCTTCGCGGCCGCCGCCATCGCGTGGATGCGCTGGCGGTGCGAAGTGCAGGTCATGTCGACCGACTTCTCGTTCTTCGTCCGGAACATCGAGCGGTAGATGCCCCAGTCGTAGACACCGGTATCGGGATGCTTGCTGATGAAGAGATTGTCGTTGGTGTAGGCGTGGCCGTCGCGATCGTGATGCAGGAACAGCGGCAGGCGGGTCAGGTCCACATCGTCGCCCTTCAGGATCACTTCCTTGCAGGGCGCCGTCGTCACCGTCTCCCACTTCACGCGGCCCTTGGAGCGCGCCACCATCTCGAGGCCGGTCCGCGTCTTGTCGCAGCCCATGGCCCAGGCGAACATCTCCTGGTTGGAATAGGCGTTGGCCAGAACCGAGAATTCGGTGTCCTTGATCTTCTCGATCAGCACAGCCTTGGTCGGGTTGGCTTCCATGAGCTTGGGAACCTGGTCGACGCGCACCTCGTCGGTGATGCGCACGAGGAAGCCCGCTTTGTCCATCGCGTCGACAAAGTCGGAAAGGGATTGCTGCATTGTCTGACCCGAATGAAGAGGAAATCAGGAATAGGCCGGTGCGGTCTGTCCGTGCTCGGCGAAGGCCCTGAGGTGATGCAGCATCATACCCCAGAGGGCGTTGCACTTCTCGAAGTTGCCCTTCTGATGCGGCCATCCGGAATGGGCGAAGGCGAGATGGACCCGTCCGTGCGGCGTCTGGCCGAGATGGAACGAGACGCTGGTGCCGGCGGCATCGCCCGGCCCGTCGACGCATTTCCAGACGACCGTGTCGGCGCCCTCCGACGCCACTTCCCAGACGAAGGTCGGCCCATCGGCATATTTCAGGGTCCACTGGCTCCCCACGCCCGCGCCGCCTGAGACCTCGGCCATGGTCCAGCCCTTGAGCCCCTCCAAAGTCGTGAGGGCGGCGTGGACCTTGGCGGCATCCGCCTTGATGTTGACGGCGTGACGAAGAGCGTGATCGGACACGGTTGGACCTCCCGAAAACCTTATCTGCAACGCGGGAATAGCGTAGGCAGCCTTTGTGAAGGCGACCTTAACAGTGGGGATGAAGCGTTCAACCTTGAGCCGCCGGCATGTCGACTACCGACTTTCGGTCCTTCGAGGCCTCGCATTGCGCCGCGGTGGTCCCTCCGGTATGTTCCGCCGCGCCGGACCCGTAGCTCAGCTGGATAGAGCGCTGCCCTCCGAAGGCAGAGGTCGTGAGTTCGAATCTCGCCGGGTCCGCCATCGCTTTATGGGCGTTGAGGCCACTGGAAACAGGGGTCGGTCACACTGGTGTCACAGTGGGACTGGATCGATGGCGACCCTTCGTAAACGTAAAGGCAAGTGGCAGATACAGGTCCGACGGCAAGGACAGCCTGCCCTTTCTAGAACATTTATTCTGCGGGCCGATGCCCTCGCATGGGCGCGCACTGTTGAAGCAGGAATGGACCGGGGTGACGCGGTGGTCGACACCCGCCCCTTGCGCACCCTCACGGTAGACAATCTTTTAGAACGGTATTTGGGGACTGTGACGGTCCTCAAACGCGGGGCCACATACGAAACGGCCCGCATCAAGTGCCTCCGCAGGACAAGCTTGGCGCGGCTGTCGCTGGTCGCAGCCACGCCAGACAAGTTCGCCGCCTATCGTGACCAGCGACTGACCGAGGTCGCATCCGCGACGGTACGAAAGGAAATGGCGCTATTCAGGCATATGTTTCGGCTAGCTCGCCAAGAATGGGCTCTCCCGATCCCCTCAAATCCGGTGGCTGAACTCAAGCCGCCCGCACACGGCAAGCCTCGCAATCGACGCCTGAGCACTGCGGAGACTGGGCGAGTGGACGCTGCTCTAGAGAAGCTCCGCAGCCCGATGATGCGAGCATTGATCCGTTTCGCCCTCCAAACGGGCATGCGGCGTGGCGAGTTGGTCAAGTGCGAGTGGCATCACCTCAACGAGGCTAGCCGAACCTTGCTGATCCCCGAAACCAAGACCGACACGCCAAGGACCATACCGCTATCAGGGGACGCGCTGGCGACGCTCAGCAGCTTGGGCACCAACCGACAGGGGGCGATTTTCCCCGTTACTGCTAATGCTGTGATGCTTGCATGGGAACGGGTCCGAGCGTGGGCAGGAATGCCTGACTTCCGCTTTCATGACCTGAGACACGAAGCCATCAGTCGTTTCTTCGAGAGGGGGCTGAGCGTGCCTGAGGTGGCGCTGATCAGCGGGCACAAGGATGTGCGCATGCTGATGCGCTACACCCACCTCAGAGCAGAAACGGTCGCGGCACGCCTGTAAGTCGCGACTGAGCGTCACGACCGAATGTTCGCAGGGGGTCCGAAATCTATTTGTCCTGCGCTCCCCCGAAGTTTGCCGTCCAAATCACCCCGTTGACAGTACACCGGATGGTACCGGTTCCGCATAAGCACGAACCGTATCCCATTGGTTCTCGAACGGCTCTAGCGCTTTAAGATTTAACGACGTGTGATTTTTCCACGACTCTGGACCCTTGGCATATGCTGCGACTTGCCCGCCCTTGGCCATGAAGTATCGAATCGGTTTATGCGCCCTTTGATCGCCGACCAAGACGTAAATGGTGAGTATGTCCCCGTTAACTCCTGAGATGCTCGCCCGGCTCAAGAGCCAGGGCGAGGCCATGACGCTCTTGACCTGAATCGGCTTAAAGTTGCGACTCCCGCGCTGGCCAACCAAAATGTCGTAGTGCTGCGTATTACGGTCGGCTAGTTGGGCGTCGAATCCACGCCGAAGCAGTTCGCCCATTACGAAGTATTCACCGGCATTCCCAGTCGGAATACCGGGCTTTTTCTCCTTCTTCGGCTCGTCGGTCATTTGGCCCTCCCATTGAGAGCATAGCCAGAAGTTCTAGCGCTCAGCTAGCCCCGGCCTTCCTTGATCCCGATGACTTCGCCGTGTTTGCGACTACTGGGAAAATCAGGGCGTGTAACAGACGATAATCTTCACCTATGGAGAGTTACACGAATTTGGCCGGATGATTGTCTTCGAGGCCGCAGGTTGGTACCCCGCCATCTGAACGCGAAACTGGTAGTCGGTACAGCGCACATCCTATTGGCACGAGGCCGTTGTAGAGCCATAGTGCGCGGGTAGCAGAACCGCGCGATAGTTCTCTTCTTGCAGACTGGTAGAAATTCGAATGTTCAAATTTGGTGTGCGCAATTTCCGCCGTCTCAAGGCGGTGCCGCCAATTGGGATTGTTCCCATAACCATCCTTGTTGGTAGAAATAGCAGCGGCAAGAGTTCTTTTCTTCGTGCTCTTCCGTTGCTTCGTCAATCAGTGCAAACCCGCACAAGCTCGCCGGTTCTATGGTTCGGCGATCTTGTTGACTTTGGGTCGTATCGGGGGGCGGTCTCTGACAATGACCTGCGTGAACCAATAAGTTTTCTCTTTCACCTGGACGTCGTTGAAGTAGAGCGCCGCAATAGATTTTTTCGCTACACCAATGCGATGTCGGGAGATCACCTCAAGCTAGAGAACGTTGATGTCGAAGTATCGATTGCTTGGGATGACGACGAGAGTGACGTCCGTCTTCAGAAGGTCAGCGTCGCCTCGGAAATGGGGGCGTTTACGCTGGAATTGACTAAGGCCGGCGAAGTCTCTGCGCTTAAGTGGAATGGCGCTAACATTTTAGAGTTATTCCAGAACATTAGGTTGTTTGTGCCACGTGGGTCGATATTCCCCGATGTTATTGCCGCAGATAAGAAAACGAAGACAGTGTCGAGTACATTTATCGAAATGTACTACCCACCAGACGTGAGGGAGCTTGCTTCGCGGCTCTCGGCAGCCGTCGCTCCGCTGGTGGATAAGAGGCTTAGTAAGACGAACGCGCTCCCCGAACTGTGCGGTGAGTTTCTTAGCCTCCCTCTTCTTAGCAAGGAGGTCCTGACTACATACTTAAAGAGCGTGAGTGTTAGATCGTGGAAGAAGCTGATATCCAAACTTCTCGAAAAGGACCCTAAAAACTCGCTCGCCGAAATACGAAAAATTCATACGGCCGCTCAATTCTTGCCGATGTTGCGAGCTGTGAATGCGTCGTTGAGAAGACTTATTGGGCAAGTCCTTTACATAGGACCCGCGCGAGCCAGGAGCGAACGGTACTACCGCTACCAGGAATTGGCGGTCTCCGAGATTGATCCCGATGGCAAGAACTTCGCGATGTTTCTCAACTCTCTTCGAGGAAGCCAGCTGGACGAATTGTCCAACTGGATTGAAGGTCTATTTGGTTACAGGATCGACCTCTCTCGTACTGAAGGGCATATCAGTATCAATCTAGTAGAGGGTAAAAGTACCACGAACATCGTTGACACTGGTTATGGTGTCTCGCAGATCTTGCCCGTCCTGGGGCAAATCTGGTGGGCAGCAAATCGGGACCGTGACATTCGAACACGATCTGAGCGTGCAGCTATCTCAATTCTGGCAATCGAACAGCCGGAATTGCATCTGCATCCAGCGCATCAGGTTTTTCTAGCTGACGCACTTGTGGCGGCCCCTGAGGGCAGACGGCAACGGACACATTTTTTGATTGAGACACATAGCGAGACTTTAGTTAATCGCTTAGGGCAGTTGGTCAGCGAAGAAAAACTATCTCCTGAAGACGTTCAGATAGTTCTATTTGAGCCCGATGAGACTGACCCCCGACGGACCAATACTCGCATTGCTACCTTTGGGGAAAACGGCGCGCTAATTGACTGGCCCTATGGCTTCTTTCAGCCAGGTTAGTGATGCTTTTTCATTTGGATATCAGTCCGCTTCAACTGGCGGCATCTAATCGTGATGAGCTGACGATTGCTGTCCAGGAGCTCTTGCGCGCGCATCGTTATGGTCACCACCTAATTGTCATAGGTCGGAAGGAGACAGAGTGGCTTGCGGCCGAATTGAAATTTCATCCGCCAGAGAGAGCTATGCTCGCCGAAATCGCACTGGAATATACACAAACCGCCGGGCTGCTTCAGCGAGCGTCGCGCTACGTTGCGATAGTGCCGCAGCCAGCTGCTTCGAACGGACCACGCATAGAAATCTCTCTCGGTGACCTAAAGCCATACTTGCTCGAAAGAACTGCGTTATTGGTTGAAGACGTTGATACCGATGGGAGGTTTTACGCCCTGGTGTTTCAGGCTCTGCGCAAGGCGCTTCGACATGGACCTCTCAGTTGGGAATTAGTTCACGGGGGAGGTGATCGGCTTCCGATAGTATTTCAATCCAAGGTCACTGATCGTCGAGTTGTCTGCGCCATTATCGACAGCGACCTCAGTGCGCCAAGATCAGAGCAGAATGCAAAAATCAAACGCCTGACAAAGATCGCAACTGAATTGGGATGGCCGCACTTCCATGTGGCAATCCTGCCTTGCCGAGAGGCAGAAAATCTCATCCCGCTCGATATTTTGGCGAAGCTTGGTAGTGCCGCGCAACGAACTCCCTCCATTGGAATTCTTCGTTCTATTGCTGAGGCGGAAGCCAAGAAGAATATTGATAAGCTAACGGAATTTTGGATGTACTTTGACATTAAGAAGGGACTTAGCGAGCCGACGCTGGCAGCTCTAAAGAAGAAGGAAAGAGACTGGGTCCAGCAACGAGCAAAATTGATCAATCTAGACGTGGGGCTGACGCCGATTGAAGGGTTTGGCGACAAGGTGCTTCATCAGCTTTTGCAATCAAATCTGGCTTGTTCTGAGCTTGTTAAGGTTATCGCAACGAAAAATTGGCGAGACTGCTTCGCTGGTCTCTTTTCGGAGCTGTTGTGGCTCTGCTTAGCTCGAACACCCAAACTAACATAGCTAGCACGTGTCTCAACGGCGCAGACGTTGAACTGCAAAAGAGGACCAATCACAAGTCCTCTTCCTCCAGGTATTAATTCTCCAGGATGCAGGAGGGTCTAGTGACTGCGGATTTCAACCGTCAGACTGTCGAGATAATTGCAAAGAGAGCCGGAAGCCATTGCTCAAATCCGGATTGTTTCGCCGTCACCGCCGGTCCATCAGAGGAGGAAGCAAGGGCGGTAAATGTCGGGGAAGCGGCGCACATATACGGCGCACGACCGGGGGCAGCCCGCTACTCTGCGGTAATGTCAGTTGCTGAGCGTTCCGACATAACCAATGCCATTTGGCTCTGCCGAAACTGTCATAAGATCGCAGATGCTGACCCTATTCGATTTCCGGCTGAACTACTCTTTGAGTGGCGTCGGGCTCACGAACAAATAATTTCCGAGAGCTTGGGTAAGGCTGGCGCAGTAATGCGTCAGAAAATTCTGCAGCGAATGTTGGCCGGTTTCGAAAACTGTAGCTATCTCGCTCAGCAAATCATCATCGATAAGCCGGACTACTGGGAATACAAGCTGACCGCTGAACTTTTGCGAACGACGCTCGTCCCCATCGTGCGCAGGTGGGAGGCGCTTGAAAAAGGTCTGTATGTTCTACCGCCGCAAGTGGTTCGGTCGGACGACTATCTCGCCTGGTCTAACGCTCAAATGGAGGCGATGCAGCAGCAGACGACCGCACTTACGCGTTTGGTTTCCGAAGAACTAGCTGCCGCCTGGGGTCCGCCAGGCCAACCAGGTTCAGCGAGTGAAATCCATCGAGTATGTTCATTGATTGCAGAAGCCTGTCAGGGAATCCTCAGTTGGGAAGAAGCGATGCGCTTCGCGGCGGTTCCGAGTGACTTTCAGGAACTGCAGAAGTTGTTCGCTAGTCTGCCTGGTAGAAACATGCAGAAAATATTGGAAATTCCCAATTGGCTTTCCGGGGTGTTGACCACCGAAGCCCCAGAGGGCCTGCATTCCATGACTGTTGTATTTGACCTCCCACCAAATTGGTCAAACGATCTCCAGCGCGCGACTGAGAGAGTGCTAGGAAGGCTTCAGGAGAGGAATTAGCCGAATCTCAGTTAGCCTGCTAATCACTCGTAGGTCGCGACTGAGCGTCGCGAGGGTAGTGTGCACGCACCACAGTTGCTAATGGGCATTAGTCAGCTGGTATCTGAGGGCCTTCAGCCATCTTTCTCAACTTGCTGATCTCCACAAGCGCCAGGAAGAGCACCTTTTCAATAGCACCCTTCTGCTTTTTCAGGCGAGGGTTGGTTGGCGTCAGCTTGTGCATGACCTCAACCCGCGCCAGATCCGTGCGCAGCTTCGCGATGATGGTCTCCAGCGCCTTGATGCGCTGTAGTTCGCTCATTTTGTTATCGTTTGCCTTCATCGTCGCCTCGATAGTTGAGCCATTCTCACGATTCTGTCGCTACTACCGGGGAAGCCGGAAAGTAATTAAGCAACTTGTCCGCGACCGGCCGCCCCGGGAAGACGCTGTGCCACTAGAGCTCCTCAAGAAACCGCCCCCAGCATCAACCCCATCGGCGTCGCTGCAGTCATAGCCATCGTCGGGTGGCCCGCTGATCGGGCGAATGGCAGGTCGTCGAGCTTCGATTAATTTCAGTCACATGCGAATGTGTCTCGCGATGAGCATTGACAAGGCGTCGGCGCCAGAGAAAAATGCGGATGCCATTTACGCGTGTGTACGTTCCTGATTGAGCGTATGTCTGGCGCTTCGCCGGACTTCAATCGATTGTAGACTCTTATCGGTGCGGAAGAGTGCGCTGTCTCATCGCCTCTTCGAGGGCGCTACGCTCGATAAGACATCACCCTCTTCCTCACCTTCATAGGTAAGTGGCTTCATTTCACCCGACTGATCTAATCAAGAACATGAACCGGGATGGTTTTCGTGTTCATGCTCCTACTACGGTTGTGTTTCTTTGTGGCGGATTCATCGACGCCAGCTCGCCCGTCCCTGTCACCTTACGCGACGCCTTTTCCCGAACTATTCGTGCGAGTGCTCTCAAGTACAAGGTGATTCTGGCCGAGGAGGCGCAGCCTCTTACAGCGGACGCAGGCTACAAAGATCTATTTAGCTTTGAATCCGACATAGCCCAAATTGTCGGCCTCATTCTTTTGTTTGCGGAAAGTCCCGGTAGCCTAGCCGAGTTGGGCGCGTTTGCTGCGCTACACACTGTTGCGCCTAGCCTGCTGGCGGTGCTGGACGATTTCTATTACAGCGCTTCATCATTCATTAGAAATGGTCCCGTTCGTTTCTTAGAAAACGAATACGGAGAAGAGTGGATCCTGGTACTGGATCGCGCGGAGCTTGGCATATCTGCAACTGGAACAAATGAGACGCTAGACGTTACGGCTTTTGCCAGTGCGATTCTCCCGGCCGTTCAGAAGCGCCTGGTAGCGAAACCTACTTGGTCAAAATTCGACCCGACCAATAGCGGTCACGCCATTCTATTTATGACGGGTCTCTGTCAGGAATTTGGCGCACTAACCATCGGGGAAATTCGGACCTACCTGAGTTCATTTGGCATTCCGACTGATCGACTTGCAAATTATGCCTACTGCGCGGAGCTATTGGGATGGATAAAAAAGGTTCGAAGGGGAAACAACAACTTCTATGTAGCAACGCCAGGTGAGGCGGCTCTTGATTACAAATTCGAAACAGGTCCCCAGGATAAGCTCCGTTGGCGCGCGGAGATACGTCAATACTGGCAAAGGAACGATACCACTCGGTTCAAAGCGATAGGCTCCGTGCTTGTCCCGCCGGGGGTGTCATGAGCGAGCTCCTACGCTTTTTATCCGCTGACACAGGGCTGCCCGTGTCCGACTTGCTTCGGATAATCAACACGGCACCCCGCCGTTACAAGATTTTCTTTATCCCTAAACGCTCTGGTGGAATGCGTGAAATCGCGCAGCCAGCACGGGAACTCAAGCTTTTGCAAAGAGCCGTGGTAACGCGCTTGATTAGCCAGTTGCCAGTTCACGCAGCCGCTCGCGCATATCGTTCTGGCTTATCTATCAAAGATAATGCACTTCCTCATGCTGGAGGAGGGCCAATCCTAAAAATGGATTTTCGCGACTTCTTCCCATCAATTAAAAGCGATGACTGGGAGCGCTACTGTAAAAAAAACAATCTCCTTTCGATCGATGATCTCAATATCTCGTCGTTGATTTTGTTTCGAAGAGTAAAGGGCAAGAAAGCTCTCAGACTGTCGATTGGCGCGCCATCTTCTCCGGCTCTTTCCAACGTGTTGATGTTTGATTTCGACACCCGCGTTAGCGCAGAAGCAGAGAGACGTAAGATAAATTACACGCGATACGCAGACGACTTGACGTTCTCAGGTCAGCGCGCAGGCATGCTGCGTGACATGGTATCTGAAGTGGCAAAAGCGGTACGCCAGATCGAATTTCCGAGACTACAAGTGAACGATGACAAGACGACGTTTATAACACCCAGCCGGCGAAGGACAGTCACGGGGGTTACACTCACAAACGACGGAAACCTCAGTCTAGGCCGGGATCGCAAGCGTCTCATATCATCGAAGGTGCACCATGCCAGCTTAGGCAAGTTGAGCACAGAAGAGTTGCGGGAAGCTGCCGGCCAGTTGGCCTTTGCAAATGTAGTCGAGCCTGAATTCGTTGCCCGTCTGGAGCGGCGTTACGGAGAAATAGTTAGTCAAATTAGAAAAGTCAGTAGAAGCTCCGGGAGCAGCTAGTCCAGCAAGGTAAAGTTCCCGGCGCGGCTCCGAGGGTCGCGATGATGCAGTGCCGCTACACTCCCTGCCGCTGCCAAGAGGGGCGGTTAGCAGGACTTCGATTTTCAATCGAATTGAGTCTACCCGTGCCTCGCGCGGCGGTGGGAGAAAATGAGAATCTTGCTCTGTCTCTGGATGTCACGACCGAGTGTCACGACGGGACGTTGGTCGCCGCCCTCATCTCTTCCTAAGTAATTTTCTAGGAGTTCAAACCTGCAATTCTAGAAATGACTTTTGGTCAGCTGCTGAATTTCTATGATATTATGGGACATAAAGAATTTATGAGAGAGAGCGACATGTCGACAGTATGGATAAGAGAGAACGAAAGCAGAGAATTCTAAGAGAGATTTCTAGACTCATTGATGGTCGTTTAATTCTAAGATTGAATAAGCATGAGATTAATACACTTGTTGGAATCAAGAATTCTCTAAATGGAAATCTGAGATGTTCTGATTCTCATGAAGAATCAGTAGAGAGAATAAAGTTAAAACACCTCTCTGAACCTTTTGAAATTTCCGAGTTAGATAGACTCAGATTTAAGCACATCATTTTTCCTAGGATGGGAGACTTCATTTTGGGCTGGGACTCTGCCTCTAGAGAGGTGTCCTATGATGCAGCCTTAGACCTGTTTGAAGCTGATCTAGAATATCTCCGTAGCGATGATCTCAGCCATCACCTACCGGCCTCCTGCGCCGCAGCCCGCGCTGCAGTTGAGGCAAACATCGGCACAATCCGGCTTCATCCTCGATTTGGAAATGGATCGAAGGTTGCCTTCTGGCAGTACGAGAAACTCGTACTAGCTACCGCTGGCGGATGGGCGAGTCATCTCAAAGAGCTAGGTGTGACCGTAAGAAATTAGAGAGTGATGGCGCTGCCATCAAGAGAGCGAACCTCCAGAGGAGGCGCTAGCGGCAACGGCCGCAGAAGTGACCAAACGATGAGTAACCAAGAACTAGAAACACCCCAGCTAAATCCGGGTGTGAGAGAGGCTGTTGACGCCTACCTGAAATTCCTAAACCGGAAGAAGCTGATGCCCAGCGTTGACACGGCAGTCTGGGCGGCCAAGACCGAGTACGAAACCAGCGGCTATATAAGGCCTACACAAGTAGCGCTTCTGCAGCGATGTTTCTATCGCGCGCGGGTAGATCGATACCAAACAGATCCTTTGCCGATTAACATTCTAGACCAAGCCATCGCCCAGGAACTCGATGGGCAGCCCTGCCGTATGCTGCAGGGCGATGAAATCGCCTTGGCTATAGAATTGCTAGCCATGCCCGGAACACACACGCCGGAGGAAGAGGAGTGGCACGGCCATGTTCAGGAGCAGCTACTCTTGACCGGGTGGCTATCGCAAGATCAGTTGGTAGAGCTGAAGAACCTGTATCTGGAGTCGACCCGACGGTGGATGACTTCACCGGCCCCGCTATGAACGACGATGCGAAATCTGAGAAGAAAATCCCTAGAGCGTTAAGTGATCGTGTCAGACAGAGCATCGATCACTACCTAGCCAACATACGCAAGCCTGGACTTCAGCGTGATGTCCGCTCCGTGATCGACAGTATCGAGAAGCAGTATCGGGCCGTGGGCTGGTTGTCGTTCAGACAAATCGATGTTTTGCGCAGATGTTGCATGGCCAGCAACGCAAGCAATCCGATGGGCGGGTTTAGCAACGGCCCCCGCTACGGTCGGAACGCACCCGCAGGGCGGGGCAGAGGTCCAGTTGGATAAGGATGACTAGCAGCATTTCTATATTTTTCCTCTGCTAGCCTATCCGCCTCTGGCGCTCTGCGAGCCGCAATTACTTATTCCTCGTCGACGCCCACTCGTAAGTTAAAAGACGTAAGTGCTCCGAGGGATCAACGCCGATCACAGAGCAAATTTCTAAGTACTCCACAACGTCCAATCGCCTCTCCCCAGTTTCATAGCGAGACACGAATGACTGATGCTCATGGAGTTTCTTCGCCACGTCCTGCTGCGTAAGACCGCCATCCTTGCGGGCGCGCTTCAAGCTTGCACAGAACAGCTTGTGACGTGCCGTATGAACTGACTTGAGCATCTACGCGCCCCGAGAAAGTGGAGCCGTGCGCTAATGCTGATTTCGGATTATGCCAAAAGTAGATAATTTGTGATAAGTTGCTTGGAGTATTTGCTTGGGGAGATTCGAGAATGAAGAAGGTCAGCGTGGTCGTAGCCGCCGCAACCATTATCAGCGGTTGTGCTGCTGGCGGCGGTAGTTTCGAATGGAGAGAGTCCACATGGAGTGGCGTAGGCTCGCTGGCACAGACATCTTATGGATGCCGGCTTAATATGGCCGTTATTAACACCACGACATCAAGTCGCAGCTACAACTTTGCAGCGACAGCGCTTGATAGAGACGGCAACACAGTAGCCGCTGGCAGCGGTGCGACGCCGGATATCGATCCTGGAAAGCGAGGGACAACGTGGATGACGTTCTCTGCAAGCTGCCTCCGGATCGAAAGGTTACGACTCACGTTCCGCTGAGCTTGCGCGAACAGAAGCGCAGCACCTAGATTTGGTCTGGTCTACGTTAGTCGCGACTGGCCATCTGGCTGCGTGAACCCTCGGATTTGTTGTCGCAACAGTCACGACTGAGCGTCGCGAGCCAACGTTGATCGCGAGCCAAAAATAAACGCCAGCCCTTTCAGGCTGGCGTTTTCGTGTCGGATTGTTTGCTTGGTGGCGCTGCAGCCGATTGAATTCTAGTGAAGCGCCAGCTGTCGGTGCTGTTCCACTCTTTCAGGAGGTGGCCGCATGAGCAGTTGAATGAATCGTCGTCCCTGGCGAAGTATTGGACAGGGTGGCCTAACCACGCCTGTCCGCAGTTCCCGCAAGTTAGACGGATCTCCTCCCGATGGCTCATTCCGGCGCACCGTGTGAAGCCAGAGAGCTGTCGTGAAACCCACAAACATTTCTCTTCTTGATCATAAGGTCAGCGTGTTCCTGGCGTTGAATGCGAAGTGCTTCAAGCGCTTCGTCAAACTTTCCCGATTCCGCTTCGGCATAGATCTGATCCAGAACTTCCATCGCTTCGCCCTTGGTTCGGCAACGAGCGACCGCTCCACGTCCGATGAGATCGTTTTCGAACCACCAGTTCCGTCGGCCATACCCCATAGTCACTTCATAGTGCCCTGACCTAGGATTTATGCGCACGTTTTTGGTGTTGCCCAGGTTGCCGTTGGCTAGGCAACTTCTCGCATTCTCAATCTGATTGAGGTATTCGCGAGGGTAGGAGCCCTCTTCGAGCCTTACGTAGCTGTTCTTCTTGTGTGTTTTGAATACGAAGTTTGTCATTGTTAAATAGTGCTCCTTTACACGTTAAGGTTGTATACATAGCCGAAGAGACGTCGCCTCCTTGGCGCTCAAAGCCAATGGGATGTTAGTTCCATATGACCACAATAAAGGGCCGCCGATACAGTACGTGGCCCTTGCCTAAAGCTGCGGTTTCACCGTCAGCTCGCAAAAATGGCCAGGGGCGCTAACCCTTGGCCTAATTGCCATCAGCCACACATCACGCTGACCTTGTTACAGTATCAAACTTTAGCCTTGGCGTCAAGCCCCCCCCCCCCCCGCTTTCCTCTTAAGTATCCCGAGCCTAGACGCACTACCTTCCCTCACTAGGAGAGATAATCATTCAATCAGATGATGCGGCCCGGTCGGGGCGCGAACGTCGCGACTGAGGGACGCGACCGAGCGTCGTGGGTGCAACTTCGGTTGCATTGCGAAGATCAGAGTTTGTCACAATCGGTCACAGTGAGCGTTGACAGCGCGCCCTCGTGAACCTCAAAATCCCTTTGTGATCGGCACTTGAGCCTCAATGAAATGAGGTTTGATGGCCCTCCGAAGGCAGAGGTCGTGAGTTCGAATCTCGCCGGGTCCGCCAATCCTTTCAATGACTTAGTAGTTGCACACCGCTTCGGTCGAGGGCCCGGGGACACGCGGGGGACACACGCGGCAGGATTTCGCGGCGACGGACGTGCCCAAGCTACCGTTGCGAGTCCCTATTGGCGTCGTTCTTGTGCCCGCCACTCCCATGCCGGCATGCAGCCGTGTGCATGAACACCTAAGCCGTCAGCCTTGGCTCTCTCCTCTTCCTGCGCGTAGTCGTGACTGTAGCGGAGGAACGCCCACGCCATGCCCTCGCGAACCATGATGGCACCTAGATCCTGGCACCGGCTCGGCAAATGGCGACCGTGCGGCCATAGCGGTCGCGGTCCTTCTCCTGACACACGACGGGCTTGCCCTGAATCAACGTCAGCAGCTTCGTAGTCGCCAGTCGCCAGTCGCCCGGCCGCCCAGCCATCGGGGCACTCCTGCTTAGTCTCTGGCGCGTCGATACCCCATAACCGCGCTGCAAGGACGAGGGGGCGCAGCAATGCGCCCCGTTCGGTCGAACACGGCCATCAAAAAGTATAGCCAAAGGCTGCAATCAACGGGGCATGCGCTTGCGCCACAAGCTCACGGGTTTCGTCGTCGTAGAACGGCCGGTAGTCCCTTTCTTCAGTCGAGCGGAATCCCATTTTGGCGCGTGCCAGCGGCACCGACTTCTTATAACCCAACTCAGTCAGTAGCTTCGCGAAGTCATCCTCAAGCGATTCGTAGCGGCCGACGAAATCAAGAGCCAGGGTGCCGTCGATACTGATGATGGACCAATCATCGTCGATCTGCTTTCTCATGATGAACTTGCGGAATCCGTCTGGCGAATGCTCAGCCCGACCTTTGGTCCGCCAAAAAAAGCGCGACACTTCACGATCCCAAGGGTTACGCACGAAGGCCACCTTACGATAGCGCCTCCATAGGCGGCGGCCAATATACTTGCGCACCAGGGCCGCCGGCATATGGTTATAGTAGTCTTTTGCTAACTCAGGCTCGGGCAACCCATCTGGTCGCAACCTGCTGGCATGACCGCGAATGTAATTCTGCGGCGGGCGACCCAGCCGCAGGGTCGCCTCCTCCTCCCACCAAGTCGGCGTAATGATATCGAGTGGCCCGCACAGCGCGGACAGGGAAAGCTCGACGCTGGTGCCGGCCGTCTTGCGAGTCTTGAGATGGATAAAGCGCCAGTCGTGCGAGAGTATCATGACTGTGTATACCTACCTGAGTGCGGCCGCTCAAGGCGTAGGCAGGCCTCTCGCTGGCCTCTTATCGGCGATTTTGAAGAAAATGTGCCGCGTCACCATTGCTGATGACGCGGCACTTTCGTCGCAAAGGCCCTTGGGCTTTATTGGTCGGAGCGAGAGGATTGGAACCTCCGGCCCCCTACGGAATCAACCGGCGAAGGAGGGCACGCGATTCCCGCTGAAGGCCGGAGAGGCGGCGGTTCAAGGCCAACGCCGCCTGCGTGTACAGCCCGTGGCGAAACATGCCATTGCGCTTCCCGCTCGGTGCACCGCCCCGCGCGCCATGGAAGCGGCAGACCGTCCAGCCCGTGACGGCCGGGGCCTGACAAGGCTGCCGCGTCCGCTTCGATGTGGCCGTGCAGCGCGGGCTTTTCTGGAACGAATAAACCGCGTTCATGAGGTTGCCTCCGTCTTTTGTGGCGAGCCCCTCCCCCCGGTGGTGACGTTACCGACGATGGCCTGCCCTCCATCATTGACTGTCACATGCTCCACCCGGACAGTCTGCTCGCCCGCGCTCCGGTATCGCTTCAGGGCCTCGACCTGCGCCGTGAAGGTCCGCGCCAGCTTGTTGAACGCCCGCTCCGCGCTGTCCTGCTGGGGGATGTTGTCTACATTGTTGAGACGGCGCGCGAAGGTCATGGTCGCATTGTGAACCGCCGCCATCTGCGCCGCCAACATCGCCTCGATTTGGTCGCGTGGCTCGACGCCCTTGACCATCGAAAGCATGAAATTGACCGCACCCGCATCAACCGTCTGCCCCTTGGAGACGACGTTGGCGAGTTGGACGAGAATGCCGCCCAGGAAGTCGAGATCATGGGTCCCGACCGCCCCAGACAACAGGCAGGCGGCCACGGCCTTGTCGGGATGGTCGAAGTCGAGCGTGCCGAGATCCTTCCCTTCTCCGACCGTGATGGCCGGGACGGCAGCTTTGCCCCTGACTCTGGCCCGGTAGGCATCCACTACCTCGCGCTCCTGCGGAGACGGCTCGTAAGGCTTCGCTGGCACCGACTTGGCGGACTCATCGGCATTTCGTCCCGACCGGGGCGGCTCCGCCGCATGACGCTTAGTCGGTGGCTGCCCAGCCTCGCGAGCGCGCTTGCGCTTGGGCTCGTTGCCGGCCCCGCGCCGCGCTCTCGCTCCCGTCCCTCTGTTCTGATTCTTCGCCGGCAATCGCACCTCCCTTGGTAAATCTATCTGTGTCCCCCGGAGCGGGACCGTTGAACGTCCGGAATCTGCAAAACCGTCCCCTTCACGGGGACAGTTGAGCGCGATTCGAAGGGCACTGTCCCTGTCAGGGGGACCGGCTGTCCCTCTGAGAGGGACCGCGAAATGTTTTCATCCTATGCCGCCATTCCCGGCCGCCAGCGCATGAAGTCTTTCGAGCCCGTGGCCGCATTGCCTACGGGATACTCTGTGAGAATCCAGCTCGTCGCCTTCCCACGTCCGGACGCGGCCTTCATGTTGAACGCCCCTACTTCGTTCGGACGGATAAAGCCGCGCTCCTCCAGCTCGCTGAAAAGCCTAGCCGCGAGGTTCTTGCCGCAGCCGAGACGGCGCGCCGCTTCCCGCACCGAAAGGAACAGCTCCCCGTTGTTGCGGCCGTTGTAGAGCGCCTTCAACTCGACCAGGAGCGCGCGGCTGCCCATGGACAGGGAGCAATAGGCTGGCGATTTCAATTCCCAGCGGTAGAGACGGGCATGATGCCCGTCCCCCCCGATGCTGCGGCCTGTCGCGTTGACGCGGCGGCCGGGTTTTCGGTGGCGCTTCGTCACGCCGATTCCGGGTCTTCTTCGGGGTCGGCCACGAATCGTAGTGTCACAGACGTTTCGAGAACATGGCGACCATGCCATCCGCCAGGGTGTTTCTCGCGCTCGGTGCGAATCGCGAGCCCGTAGCGGGTTCGAAGGTCATGGCAGTAGGCCGCGAACCGGTAGGCCCATGTCGTCACTTCAAGTGCCGTGACGCCACGGTCGCCGCTGTTCACGAGAGCAATAAGCGCCTTGGCAGTTTGCCCTCGCACGACGAATAGCCGGTCGCCTTCAGGCGCGAGAGCAACGGCCTCGACGTAAGGGCGAACTCTCATTTGTCACCTCCCAGGTTGGCGAGTTCGGCAATGAGCCGTGCGGCGCTAGGCGACGTGAGCCCGCAACGTCGGCTTACCCATCGGGCGGCCATTGGGGCATCGTCCCAACGGCGGCGCTCTATTAGGTCCAGAAGTGGAAGGGGTTTCGGTTGGTCATTGCGGCAGCGTTTCGGTAGCTTGGGCATGGTCGTTTGGGGCGGGAATGCCTGATTTCCGCTTTCACGACCTGAGGCACGAAGCCATCAGTCGCTTCTTTGAGAAGGGCTTGAGCGTCCCTGAGGTGGCGCTGATCAGTGACCACGGGGATATACGCATGCTGATGCGCTACACCCACCTCAGAGCCGAGACGGTCGCGGCACGGCTCTAAGTCGCGACTGAGCGTCACGACTGTACGTTAGTCAGAGTCCCCCCCCCCAAAGAGTCGGTCTCCCTTTCCTGCTGGTGGCCTCCGGTAACGGCGATGTATGGTGACGACGCCGAGAAGCAAGAAGCGGATTAACAACCGTATGGGGAACGGCTGGTTACCCGCCGCGGTGTAGCGATTGAAATCGGCTGCATCGCCAATTTACGGCCAGCAATATCAAACAACGTGTTTCCGAGCGGTGCAAAAAACACTGTCGGCCACTTGCGCCAGCGACGGCACCATTCGGCTGAGCTGACGTAGAGCCTCGGATGCGAGGAGGACCGGCTTATGGCGCGCCTGCATGTACTTCATGTCAACCCACTGCCAACCGAGCCCAAAGAAGCAATCAACGCTCACAATTGTTGGACCAATCGCAGTCTCGAAAGCGTCCCGCAGTTCGGTAATCGGCCAGTATCTGACTTCGAACATGATCGGCTCGCGAAAGCCTCGCTTCGCCTGATGCTGCAGACTTCGTACGCCGATTCGATTAGCCATTTGAATCCTCGCGAGCCCATTCGATGTCAGGACTCGGCTCGTCTCAGACAACGCCAGACGGGCATCTTTCTTCGAGAAATGCTGAAGCACGCTGTAGGAATGGACCACATTAAAGCTCTCGCGTGCGAAAGGTAGCCAACGGCCATCCCCAACCACATAGTGGATGTCATAACCAAGCTCTCGGGCCACGCGCCGGGCCGCCATTGCCGCACCAAGAGAGGGGTCAATACCGGTGACCTTGTAACCGGCCCGGGTCGCCGCCATACACCATCGTCCCCAGTTACAACCGATGTCGAGTAAAGTCCGTCCCTCTCCAGGCGGGAGACCGATGCGGGGGATTGGATGCTCAGTTAACTCCTCGCTGCCCCTCAGATGGGCTTACGCATTCCCCGAGGTGCCACTCACTAACATTGAAACCGCCGGGTCGATGTGACCACTACGGCGCCGCACGAGTTCGACGAGTCGTGGCTTCTCCTCGTCGCTGATGCCCAGCGTCTCCAAGTAGAAATCTGGTGCGCGGCTATCCACCACATCGGGGTTTCCGTTGGCGCGCTCGATTGACGCCCCGGCAATCCTCATAGTCTGCTCTTTGTCCGGAAGCAGCATAACCGGCAGACCTTCAACCACTGGATAAGAGCGGCCAGCCGGGGTGGTCAGGGCGCTTCTATTCCAAGACAGCACCGAGCCATCGACTGGACAGCGAAGATGTTCAAGATACCAAGAGTTGATCGTCATAGAATCGACACTCCACCCACCCGGTAAGTGCATAACCTATCACCACCCATGCAATCAACTGGTGGAAAAACGCCCGCCGGCCACGAAGGCCAGCGGGCGCAAGTCTAGGGAGGAAACGCCCAAGACGGGCATGTCGGCTCCGGATCGCTCCTCACCGCGACCCTTTGCGCGCCTCAGCGCATCTTCAAATAGATCGACTTGGCGAGCTTGTAGATTCGGGTGTCCTGGGCGGCGAAACGCATGATGAAGTCGCGCGATTTATCCTCGAGCGCACTCACAATATAATCGAAGCCCGCCCGCCGACGGTACTCCGCCAAGTAGACCTGCAGCTCGGCATCGGTCTCGGCCAGGCCATTGTCGCCATACTTCGCCACATAATAGTTAAAGCCGCCATCCTGCAGCGAGCGCACGCCGCCATGAAGGGTGGTCTTCATGTAATTGCCGATCAGCAAGTCATCGAAGATGCGATAGTTGATGCAGGTCATCAGGCTTCCGCGAGGTACGGCAAATGTGATGCCGCGCTCTTTTGGTCCGCGCATCTTGATCGTATGGTCACGCTCGCCCACGCGGAAATTGACGAAGCCGAAATAGTCTTGCACAGGGTCCTTGCGTGCGAAGTAGGCCTCGATGATCTTCTGGTCTGCCACCTCAAGCACATCCGACCAGTTGTCGCCGAACTCCTCCGGCACCTTCGGAACGACGTTGAATTCCTCTGGCGAGTAGATCGTGTAGGAACCATCGCGGCAGTCGACAGTCGAGAAGGCCGGAATGAAACCGACGTCTGGCGAAAGGCCTTTTTCGAACGCATCCATCGGCGTGGTAAATGCCTCGGCCCACACCGAGTCAGTGCGCTGATACTGGTGAAAGGCCGAAAATGGAATCACCGTTTTGGCACCGGCCGCTTTGGCAAGATTGGTGAGCTGTCCACCGACCGACGGCTTGCGCGCGGCGCGCGGGGTCAGGAAATTCCCCTGCTCGTCATAGAAGTTAATCATGTCGGCGTCGCCGTAGCCCGACAGCGCCAGCAGGTAAGAGCGCTCGTAGCTCGAAGCGATCTTGCGGATGTAGCGCGTGCAGTCGCGCGTGCCCGCGTCGTTGGTGTTGATGAAGAGGCTGCCGCACGAATCGATCAGCAGGATCGCGTCCTGGATGCGGGTAGTGATGCACTGGACCTTCACATTTGCCGTGAGCTGCACCCACTTTCGATCAGGCAGGACGGTTAGATCGTACCCACTTGGCTCCAGGTCCTTCAGGATGCGCCCATTCAGATGATCGGGCAGCAAGATCTTCTGCCCCTTGAAACGTTCAACCGTGACCGGGTTCAGATGATCCGGATGGCCATGCGAATACCAAATGTACTGGCATTTTCGAATGTCGTCCTTGACCGACCTGGGAATGCGGTGGCTTAGCACCCAGCTGCCGAAATAAGCAGGATCCTCATCACCGAACCATGGGTCGGTAGCAAGCAAAGGCTTCCCATCGTAGACGATGAGCGTAGCGTTGCCGGCGGTTGTAACACAATTCATATGCAACCATAGGACTCATGCAAGTTCCGTACAAGTACACGGGAACACCAGGTGCTTGGCGAGAGTCAAGAAGGCGACGGCGCCGCCATGGTCATTCGAACCAATCCACCAGCGCGCTCGTCCGCGCCGCGCACTCCTCGCCCTTCGCGGCGATGTCGATCATGACCTCGCCGTTGTAGGCCACGCCCCTCGCCGGATCCGGCTGCACCTTCAAGAACTGGGGCTCCAGCTCCCAAAGAATTCATCAGGGCATTCGGTCGGCTGACTAGTTAGGCGACATGTATCGGCTGCACATCGGAGAGCGCCTTGTTCATCGTGTTAGCGTCTGTGGACGCATCTCGTCCGGTGTATAGTTGCACTGAAGCCCGGTTGAAGATGGGTTTTTGTTTACCCCGTCCTCAACCGTGACGAGTTTCAGCCGTCCTGTCTTGATGTTTACCTCACTCCAAGTCTCCGATACGTATTTAGTCATGCCTCTATAGTTCTCTTCTCGCTTCCTGCTGTAAATTACCACGTCACCCGCCTTGGTCGCTTGATATGCGTGTGGATCCGTAAGAGTAGCCCGTCTAGTAGGGGTCTCTCCGATAAAGATTCTCTCGACGACATAATAAGAATCATCAGAAGGACTTCGGACAACGCGCAATATTCTTGCGGTGTCGTTCGCAGGACATCTTAAGGCAGTAACTGGCTGAGTCAGTACCGTTGAATTTCCCCCGACACACGCGCCAAGTCCAAAAAGACTCAAGGACGCAACTAGTCTGATGATGGTTCCTCTACGGCGGAACAAAGGAGCTTTATGCAATCCAAATTGAACAGCCTTGCGCGGATTCCTTAGCGCCATCTCTACTACCCCCCAGTATTGTTGGAGCGATGTTGCTTACTTGCGCGTCCAACGCAATAGCATTTGCAACCTAGGGAGGATGTTGTGGCTTTCCAGTTGTCGCCGGGAAAGTGGGAGGGGCATCCAGATTAGGCGTTTTGATTGTCCTCGCGGGTTTAATGCTCACGAGGCACCGTATAAAAGCAAAATTGGGTTCTCTATGAGCAAGCTCTAGGAATCTAGAGAATAATGGCGACTGCCATCAAGAGAGCGAACCTCCAGAGGAGGCGCTTGCGGCATCGTCCGCAGAAGAGACCAAATAATGAATAACCAAGAACTAGAGACACCCCAGCTGAATTCGGGTGAGAGAGAGGCTGTTGACGCCTATCTGAAATTCCTAGACCGGAAGAAGCTGATGCCCAGAGTCGACATGGCGATCCGGGCAGCCAAGATCGAGTACGAAAGCAGCGGCTACATAAGACCTACGCAGGTAGCCTTGTTGCAGCGATGTTTCCATCGCGCTCGTGCGGGTCGATATGAAATGGACCCGTTACCGATCAACGTCCTAGACATAGCCATTGCCCAGGAACTCGATGGGCAGCCCCTCCGCATGCTGCGGGGTGATGAAATCGCCGTGGCTATAGAATTGCTAGCCATGCCCGGCACACACACGCCGGAGGAAGAGGAGTGGCACGGCCATATTCAGGAGCAGCTACTCTTGACCGGGTGGCTATCGCAAGAGCAGCTGGCAGAGCTTAAGAATCTGTATCTGGAGTCGACCCGTCGGTGGATGACTTCAAAAGGCCCCGCAATGACCGACAATGCGGAGTCTAAGAAGGACATTCCTAGAGCGTTAAGTGATCGTGTCAGACAGAGCATCGATCACTACTTAGCCAACATCCGCAAGCCAGGACTTCAGCGTGATGTCCGCTCTGTGATCGACAGTATCGAAAAGCAATATCGAACCGTTGGCTGGCTGTCCTTCAGGCAGGTCGATCTTCTGCGGCGTTGTTGCCTTCGCAGCAATATCGGTAATCCAATGGGTGAGTTTAGCAATGGCCCTTGCTACGGCAGGAACGCTCCCGCAGGGCGGGGGCGAGGCCCGCTGGGCTAACGGAGGGACTAGCAGGATTTCATGTTTTCCTCTGCTAGTCTGATCCAAATCGGTTCACCTGACGCGCGGGAACGCGAGCGGTGTGCCCGCGATCACTGCCTGAGGCCTCATGCTCTCAATTTGAAGTCGTGAATCCGTGCGCAAGGCACATTTATGAAGGCAACAACTGTGCTTCCAACTTTGTCCGGGCTTGTTTGAGGCAAAGAGCCAATAGTTTCCTTGAAGGAATTCCCTTGGCTATCTAATGCCGTAACCCGTATCAGCCCGCCCTTAGTCGTCTTTCCGCCGTTGTGCCAGCCGACGTAGACCTCACATCCCCACAACGTCGATCCAATATACTTCGTCTGAACAATGCTCACCTTATAAATGTTGCCCGTCTTGTCAGTGAAGTTTGCTTCTGCCTTGGGTGGCTCGGGCGCACGTGCCGAAGCATAATTTGTAGGGGTACTTGGCGGTGGTTGTGTGCAAGCCACCAAGCTTGCCAGCAAAATCGCGTGAATCACCCCTTTGGTAACCCACTCCAAGAACGCCTCCCCCGAGTCGTTATTCACAAGATAGAATGTATCGTGCCGATTACAGTTGCTAGTAGAACAAGACAATCGGCGGGAAAAGACCATTCCAGCTTGCTCACCAACTCAATGTCGCTTGTGACGGAGCGCCGCGTCGTGTTTCATAAGGAAGTTTGCCGACCCCACGCATGGGCGTGAGTGAACGCCAAGGGATTGCTTGAGAATGCTGCTAGTTTGCTCGCGCCTTTTTCCGGTTGTGGGGACTCTTTCCTGCATATTCGGCGGGTCATCGGTTGTACTATCTCAAGCCAACTCGTCTCTACAAGCAGAGAGTGTTTGTCGGCTTGCTTTGAACGATACGGGCGACCAGTGGGATCCCGCTTCTGTATCTGGCGTGGCTGAAGCCAAAAGACGTGGATACTCTGTCGCTCAATGTCGCGGTATTCTGTCGAATAGTGAACGAGCGAAACTGGATCCTCGAGCAGCCCAGCTACCATCCAGTTCAGTTGTTGCACAGCCCCGTCCCGATCCGCTGATCTTGGCAATCCAGTCCTCTTTGACTCTTTTGGGATTTGAGCTGGGAACAGTTGACGGTTTCGCAGGGGCAAAGACGACGGCAGCGATTGAGGAGTTCCAACGCAGCCTCAACGAACCCGCTGATCCGAAGCCGTCGGAAGCCCTGAAGATGCGCGTTCAGACTGTACTCCAAGAACGACTCGAGAAAGTCCGCGCGCTTGGCGCCAAGGCAACGATCGGAGATTGGCAACTATTGCGATCTCGCGACAAGCTTAGTGGGAAGTCGATGGTGCTTCTATCGACACAGAGTATCGAAGTTTCGCCCTCCCCCGATGGTGGACGTGTTCATGGTGAACTCGTTCTGAGATGTCGGGATGGGCAAACAGCAGCGCTTGTCTATTTTCTAAAATCTCTGCCGTCTTATCAGACCCCGGTATCTTATCGCCTCGACGATAAGCAAATCGTCGGAGCAACGTGGCAAAATGCGGTCGCGTCTGGTGCCGTCGGAATCTACAGCAGCAGCAGTTCTATCCCCTTCATAAAAAGTCTTATCGTTAGCAAGACCCTCGTCATTCGAGCACAACCAAAGGGCCAATTGGAATCCACGCTAACCTTCAAATTGGATGGTTTGCGCGAGGCCATACTTCCGCTTCGGCAAACCTGTGAATGGGACGGCTCTCAAAGCGCTCAAGAAGCCGATATGGCAAATGACACTATTGACGCCAATTATCTGACAGGGCCGCAACCGTCACCTCCACCGCCGCCGTACCGATACCGTTTGCCCTTTACCACTGGCCCTAAGCATTGACCTTTGACCATTCTCGGCTGGTGATTGAGTAACGACGGCAGAGTTGGAGGCGAAGACGCCCGGCGATGTCTCCGACCTTAGCCACGTCATCACGGGCATGGATGGCTGCCGGTCGCCGACCAATCCAGCACATCGAGATTGGAAAGTTTGGTGCGATCTCTTCGGGAGATTGCAGCATCGGGATGCACGGCGGGCTCCCCCATTCACATGCGGGACAGTCACGACCGCGTGACGAGACCGAGCGTTGCTCGGATACCAGCTGGGGAGCATCCAAGCCGGTACGGAATGTCGCGTTGACAGTCGGCCCCTAAGGGGTTTGCAAATCCCGAAGCGATCTGCTATATTCCGAAAGTCGCCGATGATTATGTTCGTCGCGTTCGCGGGAGCCGCCAGTCAACCGATTGGCGGCTTTTCCTTTTTATGGGAGCTGATGTGGTCGACCAGGCATCCCAGCCGGAAAATTCCGGCATCCCAATTGTGGGACATTACTCTTGACCATTGAAACAACATGAACACGAAGAGTACTAAGAACGGTACGACGAACCTGCTTGACCTTAAGACTCGCAAGAAGAACGACTTCGTACCGCTCGAAGAAGGGGCGTATACTCGGGCGCACGTCGCGCACATCGAAGCTGCTATGGAAGGCTTGGCCACCGGCAAGCTGCGCGGCATTCGGATGGTGAAGATCGATAAGCGTACCGGTCGCTATCGCATTACGATTGGGTATGGGAAGCGTAATACTTGGTTTCCCCAGCCCTACATTCCACAAGGGGAATTTGCGGAGTGTGACAATGCGGAAGACGCGATGCGGGCTATGCGGACCATTCTAAACGCCGCTCGCGCTGGAGAATTTGATGATGCTCTTGAAGACCTTCGCAAGAGGCGGCAGGAGCATGCTCAGAAGATGATCCGTGCTCGTGACAAGTGCGGATTCCACAGGATGCACCAGCATGAAGGACAGTCGCTGCTTCCTGCTCCGGTTGAGGTGCCGATGCAGCATGTCAGCCATGGCCGGACCGTGCAGGCAGAAGCCCTGTAGACCAGACGAGCTAGAAGAACAGGTCAGCCCTAACCGGCTGGCCTTTTTTTGTCCGGACGCCAACTTGCGGTCGCGACGCGCAGTCGTGACTTCCACCGCGTTTACGACCTCATCACAACTCGGCTGTCATGCCCAAGGGTTGTTCTTGGAGGATTTCTCTTCAAGCTCTCCCAGTTTTATCAGAAGCTCTGGGGCCACGGGATCGATACTGCGAGCTTTTGCAAGAAGCACTTCCTTTTGCTTTTGCAAATCGAGCATTGCTTCTTCCAGCCCTGAAATCATTGCGACTCGCGCTTCATGCTCTGATCCGAGCAGCTTCAACTCTTCATTGGGAAGCGAAAGCTTTTCCCTCTTGAAGGTGTACTGGAAATTAACAGTCTGCGTGCTGCCGCCGATAGCGTATGCAGAAGACGAGACCATCTCCCATCCAAGGCTGCCCAACAGGTCCAGCGTCGTCGAACTGAACCCTTCCATGTCCGTACTCGCGATGGCGTATTCGAACTTGCGAGCCTGCTCAATCGAGTAGGCTTGGGTCCGTTCACCGATTAACTTCGGGAAGTTTTCAATCTCATTGGTCAAATCAGCAAGCTGACCTTTGATCTCAGCTTGTTGATTCGCAAGACTCCTATACGGATCCAACAATTCTTTCGTTAGTTCCGCCGTTATCTCTTGGGCACGCTGCAGTGCAGCGGTCTCTGCCTCGCGCATCTCTCTCGATTTGCCAAACAACGCCATTTTCGTGCCCTCAGGAGAAGCGTCTAGCGCCTAGTTGGCTCTGATGGGGAGTCCTTATCATCAGCATTCTTGCGCTCGTCAGAAGGAGCGTTCGTGCGAGCAAATTCAATAGCCTTCCGGGCAAGTCTAGCATTCTCTAGGTCACTCATTGCAGTAAGGTAGTCACTTGTATTCCGCTCGGCTCTTCCGCGCTGCTCGCCCTCAACATTGCTAGCGAGAAATTTGAACACGAGATAAATCGGAACAAATAGAAGAAAAATTACAACGCCGGCAATTAGCGCGCCGCTGGAAACTGGAATTATCATGCCGAGCCCCGAATTGGTGCGTCTTTGCGAACGGCCATTTTTGATACTTGGGTTGCTTCTTTGCCCTGCTCCTAATCATTGCAGCGACGCAAAACATTTGCAACCGCGGCCTAGTGCTAAGGCCCGACGCCTACCAGTCGAAAGTTGCGCGTACGGACACTCTGTTACGCCTGCGCAGCTCCAGGAAGCAGGTCGGTCCTAACCGGCTGGCCCCTTTTTTGTCCGGACGCCAACTTACGGTCGTGACACTCAGTCGTGACGCCGGTCACACCTTGTCACAATCTGTCACAGTGAACGTTGACAGCGCGCCCTCGTGAACCTCAAAATGTCGTTGTGATCGGCACTTGAGCCTCAATAAAGTGAGGTTAGATGGCCCTCCGAAGGCAGAGGTCGTGAGTTCGAATCTCGCCGGGTCCGCCACTTCAGTCTTTGAGTGGGCACTGCTGCCGCGGCGCCGCTGGCGGTGAGCGTCTGGAGCCGCCGGGCCTTCGATCCCATGATACGCACCTCGCCCACATCGACCTCGATTCGCTGATCGAGCGCGCGCAGCTAAATGTCCAATAGTAATCTTGATTTCTTTGCCTCCATCCTCGTGGGGCTCCCGACGACTACATTCAGTTCACACAGTAGACGTAACGCTGGTGCAGGACAGTATCGACAGTTTCTGGCGGGACTAGTGCTACTCGTAGTTATGGTGCTCATCATCATCGGGCGTGGCTCGCCATTCCGCCGTTGGCCGCCCTCCAGCGCCGTCTTCTGCTCTGTACCCGCAAGGGCTACGCCAGCATGATGCACGTACGGCATATTGGCAGCTTTGCGCCCCATCTCGGTCACTGAAGCTCGCTGCCGGTCGCCTGTAAGCGGACTTCGTTGTGGCTGGTCGGCAACGGAAACGCGCTCCGTTAGCGGCGACCGCAAGGGTTGCCGAAAGCGGCCTTGCCGAGCAAGATTGAGGGCATGATCGTTACGGTAGCGTTCGATGTAAAAAATCACGTTGAGGTGATGGAAGGCTGGCCCATCAAAACGGGCAACATGACCTTCTTCCTGGAACGCGAAGCCAATGTGCTCAAGCGCGTTTGCGTTGCCTTCTCCGGCGTGGACGTTGCACAGGCTCCGCATGTGCAGCTCGCCGGGCCAAAGGCCGAGATTCCGCACATCACGATAACGGGAGGGGAGCATGCCTCCCTGGCCCGTAAAAACATAATGAATTGGCAGGCTGTCGTAAGCGGCCAACAGATTGTCGATCTGGACTACGACAATTACGAACTGCGCTTCCGTGCGGAAAAAGTGAGTGAGGAAGCAAGTATCCATATCAAATCATTTCGATCGAACCCCGACAATGTCCTGAATCAGGAGTGCGATTTCGAGCAGATCGGAAGAGCCTTTTGCGTAGGTCCGATTGCCGATGATCGGATCGAGTCGACCTCCCATTTTCGCGAAGGGCGACTCGCCTACGGTGCCGGCCGGTACATCGACGCGTACAATAACATGTACCTGTTTCTCGAGACGCGATTCTGCGATGGAAAGACCGGCAACGAAAAGCAGACAGATCTCCTGTCGACGCAAGTAGAGTTCTGTCAGGCTGTCGAGGACAATGCGAAGGCGTTTGCCAAGCAAAAGTCGACTAGAGCGCTTGCATTCAATCTCTTCAAACCTGGGGATACCACACGCGACAAGATTCGAACGTTGGTACTCCTGCGTGGAAAGCTGCGTCATCATTCGCTCAAGAGTCCGCAACGCTGGGATCCGAACAAGCAGAATGAGTACGAAGGTGCAGCACGGTTCCTGGGTGCTGTAGTCGGCGACATCGTCATCAAGGAATCGCTTGATGACATTTACGGGCCCGCTGCACTGCAATTGTTCCGAGAAATCTCGGTCGCTACAGGTCATGAGACTAAGATCAAGGTTAACACACATCGGCTCAACAAGGAGCGGATGCTGGTATTGGACATGAGCTATCCGACGACGGTCGTGTCCAGCAAGCTTTGCCTTTCGGCGCTCCGAAACGCCGTGCAAGCATGTGAGAAAGATGGGCAACTCGGGGATACGGTTCGATTGCAGGCTTCGACCAGCCGCTCCGAACTTGAGCTGTTCTCGTTGGATTTCGATGTTTGGGCCTACACCCAGAATCGAGAGATCGAAACTAAAGACCCTATCGTCTCGGTCCGGTGCGGCTTCGAGCATTATCAGGCCGGCCTCATCGTCCGCCATGAATTCTCGATCCCCGTTCCGGCCAGCAAGCTTTCGATTCCGGACGTGTGGAAGCTGCTACGAAAATGCTTCGACCATATCGAGGAAAGGGCCCCGACGACGCGGATCATGAGCCTGAAGCTGTATTTGCGGGACGGAGACAAAGCGTTTGTCGCATATCGCGTAGGCGCTCAGGTCACCAACTGAGCTGGATTGGCGATCGAGGCATTTTATGAGTTCGGTCGGACGGCAGCTTTCAGCGATACTAGTCCGGAAGATGACAGCCCGCTACCGGCCCAGGATCGGTCAACAGGTCCCGCGTTCGGTGCGCGTTTTCAGCCGGCTCTACGGTCACAGATCGAAGGGCGGGAAAACGGCCTGCAGGCGGTCGGAGGGACCCGTAGGCGGCACTAGGGTAGTGTTACAGCGAAGATGTAGTGCTCATCATCATCGGGCGTGGCCCGCCATTCGCGCAGAAGACTGCGGATATCCTCTCGCCCCCAGTTTGACCGGTCACAGCGGCAGCCAATGCGGGCTTATCGTAGTGTAGCCTGCTTTCCCGTGCCGGCCACTATTCGGGCACACCCCGATCGCAAGCAGGCCCTTCTGCCGTATCGGTCTTCTCGCCCATTCGTCGCGGGATGACCTTCAGCCGGGCGGGGTTAATGGCGACGCCTGAGCGGGTCAGGCGTGCCATCCTGCGACGGGGGAATGTCCCGTCGCCCCCAAGGTCGTCGAGGGATTTCTCCCCCGGGATTTCTCAGATGCGCTCGATGATGATCGCCGGCGCCATACCGCCGGCGGCGCACATCGTGACGAGACCGAACTGCTTGTCCTGCCGCTCGAGCTCGTCGAGGACGGTGCCGATCAGCATGGCGCCGGTCGCGCCGATCGGGTGGCCGAGCGCGATCGATCCGCCGTTGACGTTGACCTTGTCGCGATCGAGATCGAGATCGCGCACGAACTTCTCCGAGACGACGGCGAAGGCCTCGTTGATCTCCCAGAGGTCGATGTCGCTCGTCTTGAGACCGGCCTTTTCCAGGACCTTCCGCGCCGCCGGCACCGGCGCATTGAGCATCAGCTCGGGGCTGTCGCCCATGTTCGCCATGGCGACGACGCGGGCGCGCGGCTTGAGGCCATGGGCCTTGGCGTAGTCGGGCGACGCGAGCAGCACGGCGGCCGAGCCGTCGACGACGCCGGAGGAATTGCCGGCATGATGGACATGCTCGATCTCGAGGCCGGGATAGGCCTGCAGGATCAGCGAGCGATAGGTCATGCCCTTGTCGTCGAGCGGGATGTCGGCCATCGCGGCGAAGGCGGCCTTGAGGTTTGCCAGCCCCTCGCGAGTCGTCTGCGGACGCGGATATTCGTCGCGATCCAGGGCGAGCGTGCCGTCTTCCTTGTAGACGGGGATCAGGGACTTGGCGAAGCGGCCTTCGGCGATGGCGATCGCCGCACGCTGCTGGCTGATATAGCCCGCCTCGTCCAGCGCCTGGCGCGGGATCTTCTCCAGCGTGGCGATGGCGTCGGCGCAGATGCCCTGGTGCGTCTGGGGATGATGCAGGCGCAGGCGCAGATTGCCGTTGTCCATGACCGGCGGCCCGCTGCCGCGGCTGCGGTCCATGGACATCATCTCCGTCCCGCCGGCGACCACCAGGTCTTCCATGCCCGACTTGATGCAGGCGGCGGCGAGGCTCACGGCGCTGATGCCCGAACCGCAGAAGCGGTCGATCGTGATGCCGCTCGCCTTGACGTCGTAGCCGGCATCGAGGGCGGACATGCGACCGAGATCGCCGCTCTGCTTCGAGACCTGGGCGGCCGTCCCCCAGATCACATCGCCGACTTCCTTCGTGTCGATCTTGTTGCGGTCGGCGATCGCCTTGAGAACGGTCGCGCCGAGCTGTTGCGGGTGAACCTCCCACAGCGCGCCCTTGCCCGCCTTGCCGACGCCGCGTGGCGTGCGGCAGGCATCGATGATCCATGCTTCGGTCATTGCTTGATCCTTTCCTGGGTCTCGGTTCAGCGCGGCGCCATGCGGATGGCGCCGTCAACGCGTACGTCTTCGCCATTGAGGTAGCCGCAGGTGATCATCGTATGGGCGACCTGGGCATATTCCTCGGGGCGTCCCAGACGCTTGGGGAACGGGACCGAGGCGGCCAGCGCCGCCTTGACGTTGTCCGGCGCACGCGCGAGCAGCGGCGTGTCGAAGATGCCGGGCAGGATCGTATTGCAGCGAATTCCCTCATTGGAGAGGTCGCGCGCGACGACGAGCGTGATGCCGACGACGCCGGCTTTCGAGGCCGTATAGGCGACCTGGCCGATCTGGCCGTCCTCGGCCGCGACCGACGCGGTGTTGAGGATCACGCCGCGATCCCCGTCGGCCTGCGGGGCCAGCGTCAGCATACCCGCGGCCGACTTGGTGATGCAGCGAAACGTGCCGATGAGATTGACGTTGATGATGCGCTCGAAGTTCTCCAGCGGATATTCCTTGGGAGAACCGGTCGTCCGGTCGAGCGATGCGGTCTTCTGGGCGCCGCCGCCGACACCGGCGCAGTTCACCAGGATGCGCTCCTGCCCGTTGGCGGCCCGCGCCTTCGCGAACCCGGCCTCGACCTCTTCGGTCGACGTCACGTTGACCTTGCAGAAGACGCCGCCGATTTCCTTGGCGAGCGTCTCGCCCTGTTCCTCGTTGAGGTCGAAGATCGCGACCTTCACGCCGTGCGAGGCAAGCATGCGCGAGGTGGCGGCGCCGAGGCCGGACGCGCCGCCCGTAACGACCGCGGCCACTGTCTTGTCGAGTTGCATGAGCGAAAATTCCCCCGGGGATATGACTTCGTGAGTGGTTCGCCCGGATTGTTAGAGCATCGCGACCGCGCTTGGCCAGAGGCGTGGGTCCGCTCAACGAACCGTGGAGCCGCGATCCGAAAGCGACGATGGCCGACCGGCCCGCCCCGATCATGCTTGCCTTTGCGTTGCGAGAGGGGGTGCTCGTGTCTGGCCGGATCAATCCAGATCGACCTGTCCTGCAGGCTGGCCTCGAGAGAAGCGGTGTACCAGCGACGCCGGGGCCCCGCAGGGCCCCGGCACAGCGGCAGGTCAGAGACCGTGGTCCTCCCGCATCATCTCGGCGGCGCGTTCGCCGATGATGGCGCAGGGAGCCTGGGTGTTGCCGGTGGTGACCCGCGGCATGATCGAGCCGTCGGCCACCCGCAGCCCGCTGACGCCGTAGACCCGCAGCGTGGCGTCCACGACCGACATATCGTCCTGCCCCATCCTGGCGGTGCCGCTCTGGTGCCAGTAGGTGACGGCCGCGTCGCGGATGTAGGCGTCAAGGTCCTCGCCCTTCACCTCGCCCGGCATGGCTTCGCTGCTGGCGAAGGGACGGAAGGCCTGCGCGTTGCCCAGGGCGCGGCAGAGCTCGATACAGGACGAGGCCGTCGTCATGTCCCTGAGGTCCGACAGGAAGTTCGCGTCGATCGCCAGCGCCGCGGTCGGATCGGCGCTCTGCAGGCGCAGCCGGCCCCGGCTCTCGGGATGGGCGAGGCCCGCGAACATCGTCCAGCCGTGCGCCGGCACGCCGCGCAGCGCGGTGCGTTCGCTCGGCACCGGAAACTCGACCTGGCAGAACAGCAGATCGGGCGCGTCGAGGTCGGGACGGCTCTTCCAGTACATCGTCGCTTCGCTGCCGCTGTTCCGGGGGGCCAGAGGCTCCGACAAGGCCCAGGTACAGCCGAAGGACACATGGTCCTGCAGGTTGCGCCCGACGCCCGGCAGGTTCTGCACGACCGGGATCCCGAAGCGCTCCAGCTCGCGACGCTCGCCGATCCCCGAATGCATCAGGACCTTCGGCGTCTGGAGGGCGCCCAGCGACAGCACGACCTCCGTCCGCGCGCCGATGGTCATCGTCCGTCTCCCCTGGACGAGTTCCACCCCGGTCGCCCGCGTGCCCTGGAAGACCACCCGCCGCACGAGCGCGCCGGTGAGCACGGTCAGGTTCGGGCGATCGAGCCACGGATGGACATAGGCGCGGTACAGCGACTGACGCCGCCCGTCGCGCACCAGCATGTCGGTGATCGCGGCACCGCCAACCTGCTCCATCATCCGTCCGTTGGGATGATCGAACACGGGGATGTCGAGTTCGCGCGCAGCGTCCAGCATGGCCAGCGCGAGCGGGCTCGGCGAGGCAGCGGGCTGCACCCAGACCGGCCCGCCAGTCCCTCGATACGCGGGGTCGGGAGCGCCCTGCCAGTTCTCGATGCGGCGATAGATGTCGAGCACGTTTTCGTAGCCCCAGCGCCGATCGCCGGCCTCCGAGGCGAAGAACTCCCAGTCGCTCTTATGTCCACGGGCCCACACCATCACATTGATGCTCGACCCGCCGCCCAGCCCCTTGCCCATCGACATCGGGATCTCGCGCCCGTTGAGATGAGGATTGGGCTGCGCCTGGAACCCCCAATCGCGCTCGCTGCCGAGATTGGTTGGCCACAGGGCCGGATTCAGGACGGAGTCGGACTCGTCACTGCCGCCCGCCTCGAGCAGCAGGACCTGGACGTCGGCATTCTCGGCCAGCCGCCGGGCGATCACGGAACCGGAGGAGCCGGCACCGCACACGATGAAGTCGTAACTGGGCCGAAGCGCCGCCGTCAGCCGCGCCTGGTTTTCCCGCCCGCGCCGGGCAAAGTCTGAAACGGCAGTGTCGCTCATGAGAGTGGCTCCTTGGTTTTAATATTGCGATATTCTTTATCGCGATATGTCTTAGCTGGTATCGGCAGGCAGGCTTGTCAATCGCGATAATTATCGCGATATACTTTTCCCGGCTAAGCGCCGGACCACGGTCCCGGCGAGCGCAGGAGGCGAACGTGAAGAAGGCGAAGAACGGGACCGGCGCGCCTGTCCCCCTCGAGGAGCAGCTCTGCTATTCGATCTATTCGGCGAACATGGCGATCCAGCGCGCCTACAAGCCCCTTCTGGACGGGCTGGGGCTCACCTATCCCCAGTACCTCGTGCTCAACGTGCTCTGGGTCGAAGATCGCCGGGCGGTCGGCGTCATTGCCGACCAGCTCGGGCTCGAGTCGAGCACGCTGACGCCGCTGCTGAAGCGTCTCGAAGAGGCAGGACTGGTGCGCCGCACCCGCAATCCGGAGAACGAGCGGCAGGTCCTCGTGGAACTGACGCAACAGGGCGATGTGTTGCGAACCAGGGCCGGCTGCCTGGGCGAGGCGCTGCTGTCGGTTTCCGGCGAGACGGCACCGCGGCTGGCGACCCTCAACACCCATGTCCGGCGCTTGCGCGACGCGATTTATGCGAGGATCGGCGGCTGGAACCTCTCGGGCCGATAGCATCGCTCATGGTCTCCCTCAGGCGGTCGGAATGGTGCCGCCGTCGATCACGTACTCCGCGCCGGTGATGGTCGCTGCGCGCTCCGAGGCGAGGAAGGCGATGAGATTCGCGACCTCCTCCGGAGCCGAGGGACGGCCGATGGGAATGCCGCCCAGAGCCTTCATGATGATCTCCCGGCCTCCCGCTCTGTCGACGCCGGCGTCGCTTGCGATCCGCTCCGTCAGCCGGAGAGCGGCTTCCGTTTCGATCCAGCCCGGCGAGACGCGCACGACGCGCACGCCCCTGGGCGAGACCTCCTTCGAGAGGCTCTTGCTGTAGGTGGACAGTGCCGCCTTGGCGGCGGCGTAGGCGGTCGTTGCCTCCGGCAGCGGCAGACGGCTCTGGATCGAGCCGACATGGATCACGACCCCGCGCCCCCGCTCGATCATGCCGGGCACGAGCGCGCGGTCCAGCCGAACGGCGGGCATCAGATTGAGCTCGAGCTCTCTCGTCCATTCGGCGTCGCCCAGCGCTGCGAAGCCGCCGGCCGGCGACGAAGAACCACCGAGCATGTGGACCAGGATGTCGATGTCGCCAAGCCGTTCGCGCGCCGCGGCGGCCAGGTCGGTGCAGCCCTGCGCGGTCGTGAGATCGGCCGCGACGAACAGCGATTGCGGCAACGCATCGGGGCGCGATCGCGCCGTCGTGAGGACGTTCGCGCCGAGCTGGCGGAAGAGCGCCACCGTCGCCGCGCCCGCGCCGCGGGTGCCCGAGGTGATCAACGCGGTCCTGCCTTCGAGCTGGAGAAAGCCACTCATGCACCGATCCTCAGCGCCGCGATCCGCGCGTCTGCGAGCCGGAAGGCGAAGGTGAGCATCGCGGGGCTGCCTGGAAAGCGTCCGGTCACCCTGGCGCGAACGAGGGTCAGCCCCTCCTCCTCCCTGACCTCGCACGGCTCCGCCGTATGGCGGTACTGCTCCTTGGCGGCGCGCCACCACGCAGCGATGGCGGCATGACCGGCATGGGTCCTGCCTTCGTCGGTAACGACGGCATCGGACGCGAAGGCTTCCAGCGGAGCGGCATCGCCACCGGCCTGGTCGGCCTCGAAGTAAATCTGAAGGGGCGTCGGCAGCTTCATGGTCTTTTCCCTGCTGAGTGTGTCGGACGAGAACCATGTAAGCGTGGACAAGTGTTCCGATTAGATAGACAAACTAGGACGTGTAATCCCGCTTTTAGGGATAATCAGAATGTCCCGCCTCCTGCTCAACGAGCTCGATGCCGTGGTCGCAATCGCCCGCGAGGGGTCGTTTCGCGGCGCCGCGTTGGCGCTCGGCATGTCGACGACGGGGCTGAGCAACGCCGTGGCGAAGCTCGAGGCGCAAGTCGGCGTGCGCCTGTTCAACAGGACGACGCGCAGCGTCTCTCTGACGGACGCGGGCCGCGCCTTCGTCGAACAAGTGAACCCGGCGTTGCGCGATATCCATGGGGCCCTCGACGCCGTCCGCTCACAACAGGCGACCCCTTCCGGGACGCTGCGCATCAACGCCTTCGCCGCCGGGGCGCGCGAAATCATCTCGCCCCTGGTTCTCGAGTTTCTCCGCCGGCATCCCGACGTGCATGTGGACCTCGTGACCGAGGGGCGCCTGGTCGACATCGTCGCCGACGGTTTCGATCTGGGCCTGCGCCGGGCGGACCTCGTGCCCGCCGACATGATCGCCGTCCCGCTCGGCCGACCTCAGCGACATGCCGTGGTCGCCTCGCCCGCCTACTTCAAGCAGCATGGAAAGCCGCACACGCCCACCGATCTCGCCGGGCATCGATGCATCCGGACGCGTCTGCCGAACGGGGCGCTGTTCAGGTGGCACTTCGAGAAGCGTGGCGAATCGGTGCAAATCGATGTGAACGGGCCGCTCACTCTCGACGAAGCCAGCCTTGCGCGCGCGGCGGTTCTGGAAGGCATGGGCATCGGGTTTTTCCTGGAGCAGGACGTGCGCGCGGACATGGCAGCCGGCCGCCTCACCCGCGTACTCGACGACTGGACGCCGCCGATCGCCGACCTCTGCCTCTACTATCCGGGCCGGCGCTATCCATCGGCAGCTCTCAAGGCGTTCATCGGGCTGGCCCGCGAGCTCGGCCGGAAGGCGAGAGGGCGTGACGGTGCCTGATCGTCTCCCTTGAACGAAGGTATAGGGAGACTAGACGAACGAGCCCGGCCATTAACCGTTCTGGTGGGGCCCCTCAGAACGCCCGACGCGGTATGCAGCTTCCATCCTGCTCAGGAGGCTGCACCATGCATCTTTCACCTCTCGGTCTCATCGGACGCAAGACACGGACGATTCGTGTCGCAGCGCTGGTCCTCGCCCTATCGATCGCCGCGGCTGCTCCGACCTGGGCGCAGTCGTCCGGCCCACACCCGGCAACGCCAAACGATGACCCAATGCCCGTGGTCACGGCGGCGGCAGCAATCCGCGAGGTTCCGATCTACCTGAAGAGCATCGGGACAGCCGTTGCCAGCGAGACCGCCGTCGTCCGAAGCAAGATCGAGGGCAGGCTCGCTGAGATCGACTTTGCCGAAGGCCAGCCGGTGCAGGCCGGTGACCTCCTCGCGCGCCTGGACTCTCAGCCCGAGCAGGCAAAGCTGGATCAGTTGATTGCGATCCGCGATCGCGATCAGGCCCTTCAGGCAAGTACCACCGCGCCGAAGGTACGGGCCCACCAGCTCGAACGCTCGATCGCAAACGACGAAGCCCGCGTCGAACGGGCTCGCATCGAACGGAACGCCACCGACATTCGCGCGCCCGCTTCGGGCGTTGTGGGCAAGCCACTGCACCGCGTCGGCGACATCATCGCGCCTGCCGACAAGACGGGTCTTGTCGTCATCACCCGGATCGCCCCCATCTCCGTGGTCTTCCCGCTGCCGGAATTGATGCTGCACGCGATCCCGCCGCAATCGATGGGGGATGACCAGATCCAAGTACGAGCCTACGGCAAGGACAGGCTGCATCCGCTTGCCGAAGGTCGCCTCGTCCTCGGCGGCGATGGCAGCCCGCACGAGACGGCGACGGAACGGCTCGTTGCCACGTTTCCCAACACGGATCACGCTTTGTCGCCGGGCATGTCCGTCGACGTGGTGGTTCGCGGGAATGCCAAGCGCGCCGCACTTACCATTCCCCTGGCCGCCGTCCGGCAGTCCAACATCGGCTACTACACCTACATCGTTACCGGGAGCGAAACGGTGCACGCCCGCCCGCTCATCCTGGGAACGACCACAGATGATGTCGTGGTGGTCCGCGACGGCCTGCGCCCAGGCGATGTCGTCGTGACAGACGGTCAGGATCAGCTGAGCGAGGGCAGCCACGTCGCCATTGTCGGGGGTCCGTCGCCCGGACCAGCGCTGGAGTGAACGCGGAGCGGAGCAGCGATGAGTGGCGTCCTGCCCGCGCACACGGCAGGAGACTGCGACTGCGGACGGGTTTTTGCGCTTCTTGATCGGGACCGTGTGACCTAGACTTTTAGGTCTACGTTGCAAGCGGCCTCCAAAGATGGAGATCGTGGCGTCGAGTCTCGCCGCGGACGCCGTCTTCCCTACGGACAACAGCAAAGGACAGCCGCGTGGCGCCGACTTTCCTCAACCACTTCTTCTACGAATTTGTCACCCTGATCGTGATCCTCGATCCGGTGGCCACGGTGCCGATCTTTCTCATGGTCACGGCCGGACTGCCGAGGCGACAGTCGCTGCTGGTCGCGGCCTATGCGGTGGGTGTTGCGTTCCTGATCATGCTGTTCTTCATCCTGGTCGGACGGCCGCTTCTGTCCGCCCTGCATATACCGATGGCCTCGTTCCAGCTTGCAGGCTCGCTCATCCTGCTGCTGTTCGGGCTCAAGATGGTGCTGGGCAAGGTGACCGAGGAAGCCGCTTCCCTGCCGGCCGATGCGACGCCGTTGCAGCGAGCCGTCTTTCCGCTGGCCGTTCCCGGAATCGCCGGCGCAGGAGCGATCCTCACGGTCGTGCTGCTGACCGACAACACGGTGCGCTCGTTCGGCGAGCAGGTGACGACCACGGCGATCCTGGCCCTCTGCCTCTCGCTTCTCTTTGTGTCCTATGCCCTCGCGGGAACCCTCGTCCGCCTGCTCGGCAAGCCCGGCATCGAGATCGTGAGCCGGGTGTTCGGCCTCATCCTCTCGAGCATCGCCGTCACCGGACTCGTGATCGCCATCAAGCTGAGCTTCGGCCTCGGCTGAAGGCTCAGAGCCGCAGCACCCAGGCCTCGACTTTGCCCTTGCCCTTGACCTCGAGCTCGCCGCGCGCCTCGAAGACGAACTGGTCCTTGAGCTTCTCGTAGACCGGGCGCGTGACCTGCACCGAATCGGGAATACCGCCCGATTCCATGCGGCTCGCCAGGTTCACCGTATCGCCCCACAGATCGTAGATGTACTTGCTCTTGCCGATCACGCCGGCCACCACCGGACCGCTGTTGATGCCGACGCGCAGCTTCATCGACACGCCATGCTCCATCGCATGCTCGCGCGTGATGTGGACCATGCGGATCGCCATGCGCACCATGCGTTCGGCATGGTTGGGCACTGGGACCGGCAGGCCGCACACCGCCATGTAGGCGTCGCCCACGGTCTTGATCTTCTCGATGCCAAGCTCGCTCGCCGCGACATCGAAGCGGGTGAACAGGCCGTTCAGCAGGGTGACGACCTCGGACGGCGGCATTTCCGACGACAGCTGGGTGAATCCCACGAGATCGGCAAACGCGACCGTCACTTCCGCAAAGCCGTCGGCGATCCCCTTCTCGCCGCCGCGCAGTCGGTTGGCGATCGGCGCCGGCAGCACGTTCAGAAGCAGCTCCTCGTTCTCGCGGTTCTTCGATTCGATCACGACGTTCTTCTGGTTGATGTCGTCGATCATCCCGTTGAAGGCGAGGCAGAGCTGTCCGATCTCGTCGCGCGTCCGCACCGGCACATGGGCATCGAGATCGCCGGCCGCGAAACGGCGCACGCCGGCGGTCAGCTCGCGCAACGGGCCGAGCAGCGAGCGCGACAGCCAGGCGCCGGTCACGATCACCACGAGGAAGGCGATCGCGCCCACGATCAGGAGATCCCGCTCGAGGCGATAGACCGGCGCGAAGGCCTCCGAAGCGTCGATCTTGGCAACGAGCGCCCACTTGACGCCGGGAATTCTGATCGGCCCCCACGAGGCCAGTGTCGGAACGCCGCGATAGCCGACAACCTCGCCGACTCCCTCGACGCCGCCGATTGCCGCCCGGGTCGCGGCCGTGTCGGCATGCTGGTGAAGGATGGGCGAACCGTATCGCTTGATGGCGGCAAGTTCCTCTTCCGATGCGCCCCCCGCCTTCAGCTCGGAGAAATAGAGGTCGGCATTCTCGAAGTAGTTGCGGCCGCTCGAGCGAACCAGAAAATCCGGACCGATCAGGTAGGCCTCGCCGCTGGAACCGAAGCCCTCGTTGCGCCAGCGCCGGCCGCCGGTGACGATGGCGTCGATTTCCTCGATCGACAGTTCCGCGACCAGCACGCCGGTCACGACGCCCTGCTCGATCACCGGCGCCGCCATGAAGGCCGAGGGTAAGCCTTCCGCCGGCAGGTAGGCGGAGAAATCCTCGAGACACGTTGCCGACGGATCGGGCGAGGTGGCGCACCGGGCCGCCGCCGCCGCCAGATTGGAATGGCGATACGGGCCCGCCCGCAACGAGGTGGCGAAATCAGGGTCCTTGTCGACGGTGTAGATCAATCGCCCGGTCCGCGGGTCGACGATCATGAAATCCTGGAACCCCAGAGTGGCGCCCGCCGTCCGCATCAGCGGATGGTAGATCGCGTGGACCTTGCTGTAGGCGCTGCCGTCACCGGCATTGTCGAGCAGGTCCCTGCGGCCCGCGGGATGCGGATTTCTGACGATGTAAAGGTCCTGCAGAAAGTAAGGCGCGGCCGTCATGGGCAGGTATTCGTCCGCGCTCACGTCCTTGCCGAGCAGCTTGCGCACCGTCGGCATGTACTGGGTGTCGTACCAACCCTGCACGGCCTGCTTCACGCCCGCGGGGACTTCCTTCGCGTCCAGTTCATCCACGGCCTCTCGGAAGCCGCGCGTAGCGTCGACGACCATCTTCGAGGCGGCAAGCAGGCGCACCTCGTTGCGCACCGTACGGAAGTAGGACTCGACCTGATGGGCCTTGGTCTCGCGCGCCGCGGTGAGCTGGGCGAAGATCGCCCGCTCCAGCGCGTCGCGCGCCCGGATATAGCCCAGGACGCCGGTGATCATGACCGCGACCGCGCCCAGCAGCAGCAGGATCGCGAACAGCTTGGCGGCCAGCCCCCAACGGACGGGCCGTGGCTCGGCGACGATCTCCGTCATCGGGGGGCGCCCCCCTATCCCTTCTTCGCTCCGTAGGTACCGCCGGAATTGATCGCCCGGATTTCGGCCGCCGTCTTGGCCTTGCGCATCTTCTCGAGCTTCTCGGCCTCGTCGGCCAGCATCGCCTGGGCGTTCGTCAGCACCGCGCGGGCATGCTGGGCGGGGAACTTCACCGCGCCGTTCTCGTCCATGTGGATCAGCTCGCCCGGCGCCACGTCCATGCCACCGACCGACACGGGCGCGTTGACCGACTGCACCGCCATTTCGCCATGGCCGGCCGTGACGCCGCCCAGCAGCATCTGGAACTTCATGCGGCGGATCGCATCGACGTCGCGCGACGGGCCGTTGGACAGCAGGCCGACGCACCCGACCGCCTGCATCGAGGTCGTCATCATCTCGCCGGCAAGGCCCGCCTTGTTCATCAGCTCGGGCGGCCACTTCTGCTGGATGACCAGGATGGTCGGCTTCTTCATGGCATCAAGCGCGTCGACCACGTCCATGAAACTGAGGCGGCCAGCGAAGTTCGGATCCGGAAGGCCATACACGCAGGTGACGGCATAACCGATGATGGCGCCCATCTCGGGGTACATGCAGCGAATCGACGTGTCGGTGTACCAGTTCTCGGTCCACGGATTGTAGAGGCCGAGGCAAAGAGGATTCTTCGGATAGGTCGCAACGACGTTGGTAATGGTCGGCGTATCGATCTTGCGCAGCTCGGCGAACAGCTGGTCTTCGGAAAGCTCGGTCATGTCGATGGTTTCCCCTGGATACGGGTTCGTTCTTCGCGCGAATGGGAGCGGCGGGCAAGGCCCCCGCTCCCGCTCGCTCAGCGGGCTTGTCGCCGCTTCCACCACTCCGCGAGTTCGCCCACCACGCCCTTGCGGAAGGCGAGCACGATGACGACGAAGATGGCGCCCTGGATCACCAGGACGAACTCGCCGGTCGCGGCGAGATAGTTCTGCATCGTGATGATGATGAAGGCGCCGACCACCGGACCGACGATCGTGCCCAGGCCGCCGACCAGGGCCATCAGCACGACCTCGCCCGACATGGCCGCGCTCACGTCGGTCAGGGTGGCGAACTGGAGCACCATGGCCTTGGTCGCCCCGGCAAGACCTGCCAGCGCCGCGGACAGCACGAAGGCCAGCAACTTGTAGCGGTCGGCCTCGTAGCCCAGCGACTGCGCGCGCTGTTCGTTGTCGCGAATGGCCTTCAGCACCTGACCGAACGGCGAATGGATGATCCGGTAGATGGCGCAGTAGCCGAACACGAAGATCGCCAGCACGACGTAATAGAGAACCCGGTCATCCTTGGTCGGGATGAGTCCGCCCAGCAGCGCCTTGCGCGGAATGCCCTGCAGCCCGTCCTCGCCATGCGTGAACGGCGCCTGGACACAGAAGAAGTAGATCATCTGCGCGAAGGCCAGCGTGATCATCGCGAAATAGATGCCCTGGCGGCGGATCGCCAGCGACCCGGTGACCAGCCCGACCAGCGCGGCGCCGCAGACGCCCGCCAGCAGGCCAAGTTCGGGGGGCATGTCCCACGCCTTCACGACATGGCCGAAGAAGTAGCCCGCCGTGCCGAAGAACATGGCGTGGCCGAAGCTCATCAGGCCGACATAGCCCAACAGCAGGTTGAAGGCGCAGGCGAACAGCGCGAAGCATAGCGCCGTCATCAGGAACACCGGATAGGCGAACCACGGCGCGGCCAGCGCCAGCGCGGCCAGGACGACGACGAGGAGACGTTGCGCGTTCATTTGGTCTGCCCGAATAGGCCGGCCGGCTTGACCAGCAGGACGAGCGCCATGACGACGAAGATCACCGTGTTGGAGGCCGGCGGATAGAAGACCTTGGTCAGACCCTCGACCAGGCCGAGGCCAAAGCCGGTGACGATCGAGCCCATGATCGAGCCCATGCCGCCGATCACCACGACCGCGAAGACGACCAGGACGAGATTGACCCCCATCAGCGCCGAGACCTGCTGGATCGGCGCGGCGAGCACGCCGGCGAGCGCCGCAAGCGCCACGCCGAGCCCGTAGGTGAGCGTGATCAGCCGCGGCACGTTGATTCCGAAGGCCCTGACCAGCGTCGGGTTCTCGGTGGCCGCGCGCAGGTAGGCGCCGAGCTTGGTACGCTCGATGCCGTACCAGGTGGCGAGACAGACCACGAGCGCCGCCACCACGACGAAGGCGCGATAGGTCGGCAGGAACATGAAGCCGAGATTGAAGCCGCCCGGGATCGGGTTGGGATAGGGCGCCCCGGAGGAGCCCCACTTCCATTGGAAGAGGCCTTCGATCACCAGTGCCAGGCCGAAGGTCAGCAGGAATCCGTAGAGATGATCGAGATGGTAGATGCGTTTCAGCATCAGCTTCTCGAGCACGATGCCGAACAGACCGACGATGACCGGGGCGATGACGAGCGCTGCCCAGAACGGCACGTCGAGGAGGCCGAGCAGCAGCCACGCCGCGAAGGCGCCCATCATGTACTGGGCGCCGTGCGTGAAATTGATGACGTTCAGCATGCCGAAGATCACGGCCAGGCCGAGGCTGAGCATGGCGTAGAAGGCGCCGTTGATCAGGCCAAGCAGGAGCTGGCCGAACAGCGCCTGCGGAGGAATGCCTAAAAGTTCGAACATGGCGGCCTCATACCCCCAGATAGGTTTGCAGCTTGCCGATGCTCTGCTGCACGTCGCCCGAGGCGACCGTGTCGATCACGCGACCGTCTTCCATGACGTAGTGGCGGTCCGCAACGGTGGCCGCGAAATGGAAATTCTGCTCGACCAGCAGGATGGTGAAGCCGCGGCTCTTGAGCTGGCGGATGATCTCGCCGATGCGCTGGACGATCACCGGGGCCAGGCCCTCGGTCGGCTCGTCGAGCAGCAGCAGGGTGGCGCCGGTCCGCAGGATGCGGCCGATGGCCAGCATCTGCTGCTCACCGCCCGATAGCTTCGTGCCCTGGCTGGACCGCCGCTCCAGCAGGTTGGGGAAGAGCTTGTAGATTTCCTCGATGCTGAGCCCGCCCGGCTTGACGACCGGCGGCAGGCGCAGGTTCTCGTCGACGTTCAGGCTCGAGAAAATTCCCCGCTCCTCCGGGCAGTAGGCGATGCCGAGTCGGGCGATATGATCCGACTGCATGCCGATCGTCTCCTTGCCCTCGAAGGCAATCGAGCCGGTGCGCTTGCCGAGAATGCCCATGATCGACCGCAGGGTCGTCGTCTTGCCGGCGCCGTTGCGTCCCAGCAGCGTGACGAGCTCGCCGCGGCGGATCTCGAAGTCGACACCATGCAGGATGTGCGATTCACCGTACCAGGCCTGGAGGCCTGCGACTTTCAGCAATGTCTCAGCCATGACCTGTTCCGACATAAGCCTCGACGACGGCGGGGTGCTTGGAAACCGTGGCGTAGGGCCCCTCCGCCAGCACTTCGCCGCGCGCCAGAACGGTGATCGTGTCGGAGAGGTCGGCGACGACGGACATGTTGTGTTCGACCATCAGGACGGTGCGATCCTTGGAGACGGTGCGGATCAGGTCGGCGATGCGCCTGATGTCTTCCTGGCCGAGACCGGCCATCGGCTCGTCGAGCAGCATCATCTCGGGCTCGAGCGCCAAAGTCGTGGCGATCTCCAGGGCGCGCTTGCGGCCGTAGGGAAGGTCGACGGCCTGCGCCTCCGCGAACTCCGCGAGGCCCACGGCGGCCACCAGCTCCAACGCCCGCGCATCTAGCCGGGCGAGCACGCTTTCGGAACGCCAGAACTGGAAGGAAATACCGAGCTTGCGCTGCAGGGCGACGCGGACGTTTTCACGAACACTGAGATGGGGAAACACCGCCGAGATCTGGAAAGACCGCGCCAGGCCCATGCGCGCGATCGCCGCCGGCGAACTGCCGGTGATGTTGCGTCCGTTGAAGTGAATCTGGCCGGCGGTCGGCGACAGGAAGTGCGTCAGAAGGTTGAAGCACGTCGTCTTGCCGGCGCCATTTGGCCCGATCAGAGCGTGAATTGTGTGGCGCTTCACGCGCAGATTGACGTTCTTGACCGCGATGAAGCCCTTGAACTCCTTCGTCAGCCCGGTCGCCTCGAGAATTATTTCTTCTTTGGCCATCGGCTCTCCCTGTGTCGCGAATAAATCGAAGCTTTGCGCCGCTGTCCAGCACTGGCGTCGGATAAGACACACGGTTAGATTTCGGCCACTAGAAACGGGGAAAAACATTGGGAGGATTAGAACCGTGAAGTTCACAACCAGTATCAGGCACGCCGGAGCGGCGGCCGCCGTCGCCGGTCTCGCCGTCATCGGCCTGGCCGCCTACGCCCAGGCGCAGGCTCCCCAGCCGCTGAAGATCGGCGTCATGGAAGGCTTCTCCGGCGTATACGGCGACCTCACCCAGGGCGAAGTCGAGGCCATGCAGATGGCGATCGACGATTTCGGCGGGAAGGTTCTCGGCCGTCCGATCGAAATCCTGCAGGCCGACCATCAGACCAAGCCCGACGTCGGCGCGGCGATCGCCCGCAAGTGGTACGACGTCGACGGCGTGAAGATGATCACCGGCATCGGCACCTCGTCGGTGGCGCTGGCGGTACGCAAGATCGCCCAGGAAAAGGGCATGATCGACATCAACACCGGCGCGGCCTCGGCCGACCTGACCGGCGCGGCCTGCTCGGAAACGGGTGCGCACTGGGTGTACGACACCTACTCGCTGGCCAAGGTGACCGGCGGCGCGGTCGTCAAGGACGGCGGCGACTCCTGGTACTTCCTCACCGCCGACTACGCCTTCGGTCACGCGCTCGAGCGCGACGTGACCGCGGTCGTGACGGCGGCCGGCGGCAAGGTCCTGGGCGGCGTCAAGCATCCGCTCAGCACGCAGGACTTCTCGTCCTTCCTGCTGCAGGCCCAGGCCTCGAAGGCCAAGGTCATCGGTCTCGCCAATGCGGGCCAGGACACGATCAACTCGATCAAGCAGGCCGGTGAATTCGGCATCACCAAGGCCGGCCAGCGCCTCGCCGGACTGCTGGTCTTCTCGACCGACGTGGCCGCGCTGACCCTGCCGGTGGCGCAGGGACTCGTCCTCACCGAGGCCTTCTACTGGGATCTCAACGACGAGACCCGCGCCTGGACCAAGCGCTTCCGTGCGAAGAAGGACAAGATTCCCAGCATGCTGACGGTCGGCGTCTACAGCTCGACCCTGCACTACCTGAAGGCCGTGCAGGCCGCCGGCACCGACGATCCGAAGGCGGTGATGGCGAAGATGCGGGAGATCCCCGTCAACGACGTCATGACCAAGAACGGCAAGCTGCGCGAGGATGGCCGCCTGGAGCGCGACATGTACCTCTTCCAGGTCAAGACGCCGGCCGAGTCCAAGAGCAAGGACGACATCTACAAGCTGGTCGCCACGGTTCCCGGCAACGAGGCCTATCGTCCCATGAAGGATGGCAAGTGCCCGTTCGTGAAGAACTGATCCCTCGCGGATCGTGACAAAGGAAGGGGCGCCGCGAGGCGCCCCTTTTCTTTGACCCTCTGACCGCCGCGAGATGGATCGAGGATCGTTGCCTCCCCATTCACGTCAGGGCTATCGAGCATGAGGCAAGGGTCCCTCACTACGTTCGGGATGACACCGTTTGTTTGATCGGCGCACTGCGCAAAACCCAATAAGATTGTCATCGCGGGCGGAGTACCCCCCGCCCTGGAACGCAGTGAGGGACCTTTCGCTTTCTTGCGAAGTGAACGGCAACGACGCTTCAGTTCACATGCGATTGCCTTGCCATTCACATGGGGAGATGGCGGCGTCCTACATCGTCGGAGGGGCATGGGCTTCGTCTGATCGCTCTCCCTTCGGCGCTCCCGGACATTGCAAGCAATGTCCTGACGCTCATCGGCCGAGCTTTGCTCGGCCTACTACTCGATCTTGATGTTGGCGGCCTTCACCACCTTGCGCCACGCCTCGATCTCGCTCTTGGTGAACTCCATTAGCCCCTCGGGCGTCGTGAAGCTCGGCGCGCCGCCCATGTTCTCGAGCTTGGCCAGGATTTCGGGCGAGGTGCCCGCAGCGATGATGTCCTTGTTCAGCTTGAGGATGATGTCGCGCGGCGTGCCCTTGGGCGCGTAGAAGGCCGACCAGGTCGTGAATACCAGTTCCGGCATGCCGGCCTGCGCCGCACTCGGCACGCCCGGCAGCGCCGGGTAGGGTTCCGACTGCGTCACCGCCAGCGCGTCGGCCCATCCCGAGGCCAGGATCATCTTGGCGCTGCCGGTGTCGCAGATCATGAAGGTGATGATGCCGTTGTTCAGGTCGGGCGCGGCCTGCTGGTTGTTCTTGTAGGAGACGGAGACCGCGTCGATGCCGGCCTGCATCCGATAGAGCTCGCCCGCCACACGCGCAGAGATCGCGCCGGAGCCGAAATTGTGCTTGCCGGGCTCGGCCTTCAGCTTGAGCGTCAGCTCGGCGAGCGTCTTCACGCCCAGCTTCTTGGTGACCAGCACCGCCATCGGCACCAGGCTCATGCGCGTGATCGGCTCGAAGTCGGCGATCGGATCGTAAGGGAGCTTTTCGTAGAGCACGGGGTTGCCGGCATGCGTCATCGACGAAGTGGCGAGCAGCGTGTAGCCGTCGGGCTTGGCGTTCTTCACCGCCTCCGCCGCGATGATGCCGTTGCCGCCGCCCTTGTTGTCGACCAGCACCGGCTGTCCCCACATCTGAGACAGCTTGTCGGCGATCACGCGCATCGTCGTGTCGGTCGAAGCGCCCGGCGGGAATGGCACCACCAGCGTGACGCGCGATGACGGAAAGTTCTGCGCCCGGGCCGTCCCGGTCGCGATAAGGCCCGCTGCGCCCGCCAGCACGGCACGCCGGCTGGTCCTGCCTGTCCCGATCATTCGTTTCGCTCCCGTTTTCTTGACGGGAAGTATGGAAGGCCCCCCGTCTCTTGGCGAGCCACGTCGCATCACATCTGATGCGTGAGGGGAGCAAGGGAGAAGCGTCGCGTGGCCGTTAAGGATCGGCCCCTCAAAGGGGCCTGGGGAGGCAGTTGGGCGGTCGCATCGGTTTGATTTTCATTCGGCCTGAAGCCGATCGCCGGAAACTGGCCGCCCGCGCCGCGCTTCGCCGCATGCCCGGCATTTCCTTGACGTTGCGGAGCAATCCCCTGTCAGATGGGAATGCGCGTCCGGTCAACAGGACGCCGAGGAGAAACGCTCACGTGACCGTCCAGGACCGGCCCCTGAAGGGGGCCTGGGGCATGACCGCCCTGCTCTTCCTCTTCATGCTGATCAACTTCGCCGACAAGGTCGTCGTCGGCCTGGCAGCCGTTCCCCTCACACGGGATCTCGGTCTGACACCTCAGCAGTTCGGCGATATCGGCTCGGCGTTCTTCCTCCTTTTCGCGATCTCGGCGATCGTCGTCGGCTTCATCTCCAACCGCGTGAAGACCAAGCACACGCTGCTGGTCATGGCGATCATCTGGTCGGTGGTGCAGTTCCCGATGCTGGGCATGGTGAGCCTCGAGACGCTGATCGTCTGCCGCATCATCCTGGGCGCCGGCGAAGGACCGGCCGGCCCGGTCGCGACACACGCCATCTACAAGTGGTTTCCCGACTCGTTGCGCGGATTGCCGACGGCCGTCATCGCCCAGGGATCGGCCTTCGGCGTCATCATCGCCGTCCCCCTGCTCAACTGGATCATCGAGGCCCATTCCTGGCACTGGGCGTTCGGCGCACTGGGAATCGCCGGGTTGGCCTGGACCATCCTGTGGCTGATCTTCGGTCGCGAGGGCACCCTCGTCGACGCGCCGGTCAGTAACGGCAACGCCCCCAACGAGCGCATACCCTATCGCTACCTCCTCACCTGCCCCACCATTCTTGCCGTCTGCGCCGCGGGCTTTGCCAGCTACTGGGGACTGGCGCTCGGCCTCACATGGTTCACCTCATATCTGGTCGCAGGCCTCGGCTTCAGCCAGAAACTCGGCGGCAACCTCACCGTGCTCCCCTGGGTCTTCGGAGCCCTTGTCGTCCTGACCGGCGGCTACGTTTCCCAGCGGCTGAAGAGGAAGGGTGTTTCCAGCCGCCTCTGCCGCGGCGTGTTGCCCTGTCTCACCATCCTGGCAGGTGGATGCGCCCTCCCGTTCGTCGGCGCCATGCCGACGGATGGTCTCAAGATCGCCTTCCTGGTGTTCGGCTCGGCGATCGGCAGCACGATCTATGTCGTCCTTCCGATGATCATCAGCGAACTCACCCCGCATCCGCAACGCGCCGCGATGCTGGCGATCACCAACTCGGTCGTGACCTTCGCCGGCATTCTCGCGCCCCGGATCATGGGATCGATGATCCAGAATGCCTCGACGCCCGTTGCCGGTTACGAACAGGGTTACGTCATTCTCGGTGTGCTGCTTCTCGCCGGCGGTCTGACAGGCCTGCTCTTCATCCGCCCCGAGAAGGACCGCGCGCGGCTGGCCTCCCACGCCGTCGCCAGCCTGCCGCTTCAGCCCGCCCGCGCCTGAACCGGGCCGGCCAACACAGGAGGATCCGATGACGTCGTCGCTGCCCCGCCGTCCACTGCTGGCCGCTTTCGCCGTTGCACCTTTCATCGCCGCCAGGGGCGCTGCCGCCCAGGGAGAACTCGTGAACATCCAGAAGCAGCCAGTGGGGCGTCACCTATCCCGACTTCATGGACGGGCTGGTGCCGGTGGTGAGCGCGCCCAAGGGCTCGGGTGGCGAGGCCTCGGTCAAGGCGCTGATCGACGTGCTGGCCAAAGATCCGAACTGGAACGGCGGCCACTACTACGAGAATGGCGGCATCACCAGGGTGCTGACCGACATGCGCGTCGCCACCCTGAAGCGCTACGGCATCGACGAGCAGCTCGCCGAGCAGTTTCCCGACAAGGCCGCCCGTGAAGCCGAGATCGTCCGGCGCGCCGAGGGGTGGTCCAAGGTGTTCGACGGCAATTCGCTGGTCGTGCTGCGACGGGCCAGCGTGAACTTCGACGCCGAGAAGGACATGTCGAAGATCAAAGCCAAGGTGCTCTATGTGATCTCGCGCACCGACAAGCTCTTCCCGCCCTCGATCGCACCGGCGGTTATGGAAAAGCTGAAGGCCGCCGGTGTCACCGCCGACTATTTCGAGATCGACAGCGAACTCGGCCACTCCGCCTCCGGCCTCGACGCCGCCAAGTGGGCGCCGCGGCTCAAGGTCTTCATGGCGACCCTGCCGAAGGGTGCCTGATCCCTAGAACGGGCGGTCGCCGGTGACCGTCACGCGATGGCCGCTGCGCGTGTGGGGCCAGTAGTCCCACATGGCGCGATGCTGGGCGCAGCGATTGTCCCAGAAGGCGATCGAGTTCTCGCGCCAGCGGAAGCGGCACTGGAAGAGCGGATTCTCCATGTGCTGGTAGAGGTAGCGCAGGATCGCATCGCCCTCGTCGCGCGGCACGCCGATCAGCCGGCTGGTGAAGCCGGCATTGACGTAGAGGCACTTCCGGCCGGTCACCGGATGGGTGCGCACCACCGGATGCTCGGCGCGCGGATATTCGGCCTTGTCGGCCACGCCGATCGGCTTGAACAGGCCGCGATAGACCGGCTCGCCGTCGTGCAACGCCGTCATCCCGTCGAGATAGGCCTTCATGCGCTCCGAAAGCGCTTCGTAGGCGGCATACATGCTGGCGAACAGCGTGTCGCCGCCGCGCGGCGGGCAGGTCTTGATGTGGAGGATGGAGCCCATGGGCGGCTCGACCTCGCAGCTCACGTCGGTGTGCCAGCCTTCGCCGTTGGCGCGCGGGCTGTTCTTGTCGGAGTGGATGCGCATCATCTCCGGCATGCCCGGCTCGTGCGGCGCCGCCGGATGGACATGCAGGTCGCCGAACAGGCGGCCGAACGACATGTGCTGCTCCGGCGTCAGCACCTGGTCGCGGAAGAAGATCACGAGGTTCTCCGCGAGCGCGCGATGGATCTCGTCCTGCTGACGGTTGGACAAAGGTTTGCTGAGATCGACGCCGCCCAGCTCCGCGCCGATGATCGGGGTCAGCTTGTCGACGGTGATCGTCTCGTAGGGGGCGCTCTCATCGGCGTTGTGACGATAGCGCGGGCCGGCATTGGCGTTCAGTGAGCCTGACATGGGTATCTCCGTTGCCTATTCGTCGAGGGTGATCTTGTTTTCCTGGATCAGCTTCGACCAGACCTCGCCTTCGGTGGCGACGAACTGATCGAACTGTTCCGGCGTCCAGTCCTTGAGGACGACTCCGAGCTGCGCCGAGCGTTCGACCACGGCGTCGAACTTGGAAATCTTCCTCATGGCCGCGTTCAGCCTGTCGACGATCGGCTTCGGCGTTCCCGCCGGCGCGAACATCCCGTACCAGGCATCGAAGATGAAGCTCGGCAGGCCCGCTTCGGCCGTCGTGGGAATCCCGGGGAATGTGGGAAGGCGTGCCTCACTCGCCAGCGCGAGCGCCTTCACGTTGCCGTTGCGGATGTGAGATGCCAGCGACGGGGGGCTCATGACCGCCAGATCTACCTGCCCCGCCACGAGATCGGCGCTCACCGGTCCCGCACCCTTGTACGGGATGTGGACGAGGTCGATGCCGGCGGCCTTGTTGAGCAGCACGCCGCCGATGTGCGCCACCGAGCCCGGTCCGAAGGACGCGTAGTTCAACTTGCCGGGATTGGCCTTCGCGTAGGCGATGAAATCCTTGAGGTTATCGGCCGGCACCTTCTTGGCGATTACTATTAGCTGCGGCGCGATCGCGCCCATGGCGACACCCGTCAGGTCCTTGGGCGACCAGTTCAGGTTCTTGATCATCGCCGGATTGGCCGAATGGAAGGACGAGTACTGCATCAGCAGCGTGTAGCCATCCGGCTTGGCCTTCGCGACGAGCGCCGTGGCGATGTTGCCGTTCCCGCCGCCCTTGTTGTCGACGATGACCTGCTGGCCCAACTCCTTGGAAAGATGTTCGGCGAAGATGCGGCCCACGATGTCGGTGCCACCGCCCGGCGGCGCGGCGACCACCAGCGTGATCGGCCGGTCGGGATAGGCACCCTGCGCCTGCGAGCCCGGGCTCGCGATCATCGATCCGGCAGCGGCAGACGCGAGCGATAGGAGGTGGCGGCGCTTCATCCCTGGCTTCCTCTCTCGATCCGCCCCACGGCGGGTGCGGTTGACGAAGCGCTAGCACCGATCCACCCTATGCATGAAGTGCATTGTTTGCAGGTTTATTACTGAGGTTTTTGCACGAATGGACAAGCGGCTCCTCGAATCCTTCGTGGCCGTCTATCGGTCGGGGTCCCTTGTGGAGGCGGCCGAGCGTCTCAATATTTCGCAGTCGGCCCTGTCGCGCCGCATCACGGAATTGCAGCACCGGCTCGGCCTTGCCCTGTTCGAGCCGTCCGGGCGCGGCATGGTCGCGACCAGCGACGCGCACGATCTGTTGCCGCTGGCCTCGTCCGCTCTCGAAGGCATCGCCAGGCTCGAAGCCGCCGCCCGCGCCAACAGCGTCCAGCCCTCCGTCCAGATCACGGTCGCGGCGACGGCGCACACGATCGAGACCGTGGTGGCGCCAGGCATTGCCGACTTCGTGCGGGCCAAGCCGAACATCCGCATCGGCGTCATCGAGACAAACGGCGTCGAGATCGAGAATCTCGTGCTGAGCGGCGACGCGTCGATGGGCATCACCGGGCGCCCGCGTTACGACACGGGTCTCGTCGATCAGCAGATCGTGCGCCTCGACATCCTGGCGGCGTCGCCCCTGCCGTTCAGCGCGGGCGAGCGAAGGAGCGGTATCGATCTTCGGGCGCTGTGCGAACGCGACCTGCTGGTCCTGGACCGCGGGTACCAGTCGCGGCTGACCCTGGACGCGGCCCTTCGGCTGCTGTCGCTGTCGCCAAGCATTCGCCATGAAGGCGGTTCGGGAACGGTGATCCTGGCGCTGGCGCGGGCCGGCCTCGGCACGGCCGTCATACCGGCGACCACGCGCACCGACCTCCACACCGCCAAGATCATCGCCAACGGCATCGTCCTGGGCATGGACTTGGCCGCCATCTGGGATCCGGCGCTGCGCTGGCGTACCGAGGTCGAGCAGTTCGCCGACCGGCTCAGGGCCTCCTTCTCGCCGCGCAGTCGCTCACGACGCCGATGACGCGCGGCGTGACCGGATCGTCCGGGCAGCCCCTACCAGCAGCAACAGGCCCGCGATGGCGCCCAGCCCCACGATGACCGCATGCCGGCTGGCCCAGTCGGCGAGCCGCATCGACCAGGCCTCGCCCCGCTGTAGCCAGAAGGTGCGCGCCGCTTCGAAATCCGGTGGCGGACAAGCGGCCCCGAAGCTCTTGGCCCAGGGCTGATAGGCACCGGTCGCGACGTAACGGCGATAGATCCGGTCAGCGCGCGGCTGATCGTTGCCGGAGATGGCAAACCGCGCCGCCCAGCAGAGAGCGGCGGCATAAGCCTGCGATCGTTCAGGAAGGAGATCGGCGGCAGCGACGGCATGGTCGGACGCAATCAATCGATAGTGAAACCGGACATCGGGCTTCGGCGCGCTGGCCGCAAAGCGGCGCTGCTCGTCCGCCCCCAGCAGGGACGCGCTGCTGTAAGGCATGGGCGTGCCCTCCTCCGACGAACGCTGCCGGTCGGGAACGGGGCTCGTCTGTCCCACACCGGAGTCGAAGGAGCCGCCAAGAACCGCCTCGTCCGGCGGTCCTTCGGTGCCCATGATCTCCATGCCCCGCTTTCGGGCGAGCGTCGCTGCCGTGAACAGGGCTTCGGCTCGCGAGACGTTCTGCCAGGGCCATGCCGGCTGCGCCGCCTTGATCGCTTCGGCATAGGCACGCGCATCGACGGACGGCGGAGGCGAGTCCGGGTCCATCGGCATCGGTTTCGTCGAGAAGTAGGACTGCGCCTCCTGAAGACGCCCGTCGCGGACGAGTCGCCGCGCCAGCAGGTCGCGCAAGGAGGCGATCGGCGTCGAGACGAAGCCGTAACTGTCGTCCGGCCTCGATGCCTCGTCCCCATCTGCGGCCGGCAATCCGTCGACGAACGCCTTCAGTTCGTCGGTCGTCAGCACGCGCTCGGCGATGTAGGTGACATCGCCCCAGTAGGTGCGTGCGACCGGAAACAGCAGCCTCAGCGAATCCCCATACCGGCCCTCGCTCACAGTCATCACGGCCGTCTCTCCCCGCAGGCGAGTATTCGAGGCGTCATCGAGTTTGGCGGCGCCACCGGCACCGACCGCCGCATTCAGGGCAGCGGTCCAGTCGCGCACCGCCGCCGCACGATCGTTGCGCCGCAGGGCGAGCTTCGCGCGCACCCAGAGACCGAGGGGCCGCTCTGTCGTCACCGTCAGCTTTTCAGCGACGTCGTAGCGTGCCGCCTGATAGGCCAGGGCCGCCAAGCGGTCGAGATCGTCTCCAGCAGCGGGGATGGGTTGCGTGAGAACGGCATTGAACACAGATGTGACGGCCTGATCCTTCGGACCGGCAACGGAATCGTCGTAGATCGACGGCCCGTCGCGCGCGATCACGTAGGCGACCAGCAACTGCCGCACCAGCGGATCGGGCATGGCGCGGGCGAGCGCGTCACCGTTGGCGACCAGCAGACCGGCCACTTCGCGCAACGACAACAGCGCGACTTGCGATCCGTATGCCGCCTGCTCGACATAGAGACGGACAGCGCGTCCGATCAGCATGCTGACTTTGGCATAAGCGAAATCAGACGCCGGAACATTCCAGGGGACATCCAGCAGGCCTACCTGGACGAGATCGATCCTCGCCTCCTCGCCCAGGCTCGCAACCGCCAGACCCATCGGATCAGGCGCGCCCGCCTGCGCACGGTCGCGCACGGCCTGGAATGACTTGCGCGCCGCTTCGAACTGGCCTCTGAGCTGCTGGACCCGGCCCAGCATGTAGGCGGTCGCGACCGTCCGAATTCGTCGCAGCGCCGGTGGCAGGCGATCGATCGCCTCGAAATATTCGGTCGCCGTATCCAGACGGCCGGAGCGAAACTCGATCGCACCGGCGATATAGTCGAGGACCGCGACGGGGAGCCCTTCCCCCGCGATAAGCGCCTCCTTGCCGTTCTCTGCCCGGCGCGCCGCGTCGAGTTTCGCGAGCAGCCTGTCGACTGGCAGCGTCGCCCCTGCGGGAAGAATCGAAGCCCACGCGCCCGACCGCGCTTCCTCGCGTTCGGAAACGATGGCTTCGGGTTCGGCCTTAGCGCCGAACGTGTAGTCTGCGGTCCCGGTAAAGTGCCCCACCTCCACCACGACCAGCCTGTCGGCAGGCGCCGGCATGAGGCGCTTGATCTCGAAGGCGAAGCTGAGCCCGACCGGCTCGCTCACCGTTTCGGCACGGTCGTCGAAGAGCTGCCAGGGAAAGTTGGGGCCGCAGGCAAGGGCGACGCCGATGCTGGCAACGATTGCGAAGACAAGGAGTCCAAGTCTAGTTGACGACATGCAGTTGCCTTTCCGGCTGTACGCAGCGCGCCCAGCCGATCGTGCGTTTGGTCTGTGCCCGAAGCCGGCCGTTGCCGTTGCTTTCCAACACCCGCTGATCGGCCAGCCTGTCGGCGACCAACCTGAACCCATTGGCGCCATCGGCCGCCTGGCAGGCCGCGTCGAGACGGACCTGCGACGGCAGCCGTGCGTCCACCGAACCCTCGTTGGACAGGACCACATTCCACAGATCCGACTGCTCCGCCGGAACGAGGGCTGCGCTCACCTTTGCGGGCGAGAGCCGGTCGGTGACGACCGCGCGCCATGTCTTGAGGCTCCACGCACGGGTATCGGCCTCGGTCGGCAATCTAAACCAGACGACGCCGATCAATCCCGCCGGCGCGGAGCGTTGCAGCGCATGGAGAAGGCCGAGCACCGCTTCCGGCCGGGCATCCAGCACTTCGCCATCCTGCCCCGCGAGCAACGGCACTTCGCCTTCGACGCTGGCGAGGCGGCCGTTGCTACGCCAGGTCACGCGCACATCATAGGCGGGCAGCGCCACCCGGAACGGCCGACTGATGCGGCGGCCAAACTCCCGAACCCAGCGCTCGGCCTGGTCGGGATCGAACAGGCCGCGACGCGGATCGTCGATGGCGTGCACCTGCAGGACCACTTCGTCCAGGTCGGTGGCCAGATTTCCCAGAGCCGAGGATGACAGCCAGGTCGGCAGTGCCGTGATCGAGAGCGCGATCGATGACGGAAGGCGCGCGCGCAGCGCCGAGAGAAACTTCGCATAGGTCGCCAGCTTGGAGGTCGGGCAATCGTAGTCGATCTCGACGCCGGCGATCGACTGCAGAGTGTTTGGCGCCGACACCGTCGCGACAACGCGGTCGAGCAGCGCCACCATCCGGTCTTCGTCGAGCCGGCCGTCGATCCGGATCACGCTGATGACGGGGCGGCCGGTCGCGAGAATGTCGCTCCAGGGTACGGCAACCGTCGTCCAGCGGCCCGAGCGGTCGCCCTCGGCGAGAAGGATGCGCCAGCTGCGAATGATGTCGGCGGAACGTGAAGCGGCGGCGGTGACGGCAGGTGTCCAGATCCGCTGCCAGACATAGGCATCGTGCGGCAATGGCTCGGTTGTCGTGCGGATCGCCGACGTCGACGCCGACAGCCCCACCAGACACAGCAATATTGCTGTCAATGCACGCATGATGACCCTACGCGAGGCGTTCAGCCTCAGGTCCCCAGTCTACCCTTTCACGGCGCCGGCCGTCAGCCCCGACGACATGTAGCGGCGGAAAGCGTAGTAGATCGCCGCCGGCGGCAATGCGTAGAGGAAGCCCGCCGTCATCAGCAATTCCCACGGCGAATCGTCGGCCGAGAGGAAGTTGCCCAGCGCCACCGGCAAGGTGATCGCCGTGTCCTTCGACAGCAGCAGGAACGCATAGAGATATTCGTTCCAGGCGAGCAGCAGCGCATAGGTGCCGACGGCGATCAGCGACGGCACCATTAGCGGCAGGTAGATCAGGCGGAAGAGCTGGAACGGCGAGGCGCCGTCGATCATGGCGGCTTCGTCGAGTTCGACCGGCAGCTTGTCCGAGGCCTGGCGCAGGATCCAGATCGCGTAGGGCGAGGCGATGGTGGCCATCGCGATCACCAGCGCCCAGTCGTTGTTCAGCAGCCCGTACATGCCCATGGTCTTGTACATCGGCACCGCCAGGAACGCGGCGGGGATGAAATAGGTCAGCAGCGCGAGATTCATCACCGTGCGCCCGCCCTTCATGCGCAGACGGCTGATCGCGAAGGCCGCCGCCGTCGCGACGAACAGGGTGATCGCCGCCGTGCCGACCGAGATGACCACCGAGTTGAACATCTGCAGCCAGAAATGATTGAGGAAATGGTGCTTCTGGCCCAGCACCATCTCGAAATTGCGGAAGGTCGGGTTGGTCGGCCAGAGCTGGCCCGAGAAGGCCGCGTCCTTGGGCGAAATCGCGAACAGGAACATGTGGTAGATCGGGATCAGCGTCCACAGCAGCACCGGGATGCCGATCAGCAGCAATCCGGACTCGAAGCCGATGGTGCGCAGGAGCTTGCGCGGGCTCATCGCGAAAGACGCCGCATCATGAAGTAGACCAGCGGCAGAATCAGCGGCAACGCACAGACGATAGACGCCATGGCGAGCCCGACCTGGTCGAGTCGCAGGTAACGGATGCCGAGCGTGGCCAGCACATGCGTGAGGTCGGCGGGTCCGCCGCCCGTCAGCAGGTAGACGCTGTTGAAGTCGCCGACGGTGAAGATCATCGAGAGCAGGGTGCAGGTGACGTAGAGCGTGCTCATCGACGGCCAGGTGATGTAGCGGAAGCGATGCCAGGCGCCGGCGCCGTCGACCGAGGCCGCCTCGTAGAGCTCGCCCGGTATGGCCAGCCGGCCGGCCAGCAGGATCAGGGTCCAGAACGGCAACGACTTCCAGATGTGCACGAGCATCGAGAGCGTGAGGGCCAGCGCGGGATCGTTCAGCCAGTTCGGCCCATCCTCGGCCGTCAGTTTGAAGATGAGCTGGTTCACGACGCCCCACTCGGGATTGAGCATGAAGCGCACCGACAGGATGGTCGGGATCGACGGCACCGCCCAGGGCAGCACGAACAGCACGGCGAGCACCTTCACCCACCAGCGCTTGTGCGTGAAGAAGCCGGACAGGAACAACGCCAGCGCCATCTTCACGTTGATGGCGACGATCAGGAAGATGAAGGTGTTGATGACCGTCCGCAGGAAGATCGGATCGGCCGCAAGGTCGACATAGAGCTGCGGGCTGCGCGCCAGCCAGAAACTGTAGCCGACGGGAAACACCACGAAGCCGACGAAGATCGCGAGATAGGGCGCGACGAACAGCAGGCTCCAGGCCTGCCGCTCCGACAGCGCAAAGCCCGCCCACCGGGATTTCTCCCGGCGGGCCGCCGTGTCGATCGTGGTCGCCGTCATACGCGTACTCGCGAAAGCAGACTTACGAGTGAAAGGCTACTTGGCGACTTCCTTGATGCGGGCGATCAGCTCGTCGACGGCCTTCTCGACCGAGACCTTCTCGCTCACCACGCGGTTCATCGCCTTGGCCCACACATTCTCGTTGTTGAGGATGGTGAACTTGTAGTTCTTGGTGAACTCGAACGGCAGCGTGCCGGCCTTGAACTGGTCGTAGACCGCCTTGCGATGCTTGTCGGCTTGCCAGAACGGGCTCTCCTGGCTGGCCTTGGTCACCGGGAACCAGCGGCCGAGCGCACCTTCGACATAGGGGCGGAGGTTCTCTTCCTCGAGCAGGAACTTCAGGAACTCGCGCGCGCGCGGCTTGTTCTTGGAGTCCTGGAAGATCACGCCGACCTTGACCGCCGTGCGATAGACCATCGGCGTGCCGTCGGGCTTCTTGGGAAAGCCCGCGGTGGCGATCAGCTCGTCATAGGCCTTGCGGCCGGCGGCGCGCTGCTCGGGCGTGAGCTGCTCGTTGTTGGCATCGTCCAGCCACTTGGCGGCGATCGAGATCGTGTAGTTGTGCGTCATGATCGTCGTGCGATTGTGGAAGGCGACGTTGTTGTCGGGATCCTTCCAGGTCGTCGACGAGGGCGGCGAGCAGCCCTTGGTATAGACGTCGGTATAGTCGCGCAGGGCGGCGATCAGGCCTTCGCGCACCTTGGGATCGTCGACCAGCAGCTTGCCCGAATCGTCGACCAGCTTGACGTTGTAGGCGTCGACCCAGCTCAGGAACGACTGGAACGAGTCGGTCGATTCGACGCCCATCGGGCTGCCGATGCCGTAGACGCGGCTGCTGGTGGCCTTGCGGTAGGCCGGCTGGACCTTGTCGCACCAGAAGGACCAGTATTCCTTCCAGGTGCCGGGAATGTCGTTCTCCTTGAAGCCCGCCGTCGCCAGCATGTCCTTCCAGTACTGGATGTGCAGCGTCTGCTGCTTCAGGACGAAGCCGTAGAAGGCCTTCTTCTTGGCCTTGTCGTTGTAGAGGAGAGCCGTCTCGATGGTGACGGGCGCGAACCGGTCCTTGATCGGCTCGATGACGTCGGAGATGTCCTCGAGCTTGCCGTCGTAGGCCCACTTGCCCGCCACCTGCACGTCATAGGTGTCGGAATAGGCGATGTCCGGCGGTGAACCGGAGTCGAGGGCGGCGACCGTCTTGGGGATCATGTCCTGCACGGCGTACTGTGACAGGTCGACCTTCACGCCGGTCTTGGCCTCGAATTTCTTGATGGCGGCGAACAGCGCCTCGTCCTCGGACTTGTAGAAGCCCTTCACCCACCAGACGGTGAGCTTCTCCTGGGCAAAGCCCGGAACGGCCGAGAAGGCGATCGCCAGTGCCGCGGCACCCGCCAGAATCCGTCTCATGATTTCCTCGTTTTCTTAGTTGTCTGACAACTCGATTATCAGTCCGCTCTGCGGGAGTCGAGAAAAGACCTCAATGCCTGGGCGCATTGCACAGCGTGCGAGAAGGGCAGGCCATGACGTGACCGTCCGAAGATATTCAACTCGGCATCGGGCAGCCCCTTCAGCAGGTCGGCGATCACGCCCACCGGGATGAACGGACTGCCGTCGGGATGCAGCAGCAAGGTCGGACACCTGATGTCGGCCAGGCGCGGCGTCAGGTCGGCGCCGATCAACACACCGAGCGCATTCAGGATCGAGGCCCGCGACCACTTCTCCTGTTCGGTGGCGAACCAGGCAAGGCGTTCGGGCGACAACGCACCGTCATGGAAACGGTCGCGCAGGAAGGCGTCGGACCAGCCCTTCGAGCCGCCCTCGTCGAGCTGCCGCCGCCAGGCGTCTGCACGCTGGATCGAAGCGCCGAGATGGGCGCCGTTGCTGACAGTCAGCGTTGCGATCCTTGCCGGCCGGGAAAGCACCGCCGCCATTGCCACCGTCCCGCCGATCGATTCACCCACGAGGTGAAAGCGGGACAGCCCGGCCGCATCCGCCACGGCGAACAGGTCGTCGACCAGCAGGTCGAGCGACCATCTGAAATCCTCCGCTGGAATGTTCGAGCGGCCGTAGCCGCGCATGTCGAAGGTCACGAGCCGGTAGGCATCGGTCAGAGCCGGCCGCCAGCCCGCCCAGATCCAGGCGCTGGCGCCGATCCCGTGATGAAACAGGATCGGCAGGCGCGTCTCGCTCCACGGCGCCACCTGATCGACGATGTCGTAGTGAAGGGTCCCGTGCGCGGTGGCGGCGAAATGCATCGTCAGTCGGCGCGGATGCCCGCGCCCTTGATGACCTCTTCCCACTTCTTGCGATCGGCGATGATCGTCGCCTTGAATTCAGCCGGCGAACCGATGACCGAGTCCATGCCGTTCTCGACGAAGCGCTTCTGGACATCGGGCTTCGCCACCGCCGCCCGAAGGGCTTTGTTCCAGAGCTCGACCAGGTCAGCCGGCAGCCCCTTGGAGCCGAACACGCCAAACCAGTTCACCACCTCGAAGCCCGGCAGGAACTTCGATATCAGGGGCAGGTTGGGAAAGAGCGGCGAGGGCTTGGGCGAGCCGAAGGCGACCGGGATCAATCCGCCGCCGCCGATCTGGCCCAGGAACTCCGGCATGTTACCGAACATCATGTCGCAATTACCCGAGATCATGTCCTGGATGGCGGGCGCGCCGCCGCGATAGGGCACGTGCACCATGTTGATGCCGGCCATCTTCTTGAAGAGCTCGGCGGCGAGATGCTGCGAGGTGCCGTTACCCGCCGAAGCATAGGTGAGCTTGCCGGGGTTCTTCTTCGCGAAGTCGATGATCTCCGGAACCGTGCGGTACTGCATGTGCTTGCCGACGACCAGCATGTTGGTGACACCCGCGACGTTGGCGATCGGTGTCAGGTCGGTGTCGACGTTGATCGGCAGCTTCTGCCCAGGCATCACCGGCGAAACGCACATCGCCGCCATGGCGGCGAGGCCGATGGTGCGGCCGTCCGGCGTCGAGTTGGCCAGCGCCTCGTTGGCAATGAAGCCGCTGGCGCCGGTCTTGGTATCGACGATCACCTTCTGCCCGACTTCCGGCGTCAGGGCCTCCGCCATGATACGGCAGAGCAGATCGGCCGTGCCGCCGGGCGCGAAGCCGCAGAGAAAGCGGACGTCGCCTGAAATCTTCTGCGCCATGGCCGGCCAACCGGCCAGAGAACCGACCAGTGCCGCGGTGCCCGCGCTCGCGAAAGTTCTGCGTCGCATTTTTGTTTCCTCCCTGTGTTGCAAAAAGCCTAGCATACTTCTCGCATGAGCAAGCCCCTCCGCCGCGGCGTCCTCGCCGGCCTCGCCGCTCTGCCTCTGGCCTCGACGTGGACGCGGTCCCGCGCACAGTCACCTGACTTTCCCGACCGGCCGTTGCGCTTCATCGTGGGCTTCCCGCCCGGCGGCCCCAACGATCTGCTGGCGCGGCTGATCGCGCCCGGCATCGGCGAACGGATGAGTCGCACCGTCGTGGTCGAGAACAAGGCCGGCGCCAATGGTGAGATCGCGGCCAGCTTCACCGCCAAGAGCGCGCCCGACGGCGGCGTGTTCATGCTGGCATCCAACGGCTCGACCACCGTCGCGCCGGCGCTCGGCCGGACCCTCCCCTACGATATCCGCACCGACTTCATTGCCGTGGCACCCGTCGGCATCAATCCGATGCTGCTCGTCGTTCGCCCCGATCTCCAGGTCAACACCGTTGCCGAACTGCCGGACCTGGCGCGGGCGCATCAGGGAAAGCTGAACGGCGCCTCGGCCGGCGCCGGCGGTGCGACCCATCTGGCGCTCGAGCTTTTCAAGGTGATGAGCAGGCTCGACATCGTGCACGTCCCCTACAAAGGCGGGGGTCCGGCAATGGCCGACCTCATGGCGAGCCAGGTCGATCTGTATTTCGGCGGCCTCTCGACGGCGCTGCCTCACGTCAAAGCGGGAAAGATGCGCGGACTGGGACAGACCGGGCTCGTGCGGTCGGCCGCGGCCCCCAATATCCCGACCATCGCGGAGTCTGGGTTACCCGGCTACGAAGCCGCGATCTCCTATGGAGTCTTCCTGCCGGCCGGCGCACCGACGGCACTTGTCGAACGCCTGCACGCGGCCGTCGACGGCACGATCCGCGCGCCCGATATCGCGAAGAAATTCGTCGCGCTCGGGGCGGATCCGCAATTCGGATCGCCCGCGGAGTTCGCGGCCTATGTGTCCAACGACTTCGCCAAATGGGCCCGCCTCGCCAAGGAAGCGGGCCTCAAGGCGGAGTAACGTCTACTGGACGGACGAAAAGCCCGTCGGTGTCAGCATCTGCACCGAGACGTTCTCGACGATGGCGCCGTCCTTCTCGGTCTCGGCGCGCTTGGCCAGCCATTCCGGATCCGCCGCGAAGGCGTTCCACTTCTTCTCGCGGTCGGCAAGCGACTCCCAGGCGAGGAAGTAGGTCAGTTCCTGGTTCGACTCGCCGATCAGGGTCGTGAAGAAGCCGGCCTGCTTGATGCCGTGCCGCTCCCAGATCTTGAGCGTGATGGTGTTGAAGCGATTGAGCAGCGCCGGAAGACGGCCCGGCACGCACCTGTAGACCCGCATCTCGTAGATCATCGTCTCTCTCCCTAGAATTGCCCGCCGAAGCGCGGCACGAACCCATCGTCCTTGTGGTCGATGTGGCAGCTGAAGGGCGCCCCGAAGTGGCATGGCATCAGGCGCGCGCCGCTGCCGGCGCAATGTTCGAGCGCCTCGCGCCGGCTCTTGCGCGCGCCGGCACCGTCGGCGCAGGCAAAGCTGTTCCACTCGGGATGATAGACCTGCAGCGCATGGTGGAGGATGTCGCCGCAGAACAGCGCTTTCTCGCAGCGCGATTCGAACTTGATGGCGATCGTGCCCGGCGTATGTCCCGGTGCCGGCTCGACTTTCAGATTCTCGTCGAGCTGCGTCGCGTCGTCGACCATCTGCGTGAGGCCGGCCTCGACCACCGGCAGCACCGAGTCACGGAACGATCCGGCGTTGACCGGACCCGTCGCGGGGTCGCTGTCGAGCTTCAGATAGTGGTCGTAGTCGGTACGGCTGAATACGTACTTCGCATTCCTGAACGTCGGGACCCACCTGCCGTTCTCGAGGCGCGTGTTCCAACCGACATGGTCGACGTGAAGGTGCGTGCACATCACCATGTCGATCCCATCGGGCTCGACGCCGGCGGCCTTCAGCCGCTCGAGATACTTCGTCTCCATCAAATGCCATTTCGGCCGATGAGGACGCGACTTGTGATTGCCGACGCAGGTATCGATCAGGATGTTCTTGCCGCCGATTTTCAACAGCCAGCTATGGACGCTGAGCTTCAGGAAGGCGGAGGCTTCGTCGTAGTGCGCCGGCATCAGCCAGTCGCGGTGCCGCTCGACGACAGCGGGATCCCAATCCGGGAAGAAAGCCTTGGCGTCGAAGTTGGGTTCGTAGCTTTCCTCAATGCGCACGGCCGTTCCGGCGCCGAGCTTCACCTCGACCATGTCTGCCTCCCCTATTTGGCGGGGAGCTTAGCGTCGCGAGGCCGGTGCGGGAAAGTCGATCGTTTCGCTCGTACGTCGGAATCAGAAAGGCAGGCGCGCCGCATCGACACGCTCGACGTGCCAATGAGTGAGTGCCGCAATGGCAGCACCTCCGAGCGGCGCCGCGACGATCAGAGCGATGAAGTGAACACCAAGTGACCAGGGTTCGAACAGGCCTGGAGTGAGATACCCAACGGTCACGGTCGCCACGAAGAACAAGACGGCGAAACCAACGCCCCAGAGCAAGCCCCCCAAAGTGACGACGAGCGACGAAGCGGTCAACGAACGGCCGATGACATAACTCGCCCCGAAGGCGGCACCGGCGGCGACAAGCGCGGCAATCGTTTCCATCACGTCCTCCAATACGCTCTCGACTTGGGAGAAATCAGAGTCGACACTGCTGAGACACCTGCACTTTGAAACATTCAACCTCCGTCGAGAACCGACAAAAAACGCATGTCTGAATCTGCATTCGACTGGCTTTCCGCAGCGGAACTATCAAAACTCTTTGCGCGCGGGGAAGCGTCCCCCGTCGCTGTCGTCGATGCGATGCTGAAGCGTGCATCGAAGATGCAGCCTCATCTCAATGCGTTGGTGCTTGTTGATGAAGAAGGTGCGCAAGCCGCTGCAAAGGCGGCAGAATCGCGCTGGCACAAAGGCCAACCACTGTCGCCCTTCGATGGCATTCCGACGACGATCAAGGATACGACGAACGTCAAAGGCTGGCCCACGCGCTATGGATCGCATTCCACAGATGAGACTTCGGCTCACGACAACGCTGTAGTGGTTGACAGGTTCCTTGCAGCGGGAATGATCATTCTTGGCAAATCCACCACGCCCGAATTCGGCTGGAAGGCACTGACCGACTCGCCCTTGCAGGGCACCACGCGCAGCCCGTGGAATCTCTCCCACTCTCCCGGCGGCTCCTCGGGCGGCGCTTCCGCGCTCACTGCGGCCGGAATCAATCCGTTCAACCACGGCAACGATGGCGGCGGTTCGATCCGCATTCCCGCCAGCCATACGGGCCTGGTCGGCCTTAAGCCCTCCTACGGTCGCATCCCGCAGTTCCCCGCCGATTCACCGTTCGCCGACGTCATCAGCCAGGGCGTACTGGCGCGCACGGTGCTCGACACGGCGCTGGCCTTGAACATCACGGCCGGTCCCGATCCGCGCGACTGGCGCTCGCTGCCGGCGGATGCGCGAGACTACACGGTCGGCCTCGACGCCGGCGTGCGTGGATGGAAGATTGGCCTCAGCCTCGACCTCGGCCATGTGCAAGCCGATCCGGAAGTGCGCGAGCTCGTCACCGCAGCGGCGAAGCGCTTCGAGGAGCTCGGTGCTCATGTCGAGGAAGTCGGGCCGATGTTCGAGCCGCTGCAGGAGCATTTCGAACCGCTGTGGATCGGCAGCTTCGCCACCCGCTTCCGGCAGATTCCGACCCAGCTTCACGACAAGCTCGATCCCGGCCTGCGCGCCCTGATGGAAAAAGGCCTGGCGATAACGCTCGCCGACTATGCCAGGGCCTTCGAGGCGCGGAGCAGGCTCTCACGAGAGCTCGCGCTCTGGCATCGCAAGTACGACCTGCTGCTCGCGCCCGTAGCACCGACGGCCGCCCCTCCGGTGGATACGCTCTACAATTCGCAGGCTTTCCCGCGCTGGACCAAGGGAGCGCCCTACACGCTGCCCTGCAACCTCACCGGCCAGCCGGCAGCTTCGATGCCCGCGGGTCTCACCAAGGCCGGGCTTCCCGTCGGCATCCAGATCATCGGCCCGCCCCGCGCGGACGAGGTCGTTCTGCGGGCCATGCGCGCCTACGAAGGCGCGAGCGACTGGGCATGGCCGCAGCCGAAGGTGCTGGAGACGTTGAAAGCTTTGTGACGTCGAAGCGCCGTCAGACGGCGTTCGAAACCTTGTTCGGCGTTGGGCGAACGACGCGCAACGCGATGACGAGGACCCGGTAGCCGAGAAAGCCGGCACACAGGGCACTGGCTGCCGCGACGTAGCCGGGCGTGATCAAGGCGTCTCCGAGCATCGAGGAAACGAAATCTATGACGGACAGGGCGGCGAGAATGATCGCTGCAATGAGACCGTCCACTGTCGCCGGCAGTGAAACAAGGCCTGCGTCCTTGTTCGACTGAAGGGTCAGCATCCATCCGCGGATGCGGCCGATCAACGATCCCAATGCGAAGGCCGCGACCCAGAGGATGTCGAAGAGGACGCTCGAGTCGAACACCCCGGCGAGCAGCATCAACGTCGCCATCAGCGCGAAGCCTCCCGGCAGGGCCACGCGACCCAGCGTCGTGACGCCGCCGCGCGACTGCGCCGCCATCGTCCAGAGGCAGAGGGCGGCAAAAAGGAGCGTAAGCCCGTTCGACAGGCTCAAAGTCGAAACCATTTAGGAAGCAAACGACACGGCACGACGCGAGTAAAGCGCTGAGGCTGCACAGACACTGTCGGCATCACGCTTTTACAACTAAAGCCCACGGGAAATTGACTGGGCCTCACAAGGCGTGAAGGCGAGGATAAAGCCGTCAAATCGCTGAAAATTCAGGGGGAAAACGACATGACTATCCAATCGAGGTATGGGGCGGTGGCCGCGACGCTGCTTGCCGTGACTATTTCGGCCACGTCGTCGCAGGCCCAGCAGCCGCCACCCCAATTCCCCAACATGACGTTCTTCATCACCAGCGCGGGCGGCCCACAGGGCGCCAACTATGGCGGTCTAGAGGGTGCCGACCGGCATTGCCAGACGCTCGCCACCAAGGCCGGCGCCGGCAGCAAAACCTGGCGCGCCTACCTCAGCACGCAGGCAGTCGGCGGCGCGACCGCGGTCAATGCCAGGGACCGCATCGGCAAGGGTCCCTGGGTGAATCCCAACGGCGTGCAGATCGCGGCCAGCGTCGAAGATCTTCACTCGGCCAACAACAAGCTCACCGCCGAAACAAGCGTCGCCGAAACCGGCAAGCTGATCCCCAGCCGGCTCTACACGGTGAACCAGCACGACATCCTGACCGGCACTCAGGCGGACGGCACCGCCTTCCCGCCGGACAAGGACATGACCTGCGGCAACTGGACGAAAAATGGAGAAGGCAGCGCCATGGTCGGTCACACCGATCGCATGGGACTGCGCGACGATGCGCCCTCCAAGTCATGGAACACGTCTCATCCATCGCGCGGCTGCGACCTGCCTGCCCTGGTGACGACGGGCGGCGTCGGCCTGCTCTATTGCTTCGCCGCCAACTGACGAAGACTTATAGTCAAACGACAGCGGCGCCGGTTTTACCGGCGCCGCTGCTTGACCTTTGGTTCGCGAGATCAGGCGTCGGCTTTGACGCCGGCCGTGGTGATCACCTTCTCCCACTTGTCGATCTCGCTTTGCAGGAACTTGCCCGTATCCTCCGGCGTCGCGCCGACGGGGATCACGGCCTGCTCGGCTAGCCGCTTGCGCAGCGCCTCGTCCTTCACCGCCTTCGAGACCTCGGCCGACACCTTGTCGACGATCTCCTTGGGCGTGCCGGCCGGCGCAAGGAACATCACCCAGGTCGCCGATTCGATCAGCGGACCGCCCGCCTCCACGATGGTCGGCACTTCCTCGACACCCGGCACGCGGTCCTTCGACAGCATGGCGAGAGCGCGAATCTTGCCGGCGCGGACCTGCGCCATCACGCCGATCGGCGCATCGATCAGCAGCTGGATGTTGCCCGAGGCGAGGTCGGCCAGTGCCGGCGCCGTCCCCTTGTAGGGCACGTGCTCCATCTGGATGCCGGTCACCTGCTTCATCAGCTCGCTTGTGAGATGCGCGGCGGCACCGACGCCCGACGAGCCGTACGAAAGCTTGCCGGGGTTCGCCTTGGCGTAGGCGATCAGCTCGGCCACGTTCTTCACCGGCAGGCCGTTGGTGACACAGATGATGAGCGGCGCGACGCCGACCAGCGACACCGGCGCAAAGCCCGAGACCGGATCGAACTTGAGCTTGCCGGCATAGAGGGTCTTGTTGGCGGCATGCGCGGCGATCACCGTCAGGAAGGTGTAGCCGTCCGGGGCGGCGTTCGCGACGATCTCGGCCCCGATCAGCGAGTTGGCACCGGGCTTGTTGTCGACCACGAAGGTCTGGCCGACATTCATCTTCTCGAGCGTGAGCCGTGTCGTCACGTCGGTGAGGCCACCGGCCGTATAGGGCACGACCCAGCGGATCGGCTTGTTGGGCCATGACTGGGCGCGCGCAGCACCCGGCATCAAGGCAGCCGCCGCCGTTGCCGCGAGCGCCGTGCGGCGATTGATCTTCTTCATGTGTTTTCCTTCTTCCCTGTCTGTTTTCAGTCCAGATCAAGACCGTTCATGCCGGCATTCTTGCGCGCCTTCCTGGCGATCTCGCCCAGCACCTTGCCGGCCTGCACCGGATCCATGATCTGGTCGACCGTCGGGCCCTTATGCCAGCCCTCGGCGACGGCGAAAATGCCATTCCCGGCCTGGAAAACGCGGCCCGTCACCTCACGGCTGTCCTCGCTCACCAGCCAGGTCGCGACCGGGGCGATCCACTTCGGGTCGCGGCGCTTCTTGTCCTCTTCCGAGTATTCGCGCAGGTCCTCGGTCATGCGCGTGAAGGCCGAAGGCGAGATCGAATTCACGGTGACGCCATAGCGCGCAAGTTCGCGGGCGGCGATGATGGTGAAGGAGGCGATACCGGCCTTGGCCGCGCCGTAGTTGGTCTGGCCGATATTGCCGTAGATGCCCGAAACCGAGGTGGTGGTGATGATGCGTGCGTCGACCGGGCCGCCCTTCAGCTTGGCCTGGTCCCGCCAGTAGGCCGCCGCATGGCGGGCCGGCGCGAAAGTGCCCTTCAGGTGCACCTTGATGACGGCGTCCCACTCGTCCTCGCTCATGTTGACGAGCATGCGGTCGCGCAGGATACCGGCGTTGAGCACGATGGCGTCGAGCTTGCCGAACGCCTCGACCGCCTGGTCGATCATGTGCTTGGCGCCGTTCCAGTCGGAGACATCATCGCCGTTGGCCACGGCCTCGCCGCCCATCGCCTTGATCTCGTTCACGACCTGCTGCGCCGGGCCCACGTCGTTGCCCTTGCCGGCCCGGTCGCCGCCCAGGTCGTTCACGACCACCTTGGCGCCATGTTCGGCCAGCATCAGGCAATGTTCCCGGCCGACGCCGCGGGCGCCGCCCGTCACGATCGCAACCCGTCCTTCGCACAATCTCGCCATTGCTCCCTCCCGTCTTTTGCGTGTCTGAACCCTATCGTCCTGGGCTAGTCTACCGGGGCTCAAGGGAGGATCGCCATGGACACGCTGCCGCTCGTTACCCCGGAACAGGTCGGACTTTCCGCAGCGCGGCTCGACCGCGTGCGCACCTGGATGAATGGATGGGTCGACAGCGGAAAGCTGGCCGGCATGGTCACGTGCGTCATGCGCAAGGGCGAACTCGCCTTCGCCGAGGTCGCGGGCAAGTCGGACCTGGCCCGCAACACGCCGATGCGCGCCGACACGATCTTCCGCATCTATTCGATGACCAAGCCGCTCACCTCGACGGCCATCATGATGCTCTACGAAGAGGGCAAGTTTCAGCTCGACGACCCGATCTCGAAGTTCATCCCCGCCTTCGCCAACCCGCGCGTGATGTCGGGCGGCAGCCGCGGCAAGATCGAAACCGTGCCGGCCGAGCGCGAGATCAACTTCCGCGACCTGCTCACCCACACGTCGGGCCTGACCTACGGCTTCATGGAGAGCAATCCGGTCGATGCCGCCTATCGCGCCAAGCAGGACGGGGTCGATTTCCAGACGGCCGACACCAGCCTGAAGCAGGTGGTCGAGCGGCTGGCCCAGCTGCCGCTGATCGCGCAGCCGGGCAAGGCGTGGAACTACTCGGTCTCCACCGACGTGCTGGGCTATCTGGTCGAGGTGATCTCCGGCCAGCCCTTCGAGAAGTACCTGAAGGAGAAGGTCATCGATCCGCTCGGCATGGTCGATACCGACTTCCATGTCCCGGCGTCCAAGCACGATCGCTTTGCCGCCAACTACGCCGCCGGCCCCGGCGGCAGGCTCGACCTGATCGACGATCCGGCCAAGAGCCGCTACCTCGCGCCGCGCAAGGTCAACTCGGGCGGCGGCGGGCTGGTCTCGACGGCCTCCGACTATCTGCGTTTCTGCAAGTTCATGCTGAACGAGGGCGAACTCGACGGCGTGCGTTTGCTGGGCCGCAAGACGGTCGAGCTGATGACCATGAATCACCTCAACGGCGACATGGCCGACATGGGCACACCGCGCTTCTCGGAATCGACCTACACCGGGATCGGCTTCGGGCTCGGCTTCTCCGTGATGCTCGACCCGGCCAAGGCCTACATTGCCGGCACGCCCGGCGAATATGCCTGGGGCGGCGCCGCCTCCACCGCCTTCTGGATCGATCCGGTCGAGGACATGGCCGTGGTGCTGCTGACGCAGCTCATGCCCTCCTCGACCTATCCGATCCGCCGCGAGCTGCGCGTGCTCACCTACCAGGCGATCATCGACTGAGGGCTGAAACCATGCGTAACACCGGCAGCATAGAAGTCCGCAAGCTCCATCCGCTGTTCGGCGCGGAGATCACCGGCATCGACATCACGCGTCCGCTCTCGGCGCGCGAGTTCGGGCCGATCCGCGCCGCCTTCGAGGAGCATTCCGTGCTCCTGTTCCGCGACCAGGCGATGGACGACGACACGCAGATCGCCTTCAGCGAGAATTTCGGCCCGCTCGAGACGACGCTCAGCGCCAATCCCGCCGCCGGCACCAAGTTCGCGCGGCAGTCCAACCTCGACATCATGACCGGCGAGCCGATCCCGCCGGACGACATGCGCATGATCTACCAGAAGGCCAACTACTTCTGGCACTCGGACTCGTCCTTCAAGCGCATCCCGTCGCTGTGCTCGATCCTGACGGCGCGGATCTGCCCGCCCGAAGGCGGCAACACGGAATTCCTGAACATGCGCGCGGCCTGGGATGCGCTGCCGCCGGCCCTGCAGGCGACGATACATCCGCTGGTCGCGGAACATGCGCTCGCGCACTCACGCGACCGGGTGCAGAAGGGCATCCTGAGCGCCAAGTCCCTGTCGGAACTGCCGCCGGTCAAGCAGCGCATGTTCCGCGACAACCCGATCAACGGCCGTCGCGCGCTCTATATCGGCGCCCATGCCGGCCGCATTCTCGACTGGCCCGAACCGATGTCGAAGGCGATCCTGTGGGAGCTGGCGCAACGCGCCGAGCAGCCGGAATTCATGATGTCCCATGCCTGGCGCGAGGGCGATGTGATCGTCTGGGACAATCGCGCCGTCCTGCATCGCGCCACCTACTACGATGCGACCAAGCACAAGCGTCTGATGCAGCGCACGACCATTGGCGGCGACGAACTGACGGTCCCGCAGTAACAGATGGCCGAACCCGCTTCAGCTGGTCCGCTCCCCGACGGCATGCCGTCGGGGCCACGGCGCCTCGCCGCCGTGGCGACCATCACCATCGGCCTGTCGATGGCGGTGCTCAGCAATTCGATGACCAATCTCGCCCTGCCCTACATCGCGAACGACCTCGCGATCACGGCGGAAAGCTCGATCTGGATCGTCAACGCCTACCAGATCGCCCTGATGATCATGCTGCTGCCGATTGCGGCGCTGGGCGACATCGTGGGCTACCGCACCGTCTATCGCTGGGGCCTGGTCGTCTTCTCGCTGGCCTCGATCGGCTGCGTTCTGGCGCCCTCGCTCGCCTGGCTGATCGGTGCGCGGACGCTGCAGGGGCTGGGCGGTGCCGCCATCATGGCCATCCAGCCCGCCCTGGTGCGCTCGATCTATCCGCGCGCCGCGCTCGGCCGGGGATTGGGCTTCAACACGACCGTCGTGGCGACCTCGCTGGCCGCGGGACCCAGCCTCGGGGCCGCCCTCCTCGCGATCACGAGCTGGCCGATCCTGTTCGCCGTCTACATCCCGCTGGGCGTGATCTCCTTCTTGCTTGCCGCCCGCTACCTGCCGGTGACGACCCATGCCAAGCGCCCGTTCGACGTGCTGTCGGCGGTCCTGTCCGGAGGCATGTTCGGCCTGCTAATCTTCGGCATCGACGGCGTCGGCCATGGCCATCCCCTGCCGGTGATTCTCGCGGAGCTGGTCGGCTCGGCCCTGCTCTGCACGCTCTTCGTCTGGCGCCAGCGCAGTCTCGCCGACCCGATGATGCCGATCGACGTCTTCGCCCGGCCGATCTTCTCGCTCTCCATATCGGCCTCGACCTGCACCTTCGCGGCACAGGGCCTCGCCTTCGTCAGCCTGCCCTTCTTCTTCCACACCGTGCTCGGGCGCGACGCGACCGCGACGGGGCTGTTGCTGACGGCATGGCCGCTGGCGCTGGCGGCCGTGGCGCCGATCGCCGGCCGGCTGGCAGACCGCCACCATGCCGGCGCGCTCGGTGCGATCGGCCTCACCTGCATGGCCTCGGGTCTGATCCTGACCGCGCTGCTGCCGCCGGACCCTTCCGCCGCCAACATCATGTGGCGGCTGGTCCTGTGCGGCGCCGGCTTCGGCATCTTCGCCTCGCCCAACAACCGGCTGATGATGAACGCCGTACCGCGCGACCGCAGCGGCAGCGCCGGTGGCATCATCGCCTCGGCCCGGACGCTCGGTCAGACGATGGGCGCCGCGCTGGTCTCCCTGGTCTTCGGCCTGTTCGATTTCTCGGGCGGGGGTGCCGCCGATGCGGCACGGGCCGCCATCTGGCTGGCCGCCGGCTTTGCCCTCACCGCGCTGATCGTGAGCAGCCTGCGCCTACGGCACTGACGCCGCGTGCATCTCGCGGAACAGCGAGGGCGCCATGCCGAAACGGCGCTCGAATGCCTGGCCCAGCCGCGCCGAGGAGCGCAGGCCGACCCGGCCCGCGATCGTCTTGAGCGGCAGGCCCTTGGCCAGCAGGGTACGCGCCGCATCGAGCCGCAGCCCTTCGACGAAATGTGCCGGCGTCTTGCTGGTGGCCTCGACGAACTTGCGATAGAAGCTTCTTTCCGAGAGTCCGGCGCGAGCGGCCAACGCCGGAACGTCGAGCGGCTCCCCAAGATGGGCCTGCATCCACTCGATCAGGCGCGCAAACGGCGCGTCGGCCTCGGTCTGCACCTGCAGGAGCGGGCTGAACTGCGACTGGTAGCCGGGCCGCCGTGCGTAGAGCACGAAGTGCCGCGCGATCAGATTGGCCGTCTCCGCGCCGAGATCGGCTTCGACCAGCGCCAGCGCCATGTCGATGCCGGTCGTCACGCCGGCCGAGGTCCACACCTTACCGTCGACGATATAGAGCGCCTCGGCATCCACGGTCAGCGCGGGGAACTTCTCGGCGAGCCGCCGGCAGCTCGCCCAGTGCGTCGCCACCCGTTTGCCGTCGAGCAATCCGGCGGCCGCCAGCACGAAGGCGCCGGTGCAGACCGAGCCGAAGCGACGCGTCTGCGGCGCCACCCTGAGCAACCAGCGCCGCACATCCTCGCGCGCCATCACCGCCTTGAGCCCCCGCGATCCGCCCGCGACCAGCAGCGTGTCGTAGCGCCCGCCAAAGCGGCGGCTCACCAGCGATACGCCGCAATTCGAAGCGACCGCGCCGCCGTCCGGTGAGACGATTTCCACCTCATAGACAGGACGCTCACGCCCCTCGTTGGCTGCCCCGAACACGGCGGCGGGACCGGTCACGTCGAGCAGCTGGCAGCCCTCATAGGCCAGGAGGGCGATGCGGTGCGGCTTGGGCATTGGCAGAAATTACACACTCTTTGTCATTTCTGCCAGCGGGTCGAAGCGGATATACACGCACATTGTCATCCCGAGCCAGCGAGGGACCTTCACTACTACCGTGCAAAGGTCCCTCGCTGCGCTCGGGATGACACCTCTTTTGAACTCGTGAAAAGGAATTCCCATGGCAGACACGGTTCACATCGGCATCCTGCTCTTTCCAGATGTCACGCAGCTCGACGCGACCGGCCCCGCCCAGGTCCTGTGCCGCGTACCCAACGCCAAGCTTCACATGATCTGGAAGACGCTCGATCCCGTGCGGACCGATTCCGGCTTCTCGATCGTGCCGACGACCACCTTCGCCGACTGCCCGCAGCTCGACGTGATCTGCGTGCCGGGTGGCGGCGGACAGGTCGCGCTGATGACCGACGAGGAAACACTCGCCTTCCTGCGCAAGCAGGCAGAGGGCGCGCGCTACGTCACTTCGGTCTGCACCGGCTCGCTGGTGCTCGGCGCCGCGGGCCTCCTGAAGGGCTACAAGTCCGCCTGCCACTGGTCGTCGCGCGAGTTCCTGCCGGCCTTCGGCGCCATCCCCGTGGCCGAGCGCGTGGTGCGCGACCGCAATCGCGTATCGGGCGGCGGCGTCACGGCCGGTATCGACTTCGGCCTCACGCTGGTGGCCGAACTGGCCGGCGACGAGGTCGCCAAGACCATTCAGCTGACGCTCGAATACGATCCGCAGCCGCCGTTCGATTCCGGCAGTCCCGAGAAGGCCGGTCCCGAGCGCGTGCAGCGATTGAAGGAACGCATCCACGGCATGCTGCAGAAGCGGCAGCAGGCAAACGATGAGGCTGCGGCCAAGCTCGCTTGAACAAGCCATTGTTCAGGGAAAGGGCCGTCCCTTGCACCGCCACTGAGCCAGACCTAGGTTTGGACGGTGAACAAGCTCGAACTGAAGGTCCCGCCGCCAGCCGCCGCTTTGCTCGCAGCCCTTGCCATGTGGTTGGTAGCCTACGGCTTGGACGGCCTCTCGTTCGCGTTGCCGGAGCGGCAGGTGGTCTCGATCGTGCTGGCCGCTTCGGGAATCGCAATTTCCGCGGCCGGCACCTGGTCGTTCTGGCGCGCCCGAACGACCGTCAACCCGACCAGACCCGAAGCCGCCTCGTCGCTCGTCGCGACAGGAGTCTTTCACTTCACTCGAAATCCGATGTATCTCGGCCTCTTCCTCGTTCTGGCAGGATGGGCCGCCTATCTGGCGAACGCAGCTGCCCTGCCGGGCCCGCTGCTGTTCGCTCTTTACGTCACCCGCTTCCAGATCTTGCCCGAAGAGCGAGCGCTCACCACCAGGTTCGGCGCGGAGTTCGACGCCTACAAGCTCCGGACCCGGCGCTGGATCTGATGCGCGAGAAGGTATTGAAGATGCCGGCAACCAACCCGCTGCCGACGGCAGCGAAGGTCGCGTGGAAGATTGCCTGATCGAGCATCAGCCCTCTCCCACGAGGCGCTGCAGCACGGCGTCGAGCGTCACCATGCCTCGACGAAAGTCGCCACCCGCCGGAAACTCCAGGCGTCCGGCATCGATCGCCTCATCGAGATCCGCGAGCTTCGCCGCATAGTCGGCGCCGAGGCCCGCCGCCACCAGCGCGACCACCGACTGTTCGCGCGACGACGGCACCGCGGTCACCGGTTTGTCCAGCAGACGCGACAGGACCGCCGCCGCATCGAGCGCCGAATAGGGCGCCGGCCCCGCGAGATCGACGATGCGCGTCCCCGGTCGGGGCTCGAGCAGTAGCTCCGCCGCGACACGGCCGACATCCAGCGCCGACACCGCCTCGTGGCGTTTGTCGAGCGCGGCCTTGCCTGTGGGCAGCACGCCCGCTTCGCGGGCCACCGGCAGCATGCCCGCCCAGTTCTCCAGGAATTCGCGCGGCCGCAGGAACACCAGGGAGGGCGCGACGTCGGCAAGGGCCGTTTCGAAGTCATGCAGGACCTGCACGATGCCGTTGCCCTCGCTGAGATGCGCGCCGACCGACGAGAGCGCCACGACGTGCGGCACCTCTGCCGCTCGCACGGCGGCGGCGATCGACCGGGCGATAACACGCGATTCGGCCAGCACGTTCCGAGCCTGGTACGGCGGGACCAGCATCACGAAGGTGGCCTGCGCGCCCGCGAAGGCCGCGGCGAGGCTCTCCGTTTGCGACGCGTCGCCACGCAGGGTCTCGACGCCGAGCCCTTGCGCGCGCACTGGATCGCGGGCCACCGCGCGTAACGCGATGCCGCGTTGCTTCAGGGCTTCGAGCGCTGCGCCACCGACCTGACCGGTGGCTCCCATGATGACGAACATTGCGACCTCCAGGGTTGTGAGGCCGCACCTAGCATTGCGGTACGCTTCTCATAAGTACGCACATTTTTTATACTAGGTATCAGTCATGGATACGGAAGGTGTGCGCGATGGCTGAGACGAAGGCTCCCTGGTGCCCCGTTACGGCGACGGTCGAGGTGATCGGCGGGCGCTGGAAGCCCACGATTCTTTTCCAACTGAAGGACCGGCCGCGGCGCTTCAACGAGCTCAGGCGCCTCGTTCCGGGTATCACGCAGCGCATGCTGACCCTGCAGCTGCGCGCGCTGGAGCAGGACGGAATCGTGTCGCGCAAAGTGCACGACACCATCCCGCCTCATGTCGAATACTCGTTCACAAAAAAAGGATTGAGCCTCGGCCCCATCCTCGATGCGATGGAGGAATGGGGCGATGCGAATCGTCCGCGCAAGCGCGGACGGGCCGAGGCGCGCTAGTTGGCGCCGGCCGTCGCGCTTTCGATGGTGATGGCCTTGCCGGCCGCCATGTCGAACTTGAGACGACGGACATAGTCGAGGTCGCGGCCGGTGACGCGCACGAAGCGGCTGCCGTCGGGATAGTCGATGGCGTGGATCGCCCCGACATCGTAGACGCCGGCACGGCCGGGTTCGAGGCGATAGGCCTTCACCTGCTCGAGCTTGGCGTCGCCGGCGTCGTTGCCGCCATCGACGCGCTTGTACTCGCTCATGTCGGTGTACTTCACCGCCTGGCCATAGACGGCCCACGAGGCGCCGTGATCGTGCGGCGGGCTCTTGTGCGGCTTGGGATTGCAATGCGCCAGCACGACGAAGCCGAGGTCCTTATCCTCATAGAGCTTGCGCGTACCGATCGGCGCGGCCGGGCCGACTGCCTCATCGACGAAGGACGGGTTGGACAGCAGCTTCTCCAGCAGCACGCGAACCTGCTCGCGGCCAGCAGATCCTTCATGCGTCTTGAGCGCAACCTGTGCGTCCTTGACGAACGCATCGAGCGTGTAGGTCATGCGGCAGCTCCTCCAAGCCAATGGCAGGCGGAAATGATCCGCCTGCCTGCCTCTTCCTGTCAACGTCCGCCGAAGATGCGGCGGGCGATCACCATGCGGTGGACCTCAGACGGTCCCTCGTAGACCCGCATGGTGCGGACCTTCTGCGCCATGATCGACAGCGGCAGCTCCTGCGTCACGCCCATGGCGCCGAACGCCTGCTGGGCATGGTCGATCACCTCGCTGGCCATCTCGGTCGCATAGACCTTGATCATCGAGGCCTCCATTCGCACGTCCCGGCCTTCGTCCTGCTTCACCGCGGCATCCATCACCATCAGGCGGCAGGCATGCAGCTTCATCGCCGCATCGGCCACCCACCACTGGACGGCCTGGCGGTCGGAAAGCTTCTCGCCGAAGGTGACACGCTGGCTGGCATGCTCGACCAGCATGTCGAGCGCGCGCTGGGCCATGCCGACGCACCACGAGCCCATCTGCAGGCGGCGAATCGTGAGGCGCATCTGCATGGGCGCGAAGCCCGCACCGATGCGGCCCAGCACCTGCGTCTCGGGGACACGGCAATCCTCGAACACGACCTCGTAGGTGCGTTGGCCGGCCAGCATCGGGATGGCGCGGGCAACGACGAGACCGGGCGTGCCCTTGTCGATCAGGAAGGCGGTGATGCCGCCGCGGGCGCCGAGATTGGGGTCGGTCACCGCCATGGCGATGGTGAAATCGGCCTTGGCGATGCGGCTGATCCAGATCTTGCGACCGTTGATCACCCAGTCGGTGCCGTCCTTGACCGCCCGGGTCTTCATGCCCGCCGGGTCGCCGCCCGCGCCGGGCTCGGAAATGGCGATCGCCGAGCTGGTCTCGCCAGCGGCGTAGGGCTCGAGGTACTTCTTGCGCTGCTCAGGGCTCGCGGTCGCCAGCAGCATGTGCAGGTTGGGCGAGTCGGGCGGAAAGGTGAAGGGCACGCAGGTGTAGCCCAGCTCCTCGTTGACGCCGACCAGCGCCACGGCCGGAAGATTGGCACCGCCGGCTTCCTCCGGCACGTCGAGCGCCCACAGGCCGAGATCCTTGCACTGCTTGAAGAGCTTGGCGTTCTCGTCATCGGACAGCGACGCCTGCTGGCCCGTGGCGAAACGCTCGAGCACGTTCTTCTCGAGCGGCATGAGCTCGTTGCGCACGAACTTCTTCACGAGATCGCGCAACATCTGATGTTCTTCGTTGACCTGATACATGTCCATTCCTCCTGACTAGATTACGTCGGCTTTCCGATACCCTTGTTGACGAAGTCGAGCGTGTAGGCCCGGGCCACATCCAGCCCCCTCGGCAACACGTCGACATCGGTCATCGATTGATAGAATCCCTGCCAGCGCGCATCCGTCATGGCGCCGATTCCGCCCTGCAATGCATCCCCCGACATTACGATGCCACGCTCGTTCATCACCTTGATCGCATACTCGATACGATCGTCCGTCTGTTCCGGATTGGCCTTCTTGATGAGCGCATTGGCAGCCTCGATTGCCGGCCCGCCCTCGAGATACTGCGCCCAGCCCTGGAGCGTGGCATCGACGAAGCGCTGGATGAGGTCGCGCTTCTCGGCTGCCAGCTTGCGCGAGATGGCGATGGTGGTCTGGTAGGCACTGAAGCCTGCATCGGCGATCAACAGGTACGGCGGCATGCGCCCGATGGCCTTCGAGATCGAATAGGGCTCCGAGGAGATGAAGCCCTGCTGCACGACGTTCTTGTCCGCGAGATAGGGCGCCATGTTGAACGTGTAGGACCGGAGCTGGTCGTCGCGCAGCCCGAACTTCTTTCGGAGATACGGCCAGTAGGTGACGCGTCCGCCGTTCCCGATGAGCAAGGTACGCCCCTTCAGATCCTCGAAGCCGTCGAAGCCGGTGTCGGGATGGCCGATCAGGACCTGCGGATCCTTCTGGAAGATCGAGGCGATGGTGAAGAAGGGCGCATCCTCACGCACATAGGTGCAAGCCTCGAAGCTGTTCGACATGGTCATGTCGACGCGACCGGCGAGCAGGAGCTGGCTGATGTTCAGACTTGGTCCGCCTTGGCGGATGTCGCACTCGATGCCGGCCTTGCGATAGAGGCCGGCGGCGACCGACTGGTAGTAGCCGCCATGCTCGGCCTGGGCGCGCCAGTCGGTCTGGAAGACGATCTTGTCGAGCGTCTGCGCGCGGGCCGGCCGCGCCAGTGGCAACAACAGCGGCCCGGCAGCGAGGCCAAGGGCAGTCCGGCGATTGAGGCGATAGGCTGTCATGGCACCAGCCTCTCGCCACGGCGATCGAAGGTGAGCGCCACCAGTTCGCGAATCGCAACGTTGGAATCGCCCAGCGCCTGAACCGACGGCAGCCAGACGTCCCACCACACGGTCGCATCGTCGGGCAGACTCCAGTCGACGCCGAAGATCGCGAAGTCGAGGCCGCCCTGCGCCGCAAGCTTGGCCACGCGCGGTACGTGATAGGCCGACGTGACGATCGCGACCCGCGCGCCCTTCACGATGTCGCGCACGTTGCGGATGTTCTCGATCGTGTTCAGCGCCTTGCCCTCGGAAACGATCGCATTGTCGGGAACACCCAGGTCGAGCAGGAAGCGCCGCATGGCCTCGGCCTCGGTGGTGGCGGGGCCGCCTTTTTGTTCGATGAACGATCCGCCGCTCACGATGATCTTCGGCGCAGCGCCCGCATGATACAGTCGCGCCGCAAGCCAGATGCGGTCGGACCCGTCGGTGAGTTCGGGTTCCTTGGTGTACGGCGGCGAGGCGGCCTTGATGCCGCCGCCCAGCACGACGATGGCCTCGTAGCAGCAGGGCTGATTGCCAGCGACGAGGGTGCGAGCCTTGGCTTCAAGGTGTCCCATCAGCATCCCCGACACCGGCGAAAAAGACAGGATGAGTGTCTGGAAGATCGCGAGTCCCAGGATCGCGGCCGCGACACGACGCAAGCCCATCGCACGCATCGTCAGCCACAGCACGACGCCGACCGCCAGCGAAGCCGGCGGCACCATCATGTTGGCGAGGATCTTCAGGAGGACGAAAGTGTTCATGCCGGCTCGTATCGCGTTCCGGCTATACTAGAACAAGGCGCAGCAGGCTCGCTCAAACGAGCGCCATGATCGCCCTGCGATGACAGGAGCTCACGCGCAAAAAGAAGGGCGGGTCCAGCCTGCGCCGGAACCCGCCCAATCTTGACTCGTAGAGAACGAGTTAGATCGCGTCCTTGAGATCCTTCGCGACTCGGAAGGCAACCTTCTTCGACGCCTTGATCTTGATCGCTTCGCCGGTCGCCGGGTTGCGGCCCATGCGCGCCGGACGGGCGCGGACCTGCAGGATGCCGAGGCCGGTGATGCGGACCTTGGCGCCCTTCTTGAGGTGACGAACGACCAGGCCGACGAACTCGTCGAGAGCGCCGCTCGCGTCCTTCTTGGTCATGCCCGTCTTTTCGGCCAGCTCAGCTGCGACCTTCGAAAGCGGAATGGTGGGAACGGTAGTGGGTTTGGTAGCCATGTTGAGGGGGTCCCTTACATTTCTTGGTTTCGCCAACGTCTCCTGACGCCCCAGGGCACCGTTGACGGCGCCAAGGTTATCCACGAATCGATCCCCCGCAAGTCCGGAATGCACGGAAAATGTCGATTTTTGGGGCTTTTTGGGCCATCAAAGCCAGTCATCCACAGATTGCAGAGAGCATTAAGCGTGTCGAGTCCCGCCCTGATCCCGACTTTCAGCACCGCCGTGAACACGTGGCAGTGCGACGAGAACGACCACCTGAACGTCCAATTCTACACCGAGTTCGCCCATGAGGCCTCGGCCAGCCTGTTGGCGAGCCTGGGCTTCGGACCACGCGCGCAGCGTGCGGTCGGGGCCCTGACACGCGCGGTCGACGATCATGTCCGCTACGTTCGCGAGTTCCGCGTGGTCGAGCCGGTCGAGGTCCACTCCGCGCCGGTCGAGGTCGGCGAGCGCGAGATCGTCGCCTATCACGAAGTCCGCAATCCCGCGAAGGGCGAGGTCGCCGCCACGATCCGTCGCACCATCACCTGCGACCGTCCGTGGCCCGCCGAGTTCCGCGCGCGCGCCGAAGCTGCGTGCATCGCCCTGCCCGACACAGCGCGGCCGCGCAGCGTCGGCAAGCTCTCTCTGCCCGACCTGACGCTCGCCGAATCAGCATCGGTCGGCCTGATCGAGGTCGGCCGAACGCAGATCACGCCCGACGAATGCGACGAGCGCGGCGAATTGCTTCCGCGTCACCAGTTCGGCCGCTATTCCGACGGGGCGCCGGTCCTGTGGAACCATCTGGGCTTCGACCGCGCCGCCATGCAGGAGCGCGAGGAAGGTTCGGTCGTGGTCGAGATGCTGAACCACTATCGCCGGCCGTTGCAGGCTGGAGACCTTGCCGTGGTAATGAGCGGACTGGCGAGCTTCTCCGACAAGGTCCTCGTCTTCACCCACTTCCTGTTCGAGGCCGAGAGCGGCACGCTTGCTGCTTGTGCCGAGGCGGTGGGCATGAAGTTCGACCAGAAGGTCCGCAAGATCATGACCTTCACGCCCGAGGATCGCGCCCGGCTGGAAGCCTGCCGGCTCAAGCTATGAGGAGACGGTGATGGACGAGAAGACGAAAACGGCCGCCGGCATCGCCGCCGGCCTGCAGGGCATGACCTACGACGACAAGCGGCTCGCCGAGTTGGCGGCCGAGGTCGAGATCCTGAACGATGCCGTCCGCAAGGCCGCCGCCCAGCGCCTCACCTTCGACGACGATCCGGCCGCATTTGCCAGCGTCATGGCGAAGGCAGCCCGCACATGAGTCCCGCGACAAGGAACGACGATCTCGCCCTCGAGGATCTGACGGCGATCGCCGACGCGATCGCAGAGGGGCGCATCACCTCGGTCGAAGCGACCGAAGCCTGCCTCGCCCGCATCGAGACCTGGCAGCCGCGCACCAACGCCTTCCTCCGCGTCTACCGGGAAAAGGCCTTGGCGCAGGCGAAGGCGATGGATGCCGAACTCGCCGCCGGCAGGAGTCGCGGGAAGCTGCATGGCGTGCCGATGGCGCACAAGGACATGTACTACCGCAAGGGCGAGGTCTCGACCGGCGGCAGTGCGATTCGTCGCGACTGGACGGCACCCGCGACGGCGACGGTGCTGGGCAAGCTCGATGCAGCTGGCGTGGTCGAACTGGGATTCCTCAACATGGCGGAATTCGCCGCCGGCCCGACCGGACACAACGTTCATCACGGTCATTGCCGCAACCCGTGGGACCAGATGCGCGTGACCGGCGGAAGTTCCAGCGGCTCGGGCGCCTCGGTGGCTGCCCGCATGGTCTACGGCGCGCTGGGTTCAGATACCGGCGGTTCGATACGACTGCCGGCGGCCGCGTGCGGCGTGGTCGGCATGAAGGCGACCTACGGCCGCGTCAGCCGCGCCGGCGCCGTCGCGCGTTCGTGGAGCCTCGATCATGTCGGCCCTCTGTCCCGCACGGTGCGCGACAATGCCCGCATGCTGGGCGTCATCGCCGGCCACGATCCCGACGACTCGACAACCAGCGAGAAGCCTGTGCCCGACTACGAAGCGCTGCTCGACGGTGGCGTCGCCGGGCTACGCATCGGGCTTGCTCTGCCGAAGGAAGGACTTGCGCCCCTGGACGCAAAGATTGGCGCGGCAATCCAGGCCGCCGCCGACGCGCTGGGCCGACTCGGCGCCAAGGTCTCGACCGTCACGCTGCCGGACTTCACAGCGCTCTATCGCGCGGCCGAGGTCATGGTGAAATGCGAGGCGGCCGCCATGCACCGGCCATGGATGGAGAAGACGCCGGAGCTCTACGCCAACCAGGTGCGCACGCGCATGGAGGCGGGCTTCTTCATCCCGGCGACGCAGTATATCGACGCGCTGCGGCTGCGCGCGCATTTCGTGACGGAGTTCCTGTCGACGGCGATGGACGGGGTCGACGCTGTGCTGCTGCCGGCGATCCCCTTCCCTTTGCCCACGATCGAGGAGACCGATACGGAGTCCAAGGGCGGTCCGGCTGTCCTGAAGATGGTGGCGGGCTTCACCGGTCTCACCCGGCCGTTCAACACGCTGGGCATTCCCGCCCTGTCGGTGCCGTGCGGCTTCGACGTCAATGGCGCACCGATCGGAATGCAACTGGTCGGCCGGCCGTTCGACGAGGCGATGCTCTACCGGATCGGTCACGCCTATCAGGGCGCGACCGACTTTCACAAGCGCGTGCCGGTCTAGCTGGGGACGCGCGCCTCCAGTCGCGCGTTCAAGAAGAGAAGACGCGCCACTTCAGCGCGGGGCTACCCCGCGCGCAGTGGCGCGCACCCGGCGTCAGACCGCCAGATTCACCGTCACGCTCTTGCGCTGCGTGAAGCTGTCGAGCATGCCTTCGAGCGAGAATTCGCGGCCGAGACCGCTCTGCTTGTAGCCACCGTACGACATGCCGGGAGTTTGGCCGCCGCCCTGGTTCACCTGCACCCAGCCCGATTCGATCGCATGCGCGGCGCGCAGGCCCTTGCCGATATTGTGCGTCCAGACATACGCCGCGAGGCCGTAATGACTCTCGTTGGCCATGCGGATCGCGTCGGCCTCGTCGCTCCAGCGGATCGCCACCAGCACCGGCCCGAAGATTTCCTCGCGCGCGAGACGCCAGTCGTTCGAGCGGTCGGCGAACACCGTCGGCATGGTGAAGTAGCCTTCGCTCAACGGGCCGGTCTTGGGTGGCAGGCCACCGAACACCAGCTTGGCGTCGGAGCGGTCGAGCCCGTCCTGCACATACTTGCAAACCTTGGTGTACTGCTTGTTGTTGATGATCGAGCCGATGTCGCTCGCCTCGTCGAGCGGATCGCCGATCTTGAGCGCCGTGACCTTCTTCTCCAGCTTCGCGAGGAAGCTGTCGAAGATGTCTTCATGCAAGAACATACGCGAGCCGGCGGTGCAGCTCTGGCTCTGGCGGGTGAAGCGCATGGCATTGATGATGCCGTCGACCGCCCAATCCTCGTCGGCATCCGGATAGACGATCGAGGGGCTCTTGCCGCCCAGTTCGAGCGACACCGGCACGATACGCTCGGCCGCGGCGCGCATGATCACCTTGCCGACCTCGGTTGAGCCGGTGAAGGAGAGCTTGCGGATCTTCGGATGGTTGGCTAGCGCGCCGCCACATTCCTCCCCGTAGCCGGTAATCACGTTCAGCACGCCGGGCGGCACGAACTCGTTCGTGATGTCTGCCATCATCAGCACCGCAAGCGGCGCGTCCTCGGCCGCCTTCATCACCAGCACGTTGCCGGCGCAGAGCGCGGGCGCGATCTTGAGGGCGCCCAGCATGACCGGCGCGTTCCACGGGATGATGGCACCCACGATACCGAGCGGCTCGCGGCGCGTGTAGGACAGCACGCTCTCGCCCAGCGGCACGGTCTCGCCCTTCAGCTCCGACGCGAGGCCACCGAAATAGCGGAAGATGTCGGCCGCCAGCTTGGCCTCGCCACGCGCCTGGGTGCGCAGCGCGTTACCGGTCTCCATGGCGATCGTGCGCGCCATCTCCTCGACGCGCGCTTCCATCGCCTCAGCGATCTTGAGCAGGAGCTTGCCGCGCTCGCGCGGTACGACGTTCTTCCAGGACGGAAACGCATTCTCGGCGGCGGTCACGGCCAGCTCGACGTCCGCGGCGCCGGCGTGCGGCACCTGGGCGATCGACGTCTTCTTGCCGGGGTTCTCGATCGTGATGACCTTGCCGGACACGCTGCCGATCCACTTGCCGCCGATCAGCTGGCCCTTGGGCTGGTAGGTGCCCGATGCGGGCGACAGCTTGGTGGGGGTCACGGTATCCATGGGCTTTCTCCGGATTTTGAGGGCGGGAGTTTGGCCCGCAGGACGCGGCGCTACAAGCAGAACGACCCTCTCCTAGCCCTTCTTCTTGGAGGGTTTGCGCTTTCGCTTCGCGGTCAGCTCGCCGTATTTCATGCCTTCCAGCTTCAGCCCGTCCGGATCGAGGAAGAAGACGGCATAGTAATCCTCGTAATACTCGGCGGCCGGATCGACGATGCGCACGCCCTGCTCTTCCAGGTAGCCCTGCAGCGCGTCGACGTCGCGCCGGCTGCGCAGCTGGAATGCATAATGATGGAAGCCGACATCGCCGATCCGATAGGTCTTTCGCCCCTCGGCCGGCGCGATCCAGAAGCGGGTTTTGCCGTTGGTCCAGCCGATGGTCGACGGATACTCATCCGAGATTTCGAAGCCCAGGAACGCGAACAGCCCGCCATAGAAGACCTTCGACTTCTCATAGTCTCTGACGCGGATGGAGATGTGGTCGATGCCCACGACACGGGAGACGGGAGCAGACCTCTTGGAACGGGCCATCGCGTCGGCATCCTCTGGATTTCCAGTGGCGACAACGTGCCGAATATCGGATTGTTTCGCCGTCATTCGAAGAGGGACGAGATGAAGCGATTCCTGAGCGGCCTTGCCGTGACCCTGGGCTTCCTGGCCGCCGGCAGCGCCTGGGCGGGCACCTTGGACGATATCGCCAAGAATGGCGTGCTCCGCGGCGGCTTCCGCGAGAACGCCCATCCCTTCGCCTACAAGGGCGCGAACGGCCAGCCCGCCGGCTTCATGGTCCAGCTCTGCGAGGCGGTCGCCAAGGACATCGCCCAGCAGCTCAAGCTACCCGGCCTCAAGGTCGAGTTCGTGCCTGTCACGACCGAGAACCGCCTCGACATGATCAAGCAGGGCAAGATCGACCTGCTCTGCGACTCGCTCACCGAGACGCTCGACCGCCGCGCCGTGGTCGACTTCTCCATCACCACCTTCGTCGACGGTACGAGCTTCGCCATCCGCAACGACGGCCCGCGCGACATGCAGGAATTCGCCGGCAAGAAGGTCGGCGCGGTTGCGGGCACCCTGACGGAAGAAGAGCTGCGCAAGGCGCTGGCCTCGCTCCAGGTCAAAGCCACCGTCGTTCCCTTCACCGACTTCACGGCGGCCATGACGGCGCTGGAGAAGGGCGAGATCTCGGCCTACTTCGCCGGTGGGGCAATGCTCACGGCGATGATCAAGGACCACAAGGACGCGGCCAAGATCCTGCTGGCGAACACCTATCTCAGCCTCGAGCCCTTTGCCCTGGCCATGAAGCTCGGCGAAGGCCCCTTCCGCCTCGCCGTCGACCGGGCGCTCAGCCACATCTATCGGTCGGGGCAGATCGCCACGATCTTCAGCAACGTGTTCGGCAAGAATGCGCGGCCGACGCAGCAACTGCAGACGCTCTATATGATCGCGACCTTGCCGGAATAGGTCGCAAGGCCCATCTCCAGCCGATGCCACGTCCCTTCCGCCTCTCCGTGCTGGACCAGTCGATCGCCGTCTCAGGCCGGCCGCAGGACCAGTCCATCCGAAACACCGTGTCGCTTGCGAAGCACTGCGAAGCGCTGGGTTACGAGCGCTTCTGGGTATCGGAGCATCATAATCACCCGACCATCGTCGGGACCGCGCCCGAGATCGTGATGGCCGCAATCGCGGCCACGACGGACCGGATCCGCATCGGCAGTGCCGGCATCATGCTGCCGCACTACTCGCCCTTCAAAGTGGCCGAGGTGTTCCGCGTGCTCGACGCCCTGGCGCCGGGCCGCATCGACATGGGCCTCGGCCGAGCGCCGGGGTCGGACGGCCGCACTGCCTTCGCCCTCAATCCCGCGGCCAACGAACGGCCCGAACATTTTCCTGCCGACGTGCGCGACCTGATCGCCTGGGTCCATAACGAACCGCTGGTCGAGCGCCATCCCTTCGCGACGGTGAAGGCCTTTCCCCAGAGCGCGACCGCGCCCGAGGCCTGGATCCTGGGCAGCTCCGACTACGGCGCCCAGGTCGCGGCGCTGTTCGGCTTGCCCTACTGCTATGCCTGGTTCTTCAGCGACGGCGCCGGCGGCGAGCGTGCCATCGATCTCTACAAGAAGAACTACCGCCCGAGCGCGCGCCATCCCGAGCCGCATTCCGCCCTCTGCGTCTGGGCGCTGGCCGCCGACACGATGGAGAAGGCGCAGTACCATTTCACGTCGCGGGCGCTGAGCCGGATCAATCGCGACAAGAACATCCTGGGTCCGTTGCTGCCGCCCGACGAGGCGGCCCAGGCGCCGGTCACCGCCTACGAAGCGGCGAAGATGGAACAGTTCCGTAAGGATACCTTCGTCGGCACCGGCCCCGAAGTGGCAGCGCGCATCACCGAATTGAAGGACCGCGTCGGCGTCGACGAGATGGCCGTCGTCACCTGGACCCACGACGAGCAGGTCCGCCGCGACAGCTACACCGAACTCGCCAAGGCCTACGGCTTCGCGCCGTAGGCGACAGTTCTTTCAGACCACAAGACCTCATCCTGAGGAGGGCCGACGGGCCGTCTCGAAGGATGGCAAACAGGCACGGTGCTCATGCCCATGCTGGTAGGTGAAACGTCTTTGAAGGACTCTACCGCGTTTCGGTCCAGCTCTCCGAGAAGGCCAATGCCGAAGTGCTGAAGGGGCGCCCTTCGCGTTCGCGCGGCCAGGGCTTGCCGCGGGCCTGCTGGCCGTTCAGCGTCAGGCGGCCGGAGAGCGCCGGAACAAGCACGGTGCAGACGCCGTAGGGCCGCGGATTCGGCTCCTGGTTGGGCTCGGTGTGGATCAGCAGCGGATCGCCGATATCGTGCCAGGTGAGCGCGATCTCGGCATCGGCCGCCGACACATATTCGGTCCAGAAGTAGCGCGGGTCGCCCGACTTGCTGAAGTCGGCATCGATGACCGGGATCGACAGGTCCTTCAGCTCGGGATTGAGCATCCCCTGCACGGTCTGCTGCAGCCAGCGTGCCATGGCGATGTTGTCGGAATAGATGCGCCAGTGGCCGTGCGTCAGCTCGCTCTTCAGGTAGAGCACGTGTCCCGGCCCGGCCTTGCAGAACAGGATCCGCCAGTAGCTGGCATCGGTCGAGTTGGGATCGCCGTCCTTTTCGCTGAGGCGAAGGAACGGGTTCTCGCCGGTCAGGACGACGCGGTGCGGGTCGGCGACGCTCATCTTCTCTCCCCCTGTGTTTGTGTCTACGTGCGCAACCGGGATACCGGCTGGGCGTTCAGGAGACCTAGCCTAGCAGGAGGTCCCGTATGGGCGAAGTGTTTGGACGCACGACGATGAAGGTTCTGGCCGGTTTCGTCGGAGCTTCCCTGATCACCTGCACCGTCATGGCACAGACGCAGAACGACCCGCCGGGCCGCGTGGGGCGTCTCGCCTTTGTGGAGGGCACCGTCTCCTTCCACGATGACGAAGAGAATGGCTGGAGCAAAGCCGTCGTCAACACGCCCCTGACGACCGGCGACGCCCTGTGGACCGAGCCCAATTCCCGCAGCGAGGTCTCGCTTGCAGGCACGCGCATCCGCATGGACGGGTCCACCGAGCTCGACATGACGCAGATCGACGACCGGCAGGTACGCTTGCAACTGGCGCAGGGTCGGGTCGACGTGAAGACGACCACCCAGATGGAGGCCACGCAGCCCTATGAGATCGTGACGCCGCGCGGGACTATCACGCTCCAGCAGCAGGGTGACTACTATGTCGAGGCCGGCTCGCAGCAGGACCCGACGCGCCTCGGCGTGCGGGCCGGCGCGGCCCAGATCCAGGGACTCAATGGACAGACGCTGGCCGTGCGGCCTGGTGAGGTCGGCGAAGTCTACGGCGACGGCTCTTCGATGCAGCTCAAGACCGTGCGCGCCGCCCCGCCGGCCCCGGCCGCCTCGTGGGCCGCGCGCGACAAGCAGGTCGTCTACGACCAGCAGCCGCAATACCTGCCGGCCGGCATGACCGGCTACGAGGACCTCAACGGCTACGGCAACTGGGTCAACGACGGCAGCTATGGCCAGGTCTGGGTGCCGCGTTCGCCGCCGGCCGACTGGGCGCCCTATCGCACCGGCCACTGGTCCTACGTGAAGCCGTGGGGCTGGACGTGGATCGACGAACAGCCGTGGGGTTTCGCGCCGTACCACTATGGGCGTTGGGCCAACAGCAATAACCGCTGGGTCTGGGTCCCGCCGCAGCGCGAGGAGCGCCCGGTCTATGCACCGGCGCTGGTGGCGTTCGTGGGCGGCCTCGAACTGGCGGCGCAGCTCGGCAACCAGGGCCGCAATAGCGGGCCCGTTGGCTGGTTCCCCCTGGGGCCCCGCGAGGCCTATGTCCCGCCCTATTCCACTAATCGCGACTACTATCAGCGCATCAACCGCGCGGCGCGCATCCAGGACCGCGACCTCAACGATCGCTGGGAAGGGGCTCAGCGCCGTGAGGCTTTCGTTGCGGGTCAGAACTCGGTGCTGGCGAACCAGCGTTTTGCGACGATCGTGCCGTCGCAGACATTCGTTCGCTCGCAGCCTGTCCAGCGCGCGGCCCTGAAAGTCACTGCCGATCAGATGGCGAAGGCCGCCGTAGCGCCCGTCTCCGCGCCGCCCGCGCCCACCGCGTCCTTCGCCGCCGCGCCCAATGCCAAATCTGCCGCGAACCCGACCGACGACAAGTCCCCGGCCGAGGCCAAGGGCCAGGCGGACGCGAAGGGCAAGGCGGCTGATGCCCCGGCTTCGAAGACCGTCGAGGCGGACATGCAGACCTTGTCCAAGCCCAAGGCCGCCGAAACCGACAGGAAGGCCGCCGCGCCGGGTCCGAAGATCGCTTCGACCGACAGCAAGGCAACCACCGGCGACAAGGCCGACACCAGGATAGCCAAACCGGCAACGCCACCTCTGCAGCCGCGGCAGGGCGCCGCCCCTCCAGCGCTCAAGGAGACGGACAAGGAGACGGACAAGGCGGCGCCGGAGCAGGCCAAACAGGAGCCTGGAAAGTCGGAACCGGCGAAGCAAGATACCGGGAAGCCTGCGGCCCCGTCGCAGAAGGAGGCCGCGCCGGCGCCCCCGAAGCCCGCACTCGCCTCGCCCGACCCGTCACCGTCAAAGCGCGATGACAGTAAGCGCGACGACACCAAGCGGTCCGAGCCGAAGCAGGCCGCGCCCTCCTCCGAGAGGCCGGTCGAGCCACAGTCTCGCCAGGAAGAGCGCAAGCAGGCGGCCCCCGAACCGCAGAAGCCGAACGCGGCCCCCCAGCCGAAGCAGGACGAGCCGAAACAGGCGACGCCCGCTCCGCAGCGATCCCCGGCCGCCACTCCCCAGCCGCGTCCGGAGGCGCCCCGACAGGCTGCCCCGCAGCCGGCGCCGAAGCCCGAGGCTGCGCCCCGTCAGGAAGCACCGCGTCAGGCTGCTCCCGCTCCGGCCCCGCCGCCGCAGCAGGCCCAGCCGCAGCGCCAGCAGCCTCAGCCTCAGCCGCAACAGCAGGCTCCCAAGGATCGGGAGACCCGGGCACCGGCCCCGCAGCAGCAACAGCAGATTGCCCAGCCGCCGAAGCCCGAGCCGCAGCAGCAGCAGCGGAACAACAGCAAGAAGGACAAGGACTAGCTCGTCCTCCTTGGGCGGCAGACCTGAAGCTTTGGCCTACAGAACCTGGTTGCGCAGTGTCGTCTCGCCCCGCCACAGGCGGTCGAGATTCTCGATCAGGATGTCGATGACGTTGTCTTCGTAGGCGCGTGTCTCGCCTGCCGTGTGCGGGGTGACGAAGACATTGGGCATCGTCCAGAGCGGCGATGCGGCCGGCAAGGGCTCCTCGACGGTGACGTCCAGTGCCGCCGCCCAGATCTTGTTTCCTTCCATCGTCGCGATGAGCGCCGCCTCGTCCGCGACCTTGCCGCGAGCGACATTCACGAAGACCGACGAAGGCTTCATCGCCGCGAAGGCCGGCGCACTCATCAAGCCGGTCGTCTCAGGAGTCAGTGCGCAGGTCAGCGCCACGATGTCGGCCTGTGGGACCAGCTTCACCAGGTCGTCCATGGCGTAGATTTCGTCGGCCCCATTGGTCCCGGCCTTCGGGTCGCGGCGGATGCCGATCACCTTCATGTCGAAGGCCTTGGCGAGCTTCGCGAGATGGCTGCCGATCCGGCCCATGCCGACGATCAGGAGCGTCTTGCCGCCCAGCTCGTCCTCGCGCTGGGTGAGATCGCCCAGCATGCCGCGCCACACCTTCTTGTGCTGGTTGTCGCGCGCCTCGGGCAGCCGGCGGAAGATCGCGAGGATCAGGGCCAACGCGTGTTCGGCCACGGCGCGGGCATTGACGCCGGCACCGCTCGCCAGACGGATACCCTTGGCACCCAGCAATTCCTTGGAATACTGGTCCATGCCGGAGCTGATCGACTGGATGAACTTCAGCTTCGTGGCGTGGGGAATGATGTCATTCTTCCACATGCCCGAAGCGGAGACGACGTCGGCCTCGCCGACCCTCTGCACGAACTCGTCGTAGCTGCGCACCTGGAAGCTGTTGATGCCGGTATTCCGGGCATCGAACCGCGCTTTCATCTGGTATGCCGCATGCGCGAAGCAGATTGTCAGCTTATCTCTCGTCGGAAACATGGAACTCCCCCTGCACAAGGTGCCACACTAGCCCGAACGACCACCCTGGGGGAACAAGATGAGCCGCAATCCGCTTCGTGAACGCCTGAACGAGGGCAAGCCGACACTCGGCACGCACATCCTGTCGGCGTGGCCGACGCTGGTCGAGCTCATCGGCCATTCCAAACAGTACGACTATGTGGAATTCACCGCCGAGTACGCGCCCTTCACCATGCACGATCTCGACAATCTCGGGCGCTCGTTCGAGCTGATGGGCATGTCGGGCATGATCAAGATCGAGCAGACCCAGTACACGCACCAGGCCATGCGGGCGATCGGCTCGGGCTTCCAGAGCGTGCTGTTCGCCGACATCCGCTCGGTCGAGGACGCCAAGGCCGCCGTCGACGCCGTGCGTGCCGAGACCACGATGGCCCAGGGCGCACGCGGCCGCGGTCGCCTTGGCGTCGGCATGCGGCGCGACGTCGGCACGGTCCGTACGGGCGGCTCGCCCGCCTATGTCGATGCGCTGAACGAAGTCGTGATCGCCATCATGGTCGAGAAGAAGTCCTGCGTTGACGATCTCGACGCCATCCTCGACGTGCCGGGCCTCGACATGGTGCAGTTCGGCGCCTCCGACTTTTCCATGAGTATCGGCCTGACCGGGCAGGCCAACCATCCCGACGTGGTGGCGGCCGAGAAGAAGACGATCGAGACGGCGCTGAAGAAGGGCCTGCATCCCCGCGTCGAGCTGCGCGATCCCAGCCAGGCGGCCAAGTATCTCGACATGGGCGTGAAGCATTTCTGCATCGGCTGGGACGTCCGCATCCTCGCCGACTGGTGGGACACCAAGGGTGCCGAGATGCGCGGCATGCTGGGCGACAAGCCCGCAGCGCCGGCCAAGGCGCCTGCGAAGGCCGGCAACTACTAACTCTGCGAGCCCCACATGAAGCCACCGATCGCGTCGCGACACCCGTCGCGGCGCACCCTGCACGGCGTCACGATCACCGACGACTACGCGTGGCTGAAGGACGAGAAGTGGCAGGAGGTGCTGCGCGATCCATCCCTGCTCCATCCCGAGATCCGCGCCTATGTCGAGGCGGAGAACGCCTATGCCGAGGAGAGGCTCGGGCCGACGCAGGCGCTTCAGAAGACGCTGGTCGCGGAAATGCGCGGCCGCATCAAGGAAGACGATTCCGGCGTGCCGACGCCGGACGGGCCGTTTTCCTATCTCTGGAAGTTCCGCGAAGGCGGCCAGCACCAGCAGATCGGCCGCACGCCGCGCGACGGCGGCGAGATGCAGACGATCCTCGACGGCGATGCGCTGGCGAAAGTATCGGACTATTTCAAGTTCGGCGGCACGCGCCATTCGCCAGACCACCGGCTCGAGGCGTGGAGCGCCGACCTGCGCGGCTCGGAATACTTCACCCTGCGCATCCGGCGCTGGGATACGGCAGAGGACCTGCCCGATGTCCTGACGGAGACGAGCGGCAGCGTCGTCTGGGGCCGCGACTCCTCGTTTTTCTTCTACGTCCAGGTCGACGACAATCATCGTCCTCTGAAAGTCTACCGGCACCGGCTGGGCACGGCCCAGGCCGACGACGTCCTCGTCTACGAGGAGCACGACACCGGCTGGTTCACCCGCATCGGCGAGAGCGCCAGTGGCCGCTTCTGCGTCATCTCGGGCGGCGACCACGACACCACCGAGGAACGGTTGATCGATCTCTCGATCGCCGACGCAGCGACGCGCCTGATCGCGCCGCGCGAAAAGGGCGTGCGCTACAGCGTGGCCGATCGCGGCGATGAGCTGTTCATCCTCACCAACGAAGGCGGCGCGATCGATTTCAAGATAGTCACCGCGCCGCTCGCCGCTCCGAAGCGCGCCAACTGGCGCGAGCTGGTCCCGCACCGGCCGGGCACCTACATCCTGGGCGTCGATCTTTATGCCGCCCATCTCGTGCGGCTGGAACGCACCAATGCCCTGCCCTCGATCGTGATCCGCGATCTGGCGACCGGGGCCGAGCATACGATCGCCTTCGACGAGACCGCCTATTCGCTCGACATGATCGGCGGGTACGAGTTCGACACGAAGGTCATGCGCTTTGCCTATTCGTCGATGACGACGCCGGGCGAAGTCTACGACTACGACATGGCGACGCGGCAGCGCACCTTGCGCAAACGCCAGGAGATTCCGTCCGGTCACGATCCCGCCGCCTACGTCACGACGCGCATCACGGCGATTGCGCACGACGGCGCCGAGGTGCCGGTGTCGATCCTGCATCGTCGCGACCTGGTGCGCGACGGCCGCGCACCGCTCCTGCTCTACGGCTACGGCTCCTACGGCATGGCCATGCCGGCGTCCTTCTCGGCCAACCGCCTGTCGCTGGTCGATCGCGGCTTCGTCTATGCCATCGCCCATATCCGCGGCGGCTCGGACAAGGGCTGGTCGTGGTATCTCGACGGCAAGCGCGAGAAGAAAACCAACACGTTCGACGATTTCGTCGCGGCCGGCCATGCGTTGATCGAGGCGAAATACACGTCGGCCGGACGCATCGTCGGCCATGGCGGCAGCGCCGGCGGCATGCTGATGGGCGCAGTCGCCAACCGTGCGCCTGACCTGTTCGCCGGCATCCTCGCCGAAGTACCGTTTGTGGATGTGCTGGCGACCATGCTCGACGACAAGCTGCCGCTCACGCCGCCGGAATGGCCCGAATGGGGCAATCCGATCACCGACGCCGCGGCCTTCAACTACATCCGCTCCTACTCGCCCTATGACAATGTGACGGCGCAGCATTATCCAGCGATCCTGGCGATGGCCGGCCTCACCGATCCGCGCGTCACCTACTGGGAGCCCGCCAAGTGGGTGGCCCGGCTGCGCGCGACCATGACGGGCGGCGGGCCGGTCATCCTGCACACCAACATGGGTGCGGGCCACGGCGGCGCCTCGGGCCGTTTCTCCCGCCTCGACGAGGTGGCGATCGGATACGCCTTCGCGCTCGACACGGTTGGCCTTGCAGGAGTGAAACCATGAAGGCGCGCATCGACACGCTCCTGAGCGAAGCCGTGCAGCGCGGCGACGTGCCCGGCGTCGCGGCCGTCGCGACCGACGGCAACGGCACGATCTACGAGGGCGGCTTCGGCAAGGCGATCCTGGGCCAGGATGCCGACATGACCCCCGACACCGTCATGTGGATCGCCTCCATGACCAAGGCGGTGACCGGCGCGGTCGCCATGCAGCAGGTCGAGCGCGGCACCCTGAAACTCGATGCGCCCGCGAAGGGAGTGATCCCCTATCTCGGCGAAGTAAAGGTGCTGGAAGGCTTCGACGCGGACGGCAAGCCGCGGCTGCGCAAGCCCGTACGCGACATCACCTTGCGTCATCTGCTGACGCATACCGCGGGCTTCGGCTACGACATCTGGAACCCCGAAATCCTGCGGTATCGTGAGGTCATGGACGTGCCGACCATCGGCACCGGCCTCGACAAGTCGCTGACCACGCCCCTCCTCTTCGATCCCGGCGCGCGCTGGCAATACGGGATCGGCATCGACTGGGCTGGCCAGATGGTCGAGGCCGTCACGGGCAAGAAGCTGGGCCAGGTGATGCACGACGATCTGTTCGGGCCACTCGGCATGGACAGTACTGCCTTCCGTATGACCCCGGCGATGCGCGCCCGCCTGGCCCGTGTCCATCACCGCAAGGCCGACGGCAGCCTCGTCGCCGACCTGAAGCGCGAAGTCCCGCAGAATCCCGAATTCGAGGCGGGCGGCGGCGGTCTCTACTCGACGGCCAACGATTACCTGAAGTTCGTGCGCATGGTGCTGAACGATGGCATGTCGGCACGCGGCGAAACGGTGATGAGGCCCGAGACAGTCGATGCGATGGCCGGCAACGCGATGGGCGATTCGACGGTGAGCCTGCTCAGGACGGTAATGCCGGCTTTGTCCAACGATGCCGAGTTCTTCCCCGGCATCGCCAAGCAATGGGGCCTGAGCTTCATGATCAACAACGAAGAGGCCCCGACCGGCCGCTCGGCCGGCAGCCTCTCGTGGGCCGGCCTGCCGAACACGTACTACTGGATCGACCGCAAGAAGCGCCTGGGCGGCGTCTACATGACGCAGATCCTGCCCTTCGCTGACGTGAAGTCGCTGCCTCTCTTCCACGCCTTCGAGAGCGCGGTTTACGGGCGCTGAGGCAACACCCTGTCGTCCTGAGCGCAGCGAAGGACGTAGCGGAGCGACCAAAGGACTGCGTGGTTGGCGCAAGATCCTTCGCTACGCTCAGGATGACATTGGGGGCGTGCCCGCCAAACCGAACAGTTCCGTGTCCTCGCGGACGCCCCGCAGATGGTGGCGGCCGAGAGAGACAAGCCGGTCGCGGCTTGCGGTCGCCGCTTCCGCGAAGGCTTGCGACATCAGCAGCGCCTGGCCCAGCGGCTCGCACAGCGCCTCGATACGCGAGGCTTCGTTGACGGCTGGCCCGATCACCGTGAAATCGAGCCGCGTGTCGGAGCCGACATTGCCGTAGAGCACGCGGCCGATGTGCAGGGAGATGTCGAGCGTCGTCGCGGGTTGTCCGGCGTTTCGCCGCTCCACGTTCAGCGCGTCGACGCGGGCCAGCACCTCTTCCGCCGCCGCGAGCGCCGCGGCGCAGACCTCGGCACGATCGTGGAGGACCACGCCGAACGCCGCCAGCATCCCGTCCCCCATGAACTTCAGCACCTCCCCGTCGCGTGTGACGACCGGCTGAACCATGCAGTTGAAGTAGTCGTCGAGCAGCGCGATCAGCTCACGACCGGGCATCGTGTCGGCCAGCGCCGTGAAACCTCTGAGGTCGGTGAAGAGCACCACGGCCTCGACACTCTGCGCCTCGCCGCGCAGCACGGTGCCGGAGAGCACGCGGCTCGCCGGGTCGTTGCCGAGATAGGCCGCCAGCAGGCCATGGCCGATACCGCGCAGGCTCGTTGCCTTCACCGCGACGGCGAAGACCGGCAGCACCTCGCGCAGGAAGGCGACATCCTCGTCGCGGAAGCCGCCGGGCCGACCGGTCGACGCGGAAAAGACGAGCCACAAGCGCTCGGCATGCTCGACCTCGGTTGGGCTGCCGACCTGCGGCGACAATTCGCCAAAAGGCTGCACCCAGCCGATCCATTCGGTCATACCGGCGGTGCGCAGTTCCTCGAAAACCGGGACGTCCGGCAACGCTTCATTCGTGTCCAACCGACAGCGCCGTTCGGCGATACCGTCGCGCAGCATCACCGCGAACGGGCTGTTCCGAACTTGCGTCGAGTCGATCTCGGAATGGGCGATTTCGAAATGCTGGTTGACGCCCTCCGCCGCATCCCAAATCAGGCTGCGCGCCCGCACCATGGGATGCAGCGTGTTCATGCCCACGAACAGGCGCTCGATCCGCAGGCCCGCCTCGTTCAGGCGGCGGCCAAATCCGTCAACAATGTCTTCCAGCGGCATGTTGCGCAGACCTGCCTGGGCCAGCCATCCGGCGAGGGGGGCAGATTTCATCGACAGGGTCTCCGGGCATCGATAAATCGGTGGAACGTGGGTAGCCACTCTCGTGGCAAGGATAGACCTCAAAGCAAGGGCACGCCTATGGCGAACACCGGTCCCACGCAGAAGCCCCTTTGCCAGGACGACCTAGACGCGCGGCTGAAGACGAGCCGCTCCTTCGAAGCCGCGGTCTTCACCTCCGCCGTCGCGCTCGATGAACTCGACCTCAAGGAATGCCTGTTCACCGATTGCCTCTTCGATCTGCCGGCCGTCCGCGGCGCCGATTTCTCCGGAGCGCAGTTCAAGGACTGCCGTTTTTCACCGGGCCGGTTCGCAAGCTGCAAGTTCGCGGGCGCTCGATTTCAGGGCACCAATTTCTTCGACGCCGACCAGAAGAAGGGATGTACCTTCGCCTTCTGCGATCTGCGGGACGTCGAAGCGGAAAAGTGCAACTTCGCGGTCAGCACCTTCGAACGCTGCGACATGCATGATTTCCGGGCTCGGGAATGCAGCTTCCGGGGCGTGCGCTTCCACGCCTCCACCTTCACCAAGGTAATCTCGAAGCGGGTGATCGTCACCCGGGGGCGTTTCGAGGCCTGCAACTTCACCTTCACCGACTTCTCAGGTGTGTCGCTCGAAAGCTGCGAGTTCCTGACCTGCAAGTTCCTCGACACGGCCTTCTTCGACGTCAATCTCACCGACGCAATCATGCGCGACTGCACTCTCGACAAGGCCGAATGGGAGCGTGCCAATCTGACCCGCGCGGATTTTCGCGGCTCGACGATTTCCGGGCTGAACCTGGCTGTGCTGTCTGGCTACACGGGGCTGATGATCGGTGAAAGCCAACAGACGGAACTTCTCGAACGGCTCGGCGTCTCGGTGCACCCCGACTAAAGTCTCTCCGATTGGCGGAGAATCGCATCATCCCAACAAGGGCCTCACCCCGAGGAGCGGTCCGCAGGACCGCATCTCGAAGGGTGGAACCAGCACCGCGCCTGTTGCCCATCCCTCGAGGCGCACGCCTGCGGCGTGCTCCCCAGGATGAGGGAGTGCGAGCGATCTTAAAGCAGACTCTAGAGCCTAGGCTGGTGGCAGTACCATCGTGCCCTTCGGCAACGCGGCGCAGTGATCGTAGATGTCGCTGGGTCGCGTGAACCAGACTTTGTCCTTCTGCGGATGGTTCACGATGTGCGACAGCGCCTCGCGCAGCGCCCGCAGCCGGTAGGGCTGGCCCACGATCATCGTGTGGAGCGCGATGCCACAGACCAGCGGCTGCTTCGCTGACTGCCGCAGCAGCTCCTCGAACTGGCCGATGATCATGTCGCGGAACTCCTCGCCGCTGTGATGGCGCACCAGCACCTGCGGACTGTCGTTGACCTCGATCGGATAGGGCACGCTCATCAGCGGGCCGGAGCGGGTCTTCATCCAGATCGGCTGGTCGTCGTTGGGCCAGTCCATCAGGAAATCGTAGCCGGTCTCCTTGAGCAGGTCGGGCGTGACGCGGGTCGAGGCCATCCACGGCGCCATCCAACCGCGCGGCCGCTTGCCCGATGCCTTTTCGATGGAGTCGCTGATCTCCTGCAGGAAGCGCTTCTCGTCGGCCTCCCACATGCCGCCATGGCGTTCGGCATTGGTGCGGCCATGGCCGATGAACTCGTCGCCGCGCGCCTTGAGCGCGTCGACGATCTGCGGCGCATAGTCGAACACCGTCGTGTTGATCAGGTGCGCGGCAGGCAGGTTGAGCTCGTCGAACATCTCCAGCAGGCGCCACACACCGACCCGGTTTCCATAGTCGCGCCACGCAAAGGTGCGCGGATCGGGCGGCGGGTTGGCGACGGTAAGGAGATGCCCCTCGCCCGCGCCGAAAGCGAAATGTTCGATGTTGAGGCCGAGATAGACCGCGAGCCGCTTGCCCTCGGGCCAGGAATAGTCCTTGCGCTCGGTGATCGGCGAATAGGGATAGCGGTCGTGATACGGCAGCTTGATCGTGTGCATCCCTACCTCTTGACGACCGCAACCTTGTTGTCGGTCTGCTCGGTGTTCATTCGCCGGAACCGGTCGACCGCCTCGGCATGGAAGGCCCGCTCCTCGGGTCCGGCTTCCTGCAGCGGCCGCCGCTCATCGTCGAAATGTCCATATCTGTCCTCGCCACGCACCAGCATGGCGCTGACCCGCGTCGACGATGTGCAACGCGCCGACGTCGGGACATAACTTATGCCCAGCCCGATCCGCCGATCGTTCGAACGGTTGGGCCGCGAATTGTGCACGAGGTGCGTGTGGTGCAGCGAGAACTGGCCAGCCTTCACCGGCATGAACGCCGTCCGGCTGCGATCGAAGTCGCCCGCCAGTTCCTGCCCTCGCGACAGAAGGTTCTCGGGGTCCTGCATCTCCGCGTGCGGCAGCTGGCCGAGCTTGTGCGACCCCGGCACGACCTCCATGCAGCCCGCTTCGACCGGCGCGTCGGAGAGCGCCACCCAAGCGGTGACGTGGCAGGCGGGTTCCAGCGCGAAGTAGGTCGCGTCCTGGTGCCAGCTCACATAGGCGCCGGAGCCTGCATCCTTGGGCCAGACGCTGAGATGGAACAGGCGGATGTCGGGACCGATCAGATCCTCGACCGCATCGAGCACCTCAGGGGAATGCACGATCTCATCGACCCAGGGAAACAGGAGATGCGGCTTGAAATTGTGGCCGCGCGTCAGCTTCTGGCCCTGGGCGCGCTCGAAGGCCTCGAGCCTGTCGCGCCAGGCCCGCGTGCGCTCCGCCCCGAAAGCGTCGACCGGGCAGACATAGCCGTCACGGGAATAGCCTGCGACTTGCTCGGGCGTGAGCTTCTTCGGCATGTCAGTGCGCCGTCCAGCCGCCATCGACGAACAGCAGCGATCCCGTGGTGAAGGAGGAGTCGGAAGAGGCGAGGAAGAGCGCGGCTTTGGCAACCTCCTCCGGCTGGCCGATACGGCCCATCGGATGACGCACCTTCCAGAAGGCGCGGGCGGCTTCGGGATCGGGTTGCCGCTTCAGCGAGCGCGCCGGCATCGGCGTGTCGATGACTCCGGGCATCAGCGCATTGATGCGGATGCCCTGGGCCGCATGATCGACGGCGACCGTCTTGGTGAAGGAGACGATGGCGCCCTTGGAGGAGATGTAGGCCACGTTGGTGCCGAGGCTCGACTGCGCGAGCTGCGAGCCCAGCGTGACGATGGCGCCCGACTTGGCCGCAAGCATCGGCTGGATGGCGTGATGGACCCACAGGAAGGTGCCCTTCACATTGATCGCGAAGGTGCGGTCCCAGGTCGCCTCGTCGACCTTGTCGACCGTGCCGCCGAACGAGGCGCCGGCCGCGGTGACCAATACGTCGACTCGGCCCCATTTCTCGAGGACCTTTGCCACGCCGGCACGCGCCTGGTCGTTGTTGCTGACATCGGCCGGGATGACGAGGGTCTCGCTGCCGATCTCGGCGGCGACCTTCGCCAACCCCGCCTCGTCGAGATCGACCAGCGCGACCTTTGCGCCTTCGGTTGCGAACAGCCGGGCGGTCGCGGCACCGATGCCGGAGGCCGCGCCCGTGACGATAGCCACCTGATCCTTGAGCTTCATGGCGGGAACATTAGCCCGCTGCTGCGCCCCTTGTCAGTGCGTCAGCGTGGGCGCTTGCGCAACGGACGTTTGCTCTGCGCGCGACGCGCCAGCATGTTCAGCCCCTCGACCAACCCGGAGAACGCCATCGCGGCGTAGATATAGCCCTTGGGCACGTGCACGCCCATGCCGTCGGCGATCAGGGTCATGCCGATCATCAGCAGGAAGCCCAGCGCCAGCATCACGATGGTCGGATTGTGCCCGATGAACCGCGCCAGTCCATCGGCCGCCGCCAGCATCAGGCCGACCGCCACAACGACGGCGATCACCATGACCGGGATATCGTCGGTCATGCCCACGGCGGTGATGATGCTGTCGAGCGAAAAGACCAGGTCCAGAATCAGGATCTGGCCGATTACGCCCGCCACGGTGACGCGCGCGGCGGAGGCGACCGAAACCTCCTCGTCCTCATGCTCTGCGGCGACATGGTCTCTGATCTCGCTGGTCGCCTTGTAGATCAGGAAGAGGCCGCCGCCGATCAGGATGAGGTCCCGCCAGGAAAATCCGTGCCCGAACAGTGAAAAGAGGGGCGAGGTGAGCTGGACGATGAAGGCGACGCTGCCCAGCAGGCCAAGGCGGAGGAACACCGCCAGCCCGATGCCGATGCGCCGGGTCCTGGACCGCTTCTCCTCCGGCAGTTTGTTGGTCAGGATGGAGATGAAGATCAGGTTGTCGATGCCCAGCACGACTTCCATGACGATCAGGGTCGCGAGCGCGGCCCAGGCCTGGGGATCGCGGGCGAGGGCGAGGAGTTCTTCCATGGTCGCAACATAGGTCATTGCTGCCTCCCGCCAAGAGACCTTTCTTTTACACAGCCGACCCGGTAAGCCCGGAACCGATGCCTTCCCCCGCCGCCCCGCCGCGGCCCTCCCCCGCCAGCCTCCCGCCTGCCGCTCCGACGATCGCCATCGTGCTGCTGTCGGTGGCCGCCTTCGCGTCCGCCGCCAACATGCGCGTGATCGACCCGCTGCTGGTGCAGCTCTCTGCCGCCTTCGGCGTCACCGTCGGCGCGGCCTCGATCGCGGCCACCGCCTTCCTGTTCGCAAACGGCGTCTTCGTGCTGGTGCACGGCCCGTTCGGCGACCGCTACGGCAAGATGCCGGTGGTCGCCATCGCCTGCATCGGTGCCGCCCTGTGCTGCATGCTGAGCGCCGTCTCGGCATCGCTTGGGATGCTCACCCTGGCGCGCTTCCTGACGGGCGTAACCGGCTCGGCGATCATCCCGCTGGCCATCGCCTGGGTCGGCGACAATGTGAGTTATGAAAAGCGACAGGCGACCCTGGCCCGCTTCCTCACCGGCCAGACGCTCGGCCTGATGACCGGATCGGCCCTGGGCGGCGCCATCGGCGACTGGCTGGGCTGGCGTTCGGTCTTCTGGGTGCTGGCCGCGATCTACATCCTGGCCGGCGGCGCGTTGTTCGCCGTCATGCGCGCCCGGCCCGACATCGCCCGCCCGGGCGAGCGGGCGGCAGGCTCGATGATCAGCCAGATGGTCCGCGTCCTCAAACGGCCCTGGGCGATGACGGTCATCCTGGTCGTCGCGCTCGAGGGCGGTGTCTTCTGGGGCGCTTTCACCTTCGTCGGGGCCGACCTGCACCAGCGCTTCGACCTTGGCTTCGCCGCCATCGGGCTCGCCGTAGCCGCCTTCGGCGCCGGCGGCTTCCTCTATGTGATGATGGCGCACCATCTCGTGCGCATCCTGGGCGAGCGCGGTCTCTGCACCTGGGGCGGCACGGGACTGGGCATCGCCTTCGCCGCCATGGCGCTGGCGCCGAACGCCGAGGTCGAATTTGCCGCCATCGTCCTGTCGGGCGTGTCGTTCTACATGTTCCACAACACGCTGCAGACCAACGGCACCCAGATGGCGCCGGAGGCCCGCGGCGCCGGCATGGCGCTGTTCGCGCTCTGCCTGTTCGTCGGCCAGGCGATCGGCGTGCCCATCGCCGCTCCGATCGTCGACCGCTGGGGCGCGCCGCCCGTCTTCTGGGCGGCCGCCATCGTGCTGCCGCTGCTGGCCTTCTGGTTCTCCGCCGCGATCGGCCGCCGCGCTCAGTTGACCGGCGAAACCCGGAACTGATAGGGCGCCTCGAGCTCCTTGCATTCCTCCGGCGTGAGCGCGATCTCGGTCGACTTGGCGGCCGACGTCAGTTGGTCGAGATCGGTGGCGCCGATGATCGGCGAGCCCATGTAGGGCTTGTGCAGCAGCCAGGCGAGCGCCGCCTGGGCCGGCGTGCAGCCCTTCTCCTTGGCAGTTTTCTTCAGCCGCTCGACGATCTCCCAATCGCAGTCGCGATAGGTGCCGTCCTTCACGACCGTGTCGTTCTTCGCCCGCTCGGTGGTCCCGCCGCCCTCCTTGCTGCGGTTGCCCGCCAGGAAGCCACGCGCCAGCGGCGAATAGGGGATGAGCCCGACGCCCTGCTCTTGGCAGAGCCGGTTCATCTCGGGCTCCTCCTCGCGCTGGACGAGGTTGTAGAGGTTCTGCATGGCAATCGGCCGGGCGTAGCCCTTCCAGTCGGCGATCATAACCATCTGCGCGAACTTGTAGGCCGGCATGGTCGAGCCGCCGATGTAGCGGACCTTGCCCGAGCGCACGATCTGGTCGAGCGAGTACATGGTCTCCTCGATCGGCGTGTGCGGATCGAGGCGATGGACCTGGTAGACGTCGATATAGTCGGTCTGCAGGCGCTTGAGCTGGGCGTCGACCGAGGCCATCAGATGCTTGCGACCGGTGCCGACATCGTTCTGGTTCTCGCTCATGCGGATGCCGACCTTGGTCGACAGCACGAAGTCCTCGCGCCGGGCCATCTTCATGAGCGTGGCGCCCATGATCTCCTCGGAACGCCCGAAATTGTAGGTGTCGGCGGTGTCGAAGAAGGTGATGCCGACGTCGAGCGCGCGCTTGAAATAGGCCGGTGCTTCCGACTCGTCGAACTTGCCCCAGCCCCGCCGGCCCTTGGCGCCCCACGAATTTCCGCCGAGACAGATCCGGCTGACGATCAGGCCCGAGCGGCCGAGCGGTCCATACTTCATCGATACCCCCTCCAAAAAGCTGCGGCACCGGTCGCTTCCGACCGATGCCGCCTATCCAAACTCCGCCTTCGTGCGGGCGCCTAGCCCAGCACTTCCTTGTTCACGCAGTTCGCCGCATTGGGCCTGCCGTCAAACACGCTCAGGATGTTCTCGATGGCGGTGACGGCCATGCGGTCGCTCGCCTCCTTGGTGACGCCCGCCATGTGCGGGCTGAAGATCACGTTCTCCAGGGTGAACAGCTTGTTGGCCGGATCCGGCGGCTCCTTGTCGAGCACGTCGAGGCCGGCGCCGCGCAGCTTGCCGGTGCTCAGCGCCTCGTACAGCGCATCCTCGTTCACGATGCCGCCGCGCGCGGTGTTCACCAGGAACGCTTCGGGCTTCATGAGGCCCAGCGTCTCCTTATTGAAAAGGTTGATCGTTTCGGGGGCCTTCGGGCAATGGATCGACACGAAATCGACCTTGGGCAGGATCGCCTTGAGGTCGGTCACCTTGGTGGCGCCGGCCTTCTGGATATCGGCCTCGGAGATGTTCGGATCGAGGACGAAGACTTCCATGTCGAAGGCGACGCAACGTTTCACCGTGCGCGAGCCGATGCGGCCCATGCCGACGACGAGGATGGTCTTGCCGGAAAGATCGGCCGGCAGGTCGGAGAGGCGCTGCAGCCAGCCCTTCTCACGCACGAACCGGTCGTACTTCTTCACGAGGCGCGCCGAGGCCAGCAGCATGTACATCGCATGCTCAGCCACCGAAACAGAGTTGGCGATGCCGGTGGTCATCAGGGGAATCTTGCGCTTGTTCAGTGCGGGAATTTCGACGGCGTCGAAGCCGACGCCGAGACGCGCCACCACCATCATGCCGGGTGCCGCGTCGAGCTCGGCCTGGCGGAACGGCGTCGCGCCCAAGGTCACCGCATTGGCGTCCGCGAGCTTCGGATGCAGCGACGGCACCGTGTCGTCGGTCAGGATCTCGTAGTCGACATCGTCACGCGCCTTGAGGACGGCAATTCCCGCCTCCGGCATGCGGCCAACGATCAGCACCTTCTTGCGGTTCTTGCCTGTATTCGGACCCGTATTCATCGTTTCCCCTGCGATCTTGTCATTCAAACGGGCGCGATCCTAGGGCCGGGCGGCGCGGGAGGCCAGAGCCCGCAACTAGGGCAGGTAATTCAACGGCAACCGCGTCGTGGACTTGATCTCCTCCATCGCGAACATCGAGGTCACGTCGGACAGCTCGATCTTGGCGATCAGGCGCTTGTAGAAGGCGTCGTAGGCCTCGATGTCGGGCAGCGCCAGGCGGATCAGGTAGTCGATTTCACCACTCATGCGATAGCAGTCCATGACCTCGGGAAACGAGGCGATGGCCTTGGCGAAGCGGGTCAGCCACTGGGCGCTGTGCTGGGCCGTGCGCACCGCCACGAAGACGGTGACGCCGGCATTGACCGCCTTGCGGTCGAGCAGCGCCACGCGCGAGCGCACGATGCCCTCCTCCTGCAACCGGTTGATTCGCCGCCAGCACGGCGTGGTCGACAGGCCGACGCGCTTTGCCACCTCGGCCAGCGGCATGTCGGCATTGTCCTGGAGGCAATCCAGAATCTTCTTGTCAAAGGAATCGAGTGTGAATTTTCCGGCCATAGACCTTTCCGAGGAATGACGTTCTCAACCTTGGCGGTACAGACGCAAAGGTAGCAAGCTGTTTCCGCCCCCGGCCGCTACAATTCCTCGCATGATCCGCCGCTTCACCGAACATCCCTCCTCGGTCAACGAGACCTACTTCCAGCACATGGGCATGGCCTTCGGGTTCGGCGCCAGGATGCTGATCGGCTCGCTGGCCTGCTTCGTTCACGGCTTCTTTCCGTGGCTGTGCCTGACCCGCGGCAGCGACACAGTCCGCGCGCTTCATCACCGCATGGTCAGCCATCGCGTGGTACGTCCGGCCAAGGACGATGCCACCGTCGTCGCGGCGGGCGACTAGCCCCGCTCTCCAGCTTCGTTGGTTTGCCCGTCGCGACGTTCTTCCTCGCGACGATTGCCTTCGCCGCGCGCCCGGCTGAAGCACAGGACCGCGCCAGGGCGCCGGTCACCGCGTCGATAAATTTCGTCGCCGATGTCGATCAACCAGAACCTGTTCAAGCGCGGCTTTCGACGCGCTGCACTCGCGCGCGAATTTCGCCGCTTTCAAGGCAGCCGGCGGCCATGGCGCGTTCCATGAAATGCGGCCACGAGATAAATCCCGCGGCGGCCCTTTGGAATACCACGATGGGGACCTACCTTGAGGAAAGGCGGCTGCCGGGACGCCGTCAATAGAGTCCGCAACCCCTTCCCGACATGTTACGTTTTCCCAGCGGGGGAGCGACCAGAAGCGGAGGCTGTAATGGAAACACCGGTACGGATCAGCTATCAGGGCGGCACGCCGAGCGAAGCGTTGAACACGCTCATTTCCGAACACATCGACACGCTCGAGAAGCTTCATGGCCGCCTCACTTCCTGTCAGGTAATCGTGCAGGTTCCCGACCGCCATCACCGCAGCAGCAACCTCTTCAGCGTCAACATCCACATCGCGCTGCCGGGCCATATCGACGTCAACATCGATCACACGTCGCATGACGACGAGCGGCTTGCCGATCCGACCTTCGCGGTGAACGATGCGTTCCGGCGCGCCAAGCGCCAGATCAAGGAACGGGCGCGCAAGCAGCGCGGCGAAGTAAAGAATCTCCACGAGCGCATCGATCGCACGCTGGATCGTGCCGAAGGCTAGAGACCGCGTGGGAATCTAGCGCCGGCGCGGCACGCCTTTTTCGTCGAGTCTCTCGCGCACCAGGAAGACTCGATCGCCGCCCCAGAATATCTCGCCATCGAGGACGAAGCTCGGGACTCCGAAGATTCCCGACGCTTCTGCCTCGCTGCGCAGAGCGTCGTGGCGGGCACCGCCTTCGCCCTCGATGAACGCGGCGAAACCCTGAGGCGCCCCAGCCTGCGCGAGGACGGCACCGACCGCTTCCACGCTCTCGGGATCGAGATCGCGGCGCCAGAAACGCTCGAACGCCAGGTCGTTGTAGGCGCGGAACACGCCGTGCTGCCGGGCATAGAGCATGCCGGTATTGATCGGCCTTCCGTTGTAGATCTTCTTCGGGCCCATCAGGGTCAGGCCCTGCTTGTTGGCGAAACGCCTCGCGTCCATGTAGGCATAGCGCACGCGGCGCCAGTGATGCGGATCGCGCTGCTCGACCGAGCCCTGGAACGAGGCGATGTCGAGCGTGTAGGGCCGCCAGTCGAGGTCGATCTCGTAGTCGGCCTCCAGTTCGTAAGCCCACGCCTTGGCCACGAAGGCGTAGGGGCTGACATAGTCGCTCCAGAGGATGACCGTCGCGCGCTCCGTCACGGTGTGCGCGTCTCCCGCCGCCACAGCCACCAGAAGGCGCCGCCGACCGCGACGACCATCAACGTGCCGACCAGGAGCAGCATGGCGGAATCCTGGATCCACGCCACGACCGGCACCGACACAGCGAGGAAGAGGCCAACCAGGCAGATGCGCCAGACCCGCGCGTGAACACCCGCCACGAAGGTGCCGAGCGCCAGCAGGATCAACAGTGCAAGGCTGGTCGCGTTGTCGTTCACGACGCCGCGCACCTCGGGCAGGAACATCAGCCACATCGCCGCCAGGAAGGCGAGCCAGTGGAGCGCCTGCGTCACGATGAGCCGCAGGTGATCGGCCGTCTTGTCGACTTCCCGCCACCCCGACATCACGCAGGCGAGGCCATAGATCGGCGCCAGCACCATCCAGTAGGCGTAGGTCGTGGGCCCGCGAAACCCGGTCAGGATGACGCCGCCGACCGCCAGCGCCAGCATGGCCACATACGGGAGTTCCCGCAGCAGCCAGTGCCGGCTGGCGCCGTCGCCGGCGGTGCTCAACGCGGGTCCTTCGCCAGCCGCTTCTCGACCACGCGCGCCCACAGGGTCGAGCCCAGGGTGAGCGCCTCGTCGTTGAAGTCGTAGCTGGGATTGTGGACCTCGCAGCCGCCTTCGCCGCCGCCATTGCCAATGTTGATGAAGGCGCCCGGCACCTGTTCGAGCATGTAGGAGAAATCCTCGGAGGCCATCACGAACGGGCCTTCGCGGTTCATGTTCTCCGGACCCACGATCTCCGCCGCCACGTCGGCGATGAACTTCACCGCGTCCTTGTCGTTGACGAGCGGCGGGAAGGCGATGCGCACATCGGCCTTGGCGCTGCCGCCCAACGTCTGGGCGATACCGCTGGAGATGGTCTCGATCCGCTCCTTGATCAGCGCCATCGTCTCCTTCTTGAAGGCGCGAATCGTACCGCGCAGCACGGCTTCCTGGGGGATCACGTTGTAGGCGTCGCCCGAATGCATCTGCGTCACCGAGATCACCGCCGAATCGAGCGCCGCCACGTTGCGCGACACGACGCTCTGCAGCGCCGAGATGATCTGCGTCGCGATGATGACCGGATCGATGCCCGATTCCGGCCGCGCGCCGTGGGCGCCCTTGCCGGTGATGTGGATGTCGAACAGGCCACCGCCGGCCATCTGCGGGCCCGAGCGGATGGCGAACTTGCCGACGTCGAGCTTCGGCCTGTTGTGCATGCCGAAGATGATCTCGCAGGGGAACTTCTGGAACAGCCCGTCCTTGACCATCGCCTCGGCGCCGCCGCGGCCTTCCTCGGCCGGCTGGAAGATGAGATGCACCGTACCGTCGAAGTTGCGCGTCGACGCGAGATACTTGGCGGCGCCCAGCAGCATGGCCGTGTGGCCGTCATGGCCGCAAGCATGCATCCTGCCCTTGTGCTGGCTGCGGTGATCGAACGTGTTGAGTTCGTCCATCGGCAGCGCATCCATGTCGGCGCGCAGGCCGATGGCACGCGGATTGTTGCCGACACGGATGGTACCGACGACGCCGGTCTTGCCGATCCCCGTCGTGACCTCGCAGCCCCACTCCTTCAGCTTCTGGGCCACGATGGTGCTGGTGCGCTCCTCCTCGAAGCCCAGTTCCGGGTGCGCATGGATGTCGCGGCGGAGGGCGGTCAATTCGGCGGCAGCGGCGGCAATCAGCGGTTCGATTTTCATGGCGGTCAGGACTCCAGCAGGAAGGCGGTCATTACACGACGAAACTCCGCGCCGTGCACGTTCGGATATGCATGGCCTCCGTCCGGCAGCACATAGGCACGCGCGCCCGGAATCAGGCGCACCAGCTCCTCGGTGAAGTAGAGCGGCGTGACCGTGTCGTCGCGGGCGCAGACCGCGAGGGTGCGCGCTGTCACCTTCTGCAGCTGCTCGCGCCGATCGTACGCCACGATGGCCGCGATGCGCGACAGAACGATCTCGGGAACGGGAATCGTGTCGAGTCCCTTAGCCTCGGCGGCCACGAGATCGGCATCGTGATCACGCACCCAGGACGGTGAGTTCAGCGCCAATGCGCTCGACTTCAGGTAGGCGGCCGGCCCCAGCTCCCGCAGCATCAGCGCGCGCACCTCGAACAGGCGCCGGAAGAAGGCATCCGTCTTGGCCCAGGTGGCGCTCAGCACCAGCCGGTCGATCCGCCCCGGATGCTCGATCGCGAGGATCTGCCCCATCGCACCGCCGGTCGAATGCCCGCACCAATGAACTTTGTCGTAGCCCAGCCCCTCGATGAGCTGCAATGCATCGTCGGCCATCTGCTCGACGCTGTAGTCGATCCTCGACAGGCTGCTGCGCGCCGTGCCGCGATGATCGTGCACGACGACGGTGAATGTCTTCGCCAGCTCGGACACGTTGTCGCCCCACCAGCGGCCATCGCCCCCGAGGCCAGCGACGAGAAACAGCGTGGGGCCGCTCCCATGGACCTCGTAATAGAGTTCGGCGCCGTCGCGCAGCTTGAACAGGGCCATTCCGTCTCCTCGGCGATTTGCTATGTTCGCCCTTGGAGGTAAGCGCACCATGAAGCGCCTGTCGATTCTTGCATTGATCCTGATTGGCGGCTGCACTCCGAAGGAGCAGCCGTTGACCAACATGATTCCGCGGCCATCGCCCGACGAAGCGACGCCGACCGGGATCGCCTATCTCTGCGACGGCCGCAAGGAAGTGTCGGTAATCTACGCCAAGAATCGCGCCTCGGTGACGCTGGGCGACCGGACATGGCGCCTCGAATACCAGGGCAGCGCGCCGGGCTTCCGTTACGCCAGCACGAGCACCGAATGGGCCGGCCGCGACGATCTCGCCACGCTGCGGGAAACCGCCGGCAATCCCCTTGCCTTCAACTGTCGCCCGACCCGCCGCACGACGTGAGGCGCTCTATCTAAGCCAGAGCTTGATGGCGTAGCCGACCAGCGCCGTGACCCCGACGCCGGCGGCCCACAGGCCGACGAACCACAGCCACTGACGCGGCCCGGGCATCACCGACCGCCCATCAGTGATAGCCCTCGTGGCCGGTCTTGCCGCGGAACACCCAGTAGGAATAGCCGGTATAGGCCAGGATGATCGGCACCATGATCAACACGCCGGGCAGCATGAACGCCAGGCTGTCATGCGGTGCGGCGGCATCCCAGATCGAGACCGACGGCGGCACCACGTATGGATAGAGGCTGACACCGAGGCCCGCGAGGCCCAGCCCGAACAAAGCGAGCGCCATCAGGAACGGCGTGTAGTGGTGCCCGCGACGCAGGCTCCAGAACAGCACGAAAGTGACGATCGCCACCAGGACCGGCACCTGGGCCGTGAACAGAACCTGCGGCCAGGCGAACCAGCGCATCCAGTAGGCGTCGCGCAGGAAGGGCGTCGCGGCACTCACCGCCGCCATCGCCACGATCGTCGCAATCCCGAGGCGAAAGGCCAGCCGATGGCAACGCTCCTGTAGCGAGCCTTCGCTCTTCATCACCAGCCAGGTCGAGCCCAGCAACGCATAGCCGCAGACGAGGCTCACGCCGACGAGGAGGCTGAACGGGGTCAACCAGTCGAACCAGCCGCCGGCATAGGTGCGGTTCTGGACGGCAATGCCCTGGAGCAGGGCGCCCAGCGTGATGCCCTGCGCCAGCGCCGCCACGATCGAGCCGCCGGTGAACGCCACGTCCCAGAGCGGGCGATGACGCGGATCGCGCCAGCGGAACTCGAAGGCCACGCCGCGGAAGACCAGCGCCAGCAGCATCGCGATGATCGGCGCATAGAGCGCCGAGAGGATCATGCCGTAGGCCAGCGGGAAGGCCGCCAGCAGCCCACCGCCGCCCATCACCAGCCATGTCTCGTTGCCGTCCCACACCGGCGCCACCGAATTGATCGCGCTGTCGCGCTCGCGACCGACCGGCAGGAACGGGAAGAGGATGCCAACGCCGAGGTCGAACCCGTCCATGACGACGTAGGCCAGGATGGCGAAGGCGATGATGAAGGCGAAGAACATAGGAAGGTCGAACGGCATGATCAGGCCTCCTTGCCGGTCGCGAGCGATTCGGCCACCGCCGGGGCGGGCGTGATGCCCGCGGCCCGCACAGGCTGGTCGCGCCGCGGCCCCTCCTCGCCGAGATGCGGCGGATGGGACATGAGCTTCAGGATGTAGTAGGTGCCGGCACCGAAGGCGAAGAAGTAGACGACGACGAAGGCCAGCAGCGACGCACCGACGGCCGGCGCGTCCAGCGCGGACGCCGAATCGACCGTGCGCAGCAGGCCATACACCGTATAGGGCTGGCGACCGACTTCCGTCGTCACCCATCCGGCGATGACGGCGACGAACCCGGCCGGTCCCATTGCCAACGCGAACCGGTGCAACAGCGGCCAGTCGTAGAGGCGCTTGCGCACGCGCGCGAGCAGGCTGAAGGCCGCGAGGGTCAGCATCAGCATGCCCATGCCGACCATGATCCGGAACGCCCAGAACACGACGGGCACCGGCGGCCAGTCTTTGCGGTCGACCGTGTCGAGCCCCTTCAGCGGCGCGTCCCACGAATGCTTCAGGATCAGCGACGAGGCCTTGGGAATCTCGACGGCGAACAGGTTCTTGCCCGCGGCTTCGTCCGGCCAACCGAACAGGACCAGCGGCGCGCCGTGGGGATGGCTCTCGAAGTGGCCTTCCATGGCCATGACCTTGACCGGTTGGTGCTCCAGCGTGTTCAGCCCGTGCTGATCGCCGGCGAATATCTGCAGCGGTGCCACCACGGTGATCATGCCCATCGCCATCGAGAACATGACGCGCGCGCCGTCGTTCGCGCCCTTTTCGGCAGGTTTGGCGCGCAGCAGATGCCACGCGCCGACCGCGCCGACGACCAGCGCCGTCGTCAGATAGGCGCCGAAGACCGTGTGCACGAGGCGGTAGGGAAAGGACGGGTTGAAGACGATCGCCCACCAGTCGGCCGGCACGAACTGGCCACCCGCGTTGATCGCGTAGCCGGCCGGCGTCTGCATCCAGCTGTTGGCGCTCAGGATCCAGAAGGCCGAGAAGAAGGTGCCGACCGCAACGGCGAGGGTCGCCGCGAAATGCAGCCCCTTGCCCACACGATTCATGCCGAACAGCATGACGCCCAGGAACCCTGCCTCGAGGAAGAAGGCCGTCAACACCTCGTAGGCCATCAGCGGACCGACGATCGGCCCCGCTTTGTCGGAGAAGACCGACCAGTTGGTGCCGAACTGGTAGGACATCACGATGCCCGAGACGACGCCCATGCCGAAGGCGAGGGCGAAGATCTTCAGCCAGTACTTGAATAGGTCGAGATAGACCTGTCGTCCGGTCCACAGCCACAGCCCCTCGAGCACAGCGAGGTAGCTCGCCAGGCCGATCGAGAAGGACGGGAAGATGAAGTGGAACGAGACGGTGAAGGCGAATTGCAGTCTCGCGAGGAAGATGGCGTCCAGTCCCTCGAACATCACGTTCTCCCTAAACGATGCGCGACGCGTATGCGGGCGACTTCAGTGCGACGACCAGGACGTCCAACGCCGCCACAAGATCGGAGCGACTACGCGCCGCGCCCAGCGCGATGCGAATCGCATGCTCCGGCTCTCCATCGACGCTGAAACTGTCGCTCGTGACCACGGCAAGCCCCTGTCGCTGAAGGTGCGCTGCGAATTCGGCGCGGGTCCACGTCTTGGGCAATCTCAGCCAGACGTGAATCCCCTTCGGGTGAGCCGCGTAACTCTGGCCGGAAAGCGCCTTGATCGCCAGTCCTTGTCTTGCCGCAGCCTCGGCAGCGACGGCCGAAACGATGGCGTCGGCACTTCCGTCGGCGAACCAGCGCGAGACCAGCGCAACCATCAACGGCGCCGGCATCTGCGACACGGTGCGCAAGGCGTTGGCAACGCCAGACGCGGCCGCACGATCGGGCGTCAGCACATGGGCCACGCGCAAGCCCGGCGCCATGCACTTCGAAAGCGTCATGGCGAGATAGCTGCGCTCGGGAATGAGCGTCGAAATCGGAAGAGGGTTCGGCTCGAAACTTCCATAGGCGTCGTCCTCGATCAGCATCAGATCGTGACGACGAATGGCCGCCGCAAGCTCTTCGCGACGTTGTGACCCGATCGTCGCTGTCGTCGGATTGTGAATCGTCGGCAGGAGATAGACCGCCTTTGGCGCGTGTAGGCGACAGGCTTCTGCGAGCGCTTCGGGATTCATGCCCTCGCCATCCGAGGCCACACCCACGAGACGCACACCGAGCGCCGCGGCTGCCGACCTGAAGCCGGGATAGGTCATCCTGTCGGTCAGCACGACGTCGCCCGGCCGGGTCACCGCCAGGAGCAGCGCCACCAGCGCGCTCTGCGTGCCGGGCGAGATGACGAGCCGGTCGGCCTCGACCGTGGGCACGCGCCGCCGCAGCCAGTCGGCCGCAATGCCGCGGTCCACCAGGCTGCCGCCCGCCTGCTGGTAGCTCATGAGATCGGAGAAGCCGTGATCGCGCTGCAGGGCCGACAGCCCGCGCACAATACGACCTTCGAGATCGGCTTCGATGGGTGACGGCGGCAGGTTCATCGACAGGTCGACGTCGATACCCGCCGCGACCCGGGCAGCTGGCCGCGTGCGGCTTTCGGCGACAAAAGTGCCCTGCCCCACCCTTGCATCGGTCAGGCCCCGGCGGCGCGCCTCATTGTAGGCACGCGTCACAGTCGTCAGATCGACGTTCAAGCTTCTGGCCAGCGCCCGATGGGTCGGCAGGCGTTGGCCGCGATGAAGGCGGCCCGAGGCGATATCGCGCTGAAGCGCCTCAACGATGCCCTCGTAGACCAGCCCGCCAGCCTCGAGTGTAGGGCTCCAATCCATACAATCTTGCTCCTTGTCCTTGAATGTATGGCCACACGTATGGATATACAAGCTGACAATTTATGGAGGACATGATGGCTGGGAAGGGTGGTCTCTATCTTCTGCGGGGCATGCTGGGACGCTGCCCGGCCTGTGGCGAGGGCAAGCTGTTCCGCGCTTTCGTGAAAGTGGCCGATCGTTGCAATGCCTGCGGCGAGGACCTGCACCATCATCGCGCCGACGACTTCCCGGCCTATCTGACGATCTTCCTGGTGGGCCATCTCGTCGTGCCGATCGCGATGTATGTCGAGATCGCCTACCAGCCGTCCTACTGGCTCCATACCTTCCTATGGGCGCCCATGGTGATCATCCTGTCGATCGGCCTGCTTCAGCCGATCAAGGGCGTGATCGTCGCGCTGCAGTGGCACATGGGCATGCACGGCTTCGCCGAAGCGAAGCAGGCGCGTGCCGAGCCCTGCTAGCCGCCCTCTTAGCCGAAAGCCGCGAAGACCTCGGCAATCGCTGCCGTATCGAGCCCCGCGCGCAGGCAGGTTTCGAGCAACACCCGCGCCTTCAGCGGATTGAGGCGGCCGCCCCAGATGAGGCCCGCCTTGCGCAGCGCGATCTCCGAACTCGGGCCGCCATAGGTGTGATGCAGCAGCGGGCCGCCACCGGCCCGCGGCGTCACCACAGTCGGGATGATCTCGGCGAGCTGTCCCACGAGGGAGGCCACCCGCTCGGGCACATGACCGCCGCCCATCGCGGCCAGCACCACGCCGCGATAACCAAGCTGGTCGCGATGATCGACCATCGTTTCGAGAATGTAGCCGGGCTCGTCCAGTCCCATCCACAGCAGCGCCACAGGCTGCTCCCTGCCCTCGGCCGCCGCTCCCAACCGCTTGCGCGCCGCTTCGACCGGCGTGCGCACCGGCAGCGACAACGGCACGACCCTCTCCTCGACCAGTGCCGCCAGCGGGCCGGTCTGCGGCGACGCGAAGGCATTGAGCCGACTCGGGTGGATCTTCAGCACCTCGGACGCGGCATAAATCTCGTCCAGCATCACCACCACGACGCCCAGCTCCTTGGCGTGTGCCTTCACCCAGGAATCGCAGGCCACACGCACGGCAGCCAGCAGGTTGCCCGGACCATCCGGCGAAGTGAGCGCGGGATTGCGCATCGCCGCCGTCACGATAACCGGAATGTCGCGCGCGACCAGCAGGTCGAGCAGGAAGCTCGTCTCTTCCAGAGTGTCCGTCCCCTGGGTGACGACCACGCCGTCGACGTCGAGGCTCATAATCTTCTTCGCGAGCGCGTGGATCTGATCGAAGGACAGCGAATGGCTGCCGACCCGCGACACCGTCTCGGCGCGAATGTCGGCGAGCTTGGCCAGCAGCGGCACGGCGGCGACGAGATCGTCGGCACCCAGCCCCATCTGCATCGCACCCGAGGCATCCGGTGCCGTCGCAATGGTGCCGCCGAGGGCCAGGATCTGGATACGCGGAAGAGTCATGACAAAAGCCTCAGGGAACGAAAGAAACGCTCGGCCTCCGGCGCGCGCATCGCATCGGCCGGCGCGAGGTAGCCAAGAGAGACGTAGCGGCGCCCCTTCAGCAGCACGAGCTGCCGCAGCGCAGTGCCGCCGGCGAGCGGACCGACCGATTCGACGGCCGGCGCGCCCTGCACCGTCTTCCAGTCGACGCTGGTCCATTTGCCGCCGGCCAGGCGCTGCGCGCGATCGTCGAGGGTGGATTGCAGGTTGAGCTTCGGCTGCCGCACGTCGACGTCGGCGGGATAGAGCGCGCTCTGCGCCACGAATGAGAGCCGGCGATATTCGAGACTGTAGGAGTGATAGACGAAGGGCGTGCCGCCCGGCGAGACCGTATCGAGCACCTTGTAAACGGGTGCACCCGGCATCTCGACGAAGAACGACTTGTCCGCGCCCTCGACCGGAAACCACGAGACCGATTGCGCCGCCGCGTCGGCCGCCAGCAGGGCCACCGGCAGCACAAGCAAAGACCGTCTGTAGTGTGTCATTCGGCAGCCTGGGCCGGGCCGAATTTCTCGCGGGCTTCCGCCGCGGTGTAGTAGCCGCGCACCACGTCGCGGGCGACCGCCTCGGCGCTGCGCCTGACAGGATCGCCGAAGCCACCGCCGCCCGGCGTCGACACGCGCACCACGTCGCCGACACCGATCTCGATGTCCTGGTCCTTGGAAATGTGCGGCGGATGGTAGGCCTTGCCGCCCTGGTCGACCTGCACCGTGTTGGTGCCGCCGGCACTGCCGCCCAGCACGCCCTGCGGGCCGGTACGGCCATGATCCATCACCATCGAGACGCGGGCCTCGCCGCGACGGAGCTTGATGGCGTAATTGATCCCGAAGCCGCCGCGGAACTCGCCGGCGCCGCCCGAGCCTTCGCGCAGGGAGAACTCCTCGAACAGCACGGGGTAGAACTGCTCCAGCACCTCGACCGGCGGCATCTTGGAAATGCCGATCGTCGAGCAGCCGTTGCTCAGACCGTCACCGCCCTGGAAGCCGCCATAGCCGCCGCCGGTGAAGAGATACATGATGTAGTTGCGCTTGCGCTCGGGATCGTAGCCGCCGATGCCCAGGTTGCCGGAGGTTCCGGCGGGCGCGGCGAACAACAGGTCGGGAATGGCCTTGGTGAGGGCCGCGAACACCGCCTCGGCGATGCGCTGGCTCACCTCGGCCGCGCAACCAGACACCGGCCGGGGATACTTCGCATACAGGAACGTGCCTTCGGGCTCGACGATGCGCAGCGGCTCGAAAGTGCCGGCGTTGATCGGCACGTCGGGAAAGACGTGCTTCACCGCGAGATAGATCGCCGACTTGGTCGTGGCGATCACGCTGTTCATCGGGCCGCGGCAGGGCGGGCTCGATCCGGTCATGTCGAAGGTGAGCTCGTCGCCCTTCTTCGTGATCTTCATCCTGATCGTGAGCGGCTCGTCGACGACGCCGTCGCTGTCGACCTGCGAGGTGCCTTCATAGACGCCGTCGGGAATGTCGGCGATCTTGGCGCGCATCTGCCGTTCGGCACGATGGCGCATCTCCGCGATCGCCGCCCGCACCACGTCGGCGCCGTAGCGGTCGATCAGCTCGGTGAGCCGCACCTCGCCCGTGGTGAGCGCGGCGGCTTGCGCCTTGATGTCACCGATGCGCTGATCGGCGATGCGGATGTTGGACATGATGATGGACAGGATCTCCTGGTCCATCTCGCCCTTCTTGAAGAATTTCACGGGCGGCAGCCGCAGGCCCTCCTGCTCGACCTCGGTCGCGCTGGCGGAGAAGCCACCTGGCACCATGCCGCCGACATCCGGCCAGTGGCCGGTGTTGGCCAGCCAGGCGAACAGCTCGCCCTTGTAGAAGAACGGTTTCACGAAGCGGACGTCCATCAGATGCGTGCCGCCGAGATAGGGATCGTTGACGATGAACACGTCGCCCGGATCGACCTTGCCGGCATAATGCGTCTTCACCCTCTCGATCACGGCGCGGGTGGAAAACTGCATGGTACCGACGAATACCGGCAGGCCGAGCTCGCCCTGGGCGATCAGCGAGCCGTCGACGGTGTCGTAGATGCCGTCAGAGCGGTCCATGCCCTCGGAGATCACCGGGGAGAAGGCCGCACGCACGAAAGCCAGGTCCATCTCGTTGCAGACCTGGACCAGGCCGTTCTGGATGACTGTCAATGTGACGGGATCGAGGTTCGACATGTCCGAATCACTAGCACAGGCCATGCCTCCCTGCGCTATGATGCCGTTCAAATCCCCCACTTTTCGAAGCGGAATCCCCATGAACGCGCCCCTCGATGCGGACAATCTCGATTTGATGAAATTCGGCGTCGGCCAGCCGGTGCCGCGCCAGGAGGACCCCACCCTGCTGAAGGGCCAGGGCCGCTACACCGACGACATCAACCTCCCCGGCCAGGCCTATGCGGTGATGGTCCGCAGCCAGGTGGCACACGGACTCCTGAAAGGCATCGACGCAGAGGAAGCGCGTGGCATGCCGGGCGTCCTGGGGATCTGGACCGGAGCCGATCTCAACGCCGCGGGCTACGGCGCGCTGAAGACCGTGATGATGGTGCCCAACCGCGACGGCTCGCAGATGAAGACGCCGACCCGCTATTCGCTCGCCACCGACAAGGTGCGCTTCGTCGGCGATCCGGTGGCCTTCGTCGTCGCCGAGACCGCGGCTCAGGCCCGGGATGCAGCCGAAGCCGTCGTGCTCGACATCGAAGCGCTGCCCGCCGTCACCGAGGCGCGCGCGGCTGCCCAGCCGGGCGCGCCGACCGTGTTCGACGACGTGCCGGACAATGTCTGCGCCGACTTCCAGTATGGCGACAGTGCCGTGGTTGCCGACGCCTTTGCCAAGGCCGCGCACGTGACGAAGCTCCACATCGTCAGCAACCGCATCGTCGTCTGCGCGATGGAGCCGCGCACGGCGATCGGCCACTACGACAAGGAGACCGACCGCTCGACGCTCTATGCCGGCTGCCAGGGCGTTTTCGGCCTGAAGAACCAGATGGCCGCCCTGCTAGGCATCAAGCCGGCGCAGATGCGCGTCGTCACCGGCAATGTCGGCGGCTCCTTCGGCATGAAGGGCTCGCCCTACCCCGAATATGCCGGCCTCTTCCACGCCTCGAAGATCCTGGGCCGTCCGGTGAAGTGGACCGACGACCGCTCGGGCAGCTTCCTCAGCGACCAGCACGGGCGCGACCATGATTTCGATGCCGAGCTGGCCCTCGACAAGGACGGCACCTTCCTGGCCGTGCGTCTCAAGGGCTACGCCAATCTCGGTGCCTACCTCTCGAATGTCGGTGCGGCCATGGGCGCGCTGGGCGTCTCTCGCAATCTCGCCGCGGTCTACCGTACGCCGCTGATCGAGGTGCAGACCAAGGTGGCCTTCACCCACACCTCGCCGATCGGCGCCTATCGCGGCGCCGGCCGGCCCGAGGCCAACTATTTCATGGAACGCCTGATCGCCACCGCCGCCCGCGAGATGGGTCTCGACCAGATGGAGATGCGCCGGCGCAATCACATCAGGCCCGATGAAATGCCCTACAAGACCGCGTCGGGCACGACCTACGACAGCGGCGAGTTCACCGTGCTGCTCGACAAGGCGCTGGAGCTGGCGGACGTGTCGGGCTTTGCCGCCCGCAAGCAGGAGAGCGCCAGCCGCGGCAAGCTGCGCGGGCTCGGCATCGGCGACTATCTCGAAGTGACGGCGCCGCCCACGAACGAGATGGGCGGCCTCCGCTTCGAGGAGAATGGCGACGTCACGATCATCACCGGCACGCTGGACTATGGTCAGGGCCACTGGTCGGCCTTCGCGCAGGTGCTCACGACCAAGCTCGGCATCCCGTTCCACCGGATCAAGCTGAAGCAGGGCGACAGCGACCTGCTGATCGCCGGCGGCGGCACCGGTGGCTCCAAATCGATCATGGCGTCGGGCGCGGCGATCGTCGAAGCGTCTGACAAGGTGATCGAGAAGGGCAAGGAGATCGCGGGCGTCGCACTCGAAGCCTCCGCCGCCGACATCGAATTCAAGCTCGGCCGCTTCGAGATCGTCGGCACCGACCGCGGCATCGGCATCCTGGAACTGGCCAGCAAACTGCGCAGCGGCATGAAGCTGCCCGAGGGCGTGCCCACTACGCTCGACGTCAGCCACGTCCACGAGGCGGCTCCGTCGGCCTATCCCAACGGCACCCATGTCGCGGAGGTCGAGATCGACCCCGATACCGGCCATGTTGAGGTCGTGAAGTATACGATGGTCGGCGACTTCGGCACGGTGATCAATCCCCTGCTGGTCGAGGGCCAGAGCCATGGCGGCGTGGTCCAGGGCATCAGCCAGGCGATCTTCGAGCATGTCGTCTACAGCGAGGAAGGCCAGCCGCTCACCGGCAGCTTCACCGACTATGCGATCCCGCGGGCGGGCGACGCCCCGTCCTTCAAGATCGACTACCATTCGGTGCCGGCGAAGACGAATGTGCTGGGCGCCAAGGGCTGCGGCGAGGCCGGCTGCGCGGGCTCCCTGCCCTCGGTGATGAACGCCATTTCCGACGCGCTGGGCGGCAAGCACATCAACATGCCGGCGACGCCGGAGCGGGTGTGGGCGGCGCTCAACGGCTGACGGGCACCGCGAGGAACGATTGCCTCCCGTTGGAGAGACGCCGCTGATCGGCTATGAGCAGGCCCGATGAAGCACAAGCGTCTCTGGTTCTCGGGCATCTTCGCGGTCCTGCTCGTGGCGGTCACGGTGGCCGGCCTCGAACTGCTGAGCTCATTCGTCGTGCCGCCCTGGCCGGCGCGTGAGTTGCGGCCGATCGAGGTTTCCAACGCGTCCGTCGCGAGCACGCTCACCGGCACACAGCCGGTTCCGACCTACAACAGCTGGGGCATGCGCGATCGCGAGCATCCGCTGCAGAAGCCGGCCGGAACCTTCCGGACGGTCCTCGTCGGTGACAGCTTCCTCGAAGGCGCCTTCGTCGAAAAATCGGTCGGCATGAGGCTGGAGCAGCTCTGGCAATCGCAAGGCCACCGCGACTGGGAGGTGACCAGCCTCGGCATCTCCGCGACCGGGCCGCCTCAATACTACTACCGCATCCGCAACATCGCCCTGTCGCTGCAGCCGGACGCGCTGGTCGTCATGTTCTTCTCGGGCAACGACTTCGTGTCAGATGCGCTTTCGCCGTGGCGCATCCCGCCGCCCATCGCCGAGCGGCCGCAACCTTCATGGCTCGGCGCCGTCGCTCCCCGTCTCACCTGGTTGCTCGTGAACCGGCTTGGCCTGTCGGAGTTCGGTCGCGGCAACAAGGCGCCGCCGGACGAGGCGCAGAAGATCATCAAGCTGCCGCGTGCCGAACGCCTCGATGCGATGGTCCGGCTGGTCAAGACCTACTACTACCCCGACAAGGACGAGAAGGTGATCCGCGAGATCCTGTCGCGCGGCGGCGACAAGTTCTGGGACCGGCTCGAACCGCGCGACCGCGACGAGGAGTATATCCAGGCCTGGTGGCTCGCCAGCATGGTCGACTGGGAGACCGCCAACTGGACGGTGCCGTTGACCCCGGCGGAGCTCGAACAATCCTTGGACAAAAAGGCGATCGCCGCGACCATGACCTGGCTACTGGGTGCCCGCGACCTGGCGCGCGAACGCGGGATCGAGTTCGCGATCGCTCTGGCCCCCGTAGGCGTGGTCGATCCAAGCTATGCCGAATTCTGGAGCCCCTGGCCGCAATACATGAGCTTCCCCAGGCAGCGCGAGCTCATGCATCGCAAGTTGCGTGCGGAGCTGGAAGCGCAGGGCATAACGGTCGTCGACCTGGAAGACGATTTCAAGGGTGTGGCGAACACCTACCGGGTCTCGGACGGCCATTGGACCGAGCTCGGCACCGAAATCGCGGCCAAGCGCCTGGCCGCCGCGCTCGCGAAGATGCGGGAGGCTCGCTAGAGCCTCCCGCTGAACGACGTCAGGCCGGCGTGAACATCGGCAGCGGCGGGCCGCCATCGGTCGGCTTGAAGACCACCGTCACCGCCTGTTCGCACTTCAGCTTGTCGAAGTCGCAGTCGACGATGTTGGTCAGCATGCGCGGACCTTCGGCCAGGGTGACGTAGCCGATCGCGTAGGGCACCGGCGCGCGGCGCATCACGCTGTAGGAATAGATCGTGCCCTTGCCCGACGCCTCGACCCATTCGGTCTTGTCGCTGAAGCAGAACGGGCAGATCGTGCGCGGATAGTGGTGCGCCTGGCCGCAGCTCGTGCACTTGCGCACCAGCAGCTTGCCCTTGCCGGCGGCGTCCCAGTAGGCCTGCGTCTCTTCGCTGATGGCGGGAGGCGGCAGCTTGCGTTCCTTGGTGTCGGCCATGGTCTACTCTCTCTCCAGAATGACGGTCGCGCTGCCGTGGCGCAGGCCGAGCGAGCCGCCCGTGCCGTGCGCGATCGCCAGATCGCAGTTCTTCACCTGCACCTTCGGGTGCGCCTCGCCGCGCAACTGGCGCACGGCCTCCAGCACCTTGGTGAGGCCGCCACGGTTGGCGGGATGGTTGCTGCACAGGCCGCCGCCATCGGTGTTGAACGGCAGCTTGCCGGTGCCCGAGATCAGGTTTCCATCGGCCACGAAGGCGCCGCCCTTGCCCTTCTCGCAGAAGCCGAGATCCTCGAGCTGCATCAGCACCGTGATGGTGAAGCTGTCGTAGATCGAGGCGTACTTCATGTCGGAAGGCTTGACGCCGGCTTCGGCGAAGGCGGCCGCGCCGGTGAAACGCGCGCCCGAGTAGGTGAGATCGACCTTTCCACCCATCTGCGTCTTGATGAACTCCGACGAGCCCAGCAGCTTGACCTTCGGCCGCTTGAGCTTGGCCGCGATCTCCGGTGCCACGACGACGATGGCGCCGCCGCCGTCGGTGATGACGCAGCAGTCGAGCCGGTGCAGCGGATCGGAGATCATCGGCGAGTTCACGACCTCCTCGACCGTGACCACGTCCTTCAGTAGCGCATGCGGATTGTATTGCGCGTGATGCGAGGCCGCGACCTTGATCCAGGCGAGCTGCTCGGAGGTCGTGCCGAACTCGTACATGTGACGCATGGCGCAGTTGGCGTACATGTTCACGACCGTCGGGCCGTAGGGGAATTCGAACGGGTCATCGGGGGTCGGCGTGCCGCCGCGGCTGCGCGGCACGGTGCCGGTCGCCATGCCCTCGGCGCGCGGCCGGCCAGCCAGGGTGATCAGGGCCACCTTGCACTTGCCCGCGGCGATCGCTTCGGCAGCGTGGCCGACATGCAGCACGTAGGACGAGCCGCCGGTGTCGGTCGAATCGACGTGACGGACCTTGAGGCCCATGTACTCGACCATGGACATCGGCCCGAGGCCCGGTGCGTCGCCGGCGCAGAAATAGCCGTCGACATCGTCCTTGGTGAGACCCGCATCCTCGAGCGCGCCCTTGGCACACTGCGCGTGGATCTGCGCGAGCGAGATATCCTTCGCGAGTCGCGTCGGATGCTCGTAAATTCCGGCAATATAGGCCTTGCCCTTGATGCTCATCGGCGAGCCATCCCCCTGGTCAATTGTGCAGCGCACATGGTGGGGGATCGGAGCCTCACAGGAAAGTGCGCACTTTCGCAGCGAAGAACGATGCTAGGCTCTGCGAAACGACCGGGGAGCCACGTCACATGATCTTCCGTCTTCTTTTCGCAACCCTGGCGGCGGTCTTTGCGGTTGCGGGCGCCGTACAGGCCCAGGGTAAGGCCGAGCTTCTCTGGTACAGCCAGGCCGCCTTCAAGCTCACGACCCAGAGCGGCAAGGTCATCATGATCGACCCCTGGATCATGGGCGCCACCCGGATCCCGCCGGAACTGAAGGATCTCGACAAGATCGGCAAGGTCGACCTGATCCTGGTGACCCATGGCCACGGCGACCATCTCGGCGACGCGATGGAGATCTCGAAGAGGAACAATGCGCCCATCTGGGCGCCGGCCGGCCTCAACCAGACCCTGGCGACGCTCGGCCTGATGCCGGCGAATCTCGTGCCGCGCATGAGCAAAGGCGGCACCATCGAGCCCTTCCCTGGCGTGAAGATCACCATGGTCCACGCCGACCATTCCTCGGAAATGATCCTGAAGGACCCGGCAACCGGCAAGGACACGAGTTTCGCTGCGGGAGAGCCCTGCGGCTTCATCATCGAGCTCGAGGACGGCTTCAAGATCTACCACATGGGCGACACCGGCCTGTTCGGCGACATGAAGCTGATCGGCGAATACTACAAGCCCGACCTGGTCCTGATTCCGATCGGCGGCCACTATGTGATGGATCCGAAGGCCGCCGCCTATGCCACCAAGGAGCTGATCAAACCCAAGATGGCCTGGCCGATGCACTATGCCAGCAACCCGTTCCTCAGGGGCACGCCCGCGCAATACAAGGCGGCGATGGGCCAGACCTCGATCGAGGTGATCGACGCCGAGCCGGGCACCAAGAAGCAATTCTAGTGCTGGGGGCGCGCCACTCCAGTGGCGCGATCATCAGGCAAAAGAAAGACGCGCCACTGGAGTGGCGCGCCCCCAGCAATGACTAGTCACCCGCGACGTCGCGCGCGCCGGGCGTGCGGTTTCGGAACTCCTCGGGGGCTTCGCGGCCGGCGTCTGTGAAGGCCTTTTTCACCGCGGCGACGTTGGGTCCGAAGATGCCCTTGCGGTTGTCCTTGGCCCACTGGTTCGAGTTGACGATCGTGTCGAGCGAGCCCTGGAAGCGCGGCATCACATAGCGCGCGAACAGCTCGTAGGAGCGCAAGATCTGCTCCCGCGTCGCCCATTCGTGGGCGCGGAACAGGACGCCGCCGAAGCCGCCATTGGAAAAGCCCAGCAGGCGCTCGATGCCCTTGGCCACCGTGTCCGGGCTGCCGACCAGGGTCGTACCCATCTTCACGCCGTCGCGCAGTGGATCGTCGGCGCGGCCCGGCGGGCGGCCCAGCGTATCCTCGAAATAGGTCACGGTCTCGCGGCGCTCGCCGGCATGGACCTCGCGCAGCGCCTGCTCGTCATCCTCGGTCACGTGGCAGTTCACTACCACGCGCCACTTGGAACGGTCGGCGGTCTTACCGTGCTTGGCGGCGGTCTCCTCGTAGATGCCCCACTGCTTGCCGAGCATCTCCGGCCCGCCGGGGATGCCGGCGCCGATCGACAGTACGCCGAGCCCGTGCTTGCCGGCGGCGATCATGCCGGAGGGCGTGATGGTGCTGGCGCAGGCGATGGGGAAATGCGGGTAGCTGTAGGGCGCGAGGTGCAGCCGGGCCTCCTTCAGCTCGAACCAGTCGGTCTTCATGGTGACCGGCTCCTTGCATTCGAGCAGGCGCATGATTGCCTCCAGCGCCTCCTCCATGCGCGGCCGCTGGGTCGAGGGGTCGATGCCCATCATGTAGGCATCCGACGGCAGCGCACCGGGCCCGCAGCCCAGCATGGTACGGCCGCGCGACATGTGGTCGAGCTGCACGAAGCGGTTCGCGACCATCAGCGGATGGTGATAGGGCAGGCTGGTGACGCCGGAGCCAAGGCGAATGTAGCGCGTGCGCTCGATCGCGGCGCCGATGAAGACTTCCGGCGACGCGATGGTCTCCCAGCCGGCGGAATGATGCTCGCCGATCCAGGCTTCGTCGTAGCCCAGCTCGTCGATCCACTCGATCAGCTCCATGTCGCGCGCCATCGCGAGAGTGGGATTCTCGCCGACGCGATGGAACGGCGCCAGGAAGATGCCGAACGTTAGTCCCTTGTGATTACCGGTCTGTGCCATTGAAGTCCTCCGTCACCCGCGACGGTAGCATGCACGCGACGTTGACCGCAGCACCGGCTTGCGCAGATCATCGATCGATGACCGAGGCCTCTTCTCTCCCGCTCGCACGTTTCAAAATCGTCGAAGTGAACGACGCAAACGTGCCATTCTGCCTGCGTTTGGCGACGTCGCTTGCCGCAAAGATCGCCGCCGATCTCGGCGCCGACGTGCTCAAGCTCGAACCACCGGGAGGCGATCCGGTCCGGCGCGCGCCACCCTTGCTGCCGCAGGGCGAAAGCGCGCTCTTTCATTTTCTCAACACGTCGAAGCGGTCTCTGGCGCTCGATCTGTCGAGCGAGGCCGGTCGCGCCACGCTCGCCAATCTGGTCGACGGCGCCGACGCCGTGCTGTTCGAGGAGACGGCTTCCGTTGCGGCGATATTGCGCGCGGGCAAGGCGACGCCGATCGAGATCGCCGCCTTCCCGATCGAGATGGATGCGGCGCAACGTCCGGTCAGCGAACTGGTGATCCAGGCGCTGGGCGGGCTGATGCATATGGTCGGTGAGCCGGCGCGCAAACCGCTCAAGCTCGGCGGTCATCAGGCTTCGTATCCCGCCGGGCTCACCGCCTTCACCGGACTCATGTCAGCCCTCGCCGCGCGGGACACAGGACGCCGGGCGCCTCCGGTACGCGTGTCGCTCGCCGAGGTCATGCAGTGGGTGAACTGGAAGGCGGCATCCGGCGCTGCCGCGTCGGGCACCTCGCCCGGCCGAGAGGGCAGGAACTCGGAGTTCCAGGTCCTGCCTTGCCGCGACGGTCATGTCGCCGTCGTCTACACCTTGACGCAGTGGCCGGCGACGCGCGCCCTGGTCGGCGATCCCCGGCTCGACGATCCGAAATTCAGCACGCGCGCCGGCCGTCGCCAGAACATCGCCGAACTCTATGCGGCGCTCGCGCCGTGGTTCACCGACAAGACCCGCGAGGAAATCCAGAAGGTCGCGCAGGCCAGGGGCGTGCCCTTCGGTCCGATCTTCTCGCCCGCCGAACTGCTGCAGACCGAGCAGTATGTCGCGCGTGGCTTCCTGGCCGACATGGCTCATCCCACCGAGGGCACGCTGCGCCTGCCGCAATTGCCCGTCCAATGGAACGGCCGCTCCTTCGCGCCACGGCCCGCGCCTGCCCTCTCTCCTCCCCATTCAAATGGGGTGGTGCCCTCGTCGCACGAGGGCGGAGGGGTCAGGAACGGCCGCTCGCAATTCATGCCCCCTCCGTCGCGGAAGACCGCCACACCTCCCCATTTGAACGAGGAGGAGAGGAGGAGTGGTGATCGTCCCCTCGCCGGCGTGCGCGTACTCGATTTCGGTCTGCTCACGGCCGGCGCGAACACCTCGGCCATGCTGGCCGATCTCGGGGCCGACGTGATCAAGATCGAGTCCGGGGCCTATCTCGATCCCTTCCGCGTCATCGGCAAGATCGACAATGATGAGGGCTGGTGGAACCGCTCGCCGCAGTTCCGCTTCACCAACCGCAACAAGCGCGGGCTGACGCTGAACCTCAAGGATCCCGAGGGCCAGCGCGTGATCCGCGAGCTGGCCGCGAAGTGCGATATCGTGGTCGAGAACTTCCGCCGCGGCGTGCTCGACCGCGCCGGCCTCGGCTACAAGGATCTGAGCGCCCTCAATCCGCGTCTGGTGTTCGCCGCCATCTCCAGCCAGGGCGATACGGGACCGGAGCGTATGAACGTGTCGTTCGGCAGCACGCTCGACGCGACCTCGGGCATCGCCTCGCTCACCGGTTACGAGGGCGAGGAGCCGCGCATCTCCGGCATGGACGTGAACTATCCCGACCAGATCGTCTCGTTGTTCGCCACCGGCATCGTCATCGCGGCCGTCACGGAAGCGCGCCGCACCGGCCAGGGCGCCTTCCTGGATTTTTCCCAGCGCGAAGTCGCCTCGTTCACCCTGGGCGAGGAGATCCTCGCGGCTTCGGCCGATCCGAACCATCGGCTGGCGCCACGCGGCAATACCGAAGCGGGCGTGGCGCAGCAGAATTCCTATCAATGCGGCGACGGCAAATGGCTGGCCGTGACCCTCGACACAGCTGATCCGTCGATGGCGACCTTCTGCGCCGGCAAGGACCGCGACGCTGCACTGAATGCACTGCTGGCCAAAGGCATTGCCGTAGCGCCCTGCCTCGACGGCAACGACCTGCTGCGCGACACCGCGCTCCAGGGCGTCACGCTGGTGCGCGACGAGAAGGGCGGCCTCGTGAAGGGACTGCCCTACCGGCTCGACGGTGAAGGCCTCGTCATCGAGCGGCCGGCGCCGGATCTCGGCCAGCACACCGATGAGGTGCTGCGCGAACTCCTGGGCTACGACGATGCCCGCCTGAAGCAATTGAACGACAGCGGCGTGACCTCGACCACGCCCACCATCGGAGAGGTTTGAGCCATGCCGCGCGCCGAAGTGCACAAGTTGATGGAGCGCATGGCGATCCCCGCCATCGCCGCCCCGATGTTCCTGGTTTCCAATCCCGCTCTGACGCTGGCGTGCTGCGGCGAGGGTCTGATGGGCAGCTTCCCCGCCCATGGCACGCGCAGCCGCGAGGAGTTCCAGGCCTGGCTCGACGAGATGGTCGAGGGCATGAAGCGGCTGGAGGATGCCGGCAAGAAGCCGGCGCCCTGGGCCGTGAACCTCGTCGTCCATGCCTCGAACCCGCGCTACCAGGGCGACCTCGAACTGGTCGAGAAGTACAAGGTGCCCGTGGTGCTCACCTCGAAGGGCGCGCCGGGCGATGCCATCAAACGCATCCATGGCTGGGGCGCCGTCGCCCTGCACGACATCGCCAACCGGCGTCATGCCGAAAAGGCGCTGGAAGCCGGCGTCGATGGCGTGATCGCGGTCGCGGGCGGCGCCGGCGGCCATACCGGCACGATCAATCCCTTTGCGCTGATGAACGAAGTGCGCCAGCTCGGGGACAGCTTCGCCGTCGTGCTGGCCGGCGGCCAGACGACCGGCCGCGACGTGCTGGCGGCCGAGGCGATGGGCGCCGACCTCGCCTATATTGGCACGCGCTTCATCGCCACCCAGGAGGCGATGGCCGCACAGGCGCACAAGGACATGATCCTCGCCACACGTGCCACGGACGTGTTCCTCACCGCCTCGGTCGACGGTGCCCCGGCAAACTGGCTGACACCGAGCCTGCTCGCGGCCGGCATCGACCTCGACGTGCTACGCACGACCCTGCCCGGCAAGATCGTCGGCGCCCAGGAGAACAAGAAGCGCTGGAAGGACATCTACACGGCCGGCCACGGCGTCGGGAACATCGACGACGTGCCGACTGCGGCGGATCTCGTCCGGCGCCTCGTCAGCCAATACCGCGAGGCGAAGTCTGAAATGGCACGCGCTCTCACCGGCCGCGCCGCAGCGTAGACGATGGGCGCCCCCCTGCTCTAGGTTTCGGCTCCAGAGTTTCGAGGGGGTATCCGCGTGAAGACAAAGGCAGCCGTCTGTTTCGAGGCCGGCAAGAACCTCGAGATCGAGACCGTCGATCTCGAAGGGCCGAAGTTCGGCGAGGTCCTGGTCGAGATCAAGGCGTCGGGGGTCTGCCACACCGACGAGTTCACACGCTCCGGCGGCGATCCCGAGGGCCTGTTCCCGGTGATCTTCGGCCATGAGGGCGCGGGTGTCGTGGTCGATGTCGGACCGGGCATCGTGTCGCTGAAGAAGGGCGACCACGTGATCCCGCTCTACACGCCGGAATGCCGCCAGTGCAAATCCTGCGTGTCGGGCAAGACCAACCTCTGCACATCGATCCGCGCCACCCAGGGCCAGGGCGTGATGCCCGATGGCACCTCGCGATTCTCGATCAAGGGCAAGAAGATCCATCACTACATGGGCTGCTCGACCTTCTCGAACTACACGGTGCTGCCGGAGATCGCGCTGGCGAAGATTCGCCCCGACGCACCGTTCGACAAGGTCTGCTACATCGGCTGTGGTGTCACGACCGGCATCGGCGCCGTCATCAACACCGCCAAGGTCGAGGCCGGCGCCAATGTCGTGGTGTTCGGTCTCGGCGGCATCGGCCTCAACGTGCTGCAGGGCGCGCGCATGGTCGGCGCCAACATGATCGTCGGCGTAGATCTCAACCCGGCCCGCGAGGCGCTCGGTCGCCAGTTCGGCATGACGCACTTCGTCAATCCGAAGGACCTCGGCGACAAGGACCTGGTCGCGCATCTGGTCGAGCTGACCGACGGCGGCGCGGATTACAGTTTCGAATGCGTCGGCAGCACCAAGCTGATGCGCCAGGCGCTGGAATGCTGTCATCGCGGCTGGGGCAAGTCGGTCATCATCGGTGTCGCCGGCGCCGGCCAGGAGATCGCCACGCGCCCGTTCCAGCTCGTCACCGGCCGCACCTGGATGGGCACCGCCTTCGGTGGCGCCAAGGGCCGCCGAGACGTGCCGAAGATCGTCGACTGGTACATGGACGGGAAGATCGACATCGATTCGCTGATCACCCACACGATGCCGGTCGAGAAGATCAACGACGCGTTCGACCTGATGCACAAGGGCGAGTCGATCCGCAGCGTCGTCACGTTCTGATCGTTCCCTTCCAGCTGCGCATTCCGGAGGAAGCCACGCCATGACCGTGCGAAAGCTGGGCGGAGCCACCATCGAGAAGGTCGAGGAAATCTGCGGTCCGGGTTTCAAGCCCGGCCGCATGTTTCCCCGGTTCGACCAGGAGGCCTTCGACGCCCAGAAGGGCTGGATGGTGCCGGAGCACGTGCAGGAGGGCAGCGACCGGCTGATCGGCTCGGTCCACACCTGGATCGTGAAAACGCCCCGGCACACGATCCTGATCGACACCTGTCTCGGCAATCACAAGCAGCGCCACAATGCCGGCTGGAACAACCTCGACACGCCGTTCCTCAACCGGCTCGAGGCCTGTGGCTGCCCCGCGGAGTCCGTCGACTTCGTGATGTGCACCCATCTGCACGTCGACCATGTCGGCTGGAACACCAAGCTTGAGAACGGCCGCTGGGTGCCGACCTTCCCCAATGCGAAATACCTGTTCGCCAAGCGCGAGTACGCGCACTGGGAGAGCGAGCGAAAGGCGCAGGGCGAAGGCAAGGTGAACGACGGCTCGTTCGACGATTCGGTGCTGCCGATCGTCGAGGCCGGCAGGGCGGTGATGATCGAGAGCGACCACCAGCCCGATCCGCTCCTCACCATAAAAGACTATCCCGGGCACACGCCGGGTTCGGTCGCGATCAACCTGAAAGATCAGGGAAAGCAGGCCTGCTTCTCGGGCGACATCATGCATCACCCGATTCAGGTCTATCACCCCGACTGGTCGAGCCAGTTCTGCTGGGACCAGGCGATGTCGGCCATCTCGCGCCGCAAGCTTCTCGAGGACTGCGTCGAGAGCAATGCCCTCCTCTGCCCCGCACACTTTCCCGGCGCCAATGCGGGCTACGTCAAGCCCGAAGGCAACTCCTTCCGTATCGAGTGGGATCGATGACCCGACGCTTGGCTGGGGGCGCGCCACTCCAGTGGCGCGATCATCTCGGGAACCAGCAAAGACGCGCGACTGGAGTGGCGCGCCCCCAGCAGGACGCATCATGAAGCTCGAACCGCTGCTCACCGGCCTCACCTTCGGCGAAGGTCCGCGCTGGCACGACGACCGGCTCTATTTCTCCGACTTCTATGTCCACCAGGTGCGGACCGTCGACGAGAGCGGCAAGACCGAGACGATCGTCGAAGTGCCCGGACAGCCCTCCGGGCTGGGCTGGCGTCCCGACGGCACGATGCTGATCGTCAGCATGACCGACCGCCGGCTGATGCGCTTTGCGGGCGGCAAGCTCGGCGTCGAGGCCGAGTTGGGCGCGATCGCGACCGGCCTGTGCAACGACATGATCGTCGATGCCAAAGGCCGCGCCTATATCGGCAATTTCGGCTTCGACCGTCACGCCGGCGAGAAGCCGCGTCCCGCCGTGTTGGCCCGCGTCGATCCCGACGGCTCCGTCCATGCCGCCGCCGACGACTTGATGTTTCCTAACGGCACCGTCATCGCGCCCGACGGCAAGACGATGATCATCGGCGAGACCTTCGCCAAGCGGCTCACGGCGTTCGACATCGGCGAGGACGGCACCTTGTCCAACCGGCGCGTCTGGGCCGAGACGCCGACCTGTAACCCCGACGGCATATGCCTCGATGCCGAGGGCGGCATCTGGGTCACCGGCGCCTTCACCCATCATATGATCCGCGTGCTCGAAGGCGGCAGGGTCACCCACGACCTCGATCTCGGCGAACGCGCGGCCTATGCCTGCATGCTGGGCGGCCGCGACCGCCGCACCCTGTTCGTCGTGACCAACAGCGGCAGCGGACCGGCCATCGCCGGGAAGAAGGACGGCCGCATCGAGACGATGCGGGTCGACGTGCCGGGCGCCGGCCTGCCCTAGGAGGAATTCATGAAGGGTCCCGAGGACGATGCCGGTCTGGCCGGCAAGGTGGCGATCATTTCTGGCGGCGGCGCGGCCGGGGACGGTATCGGCAACGGCCGCGCAGCGGCGATCCTGCTGGCTCGCGCCGGTACCCACGTGCTGGTGGCCGACCGCGACCTCAAGCTCGCGGAGCGCACGGTCGAGATGATCAAGGCCGAGGGGGGCCTGCATGCCGCGGCCCATGCCGGCGACATGACGCAGGAGGCCGAGTGCAAGCGGCTGGTCGACGCCGCCGTCGACCGATGGGGCCGGCTCGATTTCCTCGACAACAATATCGGCATCGGCAGCCGTGGCTCGGTCGTCGAGGAAAAGCCCGAGGACTATCGCCGCGTGATGCAGGTGAACGTCGAGACGATGTTCCTGCTCTCCAAGCATGCGATCCCGGCGATGATCAAGACGGCCAAGGGCGGCGCGATCGTGAACATCTCGTCGATCTCCGCGCTGCGGCCGCGCGGCCTCACGACCTACACGACCTCGAAGGCCGCCGTGATCGGCCTCAGCCAGGCGATGGCGGTCGACCACGGCCGCGACAATATCCGCGTGAACTGCATCTGCCCCGGCCCGGTCTACACACCGATGGTCTATGCCCGCGGCAACGGCATGAGCGAGGCCGCGCGCGCCCAGCGCGCCAGGGCCTCCGTCCTCAAGACCGAGGGCACGGGCTGGGACGTCGGGCACGCCGTGCGCTTCCTGCTGAGCAATCATGCCCGCTACATCACCGGCCAGGTCCTCGTCGTCGACGGCGGTGTGACCCTGCAGGGGCCGGAACGCGATTCACAAGATCACTGAAGCAACGAACCAGTAAGGGAGAAACAACCAAGATGGCCCGCCTGCCCTATCTCGAGCCCGACCAGGTCGCGCCCGAGTATCGCGACATGCTCAAGCGCAACACCAACCTGCACAAGCTTCTGGTCAACTCGCCCGACATGGCGCGGGCCTTCAGCGGGCTGGGCGGCTACATCCGGTTCAAGAGCAAGCTCGATCCCCGGCTGCGCGAGCTGGCCATCCTGCAGGTCGGCTGGCTGGAGAAGTCGGAATACGAATTCACCCACCATGTGAAGATCGGCAAGGAATTCGGCGTCACCGACGAGGACATAAAGGGCCTGATCGCCGAGACCGAGGGGAAGCCCTCCCAGCTCGAACCGCTCGCCAAGGTGATCCTAAGAGGCGCGCGCGAGATGGTGAAGGACCTCGCGATGTCCGACGCGACCTTTGCGGAGATCAAGAAGGACCTGTCCGACGAGCACATGACCGACCTCGTGCTCACCATCGCCTTCTACTGCGCCGTCGTCCGCGTGCTCGCCACCATGCAGATCGACAACGAGCCGCAGTACAAGGAAGTACTGAAGCAGTATCCGATCCCGGGAGTGAAGTGATGCGCCTGAAAGATCGAGTCGCCATCGTCGTCGGCGCCGGCCAAAGCCCGGGCGAAGGCATGGGCAACGGTCGCGCCACCGCCCTCACCTTCGCGCGCGAAGGCGCCAAGGTCGTCTGCGTGGATCACAATCTCGACTCGGCGAAGGAAACCGTCGAGATGATCGGCGTCAACCAGGGCACCGCGGCCGCCTTCAAGGCCGACGTGACCAGCAACGCCGACCTCAAGGCGATGGTCGACGACGCGCACGCCCGCTGGGGCCGCATCGACATCCTGCACAACAATGTCGGCGTCTCGCTGTCCGGCGGCGACGCGGAGCTGCTCGACATCACCAGCGAGGCCTTCGACCGCTGCGTGGCGATCAACCTGAAGAGCTGCATCTTTGCCGCCAAGTACGTGCTGCCGATCATGCGCGAGCAGCAGAGCGGCGTGATCATCAACATCTCGTCGATGGCGGTCATCACCACCTATCCCTACGTCGCCTACAAGGCGACCAAGTCGGCGATGGTGTCATTCACCGAGCAGCTCGCCTACCAGAACGCGCAATACGGCATCCGCGCCAACGTCATCCTGCCCGGCCTGATGAACACGCCGATGGCTGTCGACACGCGGGCGCGCACGTTCAACAAGAGCCGCGCCGAGGTCGAGGCCGAGCGCGATTCCAAGGTGCCGCTGCGCAAGAAGATGGGAACCGGCTGGGACGTCGCCAATGCCGCCCTCTTCCTCGCGTCGGACGAGGCGAGCTTCATCACCGGCGTGACCCTGCCGGTCGATGGCGGCGCCAGCGTGCGGCGCGGCTAGGGCACGATCCTTGCGTCGGTTGATGCCATGAACCGACTTGCCGGCAAGACCGCCCTCATCACCGGTGCCTCCTCGGGCATCGGCCGTGCCATTGCCAAGAAGTTCCAGGCGGAAGGGGCGACCCTCCTGCTGATGGACATCACGGAGACGGTGGTCGAAGGCGGCGAGCCGACACACAGGATCCTGAACGTGCCCTTCTTTCAGGGCGACGTGTCGAAAGAGGCAGACGTCGAGGAGGCGGTGCGCCGGGCGGCGCTGCCGACAGGCCGGCTCGACATCGTGGTCAACGACGCCGCTATCCGTTCGGCGAAGAAGCTCACCGACACCAGCCTCGAGGAATGGAACCGGGTGATGGAGGTGAACGTCACCGGCGTGTTCCTGATGTGCCGCGCCGCAGTGCGCCGGATGCTGACGCAGGAGATCCGCAACGAGGCGCGCGGGCGCATCGTCAACATCTCCTCGCAGCACGGCATGATCTCCTCGCCCGAGGATTTCTCCTACGGCGTCTCGAAGTCGGCCGTCGTCTACATCACGCGCCAGATCGCCTCCGACTACGGCCGCGACAGCATCATCTGCAACGCCGTAGCGCCGGGCAAAATCCTGACCGGCAAGACCGGCCGTGCGATCGAGCCGCGCTTCATTGACTATTCCCATGCCCGCACGCCGCTGCCGCGCCTCGGACGTTCCGAGGATGTGGCCAATGCGGCCCTTTTCCTGGCCTCCGACGAAGCGACCTTCATCACCGGCGAGAACTTGATGGTCGACGGCGGCTGGATGGCGAACTGACCGGCAGCAGGCCGGCGAGCACCTGAAGGAAGGCGTGCACGAGACGCGCCTTCTGACGTTCCTTGAGATGCACGACATGGGCGTAGGTATAGATCTCGGCATCCGCGATCGGCAGCTTCCGGATGCGCGGATCGGGGATGAACTCCGCCTCCGACACCACGCCCATGCCGATCCCCTTGGCCACGGCCTCGCGGATCGATTCGCGGCTGCCGATCTCCATCACGACCTTGGGCCGTACATCGGCCTCCCGCATCGCCTGGTCGAAGGCGCGGCGCGTCGTCGATCCCGCCTCACGCACGATCAGCCGCTGCCCCTCCATGTCGCGCGCGCGGATGCTGCGGCGCTGCGCGAAAGGATGATCGATGGGACAAAAGGCGATCACCCGGTGGCGGCGATAGGGAATGGCGACCAGCCGCGGATCGGGATCGACATGGGCCAGGACCGCCACGTCGGTCCGGTAGTCCAGAAGATCGCGTAGCGTGTCGCGCGAATTGCCGACGGTGACCGAGACATAGAGGCCGGGATGGCGCGCGTTGAAGGCCGCCAGCATGTCGGTGACATGATAGGGACCGACAGCGCCCACGCGCAGGTGACCGGTCTTGAGGCCGCGCGTTTCGTTGAGATAGTCGGCCGCTTCCTTCTCATCGGCAAAGAGCCGGCGCGTGATGTCGAGAAGTCCGCCGCCGGTCTCGGTGAGTTCGATGCGCCGGCCGCGGCGCACGAACAGTTCGACGCCGAATTCCTGCTCCAGCGACTTCACCTGCGTGGTGATGGTGGGCTGGCTCACGCCCAGCTCGCGCGCGGCAGCCGTGAAGCTCAACCGCTGCGCAACCGCGTGGAAGGAGCGGAGCTGCGTATGCCTCATATTGATTTTCTCAATGCCAATTCAAGAATGTTTGAATTGGTTAAATGTGAGAGCCGGCCGGAAGATTGTCAAAAGGACGACAAGTCCAAGCCAATGAGCCAGGGGAGTAACGCGCGGATGTGGCGCTACCGGAATCCGGTCGACGTGAAGTTCGGCGCCGGCGTCTTCGAGACGCTGGGCAAGGTGCTGGCGGGCCGGCCCTATTGCCTCGTGACCTACGACGACGCCAATGGCGGCGGTGTCTTCGCCGATCTCGCCCGTCGGGTCGTCGCCCAGGCCGGCGCGCCGGCGGTGACTGTGAGCAACATCGGCCCCAACCCCGATTTCGTGGGACTCACCCAGTCCTGCCGCACCTATGCGACGGCCCCACGGCCCGTCGAGGCCATCGTGGCGCTGGGCGGCGGCTCGGTGATGGATGCCGCCAAGGTCCTGGCGGCGGCATCGGGAGACTTCGAGACGGTGCGGCGCCACCTTGTGAGCGGCAATGACGGCGAGGCGCTGGGCTGCACGCCGATCATCGCCATTCCCACGACGGCGGGCACCGGCAGCGAGGTCACTTCCTGGGCCACCGTGTGGGACACCGGTGCGATGAAGAAGTACTCGCTGGCGCGCGAGACGCTCTATCCCGAGGTGGCGCTGGTGGACCCGCTGCTGACGCTCGGCCTGCCGCGCGCCATCACGATCAGCACCGGCCTCGATGCGCTCAGCCACGCGCTGGAGAGCATCTGGAACGTCAATGCCAACCCGGTGTCGGGTTCGCTCGCCGAGGTCGCCGCACGCGAGGTGATCGAGGCCTTGCCATTGCTGGCCGACGATCTGCGCAACGAGGCGCTGCGCACGCGGCTGGCGCGCGCCAGCCTGTTCGCCGGTCTCGCCTTCTCCAACACGCGCACCGCGCTCGCCCATTCGCTGTCCTATCACCTCACCCTACACCACGGCGTCCCGCACGGCATCGCCTGCTCGTTCAGCCTGCCCATGGTGATGCGCGCCGTCGCGGGCTGTGACGCCGCCTGCGATGCCTCGCTGCGGCGCATCTTCGGCAACGACCTGCTGGCGGGTGCCGCACGTCTCGAAACCTTCCTCAAGAACCTCGGCATCTCGCCCGACGCCACCGCACACGGGATCGCCGCCCGCGACTGGGCGCGCCTCGTCGACGACGCTCTGGCAGGCGACCGCGGACGCAACTTCATCGGACGCCGGGAGGCGCTGCTGGCCGAAATGGCCGCTTAGTCAGTCAAAGAAAAGAAAACCACGGAGGAAACAAAAATGACCAGGATGACGCGTCGCGATTTCGGGCTTTTGACCGCCGGCTCGCTGCTGGCCGGCGGGACACTCGGCACCTGGGGCGCGGCTCACGCCCAGGCCCAGCAGGTGCTCAAGGTCGGACTGATCCCCTCCGAGGATTCGCGGGCGATGCTGGCCCAAAGCAAGGATATCCTCGACGCGGTCGAGAAGAATTCCGGGATGAAGGTCCAGGGCTTCGTCGCCACCGACTATAACGGCGTCATCGAGGCGCTGCGCGCCAAGCACCTCGACATCGCCTATCTCGGGCCGTTTTCCTACGTGCTGGCCACCACCGTGACGCCGGTCGAGGCCTTCGCCATCGCCGAGACCGCCAAGGCCGGCCGCACCTACTATCACTCCAAGATCATCGCCCTGAAGTCGAGCGGCATCAAAACCCTCGACGATCTCAAGGGCAAGAACTTCGCCTTCGTCGATCCCGCCTCGACCTCGGGCTATGCCTTCCCACTGGCGGGCCTGCTCAAGGCCGGCATTGAGCCCAAGCGCGACTTCAAGACCGTGCTGTTCACCGGCGCGCATGACGCCAATGCGTTGGCCGTCGCCAACGGCAAGGTCGATGCCGCGACCATCGCCGACCGCATCCTCGATGCCGCCATTGCCAAGGGCCACATCAAGGCCGACCAGATCCAGGTCGTGTGGGAATCGCCGCCGATCCCGGAATCGCCGATGGTGTGGCGCAAGGACCTGTCGCCCGAGACGAAGGCCAAGGTGAAGGCCGCCTTCCTGTCGATCAAGGACCTCAACTGGTCCGACCAGGGCAAGCTGAACGGCTTCAAGGAAACCAACGACCAGGCCTACGACATCGTTCGCGAGACAGCCAAGCTCGCGAACATCGATCTCAAGAAGCAGAAGTAGCCCAGGCCCACACCAGGGAGATCGAGCGATGATCGAAATCCGCGGCCTCGCCAAGTCCTATGGCGACCACCAGGCGCTGCACGATGTCAGCCTCTCGATCCGGCCCGGCGAGTTCGTCGTCGTGCTGGGACCGTCGGGCGCCGGCAAATCGACCTTGCTGCGCTGTATCAACCGGCTGATCGAGCCGACCGCCGGCGACATCGTGGTCGACGGCACGCCGCTGTCGTCCAACCGCCGCGACCTGCGCCTGCTCCGGCGCAACGTCGCCATGATCTTCCAGCAGCACAATCTGGTGAAGCGCCTCAGCGTGCTGAAAAACGTGCTGGTCGGCCGCATGGCCGACCTCTCGCCGATCCTCAGCAGCCTGCAGCTTTTCCCCGAGGCCGATGTGAAGATTGCTCTGCATTGTCTCGAGCAGGTCGCGATGTCCCACAAGGCCCGCAATCGCGCCGATGCGCTGTCGGGTGGCGAGCAGCAGCGGGTCGGCATCGCCCGCGCGCTGGCGCAGCAGCCCAAGTTCATGCTGGCCGACGAACCGGTGGCGAGCCTCGATCCCAAGACCTCGCGCACCGTGCTGAATTACCTGAAGAAGAGCTGCAAGGAATCCAACATTGCGGTCCTCTGCAATCTCCACCAGATCGACTATGCGCTGGAGTTCGCCGAGAGGGTCGTCGGCCTCTCGGCCGGACGCGTTGTCTATGACGGTGCGCCGGCCGGTGTGAGCGGCGACGTCATCCGCAGCATCTATCCCGGCCTCGACGATCCCAACGTGCTCGATGCCGCCCAGCGTCTCACCGAGCGCCGCCGTGCCGCGGCGGAGGCGGAAACCGCTCTCGCTCTCGAAGGGAGGGCCTGAAAGTGTCCCTGCAATTCGTCGTCAACAAGCCGCGCGGTCCGCTCGGCTGGTGGATCATGGTCCCGATCCTGGGTGTCACCGTCGCTACCCTCTGGTGGTCGGCCGTCGGTACCCGTCTCAGCATAGGCGGCTTCATCGACGGGCTGCCGTGGATCGGCGACTTCATCGGCCGCATGCTGCCGCCCAACTTCGCCTTCATGCAGAAGCTGGTGCAGCCCGCCATCGAGACCGTGCAGATCGCGCTGTGGGGTACCCTGCTCGGCATCGTGCTGGCCCTGCCGGTCTGCTTCTTCGCCGCGCGAAATCTCTCGCCCTATGCCTGGGTGTTCCACGGGCTGCGTCAGGTGTTGAACGTGATGCGCGGCATCAACGAGATCATCCTGGCGCTGATCTTCGTTGCCGCCGTGGGCCTCGGCCCCTTCGCCGGCGTGCTCGCCATAGCGCTGCACGGCGCCGGCATGCTGGGCAAGTTCTTCGCCGAGGCGATCGAAGAGATCGACGAGGGTCCGCTCGATGCCTTGCGCGCGGCCGGCGCAGGCACCCTGCAGCGCATCGTGTTCGGCGTGTTGCCACAAGTCCTGCCGGCCTGGATCGGCGTTGTGCTCTATCGCTTCGAGACCAACATCCGCGTCTCGACGGTGCTGGGCATGGTGGGCGCGGGCGGCATCGGTTTCGAGCTGATCAGTTCGATGAAGCTGTTCGCCTACGAGGATACGGCGTCCTGCGTCATCGTCATCCTGATCCTCGTACTCGCCGCCGACCTGATGTCGTCGAAACTGCGTGCCATGATCCGATAGAACAAATCCGCCAGCCGGACGGGCGCCCTCGACGCCGGACCTCCATCACGCCATCCTCTCTGCAATTGGGTTTGGGAGGACTAAGTTCATGCGTTTATCGGTCGGATTTCTCGGTGTCGTGGCGGCGCTCGGCCTGTCGGCCGCGCCTGCGCTCGCGCAGAAGAGCGGCGGCACCCTCAAGATGTATATCGCGGACAATCCGCCCAGCACCTCGATCCACGAGGAAGCGACGACCTCCACCGTCGTGCCCTTCATGGGGCTCTACAACAACCTCGTCGTCTTTGATCAGCAGATCCCGCAGAACAGCCTGGAGTCGATCCGTCCGGATCTGGCCGAAAGCTGGGCGTGGAGCGAGGACGGCAAGAAGCTGACCTTCAAGCTGGTGGGCAATGCCAAGTGGCATGACGGCAAGCCCTTCACATCCGCCGACGTGAAGTGCACCTGGGACATGCTGACGGGCAAAAGCGAGACCCAGAAGCTGCGCAAGAATCCGCGCATTTCCTGGTACTGGAACCTCCAGGAAGTCACGACCAACGGCGACCGCGAGGTGACCTTCCATCTCGGCCAGCCGCAGCCTTCGCTGCTGATCCTGCTCGCCTCGGGCTACAGCCCCGTCTATTCCTGCCACGTGCCGACGGCGCAGATGCGCACCAAGCCGATCGGCACCGGTCCCTTCAAGCTCGGCGAATTCAAGCAGAAGGAAATCGTGAAGCTCGTCCGCAATCCGGACTACTTCAAGAAGGGCAAGCCCTATCTCGACGGCATCGAGATGCCGATCGTGCCGGCGCGGGGCACCGCCATGCTGGGCTTCGTCTCCGGCCGCTACGACCTGACGTCGCCCTACGCCGTCACCATCCCGCTGCTCAAGGACATCAAGGCGCAGGCCTCCAACGCCGTCTGCGAGGTCGCGCCGATGAACAACAGCACCAACCTGATCGTCAACAGCGAAGCGCCGCCGTTCAACAATGCCGACATCCGTCGCGCCATGCTGCTCACCATCGACCGCAAGGCGTTCATCGAGATCCTCGCCCAGGGCGCCGGAGAAGCTGGCGGCGTCATGGAGCCGGCGCCCGGCGGCGTCTGGGGAATGCCGAAGGAGATGTTCGACACGGTGAAGGGCTACGGGCCCGACGTCGCCAAGAACCGCGTCGAAGCGCAGGCCCTGATGAAGAAGGCGGGCTACGGCCCCGACAACAGGCTGAAGCTCAAGGTCTCGACCCGCAATCACCTGCTCTATCGCGACCCGGCGGTGATCCTGATCGACCAGCTCAAGGAGATCTACATCGACGGCGAACTCGACCTCGTCGACACCGCCCTGTGGTTCAACAAGGTCGCGCGCAAGGACTACTCGGTCGGCCTCAACACGACCGGCAACGGCGTCGACGATCCGGACCAGACCTACTTCGAGCACTATGCTTGCAAGTCGGAGCGCAACTATGTCGGCTACTGCAATCCCGAGATCGAGAAGCTGTTCCCGATCCAGTCGGCCGAGCGCGACATCGAAAAGCGCAAGAAGCTCGTCTGGGAAATCGACAAGCAGATCCTCGAGGAAGGCTTCCGCCCGATCATCATGTGGAACGCCTCGGGAACCTGCTGGCATCCCCACGTGAAGGGCTACCGTCCGATGGTGAACAGCCTCTACAACGGCTCGCGCTTCGAGGATGTCTGGCTCGACAAGTAGCCGACGGAGCGAAAGCTGCAACACTGCCGAAAGCCGCGCCCCGTTGCGCGGCTTTCGCGCGATGGGGCCTGACAGTGCCGCGGCCTTGAGAGTACTGTCGAGACTAACAGAGCGAGCAACGCCGCCCCATAGAATCCCGGGAGGGACATACATGAAATCATCATCACGCCAGGTTCTGACGCGTCGGCACGCCCTGACGGGCACGCTGCTCCTCGGCTCGACAATGCTCGCAACGGGCAAGGCGATGGCGGCAGAGTGGCCCGAGCGGCCGATCCGCATGATCATTCCGTTCGCGGCGGGCGCCGGCGCCGACATCGTCGGCCGCACCTTCGGTGAGGAACTGGCGAAGGCGCTGGGCCAACCGGTCGTCATCGACAACAAGGGCGGCGCCGGCGGACTTCTCGGCACCGCCGAGGGCGCGCGGGCGCCGGCCGACGGCTACACGCTGCTGCTCACCTCGCAGGGCGCGACGGTCTTCAACATGGGTCTCTACAAATCGCCGGGGTACGATCCGCTGAAGGATCTCATTCCGATCTCGACGACCGGCATCCTCACCAACGTCATGGTCGTCTCGACCGCCAACCCGGCCAACACCGTCGCCGACGTGATCGCGCAGGCGCGTGCCAAGCCGGGGGAACTCACCTACGGGTCGAGCGGCGTCGGGAGCAGCCTGCACATGTCGGGCGTAATCACCGAACAGCGCACCGGCGTGAAGCTTCAGCACGTGCCCTATCGCGGCGCGCCGGCCGCCGTCCTCGCGGTGGTGAACGGCGAAGTGACGATGGGCTTCTTCAACGCACCGACCGTGGTGGGCCAGATCAAGGCCGGCAAGCTGAAGGCGCTGGCCGTGACCACCAAGGACCGTTCAAAGATCCTGCCCGACGTGCCGACCATGATGGAGGCGGGCCTGCCCGACTTCGTGGTCGCGACCTGGCTGGGCTTCGCGGTGCCGACCGGCACGCCCGCGCCGATCGTTTCACGCCTCAATGCCGAGATCGGCCGCATCGCCCAGATGCCGCAGGTGAAGGAGAAGCTTCTGGTCCAGGGCTTCGAGGTGCTGCCGCCCGACACGCCGGCTCAAGCCCGCAAGCTGATCGAAGACGATCAGGCGCTGTGGCTTCCGATCATCAAGCAGTCGGGCGCGACGGCGGAGTAGAGAGGCCGACAACGGCCCACTACTTGTCATCCTGAGCGCAGCGAAGGATCTAACGTCGGCTGTGGAGTACTTTGTTTGCTCCGCTAGGTCCTTCGCTGCGCTCAGGACGACAGTGAGGCTGGCCTGAGCTAGTCAGTAGCCGCCAACTTCGTGCGCGGGGAGCCGGCGATCTCCTGGATAAGCTTCTTCGTCATCGACCGGCCGAAGTCTCCGTGGCTCTCGGCCACGATCGTGAAGGCGCCGGGGCCGCCGATGACATTGTCCTGAAAGTACTTCTCCAGACCGCCCGGCGGATTGGTGTGCTCGGGGCGGAACGCCTCCTCGATCGGCGTCAGGATCACCAGCGCGTTGATCGTGACGTTCTTCGCCACGGCATCGTCGCGCGCATCGGTGACCAGGCGACCGGCGATGTTGTTGCCGTCACCCGACACGTCGATCACCCGGCGATCCGAGACGAAGGGCGCCCGCTCGAACTGTCCCACCGCGAAGTCGATGGCGGCGCTGATCGAGGTGCTGCCGGCAAAGGAGCGCGGCGTCTCGATCAGCTTGTCGCCGAAAGTGCGCGCCGAGGCGCCGTCACCGATCACCATCCAGTCGATCACGACGTTCTGCATATTGGCGGATGCCCATTCGACGAAGCAGACCGCAATGCGCCGGTTGGGGCCCGACGTGATGGCCCGCACCACGTCGGGATGGGTGATGGCGGCGGCGGCGCCTTCGCGCTGAAGCCTGAACTTGGGATCGGTCACGCTGCGCGACACGTCGGCGGCCAGCACCAGCAGCATGTCGACGGGCTCCGCCGCCCGTACCGACGGGGCGAGGAGCAGCAGTACGGTACCCAGCAGCGCAACAATCCGCTTCATCGCACGCGACCCTCGCTCACCCGGTTCGTCCGAGTATAGGACGGCCCCGCCCATCCGCGAGCCGATCCGGCGGCTTTCGACAAGAGGCCCCCGATAGCGGCGGGGCCTGCAGAAAATCCTTCCGCCAATCGTCAAAGATACGCGACATTCTGCTATTGCGAATTATTTGCGACTCTGGCTATTCATGCTGCACCGCACTATATTCCGTCTCTGCCGGTGACAGGCCGGACCGTTGCGTAGGAGCGTTTGCGTGAGCGCGTTGAGAAACGAGACCGTTTTGTCGGTGCATCACTGGACCGACGAGTTGTTCAGCTTCCGGACCACCCGCGACAAGGGGTTCCGCTTCGCCAGCGGCCAGTTCACCATGATCGGCCTCAAGGTCGAGGGTAAGCCGGTGCTGCGGGCCTACTCCATCGCCAGCCCCCATTACGTGGACGAGCTGGAGTTCTTCTCGATCAAGGTGCCCGACGGCAAGCTGACCTCGCACCTCAAGAACCTGATGCCGGGCGATCCCGTGCTGGTCGGCGCCAAGGCCGTCGGCACCCTGTTGCTCGACAGCCTGACCCCTGGCCGCAATCTCTACCTGCTGGGCACCGGCACCGGCCTCGCCCCCTTCCTTTCGATCGTGCGCGATCCGGAAGTCTACGAGCGTTTCGAGAAGGTCATCCTGGTCCATGGCTGCCGCCATGTCCGCGACCTCGCCTACCGCTCGGCCCTGGCCGACGAACTGCCGGCCGACGAGATCCTGGGCGACCTGGTCCGCGACAAGCTGGTCTACTACCCGACCGTGACCCGCGAGCCCTTCAAGTATCGCGGCCGCATCTCGCACCTGATCGAGAACGGCACCCTGGCGAAGGACGTCGGCCTGCCGCCGATGTCGCGCGAGAACGACCGCTTCATGCTCTGTGGCAGCATGCAGATGCTGGCCGACATCCGCGACCTCCTCGAAGGCATGGGCCTTACCGAGGGCAGCACCACCACCCCGGGCGAGTTCGTCGTCGAAAAGGCCTTCGTCGAGTAGAAGGTTCCGCTTCGCGAGCCTCTTCAAGTAGCGTGCGACGGTCGCCGGCGGCTAGGATGTCGGCGACACACGCAGGCCATCAGGCTCGGGAAGAGGATTGCAAGTGACACTACCGCTCGAGGGAGTTCGCGTCATCGAGGTGGGCCAGGCGCTGGCCGGTCCGCTGGCCGGGGTGATCCTGGCCGACATGGGCGCCGACGTGATCAAGATCGAGAAGCCCGATGGGGGCGACGATGCCCGCATCTGGGGCCCTCCGTTCGGCCCCGACGGCAAGACCTCGCTCTACTTCTACTCGCAGAACCGCAACAAGCGCTCGGTCGTGCTCGACCTCAAGCTCGCCGAAGACGTCGACAAGCTGCACAAGCTTTGCGAGACGGCCGACATCCTGATCCAGAACCTGCGGCCCGGCGTGGTCGACGAGGTCGGCATCGGCCCCGAGACGATGCTCGCGCGCCATCCGCGCCTGATCTACTGCTCGATCTGGGCGTTCGGCTATCAGGGACCGCTGCGCATGAAGCCGGCCTTCGATCCGCTGCTGCAGGCCTATGGCGGCATGATGAGCGTGACCGGCCGGCCGGAGGATCCGCCGACCTTCTGCGGCGCCTCGATCAACGACAAGGCGACCGGCATGTTCTGCACCATTGGTGCGCTGGCGGCACTTCGGCTGCGCGACAAGACCGGCAAGGGCTGCCTGGTCGACACCTCGCTCTTCGACTCGGCGGTGCATTGGGTCGAGGGCCAGGTGAACGGCTACATCGCCAACGGCACCGTTTCCCAGCGGCACGGCACCGGCAGTCCGGTAATCGTGCCCTACCAGACCTTCGACACGGCCGACCATCCGATCTGCCTGGCGCCCGGCAACGACCGGCTGTGGGCGCGCTGCGCCAAGGTGCTGGGCCGTGACGAATGGGCGACCGACCCGAAGTTCGCCAAGAGCGCGCAACGGGTCGCCCACAAAGCCGAGCTGCTGCCCATGATCGCCGAGGCGTTGAAGGCCAGGCCGCGCGCCGAATGGCTGGAAGCCATGGAGAAGGCCGGCGTTCCCTGCGCCGCCGTTAACGATATCGGCGAGCTGGCGCGCACCGAGCAGATGGAAGCATCGAAGCTCATCCAGCAACTGCCCGGCGGACCAAAGGTGGTCGGCCTGCCGATCTCGTTCGATCATGTGCGGCCGCATTCGCCGCGCTCGGCGCCAACCTTGGGCGAGCATACCGACGAAGTGCTGGGAAGCCTGTCCAAGTGACCGGCGCCGCCCCGTCTTCCGCCCCAGCTTCCGGAATGGGCCTCGTCGCCCCCTGGCGCATCGGCGTCGACGTGGGCGGCACCTTCACCGACATGGTGCTGCGCGACGCCGCCGGCGCCGTGCGCATCTTCAAGTCGCCCTCGGTTCCGGCCGATCCCAGCGAAGGCGTGCTGGGCGTGCTGCGGCTTGCGGCCAAGCAACTCGATATCACGCTGACCGCACTCCTGCGCGACTGCGCGCTGTTCGTGCACGGCTCGACGGTGGCGACCAACACGATCCTGGAGAAGAAGGGCGCCAAGGTCGGCATGCTGACGACCGAGGGCTTCCGCGATTCGCTGGAGATCCGTCGCGGCATCCGCGAGAATCAGTGGGACCATCGTGCGCCCTTCCCGCAGGTTCTGGTGCCGCGCTACCTGCGGCTCCCGGTGCGCGGCCGCATCGCCGCCGACGGCACCGAGCTGGCGCCGCTGAAGCCTGAAGACGTCGACGCCGCGGCCAGGATCTTCGCGGAAGAAGGCGTCGAGTCGGTCGCGGTATGCCTGTTCAACTCCTTCCTCGATGGCGCGCACGAACGCGCCGTCGGTGGCCAGCTCGCCAAGAGCTGGAACGGCAAATGGGTCTCGCTGTCGAGCGAGGTCATGCCGACCATGGGTGAATACGAGCGCGGCTCGACCGCCGTCGTGAATGCCTATGTGGCGCCCAAGGTGACGAGCTACCTGCGCGCCCTCGACGAACAATTGCGCCAGTTCGGCCTTCCGCGATCGCTGCTGCTGCTGCAGAGCAATGGCGGCGCGGTCTCGGTCGACCAGGTGGCGGCGCGGCCGGTGATGCTGGTTCTCTCCGGCCCCGCGGCCGGTGTCGGCGCGCTCAAGGGATGCGCGGCGCCGGGCGAGAAAGCCAACCTGATCTCGATGGAGATCGGCGGCACGAGCTGCGATGTGATGGTGATGGCGAGCGGCGACGTGCCGGTCACCGACGAACTCACCATCGACGGCTACCATCTCACGACGCCGTCGGTTGAGATCCATACGGTCGGCGCCGGCGGCGGCACGATCGCCTGGGTCGACGATGCGGGCCTTCTTCACGCCGGGCCACAGGGCGCCGGCGCCCGACCCGGCCCCGCAGCCTATGGGCTGGGCGGCGAGAACCCGACCGTTACCGACGCGCAGCTTGTGCTGGGCCGGCTGCGTCCTGGCCCGCTGGCGGGCGGCGCCGTCACGCTCGACGCGGAGCTTGCCCGCAAGGCCATCGAGACCAAGCTCGCCAAACCGCTCGGCCTCTCGGTCGAAGAGGCGGCGGCCGGCGTCATCCGCCTGCTGGAGCAGAACCTGCTGCATGCGGTCGAACGGCTCAGCATCGAGCGTGGCCACAATCCCGCGACCTTCACCCTGGTCGCCGCGGGCGGTGCCGGGCCGATGCACGGCACCGCCGTCGCCCGCGCCCTGGGCAGCCGCCGCGCCCTGCTGCCGCGCGCCGCCGGGGCGTTCTGCGCCATGGGCATGCTGCAGTCCGACGTGCGGCAGGACTACCTGCAGGTCTTCTTGGCCGATCTCGACAAGGTCGAGACAGCCGCGCTGGAGGCAGGCTTTGCCCAGCTCGAAGCGCGCGCGCGCGAGGCGCTGGCGCGGGATGGTTTCGGCGAAGGCGAGGTCGCGATCGAGCGTCAGCTCGACCTGCGCTACGACGGCCAGCAATGGCCGGTGCGCGCGCCGCTTTCTGCATCCGGCTTCGATGCCGCCGCGGCGCGCCAGGCCTTCGAGACCGAGCACCAGCGCCTGTTCGGCCATATCCAGCCGGGCGGCCGCATCGACATCACCGCGCTGAGAGTCGTGGCCCGAGGCCGCCTCGACTGGACACCACCCGCGGCGCGCTCAGCCCAGACCGACACGCCCAAGCCGCGCGAGACCCGCAAGGTCTGGATCGATCCGGCGACCGGCTGGCTCGACGTACCGATCTACGACGGCGCCGACCTGCGCCCCGGCTGTCGCCTCGACGGCCCGCTGCTGGTCGAGGAGCGCACGACGACGGCGTTCGTCGGTCCCCGCGACGTGCTCGAAGTCGACGAGCGCGACGATTTCCTCGTGCATGTCGGCGCCAATGCCACGTAGCTCTCACCCACACCACCTCATCCTGAGGAGCACGCGGCAGGCGTGCGTCTCGAAGGATGGGCAACAGGCAAGGTGCTCGTGCCGACCCTTCGAGACGGCCGCTGCGCGGCCTCCTCAGGGTGAGGCAAGCGACTGGAGGATCAGCCGATGAACCTCGATCCCGTCACGCTCGCGCTGGTGCAGAACCGGCTCGACCATATCTCGCACCAGATGGGCTGGGTGATGACGCGCACCGCGCGCTCGCCGATCTTCAGCCAGAGCCACGATTTCTCCTGCTTCATCGCCGACGCGCGCGGCACCCTGATCAGCCAGGCCGACGGCATCCCGATCCATACCGGTGGTGGCGGTTTCGCCGTGCGCGCCATCCTGCGCGACTTCAGGGACGCCATCGCGCCCGAAGACGTCTTCCTGCTGAACGATCCCTATACGGCCGGCGGCAACCACCTGCCCGACTGGGTGATCACGCGGCCTGTGTTCGTCGGGGCCAAGCTGGTGGCCTTCGCCTGCAACCGCGCCCACCAGGCCGATATCGGCGGCGGGGCGGCCGGCACCTACAATTCGGCGGCGACCGAGATCTTCCACGAAGGCATCCGCCTGCCGGTGCTGAAGCTGATCGAAGCGGGCAAGGTGCGTGACGACCTGTGGCGCCTCTTGATGCTGAACACGCGCCTGCCCGACGCACTCGATGGCGACCTGCGCGCCATGATCGGCTCGACCCGCATCGGCGCGGAGCGGCTGGCGCTGCTGGTCGAGGAGCTCGGCGTCGATCGCGCCGACGAGTTCTTCGAAGGCGTGCTCGATCATGCCGACCGGCGCTTCCAGACCTGCATCGACCGTCTCGCGCAAGGCGTATGGAAGGGCGAGGAGCCGGTCGACAACGACTGCTTCGAGCCAATCGACGCGAGGATCGCCGTCGCGATCACGGTGAAGGACCGCAAGCTGGTCGTGGATTTCGCCGGCACCTCGCCGCAGGTGCGCGGCTTCAAGAACAGCTCGATCGCCAACTCGACCTCGGCGGTCTTCATGTCGCTGGCCTCGTTCTTCGAGCCTGACCTGCCGAAGAACGAAGGCGCCTTCCGCAGCGTCGAGATCCGGCTGCCCGAAGGCACGCTGGTGAACGCGCGCATGCCGGCCCCGATGACCATGAACACGGTGTTCGTGGCACACGAGATCATCCACGCGATGTGGAAGGCGTTGGCGCAGGCACTGCCCGAGCGCGCCTCAGCCGGCTGGTCCAAGGCCGTTCATGCCGTCACGGCAGGCCTCCGCGAGGATGGCGGGCGCTACGTCATGTACCAGTGGGCCGGCGCCCCGGCCGGCGGCGGAGTCGAGGGCCGCGACGGCTTCCACCTGATCGGCCACCTCATCACCCTGGGCGGGCTCACCCTGCCCAACCTCGAGACCTATGAGCAGCTCTATCCCGCCCGTTTCCGCCGACAGGAGCTGCGCTGCGACACCGCGGGTGCCGGCCGCTTCCGCGGCGGCGCCGGCTGCGACTACGAGGTCGAGATCTTCACCCCGGCCGACTATGCCTTTCGCGGCGAGGGCGCCGGTGCCCCCTCGAGCTTCGGCGTCGCGGGCGGCCGGGCCGGCGCCGGAGGCGAGGTCGTTCTCACCCTGGCCGACGGTGAACGAATCCAGGCACCGAAATACGGCGTCGAACGCCATGGACCCGGCGCCTATCGCGCGCTGTCGCCGGGCGGCGGCGGCTATGGCGATCCTCGGACGCGCGATCCGGAGCGTGTGCTGCGCGACGTGCGCGACGGGATCGTGAGCGTCGAAAGTGCCGAAAAGGACTATGCCGTCGCGATCGCCGCGAACGGCAGCAGCGTGGATGCCCTGCGCACGGCGGAGTTGCGCAAGCCCCTGCCCTGAAACCGCCATCTGCCGTTCGGCTGGCGGTCGGAGGGATTGCGCCCGCCTTGCCGCAGCGCGAACTCCCGACTTAGTTTCCACCCCGAAAATGAAAACAATCAGGGAAGGACTTCAGATGATCCAGCGCCGTACGTTCGTGGCCGGCACTGCCGCCGCCCTCACCCTGCCGTCGATCGCCTTCGGTCAAAGCGGGCAGCTCCGGCTCGTCGTGCCGTATGGGCCCGGTGGCTCGACGGACACGGCCGGCCGCGTCCTGGCCGAGCGCATGTCGGCTGACACCGGCAAGACGATCGTGGTCGAGAACCGGCCCGGCGGCGGCACGATGATCGGCATGGTGAACGTCGCCAAGAGCAAGCCGGACGGCACCAGCCTCATGATCCTGACGACCACAGCGGCGCTGCAGCCGGCCTTCGACATTCCCATGCCGATCGACCCGCAGAAGGACCTCGCGATGGTGGCGCAGCTCGCCGACATTCCCTGCGTGCTGGCGGTCAACGCGAACAACCCGGCCAAGACCTTCGCCGAGTTCATCGAATGGGTGAAGGCGCAGCCTGGCCCCGTCCACTATTCGACGTCGAGCTCGGGCGGCCTGCCGCATCTCTGGGGCGAGGTGATCGCCACGCGCACCAACGGCAAGCTCCAGCACATCCCGTACAAGGCCGCCGCCGAGGCGTTGCGCGACGCAGTCGCCGGCCACGTGCCGGCCTTCGTCGACGTGACCACGCCGGTCGACGCGCAGATCCGCGCCGGCACGATGCGCGGCCTGATCTGCGGCGCCAAGAGCCGCGTCGCCAACATCCCGGACGTGCCGGTGGCCAGCGAACTCGGTGCGCCGGAACTCGAGGCCGCCGTCTATTTCGGCGTGGCGACGACGGCAGGCACGCCGCCGGAGATCATCCAGCAGCTCAACGCGGCCGTGAATGCCGCGCTGAAGGTCGAGGCGGTGCGCGAGAGACTGATGTCCCTCGGCTTCATCCCGACCGGCGGCACGCCCGAAGCCTATGCCAAGCGCCTGGCCGACGAGACCGTGCGCTGGCGCAAGGTGATCAAGGACGCGAATATCCCGGCGCCGACCTGAGCGACGGGCTCGTCAGGACCATCCTAGAACGAGCCGGTGAACTCGAACTCGATCGAGTTCCTCACATTGTCGATCTTCCAGGAGCTGAGGCGGCGCAGGAAGCTCTGCCCCAGCAACGCCCGGCTGCGCGCCGGACTGACGGACGCCATGACGTTCTCCATCGTACGCTCGCCGATCCTGATCGTGCGGAGACGCACGATGCGCTGCTGAAGGCCGCTGCCGTCGGCCAGGGTGAAGCGCCGCTGGCCCAGCGAATCGGCCTCGGTGAGCGTGCCGTTGCGCTTCATCTCCTCGGCGAGCTCCTCCGGGATCTGGACGTTGGCCGCGCCGGAATCGACGATGAAATAGGCCGTCGAGGTACCGTTCACCGTCGCCGGCAGAACGAACACGCCCCCCATTCTCTGGAACCGCTCGGTCGCGCGCGCCAGCGCCGCATCCTTGAGGGCCTTGGCGCTGGGCTGGCCGGCCACCGGATCGCCGCCGCACGGCGTCCAGCCCGGAGGCGCCCCTTCGACAGGCCCGTAGCAATAGTTCGAGGCCGACAGCAGCTTCGAATAGGTATCGCGCTGCTCGCAGGCGGCGATCGCTTCGAGCGCGGGTGTGGCCGGCGCGCGGCAGGCCGCATTGCTCTTCTGCCATTGCGCGACGAACTGCGCCGCCTCCTGCGCCTGAGGTGCTCCAGCTTCGAAGAGGAGCGTCGCGGCGAGCGTCGCCAGGAAGAGCGTCTGTCTCATCGTTTCCGTCCGATCACTATTGCAGCCGGTTGGACACTCCCGCGCGCAACCTGTACGAAGTCTATACCATCGCCCACCAAACGGTTGGCCTGCGATGGCTGAGAGATGTGTGTGCTCCCGCCCCTACCGAGGCGACGCGCATCTGGGCCGGCCCGAGTTGCCGCCCCCGTTCATGAGTTTCCTCGTTCTGTCGATCGCCGGCTGCGCAATTCTGCGCGCGCCGGCTGGCGGGGGCTGCATGGCCCCGGAAGGATTTCCCATGGAAATGCCAAAGAACATCTCGACCCTGATCTGGAGCGCCGTCGGTGGCGCCGTCCTCTCAATGGCCGTGGGCTTCACCTGGGGCGGTTGGGTCACGGGTGGAACGGCGCGCAAGGATTCCGCAGCGGCGGCCCATGATGCCGTCGTCGTCGCCCTGGCGCCGATCTGCGTCGATCGCTTCAAGCGCCAGGACGACGCCGCGACGAAGATCACCGAACTGGGCAAGGCCAGCACCTGGGACCGCGGCAACGTGATCGCCAAGAGCGGCTTCGCCACGATGCCCGGCGCCAAAGATGCCGATTCCGACGTAGCCCGCGCCTGCGCCGAGATCCTGGCCAACCCGGCGACGCCCAAGACCTGAACGAAGTAGACGCCGGTCTCACCGGCCGGCGTCGCTCCTACGGCTTGCTCTGCGTGCGCGCCCGACGCGCCTCGTAGGCCTTGAGATGGGCGTAGGCGAGCCGCAGCACGGGGAAACCGTCCGCCGTACCGCTGCGCTTCAGCAGGTCGCCCAACATGTGATCCGCTTCGATCGGCCGGCCGCCTTCGACGTCGCGCAGCATCGATGCAGTGAACGGCGAACCCGCGGTCGTGAGCATGGTCCGGCCGCGCTGCACGGAAGCCGGCCTTGGCGCGAAGCCCTGTGACGCGGCGATCGACGAGATCTCGTCGAACAGGGCCAGCGTGCGATCGGCCGCTCCCGCCGCCACGATGTCCCCCACCGCGGCGCGCATCAGGCAGGTGATGCCCGCGGCCGTGGAGATGAACACCCACTTCTCCCACATCTCCTGAAGGATGGTCTCGCTCCCGCCGCCTTGGACCTGGGCGGCGGCGAAGGCTTCCGCGATCGCATCGATGCGCGCGGTCCGCGAACCGGAGCGCTCGCCGAAGGAGATCGTGCCGCCATCGTTCAGGTGCAGCACACGGCCCTCGGGATCGAGCACCAGCGAGATCGCGCACTGACCGCCCAGGACGGCATGCTCGCCGAAGCGCGTCACCAGCGAATCGAGATGGCTCATGCCGTTCAGCAACGGGAGGATCGCCGAGTCCGGCCCGACGGCCGGCGCAAACGAATCAATCGCATTGTCGAGATCGAAGGCCTTGCAGCTCAACAGGATGAGGTCGTAAGGCCCGGCCAACCTGTCGGCCGTAACCGTTGGCGGCGCCGGAAGGTCGAGATCGCCCAGCTTGCTCTTCACCACCAGGCCGGTCCTGGCGAGCTGCGCCGCCCGGCCCGGCCGCACCAGAAAAGTGACGTCGCGCCCCGCCGCCAGCAGCCGCGCGCCGAAATAGCCGCCGATCGCGCCGGCACCGACCACCAGAATACGCATGTCCAGATCCCTCAGGCTTCGATGCACCTGACCTTAGTGAAGGCGGGATCCGGCTTCGCGCGACAATTCCTTGGAACGCCCGAAGAATTCCTGCCGTGAGGCCTGATCTACTTGCGTCGCGCCTTCTTCAGGGTCTTGCGCGGCTTCTTGCTCGTTTCGGCGTCGAGTTCGTCGAACGCTTCCTTCATGGTCATCAACGCATTGGTGGCTGCCGGAAAGCCGCAATAGGCGATCATCTGGGTGATGATCTCGGTCACTTCGGCACGCGAGGCGCCGCAACGTAAGGCCGCCTTCACGTGCAGCTTCAGCTCGACCAGGGAGAAGCCCTGTACCGTAAGCGCCGCGACGGTGCAGAGTTCGCGCGTCTTGAGATCGATGACATCGCGCGTGTAGAGCTCGCCGAACGGGAAGGTGACATTCACCCAGGCGAATTCCGGCGCCAGCGCCTTGATGTTGCGGATATAGGAATCCGCCATTGGTCCGAGCTGCTTGCGGATCTCATGCATACCCCGTTGATATTCCGCCGAGCGCTCGTCGTGCGGATTCGCCACGCTCTTCTTCGTTCGTGCCATGGTGGACCTCGCTTTCCGCCGAGACCCTAGCCGCACTCTCCTGTGTGGAGAAGCTTCAATGCCGTCGCTACCGCAGCCACGACAGGCCCTCCGCGCTCGGGCATAGTCATCCCGACTTGAGTCTGGGAGATGTCGAATGAGCGACCCGAAGAACGGCGCACACCTGCTGGTACGCAACCTCGAAGCCCAGGGCGTGGAGTACATATTCGGCATTCCCGGCGCCAAGATCGACCCGGTCTTCGATGCGCTTGCCGATTCGAAGATCAAGCTGGTCGTCTGCCGGCACGAGCAGAACGCGACCTTCATTGCGGGTGGCCTGGGCCGGCTGACCGGCAAGGCCGGCGTGGTGCTCGTGACGTCTGGCCCCGGCGTCTCAAACCTGGCAACCGGCCTGGCCACCGCCAATACCGAGGGCGACCCGGTCGTGGCACTGGGCGGCGCCGTACCGATCGCCGACCGGCTGAAGCAGGCGCACCAGAGCATGGACACGGTGGCATTGCTGCGCCCCATCACCAAGTATGCCGCCGAGATCGATTCGCCGTCGGCGATCTCCGAAGCGACCGCCGCCGCCTTCCGCGCCGCCGAATCGGGCCGTCCGGGTACAGCCTTTCTCGGCCTGCCCAAGGACGTCATGAAGGCGCCCGCTCCCGGCGTTGTACTCACCCCCGCGACCATCCCGGCGCTCGGCGCGGCCAACACGGAAGCGATCGCCGCCGCCGCCGCCATGATCGACGCGGCGGAACGGCCGGTGATGCTGCTCGGCATGCTGGCGAGCCAGGGGCCCGTCTCCCTGGCGGTGCGTGCGCTGCTCTCACGCACGCGGCTGGCCGTCGCCGGCACCTACCAGGCCGCGGGCGTGGTCCCGCGCGACCGGCTCGACTGTTTCGGCGGAAGGGTCGGGCTGTTCCACAACCAGCCGGCCGACCGACTGCTCGACGAGGCGGACGTCGTCATCACCGTGGGTTTCGATCCGGTGGAATACGACCCGGCGCTCTGGAACGCCGGACGCAAGCGCAAGCTGATCCACATCGACTTCATCCCGGCGGACTACGACCAGTACTACCGCCCCGACATCGAACTGATGGGCGACAGTGCCGCCACCCTGCGTGCCCTGTCGGCGCTGTTGCAGCCGAAGGATCGCCCGACGCAGACGGCGCTGCTGGCGGAGATCCAGCGCGAGCGCGCCACCGTGGCTGCCGAGGCCGCCAAGCGCTCCGGCGCCCCGGTCCATCCGCTGCGGCTGGTGCATGAGCTGCAGAAGCTGATCGACGAGGACGTGACGCTCTGCTCCGACATGGGCTCCTTCCATATCTGGATGGCGCGGCACCTCATCAGCCACCGGCCGCGGCAGATCATGATCAGCAACGGCCAGCAGACCTTGGGCGTCGCCCTCCCATGGGGCATCGCCGCCTGCCTGGCGGAGCCCGGCCGCAAGGTGATCTCCATCTCCGGCGATGGCGGCTTCCTGTTCTCCGCGGTCGAACTCGAGACGGCGGTCCGCCTCAAGTGCAACTTCGTGCACGTCGTCTGGATCGACGGCAGCTACAACATGGTCGGCATCCAGCAGGTCGCGGCCTACGGCCGCGATTCAGGCGTGCATTTCGGCCCCGTGGACCTGGTGAAGTTCGCCGAGGCGATGGGCGCGCAGGGCCTGATGATCAAGGACGCCGACGATGTCGGCCCGACGCTCCGGAAGGCGATGGCGATGGATGGCCCGGTCCTGGTCGGCGTGCACGTCGACTATCGCGACAATCCGAGCCTGATGGCCGCGATGCACGAGGACGTCATCATCTGACGTCCTCTTCGCTCACGGTCCGCGATCAGCGCAGGCCGTAGGACCGGCGGCCGGCCGACGTCAGGTCGAGCGCCCAGGCACCGAGCAGGCAGAGGAACGCCAGGATCGCGCCAAGCGTGCGGACGTGGTTCCACAGCGCCCACGGCACGGAGAAGTCCTTCCAGTAGCTCGCGGCGTTGGCGTCGGCACCCGCCACGGTGGCCAGCGTCTCGTTCAGCGGCACATTGACCTGCAAGGTGACACCGATCACCGCGGCGGCATGGATCAGCGCGGCGAGGCCGGCAAGTCGCGCCGCGCTGCGATGGCCGGCCGAGCGAGCGCCCAGCGCCGCCAGCAGCGGCAGGATCAGAGCGCCGAAGAAGACGATGGCGAAGATCGGGCCGCGCACGGTGGTGTTCATGCCGTGCATGGCGTTGACGGCCGAGGCGGCGCCGCCGAGATCGAGGCCCGGCATGATGATGGTCGAGAAGGAATAGAAGATGCCCGCGCTCAGCGCGGTGCACAGCAAGGCGAGGACGAAGAAGACGTGGCGCATCCCTGAAACTCCGCTGACCCACCCTACGAAGCTGCAGCCCTAGCCGAGGCCGTTGCCGCCGTAAAGCCACTCGAGCGTATCGAGCCACTGGTCCTGGGTCCGCGCGCCCATGATGGCGTTGCGCAAGGCCGCATGCGGGCCGGCCGGATGATAGACGTGATCGCCCATCTCGCGGGACATGAGCTGTGTTCTTGCCGTGCGCAGGACACGACGGTCACGATAGGTGACGAGACCGGTCTCGATGGAATCGCCGCTGGACAGCGAATCGGCGAGGCACACGGCATCCTCCATCGCCATGCAGCCTCCCTGTGACATGTACTGCAGCATGGGGTGTGCAGCGTCGCCCAGCAGAGCCACCCGCCCGTCGACCCAGCGGTCGACCGGGTCACGGTCACAGAGAACCCACATGTGCCAGTTCTGGCCACGACGTATGATGTTCTGCGCCCGTTCGCAGACATGCAAGAAGCCCTCGCGCACCTCTTCCGTGTCTACCGGCTTGCCGGCGACCGGCTCGGGGGCATGGTTGTGATAGGTCACGACCAGATTGAACAGCTTCCAGCCCGACAGCGGATAGTGGACGATGTGGCACTTCGGGCCCGCCCACAGGGTGGCGGCGTTCCAGCGCAGGTCCTCGGGCATCTGATCGGTCGGAATCACCGAGCGGTAGGTCGTGTGTCCCGACACGCGCGGCGGACCGTCATTGGTCACCTGCGCACGCACGTTCGACCACAGCCCATCCGCACCGATCAGGGCAAGGCCCTCGACCGTCTCGCCGTTGCGGAGCCGGGCGACGACCGAGGTGCCATCCTGAACGTATCCGGCGACCTCGGCGCTGGTGCGAAGCTCGATCAGCGGATGATCCTGGCAGCCTTTCAGCAGCACGCCATGAAGATCACCGCGATGGACGACGGCATAGGGATTGCCAAAACGTGCGCGGAACCTGTCGCCGAGATCGATATGGCAGATCTCGCCGTCGGCCAGCGCATCCATCAGCCGCAGCTGGTCGATATAGACCGCCATGCTGCGTGCGGCTTCGCCGACCCCGAGCCGATCGAAACAGTGGAAGGCGTTGGGGCCGAGTTGGATGCCGGCGCCGATCTCCCCGAGGCGGCTCGCTTTCTCGAGCACCTGCGAGGCGATGCCCTTCTGGGCGAGCGCCAGCGCCGCCGCCAGTCCGCCGATGCCGCCGCCGGCGATGAGAATCCTATCGGGGGCCACCGATGACCTTGTCGTCATGCAAACGGGCGATCTCGTGCCCGGGCAGGCCGAGGATACCGGAAAGGATCTCGTCCGTATGCTGGCCGAGGACGGGCGCCGGCTGCGGCGGCTGCCGCGGCACGGCGCCGAACTGCATCGGCGAGGCGGCGACGGGATAGCGGCCGATGCCGGGCTGTTCGAGGATGGTGAACATCGGATTGTCGAGCACGTTCGCTCTGTCGGCGGCCAGCTCGCGGAACGTCTGGTAGGGCGCCCAGAGGGCGCCGGCCTTCTTCAAAGCCGCCGAGACGTCCGCCGCATCGTGGGCAGCGACCCACGGCTCGATCACGGCAATGAGCTGCTGGCGGGCGTCCCAGCGGCCGGCATCGCTCTTGAGATCGACGCCGGTCTCGACCTCGATCTTCCGGAAGGCGTCCGTGAATCCACCGGCCGCCGCCAATGCGTCGACGTGGCGGTCCGAGAAGATGCAGATCATCACGAAGCGGCCATCCTTCGTGCGGAAGTCGCGGCCGAAGGTGCCGAAGATCTCGTTGCCGAAGCGCGGCCGGTCGACGTCGTTCACGACCGCTTCGCCGAGATAGCCCAGCGCCGAAGTGGTCGCGAGCGCCATGTCCTGCAGCGGCAGCACGATCTTCTGCCCCTGCCCCGTCATGCGGCGATGGCGTTCGGCGGCCAGAAGCGAGAGGGCGCCGGCATAGGCGGCGGCCAGATCCCACGGCGGGCAGACCGCGTTCACCGGTCCTTCATGGCCGACCGGGCCGGTGACCATGGGGAAGCCGGTAATGGCGTTCACCGTGTAGTCGACATGGGCTGAACCGTCGCGCGCGCCGATGATGTTGAGCGCGATCAGGTCGGTGCGCTTCTTCGCCAGCTCCTCGTAGGCGAGCCAGCCGCGCGCCGGCATGTTGGTGGTGAAGATGCCCGCACCCTCGCCCGGCGCGGTGATCAGCGCCGTCAGCAGCTCGCGCCCTTTGGGATTGCGCAGATCGACGGCGATCGAACGTTTGCCCTTGTTGAGACCGGCCCAGTAGATCGAGCGGCCATCTTGCGTGACTGGCCAGCGCTCATTGTCGAGACCGCCCTTGATGTCGTCGAAGCGGATCACGTCGGCGCCCATCTGGGCGAGCGTCATGCCGCCCAGCGGCGCAGCGATGAATGCCGAGCCTTCGACGATGCGGAGGCCCGCGAGAATGCCTGTCATGTACGTTTCCCGTGTCTTGGTTCGTTGTCGCGCGCGTCGCTATTTGCGCCCGAGCGTGTGCTCGCGCTTCTCCAGCCACCAGCCGTATTCCGGCGTCCACAGCTCGAAGTCGGGATCGCAGCCCAGCGCCTGCGCGGCGTGCAACGCCCAGAACGGCTCGTAGAGCGCCTGGCGGCCGATCGCGATCAGGTCGGCGTCGCCCGACTGCAGGATCGCCTCGGCCTGCGGCCCGTCGAGGATCAGGCCGACAGCCATCGTGGCGATGCCCGCCTGCTTCTTCACGGCCGAAGCGAACGGCACCTGGAAACCAAGGCCGCGCTTCACACCGGCCGCGGTCGCGGCACCGGCGATACCGCCGGAGGAGCAGTCGATCACGTCGACGCCGATCGCCTTCAGCTCCTGGGCGAAGGCCACCGTGTCATCGACGTCCCAGCCGCCGCCGCCATCGACGGCAGAGACGCGCACGAACAGCGGCTTGTTCTCCGGCCACGCCTCACGCACGGCGCGCGCCACGTCGAGCGGGAAGCGCATGCGGCCGGCGCGGTCGCCACCATACTGATCGTTGCGTGTGTTGCTGATCGGCGAGAGGAACTGCGCCAGCAGGTAGCCATGCGCACCATGCACCTCGAGCACGTCGTAGCCCGCTGCATCGGCCCGCTTCGCCGCGGCCGCGAACTTCTGCACCAGCTCCTCGATCTCGGCAACCGACAGGGCTCGCGGCTTCAGCCACCCTTCGGCCGCCGCAAGATCGGTCGGGCCGACCACTTCCCATTTCTGCCAGCCGGCGCCTTCGGGTCCGAACTGGCCGCGCTTGTCGAAGGTACGCGGCGTCGAGCCCTTGCGACCCGAGTGGGTGATCTGGGTCGCCGACAGCACGCCCTCGCCGCGGATGAAATCGGTCAGTCGCTTGTGGCTCGCGATCTGGCCGTCGTCCCACAGGCCGAGATCGCCCTGCGTGACGCGGCCTCTCGGTTCAACGGCGCAATTCTCGGTAAAGACGGTGCCGAACTTGCCCAGCGCGAACTTGCCGAGATGGACGAGGTGGAAATCGTTCACCAGCCCGTCCGTCGCGCGGAACTGGACCATGGGGGAAACGACGCAGCGATTGGGTGCGGTGACGCCGCGCATCTTGAGCGGCGTGAAGAGAAGCGGTTTCTGCAAAGGTCGGTCCCCCGGACGGGATGGCTTACGGAAAGCCCAACATAGACCGGGGCGACCCTCAGGGCCTATCCTCCCCCCATGTTTGACCTCGTCATCCGAAACGGAACCGTGATCGACGGCTCGGGCGCCCCGCGCCGAATCGCCGATGTTGCAGTGCAAGGTGATCGCGTCGCCGCCGTCGGTCCCAAGCTGGGACAGGGCAAGCGCGAGATCGACGCCGACGGGCTGATCGTTGCCCCAGGCTTCGTCGACATCCACACCCACTACGATGGACAGGCGACCTGGGACCCGTTCGTCACGCCGTCCTCCTGGCATGGCGTCACGACGACGGTGTTCGGCAATTGCGGCGTCGGCTTCGCGCCGGTGCGGCCCGGCGCCTCGGGTTACCTCATCAACCTGATGGAAGGCGTCGAGGACATTCCCGGCACCGTCCTCAGCGAGGGCGTGAAGTTCAACTGGGAATCCTTTCCCGATTATCTCGATGCGCTGGCCTCGATGGATCGCGCGGTCGACGTGGCCGCACAGCTGCCGCATGGCGCGCTGCGCTTCTACGTGATGGGCGATCGCGGTGCCGAGCATGCCGAGGTGCCGACCGAACGCGAGATCGAGGAGATGGCCCGTCTCACCGAGGAAGCGCTGCACGCCGGCGCCATGGGCTTCACCACCTCGCGCACCACCAAGCACAAGGCCCGTGACGGCCGCTTCACGCCCACGCTCAGCGCCCGCGAGGCCGAGTTGCTGGGCATTGCCCAGGGCATGAAGCGCGCCGGCCGTGGCGTGCTGCAGGTCAATTCCGACTTCGGGCCGGGCGAGTTCGAAGCGCTGGACGCGGCCGCGAAGCTGGCCGGCCGTCCGCTCTCCTGCCTGCTGGTACAGGTCGACGCGCAGCCCAAGCTTTGGCGCGAGACACTCGACCAGATCAACGCCGTGCGCCGCAGCGGCCGCATGGCCAACGCGCAGGTGGGCTCAAGGCCGATCGGCGTCATCATGGGCCTCGAGACGACGGCGCATCCGTTCGCGGGTCATCGCGCCTGGCTCGACATGCGCAAACTGTCGCCCGAGGAGCGCTACCAGCGCCTCGCCACCGACGCCGACCTGCGCATGGCGCTCACCGAGACGCAGCAGGAGCCCAACCCGCGCGCCTTCATGGCCGAGGCCTTCGACCGGATGTTCCCGATCGGCGAGCGGCCCGACTACGAACCCGACACCAAGGATTCGATCGCGTCCATCGCGCAGCGCACGGGACGCACGCCGCAGGCGGTGGCACTCGAGGAGATGATGTCACGCGGCGGCAAGGGTCTCCTGATGCTGCCCTTCGAGAACTATGCCTATGGCAGCCTCGACGTGGTGCACGAGATGATCACCGACCCCGCATCGGTGCTGGGCATCGCCGACGGCGGTGCCCATGTCGGCGTGATCTGCGACGCCTCCTCGCCGACCTCGCTGCTGACCCTGTGGGGCCGCGACCGCACCCGAGGACCGAAGCTCGACCTCGAATTCCTGATCGCCAAGCAGACGCGTGGCACGGCCGAGGCCTATGGGCTGATGGACCGCGGGCTGCTGGCGCCGGGCCACAAGGCCGACATCAACGTGATCGACTTCGACGCCCTGACCCTGAAGCGCCCCGAGGTTGCCTACGACCTGCCGACTGGCGGCCGCCGCCTGATCCAGCGCGCCTCGGGCTACCGGCACACGTTCAATGCCGGCGTCGAAACGCTGCAGAACGACGATTTGACCGGCGAACGCCCCGGCCGGCTGGTGCGCGGTGCGCAGACGGCGCGATAGCGCGAAGTGATTTAAAAGCTGACCGGTAAACGGGATGACAATTAGCCCCTCATGTCATCCTGAACGAAGCGAAGGATCTCACGCCAGCACGGGAGTCCTTTGGTCGACGCGCAAGGTCCTTCGCTTCGCTCAGGACGACAATTAATGATATCTGCCTTTTAAGCGCCGCCTTGGCCGGCGACTTACACCGTCATGTGCTTGCGCACGGCCTCGACATCGAACGTCTCGCGGGTGCCCGAGAGAACGACTTCGCCGCGGTCCATGACCGCGAAGTCGTCGGCGAGTTCATGGGCGAAATCGAGATATTGCTCGACCAGCACGATCGCCATGTCGCCGCGCTGGCGCAGGTAGACGATGGCGCGGCCGATATCCTTGATGACCGAGGGCTGGATGCCTTCGGTCGGCTCGTCGAGCAGCAGCAGCTTGGGCCGCATGGTGAGCGCGCGGCCGATCGCCAGCTGCTGCTGCTGGCCGCCCGAGAGATCGCCGCCGCGGCGCTTCAGCATCGACTGCAGCACCGGGAAGAGCTCGAACACCTCGTCCGGCACCTTCTTGTGCTCGCGGCCGACCGGCGCGAATCCGGTCTCGAGATTCTCCTTCACCGTCAGCAGCGGGAAGATCTCGCGGCCCTGCGGCACCAGCGCCACGCCGCGGCGGGCGCGTTCGTAGGGCGGCAGTTTCGAGACTTCCTGGCCATCGACCTGGATGGTTCCCGAAGCAATCGACTGCATGCCGGAGATCGCACGCAGCAGGCTGGTCTTGCCGACGCCGTTGCGCCCGAGCAGGCAGGTGACGCGACCGATCGTGGCCGTCAGCGACACGCCGCGCAGCGCCTGGGCAGCGCCGTAGTAGAGATTGACGTTCTGGGCTGAAAGCATCGTCATCGTCCGAGATACACTTCGACAACACGCGGGTCGGCGCTCACCTGGTCGAGCGAACCCTCGGCCAGGGTCGAGCCCTCGTGCAGCACGGTCACCTTGACGCCGAGAGCGCGCACGAAGCTCATGTCGTGCTCGACCACGACGACCGAATGCGATTTGTTGACCTCGCGCAGCACCTGCGCGGTGGTCTCGGTCTCGACGTCGGTCATGCCGGCGACCGGCTCGTCGACCAGCATCAGCTTGGGATTCTGCGCCAGCAGCATGCCGATCTCGAGCCACTGCTTCTGGCCGTGGCTGAGCCGGGCGCCCAGCATGTGCTGCTGCGGTCCCATGCGGATGATCGACAGGATCTCCTCCAGCCGGTCGTTCTCGGCCTTGCTGGGCGCCGCCATGAGCAACTGGTACCAGCCCCGCATGCCGGCCAGCGCCAGCAGGAGATTGTCGCGCACCGTGTGGTTGTCGAACACGGTGGGCTTCTGGAATTTGCGGCCGATGCCGAGTGTGGCGATGCTGGCCTCGTCGAGCTTGGTGAGGTCGGCCCTGCCGTCGAACACCACCTCGCCCGAGTCGGGCCGGGTCTTGCCGGTGATCACGTCCATCATGGTGGTCTTGCCGGCGCCATTGGGCCCGATGATCGCCCGCATCTCACCGGGCTCGATCAGGAGGGAGAGATTGTTCAGCGCCTTGAAGCCGTCGAACGAGACGCTGACGCCGCTGAGATAGAGAAGCGCCGACGTGGAGCGCGCGTGAGTGATGCCGGGGGCCTTCATGCCGCAGCCCTCGCCTGTCGCTCGCGCGATCGATTCCTGAACTGGTTCCACAGGCCGACGACGCCCTTGGGCAGCAGCAGCGTCACGACGATGAACAGGGCGCCGAGCGCGAACAGCCAGACCTCCGGCAGCGCGCCGGTGAGCCAGGTCTTGCCGAAATTCACGATGAAGGCGCCGATCACCGGCCCGATCAGCGTGCCCCGCCCACCGACCGCGACCCACAGCACCGCCTCGATCGAATTGCCGGGCGAGAACTCACCGGGATTGATGATGCCGACCTGCGGCACGTAGAGCGCGCCCGCGATGCCGGCCATTGCCGCCGACAGCACGAAGACGAACAGCTTGTAGCGCTCGACCCGGTAGCCCAGGAACCGCATCCGACTCTCGGCGTCGCGTACCGCGGTCAGGGCCTTGCCGAAGCGCGAGCCGACAACGGCCGCCGAGATCACCAGGAAGATCGCCAGCGCGAGGGCCGAGACAAAGCACAGCACGGCGCGCGTCGTGTCGGACTGGACCGAATAGCCGAGGATGTCCTTGAAGTCGGTCAGGCCGTTGTTGCCGCCCAGCCCCATGTCGTTGCGGAAGAAGGCCAGCAGCAGGGCGAAGGTCATCGCCTGGGTGATGATGGACAGATAGACGCCGGTGACGCGGCTGCGGAAGGCGAACCAGCCGAGCCCCAGCGCGAGCAGGCTCGGCACCAGCACGATCATCGGTGCAGCAAACCAGAAGCTGTCGAAGCCGTGCCAGAACCAGGGCAGTTCCTTGTAGTTCAGGAACACCATGAAGTCCGGCAGGAGGGGATTGCCGTACACGCCGCGCGTGCCGATCTGGCGCATCAGGTACATGCCCATGCAGTAGCCGCCGAGCGCGAAGAAGGCGGCATGGCCGAGCGTGAGGATGCCGCAGAAGCCCCAGACGAGATCGACGGCCAGCGCCAGCGAGGCGTAGCAGAGATACTTGCCGACGAGCTGTACCGCCCAGGACGGCATGCGAAAGGCACTGTCGACCGGCAGCAGCAGGTTCGACAGCGGCACGAGGATGCCGACCGCCAGAACCAGCAGGACGAAGAGGCGCAGGTTACGGGTCATGCCCTGCCAGAGGAACCGTGTGACCATTATTCGACCGAACGTCCCTTCAGCGCGAACAACCCGCGCGGCCGGCGCTGGATGAAGAGGATGATGAACACCAGCACCAGGATCTTGCCCAGCACGGCGCCGGCGTAGGGTTCGAGGAACTTGTTCACGACGCCGAGCGTCAACGCTCCGATCAGGGTGCCGAACAGGTTTCCGACGCCACCGAACACCACCACCATGAAGGAGTCGATGATGTAGCCCTGACCGAGGTTGGGGCTGACATTGTCGATCTGGCTCAGCGCCACGCCCGCCAGGCCGGCGATGCCGGAGCCGAGGCCGAAGGTCAGCGCGTCGACCCGCGGCGTGCGGATGCCGACGGCCGACGCCATCGGCCGGTTCTGCGTGACGGCGCGCATGTAGAGGCCGAGCGGCGTCTTGCGCAGCAGCAGGATCAGCGAGGCGAACACGATCAACGCGAACACCACGATCCAGAGGCGTCCATAGGTGATGTTGAGCTGGCCAAGCTGGAAGGCCCCCGACATCCACGACGGCGCCCCGACCTCGCGGTTGGACGAGCCGAAGATCGAGCGCACCGCCTGCTGCAGCACGAGCGACAGTCCCCAGGTCGCAAGCAGCGTGTCGAGCGGGCGGCCATAAAGGAAGCGGATGATGGTGCGTTCGATCAGGATGCCGATGGCACCCGAGACGAGGAAGGCGAGCGGCAGCGCGATCACCAGCGAGACGTCGAACAGATGCGGCGCCGAGGTGCGGATGACTTCCTGGACGACGAAGGTCGTGTAGGCGCCAAGCATGACCATCTCGCCATGCGCCATGTTGATCACGCCCATGGTGCCGAAGGTGATGGCGAGGCCGATGGCGGCCAGCAGCAGCACGGAGCCGAGAGAGATGCCGTACCAGACGTTCTGCGCCATCTGCCAGGCGGCCAGCGTCTGCTCGATCGAATCGGCCGCCGCCGTGGCAGCCGTCTTGACCTCGCCGTCGGAGCTGGCAGCGACGGTCTTGAGAATGCCCAGCGAATCGCGGTCGGCACGGTCACGAACCACGCCGATCGCGGCGAGCTTCTGCGCCGACGGCGAATCAGGGGTCGCGAGCACGATGGCGGCACGCGCCTCGCTCATCGCGCGCTTGATGCCGGGATCCTTTTCGGTGGCCAGCGCCTGGTCGAGGGCCGCCAGAGCCGTGGCATCGCGGCGCTTGAAGAGCGCGTCGGCGGCGTTGAGCCGGACCTTGGCATTGGGGCTCATCAGGGTGAGCGAACCGACCGCGGCCTCGATCGTGCCGCGCAGGCGGTTGTTGACCCTCACGCGTTCCAGGTCGGCCTCGACGGCACTGCCCGCCGGCTTGCCGGAGATCGCTTCGCTCAGCGCCAGCCTGTTGCCGTCGACCTTGCCGATGACCACGAGCTTGTCGGAATTTCGGATATAGAGCTGCCCGGCCCCCAGGGCTTCGAGGATCGGCGCGGCGCGTTCGTCGCCCGACGTCGCCAGCGCAGTGATCGCCGCCTCGCGCTCGCCCAAACCGCCGGAGGTCAGATTCCCGACGAGGGCCGTGAGGTCGGCCGCGAGGGCCGCTCCGGCCAGTGCCAGCGACGCCAGCACGGAGAGCAGGACCGAGAACGGTCGATAAAGAAGCATGTGCTGTGACTTAACCCCGGGAGATGGAAACGGGGCGACCAACAAAGTCGCCCCGTCCTGTGAGTCCTGCGCGTCGACCTACTTGGCCGCCTTGCCGATGCACTTGTTGGCGACGGTGTCGAAGTTTCCGCAGTTCACGGGCTTCGTCCAATCAGCCTTCAGGTTCTTGGAGTCGTCGAGGATCGGCGACCACGCGGCGCCCGGGACGAGGCCGGGAGTCTTCCACACCACGTCGAACTGGCCATTGCCCTCGATCTCGCCGATCAGCACCGGCTTGGTGATGTGATGGTTCGGCAGCATCTCGGAGACACCACCCGTCAGGTTGGGGACCTTGATGCCGATGATCGCGTCGATCACCTTGTCGGGATCGGTCGTGCCGGCCTTCTTGACCGCCTCGACCCACATGTTGAAGCCGATCACCGAAGCTTCCATCGGATCGTTGGTCACGCGCTTCGCGTTCTTCGTGAAGGCCTGCCAGGTCTTGATGAACTCCGCGTTGGTCGGATCCTTGACCGACTGGAAGTAGTTCCAGGCCGCGAGATGGCCGACCAGCGGCTTGGTGTCGATGCCGGCGAGCTCTTCTTCGCCGACCGAGAAGGCCACGACCGGGATGTCCTTGGCCTTGATGCCCTGGTTGCCGAGTTCCTTGTAGAAGGGAACGTTGGCGTCGCCGTTGATGGTCGACACGACGGCGGTCTTCTTGCCGGCCGAGCCGAACTTCTTGATGTCGGCCACGATCGACTGCCAGTCGGAATGACCGAACGGCGTGTAGTTGATCATGATGTCTTCCTTCGCGACGCCCTTCTGGAGCAGGTACGCCTCGAGGATCTTGTTGGTCGTGCGCGGATAGACGTAGTCGGTACCGGCCAGGACCCAGCGCTTCACTTCGCCGCCGTCCTTGCTCATCAGGTAGTCGACGGCCGGGATCGCCTGCTGGTTCGGCGCGGCGCCGGTGTAGAACACGTTACGCTGGCTCTCCTGGCCCTCGTACTGGACCGGGTAGAAGAGGATGCCGTTCAGCTCCTCGAACACCGGCAGCACGGACTTGCGGCTGACCGAGGTCCAGCAGCCGAACACCACGGCGACCTTTTCCTTCTGCAGCAGCTCGCGCGCCTTCTCGGCGAACAGCGGCCAGTTCGACGCCGGGTCGACCACCACGGCCTCGAGCTTCTTGCCCAGAAGGCCGCCCTTCTTGTTCTGCTCCTCGATCATCATCAGCACGACGTCCTTCAGGGTCGTCTCGCTGATCGCCATCGTGCCCGACAGTGAATGGAGGATACCGACCTTGATCGTCTCCCCCGCCTGGGCGAACGCGCTGGTCGCCGCGCTGGCCACGAGGCCGGCGGCAACGAGGCCCGTCCGCATGAGTGTTCCCAATTTCATCCCGCTCTCCTTGTCTTTCGACGGACTCTCCCCGCCGGAATTCAAGGAATGCGAAAGTCGTGCCAAACCCGCCGGATGCCCTTGGGATAAGGATTAGTTGGCGATCAGGACGAGCGCGCCCCCGGCCATCACCGCGCCGCCCAAGGCGCGCAATCCCAGGTCGCCGACGGCGCGGCGTGCAACCCAGCCGAGTCCCAGGCCTGCAGCGTGCAGCAAGGCCGTGGCCGCAACGAAGCCCAGAATGTAGAGGGCAGTCCCGCTCGCGGGCGCTTCCGTGGCGTGCGCGTAGCCGTGGAACACCGCAAAAAGTCCAACGACAGCCATGGCCAACGCAGACGGCACACGCACTGCAGCTATGATGAGTGCGCCTAGCATCAGCACCGATGCGACGATCACCGCCTCCACCAGAGGCAGTTTGATGCCCGCGAATCCGGCAGCTGCTCCGACGAGCATCATCGCGATGAAGGAAGCCGGCACGAGATACGCGGCCGCCGGGCGCTTCACGGCCAGCAAGGAGGCCCATATGCCAACACCGATCATCGCCAGCAGGTGATCGACGCCGGTAAAGGGATGAGCGAATCCCGAGGTCTCATGCCCCGGATGGGCCAGCACCGGGCTTGCCACCATAACGAGCAAAACCGCCAAGCGGATCGTTCGAATGTTCATTGAGTGCTCCTATCTTCTAGTTCAGCCGTGCAGGCAGTCCGCCTTGCCGTACGATGAAGGCCGCGATGTCTTCCAGGCCCTTATTCTCCTTGAGATTGGAGAAAATGAAAGGCCGTTGGCCGCGCATCCTGCGGGCGTCGCGGTCCATGACGCCAAGGTCGGCCCCGACCAGCGGCGCCAGGTCGATCTTGTTGATGACCAGCAAGTCCGACCGCGTGATGCCGGGCCCGCCCTTGCGCGGGATCTTCTCGCCGGCGGAGACGTCGATCACGTAGATCGTGAGATCGGCCAGCTCCGGCGAGAAGGTCGCGGCGAGATTGTCGCCGCCGGATTCGACGAAGATGACCTCGAGATCCGGCCACTTGCGCACGATATCCGAAACGGCGGCGAGATTGATCGAGGCGTCCTCGCGGATGGCCGTGTGCGGGCAACCGCCCGTCTCGACCCCGACGATGCGCTCGGGCGCCAGCGCGCCGGCACGGGTCAGGAACTCGGCGTCTTCCTTGGTGTAGATGTCGTTGGTGACGACGGCGATGTCGTAGAGATCGCGCATGCGCTTGCACAGGCGTTCGACGAGCGCAGTCTTGCCCGATCCGACAGGGCCGCCGACCCCCACTCTGAGCGGACCACGAAGGCTCATTTGTCCAGTTCTCCAGCCACCAGGGCGATATATCCCACGCCGAGCAACAGGCAGTAAGGCGAATAGTATCGTCTGTTGCGCGTGGCAAACGGTTCGATGGTGAAATGCGCCCGCCAGCGATGGCTGAAGCCCGCGATCCCGCGCGCCGCGAAGATGCCGGCGATCATGTAGGTGCCCGCCAACACCGCAGGCTGGTCGATACGACCCAGCACGTACCAGGGCCATAGGGCCATCACGGCGAGGACGAGCGCCACCAGGAAGCACTGCCAGGCCGGCGGCATGCGGCGGCGTCCGTCACCGACGACGCTCCGGGCCAGGGCCTCCTCACTCGCCTCCGGCCAGTGGCTACCCAGCCCCCAAACCACATGGATGACGGCAATGGCGCCGACGCCGATCGTGAGAAGAAGAGCCATCAGGGCTGTCATGAACGAAAAAGCCGCGTGTACTGGGTTTCGTGACGGAGCGAGCACCAGTCGAGGAGCGGCGCCGCCGTCCCGACCTCGTCCAGGGAGTCGACCGCGATGGCGGCCCGGGTCGTTTCGTTGACCGAATCTTCGAGCGCAGCCAAGGCGACCTGGCCGTCGGTCTGACCGAGCGGCACGGCGCGCAGTGCGGCCGAGATCAGGTTGGCCGTGAAGGCATGGAGATAGGCCGCCAGCGCCTGTTCGAGCGCGATGCCATGGGCCGCGGCGGCGAGCGCCACGGCGACCGGCAGGGCCAGCTCGCCGTCGAGGCGCTGGTGGGCCTCGTCGAGGGCGGCATGCGGCCAGGCCGTCCGGGTGATGGAGAGGAACGAGCCGCCCTGCTGGCGCGATTCCAGCGCCATTTCCGAGGTGCCGCGCCAGGCAGCGGCGCGCTCGGCAATGGCGTCGAACCCAGGCCAGTCGGCCGCGCCGACCGCCCGCCAGCCCGCCGCGAACAGGGCGCCGTCGACGGCGCCGGTGCCGCGCCGCAGGACGCTGTCCAGCCACGCCACCAGCGTGGCGCGGTCCCGGATCAACCCCTCTTCCACCGCAGTCTCGACGCCGTGGCTGTAGCTGAAGGCGCCGATCGGATAGGAGGGCGAGAGCCAGGCAAGCAGCCTATACAGCGGGTCGCTAGCCATGACGCTCCGCGTGCAGCTCACCGTGGCGATGACCGGTGTCGTGATTGTGCTGGCCGTAGGCGCCGCCCTCCGGATCGAAGGGGGCGCGGACCTTGCGCACCTCGGCGCCGAGGCCCTTCAGCATGTCGACGATGACGTGATCGTCGCGGATCAGGATGCGATCGCTGTCGATCTGCGTCGGCAGGTGGCGATTGCCGAGATGCCAGGCGAGACGCGCGAACGCCGCGGCATCGCGCCCGCGCACCTCGACGAGATCCTCGTCGGCGGCCTTCACCTCGACGAAGCCGCCCTCCTCCAGCCGCAGCCCGTCGCCAGTGTGCAGCACCACGGGTTCGACCAGGTCGAGCAGAAAGTCGAGCCCGTCGTCGCCCAGCATCCGCAGGCGGCGCCGGTAACGGTCGTCGAACAGCAGGGTGACGGTGTCGGTGCGCTCGGAGGCCGGCCAACCGCCGGCACGCACGACCTCGATGGCGCGCTTCATTGGCATGCCCTCGCGCAACTCTCATCCATTGTCATCCCGAGCGCAGCGAGGGACCTTTGAAACAACAGGAAGGGTCCCTCGCTACGCTCGGGATGACAATCTTGGGGTCGCATGCGCTGTGCCTAGAACAGAAAATACCTTTGCGCCATCGGCAGCGACGTCGCCGGCTCGCAGGTCAACAGCTCGCCATCGGCCCGCACCTCGTAGGTCTCGGGATCGACGTCGATCTTCGGGCAGGTCGAATTGTGGATCATGTTCTTCTTGCCGATCTTGCGCGTGCCCTTCACCGGAAGCAGCGAGCGGGTGAGTCCCCACTTCTTGGCGACGCCCTGGGTAATGGCGGCCTGGCTGACGAACAGCACGGGACTCATCACCAGGCTGCGCCCGAAAGCGCCGAACATCGGCCGGTAGTGGACCGGCTGCGGCGTCGGGATCGAGGCATTGGGATCGCCCATGGGAGCCGCGACGATCGAGCCGCCGATCAGCACCATGTCGGGCTTGGCGCCGAAGAAGGCCGGCGACCACATCACGAGATCGGCGCGCTTGCCGACTTCGACCGAGCCGACATGCTTGGCGATGCCGTGGGTGATGGCGGGATTGATCGTGTACTTGGCGACGTAGCGCTTGACGCGGAAATTGTCGTTGTCGCCCTTCTCCTCCTTCAGGCGGCCGCGCTGCTTTTTCATCTTGTCGGCGGTCTGCCAGGTGCGGATCACGACCTCGCCGACCCGGCCCATCGCCTGGCTGTCGGACGACATCATCGAGAAGGCGCCCATATCGTGGAGGATATCCTCCGCCGCGATGGTCTCCTTGCGGATGCGGCTCTCGGCGAAGGCCACGTCTTCCGGGATGGCGGCATCGAGATGATGACAGACCATCAGCATGTCGAGATGCTCGTCCACGGTGTTCACCGTGTAGGGCATCGTCGGATTGGTCGAGCTGGGCAGGACGTTCTTCTCGCCGGCCAACCGGATGATGTCGGGCGCATGGCCGCCGCCCGCGCCTTCCGTGTGGAAGGTCGCGATGGTGCGGCCCTTGAAGGCGGCGCGCGTCGTCTCGACGAAGCCCGACTCGTTCAGCGTATCGGTGTGGATCGCGACCTGGACGTCGTAGCGGTCGGCGACGCTGAGGCAATTGTCGATGGCGGCGGGCGTGGTGCCCCAGTCCTCGTGCAGCTTGAGGCCGCAGGCGCCGCCCTCGATCTGCTCCTTGAGGCCGGCCGGCTTGCTCGTGTTGCCCTTGCCGAAGAAGCCGAGATTCATCGGCAAGCCTTCGGCGGCCTGCAGCATGCGGCCCATGTGCCAGGGGCCGGGCGTCACGGTCGTCGCCAGCGTGCCATGCGCCGGGCCGGTGCCGCCGCCCATCATCGTGGTCACGCCGCTGTAGAGCGCGTCGTCGATCTGCTGCGGGCAGATGAAATGGATGTGGCAGTCGATGCCGCCCGCGGTGATGATCTTGCCTTCGGCCGCGATCGCTTCGGTGCCGGGACCGATGATGATGTCGACACCCGGCTGGACGTCGGGGTTGCCGGCCTTGCCGATCGCGACGATCACCCCGCCCTTGAGGCCGATATCGGCCTTCACGATGCCCCAGTGATCGACGATCAGCGCATTGGTGATGACGGTGTCGACGGCGCCCTGCGCGCGCGTGCGCTGGCTCTGGCCCATGCCATCGCGAATCACCTTGCCGCCGCCGAACTTCACTTCCTCGCCGTAGATCGTGTGGTCCTTCTCGACCTCGATGAAGAGCTCGGTATCCGCGAGCCGCACCTTGTCGCCCACGGTGGGACCGAACATGTGGACATAGGCCGAGCGCGAGATGCGGGTCGCGCCTTCGTTCGAGGGTCCAACCTTGGCGATCGGTCCCAGCTTGCCGCCGACGCGCCCCTGGAAGCCATGGCTCTCGCGCCCACCCATGTAGGGCGTGAGCCGCACGGTGCGCGACTGGCCCGGCTCGAAGCGCACGGCGGTGCCGGCGGCGATGTCGAGCCGCATGCCCTTGGTCCGCTTGCGGTCGAACTTCAGCGCGTCGTTGGTCTCGAAGAAATGATAGTGGCTGCCGACCTGGATCGGCCGGTCGCCGGTATTGGCGACCTCGATGGTGATCGGGTTGCGGCCCTTGTTGAGCTCGAGTTCGCCGTCGGCCGGAAGGATCTCACCTGGAATCATGGCGTCTCTCCTCAACGAATCGGCGCATGGACGGTGACGAGCTTGGTGCCGTCGGGAAAGGTCGCCTCGACCTGGATTTCGGCCAGCATGTCGGCGATGCCGTCCATGACCTGGCCCCGCGAGATCACATGCGCTCCGTCGCGCATCAGGTCGGCGACCGAGCGGCCATCGCGCGCACCCTCGACGACAAAATCGGTGATCAAAGCCACGGCCTCGGGATAGTTGAGCTTCACGCCGCGCTCCAGGCGGCGGCGCGCCACAATGGCTGCCATGGCCACCAGCAGCTTGTCCTTCTCGCGCGGCGTCAGATTCATCGACCGTTTCCCCCTGCCGGTTGGACCCGACTATAGCGCGACCGGGTTTGCATCAAACATGCCAAACGCGAGGCAGACGACGGCCGCGAAACTCGGTCAGGAACCGGATCGTCGCATGGCGCACAGCGGTCGCTTCCCCGAGCAGACGCGCCACCAGGATGCCGTTCACGACGGTGACGCCCGCCCGCACCTGGTCTGCAGCTTCGAGCAAGGCGCGGGCCTTCTCGAAATGCGTTTGGGGCGCATCCCACACGCCGATCACGGTCGCCAGAGCATTGGCCGCCCCGAAACCGGCGCCGTCCGGTGTCTCGCCTTCGACGCGTAAGGTATCGGTCCAGACCAGACGACCGGGACGGCGCACCGACCAGGCGTCGAGCAGCAGGCCGGACGTGAAGCGTTCGCCCGAAGCGCCGCGGCCAAGGACCACCATCTCGCAGGCGAAAAGCGAGCCGCCTTCGACCACTTCGGCCACCGTCCGGCGCTTCAAACGCGCGCCCTCGAACACGATGGTCTCCTGCGGCAGCCAGTCGAGCGTCGCGCCCTCGGCCACCCGCACGTCGACGTCGATCGTGCAGGGAGCGCTCCCCCGCGAGGCCCGGTAGATCTTCTCGGCCGCCTGCGTAGTCGCTACCGCCTCCGCTCCGGGTCCGATCTCGACCGCCATCTTCAGGGCATCGCCGCCCGTCACGCCGCCCGAGGTGGTGATCATCACGGCCTGCGGCGGTTCGCCCGGCTCGGATTTTGGGAACAAAACCCGGCAGGGGTCGCGTTGATAGAGATCGCCCAGGCGTGTCTTGCCGTCCCGCAGGTCGAAGGTGACCCGGCTTTCGCCGGAAGCGCGCTGCATGCGGGGGGAGAGACTGGTGGTCATCGGCCCCGACTTGATAGATTAAGGATCGAAATGAGCAAGGCCTTCACCAAGGAAAGCGACGACGGCGACGAGGACGACCTGCCCGACGATGTCGGCGGATTGCCTCCCGGCGCCAAGAATTACATGACCCCGCAGGGCTTCGAGCGCATGCGTGAGGAACTGATGACGCTCATGCGCAAGGAGCGGCCCGAAGTCGTACAGGTCGTGTCCTGGGCTGCCGCCAACGGCGACCGCTCGGAGAACGGCGACTATCTCTATGGCAAGAAGCGCCTGCGCGAGATCGACCGCCGCATCCGCTTCCTCAGCAAGCGGCTGGAGCGCTCCGAGGTCGTCGATCCGGCCAAGCGCCCCAAGACCGACCGGGTGTTCTTCGGCGCCACCGTCACCTACGTGAATTCGAAGGACGAGGAACGCACGGTCAAGATCGTGGGAGTCGACGAGGTCGATCCCGCCCGCGGCCACGTCAGCTGGATCTCGCCCATCGCCCGCGCCGTCATGCGGGCGAACGAAGGCGACTCCGTGCGGATGAACACCCCCGGCGGCGAGGAAGAGATCGAGATCCTGAAGGTCGAGTACGTTTAACAAACACTCCGTCATCTCGACCGGAGCGCGCAGCGCGGAGCGGAGATCTCTCTCCACGACTTGCCGGCTTTTGGCAGAGCGAAGGTCTCTCCGCTCCGCACCTTCGGTGCTCCCGTTCGGGCGGTGTAACCCCCGCCCTGAGACGACGAATGTTTCTGGCTTCGGAGTTCTTACATCGCCACCAACGCCAGGTCCTGGAACCAGCTCTGGGCCTGGGTGTACGACTTGATCCGCGCCGACAGGGCGCGCGGTGTCCTGTCGTGATAGATCCAGATCATCACGGCATCGTCCACGGCCTTGGCGTGGATTTGCGCTGCCAGGGCATCCTGCTTGGCGGGGTCGAACGTGTTCTGCAGTTCGACCACCAGCCGGTCGACCTCGGGATTCTTGTAGCTGCTCCAGTTCACGCCGACCGGCGCCACCTGGTCCGAGGCGAAGAAGCGGTTCACCGCGTAGAAGGGATCGGATGTGACGTGGGTGACGTTGGTCGCGGTCACGTCCTTGTTCATCTCGGCCTTGGCGCCGCCCCGCCACCCCGTCATCAGCGCCTCGAGTTCGACGGGCTTGAAGTCGATGGCGATGAAACTCTCCTTCAGCATCTCCTGGATGGCTTCGTTGACCATCTGGTTGGTGCCGCCGGCCTGGATGGTGATCCTGGCCTTCATCGGATTGGCCTTGCCGTAGCCAGCCTCGGTCATCAGCTTGCGCGCCGCGTCCGGCGCGTACTTGATCTCGAAGGTGGGCTTGCCGAACCAGGGGCTCGTCCGGTCGACCTCGCCATAGGCAGGCTGCACCAGCCCGTTGAGCAGCTTGACGATCGCGTCGCGGTCGATCGCGAGATTGGCGGCCTTGCGCACCCTGATGTCGGTCCAGGGCGAGCCCTCGACCAGCGAAGGGTGATAGTTGAAGACATGCGGCGTGACGTTGGTGCTGATGCGCGCCCCGCTCTGCTTCAGGCGATCGATGATGTCGGGCCCCGGCGCATCGATCATGTCGAAGGCGCCTGAGATCAGTGCGGCACTGCGACCGGAATCCTCGGGCGCGCAGATCAGGACGATGCGATCGACCTTGGGCATGCGCTTGGGGTTCCAGTACTCCTCGTTCTTCACCAGTTCGGCCCGCTCGCGCGGCACCAGCCGGGCGAGCCTGAACGGACCGGTACCCGCGGGCGCGGAGGCAAACTTGTTCCAGTCCCGGCCGACCTTCTCCCACTGCGCCGGGCTCGAGACCAGGAACCACAGCAACTGATAGGGGAAGAGCGAGTCGACGGACTTGGTCTTGATCTCGACTTCCATTGGAGCGGTCTTGCGATAGCTGACCATGCTTGGCAGGCGCGGCCGCACCTGGGCGGCCTGGCGCTGGTCGAACTGCGCGGCATCCTTGTTGAAGATCTTCTCGAAGTTCCAGATCACCGCATCGGCGTCGAAGGCCGATCCGTCATGGAATTTCACGCCGTCGCGCAGCTTGAAGGTCCACAACGTCTTGTCCGCGTCGCCGACCTTCCACTCGGTCGCGAGTCCCGGGATCATCTTGCCCGGCCGGTCCGACACGTCGAGTTCCCAGGCAATCAACGGATCGTAGAGGGTGAGGCCGGTATATTGATAGGCATTGGCGCCGCGATCCGGCTGGCCCGTCGTCAGCGGAATGTCGGTCATCGGGATGCCGTAGCGAACGATCTTTTCCTGCGCCCAGGCGCCCCCAGGCAGGGAAAGCGCTGTCGTTCCAGCCAACAACGAACGGCGCGAGAGCTTCATGGTCGCCTCCAGACGGGGAAATGCCTGCCATGGGCATGCGACTCCCGTGCCAGAGTGGGCAGCACCGCCCCGCGGATCACCTCCGCTTCAGGTCCGCCAGCAGCCGATTGACGAACTTGGGCGAATAACCAACCAGGGCCGTAAGGTCGGCCAGCTCGGTTTCGAGCCGACCCAGCGCCTGGGCGAAGGATCCGCCCTTGGCCAGCGCCTGCTCGACCAGAGCATGCGCCTCCCGCTTCCCCATCTTCCGGGCCAGCAGAAACGTCGCGCGCTCGGCCAGCACGGCGGCCTCGGCGGCGTCCATATTGTCCTGCAGCGCCGCTGTATCGATGGTGAGACCCGACGCGACCTCTGCCATCACCTCGACGGCCGATCCCAATGTTTCAACGAGCGCCGCGAGCGTCGGCCATTCGGCCTGCCAGCCGCCGAGTGCACGCTCGTGTTCCTGAGGCATGGCCGACACGATGGTTGCCGCCAGCATCGGCGCCCGCGTCGCGGCCGACAGCACGAGGGCCGCGCCGACCGGATTGCGCTTGTGCGGCATGGTCGAAGAGCTGCCGCGCCCCGGCCCCGACGGCTCGGAGGCCTCACCGACTTCGAACTGCATCATCAGCGCAATGTCGCGCGAGGCCTTGGCGAGCGCCCCGACGACCAGCGCGCAATCCTGCGCGAAGGCCGCGACCCGGACCCGTTGCGTGAACCACGGTCCCGGCGGCAGTGCGAGCTTCAACTGCTTCGCCAGCACCTTCATCACCTGTTCGGCTTCCGGACCCAGCGCCGTCAGGCTTCCCGAGGCGCCGCCGAACTGCACGATTTGCGTTTCGCCGAAACTCTCCGTGAGCCGCCGCCTGGCGCGGTCGATGTCGGAAGCCCAGCCCGCGATCTTCTGCCCGAGCGCGAGCGGCGTGGCCGGCTGCAACAGGGTGCGGCCCAGCATGGGCGTTGCACGATGCTTCCTTGCCTGGCGCGCCAAGGCAGAGACGATGCCGTCGAGCGCCTTCAGGAGCGGCGGCACCGCCTCGCCGAGTTGCAGCACCATCGCGGTGTCGAGGACATCTTGGCTGGTCGCGCCCCAATGGACATAGTCCGCGGCGCTGGCGTCGCGCCGGGCGACTTCCTGGGTCAGCGCCTTCACCAGTGGCACCGTCAGCGTCGCCGTCCGGCGCGCCGCCTCGCCGAGCGGTGCCGGATCGTAGAGCGAGGCATCGCACGCCGTCACGATCACGGAGGCCGCGCGCTTGGGGATCAGACCGGCGGCCGCCGTTGCCACGGCAAGCGCGGCTTCGAAGCGAAGCATGTGGCGCAAGGTGGCTGTGTCGGAAAAGGCTTCGGCCGTCGCAAACGACGAACCCAAGGCAGTGACGAGACGGCCGGCCATGCGGTCAGCAGTCGAAGAAGACGGTTTCGTGGGCGCCGCCCAGATAAAGAGGCAGCCGCCAGACGCCTGCCTCATCACGTGTGGCAATCAGGGTGGCGCGCCGCGCGGGATCGACGAGCTTCAGCACAGGATCCTCGGCCAGCGCCGGATCGCCCTCGAAGTAGAGCCGGGTCGCGAGGCGATTGAGGACACCGCGCGCAAACACGGAGATGTTGATGTGCGCCGCCTGCAGTCCGCCCGCCGGCCACGGCACGCGACCGGGCTTCACCGTGCCGAAGCGCGCGCAGCCCGTCGTGTCGGTCGACGCCCGGCCGAAGCCTTCGAAGCCGACATCGAGCGGCAGATTGCGGCGATCCTCAGGGTGGTTGTAGCGGCCGTGGCTGTTGGCCTGCCAGATCTCGAGCAGGCCGTCCGGCACGATCGCGCCCTCAGCGTCGTGCAAGGTGAGCGCGATCTCGATCTTCTCGCCCGCGACGCCGGGCACCGCCAGGTCCTGGCGATAGGCGTTCGTGACGGTGCCGAAATAGAACGGGCCGATCGTCTGCGACGGCGTCAGCGCGCGGCTCATGGGTTCTCCATCGGCGTGGCGTCGCGGCCGCGCAGCACGATGTCGAAGCGATATCCCAGCGCCCAGCCCGGCTGCGTCGCGTCCATGTCGAAGGCGGCCTGCAGCCGTTCCCGCGCGCCTTCCGGCACCGAGTTGTAAATCGGGTCGAAGGCCAGAAGCGGATCGTCCTGGAAATACATCTGCGTGATCAGGCGCGTGGCGAAGGCGGGCCCGAACAGCGAGAAATGGATATGCGCCGGCCGCCAGGCATTGTGGTGGTTGCCCCACGGATAGGCGCCGGGCTTGATGGTGATGAACCTGTAGTTGCCGTCGGCATCGGCGCGGGCGCGGCCGCCACCGTAGAAATTCGGATCGAGCGGCGCATCGTGCTGGTCGCCGGGATGGTGGTAGCGACCGGCCGCGTTGCACTGCCAGATCTCGACCACCGCCTCAGGGACTGGCCGGCCGTCCTCGTCGAGGACGCGACCGTGCACGATGATGCGTTCGCCGAGCGGCGCGCCCATGCGCTTACGGGTGAGATCGTTCTCGCCGGCATCGAGCCGCTCCTCGCGCAGCAGCGGCCCTGTGATCTCCGACAGCGTGTGCGGCAGCACGATCGCCGGCTTCGAGGGCGATCGGCTGACCGTCGACTTGTAGGCCGGCGAGAGATTGGGCGGGTGATGCCCCGCGGCAGGACGACGGTAGGTTTCCTCTTTCATGCTGCCGAGCTTAGCCCCGGCTCAGGCCGCGCGCACCTCCAACCCCTGCGGCGTGGCGCGATAGCCCGTGAGGGTCCGCTCGGCATAGCCCAGCCGCCAGTCCAGCATCTTGCGGGCATAGTCGGCGACCGTGGCCGCATAGGCCGGATCGGTGGCGCAGTTGACGAACTGGCCGGGATCCTTTTCGAGGTCGAACAGGAGCGGCGGCAGGGCCGCGAAGTGCACGTACTTGAATTTTTCGTCCTGCACGACGGCCAGCGAGCATTTGTCCATCGGCACACCCAGCGCCGATTCAGGCTTGGTGTAATGGAGGTCGCGGAAGTCGAACTCGTAGTGGACCTCGGTGCGCCAGTCGGCCGGCACCGTGCCTTCGCAGAAGGGAAGCAGCGAGCGGCCGTCGCACTGGCGCGGCACCGGCAGCCCCATCCAGTCGAGGAGGGTCGGCATGGTGTCGATCGTCTCGGTGAAGCGATCGACGATCGTGCCCCGGGTACCGTTCGCCTCGGCCCGCGGATCGCGGATGACCATCGGGATGCGATAGGATTCGTCGAAGTAGCCGATCTTGCCCAGCAGGTGATGATCGCCGCCCTGCTCGCCATGGTCGCAGGTAAAGACGATCAGCGTGTCGTCCCACTGTCCCGTGTCCTTCAGATAGTCGAAGACGCGGCCCAGATGATCGTCGATCTCGCTCATCAGGCCGCAATAGGTGGCGCGCATCTGCGCCACTTCGGCCTCGGTCATGTCCGAACCGAGCGCCTGCCCGTCCTGGAAGAAGCTCGCCTGCTTGATGTTGCGCACATAGTAGTCGAGCAGCGCGTTCTGCTTGCCCTCTTCCGCCGCGGACGCCGCGCGCACCGGCTTCGGCATGTCCTCGGGGCGATACATGGAATTGTAGGGCTCGGGCGCGATGAACGGCGGATGCGGCCGGTAGTAGCCGAGATGCAGGAACCACGGCTTGCCGCCGCGCCCCCGCAGATAGTCAAGGCCACGCTCGGTGAACCAGGCGGTGTCGGACAGTTCCTTCGGAATGACAGCCGGCCGCCCCGTCGCGCCGGCGCCCGCCTCTCCTTGCGGCAGCCAGATCTCCTCGCGGGTCTTCGGCAGTTCGAAGCCCTGGCTGGCAATCCAGCCGAAATAGGCGTCACGGTTCTCGAAGGCGCCGACCGAATGGAAGCCCTCCATGATGTCGCCCAGCACGAAGAAGCGCGGATCGTTGGGCGCGGTCTGGCGCGGATCGGGCGTCGTCGTCGTATAGCCCACGAGCGCGGGATCGTAGCCGCCGCGCCGCAGCTCGTGCGCCAGGTTGGTGAAGCGCGAGGACAGCGGAATCGTGTTCTGCACCGCGCGATGGTTCATCATGTACTGGCCCGTGAGCAGGCTGGCGCGCGCCGGGCCGCAGGGCACGGCCTGGGTGAAATGGTTGCGGAACGTCACGCCCTCGGCGCACAGCCGGTCGAGATTGGGCAGCTTCAGGTAGTCCGCGCCCAGCTTGGGCAGCATCAGCCCGCGCCACTGGTCGACGACGATCAACAGGACATTCTTGGACGCAGGCATGTTCATTCACCGAGGTTGGACGGCGGCGGGATTGCGATAGAGTGCCGCCAAATCGATGGAGGAGACAACACGTGGCGCGTTTCAAGATCGTGACGACGGGACCGGGAAAAACCGATCATTCGCTGGAAATGGAGACCCTTGGCCCCATCGGCGCGGAAATCGTCGAGGTTTCGGGCGACGAGGCCGAGCTCATCAAGGCGGTAGCCGATGCCGACGCCATCTACGGCAAGGGCCGCCCCCGGATCACCGCCAAGGTGATCGAGGCAGGCAAGAAGCTGAAGGTCGTGTCGCTGGGCAGCGTCGGTGTCGATTCGGTCGACGTGGACACGGCCACCCAGCTCGGCATCCCGGTCACCAACGTTCCCGACACCTTCATCGAGGAAGTGGCCGACCATGCCATGACACTGATCCTGGCAAGCTGGCGGCGCCTGGTGGTGCAGGACCAGATGGTGCGCAAGGGCGAGTGGGCCAAGGGCCGGCCGCACCTCTACCAGTTCCCGCGCCTGATGGGCATGACCCTGGGCTTCATCTCGTTCGGCCACGTCGCCCGCGCCGTCGCCAAGCGCGCCGCGCCGTTCGGCTTCCAGATGCTGGCCTATGATCCCTATATCGAGGAACTGGTGATGTCCGACTACGGTGTCCAGCCGGTCGGCTATGACGAGCTGCTGCAGCGATCCGACATCGTCAGCATGCACGCGCCCGGCACCAAGGACGCCCATCACCTGATGAAGGAACAGCACTTCCGCCAGATGAAGAAGACGGCGCTGTTCGTGAACACCGGCCGCGGCTCGACGGTCGACGAGCCGGCCATGATCAAGGCGCTGCAGGAAGGCTGGATCGCCGGCGCCGGCCTCGACGTGCTGGAGACCGAGCCGGTCGGCCACAACAACCCCCTGCTCGGCATGGACAACGTCATCCTGACCGCCCACGTCGCCTCGGCCTCGAGCCGCTTCGATCCCGCACGCAAGCGTCGCGTCGGCGCCGAACTCGCCCTGGTGCTGGGCGGCAGGTGGCCGCGCGCCTGCGTCAATCCGATGGTGCTGGAGAAATCCAAGCTGCAGCGCTGGCAGCCCTTCTCGATGGAGCGCGGCCCCGGCAACTAGGCCGGCGCCCTATCCTCTGCGGCTCAGGACTTCTGTTGCTCAAGCCGGTCGCGCATCGCCCGGTCGCACTGCGCCAGGCTTTCGAACGGCCCGATGATGACATGGCCACCGTCATCCATCGCATACCATCCGGTCTGGGTGAGGTTGTAGTCGCCCAGATCCTCACTCGGGACATGGACGGCGATCAGATCCTTCGGCGTGCGCATTCACTGCACATGCGCCCGCCGAGGGGCCTTTTCAACCCCGGCGGGTCCAGCTCCCAAGATTGACCGCGTCGGGCGGCACCTCGCCCTTCACCAGCGCCTCGACCTGACGGACCGTGTCCATCGCCTGGCTCTCGCTGGCAGGCGGCGTCAGACCGCCGATATGCGGCGTCGCGATGACGTTGGGCAGGCGCGCCAGCTCGGGCGACGGCATCTGGTCAGGTGCGCGTCCGACATCCATCGCCGCGCCGGCTATGCCTCCCGCGCGCAGAACCTCCGCGAGGGCCGCCTCGTCGACCAGGTTGCCGCGCGACATGTTGATGAAGAAGGCGTCCGGCTTCATGCGGGCGAAGGCTGCGGCATCCAGCAGGTTCTCGGTCTCTTCGTTGGCGATGGCGAGACAGATCACGTAGTCGGCCTTCGCCAGCAGGTCCTCCATCGGCAGCTTCACGTACCGGGGATCGTCGACCTGGGCATAGGGATCGGACACCAGCACGGTCATGCCGAGCTGAGCCAGCACCGGTGCCAGCGCGCGCGAGATGCGGCCGTAGCCGATGATGCCGACGGTCGATCCGCCCAGCTGCCGGCCGACCTTGATCTCCGGCTTGCGGCCTTCGTGATAGACCGTTGCCGCCCGCGTGATGCCTCGCGACAGATCAACCAGGAACCCGAGCGCGAGTTCGACCACCGACGGGACGAAGCCCGCTTCCGCATGGGTCACGAGCACGCCCGCCTTCGTGGCCGCCGCGACGTCGATATTGCGGATGTCGATGGCGCTGCGCATCACCACCCGAAGCCCCGGCAGGCTTTCGAACACGATCGCCGGTATCGCCGTCGCGCGATCGGCAACGATGAAGTCGACGCCGCGCGCCATCGCGATCACGTCCTGAGGATCGAGCGGCACCTCGCCCTCATGCAGCACGACCTCGACCAGCTCCTGCAGTCGCGTGAGGGCGCGGGTTCCATAGTATTGCCGCCGGGCGAGCGGGGCGTGGGTCAGGAGAAGCTTGTTCATGCCGCCGAGCTTACGCCGGCAGCGCGCCGAAAGAACGTAGCAGGCGGTCGTAACAGGCTTTCAGGAGTGCCAACGAGCAACATTGTTGCGCCAACGGTCGCCGCGACCCGGGATTCAGGGGGTGCGACATTCGTTGCAGTTGTTTCGTTTATTTCGTTTGTTTCGTTTATTCGCCCTGACCCCGACGTTTTCAACGGCCTGCTAGCTCTTCATCGGCGTCGCTTCGCCCAGCAGGGACACGTGGGCGGCGACGATGCGCCAACCCTCCGGGGTCCGCATCCAGGTGTGGCTCTGCCGGCCGGGCTTGCTCGCGCCGTGCCGCTGGAACTCGCAGTTGGCCGTGCCGAAGTCGCGGCCGTAGGTGACGATCCAGAGCTTCAGCAGGTCGCGGTTCGGCACGAACTGCGGATTGCGGCCCGAGCGGAAGGCGGCGATCTGGTCGTGCCCGTAGAGCTGCTCGCCGACGCCGTAGCGCAGCGTGTGCGGGCTCTTCCAGAAGAGTTCGTCCAGTACCTCGACGTCGTTGCTGTTGAGCGCCGCCTCGTAGCGATTGAACGCGGCCGTCACCTCGGCGACGACTTCCGGGATGTTGATCTCCATGACTACTCCTTACGCAGGCGGCGCGGCGGCGACGCCGAGCTTCTGCAGATGGGCGGCCACGCGCAACGCGGCCTGTTCGTTGTAGGGCTTGGCGATGAGCTGCACGCCGATCGGGAGACCACCCGGCCGCTGCAAGGGCGCCACGGCGACCGGCAGGCCGATGAAGGAGATCGGCTGGGTGTAGATGCCGAGATTGGCGCGCACCGCCAGCTCGACGCCGTCCAGCTTCATCATGGTCTGGCCGAGCTTCGGCGCCGTGCACGGCGTGGCGGGGGCCAGGATCACGTCGACCTGTTCGAACAGCTTCAGCACGTGGGCACGATACTGGCGGCGGAAGCGCTGGGCTTTCACGTACCAGGCACCGGGCAAGAGCGCGCCCGCCATGAAGCGCTCACGCGTGTCCGGATCGAAATCCTGCGGCCGCGTGCGCAGCCGCGGCAGATGGAGCTGCGCGCCTTCGATCGCGGTGATGACATAGGCCGCCGCGCGCGCCGCCGCCGCCTGGGGCAGCACGACGGTCTTCGTGGCGCCCAACGCCTTGGCAACGGTCGCCACGGCCTCGAACGCCTCGGGCTCGCCGCCCTTGGCAAAATAGTCGCCGGCAATGGCGATGCGCAGCCCGTCGATGCCTTCGATCAGGCGCGGCAGGGTCGGATCGGTTGGCCGGTCGGTGCAGACCGGATCGTCCGAATCCCAGCCCTGCATGGCATCGAAGGACAGCGCCAGATCCTCGGGCGAGCGGGCGATCGGACCGAGATGGTCGAAGGAATCCACGAAGGGGAAGGACCCGGCGCGGCTCAGCCTTCCATAGGTCGGCTTCAGCCCGAACAGGCCGCAGAGCGAGGACGGAACCCGGATCGAGCCGTTGGTATCGGAGCCCAGCGCCAGGGGGACTTCCCCGGCCGCCACTGCCGCGCCCGAGCCGCCGGAAGATCCTCCCGACATGCGCGTAGGATCGTGTGGATTGCGCGAAGGCCCGTAGTGGGCGTTCTCGCCGGTGAAGTCATAGGCGTATTCGCCCATGTTGAGGCCGCCGACCAGGATCGCGCCAGCCGCTTCGAGCCGGCGCACCAGCGCCCCGTCGCGTTCGGCCTTCGGGCCATCGACGTTGATCTTCGAGCCCGCGCGCGTCGGCAGACCCGCGATGTCGAACAGGTTCTTTACCGCGAAGGGCACGCCCAGCAGCGGCCCGCGATGCAGGCCGGCGTCGATCTCCGCCGCACGCTGGCGGGCGCGCGTGGCAACCACGTCGGTGAAAGCGTTGATCGTGGGCTCCGCCGCCTCGATGCGCTTCAGGGTGGCGTCGATCACGGCAGCGGCCTTGACCTTGCCGCTCATAACGGCGCCCGCGATCTCCGTCGCGGTCGCGGCCTTCGACAGGGGATCGCTCATGGCCGGAAAACCGGAGCCGACATCAGATCGTCCTCGAGTTCCAGCTCGAGCAGCGGTCGCGCGATCATCAGCGAACGCTCGATGTTCAGGATCACGTTGGGGAGATACTCGGGCGCGATCGTGAGGCCTGCGGTCTTCGCGCCCTCCTCGACCATGCGCGTCACGTCACGCTTCTCTTCGGCCATGCGCTTCCTTCTTTCATTCAACCGGGATGACGGTCTTCAGAGGACATGGAGATCGCGGCGCATGAGCCGGTAGCTCGCGCCCAGTTCCTGTCCAAGTTGCCGAAGAACCCGCAGGATTGCCAGCCCGGCCGCCGTTTCAGCCAAGCGACGCTTCATGGCACCCCCTCGCCTCCGTGTTTCCCGCTTGGCCATGAAGGCAAGGAACGTGCCAATGCCTGCGCGCATCTGGAGGCTGCATTCAACGCATTGCTTGTCTAAAACCCTCGTATGACAGCTTTTCTCGACCTCGGGGTTCACGCGCTGCTCGGCGCCTATCGCGCCGGCTCGCTCGACGTGCGTCAGACCATCGACGAGGTGCTGAAGCGCATTGCAAACGCGGGCGACGACAAGGTCTGGATCTCGCGTGCCTGCGATGACGAGCTGCGCGCGCAGGCGGCCGCGCTCGACGCGCGACGCGACGAGTTGGACCGACTGCCGCTCTATGGCGTGCCGTTCGCGGTAAAGGACAATCTCGACGTCGCCGGCATGGTGACGACCGCGGCCTGTCCCGGCTTCGCCTACGAGGCCGAGGCTTCGGCCGAAGTCGTGCGGCGGCTGGTTGCCGCCGGCGCCATCGTGATCGGCAAGACCAACCTCGACCAGTTCGCCACCGGCCTGGTGGGCGTTCGGTCGCCCTATGGCGTGCCGCGCAATCCATTCGATGCCTCGTACGTACCCGGCGGATCGAGTTCGGGATCGGCCGTCGCCGTCTCGTCGGGCCTCGTCAGCTTCTCGCTGGGGACCGACACCGCGGGATCGGGCCGCGTACCGGCTGGCTTCAACAACATCGTGGGCCTCAAGCCGACGCCCGGCCTGCTCAGCAACGAAGGCATGGTGCCGGCCTGCCGCTCGCTCGACTGCACTTCGGTGTTCGCTTTGTCCTGCGCCGATGCCGATGCGGTGCTCGCCGTCGCCACCGAGCCGCACGCGACACCTTCCATCGGCCGAACCTTCCGCTTCGGCATCCTCGGCACCAAGGACGCCGAGTTCTTCGGCGACGCCGCCTATGCCGCGCTCTATGCCCAGTCGATCGAGCGGCTGAAGGGACTGGGCGGCACACCGGTGGAGATCGACTACACCGCGTTCCGCGACGCTGCCCAGCTTCTCTACAACGGTCCCTGGGTCGCCGAGCGCACCGCGGCGGTCGGCGCGTTCATGGAGGGCGCCGACGACACGGCCGGCGTCTGGCCTACGACGAGGCAGATCGTGCTGAGCGGTCTCGAGTACAGCGCCGTCGATGCATTCGAGGGTCAGTACCGGCTCGCCGAACTCAAGGCCCGCGCCTTTTCTGAGATGAAGGGGCTCGAATTTCTGGCCGTGCCGACGGCCGGCACGATCTACAAGCTGGCCGATCTTGAACGCGAGCCGGTGCTCTACAACTCGCATCTCGGCCACTACACCAACTTCGTGAACTTCTTCGGCCTCTCGGCGCTCGCCGTGCCGGCCGGCTTCCGGCCCGACGGCATGCCGTTCGGCATCACCCTGATCTCCAGCGCGAATGCCGAGCGCGCCTTGCTGGCCTTCGGCGCCCGCTGGCAACGCGCGGTGCCCCTGCCGCTCGGCAAGACGATGAGCCGCCTGCCGCAGCCGGAGAACGATCCCGTCGTTGTGGAAGATCGCGTGCCGATCGCCGTGGTCGGCGCACATATGAGCGGCCTCCCCCTGAACGGCCAGCTTCTGGAGTTGGGCGGCCGTCTGCAGAGCGCCGGCAAGACCGCACCGGCCTATCGCTTCTACGCCCTGCCCGGAGGTCCCCCGCACCGGCCGGGCCTGGTGCGCGTGACCGAAGGCGGCAGCGCCATCGAGCTGGAGGTCTGGAGCCTGCCGGCCGACCGGATCGGCGACCTGCTGCGCCGCATCCCCGCCCCGCTCGGTCTCGGCACGGTGAGCCTGGCCGACGGCAGCGAGGTTCCCGGCTTCCTCTGCGAGGCGCATGCAACACAGGGCGCCAAGGACATCACCTCGCTGGGCGGCTGGCGGGCCTACGTCGCGACGTTGCTGTAGCGCGCCACCCTTCAACTGCGGGGCGCCGGTCTGCTAGGGTCCGCTCCTTCGAGGAGAGGGAACGAACCAATGAGTGGAAAAATCGCAGTCGTCACCGGCGCGGGCAGCGGCATCGGCCGCGCCTCGGCGCTCGCCCTGCTGAACAACGGCTACAAGGTAGCCCTGGCGGGCCGTCGCAAGGATGCGCTGGACGAGACGGCTTCGATGGCCGGCAACAATGCGCCCAACGCGCTCGCCGTGCCGACCGACGTCACCAAGCGCGACGACATCGTGGCGCTGTTCGCCCGGGTGAAGGCGACCTGGGGCCGGCTCGATCTGGTGTTCAACAATGCCGGCGGCGGCGCTCCGCCCGTGCCGCTGGAGGATCTGCCCTACGAGACCTGGCTCAGCGTTCTGGCGGCGAACCTGACCGGTCCGTTCCTGTGCACGCAGGAAGCCATCAAGATCATGAAGGACCAGACGCCGCGCGGCGGCCGCATCATCAACAACGGCTCGATCTCGGCGCACGCGCCGCGGCCCTTCTCGGTGGCCTACACCTCGACCAAGCACGCCATCACGGGCCTCACCAAGTCGACGTCGCTCGACGGCCGCGCCTATGACATCGCCTGCGGCCAGATCGACATCGGCAACGCCGTGTCGCCGATGACCGACCGCATGACCAAGGGCGTCCTGCAGCCCAACGGTACGACCATGGCCGAGCCACGCATGGACGTCTCCGCCGTGGCCAACGCCATCGTCTACATGGACAGCCTGCCGCTCGACGCCAACGTGCAGTTCATGACCGTGATGGCCACGAAGATGCCGTTTGTGGGAAGAGGTTAAGTCGCGAGGATTTTTCAACGGAGCGCGCCACTCCAGTGGCGCTCATGCACTTGAGCGCAACTGGAGTTGCGCGCTCCACTGAGAGGCGAGGGACTAGTACCCCTCGTCCTGCAGGTTGAGCAGCGGGAACGCGCTGTGCACGCCGGTCAGGTTGGTCGGCATGCTCCGGGCGATGTAGCTCTTGTCGAGCTGCGACAGCGAGGTGACGCCCAAAAGGCCCATCACCTCCTTCATCTCCTCTTCGAGCAGCTCGATCACGCGCTCGATGCCGGCGGCGCCGGCAGCGGCGAGGCCGTAGCAGTAGAGACGGCCGAGGCCGACCCAGTCGGCGCCCATGCAGATCGCCTTCACGATGTCGCTGCCGCGGCTGAAGCTGCCGTCGACGGCCACCTTGGCGCGACCGGCGACCGCCTCGACGATCTCGGGCAGCACCTCGGCCGAGCCGCGCCCATGGTCGAGCTGGCGGCCGCCGTGGTTGGAACAGTAGACCGCCCAGACGCCGTTCTGGCAGGCGAGCTCGGCATCCTCGCCGGTACCGATTCCCTTGAGCATGAACTTCACGTCGGGGAACTTGTCGCGGACGGCGATGAAGTTCTTCCAGGAGAAGGCCGCCTGATGATCCTGGCCGGTCGCCACGGCGCGCCAGGACTTCACGAAGCGCTTGGCGATGTCACGCTCGCGCCGGCTGTAGACCTGCGTGTCGACGGTGATGCAGAAGGCATCGTAGCCGGCGTCCATCGCCTCCTTCACCCGGTCCGCGACCCAGGCATCGTCGCCGCGCACATAGAGCTGGTAGATCTTGGGGCCCGCGCCACCCCTCACGATGTCCTGGAGGCTGAGCGTGGTCACCGAGCTGATCAGCATCCCGACATTGCCGGCGCCGGCGCCCTTGGCGACGGTGATGCCACCGCCGGGCTCGAAGGATTCCAGCGATCCGACGGGCGCCAGCATCACGGGCAGGCGGATCTTCTTGCCGAGGATTTCGGAGGACGGATCGATCTTCGAAACGTCGCGCAGCACGCGCGGCTTGAAGGCGATCGTGTCGAGGGCCAGCCTGTTGCGGCGCAACGTGGTTTCGGTTTCGGTGCCGCCGATCAAATAATCCCAGATATTGGGATTAAGCCGGATTTTCGCCGCTTTTACGATCTCGTGTAGTGTTACGAATTCGCTCTCCAGGCCGCTCGCCATCGTTCCCTCGAATCTTTCTATCTGGACGGTTTTCTTGCGCGTCTCCAACGTCACGTCAACGTGGCGTCCCGGGCGGCAGGCATTGACGATGACGCCTGCGGACGATTTTATCGATGCGAGGCATTCGCTCGGCGGAACATGCAGGATAGGCCTGCTTTCCGGGGGCAACCGGTGAAGGACTTGAGATGAAGAGACGCGTTCTGACGACAGCACTGGTGTTCGGTTGGATGGCGGGGTCCGCCTTCGCCGCCGATCCCGTGCCCGCGCTCAAGGAGACGCCGATGTTCGCCGACCAGGTGAAATCGGGCGCCCTGCCTCCGGTCGACAAACGCGTTCCCGAGCAGCCCTGGGTCGTGAAGTATTTCGCCGGCGGCGAGGGCCCGGGACAGCAGGGCGGCCAGCTCAACATGCTGGTGGCCAGCGCGCGCGATACGCGCCTGATGACGATCTTCAGCTACACCCGCCTCATCGTCTACGACGACAAGTTCAAGCTGAAGCCCGACATTCTCGAGAGCTACGAGGAGAAGGACGGCCGCGAATTCACGTTCAAGCTGCGCGCCGGACACAAATGGTCCGACGGCCAGCCCTTCACCACCGAGGATTTCCGCTTCTTCTGGGAAGACGTCGCCAACAACAAGGACCTCTCTTCAGGAGGCCCCAATGTCGAGCTTCTGGTCGACGGCAAGCCGCCCAAGGTCGAGATCATCGACCCGCTCACCATCAAGTACACATGGGACAAGCCCAACCCGTACTTCATCGAGAGCCAGGCGCGTGCCGCGCCGCTCTTCCTCTACCGCCCGGCCCACTACCTGAAGAAGTTCCATGCCAAGTACACGCCGGAGGCCGAGATCCTGAAGTCCGCCAGAGGCGGCCAGCAGAGCTGGGTGGCGATCTACCGGCGAAACGACGTGATGTACGCCAACGACAATGTCGATCTGCCGTCGCTTAATCCTTGGGTCAGCACCACCCCGTCGCCGGCCCAACGCTTCGTCTATATGCGCAACCCCTACTATCACCGCATCGACGAGAAGGGGCAGCAACTCCCCTATGTCGACCGGGTGATCTTCACGGTGGCAGCCGCCAACCTGGTGCCGGCCAAGGCCGGCCTCGGCGAGGCCGATCTGCAGCCGCGCTACCTCAACATGCGCGACTACACCTTCCTGCAGAAGAGTGCCCAGACGTCGGGCGTGAACGTGCGCCTGTGGGAGGCGGGCTCGGGTTCGCAGCTCGCGCTCTATCCCAACCTCACCACCAACGACGAGGAGTGGCGCAAGCTGATGCGCGACGTGCGCTTCCGGCGGGCGCTCTCGCTGGCGATCGACCGCGAGGAGCTCAATCAGGTCGTCTATATCGGCCTGGCCAAGCCCTCCAACAACACGATCATGCCGCGCTCCGACCTGTTCAAGCCCGAGTATGCGACCAAGTGGGCGGACTACGATCCCAAGCTGGCCAACAAGCTGCTGGATGAGGTCGGTCTCACCAAGAAGGACAGCCAGGGCTTCCGCCTGCTGCCCGATGGCCGTCCGGCGACGATCGTCGTCGAGCATTCCAGCGAGGAGACCGAGGACAACGACGCGCTCGCGCTGATCGCCGACAACTGGAAGAAGATCGGCATCAAGATGCTGACCAAGCCTCAGACGCGCGACAATTTCCGGCTGCGCACCTTCTCGGGTGAAGCCGTCATGACGGCCTTCGCCGGCGCGGTGACGGCGGTGCCGACGGTCAACACCAGTCCCAAGGAGTTCGCGCCGACCATGCTGGGCGGCCTGCAATGGTCGCGCTGGGGCATGTTCGTGGAGTCCAAGGGCAAGCAGGGCGAGAAGTGCGATCTCGAATCGGCCTGCAAGCTCCTCGACTATGTGAAGGAATGGGAAACCGGCGCCACGCCGGAAGAACGGCGCAAGGCCTGGGACAAGATCCTCGCGTCCAATGCCGACGAGGTCTTCTCGATCGGCACGGTCAATGGCGTCCGCCAGCCGGTCGTGGTCGGTCCGAAGGTCCGCAACGTCCCGAAGGAAGGCTACTACGCCTGGGATCCGGGCGGTTACATCGGCCTCTACCAGCCGGACACGTTCTGGATCGCGCAGTAACGTCCTCAAGAAGACGAAAGGCCCCTCCTTCGAGGGGCCTTTTTCTTTGGTGTCTGTTATCTGAAGTTCACCAACAACCTCATGCTGAGGAGGCTGCGCAGCAGCCGTCTCGAAGCATGGGCGCGAGCACCATGTTTGTTGCCCATCCTTCGAGACGCCGCGCTATGCGCGGCTCCTCAGGATGAGGTCGGTCGGTACTTCTCGGTCGAAGAGCCTACAGCGAACAGCCGTCACCACGTGTCGATGTTCGGCCGCTTCTTGTGGCTGTGCGGCGGCCGCGGCTTTGCCTCGAGCAGCGCGGTCGCGATCCAGCGCCGCGAGTCGGCGGGATCGATCACCTCGTCGACCTCGAAATAGGTCGCGGTGCTCAGTGCCTTGCCGCGCGCGTAAGCGGCCGCGACCATCTTCTCGAACAGGGCGCGGCGCTCGGCCGGATCGCTCACCGCCTCGAGTTCCTTGCGAAAGCCGAGCTTCACGGCGCCTTCCAGCCCCATGCCGCCGAACTCGCCGGTCGGCCACGACAGGGCGAAGACCGGCGCATGGAAGGACCCGCCCGCCATCGCCTGCGCCCCCAGCCCGTAGGCCTTGCGCAGCACGATGGTGCCGAACGGCACGGTGAGGTTGGCGCCGGTCACGAACAGGCGTGAGCAGTGGCGGACCAGGGCGGTCCTCTCGATCTCGGGCCCGACCATCATGCCCGGCGTGTCGCACAGGAACAGGATCGGGATGTCGTAGGCATCGCAGAGCTGCAGGAAGCGCGCGGCCTTGTCCGAACCATCGCTGTCGATGGCGCCCGCCAGATGCACCGGGTTGTTGGCCACGATGCCGAGCGGCTTGCCCTCGATGCGTCCGAACGCCGTCACCATGCCGGGCCCGAAGGCGCGGCGTATTTCGAGCACCGAGTCCTCGTCGCACAGCGTGGCGATGACATCGCGCACGTCGTAGACGCGCAGCCTGTTCTCCGGGATGGCACGCCGCAGCAGGCGCTGGTCGGCCGCGCGCCATTCGGGCAGCGCGCCCTGGAAGTAGGAGAGATACTTTTTCGCGACGGCGATTGCTTCCGCCTCGTCCTCGACCGCGATGTCGACGACGCCGTTGGGCACCTGCACGTTCATCGGCCCGACTTCCTCGGGCGAGAAGACGCCGAGGTTGCCGCCCTCGATCATCGCGGGTCCGCCCATGCCTATCGTCGAGTTCTTCGTGGCGATCACGACGTCGCAGCAGCCCAGGATCGCGGCATTGCCGGCAAAGCAGCGACCCGAGTTGATGCCGACCAAAGGCGCCACGCCGCTCAGACGCCCAAAGATATGAAACGCCATGGTGTTGAGGCCGGCAACCGACTGCACGTCGATGTCGCCCGGCCGGCCGCCGCCGCCCTCGGTGAAGAAGACGAGCGGGATGCGCTGCTTCTCGACGATCTCGAACAGCCTGTCCTTCTTGTGGTGGTTGTTCTTGCCCTGCGTACCGGCGAGCACCGTGTAGTCGTAGTGGGCGACCGCGACCCGGCTGCGCTCCGGTCCGAACAGCGAACCGTTGACCCGGCCGATGCCGGTGATCAGCCCGTCGGCCGGCGTCTTCTCGATCAGGTCCTCGATCGTGCGGCGCGTGCGCTGGCTGGCGATCGCGAAGGCGCCGTATTCGACGAAGCTGTTGGGATCGACCAGATCGTCGAGATTCTCGCGCGCCGTCCGCTGGTTGGTCTTGCGCCGGCGCGCCACCGACTCCGGCCGCTTCTCGTCGAGCGTCAGGGCGCGACGTTCGAAATACTCCGCGAGGTCGGGACGGACATGATCGAGATCGATCCTCTCCTCGACCGCCGTGCCCTTCACCTCGACATCGGCCTCCTCGACGAACAGCAGCGAATGGCCTTCGTAGACCGTCTCGCCCGCCTCGACCGCGATGCGCCGCACATAGCCGCGCACCGGGCTGCGGATTTCGTGCTGCATCTTCATGGCATCCATGACCAGCAGCGCCTGGCCTGCCGCCACCGCATCGCCTTCCTTCACCGACAGGCTCACGATCGTGCCCTGCATCGGTGCGGGCACGGCGACCGTGCCGTCCGGCGCGTCGCTCTCGGGCGCACGCGACGCCGTCTCCGCCTTCGCCTTGCCAAAGGCCAGGACCGCCAGCGGATCGACGCTGTCGACCCGCGCGCCGGCCTGCCGTGGCGACGATGCGGGTGATGCCGGTGGCGTCGCGCCCTCGAAATAGAGGCCGCCGCTCAGCTTGCCGGCCGCTTCGATCAGAGCCGAGGCCTGCTCGTCGACGAAGCGCGTATGGACCTTGTCGGCGCGGAAATCGGGATGGGCGATCAGGGCGCGCAGGAAGGCGATGTTCGAAGGCGCGCCTTCGAGCCGGAACGCCGCCAGCGCCCGCTCGGCGCGCTGCAGCGCGCCATCGAAATCGGCCGCGTGCACGATCACCTTGGCGAGCAGCGAATCGAAGTTGGGATTGGTGCGATAGCCCGCATAGCCATAGGTGTCGACACGCACGCCCGGCCCCGAGGGCGGCTCGAACGCGGTGAGCGTCCCGCCCCCCGGCTTGGCCGAGCCGTCGGCCGTCATGGTCTCCATGTTCACCCGAAGCTGGATCGCATGGCCGCGCGGCATAGCCTGGCTGACGCCGGTCTCGTCGAGCGACGTGCCGCCCGCCAACCGCAACTGCGTCTTCACCAAGTCGACGCCCCACACTTCCTCGGTGACGGTGTGTTCGACCTGAAGGCGCGGATTGGCCTCGATGAAGCAGAAGAAGTCCGGGGCCGCATCGTCGACCAGGAATTCGAAGGTGCCGAGGCTGCGATAGTTCACCGCCTTCGCCATTGTGACCGCCGAGTCGACGATCTGCCGGCGCATCGCCTCGGCGAGGTTCGGACTGGGCGCAAGTTCGACGATCTTCTGGCTGCGGCGCTGGATCGTGCATTCGCGCTCGCCGAGCGAGGCGATGCCGCCCTTTCCATCACCCACGATCTGCACCTCGATGTGGCGCGCGCGGGCGATCAGACGCTCGGCATAGAGGGCGCCGTTGCCGAAGGCCGCCTGCGCTTCGGCCGAGGCGCGCGTGAAGGCCTCGTCGATCTCGCCTTCCTGCGTGACGATCCGCATACCGCGCCCGCCGCCGCCCGCGATCGCCTTGATGACGATACCGGCCTTGCGATGCTTGGCGAAGAAGGCCTTCACGCCGGCCGCGTCGACCGCACTGTCGGTGCCCGACAGGACCGGCGCGCCGTTCTTGCCGGCATGCGCCCGGGCGCGCGCCTTGTCGCCGAAAAGGTCGAGCTGCTCCGGCGTGGGACCGACAAAGACCAGCCCCGCCTCTGTGCAGGCCGTCGCGAAGGAAGCGTTCTCCGACAGGAACCCGTAGCCCGGATGCACCGCGTCGCAGCCCGCCTCCCTGGCGGCCGCAATGACACCGGCGATATCGAGATAGGCCGCTGCGCCACGCCCCTTGAGCGGCCGCACTTCGTCGACCCGCCGGACGTGCAGCGAGGTCGCGTCGTCCTCCGAATGGACACCTACGGTCGCGATGCCGAGTTCGGCGGCGGCCTGGGCGATGCGAATGGCGATCTCGCCGCGGTTGGCGATCAGGAGTTTCTTGAGCATGTCGGCGTGGGGTAGAACCCCCTCCATGTCGAAAAGGCTGCTCATTGTGGCGCACGCCCCGTCGGAGAACACCCTTTCCCTGCGTGACGCCGTGGAACGCGGCGCGCGCAGCGAAACGGGGATCGACGTCGTCGTGATCGCCCCGCTCGAGGCCGGCCCGGAAGACGTGCTGGCTGCCCAGGCGATGATCCTCGGCACGCCAGAGAACCTGGGCTACATGAGCGGCGCCCTGAAGGACTTCTTCGACCGCAGCTACAATGCCTGCCTGGAGAAGACGCAAGGCATGCCCTGCGCCCTCTACATTAGGGCCGGCAGCGACGGCACCGGCACGCGCCGCGGCGTCGAGACAATCCTGACCGGCCTGCGCTGGCGTTCCGTCCAGGAGCCGCTGCTGTGCAAGGGCCCCTGGCAACCCGCCTTCGTCGACCAGTGCGAGGAGCTGGGCGCCGCCATGGCGGCCGGCCTCGCCGCCGGCATCTTCTGAATTACCGGCCCCGAATCACTGCGCCGTGTAACCGCCGTCGACGACCAGGCCCGAGCCGGTCATGAAGCCCGCATCGTCCGATGCCAGGAACACGATACCCTTGGCGATATCCTCGGCGACACCCAGTCGGCCGATCGGATGCATCGTGAGCGAGGTCTTGCGCGTGGCTTCCGTGTCGTTGGTGCCGAGGGCGCGCGCCCGCATCGCGAAGGTCTGCTGGCCCATGTCGGTGTCGATGACGCCGGGATGGATCGAGTTCACGCGGATGCGATAGCCCTTGCGGCCGAACTCCAGCGCGGTCGACTTGGTGAATAGCGTGACGCCGCCCTTGGTCAGCGAATAGAGCGGATCGAGCTGCGAGCCGACCAGTCCCGCCACCGAGGCGAGATTGACGATCACCGATCCATGCACGCTCTTCGCTCCGCGTTCCTTGAGATGCGGAAGCGCGATCTTCGTACCCAGCACAACGCCTGTCAGGTTGACCGCGACGAGCTTGTGCCACTCGTCCATCGAGGCTTCCTCGACTCCCTTGCCGACGAAGATGCCGGCATTGTTCACGAGGATGTCGAGCCCGCCGAACTTCTTGAGCGTCGCATCGAGGGCGGCGGTCCAGCTCGCCTCCTCAGTCACGTCGAGCGGCACGAACAGTGCCTGGCCGCCCGCAGCCTCGATCTCCTTCACGGTCTGGCGGCCGCGCTCCTCGAGCACGTCGCCGATCGCGACCTTCGCGCCGACGCTCGCCATGAGTTTCGCCGCCTCGCCACCGATGCCGCGTGCGGCGCCGGACAGGAACGCTACTTTTCCATCGAGCCTGTTCATGTACGTCTTCCTCCTGATTGTTTTACCGACCATCTCAAAGCCGCTATGGTCGGCGCAAGGCGGAACGCCGAGTCAACGGACGTTCGGGAGGAAATTGATCCATGTCGCGAAACGCGCGACGCGGCTGGCTTGTCGCGACGTCGGTGATGATGGCGATCTGCGTCTTCGCCATCTGGCAATCGCTGCTGCTGTCGCTGACCGACCGGCTTGGGCCCGGCCCCGGCTTCTTCTCCTTCTGGCTCTCGTTGCTGGGCGTGCTGTTCGCCGGGCTGCTGATCCTCGACGTGTGGCGCAAGCCGGTGATCGAGAGTGACGAGACACTGTTCCCGCGTGGCGAAAGCACCTTCCGCGTGCTGATCATCATCGGGGCAGTGGCCGGCACGACATTGCTGATGGGATGGGTCGGCTTCGAGCTGGCCATGCTGGTTTTCATCGCCGTGCTCACCTTCGCCCTCGGCGAACGCCGCTGGTACGCGATCGGCCTGTTCGCCATCGCCGGCAGCTTCGGCGTCTACTACGTCTTCACGCGCTGGCTCGACGTGCTGCTGCCTCCCGGACCCTGGGCTGCCTGATGGAATCGCTCGGATATCTGATGGCCGGCCTCGGCGCGGCCCTTTCGTTCAACAATCTGCTGTTCGCCTTTGCAGGCTGCGTGCTCGGCACGCTGATCGGCGTCCTGCCGGGCCTCGGGCCGGCTGCCGGGACCGCGATCCTGATCCCGCTGACCTTCAATCTCGATGCGACCGGCGCCATCATCATGCTGTGCGCCATCTACTATGGCGCCATGTACGGCGGCACGATCACCTCGGTGCTGATCAACGTGCCGGGTGAAGCCGCCTCGGTCGTCACCTGCATCGACGGCTACCAGATGGCCAAGCAGGGACGCGCGGGATCTGCGCTCGCCATCGCCGCCATCGGCTCGTTCGTCGGCGGCATCGTCGCCACGATCCTGCTGGTGGCCGTTGCCGCGCCGCTGGCCAGCCTGGCGCTCAAGTTCGGACCGGCCGAGTTCTTCGCCCTGATGGTCGCGGGCCTCTGCCTCGTGGTCGGCCTGGCCGGCCGCAACATCCTGGCGGCGCTGCTGATGACGGCGCTCGGCCTGCTCCTGTCCCTCATCGGCATGGACCCCGTCCGCGGCGCGCCGCGTTTCACCTTCGGCATCGAGGAACTCTATGACGGCATCGGCTTCGTGCCGGTCGTGATGGGCCTGTTCGGCGTCGGCGAACTGCTGCTGGCGGCGGAAGCGCGCCAGACCCACCTGATCCAGGCCGACCTCAAGAAGTGGTATCCGACGCGCGACGAATGGCGCCGGTCGTCCGGTGCCATCGGGCGCGGTACCGTGATCGGCTTCGTGCTGGGCCTGATCCCCGGCGTGGGGGCGATCGTCCCGACCTTCATGGCCTACGTACTGGAGAAGCGCATCTCCAAGAATCCGGAACGCTTCGGCAAGGGCGCCATCGAAGGCGTCGCCTCGGCGGAGACAGCCAACAACGCCTATGCCAACGGCTCCATGGTGCCTCTGCTGGCGCTGGGCGTGCCGAGTTCGCCCACCATCGCGGTGCTGATGGGCGCCTTCATCGTCAATGGGCTGACGCCGGGACCCTTCCTGTTCCAGGAGAAGCCGGAACTCGTCTGGACGGTCATCGCCTCGTTCTTCGTCGGCAACGTACTGCTACTGATCCTGAACCTGCCGCTGGTCGGGCTGTGGGCGCGGCTGCTCAAGATCCCCTTCTCCTATCTCTGCACCGGGGTGCTCATCTTCTGCATCATCGGCGCCTACGGGCTGAAGCAGAGCCTGTTCGACGTCTGGGTCATGCTGGGCTTCGGCGTGCTGGGCTACATCCTGCGCAAACTCGACTTCCCGATCGCGCCGGCGATCCTGGCGCTGATCCTGGGGCCGATGATGGAGAAGTCGCTGCGGACGACGCTGGAGATTTCGGGCGGCAGCTTCGCCATCTTCCTCGACCGACCGCTCGCGCTCGCCCTGCTCGCCGTGCCGCTCATCGTGCTGGCGGCCATTGTCGTGCGACCGCGCGCCTTCGCCAACCTGAGACAAACAGACATCGAATGAAAAGGAGGACTCTCATGCTTCGCAGACGCACCCTGATCGCCGCAGCCGGCGCCACCGCTCTCGCGCCCCCCGCCTTCGCGCAGAACTTCCCGCGCAAGGCCGTGCAGATGATCGTCGCCTTCCCGGCCGGCGGGAACACCGACATCGGCGCCCGCATCCTCGCCTCGATCGCGGAGAAGGATCTCGGCCAGCCCATCACCGTCGTGAACAAGGGCGGCGCCGGCGGCCAGATCGGCTTCACCGAGGGCGCCCGCGCGCGGCCGGACGGCTACACCGTCACCTTCATCAACCTGCCGAGCGTCAGCACGATCGTTCTCGATCCGGAGCGCAAGGCGGCGTTCAAGATGGACAGCTTCGTGCCCGTGGTGAACCAGGTGCTCGACCCCGGCGTGGTGTGGGTGAAGGCGGACAGCCCCTACAAGACCTTCGCCGACCTGCTCGACGCCGCCAAAAAAGCGCCCGGCAAGATCAGCGCCTGCACCACCGGCATCCTGAGCGACGACCATCTGGCGATCCTGATGGTCGACGACGCGGCCAAGGTCGACTTCCGCATCGTCCACTTCGAGGGCTCCGCCCAGCAGCTCACCGGCGTCATGGGCGGCCATGTCGATTGCGCCTTCGACAATGTCGGCGGCATCGTGAAGCGCGTGAAGTCGGGCGAGCTGCGGGCCCTCGTCGTCACCGACGACGTGCGCTCCAAGTTCCTGCCGGACGTGCCGACCACCAAGGAGCTCGGCTTCCCGTCGGTGATCTCCTCCTCGACGCGCGGCATCGCCGTGCCGAAGGGCACGCCCGCCGACGCGATCAAGGTCCTCGAGACCGCCTTCCTGAAGGCGATCAACGATCCCGAGCACATCAAGAAGATGGACGAGCAGGGCCTCGCGCTGAAGCCGATGGTCGGTGCGGAGTACGCGAAGTACTACGCCGACTCGCATGCGGCGGCGACGAAATATACGGAGTGGGCTCTCAAACAACGTTAACGTTGTTTGAGAGCGGTGGGCGGCAGCGCTTGTAACCAAGCGCGAGAGCCCACACGGGACAGAATAGATAAGAATTCTTGCTGCGGCTTTGACCCCTCCGCCCTCGTAAGACGAGGGCACCTCCCCTTCGCGGCATCCGCGAAGGGGAGGTAAATGAGGAGCCCTACTTCTTCCCGAGCTGATTGAACGGCACGTCCTTGTCGACACGAATATCGGCGGGCAGTCCCAGCACGCGCTCGGCCACGATGTTGCGCAGGATCTCGTCGGTGCCGCCGGCGATGCGGAAGCCGGCGCCGCCGATCCATTGCGCCTGGAAGCCGGCCGCGAAGGGCACGTCCTCCTTCATGATGCCGGCATGGCCCATCAGCTCCATTGCGAAGGCGCCCATGTCCTGCATCTTGGGCGCGGCAACGATCTTGATGATCGAGGATTCCGGACCCGGCGTCTGGCCCTTGGAGAGCGCCGTCAGCGTGCGGTAGCGGGTGAGCTTGAGGCCCTGCTGCTGCACGTACCAGTCGGCGATCTTCGAGCGGACCTGCTGGTTGCGGATCGCCGCGCCGTCTTCCAGCTCGGTCTCGCGCGCCAGCTCCATCAGCTCGTCGATATCGAGGCCGCCCGACGGCAGGCCGACAGCGAGACGCTCGTTCATGAGTGTCGTGAGCGCGGCCTTCCAGCCCTCGCCCACCTTGCCCAGCCGCTGGCTGTCGGGGATGCGGACGTTGGTGAAGAACACCTCGTTGAAGTTGGCGCCGCCCGACATCTGCTTGATCGGACGGACCTCGACGCCCGGCGTCTTCATGTCGAGGAAGAACATGGTGAGACCGGCATGCTTGGGAACATTCGGATCCGTGCGCGTGATCACGATGCCGAAGTCGCAATAGTGGGCGCCCGACGTCCAGACCTTCTGGCCGTTGATGATCCAGTCGTCGCCGTCGCGCTCGGCCTTGGTGCGGATGCCCGCCACGTCGGATCCGGCCGCCGGCTCGGAGAAGAGCTGGCACCACACTTCCTGGCCATGCAGCGCGGGCTTCACGTAGCGCTTGAGCTGCTCGGGCGTGGCATAGGCCATCATGGTCGGGATGCACATGCCCAGCCCGATGTCGAAGAAGCCCAGCGGCACCAGATAGTTCGCCTCCTCCTGCTGGTAGATCACCTGCAGGATCGGCGAAGCACCACGACCTCCGAACTCCTTGGGCCAGGTCAGGCGCGCGTAGCCGGCCGTGGCCTTCTTGTCCTGCCACTCCTTGGCTTTCTTCAGCAGCTCGGGGTCGTCGTTGCGCGCGCGGTTGCTTTGCGTGTCGTCGCTCTTGCGCGTGGCATTGGCGTTGAGCCAGCTGCGCACTTCCTGACGGAAGGCGGCTTCTTCCTGGGTGTCGTTGAAATCCATCGTTCCCTCCTAGGCCGCGTTCTTCTGTTCGAGACGGGTCACCAGCTTGTCCTTCCACGCCATCGGACCGCCGATCGACAGGGCCAGCAGGCGCGAGCGGCGATAGTGGAACTGCGTGTCGGCCTCCCAGGTGAAGCCGATGCCGCCATGGGTCTGGATGTTCTCCTTGGCCGCGAAGTCGTAGGCGTCGGTCGCGGCAATGCGCGCCGCCGCCGCGGCGAGCGGCAGGTCGGCGCCGTCCTCGGTCAGCATCATCGCGCCGTAGTAGGCGTTGGAGCGTGCCAGCTCGAGCTTCACGTAGCAGTCCGCCAGCTTGTGCTTGATCGCCTGGTAGGAGCCGATCGCACGCCCGAAGGCCTGGCGCTGCAGCGCATAGTCGCGCGCCATCCACATCGCGGCCTCCGCGCCGCCCACCTGGGCGAATGCGAAGTAGACCGCCGCCGCATCGTAGAGCCGCTCGAGCAGGCGCCAGCCTTCGCCCTCGCCGCCCAGCAGCTCGGCCGTCGCGTCGTTGAACGTGAGTTCGGCATGCTTGCGCGCCGGATCAATCGTCTCGATGCGCTTCTTCGCAACGCCCGTTTGCGTGAGATCGACCAGCACGAGCGACACCGCGCGATCGCCGGAGCCGCCGCTGTTGGCGAGCACGATGGCGAAGGTCGCGGCTTCGCCATCGGTCACCGGCAGCTTCCTGCCGTTGAGACGGCCGCCACCGAACGTCGTGCGGATGTTGCGCGGCTTCGGCGGCTGCGCGCCTTCGGCGATGGCCAGCGTGCCGATCGCCTTGCCCGACGCGAGTTCGGGCAGCCATTTCTTCTTCTGCGCGTCGGAGCCCGCGAGCTTCAGCGCCTCCGTCGCCAGCACGACCGACGTGTCGAACGGCACCGGCGCCGCGGCGCGGCCGATCTCCTCGGCGACGACGCAGACCTCCAGCGGCGACAGTCCCATGCCGCCATATTCTTCGGGAATGCCGAGGGCCGGCACGCCGAGATCGACGAGTCCTTTCCAGACATCTTCCGCGTGTGTTTCGGGTCCGTCGAGCACGCGCCGCACCACTTTGGTGGGGCACTTGTCGGCGAGGAATTTGCGAACCTGCTCCTTGAGCAGCTTCTGGTCGTCGGAGAAATCGAAGTTCATGATGCCTGACCCTAGCAAGCCTGCTCCGCTCGGGGAACGGCTCTGGGTTCCGACAGGCGGGTTGTGCTGCGCATTATGGTGAACGTTATGAACACTGACGAAATCAAGGACTGGCACGCACACGTCTACTTCGACGAAGCGTCGCGAGACGCGGCGTGGGCGTTGCGCGAGCGTATCGAGAAGACCTTCCCCATCGAGATGGGCCGCTTCCATGAGAAGCCGGTCGGGCCGCATCCGCGCTTCAGCTATCAGGTCGCCCTGAAGAACGAACAGTTCGAGCCGGTCCTGTCATGGCTGACCCTGAACCGCGGCGAACTTACGGTGTTCATTCATCCCAACACCGGGCACGATCTGGAGGATCATCGCGACCGCGCGATCTGGATGGGCCAGCAGGTGCCGCTGGTCCTCGACATCTTCACGAAGAAGGACTGACCCGATGGACTCCCTGCTCCCGCTCGCCCAACGCGTCGGCGAAAAACTGAAAGCCCGCAAAGAGACCGTCGGCATTTCCGAATCGTCGGCTGGCGGTCTGATTTCCGCCGCGCTGCTCGCCATACCGGGCGCCTCGGCCTATTTCATGGGCGGCGCCGTCGTCTACACCCGGCCGGCCGGCGATGCCTTCCTCGCCGTGCCGCGCGAGAAGCGCGCCGGCGTCCGCTCCTCCTCCGAGCCGTGGGCGCTGCTGGCCGCCGAGCATGTCCGCGAACGTCTCAAGACGACCTGGGGCCTGGCCGAGACTGGCGCCTCGGGTCCGACCGGCAATTCCTATGGCGATCCCGCGGGACACACCTGCGTGGCCGTCGTCGGCCCCCACGGGAATGTGGCGCGCACCCTGCGCACCGGCTCCGACGATCGCGTCGCCAACATGCGCGCCTTCGCCGCCGAAGCGCTCAAGCTTTTGGACGAACAGCTTTCCTGAGATCAGCCGATGGGCCGCTTCAGCGCGGCGATCGCCAGGAACACCCAGCCCGCGATGAAGGCGAGACCGCCGATCGGCGCCACGGCGCCGAACCATCGCGGGCCGCCGAACGACAGGGAATAGAGCGCGCCGGGGAAGAGGACGCTGCCCGCGAGGAACAGCCACAAAGCGACGACGGCCAGGCGCACGCTCACGAGCTCTGCGCCGGCCAGGGCGCATACGCCCAGCATCGCCAGGGCATGGAACATCTGATAGTGGCTGCCGGTCTGCAGCCAGTCGCGCGCCTTCAGACCGGCTTCCGTGCGCAGGTCCAGACCATGCGCGGCGAACGCGCCGACGATGACGGAGATCGCGCCGCTCAGCGCGGCAACGACGATCCAGAGCCGCGCGGCGTCGCCCATCGGACTATTGCTGCTGCGGCCGCGACGGGCGGCCGCCGGCGGTCATGCCGCCGTCGATCACCAGCTCCTGGCCGGTGATGTAGTTCGACGCGTCGCTGCTCAGGAACAGAACGCCATTGGCGATGTCCTGCGCCTCGCCGACTCGCGGCAGCGGCACCGAAGCGGCGGCGCGCTCGCGCGGATCGATCGGGGCGTTGCGGCGATTGCCTTCGGCGCCGGTCGGGATCTTCTCCCAGATCGGCGTGGCGATGATGCCGGGATGCACCGAATTGCAGCGGATGTTGTCGGCCGCGTGCTCGAGCGCCACCGACTTGGCCAGCAGGCGAACGCCGCCCTTGGTCGCCGAATAGGCCGCGAGGCCCGGCGCGCCGCGCAGGCCGGCGACCGACGACATCAGCACGATCGAGCCGCCACCCACCCGCTTCATCGCGGGAATCGAATATTTGATGGAGAGGAACACGCCGTCGAGGTTGATCGCCTGCTGACGCTGCCAGTCGGCGAGCGTCATGGTCGCGATCGGCGACATGATGCCGATGCCGGCATTCGCCACCATGATGTCGAGGCGGCCGTAGCGCTTCTCGGCGTCGGCGACGATGCCCGGCCACGCGCCTTCGTCGCGCACGTCATGACGCACATAGTGCGCCTTGCCGCCGGCTTTGATGATGCGCTCGACGACACCCTTTCCCAGCGTGTCGTCGATATCGGTGATGAGAACCGACGCGCCTTCGCGTGCCAGCGTTTCGGCACAGGCCTCGCCGATGCCGGAAGCACCACCCGTGACGATGGCGACCTTGCCCGAGACCTGAGCCATCTCAATCTCCCTCGATGCTGACGGCGTCACTGTAGCTTTCCCCCACCCAGCCTCCCCCGTCTGACGGGGGAGGTGCCCTCAGGCGCCTGTGAAGGCGCCGCGGCGGAGGGGGAAAGCCAGGGACGTGGTGTTAGCGGTTCTTCCAGTTGCCGGGGCGCTTCTCGGCGTACGACTTGACGCCTTCCTTGAAGTCCTCGGTCTTGCGCGTCCAGTCCTGCTCGGTGAGCTCACGCTCGGTCGCCGCCTCGGCGCCGTCGGCGAAGCCACGGCGCATCGTCTCACGCGTCGACATCACCGCGAGCGGCGCGCTCTCGGCGATCTCCTGCGCGAGCTTGATCGCTTCCTTGCGGACGTCGGCGAGCGGCGCCAGCACGTCGGCCAGGCCCCACTCCACCGCCTGCTCGCCACCGATGCGGCGGCCGGTGAGAAACATCAGGTTCGCCTTCTGCTGTCCGATCAGGCGCGGCAGCGTGTAGGTGAGCGAGAAACCGGGATGGAAGCCGAGGCGCGTGAAGTTGGCGGCGAAGCGCGCTTCCGGCGCGGCGACGCGGAAGTCCGGCATCAGCGCGAGGCCGAGGCCGCCGCCGATCGCCGGGCCCTGCACGGCCGCAACGCTCGGCTTCTTGGCACGGAACAGGCGCGTGGCTTCCTTGTAGAGATGCTTGCCGCTCTCGGCCGCGCCGGTCTGCGGGCGGTTGGCGAAATCGGCGCCGGCGCAGAACGACTTGCCCTGGGCGCACAGCACGTAGGCGCGGATCTTGTCGTCGCGGTCGAACGCCTCGAAGGCATCGGCGATCTGGTTGATCAGCGAGTTGTCGAAGAAGTTGTGCGGCGGCCGTTGGATCTCGACGATTCCGACCGCGCCTTCGGTGCTGATTCCGATATCCGTGAAGGTGCTGCTCATGTGTTTTCTCCCGCGTTGAAAATCCGGTTAACTTGGGCCGGATACTGCCCCGGCAGGGGGCACGCGTCGATACGGGAGGAAAAGGAATGCCGCAAAGCGAACGACACGCCCTGGTGCTGGGCGGAGGCACGATGGGCGTCGGAATCATCGCCATGTTCCTGGGCGGCGGCTGGAAGGTGGACGTCGTGTCGCGCTCCGCTTCGACCCGCGACGGCCTGCCTGCGGCGACATCCCGCGCGCTTCAGGCGATGGGAAAACCGGGCGATGTCTCGGGCCTCGCGACCTATGCGACCCTCGAGGAGGCGCCCTGGGCCAAGATCGACATCGCGGTCGAGACGGTGACGGAGGATCTGGCGCTCAAGCAGAAGATCTTCGCCGACATGGAGAAGCTTTCCCGTCCCGGCGTGCCGCTCACCTCGAACTCGTCGAGCTTCCCGATCAGCGAAATCGGCAAGGGCCTGGCGAGTCAGGACCGCATGATGGGCCTGCACTTCTTCATGCCCGCGCACCTGATCCCGCTGGTCGAGGTTGTGCGCTCCGTTCACACCGATGTGGCGCTGGCCGAGAAGGTCGGCGCGATCATGAGCGACCTGGGCAAGCGGCCCGTCCAGGTGAAGAAGGACGTGATCGGCTTCCTGGGCAACCGCATCCAGGGCGCGCTGATGCGCGAGGCGCTGTGGCTGATCGAGGAAGGCGTCGCCTCGCCCGAGGACATCGACGCCACCGTGCGTCTCTCCTTCGGCTTCCGCTACGCCGCCGCCGGCCCGATCACGCAGAAAGAGCATTCGGGTTGGGATACGACCTGTGCCGTCGCCAAGATCATCTGGCCCGACCTCAGCAATGCCGACGGCCCGCCGCCGGTCCTGCAGCGCAATGTCGACCAGGGCCGCATCGGCTTCAAGACCAAGGGCGGCTTCTTCGACTGGGACGATGCCTCGATAGCGAAAGAGCGCGCCCGATATGAGCGCGCTCTCTCTAAATGTCTGGAAATCTTCCGCGAGGAAGGAATTCTCTAGCTAGGCAGCGCGGCCTCGACCGCGGCCACCGCCGCCGCCGCCTCCACCGCCGAAGCGCCGGCCCTTCCACTGGGGACGCGGACCCTGCGGACGATCGCCGGCCGGGCGATCGCCTTGCGGGCGGTCGCCGTGGGGACGGTCGCCGTGCGGACGCGGCGCATACTGGCCGCCGCCACCATTGTGGTTCGGACGATCGCCGAACGAGCGCGGGCGGTCACCCTGCGGGCGATCGCCATGGGGACGATCACCCTGCGGACGATCACCCTGCGCGCGATCGAAGCGGTCGCCCTGCGGACGATCACCATGGGGACGATCACCATGGGGACGATCGCCATGAGGACGGTCACCACGGGGGCGGTCGCCGAACGGGCGATCACCCTGCGGGCGCGGACCACGCGGACGATCACCCTGGGGGCGGTCGCCGTGAGGACGATCACCGTGGGGACGATCACCCTGCGGGGCATCGCGGAAGTCGCCACCGCGGAACTGGCTGTCGGCATGCGCCGGCGGACGGTCGCCGCGCGAACGATCATGGTTGGCACGGTCGCCGAACGAGCGATGACCGCCGGGACGACCGCCGCCGCCAGGACGACCACCGCCACCGGGACGGCCGGCGCCACGCGGACCACCACGGCCCTCGCGGGGACGCTCGTCGCGATCATCACGATCGTCGCCCTCAGCGCGCGCCTTGGGCGGCGGCAACTGCGGCATGTCTTCGTTGGCCGGCGTCGGGACGACCGGGATCCGCTGGTTGGTCAGCCGCTCGATACCCTTGAGCTGGCCGCGCTCGCTGCCGTCGCAGAACGAGATCGCGATGCCCGAGGCGCCGGCGCGCGCGGTGCGGCCGATACGATGGACATAGCTCTCGGCATCGGCCGGCAGCTCGAAGTTGATGACGTGGGTCACGCCCTGCACGTCGATGCCGCGCGAGGCGAGATCGGTCGCGACCAGGACGCGGGCCTTGCCGCGGCTGAAATTGTCGAGCGCCTTCTGGCGGGCGTTCTGCGACTTGTTGCCGTGGATCGCCTCGGAGCGCACGCCGCGATCTTCCAGCGCCTCGGCGACGCGGTTGGCGCCGCGCTTGGTGCGCGTGAAGATGATGACGCGCTCGAGGCTCTCATCGGTCAGGAGATGATTGAGCAGGGTGCGCTTGAGGCCGGCGTTCACGAAGTAGACGCGCTGGTCGATCTTCTCGACGGTGCGGCCCTGCGGCGCGATCTCGACCTTCTCCGGGTTCTTGAGAATTTCCGCAGAAAGCTTGGCGATGTCGTTCGGCATGGTGGCCGAGAACAGCAGCGTCTGGCGGTTCTTCGAGACCGAGGCCGCGATGCGACGGACGTCGCGGATGAAGCCCATGTCGAACATGCGATCGGCTTCGTCGAGCACGAAGAAGCTGACCTGTCCGAGCTTCACGTTGCCGCGCTCGACGAGATCGAGCAGACGGCCGGGCGTGGCGATCAGGATGTCGACGCCGCGCGACAGGGTCTCGATCTGGCGACCGTAACCCAGGCCGCCAACGACGGTGCAGAGGCGCAGGCCGAGGCCGCGACCATAGGTGTCGAAGCTGCGGGCGATCTGGACCGCGAGTTCGCGGGTCGGCGCCAGCACGAGGGCGCGCGGGCTCTTGGGCTGGGCGCGTTCCTTCGACTCGGACAGAAGCTGCAGCACGGGCAGCGCGAACGCCGCCGTCTTGCCGGTACCGGTCTGGGCGATGCCCAGCACATCACGGCCCTGCAGCAGGGCCGGAATCGTGCGCGCCTGGATGGGCGTCGGCACGGTGTAGTTCGCGGCGTTCAATGCACGCAGCAGCGGCTCGGCCAGACCGAGGCTCGCAAACGTAACTTCACTCACTGAAAATCCTTACTTGCCGCCGGCGTGCCTTCTGGGCACGCGCATCTGTGGCGGCGTTAGGCCCGTTCCCGCGCGCGGCTGGGACGGCTCTTGTCTTGGGGGATTGTCTCGGGATGAGGCGCCGTCACAAAGGAATGGGGCGCGTCGCGCGATCGCGAGAAATCTTTGAAGCCCGCTTACCTGCGAGCTGGCGCGTATATGATGCTGCAGCGCAGCGGAGTCAAGCGGATTGCTGGCCTTCCAGCAGGCCGCTCCCTAGAGTGTCTTCAAAACAAGCACTTAGGGAGTGAACGATGCGCCGCAGACAGCTTCTCACGGCCGCAGCCGCCGCGGTAGCCGCACCGTCGATCGGGACCAGCGCCCGGGCTCAGACCTTTCCCGCCAAGCCGGTCCGGATTCTCATCCCGTACGCACCGGGCGGCACCTCCGACATCCTCGCGCGCCTGATGCAGCCGCACCTGCAGGCCGCCCTCGGCCAGTCGGTCGTCGTCGAGAACCGCACCGGCGCCAACGGTAACATCGCCGTCGACATGGTCGCGAAGTCGGCCCCCGACGGCTACACGCTGGTGCTGACCGACCTCGGCAATCTCACGATCTCACCCTCGGTGATGAAATTGCCGTTCGACGTCGCCAAGGACTTCAACGCCGTCACCGTGCTGGCCTACACGCCGCACCTGCTCGCCGCCGCGCCGGATCGTCCCTACAAGACCGCGGCCGAATTGATTGCATTCGCCAAGGCCAATCCGGACAAGCTGAACTACGCGACGGCGGGGCTGGGCAGCGCGCCGCATCTCGCGGGCGCCCTGTTCGCCCACTCGCTCGGCCTCAAGATCACCTTCATCCCGATGAAGGGCGGCGCCGAGGCGATCCAGCAGGTCGCGGGCGGCCATGCCGACGCGCTGTTCAACGGCATGATCGCCACCCTGCCGCATGTGAAGAGCGGCAAGCTGCGCGGGCTGGCTGTGTCGAGCGCCACGCGCAACGAGTTGGCGCCCGATCTCCCGACCGTAATCGAGGCGGCCGGCATCAAGGACTTCGTGACCGGAAGCTGGCAGGGCTTCCTGGCCGCCCGGGGCACGCCGCCGGAAGTACTGGAGCGTCTCTATGTCGAGATCGACAAGACGACGAAGATCCCCGAGGTGGCGGCGCGGCTCAAGGAACTCGGCGCCGAGCCGGTTCTCTACAAGCCCGCGCAGAGCGATACCTGGCGCACCCGCGAGGTCGAAAACTGGGCGAAGGTGGTAAAGGATACCGGCATCAAGCTCGAATAGGGCTCCCGGAGACCGGCATGGAGTTCGCCGCCGTATGACACCACGAGCGGCCGCCTTCGGTCGTAACAACACGTCCCGTGGCGCGATCTTCACCATGCTCGCCATGCTGGGGTTCGCCGGTATGGACACGATCTCCAAGTGGATGGTGGCCGACTATCCGATCGGCCAGATGATGTGGGTCCGTTATGCCGTCTTCTGCCTGTTCGCCTGGCTGATCGTTCGCCGCCGCGGCCTGCGCGCCGCCGCGCGCTCGGCACGCCCGTGGCTGCAGTTCGGCCGTGCCTTGCTGGCGGCGATCGAAAGTGCGGTGTTCGTGCTGGCCTTCCGCTACCTGCCGCTGGCGGACACTCATGCGGTCGCCGCCACCTCGCCGCTGATCGTGATCGCGCTCGGCGTGCTGTTCCTCGGCGAGCGCGCAGGACCGGCCCGATGGGCGGCCGTGGCTGCCGGTTTCGTCGGCGTGCTGCTGATCGTGCGACCGGGCTTCCGCGAACTCGACTGGCCGCTCCTGCTGCCGGTGGCCGGCGCCGTCCTGTGGGGCGGCTACCAGATTCTGGTGCGCCTGTGCTCGCGCACCGACACACCCGACACGACGCTGGTCTGGTCGGCCTTCGTGGCGTTCGGCGCCACGACGCTGGTCGGGCCGTGGCAATGGGTCTGGCCGGACGCCAAGGGCTGGGCCCTGCTGTTCGCCATCGCCTCGCTGGGCGCGCTGGCGCACTACTCGCTGATCAAGGCGCTCGACTATGCCGAGGCGGGCGCCGTGCAGCCCTACAGCTACACGCTGCTGGTCTTCGTCACGATCCTGGGCGCCATCGTCTTCGGTGACATTCCCGACGCCTGGACCCTGGCCGGCGCCGCCGTGATCGTGGCCTCAGGCCTCTACACGTGGCACCGCGAGAGGCGCGCGGCTTCCCCGGCCGCATAGGCGTGTGCACTCCAGCTGGGCAGTCCTTGTCATCGCGAGCGGGGTAACCCCCGCTCTGGAGCGACGCGCAGGATCTCGCGTCCGCTACGGAGTCCTTTGGTCGGCCCGTCAGGTCCTTCGCTTCACTCAGGACGACAGATCCGCCTCTACTCCCTGACGCAGGACAGGTCGCCTTCCTGGCAATTGAGCTGGGCCTCGAGGTCCTTCACGCGCACGAGCGTGAGGCGCGCCTGGCATTGAGCGACGATCATGCCGTGGATCGAGCCACCGTCGGTAGGCGCGCCGATGAAGGCGCATTCCCGGTCGCGAAAGCGGATCCACGCCTCTTCAGCCGCCTGAAGGCGGGTGCGGCTCTCGGGTCCGAGGCGTGTCCGCAGCTTGGTGTAGGCGGCATTCAGTTGCCGGTCCGCGTCCTGCAGGGCCGCTCCCGCCTGCTGATTGAGGTCCATCTGGCTCTGCGCAAAGCCCGTCAGCGGCACGAAATGCATCGCCACCGCCGAGCCGAGAAGCGCGACCAGGCGCCGGATCATCGCGGCCACGCCCTCAGCGCGACGAGGCCGCCATCGATCGGCAGCATCACGCCGGTCACCCAGCGCGATTCGTCGGAGGCGAGATAGACGGCGCCATGGGCGATATCCCAGGCCGTGCCCTCGACCTGCATCGGCACCATCTTCTTGCGCCGGTCCCGCGCTTCGTCGCCGAGATGCGCCACCATCGGCGTGTGTACCGAGCCGACGATGATGCAGTTGGCACGGATGTTCTGGGTCGCATAGTCGGCCGCGACCGACAGGGTGAAACCATGGAGGCCGGCCTTGGCCGTCGCGTAGGCCACCGCGCCGGCGCTTCCCATCAAACCCAGGGCACCGGCGATCGACGACACCATGATGATCGAGCCGCCGCCGCCTTCCTTCATGCGCGGCAGGCAGGACTTGGTGCAGAGCATGGTCGTCGTGAGGTTGGTCTCCAGTACCTTGTTCCAGGTCTCGAGCGTGACGGTCTCCGGCGTGCCCGGCCCGCCGATGCCGACATTGTTGTGCAGGATGTCGAGGCGGCCGTAGGTCTTCATCGCGAAGTCGGCCATCGCCTCGGCCTCGTCGGCCTTCGCCACGTCGGCCGCGAACACCGACGCCTCGCCGCCCTCGCCCTTGATCTGCTCGGCGAGCTTCTCGGCGCGCTCGGCGCTGCGGTTCACCAGCACGACCTTGGCGCCTTCCTTGGCGAACAGCAGCGCCGTCGCCATGCCGTTGCCCACGCCCTCGCCGCGTGGCGCTGCGCCCGTCACCACCGCCACCTTGCCCTGCAGCCGTCCGGCCATGTCTACTCTCCGCCCAGATGATTTGAGGCGCGGACCTTAGCCGGGAGACGAACGCAATGACCAGCAAGACGGAGACCTTCGAGGGCGGCTGCACCTGCCGGCATGTCCGCTACAGGCTCACCTCCAGGCCGCTGTTTGTGCATTGCTGCCACTGCCGCTGGTGCCAGCGCGATTCGGGAACCGCCTTCGCGATGAACGCGATGATCGAGGCCGCCCGGGTCGAGAGGCTGGGCGGCGACGTCGAGGTGATCGACACGCCGACGCTCAGCGGCAAGGGCCAGAAGATCTCGCGCTGCCCGAAATGCCGCATCGCGGTGTGGAGCAACTATTCCGGCGCCGGACCGACCGTCCATTTCGTGCGCGTCGGCACGCTCGACGAGCCTGACCGATTGCCGCCCGACGTCCATATCTTCACCATGAGCAAACAGCCCTGGGTCGCGCTCCCCGCCGGCGTGCCGGCCGTCGAGGAGTATTACGACCGCACGCAGCTCTGGCCGGCGGATAGCCTCGAACGGTTTGCGACGTTGAGGGCGAAGAGCGCGTCCTGATATAGGTCCGGCGAAAATCACTGGGAGGAAAAAGAAAGTATGAAAGCGTTGAGTATATTGGCGTTCGTCCTGACCGCCTTTGCGAGCCTGTCCGCGCAGGCCGAGTATCCCGACCGGGCCATTACGGTCATCGTCCCCTTCCCGCCGGGCGGCGCGTCGGACATGACGGCCCGCCTGCTCACCAAGAAGCTGGCCGAACGCGTGAGCCAGTCGGTCGTGGTCGACAATCGCGGCGGCGCCAATGGCTCGATCGGCGCGGCGGCGCTGAAGCAGGCCAAGCCCGACGGCTACACGTTCCTCGTGGGTTCGATCGGCGTGTTCGGCATCAATCCGGCCCTCTTCAAGGACCTGCGCTACAATCCGCTCGAGGATTTCGACCTGCTCAGCGTCGCCGTGCGCACGCCCAACGTTCTGGTGGCCAATCCCGGTTTCCCCGCCAACACCGTCGCCGAGCTCGTCGAGTACCTGAAGAAGAACCCCGACAAGGTGACCTTCGCCTCGTCCGGCACCGGTTCGTCCGATCACCTGACGGCGGCGCTGTTCCTGCAGAAGACCGGTACCACCGGCATCCACGTTCCCTACAAAGGCGGCGGACCGGCCATCAGCGACCTGATCTCGGGCCACGCCAACGTCTCGTTCCAGAATCTGGGCGCGATCGCCCAGCACGTGAAGTCGGGCAAGCTGAAGGCGCTCGGCGTAACCAGTGCCGCGCGGGCGCCCGCGCTGCCGGACGTTCCGACCATGACCGAAGCCGGCGTGAAGGATCTCGAAGTCTACTCGTGGCAGGCCGCGGCCGCACCGAAGGGCCTGCCGGCCGACGTGCGCCAGAAGCTCGAAGCCGAGCTGATCGCCTCGGCCACGGCGCCCGACATCAAGGCGCAGTTCGAGGCGGTGGGCTTCGAAGTCGTCGCCAGCAATGGCGAGGAGTTCGCCAAGTTCCTCACGGGCGAGATCGCCCGCTGGAGGAACGTCATCGAAGTCGGGAAGATCTCGGCCGAGTAGCCGTCAGTCAATTCGATGAATGCATCCGCGCCCTATTCGGCGCGGATGCCCTGGGCGTCGATCACCGCTTTCCACTTAGCGCGATCGCGCACGATCGCCTGCTTCATGTCCGCGACGCTGCCGCCCAGCGGCTGGAAGCCCAGCGACTGCAGTCGCGCCCCGAATTCCTTGGTCGCCACGATCTTGCCGATCTCGGTATTGAGACGATCGATCACCTCCTTGGGCGTGCCGGCAGGCGCGCCGATGCCGAACCAGTTGTCGGCGCGATAATCCGGCAGGCCCGACTGGGCTATGGTGGGCACTCCCGGCAATTCGGGCGACGGCGGCGCGCTGGTGAAGGCGATGGCCCGCACCGCACCGGAGCGGACATACGGCAGGACCTCGGCCAGGTTGCCGAACATCATGTCGACCCGGCCGGCGATGATCTCGGCGATGGCCGGCGGACCGCCGCGGAAAGGCACGTGCAGCATCTTGATGTCGGCCATCGATGTGAAGAGCGCGGCCCACAGCTGGTAGGAACTGCCGACGCCCGACGAGCCGTAGGTCAGCTTGTCCGGATTGGCTTTCGCGTAATCGATGATCTCCTTGACCGTCTTGAAAGGCAGCTTCGGGTTCACGTAGAGCAGGTTCTCGACACCGGCGATCATGATCACCGGCATCAGATCCTTGTCGGGATCGAAGCTGAGCGTGACGCCCGGCATGACCGGCGCCGTCGATGCCATGCTCATCGTGTAGAGCAGGATCGTGTAGCCATCGCCCGGCGCGGAAGCGACGGCCTGGGCCGCGATCAGTCCGTTGGCGCCGGTACGATTCTCGACGATCACCTGCTGACCTAGCACGCCCGTCAGCTTCTCAGCGACGAGACGCGCCAGAATGTCGGTACCGCCGCCGGGCGGGAAACCATTGATCAGCTTGATCGGCTTGGTGGGCCAGGCCTGCGCCGAGGTGGTACCCGCGCCCAGCACCGTCGCCGCCAGCAGTGTGAGCAGCGCGACAGCCGTTTTCAGCCCGTTCCGCATCTTCATTCCTCCCGTTGTCCCGCACGATGAAACAGCGACCCGGCACCGACAAGAAATCGTTGGACGCCCATTCCGCAGGCCGCAAACATCACGGCATTGGAGGAACGTCGATTGAGTCTCACGAAGATGATGCAGGGCCCGACGCCGGTGCTGGCGCCGCTGGTGCTCGACCCGATGATGGCGCGCATGGCAGAGGAAGCGGGCTTTGAGGCGCTCTATCTCGGGGGCGGCGCGACCGGCTACCAGCGCATCTATCTAGAAGCCAACCTGACCCTGACCGAGCTCTGCCAGACGGCGCTCGAGATCCGCACCTCCTCGCGCCTGCCGCTGATCTTCGATGCCGCCGCGGGATTCGGCGACCCGATGCACATGCATCGCACCATGGGCATGACCGAGGCCGCGGGCTTCGCCGCCATCGAGGTTGAGGACCAGATCCTGCCGAAACGCGCCCATCATCACATCGGCATCGAGCACATGGTGCCGCTGGAAGACATGGTCGACAAGATCAGGGAGCTGGTGCGCGCCCGGCGCAATCCCGAGACGCACATCATCGCGCGCACCATCGCCGTGCGGTCGACTAACATCGACGACGCGATCCGTCGGTGCGAGGCCTACAAAAAGGCCGGCGCCGATTCGCTGCTGCTCATTCCTTACACGCAGGAAGCCGTGCGCTACATCGGCGAGCGGCTGAAGCCGCCACTGGTCAACATCCTGAAGCCGGGCGGCCTCGCCTCGCTCGACATGACGGCGTCCGACCTGCACGCCTGCGGCTTCCGCCTGCTGATCGATCCGGCAACGCCGCTGCTTGCCGCCTACGAGGCGATGAAGAAGGTCTATGCCGAACTGGCGACCAACGGCTTCGCAATCCGCTCCCGCCCGCAGGACGACTGGACGCGTCTGCAGAAGGAGCAGCACAGGACCGTCGACCTGCCGATGCTGATCGAGATCGAGAAGCGGACGACGGAGCAGCCTTAGCAGCCTGATTCAGGAGCCGATGCCTCCGAATCGTTTGTTTCGTTTATTCGTCGGAACTCCGACTTCTGCAACGGCCTGTTGGACGCTATTGAGGCGACGAGCAGGGCTGGCCCATCGTCGCGTAGGAAGCCATCGTCTTGCGGACCCAGTCTTCTTGGTCGAGCGGCCAAGTCCTCACGAACGAGCGCACGCCCGGCGCCAGGTGGGCGGCGTAGATGAAATCCTCCGCCTTGTAAGCCTGCACCAGGTCGGCCTCGGGAACGAGGCTGTCGTACGGACCGACGAAAGCCAGTCCTGCCTTCTCGTCGAAGCGGCCCACCGCCGGATAAGGCGATACGGATGCCAGGGCGTAGGCCCTGATGCTGTCGCCGGGCGCGAGGACCGGCGTGGGCCCACCGTTCAGTTCCTTCCGCCCGATCACGCGGCGGACATCGACGGTGAGGTCGACGCCGTTTGCATCCTGCGCATCCGGCCGGCGCCGCGCCGGCGCAGCCTCGACGGCACGCCCGACGAATATGGTGTTTGCGTCGCACAGAAGCTGTTCGGGCGAGATCGGTGTCAGGGCCGGCACTGCGGAGATGCCGGACATCACGGCCAGGGCGACCAGTGCCAGCAGGAACCGCAAGCGACCCACGCGTTTTACGCTTTCCAGTAATCCGACAGCTTCGCCGCCAGCCACTTGGCCAATGCCGCATTCACGGCGACAGGCTGTTCCTGCGCCATCCAGTGGCCGGATTGCACCACGACCTCGGTGAGATCGGCACAGTTCTGTCGCATGGGCTCGGCGAGCTTCGAGGTCATCGTCTCGCAGGTCGTGTCGTAGGCTCCATGCAGGAAAAGCACCGGCATCGCGAGCCTCCCGCCGTTCTTCGCCCGCTTCGCATAGGCGCCGTTGGCCTTGTGGTTCATGTACCAGGAGTCCGGTCCGAAGAAGCCGTTCCTCGCCAGCGCGGCGGCATAGGCCTCCATGTCCTGTTCGCTGAGCACGTCGGAATCGCGCGGCACGTCGGGACAGGCGCCGCCGCCGAACCAGCCGCCGGCGCGGCGCACCGTCGAGGTCGGCGCCGGCTTGCCGACGCGTGACGGATCGCCCTTGCGGAACAGCGCCTTCACCACGTTGAGCGGGTTTGCGTCGAAGCCCGCGCAGGCCTTGTCGAAGCTCTCCTCGTAGAAGAACTGGTAGTCCCACTGGCCGGCCGGGAACTGGGCCTCGGGATAGAGCGTGCGGTCGACCAGCGGCACGACGGTGTCGAGCGTGAAGCCGGTCGGCAGATAGGGCACGCACAGGCTCGCCACGCCCACCACCTTGTCGGGATGATGCGCCGCCATGTTCCAGACGACGGGGCTTCCCCAATCGTGGCCGATCCACACCGCCTTGTCGCGACCGAGTGCGGCCAGCAGCTCCACCATGTCGGCCACGATCTCTTCCTGCGCGAAATCCTCGTGCCGCATGTAGGTGCTGGAGCGGCCGTAGCCGCGCATGTCCGGCGCGATGCAGCGGAAGCCAAGGGCTGCAAAGGCCGGGAGCTGGTGCCGCCACGACAGCGACAGTTCGGGCCAGCCATGGACGAAGATCAGCAGCGGTGCCTCTTTCGCTCCGCAGGCGAGATAGCCCGTCGTGTGGCGGGCGGTCTTGACGGTGTGTTCGGTGACCGGGAATGTCATGGCAAGGAGAAGGTCACATGGAAATCGATACCGGCACAACCGAACTCTTGTGCAGCGTCCGCGACGGCGTCGCGCTGATCACGCTGAACCGCCCGGAGGCGCGCAACGCGATGTCGCCCGACCTCACCGAGGCGCTGCGCAACCAGATCAAGGCGCGTGGCGACGACGATGGCGTCGGTGCGCTGCTGATCACCGGCGCCGGCACCGCCTTCTGCAGCGGCGGCGATGTGAAGGGCATGGGTGGACGCGGGCCGCGCGGCCAGATGAGCCATGAGGAGCGGCTGGCCGACCTGCGCTGGCGCCAGACGCATCTCACCGGCGCGCTGGTCGCCGTGCGCAAGCCCACCATCGCAGCATTGCCCGGCGCCGCGGCGGGCGCGGGCCTCGCCATTGCGCTGGCCTGCGACATCCGCATCGCTGCGAAGTCCGCCTTCTGCACCACCGGCTACGCCAAGATCGGGCTCTCGGGCGACTACGGCATCTCCTGGCTGCTGACCCGTACCGTCGGCCCGATGCGGGCTCGCGAGCTGATGTTCACCTCCGAGAAGGTCGGCGCCGAGCGCTGCGAGCAGATCGGTCTCGTCAATCGCGTGGTCGACGACGCCAAGCTGCAGGACGAGGCCTTCGCCTTCGCCAAGTCGCTGGCCGAGGGCCCGAGGGTGGCGCTGCGCCACATGAAGGACAATCTCGACGAGGCGATGCACATCAATTACGCGGACGCGCACTATCGCGAGGCCGAGCGCCTGGTGCAGTCGTCGCGCACCGCCGATCACAAGGAGGCGGTGGCGTCCTTCGTCGAGAAGCGCAAGCCGGTGTTCAAGGGGCGCTAGAGCAGGTCGCGGCAGCCTAGATCTTCGATCGCGAGGTGAATGCGCTCCAGGTTGTTCCACCAGATGACCGGCGGAATCCGGGCGGCGTGATGCCAGATCGGCGTTGTGCTCTGCCACAATACCGACAGGCGATAGTCGTCCTGCAGGGAACGCCGGTCGTAGCCCGTCACGCCGTTCGCCACGAGTTCGGCGTGATGGAGATCAAGCAGGTGCGTCTCGGTCCGGCTGCGCAGGTCGGGATACCAGTGCAACGCCATCATATATGCGAGGTCGTCCGTTCCGGTATCGGGACGCCAGGCGTCCCAGTCGAAGAGGCGGGAATCGTCGGGTGCCTCGTTGCGCGACAGAAGGCAGTTCCAGACATGCGCATCCCCCTGCACGATCGTCATGTGGCGGCGCGAGAGGTAGCGCTCAGCCAGCCGCGGTGCGGCAGCGAACAGGCGGGCATAGAGGTCGCGCCGGTCCGCTGACAGACGCTCGCCCAGCACATCGGCGAAGCGTTCGTAGTTCGCCACGAGACCCGCCAGTGCGGTCTCGGTGCCAGCGGTCTCGTCCCACTTGCCGACCGTCGAGCCCAGTCGGGCATCGTCCCACCACGCGGCCTGGAAACGCGCCCTCACGCGCACGATCCGCTCGCATTGCGCCATCGACGGTGGCAGCGGCCATTGCGTCGCGACGAAGTGAGTGTCGGTCAAATCCTCGAGCAGCAAGTGCCAGCCGCTGCCTTCCTCCCACCGTGCGTCGAAGCAGCGGGGCAGCAAGCCCGTTGGACTCGAAGGCGCGACCTCATTGTAGAACGCCACTTCCCGCCGGCCGCTTTCCCAAGCACCACCCGGTCGGCCGGGGAGATCGGTCTTCAGCATCACCGAGCCGGGCGCCTCGGCCTGCGTACCTTCATAGGTGAGCCGTAGCCGTAGGAATTGCGACAGGAGCGTCTGGAACGACTTCTCGACGACCACGTCGGCGACGCGACCGCTCTCGTACATCACGCCACACCGGCGAAGCGCCCCGGTGACGAAAGCGGCATCGACGATCGTGGGCAGTGGTACGCTCATTGTGGAGCCCCGGCTCAATCCCTGTAGTTCGCGGCGCGCTTCTGCAGGTTGGACATGATGGCTTCGAGCTGGTTGGGCGAGCCGATCAGCTTCTGCTGCTCGACCGACTCCATCATCAGGCCCGAGGCGGCATCGGTCGCGACGGCGGCGTTGAGCAGCCGCTTGTTGGCGCGCATCGCGTCGGGGCTCTTGGAGGCGATCTCGCGCGCCGTCTCCAGCGCCGCGGCGCGCGGGTCGTCGACCACCTTCGTCACGAAACCCATGTCGCGTGCCTCGACGCCGTTGAAGATGCGGCCGGTATAGGTGAGTTCGCGCACGACATCCTCGCGCGCCAGATGGCGCATCAGCTGCGTGCCGGCGAGGTCGGGCACCAGGCCCCACTTGATCTCCATCACCGAGAAGCGCGCATCGGCAGTGGCGTAGCGGATGTCCGGGCCCAGCGCGATCTGGAAGCCGCCGCCGAACGCCACGCCATGGACGGCGGCGATCACCGGCACCGGCAGCTCGCGCCACAGCCAGGCGCATTGCTGCGGCCGGTTGGCGATGCCGTGGGTGCGCTTGGTGAGATCTCGAACGCCTGGCACCGCGTCGCCTTCGGCCTTCATCGCGGCAAAGCTGCCCATGTCGAGGCCGGCACAGAAGGCCTTGCCCTCGCCCGACAGAACGACGCAGCGCAGGCCCGGCATGGTGGCGAGCCTGGCGCCCGCCTCGATGATGCCTTCGAACATCGCCGGATCGAGCGCGTTCATCTTGTCGGCACGGATCAGGCGGACGTCGGCCACGCCGTCCTTGAAGTCGATCGAGACGCGGTCCTTCATTTCTCTCCCTCCGATTTCATCCATTCGCGCAGGCGGCGCTTCACTTCTTCCGGGTCGAGGCGCTTGGGCGGCTCGAGGCTGCCGTCGTCGCGCTTGGGCCACATCATGACCGCGATGCCGCGCTGCACGTCGGCGAAAGTGCAATCGTCCGGCAGCCGGTCGAGCAGCTCCCGAACCTGATCCTTCACAGTGCTCATCGCGTCACCATCAGCCAGAGGCCCTGCCCTATGTACACCGCACCGAGCGCCAGGATCACACGGCGCGTCCAGTGATAGAACTGCTTGTCCGACATACGGTCGAGGAAGCTGCGCGACAAGGTGGTGCCGATCACGGCAAAGACCGCGGCGTAGCCCATGACCAGCCACTGTTCGAGCTCGCGGCCGGCCGGACCTTCGATCACCATCGCGAAATAGAGGACCTTTGTCAGGTGCCCCAGCACCTGTGCCGCCGCCTTTGTGGCGACGTTGACCTGCCGCGTCATGCCGGTACGGACATAGAAGATGTCGAGCAGCGGACCGGTCACGCCCGAGACGAGCTGAATGGCGCCGCCGATCGCGCCCGCCAGGAAGGCCTGGCCGCCACGCTCGATGTTGGGCGCGATGCGCTGAGGCACGGCCAAGGCGACGAACGGCGTCAGCCCGACGGCCATCAGCACCAGCGCCTTGTCGGGCACGAAATCGAAGAAAGAGAAGACGACCAGCGACGAGCCGGCCCCGGCGCCGAACTGCAGCACGACGTTCCAGTTCACGTGATGGCGCCACAGCCAGGCGCGCCAGCCATTGGCCGCGATCTGGATGACGCCGTGGAACACCATCGCGACCGGCACCGGCAACAGGACCAGCAGGAAGCCGATCAGCAGCATCCCGCCCGCCATGCCGAAGATGCCGGAGACGAACGAGGTCACGACGGCCACGACCGCGAGTGCCGCCATTACGGGAAGGGAAAACATCGACAGCGGGCGTAGCGCAGCGTGCAGACCGTGTCGAGGATGGGCTAGTGTGCGCGCCATGACCGACACAGATCTTCTCTTCACTCCGGCCGTTCAGGCCGCCGCCCTCATCCGCACGAAGAAGCTTTCGCCCGTCGAATATCTCGACGCGGTGCTGAAGGCCGCCGAGCGAGCCAACCCGAAAATCAACTGCTTCCGCGAGGTCGCGGTCGATCAGGCAAGGCGCGACGCAAAGAAGGCCGAGGAAGCCGTCACACGGGGTGAAGTTCTGGGGCCCCTGCACGGTGTCCCGATCAGCGTGAAGGATCTGGTCGATGTCGAAGGTGTGCCGACGCGCCACGGCTCGGCGATCTTCGAAGGCAACGGCCCGGCGGCCGCCGACGATCTGTTGGTGCAGCGCCTGCGCAACGCGGGCGCCGTCATCTTCGCCAAGGCGACCACCCCCGAGTTCGGCGTCAAGGGCCTGACCGACGGTCCGTTTGGCGTGACGCGCAATCCGTGGAACCTCGAGCGGACGCCCGGCGGTTCGAGCGGCGGCGGCGCGGCGGCGGTGGCGGCGGGCCTCGGGCCCCTGTCGCTGGGCACCGACGGCGCGGGCTCGGTGCGCGGTCCCGCCTCCTGTTCGGGCCTGGTCGGCCTCAAGCCCACCCTGGGCGCCGTACCCTACGACACGACGCGCGACGCCTACGGCAACAACATCTATGCCGGGCCGCTGGCGCGCTCCGTCACCGATGCTGCGATCATGCATTCGGTGCTGGTCGGTCCCAGCGACAAGGATCCCTGGACCCTGAACGGTCCGTCGCAGAAGCCGCTGTCGCCGAAGCTGGCGGGTGCCGACCTCGCCGCCGTGCGCATCGGCTATATCGAGCTGACCGCCAATCCGCGCGTGGCCGCCGATGTGCGCACCAACACGCGCGCCGCGCTCGCGGCGTGGGAGGCGATGGGCGCCGAAGTCGAGGAGGTCACCGAGAAGATCGACTGGATCGAGTACGAAGGCCGGGTGCTCTACCAGGCGAATTTCGCCGTGTTCTGCGCGCAGTACCTGCCGAAGTGGCAGAACCAGATGGATCCGGTGACGCTGGCGTTCATGGAGCGCGGCGCCAAGTTCACCCTGGCCGATTTCCGCAACGCGCAGTTCGCGCGCACGACCCTGTTCCGCAAGATCCAGTCGCTGTTCGAGCGCTACGACTTCCTGGTGATGCCGACCAATGCACGCACGGCGCTCGACGTGACGCACGACGCGGCCAACGACGAGGTGGTGATCGACGGCGTGAAGTGCGGCATCACCCGCCAGGGCTGGACCTCCTACCAGTACCCGTTCAACCTCACCGGCCACCCCGCCTGCGCCTATCCGTCGGGCTTCGGCACCGACGGGCTGCCGACCTCGGTGCAGGTCGTGGGCAAGTGGGGCGCGGAGACCGACGTGCTGCGGATGGGCGCCCTGCTCGAAGCCGCACGGCCGTGGGCGCAGCACCGGCCGCCGGCCCTCTGAGAGCCGCCACGCGGGCAGCGCAGGGATCGAGCCTTTGCGCTGCCATAGTCGTTCTTCTAGGTTCCTCCCAAACATGAATGGGAGGATTCCATGCGTCTGATTGCGGTTTTCGCGGCCTTTCTTGGCCTCGCTGTCGGGCCGGCAACGGCCTCTGCGCAGGGCTTCGACAAGCCGATCAAGATCATGGCGCCCTATGCGCCGGGCGGGAACATCGACGTCACCGCGCGCATCATCGCCGACAAGCTGCGCGAGGTGTCGGGAGTCAGCGTCATCGTCGAGAACAAGGCCGGCGCCAGCGGCATGATCGGCAGCGACGTCGTCGCGCGCTCGGCGCCCGACGGGACGAGCCTGCTGGTCACGGCCAACTCGCTGGTCGCAGTCCCCGCCATCTATGGCAACGCGCCCTATGACTGGCGCACGGCCTTCACGCCGATCACCCACATCCAGCGCGTGCCGGCGGTCCTCGTCGTGCCGGCCGACTCGCCGATCAAGACGCTCGCCGACTTCATTGCCCAGGGCAAGGACGGCAAGTTCGCGGTCGCCGATTCCGGCCTCGGCACCACCAATCACCTCGCCGTCGAGCTGATCGCCGAGGCCACTGGCACCAAATACACGTCGGTTCACTACAAGGGGTCGGGCGCCGCCATGATCGACGTGATGGCGGGCCAGGTCCCGGCCCAGGTCGACCAGCTCAACGCCGCCATCGGCAACATCAAGTCGGGCAAGCTGCGCGCCATCGCCGTCTCGTCCGACAAGCGCATGCCGCAGATTCCCGACGTGCCGACCATGAAGGAAAGCGGCGTGAAGGGTCTCGAGGACTTCACCTTCGCGACCTTCACCGGCCTGTTCGGCCCCGCCAAGATGCCGCCCGACGTGGTGGCGAAGATCAACGAGGCGATGGTCAAGGTCCTGAGGGACCCGGCCGTCGTCGCGCGCTTCGCCGAGCTTGCGGCCGAGGCCTATCCGACCACCCCGCAGGAAACCGCGGCGATGTTCGAAGCGGAGGACAAGATGGTCGTCCCGCTTATCAAGAAGCTTCAGATCAAACCGGAGTAGCCATGTCCTTCTTGCCCGCTACCATCACGCCGATCGTCCTGCTGCTGGTCTCCAACGTCTTCATGACGTTCGCCTGGTACGGGCATCTGAAGTTCACCGACAAGCCGCTGTGGCTGGTCGTGGTGGCGAGCTGGGGCATCGCCTTCGTCGAATACTGTTTCGCCGTTCCGGCCAACCGGTACGGGCATGAGATCTACTCGGCGGCCGAACTCAAGACCATGCAGGAGGTGATCACGCTCACCGTGTTCGCCGCCTTCTCGGTCCTCTATCTCGGCGAACGCATCACCTCGAACCATCTGGTCGGCTTCGCGATGATCTGCGGCGGCGCCTTCTTCATCTTCAAGGGACCGCTCCCGTCGTGGTGAGGTGAGACGGTCTATTCGGCGGCCTGACCCGCACCGCTCAGGATGGCCTGCCTCGCCCTCTCCCCGGCGCGGCGATTGCGCCGCTTGATCCACCACATCAGGAATCCGGTGACGGCGAAGATCGGGATGATGACGCCCGAGACAAAGACCAGGAACTTGTAGGCGGCGCCCAGTCCGATGCCGTAGTGCAGCGCGCGCTGCCAGGTAATGACCTTCTCGCCGGCCGACATGGTCTGCGGATCGAACACGTCGACCACGGTCCGGCGATAGGGATCGACGATCACCGTGACGACCGGCGCGCCCTCCTCGTAGCCGGGCCGCACCAGACCGACGCGCAGTGCCTGGTCCGGGCGCGTCGGCAGGAACGCGTTCAGGAACCGCGTGCCGGGCACGCGCGCTCTCGCGAGTTCGATCGCCTCGTCGACATTCATCGCCGGCGTCCCGCGCATCGGCTCGACCCGGGCCTGGAACATCGCCGCGCGCATGTCGCGACCGGGCGACACGAGATTGACCGCGGCCGAGATCTGCTGCGGGAAGGCGAGATAGACGCCGGTGAAGTTCACCAGCATGAAGATCACCAGCGACCAGATGCCGACCGCGCCATGCAGCTCGCGGTTCAGGCGCAGCCCCTTGGCCTTGCGCCGAACCATGAAGGCCTGCTTCCACTGGCCGGATTTGGGCCACCAGAGATAGAGCCCGGAGCAGCCCAGCACGAGCATCGCCACGCCCAGCCAGCCCACGATCTCTCGGCCGAGACCGCCGGGGATGAAGATGTGTCCATGCAGGTCGTGGAAGAAGCGCACCCAGCCCGTCATGGCCTGCTGCGTCTGGAGGACCTGCAGCGACACCGGATCGATCAGGATCTGCAGGCTGCCGGCGAACGGGCTTTGCGTCGGCACACGTCCCTGCGCGGGCTGGCCCGGTTGCGGCGGCGCGCCGCCCGGCGGGCTCGCTTGCTGACCGCCGCGGAACTGCGGTCGCTCGCCGGCCATGCCTGGGCGCGACAGGCGTACGGCCGCCGGCTCGCCCGCCTCGATGGGCCAGCGGACTGCGATGGGAACCCGCCCGGTCTCGTTGTTGGCTGTCTTGGCGGCCTCGATCAGCCGCCCTGCAGACTGCCACTCGCCTTCCGTCTTCACGGCCGGCTCGCCCTGCCCCAGCAGATGCTCGATATCGTGCGCATAGACCAGCACCGCGCCGGTGATGCCCATCATCACCAGCGGCAGCAGCAGGATGAGGCCGATCCAGAGATGGATCTGCTGCAGCCAGTAGCGGAAGGTACGCCGCTGCGGCCTGGGACCCTTCGCCATCGTCATCATCCCCCGCCCAGCGCCACGGCGATGCGATACGTGAGGAAGGCCGCCACGTAAGCCAGCGCCAGCATGTAGAAGAACGTCACCCACAGCCAACGCCAGCCGCCGGTCTCGCGCCGGATGACGGCCAGGGTTGACGCGCATTGCGGTGCGAACACGTACCAGGCGAGGAAGGCCAGCGCCGTGGCGAGGCTCCATTGGGAGCTGAGGGCCTGGGCGATCTTGTCGGTGGCCTCCTCGCCGCCGCTGATCGCGTAGATCGTGCCGAGCGAGCCGACCGCGACCTCGCGCGCGGCCATGCCGGGGATCAGCGCCACGTTGATCTGCCAGTTGAAGCCCAGCGGCTCGGTCAGCGGCTGGATCGCCGTGCCGATCTTGGCAGCCAGGCTGTAGTTGATGGCGGGCTCGGTCGCGCCTTCCGGCGGCTGCGGGAACGTGGCCAGCACCCAGATCAGGATCATCATCGACAGGATGATCGTGCCGGCCCGCTTGAGGAAGATCGTGGCGCGCGTCCACAGGCCGATCGCGATGCTCTTGGCCTGGGGCAGCTTGTAGTCCGGGAGTTCGAGCATGAAGGGCTCGCCCGGCTTGCCGCGCCAGATCAGCCGCTTGACCACGAACGACACGCCGAGCGCGCTGGCGATGCCCACCGTGTAGAGGCCGAACATCACCAGCCCCTGCAGGCCGACGAAGCCCCAGACCTCTCGGTCGGGAATGAACGCCCCGATGATCAGCGTATAGACCGGGATGCGCGCCGAGCAGGTCATCAGCGGCGCCACCAGGATGGTGGTGAGGCGGTCGCGCCGGTCGTCGATCACGCGCGTCGCCATGACGCCCGGGATGGCACAGGCAAAGGACGACAGGAGCGGAATGAAGGCCCGCCCGTGCAGGCCGGCACCGCCCATGATGCGATCCATCAGGAAGGCCGCGCGCGCCATGTAGCCCAGGTCCTCCAGCAGGAGGATGAAGAAGAACAGGATGACGATCTGCGGCAGGAACACGATCACGCTGCCGACGCCACCGATCAGTCCGTCTTTCAGAAAGCTCTTCAGAAGGTCAGGGAGCGGCAGCCCCGCGACGAGGTCGCCAAGGAAATGAAAGCCGGCCTCGATCGCATCCATGCCGGGCTGCGCCCAGGCGAAGACCGCCTGGAACATCACGAACAGGATGGTGAGCAGCACGACCAGTCCCGCCACCGGATGCAGCAGCACCGCGTCGACGCGCGTCGTCAGACTGTCGGGCTTACCTTGTCCCTTCACCACGGAGGCGAGAATGCGGTCCGCCTCGCGCTGGGCGCTGCGCAGGGCGGCGGCGTCGGGCGTGGTCCAGAGCGTGCCGGTCGCGCGCTCTGCCATGGCAAGGCGGCGGTCGATCTCGGCCAGCAGCGCGTCGGTGCCGCCGCGGCGCACCGCGACGGAGGTCACGACGGGAACGCCGAGTTCCCGGCTGAGCCTCTCGGCGTCGATCTCGATGCCGCGCTTGCGCGCGATGTCCATCATGTTGAGCGACAGCATGATCGGCCGGCCGACCTGTTTCAGCTCGAGCACGAGGCGCAGCGCGAGCCGCAGGTTGGACGCGTCCGCCACACACACGATCAGGTCGGGGATCACGTCGCTCTGGGTCCGTCCCAGCACGATGTCGCGCGTCACCTCCTCGTCCGGCGAGCGCGCACGCAGCGAATAGGTGCCGGGCAGGTCGACGATCCGCACCGTGCGGCCGGCGGGCGTCGTCAGGGGCCCGACCTTCTTCTCGACGGTGACGCCCGGATAGTTGGCGACCTTCTGCCGGCTGCCGGTCAGCGCATTGAACAATGCCGTCTTGCCGCAATTGGGATTGCCGACGAGAGCGACCACGGGGGCGGCGGTGGACGCGCCGGAAGCGACGGATGGGGCGGCGGGGGCGGTGACGCTCACGGTTCGGCTCCGACGCTCACGAGGATGGCCATCGCCTCGCGACGGCGCAGGCCGATGGTGGTGTGGGCGACGCGCACGGCGATGGGATCGCCACCGAACAGGCCCTGGTGCAGGATTTCGACGTCGGCGCCTTCGACGAAGCCCAGCTCGATGAGGCGGCGCTCGAGCTCGGGCGCAGACATGCCTGCGGCGACGCGCCCCGCGGCGATGGCTTTTATGCGCCCACGGAAGCCCACGCGGGCGGTGCCAAGTGCTATTGTTGGTTCGCTGCTCATTGAGAGTAAGTCGTAGTAGCATCGAAAAGGCTGGCTCGCCAGCGGGAGGTAAGGAAATGGCAAATATCGTTCTGGCGCATGGCGCCTGGTCGGCGGCCTGGGCGTGGAAGAAGATGCGTCCCCTGCTGCAGGCGGCCGGCCACCAGTTCTACGCGCCGACCTATACCGGCCTCGGCGCGCGCGCCCATCTCGCCACGCCCGACGTCGACCTCTCGACCCACATCCAGGACATCGTCTCCGAGATCGAGTTCGAGGACCTGAACGACGTCGTCCTGCTGGGCCATTCCTATGGCGGCATGGTCGCCACGGGCGTTGCCGACAGGATCGCCCACCGTCTTGCACGCATCGTGTACATCGACGCCTTCGCGCCCAAGGACGGGCAGAGCCTGTTCGACCTGGTCGGGCCGAAGGCCGAGGGCAACATGCGCAAGGGCGCGGAGAGGGACGGCGACGGCTGGAAGATGCCCGTCAACCCGATGCCGCCGGATACCGCGCCCGAGGACGTGGCCTGGGCGAGCCCGCGCCGCCGGCCGCAGCCGATCAAGACCTTCGAGCAGAAGATCAAGCTCGAGTCGAAGGAGCCCCTGCCGCCGCGCGACTACATCTATGCGACCCGCAATGGCCCAGGCGACCCGTTCCGCCAGTTCGCCGACCGGGCGCGCAGCGAAGCCGGCTGGACCTGCCACGAACTCGACACCAGCCACAATCCGCACATCACATGCCCGAACGAGTTCATGGCCCTGCTGACCAAGATCATGGCGGGCGGCAAGTGAACAACGACCTGGCCTATTCGATCCTGGGCCAGCTGGGACGCAGCGCGCGCGCCGACGACCGGCTCACCCTCACCGGGGACGGCGATCCGGTGTTCCAGACGCCGTGGCGCGTCGGCACCGCCGGCGCCGCGGCGCTGGGTGCCGTCGGCCTCGCGGTTTCCGACCTGTGGCGACTGAAGACCGGCAGGGCCCAGTCGGTCTCGGTCGACCTCGCCGCCGCCACGGCCTCGCTGCGCTCCAACACCTACGTCCTGCGCAACGGCGAACGGCCGGTGTCGTGGGATCCGCTGTCCGGCCACTATCCGACGCGCGACGGCCGGCACATGTTCATCCACACCAACCATCCGCACCATCGCGCCGGCGCGCTGCGCATTGCCGGCGCCGAGGGCGACACGCGCGAGGCGCTGGCCGCCGCCGTCGCCAAATGGGACGGGCTCGCGATCGAGCAGGCGATTGCCGACGGCGGCTGCGTCGGCGGCCTGACGCGCAGCCGCGACGAATGGAACGCCTCGCCGCACGGGATTGCCGTGGCGAAGCTGCCGCTGATCGACATCGTGAAGATCGGCGACTCGCCGGCCGAGCCCCTGCCGGAGGGCGAACGCCCGCTGTCGGGCGTGCGCGCCTTCGACCTCACGCGCGTGCTGGCCGGTCCGACCAGCGGCCGCGTGCTGGCGGAGAACGGCGCCGACGTACTGCACGTCGCGGCCCCTCACCTGCCCTACCAGGCCGAACTGCTGATGGACACCGGGCACGGCAAGCGCTGCGCCTGGATCGACCTGCGCGAAGCCGCCGGCGTCGAGACGATGAAGGCGCTCCTGAAGGACGCCGACATCTTCACGCAGGGTTATCGCCCGGGCACGCTTGCGGCCCGCGGCTTCTCGCCCGAACAGGTGGCGGCGCTGCGGCCCGGCATCGTCTGCGTCAGCCTCTGCGCCTACGGCCATGAAGGCCCGTGGTCATCGCGTCGCGGCTTCGATTCGATCGTGCAGAACGTGACCGGCCTTGCCGCCACGCAAGGCTCGCTGGACAAGCCACGCAACCTGCCGGTCCAGGCCCTCGACTATATCGCGGGCTATCTCGGCGCGCTGGGCGCCCTGGTGGCGCTGGCCCGCCGGGTCGAGCAGGGCGGCTCCTGGCAGGTCCGCGTTTCGCTGGTCCAGGTGGCACACTGGCTCGCCAGCCTCGGCACCGTCGATGCCGCGCAGGGCGCCGCCGAACTGCCCGAGGCTGCACTGCTGCCGCTCCTTACCGAAAGCGTCGGCCCGCTCGGCCGGCTGCGTCACCTGAAGCCGGTGGTGCAGCTTGGTGAGACACCGGCCTATTACGCCCGTCCCGCCGAACCGCTCGGCACCTCTCCCGCGCAATGGATTTGAGTTCGACCAGGCATGGCTGACTCCGAAGTAGCTGGACGCGATTGGTCGAGTGCCGAACTCGACCTCATCGTTGCCGACTACTTCGCTATGCTGAAAGCAGAGCAGGCTGGTGAAACCGTTCGCAAGACAGAGCATCGTCGAGCGCTGAAGGAGCACCTCCACCGCACCGACGGTTCAATCGAATTCAAACACCAGAATATATCGGCCGTCCTGACAGAGCTTGGCCTCCCGAGAATCCGTGGCTACGTCCCTGCGTGGAACTTTCAGGGCGCAATCGCCTCCGCAATCGGCCGCTATCTCGAGATGAAGCCCGATCCGGTTCCATTGACAATCATGCCTTTGACCGGCTTCTCCGAGTTGCCTTCGCTCTTTGTCGGACCACCGCCGACAAGACCTCCCATCGGCGCCAAGGCGCGGACGGTGTTAGAACGCGTAGCGCGGAGATTCGACCCGGCCTTGCGCGATCAAATGAACCGCGCTTTGGGCCAGGCCGGCGAAGAGCTGATCTATGAGCGCGAGCGCGAATTGCTCATCTCGGCCGACCGCCGAGACCTCGCTAGAAAGGTACGGTGGGTCTCAAAGGAAGACGGCGATGGCGCCGGGTACGATATCCGCTCCTACGATCCATCGGGTCATGAACGATGGATCGAGGTCAAGACGACCCGCGGCGGCAGTACGACGCCGTTCTATCTCACCCGAAACGAAAATGAAGTTGCCAAAGAGCGCCCCGACGCATTCCGATTGTATCGGCTCCACGACTTTTCGCGCCAGCCCGGACTCTTCACTTTGACACCGCCACTCGACGCAGTATTGCAACTCGAAGCTCTGACGTTTCAAGCATCGCTGAAGTAGCGGAGACATCATGTCCGACATCCTGAGAACGGAAGCCGAGCTCGAGGCGATCTACGGGCGGCCGGTCGAAGCGTCGACGGTCAAGGAAGTGAACTGGATCACGCCGCACTACCGTGCCTACATCGACGCGTCGCCCTATGCGGCGCTGGCGACGTCCGGTCCCGAAGGTCTCGACTGCTCGCCGCGCGGCGACAGGCCGGGCTTCGTGCGGGTGCACGACGAGAAGACGCTGATGCTGCCCGACCGGCGCGGCAACAACCGCATCGATTCGCTGCGCAACATCGTGCGCGATCCCAGGGTGGCGCTCCTGTTCATGATCCCGGGTGTCGGCAACACGCTGCGCGTTAACGGCCGCGCCCATCTCAGCATCGCGCCCGACCTTCTGGAGTCCTTCGCCGTTGACGAGAAGGCGCCGCGTTCGGTGGCCGTGATCGAGGTCGACGCTGTTTATTTCCAGTGCGCCCGCGCGCTCGTCCGCTCGGAGCTGTGGAACCCCGAACGGCATGTCGATCCCAAGTCGCTGCCGAGCGCCGGCCAGATCCTGGCAGCGTTGAGCAACGAGAGAGTCGGTGGCGAAACCTACGATCGCGAATGGCCGGGCCGGGCAGCGGCCACCATGTGGTGATCCGCGAGCGCGAACCGGAAGACGACGCGGCGATCCGCCACCTGAACGATCTGGCTTTCGGCGGCCCGTTCGAAGGCAAGCTGATCGACGAGCTGCGTGAGGCGTTCATCGACGCGGTCGAGCTGGTGGCGGTCGAGGACGGCGTCCTCGTCGGCCATATCCTGTTCAGCGCACTGACCACGATGGTCGACGACGATGCCGTGCCGACCTTGTCGCTGGCGCCGATGTGCGTTCATCCGGACCACCAGCAGGCCGGCATCGGCACCGCCTTGGTCGAAGCCGGGCTCGAGCTGGCGCGGCGCCGGGAGTGGCAGGCCGTCGTGGTGCTCGGCGATCCCGATTACTATCCGCGCTTCGGCTTCTCGGCCGAGCTGGCGAGTGGCCTCGACAGCCCCTTCGACGGCGATTCCTTCATGGCCCTGGAGCTGGTACCCGGCGCCCTCGACGGCGAGGACGGACTCGTCGTCTATCCGGCGGCGTTCGGCCTGGTTTCGTAGAAGCCTAAGCCGCGCGCGCGATCACCGGGGCTTCGAGGGCTTCGATGAAGCGCCGGCAGTAGGCGTCGGCGGTCGTGCGCATGACCTTTTCCCGCAGCACGCTCTGCCGCTCCTGTCGCTCCGACAGCGGCATCGACAGGGCGACATGCATCGCATCGGCGATGGCATCGGGATCGAACGGATTGACGATCAGCGCCTCGGTGAGATCCTGGGCGGCACCGGCGAACTGCGACAGGACCAGCACGCCGGGATCCTCATCCGATTGCGCGGCCACGAACTCCTTGGCGACCAGATTCATGCCGTCGCGCAACGGCGTCACCACGCCGATCCGCCCCAGGCGATAGAGGCCTGCCAGAGTGGAGCGCGGCGCACCGCGCGTCGAATAGCGCAACGGCGTCCAGTCGAACTCCGAGAAACGGCCGTTGATGCGTCCCGCCAGCCGGTCGAGCTCGGTGCGCAGCTTGCGATACTCGTCGACCTCCTCGCGCGAACGGGGACAGATCTGCAGGAAGTGTATCTTGCGCTTGTGCTCGGGGTGCTTCTCGATCAGACGGCCGAAGGCCTCGAAGCGGTGCGGCAGACCCTTGGAATAATCCAGCCGGTCGACGCCGATGGCCAGGGCGCGGTTCGACAGGCTTTCGGCAACCCGCAGCACCTCCTTGTCACCCTCGGCGCGTACGGCGTCCTGTGCGAAGCCCTGGGCATCGATGCCGATCGGATCGGCGAAGACGCGCACACGACGCCCAGCCAGCCGGATCCACTCGCCGTCGACCGTGGCGCCCAGCAGACGCTGCGCGCAGTCGCGAAAGTCGCGCGCATGTTCCTCGGTCTGGAAGCCCACGACGTCGTAGGCGCAGAGATCGGCCACCAGCTCGCGCGCCACCGGCATGGCCTCGAGCATCGACGGCGGCACGAACGGAACGTGCAGGAAGAAACCGATGCGGCCTTCGAAGCCTTCCTTGCGCAGCAGGCGGGCGAAGGGAATGAGATGATAGTCGTGCGCCCACACCGTGTCGTCGCCCTGCAGCAGCGGCGCCAGCGACGAGGCGAAGGAGCGGTTGACCGACAGATACCCTTCGTAATCCTCGCGACGGAAATGCATCAGCCCGAGGCGGAAGTGCAGCAGGGGCCACAGCGCGCCGTTGGAGAAGCCGACATAGAAGCCGCGATAGGCGTCGGGCGTCAGGTCGACCGTTGCATAGGTGACGCCGCGCGCCTCGACGATGGCAGGCGTCGAGGGCTCCGCGGTGAGACGGCCGCTCCACCCGAACCACATCGCGCCGGGCGTCAGGAGGTCGCGCAGCGCGACGGCCAGACCGCCCGCGGCCGTGCCCCGCGCCTTGGGAACGGGCACGCGGTTGGAGACGATTACGAGGCGTGCCACAGCCCCTCCTCCCAGCTCCGCGAGAGCCGCATGGCCGACAGGATCAGGCCGACCTGGCTGTAGGTCTGCGGGAAGTTGCCCCACAGCTCGCCGGTCCGCGGATCGAGGTCTTCCGACAGCAGGCCCACGTGGTTGCGGCGGGCCAGCACGTTGTTGAACAGTTCGAGCGCCTCCTCGCGGCGGCCGACGCTGGCCAGCGCATCGATGTACCAGAAGGTGCAGAGCAGGAAGGCGTTGGACGGCGCGCCGAAATCGTCGGCCTCGATGTAGCGCATGATGAAGCCGTTCTTCATCAGCTTGCGCGACACCATGTCGAGCGTGGCGTGGAAGCGCGGATCGTCAGAGCGCAACAGGCCGATCTCCGGCAGCACGAGGCTGGACGCGTCGGCCATCTCGCGGTCGAGCACGCCCGACAGCCAACCGTCGGACATGGTGGCGCGCTGCATGATCTCCTGCCGCAGCACGCCCGCCTTGGCGAGCCATTCGCGCGATTCGCCGCCCAGGCCGACCCTGCGGGCGATCATCCCGAGCCGGTGCTGGGCCGCCCAGCACATGGCGGCGGAGAAAGTGTGGACCTCCTCGCGCTCGCGATATTCCCACAGGCCGGCGTCGGGCGTGAGGGCGGCGCGGTGCGCCTCGTTGCCGACGGCGCAAAGCTGGCGATAGAGCTCGACATCGCCCTGACGCGGCAGGCGCTCGTCCCAGAACATCTGGGCGGCCGTCAGCACCATCGAGCCGTACACGTCGTTCTGGCGCTGACCGACCGCGGCATTGCCGATGCGCACCGGCCCGTAGCCGCGATAGCCCGGCAAGGTGTCGATCAGGCGCTCCACCGTGTCGGTCCCCGGCGCGATGGGAAAGAGCGGGGCCACGTCCTGGACCTCGCCGCGCTTGCTGCCCGCCTCGACCACGTCGATGATGAAGCGCACGTAGCTTTCCATCGTGCGGGTCACCGACAGCCGGTTCAGCGCCGTCACGGTGAAGAAGGCGTCCCGCAACCAGGTGAAGCGATAGTCCCAGTTGCGCACGGTGCCGGCGGCCTCCGGCACCGAGGTCGTGAGCGCGGCCAGCACCGCGCCGGTATCCTCGTAACTGCAGAGCTTCAAGGTGATGGCGGCGCGGATCACCGCCACCTGCCAGTCGAACGGGATGTTGAGGTCGCGTACCCATCCCTGCCAGTAGATCTCGGTCTCGCTGAGGAACGAGCGCGACAGCTGATCGACATTGTCGGTGATGCTCTCGTCGGCGCCCACGATCATCGTGAGCGGCCGGTCGAGCGAGAACTCGGTCTCGTGGAGCACGTAGTTGAGCGAGGCGTCCGTCGTGAGGCGCAGCACCGACGCATCGCCATAGTAGCGTATGTGATTGCTGCCCACCGTGACCTGAGACTTGCGCGCGCCGTAATCGAAAGTAGGGCGCAGGCGCAGCGTCACCCGCGGCCGGCCGGCGACGGGCTCGAACCGGCGCATGAGCATTGGGGGACGGAACATGCGACCGAAGCGACGGAAGCGCGGCGCGAAATCAAGGATGCGCGCCGTTCCGCCGGCGCACTCGATGATCGTCTCCAGGATCGCCGTGTTGGGAATGTAGCGCTGACGGCTCTCCTTCATGCCGTCGAAGACGGCGTCCATGTAGCCGCCCTGCGGGTCGTTGCCGCCGAGCAGGGCATTGAACACCGGATCGCCGTCGAGACGACCCAGCCCGTGCCAGACATGGCGGCCGTTGCGGTCGATCAGGCTCGCAATCGAGCAGTTGCCGATGACGCCGAGGTCGAGCGTGCTCATGGGCGGACGCCGGCTGCCTGGGACGGGGCTGACGCCGTCTCCAACATCCGTTTGGCATTGTGCGCCAGCCACGCGCGTACTTTCGCCGGGTCGCCATCGAAGACGTCCTGGACGCGGAATCCTTCGCCGCCATGGCGCCGCGCCGCGCTCATGCCGGCCTCGTCGGTGAAGTCGTCGCCGACGAAGATCGGGCGGCGGCCTTTGAAGGCATTGTCTTTCATCAGGCGCTCGACTGCGTGCCCCTTCGACGTTCCGCGAGAGCCGATCTCGACGGCTTCACGCGCGGGAATGAGTCGGAACCACGGGTGATCCTCGGGCACGAGAGCCCGCACGACGCGCCACACATCGTCGTGGCGCTCCGGGGCCAGTCGATAGTGAATCGCGCATCCATGAGGCTTTGGCTCGACGAGCACGCCGGGCCAGCGTTCCGTCGCCGCCACCAGCGAATCGCGCCAGGCCTGTGTCACGGCCAGGCCGGCCGGCATCTCCTCCACCGTTCCGTCGCTGAACCGCAGCGTTACCCCATGTTCGCCCGCTGCCGCAGACTTGAATGGCTGCAGGTATCGATCGATGGTCTTGAGAGACCGCCCGCTGACGATGGCGAGAGCGCCGCCCAGAAGCGTATGCAGCTGAAGGAGGATGCCGGGAAGATTCGGCGGCACGACCACGAGTTCGGGCGTGGCGGCGATCTCGAGCAGTGTGCCGTCGAGATCCAGGAAAAGCGCGGTGCCGTAGTCGAAATCCGTTGATGCCATCTCGTCCCCTCTGCGCCTTGGATGCCCTGGGGCGCGAAGGGGCTCTCGACCGCAACACGCCGCGGTTCGGGGACCGCCGTTTCGGGCGGCCACTCCTAGCGCGTGGTCGTTCAACGATATGAACCCACGGCGGTTCCCCAAACCCGTTCCGGGAGGGCAAAAATTGAGGCGAATATGTCGACAACCGCCCGAGTCCGTGACGAACGGATGACACGACCGTGCATCGCGCCGAGTCGAATTTGGATGGCAACGCCAACGGGGGACCGGCGTTGTAGAGGCACAACCATTCGACAGAGGAGAAAGCTCATGAGCAGCACGACCGACAAGATCAAGGGCGTCACCAACGAGGCCGTCGGCAACGTCAAGCAGGGCGTCGGCAAGGCCATCGACAGCGACAAGATGCAGGTCGAGGGCGTGGTCCAGGAACGCAAGGGTGAAGCGCAGCAGGCCGTCGGCAAGACCAAGGACGCGCTGAAGAAGGCGATCGACGGCTAACGCCGCGCCCTTCTTCGCACTTCCAAAGAACAAAGAGGGCGTTCGTCGCGAGACGGGCGTCCTTTTTCTTTGTCGGCGATTGGCCTAGGCTCGCCGCCTCCTTCACCGATGGCGGTCCGATGCTCCCTTGCCAACGCGATCTGTTCGACATTCCGCGCGATGTCTGCTTTCTCAATGCCGCCGCGTGGAGCCCGCTGCCGCTTGCCGTGCAGGAGGCTGGTCGCATCGGCGTGGCGCGCAAGGGCCAGCCGTGGAAACTCGACGCGGATTTCATGGCGAAGCAGTACGAGCGCGCGCGCCGGGCGGCGGCGGCACTGATCGGCGCCGATGCCGTCGATATCGCGCTGATCCCCTCCGTCGGCTACGGCGTCTCGACCGCGGGCAAGGTGATGAGCCTGCCGCTCGGCAGCCGCGTGCTGGTGCTGCAGGACGACCATACCTCTCCTGTGCTCGAATGGATGAGCCGCGCCGAACAGGGTGGTTACACCGTCGAGCAGGTGAAGCAGCCCGGCGAAGGCGACTGGACCTCGGCGGTGCTGGAGGCGATGACGCGCAAGGATGCAGCGCCTCTCTCCCTCGTCTCGATCTCGTCCGTGCACTGGTCGGATGGCGGCGCCATCGACCTGCCGCGCATTGCCGAAGCGGCGCGCCAGGCGGGAGCGGCGTTGCTGGTCGATGCCACGCACGATGCCGGTGTCCGCCGCATCGACGTGAAGACGCTCGATCCCGATTTCCTGATCTTCCCGACCTACAAATGGGTGCTGGGCCCCTACGGCCGCGCCTTCCTGTATGTCGCCAAGCGACACCAGAACGGCGTACCGCTCGAGCAGACCGCGCCAGCGCGCAAGGGCGTGGCAGCGGAGCAGAAAGTCTATTTCCGCGACCTTTCCTATGCCGATGGCGCGCGCCGCTACGACATGGGCGAGCGCGACCATTTCATCACGCTCGAAATGGCGGCGGTCGGCATGGAGATAATGGCGGGCTGGGGCAACGATCCCATCGTCGCGCGCCTCACCATGCTGACGGACCGCCTGGCCGACGGACTTGCCAACTGCGGCGTGCGCGTGATCGACCGCAAGCTGCGCGCGCCGCACCTGCTCTGCCTGCAGTTCCCCAAGGGCATGGCGGACGACCTGCCGCAGAAGCTCACGGCAGAGAATGTCTATGCCGCGCCGCGCCTCGGCCGCCTGCGCATCAGCCCGCATGTCTACAACGACGAGCAGGACGTCGATCGCTTCGTCGATGTCTTCAAGAAAGTCGCGCTCTAGCCGCAACAAGACGAGCCGTCGGTGGCATCGCGATTGCATTCGATGAGCGGTGCCGGCGCACCGAACTGTCGAGGCCGGCGCGCGTAACAGGGGGACTGGTTCTTGCGTAACACTCGTCGACACATTCTGCGGCAGCTTCTCGTCACGGCGGTCGCCTCACCGTTCATCGCTCGCGCCGCCTCCGCGCAGGGCAAGTATCCCGAGCGGCCGATCAAGATCATCGTTCCCTTTCCGCCGGGCGGTGGCGTCGACCTGACGGCGCGGCTGATGATGGAGCCGCTGTCGAAGGAGCTCGGTCAGACCATCGTCATCGAGAACAAGGGCGGCGCCGGAGGAATCATCGGCGTCGAGGCGATGTCGCATGCGGCACCCGATGGCTACACGCTGTCGCTCACCGGCGCCGGCACGCTGACCGCCGGCCCGCATCTGCGCGCCAAGATGCCCTACGATCCGACTGCGCTGACGCAGATCACTCGGCTCGTGCGCATGCCCTTCATCCTGGCGGTGCGAAACGATCTGCCCGCGAAGACCCTGCCGGAATTCATGGAGCTGGCGAAGAAGCAGGAGCTGCGCTGGGCCTCGGGCGGCATCGGCACCAGCCAGCATCTCGCGGGCGAGCTCTTCACCCAGATGTCTGGCCTGAAGATGATCCACGTGCCCTATCGCGGCACCGGCCCGGCGCTGAACGACCTGGCGGCCGGCATCGTCGATGCCTATTTCGGCGATCCCGCGACACTCGGCCTGATCCGCAGCGGCAAGGCGCGCGCCATGGCCGTGACCTCGCCCGAGCGCTGGCCCGTCCTGCCCGATACGCCGACGCTTGCCGAGGCCGTAAAGGGCTACGAGGCGGAAAACTGGTACGGGCTCGCCGCCCCTCCCGGCACGCCGACGCCGATCGTCGACCGGCTGTACGCCGCCATCGCCAAGGTCCTGGCCGAGCCAGAGGTGAAGAAGAAATACGACGAGAATGGCCTCACCCCAGCCCTTCTCTCCCCGGCCGAATACGTGCCCTTCCTCAAGCGCGATTCCGTCACCTGGGGCGACGTGGTGCGTAAGGGCAACATCAAGGTCGACGAATGATGTCCTCCCGCCTGGCCGTCGACATCGGCGGCACGTTCACCGACGTCGTGCTCGAAACCGGCATGACCTCGCACGCGATCAAGGTCCTGACGACGCCCGACGCACCCGAGCGCGCCGTGCTGGAAGGCGTGCGCACCATCCTGGCCCAGGCGAAGTGCCGGCCGCAGGACGTGACGCTCGTCGTCCACGGCACGACGCTTGCCACCAACGCGCTGATCGAGCGCAAGGGCGCGAGCACGGCGCTGGTCACGACGGAGGGCTTCCGCGATTCCGTCGAGATGGCGTGGGAGCACCGCTTCGAGCAGTACGACATCCACATGGAGCGGCCGCAGCCGCTGGTGCCGCGCGACCTGCGCTTCGGCGTGCCGGAGCGCGTGGCATCCGACGGCGCCGTGTTGCTGGCCCTCGACGAGGCAGCGGTGCGCCGCGTCGCCGCCGAACTCAAGGCACAGAAGATCGAGGCGGTGGCCGTGTGCTTCCTGCACAGCTTCACCAACGAGACGCACGAGCGCCGCGTCGGTGCGATCCTGGCCGAGGAACTGCCGGGCGTCGCCATCTCGCTCTCCTGCGAGGTCTGTCCTGAGATCCGCGAATACGAGCGCACCTCGACCACCATCGCCAATGCCTACGTCCTGCCGCGCATGGCGGGATATCTCGGCCAGCTCGAGGCCGACCTGCGGAAGGAAGGAATCGCGGGACCCTTGCTGCTGATGATGTCGTCGGGTGGCATCACGACGGTCGATACGGCGCGGCGCTATCCGGTGCGGCTGGTCGAATCGGGACCGGCCGGCGGCGCGATCCTGGCGCGCACGGTCGCGGCCGAGAACGACGCCCGCCGGGCCGTCGCCTTCGACATGGGCGGCACCACGGCCAAGCTCACGTTGCTGGACGATCTCGAGCTGCAACGCTCGCGACAGTTCGAAGTCGCGCGCGCCTATCGCTTCGTGCAGGGCTCCGGCCTGCCCGTACGCATCCCGGTCATCGAGCTGGTCGAGATCGGTGCCGGCGGCGGCTCGATCGCCCGCCTCGACGAGCTGGGCCGCATCCAGGTCGGTCCCGATTCCGCGGGCAGCGTGCCCGGTCCCGCGTGCTACGGACGCGGCGGCACCGAGCCCACCGTGACCGACGCCGATACCGCGCTGGGGCGGCTCGATCCCACGCGCTTCGCAGGCGGCGCCATTCCGCTTCACCGCGACAAGGCCGAGGCCGCGCTGCAGGCGCTGGCCGGCCCGCTCGGCACCGATGCCCAGGGCGCGGCCGCCGGCGTGGCCGAGATCGTCGACGAGACCATGGCGAGCGCGGCCCGCGTGCACGCCGTCGAGAACGGCAAGGACACGGCCGACCGCGCGCTGATCGCTTTCGGCGGCGCCGCGCCGCTGCATGCCGCGCGTCTCGCCCGCAAGCTCGGGATGAAGCAGGTGATCGTCCCGGTGGGTGCCGGCGTCGGTTCCGCCTTCGGCTTCCTGCGCGCCTCCATCGCCTACGAGGTGGTGAGGACGCGGCACCTGCGGCTCGACATGTTCGACGCCAAGATGCTGAACGAGCTGTTCGCTGCCATGCGGGCCGAGGCCGAGGCCGTCGTGCAGCCGGCGGCGCCCGGCGAGACGCTGATCGAATCGCGCTTGGCCTTCATGCGCTATCGCGGCCAGGGCCACGAGATCGCCGTCCCCCTGCCGAACGAGCCGTTCGCAGCGGATGCCGCGGGCGAACTGCGCCGCCGCTTCGAGGCGACCTACGAGCAGGTGTTCGGCCGCGCCATTCCCAAGCTCGAAGTCGAAGCCCTGACCTGGACCCTGTCGATCAGCACCGACCGGCCGCTGCCGCCGCCGGCCAAACCCGTCCCCAGGGTCACTGCGCCGGCCCCGTCGGGCCATCGCGAAGTGTTCGATCCCGCGAGCGGCCTCCTCGAACGGGCAGCCCTCCACGAACGCAAGGCGCTGACGCCCGGCATGTCATTCGACGGACCGGCGCTGATCGTCGAGGACGGCACCACCACCGTCGTTCCCACCGGCTTCATCGCCCACATCAATGAAGTGGGCCAGATCGTCCTGGAGGACCGCGCATGAGCACGTCTGCCAATTCGCCGGCCAAATCTCCGTTGGCCGACATCCGGCTGCAGGTCATGTGGAACCGCCTTCTCTCCGTCGTGGAGGAGCAGGCGCGGGCGCTGGTGCGCACCGCCTTCTCGACCAGCGCGCGCGAGGCCGGAGACATCTCGGCCGGCGTGTTCGACCTCGAGGGCCGCATGCTGGCGCAGGCCGTGACCGGCACGCCGGGCCATGTGAACTCGATGGCGCGCAGCGTCATCCACTTCATCCGCGAATTCCCGGTCGAGACGATGAAGCCGGGCGATGCCTACGTCACCAACGATCCGTGGAAGGGCACCGGCCATCTCTACGACATCGTCGTGACCTCGCCCGCCTTCCACAACGGCAAGCTGGTGGCGCTGTTCTCCTGCACCACGCACGTGGTCGACATCGGCGGCCTCGGCCAGTCGCCCGACGGGCGGCAGGTCTTCCACGAGGGCCTCTTCCTGCCGCTGCTGCCGCTGATGCGCCAGGGCGTGATCGACGAGAGCGTGATGCGCATCGTGCGCGCCAACGTGCGCGAGCCGGTGCAGGTCGAGGGCGACATCCACGCGCTGATCGGCTGCAACGGCATCGGCGAGAAGCGGCTGTCCGACATGATGGCCGAGCACGGCATCGACACTCTCGACGAGCTGGGGGAACACATCATCGAGAAGAGCCGCGCCGGCATGATCGCGGCCATCTCGAAGCTGCCGCGCGGCACCTGGAAGGGCCATATGCGGATCGACGGCTACGACGCGCCAATCGACCTGCACGCCGCCGTCACCATCCATGCCGATCATATCTCGGTCGACTATGCCGGCACCTCCGGCTCGTCGATCTACGGCATCAATTCGCCGATGTGCTACACCGAGGCCTACACCGCCTTCGGCATCAAGTGCATCGTGGCGCCGACCATTCCCAACAATGCCGGCACGCTCGACTCGATCCTGGTGACGGCGCCCGACAACACCATCGTCAATGCGCTCCATCCCGCCGCGGTGAACGCGCGCAGCACGATCGGCCACATGCTGCCCGACGTCTGTTTCGACGCGCTGCATCAGGTCATCCCGGGGCAGGTGCCGGCCGAAGGCACGTCCAACCTCTGGAACCTGAAGCTCGGCGCCGGCCACGGCATGACGGGAACGATCGGCAACAGCCGTCCCTTCATGGTGACGACCTTCCATTCCGGCGGCGCGGGTGCCCGCCCGACGCTCGACGGGCTCTCGGCGACGCCCTTCCCGTCGGGGGTGCGCAACGTGCCGGTCGAGATCACCGAGACCATCGCGCCCGTCGTCGTGTGGAAGAAGGAATACCGCCAGGATTCCGGCGGCCCCGGCGCCCAGCGCGGCGGCCTCGGCCAGGTGATGGAGGTCGAGCACCGCGAAGGCGCACCCTTCGGCATCTTCGCCACCTTCGAACGCGTGAAGTATCCCGCGCGCGGCCGCGACGGCGGCAGGCCCGGCGCCAACGGCCGTCTGTCGCTCGCGTCAGGGCAGGAGCTGAAGGCCAAGGGCTTCCAGACCATCCCGGCCGGCGAGCGTCTTGTGGTGGAAATGCCCGGCGGCGGCGGCTACGGCGATCCGGCGAAGCGCGATCCCGAATCGGTCAAACGCGACGTGCGGCTGGGCCTGGTCAGCGAGGAAGCCGCCAAGGCGGCCTACGGCATCGAGGGCGATTGACTCATTGGAGCGCGCAACTCCAGTTGCGCCTCGGACTCCGAAGAGCGCCACTGAAGTGGCGCGCTCCAATGAAAACGCCAGAGGTATGACCCTCTGGCGTTGATGTATTCGGCGAAGTCCGCGTCCCGTCAGAAGCTCTTGTCGAACGCCGGGCGGTGCTTGTTGCGCAGCTTGAAGTCCTGGCGCTCGGCCTTGCGCGGCGCGCGCACCCAGACCTCGCGATTGGGATGCAGGCCGCCGCCGCGCGTCGCCGGCACCGCGCTGGTGCGGGCGCGATGGAGCAGGCGCGTGTCGGCGATGCCGCAATTGGGATGGATGCCGCCATTGCCGGCGACCGCCTTCTCCCACGCCGCCTTGCGCTTGGCGAACACGGCAGGATCCTTCAACGCCGTGCAGTTCAGCTCGTTGACGTTGAGGTCGGCCACGATCTCGTCGCCGTCCTCGACCAGCGCGATCGGCCCGCCCAGCGCCGCCTCGGGCCCGACATGGCCGATGACGAGGCCGACCGAACCGCCCGAGAAGCGCGCATCGGTCATCAACGCCACGACGATGTTGCGCTCGCGGCAGAGCGTCGTGATGCGCGAGGTCGGATCGAGCATCTCCGGCATGCCGGGCGCGCCGCTCGGCCCCTCGTAGCGCACGATGATCATGTCGTGGTTCTGGAAAGTGTCCGGCGTCTCGTCGAGTGCCTTGAGCAGACCCTGCTCGCCCTCGAACACGCGGGCGCGGCCGCGGAACAGGTTGTCCTCGAGGCCACCCTCGACGCCCGCAAGCTTCAGGATCGCGGAGAAGTCCGGCGACAGGTTGCCGCCCAGCATGCGCAGGCCGCCGGTCGGCTTGTAGGGCTTCTCGACCGGATAGATCACGCGGCCGTCGGCCTTCTTGGCCCCCAGCCGCTCGACCTGCTGCGCCAGCGTCTCGCCGGTGCAGGTCAGCACGTTGCCGTTCAGCAGGCCGGCTTCGAGCAGCTCGCGCACGATCACCTGCACGCCGCCGACTTCGTCGATGTCGACCATCGAATACTTGCCGTAGGGCCGCGCATCGGTGAGCACCGGCACGACATGCTGCGAGAGGTAGTTGAACTCCTCCGGCGTCATGACATCCTTCCAGAAGTCGCCGAAGCCGGCGGCGCGGGCGATTTCCGGCGCGTGCAGCACCACGTTGGTCGAGCCGCCGATGGCCATCGCCACGATCACCGCGTTGCGGATCGAATCGCGCACGACGATGTCGCGCGGCTTCAGGTCCTTCGCGATCAGGTTGGCCAGCAGGTCGACCAGCTCGGCGGCGAACTCGTTGGTGCGGCGCGGATCGTCGGACGGCGGCGCCACCATGTGCAGCGGCTGCATGCCGACCACGCCGATGAAGGTCTGCATGGTGTTGTAGGTGAACATGCCGCCGCAGCTGCCGTAGCCCGGGCAGGCGTGGCAGGCGATGTGATGCCGGTATTCCGGATCGGGATGGCCGGCGACCTGGTAGGCGCTCACGATGTCGAGCGCCTCGCCGGTGTTCGGATCCTTGCCCGGATGGATCGGGCCGTCCGACATGATGATCGAGGGCAGATTGTGCTCAAGCAGGGCCGACAGCGTGCCGACCGGCGGCTTGTCACAGGCCACGACCGCGATCGTGCCGGCGAGTCCGGTGGCGCTCAGATGCTCGCACAGCGCGTCCTGGGTGACCTCGCGGCCGATCAGCGAGTAGCGCATCTCGCGCGTACCGTTGCGGATGCCGTCCGAGGTGGCGATCGTGTACTCGGGCTGGACCAGGCGCATCTTGAGCTGGTTGGGGCCCGTGCCGATTCGGGCCTTGAGCTGGGCGTGGATCGCCTCGACCTTCGACAGGACGCCCAGATAGCACTGGCTGTCGCCCTTGGTGCCGACGACGCCGACCGACGGCTCGTGAATGAGATCGGGATCGGTCCCGAGCGCACGGGCCACACCGATGGTCTGGGTGGAGCGGCCAGGATGTCGGTCAATGGTCACAAAGCTCGGCTTCATCACAACCATCCCATAGGACTTGGATATCAGAATTGCTGGCGTTGGCCCGCCTGCGCGGCGGACGGGTCCGGCGGTATATCACAGGCCCGCCATGCCATTCCCACGATTTATTTGCGGGCTTGGCAGGCACCAAACCGCTCCCCGGAACCGGCTGGATGGAGGGTCAGGCCCCCTTCAAGGCCGACAACACCTTTGCCACCAGCGTCCCCGAATGTCCCGAAATGTAGCGGGTCACGGTACCGTCCACGAACGCGTGTTGCCGCGCATTGGATGTCAGCGCCCAAGCCGCCGTGGCGGCATAGACCATTTCGACCAGGAGATTTCGGTCGTACCTGTCCTTGAGCTTTGCCAGTTCGCCCATAATCCTGACGGCTGATCCCCGGCGATCTTGAGGATGTCGAGATGGGTCGGCGTGGCGATCCGCAGGTCGGTCAGCCGGTTTGGCAGGCCGGCGAACTGGGCCGCGAGCGTGGAATCCGTCCCGGCCTGCGCCAGGCGGGCCTGCAAGTCCCTCGATACGGGCTGTCCGGAGAGGCGCAGGGCCGCAGAAATCGTATCGGCCTGAGGAGGATTGAGCCGAGCGGGAACCAGCTTCTCCATCCATCCCGGCTGGCTGCGAACACGAAGGAGAAGAAGCCCGCCACCGGCGGATAGGCGACCCAATCCTGCTGCTTCCGCCGAAAGTCTCGAACCAGCCAACCAGACGCTCGGGCCGGGGGTCGCGATAGTAATAGGTGAATGCATCGTCAGCCTTGCTCGACGGCGGCGAGGCAGGCTGTGCGACCGCCGTCGCGATCGTTGCCAGGTCGATCGCCACGAGCAGCGCCAGCAAGTTGACCAAGCCGAACAGTTTCGTTCCGAGGCCCCGACGGAAGGACAGCAGGTTGCAGATGCGGCAAGCCAATTGCAACCACACGATGAGACCGTCAGGCCCTCCATGCCCGCACGGTGGCCTTGCCAATTCCAAGGAGGCGCAAGCAGCGACTTGGCGCTAGTCTCCCCGTCACGAATGAAACGAGGAAACCAAGATGTGGCAGCCCAGCGAGCGCTATCCGGATCCGGCCGTGCGCGTGCTCGACCCGTCGTTCAACCAGTACCGGCTGGCGCTGGCCTCGGTCGAGCGGCTCTACACGGGCTGCCGCTGGTCCGAGGGGCCCGTCTGGTTCGGTGACGGCCGCTACCTCCTGTGGAGCGACATTCCCAACAACCGCGTGCTGCGCTGGGACGAGGAGACGGCCAACGTCTCGATCTTCCGCAAGCCCTCGAACAACGCCAACGGCCATACCCGGGACCGCCGCGGCCGGCTGATTGCCTGCGAGCATGATGCCCGTCGCGTCGTGCGTTTCGAATATGACGGTGCAATCACCGTGCTGGCCGATTCCTACAACGGCAAGCCGCTCAACTCGCCCAACGACGTGGTGGTGAAGTCGGACGGTTCGATCTGGTTCACCGATCCCACGTTCGGCATCCTGGGCTACTACGAAGGCCACAAGGAAGAGAGCGAGAACAGCCCCGCCGTCTATCGCCTCGATCCGACGACCGGCAAGCTCGCCATGATGGTCGATGACATTCCCGGCCCCAACGGCCTCGCCTTCTCGCCCGACGAGAAGAAACTCTATGTCGTGGCCTCGCGAGCCGAACCGCACCGCACGATCCTGTCCTACGACGTGTCGACCGACGGCACCACGCTGGGCAAGGGCTCGGTGCTGATCGATGCCGGTCCCGGCGGCTCACCCGACGGCTTCCGCGTCGACGTAGACGGCAATCTGTGGTGCGGCTGGGGCATGGGCTCGGCCGAACTCGACGGCGTGCGCATCTTCAATCCGGCGGGCAAGCCCATCGGACATATCGACCTGCCCGAGCGCTGCGCCAACGTCTGCTTCGGCGGCCGTTACCGCAACCGCCTGTTCATGGCGGCGAGCCACTCGCTCTACGCGCTCTACGTCAACACGCAGGGCGCGATCGGCGGCTGATCATGTCCGGAGTCGAGTCGAGCTATGCCTGGTGGCGTCTTGCCGCCAGCGTGACGCTGAGCACGGTCGGCGGCATCGGCATGTGGTGCCTCGTCGTGGCGCTGCCGTCGATCCAGCAGGATTTCGGCGTCACCCGCGCCGACATCTCCCTTGCCTATACGATGAACACGCTGGGCTTCTTCGCCGGCGGCGTCACCTGGGGCAAGCTGGTCGACAAGCGCGGCATCGTCCTCACCGCGGTGCTGAGCGCGACGGGCCTCGCCCTGGGCTTCGCGCTGGCGCCACTGGCGACCGCGCTGCCCTTGTTCGCCGCGGTCCAGGTGCTGATCGGCTTCAGCTCGGCCGCGACCTTCGCGCCGCTGGTCGCCGACATCTCGCACTGGTTCGACAAGCGCCGCGGCATCGCCGTGGCCATCGCCGCCTCCGGCAACTATCTCGCCGGCGCGATCTGGCCGACGATCATCCAGATGCTGATCCACGATCATGGCTGGCGGGTCACCTATTGGGCAGCCGGCACGCTGTGCTTCTTGGCGATGATCCCGCTGGCCCTGACGCTCCGCCGCAAGCCGCCGCAGGAGCAGATGACGGGCGCCGCGGGAACGGCCGGCGCCGCCGCCCATTCGCCGCGCTCACTCGGCCTGTCGCCGAACGCCCTGCAGGCGGTGCTGGTCGTCGCCGGCATCGGCTGCTGCGTGGCCATGTCGATGCCGCAGGTCCATATCGTCGCCTACTGCGCCGACCTGGGCTACGGCGTGGCGCGCGGCGCGGAGATGCTGTCGCTGATGCTGGGCTTCGGCATCGTGAGTCGCATCGCCTCGGGCTGGATCGCCGACCGGGTCGGCGGCATCAAGACCCTGCTGCTGGGCTCGACCCTTCAGTGCGTGGCGCTGGTCTTCTATCTCGTCGACGATTCGGTCAACTCGCTCTATCTCGCCTCGGCGATGTTCGGTCTGTTCCAGGGCGGCATCGTCCCGTCCTACGCCATCATCGTGCGCGAATACTTCCCGCCCAAGGAAGCCGGCTTCCGGGTCGGCCTCGCCATCTCCTCGACCCTGGTCGGCATGGCACTGGGCGGATGGATGGGCGGCGTTCTGTTCGACATGACCGGCTCCTATCGCGCGGCCTTCATCAACGGCATTGCCTGGAACCTGCTGAACGGCGCTGTCGCGTGGTGGCTCCTGTTCCGCCAGAACCGCCGCAACGTCTTCGCGGCAGGCTAGCGGCGCATCGCCATCAGCAGCGCGTCGCCGCTATAGGGTTTGCGGATGCGCGGTACGCCAAGCAGCTTCGGCGGGAAGGCGATGTCCTCGCCGTAGCCGGTGGTGAACACGAAGGGGATGCCAAGCGAATCGAGATGCTCGGCGACCACGAAGCTGGTTTCGCGGCCGAGATTGATGTCGAGCAGGGCGAAGTTCGGCGGACGGGTGGCGATCGCACGCATAGCCTGCGCCACGCTGGCGGCCACCCGCACCGTATCGATGCCGGCGCGAACCAGCGAACTCTCGGCGTCGAGCGCGATGATCATGTTGTCCTCGACGATCAGCACGTCCTTCGGCAGGTCCGCCGCGCTCACCTCCGCTGCCGCCTCTGCGGGCGGTTCGGCCAGCGCGCCCGCCGCCGGACGAACGTAGCTCGCGGGGATCACGAACCTGGCACACACACCCGTCACCTCGTAGGCGACGGTCGCCTCGCCCTTCAGGTCGTAGGGGATCGATCGCTCGATCACGGTCGAGCCGAAACCACGCCGTGTCGGCGGCGTCACCGGCGGACCGCCCTGTTCGGTCCAGGTGATGTGCAGGTCGCGCTGCGCATCGAGCCGGGTCTCGATATCGATCGCGCCGGTACTGTCGCTCAGCGCGCCGTACTTGGCGGAGTTCGTCATCAGCTCGTGCACGACCAGCGCCAGGGTGGTGAAGCCCTGCGGCTCGAGCAGCATCTCAGGCCCCGAGAGGCGCACGCGCGTGGCCTTTCCACCCAGATAAGCTCCGGCCTCGGCGACGACGAGGCCGCGGAACGAGGCCGGTCCCCAGTTGTCGGCGGTGATCTGATCGTGGGCGCGCGCCAGGGCCTGGATGCGCCCCCCCACGACATCGGTGAAGGCATCGACCGTCAGGGAGGGATCGCGGCTCTGGGAGATGACGCCGCGGATCAGGCCGAGAATATTGCGGACCCGGTGATTGAGCTCGGCGATCAGCAGGTCCTGCCGCTCCTGCGCCCGCCGGCGCTCGACCTCGGTGATGTCGGAGAGGTGCAGGATGACCTCGAGCAGGCTGACCCGCAGGCTCTCGGCGATGCGCACGTCGACCGGTTGCCAGGGGATCGACTGGCCGCTCACCGTTTCGCGCCATAGTTCGAAACTCTTGCGCGGCGTCAGGCGCGCGCCGAGCGGGCCCACGACGACCGGCTTGCTGGGATCTCCTGCCCAGTTCACCGAACGCGCCACTTCCTTGCGGAAGAAGATCAGGAAGTCCCGTGCCGGGCGCGAGAGCGGCACGACCAGCATGCCGGCCGCGCGGTCGGCGAAGTCGCGGCCGGGCGCGTACTCTTCCGCAATCTCGTGGCAGGCCAGCACATCGCCGAGGTCGCGACGCGTCAGATGGTCGATCAGGCCGATGAACTGGTCCTGCGTCGGCGCAATGCCCTGCAGGGTGGCGTTTCCGCCCGTCCACACGCCGATGCCGTCGCAGGACAGGAGATCGGCAATCTCGTCGAGGTGGGAGACGATGCTGTCGAAGCGGGTCGCTTCCGCCGCCATCACGGTGACGAGCTGGTTATGGAGCTTGCGCGCCCGCGCCTCGTAGGCCGCTTCACCGTCGCGCTCCCGACTCTCCATCAGCAGCGAGAACATCTGGCCGAACAGTTCCGCCGCGGTGCGCCGTTCGAACGGCACCGTGTGGGGCCCGTAATGATGGCAGGCGAACAGGCCCCACAATTTGCCATCGCGCAGGATCGATACCGACATCGAAGCGCCGACGCCCATGTTCTGCAGATACTCGATATGAATCGGCGAGACGCTGCGCAGCACGCTCATCGACAGGTCGAGCGGCCGGCCGCCGATCAGTCCGGGCTGGATGGCGACGGGCGTCGCGGAAACATCGGGAATGATACGCAGCCAGTTGCGCTCGTAGAGGATGCGCGCCTGCCGCGGTATATCCGAAGCTGGATAGTGCAGGCCGAGATAGCTTTCGAGGCCGCCGCGCGCCGACTCCGCGATCACCTCGCCCGAGCCGTCATGGTCGAAGCGATAGATCATCACGCGATCGAAGCCGGTGAGGCCGCGCATTTCACGGGCCGCGACCCGGTAGAAGGTCCGGAGATCGGGGGTCTGCTGCAGGCGCGCGATCATGGCGCGCACCAGCGCTCCCGAGTTGACCCCCTGCTCGTCGATGCAGGGTTCGGCCTCGATGACGATCGTGTCGCCGTTCACATGGACGGCGAGGTCGAAGCGCGAGCCGTCGGTCAGCAGCGCCACGGAGAAGGCCCGCGCCACGGTGTTGGTGAACACCGCGGTCTGGAGCTGGCCCCGGATCAGATGGATCGACTCGTGGGTGAACACGTCCTCGATCGGCCGGCCCACCAGTTCGGCCGGACCGGCCCCCAGCCAGGCAACGGCGTTGCTCGACAGGCGCGTGATGATCCACTGCGTGCTGTCGAGCGCGATCAGGAAGCCGAAGGGCTGAACCGCCCCGAGGAGATGAATGGGCTCGCGGTCGCAGTTGGTGAGGTCGACGGGAAACACCGGGTCAGGCATGCGCCGGTTCCATCATGAACAAGCCGAAGGCCTCGCGTGCGCCCAGCATCGTCCGTTCGGGCGACGCGGCAACCGCCTCGGAGTTCTCCAGCCGTTGCAGGAAGCTGCGCCAGAAATCGGCGCCCGCCCCATGCGCCAGGTAGTTCGTCGCCGCCCGGACCTCCACCTCGGCATTCTCCCGGGCGCGCTTGACGAGGAGCTTGGCTCCGAGGCGCGAGCCCTCCAGCACATAGAGGCGACCGAACAGGCGCGCCTCATCGCGCGTCACGTCGACGGCAATCGCTGTCGGCTTGGAAACGCCGAGTATGTCGAGGTCGCGCTCAAGCGCGTCGGCACGACGCCGCAACGGCCAATCCGGAAGGAGCCGCTGCACACCGCCCTCCTCCAGCGCGCGCTCGAGCGGCGGGACTGCGCGGGCGAGCATCACCAGAAACGCCGAATAGGCATTCTTGTCCGTGTCGAAAGGACCGGAAAAGCGCCCGTCGACCTCCCCATGGAGCGCCGAAGTTGCTGAAAGCAACATCTGGCGGGCGGAGGACCGTGCGGGCGCAGCGATGGAAAACGCTCGCTGCATTCGACCTATACTACGCAACAGCCCGTCCAAGGTTCGACGAACTGATTTGTGTTTTTCGCGGCAACCCGCTCAACGAGACGGCGTTTCCCAAGTCGCCATGGGCAAGCACGTTCTCATTGTCGAAGACGACGAACTGGTGGCGGACCACTTGGCGGCCCTCGTTCGCGACCAGCTCGACTGCACGCCGTTCGTCGCCGGCAATACCGGGGACGCGATGGTGCTGGCATCCCAGCGGGTCGACTTCGGTTTTCTGGACATCAAGTTGTTGGACGGACTGACCTTCTCTCTCGCCAAGCACCTGCGCGAACGGGGCGTCCCTTTCGTCTTCGTTTCGGCGAGCGATCCGGGCAAGGTTCCGGCCGACCTTTCGGACGCGCTCTTCCTGCGCAAGCCGGTGCCGCCGCCGCGTCTACTGGCCGTCGCCCGCGCGCACCTGTAGAAGGTCCGGACCCGGCACTCCAAGACACGGACGCCCCCATGCGCATCGTCGCCATCCGCGACATCGTCTCGCCCATCCGCTCCAAGATCGCCAACGCCTATATCGACTTCAGCCAGATGACCGCTTCGGTCGTGGCGGTGGTCACCGACGTGATGGTCGACGGCAGGCCGGTGGTGGGGTTCGGCTTCAATTCGAACGGCCGTTACGCGCAGCACGGGCTGCTGGGCGAACGCTTCATTCCGCGGCTCAGCGAGGCCAAGCCCGAGTCGCTGCTCGATGCCGAGGGGCTGCTCGATCCCGCGAAATGCTGGGCCGTCATGATGGCGAACGAAAAGCCCGGCGGCCATGGCGAGCGCTCCGTCGCGGTCGGCGTGCTCGACATGGCGATCTGGGACGCCGTCGCCAAGGCCAAGAGGGTGCCGCTGTGGAAGCTGCTGGCCGATCGCTACAACGGCGGCCAGGCCGACGAGAAGGCGTGGGTCTATGCCGCCGGCGGCTACTACTATCCAGGCAAGGGGCTGGACGGGCTCAAGGACGAGATGAAGCACTATCTCGGCCTCGGCTATTCCTGCGTGAAGATGAAGGTGGGCGGCGTGCCGCTGGCCGAGGACCTGAAGCGCATCGAGGCGGTGCTGGACATCGTCGGCGCCGGCGAGCGTCTGGCAGTCGACGTCAACGGCAAATTCGACCTCACCACCGCGATCGAATTCGGCCGCGCCATCCAGGGCTTCGGCCTGCGCTGGTACGAGGAGCCGCTCGACCCGCTCGACTATCTGGCGCATGCCGCGCTCGCTACCGAGTACGCTCCGCCGCTCGCCACAGGCGAGAACCTCTTCTCGATGCAGGATGCGCGGAACCTGATCCGCCACGGCGGGCTACGGCCCGACCGCGACATCCTGCAATACGATCCCGCTCTGTCCTACGGCCTGGTCGAGTATCTGCGCACGCTCGAGATGCTCAAGGCACACGGATGGTCGCCGCGGCGCTGCGTGCCGCATGGCGGGCATCAGTTCGCGCTCAACATCGCCGTCGGCCTGCAATGCGGCGGCAACGAATCCTATCCTCAGGTTTTCGCGCCGTTCGGTGGCTTCGCCGACGACTGTGCGGTGGTTGACGGCCGTGTGTCGCTGCCCGACGCGCCGGGCATTGGCTTCGAACGCAAAGCCGACCTGTGGTCGGTGATGAAGGAGATCGCCTGAGGGCTTTCCTTCTCCCCGGTCAGCCGCGCCAGTTGTCCCAGCTGCCGTTGCGGTGGGTCTGATACCGGTCGTCCTGCGGGATGCCTGAGCCCGAGCAGCCCGCCAAGGCACCGGCTACGGCAAAGGCCAAGACCAGCGTGATCGTTCTGAAAAGAATTGTCATGCCGCCCACATGGCACCCGCTCATTCGGGTTTCAATAAACCTGACTTCACAAGTGCGCTAACGCCTGCTTCCTGGTCCTTCATATAAGCTGCGAACTCCGCCATCGTCGAAGGGCGTGGCACGGCGCCGAGTTCGGCGAGCTTCGCGGCGATTGCCGGGTCCTTCAGGGCCGTGACAACGGCGCCGTTCAGGGTTTCGAGGATGGGCCGGGGCGTCTCGACGCGCGCCAGCACGCCGGCCGTCGTGCCGCCGTCGAACGGCTTGCTGCCGATGTCGGTGAGCGACGGCATGTCGGGCAACTGCGCGATGCGATCGGGACTCATCGCCAGCAGGCCCTTCAGTTTGCCCGACTTGATGTGCGGCAGCGATGTCGTGAGCTGGTCCATGTAGAGATCGATCTGGCCGGCCATCAGGTCGGTCAGGCCGGGCCCCGATCCCTTGTAGGGGATGATGTTGAACTTCACGCCTTCGTTCACTTCGAGGCGCAGGATGGCGATGTGGTTGGTCGTGCCGTTGCCGGCATGACCGATCGTGACCGTGCCGGGCTTGGCCTTCGCTTCGGCAAGGGCGGCGCGCATGTCGGCGAAGCGACCGTCAGGCTTGCCGACGAGGATCATGGGCACGGTCGACAGCAGGCTGATCGGCGCGAACAGCGGCACCAGCGACGGCTTGCCCGCGAGATAGGGCGAAACGAACAGTACGCTGAAGCTGCCCATGACGACGGTGTAGCCGTCGGCCGGCGCATTGGCCGCCGCTTCCGCTCCCACCAGGCCGCCGGCGCCGGGCCGGTTGTCGACCAGCACGGTCTGGCCGAGGGCGCGCGACATGCCCTCGCCGACCAGCCGCGAGGTCAGGTCGTAGTTGCCGCCGGCGGCGAAGGGCGCGATCCAGCGGATCGGCTTGCTGGGATAGGCCTGCGCCCATGCCGGTGCGGCTGCGGCACCGGCCGTCGACAAGGCGAGGCCGCTGCCCAGCACTGTGCGTCGCGATATCTTCATTTCGAGCCTCCCCAATTCCGTTCAGACTGATTGCAATTTCCGATGAGGCGCGCCACACCGGAATGCGCCCACTCATCGCCGGGAGAAACCGGATGCCGGAGCATCAGACCCCGCTCATTGCGACGATCGCTGCGGGATTGATGCTCGCCTTCGTGCTCGGTCTGATCGCCCAGAGGCTGCGGGTGCAGCCGCTGGTCGGCTACCTGCTGGCCGGCGTCCTGGTCGGTCCCTATACGCCGGGCTTTACGGCCGATCCCGCGCTCGCCACCGAACTCGCCGAGATCGGCGTCATCCTGCTGATGTTCGGCGTGGGCCTCCACTTCTCTCTGAAGGACCTGCTCTCGGTCGCGCGCATCGCCATCCCCGGCGCCATCGGGCAGATCGCCGTCGCGACCCTGATGGGTGCCACCCTTTCCTGGGCGCTCGGCTGGCCGCCCCTTGCCGGCTTTGTTTTCGGCCTGGCGCTCTCCGTTGCCAGCACCGTCGTCCTGATCCGCGCCCTGCAGGAGCGGCATATCCTCGAGACGCATCGCGGCCGCATCGCCGTCGGCTGGCTGGTGGTCGAGGATCTCGCGATGGTGCTCGCGCTGGTCCTGCTGCCGGCGCTCGCGGTCGCGACGGCGGGCAACGGCGTGCCCGCCACCCGCATCCTGTTCACCCTTCTGATCACGCTGGCCAAGGTCTCGATCTTCGTGGCGATCATGCTGATCGTCGGCCGGCGCGTCATTCCCTGGCTGATGCACTTCACCGCGCATACCGGCTCTCGCGAACTGTTCCGACTCGCCGTCTATGCGATCGCCCTCGGGGTGGCCTATGGCGCGGCCCACCTTTTCGGCGTCTCCTTCGCCCTTGGTGCCTTCTTCGCCGGCATGGTGCTGGGCGAAAGCGACCTCAGCCAGCGCGCCGCCGAGGAAGCCATCCCGCTGCGCGACGCCTTCGCCGTGTTGTTCTTCGTCTCGGTCGGCATGCTGCTGGACCCGGCCGTATTCGTCGAGCACCCACTCGCGGTGATCGCCACCATCGCCATCATCATCGTCGGCAAGTCGGTGGCCGCCTACGTCATCGTACGGGCATTCGGGCACAGCCGGTCGACCGCCTTCACCGTCTCGGCGAGCCTGGCACAGATCGGCGAGTTCTCGTTCATCCTGATCGGGATCGGCATCGGCCTGGGCATGGTGCCCAGGGAGTCGCGCGACCTCATCCTGGCCGGGGCCATCGTGTCGATCATGCTCAATCCGCTGATCTTCACGTTGCTCGAGCGCCTGGGCCAGGAAAAGTCCGCCGAACCGGCCGCCCGGCACGACGAACCCGAGACCGCCCTCACGCCAACGACCCTGACCGGCCATGACATCGTCGTGGGCTACGGCCGCGTCGGTTCGCTGGTCGGCGCCGGCCTCCGGGGCGATGGCGCCAGGATGATCGTCGTCGAGGCGAGCGATGCCGGCGTCGCGCGCGCCCGCAGCGACGGTGCCGAGGTCTTCACCGGCAACGCCGCCGAACCGGCGATCATCGCGGCGCTCAACCTCGCCGGCGCGCGGCGCCTCTACGTCACCATCCCGGAGGCCTTCGAGGCCGGCCAGATCGTCCAGCAGGCCCGCGCCGCCAATCCCGGGCTCGATATCCTGGCCCGGGCCCATTCGAGCGCGACGGTGGAACATTTCGAGAAGCTCGGCGCCAATCTCATCGTCCTCGGCGAGACCGAGATTGCCCACCGCATGCTGGAGCGCGGCCGGGCCGACACGTCCACGACTCAGGTCTGACACGGGTTGAACGACCGTTCACAGGCCGCCCCCATCGCGCCCAAATTGAAGCCCATCTCGCAGGGTACGGCTCGTTTGCAATCATACCTGGAGACTGAAATGTCCACGCGCCGTGCATTCCTGTGGGGAATGGCCGCTGCGACCCTCGCAGTCGGCATGGCCGCAGCACCTCTGTCCTTCGCGCAACCGAGACCGGCTGTTGCCGAGCGTCTCGGTCTCAAGGGCTACGATCCGGTCGCCTATTTCACCCTGGGCGTGGCCACACTCGGCGTCGCCGATCACGAGCTGGTCTGGGACGGCGTGCGCTACCGCTTCGCGAATGCCTGGCACCGCGACCTGTTCAGGGCCGATCCCGACAAGTACGCGCCCCAGTTCGGCGGCCAGTGCGCCATGAACATGGCCAACGGCAACCTGCGCGAATCCGATCCGACAATCTGGACCATCTCCGACGGCCGTCTCTATGTCTTTGCCAGCGCCGCGGGTTCCGAGCGGTTTCGCCAGGACTCCGGGACGAACGCGACGAAGGCCAGCGGAAACTGGCAGAACCTGAAGAGGTCGCCCGGTCCGTGAGCCGGCCGCCGTTGCGTCAGTCCAGCCCGGCCTTGCGCAGGCTCGCCGCGAGCCGCTGCTGCAGGGCCGGATCCTGGAAGCGCGAACCGAAGCTCGCGGCGTCGAGATGCGGGTTCTTGCGCCGGCCCTCTGCCATAGCGTCCTTCGCTTCGGGCGTGCGGCCCATCTCGGCATAGGCGCCGGCCAGCGGCAGGTCGAGCAGCGGATAGGCCGGGAAGCGGGCGCGCACGGTCTCGAGCAGGCGCACCGCATCGGCATAGCGGCCGCTCAGAAGATAGGCGATGCCGAGATTGAGCGCGGCTTCGGGGCCGATATTGGGGTTGAGACGGTTGGCAATCTCCGCGGTCGCGATCGATTCCTCGATGCGGCCGGTCCACAGCAGCACCGCAGCGCGGGCCCGCAGCACCTCGGCGTCGCTGGGATTGATCTCGAGCGCGCGCTCCGATTCGGCCATGGCGAGGTCGTACTTGCGGGTCGCGGCATAGGCACGGGCGAGCAGGCCGTGCGCCAGCACGCTCTCCTCGTCGAGGTCGATCGCCTTCTGCGCGTAGCGGATCGCGGTGTCGATGTCTTGCTGGGGAAATTCCGACCAGCCGAAGGTGGCGCGCTCGAAATGGACGCCGGCCAGTTCGGCATAGGCATCGGCATAGTTCGGCGCCATCACCATCGCCTTCTCCAGCATCTCGCGCGCCGCCCGGTTGCCCGACGGTGTCGTCTCCGCCGCCCTCGTGCGGCCGCGCAGCAGCATGTCGTAGGCATCGAGATTGTCGGTGGGCTTGCGCAGGGATTGCTGCACGGCGAGCTGCTGCAGGTTGGTCGCCAGGGTGCCGGCGATCCGGCGGGCGATGCGGTCCTGCACGGCGAAGATGTCGCCCAGATCGTCGTCGTAGTGCTCCGACCAGAGCTGCGTGCCGGTCATCGCGTCGCTCAACTGTACGGTGACGCGCACCCGTGGCCCCATGCGACGCACCGTGCCACCCACGATGTAACGCGCCCGCAGCGCGCGGCCGATCTCCTGCGGCGGCAGGTTCTTCCCGCGGAACGGCAGCACCGCCCCGTAGGACAGGACCGTGAGCTGCTTGAAGCGGCCCAGCGCGCGCGTGATGTCCTCGGTCAGCCCGTCGGAGAAATAGTCCTGGCCGGGATCGCCGCTCTGGTTGGCGAACACCAGCACCGCCACCGACAGGCCGGTCTCGACCGGCACCGGCGCGGCCGCCACCGCCTCCTCCGCCGGCAGGAAGTGGCCGGAGAAATAGGCCAGGGTGCCGGCACCCGCGAGCAGGACCACCGCAACGGATGAAACGGCCGTGACGAGGCGCTTGCGCACCCGTGGAAGCGGCCGGGACGGTGCGCCCTCGGCGAGCGACGCGGAGTCCAGCGCATAGACGCGGACCGGCCGGTCGATGTTCTTCACCGAGCGGTTGCCGAGGTCACGGAACGGCAAAGCCAGCTTGTCGCGGACCTGCTCGTAGACGGCGGCCGACAGGACGACCGACCCCGGCTCGGCCACGCCCTGCAGGCGGGCGGCGACGTTCACCGTGTCGCCGAACACATCGTCCTCGGAGGCAATGACGTCGCCGAGGTGCATGCCGATGCGGAAGGTCTGCCGCCGTTCCATCGGCACGCCGTCGTTGCGCGCCGCCATGCCGCGCTGCAGGTCGACGGCGCACCGCACCGCTTCGACCGCGCTGCCGAACTCGACCATCACACCGTCACCCACCGTCTTCACGATGCGGCCGCCGAACCGTTCGATCACCAGCGCCACCAGCTCGGCCAGATGCGCACGCAGGTCGACGAGGGTGCGTTCCTCGTCTGCGCGCATCATGCGGCTGTAGCCGGAGACGTCGGCGAACAGGATCGTCGCCAGCCTGCGGGTGGTGATCGGGGACGTCATCGGTCTCGCGTCAGCGCCGGGTGTGATAAAAGACGAATTCCACGGTCATGCTGCTGCTCCCTTGCAGCGGCCACAATATGGCGCTCGGACGGCCTTTGCCGCCAGAGCGGTTCGAGAGCGAGATGTCACCGTCCCTGTTCCTGTCCGGGCGCCTTGCCTGTCTCCTTTGTGTCACCCTTGCGACACCGGCGCTCGCCCAGAGCGAGGCCCCGACCGTGCTCGACTGCACCGGTCCCTTCGCCCGCACCGCCGACGAGCGCACGCTGGCGCGCGTGTTCGGCGCCGCCAACGTCGAACGGGCCGCCATTCCCGTCGGCGAGGGCAATACGGAACCGGGAACCGTCGTCTTCGCCAGGGATCCCGCCAAGCGTATCGACATCCTGTGGCACGATTCCTATTCGCGCCCCAACGTCGTCATCATCCGAAACGGCTCGACCTGGCCGGTTGCCGTCACCGGCCTCGACAAGCCGGTGACGAACGGCGCCACCTTGGCGGAGATCGAGGCGATGAACGGCAAGCCCTTCACCCTGACCGGCTTCGGCTGGGACCTCGGCGGCTACACCAACGGCTGGGACGGCGGCCGCCTCGACAAACCGGTCGGCGGCTGCAACCTCTCGGTCCGCTTCGACCCGCCGACCGATGCGCCGGGCGATGCGCTCGACAAGGTGAACGGCGACGTCGAGTTTTCCTCGACCGATTCCGCGATGCGTCAGGTCAAGCCCGTCGTCATCGAGATCGAGCTGGGCTGGCCGCAGTAGCGGTGTGAACGCTAGGAAATGTCGCTCGCCTGGATGCGCTTGACGCCGGCCGCCGTCATTTCCTTCCAGGAAGCGGCCAGCGAGCCATTGAGGTCGATGGCGCGGGTGGCGTCCTCGATCACGTAGGTGGTGAAGCCGAGCTTGCGGGCGTCCAGCGCCGTCCAGGCGACGCAGAAATCGGTGGCGAGGCCGGTCAGGAAGACGGTGTCGATGCCGCGCGCCTTGAGATAGGCCGCGAGCCCCGTCGTGGTCTTGCGATCCGCCTCCTCGAACGCCGAGTAGCTGTCGACGCCCTTGTTGAAGCCCTTGCGGATGACGAGCTGCGCCGTCGGCAGCTTTAGGTCCTTGTGCAGCGCCGCGTCGTCGGAGCCCTGGACGCAATGGTCGGGCCACAGGACCTGCGTGCCGTAGGGGAGCCCGACCGTCTCGAATGGCTTCTTGGCCGTATGCGCACTGGCGAACGAGGCGTGGCCCGGCGTGTGCCAGTCCTGCGTCACGACGACGTTCTGGAACGCGCCGGCCAGCTTGTTGATGATCGGCACGACCTCGGCGCCGCCCTTCACCGGCAACGTGCCGCCGTCGATGAAGCAGTTCTGGACGTCGATGACGATGAGGGCGCTGTTGGCGCCGGGCTTGATCGGATCAGCGGCGAGGAGCGGCGAGATCGTTCCGCCGACCACGCCGAGAGCGACTGCCGACCGCACGAAGCCGCGGCGCGACAGGCGAGTCATGTTCGATGTCATGGCCATCCTCCGATGCTGGATGATGCAGCAGTCTAGCGCCTCCGAGCCGAAGAGGCGACCGGCATCACTGGCCCTTGAAGGCCGGCGGGCGCTTCTCGGCGAAGGCGCGGCGCGCTTCCTTGGCATCCTCGGAGCCGTTCAGGATGCCGCCGGCATTCGAGGTGAGGACCATGGTGGTCTCCATCGTGCTGTCGAGGGCCGCGCGCATGATGCGCTTGCCGACCCACTGCACCAGCGGCGGCACCTTGATGATGCGGTCGCACAACGCCCGCGTGGTCTCCTCAAGCTTGTCCGACGCCACGAGGTGATTGAGCATACCCCAGTTATAGGCGCGGTCCGCGTCGAGCTCGCCGGTGTAGGCGAATTCGAGCGCCCGGCCGAGGCCGACCATCTTCGGCAGATAGTAGGAGCCGCCATTCTCAATGATCTGGCCGGCATTCTGGTAGCCGATGAAGCGGGTCTTCTCGCAGCCGATGCGGATGTCGCAGTGAAGCGCCATGTCCATGCCCGAGCCGACCGCCGGGCCGTTGATCATCGCGATGGTCGGCTTGCGGATCAGCGAGATGTCGCGGTGGAGCTTGGTGAAGCCGTGAAAGAAGTGCTGACGCGCGGCATCGGGCCCCTCGTGCGAGCCGCGGTTGCCGGGGAACTCCTCGCCCGTCACCTCCACCGGCATCTTCGAGCGCAGGTCGGCGCCGGCACAGAATACGCGGCCGACGCCGGTGAGCACGATCACGCGGATCTTCGGATCGTCGTCGCCGGCACGCATGTACTCGCCGACCTTGGCGACGGTGCCGTTCTCCTCCGCCGTCCCGACGAGCGCGTTGAGCCGGTCCGGGCGGTTGAACCTGATCCAGAGGATTCCGTTCTCCTCGGGCTCATAGGACAGGTAGTCGACAAGCTTCGGCGCCATGCGTGTTTCCTCCACTGCTGATCGGGCGAACGCGGAGTATCGACCGGCGCAAGTCCACCGTCATGGGTGCAGTTTCGCAGCGTCTTTCAGATGACGCCTGCCCTTGCCCGGCGAGGCGCGTTCAGGCGGCCTCGTCCAGTGATGAGCAGGTGCCGCTGACGCGGGTCTGGCGCATGTAGCGGCGGTGGCGGTCGGCGTCGTAGCCGCTGCCGGCGTGCAGCAGGCAGCGATTGTCCCAGAACACGACATCGCCCGGCTGCCAGGCGTGATGGTAGACATGCTCGGGCCGGATCGCCTCGTCGGTCAGCGCATCGATCAGGGCACGGCCGGCGGCCGGGTCCATGCCCTCGATCTCGCGCACGTGGCTGCCGAGGAACAGGTTCTTCGCTCCCGTCGCCGGGTTGGTCCGGACCAGCCGTTGGCGCACCGGCGGCAGCGAGGCCGCCAGTTCGGGCGACACCGCATCGGGCGCAACCTTGGAACGCGAATGGACGTAGTCGTGGATCGCGATCAGCGGCTCGAGCTCCGCTTTGCGCTCGGGCGAGAGGCGGTCGTAAGCGGCGCGCAGGGAGACGAACATGGTGATGCCGCCCTCGGCCGGCGTCTCGTAAGCGCACATCACCGAGAGGAAAGCCGGCACCGGTTTGAACGAGGCATCGGAGTGCCACATGTTGTTGCCGGTCAGGAAGATCGTCTTCTTGTGAGAATTGCCCAGCACCGTGCCGTCCTTCTGCACGTTGCCGATGGTGCCGAAATACTCGACCTTGCCGACGCTGGTATGGCTGGGCTCCGGCTTGCCGAGTTGCCGCGTCAGCGCGAGCTGGCGTTCGTCGTCCATTGACTGACCGGGAAAGCAGACGAACGAGTAGCGATCGATCGCCGCGTTGATCTCCGCGACCAGATCAGTTGAAAGCGGCGTGCCGACATCGACGCCGCGCAAGCGGACGCCGAACTCGGGATGGAGCGCTTCGTAAGAGAGCTGGGACATGGCGCGCGAGCCTCCGGGGTTTCGCCCGACCATAGGATCACCGCGCCGAGCCCCGCAACGAGCGATGCGAGCAACGTTCGCACCTCGGCTCCAGGGGCGGTTAAGCGCGGGCGCGGCCCTCAGCGGTCAGCGGGCGGCGTTGTCGACGATGCAGGCCAGGGCCTGCTGGAGCTGGGGCAGGTTCTCTTCCAGCATGAGCGTGCCGCCGAAACGCGGGTTGATCTCGAACACCGCGATCGCGCCGTCGGGCCGGAGTGTGTAGTCGACACTGCAGGGGCCGTCATAGCCAAGGGGCAGGAGCAGGCGCTCGATCGCCGTCCCCGCGCCGGAGGGGCAAGCGACCGCGGTCATCGACCGGAAGTCGACGCCGCGCCGGATCTCCTGCCCGTCCTCGGTCTCGAAGGCGAAGGTCGCGGACCACAAGGGGCGGCCGGCCTTGCATACGCAGTGGGTCGAATATTCGAGCGGGCCCTCGACGACCTGCTGGACGACGAACCTGCCGCCGTCCCACGGTTCGCTGCGCAGGAAGTCGTCGAGCTCGCGGTCCGAGCGCAGGATCCGGCTGCCGAAGCCGAAGGCCGCCGTCACGTATTTCACGATGCAGGGAAAGGCGACCTGCCCGCGCGTCGCATAGGTGGCGGGGCAGAGGTCGCCCAGCCCCTCCGCCTCGACATAGGCGGCGAAGCACGCCTTGTTGCGCAAGGTGGCGACCGCGCGGTCGTCGGGCGCCAGTGCCGCGAGGCTGCGCGGACGGTTGACGATATTGTCCTCCGACAGGGGAATGACGAGGGTACGGATGTCGGCGGGCAGAGGCTCCGGACACGGCCGCGCCGGATCGTCGGGCCACAGCACGACCTCCCCCACCGCCGGACAGGCCCGCCAGGCCCGTGGCTCGGACAGGCGGTCCAGCCAGTTGTCGGCGAAGGCGCCGAAGACGACGACCCGCACCGGCGTCGCCCGCCCCTGCCCCGGCGGCAGCGGCAGGACGATGCGCAGCGGGATGCGGGCGACCGACTTGCGGGCACGGTGAAGGATCGTGCGCAGCGGGCGCGGCAGCAACGCCCGCACCCGTCGGGCGGTGTCGCCGGCGCCCCAGCGCCGCAGGGCGATGATCGGGCGGTTCAGAGGTCCCATAAGTGGCAAAGGATGTGAGAAATTCTCCCCATCCTGTCAACGTCGCCGGCCGCGGCGTCGTCACGCTTCGAGCGCTCACGCCGACAGGTCGAGCTTTCCTTCGATCTGCAGGATGCGGACGGCCTGCAGCGACAGCACGCTCAGCGCATCGCGGATCTCGCCGGCCTCGACCATGCGGAACGCCTCGGCGAGCGGCACGCGCTTCACCGCCAGCTCCTCGGTGGCTTCCGGCTCGGCCTCGCCCTGCACCAGGCCCCACGCGAGATAGGCCACGGCGCGCTCGTCGGAGACCGAGTTGGAGAGATCGGCCTCGAGCAGCTTGCGCCAGTGCCGCGCCGTGAGCCCGGTCTCCTCGCGCAGCTCGCGCGCCGCCGAGTCCAGCGGATCGACGCCGTGCGCTCCGCCGCCCTCGGGAATCTCCCAGCTGTAGGCATCGAGCGGAAAGCGATACTGGCCGACCAGATAGGTGTGGCCCTCGGCATCGACCGGCACGACCCCGATGGCGAGGTTCCTGTAGTGCAGCAGCCCGTAGATCCCGGGCGTCTGCGACGGCGTCAGCACCTCGTGATGGGTGACCCGGATCCACGGGTTCTCGTAGACGTCCTCGGCGGACAGGATGGTCCAGGGGCCTTTTTTGGTGGGCGTCATGGGTGGCCTCTACTCTCGGGAGACCCATCGTAGGCCCGTTCGAGCGGCGCGCAGCAACTATCCCGGACCCAATCTGGCCTCCCGTTCGGCGCGCTGGTTTCGCCACGTCCCGAGCCCCCTGCTCGACCCTGCCCCACTCCCATGCTGACGAGCCGAAGATGCTCGACCGTCATCCATTCTTCTCGGGAACCACGACGGTCCGGCGGGCATTGCCTTTGGCCTTCCCGCCTGTCGCGGCGGAGGCGGCTTCCAGATCGCTCACGAGAAATGAAGGAAAACCATGCGTCTTCCCACCCTGTTGTTTGCTCTAGCCCTCGCCGTCGCCACCCCCGCATTGGCCCAGGCGCCGAAGCCCGTCGATTCCGCCGCGCTCGCCCAGGCCAAGGTCTTCCTGGAGAAGTCCGGCTCGGCCGCGATCGGCCAGCAGATGGCGACCGCCATTCTGAATGCGCAGAGGGCCGGCCTCGAACAGGCCAATCCCGGCAAGACGGCGGAGATCAATGAAGTGATCGGTCTCATGCAAGCCGAGTTCACCAAGCAGCTCCCGCCCCTGATCGATGCCATGGCCGCCGTCTATGCGCAGCACTTCACCAAGGACGAGCTGACCGAGGTCACCGCCTTCTACGACTCGCCGGTGGGCCGCAAGATGGTCAAGGAGATGCCCCAGATCGTCTCCGAGAGCATGACGGTGGCCCAGACCTTCGGCCAGAAGATCGCGATGGAGGTCATGATCAAGCTCCAGCCCGAGCTGGAGAAGCGCAAGCTGAAGACGAACAAGAGCTAATCCTTGCCCAGGATCGACGTGAAGCCGTTCGAGGCCTACAGCCTCGAGCGGCGGTGCGAGCGATTACGTGGGGGAGAACAACGCCAGGAGATAGGGGGCGAGGCCTGTGCTCGCGACCAGGAATCCCAATCCGGCCAGCATGACGACGAGGTCGCCGCTCCAGAACCGGGGCTCGGCTCGGCCTTGGGGCGCTCGACCTTCGCCTCAGCCCGGCAGGACAAGGCAATCTCGGGGTTGCCGCCCCATGCACACGCTACCGCGTGTGCCTGCCCCTCGCGGAACCACAATTCCAGCGCTTTGGCTGGAAGCCATGCAGGAACCGCGGTGCGCAGGGCACAGAGGGCCGGGCGATGGCCGACGTGCGTCTATTCTTCCCGGCCCGATTCTTCAGAAAGTCGACGATTTCTGCCTTAGTTGTGCATCATACTGTGCGCGGGAGCATTGGGTGGATGGGCAAACAATGGGGCTGGCGATGAAGAGACGTGTTCTGACGCAGGCGCTGTTGATGGGGCTGGTGGCGCGCAGCGTCCCGGCCTTTGCCGCGAATCTGCCGCCCCTGCAGGAAACGCCGGGTCTGCGCGAGAAGGTCAAGTCGGGTGGCCTGCCGCCGGTGGCCGAGCGCCTGCCGAAGCAGCCACGCGTTCTCGAGAGCTTCTCGGGCGCCGACGGCATCGGCAAACACGGCGGCCAGCTCAACATGCTGGTCGCGGCCACGCGCGACACCCGTTTGATGACGATCTACAGCTACACACGGCTGATCGTGTACGACGACAAGTTCAAGCTGCATCCCGACATCCTCGAAAGCTACGAGGTCAAGGACGGCCGCGAGTTCACCCTGAAGCTGCGCGCCGGGCACAAATGGTCGGACGGCCATCCCTTCACTACCGAGGACTTCCGCTTCTTCTGGGAGGACATCGCCAACAACAAGGATCTGTCGCCCAACGGTCCCTCGGTCGAGCTGCTGGTCGAGGGCAAGCCGCCCAAGGTCGAGATCCTCGACGAGGTGACGATCCGCTACAGCTGGGACAAGCCCAACCCCGACTTCATCGAGAGCCAGGCGCGCGCCGCCCCGCTGTTCCTGTTCCGCCCGGCCCACTACCTGAAGAAGCTCCACGGCAAGTACACGGCCGAGGAGGACATCCTCAAGCTCTACAAGGGCAGCCGCTGGTCCAACGTGTTCAAGCGCCAGGACGCGATGTACGGCAACAGCAACGTCGACCTGCCGACGCTCAACCCATGGGTCCTCACCACGGTGCCGCCAGCCCAGCGCTTCGTGTTCGTGCGCAATCCCTACTTCCACCGCATCGACAGCAAGGGCCAGCAGCTGCCCTACATCGACGACGTGATCATGACCGTGGTGGCGGCCAACCTGATTCCGGCCAAGGCGGGACTCGGCGAATCCGACCTGCAACCGCGCTATCTCGGCCTGCGCGACTACACCTTCCTGCGCGACGCCGCCAAGACCTCCGGCATCAAGGCGCTGTTGTGGGAGAAGGGCTCGGGCTCGGAGGTCGCCTTCTATCCCAACATGAACGCCAACGACGAGACCTGGCGCAAGCTCAACCGCGACGTCCGCTTCCGCCGCGCGCTGTCACTGGCGATCGACCGGCACGAGCTGAGCGAGGTCGTCTATGGCGGCATGGCCAAGCCCTCGGCCAACACGATCATGCCGCGCTCGCCGCTGTTCAAGCCGGAGTACGCCACCAAGTGGGCGGGCCACGACGTCAAGGCGGCCAACAAGCTGCTCGACGAGATCGGGCTCGCCAAGAAGGGCGGCGACGGCATCCGCCTGCTGCCCAACGGCCAGCCGGCGATGTTCGTGATCGAGCATTCCAGCGAGAAATCCGACGAGGTCGACACGATGACCCTGGTCGTCGACCAATGGAAGAAGGTCGGGATCAAGGCGCTGCTGAAGCCGCAGACCACCGACAATTTCCGGCTGCGCACCACCTCCGGCGAGGCGATCATGACCGCCTATGCCGGCATGACCACGGCCGCGCCGACCGCCGACACCAGCCCGCGCGAGTTCACGCCGGTGATGCAGGGCGGGCTGCAATGGCCGAAATGGGGTCTCTACATCGAGTCGAAGGGCAAGCAGGGCGAGCCCTGCGACATGGAAGTCGGCAAGCACCTGCTCGAGCTGCTGCACAAGTGGGAGCAGTCGGTCGACGCCGCCGAACGGCGCAAGGCGTGGGAGGAGATCCTGGCGGTGAATGCCGAGGAGGTCTTCTCGATCGGGACGGTGAACGAAGTGCGCCAGCCGGTTACGGTGGCCAAGAAGGTGCGCAACGTGCCGGAGAAGGGCTACTGGGCCTGGGATCCGGGCGGCTATATCGGCCTCTATGAGCCCGACACGTTCTGGATCGCCAGCTAGCGATCCAGAGGCCGGTCGGAGAGAACGATCGCGGGGTCCATCACTTTGGGCTTGGTCACTGGGGCTTGAGCGGGCCCTCGAACAGGCAGTAGCCGTCGAGCATGATGGTCGAGGCGCCGGGCTTCAGAGAGCCCACCACGTCCATCTTGTTGCCGCCGCCGACGACGGCCGTCGACTTGAACTTCATGTCGGGCCCGAGCGTCGCCTTGAAGCCGCGCTCGGGGCGGCCTTCCTGCTGGAACCAGCCATCGATGTCGGTGCCGACGACCGTCACCTTGATCGTCATCTTGTAGGTCGGGCACTTGCCGCTGCCGGGCACGTTCAGCCCGTAGCCCGTCCAGGTGAAGATGGCCGGCTCCGCGAGAGCAGGCGCGGCGGGAAGAAGAGCGATCAGGGCGGCCACAGCAAATTTCTTCAGCATCGGACTTTCCCTCACCGGAAGGTGGCACAAACACGCGAACTTACGCTGAATTCTAACCATTTTCGGTGTCGAAATCGCGCCGTTTCGAAGGCAGATCCCCTTTCGACGGGCGTTCATCTGGCGCGCTTCTTCCGCGGCGTCCCCGCCTTGGCGGCCTTGCGCACCGGGCCGATCTTGGAGGCGAGCGCGGTCTGCAGCGCCTTCTCCGCCTCCCGGATCTTGGCGTCCCGGTTAGCGTCGCCGTCCGGCAGGTTGCGGGCGAAGGCCAGCCGCGCTTCGGCGCGCTGCAGGAAGATCGCCTTCTTGGCTTCGGAAATCGGCTTGCCCATGAACTCTCCTGCCGAAAAGCGGCATCATTTGCGGTCCGGCACCTTATCCACTTTCCGGTCCGCCGGGGGCACCTCCGTCTCGGAACTGCCCTCGTCGCGCTCCGGGCGTTCCACGGTGCGTTCCTGCCCGTAGCGGCCGCCTTTCTCCGCGTCCTCGCGTTTGTAGCCCGGCCCCTCGTCCGCCTCGGCGCCATAGACGCCCGTCTTCTGCTTCTCCTCGCGACGCGCGTACTTGGCTTGTTCGGTGCCGCTGTAACTGGCCGAGGCCTCGTTCGGGTCGGGCTTTTTGGGCGTCTGCGCCATGAAATCCTCCAGGGGGCTGATGGTTCGGCCCCGGTGAACGCGCCCGCCCCGACAACGGATGCACGACAAGGGAGGCAGCCGGCCGAACGGCACCGGCCAGCCCTTGACATGTGTCAAGAACGGCCGTGCGGGCCGGCCTTATTCTGCGGCGGCGGCGCGGACCCTCGCGTCTCGAAGGATGCCGTCCATGACCAACGTGACCAAGCTGCGCGCCCGGCCGACCGTTCCCGAACTCGAGCGTCCCGTGCACTCGGTGCCGGCCGACGACCTCGTTACCGCCGGAAAGCGGCTGCGCGACTCGGTTCCGCGCACCAGCCAGGGCGAATGGAAGCGTTCCCGGGACCGCCGCGACCCGCTGGAGATTCTCAGGGCCTCCGACGAGGGGCGCCAGACCGACCTGCTGCCGATCCGCTACGGCCGCATGCTGCAATCGCCGTTCACCTTCTATCGAGGGGCGGCCTCGGTGATGGCCGCCGACCTTGCGGCCACGCCCTCGACAGGCGTTCACGTGCAGGCCTGCGGCGACTGTCACCTGCTGAACTTCGGTGGCTTCGCCACGCCCGAGCGCAGCATCAACTTCGACATCAACGATTTCGACGAGACCCTGCCGGCGCCCTGGGAATGGGACCTCAAGCGGCTGGTCGCCTCGTTCGTGCTGGCGGCGCGGTCGAACGGCCTGTCGGAAGCGGCGGGGCGTGACGCGGCCAGGGCCGCCGCCCGCAGCTACCGCGAGCGCCTGCGCGACGTCGCCGAGATGAGTCCACTGGAGGCCTGGTACACAAGGATCGGACCGGAGGAGTTGTACGGCCTGACCGACGATCCGCAGTTCAGGAAGCGCGTGCAGCGCCGGGTCGAGGCGGCGCAGGAAGAGCGGGCCTCGGACATCGATTTCCCCAAGCTGGCGGAAATGGTCGGCGGCCAGATCCAGATCAAGGATCAGCCACCGCTGATCTTCCACCCGGAGTTCACGCGCGCCGAAGGTTTCCGGGAGGCGGTGGACAAGGCCTTTGCCAGCTACCGCGACACGCTGTCCGACGATCGCAAGGCGCTGCTCGACCGCTATCGCCTGGTCGACGTCGCCATGAAGGTGGTCGGCATCGGCAGCGTCGGCCGCTACTGCTCGATCGGCCTGCTGATGTCATCGTCGAACCAGCCGCTGTTCCTCCAGTTCAAGGAGGCCGTGCCCTCGGTGCTGGAGCCCTATGCCGGCAAGAGCGGCTACGGCCATGCCGGACAGCGCGTGGTCCAGGGCCAGCGCCTGATGCAGTCGTCGTCGGACATCTTCCTGGGCTGGGCGACCGGCCTGCGCGGCAACGACCTCTACGTCCGCCAGCTGCGCGACGCCAAGATCAAGCCCCTGGTCGAGACCTTCGACCGCAAGATGCTGCTGCTTTTCGGCAAGGCCTGCGGCTGGGCGCTGGCGCGGGCGCACGGGCGCGCCAGCCATCCCTGGCTGATCGCGGGCTACCTCGGCACGAGCGAGGCGTTCGACGAGGCCATGGTGAAGTTCGCGGTGGCCTATGCCGACCAGACCGAGCGCGACCATGCCCTGCTGAAAGCGGCGGTCGCCGCCGGCCGGATCAAGGTCCATCTCGAGGAAGACCGCTAGCGCGGGCGCCGACGATGCCGTTCGACATCGACGCCCACTCCCTGCTCGCGATCTTCGCCGTCAGCCTGGTGCTGATCGTAGGTGCAGGTGAAGCGGGGCACTGGCTCGGGGTGCGGGCTGCCCGGCAGGGCGCGTCGGCGGTGTCGACCCTGGAAGGCGCCATCCTGGGCCTGCTGGCGCTCATGATCGGGTTCACCTTCTCGATGGCCCTGGCGCGCTTCGAAGCCCGGCGCGACGGGGCCGTGACCGAGGCCGCCGCGATCGGCACGACGGCGCTGCGGGCCCGCCTGCTGCCGGCGCCGCATGACCGCGAGTCCGTGAAACTGCTGCGCGACTACGTCCAGATCCGCCTCGATCTCGCCCGCGGCCCGATCGGCCGCGCCGAGTTCGATGGGGCGATCGCGCCGTCCAACCTTCTGCAGGAGGCGCTCTGGCGGCAGGCCCAGGCGGTGGCGGCGAAAGACAATGCGATGGTGCCGACGGGGCTCTTCATCCAGTCGCTGAACGAGATGATCGACGACCAGGAGAAGCGCCTGTCGGCGATGACCAACCGCCTGCCCCTCATCGTCATCGCCGCCCTCTACGCCATGTGCGTCATGGGCATCGGCTTCGCCGGCTACGGCAGCGGCGTCGAATCGAAGCGAACGCGCGTGCCCGTCCACATCACCGGCCTGCTCGTGGCGACGATGGTGCTGCTGATCCAGGACATCGACCGGCCGGGCAGCGGCTTCATCCGGGTGAGTCAGCAGCCGCTCGTCAACGCGGCGGCCACGATCGACGCCTTCCCCGCCGGCCGGCCATGACACCGCCGGTGCCGTTGACGCGCGGCAGGCTGCGCACGCCGCGGGCCGCGGCGGTCGCCGGCATCCTGTTCTCCGGCCTGCTGACCCTCGCGTTCCTGCTGTTGCTGTCGGCGGTCCCGCGGGACTCAGCGGAGCACGGCACGTGGCTGGCCAACGGCCTCGATCGGGTCGTGCTCGCGATCAACCTGATCCCGTTCGCCGGTGTCGCCTTCCTGTGGTTCATCGGCGTGGTGCGCGACCGCCTGGCCGAGGCCGAGGACCGCCTGTTCGCCACGGTCTTCCTGGGCAGCGGGCTTCTCTTCCTCGTCCTGATGTTCGTGGCAAGCGCCGTGTTCGGGGCCATCGTCCTGGTCCATGTCGCCCATCCGGGAGCGCTCGGCGACTCGCCCGCCTTCGCCCTGGCGCGCGCCTTCGCCTACACGCTGGTCAACGTCTATGCGATCCGGATGGCGGGCATGTTCATGCTGATCACCTCGACGATCGCGCTCCGCACCGCCTTCATCGCACGCTGGCTGGCGGCGCCCGGCTTCGCGATGGGACTGTTCCTGCTGTTCGCCAGCCCGTGGATCGACTGGACCTTCATCGTCTTCCCGCTCTGGGCGCTGTTGATCAGCGTCTACCTGCTGGTCACGAGCCTGAAGAAGGAAGGCGACGGACGGCAGACGGAGAGAAGCGTGCCGTAGCCCGCGACCGCGCCATCTTGCGGCCGGCCGGCGGCACGACCTACGCTCCGGCGCGGCAGGTCCGCTGCCCTTCAAACGCACGAAACACGACGCCCATGATCCGTTCGCGCCTTACGATCGTTATCGCTTCCGTTGCGGCCGCGATCGCCACTGCCGTCCCCTGTCTCGCACAACGGCCGGAGCCCGTGCGCATCGGTGGAATGGGCATCGATGCGACCGAAGTGACGATCGGCCAGTTTCGGGCCTTCGCCCGCGCCACGTCGTTACGAACGGCGGCCGAGCGCGAGGGCGGTGGCTTCGAATACACCGGCGGATGGACGCGGCGGCAGGGCTGGACCTACGAGCATCCGCAGGGCCAGCCCGGCCAGGACTCCGAGCCCGCCGTGCACGTGACCTGGGCCGAGGCCGAGGCCTTCTGCCGGCATGTCGGCGGCCGTCTGCCGACCCTCGCGGAGTGGCGAAGCGCCGCCTACACCGAGCAACGCGAACGCCCGACCGACGGCTACGTGCGCGGGCAGACCTACCCGTATCCGGTGGGCGACGCCCCCGACGGCATGAACAACAACCGCCGGGCGCATGTTGCGGTCGCGACCACCAGACGCGGCGTCAACGGGCTCTACGACATGGGCGCCAACGTCTGGGAGTGGCTGGCGGACCGGCGCGGGGACGAGGCCCTCACCGCCGGCGGATCCTGGTGGTACGGTCCGGCACAGGCCCGCGCCGACGGCGCCCAGTGGAAGGCCGCCAGCTTCTACGCCCTCTATATAGGGTTTCGCTGCGCTTACGACCCCAAGGGTTGAGGCCAGTCCCCCGGAATCGCGACCGGGCAGAGTCGTTTCGACTGTTTCGTTTATTTCGTTCATTTCGTTTATACACGGCTTGACGATGTCGCCGGGCGACGAGCACACGCGTCTTGCGTCACCCCCCACATCAGCCTCGCCCTACGAGCGCCCGCCGTCCTCGTCTGCCTCCTTGGGCTTCTTCTATCGCTCAGCAGTTTGAATGGTCGTCCAGTCCTTGGTTTGGGCAACCCGGATATGCGAGTGATCGGTCGTGTGGAACGTTCGGCACCGAGGCCAGTCAGGTCCTCGGGAGTACCGATCGGATAAGGGAGAGGTTTGGAGATGTTCTCGCATATTTTCGTCGGCGCGGACGACGTTGCTGTTTCGAAAAAGTTCTATGATGCTGTGCTCGGAGCGATCGGCGTGCCGGAAGGCAAGATCGATCCCAAGGGCAGAGTCTTCTATCGCACCCCCACCGGCACCTTGGGACTCAGCAAGCCCATCGACGGCAACGCGGCCACCCATGCCAACGGCGGCACAATCGGTTTCACCTGCGACAGCCCCGAAAAAGTGAAAGCCTTCCACGATGCGGGCGTCGCGAACGGTGGCAAGACCATCGAGGACCCGCCCGGCTGGCGCGAGGGCGGAGCGACGAGACTCTATCTCTGCTATCTGCGCGATCCATACGGCAACAAGATTTGCGCTTTGCACCGCGGCTAACCCGCTCGACAAGGACGGCCCTCAGCCGCAGCAGCCTGGCCAGGATCATGCGGCTTTCGGCTGAGGGCCTCGCAACAGGATCGGTCGGCCTATTGAGCCGGCTGGTCACAAATTCGACGGCCTGCCCGCCGATAACGCGAGCCCCAATTCTTCTATCTCGGGCTTGGTTAGCGGCACGCGGCCGCCAGCTTCTACGCCCTCTATATTAGGTTTCGCTGCGCTTACGACGCTAAGGGTAGATGCCGCCCCCGGAAGCGCGTCCAGGGCATGTGCGTTTCAGTTGTTTCGTTTATTTCGGTTGCGGCTGCCCGAAGACGTCCGGGCTGCGCGATTTCGCTCTGGGCGCCGGGTTGAGCCCATTGACGAAGCCCTTGGCGGGCATGCTCTTCATGCTGGCGCTCAGCTGGAACGGCGATCCGAAGCAGATCGCGATCGAGATCAGCTCCGACGTGATGATCCTGGCGCTGTTTGCAGGCGTGGTGGCGGCGTTGGCCTGGGCCATGGGAAAGGCGGCCGCCCTCGCCGAAGAAAACAGCCAGTTCGTCTGATCGCCATGCCCATCAAGGTGAGCCTTGCGGTCATACTGGCGCGGCGCAATGTGAAGTCGAAGGAACTGGCCGAATATATCGGCATCACCGAGGCCAATCTCAGCCTGCTCAGGCAGGGCAAGGTCAAAGGCATACGCTTCAACACATTGGACGCGATCTGCCGCTACCTCGATTGTCAGCCGGGGGACATTCTGGCGTTCGAGCCAGACGACGAAACGACGCTGCCTCCGGGCGCGATAGCGGGAGATGGAGCGTAATCGGCGATATATGGCGGAGGGGGTGGGATTCGAACCCACGGTACGCTTGCACGCACAACAGTTTTCGAGACTGTCCTAATCGACCACTCTAGCACCCCTCCGGGCGCGCGGGTTTATAGGCGGGCGTCTTTGGAGGAGCAACAGCTTCCCGCGAGGAACAGCGGGGCTGCGGGAAAAAAGGCCCCCGAACGCGTCCCTGTTGGCGCCGCAGCAAGGCGATCCCGGCCGAGCGCCCTGAAAACATTGACTTTCCGGCCTCAGGGACGTTCCGTGAGCCCGGCATCGGCCCGCCCGTCTCCGACATTGACTCAAGGGCCGGCGTGCGTATATTCCGCGCTTCTTCGGCGGGCCCTGCGGGTCCGCCGCGTTCTTTCGTGTTTTTCGGCATTTTGCGCCGGGAAACCTCAAGCCGGGTGTCATCATGATCGCCGTTATCCGCACGGGTGGTAAGCAATACACGGTCGCCGCCGACGACCAGCTGACGGTCGAGAAGATCGACGGCGAGGCCGGCACCAAGGTCGAATTCACCGACGTGCTGATGGTCGGCGACAAGATCGGCGCGCCGGTCGTCGAGGGCGCCAAGGTCGTTGGCTCGATCGTCAAGCAGGCCCGCGGCGAGCACGTGATCATCTTCAAGAAGCGCCGTCGCCAGAACTCGCGGCGCAAGAACGGTCACCGTCAGGACCTGACGGTGGTCAAGATCGAACAGATCGTCGCCTGAGCAGAGCGACCGGAGTAGGACGATGGCACATAAGAAAGCAGGCGGCTCCTCGCGTAACGGCCGCGATTCCGACGGCAAGCGCCTGGGCGTGAAGCGTTTCGGCGGCGAGAAGGTCATCTCGGGCAACATCCTGGTCCGCCAGCGCGGCACCAAGATGAACCCGGGCGAGAATGTCGGCCTCGGCCGCGACCACACGCTGTTCGCCACCGCCGACGGCGTCGTGTCGTTCCGCACCCGCTCGGGCGGCAAGGTCGAAGTGAACGTTCTCCCGGCGCCGGCACTGGCCGCCGAATAACGCCGTTTCATCCCATTGGATTTTTGAAGGGGGAGCGGCTCGCCGTTCCCCCTTTTTCGTTTCTGGACCCCATCTCATGAAGTTCCTCGACCAGGCCAAGATCTACGTCCGCTCCGGCAACGGCGGTGCCGGCTGCGCGGGCTTCCGCCGCGAGAAGTTCATCGAGTTCGGCGGACCGGACGGCGGCGACGGCGGGCGCGGCGGCGACGTGATCGCCGAATGCGTCGACGGCCTCAACACGCTGATCGACTATCGCTACGCCCAGCACTTCAAGGCCGAGACCGGCCATCACGGCATGGGCAGCCAGCGCACCGGCGGCGCCGGCAAGGACATCGTGCTGCGCCTGCCCCGCGGCACGCAGATCTTCGCTGAGGACAACGAGACCCTTCTGGCCGACATGACCGAGATCGGCCAGCGCGTGACCATCGCCAAGGGCGGCGACGGCGGCTACGGCAACCTGCACTACAAGACTTCGACCAACCGTGCGCCGCGCCGCGCCGATGCCGGCTGGCCGGGCGTGGAGCTCGCGCTGTGGCTGCGCCTCAAGCTGATCGCCGACATCGGCCTGGTCGGGCTGCCCAACGCCGGCAAGTCGACGTTCCTCTCCACCAACACCAACGCGCGGCCCAAGATCGCCGACTATCCGTTCACGACGCTCCATCCCGGCCTCGGCGTGGTGAAAGTGGGCGACGGCTCCGACGCGCGCGAGTTCGTGATGGCCGACATTCCGGGCCTGATCGAGGGCGCCCATGAAGGCGCCGGCCTCGGCACGCGCTTCCTGGGCCATGTCGAGCGCTGCCGCGCGCTCCTGCATCTGGTCGACGGCACGCAGGACGACGTCGCCGGCGCCTATCGCACCGTGCGGACCGAGCTCAAGGCCTATGGCGGCAACCTGGCGCGCAAGAAGGAAATCCTGGCGCTGAACAAGACCGACGCCATGACGGCCGAAGACATCGAGGCCAAGCGCGCCCAGCTTGCCAAGGTCAGCCGCAAGACGGTGCACGTCATCTCCGCGGTCTCCCGCCAGGGTGTGACGCCGCTGCTGCACGAGCTGATGAAGCTGGTCGACAAGCAGCGCTCGCCCTCCCGGGACGCGGCATGACACCCCTTGCCGGCGCGCGGCGGCTGGTCGTCAAGATCGGCTCCTCGATCCTGGTCGACGAGACGAAGGGCGAGGTCCGGCGCGATTGGCTCGAGGCGCTGACCGGTGACGTCGCGCGCCTGCACAAAGGCGGCTGCGAGGTCGTACTGGTTTCGTCCGGCGCCATTCGGCTGGGCCGCACGCATCTCAAGCTCGCCGCCGGGCCGCTGCGTCTCGAGGAGAGCCAGGCCGCCGCCGCCACCGGACAGATCCGCCTCGCCCAGGCCTATCAGGAGGCGCTGGCGCGGCACGGCATCACGGTCGCGCAGATCCTGCTCACCCTGAACGATTCGGAAGAGCGCCGCCGCTACCTCAACGCGCGCCAGACCATGGCGACCTTGCTGGGGCTGGGCGCCATCCCGGTGATCAACGAGAACGACACGGTCGCCACCGACGAGATCCGCTTCGGCGACAACGATCGTCTGGGCGCGCGCGTCGCCGAGATGATCTCGGCCGACACGCTGGTGCTGCTGTCCGACATCGACGGTCTCTATACCGGCGACCCGCGCAGCGACGCCTCGGCGACCTTCATCCCCGAGATCCGCGAGATCACGCCCGAGATCGAGGCGATGGCGGGCGTCGCGGCATCCGAGATGTCCAACGGCGGCATGGTGACCAAGCTGATGGCGGGCCGCATCGCCATGGCCGCGGGCTGCCGCATGGCCATCGCCGACGGCCGCACCGTCGGCGCGCTGGGCGCGCTGATCGACGGCACCGCGCGCTGCAGCTGGTTCCTGCCCGAGGGCTCGCCTTTGTCCGCGCGCAAGAAGTGGATCAAGGGCTCGCTGAAGCCCGCCGGCACACTGGTCGTCGACGACGGCGCCGTGCGCGCACTGTCGACCGGCAAGAGCCTGCTGCCGGCCGGCGTCACCGCGGTGGCCGGCGAGTTCCGCCGCGGCGACGTGGTTGACGTGAAGGATCGCGGCGGCCGCGTGCTGGCGCGCGGCCTGGTCGCCTATGCCGCCGAGGATGCGCGCCGCATCGCCGGCCGCAAGAGCGTCGAGATCGAACATTTGCTGGGTTTCCGCGGCCGCGACGAGATCGTCCACCGCGACGACCTCGTGGTCGAGTGAAGCGACGGAGCCTCCCATGAACGTCCAGACCAAGCCGGCCGAAGACGTCGTCGCCCTCGTGGCCGACCTCGGCCGCCGCGCCAAGGCCGCCGCCGCCGCGCTGCGCAACGCCTCGACCACGGCCAAGAACGCGGCCCTGCTCGAAGCCGCGCGTCTCATCCGCGCCGAGAAGGACGCGATCCTGGCCGCCAATGCACGCGACATCGAGGCGGCAAAGGCCGCCGGCATGACCAGCGCGCTGCAGGACCGGCTGCTGCTGAACGAGGCGCGCATTGAAGCGATGGCCAAGGGCCTCGACGACATCGCCGCCCTGCCCGACCCGGTCGGCGCGGTCATCGAGGAATGGCGGCGGCCGAGCGGCCTCGCCTTCAGCCGCGTGCGCGTGCCGATCGGCATCATCGGCGTGATCTACGAGGCACGGCCCAACGTCACCGCCGATGCCGGCGCGCTGTGCATCAAGTCGGGCAACGTCGTGGTGCTGCGCGGCGGCTCCGACAGCTTCCATTCCTCGCGCACCATCGTCGAGCTGCTGCGCCGCGCGCTGGCCGGCGCCGGCCTGCCCGAGGATTGCGTGGCCCTGGTACCGACCACCGACCGCGCCGCCGTGGGCGAGATGCTGCGCGCCATGGACTGGCTCGACCTCATCGTGCCGCGCGGCGGACGCTCGCTGATCGACCGCGTGACGCAGGAGAGCCGCGTGCCGGTGCTGCGCCACTATGACGGGATCTGCCACGTCTATGTCGACCGCGATGCCGACGTCGCGATGGCGCGCGACCTCGTGGCCAACGCCAAGATGCGCCGGGTCAGCGTCTGCGGCGCCGCCGAGACCCTGCTGATCGACCGCGCCGCGCTCGACACGCATCTGAAGCCGGTACTCGACAGGCTGCACGAGCTGGGCTGCGAAGTACGCGGCGACGACGAGGTGCAGAAGCGCGATCCCAGGGCGCTGGCCGCCACCGAGAAGGACTGGCGCACGGAATATCTCGAACCGATCATCTCGGTCGCCACGGTCGACGGCGTCGCCGGCGCGATCGGCCACATCGCGCGCTACGGCAGCCAGCACACCGAATCGATCGTCACCGACAACGAGGCGACGGCGCAGCGCTTCCTGGGCGAGGTCGACAGCGCCATCGTGATGCACAATGCCAGCACCCAGTTCGCCGACGGCGGTGAGTTCGGCCTGGGCGCGGAGATCGGCATCTCGACCAACCGCATGCACGCGCGCGGCCCCGTCGGACTGGTCGAGCTGACGACCTACAAGAACATCGTGCGCGGCAAGGGCACGCTGCGCCCGTGAGCATCGTCCTATGAGCCTGCACCCGATGCCGGGCGTGTCGCGCGCCACGACGCGGCGCATCGGCCTTCTGGGCGGCTCGTTCAATCCGGCGCATGCCGGCCACCGGCATATCAGCCTGGAGGCCCTGAAGCGTCTCGGCCTCGACGAAGTCTGGTGGCTGGTCTCGCCGCAGAACCCGCTGAAGAGCGGCGACGGCATGGAGCCGCTGCCCACCCGCGTGGCCCGTGCCCGCCAGGTCGCCCGTCACCCCCGCATCCGCGTCGAGGCGCCCGAGCTGATGCTCGGCACGCGCTATACGCTCGACACGGTGCAGGCGCTGCAGCACGTCTATCCCCATGCGAAGTTCGTGTGGCTGATGGGTGCCGACATCCTGCCCCAGCTCGTCGACTGGGCGGGCTGGCGCACCCTGTTCGGCACGGTGCCGATCGCCGCCTTCGCGCGCCCCGGCTGGGGCTACACCGCGCTGGCCGCCCCGGCGCCGCGCACCTTCGAGCGTTTCCGGCTGCAAGCCACCGAGGCTCGCCGGCTCGCCACTTGCGAGCCGCCGGCCTGGTGCTTTATCCCGAGCAGGTTGGACAACCATTCCGCGACGGCCCTTCGCGCCGTGCGCCCCCAACGGACCAGAGCGAAAGGAAAGACCATCCCCGACCAGACCCGCACGCTTCCCGATCGAAGCAAAGATTCCGACGCGCTCCTCAAGCTGGTGCGCGAGTCCCTGGACGACAACAAGGCCGAGGGCGTCGTCGTCATCGACCTAAAGGGCAAGTCGGCCTTCGCCGATTACATGGTGATCGCCTCGGGCCGCTCGACCCGCCAGGTCGTGGCCATCGCCGAGAACCTCGCCGACAAGCTCAAACAGTCCGGACGCGGCTACATTCCCGTCGAAGGCAAGCAGACCGGCGACTGGGTGCTGGTCGATGCCGGCGACGTGATCGTCCACGTCTTCCGCCCCGAAGCGCGCTCCTTCTATGCGCTGGAAAAGATGTGGGCGCTCGAAGACGAGGCCGCCGCCAAGCCGGTCAAGAAAGCCGCCGTGAAGAAGGCCGCGGTCAAGAAAGCGGCCCCCAAGGCAGCCGCCCGGCGCAAGCGCGCGTCGTGAACGTTGAGTCTTTCCGACCAGGAAAGAACATCATCGGCCTTCCCGACAATGCCCTCACCCTGAGGAGCGGTCCGCCGGACCGCGTCTCGAAGGGTGGGCACGAGCACCATGCCTGTTACCCATACTTCGAGACGCGCCGTGGAGTTTACCCCGAGGTACTCGAGGGGCGGCCTCCTCAGGATGAGGAAGGTGGGTCAACTGGAAGCGGAAAGCCTCCGATTTGAAGATCACCATCGCCGCCATCGGCCGCGCCTCGCGCGGGCCGGAGCGGGATCTCTACGACCATTATGCCGGCCGCATCCGCTGGCCGCTGGTGCTGCGCGAGCTCGAGGAGAAGCGGAAGCTTCCGGCGCCGCAGCTCATGCAGCGCGAGGGCGAATTGCTGCTCGAAGCGGCCCCCGCCGGCGCGACGCTGGTCATGCTGGACCGCCGCGGCAAGGTCCTCGACAGCGAGGGCTTTGCGGCCCGCCTGGGGAGCTGGCGCGACACGTCGGTGTCGGACGTGGCCTTCCTGATCGGCGGCGCCGACGGCCACACCGAGGCGATGCTGAAAAAAGCCACGCTCATCCTGTCATTTGGCGCCATGACCTGGCCTCACCAGCTGGCGCGCGGGATGCTGGCCGAGCAGATCTACCGCGCCCAGCAACTTCTCGCCGGCCATCCGTATCATCGCGCCTGAAAAGGCGATTTTGCCTCTGTTCTGACGAAAAACCGGGGCTACATTGGCGCCATGCACCCATTCCCCCGGTGGCTCCTGGCCACTTCGTCCGCCCTCCTCCTGGCAGCCGCTTCGAGCGCCGCAATGGCGCAGTCGACGGCCCCGGCCACTCCGGTCGAGAAGCCGGGCGTGAAGTCCGTGCGCAGCATCCCGTACGTGTCGATCACGGGGGAAGACGGCAAGCAGCGCCACTACGAGACCAACGCCATCCCGCTGCTGTTCCACCGTGCCTGCTTCGGCTGGCGCATGTATCTCGGCGGCCCCAACCGGGTGGTGTCGCTGAAGGAGGTTCTGACGACCTCACAACCGGCCGAGCAGGTGATCGCCGGCCCCGAGACCGAAGTCAGCGCCGACAAGACCAAGGCCACGACGCGCATGCTCGAGACAGTGCAGGACGGCGTGCTGCAGCGCTCCTGGTGCATCATTCCGGGCGATCCGGCCGGCACCTACACCTACGACGTCAGCATCGACGGCGAGCCGCGCGGCGAGTTCGTGTTCTGCGCCATCGAGGTGCCGGACCAGAATCCCAACACCGATCCGCGCGAGTTGAGCTGCCCCAACAAATTCAACGCCGTCGAGCGCCCCCAGCCGCAGCCCCGGAAGGCCTCGTGATGACCGCCAAAGCACCGCGTCCCGCCCTGCTCTGCATCCTCGACGGCTGGGGCCATCGCACCGATCCGCTGAACAATGCGATCCTCGACGCCCGCACGCCCAACTACGACCGGTTGGTCGCGACCTGCCCGCAGGGCCTGGTCGATGCCTCCGAAAGCTTCGTGGGCCTGCCCAAGGGCCAGATGGGCAATTCCGAAGTCGGCCACATGAATCTCGGCGCCGGCCGTGTCGCCGTGCCCGACCTGCCGCGCATCGACAATGCCATCGAGGACGGCTCTCTTGCGCAGAACCCGATCCTTGGCGAGACGATCGCCCGGCTGAAGCAGAGCGGCGCGGCGCTGCATCTCATGGGCCTGGCCTCGCCGGGCGGCGTGCACGCCCACCAGGATCATCTGGTCTTCCTCGCCAACCTGGTCGCGGGCCACGGCGTGCCGGTCTGGATCCATGCTTTCCTCGACGGGCGGGACATGCCGCCGCGCAGCGCGCTGGAATGCCTCGACCATATCCAGGCGGGCCTGAAGACCGGCCTGCCGATCCGCTTCGCCACCGTGTCAGGCCGCTTCTATCCGATGGACCGCGACAAGCGCTGGGAGCGCGTGACGCTGGCCTATGACGCGATGGTCGACGCGAAGGGTGAGCGTGCGACGACGGCGAAGGAAGCCGTCGACAAGGCCTATGCCACCAAGCTCGACGACGAGTTCGTCCTGCCGACCGCGATCGACGGCTACACCGGCATGAAGGACGGCGACGGCCTCCTGATGTTCAATTACCGCTCCGACCGGGCGCGCGAGATCCTAACCGCGCTGCTCGATCCGCGGTTCGACGGCTTCAACCGCAACCGGGTCGTCGCCTTCGCCGAGACGGTCGGCATGGTCGAGTATTCGGCCGCGCTCAATCCGTTCCTCAAGACGCTGTTCCCGCCCGCGATCATCAGGATGGGTCTCGGCGAGACGGTGTCGCGCGCCGGCCTCAAGCAGCTGCGCATCGCCGAGACCGAGAAGTACGCGCACGTCACGTTCTTCTTCAACGGCGGCGAGGAGCGCGTGTTCGAGGGCGAGGAGCGCATTCTCGTGCCGTCGCCCAAGGTGGCGACCTACGACATGAAGCCGGAGATGAGCAGCGGCGAAGTGACCGATCGGCTCGTCGGGGCGATCGCATCGGGCACGTTCGACCTGATCGTGGTCAACTATGCCAACACCGACATGGTGGGCCATACCGGTGACCTCGGCGCCGCCATCAAGGCCGTGGAAGCCGTCGATGGCTGCCTCGGCCGCCTCATGCAGGCCATTCACGCTGCCGGCGGCGTCATGTTCGTCACCGCCGACCACGGCAATGCCGAGCAGATGTTCGACGAGCATTCGCACCAGAAGCACACCCAGCACACGCTCAATCGCGTCCCCGCGCTGCTGTTCAACGCGCCGGCCGCGGTCCATTCGCTGGCCGACGGCAAGCTGGCCGATGTCGCGCCGACGATGCTGGCGCTGATGGGCCTGCCGCAGCCCGCCGAAATGACCGGCCGATCGATGCTCTCGACGGCCTCCCGACCGGCGGTCCTGGCCGCGCCGCGCCCAGCGGCCGCAGCCTCTGCCTGATTTGTGAAGCGGCGCCGGACCCCGACGCCTTGATCCTGCCAAAGACGCCCCTGTATCCTCCCTCCCACGCTGAAACTCCGGATCGCCGGGCCTCAAAGCCCCTGGCGACTCCCTCCTGAAGGCACCCAAATGACCTTTCTGCGCTTCGCCTCTCTCGCCACGGCCGTGGCTTTCCTAGCTGCCCCTGCGCTTGCGCAGGACAAGGCCGATCCGAAGGCCGCCGGTGGCGACAAGAGCGAGCTCTACCAGCAGCTCAACCTGTTCGGCGACGTGCTGGAGCGCATCCGCCGCGACTATGTCGAGCCGGTCGAGGAAAAGCAGCTCATCGAGAACGCCATCAACGGCATGCTGAGCGCGCTCGACCCGCATTCCAGCTACATGAACCCCAAGTCGTACAAGGACATGCAGGTCCAGACGAAGGGTGAGTTCGGCGGCCTCGGCATCGAGGTCACGATGGACAACGGCGTCATCAAGGTCGTGTCGCCGATCGACGACACGCCGGCCTCCAAGGCCGGCATCCAGCCGGGCGACCTGATCTTTGCGCTGGACGGCGAGCCGGTGCAGGGCCTCACCCTGCAGGAAGCCGTCGAGAAGATGCGCGGCAAGGTCGGTGCGCCGATCAAGGTCTCGATCCGCCGCGGCGCCAAGGATCCGTTCGACGTCACCCTGACCCGCGAAACCATCAAGGTGAAGCCGGTCAAGTTCCGCCTCGAAGGCGGCGACATCGGCTACATCCGCGTCACATCCTTCACCGAGCAGACCACGCCGGGCGTCCTCGACGCCGTCGAGAAGCTCAAGAAGGAAGCGGGCAACAAGCTCAAGGGCTACATCATCGACCTGCGCAACAATCCGGGCGGCCTGCTCGACCAGGCCATCGCGATGTCGGATGCCTTCCTCGACAAGGGCGAGATCGTCTCGGTCAAGGCGCGCAAGAACGACGACGTCCAGCGCTGGAACGCCAAGCCCGGCGACGTCGCGGGCGGTCTGCCGATCGTCGTGCTGATGAACGGCGGCTCGGCCTCGGCCTCGGAAATCGTGGCCGGCGCGCTGCAGGATCATCGCCGGGCGATCATTCTCGGCACACGCTCCTTCGGCAAGGGTTCGGTCCAGACCATCATGCAGGTGACCGGCGGCGGCGCGATCCGCCTGACCACGGCGCTCTACTTCACGCCGTCGGGCCGCTCGATCCAGAAGGAAGGCATCAAGCCGGACATCGAGGTCGAGCCCGCGAAGATCGAGAACATCCAGCAGCGGTCGAGCTTCCGCGAGGAGAACCTGCGCCGCTCGATCACCAACCCGAACGACAAGCCGGTGGTCCCGCCGCCGCCGGCGAAGCCCGCCGACGGCAAGCCGGAAGCCGGCAAGCCCGGCGACAAGACCGACGACAAGGCTGCCGGCCAGACCACTCCGCCGGCAGCGCCCGTCGATCCGGACGAGCCGCCGAAGGAGCAGGCGGCCGACTATCAGCTGCTGCGCGCTGCCGACCTGATCCGCGGCATCTCGCTCTACAGCAGCAAGGCCAACTGACCGGCCTGCGAGGATGACGGCGTGGCCATGCCCGGCGAACAATCGAGCCGGCGCGTCGCTCTGGTCGCGAAGCCGCGGCCGGACCGGCGTGGCCTCGTCGCGGCCTATCTGCTGGTCGTCGGCCTGATCGCAGGCACCGCCGGCATCGCCTTCGGCGACTTCCCGGGAGCCACGCCTCAGATCGTCGACAGCGCCGTCGCCGCCTCGCCATCGGAATCGGCAGCGGCAGCGCCTGAAATTCAAGCGCTGCCGTTGCCCAGCCGCCCGGCGGCGTCATCGGCATTCCGCAAGCTGCCGGACGAAGAGCGGGCCGGCATGGTCGACATCACCGCCGACGGACTACGTCTGCCGCGCATCTCGCCGGCCGGCTGGATGCCGTGGATCATCAATTCGCGACGCTTCGATCCGGCCGGCGCTGCGGCGCGGCTCGGCCTGCTCGTCATCAATGTCGGGATCGACGAAGCCGCGATGCGCCGCGCGATCGAAGGCCTGCCGCCCGAGGTCAGCCTGGCCTTCCTGCCCGGCACGCCCGACCTGCCGCGCTGGCTCACCCAAGCGCGCGCCTTCGGCCATGAAAGCTACCTGATGGTGCCGACGGACGATCCGGTCGTCGCCGAGCGTGGCGTCCGCTCGATCGAAGCGGGCGTCGACGGAGCCGAGAACCTGCGTCGTCTGCGCGCTACCCTGGCGCGCGGCGAAGGCTATGCCGGCCTGGTGATCTCCGCGACCGACCGAGTGGCGCAATCGGAGGCCGTGATGAGGCCGCTGGTCGCCGAGCTCGCCGAGCGCGGCCTCGCGCTGATCGAGATCAATCCGGCCCAGGGAGCGACTCCGATCCAGCGCCTGACGGCGGAGCTGGGCGTGGGCTACGCCCGCAGCAGCGACGTGCTCGACTACAAGCTCGCGGGCGACGGGGTGGCCGGCAACATCGACCGGCTGAGCGCCTGGGTTGCCGAAACCGCCCCCGACCGGGCACCCCGCCACGCCTTCGGCGTCATGCAGCCCGACGACGAGGCAATCACCGCCATCGCCGCCTGGTTCAAGGGCCGGCAAGGCAAGACCGCGCTCTCCTTCGTGCCCATCATCGGACATTTCGAATGCCGCGCCGCCTGCATGGCCCGCCTGCGGGCCCACCCCGCGCAACTCCGCCCGTGAGGAGCCCCCGATGACCTCCACCATGACCGGCCGCCCCGAAGAGTATCGCCGCAACGTCGGGATGATGATGATCGGCCCGGACCGCCGCGTCTTCGTCGGCTGCCGCGCCAACCAGCCGGACTCCTGGCAGATGCCCCAGGGCGGCATCGACAAGGGCGAGACACCGGTCGAGGCCGCCTGTCGCGAACTTCACGAGGAGGTCGGCACGACCCGGGCGCTGCTGCTGCGCGAGAGCGCCGGCTGGATTTCGTACGAGGTGCCGGAGGACCGCCGGCCGGCCTACTGGAAGGGCCGCTGGCGCGGCCAGGCGCAGAAATGGTTCGCCCTGGCCTTCACCGGCACGGACGCCGATATCGACATCCATGCCCACGACCAGGAGTTCGTGGCCTGGCGCTGGATCGCACCCGGCGAACTCGCGTCGCTGATCGTGCCCTTCAAGCGGGCCGTCTACGACGCGGTGTTCGAGGAATTCGCCGACCTGATTTCCTGAGACTCACGAGAGCCTCAGGCTTGTCATCGCGGGCGGGGTAGCCCCCGTCCTGGAGCGCAGCGAAACATCTCGCATCCGCTACGGCGTGCTTCGGTCGATCCGTCAGGTCCTTCGCTTCGCTCAGGACGGCAAATCGTAGTCAGCCGCTCTACGCCCCCTGCGCGGCCAGCTTGGCGGCGTTTCGGCGGAGGAACCAGAGGCCCGCGCGGGTCATCAGGTTGTTGAGCCGGCCCTGCGGTTCGAGCCCGACCGCCTTCAGCACCATCGCCATGGCACGCTGCACATGGGTCTGCCGGTAGAGCGGATAGGCGCGCCGGGCATAGGCCTGCATGTTGCGCTTGCGATCGTAGACCGCGTCCGCCGGCTCGTTGGCGGCGAAGTAGGCGTAGGCGAGCTCGTCGTCCTCGCTCTCGGCGAGACGTCCCCAGCCGATGCGCAGGCGCGACCAGCGGTTCAGCCGGTCGCGCTTCAGGCAGCGATTGAGATGTTCGTAGAACAGCTTGTAGTGCCGGAACTCGTCGGCCGCGATCTTCTGGCAGACCTGCTTGAGCACAGGCTCCTCGGTCGCATCCTTGAGAGCGCTGTAATAGGAGCTGGTGCCGGTCTCCACGATGCAGCGGGCGATCATCTCGCCGGCCTGGCTGCCGCGCACAGATTCGCTGACGTGAAGCGGCAGCTTGTAGCCGGTGCGGAAGCGCTCGAAGGCGGCGTCGAAATCCCAGGACGGGTCGGCAAGCTTTGCCCAGCGGCCCAGCGCCATGCCGTGCTGGACTTCCTCGACCACCCAGTTCTGCACGGCGTCCATGAACACGGCATCGCCGGCGAAGACCCGGCCGAGATAGATGCCGTAGTCGCCACCGTTCCGCTCCACCAGGGCCGCGGCCTTGATGTTGCGAAGGATCTCCGGATCCACCTTCGACGCGTCGAAGCGATCCCATGCGATCGACTCGAGTGTCCAGTTACCCATGAACGAGCACCCTCGGGGTGTTGTCTTACCAGCGTAATAAAGCCAGCTCCGGCCCGCCTTTCAATGGCAGACCGGAGCACTTTTCGACTGAAATTGTGCAGTAGCGCTGAAATCAGCGGCTGGCGTAGAAAGCCTGTGCGCGCTTCAGATCCTGGGTAATCGCCAGATTCTTCTCAGCGGTAGCCTTCTCGGCGGGCGTATCGGCGTCGGCAATGTCGCTACGGGCCGCGCGCTCACGCTCGTCGAGCTGCGCGACAGTCATCTGTTCGAACGGCACCGCCTCGTCGGCCAGCACCGTGCAGCGCTCCGGCGTGACCTCGGCGAAGCCGCCGGCCACCAGGAAACGCTGCTGGACCTTGCCGCCCTGGTAGACCTCGAGGACGCCGGGGCGAACCGTCGAGATCAGCGGGGCGTGGCCCGGCAGGACACCGAAGTCGCCTTCGCTGCCCGGAACGACCACCATGTCGGCCTCGGTCGCGATCAGCTCGCGCTCGGGCATCACCAGACGGAAGGAGACCTTGGCCATCTGCTTAGGCCGCCTCGGCCGCGAGCTTCTTGGCCTTGGCGACGGCTTCCTCGATCGTGCCGACCATGTAGAAGGCCGGTTCCGGCAGCTCGTCGTACTCGCCGGCGAGGATGCCCTTGAACGCCTTGATCGTGTCCTCGAGCTTCACGAACACGCCCGGCGTGCCGGTGAACACTTCGGCCACGTGGAACGGCTGGCTGAGGAAGCGCTGCATCTTGCGGGCGCGGCTCACGACCAGCTTGTCCTCTTCCGAGAGCTCGTCCATGCCCAGAATGGCGATGATGTCCTGCAGCGACTTGTACTGCTGCAGCACGCGCTGAACCGAACGGGCGATGTCGTAGTGCTCCTGGCCGACGACGCGCGGGTCGAGCATGCGCGAGGTCGAGTCGAGCGGATCGACGGCCGGGAAGATCGCCTGCTCGGCGATCGAGCGGCTGAGCACGGTCGTCGCATCCAAGTGGGCGAACGAGGCGGCAGGCGCCGGGTCGGTCAAGTCGTCGGCGGGCACGTAGATGGCCTGCACCGAGGTGATCGAGCCCTTCTTGGTCGAGGTGATGCGCTCCTGCAGGCCGCCCATGTCGGTGGCCAGGGTCGGCTGATAACCCACCGCCGACGGGATACGGCCCAGCAGCGCCGACACTTCCGAGCCGGCCTGGGTGAAGCGGAAGATGTTGTCGACGAAGAACAGCACGTCCTGGCCTTCGGCGTCGCGGAAGTATTCGGCGACGGTGAGGCCCGACAGCGCCACACGGGCGCGGGCGCCCGGCGGCTCGTTCATCTGGCCGTACACCAGAGCCACCTTCGAACCCGGACCGTCGAGCTTGATGACGCCGCCCTCGATCATCTCGTGATACAGGTCGTTGCCCTCGCGGGTGCGCTCACCGACGCCGGCGAACACCGACACGCCGCCATGCGCCTTCGCGACGTTGTTGATCAGCTCCATGATCGTCACGGTCTTGCCGACGCCGGCGCCGCCGAACAGGCCGATCTTGCCGCCCTTGGCGTAGGGCGCGAGCAGGTCGATGACCTTGATGCCCGTGACCAGGATCTGCGCTTCGGTCGACTGCTCGACGAACTCGGGCGCGCTGCGATGGATCGGCAGGGTGGTCTTGTTGCCGACCGGACCGCGCTCGTCGATCGGCTCGCCGATGACGTTCAGGATGCGGCCGAGCGTCTCCGGACCCACCCGCATCTGGATCGGCGCGCCGGTATCGACGGCCTTCTCGCCGCGGACCAGACCGTCGGTCGTATCCATCGCGATGGTGCGAACCTCGGATTCACCGAGATGCTGGGCGACTTCCAGCACGATCAGGCGTCCGTCGGCATTCACGTGCAGCGCGTTCAGGATGTTCGGCAGATCGGCGTCGAAACGCACGTCCACGACCGCGCCCGTGATCTGGGTGATCGTGCCGATGTTGTTGGTAGCCATAGCGGATCCCTTTCCTTCGATTGCGTGGCAGCCGGCCTAGACGGCCTCGGCGCCCGAGATGATCTCGATGAGTTCCTTGGTGATCGAGGCCTGGCGCGAGCGGTTCATCTGCAGCGTCAGTTTCTTGATCACGTCGCCTGCGTTGCGCGAGGCGTTGTCCATGGCCGTCATCTGCGAGCCGTAGAAGCTCGCTGCGTTCTCCAGCAGGATGCGGAAGATCTGGACGGTGAGATTGCGCGGCAGCAGGTCGGCGAGGATCTCGCCCTCGTCCGGCTCGAACTCGTAGATCGCGCCGCCGGCGGCGACCGGTGCGGCCGACGCTTCCGGCATCGGCGGCGGGATGAGCTGCTGCACGGTAACAACCTGGGTCATCGCCGACTTGAAGTGATTGAAGATCACCTTGGCGACGTCGAATTCGCCCGCCTCGTACATTTCCATGACGCGCGCGGCGACCTTCTGGGCGTCCGCGAAAGACAGGCGCGGCCGGCCAAGATCGGTCATCGTCTCGATGATCATGGAACCGAAGTCACGACGCAGCTGCTCGCGGCCCTTGCGGCCGACGCAGAAGATCTTGACCGTCTTGCCTTCGGCCAGCAGCGCGCGGATCTGACGGCGCGCCTCGCGCACGATCGTGCTGTTGAAGCCGCCGCACAGGCCACGGTCGCCGGTGGCGACGATGACGAGATGCACCTGGTCGGAACCCGTGCCCACCAGCAGTCGCGGACCGCCGGAAGCGCCCTGGAAGCTCGCGCCGAGCGACGCCAGGATCTTGTCCATGGACTCCGCATAGGGACGGGCCGCGGCGGCCTGCTCCTGCGCGCGCCGCAGCTTGGCGGCTGCAACCATCTTCATGGCCTTGGTGATCTTCTGCGTCGACTGGACGCTTCGGATCCGCAGCCGGTAGGTCTTGAGACTGGGCATCTAAACCTGCGAGCGCCTTAGGCGAACTTCTTGACGAAATCGCCGAGGAACGCCTTCAGCTTGTCGTCGGTCTCCTTGACGATCTCGCGCTTCTCGCGGATCGAGGCGAGGATCGAACCTTCGGCGCGGATGGCGTCGAGCATCTGCCGCTCGAACTCGTTGACGCGACCGACGGGCAGCGTGTCGAGGAAGCCGCGGGTGCCGGCATAGAGCGAGATCACCTGCTCTTCGACCGGCATCGGCACGAACTGGCCCTGCTTCAGCAGCTCGGTGAGGCGCTGACCACGCGCCAGGAGGCGCTGGGTCGAGGCGTCGAGGTCCGAGGCGAACTGGGCGAAGGCCGCCATTTCGCGATACTGCGCCAGCTCCAGCTTGATGGTGCCGGCGACCTGCTTCATCGCCTTGATCTGCGCGGCCGAGCCGACGCGGCTGACCGACAGACCGACGTTAATGGCCGGACGGATGCCCTGATAGAACAGCTCGGTCTCGAGGAAGATCTGGCCGTCGGTGATCGAGATCACGTTGGTCGGGATGTAGGCCGAGACGTCGCCGGCCTGCGTCTCGATGATCGGCAGTGCCGTGAGCGAGCCCGAACCGTTCTTCTCGTTCAGCTTGGCAGCGCGCTCGAGCAGGCGCGAATGGAGATAGAACACGTCGCCGGGATAGGCTTCGCGGCCCGGCGGGCGGCGCAGCAGCAGCGACATCTGGCGATAGGCGACGGCTTGCTTGGAAAGATCGTCATACACGATCACGGCGTGCATGCCGTTGTCGCGGAAGTATTCGCCCATGGCGCAGCCGGTGTAGGGCGCCAGGAACTGCATGGGGGCCGGGTCGGACGCGGTGGCGGCGACGACAATGGAGTATTCCAGCGCGCCGTTGTCCTCGAGCGTCTTCACGATCTGGGCGACGGTCGAGCGCTTCTGGCCGATGGCGACGTAGACGCAGTAGAGCTTGCGGCTCTCGTCGGTGCCCTTGTTGATGCCCTTCTGGTTGAGGAAGGTGTCGATGGCGACGGCGGTCTTGCCGGTCTGGCGGTCACCGATGATCAGTTCGCGCTGGCCGCGGCCGACGGGAACCAGCGAGTCGACGGCCTTGAGGCCGGTCTGCATCGGCTCGTTCACCGACTTGCGCGGGATGATGCCCGGCGCCTTCACTTCGACGAGCTTGCGCTCGGCCGCCACGATCGGGCCCTTGCCGTCGATCGGGTTGCCGAGACCGTCGACCACGCGGCCGAGCAGGCCCTTGCCGACCGGAACGTCGACGATGGTGCCGGTACGCTTGACCGTATCGCCTTCGCGGATCGTGCGATCCTCACCGAAGATAACGACGCCGACATTGTCGCTCTCGAGGTTCAGCGCCATGCCCTTGATGCCGCCGGGGAACTCGACCATCTCGCCGGCCTTGACGCTGTCGAGGCCGTAGACGCGCGCGATGCCGTCACCGACGGACAGAACCTGGCCGACCTCGGCCACTTCGGCCTCGGTGCCGAAGTTGGCGATCTGCTGCTTCAGAATGGCCGAGATTTCGGCGGCACGGATATCCATTAGGCAACTCCCTTCATGGCAAGCTGCAAGCGCTGCAGCTTGCTTCGGACGGATGAATCGAACAGGCGCGAACCGACCTTCACGACGAGACCGCCGAGAATGTCGGGTTCGACGCGTGCGTCGATGGAAACCTTGTTACTGCCCAGCACGGAGCGCAGCGACTCGCTGAGCTGCTGCAGCTGGGCGGGGGAAAGCGGAACGGCCGAGGTGACCGTCGCGGTGGTCTCGCCGCGGCGAGAAGCCAGCTCGGCCAGGAAGGCCGTGGCCATCGCCGGCAGGTCGCGGGCGCGACCGTTGGCGGCCACAGTACCGACGAAATTGCGGGTCAGACCGGAAATCCCGGCGGCGTCCAGCACGGCCAGCAGCGCCTTGCCCTGCAGGGCGCGCGGAATGACCGGGCTGGAGATCAGCCGGGCGAGGTCCGTGCTCTCGGCGACGAGCTTGCGGAACGTGGCGAGGTCCTGCGCGACCTGATCCAGGGACTTCGCGCTGTCCGCGAGGTCAAAAAGGGCGCTGGCGTAGCGTCCGGCAACGCCGGTGGTTGCGGTGGTCACGTCGAGAGCCTCTCCCCTGCCGCGGAACGCGGCCGGCAAGCCATTGAAATTACACGCTTTTCTTCAGCAGAACGCCCCGCGTCGCTTGCCGCCCCACCCCGGAAAAGCGCGCGTTGCTACCATGCTGCATTTCCCGGCGCAACGTCGGCAAAGCACTGTTCTACAGCGGTTTTTCGGCGCGGGGGTCTCAGAGGAAGGAATAGGGGTCGACATCGACCTGCAGGCGGACCGAACCCGGAAGCCCGATCCTCTCAAGCCAGGCGTGCAGCAAGGGCTGTACGGCGGTGTCGCGGCCGGCCTTCAAAAGGAAGCGCCTCCGGTGCCGTCCGCGCAGCAAAGCCATCGGTGCGACCGACGGCCCCAGGACGGTGACGCCCTCCTGCTGGGGGGCATGGCGGGCGAGCGCGGTGCAGACATTGTCGACCGCCACGGGGTCCGGCCCCGAGATGATCAGCGAGGCCAGCCGTCCATAGGGCGGCATGCCGGCCAAAGCGCGGTCCTGGAGCTCTACATCGACGAAACGGTCGCGATCGCCCGACACCAGCGCCTGCATCACGGGATGCTCCGGATTGTGGGTCTGGATCAGCGCCCGGCCCGGCCGCCCGTCGCGGCCGGCACGGCCCGCGACCTGATAGAGGAGCTGGAAGGTCCGTTCGGCCGCCCGCAGATCGCCGCCGTTCAGGCCGAGATCGGCATCGATCACGGCCACCAGGGTCAGGTTCGGGAAATGATGGCCCTTCGCCGCCATCTGCGTGCCGATCAGGATGTCGATCTCGCCCTTCTCCATCCGGTCGACCGCCGCCGACGCCTCGTCGCGGCTCATCAGACTGTCCGAGGTGAAGAGCTCCAGACGCGCCTCGGGAAAAAGCTCCAGCGCTTCCTCGGCCAGCCGTTCGACACCGGGACCGCAGGCGACGAACTGGTCGACCGCGCCGCAGTGCCGGCAGGTCTGGGCCGGCGGCTCGGAGTAGCCGCAATGATGGCAGACCAGGGTGCGGCGAAACCGATGCTCGACCAGCCAGGCCGAGCATTGCGGACATTCGAGACCCGAGCCGCAGGCCCGGCAGAGCGTGATCGGCGCATAGCCGCGGCGATTGAGGAACAGCAACGTCTGCTCCCCGGCCGCCAGCGTCTCCTTCATCGCCTCGACGACCGGCGGCGACAGCCAGCGACCGCGCGACGGCGCATCGCGCCGCAGGTCGATCGCCGACAGGGCCGCGAGCCGGTGCCCGCCGTGACGGCCCGGCAGATGGACCTCGCCGTAGCGGCCGGTCTTCACGTTGACGACGCTTTCGAGCGACGGCGTCGCCGATGCCAGCACGATCGGTGCGGACGCGAGGCGCGCGCGTACCACGGCCATGTCGCGCGCATTGTAGACGACGCCTTCGTCCTGCTTGAACGAACTGTCGTGCTCCTCGTCGACCACGATGAGGCCGAGATCGGCGAAGGGCAGGAACAGCGCGGACCGTGCACCGACCACCACGCCCACCCGCCCCTCGGCAATCGCACGCCAGGTTTCGCGGCGTTCCAGACTGGTGAGGCCGGAATGCCAGGGCGAAGGCTGCGCGCCGAACCGGTCCTCGAAGCGCTTCAGCCACTGCGCGGTCAGCGCAATCTCCGGCAGCAGCACCAGCACCTGCCGCCCCGCGGCCAGACAGGCGGCAATCGCTTCGAAATAGACCTCCGTCTTGCCCGCACCCGGCACGCCGTCGAGCAGGGTGGCCGAGAAGGCATGGGCCTTCACCCTTGCGACGAGCCCGTCGGCGGCGATCTTCTGGGCCGGCGACAAGGTCGGCCCCGCATGCAAACCGTCCGGCTGAGGAAAGGACCGACGCACGATCCGTTCCTCTGTCTGAAGCAGTCCGAGCAGCGCCATGCTCTTCACGACCGAGGTACCGACGCCCGCGAGATGCGCCAGTTCCGCGGCCGCCATCGCCGGCCCGTCCTTCAATTGCTCCAGCACGCGACGGCGCGCGGCGGTGAGCTTCAGAGCCGTGTCGTCGGTCGCCGCGGCCGGGCGATAGATGAGTTCGGTCTTGGGGGCCTCGAGTGCCGAGGGCACGCTCATCGCCATGCGCAGCACGGCCCCTGCAGGCATCAGCGTGTAGGCCGACACCCAGTCGACGAAGCGGCGCATCCCATCGGCCATGGGCAAGGCGGGAAGGACTGCGATCACATCGCGCAACTTCTCTGGCGCGACATTGCCGGTGCCCGCGCCCCAGACGACGCCGACGCATTCGCGCTTGCCCAGCGGCACGACGACGAAATGCCCCGGCACCACCGCCATCCCGTCCGGAACGCGATAGTCGTAGGCATCGCCGAGCGGCAGCGGCAGCAGGACCTTGATGGTGTTTTCCACCGGTTCGAGACGCGACGACGCGGTCCCCTTGGCTTGTGGCTCCGAAGGGGAATCGCTAGAAATTGTGGTAACAGGCGAGTCCGAACCACCGGCCATTGGGGTAGTTTATATGAAGTTCTTCGTCGATACCGCCGATGTCGCCGATATCACGGATCTCGCGGCCTCCGGCCTGCTCGACGGCGTGACGACCAACCCCTCGCTGATCGCCAAGTCGGGCCGCCAGATGCTCGACGTCATCAAGGAGATCTGCGCCATCGTCCCGGGCCCGGTCAGCGCCGAAACGGTCGCGACCGACCACAAGACGATGCTCGAGGAAGGCCGCAAGCTCGCCAAGCTCGCGAAGAACGTCACGGTGAAGGTGCCGCTGACGCCGGACGGCCTCAAGACCTGCAAGGTGCTGACTTCGGAAGGCACCATGGTGAACGTCACCCTGTGCTTCTCGGCGGCGCAGGCCCTGCTCGCCGCCAAGGCGGGCGCCACCTTCGTCTCGCCGTTCGTCGGCCGGCTCGACGATATTGGCCAGGACGGCATGCATCTCATCGCCGAGATCATGACGATCTACCGCCAGTATCCGCACTTCAAGACCGAGGTTCTCGTCGCCTCGATCCGCCATACCCAGCATGTGATCGCCGCCGCCAAGCTCGGCGCCCATGTCGGCACCCTGCCGCCCAACGTGCTGCGCCAGCTCTTCAAGCACACCCTGACGGACAACGGTCTCAAGGCCTTCCTCGACGACTGGGCCAAGACCGGCCAGTCGATCCTCTGACCCGGAGACGGGCGCATGGCCAATGACGGTACGATTCCGGCGCCCGACGGCTCCGGCCGGCAGGTGAAGCTGATCACCGCCGACGACGTCGTGGCCTATCTCAAGGCCCATCTCGATTTCTTCGACAAGCATGGCGAGCTGGCGACCGAAATGGGCGTCACGCCGAGGGTCCAGGGCCCCGGTGTCATCGACATGCAGCAGGCGATCCTGAAGCGCCTGCGCGGCGAGATCGAGAAGCTCAAGGTCGAGCGCACCGAGATCATCGCCAACTCCAAGCAGAACCAGATCGTCCAGAACCGCATCCAGGCGGCGGTCATCAGCATCATCCAGGCGACGACCTTCGAGAAGATGATCCATGTCGTGACGCACGAGCTGCCCGAGCTGCTCGACGTCGACTTCATCACGCTCGCGATCGAAGCCAATGCCGACGCCCCCAAGCGCGTGCCGGTGCGCGGCGTCTACGTGCTGGCGCCGGGCGCCATCGATGCGGCCATCGGGCCGGACAAGCATGCCCGCCTGCGTTCCAGCATCGTGGGCGAGGAAGCGTTCTTCGGCGACGTGGCGCGCTTCGTGAAGTCCGACGTGCTGATGCGCCTGCAGGTCTCGTCGGGCTCGCCCGACGGCGTCATGTGCTTCGGCGCCCGCGACCCCGAAGCCTTCGGGCCGGAGATGGCGACCGAGCTCCTGTTCTTCCTGTCGAAGGTGCTGGAGAACACGATTCGCGCCTGGCTCGACCTGCCCGAGTGACAGCGACGTGAGGGTCGCCGACGCACTGGCGGCCTGGCGCGACTGGCTGAAGAGCGAGCGCCGGCTCGCCGACCACACGCTCATCGCCTACGAACACGACGTCGCGACCTTCCTCGGTTTCATGGCGACCTATCTCGGCGAGACGCCGACGCTCGAGGCGCTCGCCCGGCTGAAGCCCGCCGAGTTCCGCGCCTGGCTGGCCGAGCGTTCGCGCCAGGGCATGGCGCGCTCCTCGACGGCGCGCGCCTTCTCCTCGGTGCGCTCCTTCTTCCGCTTCCTCGACAAGAACAAGCTCGCCCACAATGCGAGCATCGCCACCATCCAGACGCCCAAGCTGCCACGCTCCGTGCCGAAGGCGCTGAGCGAGCGCGACATGGAGGATCTGCTCGCGGCCGAGCCCGACCGCGAGCGCGCGCCGTGGATCGACCTGCGCGACGCCGCCGTGCTGATCCTGCTCTACGGCGCGGGCCTGCGCATCGGCGAGGCCCTGGCGCTGTCCAAGGCCGAGGTCGAAGACCTGCTGAAGAGCGGCCGCGACACGCTCGCCGTGACCGGCAAGGGCAACAAGACGCGGCTGGTGCCGCTGCTGCCGCAGGCGCTGCAGGCGCTCAAAGCCTATCGCGACGCCTGCCCCTGGCTCGCGGCGGCAAAGCCCTCCGACCGCGTCTTCATGGGCGCGCGCGGCGGTGCACTCGATCCCGCCATCGTGCAGAAGCGGGTGCGCGAGATCCGTCGCGACCTCGGCCTTGCCGAAAGCGTGACGCCGCACGCGCTGCGCCACTCCTTCGCCACCCACCTGCTGGGCGCCGGCGGCGACCTGCGCACCATTCAGGAACTGCTGGGGCACGCCTCGCTGTCGACGACCCAGCGCTACACCGACGTGGACGCGGCACGTCTCGCCGCCGTCTATCGCGCCGCCCATCCGCGCGCCAAGGGATGACCATGACCCAGCATATCGGCATCGTCGCCTGCTCCGCCGAGGGCGCCGCGCTCTGCTACAAGACCATCTGCGTCGAAGGCGCGGCCCTCATGGGTCCGCACGCCCATCCCGAAGTCTCGCTGCACACCCATTCGCTGGCCGACTATGTCGAACGCCTCGATCGCGGCGACCGCGCCGGCGTGGCCGAGCTGATGCTGTCATCCGCCAACAAGCTCGCACGAGCGGGCGCGGACTTCCTGATCTGTCCCGACAACACGATCCATCAGGCGATGTCGTTCGTGCTGCCGCACTCGCCCTTGCCCTGGCTGCACATTGCCGAAGTCGTCGCCGCCGAAGCGAGGACGCGGGGCTACCGCAAGCTTGGCATCACCGGCACGCGCTGGCTGGTCGACAGCGAGGTCTATCCGGAGAAGATCGAAGCCGAAGGACTTGCGTGGCTGCGGCCGACCGAGACTGAGCGCGACGAAACCAGCCGCATCATCATGGACGAGCTGGTGCAGAGCCGCTTTACGCCGCAAGGTATCGCCACCTTCCAGCGCGTGATGGGCCGTATGAAGGAACAGGGCTGCGACGCCGTCGTGCTGGGGTGCACCGAGATTCCGCTGATCATGAACGACGGCAACTCCCCGCTGCCGACGCTCGATTCGACGCGGCTGCTCGCACGCGCGGCCCTGAAGCGTTCGGTTACAGCGGCTTCCGGAAGATGATCTCACCGTCGTCCTGTCGGCCTGTCTCCTCCCAACCGTTTTCCCGGTAGAAGCGCTCGGCCCGTGTGCCGGGTCCGGTGGTCAACGTCGCCACGGTAAACCCTGCGGCCCGCAGATCCTCGCAGGCCCGCGGCAGCAGCGCGCGAGCGAGGCCGCGGCCCTCGTAGTCCGGATGGACGAACAGGCCGAAGATCGTGCCGTCGCGCGGATCGGCGACGGAAAAGCCCTGCACGGCCCCCGCCTCTTCCCAGACCCAGAAGGTCGCGTTGTCGAAGATCCAGTCGGCGGTCGTCTCGACCTTGCCCGCGGAGGCCGCACTGAGCTGATTCTCGCGGACGGCGAGGCGCACTTCGGAAATGCGGGGACGGTCGGCACTCATCGCTTTGCGGATCATGAAGGCTCCATCGTGGAAGCCGCTTCGTAGACGACGTGCAGCGCACCGCCGCTGCGCGGCTCACAGGATTTCAATGTCAGTTTCAGTTCCGGCGTCCCCGGCGCGATGAGCGGAATACCGTCTCCCAGCACGATCGGCACGATGGCCATCTCCAGCACGTCGAGCTTTCCCGCCGCGATCATGCCGCGGATCACCTGTGCGCCGCCTTCGACCCACACCCGGCCATAGCTGCGCGCTTCCAGCTCGGCCGCTACGGTCGCGAGATCGCCGGAACGCGCCTCGACGGCGCCTGGCGCATCGACCAGCGGACGATTCGTCATCACGATCGTCGGCTTGTCGCCATACGGCCACTCGCCGAAGCCGCGCATGACCTCGTAGGTGTCGCGTCCCATCAGGATCGCATCGATGCTCGCCATCAGCGCGTCGAAGCCAAATTCCTGCGGCGGGTAACTCTCCAGCCAGTCGAACGAGCCGTCGGCGCGCGCGATCTTGCCGTCGAGCGACATCGCGATGTGACAGTGCCAGATCGTCTTTTCCATCCGCCTCTCGTCAAAGCTAGAACAAGACCGTCGCACGCAGCGAGAAGACCGCCGCCACCTGCTGTGTCGGCGTCAGCGCCGGCTGGAAGTAGAGCTGAACGTCCGGCGTGATCAAGAGGTGCCGGATCGACCACGACCAGTAGAGCTCGACCATCGTCTCACTGGGCCGAGCGTAGGTGTCCGCATAGAGCGCCTGGTTGGTCCTGTTCCACGCGAACCCCAGGCCGATCTGGTCGAGCGGTGCGCGGCCCAGCGGGTTGTTGTAGACCGCACCGCCCGCGATCGACGACTGGACGTACTGGCTGGAATTCCAGGCGGTGTTGGCGCGCAGGAACAGGCCCCATTTGTCGCCGAACGGCTGGGAGGCGTTGAACGAGAGGCCAGAGCTCGCCTGCGGCTGAATCTCGACGCTGGGCAAGTTGTAGTAGAGCAGCGAATAGCTGCCGTTGCGGAGTTTCCCGGACGCGGGCGACCACGCGCCGTAGAGGAACCAGGAATACTGGCCCTGACGCGCCGTGTTGAACTGGATGTAGTTGCTGGCCGCGACATTGTTGGCGTCCTGGAAGCCCGCAGCGAAGGCCAGTTCCTTGGTTGGGCTGAGCTGGACATAGGCGCCGAGGCTGCCCTGCGAATAGTTCTGGCTGCCGTTCTGCGCCAGCGAATAGCCGATGAAGTTGACCTGCTCGTTATTCGAGTAGGCGTTGCTGTCGAAGTTCGAGAAGGGAAATTGCCCGAGGGTGATCGATACGAAGTGCCCGGGAAAGTCGTGCGTGTAGCTCACCTGCGCGAAGGTGAGCTGATTGACCGAATAGTCGTTGACCGGACTGTTGAGGTCGAGCCGGTTCTGCAGGCTGGCGCCCGTATTTCCCGACCAGTATTGCGTCGCGAGATAGGCGAACTGGAAGGAGCCGGCGCCAATCTCGGGATCGTCGAAAACTTTCCAGTTCATCGCCGGCGAGAACTGGGCCTGCACCGCGCCATAGTCGCTGCCGGGCGCGCCCCATTGGCTGAGCACCGACGAGGTCATCGTATAGAAGATGCCCGTCGTGTCCTGGATCTGCTGCTTGGCCCGCGCGTAACGTCGCGAGGCGTCGTCGAAGGGTTGTTCCAGGAAGTACTGCTGGCGCGCCTCGGCGGCGCGCAGCCTGTTGTGCACCTTGCCGACATGGCGAACGCCGTCCCGGTCGGCCGCCTCCTGGACGTCGGCCGCTTCCTGGGCCTCGGCCGCAAGCGGCAGGAACAGGGCCACCAGTCCGCCAACCCATACCGTCGAACGCATGACGCTCCCGCCGGCCCGCGTCTAAGGCTTCAGCGCCTTGTCGAGGAACGCCTTCACGTCGACCACGAACTGCTTCCATGCAGGCTCGTGGGCGCCGTAATGCGCCCCGCAGCATCCGCCGGGCTTGCTGCGGTTGCCAACCCCGTCGAGATAGCGCACCGGCAGGCCCAGTGCATCGAAGCTGTGATGAGCGTTTTCGTAAACTTTCGTGTCAACCAGTTCGCGGCCGCGCACGACACGCTCCAGCACCGCACGACACTGAGAGACCGGCGTCCAGTCGTCGAGCGCGCCCAGGGCGAAAAAGGTGGGCTGGCGCACCGCCAGACGCGGCCCCAGCGCATCGGCCAACGCGCAGTCGGGATAGAGCAGCACGACGGCGCGCGCGACAGGCGCAGTCCGATCCTCCGGCCGGCCCGACAGCGCACGCAGCATCGCCACGCCGCCGCCGTAGGAATAGCCCATGTAGCCAAGCCGCTGCGGATCGATCCCCGGCTGCTTCGCGAGCCAGGCGAGCGTCGCATCGATGTCGCCGGCCCGCGCCTCTGCCGCAGCCTGCGTCGGCCAGTTGCGGCCGCAGACATCCTTGAGGCCGCGCGCCGAGAAACTGTCGACCACCAGCGCGGCATAGCCCCAGGAGGCGAGCAGCCCGGCCATACGCGCCGTGTTCTGGCCGGGCCCGCCGCAGCCATGGAACAGCGCGACCGCAGGGAGAGCCGTCGTCGCCTTGGCCGGACGGAAGAGCTGGGCGGCAAGCTGGACCGTACGCCCCCCTTGCTCTACGGGAACGCGGACGTTCTGCTGGGCCCAGACGGGCGTCGCGCACAGTAAGGCAAGCAGGACTATCAGCCTTGCGATCATCGACCGGACCGTAAACCAAGCAAGATCGGACACAACAGGTGGATTGCACGTGAGCGAGACGATCTACACCATCTCCACCTGGGTGATCCCGGCCCTCCTGGCCATCACGCTGCACGAGGCAGCGCACGGGTTCGTCGCCCTGCGCTTCGGCGACAAGACCGCCTGGCAGCTCGGTCGCGTCACCCTCAACCCCTTCAAGCATATCGACCCGGTTGGCACGATCCTCCTGCCGGGCCTGCTGATCTTCCTGCGCGCGCCCTTCCTGTTCGGCTATGCCAAGCCGGTGCCGGTGAATTTCCGGGCACTGAACAATCCCAAGCGCGACATGGTGTGGGTCGCCGCGGCCGGGCCAGCCACGAACGTAGCCATGGCGTTGGCGGCGGGGCTGCTGGCGCATCTCGCCGTCCTGCTGCCGCCGGACGCCGCGGCCTGGGCGATCCGCAACATCGAGAATGCGATCCTGATCAACGTGCTGCTCGCCGTGTTCAACATGGTGCCGCTGCCGCCGCTGGACGGCGGACGTGTCGCCGTGGGGCTGCTGCCCGACAGTCTCGCGCTGCCCCTCGCACGGCTCGAGCCCTACGGCATGCCGATCCTGCTCGGCCTGATCTTCATCCTGCCGCTGATCGGCAATCAGCTCGGCGTCGACCTCAACGTCATCGGCTGGGTGCTCAGCGAGCCGGTGGGCTGGCTGGTCGACTTCGTGATCCGCGTCACCGGCAACGGCTGAGCGCGCGGTCTCAGGTCCGCACGTCGCCCGCCCCGTTGGGAATATCCCGTCCGTCGGCCTGAGGCGGCGCGAGGTTCATCGCCTGGCGTTCCTCGGCGATGCTGGCGACGGCGGCGCGGACGCCGGGATGACGCGCCATGAACTGGTTGAAGTCGCGCCTGTCGAGCACCAGGAACTGGCAGAAGTCGACGGCGATCACATCGGCCGTACGCCGCTCACCGGTCAGCAGCGCCATCTCGCCGAAATAGGCGCCGGCCTCGAGGCGGATCACCCGGTGGGCGACGTGCACTTCGACCGCGCCCGACGAGATGAAGTACATGCCGTCGGCACGGTCGCCGGCGCGGATCACGCGGTCGCCCGGCGAGGCCGATTTCGGGCGGAACATCAGCAGCAGCGATTCCTGGTCCTGCCGCTCGACGAGCTGCAGCATCGGAAACAGTTCGAGCAGGCTGTTCAGCTTCAGGTCATGGGCCCTCGAGCGCTCTTCCTGGCGGGCCTTGATGATGGCGAGCTGGCGGCCCAGCGCCTCGTAATGCCGCTGGCCATAGAAGGCCGTTCCGGCCGGCTGGGCGACGCGCTTCTGCAGCAGACCGACCGCGTAGAAGACCAGCGGGTTAAGCATGATTGAGAACAGCGCGCCGCCCACCACCAGGTCGCGGCCCTCGTTGGGCACGAGCCCGGCCGAGATGCCGAGCGCGATCAGGATGAAGGAGAATTCGCCGATCTGCGCCAGACTGGCCGACACGACGAGGCCCGTGCCGATCGGGTAGCGCAGCAGCATGATGATGGCGAAGGCGATCAGCGACTTGCCGAAGATGATCAGCGCCAGCACCGACAGGACGGCGCCGGGCGAGCGGTAGAGGATGGTCGGATCGAACAGCATGCCGACCGAGACGAAGAACAGCACCGAGAAGGCATCCTGCAGCGGCAGCGAATCGGCGGCCGCCTTGTGGCTGAACGAGGATTCGCTCAGCACCACGCCCGCGAAGAAGGCGCCCAGTGCAAACGAGACGCCGAAGATGTGGGCCGAGCCGTAGGCGATGCCCAGCGCCACGGCGAGGACCGAGAGCGTGAACAGTTCGCGCGAGCCGGTGCGGGCAACGCGCCCCAGCATCCACGGCACGACCTTGGGCCCGATCAGGATGGCGATGACGGCGAAGGCCGCGACCTTGGACAGGGTGACGGCGAGTTCCAGCGCGATCGGCATGTCGGACGGGGCATGGCCCTGGATCGGCTTGCCACCCAGCACCTCGGCGAAGGCCGGCAGCAGCACCAGCGCCAGCACCATCGCGAGATCCTCGACGATCAGCCAGCCTACCGCGACGCGGCCATTGGGGCTGTCGACCATGTTGCGCTCCTCCAGCGCCTTCAGCAGCACCACCGTGCTGGCGACCGACAGGCTCAGGCCGATCACCAGGCCGGTGCCGAAGCTCCAGCCCCACAGCGAGCACATGCCGATGCCGAGCAGGGTCGCCAGCACGATCTGGCCGATCGCGCCCGGTATCGCGATGCCTCTGACGGCCAGGAGATCGGACGCGGAGAAATGCAGGCCGACACCGAACATCAGCAGGATGACGCCCACTTCGGCGAGTTGCGACGAGAGCCCGGCATCGGCCACGAAGCCCGGCGTGTAGGGACCGATCAGGACACCCGCCACGAGATAGCCGACCAGCGGCGGCAGGCGCAGCCTGTCCGCGACGTAGCCGAAGCCGAACGCGAGCACGAAGGCGATGGCGATGGTGGCAATCAACGTTGCTTCGTGATGCACGTTCGAGGTCCGTCGGCTGTTGCGGGAAGGCGCTCATTTTAGGCAGCCGGACGGGGAATTGCACTCTTTGTGCATCCGCCCCCTCCGAACCGTCCGGCGGGTTGGCGGAAATATTCGGACTCCGCCGGGAATAATCGTGCCGTCCAAGGCGTCTCTCTCCTGCAGACCAACAGCTGCATGGGAGTCACCGAAATGCTGAAGTCGATCTTCGCCGCCACCGCCGCCCTGGCGCTTCTCGCCGCCGGCACCGCTTTCGCCGCCGATCCTGCCTCGGCCAAGCCGCCCGCCCTGAAGGATGGCATGTTCGTCACAGCGAGCGGCATGACGCTCTATACGTTCGACAAGGACGCCACGCCGGGCAAGTCGGTGTGCAACGGCCCGTGTGCCACCAACTGGCCCCCGGCTCTCGTGGCCGACGGCGCCAAGGCCACCGGCGACTGGACGATCATCACCCGCGACGACGGGCTGAAGCAGTGGGCCTACAAGGGCAAGCCGCTCTATGCCTTCGCCAAGGACACCAAGGCCGGCGATAAGACGGGCGACGGCTTCCTGAACGGCGCCTGGCACGTCGCCAAGTAATGACGGAGGCATGGCGCCGGTCCCGGTCCGGCCGGCGCCCTCCTGCTGTAGAGTGATCAGATGGCCGATGCGGAAGCCCTGCTCGAACCGCTGATCCCGGCGTTGCGGCGCTACGCCTATGCGCTGGTCCGCGACCACGATGCGGCCGACGACCTGGTGCAGGACACGCTGGAGCGGGCGCTGTCGCGTTGGACGCTGCGGCGGAGCGAAGGCGACCTCAGGGCCTGGCTGTTCACCATCCAGCGCAACCTTCACGTTTCGGCGCTGCGGCAAGGCCAGCGGCGCGGCGTGCATGTCGAACTCGACGAGGCGACGACGCCATCGAGTGCCGCGCAGCAGGAAAGCGGCATTGAGGTCCAGGATATCCTGGCAACGCTCGACCAGCTGCCGGAGGAACAGAAGTCGCTGCTGCTGCTGGTCGGGGTCGAGGATCTTTCCTACGACGACGCGGCGAAAATCATGGGCGTGCCCCTGGGCACGGTGATGTCGCGTCTGTCGCGCGGCCGCCAGCGGCTGCGCGCGCTGCTGGAGACGGGGCGGACGACGCTCCTGCGGAGAGTGAAATGACGGACAGGGAGTTTCCGATCGGCGAGGACGAGGTGCAGGCCTTCGTCGACGAGCGGCTGGACGGCGGGCGCCGCGCCGCCGTCGAAGCGCATCTGGCCTTCCATCCCGAACTCGCCGAGCGCGTGGCGCTGGAGCGCCGGCAGCGCGCGATGTTGCAGAGCCGCCTCGACGCCAAGTTCGCCGAGCCCATTCCGGCCCGCCTGCGGATCGCCCACCTGCGCGCCGCGCGGCGCACCTTCTGGGCACGTAGCTGGGCCAGCGCCGCCGCCGCGGTCGCCCTGTTCGTGTCCGGCGCGACGGCCGGCTGGTTCGCCAATGACATCGCGCCGGCACCGCTGGCGGTCGCCCCGACCGCCAGCGTGGCGCAGGGCGCGCAGGCCGCCTACCGCACCTTCGTGGTCGAGGTCGCGCATCCGGTGGAAGTCGGCGTGCAGCAGGAGACGCATCTGCTGCAGTGGCTGTCCAAGCGGCTCGGCCGCAAGCTCGCCGCGCCCGATCTCTCGCCCTTCGGCTACAAATTGATGGGCGGTCGCCTGCTGCCGGGCGGCAGCGGCGCGGCGGCCCAGCTCATGTACGACGATGCGAGCGGCAGGCGGCTCACCATCTACGTGCGCGCGGCCGAGGGCACCGAAACGGCCTTCCGCTTCCAGAAGGAGGGCGAGGCTGCGACCTTCGCCTGGATCGACCAGGGCTTCGGCTTCGCCGTGACCGCGACCGCCTCTCGCGAAGAGCTGCTGCCGATCGCCGAGGCGGTCTATCGCGGCTTCGAAGGGAAGAGCTGAAGCCTTTGCCGCTGGCGAAGTCTCACGCTGAACTTCAGCAAGACTCATCCTGAGGAGCGAACGCAGTGAGCCTCTCGAAGGATGGGCACGAGCACCAAGTCTGTCGCCATCCTTCGAGACGGTCGCTTCGCGACCTCTTCCGGATGAGGTGGCGTAGTTCAACTCAAGAAGAAAAAATCCTGTCCCCTACTTCGTCGGGTCCGTGTGATCTTCGAACTTCTTGAGGTGGCTCGGCGCCCATTTATGGTCGCGGGCCTTCACGATCCATTCGTCGAGCTTGGGCCAGCGCCGGCGCGCCGATGTTACCCACCGGCGGCCGGTCTCGAATTCGGTGGCCAGCAGGTAGAGGGCGAACACGAAGAAGATCCACCCCTGAAGAAGCGGGATGAATCCGCCCACCACAGACATGATGAGGCAGGCGACGATCGCAAGCGCCATCAGGGGCTTGCGCATGCGGACCTACAGATGGATCGGCTTGTCCCAGGCGGCGAGCGCGGCTTCCTTGAGCGCCTCGTTGACCGTGGGATGGGCGTGGCAGACACGGCCGATATCCTCGGCCGAAGCGGAGAACTCCATCGCCATCGCGGCTTCCGCGATCATCGTCCCGGCCTCGGCGCCAAAGATGTGGACGCCCAGCACCTTGTCGCTCGCCTTGTCGGCCAGAACCTTCACGAAACCCTCCGTGGCGCCGTTCGCACGGCTGCGCGGGTCGGCGGTGAACGGATACTTGCCGACCTTGTAGGCAACGCCGGCCGACTTCAGTTGTTCCTCGGTCTTGCCGACCCAGGCCACCTCGGGCTGGGTGTAGATGATCGAGGGCACGAGATCCCAGTTCACGTGGCCCTTCTGGCCCGCGAGCGTCTCGACGCAGGCCACGCCGTCCTCGCTCGCCTTGTGCGCGAGCATCGGCCCGTCGATCACATCGCCGATGGCATAGATGCCGGGTACCGAAGTCTGGAAATGACCGTCGACGGCGATGCGGCCGCGCTCGGTCATCTTGACGCCGACCTTGTCGAGGCCAAGGCCCGCGACATAGGGCCGGCGGCCGATCGAGACCAGCACCACGTCGGCCTCGAGCGTCTCGGCATCACCACCCTTCGCGGGTTCGACGGTCAGCGTCACGCCGGCGTCGGTGGTCTCGGCCTTGGTGACCTTGGCGCCCAGCTTGAACTTGAGGCCCTGCTTGGCCAGCGTACGCTGGAGGAACTTGGTGACCTCGTCATCGACGCCGGGCGTGATGCGGTCGAGGAACTCGACCACCGTCACCTCGGCCCCGAGCCGACGCCATACCGATCCGAGTTCGAGCCCGATGATGCCGGCGCCGACCACGACCAGGCGCTTGGGCACCTCGTTGAGTTCCAGCGCGCCGGTCGAGGAGACGATCTTCTTCTCGTCGATCGTGACGCCCGGCAGCGGCGTCACTTCGGAGCCGCTGGCGATCAGGATGTTCTTCGCCGACAGCGTTTCCTTGACCGCGCCATCGTCGCCCAGCACCGCCACCGACCCCGGCGCCTCGATGCGGCCCGCGCCGGTGTAGGAGGCGATCTTGTTCTTCTTGAACAGGAAGGCGACGCCCTTGGTGGTGGCCTCGACGACCTCGCCCTTGCGCTTCATGAGCTGGGCGAAGTCGAGCGTCGGCGCCGCCACGACGACGCCGTGGACGGCGAGATCGTGGCCGGCTTCCTCGAAAAGGTGCGAGGATTGCAGCAGCGCCTTGGAGGGAATGCAGCCGACGTTGAGGCAGGTGCCGCCCAGGGTCGCGCGCTTCTCAACCACGGCGACCTTCAGGCCGAGCTGCGAGGCGCGGATCGCCGCCACATACCCGCCCGGGCCCGCACCGATCACGACCAGATCGAAGGATTCGTTTGCCATGTCACTACCCCTCATCGCCGGAGGCGCGCCACTCCGGTGGCGCGATCATGACGCGCGACCGCAGTCGCGCGCCCCCAGCAATACTCTTCCAATCAAACGCCGAGCAGCAGACGCTCGGGATCCTCGATGCCTTCCTTGACCTTGACCAGGAACAGCACCGCCTCGCGGCCGTCGATGATGCGATGGTCGTAGGACAAAGCGAGGTACATCATCGGGCGCGCCTTGATCTCGCCGCCGACCACCATGGGCCGCTGCTGGATCTTGTGCATGCCGAGGATGGCCGACTGCGGCGGGTTCAGGATCGGCGTCGACATCAGCGAGCCGTAGACGCCACCGTTGGAGATGGTGAAGGTGCCGCCCGTGAGGTCGGCGATCGACAGCTTGCCGTCGCGCGCCTTGCGGCCGAGATCGCCGATGCCCTTCTCGATGCCCGCGAAGTCCAGCGTGTCGGCGTCTCGCAGCACCGGCACGACGAGGCCCTGCGGCGAGCCCACGGCGACACCGATGTCGTAGTAGTTCTTGTAGACGATCTCCTCGCCTTCGATCTCGGCATTGACCGCCGGCAGCTCCTTGAGCCCCGCGATGCAGGCCTTCACGAAGAACGACATGAAGCCCAGCCGTGCGCCGTGCTTCTTCTCGAAATCGTCCTTCAGGCGCTCGCGCAGCCCCATCACCGCGGTCATGTCCACCTCGTTGAAGGTGGTGAGCATGGCGGCGGTGTTCTGCGCCTCCTTGAGGCGGTTGGCGATGGTGCGGCGGAGCCGCGTCATCTTCACCCGCTCCTCGCGGTCGGCCTTCAGGCGCGGGCCAGCCGGCGCGGCGGGCTTGGCGGCCGGAGCGGCGCCCGCGGCAGCGCTCGGGATCGACGAGAGTGCGGCGAGTACGTCTTCCTTGGTGGCGCGGCCGTCCTTGCCCGTGGGCTGGATGGCGGCGGCCGATACGCCCTTCTCCTCGGCAAGCTTGCGCGCCGCCGGACCGGAGGCGGCGAGGTTGGCGCCGGACGGCGCAGCAGCAGCAGCAGCAGCGGGTGCAGGCTTCGGCGCTGCCGGGGCGGGTGCGGCGGCGGGCTTCGGCGCGGGCGCGCTGGCGGCCCCTGCGCCGGCCTCGATGTGGCAGAGGATGCCCCCCACCTGGACGGAAGCGCCTTCTTCCACGGCGAGGTCGGCGATCGTGCCGGCAACGCTCGCATTCACTTCGACGGTGACCTTGTCGGTCTCGAGCTCGCAAAGCGGCTGGTCGACGGCAACCTTGTCGCCCGCCTTCACCAGCCACTTGGCAACGGTCGCCTCGGTGACCGATTCGCCCAGAGCCGGAACCTTGATCTCGACGGCCATGACTAAAATCCCTCCTCTAGCCGCGCTCAACCAACGGTGAGAGCGCGGTCGACCAGATCGGCCTGTTCCTTGACATGGGTGCGTGCGGAGCCCGTGGCGGGCGACGCCGCTTCGGGGCGGCCGATGTAGAGCGGCCGCTTCGCCTTCGTCTCGATGCCGGCCAGCGCGCGCTCGATGCGGCGGTCGACGAAGTGCCAGGCGCCCATGTTCTCGGGCTCCTCCTGGCACCAGACGACGTCGGCATTCGGATACTGCGAAAGCCGCACGCCCAGCCGCGTGAACGGGAACGGATAGAGCTGTTCGATTCGCAGAATGGCGATGTCGTCGATCTTGCGCTTGCGGCGCTCGGCCACGAGATCGAAATAGACCTTGCCCGAGCAGAGAACGACCCGGCGCACCTTGGCGCCGTCCACGAGCTGATCGGTTTCGGCAAGGATGCGGCGGAACGAGCTGCCCGGTCCGAACTCGGCCAGGGTCGAGACGCAATCCTTGTGGCGCAGCAGCGACTTCGGCGTCATCACCACCAGCGGCTTGCGGAAGGTGCGGCGCATCTGCCGGCGCAGCGCGTGAAAGTAGTTGGCCGGGGTCGTCGGATTGATGACCTGCCAGTTGTCCTCGGCGGAGAGCTGCAGGTAGCGTTCGAGGCGCGCGGAACTGTGTTCCGGTCCCTGGCCCTCGTAGCCGTGCGGCAGCAGCATGACGAGGCCCGACATGCGCAGCCACTTGCTCTCGCCCGAGCAGATGAACTGGTCGATGATGACCTGCGCGCCGTTGGCGAAGTCGCCGAACTGCGCTTCCCACAGCACGAGGGCGTTCGGCTCGGCCAGCGAGTAGCCGTATTCGAAGCCCAGCACGCCCGCCTCGTTCAGCGGGCTGTCGATCACTTCGAAACGGGCCTGGCCCTCGGCCACGTGGTTGAGCGGGATGTACTTGGCTTCGCTTGCCTGGTCGACCAGCACCGAGTGGCGCTGGGAGAAGGTGCCGCGGCCGGAATCCTGGCCACTGAGACGCACCGGCGTGCCTTCCGCCAGGAGCGTGCCGAAGGCCAGCGCCTCGCCGGTCGACCAGTCGATGTTCTCGCCTGTATCGATCGTCTTCCGCTTCTCCTGGAGCTGGCGCACGATCTTGCGGTTGAGCTCGAAGCTCTTCGGCGCCTCCGAGATCGCCTGTCCGACCGACTTCAGCCGGTCGAGCTCGACGGCGGTGACGCCCTTGCGATCCTCCTCGCCCGGCGCGACCGTGAAGCCCGCCCACTTGCCCTCGAGCCAGTCGGCCTTGTTGGGCTTGTAGTTGGTCGCGGCCTCGAGCGCCTTGTCGAGCTTCTCGCGCAGCGCCGCATCCATGGCGGCGACTTCCTCGGCCGTCACCACGCCCTCGGCTTCGAGGGCCGCGGCGTAGACTTCCTTCACCGAGCGGTGCGCGCCGATCTTCTGGTACATCAGCGGCTGGGTGAACATCGGCTCGTCACCCTCGTTGTGACCGTGCCGGCGGTAGCAGAACATGTCGATGACGATGTCGCGCTTGAAGTGCTGGCGGAACTCCGTCGCGATACGCGCGACGTGGACCACGGCCTCGGGATCGTCGCCGTTCACGTGCAGGATCGGCGCCTGCACGATCTTGGCGACTTCCGTGCAATAGGGGCCGGAGCGCGATTCGGTCGGCAGCGTGGTGAAGCCGATCTGGTTGTTCACGATGAAATGGATAGTGCCGCCGATGCGGTAGCCCGCGAGATCGGAGAGATCGAGACCTTCCGCCACCAGCCCCTGGCCCGCGAAGGCCGCGTCGCCGTGCATCAGGATGCACATGACCTGGCTGCGCTCGGTGTCGCCGCGCTGATCTTCCTTGGCGCGCGCCTTGCCCAGCACGACCGGGTTCACCGCCTCGAGATGCGACGGGTTGGGCGACAGCGAGAGATGGATCACGTTGCCGTCGAACTCGCGATCGGCCGAGGCGCCGAGGTGATACTTCACGTCGCCCGAGCCGCGCATTTCCTCGGGCTGCGAGGAGCGGCCCTGGAATTCGGAGAACAGTGCCGTGTAGCTCTTGTGCATGACGTGCACGAGCGTGTTGAGGCGGCCGCGATGCGGCATGCCGAGCATCACTTCCTTGACGCCGAGCTGGCCGCCGCGCTTCAGAATCTGCTCGATGCCGGGGATCAGCGATTCGCCGCCATCGAGGCCGAAGCGCTTGGTGCCGACGAACTTCACGTGCAGGTAGCGCTCAAGACCCTCGGCCTCGCCCACCCGCTCCAGAATCATCTTTCGGCCGGTGACCGTGAACTCGGTGTGGTTCTCGATATGCTCGATGCGCTCCTGGATCCACGCCTTCTGGTCAGGATCGGAGATGTGCATGAACTCGACGCCGATCTTGCCGCAATAGGTCTTGCGCAGGCGTTCCATGATCTGGCGCAGCGTCGCCGCTTCGCCCAGCGCCAGCGAGCCGAAGATCAGGATCGGACGGTCCCAGTCGGCCTCGGCGAAACCATAGGTCGCGGGATCGAGTTCGCGGTGCGGCGCCTGGCGCACCAGGCCCAGCGGATCGAGATCGGCTTCGAGATGGCCCCGGATGCGGTAGGCGCGGATCAGCATCAGCGCGCGTGCCGTGTCCTGCGCGGCGCTGCGGATCTCCTCCTCGGTCTTGCCGGAGATCGCGGGAGCGGCGGCCGCCGCGCCGTTGGCGGCCTTGCCGCCCTTCACGTTGCGATTGGCCGGGGCCGGAACGGCGTCGGGATCGACCGCGCCGATCACCCGCGCGCCGTTGGGCGCCCAGGAGGCACCGCGCACCTCGGCCAGCACGTCACCCGCCTGCTCGGCCAAGGCGGCGAAGAAGGTCTGCCACTCACCGTCGACCGACGAAGGGTCCGCGAGGTAGCGCGCGTACAGCTCTTCGATGAATGGCGCGTTTGCGCCGAACAGGAACGATGTCTGTTCTGCTCTCATGGCCCGATACTCCTTGGCCTGTATTTGCTGGCCGCCTGGCAGAGGCTGGGCGGCGATCCGGCTTGTCAGCCCTGCATGGCCTTAAGCATTTCCTGGCCCAGCGCCGCGGGCGAATCCGCGACCCTGATGCCAGCCGCGCGCATGGCGTCGACCTTGAACTCGGCGGTGTCGTTGCCGCCCGAGATCACCGCGCCGGCATGGCCCATGCGCCGGCCCGGAGGAGCGGTGCGACCGGCGATGAAACCGACGACCGGCTTCTTCGTTCCAGACGCCTTGAGGAATTCCGCGCCCTTGACCTCGGCGTCGCCGCCGATCTCGCCGATCATCACGATGCCCTCGGTTTCGGGATCGCGGAGGAACATGTCGAGGCACTCGATGAAGTTGGTGCCGTTCACCGGATCGCCGCCGATGCCGATGCAGGTCGTCTGGCCGAGGCCCACCGCCGTGGTCTGCGCCACCGCCTCGTAGGTCAGCGTGCCCGACCGCGAGACGATGCCGATCTTGCCACGCTTGTGGATGTGGCCCGGCATGATGCCGATCTTGCACTCGCCCGGCGTGATGACGCCGGGGCAGTTCGGGCCGATCAGCCGCGACTTCGACGCCGTGAGCGCGCGCTTCACCTTCACCATGTCGTTCACCGGGATGCCTTCGGTGATGCAGACGACCAGCGGGATCTCGGCGTCGATCGCCTCGAGGATCGAGTCGGCGGCGAACGGCGGCGGGACATAGATCACCGTGGCGTTGCAGCCGGTCTTGGCGACCGCTTCCGCGACGGTGTCGAACACCGGCAGGTCGAGATGCTTGGTGCCGCCCTTACCGGGCGTCACGCCGCCGACCATCTTGGTGCCGTAGGCGATCGCCTGCTCGGAGTGGAAGGTGCCCTGCGAGCCGGTGATGCCCTGGCAGATGACCTTGGTGTTCTTGTCGACCAGGACGGCCATCAGTTGTTCTCCTTGACGGCCTTGACGATCTTCTCCGCGGCGTCCGCGAGGTTCTCCGCCGAAGTGATCTTGAGGCCAGATTCCTTGAGGATCTTCTTGCCGAGGTCGACGTTCGTGCCTTCCAGCCGGACGACCAGCGGCACGTGCAGGTTGACCTCGCGCGCCGCGGCGACGACGCCTTCGGCGATCACGTCGCAGCGCATGATGCCGCCGAAGATGTTGACCAGGATGCCCTCGACGTTGGGATCCTTGAGGATGATCTTGAACGCTGCCGTCACGCGCTCCTTGGTGGCGCCGCCGCCGACGTCGAGGAAGTTGGCGGGCTCCGATCCGTAGAGCTTGATGATGTCCATGGTGGCCATCGCGAGGCCCGCGCCGTTCACCATGCAGCCGATCTGGCCGTCGAGCTTCACATAGTTCAGCGCGTACTTGGCGGCCTCGGTCTCGGCCGGGTCCTCCTCGTCGACGTCGCGCAGCTCCTCGATGTCCTTGTGACGGTAGAGGGCGTTGTCGTCGAAGTTCATCTTGGCATCGAGGGCCACGATGTCGCCGGCGCCGGTGACGACCAGCGGGTTGATCTCGATCAGCGAGGCGTCGAGGTCGACATAGGCGCGATAGAGATTGCCGAGCAGGGTCGTGAAGGCGCCGACCTGCTTGCCGGTGAGGCCCAGCGCGAACGCGATCGTGCGGCCCTGATAAGGCTGATAGCCGGCGGCCGGGTCGATCGCCTGCGTGACGATCTTCTCAGGCGTCTCGTGCGCCACGGTCTCGATGTCCATGCCGCCTTCGGTCGAGGCGACGACGGAGATGCGGCCGACAGCGCGGTCCACCAGCATCGAGAGATACAGCTCGCGTTTGATGTCGCAGCCGTCCTCGATATAGAGCCGCTGCACGGTCCGGCCGGTCGGGCCGGTCTGCTTGGTCACGAGATCCTGGCCCAGCATCGCGGCCGCCTGCGCACCGACGTCGTCGACCGACTTCGAGATGCGAACGCCGCCCTTGCCGTTCGGCTCGTTCTTGAAGTGACCCTTGCCGCGTCCGCCGGCATGGATCTGGGCCTTCACGACCGTGACGGGGCTGCCCAGCTTGCGCGCGACATCCATCGCCTCGTCTTTGGTGTACGCAACACCACCCTTCAGAAGAGGGATCGCGAATTTGGCCAGAAGTGCCTTGGCCTGATACTCGTGGATATTCATGGTGTCCTATCGTTTGGGACTGCGCAGGAAACGCCGCCCCTCAGTTTTCAAACGCAACTGACCAAGGGATGCGGCACTTTATGAGCGCCGCAGGCCCTTGGCAACGATGGACTGATGAACGTTTGGGGTCGCTCGACTAAAGTCGAAAGACCCTACTTTTCTAACGGCCAACGATCTTGTTGGTGGCGTCGATCAGCGACTGAACGGCAGCGACGGACTTGTCGAACATCGCCTTTTCCTCGGCGTTGAACTCGACTTCGACAATGCGCTCGACACCCTTCGAGCCGATCACGACGGGAACGCCGATGTAGAGGCCCTTCACGCCGTACTCGCCATTCAGCTTGGCGGCGCACGGGATCACGCGCTTCTTGTCGCGGAGGTAGGACTCGGCCATCGCGATGGCCGAAGCGGCCGGGGCGTAGAAGGCAGAGCCGGTCTTGAGGTGGGCCACGATCTCGGCGCCGCCGTCACGGGTGCGCTGGACGATCTGCTCGAGGCGCTCCTTGGTGGTCCAGCCCATGTCGACCAGATCGTGCAGCGAAATGCCGCCGACCGTCGAGTAGCGCAGCAGCGGCACCATGGTGTCGCCGTGGCCGCCCAGCACGAAGGCCGTGACGTCCTCGACCGAGACGTTGAACTCCTCGGCGAGGAACAGGCGGAAGCGGGCGCTGTCGAGCACGCCGGCCATGCCGACGACCTTCTCCGGCGCGAAGCCGGTGACTTCCTGCATCAGGCCGACCATGGCGTCGAGCGGGTTGGTGATGACGATGACGAAGGCGTTCGGCGCATGCTGCTTGATGCCCTTGCCGACCGAATCGATGACCTTGGCGTTGATGCCGACCAGGTCGTCGCGGGTCATGCCGGGCTTGCGCGGCACGCCGGCCGTGACGATCACGACGTCCGCGCCCTCGATGTCCTTGTAGTCCGAAGAGCCGGTGTACTTGGCGTCGAAGCCCTCGACCGGGCTGAGCTGGGCGATGTCGAGGGCCTTGCCCTTGGCAGTGCCCTCGGCGGCGGGAATGTCGAACAGGACGATGTCGCCCAGTTCCTTTTGGCCGGCGAGCAGCGCGAGCGTGCCGCCAATCTGTCCGGCGCCGATCAGCGCGATCTTCTTGCGAGCCATGCGAAAAACTCCCGTTCTTAAAGGCGCCGCGTGGTAGCGCGATTCGACCGGGGCAGCAAGACAGACGGGTTCAGACCGGGTGTTTCGCCAGGTGCGCCAGCAGGAGGTCGGTCGTTTTGGCCGGTGCCTGATCCATCACGAAATGGCCGACGCCGGGCAGCACTTCCATCGCGAAGGAGGGCTTAACGAACTCCGCTGTGCCGTAGGCCGCGTCGGGGCCGACCGTCGCATCGGCATCGCCCCAGACATAGAGCGTCGGCACCGCGATGGTCCCGATATCGGCGGCCAGCCCCTTGTTGGAGCGATACCAGGCGAGCGCCGCCTCGAGCGCCTGAGGCGTGCCCAAGACGGAAAGATGATCTTCGAGCGCCTCGGACGGCACGCCCTGGCCGAACAGCCCGTCGCGCAGGCGCTTGGCATCGTCGGCCAGCAGGAGCTTGCCGGTCTCGGGTTCGAGGAAGGCGCGATGGTGGCGGGAGCGATGCTTCTGGTCGCCGCTTTCGTTCAAGAGCGCCTGCCGGAACGACTGCGGATGCGGCCGCGACAGGATCGTGAGCGACGCGAGGCGATCGGGATGGGCGCCGGCGACGCCCCACGAGACCTGCCCGCCCCAATCGTGGCCGACCAGATGGAAACGCTTGCCCTCGTAGCCCGCCGCCGCCGCGATCTCGATCGCATCGCCGATCAGCCGGTCGAAGGCATAGTTCGAAAGGTCCGCCGGATCGGGTCGGGCACCGGCCGAATAGCCGCGCTGGTCCGGCGCGACGGCGCGATAGCCGTGCGCCGCCAGTACGGGCAGGGCGGCCCGCCAGCTATGCCGCGATTCGGGAAAGCCGTGCAGCATCAGCACCAGCGGTCCGCCGACCGGGCCATCGACATCCGTGGTGAATGCGAGGCCCGACCGGGTCTTGAGGTTTATCGTCTCGGCCATGAGCCGATCAGACACCGTTGGCTTTGAACCAGGCAAGCGCCTTCTTCCACGCATCCTCCGCCTGCTCCTTGCGGAAGGACGGGCGGTAGTCGGCGTTGAAGCCGTGCGGCGTGTCCGGATAGGTATCGATCTGCGACTTCTGGGCGGCCGGGCTGCCGGCCTTCAGCGCCGCGCGCATCTTGTCGACGCTTTCGTTCGGGATGCCGGTGTCGGCGCCGCCGTAGAGGCCGAGCACCGGCGCCTTGAGATCCTTGGCGATGTCGATCGGATGCTTGGGGGTCATCGGCGTCGCATCGCCGACAACGCGGCCGTACCACGCCACGCCCGCCTTGAGCGCCGCGTTCTGAGCCGCATACAGCCAGACGATGCGGCCGCCCCAGCAGAAACCGGTGATGCCGAGCTTGGCGGTGTCGGCCTTGCCCTCACCCTTGGCGAAGGCGACGGTCGCGTCGAGGTCGCCCATGACCTGCTCGTCCGGCACCTTCGAGACGATCTCGCGCAGCAGCGCCTGCATGTCGCTGACGGCCTTGGCGTCGCCCTGGCGGAAATAGAGTTCCGGCGCGATGGCGTAGTAGCCGGCCTTGGCGAAGCGGCGGCACAGGTCGGCGATGTGCGCGTGCACGCCGAAGATCTCCTGCACGACCAGGATGGTGCCGAAGCCCTGGCCAGAGGCCGGCATGGCGCGGTAGGCGTCCATCTCCTTGCCGTCCTTGGTCTTCACCTTGACGACGCCGGCGGTCAGCCCGTCGGCCGGGGTGGTGATCATGGTCTGCGCCTGGATCGGCTGCACCGACAGCGCGAAGGTGGCACCGAGCGCCGCGCCGGTCGCCGTGGCCTTGATGGCACCGCGCCGCGACACGCCGCCTTCATTCAGGGTAATCATGCGATCGCCGTCCATGTCCTGCCTCCCGGTAAGTCTCTGAAAAACGCCGCAGAGCCTATGCTGCAGGGGAACGGGCCCACAATCACAATTAGGCGATGTGCTCCAGGTTCAGATATTCGGGGCTCTGCATTTCCATGAGCCTCGACACGGTGCGCTGGAACTCGAACGAACCGTCGCCTTCAGGGTAGAGGTTCCCCGGATTTGCCGCCGCCGAACAGATGAACTTCACCTTCTTCTCGTAGAACGTGTCGATCATCGTCACGAAGCGAACGGCCTTGTCCTGGCTGTCCGGTCCCATCTTGGGAATCTCCGCCACGATGACCGTGTGGAAACTGTCGGCGATGCACAGGAAGTCCGCCGCGCCCATCGGCTTGGCGCACCAGTCCATGAAATGCGCCATGGCGACACCGGGCGCCGCGCGCGGCACCTCGACATCGCGCCCCTGCGTGCGCAGCACGCGCGGCTCGCCATCGGCGCCGTTGCTCAACGCGCGGAACGCCTCGTCGAGCTTCTTGGTCGCCCAGCCGCCGAGCGGGGTCAGGTAGAGGTCGAGTTCGCGCAGCCGGCCCATCCGGTAGTCCTGGGCACCGCCCAGTTCGAGCACTTCGAGGCGCTGCTTCACCAGTTCGATGAAGGGCAGGAAGCGGTCGCGCTGCAGGCCGTTCTTGTAGAGATCGTCGGGCGCGCGGTTGGAGGTCGCGATCACAGTGATGCCCTCCTCGAACAGCGTCTCGAACAGGCGGCCGAGGATCATCGCGTCGGCGATGTTGGTCACCTGGAACTCGTCGAAGCAGAGCAAGCGCGTCTCGGCCGCGATCTCCCTGGCGATCGGCACGATCGTGTCCGATTCGGGCGGGGCGCCCTTGGCCGCCAGTTCCTCGCGGCGGCGATGCAGCCGGGCCTGCACTTCGAGCATGAATTCGTGGAAGTGCACGCGGCGCTTCTTCGCGACGGGGGCATCGGCAAAGAACAGGTCCATCAGCATCGACTTGCCGCGACCGACCGAGCCCCAGATATAAAGTCCGTGCGGTCCTTCCGGCGGTTTCGGCGCGTGACCGAAGCCGAGCCGGGCGAGGAAGCCGGTCTTGACCGGCTGTGCCGCCGCCAGGGCGCCCAGCTGGTCGTGGATCGCCTGCAATCGCAGAACGATCTTTTCCTGCACGGGATCGGCGTGGATCTCGCCCGCGGCGCGGCGGGCGGCGAGGTTGGCGAGCGGACCCTTGCCGGTCGAGGGGGTACTGGACTCCATTGCGGCGGCATACCTAGCTCACCGTCGCGCGGCTGCCTATAAGGTGCGGCGATGAAGATTGCGTTCCTGGGCACTTCCGCCTTCGCCGTGCCGGCGCTCGCCGCGCTGGTCGAAGCCGGTCACGACGTCGCCTGCGTCTATACGAGAGCCCCCAAGCCCGCAGGACGCGGCCAGCAGGAGCGCAAGACGCCCGTGCACGAGCTCGCCGACAAGCTCGGCCTCCCGGTCCGCACGCCCCGCACCCTGAAGACCGACGAGGCGGCCGAGGCCTTCAAGGCGCTCGATCTCGATGCCGCCGTGGTCGTGTCCTATGGGCACATCCTGCCCAAAAGCTTCCTCGACGCGCCGGTGCTGGGCTGCATCAACATCCACGGGTCCCTTCTGCCGCGCTGGCGCGGCGCCGCGCCCATCCATCGCGCCATCCTCGCCGGCGATGCCGAGACCGGCGTCACCATCATGCGCATGGACGAGGGCCTCGACACCGGGCCGATGCTTCTGGCCGAAGGCACGCCCATCTCCGCGGCCGATACCGCGGAAAGCGTGCATGACCGGCTGGCCGATCTCGGCGGCCGCCTGATCGTATCGACCCTCGACGGGTTGCTGCGGCGGAGCATCGAGCCGGTCGACCAACCGGTGGAGGGCGTCACCTATGCCCACAAGCTCGGCAAGGAGGAAGGCGTGCTCGACTGGCGCCGGCCGGCCGCCGAGCTGGAGCGCAAGGTGCGTGCCTTCCATCCCTGGCCCGGCACCTGGTTCGAGGCGCCCAAGGCGGGCGGGGTCGAGCGCATCAAGGTGCTGGCGGCCGCACTCACCCTGGCCGGGGGAACGCCGGGCAGCGTGACCATCGCCCGCGACGGCTTTCCGGTCGTGACCTGCGGCGTCGGCGGATTGAAGCTCCTGAAGCTGCAGCGGCCCGGCAAGTCGGCGCAGTCGGCCGATGCCTTCCTGCGCGGCTTCGCGCTCGACGCCGGCACGGTGCTCAGCCCTCCTGCTGTCTTGACGATACCGCAGCCGACCTGACGCCGTGCCGCGGTACAAGCTCACGATCGAATATGACGGCGCGCCGTTCGTCGGATGGCAGCGCCAGCCGAACGGGCCGTCCGTCCAGGCCGCGCTCGAAGAGGCGGTGTTCGCCTTCACCGGCGAGCGCCCGCCCGTCCAGGCGGCCGGCCGCACCGACACCGGCGTCCATGCGCGCGGCCAGGTCGTGCATCTCGATCTTTCCAGCGAGCGGCCGGTCGAGACTATCCGCTCGGCGATCAACTTCCACCTGAAGCCGCAGCCGGTCTCCGTCCTGGTCGCGGAGCTCGCCCCGCCCGGCTTCCATGCCCGCTTCTCCGGGACGTGGCGGCGCTACCGCTATCGCATCATCAACCGACGCGCGCCGCCGGCGCTCGATCGCGGCCAGCTCTGGCACGTGCCGGGCGCGCTCGACGTCGCGCTGATGGCGGATGCGGCCACGGTGCTGGTCGGACGACACGACTTCAACAGCTTCCGCTCGACCTCCTGCCAGTCGCCCTCGGCGCTGAAGACGCTCGACCTGCTCGAGGTCACACGCCACGGCGAGGAGATCCATGTCGACGTCGGCTCGCGCTCCTTCCTGCACAACCAGGTGCGCATTCTGGTGGGCACCCTGCATCTCGTCGGACGCGGCCAGTGGAGCCGCAGCGACGTCGAAGCAGCCCTCGCCGCCCGCGATCGCGCCCGTGCCGGCCCGACGGCGCCGCCGCACGGCCTGTGCCTGATGGAAGTACGCTACGAGCTAGGCGCCGGCCACGAGGGCGATGCCGAGGAAGCGGTCGACGATCAGTGACATGAAGAGCGAGGGGACCCAGTTGACGACCAGCAGGAGCGTCGCGACCGGCCAGCCCACACCGAGCATCGTCCGCGTCGTCACCAGGAACCAGTAGAAGAAGAGAGCCTGCAGGCCGATCCGGATGAGTTCGGCCGGCAGCGGCGGCATCAGGGTCGCCAGCACCAAGCCGATCACGGCCACGATCATTGCCGGCAGGTTGACCCAGTTCAGCGCCGAAACGTAGCGCGGGTAATTGCCGAGCCAGTTGCGCCGCCGCGCGATCTCGTAGAACAGCACCGGGAACAGCAACCAGTCGACGATGTAGCGCAGCGCCTCGACCAGCACGATCTCGAGATCGTCGGCGGTCGAAGTGATGCTCGCGTACCGCAGCAGCATGAGCGTGACGTGGAGCGGCGCGACCAGGATCATCACCTGGAACGAACGCACGCAGGCTTCCAGCGTATTGTCGAAGTAGGACGGCGCCGCCGGGTCGCGCTTCAGGAGTGCGAGCGCGCCCTGCATGCCGCGGGCGATTTCACCAGTGCTGATCACGCGCGTCTCAGGGCGCGAAGTAACGGTCGAGTACCGTTTCGTAGACGCGAGCCAGCAGCTTCAGGTCGGCGACCGCGCTCTTCTCGTCGATCTTGTGCATGCTCTCGCCGACCAGTCCGAATTCGAGGACCGGGCAGTAGCTGCGGATGAACCGCGCGTCGGACGTGCCGCCCGTGGTCGACAGTTCGGTCTGCACTCCCGCGACGTCGCGGACCGCGCCGGCGACGAGGTCGCTGAGCGGCCCCGGCGGCGTGTAGAACGACTCGCCCGAGACCTGGACGCTGTAGTCGACGGTGCCGTTGCCGCCCAATGCCTCGTTGGCGCGCTCGATCCTCTCCTTGAGGTGGGCCAGCAGGGTCTGCGAGGTCCAGAGATCGTTGAACCGCGTGTTGAAGCGCGCCTTGGCAACGCCCGGCGCGATGTTGGTCGCCGGATTGCCGACATCGACGGTCGTGAACTGCAGCGACGTCGGCCCGAAATGCGTGCTGCCCGCGTCGATCGGCGCGCGCACCAGCGCCTCGATGATCGCCGACAGGCGATGGACCGCATTGTCGAGCCGCTCAGGGTAAGCCACGTGCCCCTGGACGCCGCGCACGACCAGGTCGACCGTCATGCTGCCGCGCCGGCCGATCTTCATCATGTCGCCGAAGCGCTTCGAGCTCGTCGGCTCGCCAACGATGCAGGCATCGATCGTCTCGCCGCGCGCCGCCAGCCGCTGCAGCATCTTGACCGTTCCGTTGACCGCCGGCCCCTCTTCGTCGCCGGTGATCAGCAGGCTGATCGAGCCGCCGAAATCCCGCCCGCGACGGCCGAGGAAACGCGACGCGGCGTCGGTGAACGCGGCGATCGCCCCCTTCATGTCGGCGGCGCCGCGCCCGAACAGGTAGCCACCGGACAGTTCGGCAGCGAACGGCCCGATCGTCCACGACGAGAGATCGCCCACGGGCACCACGTCGGAATGTCCGGCGAAGCAGAAATGCTTCCCCCCGCTGCCGATGCGGGCATAGAGGTTGGCCACGTCGTCGGTGCCGGCCTCGGTGAAATCCATGCGCTCGCACGTGAAGCCCAGCGGCGCCAGCGTCTGTTCCAGCAGCTGCAAGGCGCCGGCTTCGCGCGGCGTCACGCTTTCGCAGCGCACGAGCGTGCGCGTCAGTTCGATGACATCGGTAACGTTGGAGCTGAGCGAATCGGGCATGGCCGGGACACTACAGGTCCACCCCCGCCGTGAGAAGGGCGGCAAAGAAAAGGGCGCCGTCAGGCCAGCCGGCGCCCAGTTTTTTTGAGAGGAAGATAGTCTTGCTTGTTTAGGCTGACGCCGTCGTAAGGGACTAGGCCACCATGCGGTCGGCCTCCTGCAGGTTGACCGAGACGAGCTGGGACACGCCCCGCTCGGCCATGGTCACGCCGTAGAGCCGATCCATGCGCGCCATGGTCACGCGATGGTGGGTGATGATCAGGAAGCGCGTGTCGGTGCGGCCGGCGATGTCGTTCACCAGGCCGCAGAAACGCTCCACGTTGAGGTCGTCCAGCGGCGCGTCCACTTCGTCCAGCACGCAGATCGGCGCCGGGTTGGTCATGAACACCGCGAACAGCAGCGACAGCGCCGTCAGGGCCTGCTCGCCGCCCGAGAGCAGCGACATGACCTGGAGCTTCTTGCCCGGCGGGCTGGCATGGATTTCCAGGCCGGCCTCCAGCGGGTCCTCCGACTCGGTGAGCCGCAGCTCGGCCTTGCCGCCGCCGAACAGCTTGGTGAAGAGCTGCTGGAAGTGGCCGCTGACCTGCTCGAAGGCGGCGAGGAAGCGTTCGCGGCCCTCGCGGTTGAGGCTCTGGATGCCCTGGCGCAGGCGGCCGATGGCGGCGACCAGGTCGTCGCGCTCGGCCGTCATGGCGGTGAGCTGCTGCTCGAGTTCGTTGGCCTCTTCCTCGGCCCGCAGGTTCACGGCGCCCATCGTCTCGCGCTCGTGCACCAGACGCTCGAGCTTGTGCTCGGCCTTGTCGAGTTCCGGCAGCTCCTCGATCGACTGGACCTCGGCCAGGGCGAGAACGCCGTCGGGCTCGCAGCGCAGCCGCTCGAGAATGCGCTCGACCACGGTCTCGCGATCCTTCGTCGCCTGCTCGACCTGGCCTTCGCGGCGGACCCAGGTCTCGCGCGCCTGGGCCATCTCGGTCTCGGCCTGCCGCAGCGCCTTGTCGGACTCCGACTGACGCGTCTCGCCGATTGCCAGCCGGTCGGCGGCTTCCTGGCGGTTGAACTCGGCCTTCTCGATCTCCTCGGCGAGGACGAAGCGCTTCTCCTCGATCTCGAACGGCTTGGCCGCCAGTTCGGCGATCGCCTCGGCGGTCTGCTCGCGCCGTGCGTCGAGTTCGAGGATCTGGCCGTCGGCCTCGCCCAGGCGCTTGCTCCAGCCGTGATGCTCCTGGGCAATCTGCGCCAGGCGCTCGACACGCATCTTCGAGTCGCGCGCGAGGCGGTCGCACTGGCTCTCGGCCTCGACCAGCGCGGCCCGCAATTCGGCGATGCGCACGCGCAAGGCGCCGGCTTCCGCCCGGTCGGCCTGCGTGTCGGAGATCGACGACAGGCGCGCCTCGCGGAAGGTGCGGCGCATCTCGATGTCGGCGATGTCGCCCAGCACTTCGGCGGCGGTCGTCTCGATGCCGGCGAGGCGGGTGCGGAGCTGGTCGGTGCGGCGGGCAACCTCGACGTGGCGGTCGCGCGCCTGGGTGGCGAAGCGCTCGGCGGTGCCGATGGCGGCCTGGGCGGCGCGCTCGGCGGCGCGAGTCGCCTCACCGGCATCCTGCGCCTTGCGGCGCGCGGCGTCGGCGACGCTGCGCTCGTGGGTGCGGGCCAGCTCGACGCAGATCTTCTCGGCCTCGCGGGCGGCAGCGAGCCAGGTCTTCTCGGCATCGACCCGAGCCTGCTCGATCTCCTGCTCGGCGACGACGCCATCGATCTGATGACGGATATCGGCCAGCCGGTTGCGCTGGCTCAGCCGCACCGCCGCGCTCGACGGCGCGCCGGCGCGCATCGTGTAGCCGTCCCAGCGCCAGACCGCGCCCTCGCGGGTGACGAGCTGCTGGCCGGGCTTCAGGGCGGCCTGCAGCGCCGCGCCGATCTCGTCGTTGGCCACGATGCCGATGAAGGCCAGGCGGCGGGCCAGCTCGGGAAGAGCGCCGACATGCGCCCCGAGCGGCGTCGCCCCTTCGGGAAGAGCCGGCGTCTCGGTCATTGCCTCGAGCGGCAGCCAGTGCACCGGCGCGCCGCGATCCGACGAGGCTTCGAGTTCGTCGCCGAAGGCCGCGCCCAGCGCCTTCTCGTAGCCGGGCTCGACGGAGAGGGCATCGAGCAGCGGCGGCCACAGCGAATTGGCGGCCGATTTCAGCGCGGCGGCGACGCCCGATTCCTCGGCCCGCAGCTTGGTCAGGCGGGCGTTCGTCTTCTGCAGGGTCTCGATCGCGACGGCGTGGCTGGCTTCCGCCGCCTGCCGTTCGGCCGCGCGGGCCCGCTCCATGTCGAGGCGCTCGGCCTCCGCCTTGGCAACGGCCAGACGCGCGGCGTCGGACTCGTAGCGCTCGGCCTCGCGCGCCGCCTCGATCGACTCCTGGCCGCCGAAGCGCGCTTCCTCGAGCGCGGTGCGGGCGGCTTCCAGTTCGGCCTCGACCTCCGGCAGCGCCGGCAGGTTCGACAGTTCGGTCTCGAGCTGACGCTGCTGGGCGGTGACTTCGTCACGGCGCGACGACAGGCGGCGCAGCCGGTCCTGAAGTTCGGCGATCTCGCGCGAGACGCTCTGGCGCAGGGCCTCGTCGTCAGCGATCTGGCGGGTCAGGCGGTCGAGTGCGGCCTCGGCCGAGTTGGTTTCGGTGCGCGCGGCGTCGCGGGCGTCCTGAGCGGCTTCGGCGCGCTCGTCCTCGCCCACGCGCTCCTCCTCGAGGCGGAGGCGCTGGCTGTCGAGATCACCAATCGCGGTCTCGGCGTCGCCCTTGCGTCCACGCTCGCGCGCGAGATCCTGCTCCGTCTGCTGAAGGCGCCGCTCGGCCTCGAGCTGGGCGGCCGCAACACGCCCGGCCTCGGCGGTCAGCGCATCGTGCGCCACGCGCAGGCGCTGGAGCGCGGCGGCCGCGGCGGCCTCGTCGTTGCGCAGCGGCGGCAGCGAGGTCGCCGCTTCGGCCTGCGCCGTGGTGGCGAGGCCGACCAGCCGCGTGAGATCGGAGACCTGGGCCTCCGCTTCCTTCAGGCGCTCGCTCGAATTCGCAAGGTCACGCTCGGCATTGGCCAGCTTCAGCGCCAGCACGGAGGCTTCGGCGCGACGGATATGGTCGGAGAGATTGCGATAGCGGCTGGCCTGGCGGGCCTGGCGCTTCAGCCCCTTGTGCTGCTCTTCCAGGGCGACCAGCACGTCCTGCACGCGGGCGAGGTTCTGCTCGGCGGCGCGCAGGCGCAGTTCGGCCTCGTGGCGGCGGGCGTAGAGGCCGGTGATGCCGGCCGCCTCGTCGATGACGCCGCGGCGGTCGACCGGCTTGGCGTTGATCAGCGTGCCGATTCGGCCCTGGCTGACCAGTGCGGTCGAGCGCGAGCCGGTGGCGGCGTCGGCAAACAGCGTCTGCACGTCGCGCGCGCGGATCTCGCGGCCATTCACCGAATAGGCCGAGCCGTGGCCGCGCTCGATGCGGCGCACGACGTCGAGCTGGTCGGTGTCGTTCACCATCGCCGGCGCGGTGCGGGTCTTGTTGTCCAGCGACAGCATCACCTCGGCGATGTTGCGCGCCGGCCGCTGGCCGGAGCCGGCGAAGATGACGTCCTCCATCTCGCTGCCGCGCATCTGCTTGGCGGAGGTCTCGCCCATCACCCACTTCAGCGCCTCGACCAGGTTCGACTTGCCGCAGCCATTGGGCCCGACGATCCCGGTCATGCCGGGCTCGATCGTAAGCTCCGTCGGATCGACGAAGGACTTGAAGCCGGCGAGCCGGAGCTTGTCGAACTGGACCATTACACCACGCCTGTCTGGTTACGTTCTTCGAGTGCCTACTTGGCCAGCTTGGCGAATACGCCGTCGAGTTCCTCGACGGAGCGCGCGCCGCGATAGAGCTGGCCGTTGATGAACAGGGTCGGCGTCGAGTTGACGCCCATCGCCTCGCCGCCCTGGTAGTCCTTGATCACGGCGTTGCTCATCGCCTCGTTGGCGAGGCAGGCCTTGATCTCGTTCTCGCCCATGCCGGCGATGCGCAGCGGCTTGGCGAGTTCGGCCAGCGGATCGGCCGCCGTCGCCCACTGCGGCTGGCCGCGGAAGATGATGTCGAGCACGCCGAAATATTTGTCGTTGCCGGCGCATTCCGCGATCTGGGCGGCCTTGGCCGCGATCTGGTCGAGCGGGAAGTCGCGGTAGACCAGCTTCACCTTGCCGGTATCGATCCACTTCTTCTTGATCTCGGGCAGGACCTGCGTGTGGAAATGCGCACAGTGCGAGCAGGTGAGCGAGGCGTACTCGATCACCGTGACCGGCGCATTGGGATCGCCCAGCACGTGATCGCCCGGCTGCACGGTCTCCAGACCGGCCTTGCTCGGGGCCGACGCCGCCGCGACGGGCGGCGGCCCGGACGCAGGCGCGCGGGTGCCGAAATAGACGGCGCCAGCAATCGCTGCCACCGCCACGACTCCGCCGGCGACGATCAAGATATTCCGCATTTTACTCTGCCCTCTCCACTACATCTTGGGAATTCCGCCTGTGGGGAGTCAAACGTTAACGGCCCACCTGACGTAAAATCGCTGCGATGGCGTCGATTCCACCCGGATTGCCGTAGCCCTGCTCATTTATGAACAGGGTCGGGGTGGAATTGACGCCCAGCGCCTGGCCGGACTGCACGTCGGCGATGACTTTGTCCAAAAGCCGGTCGTTGGCGACGCAGGCCTGCGCCTCGGCCTCGCTCACCCCCTGCTCCGCCAGCACGGTCATCAGTTCCGCGGCCGGGTCGGACGCGGTGAGCCACTGGACCTGGGTCCGGAATAGCGTGTCGACCGCCGCGAAGAACTTCTCGGGCCCGGCGCACTCGGCCAGCAGGCTGGCGCGCGTGGCGAGGGCATCAGAGGGGTAGTGGCGATGGACCAGCTTCAGCTTGCCGGTATCGATCCAGTCGCGCTTCAGCGCGGGCATGACCGCGGCATTGAAGGTGGCGCAGTGCGGACAGGTGAAGGAGGCGTAGTCGATCAGCACGTTGGGGGCGTCGGGATTGCCCAGCACGTGATCGCCGGGCTGCGCATCGAGGAACCGGGCCGGCGACTGGGCCTGCGCCCGCCTCTCGTCGCCGAGGCACAGCGCGCCCAGGCCACCCAGCAGGAAGCCCCGCCGCCCGGCAATGATGCGGGCCCCCAGCCGCGTCAGCACCGCCCGCAACTCGGGATCCTCGACCGACGCGGTGCGGCTGGCCACCTCCTGCTCGATCACGGGATCGGGACGCGGCGTCCGGGCGGTGGGTCGCGGTGCCGAAATCACGCCCTGCACGATCCGCACGTCGTCGATCATCTTGTGCCCGAAGTAGGCATTCACCCGTTCCACGATCTGGCCGCTCCTGTGCTGGACCTCGAGGGCGGCGGCGCCGGAGACCTTCAGCCGAAGCGCCTTCCCGGCCCGCGCGCCTCGCCCGGCCAGCAGCGCATCGGGCCGCGTGGTGCGCGCCAGCTCGGGCCCGACGACCGCAGGCCAGTCGGCCTTCAGTCGAATGAGGGAGGTGCTGCGGCCCTTGGCAAAGCCCGATGTGAGCTTCTGGGCCAGACCGCCGATCGCACGGAAGCCGTTTTCGCGCATGGACCCTTTCAAACTCCGCTCCTTATGGTAGGCCACACCCCACCGACTGACCATGACCCACGCCGACCGACTGCTCGCCTGGTATGATCGACATCGTCGCACCCTCCCCTGGCGCGCAGCCCCGGGGGAACGCACGGCGCCTTACCGTGTCTGGCTGTCGGAGATCATGCTCCAGCAGACCACCGTCGCCACGGTGGGCGAATATTTCCGCCGCTTCGTCGAGCGCTGGCCCACCGTCGAGGCCCTGGCCGCCGCGCCGCTCGACGACGTGCTCTCGGCCTGGGCGGGCCTCGGCTACTACGCCCGCGCCCGCAACCTGCATGCCTGCGCCCAGGCCGTCGCCAACGACCATGGCGGCCGGTTTCCCGAGGACGAGGCCGGCCTGCGCGCGCTGCCCGGTGTCGGCCCGTACACGGCGGCGGCGATCCAGGCCATCGCCTTCGACCGTCCGGCCTCGGCGGTCGACGGCAACGTCGAGCGGGTGATCGCTCGCCTCTACGCCATCGAGACTCCCCTGCCCGACGCCAAGCCGGACATCCAGGTCCGCGCGGCCCGCCTCGTGCCGCAGCAGCGCGCCGGCGACTACGCCCAGGCGATGATGGATCTCGGCGCCACCGTCTGCATCCCGCGCAACCCGCGCTGCGTCATCTGCCCGCTGATGCAGGGCTGCAAGGGCCGCCGGCAGGGCATCGCCGAGGAATTGCCGCGCCGCGCGGCCAAGGCCGAGAAGCCGACCCGCCGCGGTCTCGCCTTCGTGCTGCTGCGCAAGGACGGCGCCGTCCTGTTGCGCAAACGGGCCACGAAGGGACTGCTGGGTGGCATGGATGAGGTGCCGTCGAGCGCCTGGCGCGAGGGTCCGTTCGTCGCGGCGACGGCGCTCGCCGAAGCCCCGGTCCCGGCGCGCTGGGTGGTGATGGACGGGCTCGTCCGGCACACCTTCACGCACTTCCATCTGGAGCTCACCGTCAGCCGCGCCATCGCGACGACCGGCCGGCTCGCCGCGCTGGCACCCGGCACGAGCTGGTCCGCGCTCGACCGGCTGGACGAACGCGCTTTGCCCACGGTCATGCGCAAGGTGATCGAGCACGCGGTGAAGGGTTAGCAGCCTGTTGGAATAGGCTTTCTTGCAGGTACCGGCGGGCAACATCGACCCGTCAACGGTACCAGGATACCTAATTCAGGGGTGCGACTCTCGTTTCGACTGATTCGTTTATTTCGTTCGTTTCGTTTATTGCCAGGACTTGTCTTGCCAGGACCTGGCCTTTTTCAGCGGCCTGTTAGAGCCCGGCGCGGACCTGCTGGCGGAGATGGTCGATCGGCAGGCGGGCGCCGGCGACGTCGACATGCCAGAAGGTCCAGCCGTTGCAGGCCGGGGCGCCCTGCACCGCCGCGCCCACCTGGTGGATCGAGCCGCGATGATCGCCCCGCGCGTTGGAGGCGGACAGTGAGCCGTCGGCGCGCACACGGGCGTGCAACTGACCGCTGGGATCGCTCAGCACGGCGCCGGGCTGCAGCAGGCCCGATTCGATCAGGACGCCGAACGGGATGCGCGGCTCGGCCCGCTTGCTGGGCTTGGGCGTCACGTCCTCAGGCGCCAGCCGCGTGATCTCGGCGATGCGCTTGCGCGCGATGGCGGCATAGTCGGGATCGCGCTCGAGGCCGATGAAGCGCCGGCCGAGGCGCCGCGCGACGGCACCGGTCGTGCCGGTACCAAAGAACGGATCGAGGATGACGTCGCCCGGATTGGACGCCGACATGATGCAGCGGAACAGCAGCGCCTCGGGCTTCTGCGTCGGATGGGCCTTCTTGCCGTCCTCGCCCTTCAGACGCTCGCCGCCGGTGCACAGCGGCAGCAGCCAGTCGGAGCGCATCTGGACGCCCTCGTTCAGCTCCTTCATCGAATCGTAGTTGAAGGTGTACTTCTTGTTGGCACGATCGCGCGCCGCCCAGATCAGCGTCTCATGCGCGTTGGTGAAGCGCTTGCCGCGGAAGTTCGGCATCGGGTTCGACTTGCGCCAGACGATGTCGTTCAGCAGCCAGAAACCCTGGTCCTGCAGTGCCGTGCCGATGCGGAAGATGTTGTGGTAGCTGCCGATCACCCACAGCGTACCGCCCGGCTTCAGGGCGCGCCGCGCCGCCTTCAGCCAGGCGTTGGTGAATTGATCGTAAAGCGCGAAGCTTGCCCCGACCGAAGCGGAGGGATCTCCGAACTTGTCCCAGTCGTCGTCGACCGCGTCGACCTTGCTGTGGTCGGGCCGCAGCAGCTCGCCGCCCAGCTGCAGATTGTAGGGCGGGTCGGCGAAGACCATGTCGACGGACGCTTCGGGCAGGCTCTGCATCAGCTCGATGCAGTCACCAACGAGCACGCGATCAATTTTTTCCACAGGCATCTGTGGAAGATGAGTCCACAGACACCTCGCGGTCAAGAATCTAATTGAATCAAATGCTTAGACACCATATCGAGTCGGGATTCTCATCCCGACCCACAATAACTAGGGCGCCCGGAAAGCGCTGACCGTCCCTCAGCCCGCTTTCGTCCTGCCGATCGCGTCCAGGCGCCCGAACGCTTCGTCCGTGAACTCGAGTTCTGCCGCGCGCAGGTTCTCATGCAGGTGGGCAACCGAGGAGGTGCCCGGAATCAGCAGAATGTTGGGCGCGCGCCGCAGCAGCCAGGCGAGCGCCACCTGCATCGGCGTCGCCGACAGCTCAGCCGCGACCTCGGAGAGGGTCGAGGACTGCAGCGGCGTGAAGCCGCCCAGCGGGAAGAAGGGCACGTAGGCGATTCCAGCCCGTGACAACTCGTCGATCAGGGCATCGTCGGCGCGATGGGCGATGTTGTAGTGGTTCTGCACGCAGACGATCTCGGCGATGCCGCGCGCCTCGGCGACCTGCGCCGGGGTGGCGTTGCTGACGCCGAGATGACGGATCAGCCCCTGCCTCTGGAGCTCGGCCAGCGCCGTGAAGGGCGCCTCGATCGACCCTTCGGCCGGCCCGTGGTCGCTTCCCATGATGACCCGCAAATTGACGACGTCGAGCGCCGGGACGCCGAGGTTCCGGAGGTTGTCGTGGACCGCGCGCGTGAGATCGGCCGGCGTGAACGCCGGGTTCCACGAGGCGTCGTCGCCGCGTACGGCGCCGACCTTGGTCACGATCACCAGCCCGTCCGGGTAGGGGTGGAGCGCCTCGCGGATGAGCTGGTTGGTGACGTGGGGACCGTAGAAATCGCTGGTGTCGATGTGATCGACGCCGCGCGCCACGGCCTCGCGCAGCACGGCGAGCGCGGCGTCGCGATCCCGCGGCGGACCGAAGACGCCCGGCCCCGCGAGTTGCATCGCGCCATAGCCCAGGCGCTTCACGGGTCGGTCGCCGAGACGGAAGGTGTCGAAGGTATCGCTGTCGGTCATGGAATGGTCTCCTGAGGTGCAGCAGCAGATGTGGACCCTCGATCGGCGAACGATAATCCTGTCCAATCGCAACGGGTTGTGCAGAATTATGCACAATGACCATGGACCTGAACGATCTCTCCGCCTTTGCGGCGGTCGCGCGGGCCGGCGGCTTCCGGGAGGCCGCGCGGCTGGGCCGCGTGTCGGCGTCGAGCTTGAGCGAAGCCGTGCGGCGGCTGGAGGCCGGGCTGGGGGTGCGCCTTCTCAATCGGACGACGCGCAGCGTCGCCCCGACCGAAGCGGGCGCCCGCCTCCTCGAGCGGCTGGCGCCGGCGCTGGGCGAAGTCGAGGCGGCCCTGGACGTCGTGAACACCTTCCGCGACCGGCCGATCGGCACGCTGCGCCTCAACGTGCCGGGCGCCGCCGCGCATCTGGTGCTGCCCTCGATCGTGGCACCGTTCCTGAAAACCTATCCCGACATCCGGCTGGAGATCATCGTCGAGGAAAGCTTCGTCGATGTCCTGGCCGCGGGCTGCGATGCCGGGATCCGCTACGACGAAAGGCTCGAGCAGGACATGATCGCGGTCCCGATCGGCCCGCGCGTCCAGCGCTTGGCCACGGCCGCCTCGCCCGACTATCTGCAGGCGCGCGGCCGGCCGATGCATCCACGCGATCTGCTCGGGCACGCCTGCCTGCGCGGGCAGTTCGCCAGCGGCGCGATGCCGCCGTGGGAGTTCGAGCGCGACGGTGAGGTGGTACGGGTCGATCCGACCGGGCCGCTGGTGGTGCGCATCTCCGGGGCAGCGGACCTCGCGGTCAGTGCCGCCGTCGCCGGTCTCGGCATCGTCTACCACTTCGAAGAATGGCTGCGCCCCTATCTCGACAGCGGCGCCCTGGAGCCGGTGCTGATGCCCTGGTGGCAGAGCTTCCCGGGACCCTTCCTCTACTATCCCGGCCGCCGCCATCTGCCGGCGCCGCTTCGCGCCTTCGTCGATTTCATCAAGACTTGAACATAGGATTGCCACGACGCAGGGACTTTCGACCGGGGGCGGGATGAGCGGGACACGTTCCTTCGAGGAGACTGACGGCAGAGGGGGGCTGAAGCGCCGTGAGGCGATTGGCGCGGCGATGGCGGGCGGGATCGCGCTGTCGGGTCTTTCATCGCCGGCGAGGGCGGCCAGTGGCATCCGCACCCTGACGTCGCCCGAGCAGCTCCGCACGGCTTATCACCATGTCATCGTGGGCGCGGGATCGGCGGGGTGCGTTCTCGCGCATCGGCTCGGGCGGGCCGGGCGTCGGGTGCTCCTGATCGAGGCCGGCTTGCGCGCGGACCTACCGGCCGTCGCGGTCCCGCCGGCCTGGCCGACTCTTCAGGAGAGCGCGCTGGACTGGCGCTACGTGACGACGCCGCAGCCCGGACTGGGCGGCCGCGCGATCACCTGCCCGCGCGGCAAGGCGGTGGGCGGATCGAGCATCATCAATGCGCTGGCCTACCAGCGCGGTCATGCGGCGGCCTACGACCGCTGGCCGGCGGGCTGGCGTCACGCCGACCTGCTGCCCTACTTCAAGCGCGCCGAGACCTTCTCTGGCGGCGCCAATGCCTGGCGGGGCGGCAGCGGGCCGCTGCACGTCCTCTCTCTCGCCGACGTCACGGATCGCACGCAGGTCGCCGAGGCGTTCATGACGGCCGCGCAGCAAGCCGGCTTTCGGCTGACGCCCGATCTGGGCGGGGAAGTCACGACCGGCGTCGGCTGGAATCAGCTCAGCATCCAGGGCCACCGGCGCGACGATGCGGCGACCGCCTATCTCGACAGTCTGGAGAGCGCTTCGGGTGAGACGCAGGTCGATCTGCTCGCGGGCACCGAGGTGCTCGGCCTCGAGATCGAGCGCGGCCGCTGCCTCGGCGTGCGTCTGGCCGGACGGGTCGTGCGATCCGAGGGCGACGTGCTGCTCTGCGCCGGGGCGATCGATTCGCCGCGCTTGCTGATGCTGTCGGGCATCGGCCCGGCCGACGAGCTGCGCGCGCTGGGACTCGCCAGCGTCGCCGACCTGCCCGATGTCGGCCGCCATCTCGAAGATCACCTGCTGCTGGCCGGCGTGGCCTACCAGGCGCGTCGCCCGGTGCCCGCCTCGCACTACAATCACTGCGACTCGCTCCTCTACGTGCCGCATGCGACGCCAGGCGAGAGCCCCGAGATTCTCATCATGTGCCTGTCGGTGCCGTTCGTGCGACCAACCGTCGGACCTCTTTCCGCGCCGGCCTATGTCCTGGTGCCCTGCCACCTGCGCCCGCGCAGCCGCGGCAGCGTCAGGCTCGCCTCCAGCGATCCCCTGGCCGCGGCGATCATCGATCCGAACTATCTCGCCGAACCCGACGATCTCTCGGTGCTGGCGAAGGGCGTCGAGATCGCGCGCGAGATCGGCGCGGCAAAGGCGTTCGACGACTGGCGGGCAAGCGAGGTCTATCCCGGACCGGCCTGGACCAGCGAAGCCGGCCGCCACGACTTCATCCGCCGCGCGACGGATTCGTTCCACCATCCCACCGGCACCTGCCGCCTCGGCGATGTGGTCGACGAGGCACTGCGCGTGAAAGGCATCGCGGGATTGCGCGTCATCGACGCCTCGGTCCTGCCCAGCCCGCCCGCGGCAATGATCAACGCCGCCGTGACCGCGGTTGCCGAAAGAGCGAGCGACCTCGTGCTGGCGGGCTAGCGACGGTTGTCGCCCGCCGCCTCAGGCGCGATTGCGCCGGAACAGCAGCGCGACGATCACGCCGCCCAGCACCGAGGCCAGAACCATGAGCACGAACAAGCCACCCGCCGCCATCAGCGCGTAGCTGCGCGCCTTGGCTTCGGCTTCATCGACCCGCTTGTCGATGAGCTTCCGCACTTCGCCGACCTGCGCGGCCATCTCGTCCCGCAGTGCCTTCAGTTCCGGCCCAATCGCGCGGGCACGCTCCGCGGCCGACTCCTTGCTCTTCTCGATCGCTTCCCGCGCAGACGGCGGCGTCTGGACCTGCGCCTGCTGGGTGACGACCACGCCCGCATCGACGCCTTCCTGGCCGGACGGACGGGCCGACGCGGCACCCGCCGCCATGAGGCCGAAAACGAGGATCAGTGACGGGACAAATCTGGACATGGCGCGGCCTCATCGGGTGGTCCCTGCAAGAATGCAGGCTTGAAGACATCATCCAAGGGCACGCCGCGTGCAACAGTCTTCTATGGCGGCACAAAGGCCCACCCGGCGAGGCTGACCGTGCGCGGCGCTTATGACGTCAGGATCCGGTCCGCGCGGGTCAGGCGGTTTCCTCGGCGATCGCCTTCTTCACGCTCGGCCGCTCCGACATGCGGCGGCGGTGATCCACCACCCGCGGGATGCGTGCGAGGTCGACGCCGTCCTTCTCCAGCCACTGGGCCAGCGTGAACAGATAGGCGTCGCAGATCGTGTAGTGCTCGCCCATCACCCAAGGGCCCTTCAGCATCTCACGCTCGATCAGCTCGAAGCCGGCGCCGACCGATTCCGGCACCTTGCGCTGCATGGCGGCGATCGCCGCCTTGTCGTCGGCATCGACCCAGCGATGTCCGCGCATGCGATGGGCATGCGCCACGTGCACGTGCGAGCAGAGATAGGAATTGAACGACTGGATCTCGGCGAAGAAGAAGGGATCGTCCATCGGTGCAAGTCGCGCCTGCGGGAAGCTCTGCGCGACATAGACCAGCATCGCCGGCGTCTCGGTGAGGATGCCCTTGTCGGTCACCAGCGCCGGCACGCGGCCCTTGGGATTGACCTTGAGATACTCGGCCGACTTCTGCTGTTCCGTCGCGAAGTCGATGCGCACCGTCGAATAGTCGGCACCGACTTCCTCCAGCACGATGTGCGTGGCGAGCGAGCAGGTACTGGCGGTGTAGTAGAGCTTGAGCACGTTGATTCTCCTGCCGTCAGACTTCGGCGTAGATCTCGATGACGTTGCCGTCGGGGTCGCGGAAGAAGATCGCGCGATGGCCCCAGGCCGGGATGTCGCGCGGCGGGCCCATGAGGTCGACGCCGGCGGCTGCCAGCTCGGCCTGGATCTCGTCGATCTCGGGCGGCGCGACGCGGAAGGCGAGCTGAACCGAAGCCGAGCCCGAGGGCGCACCGGGCCCGTCCTGGAAGACGCCTTCGAGGCTGCGCGGCCTAAGGCAGAGCAGGCCCGAGCCGACATGGAAGCTCACCCAGCGCGGCGTCTCGCGCTCCAGGCGGAACTTCATCACGTCGAGATAGAACTGCCGCGCACGAGCGAGGTCCTCACAGAGCAGGACCACGTAGTCGAGATTGCGGATCGATCCGAGGCCCACGCCTTACACCAGGCGCGTGACCGGCGCGAAGCTGCGCCGGTGGTGCGGGGTCGGACCGAGCAGCGACAGCGCTTCGAGATGCTGCTGGCTGCCGTAGCCGCGATTGGTCTCCCAGCCGTAGCCCGGATAGGTCACCGCGAGCGCGTGCATGTAGCGGTCGCGCGTCACCTTGGCGAAGATCGAGGCGGCGGCGATCGAATAGGAATGCGCATCGCCGCCGACGATGGTTTCGGCACGGCAGCCCAGTTGCGGCGGCGCGCGATTGCCGTCGACCAGCACGACTTCCGGCTGCTCGACGAGCGCCTGCACGGCGCGGCGCATGGCGAGATAAGTCGCCTGCAGGATGTTGATGCGGTCGATCTCCTCGACACTCGCCTCGGCCACGGCAAACTGCACGACGCCCGAGGCGATCATCGCCTCATAGGCCTCCTCGCGCTGTTCGAGCGTCAGCTTCTTGGAATCGTCGATCATGCGCAGCAGCTTGCGCGCCGCGCGCGCCCGGTCGATGACTGCCGCCGCTGCATAGACCGGCCCGGCCAAGGGCCCGCGGCCGGCCTCGTCGATGCCGGCCACACGCCCCTCACAACGCAGTTCGAATCGAAAGCTTGGCATTATCCCCATCGAGGCCGGCTAGACTGGGCCATGTCCCCGGTCGCCCGCATCATCGCAGAAGACACCATCGCGATGGAACAGCTACGTGCGGTGCGCACACTCGAATTACCGGACTGGTGTATTGCCGCGGGATTCGTGCGCAATCGCGTCTGGGACCATCTGCATGCCATCGTGCCGGCGCGCCTGCCTGTGGATATCGACGTCATCTATTTCGATGCCGACGACGTTTCACGCGAGAGCGAGGCGGCGTTCGAACGCCAACTCGAAGCGCTGCTGCCGGGCCTACCCTGGCAGGTGCGAAACCAGGCGCGCATGCATGTCTGGAAGGAACTGCCGCCACATCGCGACACCGCCGACGCGATGACCTGCTGGCTGGAGACGGTGACCGGAATCGGCGTGCGCCTCGAAGCCGACGACGCGCTCACCGTCATCGCCCCGCTCGGCACCGACGATCTCCTGAACCTGCGCTGCCGCCCGACCCCGTACGGCCGAACCCGACGCCACGAGTACGATGCCCGGGTCGAGGCCAAGCGCTGGCGCGACCTGTGGCCGAAAGTGGAGTTCCTCGACTAGAGTTCGGCCCCGATGATCGCTGCCTTCCTGCCTCTCGCCGCCATCGCCCTCGTGGGCGCCCTGCTCCGCCACTTCATTCCCGGCATGGAGCAGACCCGCCAGTCGATGAACAAGCTGGTCCTCTACGTCTTCCTGCCGGCGCTGGTGTTCCGGACCGTCATGGACGGCACGATCAGCCGCCTGTTCCTCGAAATCCCCGCCCTGGCCGCGATCGGCACGCTGTCGTGCCTGGCGGTGGGTTTCGTGGTGTTCCACTTCCTGCCGATCCCCGGCCCGACCAAGGGCGCGATGATGCTGGGCGCGGCGTTCGGCAACGTCACCTATCTCGGCCTGCCCGTGCTGCTCGGCATCTTTCCCGGTCAGGCCGACCAGGTTTCCGAAGTCTCGGTCCTGTTCGAGGTCACCAAGTCGTCGCTCAACCTCACGATCGGCGCCATGATCGCCATCGCCTATGGCAGCCAAGAACCGATCACCTTCCGCCGGACCGCACTGGAGGCCCTGAAGCTGCCGCCGATCTGGGCGCTGGTCGCTGCCATCCTCTGGAAGGTTTCGGGCGTGCCCTGCCCGGCCGTTGTCATGGATGCCGCGTCGATCCTCGCCGTGGCGGTCAGCGGCATCATGATGCTGTCGCTCGGAATGGCGCTGCGCTTCTCGGCCACCAAGCTGATGGCGCTGGCCCTCCCCGTCTCGGCGATCAAGCTGGCCTTCGCGCCGTTCGTCGTCGCGAGCGCCGTGGGCCCCCTCGGGCTCTCGGGCGTCTACGCCAACGCCGCCATCCTGGAAGCCGCGATGCCGAGCCAGCTCCTGTCCTTCATCATTGCCGGCAAGTTCAAGCTCGACGAAGAGACGCTGGCCTTCGTCATCATGGTCGACACCGTCCTCGCCTTCGTGACCCTGCCGCTGGTGAGGACGCTCCTGCTCGCGACCTGATCGGCGCCCGCGCCGTCAGCTCGACGTGGCCATGGAGGCCATGAGCTTTGCCCCCTGCTCCTGCGCGCGCAGGGCTGCCGGCCGCCCGACATGGCGCTCGGCATAGTCCTCGAACACCGGCCGCTTCTCGATGCCGCCGAACATCATGCCCCAGTGCAGGAACGACGCCATGTAGAGGTCGGCCGCGGTGAAATGGTCGGCAGCGATGGTGGTCCGCTCCGCAACCGCCTGGGCAACGGTCTCAAGGGTGCGCTCATACGAGCCGTAGCCGAACATCACCTGCAGCTCCGGCGTATCGGGACTCCAGCCGGCAGCCTTGTTGGCCAGGGCCGGCTCGCCGCAGCCGGAGACGAAGAACATCCAGCGGTAGTAGGCGCCGCGCTCGGCAGGCGGCGGCGCGAGCTTCGCCTCGGGAAAGAGGTCGGCGAGGTAGCAGAGGATGGCACCGCTCTCCGTGACGACCGTGTTGCCGTGGCGGAGCGCCGGCACCTTGCCCATCGGATTGATGGCGAGATACTCGGGTGACTTCATGTCGGGCCCGAACTGCTTCACCTCGAGCCGGTAGGGACAGCCAATCTCCTCCAGCATCCAATGGACCATCGCTCCGCGCGACTGCGGATGCGTAAACAGGATCAGTTCGTCGGCCATGACGTCACTCCTCTAAAACAATCTCATCTGCCTTGCGTCGCGCTTGGCGTCGACCAACGCCGTGCGGGCGGCGGCGGGCACCGCGAAGCGCATCGTGTCGAGGCGGTAGCGGACGCGGTTGAGGTCGAGGCGCTTGACCGCGGCGGCGAACCGCTTGCTCAAGAGCTGCGCGATCGGGCCCTCGCCCTTCATGCGCGTGCCGAACTCCGCCTTGTAGAGTTCGCCACCGCGGATCTGGCGGATCAGCGACAGGACGCGGTCGGCACGGCCGGGCCGGTTGGCGCGCAGCCACTCCTCGAACAGCTCCTTGATCTCGAGCGGCAGGCGCAGCGCCGTATAGCCCGCGCGCGTGGCGCCGGCCGCCGCCGACGCATCGAGAATCGATTCCATTTCGTGATCGTTGAGGCCGGGGATCATCGGCGCCGTCATCACGCCCACCGGAATGCCGGCCGCCGCGAGTTCGCGGATCGCATCGAGCCTTCGATGCGGGGCCGAGGCGCGCGGCTCCATGGTGCGTGCGAGGTCGCGATCGAGGGTGGTCACCGAGAGGAACACCTCGGCCAGGTTGCGCTTGGCCATGTCACCCAGAATGTCGATGTCGCGGGTGATCAGATGGTTCTTGGTGACGATGCCGACGGGATTGTTGAAGTCGCTGAGCACGCGCAGGATCTGGCGTGTGATCTTGAGGTCGCGCTCGACCGGCTGGTAGGGGTCGGTGTTGGTACCCATCGCCACCACGTCGCAGCGATATTTCGGCGAAGCCAACTCGGCGGTCAGCAGCGCCGCCGCCTCGGGCTTGAACAGGATTTTCGTCTCGAAATCGAGGCCGGGCGACAGGCCGAGATAGGCATGGGTCGGCCGCGCGAAGCAGTAGATGCAGCCATGCTCGCAGCCGCGATAGGGATTGATCGAGCGGTCGAAGGGAATGTCGGGCGAGCTGTTGCGCGCGATGATGGTGCGGGTGGCATCCTTCGTCAGCGTGGTGCGCAGCGGCGGCAGCTCGTCCTCGATGTCCCAGCCGTCGTTGGTGCGGATACGCTTCTCGTCGTCATAGCGGCTGGTCGCGTTGCTGAGCGCCCCGCGCCCGTTGTGCTGCGGCTCGGCGATCTGATCGTCCGGATAGAGCGGCGTGACGGGCTCTTTCATATGCCGAGTCATAGAACAAAAAGAGAACGAGTCAAGCCACTGTCTCTAGGGGTTCATTGTCTCCGCATAGGACCACCCCTAGAGAGGAATCATGACTGCCATCGAGTTACGCCCCGCCCGCCCCGAGGATCGAGACTTCCTGCACAGCCTCTCGCCGCGCCTGTCGGGCGTGCCCGGCCCCGCCTGGCACGACCAGGCCGCCATGGACGGCTTCCAGGACCGTTACATGACCTCGACCTTCGCCACCGTCGACCCGGCGGCACAAACGCTCATCGCCTGGTCGGCCGACGGAAAGCGCCTGGGCTACATCCACATGCGCCCGTTCAAGGACGGGGTGACGGACGAGCCCTGCGGCTATGTCTCGTTGCTGGCGCTCACCGAGGAGGCCGAGGGCCAGGGCATTGCGCACCTGATGATGCAGGCGGCCGAGACCTGGGCGCGCGCAAAGGGTTACCGATTCCTCTGCCTCGACGTGTTCGCCGACAATCTCCACGCCGTGGAGTTCTACGAGCGCCGCGGCTTCCAGACCGAGACGCTGCGCATGGTGAAGCCGCTATAGCCACTCCGCACGGATCGAGCGGATCGTCTCGCGCTCGAACGACAGGGCGATCCGCGAGCGCAGATGGTCCCTCATTGCGGGCGACAGGCCGGCGTCGCTCCATTGCGAAGGATCGGACGGATCGCGCGGCGCCTCGGTCTGCACCTTCCAGCGCGCCATGAACAGGGTGGTGCGCAGCCAAGTGAGCCGGCGCATCGGCTGCAGCCAGGGGCGCAATTCGGCGGCACGAGTCTCGCCGATCTGCGCGAGGTAGGTTTCGCAAAAGTGCCCCACCTCGGCAAGGGAGAGAACTTTTCCGACAGCGGGATGCCACACGGTCGAGGTCGGCAGCGTCGCGTGCGCGAGATCGATCGCCGGCGAACCGACATGGACCTTTTCCAGATCGACGAACCAGGCGAGGCCGTCGCCATCGACGATGAAGTTGCCGGGATGCGTGTCGGCCAGGGCGATCGACAGAGGTTGCGGTCGGCTTGCCATCGTTGTCGCCATGTCCCGCATCAGTTCGATTTCTTCGGCGATCTCCGCTCGTGCGACCACGTCAGTGACCGCCTTGTCGAGAAAACGCTGGGCGCCCTGCTCCACGACATCGAGCGTCGTACGGAACGGATTGTCCTGGCGCGGGATCGGCGAGCCCGCTGTGGGCAGCGGCAGCGAATGAAGCCGCGCCAGCGTATCGGCCATCGCGTCGAGTTCGTCCGGCAGGCGTGGCGCCCGGCCCTCGATGAAATCGACGATCAAGGCCCCGCCGGGCCGTCCGGGCCGCGGCTCGATCACCTCGTGGAGCTTCGGCGTGCGCTCCGCCGGCGCGAGATGACGAAAGGCTTCCGCTTGCAGGTGCAATCGCACAGCCGCCGTCGGATCGTCTTCGTAGGCATAGGCAATCCGCGCGAGCCGTCCGTCCTTCAGCCGTACGTGACCATGCGCCGTCCCAGTCGCCGGCAGCACCTCGCCCTCGCGAATCGCGGCGAGGACGTCAGTCATGATCCCTCACCCTGAGGTGGGCGCGAAGCGCCCGTCTCGAAGGGTGGGAACAAGCACCTTGTGTGTGGCCCATCCTTCGAGACGCGCGCCTCCGGCGCGCCCCTCAGGATGAGGGGGATTCGGATGTCAGCCACTGCGTGGCAGCTTGCCTTCGTTGAGGCGCGGCATCAGTTCGGCGAAGTTGCAGGGGCGGAAGCGGATGTCGAGCTGCTGGCGCAGGATGTCGTCCCAGCCGTCCTTGCAGGCGCCGGTCGAGCCCGGCAAGGCGAAAATGTACGTCGCGTTGGCGACGCCCGCCGTGGCGCGGCTCTGCATGGTCGAGGTGCCGATCTTCTGGAAGCTGATCCAGCGGAAGGTTTCGCCGAAGCCCTCGATCTTCTTCTCGAACAGGGCCTCCAGCGCCTCCGGCGTGACGTCGCGCCCGGTGACGCCGGTGCCGCCGGTCGAGATCACGACCTCGATGCTTGGATCGTCGATCCACTTCTGCACCTGCGCGCGGATCAGCGCGATGTCGTCGGTGACGATGGCGCGGTCGGCCAGGACATGGCCGTCGCGCGCGATGCGCTCGACCAGCGTGTCGCCCGACTTGTCGGTCTCGAGCGTGCGCGTGTCGGAAACCGTGAGAACGGCGATGTTCACCGGCTTGAAGGGCTTGGTTTCGTCGATGCGATTCATGGGTTCACTATACTCCAGGACTCGGCATCCTTCGATGTTCGCCATCGCAGAGCCGATAGACGCCACCGAAGGATTTTTCCTCGCGCCGCCCGAAAGCCATCAGGACTTTCCATTGACTCTCCGGAGCGGCGTTTTAGTGATTGCCGGCTGTAAATTCGCCCCACAATCCCCTTCATTGCTTCCGAAAACACCGCCTAGAGAAGCTGACACTCAAAGCTCGGAGATATCATGACCGGCCCCACCGACTGGAAGCATGACGGCGTGCGGGTCATCCCCGCCGGATCGCTCGACACCAACACCGCCCAGACCCCGGGCATGAACCGGGCCGCGGCCATCAACTTCGCCCGCGTCGGCGCCCAGAAGCTGTGGGCCGGCACGGTGACCATCCATGCCCACGCCAAGACCGGCGCCCACCATCACGGGCACCTGGAGAGCGTGATCTACGTCGTGAAGGGCCGCGCCCGCATGCGCTGGGGCGACGAGCTCCAGTTCGTCGCCGAGGCCGGTCCCGGCGACTTCATCTACGTGCCGCCCTACGTGCCGCACCAGGAGATCAACGCCTCGGACACCGAGCCGCTGGAATGCGTGCTCGTGCGCTCCGACAACGAGGCGGTCGCGATCAACATCGACATCACACCGGCCGAGAAGGTCGAGGAAGTCTACTGGGTCGATCCCACGCATCCCCATCCTCACAAGCATTAGCTTGTGAGGATGGGCGGGCGGCAGCGCTTGTCATCAAGCGCGAGAGCCCGCTCCGTGCAGAATGGATAAGAAGTCTTCCGAAGGCGGCCCTAACCGGCCGCCTTCTTCTTTTTCGGCCACAACCCCGCCAGCAGCAGCAGCACGGCCACGATCGCGAAGCCCGCCGACAGATAGCTGTGCAGGAAGATCGTCGGGTCGCCGTCGGAGATCGCCAGGGACTGGCGCACCGAGCGCTCGAAGATCGGGCCCAGCACGTAGGCCAGGATGACGATACCGAGATCGAAGCCGTGGCGGCGCAGGCCGTAGCCCACGAAGCCGAAGATCACCGCGATCACCACGTCGGCGGGATTGCCGTTCGACGAATAGACGCCGATCAGGCAGACCGCGAGGATCATCGGCGTGAGATAGGCGCGCGGGATGTCGAGGATGCGCACGAACAGGCCGATCAGCGGCAGGTTCAGGATCAGCAGCATGATGTTGCCGATATACATGCTGGCCACGACGCCCCAGAAGATCTCGGGCTGGCGCTCCAGGATGGTCGGGCCCGGCGTGACGCCGTGGATGATGAAGGCGCCGAGCAGCAGCGCCGTCACCGCATTCGCGGGGATGCCCATGCAGAGCAGCGGCACGAAGGCGCCGGCGGTGCCGGCATTGTTGGCCGATTCCGGCCCGGCCAGTCCCTCGACGGCGCCCTTGCCGAATTCCTCGGGATTCTTCGAGAGCTTGCGCTCCATGCCGTAGGACAGGAACGAGGCCAGCACCGCGCCGCCGCCGGGCAGCAGGCCGACCAGGAAGCCCATGACGGTGCCGCGCACGACCGGGCCGACCGAGCGCCGCGCCTCCTCGCGCGAGGGCATGAAGCCCAGCAGGTGCGAGGGCGGCGGCAGGACCTTCATGTCGTCGGGCTTCTGTCGCGCCATGAACAGCACTTCGGAGAGGCCGAACAGGCCGATCGCCAGCGGCACGAGATTGACGCCATCGCCCAGCGCCAGGATGCCGAAGGTGAGCCGCGGCGTCATGTTGAGGGGATCGCTGCCGATCGTGCCGAGCAGCAGGCCGAAGGCCGCCATCAGCAGCGCCCGTGGCAGCGAGCCGCTCGACATGTAGGTGACCATGGTGAGGCCCGCGAGCATCAGCATGGCGTATTCGGCGGGACCGAACTTGATGACGAGCTCGGCAAGCGGCGGCGACAGGAAGGTGATGCCGATGACGCCGACCGTGCCGGCGAAGAACGAGCCGATGCCCGCGATGCCCAGCGCCGCGCCGGCGCGTCCCTTGCGTGCCATCTCGTAGCCGTCGAGACAGGTCACGACCGAGGAGGCCTCGCCCGGGATGCGCATCAGCACCGAGGTCACGGTGCCGCCATAGGCCACGCCGTAATAGATGCCCGACAGCATGATGATGGCCGAGGTCACGTCCATCTTGAACGTGATCGGCAGCAGGATGGCGATGGTGGTGAGCGGCCCCAGTCCCGGCAGGATGCCGACGACGGTGCCAAGGAACGCGCCGACGAAACAGTAGAACAGGTTGTCGAGGGTCAGCGTGGTGGCGAAGCCACCCAGCAGCGCTTCCATGGGGCGGGCCTCAGCGAACGTAGGTGTAGAAGGTGCGCTCGATCGGGCCTTCCGGCAGATCGACGCGCAGCAGCCAGCCGAAGCACACGAGGCCGACGGCGGCGCAGGCGATGCCGTAGCCGATCGAGGGCAACCACGTCCGCCGTTCGGCGAAGCGCATGATGACGACGGTCACGGCGACGGTCGTGACGACGAAGCCGGCATACGTGGCGCCCAGCGCGAACACTGCGAAGGTGGCGATATAGATCGCGAAGGTCCGGTTCGATTCCTTCGTCGCCTCGACGTCGTCGGTGTCGCCGCCCTCGGTCTCGCCGGCCTGGCCCGGGAAGGCCAGGACGACGAGGGCGAGCGCCACGCAGATGCCGGCCATGAGCTGCGGGAAGAAGCCGGGGCCGGGGCCGTCGAAGCCCCAGCTCTCCAACTCTATCGCCTTCCACAGGCCGACCAGCGCCGCGGCCAGCAGGCCGAGCGTGGCGATCCGCGTGCCGCCCAACCTGATCATGCCTTCTTGGCCATGCCGGTTTCCTTGAGGATCGGCACGAGTTCCGTCTCGATCGTCTTCAACAGATCGCCGTACGCCTTGCCGTCGCGATAGACCGGCTGGATGCCGAGCTTGGCGATCTGGCTGGTCACGGACTCGTCCTTCATGACGTCGGCCAGCGCCTTGCTCATGCGCTCCTGGATGGCCGGATCGACGCCCTTGGGGAAGGCATAGCCGAACGGTCCGTTGCTGACCGCGTCGTAGCCCAGCTCGCGCAGCGTCTTCACGTCGGGATAGTCGGGCCAGCGCGCCTCGGCCGCGGAGGCGAGGAAACGCAGCTTGCCGGCCTCGATCTGCGGCCGCATCTCGGAGACGGTCTGGATCACGGCATCGACATGGCCGCCGATCGCCGCCGTCACCGATTCGACGCCGCCGGGGAACACGACCCAGCGGAACTTGGCGCCACTCAGCTTGGCGAGCTGGAACATCGCCACCACATTGGTGACGTTGTTGGAGCTGTAGGTGAGCTGCTTCTGCTTGCCCTGGTTGACGAGGTCCTCGATCGACTTGATCGGCCCGTCGGCGCGCGCGCCGATGCCGTAGCGCAGGGCCGCCACCTGGCCGATGATGTCGAACGCCTTCCACGGATCGTAGGCGACGTTCATCATGTTCGGCACCGCGACGTGGCTCGAGATCGCCACCAGGCCGATCGTGTGGCCGTCGGGCGTCGACTGGGCGAGCGTGGTCGGCCCGAGCGCGCCGGCGCCGCCCACCACGTTCTTCACGATGACCGTCGCGTTCAGCCGCTTCTCGAGCGCCTGGGCAATGATGCGGGCGGTGAGATCGGTCGAGGCGCCCGGCGCGTTGGGATTGATCAGCGAGATCTCGCGCGCCGGCCACTTGGCTGACTGGCCGATCGCGGGAGCGGCCACAGTCATGGCCGCGAGGGCGGTGCCGCCCTTCAATACGGTTCTACGATGCATCCTGTTTGCCTCCCTTTTTTTGTAGGGAAGGACAGTGCTTGCCGGGCCCGCTTCAGGTCAAGTGAGACGTGCCGTTACGCGAATTCTCAGGAGGCCGCGCGCACCTCGGCCGAGCGGTCCCAGATATTGGGCTGCTCGCGGTTGGTGTAGCCCGACACGAAGAGGTTGGGCTGTCCCGTCTTCACGTCGAACGTGTGCCGACGCACCGCGCCGATGTTGCCGCCATAGACATGGATGCTGATCGAGCCGCGATCGTCGAGCGCGTTGGTGACCTGGTGGATGTCGCCCTTGGGATTGCGTGGCGCCGGCACCAGCACCTCGACATCGCCGGGCTCGAGCTTGCTCAGCTCGCCCGGCACCAGCACGCCGGTCTCGGAATCGCGCGTGAAGGCCAGCGAGGTCTCCGAGCCGCGCAGCATGCCCACCAGGCCCCACATCTCATGATCGTGCACCGGCGTGTTGGCCTTCGGCGCCCACACGAAGCTCACGACGCAGAAGCGCTCGAACGGATCGCACCACAGCAGGTTCTGCGCATAGCCATGCGCCGGCACCTTGGCCGCCTGCTCGGGCAGCCAGTCGTCGTGCTTCACCAGCTCGCCCAGAAGCTTCGCGCCGACTTCGACGATCGCATTCTCGTCCTTGTCCTGCCAGGCGCCGCCCGTAAGCGAGGTCATGTCGCCGATGAAGCGACGCAGGCGGTCGATGCTCATAGCGCGGCCTTTCCCTTGAAGTTTGTTCCGAAGATCGTCTCGGTATCGGCACCGAGGCCCGGCGGATCGCGCCGCTTCGAGATGTCGGTGGCGGAGATCCGGACCGGGCTGCCGAAGGTCTTGGTCTTCACGCCCGAGGGTAGTTCCATCTCCTCGACCCATCCCATGTGCGCGACCTGCGGGTCGGCGAGGATCTGGCTGTAGGTATTGATGCGCCCCTGCGGCACGCCGGCCTTCTCGAAGGCCGCCAGCCAGTGATCGACGCCGTTCTTCGCGAACTCGACTTCGAGCAGGTCCTTGAGCGCCACCTGATTTGCGGCGCGCAACTGGGTCGTCGCGAAGCGCGGATCGGCGAGCAGGTCGGGACGGTCAACGACCCTGGTCACCGCTTCCCACAGTTTGTTGTTGCCGGCGGCGATCACGAAATGTCCGTCCGCCGCCTTGAAGGCCTGGTAGGGCGCGTTGCGCGGATGAGCCGAGCCCAGCTTCTTCGGATCGTTCCCGGTGCCGAAGAACTCGCTGGTCTGCAGCGCGGCCATGCCGAGGCTGCAGCCCAGCATCGAGGCGTCGATATGCGCGCCCGGTCCGCCGCCGGCGACCCGCCGGAGGATCGACGCGACGGTCAGCGCGGCATAGAGGCCGGTGCCCACATCGGAGACCGGCACGCCGCATTTCACCGGCGCGCCGTCGGGCTCGCCGGTCACGCTCATGATGCCGCTCATCGCCTGCACGGTGACGTCGAAGCCGCCCTCGCTCGAGCGGGGGCCGGACTGGCCGAAGGCCGAGATCGAGCAGTAGACGAGGCCGGGCTTCTCGGCGCGGAAGGATTCGTAGCCGAGACCGAGCCGGTCCATCACGCCGGGCCGGTTGTTCTCCAGCACGACGTCGGCCGACAGGATGAGCTGGCGCGCCGCCTGCTTCTGCGCCGGGTCCTTGAGATCGAGCACGACCGAGCGCTTGTTGCGGTTGATGGAAGCGAAGTTCTCGCTGTAGCCCTCACTGATCGGCGGCCACTGCCGCATCATGTCGCCTTCCGGCGGCTCGACCTTGATCACCTCGGCGCCGAGATCGGCCAGCAGCATTCCACAGTAGGGGCCGGCCAGGACCTGGCAGAATTCGACGACGCGTACGCCTGAAAGCGGCAACATGCTCAGCGGGTTCCATCCTGCGGGGTGTAACGGGGCCAGTCGTGCGAGGCGATCTGGTCGAGCGACGGCGTCGGCTGCCCCAGCCGGGCCTGATAGATCCAGTAGTTGGTCAGCACGCGCTGCACGAAGTCGCGCGTCTCGTGGAGCGGGATCAACTGGATGTAGAGCAGCGGATCCTGCGAGGCATTCAGGGAATTGTCCCAACGCATCACGTTGCCCGGCCCGCCATTGTAGCCGGCGGTGGTGCGCACGAGATTGCCGTCGGTCTCGTTCAGCAGCATCGAGATATAAGCCTCGCCGAGCGACATGTTGACCGACGGATCCCACGGGTTGGCGCCCGCCGTCTCCGGCGCATAGCGCGCCGAGACGGCGCGGGCCGTCGCCGGCATGAGCTGCATCAGCCCCATGGCGCCGACGACGGAGCGCGCCTTGGGATTGAAGGCCGATTCCTGGCGCATGAAGGCATAGACCAGCGCGCGGTCGACGATCGCCCCGCTCGACGGCTGCCACGGCGGAAGCGGATACATGCCGCCGTCATAACCCTTGATGTTGTGGCGCTGGTCCCAGTTGGCATTGCCGACCTTCACCGCGAGGGCCGGCAGCTGCGCCTTCAGCGCCAGCGCCATCACCGCCTCGACGTAGCGCGGATCGTTGTCGATCGACGCGGCGAACAGCTCGCGCTCCGCAGCCGTGGTGGCGCCGAGCTGCAGCAGCGCCAGCGCCCGGCGCGCCGCGCGGTCGTTGCGCAGCAGGTCGGCGCGGCGCCGGTCGAGCGGCGGCACGTCGAAGTCGGGCTGGATTTGCATGCCCAGCGCCTTCTGGGCGACCAGCCCGTAGAAGGTGCTGCCATGCAGCGCCGCCCGCTTCAGATAGGGCGCGTACTTCTGCGGATTGCCGGCCAGCAGGTTGGCGCGGGCGGCCCAGAACGAGCCGGCGGACAGGGTCCAGGACGAGGCCCGGTCGGGCGAGGCATCAGCGACCAGTTCGAAGCGGCGGGCGGCCTCGGCCATGTCGCCGCGCGTAAAGGCCGTCATGGCGGCGTTCCAGTTGGCGTCGGGCGGCATGCTGGCCTCGACGGGGATCTGCACGCCGCGCTGCGGATCGGCTTCGAGCTGGCGGGTGCGCAGGCGGCCGCGCCACAACTCGACCTCCTGGGGTCCGAGAATCTCGGTCGACGACTTGCGATCGAGCAGGACGAACGCGGCGTTGAAGCCGCCATCGTCGGCCATGCTCTGCAACCGCGAGCGCAGCTCGGCCGCGCGGCCGCCATCGGCGCCGTTGACGGTGCGGGCGGCCGCGAAGTTGGGCGAGCCCTGCGTGAAGCCGACGAACGTGGCGGGCGTCAGTTCCGCGCCACCCGGGGTGCGACGCGCCAGCGCCAGCCGGTAGATCGCCGGCGCGTCTGGATTGTCGTTGTAGTCCTGAAGCCAGGCGGCAAGCTGCTCGTAGCGGGCGGGATAGTTGGGGCTGAGCAGGCGCTGGGCGCCGACATATCCCATGAGGGTCTTGTCCGAGAGCTGCCGGATCTCGTCGTCGGCCTGCGCCCAGGCACCCGACTGCTGCGCTTGGAAAATGCGGCGGTAGCGGTCGCGCGTTTCGTTATCCAGAACGGTCGGCAGGTCGGCAACGACTGCAGCCTCGTCGAGTTCGAGGACGGGCGGCGGCGGCACATAGACCGCGGCGCGCGGCGCCGGGCGTGCCGATGGCCGCGCCGCCGGCCGGGTGGCGGCGGCCTTGGTGGTCGCAGGCTTGGTCGCCTGGGTCTGGACAGGCTTCTTGGCGGTCTGGGCCGAGGCGGAGGCCGCCATCAGGGCAGCCGCCCCGATCAGAAGGACGGAAACGGTCGTTCGCATGGCCCACCGTAGTTTGACTCCGGCCCATACGACAAGGGTGCGGCGATCAGGGTGGGTGCGGCTATACTGTCCGCAACGGAGGACCGAATGAACCTGCATCAAGAGCGTGCCGCAGCCGTGCGGCGCCTGATCGACGAGGCCCGCACCATCGAGAAGGACGGCGTGACCTACGCCAACCTCGAGAAGATCGGTGGACTTCTCTCGTCGCTGGCCAGCCGCGCCGACCTCTTCCCGCAGGAGGAATTCCCGTTGGGCGCCGAGGGCGGCATCTATCGTCTCAGCGAAGATCCCGACCATCGTTTCGCGCTCTATGCCTCGGCCGGTGGCGCCGGCAAGAAGGTCCCGCCGCACAATCACACGACCTGGGCGATCATCGCCGGCGTCCACGGCGCCGAGCGCAACGTGGTTTACGAACGCCTCGACAATGGCGCACAGGAAGGCGTGGTGCAGCTGCGCGAAGCCCCGTCGAAGGAAAAGACGCTGAAGCGCGGCGACGTGATCGCCTTCCTGCCCGACGACTTCCACCACATCGAGACACCGGTCGACTCAGGCAATGCCCTGCATCTTCATTTCTATGGCCTCAGCCTCGAACATCTGCCCGGTCGCCAGACCGTCGACCTGAAGACCGGCACCGCCAAGCGCTTCATGGCCAAGCCGAAGATCCTCACGCCGCTGCTCACGGTCCAGCAGGTCAAGGCGATGCTGAAGTCCGGCGAAGTCTTCGCTTTCTTCGACGTGCGCGAGGAAGGCGAGTTCTCGACCCAGGGCCATCCGCTGTTCGCGACGCCGCTCCCCCTCTCCCGCCTCGAGCCGCGGGCACTCGCCCTGCTGCCCGATCCGGACACGCGCATCGTGCTGATGGACGACGGCGAAGCGGGCCAGGCGGGCCGCGCCAACCGTGCCGCCGCGACGCTTTCGGGGCTCGGCTACACCAACCTCGCGGTCATGGCGGGTGGCCTGAAAGCCTGGCGCGACGCGGGTTTCGAGGTCTTCACCGGCGTCAACGTGCCCAGCAAGGCGTTCGGCGAGGTGGTCGAGCACGGCAACGACACGCCGCGCATCGATGCGGCCGACGTGCAGAAGATGATCGACGACAAGGCCGACATGGTGATCCTGGATTCGCGGCCGCTGCCGGAATTCACCAACATGTCGATCCCCGGCGGCATCGACTGCCCCGGCGCCGAGCTGGTCTATCGCGTGAAGGACTTCGTGACGCGGCCGGAGACGCTGGTCGTCGTCAACTGCGCGGGGCGCACGCGCTCGATCATCGGCGCGCAGTCGCTGATCAACGCCGGCCTGCCCAACAAGGTGATGGCGCTGAAGAACGGCACGATGGGCTGGCACCTGGCCGGCCTCCAGGTGGCGCGCGGCGAGACCAGGAGCTTCGGTCCCCAGGGACCGGAGGCCGCCAGGTTCGCCCAGGCCGCCGCGGCGAACGTCGCCACCAGAATGGGGATCCGCAGGATCGACAGAGCCGGCCTCGCCGCGCTCGAGCAGAAGGGCGGCCCGCTCTATCGCCTCGACGTGCGCGACCCCGCCGAATACGCAAAGGGCCATCTCCCGGGCTTCCGCCATGCCGCCGGCGGCCAGCTCGTGCAGGCCACCGACCAGTATGTCGGCGCCCGCAACGCCATGATCGTGCTGCACGACAATGACGGCGTGCGCGCCACCATGACGGCACACTGGCTGCTGCAGATGGGCTGGAACGAGACCTACGTGCTCGACCATACGCCCGCCGCGGCCGAACTCACGACGGAAGCCGAGCCGCGCTACCCGGCAGGCTTCGCGGTCCCGAAGGTCGCGACCGTGACCGCAGCCGAGCTGCAGAAGGCGCTGGCCACCACCCTGGTGGTCGATCTCGACACCAGCCTCAAATATCGCGACGGCCACGTGCCCGGCGCCTGGTTCGCCGTGCGTGCCAACTTGGGCCGCAGCCTAGCGGAGATGCTGGCCAGGCAGGCAGGCACCTCTCGGATCGTCCTGGTGGCGCCCGACGCCGAAATCGGCGCCCTCGCGGCGGCCGAAATCGCCAATCTGACGGCGGGTCTGCCTGTCGCCGTTTTGACAGGCGGTATGAACGCCTGGCGCGAGGCCGGCCTCGAGGTCGAGACCGGCCATGTCCGGATGGCCGATCCGCCGACCGACGTCTGGTACCGCCCCTACGACTTCAAGGAGGATGTCGAGGCGGCCATGCGGCAGTACCTGGACTGGGAGGTCGACCTCGTCCCGCAGGTCGAGCGCGACGGCGACGCCCGGTTCTCCGTCCTGAAGCGGTAGAACGGCGGAACGCTTGCATTTCAGGGCCTTGTCACATCGTCGCGTACGCTTGACACCCCGCGGGCCTGCCCATAGGTTCCGGCGCGTTTTTCATTGTGACCGCACCGTGTTGGTGGGGTGGCGGTGGAAAGCCCGGAGCGGAGCATCCGGTTATGGCTGAGGACGATCGGAAATCGACCCCTGACGAGCTGGATCGGCGCCTGAAAGGCGTGCGACAGGCTTACCAGAAGGGAACGGGCCAGTCGTCGAGACCCGCAACAGGCGGCGCCGGAGGCGAAAAGCTGGGCGTCGGCATGCGGATCGCAGTCGAACTGGTGGCGGGCGTCGTTGCGGGGGCCTTTCTGGGCCTGATGGCTGATCAGTGGTTGGGTACAAAGCCCTGGCTGCTGATCGTGGGGTTCATACTGGGATGCGGTGCGGCGTTCATGAACGTCTACCGGGTTGCGCAGGCTGAAGAGCGGCGCAGCAAAGCAGCCCAGGATGAGAAGAAGAGCTGAATTGGGGATAGAGTAACGTGGCCAGCCCGCTCGAGCAGTTTGCTATCCAGGACCTAACCGCCCCGCTGTTCAGCATCGGTGGCCATCACATCGCCGTCACCAACTCCGCCATCTTCATGATGGGCGCAGTGGTCCTCTCGTCGGGCCTCCTGCTCGCGGGCGCCGGCAAGGGAGCGATGATCCCGGGCCGCATCCAGGCGATGTCCGAACTCTTCTACGAGTTCATCGCCAACATGATCCGGGACAATGTCGGCAGCGGCGGCAAGAAATTCTTCCCGTTCATCTTCACGCTCTTCATCTTCACGCTGTTCGGCAACATCCTCGGGATGCTCCCCTACGGCTACACCTTCACGTCCCAGATCGCCGTCACCTTCTTCATGGCGATGGTGGTGTTCCTCGGCGTGACGCTGATCGGCCTGTTCAAGCACGGCCTGCACTTCTTCTCCCTGTTCTTCCCGCATGGCGCGCCGCTGTTCACGGCGCCCATCCTGATCCCGATCGAGCTGGTCTCCTATCTCAGCCGTCCGATCAGCCTGTCGGTCCGACTGTTCGCCAACATGACCGTCGGTCACGTGCTCCTGAAGGTGCTGGCCGGCTTCGTCGTGGCACTCGGCATCTTCGGTGTCGTCCCCCTCGTCGTGCTGGTGGCGATCACCGCGCTCGAGCTGCTGGTGGCGCTGCTGCAGGCCTACATCTTCACGATCCTCTGCTGCATCTACCTGAACGACGCGCTGCATCTGCACTAGTCGCCGCGCCCGTATCCATCGATCCATCACGTCAAAGCCAAGAGAAAACAGGAGATAGAAATGGACGCTTCAGCCGCCAAGTTCATCGGTGCAGGCCTCGCCGCCATCGGCATGATCGGCGCCGGCATCGGCGTGGGCAACGTCTGGGCGAGCTACATCACGGCTCTGTCGCGCAACCCGGCCTCGAAGGCCGAAATCGGCGCCAACATCTGGATCGGCTTCGCCGTCACCGAGGCCATCGCGCTGTTCGCGCTGATCGTCGCGCTGATCGCCCTCTTCGCCTGAGTTCGATCGTGCCCGTTCAGGCACTTCGGACTTCGGTCGCCGCGGCAGCCCTCATCGGGCTGCCGTTTGCTGCGCAGGCGGCCGGCATGCCGCAGTTCGACCTAACCAGATTCCCCACCCAGATCTTCTGGTTGGTGGTCTGTTTTGCCGTGCTTTATTTCCTCATGGCCAAGGCCGTCCTGCCGAAGATCGGCAAGACGATCGAAAGCCGCGAGCACAAGATCCAGGCAGACCTCGACGCGGCCCAGAAGGCCAACGATGCGGCCCGCGCCGCGGGTGTCGAGCAGGACAAGGCGCTCGCCGAAGCGCGCGGCCAGGCTTCCGGCCTGATCCGCGAGGCCTCGGAGGCCGCTGCGGCCCAGACCTCTGCCAAACTGCATGAAGTCAGCGACCGGCTGGGTGCCGACATCATCGCCGCCGAAAAGCGGATCGGCGAGCAGCGCACGCAGACCCTCGCGGGCCTCGGCAACATGTCGACGGAAATCGCCACGGCGGTGCTGGGCAAGCTGGTGGGATCTGCCGATCCCGCGCAGGTCGCCCGCGCCGTCGACGAAGCAGCAAAGGCAGGCAAGCCATGATCGGTACCGCATGGGCAGCCGATGCACACGGCGGCGGCGGAGGCTTGTTCTCCGATCCGACGTTCTGGGTTGCCGTTTCCTTCGTTATCTTCCTGGCGATTGCCGGCAAGCAGATCGTCAAGGGGCTGACCAAGCTCCTCGACGACCGCACCGCCCTCATCGCGCGCACGCTCGGCGAAGCCGAGAAGCTCCGCAACGAGGCACAGAAGTCGCGTGACGACGCTCAGAAGAACCTCGCCGACTCGGCCAAGCTGGCCCAGGACATCGTGGCGCAGGCCAAGCAGGAGGCCGTGCGCCTCACGCAGCACGCCGCCGAGGAGCGCGAAGCGCTGATCGCCCGCCGCGAGCAGCAGGCCAAGGACCGCATCGCCCAGGCGGAGGCCCAGGCCTCCCGGGAAGTGCGCAACATGGCCGTCGACGTGGCGCTCGCCGCCACGCGCACCCTGCTCAAGGACCAGGTCGGTGGCGGCCGCACACAGGCGATGATCGACGAGGCCATCACCGAACTGCCCCGCCGTCTGCACTGACTTTTCGAAAATAGGGATCGCCCGCAAAAAACAAAAGCGGGCAACCTGGTGCCCCCGCCGCAAGGCGGGGGCTTTTTCTTTGCGTCCCATTCTCGAAAAGAAAAACTCGTCACCTCCCCCGTCATACGGGGGAGGCTGAGAGGGGGAAGGCAACGCGATGACTTTGAGTTGGGGAGAGTTCAGACCTGTGGCCTTCCCCCTCCGGCCAAAGGCGCTGTAACAGCGCCGGGGCCACCTCCCCCGTAAGGCGGGGGAGGAAGTTCTGACTACTCCGCCGCCTGCTTCAGCGGATCGGTGCCCGGCGGGTTGTTCGACGGCTTCCAGCGCAGCACCGGCTTGCGTGCCGCCAGCGTCTCGTCGAGACGGCGGCGCGGCGCGTAGAGCGGTGCCGCCTTGAAGTCCTCGGCGGCGGTGCCGGTCTTGGCCTTCGCGGTGAGCGAACGCAGGGCGCCGATGAACTGGTCGAGATCTTCCTTGGCCACGCTCTCGGTCGGCTCGATTAGCATCGCGCCATGCACCACCAGCGGGAAGTACATGGTCATCGGGTGATAGCCCTCGTCGATCATCGCCTTGGCGAAGTCGAGCGTGCTGACGCCGGTGTCCTTGAGGAAGCTGTCGTCGAACAGCGCCTCGTGCATGCACGGTCCGTCGAAGGCCGGGCTCATCACGTCCTTGAGGGCCGCCATCACGTAGTTGGCGTTGAGCACCGCATCCTCGGCGACCTGCCGGAGACCGTCGGCGCCGTGGCTCATGATGTAGGCCAGCGCGCGCGTGAACATGCCCATCTGGCCGTGAAAGGCCTTCAGCCGGCCGAGCGGCGTGCCGTCGACTTTCGCGCCATCCTCGGCGACGCGCCACGTGTCGCCGTCCTTCACGATCCACGGATAAGGCGCATAGGGCGCCAGCGCCGCCGAAAGCACCACCGGACCTGCGCCCGGACCGCCGCCACCATGCGGCGTCGAGAAAGTCTTGTGCAGGTTGATGTGCATGCAGTCGATGCCTAGGTCGCCCGGACGCACCCTGCCGACGATGGCGTTGAAGTTGGCGCCGTCGCAGTAGAAGTAGGCGCCCGCCTCGTGCACGGCCTTGGAGATCTCGACGATCTCGCTCTCGAACAGGCCGCAGGTGTTGGGGTTGGTCAGCATGATCGCCGCCACGTCGGGACCCAGCGCCGCCTTCAGCGCCGCGAGGTCGACGCGGCCGCGATCGTTGGCCGGGATCGGCTTCACGACGAAGCCGAGCGCCGCCGCGGTCGCGGGATTGGTGCCGTGCGCCGATTCGGGCGCCAGCACGGTCTTGCGCTGCGCGCGTTCGCCCTTGGCCTCGAGGGCCGCGGCGATCGCCATCATGCCGCACATCTCGCCATGCGCGCCGGCGGCCGGCGACATCGCCACGGCCGGCATGCCGGTGAGCGTCTTGAGCCAGTGCGCCAGCCCGTCGATCAGCTCCAGCGCGCCCTGCACGGTCGAGACCGGCTGCAGCGGATGGAGATCGCCGATGCCCGGCAGGCGCGCCACCTTCTCGTTGATGCGGGGATTGTGCTTCATGGTGCACGAGCCCAGCGGGTAGACGCCCATGTCGATGGCGTAGTTCTTCTGGCTGAGGCGCGTGTAGTGCTGCACCACCTGCGGCTCGGAAAGACCGGGCAGGCCGATCTCGCCCTTGCGGCGCAGGCCGTTCAGACGTTCCTTGACCTTGGGAGGCTCGGGCAGGTCGACGCCGCAGCGTCCGGCCTGGCCCATCTCGAAGATCAGCGGCTCCTCGATCTGGAGCGCGCGGTTGCCGGTGTAGGTGCCGTGCGTGTTGACGGAACCGGCGGAGACACTGCCAGCACGTCCCTGGCTGCGGTCGAGCGACTGTACCATCACAGCACCTCCTTCAGGCCGGCGATCAGCGGATCCATGCCCGCGTCGGTCGCCGTTTCGGTCGCCGCCAGCAGCAGCAGGTTCGCGACCGAGGGATCGTTGGGGATCAGGCGCGACACCGGCAGGCCGCCCAGGATGCGCTTGGCCGCCAAGGCTTCGACGACCTCGGCCGCGGGCTTGGGCAGCTTCACCGTGAACTCGTTGAAGAAGCTGTCGTTCAGCACCGTCACGCCAGGAAGTGCCGCGATCCGGTCGGCGAGCTGCGAGGCCTTGGCATGGTTGAGCTCGGCCAGACGCGTGAAGCCCGCTTCGCCCAGAAGGGTGAGATGCACCGTGAAGGCCAGCGCGCAGAGGCCGGCATTGGTGCAGATGTTGGACGTCGCCTTCTCGCGGCGGATGTGCTGCTCGCGCGTCGAGAGGGTGAGCACGAAGCCGCGCTTGCCGTCGGCATCGACGGTCTCGCCGACGAGACGCCCCGGCATCTGGCGCATGTACTTGTCGCGGGTCGCGAACAGTCCGACATAGGGACCGCCGAAGCCGAGCCCGTTGCCGATCGACTGGCCCTCGCAGACCACGATGTCGGCGCCCATCTCGCCCGGCGGCATCAGCAGTCCCAGCGAGACCACTTCCGTCACTACGACGATCAGCAGCGCCCCGGCGGCGTGGCAGGCTTCCGCGAGCTTGGTGAAGTCGCGGACATGGCCGAAGAAGCTCGGGTTCTGCACGACCACGCAGGACGTGTCGCGGTCGACCGCGGCGATCAGGTCCTCGAGGCCCTCGGCGTCGGTCTTCGAGAAGTTCGCCGTGAAGCCTTCCCACTTGGCCGTGGTCTCGATGATGCTGCGATACTGCGGGTGCAGCCCGCCCGAGATCAGCGCCTTGTGGCGGCGCGTGACCCGGTTGGCCATCAGCACCGCCTCGGTCGTGCCGGTCGAGCCGTCGTACATCGAGGCATTGGCGACTTCCATGCCGGTGAGGAGGGTCACCTGGGTCTGGAACTCGAACAGGTAATGAAGCGTGCCCTGCGTGATCTCGGGTTGATACGGCGTGTAAGAGGTCAGGAATTCGCCGCGCTGGATCATGTAGTCGACGGTCGCCGGCACGTGATGGCGATAGGCCCCGGCGCCGATGAAGAACGGCGTCGCGGCCGGCGACAGGTTCTTCGCCGCAAAGCCCTGGAAGGCGCGTTCGACTTCGAGTTCGCCCTGGTGATCGGGCAGGCCGCCGACCTTGGCCGCCAGCCGCGCCGACGCCGGCACGTCACGGAACAGCTCGTCGACCGACTTGGCGCCGATCACGCTCAGCATCTCGCGGCGGTCGGCGTCGGTGAGAGGGAGATAACGCATCAGGCTCTTGCTCCTTGAGTAATGTCCTCATCCTGAGGAGCATCGCGCAGCGATGCGTCTCGAAGGATGGGAACGAGCACCTTGTCCCTGGCCCATCCTTCGAGACGTGCCCTGCGGGCACTCCTCAGGATGAGGTCTGGTCGGCTAGCCGAGGCTCTTCACGAAGGCTTCGTAGGCGGCCTCGTCCATCAGACCGTCGAGCTCGCCCTTGTCGGCGAGCTTCAGCTTGAAGAACCAGCCCTTGCCCGTCGGCTCGGCATTCACGTCGCCCGGCGTGTCGGCCAGCGCCGCATTGCTCTCGACGACTTCGCCGGAAGCCGGCGCATAGATGTCGGAAGCGGCCTTCACCGATTCGACGACGGCGCAGGCTTCGCCCTTGGCGACCTTGCGGCCGGCGGCGGGCACGTCGACGAACACCACGTCGCCGAGCTGCTCCTGGGCGTACTGCGTGATGCCGATCGTGCCGACATCGCCCTCGACGCGGATCCACTCATGCTCTTCGGTGTACTTGGTCTCGGCCATCTTGATCTCCTATCCGCGGTAGTAGGCGTGTTTGACGAAAGGCATGGGCACGATCTCGGCCGGCACGGGCTTGCCGCGCACCATCAGATCGACCTTGGTTCCGTTGGCTGACTGGCTGCGCTCGACGTAGCCCATGGCAATGGCGCGCCCCAGCGTGGGCGAGAAGCCGCCCGACGTGACGGTGCCGACGGTCTTGCCGCCGATCACGATCTCCGCGCCCTCGCGCGCGATCGCCTTGCCTTCGGGCAGCAGGCCGACCCGCTTGCGCGTCGAGCCCTCGGCGATCTGCTTCTGGACGACCGCGGCGCCGGGAAACCCGCCCTGCACGCGCCGCTCCTTGCCGACGCTCCACAACAGCACCGCTTCGACCGGCGTGGTGGTCGTGTCGATGTCGTGGCCGTAGAGGCAGAGCCCGCCCTCGAGCCTGAGCGAATCGCGGGCGCCGAGTCCGATCGGCTTGACCTCGGGATGGCTGAGCAGCTTGCGCGCGATGGCGTCGGTCTGCTCGGCCGGCGTCGAGATCTCGTAGCCGTCGCCGCCGGTGTAGCCCGAACGCGTGACGTAACAGCGAGCGCCGTCGATCACGACATAGGCGCCGGTCATGAACTTCATGGTGGCGACCTGCGGCACCAACCGCGACAGCACCGCCGACGCCTGCGGTCCCTGCAGTGCGAGAAGCCCGCGCGAAAACATCGGCTCGACCTCGCAGGTCGCCGAGAGATGCTTCTGCATGTGCGCCAGGTCGGCGTCCTTGCAGGCCGCATTGATGACCACCAGCAGGTGATCGCCCGTGCTGGTCACCATCAGATCGTCGAGGATGCCGCCGGCATCGTTGGTGAACTGGGTGTAGCGCTGCTGGCCCGGCTGCAGGCCGGCGATGTCGCCCGGCACCAGCGTCTCCATCGCCTTCGCGGCACTCTGGCCGGGCTTCGCGGTGAGACGCACCTGGCCCATGTGCGAGACGTCGAACAGGCCGCAGGCGGTGCGGGTATGAGTGTGCTCGACCAGGATGCCGGTCGGATACTGGACCGGCATCTCATAGCCGGCGAAGGGCACCAGGCGCGCGCCCAGCTCGCGATGAAGATCGTAAAGCGGCGTGCGCTTCAGGGGGCCGGCGGTGGGTTCGGTCAAAAGAGTCTCCGTCGAAGTCGCGTTGAACGCGACCGGAGTCGCGCCTTCACGACGCAAGGACTGCGCCGTTCGCGACCCCCTCTGTCCGGAGACCTGAAAGATTCGCCGGGAGTCCTCCCTGGGAGGGCCGGCTTACTTCGTCGGTGGGCGTGCGCCGAATGGGGCGCCCGCCACTTTCCAGAGACCCATCCTCCTGCGGTCCGTTTGCCTGAGAGTTTCCGGGGCCGGTTGCTCCTTCGGCGCCATCCTCGCGGATGGGCTCTCCCACAGGGATCGTCTGGGTGGACGGACCATAGGCAGGGCCCCGTTCGGCGTCCACGCACAAAGGCGCGCAGCACCATGAAATTGCGGGGAAAACGAATCTCCCCTTGTAATTGAGTGATTGCTCACTTATTTATGTGAGCGCTTACTCACTTGTGGAGGTTGCATGTTCATCCGCGGCTCGTTCGGCGAATTCCCCGAGCTTCACACCGACGCAGCTCCACAGGCTGCGCGACCCGATTGGGTGATCGACTGGCGCTGGCTGTCGACGGAGAGCGAGAGCCCCTCTTTTCCGAGTGAGCGCTCCCTCATAGGATGCGGAGTATGGGCAAAGCCGAAGAGACTAAAGCCCGCGTAGAGCGCGCGGCCCTCACCCTGTTCGTGGCGCGGGGCGTCGCGGCAACCACGACCCGCGAGATCGCTATGGCGGCGTCGATCGCCGAGGGCACGATCTACCGCTACTTCCCGAGCAAGGAGCAGCTCGCCCTCGACATCTTCCTCGGCCACCACCGCGCGCTGGCCGAGGCGCTGGCCGAGGCACAGCGGCCCGTCACGGATCTGCGGGACAAGATCGAGGCCATCGTCCGCTGCTACTGCGAATGGGCGGACAGGGACTGGTCCCTGTTCGCCTACCATCTGCTCACCCAGCACCTGTTCCTGGCGCTGGTCCCCAACGGCACGCCCAACCCGGTCGATGTCTTGCGCGAGGTCATCGTGAGCGCGATGACGGCCGGCGAGATCCCAACGCGAGACCCCGACCTCGCGGCCGCCTCCGCCATCGGCACCGTGATGCAGCCCGCGACCTACAAGGTCTACGGCCGCTTCGAAGGCCCCCTCTCCGACCATGTGGCCTTCTTCGCCAATGCCGCCTGGGCGGTTCTCGCCGTCCCCGACCGCTAGTTCGGCGGTGTCAGGCCGCGACGTAGACGAAGGCGTCGAGGCCGGACTTCAGGCGCACGGCGACGCGCTTGTAGTCCGACACTTCGTAGGTGTCGGCGGCGGCAAGCTCGGCGGCGGTAATCCTCAGCACCACGCCCGGCACTTCGTCTTCGGCACGGCCGGAGGGCAGAGCGATCAGGTGATGCGTCTTGCCGCTGGTCTTCACGACCTCAGCGTCGCGGATCTCGAGCAGCGACGTTGCATAGCCCGGCAGGGCATCGGCACGACCTTCGAGCCGCCGGCCGAAGGTCGCGAGCTGAACGTCTTCCTGCTGCAGCGTGCCGTAGGAGAAGAGCCAGACGTCGGTCACTGCGGTTCCCTACTCAATCCTTGTCATCCTGAGCGAAGCGAAGGATCTCACGCCAGCCACACAGTCCTTTGGCCGCTCCGCTAGGTCCTTCGCTGCGCTCAGGACGACAGCCCTGAGTTCCGTCAGCCCTCGCGGGCCAGCGCGCCGAAGGCTTCGACGAAGGCCTCGCGCGGGCCGCCGATGCCGGTTTCGTTGAAGATGTCGGCGGTGAGAGACTTCACGGCATTCTCGTCGATGCGCACGCCGTTGTTCTCCAGGAAGCCGCGCGCGGCCGTCACGGCCTCGTCCATCGCGCCGCCGCGCCTGTAGAGCTGGTAGTAGTCGGGATGGCCACCACGGCCCAGCGCCTCGGCCAGCACGTCGGTGAAGTTCACCACCTTCAGCGAAGGATAGATCGCCTCGGCGCCGGAAAGGGCGCGATGGCAGGAATGATACATCGTGACGATCGTGTCGGCGCCGGCATCGACCGCGCCCATGACGAGATCACGATGGATCGCCTGCTCGCGCGCCTTGAACTTCGCGGCCTGTCCGCCGCAGGCATAGGAGAAGCCCGAATCCTGCGGCAGCTCGACCAGCTCCAGGTTGGGCACGGCGCGCAGCAGGGTGCGGATGCTCTCGACCGTGGCGCCGATGCCCTGATGCTCGTGGATCACGACGCGGCGCTTCGGCTGGTCCGCCTTGAAGCGCGCCTTCAGCGCATCGAGGTTGGCGGCAAGGAACTCGCTCACGTGTCCCATGTCGAACGACGGTTCCTCGACGTCCTTCTCCAGCTCATCGAAATTCTTGGTGCAGGTCGGGCACCAGGTCAGCACCTTGGAGGCGCCGGACTGGCCGAAGCGCTGGAAGGTGCGATGGCCCATGCGCTCGTAGGTCGGCAGGTCGGCTTCCTGGAACTGGTAGACGCCGCAGCAATGGGCGGTGCCGCCGACCACGTCGAAGTCGAGCTCCAGCGCGTCGAGGATATCCATGACGTTCAGCACGATGTGTGGCGTACGCAACACGTTGCAGCCCGTGTAGAACAACACGTCGGCAGTCCGCCGCTCGGCCGGCGCCAGGATCTTCTTCAGCGTCTCGGACGGCAGCTGCATGCTGGCGAGCAGGCGCACGGCCTGCGCCATGTGGCGGAACCGGCCGGCGGCGTTGGCTGCACCTTCCTGCACCGGCCGCGCCGCCTGCAGCGACTTCATCTTGGCGATGGTCACCCACTGGCGGACGTTGATGCCCTCGGGACAGGCGGCGGTGCACTGGGCGCTGCCGTCACAGGCACCGAGCCACTGGTCGAGCAGCGGCGCCGCGGCCCCGCCCTCGCGCGTGAGCGACAGGAGTTCGCCGACACGCTGGGCCGCCCCGCCGGCGTCGAGCCCGCTTTCGCGTGCCGTCGGACAGGCCTCGAAGCACTTGCCGCAGCCCGTACAGCGATCGGCCGCCTCGGCGGCCAATGCTTCCAGCCTGTCGGCATAGGCACTCATCAGCGCTGGCCTTGCCGCCTGTTGTACTCGAGTTCGTCCTGCGACGGCCTGAGGCCGACGGCGATGCGGTAGCTGCCCAGTTCCTGAATCTGGCTGAACGGCAGGGTGAGGTTGAGCTCCTCCTGCGACTGGCCCCGCGGGTTGGCGGCCGACAGTTTGAAATCGGCCGTGAAATCCTGGCCCTGTACGACCTGGCCGGAGGCGCCGATCACCCGCACGAAGTACGGCACGCGCGTCTGGCCGGCGATGATCGAGGGTCCGGCCGTGACCGCGACGCGCATGACCAGGGTCACATCCATCTGATTGCGCCGCAGCGAGCACTTCGTGCCGACACCGGCCAACGCCGCCTCATACTCGACGTCGCGCGGGTCGCGCCCCGGCCCGTCCTTGAAATGGGTCAGCCGGCCCGCATCCTGGACCGTGAACGGCGCAGGGCAATAGGCGGTCGCGGAGTCCTCGGACTTGCCACCACAGGCGGAGAGGAAGAGCGCCAGCGCGACCGGCGCGGCGCGGAGATACATACTGAGGGTCATGCCAATGTCTTGTGTGAGCCGTCGCAAAGCGGTTTCTTCGAGGAGTGCTTGCAGTCGCAGAGCCAGTAGTCGCCGGCTTTCTCGACCGAGTACTTCATCGGGGCAAGGCCGGAGCCCTTGTGGCTGCCGTCGCAAAACGGCTGGGCCTTGCTCAAGCCACAGGCGCACCACCAGTAGTCCTTGCCCGCCTCGAGAGCGACCTTCGAAGGCGCCCTGGCCGCGACAACCGGCTCGGTCATGTTGCTTTCCCCGTTGCGGCGGCTTTGTTACGGTGCCGCGCCAATCCGTACCGCGCGGACTCTAGGCAATGGTCCGCAGGCCCGCAAGCGAACGGGTCGGCATAGTCTCGAACGAATTTTCATGGTCACCCAGAAGAAGCCGCTCACGATCCTGCTCGCCAGTCCGCGCGGCTTCTGCGCGGGTGTCGACCGTGCCATCCAGATCGTCGAGCGTGCCCTGAAGCGCTACGGCCGGCCGGTCTATGTCCGCCACGAGATCGTGCACAATCGCTTCGTGGTCGAAAACCTCGAGGCCCAGGGCGCGATCTTCGTCGACGAGCTCGACGAGGTGCCGGACGATCGACCGGTCGTCTTTTCCGCGCACGGCGTGCCGAAATCCGTCCCGGCCGAGGCCGGGCGGCGCAACCTTCTCTATGTCGATGCGACGTGTCCCCTGGTCTCCAAGGTCCATCGCGAAGCCGAGCGCCACAGCGAGTCGGGACGCACGGTCGTGCTGATCGGCCATGCCGGTCATCCCGAGGTGATCGGCACGATGGGCCAGCTTCCCGACGGCGCGGTGATCCTGGTCGAAGATGCCGCGCAGGCGGAAACGGTCGAGGTGCCCGACCCGGAGAACCTGGCCTATGCCACGCAGACGACCCTGTCGGTCGACGACACGACCGGGATCGTCGCGGTGCTGCGCCGGCGCTTTCCGGCGATCCAGGGACCGAAGATGGAAGACATCTGCTACGCGACCACCAACCGTCAGGCGGCGGTCAAGGCGATCGCCGGCCGCTGCGACGCCCTGGTGGTGATCGGCGCGCCCAACTCGTCGAACTCGATGCGGCTGGTCGAAGTCGCGGCCAACTACGGCTGCGCGAAGTCGCGCCTGGTCCAGCGCGCCGCCGACATGGACTGGACGTGGCTGGGCGATGCAGGCCGCCTCGGCATCACGGCCGGCGCCTCGGCACCCGAGCTTCTGGTCGACGAGCTGATCGAGGCCTGCCGCGCCCGCTACGACGTCACCGTCGAGGAAGTGCGCACGACCGAGGAAAGCGTCGTGTTCAAGCTGCCGCGCGCGCTGGTGGCCTGACGTGGCGGTCTACACGGAAGTCGGCGACACCGAGCTCGAAGCCTTTCTCGCCGAATACGACATCGGCCGGGCCGAGTCGTTCAAGGGAATCGCCGAGGGTGTCGAGAATTCGAATTACCTGCTCACCACGACGAAGGGCCAGTACATCGTCACGCTCTACGAGAAGCGCGTCGATCCCCGGGATCTCCCCTTCTTCCTCGGCCTGATGGATCATCTGGCGGCACGCGGCATCACCTGCCCGCAGCCGATCCATGGCCGCGACGGCAATGCCCTGCGGTCGCTGGCCGGCAAGCCGGCGGCGATCACCAGCTTCCTGCATGGCATGTGGCCGAGGCGCACGACGGTCGCCCATTGCGCACCGGTCGGCGAGGCGCTGGCCGGCCTGCATCTCGCCGGCCAGGACTTCGCGCTCCGGCGACCCAACGCGCTGTCGGTGGCGGGCTGGCGCCCCCTCTGGGAAGGCTGCCGCCGCGAGATCGATGCGCCGCTCGACCGCGAGCTGGGCGCCGAGATCGAGTTCTTCGAGGCGAACTGGCCGCGCGACCTGCCGGCCGGCGTGATCCACGCCGACCTGTTCAACGACAACGTCTTCTTCCTGCAGGACAGGCTCTCGGGCCTGATCGACTTCTATTTCGCCTGCAACGACCTGCTGGCCTACGACGTCGCGATCTGCCTCAACGCCTGGTGCTTCGAGATCGACAATTCGTTCAACGCCACCAAGGCGCGCAACCTGCTGCACGGCTATGAGCGCGTGCGCAAACTGAGCGGTGACGAGAAGCAGGCGCTGCCGTTACTGGCGCGCGGCGCGGCCTTGCGCTTCCTGCTGACCCGTCTCTACGACTGGGTGCACACGCCGCCCAATGCGCTGGTGAAGCGCAAGGACCCGCAGGAATACCTCGCCAAGCTGCGCTTCCATCGCGGCGTCACCTCTCTTTCGGATTACGGATTGTGAACGAAGCCGCGAAGGTCGAAATCTTCACCGACGGCGCCTGCAGCGGAAACCCCGGCCCGGGCGGCTGGGGCACCATCCTGCGCATGGGCGAGAAGGAACGCGAACTGTCCGGCGGCGACCGCGCCACGACCAACAACCGCATGGAGCTGATGGCGGCGATCCAGGGGCTCGAGGCGCTGAAGCGGCCGTGCCACGTCCGCCTCTTCACCGACAGCACCTATGTGAAGGACGGCGTCACCAAGTGGATCCACGGCTGGAAGAAGAACGGCTGGCGGACGTCCGACAAGAAGCCGGTGAAGAACGTCGAGCTATGGCAGCGCCTCGACGCGGCTCGTGCCGCCCATCAGGTCGAGTGGCACTGGGTGAAGGGCCATAGCGGCCATCCCGAGAACGAACGCGCCGACGCACTCGCCCGCGCCGCGATCTCGGCGCTCAGATCGTAGAGCGCTGAGATCAGCTCCGCTTCGGCTGCGCCGGAACGGGCTTCTTTTCGCCCTGCTTGTCCATCACGAGGTCGAAGCCCTCGCGCGTGCCGTCGCAGGGATTGTCGCCTTCGGCCAGGCGCCAGACCTGCGACTTGCCCGAGCGGCGGAAGGTGAGCAGCCCTCCCACCTTGCAGGGCGTGCCCTTCTCGACCTTGGCGACACGGAAGGCGACTTCGCCGCGAACCTGAACCACGCCCGCCGCGATGCGCTCGACGACGCCATCGATGGAAACCCAGTCGCCCTCGGTGCCGGGCGCGACGCTGTCGAGGCGGCCCTTCACGGTCCACAGATTGCCCTGGCGGGTCACCGTCACTTCGCCGGGCTTCGCACCCTTGATCTTGGCATAGCGTCCCCAGGTGATCTTGCGCGCCTCCGCGAACAGCTGCGCCTCGGCGTCGGAATCCACGACGGTCCGTTCGACCTTGGCCGGCGCCGCCGGCAAGGGCGACGAAAGATTGGAGGGAGACGCGCCCCGCTCGACGACCGGCGCACGCTCCGGCGGCGGCGCGGGATAGTAGGAGGAAGGCGGCTGCGGGGCGGCGGCCGGCTGGGCGAAGGCCGGCGCGGCAAGCACCAGGGCACCGAGGAGGGCGATCGACGAGAGGGCTTTGTTCATTTGCATGAGTTTTACCTGAGGGGCGTGCACGAGGCTATCGCTTCCCGCCGGCTGGCGGGGCCGTGGGAGCAGCAGGTGACGACGCACCTGCATTGGCGAGACCGGCGGTGGCCCGGCGCGCGGCGGCCGAGCCGGCCGGCGCCCGCTGCAGCACGCGGTTGAAGTCGGCGTTGGCGGCATCGCGCGACCCGCGCGCCAGATTGGCGAAGCCGCGCTCGAGCAGCGCCTCGGAATGGTCCGGCGCGATCGACAGGGCCCGGTTGAGATCGACCAGGGCGCGGCCGGGGTCGCCGGCATTGCGCCAGGCCGCGGCGCGCAGCACCAGCACCTCGACATCGTCCTGGCGCAGGCGGATGGCCCGGTCGAAGTCGGAGATGGCGCGCGGCCAGGACTGCATCGCGGCGTAGGACAGGCCGCGATCGACCCAGAGGTCGGGATCGTCGGTCTTGAGTTCGAGCGCCCGGCTCTGGGCCGCGGCGGCCTTGTCGGCGGCGCCGGCCTCCATCCAGGCCTGCCCCGCCTGAACGTACAGTTCGGCCCGCAGGCCCGGCCGGTCCTGGCCCATGTCGCGGGCAATGGCCTCGAACTGTGCGGCGGACTGGGCATACTTGCCCGACTGGAACATGGCCAGGGCGACGCAGTGGCGGGCTCCCATGCCGCCGCCTTCGGCGATCCATTTCTCGGCCGCCGGCAACGCGCGCAGCGGCTCCATGCGGGCGAGCCGCATGCAGTCGTTGTAGCGTTGGACGTGATCGGGGCGCACTTCCAGCGCCGGCGGACCGGGCAAGGACTTGGGCGGCCCCGGGATGACGGGAATGGGCTGGGCGAGAGACGGCGACGCGGCGAGGATGCCGAGCAGCAGCCACAGTGGCTTGCGGCGAAACAACATGGTTGAAAAGAACCGTGCCACGGCGTTCCTGACAAGATGACAAGACGACTTTTCATTTTCGGCCTGGGCTTCAGCGGCCTTGAAATTGCCAAGCTTGCAAGCGCGGAAGGCTGGTCGGTGGCCGGCACCTGCACGACCGAAGACAAGGCACGCAGGCTGCGCGAAGAGGGCATCGAGGCCCACCGGTTCGACGGCACGGCGGCGCTGCCGACGGAGGCCTTCGGCGAGGCGACCCATGTCGTCTGCACGATCGCGCCGGGCGTCGAGGGCGATCCGGCACTGCGAACCTGCCGCGCGCTGCTCGGGCGGGCGCGCTGGCTGGGATACCTCTCGACCACCGGCGTCTACGGCGATCACGAGGGCGGCTGGGTCGACGAGACGACAGACCCCCTTCCAAGCCAGCCGCGCAGCCAACAGCGGCTCGCCGCCGAACAGGGCTGGCGCGAGGTCGCGTCCGCGACCGGCGCATCCCTCCACATCCTGCGGCTGCCCGGCATCTACGGCCCCGGGCGCAGCACCCTCGACCGCGTGAGAGACGGCACGGCCCGGCGCATCGACAAGCCCGGCCAGGTCTTCTCCCGCATCCATGTCGAGGATCTCGCCGCCAGCGCGCTGAAGGCCACGGAGCGCGCCACCGGAACCGAGATCTGGAACGTGGCCGACGACCTGCCGGCCTCGAACGCCGACGTCATCGCCTATGCCTGCGAGCTGCTGGGACGACCGGTGCCGCCCGCCATTCCGTGGGAAGAAGCGGCACCCGTGATGTCGGCGATGGCCCGCTCCTTCTATTCGGAGAGCCGTCGCGTGAAGAACGACAAGCTCAAGCGCGAGCTGGGCGTCACGCTGCGCTATCCGACCTATCGCGAGGGCCTGAAGGCGATCGCAGCGACGGAGCTCTAGCGTGGTGTAGCAACGGAGCGCGCCACTCCAGTGGCGCTCATACAGGGCTCGACCGCCAATGCTTGAGCGCCACTGGAGTGGCGCGCTCCGATGAGACTACCCCACCAGCTCCTCGACGGTCGCGATCAGGCGGGCGATGTCGGCGGGGGTGCTGAGACGATGGTCGCCGCCCTTGATGAAGGTGGTGACGACCTCGGGCGCCTCGAGATGTTTGGCGATCTGCAGCGAATATTCCCACGGCACGTCGGGGTCGCTCTGGCCGTGCAGCAGTCGCACCGGACAGGGCAGCGCCAGCGGCTTGTCGAGCAGCAGGTGATGACGTCCCTCCTCGATCAGCTTCCAGGTGAAGACCGACGGCTCGGGCGAATATTGCGACGGGCGCTCGAGCCGGCCGTCGCGCTCCAGGGTGGCGCGATCCTCGGGAGAGAGGCCGTTGAGCAACATGCGCTCGGTGAAGTCGGGCGCGGCCGCGATCAGCACGAGACCGACCAGCCGCTCCGGGCGCGCACGCGCCGCCAGCAACGAAAGCCAGCCGCCCATGCTCGATCCGACCAGCACCAGCCTGCCCGTGGTCAAACGGTCGATGGCGGCGAGCGAATCGTCGAGCCAGCGGCCGATCGTGCCGTCCTCGAAGCGACCCGACGACTGGCCATGGCCGAGATAGTCGAACCGCAGGAACGCGCGGCCGGTCTTTTCGGCCCAGGCTTCGAGCGCTACCGCCTTGGTCCCGGTCATGTCGGAACGAAAGCCGCCCAGGAAGACGACGGTCGGCCCGCTTCCGTCCGTCGTTGCATAAGCGATAGTGTTGCCGTCGTCGCGCTGCAGTCGCTCGACCCTACCCACGTTGCTCCTCCCGTGTTACCTGCTGCCGCCCTTCAATCGTGTAGCCAAAAGCCACGCCCGTGTCCGCGCCCACCCTGCTTCAGATTGTTCCGACCCTGGCCGGCGGCGGCGTGGCGCGCGCCACGCTCGAGGCCGCGCAGGCCGTCATCGCGGCCGGCGGCTCGGCGATCGTGGCGTCGCCCGGCGGCAGCCTCGTTCCCGATCTGCTGAGACTGCGCGCGAGCCACATCGACATTCCCGTCCCCTCTCACGCGGTGTGGGGACGGTTGACCCTGCCGGGCAAGCTCGTCTCGAGCCTGCGCGACGCGAAGGTCGACGTGATCCAGGCGCGCTCGCCCGCTTCAGGCTGGGTCGCGCGGGCGCTGGCGCGGCGGCTCGGCGTAAAGTGGATCGCGACGCTGCACCGGCCGTTCCTCGCGTCCGATCTCGCGGGCCGTTTCGTCGAGGGACGCCAGTCGCGCGCCGATGCGGTGATCGCCGTTTCCCAGCATGTCGCGCGCGATGCCCTGGAGCGCTTTCCGGCGCTGCAGGACCGTCTGGAGATCATCCCCCCGGGCATCAACTTCGACCGCTTCGATCCGGCGATCGTGCGCGCCGACCGCCTGATCCGCCTGGCCGGCGAGCTGCGCGTGCCCGACGGCAGCCACCTCGTTCTCTGCCCCGGCCGCTTCGGCGAGGACAACGGCCAGAAGATCCTGGTCGAGGCGATCCGGCGACTGGGGCGCGACGACGTGTTCTGCCTCCTGCTGGGCTCGACGGGCGCGACGACTCCGTTCGAGAAGGAACTCGAACGCACCATCGAAGCCGCGCAGCTCAACGGTCGCGTCCAGATCGGCCCCTATGTCGACGACATGCCGGCCGCCTACATGCTGGCCGACGTCGTGGTCTCGACCGGCGGCGCGCGGCAGGGCTTCAGCCGCGCCCTGGTCGAGGCGCAGGCGATGGGACGGCCCGTGGTCGCCGAGGATGGCGGCGGCGCGGCCGAGACGCTTCGACCCGACGGTGTCACAGGCTGGCTGGCCCCCTCCGGCGATCCCGCAGCGCTGGCCGAGGCCTTGCAGGCTGCCCTGTCGCTTTCGGTCGAGCGACGGGCTGAACTCGCGCGAACCGCGCAGGAGCATGCGCGCAGCACGTACAGCGTGGCGCAGTCCAACCAGCAGCGTCTGGCCCTCTATCATCGTCTGGCCATCCGCTGACCTTGACTCGCGGGGGCCCGGCAACTATCTCCGGGCACATGGAACGTCGGTTTTTCACCGCTCCTGCCGTTATCACCACCGTCCGAACTTGAATCGGCCGGGCGCGCGCACTCGTGCGGCTTCCCGGCCTGCCGCTGCCGACCCTGTTGAGTCGGCGAATGGATCGCGTTCGGAATTTCGTTAGCTGGTGACTTCAATGATCAATATTTCTCTGCCGGACGGTTCGGTCCGGTCCTTCGACAAGCCCGTCAGCGGCGCCGAGATCGCTGCCTCGATCGGTCCGGGCCTCGCCAAGGCGGCCCTCGCGCTCCGCGTCGACGGCAAGATGGTCGACCTCGCCCATGTCGTCGACCGCGACGCCCGGATCGGCATCGTGACGTCGCGCGACCCGGATGCGCTGGAACTGCTGCGCCACGATGCGGCGCACGTGCTGGCGCAGGCGGTCCAGGAGCTCTTTCCCGGCACGCAGATCACGTTCGGCCCCTCGACGGAGGACGGCTTCTATTACGATTTCGTCCGCGACCAGCCCTTCTCGCCCGACGACTTCGCGAAGATCGAACAGCGCATGGGCGAGATCGTCGACCGCGACCTGCCGATCGAGCGCTCGGTGTGGGACCGCGCGCAGATCAAGGACTACTTCGTCCAGCACGGCGAGAAGTTCAAAGCCGAGTGGGCCGACGAGCTGCCGAAGGACGAGGAGATCTCGGTCTACAAGCAGGGCGACTGGCTCGACATGTGCCTCGGGCCGCATCTGCCCTCGACGGGCAAGCTCGGCAAGGCCTTCAAGCTCACGAAGGTGTCGGGCGCCTACTGGCGCGGCGACAAGAACAACGCCCAGCTCCAGCGCGTCTACGGCACGGTCTTCTTCTCCGACAAGGACCTGAAGGCCTACCTGCACCGCATCGAGGAGGCCGAGAAGCGCGACCATCGCCGTCTCGGCCGCGAGATGGGCCTCTTCCACCAGCAGGAAGAAGCCGCGGGCATGGTGTTCTGGCATCCCAAGGGCTGGACGTTCTGGCGCACGCTTGAGAGCTACATACGGCGCAAGCTGGATGCCGGCGGCTACCAGGAAGTGAAGACGCCGCAACTGGTCGATCGCAAGCTGTGGGAAGCCTCGGGCCACTGGGAGAAGTTCCGCGAGAACATGTATCTCAGCGAGAACGAGGAAGGCCTGCGCGAGTTCTTGGCCGACGACGACAAGCGCATCTTCGCGCTGAAGCCGATGAACTGCCCCTGCCACGTGCAGATCTTCAACCAGGGACTTCGCAGCTATCGCGAGCTGCCGCTGCGCATGGCCGAGTTCGGCTCGTGCCACCGCTTCGAGCCGTCGGGCGCGCTGCACGGCATCATGCGCGTACGCAACTTCACGCAGGACGATGCCCACATCTTCTGCAGCGAAGAGCAGATCGAGAGCGAGACGATCCGCTTCTGCGAGCTGCTGGGCTCGATCTACAAGGACCTGGGCTTCCCGGACTATTTCGTGAAGTTCTCGGATCGTCCGCCGGTGCGCGCCGGATCGGACGCGGTGTGGGATCAGGCCGAGGGCGCCCTCAAGGCAGCGTCCAAGGCGGCCGGGCTCGACCTCGTCCTCAATCCCGGCGAGGGCGCCTTCTACGGTCCCAAGCTGGAATTCGTGCTGCGCGACGCGATCGGCCGCGACTGGCAGTGCGGCACGCTGCAGGTCGATTTCGTGCTGCCCGAGCGGCTGGACGCGGCCTATGTGGCCGAGGACGGATCGCGCAAACGGCCGGTCATGCTGCACCGCGCCATCTTCGGCAGCTTCGAGCGCATCATCGGAATCCTGATCGAGAACTATGCCGGGCGGTTCCCGCTCTGGCTGGCGCCGACACAAGCGGTGGTGGTCACGATCGTTAACGACGCCGATGGCTATGCCGAGGAGGTCGCGGCAGCGCTGAGGGCCGCCGGCATGCGGGTCGACACCGACCTGCGCAACGAGAAGATCAACTACAAGGTCCGCGAACATTCGCTGGCCCACGTCCCGCTGATCCTCGCGGTCGGCCGGCGCGACATGGAAGCCCGGACGGTGGCGATCCGCCGCCTGGGCTCGGAAAAGCAGGAGGTCCTTGAACTCGGGGCCGCCGTCACTACACTTTCAACCGAGGCCCGGCCGCCCTTCTAGGACGGCCGGTCCCCGGACCCGCCCCTAAGTCGGGGCTTCAACAGAGGAGAAGGAAGCCATAGCAAGACCTGCCCAACAGACTGCGCCCACCCGCGAGGGTCCGCGCGTCAATGCCGAAATCCGAGCCGCGCAAGTCCGTCTCATTGACGAGAACGGCGAGATGGTCGGCGTGCTGAGCACGCGCGAGGCCATCGAGATGGCCGAAGAGGCCAGTCTCGACCTGATCGAGATTTCGCCGAACGCCGTACCGCCCGTCGCCAAGATTTCCGACTACGGCAAGTACAAGTACGAGGCCCAGAAGAAGGCCCACGAGGCGCGCAAGCATCAGAAGGTCATCGAGGTCAAAGAGATCAAGATGCGCCCGAACATCGATGATCACGATTACGAAGTGAAGATGCGCGCCATGAAGCGTTTCATCGAGGAAGGCGACAAGGTGAAGGTCACCCTGCGCTTCCGCGGACGCGAGATGGTTCACGCCGATCTCGGCATGCAGGTGCTGAACCGCGTACGCGGCGAGATGGACGAACATACCAAGATCGAGTCGATGCCGCGCATGGAAGGCCGGCAGATGATCATGGTCCTGGCGCCCAAGTGACGCCAGGCAGGTAGCGCCGGCAGGCGGCCCCTTATTTCTTCGGGGGCCGCTGGCGCAGTGTCACCGTGCCGGTGGCGCGCTGCTCATCGGGGTTGAACCGCCCCATGGTCGCGATCTCGTCCGGCCAGCTCACGCTATAGACGGTCTCGCCGGCGAACGACATCGGTCCCTCTGCCTTCGCCGACTTCCAGTAGTCGCACCGCACCGCGTCGGCGGGGTCGATCTGCTGCGCGAGGCAGAACTGATGCAACACGTACGGAATGAAGCGGGCGCGACCGCCCTCCGGCGCGGTGGCGACGTTCAGCCCGAATGACGATGGCTGGCGGTTGCAGCGAGAGCCCGCCACGATATCCGACGTTCCCGGTGTGCGCATCTGCAGGCTTTGGAGTTCGCCCCGCAAGACATCGAAAGCGCGCGTGCGCGTCGCGTCCGCGAAGCTGGCGGCAATCAGCGCCGCCTCATAGCGGCCGATGGCCTCGGCAACCGGTCCTTCCGGGTAGCCGGCTCGCACGAGATCGCGGGACCACGACAGGGTCTCGAGCGCGCGCACGACCATCTCGCCGGTGAGCCCCGAACTCTCGCCCCACTCGCCCAGCACATTGGCCGGGGCCCAGCAGTATTTCAGCAGGTTGTAGCCACCGGCCTCGACCGGCAACGCGCGCGTCTTCAGCACACCGATCGATTGCGCGACCACCGTCTTCATCAGCAGGTACTGCACCCCCGGATTGTCCCGCACCTTCTCTGAACTGGAGAGAGCGGTCAGCGGCGTCGCGGCAGCCTGCGCATTCGCGGGCGGCGCCGGCGGCGCATCCAGTCGAAGGGCGGAGACGGGGGGCGCCGGCAACTGGGCCTGCGCCGGCAGCGCAGCCAACAGCCCCAGGAGAATGAACGCTGTGGTTTTCATCGTGCCGGGATCCCTAGGGAGGTCGGGGCGGAGAATGCTAGCTTTCGCCCGTGAGACAACGCATCAGCTCCCTCATCGTTGCGGCCATGATCGCGGCCGCCGCTCCTGCAAACGCGCAGACGGCCTCCCAGCCTCCGGGGCAGGCACCCTCGGCCAGCGACGCCGCCCGGCTCCTCGCCGACTTCCAGAATTTCGGACCGCACCGCGCCTTCGTCGTATCACCGGACGGGCGGGCGAGCTGGTGGGCCGGCGTCAGCGGCCCCGACCCTGCTCCCGCCATTACCTCCGCCCTGAAGCGCTGCCGGGAGCGCACCCAGCAGGACTGCAAGCTCCACATCGTCAACAACTATACGGTCACCGGACACGACTGGCGCGAACTCGTCCCGGCGCGCTCGGCGGGTGCGGTCGATATCGGGCGTCTGCGGCCGCAACCCTACTGGTCGATGCGGGGGCCCCAGCTCGCCAACGGACTGATCGTCTGGAGCCACGGCTACATGGCCGGCAAGAACTCTACCGAAAGCGCGCCACAGGCCTGGGTCGGTCATTTCACCCACCTCGGGTACGATCTCTACCGCTTCGATCGCGAGTGGATCACCGACTGGGCGAGCGATGCCAGCGCGCTGGCCGATGCCGTCGCCAAGGCCCGTGCCCTGGGTTACCGGCGCATCATCCTCGCCGGCCAGTCGGCGGGCGCCTGGGTGTCGCTGGCGGCGCTGCAGCGCGGTGCCGCGGCCGACGGCGTAATCTCGATCGCCGCAGCCCATCACGGTCCGGTGGAGAAGATGCGCGACCCGACGCGGGCGCGCTCGGAATGGCAGCACGTGCTGGAAGGCATCCGGCGAGGCCCGCGCCTGATCGTGGTGAATTTCGCCGGCGATGCCTACGATGTCGGCGGCCGCATGGACGACGCGCGATCGATCCTCGGCCGAAACGGCGTCGAGGCCGAGATCGTCGACGCGCCCGAAGGCTTCAAGGGCCATGGCGCCGCCGACTCGATCTTCTCGCGCAAGTTCGGCGCCTGCTTCGCGGCTTTCATCGAAACCGGGAAGAAGCAGCCGCCCTGCTAGGGCATGTACGCGCCGCCGTTGACGTGCAGCACCTGGCCGGTCGTGGCGTCGGACTCGTCGGAGGCGAGAAAAATGGCGGTGCGCGCGATCTGCTCGGGGGTCAGCAGTTTGCCGCCCAGCGGGATATTGGCGCGTGCCATCTCGACAAGTTCGGCGTCCGTATTGCCGTAGCGCGGCTGGGCGGTGTCGGTGGTGCCGGGGGCGATCGCGTTGACGCGGATGCCATACGGGGCAAGTTCGAGGGCCATCGCCCGCGTCATCGAGACCACGCCGCCCTTGCTGGCGCTGTAGTGGACGCCGCGCACGGCGCCCCGGATCGCCTGCGAGGAGAGGTTGATGATCGAACCGCCCTTCCGCCCGGCGGCGATCTGGGCCTTGGCGACCGCGATGGTGGCGAAACAGCCGGCCTTCAGGTTGATGTCCATGAGATAGTCCCAGTCGCTCTCCTGCATCTCGAGCAGGGGCACGCGCGGATAGACGCCGGCATTGTTCACCAGGATGTCGGGCGGCCCCAGGACCTTGATCGTTTCGGCGACCATTGCCTCGATCTCGGCCACCTTGGAGACGTCGGTCTTGAGCAGGTAGGCCTGCCGGCCGACCTGGGCGATGTCGCGCGCCACCGCCTCGGCGCCCGGCCGGTCGTCGAGCCAGCTCACCGCCACGTTGGCCCCCTCGCCCGCCAGTGCGCGCGCGATCGCCGCCCCGATGCCCTGCTGGGCACCCGTCACCAAAGCCACCTTGCCTGCCAGTTTCATGCGAAAATCCCCGTCAGAAGGCCATTTGGCCCGGTCCCGGCGTGCTTGCACGTATTGGGCCGCCTCTGTATAAGCCGCGTTCCTTCGAGTGGCTTGGCCAATAAGGGCATTGCCTCGGCTGCTTTGTAAGGACTTTCCGGCCGTCTGTTCACGCAGGGGGTCGGGACCGGCGCGCAAGCGCTAACCCTTTGAAAAGGAACAAAAATGCCCAAGATGAAGACCAAGAGCGCGGCCAAGAAGCGTTTTCGCTTCACGGCCTCGGGCAAAGCGAAGCATGGGGTCGTGGGCAAGCGCCACGGCATGAGCAAGCGCGGTAACCGCTTCCTCCGTCAGGCGACCGGCATGGCCATCGTGTCCGATCCCGACACCCGCATCCTGAAGCGCAACTTCTTCCCGTACGAGAGGTAGACCATGGCACGCGTAAAGCGGGGCGTGGCTGCACACGCTCGTCACAAGAAGGTCCTGAAGCTCGCCAAGGGCTATCGCGGCCGCTCCAATGCGGCGTTCCGCGTCGCCATCGAGAAGGTCGAAAAGGGCCTTCAGTATGCCTATCGCGACCGCCGCAACAAGAAGCGCGCGTTCCGTGGCCTCTGGATCCAGCGCATCAACGCTGCGACCCGTGAGCATGGCATGACCTATTCGCAGTTCATGAACGGCATCATCAAGGCCGGGATCGAGATGGACCGCAAGGTCATGGCCGATCTCGCGACCCGTGAGCCGGCAGCGTTCAAGGCTTTGGTCGATCAGGCCCAGGCCGCCCTCAAGTAGTCTTTCGCGCGTCACGCGCGGCAGATAGCAATCGCAAAGAGGGAGCCTGGACCACAGGCTCCCTTTTTTCGTGTTCGGTTTCGAGAGTGGGAAAGATGGACGATCTTTCGACGATTCGCAGCGAGGCGCTCGACGCCGTCCAGGCCGCCGCCGATCTTGGCGCGCTGGAAGCCGCCCGCGTGGCGGCGCTCGGCAAGAAGGGCAGCGTCACCGGCCTGATGAAGACGCTGGGCGGGCTCGCGCCCGAGCAGCGCAAGGAATTCGGCGCGCGGGTGAACCAGCTCAAGGGCGAGATCGAGGCCGCGCTCGAGGCCCGCAAGGGATCGCTCAGCGCCTCCGCCCTCGAAGCGAGACTCGTCGCCGAGAAGATCGACGTCACCCTGCCGGCGCGGCCCGAAGGACAGGGCACGCTGCATCCGATCGGCCAGGTGATGGACGAGATCGGCGCGATCTTCGGCGAGATGGGATTCACCTGGGCCGACGGTCCCGACATCGAGGACGACTGGCACAACTTCACCGCCCTCAACATTCCGCCCGACCATCCCGCGCGCCAGATGCAGGACACGTTCTATCTGCCGCCGCGCGCCGACGGCACGCCGATGGTGCTGCGCACCCACACCTCGCCGGTCCAGGCGCGCACCATGCTGAGCAAGGACGTGCAGAAGCGCCTGGCCGACGGCGGCTCGCTGCGCATCATCGTGCCCGGCCGCACCTACCGCATCGACAGCGACGCCACGCACACACCGATGTTCCATCAGGTCGAAGGCCTGGTGATCGACCGCACGACGCATATGGGCCATCTCAAGGGCTGCCTGGTCGATTTCTGCCGCGCCTTCTTCGAGGTCGACGACCTGCCGCTGCGCTTCCGCCCCTCCTACTTCCCGTTCACCGAACCGTCGGCCGAGGTCGATATCGGCTGCTCGTGGAAGGACGGCGAACTCAAGATCGGCGCCGGCGATTCGTGGCTGGAAATCCTCGGCTCCGGCATGGTCCATCCCAACGTCATCGCCAATTGCGGCCTCGATCCCGCCGTCTACCAGGGCTTCGCCTTCGGCATGGGCATCGATCGCATCGCCATGCTGAAATACGGCATTCCCGACCTGCGGGCCTTCTTCGACGCCGACCTGCGCTGGCTGCGCCACTACGGCTTCTCGGCCCTGGAAACTCCCTCGCTCACCGGAGGGCTCGGACGATGAAATTCACCCTGTCCTGGCTGAAAGAGCATCTGGAGACCGACGCGACGCTGGTCCAGGTGCGTGACACGCTCACCATGCTCGGCCTCGAGGTCGAGGGCCTGAGCGATCCCGCCGAGGCCCTGAAGGGCTTCGTCGTGGGCTACGTGGTCGAGGCGGTGCAGCATCCCAACGCCGACCGGCTGCGCGTCTGCAAGGTCGATACCGGCAGCGGCACGGTCGTCCAGGTCGTGTGCGGCGCGCCCAACGCGCGCAGCGGCATGAAGGGCATCTTCGCGCCGACCGGCAGCTACATCCCCGGCACCGGCATCACGCTGAAAGCCAGCAAGATCCGCGGCGAGGAGAGCAACGGCATGCTCTGTTCCTCGCGCGAGCTGCAGCTCGGCGACGACCATAGCGGCATCATCGACCTGCCGGCCGAGACCGTGACCGGCCAGTCCGCCGCCGAAGCGCTCGGCCTCGGCGATGCGGTGATCGAGATCAAGGTGACGCCCAACCGCGGCGATTGCCTGGGTGTGCACGGCATCGCCCGCGACCTCGCGGCGGCCGGCCTCGGCACGCTGAAGCCGGTGAAGTCCGACAGGATCGCCGGCAGCTATGCCAGCCCGATCAAGTGGACGCACGACTATGCGCCCGCGCCCGATAGCCCCTGCCCGATCGTGGTCGGCCGTCATTTCCGCGGCGTGAAGAACGGCCCCTCGCCCGACTGGCTGCAGCGCCGGCTGAAGGCGATCGGCCTGCGCCCGATCTCGACGCTGGTCGACATCACCAATCTCGTGACCTTCGACCTCAACCGGCCGCTGCACGTGTTCGATGCGGCGAAGCTCTCCGGCGACCTCGTCATGCGCCAGGCGCGCGACGGCGAGCAGATCCTGGCGCTCGACGGCAAGACCTACACGCTCGATACCGCGGTCTCGGTGATCGCCGATGCGAAGGGCGTGCACGGGATCGGCGGCATCATGGGCGGCGAGGAAACCGGCGTGCAGGAGGGCACGACCGAGGTGTTCCTCGAAGCCGCCTACTTCCAGCCGATCGGCATCGCCGCCTCGGGCCGCAAGCTCGGCATCCTGTCCGACGCGCGCTATCGCAACGAGCGCGGCATCGATCCGGAATCCTGCTGGTGGGGGGCCGAGGTCGCGACCCGGCTGATCCTCGACCTGTGCGGCGGCGAGTGCAGCGAGCTGGTGTCGAGCGGCGTCATGCCGACGTGGCAGCGCAGCTACACGCTGCGCACCGATCGCGTGCAGACGCTGACCGGCATCGAGGTCTCTCCTGCCGACACGGTCTCCATCCTCGGCAAGCTGGGCTTCGGCGTCGAGGGCAGCGGCCCGTGGACCGCTTCCGTGCCGTCGTGGCGTCCCGACATCGTGGGCGAGGCCGATCTCGTCGAGGAAGTGACGCGGGTGTTCGGCTTCGACAAGATCCCGACCACCTCGCTGCCGCCGGTTTCGACCATGTCGCGGCCGGTGCGCGATCCGCTGCAGCGCCGCACGCCGCAGGCGCGCCGGGCGCTGGCCGCGCGCGGCATGAACGAGGCCGTCACCTGGTCCTTTCTGCCGCTGAAGAAGGCCGAGCGTTTCGGCGGCGGGGCTGCGGACGTGCGGCTGCTCAACTCGATCGATGCCACGCTCGACACGATGCGGCCCTCGATCCTGCCCAACCTGATCGACGCGGCGTCGCGCAACGAGGCGCGCGGCCTGTCCGATCCGGCGCTGTTCGAGGTCGGCCCGCAGTACAAGGACGCGACGCCCCAGGGCCAGCGCACCGTGGCCGCCGGCATCCGCCACAACATGGCGGTGCCGCGCAACTGGGCGGGGCCGGCACGCACCGTCGACGCCTTCGACGCCAAGGCCGATGCGCTGGCGGTGCTGGCCGCTGTCGGCGCGCCGGACACGCTGTCGTCGCAGGCGGGTGCGCCGAACTGGTACCACCCCGGCCGCTCGGGCGCGCTCAAGCTCGGCGATCGCGTGATGGCCTATTTCGGCGAGCTGCATCCCGAGATCGTGGCGGCCGCCGACCTCAAGGGCCCTGTGGCCGCCTTCGAGGTGTTCCTCGACGCGCCGCCGTTGCCCAAGGCGAAGGCCACCAAGGCCCGGCCGAAGCTCGTCCTGTCGGCCTTCCAGCCGCTCGAACGCGATTTCGCCTTCCTGGTCGACACCGGCGTCGAGGCGGAAAAGCTGGTGCGCGCGGCACGCAACGCCGACAAGGTGATGATCACGGCCGCCCGCGTCTTCGACCTCTATGCCGGCAAGGGCGTGCCGGAGGGCAAGAAGTCGCTGGCCATCGCCGTCACCCTGCAACCGGTCGAGCGTACCCTGACCGATGCGGAGATCGAGGCGGTTTCCGAAAAGATCGTGGCAGCCGTCGCCAAGGCGACGGGTGCCGTGCTGCGTGGGTAACACTCTTGTCGTCCTGAGCGCAGCGAAGGACCTCGCGCCTACACCAGAGAACGCCTTTGGAAGTAGCGCCAGATCCTTCGCTGCGCTCAAGATGACAATGAAAGTTGAATTGGGCTCGAAGTGAAATGACCGACCTGTCGTTGATCCGAAACTTCTCGATCATCGCCCATATCGACCACGGCAAGAGCACGCTGGCCGATCGGCTGATGATGGCCTGCGGCGCCGTGAGCGAGCGCGAGTTCCACGACCAGATGCTCGATTCGATGGACATCGAGCGCGAGCGCGGCATCACCATCAAGGCGCAGACCGTGCGCCTCAACTACAAGGCCCGGGACGGCAAGACCTACGTCCTGAACCTGATGGACACGCCCGGCCATGTCGACTTCGCCTACGAGGTCAGCCGGTCGCTGGCCGCCTGCGAGGGCTCGCTGCTGGTGGTCGACGCCAGCCAGGGCGTCGAGGCGCAGACGCTGGCGAACGCGTATCACGCGATCGAGGTCAATCACGAGATCATCCCGGTCCTCAACAAGATCGATCTTCCCTCCGCCGATCCCGAGCGGGTCTGCCGCGAGATCGAGGACGTGGTCGGCATCGATACCTCCGAAGCCGTCCTGGTTTCGGCCAAGAGCGGCCTCGGCATCGACGACCTGCTCGAAGCCATGGTCAAGCGCCTGCCGGCGCCCAAGGGCGACCGCGACGCACCGCTGAAGGCCCTGCTGGTAGACAGCTGGTACGATCCGTATCTCGGCGTCGTCACCCTGGTGCGCGTGCAGGACGGCGTGCTGCGCAAGGGCATGAAGATCCGCATGATGGCGGCGGCCGCGGCCTACGACCTCGACAAGGTGGGCGTGTTCGCGCCCAAGGCCACCGACGTGGCCGAGCTCGGCCCGGGCGAGATCGGCTTCATCATCGCCGGCATCAAGACCATCGCCGACTGCAAGGTCGGCGACACGATCACCGACGACCGCAAGCCCGCGGCCGAGATGCTGGCGGGCTTCAAGCCCAGCGTGCCGGTGGTGTTCTGCGGCCTGTTCCCCGCCGACGCCGCCGAGTTCGAGACCTTGCGCGAATCGCTCTCCAAGCTCCGCCTCAACGACTCCTCGTTCCACTTCGAGGCCGAGACCAGTGCAGCGCTTGGCTTCGGTTTCCGCTGCGGGTTCCTGGGCCTCCTGCATCTCGAGATCGTGCAGGAGCGGCTGGAGCGCGAGTTCAATCTCGACCTCGTCACGACGGCGCCCTCGGTCGTCTACAAGGTCGCGATGGTCGACGGCACGTCGATGGAGCTGCACAATCCCGCGGACTATCCCGACCCGATGAAGATCGAGTCGATGCAGGAGCCGTGGATCAAGGCCACGATCATCACGCCCGACGAGCATCTCGGGTCCGTGCTGACGCTCTGCCAGGATCGCCGCGGCCAGCAGCTCGAGCTCACCTATGCCGGCACGCGCGCCATGGCGATCTATCGCCTGCCGCTGAACGAGGTCGTGTTCGACTTCTACGACCGGCTGAAGTCGATGACGCGCGGCTATGCCAGCTTCGACTACGAGATGGACGGCTACGAGGAGAGCGAACTGGTGAAGCTCGCCATCCTGGTGAACGCCGAGCCGGTCGATGCGCTGTCGATGATCGTCCACAAGAATGCCGCCGAGAGCCGCGGCCGCGCGCTCTGCGAGCGGCTGAAGGAACTGATCCCGCGCCAGCTCTTCAAGATCGCCATCCAGGCCGCGATCGGCGGCCGCGTGGTCGCGCGCGAGACCATCAGCCCGATGCGCAAGGACGTGCTGGCCAAGTGCTACGGCGGCGACATCAGCCGCAAGAAGAAGCTCCTGGAGAAGCAGAAGAAGGGCAAGAAGCGCATGCGGCAGATCGGCGAGGTCGAAATCCCGCAATCGGCCTTCATCGCCGCCCTCAAGATGGACAACCGCTAGGCTGAAATCAGGAGAGCCCGCCGCGGCGCCGGCGCGGCCGCGAGCCCGCCAGAAAGCCGGGTTCCGATCGGCCGCCCTCGCGGCGGCCGATCCAGACGAGGGCTGCGCCCAGCACGAGGAAAGCCGGCACCGCCGGCACGGTGAGCAGGGGCCGCATCATCCAGGTCCACAGGACGCCCGACAGGTGGCGCCGCGCTGATGTCTGGGTGTTGCCCAGCGAGGCCGGGTCGAGGTGCGCCCACAGGCTCCCCAGGGTCGAAAACGGATAGGCGCCTTCCGACCACCAGGTGAGCAGGTCGTGCACGATCACTGCGACAGCCAGGGCCAGGAACAGCCACCCCAGGCCACGAAATACGACCATCACGCCCCCAAGCACCAGTCAAGCACCGCTCCAAACCCTAGCCAAGCCGGTGCAGCCGGGGAAGACCGTTGCCCAAACCATCCACCGCGCTATAAGAGCGGCCGACCGCGCTTCCCGGACAGGTGGCCGAGCGGTTTAAGGCACACGCTTGGAAAGCGTGCGTGGTGTAACAGCCACCGCGGGTTCGAATCCCGCCCTGTCCGCCATTCATTCTGCGAACCTTCTCTCCGGGGCCTTAGCCTTGGAGAAAAGGTCCGGTTCCCGCGCCAATGCTCGCGGCAGAGAAGCACGATGGTCCGCACAGATCGCCTCCCGATCGGGCCGCCCGGCCAAGCGTGGACTTTCAGATCAGATAGATCCGATTTGGCAGCTCGCTCCGTTCCCCTTCGACCAATGGGAAATGAGCCGCCAGGACAGCACCGCACCGATCGATCGCCGTGACAAAACCATCGGCAATGTGGCCCTCCCGCATATGGCCTCTCAAAATATCGATGGCGCCCTGCCATTCCTCCCGGGGAACGCGGCTGGCAATGCCCTCGTCAGCGATAATGCGAGCGTAGCGCTCGGCCAACGAAACGAAGATCAAGATGCCGGTCCTCTCTCGTGTTCGTGCGATCCCGCGACGCACGAACTGTTCCATGGCCGCGCGGTGGGCGAGAGCGCGGCACGCCGCTCGAGGCAGAAGCGCCACGCGCACACGTGGCAGGCAGAAGACCCCAAGCAAACCGAAGAAGGCCAGAACCTGCAGCGATAACATCAGTTGCAGCGGTGCCGCCGTAAAGCTCATCAACATCCACGGCAGCGCCAGCGCAATAACCGCCGCCAGCATCACGGGCACGCCGACTGCTTCCGACGACGAGGTCCGGGCCAGGACGCAGACGATCTCACCAGTCGTACGAGCCTCGCTGGCGTGGATGGCGGAGGAGATGCGCGCGCGGTCCTGTTCGCTCAATTCCATCACCAGCTCCCTGACGCTCCGCCGCCGCCGGAAGAGCCCCCGCGGCCTGAGAACCCGCCGCCGCCCCTGGAGGATCCCCCTCCGCCCAACCCGCCCGATCCGCCGCCCCGCCCGCTCATCAGCATGCCGATCACCAGCCACCGGAAAGACGGCGACACGATCATCAACCCGATCACCGCGATGATGACGACGATGACGAGCCAGTTCACAGGCGCCGAGGCAGGTTCGCTGTCGACACGCAGCGAGGGACGCTGCTGCCATTCCGAGGAATCGGTCGTCAGGACGATGATGATGTCGTCGACGCCGCGCGTTATGCCTGCGGCGAAATCACCTGTTTTGAAACGCGGGGCGATCGCATTAGTGATGATCACCTTCGATAGCGCATCGGTCAGCGTTCCTTCGAGGCCGTACCCGACCTCGATCCGGACGCGCTTCTGGTTGGGTGCCACCAGAAGCAGCACGCCATTGTTGCTCGTCTTGTCGCCAAGCTTCCAGGTCCGGAACAATTCGTTGGCGTATGGCTCGATTTCCTGGCCGTCGAGCGAACTCACCGTGGCGACAACGAGCTGGATACCCGACCTCGATTCGAGGTCGGCGAGCTTGGCCTCCAGATCTGCAACAGCGGGCGCCGGCAAGATGCCGGCTTCGTCGACGACCCTGCCGGTCAATGGCGGGAAATTGGCGGCGACTGCGGCCAGCCCGAACAATAGGGATAGCGCCAAGCCCGCGAGCCACGCGCCTGTCCTCGAGCGACCAGGACGCATGGCCGACGATCAGAACTTGACGGTCGGTGGCGTCTGGGCGGTATCGCTGGCGGTGAATTCAGCCATCGGCTTGTTCGACCGGAATGCGGTCATTGCCCACAGCATGCCGGGAAAGGTCCTGAGCTCGGTATTGTAAGCCCGTACGGCTTCGATGTAGTCGCGGCGCGCGACCGTAATGCGATTCTCCGTGCCCTCGAGCTGCGACTGCAGCGCCAGGAAGTTCTGGTTCGATTTGAGGTCCGGATAGTTCTCGCTGATGGCGATCAACCGGCCCAGGGCGCCCGAGAGCTGATTCTGCGCATCCTGGAATTGCTTCACCTTTTCCGGATCGGTGAGCTGGGACACGTCGATCCTGGTCTGGGTGGCCTTGGCACGGGCCTCGACCACGGCGGTCAACACGTCTTTCTCCTGCTTGGCATAGCCTTGAACCGTCGCGACCAAATTCGGAATCAAGTCTGCACGACGTTGGTAGTTGTTCTGGACGTCGCCCCATTTCGCTTTCGCCTGCTCCTCGAGCGTCGGGATATTGTTGTACCCACACGACGCCAAGCCCAGGCACAGAACGGCAGTGGCCAGACGCGAAAGAAATGAACTTGAGATCGATCTCGTACCCGTCATGACTCTCCTCGCGAGGCCGACGCTCGTCGAGCCGCCAGGGAAACGTCCGACCTGCCGAAAAGTTCCTGTCTCCCCGCGCGCAGCTCTTGCCCGGGCCTCGCCTGCAGGTTTGGTGGCACAATTCATTCCAAGCATGAAGTGTCGACCGTCTGGCTGCCACAGCCGGCCACGATATCAGGCAAGCGCAATAGCTCGAGCTTCGACCAGTCGATATGGAAGGTCTCAGCTGCGCCAACAGACTCCGCGGCCAAGTTCTGGGAATCCAGCTCACATTCAGCGCCGGTCGTGCGCGGTGGCCTATGTTGCCTGGGGTCTCACGCAGGGCGAAACCGAGCCCGAAGCCACCGAGGAGCTGGCGGTCAAATACGTTCCCCTGACGGAAGCCTTCCGCATGGTTTAGGCGGGAGAAATTCGCGCCGCGCTCAGCGTTCTGTCCCTGCAGGCCGTCCAAAACTTCACCTGCAGGACAAACTGGACCTGAGAGAGCCCCCGTAGGTTTGCATCCCGGCTTCGGGTCGCCGATATCCGCTGCGGCGCGGGTTCTTCGGTTGCTTGAGCCGCCGCACCCCGAATAATGACGCAGCAACAGAGGATTGAAGCATGCCCGCGTCGTACGAAACCCACCGCAAGCAACTCGAACTGATCCTCGAAGCCTGGGGCATGCCGAAGGAAACGGCGGCCGGCACGGCGGAGATCATGAGCTGGGCCGACCTGCACGGCATCGACACGCACGGCATCTCGATGGTGCCGCCCTACGATGAGCGCCGGCGCGCGAGCAAGCTCGACATCCGCGCCGAGCCCCGGATCGTGAAGGAGACCCCGGTGTCGGTGCTGGTCGACGGCAACGGCGGCCTCGGCCATCCCACCGGACGGCGCGCCATGGAGATCGCCATCGAGAAGGCGAAGAAGACAGGCATCGGCGTGGCGGCGGTGCGCAACTCGGGTCATTTCGGCGCCTGCGGCTTCTATGTGCTGCAGGCCGTCGACGCCGGCTTCATCGGTATGGCGACGACCTCGGCGAGCGGCATCAACATGGCGCCGACCAACGGCGCGCAGGCCCGCCTCGGCACCGATCCGATCGCCTTCGCCGCGCCCGGCAAGCCGGGCGAGCCGTTCCTGCTCGACATGGCGACCACGACCGTCGCCGCCGGCAAGATCCGCAACAAGGCCAACGAGAAGCTTCAGACGCCGACCGGCTGGCTGGTGACCAAGGACGGACTGCCCAGCACCGACCCGCACGAGGTCAGCAAGGGTGGCTACATGACGCCGCTCGGCGGCACGCCCGAGGGCAGCAGCCACAAGGGCTACGGGCTGGGCGCCATGGTCAACATCCTGAGCTCGGCTCTGTCGGGCGGCGTGATGGTGACGGATCCGACGCGCAACACGCGGCCCGGTCCGATCGATATCGGCCACTTCTTCCTGGCGATGGATCCCGGCATGTTCCGCGACGCCGCCGACTTCCAGGCCGACGTCGCCGCCTTCTGCGACACGCTGCGCGCCACACGGCCCGCCGATCCGGCGAAGCCGGTGCAGGTGGCGGGCGACCCCGAGCGCCGCATCGCCGCCGCGCGGATGAAGACCGGTATCCCCGTCGGCCGCAACCTGCTCGCCCAGGTCAAGGAGATCGCACTCGCCTCGGGCGCCAAGTGGATCATGGAGGGCTGACGGGACAAGGCCGGCAAGCCGGCGGACTTACACCCGACCGAGAAAGTCGAGGAGCGCCGCATTGAACGCGTCCGGCTCGACGACGTTCACGGCATGCCCGCCATAGTCGGCGATCTGCAGGACCGCGTGTGGCAGACCGGCCGCGAGTTCCTCGGATTTGCTGACGGGCACGAGCACGTCGTCCCGCGCGCCCATGACGAAGACCGGCGTCCGGATGGCGGCGAGGTCGGCGGTCGCGTCGAAGCGCAGGAGCGCGCCTATGCGGCGACGCAGGGTCTCCTCGCCCTGGAAATGGGCCAGCCCATGCGCGTCTTCGCTGCGCGCCCGCTCCGCGTTCCGGGCCAGCCACAGGGCCGGATAGAGGAAGATCGGCTGGGCCCGCACATAGGCGGCAGGGCCGCCATGTTCCAGCAACAGGAGCCGCGCCTCGAAGCAGCGCTTCGTATGCTCGTCCGCCGTCGCCCAGCCGTTCACGACGGTGAGCGACGTGAGCCGCTCCGGCGTCCGGCGGGCGAGGTCCAGCCCGACCAGTCCGCCCAGCGCGTGTCCCACGAAATGACAGGTCGTGGTCGCGGTTTCGTCGAGGATCGCCAGCACGTCGTCGGCCATGGCGCCGATCGAGTAGGTGTCCGGCAGGACCCGCTTCGCACGCCCCGTCCCCGCCTGGTCGTAGGTGATCACGCGGTAACGCGCACGCAGCGCAGCAAGCTGCGGCGCCCAGTAGCCCGCCGCACCACCCAAGCCGGATGAAAGGAGGACGGTCGGCGCACCCGCGCGGGTGCTTTCGAGGACGTCGACGCTCACTTAACTCTTGCCGAGATGCGCCGTCGTGGCGATCTCGACCAGCGCGTCCTTCTTCACCAGGCCGCACTGGATGCAGTAGCGCGCCGGCTTGTCGCCGGGAAAGTACGTCGCATAGACGGTGTTGATGGCCGCGTAGTTGGCCCAGTCGGTCAGGAAGATCTGGTTGAAGGTGACATCGGCCATGGTGCCGCCGGCCGCTTCGATCACGGACTTGATCTGTTCGAGCACGAACTCGGTCTGCTTCGCGGCGTCGCCCACGTGGACGACGTTGGTTTCCTTGTCGAGCGCCAGCGTGCCCGAGACATAGACGATGCCGTCGGCCATCGCGCCGGGCGAATAGGGCGCCAGGGTCTTGCCGGAACCGGCCGGAATCACGGGTTTCATCGCCATCACTCTGCTCCCTTCGTCGTCAGCGTCGGATTGGTGTTGTCCTTCAGCGCCTTCTGGAACGCTTCGACAGAAGAGACCCAGCCGAAGAACTTCTCGATGTTGTAGAGCGACGCCTTCTGCACGAAGTCCGGGCCGGCATGGTGGCAGGCGTCGTGGAGGACCACGCCGAAATATTCGAGGAAGAAGCCATCGCGCAACGTCGACTCGACGCACACGTTGGTCGCCACGCCCGTGAAGACGAGAGAGCGGATGCCGCGCGAGCGCAGGATACTGTCGAGGTTGGTGTTGTAGAAGGCCGAGTAGCGCGGCTTGGGAACCACGATGTCACCCGCCTCCGGCTGCAGCTCCTGCACCAGCTCGTAGTCCCAGCCGCCCTTGGCCAGCAGCTTGCCCTGCAGCTCGGGCTTCGCCCGCATGGTCTTGAGCGCGTTCGACTTGTGGAAGTTGGGTGAGCCGGGTCCGCCCGCCTCCACATAGTCCGGATCCCAGCCGTTCTGGAAATAGATCACGGTCACGCCCGCCGCCCGTGCGGCGGCACACGCCTGCTGGGTCTTCTCGATGGCCGCCGCGGCGCCCGAGACGTCGAAGCCGGCGAGATCGAGATAGCCGCCCTTCGAGGCATAGGCGTTCTGCATGTCGACCACGATCAGCGCCGTCTCCTGCGGACGGATCAGCAGCGCCTCCGGCTGCGCTTCTAGATGGCGCGCGTTCGGATCGTCGGGCGGGAAGTAGCTGACGGGCTTGCTCATTCCGCGGCCTCCGCAACAGGGGCGACAGGCCAGGCGATGTGCCGGCGGCTCTTCATCAGGGGCTGGATGCGCTCGCCGAAGATCTCGGTGCCGCTCACGAATTCGTCGAAGGTCAGCAACGTGCCTGCCAGGCCGGGGATCGTCGCGACCTCGTCCATCATCCGCGCCACCTTGGCGTGGCTGCCGACCAGGAGGCCGATGTTGAGGTTCACCGACGATTGCGGATCGATCATGTGCTTCACGTTGGTGTCGGCGCCGGACTTCTTGTCGGCGCTGCCCTGATCGGTCAGCCACTTGAGCGCTTCCAGGTCCGCGCCGTCCTTGTAGTGCTGCCACTTGGCTTCCGCCTCGGCGTCCGTTTCACCGGTGATGATCATGAACAGCGCATAGGTCGCGATATCCCGGCCGCTGCCGGCGGCGATCCTCTGCATGCGCTCGACGGTGTCGGCACAGGCAGTGGGTGTGTTGTAGCCCTTGCCGAAGCAGAAATTGTAGTCCGCGTACTTCGCCGTGAACGCCATGCCGGCATCGCTCTGTCCGGCACAGATCACCTTCATCGGCTGCTGCGGGCGCGGGCTGAGCTTACAGTCCTCCATCCTGAAGAACTCGCCCTTGAAGTTGGACGTGCCGGTCTCCCACAGCTCGCGCATCACCTGGACGTACTCGGCCGCATAGTCGTAGCGGCGCGCGAAATATTCGTCGCCCGGCCAGATTCCCATCTGCGAATACTCGGGCCGCTGCCACCCGGTGATGACGTTGAGGCCGAAGCGGCCGTGCGAGATCGAATCGATCGTCGAACACATGCGGGCCGCGATCGCCGGCGGGATCGCGAGCGTCGGCACCGTCGCATAGAGCTTGATGCGGGATGTCACGGCCGCGAGGCCGGCCATCAGGGTGAAGGATTCGAGATTGTGGTCCCAGAACTCGCTCTTGCCGCCGAATCCGCGGAGCTTGATCATCGACAGGGCGAAGTCGAACCCATATTTCTCCGCGTTGAGTGTGGTCTGCTTGTTCAGTTCGAAGCTCGGCCTGTATTGCGGCGACGTCGTCGAAACGATCCAGCCGTTGCTGCCGATCGGGATGAATACGCCGATTTCCAAGAGCCGCCTCCGAGGGACGATGACTGCGGGGAGTTTCCCAAAAGCTACAGATCTGGTCACTTCATATAGTTCGCGCGACGCGCCACGATGGCCCAGGAGTTGCATCGTGGTCCAACCCGGTGCGGATCAGAGCATTGCGAGGGGCACACGACGGCTTTGATCTGGAGCAAGGTCGCAGGCCCGGTGGCGGGGCAAACTCAAGCAATCATTCGAAGGACTTGCCATGCAGTCATCGGGGACATTGCTTGACTATCTGACAACCGTGGACGTCATCGTTTTCGTGGGCGTGCCGCTTTGCCTGTTGACCATCGTCCTGGCGCAGCAACTTCTCGCAGGCAGGACGACGTCCCCCTTCGGTGGCTCATACCCGCGACGGCCGGCACAGCCTTCCCTCATGAAAGGGCCGGAGGCGTGGTCGAAGCCTCATCCCAGGTTTACTGCTCCCGGAAAATGAGCATTCCATGAGGTCCCGCTTCGGCTACTCGCGATACCTCGTACCGGCCGCAATCGTGATCCTGGTTGTCATAGGGACGCTCTTCATCTTCTACGTCGCGCTCTTTGGCGCACGCATAGACTGAGATGGCGTGAGCGCGGGCGCGCTTTGTACGGCTCGATTACTCCTGCAAGACATAGGTACCCGGCGCATCGCAGAGCGCCACCAGTCCGGCGGCGGGATTGCCCATTTGGGGCGGCGGCTGCGCGCCCTCCGAATGAGACGCAAGCCAGGCCGCGAGCGTGGGCCACCACGATCCGTCCCGCTGCGGGGCGATCGCGAGCCAGGTCTCGGGATCGACATAGCGATCCTCCGCCTTCTTGGTCATGACCTGATGATGCCGGCCGGGGCGGTCCGGTTCCGACACGATACCGGCATTGTGCCCCCCATTGGTCAGCACATAGGTCACCTCGGTGTCGGCCAGCAGGTGGATCTTGTAGGTCGATCTCCAGGGCGCCACATGATCCCATGACGTTCCGACGGCGAAGATCGGAACGCGAATGTCGGTCAGCGCAACCGGCCGGCCCTCGACCAGATACCTTCCTTCCGCCAGGTCGTTGGCGAGGAACAGGCCGCGAAGATACTCCGAATGCATCCGATAGGGCAGACGCGTCGCATCCGCGTTCCACGCCATGAGATCGCTCATCGGCTCTCGCGTGCCCATGAGGTAGCGACACAGGACCACGGACCATATGAGGTCGTTCGACCGCAGCATCTGGAAGGCGCCGGCCATCTGCTTGGCGTCCAGAAACCCCTGCTCCCACATCATGTCCTCGAGGAACGCGATCTGGCTTTCATCGATAAACAGCATGAGTTCGCCGGCTTCGGTGAAATCGGTCTGCGCCGCCAGCAACGTCATCGTCTTGAGACGCAGGTCGCCGTCCCGTGCCATCGCCGCAGCGGCAATCGACAGCAACGTCCCGCCCAGGCAGTACCCCATGGCATGCACCTTGCGCTCGGGGACGATCGCGGCAATGGCATCGAGAGCGGCCATCACCCCCAGGCGCCGATAGTCGTCCAGGCCAAGATCGCGGTCGTCGGTGACAGGATTCTTCCACGAGATCATGAACACCGTGAAACCCTGTGCCGTCAGGTATCTCACCAGTGAATTCTGCGCCGAGAGGTCGAGAATGTAGTACTTCATGATCCATGCCGGCACGATCAGCACCGGCTCGGCGTGGACCTGCGCGGTCACGGGTTCGTACTGCAGCAACTCGATGAGCCGATTGCGGAAAACCACCTTCCCTGCGGTCGCCGCGACGTTGCCGCCCACCACATAGGCTTCGCTCCCCACCGGCCGCTTGCCGCTGATGGCCCGTTGCCAGTCCTCGAACAGATGCTGCATCCCGACGAGGAAGTTCTGGCCCCCGGTCTCGAAGGCGCGTTGCTGGAGTTCGGGGTTCGTCGGCAGATAGTTCGAGGGCGCAAAGACATCGAGGATCTGACGGCAGCCGAACCGGGCGATCTCCTCGTGATGGCGCGTGACGCCGCGAACGTCGGACGTCGCGTTATGCCACCATTGCTGCTGCAGCAAAAAGCCCTGATAGAGCAGATTGAACGGGAAATGTTGCCAGGACTCCCCGGCAAAGCGGCGGTCCTGGGGGAGCGGTTCGATCGCGGGTGCGGCCTTGCCGGGACGCACCGTCTGTTGCGAGGCAAAGTTGGCAAGGCGCAGTGATTTGCGCGCCATCTTGTCGAGCAGCTGGAGGCGCTTGCCGGGAGCCGCCATGAGATGAACCAGCCAGTCGAGATAGGCCGCCGCCACCGCCGCCGGCGACAGCCCCAGCGTAAATCGCGCCAATCCCGCATGCAGGGCGCGATCGGTAATGTCCGACAGCGCCGTGACGACATAGGAGTCGTGCGCGGCGGTCGGGGAGACCACGGATGAACCTTTGTCCGGCGCCATCGGTCAGTCACCTTCCGTGCGTGTGGAACCATCGCCGGATGACGAATGACGGCCATCGAGACGAGCAAGCCGCGAACCGGCGATCACGGCCGCGCCACTCTGCCTGAAAGGCGGTTGGAGACCTTGACCCAGGTCAAGAAAGGCGCGGCTTCACCCCCATGACGGCGGCGGCCTGCGCTTTATGCAGGCGCTGACTCGCCGATCGCCTTGGCGCTGAGCAGGGCGTCGATGTCGGCCTCGCTGTAGCCGACTTCCGCGAGGATCTCGCGCGTATGCTCGCCCAGCCGGGGCGGCAGGCGGCGGATCGCGGCCGGGCTTTCCGAAAACCGCGCTGGCGGGCGTGCCTGCTGGATCGTCCCTTCCGTCGGATGCTCAAGCTTCTGGAACAGCCCCACGGCCTTCAGATGCGGCTGCTCGCCGACCTCCGTCATCTTCGCGAACGAAGCATGGGGAACGTCGATCTTGAGCAACAGCTCTTCCCATTCCGCGGTGGTCCGCTCGAGCGCAATCTCCTTCATGCGCGCGTAGATCGCGTCGATGTTGGCCGCCCGCTTGATCGGGTCGCGAACCGCGAACTCCTCGATGCATTCGGGACGTCCGACCGTTTCGAAGAAGGTGCACCAGTTCTCGCCGGAATAAGGGAGCATGGTGAGCCAGCCGTCCCTGGTCTTGACCGGCTTGCGTTCCTTGACACGCTTGTATCCCGCGGGCCCGATCGGCGGCACGAAGGCGTGCCCGCCCAGCATCTCGATGCTGTTGAACGCCGCCACCGTCTCCAGCATCGGCACTTCGACGAGCTGGCCCTTGCCGGTGCGCTCCCGATAGACCAGCGCGGCCGCCACGGCACCGGCGAGCGCAAGTCCGCAGAGCTTGTCGCCGACGAGGCTCGGCACGAAGGCCGGCTCGTCGTCGGTCCCGATGGACGAGGCAAGTCCCGAGGCCGCCTGGACGATCTCGTCGAAGGCCGGCCGCTTGGCCCACGGCCCGTCCTGGCCGAAGCCGGTCGCGGCCGCATAGATGATCTTCGGATTGAGAGCCTTGCAGGCCTCGTAGCCGAAGCCGAGTCGTTCCAGGGCGGCGGGCCGGATATTCGTCACCAGCGCGTCGGCCTGCGCCACGAGGCGACGAAGCACCTCCGCACCGCCGGCCGATTTCAGATCGATCGCCACGCTGCGCTTGTTGCGGTTGGCGGCCATGAACTGCCCGCTCATGCCCCTGTTGCGGAACTGGCCAGTATAGCGCCACTGGTCGCCTGTGAGCCCCTCGACCTTGATGAGCTCGGCGCCCCAGTCGCCCAGCGTCTGGGCGCCAAAGGGGCCGAAGAGAACGGTCGTCAGGTCCAGAATGCGTAGGCCGGCGAGCGGCCCGGTAGCCTCGGTCATTGCAAATCCCGCGAATGGTGGGTTCGACGTCTCAGATAGACAAGGGCGCGCCACAGCGAAAGCGCGGCCAGCCGATCATCGAAATGCACTGCATGCAGAGGTCTCTTTGCCGCAGCGGACCGTGGTCAGAACGATCACACCCGTTCAGACGGGATTCGTCGGGCCCGACGTCAGCCGCCGCATGTGGCGGCGCAAGCCGTGATAGTCGTTGATGGCATTGTGCATGGTGCGCCGGTTGTCCCAGATCGTGAGCGTGCCGGGCTTCCAGTGGACGCGGCAGGTGAACTCCGGCCGCGTGGCATGTGCCTGCAGCCAGTCGATCATCGGCTTGCTCTCTTCTGGCGTCATGCCCTCGAAGGCGACGGTGTGGCCGATGCTGCAATAGAGCGCCTTCTGGCCGGTCTCCTCGATGGTGCGCACGATCGGATGCACCGCCTCGTAGGAATCGGCCTCTTCGGTGCCGGTGATCTTCATGCCGCCGACCACCGCGTGATGCGCCTTGCGGCCGCCCACATGCTTGAGGCCGGCACTGTTCACGCCCTTGAGCGTTCCCAGCATTTCCTTCAGCCGATCCGACAGGCTCTCGTAGGCCGCGACCATGTCGCAATAGAGCGTGTCGCCGCCCCGCTCCGGCGTCTCCAGCGCGTAGAGCAGGGTCGCGAGCGGCGGGGTCTTCGTGTAGGTCGTGTCGGAATGCCAGCCGCCGCCGAAATTGCGCTTCTCGGACGGCTCCTTGACGATGTCGAACAGGAACGGGAAATCGTCCATGCCCTTCACGAACGGATAGTGATTGGGTTCGCCGAACCGCGCGCCCACGTCCATGAGGTCCTGCGGCGACAGCCCCTGGTCACGGATCGCGATCACCTTGTGGTCGAGGAACGCCTGGTGGACCTGCGCCCAGTCATGATTGTCCATGGTGCGCAGGTCGACGCCCGTCACCTCCGCCCCGAGAGAACCCGCGATCGGCGTCACGGTGATGCTGCTGGCCATTCGATCGCTCCGGTGTTCGCGCCTTCGATCGGGCGATTAGAGACCCGAAGGCACAGGACGGCAATCGTCTGGTCCGCTCAAGCCGCCTTACGGAATGTGACCGGGACATCCAGGGTCGTGCCGCGGGTGTATCGCCCGTTCAACGCGTCACCACCACGCTGGAGCACGTATCGGCCCCCCAGTGCCGCTTCAATCGTGAGCGTGCCATCGACAACCGTGCCATGATTGGTGCGCTTACCAGAGTCGGCTTTGTCGCCAAAGGTGGAGACGAAGCCTTGAAGGGCAAACTCCATCCTGCCTTGCACGAGGCCGTCGGCGCCGACACCGCTGATGGTGAGCGAAGCCTCGCCGATCCCCGGCACTTCGCCTTTCCAGGTTCCGACGAAGGAGCTTCCGCCCGACTGGGCAAGGGCCGCCGAACCTAGCGACGTCAGGAACCCGGCGACGAAAACCCTGCGCGACTGAACATGGATGTCCCCGATCCGCACGATCAGCCCCAGCTGAGCGTGATAGCGACGTCACCGGGCATACCGCCCGGATAATCAATGATGTGATAGCGGATATGGTAGCCGAGCGGGCGCAGCTCACGCTTCCAGAACCCGTACATTTCCTTGGGGAGTCCCGTGAGGGTCTTTTCCCAGCCTTCTTCCACCTGATTGATCGCCCGCCCGCCATCGGTGCAGATGTGATTGGGGAAGCGCAGCACCTGGACGGCGGTCAGGCCGTTTTCCATCGCACGACTGATGATGAGCGAGACTTTCTCGCTCGCTTGCTCGTCGGTCAATCCCGACGGTGCGAGCAGATGGTCGAGCAAGGCCTTCTTCTCGGCCTCCTCCGCCTGCTGGGCCTTCAGCGCAGCTGACGCCTTGGCGCCCTCCGCCTCGGCAATCTTCATGTGCAGTTCCTTGACGCTCAGCAGCTTTGACATCCTGACCTCCTCGGAAGGGATAAAGGCGTGGCGCCTAGAATTTCTCCGCAACGAAGCGGCGACCGGCGATCGCGCGTTGGTCGTCGTACGCCCGCTTGTTGGAGCGCGACGACAGCTTCACCTTGGCGCGCTCGACCTTCTTGTAGGGAATCTGCGACAGGATATGCGCGATCACATTCAGGCGCGCCCGCTTCTTGTCGTCGGAATGGACGATGTGCCAGGGCGCGTGCTCGGAGTCGGTGTGCTGGAACATCAGGTCGCGCGCCCGCGAATAGTCGTACCAGCGCGAGTAAGACTCGACATCCATCGGACTCAGCTTCCACTGGCGCACAGGGTCCTCTATCCGCGCCTTGAAGCGCCGGTCCTGTTCCTCCTGCCCGACCTCGAGCCAGATCTTGATGAGCCGCAAGCCGCCTTCGATCACGAACTTCTCGAAGACGGGACAAAGCTCGAGGAAACGCTGGTGCTGCTCGGGCGTGCAGAACCCCATCACGTATTCGACGCCCGCGCGGTTGTACCAGCTGCGGTCGAAGATCACGATCTCGCCGCCGGCTGGGAACCGCTCGACATAACGCTGGATGTACATCTGGGTCTTGTCCCGGTCGGACGGGGCGGGTAACGCGACGACTTGGAACACGCGCGGGCTGACACGCTCGGTCAGGGCCTTGATCGTGCCGCCCTTACCCGCCGCATCGCGGCCCTCCAGCACGATGACCACGCGTTCGCCGGAGACCTTGATCCACTCCTGCAAACGGCAAAGCTCGACCTGCAGCTCTCGCAGTTCCCTCTCGTAGATCTTGCGTTTGAGCTTGCCCGGACCGTTGTCGGTGTCGTTACCGTTCTTCTTTGGCATTCGCGCCTCGGTGGCCGTGAAGGAGGGAAGCTACTCCCGATCACCCCTGCTGCCTTTGATTTTGGTCAACCTGAAAAGCTGTCGACACGAAATCGGGCGCTGCAGATCCTGCGGCGCCCGGCATTCTCGCTACTGCGGCCCGATTGCGGGCGACGAGCGCCCTAGCGGATGATCTTCACGGCGATCGCGGTCTGGTGCGTCCAGACGGTCGTGACGATATCGCCCGGCTTCAGCATGCCCAGTGCCTGCTTGCCGGCCTCGGTCTGGATCTGCGGCAGGGTGATGACCTCGCCACTGTTGGGCGAGGGCTCTTCCGGTCGGCCGTTGGAGGCATTGATGATCGACAGGCCACCGTTGGACGGGGACACCTGTGTGACCATGCCGGACATGCTCCACATGCGGATCGGCTCGCGCGCGCCCGGGATGCCGGTCAGCTGGGCGCCTTTGTCTATCAGTGCCTTGGCCTGGGCATCCGTCTGCGGCGACTTCTTGGCGATCAGCACGTCGATATAGTCGAAATAGTTGCAATCGACGATCATGCCTTCGCGCAGGGACGGGTAGTTGGCAACCAGGTCGGCGGCGCGCATCTTGATACGCCCCATGTCTTCCCAGGTGACGTTGAGGATGCGGCGATCGGGATGCAGCCCGTCGATCTTGCCGCGCTTGAAGTTCTGGTAGTTGTTGGTGACCACGAACTCCTGCGCCGAGGCCGTCGTCGCAAACACGGCCATGCCGGTTGCAGCAAGCGTGCCGCCGGCCATCAGCTTCAAGGCGCTTCGGCGGGATGAATGGGTCATTGTCGGTCTCTCCCCTCGGGTTGAATTATGGCTGCTTCCCAAGCCTGCCCCGGCCTGAGTCCGCGCCAGGACCGCCAGCCTCGGCTACGGGCCATCGCCTGTCCTTGACCAATATCAAACCCTTAGCCTGGGCCGATTGGGCGTCCCCTTCGGGGCACAGCCCTAGGCCGTCATCTTGCCGGCCTCGCGAAGCCTCTCATAATCCAGGATCACGACTTCACCGCCATCGACCAGTGCGATGATATTGCGGCTCTTCAGCTTGCCGATCGACCGGCTGACGGTTTCGATCGTCAACCCGAGATAGTCGGCGATCTCGTTCCGCCCCATGTGCAGCGTCAAAGGCTGAGCGGGCGATACATGCCGCTCGGCATAGAGCGAGCTGATCTCAGCCAGGAAATGCGCCACCCGCTCCGTCGACCGGAGCTGCCCGAGTACCAGGGTCAACATGCCCGACTGCTTCAGCGCGCTCGACAGCGCGTTGGCCAGGGCGGCCGCAAGGTCCGGATGTCGTGCGGCGAAGGCATCGAACTTGCGGCGGTCGAAGGCGCAGGCTTCGACGTCCGTCAGCGCTTCACCCTCGAAGGCATAGGTGCCGTTCTCATCGAGATAGCCGACGCAGTCGCCGGGCGCGCGCAGGGCAACGATTTGCCGGCGCCCGTCATCTAGCGTGTGGGAAACCGCGACAATGCCTTTGCGGATCTTGAAGAAGGCGCCGATCGGATCGCCCGCGCGGAAGAGCGTGTCATGCTTTTTCCAGTGCCGGATACTTCCCAGCGCCAGCAGCTGGTGCAGCCGAGCATCGTCCAACGGCCTGCAAAGATTGAGTGTTCTGCCGATGCAGGTATCACAGGGCAGGCTCAACGGGGCCGTGAGCCTTTGCGACGTTCCAAAGACGAGCGGCTGACCAAGGATTGCACCGTCGCGCACTATACGCAGATAGCATGCGGTCAGAATTATGTCATCCGCTCATACGGATTCGGAATTAAGAAGTCCGCTCCGCCCGAGCCACCTCTAACAAGGCTTTACGCAGGACCTCGAAGATCACCGCTGTAGACCAGCCGAACATCAGGACCCCGCACATCGCTGTCGTGGGACCGATGAGCCGCCATCGTTCGACGGGAACGACGTCGCCGTAGCCCAGCGTCGTGTAATTCACGAAGGCGAAGTAGAGAGCGTCGGCATCTGGAGGCACCGCTCCGGCCATTTCGTAGGTCAGCGCCCATACGCAGACTTCGAGGCCGTGCGCGATCATCAGGACCGAAACAGTCGCCACCATGATCGTGATCAAGAGCAGAGACGGTCCAAGCCTGGAGGTCATTGCGGCGCCCTGCGCCACGCGCACCACGACCAGCATGACCAGGGCGTGGATGGCGATGTTGCAGATGCAGGCGGCCGCCCCCACGACGAACTGCAGGAGCATGTGTCGCGCCTAGGCCGGGATCGCGAACACAGTGATCGCCATCACGAGATAGACTGCGATGAGCTGCACACCGGTGAACCATGTCGACTTGCCGTCCAGGAGCAGGATCGCGGCGACGAATGTCGCAGCAAGGACCAGGAAGACCTCGACGCCGGAAAAGGCAAGGCTGAGCGGCTCTGGCGCCACGAAGAGACTGAGCAGCACCAGCAGCGGCGCGACGAACAGGGCGATCTGGGTGCTGCTGCCGATCGCGATGCCGATCGCCATCTCCATGCGATTGCGCATGGCGACCAGCACCGCTGTGCTGTGCTCGGCTGCATTGCCGACGACCGCCACCACGACGATCCCGACGAACAGGTTGGAAAGACCGAGGGCGGCGGAGGCGTGCTCGACGGTCGCGACCAGGATCTCGCTCATCCAGACGATCATCATGGTGACCGCTGCCATCACCCCAACCGTCAGGGAGACGGGCCACGACGTTCCGTGGTGCCCCTCGTCGCTGGCCGGCTCTTCTCCGCGGAACAGGTCGGCATGGGTGCGCAGCAGGAACAGGAGGCTGAGGGCATAGACCACCAGCAGGATTACCGAGACCACGACGCTATAGGTCACGGAGCGGCTCGCCATCTCGCCCGAGCCGGTGGCGGCAAAGACCGATGGCACCAGGATCGCGATTGCGGCCAACGCCATCATGCCGATCTGCGTGCGCACGCCGATGGTGGCGAAGCTCTGGACTTTGTAGCGCAGGCCGCCAGCCAGGAAGGCCGCACCCAGTACCAGCAGAAGATTGCCAATGATCGATCCGGTCAGCGACGCCTTGACGACGTCCAGCATGCCGGCGCGCAGCGCCACCAAGGCGATGATCAGCTCGGCGGCGTTGCCCAGCGTGGCATTGAGGAAACCGCCGATGCCCTCGCCGAGACGGGCCGCGAGCTTTTCCGTCGCCACGCCCAGCAGGCCGGCCAACGGCACGATCGCAACGCAGGCCAGCAAGAAGACCAGGAGGGGCGAGTCGGGCCGCGCATGATGGGTCCAGGCGGCGATCGGCACCGCCAGCAATAGCCACGCCAGCGGCGCCTCGGCCAGCACGCTGCGCACTGTTTTCATCGGCTTTGCCTGGTTACCCGTCAGCGCTTCGGCAGCCGGCTCGATTCGGCCGCGACGGCCCGATCGATCACGGCAAAGAGATAGGCATCGGGTGAAAGCGTACAGCCGCCGCGAACCAGATTGGCGAGCTGGGCGCCCGGCTCTCCGTCCGGGATCGCAACGCCACGGCGCTGTGCGGAATGATTGGCAAGAAACACGGACAAGGCGATGCGCTGATCCGGTGGCAGGATATGGGCTTCGCGGCAGGTGACGTAGGCGGCCTTGTCGAAGGTGAGGGGCGCGGCCTGGGCGACCGCGGCCGAAGCGCCGGCGGTGAGCGTGACGAGCGCGGTCGAGACGGCAAGCATCCTGCTTGTCATGCGGCAATCTCCCGAGGTCATTACTTGTTGCCGATGGCCGTGCCGCCGATATAGCCGACCGCGCCGCCGATCAGGCCGGCGCCGACAACCGTTCCGAAGCTGCCGCCGGAAACGAGGCCAATGCCGGTGCCGAGTGCGGCGCCGGTGACCGCGCCTTTCTGGCCGGTCGACAGATTGTCGAACTGGTCGCAGCCGCAGGTCATGCCTGCGAGGGCAATCAACAGGACCATGGCACGCATCGATTCCTCCGCCTGATCCCGTGATTGTGCGCGTTCCCGCCGGCCGCCGTGTTGACTAAAATCAAAAGAGGAGCCTGATTGTGAACTGGCCTAGAGATTGGCTCCAAGAACCTCCTTCCCGCGGAACGACATGAAAAAAGACAGCAGCACCTACTGGAAGAAATCCCGCGTCGAGCTACGGGCCGCGGGTTTCGAGCCCGATCATGTGGCGCAGACCAGTGCCGTGGTCACGATCGCCAGCGCCTATACCAACGCCCATCGCTGCAACAACCGGGTGCGCACCATCAGCGACCTGCTGGTCGAACTGCTGGCCGAGCGCGGCGGAAACGGGTTGATCGTCGGGGCGCCCGCCGTGTCCGATGCGCTGACGCAAGGCACGCCGACGGCCGGCTACAGCCTGGTGTCGCGCGACGTCGTGGCCGACTGCTTCGAGATCGGCCACTACGCCCATCACGGCGACGCGATGATCGTGATCTCCGGCTGCGACAAGACCGGCGCGGCGGCCCTCATGCCGCTCGCCCGCACCAACGCCTTCGGCCTGGTCCTCTATCCCGGCACCAGCTCGCCGGGTCGCGTCTCGTTCGGCGCCTGGGCCTCGAAAGGCAACAACCTCACCATCATGGACTATGTCGAGGGCCGCGCCGCCAACGAGGCCGGCCGCATCTCAGGCGAGGAACTGCTCGAACTCGAAGGCAACGTCATGCCGGGCAGCGGCACCTGCGGCGCGATGTTCACCGCCAACACGATGAGCACGATCGCCGAGGCGATCGGCATGATGCTGCCGCGCGGCGCCTCGCATCCGGCGGATTACAAGGCCGGCAGCGACATCCATGCCGATGTGCGGGCCCAGGCCAAGGCGTCGGTCGACGCGCTCTATGGGCTGATGGCAGCCGGCATCCGTCCGCGCGACATCATGACGGAGAAGGCCTTCGAGAATGCCATCGCCACGGTCTATGCGATGGGCGGTTCGACCAACATGTACCTGCACCTGCTCGCCATCGCGCGCGAAGCGCAGGTGCCGATCACCATCGAGCGCATCCAGCAGGTCGGCGAACGCATGCCGCTGATCTGCAATCTGCAGCCGCATGGCCCCTATGCGATGGTGAGCCTGCACGAGATCGGCGGCGTGCCCGTCGTGATGAAGGAGCTGCTGCGCAACGGCTTCCTCCATGGCGACGTCATGACCGTGACGGGCAAGACGCTGGCGGAGAACCTGGAATCGGTGCCGACGCTCGAGGAGATCGGCAAACAGGACATCATCCTGCCCGTGTCCAGGCCGGCGGCGCCCGCGAACAACCATATCAGTGTGCTGAAGGGCAACCTCGCGCCGGAGAGCTGCCTGCTGAAGCTGAGCGGCAAGACCCTGGAGAAGGGCGAGTTCCGCGGCACGGCGCGCGTGTTCGAATCGGAGGCCGACACGATGAAGGCCATCCGCGCCGGCGAGATCGTTCCCGGCAACGTCGTCGTGGTGCGCAATGTCGGTCCGGTGGGCGGTCCCGGCATGCCCGAGATGGTGATGCTTACCATCCAGCTCCAGGGACGTGGACTCGGCGAGGACGTGGCGCTGATCACCGACGGCCGCTTCTCGGGCGTCAGTCACGGCATCCTGATCGGCCACATCTCGCCGGAAGCGGCGCGCGGCGGCCCGATCGCGGCGGTGCGCGACGGCGACACGATCGTGATCGATCCGGGCGCCCGCACCCTGAACCTCGAAATCTCCGACCAGGAGCTGGCCCGCCGCATGGCCGACTGGCGCCCGCCCGCCGCGGCCGACCGCCCGCGCCCCGGCTCCGTGCACGACAAGTACACGAAGCTGGTGTCATCGGCGCATTATGGCTGCGTGGTGTGAAGTCTCTTACGCCGCGACCGAAAGCCTGGCCCGGCTCTTCATGAGCGGCTGGATGCGCTGGCCGAACTGTTCGATGCCGATGATGAAATCGTCGAAAGTGAGCATCACGCCCGCCAGCCCGTCGATCTCGGCCATCTCGTCGAGCAGGCGCGCGATCGTGGCGTAGGAGCCGATCAGGCGCGAGCCGTTGTTGGGCAGCGGCTCGCGGCGGCGTATACGACCGGCCGTCGAGTTCTCGGCGGCGAATTTGTCGGAGGCGGCCTGGTCGGAGCGCCAGCCGATGGCGTCGAGGTCGACGCCGGCCTTGTAGTGCTCCCACTTGGCCATCGCGGCTTCGTCGGTTTCGTCGGCGATGATCATGGTCAGCGCCAGCGCCTTCACGTCCCGGCCGGCGGCAGCGCAGGCAGTCTTGAGGCGGCCCACCGCCTCGGCGCAGTCGCGCGGATCGTTGGCCTCGCCCTGGCCGCTGCAGAAATTGTAGGTGCAGTGGCGGGCGGCGAAGCTCATGCCGGCATCGCTGGTGCCGGCCGAAATCAGCTTGATCGGTCGCGACGGCAGCGGTGACAGCCGGCAGTCGTTCATCGTGAAGTAATTGCCCTTGAAGTCGGACTGGCCGGTCTCCCAGAGCTCTTTCATCACCGTCACGTACTCGGTGACCATCTCGTAGCGATGCTTGAAATGCTCCTCGCCCGGCCACAGGCCCATCTGGTCGTACTCGGCCTTCTGCCAGCCGGTGACGAGGTTCACGCCGAAGCGGCCCTTGGAGATGCTGTCGATCGTCACCGCCATGCGTGCGGTGATCGCCGGCGGCAGCGTCAACACGGCGACCGTGGCGATGAGGTCGATGCGCGTCGTCACCGCGGCGAGCCCTGCCATCAGGGTGAACGATTCGAGATTGTCGTCCCAGTGGCGCGACTTGCCGCCGAAGCCGCGCAGCTTGATCATCGACATGGCGAAGTCGAACCCGTAGCGCTCGGCGCGCTGCACGACCTCGCGGTTGAGATCGAAGCTCGGCGTGTATTGGGGCGAGGTCGACGAGATCAACCAGCCATTGTTCCCGATGGGAATGAAGACGCCGATTTCCATCCTGCACCTGCCTGTGATGCCCGACAGGCAGCAAGCGTCATGCCATCCACGCCACGGCACAATCGTGCAGGAAGCGCAGCCGCAGGCCGCGCTAAGCGCGGCGCTTTGCTCCGATTGAAGCAGTCTGCTCCAGGATCGGCCCTTGCTGCGCCACCACGTCGGCGCGAAGGCAGGCAACGTCCTGTCCGGTCGCAACGGTTTGCAGCTGGGGCGTCGCTTCCTGGCAGGCCGGCCTGGCCATCGGACAGCGATCGAAGAAGGAACATCCGGGCACGACCAGGCGCGGATTGGGCGGATCGCCGCGGACCAGCGACGGGCCCGCCGCCCGGCGCCCGGTCAGTCGCGGCGCCGCCGCCAGCAGCGTGCGGGTATAGGGATGGGTCGGATGGGCAAACACGGTCTTGGCCGTACCCAGCTCGACGATGCGGCCGAGATACATGATCGCCACCCGGTCGGACAGGCGCTCGACCACCGACAAGTCGTGCGAGATGAAGAGATAGGTGAGCGAGAAGCGCTCCCGCAGTTCCAGCAGCAGGTTCAGCACCGTCGCCTGAACCGACATGTCGAGGCCGGAGGTCGGCTCGTCGAGGATCAGCACGCGCGGCCGCAGCAGGAGAATCCGCGCCAGCGCCAGCCGCCGAAGCTGGCCACCGGAGAATTCGTGCGGATAGCGCCGGGCTGACGTCGGATCCAGTCCGACCGCCTGCAGCATCGCCGCCACCCGGTCGCGCCGCTCCGAGACGTTGCGCACGCCGTGGATCTTCAGCCCCTCTTCCAGGGTCCGCCCGATGCTCCACCACGGATCGAGCGCCGCGCCGGCATCCTGATGGGAATACTGCACGATGTTGCGCGCCCGCCGCGCCGCTTCCGGCGCGAGCCCGCTCACCCGTCGTCCCTCCAGCAGGATCTCGCCCTCGCTCTCGCGCTGCAGGCCGAGGATGGTGCGGCCGAGGGTCGTCTTCCCGCAGCCGGACTCGCCCACCAGCGACAGGATTTCGCCACCTCTCAGATCGAGGCTGACCTGCTTCACCGCCTGAACGGGCAGCAGCGTGCGCTGCAGGAAGCCCTTGCGACCGCCCAGCCTCACCGACACGTCGCGCAGCGCCAAGATCGGATCGCCCGCCTTCGGATCGCCCGTCTTCGGATCGGGCCTCATGTGAATTGCACGCAGCGAACCTCGGCGCCGGACCGGGCCCGTCCCTGCGGCGGCCGTCCGGCACGGCAGAGCGCATGCGCATCGTTGCAGCGCGGCGCGAACAGGCAGCCCGGTGGACGTGCCAGCGGCGACGGCACCGAGCCCGGAATGCCGAGGAACGTCGTCGCGCGATCGGGATGGCAGGCAAGCAACGCGCGGGTGTAGGGATGCGAGGGTGCATCGAGGATCGCCTGGACCTCCCCCGCCTCCACCGTCTGACCGGCATAGATGACGCAAAGGTCGTCACACAGCTCGGCGACGACGCCGAAATCGTGGGTGACGAACAGCAGCGAGATTCCGAACTCGGCCACCAGCTCGCGCAACAGAAGCAGGATCTGGTGCTGCGTCGTGACGTCGAGCGCCGTCGTGGGCTCGTCGGCGATCACCAGGCCTGGCGCACAGGCCAGTGCAGCCGCGATCAGCAGGCGCTGGCGCTGGCCGCCCGAGAACTGATGCGGATAGCGTTCGAGCGCGGTTTCCGGATCCGGCACCTGCATGCGCTTGAGCAGGCTGACCAGCCGCGCGACATGCGCCCGCTTGCGCGCCGCGCCGCGCAAACCGTCGGCGGGCGCATGCCAGCGCATGATCTCGAGCATCTGGGCACCGACCTTGAACACCGGATTGAGCGCCAGCAGCGGATCCTGCGGGATGAAGCCGATGCGGCTGGAGCGGACGCCGTCGTTCAGCTCGGCTTCGCTGAAGGCCAGCAGATTCTCGCCCTCGAACCAGATCTCGCCGCCATCGACCGTCGCCGCGCGCGGCAGGATGCCCATGATCGAGCGGATCAGCGTGGACTTGCCGCAGCCCGATTCGCCGACCACACCCAGGATGCGGCCGCGCTCCAGGGTGAGCCCGATATCGTCCAGGATCTCGGCCTTGCCCTCGTCGGTGCGGATCGACACCTTGAGGCCGCGCACGCTGAGGACCGGGATCATCGCGACCGCCGGATCCGGGGATCGACGATGTCGCGCAGGCCGTCGCCCAGGAGATTGAAGCCCATCACCGTGATCAGGATCGCGAGGCCCGGAAAGGTCGCGTACCACCAGGCACGCGGCAGGTAGGTCCGGCTCTCGGCGATGGCGAGGCCCCAGTCCGGCGCCGGAGGCGTCGCGCCCATCCCGAGGAAGCCGAGCACGGCCGCGACCAGGATGGTGAAGCCCAGCCCGATGGTGGCGCGCACGATCACCGGCGAGAGCGCATTGGGCAGGATGTGCAGGAAGACGATGCGGCCGCTGCCGGCGCCGATGCCGCGCAGGGCGTCGACGAACAGCGACGACGAGAGCCGCCGCGTCTCGGCATAGACGATGCGCGTGAAATACGGCCAGTAGGTGAGCGAGAGCGCCAGCATCGCGCTTTCGAGCGAGGGCGACATGAGTTGTGCCAAGGCCAGCGCCAGAATGAGCTGCGGGATCGCCAGCACCACGTCGGTGACGCGCATGATGCTCTCGGACAGCCAGCCGCCGCGATAGCCCGCGATCAATCCCAGGGGCACACCGATCAGCATGGCGGTCGAGACCACGGTGAGCGCGATCGACAGCGCCCCGCGCGCGCCCAGGATCACGCGCGAGAAGATATCGCGGCCGAGGTTGTCGGTACCGAACGGAAAGGCGGCGCTGGGCGGCCTCAGCCGGCGCGTGAGATGCGAGGCCGCCGCATCCTCCGGGTAAGGCGCCAGCAGCGGGCCGAAGATCGCGATGACCAGCACGAAGAGCACGATCCCCAGCCCCAGCATCGCCGGCAGGTCGCGGCTGAGCTTGCGGAAGATCTGGCTCATCCCCGCTCCATCAGCCGCGGATCGAGCACACCGTGCACCAGGTCGGTCAGGATGTTGACGGCGGCGTAGACCACACCGATCAGCAGCGTGACCGCGAGCATGACCTGCCGGTCGCCGGTCAGGATCGCCTGCACGGTGTAGCTGCCGATGCCAGGCCAATCGAAGATCGCCTCGACCACCACGCCGCCCGCGATCAGGCCCCCGAACAACAGGCCGATCTGGGTCACCGTCGCCGTCACCGAGTTGCGCAGCACATAGATCCAGTTGAGGCGCCAGCGGCGATAACCCATGGCGCGTTCGTAGAAGACGAAATCCTGCTGCAGCGTGTCGAGCACGCCCGCGCGCGTGAAGCGCACGATGGTGGCGAGCCCACCCAGCGACAGAGTCACCGCCGGCAGGACGAGATGGCGCAAGGCATCGGCCACCACGTCGAAGCGGCCGGCGATCGCCGCATCCAGCACCATGAAGCCGGTGACCCTGGGCGGCCGCTGGATGGTCGGAGAGAGCTCGCCGCGCAGGGGCAGCCAGCCCAGTTCCATCGAGAAGAGAAGCTGCAGCATGATGGCGAACCAGAAGGCCGCCACGGCGATGCCCATCACCGAGAAGATGCGCAGCAGGTAGTCCGGCCAGGCATTGTGCGAGAGCCCGGCGATGACGCCCAGCGGCACGCCGACGAAGACCGAGATCGCCAGAGCGCAGAAGGTGAGCATCAGGGTGGCCGGCAGGCGCTGGGCGATGTCGAGCGCGACTGGCCGACGCGAGAAGGCGCTCTCGCCGAGATCGAGCGTGGCGACCTTGCCCACGTAGGAGACGAACTGCTCCCAGATCGGGCGATTGAGGCCGTATTGCTGGCGCAGGCGCTCGATCTGCTCGGGCGTCGCGGCATCACCCGCCATCGCGACCGCCGGATCCGACGGCACGACGCGGATCAGCAGGAAGGTGATGACCAGCAATCCGAGCAGCGACGGCAGCACGAGCAGGCAGCGCCGGACGACGAAGCGCAGCATCTCAGCTTTCGAGCGTGATCCAGCGTATCTCGGCGCCCTGGCCCACGGTGCAGAAGCGGCGGCCCTTGACGCGCTTGTTGAGCCCCTGGAGCTGCATGGAATTGTAGATCCAGATGTCGGGCGAATCGGCCATGATCTTGCGGATGGCCTCCTCGTAGAGCGGCTCGCGCTCCTCCTGCTTCACCGCCGCGCGCGCCTTGCGCAGCAGCGCGTCGACCTGATCGTTCTTGTAGTAGGACGAGGCCTTCCAGGTGCCGTGGAACTGGCTGTCGTACATCTGGCCGACCCAGTTCTCCGGATCGACGAAGTAGGTGCTGACCCAATGGACCCACATGTCGGGTGTGGTGTCCGGCTTGGCGGCGGCAGTGGTCAAGTTCGACCAGATGTTGCCCACGACCTTCAGGTTGATGCCGATCTGCGCCAGGTCGGCCTGGAAGAGCTGGGCGCCCTGTACGCTCTGCTCGTTCTCCGACTGCACGTGCAATTCCAGCGGACGCTTCATCGGCGCGCCCTCGGCCACGGCCTTGGCGTAGTACTCCTTGGCTTTCTTCAGATCGTAGTCGTAGCCCTTGGCGTCCTTGGGAATGCCCCACAGGTTCTCGGGCATGGGATAGGGATCGCGCGTGGCGTAGCCGCCCAGGATATCGTTGATGAATCCCATGTAGTTGAAGGCGTGCGCGAAGCACAGGCGCGCGTTGAGATTGTTGAACGGCGGCTTGCTGTTGTTCATGCGGATCACAAAAGTCCGCATCACCACGTCCTTCTGGACGTAGGCGATCTTGGAGGCGTTGATCTGCTCCACCTGGTCGGCCGGCAGGTTGGGATCTGTGCAGTCGAGCGAGCCGTTCAGCAGGGCCAGAACGCGTGTCGAGGTTTCCTTGGTCGGCCGGTAGGCGATCTTCTTCACCGGCTTGGGATTGTGGGACCAGCCGAGGAAATGACCCTCGTTGATCTCCATGTCGAGATACTCGAGCGGCCGGTAGCCGGCGGGGACGATGCGATAGGAACCGGAACCCGCACCGTTCGACGCGAGCCAGGCCTTGCCCCAGTCGCCGTTCTTCACGTTGGGCTCGATCTGACGCGGATTGACGATGGAGATGCTCGGGATCGCCGCGAAGAACGGCGCATAGGAAGTCTCGAGCTTGAACCGCACGGTGAGCGGATCAGGCGCCGTGACATTGTCGGGCTTCAGGATCTTTAGGAACGCGCCGGCCGGCGCCAGTCCCAGCGCCAGCACGCGGCGGAAGCTGTAGACGACGTCTTCCGCCGCCATCGGGCTGCCGTCGTGGAACTTGATGTTCGGGCGGAGCTTGAATTCCCACAGCAGGCCATCGTCGGAGACGGTGTGGCTTTCGGCCAGCCACGGCACGATCTGCGGCGGGTCGTTCTGGTAGCGATAGAGATTGTCGTAGGCATTCAGCATCATCGACTGCATCGGCACGTCGTAGACCTGATGCGGATCGAGGTTCATCGGCAGCGCGAAGCCGCTGACGAAGGTCGAGGCGTCGGCAGCCTGCACGGACCTCATCGTGCCCGCGACGAGAGCGCCGGCGGCAAGCCCAACCGCTTGACGACGGCCGAGCACGAGACCCCGGGCCGTCATTGGGCAGCTCCCGCGAAACGGTCGGCATGGAAGCGGCTGATCGGCTGCGGCAGCCCGAGATTCCCGCGCAAGGTCATGGCTTCGTACTCCGTTCTGAACAGACCCCGGCGCTGCAGTTCGGGGATCACGAGGTCGACGAAATCGGTGAGCGATCCCGGCAGCCAGGCGGGCATCACGTTGAACCCATCGCAGGCACCGTCCTTGAACCAGTGTTCCATCTCGTCGACGACCTGCGACGGCGTACCGATGGTGAGCACGTGACCGCGCGGCCCGGCATTGGCGAGGCAAAGCTCCCACAAAGTGAGATTGTCGCGGCGCGCCTGGTCGAGCAGGAGGCGCTGGCGGCTGAGCGGCCCGTTGGTGTCGGGCATCACGGGCACCGGCCCGTCGAGCGGCAGCTTGTCGAGATCGTGCACGCCGATCGTGTGTTCCAGCACGGCGAGACCGACGCTGGGATGGATCAGCGACTGCAGGTACTCGTACTTCTCCTGCGCCTCCGAAGCCGTCGGCGCGACCACCGGATAAAGACCGGGCATCACCAGAACCTCGGCCGGCGAGCGGCCATAGCGCGGCAACCGCCCCATCACGTCGCCGTAGAATTCCTTGCCCTGCTCGAAGGTGGTCTGCGCGGTGAACACCAGCTCGGCGAGGCGCGCGGCGACATCTCGGCCTGTGCCAGAAGCACCCGCCTGTACCAGCACGGGCCGCCCCTGCGGCGAGCGGGCGACGTTGAGCGGCCCGCGCACCTGGAAATGCTTGCCCTTGTGATGCAGTGGATGGAGCTTCGACGGATCGAAGAAGACACCCGAGTCCTTGTCGCGAATGAAAGCGTCCTCGTCCCAGCTGTCCCACAGACCGGTGACGACCTCCGCGAACTCGATGGCGCGCTCATAACGGTCTGCATGCGCGGGATGCTGTTCGAGGCTGTAGTTGAGCGCATCGTCCTCGTTGTTCGAGGTGACGAGATTCCAGCCGGAGCGGCCGCCGCTGATCTGGTCGAGCGAGGCGAACTGGCGCGCCAGCGTATAGGGTTCGTTGAAGGTGGTGGTGGAGGTGGCGACGAGGCCGAGATGTTTGGTGACCGCGGCGAGCGCCGACAGGATGGTCATCGGCTCGAATTTGACCACCTTGCCCATTCGGCCACGCGACTCGGGCGTCCCCGACAGGCTGACGGCGGCCGTGTCGGCCAGGAAGAGAAAGTCGAACTTGCCACGCTCAGCGGTCTGGGCGACCTCGACCGCGTCGGCAAAACTCGCGCCCGAGTGGAAATGCGCTTCCGGATGACGCCAGGCAGCGACGTGCTGACCGGTCTCATGGACGAAAGCGCCGAGATGCATCATCCGGCGTCGAGTCTCTTGAGGCACGCCTCGCTCTCCCGTTCGGAACGCTGAAGGTCATTCCGGAGAACGCAAGCGTCATGCCAAGCCCTGCCACCCATCGGCTCGCGACAGCGCACACATGACGCGCTGCGCTCTCTGCACCCTGGCCGAGCGGTGCCAGCGATCAGGCGTCGACGTCGGGATAGCGGCGCTTGGCGCGGCGCATGAATCCCGCGAAGATGTCGTCGTACGGCGTCTTCTCGTGAGCGTCGGCCAATTTGGTCAGGCCCTTCAGCACGACCTGCTCCTCCGCCGGCATCTCCGACATGATCTTCTCGGAGATGGGCTGGACGCCGGCCGGATTGGCCAGCGCGCGGACCTGGATGCTGCAGGCCTTCTCGAAGAAGTAGAAATAGAAGAACGCCTCGCCCATGGTGGCGCCGACGCTCAGCGTGCCGTGGTTCCTGAGGATCAGGACTCGGCCATCCGGTCCCAGCGCCTTGGCGGAAGCCTCGCCTTCGCCCGGCAGCACGACGATGCCGTCATAGTCGAGGTAGCGGACCTTCGGGTAGACCATCGCGCCGTCCTGCGTCAGCGGCTGGAAGCCGCCCTTCATGGCGCCGACCGCCGCGCCGTCCAGTGTATGGGCATGGATGATCGCGTTGACGTGCGGCGAGGTGAACATGATGCCGGAATGCAGGTTGAAGCCGGCCTGGTTCAGCTCGTAGCCGTTCTCCGTCAGGATCTTGCGGTTCTTGTCGACCTTCACGAGGCTCGACGCGGTGATCTCGTCGAAGGCGAGGCCGAATGGATTGAGCAGCAGCGCGTCGGGTTCGCCGGGCACGCGGGCCGAGATGTGACCGAAGATCGACAGTTCGTAGCCCATTTCGAAAGCGGCCCGATAGGCCGAGGCGAGCTGGACGCGGACGGCCCACTCCTCCGCTGAAACCTTCTCCTTTAAGCTGACGATACTCACTGGCTGCTCCTCGCTGGCTTATCGGGCTGAGCGCGCGTCTTAGCGACACGTCATTGCTACTGCAAATGAGGAATGACGGTCCGAGAGCGAGCTCAAAGAACTGGCACGCTTCCTGCTGTATAAACTTGTATAGACAGGCTAAAGGCAAAGCATGCAGATCAGCCCCTCTCGCTCCGAAACGGACGACTGCGCAGAGCGCTACCGCCAGGATGGCGTCCTCCTGCTGCGCGGGGTTTTCGACGCCTGGATCGAGCCACTGCGGACCGGCATCGACGCGCTGATGGCCAATCCCAGCCCGCTCGAACGGACCGTCCGGCCGGCCGATGGCTCGGCACCCTTCTTCCAGGATTTGTGCAACTGGCAGCGCATCCCGGAATTCGAGGCCTTCGTCTACAAGTCACCCGCCGCGGAGATCGCCGCCCGCCTCATGGGCTCGCGCACCGCCCGCTTCTTCCATGACCATGTGCTCGTGAAGCAGCCCGGCGGCAGCACGGTTACACCCTGGCACCAGGACCAGCCCTATTACTGTGTCGAGGGCCAGCAGAGCGTCAGCTTCTGGATCCCGCTCGATCCCGTGCCGCGCGATGTCGTGATGGAGTGCATCAAGGGCTCGCATGCCTGGGGCAGGGGCTTCCGCCCCATGCGCTTCGACGGCACGCGGCTCTATGCCGACGACGATTTCGAGGCGATGCCCGATATCGACGCCATGCGCCCGACGCTCGACATTGCGGGCTGGGACATGCAGCCGGGCGACGCCATCGCCTTCAACTTCCGCACGGTCCACGGGGCGCCGGGGAACCAGTCGCCGCGCGCGCGTCGCGTCTTCTCGGCGCGCTGGGTCGGCGACGACGCGGTCTTCGCCCGGCGCGCCGGCCGGACCTCACCGCCCTTTCCCGACCTCAGGCTCGAAGACGGCGAACCGCTCGATGCGCCGATCTTTCCCGTCGTCTATCGTTCGTAACTCTCACTGCAAACGGAGCTCTTCAATGGCCAAGTTCTCAGCATTCGCCGCCGTGGTCGCGGCGGCCGCCGCCGTCGCGGGCGGCGCGTCGGTCGCCCTGGCGCAGGACACCAAGGTCGCCATCGGCATTTCCGGCTGGACCGGCTTCGCGCCGATCACGCTGGCCAAGGAAGCAGGCATCTACAAGGCCAACGGCCTCGACGTCACGATCAAGAAGATCCCGCAGAAGGACCGCCACCTCGCGATCGCCTCGGGCGATCTGCAGTGCGCCGCCACGACGGTCGAGACCTGGATCGTGTGGAACACCAATGGCATCGCCACCACCCAGCTCTTCAAGATGGACCAGGGCATGGGCTCGGACGGCATCGTCGCCCGCAACGACATCTCCAAGGTCACCGACCTCAAGGGCAAGACCGTCGCCGCCTCGGCGCCGGGCACCAACCCGCACTTCACCCTGGCCTGGATCCTGAAGAAGAACGGCATGTCGCTGAAGGACGTGAAGCTCGTCACCCTCGAGCCGGCGCCCGCCGCCAATGCCTTCGTCACCGGCAAGGACCTCGACGCCGCCGTCACCTACGAGCCCTATCTCAGCCTGGTGCGCGACAAGCCCGAAACCGGCAAGCTGATCGCCGATTCGCTGCAGTACCCGATGGTGTTCGACTCCTTCGGCTGCACGCCGAAGTTCATCAAGGAGAACCCGAAGGCCGTTAAGGCGCTCACCGAGAGCTACTTCCAGGCCCTCGACATGATCGAGAAGGACAAGCAGAAGGCCTTCACGATCATGGGCGCCGACGTGAAGCAGACGGCCGAGCAGTTCGAGAAGTCGCAGGCCAAGATCAAGTGGGCCGACCGCGAAGCCAACAAGAAGTTCTTCAACGGCGAGATCCAGGCCTTCAACAAGGAAGCCGCCGAGCTGCTGCTCGAGATCGGCGTGATCAAGAGCAAGCCCGACAACATGGATACGCTCTTCGACACGACGTACATCAAGTAACGCTTCGTCCGTCCTTTCCGTTACCGGGAGGGGCTATCGCATATGAGTCAAAGGTCCTTCGCTACGCTCAGGATGACACCGGGTTTTGGTTCGGCGCACTGCGCAGATTTCAACAACAGTGTCATCCCGAACGAAGTGAGGGACCTTTCCTTCGGGCGGCAGGCAATCGTCGGCGAAGACGTCGACACCTTCCCCGTGCAAGCGGGCAGGAAGTTTTGAGAAGATTCGCATGAAATTGCTGGTTCCCGTCAGACGGGAGAATCGCATCGTCCTCGGCGTGGCGTTCTTCATCGTCTTCGTCGCGCTCTGGTTCCTGATCACCTGGACCGGAGCGGTGCCGAAGCACTTCCTCGCCTCGCCGTGGCAGACGCTGGTCTCGGGATGGGATCTCTTTGCCACCCAGGGCTTCACCAACGACGTCGGCATGACCATCTGGCGCGTCGTCGGCGGCTTCTTGCTGGCCGCCGTCATCGCCGTTCCGCTCGGCATCGCGATGGGCGTCTACAAGCCGATCGAGGCCTTCTTCGAGCCGTTCGTTTCCTTCGCGCGCTACCTGCCCGCTTCGGCCTTCATCCCGCTGCTGATTCTGTGGGTCGGCATTGGCGAGGCGCAGAAGCTCACCGTCATCTTCATCGGCTGCTTCTTCCAGCTCACTCTCATGATCGCCATGATCGTGAGCGGCACCCGCCGCGACCTGGTGGAAGCCGCCTATACGCTGGGCTGCAAGGATAGCGGCGTGATCCGCCGGGTCGTCCTGCCCGGCGCCGCCCCCGACATCGCCGAAGCGCTGCGCCAGGTGCTGGGGCTGGGCTGGACCTACATCATCGTCGCCGAGCTGATCGGCGCCTCCTCGGGCATCGGCCACATGATCACCGACAGCCAGGCGCTGATGGCGACCGACCACATCATCGCGGGCATCGTGGTGATCGGCCTGGTCGGGCTGCTCTCGGACCTGGCGTTCAAGAGAGTGAACCAGCACCTCTTCTCGTGGAGCCTGCTGCGATGAGCCGGCTGTCGATCCGCGACGTCTCCAAGACCTTCCCCGGCCACAGGCGCACTGCGCCGGCGACCCAGGCATTGCTGCCGATCGGCCTCGAGGTCGCCGACAACGACTTCATCACCGTGCTGGGGCCGTCGGGCTGCGGCAAGTCCACCCTGTTGCGCCTGGTTGCCGGCCTGGAGACGCCGACGACGGGCGAGATCCGGCTCGACGGCACCAAGATCGTGGGGGCGGGCGCCGACCGCGGCGTGGTGTTCCAGAGCTACACGCTCTTCCCCTGGCTCAACGTCCGCCAGAACATCTGCTTCGGCCTGCGCGAGAAAGGCATGAAGCTCTCGGAGCAGCGCGAGATCAGCGACCGGTTCATCGCCCAGGTCGGCCTGCGCGGCTTCGAGGATCACTTTCCCAAGCAACTCTCGGGCGGCATGCAGCAGAGGGTGGCCATCGCCCGCGCGCTGGCCAACGATCCGAAGATCCTGCTGCTCGACGAGCCGTTCGGCGCGCTCGACAACCAGACGCGCGTGCTGATGCAGGAGCTGCTGCTCGGCATCTGGGAGCAGGCCCAGAAGACGGTGATGTTCATCACCCACGACATCGACGAAGCCATCTTCATGGCCAGCCGCGTCGTCGTGTTCAGCGCCCGCCCCGGTCGCATCAAGGCCGAGATCGAGGTTGGGTTCCCTCATCCTCGGCACTACACGATCAAGACGTCGCCCGAATTCATGGCGCTCAAGGCCCGTCTCACCGAGGAGATCCGGGTCGAAGCCATCGCCGCAGCGCACTGAGGGACCGATGGAACCGACCGCGCTCTACCAGCAGGTCGAGGACTATATCGTGCGGCATATCCAGGACGGCACGTGGCCGCCCGGCCACCGCCTGCCCTCGGAGCACGAGCTGGTGAGCCGGTTCGGCATGTCGCGCATGACCGTGAACCGGGCGCTGCGCGACCTCGTCCAGCAGGGACGGATCGTGCGGATCGCCGGCGTCGGAAGCTTCGTCGCCGAGGACAAGCCGCAATCGACCCTGCTGCATATCGCCAGCATCGCGCGTGAGGTGCGGCAGCGCGGTCACGACTATCGTTGCGCGCTGCTCTCGGCGGACCGCGTGGCGGCGCCGGGCGACATCGCCGCCTGGCTCGGCCTGCGTTCGGGGCAGTCCGTCTTCCATTCGGTGTGCCTTCATCTCGAGAACGAGGTGCCGGTCCAGTTGGAAGATCGCTACGTCAATCCGCAGGTCGTGCCGGACTTCCTCGATCAGGATTTCGGCGACACCCCGCCGGGCGAGTACCTAGTGCAGAACGTGCCGTTCGACGAGATCGAGCATGTCGTGGATGCCGTGCTGCCGACGCCTGAACAGGCGAACCGGCTGCAGATCGATCCTGCGGAACCCTGCCTGATGCTGACCCGCCGGACCTGGACGCGTACGACACCGGTCACGATGGTGCGTTGCCTGCACCCGTCTTCAAGATACAGGTTGGGCTGTCGCTTCGACGCCGTCGGAAATCAGCGATTTGGTTGAAGTGCCTCGGCGGCGGTATGCGCCGCCCACGACCGGGACGCCTGTTGCGCCCACAGCGCCCGCTTCAGCGCGGCTTCGAGCTGCTCGCGTGCAGCCTTGCTGGCCGGTTCGGCCTGATCTTCGGGATGCAGATGATCGCGGGGCATGCGGACCAAACGCCGCCACCCGCGATAAAGTTGCATCAAGCGATCAGGTCGTCTTGAGCTTCATTCCCGGCGGCGGCACCGCAGCTTCCGGATCCACGGCGCGGATAACGTAAGCCTCGGCTTCGGGCTCGTATTTCGACCAGAGGCGGGCGAGTTCGGCGATCGGCTGCGGATGGTCGTCGATACGCAGATCGACATAGGGAAATGACTCCCGGTCGACCACGACCAAGGCGGCCGAGTTGACAGGCTGATACTCACCGCCTGCGGCTTCGCCTGCCGCGAGCGCATCGAGCAGGCGGCGCGCCAGCGACTGGTCGGGAGACGCCTCGAACGCGCCGACCATGGCCTGCGGCAGTGACGCGGAGCGCACGATGTTGGCGATGGCGGCGCAATCCTTCCCTTGGGCCTCGCCGCGTTCGGCCCGAACATTGGCGCCGGAATAGACGGCGGTGCGGCCGGCCGCATCGATCAGCGCCAGTTGCCGCCACTGCCGGTGCGGCGTGGCCGCGACCACGGCCTGCATCGCTTCGGGCGCGGAGAAACCATGGGCCAGCAGATCGAGAGCCAGCGGCCCCAGCCTGGGATCGGTGCGATGCTGAGTGAGCGCCGCGCCGATGCCGGCCCGCGCGTGCGAACAGCGTGACCCGACCGAGATCGACGAGGTGGTCACGACGGCACCCAGCATGCCGGTCCGGGCACAGCGTCCGACGAGCGAGAAGGTCATGTGGAGGCTCCGCAGTCTCTTCGTCTCAAGTTGACCAAGCCTACCTCATCCTGAGGAGCCGCGTGCAGCGCGGCGTCTCGAAGGATGGGCAACAAACGAAGTGCTCGTGCCCACCCTTCGAGACGCGGTCCGGCGGACCGCTCCTCAGGGTGAGGACGTTGTTGATCGCTCGCCAACACACTCGCTCCTAAAGACTCGGCAGATTGAGCCCCTTCTCGCGGGCGCAGTCGATGGCGTCCTGGTAGCCGGCATCGGCGTGGCGCATGACGCCGGTCGCCGGGTCGTTCCACAGGACGCGTTCGATGCGCTTGCCCGCTTCGGGCGTGCCGTCGCAGACGATGACCATGCCGGCATGCTGGGAGAAACCCATGCCCACACCACCGCCATGATGCAGCGACACCCAGGTCGCGCCCGAGGCGCAGTTGAGCAGCGCGTTGAGCAGCGGCCAGTCGGATACGGCGTCGGAGCCGTCCTTCATCGCCTCGGTCTCGCGGTTCGGGCTGGCGACAGAGCCCGAATCGAGATGATCGCGGCCGATCACGATCGGCGCCTTGAGCTCGCCCTTGGCCACCATCTCGTTGAAGGCGAGTCCGAGACGATGACGGTCGCCCAGCCCGACCCAGCAGATGCGCGCCGGCAGGCCCTGGAACTTGATCTTCTCGCGGGCCATGTCGAGCCAGTTGTGGAGATGCTTGTTGTCCGGCAGCAGCTCCTTCACCTTCGCGTCGGTGCGATAGATGTCCTCGGGATCGCCCGAGAGCGCGGCCCAACGGAACGGCCCCACACCGCGGCAGAACAGCGGACGGATGTACGCCGGCACGAAGCCGGGGAAGCTGAAGGCATCGGCGACGCCCTCTTCCAGCGCCACCTGGCGGATATTGTTGCCGTAGTCGACCGTCGGAACGCCGAGCTTGTGGAACTCGAGCATGGCGCGCACGTGACCGGCCATCGACTGCTTCGCGGCCTTGGCGACGCCCGCCGGATCGCTCGCCCGCTTGGCTTCCCAGTCGCCCAGCGTCCAGCCCCTGGGCAGGTAGCCGTTCACCGGATCGTGGGCCGAGGTCTGGTCGGTCACGCAATCGGGGCGCACACCGCGCCGCAGCAGTTCGGGCAGGACGTCGGCGGCATTGCCCAGCAGGCCGACCGAGACCGCCTTCTTCTCCGCTACCGCCTTGCCGATGATCGCGAGCGCATCGTCGAGATCCTTGGCCTGGACGTCGAGATAGCCGGTGCGCAGGCGCATTTCGATGCTGCTCGGACGACATTCGATGGCGAGGCAAGAGGCGCCGGCCATCGTCGCCGCCAGGGTCTGCGCCCCGCCCATGCCCCCCAGGCCCGCGGTCAGGATCCAGCGGCCGGCAAGGCTGCCGCCATAATGCTGGCGCGCCATCTCGACGAAGGTCTCGTAGGTGCCCTGAACGATGCCCTGGCTGCCGATGTAGATCCACGAGCCGGCCGTCATCTGGCCGTACATCATGAGGCCCTTGCGATCGAGCTCGTTGAAATGCTCCCACGTCGCCCAGCGCGGCACGAGGTTGGAGTTGGCGATCAGCACGCGGGGCGCATCGACATGGGTGCGGAACACGCCGACCGGCTTGCCCGACTGCACCAGCAGGGTCTCGTCGGCCTCGAGCTTGCGCAGCGCAGCCACGATGCGGTCGAAGCTTTCCCAGTCGCGCGCGGCGCGGCCGATGCCGCCATAGACGACGAGCTCGCCCGGCTTTTCGGCGACGTCGGGGTCGACGTTGTTCATCAGCATGCGCAGCGGCGCCTCGGTAAGCCAGCTCTTGGCCGTGAGCTCCGTGCCGTGCGGCGCGCGGATGGTACGGGCATTGTCGATGCGGTTCATGGTGTCTCCTGAAGGGCGGGCAGGAAGCCGGGGCCGACGGTTGCGACGAGGGTGCCACTGGCGACGAGAGAAGTGGCCTTCTCCATGTCGGGATGGAAATGGCGGTCGTCTTCGAGATGCGGCACGTCGCGGCGCAGCAAGGTGCGCACCGCTTCGAGCGGTGGACTGGAGGCCAGCGGCCGGTGGAAGTCGCAGCCCTGCGCCGCCGCCAGCAACTCGATGCCGATCACCGACGAGACATTGGCCGCCATGTCGAGCAGCCGCCGCGCGCCGTGCGCGGCCATCGAGACATGGTCTTCCTGGTTGGCCGAGGTCGGAATCGAATCGACGCTGGCGGGATAGGCGCGCTGCTTGTTCTCCGACACCAGCGCTGCTGCCGTGACCTGCGGGATCATGAAGCCCGAGTTGAGGCCCGGCCGCGGCGTCAGGAAGGCCGGCAGGCCCGACAGCGCCGGATCGACCAGCATGGCGATGCGGCGCTCGGCCAGCGAGCCGATCTCGCACAGCGCCAGCGCGATGATGTCGGCGGCGAAGGCGACGGGCTCGGCGTGAAAGTTACCGCCCGACAGCGCTTCGTCGGGATCGGTGAAAATCAGCGGATTGTCGGTGACGCCGTTGGCTTCGGTTTCCAGCGTGGCCGCGGCCTGGCGCAGGATGTCGAGCACGGCGCCCATGACCTGCGGCTGGCAGCGCAGGCAGTAGGGATCCTGCACCCGCTCGTCGCCCACCAGATGCGAGGCGCGGATCGCCGAGCCCGTCATCAGGCGGCGCAGCGCCTCCGCCGTCGCGATCTGTCCCGCGTGACGGCGCAATTGATGGATGCGTGGATCGAAGGGGGCGTCCGAGCCGCGCGCGGCATCGGTCGAGAGGGCGCCGGTCACCAACGCCGCGCCGTGCAGGTTCTCGGCCTCGAACAGGCCGGCCAGCGCATAAGCGGTCGAGAACTGTGTGCCGTTCAGCAGCGCCAGCCCTTCCTTGGCGCCCAGCACGAGCGGCTTCAGCCCGAGATCGCCCAGCGCCTGCGCGGCCGGCACGACCTCGCCATCGACCAGAAACGAACCGACGCCGATCATCGCCGCGCTCATATGGGCGAGCGGCGCCAGATCGCCCGAGGCGCCGACCGAACCCTGGCAGGGGACGACGGGCGTCAGCCCTTCCGCCAGCATCGTCTCGAGCAGCCGCACCGTCGCGGGCTGTACGCCCGACGCGCCCTGCGCCAGGCTGCCGAGCTTCAACGCCATCATCAGCCGCACCACCGGCACTGGCATCGGCGCGCCGACACCGGCGGCGTGGCTGAGCACGATGTTGCGTTGCAGGGTCTCGAGATCGGCGGCCTCGATGCGGACGCTGGCCAGTTTTCCGAAGCCGGTGTTGATGCCGTAGACCGGCTGCCCCTTGGCGAGGATCGACGAGACTGCCCGCGCCGACCTCTCGATCGCCTCGTAGGAAGCGGGATCGAGTCTCACCGCGGCACCGCGATAGATGTCGCGCCAAGCCGAAAGAGGAACCGTTCCCGGCGTGATGACGATCGCCTTCATTTGCCCCTCCACACCCGTGCGTGCAGCGGATTGAAACCCATGCGGTAGACCAGTTCGGCCGGGCGCTCGATGTCCCAGATGGCGAGATCGCACCATTTGCCCGCTTCGAGCGTGCCGGCGCTGTCGAGACAGCCCAGCGCCCGCGCCGCCTCGCGCGTGACGCCCGCGAGGCATTCGTTGACCGTGAGCCGGAACAGCGTCGCGCCCATGTTCATGGCCAGCAGCAGCGAGGTGAGCGGCGAGGTGCCGGGATTGCTGTCGGACGCCAGCGCGATCTTTACACCGTGCTGTCGCAGCAACCCGACCGGCGGTTTGTGTGTCTCGCGCACGAAATAAAAGGCGCCGGGCAGCAGCACGGCCACGGTGCCGGCCGCCGCGAGCGCCTTCACGCCCTGTTCATCGACATGTTCGAGATGATCGGCCGACAGCGCGCCGTAGCGGGCCGCCAGGCTCGTCCCGTGCAGATTGGAGAGCTGCTCGGCATGCAGTTTGACACGGAGGCCCTTCGCCTTCGCCGCCTCGAACACCCTTTCGAGCTGTTGCGGCGTGAAGGCGATGCCCTCGCAGAAGCCGTCGACCGCATCGGCCAGCCCGGCTTTGGCGACGGCCGGCAGCATCTCCTCGCAGACCGTGGCGATATAGGCATCCTTGTCGCCGTTCGCTTCCGGCGGCAGCGCATGCGCGCCGAGGAACGTCGTTGTCACCGAGAGCGGCCGCACCTCGCCGATGCGGCGCGCGGCCCGCAGCGACTTCAGTTCGCTGGCGAGGTCGAGCCCATAGCCCGACTTGATTTCCATCGTCGTGACGCCCTCGGCGATCAGCGCATCGACCCGTGGCAACGCACTGGCGACCAGCGCCTCCTCCGTCGCCGCGCGGGTCGCCCGCATGGTCGAGACGATGCCGCCGCCGGCGCGCGCGATCTCCTCGTAGCTGGCGCCGGCCAGACGCAGCTCGAACTCGTGCGCGCGGTTGCCGCCATAGACGATATGGGTGTGGCAATCGACCAGGCCCGGCGTGATCCAGCGGCCGGCACAATCGATCGTCTCGGCGGCGTCGAGCGACGGCGCATCGGCCACCGCACCGGCAAACACGATGCGGCCGTCGCGCGCGGCGACAAGGCCGTCTTCGACGAGGCCCAACCCCTCGCCGGTCAGGGTCGCGAGGCGTGCGTTCTTCCAGAGGCGGTCACATTGCATGCGGCCCTTATTATGACTATACATAATAATATGTCCAGAACCGCCCTCTGGTTCCGCTCCCTGCTCCTGCCCGACGGCTGGGCCGACGGCGTGCGCGTGGTGATTGTGGATGGCCGGATTGAAAGCTTGATGAAGGACTCTCCCGCCGAAGCGGGGGACGAACGCCACGAAATCGGACTGCCGGGCCTGCCCAACCTGCACAGCCACGCCTTCCAGCGTGGCATGGCAGGGCTCACCGAGCGCCGCGGCCCCACGCAGGACAGTTTCTGGACGTGGCGCGAGGCGATGTATCGCTTCGTCGACCACATGGGCCCCGAGGAGGTCGAGGCGATCGCCGCCCAGGCCTTCCTGGAGATGCTCGAATGCGGTTTCACCCGCGTCGGCGAATTCCACTACGTGCATCACGATCCGGCCGGCGCGCCCTATGCCGACATCGCGGAACTTGCGACGCGCATTGCCGCCGCCGCGGGCGAAACCGGCATCGCGCTGACCCTTCTCCCCGTCTTTTATCGTCACGCCGGATTCGGCGGCCTGCCGGCCGCCCCCGGCCAGCGGCGCTTCGTCAACGACATCGACCGTTACGCAAGATTGATCGAGGCGAGCCGCAGATCCGTCTCGTCGCTGCCGGACGCGCTGGTGGGCATCGCCCCGCACAGTCTGCGCGCGGCAACGCCCGAGGAAATCGCGACGATCTTGCCGCTGGCAGATGGCGGCCCCGTCCATATTCACGTCGCGGAGCAGCCGAAAGAGGTCGAGGATTGCCTCGCCTGGTCGGGCAAGAGGCCGGTCGAGCTTCTGCTTGACCGCCTGCCGGTCGACGAACGCTGGTGCCTCGTCCACGCGACACATGTCACCGAGTCAGAGAGCAACGTCATCGCGGCGCGCGGCGCCGTGGTGGGCTTGTGCCCGATCACCGAAGCCAATCTAGGCGACGGTCTCTTTCCCGCCCAATCCTTCCTGGAACGCGGCGGCCGGTTCGGCATCGGCTCTGATTCCAACGTCCTGATCGACGCCGCCGAGGAGCTGCGCCTTCTCGAGTATGGCCAGCGCCTTTCGCTGCGGACACGCAACGCGCTGGCGCGGGCTGCGACACCGTCGGTCGGACGCAGCCTGTTCGACACGGCCCTGGCCGGCGGCGCCCAGGCGCTCGGCGCGCCGTCGGGCATTGCCGTCGGTCACCCTGCCGACCTGGTGAGCCTGAAGGCCGACGACAATGCGCTCGCCCATCGCCACGGCGATCAATGGCTCGACGCCTGGATCTTCGCCGGCGGCCGCCGGACCGTGGACTGTGTTTGGCGGGCTGGCGCCAAGCTCGTGACTGGCGGCCAGCACATCCATCGCGAGTCGATCGGCCGGCGCTATCGTCAGGCGCTTCAAAAGGTACTGCACCCATCGTGACCGCGGCGCCGCAGTCCCTGCATCAGAAGATCCTCGGCGACCTGCAGGGCAAGATCCTGTCGGGCAAGCTGGCCCCGGGTGCCCGCATCGCCACCGAGCACGAGCTGGCCGAGGCCTACGACTGTTCGCGCATGACCGTGAGCAACGTGCTGGCCAAGCTCGCGCGCGCCGGCCTGGTCGAGCGCCGTCGCAAGGCCGGCACTTTCGTCACGCGGCCGCAGTCGCAGGCGGCGGTCCTCGAGATCCACGACATCAAGGCGGAGGTGCAGGCGCTCGGCCAGGCCTATCGCTTCGAGCTGGTTACCCGCGACACAAGGCGAAGCACCGCACCGGATCGTGAGCGGCTTGTGTCCAAATCCGCCGGCCGGGTCGTCGAACTCGTCGTCCGCCATTTCGCCGGCGACAGGGTCTTCTGCCTGGAACAGCGTCTGATCAATGCCGAGGCAGTGCCCGAGGCGGCTCATGAGCCCTTCGATGATGTGGCGCCCGGCCGGTGGCTGCTCGACAGCGTGCCTTGGACCGCGGCGGAGCATCGCATCGGCGCTAGCAGCGCCGGCAAGGAGAGGGCTGCACTCCTGTCGGTGCCCGCGACGACGGCCTGCCTGATCGTCGAACGCCGCACCTGGCGGGCCGCCCTGCCCGTCACCCATGTCCGGCTCACCTATCCCGGCGACTCGCACCAGCTGGTCGCGCGCTTCACGCCGGCCCAGACCTGAGCGCCCCCACGTTTCCCCGGTCCTGAATGGCCCGTATCGTGCTCCGAGGCGGCGGAAGCCACTATTGGAGCGTCGAGTATGTCGGAAAGCGGCTGGCAGGTCGGAATCGACATCGGTGGAACTTTCACCGATCTGGTAGCCCTGTTGCCGTCCACCGGCGACTTGCGCTCGATCAAGGTGCCGACCCAGCGCAACGATCCCGTCGCCAGCATCCGCGCCGCCCTCGCGGCGGCCGACCTGTCCGCCGAACGCGTGGACGATCTCGTCCATGGCACCACACTGGTCACCAACGCGATCGTCGAGGACAGGGTCGAGCCCGTCGCCCTGGTGGCGACCGAGGGCTTCGAGGACGTGCTCGATATCGGCCGCGCCGGACGTCAGCATCTCTATCGGCTCGACCTGCTGCCGCGACGCGAGGCGCAGGTGCCGCCCGAGCGCCGCATCGCCCTGGCTGAGCGCGTCGACTTCACCGGTGCTGCGGTGCTGACGCCCGACACCGCCGCGATCGACGCGGTGGTGAGGCAGGCAAGGGCGATGGGCGTCGAGAGCATCGCCGTGTCGCTGCTCCACGCCTATGCCAATGCCGACCATGAGCGCGCGGTCGGCGCGGCCCTGGCCAAGGCCTTTCCGTTCGTCTCCCTCTCCCACGAGGTCAATCCGGAGACGCGCGAATTCGAGCGCACGGCGACCACGGTCCTCAACGCCTCCGTCATGCCCATCGCGGCGCGCTACCTCGATCGGCTGCAACGCGAAGTGAGAGGCGCCCGCCTGCACGTCATGCATTCGGCGGGGGGCATGGCCTCGCCAGAAGCTGCGGCGAAGCGGCCGCTGTCGATGGCGCTATCCGGCCCGGCGGCCGGTATCTCGGCGGCGGCCAGCGTCGCGGCATCGCTCGGCCTGGAGAAGGTGCTGACCTTCGACATGGGCGGCACGACGACCGATGTCTGCCTGATCCTGGGCGGCACGGCCGAGATCTCCACCGATTCCAAGCTCGCAGGCCGGCCGGTGCGACAGCCGATGGTCGCCGTCGAATCGATCGGCGCTGGCGGCGGCTCGCTGGTGACACTGGGGACCGGCGGCCTGTCGATCGGCCCGCAGAGCGCCGGCGCGGAACCGGGTCCCGCGGCCTACGGAAGGGGCGGCACGCTGCCGACCGTTACCGACGCCAATGCGGTCCTGGGCTATCTCGACCCGACGAAGCGTCTGGGTGGCGCGATCTCGCTCGACGTCGCCGCGGCCGAAGCGGCCCTCGCGCCGCTCGCCGCGCGTCTCGGTGTCGGCATCGTCGAGCTGGCGCTCGGCGTGCAGCGCGTCGCCAACGCCGCCATGGTGCGGGCGCTGGCGCGAGTCACGGTGGAGCGTGGTGTCGATGGACGCCAGTGCACGCTGCTTGCCTTCGGCGGTGCCGGCCCGATGCATGCGGCACGGCTCGCCCGCGAATCCGGCATCGGCGAGATCGTCGTGCCGCGCTTCTCCTCCGGCTTCTCCGCGCTCGGCTGCATCGTGGCCGACATGAGCTACACGCAACAGCAGGCGGTACGACTGCTCAGCGCGCACTGGGATGCCGCCCGCTTCGCCACGCTGCACGATGGCATGCTCGCCACGCTGACGGCGCCGCTCCACAGCCATGGCCATGGGGCGGATGAGATCACCGTGGAGCGCACCGCGCTCGTCCGCTACGTCGGCCAGAGCTACGCCGTCGAGGTCCCCTTCACCCTACCGCTCGACCTCGAGCGCCTCGGCCGCGACTTCCGCAAGCGCCACCATGAGATCTACGGCTACTCGACCGACGAGCACTGGGAGATGCAGAGCCTGCGCATGCGCGCCCTCGTCGCGCGACGCACGACGTTCGGACCGCTCGACATCGCCGGCGCAAGCGCCGTGCCGACCTCGGTCGCTCCCTGCTGGTTCGACCCCGCCGCGCCGCATCCCACGCCGCGCTACGATCGCGACCGGTTGCCGACCGGCGTCCGAATCGCCGGTCCCGCGATCGTCGAGGATGCCTGGTCGACCATCGTGGTGCCGCCCGGCTACACGCTGAGCTCGGATACGATGGGCCATCTCTGGATTCGCGAGGATGCACGATGAGGAACAGCGTCGATCCCTTCACCGTCGAGGTCATCCGTCATGCGCTGACGGCCGCGGCGGAGGAGATGTCGTTCGTGGTCATGCGTTCGGCCCGCTCGCCGCTGCTGCGCGAGGCCGGTGACCTGTCGTCTGCGCTCACCGACCACAAGGGCGACCTGATCGCCCAGGGCCGCGACATCCCGATCCATCTCGGCGTCATGAGCTTCACCGTGAAGAAGTTCCTCGAACGCGTGCCGGCCGAGCGGCTGCGGCCGGGCGACGTCTGGTTCCTCAACCTGCCCGAGGTCGGCGGCAACCATCTGCCCGACGTGAAGGCGATCCGGCCGATCTTCCTCGAAGGCCGCCTGTTCGCCTTCGCCGTCAGCCTGGCCCATTGGGGCGATATCGGCGGCGCCTGGGCCGGCAGCTATTTCGCCGCCGCGACCGAGACCTGGCAGGAGGGCGTGCGCATCCCGCCGCTGCGCCTGTTCACCGCCGACGGCATCGACGAGGAGAAGCGCGACTTCCTGCTGGCCAATCTGCGCGGCCCCGCCGAACGCGAGGGCGACCTGATGGCCCAGATGGCCTCGACCCGCGCCGCCGAAGGAAGGTTGCTGCGGCTGGGCGAGGAGCATGGTGCCGCCACCCTGCGCGCCGCCCTGGACCGGCTCGACGACCTGTCCGAGGCGCAGATGCGCGAGGCCATCGCCGGCCTGCCCGACGGTGTCTACGAGGGCGAGGATTTCCTCGACGACGACGGACCGGGTGGACAGCCCGCTGCGATTCGCGTGCGCGTGGCGATTTCGGGCGACACCGCGAAATTCGATTTCTCGGGCACCGACGATGCCGTCGCCGGGCCGCTCAATACGACGCCGTTCGTGGCCATGGCGGCGGTCTACTACGCCATCAAGGCGGTCGCCGGCCCCGAGATCCAGCCCAATGGCGGCTGCTATCGCCCGCTGGAGATTCGCACACGGCCGGGCTCGATCCTGGAACCCGGCATCGACAAGCCGGTGGTCGGCGGCAACCACGAGACCTCGCAGCGCGCCGTCGACGCCATCATGCGCGCCTTCGAGAAGGCGGTGCCCGAACGCCTCACGGCGGGCGGCTCAACCACGGCCGGCCTGCTGATCTTCGGCGGCACGCGGCGCGACGGCGCCATCGGCACCTTCTACGAGACCCATGGCGGTGGCGAAGGCGCGCGCACGGAGCGCGACGGCGCGCCGGTGGTGCGCGTCCATCTCACCAACACGATGAATACGCCGGCCGAGATCGTCGAGGCGGAGTACATGATCCGGGTCGACGAACAGCGGCTGCGGCGCGGCTCCGGCGGTGCGGGCAGGCATCGCGGCGGCGATGGCATGCGCCGCGCCTATACCGTCATGGCCGACGGGCTCTCCCTCACCACCATGTTCGAGCGCAGGGTGATCGCACCTTACGGGATGCAGGGCGGCGCCGACGGCGCGCCGTTCCGGGTGACCCTGCATCGCGCCGCCGGTGGCAGCCGCGATCTGTCGGGCAAGGAGAACCTCGCCCTGGCCCGGGGCGACCGCATCGTCATGGAAACGTCGGGCGGCGGCGGCTACGGCGCGCCCACACAGGAGTGAACTCATGACTTCAGCGAAGGAAGCCCTGCTGCTGCGCCGCGCCGGCGCCTGCCCCGTGTCGCGCATCTCGCCGGGCGACACCAACAAGTTCGTGATGCTGGTCGATCCGCTCTCCGACCGCACTCCCTTCGTGTCGGCCGTCGAGATTTTCGAGGTCGGCGGCAAGACACCGCCGCACTCCCATGCGACGGCGCACGAGATGTTCTACGTGCTGAGCGGAAGCGGCCGTTGCCGCTGCGACGACGGCAGCCTCCACGAGATCACCCAGGGCGATGCGCTGGTGCTGCCGCCCGGCCTGGAACACGTGATCGAGAACACAGGCACCGAGCGGCTCTATTGCCTCACCGTGATGGTGCCCAACGAAGGCTTCGCCGAAATGATCCGCAACGGCCAGCCGATGGCCCTCGACCAGGCTGACCGCGCCGTCGTCATCGGCGCCTCGGACTCCTAGTCACCTTCCTGTAAGACGGGGAGGTGCAGAGAGAGGCTATACGCTCGTCTTCAGGCCCTCGTCAGCCGGCTCCGGTCCAGTTCGACCTGCTTGACGTCGTAGGCCAGCAGCGACTGCCAGTGCCGCTGCAGGTCGCCGGCGAACAGGCCGCGCGTCACGCCGGCCGCCACTTTAGGCACGGCCGCGGTCATGGCGTTGATGCTGCTGCCCGACGGGCCGAAGCTCAAGGTCGCGCCGATGCCGAAGACATGGATGTCCGCGAGCCATGGCGCCTCGCCCGGCACGCGCTCGAGCAGGCAATAGTCGTGACCGAGATAGGGATAGGCCGCGAGCAGCGGATCCTCTTCGCCGGGCGGCGGCGTGTAGCGGTCCCGCCACAGCGCGATCTTGTCGGCGAAGGAGGCGAGTTCCGGCCGCTGCGCCACGTCCTGGCGGATGCCGGTGCCGCAGATCGCATAGTCGGCATGGAACGGCCCGCGCGGCGTGTCGATGCGGATGCGGTCGCCTTCCATGCGCGCATCGGTCCAGGGCCGGTCGACCTGCATCGTGAAGTCGGGAAAGGCGATGACCCGCTTGTAGGTGTCGGTCGGAAAACCCTCGCGGGCGCCGAGGATGTTGCCCATGATCCGCCAGCGCCATTCGTCCGGCATCTCGCCGATATGCTTCAGGAAGCCCGCGAAGGTCAGCCAGCGATAGCGCTGCACCACCGACGGCTCGGCGCGGCGGCAGAAGAGATGCACCGTGGCGCCGTGCTCCAGCGCCACGGCGGCATTGTCCATGGCCGAGGCGCCGGCGCCCAGCACCGCGACGGTACGGCCGCGCAACCGCTCGAAGTCGATCATCTCGCAGCTATGGGCGCGGCGGTCCTGCGGAAGCGCGCGCACGAAATCGGGCATCCACCATTCGCCGGTGCCGTCCTGGCCGGTCGCCAGCACCAGCTTGCGGGCGGCCAGGACCTCGCCCGTCGACAGGGTCACCAGCAGGCAGCTGCCGCCATCGTCGAGCCGGCCGGGCGCAATCGCCGTGGCGGCCACGTCATTGCGCACCGGAATGTCGAGCACGCGACGATACCATTGCAGGTAATCGTGCCAGGCCTTGCTGGGAATGAGGTGCAAGCCGGCAAAGCTGCCCGGGCCCTGGACCGCATCGTACCAGGCCTCGAAGGTGAGGCTCGGCATGCCGAGATCGGGACCGGTCTGGTCCTTGGGGCTGCGCAGGGTCGGCATGCGCGCGAAGGTGACCCAGGGCCCTTCCTTTCCCTCCGGCGCGCGATCGATCAGCAGGATGTTGCGCACGCGGTCGCGCATCAGCGCGAAGCCGATGCAGAGGCCCGACTGTCCCGCGCCGACGATCAACACATCGAGCGCCGGCTCGCCCTGATACAGGCGCGGCACCATCCATTCCGTGCGCGGATGCGCCGTCATCTCGAGGTCCCGTTTCACGCGGGCTTCGAGGGAAGAGAGATCGCCTGCAGTCATGACCTCACGCCGTCTTCAATAGCTCTTTACGCTGCGGATCGAAATACGGCACGGCCTCGAGCAACATGCGCGTATAGGTCGCCTGGGGTCGCTGGAAGACCTCCTGGCTGCGTCCCGCCTCCACGACCTGGCCGGCCTGCAGCACGACGAGATCGTCGCACAACATGCGCACGACGTTGAGGTCATGGCTGACGAACAGCAGGCCGATCCCGTCCTCCCGCCGCAGCCGGTCGAGCAGTTGCAGGATCACCGCTTGGACCGACACGTCGAGCGCCGCCGTCGGCTCGTCCAGCACCAGCAGGCGCGGTCTCGGCGCGACAGCGCGGGCGATGCCGACCCGCGCCTTCTGGCCGCCGGAAAGCTGGTGCGGGAAACGCTGCAACAGATCCATCGGCAGGCCGGCGCGTGCCGCGGCCTCACGCACGCGCGTCTGCAGCACCGCCCCGTCGCGCAGGCCTTCGAGCCGGCGCAGCGGATAGGCGATGCTGTCGAATGCCGTATGCCGCGGGTTGAGGCTGTCGTTGGGATCCTGGAACACGATCTGGATGTCCCGGCGGCGCGGCGATTGATGGAATTCGCGCGCCGGCACGCGGGCGATCGATTCGCCGTCGAACACGATGTCGCCGTCGTCCGGATCGATCAGCCGGCAGATCAGGCGCGAGAGCGTGCTCTTGCCCGATCCCGATTCGCCGACCAGGCCGAGCGCGCCGCCCTGCGGGATCTTGAACGAGACATCGTCCACCGCGCGGGTCGGCCCGCCGAACGACTTCACCACATTCACGAGTTCGAGGAGCGGCGGCGTGCCCGGCCCGTGCTCGCGCGGCACCGTGACGACCGGCGCCGCGTCCCGCGCCAGACCGGGCGGCGCCAGGTCGGCCAGGGTCGACCGCCGGGTCGGCGACGCCGCCACCAGACGCCTCGTATAGGGATGGGCGGGTGCTTCGAACAGCGCCACGGTCTCGCCCTGCTCGACCACGCGCCCTGACTCCATCACCGCGATGCGATCGCACCAGCGCGCGGCCAGCCCGAGATCGTGGGTGATCAGGATCATGGCCATGCCGCGCTCCGCCTTGATGCGGGCCAGCAGCTCCATCACCGTCTGCTGCGTCGTGACATCGAGGCCCGTCGTCGGCTCGTCGGCGATCAGCAGGACCGGCTCGCAGGCGATGGCCATGGCGATCATGACCCTCTGGCACATGCCGCCCGACAGTTCGTGCGGATAGGCGCCGAGCCTTGCCTCGGGATCGCGGATCAGCACGGCGCGCAGCAGGTCGAGCGCCTGCGCCCGTGCATTGGCGCGCGACAGCCGGCCGTGCGCGGCCAGCACGTCGACGATCTGCTGCTCCACAGTGCGGATCGGGTTCAGCGCCGCGCGCGGGTTCTGGAAGATCATCGACAGGGCCGAGCCGCGCAGCCGCCGCAGATCGGCGTGCCCGGCATGGGTGATGTCGCGGCCTTCGAAGAGGACGCGTCCTCCCGTGATCTTGCCCGCCCGATCGAGCAGCCGCATGACGGCGAGCGAGGTCACGGACTTGCCCGACCCGCTCTCGCCCACGACGCCCAGCGTCTCGCCCGCCGCCAGCGCGATATCGATCCCGTGCAGCGCGGTGACGGTGCCATGGCGGGTCGAGAAGGCAACCTGCAGGTTCTCGACCTGCAGCAGCTGCGCGGTCATGTGCGCATCCGCGGGTCGAGGATGTCGCGCAGCCCGTCGCCCAGCAGATTGAAGCAGAGCACCGTGAGCATCAGCGCGAGGCCGGGCATCGCGACCAGCCACCACTTGCCGGTGGTGATGAAGCGCGCGCCTTCGGCGACCATGATGCCCCATTCCGGCGTCGGCGCCGTGACGCCCAGCCCGATGAAGGAGAGGCCGGCCGCATTGAGGATCGCCCAGCCGAGGTTGAGCGAGATCTGCACCGCCATGGCCGGCAGGACGTTGGGCAGCAGGACGCGCAACACGACCGATAGATGGCTGTCGCCGCAGGCCCGCGCCGCCTCCACCCAGCCGGCGTTGCGCCGCACGTTCACCTCGGCGCGCGCGAAGCGGATGTAGAAAGGCAGGTTGATGACCGCGGTGGCGATGACGATGTTCTCGACGCGGTTGCCCAGTGCGGCGACCAGGGCCATCGCCAGGACGAACAGCGGAAAGGCCATGAGCACGTCGACGAAGCGGCCGACCCAGCGGTCGAGCCGCCCGCCGCGATAGCCGCAGAAGCCGCCGATGACGGCGCCCGCGACGAACGACAGGCTGACCGCCGAGACCGCGATCATCAGGTCGATGCGAGCCGCCCAGATGATGCGGCTCAGGATGTCGCGCCCGAGCTGATCGGTGCCGGCGAGGTGTGCCCACGACGGCGGCTGCAGGGCCTGCGGCACGTTGGAAGCCACGGGATCGTAGGGCGCCAGAACGGGGGCGAGGATCGCGATCAGGACCAGCATCAGCGTGCCCGTGGCCGCCAGCGCCGTGACCGGGTTCGAGCGCAGCACATAGATGATGTGGCGGCCGGTCGAGGAGGAACTGAGGGCGAGATCGCTCATGCGACGGAGACCCGCGGATCGGCGATGCCGTACAGCACGTCGATCGTGACGTTCACCATGACGAAGATCATGGCCATCAGCAGCACGAAGGCCTGCACCGGCGCATAGTCGGAGGCGAGCAGCGCATCGAGTGCGTAGGAAGCGACGCCGGGCCAGGAGAAGACCTTCTCGACCAGCACGTTGGCCCCCAGCATGGTCGAGAACACGATGCCGGTGATGGTCAGCACCGGCAGCAGCGCGTTGCGCAGCGCATAGGCCACGATGATGCGCAGCCGCGACAGGCCCATCGCGTGCGCAGTGCGGATGAAGTCGCTGCCCAGCACCGCCAGCATCGAGGCCCGCGTCATGCGCGCCAGTGGCGCCAGGACGAACAGCGCCATGGTGCAGGCCGGCAGCAGGAGCTGAGAGAAGGCGGCCCACCACCCTTCCCAATCGCCCTTCAGGGCGAAGTCGATCAGGAAGAAGCCGGTGATGTCGGGCGGCGCCCCGGCGAAGATGTCGATGCGACCGGTGGGATCGGGCGCCCAGCCCAGCAGGTAGTAGAAGGCGTAAATGAGCAGCAGCCCCGACACGAAGGTCGGCACGCAGACTCCCAGGGTACACAACATGCGCACGATATGGTCGATCGCGGTGCCCGGCCTGAGCGCCGCCGCGACGCCCATCGGCACGGAGAAGATGAGCGCGATGAACAGCGCCGTGCAGGTGAGTTCGAGCGAGGCCGGCAGGCGGCGGGTCATGTCGACCACGACCGGTTGCCCCGTGGTCATCGAGCGGCCGAGATTGCCGGTGGCGACCTCACCCAGATAGCGCATGAGCTGGACGGGGATGGGACGGTCGAGCCCCATGCTCCGGCGCAGCTCCTCGATCTCCTCCTTGCCGGCAGAGGGACCGGAAGAGAAGAACACCGCCGGATCGCCCGGCAGGACGCGCATCAGCACGAAAGTGACCACCACCACGCCGAACAGGGCCGGGATCGACGCCAGCAGGCGTCGACCGACCCGGCGCAGGATCCCCGCCAGCATGGCGCTAGACCCGTTTGAGGTCGCGGAAGTCGGCCTGGCGGTAGAACTGGTAGGTGTAACCGTCGACCGACTTGGCCATCACGGCGTCGTGGTTGGGCTGCCACAGCATGATCAACGGCGTCTCGGCGTTGAACAGCTCGATCATCTGCTTGCAGCCCTCTTCGTACTTGGACTTGTCGGTCTGGTAGCGGGCGTCGAGCGTCAGATCTTCCATCTTCTTGCTCTTCCAGCTCGCGAAGTTCCAACGCTGGTCGCGCGTGAAGTAGAGATAGAAGAAGTAGTAGGTGTAGGGCAGCCAGGCCGTCGCGCCGTCGGTGAAGAGCGGCATCTTCTTCTCCGACTCGAGCGTGTTGAACTCGGCGTCGGGCTTCTTCTGGATCTCGACCTGGATGCCGATCTTGCCCAGCGACTCCTTGACCAGCGCCGCCATCGGCTCCGCCGTCGCCGTCTGGCCCGCGGTAAAGGCGAAGGTGGTGGAGAAGCCGTTGGGATGGCCCGCCTCGGCCAGCAGGGCCTTGGCCTTCGCGAGATCGGTCTTGTTGGGAATCGCCTGCGGGAAGCTCGCATCGGGCGGCACGGTGGCCCAGGTGCCGCCGTAGAGCTTGGTGCCGCGGCCGAAGATCGCCGCCTTGAACATGTCCTCGTAGGGCAGCGCCATGGCAACGGCCTGACGTACCTTGAGATTGTCGAACGGCGCCATCTGCGTGTTCATCGAGATGTGCGTGAAGCCGTTGGTCTGCGGGATCGATACGACCTTGGACTTGGCGGACTTCTCGATGGTCGGCAGATCGCTGGCCGCCAGGTCGATGGCGAGATCGGCGTCGCCGCGCTCGATCAGGTTGGCGCGCGTCGCCGGTTCAGGCACGGTCTGGATGATGATGCGCTTGAAGGAGGGCAATGCGCCACCGGCACCGCCGACCCACTTCTCGTTGCGGCGGAGCACGGTGCTCTCACCGGGCTTGTGGCTCTCGATGATGTAGGCGCCGCTGGCCGCGGTGTTCGTCTTCATCCACTCCATCGCCCACGGATCGTCGGCCGTGGCGTTCTTCTTCGCCAGCTTGCTGTTGATCATGATGGCGTAGCAGACGCAGAGATTGGCCAGCGCCAGCCGGTCGGGCTTGTCCAGCGTCACCGTCACGGTCTGTGGATCGACGATCTTGAACTGGTCGGCGCTGGTCAGTGAGCCGGTGGTGAACTGCGGCGCCGCCAGCGACTTCGCCGTAACGTGCCTGTCGAGCGACCACTTGACGTCCTCGGCTGTCACCGGCGTGCCGTCGTGCCAGGTCGCATCCGGGCGCAGGGTGATGGTAATGAGCTTGCTGTCTGGGCTGATGCTGTAGGATTTGGCCAGTTCGCCGCGGATCGTGTCGGGATCGAATGCCCAGTTCTCGCCCACCTTCTTGCGGCCGAAGCTGAACAGACGGTCGTAGACGTTCATGCTGAGGCCGAATGCCTCGCGCGTGGCGCCGGGCATCGTCGTGTCGAGCGTGTTGATGGTCGCGCCGGTCACGTATCTCAGCGTCTCGGCGCGGGTCTGTGCCGATGCCGGCCACGCCCCGCCCGCCATAAACGCTGCACCCGCCGCACCTTGCAGAAGAATTCGCCGCTTCATGTCGCCACCATTCGCCGGATGAAAGGACGCCGTCCGCCGCCTTCACGTCATCGATCGGCCACGCCACGCGCGGCTTCGACGATGACTGCACCCCCAATGCTCACCCGTGGTTACGGGCCGTGAAACGCGAACAGTCTTTGCGAGAGGGACGCAAAAGCCATGCCACCGATGCCACGGTCGGTGTGGCGGTTCTTTCCTGCTTGGAAGACTCTAGCGATTGGCCCGAGTGACGGCGGCGTTCAGAAGGAGGTTGGCGCCGGGAACCGAGCGCGTGAGTTCGATCGCCTCGTTGACGTTGTGGCTGATGCCCTCGAAGCAGGGCGTGAAGATCATCGCGGTCGGCGCCAGGGTGGCGACCGCATAGGCGTCGTGGCCGGCCTGGCTCCTCATCTCGCGATAGGGAAGGCCAAGCTCCTTCGCCGTCGACTTCAGCAGCTCGATGCATTCCGGCGCGAACAGCTCGCTGCCCCAGCTCCAGCCCTCGGCGACCTCGATTTCGACATTGGCCTTCTTCGCCGCGGCGGCGATCGCGGCATCGACCTCGGCGCGCATCGCCTTGAAGCGGTCGGCATCGATGTGGCGAAAGTCGATGGTGAGCTTGACCTGTTCGGCATAGGTGCCGGCCAGGTTCGGGAAACTCTCGATGCGGGTCGTCGTGGTGCGGCCCTCGTCGGCAGCGTAGGCGAGGCCGATGTCGTTGACCGCGGCGATGACGTAGCCGGCGCCGACCAGCGCATTGCGCCGCTGCGCCATCGGCGTGCCGCCGGCATGCCCGGTATCGCCGTTGATCGTGAGACGAAGCGCCTGGGTCTTGTAGCCGCCGACCACGATGCCGACGTCGCAGCCCTCGCGGTCCAGCACGGGCGCCTGCTCGATGTGCAGCTCGAGATAGGAATCGAATTCGCGACCCACCGGCGCGGGGCCGGCATAGCCGATCTCGTCGAGCGCCTGCTCGACCGTGATGCCGGCATCGTCGGTCGTGGCCAGCACGCTCTCGAGGGTTATCACCTTGGCGAAGGCCATGGAGCCCATCATCGGAGGGTTGAAGCGCGCGCCCTCCTCGTTGGTCCAGCAGATGACCTCGATGCCGCGTTTGGTCTGCAGGCCGCGATCGTTCAAGGTCCGCACGACTTCGAGGCCGCACAGCACGCCCAGGATGCCGTCATAGCGACCGCCGCAGATCTGCGTATCGAGATGGCTGCCGATCGCGACCGGCGGCAACGACGGGTCGGTGCCCGGCCGCCGCGCGAAGATATTGCCGAGACGATCGATCTCGACGCTGCAGCCCGCCGACTTCGCCCAGTCGACGAACAGGTCGCGCATCTGCTTGTCCTCGGCCGACAGCGCGAGGCGGCGCAGGCCGACGTCGCGGAAGCGTCCGATCTCCGCCGACCGCTCGAGACTCTCCCACAGGCGCTCGGGATTGACCTCCAGGACGTTTGCGACCATGCGGCGCTCCTTTTGCGTGCGGCTTTCCGAACCGGTGGTGGCATTCTAACCAAGAAGCGTGCCAGCCAGCGAAAGTGACGAAGACATCATGGACGACGATTACGATTACATCATCATCGGCGGCGGCTCGGCCGGCGCGACCCTCGCCGCCCGGCTGAGCGAGGATCCGGCGCTGCGGGTGCTGCTTCTCGAAGCCGGCCGCGATTTCCGGACCGCCGAGACGCCGCACCATCTGCGCATTCCCAATCCGCTGCGCGCCATCGGCGACGACAATTACCGCTACCCGAAGCTGCTGGCGCGGCGCACCGAGCGCCAGGAACCCAAGCTGCTGTGGCGCGGCCGGGCGATCGGCGGCAGCTCGACCATCAACGGCCAGATCGCCATCCGCGGCATCCCGGAGGATTTCGAGGACTGGGCGTCCATGGGGGCCACGGGCTGGGGCTGGGAGGCCTGCCTGCCCTATTTCCGCAAGCTCGAAACCGATATGGATTTCGGCGACGCGCCCTATCATGGCAACCAGGGCCCGCTTCCGGTCTATCGCGCACCAATCGATCAGTGGGGCACGGTCGACCGTGCTCTCCGGGAAGCCGCGCTGGGCCTCGGCTATCCCTGGTGCGACGACCACAATGCACCGACCGGCAGCGGCGTCGGGCCCTACGCGATCAACAGCCGCGAGGGACTGCGCATTTCGACCAATGACGGCTATCTCGAGCCGGCGCGCGGCCGTCCCAACCTCACGATCGTCGGCGAAGCCATCGTCGACATGCTGCAGTTCGAGGGCAACCGGCCGCATGTCAGCGGCGTGCGCGTGCAGGTCGGTGGCGAGGCACGGCACGTCCGGGCCCGGCGCGAGGTCATCCTGTCGGCCGGCGCGATCCATTCACCGGCGATCCTGCAACGGTCCGGCATCGGCCCGCGCGACTGGCTCGACGCGCTGGGGATCGAGGTCGTGGCCGACCGGCCGGTCGGCAAGCACCTGCTCGATCATCCGATCCTCGGCCTCATGCTCGAGCTGCGCGACGATGCGCGCGTGAGCACCTTGATGCATCGCCACACCAACTGCTGCCTGCGCTACTCCTCGCGGCTCGGCGGCGCCGGGGTGGCCGACATGATCATGATCGCCGGCAATCTCAGGCCGGAGGAAGATGGCGGCACGGCGCGCGCACGCCTCGCCGTCTCCGCCTTCGAGGCCTTCAGCGAAGGCACGGTCCGCATCACCACGCGCAACGCCGGCATCGACCCGCAGGTCGACGAGCGCATGCTGTCCGACGAAAGCGATCTCTTGCGCATGCGCGACGGCGTGCAGCGGATGCGCGACCTCTGCCTGCAGCCCGCCTTCAAGGCGATCTCGACGCGGGTCGAGTACGGCATGACGGGACGTTCGATCGAAGACCCGTTCGACGCCGAGGCAATGGACGATTGGATGTTCGCCGAATGCTCCGACGCGCAGCACGCCAGCGGCACCTGCCGCATGGGCGCGGCAGACGATCCACTCTCAGTGGTCGATCCGGAATGCCGCGTGATCGGCTGTTCGGGGCTGCGGGTGATCGATGCGTCGATCATGCCGACCGTGGTGCGCGCCAACACGCATTTCACGACCGTCATGATCGCCGAGAAGATGGCGGACGAGCTGAAGCGCTCTCGCCCCCCGAATGCCTCCTAGCCGCGGAGGTCCTTGGCGCGGGCCTTGTTGATGGCGTCGGTGCAGTTCTGGCCCTTGAGCGGCGCCCGGATCTTCCAGCACATCGTCTCGTCGTCCCGCACGATGCCGGAATTGCAGTAGAAGACGTCCTTCCGCTTCTGCAGCCAGATGCCGCCGGGCACGGCCGCCTTGATCTCGTAGCCGTCGGCCACCAGATCCCACGCCGCCACGCCCGGCCTTTCCTGATGCTGAGAGGCGCAGGTTGAATCACCCGCGGCCACGGACGGCCGAGGCGCCGCGGCGAACTGTGCCTCGGCGCGCCCCACGGCCGAATCGCCGAACAGCGAGGTCTGCGCATAGACGTAGGCCAGGATCGCGAGGACCGCCGCAGCCACGCCCGAAACGATGAGTTTCTTGTTCATTGCCATGTCTCTAATTCTTGCACTTCGATGGCAACCTTTCAACCGGCCGGCCCGGCATCAGGCTAGCCCCTTGGAGGCGATCTCGAAGACGTCGCGCGACAGGCCAGGTTCGGCGACGATGCGCTGGAGCTCGTGCTTCATCAGGGCTTGCCGGCCCTTGTCGTAGCGCCGCCACGAGCCGAGCGGGCCGAGCAGGCGGGCCGCGATCTGCGGATTGAGCTTGTCGGTCGCCAGCACCTGGTCAGCGAGGAAGCGATAGCCGCCGCCCGTGGCCTCGTGGAACTGCACCGGATTGCCCGACGCGAAGGCGCCGATCAGCGAATAGACCCGATTGGGATTCCTGCGGTCGTAGGACGGATGGTCGACCAGGCGCTTCACGCGCTCCAGCGTTCCCTCGGTCGGCGTCCGCGCCTGGATCCCGAACCACTTGTCGAGCACCAGCGCTTCGTCCTTCCAGCGCTCGTAGAAGGATGCGAGCGCCGCCTCGCCCTCAGCGCCGCCCAGCTCCGCGAGCACGGTGAGGCCCGCGACCTGCTCGGTCATGTTGGTCGCGCTCTCAAAATAGGCGACCGCCCGCCGGCGCGCCGCCTCGCCTTTGTCGGTCGAGAGATACTGGAGCGCGGTGCTCCGCAGACGCCGGCGTCCGACCTCGTCGGGCGTGAAGCGATAGGGCCCGGCGGCGTGGTTCGCGTCGTAGGCGGAACTCCAGCGATCGGCGAGCCGGTCGGACAGGACCGAACGAATCCGCTGCTGCGCGGCCCACAGACCGTCGATGTCGATCTCCGGCATGAGTTCGCCGAGAAAAGCGAGGCCCGGCAGGGCCACCGCGTCGGCGATGAAGGAGCGATCGAGCCGCTGGTCGTCGAGCGTGCGGCGGATGGCATCGACGTAATGGTCCGGCACGACCAGCGGCTGGCCGGCCTTGCGCGCCGCGACCAGTTCGAGGATCAGCCGCGCACCGAGCTGCTGGCCGGCTTCCCAGCGTGCGAAGGGATCGCTGTCATGCGCCATCAGGAAGGTCAGCTCGTCGTCGGAGCGCGGCGCCTCGAGCTTCACCGGCGCTGAGAAGCCGCGCAGAAGCGACGCGACCGGCTTCTCCGGCACGTCCTCGAACACGAACACGTCGCGCTGCGTGCGCACGTCGAGCACGCGCGTCGTGCCACCGGCATTGGCTTCGCCCGAAAGCCGCAGCGGCAGGTCGCGGCCCGCACCGTCGAGCAGGCCGACCGAAAGCGGAATGTGCATCGGCTGTTTTTCGGGCTGGGCCGGCGTGGGCCGCAGGCTTTGGCCGACGGTCAGCGTGTAGCGCTTGCCCGCGGCGTCGTAGCTGCCGTCGACCTTGAGGTCCGGCGTGCCGGCCTGGGCGTACCACAGGCGGAACTGCGTGAGGTCTACGCCCGACGCGTCTTCCATCGCGTTCGCGAAATCGTCGCAGGTCACGGCCTGCCCGTCATGGCGCTGGAAATAGAGGTCCATGCCCTTGCGGTAGCGCTCCGGTCCCAGCAGCGTGTGCATCATCCGCACCACCTCGGCGCCCTTCTGATAGACCGTCGCGGTGTAGAAGTTGTTGATCTCGATATACGAGTCCGGCCGGACCGGATGGGCCATCGGCCCGGCATCCTCGGGGAACTGGCCGGCGCGCAGGCGGCGGACATCGTCGATGCGCGCATCGGCGGCCGAGCCCATGTCGGCCGAGAACTGCTGGTCACGGAAGACGGTCAGCCCTTCCTTGAGCGAGAGCTGGAACCAGTCGCGGCAGGTGACGCGATTGCCGGTCCAGTTGTGGAAGTACTCGTGGGCGATCACGGCTTCGATCGAGTGATAGTCGAGATCCGTCGCCGTCTCCGGATTGGCGAGAACGAGCTTCGAGTTGAAGACGTTCAGCCCCTTGTTCTCCATCGCGCCCATGTTGAAGTCGTCGATGGCGACGATCATGAACGTGTCGAGATCGTATTCGAGGCCGTAGACATCCTCGTCCCACTTCATCGACTTCTTCAGCGACTCCATCGCATGGTCGCAGCGCCCGACATCGCCGGGGCGAACGTAGATGCGCAGCGTGACCTCACGACCCGAGCGCGTCCTGAAACGGTCCTCGAGACAGTCGAGGCGCCCCGCGACCAGCGCGAAGAGATAGGACGGCTTGGGAAACGGATCTTCCCACTTGGCGAAGTGCCGGCCACCGTCGAGCGCACCGCTGTCGACCAGGTTGCCGTTGGACAGCAGCACCGGCACCAGGGTCCGGTCGGCCACGATGCGCGTGGTGTAGCGCGCCATCACGTCGGGACGATCGAGGAAGTAGGTGATGCGGCGGAAGCCCTCGGCCTCGCACTGGGTGCAGAAGAGATCGCGCGATTTGTAGAGGCCGGTCAGTTCGGTATTGTCCTGCGGGCGCAGACGCGTCGTGATCTCGAGCGCGAAGGCGTCGGGCACACCTTGGACGGTCAGCGTCTCCGGCGTGACGTCGTGAACAGCGGGCTTGCCGCCGAGCCGGACCGACACGAGCTGCATCTTCTTGCCGTCGAGGACCAGGTCGGCGGGCTTGGTCGCCGCCGCGGGATTACGGCGTACGGCCAGTCGCGCGACGACCGTGGTTGTCTCCTGCCCGAGCTCGACATCGAGATCGACGGTATCGATCAGGAACGGCGGCGGCGTGTAGTCGGCGCGGCGAATCGTATCGGGGGTGGTCGTCATGTCCTTGCTGATGTCCATGGTTTCTCCATACGACGGCGCCGCCCCTACCCGAAATCGTGCTTGCCTCGCGTGACGACTCGCCGCAATCCTGAGGGATCGAAAGCGCTGTTCCCATGGGAATCGCGCTGTCGTGGCACGGCATCGTGCCGCAAACCCGCCACATGGCCTCTTTAGGCCTGTCAGCAGGCTTTCTTGGATGCGGATGACGATTGGACATTGGTCAACACGGACCCTCAGCGTCGGATTGGGACTGCTGCTCCTTTCCGGCTGCGATGTGATGCGCGCAGCACGCGACGACTTCGCAAGCCTCACCGCGCCGAAACCGCCGGCTCCCGCCGCGCCGGTGCGCAAGGCCACGCCCGCACCGCAGCCGGTGGCCGCGGCACGGCCCGCGAAGCCGACGGCCGTCGTCGCACCTGAAGCTGCCATTGAGGTCGCCCCCGGTCCCGCCGTCGACGCGCCGCCGCCCGTGCTCACCGGCTATCGCGAGTCCGAGCTGCGCGCCCTGTTCGGGCCGCCGACCAGCGAGGAGGATCGTCCTCCTGGCAAGCAGTGGCGCTATCGCAACGGCAGATGCACTCTCGACATCCAGCTCTATCCCGATGTCGAAACCAAACAGTACGGAACCCTATCGTACAAGGTGAAGAGCGATGACGACACAGACGAAGGACGACGGTTCTGCCTGGCCCAACTCCAATCCCGGCTACCGGCCGGACGCTGAGATAGAGACCGGCCGGCGAGTCCGCATCGCGTTCGTGGAGGACGATGACGATTTCCGCGAGGCCGCGAGCGGCGAGCTCGGCGACTACGGCTTCGATGTCGCGGCCTTTCGCGACGGCACCGGCCTGGTCGAATTCCTGGAGACGGCCGGCGACATCGAGATCGTCGTGCTCGACTGGAGCCTGCCGCGCGTCTCAGGCATCGACCTGATGCCCAAGCTGCAGCGCGCCGGCATCAACCTGCCGGTGGTGTTCCTGACGGGACACAGCGAACCCAACTACGAACAGCTCGCCCTCGACCGTGGCGCCATCGACTTCGTCGATAAGTCGCGCGGCGTGCCGATCCTGGCCCGCCGCCTGCGCCTGATCGCGGACCGCGCCGACAATCCGATGTCGGCGGACGGTGAAGGCAACTTCCATTGCGGTCGCCTGCTGTTGAAGCCCTCGGTCAGTCGCGCTTTCTGGGACGAGACCGATCTCAACCTGACGGTGACCGAGTTCAAGATCGTGCATACGCTCGCAGCCAACATCGGCAGCTATGTGAGCTATCGCGCTGTCTACGACTGCATGCACTATGTCGGCTTCATCGCGGGCAGCGGCGAGAATGGCTACCGGACCAATGTCCGCTCCTGCATCAAGCGCATCCGCAACAAGTTCCGGGCGATCGATCCCGAGTTCGGCGAGATCCAGAACTACCAGTCGTTCGGCTACCGCTGGGGCAAGGACTAATCTTCCCGTGCTGCGCCACCTCGCCGCTTCGCTGACGCTGAAGCTGGTGGTGCTGATCGGGCTGTTCGTGGCGCTGCCCATCGTGCTCTACGGCCAGTTCGAGAGCGCCGACAGCCAGATGCGGAACCTGGTGACGCGCGCCATCCAGGATCGCAGCGCGCTGATCTCCGAGGCCCTTGCGCCGGTGCTGCGCGACACCGATCCGGCTGCCCCCATGAACATGAACCGCGAACTCGAGAAGTACGCGAGCAGCGGGACCGTTCTGAAGCTGATGTACCAGCCGCCGGCGGCGCGTTCGGCGAGCCGCTTCTTTCTCGTGGGCTCGGCGCCACCGCTCGCGCCCGAGGCCGTGAGCGCGGAACTCGAGGAGCTGAGCCAGCGCGGCCTCCTGCAGCGCCTGTCCGAAGCCTGCACGTGGAACGCCTCCGACGAAATGCGCTACAGCCGTGCCGATGGCACGGTCGAGCTGCTGACGTCCATCATCCCGATCCGCGCCCGCGGCAATTGCTGGATCCTGACGACGACCCACGTCGCGTCGGACTTCCTCAACACCTCGATCGGCCGCCCCTACTGGGAGACACGCGAGGTCCGGATCGCCGCCGCGATCTATCTCGGCGGCGCGCTGCTCGCCGTCCTGGTGGCACTGGGTATGCGTCTCAGCCTGCGCCGCTTCCGCAACGTCGCTGACGAGATCGCGCTGGGCCGCGCCGCCGATGCGACCTTCGTCGAGCGCAACACCGTGCCCGAACTCGCGGGCGTGGCGCGCGATTTCGACCGGCTGGTCCATGAACTGCGCCGGGTGTCGCGCGAGATCAGGCAGTCCGCGGAAGACAATGCGCACTCCTTCAAGACGCCGCTCGCCGCCGTGCAATCGGCGCTGCGTCCGGTGCACCGGGCCGTGCCGGAGGAGGATCAACGCGCCCGGCGGGCGCTCGAGATCGTCGATTCCTCGCTCGCGCGGCTGCTCGGCCTGATGAACGCCGCGCAGCGCCACGACATGGGAACGGCCGACATGATCGACGCACCGCGCGTGCCGACCGAACTCGCGCCCCTGGTCGAGGAGGCGGCGCGACATTTCCAGGAGATCGTCGCAGCGCGAGAAATCGGCCTCGTCCTGAGGCTAGATCGCGGGATCGCCGTTCGCACCGCGGCCGGCATGATCGAAGCCGCTCTGCAGGCCGTCTTGGAGAATGCCATCAGCTTTTCGCCCGGCGGTACGACGGTGACCGTTTCGCTGCACGCGTCCGCCGACACGGTCGAACTGAGTGTCGAGGACGAAGGGCCCGGCATCGACGACGAGAAGATCGAACGTGTGTTCGAACGCTACTTCTCTTCGCGTCCCGACGATGGCATAGGCAGCGATCGCAGCGTCGAGCATTCAGGTCTCGGCCTCTGGATCGTGCGCCGCAACGTCGAGGCATTGGGAGGCCAGGTGAAGGCCGCCAACCGCCCCGCCGGAGGTCTGTCGGTCAGGATGGTGCTGCCCCGGTTCGTCGTCCACTAGCCGGCTTTCGAAAGGTCAGGAGATCATGAGCGCCGTCACCGCAGCCAAGAGAGTGAGCACGCCGCAGATCCGCGCCCGCAAGGGCGGCGAGCCGATCGTCTGTCTCACCGCCTACACCACGCAGATGGCGCGCTGGCTCGATCCGCATGTCGACCTTCTGCTGGTCGGCGATTCGCTGGGCATGGTGCTCTACGGCTTCGACAGCACGCTGCCCGTGACGCTGGACATGATGATCGCCCACGGCTCGGCCGTGATGCGCGGCTCGAGCCACGCCTGCGTGATCGTCGACCTGCCCTTCGGCAGCTACCAGGCCAGTCCCCAACAGGCCTTCCATAGTGCCGCGCGCATCATGTCGGAGACCGGCGCGAGCGGCGTGAAGCTCGAGGGTGGCGAGGTCATGGCCGAGACCGTGCGATACCTCGCGCAGCGCGGCATCCCGGTTTGCGCCCATGTCGGGCTGATGCCGCAGGCCGTGAACGTGGCCGGCGGCTTCAAGGCGACCGGCCGTTCCGACGAAGAGGCGCGGCAGGTGACCCGCGACGCCGAGGCGATGGCCGAGGCCGGCGCCTTCGCGATCGTGCTGGAAGGCACGCTGGAGCCGGTGGCGGCCGCCATCACCAGGTCGCTGCCGATTCCGACCATCGGCATCGGCGCCTCGCCGGCCTGCGACGGCCAGATCCTGGTGTCGGAGGACGTGTTCGGCCTGTTCAGCGATTTCACCCCGCGGTTCGTGAAGCGCTATGCCGATCTCGGCGGAAAGATCGCCGAGGCGGCCGCCGCCTACGGGGCCGATGTGCGGGCTCGACGTTTTCCCGCGATGGAGCATTGCTTCCTGCCCAAATCCGGTGGTCAATCCCGTTCCTAGGGAGGAAGCAACCGGATGGAGAGTTTCGACTACGTGATCGTGGGGGCCGGTTCGGCCGGCAGCGTGCTGGCCAACCGGTTGAGCGAGGACCCCAACGTCACGGTCTGCGTGCTCGAAGCCGGGCCGCGCGACTGGCATCCCTTCATCCATATCCCGGCCGGCTTCATGTACACGCTGGTCGATCCCAAGGTGAACTGGCTCTACAAGTCCGAGCCCAGCGAATGGACCGGTGGCCGTGCCATCGCCGCGCCGCGCGGCAAGACACTGGGCGGCTCGAGTTCGATCAACGGCCACATCTACAATCGCGGCCAGCGCCTCGATTTCGACGGCTGGGCCCAGCGCGGCAACCGAGGCTGGGGCTATTCCGACGTGCTCCCCTACTTCCGCCGCAGCGAGCACCGCATGGCGAGCGATGCCGATGCCACGTTCCGCGGCAGCGACGGCAACCTGCCGATCACCGACCTCGAATGGCGCGACCCCTTGTGCGAAGCCTTCATCGAAGGCGCCGTGGAACAGGGCATTCCGCGCAACCCGGACTACAACGGCACGAAGCAGGCGGGCGTCAGCTACGTCCAGCGCATCATCAGGAACGGCCGCCGGGTCAGTGCCGCCCGCGGCTACCTGCATCCGGCTATGTCGCGGCCCAACCTCACCGTGCGCACCCACGCGCAGGCGACGTCGATCGTCCTCGAGGGCAAGCGCGCTGTCGGCGTGCGCTACCGCAAGGGCGGGCGCAACGGCACGGCCATGGAGATCCGCGCCACCCGGGAAGTGATCCTGAGCGGCGGCACGGTAAACTCGCCGCAGCTCCTGCAGCTCTCGGGCATCGGCCCCGGACCGTTGCTGAAGTCGCTCGGCATCGAGGTGAAGCACGAGCTGGCGGGGGTCGGCGAGAATCTGCGCGATCATTACGCGCCGCGCTTCGTCGCGCGCGTGAAGAACGCCATGAGCATCAACGAGCGCTCCAAGGGACTGCGCCTCGCAGGCGAAGTCCTGAAATACGTCACGACGCGCAAGGGGCTGCTGACGCTCAATCCGACGCTCATCTACGTCTTCTGGAAGTCCGACGAGAGCATCGAGAATTACGACCTGCAGCTCACCTTCACCCCCGCAAGCTACAAGGAAGGCGTGCAGTCGACGCTCGACGATTTCCCCGGCATGACCATCGCCTCGTGGCAGCAGCGGCCCGATTCGATCGGCTATGTCCGCGCGCGCTCGTCCGATCCGTTCGAGCATCCGATCATCCAGCCGAACTATCTCGGCGCAGAGAGCGACCGCCGTGTGCTGCTGGCCGGCATGAAGCTGGCGCGGCGGCTGCTGGGCTCCAAGGCGCTCAGCAAATACTATGACCGCGAGGAATTTCCCGGCGCCGAGAAGCAATCCGATGCCGACCTGATGCAGGCCGCCAAGGAGCGCGGCACCACGACGTTCCATCTGATGGGGTCCTGCCGCATGGCACCCGACACCGACCCGACCGCCGTCGTCGACGACCAGCTGCGCGTGCGCGGGCTCGAAGGGCTTCGCGTGGTCGATGCCTCGATCATGCCGACCATGCCGTCGGCGAACCTCAACGCCTCGGTGCTGATGATCGCCGAGAAGGCGGCCGACATGATCCGCGGCAAGCCCGCACTCGACGCCGTGATGCTGAAGGACTGATGGCCGACGAGGCTGCCACCGAGGCCCTCACGGCGCTGGTACCCGCGACCCTGCGGGCACTGCACGCCATCGAGTTCGCCAGCCGACACCTCTCGCCGCAGACCCTGCCGCAGATCGTCGAGACCCTCGCCGGCCGCAACGACGATCTGGCGCCCGCCCTCGCCGCCTCGCGCGCCCTGGACTGGCCGGGGCGACTGGCGCCGGTGCGGGATCACCTCGAACGCGCCGCCGCGTTTGCCGCCGAGGCAATCCAGGGTCTGCGGGCCGCGCCCGAAGCGCCGCAACCGATCGTGGCCGCCTATCGCAGCCTGCGCGGTTACCCCCGGGCCTGCGAGGCACTCTATCCGCTGTCGCCGTTCCTTCGACCCATCGGCAACTTCTTCCTCGAACAGCCGGCGCGCAGCGACGCGGATCTGCAGGCGCGCATCGCCGCCGCCGACCCGACGCGGGAAGGCGTGGGCTTCATGCATGTCGGCGGTCCGTCCGGCACACGCGGCGCCTTCTCGCTGTACGTGCCGGAATACTACGACCCAGCCAGGAGCTGGCCGCTGGTCGTGGCCCTGCATGGCGGCAGCGGCAATGGCGGCGCGTTCCTCTGGAGCTGGGTGCGCGAGGCGCGGACGCGCGGCTTCATCGTGCTGGCGCCCACGGCTTCGGGCAGCACATGGTCGCTGATGGAACCGGAGATCGATGGGCCGCTCATCGACCGCATGGCGGCCGGCGTCGCCAATGACTGGAACGTCGATGCCTCGCACCAGCTCCTCACCGGCATGAGCGACGGCGGCACCTTCACCTATGTCATCGGCCTCGGCACCGAGTGTCGCTTCACCCACCTCGCGCCGGTCGCCGCGAGCTTCCATCCGATGCTGATGATCGCCGCCGATCCCGATCGCGTCCGCGGCCTGCCCGTCCACATCGTGCATGGAACGCAGGACTGGATGTTTCCGCCGGAGATGGCGCAGGGCGCAGAGCGGGCCCTGAGGCAGGCCGGCGCCGACGTCACCTATCGCGAGATCGCCGACCTCTCTCACACCTATCCGCGCGACGAGAATGCGCGGCTCCTGGACTGGTTCCTGCCGCGCGCGCTTTAGGTGCCGCGCCGGTCGTCCGTGCCGACCGGTGTCGGCACGCCGGTCTCGACGGGCGGCGGCGGCACCTGGCCGGACAGCCGCAATGTGCGCTCCAGCAGGAGTTCGTAGATCGGGCGGCTGCCCAGCGCCTGCGCGATGCCGTTGGCGGTCACACAGGTCACGATCAGCGGCAGGATGAGTGCATAGCCCCCGGTCAGTTCGGCGGCCAGCACGACACCGACCAAAGGCGCTCGGATGGAGGCTGAGAACAGTCCGCCCATCGCGGCGATGGCGAAGGCGGCGCCGCCCAGCGGCGGCAGGGGTACAACAGCCTCCAGCAGCAACGCTCCGATCAGGCCCACCGTGGTGGCAAGGGTCAGCATGGGCGAGAAGATGCCGCCGGGAACACCGACCGGGTAGCTCAGCATGGTGCCCGCGAAGCGCATCAGGCAGAGCAGCAGCAGGGTCGCGATCGGCAGGTTTCCCGTGACGATGCCGGGGATCAGCAATTCGCCGCCGCCCACCGCCTGCGGGAGAACGAGGGCCAGCACGCCGACGGCCGCGCCGACCAGCAGCGCCGGCAGGAATGGCACCCGCCGGAAGGTCGTCGACACCCAGTCGAGCAGGAAAAGCAGCGTGCGGTTGAAGACGAGGCCAAGGGCCCCCAGCACCACGCCCAGCACGAGGAACGCCGGCAGCATCGACAGCGGCATCTCGGCATTGTCGAGCTTGAGCTGCGGTGCCGTGCCGCCGACGATCTCCATACCGATCGCGCTGGCCGCCGAGGCGATGATGACGGCGGTGTAGGAGCGGAAGGTGTAGCGGAACTGCTTGCGCGTCTCCTCGATCACGAAAAGGATCGCCGCCAGCGGCGCATTGAAGGCGGCCGCCAGGCCGGCGGCGGCGCCGGCGGCCAGCAGCCCGCGCAGTTCGGCCTCGCTGAGCTTCAGCCGCTCGGCGATGGCCTGCGCGATCGACGCGCCCATGTGAATGGTCGGCCCTTCGCGTCCCGCCACAAGGCCGGACGACAGCGCCATCACACCGCCCACGAACTTCACCGGCAGCACGCGCCGCCAGCGCACATGGCGCAACCCTTCCATGGCACCTTCGATTTCCTGCACGCCGCTGCCGGCCGCTTCCGGGGCCACGAGGCGTGTGAGGAAGAAGGCGGCGACCAGGCCGGTCGCCGCGATGGCCGCCGCCGCCGCCATCGTGAGAGGCCCATGACCCATCTGCGCCACCAGCCAGGACGGCCACGGGACCAGTGCATTGACGGCGAGATGAAAGGCGGCGCCCACGACGCCCGTGGCGCCGCCGCAAAGGGCCGCGAGCAAATAAAGCAAAGCATCGGGGATCGATTGCTCCGCTGGCCGATCCCCTGAACTCACGCCTGCCCTCCCTTGCTGCGGCGCAATAATGCCCGGCGAGGGAGGCGTGTCAAAGAATCAGCGCGTCAGCACCACGTCGCTGAGGTCGCTGCGCACTTCCCAGTGATGTCGCTCGAGCTCGGGATCGAGATGTTCCTCCGCCGGCAGGCCAAGGCAGAGATAGGCGACGAGAGTCCAGCCAGCCGGCACGGCGAGCACGCGCGTCACCGCCTTCGGATCGAGGATCGAAACCCAGCCCATGCCGATCCCATGGGCGCGCGCGGCCAGCCACAAGGTCTGGATCGCCGCCACCACGGAATAATGCAGCGTCTCCGGCATGGTCTGCTGGCCCAGCCCGCTGCCGGTATGGGTGCCGTCGTCGGAGAAGACCGCGAGATGGACCGGCGCTTCCTTGAGGCCGGCCAGTTTCAGGCCAGCATAGATCGCGTGCTTCTCACCGGCGTAACCGGCAAGCGCTTCCTCGTTCGCCTGCGTGAAGCTCTCGACCACGGCGCGGCGACGCTCCGGGGATTCGACATGCACGAACCGCCAGGGCTGGCTGAGCCCTACCGACGGCGCGTGGCTTGCCACTTCCAGCAGCGCGTCGATGCGCTCGCGGGGGATTGGATCGGTCCGGAAACGCCGCACGTCACGCCGCCACAGGACCAGTTCGCGAAACTCGGCCCGGAAGGCCGCGTCGAAATGCGGATGCGTCGCCATCAACTCCACCGATCGATTGCATGAACGAACGAGCGATGCGTCGCCCGTCGATAGGAGGCAAGAGGAATAAAACTCGCGACCGGACGCCCGGTTCCCCGCGCGCTGGTTCTATCGTCCTTCTCCGATGGCGATGGCGCAGGTCGCGTGTTCGGTCGCCACGCGGGTCCCCAGCAACCGGCCTTCGCGGCCCGCCGCCACGAGGGCCGCCCCCTCCGCGATCGAGGGCAACCCCTTCGCTTTCAGTACCAGCTTCGAAGGCGTGAGCACGCGCCCCGCGACGCGGTCGAGATCGTCCACCGTGCAGGCGACAAACCTCACCGAGAGCCGACGCGCGACTTCCACAAAGGCGTGTTCGGTCGCCTTTTCCGATTCCGTGGCCAGCGCGTCCAGTCGTTCGACGGGCAGGTCGAACAGGCCAAGCGCCATGCGCACGATGCGCTCGAGTTCGTCAGCCGAGGCCTCGCGCCGATACCCCACGCCCGCGACGATCATCGCCGGATCACGCAGAGGCTGCGCATGCCGTTGCGCTGCAGCCATCGAGGGCGAAAGAGCATCACCATTGCGGAGCCTCTCTGACACGCGCCTTGGGGCGCGCGTTCATTTCAGTTAGGGTCCGCTCTTGCCGTGCGTCAACGCGATTCATGCAGCAGGAACGCGCGATCACGGCTCGTCCCTTCTGACTCGATCGGAGACCTCATGCCGGCGCGCGCGCTGATGATCCAGGGCACAGGCTCCGATGTCGGCAAGTCGCTGCTGGTCGCCGGCCTCGCCCGCGTCTTCGCGCGGCGCGGCCTGAAGGTGCGGCCGTTCAAGCCGCAGAACATGTCGAACAATGCGGCGGTGACGGTCGAGGGCGGTGAGATCGGCCGCGCCCAGGCGCTGCAGGCGCGGGCGGCGCGCGTGGCCGTCAGCGTTCATATGAATCCGGTGCTGCTGAAGCCCCAGAGCGATGTCGGCGCCCAGCTGGTCGTGCAGGGGCGCGTCGTAGGCAATACCTGGGCGCGCGACTACCAGACCCTCAAGTCCGGCCTGCTCGCCGCGGTGCTCGACAGTTTCGACCGTCTCGCGGCCGAAGCCGATCTCGTGCTGGTGGAGGGCGCCGGTTCCGCTTCCGAGGTCAACCTGCGCGCCGACGACATCGCCAACATGGGCTTTGCACGCGCCGCGGATGTGCCGGTCGTCCTGGTGGGCGACATCGACCGCGGCGGCGTCATCGCGAGCCTGGTCGGCACCAAGGCCGTGATCGATCCCGAAGACGCCGCGATGATCGTGGGCTTCGTCGTCAATCGCTTCCGCGGCGATCCCAGCCTGTTCGCCGACGGCATGACACGGATCGCGGAACAGACCGGCTGGCCTGCGCTCGGCCTCGTTCCCTACTTCGCCGACGCCATCAGGCTGCCGGCCGAGGATGCGCTCAGCCTGCCCGGGAACAGCGCACCGGACGGCGCTGTGAAGATCGTCGTCCTGGCCTATCCGCACCTCGCCAACTTCGACGATGTCGATCCGCTGCGTCTGGAGCCGGACGTCGATGTCGTGTTCGTCCGGCCGGGGGAGCCGATCCCGGGCGATGCGCGGCTCGTCATCCTGCCCGGCTCGAAGGCCACCATCGCCGATCTCGCCACCCTGCGCGAGGCCGGCTGGGACATCGACCTCAAGGCGCATCTGCGTCGCGGCGGCCATGTCCTGGGACTCTGCGGCGGCTATCAGATGCTCGGCCGGCGCGTCGCCGATCCCGAGGGCATCGAAGGACCGCCCGGCAGCGTCGACGGTCTCGGGCTGCTCGAAGCGGAGACCGTTCTCGGCGGCGACAAGGTCCTGGTCGAGGTCACCGGGAAGACCATGGCGGACGGCGTGCCGTTCAAGGGTTACGAAATGCATGTCGGCCGCACGACCACGACGGCACGTCCGCTGCTCGACCTCGATCACGGCGGCACCGATGGCGCGATCGACGCGAGCGGCAGGATCGCGGGCTGCTACATTCACGGCCTGCTGGCCGACGATCGCCAGCGGCGTCACTGGCTGCACAAGATCGGCGCCGCGAGTTCCGGCCTCGACTACGAGGCCGGAATAGAAGAAACGCTCGACCGGCTGGCCGATCACCTCGAAGAACATGTCGACTGTGCGCGGCTTCTCGAGCTCGCGCGCCTGCCACGATTCGGTGCTACGAGGTGAGCGAGCTCTCTACGAGGAAGCCATGACCGATCCATCGCGCAGGTCCTTCATCGCCGGCAGCGCCGCGCTTGCCGCTACGGCCGCTTGCGATACGCCCGCCCAGGCGCAGACGACCCGCATCACCGGCGGCACCGAATCGGCCTTTCCGTCCGCGGAGGCGCCGGGCTCGACCGAGGGCGGCTACAACATCCTCTTCATCCTGACGGACCAGGAGCATTACATGGGCCCAGGCTGGCCCATACCGCTGCCGGGACATGAACGGCTTCGCACGACGGGGACCTATTTCGAAAATCACCAGATCGCGGCGGACATGTGCTCGGCCTCGCGCGCGGTGATCTATACGGGCCTGCACATGCCGCATAACGGCATCTTCGACAATGCTGGCGTGCCCTACATGAAGAGCCTGGATCCCGCGCTGCCGACCATCGGCAAGATCCTGCGCAAGATGGGCTACTACACCGCCTACAAGGGCAAGTGGCACCTGAACGGCGCGATGGCGATGGAGAACCACGCCGACGATATCAAGACGCTGTTCGAGACCATGATGGATCGCGACTACGGCTTCTACGACTATACCGGCGTCGGCGACTTCATCGAAGGCGCGCAGGGCGGCTACCAGTACGACCAGATCACGGCTGCGCAGGCCATCCAGTGGCTTAAGGCCAAGGGCCGGCCGATGACCGACAGGAAGCAGCCCTGGTATCTCGCGGTGAACCTCGTGAACCCGCACGACGTCATGTGGGTGAACACCGACAGGCGCGGCGAGAAGCCGGTGCAGGCGGTCGAGGCCAAGCTCAAGATCGACTATCCGCCGGACGATTCCTTCTATCGGCGGGAATGGAACGAGATCCCGCTGCAGAAGACTTGGCAGCAATCGCTCGACACGCCCGACCGCGTGCCGGCGCACCGCATCTACAAGGGCGCCAATGCCATCCTGACCGGGCTGATCCCGCAGGAGGAATGGCGCATGCGGCTGCGGCAGAACTACTACTTCAACGCCATCCGCGACGCCGACCAGCAGATCGTGCAGGTCCTGGAACAGCTCGACCGGCTCGGCCTCACCGACAAGACCATCGTGATCTTCACGTCCGATCACGGCGAACTGCTGGCCAGCCATGGCGGCCTGCAGGGCAAGGGCACGACCACCTATCGCCAGCAGAACCACGTGCCGATGCTGGTGGTCCATCCGGAGATCAAGGGCGGCCAGCGCTGCCTGGAGCTCACCTCGCATCTCGATTTCGTGCCGACCATCGTTGCGCTCACGGCGAAGTCGACGGCCCCCGTGGCCGATATGATGAAGCAGATGAAGGGCCAGGATTTCTCGCCCCTGCTGCGCCAGCCTGTGAACCCCGCCTTCACGCAGAAGCGCGGCGGCACGCTGTTTTGCTACAGCCAGCTCATGGTGCACGACGCCAATTTCACGCGGACGCTCTACGAGACCCTGCAGGACAAATCGATCGCGCGCTCCGACCAGTTCAGGAAGATCGAGTCGTTCCCGGTCGACTGGAAACTGCGCGTCTGCATCCGCTCGATCGTCGACGAGCGCTACAAGTTCAGCCGCTACTTCTCGTTCCACGGCTTCAACACGCCGGCGACGCTGGAGGAGCTTCGGGCCAAGAACGATCTCGAACTCTACGACCTCGTGAACGATCCCGATGAAATCGTGAACCTGGCCCACGACTTCGAGCGCAACCGAGACCTGATCGCAATGATGAACGGCAAGCTGAACACCCTGATCGCCCGCGAGATCGGCACCGACGACGGACGCTTCATGCATCTCGACCGATGGATCGACTGGAAGGACGCGCGGCCCACTGCGGTCAATCTATGAGGCAATGCAGAAGGCTCGTGTCGGATGGTACTTTCTTCGGCGCTCCCGGACATCGCAAAAGCGATGTCCTGACGCTCCGGGGGCCGAGCTTCGCTCGGCCCTACGTACCGCAGAAGGTCCTGTAGACACCGTCATCGGCCGGCGCCGGTTCGGCGTAGGCGGCGAATTCCGGCCGTTCCTCGAAAGGTCTGGCCAGTACCGCGAGCAGCTCCTCGAACGGCGCGTAGTCCTCGCGTTCGACGGCGGCGGCCAACGCCAGCTCGACCCGGTGATTGCGCGGAATGTAGAGCGGGTTCGCGGCATGCATGGCCGTACGCCGGCTGGCGCCGTCCTGCGGCTCGCGCGACAGGCGTTCGCGCCAGCGCGGCAGCCAGGCGTCGAACGCTTGCAGCTTGTCGCCAAACAGGAGGCGCACCTCGGCGTCGGCCGCCGGATCGGCCGCGGCATCGCCCAGGCGGCGGAACGTCAGGGTGAAATCGGCCCGCCCGTCGGTCATCGCGTTGAGCAGGTCCTGCGCCAGCGCGGCATCGCCCTCTTCCTCGGTGAACAGGCCGAGCTTGCGGCGCAGACCGCCGACCAGGGCGGCGACGTAATGCTGGCGGAAGGTCGCGAGAGTCTCGTTGGCGATCGCCAGGGCCTTGTCGCTGTCGTCGGCCAGCAGCGGCAGCAGGGTCTCGCCGAACCGCGCCAGGTTCCAGTGCGCGATGCCCGGCTGATGGGCATAGGCGTAGCGGCCCTGCTGGTCGATCGAGCTGAACACCGTCTCGGGATTGTAGGCGTCCATGAAGGCGCACGGACCGTAGTCGATGGTCTCTCCGGCGATCGAGCAATTGTCGGTGTTCATGACGCCGTGGATGAAGCCGACCAGCAGCCACTTGGCCACCAGTGCAGCCTGGCGGCCGATCACGCCTTCGAACAGCGCGCGATAGGGTTCGGCGGCTTTGCCTGCCTCCGGATAGTGACGCGCGATGACATGGTCGGCGAGCAGGCGCAGCGCCTCGGTGTCGCCGCGCGCGGCGAAGAACTGGAAGGTGCCGACGCGCACGTGGCTCGAGGCGACGCGTGTCAGCACGGCGCCCGGCAGCTCGCCGTCGCGCCAGATCGGCTCGCCGGTGGTGACAGCGGCCAGCGAACGCGTCGTGGGAATACCCAGCGCGGCCATCGCCTCGCTCACGATGTATTCGCGCAGCACCGGCCCGACCGCGGCGCGGCCATCGCCGCTGCGCGAGAAGGGTGTGGGCCCCGAGCCCTTGAGCTGGATGTCGCGGCGCCGGCCGTCGCGGTCCACGACCTCGCCCAGCAGGATGGCGCGCCCGTCGCCAAGCTGCGGCACGAAGTTGCCGAACTGGTGCCCGGCATAGGCGAGCGCAATCGGCTCCGAGCCCGGCGCCACGCGGTTGCCGGCCAGCATCTCGACGCCCTCGTGTGAGGCCAGCGCGGCAGGCTCGAGGCCGAGCTGCAGCGCGAGCGCCTCGTTCAGCTTTACGAGGCGCGGTGCGGCGACCGGCGTCGGCGCCAGCCGGGCATAGAACCGCTCCGGCAGCTTCGCGTAGCTGTTGTCGAACGGCAGTCCCGGCAAGGCGTCCATTTTCCTACTCGTCGTAGCGGGCGGTGGTGATGCCGCTCATGCGGTCGTAGTGGAGCGAGATATTCTGCAGGGTGCAGAGGTTCAGGTACCCCCAGACGGCGGGCGCACCGCCGTCGGCGAAGGTGACCTTCAGGTCGCCCATGCACCAGTCGGTCGGCGCCCGGTAGGACACTTCGCGGGCCTCGCCCGGCCGGATGACCGGCGGGCGCAGGAAGTTCGGCCCCCACATGTTGAGCTGGGTCGGCGAAACCGAGAGCTGGGCGATCGGATATGCCATCGAATTCTTCAGCCGGAAGGTGGTTTCCTGGGCGGAGGCCGGCCCGGCAAAAAGGACCAGGACGGCGGCGACCAAACAGTGCAACTTTGACAAAACAACCTCACAGCGATCGAAGGGTTGCGGGTGACTCTGTCGCAGAACGCCGAAGCGCGCTAGAGGGGGATGCATGACGCTGCTGATCAGCCACCCGTCGTTCCTCGAACACGATACCGGCGACTATCACCCCGAGCGGGCCGACCGGCTGCGCGCGGTGACGGCGGCCCTGGCCGACGAGGAGTTCGCGGGCCTCACACGCCTGATCGCGCCCGCCGCCACCATCGAGCAACTGACGCGCGTGCATCCGCTGTCCTATGTCGACGCCATCCTGGGCATCCGCCCGCCGCCCGGCGAGCTGGTCCATGTCGATGCCGATACCGTGATGAGCGCCGGCAGCGCCAATGCCGCGCGCCATGCCGCGGGGGCCGTCGTGGCCGCCGTCGACGGCGTGCTGGGCGGACAGGCCCGCACCGCCTTCGCAGCCGTACGCCCGCCCGGCCATCACGCCACACCCGACGTGCCCGGCGGGTTCTGCCTGTTCAGCAATGCAGCGATCGGCGCCCTGCATGCGCGTACCGCCCATGGCGTCCGGCGCATCGCCCTGATCGACTTCGACGTCCATCACGGCCAAGGCACGCAGGCCGTGGTCGAGACCGATCCCGACCTGTTCTATGCCTCGACGCATCAATACCCGCTCTATCCCGGCACGGGCTCGCCGCGCGAGCGTGGCATCGACGGCAACGTCGTAAACGTTCCCCTGCCGGCCGGCAGCGGCAGCACCGAATTCCGGGCCGCCTGGGCTGACCGCCTCCTGCCAGCGCTCGACAATTTCGCGCCCGAGCTGGTCATCGTCTCGGCGGGCTTCGACGCCCATCGCCGCGATCCCCTGGCACAGCTCGACGTCGAGACCGAAGACTTCGTCTGGCTGACCGAGGAGCTCCTCGCCATTGCCGATCGCCATGCGCAGGGCAGGCTCGTGTCGGTCCTCGAGGGCGGCTACGACCTCGCAGCCCTTGCCGAATCGGTGGCAACCCACGTCCGGACATTGATGCGCACCTGAAAACGACTTGCGCGTGTAACAGTCTCGGGCGAACTTCTCGCCGCGTGAAAAATAACAATTACTGCATCTTCGTCGGACTCCTGCTGTGGGTCGCCGCTGCCGTGTTCGCCGGGCCGACATTGGCGGCCGGCGGCGCGCATGTCGTCGACGATTCCGAGGTCGAGACGCCCGGCACCTGCCACGTCGAACTCTGGGTCGCGGACTTCGTGCCCGGCGACGGCTACGGCAATATTGCGCCCGCCTGTACCTCTCTCAAGATACCTTGGCTCGAGATCGGGGCGGCCTACGCGCACTACTGGGATCAGACCATCTCCGGACCGCTGATCGGGCCGCAGATGAAGATCAATTTTCAGCCGGCATCGAAGGGCGTGGGCTTCGGGCTGGCCCTGAACGCCGGCGTCAATGCGCGGACCGGCGACGTGGGCCTGGCAGGACTCATCGGACTGGTGACGATCCCCGTCACCGAGAAGTTCAGGATCAACGTGAACGGTGGATGGAGCTATCTGCGCGGCGACCATCCCACCGCCTTCTTCTGGGGCGGCCAGGTCGAAGTCGATGTCGGCTGGGATGTCACCCTCATGATGGAAGCCTTCGGACGCCAGCCCGGCGTGATCGGCAACCAGATCGGACTGCGCTACACGCCCGCCGCCCACCCGCGGTTCGATTTCGACCTGCTCGCGGGCACAACCTACGACACGATTAACACCAAATTCTTCACGCTGGGTGTAACCGTTCGCTTCTGAAATCGTCGCAGGGCGGACCGGCCGCGCACGTGATATCGAGCGGCCGATGACGGCCAGGCGATCACTTAACGGCGCACGGAAGGGCAGTCCGGTGTGGGCGGGCATTGCCGCCATCGCGGCCGTCCTGCTCGCAACTCCGCTCGCGCGCGCCGACGAGCCCGGCGCGCCGCGCTCGGGCTTCTATGTCGGTGGCCATGTCGGCTATCTCTTCGGCAACGCCACCGCCACCTTCGCCGATCCGATCCCCGGCGCGACGGCGGGGGGCACGACACCTTACGGCACCGTTTTCGGCGGTGTGCAGGCCGGCTACGAGCACTACTTTCCGTCCCGGCTGATGCTCGGCCTCGAACTCGACATGTCTTTCGCTGGCGCCCAGGATCTCGGGCAGGTCATGTCGTACCGGGCGACCGCGACAGCCACCGCCAACCAGCAACTCGAATATCTCGCGAGCCTGCGCGGCCGTCTCGGCTACGCGATCGACCGCTGGACGCCCTTCGTGACCGGCGGCATTGCCTGGGCCAGCACGCGCACCGAACGCATTGATCTCACGACCGGCAACGACGACGCCACGCCGGGCAATGTCCGCGCGGGTTATGTGCTGGGGGCCGGCGTCGACTACCGGCTGGATTCGAAGTGGTCGGCGCGCGCGGAATATCTCTACACCAGCCTGCCCCTGAACGGCTTCACCTTCGCCTCGCCGTCGCGCTACGATTCACTCTACGACCTGCACCGGGTCAGGCTCGGCCTGAACTACAAGTTCGGCGCCCCCGAGAAGGATCCGGACGACAAGCCCGATCGTGGGCCGGGTTCATGGGAAATCCACGGCCAGACGACCTTCATCTTCCAGGGCTATCCGCCGATCGCCGCAGCCTATACCGGTGCCAACAGTCTGCCGGCGGAAGGACAGAGCCGCGAAACCTGGACGGTCTCGGCCTTCCTCGGCGTGCGGCTCTGGCAGGGCGGCGAGCTCTACTACAATCCCGAACTGCTGCAGGGCTTCGGCGTCGCCAACACGACGGGCGCCGGCGGCTATCCCAACGGCGAGGCGCAGAAGTCGAATTTCCCCTACCCGCGCTACAACACCTCGCGCCTGTTCCTGCGGCAGGAGATCGGGCTGGGCGGCGAGCGCGAAAAGGTGGAGAGCGAGTACGGCCAGCTTTCGGGCGAGCGCGACGTCTCCCGCGTCACGCTGCAGATCGGCAAGTTCTCGGTGAAGGACCTGTTCGACGGCAACACCTATGCCGAGGATCCGCGCATCGACTTTCTCAACTGGTCGATCTGGGCCTCGGGCGCCTTCGACTATCCCGCCGATCGCCTGGGCCTCACCTGGGGCTTCGCCGCCGAACTCAACCAGCCGAGTTGGAGCGTGCGCGCCGGATATTTCCTGGTGGGCAACGAGCCCAATGCCAACACCTTCGACCTCGCTCTGTTCACCCGCGGCGGCTACGTGGCCGAGCTGGAGCTGCGCTACCGGCCATTCGACCGGGCGGGCGCGGTGCGTCTCGGCACGTGGATGAACAGCGCCTTCTCCGGCTCCTACAACGAGGCCGTCGCCCTTGCCGCCCTGACACCCGGCCTGACGGCCAACGACACGATCGACCAGACGCGGCGCGGCCGCACCAAATACGGGCTCTACCTCAATCTCGAACAGGAGATCACCGACGATATCGGCCTGTTCGGCCGCTTCAGCTGGAACAACGGCGCGTCGGAGATCATGGCCTTCACCGACATCGACACCAGCATCTCGCTCGGCACCTCGATCAAGGGAACGCGCTGGGGCCGGCCCGACGACCGGATCGGCATCGCGGGCGCCCTCAACTCGATTTCAGCCGATCACAGCAACTATCTGGCTGCCGGCGGCCTGGGTGTCCTGGTGGGCGACGGCGCCCTCACCTATGCCTCCGAAGCCGTCGTCGAGACCTACTATGCCTTCCAGCTTGCCAAGGGCGTCGTCGCCACCGCCGACTATCAGCTGCTGGCCAACCCCGCCTACAACGCGGTGCGCGGACCGGTCCACGTCTTCAGCGGACGTCTCTCGGCACGATTCTGAACGCGCTACTTCTGGTCCATGTGCCAGATCCCGTCCCACTGAGGAGGCGCGCCCTCGGTCTGGAATCTCTCGCAACGCCGGATGAACACGCGGCACGGCGCATCCTCCTCACGCATCGCCGCCGCGGCCTGGAAGCCAGCCAAAGCCTCGTCGAAGCGGCCTTCGACATAGGAGCCACGGGCACGATCCCAGGCGGCGAGGAAGGCCGCGTGTTCGGCGCGGACGGCCGCCTCTCCCATGGGTTCATAGACATCGTGCGGCTCGGTCGTGCCGACGGCGACGACGCGATCGATGTGGCGCCACACGAACAGGTTGGAGGTCGGTCCGGCGACCTCGCCGCTCGCCAGGATTTCGGTGCCATACACCTTGTTCATGCCTTCGAGGCGCGAAGCCTGGTTGGCGACCTGACCGACCAGCGTATAGTTGATGCGTTCCCGCGCGCCGACATTGCCGACCACGGCCGGTCCCGTATGCAGACCGAAGCGCGTGCGGAAGCCCGGCCGGCCGCGATCGCGCCACTTCTCCGAGAGCGCCCGGCCGGCGGCGGCGGCCTGCAGCGCACTGCGGCAGGCATTGGCGATGTGCTCCGGATCGGTCTCGGGCGCGTTCCAGAACGCCATGATGCTGTCGCCGATATACTTGTCGATCATGCCGCGGTTGGCTGAGATCGCTGAGCCCAGCGCCTCGAAGTAGCGCGACAGACGGCTGGTCAGCAGTTCCGGCTCCATCGTCTCGGTGAGCAACGAGAAGCCTTCGATATCGGTGAACATCACCGTGATCTCGCGGCGCGTGCCGCCGACGCCGCTGCTCTCGGGCGACCGCATGATCTGCTGCACGAGGTCCTTGGACACGTAGCGCCCGAAGATTTCGAGCCCCTCGCGCATGTTCTCGACCGCGTCGGACAGGCGCACGATCTCGGTGATGCGGCTTCGCACCGGCTGCTGGTCGGAGAAGTCGAGCTGGCGGATGCTCTCCGTCTTGAGGGCGATGCGCGCGATCGAGCGCGAGAGGATGAGCGAGGCGGCCAGCGCCCCGAGCGCGGCGAGCGCCACGGCGATGGCGGCGGCCATGGCGGCCCGCTGCAGAAGCACGCGCGACTCCGCCGTCAGCTCCAGCACCGGCACCGCCGCTCCGATCACGAAGCGCTGCCCCAGCAACGGCGGCATGCGATGGACGATCACGCGATAGGTGTGGCCTCCGGCTTCGACCTGGCGATCAATCTTGGCATCGGTGGCGACCGCCTCCTCCACGGCCTTGTGCAGGATCTGCCGCACGGCCGCGTCGGACGGCAGGCAGCCGGGTAGCGTCGGCGCGCACGGCTCGGACTCGATCTCGACCGCGCCACCGGAATGGCCCACCACGATCACCGAGTTCTCGGTGATCTTGTAGGCGGTGAGCAGCTCCGAGAGCGTCCGGAGCGTGAAATCGAAGCCCATGACGCCGATATCGCTGCGCAGCGGAATGCCGGCGGAAATGCCGGCGTCCGGCGTCTGAACGAAGCGATACGGCTCGGTGAGAATCGCCTGCTTCGCCTTCATCGCCTGGACGTACCAGGGCCGGGTGCGGGGATCGAAGGTCGTCGTGGCCGTCCGGGCGGGACCATGGCTGCCATCCGGCAGATAGAACCAGTAGGTCTCCTTGCGCGGAGGCTCGCCCGCCTCGATCACCCGCACGATGATCGATTCTCCATCCGGCGCGTCCAGTTCGATGCGTTGCTCGATGGTGAAGCTTTCCGGCCGCCCGGCATAGATGAAGCTGCCGTCGGCGTAGCCGACGAACGCCGACTGCACGGCCGGGTGACGGTCCAGCATGGCGATCAGCTGGTGCCGCCGCTCCTCGTCGACGACCGGATTTTCCGTGGCGTTGAAGCTCGGACCGTAGGCCAGGGTCTGGCCGACCGAAATCACCACATGCAGGCCGTCGGTGAGGAAGTCTTCCACCGCCGATTCGAGATGGGAAACCTTCTGGTCGGCGCTGCGCTGCTCGAGCAGATCGACGGAACGCCAGCCGAGCCACAGCAACACGCTCGTGAGCGGCACGACCACCAGCGCCATCAGCGTCAGGATGGTGACGCTGAACGGAATCGATCGCCGCGACGACTTCATGACGCCATTCACGAATCAGCGAAGACGAACGTCAGGCCTTCACCGCATTCCACTTGCAGCCGCCATCCTGGCTCTGCGCGACCAGTGTCGGCGGCGTGGCGCCGAGATCGGCGGTGTAGATGATGTTCATGCGACCGAGATCGAAGCGGCCTTCATAGACGTTCGCGCGGATCGGCTTCATTTTCACCTCGATGCCGCCGGCCGACTTGAGTTCGACCTGACCGTTGACGATCGAGAATGTGTGCTCGCGCGTGAAGGACGGATCGGCCTGGATGCAGCCGGAGATGCTGTTGGGATTCTCCTTGAACCGGAACTTCACCTCGGCGTCTTGCTGGGCAGCCGCAGCCACCGGCAGAAGTCCGACCAGGACGAGCAGCGCGAGTCTCTTGATGAACATGGGGGGATCGCCTTCATTGGTCTTGGGCTTATCCCCCCACTCTACAGCGCCCGGACGGCCCCGTCAGTCCTTGCTGCGCAGCAACCCATAGGCAGCGCCCGCGATCGCGCCTCCCAGCAGCGGCGCCACCCAGAACAGCCAGAGTTGCGACAGGGCCGCGCCGCCCACGAACAGCGCCGGTGCCGTGCTGCGCGCGGGATTCACGGACGTATTGGTCACCGGAATGGTCACGAGGTGAATGAGCGTCAGCGCGAGGCCGATCGCGAGGCCCGCCACCGCCGGGCTGACGCGCTTGTCAGTAGCGCCGAGGATGATGGTCACGAAGCCGAAGCTCATGACGACTTCGATGACCAGCGCGGAGACGAGCCCGTACTTGCCGGGCGAGTGATCGCCGTAGCCGTTGGTCGCAAAGCTCCCGATCTCGGCTCCGGCCTTGCCGGTCGCGATGACATAGAGGATGGCGGCGCCCACGATGCCGCCCAGCACCTGGGCGACCACATAGTGAACGACCTCGCCGAAGGGAAAGCGGCCCGCTACGGCCAAGCCGACCGTAACCGCCGGATTGAAATGACCGCCCGACACCCCGCCCACGGCATAGACCATCGTGAGCACGGTGAGGCCGAAGGCGAGCGCCACGCCGGCGAAGCCGATGCCGAGTTGCGGAAAGCCGGCGGCAAGCACGGCGCTGCCGCATCCGCCCAGCACCAGCCAGCCAGTTCCCAGAAATTCTGCATAGAGACGATTGGTAATAGGCATGTTCTCTCCCCGAGTTGCCGAGGCAAGTCTACGCCTCTACCGACTATTCTCCTAGGCCATGCGTAAATCCGCCTGGCGTTGCACAGCCCAGAGGATTTCCCGCACTGCAACAAGCGAAGCGTCACCGAACCGAAACCTCGCATTCACGAAAGCGCCCTAGCGTGCCGCCCTTGCCGTCCAGGGGTTCACACCATGTTTCTGCGCCGCCGTGCTCTGATCGCCGCATCCGGTCTCGCCGCCACCAGCTTCGGCCTGCCGCGTATCGCCCTGGGGCAGGCCGACCGTCGGCCCAGCATCACCATCGCGGTCCAGCAGATCGCCAACAGCGCCGCGCTGGAGCCGCTCCGCGAGCAGTCCAATGTCGGCCAGCGCGTCTTTTCGTTCATGTTCGAGCGGCTGATCATGCAGGACCTGCTCGCCAAGCTGGAGGAGGTGCCAGGCCTCGCCGAGAGCTGGAAGCGCATCGACGACCGCACGGTGGAGTTCACCCTGCGCAAGGGCGTGAAGTTCCATAACGGCGACGAGATGACCGCCGACGACGTGGTCTTCACCTTCAGCCGCGACCGCATGTTCGGGCCGGACTACGACATCACCTCGAACAAGACGCTTTTCACCTCGGTCCTCATCCGCGATGCGGTGCAGGGAAAGAACCTGCCGCCGGAGGTCCCCGCGGTGGCCAAGCGCCTGTTCCCCGCACTTGAGAAGGTCGAGGCCGTCGACAAATACACGGTCCGCTTCGTCAACCGTACGCCCGACGTGACCATGGAGGGCCGCATCGGGCGCCTCGGCAGCGACATCGTCTCGCGCCGCGCCTATGACGAAGCCAAGAGCTGGCTCGACTGGGCGCGCGCGCCGGTCTCGACCGGCCCCTACAAGGTGCGCGAGTTCGTGCCCGACCAGTCGCTGACCCTGGATGCGCACGATGACTACTGGGGCGGCCGCCCGCCGCTGAAGAGCGTGCGCATCATGGTGGTGCCCGAGGTCGCGACCCGCATCAATGGCCTGCTGGCCGGCCAGTTCGACTTCATCTGCGACGTGCCGCCGGACCAGATCCCGGGCATCGAGAAGAACCCGAAGTTCGAGGTGCTGGGCAGTACCATCGTCAACCACCGCATCACGGTGTTCGACAAGAACCATCCGCGCCTCGCCGACCCGCGCATCCGCCAGGCCTTCACCCACGCAATCGACCGTCAGGCCATCGTCGACGCGCTCTGGTCGGGCCGCACCCGCGTGCCGCCGGGCCTGCAATGGGAATTCTACGGCCCGATGTTCATCGAGAACTGGACGGTCCCGGCCTACGATCTCGCCAAGGCCAAGGCGCTGCTGAAGGAAGCCAACTACAAGGGCGATCCGATCCCGTACCGGCTGCTCAACAACTACTACACCAACCAGGTATCGACCGCGCAGGTGCTGGTCGAGATGTGGCGTACCGCCGGCCTCAACGTGCAGATCGAGATGAAGGAGAACTGGCAGCAGATCTTCGACGCGAACGGCGCGCGGGCCGTGCGCGACTGGTCCAACAGCGCCGGCTTCAACGACCCGATCTCCTCGCTGGTCGCCCAGCACGGGCCGCAGGGCCAGCAGCAGCAGGTCGGCGAATGGACCAACGACGAGATGAACCGTCTCTCCACCGCGATGGAGATCGAGACCGACATGCCCAAGCGCAAGGCGATGTTCAGGCGCATGCTCGAGATCTGTGAACGCGAAGACCCCGCCTATACGGTGCTGCACCAGAACGCGACCTTCACCGCCAAGCGCCGGGACATCAAGTGGAAGGCCTCGCCGTCTTTCGCCATGGAGTTCCGCAGCAACAACTTCTCGATCTGAGGGCCGCGCGATGACGGCGCCCCTCGTCGCGGTACGCGACCTCACGGTCGATTTCGCGGGCGGCGCGCAGGACTCGCGCGCCGTCGATGGCGTGAGCCTCGAGATCGCCCCCGGCGAAGCGCTGGGCATCGTGGGCGAATCGGGCTCGGGCAAGAGCGTGACCTGGCTGGCCGCGCTCGGTCTGCTGCCCACCAAGGCACGCGTTACGGGGTCGGTCCGTCTTGACGGGAAAGAGCTGGTCGGGGCCACGCGCGGCGACCTCGAGCAGGTGCGCGGCAATCGCATCGCCATGATCTTCCAGGACCCGTCGAGCTGCCTCAACCCGGTGCATCGCATCGGCCGGCAGCTCGTCGAGGCACTCGGCCTGCATCGTGGCCTTGGCGGACGCGCCGCCGAGGCCGAGGCGTTGCGCCTGCTCGACCAGGTCGGCATCGCCGACGCGCGCCGGCGCCTCTCCGACTATCCGCATCTTCTGTCGGGCGGCCTGAACCAGAGGGTCATGATCGCCATGGCGCTGGCCGGCGAGCCCGACCTGCTGGTCGCGGACGAGCCCACCACGGCGCTCGATGCCACGATCCAGGCGCAGATCCTCGCCCTGCTGGCCAGCATCCGGCGCGACACCGGCATGGCGCTGGTGCTGATCAGCCACGATCTCGGGGTGGTTGCCGAGAACGTCGATCGTGTGGCGGTGATGTATGCCGGCCGTCTCGTCGAGGAAGCCCCCGGCGCCGATCTGTTCGGCGCGGCGCGTCATCCCTATACGCAGGGCCTGCTGGCTGCCCTGCCCACACTCACCGGCCCGCGCCGCCGGCTGGCCGCGATTCCCGGCACCGTGCCGGAACCCGGCGCCATGCCGGCCGGTTGCCGCTTCGCGCCGCGCTGCCCCGTCGCCGAAGCGCGATGCGCGACGGTGCCGCCGCCCTCGCGCCTCGTCGGCTTTCGCCACCTCACTGCCTGCCATCGCCGCGTCGAGGCCGGCGTCTCCGCGTGGATTCAGCCGCAGGCCGCGGAATGAGTGCTCTGCTCGAGGCCACCGATCTGCGCCGCCACTACCAGGTCCGCGCCGGCCAGGGACTCTTCGCGCCTAAGGCCGTGCTGCGGGCCGTCGACGGTGTGTCGCTCGTCCTCCATCCCGGCCGCACCCTGGGCCTGGTGGGCGAATCGGGCTGCGGCAAGTCGACGACCGGCAAGCTGGTGCTGGGACTGGTCCCGCCCACCTCCGGCAGCATCCACTATCGCGGACAGAAGCTGCCGCCCGTCGGCACGCCGGCCTGGCGCGGCCTGCGCCGGCACATCCAGATGGTCTATCAGGATCCGCTGGGCGCACTCGACCGCCGCCTGCCGATCGGCACGCAGATCGAGGAGCCGCTCGTCATCCATGAACAGACGACCGCAGCGGAGCGCCGCGATCGCGCGCAGGCGGCGATGGAATCGGTCGGCCTGCAGCGGCACCAGTACGAACGCTATCCGCACGAACTGTCCGGCGGCCAGCGCCAGCGCGTGGTGCTGGCGCGCGCCCTGATGACCAAGCCCGACCTGCTGGTCTGCGACGAGCCGATCTCGGCGCTCGACGTTTCCATCCAGGCGCAGGTCGTGAACCTCCTGCTCGACCTGCAGGACCGGCTGGGCATCGCCTATCTCTTCATCAGCCACGATCTCAAGGTCGTGCGTCAGGTCAGCCACGACGTCGCCGTCATGTATCTCGGCCGCATCGTCGAGCAGGGCGAAGCCGAGAGCCTGTTCGCCGCACCGGCCCATCCCTACACGCGCGCCTTGGTCGCCGCGATTCCCACCGTCGATTTCGGCGGCGGACCGAAACGCGAGCGCCTGCTGCTGCAGGGCGACCCGCCCAACCCCGTGAACGCGCCATCCGGCTGCGCCTTCCACACGCGCTGCCCCTTCGCCACCGCGCAGTGCCGCGCCGAGGCGCCGACCTTGCAGCCGTCGAACGGCGGACGTCTCGTCGCCTGCCACCGCGTCCACGAGCCCGCCCTGCAGGTCGCCGCCTGATGCTGATGTTCGCCACCTCGCGCCTGCTGCGCGCGGGCCTCACCATCCTCTTCGTGATGACCTTCGCCTTCGTGGTGCTGCGGCTGTCGGGCGATCCGGCGCTGCTCATCATGTCGGTCGACGCGCCGCCCGAGGCGATCGCGGCGTTCCGCGAATCCTGGGGCCTCAACCAGCCGATCTGGGATCAGTATCTGTCCTATATCGGCCATGCCCTCACCGGCGATTTCGGCAAGTCGATGCGCGACGGGCGGCCCGCCATCGACCTCGTGATGGAACGTGTACCGGCGACCCTCGCCATCACCATGCCGGCGCTGGCGCTCAAGATCGGCCTCGGGATTCCCGCCGGCATCTATGCCGCCCTGCATCGCAACTCGATGGCCGACCGGCTGACCATGGCGGCCTCGGTCGCGGGCTTCACCATGCCGAGCTTCGTGCTGGCGTTGTTGCTGGTGCTGGTGTTCGCGGTCCAGCTCGGCTGGCTGCCAGCCAGCGGCAACAGCGGGCTTTCCTCGGCCATCCTGCCGATCATCACGCTGGGCACCGGGGGGGCCGCGATCATGGCGCGCTTCACCCGCTCGGCCATGCTGGAAGTGCTGGGCCAGCCCTATATCCGCGCCGCCTCGGCCAAGGGCGTGACCTGGCATGCCGTCGTAACCCGCCATGCGCTGCCCAACGCCGCCATCCCGACCGTCACCATCATCGGCTTCATGGTGGGCAGCCTGGTGGCCGGCGCCGTCGTCGTCGAAAGCGTGTTCTCCTGGCCGGGCGTCGGCCGGCTGCTGGTCTCGGCCGTGGCCAACCGCGACCTCGCGGTCGTGCAGGCCATCCTGATGGTGATCGCGGCGTGGATGGTAATGGCCAACCTCACCGTCGACCTCGCCTATGGCTGGCTCGATCCGCGCGTGCACGGCACGGCCGCGGCGCACTAGGACAAGCAGCATGGCCATTGCCGAACGCGCCCCCGCTCCCGCCCTCCCGCGTCGCCTCTTCGCCCTGCCGCTCGGCGTCACCCTGGCGCTCGCCTGGCTGGCTTTGATGATCGTGACGGCGCTGGGCGCGGATCTACTGGTCCCCTATTCCATCACCGCGCTCGATCTCAAGGCGCGGCTGGCGCCGCCGGTCCTGATGGGCGGCACCTGGGCCCATCTGCTGGGCACCGACGAACTGGGCCGCGACGTGCTCTCGCGGCTCATCATGTCGATCCGCATGAGCCTGCTGATCGCGCTGTTCGGCACGATCATCGCGGCAACGCTCGGCACGGCGCTGGGCTTTCTCGCCGCCCACTTCCGCAAGGGGGTCGAGCAGGTCGTGCTGATGGCCATCGACTTCCAGGCCAGCATGCCCTTCATGATCATCGCGCTGTCGGTGCTGGCGTTTCTCGGCAACAGCCTGCCGCTGTTCATTGCGCTGATGGGCTTCCATTCCTGGGAACGCTACGCCCGCATCGCGCGCGGCCTCACCCTGGCGGCCAACGAGCAGGGCTATGCCGCCGCGATCCGCCAGCTCGGCGCCGGCCCGGCCCGCATCTACGGCCTGCACATCCTGCCCAACATCGCCTCGACCCTGATCGTGTCGATGACGCTCACCTTTCCCGAGATCATCCTGCTGGAGAGCGGCCTGTCGTTCCTCGGCCTCGGCGTCCAGCCGCCGCTCGCGTCGCTCGGCAACATGGTGGGCTACGGCCGCGAATACATCAGCCACGCACCCTGGATCATGCTGGCCCCGGCCGCCACCATCGTTCTGACGACGCTGTCGATCAGCCTGCTCGGCGACTGGCTGCGCGACCGGCTCGACCCGACGTTGCGGTAGCGCACGAGGCTCAATGGAGCGTGCAACTCCAGTTTCGCTCAAAAAACAACGGTCCCTCGCTTACGCTCGGGATGACAACATTGTTGAAATTGGCGCAGGTGCGTCGATGAAAGAACGATGTCATCCCGAGCGTAAGCGAGGGACCTTCCGCTACTTCTTCTTGCCCTGCGGATGGATCGTTTCACCGCGCTCCAGCATCTCGACGAAGGCCTCGATCTTCTTCTTGCGGCCCGCTGCGGTCTTCATGCTTTCGGTACGGAAGGTCAGTGCGAAGCGGTTTGCGCGCTGAGCTTCGCCAGCATGGCTTTCGCCCTGGGCTCGGCATCGATAGCAACCTGGAGATCGTCCGGAATCCTCGAGTCCTTGACGCGGTAGGCGCGCGCCCACCGCCCGTCTTCCTTCGCCGCCTCGACCTGCTTCAGCCCGTGCTCGGTCATGCGGCCTGCCTCGACCAGCCGGGCGACGTTGTCGACGTTGATCTGGCTCCAGACACTCTTGCGGCCGCGCGGCGTGTAGCGCTGCAGGAAGCTCTTGTCGTCGAAGCCCTTGCGGATTCCGTCGATCCAGCCCCAGCACAGGATGACGTCGATTGCCTCCTTCGGCGTGATCGACGTGAGACCCGACCCGACCTTGTGGATCTTGATCCAGACTTCGCTTTCGGTGTCGTGATGCTTGCCCAGCCAGTCGTGGAAGCTGGCTTCCGTCGCGAACTCGCGGACCTTGTCCGGGTCGACCTTGACCGGCGGCATCAGCACACCCGGTAGCGTTCGACGGCATCCCGATCGAGCTCGATGCCGAGACCGGGCCCCTCCGGCAGGAGGATATGACCGTCTTCGAGCACGAGCGGCGACTTCAGCAGCTTGGTGCGCAGCGCGTTGTCGCTCATGTCGTATTCCAGCATCGACGGATGCGGCGGATGGTCGGTGTGCGGCGTCGCGGGCAAGGCGGCCAGGAAATGACAGGCCGTCGCCAGGCCCACCGCGCCGCCCCAGACATGCGGCGCGACCCGCAGGTTCTGCGCATGGGCCAGCGCCACGATGCGCTTGGCCTCGGTGATGCCGCCGACGCCGGGAATGGAAGGCTGCACGATGTCGATGCAGCGGCCGTCGATCAGCGCGCGGAAATCGCGGACCGTATGATGCGCCTCGCCGGCCGCCAGCGCGATCGGCGAGCGTGCCCGTAGCTCGGCATAACCACGGAAATCGCCCGGCGGCAGCGGCTCCTCGATCCAGTGGATGTTGAAGGGCTCGATCGCGCGGGCGCATTCCAGCGCCACGTCGACCGTATAGGCGCCGTTGATGTCGACCAGCAGCAACTTGTCAGGGCCCAGCGCCTCGCGGGCGAGTTTCACCCGCTCGACGTCGCTCTTGATGCCGCGGCCGATCTTGATCTTGGCGCCGGCATAGGGATGGGCCGCCGCCTCCGCCATCATGTGCTCGAGCTGGCGATCGGGATCGTCGGAGAAGAAGCCGGTCGAGGCATAGGCCGGGAAACGTGTCGCGCCGCAGCCGCCGATCAGGTCGCAGACGCGCACGCCGAAGCCGCGGGCCATGGCATCCCACAACGCAACGTTGATGCCGGCAAGACAGGCGGTGAGCTGGTTGCCGACGCCCAGGTGATAGATCGCGTTGCGCACCTTCGCCTCGACATGGTCGAAGTCGAAGACGCTGCGGCCGACGAACATCGGCTCGAGCATGCGAAAATACTCCCGCGTCACCAGCGGATTGCCGAAGGCTTCGCCGATTCCGGTCACGCCCTGGTCGGTCTCGACCTCGACCAGCCCACCCTGTCGGCGGAAGCCGCCGCCGCGCGACATGCCGTAGGCCTTCTCCGGCGCGAAGGAATACTCGAGTCCGATGAACGAAAGGCGGCGGATCGTCGGCATGGCAGCTCCTGCAAATCCCGCGCTATGGTGGGCCCCAAAGCAAATCGGAGGCAACCGCTCATGACCATCCCCAAGACCCATCGCCGCGTCGTCCTCGTGCGCCGGCCGCCTGGCGAGCCCGCCGAATCCGATTTCCGCGTCGAGGAGGCGCCGGTGCCCGAGCCGCGCCACGGCGAGGTTCTGGTGAAGGTGCATTACCTCTCGCTCGATCCCTATCAGCGCGGCCGCATGCGCGACGCCGCGTCCTATGCGGCAGCCATCGGCCTCGGCGAGGTGATGACCGGCGGCACGGTGGGCGAGGTCGTGGCTTCGCAGCATCCGGACTTCAAGGTGGGCGACATCGTCGAGGATCGTCTCGGCTGGCAGGAATATGCGATCGGCGGCGGGCCGGCCCTGCGCAAGGTCGATCCCTCGCTGGCGCCGATCTCGACCGCCAACGGCGTGCTGGGCATGCCGGGCATGACCGCCTATTTCGGCCTGCTGCATGTGGGGCAACCCAAGCCCGGTGAGACGGTCGTCGTGTCGGCGGCCTCCGGCGCCGTGGGCCAGGTGGTGGGCCAGATCGCCAAGATCATGGGCTGCCGGGTCGTCGGCATCGCCGGTGGCGCGAAGAAATGCGCCTTCGTGAAGGACGAACTCGGCTTCGATGCCTGCATCGACTACAAGGCGGAGAAGGACCTCGACGCCGCGCTGCGCGCCGCCTGCCCCAACGGCCCCGACGTCTATTTCGACAATGTCGGCGGCGAGATCACCGATGCCGTCCTGCGCAACATCAACTTCTTCGGACGCGTCGCGCTGTGCGGCTCGATCTCGCAATACAACGCGACCGGCGCCTCGATGGGACCGCGCCTGCTCGGCACCTTCGTCGGCAAGCGCGTGATGGCGCGCGGCTTCATCGTGACCGACTTCGCACAGCATTACGGCCCCGCGATGCGCCAGATGGGTGAGTGGATCCGCGACGGCAAGCTCAAGTACCGAGAGGATATCGTCGAGGGAATCGACAAGGCACCGCGCGCCTTCATCGGACTGCTGCGCGGTGAGAACTTCGGCAAGATGCTGGTCAAGCTCGCATGAGCTACGACGCGCCCTTTGCCGGCCTCAAGGTCGTCGACCTGAGCCAGGGCATTGCCGGCCCCTATTGCGCGATGCTGCTGGCCCAGCACGGCGCCGAGGTGATCAAGGTCGAGGGCATCGGCGAAGGCGACTGGGCGCGCACGCTCGGCGTACACTATGGGAGCCACAGCGCCTTCTCGATCATCGGCAACATGGGCAAGCGCAGCCTGTCGGTCGACCTCAAGAGCGAGGCCGGCAAGGACGTCGTGTGGCGCCTGCTGAAGGATGCCGACATCTTCCTCGAAGGTTTCCGGCCGGGCGTCATCCAGCGCTTGGGCTTCGACTATGCCGCCGTCTCGGCCCGCGTGCCGCGCCTCCTCTACGTGTCGATCTCGGGCTTCGGCCAGACCGGGCCGCTGGCCGAGCGGCCGGCCATGGACCCGGTGCTGCAGGCCTATACCGGCATGATGGCGGAGAATCGCGGCGAGGACGGGATTCCCCATCGCGTGCCGGTGATCGTGGTCGACATGTCGACCGCGCTCTATGCCTTCCAGGCGGTGAGCGCGGCGCTCTACGCCCGGCGCGACGAAACGAAAGGACGCTACATCGACGTCAGCCTGATGCAGTCGGCGACCGCGCTGCAGTCGATCCGCCTCATGGCCTGCCATCTCGAAGGCGGCACGATGAAGCCCGGCGGCGTGCCCGGTGGCGTGTTCAGGACAGCGGACGCGTGGATGTCGATTCTGGCCATCAAGGACGGCGACTGGCAGAGCCTCTGCCGGCTGATGGACGTGCCCGCGTTGGCATACGAGGGACGCTTCGCTACGCCGGCGGCGCGTCTCGCCAACGAGGCAGCGCTCTATGCCATCATCCGGCCGATGATCGAGGCGAAGCCGTCCGCGCACTGGAGCCAGAAGCTCACCGAGGCGAAGCTGATGCACGAGCGACTGAACAGCTACGCCGATTTCATCAACCAGCCGCACGTCAAGGAAACCGGCCTGATCCATTGGCTCGAACAGGCCGGCCTTCCGCAGAAGGTCCCGGTCCCCGCGTTGCCCGGCATGTTGCCCCCGGAGCCGGGCACGGCACGCGCCGAGGCACCGGTGCCGGGCCAGCATAGTCGCGCGATCCTTCAGGAGCACGGCTACGCGGCCGGCGAAATCGACACGCTGATCGCCAACGGCACCGTCGCGACGACGAGGTAGAGACATGCAGAAGAAAGCCGTCGTGGTCGGCGCCCTGGGCGTCATCGGCCGCTACATCGTCGAGCGGTTGCTCGCGGAAGGCGACTGGCAGGTGATCGGGCTGTCGCGCCGGCGGGAAAAGGACAGGCCGCGCTATCGCCACGTCTCGGTCGACCTGCTCGACCTTGACGACGTGGCGGCAAAGCTCAAGGACCTGCGCGACGTCACGCATGTCTTCTACGCCGCCTTCCAGCCCGGCACCGGCAATGCGGCGGGCTATGCCTCGGTGATCGCGCCCAATCGCGACATGCTGGTGCATTCCGTGACCGCCATCGCCAAGGCGTCGCGCGGCCTGCAGCGCGTCGTGCTGGTCACCGGCACCAAGTACTACGGCACGCATCTCGGCCCCCTGAAGACGCCGATGCGCGAGACCGATCCGGGCCACATGCCGCCCGACTTCTACTTCGACCAGATCGACTGGCTGACCGGCTTCCAGCGCGGCAAGCGGTGGAGCTGGACCGAGCTAAGACCCCAGACGCTGTGCGGCTTCGCGCCGGGCACGGCGATGAGCATCCTGCCCGCCATCGCCGTCTATGCCGCGATCTCGAAGGAGCTCGGCCTGCCACTGCGCTTTCCCGGCAAACCCGGCGCCTACGGCACGATCTACCAGGTGACGGAATCCTCGCACTTCGCCAGTGCGGCGCTGTGGGCCGCCACCGAGAAACGCGCCGCCAACGAGGCCTACAATATCACCAACGGCGACTATTTCCGCTGGCGCAACGTCTGGCCGCGCATCGCGCAGGTCTTCGACATGCAGGTGGGCGAACTGCAGACCATCAGCCTGACGCAGCAGATGGCCGACAAGGCGGATATGTGGGCGGAAATGACGAAGAAGTACCGGCTGAAGAAGTTCGACTTCGGCCAGCTCGTGGCCTGGCCGTTTGCCGACTACGTTTTCGGCTCGGACTGGGACGTGATGTCCGATGTCACCAAGAGCCGACTGCACGGCTTCCACGAGGTGATCGACAGCGAGGCCATGTTCGAGCGCCTGCTCACGCGCTTCCGCAAGGAGAAGATCGTGCCCTAGCGGGTGGCGTGGCGACAGACTACAAAGAGACATGGCCCGGACATTGCTCGGGTCATGATGGTCGCGGGGGCGCCGTCATTCGGGGGAGCAGATTCGTAAAATGAGTGAGTCGTCCAGTCTCCTGCCGCCCGAGCCGTGGCCGCAGCGCATCTCGCGAATACTCGCCTGGATAGGCGGCGCCATCATCCTCATCGGCTGCAGCGGCCTCATCACCATCGACGTCATCACCCGCTACCTCTTCAAGCGCGGCATGGTCGAGAGTTTCGAAATCTCGGGCTACGCGCTGGCCGCCTGCATCGGCCTGGGCCTGGGATTCGCCACCACTTCCAAGACCCATATTCGCGTCGACATCCTGCTCGATGCTTTTCCGAGGTCCGTCCGCGTGGCCTTCGACCTGCTCGCCGCCCTGTCGCTGGCGCTGCTGGCCGTCGCCCTCGCCTGGTTCTGCTGGGGTACGCTTGCGCAATCCATGGCGATGAACGCCAAGTCGGTGTCGGCTCTGCAGACGCCGATGGCGCTGCCGCAGTCGATCTGGTGGGTCGGCATCTTCTGGTTCGCCTGTGTCGCCGTGCTGCTGCCGATCCAGGCCGTGCTGCGCCTGCTGGCGGGCGACGGTCCGGGTTTCGACGCCCTGATCGGCAGCCTGCGCGTCAACGAGGAAATCAGCCAGGCTGGCGTGGAACAGGTCCCGCCTACGAATGGAGCGCCGCGATGATCGGCACAGCCTTCACGCTGCTCGTCGTCCTGGTGGGGATCAGCCTGCCGGTCGCGGTCGCGCTCGGCCTGATGGCCTATGTCCTGTCGGAGCGCTACGCCTTCTTTCCGATGACCGGCGCGATCGGCGAGCTGGCATGGAACTCGTCCAACGACTTCATCCTGATCGCCGCGCCCATGTTCATCATGATGGGCGAGCTGATGCACCGGTCGGGCATGAGCGAGCGCCTGTTCACGGCGCTGACCCCGTGGTTCGCGCGCATTCCCGGCCGCCTCATCCATACCAACATCGCGGCGAGCGCGATCTTCGCGGCCACCTCGGGCTCCTCGGTGGCCACCGCCGCCACCATCGGAACGGTGGCCATCCCCAACATGGACAAAGGGGGCTACAACCGCCCGCTGTTCCTCGGTTCGATCGCCGCGGGCGGCACACTGGGCATCCTGATCCCGCCTTCGATCAACATGATCATCTACGCCGTGCTGACGGACACGTCGGTGGCCGACCTGTATGCGGCGGGGTTCATTCCGGGCTTCATGCTGGCGGGACTCTTTTCGCTGATGGTGCTGGCGCTCTGCCTGTTCCGACCGCAATGGGCCGGCCCCAGGCAGGACACGGCGAACCTCTGGCAGGAACGCGTGTTCGGCCTGAAGAACCTGCTGCCGCCGCTCGGCCTGTTCCTCGTCGTCGTGGGGTCGATCTATGCCGGCATCGCCACGCCGACCGAAGCGGCGGCGCTCGGCCTGATGGCCACGCTCGGCCTGGTCGCGGCCAACGGCCAGCTCACCCTGCCAGTCCTGCTGAGGGCTTTCGAGGGCACCGTGCGCACGACCTGCATGGTCATGCTGATCGTGATCGCCGCCTTCTTCCTCAACTTCGTCATGGTGTCGATCGGTCTGGTCAAGGCCATCACCGACACGGTGCTGGCGCTCGGCCTCTCGCCGCTCGGCATGCTCGTCTCCATCGTCGTGTTCTATCTGATCCTGGGCTGCTTCATGGAGACGCTGTCCATGATGATCGCCACGACGCCGGTGGTGGTGCCCGTGATCGTGGCGCTGGGCTACAGCCCGGTCTGGTGGGGTATCGTCTTCGTCATCCTGATGGAGGCCGCCCTGATCACCCCGCCGGTCGGCCTCAACCTCTATGTGGTGCAGGCGGTGCGGCGCGGCGGTGCCTTCTCCGACCTCTGCCTCGGTGCGCTGCCGTTCGTCGTGATGATGATCGTCATGATCGGCATCCTGATTGCCTTCCCCCAACTGGCCCTGTGGCTGCCGGCCCTTCTCAAGGCCTGACTTCAAAAAGGAGGATTTCATGTTCCTGAAGCATCTCGTCGCGGCGGCGGCTCTTGCCGGTTCGTTCGCCCTCGGCAGCGCCATGGCGCAAACGCCGCCGGCCCTGCCCTCGACCTCGTTCAACGTCGTGGGCAGCATCGGCGGCCTGTCGATGTACACGAGCCGCGAACTGCCCTTCTGGACGGTGACGGTGCCAAAGGAATCGGGCGGCGCGATCAAGGTCCAGGTCAAGCCCTTCACCGAGCTCGGCTTCAAGGGTGCCGAGGTCTTCCGCCTCGTCTCCAGCGGCACCCTGCAGTTCGCCACCACCGTGCTGAACTACAATTCCGGCGAAGTGCCGATGAACGAAGCCGCCGACCTGGTGGGCCTCGTCGGCTCCGTCGAGGAACTCGAGAAGGTCATCGACGCGATCCGCCCCGCCTACGCCAAGTTCCTCGAAGAGAAGCACGGCATCAAGCTGCTGGGCTTCGGCTCCTACCAGGCGCAGGTCCTCTATTGCCGCGACGCCTTCGTCACCATCGCCGACCTGAAGGGCCGCAAGATCCGCGCCTCGGGCGCATCGCAGCAGGCCTTCGTGACCCATATCGGCGCCTCGCCGCTCAACATCGCCTTCGCCGAGGTCCAGCCGGCGCTGGCCAGCGGCGTGGTCGATTGCGCCATCACCGGTGCGCTGTCGGGCTACAAGTCGAAGTGGCACGAGGCCGCGAAGTTCATTTCGCCCATGCCTGTCAATTTCGGCGTGGCCGCCCAGCTCGCGAACCTGAAGTGGTGGAATTCGCTCGATCCCAAGGTTCAGGCTTTCCTGCAGACCGAGTTGAACAAGCTCGAAAAGTCGATCTTCGAGCAGGCCCGCACCGAGACGCAGACCGGCATCAACTGCAATACCGGCGCCGGCCCATGCAGCGAGGGCGCGCCCGCCAACATGAAGCTGGTGCCCGTCACGGCCGCCGACGAAGCCTTGCGCAAGGACGCGCTCACCAAGGCGATCCTGCCGTCCTTCGCCAAGCGCTGCGGCCCCGAGTGCGTCAAGACCTGGAACGATACGATCGGCAAGACGCTGAACGTCACGCTCGCACCGTAACGGGCGGCCCGTGATCACCCTGCTCGATCCCGCCAACTATCTCCGCACGCCGTGGAAGAACGGCGGCGGCACGACCGTCGACATCGCCTTCTCGGGCGATGTCTGGCGGTTCGGCCGCACCCCGATCGTGCAGCCCGGGCCCTTCTCCGACTATACCGGGTACGATCGCATCCAGGTGCTCGTCTCCGGCAGCGGCCTGGTGCTGGAGACGCCCGAGGGCGAGATCGACGTGCGCCAGCCCTTCCGGCCGGTGCACTTCACCGGCGAGACCAGGATCGCGAGCCGGCTGGAGGCCGGACCGGTGGAGGTCGTCAACCTGATCGGCGCCCGCGCCCAGGTGAAGATCGACATCGCCGTCCTCGACGAGGGCCGCACGCTCCACCTGCAGCCTGGCATCCACATTGCCTACAGTCCTCACGGCGAGGCGACCGTGGCGGTGCAGGACGACGAGCGGCGTCTCGCGTCGGACCACGCGCTGCGGCTGGACATCACGGGGCCGACACGGCTGAGCGGCCGGGTCGGCTGCCTGCTGGTCGGCAGCATCACCGCGGCATAGGAGACGGGCTCGATGAGGATCGCGGTTGTTGGCGCCGGCGGCGTCGGAGGCGGATATGGCGCAGCGCTCGCGCAGGCCGGCGCGGACGTCACCTTCATCGCCCGCGGCGCGCATCTCGCGGCCATGAAGAAGGACGGGCTGCGCATCGAGAGCGTGCGCGGCAACACCCATCTGCAGCCGACGCAGGCCACCGAACATCCGGCCGAGGTCGGGCCGGTCGATTATGTGCTGTTCTGCGTGAAGCTGTGGGACGTCGAGAGCGCGGGGGTCGCGATCAAGCCCATGATCGGGCCCGACACCGCGGTCATCACCCTCCAGAACGGCGTCGATGCGCACGAACGGCTGATCCCGATCCTGGGCGCCCGCGCCGTGATGCCGGGCGTCGCCAACATCAGTGCGACGATCGCCCAGCCGGGGCTGATCCGCCAGACCGGCACGGTGATGCGCATGGTGTTCGGCGAACCCGACGGCAGCCGCAGCCCGCGCGCCGTGGCCCTCGCCGAGATGTGCAAGAAGGCCGGCATCGACGGCGTGCTGAGCGACGCCATCCTGACCGATCTCTGGATCAAGTTCGTGCTGCTGGCCTCCAATGCCGGCGTCATGGCGCTGACGCGCCTGCCGGTCGGCAAGCTGCGCGACGATGCCGACATCAACGCGATGTTCGGCGCCGCCTACGAGGAAGTGGCCGCGGTCGGGCGCGCCCTGGGCGTCACCCTGCCCGCCGACATCGTCGAACGGACCTTCAATTTCAACCGCAACGCCCCGCCGCAGCTTATGGCGTCCATGGCGGTCGACCTGCTGCGCGGCAACCGGATCGAGCTGCCCTGGCTGTCGGGCAAGGTCGTGGAGCTGGGCAGGAAGCACAATGTCCCGACACCGACGCACGCGCTGATGTATGCTGCCCTGAAGCCCTATGTCATGGGCACGCCAGCCTGAGGAAATCCATGCGCGTCCTGCTCTTCCTCCTGTTCGTCCTTGCCGCGGGCAGCGCCTCGGCTGCCGACCTCAAGCTCCTGACCGCCGGTGCCTACAAGTCGGCCGCCCTCGAGATCGTTGCCGACTTCGAGAAGAAGACCGGCCACAAGGTGACGATCGACAGCGGCACGACCGGGGCCCTGCAGAAGCGCGTCGCCGCCGGCGAGTATTTCGACGTGGTGGTCATGCCGCCGATCCCGATGGCCCAGTTCCTGGGCAACCGCATCGACGAGAGCAGCGCCAAGGAACTGGCCCGCGCCGGCGTCGGCATGGCCATCAAGCAGGGCGCGCCGGTGCCCGACATTTCCGAGCCCGACGGCTTCAAGAAGGCGCTGCTGGCGGCGCGCGCCGTCGCCTATATCGACCCGGCCTCCGGTGGCTCGAGCGGCATCTACGTCGCCCAGCTCTTCCAGCAGATGGGCATCGCCGCCCAGCTCAAGCCCAAGAGCGTGCTGGTCCAGGGCGGGCTGGCGGCCGAACGCATCGTCGATGGCAAGGCCGACATCGCGCTCCAGCAGAGCAGTGAGCTGATGGGCATGCCGGGCGTGCAGTTCGTCGGGCCGATCCCGCTGATGCTGCAGAATTTCACGATCTATTCCGGCGGCGTGTCCGTGGCCTCCGGCAACCGCGCCGCCGCCGACGCGCTCCTGCTGGCGCTGGCCAATCCCGAGAACGGCAAGATCCTGAAGTCGAAGGGCCTCGACAGCCCGTAGGGCGGGACGAGACAAAAAGGCCCCTCACGTCATCCGAACGAAGCGAGGGACCTTTGAATCAGTGGCTCACTTGATCTCCTTCAACGCCTCTTCCCAGGCGCCGATCGTGTGGTCGATGTCGGCCTGGGTGTGCGCCACGCTGACATAGTACTTGCTGTCGCCCTTCATGATGCCGCGGGCGCGCAGGGCCTGATTGAAGCGCTTCAGGGTCGCGGTGTCGGCCTTCAGCGTGTCGCGGTAATCCTTGACCGGCTGATCGGTGAAGATGATGTCGAACAGCGGCGGCTCGCCGATCACCTGCGCCTTGAAGCCGTGCTTCTTCAGGAGCTCCGACAGCGTGTCCATCAGCTTGCGGCCGTTGGCGAACACGCCTTCGTAGGTGCCGGGCCGCTTCAGCACCTCGAGCGTGGCGAGGCCCGCGACCGCGGCGACCGGATTGCCCGACAGCGTGCCCACCTGGAAGATGAAATCCTCGTCGGTCATCGCCAGGCGGTCGAAGTGCTTCATGATGTCGGCGCGACCGGCGATCGCCGCCAGCGCGAAGCCGCCGCCCACGATCTTGCCCAGGGTGCAGAGATCGGGCGTGACGCCGTAATATTCCTGGGCGCCGCCATAGGCGAAGCGGAAGCCGGTCACGACCTCGTCGAAGATCAACGGGATGCCGTGCTCGGCCGTCACCTCGCGAAGCGCCTGCAGGAAGCCGGGCTTGGGCGGGATCAGGCGCTGGAACGGCTCGACGATGACGCCGGCCAGCTCATCCTTCTGCTCCTCGATCAGGCTCCGGACCATGTCGATGTCGTTGAAGGCCGCGACCACCATCTCGTCGGCCACCGACTTCGGAATGCCCGCCGAGTCGATGGAGCCGCGCGGGAAATTGCCGGGAGCCTTGGGCGCCAGCGACACCAGCGCATAGTCGCTCATGCCGTGATAGCCGCCCTCGAACTTCAGGATCTTGTCGCGCTTGCGGAAGGCGCGTGCGGCCCGCATCGCATAGAGGTCGGCCTCGGTGCCGGAGCAGACGAAGCGCACCTGCTCGGCGCAGGGAACGGCCTCGACGATCGCCTCGGCGAGCGCGATGCCGTGGCGGTTGTTGCCGAAGAAGGTCGTGCCCAGCGGCACCTGCGCCTGCACCGCCGCCGTGACCTCGGGATGGGCATGGCCGATGAACATCGGGCCGGAGCCCAGGAGGAAGTCGACATATTCCTTGCCGGCCTCGTCGTAGATGTGACCGCCCCTGCCCTCCTTGAGGATCACCTCGGCCGGCAAGTTGCCGAAGGTGCCGCCCGGCAGGACGCGGCGTGCCTGCTCGATCAGCTCGTTGGTGGGATCGACGGGGGTCTGGACGTTCATGGATGCCTCTCTACGCTTGAAACTCTTGGCGGAATTACTCGATCGGAACGAAGATGGAATGACGCAGCTTGCCCTCTATCGCCTTCGAGAAGTGGCCCTTGCCGTGCGTGTCCTCGACCAGGATCACCTCGCCGGCCCCGATGATGCGGGTCTCGCCGTCGCTGGCCTGGATGGAAACGCCGGCATCGAGGTTGATGATGTACTGCCGGCGCGGCGCGGGATGCCATTCATAATCGTAGGTGCCGGGGGTCTCGCGGAAGATGATGCCGGTCGCCGGCAGGGTGGCGGAGGTCTTGCCGCCGCGACCCTCGTTCTTCCACTCGATCTCGATATCGCGGAAGTGGGTCTCGCCGTCGGCGTCGACATACAGATTATGGATACGCATGAATTTTTCTCTCCCTTGCCCTCTCGGCCGCACAGCTTAGAACGAAAGCATGCTGAAGAAACCCGTTGAAGCCGTTCTTTTCGACATGGACGGTCTGCTGATCGACACCGAGGCCGTCTACATCGATGCCCTGCAGGACGCCGCCCGCGATCTCGAAATCGAGATGACGCTGGAGTTCTGCCACTCGATGATCGGCATCTCGGGCCGCGAATGCGACGTCATGATCCAGAATTTCTATGGGGCCGCCTTCCGCATCGACGATTTCCGCGAACGCTTCTCGGGTCACGCCAAGCGGCGGCTGGAGAGCCATCTGCCGGTCAAGGCCGGTGTCGTCGAGATGCTCGACTTCCTGGCGGGCCGCGGCCTGCGCCTCGCCGTCGCCACCGGCTCGGGGCGTCTCACCGCGGAGCGTCACCTCGCACGCGCCGGACTCATCGATCGCTTCGCCGCGGTTGCGACACGCGACGATGTCGAGAACGCCAAGCCGGCGCCCGACGTCTATCTCGAAGCCGCCCGTCGCCTCGGCGTGTCGCCGGAGCGCTGCATCGCCTTCGAGGATTCCAATGTCGGCCTCACCGCCGCCCACGCCGCCGGCACGATGGCGTTCATGGTGCCGGACATCCTGCCGCCGCTGCCCGAGGTCCGGGCCAAGTGCCTGAGGGTGTTCGACGATTTGCACGCCGCGCGGCTGATGCTCGAAAAGACTCTTTAATTTCACACAGACTGATCCGGCAATCCTTCGGAAACGTAAAATAGGGCAAACAGCGGAGTTGCCCTGTGCGTTTGTCCCGTCTCCTCGCGACCTGCCTCGCCTTCGTCACGGTGCACGCAGCAACAGCCTCCGCCCAGCCCACGAGCATCGGCAGTGAGCCCGCCGGGCCGCCGCCGAAGGACTGGACGTTCGATATCGGACCGGGCGCGGTCATCGCCCCCTGGTTCGAGGGCAGCGCCAACTATCGTGTGTTGCCGGTCCCCAACCTCGACTTGCGCTATCAACGCGACAAGGTCTTCATCTCGGCGCGCGACGGCATCGGGGCTACGCTGTTCGACAATTCCGGTTTCAAGGCCGGCCCGATCTTCCGCTACCGCTTTCCCCGCAACCAGGGTGACGGCGGCTATCTCTACGGTACGGGCAACGTGCCCTTCACGATCGAGGGCGGCGCCTTCCTGCGCTACGACCAGCCCTTCATCGCCGCCAAGATCGAGCTAAGGCGCGGCATCGGCGGCAGCAACGGCCTGATCTTCGATGCACTGGTCGACGGCAAGATGCGGCTCACCGACAGCGTGTTCCTGTCCGGCGGTCCGCGGCTCTCAGTGACCGACGGCACCTTCAACCAGGCCTACTTCGGAATCACGGCGCTGCAGTCGATCAACTCAGGCTACGCACAATACTACCCCGGTGCCGGTCTTCGCAGCGTCGGCGTCGGGGCGAGCGCCCTGTGGCGCATTCACGACCGGCTGAGCTTCGTGGCCTTCGGCAGCTACAACTACCTGGCCGACACGGTCGCCAATTCCCCGATCGTCACCGGACCCGGCGGATCGCGGAACCAGTTCGTGACGGGTGCCGCGCTCACCTGGCGCTTCTCCTGGTGACGCGCCGGCCCCTCGTCGACGCCTGAGCCATTGACCGAAGGGCTTTGGATCAGCGCGTCGAGAGGCCGGCGTTGCGCGCAGTGCGTCCGCTGAGCGGCGTGCAGGCTCGGCTTTCGCAAAGTTCAGCCTTGTCGTTGTAGAAATACATCATCCCGTCATTCGACGGCAGGTTGACCCACTGCTCCATCAGCGCCCGGTCGACATTGGGCGCCCGTTGCGGAATCCAGGTACGCAGCCGCTGCGGCGCATCCGCCAAGAGTGCGCCGTTGCTGCCGTAGTTCCCGTGAAGCCCCACTCTGGAATTCGGTCCTTCGAGCGTGCGCTCGACACCGCCCAGCCACATCCGGGAACAGGACGACGCGCAGCGACCCCGAATGACCGTGGACAGCCCACGCTCGCGGATCAGATCGCCGACGCAATAGCCGGCGCGGGCATTGCCTCCGCCCGAGTTGGTGAGAACGACGGTCCTGATCATCGCCTGGGATAGAATCGCATCGAGGGCAGTGCATTCGGATCCATCGACGGCGCCCGACAGGACGACGGACTCGCCCTCGACCTTCATGTCCATTGCCCGTGTCTGGAACGGCATCAACAGGGACAGAAGGATCAGCGCGGCAGAGGACGAAGACCGCATCGTCGTCCCCTCGACCTAGAATTTCTCGACCCAGGGCCGTACCTCGACCTCCCAGCTCCAGGCGCTGCGGTGCTGGTTCAGCACATGCCAGTAGGTCTCGGCGATGGCGTCGGGATCGAGCAGGCTGTCGGGCCTGTCGTCGGGAACCGGCCGCGCCGCGCTGCGGATGCCGCCGTCGATCACGAAATGAGCGACGTGGATGCCCTGAGGCGAGAGTTCACGCGCCATGGATTGCGCGAGGCCGCGCAGCGCGAACTTGCCCATGGCGAAGGTCGCCGAGAGCGCAAAGCCCTTCACGCCCGCCGTCGCGCCTGACAGGAGAACCGCTCCCTCCCCCTTGGGCAGCATGCGCTTCACCGCCTGCTGGGACACGAGGAAGGCGCCGAAGGCGCTGATGTCGATGGCCCGTTTCACGTCGTCCGGCGCCAGGTCGACGAGGGCGCCGCGCACCCGGTTGCTGGCGTTGTAGACGACGACGTCGGGCGTGCGGCCGGCCGCGTCCAGCGTCTCGAACAGCGCCGCAACATCCTGTTGATCCGCAGCGTTGCAGGCGTGAACCGATGCCCCGGTCTCGTTCGCAAGGGTCGCAAGCTTGTCGGTCTGCCGGGCCGCCAGGGCCACCGACATTCCGTTCTTCGCGAACAGGCGGGCCAGCGAGGCGCTGAGGCCGGGGCCTGTTCCGACGATCAGGGCGGAGCGATATTTCGGCATGGGCGGGGTCCTCTCGTTGCCGGATATTCCGCGCAGGTATACGCTTGGAGGCAATAGGGAAGGAAACAAAGCCATGGACCAGGTCCAACCGACCGGCCGTATCGACGTCATCTCCGACGTGATCTGCCCCTGGTGCTACATCGGCAAGCGCCAGCTCGAACGCGCCCTCGATCTTCTCGCCACCCAGCATTGCCGGGTCGCCGTCGCCTGGCATCCCTTCCAGCTCAATCCCGAGATGCCCGCCGAGGGCGTCGAACGCACGAGCTACCGCATCTCCAAGTTCGGCAGCCTCGAACGCTCCCAGCAGCTCGACCAGCGCATCACCGAGACCGCCGCGACGGTCGGGCTCGAGTTCCATCTCGACCGCATCGCGCGCACGCCCAACACGGTGAACGCCCATCGCCTGATCCGTTTCGCCGGCCAGCGCGGCGTACAGGATGCGGTCGTCGAGGAATTGTTCGACAGCTATTTCTGCAAGGGTGCCGATATCGGCGACCAGAAGATCCTGGCCGACGTGGCGGCCGAAGCCGGGCTCGACCGCGCCGAGGTGCTTGCGATGCTCATGAGCGACGAAGGCCGGCGCGAAGTGCTGGCCGGCGACCAGATGGCGCGCAATGCCGGCATCCAGGGCGTGCCGAGCTTCGCCCTGCAGGGCCATGTGCTCTTCTCCGGCGCGGTGCCCGCCGAGGAAATGGCGCAGACCTTCCGCCGCGCCTGGGAAATCCTGAAGGAGCGGGCGGCTTAGGACGGACGCCTGATCGTCACTTGCCGCGGATGCTCATGGTCGGCGAGGAGACCGGACCGCTCACCGTCATCACATAGTCCGTCGCCCCATTGGAGCCCGCGTCGAGCGCAATGGTGGTCTCGGTCGTGGCCGCCGTCAGGCTGGTGCGGCTGTTGATTCGCGCCGTCGCATTCGGACCTTTCAGGGCGTGGTTCTGCAGGTTGATCTCGCCGTTCGAAAGCGTGATTTCGCCCTCGATCGTGCTCTGCGCGTTGATGAAGCCCGAGATGACCGCGGAGTTGAATCCCATCTCCGTGCTGAAGATGCTGCCGAGGCCGGTGGCGAAAGAGGCGAAGCCCAGAGACCCGCCGGCGACGGAAGGGTAGATCACGCCCGACAGATGGCCCTGGCCTGTCAGGGAATTGCGGATCTGCTCGGGCGAGTTGCCCTGGCCCTGGAGCGCGACCTTCATGACATTGATCTTGCCATCGACCGCCACCATCAGGTGCTCGTTGCCGAACACATTGTGGCCCGCCGCGCCGCGCAGCATCTCGCCGACATAGATGCCTTGCAGGGTGCCGGCCACGTCGACCGTCATCGTATCCTTCGAAGCATCTATGGTGCCCCCGAAGTCGACGGCGCCGCTGTAGAACTGTCCGGTGAGCTTGGACACCTTGACGACGCCGTTGCGCAACGTCGCGTCCATATCGGCGTAGGTCACCTTCAGCGATCCGAACTCGATGGCGCTGGTCTCGAGGTTCAACGTGGCATCGAAGGCGCGCAGGCCCGAGAGATCGATCTGCTTGCCCGTCGCCGCGCGCGGCCCCTTCGACGGCAGCGGCACGGCCTCGGCGCCCGCGCCGCCCGGCGCGGCGGGAATCGCCGGCGTGGGCACGGCGGGCGCGGGCCCATCGGAGGTGCCCAGCCAGTCGTCGAGGTCGAGCGTGCCGGGAATGCGCAGATTGGCCACGAAGTTGGGCCTCTTGCCCAGGGTGGCATCTATCTTTCCCGACATCTGCGTGCCGAGCGCCGTCAGGTTGCCGTCGAATGACGCGCGTTGGTCGTTGCCCTTGAACGAACCCTCGGCCACCAGCCCGCCCAAACCCGTCTGCGATCCCCCGGTGGCCACCGACACCAGCCCGCTCGCATCCTGCGTCTGCACGGCAAAGCTCGAGAAATCGAAGGAGAACTTGTCGCCCAGAACCAGCGAGCCGGTGGCGCGTGCGGTCGCCCCGGCAGCGCTGACCGAGGCATTGCGCAGGGTCAGCGCCCCCATGGTGCCGGCGACGCTGCCCCCCGCCGTCGAGGCGCCGAGCTTGCCGTTGAGGAACTTGGGCATGCCCGCATAGACCAGCAGCTTGTCGGTATCGGGCATCGTGGCGTTGAAGGTGACGTCGAAGCGCGGCACGGTGCCGAAGTCCGCGACCTGGCCCTTGAGGTCGAACCTGGCGCCCAGGAGGTCGGCGATCTTGAGGCCGTTCACCTTGAGGAGATTGCCCTGTACGGCGAGGTCCGCGTCGATGCCATTCAGTGTCCCGCCGCGGAACACGAGCTTGGCGACCTTGGCCTTAAGTCCAAGAATGGGCAGGGTCGTGTCGGAGGCTGCGGCTGGGGCCGCAACGGCCGGAGCTGGTGGCGTCGCAGTCGCAGGTTCCGCGATGACGGAGGGCTCCCGAGGCGTCGGCAGGTAGGCATCGAGGTCGAAACTGTCGAGCTGAACCGAGGTCGCCAGCGTGAGCGGCAGTCCGAAGGTGATGCTGCCGCTGCCGGTCGCACGCTGGCCATCCAGGTCCATCAGGAGGTCGGAAATCTGCAGGCTGCTCGCCGTCGAGGCGAGCTTGCCTTCGATCGACAGCGACTGGAGCTTGGCGGCCGGCACGCCGGACGTGTCGATCTCCAGCCACGCCAGCGTCTCACGCAGCCGCGGCCCCACCAGGCTGAACACCCCGGCGGATTGGACGGAAGGAGCTGCGCCTGGCTTGGCAGGCGGTGCTGCGGGGGCCACCGGAGTGGCGGCCGTATTGGCCTTGAGAACCATGTCGCCCGGCAACGTCGCGCTCATTCGCGGCACGGCGATCACGCCGTTGCGGATCTCCACGGCAAGCGCCACGTCGCGCGCCGTGCCCCTGCGATAGACGACTTCCTTGGCGTCGAGCGATACCAGCACGGTGAAGGCCGGCGGAAACGGCGACAGCGAAGCGGTAGCCGGAGCAGCGGCGGCCTTGGCTGGAGCGGCGGGGGCGGCCGCCGGCGGCTTCGCCGCCGCGGCGGCGGGCGCGGTCGTCGTCGCTGGAGCGGCTGCTGCCGGCTTTGCGCCCGCGGGCGCCTTCGGTCGAAAGGCTTCGGGGTTGGACAGCAGCGCGAGCCATTTCTCGGCATCGACCTTCGGCAGCGACAGCCGGCTCTCGAGCGAGGGCTTTGCACCCGTGATCAGCGTCAAGCTGCCCGTCACGCTCTCGGTGCCGATCGACATCTTGAAATCGGTGAGCGCCAGCTTCTCGGCCGTAAGGTCGATGTCGCCATCGAAGGCGAAGGGACCGATCACCGAGGCATCGAAGGCAGGCGGTTCCTGACCGCCGGCGCGCACCAGACTGGCGATGAAATCGGTCAGGCCGCCGGTCGCGAGAGAGACCTTGCCCTTCACGTCGGCGTCGACGGCGATCCGGCTGACATGGCCGTCGAAGTTCAGTGTGCCGCTGTGCACCTTGAGCTTGAAGGACATGTCGCTGCCCTTGTCGCTCGGCGCGCCGACCTTCGCCATCAGTGACAGCGGGACACCGTTGACGGTCGCCGTGGCGTCGAAGTCGAACGGCCCCTGGAAAGACCCAACGGACGCGAGCGCCTCCAGATTCTCGGCCTTCAGCGTCTGGCCGGTCTTCGGATTGGTGTAGCTGAGCGTGCCTTCGCGGATTTTGAGCGTGCCGATCGCCAGATGCAGGCCGCTGCTGGGCGCACCGGCCGGTTGGGCGGCGCCGGCGCCGGGATGGAATTCCCAGTTGGGGCGGCCCTCGGCGTCGGTCTCGAGGACCAGGGTCGGCCTGAAGAGCGTGAGCCGCCCGACCTCGATGCGTCCCTGCAGCAACGCCCAGAAGGCCGGTGTGATGCCGACCCAGCGCACGTCCACCATCTGGGCGCCCTTGCCGCCCACGGCATTGGCGAAATGGACCTGACGGGCGCTGATGCGCAGTGTCGGGAAGACCGTGAGCTTCAGCGGCCCCTCGATCACGAGTTCACGGCCGGTCGCCTCCTTCACGGCCGCGATCATGGCAGGCTTGTATTGGTCGATATTCAGCAACGCGGGCGCCACCAGGCCGGCAAACGCCAGCAGCGCGGAAAATGCGACGACGGCCACTCCGGTCCGGATCCAGGTTCGCTTCTGCATGGCCAATACTCGTGAACGCCTCGGGCCCGTGAACGCCGCGAGGCGTGGCAGGATGCAAACACAGTCTATTTGAGGTCCCGCTTTGGGGCTATTCCAAGCTCATGCGCGGCTCGGACTTCCCTCTACGATCGTGATTGAGCGGGGAGCGCCCGGACGGAATTGTAATCATTGTATCGTCGCAGGCCCTGGCCGCTTCCGGCAGGAACCCGTCGGCCGTACTGTAGAGGATGAAACTTTCGTCCGCCTGGCAAAACTGGCAGACTCGTGACGAAGCTGTGACCGCTGGTCCGGCGTGCGTGAAGGTTTGGGCAATGCGTACGAGGCTGCTGGCCTTCTCCCTGGCTCTGCTCCTGTGCTGGTGCGACACCGCGCTCGCCCAGCGCAGCGGGGGTATGCTTCGCCTCTTCCAGCGCGAAACGCCGACCACCGCCTCGATCCTGGAAGAGGGCAATGCCGCCACCGTCGTGGCCTTCATGCCGATCTTCAACAACCTCGTCATCTTCGATCCGGCGGTGCCGCAGAACGGCGATCAGTCCATCGTTCCGGACCTTGCCGAATCCTGGTCGTGGAACGAGGACAAGACAGAGCTGGCCTTCACGTTGCGCCGCGGCGTGAAGTGGCACGACGGGATGCCGTTCACGTCGAGCGATGTCGAGTGCACCTTCAACCTGCTGACCAATCGAGCCCGCAATCCCCTGCGAAGCAACCCGCGCGGCGCCTGGTTCGGCAACGTCAAGTTCGTCCGGTCGAAGTCCGACCATGATGTGACGATCCACCTCAACCGGCCGCAACCGTCGCTGTTGGCCATGCTGGCATCGGGCCTGACGCCAATCTATCCCTGCCACGTCCCGCTGGCGCAGATGCGCCTGAAGCCGGTCGGCACCGGGCCGTTCGTGCTCGACGCCTTCGACAAGTTCGATCGCATCCGGCTGAAGCGCAATCCCGCCTACTGGAAGGCCGGCCGCCCCTATCTCGATGGTATCGAATTCTCGGTGGTCGCCAGCCGCTCGGCGGCGCTGCTGAGCTTCGTTGCCGGCCGCTACGACATGACGTTTCCGGGTGAAGTCTCGATGACGCAACTGCGCGACGTCAGGCGTCAGTCGTCGCGCGTGGTGTGCGAGGCGACGACGATGAACATCAACACCAACCTGCTGCTGAACCGCGATGCCGCGCCCTTCGATAATCCCGACATCCGCCGGGCGCTCACGCTGGCGCTGGATCGCCGTGAATTCGTGGCTTCGCTGGACAACGGCAGCGGCTTGATCGGCGGACACCTGTACCCCCCTCCCGACGGACGATGGGGCATGCCGACCGAGATGCTGGCCAAAGTTCCCGGCTACGGAACCGATCTCGGAAAGAACCGCGAAGAAGCGCGCGCACTGATGCAGTCGGCCGGTTTCGGGCCGGACAAGTCGCTGGAGATCAGGATACTAACCCGCGCCGTTTCGCCCTATCGAAACCCGGTGACGGTGCTCTCCAGGCAACTTCGGGAGATCTACATCGAACCGGCGATCGACGTCGTGGAAACCACACACTGGTACACCCGCCTGCAGCGCAGCGACTACGCGCTTGCAATCGAGACGACCGGCAATGGCATCGACGATCCCGACCAGGTCTTTTACGAATCCTTCTCCTGCCGCTCGGAGCGCAACTACAGCCGCTATTGCAATCCGGAAATCGAACGACTTTTCGAGGTCCAATCCTCGGAGCTCAACGTCGAAAAGCGCCGCCAGCTTGCATGGGACATCGACGCCAGGCTTCTGGCGGACGGTGTGCGGTTGCCCCTGGCGTGGAGACGTGCCGCCACCTGCTGGCAACCCTACGTGAATGGGTTCGCACCACAGACCGTCGGCGCTTCCAACGGCTTCCGCTTCGAAGACGTCTGGATGGAGCGTCGCTGACGGCTCGGCCGGCCTCTAGGACCGGCGCCGCCGGACCTTCTGAACCGCCTCGTCGAGCGCCGACAGGAAGCGTGAACGGTCGCGCGGCGCCATCGGTTTCGGCCCACCCGTGATCTCGCCCATCGCGCGGAGATTGGACATCAGTTCGCGGCTCGCCATCGCCATGCCGATCGACGAGGCGGTGAACGGCACGCCGGTGGAGCCGATCACCGAGGCGCCCTTCTTCAGGCTGCGATCGGCCAGCGGGATATCGGAAGTGATGACGATGTCGTCGGGCCCGGCCCGCTCGGCGATCCAGTCGTCGGCCGCGTCGAAGCCGTCGCTCACGACCACGCGCTCGATGCGCGGATCGCGCGGCACGTTGATGTAGGCGTTGGCCACGACGAAGACCTTGAGCCCGTAGCGCTCCGCCACCCGATAGACCTCGGCCTTCACCGGGCAGGCATCGGCGTCGATGTAGATGTCGATTCCAGCCTCCTCGGCAGCGTCCCTCGAGCTCAGCTCAGCACCGTGATTTTCTTGCGTTCGATCAGGGCGAAATCGATGGCTGCCCCGAGGCCCGGCTCGTTCGGCACATGCACCAGACCGTCGCGTCCGACGGTGATGTCGCGCTCCAGCCCGTACTTCTGTGCGCCGTCCGGCAGCAGCACCTCGAAGAACTCGGTGTTTCGGATCGCGGCGATGACATGGAGGTTCGCCACGTTGTTCAGCGAATTGCCGCCATGATGGACTTCGTAGTTCATCCGGAAGGCCTCGGCGAGATGCGCGGTCTTCACCAGCGTGGTGATGCCGCCCTTCACCGCAACGTCGCCGCGCAGGTAATCGGTGGCCTTTTCCATGATCCACGGCTGATAGGAGTCGAGGCCGGTCTGCGGATACTCCGTGGCCATGATCGGAATGGAAAGCTGCTGCTTCAGTTTGGTGTAGTTGTAGATGTCCTGGTCGGCCAGCGGGTCTTCGTACCAGTAAAAGCCCATCTCCTCCACGGCGCGGCCGACGCGGATGGCGGCCGGGTAATCGTAGCTCCAGGTCGAGTCGAGCATGATCGTGTAGTCGCCAACGGCGCGACGCACCGCCTCGCAGACCTTGATGTCTTCCTTCCAGCGCGTCGGCGGATGAATTTTGTAGGCGGCCCATCCGTACTCCTTGAACCGCACCGCCTCCTCGGCGTACTCGGCGGGCGAGGCCAGCACCGCGGAGCTCGCATAGGCCGGCACGGTCTCTCGATAGGTCCCGAGCAGGCGATGGATTGGCTGGCCCATCGCCTTGCCAACCAGGTCCCAGAGCGCCACGTCGACCGCCCCGATGGCGCGCACGCCGGCCGAGCGCTGGCGCTTCCAGATCTCCTGGTTGAGGAGTTCGCGCTGGAACGGATCCTTGCCGATCAGCCCCGGCTTCAGGTGCGAGATCAGCGCCTGCCCGTCGGACGTCGCGGGATTCATCGCCGAACCCAGGAAAGCGTGACCCTCCAGGCCCTGGTCGGTGACGATGCGCAAGAGCCCCAGCGCGCTCTTGCCCGAGAAGCGGCCGGTATGCGCGCCGTAGGTCGTGGGCGGGATGTCATCCCAGGCGAACAGTGTCAGCGTGACGTCGGTGATCTTCATTCCTTTGTCTCCCAGACCCGCCGCTCCGTCCCCAGCGGGTCGATGTCGATGTGGCAAACCGTGTCGAAAACCATGGTGCCGCGCATGCCGACCTCATAGGCAGGCCACACCGGCAGGCCCGCATGTCGGGGGTTGCCGTTCCTCGCGAAGGCGATCCACGACCGGCTCATCGTCTCGCCGAGCGGCAGACGCGCGGGATCGTCGCCGGTCAGTTCCGCGGTTTCGAGATTGGAGAAGACGAAGGGAATTTCGAGCGTATGGCAGGAGCGCAGCCTGCCTCCCAGAACCGGCGTCTCCCAGGCGAAGAGATAGACGAACACCGGCGCGCTATCTTGCGCCAGCTTGCGCTCCGCCATCAGCAGCGACGGCGCGCGGACACCCTGGTCGGAGACGATGGCGATGGCGATCTCGTCGGGCCTCAGTTTCGGCTGCGCCCGGCGGTAGACCGCGACGATCTCGGCGGCCCGGTCGCCGAGATAGGGTGTCAGCGATTCGGGCAGGTTCTCGAAGGTGGCGCCGGAGACCCACGGCATGTGACCCAGGAACAGGGTCATCTCGTCCTTGTTGCTGCCGATCATCAGCGGCACGTCGAGGGAAGCGAGCGGTGCACGGGGCGCGAAGGGGCCGCCGGGAAACAGCGTGCCGTCGATCACCGGATTGAAGCCGAGCCTTCGACGGTCGGCGAAGGCCGCGCGACTGACGCCCGCCAGCACCTTGACCTGCGCTTCCAGAATCTTCGCCGCCGGCAGACGGCGCAGCTCGGCGGCGCTCGCGGCATCGAGGCCGAGATGCTCCAGCATCTGGCGCGCCGTCCGGGAGCCGTCCTCGCGATTGGCCATCTGTACGGCGGGGCCGCTCTGGATGATGGCCTTGTGGAACAGGCCCTTGGCCGGCGGCATGGCCATCAGCACACTCACCTTCGCGCCGCCCCCCGATTCGCCGAAGATGGTGACGTTGTGCGGATCGCCGCCGAAGCCGACGATGTTGTCGCGCACCCATTCCAGAGCCGCCACGATGTCGAGCATGCCCGCCAGGCCCGACTGCTCGAAGCCGGTCGCCATGTCCTCGAGATGGAGATAGCCCAGCGCGCCCAGCCGATGGTTGAACGAAACCACCACGACATCGTCGAGCCGGCAGAGATTGGCGCCGTCGGACCAGGGCGAAGAGCCCGACCCGGTGATGAACGCGCCGCCGTGGCACCAGAACAGGACCGGTCGCGCCGAGCCTTCACGGCCCGACGTCCAGACGTTGAGATAGAGGCAGTCCTCGTCGAGCTTCTGCTTTCCGGCGAGCGTGAAGAGGCGCAACAGGTCCTCGGGCAGCGCGAACACGTTCTGGCTCTGCACCGCCATGTTGCCGTAGTCGAGCGCGTCGCGAATCTCGCCCCAGGGCTGCGGTTTGCGCGGCGGCCGGAAGCGCAGCTCGCCCAGCGGCGGCTCGGCATACGGAATTCCCTTGAAGATCTCGACACCGCGATCGCGGATGCCGCGGATCCTTCCGGCGGTGGTCTCGACGATGATTTCACTGCTCATGAGCGACACTCTAGCGCGAAACGGGCGTACCGGCGCTGTGATCGCACCGTAACAATTTCCGGCTGGGACGCACCATGAGCCGCACCTCGAGCGTGAGCCGCCGGGACATGCTCATCGACCTACCATCCGATGCGGGTTGCCCATAGACTGATGCCATGAACGATAAAGTCCGAGCCCAAATCGCCCCCACCGGTGTCCTGCGCGCCGGCATCAATCTCTCCAACTTCCTGCTGGTCACTGGCCGCAGCGAGACCAACGATCCGACGGGCGTCGCGCCCGACATGGCGCGCGAGATCGCGGCCGCGCTGGGCGTGCCCGTGAAGTACGTCCCCTTCAAATCGCCGGGCGAGCTCGGCGACCAGGTGGGCAAGGACGTCTGGGACATCGGCCTGATCGGCGCCGAGCCGCAGCGCGCCGAGAAGATCCAGTTCACCGCCGCCTATGTCGAGATCGAGGCGACCTACATGGTGCCCGAGGGCTCGCCGATCAAAACCATCGCCGATGTCGACAGGAAGGGCGTGCGCATCGCGGTCTCCGCCCGCTCCGCCTACGATCTCTGGCTGGTGAACAACATCAGGAACGCGACGCTCGTCCAGGTGAACGGTCTGGACGCCGCCTATGAAAAGTTCATGTCGGACAAGCTCGAGGTGCTGGCGGGCCTCCGCCCCGGCCTGCTGAAGGATGTCGAGAAGGCGCCGGGGCTGAAGATCCTCGACGGCAAGTTCACCGCCGTGCAGCAGGCAGTCGGTACGGCCAAGGCCAATGTCGAGGCCGCAGCTTTCCTCGCCGACTTTGTCGAGAAGGCCAAGAAGTCGGGCATGGTCCAGGGCTTCATCGACCGCCACAAGGTCAAGGGCCTGTCCGTCGCCCCGCCGGCCTGATCGTTCATGGAAGTGCCTGCCCCCTCATGGAACTGAACGTCAAGACGCTCTACCTGATCGGCGGCATCGTCACCGTCTGCAGCGCGGGCGCGGCATTCCTGACCTGGTACCTCCATCGCGGGGCCACGGCGCTGCGCGCCTGGGCGGCCGCCCTGCTGTTGACCAGCCTGGGCGCCCTTATCCTGAGATTCCGCACTTCCGAGGCCGATGTGGCGCTCGTCGTGGCCGCCGACATGGTGATCGTCGCAGGCTTTGCCGTGATGTGGCTCAGCCTGCGGTACGCCAACAGGGGGCGCTCCGACCTGCTCCGGCCGGTCGTCGTCTCCCTCGCGGTCAGCCTGATCTTCCTCGCGTCCTTCGTCGTGCTGCGCGCCCTCGGCGCGGGCCTGCAGGCGGCATCGATTCCCTTCTCCCTGTTCCTCGGACTGCTCGGACTGGCCTGCGCCTGGGAAATCTGGCAGGGCCGCCGCACCGACGGTCTGCAGAGCCGCCTGCCGGCGACGCTCGCGTTCATCGGCCTCGGCGTCGCCCGAATCGTGCGCGCCGGCGTCCTGGGGCTCGAGGTGCTCCATGTCCTGTCGCCGGGAGCGGCAGCGGCGACGCATCCCTACACGCTCTACGCCACGATCGTGTTCACCGTGGTCGTCACCTACGGGCTCGTCATGATGGCCAACGAACAGGCCGGCCGCCGCGAGGCGATGCTGTTCGTCGAGAGATGACCTCTAAAGTTCGCTGCCGACGAACTGCCTGAACTCGGCGGTCTTCGGCTCGGCGAACAGTTCCGCCGTCGGCCCGATCTCCCACACCCTGCCGCGATGCATGAACACGACGAGGTCGGCCACGCGGCGGGCGAAGCCCATTTCGTGCGTGACGGTGATCATCGTCATGCCGCGGCGGGCGAGGTCCTCCATCACGGCCAGCACCTCGGCGGTGAGTTCGGGATCGAGCGCCGAGGTCACCTCGTCGAACAGCATGACCTGCGGCTTCAGCGCCAGCGAGCGCGCGATGGCCACGCGCTGCTGCTGGCCGCCCGAAAGCTGCTCGGGATAGGCAAGCAGCTTGTCGGTGAGGCCGACCAGCCCCAGCACCTCGCCGGCAACCCTCTTGGCCTCTTCCTTGCCCTGCTTCTTCACCAGGGTGAGGGCCAGAGTGATGTTCCGCTCGACCGTGAGATGGGGGAAGAGATTGTAGCTCTGGAACACCATCCCGACGTCGCGGCGAAGCTGGGCCCGCGCCTCGCTGCCCGGCCGGCCCACCGCGTGGCCGCAGACCTCGATGGCGCCGCCCTGGATCGACTCCAGCCCGGCGATGCAGCGCAGCAGCGTGCTCTTGCCCGAGCCGCTGCGGCCGACGATCGCCACGGTCTGCCCGCGTGTCACGTCGAACCCGACGCCGTCGAGCACGCGCAGCGGCCCGAACTCCTTCACGACGTCCTGGACACGGATGACGGCGTCACCTTCCGGCATGGGCCTTCCTCTCGAGATGGCGGCTCGCCAGCGACAGCGGATAGCAGATGGCGAAATAGATCGCGCCGACGATGGCAAAGATCACGAACGGCTCGAAGGTCGAGTTGTTGACGATCTGTCCGGCGCGCGCGAGTTCGACGAAGCCGATCACCGAGGCGAGCGAGGTGTTCTTCACGATCTGAACCATGAAGCCCACGGTCGGCGGCGTGGCGATACGCACGGCCTGGGGCAGGATCACGTAGGCATATTGCTGGAACACTTTCAGCCCCAGGCAGTCCGACGCCTCCCACTGGGTCTTCGGCACCGCCTCGATGCAGCCGCGCCAGATCTCGCCGAGGAAGGCCGCGGCGTAGATCGTGAGGGAGAGGCCGGCGGCGACCAGCGGGTCGAGCTTGAAGCCCACGATGCCCAGCCCGAAGTAGGACAGGAACAGCACGATCAGCAGCGGCGTGCCCTGGACGATCTGGATGTAGGCGCCGGCGAGGCCGCGCAGGAGACGCGACCGGGCCACGCGCATCAACGCCAGCGGCAGCCCGACCAGCGCGCCGCCCACGAAGGCGATGAGCGACAGCAGCACCGTCCAGCGCGCCGCCTCGACGAGGTAGAGGATATGGTTGGCGCTGAGCTGGATCACAGCGGCGTGCCCAGCCGCCGGCGGCGTTCGAACAGCACGAGCCCGATCGCCCACAAGGCGAGGCGATAGAGCGCCGAAAGGGCGAGATAGACCACCGCCACGATCATGTAGACCTCGAAGCTGCGGTAGGTGTCCGACTGCACGAGGTTCGCGGTCGCCGTGAGCTCTTCGGCCGAAATCTGCGAGGTGATGGATGAGGCCAGCATCAGCAGCACGAACTGGCTGGAAAGCGCGGGATAGACGCGCTCCATGGCCGGCAGCAGCACGACATGCAGGATCGTCTGCATCTTGGTGAGGCCCAGGCAATCGGCGGCCTCGAGCTGGGTGCGCTGGATGGACTGGATGCCGGCCCGCATGATCTCCGTTGTGTAGGCGCCCATGTTGACGGTGAGCGCCACGATGGCGGAGACCTCGGCGCTGAGCTTCAGGCCGAGGCTCGACAGGCCGAAATAGACCAGGAAGATCTGGATCAGCAGCGGCGTGTTGCGGATCGTCTCGACATAGATGCCCACCATCCGGCGCAGGATCGGCCCGCCATAGACACGCGCCAGCGCACACACCGTGCCCACCACGAAGCCCAGCGCGATCGACGCCACGGTGAGCTGCACGGTCAGCCAGGCGCCCGCCACGAAGTCGGGCCACCTGTCGGCCAGGAACGCGAAGTCGAACTTGTACGACATGGCTCGGTCCGGCCGTCAGCCGCCCGCCTTGAGGAGCAGGGCGGGATCGACGTCTATCCCGTGATGGGTCCTGTAGATGTCGATGAGCTTGCCGTTCTGCAGATTGGCGCGCACCCAGTCGTTTACCCAGCTCAGCAGGCGCGGCTCATCCTTGCGCAGGCCGATGGCCAGATAGAACGTCTGCATCGTGATCTTGGGTTCCAGCGTCCGCGCCGGGTTCTTCTTGCTGATCGCCGGCAGGAGCGAGCGCGCCGTTGCGATGATGTCGACCTGTCCCGAAGCAAAAGCCAGCGCCATGGTGGCGTCGTCCTCGTAGCGCACGAGTTGGGCACCCTTGGCCTGCCGGGTGAGATCGGTGTCTTGAGTGGTCCCGCGTACGACGCCGATCTTCTTGCCCTCGAGGTCCGACATCTGCCTGATCGTCGCGGAGGTCAGTCCCGCGACGACAGACGGATGGTCGGCATAGGGTATCGAGAAATCGACGACCTTGGCCCGCTCCGGCGTGATCGACAGGGTCGAGACCACGAGGTCCGCCTTGTTGGTCTGCAGCATCGGAATACGGGTCGGCCCCGTCGTGGAGACGATCTCGAGCTGAACGCCGAGATCCTTGGCCAGCAGACGCGCCAGATCGACGTCCGATCCGGCCGGCTGCATCTTGTCGTCGTTCATGCCGAAGGGCGGGATGGCGAGATCTATGGCGATCCGCACCTTGCCGGCCTTCTTTATGTCATCGAGCGTGTCGGCCTGCGCCACGGCGCCACCCAGCGCCGCCAGCGCCAGGACTGCGCCCAGGATCAGGCGCAGCATCGAGGTGGTCTTCATGACAGGTCCTACTTCTGGTTCAGGATGACCTCGGGCAGGCCGTTGCCGTGGAACTTCTTGTAGATCTCGTCCAGCTTGCCGTTCTTGAGGTTGGCCAGGATCCACTTGTTGACCTCCTCGACCAGCCGCGTCTCGTCCTTCTTGACGCCGACGGCGAGCTTGAAGGTGTCGAGCACGAACTTGACCTCGACCTGGCGGGCCGGGTTCTTCTTGTCGATCGGCGCGACCAGCAGCTCGGCGGTGGAGAAGATGTCGACCTGGCCGCTCAGGAAGGCCTGCGCCTCGGTGGCATCGTCCTCGTAGCGCACCAGCTTCATGCCCTTGGGGCCTTCCTTGGTGAGCTGGGTGTCGTGCGTCGTGCCGCGCACGGTGCCCACGGTCTTGCCGTCGAGATCGGCGAGGCTCTTCACGTTCACGCTCTTGGGCGCGGCGATCACGGTGCGCAGGACGGCGTAGCCCAGCGAGAAGTCGATCACCTTGGCCCGTTCCGGGGTGATCGACAGGGTCGAGATCACGAGGTCGGCCTTGCCGGTCTGCAGCGAGGGAATGCGCGAGGCGCCGGTGGTCGGCACATGCTCGAACTGCAGGCCCCAATCCTTGGCGAGCAGCTTCGCGGTCTCGATGTCCGAGCCGGTCGGCTGCATCTTGTCGTCGGTCATGCCGTAGGGCGGCACGCCGAGATCGACGGCGATGCGGATCTTGCCCGACTTCTTGATGTCGTCGAGCGCGTCGGCGTTGGCGACCTGCACGACACCCATCATCGCCACCGCCGCGATCGCGACGGCCGTCATCATCTTTCTCATCGTTTCCTCCATCTTCTCTTTTCGTTGTTGTCCGGACTCTAGCGGCCCGCATCCATGTCGGCGAGCTTTGCCACGCGGCGACGGAACTCCTCCGCCGTCGAAAATTTGGCGTCGAGGTAGGCGGCGATCAGGTCCTTGGCGAGCCAGGGCCCGACGATCTGCGCACCGATGCACATCACGTTCACGTCGTCATGCTCGACGCACTGATGTGCCGAATGCACGTCGTGGCACACCGCGGCGCGGATGCCCTTCATCTTGTTGGCGCCGATCGAGGCGCCCACGCCCGTGCCGCAGACCATCAGGCCGCGCTCGGCCCGGCCGGAGGTGATCGCCGCCGCGACCTGGCGTGCGATGTCGGGAAAATCGACCGGCTCGGGATCATAGGAGCCGACATCCTCGACCTCGTGCCCACGCTCGCGCAGAAAGGCGAGCAGTTCGGCCTTCATCGGGAAGCCTGCGTGATCCGATCCGACGACGATCTTCATGTGTCCGTGCCTTGCGTTTGGTAGGTGGAGATCAGGTTGTTGCGGCGCAGCCCGTCGCCGATCGCGAAATGCTCGCGCAGCCGCCGTTCGGCCTCGTCGGGATTGCGCTCCGCCAGCGCGAGAAACACCTGTCGATGGGCATCGACGAGGCCCGAGGTGATGGCGGGTTCGCGGAACGTGTCGCGGCGGCGCTCGACATGGCTGCGCATCAGCAGGGGCGAGATCGCCTCGTAGATCTTCATCAGCGCGCCGCTGCCGCTCGCCCGCACGATGGCCAGGTGGAAGGCATAGTCCGCCCCGCCTCCGCGCTCGGGATCGTCGAGCGAATCGACCAGCGTATCGAGGAGCGCCGCGATGGCCTGGAGATCACGTTCGCTCGCGCGCGTGCAGGCGAGCCGAATGGCCTGGCATTCGATGGCGATGCGGGCCTGCAGGACGTCGTCGAGGATGTTGGGTTCGGGCGCGAGGCACAGCGTCAGCGCCTGCCCCAGGACCGAGGCATCGGCGGAGCGCACGTAGGCGCCGCGTCCGTGGCGGATGTCGAGCAGGCCCAGCATGGACAGCGAGCGCAGCGCCTCGCGCAGCACCGGCCGGCTCACGCCCAGCGCCAGTGCCAGCTCGCGTTCGCCCAGCAGCCGGTCGCCCGCCTTCAGCTCGCCCGACAGAAGCCGGTCGCGGAAGAAGGTGAAGACGCGGTCTGCGCCGCTTGGCGTTTCCTCATTGTCTTGCCGGACGATATCGAGCATTTCGGCCTTGGTCAGTCCGTGGTCTGACCACTCTAGGACAAACACAGAAGGGCATGCAACCGGGCGCAGCCATCGACGTTAATTCTCGCTGCGGGAGGTCTGACCGTGCCGGAAGAAGGTTCCGAACGAACCGAAATAATTCCGCGCGCTGTGCTCCCAGATGAGGGGGCTTTCTACATGACCGCTGACGCCGGCTCTTCCTTGGCCAGTGGGCCGACCACGACCACCTCCCGCCGCCTGCCACCCGCGACCGACCTGCATGACCTGCTGAACGTTCTGGAAGCGCTGCGCGGCGGTAATTTCTCCGTTCGCTTGACGGGCGACCATGACGGCACCCTGGGGAGGATCGCCTCTGTGGTGAACGACATCGCCGCCGGCAACGAGAGCATGGCCTATCAGCTAGAACGCATCGGCAAGGCCGTCGGCGAGCAGGGCCGCACCCGCCAGCGCGTGAAATTCGGCCTGTCTGCCGGCGCCTGGGGCGAGATGGAGGGGTCGGTCAACACGCTGATCGACGACCTCGTCTGGCCGACCACCGAGGTCACGCGCGTGATCGGCGCCGTGGCGCAGGGCGACCTGCTGCAGACGGTGCGCCTCGACGTCGACGGCCGGCCGCTGAAGGGTGAGTTCCTGCGCGCCGCTACCATCGTCAATACGATGATCAAACAGCTCTCGGTCTTCACTTCCGAGGTGACCCGCGTGGCGCGCGAGGTCGGCACCGAGGGCAAGCTCGGCGGTCAGGCCAAGGTGAGTGAAGTGACGGGCGTGTGGCGCGAGCTGACCGAGAGCGTCAACTCGATGGCCAACAATCTGACGGCCCAGGTCCGCAACATCTCGGACGTGACGATCGCGGTGGCCAACGGTGACCTGTCGCGCAAGATCACCGTCGATGTGCGCGGCGAGATCCTGCAGCTCAAGGAGGCCATCAACACGATGGTCGACCAGCTGCGCTCCTTCGCCTCGGAAGTGACGCGCGTGGCCCGCGAGGTCGGCACCGAGGGCAAGCTCGGCGGCCAGGCGATCGTGCCGGGCGTGGCCGGCACCTGGAAGGACCTCACCGATTCCGTGAACGCGATGTGCGGCAACCTTACCGACCAGGTGCGCAACATCGCCGACGTGACCACCGCCGTGGCGCGCGGCGACCTGTCGAAGAAGATCACGGTCGACGTGCGCGGCGAAATCCTTCAGCTCAAGGACACGATCAACACGATGGTGGACCAGCTGAACGGCTTCGCGGGCGAGGTGACCCGCGTCGCCCGCGAGGTCGGCACCGAGGGCAAGCTGGGCGGCCAGGCCCAGGTGCCCGGCGTCGCCGGCACCTGGAAGGACCTCACCGACAACGTCAACTCGATGGCGACCAACCTCACGGCGCAGGTCCGCAACATCGCCGACGTGACCACCGCGGTGGCGCGCGGCGATCTCTCCAAGAAGATCACCGTCGACGTACGCGGCGAGATCCTGCAGCTCAAGGAGACCATCAACACGATGGTCGATCAGCTGAACGGCTTCGCCGGCGAAGTGACCCGCGTCGCCCGCGAGGTCGGCACCGAGGGCAAGCTCGGCGGCCAGGCCCAGGTCCCCGGTGTCGCCGGCACCTGGAAGGACCTCACCGACAACGTCAACCTGCTCGCTGCCAACCTGACCACCCAGGTCCGCAACATCGCCGATGTCACCATCGCGGTGGCGGGCGGCGACCTCTCCAAGAAGATCACCGTCGACGCCTCGGGCGAGATCCTGCGCCTGAAAGAGACCATCAACACGATGGTCGATCAGCTCAACTCCTTCGCAGGTGAAGTCACGCGCGTGGCGCGAGAGGTCGGCACCGAAGGAAAGCTCGGCGGCCAGGCCCAGGTCCCCGGCGTCGCCGGCACCTGGAAGGACCTCACCGACAACGTCAACTTCATGGCCACCAACCTGACCGGTCAGGTGCGCAACATCGCAGAAGTGACCACCGCCGTGGCCAACGGCGATCTCTCCAAGAAGATCACAGTCGACGTGCGCGGCGAGATCCTGCAGCTCAAGGACACCATCAACACGATGGTCGACCAGCTGAACGGCTTTGCCGGCGAAGTGACCCGCGTGGCGCGCGAGGTCGGCACCGAAGGCAAGCTCGGTGGCCAGGCGCAGGTGCCGGGCGTCGCCGGCACCTGGAAGGACCTCACCGACAACGTGAACCTGCTGGCGGCCAACCTCACGACCCAGGTGCGCAACATCGCCGAGGTAACGACGGCCGTGGCGACGGGCGACCTTTCCAAGAAGATCACCGTCGACGTGCGCGGCGAGATCCTGCAGCTGAAAGACACGATCAACACGATGGTCGATCAGTTGAACGGCTTCGCGGGCGAGGTGACGCGCGTGGCCCGCGAGGTCGGCACCGAAGGCAAGCTGGGTGGCCAGGCGCAGGTGCCGGGCGTCGCCGGCATCTGGAAGGACCTCACCGACAACGTGAACCTGCTGGCCGCGAACCTGACGACCCAGGTCCGAAACATCGCCGAGGTGACCACCGCCGTGGCGACCGGCGACCTGTCCAAGAAGATCACCGTCGACGTGCGCGGCGAGATCCTGCAGCTCAAGGAGACCATCAACACGATGGTCGATCAGCTGAACGGCTTCGCCGGCGAAGTGACGCGCGTGGCCCGCGAGGTCGGCACCGAAGGCAAGCTCGGCGGTCAGGCCCAGGTCCCCGGCGTTGCCGGCACCTGGAAGGACCTGACGGGCAACGTGAACCTGCTGGCGGCCAATCTCACCACACAGGTCCGCGCCATCGCCGAAGTGGCGACGGCCGTCACCAAGGGCGACCTGACGCGCTCGATCCAGGTCGACGCGCTGGGCGAGGTGGCCGAGCTGAAGGACAAGCTCAACACCATGATCGACAATCTCCGTCTCACGACGGAGCGCAACACCGAGCAGGACTGGCTGAAGACCAACCTCGCCAAGTTCACGAACATGCTGCAGGGCCAGCGTGACCTCGGCACCGTCGGCCGCATGATCCTGAGCGAGCTGACGCCGCTCGTGGACGCCCATCAGGCGGTGATCTACCAGACCCAGGACGACGGTACGCCGCGGCTGCGCCTCCTCTCGGTCTATGCCGACGCAGTGGGCGACGGGCACCCCGAAATCCTGCGTGTCGGCGAGGGCCTGATCGGCCAGTGCGCCGCCGATGGGCGGCCGATCCACATCTCGGCCATGCCGGACGCCGCGCGGCCGATCACCTCGGGTCTCTTCCGCGCCGCCCCCCGAAGCATCGTCGTCCTGCCCGTGCTGTTCGAAGGCCAGGTCAAGGCGGTGATCGAACTGGCCTCGCTCAGCACCTTTACCGAGCTGCAGATGGCCTTCCTCGAGCAGCTCACCGCCTCGATCGGCATCGTGCTGAACTCGATCGAGGCGACGATGCAGACCGAGAGCCTGTTGCAGCAGTCGCAGAAGCTCGCGGGCGAGCTGCAGAGCCAGCAGGGCGAGCTGCAGCAGACCAACGAGCAGCTCGAACAGAAGGCCGCCCAGCTCGCCGAGCGCAATGCCGAGGTCGAGCGCGCCAACCAGGAGATCGAGCAGGCCCGCCGCGCCGTCGAGGAGAAGGCCTCCGAACTGGCACTTACCTCGCGCTACAAATCGGAGTTCCTGGCCAATATGAGCCACGAGCTGCGCACACCGCTGAATTCGATCCTGATCCTGGGCCAACAGCTCGCCGACAATCCCGACGGCAATCTGGCTGCCAAGCAGGTCGAATTCGCCCGCACCATCCACGGCGCCGGCACCGACCTCCTGAACCTGATCAGCGACATCCTCGACCTCTCGAAGATCGAATCCGGCACCGTCACAGTCGACGCGGAGGAGATCTATTTTACCAACGTGCTCGAAGCCGTGGCCCGTCCGTTCCGTCATCAGGCCGAGTCGCAGGGACTCACCTTCGAGGTCCAGACCGACCCCGATCTCGGCCGCTCCATCGTCACCGATTCCAAGCGCCTGCAGCAGATCCTGAAGAACCTGCTGTCCAACGCCATGAAGTTCACGGCCGAAGGTAGCGTGCGGCTGCGCGCCGTGCCGGTGACCGCGGGCTGGCGGACCGACAATGGCGCGCTGAACCAGGCGAGTGCGGTGGTGGCCTTCGAAGTCACGGATACCGGCGTCGGCATTCCGATCGAGAAGCAGAAGATCGTGTTCGAGGCCTTCCAGCAGGCCGATGCCAGCACCAGCCGCAAATATGGCGGCACCGGCCTTGGCCTCGCGATCAGCCGCGAGCTGGCGAGCCTGTTGGGCGGCGAACTCACCGTGCGCAGCACGCCCGGCATCGGCAGCACGTTCACCCTCTACCTGCCGATGATGTACACCGGCCCGCGTACGGCCGTGCGCCAGCCCGGCCAGGGACAGGGCCAGGGACAAGGTTCGCAGCCCTTGCCGGCCGCGGCACTGCCCGAGCATCTCGCCGACCAGTTCCCCGACGACCGCCACGATCTGCAGGCCGGCGATCGCATCCTTCTGATCGTGGAGGACGACGCCAACTATGCCGGCATCCTGGTCGATGCCGCGCACGCCGCGGGGCTGAAGGCCGTGGTGACGGCGCGCGGCTCGGAGGCACTGGACCTCGCTTTGCAGTACAAGCCGGTCGCCATGTCGCTCGACGTGTTCCTGCCCGACATGCTGGGCTGGAACGTGCTGAGCCAATTCAAGCGCACGCTGGAGACACGCCACATTCCGGTGCAGATCCTCACCATGGACGAGGATCGCCAGCAGGGCCTGTCGCGCGGCGCCTTCTCATACCTGAGCAAGCCGACCTCGACCGAAGGGCTGACGGCCGCGCTGGCGCGCATCAACGACTACGTCCAGCCGCGGCGCAAGAAACTCCTGGTGGCCGAGGACGACGAGGGCGAGCGACTGAGCATCACCGCTCTTCTCGATCATCCCGAGGTCGAGATCACGACGGTCGGCTCGGGAGCGGAGGCGCTGGGAAGACTCCGGACCGAGCGGCACGATTGCATGGTGCTCGATCTGCGACTGCCCGACATGTCAGGCTTCGAAGTGCTGGAGTCGCTCCAGGCCGACCCGGCGCTCGCCGACCTGCCGGTCGTGGTGTTCACCGGCCGCGACCTCACGGCCGAAGAGGAAGGCCGGCTGCACGCGATGGCGCGCAGCATCGTGGTCAAGGGCGCGGCGTCGCCCGAGCGGCTGTTCGACGAGACCTCGTTGTTCCTGCATCACGCATCGGCCGCGCTCGCGCCGGAGAAGCAGCGCATGCTGGAGCGCCTGCATGGTTCCGACGAAGTACTGGCCGGGCGCACCGTGCTGGTGGTCGACGACGACGCCCGCAACATCTTCGCCTTGTCGAGTGCGCTGGAACGGCGCGGCATGCGGGTACTGACGGCGACGACCGACCACGAAGCGATCTCGATCCTCGAAACCTCTCCCGACGTGTCGATCGTGCTGATGGACATCATGATGCCCGATATGGACGGTTACCAGACCATGACCCTGATCCGCAGCAAGCCGGCGCTGCGCCGCCTGCCCATCCTGGCCCTGACTGCCAAGGCGATGAAGGGCGATCGCGAGAAATGCCTGGAGGCTGGCGCGTCCGACTATCTCGCCAAGCCGGTGAATACCGAGCAGCTCTTCTCGGCCCTGCGCCTCTGGCTGCATCGCTGATCTTGACCCGGACATCAGCCCCCATGGACAAGGTCAACATCCTGCTGATCGACGATCAGCCGGCCAAGCTGCTGAGCTACGAGGTCATCCTCGGCGAGCTGGGCGAAAACCTGGTGAAGGCCAACTCGCCGCACGAGGCGCTCGGCCTGCTGCTGAAGCTGGAAGATGTCGCGGTCGTGCTGATCGACGTGGTGATGCCGCAGATCGACGGATTCCAGCTCGCTGCCATGATCCGCGAGCATCCGCGCTTCCAGAAGCTCGCCATCATCTTCGTGTCGGCGGTGCAGATTGCCGAGACCGACCATCTGCGGGGCTACGAGATCGGCGCCGTCGACTATGTGACGGTGCCGGTGGTGCCGGAGGTGCTGCGCGCCAAGGTGCGGGTCTTCATCGAACTGTATCGCAAGACCCGCGAGCTCGAGGCCATGAACCGGGAACTCGAGAAGCGCGTCGCCGAGCGCACCGCCGAACTCGAGGCCCAGACCGAGCAGTTGCGCCAGAGCGAGGAGCGGCGTTCGATCGCGCTCAGCGCCGGCGACATGGGTTCGTGGGAAGTCGATATCGTCTCCGGCCACGTCGAATGGGATGACGGACCCTATCGGATCTTCGGCGTCGACCGCACCACCTTCGAGCCCACCGTCGCGCGCATCGAAGCGCTGATTCACCCCGAGGACCGCGAGAAGAATGCGGTCGCCACCATCGTCGCTGCGGGCGAAAACCGCTTCCAGGTCGAATTCCGAATCATCCGCCCGAGCGGTGAGGTCCGCTGGTGCTATGGAGCCGGGGTGATCTCGCGCGATGCCGAGGGCAATGCCGTGCGCATGAACGGCGTCACCGTCGACATCACCGAGCGCAAGCGCGCCGAGGAACGCCAGCTCGTGCTCGCGCGCGAGGTCGATCATCGCGCCAAGAACATGCTTGCGGTCGTCCTGTCGGTGCTGCGCCTCACCAAGGCCAAGAGCACGCCGGAGTTCGTGTCGACGGTCGAGGGCCGCATCCACGCCCTCGCCGCCACCCACAATCTCCTGTCGGCGACCCGGTGGCAGGGCGCCAATCTCAGCCAGATCGTCGACGAGGAGCTGGCGCCCTACCGCACCGATCATCGCCAGCGCATCGAGTCGGGCGGTCCCCCGGCCATGCTGCTGCCCGCGACCGCGCAGGCCGTGGCGCTGGCGGTGCACGAGCTCGCCACCAACGCCGCCAAGTACGGCGCGCTGTCGACCGACACCGGCCACCTTCGCCTCGTCTGGACGCTCGACGACGAGGCACTGGTGGTCGACTGGATCGAGACGGGAGGACCGCCTGCCCGCGAACCCAAATCGCTGGGCTTCGGCCTCTCCATCGTGCGTTCCTCGATCGAGGCGCAGTTCCGCGGCGGCGTGCTCTACGACTGGCGGCCGGAGGGGCTGAAGTGCCGCCTCTCGATTCCCCGTGCCCAGATCGTCGGCCCGACGCCCGGACAGAAGCCGCGGACGGAAGGCCCGCGCGAGAGTCCGAGCCGCCGGACGCGAAGCCTGACGGGTCGCCGCCTCCTCATGGTCGAGGACGAGGTGCTGGTCGGCATGATGGCCAAGCGCATCGTGGAGGATCTTGGCGCCACCGTGATCGGCCCCTATGGCGGCCTGGCCGACGGACTGGCGGCGGCTCACAATGAACGGTTCGACGGCGCGCTGCTCGATTTCAATCTTGCGGGAGAACTCGCCGATCCGCTCGCCGACCTGTTGATCGCGCGCGGCGTTCCGTTCGTGTTCATCACCGGATACCAGCGCGACAGCATCGATCGTCGCTATGCCAACGTTCCCGTCCTGCCCAAGCCGCTCGAAGCCGAGACGCTGGAACGCGTGCTGGTGTCACTGCTCCAGCCGCCCACGCGCGGCACCGCCGACTCGCGGAGCGCCGAGCCCGATAACAAAGGGAGTGGGATTCCCACAGGATCCAAGGCTGATTCCTGTTCAGCCTGACATAGAGAGCGGCAGGCCACGGCGCGGCCTGCCAAACCCGTCATCTAGGGGGACGCCAAATTGGCACCCTATCTTGCGGCCATCCGAAGCAATCAGCCCGGATACCGCCCGCGCCGGAATTTGGCCTTAGCGCAGCTGGTTCTCACCCCTTCCGCGCGGCAGGCTTGCGAGCTGCGACCCAGGTGTGGACTGGCCACTTCTTCTCATTCCTGATCGCCAGTTCATATATGGGGTTTCCCGCAACTTCGGGGACTTTGCGCCCACGATAGCCGAGTTGCATGTAAGTCCAGGCTGCGCGATTGCCCCACCCGCCGGCTTTGATCACTTCGGCCCCGGCCTGCTTCATGAGCAATTCGAGAGACTGGGGTGTAAAGCGCCAAAAATCCAAGGGAAGCATATGCATGAAATTCATGAAGCAACTCGTGTGGACGATCACTCCTCCCGGCTTAGCGACTCGCACGCTCTCAGCGACTGCCCGAAAGGGGTCTCCTTCAACGTGCTCGAGAACCTGGTCCGACACAACAAAATCAAAACTTGCATCCTCATATGGAAGCGCGAGCATGTTGACCTCCGGATAGGCTGTTATGATGCGCTTAGCCAAAACGGTTCCCATCACCTCCGCCAGCGGATGTGAGTGCGAAATGCACAGGCACGTCTTGGACGCGTCATCTTCGGCCAGGACGAGATTCTCCAGCGCCATATGCATACTGACACGCGTTATGTGCGTTCGAGCTGGCCCGCGCTTGTCCGCCAATGCAAATTCTATCAGCGCCTTTGAGAGTTCAGTGTCCTCGGGTGCAAACATACAGCATCAGCCCTTTCCAAAGAAATCTCGATACCAGATCGTGCCCGGTATCCATCTTGATCTCAAATATTAGTCAACGAAGGGTTCACGAGGAACCTTGCCGTGAAGACCAGCCAGCACCTTGCCATCACGATCTTCCGCGCCAAGGGCGGCACCGAAAATCCGCGAAACAGGGCGAAGTCGAGGCGGTTCCCGGTGTAATCGAGGTCTGCACCCTCAACTTTTGCAGCAGCCTGCCGTTATCACCATCCAACACGGAGGTGATACGAAACATGGCGAGAGACATTCGAACTATGCCCAGAGGCCTGATCGCGCCGCTTACCCAGGCCGCTCTTGCTTCACTGCGTGCGCTGGCCGAAGGCACGGCCCCCTCGATGCCGCATGAGCATCGCGCACGCCTCCTTCACCTCGCTTTGATCGAGACGGCCGCGGAGGGCGATGCCATCACGGCGCTCGGTCGCGAACGCCTGATCTCCGATCGCTAGTAGTTGCCGCCCGTCGCCGTGACGCAGCCAGGGGCGACCGCCGCCTTCACGATCTTGATAAACGTGTCGAGCGGGCAGGCATTGTTCACGAGGTCCGCGGAACAGGCCGGCAAGGCGACCTGCACCATGCCCGGCGGATCGCGGTAGTTGAGCGGCGCGCGACGGCGTATCTCGTCCAGCGTCTGCGCATAATAGGCGATGCGCACGAAGCGCTTCCCGGTCCTCATTTCATGGAACTGCTCGAACGCCAGCGCACCGCCCGGCGAGGCTTCGCCCGGGAGGAAGCCGGGTATCTGCCAGGTGAGATCGAGCAGCGCGGCCACGTTGTGGATGTTGCTGTCGTGGCCGACCAGAATTCCGAGGCGCACCGGCTGGCCGGTGGCGGCATGGCCGGGGAAACTATGGCCGTTGACCAGGATGGCGCCGATCAGCGACAGCAGGTTCGATCCGCGCTGCTGGGCGATCGGCTTGGTCTTCTGGGTCAGATCCTGATCGAGCTGGTGGAGGGTGAGAAGTTCGCTCAGCGTCGCATCGTGGGCCAGCCGCCCCCAGGCGACCTGATCCTTGGGCAGGCCCTCGGCCGACTGCATGAGGAAGTTCTCGGCGGCGGTCGAGGCATAGCCGATCGGACCGCGCAGCCGAACGCCGTCCTCGGTGCCGCTCGCGATGCTCGACGGCATGCCCGCTTCGCCGCAGCTTCCGCCTCCCGCCGACCGGGTGGCGTCGGCCGGGCACAGGACAGACTGCATCATGGAGAGCTGTCCGCCGTAGTCGCGCTGCACCGATGCGAAGCTGCCGCCCAGACGCGCCAGGATGGCCGCCCGGTTGGCCGCGAGATCCATCGGGCAGGATGCCGTCGCCTGCGGATTGAACAGCGGATCCGGCACTGTGAAGTTCGCCTGGTTGCGCAGCGGCAGGTTGGTGCAGCGCGGATACATGCCGGCGAGGATCGCGGCGCCCGAGGTGCGCGTGCGCTGCGAGAGATCGGTCCAGGCAGCCACCGTGCCGGCGGTCGGGCAATCGTCGGCCTGGACCAGCCCGCGGCCGCCGTAGAGCACGCGATAATAGCCGCCCATCAGGCGCATCAGCTCCTCGCCACGCGGCGACAGGAAGCCGGGTTCGACCGGCCAGGAGGGCCAGGGTGTTGCACTATATTTGTCGAGCTGCTCGTTGGTGGCCGTCGGCGAGCGCACGCCGTGCCGATTCAGCAGGACCGCACGTTCGATCTGCCAGCCCGGCGGGGTCGGCAGAAGTTCGGCGCTGGCCGGCATCAGGGCCGCCAGAAGCGTGGCAACGAGGACGACGGTAAAAACGCGAATGCTCATGGTACTCCCCCGGAGGCCGCACTATGCCGTCTCCGGGTCCCGCGCGTCATCCATTCCGTGCTAGAATTCACCCATGCCCGTCCAGTGGACGATCTCGCATCCCGACCGCCTGGTCGTCGCCGTTGCCAAGGGCAAGGTGACGGTGGCCGACATCGAGCGTTATTTCGCCGGCGTCACCGCCGAGGGCGCGATGGGCTATCGCAAGATCTTCGAGATCACCCACACGCCCGAGGCGCTGAGCGACGAGAACCTGCGGGCGTTGGGCGCGCGGGTCGTGCTCTATGCCCAGCATGGACAGGTCGGGCCGCTGGCGATCGTCGCCGCGTCCGACACCAGCTTCGGCCAGGCAAAGACCTTTGCCGCCGCCGCGACAGCCCGGCGCCCGCTCGCCATCTTCCGCGAACTGCACCTCGCGCGGCAGTGGCTGGATGCACAGTCCCTGCCAGATGACTGAGCCGGAACCAGCACCCCGTCGCCGGGGTTGAGCCGGGATGCCTTCACCGTCGACGATCAGCGCCAGCTCATTCCGCGAGCGCGTCGGCGCGCTCAGGAACCTGCGGCCCTTCCTCGCCATGGTCTGGGCCACCAGCCCGCGGCTGACCGCCGCCACCATCGCGCTGCGCCTGATGCGCGCCCTGCTGCCGGTCGCCACGCTCTACATCGGCAAGCTGATCATCGACGACGTCGTGATGCTGGTGCAGCTGCAAGACAAGCCGACGACCCTGCCGCAATGGCTCGACAGCGGCCATCTCAACCGGCTCGGGCTCCTGCTGGGGGCCGAGTTCGCGGTGGCGGTGCTGGCCGACGTGCTGGGGCGCATCGTCTCCCTGCTCGACGGGCTGCTGGCCGAGCGGGTCAGCACCAGCTCGAGCGTGCGTCTGATGGAGCATGCCGCGACGCTCGACCTCGAGGATTTCGAGGATGCCGAATTCCAGGACCAGCTGGAGCGGGCGCGACGCCAGACCAGCGGCCGCATGACCTTGATGAGCCAGCTGTTCTCGCAGGCCCAGGACCTGGTGACGGTGGCGAGCCTCGCCGCCGGTCTCATCGTCTTCGCGCCCTGGCTGATCGTGCTGCTGCTGGTGGCGCTGGTGCCCGCCTTCCTCGGCGAGGCGCATTTCAATGCCAAGAGCTATTCGCTCGATTTCGGCCGCACACCCGAGCGGCGGGAACTCGACTATGTCCGGCAGACCGCCGCCAGCGCCGAGACCGCCAAGGAAGTGAAGATCTTCGGGCTGAACGGATTCCTGATCGATCGCTATCGGCGCCTCGCGACCTCGTTCTACGAGGCCAACCGCCGCCTCGCGCTGCGCCGTGCCGGCTGGGGCGGGCTGTTCACCACCATCGGCACGATCGGCTATTATTTCGCCTACGCCTACATCGCGTGGCGCACGCTGACCGGCGAATTCTCGGTCGGCGACCTGACCTTTCTGGCCGGCTCGTTCCGCCGCCTGCGCACGCTGCTCGAATCGCTGCTGAGCGGCTTCTCCTCGGTGGCCGGCCAGGCGCTCTATCTCGACGACCTCTTCTCCTTCTTCGAGGTCCAGCCGGAGATTCACTCGCCGGCCAATCCCCTGCCCTTTCCCAAGCCGATCCGCGACGGCTTCGTGTTCGAGGATGTCGGCTTCATCTATCCCGGCGCCGAGCGCTGGGCGGTGCGCCACCTCTCCTTCACCCTCAAGGCCGGCGAGGTCGTGGCGCTGGTCGGCGAGAACGGCGCCGGCAAGACCACGCTGGTCAAGCTGCTGACGCGGCTCTACGATCCCGACGAAGGCCGCATCCTGCTCGATGGCCGCGACCTGCGCGACTATGGGCTCGACGAGCTGCGCGGCAGCATGGGCGTCATCTTCCAGGACTTCGTCCGCTACAACCTGCCGGCCGGCGACAATATCGCGGTCGGCCGGGTCGAGGCGCGCGACGACCATGAGCGCATCGCGCGCGCCGCCGGCCGCAGCCAGGCCGACGAGGTGATCGCGCGGCTGCCCCGCGGCTACGACCAGATGATCGGCAAGCGCTTCAAGAACGGCGTCGAACTGTCCGGCGGCGAATGGCAGAAGATCGCCATCGCCCGCGCCTACATGCGCGAGGCCGAGGTGCTGATCCTCGACGAACCGACCGCCGCCCTCGATGCCCGGGCCGAATTCGAGGTGTTCCAGCGCTTCAAGGAGCTGAGCAAGGGCAAGACCGCGGTGCTGATCTCGCACCGCTTCTCGAGCGTCCGCATGGCCGACCGCATCCTGGTGCTGGCCGAGGGCAAGGTCGAGGCGCAGGGCACGCACGAGGAGCTGGTGGCGCAGGAAGGCCGCTATGCCGAGCTCTTCGAGCTGCAGGCGGCGGGATACCGCTAGCGACATGAAGATCGCCACCTTCAACGTGAACAACGTGAACCGGCGCCTGCCCAACCTGCTGGCCTGGCTGAAGCGTGCGAAGCCCGACATCGTCTGCCTGCAGGAACTCAAGGCGGCCGACGAGGCCTTTCCCGCGGCCGAGCTGCGGCGCGCCGGCTATCACGCCGTCTGGCAGGGGCAGAAGACATGGAACGGCGTCGCCATTCTCGGGCGCAGGGCCGAGCCGGTCCTGACGCGAAAGGGCCTGCCCGGCGATCGCAGCGACGACCAGAGCCGCTACATCGAGGCAGCGGTGAAGGGGCTGATCGTCGGATGCCTCTATGCACCCAACGGCAATCCGCAGCCGGGCCCGAAGTTCGACTACAAGCTCGACTGGCTGCGCCGCCTGCAGCGCCACGCGACATCCCTTCTGAAGAGCGGCGTGCCCGTGGTGCTGGCGGGCGACTACAATATCGTGCCGACCGATTTCGATATCTATTCGCTGCGCTCGTGGAAGGACGATGCGCTGGTCCAGCCGGCGCCACGGGCGGCCTTCGGGAAGCTGCTGGCGCAGGGCTGGACCGACAGCCTGCGCGCTCTCCATCCCGACAAGCCGATGTACACGTTCTGGGACTACAAGCGGCATCGCTGGGAGCGCGATGGCGGCCTGCGCCTCGACCATCTGCTGCTCAGCCCCAATCTCGCCGCGCGCCTGAAGCGCGGCGGTGTCGATCGGGAAGAACGCGGGCGCGAAAGCCCCAGCGACCACGCGCCGGCCTGGATTGCGCTGAAGTAGGGATTGTGGTCGTTCTTTCTTCGGCGCTCCCGGACATTGCCAAGGCAATGTCCTGCCGCTTCGCGGGCTGAGCTTCGCTCAGCCCTACATCGCCGGCGGAAGCTCGTTCAGCGCCTGCTTGGCGATCGGCATCATCTTCTCGCAGAAGTCCTTCTTGTTCTTCTCCGCTTCCTTTTCCATCGTGTCGTAAGTCTTGTCGAGCTTGCGGTCCGCGATGTTGAGCTGCTTCTCGGCCCACGCGATCCAGAATTCGAGGCGCGTCTCTTGGTCCTTGGTCATGTCGAGGTCGCAGGTGTCGACGGCAATGGAAACGGCGTAGAGGCCGATCACCATCTTCTCCGCGTCTTCCTTCTTGAGCGTCTGGGCGGAAGCCGCCACGAGTGGCAGGACCACCAACGCAAGCGAACAGGCGAACTTGCGGATCATCTAAAAAATCTCCCCCGGCTTGCGGGGCGCCGCTCCATGCGGCGCACCCGATCTTGAGAGCCGGAACCTACTTCAAAGTCTTGTGGAGCGTAATCTCGGCGTTGAGCAACTTGGAAACCGGACAACCTTTTTCGGCCGCCTCGGCGAGCTTGTCGAAGGTCGCCTGGTCGAGGTTCGGCACCTCGGCGACCAGGGTCAGGGCCGACTTGCTGATCTTGAAGCCCGGACCGTCCTGGTCGAGCGAGACCGCCGCCTCGGTCTCGAGCAGGGTCGGCGTGAAGCCCGCCGTCTGCAGCTGGAACGCGAGCGCCATGGTGAAGCAGCCGGCATGGGCGGCGGCGATCAGTTCTTCGGGATTGGTGCCCTTCTCGCCCTGGAAACGGGTCTTGAAGGAATAGGGCGTTCCGGCCAGGACTCCGGAATCGCTGGTGAGGCCGCCGGTGCCGTCCTTGCCCGTGCCGCGCCATTCGGCCTTTGCCTTACGGATCATCTGTCGTCTCCTTCGGGTGGTCGATGACGCACCATGCCCCGACCGTGTGACAGAAGCGATTCCTCCCTTGGTATAGGAGCGGCGGGCGGTCTGCGCCCGTGAGTGTCCGTGCTATCTTCGGCCATCGGGTGAGGAGACGGGTTCATGCGGGTAGTTTTCGCGGCGCTGGTGTCGGCGCTGCTGCTGATCGGTTTTGCGACCGGCTCCTGGGCGCAGAACGGGCTGGAGCGTTTCGAGAAGGAGATCAAGCCCCAGTTCGAGCTCAAGACCCTGAGCTATGCCAGCGCCCAGCCGCTGGGTGCCTCGGGCTTCGTGCTGAACGACGTCGTCGCGATCGTTCCGGCCAACGCCGCGACGGGCGACAAGGAAAGCACCATCAAGATCGACAAGGTGACGGTCGAGGAACTCGACTTCGATCGCCTCAGGAAGGACTCCAAGGACGATCGCGCGCCGCGGTTTGCCAGGCTCAGGATGGAGGGCATGACGGGCGACGACGAGATATTCGCCGCCCTCGAACCCTACGGCGTCCCCAAGGTGCCGTTCGACATCGCGCTCGATTACCGCATCGACACGGCCGCCAAGGTCCTGACCCTCAACATGCTGGAAGTGACCTTGCGCGGTCAGGCGCGCTTTGCCCTGTCGATGATCGTGGACGGGGTGAGCGACGACACCGACATGGACACCGCCAAGGACGAGGGCCGGCTGCGCAGCGCCTCCTTCACGATCGACGACAAGGAACTGCTGGGCAAGCTCGTCCCCGCCGTCGCCAGCGAGGAAGGCATCAAGCCCGAGGAACTGATCACGACCGCGCTCGACGCGCTGGCCGGCTTCGCCCAGGCGCAGACCGGCGAGACGCTGAAGGCGCTCGACGCCGTCTCCTCCTTCATCGCCGACTGGAAGGCGCCCAAGGGTCCGCTGGTGCTGGGCTTGAAGCCGACCAAGACCGCGGGCCTGCAGGACCTCGACAAGATCATGGTGCCGGATGCGCTCTCGACCCTGTTCGGCTTCACCGCGACCTATCCCGGCGCGCGAACCGGCGCGGCGAAGGCAGGCTCCAAGGGCAAGTAATCAACCAAGACGTCAAGGGAGGAAACATGAAGCGGCGTACCCTTCTGGCCGGCACGGCGATGCTGCCGTTCGGCCTTCCGGTTCAGGCCCAGGAGGCCTATCCGTCGCGGCCGATCACGATGATCGTGCCTTTCCCGCCCGGCGGCGTGGCCGACATCACGGGCCGGCCGACGGCGCATGTGATGGGCAAGCTACTGAAGCAGTCGGTGGTCGTGCAGAACAAGGGCGGCGCCGGCGGCGCGGTGGGCACGGCACAGGCCGCGCGCGCGGCACCGGACGGCTACACAATCCTGATGGCGCTGTCGTCGATCTCGGTCCTGCCGGTGGCCGATCGCCTGCAGGGCCGTGCGCCCGCCTACGAGCTCGACCAGTTCGCGCCCATCGCCCTGATCAGTGCCGATCCCACGGTGCTCGTCGTGCGCGAGGACGGGCCCTACAAGACGCTGAGGGATCTGGTCGAGGCTGCGAAAGCGAAGCCCGGGACGATCAATTATGGATCGTCGGGCGTCTACGGCACGCTTCACGTGGCCATGGAAATCTTCGCCGATGCCGCGGGCATCAAGCTGTTCCACATTCCCTATCAGGGCGGCGGACCGGCGGTCGCAGCCCTGCTGGGCGGCCAGATCGACGCCCTGGCCTCGGGCCCGTCGGCGGCGATGGGGCAGATCAAGGCCGGCAAGATGCGGGCGCTCGCGGTGTGGGGCGACAAGCGCCTCGCCTCCATGCCCGACGTGCCGAGCATGAAGGAACTGGGCTACGACGCCACCTTCTACATCTGGTCGGGACTGTTCGCGCCGGCAGCGACGCCCGCACCGATCCTGGCGACATTGCGCGATGCGGTGAAGCGCACGGCCGACGACCCGGAGTTCAAGGAGGCCATGGCGAAAGTCGAGACGCCGATCGCCTATCTCGATGCGGCGGAGTTCAAGACCTTCCTCGACAAGGATGCTGCACGGCTGAAAGTCGCGGTGGAGCGAATCGGCAAGGTACCCGAGCAGTAGCCGGCTATAGCTTCGCGTAGGGCCGGCGCAGGCGCTCGATATCGGACTGGCTGGGCGTATAGGGCTCGGCCTGCGGATCGAAGCGCGTCCACCCAGCGGTACGATAATCGGTCTCGCGGGCGACGTAGTCGATCGGGCGATGCTGGTCCATGATGAGGAGCACGCGCTGCTCGTCGGCTTCCGACGTTCGCATGCTCACCATCGTGCCGCCGCGGCGCACCGCTTCGCAGTAGACCTCCGCCTCCCGCTGCGGCACGCCGGACGACACGAGAGCGCCGACCAGGCCGCCGGTCGCCGCGCCCGCAACGGCGCCGACTGCCGTCGCCGCCAGGGCACCGGCCGCCACGACCGGCCCCAGCCCGGGAATGGCGATCAGGCCCAGGCCCGCCAGCAAGCCCGCCGTGCCGCCGAGAGCGGCGCCGATTCCCGCACCGGCGCGTGAAGGTTGCTCGCCGCGCAGCGTCTCCTCGCAGACGTACCGGTTGGCGATGATGTTGATGTCGGATGAGGGTGCGCCGGCAGCCTCGAGATCGGCGACGACGTGCCTGGCCTGCGCATACGTGTCGTAGACGCGCGTGATCGTCTTCACGATGAACCTCCTGCTGAACTGCTAGTGCGAAACCACGTTGCCCTTGAAGTCGATGGCAACGTTCACCGGCGCACCGCCCTTGCGGGCGGTTCCGCGCCAGATGCCGTCAGCGTCCTTGGAGAGTGTCGCAATGTCGGTGTAGCCCGCAGCGACGGCGCGATCCTGGGCCTGCGCCTCGGTAAAGGAGTTGGCACCCTTCAACGGCGCACCAGGGTCAGGCGCTTGGGCCTTGAAGACGTCGCCTCGGCAGGCCTGCATGAAGGCGTCCTGGGTGATGCGGCCGTCCTTGGGCTCCGCCTGCGCCCGAATGCGGATGTAGGCAATGTAACGGTCGGCCTCCGGGCCGGCGATCACGCCGTCCTTGTCGACATCCGCCTGCGCCCACTCTGCCGCGCACCCGGCCTCATCTGCGGCGAACGCGAATGGTGGTGCGGCGGCCAACGCCGCCGCCAGGAACGTCGTTACTGCAATCGAGCGGACCATCGAAATCTCGGAAACCAATTGCTTCTCGAACGGTGCATCTTCAGTCCAAGAAACGGCAGAACGTGCAACCCCGTTCCCGCAGCTGGCGTTTTGTAAGTAGCGGTCGCCATTCCGGCGGGCGCGGCGAACATGGAGAAACACCATGAACGACCAGAAGCAGAATCCCTCCCAGCAGCAGGATCGCGATCGCCAGCAGCGCGAGCAGGTCCAGCGCGAACAGCAGCAGAAGCAGAACCAGCAGCCCAACCAGAAGCCTGGTCAGCCTCAGCAGCCGCAGAACAAGGACCACTAGTCCTTGACGCCTCGAAGCAGAATGCCCGCCTCAAGGCGGGCATTCATTTTGGGGCCAGAACGAACAAACAGGAGAGGTTTACGATGACGTACCAGGCCGCCGATCCGCCGCGCGAGATTCCGTCCGTTCCGCCCGCGCCGGGCAAGGTCGATCCAGTGCCACCGGAAATGCCGGCGCAGCCCGACATGCCGATGCCGGAAGATCAGCCGACGCCGGTCCCTCACCCGTCGGGTCCACCGAGCCCGATCGCCTGAGGCGCGAAGGTTTACTCCTTCACCGCTCCGGTGAGGGAGGAGACGTAATAGTCGACGAAGAACGAATAGAAGATCGCGACCGGCAGCGAGCCCAGAAGCGAGCCCGCCATCAGGGACCCCCACTGGTAGACGTCCCCTGACACGAGCTCGGTCAGGATGGCGACCGGGACGGTCTTCTTTTCGCTGCTCTGGATGAAGGCCAGCGAGTAGATGAACTCGTTCCATGACAGGGTGAACGAAAAGATGCCGGCCGAGATCAGGCCGGGTATGGCAAGCGGCAGCGTGATGCGCCGCAGGATCTGCAGGCGCGTCGCGCCGTCGATCAGCGCGCATTCCTCGAGTTCGTAGGGGATCGACTTGAAGTAGCCGATCAGCAGCCACGTGCAGAACGGCACCAGGAAGGTCGGGTAGGTCAGGATCAGCGCCAGCGGCGTGTCGAACAGGCCGAGCTGGTAGACCGTCGTCGCCAGCGGAATGAACAGGATCGACGGCGGCACCAGATAGGCGAGGTAGATGCCGAGGCCGACATACTGGCTGCCCCTGAAGCGCAGGCGCTGGATGGCGTAGGCCGCCAGCACGCTGGAGAACAGCGACAGGAAGGTCGCGCAGAAGGCCACGCCCATCGTGGTCAGCAGCCACTTCGGGTACGCCGTCTGGAACAGCAGCTTGTAGATGTGATCGAGCGTCGGGCTGCCGATCAGAAACGGATTGTAGGTCTTGTAGTCGTACAGCTCGGCGTTCGGCTTGAAGGCCGTGATCGCCATCCAATAGAACGGAAACAGCAGGATGATGACGAAGCAGATCAGCGGAACGTAGATCGTCACCATGCGACGGCCGCGGCTCTCCCAGACCATGTCGTCGGGAGGCGCGGTGGCATTGGTTGGCGTCAGCGCCTCTGTGGCGACGTTAGTCATTGGCCTCTCCCTGCTGCCACTTGCGGCGCGCGAGTGCGAAGTAGCTGAACAGCGTGGCGAACACGAGGAACGGGATCATGGCGACGGCGATCGCCGCGCCCTCGCCCAGCTCGCCACCGGCGATGCCGCGCTGGAAGGCGAGCGTCGCCATCAGATGGGTCGAGTTGATCGGCCCGCCGCGGGTGATCGCATAGACAAGCTGGAAGTCGGTGAACGTGAAGATGATCGAGAAGGTCATCACGATCGCCAGGATCGGCAGCAGCAGCGGGAAGGTGATGTAGCGGAAGCGCTGCCAGGCCGTGGACCCGTCGAGCAGGGCGGCCTCGTACAGCGATGGCGAGATCGTCTGCAGGCCGGCCAGCAGCGAGATCGCCACGAACGGGATGCCGCGCCAGATGTTGGCGGCGATCAGCGACCAGCGCGCGGGCCAGGTCGTGCTCAGGAAGTCGAACGGCTTGTCGCGGATGCCCACCACGTCGGTGGCGAGATAGGAGATGATCGAGAACTGCGGGTCGTAGATCCACCAGAAGGCCAGCGCCGACAGAACGGTGGGCACGATCCACGGCAGCAGGATGATGGCCCGCAGCAGGTTCTTCATCGGCAGGTGCCGGTTCAGCAGCAGCGCGAGCCAGAGGCCCAGCGCGAACTTTCCGAACGTCGCGACGGCCGTGTAGAAGACGCTGTAGAACACCGCCGTCCAGAACTGCGGGTCCTCCAGCAGGTACTCGAAGTTATCGAGACCGATCCACTTGCCGGTACCGCCGATCTTGGTGTCGGTGAAGGACAGCCAGATGCCGAGGCCCAGCGGATAGGTGAGGAACACCATCAGCAGGCCGCAGGCCGGCAACAGGCACATGAAAATCAGGAACGCCTTGTTGTCGAACAGGCGCGCCAGCCAACCCTGCTGTATTCGGGTCCGGTTCCAGTCGGTCATCGTGGCGACGGTCATCTTCCCTCCGGAGAGCGGGAAAGCGGCGCGACCGTGGTTCGGTCGCGCCCTTTCCGAACTACGCCTTAGCGGTAGTAGCGGCGCGTGCGGCGCTCCGCTTCCTTGGCGGCATCGGCCGGCGTCGCCTGGCCCGCGGCCACCGAGGCGAACATCTGGACCAGGATGTATTCGGCCGCGACCGTGCCGGCGGCCTGGGTGATCGGACCCTTGTAGCCGCTCCAGAAGCGGTTGTTCATGGTGTTGCGATAGATCTCGATCTTGGGATCGCTCGTCCACACCTTGCTCTTGTCGTAGGCATTGAGCGGATGCGCCCAGTAGCCGAGGCAGCCGGTCAGCCAGGGATCGTACTGCTCGGCCTCCATCATGAAGGTGAGGTAGGCCTTGGCGGCATTGGGGAACTTGGTGTGCTTGAACACCATCGCGTTCAGCACCGTGGCGCTCATCGGCGTCGAGCTCGCCACGCCCTGGGTCAGCAGCGCGTGCTCGGTGTCGTCGGCGATGGCCTTGGTCGCCGGATCGTTCTTCAGCGCGAAGTACATCGACACGCCGTTGGCCGTGAAGAACAGCTCGTTCGACGCATAGGCCCGGTTGTTGCTGATGTCGTTCCACGACATCGTGCCCGGGATGAAGGTCGGATAGAGCTCCTTCATGTAGTTGAGCGCGTTGACCGTTTCCTTGCTGTTGATGGTGACCTTGCCGTCTTCGTCGACCAGCGAGCCGCCATGGGCCCACAGCATCCAGTTGGCGAAGCCGTTGGCGTCGCCCACCGCGTTGCCGAGCGCGAAGCCGGCCGGCTTCTTGATCTTCTGGAGCTGCTGGCAGAGCTTCAACAGGTCGGGCAGCGTGGTCGGCACCTTGTCGAATCCGGCTTCCTTCACGGCCGAGGCGCGGTAGACGAGCGGGCCGCCGGTGCCGCCCATCGGCAGGCCGATCCAGTTGTTGGTCTTGGCCCTCTTGCCGAACTTCTCGCCGAGGAACATCCAGCCGCCATACTTCTTGCCGAGATACTCCGCGACGTCGCTGAGTTCGACCACCTTGTCGGCGTAGATGTGCGGATCCTCAGCCCAGCCCAGGACGACGTCGGGGCCGGCGCCGGTGTTGGCCGACACGGCGGTCTGCTGGCGGATGTCTTCCCAGCCCACGAAGTCGACCTTGACCTCGACGCCGGTCTCCTTGGCGAACTTGGCGCTATTGGCGCGAAAGATCACTTCGTCCGGCTCGACGAAGCGCGCCGGGCGTATCAGGCGGAGCGTCGCGCCCTTCTCGATCGGCAGCTTGGGCGCGGGCACGTCGGCCTTGGGGATCTCCGACTGGGCGTTGGCTGCGCGGCCCATCGCCATCGCCGCCGCCGCGGCACCGAGAATGATCGACTCACGCCGCCTGATGATGAACGCCATTGTTTCCTCCTTTGTTGATTATCGTCTGTCTTTTTTTCCCCGTTCTCAGAGGCGCTGGCCCGACTGCTGGTCGAACAGATGGACCAGGGCGGGATCGGGCCTCACGGGCAGGATCTCGCCGGGCTTCGCCGTAACACGTTCGCGGAAGGCGCCGATCACCGGCTGGCCGCCGATCTTCATCAAGACCTGGGTCTCCGATCCGGTCGGCTCGACCACCTGGACGGTGGCCGGAATGCCGCCGGGATCGAGCATGAGATGCTCGGGCCGCACACCGTATACGGCGGGACCGTCGGCCGGGCGGCTGCCATTGGCGGGCAACGGCCAGGCCGTGCCGTCCTCCATGCGGAGCGCGCCGTTCGAGACGGTGCCCTTCACCATGTTCATGGCCGGCGAGCCGATGAAGCCCGCGACGAACAGGTTGGCCGGCCGGTCATAGAGTTCGAGCGGCGCGCCGATCTGTTCGATATGGCCGTTGTTCATGACCACGATCTTGTCGGCCATGGTCATGGCCTCGATCTGATCGTGCGTGACGTAGACGGTCGTGACCTTGAGCCGCTGGTGCAGCTCCTTGATCTCCGAGCGCATCTGGACGCGCAGCTTGGCGTCGAGGTTGGAGAGCGGCTCGTCGAACAGGAAGACCTGCGGGTTGCGCACGATGGCGCGGCCCATGGCGACCCTCTGGCGCTGGCCACCGGAGAGCTGGCGCGGGAAGCGATGCAGGAGCTGCTCGAGCCCCAGGATCCTGGCGGCCCGGCCGACTTCCTCGTCCATCACCGACTTCGGTGCCTTCGCGAGCGTCAGCGAAAAGGCCATGTTGTCGTAGACGGTCATGTGCGGGTAGAGCGCGTAGTTCTGGAACACCATCGCGATGTCCCGGTCCTTGGGCGGCACGGTATTGACCACCCGCCCCCCGATCGCGATCTCGCCCGACGTGATGTTTTCCAACCCCGCCAGCATGCGAAGCAGGGTGGACTTGCCGCACCCCGAGGGGCCGACCAGCACCACGAACTCGCCATCGGCGATGTCGACACTGACGCCATGTAGAATTTCTACAGGCCCGAACGCCTTCCGCACGGTGCGGACTTCGACCGTCGCCATTCTTCCTCCACACGCGCGGCCTCGGGCCGCTTATTGCTTGTACTTCTGCCGGTTCTTTCGACCGATCGTGCCTGATCATAGCAAAGCCCGAGCGAAGTGCGAGGACTACTGACGAGATGGTGACCGGGTTACCGAGCAACCGCTTGTCGAAAAGCCGCGCGCCCTTCAGGATGGCCAAAGTGCGTTTTATTTTTGGGGAATTGTCGCAATGAATTTCGATGCTCTCGGCACTTCGTGGGCGCCGCGCCTGCTCAGCGTCCTGCGAATCATCAGCGGCCTGCTCTTTCTCCAGCATGGCACGGCCAAGTACCTCAAGATTCCGGTCGTCCCGATGTTCGCCAACGTCAATCCGATGTCACCGCCGGGCATCGCCGGCATCCTCGAGCTGGTGGGGGGTGTGCTGCTCATCCTCGGCCTGTTCACCCGCAGCGTCGCCTTCATTCTCTCCGGCCTGATGGCGGTCGCATACTTCATGGCCCACGCCCCGCGCGGCTTCTTTCCGATCCTCAACGCCGGCGAGCTTGCGATCCTCTATTGCTTCGTCTTCCTCTACATCGCCGCGGCCGGCCCCGGCCCGTGGAGCATCGACGCCGCACGCCGGAAGTAGCGCTTAACGCGCCTTCGCCGAAACGCTATGGAACGAACGGACGGCTGCCTCGTGCAGCCGTTTCGATGTGTGCAAGACTTAAGAAGAAAAACAGGAGGAGCGTTCATGTCCCAGCCGGTCTCGATCAGCCGCCGCCGCTTTGCCGCCCTGGCCGGCGCGACGGCGCTCACCGCGCCAATGCTGGCGAACGCCCAGCCCCGCTGGAAGCCCGAGAAGCCGATCACGATCTACAACCCCTTCGCCGCGGGCGGCGTCACCGACGTGCACATGCGCCTGCTCGCCGAGGCGGTGGGCAAGATCCTGGGCCAGCAGATCATCATCGACATCAAGCCGGGTGCGGCCGGCACGCTGGCGCCGGCCATGCTGCTCAACGCCAAGCCCGACGGCTACACGCTGGCCGTGATGAGCATCAACACGCTGCGCTATCCGCACTATCAGCAGACCAACTGGAATCCGCTGACCGACTTCACCTACATCACCGGGCTCTCGGGCTACACGATGGGGATCGTCGTACGCTCCGATTCTCCGTGGAAGACCTTCCAGGACATGATCGCGGCCGGCAAGAAGGACCCGGACAAGTACAATTACGGCACCTCGGGCGTCGGCGGCACCGGCCAGCTCATGATGATCGAGGTCGAGCAGGCGACCGGCGCGAAGTTCACCCACGTCCCCTACAAGGGTGGCGCGGAATGGATGCAGGCGCTGATGAGCGGCGAGATCCAGTTCATCGCCGACGCCGCCCAGTGGGCACCCTTCGTCGACGACGGCAAGTGCCGCGTCCTGGCCTTCGCGACTGAGAAGCGCATCCCGCGCTATCCCGACGTGCCGACGATGATCGAGCTCGGCGTGAACGTCGTGGGCCAGAGCCCGTACGGCCTGCTCGGCCCCAAGGGCATGGCGCCGGAAGTCGTTGACACGCTCTACCAGGCCTTCAAGCAGGCCTCGACCGAACCGAAGGTGACCGAGTATCTCGCGAAGTTCATCCAGGTACCGTGGGACAAGAGCCCCGCGGAGTTCCGCGCCTTCGCCGAGAAATACTATGCCGACGTGAAGCCGCTGCTCATCAAGGCGGGCCTCGCGAAGCCCTGAACAGGAGAAAGCCATGGCGTTGAAGAAGGTGGCCCTCGAGATCGGCATGGGCACCGATATCCGGGGCGGCGACTACACCAAGGCGGCAGTCCGCGCCCTGCGTGACGCGCTGTGGCACAACTCGCTCACGATCGCGACGGCGCTCGGCAAGTCGAGCGACGACATGGTGGTCGAGGTCCTGATCGGCGTGCCGCAACCCGACCAGGTCGACACCGCGCAGGTGCTGGCGGTCCTGCCGCACGGCACCGGCACGGTGAAGGTGGTCGAGGGCGGCCTCGAGATCGACAACGAAGCCGGCACGGACAAGACGGTGATCGCCCAGGCGGCCGCCATCGTCCGCCTCGACCTGTAAGGGAGCCAAGCCCATGACCGCCAAGCGCGTGATCCTCGAACTCGGCACCGGCAACGACCTGCACGGGGGCGACTATACCAAGGCCGCGCTGCGCGCCGTGCAGGACGCCCTGCACCATTCGTCGCTCGCGATGATCCGGACCCTCAAGATCGACACCAAGACCGGCATGTTCGTCGACGTCACGATCGGCGTGCAGCAGCCTGACAAGGTCGACGCAGAGAAGGTGAAGGCCTCCCTGCCCCACGGCATCGTCACGGTGAAGGTGGTCAAGGGCGGTCTCGATATCGCCGATCCCGAGAACAACGATCCGGCGGTGATCGCCAGCGCCGCCATCGCGGTCCGGATGGAGATTCCCTGAACGGAGTACGCGCCATGCTGCTCTACGAACATCCGCTCTCGTCCTACGCCCAGAAGGTGAAGATCGCGCTGCGCGAGAAGGGACTCGACTTCACGGTCGAGACACCCGCCGCGCTGGGCACCGGCACGGCCGGTGGCGCATTCGCCGCCGCCAGCCCGCGCAACGAGGTGCCGACCCTGATCGACGGCGAGGCGCGCATCTTCGATTCGACGATCATCCTCGAATATCTCGAGGACAGGTATCCCTCGCCGCCCCTGCTGCCGCGCGATCCGGCGGCACGCGCCGAGGCGCGGATGATCGAGGATCTCTGCGACACGCTCTACGAAGCGGTGAACTGGGGCCTGAGCGAGATCCGCTGGTTCAAGCGCGCCGAGGGCGAGCAGGCGGAGAAGATGAAGGCCACCGCCGCGCAGCAGACCGCCCAGTTGCAGGCCTGGCTTGCCGACAAGCTCAGCGACCGGCCCTGGTTCAACGGCGAGAGCTTCGGCTGGGCCGACCTCAGCGTGGCGCCCTACCTCAATCGCTCGTTCTTCTATGGGTTGGGAACGCCGGCCGGCTCAGCGCTGGCACGGTGGCGGGACCGGCTCATCGAACGGCCGTCGGTCGCGGCGACCTTCCGGGAGTTCGAGGCGGCGGCCGCCGGCATGGCAACCGCCCACGAGCGCCTCGCGTCGGGACAGATCCGACGCGAGTATCGCGATCATCGCCTGGAATGGATGATGAAGTCGGGCGGTCAGCAGGTTGTTCTCGACGGACTCGCCAGGAACAACATCCGCTTCACTTGGCCGCTGGGCTGAAGAAGCCTCACCCGCGCGCGGCGCGGCCCATGAACAGGAGGCCGGCGCCGGCGATCACCGCGACGATGCCGGCAATGGTCGGAATGGGAATGGTGCGCTGTTCGTCGGCCGTGACCTTGAGTGGACCGGCGTCGACGATGGTCTTGCGTTCGGTGAAAGAGATATTGTCGATCGCCAGGCCTGCGATGCCGATCGCGATCAGAAGAACACCCAAAATTGCCATCGGCTTCATGCCGTAAACTCCCCTATGGTTCCCCGGACAACGCAAAAAGTCGTCCGGGGTTGCCCGAGTGGGGAATTCAGGCCTTGGGCCGCACCAGCATCGCCAGGCCCTGCTCGATGGCCGTGCGGGCCATGTCGCGGAGCTGGTCGTCGGTGGCGCTGCTGACCGGATGGCCGATCTGGGCGAAGGCATAGCCCGGCATGCCGAGCACGCGGCTCATCATGTCGGCAGCACTTGCGAACCGGGTCGTCATCACGCTGAACGCGGGAACGTCCAGTCTTTCAGCGGTAACTGAGTCGTGCAGACTGCACGATGAACAGCTGCCTCAATCCCCCAGGCCGGAGACGACGGCATCCCAGCCCTTGATCTCCGCCACGATGTGGGGATCGGCCGGCGCGCTGTAGTTCGACTTTGTGCGGCTCACCACCTGGGCGACGCCGTATTCCTCGCGCAGGATCTGATCCAGGTGCTTGAAGAAGCCCTTGGTGCCTTCCTTGCCGTTCGAGATGAAGCCGATCGTCTTGCCTTCCAGCGTGTCGAGCCGCGGGGCGAGCTGGCCGGCGGGCGGGGCGGTGCCCGGCGTGGGGTCGAGAACTTCGAACATGTGTTTCCTCTTACTTCTTGGGAGGTTCGCAATCGACGCAGACGCCGATCGGCAACGTCACGGCATAGCTCTTGTTGCCGAGCCAGGGCGGGATGACGGCGCCGAAGCCGCCGGCCGGTCCACCCGCGGCCACGACCAGAAGCTGGTCGGGGGAATCCATCGCGGTATAGACGCTGTCGCCGCGGTCGCGGACGACGGCGCCCTTGCCGACATCGGCCCATTCGCGGCGATGGATGCGGGCGCGCTCATGGATGAAGGTCGCGATGTCGGCCTTGGTCCAGCCGCCGGCCTGCAGATGCTCGCGCAGCTGCTTGGGGATGATCAGCGCGTAGTTGCCGGGATGGATCGAGTAGTGGCGCATGTTGGCGCGCATCTCGGCCGCGAAGGTTTCCAGGATCTCCTCCGGCTTCGTGGTCCATTCGTTCATGAGCTGGCGCGGCGCGCCGGCCGCCAGCACAGTCACGGAGGACGCGCCCTTCGGCACGCCGCGATGCTCGGCCAGCGGCAACCAGCTCGTGTCCTCCTCGTCCTCGGCGACGCAGTAGCTGAACTTGCCGGGATGGCCGAGTGTGGAACGGTCGATCACGCCCGGTCGGTCATCCAGCAGGTTGATCAGGCAAAGCCGGATGGCGCGCCCGATGACCGCCGTCGCCCGGTCGGAATTGGCGAGCGCATTGAACGAGCCGCTGGCGCCAATCTCGAGCCGGATCGGCCCGTTCAATATGATCAGCACCGCGCAGCCGCCCGTGCTCGCCGTCGCGCCATGCATCAGGAATTCTTCCTGCATCATGGCGGTCCAGGCCGTCACGACGACCGGGAAGTGCATGGGCAGGCAGCCCGCCATCACGGCGTTGATCGCGAGCTTCTCGGCGGTAATGGCGAGGCCGCGCACCGGCTCGATGCCGATCAGCTGGTCGGGCGGCATCATTACCCATTCGAGGCACGCTTCTACGGCCTCGCGCGTCGGCGGCACGATGGGCAGACCGTCGGTCCAGCCGTTGGAATGATAGAGTTCCTGAACCGCCGAAATGCTGTCGGCCGAATAGGATCGGGATGCAAACTGCACGCTGTTTCCTCCACCGCTCCGGGCACATGACACCGGGCGGCTTCCCGGCAGAATAGACTTCTGCGCGCCTATGCCAACCGCAAGCTGATAGCCTCGATTATTCCATTTCGCGTATCAACGCCTGGCCGGCTTGGGCCACGATCGCCGCGCCAGGGCGAGGAAACCGGCCGCCGCCGGCGACGGCTCGCGTTCGCGCAACAGCACGATGCCGAGGCGTCGTGACAGTTTCGGCTCGCCGAGCCGGACCGCGCGCAGATCGCGGCCCAGGAAGTGGCCCGTCGCGCCGGTCGGGACGATGGCGAGCCCCACGCCCGCCCGCACGCAGCCCATCAAGGTCGCGAACTGACTGACCGTGGTCATCTGGCGCAGCGTGACCCCCGCGACCGAAGCGGCGGCATCGATCGTACGGCGGGTGCGTGAATCGCCCGGCAACGCCACCAACGGCTCGTCGCGCAGCTCGGCCAGCGTGACCGTGGGGCGGCTGGCCAGCCGATGGCGGCGCGGCACGACGAGGCAGAAGGTCTCGCGCTGTAGCGCCTCGCCCGACATCGCATCGGGCAATTCATCGACATAGGCCAGGCCAAGATCGGCGACGCCGCTGCGCACCGCCTCGAGCACGCTGCCGTGCACACCCTCCTGCACATGGATTTCGATGCCGGGCCGGTCGGCGCGATAGGCCGCGAGCAACAAGGGCAAGGCGCCGCTCGCGACCGACATGATGCTGGCGATGGTCAGCCGGCCGCGCTGCTCTTCGGCCACCTCTCGGATGGAACGCACCGTGATTCGCAGGTCGTTCAGCATGCGCTCGGCCACCGCCGCGAACTCGCGGCCGGCCGGCGTGATCTGGACATGACGCGTGCTGCGCTCGAACAGCCGAACGCCCAGGGCGGTCTCGATACGCTTGATCGTTCGCGTCAGCGCCGGTTGCGAGATGCGCAGCCGAGCCGCCGCCGCGATGAAGCTGCCATATTCGCCAACGGCGAGGACCGCCTCGAGCTGGCGGGCACTGAAATCCGGCAAGGTCGGCTGGGCCATGGCAGCTCACGCTTTGAGAGAAGCGAAGTGAGGGATCCTGATCCACGTCTACCGTGAAGACGAAGCGGGATCACGTTCCTCCCCATTACAATGGGCAGGTGGCGCGTAGCGGGCGGAGCTTCGCTCGGCCTATGCCGCCAGCATGCGCCCAGGATTGCGCTCGCGCAGGATCGGCATGATCCATTTACCGAAGCGCTCCGCCTCCTCGTCGTGCAGGTAGCCCGAGAGGCAGAAGGAGTGGCAGCCGAGGTCGATGAACTTCTGCAAGGTGTCGGCGCACTGCTCGGGATCGCCGACGATGGCGATGCCGGCGCCGGGGCGGACCTGGGTGATGCCGGTCCACAGATGCGGCTCGATGGTCTCGCCGATCGCCGCCAATTCGCGCACGCGGCGGTTGGCCTCCGAGGTGGCGAAGCGTTCCTTCACGAAGGCCTTCTGCGCCTCGCTCGCATGTTCGACCAGCCCATGGGCGAAGTCCCAGGCTTCCTTCTCGGTCTGCCGGCAGACGACCTGCAGGCGCATCCCGAAGCCGATCTCGTTCTCGCGGCCGTGGCGCGCCGCCATCGACTTGATCTCGGCCATGTTGGCGCGGATGCGCTCGTAGGTGTCGCCCCAGAAGAGATGCACGTCGGAGTGCTTCGCCGAAATCTCCCAGGCCTGCTTGGACCCACCGCCGAGATAGAAGCGCGGATGGGGCTGCTGCAGCGGATAGGGCCGGATCTGCGCGCCCTTGAGCTGATAAAACTTGCCGTCGAAGTTAACCGGCCCGCGCGTCGTCCACAGCGCCTTCAGGATCGAGACTTCCTCGTCCATGATCTCGTAGCGCTCTTCCTTGCCCCATTTGATGCCTTCGGAGGCATTCTCGGCCTCGCTCTGGCCGGCGATCAGGTTGATGCAGATGCGCCCGCCCGAGAGCTGGTCGAAGGCGGTGATCATCTTGGCCAGCAGCACGGGATTGATGTAGCTCGGCCGCGCCGCCACCAGCATGCGCATCGACTTCGAGCGCGCCACCATCATGGCGCTGGAGATCCAAGCCTCCCAGCAGGCGGTCTGGACCGGCACCAGCATGTATTCGAAGCCCGCCGCCTCGGCTGCACCGACCACCTTGTCGAACAGGTCGAGCGACGGCGCCACCTGGGCGCTGGCCAGCCCATAGGCGGTGGTGTCGCCCGCCGTGGGCAGGAACCAGCCGAATTCGAGACGCTTCTGCTCAGCCATCTTCATTCCTTTTCGATGCCGGCGGCCTTGGAGTGCCGGCCCCATTTCTCGATTTCCGACTTGATGAAGGGCCGGACGTCTTCCGGTGCCTTGCGCTGCGGCTCGAACGAGATCCCGCGCAGGCGCTTGATCACCTCGGGATCGGTCACGACCTGCTGCACCGCCGTATCGATCCGCGCCACGATCTCGGGCGGCGTCTTCGCCGGGGCCATGATCACGAACCAGGCGTCGAGCGCGAACTGGCCGAGCCCCGCTTCCTGGAAGGTCGGCACCTCGGGCAGCAGCGGCGAGCGCGAGTCCGAGGCCATCACCAGCGCCTTCACCTTGCCCGCCTTCACCTGCGGCACCGCGATGGCCACGTCGGCGAAGGTCATGTCGATCTGGCCCGACAGAAGATCAGCCAACGCCTGCGGCGCGGACTTGTAGGGCACGTAGGTGATCTCCGTGCCGATGCGCTCTGCCAGGGTCGCGGTGATGACACGCGCCGAGGGCGTGCCGGCGCCCGAGGTCAGCGTCGGCTTGGCCTTGGCGCGCTTGATGAAGTCGGCAAGCGTGTCCATGCCGGCATCGGCGCGCACCAGCAGGACGAACTGGATGAAGCCGTAAAAGCCCGCCGGCGCGAAATCGACCAGCGAATCGTAGGGCACCGATTTCATCAGGTTGGGATTGCCGGCATGGGTGGCCGCCGTGGCGATCATCAGCGTGTAGCCGTCGGGGGCGGACTTGGCCACGTAGTTGGCGGCGATCGAACCGTTGCCGCCGCCCTTGTTGTCGACGATCACCGGCTGGCCGACGCGCGGCGCGAGTTGCTCCGCCATGAGACGAGCCAACGTATCGGTGGCGCTTCCCGCCGCATAGGGCACCACGATGGTGAGCGGCTTCGTGGGCCATGATTGAGCGCGTGCAGGAGATGCAGCGGCGGACGCTGCGGCGAGGATCGTGAGGGCTTTGCGCCGGCCGATTGTCATGCCGCTTTATGCTAGCGGCAGCACCGATGCGCAATTGTCGCTGGCCGAAGCGCGAAAGAGGCGGCACGATCCGCGCGGCTCAAGGGGAGATCTCATGCTGCAACACGGCAGGCGTCCGACAATCGCATCGCGGCACGGCATGGTGGCCGCGGCTCATCCGCTGGCAGCGGCGGCCGGCGCGCGCATCCTGTCGAACGGCGGCAACGCCTTCGATGCAGCGGTTGCGACTGCAGCGGCACTGAACGTCGTCGAACCCTACATGTCCGGCCTTGCCGGCCGCGGCGTCGCAACCTGCTACATCGCCGCTGAGAAGCGCGTCCGCACGCTCGACTTCGTCGGGCCGATTTCAAAGAACTTCCCGATCGACAAGCTCAGCAACCGATCCCAGCTCCAGCGGGGCGCGCTGGCGGTCGGAGCACCGGGCAATCTCGCCGGCTGGTGCGAGCTGAACAGCAGCCATGGAAAGAAGAAGCTGCCGGAGCTCTTCGCCCCGGCGATCGCCCTCGCGCGCGACGGCTTCCAGCTGATCGAATTCAACCTCGAGGAAATGCAGGCCATCGCCGGCGACCTTGCGGGCCACAAGGCGCTGCATCCGGAATGGTCGCGCGTCTACACGGCGGGCGTGGGCACCGTGAAGCCGGGCTTCGTGCTCAAGCAGCCCGACCTGGCGCGCACGCTCGAGGCGCTGGCCAGCGAAGGCCCCGGCCTGCTCTACGGCGGCGCACTCGGCCAGAAGATCCTCGACCGGTTGACCGAGCTGGGCGGCTGCATGGTCATGGACGATCTGCTGGCCGCCAAGGCGACCTGGCGCGACCCGGTCGCCGTCACCTATCGCGGCCGCACCGTCCACGTGCCGCCGCCGCCCTGCGAGGGTTTCCAGTTCCTGCTGACGCTGCGCATCCTGGAAGGCTTCGACCTCGCCGCGATGAAGCGCAATTCGACCGAGCATGTCGACACAGTGCTGCGTGCCGTTCGCCTCGCCGCCGGCGTCCGCATCGCGGCCGGCGTGCCGACGCCGCAGAAGCTGGCGGAAATCCTGTCGGACGCCCATGTCGAGACGCTGCGCGCCCGCGTGCGCGACGGCAAACCGGTGATCGGCCCGACCGAACAATGGACGCCGCCGCAAGAGCCGGTCTCGCCGCCCGACGAGAGCCACACCACGTCGTTCTCGATCGCCGACCGGGACGGCAACGTGATCTGCCTGACGCAGAGCCTGGGCAGCGTGTTCGGGTCCGGCGTCGTGGTGCCCGGCACCGGCCTCTGCCTCAACAACTTCCTCTACTGGGCCGACGTGAACCCGCAGAGCCCCAATCGCGTGAAGCCGGGCGAGCAGCTCCCGATGTGCATGGCGCCGTCGATCTCGACCAAGGACGGCGCCCCGATCCTCGCGCTGGGCACGCCGGGCAGCTACGGCATCCTGCAGACCCAGCCGCAGGCGATGGTCCAGCATGTCGATTTCGGCCTGCCGCTGCAGCAGGCGATCGAGGCGCCCCGCGGCCGCCTCACCGACGGCGCCGCGGTGCTGCTCGAATCGCGTCTCTCGCCGGAGGTTCATGCCGACCTGCGCAAGCTCGGCCACAACGTCACGACCGGTCCGGAATGGACCTGGAGCGTGGGCGGCATGCAGGGCGTCGCGATCGATCCCGAGACCGGCATCTTCACCGGCGGCTGCGATCCTCGCCGCGACGGCTACTGCGTTCCGGCGTAGCGGTTTCCCGTCTTAGAAGGGCCCGCTAACCTCATCCTGAGGAGTGGCCGCAGGCCCTGTCTCGAAGGATGGGCAATGGACGGTGTGCTCGTGCCCCCCCTTCGAGACGCACTCCTTCAGAGTGTTCCCCAGGGTGAGGTCGTTGTTGGGAGGGCCGATTTTATCCTTCCGCAGTCGGGAGGATTCAAACAGGCTACTTTAGCGGCCTCGACGGCTCGGAGATCTCCGCCATGGCGGCGCCGACGCGGCCCGCCGCAGCGGCATCCGGCTCGGTGGCGATGTCGCCCAAGGCCACGATGCCGGCCAGGTTCTTGTCGCGGTCGAGGATGACGAGACGCCGGACCTGCAGCACTTTCATGCGTTCGAGCACTTCCTCGGTCTCCTCGTCGCAGAAGGCATAGGCGACATCCTCGGTCATGCAATCCTTCACAAGGGCGTCGACCGGCGACCAGCCGGCCGCCACCGCCCGCACGACGATGTCGCGGTCGGTGATCGTCCCGACGAGGCGCTTCCCATCACAGACAGGTAGCGAACCGACGCCCATTGCTTCCATCGCCTCGGCGGCCGCCTGAAGGGAGGCATCGGGCGCGATCGTCTCGACCTCGCGGGTCATGATCTCGGACACCTGCATGCTCGGGTAATGCGACTCTCTCGACATGGTTGCGGCCGGCTTAGGCATTCCTCTTGCACGGAGGCACAATGCAAGATGGAATGCGGTCCAACGAGAATGTTCACGAGGGGGATGGGTTGATGCGTAAACTGGCATGGCTCGCGGTCGCCGCGATCGCCGTCATCGGCGCCGGCACGGCGAACGCGCAGGAGACGCCGCGCAAGGGCGGCACGCTTCGGATGACCGCGCCCTACGCCGCGAGCTTCGGCAGCCTCGACCCGCACGTGACGCCGCGGGCCCAGGACGACATCGTCGGCAAGGCGCTGCAGCGCTCGCTCTACAACTGGGACACCGCCGCCAACAAGCTGTCGCTGGAGCTCGCCAAGTCGGTCTCCGCATCAGCCGACGGCCTCACCTACACCTACAAGCTGCGCGACGACGCCTTCTTCCATAACGGCCGCAAGATGACGGCCGACGACGTGATCTTCTCCTTCACCCGCATCATGGACGGCAGCAAGGGCTATCCCGGCGCCCGCTATGTCCGCCTGATCAAGGGCGCGGTCGATGTCGAGAAGGGCACCGCCAAGGAAATCTCCGGCCTGAAGAAGATCGACGACTACACGCTCGAGATGACGATCACCGACCGTGTCGACCCCGGCTACTACTTCTTCGGCGGTTCGACCGCGATCCTGCCGAAGGAGGAGGTCGAGAAGGGCAACTATGCCTCCAATCCGGTCGGTCTCGGCCCCTTCAAGTTCAAGGAGCACATCCCGGGCTCGCGCGTCTCGATGGACCGCTTCGACAAATTCTACAAGACGGGCCAGCCCTACCTCGACAAGCTCGAAGTGCTGATCATGGCCGAGGCCGCGGCCCGCGACGTCGCGTTCCGCAACAAGGAGATCGACACCTCGATCCTGGGACCCGCGCAGTACGTCGCCTATCGCGCCGATCCGCAGCTCTCCAAGGGCATCCTCGAAGTGGCCGAGATGTTCACGCGCTCGATGCACATGAACCTGAACTCGATCAAGCCGTTCCAGGACAAGCGGGTGCGCCAGGCGATCAACTATGCGATCGATTCCAACCTGATCATCTCCCGCCTGGTCAAGGACAAGGCCTATCGCGCCACCAGCTGGCTGCCGCCCTCGTCGGCTTCCTTCGACAAGACCATCAAGCCCTACCCCTACGATCCGGAGAAGGCCAAGAAGCTGCTGGCCGAGGCGGGCTATCCCAACGGTTTCGAGTTCGAATGGACGACCAGCCAGAACGAGAGCTGGGGCCTGCCGATCGTCGAAGCGGTGATCCCGATGCTGGCGAAGGTCGGCATCAAGGCCAAGCCGAAGCTGGTCGAGGTCACGGTGCTCACCGAGATCCTGATGAAGGGCGATCACCAGTCGCTCATCGCCTCGAGCCTGACCGGCCCTGATTCGCTCGCCACCCTGCGCTGCTATTACTCCAAGACGCCGCGCACGGCCTGCAACTACACCGGCTTCAACAATGCCGATTTCGACAAGCTGCTCGACGATGCCGCCCAGGAAGGCGACATGGCCAAGCGCGACGAGATCCTGAAGAAGGCCAACAACCTGCTCTATGACGAGGCGCCGGTCTGGTTCTTCAACTACAACAAGGCGGTCCTGGCCTTCCAGCCGTGGGTCCACGGCCTGCAGCCCAACCCGACCGAGATCACGCACCAGTACCCGGAGAACATCTGGGTCGACGCCAGCTCCCCGGCCAAGTAACCGGCGACATAGAAAGTCGGAGGTCCCCTGCATTTCGAGCAGGGGCCTCCGGAGTTTTCAGTAAATGCTCCTCGTCCTTGGCCGCCGCCTCGCCAACATCATCCCGACGATGCTCGCCGTTGTGGCGCTCGTCTTCCTGCTCTTCTCCGTCCTGCCGGGCAGCTTCATCTCCGGCATGAACGAGGACGGGCGCTCGACCATCGACCCCGCGGTCATGGAACGCATGCGCAAGGAGATGGGCCTCGACGATCCGCTGATCGAGCGCTTCGCCAAGTACGTCGCGGCCACCGCCACGGGCGATCTCGGTACCTCGTTCCGCACGCGCGAGCCGGTCACCAAGATGCTGGCCGGGCGCATCTGGCCGTCGCTGAAGCTGGTGCTCGCGGCCATGACCTTCGCCATCCTGGTCGGCGTCACGCTGGGCTTCCTGGCCGCGCTCAGGCCCGGAAGCCTGGTCGATACCGCCGCCATGGTCGGCGCCATTTCCGGCCTCTCGCTCAGCCAGTTCTGGTTCGGCCTGATGCTGATGTACCTGTTTGCGCTCAAGCTCCAGTGGCTGCCGAGCTTCGGCTACGGCGACGGTGGATTGCGCAACCTCATCCTGCCGGCCATCGCGCTGGGGGTCGGCCCGATGGCCCTGCTCGCCCGCACCACACGCGCCGCGGTGCTCGACGTGCTCAATGCCGATTTCGTCCGCACGGCGCGCAGCAAGGGCATGAGCGAGCGCCGCGTCGTCGAATGGCACGTGCTGCGCAACGCGCTGGTCCTCGTCATCACCATCGTCGGCCTGCAGTTCGGCTCGCTGATGGGCCAGGCGGTCGTCGTCGAGAAGCTGTTCGCCTGGCCGGGCGTCGGTTCGTTGATGGTCGACTCGGTGTTCCAGCGCGACATGCCGACGGTCCAGGGCTGCATCCTGATGATCGTGCTGTTCTTCCTCGTCATCAACACACTGGTCGACATCGCCTATGTCGTGATCGACCCCCGGATCCGGTACCGATGAGCATTGCCCTCAAGCTTCCCCGGTTGCGCCTGAAGGGCGGCGCCTCCCTATGGGTGGGCGGCGGCCTGGTCGCCATCGCCATCTCCTCGGCGCTCCTGGCGCCGTGGATCGCACTGACCGATCCGGTACTCGACGCCAACCTGATGAATGCCGAAATCCCGCCCTGCTGGGAGTTTCCGTTCGGCACCGACGCGCAGGGTCGTGACATCTACTCGCGCATCGTCTGGGGCGCGCGCGTGTCGCTGAGCGTCGGCATCATCAGCCAGGTCTGCAACAGCCTGATCGGCGTCACGCTGGGCCTCACCGCCGGCTACTGGGGCGGCTGGTGGGACGATCTGGTGAGCGGCCTCACCAACCTGATGCTGGCGATCCCGTCGCTGGTCTTCGCGCTGGCCATCATGGCGATCCTCGGGCCCGGCCTCTTCAGCCTTGTGATCGCGCTCGGCCTCACCAGCTGGTCCTATTCCTGTCGCATCGCGCGTGCCCAGGTCCTGTCGCTGAAGAGCCAGGGCTATATCCAGGCCGCGCGCATCCTGGGCTATGGCGACCTGCGCATCATGTTCACCCAGATCCTGCCCAACATCCTGGGGCCGCTGATCGTGATCGCGACCCTGGGCATGGGCGGCGCGATCCTCTCCGAAGCGGCCTTGTCGTTCCTCGGTCTCGGCATCCGCCCGCCCTTCCCGAGCTGGGGCAGCATGCTGTCGGAAGCCCGCGACCAGATCACCACGGCGCCCTGGCTCTCGGTGTTTCCGGGCCTCGCCATCTTCTTCACGGTGCTGGGCCTCAACCTGCTGGGCGACGGCCTGCGCGACTATCTCGACCCGCAGTCGACCACGCGGCGCGGATGAGGACTCGCGCATGACGACGCCTCTCCTCAAGGTCGAGAACCTGCGCATCGCGCTGGCCGGCGACGGCGTCACCTACGATGCCGTCGAAAACGTGTCGTTCGAGATCGGCCGCGGCGAGGCCTTCGGGCTGGTGGGCGAATCGGGCTGCGGCAAGAGCATCACGGCGCTGTCGGTGATGGGCCTGCTGCGCCGGCCGCTGTCGCTGGCCGGCGGCAAGATCATCCTCGACGGAAAGGAGATCCAGAACGTCTCGCCCGCCGAGATGCGCCGCCTGCGCGGCAAACGCATCGCCATGATCTTCCAGGAGCCGATGACGGCGCTCAATCCGCTGTCGCCGGTCGGCCGGCAGATCGCCGAGATGTTCGTGCTGCACCAGGGCGCCAACTGGAACGAGGCGATGGACCGCGCCGAGGATGCGCTGCGCCAGGTCCGCGTGCCCTCGCCCGAACGGCGCATCAAGGACTATCCGCACCAGCTCTCGGGCGGCATGCGCCAGAGGGTGATGATCGCCATCGCGCTGGCCTGCGGTCCCGACCTGCTGGTCGCCGACGAGCCGACCACGGCGCTCGACGTCACGGTGCAGGCCGAGATCATCGACCTGATGGCCGAGCTGTGCGCCGCCAAGGGCACGGCCATCCTGATGATCAGCCACGATCTCGGCCTGGTCGCCAACATGTGCAAGCGGGTCGCGGTGATGTATGCCGGCCGCATCGTCGAGAGCCAGGTGGCCGACGCCATCTTCGCCACGCCGACCCACCCCTACACGCAGGGCCTGATCGATTCGCTGCCGAGGCTCGGCGAGCGGGCGCGCCGCGGCCGCCAGAAGCTGCGCGAGATTTCGGGCGTGGTCCCGTCGATCGCCAACTATCCGGCCGGCTGCCGGTTCAATCCGCGCTGCCCCGCCGTCACCGATGTCTGCCGCACGATCGTGCCCGAGGCCACGCCGCTGCCGGCCGACGGCCTCGTAAGGTGCCATCACCATGGCTGAGTCCCTGCTTTCGCTCGACGACCTCGCGGTCCACTTCAAGGTCGGCAACGCCCTGGCCGGCGGCATCAAGACGCTGAAGGCGGTCGACGGCGTCACGCTCGACGTGAAGCCCGGCGAGTGCCTGGGCCTGGTGGGCGAATCCGGCTGCGGCAAGTCCACGCTGGCGCTCGCCATCATGGGCCTGCTGCCGCCGACACGCGGCACGATGAACGTCGACGGCCAGCAGATTTCCGGCGCCACGCCGCCCGACCGCATGAAGATGGCGCGCACGGTCCAGATGGTCTTCCAGGACCCCTACGCCTCGCTCAATCCGCGACAGACGGTACGCCGCACGCTTGCCGATCCGCTGCGCCTGCACGGCATCACCGACAAGGCCGAGGTCGAGGCGCGCGTCATCGACATGATGGCCAAGGTCGGCCTGCGCCCCGAACAGGCCGACCGCTATCCGCACGAATTCTCCGGCGGCCAGCGCCAACGCATCGGCATCGCCCGCGCCCTGATCCTGAAACCCAAGCTGGTGCTGTGCGACGAGCCGGTATCGGCACTCGACGTCTCGATCCGCGCCCAGATCATCAACCTCCTGCTCGAACTGAAGGACGAGATGGGGCTGTCCTACATCATGATCAGCCACGATCTCGGCGTGGTCGAACATGTGAGCGACCGCGTGGCGGTGATGTATCTCGGCCGCATCGTCGAGCAAGGCGGCTGGCAGGAGATCTTCGAGAATCCGCGCCACCCCTATACGCGCGCGCTGATCGCCGCGATCCCCGATCCGTTCCACCGGGCCGCGATCAGCGCCGACGCCAAGGCGCGCGGCGAGATCGCCAGCGCGCTCAACCCGCCCCCAGGCTGCCATTTCAATCCGCGCTGCCCGCTGAGGGCCGATATCTGCACGACCGAGTATCCGGCGTTCGGCGAGGTCTCTCCCGGCCATCGTGCGGCTTGTCATTTCCGCGACCGCGTGGGTTGATGGGGCAATAGCCCCATGACCCTCCTCGATACCGATATCCTGCTCGACTGGATCGTTCGCCGCGGCCTCGACGGCCTGGACGAGGGTCAGCTTCTGCGCGAGTTCTGTGAGAAGTGCCGGGAAGCCGGCCTCATGCTCTCGCGCGCGCTGTCCTTCATCGACACGCTGCACCCCGTCCATGAGGGCCGCATCTACCGCTGGCGCGACGATTCCGTCGAGGAAGAAGCGGCCACGGACTATGCCCGCACCGACCAGGGCGGTCCCGCCGCCGAATCCTGGCAACGCAGCCCCTTCTTCCATCTGCTGCAGACCGGAGAGGAAGAGCTGCGCCGCCGCATCGGCTTGGGCGAGGCGCCGGACTTCCCTGTCATCCAGGAGATGAAGGATGCCGGGCATACCGACTACATCGTCTTCATCCACCGCTTTGCCGGCGACACCAAGATCGGCGACATGGACGGCGTCTATTCGGCCTGGTCGACGCGCCATTCCGAGGGCTTCAGCGATGCCAACATCGTGGCCCTGCGCCGCCTGGTGCCGGCGCTGGCGCTTGCGATCAAGAGCGCGGCCCTGGCGCGCATCGCCGACACGCTGGTCCGGGTCTATCTCGGACGCGATGCCGGCCGGCGGGTGCTGGAGGGCAGCATCCAGCGAGGCGTCGCCGACCGGGTCGAGGCGGCGCTGTGGTTCTCCGACCTGCGCAGCTACACCGCCATCACCGATACGGCCAAGCCCAGTGAGATCATCCCGCTCCTGAACGACTATGCCGAGGCGGTGATCAACTCGATCCACGAGGCCGGCGGCGACGTGCTGAAGCTGATCGGCGACGGCACGCTGGCGGTCTTCCGCGCCGACGATCCGGCTGAGGCCTGCCGCTGCGCGCTGCGGGCCGAGGAGAATCTGCGGGCCCGGATGAAGGAGCTGAACGAACGCCGCCTCGCCGCGGAACAGCCCGTCACCACCGCCTATATCGGCCTGCATATCGGCGAAGTCTTCTACGGCAACATCGGCAGCTTCGACCGCCTCGACTTCACGGTGGTGGGACCGGCGGTCAACGAGACCAGCCGCATCGCCTCGATGTGCCGCTCGGTCGACCGGCCCGTCCTCGTCTCCTCGATCTTCGCCGACGCCCTTCCCGCGGAGGAACGCGCCCGCCTGGTCTCGGTCGGCCGCTTCGCCCTGCGCGGCGTCGGCAAGGCGCAGGACCTGTTCACCATCGATCCCGAGCTGCTCTGACCTTTGGTATGGTTGCCGACGACGCGGACGCTGCTAGGTTCGCGGCCCGACCCAAGAGGAGCAGCCCATGGCCAAGACACCCGCCATCTCGATCGGCATCAAGGAAGCGGACCGCAAGAAGATCGCCGACGGTCTGAGCCACCTGCTGGCCGATACCTATACGCTCTATCTGACGACCCACAATTTCCACTGGAACGTCACGGGGCCGATGTTCACGTCGCTCCATACGATGTTCATGACCCAGTACACCGAGCTCTGGAACGCGGTCGATCCGATCGCCGAGCGCATCCGATCGCTGGGTTATCCCGCCCCCGGCTCCTACGGCCAGTTCGGCAAGCTGAGCTCGCTCGCCGACGCCCCGGCCAAGCCGCCGAAGGCGCTCGAGATGGTGAGCATCCTGGTCACCGGCCATGAAGCCGTGGCGCGCACCGCGCGCGGCATCTTCCCGGCGGCCGACAAGGCGGGCGACGAGCCGACCGCGGATCTGCTGACCCAGCGCCTGACGGTTCACGAACAGTCGGCCTGGATGCTGCGTTCGCTGCTGGAATAGCCGTCACCAACCATGGCCCGAACCAAACGCCGTAGCCTCTTGAGACTTGCCGGCGGCGGCGGCGCGTCGATGGCCGCCATCCTGGCGACCGGCCGCATGCCAGCACTGGCGCAGCAGCGGACGGTCCACTGGCTGAAGTGGGTCGACTTCGTCCCCGCGTCCGACGCGCTGCTGCGGGCAGAGCTGCTGCCGGAAGCCGAGCGCGCGCTGGGCATCAGGATCGTCCTGGAGACGGCCAACGGCAACGACCTGCAGCCGCGCGTGACCGCCGCGATCAGATCCCGCGCCGGCCCCGACCTGGTCATGGCGTTCAACGAACAGACCTATCTCTATGCCGGCAGCGCGGTCGATCTCACCGACCTCGCCCAATCCGTCGCGCAGGCGGAAGGCGGCCTGTACGCCTATGCCCGGACGATGTGCAGCAACGGCGGCAGGTTCATGGCCATGCCGTGGGCGGTGATCGGCAACATGATCGCCTATCGCCGGTCGTGGTTCGAAGAGGTTGGCGCGACCTTCTTCCCCGGGACCTGGGCGGACTATCGCGACGTCGCGCGGAAGCTCAAGGCCAGGGGGCGCCCGATCGGACAGACGCTGGGCCATACGCTCGGCGACTCGCCCAGCTTCACTTACCCCTACCTGTGGTCCTGGGGCGGCATGGAAGTCGACCCCGCCGGCAAGGTGGTTCTCAACTCGCCGGCGACGCTCGAATCGGTGAAGTTCATGCAGGGCTTCTGGAAGGACGCCTGCGACGAGCGCGGCCTCACCTGGGACGATACCGGCAACAACCGCGCCTTCCTGTCCCAATCCATTTCGGCGACGCTCAACGGCGCCTCGATCTACATCGAGACGTTGCGCCGGCCCGAGCGCTACCGGACGGCCGACGGCGCGCCGATGAACAAGGACATCCTGCACGCGCCGCTGCCGGCGGGTCCGGCCGGACGGTTCGGCATGCACCTGCTGCAGTCGAACGTGCTGATGAAGTATTCGAAGAACCAGGAGGCCGTGAAGGATTTCCTGAAGTGGATCCACGCCGAGAAGAACTTCGAGAAGTGGTTCGTCTCGCAGAAGGGCTTCTCGACACCCTGCACCGAGAAATGGGAAGGCCACGCGGCCTGGACCGACGATCCCGTGATGACGCCGTTCAAGGTCGCCGCGAAGCTGGGCCAGGCGCCGGGCCGCGCCGGCCCTCCGGACGCGAGGGCCGCAGAAGCGCTGTCGAAGTACGTCATCTCCGACATGTATTCCAAAGCGGTTCAGGGCATGCCGGCCGAGGAGGCCGTGAAGTGGGCCGATGGCAGGCTGAAGAAGATCTACGGCTGAGCCGGCCCCGACCACGACTCCAGCACGTCCCACTTCGCCTTGCGCTGCTCGTCGCGCGGCTTCTTGAAATCGTGCCCGTACGGCGCCGTGTCGAACGAGCCATAGGTCGGATTGGGCAGCATCAGCCATTGCTTGCCCCAATAGGGCATGCCGGCCTCGAACGCCTTCACCCGGTCGGCTTCGCTGCTGCGATAACGGTCGTCGAAGTCGCCCAGATTGTCGCCGATGTTCAGCAGGATGCGATAGTCCCTGGCGATCACCGCGCGGCGCGTGCTCTTGGCGCCGGTCCAGTCGGGCTTCTCGCCCTGCATCAGGAACGTGTCGACGTTGCCGCCCAGGGGAAAGCCGAGCTTCGCCATGTTCTCGCGCGTGTCCTTCTCGGTCTCGACGCCGCGGTTGGTGACGTAGAAGACCTTCACGCCCTTCGAGTCGGCGTACTTCGTGAACTCGACGGCGCCTGGAATCGCCGCGGAAATCTGGGCGGCGCAGAACTGGTTCCAGCTCTTCGTGCTGAAGCTCTGGTCCGCCCGCATCAGCCAGACCTGGTACTTCGAATTGTCGAGCAGGGTCTCATCGACATCGAGCACGATGGCGGGCGGCAGGGTCTGGAAGTCGCCCTTCTGCTCGGCCGGCGCGGCCGTCCAGCTCCTGTCGGCCAGCGCCTCGTCGAGGCGGATACGCGCCAGCGCGTACACCGTGAGCGCGTTGGCCCTGTATTCGACGGCGCGCTGCGTCCACAGCGTCGCCAGCAGCAGGTCGTTGGCCGGCGGCGTTTCCTGGGCGCGGACTCCTCCGCCGGACAGCACCGCCAGAAGAACGGCGACGAGCAGGCCGTTGCGTGCCCTCATCCCGATATCCTTTCCAGCAACAGCCGCTTCGTCGCCGGGTCCGCGAACGACGCCTCGATGGTCGTGCGGGCAATCTGCCGCAAATGCTCCTCGTCGAGACCCGCGAGGTCGTACTCGGTCCCGAGCGTGGTGTGGAAGAAGGGCGGATCGTCGGAGTTCAGCGTGACCCTCACGCCGGCATCGATCAACCGGTGCAGCGGATGCGAGGCGCGGTCGGGATAAAGGCCCAGCGCCACGTTGCTACCCGGACAGACCTCCAGCACGATGCCGCGCCGCACCAGTTCCTCCATCAAGGCCGGATCGTCTGCCGAGCGCACGCCATGGCCGATGCGCGTCACCGGCAGATCGCGGATCGCGGCCCATACGCTCTCCGGCCCCACGACCTCGCCGGCATGGACGGTGCAGCCATAGCCGTTCTCGTGCGCCAGACGGTAGGCCGGCGCGAAATCGACCGGCGCGAACTTGGCCTCGTCGCCGCCCATGCCGAAACCCACGACATAGGGATGCGGCTCGACCAGCATGCCGCGGACCATCGCCTCGGCCCGCTCGGGCCCGAGATGGCGGATGCAGATGATGATGATGCGGCCCTCGATGCCGAATTCCCGGCGGGCATCGTCGATGCCCTGCGCCAGCGCCTCGAGCCACTGGGTGTAGGAGATGCCGAGCGCGGCCGGCCGTTCGGGCGAACAGAACATCTCGACATAGACCGCGCCTTCGCGCGCCGCGCCGGCGAGGTAGGTGTAGATGACGTCGCGGAAATCGCGGGGCTTCTTGAGCGCCGTGCAGACGCGGTCGTAGGCGTCGAGGAAGCTCCAGAAGTTCGTCCAGGCGTAGTGGCCTTTGGCATCCAGCAGGTTCGGCGGCAGCACCAGACCGTTGCGCCTGGCCAGTTCGAGGGCGAGCGACGGCGGGATCGAGCCTTCGAGATGGCAGTGGATTTCGGCCTTGGGTATCACGCAAATCCTCGGAGCGGCAGGTCAGGGCGTTGCAGCCAGTTGTCGGCCGCATAATCGGCCCGGCCATCGATCAGGTGCAAGCTGTAGGCATGCCGCGGCCGCGACGAACGGTTGGCCGTGCTGGCATGCGGCAACAGGCCATGCAGGACGATCAGGGTGCCGCGCCGGACCTCCAGCGCCATCGGCTCGACGTCCGGCCACGGCGCGGCGTCGATCGTCCGGGTGACGAGGTCCCCGTCCCGATAGCCGAACCACTGCCGCAACGGCCCGCGATGGGCGCCCGGCAGGGCGATCAGGCAGCCATTGTCACGGTCGGCGTCGTCGAGCGCGATCCAGAAGCCCGTGACGCTGGGCGGTTCGGTGCGCAGAAACGCGGCGTCCTGATGCCAGCCCACTTCGCCGCCGACGCGCGGCTGCTTGAAGAGATACATGGATTGCAGCAGCAGCGGCTCTTCAAGGCCGAGAGACCCGGCAAGCGCCGCCAGCGCAGGCTGTCGCGAGAAGCGGTCGAACACCGGATCGAGATCGTGCAGGGCATGACCGATCTTGTTCATTTGGTCGGATGCTTCCGCCTCGACGAAGAAACGGATGTCGCCGCCCGACTCGCGGAAGTAACGGTCGCGCGCATGGGCCTGATCGACGGTCGAGAAGACCGTAGGCGCAGCGCTGCGGTCGAACCCGGCCACGAGTTCGGCAGCCCGCGCCTTCAGCGCCTCACAGTCAGCTTCCGTCACGAAATCCGGCAGGACCGCGAAACCGTCCCGCGCGTAAGCGTCGAGGTCGATCACAGGGCGACCCGTTCGAGGATCGCGGGCGTCTCGGGCGGCGCCTCCTCTTCGATGCGGACGGCGCGACGGATCAGGGCAATCGCCTCGTCGGCATCGGCCTCGCTGGCCGCGTGGACCAGGCAGAGCGGCTCGCCGCTCCGGATCTGGCATCCAACATCGACGAACCCGGTGAGGCCGACCGTTGTATCGATGGCATCGTCGGCGTGGCGGCGCCCGCCGCCCAGTTCGACGACGGCGATGCCGACCTCGCGGGCATTCATGCCGGCGACATGGCCGGATCGCTCGGCCGTACAGGCCTTCACCACCGGCGCATGGCCGAGATAGCGGGCGCTGTGTTCGAGGAAATCGTCGGGACCTCCCAATGCCGAGACCATGCGGGCAAAGGTCTCGGCCGCGCGGCCATCCGCCAGGACGGCCTCGGCCTTAGCCCGGCCCTCGCCGACATCCTCCGCCAGTTTGCCGAGCACCAGCATCTCGCCCGCCAGCGCCATCGTGACCTCGTGCAGGCGCGGTTCGCGCACACCGTTGCCGGTGAGATACGCGACGGTCTCCGCGACTTCGAGCGCGTTGCCGACCTCGCGCCCCAGCACGCGGTCCATGTCGGTGATCAACGCCACCGTCGGCAAGCCGGCCCGGTTGGCGACATCGACCAGGCTTCGCGCCAGGTCGCGCGCCATCTCCTCGGTGTCGCAGAAGGCGCCGGAGCCGCACTTCACGTCCATCACCAGCCCGTGCAGCCCCTCGGCAACTTTCTTGCTGAGGATCGAGCTCACCAGCAGCGGGATCGATTCGACACTGCCGGTGACGTCGCGCGTCGCATAGAGGCGTCGGTCGGCGGGCGCCAGATCGTCGGTCTGGCCGATCACCGCGCAGCCGACCTCGCGCACGACCTTGCGGAACGTGGCGATGTCGGGCTGGGTCTCGTAGCCCGAGATGGCCGAGAGCTTGTCGAGCGTGCCGCCGGTATGGCCGAGGCCGCGACCGGAGATCATCGGCACGAAGCCGCCGCAGGCGGCCACGATCGGCGCCAGCATCAGGCTGACCTTGTCGCCGACGCCGCCGCTCGAATGCTTGTCGAGCACCGGCCCTGGAAGGTCGAGGTCGCGCCAGTCGAGCATGATGCCCGAGCGCGCCAGCCCGAGAGTGAGCGCGACCCTTTCCGGCACGGTCATGCCGCGGAAGAACACGGTCATCGCGAAGGCCGCCACCTGGCCCTCGCTCAGGCCGCCGTCGTGGATGCCCCGCACGACGAAGGCGATCTCCTCGTCGGAGAGTTCATGCCCGTCGCGCTTCCGGCGGATGACCTCCTGCGGCAGCATGCTCATGCGCAGCCTTCCAGGAAGGTGCGCAGCACGAGGCGCACCTTGTCCGCCGCGGCAGCCGCCACCGCCAGCGTCTGGTCGTGGCCCAGCGCACCCGGCACCAGGCCTGCGGCGTAGTTCGTCATCAGCGACAGCGCCGCCACCTTGAGGCCGGCGTGGCGCGCCAGGATGGTCTCGGGCGCCGTCGACATGCCCACGGCATCGGCGCCCAGCACGCGCGCGGCGCGGATCTCGGCCGGCGTTTCGAAGCTCGGCCCGCTGAAGAAGATGTAGACGCCCTCGTGACACACGACGTTGGCCGCCCGCGCCGCTTCCATCAGCTTCGTGCGCAATGCCGGATCGTAGGCATCGACCATGTCGACGAAGCGGCTGTCGCCCGGCCCGACGCCGAACAGCGGATTGATGCCGCCGAAGTTGATGTGATCGCTGATCGCCATCACCGAGCCCGGCGGCATGTCGAGCCGCAGGCTGCCGGCCGCATTGGTCTGCAGCAGGGTCTCACAGCCCAGTCGGGCCATCGCATCGATGGCGCCCTTCATCTCGTCGGCCCGGCCGCGCTCGTAGTAATGCGCGCGGCCCTGCAGCACGGCGACCGGTGTGGGGCCGACATGGCCCAGCACCAGCCGGCCGGCATGACCGCCGACCGTCGGCTGCGGGAAGCCCGGCAGGTCGGCGTAGGGAATGGTGGCGACCGCCGTCACCTCCTCGACGAAGCCGCCGAGGCCGGAGCCGAGAATCACCGCGACCTTCGGTCGAAAGCCCGGAGCGGCCCGTTCGAGAACGTCGCTCACGGCTAACCGAAATGCTGCGGACCGAAGGACATCGGGAGGAGCTGGCCCAGGGTCACCGTGCGATGCAGCCCGTCAGGACCGCAGAGATGGACCTGCACGTCGTCGCCCGCGAACTCGCGCAGCTTCTGCCGGCAGCCGCCGCAGGGGGTGATGACCTCCGGGCCGGGACCGACCACGACGCATTCGAGGATGCGCTTGTGCCCTGCCGCGACCAGGACCGCGATGGCGCCCGCCTCGGCGCAAAGCCCCTGCGGATAGGCGGCGTTCTCGACGTTGCAGCCGCCATGGATCGAGCCGTCCGCGGCGCGCACGGCGGCGCCGACATGGAACTTCGAATAGGGGGCATGGGCGCGCAGCATCATCCGCTGCGCCAGGTGGAGAAGGTCGTTCATCTCAATGCTCCTTCTCGTAAGGCACGCCGGCCGCCTTCGGCGCGACGGTGCGGCCGATGAAACCGGCCAACAGGAATAGGGTCAGAAGATAGGGCAAAGCCTGGATCAGTTGCACCGGGACTTCGCCCACACCAGGCAGCTTCACGCCCTGCAGCCGGATGGCGGTGGCGTCGAGCAGGCCGAAGGCCAGGCAGGCGCCGAAGGCGGGCAACGGCCGCCAGCGACCGAAGATGATGGCGGCCAGGGCGATGAAGCCCTGCCCTGCCGTCATGTCGCGGCTGAACCCTGCATTCTGGGCGATCGAGAGGTAGGCGCCCGCCAGCCCGGCGAACAGGCCGCAGATCAGCACCGCCCGATAGCGCAGCCACGAAACGGAGATGCCGGCGGCATCGACAGCCAGCGGCACCTCGCCCACGGCACGCAGCCGCAGGCCAAAGCGGGTGCGCTCGATCACCCACCAGGCAAAGGGGACGGAGAGCAGCGCCGCGTAGACCAGGATATTGTCGCCGGCGACGGGGAAGAAGATCGGGTTGAGACGCTCCGTCCCGGCAAGCGGCGGCGTCTGGCCGCCCCGCCCGAACCATGCCGTGCCCAGCACCACGGTGAGCCCCATCGCCAGGATGTTGATGGCGATGCCGCTCACGACCTGGTTGCCGCGATGGGTAATGCAGGCAAAGCCGTGCAGAAGGGCCAGCATCTCGGCGGCCAGGATCGCGGCGCCCACCCCCGCCCAGGCGGATCCGGTGAGCGACGCGGTGGCCGCCGCGAAGAACGCCGCCATCAGCATCTTGCCTTCGAGCCCGACATCGATGATGCCGCTCTTCTCGGAGAACAGCCCGCCCATGGCGCAGAGCACCAGCGGCGTCGCAACCCTCAGGGTGGCGGCGAGCGTCGCGACGACGAGGGTGAGCGCTTCCTCCACGTCAGCCCTTTCGCGCGAACAGCGCCTGCAGCCACGGCCGCGGCAGATGGACGAGCGCGCCGGAGAACAGGATCACCAGCCCCTGGATCACCACCACCATCTCGCGCGTGATCTTCGGGATTTCGAAATTGAGTTCAGCACCACCCTGTTGCAGTGCGCCGAACAGCAGCGCCGCCAGCACGATGCCGAGCGGATGCCCGCGCCCCATCAGCGCGACCGCGATGCCGGTGAAGCCGTAGCCGGCGGCGAAGTCGAGCACGAGACGGTGATGCACGCCCAGCAGCTCGTTGACCGCAACGCCGCCCGCGAGGGCGCCGGACAGGCACATGGCGAGCATCGTGGTGCGCTTCAGGTTGGTGCCGGCATAGAGCGCCGCTTCCGGATTTTGCCCCATCGTGCGCAGCCCGTAGCCCCAGGGCGTGTGCCACAGGAAGACCCAGACGCCGACGCAAGCCAGCAGCGCCAGCAGCAGCGACAGGTTGAGCGCCGACGGCGCGACCGCGATGCCGACCCACTGCAGCGCGGCCTGCATCGACGGCACCGCGGCGGAGGCGGCGAAGCCACGGCTCTGCGGCGTCATCGAGCCCGGCGCAATCAGCACGTTCACCATCAGGTAGACCATCAGGGCCGAGGCCACGAAGTTGAACATGATGGTGGTGATGACGATGTGGCTGCCGCGCCAGGCCTGCATCCACGCGGGAATGGCGGCCCAGGCCGCACCGAACGCCGCCGAGGCGAGGATGGCGAACGGAATCATCAGCAGACCCGGCAGGTAGCGGTCGAGCGCCAGCACGGCGAGCCCGCAGCCCAGCCCGCCGATATAGGCCTGCCCCTCGCCGCCGATGTTGAACAGGCCGGCATGGAAGGCCACCGCCACGGCAAGCCCCGTGAAGATGAAGTTGGTGGCGTAATAGAGCGTGTAGCCGATCGATTCCGACGAACCCACGGCGCCCAGGACCAGGAGCTTCAGGGCATGGAACGGATCGACGCCGATCAGCTCCACGATGAGCCCGACCACGAGGAACGCCATCGCGATGTTGGCGAGCGGCAGCAGGCCGATCTCGACCCAGCCCGGCAACGGACGGCGCGAGGCGCTCATGCGGCGCGGGCGCCCGCCATCATCAGGCCGAGCGTGCGCTCGTCGGCCTCGCCGGCCGCGACCTCGCCCACGATGCGGCCGCCGAACATCACCAGGATGCGGTCGGCCAGCGACAGGATCTCTTCCAGTTCGACCGACACGACCAGCACCGCGCAGCCCGCGTCGCGGCTCCGGACCAGCTCGCGGCGGATGAACTCGATGGCGCCGATGTCGACGCCGCGCGTCGGTTGGCCGACCAGCAGCAGCTTGGGATTGCGCGCCATCTCGCGCGCCAGGATCAGCTTCTGCTGGTTGCCGCCGGAGAAGTTCGACGAGCGCAGGCCCGGCGTGCGCGGCCGCACGTCGAACCGCTCCATGAGGTCGGCGCAGTACTTTCCGACGGCGGGACCGTCCATGAGGTAGTTGTGGCAGAACGGCTCGCGATCCTGATAGCCGAGGATCGAGGTCTCCGACGCGAGGAAGGCCGGCACCAGCCCCTGCCTCAGCCGATCTTCCGGAACATGGGCGACGCCCAGCGCGCGCATCTCGGCCGGATCGACGGGATGGGCGGCATCGACCTTGCGCCCGCAGGCTTCCATCTCGCCGCCGGTCGGCGGCCGGATGCCCGCGAGAACCTGCAGCAATTCGCTCTGGCCGTTGCCGGAAACGCCGGCGATCCCCACGATCTCCCCGGCCTTCACGTCGAGCGAGATGTCGTCGAGCAGACGGACGCCGCGACGATCGACCAGCGACAGGTGCCGCGCGGCCAGCCTCGTCTCGCCTCCCAGCGCCGGCGTCTTGTCGAGATCGAAGCGCACCTTGCGGCCGACCATCAGCTCGGCCAGGTCCTCGATATCGGTCTCCGCGGTGCGCCGCTCCGCCACCACCTCGCCCTGACGCATGACGATCACCTTGTCGGTCACGCTCAGGATCTCACGCAGCTTGTGGGTGATCAGCACGACCGTGACACCACGATCGCGCAGCACGCGCAGGATCTCGAGCAGCCGGTCGGTCTCCTGCGGCGTCAGCACGGCGCTGGGTTCGTCCAGGATGAGAATGCGGGCGCCGCGAAAAAGCACCTTGAGGATTTCGACCCGCTGCTGTTCGCCCACCGACAGGTCGGCCACGAGCGCATCGGGATCGATGGCGAGTCCGTACTCGTGCGCGAGCCGCGCCAGCTCCGTCCGGGCCGCTGCCAAACCGCCGGCCAGCAGCGCGCCGCCTTCGGCGCCCAGGATCAGGTTCTCCAGCACGGTGAAGCTGTCGACCAGCATGAAATGCTGGTGGACCATGCCGATGCCGTGGCCGATCGCGTCGCGCGGGCTCGCCATCTCGACCGGCCGTCCGTCGACCAGGATCTCGCCGGCATCAGCCCGATGGAGCCCGTAGAGGATGCTCATCAGGGTCGACTTGCCGGCGCCGTTCTCGCCCACGATGCCGGTGATGCTGCCGCGTTCGATCCGCAGCGAGGCGCCGCGCACCGCGTGCACGCTGCCGAACGACTTGTCGATTCGCCGAAGCTCGATGGCAGCGTCGGCCGTCAGCTCTTGCACGAATTGTTGCTCATATAGTCGTGGACGACGATCTGGCCCGAGATGATCGCGGCTTTAGCGGCATCGACCGCAGCCTTCATCTGCGGCGTGATGAGCTTTTCGTTGTCCTTGTCGAGCGCCCAATCGACGCCGCCTTCCTTGAGGCCCAGGACCTGCACGCCGCCCTTCCACTCGTTGTTGCGGGCCGCCTTGAAGCTGTCATAGGCCGCGAGATCGACGCGCTTCAGCATTGAGGTCAGCATGTTGCCGGGATGCAGATGGTTCTGGTTGGAATCGACACCGATGCCCAGCTTGCCGCGGTCCTTGGTCGCCTGGAGGATGCCCAGCCCGGTGCTGCCGGCGGCGGCATAGACGACGTCGACCCCACGATCGAACTGGCCCTTGGCCAGCTCGGCGCCACGGCCCGGATCGTTCCAGGCAGCAGGCGTCGTGCCCGTCATGTTGGTGATCAGCTCGGCATTGGGGCTGGCGTACTTGATGCCCTGCTCGAAGCCGCACTGGAAGCGGCGCACCAGCGGGATGTCCATGCCGCCCACGAAGCCGATCTTGCCGGTCTTCGAGGCCATTGCCGCCAGGACGCCGACGAGGAACGAGCCTTCCTGCTCCTTGAACACGACCGACTGGACGTTGGGCAGGTCGACCACGCTGTCGATGACGGTGAAATGGATGTTGGGGAATTCCCGGGCGACCTTGTCGAGAGCGACCGCCTGCGCGAAGCCGACGGCAATGATCGGGTCTTGCCCCCTTTGGGCAAAGCGCCGCAGCGCCTGCTCGAACTGGGTCTCGTTGCTGGGCTCGAACTCCGAGACGGCGATGTTCGTTTCCTTCTTGAATCGCTCGGCGCCCTGCCAGACCCCCTCGTTGAAGGATTTGTCGAACTTGCCGCCGGTGCTGAAGACCACGGCCGGCTTGATGGCGACGGTCTGTGCCTGCGCGAGCGCGCCGAGGCCGACGGCGGCCAGCACGGAGATCAGGGAGCCAACCCAACGTTTCATTGCCATTCCCATTTTGTTGGCGCGAGTTTGGACCGGGCCGCGCCCCCGGTCTAGGCGCAGACTGGGAGGCGAGGAGCGGGCACGGGACTTGCTATACTACAGCGCAAAGCCGCCCCGGGAGGACACATGGCCGAGTACGATCTCGTCATCCGCAATACGACGATTGCCACGGCTTCGGACGTGGTGAAAGGCGACATCGGTGTCGTCGGGGGGCGCGTGGTGGCACTGGGCGAACGGCTCGACAAGGGCCGGCGCGAAATCGATGCCACCGGCCTGATTGCGGTACCCGGCGGCATCGACGCGCATGTCCATTTCGACCAGGACACGGCGGACGGCTCGGTCTTCTGCGACGATTTCGAGAGCGGCAGCCGCGCCGCCGCGGCAGGCGGAACCACGACCATCATTCCCTTCGCCTACCAGAACAAGGGCCAGCCCCTGCGCGACGCGGTGAACAAGTATCACAAGCGCGCCGAAGGCAAGTCGCTGATCGACTACGCCTTCCATGTGATCCTGTCGGATGCCAGCGAAAAGATCATGGGGCAGGATTTCACCGCCCTGGTCGCCGACGGCTACACCTCGTTCAAGGTCTACATGACCTATGACGACGTGAAGCTGACCGACCGCGAGATGCTCGACGCCCTGGCCGCCGCGCGCCGCGAGCAGGCGATGCTCATGATCCATGCGGAAAACTCCGACTGCATCACCTGGCTGACGGAGCGGCTCGAGCTCAAGGGCATGACGGCCGCCAAGTTCCATGCGACCTCGCGCCCCTTCGTCGTCGAGCGCGAGGCCACGCACCGCGCCATCTCGCTGGCCGAGCTGCTCGACGTGCCGATGCTGCTGGTCCATGTCTCGGCCAAGGAAGCCATGCACGAGATTCAACGTGCGCAGGCGCGCGGCCTGCGCGTCTATGGCGAGACCTGCCCGCAATACCTGTTTCTCAGCGAAGAGGATTTCGAGAAGCCCGGCGAAGAGGGCGCCAAGTGCGTCTGCTCGCCGCCGCCCCGCGGCACCGACAACCAGGAGCATATCTGGACCGGCCTCTCGGCCAACACCTTCCAGATCCTCTCTTCCGATCATGCCGCGTTCAAATTCGATGATGTGCGCGGCAAGAAGCTGCCGGGCGCGGCCCAAAGCTTCCGCAAGATCCCCAACGGCGTACCGGGCGTCGAGACACGGCTTCCGTTGCTCTTCTCAGAGGGCGTCAACAAGGGCCGCCTCACCCTGCAGCAGTTCGTGGCGCTGAGTTCGACCAATGCCGCCAAGATCTACGGCCTGCATCCGCGCAAAGGCACGATCGCGGTCGGCTCGGATGCCGACATCGTGCTGTGGGATCCCGAGCGCCGGGTGAGCCTCACCAACTCGATCCTCCATCACAATTGCGACTACACGCCCTACGAAGGACGCGAACTCACCGGCTATCCGGTGATGACCCTGTCGCGCGGCGAGGTGGTGATGGAGGAAGGCCGCATGAGCGGCTCGGCCGGCCGCGGCGTCTTCCAGAAATGCGACCGCCCCGAAGCCGCCCGCCCCCGCGGCCGGCCGCTGATCGATCCGTCGATCTTCAATTGACGCATTCTCTGCAGAAATTAATCGCTTCGCCCAACACCACCTCATGCTGAGGAGGCTGCGCAGCAGCCGTCTCGAAGCATGGGCTACACACACCACGCCCGTTGCCCATCCTTCGAGACGCCACGCTGCGCGTGGCTCCTCAGGATGAGGTGGGTTTGGTTAATCTGAGGCGCAAGAACTCTAGCCAACCGACTCGTAGCGTTCCAAAAAATCGATCACCTCGGCGACCGGCAGGACATCGGCGTATTTGGCCATCATGTCGTAGAGATTGGCGAAGTGCGGGCTCTCGTGCTTGTCGGAGACACATTCCTCCGGAACGATCGTGCGGAAGCTGCGGGACAGGCTGTCGACCACCGTGGCGCGCACGCAGCCCGAGGTCGAGCCGCCGGTGACGATCACCGTATCGACCTTGTGATAGGTGAACAGCGATCCGAGGTTCGTCTCGAAGAACGCGGACGCCATGCGCTTGTTCATGACGATGTCTCGGTCGCGATCGATGTCGCAGCGGTCGTCGAGCTGCGCTTGACGGGTCTCGGCCGTGATGCTTCGCAACGAAGCCGACATGTCGGCCCGCGTTCCCCAGACACCGCAATCCTCGCCGGAGCCGAGATAGGCGACGTAGGTCCAGATTACCGGACAGCCATGGGTGCGCAGCAGCCGCGCCAGCCGGTTCACATGCTCGATCTGGCGCGGATCGGTCTCGTAGGCCGTCGCGAACTCGGACGGCCGCGTGTAGGCGTTCTGGAGATCGACGTTCACCAAAGCGGGCTTGCGGCCAAAGCCGAAGCGGCGCCGCTGCGGATCGGCTTTCAGCGTCTCGTAGAGCTGCCGCGCCGTCCTGGTCGAGGTTTCCACGCAAAGCCCTCCTCAGTTAAAGCGCTGGATCGAATAGGGCGCCACGGACAGGCTCGTGCTGCGGCCGGCCAGCATCTCGGCCGTCAGGCGCGCCAGCACGGGCGCCAGCGTATAGCCGTTCGAGCCGACGCAGTTGTAGAAGCCCGGCAGGCCCGGCACTTCACCCAGGATGGGCGCGCCGTCGACGTTGACGTTCATGCCGGCCCAGATGCGCACGACATGGAGATCGGCGAGCGCCGGGATGACCCGGCCGGCGATCCAGAGATTGCCCTCCACGCTCGAGCGCAACGCGCGCGACAGGCGTTGGCCTTCATCGAGACCCGCCGTCCAGCCGCCGCCGATCAGGAAGGCGCCCGACGCCATCTGCTTCAGGGTGAGATGGCGATCGGCATGGGCGATCAGCTTCTCGATCGTGGGCGGCGCCGGCTCGGTCACGATCATCTGCAAGGGCGCGCCCTTGACCGGGACCGTCACGCCGAGATGTGCGGCGACCTGCGGCGTCCAGGCGCCAGCGGCGTTCACGATGCGCCGGCAGGCGATCTCGCCGCGACTGGTGACGACCCGATAGCCGCGCCCGGTGCGCTCGATCGCCTGCACGTCGCTGCCGCGGCGGAAGCGGGCGCCCAAGGCACGCGCCCGCTCGGCCACGGCATAGGTGGCCAGCAGCGGATTGATCTTGCCCTCGCCGGGGCACCATTCCGCGGCGATCGCCACGTCGCTCACCCCCGGCTCGAGGCGGCGCAGCTCGTTGGCGCCGATCAGCTCGGCCTCGACGCCGTGCGCACGCTCGATCGCGATCTTGGCCTTGAGGAATTCCACGTCGCGCGCGGTCTCGGCCAGCATCAGCCCGCCCATGACCTTCATCTCGAGATCCTGGCCGGTATCGGTCGCGATCTCGCGCCACAGCGCTACGGAGGCCGGGCCCAAGGGCAAGGTGGCCGCGGCCGGACCGCCGCCGGCCTGGGCCTTGGCTCCGAAGTCGAACGACAGGAGCTGGACATGCAGGCTGCCGGCATTGGCGCCCGAGGCCTGGAGATTCACCTCGTCGCGCTCGACGACCAACGTCTCGATGCCCTCGCGCGCCAGCCAGTAGGCAAGACACGAGCCCACCACGCCGCCGCCGATCACCAGCGTATCGACCGTCTCGGTCGCCAGAGGCTCGCTCTCGCGCGGCCGCGACATATCCGGCGGCACGAACTCCTTGTGGCCGCCCCACTCGCCCTGCTCGACCGTCAGCGCGCGGATCGGCACGGGCTTGACCGGCGGCCGCGGCGCGAACAGGTCGAACTCGCCGACCTCGCTCGTCGTCAGGCGGCCCACCAGCGACGCACAATAACGGCCCTGGCAGCGTCCCATGCCGACACGACATTTGCGTTTCAGGACAGCCGGCGAATCGTGACCGGCCGCGATCAGGGTCCGCAGGTCGCCCGCCGTCACCTCTTCGCAGCGACAGATGATGGCGGCGTCCTCGATCGTTGCTAGATCGAGCGGCGGCACGTCGAACAGCTGCCACAAGGCCGCTTGGAAGCGACGGGATTGGTTCAACGTCCGCCGGGCTTCCTCGATCTTGATGCCTACGAAGCCCAGGTCTTTGGCAATGGAAGCAGCGGCGATGGTTCCCTGCGCCATCGCCGCCTGCGCGCCGCCGAACCGCGCGCCATCGCCGATGGCGAACACCTCCGGCAGGCTCGAGCGGCCCTCCCCGTCCGTCAGCGTTTCCATCGAGCCGGTGCCACGCGGCACGAAGCGATGCGCACAGCCCAGCGAGCGCGCAATCTCCGAAGAGGAGGCAAAGCCGTAGCCCAGCGCCACGATGGCGGCGTCGATCGCGAACGCGCCGGCTTCGACGCGACGCACCCGATCCTCGCCGGCCAGCCGCGTCACCTTGCAATCCCACTGGAGGAGATTGCCCAACCGCCCCGCAAGGCGCGCTCCCTGCGCGATGAGAAAGGGATCGGCTGCGGCGGCTCGCGCCACCGCGCGCCACTGCGCGAGACCAGGCCGCCGCGCCGCCTCGAGCACCGCAACAACATTCGCGCCGCCGTCGATCAGCTCCGCCGCGGTCTGCAGGCAAAGCGGGCCATTGCCCGCAATCACGATGCGCTGGCCCGGCGCTACGCGATAGGAACGCGCGAGCGTCTGCAAGCCACCGACCGTCATCACGCCGGGCAGGGTCCATCCCGGAACCGGCAGCGATTGCTCGTAGGCGCCCGTCGCCAGCACCAGGCGTTTGGGACGAAACAACATCGCCTGCCCCGCCACGACGGCGGCGATTTCCCCGGCCGAGAAGGCTGACCAGACTGTGGCCTCGTTAAGAATCCGGACACCCGCCGCCAGCGTCGACTGCCGCAAGACCGCGCCATCCCGGAACTGTCGGTCGAGGGTTGCCAGATCGGCTTCGTGCGACGGCGCCAGCGGCTTGAAGTACTGCCCGCCCGGATGAAGGCGCTCGTCGAGAACCACGACCGAGGCGCCCGCCACGGCCAGTGCGCGGGCCGCGACCAGCCCGGCTGGACCGGCGCCGACCACCAGCACATCGCAGGTTACCTCTTCGGCCGCGGCAGTCTCTGTCCTCGTCTCCGTCGGCGGACCCGCCACCGGCGAGGAGGACACCGCCATGCCGGACTCGACCTTGGTGAGGCAAGCCCGCTGGCTCGGGCGGCCATCCACAGTCACGAGGCAGTCGAAGCAGACACCCATGCCGCAGAAGGGGCCGCGCGGCGCACCGGAGCGGGCCTCCCGGACGGCGACGATGCCCGACGCCGCCAGCGCCGCGGCAATCGTCTCTCCCTGGATCGCCTCGATATCGCGCCCGTCGAAGGAGATTCGAATGGGCGCGCCCGTGGGCCGCATGTCGGGATGTTTCAGGCGCATGCAAAAGGTCTACAATGTTGCCGGAGGCACAGCATGAAGAAGTTCCGCGGCACCTACACCGTCATGATCACGCCCTTCACCGCCGACGGCCGGAAGGTCGACGAGGCGGCGTTGCGTCGGCTGGTCGACTTCCAGATCGCCGAGGGCATCCACGGCCTGATCCCGCTGGGCAGCACCGGCGAGTTCCTGAGCGTGACGCCGGACGAGCGCCGCCAGATCGTGGAGATCGTGGTGAAGCAGGCGGCCGGCCGGGTCCCGGTGCTGATCGGCACGGGCGCGGAATGGACCGACGAGGTCATCCGCACCAGCCGCGAAGCCGAATCCATGGGCGCCGACGGCGTGATGATCATCCCGCCCTTCTACAGCGTGCCGACCGACGACGAGCTCTTCACCCACTACAAGAAGGTCGCGGACGCGATCTCGCTCCCGATCATGGTCTACAACAATCCGGCGACGGCGAACGTCGACATGCAGCCGGAGCTGATCGCGCGCATCGCCCAGATCCCGAACTGCCTCTACGTCAAGGAGTCGACTCTCGACCCCACGCGCGTGCGCGACATCATCCGCCTCGCCGGCGACAAGATGACGGTCTTCGCGGGCGTGCTGGGCTACGAATCCTTCTGGCTGGGCGCGGAAGGCTGGGTCGCGGTCTGCTCCAACGTGATCCCGCGCTGGTCGGCCGAGCTGTTCGAGCTGGTCGCCGACAAGCGCGACATGGACGCCGCTCTCGCGCTCTACATGAAGATGACGCCGCTGCTCTGGTGGGTCGGCGGCCCGCGCTATGTCTCCGGCACCAAGGCCGCGTTCGAGATGATGGGCATGCCGATGGGCCCGCCGCGCGCGCCACGCCTGCCGCTGCCCGAGGCGCAGCTCCCGGCCCTGCGCGACGTGCTGCGCCAGATGGGCGTGCTGACCGAAGAGGCGGCGCGCGCCCGCGCCTAGTGCGTCAGCAAGATGGTCCATTAGGATCGCTTCGCTCCGACCGCAGCTATCCTCCCCCGTAAAACGGGGGAGGAAATCGAGGGCAAGAGTCAGCGCCAAGATCAGCGATCGTCACGCGCCAGCTGGCCATCGACCGCGGACCCGTAGGCTTTGCCGTAATAGGCCTCGATGCGGCGCTGCACGAAGTCCCAGCAGGTCGTCATCGCCAGGTAGATGATGGCCACGACGATGAAGACCTCGAGCACCTGGAATTTCTGCTGCATCAGGATCTGACCGCGCCGCAGGACCTCTTCCATCGAGATCACCGAAGCGATCGACGTGGTCTTGAGCAGGCCGTTCACCGAATTGCCGAGCGGCGGGATGATGACGCGCAAGGCCTGCGGCAGCACGACCAGCCGGAAGATCTGGTGCGGCTTCAGCCCCATTGCCCGAGCCGCCTCGGTCTGCCCCTTGGCGACGGACAGGATGCCGCCGCGCAGGATCTCCGAGAGATAGGCCGCCTCGTTCAGCGCCAGGCCGAGAATCGCCGATTCGAGCACATTGAAGCGCACCAGCCCGAGCTGCGGCAGGCCGGTGTAGATGATGATGAGCTGCACCAGCAGCGGCGTACCGCGGAAGATCCAGATATAGGTCTGCGCCGCGCGGGCCAGACCCTTGTGCTTGCTGAGGCGCATCACGGCGAGCAGGAGGCCCAGCATACCGCCCAGGATGAGCGTGCTGATGGTCAGCCCGATCGTCCACAGTGCACCCTCGAGAAGGTAGAGGTTGGTGAAGTACCCCCAGAAGCCTTCCCAGTTCCAGACTTTCACGCAGCCACCGGTCCGCTAGGCCGGGCCTGGGCCCTTGATGGCGAAGGCCGGCTCGTCGATCTGCAGGACGCCATACTGGTCGAGCAGCTTGGCGTAGGAACCATCCTTCTTGAGATCGTTCAGGGCGCCGACGACGGCATCCGCCAGCGCCTTGTTGGCGAAGGCAAAGCAGGCAATCTGGGGAAACACGCCGCTGATCGCGCGCGTGAAATCGCCTCTCTGCTGCATGAACATCGCCGTGGCATCGATGCTGGTGGCGGCGTCGGACTGACCGGCCTTCAGCGCCTGGAAGGCCTCGGCAAAGTTGTTGAAGGTCATGACGGTGATGGGCTTCAGGCCCTTCTTGGCCACCATGTCGGCGACTTCGCGGGTGCGCCGCTCCTCGATGCCGCCCAGCTCGACCGAGATGCGCTTGCCGGCCAGATCGTCCACCGTCTTCAGGCCCAGCGGATTGCCCTTGGCGGCGAGGAAGCTGATGGCCGCCTGCTCGGTCGGCACCATGTACATCAGCTTGGACCGCTCTTCGGTCCAGAAGATGCCGGTGTTGATCATGTCCCAGCGCTTGGCGGCGAGGCCGGGGATCATGGTCGCGAATTCGGTGCGGATATACTCCGGCGCAAGCCCCAGCCGCTTGCAGCATTCGTCGGCGAGTTCGACCCGCATGCCCTTCAGCTGGCCCTTGTCGTCGACATACTGCAGCGGCGGCAGGGTCGGGTTGATCGACATGATCAGCGTGCCGGCCTTGATGAGGGTGGGCGGCGCGATCTTCGGCTGGGCACGCAGCACGCCCGGAACCAGAGTCATTGCAGATGCTGTGACAGCGGCGCCAAGAAGACCGCGGCGGCGAAGCTTAATGTCGCTGAAACTGTTCATGATTTCCCCCAGAATACGATTCCCACGACCGCATGCAATTTTGACGCCGAAATCCGCCCTTGGCCCGGGATGTTTCAGACCGTCCCGCACCAACCGACAATAATGTCTGACGCGACCTCGACCGCCCGCCGATAATCTTCGACGTCGACCCATTCATCGTGCAGGCCGTTCTGCGTGAGATCGCCGCCGAGAGGCCCCAGTCCGATCGTCGGGATGCCCGCCTGGACGATCGGATTACGGATGTCGCTTGCGGTATGCAGCGGATTGACGTGCGGCCGTTCGCCGGTGGTCGCCACGATGGCGTCGGCGACGATGCGGTAGAGCGGGCTTTCCGTCGGCACTTCGGCACCCGATATGCCCGACACCCAATCGATGCGCGCCAGGCCCTTCACGGCCTCTTCGACGGACGCCTGGACACGGGTCATGTCCTCGCCCGGCAGCAATGAAACCGCCCCCTCGATGAGACCGCGCGAAGCGATCCGCGTGTGAGTGCCCGGCGTGCCGACATTCATGTGAGAGATGAGCAGATTGGACGAGCGGCCGACCGCCTGTTCCAGCAGCGGGTGGCGAGCGGCCTCTGCCCGTCGGTCCGCCAGTGCCTTCAGGCGGGAATGGATTTCCATCAGCGTGTCGGCTGGATTCTCGGCCTGATGGGCGAAGGCGAGATGGCTGATCTCATGGGTGGAAGGCGGCCTCCCCGCGACGAGGATGCGGAAGTCGAGCTGGCCCAGGCAGAAGGCCTTGATCTCCCGCATGCCCAGACCCGATTCGGCGGGATGACAGTAGACCGCCGCATCCGCTCTCAGTCCGCCATGGAGCAAGGCCGACACGCCACGTGCGTGACGCTTGCTGGGCGTACTGGCCAGGATCACATCTCCGGCTGGCCGGCGCCCGGAGGCGAGCAGTGCCCGCAACCCGTCGATCATCATCGCCACGCCGGACAGATCGTCCGCCACGCCCCAGCCGTGGATACGGCCCCCGTCGACGACGCCGCCAAAGGGATCGCGGCGCCATGCGTCGAGCCCGGCAAGCGGCTCGCCATCGGGATGGGCAAAGAAGATGACGCTTCGCCCCTCTCCCCCACCCTTGAAGGTCGCGACAACACTCTCGCGCTCACCCTCGACCATGGTGCGACTCGCCGCGAATTCACCCACCATGGGGACGTCGCCAGGCTTGTAGCGCACCGTCTCGACGGCACAGCCCAGGGCGCGCGCCGCGTCGGCAACGACGGCCTGTACGGCCGCCTCACCGCCCGTCTGGGCGCGAATGAGCTGACGCAGGAAGGAAACGGAGTCTTCCATCAGATCGCCATCCGCGCTTCGCGGCGTTTCAGCAGCCTCATCAGGCTGAATGTCGTGTAGTCGATCGGGTCGCCGTCGGGCGGCACGTCGCGTCCCCCGACTTTCAGAACGACATTACCCGGTGCCGCGTGAATCTCGAGTTCATGGCCGGTCTCGCTGATCGCCGGATCGGCCACCAGTTCGGCTTCCGTTCGATCGAGCCCGAGCCCGGCCAGCGCGACGCCGACCGATGTGTTCAGGTTGTTGGGGAAGTGACGCGCGACCTCGCGCACGCTGCCCTTGAAGAAGACACGGCGCGTCTCGATCGATGCGAGATCGGCAAGCCGGTCGGCCGGCGTCAATCGCCACATGGAAGGTGACTTGAGCTGACGATAGATCACGCGGCTCAGCCCCTCCTCGCGCGCCGTCGCCAGCAGGTCGAGCGTCCCGATCGCACCGGGCGCGATCTCCAGGCGGCCCGGCCCCGCTTCCGCCGCCTCGATCAAGCCGCGCTCGATCCGCGGATCGGCGAAGGCCGTGAGCGAAAGAGGTATCAGATCGATGCCATGGGCCAGCAATACAGCCCCCGTCTCGGCCAGCATCGATGCGGAGGCACACTCGATCGCGATCCCGGGCCCGTGCGCGATGAACGCGTCGAGCGACGTGCAAACGGCCGCGCTGCCCACGATTGCCGCGGCCTCCGGCGCTTGCGCGGGACGCACCAGAACCGCCGCGACGCCCGGCATACGTTCCGCCAACCGTCGACCGATCCGTCCGAAACCGACAATGCCGTAACGTGTCATGAGGGAACGACGAACCCATATCGCAGGTTCGACGGTTCGCGGCCCGCACGCTCATAGTCCGACTTGATCGCGGCGAAGCGGTCGTCGCGCCAGGCGGCTTTCTTGATGTCGTACTTGTACATCTTGGCCGAATTCTCGCCGAAGATCGCGCGCTTCACCGGGCCGTCGGCGCTGCCCAGCGGGGCAAAGCCGAACTTCCTCTGCATGTCCTCGGGAATCTCGAGGCGGCGCAGCGCCTCGATCTGCCATTGCGGTGCGCCGGTCCATACCGCGTCGGTGCCCCAGACGACATGATCGGCGCCCATGCCCTTGATCAGCATGCCCATCAGCGCCGCGCACAGGCGGGGCTCCGTCACCGTGGTCTGGGCGAAGATCTGGCCGAGGTCGGCGTAGACGTTGTTGACGCCGTATTTGGCGGGAATCTCCGCAAGGTCGGAGGTCCAGTCGACTCGCCCGGTTTTCTCGAACTGCGCATAGCCGTCCGCCGAAGCGCCGGGCGCGCCGGTCCAGCGGAAGGCCGAGTGGTAGACGACGAAGCGGATCTGCGGCCAGTCCTTCGCCGCCTTCCCCACATCGTCGACCGCCGCGTACGGCGTCAGATGCGGCCAGCGCTGCGAGACCGACGGCGGATAGAGACCCTTGTGCACGCAGACGATGTCGTAGCCCGCCTTCACGATCTTCTCGTAGAAGGGATAGACGAGCTTCTCGTCGTCCATGCGCCAGGGATGGCGCGCCAGGTCCTTGTTGGTGTTGTCGCCGACCGTGTAGCCCTTCCAGGAATCGGGCTTCAAGGTCGCGATGCACTTGTCGACCTCGTCCATCCAGCCGTCGTAGCCCGGCGTGAAGATGGCGTGCGACAGGCAGCGCTTGGAGCCGGCCGCCTTGTTCACCTTCTCGCGCGCCTCGGCCTTCATCTCGTTGGTCAGGAACCAGTCGCGCGGATCCTCCGAGGCCGAGCCGCTGACCAGCGCCACCTTGGTGTCGCTGTCGAGATAGATCTCCTTGAACCAGTTCGGATATTTGAGATCGTCGATCGTCTGCGGCCTGTCGACGAGTCCGGGATTCCAACCGGCCTTGCCCACCGCCTCGCGGCCGCGCACGAAGCCTTCGAGCCGCGTGTCGTCGCGCAGGAAGTGCGTGTGCACGTCCATGACGAACTGGTCCTTCAGCCCGTCGGCCCGTGCCTGCGCGAGGTCGACGCTCTTCGCCTCCGCCGGCGAGGCGCCGTAAAGTGGGCCGTAGATTTCGTTCATGGCGACGAACGCCGCAGCCATGCCGGCGGCGGTCTGGAAGAAGCGCCGGCGCGACAGGCCGTTCTTCTGGCCAAACTCGTCGCCGAGCGCATTCATGCGCGCTTCGACCTTCTTCTGCGCCGGCGTCTGCGCAATCGGCAGGAACTCGTCGCTGGACACGACGCGGGTCGGGACGGGTGTGGTGCCGCCGGCCAACCGGGCCGGTGCCAGAAGGTTGCGCTCGTCGTCGCTCAACAGGCCCATGGTGCCTCGCAAGGTGCTGGGGATGAGGGGCGTATCGCCCCCAGCTTACCGGGCGCGCGGCGTCGCGGCGACTCCCGGAACGTGATTGAGGACCGAGTGAACGAGGCCACCATCGACCAGCAGCGACTGGCCGGTGATGTAACTGGCCTGCGGTCCCAGCAGGAAGGCGATGGCGTCGGCGATGTCACCCGGCTTGGCGACCCGGCCGAGCGGCACCATCTTGGCGCGACCGCGGGCCAGCGCCGGCTTGCTGTAGATGGCGTCCGTCATCGAGGTATGGACGAAGCCCGGGCAGACCGCGTTGGCGCGGATGCCGTCGGGCGCCCATTCCTGCGCCATCATCTCGGTCAGCATGATCAGTGCCGCCTTGGTCGGGCTGTAGGCGCCGGTCGGAAGCTGCGGCACGACGCCCGCCATCGAGGCCAGCATCACGATGGCGCCCCTGGAGCGCTTGAGATGCGGATGGGCGGCCTTGGCCAACAGCCAGTTGGCGCGCAGGTTGATGTCGAACACGCGGTTCCAGGTCGCGAGATCGAGATCGACCAGCTTCGAGGGCGCGGTGATGCCGGCATTGCCCACCAGCGCATCGATTCCGCCCATCGCCTTGACCGCCGCCGCGATCACCTTGGCCGGCTCCGTGGGCTTGGCCATGTCGGCCTTGAGCGTACGCACGCTGCAGCCCGAGGTGCGCAGGTTGGTGGCCAGCGCCTCGAGCTCGTCGAGATAGGCCACGTCGCACAGCGTCATGGCTTCCGCACCGTCGGCGGCCAGTTTCAACGCGGTCGCTCGACCGATGCCACGGCTCGCGCCGGTAATGACGACCCGCATCGTTTCTCCCCCTTTTCCCGTTTTATGGGGAGGAGGGTGGCACGGTTCCCTGCCTGGGGTCGATGGGGAGCAGTCGATCGAATCCGACCAATTTCTCGTAAAGCGCCGCGGCCTGCAGGAGCGCTGCCTCGCCGCGCGGCTTGCCGACGAGCTGCAGGCCCACCGGCCGGCCGAAACTGTCGAAGCCACAGGGCACGGCGATCGCCGGGCTGCCGGTCACGGTGATCGCGGAGTTGAGCGTCGAGCCCGACATGTAGTTTTCGAGCTTCTTGCCGGCGATGGTCTCCGGCGCGCGCAGGTTGACGTCGAAGGCGGCGGTCGGTGCGCCCGGCGTCACCAGCAGGTCGTAGGTCTGGAAGAAGGTGAACATCCGCCGGTACAGCGCCGCGCGTTCGCGCTCCGCCCAGGCAAGCTGGCTCGTCGTCTGCTTGAGGCCAAGCTCGGTGTTCCAGATGATGTCGGGCTTGAACTTGTCGCGGTACTGCTGGATCTGCAGTTCGCGGTCGACCACGAATTGCTGGCTGCGCATGGCCATGAAGACCTCGTCGACCGGACCGAAATCGGGCGAGACCTCCTCGACGATGCAGCCCAGCTCCTCGAAGCGTTGCGCCATCTTCGTGCAGATCTCGCGGATCTCGCGGTCGACCTCGAACCGGCCGCCGAAGTCGATGGTGAAGGCGACGCGTTTGGGCAGCACGGGATTTGCGACCGCTTGGCTGAACGACACGGCCGGGGCGTCGAAGGTCATGGCGTCCTGGGGACAGAAGCCCGACATCGTGTCGAGGAACAGCGCCAGGTCGGCGACGTTGCGCGCCATCGGGCCCTGCACCGACTGCGGCGAATAGAGATTGTTCGAGGTGCCACGCGTGACCCGGCCCGCCGATGGACGGAGGCCAACCGTCGAGCAGTAGGTCCCGGGACGCCGCAGCGAGCCGCCATGGTCGGAGCCGTGTGCCAGCCAGACTTCGCCGGTCGCCACCGAGACCGAGCCGCCGCCGGTGGACCCGCCGCAGGTGAGCGAGGTGTTCCAGGGATTGCGCGTGCGGCCGAAGACTTCGTTGAAGGTGCTGCCGCCGGCGCCGAATTCCGGCGTATTCGACTTGCCCATCACGATGCCGCCCTTGCGCTCGATGCGCTCGACCAGCGGATTGGACTTCTCCGGCACATGGTTGGCGAAGATCGGCGAGCCGTAGGTGGTACGCACACCCGCCACGTCGGTCAGGTCCTTGATCGAGACAGGAAGACCGGCGAGCCAGCCCGCCTCACCCTCGGCCTCGTTGGCGGTGCCCGCCATGATCCGCTTGGCGTGGTCGCGCGCGCGATCGAGGCAAAGCGTCGGCATGGCGTTCACGGCCGGCTCGACCTCGGCCATGCGCGCGGCCGAAGCCTCCACCAGGTCGAGGGGCGAAATCTCCTTCTTCTTGAGACGCGAAACGGCCTCGACTGCGGTAAGACGCCAAAGTTCGTTGCTCATGCATTGCCCCCGGTCGCCACTGTGCCAGCCTTCTCTGCGCCCTGTCTGCCTTCCATCTCCCGCAAAGCCGGTTTAGCTGCCTTGACCGATCCGCATGCGCGCCGGCCCGATATTCGCCCACGAGGAATAGCCCGATGAAAACCGATCAACCTGAAGCCGCCGGCCCCCTCAAGGGTTTGCGCATCGTCGACATCTCGACGGTCGTGGCCGGCCCTTTCGCGGCGGGGCTGCTGGGCGACTATGGCGCCGAGATCGTCAAGGTCGAGATGCCGGGCGTCGGCGACTCGCTGCGCGCGCTGGCGCCGCACAAGGACGGCGTGCCGCTGTGGTGGAAGGTCACCAACCGCAACAAGAAGGGCATCACGCTCGACCTTCGCCTGCCCGAAGGCCGTGACCTGTTCGCAAAACTGGTCGTCGATGCCGACGTGCTGGTCGAGAATTTCCGACCGGGCACGCTCGACGGCTGGGGCATCACGCGGGCCTGGCTGCAGGGCCTCAATCCGCGCCTCACCATCCTGAGGGTCACCGGGTTCGGCCAGGACGGTCCCTATGCCGGGCGGCCGGGCTTCGCCCGGATCTTCGAGGCGATGAGCGGCTTCACGCAGATCTGCGGCGAGGAGGACGGACGGCCGCTGCATCTCGGCTATCCGATCTCCGACGCCGTCGCCGGCCTGTTCGGTGCGCTGGGAATCCTCGCCGCCCTGCACGATCTTGCGAAACATCCCGAGCGGCGCGGCCAGGAGATCGACTGCTCGGCCACCGAGGCGATGATGCGCACGCTCGAGTTCCTGGCGATCGAGTACGACCAGCTCGGCGCCGTGCGCACCCGGTCGGGCAATCGCAGCCAGTATGCCGCGCCGGGCAATGTCTATCGCACGGCCGACGACAAGTGGGCGTCGATCGCGGCCTCGACCCAGAGCATCTTCGTGCGGCTTTGCGCGGCGCTGGACCTGAAGCACCTGCTGGAGGATCCGCGATTCGCGCTCAATCCGGCGCGCGTGAAGAACTACCGCGAGTTGGACGAGATCGTCGGCGCCGCCATCGGCAAGCTGACCCTCGCCGAGTTGCGCGAGACCTTCACGCACCACGAGGTCGGCTTCTCGCCGATCTACGACATCGCCGACGTCTTCGCCGATCCGCAGTTCGCGGCGCGCCAGGCGATCGTCAGCGTGCCCGACGCGGAGCTGGGTTCGGTGCGCATGCAGGGCGTGGTGCCGCGTTTCTCGGAGACGCCGGGCGTCGTGCGCCATGCCGGCCCGTCGATCGGCCAGCACAATGAAGAAGTCTATGGTGGCCTGGGCCTGTCCGCGGCGGAGATCGCGGCGCTGCGGGCACGCAAGGTCATCTAGCAGGCCATCCAGAAAGGCGGGCCCTGGCGAATAAACGAAATAAACGAAATAAACGAATCAAACGAAATGAATGTCGCACCCCCGGCGAAGGTATCCGGGTACCGCTGACGGGCCGATTTTACTCGCCGATACCTGCAAAAATCTATTCCAACAGCCTGGAAGGGAGGATCACGATGCAACGACGTACGTTTGGCGCGCTTTCGCTCGCCACCCTGGCCGCGCCTTCGGCCCATGCGCAGGGCGAGAAGGTCGCGAAGCTGGTGGTCGGCTTTCCGGCCGGCCAGGCGACCGACATCGTCGCCCGGCTGCTCGCCGAGGCGCTGAAGCCCGAACTGGGCGAGACCGTCATTGTCGACAACAGACCGGGCCAGGGCGGCAGCATCGCCCTCGGCCTCGTCGCCCGCGCGACGCCGGACGGCAGCACCTTCGTCCTGTCGCCGCTCGCCGCCCTGGCGATCAATCCGCATCTCTACAAGAACGTCGCCTACCAGAGCCTGACCAGCTTCGAACCGGTGGCGCGCGTCTGCGACCTGCCGCTCGTGCTGGTGGTGCATCCGTCGCTGCCGGTGAAGACGCTGCCCGAACTGATCGCCTACGCCAAGGCCAACCCCGACAAGCTCAGTCATCCCTCGTCGGGTAACGGCACGCTGAGTCACGTCGCCATGGAGGAGCTGAAAACCAAGGCTGGCATGCGCATCCTTCACGTGCCCTATCAGGGCAGCCCGCCGGCGATGAACGACCTCGTCGCCGGCACGGTTCAAGTCGCCATGGATACGGTAACGGTCACCAAACCGCATATCGATTCCGGCCGGTTGCGCCTGATCGCCGTCAGCACGCTCGATCGCCTGACCTTCTTCCCCGACACGCCGACCATTGCCGAGCAGGGATTCCCCGGCCTCGAAGCCAGTGCGTGGCTGGCGATCCTCCTGCCGGCGCAGACGCCCGCCGATAAGGTCAGGCGGCTGTCGGACGCCGTCGTGAAGGTGGTCGGCCTGGCGGAAATCCAGAAGAAGTTCCTGGCGGTGGGCGCTATTCCGCATGCGATGGACGCGCCCCAGTTCACCACGTTCCTGAAGAGCGAGGATCAGCGCTGGAGCAAGGTGATCGCCCAGTCGGGCATCAAGGCAGACTGACCATGTGGCGCCGGCGCTGGGCCGTATAGAGGATGCCCAGCAGCATCAGGTTGAGCAGATTGAAGGCGAGCGCCGACTGGAACGCCGACGTATAGGAAAGCGTCGCGTCGAAGATGAAGCCGCCGAGCCAGCCGCCGGCCGCCATGCCCGCCATCGCGAACAGCATCACCACGCCCAGCCGCCAGCCGGCGATCGTGGGCCCGTAGAGGAAGCGCAGGTTGAGCGCATAGCCCTGCACGATGGCGATGAAGGGAATGCCGTGCAGCAGGGACAGCGCGTAGATTCCGTTGATGTTACGGACATAGAGGAAGCCGACCAGCGAGCCGATCTGGATCACCGAACAGAGCAGGCTGACGGGCAAGGGCCCGATGCGCTGGGCGAGGCGCGCCATGACGAAGGTGGCGACGATGGCCGACACCAGCACCAGCGACACCGCCTCGGTGCCGCGTGCCGCCGGGTAGCCCAGGTCGCCACAGAAGGCGACCATGTGAACGAAGGGAATCGCCATGGCGGCGCAGCAGCAGAAGCCGGCCGCCGACAGCAGCAGCATGATCGTCGAAGAGGGTAGCGGCAGGTGGACCTTCTCCTCGCGCCGCCGTCCGCCCGGCCCGCGCAGGGTCGGTGCCGCGCGGACGTAGAGCGCGCCCAGCAGCAACAGCCCGCCGGCCGACAGGCCGTAAACCAGCAACGTGTCGCGCCAGCCGATCTCCGGCAGCAGCAGGCGGTAGACCTGCGGCCACACCGAACCTGCGACCGCGGGCCCGATCGAGATGAGAGCGATCGCCATGTTGCGCCGCTTCTCGAACCAGCCCTGCACATTGTTCATCGCCGGCGTGAAGGTGCCGGCATTTCCGAGGAATCCCAGCAGGACGGCATAGCCTGCATAAAGCGCGATCTCGCCGCCGCGGGATGCCACCCAACCGCCCAGCGCGATGCAGACACCGGCGATCAGCAGCGGGACCCTCGGGCTGGTGCGATCGGCCAGCCAGCCCATGAAGACGCCGCCCACGCCCATGCCGAAGAAGCCCACCATGTAGGCGAAGGACGGCACGGCGCGCTGGTCGCCGAAGTCGGCCGCCATTTCCTTGAGGCCGACCATGGGCAGATAGATGCCGCCGCCGCCCAGCGCGACGCAGGCCATCGAGACCCACGCCAGCCGCCACGCATAAGCGCTGTCGACGCCCCTTCCCGGCGGGGTGACGCTCACTCGCGCGCCAGCGCCGCCGCCGCTGCTTGCTCGGCGTTGAGCACCTGGTCGTCGTCCATGAGCACGGTGACCTTGCGCAGCTTGCCGGTGAAGGCGAACGGCGCCTCGTAATGCGACACCGGACTCGACCGGTCGCGGCCGATGTCGAGGCCCGACCAGGAGATGAAGCTCACGAAGCCGTTCTGGGTGTCGAAGCTGCCCGCCGGCTCGCCGTCGATCAGGAGGGTGGCGAGGTTGCGCCCCTTGTTGCGCCGCATCTGGACCGCCAGCTTGCGGTTGCCGGCCTGCACCGGCCGATCGGAGACGATCAGGTGATGCTCGCCGCCGATGTTCATGTCGTAGGCCAGCTTGCCGTCCTTCATGTAGAGCGAATAGCCGGTGGTGGCGTCGCCATGGGCGATCAGCACGCCCTCGGTCATCGCCCCGTCCACATGCACGTCGGCTTCGATCGTATAGGTCCGGTTGCGCACGTCGGGCGCCACGTCGGTCGGCACGTGGCCCATGCCGGCATGGAACACGAAGCGGTTGCGCGGGCCGTGGAAACGCTTGGCATTGTCGGCGAAGCGCGGCGCGAAGCGGTCGTCGAGCGGCAGCACCTTGCTCGCCTCGGCCTGCCGCCACCATTCCTCGATCATCGCCTTCAGCCGCTCGGGCTCCTTCTCGGCGAGATCGTTGGTCTCGTTGAAGTCCTGATCGAGATGGTAGAGTTCCCACTTGTCGTTGGCGAAGTCGGCGCCGGGTGGATGGAAGGAGACGGCCTTCCAGCCGTCCTGCACCAGGCCGCGATGGCCGAACATCTCGAAATATTGCGGCTTGGCCTTGGACTTGGCCTTCGCATTCTTGAGGCTCTTGGCGAAGCTGGTGCCTTCGAGCGGCATCTGCTTCACGCCGTTGATCGCCTTGGGCGGCTTGATACCGACGACGTCGAGCAACGTCGGGACGAGGTCGCTGGCATGGCAGAACTGATGGCGCAGCTCGCCGCGCGCGGCGATGCCCTTGTCCCAGGCCATGACGAGTGGATCGCGGATGCCGCCGCCGTGCGTGTTCTGCTTGTAGCGGCGCAGCGGCGTGTTGGCCGCCATCGCCCAGCCCCACGGGAAGTTCGAATGGGTGTCGGGGCCGCCGATATCCTCGATGCGCGCGATCTTCTCCTCGAGCGATTCGCGACGGAGATTGTAGGGGCCCATGGCGTTGATCATGCCGAACGGGCCGCCTTCCTGGCTGGCGCCGTTGTCGGACATGACGATGACCAGCGTGTCGTCGAGCTGGCCGCTGTTCTCGAGGAAGGCCATCAACCGGCCGATATGCTGGTCGGCATGGTCGAGCATGGCGGCGTAGGCGGCCTGCAGCCGGGTGAACAGTCGTCGCTCGGGCTCGGCCACTTCGGCCCACGGCCGCACGGAATCGTTGCGCGGCGGCAGCTGCGTGCCCTTCGGCACGATGCCCATTTCGATCTGGCGTGCGAGGCGGCGTTCACGCTCGGCATCCCAGCCCTCGGCAAAGACCGAATCGTACTTTGAGACGAGGTTGAACGGCGCCTGGTGGGGCGCATGGCAGGCACCGAAGGCCAGCCAGGTGAGCCACGGCGTCTCAGCATTGTCGGCGGTGTGGTCGGCGAGATAGCGGATCGCCTGGTCGACCAGGTCGGAGGTGAGATGATAGCCGGTGGCGAAGGTGCCGGGCGGATCGACCGGCGTGTTGTCGCGCACCAGCTCGGGGGCAAACTGATCGGTCTCGGCGTCCATGAAGCCGTAGTAGCGGTCGAAGCCGCGGCCCAGCGGCCAGCCGTCGAACGGGCCGGTCGCGCCGGACTCGGTGAGCGGCGTCACGTGCCACTTGCCCAGCATGTAATTGCGATAGCCGTGCGGTCGCAGCATCTCGGCAATGGTGCCCGCCTCGCGGCTGATCTTGCCGCGATAGCCGGGATAGCCCGAATCGAAGTTGGCGAGGCAGCCGACGCCGACCGAATGATGGTTGCGTCCGGTCAGAAGGGCTGCACGCGTGGTCGAGCACATCGCCGTCGTATGGAAGCCGGTATAGCGCAGCCCGCGCTTGGCGAGGGCGTCGATGACGGGCGTCTCGATCGGCGAGCCGTAACAGCCCAAGTCGGAGAAGCCGACATCGTCGAACAGGATGACCAGGATGTTGGGGGCGCCTTTCGGTCGCTTCGGAGCCTCCGGCCAGTGGGGCTGTGACTCCTGGACCGTCTTGCCGATCTTCCCCTGATGTCCCGTCATGCGTTTCCTCTTTTGTTGTCGCGGTTGTCCGACACTTGGGCAGCGCGATCAACCTTGTCGCAGTTCATGCCACTTGTTAGGGAAAGTCATGGCTCACTTCACCTCCGATGGGCTCGACCTCGCCTACGATGAATTCGGTCCCGCCGATGGCCGCAAGGCGATCGTGCTGGTGCACGGCTTTTCCGCGAACCGTTACGAGAACTGGAAGCGCATGGGCTGGTACGACGCCATCGCCGCCAAGGGACTCCGTGGCTTCGCGCTCGACAATCGCGGCCACGGCGAAAGCGCCAAGCCGCACGATCCGGCCCTGTACGATCGCGAAGCCATGGCCCGCGATGTTCTTGCATTGATGGACCATGCCGGCGTCGAGCGCGCGCACGTGCTGGGCTTCTCGATGGGCTCGCACATCGCCCTGACGGCCGCCCTGCTCGATCCCGGCCGCATCGATCATCTGGTCGTGGCAGGCGTCGGTGCCAAGCTGTTCGATCCGCCGCGCGAGGAAGGCGCCATGGCGCAGGCCATGGAAGCGGCCAGCCCGGATGAGATCGCCGATCCGATGCTGAAGAGCTTCCGCCACTTCGCCGACGAGCAGAAGGAAGACCGGCTGGCACTGGCCGCCTGCTCGCGCGGACCGCGCCTGCCGCTCACGCACGACTCGCTGGTGGCGATCCGGCGTCCGACCCTCGTCGTCGCCGGCGCCCGCGACCAGCTGGCCGGCCCGCCGCAGGGACTGGCCGACGCCATCCCCGGCGCCAAGGCGGTGACCCTGCCGGGGTGCGATCACTTCTCCTGCATCGGCCATCCGCTGTTCAAGGCCAGCGTGTTCGACTTCTTCGACGGCTGGCTCGAGTAGCCTCCATGGCGCGCGTCAGCTTCAAGTCGATCCAGGCGCGCGCCGCCAAGCGCAAGGGCGGCGAGAAGGCGTTGGCGGCCCTGCTGCCGAAGAAACGCGACAACAAGGCCCTGGCGAAACTGACGGACGACCGCGTGCTGGCCGAGATGGCGCGCCGCGTGTTCTGCGCGGGCTTCGTGTGGAGCGTCATCGACAAGAAGTGGCCGGGCTTCGAAGAGGCCTTCCTCGGCTTCAATCCCAAGCGGCTCCTGTTCCAACCAGCCGAGTTCTGGGAGAAGCTGACGCAGGACACCCGCATCGTGCGCAATCCGACCAGCATCCGGTCGGTGCGCGACAATGCGAAGTTCGTCACCGACATCGCGGCGGAGCATGGCAGCTTCGGCAAGTTCCTCGCCGCCTGGCCGGCCGACGACCAGATCGGCCTGCTCGAAGTCTTCGCCAAGCGCGGCTCCCGTCTCGGCGGCTTCTCCGGCCAGTACCTGCTGCGCTTCCTCGGCCGCGATTCCTTCATCCTGACAGGCGACCTGATGATGTGCCTGCGCGATGCCGGCGTGCCTCTCAGCGAGAAGGGCAGCTCCAAGAAGGACCAGAAGCTCGCCCAGGCCCAGATCAATGCCTGGGCCGAGGAGACCGGCCTGCCGCTCACCCACATCTCGCGCATCTGCGCCCTGTCGATCGGCGAGAACCACGATGCCGCGCGCCTCGCGGAAACCATGCGGACATGACCATGACGAACATCCTGCTGATCAATCCCAACACGACGAAGTCGATCACCGATCTCGTCCTCAAGACGGCCAAGGGCTTTGCCTCCAAGGGCACCCGCCTGCGGGCGCTCACCGGCTCCTTCGGCCCGCGCTACATCGCCTCGCGCGCGGCCTATGCGATCGCGAGCCATGCCGCACTCGATGCCTATGCCAACGATCGCGGGCCCAAGGACGCGGTGGTGCTGGCCTGCTTCGGCGATCCCGGCCTCGCAGCTCTCAAGGAGGTCAGTCCGGTGCCGGTCGTGGGCATGGCTGATGCGTCCATCCTGCAAGCCTGCGCCATGGGCAACCGCTTCTCCATCGTCACCGGCGGCGAGCGCTGGAAGTCGATGCTGGAAGAATTCGTCGCCAACCACGGCCTCTCCTCGCGCCTCGCCTCCGTGCGCACCGTCGCGCCGACCGGTGCCGACATCGCGCGTAACCCCACCGCCGCTATGGAATTGCTGGCAAAAGGCTGCAGCGCTTGCGTCGAAGAGGACGGCGCGGACGTGGTGATCCTGGGTGGCGCGGGGTTGGCAGGCCTTGCAGCGAAGCTGAAGCACATGGTCGATGCCCCGCTGCTCGACGGCGTGGCCTGCGCCATCTCGATGGCCGAGGGGCTCGCGCTGCAGAAGCTGGCGAAAGCCGCCAATGGTGCACTTGCGAAGCCCGGCGCCGTGGACAGCGTCAAACTCTCCAAAGGTCTTTCGAAGCTGCTGCAATCACCCTAGGGTCCGTCCCTATGCGGTTGGTCAGCTTTCGCCATGCGGGCGCGAACAAATTCGGCGCGGCCGTCGACGGCGGCATCGTCGATCTGTCGGCACGCACGCACGGGCGCTGGTCCAGCTTGCGCGATGTCATTGCGGCCAAGGCGCTCGATGAACTCCGCACAGCAACGCAAGGTGCCGCGGCAGATCTCGTGTTCGAGGACGTCGAGCTGCTGCCTGTGATCCCCGATCCGGGCAAGATCCTCTGCGTCGGCCTCAACTATGCGAGCCATGTCGGCGAGGTCGGACGCCAGATGCCGACGGTGCCCAGCGTCTTTTCTCGACTTCACAACACACTCGTGGCCCACGGCGGCGACATCGTGCGGCCAAGCGCCTCGACCCATTTCGACTATGAAGGCGAGCTGGCCATCGTGATCGGCGAGCGTTGCCGGCACGTCCCGCGCGCCAGCGCTTTGTCGGTGATCGCGGGCTACAGCTGCTTCATCGACGGGAGCGTCCGAGACTTCCAGAAGCATTCGGTCTTCGCCGGCAAGAACTTCCCGGCCACCGGGCCGCTGGGGCCGTGGATGGTCGCGTCAGATGTGATCGCCGATCCGCAGCGGCTCGAACTGACGACGCGGCTGAACGGCACCGTTGTGCAGCATGACACGACCGATCACATGATCTTCGATGTCGCGACCATCATCGAATATCTCTCGACCGTGACCTGGCTCGAGCCGGGCGACATCATCGCGACCGGCACGCCCGATGGTGTCGGCGCCGGCCGCAAGCCGCCGCTCTGGATGAAGTCCGGCGACAGGCTGGAAGTCGAGATCTCAGGCATAGGGACTTTGGGCGTCAATGTCGTCGACGAGTAACTCATTCGACCTGCCGGCCAGCGAGGCCGGCGCCGATGCGAAGAAGGTCCGCGAATACAAGGTGATCGCGCTGGTCGCCTTGGCGCATTTCGTGAGCCATGTGCACATCATGCTGTTGCCGCCGCTGTTCGGCGAAGTCCGCGAGGCGTTCGGCGTCAGCTATGTCGAGATCGGCTTCGCGCTCACGGCGTTCAATGCCGCGTCCGCCCTGCTGCAGACGCCGGCCGGCTTCCTGGTCGACCGGGTCGGGCCGCGCGCCATGCTGACCGGAGGCCTGGTCCTGGGCGGCATCGCCGTCGCGGCGGCCGCGCTGCTGCCCGGCTACTGGTTCTTCGTCATCGCCTACGGCTTCCTGGGCCTCGCCAACACCGTCTATCACCCGGCCGACTACTCGATCCTGTCCGCCACCATCGACCACAAGCGCATCGGCAAGGCCTTCTCGATCCATACCTTCGCGGGCTACCTCGGCTCGGGCGTGACACCGGCGCTGGCGCTGGCCTGTGCGGCCCTGTGGGGCTGGCGCGGCGCCTTCCTGTTCGTCGCCGGCCTGTCGATCGCGACCGCCCTCGTGTTGATCGTCGCGGGCAGCATCCTGCCGCGCGTCGTGCACAAGCCCGGGCAGCAGCCGGCCAAGGACAGCGGCCAGAAGGTCGGGCTCGACCTGCTGTTGAGCGCGCCGATCCTGCGCAATCTGCTGTTCTTCTTCTGCCTCGCCATGGCCAATGGCGGCATCCAGGTCTTCACCGTCGTCGGCATGGCGCAGATCCATGGGACGCCCGCCGATGTCGCCAGCGTGGCCCTGTCGGGTTTTCTTTTGTTCAGCGCCGGCGGCGTGCTGCTGGGCGGCATCATCGCCGACCGTACGCCGCACCATGAGCGCGTGGCCGCCATCGGCTTCGCCTGCACCTCGACCATGGCGATCCTGATGGCCTGGGTGAACATGCCAGGCGCCGTGCTGATCGGCGTCATGTCGGCCGGCGGCCTGCTGAACGGCATCATCCAACCGTCGCGCGACATGATGGTGCGCGCCGTCACACCGCCTGGTTCGTTCGGCAAGGTGTTCGGCTTCGTCAGCACCGGCTTCAACCTGGGCGGCATGGTCGCCCCGCTGCTCTATGGCGCCCTCATGGACCATGGCGAGCCGCGGGCCATCTTCATGATCGTTACCGGCTTCATTTTCCTGGCGCTGATCACCGCGATCACCCGCCGCAAACCCGAGAGCATTGCCTGATGGATTCCCTGACGCCTGCCACGCCTCCCAAGACGGAAGCCCTCGCCCGCCGTTACGGCGCCGATGTCCTGCCCGCGGCCGGACCGTGGAATGAGACGATCGCCACGATGCTCGATCATCGCTCGGTGCGCAGCTACAAGCCCGATCCCGTGCCGGCCGGTGCGCTCGAGAGCATGATCGCCGCCGCCCAGTCGGCCGCCACCAGCTCCAACATGCAGTGGTGGTCGGCGCTCGCCGTCACCGATCCCGCCAAGAAGAAGGTGCTGGCCGAGATCGCCGGCGGCCAGAAGCATATCGAGCAGTGCCCGCTCTTCATTGCCTGGATCGCCGACATGTCGCGCAACCAGCGCATCTCGAACGCGACGAAGACCCCGTTCGAGACGATGCCGTGGCTCGAGACCTTCATGGTCGCCTCGATCGACGCCGCACTGGCGGCCCAGAACGCGGTGGTCGCCGCAGAGTCGATGGGCCTGCGCACGGTCTATATCGGCGCCATGCGCAACGACCCGATCCGCGTTGCCGAGCTGCTGGGCCTGCCGCCCCAGGCCGTCGTGGTCTTCGGCCTCTGCGTCGGCTACGCCACAGAAAAGGGCGAGGGCGAAGTGAAGCCGCGCCTGCCGCAGTCGGTCGTGCTCCACAGCGAGCGCTACGACGCGAGCAAGGAAGAGGCGCTGCGCGCCGCCTATGACGCCGAGATGAGCAAGTTTTCGGCCCGCCACGAGTTGCAGGCCGCGACCTGGACCCAGCGAGTCCTGAACCGGCTGGGGGCCCTCAAGGCCATGAACGGCCGCGAAACGCTGCGTGCCGCGCTGGCGAAGATGGGATTTGAGGTTCGGTAGAGCGTCCACCGTTCCAAAGGGTGATGGGTGATCGCTCTTTCTTCGGCGCTCTCGGACATCGCAGAGCGTGGCGGCTTGTAACCAAGCCGCGGCCTGACGCTACCCGGCCGAGCTTCGCTCGCCTCAATGGCACGCCGCGTGCTGGGGTCTCGGGACGGTCAGGACGGAGGGCATCATGCGGCGGACGGCTCATCGCTTTCTCATGACACTGGCGCTGTGCGCGGCAGCCAGCACAGCCTCGGCGCAGGGTCATCTCAGGATCGGCATCGGCGACGATCCCGACGTGCTCGATCCCACCCTGTCGCGCACCTACACGGGTCGCATCGTTTTCGCCTCGATCTGCGACAAGCTGTTCGACATCGACGAGAAGCTCACGATCGTGCCCCAGCTTGCGCTCGGCCAGGAGACCTCGGCCGACGGCAAGACGGTCCTCATCAAGCTGCGGCCCGGCGTTAAATTCCATGACGGCGAACCGTTCGACGCCGCCGCCGCCAAGTACAGTCTCGAACGCCACCTGAACATGAAAGGCTCGTTCCGCAAGCCCGAGATCGGCATCGTCGAAAGCGTCGACGTCGTCGATCCTCTGACCATAAAGCTGAACCTGAAGCAGCCTTTCTCGCCGCTGCTGGCCCAGCTCACCGACCGGTCGGGCATGATGGTCTCGCCCAAGGCCGCGGAGGCGGCGGGCGACAAGTTTGGCCTCAAGCCCGTGTGCGCCGGCCCCTACAAGTTCGTCGAGAGAGTCCAGCAGGATCGCATCGTGGTCGAGAAGTTCGCCGACTACTGGAACAAGGACCAGGTGTTCATCGACAAGATCACCTACCTGCCCATCATCGATACGACCGTGCGCCTGGCCAACCTGCGCTCGGGCGGCATCGACCTCACCGAGCGCATCCTGGCGACCGACATCCCGACCGTGCGCGCCGATCCCAAGCTGAAGCTCGCCAACTCGGTGTCGCTTGCCTGGTTCGGACTGATGATCAACCAGGACAACGGACCCAAGTCGAACAATCCGCTGGGCAAGGACCCGCGCGTACGCCGCGCCTTCGAGCTGGCGCTCGACCGCGACGCCATCAACCAGGTCGTGTTCAACGGCGAGTTCGTGCCGGGCAACCAGTGGGTCAGCCCGCAGAGCCCCTACTATCAAAAAGACTTCCCGATCCCCAAGCGCGACATCGCCAAGGCCAAGGCGCTGATGAAGGAGGCCGGCATCACCGGCCGGCTCAGCCTCGACTACATGGTGAACAACGCGCCGGAGTCACGGGCCATCGCCGAGGTCGTGCAATCGCTGGTGGCTGAAGCGGGCTTCGACCTGAAGCTGCGCGTCGTCGAAGTCGCGACCGCCCTGAAGGCGGGCGAGGATGGCGACTTCCAGGTCTATGCGCTGACCTGGAGCGGCCGCAGCGATCCCGACGGCAATTCGGTGGTCTTCCAGACCTGCGGCGCGCCGCAGAACATGGGGAAATACTGCGACAAGGAACTGGATGGCTGGCACCAGGAAGCGCGGGCCGCCACCGAGATCGAGGCGCGCAAGGCGATCTACCGCAAGGTCACCGAACGCTTCCTCGACAAAGGCTGGATCTTCTACCTCTTCCACCCGCAGAACCTGGCGACCCACACGGCCCGGCTCGAAGGATTCCGTCCGGTGCCGGATGGGCTGCTGCGGGTGGTCGGCCTGAAGCTGAAGTAGCCGCGCGTCAGTCGAACTTGCCGCTCTTCAGCCGGTCCACCATCGGATTCTGGGCCGGCGCCGAGACCCGTCGCAGCGTGTTCGTGTCGCGGTGGTTGAAGGCCGGCGTCGTGCCGCGCACCGCCAGATCCGTGCGCGTCACGTAGGACCAGCTGCCGTCATCGTTGAAGGTGATGTCGATGCGGTAATAGTCGGTGCGGAACGCCTGCTCGAGGAAGGTGGTCGAGCAGATGCCGAAGCGGGTATCGCCGCGCCTGGCTTCGACGGAAATCGTCTTGTCGCCGGGCTTCGCGGTTCCGCCCGCCAGCACGACCTGGCCGCGCGGGATGGCGATGGACTGCATAATCAGGCCGGTGGCCGGTTCCCACAACCAGTAGCCGACCTGGTCGTGGAAGGTGATCGCTTCCTCGTCGGTGTTGATGTGGATGTGATAGCGCAGCCCGTAGAGGAGCTGGGGCCCGTTGGGCTGCGGGTCGATCGGCTCCATCCGGATGTGCTCGCGGAAGCCGCGCTGCTCGGGACCCGGCGCCTTGGGCGCGATGTCGATGCCCTTGTCGGACTCCCATTCGCCGGCGAGGCGGGCCAGCGGCCCCAGGTTGGCCAGCGTATCCGGCGAAAAATCTTCGGGTTCGGTAAAGACGTCTTCAGGAAGGGTCGACATGGGGTCCTCGGGCTGCACTCGCGCGGAATGTGCAAGCCCGCCCCGGCGTTAACAAGCGCGCGGCTTGTCACGCATCGCGCCACTCGAAGGCGAGTGGCGCCTCGCGGAAGGCAAAACGATCGAGATGACTCGCGACCGCCCCCTTGAGTGCGTCGAGCTGTCCGTCGGCACTGGCCTCGAGGCGGCATTCCAGCGCATCGGAATTCGCCGTCAGGACGAGAGTGGCGTCGCCCGGCCAGTCGGCCCCGCGGGCGTTGCGGGGAAAGACCACCTTGCCCGTCTCCGGCGTGAACTCGACCTCGAGATTGTGGCTCCAGTGCTTGCAGAGCTGCTGGAGGTAGCGGCTGCCGCTCGCCGTCGGCACGCGCGCGCTGCTGGCGGTACTCATAGACGTTCGATCCTCTGCGCGGCCTCGTCGATGATGGCGACCGCGTCGTGGACCGTCTGTTTCTGCACGCCCTCCCGCCCCAGGCGATGGATCAGGGCTTCCCGGAGGTTGTTCATCGCCCGGCGCACCGGCGCCGAGTCGGTGCGTTCCTGGAGGCCGGCAAGTTCCGCGAGCCGCGCGAACAACGCGTCGACCTCCGCCTTGCGCTCCACGAGATGGGCGGTGCCGTCCGGCGTCACCGCGAAGGATTTGCGCGCGCCTTCCGACTTGGTCGCGGCGATGTGGCCCATTTCGTCGAGCATCGTGAGCGTCGGGTAGATCATGCCGGGGCTCGGCACGTATCTGCCGCCGGTCAGGTCCTCGATGGCGCGGATCAGTTCGTAGCCGTGCCGCGGCTCGTCGGCGATCAGCTTCAGGAGTACGAGCCGAAGCTCGCTCGAATCGAAGACGCGATGGCGGCCGCGGCCGCCGCTTCTGTCGCTGGCGTCGCCTTCCCAGCCATGGCCCGGCCGGCCAAAGCCGCGCCGACCGAAATGATGCCGATGGGACCCGTCGTGCCCGTGATGATGATGAGAAGATCGCACTGTTTCACTCTTGGTATGATTAAACATACTCAAGATATATCTTGATCGTTCAAAAATACAAGAGCCTTCAGCGAGGTTTCTGATTTTGAGATTTGAGTTATCTGTAGTTAAGGAGGCGGCCACCCTTCACAGGGTGGCCGGCTGCGTCAGCGACGGCCCGCGCGATTGACCGGACCACCCCTGTTCACTTCTCCATCGACGCCAACTCCCGGGGCCACGCCGACACCGGGAGCCCCCGCGCCGACGCCAGGCGTGACGCCCACACCCGGAGCGCCGACGCCGACACCCGGCGCAACGCCCACCCCTGGGGCGCCGGCACCGACGCCCGGGACCACACCGACACCCGGCGCACCGGCGCCGTGGGGTGCCCAGACGCAGCCACGCGGAATGCCCTCCGCCCGACAATACACCTCGGCCTCAGCCGTGGTCGCCATCAACACCAGACCCAGCGACACACCGACGATTGTACGAATCATGACTTTCTCCCATGTCCGGCAGGATGGAGAAATCCCACCGGCAGTTCGTAACATGTCACCTGCAAGCCGGTGCACAAGCTCCGAACGCTTTAAATCGCAGCGACGCCCCTCTGCCGGACCGCGAACAGCCCGCGGAGTATCCCGCAACTCTTGATCTTCTTTGTTTCCTTCCGGACTTCATTGGCGCCAGGCCGACACGATGGCGGTCGCCTTCGCCCGCACAGTCGCCGCGTCGTCGCCCGGTCTGTAGAGCGAAGACCCGAGGCCGAAGCCGGCCGCGCCGGCCGCGCGCCAGGCTGCGAGGTTGTCCGCGCCAATGCCGCCGACCGGGATCAAGGGCGTGCCTTTCGGCAGCACCGCCAGCAGGGCTTTGACGACGGCAGGCGACGCCAGCTCAGCCGGAAAGAGCTTCAAGCCATGCGCGCCCGACTTCAGCGCGGCAAAGGCTTCCGTGGGCGTCAGGATGCCGGGCAAGCTCGTCAGGCCGAGTCGCACCGTCTGCTCGACGACCTCGGGGTCGAAGTTGGGCGCGACGATCAGCTCGCCGCCGGCCGTGGCCACGTCCCTCGCCTCAGCGGCCGTCAGGACGGTGCCGGCACCGATCACGGCATCGGGAAAGCGCCGGCGCAGCGCGGCGATGCTGTCGAGCGGCTGCGGCGAGTTGAGCGGCACTTCGATCAGGCGGAAGCCTGCTTCCACCAGCACCTCACCGATCGCGGGCGCCTCTTCGGGCCTCAGCCCGCGCAGGATGGCGATGAGCGGCAGCTCGCGCATCGCCGCCCTGAACCTGTCGATGATGGTCATCCCTGCAAAGCCCTCAAGCCCGCCCATGTTGCCTCCGCGCCGAAGGTCCGCACCGTGGTGTCCGTCCCTGCGAGCGCCAAAGCATAGCGCCCGGTCAGCGCCGGTGCGCCGATGACGATGACGTCGCCGCCGGCCGGCAATTCCTGGGTTCGCAGTTCCTCGCCGATCAGCAGACCAGACAGGTAGCTTGCCGATTGAGCCGGCGACAGACGGTCGAACAGGGCGAGCGCCCGTACTCCGAACGCGTTGTGCAGGAGGCTTTTGCCCTCGCCAGCGCGCGTCACGCCGCGGAGGAACATCGCTTCGTCGAGCGGTGCATCGGCGTCGAGGGTGCGGGCGAGGATCGAATGTTGGCCGAGCAGCCCGTAGAATTCGCCCGTCATGTAGGTCCGGAAGCCGGTGACCCTGCCCTCCCGCACCGTGGCCCATTTGCTGTGCGTGCCCGGCAGCACGAACAGCCCCTCCGTCACACCGGCCAGCCGCATCGCGCCGAAGATCTGGACCTCTTCGCCGCGCATCACATCAGGCACTTCGCCCTGCTCGACACTGAGGCCGGGTACCAGGGCGATGCGCGGCTCGATCCAGTGCAGGTGGCGCTCGAGTTCTTCGGGTCCGGCCGGACACGCGACATAGGGCGCCTCGACCCAGCCCTGCCGGCTGCCGGCCATGCCGGAGATCAGGCAGACGCTCCCCGCCGGCTTCATCCAGTCAGAGAACAGAGAGTTGAAGACGCCGGCAAAATCGCCGTTTGGGACGTTGAGGATCCCGAGCGGCGCGCTCTTCTCCTCCAGCACGCGGCCCGCTCTATCGAGACGGGCGCCGCGCAGCGAGCTCGTGCCCCAGTCGACGGCGATCAGGTGCGGCACGACCTCCTCACAGTCAGTCCCGGCAGGACCACTCCAGCATGCGCTTCATGAACTCCTCGCCGGCATCGATCTGCGAGGCCAGGATGAATTCGTTCGGCTGGTGCGCTTGGGCGATGTCGCCGGGGCCGCAGACCACCGTCGGCACGCCCAGCACCTTGCGGAAGATGCCGGCCTCGGTGGCGTAGACCACCGCGCCGACCGTGTTGGAGCCGGACCAGCTTCCCGCCAGGGTCTTGGCGTCGTCGTTTCCCTCGGGCGAGAAGGCGGGGGTCGAGGCGCGCAGCTCGGTCTCGATGCCGGCCGCGGGGTGCTTGGCCTTCATCTTCGGCAGCAGCTCTTCCTTCAGCCACTTCTTGGCGCGTTCGCCCAGCTCCTCGATCGGGCGGGTCGGCAGCTCGCGATAGCCCCACAGGACCTCACACTCGCGCGCCAGGATGTTGCCCGCGGTGCCGCCGATGATGGTGCCGACGTTGAAGGTCGCGGCGGCCGGCATGAACTCGCTGTCCTTGGGGGCCGCCGCCTCGAGCTCTTCCTGCACCGTGTTCAGGTAGTGAATGAACTCGCCGGCGAAATGGATGGCGCTGACCCCGAGATGGGTCATCGAGGAATGGGCCTCGAAGCCAGTGAACTTGGTGACGTAGCTCTGGCTGCCCTTGTGGGCGTGCACCACGGTCATCATGGTCGGCTCGCCGATGATGATGACCCGCGGCTTCGGCACCTCGGTCGCCATGCGGGCGGCCAGCGAATGCGCACCGAAGCAGCCGATTTCCTCGTCGTAGGAGAGCGCGAAGTGGATCGGCTTCTTGAGGGGAGCCTTCAGGAACTCCGGCAGCATGGCGAGGCCGATGGCGTAGAACGCCTTCATGTCGCAGGTGCCGCGGCCGTAATACTTGCCGTCCTTCAGCGTGAGCGTCCACGGATCGGTGACCCAGGGCTGGCCGTCGACCGGCACGACGTCGGTATGGCCCGACAGCACGACGCCGCCCGGCACGTTGGGACCGACGGTTGCGAACAGATTGGCCTTCGAGCCGTCCTCGTTGGGGACCAGTTTGGACTCGACGCCATGGCCCTTGAGGTACCCCTGCACGTATTCGATCAAGGCGAGGTTGGAATTGCGCGAGGTGGTATCGAACGCCACGAGCTTTCGCAGCATGTCGATGGAATTGACGGTCTCTCCGGCCATGGTGTCCTTGTCTTACTCGGGGCGCGTTGCGGTTAAATGGACGTGCGACCGATCATGCTCAGGAATTCGCGCCGTGTCTCTCCATTGTTCCGGAAGGCGCCCAGCATGCGGCTGGTGACCATGGTGACGTCGGACTTGTGGACGCCGCGCGTGGTCATGCACTGGTGTGCCGCCTCGATGACGACCGCGACGCCGCGCGGCTGGAGGACCTCCTGCAGGGTATTGGCGATCTGAGCCGTCAGCTTCTCCTGGATCTGCAGGCGATGGGCATAGGCATCGACCACGCGGGCGAGCTTGCTGATGCCGACCACGCGCTTGTCCGGCAGGTAGCCGACATGGACCTTGCCGATGATCGGCACCATGTGATGCTCGCAGTGCGACTCGAGCCGGATGTCGCGCAGCGCCACGACCTCGTCGTAACCCTCGACCTCTTCGAAGGTCCGCTGCAGCATGTCGCGCGGATCCTGGTCGTAGCCCGCGAAGAACTCCTCGTAGGAGCGGACGACGCGGTCGGGCGTGCCGGCCAGCCCCTCGCGACCGGGGTCGTCGCCGGCCCAGCGGATCAGTGTGCGGACGGCGGCCTCCGCTTCCTCGCGCGAAGGCCGTGACAGGCCAGTGGCGAGCGAAACGATCTCGCGCGGCTTCGCCATCTTGTTCATCGTCTTACTCCCCTTGATCCGCGCGGCCTAGTTGAGGCTGCGCTGCGCTGCCGGCGTGTCCAGCGAGAAGGTCGGAACTTCGATGTCGAACTTCACGCCCCCCTCGTCGACCATCTGATACGTACCGCCCATGATACCGGATGGCGTGGAAAGTGGCGTTCCGGAAGTGTACTCGAAGACCTCGCCGGGGCGCAGCAACGGCGTCTTGCCCACGACACCGGGGCCCTTGACCTCCTGCAGACGGCCAAGCCCGTCGGTGATCTTCCAGTGCCGGCTGCGCAGCTGCACGGCGACATCGCCCTTGTTCTCGATGCGCACCGTGTAGGACCAGACATATTGCGACTTCGCCGGCTCCGACTGGTCGGGCAGATATTGCGGTTCGACCGTCACCTGGATGGCACGGGTTGTGGCTTTATACATGCTGGGGCGAATCCTTCCGGCCTCTGACATGGGAGTTTCCGGGCAAAAGGTCAAACCCGTCTACAGCCACTTCGGGTCGGCGGTGAAGTCGATCGTGAGCCAGCGGTTCGGACCTTCGCCGCCGATCGCCTCGGCGATCTCGCGTCGGATGCCGTCGGCCTCGCCCACGCTGTCGATCGGCGATTCCGGCGGAACGGCAATATGGATCTCGATGAACTGGGCGCGCCCCACCTTGGCGACGTAGGAGGTGTAGGTCTTGAATTCGTGACGGGCGATCACCTCGTCCATCACCTGACGAACCCGCGCGTCGAGCTCCGGCGGCGTGATCAGCAGGATTTCCTGCAGCGCCTTGCGCACCGTCTGGATCGGCACGAACACCAGGACCATCGTCAGCAGCGCCAGCACCGCCGGATCGGCGTAGGGCGCGAGATGCGCATAGGCCGTGCCCTTCAACCAATCGCCGAGGGCAAAGGCCACGAACAGGGCCGAGGTGATCGACCCCGTCATCAGCCAGCTCTGCGCGTCGAGCCGCACGAAATCGGAGCCGATACGGCGATTGAGGCGACGCTCGTAGAAGAACATGGCGAAGCACGCGGCGCAGACCAGGACGGCGTAGGCCATGGCCCAGTCGAAGTCGAGCTGACGGCCGCCGGCCAGCAGGCTGTCGAGGGAATTCAGGAAGGCATAGAAGCAGAGCAGCATCAGGGTGCCGCCGTTGAAGGCCAGAACCATCGGCTCGATATGCCAGTAGCCGAACTGGAAGCGCCGGTTCTCAGCGACGCGGGTGACCAGGCGCGACACGAACAGCGCCAGCCCCGACATGGCGGCATCGATGGCGGAGAACACGCCGTCGAACAGGATCGACATCGAGCCCGACAGCAGGCCGAACAGCACGCCGAACGTCGCCACCACGATGGTTACGGCGATGGAGAGTTTCAGGAGTCTTTGTTCGGCGGCGGCATTCTGCATGCCGCCAGAATAGGCTAAATCGGGAAGATCAGGCAGGTGGTCGTGCCGTGGGCCAGCAGCTTGCCGGCGGCGTCGGTCAGGCGGCCCTCCGACGTGGCGATGCGCGAGCCGACATTGATGACCTTGCCTTCGGCCCGGACGGGACCGGTCTTGTCGGTCATGGCACGCACGTAGTTCACCTTGATCTCGACGGTCGTGTAGCCGCTGCCGGCCTTCAGCATCGTGTGGATGCAGCAGCCCATCACCGAGTCGAGCAGGGTGGCGGCGATGCCGCCATGGACCGTGCCCAGCGGGTTGTAATGGTCGAACACCGGCGTGTAGCCGAACAGGACGCGTCCAGCTTCGACTTCCAGCAGGTTGAACCCCAGCGTCCGTGAGATCGGCGGCGCCGGATAACGTCCCTCCAGCAAGCCCTTGAACAGGTCCAGACCGTCAAGGGTGCGCGCCTGCTCGATCGGCACCACGCCAAATCCCGCCTCTGCCGCCATGTCCGCCTCCGTCGCGATTTATGTGCATATACACATTGAGGCTTTGCCGATGCAAGAAGCGGCGATAGTCTTCCCCCATGACAGCCGATTCTCCTCCGGTCCGCCTGTCGCCCGCCGAGTGCACCTGCTTTCGCGTGCGCAGCGCGGCGCGGCGTGTGACGCAGATCTACAGCCGGCATCTGGCGCCGACCGGCCTGCGCATCTCGCAGTTCTCGCTCCTGGGGCATGTGATCGCTCGCGGTCCGCTCAGCATCACCGAACTGTCCGATCTCCTGGCCACCGATCGCACCACTCTGACGCGGAACCTGCGTCCGCTGCTGACTTCGGGCGTGATCGAACGGGCGGCCGCAGGCGACAAGCGCCGACACGAGCTGGTCGCGACGCCGGCCGGCCGCGCCCTGTTCAAGCGTGCGCTGCCGCTGTGGGCCGAGGCCGAGCAGGAAGTGCGGACCGCGATGGGCGCGAAGCTGACCGCCGACCTGCACGGCGCCCTCGACCGCTCGATGGAGAGGCTGGCGCCGCTCTGACAGGCGGTTGACAAAGCCGTATCCTGGCAAATAAACGAAACAGTCGAAACGAGAGTCGCACCCCCTCAAACAGGTATCCTGGTATCGCGGATGTTCCCAGCGGGGCCAGCCAAACCCCTTGCCAACGCCCGCTAGAGCGTTTGTGGGCAAGATCGAATCGAGCCGAGCATTCCAACACCGACCTCACCCTTGTAAGTCGGCGTCTGCCGGATCGGCTAGACTAGCCGGCGCGGTGGCGGCGGGTAGACCGACTCACCCCGGGGCGTCGAAGCTCGTTCCTCAGCAAGGTCGCCCGTCCGTCGTTCCAGCGAACCCGAACAGTCGCGTGGGCCGCATCGCGAGCTCGCTTTCGCAAGGAAGGGTTGCCATGGAACACCGTCGCATTGTCGGCATCGACGTGTCGAAGGACCGACTGGATGTGCATGTCCTGCCGTCGCAGGAGGCCTTTGCGGTTTCCCGCGACGCAACAGGCCTCGTCGAGCTGTGCCGCCGCCTGGGCGACACGGTGGACCTCGTGGCGGTCGAAGCCACTGGCGGCTACGAGACCCTCGTCGCCGCGACCCTCTCGGACCACGGCATGCCTGTGGTGATCGTCAATCCGGCACAGGTCCGGGCCTTTGCCCAGGCGCTGGGACAGCGTGCCAAGACCGATCCGATCGACGCGTCGGTCATCGCCCGCTTCGCCGAGGCCACCCGGCCCCAGATCCGGCTGCTGCCCGATGGGGCCGCTCGCCTGCTTTCCGATCTGATGGCGCGCCGGCGCCAGATCGTCGAGATGATTGCGTCCGAACGTCAGCGCCTGTATCGCACCGAGCCGCCGCGCGTGCGCAAGAGCATCGAGCGATTGTTGAAGGCTCTTGAGCGCGAACTCGGCACTATCGACCATGACATCGATGGCGCCGTGCGCGGTTCACCGCTGTGGCGGGAGAAGGAAGACCTGCTGGCATCGGTGCCAGGCATTGGCTCGATCATCGCCAGGACCTTGCTGGCCGAACTGCCCGAGTTGGGGCGGCTCGATCATAAAAAAATTGCAGCGCTTGCCGGCCTGGCTCCCTACACACGCCAGTCCGGTCTCTGGAAGGGCAAGGCCCGCATCGGGGGCGGACGGGCGGTGGTCCGAACGGCCCTCTTCATTGGCGCCCAAGTCGCCAAGCGCTGGAACCCACCCTTGAAAACCTTCTACGAGCGCCTCATCGCCGCCGGTAAGACCAAGATGGTCGCCACCATCGCCGTCGCCCGCAAACTTCTTGTCATCCTCAACGCCATCCTCAGAGACAGGACACCATGGCAAAACGCTTGACCTCAGACACAGTCGCTGAGGAGCATCGCGCAGCGATGCGTCTCGAAGGGTGGGAACGCGCACCTTGCCTATTGCCCATCCTTCGAGACGCCGCGCAAGGCGCGGCTCCTCAGGATGAGGGAAGTGGGTCAATGTAAAATGGCAGGAATCTAGACGTGGGCGGCGAAGAAGCCGAACTCCAGTTCCATGGCGCGGCGATAGTTGGCGCGCACGGCTTCGGTGTCCTGGGCATGGAGATCGAGCAGGGCTTCGAGCTGGGCAGCCAGCGCCTCGAAGCCCGGATCGGCATAGGTCTTCACCCAGTCCGAATAGAGCTTGGCCACGCTGTTCGCCGCCAGCGCACGGCCGAGGAAGGCGTAGAGCCGCATGCACGGCGTCATCGCCGCGATCGTCTCCCCGAGATCGCCGTGCCGCGCCGTCTCGAGAAGAAAGTCGACATAGGCGCGTGTCGACTCGATCGGGGCGACACCGTCGAGGTCGACCCGCCAGCGTTCGGCATAGCCCTTATGGAGCTTGAGCTCCTGCAGGACGCCGGCGATCAGGCCGGCGAACCCATACAGGTCCTCGCGCGAGCGCGAATTGGCGAGGCAGAAGGCGTAGGCGCGCGCGAAGGCTTCGAGGAAATAAGCGTCCTGTGCGACATAGCCCTTGAAGCATTCGATCGGCAGCGAGCCGTCCCGCAGCCCGCGCACGAAGCCGTGCGACAGGATGCGGGACGCCAGGTCGGAATTTGCCGCCCACAGGTCGGCCGAAAGCGACATTCCCTGCCCCGGCTGCCGGCGTCAGGCGTCCAGCGCCTGCACGAGGTCGGCGACGATGTCCTCGACATCCTCGAGGCCGACCGAGAGGCGGACCGTGCCGTCGGTGATGCCGAGCTTGGCGCGCTCCTCGGCGCCGATGCGCATGTGGGTCGTCGTCGCCGGATGGGTGACTAGGCTCTTGGCATCGCCGAGATTGTTGGAGATGTCGACGATCTGCAGGCGGTTCAGCGCGGCGAACGCCGCCGGCTTACCTGCCTTGACGTCGAACGTCACCACGCCGCCGAAATCGGACATCTGCTTCGCTGCCAGCGCATGCTGCGGATGGTCGGGGCGTCCCGGGTAAAGCACGCGGCCGATCGCCGGATGGGCGGCCAGCGCGTCGGCGACGCGGCGGGCGTTGGCGCAATGGCGCTCGACGCGCAGGCCGAGCGTCTCCAGCCCCTTCACCAGCACCCAGGCGTTGAACGGGCTGAGCGACGGGCCGGTGTTGCGGATGATCGGCTGCAGCTTGTCGATGATGAACTCCTTCGAGCCCAGCACGGCGCCGCCCAGGGTGCGGCCCTGGCCGTCGATGTACTTGGTGGCGGAGTGGACCACGACGTCGGCGCCGAACTCGAGCGGCCGCTGCAGGATCGGCGTGGCGAAGGCGTTGTCGAGCACGACCTTGGCGCCGGCCTTATGGGCGAGGTCGCACACTGCCTTCACGTCGACGATGTCGAGCATCGGATTGGACGGCGATTCGAACAGCACGGCCTGCGTCGGCTTGCTCAACGCCTTTTCCCACTGGGCGAGATCGCCGCCGTCGACCAGTTCGCTCTGGATGCCGTACTTCGGCAGCAGGTCGGCCACGATGTAGTGGCAGGAGCCGAAGAGCTGGCGGGCCGCGACGATGCGGTCGCCCGACTTGAGCAGCGCCAGCAGCGCGAAGAACACCGCCGACATGCCGGTCGAGGTGGCGCGGCAGGCCTCGGCGCCTTCCAGCGCGGCCAGCCGGTTCTCGAACATGGTGACGGTCGGATTGCCGAAGCGCGAATACTGATAGTGCTCGGCCTCGCCCTTGAAGGTGGCTTCGGCCTGCTCGGCACTCGAATAGGCATAGCCCGAGGTCAGGAAGAGCGCTTCGGACGTCTCGTCGAAGTTGCTGCGGATCTGTCCGCCGCGCACCGCGCGGGTCTGGGTACGCCACTTCGAAACGTCGGCTTGCGCCTTTTTCACGGGAATCGAACCATCCATCTCACTCTCCTGTCTCGCCGCGTGCCCTTTCCTGGCAACGCAAACGAAAAGCCCCCGACCTGGAAGGACGGGGGCTTTGCGAGCACCTCCGACCTTTTAGCGATGTTTAACGTGGTCGCAAGCCGGTCGGCTCAAATCTCCACGGACCGCCTCTATAAGGACGGCGACGGCCGGACGCAAGCCCGTCGATCGGGTTTGCGTCCGGCCGCTTCGCCTTCTCAGGTCAGTGCTTCTGCTTCGCCAGCGCCTGCTCGCGGAGCTTGCTCATGGTGATGCGCGAGGTGATCGCCTCGGCGTCCGTCTTCACATGGATGATCGAGGGCTTGCCGGCGGCGAGCGCGCGCTCGAACGCTGCCTCGAAGTCCGCGGTGCGCTCGACCGTCTCGCCATGGCCACCGAAGGCGCGGGCATAGGCCGCGAAGTCCGGGTTCTTCAACTCTGTGCCATGAACGCGCGTCGGATACTCTCGCTCCTGATGCATGCGGATCGTCCCGTACATGCCGTTGTCGACCACGATGAAGACGACGTTCGCTCCGTGCTGGACGGCGGTCGCGAACTCCTGCCCGTTCATCAGGAAGCAGCCGTCGCCGCTGAACGACACGACGGTGCGGCCGGGCGCGGCGATCTTGGCCGCCACCGCCGACGGCACGCCGTAGCCCATCGAGCCGTTGGTCGGCGCGAGCTGGGTGCGGAAGCCGCGATACTGGAAGAAGCGGTGCACGTAGCCGGCATAGTTGCCCGCCCCGTTGGTGACGATGACGTCGTCCGGCAGGCGCTTGTTCAGCCAGCCGACGATCTCCGCGAGGTTCGCGGAGCCCGGCTGCGGCGTCGGCTCGATGTTCTTCAGATAGTCGGCGCGCGCGGCGGCGACGCCCGCCTTCCACGCGGACGCATCGACCGGCTTCATCGCCTTGGCCGCGGCGGCAAACTGCGACATGCCGCTGTTGATCGGCAGGGTCGCCTGATAGACGCGGCCAAGCTCCTCGGCGCCGGCATGGACGTGCACCATCTTCTGCGCCGGCACGGGCACGTCGAACATGGCGTAGCCGCCGGTGGTGGCCTCGCCGAGACGCGGGCCGATCGCGATGATGAGATCGCTTTCCTTGATGCGCTTGCCGAGCGGCGGGTTCACGCCGAGGCCGAGATCGCCCGCGAAATTGTCGTGACGGTTGTCGATCAGGTCCTGGTTGCGGAAGGCCGTCGTCACCGGCAGGTGATTGGCCTCGACAAAGGCGCGGATGTCGTCGCAGGCCTTGGCGTCCCAGCCGCCACCGCCCAGGATGACCAGCGGCTGCTTCGCCGCGGCCAGCAGCTCGCGGAACGTGGCCATGTCCTCGGGCGCCGGCGCGCCGCGCGCGACCTTGTAGGGGCCGGCATCGGCGACCTCGACCTCGTCGACCAGCATGTCTTCTGGCAGCGCGATGACGACCGGACCGGGCCGGCCGTTCATGGCGCGATGGAAGGCCTGGCTCACGATCTCGGGGATGCGGCGGGCGTCCTCGATCTGGGTCACCCACTTGGCCATCTGGCCGTACATGCGGCGATAGTCGATTTCCTGGAACGCCTCGCGCTCGGCCTGTTCGCGCGCGACCTGCCCGACCAGCAGGATCATGGGCGTCGAATCCTGGAAGCCGGTATGCATTCCGACGCTGGCATTGGTGGCGCCGGGGCCACGCGTGACGAAACAGACGCCGGGCTTGCCGGTCAGCTTGCCGTAGGCTTCGGCCATGTAGGAGGCGCCGCCTTCCTGGCGGCAAATTACATAGCGGATGGAATTGCGCTGCGCGTAAAGCGCGTCGAGGGCGGCCAGGTAGCTTTCGCCGGGCACGCCGAAGATCGTGTCGGTGCCGTGGATACGCAGTTGGTCGATCAGAACCTGCGCGCCGCTGCGGCGCGGGTGTGCGGTAGCCATGTTGGAGATCTTTCCCTTACTTCGTGGGTGAGAAGGTGGTGGGCACCAATATCTTGTTATTCATGTGCTTCATATAATCTCGGCTTTTCTGCAAATAGGCTTGCCAGGCGGGATCGGCTGCCATCGCCGCGCGACGCTTCGTGCGGTCGGCGAGGTCGGCATAGCCCCAGATGTGCACGATCTCGTTCACGTTGCCGACTTCGGTCGTGTAGTAGCCGACGAGGTTGCCGAGATGCTTGAGCTGGACCGGCAGGCCCTCCTTTTCGTAGAGCGCGAGGAAGTCGCGCAGGCGGCCGGGCTGCAGCTCGTAGGTTCGATGGTCGACGATCACTTTCAAATCCCTCCCGAATTCCCGTCGATTGTGTGCCGTGCTTCGTTGCGTCTCAACCCCGCGACGCGGTGGACTCAAAGCTTGAATCAGCGCATAAGTGCTGCATTGCGACACCCGCCGACGAGCATCATCAAGAGTCTCGGCACCCAGTCGCGGAGCGCGATACCGGTCAACGTCTTCCCGTGAGCTACTTGGTCATCTGTCAAAGGTCATCGAAACGCTTGGACGCATCCGTCCAGCAAGCGCGCGCCGGACTCCGCTCGATCCTTCCTCTAGCCCAGAGCCTTGAATGAGTCGCAAATTGTTTGTGGGCAACCTGCCCTATTCGGTCACGTCTGAGCGTCTGTCTGAAGCCTTCTCTCAGTTCGGCACCGTTACCTCTTCGAAAGTGATCGTGGATCGCGAGACCGGCCGCAGCCGCGGCTTCGCGTTCCTCGAGATGGAAACCGATGACCAAGGCGCCTCGGCCATGCAGGCCATGAACGGCGCGTTGCTGGATGGCCGCTCGATCGCGGTCCGCGAAGCCGTCGAACGTCAGCCCGGTGGCGGCGGCGGCGGTGGTGGATTTGGCGGCGGCGGTGGTGGTGGCGGCCGCGATGGCGGCGGCTTCCGTCCGCGCGGTCCGCGTCCGCCGTACGGTGGTGGCGGCGGTGGCGGCTACGGCGGTGGTGGTGGTGGCGGCGGCTACGGTGGTGGTGGCGGCGGCCGTGACGGCGGCGGCGGTGGTTATCGCGGCGGTGGTGGCGGCGGCTACGGTGGTGGCGGTCCTGGCGGCGCCAGTGGCGGCGGCTATGGTGGCGGCGGTCGTGAGGGTGGCGGCGGCGGCGGTGGTTACCGTGGCGCAGGCCCCGGTGGCGATGGTGGTCCGATGCGGGATCGCCGTGCCGATTTCTCCAGCGCTCCTCCTCCGTCCGACGGCGGCGCTCCCGGTGGCGAATTCGCCAAGCCGGTCCGTCGTTTCGGCGGCGGCGCTCCGGACAAGCCGCGCCGCGAGCGCGACTACGAACCGCGCAAGCGCGGCTTCGACGACGATCAATAGGCCATTCTGGCAATAGACCGTCCTGACGGTCGACCTGAACGCCGGAGGATTTCCTCCGGCGTTTTTGTTTGCGCCGGGCGCGACGGTGTTATGCTTCGCTCCTTCGGCGGAGGTGGGCATGAGGCGACGGTCGGCGCTCGTAGGCTCCATGGCGGCGCTGGCGACGGTCAGGTCGGCGCGCGCCCAGACCCCGGTCGACCTGCAGCTCGTACTGGCCGTCGATGTCTCGCGATCGATCGACGAAGTCGAAGCCGAGCTTCAGCGGCGCGGCTATATCGAGGCGCTCACTAACGACCGCGTCGTCGACGCCAGCCTCTCGGGCGAGAACCGGCGGATCGCGATCTGCTACACCGAGTGGGCGGGCGCACACTTCCAGACCGTCGTTCTCGACTGGACGGTGATCGACAGTCCGGGGGCCGCCCGGCGCTTTGCCGACAAGCTCGCCGAGGCGCCGCGCACCTCGCAGAGCTGGACCGCCGTCGGGGCCGCCCTCGCCCATGCCGGCCAGCGTTTCGAGAATTCGCCCTTCATCGCCCGGCGCCGCGTGATCGACGTTTCGGGCGACGGCCGCACGAACGACGGGCCGCCGGCCGAGATCGTGCGCGACAAGCTCGTGTCCCAGGGAATCGTGGTGAACGGGCTACCGGTGATGATGAACCGCAACAATTTCGGCCGCCCGCCCGACCTCACCCTCGACAAGTACTACGAGGAAAGCGTCATCGGCGGCCCGGGCTCGTTCCTGATCGTGGCCGACAATTTCGACCATTTCGGCCGCGCCGTCCGCTCCAAGCTGGTACGCGAGATCTCGGCGAACGACCGGCCGCGACACTCCATGCCCGCCTGATCTCGCGCCTTTCCTGGCAATTTCCCTTGGCCGCGATTGGTGGAAGCCGCATCATCCGCACTGAACCGGTCTTCGAGGATGGAGTTCCCAGGAATGCTTGCCAACGACCCGATCACCCAGGCGCGGATCGACCTGACGACGGCGCTGCGGGCCGCCGCGCGGCACGGGCTGAACGAGGGCGTCTGCAATCATTTCAGCATGACCGTGCCCGGCCGCGAGGAGCTGTTCCTCGTCAATCCGCAGGGCCTGCACTGGTCGGAGATCACCCCGTCGGACATCGTCATGGCCGACGGCGACGGCAACATCCTCGAGGGCAAGTACCCGGTCGAGCCGACCGCCTTCTACATCCACGCCCGCATCCATGCGGGCAACCCGCGCGCCAAGGTCGTGCTGCATACCCACATGCCCTATGCGACCGCGCTCACGTCGATCCGCGACGGCCGCATCGAGATGTGCACCCAGAACGCCTTCCGCTACTGGGGCCGCATCGCCTACGACGAGGCCTATGGTGGCGTGGCGCTGTCCAACGACGAGGGCGAGCGCATGTGCCGCGCCATGGGCGACAAGGACATCCTGTTCCTGCGGAACCACGGTATCATCGTGTCGGGTCCGACCGTTGCCCAAGCCTACGACGACCTTTATTACCTCGAACGTGCGGCGATGGTGCAGGTGCTGGCCATGCAGACCGGCCGGGAGCTGCACAATGTCGACGAGGCGATGGCCGAACATACGGCCAGGCAGATCGCGGGCGAGGCGCAGCAGGCCTTCCTGCATTTCGAATCGCTGAAGCGCATGCTCGACCGGGACGAAGCCGGCTGGAGCAGGCTGACGGCGGTCGAGGGACGTTAGGGGAAAGACGAATGCGTATCGCCGCCACCTTTGTCGCGCTCTCGGCGCTCTGTTTCGCCGCACCGGCCTCCGCCCAGGGATATGGCGTGGGCGCCGGACCGAAGCTGGGCGAACTGGAGATCAAGGCGTTCCAGAAGATTCCCAAGGCCAAGATCGCCGTCCAGCTCACCTCCGACACCCACCTGGCGCGCGAGTTGCGCCGCCAGGTCATGGTCCGCCTCACCCAGCGCGGCAACCAGGTGGGCTTCAGCGGCGGCAACATCATGCGCATGGACGTGAGCTATTTCGACCTGTCCGGCGGCGCCGACCGCGAGATCCCGATGATGCAGAGCCAGGACTACGAGACCGGCGCCAATCCGCGTCTCGCGCTGCCGGCAAACCGGATCGGTCCGCGCGACACGATTCCGGCGGTGCCCTCGGGCTCGACGCTGCGGGTTTCGCTCACGCTCTACGAATCCAACAGCGGCAAGGTGCTGTGGACCGCCACCGCGTCCTGCAGCGTCCGCTCGAGTGCCGCGATGCAGGCGGGCCTGTCGATCGTGAACCACATTTTCGACAATGCCGATGCCAACCGCGTCGGCGACGCCGGTTGTCCGATCTAACCTTTCGACAAGACAGAACAGAGGAAACGCAATGCCGCGTCTGGCGCCGCTCGACACGAACAAGCTCGACCCCGAACAGAAGAAGGTCGCCGACGCGATCATGTCCGGCCCCCGTGGCGGCCTGCGTGGCCCCTTCGAGCCCTGGCTGCGCAGCCCGGTGCTGGCCGACCGCGCCCAGAAGCTCGGCGAATACTGCCGCTTCGACAACTCTCTGCCCCGCGACCTCTCGGAACTCGCGATCTGCCTGGTCGGACGGCACTTCAAGGCGCAGTTCGAGTTCTATGCGCACGCCCGTCTGGCCAAGGAGGCCGGCCTGCCGGAAGACATCATCGAGGCGGTCCGCCTGCGCGCCACGCCGCCCTTCAAGCGCGACGTCGAGAAGGTGGTCTACGACTTCGTCACGGAATATCTCGAGACCAACCGCGTCGCGCCGACGAACTACAAGCGCGCCATCGACGCGTTCGGCGAGAAGGGTGTCGTCGACCTCGTGGGGGTCTGCGGCTACTACATGCTGGTGTCGATGACCCTCAACGTCTTCGAAGTGCCGCTGCCGCCGGGCGAGCCCGACCCGCTGCCGTAGGCGGCGATGGATCTCGCGACCCTCGCACTCTTCTTCTTGACGGCCCTGGTGATCGCGATCTCACCGGGCCCAGGCATATTATACGTGGCAGCTCGCACGCTGGCCGGCGGGCGAGGCGAAGGCCTCGCCTCCAGTGTCGGCACGGGTCTGGGCGGTCTGGTGCATGTGGCAGCCGGCGCCATCGGTGTGTCGGCACTGGTGATGGCGAGTGCCGAGGCCTTCACCATCCTTAAGCTCGCGGGCGCCCTCTACCTCGTATGGATCGGGATCAAGGCGATCCGCGAGGCCCGCCTTGCCTTCGAGGCCGAAGCGCCGACGACGGGCGCGAGCAGGGCGTTTCGCGAGGGCATCGTCGTCGAGGCGCTCAATCCCAAGACCGCGGCCTTCTTCCTGGCGTTCCTGCCTCAGTTCGTCGACCCGTCGGCGGGCCCGATCTGGCTGCAGTTCCTGCTGCTGGGTCTGATTTCGGTCACGCTCAACACCGCCGTCGATGTAGTCGTGGCGTTGCTGGCGTCGCGCGCACGCTCCCTCGCCACGAGCCGGCCAGAGATGCTGCGCCGCCTGCGCACCGCCGCAGGCGGGCTCATCGCCGCCCTCGGCCTCGCCCTCCTTTTCGCACGCCGGCCGGCGACCCTTGGGTAGCTAAGATCCCTCGCAAAGGCTCGGGATGACGCGCACGGCGCGTCACTCCTCGAAGATCGCCACCGCGCGGGTCCAGCCGGCGGAGGCGCCCCGGATCTTGTGCGGGAAGCAGGCGATGGTGAAGCCGTCGCCAGGCAGGGCCTCTAGGTTGTGCAGCTTCTCGAGATGGCAGTAGCCGATGTCGCGGCCGGCCTTGTGGCCTTCCCAGATGATCGACGGGTCGTGGTCCTTCGCCCATTTCTGGGCGGTGAAATAGAACGGCGCGTCCCAGCTCCAGGCGTCGGTGCCGGTCAGCCGCACGCCCTTCTCCAGCAGGAAGATCGTGGCGTCATAGCCCATGCCGCAGCCGGAATTGACGTAGTCGTCGTTGCCGTAGCGCGAGCCCGCGCGCGTGTTCACGACGACGATCTCCAGCGGCTTCAGCTCGTGACCGATCCGCTTCAGCTCCTGCTCGACCTCGGCGGCCGTGATGACGTGGCCGTCCGGCTTGTCGCGGAAGTCGAGCTTCACGCCGGGCTGGAAGCACCATTCGAGCGGCACCTCGTCGATGGTGATGGCGCGCTCGCCCTTGTTCATCGTCGGATGGAAGTGATAGGGCGCGTCGAGATGGGTGCCGTTGTGCGTCGAGAGATTGACGTTCTCGACGGCCCAGCCGGCGCCGTCCGGCAGGTCTTCCTTTTTCAAGCCGGGGAAGAAGCCGGCGATCTGGCCGGCCGTGTCGGCATGCTTGTGATACTGGATCTTCGGGCCGAACGGCGGCGGATCGGAGATCACGTCGTTCTCGAGGTAGATGGAAAGATCGACGAAGCGACGAGGCATCTTGCGTCCTCTTGTCAGGGACCCTTCAGCGCATCCACGATCGAGCGGGTCAGCAGCCTGCCGATGCACTTCTGGCCGAAATCGTTGAGATGGAGCCCGTCGAGCTGCACGAACTGGGCGTAGGGCATGCCGTCATCATACCAGCCGCGCATGATGTCATAGCGGCGGAACAGGCCGGCGGAATAATCCCTGGCAGCATCGGCCATGATCTTCTCGTAGGCTTCCTTGTCGGGCGCGGCGACAACGGCCGGCACGTATTGCAGGTTCATCAGGACGAAGTCCGCGCCCAGCGACTTGCCGAGCTTCAGCCCGCCGCGCAGCGTGCTGTCGAACTTGTCGAGCGGCATGTGCCGGATGGCAGCGTTGGTGCCGGTCTGCCAGATGACCAGCGAGGCCGGATTTTCCTGCATCTCGACTTGCATGCGGGCGGCCATCTCCTCGACGTCCTGCCCGCCAATCCCGCGGTTGATCACCTCGATGTCGATGCCGGGCAGCGCCTTCTCGAGGCCGATGCGGAGCTGCGTGGGATAGGCGAAGGCGGGATTCGACACCCCGTAGCCCGCGGTGGTGGACGATCCCAGGGCAATGATGCGCAGCTGCTTGCGCTCGGCGATCGCCTTGCGCGAGACCGGCAACGTCGTGCCGAGCGCCAGCATGGCCGGCTGCGCGCGGCACAGCGTCATGGAGTTCGCGTGGGCCGTTCCGCCCGCCGCGAACAGGAGGGCCGCGATCAGGAAGGCGAACATGCGTTTCACTTGGAAGCCCCGTTTGCCGCCCGCGTGCGAGCCGGCACACGCGCATTCCCGCGCTTGAACCAGGCGGCGATGTAGGCGGCCACGCACATGATGGCGATGCCCCCGATGCTCACGAGTATCTGCGACAAGATCGAATCTTCATAGTGGCTGACGATGACCTGGCCGCTCAGCGCCAGGAAGGTCCCGATGCAGAATATAAGCAAGGAAGCCTCCCCGCATCTGCGAAGTGGCTCCCAGAGGGGCCATTTGAGACCGGGGGCGTCGATCGGGACGGCGATCCGGACCAGCCAGGCGATGGCCAGGAAATGCAGGAATCGCAGGATGTCGATGTTGGTCTTGTCGATCGGATAGATGATCCGGGCCACCCAGGTCGGGACCAGCCTTTCCAGCGGGTTGTACTGCCAGGACAGGGCGATGAAGGCCGCAAACAGGATGAAAGCGATCGCCAGGATGGTCAGTGGCGCCCGGAACCGGTCGAGGCGGGAAAGCCCCGGGCCGAATACGGCGCAGGCTGCACCGACGTGAAAGACGACCTGCCAGGCCATGGGGTTGAAGTACCAGACCTTCTCGTCGGGATAGGCCGGGAGACTCCAGTTCAGACGACAGGTCGCGGCATACAAAGCGATCGAAACCGCGATCACGAACCATGGCCAGCGCACCATTATGGGCAGGACCAGCGGGAAGGCGGCCAGAAGCACGATATAGAGCGGCAGCACGTCGAGATTGACCGGCCGGAACTTGAGCAGAGCCGCCTCGAGAATCGCCCGATAGGGATTATCGCCGAGGCCCATCAACTGCATCTCTTCAATCAGCGCCGGCGTATCGCGGGCGATCGAGACCCAGGCGATCTGTGCGGAGAAGGCCACGAACAGCAGGATATGGGCGACGTAGAGCTGCCAGACGCGGCGATAGATGCGCGCGGCGGTGCGCGGCCACCCTTCCTCCTCCAGCATGCGGCTGTAGGCGATGACCGCGGTGTAGCCGGAAATGAAGACGAAGATCTCGGTAGCGTCGCTGAAGCCGTAGTTGCGGACGGTCAGCCAGCTCACGATGTTGGTCGGAATGTGGTCGAGAAAGATGAACCACAATGCGAGCCCGCGGAACAGGTCGAGACGGATGTCGCGAACGGAGGCGGCGGCCATGGCCTATTGGTACCGCAGACGAATCGTCTGCGCTACGCTTCGCGTCGGAGGAAAGAAATGACCAGGACACCCTTGTTGCTCGTCCCCGGCGTGCTGTGCTCGCCGCGCCTGTTCGCCGCCCAGGTCGCCGCTCTTTCAGGGCAGGCCGAGATCGTCGTGCCGGACTGGCGCAAGGCGCCACTTGCCATCTGGGACAGTTGGGAGAGCGCCGCCCGCTGGGTGGTCGACCAGATGCCGGCGGAGAAGTTCGCCCTGGCCGGCCTGTCGCTGGGCGGCATGCTCGCGGTCGAGATCATGCAGTTCGCCGCCGACCGCGTGACCAAGCTCGCGCTGCTCGATACCGGCATGAGGAGCCAGAGCGAAGCCGAGTGCGCAATCCGTCGCGCCCGCATCCGCCTGGCGAACGAAGGTCATTTCGAGCTGGTGCTCGGCATGCAGATGACGCGCTTCATCCCGGCCTATCGTCTGCCCGAGAAGTCGCTGGTCGACGAGGTGATGACGATGTGCGGCGAGATCGGCGTCGAGATCTACAAGCGGCAGGAAGAGCTGGCGGCGATCCGCACCGACCGGCGCCCCGACCTGCCGCGCATCAAGTGCCCGACTATCGTCGTCTGCGGCCGCGACGATGCGGCGACGCCTCTGTTCCTGTCCGAGGAAATGGCCAAGGCCATCCCGGCGGCCGCGCTTGTGGTCATCGACCAGTGCGGCCATCTCGTCACGATGGAGAAGCCCGAGGAGACCAACCTGATCCTGAAAACCTGGCTGGACAGATGAGGATTTTCGTCATCGCGAGCGCAGCGAAGGATTTCGCGCCAGCCAGGGAATCGTCTGATCGTTCCGTGCGGTCCTTCGCTGAACTCAGGACGACATGAAGCTTCAGCCGACGATCTTCTTTTCGCGCAGCGTCGCGATCTCCGCCGCCCCGAGGCCTGCGAGTTCCGTCACCACCTGATCTGTATGTTCGCCCAGCGCCGGCGGCGGTCGCGTGTCGTCGACCGGCGTGTCGGAGAAGTGGAAGTTCGAACCGATCAGCGGCACGTCACCGACCCGGCTGTGCTTGTAGGTCTTCAGCATGCCGCGGCGCTTCACTTCCGGCTCGTCCAGCGCCTCCTTCATGGTGCGGATCGGGCCAGCGGGCAGGTGGCGCAGCTTCTGCGCCCAGTTCTCCTTGGTGTCGGTCGTCAGCACCTCTTCCATGAGGCGCGTCAGCTCGGGCTTGTTGGCCACGCGGTTCGCAACCGTATCGAAGCGCGGATCGCTCACCCATTCGGGATGGCCCAGCGCCTTGGCCGTGTCGGCGAACAGCTTCTGGTTGGCGACCGCCATGTAGATCTTGCCGTTCGCCGTCTCGAACGAGCTGTTGGGCGCCGACGCGAAATGGCCGTTGCCCGCACGCCGCGGCTGCTCGCCGCCAATCAGATAGTAGGCCCCCATGTTACCCAGCGACACGAGCGCGGTGTCGTAGAGGGCGAGGTCGATCTGCTGGCCCTTGCCGGTGTCACGTCGGGCGTAGAGCGCTGCATTGATCGCGGCCACGGAGTGGATTGCCGTCATCGTGTCGACGATGGCGATGGCATGGCGCAGCCCCTCGCCATTGGCCTCGCCGTTCACGCTCATCATGCCCGACTCGGCCTGCAGCACGGGATCGTAGCCCGGCCGGTCCGACAGCGGCCCGGTCTGGCCGTAGGCCGAGATCGAGAGGTAGATCAGCTTCGGATACTTCGCCGCGAGGCTGGCATAGTCCAAGCCGTATTTCTTCAGTACGCCCGGCCGGAAATTCTCGACCAGCACATCGGCATTGGTGAGCAGCTTGTGCACGATCGCCTGGCCGTCAGGCTTGGTGAAGTCGAGCCCGACGCTCTTCTTCCCTCTGTTGAAGGCCATGAAGAAGTGGCTCTCGCCCTCGGCGCCACCGGCGCGCGGGCCGGCGCCCTTGCGCGTATCGTCGCCGCCGTCGGGATTCTCGATCTTGATCACCTCGGCACCCATGTCGGAGAGCATCTGGGTGCACATGGGCCCCGCGATCACGCGGGAGAAATCGATGACGCGAATGCCGTCGAGCGGCGGCCGACCTGATTTTGACATGGGTGCAAAGTAGGGCTGCAAGCGCCGCGCTGTCCATCCGGTGCGCATGCGCTAAACTCCACTCCCATGGACACATTTCGCACATCGCTGTCTCGCCGCAGCCTCTTCGCCCTCCCGCTTCTCGCCGCCCTGCCCGCCGCTGCGCAGACCGAAACTTATCCGAACAAGGCCATCCGGATCATCGTGCCCTTTGCGCCCGGTGGCTCGGGCGACATCACCGCGCGCCTCGTCGGCAAGTACATCGAGGAGAAGACCGGGCAGCCCTTCGTCGTCGAGAACAAGCCGGGCGCCAATGGAATCGTCGGGGCGATGTCGGTGAAGGTCGCACCGCCGGACGGCTACACGCTGATGCTCGCCACGACGTCGACCAATGCCGCCAACGTCCACATGTACAAAAATCCGGGCTACGATCCGGAGAAGGATTTCTCGGTCGTCGGCATCATCGGCTCCTCCGGCACCTTTCTCGTGGTGCCGGCCGACGGCCCTTATAAGACCCTGGCCGAGCTGCTTGCCTATGCGAAGGCGAACCCCGGCAAGCTCAACTTCGGCTACTTCAATGCGAGCTCGCAGGTCCCGGCCGAGGTGCTGGGCAAGCGCGCCGGCGTCGACTGGCAGGGGGTCGGCTACAAGGCGATCGGCAACGCCTGGAACGACCTCTACGGCGGCGCCATCAACTTCATGTTCGTCGACCTCACCGCCGCGCGGGGCCAGGTCGTCGACAAGAAGGCGCGGCCGCTTGCCATCTCGCTGCCCGAGCGCAGCCCGCTCTATCCCGACGTGCCGACCCTCGCAGAGACCTACCCTGGCTTCACGAGCTCCGGCTTCCTGGCGATCGCCGTGCCGAAGGCGACGCCCCTGTCGATCCAGCAGCGGCTGAACACACTGATCAACGAGGCCATCAGCTCACCCGAGAACAACAAGCGCCTGACCGAGGAGTTCGCCCTCACCGCCAAGCCGCTGACGCTCGAGCAATGCGCGGCGCAGGACCGCGAGGAGCGCGCTAAGTGGGCCGACTACGTCAAGATCGCGAAGATCGAGCCGCAGTAGAGGCTCACTCCGAGCGTGGCGGAGGATCATCCTTCCATCGCGCCAACGGCAGCTCGTCGCGACCGTCGCCCCGTGATTCGGCCTGCCCGGCGGTCTGGTCCTCGCTGAGCGACGAAGCAGCGACGGCCGCGGCGCGCTGGCGCAGGAAGAGAGCCGCCGCCTTCTCGCCCTCGGCGGTCAGCCTGGAGATGTTCTCCGAACCCCGGTCGATCTTGCCTTCGTAGTCGAGCGAGTCCTGGAACTCGACCGGCATCTCGATGCAGGGGATATGGTAGGGCTTGTCGGCATCGGTATGAAACGACTTCGGAATGCGCACCGGGGCCTTTATGTCGAAGCGCGCCAGGAACTCCGGCCGGAAGGCATCGGCCAGGATCAGGTCGTTCATGAACTCGAGATGGCCCAGCTGCTGGAACAGCGAGATGTTGCCCTCGAGCTGATTGCGGCGATCGACGATCTCGCCCGGCTTCACGGGCACCCGCCGGCTCGCCGTCGGATTGATCTTGATCAACCAGATTTCGTCGGGAATGTTCGCCTCGCCGACCGAGCGCGGCCGGATAAGCTCCTCGACGGGCGGATTGTCGGAGAAGAGACCGTCCCAATAGGCGTCGTCAGCGATCTGTACCGCCGGGAAGATGTTCGGCACGGCACAGGACGCCAGGATGTGCTCGACCCGGATCGGCTCGCGGGTCGACAGGAACTTTACGAGCGCCCCGCTCGTCACATTGGCCGCGCCCAGCATGAGCACCGGCTTCTGCGGCTTCGGCCCCCACGAGGCAATCTCGGCGAAATCGATGTGCTTTTCGAGCAGGCCGCGGAAATCGGAAAAGCCCATGCGCTGGCCGGCCGTCATGACGCCCGTCATGTGCTGCATCATCGGCGAGGATGGGCTGAGCTGCAGGGTGGGCATCATCCCCGAATTCACCAGCCGCACCGATTCGACGATGAACCGGTTGATGGCGTGCTCGACCGGACCCTGGGCGGTGTTCTCCTCCCAGAAGTTCATCATGCGCTTCCAGACCGGCCGCTCGCCCTTCATGAACGAGTACCAGAGGAGCGCCGCGCACACGGCGCCGCCCGAGGTGCCGCTGATGCTCACGAACTCGAATTCCTCGCCGAGCTGGGCCTGACACAGGGTCTTCAGCGCGCCGGCGGTAAAGGCGGTCTGGCTGCCGCCACCCTGGCAGGCGACGGCGATCTTTGTCTTGGGCATTAGGACTTTCTTCGAAAACGGAACACCCCAGTCTAGCGCGCCGCTGGCGATTTCGCCTATGCGATCCGTCGAACTCCACCTTCCAGGCACTGGAATCGACGGCCGAAGCGGCTTGCAAATTGCATGGTGAGGCTCGCCAAATGACGGCTGCAGATTTCGGGAGGAAGACGAAGTGCCGGTGTCCGATCCGATCGCGTTGGAGCTCTTCAAGAACGCCATTTTCTCGATCGCCGACGAGATGGCGCTCACGGTCTTCCGGACGACCTATTCCGGCGTGCTCAAGGACAATATGGACTATTCGACGGGTTTCGCCGATGCCAACGGCAAGCTCGCCGCGCAGGGTCTGACCCTGCCGGGTCATCTTGGCTCGGTGCCAACCGCCATGGAATCGATCATGCGTCACTTCAAGGACGACATGGCGGAGGGCGACGTCTTCATCATGAACGATCCTTTCGACGGCGGCATGCATCTGCCCGACATCTTCGTGATCAAGCCGCTGTTCCACGAAGGCGAGCGGCTGGCCTTCGCCTGCACGGTCTGCCACCACATCGACGTCGGCGGCCGCGTCGCCGGCTCGAACGCGTCGGATTCGACGGAAATCTACGCCGAGGGCCTGCGCATCGCGCCGATGAAGCTCTACGACAAGGGCGTCCTCAACAAGACCATCATGACGTTCATCGAGAAGAACGTCCGGCTACCCGTCCAGCTGTTCGGCGACCTGCGGGCCCAGCTCGCGGCCTGCCATATCGGCGAGAAGCAGTTCGCCGAGCTGGTCTCACGCCATGGGGCAGAGGAGACGAAGTTCTACCTGAACGAGGTCATCGACTATGCCGAGCGCCTGACGCGGGCGGCGATCCAGGAGCTGCCCGACGGCGAGTGGAGCTTCGAGGACTGGATCGACGATGACGGCGTCGACTACGGCAAGCCGATCCGCCTGTTCGTCACGATCACCAAGAAGGGCGGCCACATGGTGGTCGACTGGACCGGCACCCATCCGCAGGTCAAGGGTGCGATCAACAACACGCTCTCCTTCACCAAGGCCGCCTCCTATACCGGCGTGCGCTCGGTGCTGCCGCCGGGCATCCCCAACAACGAAGGCGTGTTTCGCGCCATCGAGGTGATCTGCCCGCCGGGCACCGTTGGCAACGGCGTGTTGCCGGCGGCATGCGCGGCGCGCGGACTGACCGGCTTCCGCATGACGGACTGCATGTTCGGCGCGCTGGCCATGATGCTGCCGGACCGCGTGAAGGCGGCGGGCGACGGCGGCAACACCGGCATCTCGATCGGCGGCTACGACGCGGCCCGCAAGCCCTTCGTCTACGTCGACTTCACCTGCGGCGCCTGGGGTGCCCGGCCCTTCGCCGACGGGCTCGACGGCAACTCGCACATGTTCGCCAACATGGCCTCGCACTCGATCGAGGTCACGGAGGCCGAGCAGCCGATCCAGCTGCTGGCCTACGAGTTCGTGGCCGACAAGGCGGGAGCCGGGAAATATCGCGGCGGCGTGCCGTTCCGGCGCGACTACAAGTTTCTCGAGGCCGAAGGCATGCTGCAGGTCCGCTCCGACCGGCGCGACCACCGGCCGTTCGGCCTCTATGGCGGCAGTCCCGGCGGACCGTCGGAGAACTATCTCAATCCCGACGGTGAGAACCGGCTGCTGCCCTCCAAGCTCACCATGACGGTCAAGGGCGGCGACATCTTCCGCCACGTGCTGGCCGGGGCGGGCGGCTGGGGCGACCCGCTGGAACGCGATCCCGCCGCGGTGGTGCGAGACGTGCGCAACGAACTGCTCTCGCCGGCGAAGGCGCTAGGCGACTATGGCGTCGTCATCGACACCACCGCCTGGACGGTCGACACCGCCGCGACCCAGCAGCGGCGCGCCGAGATGGCCAAGGCGCGCGGCTGGACGAAGCCGCCGACGGTCCAGTGGCACGACCCGGTGCTGCTCGCCCGAGCGGCGGAGTAGCTCCCATGACCGTGACCTATCGCGTTGGTGTCGACATCGGCGGCACCTTCACCGATATCGTGCTGCTCGGCTCCGACGGCACCGTCCACACCAAGAAGATCTCGTCGAGTGTCGGCAACTACGCCCAGGCGATCGTCGACGGGTTGAGCGAGGTCTTCCGCGAGACCGGGCTTGATGGCGCCGCGATCGAGGAAATCCGCCACGGCACCACGGTCGCTTCCAACGCGATCCTCGAACACAAAGGCGCGAGAGTCGGGCTGATCACCACCAAGGGCTTTCGCGACGTGCTGGAGATCCGCACGCTGCGCATGCCCAAGCTCTACGATCTCGCCTGGACCAAGCCGGAGCCGCTGGTCGAGCGCTATCTACGCCGGGTCGTGGACGAGCGGGTCGACCATGCCGGCAAGATCGATCGGGTACTCGATCCGGCCGATGCCGAACGCGCCGTCGATGCGCTGCTGGCCGAGAAGGTCGAAGCGATCGCGATCTGCCTGCTCAACTCCTTCGCCAATCCGGCGCATGAGCTGATGCTGCGCGACATCGTCCTCCGGAAGGCGCCGCACCTGCCGCTCAGCGTGTCGTGCGAGGTGCTGCCCGAGATCAAGGAATACGAGCGGACCTCGACCACGGTCATCAACGCCTATGTCATGCCGATCGTGGCGACCTACCTGCACGCGCTGCGCCGCGGGCTGGACAGTGCCGGCATTCCGGCGCGCCTGCTGCTGATGCAGTCGAACGGCGGCCTCACCACCGACACCGCCGCCGCCGAGCGGCCGATGAACATCATCGAATCGGGTCCGGCCGGCGGCGTGGTCGGCGCACAGGCCCTGGCTCGCGCCAAGAAGCTAGAGAAGATCATCACCTTCGACATGGGCGGCACCACCGCCAAGGCCTCGATGGTCGAGGATGGCGAGGTCGCCCGCGCCCAGGAATATGCCGTCGGCGCCGGCATCATGATCGGCTCGCGCCTGCTCACCGGCGCGGGCTACACGCTCAAGGTGCCCGCCATCGACCTCGCCGAAGTGGGCGCGGGCGGCGGCAGCCATGTCTGGATCGATCCCGGCGGCGCGCTGCAGGCGGGACCGGAGAGCGCCGGCGCCTTCCCCGGTCCTGTCTGCTACGACAAGGGCGGCGAGGCGCCGACCATCACCGACGCCAACGTGCTGCTGGGCTACATCAATCCCGGCCATCTGGTGGGCGGCGCGGTGAAGCTCAACGCCGACAAGGCCCGCGCGGCGTTCGAGGAGAAGATCGCCAGGCCCCTCGGCATGACGGTCGAACGCGCGGCCTACGGCGCGCACCTGATCGCGGCTTCCAACATGATCCGCGCCATCAAGGCGGTGTCGACCGAACGCGGCCGCGATCCGCGCGAGTTCTCGCTGTTCGCCTTCGGGGGCAACGGGCCCTTGTTCGCGGCGGGCATGGCCGCGGCCCTGGGCATCGCCCGCGTGATCGTGCCGCCCTCGGCCGGCCTCTTCTCGTCCTTCGGCCTGCTCTATGCCGATGTCGAGCATCACTATGCGCGAACCTTCCGGCGCCTGCTGCGCCAGGCCGATCTCGGCGAGATCGACCGCGCGTGGACGGCGATGGCCCAACAGGCCGACAAGCAACTCGCGGAGGAAGGCTTCACCGGCACGAGCGCCCGGCTGAAGCGCTCTGCGGCGCTGCACTACAAGGGGCAGAGCTACGAACTCACCGTGCCGGTGCCGGACGGGCCGATCGACGCCCGCATGGTGACGCATCTCGAGGAAGCGTTCGGCCAGGAGCACGAGCGGACCTACGGCCACCGCGCCGGTCCCGACGAGCCGGTCGAGCTGGTTTCCATCCAGCTCGTCGGCGCGGGGCTGCGCGACGGCAGCGGCGTGCCGCAGAACGTGCGACCGAGCCGGGTCGAGGCGACGGGCCAGGCCTCGCGCCGCGCCTGGTTCGGCGATAGTCACGGCTGGATGGACACGCCGGTCGTGAGTCGCGCCGATCTCGCCGACGCCAGGATCGGCCCGCTGATCGTCGACGAATACGACACGACCTGCGTCGTCCCGCCCGGCGCCCGCGCCGAACGCGACAGCGCGGGGAACATCGTGATTACGTTGGTGCCGGGCTAAGTCGCCGCCATCTGCGGCAGCCACAGCGCAATCTGCGGCCAGATCGCCAGGACCACCAGCATCAGCAGCATGGTGATTACGAACGGCGACGTACCGATGATGACGTCGTCGATTCGGCCCTTCTTGCGCAAGCCCTGGACGACATAGAGGTTGATGCCGACCGGCGGCGTGATCATCGCCAGTTCCATCAGGATGATTATCATGATGCCGAACCAGATCGGATCGTAGCCGGCCTTGATCATGATCGGCGCGATGATCGGCACGGTTGCGACCATCATCGACAGCGTCTCCATGAACATGCCGAGGATAAAGTAGAAGATCACCACGGCGATCAGCAGTTGGACCTTCGAGAGGCCGAGGCTGGTGATGAAGCTGTTCACCTGGCCGGTGAGGCCGATCGAGGTGATGACGAAGTTGAGGAAGTAGGCCGCGAGCAGGATCGCCATGATCATGGCGGTCGTACGCATCGTTCCCTCGAAGGCATTGAGAAGGGTGCGCAACGTCAAACGCCGATAGGCCGCCGCGATGCCGATCGAGGCGATCACGCCCAGCGCCGCCGATTCGGTGGCGGTCGCCCAGCCGGCGTAGATGGAACCAATCACCGCCAGAAAGATCACCAGCGGCGGAATCAGATCGGGTAGCGCCGCGATGCGCTGCGCCCAGCTCGTCACGGTCGGCTTGCCGCCCAGCGACGGCTTGATCACGCAGATCAGGAGCACCGTCAGGCTGAACAGGCTCGCGAGCACGATGCCGGGGATGAAGCCCGCAAGGTAGAGCTTGGGAATCGATGTCTCGGTGAGCACCCCGTAGACGATCATGTTGATCGACGGCGGAATCAGAATTCCCAGAGTGCCGCCGGCCGCGATGGTCCCGAGAAAGAGACGCTCGGAATAGCCGCGCTTCTCGACTTCACCCAGCGCCACGGTGCCGATCGTCGCCGCCGTCGCCACGCTCGAGCCCGAGGTGGCCGCAAACATCGCGCAGGCCGCGATGTTGGAATGCATGAGCCCGCCCGGCAGCCAAGGCACCCAGAGCACCAGCGCGTTGTACATGCGCTCGGCCATGCCGGAGCGCAGCAGGATCTCGCCCAGCAACACGAAGAACGGGATCGCCACGAGCAGGAAATTGTTCGACGTGCCCCAGGCGATTTCGCCGATCGCCAGCGACAACGGAAGCTTCGAATAGATGGCGGAGAGCGACAGGCCGAGAATGCCAAGACCGGCGGCGACCGGTATCGCCAGCGCCAGCAGCCCGATCAGGATGAGAAGCGTGACGATCAGCATGTCAGGTGCTCCCCTCGCGGTCCTGTCGTCCCTTGAGGTCGCGAATCTCGTCCTCGACTTCCTCTTCGGCAGATCGCGTGCTGATGAGCTGCGCCATGCCGTGCAGGTCGCCGGCCATGGCGAGCCAGAGCGACTGCACGAGGATCACCATCGCGATGCCGACAAAGGCCACCAATCCGGCGATCCAGAAGAACTGCGGGATGATGGTCGGCGTCTCGAGGGCAGACTGGCTGCGCGATTCCGACGTCCAGGATTGTGCGACCACGCCGAAGCCGTGCCACAGGGTCAGGGCGAAGAATGCCGTGAACAGAACGAGCGCCAAGAGGTCGAGAGCGAGCCGCAGCTTCTGTGGAAACAGCACGTAGAGCGAGTCGATGCGTATGTGGGCCCGATCCAACAGTGCCGCCCCCAATCCCCAGGTCGTCCCGATCGCCAGAGAATAGCCCGCCAGTTCGTCGGCGCCGCCGATCGAGCGCGCGAGGAACTTGCGCATGAGCACATCGATGCCGATCAACACCGCGGCCAGGAGGACCAGCCCGCCGCCGAACCACAGGCCCCACTGGGCGAAGCGTCTAACCCCGATCATGTAATGCCGCTGCCCGTCAGGGCGTCGGCGCCTTCAGGTCGAGCGTCTTGCCGACCGTCTCGTTCCATTCCTTCGCGCACGCCGCACCGCAGCGCTTGGCCCAGCCGGCGAGAACGGCGCCTTCGACCAGCTTCTTGTGGGCCTCCATCTCCTCAGGCTTGACCGGGACGATCGTGGTCTTGGCGAGCTTGCCCATCGTGCAGGGCTGCTTGCCGGTGTTGCAGTTGTCGGCCTCGCCAGTCGTCGTCTCGATCGTCGTCCACATCTTGTCTTCGTAGGTCTTGAACTGCTCGGTCAGGAAGGCCTGTGTCTTGGGATCAAGCCGCTTCCAGGTGTCGAGGTTGACAGCCAGCACATTGATGCTCCAGCCCAGTGACATCGGGTAAATCGACTTGGTGACCTCCGCCCAACCGGCGGTGTTGCCCGACAGGCTGCCGGTCACGCCGCAATCGACCACGCCGTTGTTGAGCGCGGGCACCACCTCGGCAAAGGCCATGCTGACGGCGGTCCCGCCGACACCGCTCAGGAAGTCGCGCATCGTATTGTTGAAGACGCGGATCTTCTTGCCCTTGAGACCCTCCAGGCCGGCCAGCACGTCGCGGCACCAGAAGACCTGGGGCGTGTTGCCGCCGAAGGCCAGCAGCTTGGCGTTCCAGTTCTTCTGCATCTGACGATCGATCACGTCCCGATAGGCATTGCAGGCCGCGCGCGCCTTGGCCGGCGTGAGTGTGAGCCCGGCGAGATCGCAGGCCTCGAAACGAGGGTCGTCGCCGGCCATCTTGGAGATGTCCATGGCGGCAAAGTCCATGACACCGAGCTTCAGCAGCCGCAGCATGGTCTTGTCGTCGATGCCCATCTGGTCGAGCGGCGTCACATCGACGGTGATCGCGCCCTTGGAGGCCGCTGGGATCGTCTTGCGCCAGAAGGGCAGCTCGTCGTGGATCGAGACCGGTGTCGGGCTGTTGAGTCCGATCACCTTGAACTGGCTCTTCGGAAGATCCTGTGCCGTGGCGACGGAGACGAAAGCGGCCGCAAGAGCCAGACCGGACACCAAACGATGGAACATGCGAACCCCCTGGATCGTCCCCGAATTCCCGGGAACGATGCAGCAATTTGCATGCCACGCGCCGGCGTCAGAACCAGACCTTGAGACCCACCAGTGCCCGCACCAGCGAGGTCGGCTCGCCGGACGCCGCGACGAAGCCCGCGGTGTTGCCGGTGAACTGCTCGAAGGCGACGCCGATGTACGGCGCCACTTCCTTGGTGATCTCGTAGCGCAATCGAAGGCCCAGCTCGACGCGCGCGAGTCCGCTGCCGAGCTGGATGGCGGGATCGTCCTTGGAGGCGACCATCGCCTCGAGGTAGGGCGTGGCGATCAGCTTCTGCGACAACAACGCGTCGTAGGAGGCTTCGAGCCGCGCACTCACCACGCCGGTCTGGCTGACGCCTGCCACGAGATCGACGTGGACACCAAACGGCGCCACCCCCTCGACGCCCGCGAGGAAACCAGAGCGCGTGACACCCTCATCGAACACTGTGAATTGCACGCCGGCCTTGGCGTCCCAGAAGTCGGAGATCAGCCGGCTGTAGAAGAAGCGGGTGTCGATGCCCCTGGTGCCGCCTTCGTTGTCGATGTGGCCGTTGTCTCCGACGATGCCGGTGTTGGCCAGCCGCAGCTTGTTGCGATCCTCGCCGATCCAGGCCGACGCCGCCCATTCGGTCGCCGGCGCAACCGAAGAGATGCGCTTCTCCGCACGGCCGTCGAAGCGCCACCAGATCACCTCATCATCCATCGCCTGCGCGGGCGCTGCCGCGAGCAGGAGGGCTGAGATGCCGAAGAGCCTAGTGATGGTGCTGGCCATGGCCGCCTCCCGTCACGGGTGCCGGAGGGGGGACAGGCGCCGCTGGCCTCGACGCCGGTCTCGATGGTCGCGCTGCAGGTTCATCCGCGGGCACGACGTCGTCGACCACCGGCACCGCCGACGGCGTCACGACGAACTCACGGAACATCCCGGTCATCATGTGATAGAGAAAATGACAGTGGAACGGCCAGCGGCCGGTCTCCGTCATGCGCACCGTGACGCTCACCGTGCGGCCGGGCGGCACGATCACCACATGCTTGCGCGGCCGGTCCTCGCCCGCGCCGTTCTCCAGATCCATCCAGAGCCCGTGCAGGTGAATCGGATGGTTCATCATGGTCTCGTTCCTGAAGACCAGGCGCACCGTCTCGCCCTGCGTGAAGTTCATCACCGGATCTTCGGAGTACTTCTTGTCGTCGAACGACCAGAAGAACTTCTCCATGTTGCCGGTCAGCCTGATGTCGATCGTGCGGTCGGCCGGCCGCAGCCGGTACGAGCGGTCGATGCGGCGCAGGTCGGTGTAGGACAGCACCTTCGATCCCGCCGGCGCGTCGACCGGCGGCACGTGGACGAGGCCCGACAGGTCGGACGATGCCGAAGCGGCACGGCCCATCTTCGCGTGGTCCATCTTCGAATGGTCCATGCCAGGCATGCCGCCATGTCCCATGTCAGCCTCGCCGAGCAGCGCGGGCGGCCGCGGCATCGGCGCCGGTCCGGTCATGCCTTCGCGCGGTGCGAGCGTGCCGCGGGCGAAGCCTCGACGGTCGATCGACTGCGCCTCGATCGTGTAGGCGCGATCGTCCTTCGGCTCGACGATGACGTCGTAAGTCTCGCCGACGCCGATGCGGAACTCGTCGATCTCGATCGGCTTCACGTCCTGCCCGTCGGCCTGCACGACCTTCATCCGCAGCCCCGGGACGCGCGTGTCGAACAGGGTCATCGCCGAGCCGTTGATGAAACGCAGCCGCACCTTCTCGCCCGGCCTGAACAGGCCGGTCCAGTTGTCGGTGGGACCGCGGCCGTTCACCAGGAACGTGTAGCCCGTCACGTCGGCGAGATCAGTTGGGTCCATCCGCATCTCACCCCACATCAGGCGGCTCGAGATGACGGCCTGTTTCTCTTCGGTCGTCTTCGCCGCCGCGAGATCGCGCATCAGCCCGAGCAAGGTGCGCCTGCGGTCGTTGAAGTAGCCGGGTTCCTGCTTCAGCTTGCGCAGGATGGAGCCTGGCGACATCGGGTGATGGTCCGAGAGCATCACGACATAGTCGCGCGCCGCCTTCTCGCGTTCGCCCTTCGCCGGAGCGATCACGATGGGCGCGTACATGCCCTCCTGCTCCTGTCCGCCGGAATGGCTGTGATACCAGTAGGTACCGGCCTGCCGGACCTTGAACCGATAGGTGAAGGTCTCACCCGGCCGGATGCCGCGAAAGCTCACCATCGGCACGCCGTCCATCTGGTAGGGCACGAGGATGCCGTGCCAGTGGATCGACGTATCCTCCTTCAGGTGATTGGTGACGTTCACCGTCACCTCCTCGCCCTCGGTCCAGCGCAGCGTCGGACCGGCGATCTCGCCATTGATGGAAAAGACACGGCGTGTCTGGCCGTCGATCGCGACAGTCGTGCGATCGATGACCAGATCATAGGTGCCGGCGAGGACCGGCGACGCAGCAAGCCCGAGGGCCAGCACAGCGAGGCCGACGAACGAACGTCGAATCGACATGGAAATCTCCCGAAACTGAAAAGAAGCGAAGAGGGCTTCGGTTCAGGCTCGGGGAGGCGGCAGGTCCTTCACGGGCGCGAGGCCGGTCAGGTCGCGGAACAAGGAGGCGTCGCGCGGCTCAGGCAATGAGTCGATTGCCGCCAGGGCGCCGGCCGGCAACAGCGCGACGCAGCCGCCCATCGCCGGGCAGCAGTCGCCGGTGACGTGTTTGGCCGTGTCCCTCGAGGGACAGTCGTCGGGCGGCGGCGGCTTGTGCTCGCCGCAATCCGTCATGGCGGCGTGGCCCGCCCCCTGCTCCGTGGCCGCTTGAACCGGCGCCGTGCGCGTTCCCAGCGAGGGAACGGCGAAGGCGACCAGCGCGATCAGCCAGAGGAAGGAGCGAAGCCCGGTCATGTCAGCGCCGACGGCTGTCCAGCACTTCGAGGATCTCGTCGATCTTGATCTGCCGGTCCTTCTCCGAGCCGGCATGGAAGGCATGCGCTACGCAATGCTGCAGATGATCGCCCAGCGTCTCCTGCTCGACCTTGTCGAGCGCGGCGCGCACTGCGCGGATCTGCGTCAGCACGTCGATGCAGTAGCGCTCCTCCTCGATCATGCGCGCCACGCCCCGCACCTGGCCCTCGATCCGGCTGAGGCGCGCAAGCTGCGACTTCTTGAGCTTTTCGTCCATCCTTGAACCATACCCCTGTAGGGTATACATGGCAAGCATGACCCACGCCTGCTGCCACGCCTCCCAGGGGGCACCTGTCCAGGATCCCGCCATCGCCATCGACCCCGTCTGCGGGATGAAGGTGAAGATCGAAGGCGCGAAGAACACGACCGTGCACGAGGGGCAGACCCATTACTTCTGCAATCCCAAGTGCCTGCAGAAGTTCACCGCCGATCCGGCGCACTACCTGAAGCCCGAGGAATCACCGCCCGCGGCGCCGGTCGCGCCCGGCACGATCTTCACCTGCCCAATGCATCCCGAGATCCGACAGGTCGGCCCGGGAAGCTGCGCGATCTGCGGCATGGCACTGGAGCCTGCCGAGATTACGCTCGACGACGGGCCGAACGAAGAGCTCGTGGACATGACGCGCCGCCTGTGGATCGGGGGCGCCCTCGCCGTTCCGCTGGTGGCGCTCGACATGGGCGGGCATCTGTTCGGTCTGCACGGGCTGCTGCCGCACGGCGTCATGCCTTGGCTGCTGATGGCGCTCGCGACACCGGTGGTCCTGTGGGCCGGCTGGCCCTTCTTCGTGCGCGGCTGGCAGTCGGTGCGGACGGGTCATCTCAACATGTTCACCCTGATCGCGCTGGGCACCGGCGTCGCCTGGATCTACAGCGTCGTGGCGACCGTGGCGCCTGGCCTGTTCCCCGTCGGCCTGCGCGGCGCCGACGGATCGGTGCCGGTCTATTTCGAACCGGCCGCCGTCATCGTCGTGCTGGTGCTGGTCGGACAGGTTCTGGAGCTGCGCGCGCGCGACGCGACCGGCGGCGCCATCAAGGCCCTGCTGGGACTGGCGCCGCGCACGGCCCTGCGCATCGATGCGGCCGGCAACGACGCAGAAGTGGCGATCGACCGGATCGCGGTAGGCGACCGGCTGCGCGTGCGGCCCGGCGAGAAGGTGCCGGTCGACGGCGTGGTGAGCGAGGGGACCGGATCGGTCGACGAATCGAGCATCACCGGCGAGCCCATGCCGGTCTCGAAGGCGGCCGGCGCCCGGGTGATCGGCGGCACGGTGAACGCCAGCGGCACCTTCGTCATGAAGGCCGAACTGGTCGGCAGCGACACGATGCTGTCGCGCATCGTCAAGATGGTGGCCGAGGCGCAGCGCAGCCGCGCGCCGATCCAGCGGCTCGCCGACATCGTCGCGGGCTGGTTCGTGCCGACGGTGATTGCCGTGTCCGTCATCGCCTTTGCCGCCTGGTCGATCTGGGGCCCGGCGCCGGCCTTTTCCTATGCGCTGGTGGCGGCGGTCTCGGTGTTGATCATCGCCTGCCCCTGCGCGCTGGGCCTCGCCACGCCGATGTCGATCATGGTCGGCGTCGGAAGAGGCGCCGCCGCCGGTATCCTGATCCGTAACGCCGAGGCGCTCGAACGGTTGGAGAAGGTCGACACGCTGGTGATCGACAAGACCGGCACCTTGACGCTGGGCAAGCCGACCCTGGCGACGGTGGAGTCGCTCGGCTCCCTGTCGCAAGACGAGATCCTGCGGTTGGCCGCCAGCCTCGAGCGCGGCAGCGAACATCCCATCGCCACAGCGATCCTGGCCGGCGCCCACGCTCGCGGCGTGGCGACGGCCAACGTGGAAGGATTTGCCTCACCCGCCGGCAAAGGCGTGTCGGGAACGGTAGAGGGCCGGCGTCTCCTGCTGGGCAACGCCGCCTTCCTGCGCGAAGCCGGTATCGAAATCGCCACCGCGGACGCGAGAGCCGATGCGTTGCGCGAAGACGGTGCCACCGTCGTGCTGCTGGCGGTCGACGGCACGGCGGCAGGGCTGCTGTCGGTGAGGGACCCGGTCAAGGAAACGACCCCGGAAGCGCTGGAGCGCCTGCGCGCCGCCGGCCTGCGCATCGTCATGCTGACCGGCGACAACCGGCGCAGCGCCGCGGCAGTCGCCGCCCGGCTGGGCATCGACGACGTCGAGGCCGAGGTCCTGCCCGAGGACAAGGCGCGGATCGTCCAGCGGCTGAAAGCCGAGGGCCGCGTCGTCGCCATGGCCGGAGACGGCATCAACGACGCGCCGGCGCTGGCCTCCGCCGACGTCGGCATCGCCATGGGGACCGGCACCGACATCGCCATCGAGAGTGCCGGCATCACCCTGGTGAAGGGCGATCTGCTGGGTATCGCGCGCGCCCGCCAGCTTTCCCGGGCGACCATGGCGAACATCCGCCAGAACCTGTTCTTCGCCTTCGTCTACAACGCGGCCGGCGTACCGATTGCGGCAGGCGTGCTCTACCCGGTCCTGGGGATGATGCTGAGCCCGGTCTTCGCCGCCGCCGCCATGGCGCTGAGTTCGGTCAGCGTCATCGGCAACGCTCTGAGACTGAGGCGTCTGAAGTTCTGAGCCGACCTGCGAAATTTCAGACGGCCTTGTCGCTTTGCGCTTGATCTGCGGTCGGCTGGGCTCGAAATTGCGCCGACCATGCGCCTGATCCATCGATCACACCGCGCCGCCAACGCCGTCCGGACCGTGTCTCCGAGCGGCGAACTGTTCGTTGCGTCGATCGTGATCTGCATGATCCTGGCTTCGTTCGGCGATGCGGTCGATCCGACCTGGCTGGGCGAGGCAGGCGTCGAGTTCGCCTTCTTCGATCTCGGCGGAGAGTTCTCCGTGCTGGCCATGCGCCACTGGCATCTGCTCGAGCTATTGCTGGCCGGCGGCGTGATGGCCGTGGGCATCATGGTGCTGCGCATCGTGGCCGGCGCCTTCTTCCGGCCGCTCGATCCCGCCGATTCCGGCGGCGTCGAGAAGGTGCCGATCAAACTCTGACGACTGGTTGAAACCGCCGTCGACCGCCCTTCCCCCGGAAGAGCGCGGTGTCGGCACGCATTCACGTGTTGTTGGAGACTTTCATGGAACTCGAACTGTTTTCGGGCGCATTCTTTTCCGCGCTCCTGGCCATCATTCTGATCGACCTCGTGCTCGCGGGCGACAACGCCCTCATCATCGGCCTCGTGGCACGCAATCTTCCCAAGGAAAGCCAGAAGAAGGTCATCTTCTGGGGCACCTTCGGCGCCATCGCCATCCGCGCCCTGATGGCCATCCTCGTTGTCTACATCCTGGCCGTGCCGGGCTTCATGCTGGCCGGCGGCCTTGCGCTGGTCTGGATCGCCCGCAAGCTGCTGACCCCCCAGGAGAATGCCGAGGAGAACCACCTCGTCAAAGCGCCCGTCGCGAGCTTCGCCGCGGCGGTGCGCACGATCATCATCGCCGATGCGGTGATGGGCATCGACAACGTGCTGGCCATCGGCGGCGCCTCGCACGGCTCGATCCTGCTGATCCTGATCGGCCTCGCCATCAGCGTGCCGATCATCGTCTGGGGCAGCCAGCTGGTGATCAAGCTGGTCGACCGCTATCCGTCGGTGATCCTGGTGGGCGGCGCGGTGCTGTGCTGGACCGCCTACGGCATGATCACCCGCGAGCCCATGCTGGTGACCTGGTTCGAGGCCCATCCGGCCGCCAAGCTGATCCTCGCCGTGCTGGCCTTCTCGATCGCGCTGGCGCCCTGGTACGCCGAACGTCTCAGCGAGCAGATGAAGCCGCTGACGGTGCTGCTGCCGGCCATCCTGATCTGGATGCTGGGCTTCGAAGTCGCCGCCAGCGTCTGGAAGGTCCAGGCCGACTATCTGACGGCAACCACCCAGGGCGAATACCTGATGGAAGGCCTGCGCTGGATCGGCTGGCTGCCGCTCGCGGCGCTCTTCCTCTGGGTGCGTGAGCGGCTCGTCCTGCGCACCGCCCGCCTGGCGCGCAGCGCGCAGTAGGGCTGTATCCAGCCAATCCCTTCTCCTCCCCCGCAAGCGGGGAGGAGAAGGGTCTTTTACGACACCGACAGTTCGGCGCCGGTCAGGCGCCGATAGGCCTCCAGATACCGCTTGCTGGTCGCCTCGACGACCTCCGCCGGAAGCCTGGGTGGCGGCGCCTCGCCGTTCCAGCGGCCGGCATGGCGCTCGACGTCGAGCCAGTCGCGCAGCGGCTGCTTGTCGAAGCTGGGCTGCGGCTTTCCTTCGGCATAGCCGTCGAGCGGCCAGAAACGCGAGGAATCCGGCGTCATCACTTCGTCGATCAACAGGATTTTGCCATCGGCGGTGCGGCCGAACTCGAACTTCGTGTCGGCGATGATGATGCCCTGCTTCAGGGCGACGTCACGCCCGCGCGTGTAGACGAGGCGGGTCAGCCGTTCGAGCTCGGCGGTGATCTCGGCGCCCAGCGCCGTCCGCATCTGGGCGACGGTGATGTTTTCGTCGTGGCCGCTCTCGGCCTTGGTCGCCGGGCTGAAAATCGGCGGATCGAGACGGCCGCTCTCCTTCAGACCCTGGGGCAGTGTCTCGCCGGCCAGTGTCCCGGCCTTGGCATATTCGCGCCAAGCCGAACCGGTGATGTAGCCGCGGACCACGCATTCGATCGGAAACACCGTGCCGCGCCGGCAGAGCATGGCGCGGCCGGCGATCTCGGCGCGATGGCCCTTCAGGGCGGGCACCGCGGCGACGATCTCGTCGGCGTCTGCCGAGATCATGTGATGATCGACGAGATCGCCCAGCTGGCGGAACCACCAGGCGCTGACCTGGGTCAGCACGGCGCCCTTCTGCGGGATGGGCTCGGCCATCACCACGTCGTAGGCGCTCACCCGGTCGGTCGCGACCAGTAGCAGGCGGTCTGAATCCACCGCATAGACATCGCGCACCTTGCCGCGCGCGATCCTCTCGAGCGGCAGGTCGCTCACCGTCATCAGCATCATCATATCCCTCGTCCTGAGGAGGCCGCCCAGCGGCCGTCTCGAAGGACGAGCCACAGGGCGGGTGCCCACCCTTCGAGACGCGGCCTGTGGCCGCTCCTCAGGATGAGGTTCCTCCGATCAACCTTCCTTGCGCAGTTCCTCGAACACTTCCTTGGCGGTGAGCAGCGCCTCGCGCACCGACGGCAGGCCGATATAGCCGCAAAGATGCATCAGCGCCTCGGACAATTCATCCTCCGTCCAGCCCTGGCGGCGGGCCATCCGCAGATGGATGGCGAGTTCGGGCCAGCGCGCCTGGGCGGTGTCGGAAATGACGCAGATCAGCGTCTTGGTCTTGAGGTCGAGGCCGGGGCGCGACCACAGCATCCCGAACACCGCCTCGCGGGCGTAATCGCCGAACTTCTGCATCATCGGGTCGTCGTAGACCGACTTGTTCATGTCGGCGGCGAATTTTTCGCCCATCAGGCTGGCGCGCATTGCGCTGCCCTTCCTGTAATTCTCGCTGTCCGCCATGGATTCCTCCTTTGTTACGATTTCTGGGCTGCAGCGTCCCGGAATTCGCGGCTAGGATCAATTGTCCAAGGGGAGACTTGACCAAACAATGGCCGCCAGCGGCACTGTGATCGAACCCGCCGGCCGGCGGCGCCGGGCGGCGCTGACCCTGGCCGCCCTGGGAGTGGTATTCGGCGATATCGGCACCAGCCCGCTCTACACGGTCAAGGAGTGCTTCAGCGAATACACGGGCATACAGCCCACGCACGACAATGTGCTGGGCATGCTGTCGCTCATCACCTGGGCACTGATCGTCGTCGTCACGCTGAAATACGTGGCCGTGGTCATGCGCGCCGACAACAAGGGCGAGGGTGGCGTGCTGGCGCTGATGGCGCTGGTCTCCAGCCAGGCGAACATCTCCTCGCCCTGGCGCCGCCGCTTCTATCTCATGCTGGGGATTGCCGGCGCCGCGCTGTTCTACGGCGACTGCCTGCTGACACCCGCCATCTCGGTCCTCAGCGCCGTCGAGGGCCTGACCGTCGCCACCCCGGCCTTCCAGCCCATGGTCATACCGATTGCAATCGGCGTCATCGTCGCCCTGTTCTCGGTCCAGCACTTCGGCACCAGCGGCATCGGCAAATGGTTCGGCCCGGTGACGCTGATCTGGTTCATCCTGCTGGCGGTGCTGGGCGCGCACCAGATCGTGCAACGGCCGGAAGTTCTGGCGGCGCTGTCGCCGCACCATGCGGTGGCCTTCGCGCTGCGCGAAAAGATCGTGGCCTTCATCGCATTAGGCGCAATCACGCTCGCCATCACCGGCGCCGAGGCGCTGTACGCCGACATGGGCCATTTCGGAGCCAAGCCCATCCGGCTCGCCTGGCTGGGCCTCGTGCTGCCGTCCCTGCTCCTCAATTACTATGGGCAGGGTGCCCTGATCCTCAGCGACCCGACCGCGCTCGCCAATCCGTTCTTCAATCTCGCCCCCGACTGGGCGCTGTATCCGCTGGTCGGTCTCGCCACGGCCGCCACCGTGATCGCCTCACAGGCCACGATTTCGGGCGCCTTCTCGATGGCCAAGCAGGCGGCCCTGCTGGGCCTCAGCCCGCGCGTTCACATCCGGCACACCTCGGCCAGCGAATTCGGGCAGGTCTATCTGCCGGTGGTCAACTGGCTGCAGATGCTGGGAGTCGTGATCCTGATCATGGCGTTCAAGTCGTCGACCAACCTCGCCTCGGCCTACGGCATCGCCGTCACCGGCACGATGCTGATCACCAGCACCCTCGTCTTCGTGCTGGCCGTGCGCTGCTGGAACTGGGGCTGGCCGCTCAGCATCCTGGTGTTCGGCAGCTTCATGACGCTCGACCTGGCCCTGCTCTCCTCGAACATGCTGAAGTTCTTCGACGGCGGCTGGGTGCCGCTGGCGATCGCCGCGGTGATCTTCCTCTGTATGTGGACCTGGCTGACCGGCCGGGCGGCCGTGGCCAGACACGAGCAAGCGGAGGCACTCCCTCTGGAAACACTGCTCGAAAGCATCAATCCGGCGCGCGTGCACCGGCCGCAGGGCACCGCGGTCTACCTGACCGCCACGTCGACCAACGCGCCGCGGTCGCTGATGCACAATCTGAAGCACAACGAGGTGCTGCATGAGCACGTCGTGCTGCTGAGCATCGAGGTCCCCGATATCCCCTTCGTGTCGCCCGAAGGCCGAAGCCAGGTGACCCATCTCGGCAAGGGCGTGCATCGCGTCGTGCTGCACTACGGCTTCATGGAGCAGCCCGACGTGCCGAGCGCGCTCGTGCTCCTCGAGGACAAGGGCATACCGTTCGACCCGATGCGAACGTCCTACTTCATCGGCCGCAACACCTACATGGAGGCGAGCAGGCCGCTGTTGCCACGCTGGCAGGAGAAGCTGTTCCTCGCTCTCTCGCGGTTGGCCGCCAGCGCCGGCGACTTCTTCGGCCTGCCCACCAACCGCGTCGTCGAACTGGGCAGCCGCATCGAGATCTAGCGGCTGCTGAAACGGGTTCTTGCAGGCACCGGCAGGGAAACACGACCTGCATGCGGTACCAGGATACCTGTTCGGAGGGTGCGACTCTCGCTTCGATTGATTCGTTTATTTCGTTTGTTTCGTTTACCCGGACGCCGTGCCGGGCACGGCTTCTCGGGATGAGGCGGGCAGGTCGCTGTAAGACGGAAGGACCCTAGCCCTCACCATTCACCGCAACCGAACTTCAGCAGGTTGCCGTGCGGGTCATGGATGTAGAATTCCTTCCTGTTCCATGGCCGCACCAGGAAGGGCGACAGGCCGGGCACGCCGCGTGCCGAGTACTCCTCGTGGAGTGTGGTGACCTGACCGCCGCGGACGTAGCAGGACGTGTTCTCGGGAAACTTCCGGTCGTCGGTTTTCCAGAAGTGCAGTTCCATGTCATCGCGTTTGACGATCATGTAGTTGCCGTCCTGGTAGCTGACCGAAAACCCCAGCCAGTCGACATAGAAGGCACTGGTCTCGGCGATATCGAGGGAGGCGAGGATCGGGATGGTGCGGGCGAAGTCCGTCGTCATGCATCGAAGCCCGACAGCGAGACCGCCTCCCGGGCCGGCGGCTGCAGACCGCGCGCCAGGAGGTCCCCCAGGCGCGCGAAGATGCGGCCTGCTTCGGTGCAGCCGACATCCTGGGCCACGGCCTCGGCCGCGACATTGAGCAACGCATTGCCAGCGAGGTCGCGGCACTCGGCGGGCAGGCCGTCGACGGCTTCGGCGATCACGCGCATGGCGTGCTGGAGATCGCAGAGGCGATCGGGCATTGGCGCGGTCATGGCAATGGCCTTCAATTGAGACGACCGCCAGCGGCGCCGGCGGCCGGAGCGATCCTGAGGCCTGCGCCAGCGAGGGCGACGGCAAAGGCCTTCAGTCGGATCGCGGCCACGCGCGACGCGGTGGGCGCCATCATGATGTCGAGCGACGCCAGCAGCGGCCGGTCGTGATCGGCCTGGGCGAGACCACAGAGCGCCACCAGCACAGCCTCGTCGCGGCTCACGCTCGAGCAGGTCGGCAGGTGGATTTCCATGGCGCGCCGTGCGCCAAACAGGAACGCGTCCATGGCGATCGCAAAATCCGGCAGGGCGTCGAGCACGCCCGCGACCTTGAAACCACGATGGAGGATCGAGCCTTCATGGGGCAGCGCGCGGTCCTGTTGCCATTGGCGCAGCGCCCACAGCACGAACCGCTCGCTCACCGGAAGCGCGCAGGCGCAATCGGTCCGACCGCAGCCCTCTCTGGGCTTGCGATGCACGGTGCCAAGCCTCTGTTCCTGAACGATTTCCATGGTCTCACCCGTGTTGAAGGACCTTGACTGTTCGATCAGTCTGTGCAATTAAGAGTCGTTCGCAATACAAAAGAGGGAGCGAGAGGCGACATGAACCAGATGACCCGTCCCCTTCGGGTGTCGGAGGCGCAGAGCGACAGGCTGGAGGTCACGCTTCCGGCCGTTGAGAGCGCCGCGCTCCTTCAGGGACGGCGTGAACTCATGATCCGCCACGGCGCCGAACTCTATCGCCTGCGCCTCACCGCCTCGAACAAACTCATCCTGACGAAATAGAGTCGAAGACCCCGAGGGGCCATCCCTCCTCGGTCAAACTGCCCAGCCAGCCGGTCCTGCAGGGGATCCCGCGAGCCAGGCGTCCTTTTTTCTGGGGGACCTGGTTCCAATGAAGCTGCGCATCGTCTACGCGCTGATGGCGACAACCGCCATCTGCGCGCCTCTGGCCACGCCCGCCTGGGCGCAAACACCGACCACGCCTCCCGCCGCGGATTCGACGCAGGCGCCGCCGGCCACCCAGGCCGTGCCCACGCAGCTCGACGCCGTGACGACGGCCGCCATGCGCAGCCGGCGACCGCTCGACGACGTGCCGGCCACCGTCTCCGTGATCACGACCGAGAACATCGATCGCGAGAACATGCAGGACGTCAGGGACCTCGTCCGCAACGAGCCCGGTGTCACCGTCGGCAACAATCCCGGACGTGCGGGCTTCCAGAACTTCGTGATCCGCGGCATCGGCGGCAACCGCGTGCTGCTGATGGTCGACGGCATGCGAACGCCCGACTTCCCCGACAGCAACCAGGGCGCAGGCACCTATTCGCGCGAGCAGCCCGACCTCGAGGACATCAAGCGGGTCGAGATCATCCGCGGTCCCGCCTCCGCCCTCTATGGTTCCGACGCGATCGGCGGCGTGGTGGCCTACACCACCAAGGATCCAGGCGATTACATGCGCGACGGCAAGAACGTCTATGCCAGCGCCAAGGCCGCCTATAGCGGCGCCAACCAGCAGTTCTCAGAATCGTTCACCGGCGCGGTCCGCTCGGGCAACGTCGAGTTCATGGGCATTTACACCCGCCGCGACGGCCAGGAGTTCCAGCCGGCGCAGTCGACCATCAGCCCGAACCCCACGACCTGGTCCAACAACAACTTCTTCGCCAAGCTTGTGATCAAGCCGACCGAAGTCGACACGATCCGCCTCACCGGCACCTACAATCAGGGTTCCCAGAGCACAAACGTCCAGTCCGGCATCGGCAACTTCGCCAGCCTGTTCGCGCGCGTCTTCGACGAATGGGGCCAGGACTATACGAACACCTATCGGGTGAGCGCGCAGTGGGAGCACAATGCGCCGATCGGCTTCGTCGACCGGCTGAGCTTCCTCGCCTACTTCAACTCGGTCTACACGCAGGCCGACACCTATACGCTGCGCAGCGGCTTCAACGGTGTCGTTCCGACCAACGCCCGCACCTCGCAGTTCTACTATACGCAGAACGTGACCGGCTCCGAGCTGCAGATGCACACCGATCGCGAGATCGGCGGCCTCGACAATTTCTTCACCTACGGGGCGAGCTTCTCCTGGACGACGACGACCCGGCCGCGCAACCGCACGCAGATCACGCTGGCGACCGGCGCCACGACGAACTCGGTGGGTGGCGAGACCTATCCCAACAAGAACTTTCCCGACACCGACACGGTCCAGGCCGGCATCTACGTCCAGGATGAGATCAGCGCACTGGGTGGACGCCTGAAGATTACCCCGGCGGTCCGCCTCGACTACTACAACATGACGCCCAACCCGGATCGCTATTACTGGAACTCGACGGGCGCGACGCTCAATGCGGTGCCGTCGGCAACCACCTATGTCTCGGCTTCGCCGAAGCTCGGCGTGCTCTACCACTTCAACGATACCTACTCGGGCTATTTCCAGTACGCGACGGGCTTCCGTGCACCGCCATATGACAATGCCAATTTCGGCTTCACCAATGCCGCGTCGTTCTACCAGATCCTGCCCAACGCCAACCTGAAGCCTGAGACCGCCAACTCCTTCGAGGTCGGCTTCCGCGGCAAGTACGAGGACGGATCGAGCTGGCAGCTCACCGGCTTCTACAACCTCTACAACAACTTCCTCGAAACCACCGTCGTCGGCACGGTGGGCGCGGTCACGCAGTACCAGTACGTCAACCTCACCAACGTGACGATCTGGGGCATCGAGGCGCGCGGCGAGTACCGTTTCGCGCCGGAATGGGCGGTGGCCGGCTGGACCGCCTTCGCGCAGGGCACCGACACGAGGACCGGCCTGCCGGTCGACTCGGTATCGCCGTGGACCACGCAGGCCCGCATCCGCTACGGCTTCGACAAGGGCCTCGTGGCGCAGCTGATCGGCACGGTGGCGGCGGCGCACACCCAGGTCAGCAGCCCGACCTACTTCCAGGCGCCGGCCTATTTCACGCTCGACGCCACCGTCGGCTACGTCCTCAACGACCACTTCAAGGTCAATGCCGGCGCCTTCAACATCACCAACGCCAAGTACTGGAACGCCCCGGACACGATCGGCATCGCCTCGACCAATCAGCAGCTCGATCTCTACGCCCAGCCCGGCCGGTATTTCGGCGTCAACCTCACGGCCAAATGGTAGTCCCGGCAGCCCTCTCTGCCGAGCGACTGCCGGCGCCACCGGCACGCGGTCCCCGCGTGCCGGTGGCGTTGTCGCTTGCCTTGCATGGGCTGGCCATCGTCCCCCTTCTTCTCGCCGGCATGTCCGGCAGCAGCGCCAACGACGACCAACCGGCGCTGATGGTCGAACTCTCGCTGGCGGCACCCACCGCCGGTCCGGCGGCGGAAGCCGACCAACCCGACACTACCGAACCGCAGCAGCAACCCGATGTCCCCATGCCGCCGGTCGAGCGAGCCGAAGTGGCACCGCCCCCCGAGCCGGAGCCGCCCCCTCCACCACAGGAGGTGGCCGCCGCGGAGCCCGAGATCAAACTCGAGCTCCCTCCGCCGGACGAACCGCCACCGCCGACCGCCGCCGAGATGAAGCCCGTCGAGCCGCCCAAGCCCAAGCCGCCACAGCCCAGGCCGGCCGCCGCGCCGCGCCCTACGACACAGGCCGCCGTCACGAAGGCGCCCTCGCCCGACGCCGGCAATGCCAGCATCACGCAGCAACAGGCGGCCGCCTCCTCGTCGCTCATCGTGTTCGAGGGCAGGCCGCGCTACCGGATCCCTCCCACGCCGGCCGTCTATCCGCCGCGTTCCATCGAGCTCGGCCAGCAAGGCGAGGTCCTGGTGCGGGTCCGCCTCGAACCCGACGGCGCCGCCGCCGAGATCGTGCTGTGGCGCAGCAGCAGCTTTCCCCTGCTCGACCGCGCCGCGCTCACAGCGGTGCGCGGCTGGCATTTCCTTCCCGCCATCCGCGACGGCCGTCCGGTCGCCGCCTGGGTGGAAATCCCCGTTCGTTTTCATCTTCGTTGAAAGGATAGCCCATGCTCTCACCCGCTGATTCAGACCTTGCCGCCCGTTGGAACGCCTTGCGCGGCGAGAAGCCGGCCTTGCGAATTCGCGACGCGGCCGCGACCCTGGGCGTCAGCGAAGCCGAACTGGTGGCACTGGGCGTCGGCAGGACCGCGACGCCGCTGAAGGCCGACTGGCGCGGCATCCTGAACGACATGCCCGAAGTCGGCCGCGTGATGTGCCTGACCCGGAACGAGCATTGCGTGCACGAACGCCATGGCCGCTTCGAGGGCGTGGACGTCAAGGGCCCTCATGGGATCGTGCTCGGACCCGACATCGACCTGCGCCTGTTCCTCGGCTCGTGGAAGCATGGCTTTGCCGTGCGCGAGCCGCTGAAGCAGGGCGAACGGCTCAGCCTGCAGTTCTTCGACGGCGCCGGCGACGCGGTGCACAAGATCTACGCGACCGAAGAGACAGACGGTCCGGCTTTCGACGCGCTGATCGCGCGCTATACGGCAACACCGGACGACATGAAGATCGTCGCACGCACCGCCGACACCATCGACCGTCCTGACGCCGAGATCGATGTCCAGGGCCTGCGCACCGCCTGGCTCGCCATGAAGGACACGCACGAGTTCTTCGGCATGCTGGGCAAGTTCAAGGTCGGCCGCGTGCAGGCGCTGCGCCTGGTCGGCGAGGATCTCGCCCGCGAGCTGCCGGTGCGCGCGCTGCGTGCTGCCTTCGAAGCCGCGGCAGCCGATGGCACGCCGATCATGATCTTCGTCGGCAGCCATGGCTGTATCCAGATCCACACCGGCCCGGTGAAGCGCCTGGTCGAGGCGCACGGCTGGTTCAACGTCCTCGATCCGGACTTCAACCTGCATCTGCGCGAAGCCGGCATCGCCCGCGTCTTCTCGGTGCGCAAGCCCACCGAGGACGGCATCGTCACCTCGATCGAGGCCTTCGACATGCACAACCGCAACATCCTGCTGATGTTCGGCGCCCGCAAGCCGGGTGCTCCGGAACTCGAGGCGTGGCGCGCCATCGTCGCGCGCGTCGAGAAGCAGGCGGCCTCGTGATGCGGCGCCGCACGGCTTTCAGCTTGGCACTGGGCGCGGCAGCCGCCGCCGCCCTGCCCACCAACGCGCAGCAGCCGGCGCGCATCGTGGCGGTCGGCAGCTCCATCACCGAGATCGTCTATGCGCTCGGCGCCGAGAAGCTGCTGGTCGGCGTGGATACGACCAGCCTGTACCCCGAGGCGGCCCGCAAGCTGCCGCAGGTCGGTTACATGCGCGCGCTTTCGGCCGAGGGCGTGCTGTCGCTCAAGCCGACCTTGATCATCGCGACGACCGCGGCCGGACCGGCCGGCGCCCTCGACCAGCTCAAGGCGACGGGCATCGAGATCATGATCCTGCCCGACCTCTACGATTATGACAGCGTGATCGCCAAGATCGCCGCCGTGGGCAAGGTGACCGGCAAGGTCGCAGAAGCCGACGCGATGATCGCCATGGGTCGACAGGCCATGACGTCGCTGGCGGCGGCACTCGCGAAGACGGCCGATCGTCCGCGCGTGCTGTTCCTTCTGTCGATGACCGGCGGCGCGCCCCAGGCCGCCGGCCGCGACACCGCCGCCGCCGGCATCATCAAGCTGGCGGGCGGCACCAATGCGGTCGACGGCTATTCCGGTTACCGGCCGCTGACGCCCGAATCGGTCATCGCCTCCCGGGCCGACTTCGTGCTGGTGACGCGCCAGACCGTCGAGGCGATGGGCGGCAAGCAGGCCATCCTCGACCAGCCGTCGCTCAATCGCACACCGGCCGGCAAGGCCGGCCGGATCGTCGAGTTCGACACGCTGCTCCTGCTGGGCTTCGGTCCGCGCACGCCGGAGGCGGCCCGGGAACTGGCCATGGCGCTGCATCCAGACCTCGCCCGCGCGCCGTGACGGCACTCGCCTTGCGCCGTCCGATCCCGCTGTTCGCGCTCGCCGCCCTGGCAAGCGTGGTGGCCAGCCTCTGCATCGGCGCCTTCCCCGTGGGCTTCGGCCAGATCCTGTCGGCCGTCGGCCTGTCGAACACGCCGCTCGACGAGACGACGGCGGCGGTCCTCTACGCCATTCGCGCGCCGCGCGTGTTCGCGGCCTTCGCCGTCGGCGCCGCGCTGGCGGCCGGAGGGGCTGCGATGCAGAGCCTGTTCCGCAACCCGCTGGCCGATCCCGGCCTGCTGGGTGTGTCGAGCGGCGCCGCGCTCGCCGCCGTGTCGACGATCGTGCTGGGCGAGAGGGTGATGCACATCGTGCCGCCCGACCTGCGGCCCTGGTGCTTGCCGATTGCTGCCTTCCTCGGGGGCCTTGCCGCCACGATCGTCGTCTATCGCATTGCCGCGCGCGAAGGCGTCACGCTGGTCGGCACGCTGCTGCTGGCGGGCATCGCCATTAATGCGCTCACCTCGGCGGGCATCGGCATGCTGGTGTTCGTGGCCGACGACCAGCAACTGCGCACATTGATCTTCTGGACGATGGGCGGCTTCGGCTCCGTCACCTGGGTTGCGATCACGCCTGCTTTGTTGATTCTTCTCGTCAGCGTGCCGACGCTGCTGCCCACCGCGCATCTGCTCGACGCGCTGGCGCTGGGCGAGCGCGAGGCCGGCCATGTCGGCGTCGATGTCGAGCGGCTGAAGAGGCGACTTGTGGCGCAGGTGGCGCTCGCCGTCGGCGCCGGCGTGGCGATCTCGGGCATCGTGGGCTTCGTCGGCCTGATCGCGCCGCACATCGTCCGCCTGTTGCTCGGCCCCTCGCATCGCACGTTGCTGCCCGCCGCGGCGTTGTTCGGCGGCGCCTTCCTCGTGCTGGCCGATGCGCTGGCCCGCACGCTGGTCTCGCCGGCCGAGCTGCCGATCGGCGTGCTCACGGCCCTGGTGGGCGGTCCGTTCTTCCTTTGGCTGCTCGCCAGCCGCGCCGCGCGAGGCGGGCTATGAAGCTGCTGCAGGCCATCGGCATCGAGGTGCGGGCTCGCACCAAGCCGCTGTTGTGCGACGTCTCGCTCGATGTCGCCCCCGGCGAGTTCGTGGCGATCATCGGACCGAACGGCGCCGGCAAGAGCACCCTGCTGAATGCTCTCGCCGGCGATCGCGTCCTGACCGCAGGCGAGATCCTGCTGGACGGACGGCCGTTGCCGCAATGGAACAAAATGGAGCTGGCGCGCCGTCGTGCCGTGCTACCGCAGCATTCGGCCGTGGCCTTCGACTTCACCGGCCTGCAGATCGCCATGTTGGGCCTGCTCGCCTTTCGCGGCAGCCTGTCGGAACGACAGATGCAGGCGCTGGCCGAACGGGCCCTTGCCGAAACCGAGGCGCTCGCCTTCGCCGATCGTCCCTACACCGTTCTGTCCGGCGGCGAACGCCAGCGCATCCAGCTCGCCCGTGTGCTCGCCCAGTGCGATGCCGCCCCCCAGGCCATGCCGTTCCTGCTGCTCGACGAACCGATTACCGGTCTCGACCTCTCACACCAGCATGCAGCCCTTGGCAGTGCGCGACGTCGCGCCGACCGTGGGCTGGGCGTGCTGGCGGTCCTGCACGACCTCAACATGGCGGCGCGCTATGCCGATCGTGTCGGGATCGTCGAAAATGGCCGTGTGACAAATCTGGGACCGACCCGGGAGACGCTGGATCCCGGGAGGCTTTCGGCCGTCTTCGCGACACCGATTGTGCGAATCGAGGCAGCCGGCGGAGCGGCCTTCCTCAGCCCCGGCTGATTCACCGTGGTTCGGTGTTCAATCCGACATAAACCCGCCGGATTCGAACGATGTTATGATGCCTCAGCCAGCAATCATAAGTCCGACCTCAGGCCTCCATGGGCGAACGCCCCACTTTGTTGATGACGACGCGATTGGGCGTGCGCCCTCTGGGCGTGCGGGGCGAACCGCTGCATGCGGTCGCCAGCCAGTTGCTGTCCGTCATTCGCCGCCGCCTGGGTGATGGCCCGGCCGACCTGCTGGCCGATCCGCAGCTTCGCGAGTCCGGTGACGGCATCGACTGGTACGCCGCGCGCGGCGGCACGGTCGAACGCTTCGCAGAGCTGAGCGATGACCGGCGCGCGGAGGTCCTGCGCACCGTCGAGGAGCGGCTCGCTGCCATCCGGTCGCTGGGCGCGCAGCTCATGGGTTCGCAGACCAGCGAGGAAGCCCGACTGATCGGCCGCTCCCTCGAACTGTCGACGTCGCGTCCCTCGGATGATTTCGTGTTCCTCGTCGACGGGCAGCCGGTGATCGTTGCCTGGGGCTACGAAGAAGATGCCGCGGCGAGCCTGCAGGCCTTCCAGCTGGCGACGGTTCCCGCAGCGGCCCCGCCTCAGGCGCGCGCCCAGGCCGTGTTCGGCAGCGCGCCGGGCGCGGCGATGTTGCCGGCCACACAAATCGTCGGCTGGGCACCCTGGGTCAGGGCCCTGCTGTTCGGATTGCTGCTCCTCCTGCTCTTGCTGTTGACGTCTTGGCTCCTGCGGACCTGCGTGCCGGTCGATCCGTCCCTGAACGTGGCAACGCTCGAGACGCCGGCGCCCCCGGCGCCCGAAGCGCCGCCCGATCCGACGCCGCTGCTGAAAGCGGCCCTCGAATCGGCCGGCGACGAGGAGGGGAAGCTCAAGGCCGAGCTGGCCTCGCTCGAAGCCCAGCTCAAGGACAAGCTCGAACAGTGCAAGCCGATCGAGCCGCCCAAACCTCCGCCGGCGCCCCCGCCCGTGGCGAAGGTCGAGCCGCCGAAGCCGCCGCCGCCGCCGGCCCCCAAGCCGCAGCCGCCGCAGCAGGCGTCCGCCCCGCCGGTCAACCGTCCGCCGCCGGGCCAGCTTCCCTGCGACTGGTCGGGCGATTCCGGCGGCGAGGGCGTAACGCGCAACAAGCACTATCTGGGCGACAAGCCGGGCTTCGTCGCGCTGAACTACCAGCTGTTCGTGCGGCCCGACGACATCAAGGTCATCTATCGAGGTCAGAACGTCGCCGGAACCGGTGGCCCGCGCAGTGGTCGCGGCGGCTTCGGATTCGATTGGAATCCGGTGGCCGGGGATTATTCCGTCGATGTGATCGTAACGGGTGAGCAATGGGGTACGCGCTGGAACTATGCCATTTCCTGCCCGCGCGGCAGCAGACGGTGAGGAGCTGAAATGGCCGCAGGTCCGCTTCTCGCCCGTGAACCGCTGCAACGCTATCGCGCCCTCGGCCTTGCCGGCGATCCGGTCTGGCGTGCCGCAGGACAGCTGCGCGCTGCCATCGCCGCCCGCCTGTCGCGCGAACATGCCGACCTCCTGGCGTTGCCTGAGGCCGAGCCGAGCGGTCGCACCATCGACTGGTATGCGCCGTTCGACGGAGAGGTGAGGCGCCTCAGTGATCTCGGCGAGGCCGAGCGCCGCCAGATTCTCGACGAGGTGCAGCGGCTGCACGGCGAGATCGCCGGCCTCGCGACCCAGATGGAAGCGATGGAGCGCTCGAATGCCGAGCGCAATTTCGCGCGGCTTCTGCGTCACGCCCTCACCGCGCCGGGCGAGGAAACGCTCTACGTCGTCAACGGGCGGCCAGTGATGACCTTCTGGGGGTTCACCGCCGATGCGGCCCTGCCGGGCGTGTTCCTGGCGAGCCCTCCGCCCATGATCGCGGCCACCGCCACGGCCCGCGCCGCCGCTGCTTCCTCCGGACGGCCCGAGGCCGTGATGGCCTCGGCGCCGGCGATTGCCGCCGTCGCGGGCCCACGGACCGTATGGTGGCAATGGCTGCTGCTGGGCGTCGTGCTGATGCTGATCCTGGCGCTGCTCGCCTGGCTGGTGCGCCCCTATCTGCCGCGCATCGAACCCTATATCGAGGCCAAGGCCCGCGAACAGGCGCTGGGATTTGCCGTCCGCCAGCCGGCGGAGCTGCAGCAGGTCCGCGTCGCGACCCTGCTGCAGGACAGCGAGGATTTGCGTCTCGAACTGGCGCGCCTCACCGACGAGCTGTCACGCCGCGGCGGCGATTGCGCTGCCGGCGTCCTCGGACCGGGCGGTGTGATCGTCGGTTCGGCCGGTGGGCCACCGATCGAACGCGGCGCCGGGCCCGATCCCGCCATGGCCGCCAACGATCCGGCGCACGACGCCAAGGATCCGAACAAGCCGGAGCCCAAGGGCGCCGACGCGAAGGGACCCGACGAGCAGAACAAGGACAAGAACGCCGCGGCGCCCAACGATCCGAAGAACGAGGCCGCCAACAACAAGAAGGACGAGCCCAAGCCGATGGTTGTGCCGCCCGAGGCCAAGCAGAAGCAGGACCTCGCCTTCCTGAAGGGCGACTGGCGTTCGCGCACCGGCCTTGCGACCGCGACCGGCGAGAAGGATCTGCGCCCCTCCTACACGCTCGACGACAAGGGCAAGGGCAAGGTGTCGTTCACCCAGAAGAACGGCGCGACCTGCGAAGCGCCCGCCGAGGCACGCTGGGACGGCACCAAACTGGTGATCGAGGAAAAGAGCAACCCGCGCTGCAGCGACGGCAAGACCTACGCCCGCAACACCGTGAACTGCGAGATCGGCGCCGACGGCGCGGCGCAATGCAAAGGCAGCCAGCCCGGCGACCCGCGCAGCTACAAGGTGCAGATCGGGCGCTGAGACCCTACATATGCATGATGATGGCCGTACTGGATTGACATGAGCGACCTCGCCCGCCTGCCGAGCTATCCCAGCCCGACGACGCTGATTGCCCGCTCCGGCATCCAGTTCCTCGATTTCGGCTTCGATCCCGTGCGCCTCAAGGTGCGCGAATGGGGTTTCCATGACGCCTCTGCCTCGAACGCGGTCGACGATCTGGTGCAACTCGACTTCGACGAGGGCCGCGGCCAGTACGAGGTGGTGGAGAACGGCCGCCGTCGCGCCGCCGATCCGAACCTCGTCATCACCGCCAAGGATGCGCTCGCGCCCTTTCTCGACAAGTGGGTGCCGGTGCCATTCCTCCAGGTGCGGCCCAACAACCAGTTTCGCGAGGGCCCGGCCGACTGGGCGCGGGTACGCGTGGTCGATCTCGAGGCGCGCTACGGATCGGGTTATCGCGACGAGCAGGGCAACCGCTATCGCGCGGTCCTGGCCTTCGACACCGGCCTGATCGCCGAAGCCGAGGGCCGCGCCTATCTCGCCCCCTCGCCCAAGGACGTGACCGCCGGCGCGCTCTTCGCGCTCGCCCCACAGCAGCGCGCCAACCACTGGCTGCTGCGCCAGGGCTGGATGGTGCAGTGGCTCGACGAGCTGTTCCATGAATTGCATCCGCGCGCGACCGCAGAAGAAATCGACAACGACATCAAGCAGAAGCCGCAAGAGGCAACCGCGCGCTATCTCGCCTTCCTCGGCCTGCTCGCCGCCGCGGCGCACTTTCCGCCGGTCAAGCTGGTGGGCGATGCCGAGCGGCCGGGCCGCGGCGCGATCGAAGTGGATCTCGTGCTCGACGTCGGCAACTCGCGGACCTGCGGCCTCTTGATCGAGGCGGCGGGCGAGCTCGGCGTCAACCTGAACGATTCCTACGAGCTCGCGCTGCGCGACCTCTCGCATCCCGAGGTCGTCCATACGCGCCCCTTCGAATCGCGCGTTGAGTTCGCGCAGGCCTGGTTCGGCAAGAACCACCTCTCGCGTCTCGGCGGTCGCGCCGATGCCTTCGTCTGGCCGACCATGACGCGGGTCGGACCCGAGGCCACGCGACTGGCCGCGCGTCGTCGCGGCACCGAGGGCAATACCGGCATGTCGAGTCCCAAGCGCTATCTGTGGGACGAGGAGCCGCAAACCCGCGAATGGCGCTTCAACGTGGCCTACGCGCAGGACCAGACGGCAATGCCGGCCGCCGCCGGGCCGATGGCCCAGCTCGTGAACCAGAAGGGCGAGCCGCTGCACCTCGTCGATCCCGACGCCGACTCGGCCGACCACCTGCCGGTGTTCGAGCCACTCTATTCGCGCTCCTCGGTGATGACCTTCGTGCTTACCGAAGTCCTGCTGCAGGCGCTGATGCTGATGAATTCGCCTCAGCAACGCGGCCGGCGCGCCCATGCCGAGACGCCGCGCCGCCTGCGTCGCATCGTGCTCACCTTGCCAACCGGCATGCCGCTGGCCGAACGCCTGATCTTCCGCAAGCGCGCCGAAGCCGCGCGCGATCTCGTGTGGATGATGATGGGCTGGAAGCTCGACGATCCGGCGGCGCCGGCGCCGCGCGTTCTCACCGACTGGGACGAAGCGAGCTGCACGCAGCTCGTCTATCTCTACACCGAGGTCGCGCGCAATTTCGGCGGCGACGCCCGTCGCTTCTTCCAGATCACGCGCAAGCCGCGCGGCAAGCCGCCCGAGGATGTGCTCAACATCGCGAGCATCGACGTGGGCGGCGGCACGACCGACCTGATCATCAACTCCTACCGTCTGGAAGGCGCCGGCACCTCCGTCACGCTGTTGCCGGAGCAGAAGTTCCGCGAGGGCTTCAACGTCGCCGGCGACGATATCCTGCTGCGCGTGGTCCAGGGCCATGTCCTGCCGCCGATCGAGGCGGCCTTGCGCGCCGCCGGCATCGGCAATCCCGGCGACCTGATGGCCGAGCTGGTGGGCGGCGATCGCGGCGGCGAGGACGTGATCCAGCGCAACCTGCGCCAGCAGTTCGCCCTGCAGATCGCCCATCCGCTCGCGCTCGAGTTCCTGCGCGCCGCCGAGACCTACGATCCGACGTCGGGGGTCGTTGCGGCCGAGCCGCGCGCCTATGAGACCTTCTTTCCGGGCGGCGCAAGGCCGTCCGAGGAGGTCGTCACCTTCGTGAACGAGGCGGCGCGCAAGCGCGGCGCTCAGAACTTCGACCTGCGCGAAGTGATCTTCCCGGTCGACCTGCCCGGGCTCGACAAGACGGTACGGGCCGAGATGGGCCGCGTGCTGGCACCGCTCGCCGAGATCGTCCATGCCTACGATTGCGACGTGCTGCTGCTGTCGGGCCGGCCTTCGCGCCTGCCCGGCATCCGCGCCCTGGTGATGGAGCTTCTGCCGCTGCCGCCGGAGCGCGTGATCTCGCTGCACGAGTATCGCGTCGGTGCCTGGTATCCGTTCCGCGACGCGCGCCTGCGGGTCGAGGATCCCAAGACCACGGTTGCCGTCGGCGCGATGATCGCGGCGCTGGCGCAGTCGCAGCTTCCGGACTTCTCCTTCCGTTCCGACCTGCTGCGTTCCAAGAGCATCGCCCGGTTCATCGGCAAGCTCGACGGCGGCGGCCGCCTGCAGAAGGAAGACCTGATCTATCGCGACGTCGATCTCGACAATCGGGAGTTCGAACTGCCGGAAGTCGCCTTCGAGTTCCGCGGCCCGATGTGGCTGGGCGCCCGTCAGCTCGACCTGGTGCGCTGGCCGGCGGCGCGACTCTACGCGCTCGAGTTCGCCAAACCTGAATATGCCGAGCGCCACGCCCGCGAGACGCCGTTCCGGATCGCGCTCGCCAGGGTGAAGCCCAAAGACAAAGACTCGGGGGATGTCGAACGTTTCCGCCTGCGGCAGGTGACCAACCGCGACGGACGTGCCGTCGCACTCGACCGCCTGACGCTCCGCCTCCAGACATTGCCGCGCCGCGAGGGCTACTGGCTCGACACGGGCATGCTCAAGACCGGTTAGAGGACATGGACACAGTCGATCTCAAGCTGGCCCAGGACTGCGAGGCGCTGGCCGTCGCCGCGGGCGAGGGCGTGGCGTGGCTCAGGAACGCGTCGGAACAGTCGCCGACGGTGGCGCAACAGGCACCGTCACTGGTGAGCGAGCTGCAGAAGGTTCGCAACCAGAGCCGCAAGCTGGCGCGCGCCGCGCGTCGCCGCATGTGCGTGGGCGTGTTCGGTCCCAGCCAGGCCGGCAAGTCGTATCTCGTGTCGATCCTGGCGAGCCGCGATGGGCGCCCGTTGCAGGCGCGCTTCGCCGACAAGACCTATGACTTCCTGCGCGAGATCAACCCACCGGGCAATCGCGAGTCGACCGGCCTGGTCACGCGCTTTGGCCTCGGCCTCAGCGACGGCTCACCCGAGTTCCCGGTGAGGGTGCGGCTGCTCACGCAGACCGACATCGTGAAGATCCTGGGCAACTCCTTCCTGCTCGACTTCGACCATCAGAAGGCCGAGTTCGTCGGACCCGACGGCGCGGCGATCCGCAAGCGCCTGTCCGAGCTGCGCGCCAAGGCGCAGCCGCAGCCGGTCGGCGATCTCGATTCCGACGATGTGCTCGACCTGATCGAGTATTTCGACACCTTCTTCGCCGGCGTCACCGCCGAGTTGCGCACCGACTACTGGCGCGAGGCGATCGATCTCGCGCCGCGCCTGTCGGGCCCCGACCGCGCCCGGCTGTGGTCGGTGCTGTGGTACGACTTCCAGCCCTTCACCGACCTCTACCTCACGCTCTACGACGGCCTGCAGAAGCTCGGCCACGCGCCCGAAGCGCTGCTCGGCATGGACGCGCTGATCCCGCGCGAGAAGAGCATCGTCGACGTGCTGACGCTCGATCGCCTCGGTGCCGATGCCGACGATCCGCTGCTGGTGCGCCCCAGGCAGGCCGACGGCCGGTCCTCGCCCGATGCTCGGCTGCCGCGCTCGCTGGTCTGCGCGCTCACCGCCGAATTGAACGTCGCGATCGACGAGAAACCGTGGGACTTCTTCGATCACACCGACCTGCTCGATTTTCCGGGCGCGCGGTCACGGCTGAAGCTCGCGAACCTGGACGACGTCGCCAAGACCAAGGGCGTCGCCGAGGGCGCCAATCCGCTGCGCGAGCTGCTGCTGCGCGGCAAGGTCGCCTATCTGTTCCAGCGGTATTCGGCCGAGCGCGAACTCAGCGCCATCCTGCTGTGCATCCCCGACGGCAATCAGGAAGTCCGCGACCTCTCCGACATGATGACGGCGTGGATCGACCAGACGATCGGCGCCACGCCGGCGGACCGTGCCAAGCAGAAGAATGCGCTGTTTCTCGTGCTGACCAAGATGGACCGCGAGTTCGAGCAGAAGGCCGGCGAGACCGAGGAATCGCGCCGCCTGCGCTGGAGCGCGCGCCTCGGCAACTCGCTGGTCAACAATTTCCGCGGCGAGTGGCCGCTCAACTGGAACGGCAAGCCGTTCGACAACAGCTTCTGGCTGCGCAATCCGACCGTCATCGACGAGCGGCTGATGGACTATGACGGCGGCCGCGAAGTCGGCATCGCCGATTCCTTCGCCCAGCGCGCCGGCGAGCTGCGTCGCCATTTCATCGAGAACGAGGATGTACGCCGCCACTTCGGCGATCCTGCACTCGCCTGGGACGAGGCGTTCCGCGCCAATGACGGCGGTGTGGCGCACCTGGTGAAGAGCCTGATCCCGGTGTGCGATCCGGCGATCAAGCGCGCCCAGGTGCGCGGACAGCTCGAGATCCAGCTGCGCCGACTGGTCGACCGGCTCGCCGGCTTCCACAGTGCGTCCGATGGCGACGCGCGGGCGAAGAAGCGCGACCTCATCCACACGGTGCTGCGCGGCCTGGCGAACGTCATCCAGCAACAGCTGTTCGGCGAACTCGTCGGTGCCCTTCAGGTCGCCGACACGGCCTTGCGCGATATCTACTTCCGCATTGCCACGGCACAGCCGTCCGACGAGGGCACAGGCAGGAACGGCAAGTCCCCGGCCGCCGCAGCGCAGTCGACCGGCGCCGCGGTCGACATCGGCGCCATCTTTGCCGACGTGTTCGGCGAGGAGCCCGGCCGCGCTCCGCCGCCCTCCGGGGTGATCGAGGATCGCGCGGAGCGCTTCGCCCGCGAGGCCGCCGAATACTGGCTCGAGAACATGCGCCGCGTCGGCGCCGACGAGAAGGCCCTGTCGCATTTCGGCGTCGACCGCCAGCATCTCGGCTGGCTGATCGACGAGCTGATCGTGGGCGCCCATCGCCTGAAGCTGATCGACCAGCTCTCCCATGAAGTGCGCGAGCTGGAGAACGCCGCCAACGCCAAGTGGGAGGAGATCGCCGAGCGCCAGGTGCGCACGGCCTCCTCGGCACTCAACGGCTATGTCAGCGCGCTCGGCTTCGACAAGCTGCCGCTCGACCAGCGACCCGGCCTGCCGCCGAACGCACCGCTGCGCCGCGTGTTCGAGCAGCCGACCCTGATGATCGACGGCATCCCGCAGCTCAGCGAGAATCCGGCGCCGATCTATGCCGACTACTGCAAGGACTGGATGCGCGCCTTCCTGCAGCTCGCCATGGACAATGTCGGTTACGAGGGCGGACGCGAGATCACGCCGGAGCAGAACGACCGGCTGGGCGCCATCCTGCGCACCGTGGCGGCGTAGAGCGCTTCGATGCCCGTTCGCGCGACCATCACCCCGATGCCGGAACCCGGCCACGCGCTGTTGCGCGTGAGCGAACTCGACGCCGCGCCCGACGGCCTCACCATCTCGATCCAGCGCCAGCAGGGGCCGGATACGCACCTGGCCGACGATGGCTGGCGGCGCACCGAAACCTGGCTGATGCCCGACGAGGTGAGGCGCAACGGCGAAACCCTGGAATTCCATCTCGGTCCCGAGATCTGCGACCGGCTGGCGGGAATCGCGACCGTCCGGCTGCGCGTGCGCGAGCCCGACATCGGGGTCGTCGGCACGACCGTCGTGGCCTGGCCCACGATGCTGACCTCCGGCGCGGCAGGCGCCTCGGGCGCCTACGACGACACGGTGCGGCTCCGTCGCCGGCAACCGCTTCCGCCCGAGCCCGAACCGGAACTGCCGCCGCCCCTGGAGGTCGCGCCCGAGCCGCCGCCGCCACCGCCTCGCCCGGACCTGAGGGCCGCGCGCGACCCGATGGCCGATCTGCCGAAGCGCTCCGGCGCGACCGGCTGGATGATCGCCGCCGTGCTCGTCCTGCTCGCGGTGGGCGGTGGCTATTACTACTGGACCAACCACCTCCATCCGCCGGAGCCCGTCGTCGTCGCCGCGACGCCGCCCGCGCCGACGCCGCTGCAACCGCCGGCTCCGCAGCCGCCCGCGAAGTCGGTGCGCGAGACGGTCGCGGAGTATCTCGCGACCAAGCCCCCGCCTGAGGCGATGCTGGCCAAGGCCCGGGACTTCGCCAAGGCGGACGACTTTGCATCGGCCTTCCTGGTGTTCCGTCAGGCCGCCGAACAGGGCAACGCTGCCGCCCAGCTCGAGCTTGCGTCCTTCTACGACCCGATGAGTCCGGCCAAGGCGGGCTTCCCGCATGACGGCGTGCAGGCCGCCGACTGGTACGAGCGCGCCGCACTGACCGGTCTTGCGGAAGCCCAGCGCAAGCTTGGTATCCTGCTCGCCAAAGGTGGCGCGGGCCTCACCGCCGACGCGGCCAAGGCCAAGGTCTGGCTGCAACAGGCTGCAGCCCAGAACGATGCCGATGCGAAGAAGGCTCTGGACGGTCTCCCGAAATGAAGATGAGCTCTTGGTTGCCGGTGACGGCGGTGTTGCTTGCCGGCACGGCACAGGCGCAGACGGCGGCCAGTAAACCCGCAAGCCCGCCGCCGCCCAGCAATCTGGCCTGCGGCGTCCTCAAGGCCGAGACCTCGAAGACAGGCCCGAGCTCGAACTGGACCGTCTCGGGCCCCTCGGGAAAGAACACCGAGACCGGCGTCCTGAAGAGCGGGCCCCGCTTCGAATGCATCGACGGCGCCGTGCTGACCGTCGAGTTCACCTCGACGGCCGGGCACTCCTTCTTCGATGCCTACTTCCCCGACGGCACCAACATCGGGTACGGCCGCCAGCAGATCGACCGCCGCGGCAGCCGCTTCGTCCTGCCGATCCAGGCTAAGGCCCGCATCGCCGCGCCTTATCGGACGGCTTTCGACTATCACTGCAAGCTCAACATGCCGGCCGATCCGATCTCGCCGACCATGCGCGCGGAGTGCGCTTTCTGAATTCCCCTTGTCAGCAGGCACGCAAATTGCACTTACTATGCGTCTGCGTACCTTGGGGAAAAAGCGATGAAGATCAAGATTGCTGGCGGGCTGACCGCCCTTGTCCTTGCAGGCTCCGCCCTGCTGGCCGCTCAACCCGCCCTGGCACAGGGGGCGATCGACAATAGTTCTCTGGCCTCAACCGCCTTCCGCGAACACAAGCGCACCTTCGGGCTGGTCTACACGCTGCCGAAGGAAGTGAACGATCTTCTCTCTCTCACGATCGGCGGGCTGCTGCGCGAGAAGCTGCTGAACGCGAACCTGATCGACGAGGCGCTGCGTTTCAACATCCCCCACGTCACGGTTCTGCACATCCACAGCGCCGATCCGACGACGCCGGACAAGATGCTGAAGGCCATGCCGAAGCTGCCGCCGGTCCTGAATGTCACGCTCAAGACCTTCTATACGACCGAAGCGGCCAAGGGCGCCGGCCATCCCTGGTGGCTCGACCTCGGTATCGTCAAGGAAGGAGCAAGTTTTGAGGCGATGATGGCCTTCAACACGCTTGCCACGCCGGCGCTCACGCCGCTGCGCGACGGGCCGCTGCCGCGCGTCACGGGGCCAGTCTATGCGGCAATGGGTGATGCCGGTAAGGAACTGGTCCAGACGGTCGGCGTCAGCGGCATCAATACCGTCAAGGACGGCAAGGAACTGCGCCCGCACAATCCGCACAACACCCTGGTCTACTCGATGGCGAAGTTCACGCCCGAGATCCAGGCGGCCTTCAACCAGACCGCGGTCGAGTTCAACCAGATCCTGCCCGACGGCATCCCCACCGCGTTCAAGACGGTGTCGATCGTGGAGCTGGGCTTCGCGGGCAACGTGCTGCGCGAAATCTATCGCCTGAGCCTCGAGGACGGCTCCGTGATCAACGTCGCGACCGGCGCCAAGGTCGCGAAGTAGCTCCGCGGCACACGGCCCCGTCTTTATGCCGGGGCTATGCCGGCTCGTGTCCAGCCCTCTCGAATTCCTACGGGACCCTCCGCCATATCGGAGGCGTCCCGGAGGAAATTTGCATGCTCGACATCCCGTCTTCTGCTCCCGACGACCCGTCGGGAGCCCTCGTCGATCAAGTCATGGCGGTCGCGCACCTGCCGCCGACGGCAAGCGTCGCCGTCATCGGCCATCACACCCTGCCGCTCCTTCTCGCCCTCATGCGTCGCGGCTGCGCATGCGTACGGAGCCTGCGTCCGGACACGGTCGCGCCGGACGGTGAAGCCACCGACCTCGCCTGGATCGTCGACGTCGCCAGCGAAGACGAACTCTGCGAGGCGCTGCAGGCCGCGCGCCGCCGTACCGGAGCGAGCGGCCGCGTGATCGTGGAAGGCACGGAGTGCGTCTGCCGCACAGGACTTTCCGCCGTCCGCGATCGCGCGGCTAGCGCGGGTCTCGACGTGGTTTCGTTCGATCACAGGGCGGGCCGGCTCGTCTTCAGACCAGCCGGTAGCCAACCCCAGGCTCGGTGAGGACGTGCTGCGGCGAGGCCGGATCGGTCTCGATCTTCTGGCGAAGCTGGCGGATATAGACCCTCAGATATTGCGGATCGACCGCCTCATCGCGCCACACTTCGCGCAGCAGGTGGCGATGGGTCAGCACCTTGCCGGCATGGATCGCGAGCTGTTCGAGGATGTCGTATTCCTTGGGCGACAGCTTCACCGCCTCGCCGTCGCGCTCGACCAGCCGGCGCACCAGATCGACCTTGAGCGTGCCGCTGGAAAAAGACCGGTCCGCGCCCTGCTGCTGCAGCCGGTGACGCAGCGCCGCGCGCAGGCGCGCCATCAACTCCTCGGCACCGAATGGCTTGGTGACGTAGTCGTCGGCGCCGGAATCGAGGGCCGCCACCTTGGCCGACTCGTCGCCGCGGCCCGACAACACGACGATGGGCACCGGCGCCAGCTTGCGGATGTCGGCGATCAGCTCGAGCCCGTCGCGATCGGGCAGGCCGAGATCGAGCAACACCAGATCCGGCCGGTGGTGCCGCATCGCCTGCAGGGCCTCGGCGCCCGTTCCGGCTTCCAGGACACGGTAGTCGTGCGCCGCCAGGGTCGTGCGCAGCAGCCGACGGATCGGCGGCTCGTCCTCGACGATCAGGATGGTGGCGCCGTCAGCCGTCATTTTGAGAAACCGGAAACTCCATCACGAATTCCGCACCGCCGGGTTCGTTTCGAGTGTTTCGATTGCGCGCCGTGAGCGTGCCCCCCATGGCTTCGACCAAACCGCGGGCGATGGCAAGCCCCAGTCCCGTGCCGGCACGGCGCCGATCCCCCGACTCGGCGCGATAGAACTTCTCGAAGATGCGTTCGAGGTCGGCCTCGGCGATGCCCGGCCCCTCGTCGCGCACGATGATCTCGACCCTCGATCCGGCGAGCCTGGCCTCCACCGAGAGACGGCCGCCGGGCGGGGAATACTTGGCGGCATTGTCGAGCAGGTTGAACAGGGCCTGCTCGGCCAGCACGAAGTCGAGCGGCAGGGCAGGCAGCGCTGGCGGCACGATGCTGCCGACCTCGTGGCCGGCCAACAGCGGCGCGGCGCGACGCAGCGCGGTCGAGATCAGGTCGCCCACTTCGACGGCCTCACGCCGGGGCACGACAGCGCCGGCATCCAGCCGCGTCATGTCGAGCAGGTTGCCGACGAAGCGGTCGAGTCGCTCGGCCTCGCCCTGTGCCGTCGCCAGCAGTTCTTCGCGTGCCGCAGCATCGTAACGCGCCCCGAAGCTGCGCAGGCTGGACAGGGATCCAATGATCGAGGCGAGCGGCGTGCGCAGATCGTGCGAGACCGAGGTCAGCATCGCCGAGCGCAGCCGCTCGCGCTCCGCCCCCAGCCGCGCCTGGTCGATGTCTTCCGCAAGCGTCACGCGCTCGATGGCCACGGCCGCCTGGTTTCCGACGGCCTCGAGCAGGCGGCGTTCGCCCGCCGAGAGCTCGTGGCCCTCCTTGTTCGGCAGCACGCCGATCACGGCAATCGCCGAACGGCTGGTGCGGATCGGCACGAACAGCCAGCGCCCCCCCGGTAGGGTGTCGGTCCCGCGGCCCGCGGGCCGGTCGGCATCCCAGGACCAGCGCGCAGCGGCGAGATCGGCGTCGCTCAGTGCCCCGTCGGGAGGGAAGGCCGCCCGGGTCGTGAGCTGGCCTTCCTCCGGCATCAGCACCACGATCTCGGCCTGCAGCAGGCGCGCCAGATGCGAAACCACGATCCACAGGAGATCGTAGAGCTCGACGACACCCGCGATCTTGCGGCTGAAGGCGTAGAGCCCGGCGGTGGTGCGTGCCTCGCGACGCGCCGATTCCGTCTGCGTGCGCGTCCTGGCCGCCAGCGCGCTCGCGATCACCGCCACGACGACGAACAGGAAGAGCGCCATCACGTTGGCCGGGTCGGCGATCGTGAACTGGTAGAGGGGCGGCAGGAAGAAGAAGTTGAAGCAGGCGACGCTGAGTGCCGACACCCAGAGCGACGGCACCAGCCCGTGGCGTGCGGCGGAGAACAGCACCGGAAGCACGTAGACCAGCGAGATGTTGGGCAGCACGATCAGGCGATCGATCAGCACGCCGGCAACGGTTGCCACGGCCGTCGCCAGGCTGCCCTCGAGATAGGGCCCCGACGTCAGCGGCACGTCGCGCAGCCAATCGCGTGGGCCGGACTTCTGCTCTCCATCGGCCGAGGGCGCCACCTCGACGGCAAGGCCCGACCCCGAGCGCACCAGCTCGTCGACCACCGAGCCGTGGCGCAGCTCGAACCAGCGCGACCGCCGCGACTTGCCGACCACGACGCGCGTGGCATTCCGCGAGCGCGCGAAGGCCACGATCTCCTCGACGACCGAGCGGCCGGGCAAGGTGACGACCTCCGCCCCCAGCCGGGCTGCCAGACGCTGGGCCTCGGCCAGGCGCGCATGTTCGGCTTCCGAGAGCGTGGCGTGCCGGTCGGTCTCGACATAGAGCGCGATCAGCTCGGCATCGAGCGCGTCGGCGCTGCGCTTGGCGGCCCGCACGGCGTTGGCCGCCCCCGGCCCGGGATCGAGGCAGACGATCACCCGCTCGCCCGCCGCCCAGGGACCGGCGATGGCATGTTCACGCATGTAGCTGCGCATCTGCTCGTCGACGCGCAGGGCGGTGCGCCGGAGCGCCAGTTCACGCAGCGCCGTCAGATTGCCGGGCGAGAAGTAATGGCGGAGCGCGCGCTGCGCCTGGTCGCGGACATAAACCTTGCCCTCGGCCAGCCGCGCAATCAGGTCGGCCGGCGTCAGATCGATCAGCTCGACCTCGTCGGCGGCATCGACGACATGGTCCGGCACGGTCTCGCGCACGCGGATGCGCGTGATGCGGGCGACCACATCGTTCAAGCTCTCGATATGCTGGACGTTCAGGGTCGAATAGACGTCGATGCCGGCCGCCAGCAGCTCCTCGACGTCGAGGTAGCGCTTGGGGTGTCGGCTGCCTTCGGCATTGGTGTGAGCGAGCTCATCGACCAGGACCAGGGCCGGCCGCCGCTTCAGGACGGCGTCGAGATCCATCTCTCCGATCGTGCGGCCGCGATAGTCGACCGAGCGGCGCGGCAGGATCTCGAGTCCCTTGAGCTGCGCCTCGGTTTCGACCCGGCCATGCGTCTCGACGACGCCGACCACCACGTCGATCCCTTCGCGGACCCGACGGTGGGCAGCCGACAGCATCTCCCAGGTCTTGCCGACGCCGGGCGCGGCGCCGAGGAAGATCTTGTGCTTGCCGCGCGACTCCTTCTCCGCCGCCTTCAGGAGCGCGTCGGGCGAGGGCCGCAGATCGTCAACGGCGGTGGGCATGCAGCCGGATCATTGTCACCGCTTGGGCAGCGCGTCGAGGGCGAGATTGAGCTGCAGCACGTTGACCCGCGGCTCGCCCAGCAGCCCGTACATGCGGCCTTCGGTATGCTGCGCCACCAGCGTCCGCACCTCGGCTTCCGGCAGCCCCCGCGCCTTGGCGACGCGCGCAACCTGCCAGGTCGCCCCCTCCGGCGAGAGGTGCGGATCGAGGCCGCTCCCCGAGGTCGTGACGAGATCGACCGGCACGCCGTTGCCGAGCTTGTCGGCGTCCTCCTTGACCCGGTCGACCAGGGCCTTGGAGGTCGGGCCGAGGTTCGAGCCGGCCGAGTTGGCCGCGTTGTAGGGCGCGGCGACGGTCTTGGTCGAATCGGCCGGATCGGTATCGGTTGTCGCCGAGGGGCGGCTGTGGAAATAGGTCTCGCCGGTGAAGGACTGGCCGATCAGGCTCGAGCCCACGACCTTGCCGTCCTTCTGGAGGAGCGAGCCGCCGGCCTGGCCGGGAAAGGCCGCACCGGCAACGCCCACCATGGCGAGCGGATAGGCGATTCCCAGCAGGACGGTCATCAGGACCAGCATGACGAGCGAAGCACGGAAATGACGAAGCATGATTGTCTCCTTCAGGCGAGGCCGGTGGCCGCGACCACAACGTCGATCAGCTTGATGCCGACGAAGGGGACGACCAGGCCGCCTATTCCATAGATCAGCAGGTTGCGCCGGAGCAGCGAAGCGGCACCGCTCGGGCGGTACTGCACGCCGCGCAGCGCCAGCGGGATCAGCGCCACGATGATCAGCGCATTGAAGATGATCGCCGAGAGAATGGCGCTCTGCGGCGTCGCCAGTCCCATGACGTTCAGCACGCCGAGCTGCGGGTAGAAGGCGATGAACATCGCCGGAATGATGGCGAAGTACTTCGCCACGTCGTTGGCGATCGAGAAGGTGGTGAGCGCGCCGCGCGTCATCAGCAGCTGCTTGCCGATGGCCACGATTTCGATGAGCTTGGTCGGGTCGCTGTCGAGATCGACCATGTTGCCGGCCTCGCGTGCGGCATTGGTGCCGGTCTGCATGGCGACGCCGACATCGGCCTGGGCGAGCGCAGGCGCGTCGTTGGTGCCGTCGCCGCACATCGCCACCAACTTGCCCTTGGCCTGCTCCTCGCGGATCAGGCGCAGCTTGGCTTCCGGCGTCGCCTGCGCGAGGAAATCGTCGACGCCGGCTTCGGCGGCGATCGCGGCCGCCGTCTGCGGATTGTCGCCGGTGATCATCACGGTGCGGATGCCCATGGCGCGCAGCTCCGCGAAGCGCTCGCGGATGCCGCCCTTCACGATGTCCTTCAGGTAGACGACGCCCAGGATTCGGCCGTTGCGCGACACGCCGAGCGGCGTGCCGCCCTCCTTGGCGATGGTCGTGGCGATTCGGTTCACCTCTTCGACCGGCGGCGTGATGCCGAGCGAGCGCGCATGCTCGATCACCGACTCGACGGCGCCCTTGCGGATGACCGCGCCTTCATGGTCGACGCCGCTCATGCGGGTCTGCGCCGTGAAGGGCACGAACTGCCCGTGCAGCTCGGCCACGTCGACACCACGCAGGCCGTACTTCTCCTTGGCCAGCACGACGATCGAGCGGCCTTCCGGAGTCTCGTCGGCCAGGCTGGCCAGCTGAGCCACCCGCGCCACCTCGTCCTCGGTCACGCCCGTCACCGGGATGAACTGCGTGGCGTGGCGGTTGCCGAGCGTGATGGTGCCGGTCTTGTCGAGCAGCAGCGTATCGACGTCGCCCGCCGCCTCCACGGCACGGCCGGAGGTCGCCAGCACGTTGAAGCGCACCAGCCGGTTCATGCCGGCGATGCCGATGGCCGACAGCAAGGCGCCGATGGTCGTCGGGATCAGGGTGACGAACAGCGCGATCAGCACGACGACGGAAACCGCGCCGCCGGCATAGGTCGCGAAGCTCGGGATGGTCACGACCGCCAGCACGAAGATCAGCGTGAGGCCGGCCAGCAGGACGCTGAGCGCCAGCTCGTTGGGAGTCTTCTGGCGCGCGGCACCCTCGACCAGGGCGATCATGCGATCGAGGAAGCTCGATCCCTCCTCCGCGGTGATGCGGACCTTGATCCGGTCCGACAGGACGCGCGTGCCGCCCGTCACGGCCGAGCGGTCGCCGCCGGCCTCGCGGATCACCGGCGCGGACTCGCCGGTGATGGCCGATTCGTCGATCGTCGCCACGCCTTCGATGATCTCGCCGTCGCCCGGCACCAGGTCGCCAGCTTCGACCAGCACCTTCTCGCCAACCTTCAAGGTGTGCGCGCGCCGCGGCTCGAACGTGTCGCCGACGCCCAGCAGCACCTTGGCCATGGTCTCGCTGCGCATACGGCGCAGCGTGTCGGCCTGGGCCTTGCCACGACCCTCGGCGACGGCCTCGGCAAAGGTGGCAAACAGCACCGTCACCCACAGCCAGAGCACGATCTGGATCTGGAAGCCGCTCCCGGCCACTCCGGTCACCAGATCACGCACGGTGAGGACGGTGGCGGCCAGCGCGACCATCTCGACGGTGAACATCACCGGGTTCTTCACCAGCTCGCGCGGGTCGAGCTTGGCGAAGCTGTCCAGCAGTGCCGGTTTCAGGATCGCGGGGTCGAGGAGCGACTGCGACTTGTCACGTTTACTCATGATGACGCCTCGTTAGAACAGCGAGCCGGCCAGCAGAGCGAAATGCTCCGCGATGGGGCCGAGGGCCAAGGCCGGCAGGAAGGTGAGACCGCCCACGATCAGCACGGCGCCGACCAGCAGGCCGACGAACAGCCCGCCATGGGTCGGGAAGGTACCGGCCGAGATCGCGGCCTTGCGCTTGGCGGCGAGCGACCCGGCGACGGCCAGCATCGGGATGATGATGGCGAAGCGGCCGACCATCATCGCGACGGCGAGCGTGCCGTTGTAGTAGACGGTGTTGGCGGTCAGGCCGCCGAAGGCGCTGCCGTTGTTCGCCGCCGCCGACGTATAGGCATAGAAGATCTCGCTGAAGCCATGCGGGCCTGCGTTGGCCGGACCGGCGAGGCCGGCCGGGACGACGGCGGCCAGCGCCGTGAAGCCCAGCACCGCCAGCGGGACGCAGAGGATGGCGAGCATGGTGAACTTCACCTCACGCGCCTCGATCTTCTTGCCGACATACTCCGGCGTGCGGCCGACCATCAGGCCCGCCAGGAAGATCGCCAGGATGGCGAACAGCAGCATGCCGTAGAGGCCCGCGCCGACGCCGCCGATGATGATCTCACCCAGCAGCATGTTGACGAGCGGGACCATACCGCCGAGCGGCATGAAACTGTCGAGCATGGCGTTCACCGCACCGCACGAGGCGGCCGTGGTGATCACGGCGAACAAGGCGGAGAGCGGAGCACCGAAGCGCACCTCCTTGCCTTCCATGTTGCCGGCCGCATTGTCGACGCCGAGCGCCCCGATCAGCGGATTGCCGCCGGCCTCGGCCCAGTAGCAGACGACCACGCCGGCCAGGAACAGCACGCTCATGGCGGCCAGGATCGCCCAGCCCTGGCGCTCGTCGCCGACGGCACGGCCGAACAGGTTGGTGAGCGCCGCACCGATCACGAAGATCGACAGCATCTGCACCAGGTTCGAGAGCGCCGTCGGATTCTCATAGGGATGCGCGGAGTTGGCGTTGAAGAAGCCGCCGCCATTGGTGCCCAGCATCTTGATGGCAAGCTGCGAGGCCACCGGCCCCTGCGCGATGGTCTGCTTGGCGCCCTCGAGCGTGGTCGCCTCGACATAGGACGACAGGTTCTGCGGCACGCCCTGCCAGACATAGAAGACCGTCAGCAGCAGGCAGAAGGGCAGCAGCACGTAGAGCGTGGCGCGCACTATATCGGCCCAGAAGTTGCCGATGCCCTTGGATTCGGCGCGCGCAAAGCCGCGCACCAGGGCCACGGCCAACGCGATGCCGGTGGCGGCGCTCAGGAAGTTCTGCACCGAGAGGCCCGCCATCTGCGAGAGATAGCTCATGGTCGTCTCGCCGCCGTAGCTCTGCCAATTGGTGTTGGTCAGGAAGCTCACGGCGGTGTTGCCCGCGAGGTCGGGCGGTACGGCGGACATGCCCTGCGGATTGAGCGGCAGCAGGTCCTGCAAGCGCAGCAGCAGGTACAGGAAGGCGAAGCCGACGATGTGGAAGACCACCATGGCGCGGGCATAGACCCACCAGCTCTGTTCTTCCGCCGGGTCGATGCCGGCCAGTCGATAGAAGCCGCGCTCGACCGGCAGCAGCACCGGCGACAGCAGGGTACGCCGCCCCGCCATGACATTGTCGAGATAGCCGCCAAGTGGCCGCGTGAGCAGCAGCACGAGGCCGCAGAAGAGCGCGATCTGCGCCCAGCCGTTGAGAGTCATGACCGCCTCAGAATTTCTCCGGCCGCGCCAGCGCGACCGTCAGATAGACGAGCAAAAGGGCGGCAAGGCCGCCGCCGAGCAGGTAATCGAACGTCATGATCGCCTCACAGCCTGTGGCACAGGCGTTCGTAGGCGATCAGGAGGCAGAACAGGACGAGTCCGCCGCCGAAGAACAGGATGTCGAGCATGGAAGTCTCCTTCGGCCGCATAGAAGGCGTTCCAGCCATAGGAATTCGAGCCGGCGGGCGCGCCGCTCGCATAGGAAATTCATAGGAATTTGCGGCGCGTGACCCTCAGGTCCCTGAACAGCTTCATGAAGAGACCCCTCTGCCGCCGGCAGTCGCTTCCGTCTTTATGGGAATCCTATGGGTTTCCCTTGCCACTCTTCTGGATTTCCTAGGCCTGGAAGGCGTTCTGTGCGGCCGACATCAGGGGAGATAAAAGATGATCGGCAGAAGCTTGATCTCGATGATTGCGATGACCGTGTCGAGTGCTTCATACGCGCAGGGCACGACAGATCCGCAGACCATGACGGTCACGCAGGATCAGCAGACGGCTCAGGGTACGCCGAATGCGGCGACTGAGGCGGCACCCGAGAAGGAGACCTGGAAGGCTCCGTTCGGCGGCAACTTCACCGCCGGCTTCGCCGTCCTCAACGACTATTCTTATCGCGGCATCTCGCAGACCCAGCGCCAGATCGCCATCCAGGCGTCGCTCGGCTACGAGACCCCCACCGTCAGCGAAAAGGTCCCGCTCAGCGCCTATGTCGGCGCCTGGGGCTCCAACGTGAACTTCCCCGGCACCGGCACCACCGCCGAGATCGACCTGCTCACCGGTCTCAAGCTCAAGCTCATGGACGACAAGCTCACCTTCGACCTGGGCTACATCCGCTACAACTACCTCAGCGCCCCCTCGAACCTGTTCTACGACTTCAATGAGTTCGGCCTCGTCGCCGGCTACGACTTCGGCGTCGCCCAACTCAGCGCGGCCGTCCGCTACAGCCCCAACTTCTTCGCCAACTCCGGCAACGCCTGGTACAAGTGGGCCTCGCTTACCGTTCCCATGCCGTTCCTCCACGTCAACGACAACGTGGCGTTCAAGGCCTTCGGCACCATCGGCAACCAGTATGTCGAGCGCTTCGCCAACTACGGCATCCCCAATGACAACTACTGGGACTGGCAGCTCGGCCTCGTCGTCTCCGTCTACGGATTCGACCTCTCCGCCGTCTACACCGGCACCAACCTCAGCGTTCAGGACTGCCTCGGCACCCAGAACTGCGCCAGCCGCGTCATCCTCGGCATCGCCAAGTCGTTCTAGCGCCGGACGAAGCGACGGCCCTAGTGCCGGAACCTCAGGCTGACCGCCAGCATGCGCAGCGACAACAGGCCGAGGCTGAGGCCCAGCATGCCGAACAGCAGGCTGGGCTCCGCCAGCGCCGCGCCGCGATAGGGAAAGACCTGGCCGCCGATCAGCATGAACAGCCAGATCACCGCCCAGCTCGCCATCTCGAAGAACGAGGCGGCGCCGGGCACGTAGTTCGCCGGCTTGGCGTAGGGCGCAAAGCGCACCGTCCAGAACAGGTAGGCGGACATCGCCACGAACCAGAGAAAGCTCAGGAACTGGACGGCCGTGAGCAAGGTCGCGGGCTTGGCGAGCCGGCACCAGAAGGCCGGCAGGCCCGCGGCACACAGACCGTCGAGGGTCTTCTCGGTGAAGCCGACCGCTCCCTCCGCCAGCGCCGTGTTCGCCAGGACGACATAGGCGAGCACCATCACCGGTATGGGCGAGAGGACCAGGATCCACTCCCACAACAGGATCGGCGTCATCTTCGATTTGGCTTGTGCCATGGCGGGCGCCGCCGGCTAGAGCAGCATGCGGCTGTGCAGGTCGAACATGATCCAGAAGCTGCCGCCCACCATGATGAACAGCAGAAGGCAGGTGAAGACCAGCGCCAGGATGTTCTCGCGCGGCGTCGTGGTGAAGTTGATGTGCAGGAAGAAGCGCAGGTGGACCAGCACCTGCAGCACCGCGGCGATGCCGATGACGAGCAGCGTGCGCTGCGGCGGCAGAGCGTGCGTGTAGACCAGCCAGAACGGAACGGCGCTCAGGACGACCGCCAGCACGAAGCCGATCAGGTAGGAGCGCAGCCCGTGCGAGGTTTCCGGACGTTCCATCACAGCAATCCCGGCAGGTAGACGATGGAGAAGATGCCGACCCAGGCGATGTCGAGGAAGTGCCAGAAGAGGCCCAGCCGGTGCAGTCGCGAGGCGACCGGCATCGAGAGACCCTTCAGCGCGACCTGGGCACCGAGGACCACGATCCAGATCAGGCCCATGGTGACGTGCACGCCGTGCGTGCCCACCAGCGTGAAGAAGGCCGAGAGAAAGCCGCTGCGATCCGGGCCGGCGCCCTTGGCGATCATACCGGCGAACTCGCGCACCTCCAGGAACACGAAGCCCGCGCCCAGCAGGAAGGTGATCGCCAGCCACGCCAGCACGGCGCCGCGATTGCCCGCCTTCACCTGGAGGCTGGCGAAGCCGAAGGTCATGCTGGAGACCAGCAGCAGGGCCGTCTCGATGGCGGCATTATCGAGCTCGAAGAGCTGCTTGCCCGTCGGACCGCCGGCGGTGCCGGGGATCATGATGGCGTAGGTCGCGAACAGCAGGGCGAAGATCACGGCATCGCCCATCAGGTAGAGCCAGAAGCCCAGCGCCCGCTGCTCGTGGACCTCGATCTCTTCCCGCTCGTGCTCACTCATGGGGGCGACGCTCATGGCCGGCTCCCCATGACGCGAAAGCGCTCGTCCTCGATGGCCTTCACCTCGGCCGCGGACATGGTGAACTCCTGATCGTCGTTGGAGGAGCGCACGACCACGGCGGCGAACATGACGAGGCCGGACGCCAGGACCAGCCACCAGATGTGCCAGACCATGGCGAAGCCCAGGACGAAGCCGAAGGCGCCCAGGATCACGCCGATCGGCGTATTCGAGGGAATGCGGATCGCCTCGTAGGCGGCCGGCCGCTGATAGGCGGTGCCCTTCTCCTTCATCTCGAGGAAGGCCTCGCGGTCACCCACCGTCGGGAGCACCGCGAAATTGTACGGCGGCGGCGGCGAGGACGTGGACCATTCCAGGGTGCGGCCGTTGAACGGATCGCCGGTGAGGTCGCGCGTCTTGTTGCGGTCGCGGATCGAGACGTAGAGCTGCATCACCATGCAGCCGATGCCGCACAGGACGATCACGGCGCCCGACATGGCGACCAGCAGGTAGGGCTGCCAGGTCGGGTCGTTGTAGGTCTCCATGCGGCGCGGCATGCCCTTCAGGCCGAGCAGGTAGAGCGGCATGAAGGCGAGGTAGAAGCCGATGATCCAGCACCAGAAGGCGCCGAGACCCCAGCCGCGGTGGAAGGCGAAGCCGAAAACCTTTGGGAACCAGTACATGTAGCCGGCGAGGTAGCCAAACAGCACGCCCGGGATGATCATGTTGTGGAAGTGCGCGACCAGGAAGGTCGTGTTGTGCATCAGGAAGTCGGCCGGCGGGATGGCCAGCAGCACGCCGGTCATGCCGCCGATCACGAACGTCACCATGAAGCCGATGCTCCACATCATCGACGGGTGGAAGTCGATGCGGCCGCGATACATGGTCAGCAGCCAGTTGAACACCTTCACGCCGGTGGGCACGGCGATGATCATCGTCATGACGCCGAAGAAGGCATTGACGCCGGCACTGGAGCCCATGGTGAAGAAATGGTGCAGCCAGACGGTGAAGGACAGCACGCCGATCGCCGCCGTTGCATAGACCAGCGATTCATAGCCGAACAGGCGCTTGCGCGAGAAGGTCGACACGACCTCGGAGAAGATGCCGAAGGCCGGCAGGATCAGGATGTAGACCTCCGGATGGCCCCAGATCCAGAACAGGTTGACGTAGTTCATCATGTTGCCGCCATGCGCATTCGTGAAGAAGTGCATGCCGGCGAGGCGGTCGAGGGCGAGCAGGCCGCAGGCCACGGTGATGGCCGGGAAGGCGAAGGCCATCAGGACCGAGGCGACCAGCGCGGTCCAGACGAAGGGCGTCATGCGCATCAGGGTCATGCCCGGCGCGCGGCGCTTCAGGATCGTCACGATGAAGTTGATGCCCGACATGGTCGAGCCGACACCGCTGATCAGGATGGCCCAGATCCAGTAGTCGACGCCGACGCCGGGATTGTACTCGATGCCCGAATAGGGCGGATAGCCGGTCCAGCCCGCGGTCGAGAACTTGCCGATCACCAGCGAGACCATGACCAGCGCCGCGCCGGCCGCGCTCAGCCACAGGCTGACGGCGTTCAGCCACGGGAAGGCCACGTCCCGCGTGCCGATCTGCAGCGGCACGATGATGTTGATCAACCCCGTCATGAACGGCATCGCCATGAAGAAGATCATGATGGTGCCGTGCGAGCTGAAGATCTGGTCGAAATGCTCGGGCGGCAGGTAGCCGCCGCCGTTCAGCGCCATCGCCTGCTGGGTACGCATCATGATGGCGTCGACGAAGCCGCGCAGCAGCATGATCAGCGCCAGCACGACGTACATGACGCCGATGCGCTTGTGGTCGACGCTGGTCAGCCAGTCGGTCCACAGATACTTCCAGGCCTTGAGCCAGGTGAGCACGATGGCCACCAGCAGCGCGCCGCCCACGGTGACGAGGGCGCCGCCCGCGGCGATGGGGCTGTAGAACGGCAGGGCCTCGATCGTCAGTTTGCCGAACATCCGCTATCTCCGGACCGGCGCGGAGTGCGCGTGGCCGCTGTGCCTGTATTTGTCGATGATCGAATCGAACAGCTTGGGCTCGATCGCCGAATAGTAGGTGATCGGGTTGGCGCGGCTCTTGGCAGCCAGCGCCGGGTAGGTCGTGGCGTCCAGCCGCGTGCCACCCTGCTTGGCGCGGGCCACCCAGGCGTCGAAATCGGCCTGGCTCATCGCCTGGACCTCGAAATGCTGGTCCGAGTAGCCGCCCCCGCTGTACTGGCTGTTGCGGCCAACGAAGGTGCCGGGCTGGTCGGCCAGCATCTGCAGCCGGGTCTGCATGCCGGCCATGGCGTAGATCTGACCGGCGAGCTGCGGCACGTAGAAGGAGTTCATCACCGTGTCGGAGGTGATGCGCAGGCTGACCGGACGGCCGGCCGGGAAGACGAGCTGGTTCACGACGGCGATCCCCTGCTCGGGATAGATGAACAGCCACTTCCAGTCCTGCGCCACGACCTGCACGTCGAACGGTGCTTCCTTCGATTCCAGCGGACGGTAGGGATCGAGCCGGTGAGTGCTGCGCCACAGCAGCACCGCGACGGCGATGACGATGACGGCGGGGATCAGCCAGGTGAGGGCGTCGATCCTGACCGAATTGGCCCAGGTCGGCGCGTACTTGGCGTTGGTGTTGGAGGCGCGATACCTCCAGGCGAACCACAGGGTGAGGACGATGATCGGAACGATCACGAGCATCATCACGCAGAAGGCGTCGAACAGGAGATTCCGCTCGGCGAGCGCGACCGGCCCCTTGGGGTCGAGAACGGCTGCGTGCTTAAGGTCGCAGGCGGCCGTCAACAGGGCCAAGGTGGCCGCCGACGCCGCTCCCCGCCATCGAGTTACAGCCAGCCTCACGCTCTCCCGCCCCGATTTTTCATATCTCGGGCAGACTGAGGCTAGCTCCTGTAATGAGCAACCGTTCTTTTGTTACGTTCTGGTCTTCGAATCAGGTCTTCTGGCCGGCCGGCGCGGGCGTCGAGGCCGGCGGCGCTTTGCCGGCCGGGTCCTTCGCCGTGCAGACATCGGCGCGCAGACGGTCCTTCAAAGTGGCGATCTGGTCTTCGATCTGCTTGTTCGCGAGCTTCTGCTTCTCGATCTGCTCCTCGAGCGCCTTGACCTGCGCGGCGGGTCCGGCAGGTGCGGGGGGCGCCGGCGGCGCCGGCAGCTGGACAGCCACGTTCACGATCGGCCGGTAGAACAGGTACCAGCCCAGCCCCAGCCCGGCCGCGAGCAGGAAGAATCCGCCCAGCAGCCCGCCCATGATCCAGGGCCAGCGCGGCGTGGACTGCGCGGGGGTCGAACGCTCGGGAGGCGGAAGGTCGGCCATGTACCAGTGAGGCTCCGGTTGAGGGATGCAGTCAATACCCGCCGCGCGGCGGAATTTGGGCGCCGCGCTGACCGTGCGGAGGCTCCTGCATCGCCCTCTTGCGCGATCCGGTCCGGCATATAAGTGTATATGCACATAATGGCGCCCTCTCGACCGGCCCTACGGCCGCGTCTAGGGTCGCCGCCACGAACCAAGGAGACATTCCATGACCGCGTGCATCGTTGGCTGGTCCCACGGCAAATTCGGCAAGCTCGATGGCGAGACCAGCGAGTCGCTGATCGTCAAGGCGGCGTCCGAGGCGATCGCCCATGCTGGCATCGAGCCGAAAGACGTCGACGTGATCTACGTCGGCAACATGAACGGCGGGTTCGTGCGGCAGGAATTCCACTCCTCCCTGGCGCTGCAGGCCCATCCCGACCTGCGCTTCAAGCCCTCGACCCGGGTCGAGAATGCCTGCGCCACCGGCTCGGCGGCGATCCATATGGGCCTCAACACCCTGGCCGCCGGCAAGGCGCGCTTCGTGCTGGTCGTCGGCGTCGAGAAGATGACCGAACTCAACTCCACGCAGGCAGGCGAAGTCCTGATCAAGGCTTCCTACGTCGCCGAGGAAGCGACCATCGAGGCGGGCTTCGCCGGTATCTTCGGCAAGATCACTTCGGCCTACTTCCAGCGCTATGGCGACAAGTCCGACGCGCTCGCCAAGATCGCGGTCAAGGCCCACAAGAACGGCGCCAAGAACCCTTATGCGCACTTCCAGAAGGAGTTCGCCTACGAGTTCTGCCGCACGCCGTCGGACAAGAACCCGTTCGTCGCCGGCCCGCTGAAGCGCACCGACTGCTCGCCCGTCACCGACGGCGCCGCGGCGGTGATCCTGACCGACGTCGGCACGGCGCTCGGCATGAAGCAGGCGATCGCCTTCCGCGCCGCCGAGCACGTCAACGACTTCCTGCCGATGAGCCGCCGCGACATCATCAAGTTCGAGGGACCGCAGCTCGCCTGGCAGCGGGCGCTGAAGTCCGCGCATCTCGACCTGCTCGACCTCTCCTTCGTCGAGAGTCACGACTGCTTCACCTCCGCCGAGCTGATCGAGTACGAGGCGATGGGATTGACGGCGCCGGGCGAAGGCGAGCGCGCCATCCACGAAGGCTGGGTCGAGCGCGACGGCAAGCTGCCGGTCAACGTCTCGGGCGGCCTCAAGGCCAAGGGCCATCCGGTCGGCGCCACCGGCGTCAGCATGCACGTGATGTCGGCGATGCAGCTCTCGGGCACCGCGCCGGAAGGGCTGCAACTGCCGAACGCCAAACTCGGCGGCGTGTTCAACATGGGCGGCGCCGCCGTCGCCAACTATGTGAGCATCCTCGAGCCGCTGCGCTAGAGAGCGTGCGCGCCGTCGGCCGTCGCGAGAGCGACGCCATTCTCGGGGCCATGCGCCAGGTGGCGCTGGCCGGCGGGCGTGCGCTCAGTTACGCCGACACGGCGAGCCTCCTGGCGGCCGGCCATTATCTGCTGCGCCGCCGCGATCTCGTCGACCTCGGCACCCTGCCGCCGGTCGAACCAGCCGACCTCGTCGCGGCGTTGACGGAACGCGTGCTGGCGGAAGAGGCGGTGAAGTATCTCGCCGTCATGGCGATGGTCGACGGCACACTCGATCGCGGTAAGCTGAGGCGCGTGCTCGAATACTCCCGCGCCCTAGACATCGAGGCCGACTATCTCACCGACCTCGTCGAAGCGGCCTCGGGCCATCTCGCCTGGGCCGCCGCCGACATGTGGCGCAAGAACTTCGACAGCGTGCTCAGCCGCTCCTCAGAGGGCCTCGATCCCAACACCTGGATCCGGCCCTATGCCGGCACCAACGCCGATCCCGCCCTGCTCGCGCGCTACGAGGCGCTGGGCCGTCTGCCGCAGAACAGCTTCGGCAAGGCGCTGTGGGACTTCGACAAGACGAATTTCTATCCCTTTCCGGGCGATCCGGCGGCGCTCAACGCCGCCTTCGGCACGGCGCACGATTCGACGCACGTGATCTCGGGCTACGACACCAGCGCGCGAGGCGAGCTGCTGGTCTCGACCTTCACGGCCGGGATGCATCCGATCAATCCGATGAGCGGCCACATCCTGCCGGTGATCTTCTTCTTTCACTTCGGCGAGCAGCTGAACGACGTGGGCCACGCCGGCAAGGGCGGCCTCGATCCCGACGAGTTCTGGCACGCCTGGGCACGCGGCGCCGAGATGACGGCCGACCTGTTCGACCCGAAGTGGAGCGTCTGGGACTGGGTCGAGCACGACCTCGACGAGCTGCGCCGCCGCTGGAACGTGACGCCAGCAGGCAACCGGCGCTAAACTTTGCGCTGCGAGTTCACCCGCACCACCTCATCCTGAGGAGCACGCCGTAGGCGTGCGTCTCGAAGGATGGGCAACAGGCGCAGTGCTCGTGCCCATGCTTCGAGACGGCTGCTGCGCAGCCTCCTCAGCATGAGGTTGGTGCTGATTGTCGCTTCCTAGACCACCGGGCTTGCGCCGCCGTCGACGTTGATGGCGACGCCGGTGATGAAGGAGCCGGCATCCGAGCAGAGGAAGCAGGCCATGCGGGCGAATTCCTCGGCCTTGCCCATGCGGCCGAGCGGGATGCGGCCCTTGGCCATGCCGGCCAGGAACTCCTCGTAGGTCTTGCCCTCCCCGGCCGGCCCCTTGTGGCGGCGCTGCCACTGGTCGCTCTCGATCAGGCCCACCAGCATCGCGTTGACGAGGATGTTGTCCTTGGCGAGTTCCTGGCTCATCGCCTTGGTGAGCGCCAGGCCCGCCGCGCGGCTGACGCTGGTCGGCGTCGAGTTGGCGGTCGGCGCCTTGGCGCCGATGTTCAGCACGTTGACGATGCGGCCCCACTTGCGCTCGCGCATGCCGGGGATCGCCGCGCGGCTGAGACGGATGGCGGCGAACAGCTTGAGGTCGAGGTCGCCCTGCCAGTCCTCGTCGGTCACGGTCTCGAACGACTTGGCGTGGCTGATGCCGGCATTGTTCACGACGATGTCGACCTTGCCGAACTCGGCCTCGATCTTCTTGAACGTATCGGCGATGGGCGCGGCCTTCGCGACGTCGCAGGAATAGGCCTCGATCTTGATGTTGGCCTTGCCCGCAGCCTTCTGCACCTCGGCCTTGGCCGCAGTCAGCGCGTCCTGCTTGCGCGCCAGCAGGGCCACCGACGCGCCCGACGCCGCGAACTCCTTGGCCATGGCGAGGCCCAGGCCCGTGCTCGCGCCGGTGATCACGGCCACGCGGCCATCCATACGTACGTCCATCTTGTCCTCCCGAAAGTTTCAAAATCGGGCGACACCATATCCATCGATCAGCGGGGCAGCGAGTCCGGCGCGTATTGCTGGGCGAACTCCGCGCTGGGCGGAATCGGCTTGATCACGTCGATGGCGATGCCGTTGGGATCCTCGGTGATGAAGTGCCGCTGGCCGAACGGCTCGTCGCGCAGCGGAAGATGAATCTTCAGTCCAGCCGCCTGCGCCCTGGCATAGAGCGCATCGACATCGTCCACCTCGACGTTCACCAGCACGCCCGACGCCTTCTTGCGGAACGGCGCGGGGATCGTCTCGTGGCGATAGTCGAGGATGGCGAGGTTCGCCTTGTCCGAGTCCGTGCCGGTCAGGTGGACGTACCAGTCGACCTCGAAGGCGCGGCGGAAACCGAAATTCTTTTCCCAGAAGGAAGCGGTGCCGGCGACGTCGTCGGTGCAGAGCACGGTGTAGAACTCCCTGAGCTGCATTGCTCTCTCCTCTGTGGCCATTTACCTACAATCGGTATGCTGGCGATTTAGATACAGGTTGTATGTATGTCAAGACCCCGGACCCAGGCGGAGCGGTTGGCCGTCACGCGCGCCACGCTGCTGCGGGAAGCGCGGCTGATCTTCGCCGCCTCCGGCTACGACGCGGCGGCGACCGAGGAGATCGTGCAGCGGGCCAAGGTGACGCGCGGCGCGCTCTATTATCACTTCAAGGACAAGCGGGCCGTGTTCGAGGCCATCGTCGAGGAGGTGGCGAGTGAGATCGCGGCGGCGATCGACAAGAGGGCGGAGCCCGCGGGCGACCCGCTGCAGGCGTTGATCGAGGGCACGCGCGCCTTCCTCGATGCCTGTCTCGATCCCGCCGTGCGCCGCATCTACCTGATCGATGCGCCCGCCGTCCTGGGCTGGCATCGCTGGCGCGAGCTCGATGCGCCGCACGGGCTGCGCTCACTGCGCGAGGGCGTGGCGGCGGTGCTGGCGGCGCGTCCGAATCCGGGCCTCGGCGTCGAGCCGGTCACGTTCCTCCTGTCGGGCGCCTTCAACGAAGCCGCTCTGTGGGTCGCCGAAGCCGGGGACGAGAAGACCGCGCGTCGCGAGATGGACCGCACGCTGGTCCAGCTCATGGAGCGGCTGTTCGGGTCTCCCGCCGAACCTGCTCGACCGCCGCGAGCACGCGCTCGGGCGTAGCCGGCGCGTCGAGCCGTACCGGCACCTTGCGTTCGCCCACCGCGCCGATCGCATCCTTGAGCGCCGTCCACACCGCGGTCGCCAGCATCAGCGGCGGCTCGCCGACCGCCTTGGAGCGGAAGATCGTCGCCTCGCGCGACGGCGCATTGTCGAGCAGCCTGACATTGAACACCGGCGGCACGTCGCGGCTGCCGGGGATCTTGTAGGTCGACGGTCCCGCCGTGCGCAGCCGGCCTTTGGCGTCCCACCACAGTTCCTCGCAGGTGAGCCAGCCCTGCCCCTGCACGAAGGCACCCTCGATTTGCCCGAGGTCGATGGCGGGATTGAGCGATTCGCCGCAATCCTGGACGAGATCGGCGCGCAGCACGCGGCTCTCGCCGGTCAGCGTGTCGATCGCGACTTCCGCCATCGCCGCGCCAAAGGAGAAATAGAAGAACGGCCGGCCATGCATCGCGACGGGATCCCAATGGATCTTCGGCGTCTTGTAGTAGCCGGTCGCGGAGAGCGAGACGCGACCCAGCCAGCAGAGCTTGGCGAGCTCGCCGAAGCTTAGCACCTGATTACTGCCGGGCCTGGCGATGCGCACGTTGCCATCGGCGAATTCGATGTCGGATTCGGCCACGCCGAAATGCTCGGCGGCAAAGGCCACCATGCGGCTGCGGATCGTGTTCGCCGCGTCCCACGCCGCCCAGCCGTTGAGGTCCGAGCCCGTCGAGGCCGCGGTCGGCGAGGTGTTGGGCACCTCGGCGGTCGAGGTGGCGGAGGGCCGGATGCGCTCGACATCGACCTTGAAGACCTCGGCTACCACCTGGGCCACCTTGATGAACAGCCCCTGGCCCATCTCGGTGCCGCCATGGTTCAGGCGAATCGAGCCGTCGGTATAGACATGCACCAGCGCGCCGGCCTGGTTCATGTGCGGCAGGTTGAAGGAGATGCCGAACTTCAGCGGGAAGAGTCCCAGCCCGCGCTTCAGCACCGGGTTCGCCGCGTTGAAGGCATCGATCTCGGCGCGCCGCCGCTCGATCTCGCCGCCGGCCTTCACTTCGGCCCAGCAGCGCTCCAGATGATTCTCGTCGACCTTCTGACCGTAAGGCGTCTCGTCCCGGCCCTCGGCATAGAAGTTGAGCGCGCGCACGTCGACGGGATCGTGCCCGAGATGAAGCGCGATCCGGTCGAGCGCATCCTCCATCACCACGACGCCCTGCGGCCCGCCGAAGCCGCGGAACGCCGTGTTCGACTGCTTGTTGGTGCGGCAGGCATAGCCGACGGCCCGGAAGTGCGGGATCCAGTAGGCGTTGTCCGTATGGGTGAGCGCCCGCGTCACGACACCGGGAGTCATGTCGAGACTCCAGCCGGCATCGGCCGCCAGCACGGCGTCGAGCGCCAGCACGCGGCCCTCGTCGTCGAAGCCCACCGTGTAGCGATAGTCGAAACCATGGCGCTTGCCGGTCGTCAGCATGTCGACCTCGCGCGGCAGCCGCAGCTTCACCGGCCGGCCGGTATGGCCCGCCGCGACGGCCGCCGCGGCCGCCACCCAGGAGGCGTTGCTCTCCTTGCCGCCGAAGCCGCCGCCCAGGCGGCGCACCACCACCGTCACCCGGTTGAAGTCGCAGCCCAGCAGCCGGGCGCAGACATGCTGGACCTCGGTCGGATGCTGGGTCGAGGAATGGACGGTGATGTCGCCGTCCTCGCCGGGCAGCGCGACGGCGATCTGGCCCTCGAGGTAGAAATGCTCCTGCCCGCCGACGCTGAATTCGGCCGTGAGCCGATGCGGCGCGCCGGCCAGCGCCGCCTCCGGCTCGCCGCGCACGATCGTGGCCGGCGCCTGCACGTAGGACTTGCGGGCCAGTGCCGTCGCAATGTCGAGGACCGGCTCCTCGGCCTCGATCTCCACCACGACCTTTTCGGCGGCCGCCCGCGCGGCGTCGAGGCTCTCGGCAACGACCATCGCCAGGGTCTGGCCGGCAAACTCGATCCGGTCGACGGCGAACAGCGGCTCGTTCTTGCCGATGGCCGCGATGTCGTTCCGGCCAGGAATGTCTTGCGGCCCCAGCACCGCCACCACGCCCGGCATCGAAGCGGCAGAGGCTGTGTCGAGCCGCACGAGCTTGCCGCACGCGATCCGGCTCAGGACCAGGGCGCCGTGCAAGGTACCCGGCGGCTCGGGCATGTCATCGATATAGAGCGCCTGCCCTGTGACGTGCTTCAGGGCGCTGTCGTGACGCTGCGCCGTATGGACCTTGCCGCTCACAGCGCCTCGACCTCCAGCACGCGCCCCGGCTCGGCGAGGCGCAGTTCCAACCGTCGCAGCAGGTTGGCCGCGATCTGCAGGCGATAGGCGGCCGAGCCGCGCCAGTCGTCGAGCGGTTTGAAGTCCTTCTCGATGGCGGCAATCGCGGCCGCAAACCCGTCCGTCAGCAGGGCCGCCTCGGCCGCGGGAGCGCGGCGCGGGGTTGCCGCCATGCCGCCGAACGCCAGCCGCGCATCCTCGATCCTGCCGTTACGGATGCGCACGCGGTAGGCACCGGCGACGGTCGAGATGTCCTGGTCGCGACGCTTGCTCACCTTGTCGCAGTGGAAGGTCTCGCCCTCCCACAGGCGCGGCATCGAGAGGCTCAGCATGATCTCGTCGGGCGCCAGCGCCGTCTTGCGATAGTCGAGGAAGAAAGCGTCGAGCGGGATTTCGCGGGTGCCCCGCTTCGACACCAGCGTCAGGCTGGCTTCCAGCGCCAGCAGAACCGGCGGCATGTCGCCGATCGGCGAGGCCGTGCCGATATTGCCGCCGATGGTGCCCATGTTGCGGATCTGTCTCGATCCCAGCCGCGAGAGATAGGGTCGAAGGGCGGGAAAGGCTTCGATCAGGGTCGGCGCAGCGGCTTCATAGGTGGCTGCGGCGCCGATCGTGATCTTGTCCGCGGTCGCAGAGATCGCGGCCAGTTCAGGCACGTGCACGAGATGGATCACCGCCTTCGGCGGCTTGCGCTCGCGGCTGGCCAGCAGGCCGAGATCGGTACCGCCGGCCAGCAGCAGCGCTTCGGGATGGGCGACGCGCAGGGCCAGGAGCTCCTTGAGGCTTCGCGGCGCGAAGAAGGCGCCATCGAAGGCAATCGACGTCGTTCGCGGCGCTACGGGAGAGGGTGCGGGCGGCGGCTCGACGGCGAGGCCGGCGATCCGGGTCATCGCCTCGACGATCGGCCGGTAGCCGGTGCAGCGGCAGAGATTGCCCGCCAGCGCTTCGTGGATTGCTTCGGGGTCGGCCGTGCCGCCGTTGCTCGCATGGGCCAGCGCCGACATGACGAAGCCGGGCGTGCAGAAGCCGCATTGAGTGGCATCGGCTTCTGCCATCGCCGTCTGGACCGGATGCGGCCCGCCGTCGGCGCCCTTCAGCCCCTCGACCGTGCGCACCGACTGGCCGTCGAGCTGGCCCAAAAGGACGATGCAGGAATTGACCGCGTCGCGGCGGCCTTCGCGTTCCAGCACCACGGTGCAGGCGCCGCAATCGCCTTCCGCGCAGCCCTCCTTGGTGCCACGCAGGCCGCGTTGATCGCGCAGCCAGTCGAGCAGGGTCGTCATCGGCGGAACGCCGACGATCTCCACGTGCCTGTCATTGAGGGTGAACCGAACGTTATCCGCCATGCGAACAGGATGCTGGGCGTTGAAGTACAACGCAACACGTGTTGCACTCGGCATGCCAACCCAAGAAAGAAAGTGCCCGGATGGACCCCTATCGATTCGGCTATTCCCCCATCGTCGAACGACCGAAGCTCTCCTGGCCCAACAATGCCCGCGTCGCGGTCTGGGTCTGCCCCAACATCGAGCACTACGAATACCTCCCTGCAGAGGTCCGCGTGCGCAACCCGTGGCCGCGCGTGCCGCATCCCGATGTGCTGGGCTATGGCGGCCGCGACTACGGCAACCGGGTCGGCCTGTGGCGCATGTTCGAGGTGTTGGACAAGCACAGCATCCGCTGCACCGTCTCGCTCTCGATGTCGGTGATCGAGATGTATCCCGAGATCCTCGAGGCGATGGAAGCGCGCCGCTGGGAATATATGAGCCACGGCTACTTCAACACGCGCTATCACTGGGGCTACAGCGAACAGGAAGAGCGCGAGGTCATCGAGCACAGCAAGGCGACCCATCTGCGGCTCACCGGCCGCAAGCTGCGCGGCTGGTTCTCGCCGGCGGTCTCCAACACGCTGAACACGCCCGATCTCGTGAAGGAAGCCGGTCTCGATTACTTCTGCGACTTCTATCACGACGACCAGCCGACACCTCTCGCCACCAAGCACGGCCCGCTCATCCACGTGCCCTATTCGATGGATCTCAACGACGCGATGATCTACCGCCAGCCGGTCGAGGCCGAGGAATTCGCGCAGATGATCATCGACCATTTCGACACGGTGTATCGCGAGGGCGGCGAGAACGGCCGCGTCATGTGCCTTGCGCTGCATCCCTACATGATGGGCGCACCGCACCGGCTGAAGCATCTCGACCGGGCGCTGTCCTATATCCGCCAGCACAAGGATGCCTGGGTCTGCACCGCCGAGGAGATCCTCGACTGGTATGTCGCGAACGGGCTGAAACCCTATCAGCAGCATCTCGGGAAGGAGGCGTGACATGAGCACCGTTCCCAAGAACCCGCCGCCGCTGCCCGCCGGGATGGACAATCCCTGGTACGACTACGCCCCCTATCCGAAGCGGCCGAAGCTCAACTGGCCGCGCAACGCCCGCGTCGCCTTTTACGTCGTGCTCCATCTCGAATATTACGAGCTGCTGCCGCCCGACGGCGTGGTGAGGGATAGCCGCTTCACCGGCGAGTTCGGCACCTACCATCCCGACTACCGCACCTGGACGCAGCGCGAATACGGCAACCGCACCGGCATTTTCCGCGTGCTCGACGTGCTCGACCGCTACCAGATCCGGGCCGGCGTGGCCGTCAATGCGATGGCGGCCGAACGCTATCCCTTCCTGATGGAGCAGTTCCGCAAGCGGAACTACGAGATCATCGGCCACGGCGTCTCGGCCAACCGCATCATCAGCTCGAAGATGAGCGAGGCGGAGGAGAAGGAAGAGATCGCGACCTCGATCGCGGCCATCGAGAAGGCAACCGGCGCGGCGCCCAAGGGCTGGCTCGGCCAGGAATATGGCGAGAGCCAGCGTACGCCGAAGCTGCTGGCCGAGGCGGGCCTCGACTATGTCCTCGACTGGCCCAACGACGACCAGCCCTATGCGATGCATGTCGGCGACGGCGCCAAGTTCGTCTCGCTGCCGAACCAGCCGGAATGGGACGACGTGCAGCAGCTCTGGCTGCGGCGCATCAACACCACGCGCTATCCCGACATCGTGGGCGACGCTTTCGAGCTGCTGCATCACGAGGGCGGCCAGGTGTTCAACCTGTCGATCCATCCCTGGCTGATGGGCATGGCGCATCGCATCAAGTATCTCGACGAGGCGCTGCGCCGCGTCGAGCGCTTCGGCAACGTGTGGCAGGCGACGCCGGGCGACGTGGCGAAGCACTATCGCGAAACGATGATGGGCTGATCGCGTGACCACGTTCTGGCTCGATACGCTCGCTGAGTTCATCGCGGACTTCCGTTTCGACCAGCTTCCGGCCACCACGGTCGAGCAGACCTCCTACGTCATCCTCGACACGGTCGGCGCCATCGTGGGCGGCGCGGCCGAACCCGAGATGCAGGCCCTTACCGCCAAGCTCACCGTCAGCCCGGTCGGCGAAGCCGCGGTAATGGGCACCGGCAGGACGGCCGTTTCCGCTGCTGCCGCCTTCCTGAACGGCACCGCCGGCACCTTCCTCGAAATGGACGAGGGCAACCGCTTCGCCAAGGGCCATCCCTCGATCCACGCCCTGCCCGCCGTGTGGGCGATGGCCGAGATCAAGGGTCTCTCCGGCAAGGCGGCGATGGAGGCGCTGGTCCTGGGCTACGAGGTCGGTGCACGCATCGGCATCGCGGCCTCCCTGCGCCCAGACATGCATCCGCATGGCACCTGGGGCACGGTGGGCGCCGCGGCCGCCGTCGCCAAGCTGCTGGGCTACGACGCGGCGCGGATTCGCGAGACCATCAACGTGGCCTCCTCGCTGACCCTCGCCAGCTCCAAGCGCACGATGCTGGAGGGCGGCACGGTACGAAACGCCTATGCCGGCATCTCGAACCGCATGGCGCTGATGGCGATCGATCTCATCGAGGCGGGCTTCATCGGCGAGCACGACGGCCTTTCGAGCGTGTTCGGCAAGGTCGTCTCGGAGCGCTTCGACACGGCCCGCATGATCGACGGGCTCGGCCGCGACTGGCAGATCGACCAGAACTATTTCAAGCTCCATTCCTGCTGCCGCTACAATCACGGCGCGCTCGACGCGCTCGACATCCTGCTCGCGCAGGAAGCCGTTACCGCCGACGCGGTCGAGCGCGTGGATGTGGCGAGCTACCTCTACGCCGCCGAGCTCGACGACCAGGCACCGCGCAACACGCTGGCCGGCAAGTTCTCCGTGCCCTTCGCGGTGGCTACGCGCCTGGTGCGCGGCTCCTCGCGGGTCGAGAATTTCACCTGGGACGCCCTGCGCGACGAGCGGGTGCTGGCCCTCGCCCGGCGCGTCTTCGTGACCGAGGACAAGGCGATGACGGCGAAGCTGCCGGAGTTCCGCCCGGCACGGGTCGATCTCAGGCTACGCGACGGCCGCACGCTCACCGCCGCAGTCGAGAGCAACCGCGGCGACGACCGCGATCCCTATTCGCGCGACGAGCTTACGGGCAAGTACTTCTCGCTCGCGGCACGGATGTTGCCTCACGAAGTCGCGGATGAAGTGCGTAAGAAGATTCTGGCTCTGGATAGCATCGCCGACATACGCTCGATCTTCGCTCGTTGATCTGCCGGGAGGGTTTCATGACCAAGCAACGGACGCAGGCGGTTTCACGCCGGACCTTTCTGGCGGGAGGCACCGCGCTGGCGACCGGCGCGATTGGCGCCCCCGGACTGGTCGGCGCCCAGCCCGCCGCCGTGAAGATCGGCATGATCCATCCCGTCACCGGCTTCGTCGCCTATAACGGCCAGCAGAGCCGGCTCGGCGGCACGATGGCGATCGAGGACGTGAACAAGGCCGGCGGCATCAAGTCGATGGGCGGCGCCAAGCTGGAGGCCTTGCTGGGCGACAGCCAGTCCAAGGTCGAGGTCGGCGTCAGCGAAGTCGAGAAGATGAACGAGCAGGGCGTGGCGGCCTATATTGGCTGCTTCCAGAGCCCGGTCGGCATCGCCGCCAGCCAGGCTGCCGCGAAGTACGGCACGCCCTTCCTGGTGGATGTCGGGGCCTCCGACCTGCTGATGAGTCGCGGCCTCAAGAACGTGTTCCGCCTGAAGCCGGGCTTTGGCGTCTGCGTCGACGACGGAATCGCCTCCCTGGGAGCGCTGAACAAGGCCGCCAACAACATCGCCAAGACCGCCGTGATCGTCCACGAATCGGGCGAATTCGGCACCGGCACGGCCAAGCTGCTCGCCACGAAGCTGCCCTCGATCGGCATCGCGGCGAAGGAGCTGATCGCCCACGACAATCCGACGCGCAACTTCGACAACATCGCGCTGCGCATCCGCTCGCTGGCGCCCGACATCGTCATGATGTCGAACTACGGCAACGAATACATGCTGCTGGCGCGCACGCTCTACCAGCAGAAGGTGAACGTCGCGGGCTTCTTCTCGATCCTGGGCGGCGGCTTCAACTACAAGTTCGTCAAGGAGATGCCCGACGTCTCCCAGTACATGATGGACGTGAACCACTGGTACAACCCCAAGAGCCCGCAGGCCCAGGCGCTGAAGAAGCGTGTCGAGGCGACCGGCGCGCTGTTCACTTTCGAGGTCTACCTCACCTACACCAACGTCATGCTGCTGGCCGATGCGCTGGAGCATGCGGGTTCGGCCGACAAGGAGAAGCTCATCGCGGCGCTGGCCGCCTCGACCTTCAAGGCCGAACTGATGCCCTACGGGCCCACGAAGTTCGTCGACGGCCAGAACCAGGGCGGGCGTCCGGCGACCATGCAGTCTCTCAAGGGCGACATCGAGGTGATCGCCCCCGAGGAATTCGCCTCGGCCAAGGCGGTGTTTCCCAAGCCGAAGCTCTAAGGCCTTCCGGGTGATATCGAATCGCCTCCGACTCGCCAACAAAGACCTCACCCTGAGGAGCGAACGCAGTGAGCGTCTCGAAGGGTGGGCACGAGCACCGAGTCTGCTGCCCATCCTTCGAGACGGCCCTTCGGGCCTCCTCAGGATGAGGAGTAAACCTGTAACCGAAAGAAGCTAAGGGACGTGTTCGATCCCGCCTTTCTCCTCGCGGGCGTCCTGAACGGCCTTCTGGCCGGCGGCATCTACGTGCTGGTCGCCGTCGGCCTCACGCTGATCTACGGCGTGCTGCACATCATCAACTTCGCCCATGGCAGCCTGCTGATGCTGGCCATGTATGCCGTCTTCTATCTCTGGCGCCTCATCAGCATCGATCCCTATGCCGCCCTGCCGGTGGTGATCGCCGGCGCCTTCGGCTTCGGCTTCGTGCTCTACCGCCTGCTGATCGGGCGCTACAATCACGGCCGCGACGAGAACATCCTGTTGATCACGCTGGGCCTCTCGATCGTGATCGACAATGTCGCGCTGCTGTTCTTCGGCGGCGACACGCAGACCATCGACGTGCCCTACGCCGGCACCTTCGTCGAGATCGGCGCCGCCTTCCTGCCGCTGCCCAAGATCATCTCGTTCGGCGCCTCGCTGGTGATCTGCGCGGCGCTCGGCCTCTACATGGCGAAGAGCGACATGGGCAAGGCGATCCGCGCCGTCGCCAAGGAGAGGCAGGGCGCGCGCCTGGTCGGAATCGATGTCGAGAACGTCTTCGCCGTCTCCTACGGCATCGGCATCGCCTGCCTCGGCGCCGCGGCCTGCCTGCTGATGCCGACCTATTACGTGACGCCCTCGTCGGGTCACGCCTTCGTGCTCGTGGCCTTCACCATCGTCGTGCTGGGCGGCATGGGCAGCTTCGCGGGCGCGGCGGTCGGCGGCTTCATCATCGGCATCACCGAATCGTTGGGCGGCCTGTTCCTGGGCGAGCAGCTCGGCCAGATCGGCATCTCGCTGATCTTCATCCTGATCCTGCTGCTGAAGCCCACCGGCCTGTTCGGGAGCAAGGCGTGAGCCGCGTCGCCCTCCTGTGCATGCTGGGCCTCGCGGCGGCGCTGGCCTATCCGCTGCTGGTGCCGAACTACCTCGTCACCCTGGGCATGCTGATCCTGTTCACCGCCTTCATCGGCCAGTCGTGGAACATCGCCGGCGGCTTCGCGGGTCAGACCTCCTTCGGACATGTCGTGTTCTTCGGCACCGGCGCCTATACCTCGACCATCCTGCAGGTGACCTATGGCTGGAATCCCTGGGTCGCCTGGCTCGCCGCCATGGCAGCCGGCGGGACCGTCGGCTGGATGATCGCCGTGCTTTCCTTCAGGGCCGGGCTGCGCGGCTCCTACTTCGCGCTGATCACGCTGGCCTTCGCCGAGGTCTTCCGCATCCTCGCCAACTCCGTGCCCTTCACCAAGGGCGGGCTCGGCATGCTGATCAAGGCCGATCCGCGGCCGATCAACTTCCAGTTCAAGGACCCGATCTGGATCTACTATCTCGCCCTGCTGCTCTGCATCGTCTCGCTGCTGATCGCCTGGCAGCTCACGCGCAGCCGCTTCGGCGCGCGGCTGGTGGCGATCCGCGAGAACGAGGATGCCGCGCGGGCGCTGGGCATCGACGTCTTCGCCGAGAAGGTGAAGGTGCTCACTCTGTCGGGCGCGATGTGCGCGGCCGGCGGGACCTTCTATGCCCAGAAATACCTCTACATCGATCCCGGCATCGCCTTCGGCGTCGACAAGTCGGTCGAGATGCTGCTGGTCAGCATGGTCGGCGGCGCCGGCACGATCTTCGGGCCGCTGATCGGCTCGTTCACCCTGATGGGCATCAACGAGGTGACGCGCTGGCTGGCCAGCGTCGTGCCGGCCCTCAAGAACGTCCAGCCGCTCAGCCTGATCGTCTACGGCATCATGCTGATCCTGATCGTGGCGCGACTGCCCGACGGGCTGATGAGCCTGTTTCGGAAAAAGCCGCGCCATGCTTGAGGTGCGCGGGATCTCGAAATCCTTCGGCGGCCTCAAGGCTGTCGACAGCGCCTCGCTCGACGTGGCGCCGGGCGAGATCGTGGGCCTGATCGGGCCCAATGGGGCGGGCAAGACGACCCTGTTTGCGACCATCGCCGGCTTCCACCGGCCCGACGCCGGCACGGTCTCCTTCGAAGGCAAGCCGATCACCGGTCTGGCCCCGCATCGCGTCTGCGCGGCCGGCATGGTCCGTACCTTCCAGATCACCCAGCCCTTCGCCGGCATCAGCGTGCGCGAGAACATCATGGTCGGCGCCTATCTGCACACTGCCGACCGTCGCCTGGCCGCGCGCGAGGCCGAGGCGGTGGCCGCTCTGGTCGGCATGAAGGACCAGCTCGAGCAGCGTGGCGCCGACCTCACCGTCGCCGGCCGCAAGCGGCTCGAACTCGCGCGCGCTTTGGCGACCGGGCCGCGGCTCCTGCTGCTCGACGAGGTGATGGCCGGACTCAACCCGACGGAGATCGTCGAGATCGTGAGTGTCATCAAGAACATCCGCGCCTCCGGCGTCACCATCCTGCTGATCGAGCACGTCATGCAGGCGGTGACCTCGCTGACCGAGCGCGTCTACGTGCTGAACCAGGGCCGCATGATCGCCGAGGGCACGCCGGCGGCCATCGCCGACGACGAAGCCGTCATCGAAGCCTATCTCGGCCACGGCGCCGCCAAGGTGCTGCGTGCTTGAGGTCGCGGCCCTGCGCGCGGGCTACGGCGCCATCGAGGTGCTGCGCGGCGTCGATCTCACGGTCGGCGCGGGCGAGATCGTGGCGCTGCTGGGCAGCAACGGCGCGGGCAAGTCGACGCTCAACAACAACGTGTCCGGCCTCTACCGGCCGCGCGGCGGCTCGATCCGCTTCGACGGCGAGGAGATCACGGGCGCCTCCTCCATGCGCATCGTCGAAGCGGGCCTCGTGCAGGTGCCGGAAGGTCGCCGCGTCTTTCCCACCCTCTCGGTGCGCGACAATCTCGAACTCGGCAGCTATCGCCGCGGCAAGCCCCACCGTGCCGCCAACCTGGAGCGGGTGCTGGAGACCTTTCCGCGCCTGCGCGAGCGTCTCACCCAGTCCGCCGGCACCCTCTCGGGCGGCGAGCAGCAGATGCTGGCGATCGGCCGCGGCCTGATGGGCGAGCCGCGGCTGCTGATCCTCGACGAGCCCTCGCTCGGCCTGTCGCCGCTGCTGGTCGAGGAGATGTTCGGCCTGATCGGTCAGCTCAACCGGCAAGGCCTCGCGATCCTGCTGGTCGAACAGAACGTCGTGCAATCCCTCGCGATCGCCCACCGCGCCTATGTGCTGGAGAACGGCCGCATCGCGCTGTCAGGCAGCGCCGCCGACCTCGCCCGCGATCCCGATCTGCGCCGCAGCTATCTCGGTCACTGACTTGCCCAACCGCTAAGGCGCCGTGCCGACATCACCGCTGAAGACCAGGTCCGGCCCGATCATGCGGATCTTGAACCTGTAGACATGGCCCTCCTCAAAGGGATCGTCGATCTTCAGCACGACGCCGGCCAGGGTCGTGACGCCCAGAATGACGATGTCCATCGGGTCGATATCGCCGAACTTGCCTTTGAACTCCGAGAGCAGCTTGGCGATCGCACCCTGCTTCGTGGAGTCTTCGACTTCCTTTTCGAGGATCTGAGGCTGCACGCCGATATGGGCGACCCGGTTGGCATCGAGCTTGTAGCGCGCCGAATCGGTGGGATCGGCATAGTCCTCCCGGACCTGCACAGTGATCTCGAAACTGCCATCGTCGTCGATCTTCTCGAAGACGAGGCTGCGCTGGCCGGAGTCTGGCGCACCGTTGGGGATACCTTCGCTGATCGACGGTGTGCCGTCCGCCTTGGGATCCTGCGTGACCCTGCCCCAGACGCTATTGATGCCGTCGAAAGCGTTGAAGTGACTGAAGGTAAAGACGATGCGCGCACGGCCCGTCGGGTTGGTGTCGCTCTTCTCGGGTTGCGGCTTGGGCACCGGCACAGGCTTAGGCGTGCTGGGAGGGACACCCGTCGGGACATCCGGCGGCTTCACGGGATCGGGATCCTTCGGGCCGGGGTTCGGCGTCGGCGTCGCCTCCGGCTTGGGCTGACCCTGCGCGGCGATCATCGCATCCTGGACCTGGCCGATCTTCGTTGCCTTCTCGCCGGCCGACAGTTCCGGACTGTTGCGGATCGAATCCATGGTGGCGCGGCCTGAGGTCACCGCCTCAAGCGCCTTGTTGGTCATGCTCGTCGTGTTGTTGGCGAGATTTTCGAGGAACGAGCCCAGCTGGGCCATCCCGGACATGTCGCGGAAGGCGCCCAGCGAGCCCAGCAGGTTGCCGGCCACGGAGAGCCCTGTCGGCGCGGGCTGCGCCGACGGATTGACGATGTTGATGAGGCTGGGCGGCATCGGCGTCGGAGTGACGCCCTCCTCGGCGCCGTTGGTGCGCGACTCGGTCGACAGGGGGTTGATCTGCGGGCCGGCATCCGGGATCGGCGAACTCTGCCAGTCCCAGAAGCGCGAGGAGTCGATGATCTCCGAGGCATTGCAGTGGCCGAGCTTGGCCTCGCCGAAGATGCCGCGCGTCGGCAGGGTGACGAGCTGCTCGACATATTCGGCGAACTCCGGCACGCCCTCCTCGATGTTGAACAGGCCGTTGACGAAGTCTTCCTGGCCCTCGTTGACCGGCATGATGAGCTGGCCGTTGTCGACGTCGTAGAGCGTATTCTCGACGACATCGAACAGCGGCCGTCCGCTGATGCCGAGCTCGCGCATGTTGCGGTAACGCTGCTCCTGCGTTTCACCCAGCCAGACCGCCGAACTGTAGTAGCCGGTATTCTCCTCCAGGTGCTCGAGCGCGGCTTCCATGGCGTCGAGCTGCGCATCCGTCATCAGGTCGTCGGCCGAGCGCGGTGGCGCGTTGAGTTCGGTGGCGGCAACCGTCGTGCTGCCGCCCACCGGCACCGGCGAGTCGGGCGGCGTGCCCTCGAACAGCACCCAGTTGATGTTGTTGCGCCAGGTTGCGAGATGGAGAAAGGCCACATCCCACGGCGCATCGGAACTGGGGCCGACGATCGGCGCATCGCTGTTGACCAGGCGGACCTGGTAGAGGTCCTTCCAGAGGATGCGCCGTGCCGGCTTGAAGGAGGCCGAGAATTCCTTGCCGGGTTCGAGCTTGGGATCCCGATCGGTGCGAAACGCATCTGTCGATAACAGGCCGGTGACGCCGCCGGCCAGACCCGTTCCGACGCGAGGGTCGGCCACCGTCACCCCGATCTCCTCGCCGCTTGCGAGGACCAGCCGCGGCTTCACGAAATCCTTCGGCGCACCGGTACCGGAACGGAAGATGATGGTGATATCGCCGACCTCGAAGAAGTCGCTCGGCCGACCGAACTCCTCGTCGCGCTCCTTCTGACGCTCGATCTTGCGATCCAGCGCGCGATAGCGCTCGACCTCCGCGAGGCCCGTCGCAAACCGCCGATCCAGAAGATAGCGTTCGAGGACGGGGCGATGTCGGGAGATCACATCGAGGTCGCTGAAATCGAGCGGTGCGCGCTGGACATAGAGGACTGTGCGCCGCGCCGTCGAGCGTGTGACCAGCCGATTGTGACTTAGCACCTCGTAGTAAAGCAGCGTCAGCGCATGGCTGTGATTGTAATTGGCGACGATGCGCGTGCGCGCCGTCGCGCTCTCCGCCTCGTTCGACTGGATGACGACGGTCGAACGCAACTCCCGCACGGCGCTCGAGGCCTGGTGGAAGCTGTCGCTCAGTTCCTGCACGGTCTCGCCCTGGACGCTGCGCGTGCCCTCGCTCTTGGAGCCCGAGCCGCCGAGCGAGAAGATGCCGCTGGCCGCCCCGGCTCCCCCGAATGAGAATATTCCAGTCGAGCCCTGGCCTGAGCCGCCGCCTGCACCGGAGCCCGCAGTGCCGGCCATCACTGCGCTCCCTTTCTGTTTTTCCTTCACGACCATTTCGACGGTCTCGCTCACCGTGCGATCCTGCGTCTGGTCGTGTACCAGCGCTTCGCTGACCTTGGTGTCCTCGTCGCGCGAGGTCCGGTCGGAGCGCGACCAGTCGATCACCGCGAGCTGGATCCTCTCGCCGGGCGCCAGCGGCAGGCTGTAGGCGATCTGGCCCAGCGAATGGCCGATCGGGAACCACTCCGTCGCGAGTTCGACGGCAATGCCGGGCCGCACTTCGCCATGTTCCTTGCGGCCCGAGAGCGGAACATAGGGCTTGCCCTTGGCCGGCGTGATGCGCACCGAGCGGCGGAAACGATACAAGCGGCTGGAGAGGTTGCCCGGCAGCATCGTCTCGCAGCCGTCCTCGCCGATCAGCAAGGTACCCGACAGCGAGAAGGAGCTCGGCGACAACCGCCAGTCGAGGATACTGGGGGTCTGCAGGCTGGTGCCGGCGAAGTCGGTGTTGCGGCCTTCCAACATGCCGGCATCGATATCGACACGCGCCACGATATAGTCTGGCGCGATGTCGCCGCGCGCCAGCACGTCGTAGGCGAGCCACGGATCGCCGAAGGGCAGGAGCGTGAGCGCCGTCGCCACGAACTCGACGGCGCCACGGCCGTCGGCCAATTGTTTCTGCGCCCCCGTGCCGATCTCGTCGAGATAGGTCTGTGCGCGATCGAACACACCTTGCGACCGCACACCGGCGAGATCGAAGGAGGCATAGCCTGCGTGATCGCTGATCAGCACGCCGAGCGGAATGACGATTCCTTTGCGGGCCTTTGCGCGCTTCGCCACGTCGCCAGCAACGATGTTCTTTTCGTGATCTTGTAGGGACGACGCGGGAAAGACCTTGTCCAGATCGGCAGGCGCCAGCGTAAGCAGGCCGTAGAGCGGAACGTTGCGCAACGCCGCGCCGATATCGACGCGACGCACGAACACACTCAATTGCCGGTAAGGGAACGCGAAGCGGAACGGAATATCTTCCGTGCTCCGCTGAAATTGTTTCAAGCCATCGAGAACGCTGTGCTGTTTGACGGTTGCGAGGACGTTAGTGCTGCTGACGGCAGTCAAGATCCTCGCCATATCGGTCTCCTCGCGAACTCAAGGAACAGCTATATCGGCTCCCCTACTCGCTATACGCTGCGCGACGTCACCTGAAGACTTAAGTCCGCATAGCTGCGCCGCACATCTCATGCGATCGACTCGCCCGCCACCCAGCCCGACGACCAGGCCCACTGGAAATTGTAGCCGCCCAGCCAGCCGGTGAAGTCGAGCGACACGCAACCATCGACGGCGCAACGCTATGTCCGAAGTTGCTCCGGAAGGAGACATAGCGGAATGGTCGATGCGCCCCCCCCGCACCAGACATCGGCTCAGAACTTGGGAGCACGTTTCTCGAGGAACGCGGCCGTGCCTTCATGGTAGTCGGGACCGAAGTAGACATCCCGGCGCAGGCCATGAAGATACTCATAGGTCGCCGGGTTGATCGGCACCGATTCGCTCAGCACTCGAATCGCCTCCTTGGAGGCGGCAATCGCCTTTGAGGACCGCGACGCGATCGTCCTCGCCATCGCGTAGGTCTCCGCCTCGAGTGACGTCGCCGGCACGACTTGATTGACGATACCGACGCGCTCCGCCCGTTCGGCCGAAATGAGATTCGCCGAGAAGAACATCTCCTTCACGACTGTGAGCGGCAGGCGACTCATGAAGTTGAGAATTCCAGCGACGTTGTACGGCAACCCCAGCTTCGCGGGCGTGATGGCGAAGGCGCAGGTCTCGTCGCCCATCACGAGGTCGCAGGCCATGACCAGATCGCAAGCACCGCCCCATGCCGAACCGTGGACCATGGCGATCACCGGCGCCGGAAACGCCTTGACCGCCCGCAGCAACTGTTCGAGCGGATCGCTATAGGGCAGCGGGTCGACGTCCGCCCTCGGCAGCTCGCCGACATCGTGACCGGCCGACCAGACCTTGCCACCGGAGGCACTGCGCAACACGACCACGCGTGCGCCATCGGCCTTGAAGGCATCCAGGGCTGCAATCACCTCGGCGATCAGGTCGGCGCCGAGGGCGTTGCGCTTGTCGTCATGGTCGAAGGCAATGGTGCCGATCTTGTCGGCAAGCGAAGTCCGAATCAGCGGCATGCGATCGATCCTCAGATCAACGTGACTTTGCGGGCCGCCGACATCAGCTCGTCGCGAAAGGCCGGATCGGCAATTCCGATCAACGCGAGCGCGCGTTCCTTGGTCGACTTCCCGCGCAGGTTCACTGCTCCGTGTTCGGTGACCACCCATTCGACGTCCATGCGAAGATCGGTCACCATCGCGACCTTCGGCACGATGCTGGAGACCGTTCCCTTCCGCGCCGTCGACTGAATCGCGATGATCGACTTGCCGCGCTTCGCCAGCGAGGCGCCCTTGACGAAGTCGAACTGGCCACCCGATCCGCTGTATTCGTGCTCGCCGATGAACTCGGCATTGACCTGCCCATAGAGGTCGATCTCGATCGCCGTATTGACGGAGATGAAGTCGTCGTGCTGCGCGATGACCCGGATGTCGTTCACGTAGGACGATGCGTAGCTCTCGAAGGCGCTGTTGTCGTTCATGAAGGCGTAGGAGTCGGTTGTACCGAAGGCCACAGTGAAGACGTGCTTGCCGGGGTGGAGCGTCTTGCGCGCGCCGGTGATGACGCCCTTCTGGACCAGGTCGGCCATGGCCGGCGAGAACAGCTCGGTGTGAATGCCGAGGTCCGAATGGTTCTCCAGCGCCATCGCAACGCCCGAAGGTATCTTGCCGATGCCGAGCTGGATCGTGGCGCCGTTCGGCACCATGGGCGCCACCAGGGCGCCGATGGCGCGGCCCTCGGGCGATGGCTCAGCGACACCCGCCTCGATAAGGGGCACGTGATTTTCCACGATTGCGGCCACCTCGCTCACATGGATCTGCGACTGCCCGAACACCCGTGGCATGTTGCGATTGACCTCGACGATCAGGCGCTTGCATCGCCGTGCGGCGGTCGAGGCGAAATCGTTGTTCGTGCCCAACGAGAAAAAGCCGCCGCCGTCCATCGGCGAGACCGTCACGATGAAGGTGTCGAGCTCAATGATTTCCTCGAACAGGCGGGGAATCTGGCTGAAGTTGACGGGAACGAAGCTCAACAGCTTCTTGCCGGTCTTGAGCTGCCGCTTGATGATCTCGTGGTCGGGGCCGCCGATGAAGAAGCTGTGGGCGTCGACCTTCTCGATGACATCCTCGGCCAGCAGCGACTTGGCCAACGGCTCCATGGCAATCTTGTAATAGAGCCGAATCTGTTTGAGATCGTTGGACCGCAGCCGATCGGCAAGCGCTGCCAGCAAAGCCGGTGGTTGGCCGATCGCCATGCCGAGGGAAACCGTTGCCTCATCGGGAACGCCCGCAACTGCCTTCTCGGCAGTCGTCAGCTTGGCCAGGTACAAGTCAGCAAAACTTGTCGCCATCGTTCCATCCCCCCCAACCGGCACCTGACCGTGTCGCCAAGTTGCTTGTTCAGTTGAGCCGACGAGGGGACCATGTCAACACGCCTGCCTACACCGCCTCGCCCGCCACCCAGCCCGACGACCAGGCCCACTGGAAATTGTAGCCGCCCAGCCAGCCGGTGACGTCGACCGCCTCGCCGATCGCGAAGAGGCCCGGAACCTTCTTCGCTTCCATCGTCCTCGAAGAAAGCTCGTCAGTGTCGATGCCGCCCACGGTCACCTCGGCCTTGGCGTAGCCCTCGGTGCCGGTGGGCGTCACGTGCCAGGTCTTCAGCTCTGCCGCCAGGGTTTCGAGATCCTTGTCGCGCCGCTCGCCGATCACGCCTTCCGGCGCCAGCGCCTGCGCGAGTCGATCGGGCATCAGGTCGCCCACGATGTTGCGCAGCTCGGCCTTGGGCCTGAGCCGCTTGCGGCCCTTGAGGAAGGTGGCCGCGTCGCTGTCGGGCAGCAGGTCGACCGTGATCTCCTGGCGCGGCTGCCAGTAGGAGGAAATCTGCAGGATCGCGGGCCCCGAGAGACCGCGATGGGTGAACAGCATGGCCTCGCGGAAGCGCGTGCGGCCGACGCTCGCCACCACGTCGAGCGCCACGCCGGCGATGTCCGGCACGCGCGCCGTGAAGGGCACGAGGCCAGGCCGCGTGTCGGTGATACGCAGCTTGAAGTGGCGCGCCACCTCGTGCGCGAAGCCGGTCGCGCCCATCTTCGGGATCGACAGGCCGCCGGTCGCCAGCACGACGGAGGCCGCGGAGAAATCGCCGTGGTCCGTCATCACCGTGAAGCGGTCGGACTTTTCCACGCGCGTGATCTTGTGCGCCACCCGCACGTCGACCCCGACCGCCGCGCATTCGTCCAGAAGCATCGCCACGATCTGGCGGGCCGAACCGTCGCAGAAGAGCTGGCCCAGCGTCTTCTCGTGCCAGGCGATACGGTGCTTGTTCACCAGATCGATGAAGTCGTGCTGCGTGTAGCGCGCCAGCGCCGATTTGCAGAAGTGTGGATTGGCCGAGAGGAAGGCCTCGGGCCGCGCGTCGAGGTTGGTGAAATTGCAACGCCCGCCGCCCGAGATCAGGATCTTCTTGCCGACCTTCTCGGCATGGTCGAGCAGCAGGACCTTGCGGCCGCGCTGGCCCGCCCGCATCGCACACATCAATCCCGCGGCGCCGCCGCCCAGAACGACGACGTCGAAAACCTGCGACTGGCTCACGCCAGCGCCTTGCCCATGATCCACAGCGCGGCGGCGAGGCCCGCGATGGCGCCGGCGACCGAACCGCCGACATACAGGCCCGCCATCAGATATTCATGCCGCTCCCACAGCAGCACGGCATCAAGCGAGAAGGCAGAAAAAGTCGTGAAGCCGCCCATCACGCCCGTCGCCAGGAACAGGCGAAGATGACCGGCCGCACCGATCCGTTCGGCGAACCAGCCCGTGATCAGTCCCATCACGATGGACCCCAGGATGTTGATCACGAGCGTGTGCCAGGGGAAGTGCGAGCCCAGAAGGCGCGCGACCCAGATGTTCATCCCGTGTCGGGCGGCGCCGCCGATGCCGGCGCCCACGAAAACGACCAGATAGCTCATGGCCGACCGCCTCCAAACTTCGTCTTCCAGTCCGGCACGGCATTCGCGAAAGGCAGCGCCGTCGCCTCGTAGACGCCGCGCGCCACCGCCCGCGCCAGGCAATCGGCCGCCACCGTGCCGAGTTCCGTGAGGACCGGCGGCTCACCGCCGCGGCCCGCCTTGCCGGTCGCGGCGGCAAACACCGTGTCGCCGTCGTTCGGCGCATGCACGGGACGCAGCGACCTGGACAGTCCGTCGTTCGCCATGATGGCGAGCCGCTTGCACTCCGCCTTCGTCAGAGTCGCATCCGTGGCCACCAGCGCGATGGTGGTCGCCGTGACGGGCAAGGGCTGTCCCTTGAAGCGCATCTTGAGCGCATCGTCGGGCAGCCGGGCCGGCCAGCCGAGGCCGCCGAACTCGCTTCCCTGCTCGTAGGCGCCCGCCCAGAAATGCGGACTGCTGCCGATCGTGGCCGAGCCTACCGCATTGACCGCAACGAGCGCGCCGACGGTGAAGCCCTGGCTCGTCTTCGCACTGGTCGAACCCAGGCCGCCCTTCAGTCCCGCCGTGGTGGCGCCGACACCGGCACCCGCCGTGCCGAGCGCAAAGTCGTGCGCCGCCACCAGCGCGGCGTCACGGCCCAGATTCCAGTAGGGCGGCTCGTGCTTCACCGGCTCGCGCATCCAGTCCTTCTCGCCGCCATTGATCAGGTCGAACAGGATAGCCTGCACCGCCACGGGAATGGCCAGTCCGCCGAACGTCCGGCCCTGCCCGCGCTGGCAGAGCACAGCCGAAGCACCGCCCGCAGCGTCAAGCCCATAGACCGAGCCGCCCGACAGCACGACGGCATCGATCGCCTGGCCCACCATCTCGGGCTCGAGCGACGTGCCCATCCGGTCGCCCGGCGCCCCGCCCAGGGTCGAGATGCTGGCGACGGCGCCCTGCTCGAAGATCGCGACCGTGGCGCCTGTGGCGGCGCGCATGTCCTGGGCATTGCCGACCAGCACGCCCGGCACATCGGTGATCAGGTTTCTCATGTCAGGAACTCGCCGCCGTTCACGTGGATCGTCTGGCCGGTGATGAAGGTGCCTTCTGGCCCGACCAGCAGCCGCACCATGGCCGCGATCTCCTCGACTGTGCCGAAGCGCTTCAGCGGAATCGGACGGTTCACCGCCGGACGCGCGCCCGCTGCTGCGCCGCGCGTCGTGTCGATTGCGCCAGGCGCCAGCGCATTGCAGGTGATCTTGTGCGGCGCCAATTCGACCGCCAGCGCCCGCATCAACCCTTCGAGGCCCGACTTTGAGGCCGACACGTGACAGCGGTTGGGCGTGCCGACATGGGTGGAGATGCCGGACAGCGCCACGAAGGCACCGCCGCCGCGCGCCACCATCTGCGGCACGATCGCCTTGCCCAGCAGAAAGGCGCCGTCGAGCGCGACCGACATGATCTCGCGCCACTCGTCGAACGACATGTCGAGGAAGGCGGTCTGGCGGCGCAGCCCCGCATTGCTGACCAGGATGTCGACACCGCCGAACTTCGCGGCAGCCTCGGCCGCGAGACGCGGCGGCACGGCGGGATCGGAGACGTCGCCCATTGCGGCCATCGCCTTGCCCCCGGCGGCCTCGATCTCGGCCACAACCGCGTCGACCGCCGCCTTGTCCGAGCGGCCATTGACCACGAGGGCCGCGCCATCGCGCGCCAGGGTCAGCGCGATCGTGCGGCCGATATTCTTGCCCGCGCCGGTTACCAGCGCGACCTTGCCTTGCAGGGGTAATGACATGCGATCTCCGCCCAGGGTCCGGCCGGGACCCTAGCGGAGATCGATTGCGAACTTAAGCGGTGCCGTCAGCCCGCGACGATGTAGGCGCGCAGTGCCTCGGTCTCGTGATGCGCCTCTTCGAGACGCGCCTTCACCACGTCGCCGATCGAGACCAGGCCCAGCAGTTCGCCGTGGCGGACGACCGGCAGGTGACGAAAGCGACCGCGCGTCATGAGCTGCATGACATGCTCGATCGAATCGTCGGGATCGCAGGTTACGACGTCGCGCGTCATGACGGAGCTTGCCTCGAGGTCGAGGGCGGCGACGCCGTGCGTGGCGAAGGCCCGCACGAGGTCGCGTTCGGAGACGATGCCGGCGATCGAATCGTCGGCATCGAGGATCAGCACCGAGCCGATGTGACGCGTGCTGAGCTGCTGGGAAATCTGGCCGACCGAGGTGCCCGGTATGACCGTGTAAACGAGACCGCCCTTGAGCGACAGGATATCGGAGACGAACATGGGTTCCCCCGTCTGTGGTGATGGGTCCGGTACACAAGCCTACGCTGTAGCGCGGAGAGAGGTTGCGGGCGATAAAGCCCCTCATGAACGATGCCCGATCTGCCCTCGTCCTCTTTTCCGGTGGACAGGACTCCACCACGTGTCTGGCCTGGGCGCTAGAACGATTCACGCATGTCGAGACGGTCGCTTTCGACTACCGTCAGCGGCACCGAATCGAGCTGGATCAACGACTTATCGTCCTCGACCAGGTCAGGCGCAGCTTTCCGCACTGGGCGGACCGGCTGGGCGAAGACCATTTCATCGACATGGGCGTGCTGGGACAAATCAGTGACACGTCACTGACGCGTGACGTCGCCTTCGCGATGGAGAAGGACGGCTTGCCCAACAGCTTCGTGCCGGGCCGCAATCTCCTGTTCTTCACCTTCGCCGCCGCCGTCGCCTGGCGGCGCGACATCCGCAACCTGGTGGGCGGCATGTGCGAGACAGATTTCTCCGGCTATCCCGACTGCCGCGACAACACGATCAAGGCTCTGCAGGTCACGCTCAACCTCGGCATGGATCGCGCCTTCGTCCTGCACACGCCGCTGATGTGGCTCGACAAGGCCGAGACTTGGGGCCTCTCCCACCAACTGGGAGGACAGCCGCTTGTCGACCTGATCCTGGAACACACCCACACCTGCTACGACAGCGTGCGTGGGGCGCGGCATGAATGGGGATACGGCTGCGGCGAATGCCCCGCCTGCGCCTTGCGCAAGCGGGGGTTCGTAGCCTGGCGCGAGGGCAAGCCCTCGATCTAGCGAGTGCTAGCGGCCGCCCGCGAGCTGACGCGCGCCGGTCAGGTTCTGCTGGATCTTCGGGAGCTGGCCCTGGGCGTAGCGGCGGAGTGCGCCGTTGCCGCCGTCTTGCGAATAGGCGCCGTACTGCGCGTTGGCATCGATATGGGCCGCGAGCTGGGCGTTGGCATAGGCGGTGTCGAATTCGACGCCCTCCAGCACGTTCAGGCGCTGCAGCGTGGCCGTCCAGCCTGGCGCGTTGGCGGGATCGGGCGCGTAAGAGACGCCCGCTTCCTGACGCGACTTGCTCAGGTACTGCGCCGCCTCGGTCTGATCGGCCACCATGCGGGCCGCAAAGCCCCGGACATTCTCGTTCGTCGACTTGGCGAGCGCGAGCCGACCCGAAGCGATTTCGAAGTCGTTGAATTCCTGGGCAAAGCCCACGAAGCGGGCGTCCGGCAGGGCGTTGACCGCGAACGCGGCAGTGGCGGAAAGAACCGCGAGGGCGGTGGCGCCGAACAGAACCGAACGGCGGGCGAGGGGCTGCATAAATGTCTCCTGGATTGTGTGCGATCTAACGCAACCATTGCGGGCGGGTTCCCCAGGGTTCCAGTAGTGCAGCGGACCTGCTAGGAGCGCGGGCATGAATTTGTCCATGCGGGCCAAGCTCGAAGGCCTGTCCTACTTCCTCGGTTTCATCGCCTGCATCCCGCTCGCGAACTGGATGATCGGCAATGTCGGCGCCGTCTGCGTGCCGCAGGGCCCCTGCCTGGTGCCGGTGTGGCCCTGGGGCCCGGGCGACAAGCCGCTGATGGCGCCATCGGGGGTATTGATGATCGGCCTGGCGCTGGTGCTGCGCGATCTCGTGCAGCGCCGGCTCGGCCGTGGCGTCGCCGTCACCGCCATCGTGGCGGGCGCAGCCCTTTCAGGAGCCGTCGCGCCGCCGCAGCTTCTCATTGCCTCGGCCACGGCCTTCCTCTTGTCCGAACTGGCCGACTTTGCAGTCTACACGCCGTTGCAATCGCGCGGCCTGGTCCTGGCCGTGCTGGCGTCCAGCGTCGTCGGCTTGATCGCCGACAGCATCCTCTTCCTCTGGCTCGCCTTCGGCAGCCTCGAGTACCTGGCCGGCCAGGTCCTGGGCAAGCTCTGGATGGTGCTGCTGGCCCTGCCGTTCATCCATTGGATCCGCAAACGCGAGTTGTCGTCATGAGCCTTCCCCTCTTCCCGGTCGATGACCGTGTCTCCGTCTCGGGCCAGCTGAAGCCCGAGGACATGAACGAACTGGCCGCGGCAGGCTTCACGGCCGTCGTGAACAACCGGCCCGACGGCGAGGCCTTCTTCGGCCAGCCGAAGGCGGCCGACCTGCGCGCGGCCGCCGAATCAGCCGGGCTGAAGTTTCTCGACCTGCCCTTTTCCGGCCCGCGCGCGACGCCCGATCAGGTCCGCGCCTTCGCCGACCTGCTCTCGGAAGGTGACACAAGGGTCATTGCCTTCTGCAAGAGCGGCATGCGTTCGGCGTTGTTGTGGGGCGCTGCATCGCTCGCCAACGGCAGATCGATCGACGAAGTCCTCCAAAGCGCACGCAATGCCGGCCAGGAGCTGGGCGGTGTCGCAGAGCTGATGACCGGTCTCGCACAGGCGGCGCGAAGCTGAGCCGCCGGCCGAAAGACTTGGCTTGCACCAAGGGCGCCGCCGCCCCTTAATCGCGCGTCCTGAAGATCCCTGGGGGAGTATTCCATGTTGAAGTCGATTCTGGCCGTGTCCGAAGGCGGTCCCGATGCCGCGATGTCCTTCCGGCTGGCCGCGCGGGTTGCCGGCATCTTCGACGCCAGCGTGGACGCACTGCATCTGCCTGTCGGGCCGGCGGGCGGCGCGATCGGCGGCCTTGCCATGAGCGGCGAGGCGATGCCGCTGATCATGAACCTCGACGACGAGCGCCTCGAAGAGCGAGCCAAGGAATCGGACCGCGCCTACAAGGAACTGCTCGCTGCCCATGCGGGCTCGACCTACACCGCCGCCGAGACGGCGACGCTCGACACGCTGGTGGCGATGGGCCGCTGTTCCGACCTGCTGGTTCTCGGCCGGCCGGGTTCCGACCCCGAGAACGTGGCGCCCGCCACCGTCGAGGCCGCCATCCACGAATGCGCGCGCCCCGTCATGATCGCCCCGCCGAATGCCGGCACCGGCGGCTTCGGCTCGATCATCGTCGCCTGGAACGGCAGCTTCCAGGCCGCTCGCGCCGTCGAATATTCCCTGCCGTTCCTGGCGAAGGCCAGTTCCATCACGCTGCTGGTCGTCGGCTCGAAGGCCGACGATGTCGGCGCGTCCTATCTCGCGCGCAATCTCGGCCGGCATGGCATCAACGCCACCATCGACGCGATCGATCCCGGCGCCGTGTCGGGCCGCGCCCGCGGCCGCGCCTTGCTCGATTACACGCACGGCAAGGGTTCCGACCTGCTCGTCATGGGCGCCTATGGCCGCGGCCAGATGATGAGCTTCCTCGGCCTGGGCGGCGCCACCGGCAAGGTGATCTCATCCTGCCGCGTTCCGCTGCTGCTGGCTCACTAAGGCGCTCCCCTCCCCGCTCAAAGCATCGAGGAGAACTCCTCCTCGATGCTTACCGCGACTTCCAATTGCCCTTGCAACTTTAGCCCGATTTACGCATTCCTGATGTGACGTAGTCCGACCGCGGGGGACGCATGGTTACGCTCTCAGACGTAGACGCCGAAGTAACCTTTCTCTCCTCCGTCGACAGCACAGGGCACGTCGCCAGCCCCCACTATCAAACAATCCAGAAGTGGGGTGACCCCCTCATCGGCACCGGCAGCGGCACGATCACCTATTGGTTCGATGCCGCGTCTGGTTGGACGGATTTGGAGAAGCAGACAGCCACAGACGCGTTGGCGCTGTGGTCGGCCTTTGCGAACATCACCTTCGCGCCATCTGTGAGCAGCAATTCAAATGTCACCTTCCAACGCATCGACGGAAGCACCGGGAATGCCAATTATCCGCTCAACCCGCCCCCTATCGCGGACGGAGCATCGCAGGCAGCGACGATAGACTCGGCGACGTCGTGGTTCACGAATGCGAACGGCGACACCTTCGGCGGGGCACAACCGCTTGGCTCGCCCCAACACATCAACCTCCTTCACGAGATCGGACACGTCCTCAGCCTGGGACATGGCGGGCCGTACAACTACGCCATCGATCTACAGACACAGCAGTTTGGTGTTTACGACACGCGTCAATGGACGATCATGTCGTACGTTGCCGAATGGGATGTAACGCCGTACTCCCCGTCCTATCCGGTGCCGGGGACCGACTGGCATCAAATCCGTCCGTCGACGCCGATGTTGCTCGACATTCTTGCTCTGCAGCGGGTGTACGGCGCGCCGACGAACTCGCCCCTCAACGGTGACGATACGTTTGGCTACAACACCAACATCACGGGGCCGCTTGCCCAGTTCTACGATTTTGACAGGGATTTCCCCGATCCCGTCGTCACGCTGTTCAGCACCGGGACCAACAACACGCTCAATCTCTCGGGCGATACCCACGATCTGAAAATCAACCTGGAGCCCGGTTCATTCTCGAGTTCCGCCGGCCTCGTCAACAATCTCGCGATCGATTTCAACACGATCATCGAGACCGCGATCGGCGGATCCGGCGACGATACGATCAAGGGCAATGCGCAGGACAACAGGCTCGTCGGCTCCACCGGCAGCAACACGTTGACCGGCGGCCTCGGCATCGACGAATTCGCCGTTACCGGCACCGATATCATCACCGATCTGGGGCTCGGCGGCGCCGACTTCTTTCGCGTCGGATCGGGCGTTTCGTTGCTGGCGCACGTTGCCGATACCTGGACGGCAACGTCGCAGACGTTCAACCTTGGCAACACAACCGTTCAGGCGAACGGCCACAATGTCAGCCTGAAGCAGGCCTTTGATACCGGCCGCGGTTACACGCTCCACAATATCGGCAACGACACGGCGGTCGTGCTGTATGGGTCGGGGAGAGACGATTCCATCACCGGCGGCAACGGCGACGACTGGCTCTTCGGCGTCGACGGCAGCGACTTGATGACGGGCGGGCTCGGGCGCGACAGGTTCGCCGTCGATGCTGGCGAAGCCGACGTTTTCGACCTCGGTCTCGGCGCCGACGAGATCAACGTCGACACGGCGGGCTTGCTGCGCGCGCGGCTGGTTGCCGACTGGACTCCCACCGGTGCAACGACCAATCGCGGTCGGGTCATCCTCGTGGCCGACGGCCATCATATCGACCTGTCCCACGTGTCCGACTCCATTGCCTTGCCGCAGGGATTCACCGTCAGCAACCAGGGTCATGCAACGGCGGTGACGCTGATCGGCTCGCTGCGCAACGACATGATTGCGGGCGGGCTGGGCGACGACCTGCTGAGCGGCAAGCTGGGCGACGACAATATCGATCTCGGTGGCGGCCACGACATGGTGCGCGACACGCTGGCGGACCTGAACGGCGACCTGATCTCGGGCTTTGCCCCAGGCGACGCGATCGATGTCACCGGCGCGCTGATCGGGCGCAACAACCTCTCCGTGACCCTCGGCACGAGCTCGGCGACGCTCGCGGTCGGTGGCGTGTCCTTCCAGGTCGAGGGCGATTTCTCGAACGGTGAATTCCTGACGGCGGCGCGCGGCACCGGGGTCGACGCTCATACGACGGTCACCTTCCAGAATCATCTGCTCGAACTGAAGGAAGGCGTCTCCGTCGCTCCCTCCAAAATCAACGGCATTGTCGACCAGGCCTTCCTCACCGGCGGCGGCGCGGCGACTTTCTCGCTCACGCTGAAATCGGCGGACTCGGCCTACGCGAACACACTCGGCACCTATCGGGTCGACACCGACGGCAAGATCTTCGACGTACATGTTGTTTTCGCCAACACACTGAACGTCGCCGCGGACGCGCGGACCGTCAGCCTGGGCTCACCCGCCGACGGCCAGAAGATCGGATTCTTCCTGATCCAGGATGGCTTCAATCGCTACGGCAACCTGCCTGACAACCTGTCCTTCGTTGTGCCCGGTACGCCGACCGCGACGGATCTGGACGACGGCCTGCCGCCGGCCTTGCGCAGCGCGACCCTCGGCCAGCTCAGCACTGCCGCCATCTTCCACTCGTTCTCGACACTCAATCCCGGCGATGCCCACCAGGCGCTGTCCGGCGTAACGATGGGCGGCCGCGAACTTCAGATCGGCTTCGAGGACCAGTTCAACGGCGACAACGACTTCCAGGACATCGTGATCGCCATCACGACGAACACCGACAATCTCCTCGTCGTCTGACGCGCGGAGAGTATCGAGCGATCACGGGCAGGCGCCGGCGCCCTGGGTCACGACCTGCGGATCGCTGCAGGCCGTACAGGCGTTGCCGTAGGTCTTGCGCGTCCCGTCACGCAGCTGGCCGCAGGCCGGACGATAGTCCTTCGTGCACATTTGCGGTCGCGGATCGGCGCAGGGACCGCCGGCCACCGGCAGCGATTCCGGCGCCAGTTCCGCGCGGGTCAGGCGGAACAGGAACGGCTGGGTCCGGTAGTCGCTCAACGTGCCGAACATGAAGATCTTCGACCCCACGGCAGGCAGGGGGCTGAGCGGACGCATCATCGTCACCTCGAGCTCGACGACATCGCCGGCCTGAGCCTCGTCGGTGATGGCGCCTTCGATACGCTCCGGCGTGGCGGTGATCACCTTGAACGGAAGCTTCAACCGCTGGCCGCCCTGCTGCCTGTCACCGATCGCCTTCCAGACCGCCTCGGCAGCCCGCTTGTTGGCCGGGCTGACGTCGCGATGGCGCAGCACAAGCACCCACTGCGCGGGCGAGAGCTTGGCCGGCTCGTTGTCTTCGAGGATCTCCAGCGCCCGATCCGGCGGCGTCATCGCCCGCGGAATCGACTTCTTGAAGTTGGCGGCCGGCGCCGTCTCGTTGGCGACGCGCGAGACGATCGCATCCCAACCCTCCTCGCTGCCGCGATAGACGCTGTAGCGCGAGCGAACGTAGCGATCGATGTCCTGCGCGGCGGAATCGTTCTTCGCCGCCCTGGCGATGGCGATCGAGCGGGCACCGTACCAGAAGCCCAGCGCATCGACCGGCGATCCCTCGAGTTGGGCCACCGCATACTGATAGACGTCCTGGAGATTGGCCGGGTCGGCTTCCACGGCCAGGCGATAGTATTCGCGCGCCTTGTCGTAATCCTTGGCCTGCAACGCCGCGAAGCCAAGCACGCCGTTGAAGACGCCGGCCATCTGCTCCTTCACCTGCGCGAAGCCGGCATCGTCCAGCAAAGCGGGCTTCTGCCACTTGGGCATCACGGCGAGACCGCGCTCCGCCGCCGTGACAGCCGCCGCCAGCGCTGAGGTGTCCCCGCCCGCGGCCTTGAGGCGTCCGACATAGGCCCGGTTGGCCAGCGCGCGCACATTGTCCGGATCGACCTGCAGCAGGCGCGCGACCAGCACATCCGCCTTGCCCGGCTGGTTGGCGGCCTGCCAGGCCGAGATCGCCTGCTCATGGGCGTCCAGCCGCAGGGCGCTTGCCGGATACCAGGCGATGAACACCTCCATCGCCTGCGCCCGGCGCGCCGGGTCCTTGGTGTTCAGCGCCGCCATGTAGCTGTCGTATTCGGCGGGGTTGGCGAAGGAACTGCGTTGCGCCTGACTGCCGGTTGAGGGGGCAGGCGTCTGCGACGGTGTCTGTGCGGCAGCGTTGAAGGACGCGACGGCACATGCCGTCGCCAGAACGATACCAAACCACCGCCATGCCGCCATTCCAGACTCCTCTCCGATCACGCGCTATGTTGCAAGGCCCATCTCCCCTGAATTGCCGTGACCATTTGGGCGAATTAAGGCACTGTTCCGCCGATACTTTTGAGCGGGGACTTCAAGATGAAAGACCGACGTTCGACGGCTTCGATGCTCGTCGCTGCGGCGCTTTGGGCTGCCTGCAGCTTGGCCCCGGCTCTCGCTCAGCAGCCGGGCGCCCCACCCCCCGCCGTGCTCGTCCAGGCTGCCGAACTGAAACCGATCGCCGACCAGGCCGAGTTCATCGGCCGCGCCGCTGCCGTCGACAAGGTCGAGCTGCGGGCCCGGGTGAAGGGCTTCCTCGGTCCGCGCAAGTTCGCCGACGGCGATCAGGTCAAGAAAGACCAGGTCGTCTTCACCATCGAACCCGAGACCTACCAGGCGGCGGTCGACCAGAAGAAGGCGCAGGGTGATGCCGCGCGCGCGGCGCTGGCGAATGCCGAGCTTCAGCTGAAGCGCGCCGCCGAGCTGCTGCGCACCAACACCGGCACCCAGGTCACCTACGACCAGCGGCTCTCCGAGCAGCTCCAGGCCAAGGCGCAGGTCGAGGACGCCAACGCCCAGCTCCGCGACGTCGAACTCCAGCTCTCCTACACCGACATCAAGTCGCCGATTGACGGTCGCATCGGTCGCGCCGCCTTCTCGCCGGGCAATCTCGTCAGCCCCGAATCGGGCGTGCTGGCGACGGTCGTCAGCGAAAACCCGATCCGCGTGCTCTTCCCCGTGACGCAGCGCGAGCTGCTCGAAGCACGGCGGGACCAGGCGACCGACCCGAACGGCATCGTGGTGCGCATCCGCCTGGCCGACGGCACGATCTACAAGGAAAAGGGCAAGATCGACTTCATCGACAACACGGTCGACGCCAAGACCGATGGCCAGATCGTCCGCGCCACCTTCCCCAATCCGGACGGCATGCTGACCGATGGCCAGACCCTGCGGGTCATCATCGAAGGCGAGAAGGTGCCGACCTCCGTCGCCGTGCCGCAAGCCGCCATCGCCCAGGACCAGACCGGCGCCTATCTCTTCGTCGTCAACGACAAGAACGCGGTCGAGCAGAAGCGCGTCAGGACCGGGGTGTCGCGTGACGGCATGGTCGCCATCACCTCCGGCCTTCAGGCCGGCGAAAGGGTCATCGTGCAGGGCCAGCAGCGCGTACGGCCGGGCATGACGGTCAATCCCACCGTGGCGCCCCCCTCTGCCTCGACGCAGAAGCAATAGCCATGACGATCTCGTCGCTGTTCATCCGCCGCCCGCGGCTGGCGTTCGTCATCTCGACCGTCATCACCATCGCCGGCATCATCGCCATGACGGCGATGCCGGTAGCGCAGTTCCCCGACATCGTGCCGCCGCAGGTCCGCGTCACCGCGACCTATCCCGGCGCGTCGGCGCAGGCGGTCGAGGAAAGCGTGGCGCAGGTCATCGAGGCGCAGGTCAACGGCGTCGAGCGCATGATCTACATGAAGTCGACGTCGGGCGGCGACGGCAGCTACCAGCTCACCATCAGCTTCGAGGTCGGCTCCAATCCCGACCTCAACACCGTCAACGTCACCAACCGGGTCAACCAGGCGCTTGCCCTGCTGCCACCCGAGGTGCAGCGGCTGGGCGTCACGACCAAGAAGCAGTCCTCGGCCCTGCTGCAGGTCGTGGCCGTCTATTCGCCCAATGGCTCGCGCGACGCCCTGTTCCTGTCGAACTTCACGACCATCACCCTGCTCGACACGCTGCGGCGCGTGCCGGGCGTCGGCGACGCCACGCTGTTTGGCGCGCTCGACTATTCCATGCGCATCTGGCTGAACCTCGAGCGCATGGCGAGCCTCGACATCACCCCCAACGAGGTGGTGCAGGCGGTACAGGCGCAGAACGTCCAGGCCGCCGTCGGTCTGGTGGGCGCGGCGCCGCTGCTCGACGATGTCAGCTTCCAGCTCAACATCACGACGCAAGGCCGCCTCGTCACCGTCGAGGAATTCGAGAACATCGTGGTGCGCGCCAAGTCCGACGGCGCCCTTGTCCGCGTCAAGGACATCGCCCGCGTCGAGCTCGGCGCCAAGACCAGCGACCAGCTCGGCCGCTACAACGGTCAGGCCGCGGCCGGCATCCAGATCTACCAGCTGCCCGGCGCCAACGCGCTGGCCACCGCCCAGGGCGTACGCGACGCGATCAAGGCGATGGAGCCGCGCTTTCCCGAGGATGTCGCGTACAACGTCATGTACGACACGACGGTCTTCGTGCAGGCCACGATCAAGAGCGTGATCAAGACGCTGATCGAGGCCTTCGTGCTGGTCGGCATCGTCGTCTTCATCTTCCTCGGCAACCTGCGCGCCACGCTGATCCCGATCATCGCGGTGCCGGTGGCGCTGATCGGCACTTTCGCCGTCATGCTGGCGCTGGGCTACTCGGCCAACACGATCTCGCTGCTGGCGCTCGTGCTGGCGATCGGCATCGTGGTCGACGACGCCATCGTCGTGGTCGAGGCGGTCGAGCACATCCTGGAGCACGAGCCCGAACTCACGGTCGCCCAGGCGACCGAGAAGGCCATGGGCCAGGTCACAGGCCCGATCATCGCGATCACGCTGGTGCTGCTGTCGGTCTTCATCCCGACCGCCTTCATCCCCGGCATCTCGGGCCAGCTCTACGCCCAGTTCGCCGTGGCCGTGTCGGTCTCGATGATCATCTCGGCGATCAACGCGCTGTCGCTGTCGCCCGCCCTCTGTTCGCTGATCCTGCGCCACCGCAAGAAGCCGACCGGCGTCATGGGATGGATGCAGGGCCGCATCGACCGGACGCGCGACGGCTACACCAAGCTCGTGACGCCGCTGGCACGTCGCGGCATCGTGGCCCTCCTGCTGGTCGTGGGCTTCGCCGCCGCGACCGGCGGCATCGGCTCCATGGTGCCCTCGGGCTTCCTGCCCGACGAGGACCAGGGCGCCTTCATGGCCGAAGTGCAGCTCCCCGATGCGGCCTCGACCAACCGCACGCTCGCGGCCGTCGCGGAAGTCGAGAAGACCATTGCCGACAAGCCCTGGAAGCAGAGCGTCTTTACCGTCTCGGGCTACAGCCTGATCGACGGCCTGGCCTTGCCCAACCGTGCGCTGGTCGTGGTCGAGCTGAAGCCGTTCGATCAGAGAAAGGACGCCTCGCTCTCGGTGTTCCAGGCCCTGAAGGAACTCAACATCGCCTTCAGCCAGATCGCTTCCGCAAACGTCTTCGCCTTCAACCTGCCGCCCATCATGGGCCTGGGCAATTCGTCGGGCTTCGAATTCGTGGTGCAGTCGCTCGCCGGCGCCTCGCCCACCGATCTCGCGGCCGTGGCGCGCGGCGTGATGATCTCGGCGCAGGAAGTGCCTGAACTCGCCGGTGTCTACACGACCTACAGCGCCTCGACGCCGCAGATCAACCTGAAGCTCGACCGCGAACGCGCCCAGGCGCTGGGCATATCGATCGCCGACATCTTCTCCGCCATGCAGACCGCGCTGGGCGGCGCCTATACCAACGACTTCAACCTGTTCGGCCGAACCTGGCAGGTGAAGGTGCAGGCCGATGCCTCCGACCGCAGCAAGGTGAACGACGTGTTCCGCGTGCGGGTGCGCGCGGCGAGCGGCGAACTCGTGCCGCTGCAGGCGGTCGCCAACATCGAGATGGTCACCGCGCCCTCCTCCGTCGTCCGCTACAACAACCTGCGCTCGGTGGTGGTGAACGGCGCGCCCGCGCCGGGCTACTCCTCGGGCGACGCCATCGCCGCCATGGAGAAGCTCGCGACCCGTACCCTGCCCGCCGGCTACGGCTTCGAATGGACGGGCACGGCGCTGCAGGAAAAGGCGGCCAGCGGCCAGACCGGCTTCATCCTGGGTCTCGCCGTCGTCTTCGCCTACCTCTTCCTGGTCGGCCTCTACGAGAGCACGGCGATCCCGGTGGCGGCGCTGCTGTCGGTCATCGTCGGCCTGTTCGGTGCCGTGACGGCGCTGCTGATCGCCGGCCTCGACAACAACATCTTCGCCCAGATCGGCATCGTGGTGCTGATCGCGCTCGCCGCCAAGAACGCCATCCTGATCATCGAGTTCGCGATGGCGGAACGCGAGAAGGGAGCCGACGTCGTCACCGCGGCGACGACGGCCGCCAGCCTGCGGTTCCGCGCCGTCATGATGACTTCGTTCGCCTTCATCCTGGGACTGGTACCGCTGGTGATCTCCTCGGGCGCCGGCGCCGCCACCCAGCGCGCCGTCGGCACCGCGGTGTTCGGCGGCATGATCGCCGCCTCGTTCCTCGGCATCTTCGTGATCCCGGGCCTCTACGTGGCCTTCCAGCGCTTCCGCGAGACCGTGAAGGGATGGATGGGCGTCAAGCCGGCAACGCCGTCGGCAGCACTGCCGCCGACGACGAAGGAGCACTGACCGCGGTCAGCTCAACGGCCGAGCCACGGCGGAAGCGGTTCGGCCGTCGGCTTCTCCGGATGGGCGGCCAATTCGTCGGCTGCGGCGCATTCGGCCTCGGATAGGAAGTGGTGCGCCGCCGTCGCCTGCCGCCACGTATCCCAATCGGACGTCTCGCGTCCGTTCACCGAATGATGGTCGCGCACGACGTTCACTCGCACGAACCACAGGCCGCTCGCCTGCGCACCGTGTCCGAAGTCCAGGGGATCGGCCTCGCCCGCACGACAACGCAGCCACGCTTCCCCGGCAGTGATGAACATGTCGTCCGGCAGGTCCGCGAGATCGAACCCGATGCCCAGACGCGGCGCGATGATGCGATCGAGCTGGGCGTCCGCACGGCGCCAGCTCCCCTCGCGCCAGTACTCGCAGATCCAGTGATCCTCCCACTCCCTCTTGAAGTAGGCCCCGAAGCCGCAGCGCACGCGTGCCGGCACGCCTTGCTGGCGCAGCATGCCGCACAGCATCAACGCGTAGTCGCGACAGGTGCCGACCGCGCGCCGGTCCGGCGCCCGCTCCACCGTCAGCGCGGATCCATCGAGTTCGGCGATCTGCCTGAGCCGGCCGGCCAGCGGCAAGGTCTCGCGCGAGACCGTGCGGAACTGGGCCTCGCTCACGCCGTAGGCCGTGAGCCAGTCGGAATGAATCAGCACGCCCTGCACGATCCGGCAGAGTGCTCCGACATCGACGGGCAATTCGTCGAAATTCAATGATCCAGTCCCGGGCTCTGACATCTGCCCGTGACGTTGCCAGCGTTGGGAGGGTTCCATGGTCGTCATGACGACCATGGTAGCAGGTCCTCCCTGAAAGCGGCGCTCCCGGACATCGCTTCGCGTGGCGGCTTGTGACCAAGCCGCGGCCTGACGCTCACAGGCCGAGCGTTGCTCGGCCTAAGCGGCGGCTTTGACCAGGCGGTCGCTGCGGCACTTCATCAGCGGCTGGATGTGCTGGCCGAACTTGTCCATGCCGGCCAGGAAGTCGTCGAAGGTCAGCATGATGCCCTTGGTGCCGGGCACGGTGGCGCATTCGTCGAGCATCTTCGCCACGCTGGCATAGGAGCCGACCAGCGTTCCCATGTTGAAGTTGATCGCCCCCTCGGGCGCGGAGATCGCCTTGGCGGTCCCGCCCTCGGCGGCATTGGGATCGGCGTCGGCCTGGCCCGACATCCAGGCCATCGCGCCCATGTCGGCCCCGTCGTTGTAGAGCTTCCACTTGGCCATCGCCTTCTCGTCGGTCTCGTCGGCGATCACCATCATCAGCACGTAGTTGCCGACGTCGCGGCCGGTCTTCTCGGCCGCCTCGACCATCAGCTGGTTGGTCGGGGCATGGGCGGTCGGCGTGTTGACGCCCTTGCCCAGGGTGAAATTGTAGTTGCAGTAGGTCGCCCCGAACTCCATGCCGCGCGGGCTCTGGCCGGCGCTGACGATCTTGATCGGCTCCTTCGGCCGAGGGCTGAGCTTGCAGTCCGACATCTGGAAGTACTTGCCCTTGAAGTCGGACGTGCCGGTTTCCCAGAGCTCCTTCATCACCGTCACGAACTCGGTGGAGTAGTCGTAGCGGTAGCCGAAATAGGCCTCGCCCGGCCACAGGCCCATCTGCTCGTACTCGTCCTTGGCCCAGCCCGACACGATGTTGACGCCGAACCGGCCACTCGAGATCGAATCGATGGTCGAGGCCATGCGCGCGACGATGGCGGGCGGGATGGTGAGCACCGCCACGGAGGCATAGAGCCGGATGCGCTCGGTCACGGCGGCCAGTCCTGCCATCAGGGTGAAGGATTCGAGGTTGTGGTCCCAGAACTCGCTCTCGCCGCCGAAGCCGCGCAGCTTGATCATCGACAGGGCGAAATCGAGCCCGTAGCCCTCGGCCTTCTGCACGATCTGCCGGTTGAGATCGAAGCTCGGCATGTATTGCGGCGATGTGGTGGAGATCAGCCAGCCATTGTTTCCGATCGGAATGAATACACCGATGTCCATGGAGCCCTCCTCGGATATGGACTCCCGGCAGCAAGCGGCATGCCAGTCGGCGCCCCCGGCACGGGCTACCTTTCCGCCGGCCGCTCGGTCATCATGCGCGGGACGAGCTGAAAAGGGGGAACGAGCGAATGGCGAAATCGCCGAACAGGCTATCGGCCAGCGAGGCCGTGCGACGGATGGGCGAGAAGCGGCTGAAGGCCCGCGACCTCGTCGAGGCCTGCCTCGACCGCATCGAGCAGCGCGAAGGCCAGGTCCATGCCTGGGAGGCGCTCGATCCGGAAGGTGCCCGCAAACGCGCCGACCTGCTCGACAAGCGTGCCAAACCGATCGGCCCGCTGCACGGCGTGCCGCTCGCGGTGAAGGACATTATTTCGACCAGGACGATGCCCACGACCTGCGGCTCGCCGATCTATCGCGACCATGTCGCGGGCTTCGACGCCGCCTGCGTCACACAGCTCGTGAAGGCCGGCGCCCTCGTGCTGGGCAAGGCGGTCACGACCGAGTTCGCCGGCGCCCATGCCGGCAAGACCCACAACCCGCACAATCTCCGCCACACGCCGGCGGGCTCCTCTTCCGGCTCGGCGGCCGCGGTCGCCGACTTCATGGCGCCGGTCGGCTACGGCACGCAGACCGCGGGCTCGGTGATCCGGCCCGGCGCCTTCAACGGCGTGGTCGCCTACAAGGGCACCTACGGCTGGGCCGACATGACGGGCGTGAAGACCTACGCCAAGTCGCTCGATACGCTCGGCTTCTTCGCCCGCGAGGCCAACGACCTCGCCCTGATCCGCGCGGCCTACGGCCACGAAGCTGCCGATCCGGTGCGCGAGCCGCCGCGCATCGGGCTGATCCGCACCCCGTGGTGGGACCTGGCGGAGCCGTACAATCAGAAGAACATCCTCGAAGCCGTCCGCGCGCTGCGCGCCGCCGGCGCAAAGGTGCGCGAGTGGCAGGCGCCGGAGGACTGGACCGGGCTGATGCAGGCGCAGCACCGCATTATGACCAAGGAAGCGACGCAGTCCTACGCCCCGGAGCGCAAGCGCTTCCCGCATCTCCTCTCCCCGGTGATGCAGCAGGGCATGATCGACGGCGACGCGGTGACGGCCAGGCAATATGCCGACGCGAAGAAGCGCAAGAAGATGGCGGTAGCCCAGCTCGACGACGCCTGGGAGAAGTTCGACCTCCTGCTGGCGCCGTCAGCCAAGGGCGAAGCGCCGGCCGGTCTCGGCAACACCGGCGACCCGCTCTTCAACCGCTTCTGGACGTTGCTCGGCACACCCTGCATCGCGCTGCCCTTCAACACGGGACCGTTCGGCCTGCCGCTCTCCGTGCAGCTCATCGGCAAGCATGGCAGCGATGACCAGCTCATCTCCTGGGCACGCTGGGTGGAGAGCCGCCTCTCGTGACGACCAGGGCCGCGGTCCGGCTGGGCATGATCGGCTACGGCGCCATCGGCAAGCATGTCGAGGCGGCGCTGAAGGCCGGCAACATCGAGAACCTCGATCTGGTCGCGGCGCTGGTAAAGCGCCCGCGGCCCGAGGATAGCCTGCTGACCCACGAGCCCGACCGTTTCTTCGGCCACACCTTCGACGCCGTGGCCGAATGCGCGGGGCATGAGGCCGTCCGCACATACGGGCAACGCGTGCTGGAAAGCGGCGCGGATTTCCTCGTGACGTCCGTCGGCGCCTTCACCGACACGGTCCTGTTCGAGCGTCTGCTGGGCGTCGCCAGGGCCAATGGCGTGCGGCTGATCCTGCCGTCGGCCGGCATCGGCGCGCTCGATATCCTGAGCAGCGCCGCGGTCGGTGGGCTGGAGAGCGTCACCGTCACGGTGCGCAAGGATCCGTCGGCCTGGAAGGGCACCATTGCCGAGACACTGGTCGATCTCGACGCGTTGAAGGCCCCGCACACCGTCTTCGACGGGCCGGTACGCGAGGGCGCGCGGCTCTATCCTCAGAACGTCAACATCTCGGCCGCCGCTGCGATCGCCGGCCTGGGTCTCGACAGGACACGTGTCGTCATTGTGGCCGATCCCACCATCTCCACGCACATTGTCGAGCTGGAAGCCAGGGGCACGTTCGGTCGCTTCACCTTCATGGAAGACGTGGCCGTCAGCGAGGAGAACCGCAAGACCGGCAAGCTGGTCGCCATGGCAATGGTGAAGTCGGTGCGCCAGCTGGCGTCGACGCTCGTCGTCGCCGCCTAGCCCAACCTCATGCTGAGGAGGATGCGCAGCGGCCGTCTCGAAGCATGGGCCACAGATCGCGACCGTGGCCCATCCTTCGAGACGGTCGCCCCGCGACCTCCTCAGGATGAGGTCAATGAATGAACGGGAGAATAAAAATGGAAGAGTTCGACTACGTCATCGTGGGCGCCGGTGCCGCGGGCTGCGTGCTGGCCAATCGCCTGTCCGCTTCGGGCCAGAATACGGTCGCCGTCATCGAGGCCGGTGGCAAGGACAACCATATCTGGATCAAGGTGCCGGCCGGCTTCAACAAGACGGTCTACAACGACAATCTCAACTGGGGCTACGAGACCGCGCCCGGGCCGCACATCGACGATCGGAAGATCAGATTTCCGCGCGGAAAGGTGCTGGGCGGCTCGGGCTCGATCAACGGCCATCTCTATGTGCGCGGCCAGTCGGCGGACTACGACACCTGGGCGCAGCTCGGCTGCCGCGGCTGGTCGTGGGACGACCTGCTGCCCTACTTCAAGCGCGCCGAGAGCCGGGTCGGCGGCAGCGACGAGGTGCGCGGCCGTGCAGGTCCCCTCAGCATCGAGGACCAGCGCGATCCGCACGACCTGTCCGACGCCTTCATGGCCGCCAACGAGGCGCTCGGGCTGAGGCGCTCGCCCGACTACAACGGCGGCAACCAGGAAGGCACGATGCTTTATCAGCAGATGATGAAGCGCGGCCGGCGCTGGAGCCCCGTCGATGCCTATCTGCGGCCCGCCATGGACCGGCAGAACCTTAAGGTGCTCACCCGCGCGCTGGTCGAGCGGATCGACCTCGAGGGCAGGAAGGCCGTCGGCGTCACCTACCGCCACGACGGCCAGATGAAAACGATACGCGCGCGCCGCGACGTGATCCTGAGCGGCGGCGCCATCAACACGCCGCAGCTCCTGCAGATCTCCGGCATCGGCCACCCCGAGGATCTCGCCGCCATCGGTGTCGCGGTGAAACACGCTTTGCCCGGCGTCGGCCGCAACCTGCGCGACCACTATGCCGTGCGCGTCTCGGCGCTGGTGAAGGGCGCGGGCTCGCTGAACGAGCGCAGCCACGGGCTGCGGCTGGTCGGCGAGGTGATCCGCTACGCCGTCACGCGCAAGGGCCTGCTGACGTCGAGCCCGAGCCATGCCGGCGGATACTTCAAGACGCGGCCGGGCCTCGAGACGCCCGACATGCAGCTCTATTTCGCGCCGGCCAGCTACGCGCCCGGCAGCTACGGCACGTCGGTGCTGGATTCGGTGCCTGGCATGACGCTCGGCTGTTCGCAGCTACGGCCCGAGAGCACCGGGCACGTGAAGGCGCTGAGTTCGGATCCCGCGGCCAAGCCCGAGATCCAGCCCAACTATCTGGCGGTCCAGCACGATCGCGACGCGCTGCTGGCGGCGATGAAATATCTCCGCAAGCTGATCAACACCTCGCCGCTCAAGGAACATGTGGTCGAGGAGAACCTACCCGGCCCCGGCGTGCAGACCGACGAGCAATGGATGGCCCATGCCCGCGCCACCGGCTCGACGACCTATCATCCAGTGGGTACGGCCAAGCTCGGCACCGATCCGATGGCGGTCGTCGATCCGCTGAGCATGCGCGTGATCGGCCTCGAGGGGCTGAGGGTCGCCGATGCCTCCTGCATGCCGACCATGGTCTCGGGCAACACCTACGCCGCGACCAACGCCATCGCGGAGAAGGCGAGCGATCTCATCCCGGCGACGTAGAGTCTTCCACTCCTGACCGCACCACCTCACCCTGAGGAGCGGTCCGCAGGACCGCGTCTCGAAGGGTGGGCGCCAGCACCGCGTTTGTTACCCATCCTTCGAGACGCCGCACTGCGTGCGGCTCCTCAGGATGAGGGTATCGGTTTGACTCGCGCTGAAACAGCCTCTCCAGCTCAGACGTAGCCCGGCCCCTCGATCACCGGGTGGGCAATCAGGAACTCTTCGTCGATCTCGACGCCGATGCCGGGCTTGTCGAGCGGGCGGACGTTTCCGTCCTTGCCGATCTCCCAGGGCGCGCTGCCCAGCTCGTCGCGGAACTTGTTAGCCACCGAGAGGTCGGCCTCGAAGTAGCCGCCATTGTCGATCGACGCCAGGAAGTGGATCGACACGGCGTGATTGAGGCCGGTCATCGAACTGTGCGGGTGGATCGGCAGCTTCCACATCGAGGCCGCCGCCGCGATTCGCTGCACCTCGGTGATGCCGCCGCTCTTGGACAGGTCGGGCTGCAGGATGGTGATGTTGCCGTCCTCGATGATCCGGTGGAACTCGAAGCGCGTGTAGTGGTTCTCGCCGGCCGCCAGCGGCGTCACGCCCCAGCCCTTGGCCATCGCGTAGGAGCGGTGGTCGTGCGCCGGGAACGGCTCCTCCAGCCAGGAGATGCCCAGCTCGTCCATCGCCGGCATCACCCGCCGCACATCCTCGACCGTGTAGCCGGTGTTGGCGTCGGTCAGCAGCACCATGTCGTCGCCGAAGCGCTTGCGCACCGCGGTCATGCGCGCAATGTCGTTCTTGACGCTGTCGCCGACCCTGAGCTTCAGCGCCTTGTAGCCCGCCGCGATCATGGGTTCTGCCTCATCGGCCAGCGACTCCGGCGCCTGGTAACCCAACGAGATGCCACCGGCATAGGCCGGCACCGGTCTGTTGGAGCCGCCCAGCAGCTTGTAGAGCGGCCAGCCCACGGCCTTGCCCTTGATGTCCCACAGCGCCTGGTCGAGGCCGCTCATCGCCATGGCGGTGGCGGCGCCCATGCCGTGACTCCCGAGCTGGAACTTGTAGATCCTGGCCCAGATGCCGACCGTGTCGGTGGCGTCCATGCCGACCACGAAGCCCTTCAGCGTCGTGTTGATCAGGTGCCCGATGCTGCCCGGTGATCGCGCATGGTGGCTTTCGCCCCAGCCCACGATCCCGTCCTCGGTCGTCACCTTGACCATCACGCAGTCGCGCTTGGTCATGGTGCCGATGCCCAGCGACACCTGCAGCTCCTTGGGCACGCGATAGCTGGTCGGATAGGCCTTTACGTCGACGATTTTCATATCGGCTCCATTGTCATCCTGAGCGCAGCGAAGGATCTCACCGAACGATCAGGCAAGTCCTATGCGGCTGGCGCAAGGTCCTTCGCTGCGCTCAGGACGACAGAGATCACGCGACCTTGTATTTCTTCAGGACCTCGCGATCGATTTCGATGCCGAGGCCGGGACCCGTCGGGACCTTGACGATGCCCTTCTTCTGCTCGATCGGCTCCTGCGCCAGGTGATCGCGCAACGGGTTGGGCGTCTGCTCGAACTCGAGCATCGGCGGCATCGGCCGGAAGGCCGGTGGCTGGTCCGGCAGCGCGGCGAGGAACTGCACCGTGGCGGCCAGCCCGATCGCCGAGCCCCAGGCGTGCGGGACGCATTCGACGCCGAAGGCCGAGGCGAGCGTTGCGATCTTGCGGCATTCCGAGAAGCCGCCGGCGGCGCAGAGGTCGGGCTGCACGATGTCCATCGCCTTCCTCGCAATGACGTCGCGGAAGCCCCAGCGGGTGAAATCGTTCTCGCCGCCGGCCACCGCCATATCGAGCGCGCGTGTCACCTCGATATAGCCGTCATGGTCCTCGGGGCTGATCGGCTCCTCGAACCAGAGGATGTCCTGCTCCTCCAGCATGCGGCCGAGCTTGATGGCGTTGGGCACCGAGAAGCAGTGATTGGCGTCGACCGCGAGCTTCACGTCCGGACCGATCGCCTCGCGCACCGCCGTGACCCGCTTCGCATCGAGCTTCAGGTCGCCCAGGCCGATCTTCATCTTGATCGCCTGGAAGCCGGCGTGCTTGAACTCCAGCGCTTCCTCGACCGCCTCGTCGATCAGACGGTTCATGTCGATGAAGTAGAGTCCGGTCGCGTAGGGAATGACCTCGGTGCGATAGGCGCCACCGATCAGCTTGTGCACCGGCTTGTTCACGGCGCGGCCCATGATGTCCCACAGCGCGATGTCGATGCCGGAGATGGCCGAGATCGCCATGCCGGTCGTGCCGTAATCCTTGATCCTGTTGTAGAGGTCTTCCCAGATCGCTTCGACGTCGAACGGATCGCGGCCGACCACGCGCGCCTTGTACTGCGTCTCGACGAAGGTCTTGGCGACGGCCGCCGGACCGTAGCATTCGCCCCAGCCGGTGATGCCCTCGTCGGTCGAGATCTCGACGAGGCAGGTCGAGCGCGTACCATAGACCCAGCCGCGCGCCGAGACGAACGGCTTGTCGACCTTGCAGCTCAGGATGTGGCAGACGACGTCGGTGATCTTCACTTTTCTTTTCCTCCCAAACTCAGCGGCGTCACTCTTGAGCAGGAAGGGGGAATCAGCAAGCGGCCAGACTCGGCGATCACGCTTCCATTTGGTGAAGGCGGGCCGTCGGACAGACGCGCAGGGCGATTTCCGCCAGGTGGCGATGATGGGTGAGATAGATCACCTGTCCGACCCCGGCCATGTCGGCGAACAGGCGGAAGGCCTCCTCCGCGCGGAAGTCGTCGAACGACTCCATGATGTCGTCGGCGACGAACGGCACCGAGGGACGTGACCGGGCAAACTCGTGGTAACCGGCAACCCGGAGCGCCAGGTAGAGCTGGAAGCGGGCGCCTCTCGACAACTCCATCGCCATCTTCGAGCGGCCGTCCGCGCCGACGGCGATCAGCGTCTCTCCGTCCTTGTCCGGCTGCGTGGCCAGGCCCTCATAGGTCCCACGGCTGATCGTCCTGAACGCATCCGACGCGCGCGCCATCATCGAGCTGCGGTGCTGCTCGCGATAGGCCCGCAGGGCGTGCTCGGCAGCGGCAGAGCCCAGCCTTAGCCGCAGGTAATGCAACGCCTTGTCCTCGACATCGAGCTGCGTCGTCCGCCGCTGCTCCTCAATCCGGGCGACCGCGTCGTCGCCTCCCACCGCTTCGACGGCGTCCACGGCTTTGCTGTGCTCGGAGAAGAGATCGCGGCAGCGCTGATCCAGATCGGCAGACCGCGGCTTCAACTCGGCCAACTCGGCTTCGAGGGCGCCTCTCTCCAGGTCCTCGAGCAGCCGTTCGGCCTCGTCGATCGTCGCCACCTGCAGCATCGCGACAATGTCGCGGACCGCCGCATCGTACTGCTCCTGCAACCCGCTCCTTCTTTCGATGGCCTGCAGCTTCACGGCCACCTCGCCGAGCGACTGGACTCCGAAGAACCCCGTCCGTTCGGCTTTGAGTCGCGCGTGGATGGCGACGTCCTCGGCAAGAGCGCGTTGCTTTGCCAGCGCCGCTTCGAGGTCGCGCTTCTTGCCGATTCGCTCCGCCTCGGCCGCGCGCGCCGCATCGACGCGGCGCTGGAGTTCGCGGGCGAGATCGAGGGGTGCGATCCCCGCCGAGGTAACGCCCATCTCCCCGGCCATGGCCTCGAGTTCGGCAGCAAATGCCGCCTGGTCGTTCTCCATCTTTTCGATCCGGTCAGCGAACCCCGCGCGCTTCTCGAGAGCGGGGCGCAACTCGACCAGTGCCGCCAGAATCTCGCGGACCGCGCCCATCGACGGCATCGGGTCGGCATCGCCTAACCAGCATGGCTTGCATGCAGCCTGCCAGGCCGACGTCCACTCGTTCCTCGAGGCAGAAACTTTCTCCACCTCCCGCTCCCGCCGCTGCAGGTCGCGCTGGCGCGCGGCCAGCGCCGTCCGCAGGTTCTCGAGTTCACCCTCCTGATCGATCGCACCCTGCGCCGTTTCAAGAAGCCCCTCGAAGCTTGCCTCCGCTTCGACCGCAATGCCTCTGGCGACGAGCGCCGCCGTGAGCCTGTCGCGCGCCGCCCTCGCGTCCGAGTCCGCTCCTTCCCTGTCGTGTCGCGCGGAGAGAAGGTTCGCTCGCACGTCCAGGGCCAAGGCGCGCCGCGACAGCCAGGCCTCCAGCTGCGGCAGCGTCATCGTGACCGGCAGCGCCGGGGACGCAGCGCCGAGCGCCGCCGCGATCTCGTCAGCCACACGCTGCAAGACCGCCGCCGCCGCATCGCGCAGGCCCACGGCGCGCCCAAGGGCCTGTTCCGCTACCACGAACGCACGGCTCGCCTCCTGAAGCTTCACGAGGTCGGTCGTGTGTCCGAGCCGGGTCGTCGTCACGATGTCGTCCTGACGCAGAGCCGCCTCGAACGTATCGGCCGAGGCGTCGTCGAGGGTCCGTCGATGGCTGGCCCAGGCGCGCTCCCGCGCCATGCGAACCTCGCTTGCTTCCTGATCGCCGACGACGCCGGTGACACCCAGCGCGTCGCGCTCCGCCTTGATCCTGTCGCGCTCGGTGGTCAGCCGCTCGATATCGTCCTCGTGCCGGTCGACCTGCCGTTGCGCGGCCGCGGTCTCCTTCTTCCACCGCTCGATGGTACTGGCGTCCGGCAGTTTCAACGCCGCCAGCTGCTCAATATCGCCCGACCAGGGGTGCAGGTCCCGGAGTCGCTCTTCCAGCGCTCGCAGATGCGTGGCATGCGCGCGGTCGGCAAGCCGCCGCCGGGCCACGTGATCGTCGGCCCGCAGGGCCGCCACGACCGGACCGAGCGTGGAGGCAAGGCTCGACGGGTTGCGTTCGCTCTCTCTGGCGCCTCCAGCCTCCTCGAGCTGGACCCGTGCTTCCTCCACGCGGCCTCTGGCGGCCTCGAGTTCGTTCTCGGCGGCCTTCAGGGCGGCCTCGATTCCCGACCAGCTCTCGATCAACGCTCGCAAGGACGCCGCGATGGACGCACCCAGCAGCAGCCTGCCCGGCTCCGGCTCGTCCTTGCGTTCGATCCGTTCGAGGATGCCGGAGATGACGAGGTCGACCTCCCGCGACTGCAGCCGACGCTCCGGAATGTCCTTAGTCGCCGTGACGTATCGGGCCCGGAGATCGGAGAGGCCGCTGAACCGTTGGGCCAGGGCGAGAGCGGCCGGATCGACGACGATCGCCGCCAGTTCACCTTCCAGCCTCGCTACTTCGTCCTCGACGGCCTGTGCCCGCGTCTCCAGGGCGATCTCATCCTTCTGCATCCCGGGCAGCTGCTCGGCCCAGTCGCGCGGAATGTCCGGCAGATTGGCGAGCGGCAGGAGACGTTGCCGGATCTCTCGCAACGCTCCAAGGCGAGGAAGGGCGATCAGCAGTCGCGCAATCTCGCCGCACCGGGAATCGATCCTGGCGCGTTCTCCCAGGACGTCGTTGTACAGGCTGAAGGCCTTGTCACGCGTCGCGACCAGTAGGGCATATTGCGCGGCGAAGGTATCGATCTTCTCTCGTTCGGCCCGTAACGTCGCCAGCCGGGCCTTGAGGTCGGCCAGCTCTCCGCTCCGGGCGCGGTACTTGTAGAACCTGTCGGCTTCGCCGCGGATCTCCTCGAGGTTGCGGCCCAGATCGGACAGGCCGGCGCTGGCCGAAAACAGCAGCTGCCCGAGATCGCCCTTGCTCGCGAGGATGCTTTCGCCGCCCTTTTCCAGCGTGTCGTCGTCGAGCGAGAACATCGTCCGGTAGGAGTCGCGATCGATGTTGCCCAGCTCCGCCTGGATGAGCGCCTCCGGGACCGGCTGGTCGCCGGCGTCGAGGAGGCTGTTCTGCGCCCGCTTCACCCTGACCAGTTCCCGGCTGCCCCGCGCAAGCTCGAGCGCTGCGCCGATGCGCATCGTCGGATAGGAATGAAGGAAGTTGAAGCGCGACCGCGGCTCGATCCCGAACAGAAAATCCAGGAAGGCTGCCAACGCCGTCGACTTACCCGCCTCGTTCGGACCGTAGATGATGTGCAGATCGGGCGCGCCCTCCTCCGCCGGGCCGAAATCGATGCTGCGCCCGGTGAACCGGCCATAGCGCGTGAGGTCGAGCCGCCTTAGGCGCATCAGCCCTCTCCGGCTTTGGCCTGGGCATGAAGCCGGGCAAGCACATCGTCGGCTCCATCCTGGGCCAGCGACAGAATGAAGTCCCTGAGACCCGCCTCGTCGGCGCCGAGGAGATGCCGGCATTCCTGCGGCAGTTGCCCCCTCAGCTCCTCGCCGATCTCGAGGGCCTCTCGCTGGAACGCATCGGAGCGGACGATCTCGCTCTCGATCAGCCGGCGCAACTCCGCGATCGGGTCGCCCGATGACACTGGGAGCATATCCAAAGGCTGGCAGTCGATTTCCAGCTTCTCCACGCTGCAGGCGCCCATCGCGGCGGCGCGGTGCTCCACATCGGCCCTCAGGAGATCGAGATCGCTGCGCATCCGCCACGCCAGCGGGGTCTTTCCGACGATCTTCAACCGGACCACCAGGTGACCCGCCGCGACACTTGCCCGGGTCCTTTCCATTGCCTTGGCGGTCGCCGCGATCAGGTCGCGCCATTCGGCGATGCCGCTCGCGTCGACGACGGTCCTCTCGAACTGCGCAACGCTCGTGTACCGCTCCTCGATGCGGATCGAACCGTCATCGGCGATCGTGCCCAGGGTGACGGACCTGGCGCCGGCCTCGTTGATATCGCGGCCCTGCGGATTGCCGGGCATCACGATGGTACAGGGACCGTCGGCGACGAAGCGCTTGTGAACATGGCCGAGAGCCCAGTAGCGGAAGTCCGTGGCGCGCAGATCGGCGACGCTGCACGGCGCATAGGGATCGTGGCCGGGCGCCCCGGCCAGACTCGTGTGCAGGATTCCGACGTTCACTGCCCCCTCGACGGGCGGCTTGTAGCGCGGCAGCAGGCTGTCCGGGGCGTGAGGCTGCGCGAAACTCATACCGTGGATCACCACGCGAGGCTTGCCGGCCGCACCCTCGATGGCAATGGCCTCGGCGCGGCCGCTGAAGACCTTGACCGACTCGGGGAGAACCAGTTCCTTGGTGATGCGCGACAGCGCATCGTGATTGCCGCGAACGATGAAGACCCGGATACCGGCCTGGTCCAGGCGATGAAGCTGATTCGCGAAATAGCGCGCCGTCTTCATCGACGTCTGATCGCCGTCGTAGAGATCGCCCGCTAGGAAGAGCGCATCGACCTCCTCGGCGAGGCACAGATCGATGATGCCGGTGAAGGCCTGGCGCGTCGCGTTTCCGATCAGATCGGCAAGCTCGGGATTGCGCAGCGCGAGCGATCGAAGCGGCGAATCCAGATGAATATCGGCCGCATGCACGAAGCGAAACGCCATCGATATTCCTACCCTGTCGAGGTCTGGATCGTGTCCTGGCGGCTCACCGAGATCAACAGATTGCCGAGCCCGTCCTGCCGGACCGTGTCGCCCGGTTCGACGACGGTGGTGCAGTCGAGCTGTTCGAGGATCGCCGGTCCTTCGAGCGTGGCATCGAGCGGCAGCTTCTCGCGGGCATAGACCGGCGTCTCGTGCCAGCCGTCGCTGAACCAGACGCGACGCGTGCCGAGCTTCGCGGCGTCGAGCGTGGCGGCGCGCTCGGTGGCCGCCAGCGCGGCCAGCGAGATTTCGGGGCGTACGCCGATCACCGCGGTGTGCAGGTTGACGAGCACCGGCGGAATCTCCGGCAGCTCGATGCCGAAGCGGCGGAAGTAGGCAGCGGCGAAGGCCTTGTGCAGGCCCGCGACACCGATATCGGCGCTGTCGACGCCGACCGACAGGATGTGACTCTGCCCCTGGAACTGCATGTCGGCGGAGAGGACGCGGCGCAGCTCGCGCACCGGCACGCCCTCGCGCGCGATCGTGGCCTCGCCTTCGCTCGCCTGCTCGGCATAGATGCGCGCCACCGTCGCGTCGTCGACCGCGGACAGCGGCTTGTTCACGGTGCGCACATAGTCGTGGCGCAGGTCGGCCACGACGCAGCCCAGCGCATTGGTGATGCCGGGCCGCACCGGCACCAGCACGGTCGGAATGCCCAGCTCCCGCGCCAGGGCGGTCGCGTGCAGCGGACCGGCGCCGCCGAAAGCAAAGAGTGCGAAGTCGCGCGGATCGTGGCCGCGCGACAGCGACACGAGACGTACCGCGCCGGCCATGCGGTCGTTGGCGATGCGCAGGATGGCGGCGGCCGCCGCCCCGGCATCGAGGCCGAGACGCTGGCCGACCTTCTCCAGCACCAGCCCACGCACATGATCGAGCGTCACGGGATGATCGACGCCCAGAAGCTTGTCGGGATTGAGCCGGCCCAGCACCAGGTTGGCGTCGGTGATGGTGGGCTCGGCGCCACCGCGGCCGTAACAGATGGGACCGGGCCGCGCGCCCGCGCTCTCGGGGCCGACCCGCAGCATGCCCGCCGCATCGACCGAGGCGATGGAACCACCGCCGGCGCCGATCGTGTGCACATCGACCATCGGCACGTGGATCGGCATCGCATATTCGAGTTCGAGCTCGCCCGAGACCTGCGGCACGGCATTCTCGATCAGCCCGACATCGGTCGAGGTGCCGCCCATGTCGTAGGTGATCAGGTTGGGATGGCCCGAGGCGCGGCCGGTATAGGCTGCCGCCATCACGCCCGAGGCCGGGCCGGACATCACCGTGTTCACTGCCGCCTCGGCGATAAGCTGCGAAGAGATCGTGCCACCGTTGCCCTGCATCACCAGCAGGTCGCGATCGTAGCCCTTGGCCTTCAGCTCCTTGCGCAGACGCGACAGGTAACGGTCGAGCACCGGCTGCACCGAGGCATTCACCGCCGCCGTCACGCCGCGCTCGTACTCGCGATACTCCGACAGGATGGCGTGGCCCGCCGTGACATAGGCGTTCGGCCACAGGCCGCGCACGATCTCGGCGGCGCGGCGCTCGTGCGCCGGGTTGATGTAGCTGTGCAGGAAATGGATGACGACGGCCTCGCAGCCCGCCGCCAGCAGCGCCTTCGCGGCCTCGGCGACCGCGGCCTCGTCGAGCGCCGTCAGGACCTTGCCGTCGGCATCCATGCGCTCGGATACTTCGAGCCGCACCTCGCGGTCGATCAGCGGCGTGAAGGTACCGCGCAAGCCGTAAGCCTGAGGGCGCGTGCGGCGGCCCAGCTCCAGCACGTCGCGGAAGCCCTTCGTTGTGATCAGCCCGACCTTGGCGATCTTGCGTTCGAGCACCGCATTGGTGGTCGTCGTCGTGCCGTGCACGACCGCCTGCAGCAGCGCCGGATCCAGTCCCGCCGCCGCCAGCGCCGCCATGAAGCCGATCGCCTGGTTGTCGACCGTAGTCGGCACCTTGGCGAGCTTCACCTCGTTGGTGGCCGGATCGATCGCCAGCAGGTCGGTGAAGGTGCCGCCGACATCGATGCCGACGGTGAAAGTGCTCTTGGACGCCATGGGTTCAAACCGAAAGATATTGTTCGCGGAGGGACTCGTTGGCCGCCAGCTCGGCCATGGAACCGCCGAAGCGGATCTGACCTTTCTCGATGATGTAGGCGCGGTCGGCGACGCCCAGCGCGAAATGCAGGTTCTGCTCGCACAGGATCACCGACACGCCCTCGCCCTTCAGCGCCCGGATGGAATTGGCCATCTCATCGATGATGATGGGGGCCAGCCCTTCGGACGGCTCGTCGAGCAGGACGCAGCTCGGGTTGCCCATCAGGGTACGGGCGATGGTGAGCATCTGCTGCTCGCCGCCGGACATGCGCCCGCCCGGCCGCTCGCGCATGCGAGCGAGATTGGGGAACAGCGCGAAGAGCTTGTCTTCCGTCCAGGTCGGCACGCCGGCCCGCGCCGCCTGACGGCCGACTTCGAGATTCTCCATCACCGACAGTTCAGTGAAGATGCGCCGCTCCTCGGGCACGTACCCCAGGCCGAGCCTCGCGATCCGGTACGGCGCCAGGCGCTCGATGCGCTGGCCGGCGAAGCTCACCTCGCCGCGCGCCGGCGGCACCAGCCCCATGATCGCCTTCATCGCCGTCGACTTTCCCGCGCCGTTGCGGCCCAGCAGCGCCACGACCTCGCCGGCGCGCACCTCCAGCGAGATGCCATGCAGGATATGGGCGCGGCCGTAGAAGGCATGCAGGTCCTTGACCTCGAGCATCGGCGACGCGGTCAATGCGCGCTCCCGAGATAGACCGCGCGCACGTTGGGGTTGGCGCGGACTTCGGGCGGGGTGCCGCCGGCGATGAGCACGCCGCGGTCGAGCACGATGATGCGGTCGGCCTGGGTGAAGACCACGTCCATGTCGTGCTCGGTGAACAGGACCGCGATGTTGCGCGCCCGTGCCAGCCGTGCCGTCAGCTCCATCAGCGCCACGCGCTCTTTCGGCGCCATGCCGGCGGTCGGCTCATCCATCAGCAGCAGGCGCGGCTCGTTGGCCAGCGCGATGGCGAGTTCGACCCGCTTCAGGTCGCCATAGGCCAGCACGCCGCAGGTCCGCTCCGCCTGGTCGAGCATGCCGACCTGGTCGAGCAGCGCATCGGCTTCCCCGACGAACGCCGCGCCGAAGCGCGACAGCAGCGAGCGCAGCCGGCCGGCATGCGAATAGAGCGCCATCTGCACGTTCTCGCGGACGCTGAGCGAGGCGAAGGTGGCGGTGATCTGGAAAGTGCGGCCGACACCCAGCCGCCAGATGGCGCGCGGCCGCAGGCCCACGATGTCGCGGCCTTCGAGGCGCACGATGCCGGAGTCGGGCACGAGCTGGCCGTTCAGCATGTTGAAGCAGGTGCTCTTGCCCGCCCCATTGGGCCCGATCAGCGCCAGCATCTCGCCGGCCGAGACGGCGAAGGAGACGTCGGCCACGGCCTGGACACCGCCGAACGCCTTGTGCAGGCCCTCGACCTGCAGGACCGCGTGGCTCATGCCCGCTGCTCCCGCCAGCGCGCGACCAGCGCCTTCAGGCCGCCGACGAGTCCTTGCGGGAACAGCAGCACGATCAGCAGGATCACGCCGCCCATCACGGCGCGCCAGAATTCGGTGTTGCGGGCCACCACGTCGCGCAGCCAGGTGAAGATCGCCGCGCCGACCACCGGGCCGGTCAGGGTTTCCACGCCGCCCAGCAGCACCATGATGAGCCCGTCGGTCGACTGCGCGATCGAGATGCTGGAGGGCGAGATGCTGCCCTTGGAGAAGGCGTAGACCGCGCCGGCGAGGCCAGCCAGCGCACCGACCAGCACGAAGGCCGCCCACTGGAAGCCGCGCAGGTCGATGCCGATGGCCTCGGCGCGCAGCGGCGAATCGCGGCCGGCCCGCAGGGCATAGCCGAAGGGCGAGAACAGCACGCGCCACAGGAAGACGATCCCGGCGCCGCAGAGAACGAGCGCCAGATAGTAATAGGCGGTCTTGTCAGCGAGCCAGGCAGGCGGCCAGATGCCGAACACGCCGTTGCTGCCGCCGGTGACAGAATCCCACTGATACACAATCGACCAGCTGATCTGGGCAAAGGCGAGCGTCAGCATGGCGAGGTAGACGCCCGAGAGCCGCACGCAGAACCAGCCGTAGACGATGGCGAACAGTCCGGCGACCAGCGGCGCCAGCAGAAGGGCGGCCTCCATCGGCAGGCCGAAGCGCTTCATCAGCAGGCCCGCCGCATAGGCGCCGATGCCGAAATAGGCGGCGTGGCCGAACGAGACCATGCCGGCCGGCCCCATGATGAAATGCAGCGAGACCGAGAACAGCGCGAAGCAGACGATGTCGGTCAGCAGGATCGTGGTGTAGCGGTCGGCGACCAAAGGCACGAGCGCGAGCAGCACCAGCCAGACCAGCGCGAAGGTCCAGGACGGCACTTGGAGCCGGGGCGCCGGTTCGGCCGCCCGTTGCGCGGCCTGCGGCTTGCCCAGCAGCCCGTAGGGCCGCACGACCAGCACCAGCGCCATGATCAGGAACTCGACCACCAGGGTGAGCTTGGAGAAGGACACCTCGAAGCCGAACCAGGTCACGGTGCCGATGCCGATGCAGAAGGCCTTGGCGACGCCGATGATGATGGCGGCCAGAAAGGCGCCGCCGATGCTGCCCAGCCCGCCCACCACCGTGACCACGAAGGCATCGGCGATAATGGCGAGGTCGAGTTCGAGATTGGCCGGCTCGCGCGGGATCTGCAGCGCGCCGCCCAGGCCCGCCAGCACCGAGCCTACGAAGAAGACCGAAGTGAAGAGCTTGGCCTGGTCGACGCCCAGCGCGCCGACCATCTCGCGATCCTGGGTCGCCGCCCGCACCAGCGCGCCCCACCGCGTGCGCGTCAGCAGCAGCCAGACGAGGCCCAGCACGACCGGACCGATGGCGATCAGCAGCAGGTCGTAGGCCGGGATGCGGCGCCCCATGATCTCGACGGCCATCGAGAGGCCGGGCGCGCGCGGGCCGACCAGATCCTCGGCGCCCCAGGTGAAGAGCGCGATGTCCTTGATCACCAGCACGACCGCGAAGGTCGCCAGCAGCTGGAACAGCTCCGGCGCGCGATAGATGCGCCGCAGGACTAGCACCTCGATCAGGATGCCGACCAGGCCGACCGCCAGCGCCGAAAGCACGACGGCGCCCCAGAAGCCGAGCGGCGTCCGGCCAAAGAACTCGATCAGCGAATAAGCGCCGTAGAGCCCCAGCATGTAGAGCGAACCGTGCGCGAAGTTCACGATCCGCGTGACGCCGAAGATCAGCGACAGGCCGGCCGACACCAGGAACAGCGACGCGGCGGCCGCCAGCCCGTTCAGCAGCTGGATGAGGATGGAAGCGAGAGTCACGCGACGGCCACCTCAACTCCCGCCCCCGTCATACGTGGGAGGGCAGGGGAGGGGGAAAGCAACACGAAGGTAAGAGAAGAAAAGGTCATGCCAATGGCCTTCCCCCTCCGGCCTTTCAGGCCACCTCCCCCGTCAAACGGGGGAGGAAATGAGAGGGACGAAACCAACAGACGGGCTATCAGTTCTTCGGCCGCATCTTCTGGATGTCGGCATCGCTCGGCAGGGCGTCCTTGCCGTCGACGAAGCGCCAGTTCTTCATGTAGCCCTTGCCGTCCTTCACGCCGATCTGGCCGACATAGGCGCCCATGGTCGACTGATGATCGATCGGCCGGTACTCGATCATGCCGAAGGGCGTGATCAGCTTCAGGCCGCTCATCGCCGCGACCAGCTTTTCCTGGTCGAGCGAGCCCGCCTTCTTGATGGCTTCAGCCGCCGACATCACGGTCGCATAGCCGACCACCGAACCCAGTCGCGGATAGTCCTTGAACTTGGCTTGGTAGGCGTTGAGGAACTTGGTGTGCTCGGGCGTCTTGAGTTCGCTCCACGGATAGCCGGTGACGTACCAGCCGTCGGGCGACTCCTCCTTCAGCGGATCGAGATATTCCGGCTCGCCGGCCAGCAGGTTGAAGACCTCGACGCCCTTGAACAGGCCGCGGGTCTGGCCCTCGCGCACGAACTTCGCGAGGTCGGGACCGAACAGAGAGGAGAAGATCGCGTCGGGCTTGGCGTCGGCCAGGGCCTGCGCCACGGCGCCGGCGTCGATCTTGCCGAGCGGCGGCGCCTGCTCGGCAACGAACTCGACGTCGGGCTGCTTCTCCTTCAGCAGCTTCTTGAAGGCGGCAGTCGCCGACTGGCCGTATTCATAGTTCGGATAGACGATCGCCCAGCGCTTCTTGTTCAGCTTGACGGCGTCGGGAATGAGCATCGCCGTCTGCATGTAGGTCGAGGTGCGCAGGCGGAACGTGTAGGCGTTGCCCTGGTCCCAGACGATCTTGTCGGTCAGCGGCTCGGCGGCGATGAACAGAACCTTGCGCTGCTTGGCGAAATCGGCGACTGCCAGGCCAACGTTCGACGGGAAGGTGCCGATCAGGAACGACGCCCCCTCGCGGCTCAGCAGCTCCTCGGCGACGCGCACGGCATCGCCGGGATTGCCGTTGTCGTCGCGGCTCACCACCTCGATCTTGCGGCCGAGCACGCCGCCGGCGGCATTGACCTCCTCGACCGCCAGCTCGATGCCCTTCTTGTAGGGTTCGAGGAAGGCCGGGAAGACCTTGTAGCTGTTGAGCTCGCCGATCTTGATCGGCGCCTGCGCGGCAGCCGGTCCGACGAGCGACAGCGCCACGAGCGCGGCGGTGCCGGCAAGCAGGCGATTGCGGGTCAGCATGACATCCCCCTCCTGAATAAGTGAAAAATTCCCCGTGAACCGACCCTAGCGAGGCCGGCCCCTCTCCCACAAGCGCTCAGTCGGCAAAGCTCGACCGCGCCTGTATTCCCCAATGACCGTCCTGAAGCGTCACGATGTAGATCGTCTCGAAGACGCCGAGGAGCGATCCATCCTCGCGCCAGCGGCTGAACTTCACCTTGAGATGGACCTTGTCGCGGCCGACATGGATCGGCGTGCGCTCGTCCCAAGTGCTGTGGTGCCAGCCGTCGCCGGCGCGGGCGACGAAATCGCCCAGCTTGTAGTCGCCGTGGTTGGGCCACACGACCACCTTGCCGCCCGCCAGCCGCACATGCGGGAAATTGCAAGCGTCGTTGACGGCCGGCTCGTCATGGCGATTCAGGCCGCCGATATAGTCGTCCATTACCTTCAGGGCGGCGGCGAGCGCATCGTCGCTCATCGTTGGCCCCTCATCGCTGCCCGTCCCCGAGCTTGATCCCGTCCGGCGTCAGCCCGGCGACCCTGGCATGGGGCCGGCCCCCGATCGCGGCGGCGACGATGAACACGATCTCGTCCGGACGCGGCCCATCGGGCACGCAGAACTCGATGGCATCGAAATGGCTGCGCACGTAAGCCGCCGTCACGTGATGCAGTGGAATGTCGATGCGCGCGCCGGCCGTCGCGACCTTTACGGTCGAGGGCACGATCGACTTGGCGCCGCCCATCGCATGGCGGATGCCGAAGCCGCTGGGCTGGTGCCACAGCGCGGCATGTTCCAGCTCGCCGTTCAAGCCGACGATGGCGCCCTTGCCGTAGGCTTCCAGCTCGGAGCCCTTGGCGCCCAGGATCTTCATCACGCGCTCGGTGAGATCGACCGCGAGCGGTTCCAGCGCCTTCATCATCGGCTGGATGTCGGCCACGTGCCTTCCGGCATAGGGATTGGCGATGACGCCGCCGACCACCGCCTTGGTCACCGGGCGCGCCAGCGCCGGCCCGAAGTCGTGGAGCGTCTCCTCGACCGTGGCCACGTATTTCCGCACTCTCACCAGATCGCTCATCCCGCCTCCGACAGAGCAAGCGGCGTGCCGCCTGTCTCAATTCGCCATTGTCCATCAAGCGACAGCGCGGCGCTGTCGATCAGGCCGCACAGCCTGAGCCGCCGCGCTTCCGTCCGTCCGCGATCGAGCGCCACCGCCACGATCTCCGGCGGCAAATCACCGACCGCATCCGTCACCAGAAGCTCGCCGAGATCGCTGTCCGGATCGAGCGAGCACGCGGGCCGGCGCTCGATGAATGGATGGTCTGCGTTAACTTCGTTGGCGATCATGGTGGCCGCAGCATCGGCCGCCGCCGCCGTCGCGGCGAGCACGGTCACGGACTCCGCGATGCCCAGCGAGAAGGACCGCCCGCCCCGGCCCGAGGTCGCGATGCCACGCACCGGCCGCTCATGCGTCAAAAGTGCCACACCGTCCAATGTCTTGTCGTATGCCTCCCCATTCAAATGGGGAGGTGTCGGCGTCTCGCGGCTTGTAACCAAGCCGCCCGCCGACGGAGGGGTCAGCCCTTGCGGTGGCGACGAGCATGACCCCATCGCCCCGTATGACGGGGCACTTCCCCATTTGAATGGGGAAGAGACTGAACCCGCGACGATGCCGGCGCGCAGCGAATGCCCGGGCGTCAGATGGATCGCGATGTCGCCGCCGTCGTTCACATAGGCCTTGGCCAGTGTGCGGCCATGGACCAGCGCCTGCAGCATCTCGTCGGCGACGGCGCCGGCAACGGCGGCCATCGGCGTGATGTAGCGAGCGCGATGTGGCCACACGGCTTCGGCCATGCGCCGCGCCACCGGACCCTGCAGCAGCGGATAGGCCTCGCCCACCGGCCGGCGCAGCACCGGAAGCTCACCGACCAAGGTCGGCAGGATGTCGCCGAAGCGATCGATGGCTTGCGCATAGGCACGCTCGACTTCGTCCGCCGCGCCGAAGGCCTCGACGATGAGATCGATCGGCCCGTGCTGCAGATGCAGCCGTCCGTCGGCGAAACGGGCGGCGACGGCGCTCATTCGATCCGCACCTTGTGGCGGGCCAGCACGTCTTCCAGCGTGACCGCGCGCGAGGCGTAGCCGCCCAGCGCCGCATAATCGTCGGCGCGCAGGGTGAATTCTATGGGCGCGACCAGCGCCGGTGTCGGCACGTAGCCGAAGGATTTCTCCGGCATGCGCGCCACATCGACCATCAGGGTGATGCCACCGCCCGGCCAGATGAAGGCCGGCGCGCCGCCCAGCGTGACCTTGGTCAGCGTGTCGCGCACCGAGCGCGTCAGCCGCACCGGGTTCTCGGTGACACCGGCGCGCAGCGAACCGCCGGCACCGGCCATGAACAGCACGGTGCAGAGCGCGGGCTCGCAATTCTCGGCGATGCGCTCGACGACGTGACGCACCGGCGCGGGCATCTCGGCGGGCTGCGGTTTCAAGTCACTGTCCAGCGTGAACCAGGCCGAATGCTCGCCGGTCGTCGAGACCATCAGCAGCTTGAGCCCCGGCCAGGCCTGCTTCGGATCGATCCTCTCGATGATCTCGAGCGGGTCGCTCACATTCGTGCCGCCCCAGCCCATCCCCGGCTCGGCCACCTGGAAGTATCGGCCCGGCGTCGAGCGGCGGCCGCGCACGCGGATGCCGGCGGGCTTCATGTCGAGGAAGACGCCGCCCTGGTGCTCGCTCAGCACGCCGGTGATGTGGTCGTCGACCACGATCACCTCGTCGACATGGTCCTTCCATTGCGGCGCGAACATGCCGATCGCCGCCGAGCCGCAGCCGACCCGCATGCGCTCCTCGAGGGTGCCGTTCACCACCGGTGGCCTGTCCGCCTGAACCACGACCGTCGAGCCGCCGTCGATGGTGAGTTCGACGGCCTCGCGATTGCACAGCGCCAGCAGCGTGTCGCAGGTGACGACGCCTTCTTTCTTGCTGCCGCCGGTGAGATGGTGGACGCCGCCCAGCGACAGCATCTGCGAGCCGTACTCCGCCGTGGTGACGTGGCCCACCGCCTCGCCCTTCACCCGCACCGCCGCCTGCTCGGGCCCGAGATAGCGGTCGGTGTCGATCTTCACCTTGACGCCGCAATAGCTGAAGATCCCCTCGGTCACGACCGTGACCATGTCGACGCCGTCATGCTTCGACGAGACGATGAAGGGCGCGGGCTTGTAGTCGGGATAGGTGGTGGTCGCGCCGATGCCGGTGACGAACGCGCCTTCCCCTTTGCCCAGCTCGCCACGCCAGGCTTCGCTGCCTTCGATGAACGCGACGCGCGCGAGATCGGGCTTGGCCAGCAGCACCAACGGGTCGACCCGCACCAGCGCGCCATTCTCGTTGGCATAGCGGTCGCAGGCGCCGGCACGGCCGGGACGGATGCGGCATAGGACAGGACAGGCGTCGCAGCGCACGATGCCGGCGCTGCGTTCGGCCTCCGAGAGCGAGATGTCATCGCTCATGATTTCGCTCTTTCTTTACCTCCCCCGTATGACGGGGGAGGCGAGAGTTATGGACGATCGCTTCGCGCAGGCGATGCGGCAGCAGCGGGACGCGGTGGGCGCGCACGCCGGTCGCGTGATGGACCGCGCCGAGGATGGCCGGGGCCGTCGGCACCAGCGCGGGCTCGCCGATTCCCTTGGCGCCCGAGGGACCGAGCGGCTCGCGATCCTCGATCAGGAGGCACTCGATCTCGGGCACGTCGCCGACGGTCGGAATGAGATAGTCGTGCAGGTTCTCGGTGCGGCCGGGCAGATATTCCTCCATCAGCGCGAGGCCCAGCCCCTGCGCCACGCCGCCCTGGATCTGGCCTTCGACCAGAGTCGGATTGATGGCCCGGCCGACATCGTGCGCCGCCACGATGCGCAATACCTTCACCGTGCCCAGCTCGACATCGACCTCGACCTCGGCCAGCTGCGCGGCGAAGGCATAGGTCGCATAGGGCACGCCCTGCCCATCGGCATCGAGCGGGGTGGTCGGCGGATCGAAGGTGCCCTCGCCCATCAAGGCGCCTGATGTGGCGAGATCGATCGTCCGCACTTCGCCACCATCGCGCACCGAGAGCGTCGCGCCCTCGAGCGACAGGATCGCCTCCGGCCCGGCATTGGCCAGTCGCAGGATCTGCTGGCGCAGATCCTGTCCCGCCTTTTCCGCCGCCTTGCCCGACACGAAGGTCTGGCGCGAGGCCGAGGTCTTGCCGGCATCGGTGGTGAGATCGGTGTCGCCCGTCACCAGCGCGAATTGCTCGGCGGGGAGACCGACCGCATCGGCGGCGATCTGCACCATGATGGTGTTGCTGCCCTGGCCGATGTCGAGCGCGCCGCTGTAGAGCGTCAAGGTGCCGCCCGGCGACAGGCCGACCCGCATGCGCGACGGGTTCGACATCGAGGTGTTGCCGATTCCGTACCACATGCAGCCGATGCCGATGCCGCGGCGATGCGAGCCGCCCGTCTCGTTGAAGGCGGCAATCTCCTCGTGCGCCTTCCGCCAATGCGGCCGCAATGCTTCGAGACACTGCGCGAGGCCGGCGGAATGCGTGAGCGTCTGGCCCGTCGCGGTCGTGTCGCCGGCGCGCAAGGCGTTGCGATGCCGGAACTCCAGCCGGTCGATCCCGAGCCTGTCGGCAAGTTCATCCATCATCGCTTCATGCGCGATGGCGGCCTGCGGCACGCCGAAGCCGCGGAAGGCGCCGGCCGGCGGTCCGTTGGTGAAGAAGGCTTCGCCCCAGGTTCGCACGTTGGGGATGGCATAGGGTCCCATCGCATGCACCGGCACGCGGTTGGCGACGGTTGGGCCCCAGGACGCATAGGCGCCGGTGTCGAACAGGGCAGTCACGTCGCAGGCGAGCAGCTTGCCCTCGGCATCGCAGCCGAAACGCGCCGTCACCCGGGCCGGATGGCGCTTGGTGCTGGCGGCCATGCTTTCGGGGCGCGTGTAGACCAGCGCGACTGGCCGCCCCAGGGTCCAGGCCGCGATGGCGATCAGCGGCTGCACCGAGAGATCGAGCTTGCCGCCGAAGCCACCGCCGCAGGCCGTCGGCACGATGCGCACCGCCTCGTGCTTCAGCCGCATCAGATTGGCGATCTCGTCGCGGTCCATGTAGGGCGTCTGGGTGGTGGCGTGAATCTCGATCCGGTCGCCAACCCGGCGCGCCCAGCCGGCCTCGGGTTCGATGTAGGCGTGCTCGACGAACGCCGTCTCGAAGGTGCCTTCGGACACCGCGGCGCATTCCTCGAACGCAGCCATCGCGTCGCCGCGCTTCACCCCGCCCTTCAGCAGCAGGTTGCCGGGCCGGTCGGCCTGCACCAGCGGCGCATCTTCCGCCCTCGCGGCATCGACGCCGAAAAGAGGCGGCTCGGGCCTCCAGGTGATCGGCACCTCGTCGTCGCGAATCGCCAGCACTGCAGCGCGCTCACCGACCAGGGCAACGACCGCCTCGCCGCGATAGCGGACATGCCCATCGGCCAGCACCGGCTGATCCTTGATGTCGGGATAGATGCCGTAGCCGTTGAACGGCACGTCCGCGGCCGTCAGCACTGCCGTGAGTCGGCGCCGCAGCGGCTCGAGATCACCCAGCTCGAAGCGCGCCCGCGCGTGCGGCGAGCGCACGACCCGGATCCACAGCGCGTCCGCGGGAATGCCATCGGCGCCGAACACGTCGCGCCCCGTCACCTTGGCCGGACCATCGACCCGCACGATTCGCGACCCGACGGCTTCGCCCGCCGCCGGTGCGCTCGCCGGCGCCGGGGAGACGACATCCATCACCGCATCGACGATCTTGCCGTAGCCCGTGCAGCGGCAGAGCACGCCGCCCAGGAAATCCTCGACCTCGGCACGGGTGGGCTTGCTGTTCCGCCGCACCAGCTCCTGGGCGGCCATCAGCATGCCGGGCGTGCAGATGCCGCACTGGGCAGCGCCATGATTGAGGAACGACTGCTGGAGCGCGGCAACGGTCTCCCCGGCGGCGGCAAGACCTTCCACCGTCTCGACGCTGCGGCCCGCGACCTGGCCCATGGCCACGAGGCAGGAACAGACCTGCCGCCCATCCAACAGAACGGTGCAGGCGCCGCAATCGCCGGCATCGCAGCCGACTTTCGTGCCGGTCAGACCAAGATCGTCGCGCAAGGCCGCGGCGAGACGCGTGACCGGCGCGCCGTCCCAGCTTGTCTCGTGTCCGTTGAGGGTGAATTCGAGCTTCATGCCGAGACCTTCGCCAGGAGGCGCCGCAGCAGGACCAGGGCCACATCGCCGCGATACGCCGCGCTGCCCCTTATGTCGTCGATCGGCGACAAGGGCGCGAGATGCGACGGCTCGACCCGTTCGCCGAGACGCAGATCGAACGGCGCGCCGATCAGTGCGTGCTCAAGAGCCGGCAGGCGCTGCGCCACTGGCGAGCAGGCCCCAACGGCGACACGAGCCGCCGTGACCTTCCCGTCTTCGACTTCGACCAAGGTCGAAGCCATCGCGATCGAGATTACGAGGTAACGCCGCGCGCCCAGCTTCAGGAACGCGCTCCTCGCCGCGTGGTGCGGGCGCGGCACGTGGAGCGCCACGACCAGTTCACCCGGCTGCCGAACAGTCTTGCGCACGCCGATGATGAAGGAAGAGAGCGGCAGGCGCCGTGTGCCGCCCTGGCTCGCCAGCTCCACGTCGGCGTCGAGCGCCAGCAAAGCCGGCACGCCATCGGCGGCCGGCGAGGCGTTGCAGATGTTGCCCGCGATCGTACCGCTGTTCTGGATCTGCCGGCCGCCGACCTCGTGCGCCGCCTGTTTCAGACCGTCGAACAGGGGCGGCAGCGGCGCTTCGACCAGCTCGCTCCAGGTCGTCGTGGCGCCCAGCCGCCAGCCAGCCTCGGTCTCGGAAACCCCGCGCAGGGTCGCGATTCCTGCAATGTCGAGAATGTCTTCGGTGACGGCGCGTACAACACGCGCGGGATAGAAGTCGGTACCGCCGGCCAGCACAATGAGCGGCCGGGTCAGGGCCTGGAGTGCCTCTTCAAGGCCTCGGGGTCGGAGATAGGCGCCCATATCGTTCGTGTACGTACGATGACACAGGCGACGTGCGAGTCAAACGAATGAGTCGGATTCAGATGATTCGCGAGAGAAGATCGAGAAGCTGCTTCTGTTCCTGAGGATTGAGCGGCTTCAGCGTCTCGCGCGAGACGGCCGGCCCGTTGAGCAGCAGCCTGTTGACCAGCTTCTGACCTTCGGTCGTCAGGCTGAGCAGTGTGCGGCGCGCATCGCCGGGGTCGGGCCGCGAATCGACGAGACCGCGTTCCTTCAACCGCCGCACCACGCCCTGCATGGTGGCCTTGTCCATGCCGACGAGACGGCCGAGAAGATTCTGCGACAGCTCGGTGTATTCATCGAGCTTCGCCAGGCTTGAATACTGGGTCGGCGTGATGTTGGGATCGCCGATGCCGCCCTGGAAGATCGCGCTGGCACGCTGGTGGGCGCGCCTCAGCAGGTAGCCGATCTGGTCTTCGATGCGATAGGGCCTGGAGGCCGCGCTGCTCGATGCCGCCTTAGGCTCGTGCTGCTTTTTTGCAACGTTGCTTCGCATCGCCCCCCCGGCTCGCTATCCCTTGGCTACACTGCCGCGGCTCGTCGCACAACGGTCACATGGGCCTCTTTGTCCGAGTGTGGGAATGGGGGAATTTCCAAGCCTCCTGCAACCGGATGTTCCCGTGAGCGAGGAGTCCTTCACGGTCACCGGGCATTATCCCAACGGCTTCAATGATTTCCGTCCGCATTCTGCGGCGCAATGGCAGCAACAATGACGCGCGGGCGAGGCGGTGGCAGTGTGACCGCACACCATTCACAACAAGGAAGTAAAAATGCCCGGCGCGCTCGAAGGCATCAGGATCGTCGACCTCACCAACATCATCCTCGGGCCCTACGGCACGATGCTGCTGGCCGACCAGGGTGCCGACGTCATCAAGGTCGAGGCACCGGAAGGCGATGCGGTGCGTCACATCGGCAAGCCCGGCAAGACACCCGGCATGGGGCCGACCTATCTCTACGTCAATCGTAACAAGCGCTCGCTCTGCCTCGATCTCAAGAACAAGGACGCGCGCGCCGCCCTGCTCAAGGTGGTCGCGACGGCCGATGCCTTCGTCCATGCGTTGCGGCCCCAGGCGATCGAGGCGCTGGGGCTGGGCTACGAAGAGATCCGCAAGGTGAAGCCCGACATCGTCTATGTCGGCGCCTATGGCTATTCGGCGGAAGGTCCTTACGGAAAACTGCCCGCCTACGACGATGCCATTCAAGCCCGCTTCGGCATCGCCGACCTGATGGGTCGCGCGGCGGGCGACGACGTCCCGCGCTATCCGCCGACCATCATCGCCGACAAGACGGTGGGCCTCACCTTCGCCTTCTCGACCCTGTCGGCCCTGATGCATCGTCAACGGACCGGCGAGGGCCAGTTCGTCGAGGTGCCGATGTTCGAGACCATGTCGGCCTGGCTGATGGTCGAGCATCTGTGGGAACGGACATTCAGCGACGAGGGCGAGGTCGGCTACACCCGCCTGCTCGCCCGCACCCGCAAGCCCTATCGCACCCTGGACGGCTGGATGGCGATCCTGCCGTACAACGACAAGCACTGGCGCAACTTCTTCGAGCTGGTCGGCCGGTCCGAGGTGCTGCAGGACAAGCGCTACTCGACCATCAATGCCCGCTCGATGCATATCGGCGACATGTACGCGATGGTCGAGGCGATCGCGCCCTCGAAGACCACCGGCGAATGGGTGAAGCTGCTCGACCAGGCGCAGATTCCCAACGCCCCGGTCTCGAAGCCGGCCGACCTGTTCGAGGACCCGCACCTCGTCTGGCGCAAGCTCTTCAAGAAGTATCCGCATCCGTCGGAAGGCGAGATCATGATGGTCGAGCCGCCGATGACCATGAGCAGGACCCCGCCGTCCATCCGCACCATGGCCCCGCTGCAGGGTCAGGATTCGCGCGCCGTCCTGGCGGAGGCCGGTGTCAGCGCCCCCGAGATCGAGGCGCTGAAGAATTCGGGCGCGCTTATCGAGCCGTAGCTTCGACTGCCATTTCCACGGCGAGCTCGGCGGCGGCCAGGTCCTCGAGCGCGGCGCCGACCGACTTGAACAAGGTGATCGACGTGGCGTCGCCGGCAGCGCGGCCGCTTCGCTCGCCGCGCGCCAGCTCGAACAGATCGGCGAGCACGGCCTCGCCGGTGATCGAACCGCTGGCGATCGCCTGCACGATGTCGCCGCCCTCTTTCAGGGCGCCGGCTCGGGTGTCGACGTAAAGGCGGGCCCGCTGCACGGCCCGATCGTCGCTCTCGCGCATCTGCGGCGTGTAGGCGCCCACCAGATCGACATGCTGGCCCTCGCGCAGCCAGTCGCCTTCGACCAGGGGCTCCTTCGAGAGCGTGGCACAGGAGACGATATCGGCCTCCTGCACCGCGGCGCGGCGGTCGCTGACGGCCCGCACGGCGACCGGCCGGCCGACCGCTTGCGGCAAGGCGGCCGACAGGCTCTCGGCCAGGGTCTGGGCCTGGCGGGGCGTGCGGCCCCAGATCGACACTTCGCGGATCGGCCGCACCTTGGCATGCACCCGGATCAGTTCCGGCGCGAGGGCGCCCGTACCGATCATCAGCAGCCGCTCGGCATCGGGCCGCGACAGGTAGCGCGAGGCGAGGCCCGAGGCGCAGGCGGTGCGCCGCTTGGTCAGCATCGTGCCGTCGAGCAGCGCCAGGGTGGCGCCCGTGCTGCCATCGAGCAGCAGGTACTGGCCGTAGATCGAGGGCAGCGAGCGTTTGCCGTTGTCGGGGAACACGGTGACGATCTTGACGCCGACGCGGCCGGAGGCACCGCCGGGCTGAGCGGTCGTCCAGGCCGGCATCAACAGCAGCATCGCATCGGACGATCCGGCACCGAGCGGCTCCTTGATCGGATGATGATGCCGCACCGGCATCTCGCAGCCCGCCCGGAACAGGGCATCGAGCCGGTCGATCAGTGCGAGGTCGTCCAGGGCGGCGTCGATCTCGGCCGCCGACAGGACCTTCACGAGAACGGGCCCCGCGTGGCCCGCGTGCCGAGTTCGGGTGCCACGAGGGCGCTCTGGCGCTCCAGGGCGCGCTGGTCGCGCGGCGCCGGGCCGCTGGGCGCGGCCGGCTGCGCCGCCGACTGAACGGCGCGCAGGCGGGCGACTTCGCGGTCGAGCCGCGCGGCCTCGCCGCCGGCCTCGCGGGCGCGACGCCGGTGATGCCGGCCGGCCCACCAGCCCATGCTGAGTCCTGCGAGGACCCCCAGCATCAGCATGGCGATGACCAGAAGATAGACCGGCATCACGATGATATGCGGCAACGGCCACAGTGCGAGCTGGACGGGCTGCGCATTGCTGACCGCGACCAGGACGCCGATCAGGATGAAGAGCAGGAACAGGGCACGGGAGAGGATTTTCATGCGGCCCGGAGCATGCCACACCGCGCCCCCACGACGCGAGGCAGACGATCGGCCGAGGGCTATTTCACGGCGTTATTTCTTGTCGTCGTCCGCAGGTTCGGGCGGCAGCAGGCCGGCGGCCCGCGCGGCCTCCCGGTTCAGCCGGTCGCGCAGATCCTTGCCGGTCTTGAAATAGGGGACGCGCTTGGAGGCGACGGACACCTGCTCGCCGGTGCGCGGGTTGCGCCCGGTGCGCGGGTCGCGCTTCTTCACGGAGAACGCGCCGAAACCGCGGAGTTCAACCCTGTGACCGGACGCCAGAGCCTTGGAAATCTCGTCGAACACGGTCGCGACGATCCGCTCGACATCCCTCTGGTAGAGATGCGGATTCCGGGCCGCCAGGCGCGCAATCAGCTCGGACTTGGTCATCGCGTTTCCATGGCGGGCGCTTCAGGCCCAGAGAAATACCGTTAAGTCCTTGATATTAAACTGGATAACGGTGTCGTCAAGCCTAAGCCCTTGAAAGCAAAAGAAAAGGCCGACCCTTGCGGGTCGGCCTTGCCGTAAACCTTGATGAAAACGGCTTACTTTTCGTCGTCGTCGGCCTCGGCCCGCTTCTTGAGAGCCGCGCCGAGGATGTCGCCCAGGCTGGCGCCCGAGTCGGACGAACCGAAGTCGGCCATCGCCTTCTTCTCCTCGTCGAGTTCACGCGCCTTGACCGACAGCACGACCCGGCGCGAGGCCTTGTCGATGTTGGTGATCTTGGCATCGAGCTTGTCGCCGATCGCGTAACGGTCGGGACGCTGCTCGGAGCGGTCGCGGCTGAGCTCCGTCTTGCGGATGAAGCCCGGGATGCCGTCCTGGACCGTGACGTCGATGCCGTTGTCCTGGATGCCGGCAACGATGACGGTGACCACGTCGCCCTTCTTGGCGACCGCGCCGACCTTCTCGAACGGATCGTTGGCCAGCTGCTTGATGCCGAGCGAGATGCGCTCCTTGTCCATGTCGACGTCGAGGACCTTGACCTTGACCTGGTCGCCCTTCTTGAAGTCGCGGATCGCCTCTTCGCCGGCCTTGTCCCAGCTCAGGTCGCTGAGATGGACCATGCCGTCGATGTCGCCGGGCAGGCCCACGAACAGGCCGAACTCGGTGATGTTGCGAACCTCGCCCTCGATCTCGGTACCGGCCGGGAACTGCTCGGCGAAGCTCTCCCACGGGTTGGCCATGCACTGCTTCAGGCCGAGCGAGATGCGACGCTTGGACATGTCGACGTCCAGCACCATCACTTCGACTTCCTGCGAGGTCGAGACGATCTTGCCGGGGTGCACGTTCTTCTTGGTCCAGCTCATTTCGGAGACGTGGACCAGACCCTCGACGCCCGGCTCCAGTTCGACGAACGCGCCGTAGTCGGTGATGTTGGTGACGCGGCCCTTGAGCTTAAGGCCGACCGGGTACTTGGCACCCGCGCCGTCCCACGGATCGCTCATCAGCTGCTTCATGCCGAGAGAGATACGCTGCGTCTCGGGGTTGAAGCGGACGACCTGCACCTTGACCTGCTGGCCGATGGTGAGGGCTTCCGACGGATGGTTGATGCGCTTCCAGGCGATGTCGGTGACATGGAGCAGGCCGTCGACGCCGCCCAGATCCACGAACGCGCCGTAGTCGGTGATGTTCTTGACGACGCCGTCGAGCACCTGGCCCTCCGACAGCGCGCCCATCAGGCGCGTGCGGTCTTCGGCGCGGGTCTCTTCCATGACGGCACGGCGCGACACGACGATGTTGCCGCGGCGACGGTCCATCTTGAGGATGGCGAACTGCTGGGCCTGGCCCATCAGCGGGCCGACATCGCGCACCGGGCGCACGTCGACCTGGCTGCCCGGCAGGAAGGCCACGGCGCCCGAGAGGTCGACCGTGAAGCCACCCTTCACGCGGCCGAAGATCGTGCCCATGACACGTTCCTGGTCGGTGAAAGCCTTCTCGAGGACGGTCCAGGCCTCTTCGCGGCGAGCCTTGTCGCGCGAGAGGACGGCTTCGCCCTCCTTGTTCTCCATACGGTCGACGAAGATGTCGACGATGTCGCCTTCCTTGACCTCGGGGGCGCCGGCGCCGCCGTTGGAGAACTCACGCAGTGCGACGCGGCCCTCGGACTTGAGGCCGACATCCACCACGACGAAATCGTTGGCAATGCGAATGACGCGGCCCTTGACGACCGTGCCTTCGAAGCTCGTCGAACCGCCCAGCGATTCCTCGAGAAGTGCCGCAAACTCGTCGCTTGACGTGTCGTTCGCGGGTCTACGCAGGGCGCTGCCCTTTGCCATATGGAACTCTCCATCATCGATCCCGGGACACGTGCCCCGTCGGCCAACCGGTTAAGTCCGGCGGATCCAATGCCTTTGAAACACCGACGCAAGGACGACACGTCCCGGCGCAGCCGCCGCTGAAAGTCTTCGATCCGCCGGCGGCGACTTACGGCCCGGAGGATCGAAAGCCCTTGCTCTCCATGAACGCCAAGGCGGCGGCGAAGGCCGCATCGGCATCCATGTCGCTGGTATCGAGGTGGTAAGCATCGGGTGCGGCTTTAAGAGGTGCTGCCGCCCGTTCGCTGTCGCGACGGTCCCGCTCCGCCATCTCGGCAAGAACGCGCGGCTTTATAGTGTCGACCCCCTTGGCGCGCAACTCCCGGTACCGCCGCTCCGCCCGCGCCTCGGGGCTGGCGGTCACGAATAATTTCACTGACGCATGGGGGCAAATGACGGTCCCGACGTCGCGGCCGTCGAGCACGGCGCCCGTCGCCTGGTCCGCGAACTTCCGCTGGAAATCCAGCAGGTTGGCCCGAACCTCGGGAATCGCGGCCACTTTCGACGCGGCCTGGCCCGCCACGTCGGTCCGCAGATCGGGATCGGCGAGGTCCGACGGATCGAGGCTGACCGCGATCTCGACCGGCGGGCGCCCGGTCCTTTCGGCCTTCAGCCCGACCGCGCGGTAGAGCAGCCCGGTATCGAGGTGGGGCAGGCCGAAATGGTCGGCCAGCCGTCGGGCAAGGGTTCCCTTGCCGGCACCTGCCGGCCCGTCGATGGCGATGACAGGCCTGATCGTCACGCGGCCTCGATCCTCGCTCCGAGATCGCCCATCAGCTTCGCGAAGCCCGGAAAACTCGTGTCGATCGGCGAGCCGTCGTCGACGGCGACGCCGTCGCGCGAGGCCAGGCCCAGCACGAGGAAGGCCATGGCGATGCGATGATCGAGGTGCGTGACCACCGTCCCGCCGCCGGCCGGCACCTCGCCGGTGCCGTGCACGAAGAGCGTATCGGCGCCCATCTCGTGGCGGACGCCGTTGACGGCCAGCCCGGCGGCGACGCTGGCCAGCCGGTCGCTCTCCTTGGCGCGCAGCTCGGCCAGGCCCAGCATGCGCGTGGTGCCGCGGGCGCAGGACGCCGCGACGGCCAGGATCGGATACTCGTCGATCATCGACGGCGCCCGTTCCGGGGGCACCTCGACGCCGCGCAGCTCGCCGCCGCGCACGCGCAGGTCGGCCACCGGCTCGCCACCGACTTCGCGCGCGTTCTCGGCGGTGATGTCGGCGCCCATCTCGCGCAGCGTGTCATAGAGGCCGGCGCGCAGCGGGTTCAGGCCGACATTCTCGACCGTCACGTCGCTGCCGGGACGGATCGCCGCCGCCACCACGGCGAAGGCCGCCGACGAGGGATCGCCCGGCACCACGATGTCGCGCGCCTTGAGTTCGGGCCAGCCGACGACGGTGATGCGCTTGCCGCCGCCCTCGGCCGGCACCACCCTCACCTCGGCGCCGAAATGGCGCAGCATGCGCTCGGTATGATCGCGCGTCGCTTCGGGTTCGATCACCGTCGTCTCGCCCGCGGTATTGAGGCCGGCGAGGAGAATGGCGCTCTTCACCTGGGCCGAAGCGACCGGCAGCCGGTATTCGATCGGCACCATCTCGTCGGTACCCACGATGGCCAGCGGCATGCGGCCGCCCTCGCGCGCCTCGAAGCGGGCGCCCATCTGCGACAGCGGCGCGATCACCCGCTGCATCGGCCGGCGGCGCAGCGAGGCATCGCCGGTCATGAAGCTGGTGAAGCGGTGGCTGGCCAGGATGCCGGACAGAAGGCGGGCCGAGGTCCCGGAATTGCCGAGGTCGAGCACATTGTCGGGCTCGCGCGCCCCGCCGACGCCAAATCCGCGCACGCGCCAGGCACCGCCGCCCTCGTGATCGACCTTCGCCCCGAGCGCACGCAGGGCCGCGGCCGTGGCGAGCACGTCCTCCCCCTCCAGCAGGCCGGTGATGTTCGTTTCTCCCAGCGCCAGGGCGCCGAACATCAGGGAGCGATGGGAAACCGACTTGTCGCCGGGCGCCCGGACACGGCCTTGCAACCGGTCGACGGGACGGGCGATCAGCTTCGCGGGAGCGGCAGGAGCGGACAGGGAAGTCTCCACGACAGAGTTGGGCGGCAGGGGACCTGCAGCGCGCGGCCGTCGTAGCATGCCGGAATTTGGTTTTGACAGGGTGAAAGACGCGTGACATACGCGCTCCCTCGCGGCCCTTTTGGCCGATTCCAGCACATTTGCAGGAGATTGAGCGTGGTCAAAGCGAGCTGGGGCACCAAACGCACCTGCCAGAGCTGTGCAGCGCGCTTCTACGACCTGGGCAAGAGCCCGATCAAATGCCCCAAGTGCGGGCGTGAGCACGATCGCGAGGACTTCGTGAAGGTCCGCCGCGGCCGCGGCGCGGCCGCAGCGACGGCGGCGGCAGCGGCTGCAGCAGCAGCGGCGGCCAAGGCGGCGGCAGCAAAGAAGAAGGTCGACGATCTGGACGGTGACGATTTGCCGGATGTCGACGGCGACGAGGCGCTGTCGGCGGACGATCTGGACGATGACGAGGACGATCTGGAGGTCGAGGTCGAAGTCGAGGTCGACGATAAGGGCGAAGGCGACCGCTAGAGCCTGTTGCCAGCGCGCGAGGTTGGAACTATAACCTCGCGCCTTCCCAAGGATTTCGGGGCCATAGCTCAGCTGGGAGAGCGCTACAATGGCATTGTAGAGGTCAACGGTTCGATCCCGTTTGGCTCCACCAAAATCGACAAGGGCTCGGCCGGAAACGGCCGGGCCCTTGTTCTTTGTGGGATTGGAAGAGGACTGACGTTCTCTTCAGGCTTTTCGTTTCAAAGAGACTTCGCCCTCAGCGATCCCGGTGCTCGGGCATCGCCTTCATCTGATCCTTCGTCCAGTTCGTCACCGCATGGACGTCGCCATCCTCGTCGCGCATGAACTCGAGGTCTCCGACCGGGACGCCCACCGGCTTGGCGCCGATGCCGAGGAAGCCGCCGACGTCGATCACGATCTGGGCCGTCGCGCCGGCGCCGTGCAGATGGGCGACCGTGCCGATCTTCTCGTCGCCGGGACCGTAGATGGTGGCGTCGGTGAGGATATCCGCCGTCAGTTCGTTGCCCGCCAGGCGGACATGCTTGCTGTGATCCATGGTTCGGGTCCTTCTTGAAAAGTCAGGACCTCGCTAACCCGCCCACCCGTCGAGCGTTGCGGGCTTCGTCACATGCTTTCAGCGGTCGCCCGTCTGCGTGAGCAGTCGCCGGCTGACGAGTTCGCGCATCACGAGGTCGGCAACCACGCGATTGCCGTCGGCCGAATGATGATCGGAGCGGTAGAGCGCGGCGGCGCCGCGAGCGTCGACGGCCGCCTTCAGCGTATCGGAGACGTCGAATGGAATGAGGCCGGCCGCAGCGGCGCAGTCCAGCACCTTCCGGACGGACCGATGATGCGCCGTCCCGTGCGGGCCATTGTCGTTCCAGTAGGCGCGACTGTATTGCGCCATGACGACGACCGGCACGCCCAAAGCGGCAAGCCGAGGCATCAGCCGGCAGGCGATCGTCTCGCCGGTGCCGCGAGGCACGGCCTGGACCTCGGTGAAGTACCAGCCTTGCTGGATGCCGAGACGCTGCACCGCGAGGTCGGCCAAGGCCGACCATCCCAGCCACTCCGCCACCGCTGGCAGGGGGACCGGTGCACCCGCCCGGCCGGGAACCGGAACATTCCGCAGATCCAGCTGTCCGTCCGTCACCGTGAAATAGGGCTTCTCGCGGCTCCAGGCGACCTGCAGCTCGGCGCGCTGGATATCGCCCGGCGTGAAGCTCACGACGACGAGGAGCGGCTTCACCTTGGGCACCAGCTTCTCGGTGGCCAGCACCGTCTGGTCGAACGCATATCCGCTGACCCCGGCGTTCACGACTTTGCGGCCGATCATGTTCTGCAGATAGGCAGGCCACGCTTCGTCATCCTTCACCTCGTCGCCCTTGGCGAAGGACGAGCCGGTGACGAGGATGGGAGGCTCGGCGAGCGATGCCTGGGCGGAGGCATGACGAAACCCGTCGGCATCTGAATTGTAGCTGTCCGAGACGCAGTTCGAGGGCGAGGTCCAGCCGATCGCCGCATTGTAGGCGTACTGGCACCTCTCGCCGCCGGGGCCCGTCCCCATGCGCTGGTGAGCCAGGTTCGGCCAGTGCACGAGCCCTTCCGGCCCCCACAGCACCAGCCGGTATCCCGCTTCGAGAAGCGCCAGCGACATCAGGACCGATGCCGCCACCAGGGCGATGCGCGCCCCCCAATCTGTCGTTCTTGAACGGAGCTCTCGCTCGCCTTTCGGGGCAGCGACAGCTGCCTCGCGATCGACGCTCATTATTCACCTCCCAGAGCGCCCCAAAATACCATTGAAGCGCCGGGAAGGGATGTGACGCGGCGTCATAGGACGCGCGCGCACGCGGCGGAAACGCCCGGAAAATGCCGCTTTTTCGTCAGGAATCAGACGGAAAAGCCAACCGCGCGGCCGCCGTCGCGAGCGCCCCGTCGCGGGCCTCGAGCTGGTCCATGATGGAGAAGTGATTGAGGCCGGCGAGCGGCAGCACTTCGCTCGGCAGGCCCGCGGCGCGGCGCGCTTCGTGATAGGCGATGGACTGGCGCTGCAGTTCGGGAAGTTCGCCCGTGCCGTAGGCCAGTACGACCGGCGCGCTCTTCTTCGGCAGGTGAAGGAGCGGACTGGTGCGGGCCGCTTCCTCCGCCGTCAGATTCAGTTTTTCATTCAGGTAGTTCAGACGGCAGGGCTCGACCTCGTAGATGCCGCTGATGGCGAGGCCCGCATCGACCTCGTCCATGGCCAGCGTCGTCGCCGTCAGGTGACCGCCCGCCGACCAGCCCGAGACGACTAGGCGGTCCTGCGCCACACCGTGACGCGGTCCTTCGCGGCGCAGCCAGCGCACCGCTTCGGCGATCTCCTCGACGATGGCCGACAGGGTGACTTCGGGCGCCAGGGTGTAGCCCAGGAACGCGACATCCATCCCGTTCGCCAGCGGGCCCTCGGCCATGCAGGCAAAGATCTCCTTGCTGTTGCGCTGCCAGTAGCCGCCATGGATGAAGGCGAACAGCGGCGCCTTTGCACGGCCGCAGCGGTACAGGTCGAGCTTGTTGCGGGGCCGCGGGCCATAGGCGAGATCCAGCCCCTCGGCGTGAAGCGTGCGGAAGCGCTCGCTGCGCTCGATCCAGCCGTCGCGGCGCAGGCCGGAATCGGCCACGGCATTGGTATTGTCGTAAGCCTTGTCGAGTTCGGTCCGCGTCATGCCGCGCCATACGATTTCGTCCATCACGACCTCTTCCGTTCGAGGCTTCTCCTCTAGCACAGGCCTTTCGCGCTTTGCCGTTCGATGCGAACGTTGCGGAGATGACTCCTTCGACACGCCCGACGGCCCTGCGCGGCCCGGCCCTCACCTTCACAGGCGATCCGTTTCGCGACGGACTCGAGCGGACCCTCGTCCATGAGCCCGATGCGATCGTGGCCATGCAGGACGGGCGCATCACTCATTTCGGTCCCGCCGCGCGCATAGCCCCGCTCCTGCCGGCAGGCGTGGAGATCAGGGACTTCGGCAAGGATGCGCTGATCTCGGCGGGTTTCATCGACACCCATGTGCATTTCCCGCAGACGCCGATGATCGCGAGCCACGGCGCCCAGCTTCTCGACTGGCTCGACCGCTACACCTTTCCGACCGAGCTGAAGTTCGCCGACCGCGCCTATACGCGGCGTGTCGCACGGGCCTTCCTGCAGGAGAACCTGCGCAACGGCATCACGACGAGCTGCGTCTACTGCACCGTGCACGCCCATTCGGCCGACATCCTGTTCGAGGAGGCGGAAGCGCTCGGCCTGCGGCTCGCCGCCGGCAAGGTGTTGATGGACCGCAACGCCCCGGAGGGGCTGCGCGACGATGTCCAGACGGGCTACGACGACTCGCTGGCGCTGATCCGCAAATGGCACGGCCGCGGACGCCTTCTCTATGCCATCACGCCGCGCTTCGCCGGCACGAGTTCACCCGAACAACTCGCCGCCGCCGGGGCGCTGTGGCGCGACCATCCCGACTGCCTGATGCAGACCCACATCGCGGAGACCCAGGCCGAAGTCGCCTGGATCGGCGAACTGTTCCCCGACCGCGCCAGCTATCTCGACGTCTACGATCATCACGGTCTGTGCGGCCCGGGCGCGGTGTTCGGGCACGGGATCTGGCTGGGCGAGGACGAGCTGAAGCGCCTGCACGCCGCCGATGCCGCGATCTCCCACTGCCCGACCTCGAATTTCTTCCTGGGCAGCGGCATGTTCGACATCGCGCGTGCCAAGCAGGCCGACCGGCCGGTCCGTGTCGGCCTCGGAACCGATATCGGCGCTGGCACGTCCTTCTCGATCCTGCAGACGCTCAACGAGGCCTACAAGGCCGCGCAGCTCAACCGCCATGCTCTGTCGGCTGCCCATGCCTATTATCTCGCGACGCGCGGCTCCGCGGCGGCGATGCACCTCGAGGACAGGATCGGCAGCATCGCGCCGGGCATGGAAGCCGACCTCGTGGTGCTGGACATGCGCTCGACGCCCCTGATTGCCTTCCGCATGGACGAGGCCCGCGACTTCGCCGAACAGCTCTTCATTCAGATGATCCTGGGCGACGACCGGGCCGTCCGGGCGACCTATGTGGCGGGTAGGCTGGCCCACGACCGTTGAAGGCGAATTGCTTTCCCTTGGGTTAAATTTCGGTGGCAGACCATAAATATGGTGGAAGGAGGGTCGGATTGACGGTAGCCTTCCACAGGTAGCTGAAGGAGGGTTTTATCCGTTCGAGGACATGTCCCCCGACGGAATTTGGTTCACCGGTGGATCTTCCACCGCGTGCCCTATCTGCCTCACCTTGCAGCCAGACCACCGATCGCCAACGCCTCCGCTCGCCGGGGGCGTTTTTGTTTTGGGCGATCGATCACGCTCCTTTGACCCTGACACCGGAGTAAGAATATGGCCAAACGCGCCGCACGCCGAGCCAAGCTGCACGCCATCGATGGTGCCCGTATTCACAACGTCGTTTTCGACCACACTCCGGCCAACGACCGCGACCAGAGCTACATCAAGAAAGTCCGACCGCGCAGCGACAACCAACGACTGCTGATGGAGGCGATAGACTCCAAACCGCTCACCGTGGCGTTGGGCCCCGCCGGCACGGGCAAGACCTATCTGGCGATCGCCGCCGCCGTCGAAGCCCTGGAAAGCGGCACCGTCTCGCGAATCGTGCTGTCGCGCCCGGCCGTCGAAGCGGGAGAGAATCTCGGGTTCCTGCCGGGCGACATGCGCGAGAAGCTCGACCCTTATCTGCGGCCCCTGTGGGACGCCCTCAACGACCGGCTTGGCGCCAAGCGTCTCGCCCAGAATCTCGACGACGGGACGATCGAGATTGCGCCGGTCGCCTTCATGCGGGGACGGACGCTCAACAACGCCTTCGTCCTGATCGACGAGGCTCAGAACTGCACCTACGGCCAGCTCAAGATGCTGCTGACGCGGCTGGGATGGCACTCCACGATGGTGATGACCGGCGATCCCGACCAGACGGATCTGCTGCCGGAACTGTCCGGACTGGCCTCGATCGCCACGAAGCTGGATGGGCTCGAGGACGTCTCCGTTGTGCGCCTGACGCAGGGCGACGTGGTCCGCCATCCCCTGGTCGGCCGCATGCTGTCGGTGCTGTAAAGCCACCGAATTTATCCACAGATCGAAGCGGGCCGACCAATTGGATCGAACCGAGAACGAAATGGATGACCAGCCTTTTCTACGGTGAGGCTAGAACGCAGAATTTCTAACCAGATCAACATACTACCAGAGGGGTGACGGGCGACTGTCACCCCTCTCACATTGAGTCAATACGGTGACGCTTGGGTAACGTCCGAAGGTCCTTGGGTTTCTTCACAGACTTCCCCACATGGCCCGTTTGCCTTGTATGGAGGCCCCGGGAACACCATTCTCCGCCCCCGTGACCGACGAACCCGACATCGATCTGCCCCCCAGCGAAGGCTCGCTTGCCGATGGCATGCGGATCATCGCGGAGTTCGTGCGGACCCTGCCGCGCAAGCCGGGCGTCTACCGCATGATCGCGGCCGACGGCGAGGTTCTGTACGTCGGAAAGGCGCGCTCGCTGCGCAGCCGGGTGGCCTCCTACACCCAGCCGACCCGGCTCGCGGCGCGCCTGATCCGCATGGTTTCGGCGACGCGGACCATGGAGTTCTCGGTCACAGACAGCGAAGCCGAAGCGCTGCTGCTCGAGAACAACCTGATCAAGCGCTTCCGGCCGCGCTTCAACGTCCTGCTGCGCGACGACAAGTCGTTCCCCTACATCGTCATCCGCCGCGACACCGACTGGCCACAGCTCGCCAAGCACCGCGGCACGCGCGAACCGGGCAACGAGTATTTCGGACCGTTTGCCTCGGCCACGGCGGTCAACCGCACGCTCTACGCCCTGCAGCGCGCCTTCCCGCTGCGCTCCTGCTCGGACGGCGTCTTCTCGACGCGCACGCGGCCCTGCCTGCAGTACCAGATCAAGCGCTGCACGGCGCCCTGTGTCGGTCGCATCGACAAGCCGCAATACGAGGCCATCGTCGAGGACGTTCGCGGCTTCCTCGGCGGCCGCAACCGCGAGATCCAGCAGACCCTGTCGCAGCGCATGGAGCAGGCCTCGGCCAATCTCGAGTTCGAGAGCGCCGCCATCCTGCGCGATCGCATCCGCGCCCTGGCCCAGATCACCTCGCACCAGTCGATCAGCCTGCCGTCGATCGACGAGGCCGACATTTTCGCCGCCCACGCCGAAGGCGGGCAGGTCTGCGTCCAGGTCTTCTTCCTGCGCGCCGGCCAGAATCTCGGCAACCGCGCCTACTTCCCGAGCCACGGCAAGGAGCTCGACGAAGGCCAGGTGCTCGAAGCGTTCATGGGCCAGTTCTACGAGGCCAGGCAGGCCCCGAAGCTGATCCTGACCAGCCACGACGTGCCCGAGCGCGAACTGATGGAGAGCGCACTGGCTTTGTCAGCCGGCCACAAGGTCGAGATCCGACAGCCCAAGCGCGGCGACCAGAAGGATGCGCTCGACCAGGCGGTGAACAATGCCCGCGAAGCGCTGGGCCGCCGCATGGCCGAGCGCGGCACGCAGCGCACCTTGCTCGAGGGCGTGGCTCGTGTGTTCGGGCTCGACGCGCCACCCGACCGCATCGAGATTTATGACAACAGTCACATTCAGGGGACGGCGGCGATCGGCGCGATGGTCGTGGCGGGCCCCGAGGGCTTCAACAAGAACGCCTACCGGAAGTTTAACATCAAGACCGAAGGCGCGGCAGGCGACGACTTCGCCATGATGCGCGAGGTCATGAGCCGCCGCTTCGGACGCGCGCTCAAGGAGAATCCCGAGCGCGACGACGAGCATTGGCCGGACCTGCTGCTGATCGACGGCGGCCAGGGCCAGCTCGAAGCGGTGCGCGGGGTGATGAGCGAACTCGGCCTCGAGGACATCGCGCTCGTCGGTATCGCGAAAGGGCCCGACCGCGATGCGGGCCGCGAGCGCTTCTTCATGGTGGGCAGGCCGCCCTTCTCGCTCGAGCCGCGCGATCCCGTCCTCTACTTCCTGCAACGGCTGCGCGATGAGGCGCATCGCTTCGCGATCGGGACTCACCGCACGCGCCGTGCGGCGGACCTGACGCGCTCGACGCTCGACGAAGTGCCGGGAATCGGCGCAGGGCGGAAGCGCGCGCTGCTCAATCATTTCGGCAGCGCCCGTGCGGTCTCCGGAGCGACCCTTGAAGACATCAAGTCGGTGCCCGGAATCTCGAGTGCACTTGCCCAGAAAATCCATGACCACTTCCGAGGCGGCCGGTAAGGTCGGGGCGATGCTGTTCAATCTTCCCAACATGCTCACCCTGTCGCGCATCGTCGCGATCCCGCTGGTCGTCGCCTGCTTCTGGCTCGATCGCGGCTGGGCACAGTGGTTGTCGATGGCACTGTTCGTGGCCGCGGCGGTGACCGACTGGTTCGACGGATATTTCGCGCGGCGCTATCACCAGATCTCGCGCTTCGGCCGCTTCCTCGATCCTATCGCCGACAAGCTGCTGGTGGCCGCCGCCCTGGTCATGCTGGTCGACAACAGCACGCTCGCCGGTCTGAACGTGCTGGCCGCCCTCATCATCCTGGCCCGCGAAATTCTGGTCTCCGGCCTGCGCGAGTTCCTGGCCGAACTGCGCGTCGGCCTGCCGGTCAGTGCGCTCGCCAAGTGGAAGACGGCCGTGCAGATGGTGGCGATCGCCGCATTGCTGGTCGGTGACTCGGCCGCGCACTGGGTCACTCAAGCCGGCATCGTGCTCATCTGGATCGCCGCAGCCCTCACCCTCATCACCGGCTACGACTATCTGCGCACCGGCCTGCGCCACATGGCGGAAGACACTCCCGCGTCGGGCGGGCCGAAGTGAAGATCCGTTATTTCGCCTGGATGAAGCGCACCGTCGGAGTCCCCGAGGAAGAGGTGACGCCGCCCGCCGGCATCGACACGGTGGGCGATCTGATCGTCTGGTTGCGCGGCCGCAGCGCGGGCCATGCCGAAGCCTTGGCCGAAGGCGCCGCGTTCGGCGCCGCCGTCGATCAGCGCACCGCGACCTTCGACGTGAAGCTCGACGGCGCGCGCGAAGTCGCCTTCTTCCCGCCCTTCACCGGCGGGTGATGCAATGAGCGTCCGCGTCCAGGAAGCCGACTTCGATGTCGGTGCCGAGCTGACCCGCCTCACCGACGGCAACAAGCGCATCGGCGGACTCGCGGTCTTCGTCGGTCTCGTGCGCGAGATGCATGTGCGCGAGGGCTATCACCGCGACAGGATCGATGCGCTGACGCTCGAGCACTATCCCGGCATGACCGAGACGGCGCTGCAGGAGATCGAAGCCGAGGCCAACCGGCGCTGGCCGCTCGAGGCGACCCTGATCGTGCACCGCTACGGCCGCATGGAACCGGGCGAACGGATCGTGCTGGTGGCTGTCGGCTCACCGCATCGCGAGGCCGCCTTCGAGGCCTGCGAATTCCTGGTCGACTGGCTGAAGACCAAGGCGCCCTTCTGGAAAGTGGAAGACACGCCCAAGGGCGAGCAGTGGGTCGGCGCCCATGAAGACGACGGCGCAGCGGCAGCGCGCTGGGAGAAGAAGTAACACAAACCTCATGCTGAGGAGGCTGCGCAGCAGCCGTCTCGAAGCATGGCACCCGCACCACGTTTGTTGCCCATCCTTCGAGACGACGCGCTTCGCGCGTCTCCTCAGGATGAGGTTGTGCGGATCAAACCGTCCGCACAGCCGCCTTCTCTGCCGCCTCGCCCATCGCCTCCAGCACGCCGTGGATCTGGGCGACGACGTTCGCCCCCTCGCCGATCGCTGCGCCCACCCGCTTCACCGAGCCGTAGCGCACGTCCCCGACCGCAAAGACTCCCTGCACGTTCGTCTCGTAGGCGAGCGGCGGACGCTTGGGACAGGGCGCCTCGACATCGGCGCCGGTGCGGATGAAGCCGGTCCTGTCGACGTCGATGCCGCACTCCTGCATCCACTCGGTCGCGGGCTCGGCGCCGAGGAACTGGAAGACGTGACGGATCGGCCGGTGCGTGTCGGTCCCGCTGGGACGGTGCCGCCAGGTCACGCCGCGCAAGCCGCTCTGTTGCGTACCGACGAGTTCGACGATCTCCGTCTCGGCCAGCACCTCGATGTTCGGAGCCGACGCGATGCGGTCGATCAGGTAGCGCGACATGGTTTCGGCAAGACCGCTGCCGCGCACCAGGATCCACACTTTCGCCGCGTGGCCCGACAGGAAGACCGCCGCCTGTCCGGCTGAGTTGCCACCGCCGACGATGACGACCTCGGCATTGGCGCAGAGCTTGGCCTCGATGGGCGAGGCCCAGTACCACAGGCCACGATTGAGGAAGTCCCCGAGATTGGGCAGCGACAGCTTGCGATAGCGTGCGCCCGAGGCGATCACGACGGTCTTCGCCTGCACCCTCCAGCCATCCGTCATTTCGAGCGACATGGGCCGCGAGAGCCCGCCGCCGCAATCCAGTCGCGCGACTTCGAGCGGGATGACGAACTGAGCGCCGAATTTCTGCGCCTGCACGAACGCGCGCGCGGTCAGCGCCTGCCCCGAGATACCCGTCGGAAAGCCGAGATAGTTCTCGATGCGCGCGCTGGCGCCGGCCTGGCCACCGAAGGCACGGGTCTCGACGACGAGCACCGACAGGCCCTCGGACGCCGCATAGACCGCGGTCGACAGGCCGGCCGGTCCGGAACCCACGATCGCGATGTCGTAGACGCGCGGCTCGGCGCTTTCCCGGAGGAGGCCGATGCAGAGTGCCAGCTCCTGTTCGCTGGGATTGCGCAGGATCGTGCCGTCGGGACAGACGACGAGAGGATAATCGTCGGCGTCGGGCGACAGACGTTCGATCATCTTCGCGGCGTCGGGATCGGTCTCGGGATCGAGGATGGTGTGCGGCTGGCCGTTGCGCGTCAGGAATCCCTGCAGGCGGATCATCCCCGGCTGCGTGAGTTCACCGACAAGGATCGGCCCGACCACGTTGGCCTCGATCAGGCGGACGCGGCGCAGGATCAGCGCTCGCATGATGCGCTCGCCGAGATCGGCGTCGGCAACCATCAGGGCGCGCAACTGATCGTGCGGCACGATCAGCGCCTCGACATCCTCCTCGGCCCGGACGTCGACCATCGCCGGCTGACCCGCGAGTTCGGCCAGCTCGGCCGCGAAATCACCGGGGCCCATGTCGGCGATCGGCGACACGTGACCCAGCCCGTCATGGCCCAGGATGGCGATCCGGCCCGACACGATGACCGACATACCCGGGCTGCTCTCGCCCGTCCGTGCCAGGAACTCGCCGGCCTTGAAATGCTGCTTGCTGCCAAAGCGGGCGATGCGCTTCAGCTCCGCCGCCGTGAGCACCGGATACATCTGGTGGCGGCGCGCCTCTTCCATGGTCGGCGGAACGGGATCGGCCATGTCGGAACTCCTATCGGCTTGGGCGCTTCAGCCCAGGGCAACTAGAGCAAGATTCGTGACACCGCGCTCGCGCAATCTGTCCGCCGCCATCAACGCCCGCTGGCCGCTGCGGCACGCCAGCACGACCCGGCCCGACGGCGTGCCCAGTTCGTCGATCGTGTCGACGACAAGCCGCCGCGCGCCGGCGAAGGGCGAGACCGGCGCCTCGTCGAGGCCGCGCAGGTCGACGACGAGGTCGTCGGATCGCACCTGATCGGGCGCGATGAAAGCCACCTGATCGTCGGGTTCCGGACTGCCGGCAAAACCGAACCCGCCGAAGCCCACGCGCTTGGCGTCGAAGGTGACGACCCGGCCCAGCACGGCAGGTTCGAGGCCGAGCAGATGATGCAGCGTGAGGTGCGCCTGCAGGCTGCCCATCATTGCCACCGCGGTGCCGATCACGCCCACCGTGGCGCAGGTGCCGCCGTCGACCGAAACCTCGGGAAACACCGCGCGATAGCTCGGGCCACCGCCGCAGAAGACGCCGGCATAACCGGTCATACCGATCACCGAGGCGCTCACCAACGGCTTCGCCGCCGCAAAGCAGACGTCGCTCAGCATGTAGGTCACGGCGAAACTGTCGGCGGCGTCGACCACGATGTCCGCCTCGGCGACCAGCCGCGCCGCGTTCTGCGGCGTCAGCCGCTCGGCCACAGCGTCGATGCGAACATGCGGATTGAACCGCTGGAGCGTGGCGCGCGCCGCCTCGGCCTTGAGCTTGCCGATGTCGGGCATGCCGTAGAGCGGCTGGCGATGCAGGTTCGTCTCCTCGACCGTGTCGTGATCGACGATTGTGAGCCGGCCGACGCCGGCACCGCTCAGATACTGCAGGACCGGACAGCCGAGGCCGCCGGCACCGACCACCAGCACCGAGGCGGCCGCGAGACGCGCCTGTCCTGCTTCGCCGATCTCCGGCAGCACGGCCTGGCGGGCGTAGCGGTCGGTCACTTCTTTCTCGTCGCGGCGATCCAGGCCCTGGCCTGACCGATCGGATCGGCATGGTTCACGATGTCGCCGACGACCGAGGCGATGTCGGCGCCCGACTTCAGGCACAGCAGCGCGCGTTCGAGCGTCAGCCCGCCGATCGCGACCAGCGGCCGGTTGCCTACAAGCTTCTTCCATTCGGCCAGACGCTCGGTGCCCTGCGGCGCCCACGGCATCTGCTTCAGCTTGGTCGGCCAGATCGGCCCCAGCGCGACATAGTCGGGATCGATGGCCAGTCCCTTGTCGAGTTCCACATGGTCGTGCGTGCTGACGCCGATCTTGATGTTGGCACGGCGCAGCGCCTTCACGTCGGCATCGACCAGGTCCTCCTGACCGAGATGGACCCAGGCGCAGCCTTCGTCGATGGCGATCTGCCAGTAGTCGTTCACGATCAGGTCGGCACCATGCTGCGCGCAGACGGCTTTCGCCTCGCGCACCTGCCGCCGGACCTCGGCCTCAGCCTGGTCCTTGATGCGCAGCTGGATGAGCTTCGTGCCGACGGGCACCAGCTTCGACACCCAGCTGGAGTCGGGCACCACGGGATAGAACGGATCGAGCATCTCTTCAGTCTCCAAGCGCCGCTTTGCCGATCACCGGCGTCGACGGTACGGCCATGTCGCGCGGCTCCATCGGGCGCGCAAGATAGGCGGCACGACCGGCTTCGACGCCGAGTGCGAAGGCACGCGCCATCTCGACCGGATCGCCCGCTTCGGCGACCGCCGTGTTCAGCAGCACCGCGTCGTAGCCCAGCTCCATCGCCGCCGCCGCGTGCGAGGGCACACCCAGCCCGGCATCGACCACCAGCGGGATGTCGGGGAAGTGCGCCCGCATCGAGCGCAGGCCGTAGACATTGTTGAGGCCGCGCGCCGAACCGATCGGCGCGCCCCACGGCATCAGCACCCGGCAGCCTGCCTCGACCAGCCGCTCGGCGACCACGAGATCCTCGGTCGTGTAGGGGAACACTTCGAACCCCTCTTCGGAGAGAATGCGCGCCGCTTCGACCAGGCCGAACACGTCGGGCTGCAGGGTGTCGGCCTCGCCGATCACCTCGAGCTTGATCCAGGGCGTGTCGAACAGCTCGCGCGCCATGTGGGCGGTCGTCACGGCCTCCTTCACCGAATGGCAGCCCGCCGTGTTGGGCAGCACCCGCACGCCCATCGACTGGATTAGCGACCAGAAGGCCTGACCGGCCCGCCCCGCACCGCTCTCGCGCCGCAGCGACACGGTCACGACGTCCGCACCCGACGCCTTGACGGCGCGTTCGAGGACCGCCGGCGAGGGATAGCGCGAGGTGCCGAGCAGCAGCCGCGACTTCAGCTCGACGCCGTAGAACGACGACATGGTCATCCTCCCTGCATCGGCGCGACGACTTCGATCTTGTCGCCGTCGGCCAGTTCGGTGCGGGGGCGCGCGGCGGCGGCGACGAAGCGGCCGTTCACCGCCGTCGCGATCTTGCGACCGCCATAGCCGAGGTTTTCCAGCGCCGCGGCCAGCGTGCCGGGCGAGACCTCATGCATGTCGTCGTTCAGGAATATCCGCATCTCTCGTCTCCACTAGAACGGCATCGGCAACCTGCCTCGCCAGCCAGGGCGCGAGCAGGAAACCATGCCGGAAAAGCCCGTTGGCGTGCAGCATGCGGCCGTTGCGCCGGAGGCACGGCAGATTGTCGGGAAAGGTCGGCCGCAAGTCGGTGCCCAGCTCGACGATCTCGGCCTCGCCGAAGGCCGGATGAAGCGTATAGGCGGCGTTCAGCAACTCCATGGCCGAACGCACGCTGACGGCGCGGCGTTCCTCGCTCTCGATCATGGTGGCGCCGATCATGAAGACCCCGTCGCCGCGCGGCACGATGTAGAGCGGAATGCGCGGATGCAGCAGCCGCACCGGACGCGAGAGCGACACGTCGCGGGTCCGCACCACGAGCATCTCGCCGCGCACGCCACGCAGCTCGGGCAGTGCATCGCGCGCGGCCAGCCCGCGGCAATCGACGACGAAACTCGAGTCGACTTCCGATGGCGTGCCCTCGACGCCGAAGCGGATCGCAACACCTCGCGCCTCGAGACCCGCAGCCAGCGAGGCCAGCGCCTTGCGCGGCTCGAGATGGGCCTCGTCGGCGAAGAACAGCGCACGGCGGAAGCGGCCGGCGAGATCGGGTTCGAGGGACGCGATGCGGTCGCCGTCGATCCACTCGTAGCGCTCGGTCCGCGCCGCGAAGCGCGTGAGGTCGGCGGCATCGCGCGGCGGCGTGAGGACCAGGCTGCCCTGGCTGACGGTGCCGGGATAGTGGCGCCGCCACCAGTCGATCGACGGCTCGCCCAGGCGGGCGACGATCTCGTCGGTGGTCGCCCGCTCGCACCACGGCGCCAGCATGCCCCCGGCCATCCACGAACAGGCGCTTTCGCCCAGACGGGCGCTGCGCTCCAGCACCTCGACGGTGACACCGCGGTCGGCAAGCTCCGTCGCGCAGGCCAGGCCTGCGACGCCAGCTCCGATGATTGTTACGACAGGCCGATCCAACGCTTGCTCCCGTTCCTACGCCGGCATGACCCGGATCAGGTTCAAAGGGTTCAGCCGCGTGGCCGTCTCAGCCCTCCTCCCGCGTGGAGACCGGGCACCCCTCGGACATCATCGAGAAAAGGGGATCGCAGGCCCCGATGTCAAGCGGTCGCCGCATCGCCTATGATTCATGGCTAACGAGGGAGATTTGCAATCGGCTCCTATTTTGAAGCCGTCTTCGCCATCGTCGGCCTGGTCGTCGAGCTGGCCCTGCGTTTCGTCGCCTGGCTGTTCCAGCCACTGATCGTCGCTATTCGGAAGGCCTTGGGCACCGACCGTCCCAAAGCAGCGCCGACCGGGGTCAAGCAGCGCGACCTCCCTCCGGATGCGCTGGACGGAATTCTGGCAGCCCTGCAGGCGGACAAGGAAGCGGCCGCGGCGCTGCCCCGCGGTTGGCGTGGCTTCTATTCGTCCATCTCCAGCGACTCCGAAGGGATCGGCGACCTCCTGCCCGGCGCCGAAATCCGCCTCAGCCTCGAACCCGACAATCCCGATCGCGAAGATGCGGTCCGCGCCGAGTCCGACCTACCCGACCGATCCACACTGCGGATCGGCCATCTGCGGCGAGGCCATGAGCTCAGCCGGAGCATTGCCCACGGTCGCGTCCGCTGCTGGTTCGCTTCCCGCCACCGGACCTTGGGGGCCGAAGGGTGGGAAGCCGTGATCTTCGTCGCCGTTTACGATCCGTAAACGCCGGAGGTCAGGCCGCCAACGACGATGCCGGCGTCATCAGATGCGTGGCTTCGCCGAAGCCTTCGCTGTCGGGGGCACGCACGAGCTTCTGAAAGTCGGCCATCAGCGTCTTGGCAACGGGGCCCGCCTGAAAGTGATGCTGGTCGATCGAGCCGACCGGCACGATCTCGGCGGCGCTGCCGCACAGGAAGACCTCGCTCGCGGTGCTCAGTTCCTCCGGCATCACGTCGCGCTCCTCGACCGTCCAGCCGCGCGTCCGCGCCATGCCCATCACCGCACGGCGCGTGATTCCATCGAGGAAGTTGTGCGGCGTCGGCGTGACCAGCCTGCCGTCGATCACCAGGAAGATGTTGGCGCCGGTCGTCTCGGCGATGCGGCCCTGCCAGTCGAGCATCAGCGCATCGTCGAAACCGGCCTTGAGCGCACGGTCCTTCTCGATGCCGCAGATCACGTAGAGGCCCGCCACCTTGGCGTGGCCGGGCGCGGTCTCCGGCGAGGGCCGGCGGTATTTGGCCATGGTCACGTTGATGCCGGCATCGCGCGCCTGCACCGAGAGGCGGCCTTCCTGGGCCCACGGGGCGATGGCGAGATGCACCGTCGTGCCGATCGCCGACACGCCCAGCACCTCTGAGCCGCGCCAGGCGATGGGGCGGATATAACCGGCGGTGAGGTTGTTGGCCTTCACGACGGTGCGGGTGGCTTCGTCGATCTCTTCGCGCGACCAAGGCAGGTCGTAGTCGAGCAGATTGGCCGAGCGGATCAGGCGCGCGCTGTGCGCGGCGAGACGGAAGACGCGGCCGTCATAGATGCGCTCGCCCTCGAAGACGGCCGACCCGTAGTGGAGCGCGTGGGTGAGCACATGCATGCGGCTCTCGCGCCACGGCACCAGCTTGCCGTCCAGCCAGATCACACCGTCCCGATCATCCATGGTTAAGGACATTGCGATATCCCCTCTCGATTGATTCCAAATAGGTCTCTGGAGACACCTCCAGAACAACTATCAACCTAATTAGGTCAATAATACTGACCTTGTCAATCACACTGACCCTGCGGGTTTTTCGTCCGTGGATTTCAGGTCAGGAGGAGAGGCATCCCGGGATCGCCCTTGTGCATCGCCCGCTGGTAGGCCGGCCGGGCGGCGATGCGCTGCAGATAGGCGCGGATCGCCGGATAGGGCGCGAGGTCGAACGGCAGGAAGTTGCGCATGGTGGTGAGCGAAAACACGGCCATGATGTCGGCGGTCGTGAGTTCCGCCCCGGCCAGGTAATCGGCCTTCCCGAGTCGCGCCTCGACGAGTCCGAGGGCCAGGTCGAGACGGGCCTTCATCGCCTTGATCAGGGCATTGTCCGCCGGAAGATCCAGCCGTCCCAGGATCATGTTGCGACCGGTCGCCGGCTGGAGCGTGCCGTTGGCGAAATGGAACCAGTAGAGGAACTGCGCGAAGTCGGGATGGTCGGGCGCCAGCACCAGCCGGCCCTTGCCGTACCGCGCCACGATGTACTCGACGATGGCCCCCGATTCGGCCAGCAGGACGTCGCCGTCCTCGATCACCGGCGCCGCGCCGAGCGGATGCAGAGCCTTGTACTCGGGCGGCGCGAGCCGCGTGACCGCGTCGCGGTCGTAGACCTTCAGCTCGTAGGGAAGGCCCAGTTCCTCGCACAGCCAGACGATGCGCTCGGATTGCGACACGCCGAGATGGTGAACGGTCAGCATGGCGCCCTCGCACGGTTTCGGAAAATTTCTGGAAGGAGGCTCGCGCCGTAACATCCGCTCGCGCGGGGTGTCAACGCAGCGCGCCCGCACTATAAAGACAGCGTGGAATCCAGAGCCCCCGCCAACCCCCTTTTCCTCCGCGACGAAGAACTGCGCCAGGGCATCGAGCTGATGTTCTACGCCTATCGCGACTTCACCTTCGAATCCGACCAGCAGCTCAAGGACCGCCAGCTCGGCCGCGCCCACCATCGGGCGCTGTACTTCATCGGGCGCCATCCCGGCCAGACGGTCGGCCATCTCCTGTCGATCCTGAAGGTGACCAAGCAGTCGATCAGCCGCGTCCTCAAGGACCTGCTCGAGCAGGGCTATGTCGAGCAGAAGAGCGGCGCGCGCGACCGCCGCGAACGTCTCCTCTGGCTCACGCCCAAGGGCCAGGAACTCGAGCGCGACCTGACGGACCGCCAGAGCCAGCGCTTCGCCCGGGCCTATCGCGAGACCGGCGCCGAGGCGGTCGAAGGCTTCCGCAAGGTGCTGCTCGGGCTGCTCGATCCGCCGGAGCGCCAGGTGGTCGACAAGCGGCTGCGCGGCGGCGGCCGGTAGCGCGCCATGGATGCGTCGACCGACAAGCCGCACATTCTGGTCGTCGACGACGATACGCGCCTGCGCGAACTCCTGAAGTCGTTCCTCTCGCGCAACGACTTTCGCGTCTCGACCGCGGCCAGCGCCGCGGAGGCGCGCCAACGGCTGAGTTCGCTCGACTTCGACCTGATCGTGCTCGACGTCATGATGCCGGGCGAGACCGGTCTAGAATTCGCCACCGAACTGCGCCGCACCGACGATGTGCCGATCCTGATGCTGACGGCGATGGTCGAGACCAAGGATCGCATTGCCGGTCTGGAGAAAGGCGTCGACGACTATCTCGGCAAGCCCTTCGAGCCACGCGAACTCCTGCTGCGCATCCAGAGCGTGTTGCGCCGCGGTCGTCCGGCGGCCGCGGTCGCGGCCCCCGATGCGCCGCGGCAGGTGACGTTCGGCCCCATGCAGTTCGATCTCGAACTGGGCGAGCTGACCGACAAGGGCAAGCGCGTGGCGCTGACCGACGCCGAGATCGCCCTGATGCGCGCCTTCACCGGGCGCATCGGCGAGGTGCTGAGCCGCGAGACGCTGTGCAAGATCGTCGGCGCTTCCGTGAACGAGCGTGCGATCGACGTGCAGGTGACCAGGCTGCGGCGCAAGATCGAGCCCGATCCATCGTTTCCACGCTATCTGCGCACGGTTCGCGGCCAGGGCTACCGTCTGGTCGACGCATGAAGTGGAGTGTCGTCAGCGACATCTTCGAGCGCATCGCGCACTGGTCGGACAAGCATTCGCCGCAGACCCTGTTCGCGCGCGCGCTCATCATCATCGTCGTGCCGATGCTGCTGCTGCAGGCGCTGTCGGCCTGGTGGTTCTACAGCCAGCGCGGCGACAACGTCACCAACCGCCTCGCCATCCTCCTGGTCCGCGACCTGCGCCTGCTGATCTCGCTGCGGTCCGACTTTCCAGACGACGAGCACCGCCAGTGGATCCTGCGCCGCTCCGCCCAGGACCTGCTGCTGTTCGTTTCCTTCCGCAAAGGCATCGTGCGGCCCTTCAAGGAGCCGGAGTATTTCGACATCGTCGCCCGCGAGGTTCAGGGCGCGCTCAATGCCGACCTCAAGCGTCCCTTCTTCCTCGACAACAATATCGGCGGCGGCCAGCTCCTGATCGAGATCCAGCTGCCGGACGGCGACGTGATGGACGTGCTGGTGCCGCATGTGCGCCTGACCTTCGGCTCGAGTTTCGCCTATGTGCTCGCCCAGCTCGGCCTCGCGTTGGTCCTGTTCGGCCTCGCCATCTGGTTCATGCGGCGCGAGCTGGTGCCGATCGAGCATCTGGGCGTCGCGGCCGACGCGCTCGGCAAAGGGCGCGACGTACCCGATTTCGCCTTCTCCGGCGGCACGCGCGAGGTGCGCAATGCCGCCACCGCCTTTCATACGATGCGCATCCGGCTGCGCCGCTCGATCCAGCAGCGCACCGAGATGCTGGCCGGTGTCAGCCATGACCTGCGCACGCCGCTCACCCGCATGAAGCTCTCGCTGGCGCTGCTCCCGGAGTCGCCGGAGACCCGCGAGCTGGCCGATGACGTGGACGACATGCAACGCATGATCGAGGGTTATCTCGCCTTCGCACGCGGCGAGGGCGACGAGGATCCGGTGATGTCCGACCTGTCGGAGATCCTGGAGGATGTCGCGGCCGGCGCGCGCCACGGCAGTGCCGCCCTCGAGGTCGCCTGGAAGGGCGATATGAACGTCGAGCTGCGGCCGATCGCCATCAAGCGCTGCCTGACCAACATCGTGTCCAATGCCGGGCGCTACGCCAGCGAGATCAGGATCGAGGCGGTACGCGGCCGGACCGCGGTCGAGATCGCGGTCGACGACAACGGCCCCGGCATCCCGCCCGAGAATTACGAGGACGTGTTCCGGCCGTTCTTCCGCCTCGACCAGTCGCGCAATGCCGAGACGGGCGGCGTGGGCCTCGGCCTCAGCATCGCGCGCGACGTGGCGCGCAGCCACGGCGGCGAGGTCACGCTGGCCGGCTCGCCGCTCGGCGGTTTGCGCGTGGTCGTGCGAATTCCGCTCTGAGCGGTCCGGAGGGACTTGCGGCAGAGCCGCCTGTGATAGATTGAAAGAAATACTCAAGAGAGAAATGTCCAAGGCAATGTCCAAGACACCGTCGCTTCAGTTCACGCACGTTCCGCACCCGTCGCCGCTTCCCGCCGATCAACGCGCGGCGCTGCTCAAGAATCCGGGCTTCGGCCGCGTCTTCTCCGATCACATGGTGACCATCCGCTATCACGAGTCCCAGGGCTGGCACGATGCCAAGGTCGAGCCGCGCGCGCCGATCCCGATGGACCCGGCGGCGGCCGTGCTGCACTACGCCCAGGAGATCTTCGAGGGGCTGAAGGCCTATCGCACGGTCGATGGCGGTGCGACGCTGTTCCGCCCGCTGGAGAATGCCCGCCGCTTCCAGCAGTCGGCCGAGCGCCTCGCCATGCCGGCCTTGCCCGAGAACGTGTTCCTCGAAGCCGTCGACCAGCTCGTCAAGATCGACCGCGCCTGGATCCCCGAGGGCGACGGCAGTCTGTACATCCGGCCCTTCATGTTCGCGAACGAGATCTTCCTCGGCGTGAAGCCCTCGTCGGATTATCTGTTCATCGTCATTGCCTCGTCGGTCGGCGCCTACTTCAAGACCGATGCGCCGGCAGTGTCGGTCTGGGTGTCCGAAGATTTCACCCGCGCGGCCCCCGGCGGCACCGGCGCCGCCAAGTGCGGCGGCAACTATGCCGCCAGCCTGCAGGCGCAGGCCGAAGCGACGCGCCACGGCTGCGACCAGGTCGTGTTCCTCGACGCCGTCGAACAGCGCTGGATCGAGGAGCTGGGCGGTATGAACATCTTCTTCGTGTTCGACGACGGCTCGATGATCACCCCGCCGCTCGGCGGCACCATCCTGCCCGGCATCACGCGCAGCTCGCTGCTCACGCTGGCGAAGGACAAGGGCATCAAGGTGAGCGAGGAGCGCTATTCGATCCAGCAGTGGCGCAAGGACGCCGCCAGCGGCCGGCTGCGCGAGGCCTTCGCCTGCGGCACGGCCGCGGTGGTCACGCCGATCGGAACGGTGCGCAGCAAGGACGGCGAGTTCAGGATCGGCAATGGCGGCTCCGGCGCCGCCACCGAGGAGCTGAAGGCCGCCCTCGTCGGCATCCAGCGCGGCCGCACGGCCGATCCGCACGGCTGGATCCACAAGGTCTTCTAGAGCAAGCGGTCGTTATTGGAGCGCGCAACTCCCGTTGCGCAATCATGATCATGAGCGTCACTGGAGTGACGCGCTCCAATGAGCCTAGAACAGCTTGCTGCCGTTCGGCACCGGCTTCGTCGGTGCGATCAGCACGACGCTGCCGTCGGCGGCCGGGAAACCGAGAGTCAGGACTTCCGACATGAACCTGCCGATCTGGCGCGGCGGGAAGTTCACCACGGCCGCGACCTGACGGCCAACCAGCTCTTCCGGGGTGTAGTGCACGGTGATCTGCGCCGAGGATTTCTTCGTGCCGATCTCGCCGCCGAAGTCGACCAGCAGCCGATAGGCGGGTTTGCGCGCGCCTTCCAGCGGAGCGGCCTCGACGATGGTGCCGACACGGATGTCGACCCGCTCGAAATCTTCGTAAGCGATGACTGTCATGGTGCCCGGAGACTAGAGCCGCGGGATCAAAAGACAAAGACGGGCAAAAGAAAAGGGGCCGCGAATGCGGCCCCTTCCCGATCAGCGACTGGCTGATCGACGCTTACGCTAAACGCTTACTTCTTGGCGAGGGCGGCCTTGACCTCTTCGGTCAGCTCGGCAACGCGGGCGCTGAGCGCCGTCACGGCGTCGGCCTGGCCCTTGGTGTAGAGATCGGCCAGTTCCTTGGTGTTGGTGATGGCCGAGTCGTAGGACTTCTTGATGAAGTCGATCTGCTTGGCGGCCTTCTCCTCGACGGTGGCGGCGGCGAGCACTTCGCTGCCGTGCTTGGAGAAGTCTTCCATCGCGGCGCGGACCATGTCGCCCTGGCGCTGCGCGATCGTCTTCATCTGCTCGACGGCGGCGGTGTTGAGCGAGGTCATGGTCGCGAAGTTCTTGCGGGCGGTCTCGACGAACGTCTCGACGTTCACGGTCGGGAGCTTGAACTCACCGGAAATCTTGCTGAAGTCGAAGTCGGCGAAGGGGTTCTTGAAGGCACCGTTGGCGTACATGGAAATTCTCCTTGAGGAACAAAGCAAGGCTGAGCTCGGGTGCCCCGCTTTGCTGCGGTGCACAATGAAGCTCAATTTAGGGATGCATTGCAGCGAGTCAAGGGCCGTTTTTGTGCACTGCACAAAATGTTCACGCCTCGGGCGAAACGGGCGCCGCGGCCGGTAGGCCGGCATCGGGTAAATTCACATATTTGTCAAAGAGTTGCGCCCAGCGCTCGGCCGTCTTCAGACGATTGTCCAGGGCGGCCATCGTCTTGGAGAGGTCCTGGGTATCGTCGCGGTCGAATACTCGCGAGACGGCGTAATGGATGGCCAGAAGCCCGTTCTGTCGCAACGCACCGGGCACCCCGTCGCTGGGCACCGACGCGGCCTCCAACATCGCCGCCATCGAGCGCCGCAGCCCCGGGCCCATCGCAATCGACAGAATCGGGTCACGTGTGCCGGCACGCCGCAGCGCCCGCAGCGCCGCACGGTACGGCCTCAGCGCGTCGTAGCGGCGCATCATCACGTCGAACAGCCGGTCGCGCGGCGTCTCCTCGAGGTCGAGCGCCGAGGGCGTCCCCGCCATGACTTCCGCATCGATGCGCGCCATGAAGGCCGCGGCCAGCGCGGTCTTGTCGGAATAGACCCGATAGAGATCGGCAAAGCCCAGCCCGGCCGCCTGCGCCACGTCGCGCAGCGCCACGTCGGCATAGCCCTTCTCGGCGATCAGGCCGAGAAAGGCGTCGAGGGCCTTGTCGCGAACGTCGCTCACCCTGCCAGCTCCTTGGAACGATGCGTGGCGGCCGCGAGGGCCTTGTCGAATACGGGTTGGATGCCGTCGGTTGCCATCAGGACCTGCAGGGCTGCGGCGGTCGTGCCGCCGGGACTGGTCACGTTAACGCGCAGCTGCGACGCCGGCTCCGGAGACTGCTTCAGCAGTTCCCCGCTTCCGATCACCGTGGCGCGGGCGAGCTGCATGGCCATCTCGGGCGGCAGCCCGGCCTTCACGCCGGCCGCCGCCATCGCCTCGACCAGCAGGAAGACATAGGCCGGGCCGCTGCCGGACAAAGCCGTGACCGGATCCATCAGCGCCTCGTCGTCGGCCCACAGGACCTGGCCCACCGCCTCCAGCAGCTCGTGGCAGCGCTTCTTTTCCGCCGCCGTCACGCTCGCCGCCGCGGTGGCGACGGTCACGCCCTGCCGCACCGCCGCCGGCGTGTTGGGCATCGAGCGCACGATCTTGGCCGCATGACCGAGACGGGCGGCGAAATAGCCCAGCGTCTTGCCGGCCGCGATCGAGAGGAACACCGAACCCTGTCCGGCAAATCGCCGCAGATCGACCAGCGTCTCGTCCATCGACTGCGGCTTGACCGCCAGCACGACGATCTCGGGCGTCTCTTCCATCTCCGCCGAGGAGGACACGACGCGAACACCGGCGTGGCGGGGACGGATCGCCTCGACCGGCTCGGCGACTACGATGTCGCCGGCGGGCAGGCCGCGCGCCAGCCAGCCGTCGAGCATGGCGCCGCCCATTTTGCCGCAACCGATCAGCAGCAGCTTGCCCATAGCGTCAGCGTCCCTGGAACTTGGGCGACCGCTTCTCGCGGAAGGCGGCGGCGCCCTCCTTGCGGTCCTGGGAATTGGCGATGGTCTCGAGCTTGTAGCGCTCCGGCACGAAGACCTCGGCCGGGCCCCGCGGCAGCGTCTGGTTGGCGAAGTCGCGCAGGGTGCGGATCACCAGTGGCGCGGACTGGGCGATGACCGAAGCCATGCGGCGCGCCTCGGCGCGCTCCTGGCCGAGCGGCACGACCTTGTTGACGAAGCCCACGTCGTAGGCGCGCTTCACCGAAATCTCCTCGCCGAGCAGCAGCAATTCCATCGCGACCTTGTGCGGCATGCGCGAAACGATGCCGGGCATCAGCCCGCCGAACACGCCGACCTTGGCCTCAGGGTACATGAACTTCGTGGTATCGGCAGACACCATGAGATCACAGGTCATCACGAGACAGATACCGCCGCCGATCACCCAGCCCTGGGTGGCGGCGATCACGGGCTTGGTGAGCGCGTGGCTGACATGCGGCACCGCCTTCCACATCGCCGCAGGCGGATTGTGCAGGTCGGCGCCGACGCAGAAGGCGGGGCCATCGGCCTGCAGCACGGCGACCTGATCGTCGCCTTCCTCGAAGGCGCGATAGGCCTCGTAGAGCCCGTCGCACAACTCCTGCGTCAGCGCGTTGCGCTTCTCAGGGCGCATCATGGTGATGGTGGTGATACCTTCGCTCGACTCGACTTTGACCAGACTCACGGCGTCCTCCAGTGCTTCTTGCGCGGGATGCTACCAGCCGACCATACTCGCCGCATCAGGAGACCTGACATGCAAACCCGCAATCCCTTCATCGACGACCTCACCAAGGTGGCCAACGGCGCCATGGGCGCGCTGACCGGCATGAAGGACGAGGTCGAGGCCCGTGTCCGCGACCAGATCGCCAAGATCCTGGACGGCATGGACATTCCGCGCCGCGACGAGTTCGACGCCGTCAAGGCGATGGCCGCCAAGGCACGCGAGGAGAACGAGGAGCTGAAGAAGCAAATCGCCGAACTGCAGGCGAAGCTCGCCGGACCGTCCAGCCCGGAAGCGTAGGACGCGAACTGGCGGCAAGCAAAGGTCCCTCGCTGCGCTCGGGAGGACAGCGTTGTTGAGGCGCACACCATGCGCCAAAGAGAAAATGTCATCCCGAGCGTAGCGAGGGACCTTTGCGCTACAGCGCCCCGACCGACTTCAGGTAGAGGTCGTTCGCTTCCTTCGTGACCTTTCCCGCCTTGCCATCGGCAATGAGCCGGCCGTCGACCTTCGTCACCGGCGTGACGCCGCCCAGGGTGCCGGTCACAAAGGCTTCGTCGGCGGAGTAGACCTGCGCCAGGGTGAAATCGCATTCCTTCGCGACGTTGCCGGCCGCGCGCCAGGCGTCGATCACGTTCTGCTGGGTGATGCCCTTGAAGCTGTAGAGACCGGTCGAGGTCCACAGCTCGCGGCCGCGCACGATGAAGAAATTGGTGGAATTGCACGACGCCACGAAGCCGCGCGGATCGAGCATCAGCGCCTCGTCGGCGCCGGCCTTGATCGCCTGGATCAGCGCCTGGATGAGATTGAGCCGCGAGTGCGAGTTGAGGCGCAGATCGAACTGGTCGGGGTTGGTCGTGCGGAAGGTCGAGGTGAAGAGCGCATAGCCTTTGGCCTTGGCCTCGGGGATCGGCGTCTTGTATTCGGCGACGCAGACGATCGTCGCCTTGCCGATCACGAAGCGCGGATCCTGGTTGGGCGTCTTCTTGAGGCCGCGCGTGATCATGAGGCGGATGTGCGCGCCGTCGGTCATGCCGTTCTTCGCCAGCGTATCGGTCACGACCTTGGTGACGCCGGCGCGGTCGAGGCCGATGTCGAGGTCGATCGAGCGCGCGCCCTCGAACAGGCGATCGAGATGGGCGTCGAGGCTGATCAGCTTGCCCTTGACGAGACGCAGCCCCTCCCACACGCCGTCGCCCAGCACGAAGCCGGAATCGAAGACCGAAACGCTGGCCTCGTCGCGGGCTGCGAACGCGCCGTTCACGTAGACCAATACCTGTTCGTTGCGCGCATCGGCCAGATAGGCCTGGGCGCTCGCCTGTTCCGTCGTCATGGCAGTTTCCCTAGAAGCTGAATTGCTTATGGCTGGCGAGGAAGGCGCGCGTGCGCTCCTTCTTCGGGTTCTTGAGGACTTCGTCCGGCGTGCCCTGCTCGTGGATGGCGCCGTCGGCCAGGAAAATGATTCGCGTCGCGACGTGGTAGGCGAAGCCCAGCTCGTGCGTCACGAGCATCATGGTGCGGCCCTCCTCGGCGAGCGCGAGGATCACGGCCAGCACCTCGCCGACCAGCTCCGGATCGAGCGCCGAGGTCGGCTCGTCGAACAGCAGCATCTCGGGATCCATCGCGAGTGCGCGCGCGATGGCGACCCGCTGCTTCTGGCCGCCCGAGAGATGGGCCGGATAGGTGTCGGCCTTCTCGGCAAGTCCGACCCGCGCCAGCTCCGCGGCGGCTCGCGCCTGCGCCTCGGGCTTGGGCATGCCGCGCACGGTGCGCAGCCCTTCCATCACGTTGCCGAGCGCCGTCATGTGCGGGAACAGGTTGAACTGCTGGAACACCATGCCGACCCGCTGGCGCACCTGGATCAGCTCGTTCTCGCGATAGGTCCGCTCGCCCGACTTTCCCTCGCGGCCCAGCACCTGGCCGTCGAGCGCGATCGTGCCGCCGCCCGGTCGCTCCATGAAATTGAGGCAGCGCAACAGCGTGCTCTTGCCCGAGCCCGACGCGCCCAGGATCGCGATGCGCTCGCCGCGCGCCACATCGAGGTCGATGCCGCGCAGCACCTCGGTCGCGCCGAAACGCTTGGTGAGGCCGGAGACTTTCAGGATCGTCATTCGTCCCGCCTCAGCCGTCGTTCGAGGAAGTAGCTGAACTGGACCAGCGGCCACAGGAACACGAAGAAGATCACCGCAACGGCGGTATAGGCCTCTATCGGATTGTAGTTGAGCGAGGCGATCAGCTTGCCCTGCTGCAGGAGCTCGACATAGGCCACGGCCGAGGCGAGCGTCGACATCTTGAAGATCTCGATGGCGCGGTTGGTGAGCGCCGGCAGCATGCGCTTCAGCGCCTGCGGCAGGATGATGCGCCGCATCGCCTGGCCCCAGCGCATGCCCAGCGCCCGCGCGCCGTCCCATTGGCCGGTCTCGATCGACTGGATGCCGCCGCGATAGATCTCGGCCGAGAAGGCCGCCGAGTTGAGCGAGATGCCGAGCGAGGCGGCGGCGAGCGGCGAGATCGCGAAAGGTAGCAGGATTGGAAGCGCGAAGTAGAACCACAGGATCTGCACGAGCACCGGCGTGTTGCGGAAGAACTCGACGAAGATCGTGGCCGGGATGTGGAGCCAGCGGTTGCGCGAATAGCGCCCGAGGCCGACGAGGAGCCCGAGGCTCAGCCCCAGCACCAGGCAGATCGCAAAGATGCGCAGGGTGCCGGCGGCGCCGACCAGCAGCGCATCGGTGTTGTCGAAGACGGAGGCGAAATCCCAGCGCATCAGTGAACGGTCGATTCGCCGCTGCGCGCCAGCCGCAGCTCGACCAGGCGCGCAACCTGGCTCGCCAGGAAGATCACGACGAAATAGATCAACGCGACGACCGTATAGGTTTCCAGCGGCCTAAAAGTCTTCTGCGAGATCTCGTTGGCGGCGAACAGCAGGTCGGCATAGGAGATGGTGGCGATCAGGGTCGTCGTCTTCATGAGCTCGATGGCGCGCTCCATGAAGGCCGGGATCATGCGCTTCACCGCCTGCGGCAGGATGATGCGCCGCATCGCCTGGTCATGGCGCATGCCGATCGCGCGCGCACCGTCCCACTGGCCGCGCTCGATCGACTGGATGCCGGCGCGGAACACCTCGGCGAAAAACGAGGCCGACTGGATCGAGAAGGTGACGGCGCCGGCCACGAACGGCGTCATCTCGATGCCGACCAGCATCGGCAGGGCGAAGAAGAACCAGAAGAGCTGGACCAGCGGCGGCGTCGTTCGGAAAACTTCAATGATGAAGCCGGCCGGCCACGACACGAAGCGCCGCGGCGAGAGTCGCAGCAGCGCCAGCCCCAGACCCAGCACGACACCGCAGACCAGCGCCGTGCCCGTGATCCTGAGCGTATTCACCAGGCCTTCGACCAACAGCGGCGCGTTGGCGAGGACCGGCGAGAAGTCCCATTGATAGGCCAAAGGCGAGGCCGCCTACTTGATCATCTCTTTCATGACCGGCGGCGCGGATTTGGGATCGAGGCCGAAGTCGGCGATCGCCTGCTCGTACCACTTCTGGGTCTGGCCGCTCTTGTAGTAATCGACGAACTGCTTATCGACCCATTCGGTGAAGGCGGCATCGCCCTTGCGCAGCGCAGCACTCGAGGGCTGCGATTCGGCGGGCAGCGGCACCACGATCTTGCCCTTGCCGAGCCGCTGGCGGGCGGCCAGCAGCGGCGGATGGAAGAGCAGGACCGCATCGACGCGCCCCGACTGGAAGGCAGCGATCGCCTCCGCGTTGCCCGGGAAGCGCTGGATGTCGGCCTTGGGCGTGTGCTGCGTCGCCCAGCGGTCCATGGTCGAGGCCTGCGGCACGGCGATGCGTACGCCCTGCTTGTTGAGGTCCTCCCAGGTCTTGGCATTGAGGTCGTCGCGCGCCAGCACGGCGAGCGAGTACCAGAGCAGCGGATTCTCCGGGAAGTTGGCGGCCTGTTTGCGCTCGGCCGTGGCGTCGAGCATGAACATGATGTCGATCATGTCGCCCTGGAGGGCTGCGATCGCATTGCCCCAGCTCACCTCGACGGGCTCGAACTTCACGCCCAGCGACTGCGCCATCGCCTTGCCCATCGAGATGCCGAGACCCGACGCCCATTCGCCGGTCTTGGGATCCTTCGAGTACCAGGGCGGCGCCTGGGTGACGCCGACGCGCAGCACGCCGCGCTTCTTCACCTCGTCGAGCGTGCCCTCGGCGCGCGCGGCGAACGGAATGGCCAGCGCGGCGGCACTCGCGGCCGCGACGGCGAACAGCGAACGTCGATTGATGCTCATGAATTGTCTCCCCTTTTTGGCTTCCCGGACAAAGTCGGCAGCGAGCGCAAGAACGTCTCGGTGGTTTCCATGCCGCGACGCATGTGATCGGCGATCTCGGCCTTCATCGCCTCGAAGTCCGGCCCGAAGGCCGCCTTGATGTAGCTGTCGTGGCTGTCGCGCCTGGGGCCGCGCCGACCGTGCGCGCGATGATGCGCCGCCCAGTAGAGCTGCAGCCGCCCGCGCAGCCCGTACCAGGCCCGCTGGAGCAGTCTGTGGCCGCTCGCCTCGTAGACGAGGCCGTGGAATTCGAGTTCGGTCAGGATGCTGGCGCGATCGTCGCCGGCATCGATGGTGGCGATCAGCGCCTCGTTGCGACGCCTGAGCTCGGCGCGGAAGCGATCGTCGCGGCGCGGCCAGACCTGCTCGAAGGCAAAGGTCTCGAGCACGGTGCGCAGCGAATAGATCTCCTGGACGTCCTCGACCGACAGCTCGGCGACATGCGTGCCGGTGTAGGGCACGGTCACGACCAGCCCCTCCTCGATCAACTGACGCAGCGCCTCGCGCAGCGGCCCGCGGCTGACGTCGAACCGCTCCGACAACGCCGTCTCGACCAGCGGCGCCCCGGGCGGAATGTCACCCACCAGGATCGCATGCCGCAGCCGCTCGACGATATGCGCGCGCAACGTCGCCTTCGGCACACGTTCGAAAAGCGCGTCCACTCCCCGCGTCGAAAGATCGGAAATAGCCAAACTGCCCTCGGAATGGCGGATCGTCGATTGTCAACAATGTGTCATAGCAGAACGCGTGCGCACAACAGAAACCTCGGAATGCCACCAGCGGGCAAAACTAGACGTAGCAGGTCAGTCGTTTGCCGGGCAGCAGGTCATAGGGCGCTCTCCATCCGGGAAGCTCCGCCATGCGCAGAAGCCACGCATTCACGGCTGGATGGCTGACCGCCAGATCATACCCGGCCTCCCGCTTCGGGAAGGAGAGATAGGCCATGATCGAGATATCGGCGATCGTCGGCCGGTCGCCGATCATGAACGGGCGCTCCAGCAGATGGCCGTTCAGGATCGTCAGATAGTCGTCGAGGCGCCGGCGCATATGGGCCAGCACGGCGGGATCGGGTGAGGGCGTGAACGCCCGATAGTAACGATAGGTCGCCATGTAGCCGCTGAGCTTGTGGTTGTCCCAGAACAGCCAGCGAAGAATTTCGAACTTCTCCTCGTCGCTCCGTCCGCCAAACTGGCCGTGGCGTTCGGCGAGCCGCAGCAGGATCGGCGCCGTCTGGGTGAGGCGTTGCGCACCCTCCTCGAGAACCGGGATCTCGCCCATGACATTGACGCGGGCGCGCCACTCGGGGGTTCGCGTGACGCCGCCGCCGAAGTCGGTCCAGACCGGCTCGAAGCTCTGGCCGCACAGCGTGAGCATCAGCGCCAGCTTGTAGCTGTTGCCGGATTCCGGAAAGTAATGCAGGCGATAGTTGGTCATGCGCGACACCATTCACCGGACGCAGTCTTCGATGCCGCGAACGTAGAACCCGGCGCCCGGCGCGACCATTCAGTTCTCAGCCGTTGACTTCAGGAATCCTCAACGCCCCCCCTTCAGGCGGCAGCGGCGACCTCGCCCATCAACCAGCTACGGAAGAGATCGAACCGGTTCGACTCGACGTGATCGGTCCGCCGAACGAGATGGAAGCTTCTGGAGAGCGTCACGTCATCCGGCCACAGGCGCACGAGCCGACCGCTTTCCAGAAATGGCCGCACGAGGGGATCGAGGCCGATGGCGGCCCCGAGTCCGGCCGCTGCCGCCTCATAGACAAGCTGAAGATTGTCGAAGCTCCTGTAAGGACCTTGGCCAAGGCCGATGCCGGCGTGCTGACCCCATTCCGGCCAGAAATCGGGCTGATGACTGGATCCAATGAGAGTCTGTCGTGCGAGGTCGGCCGGGCTCCTGAGCCGCTTGCGGGCGACGAAGTCCGGACTCGCGACCGGATACGCCTTTATCGGCAGAAACCTCTGTCCGACCGATCCCGGCCAGGGTCCGAGACCCAGGCGAATGGCGCAGTCGAGATCGTCGCGCTCGCGCAGTTCCACGATATCCGGTGAGGTCTCAATTTCGACCTCCAGTCCCGCGAGACGCAATCGGCTTCGCGCAAGCCTGGGCACCAGCCAGTTCGCGGCAAAGGTCGGGATGACGCTGACCTTGAAGGCGTCACGGCGAACCGGCGATGTGGCGGCAATCGTCGCCTTCCACACGCCATCCCAGGCGGGCCCCAGTTCCGAGAAATATTTCTCGCCCGCCTCCGTGAGGCTGAGGCCCCGTGGCTGGCGGTCGAAGAGTTTCGCGCCGAGGTAGCGCTCCAGAATCTGGATCCTGCGGCTCACCGCCGGGACCGTGATGTTCAACCTCGCTGCGGCTTGCGCGAGATTGCCGGCACGCGCCACGACGACAAAGGCTTCGATGGACCGCAGGGGGAGCTGGCTCATGAAACCAGTCTACCCCCGCGCAGCTGCTTCCGGGACAGGCGTCAGTAGCTCTTGTACCCCAGGAACTTGCCCGACATGGCGATCTTCACCCGGTCGCCCTTCTGGTCGGGCTGGCGCTCCATGGTCATGTCGAAGTCGATGGCGCTCATGATGCCGTCGCCGAATTCTTCCTGGATCAGTTCCTTCCAGGTCGTGCCGTAGACCTGGACCAGCTCGTAGAAGCGGTAGATCAGCGGGTCGGTCGGCGGGATCTGGGGCAGCGAGCCGCGATAGGGGACTTCCTGGAGCAGCAGGACTTCTTCCTTGCCCAGGCCGAACAGCTTGCCGGCCTTGGTGGCCTGCTCCTTGGTCATCTTCATCTGGCCCATGCAGGCCGCGGTGACGATGATCTTCGAGGCACCGCCGATCTTCTTGGCGATCTCTTCCCAGGTCAGCTCCTTCATGCGCTTGGCCGTCAGGATCTTCTCTGTGACTTCAGCCCGCTTCATTGCCGTCTCCCGGTTGTTAAAGGCACGATCTCGGCCGGCGGATTGACCGCCGACAATCCAGGTTTCACCAGCTTCGGCCGCCGCGGATCGTAGCCGTGCGCGGCGATCTCCTGGTCGAACGCCTTGGAGCGATTGACGAGGAATTCCACGAGGTGGTTGCGGATCGCGTAGTACTGCGGATGGCGATGCAGGTCGTTCCGGTGCCGCTCGTTCTTCGGCATGGTGTTGACCACGATCTCGGCGATGCGCGCGCCCGGCCCGTTGGTCATCAGCACGATCTTGTCGGCAAGCAGGATCGCCTCGTCGACATCGTGGGTGATCATGAACACGGTCTGCTGGGTGTCGGCGCAGATGCGCAGCACCTCGTCCTGCAGCATGCCGCGGGTCAGCGCGTCGAGGGCGCTGAACGGCTCGTCCATCAGCAGCATCTTGGGCTGGATCGAAAGTGCGCGGGCGATGCCGACCCGCTGCTTCATGCCGCCGGAGAGCTGCGCCGGTCGCTTGTTCTCCGCGCCGGCAAGACCGACCAGTTCGATGAAGCGCATCGCATGATCGCGCACCTTGGCGCGATCCCAGCTCGGCCAGCGCGACGAAACGGCAAAGGCGATGTTGCCCATCACCGTCATCCACGGCAGCAGCGCATGGCCCTGGAAGATCACGGCCCGGTCGAGACTCGGACCGTCGATCTCGCGGTTGTCGACGATGACGGCGCCGCCGCTCGGGCTGTCGAGGCCGGCCAGCACGTTCAGGATGGTGGTCTTGCCGCAGCCGGAATGGCCGATCAGGCAGCAGAACTCACCCTTGTCGATGCCGAACCAGATGTCTTCGAATACGGCGGGCTGGCCGGTCTCGCCGAAGCGGCGCGCCAGACCTTCGACGCTGATGAGCGGACGGTTCTCCATGGCGCGCCTATTCCGGATAGGTGACGAGCTTGGCGAGGTACGCCAGGCCCTGGTCGAGCAGGAGACCGACCAGGCCGATCAGCAGGATCGCGGTCACGATGTTGGCGATCGAGAGGTTGTTCCACTCGTTCCACACGAAGTAGCCGATGCCGGTGCCGCCCACGAGCATCTCGGCCGCCACGATCACCAGCCAGGCGATGCCGACGGAGATGCGCATGCCGGTCATGATGGTCGGCGCCGCGGCCGGCAGGATGACCTTGAAGGCGGTGCGGAACGGGCCGACCTCGAGCGTGCGCGCCACGTTCAGCCATTCCTTGCGCACGCTGCCCACGCCGAACGCGGTGTTGATCAGCATCGGCCAGACCGAGCAGATGAAGATCACGAAGATCGACGAGATGGCGCTGTCCTTGATCGTGTAGAGGGCGAGCGGCATCCAGGCGAGCGGCGACACCGGTTTCAGGATCTGGATGAAGGGATCGAGCGCGCGATAGACCAGCGGCGACATGCCGATCAGGAAACCGAGCGGAATTGCCACGAGGGCGGCGAGGCCGAAGCCCAGCAGCACACGGCCCAGCGAATAGGCGAGCTGGATGCCGATGCCCTTGTCGTTGCTGCCCCGGATATAGAAAGGATCGGCGAGGTGCTTCCAGATCGTGGCGCCGATGTCGGCCGGCGTCGGCATCGCCGATTTCTGTCCGGTCGCCGCCGCGGCACCGACCAGCTTGGCATATTCCGGATCCATCGCCGGCCCGCTGGCCGCCGTCGGCAGAGTGGCGACCTGCCAGATGCCGACGATGGCCACGAAGATCAGCAGCGACAGCAGGCCCGCCCGCAAACGCAGCGAGTTCTTCAGCATGTGCGCGACCAATGCACCAAAGGCAAAGACCTCATCCTGAGGAGCGAGCGCAGCGAGCGTCTCGAAGGATGGGCCAAGGACACCGCGCCTGCAGCCCATCCTTCGAGACGGCTGCTGCGCAGCCTCCTCAGGATGAGGTCGGGTTTTGGTCGCGCCGAAAAAGTCACGAGTTCAGGTCCGCTTGATGGCGAAGCTGTTGACGTACTCGTCGGGCTTGGACGAATCGAAGGGCTTGCCCATCACCACGATCGTCTTCTTCGACGGATCGGGCGGCGTGAGGCCCATCTCCTTCATCATGTTCGCCGTGTCGGTGGCGAGATAGACCTCGGAAGCGACCTTGGCATAATCGACGTCGCCCTTGAGCTGACCCCAGCGCTTCATCTGGGTCATGATCCAGATGGCGAACTGGTTCCACGGGAAGGGATCGAAGTCGATGCGGTCGGGATCCTTCTTCACGCCGCCCAGGCCGTCGGCATAGGTGCCGGTCAGGATCTGCTCCAGCACCGTCTCGGGCTGGTTCAGGTAGTTGGCCGGTGCGATCGCCTTGGCGATCTCCTTGCGGTTCTCCTGCTTGTGGGCATAGGCGGTCGCGTCGATGATCGACTTCAGCAGCGCGCGATAGGAGTTGGGATTCTGGGTCGCGAATTCCTTGCTGACGGTGAAGGCGCAGCAGGGATGACCGTCCCAAAGTTCCTTGGTCAGCAGGTGGATGAAGCCGATGCCGTCGAACACGGCGCGCTGGTTGAACGGATCGGGGCCGAGATAGCCGTCGATATTGTCGGCGCGCAGGTTGGCGACCATTTCCGGCGGGGGCACCGAGCGGATCGAGATGTCCTTGTCGGGATCGAGGCCCGCCTCCGCCACGTAGTAGCGCAGCAGATAGTTGTGCATCGAATAGTCGAACGGCACGGCGAAGCGGAAGCCCTTCCAGTCCTTCGGGTTGCGCTTGTCCTTGTGCTTGTTCGCGAGCGTGATCGCCTGGCCGTTGATGTTCTCGATCGCCGGCATCGTCCACGGCACCGGGTTCGAGCCGACCCCCAGGGAGATGGCGATCGGCATCGGCGAGAGCATGTGCGAGGCGTCGTATTCCTTGGCCAGCGACTTGTCGCGGATCACCGCCCAGCCGGCCGTTTTCACGACTTCGACGTTCAGCCCCTGCTTGGAATAGAAGCCCATCGGATGGGCCATGATGATGGGCGTCGCGCAGGTGATGGGAATGAAGCCGACCTTGAGGTCCTTCTTCTCCGGCGCCCCACCCTGGGCGAAGGCCTCGCGGGCGGCCCCGAGCGGCAGGACCGAGGAAATGGCCGCCATCGCGGTGGCCGCGCCGACCGTCTTCAGGAACTGACGGCGCTGGGCGTCGACCGGGAACACGGCCCGCAGGACGGCGGCATCGACCACCCGGTTCCAGCGATCCTCCTCCCCCGCCGGCACGGCCGCCGCCGTCAGGCGGGCATGGTCGGCCTGGCTGTGGCTTCCGCCGCAGCTGCAGCCGCCGCGGCCGAGCAGCGCCTTGGGATCGAACGGGTCCTTGAACATCGATGCCTCCTCCAGTCTTGGTGCCGGCATCCGGTGCGCGGCGTGATTGGAGGCAGAAAAGGCAAGGCCTGTGCCAATCGCTCAGGACGTGCGGAAACCTTGGCGGAGCAAGGCCCGGGCCTCAACATTTGCTCAAAAAATCGGCAAAATCGCCCGACTCGTTCTGCGGAATCGACGGATTCGAATCTTAACGTTGGGGATTAAATTCATGGAATCCCTGACTCTTTCCCCGTTTTACACGGCCATTTCTTATTGCGCAGGGGGGCATCCTTTGGCAGGCTAGCGTTAGTGGGTTGTTGGGTGCCCACCACGATATGTCGGCCACCCGCCTCAAGAATGGCTCAGTGGAGCCGCACGGCGGAATGGTTGGGGAGTAGCTCGATGGCGTTATCTCGACATGAGCGGACACGATTGAAGTCTGACCTGAATCCGCTCGAAATGATCGAGAAGGTCGTGTCCGCCAACGACTGGCCGTTCGACCGCACCTCGGACCGCGAAATCGCCGTCGAGGTCGCAGGCCGCTGGTGCGACTACCGCATGTTCTTCAGCTGGCGCGACGATGTCGAGGCGCTGCACTTCACCTGCGCCTACGACGTTCGCATTCCCACCGAGCGGCATTCCGACATCCATGGGCTGCTGGCCCTGATCAACGAAAAGATGTGGCTGGGTCACTTCGATCTGTGGACCGAGGAAGGCCTGCCGATGTTCCGCCACGCCATCCCGCTGCGCGGGACCAAGGGCTTGATGGCCGAACAGCTGAACGACCTCGTCGAGGTGGCGATCACCGAGAGCGAGCGCTTCTATCCCGCCTTTCAGTACGTCGTCTGGGCCGGCAAGAGCCCCGCCGACGCGTTGACCGCCTCCATCCTGGAGACGGTCGGCGAAGCCTGAGCCGACAAGGACCTTCCGACGCCCCCTCTCGCTAAAAACTTAAAAACACTCTCGTTCGGATAGTCCCCAGCGGCGCCGATCCCCCCGGATCGGCGTCGCGACGATTTTAGGAACGCGATTCCCCGGCTATAAGGGTCGCCTTCATGAGCACCCTTTCAGCGTTTCTCCCGGCCGCGCTTCCCCTGGCGATCCCGTATCCCGAGATCGATCCCATCCTGGTCCAGCTCGGCCCCTTCGCCATCCGCTGGTACGCACTGGCCTATATCGCGGGCCTGGTGATCGGCTGGCAGGTCATGCGCCGCGTCTGCGAGCAGCCGCCCAAGGTGCTGTCGCCGCTCAAGATCGACGATTTCCTGCTGTGGGCCGCACTCGGCGTCATCTTGGGCGGGCGGCTGGGCTATGTGCTGTTCTACAAGCCGGGCTTCTATCTGGAACATCCGCTGTCCGCGCTCACCCTGTGGGAGGGCGGCATGTCGTTTCACGGCGGGCTGCTGGGCGTCATCGTCGCCATCCTGCTCTTCGCGATGCGCAACAAGACCGATCCCTTCATGCTGTCGGACCTGGTGGCGATCGTGGCGCCGCTCGGCCTGCTGTTCGGTCGCCTCGCCAACTTCATCAACGGCGAACTGTGGGGCCGCGTGAGCGACGTGCCGTGGGCCATGGTCTTCCCGCGCGGCGGCCCCCTGCCGCGTCATCCCAGCCAGCTCTACCAGGCCTTCTTCGAGGGCGTGCTGCTGACCCTCATCGTGCTCGCGGTATGGAAGCTCACCGAGGGCCGCCGCCGGCCCGGCCTGCTGACCGGCGTGTTCTGCGCCGGTTACGGCCTCGCGCGCATCGTGGGCGAGATCTTCCGCGAGCCCGATGCGCATCTCGGCTATCTGTGGGGGCCGATCACCATGGGCATGCTTCTGTCGTTGCCGGTGCTGCTGTTCGGCCTCTGGCTGATCGGACGCGCCTATCGCAAGCCCGCCCTGCCGTGACCGGGGCACCGTGACCGAGCCCTCATGACTGAATTGGGCGGGCTGATCGCGCGCCGCATCGCGCTGACCGGCCCCATCTCCCTCGCCGACTTCATGGCCGAGGCGATGGGGCATCCGCGGCTTGGCTACTATCGCCGCGCCGTGCCCGTCGGCGCCGCCGGCGACTTCACTACCGCCCCCGAAATCTCGCAGATGTTCGGCGAGCTGATTGGCGCCTGGCTGGCCGAGCGCTGGCTGGCGATGGGCCGGCCGTCCCCCGTGCGGCTGGTCGAGCTCGGGCCCGGCCGCGGCACCCTGATGGCCGATGCACTGCGCGCCACACGCGGCGTGCCGGGCTTCCATGCCGCGATCGACCTGCATCTCGTCGACATCAACGCGCCGCTGCGCGAGGCCCAGCGCTCCACGCTGCAGGCCTACAGGCCCGCCTGGCACGAGCGCTTCGACGAGGTGCCGGCGGGACCGCTGCTGCTGGTCGCCAACGAATTCTTCGACGCCCTGCCGGTACGCCAGTTTCATCGCACCGCCAAGGGCTGGCGCGAGCGCATGGTCGGCCTCGACGAGGCGGGCGGTCTGCGGCTCGCCCTCGCACCGGGCGGCACCCCCTTCGCCTCGCTTCTCCCCGATGCCAGCGAAGGCGCCGAAGCGGAGTTCAGCGAGGCCGGAAGATCCCTGGCCGGCGCGATCGGCGCGCGCATCGCCCGCGATGGCGGCTGGGCGCTCATCATCGACTACGGGCTGGAGAGTGCGGGCCGCGCGGCTTCGCTTCAGGCGGTGCGCGGCCACCAGAGGGCGGGCATTCTCGACCGTCCCGGCGAGACCGATCTCAGCGCCCATGTCGATTTTGCAGCGCTCGCAGCGTCTGCCGGCGTCGCGGCCTATGGCCCGGTGGGCCAGGGCGAGTTCCTGCGGCGCCTCGGTCTTCCCGAGCGTGCGCAGGCCCTGAAGCGCACTGCAAAGGCGGCACAGGCCGATGCCATCGATGCGGCATCGGCCCGCTTGATCGCGCCCGACCAAATGGGCACCCTCTTTCGCGTGCTGGCCCTCGGCGACGGCAAGACCGCCCCGCCCGCCGGCTTTACGGATTTCCCCGCGGACCCTTCATGATCCAGGCTCAGACACTCGCCGCCCTCGACGGGGTGCAGCACCGATTCTTCACCCGCCGCGGCGGCGTGAGCACGGGCCTCTTTACGTCGCTCAACTGCGGCTACGGCTCGGCTGATGCGCCGGAGAACGTGCGCGAGAACCGTCGCCGCGCGGCCGGGCAATTCGGCCTCGACGAACCCGACCTGCAGACCGTGCACCAGATCCATTCGGCCGACGTGCTGACGGTGGCCGCGGAACGCTGGAGTTCGCCGGGCGCCCCCAAGGCGGATGGTCTCGTGACCGACCGGCCGGGCGTGGCGCTGGGCGTGATGGCGGCCGATTGCGCGCCGGTGCTGCTGGCCGACGGCGACGCCTCGGTGATCGGCGCCGCGCATGCCGGCTGGAAGGGCGCGCTGGGCGGCGTCGTCGACGCCACCATCGCGGCCATGGAGAAGCTCGGCGCCCGGCGCGAACGCATCCGGGTCGTGGTCGGCCCCTGTATCGGGCCGGCATCGTACGAGGTCGGGCCGGAATTCCCCGCGCCGTTCCTCGCCCAGGACGAGGCCAACGCCGCTTTCTTCCGCGCCGCCACGCGCGCCGGACATTTCATGTTCGACCTGCCGGGCTATCTCGTCCACCGCATTGCACGGAACGGCGTCGCCGTGAGCGCGACCGGCCACGACACGCTCACCGGCACGGACGATTTCTTCAGCTACCGGCGCAATACGCTGCAGGGCGTACGCGACTACGGGCGCGGCCTGTCGGCGATCGCCCTCGCGGCCTGACGTGCCCTACTTCATCATCCTGATGGTCTGTTGCCTGCTCGGGGTTATCGCGACATGCGCCATGTTGTGATGTTGCTTTGCCTGTTCGCCCTCGCGGCGTGCGGCGGATCTCCCAAGCCCTTCGCCCACGATCCTTCGCAGATCTCCTACGGGCGCCAGCTCCGCGACAAGGTCGAGGTCTCGATCAGCCCGCCGCGCAACATGCCGCCGGAAATGGGCGAGCGTGTCGCCGCCGCCCTCGCCATCGAACTCCAGTCCTATGGGATCGTGGCGGCCGTCGCGCCGGCCGAGGCGCCGATCGCGGTCGAGGGCGTGATGAGCACGCGCGACGCCGACATGTCGATCGAGATCCAGGTCGACTGGCGCATCCGCGGCAAGCCACGCACCGACGAGCCGGCGACCGTCAAGACGCGCGCACCGCCCGAGGATTATGCCGAGCAGGCCGAGCGCCTGGTTTCGCGCATCGCGCAACAAGCCGCGCCCCGGGTCGCGACGCTGATCGGCAAGCCGCCGAACTTCATCCCGCGCGCGCCCGGCCAGGTCGCCGCAGGCATCACCATCCCCTACGAATTCCCGCCCGATCCCGCCGCGGCCCCGCCGCCCGAGGGGACGGTACCGACCTCGACGACCACGCCGACGCCGATCGCAGCCAAGCCGGCCGAGTCGCAGGTCAAGGTGCTGGTGGCGCAGGTGACCGGTGCGCCGTCGGACGGCAATCGCCAGCTGACGTCCGGCATGCGGCGTGCGCTGGGATCGAGCAAGCTCGTGATCGTGGACCAGGCAGAAGCCGACGCCTTCACCGTCGCGGGCACGGTCACCATGACACCGATCGACGACCGCATGGCCAAGCTCGTCGTCAAATGGATCGTCAAGGATCCGGCCGGCAAGAATGTCGGCGACATCGAGCAGTCCAACCCCGTGCCGCTGGCCGCCGCCAAGGGCTCGTGGGCGGGATTCGGCGACATCGTCGCCTCTGCCGCCTCCGAGGGGGTGCTCGAGCTTCTCGAGAAGGCGATCAACAAAACCCGCTGAGTCCTGCGCTGTATGTGAATCGGCTTGTCAGAGGGGGGCTTTCGGCTGCTACTGTTCCGGGGGGCGGCGCGATTCTTGCAAGCTTTGCGCAAGGCAAGAACCGACCGCGAGACAGGGAGTCAAAAAAATCATGTTCTCATTCAGGAAGTCGGCCTTGGCCGTCATCGCTGCAGCGAGCGTCAGCGGCCTCATGGCCGCCGCGCCGGTCCAGGCGCAGACGCTCAAGGTCGTGATGCATTCGGACGTGAAGATCCTCGATCCGATCTGGACCACGGCCTACATCCAGCGCAACCACGGCTACATGGTGTGGGACACACTGTTCGCGGTCGACGAGAAGTTCAACGTCAAGCCGCAGATGGTCGACAAGTATGAGAACTCTGCCGACAAGCTGACCTGGACCTTCACGCTGCGCGACGGCCTCGAGTGGCACAACGGCACGCCGGTCACCGCCGAGGATTGCATCGCCTCCATCAAGCGCTGGGCCGCCCGCGATTCGATGGGCCAGAAGATGATGGGCTCGGTCGAGGCCCTCGAAGTCGTCGACGCCAAGACCTTCCGGATGAAGATGAAGGAGCCGTACGGCCTGGTGCTCGAGTCACTCGGCAAGCCGTCGTCGAACGTGCCCTTCATGATGCCGAAGAAGACCGCCGAAACCGACCCGATGCAGCAGATCAAGCTCGAGGACGTGATCGGCTCCGGCCCGTTCGTCTTCAAGGGCGACGAATGGAAGCCCGGCGAGAAGATCGTCTACGTCAAGAACACCAAGTACAAGCCGCGGGCCGAGCCGGCCAACGGACTCTCCGGCGGCAAGGTCGTCAAGGTCGACCGCGTCGAGTGGCTCGCGATGCCGGACATCCAGACGCAAGTGGCCGCGCTGCAGAGCGGCGAGATCGACATGATCGAGGCACCGGGCCATGACCTGCTGCCGCTGCTGGCGAAGGACAAGAACGTCGAGCTGGTCAGCTTCAACCCGACCGGCAACCAGTACGCCTTCCGCTTCAACAGCATCGCCAAGCCCTTCGACAATGCGAAGATCCGGCATGCCGTGTTCGTCGCCTTCGGCCAGGAGGACTTCCTCAAGGCCACGATCGGCGATCCGCAATGGTACAAGGTCTGCAAGGCGCCGTTCGTATGCGGCACGCCGCTCGCGACCGACGCCGGCATGGCCGACGTGCTGAACGGCAACGCCGCCAAGGCCAAGCAACTCCTCACGGAAGCCGGCTACGACGGCACCCCGATCGTGCTGATGCAGTCGACCGACCTGCAGGTTCTCACCAACCTCGCCCCGGTCGCCAAGGCGCAGATGGAGCGGGCCGGCTTCAAGGTCGACATGGTGTCGATGGACTGGCAGACGCTGGTCGCGCGCCGCGTCAAGAAGGACCCGCCGAGCCAGGGCGGCTGGCACGCCTTCCTCACCTCGTGGGTGGCGGCCGACATCCTCAATCCGGTGATGGCGGGATACTTCAACGCCGCGTGCGACAAGGCCATGTTCGGCTGGCCGTGCGATGCGACGATCGAGAAGTATCGCGACCAGTTCGCCAAGGAGACCGACCCGGTGAAGCAGAAGCAGATCGTCGAGGATCTGCAGAAGTACTGGGTCGACCATCCGACCCACATCAATGTCGGCCAGTGGTACGCCCCGCTGGCGCGCCGCAAGAACGTCGAGGGCAACCTGACGGCGCCGGCGCCGGTGTTCTGGAACGTCACCAAGAAGTAGCTCGATCCGCGCGCGGGGTTCTTCCCCGCGCGCCCATCGATGAGGGCGGGCGATCCCGCCTTCTTCGATGGGGAAGAAACCCGGAGGGGGCTCTATGAAAAAAGTGATGAAGCGTACGCTCGCGGCGATGGTTGCCGGTGCGATTCTATCGAGTGCGGGGCCGGTGCTGGCCCAGGGCAAGGTCGTCAAGTTCGTCCAGAACGGCAATCTGACGATCCTGGATCCGATCTGGACCACGGCCTACGTCACACGCAACCACGGCTACTTCATCTACGACACGCTGTTCGCCTCCGACGAGAACAACGTCGTCAAGCCGCAGATGGTCGACAAGTACGACGTCTCCGCCGACAAGACGGTGTGGACCTTCACCCTGCGCGACGGCCTGGAATGGCACGACGGCAAGCCGGTGACGTCCGAGGATTGCATCGCTTCGATCAAGCGCTGGGGCGCCCGCGACGCGATGGGCCAGAAGCTCATGGACTTCGTGAAGGAGTTCAAGCAGGTCGACGCCAAGACTTTCCAGATGGTGCTGAAGGAGCCTTACGGCCTGGTCCTCGATTCGCTCGGCAAGCCGTCGTCGCAGGTTCCGTTCATGATGCCGAAGCGGGTGGCCGACACCGACCCGTTCAAGCAGATCGACAGCCAGATCGGCTCGGGCCCGTTCATCTATGTGAATGCCGAGTCCAAGCCCGGCGAGAAGCACGTCTACGCCAAGAACGCCAAGTACAAGCCGCGCGCCGAACCCGCTTCGGGCCTGGCCGGCGGCAAGGTGGTCAAGGTTGATCGGGTCGAGATCATCGAGATGCCGGACCCGCAGCAGCAGGTGAACGCGCTCGCCGCGGGCGAGATCGACGTGATCGAGCAGCCGCCGCACGACCTGATCCCGATCCTCAAGAAGGAAAAGGGCGTCACGCTCTATAACTGGAACCCACTGGGTCACCAGTTCATCTACCGCATGAACTGGCTGCAGCCGCCGTTCGACAACCCGAAGATCCGCGAGGCCGCGCTGCTGACCATCCGCCAGGAGGATTACCTCAAGGCGACCGTCGGCGAGCCGGAGTTCTACAAGGTCTGCGCGGCCGCGTTCATCTGCGGCACGCCCAACGCCGTCGACGCGCCGGGCGACCTGCTCATCAAGCCGAACTTCGAGAAGTCGAAGGCGCTGCTCAAGGAAGCGGGCTATGATGGCACGCCGATCGTGCTGCTGCAGTCGACGACCCTGCCGGTTCTCACCAACGTCGCCCCTGTGACAAAGGCGCTACTCGAACAAGGCGGCTTCAAGGTCGACATGCAGTCGATGGACTGGCAAACCGTCGTGACGCGTCGAACCAACAAGGGTCCCGTGAGTCAGGGCGGCTGGAACATCTTCCACACATTCTCGGTGGCGGCGGACATCCTGAACCCGATCTCGACCTCCTACATGGTCGCGAACGGCGACAAGGCGTGGTTCGGCTGGCCGAACGATCCGGAAATGGAGAAGCTGCGCGACGCCTACGCCAAGGAAACCGACCCCGCGAAGAACAAGGCGCTCGCCGCCGCCGTCCAGGCCCGGGCTTTGCAAACCGCCCAGTATGGCTGGATTGGCCAGTGGTACGGCCCGGGCGCCATGCGCTCCAACATCTCGGGCTGGCTCAAGGCGCCGGTCCCGGTGATGTGGAACATCGAGAAGAAGTGAAACTGATCTTCATCCCGACCCTCTGCCGGCAGCCGGCGGAGGGTCGGGATGGAGGCAGTCAGATAAGGTAAACCGCATACAATGATCGATTTCATCGCTCGTCGTCTCATAGCCATCATCCCCGTGCTGGCGGTGGTGGCCATCTTCGTCTTCCTCATGCTGCGATTGACGCCGGGTGATCCCGCCGCGGTCATCGCGGGTGACAACGCGACGTCCGACCAGATCGCCGACATTCGCAACAAGCTCGGGCTCGACGAGCCGATCTGGGCGCAGTTCGCCATCTGGATCGGCAACGTGCTGCAGGGCAATTTCGGCGAGAGCTTCTTCTTCAAGAAGACCGTCGCCGAGCTGATCGCCCAGCGCGTCGAGCCGACGCTTGCTCTCGCGGTCTGCACGCTGATCTTCGCCGTCAGCATCTCCGTGCCGATCGGCGTCATGGCGGCCTACCGCCAGGGCTCGCTGCTCGATCGTGCGGTGATGGGCTTTTCGGTGCTGGGCTTCTCGGTGCCGGGCTTCGTGATCGGCTACTGCCTGATCTATGTCTTCGCCATCGAGCTCGGCTGGCTGCCGGTGCAGGGTTATATCCGGATCGGCGTCAATTTCTGGGGCTTCCTCGAGCGCATGATCCTGCCGTCGCTCACTCTGTCGGTCGGCTTCGTGGCCCTGATCTCGCGCATTACGCGCGCGTCGGTGCTCGAAGTGCTGAACGAGGATTACATCCGCACCGCCCGCGCCAAGGGCCTGTCCAACCGCGTGGTGCTGATGCGCCATGCTCTGCGCAATGCCGCCGTGCCGATCCTGACCGTGATCGGCCTCGGCATCGCGATCCTGATCGGCGGCGCCGTGGTGACCGAAAGCGTCTTCGGCCTGCCCGGTCTCGGCCGTCTGACGGTCGAAGCGGTGCTGAGCCGTGACTTCCCGACCATCCAGACCGTCATCCTTCTCTTCTCCGTCGTCTATGTCGTGATCAACCTGCTCATCGACATCAGCTACACCCTTTTCGATCCGAGGATCCGGTATTGAGCGCGATCACCGAAGAAGTCGTCGACTCCGCCTCCATCGCGGCGGCGTCGACCAAGCGCAAGAGTCTCTGGCTCGTTGCTCTCCGCAACCCGAACGTGATCATCGGCGGCGTGATCCTGCTGACGATGCTGGTGATCGCCATCCTGGCGCCCTTCCTCGGCACCGTGGATCCGACCCGTATCGATCCGGCGGCCCGCAACAAGAAGCCGGGCACCGAGATCACCTATCGCCTCGACGACGGGACGACCGCCAAGCGCATCGCCATCATGGGCACCGACAGCCTGGGTCGCGACGTCTACAGCCGCGTGCTCTACGGCGCGCGCGTGTCGCTGGCCGTGGGCGTGGCCGTCTCGATCATCGCCGTCGCCATCGGCATGGTGATCGGCCTGGTGTCCGGCTACATCAGGTGGGCCGACGGGCTCATCATGCGCGTCATGGATGGGTTGATGGCGATCCCGGGCATCCTGCTCGCGATCGCCCTCGTCTCGATCTGGCGCGCCGGCCTGATCACCGTGGTCTTCGCCATCGTCGTCCCAGACGTGCCGCGCGTCGTGCGCCTCGTGCGCTCGATCGTGCTGACGGTGCGTGAAGAGCCCTACGTCGAAGGCGCGATCTCGGTCGGTACGCCGACCTGGATCCTGATGTTTCGCCACATCCTGCCCAACACCGTGGCACCGCTGATCGTGCAGGGCACCTTCCTGGCCGCCGCCGCGATCCTGACCGAAGCCGCCCTGTCCTTCCTGGGCATCGGCATCCCGCCGGAAATTCCCAGCTGGGGCAACATCATGGCCGAGGGCCGCACGCTGTTCCGCGTGTTCCCGCACAACATCCTGTATCCCGGCATCTTCCTTGCCTTGACGGTGCTGGCCATCAACATCATGGGCGATGGTCTGCGCGACACGCTCGACCCGAAGATGAGCAAGAAAGTCTGATGTCGACCGAAACCAAGAAACCCGTCCTCGAAGTCCGCAACCTGAGCGTCGCCCTGCCCAAGGGCGGCGACCGGGTCCATGCCGTCGAAAAGGTGAGCTTCACGGTCAATCCCGGCGAGATCGTCTGCCTCGTGGGCGAATCGGGCTCGGGCAAGTCGGTGATCGCCTTCACCGTGATGGGCCTTCTCGCCAAGGCGCTGAAGCCGACCTCCGGCGAGATCCTGCTCGAGGGCGAGAACATCCTGACGGCGAGCGAAGACAGGCTGCGCGAGCTGCGCTGCACGCGCATGTCGATGATCTTCCAGGAGCCGATGACGGCGCTCAATCCCGTCATGACCTGCGGCGAGCAGATCGACGAGGTTCTGAATACCCACACCAAGCTCGACGCCGCCACGCGCAAGGCCAAGATCATCGCCATCCTGGACCGCGTGAAGCTGCCGGAGCCGGAGCGTATCTACGCCTCGTTCCCGCACCAGCTCTCGGGCGGCCAGCGTCAGCGCATCATGATCGCCATGGCGCTGGTGCTCGATCCGGTCCTGCTGATCGCCGACGAACCCACCACCGCGCTCGACGTCACCACCCAGGCCGAAATCCTGAAGCTCGTGGCCGAGCTGCAGGCGGGCCAGGGCACCGGCGTGCTGTTCATCACCCACGATTTCGGCGTGGTGGCCGAGATCGCCCATCGCGTCGCCGTCCTGCGCTGGGGCGAGCTGGTGGAGATGGGCCCGACCGAGCAGATCCTGTCGCGGCCGGTTCAGGCCTACACCAAGATGCTGATCTCCTCGGTGCCGTCGATCACGCCGGTCCATCGCGGCGTGCGACGGGACGGCACCACCATCCTGCGCACCGAAAAACTCGGCAAGATCTACACGGGCAACGCCTTCTTCCAGAAGGCGCGCGTGGTGAAGGCCGCCGTGGACGTCGACCTCGACATCCGCCGCGGCGAAACGCTGGGCATCGTCGGCGAATCCGGCTCGGGCAAGTCGACCGTGGCGCGCTGCATCGCCCGGCTGATCGACCCGACCGAGGGCAAGATCTATATCGGCGACACCGAGATCGCGACCATGTCGGCGCGCAAGCTGCGGCCGCATCGCCGCCGCGTGCAGATCGTCTTCCAGGATCCCTACCGCTCGATGAACCCGCGCATCACCGTGGGCGACTTCATCATCGAGGGGCCGATGAACTTCGGCCTCGGGCGTGAGGAAGCGATGGCCCGCGCCCGCAAGCTGATGGAAACGGTGCGGCTCGATCCCAACGCGCTCGACCGCTTTCCCCACCAATTCTCCGGTGGCCAGCGCCAGCGCATCTGCATCGCGCGCGCGCTTGCCATGGAGCCCGAGCTGCTGATCGCCGACGAGGCCGTGTCGGCGCTCGACGTGTCGGTGCAGAAGCAGGTGCTGGAACTGCTGGACGAGATCCGCGTCCGGCTGAACCTCGCCGTCCTCTTCATCACCCACGATCTGCGCGTCGCGGCGCAGATCTGCGACTACGTGGCCGTGATGAGCAAGGGCCGCGTCGTCGAATACGGCTCCGCCGAGCAGGTCTTCGGTTCGCCCCAGGCCGACTACACCAAGGCCCTGTTCGCCGCCGCCCCCGGCCGCACCTGGGAATTCGGCAAGTTCGCCGCCTGATGCTCTCTCCGGGCCCTTCCCTCTAGCGGGAGGGAGGGGCTTGGAGGAGACTGGCACCATGACCTCCGGCTTCCTCGAAGACGCTTCGTTCAACCAGTCGCCCGCCTTCGGCGACATCGACCTGTTCACCGCCGACCAGCCGCTGGCCGATGCCGCGGCCCGCGCGGGTCTCGACCTCGCGGCGCTCTCCGCCTGCGGCAGGGACTATGGCGCGGCCGAGACGCTCGATCTCGGACGGGTAGCTAACGAGAACCCGCCCAGGCTCCGCACCATGGACGGCAAGGGCAATCGCCTCGACCTGGTCGAGTTCCATCCCGCCTATCACGCGCTGATGCGCAAGAGCATCGGCCATGGCATCCACGCCTCGGCGCATGACGGCAGCGACCTGCCGGCGCCGATGTCGGCCCGTGCCGTCCGGCTCTATCTCGCGACGCAGGCCGAGAGCGGCCACATGTGCCCGATCACCATGACGCATGCCTGCGTGGGCGCGCTCCGTTCCGAGCCGGCGCTGCTCGAAAAATGGCTGCCGAAGATCCAGACGCGCACCTACGATCCGCGGCCGCTGCCATGGTGGGAGAAGAACGGCGTCACGCTGGGCATGGGCATGACCGAGCGCCAGGGCGGCACCGACGTGCGCGCCAACATCACGAGCGCCGCCGCGCACGGCGACCATGCCGAGATCACCGGCCACAAATGGTTCATGTCGGCGCCGATGTGCGACGCGTTCCTTGTCCTTGCCCAGTCAGAAGGCGGCCTCACCTGTTATCTGATGCCGCGCTACCGGCCCGACGGTTCGCAGAACGCGATCCGCTTCCAGCGGCTGAAGGACAAGCTCGGCAACAAGTCCAATGCCTCCTCCGAGGTCGAGTTCCACGGCGCCTGGGCCGAGAGGGTCGGCGCAGAGGGCGCGGGCGTGCGCACCATCATCGAGATGGTGAACCTGACGCGCCTGGACTGCGCCATCGCTTCGGCCGGCCAGTCGCGCATCGCGCTCAGCCAGGCGATCCATCACATCCGCAACCGCTCGGTCTTCCAGCGAAAGCTGGCGGACCAGCCGGCGATGCGCGCCGTCGCCGCCGACATGGCGCTGGAACTGGAGGCGCAGGTGGCTCTCGTCTTCCGCCTGATCCGCGCCGCCGAGCATGCCGCCCACGATCCGCGCGAGGCGGCCTATGCGCGCCTGCTGACGCCCGCCGTGAAATTCCTCGTGTGCAAGAGCACGCCGCAGCTCGTCTACGAATCGCTCGAGTGCCTCGGCGGCAACGGCTACACCGAGGACCTGCCGATGGCGCGCTACTTCCGCGAATCGCCGCTCAACGCGATCTGGGAGGGCTCGGGCAACGTCATGGCGCTCGACGTGCTGCGTGCCGCCGGCCGCCACCCCGAAGCCGCGACCGACACGCTCTCGCGTCTCGTACGCACCGCCGACCGGGCGTTCAAGGCCGGTCCGCTGGCGCAGGCGCTGGAGCAGATCCTGAAGTCAGGCGCCGCCGAACGCCGCGCGCGTTTCCTGTGCGAGAGCCTGGCCAAGATCGCCGCCGTGGCGGCGCTGGTCGAAGCGGGCTCACCCTTCGCCGCGCTCTATGCCGAGACGCGCCTCGCCGGCTCGCCTTTCGCGCAGTTCGGCTCGGCAGATCTCGGCGACAGCGAGAGGGCGCTGATGGACCGCGCGTTGGCGGCGTAGAAAATTGACGACATGATCGATCTCTCCACGCTCGCCCTCTTCGCCCTCGCGTGCCTGGCGCTCACGGCCACGCCCGGCCCCGACATGCTGTTGATTGCCTCGCGCAGCGCGAGCCAGGGCAGGGCCTCGGGCTTCGCCACGCTGGCCGGCATCCAGCTCGGCACCTATTGCCATGCGGCCGCGGCGGCGTTCGGCCTGTCGCAGCTCTTCCTGGTCGTGCCGCTCGCTTACGACATCGTGCGCTACGCGGGCGCGGCCTATCTGCTCTACCTCGCGTGGAAGACGTTCCGCGCCACGGGAACGGTGCTCGCCCCGGCCGACAGCGCGCGAGGCTTCTCGATCGCGATGGTGTTCCGGCAGGGGCTGCTCACCAATCTGCTCAATCCGAAGATGGCGTTGTTCGTGCTGGCGCTCTTCCCGCAATTCGTGCGACCGGAAGCGGGCTCGGTCGCGTTGCAGATCATGCTGCTGGCGACCGTGCTCAACCTGATCGGCATCACGGTCAACGGTGCGGTCATCCTGGCGGCAAGCCGGCTCGGCCATGCCTTCAGTGGCGGCGGCCGCTTCCGGCGCGTTCCGCAGATCCTGCTGGGCACCGTGTTCGCAGGGTTCGCGTTGCGCCTGGCATTGGACAGCCGGCGCTGAGGCGGGCTAGCGCTTCGCGGGAAGACGCGCCTGCCAGGGCCGCAACAGCAGCATGCCGCCCATCACAAGACCATAGACGGCGAGCCCGATTCCCATCGCCCAGAACACCGAATCGAGCCCCTGCCCCAGCTCGATCGCGAGCCAACCGCCGCCGACGGTGATGATCAGCCTTACCAGCACGGCGGCGACCGGAACGCCCATGCGGCCGGCGCCCTGGCTGCCGAAGTGGAGCGTCAGGCCGAGACCGTAGAGGATATAGAAAGGGGCCGCCCGCGTGAGATAGCCGACGCAGGCGGCGATCGTTGCGGGATCGCTCGTGAACAGACGCGACCACTGCTCCGGCAGGAGGGCGATCGCGCCGCCGATCGCGCCGATCACCGCCGCGGCAAAGAGGCTGCCGGTCCAGGCGACGCGACGCGCCCGCGCCCATCCGTCAGCCCCGGCGGCAACGCCGATCAGCGTCAGCATGCCGGTGCCGATCCCGTAGGAAATTGCGCCCATCAGGTTTTCGAGCCGCGATCCGATGGCGTAGCCCGCCAGCGCCGACGTGCCGAAGCGGCCGACCAGTCCGGTCAGCACCATCGTCCCGATGCCGCCGACCACGGTGACGGCCGACGACGCAAGGCCGACGCCCATGATCTCCGCGAACAGGCGGCGCTGCAGGCCGCGCCCGCCGAGCGAGGGGACGAAGCCCAGCCGGCCGCCCCAGATCGCGCGCGCCGTCAAAGCGAGCGATAGGCCGGATGCCGCCACGCCGGCCGCCGCGAAGCCGGCCACGCCCCAGCCCGGCCAGCCACCGATGCCGAGCCCCAGCAATGCCGCCAACGGCACGTAGACCGCCGAGCCCACGACGCCGAACCGCGCCGCCAGGGCCGCGCTGCCCACGCCCCGCAGGATCGCCGACGCGAAGTTGGTCGCCCACACCAGCACGCCGCAGCTGAACCAGACGTCGCTGTAGGCGCGTGCCTGTCGCAGCACCGCGCCCTCGCCGCCCATCATGCGGTAGAGAAGCGGCGCGGCCGTCCACGCAAACAGCGCGCAGAGCGCGGCGAAGACGAACGCCAGCACCATCGCGTGGATCACCAGCGCCTGGGCGTCCTCGCGCCGGCCACCGCCCAGGGCACGTGCCATGGACGCCGCGACAGCGCCGCCCAGGCCACCCGAGGACACGTTCATGACCATGACGACGAAGGGATAGACCAGCGCAAAGGCCGCCAGCGCGCCGCTGCCCAGCCGGCCGACCAGCCAGATCTCGGCCAGCACGACGGCGATCTGCACCACCATGAACGCCGTCGTTGGACCCGCGAGCCGCAGCAGGGAACGCCCGATGGGGGCAACGAGAAGAGGATGGGACACGAGGACTCCGGCGGGAGCGGCAGCGCAACAACGATGCACCCGGTCCCTGGCGGGACGGGCAGAGAAGGATCGTTAAAGTCGCGAGCTCATATGCGGAGTCTCCAGAGGAGCACGCACTATGGCCTTGCAGGCAGCCGTCGACAACCTGCCCGCTTTGCCCGCCGATGCCGCACCGGTACACTCCGCCCAGCGTTCCAGCCAATGTTCAGCGAGTACTCCTTCCAATGAAAAAGATCTTCACGGCGTGCCTCGGTACGGAGACCAATACCTTCGCCTCGATCCCGACCGGGCACGGCCTGTTCGAGGAGACATGCCTGTTCCGCAAGGGCAGCTACGGCAAGAACGTGCCGATGTTCGGCGCCCCGCTCGCCGTCTGGCGCACCCGCTCCGAGGCCAAGGGCTGGCAGGTGGTCGAGAGCCTCTGCGCCTTCGCCCAGCCGGCCGGCAGGACTGTGAAGAAGGTCTATGAGGCCTTCCGCGACGAGATCATCGCGGACCTGAAGGCCGCTATGCCGGTCGATGCGGTGTTCCTCTCGATGCACGGCGCCATGGTGGCCGAGGGCTACGACGATTGCGAAAGCGACCTGCTCGCCCATGTGCGCAAAGTGGTCGGGCCGGAACTGCCGGTCGGTGTCGAGCTCGATCTCCACTGCAACATCGGCGAAGGCACGATGCGCGACGCCACGGTGCTGGTCCTGTTCAAGGAGTATCCGCATGTCGACGTGTCGGACCGCGCCGACGATCTGTTCAACGTCATGGAAGGCGCGATCGAGGGCCGCACCAAGCCGGTGATGGCCACCTGGGATTGCCGCATGATCGGCGTGTTCCACACCACGCGCGAGCCGATGCGCGGCTTCGTCGACAAGCTGATGGCGATGGAAGGCAAGGACGGCGTGCTGTCGCTCTCCGTCGCCCATGGCTTCCCGTGGTCCGACATCAAGGAGATGAGCAGCCGCATCATCGCCGTCACCGATGGCGACAAGGCGAAGGCCGAAAAGCTGGCCAAGGAACTCGGCCAGGAATTCTTCGCCATGCGCCAGGCCACGCAGCCGCCCTATGTGACCCTGGAGGCCGCCATGGCGCGGGTCAGCTCGCACAACCTGCCCAAGCCCATGGTGCTGGCCGACGTGTCGGACAATGCCGGCGGCGGCGCGGCCTCGGATTCGACCTTCGTTCTGAAGGCGCTGCTCGACGGCAAGGTGAAGGACGCGGCGATCGCCATGTTCTGGGATCCCGGCGCCGTAAAGCTCGCCTTCGAGGTCGGCGAAGGCGCCGAACTGGACATCCGCCTCGGCGGCAAGCTCGGGCCGCAGTCCGGCGCCCCGATCGACGCCCGCGCCCAGGTGCTCAAGCTCGAGAAGGACGTCTTCATCCAGTTCGGCGGCGCCCGCAAAGGCACCAACCCGATCGGTGACGTGGCCGCCCTGCAGATCGAAGGCGTGACGGTGATCGTCAACTCCAAGCGCTCGCAGTGCCACAGCCTCGACTGCTTCACCAAGCTCGGCATCGATCCCTCGACCAAGAAGGTCGTCGTCGTGAAGTCGATGCAGCACTTCCACGCCGCCTACGCGCCAATCGCCAGCGAGGTGGTCTATGTCGCCGCGCCCGGCGCCCTGGTGCCGGACTGGTCGCTGCTGCCCTACACCAAGGCCGACAAGACGCAGTGGCCGTTCGTCGCCAACCCGCACGCCTGAGGCAATCAAGGCAAAGTAAGCCCGTCGTCTCCGCTCGAGACGACGGGTCTGTTTTCAACGGGGGAGCGCGGCCTGCTCCACGGCGGGCATGACGGCGGGCACGCCTTTGGACTTCTTCTCCGCGACCTGCAGCGTCCGGGTCGGATCGTAGCGGCGCTCGAGCCAGCGCTGGGCGCGATCCCAGAGCGTGGTCAGCACGAGGTAGTAGACGGCGGCCGCGGCAAAGACTTCGAGCACGTCGAACTTGATCTGCATGATCATCTCGGCACGCCGCATCAGCTCCTCCATCGAGATCACCGAGGCGATGGACGTGGCCTTCAGCAGGCCGTTCACTGAGTTGCCCAGTGCCGGCAGGATGATCCGCGTGGCCTGCGGCAGCAGCACCTTGCGCAGCGCCAGGGTGCGGGAGAGACCCAGCGCCTTGGCCGCATCGTGCTGGCCCGCCGGGATGGCGAGAAAGCCACCGCGGATGATCTCCGCCATATAGGCCGCCTCGTTCAGCACCAGCGTCACGATGACGGAGGTCAGGACGCCGAACTTGATGCCGAGCTGCGGCAGGCCGGAATAGATCATCACCATCTGGATCAGCAGCGGCGTGCCGCGGAAGAACCAGATGTAGCCCTGCGCGATCCGGCTGACCGGGCCGTTGTGCGAGGCCCGCATCAGCGCGATGGCGAGACCGAGGATGAGTCCGCCCGCCAGGCCCGCCACGGTGAGGCCGGCGGTCACCAGCACGCCGACCAGCAGGAACTGGTTGGTCAGCGCCGCGTAGAAGTCACCGACGTCGAAGCCCCTCATGGTGCGGCCGTTTCGATGCTAGGCCGGGCCGGGGCCGCGAATGACGAAGGTCTCGACCGGCAACTTGGTGAGACCATACTTGTCGAACAGCTTTTCGTAGTAGCCGTCCTTCTTGAGCTCGGTGAGCGCGGCCGCGACTTTCTCGGCGACGTTCTTGTTGCGATACATCTGCGTCGTCGGCGCGCTGCCGAGGCCTGTCGCGGTGATCTCGATCAGGCCGCGCCGCTTGATCTCGACCGCCGTCACGTCGATCAGGATCGCGGTCTCGACCTGGCCGGCCCGCAGCGCCGCCAGCACGTCGGTGGCGGTCTTGAAGGTCAGGATCTCGATGGGCTTGGCGCCCTTGGCGACCTGCTCCTTGTCGACGCCGCGCAGCCAGCGCTCCTGGTAGGAATTGACCTCGACGCCCGCCTTGCGGCCGGCCAGCGATTCCGCGTCGGTCAGCTTGAGCGGGGAATTCGCGGTGACGGTCAGCGCGATGGTCTGCTGCGCATAGGGCACGGTATAGGCGATCTTCGACCGCTCCTCCGTCCAGAACATGCCGGTGTTGATGCCGTCGAAGCGACCGCCCTGCATCGCCGGGATCATCGGCGGGAAGTCCATGCGGATCAGCTCGAGCGGGATGCACAGCTTCTTGGCGATCTCGCGCATCAGCTCGACGTTCAGCCCCTGCAGCTCGCCCTTCTCGTCGACGAACTGCTGCGGCGGCAGGGTCGGGTTGATCGACATCTGCAGCTTGCCCGCCGTGACCAGGTCGCTGTCGGCGATCGCCGGCTTGCAGCTCTGGGCCGCGACGGGAAGGGCGGCGATGCAGAGCGGAAGAAGCACAGCAGAGATCAGTGGAACACGCATGACATCCATCCTCGATAGGCCTGCCGCCACGAGGGTCCGCGGCACAGCGCTTGCAGTGGTGTTGGCCCAGAGGCCGGTCCAGGTCCGTGCCTGGGAAACAGCAATAACGGTGCCACTGAAGGAGTCCGTCATGCCCGCACAGGTCGATCACTCGTTCGATTGGCGCAGCGCCGCCGCGGCGCGCGGACTCGTCGTCACCGACCTCGCGGAGCATGTCGCGACGTCGATCGAAGGGATCGACCTCGGCGACGACCACGACGAGGAGATGGTGGCCATCATCCGCGCCGCCTGCGTCGCGCGGACCCTGCTGCTGTTCCGCGGCCAGGAGAAACTCTCTCCGGCCGGCTATCTTGCCTTCGCCAGCCGTTTCGGCGGCCGCCCCGACCTGCACTCGCTGCGGCACTATTGCCTGCCCGAGCACCACGAGATCTTCGTCGTCGGCAACGTGCACGAGGATCAGACCAGGGTCGGCTCACCCAAGGTCGGCCTCAACTGGCATACCGACCACTATCACCTCCCCGAGCCCGGCCTGTTCACCTACCTGCACGCCATCCAGGTACCGGACGGCCAGGGCGACACGCGCTATGCCAACGGCATCGCCGCCTACGAGGCCCTGCCCGAGGCCAAGCGCGCCGAGATCGACGGGCTGAAGGTGCTGCACAGCCGGGCACGCCTGTTCCGCAACCTCTTCCCCGAGGCCAGCGAGGAGGAGGCGGAAGCCGAGCGCCGCAAAATCCCCGACGTCGTTCATCCGCTGGTCCGTACTCACCCGGAGATCGGCAAGCGCGGCCTTTACCTCGGCGGCGAATGGGGGTCGTGCATCGACGGAATGCCGGCGGACGAGGGGCAGGCGCTCTACGAAGAACTGCTGCACCACATGATCCAGGACCGCTTTTCCTACCAGCATCGCTGGCAGCCCGGCGACGTGCTGATGTCGGACAATCGCTGCAGCCTTCACCGTGCCAGCGAATGGGACGAGGAGACACAGGTGCGCCGCCTGCACCGCATCATCACGATCGACGACAGGGCTCCGTACTGAAGCGACGAAAAGTCCTGTATTTCAGGGCGTTTACAGCGCTTCGACTCGTTGGTATGTTCCGCCCCGTCGCGGCCCGGGATGGCCGTTTTGTCGTTTTAGATCAACGGCTTAACCATGTCCCGCCCCGGCGCGAGGGCAGCGATTCATGAAGATTCTCACCGGCAACAGCAACAAACCGCTGGCCGAAGCCATTTCCGCCAAACTGGCCTTACCGCTGGTCAAGGCCAACATACGCCGTTTCTCCGACAATGAGATCTTCGTCGAGATCCTGGAGAATGTCCGCGGCGAGGACGTTTTCGTCATCCAGTCGACGAGCTTCCCGGCCAACGACCATCTGATGGAACTGCTGATCACCATCGATGCCTTGCGCCGCAGCTCGGCCCGCCGCATCACCGCGGTGATCCCCTATTACGGCTATGCCCGCCAGGACCGCAGGGTCGGCTCGCGCACACCGATCTCGGCCAAGCTGGTCGCCAACCTGATCACCCATGCCGGCGCCAATCGCGTGCTGACGCTCGACCTGCATGCCGGCCAGATCCAGGGCTTCTTCGACATCCCGCTCGACAATCTCTATGCCGGCCCGGTCTTCTCCAAGGACATCAAGGAGACGCTGAGCAACCGCAACCTGACCGTCGTGTCGCCCGACACCGGCGGCGTGGCCCGTGCCCGCGCCATCGCCAAGCGCATCGACGCCGACCTCGCGATCATCGACAAGCGCCGCGAGGCCGCAGGGATCAGCGAAGTCATGAACGTGATCGGCGACGTGAAGAACCGTGACTGCATCCTGATCGACGACATCGTCGATTCGGGCGGCACGCTGTGCAATGCCGCGGTCGCGTTGATGGACCAGGGCGCCACCTCGGTCTCGGCCTACATCACCCACGGCGTGCTGTCGGGGGGCGCGGTTGCCCGCGTCGCCGCCTCGCCGATCGAAAAGATGGTGATCACGGATTCGATCATGCCCACCGAGGCGGTGCGCGTGTCGCCCAACATCAAGCCGCTCAGCATCGCGACGCTGATGGCCGAGGCGATGAAGCGCATCACCGACGAGGCCTCGGTTTCGAGCCTGTTCGACTAGGAATTTCAAGAGATCCGGCGATTGGCACCCCTGGAGGCCACGCCGCGATAAGAGAGCAACCCAAGGAGATATCAGATGGCAGAGACGACCAAAGTCGTCGCGAAGATGAGGGACCGGGCCGGCAAAGGGGGCGCCCGTTCCAGTCGTCGCGAAGGACTGATTCCCGCCGTGATCTACGGCGACAAGCAGCCGCCCGTGATGATCGCCGTCGAACCGAAGTCGGTCGAGCGCGAGATTCACAAGGAAGGCTACTTCAATCACCGCATGAAGATCACCGTCGATGGCACGGACTACGACGTCCTGCCGCGTGACGTGCAGGTCGATCCGGTGACGGACAAGCCTCTGCATCTCGACTTCCTGCGCATCGGCCCCGAGTCGATCATCACCGTGCAGGTGCCCGTGCGCTTCCGCAACGAGCTGGCCTCGCCCGGCATCAAGCGCGGCGGCGTGCTGAACGTCGTGCTGCACGAAATCACGATCCGCACCAAGGCGGATTCGATTCCGGAGCTCTTCGAGGTCGACCTGACCGGCCTCGAGATCGGCCACTCGATCCACATGTCGGCGCTCAACATTCCCGAGAGCGCCCGCGTGGTGACGCGCGACAAGAACGCCACCGTGGCCTCGATCGCCGCACCGACCGTGGCGCGCGAAGCGGCCGCGACGGATGGGGCCCCGGCCGACGGCGCTGCGCCGGCGGCAGGCGCTGCTCCGGCGGCGGGTGCTGCGGCGGGCGGCAAGGCCGCTCCCGCCCCGGCGAAGAAGTAACGGGCGGGCGAAGGCTCCGCTCCGTCGATGCTTCTGCTGGTCGGGCTCGGCAATCCCGGGCCGCGCTATGCGGGGCACCGGCACAATGTGGGATTCATGGCGGTGGACGAGATCGTCCGCCGCCGTGTCTTCTCCCCCTGGCGTGCGCGCTTCAACGGCGAAGTGGCCGAAGGCCATCTCGGCGGCGAGCGTGTCATCGCCCTGAAACCCATGACGTTCATGAACGAATCGAGCAAGGCCGTGGGCGAGGCGGTGCGCTTCCTCAAGGTTCCGCTCGACCGGCTGGTCGTCTTCCACGACGAACTCGACATCGCGCCCGGACGGGTGCGCATGAAGAAGGGCGGCGGCGCCGGCGGGCATAACGGCCTGCGCGATATCGACGCCCATGTCGGCAAGGACTATCGCCGCGTCCGCATCGGCATCGGCCATCCCGGCCACAAGGACCTGGTGCTGCACTGGGTGCTGCGCGACTTCGAGCGTGACGAGCGCGATCCGAAGGACGGCTGGGTCCCGAAGGTCCTGAGCGCGCTGGCCGAGGAGTCGGCGCTGCTGGTCGAAGGCGGCGCCAAGGGCGACGAGAAATACATGAGCCGGGTGGCGCATCTCGCGCCGCCTCCCGACCTTCCGGCCCGCCTCGACATCAGGGGCGCCAAGGACAGCAAAGAGTAGACCATGGGATTCAATTGCGGAATCGTCGGCCTGCCGAACGTCGGCAAGTCGACCCTGTTCAACGCGCTGACCGCCACCCAGGCGGCGCAGGCGGCCAACTATCCATTCTGCACCATCGAGCCCAACGTCGGCCGCGTCGCCGTGCCCGATCCGCGGCTCGAAAAGCTCGCGGCGATCGCGGGGTCGGCCAAGATCATCAACACCCAGCTCGAATTCGTCGACATCGCCGGCCTGGTGAAGGGCGCGTCGCGCGGCGAGGGGCTGGGCAACCAGTTCCTCGGCAACATCCGCGAGGTCGACGCGATCGCCCACGTGCTGCGTTGCTTCGAGGATGGCGACGTCACGCACGTGAGCGGCAAGGTCGATCCGGTGAGCGACGCCGAGGTCGTCGAGACCGAGCTGATGCTGGCCGACATGGACAGCCTGGAAAAGCGCCTGCCCAATCTCGAGAAGAAGGCCAAGGGCGGCGACAAGGAAGCAGCGGCCGAGGCCCCCGTCGTGAAGAAGGCGCTCGACGCGCTGCGCGACGGCAAGCCGGCCCGCGAGGCCAAGCTCACGGACGACGAGCGCGCCGTGTTCGCCCGGCTTCAGCTCATCACCGCCAAGCCGATGATGTACGTGCTGAACGTCGAGGAAAGCTCGGCCGCGACCGGTAATGAGCACAGCGCCAAGGCCGAGGCCTTCGCCAAGTCGCGCGGCATGCCGTCGGTCGTGATCTCCGCCGCCATCGAGGCCGAAGTGGCGCAGCTCCCGGCCGAGGACCAGAGCGACTACCTGTCATCGCTCGGCCTCGAGGAGACCGGCCTCGCCCGCGTCGTGCGCGCGGGCTACGCGCTGCTCGACCTCGTGACCTTCTTCACGGTCGGTCCGAAAGAGGCGCGGGCCTGGACGGTGCGCCGCGCAGCAACGGCACCTGAAGCCGCCGGCGTGATCCATACGGATTTCGAGAAGGGCTTCATCCGCGCCGAGACCATCGCCTTCGACGACTATGTCACGCTGAACGGCGAGGCCGGTGCCCGCGATGCCGGCAAGCTCAGGCTCGAAGGCAAGGAATACGCCGTCAAGGACGGCGATGTGTTTCATTTCAGGTTCAATGTTTAACGCGCCTACGGCGCGATAAACATTGAACCGGTGAGCGGCAGCGCTTGTCATCAAGCGCGAGAGCTCACTCGGCGCAGAACAGACAAGAAAGCGAAAGGTCCCTCGCTACGCTCGGGATGACAACTTTCGCTAAGTTCCTATCTGCCCCCCACCCTTCTTCGTGATCGCGATCACCGACGGGCGCGGCGGCATGCCGTCCTTGAAGTCGGGCCAGCGCGTCGAGGGTTTCTCGAACGAAGAGCCGCGGTCCTCGCCGGGATGCTGGATGGCAAGGAACAGCGTGCCGTCGTCCGGCGCGAAGATCGGCCCGCACACTTCGGCGCCGGTCGGCGCCTGGTAGAAGCAGCGCGTCAGCGCCCGGCCGAAGCCCACTGTGTCGGCGGCATAGAGACCGTCGGCCACGCCGGCGGCCGACGGTGCACCGTCGGTCGCGATCCAGATGCGTCCCTTGCTGTCGAAGGCGATGTTGTCGGGACAGCTCAGCCAGCCATTCTCCGAGGTCGCGCGATGATAGCGGGCGCCGGCATCCTGCCCGGGCTTGCCGGCCAGCAGGAAGATCGACCAGGTGCCTTCTGCCGCGGCATGGTCGCCGTCTTTCGGCGCGATCTCGATTATGTGGCCGTGATCGTTGGGCGCCCGCGGATTGGCCTTGTCTACCCGCTCGGGCTTGCGCAGGCCGTTGTTGGTCAGCACGACATAGACCCGCCCGTTGACCGGATTGGTCTCGATGTCTTCCGGCCGATCCATGGGCGTCGGCTTCAGGAGATCGGCCGCGAGCCGCGTCTTCACCAGCACGTCGCCCTGGGTCGCAAAGCCGTTCTCAGGCGTGAGCGGTCCCTGCCCCTGCACCAGCGGCAACCACACGACCTTGCCGTCGGCCTCGAAGCGCGCGACGGAAAGCGTGCCCTCGTCCAGCAGGTTCTTGTTCGCGGCCCGATCGTTGGGGTTCCACGGCTTCGCGGTGACGAAGCGATAGACATACTCGAAGCGCTCGTCGTCGCCGCTGTAGAGAACCACGCGGCCGTCCTTGGCGAGCGCATAGGTGCAACCCTCATGCTTGAAGCGGCCCAGCGCCGTGCGCTTGACCGGCGGCGACGCGGGTTCGTAGGGATCGATCTCGACCACCCAGCCGAACCGGTTGGGCTCGTTCGGCTCCTTGTCGAAGTTGAAGCGATCGACGTGCTGGCCCCAGGCGTTGGTTGCGCGGGCCACGCCATAGCGCTTGCCGAGTTCGGTATCGGCCAGCCTTGCTGCGTCACCGTCGAAGTAGAAGTGGAAATTCTCCTCGCAGGTCAGCCACGTGCCCCAGGGCGTGCTGCCGCCGGCGCAGTTGCCGAAGGTGCCGAGCACGCGCGTTCCCGTGGGATCGGCCGAGGTCTTGAGCCGGTCGTTCCCCGCGGCGGGCCCTGAAATCTCCATCGGCGTCGTGGCGGTGAGGCGGCGCGCGAACTTGCTGTCGGGCACGACCTTCCACCCGGCGCCGTCGCGGGCGATCTCGATGACCGCCCCGCCGACCGATGCCATCTCGACCGCGACCTGATCCTTCGTGGCCTTCAGCGCCGCGCCGCGGCCGCTGCCCAGGCCGGCGAACATCAGATTGGGGTTGGTGTATTCGTGGTTCGCGACCATCAGGAAGCGGTCGCCGCTGCGGCTGCCGGCCGGCAGCGGATAGAGGCCCAGATAGTCGTTGTTGTAGCCGAACCGCTTCTCCTGCTCGGCCGCCGTGAGGGTGGCGGGCTCGAAGCCCGTGGCGCCGCCGATGATCGGATCGCCCCAGCGGATCAGCACCTGCATCTCATAGCCCTCGGCGACATGCTGCGTGCCGTCGAGCGTATGGGCCAGTTCCTTGAAGGTGAGAGACGAGGGACCGTTCGCCTGGGCCTGCGTATCGGTCGCGGCGAACGGACCGGCGAGCGAGGCCGCGAGGCCGGCGCCGGCGAGGCCGCGCAACGCGTCGCGTCGGCTGAGGCGCCGCTCGATCAGTTCGCCGATCGACGGCTCGGTGCTGGCGTTCACGCCGACATCGTCGGAATCGGTGTAGTCGTCATCTTGTGCGGCGGCCATCTGAACTCCTGGAAACGCACGTCTGGCGTAGCGGGCAATAGTGGCGTTTCCGTTACGATCCTGCACGGCCGGCGACGGCTTCCACAAGACCGTCAGTAAACCGTAGCGCGAAGCCTGTAGCAGGCAGATGTCACACCTCATGAAGAGATGAACATGAAAACACATCTGTTGTTTGCGGCGTCCGCGACCGCCCTTCTGCTCGCGGCCTTCCCCGCCTCTGCGCAGACCAAGTTTCCGGCCACCCTGGAAGGCCATGCGATCCTGCCGGCCATGACCCTCGTGCCCGCCCCGGCCGACGCGCCGCAGGAGCTGCAGATTTCCGGCCGCTATGCCGGCCCGGCCGGCCAGCGGGTCGACACGCCCGAGAGCGTGCAGGCCTTCTCGGCCCTCTCCGACAAGGCCGCGCCGCGTCCGACCGGCCTCAGCCTGCCGCTCAAAGGCCAGGCCGTGCAGGGCCTGTCCGGCATCAAGAACCTGAAGGACGGCACCTTCCTCACCATTACCGACAATGGCTTCGGCTCGAAGGCCAACTCGCCCGACTCGATGCTGATGTTCCATGTGGTGAAGCCCGACTGGAAGAGCGGCGCGGTCGAGCGCGTCTCGACCACCTTCCTCAGCGACCCGGATCGCAAGGTGCCGTTCCGCATCGTCAACGAGAACACGCCCCGGCGCTATCTGACCGGCGGCGACTTCGATCTCGAATCGGTTCAGCCGGTCGGCGACTTCCTGTACTTCGGCGAGGAGTTCGGCCCCTACCTGATCAAGACCGACAAGAGCGGCAAGGTCGTGCAGATCTTCGAGACCAAGGTCGACGGCAAGGTCGTGCGCTCGCCCGACCATCCGGCGGTCACGATGCCGGGCGCGCCCGGCGCGGTGAAGTTCGAGGTCCGGCGCAGCAAGGGCTTCGAGGGCATGGCCCAGTCGCCCGACGGCAAGTTCCTCTACCCGCTGCTCGAAGGCCCGCTGGTCACCGAGTCGGGCGAGATGGAAGCCAAGGACGGCAAGCGCTTCCTGCGCATTCTCGAATTCGACGTGGCCAAGGGCGAGTACACGGGCAAGAGCTTCAAGTACACGCTCGAGGCGCCGGCCAACGCCATCGGCGACTTCAACATGATCGACGCCAGCACCGGCCTGATCATCGAGCGTGACGACACCGAGGGCGACGCGGCCCAGGCCTGCAAGGACGGCGCGGTGAAGGCCGACTGCTTCAACGCACCGGCCAAGTTCAAGCGCATCTACAAGATCGATCTCGGCCAGGCCGATGCCGACGGCTTCGTGAAGAAGGTGGGATACATCGACCTGATGGACATCCAGGACCCGAACAAGCTCGCGCGCGCCGGCGCCAAGGACGGCAAGCTCACCTTCCCGTTCTTCACCATCGAGAATGTCGACCTGATCGATGCCGACCACATCATCGTCGGCAACGACAACAACCTGCCCTTCTCGTCGGGCCGCGCGCTGGGCAAGTCCGACGACAACGAGCTGATCCTCCTGAAGGTCACCGACCTCCTGAAGGCGAAGTAATCCGGAGTCTTTCCGGCGGGGACTGACTCAGTCGATCACCCAAACACCGACCTCACCCTGAGGAGCGAACGCAGTGAGCGTCTCGAAGGGTGGCACGAGCACCGCGTTCGTTGCCCATCCTTCGAGACGCCGCGCTTAGCGCGGCTCCTCAGGATGAGGGAAATTGCTCGAAGCGAGACTGAAAGTAGTTACTCGGTCACGTCGAGCGCCACCTTCTCGCGCTTCTTGCGGAGCGCGGGAAGGAGTGGTGCGATCAGCAGGAAGGCCGCGAGTGCCAGGCAGGCGACCGAGATTGGCCGCGCGACGAAGATCTCGAACGACCCCTGGCTCAGGATCAGCGACTTGCGCAGGTTGTTCTCGAGCATCGGCCCGAGCACGAAGGCCAGCACCAGCGGCGCCGCCTCGTAGCCGAACTTGCGCATGAGATAGCCCAGCAGGCCGGTGCCGATCATGACGAATACGTCGAACACGGCGTTGCCCGAGGCGAAGACGCCGACGATGCAGAACATCAGGATCAGCGGGAACAAGATCCTGTAGGGCGCCTTCAGCACCTGAACCCACATGCCGATCAACGGCATGTTGAGCACCAGCAGCATGATGTTGCCGACATACATGCTGGCGACGATGCCCCAGAAGACCTTGGGGTTCTGGCTCATCATCAGCGGCCCGGGCTGCAGCCCGTGGATGACGAAGGCACCCAGCAGCAGCGCCATGATGACGTTGGGCGGAATGCCGAGCGTCATCAGCGGAATGAAGGCGCCGCCGGCCGCCGCGTTGTTCGCGGCCTCAGGCCCTGCGACGCCCTCGATGGCGCCCTTCCCGAAACGCTCGGGCGTGCGCGACAGCTTCTTCTCCATCGCGTACGACGCAAAGGAGGCGATCACCGCGCCGCCGCCGGGCAGCACGCCCAGCAGGAAGCCGAGCAGAGTGCCGCGGCCGATCGGGCCGGCGCTCGCCTTCAGGTCCTCGCGCGAGGGCCACAGGCTGCCGATCCGCGATTGCACGATGTCGCGGCGAATCTGCTGCTCGATGTTCGCCAGGATCTCGGCCACGCCGAACAGGCCCATCACGACCGGCACGAGGCCGATGCCGTCGACCAGTTCGAGGCGGTCGAAGGTGAGGCGCGGCATGGCGTTGATCTGATCGAGGCCGATCAGGCCGACCACGACGCCGACCGCCGCCATCAGCAGCGCCTTTGCCATCGAGCCCTGCGTCAGGAACGACAGGATGGTGAGGCCAAGGACCATCAGGCTGAAATATTCCGGCGGGCCGAAGGCCACGGCGACCTGGGCCAGCATCGGCGCCACGAGCATCAGGGCGACGATCGCGAAGGTGCCGGCGACGAACGATCCCAGCGCGGAGATGCCGAGCGCCGGGCCGGCACGGCCGCGCTTGGCCATCTCGTGGCCGTCGATACAGGTGACGACCGAGGCCGCTTCGCCCGGGATGTTCACCAGCACCGCGGTCGTCGAGCCGCCATACATCGAGCCGTAGTAGATGCCGGCCATCATGATGATGCCGGACTCGGGCGAGCCCGAGAGCGTGACCGGCAGCAGCAGCGACATGGCCGAGATCGGGCCGATGCCCGGCAGCACGCCGACCAGCGTGCCGATGAACACGCCGATGAAGCAGTAGAGGAGGTTGACCGGATCGAAGGCGACCGCGAATCCCTGGTAGAGACCGGAAAGCACGTCCATCGCGTCAGCCCGCCAGCCAGGAGAGATAGGGAACGTCCTCGAGCCAGCTTCCCTTGGGAAGCTGCACCAGCAGGACCTTTTCCAGCACGTACCAGACCCCGACCGAGGCGACCAAGGAGATCGGGATCGAGAGCCTGGGCGCCACCGGATCGACGAAGGTCATCAGGAAGAGCAGAAGCGCCAGGCTGCAGAGCACGAAGCCCAGCTTCTGGAACAGGACACCAAAGACGATCAGGGCGGCGATCACCATGACGACGTTGCGCCATCGCGCCCCGTGCCAGAGATCCGCCAGCAAGGGCCCCTCGCCGCGCGCGCCGGCGACGGTGATCGACAGCGACAGAGCGCACATGAAGAGACCGAGCCAGAAGAAGACGAAGCCTGAGCCCGGCTCATGCAGGGTGCCCAGTTCGAGCAGCCAGCCCTGCCAGGTGACGAACACGCCGACACCCAGCCAGAACAGGCCTCCCCAGAATTCAGCGCGACGCAGCATGCTCAGCTCTTCTTCGCGAGCCCGAGCTGGTCCACGACCTCGCGCTGCTCGTCATACTGCTGCTTGGCGAACCTGGCGTAGTCCGCCGTGTTCAGGTAGCGCTTGGGATAGTCGTACTTGGCCATCAGCTCGACCACCTTGGGATCTTCGAGCGCCGCCTTGAAGGCGTCGTGCAGCTTCTGCACCACGGCCGGATCCATGCCCTTCGGACCGGCCAGCCCGAACGGCGAGTCGAGAGTCAGGTTGTAGCCCAGCTCCTTCAAGGTCGGCGCATCGGGCCAGCGCGGACTGCGCTCCTGCGTCCAGATGCAGAGCAGGCGGAACTTTCCGGCATCGACCAGCGGCGCCCAGCCGGTTGCGTCGGCGTCGGCCATGACGTGGCCGCCCTCGAGCGCCGCCCATCCCTCAGGACCGCCCTTGAAGGGCACGTGGGTGAACTTCACCCCGGCCTTGTGGGCGATCTGCTCCATCCCGATGTGCAGCGAGCTGCCGGCCCCCGGCGTTGCGTAGGTGAACTTGCCCGGGTTGGCCTTGGCGAAGGCGATGACGTCCTGAAACGTCTTGAATTGCGAGTCCGCCCGCACGACCACGCCGAACGTGTAGGCCGAGGTGTGGAGGATCCAGGTGAAATCCTTCATCGGATCGTAGGGCGTCTTCTGCATGTGCGGCAGGCGGAAGATCGTCACCGGCATCTGCGAGATCGTGTAGCCGTCGGGCTTGGCGGTCGCGGCCATGCTGGCCGGGCCGCTGGTTCCCGAACCGCCGGTGCGGTTGTCGATCACCACCGGCTGGCCGAGGATCTTGGCCGCGGCGTCGCCCAGCGCGCGATGCCAGACGTCGACGCCGCTGCCGGCCGGCCACGGCATGATCAACGTGATCGGCTTGTTGGGGAAATCCTTGGGCCCCTGGGCATGGCCGATGGCGGGCGCGAGAGCGGCGGACGCGACCGCACCCGACGCCGCGATGAACGAACGACGACGCATGAACTCCTCCCTTGTTGTTTTCTTCCCCGCTCTCTCCGGGGCGGACTAGCTCTTGGCGGCCAGTCCGAGCTTCTCCAGCGCCGCCTTCTCCTCGGCATAGAGCTGGCGGGCGAACTTGTCGTAAGCCGCCGCCGGCATGTAGCGCGGCGACATGTCGTACTTTTCCAGGGTCGCGATGACGTCCTTGTCCTCGAGCGCGACCTTGAACGCCTCGTCGAGTTTCTTGACGGCGAGCGGGTCCATGCCCTTCGGGCCGCCCATGCCGAACGGCGAATCGAACACCATGTCGAAGCCGAGATCCTTCAGGGTCGGCACGTCGGGCCAGTTCTTGGTGCGCTTCTCGGTCCACACGCAGAGCAGCCGAAGCTGGCCCGCGTCGACCAGCGGCTTCCAGCCCGTCGAATCGGCCTGCAAGGTCGTGTGCTTGCCGAGTACGGCGGCGTTGGTTTCCGCACCGCCCTTGAACGGCACCATGGTCCACTTGATGCCGGCCGCGGCCGCGATGCGCTCCATGCCGATGTGAAGCGAGGTGCCGGCGCCCGGCGTGCCGTAGGTCACCTTGCCCGGATTGGCCCTGGCGTACTCGATCACGTCCTTGAAGGTCTTGTAGGGCTGGTCGGCCGCCGTTGTGACGCCGAACGTATAGCCGCTGAGATGCGCGACGTAGGTGAAGTCCTTCAACGGATCGAACGCCGTCTTCTGCATCACCGGCAGCCGGAACACGGAAATCGGGAGCTGCGAGACGGTGTAACCGTCGGGCCGTGCGGTGGCGGCCATCGTGGCCGGTCCCAGCGTGCCGGAAGCGCCGCCCTTGTTGTCGATCTGGAAGGGCTGCCCCAGCACCTTGCTCGCCCGCTCGCACATGGCGCGGAGCGTGATGTCGCTCGATCCGCCGGCGGGCCACGGGACGATGAAGGTGATCGGCTTGCTGGGATAGGCCTGGGCGCGGGCGGCCGGAAGATACAGCGGCATGCCGACGCCGGCAGCGATCACTGTTCCCAGACCGCGCTTCACGAGACCACGACGACGGACCGTCATTTTATTTCCTCCCTTTTATTGGCGAGGAAAGTGGCCGATGGTCCGGTCGATGTAAAGAGATCGCAGAACCTGTGTTACGGCAGGACGCGCTTCATCCAGTGGGCCGTCGCCTGCGCGTCCTGGTTGTCGCTTTCCGCGAGCTTCTGCATCACGCGCTGCCGGTCCTCCAGGTCGCGGTTCTGGCTGAGCTTGATCTTGGTCTGCAGGCGCGCGAGCGGCATGCGGAAGGCAACGATGCCTCGCGTCTGCGCTTCGGCATTGCCCGGCGGCAGGCGGTCGAGGTTCCAAGACGAAGGGTCCGCCCCTTCGTAGGCCGTCGAGAGTTTCGTCAGCACATCGAGGGCGCCCTGCGTATCGGTGACGACCTCCGGCCGGCCATAGGCATGGACGGTGACGTAGTTCCAGGTCGGCACCTTGGGTCCGGGCGTGTACCAAGTCGGCGAGACATAGGCGTGCGGCCCCCAGAACAGGGCCATCGACTCCGCCGGCCGCTCGAACAGCTTCCAGTGCGGATTGGCCCGCGCGATATGGCCGATCAGCGAACCGTGTTCGCTGCCATCGTCCTGCCAGAGCAGCGACAGATGGGTGGCGAAGGGCGCACCGGTCTCGTCGGTCGTCATCAGGAGGGCCCAGCTATGGGCCGTCATGACCTCGCGGCCGACCGCTTCATCGCCTGCGAAATGCTTCGGAAGATACATGGCTTGGATTCCTTGAACGGCGCGGGCTTACCATGGTCCAATGCCGGCCACACAGGGAGGATTATTCATGGGCGAAGATATCCGTCTTAAGTCTGCCGCCGGCGAGATCGGTGCTTACCTGGCCACCCCGGCGGGCACGCCGAAGGGCGCCATCGTGGTCATCCAGGAGATTTTTGGCGTGAACCACCACATCCGCGCCGTGACCGACAAGTTCGCCGCCGAAGGCTACCTCGCCCTCGCGCCGTGCTTCTTCGACCACCTCAAGCCCGGCATCGAGCTCGGCTATACACCGGACGCGATTGCCGAGGGCCGCGGCTACGTCATGACGCCCGGCTTCACCGAAAAGGCCGTGCAGGACGTCGAGGCCGCCATCGCCGAGCTGAAGAAGCGCGGCGCGAAAAAGGTCGGCGTCACCGGCTTCTGCTGGGGCGGCACCATCACCTGGCTGGCGGCGACGCGCCTCAAGCCCGACGCGGCCATCGCCTATTATGGCGGCGGCATCTACGGCGCCCGGGACGAGAAGCCCGGCGTGCCGACGATCATGCATTTCGGCGACAAGGACATGCATATCCCGATGACGCACGTGAACGAGCTGCGCCAGCTCCATCCGAACGTCACGATCTACGACTATCCCGCCGACCACGGCTTCCATTGCGACGAGCGCGGCAGCTACGACGCGGCGGCCTCGAAGAAGGCGATGGAGCGCACGCTGGAATTCATGGCCAAGCACGTCGGCTGACGCACGACGCCGTTCCCACCACCATTGTCATCGCGAGCGTAAGCGAGGGACCTTTCCAGGCGCTGCCAAGGGTCCCTCGCGGCGCTCGGGATGACAGGATTTTCGTTGGAAAATGCCCGCCAAACGTCCCGCCAAGAAGACCTTCACCCCCGACGCCCGCGGCCCCCTGAACGGGGTTCGCGTCGTCGACTTGTCGCGACTCGTCGCTGGCAACGTCCTGACCCTGCAGCTCGCCGACTTCGGCGCCGAGGTCATCAAGATCGAGCCGCCGGAAGGCGACACGCTGCGCTCGTGGCGGGTGAAGGGCGTCGAGACCGCCTGGAAGGTCTACAGCCGCAACAAGAAGAGCGTCGCCCTCGACCTGCGCTCCGACGCCGGCCGCACCATCGTGCGCGAACTGGCGAAGACCGCCGCCATCCTGGTCGAAAGCTTCCGGCCGGGCGTCATGGAGGATATGGGCCTGTCGCCGGCCGAGCTGCACGCCATCAACCCGAAGCTGGTGATCCTGCGCATCTCCGGCTGGGGCCAGGACGGCCGATATCGCCACAAGCCGGGCTTCGGCACGCTGATCGAGGGCTATAGCGGCTTCGCCTCGATGAACGGCTTCGCCGATCGCGAACCGGTCCTGCCGCCGATGTATCTCGCCGACTGCATGGCCGCCCTGAACGGCTATGGCGCCGTGATGGTGGCGCTGCGCGAGGTCGAGATGAACGGCGGCAAAGGCCAGGTGCTCGACCTGCCGCTGTTCGATCCGTTGTTCTCGATGCTGGGACCGCAGGCGGCCAATCACAGGCTGACCGGCGAGGTGAAGGTGCGCACCGGCAGCCGCTCGACCAATGCGGCGCCGCGCAACGTCTACCAGACCAAGGACGGCAGCTGGGTCTGCCTCTCGGCCTCGACCCAGGGCATGGCGATGCGCGTGCTGGACAAGATCGGCCGGCCGGAACTGAAGGAGGATCCGCGCTTCGCGACCAACATCGAGCGGGTGCGCAACGGGCTCGAACTAGACCGCATCATCGGCGAGTTCGTGGGTGCCCGCGATCTCGACGAGAACCTGCGCTATTTCGACGAGGCCGGCGTCACCATCGGCCCGGTCTACGACATCTCGCAGATCGTGCAGGACGACTATGTGCTGGAGCGCGAATCGCTGATCGAGATCGAGGATGCGGACATGGGCGAACTGCCGACCCATCCGGTCGTGCCGCGCATGTCCGGCACACCGGGCGCGCTGAAGAGCGCGGCGCCGAGGGTGGGAGAGCACAACGAAGCCCTGCTGAAGCCGATGCTGGGCGCGGCGGAGTACGACAAGCTCTGTGCGTCGGGGGCAATTTCGGACGGCAAGACCACGGGGAAGACAAGGAAGTGAACCGGCCCGTCCCGTCCGTCTGGCGCTCGATCCTGTACGTTCCCGGCAACGTCCCGAAGTTCATCGACAAGGCCCACGAGCGCGGCGCCGATTGCGTGCTGGTCGATCTTGAGGACAGCGTGCAGCCGGCGCAGAAACCCGAAGCGCGGGCGATGCTGCCGGACACGATGGAGAAGGTGGCGCGCGGCGGCGCCGACGTCGCAGTCCGCATCAACCGGCCGCTTCGGCTGGCGCTTCCCGACATCGAGGCGGCGGTGCGGCCCGGCCTCTCGGCCCTGTTCGTCACCAAGACCGAGGGCGTGCAACACATGCGTCTGCTCGACGAGGTCGTGACGGAGCTGGAGCGTGAGCGCGGCATGAAGGTGGGCAGCGTCGGTTTCGCCGCCATGATCGAGCATCCGCGCGCACTGACCGAGCTGAACGACATCGCCGAGCGCGGACCGAGGGTCATCGCCATGATGCTGGGGGGCGAGGATTTCGCGCTGGAGACCGGCTCGGTGCCGGGCGACGAGACGCTCGAACTGCCCAAGCGGATGGTCGCCTTCGCGGCCCAGGCGCACGGCGTGCCGGTGATCGGGATTCTGGGGACCGTCGCGGACTATTCCGACCCGACCGCCTACAGGAAGAGCGCTGAGCGGGCGCGCCGCTTCGGCTTCTCGGGCGGGACCTGCATCCATCCCGGCCTCGTCGCAACGCTGAACGAGGCCTTCACGCCAACGGCGGATGAAGTCGCCTACGCGCGGAAGCTGATCGCGGCCGACGAAAAAGCCGCGGCTGAGGGCCGCGGCTCGTTCTCGGTGGATGGCAAGATGATCGACATCCCGGTGATCGTTCGCGCCCGCCGGCTGATCCAGCGATACGAAGCGATCGAACGTCGCCTCCGGCGTTAGCGCCCAGCGGCACTAACGCCCCAAGCGTCAGTGCTTGTCGGCCCACACCATACGCTTCACGGCATACATCAGGCCCGCGAGAGCGATCAGGAACAGGATGACCCGAACGCCGGTGCGCTTTCGGTCTTCCATGTGCGGCTCCGACGCCCAAGCGAGGAACTCGGTGACGTCGGCGGCTTCCTGGTCGAGCGTGGCCTTGGTGCCGTCGGCGAAGGTCACCTTGTCATCCGCGAGCGGCGGCGCCATGGCGATCTTGTGGCCCGGGAAGTACTTGTTGAAGTTGTCGTCCTTCTTGACGTCGAACTCCTTGATCTGCTCGGGCGTCAGCTTGTCGTACGGCACGTAACCCGTGAGGATTCCGTAGATGTAGTCGGGACCGAACTCGCGCGCCTTGACGATGACGCTGAGGTCGGGCGGGGCCTTGCCGTTGTTGGCAGCGGCCGCGGCGGCCTCGTTGGGGAACGGCTTCTTGAAGCGGTCGGACGGCCGGGCCGGCCGGTCGGCCGGCGCACCTTCGTCGTTGAGATCGGAGACGGAGATGTCCTTGATGAGGCCCTTCACCTGGTTCTCGGTCAGCCCGAGTTCGGTCAGGTTGCGATAGGACATTAGCGACAGCGAATGGCAGGCCGCGCAGACTTCCTGGTAGACCTGGAAGCCACGCTGGGCGGCGGCGCGATCGTAGGTGCCGAACGGGCCCTGGAAGTGCCAGTGCTTGTGCGGCGGATGCTCGGTCCCGCCGGCCGCGATGGCGACGGTGCCGGTGGCGAGGGCCGCCAGCGCGATGGCGCCGGAGACCAGGAGATTGCGGGCGAAAGGCTTGCGCATGGCTCTTAGACCGCCTTCTTCTTGAGCACCGAGTCGGCGATGCTGGCAGGCAGTGGCAACGGCCGTTCGATCTTGCCCAGGATCGGCAGCAGGACGAGGAAGTGAGCGAAGTAGTACAGGGTCGCGAGCTGCGACAGCGGCACCCAGAAGCCTTCCGGCGGCTTGGAACCGCAGATGCCCAGGACGATCACGTCGACCACCAGGAACATCATGAACCACTTGTAGATCGGCCGGAACGTGCAGGACCGCACGCGCGAGGTGTCGAGCCAGGGCAGGATGAACAGCACCGCGATGGCGCCGAACATCGCCAGCACGCCGCCCAGCTTGTCGGGGATGGCGCGCAGGATCGCGTAGAACGGCAGGAAGTACCATTCAGGCACGATGTGCGCCGGGGTGACCATCGGGTTGGCCGGGATGTAGTTGTCGGGATGGCCCATGTAGTCCGGCGCGAAGAAGACGAACACGGAGAAGACGATCAGGAAGCAGACCACGCCGAAGCCGTCCTTCATCGTGTAGTACGGATGGAACGGGACGGTGTCCTGCGGGCCCTTCGGGTCGATGCCGGTCGGGTTGTTCGAACCGTGAACGTGCAGCGCCACGACGTGCAGCGCCACGACCGCCACGATGATGAACGGCAGCAGGTAGTGCAGCGCGAAGAAGCGGTTGAGCGTCGGGTTGTCGACGGCGAAGCCGCCCCACAGCCAGGTGACGATCGATTCGCCGACGATCGGAATGGCCGAGAACAGGTTGGTGATGACGGTGGCGCCCCAGAAGCTCATCTGGCCCCACGGCAGCACGTAGCCCATGAAGGCCGTCGCCATCATCAGCAGGAAGATGACCACGCCCAGGATCCACAGCAGTTCGCGCGGCGCCTTGTAGGAGCCGTAGTACATGCCGCGGAAGATGTGGATGTAGACGGCGATGAAGAAGAACGACGCGCCGTTCATGTGCAGGTCGCGGATCAGCCAGCCCTGCGGCACGTCACGGTCGATGCGCTCGACGGCGTCGAAGGCCATCAGCACGTGCGGCGTGTAGTTGGTCGCGAGCACGATGCCGGTGGCGATCATGAGGACCAGCATCACCGTGGCGATCGCGCCGAAGTTCCAGAAATAGTTGAAATTCCGTGGCGTCGGGAACGTGTGATATTCCTTCTCGATATACGAGAAGATCGGCAGGCGGTGATCGACCCAGGCGATCACCTTGTTATTGAAGACCGGCGGCGTGCCGTGTGACGAGGCCATTCTGGAACTCCAGCGAGATCTGAGGCGGACGACCTGGGTCGATCAGCCGATGCGAACGAGCGAGTCGGAAGTGAACAGGTAGTCCGGAACCACGAGGTTCTTCGGGGCCGGTCCTTTGCGGATGCGGCCCGACGTGTCGTAGCTCGAGCCGTGGCAGGGGCAGAACCAGCCGCCGAACTCACCCTTGGGATCGCCCGGCTTGTTGCCGAGCGGCACGCAGCCCAGATGGGTGCAGACACCGATCATGATCAGCCACTCGGGCCGGACCTTCTTGGAGGTGTCGGTGACACGCGCATTGTCGGTCTGCGGATCCGGCAGCTGCGCCATCGGCACCGCCTCGGCCTCCTTGATCTCGGCCTCGGTACGGTGCCGGATGAACACCGGCTTGCCGCGCCACTTCACGGTGACCGCCTGGCCGACCGCGATCGGCGTGACGTTCACCTCGACGGTCGACAGGGCCAGCGTGTCCGCGGCGGGGTTGAGATTATTGATGAAGGGCCACGCGACGGCCGCGGCGCCGACGGCGCCAAGAGCGCCCGTCGCAACCATCAGGAAGTCGCGCCGAGTCGGGTCGCCGTGTCCGTGTGCCGATGTGCTTGAAGCAGCCATGATTACTCTCTTCCGTCCCCCCGAGGAGATTGGCCGGTATATAGCCGGGAAAGCCCCTTTTGTTTCAAGGCTCTGTTGGTCGCAGGCCCGATGCGCGGCATTCTGTGACAGCGTGCCGCATAAAGAGCCTTCCGCGACGCGGACCGGAATGGAGAGTTCATGCGCCTGGCGCTGTTTCAGCCCGATATCCCTCAGAATGTTGGGGCTTTCATCCGCCTGTCGGCCGGGCTTGGAGTGCCCCTGGACCTCATCGAGCCCTGCGGATTCCCGGTGGACGACAAGCGGATTCGCCGGGCGGCGATGGATTATTACGACCTCGCCACCCTCGTCCGGCACGCTTCCTGGGCCGCTTTCTGCCGGGACCGGCCGCCCGGACGGCTGGTTCTGCTGACCACGGCGGGGGCGGAGCGCCTGCCGGACGCCAGGTTTCGGGCGGACGACATCCTGCTGATGGGCCGCGAAAGTGCGGGCGTCCCGCCCGATGTCCACGAGGCGGCGGACGCCCGGGTCCGCATCCCGCTCCAGCCCGGGGCGCGGTCGCTCAATGTCGCCCTGGCCGCGGCGATGGTATTGAGCGAGGCCCTTCGCCAGACCTCGGGATTCGAAAAGCTCGCATGACCGCCAAGCCCGCCCGCACCGCCACCGGCCCCAACGGCCCTTCGCCCCTGCCCGACGAGGCGACGATCACCCGTCAAAAGGAAGAGGCCGCGACCTGGTTCGCGGGCCTCCGCGACCGCATCTGCGCCGCCTTCGAAAGCCTCGAGGATGACCTGCAGGGAACGCATCGCGACAAGGCGCCCGGCCGCTTCCAGCGCAAGAGCTGGGAACGCGAGAAGGGTCCCAACGGCGAGGATCACGGCGGCGGCACCATGTCGTTGATGCGCGGCCGCGTGTTCGAGAAGGTCGGCGTCAACATCTCGACCGTGTTCGGCGAGTTCAGCCCGGAGTTCCGCAGCCAGATCCCCGGCGCCCAGCAGGACCCGCGCTTCTTCGCGGCCGGCATCTCGCTGGTGGCGCACATGCAGTCGCCCAAGGTGCCGGCGGTCCACATGAACACGCGCTACATCGTGACCACGCGCAGCTGGTTCGGCGGCGGCGCCGACCTGACGCCGATGGTGCCGCACGAACCCGATACGCAGGATTTCCACGCCGCGTTCCGCACGACCTGCGACGCGCACGATCCCGCCTACCATCCGAACTTCAAGGAATGGTGCGACGAATACTTCTTCCTGCCCCATCGCAACGAGCCGCGCGGGATCGGCGGCATTTTCTACGACTATCTCGACAGCGGCGACCATGCGCGCGACTTCGCCTTCACGCGCGATGTCGGCGAGACCTTCCTCGACATCTATCCGAAGCTGGTGCGGCGTCACATGAACGAGCCGTGGACCGAGGCCGAGCGCGCGCACCAGCTCGCGCGCCGCGGCCGCTACGTCGAGTTCAACCTGCTGCACGATCGCGGCACACGCTTCGGCTTGATGACCGGCGGCAATGTCGAGGCGATCCTGATGTCCCTGCCGCCCGAGGTGCGCTGGCCCTGACAGGCCGCTGAATTAGCGGGAGTCGGGGCAAATAATCGATATAAACGAAATAAACGAAACAATCGAAATGAGAGTCGCACCCCCTCGATCTGGTGCCGCCGCGCCCCTTGACGGTCAGGCTGCTCGACAGTCCTTTTGAAAAACCTGTTCAAGGACGAGACGGAGCCTGCCCGAGGGCTTCCGAGGGGGCGCTTCGGTCGAGACGACGGGATTACCGGCCCGGCCAGTTCCACATCGGCCGGTCTTCGTCCTGGGCGACGGTTTCGCCCAGCTCCTTCGCGAGCGTGATCCGTCGCCCGCCCGCCTGGGTGAGCGCGGCGACGAGGCGTTCGGCGTGCGAGACCACGATGATCTGCGATCGCTTGGCCGCATCGGCGATCAGCCGGGCCAGCGGCGCCAGCAGGTCGGGATGGAGGCTGGTTTCGGGCTCGTTCAGGATCATGAGCGAGGGCGGCCGCGGCGACAGCAGCGCCGCCACCAGCAGCAGGTAACGCAGCGTTCCGTCCGACAGCTCGGTGGCTTTCAGCGGCCGCAGCAGCCCGCGCTGGCGCATCTCGACCTCGAAATAGCCGTCGCTCACCGCGACATCGACCGACGCACCGGGAAAGGCGTCGGCGATCGCCGCCTCCAGCTGCCCCTCGCTGCCGATCTCCTGGATGGTGGCGATGGCCGCGGCGAGATCGGCGCCATCGCCCGCCAGCACGGGCGTCCGCGTGCCGACCTGGCGGCGGCGGGCCGGCGCGTCGCTATCCGTGCGGAAGTGATCGTAGAACCGCCAGTCGCGCAATTGCTCGCGCATCGCCAGCAGCTCCGCGCCATCCTCGGGATTGGCGCAATGGGTCAGCATGCTGTCGAACGGCTGGAGGCGCGTATAGGCCTGCCGGCGCTCTCCGTTGAGATCCCGCAGCGTGACCGACGGGCCGTGCCGTTCGGCGAAGGCGTTGGCGCGCTGCAGGACGAGCCCGGTCCACAGGGTCTCGGTCTTGATCACCGGATCGCGGCCGAACAGGCCGCCGGGGACCGGCAGGCCGAGATCGATCGCGTAGCCGTAGGACTCCGAGGCAAAACCCAACTTCAGGCTGATCGTCGACTGGCGCACCGTGCCCTGCACCGGCTGGTCACCGCGCTTCATGCTGCGCGAAAACTGCTCGGGCCCCGCCCACAGCACCGAGGAGATGCCGCCCTCGAGCGCGAGCGACTGGATGATCCGCCCCTGCGCGACATCGGCCAGCAGCCGCAGGGCGCGATAGAGGCTAGACTTGCCGCTGCCGTTGGCGCCGGTGACGACCGTGAGCGGCTCGATCTCCAGCCGGACGTCCCGCAGCGAGCGGTAGCCGGAGATGCACAGCCGCGAGACGATGCTCATCGTGGGCTCATCGTGGGCTCATCCTGGGCTCATCGATGCCGGGCCAGCGCCCAGCCGGCCAGCAAGGGCGACGCGAACAGCACGAGCACCAGCAGCGGATAGGGCGCGCCCCACCAGAAGCCCAGGCGATCGAAGAAGGCTTCCGCGCCTTCCTCGTAGGCCACGCGCGCATAGGTGAAGCCGGCCAGCATCGTCGAGGTCGACCACAGCAGCGCCGCCAGCAGCGCCGCCGGGAACCAGTCATCGCCGCGCGTACGCCGCGCGTGGATGATCGCCACCATCGCCACGTAGGGAATCGGCACCAGCGCCTTGTACCATTCCACCGCGCGCACCGAGAGCGTGGCGGCGATCCACGTGTCGCCCACGAATTCGTTCAGCACGACGAGGGTCGCGATCGCCAGCCACAGCGCGAAGGTGACGCCGGGACGGATCATGGCTGTGCTCTCACGAGTCGCTCGAGTTCGCCGAGGCAGCCCGCACGATCGGCGGTGAAGTCGCCGTCGATCCACCAGCGTTCGACCGCCTCGATCAACGCACCGACCTTCGGCCCCGGCTTGAGGCCGAGCTTCAGCGCATCGCCGCCGCTCACCGGCAGCTCGGGCGGCGTCCAGTCGCGCGCCATCGCCAGCGCCGCGCGCCAGTCGCCGGGCGCATCGACCGCGAGCAGCAGGCGGTCGGCGTAGAGATTGCCGCCCAGCGCATAGATCTGCGCACGCCACGCCGTCGCGCCGCCGGCCACGTCGATGACCGGATCGGCGGCCAGCATGACGTCGAGCCGCAGCGCCTCCTGCGTCGAAAGCTTCAGGCGCTTGCCGATCGCGGTGGCATCGGCCTCCGCCCCGAGGATCGACGCCAGCCGGCGGAGCGGGTCGGGCCTGTCCTCGCGCGCGATCAACGCGCGCAGCCGCGCCGTGCCGTCGCATTCGGGCAGCCAGTGATCGAGGATGGCGGCTTCGCGCATCGCGGCGACCGTGTCGGCCGGCGCCGGCGCCTGCAGCAGGCGCAGCAGTTCCTTGCGCACCCTCTCGCCCGACAGGCCGCGCAGGCTGCCGGCATTGCGGCGGCAGGCTTCGAAGCCCGGCGCATCGAACGGTGGACGCCCATACCAGGTATGGAAGCGGAAGAAGCGCAGGATGCGCAGCCGGTCCTCGGCAATACGGAGGTCAGGATCGCCGATGAAGCGCACGCGCCCGTCGGCGAGGTCGGTCCGGCCGTCGAACGGATCGTAGATCGTTCCATCGAGATCGGCGTAGAGCGCGTTGAAGGTGAAGTCGCGCCGGCTCGCATCCTCCAGCCAGTCGTCGGTGAAGGCCACGACCGCATGCCGGCCATCGGTCTCGACGTCGCGGCGCAGGGTCGTGAGCTCATAAGGCGCTCCGGCGATCACCACCGTCACGGTGCCGTGCTTCAATCCGGTCGGCACCACCTTGATGCGGGCCGCCTTGAGGGCGAGCATCACGGTCTCGGGCGGCTTGTCGACCGCAAGATCGGGTTCATTGCTGAGCGGCGCACCGCGCACGGCATCGCGCACCCAGCCGCCGACGAAGCGCGCGGCGATACCGGACCCGCCCAGCACGTCGAACAGGGTGCGGACCGCCGTGTCGTTCGACCACGGCACCACGTCGAGACGACCGGCAGGCTTCATGATGCGAAGAGACCGCCGTAACCCTGATCCTGGGTGAAGAACATGACGAAGAAGCCCGCGATGGCGCAGGCGAAGCCAGCAATACCCAGCCACGTCATCGGCATGTCCTGCCACGACGGCAGCGTGCCCGCGATCTTGCGCTCCTGTTTGATTTTCACCGCCCAGGCCCAGAGGAAGAAGGCGCCGAACGGCGCCAGTACGAGCACGAGGATGAGGAGGACGACTCGCATGGAAACTCCCGGCCTGCGTCAGGCGCTTGTGGTCAGGATGAAGTGGAGGTTTTTCAGCATACCCGCCGTGGCGCCCCAGATGTAGCGCTCTCCGTAGGGCATGGCGTAGTAGCGCCGTTCGCGGCCCTGCCAGACCCTGCTGTCGATGCGGTGATTGCGTTCGTCGAGGAAATGGTCGAGCGGCACCTCGAAGACATCGGCGACCTCGCGTGGATCTGCACGCATCGTGAAGCCGGGTGTGACGATGCCGACGATCGGCGTGATCTGGTAGCCCGTGCCCGTCCGGTAGAGGTCGATCGTCCCGACGACGTCGATGAAGTCGCGGGTGAGACCGACCTCTTCCTCGGTTTCGCGCAGCGCGGTTGCCGTCGCGTCTATGTCCTCGACCTGCCGGCGACCGCCGGGAAAGGCGATCTGGCCCGCATGACTGGGCATATCCTCGGTCCGCTGGGTCAGCAAGACCGTGATTCCCGTCTCGCGTTTGATCAAAGGGATGAGCACGGACGCAGGACGCCACACTTCGGGCATCGCCCCGACACCGTTCAGTGAGAAGTCGCTGCCGATCGGCGGCGACGCCACGGGCAATCCGGATGCCAAACGCCTGCTGCGCTCGGCCACCCGCCGCACAATTTCGTCAACCCTCATGCCCTTGTTCCGGCCTCAATTCTGGGCTTCCCTCAAACATATTCCCTCGACGACAGGAGCGCCCTGGTGGCCCCCGATACATCGACTGCTACCGACGCCGACGCGCAGGCCGCCCTCGCCGACATCGAGAGGCTGGGCGGCCAACTTCGCGCCGCCCGTACCTCCATCGGCAAGGTCATATATGGCCAGCAGGACGTGATCGATCAAACGCTGGTTGCTCTCCTGTCGGGCGGCCACCTACTGCTGATCGGCGTTCCGGGTCTCGCCAAGACCAAGCTGGTCGACACGCTGGGCGTGGTGCTCGGCATGGAATCCAAGCGAATCCAGTTCACGCCCGACCTGATGCCGGCCGACATCCTGGGCTCGGAGATTCTCGAGGAAGGTGAAGGCGGCCGCCGCTCCTTCCGCTTCCTGCAGGGTCCGGTCTTCGCCCAGCTGCTGATGGCCGACGAAATCAACCGCGCCAGCCCGCGTACCCAGTCTGCACTGCTGCAGTCGATGCAGGAGCGGCATGTAACGGTGGCCGGCAAGCGCTACGATCTGCCGACGCCCTTCCATGTACTGGCAACCCAGAACCCGCTCGAACAGGAAGGCACCTATCCCCTGCCCGAAGCGCAGCTCGACCGCTTCCTGCTGCAGGTCGATGTCGGCTACCCCGACGAGGCGGCCGAACGCCAGATCATGATCGGCACCACCGGCGCCGAGCAGGCCGTGGCCACGCAGGCCCTTTCACCCGGCGACCTGATGGCAGCACAGGCCCTGGTCCGTCGCCTGCCGATCGGCGAGAGCGTGGTCGACGCCATCCTGAAGCTGGTGCGCGCCGGCCGTCCCGAGCACACCGATCTCGATGTCGTGCGCCAGCGCGTCGCCTGGGGCCCCGGCCCGCGCGCCAGCCAGGCCTTTATGCTGGCCTGCCGCGCCCGGGCGATCATCCAGGGCCGCCTTGCGCCGTCGGTCGACGACGTCGTGGCGCTGGCCGGTCCGATCCTGCGTCACCGCATGGCCGTCAACTTCTCTGCCCGCGCCGAAGGCGTAACCGTCGAGTCCGTCATCGCCCAGATGTGCGCCCGCCTTGGGTAATCTTCTGGCCTAGGCATTGCACTGCGGGTGTTCATGGCTGCGCCTTCAACCCTTCATCGATCGCTCGAACTCGCCGGCACGCTGCCCGCCCTCATGGTGGCCGCCGATCGCGTGGCCGCGACCGTCATCCAGGGCGTGCACGGCCGTCGCCGCGTCGGCCAGGGCGATGCCTTCTGGCAGTACCGGCCCTATCGCGACGGTGACAGCGCGAGCCAGATCGACTGGCGCCAGAGTGCGCGCAGCCGCCACCTGTTCGTACGCGAGACCGAATGGGAGGCCGCCGCCAGCATCTGGCTGTGGCGCGACGCCTCGCCTTCCATGCAATACGCCTCGCTCAAGAACGCCGACACCAAGGCGCTGCGCGCCGAGCTGATCACCCTCGCGGTGGCGAGCCTGCTGGCCGATGCCGGCGAGCGCGTCGCCGTCTTAGGGGGCGGCATGCGTCCCGCCTCCGGCCGCGTGGCCGTCCGTCGCGTCGCCGAGACCCTGCTGGACGAGAGCCGCGACACCAGCCGCACGCCTGCCAGCCTGCCGCCTATGGTGCCGCTGCCGGCCCATGGCACGGTCGTTCTCGTGTCCGACTGGCTCGATCCGCTCGAGAAGATCGAGGAGATCATCCGGTACTATGCCAGCGTCGGCGTGCGCGGCCATCTCGTGCAGGTGCTCGATCCCGCCGAGGAAGAGCTGCCGTTCGACGGCCATGTGAAGTTCGAGGGTCTTGAGTCCGAAGGCCAGCACACGGTCCGTCGCGTCGAAGCCGTGCGGGCCGCCTATGGCGCCCGCCTCGCCGCGCAGAAGGAAGGCCTGCAGCGCCTGACGCGACCGGCCAACTGGACGGTGCATCTGCATCGCACCGATCGCTCGCCACAGACCGTGCTTCTGTCGCTCTATCTCGCCATGGCCAATCTCGGCCGGCTGAACGCGGCCTGATGACATGCTGAGTCTCGGCGCGTTCGCCTTCGCTGCCCCCGGCATGCTGGCCCTGCTGGTGGCCCTGCCGGCGATCTATTTCCTGCTGCGGCTGATCCCGCCGCTGCCGAAGCTCGTGCGCTTCCCGGCGATTCGGCTGCTGGTCGGGCTGGAGCCGCCCGAGCAGACTCCGATGAAGATGCCGTGGTGGCTGCTGCTGCTGCGGCTCCTGCTGGCGACGGCGCTGATCCTGGCGGTCGCCCGGCCGCTGTTGAATCCGCAGGCCGACCTGCCGGGCCGCGGACCGCTTCTGCTGGTGATCGACGATGGCTGGTCGAGCGCGCCGGGCTGGGCGACGCGCACCGCCCATGCCGAGCGCCTCATCCAGCGCGCCGAACGCGCCAATCGCCCGGTCGTGCTGGTCGGCACCGCGCCGGCGCCGCTCGATGCGCCCGCCGTTCGCCGCGGCGCCATGCGTCCCGACGAGGCGCGCACTCTGCTCCGCGCCTTCCGCCCCAAGCCCTGGCCGACCGATCGCACGGCGGCGGCGACCGCCATCGACCAGATGCAGGTCGACGCTGGCGCCTATGCCGTGTGGTTGAGCGACGGCCTCGAAGACGAGGGCGCGACGCGCCTCGCCGAGCGCCTGCGCCGCTTCGACGGGCTGCAGGTGCTGCTGCCCGATCAGGCGACGACGCCGTTGCTGCTTCTGCCGCCGGCCGCCGAGGGCCGCGACCTCAAGGTGCGGGCGCTGCGTCCCGTCGCCGACGGTCCGCGCAAGGCCGCGGTCCAGGCCTCGGACGAACAGGGCCGCGTCGTGGCCCGCATCGACCTCGACTTCGCCGCGACCGCCACCCAGGGCGAAGGCATGCTTTCCATCCCGGCCGAACTGCGCAACCGCATGGCCCGCCTCGACATCGAGGCCCAGGGCGGCGCCGGCAGCACGATCCTGCTCGACGAGCGCCATCGCCGCCGTCCGGTGGCGATCCTCGGCGAGCGCGCCACCGCGGGCAATCAGCCACTGCTGCAGGAGATCTACTTCCTCGAACGCGCGCTGGATCCCTATGTGAGCCTGAGCATCGGCGATCGCGAATCGGTGCTAACGCGCAACACCGCCGTACTGCTGATCCCCGACGGTTCCGCCCCGTCCGCCAACGACCGCGAGGAGATCTCGAAGTGGATCGAGCGCGGCGGCATTGCCGTGCGCTTTGCCGGTCCCAACCTCGCCGCCGGAGCCGACACGCTCGTGCCGACGAAGCTGCGCCTGGGTGACCGCGCACTGGGCGGCATCATGAGCTGGGGCCAACCCAGCGCGCTGGCCGAGTTCCCGTCCAACAGCCCCTTCCTCGGCATCCCGATCCCGAAGGACGTCCGCATTTCCCAGCAGGTACTGGCCGAGCCGACGCCCGACCTCGCCGACAAGACCTGGGCCCGTCTCGCCGATGGCACGCCGCTGGTCACCGCCGAGAAGCGCGGCCAGGGCTATCTCGTGCTGATCCACACCACCGCGAACACCGGCTGGAGCAACCTGTCGCTGTCGGGCCTGTTCGTGAACATGCTGCAACGCCTGGTCACGCTGTCGCGCGGCGTCGCCGGCGATGGCGTCAACAAGGCGCTGAAGCCGTGGCGTACGCTCGACGGCTTCGGCCGCCTCGGCGCACCGCCTGCCGGCATCCAGATCCTGCCGGCCGATGCCGCTGAAACCTTCCAGCCCAAGCCAACCTCCCCGCCGGGCCTCTATGGCGACGAGAACGCCCAGGTGGCCTTCAACATCGGCGGTCGGATCGCCGCACCCAAGCCGCTGGTTCTGCCGAGCGGCGTGGCGTCCGACCGGCTCTCCGAGGCCGGCGAAACCGACCTGTCGAAATGGTTCCTTCTGGCCGCGCTCGTGCTGCTGCTGGCCGACCTGCTGATCTCGCTGTGGCTGCGCGGCCTGCTGCCGAAGGCGATCCGGTTCGGACGCGCGGCTCCGGCGGCGCTGCTCCTCGCCGCTCTCGTCTTCACCGGCTCGCCGGACGCTCAGGCGCAGCAGCCCCCTGCAGCCCCCCAGCGTCCCGGCACCGCGGCAACGCCGCCGGCCAAGCCCGGACCGCCTCCGCTCACCGACGAGCAGGCGCTCAAGGGCTCGCTCGACATTCGCCTCGCCTACATCATCACCGGCGACAAGGAAGTCGACGATATCAGCAAGGCGGGTCTCGAAGGCCTGAGCGAGATCCTGCGCGCCCGCACCTCGGTCGAGCCCGCCGATCCGGTCGGCCTCGACCTCGAACGCGACGAGCCACGGCTCTATCCGCTGATCTACTGGCCCGTGACCTCGACCCAGCCGGCTCTGTCACCGCGCGCGCAGGCCGCGCTCGACCGCTACCTGCGGACCGGCGGCATCATCTTCATCGACACGCGTGACCAGCAGATGAGCTTCGACCGTCCGGCCGGCGGCAACCCCGACCTCAAGCGCCTGCTGGCCGGCGTCGAGACACCGCCGCTGGTCGCCATGCCGCCCGACCATGTGTTGAGCAAGTCCTTCTATCTTCTGTCGGACATGCCCGGCCGCTGGCAGGGCGGAAAGCTCTGGATCGAGTCGGGGACCGGCCGCGTCAATGACGGCGTGACGACCATCCTGATCGGCTCGAACGACTATGCCGGCGCCTGGGCCGTCGACCAGCGGGGCCGCGGTCTGATGCCGGTGACGCCGGGAGGCGAGACGCAGCGCGAGATGTCTTATCGTTTCGGCGTCAACCTCGTGATGCATGCGCTGACAGGCAACTACAAGGACGACCAGGTTCACCTGCAGGACATCATGCAGAGGTTGAGGCGATGAACATGACATCGGCCGTCTCGGTCGCCTTCGATCCGCTGCTGCCGTGGACGGTGCTCGCCGTGCTGGGCGCGATCGGCCTCGTGCTGGTGCTGCTCGGCCTGCGCGCCGGGGCGCGCGGCACGATCTGGCGGATGGGTTCGCTCGTCGTCGTGCTGGCGGCACTGGCCAATCCCTCGCTGATCGAGGAGCAGCGCAAGCCCATCGCCGACGTGGCGCTGGTGGTCGTCGACGACAGCGATTCCATGGCGATCGGCGAGCGGCGCCAGCAGGTCCAGACCGCGCGCGAGACGCTGAAGCGCAAGCTCGGCCAGCAGGACGGGCTCGAAGTGCGCGAGGTGGTGCTGCCGCCGTCGCAGATCCAGCTCGGCAGCGAGCGCCCGGGCGGCACGCGCCTGATCGACGCGATGCGCTCGGCGCTGATCGAGATTCCGCAGGAACGGCTGGCGGGCGTGGTCCTGCTGAGCGACGGCCAAGTCCATGACGTGCCGGCCGGCGTGCCGCCGGAACTGGGCGGCGCGCCCGTGCATGCGCTGATCGCCGGCAAGAAGAACGAGCGTGACCGGCTGATCGTGCTCGAACAGTCGCCGCGCTTCGGCGTGGTCGGCCGCGAAGTGACGACCAAGTTCCGGATCGAGGATCCCGCAGGCGGCGCCGCGCCGGTGACGCTGTCGGTCGGCGGCGAGGTCGTGAAGCGCATCGATGTCCCCGTCGGCCGTTCTGTCGAACTGCCGATCACCGTCGGCAATCCGGGCGCCAACGTCGTCGAGCTGGAAGTCGGCCCCGGCACGAGCGAGCTCACCCTCGACAACAACCGCGCGCTCTTCACCATCAACGGCGTGCGCGACCGGCTGCGCGTGCTGCTGGTTTCCGGCGAGCCATACCAGGGCGAGCGGGCGTGGCGGAACCTGCTGAAGAGCGACCCCGCGGTCGATCTCGTGCACTTCACCATCCTGCGCACGCCGCAGAAGGACGACTTCACGCCGGTGCGCGAACTCTCGCTGATCGTCTTCCCGATGCGCGAGCTGTTCGAGCAGAAGCTGAAGGAATTCGACCTGATCATCTTCGACCGCTACGAGTCGGGAAACCTGATCACGCGCGACTATTTCCGCAACATCACCGAATACGTGAAGGGCGGCGGCGCGCTGCTCGTTTCGGTCGGACCGGTGTTCGCGACGCAGCGCTCGCTCTATCGCACGCCGCTCGGCGCCATCCTGCCCGGCGCCCCGACCGGCGACGTGGTCGAGACCGGCTTCAAGCCCAAGGTCACCGAGATCGGCCAGCGCCATCCGGTGACGGCGAACCTGCCGCAGGCCGGTGATCCCAACAAGGAGCCGGAGTGGGGCCGCTGGTTCCGCCTGGTCACCTCGCGCACCGAACGCGGCAACGCCGTGCTGGCCGGCGCCGAGGAGAAGCCGCTGGTGATCCTCGACCGTGTCGGCGAAGGCCGTGTGGCGCAGCTCCTGTCCGATCACCTGTGGCTGTGGAATCGCGGCATCGACGGCGGCGGGCCGCAGCCCGAGCTGGTCCGCCGCATCGCGCACTGGCTGATGAAGGAGCCCGATCTCGAGGAGGAGGCGCTGCGCGCCACCGCCGTCGGCGGCCGCATCGAGATCACGCGCCGCACGCTGGCCGCCACGTTCCCGCAGGTCACCATGACCTCGCCGGGCGGCGCCACGCGCACCTTGGACCTGCGCCAGACCGCGCCGGGCCTCGGCCTCGCCGTGGTCGATGTCGACAAGCCCGGCCTCTATCGCTTCGATGACGGCACGCTCCGCACCGTCGCCGCTGTCGGCAGCCCCGATCCGCTGGAATTCTCCGACGTCCGCGCGACCGACGCGAAGCTCAAGCCGCTGGTCGACGGCACGGGCGGCGCCCTGATGTGGCTGGCCGACCAGTCGGACCCGGACATCCGCACCGTCCGCCCCGGCCGCGCCGCCGGTGGCTCGGACTGGATCGGACTTCGCCGCAACGAGGGCTACACGGTCGCCGGCATCAACCAGCTGCCGCTGCTGCCCGGCATCCTGGTGGCGCTCGCCTTCCTGATGGCCATCGCCAGCGCCTGGTGGCGCGAGGGTCGCTAAGCTGAGCGAAGCTCAGCTTAGCTGTTAAGCGTCAGGCCGCGGCTTGGTTACAAGCCGCCAAGCCCTCGGCAATGTCCGAGAGCGCCTAAGAACGAACGACCAAACGCTTCCTCAATACGTCGCCCGGCCACCCGAAATGTCGAAGACCGCGCCGGTCGAGAAGGAACAGCCCGGCGACGCCAGCCAGTAGGCCAGCTCCGCGACCTCTTCCGGACGAACCATGCGGGCCATCGGCACGTTGGCCAGCAGCTTGGCGCGCCGTTCGTCGGTGAGTTCACCGAAGATCGCCGTCTCGGACGCCGAGGGCGTGATCGCATTCACCAGCACGCCCGACGTCGCGAGTTCCTTGCCCATCGACTTGGTGAGAGCGATGACGGCGGCCTTGGAGGCGACATAGGCCGCGACGTTCGGGTTGCCGTCCTTGCCGGCGATCGAGGCGATGTTGACGATGCGGCCATAGCCGCTCGCCACCATGTCGGGCACCGCAGCCTGGCAGCAGCGGAACGTGCCGTTGAGATTGATGTCGAGCACCCGGTGCCACTGTGCCTCGGGATACAAAGCGATTCCGGCCGAGGGGCCGAGGATACCGGCGCTGTTGACCAGGATTGACGGCGTGCCGAGCGCCGCCCTGGTCGCCGACCAGGCCGCTTTCACCGCACCCGTATCGGTGATGTCGACGGCGAACGGCGTGGCGAGCGCGCCGATCTCCCCGGCGGCGCGTTGTGCGCCGGCAAGATCGACATCCCACAGCGCGACCCGGATGCCTTCGCGCGCGAAACGATGCGCGATGGCGCGGCCGAGGCCGCTGGCCGCGCCGGTGACGACGGCAGCCTGCTTGACGGGGTTCATGGCTTGATGTTCGCCTGCTGCGCAATCTTGCGCAGGGCCGCGATGTCCTTGGCCGTCTGCGCCTTGAGATCGTCGGGGCTGATCGTCGAGGCGGTCATCCCGAACTCGGCCCAGCGCTCCTTGATGTCGGGCATCGCCAGGATCTTCATCAGCTCGGCATGGAGGCGCTGGACGATCGGCTTGGGCGTGTTGATCGGCGCCATCAGGTCGTAGCGCCAGACGAAGTCGAAATCGACGCCCTGCTCGACGAAGCCCGGCACGTCGGGGAAATTGATCGACCGGCGCGTGCACGACACCACGACCTTGACCTTGCCCGACTTGACCATCGGCACCGCCGACTGCACGTCGGAGAAGCCGAGCTTGATGTGGCCGGCCGCCACGTCGTTCAGCACCGGCGCCGCGCCCTTGTAGGGCACGTGGGTCATGTTGATGCCGGTGCCGGCGCGGATGATCTCGGCGCAGAGATGGCCGGTCGAGCCGTTGCCCCAGGTCCCGTAGTTCACTTCGCCGGGCTTGGCCTTGGCCAGCGCGATCACGTCGCGCAGGTCCTTCACCGGATAGTCGGGGCTGGCCACCATCACGACCGTGGCAGAGCCGATATCGGCCAGATGCTCGAAGTCCTTCACCGGATCGTAAGGCAGGTCGGGCAGGACCGCCGGATTGACGACGACGGTGCTGGCCGAGCCGAGGACCAGCGTGTAGCCGTCCGCCGGCGCCTTCTGGGCCGCTTCCATCGCGATGATGCCCGAGGCACCGGGCTTGTTGTCGACGACCACGGTCTGGCCGAGCGCCGTGCCGAGCTTCTCCGCCAGCGCGCGCGCCACCAGGTCGGTGCCGCCGCCCGCGGCGAACGGCACGATCATGCGGATCGGCTTGGTCGGCCACTTGGCGTCGCCCGTCTGCGCGAATGCGGGCGTTGTCACGCCCAAGGCCAGAGCCAGGGCGAATGCCCTCCGGAACATCTTCATTCTTTCCTCCACGTGGTTCTTGATTACTTCGACGTCGGCGGCCCGCATGATTCGCGCAGCACGAGATCGACCGGCAGCAACGCCCGCGACTGCCCCTCCCCCGTGCCCCGCAACCGTTGCAGCAGCAGCTCGGCGGCCGCCCGGCCGACATCTTCCAGGCTCCAGCGCAGTGCGGTGATCGCCGGCGTGTGCACGGCGGCGAGATCGGTGTCGCCGACGGCAATCACCGACAAGTCTGCGGGGATGGAAAGCCCGAGGTCGCGGGCGGCGCGCAGCGCACCGGCCAGGATGCGGGTGCCGAGCGCGATGATCGCGGTCGGGCGTTGATCACGGCGCAACAAAGCGAGCGCATCGCCCTGCGCGAAGTCCATAGACGATTCCTGAAGGCAGACCTCGGCGCCCGCCGGATCGATATCGGCTTCGGCGAACGCCGCCTTGAAGCCCGCGATGCGCTCACGTCCCGGCCGCATGCGCGCGCCCGGCGTCAGCAGCGCGATGCGGCGATGCCCCAGTCCGATCAGATAGCGCGTCGCCGTCCGCGCGCCCTCGCGATGATCGACCAGCACGGCGGGCCAGGACGCACCCTCTTCCTGCGGCACGTCGCGGTCGAGGATGACGATGGGAGCGCCGCCGGCCGCGAGCTCGCGCCATGCCCGGTCGTTCTCGTCGCTGCCGGGCGCGACTAGCATGCCGTCGAGGCGGCGGCTGCGGAACGCCGCGACCATCGCCCGCTCCCGCGCGGGGTCGTTGGCCGTGTTTCCGACGATCATCAGCAGGCCGGCGTCGCGCAGACGCGACTCCGCCGCTTGCACGATGCTGGCGTAGAGCGGATTGGCGAGGTCGGAAACCAGGCAGCCCACCATGCCGGTGGTGCGCGTCCGCAGGCTGCGCGCCAGGAAATCCGGTTGGTAGCCGAGTTTCTCCGCCGCCGCGGCGACGTCGCGCGCGACCCTGGCGCTGACGTTCTTGCCGCCGTTGAGCGCCCGCGACACCGACCCAACCGACACGCCGGCCGTCCGGGCCACGTCTCGAATGGTCGCTCTGGAAACGATTTCTGCCATACGAGCGCACATATTTGACATCTATGTCGCTGCTTGCAAGGTTAAATTGGAAACGTTTCCATTTGCGGAGTGTCACGACCATGGAGGCTTCCATCGCGGAGCGCGCGAGTACGAACGAGGCCGACAGCGAGTGCGATGTCGTCGTGGTGGGCGCCGGCTTCGGCGGCCTCTACGCCCTGCACAAATTGCGCGCCTGTGGATTTTCCGTGCGTGGGATCGAGGCGGCGCCGGATGTCGGCGGCACCTGGTACTGGAACCGCTATCCCGGCGCGCGCTGCGACGTGCCGAGCCTGTTCTATTCCTACAGCTGGTCGCCGGAGCTGCGCCGAGAATGGCGCTGGACCAACCGGTATGCCGGCCAGGAGGAAATCCTGAGCTACGCCCGGTTCGCCGCCGACCGGCTCGACCTGCGCAAGCTGATCCAGTTCGACACAAGGGTCGCCGGCGCGACCTTCGACGAGAAGACCGGGCGCTGGATCGTCGAGACCGATCGAGGCGACCGCCTGCATGCCCGCTTCGTCGTCATGGCGACCGGCGGCCTGTCGGTGCCCAACACGCCCGACATTCCCGGCGTCGCCGACTTCCAGGGCGCCATCTACCACACCGCGCGCTGGCCGCAGGAACCCGTCGACTTCGCGGGCAAGAAGGTCGGCATCATCGGCACCGGATCGTCCGGGGTGCAGGTGATCCCGATGATCGCGCAGGACGCCGAACAGCTCGTCGTGTTCCAGCGCACACCCAACTTCTCGGTGCCGGCGCGCAACCGTCCGCTGACCGACGCGGACCACAGGAGCTTCGACGACGGCCTGGAAACCTATCTCGCCAGCCTCGAGCAATCCGACTTCGGCCGCGTGCCGCCGACGGCCTTCACGGCGGAGGTGCCGCCGCGCGACGTGCAGTGGGCGCGTTACGAACAGCTCTGGCAGGAAGGCGGCAGTGGCGGCTTCCTGAAGGCCTTCCCCAACATCCTGGTCCATCCCGACGTCAACGAGGTCTGCGCCGACTTCGTGCGCCAGAAGATCCGCGAGACGGTGAAGGATCCGAAGACCGCAGAGACTCTTTCACCCTCCGGCTATCCGTTCGGCGTGAAGCGCCTGTGCGTCGATACAGACTATTTCGACACCTACAACCGCTCGAACGTCGAACTGGTGAACCTGCGCGACGAACCGATCGAAAAGATCACGGCGCACGCCGTCGACTCGGCGTCGCGACACTTCGAACTCGACGCGCTGGTCTTCGCCACCGGCTTCGACGCGGTGACCGGGGCCCTGCTCGCGGTCGACATCCGTGGTCGGGAGGGCGTCCCCCTCAAGGACGCCTGGTCGGAAGGGCCCCAGACCTACCTCGGCCTGACCGTGAAGGGCTTTCCCAACCTCTTCACCATCACCGGTCCGGGCAGCCCGTCGGTGATCGGCAACGTCATCACCAATTGCGAGTATCACGTCGACTGGATTGCCGAGTGCCTGACGCACATGCGCCAGCACAACCTCGGCACGATCGAGCCCGACGGCGAGGCCCAAACCGCCTGGGGCGCACATGTCGCCGAGGTCGCGGACCGCACCCTCTTTCCCAAGGCCAACTCCTGGTACCTGGGCGTCAACATTCCCGGCAAGCCGCGCGTATTCATGCCGTATATCGGCGAGGGCTACCGCACGACCTGCAAGGAGATCGTGGCCGATGGCTACAGAGGATTCGTGTTCGGTAAAGCGGCCGGACACGAACGAGTGGCCGCCGAATGAGCCGGCTGTTCGGACCGATCCGCCAGAACGGCTATGTCGTGCGCGACATCGAAGCCGCGATGAAGCACTGGATCGACGTGCTGCAGGTCGGGCCGTGGTTCTACATCGAGCGCGTGCAGACCGACTGGTTCCGCCATCGCGGCCAGGACTCCGCCGTCGAGATGAGCATTGCGCTGGCCAATGCCGGCGACCTGCAGATCGAGCTGATCCAGCAACGCAACGACGGGCCGTCTATGTACAAGGAGTTCCTCGACGCCGGCCGCGAGGGCCTGCAGCACGTGGCCTTCTGGTCGACCGACTACCAGTCGCTGTACGACCGGGCGATCGGCCAGGGCTATAAGCTCGGCCACGAAGGCCAGATCGGCGGCGAGCGCGGCCGCTTCGCCTACTTCGACACCGGCGCCCCGGCCGATCCCCATGCCGGCACCGTCGTCGAGATTTCCGACATCAGCGGCAACAAGGGCCGCTTCTTCGAGTACGTCCGCAAGCGCGCCCAGGACTGGGACGGCACCGATCCGATTCGGCGCCCTCGTTAAGGTCGCCTCCCCATTCAAATGGGGAGGTGCCCCGTAGGGGCGGAGGGGTCAGGGAATTCCGGTGATCGTTCTTCCTTCGACGCTCTCGGACATTGCCCAAGGCAATGTCCTGCCGCTCCTGGGGCTGAGCTCCGCTCGGCCCACCGTTACCAACCAGAAACTTGATCCCCCTGCTTGTTGCGCCATTTTTGGGAGCAGCAAGGAGAACACCATGATCGAGCTCAGACCCTTCGATAAATTGGGCAAGTCGGACCACGGCTGGCTCAAGGCGAACTTCCACTTCAGCTTCGCCGACTACCGCAACCAGGACCGCGTCCACTGGGGAGCGCTGCGCGTCTGGAACAACGACCGCATCGCGCCGCAGTCGGGCTTCCCGCCGCATCCTCACCGCGACATGGAAATCGTGACCTACGTCATCAAGGGCGCGATCACGCACAAGGACCATCTCGGCAACGAGGGGCGGACCGAGGCGGGCCAGATCCAGGTAATGAGCGCGGGCAACGGCATCCAGCACGCCGAGTACAACATGGAGCAGGCCGAGACCGAGCTGTTCCAGATCTGGATCATTCCCAACAAGCAGGGCGTGCCGGCGCGTTGGGAGACGGTGCAGTTCCCCGCCGACGCGCGCGACGGCAGGCTGGTGCCGCTGGCGTCCGGGCGCGGCGACGACGGGGCGATCCCGCTCTATGCCGACGGCTCGCTGATGGCCGGCACGGTGAAGGCGGGCCAGTCGATCCGCCAGAACCTGAACGGCAAGCCGACCTATCTCGTGCCCGCCAAGGGCAAGATCGAAGTCCGCAGCAGCGACGGCAAGGTCGTGACCGCGAATGCCCGCGACGGCGTGGCCGTCGTCGACCAGGACGAGATCGAAATCGTCGCGCTGGAGGATGCCGAGATTGTGCTGGTCGAAACGGACCGGCTGAACTGACCTCTCGTCAGATTGACGCTACGGACCGGGCGGGGTTTGATCCCGCCCGGTTTTCGTTTGGGAGAGACGCATGGCCTACAAGGGCTTCGATCTGACGGGCAAGGTGGCGCTGGTAACCGGCGGCAACGGCGGCATCGGCCTCGGCATGGCCGACGCGATGGCCCAGGCGGGCGCCGGCGTCTGCATCTGGGGCACGCGCAAGGAGAAGAACGACGCGGCCGTCGAGCAGCTCAAGAAGCATGGCGGCAAGGTCCACGCCCAGATCGTCGATGTCGGCGACGAGAAGCAGGTCGAGGCGGCCTTCGCCGAGACGGTGAAGGTGATGGGCCATGTCGACAACTGCGTCGCCAATGCCGGCGTCTCGGGACGCGGCAAGGGCTCGATCCTCGAGATGGACTACGCCGAGTGGCGGCGCGTCCTGCAGATCAATCTCGACGGCGTTTTCTTCACATTCCGTGCAGCCGCCAAGCACATGGTCGAACGCGGCCAGGGCGGTTCGCTGGTGGCGATGGCCAGCACGGCGGCCATCGAAGGTGCTGCGCGCTCCAGCCACTACGGCGCCAGCAAGGGCGGCGTCACGGCCATGGTGCGCGCGCTGGCCGTCGAGCTCGCGCGCTACAAGATCACGGTGAATTCGATCCTGCCGGGCTGGATCGAGACCGAGATGACGGCCAATGCCGTGGCCAACCCGAAGTTCGCCGGCAACGTCCTGCCGCGCATTCCGGCCCGTCGGTGGGGCAGCGGCGCGGATTTCGGCCCGCTCGCCGTCTATCTGGCGAGCGGTGCGACCGGCTATACGACTGGACGCGACTTCGTTATCGATGGCGGCTATACGTTGTTTTAGCCCGTCGCCACTCCAGCACCAGACTTTGGGGAAACACTCATGATCAATCGGTTCGCAGCCAGCCTGGCCGTCCTTGTCGCTTTCGGCGCCGTGCCGGCGCTCGCGCAGCAACAGCAGCCCAAGCCGGCCGCCGCCGCGGCGACCCCGAAGGCCGACGAGGATCGCTATGTCGGCTACTACTATCCGAAGCCGACGGCGACCGAGAACTACACTTCGCCGATGCAGACGATCGCCGGCGCCGAGCGCGCCCAGCGCGTGCAGTTCGCCACGGTCGTCTCGCAGGGCACGATCCAGTCGGCCTATCGCGTTCCCTACTCGGTCTTCGTGAAGGGCGAGAAGGCCGACAAGATGATCATCGTCGGCCTGCAGCCGGGCGAGATGAGCACGATCTTTCGCGCGCGCGCGATTCTCGCGAACATGACCACCATGTCGCGCCTGTCGCCGTTCTTCCAGGAGCGCACGATCGCCGAGGACGCGAACTTCTTCGACCTGCTGAAGCTGCTCGGCTTCCAGCAGGTCACGATCAGCGACGGCGACAAGTTCACCCACCAGGTGAACATCAAGTAAGCCTCTTCGCCGTCCAGGCCATCCAAAGCACGCCGAGGGTATCAGCCTCCGGCGTGCTTTTTTGTTGGACGTTGCGCACCAGCTCCAAACGCTCTTGTCGCAAGGCGGGCCACAGCGCAGGCTTGCCCGCAAGCCAAGGAGGAACGCACATGCCGCGTACGCTGGAATTCTACTTCGACTATGGCAGTCCCTACAGCTACCTCGCCGACACCCAGGTCGAGGCGATCGCGCAACGCGCCGGCGCTACGCTTGTCCGCAAGCCGATGCTCCTGGGCGGCGTGTTCAAGGCGACCGGCAATCATTCGCCGGCCGAGCTGCCGCAGAAATCCGCCTGGAGTGCCTTCGACATGCCCCTGTGGGCCCGGCACTACGGCGTGCCGTTCCAGCGCAATCCCTTCTTCCCGGTCAACACGCTGGCGCTGATGCGCGGCGCCGCAGCCGCGCAAATCGATGGCTTGTTCGAGCGCTATCACCCGGCGGTCTTCAAGGCGATGTGGGTCGACGGCCGCAATCTGAACGACATGACGGAAGTGGTGGCCGTGCTGTCGGCAGCAGGCCTCGACCCGGAAAAGTTCGGCGCCCGACTCCAGGATCAGGACGTGAAGGATCGGCTCAAGGCCACCACCGACGAGGCGGTCGCGCGCGGCGTATTCGGCGCACCGACCTGCTTCGTGGACAACATGATGTTCTTCGGCAACGATCGACTCCCCTTCGTCGAAATGGCCCTCAAGGAAGAGCTCAAATGAAGAAAATCGGTGTCCTCATCGCCGTCGGTACGCTGTTCGCCGCGGCACCGTCCTTCGCACAGACGATCGGCACCTGCCCGCGCGGCGGCGGCAGCAGCCAGCCGCAGCCGGTCCGCATTCTGTTCGCCCTCAACAGCTCGCAGCTGCCGCCGGCCGAGAAGCCGATGATCGCCCAGGCGGTGAAGATCGCGAAGGACCGCCAGGTCTCGGCCATCTGCCTGATCGGCCATACCGACAAGCTGGGCGACAAGGCCTACAATCAGAAGCTTGCCCGGGCTCGCGCCCAGGCGGTCGCCGCCGAGATGATCCGGGACGGCTACCCTGCCAAGGACATCACCATCGTGGCCGACCCGGAAGCCTTCGGGAACATGAGCTTCGGTAACGACAACGCCTCCGAGATCGACCGCAAGGTGACGATCTTCTACGCGCGGTAACTGAAAGCCCGTCGTCGAGACGACGGGCTTAGTTAAGCCGAAGGCGTCATCTCGATCGCGACCTTGCCGACGACCTTGCGGTCGATCAGGACGCGGAAGGCGTCAGCAACCCGTTCCATCGGGAAGCGATGCGAGATGTTCGGGCGCATGACGCCGAGCGACGCGAGCCGCGGCAGTTCCTCGACATAGTCGCGGCCGAGTTCGGGCGAGAGGCGCAGGATCGTCTCGCCGGCGCGCACGCCCAGGACCGACAGGCCCTTGATCAGGATGTGGTTCGACATGAGTTTGCTCGGACCGCCCGAGGTGAATCCGACCACCAGCAGACGCGCGCCATAGGCGGCGGCCCGCACCGACTTCTCGAGCACCTCGCCACCCACCGGATCGTAGATCACGTCGGCGCCCTTGCCGTTCGTCATCTTCTTGACGGCGGCGACGAAGTCACCGGTCCGGTAGTTCACAACCTCGTCGGCGCCGTTCTCCCGCACGATGGCCAGGCGATCGTCGTCGCTGCCCGTCGCAATCACGCGCGCGCCGATATGCTTGCCCAACTGAACTGCCGCCAAACCGACGCCGCCAGAGGCACCATGGACCAGCAGAACCTCGCCCTTCTTCAGCGCCGCGCGATGAACCAGCGAGTGATAGGCCGTCTGCGCGGCAACGCGGAAGCCCGAGCCCTCGGCAAACGACCAGTCTTCGGGCAGGCGCATGAGATTGCCGCTGGCCTTCAGCTTCACGTACTCGGCGAAGGCCCCGGGACGCACGCCGAAGATCACGCGGTCACCGACCTTCCAGCTGGTGACGCCGTCGCCGAGTGCATGAATTGTCCCGGCGCCTTCCATGCCAGGCACGAAGGGCAGCTCGGGCTTGTGCTGGTAGCCGCCGGCCACGGTCAGCACGTCCGGGAAATTGACGGAGGCGGCTCCGACCCGGACGACGATCTCGCCCGGCCCGGCCTCGGGGATCGGACGTTCCTCGATATGGAGAACGGAGGGATCGCCGAGCCGATCGCAGACGATGGCTCGCATGAGGGGCGCACGCATCGACGAAGCGCCCATCGCGCTAGTCGAGTTCGAAGGCGTTCTTGTAGTCGAGCTTCAGAGCCGGATCCTGATCTTCCTTGCGCAGGAAGCAGTTGCCGACCACCAGCACCTCGATCTCGCTGCCCATGAAGCAGCGCCACGCATCCTCGGGCGTGCAGACGATCGGCTCGCCGCGCACGTTGAACGAGGTGTTCACCACCACCGAGCTGCCCGTCTTCGCCTTGAAGGACGAGATCAGGTCGTAGAACGGCTTGTTGGTTTCCTCATGCACCGTCTGGATGCGGCCCGAATAGTCGACGTGCGTGACTGCCGGAATGTCGGAGCGCGGCACGTTCAGCTTTTCGATGCCGAACAGCTTGTCTTCCTCTTCCGTCATCTTGCGGCGGCGCGTCTCGACGACCGGCGCCACCATCAGCATGTAGGGGCTGTCGGTGTGGAATTCGAAATACTTGTCGACGTCCTCGCGCAGCACCGCCGGCGCGAAGGGGCGGAACGACTCGCGGTACTTGACCTTGAGGTTCAGCGTCTTCTGCATCGAGGGCGAACGCGCGTCACCCAGGATCGAGCGGGCGCCCAGCGAACGCGGACCGAATTCCATGCGGCCCTGCATCCAGCCCACCGCCTTGTCGTCGGCCAGGGCCTGCGCGGTCTGGTCGATCATCTCGTCGCGCGTCAGGCGCGAGAACTTGGCGCCGACGGCCGTCAGGCGCTCGGCGATCTCGTCGTCGGTGAAGTCCGGGCCGAGATAGGAACCGGCCATGCCGTCCATGTGGCCGTTCAGCTTGCGCGGCTGGCCGAGGAAGCCGTGATAGGCGGCATAGGCCGCGCCGACCGCGCCGCCGGCATCGCCGGCCGCCGGCTGCACCCAGATGCCGTCGAAGATGTTCTCACGCAGCAGCTTGCCGTTGGCGACGCAGTTCAGTGCGACGCCGCCCGCGAGGCAGATGTTCTTGACGCCGGTTTCCTTCTTCACCGACCGGCCGAGGCGGATCACGATCTCCTCGGTGACGGCCTGGATGGACGCCGCGAGATCCATGTGGTGCTGCGTCAGCGTCTCTTCGGGATTGCGACGCGCGCCGCCGAACAGCGCGCCGAACTTGTCGTTCGTCATGCGCAGGCCGGTGCAATAGTCGAAGTAGGTCTGATCGAGGCGGAAGGTGCCGTCTTCCTTGAGATCGACGATCTTGTCGAGGATCAGGTTCTTGAACTTGGGCTCGCCGTAGGGCGCGAGGCCCATGACCTTGTATTCGCCCGAGTTGACCTTGAAGCCGGTGTAATAGGTGAAGGCCGAATAGAGCAGACCGATCGAGTGCGGGAAGTGGATCTCGCGCAGCATCTCGAGCTTGTTGCCGCTTCCCATGGCGAGCGACGTCGTCGCCCATTCGCCGACGCCGTCCATGCAGAGCACGGCGGCCTCTTCGTAGGGCGACGGGAAGAAGGCCGACGCGGCGTGGCTCTGGTGATGCTCGCCGAACAGCAGGCGCTTCTGCCAGTCGAAGTCGGGCTCCCACTTCTTCATCTCGTCGCGCAGCAGCGTCTTCTGGAAGAGCTTTTCCTTCAGCCACAGCGGCATGGCCATACGGAAGGAATTGAAGCCGCGCGGCGCGTAGGCGAGGTAGGTCTCGAGCAGGCGCTCGAACTTCAGGAACGGCTTGTCGTAGAAGGCGACGTAGTCGACGTCCTGAAGCTTGATGCCGGCGCGGTCCAGGCAAAACTGGACCGCATTCTGCGGGAAGCCCGCATCGTGCTTCTTGCGGGTGAAGCGCTCTTCCTGTGCGGCGCTCACCAGATGGCCGTCCTCGATCAGCGCGGCCGCGCTGTCGTGATAGAAGGCCGAGATGCCGAGCACCCGCATGGAAGGTCCCTACCCTTTTAGAAGAGCGTGTAGATGAACGGCGCGATCGCCGAGCCCTTGGTCAGCACGATCAGGCCGCCGAAAATCACCATCATGATCATGATCGGCAGCAGCCAGAACTTCTTGCGCTCGCGCATGAAGGCCCAGAGTTCGACAATAATGGAGCCCATGGATCGGTCCTTTCGGAATCAGAACTGGTTTTTCATCGATTGCGGCGGCGGCCCCGGCGGGCTGCGGTCGATCCAGTAGCTCTTGGCATTGCGGTCGAGCTTCAGCCGCAGGAAATCCTTGCCGAACGCGCGCATCACCAAGCCGATCGGCATGATGGTGATGAAGAACAGCAGGCCGAGGACCAGGGGGTTCATCACCTTGTAGAGGAGCAATCCGAACTTCAGCCACAGCCGGTTCAGCGGTCCGAGCAGCTTGGGATAGACGAGGGCCACCAGCAGGAAGGCCGCCGCGAGCGGCAGCATCCACTTCCAGGCGGCACCGTGTTCGGTGCCGTGGCGCCACAGGTTGATCGCGCTCAGGATTCCGAAGAAGCCCGCGAAAACGAACCCGAAACCGCGATCGGAGCCCGCCTTGACGTGCTCTTCGCGCGAAAAATCTTCATGAAGCTGGCTGGTCGCCATTTACCGAGCGTTCGTCAATTGAATGGGGCTCTTAACTCTCTGATCCCAAACGCCAAGTCAATCGGCGACCAGCAGGGAGTGGCTATTCCGCCGCAACCGAGGCGAAACGATGCGCCAGGAGCGCGGTCAGGGTCATCCGCCAGACGGCGGCCGCCCGCTCGAAGCTCAAATTGTCCCGGCGACGCAGCACGATCCAGGCATCCAGGGACAGGGCGGCGCCGATCGCGTCCGCCAGTTCCTCACGGGCCTGCTCGCCCAGGTTGGCGAATTCGGGGGCAAACGCCTCGAAAGTCGACTTGCGCAGCTCCAGCTTGAAGGCCTGCCCGCGCTCGATCAGCGCCGGATGGTCGACGAACTGGCCGGCGGCGACCCGCAGCGGCACGATCTTGTCGAAAACTTCAGCCAGACCCTGGACCACCGAGGCGACCCGCTCGGCCAGCGGCCGCGAATTGGAGGCCTGATGGGGGACCACGATGTCCTGCCCAATGGCGTCCATGACAGTCACGAAAAGTGACTCAACGTCACCGAAATGCTGGAAAACCGAGCGGACCGACACGTCGGCCCGGCGGGCGACGGCCACCACGGTCGGCGCCGTGCTGGTCTCTGTGATCATGATCTTGGCGGCTTCGATGATCTTGCGACGGGTCTCGGCGGCGCGACGATTGCGGCCATCGGGACGAGCCGTCCCATTCGAGTCCGTTCCTGCTGCCACTACCGCCACTGCGTTGCCGCGCGGCATCACCGCTGCTTCGCTCATGTGTAAATTCCTAATCCGGAGTTCAGGCTTGGATGGTCAACGTTCGACCGGTCGCCTATGGAGGGCGTGAGATAAGGGCCGACTGCGGCAGCAACAAGGTAAAGACGGTCGCACCACCATGAATACGAGCCATGCAAAAACCCCGCTCGCGGTCCTGTGGGACTTCGGCGGCGTGATCCTTTCCAGCCCCTTCGATGCCTTCAATCGATACGAGGCGGAGGCCGGCCTTCCCAAAGATTTCCTCCGGGGGCTGAACACGCGCAATCCCGACACCAATGCCTGGGCCAAAATGGAACGAAGCGAAGTTTCGCTTCAGGGCTTCGTAGATCTGTTCGAGGAGGAGGCCCGCCTCCAGGGCTACCGCGTCGAGGGCTGGAAGATTCTGCAGGCACTAAGCGGCGACATTCGGCCGCAGATGGTGGAGGCGCTGCGGCGCTGCAAGGCGACGTTCCGGGTGGCCTGCATCACCAACAACATGAAGGCCGGCGAAGGGCCCGGCATGGCCCGCAGCCCCGAGAAGGCCAAGGCCGTGGCCGAGATTCTGTCTCTTTTCGAGCATGTCGTCGAATCGAGCAAAGTTGGCCTGCGCAAGCCCGACCCGCGCATCTACCAGCATGCCTGCGACCTGCTGGGCGTGCCGCCCGACCGCTGCATCTACCTCGACGATCTCGGCATCAATCTGAAGCCGGCGCGGGCGCTGGGCATGCGCACCATCAAGGTCGGGGATCCGGAAGTCGCGATCGACGAACTGCAGGCGATGGTGGGAATCCCGCTCCGGGGCTGATGCCGTGAAGCGCACCGCCTCTCCGATCACGGCGAAGTATCTCCAGAACGCCGCCGTGTTCTATCTCGAGCGGTACGCCAGTTCGGCCGAAGGACTGCGACGGGTGTTGCGGCGGCGGGTCTCCAAGGCCCGGCTGCTCGACGCGCCGGTGATGGACAATGTCGATGAGGCCATCGAGGCCGTCGTCCAGAAATTCGTATCGGCCGGCCTGCTCGACGACAGGGCCTTCGCCCAGACCAAGGCGCGATCCCTGCACCGCCGCGGCCTGTCGGGCCGGCTGACGCGCCAGCGCCTGCAGGTCGCGGGCGTCGGCCGCGAGGACGTGGACAAGGCCATGGAAGCGCTCGACGACGAGCTGGGCACCGCTCCTGCCGAACGCGAGATGCAGGCCGCCCTGGCCTTTGCCCGCCGGCGCCGGCTGGGCCCCTGGCGCATGAAGGACCGCGAGGCCAACAAGGCGCGCGACCTCGCCTCGATGGCGCGTGCAGGCTTTGCCTACGCACTCGCCCGCAAGGTCGTCGAGGCGGCCGATCCCGATGCACTGACGGGCGCTCTGGACGAAACCTGAACGGCTCGCCATGGTTCGGCCAACGAGGACCGCATGACCGTCACGATCTGGCACAATCCGCGCTGCAGCAAGTCGCGGCAGACTCTCGACCTGCTCCGGAGCAACGGCGTGGAACCGGCCATCCGCGAGTATCTCAAGGAGCCGCCCGGCAAGGCCGAGGTCGAGAAGCTGGTGGCGCAGGTCGGCGGCGATCCGCGCGAGCTGATCCGCGACGGAGAGGCCGAATTCAAGGCGCTGAAGCTCAGGAAGGCCGACCTCACCAAGGCCCAGATCGTGGATGCGATCGCCGCGCACCCCGTCCTGCTGCAACGTCCGATCGTCGTGAAAGGCAATAACGCCGCGATCGGCCGCCCGCCCGAGGCGGTCCTGCCTCTCCTGAAATGACGCCATGACCGGACGGCTTCGCCTCTGGTCGGGCTACGTCCTCTTCTTCTACGTCGTCACCCATCTCCTCAATCATGCGCTCGGCCTCGTCTCGCTGCGCGTCCTCGAGGAGGGACGGCACTGGTTCGCCTTCGTCTGGAGCAATCCGGCCGGCCAGACCCTGCTCTACGGGGCGCTGCTGGGTCACTTTTTTCTCGCGCTGTGGTCGCTGTACCGGCGGCGCGCGCTGAAGCTGTCGCGCTGGGAATGGGCGCAATGGATCCTGGGCGGAGCGACCATCCCGCTGGGTGTGATCCATGTCGCGGGCACACGCCTCGCGGCGGATCTCTACGGCGTCGAGTCGGGATATCCGTGGGTGCTGGGAACGCTCGTCGCCGGCGGCTGGACGGGCATCCTGCGACAGTTCTCCCTGCCGCTCGTCGTCTGGATGCATGGCTGCATCGGCCTGCACTTCGCGCTGCGCCTGAAGCCCTGGTACCGCGACTGGCTGCCGCTGCTCTACGCCCTGGCCCTCCTGATCCCCGCAGCCAGTCTTGCCGGTGCCGCGGTCGCGCTGCGCGACGTCGCCGAGCTGGCGCAGCGTCCCGGCTTTCTCGAAGCGCTGTTCGAGCGCGCCCGTATTCCGACGCCCGATCAGGTCGCCCACCTCTATTCGATGTCGGCCGGGCTCGAGTACACGGCGCTCGCTTTGCTGTTCGCGGCGATCGCCGCCCGGCCCTTGCGGGATCTCTGGGAACGGCGCGCCGGCGTGGTGCGCCTCGACTACGGCGAACGCCGCAGCGTGACGCAGCCGGCCGGCCTCTCGATCCTCGAGATGAGCCGGGTCGCGGGCATTCCCCATGCCTCGGTCTGCGGGGGTCGCGGCCGCTGCTCGACCTGCCGTGTGCGCATCACCGGCGACGACCGCCAACGGCTGCCACCGGCCTCGCCGGAGGAAGCGAAGGTGCTGGCGCGCATCGGCGCTCCGGCCAATGTCCGGCTGGCCTGCCAGCTGCGCCCGCCGCCCGGTCACTACCGGGTGGCGCTGCTGCTGCCGGCCGCCGCCGGCCCGGTCGAAGCCTATCGCCGGCAACCCCAGGCGCATGGCGGCGAGCGCTACATTGCGGTTCTCTTCGCCGACATCCGCGGCTTCACGACGATTTCGGAAGGCAAGCTCCCCTACGACGTGGTGTTCCTGCTCAATCGTTACTTCCGCGCCACGGGGCAAGCCGTCGAAGCCGCGGGCGGACGTCTCGACAAGTTCATCGGCGACGGGGTGATGGCGATCTTCGGCCTCAACCAGGAACCGCAGGTCGCGTGTAGGCAGGCGCTCGATGCGGCACGGCGCATGGCGCTGGCCCTCGCCGATCTCAATGAAGCGATGTCCGGCGATCTCGACCAGCCGCTGCGCATCGGCATCGGACTTCATGCCGGGCCCGCGATCGTGGGCGAGATGGGCTATGCGCGCGCCGCCCAGATCACCGCGATCGGCGACACGGTGAACACCGCAAGCCGTCTCGAATCGCTGACCAAGGAGTTCGCCGTCGAGCTCGTCGTGTCGCAGGAGCTGCTCGACCGCGCCGGCATCGATCTCGGCGAGGTGCCCCGCCACGAAGTCGAGATCCGCGGCCGGCAGGGCCGGCTTTCCGTTCGCGCGATCGCGAAGACGATCGATCTCACGGCAATGTCATAAGATGTTCGTTGTCCAAAGCGCAGACCGGGCGACAATCCCGAGACCTTCAGGAGGCAATCCCATGCGCGCTCTTTTCCTCGCCGCCGCACTGGCCGTGGTGACCGTTGGCCCGTCGCTGCCCGCGCAGGCGGCCGGCGGAACCGCGGAACCGGCCAAGCCGGTCGACGCCAACTACACGCGCGCCAAGGCGATGATCGAAGCGAAGGACTACAAGGGCGCGCTGCCGCTGCTGCAGCAGGTCGTGGCCAAGGATCCGAAGAATGCCGATGCCTACAACCTGATGGGCTTCGCCACACGCAAGTCGGGAGATCCCAACGCTTCGCTGCAATACTACCAGCAGGCGCTTTCGATCGATGGCCGCCACATCGGCGCCTACGAGTATCTCGGTGAGGCCTACCTGATGCTGGGCCGCCTGCCGGAAGCCGAGCAGCAGCTCGCCCGGCTCGACTCGCTCTGCACCTTCGGTTGCGCCGAGTACCGCCAGCTCAAGGCCGCCATCGCCGACTACAAGGCGGGCAAGCGGCCGGCGACGAACTAGACGACGGACCGGGGGAGCGAAATTCGGAACGGCGGAAGGCCTCGATAGGCTTTTCCGCCGACGGCAGGTCCCGCTATGCTGCGGCGGATAAACGCCCATTCACGCCGCCGCATCGGAGGGCTCCCGCGATGAGCACCGTCACCCCAGTTCCGCTCGTTTTCGGCGACTACACCCTCGAGGATCGCTACCGGCTGGGCAAAGGCCGCGTCTACATGACCGGCATCCAGGCGCTGGTGCGCCTGCCGATGATGCAGCGCCAGCGCGACCTCGCGGCCGGCCTCAACACCGGCGGTTTCATCTCCGGCTATCGCGGCTCGCCGCTCGGCATGTACGACAACGCACTGTGGGGCGCGAAGCGCTACCTGAAAGAGAACAACATCCACTTCCAGCCCGGCCTCAACGAGGATCTCGCGGCGACGTCGGTGTGGGGCAGCCAGCAGACCAACCTGTTCCCCGGCGCGACCGTCGATGGCGTCTTTTCGATCTGGTACGGCAAGGGCCCCGGCGTCGATCGCTCGATGGACGTGCTGAAGCACGGCAACGCGGCCGGCACCTCGCCGCATGGCGGCGTGATCGCACTGGCCGGCGACGACCATGGCTGCCAGTCCTCGACGCTGCCGCACCAGAGCGAGCAGGTCTTTGCCGCGGCGATGATTCCGGTCGTCAATCCGGCAACCGTCCAGGAATATCTCGACTACGGCATCCTGGGCTTTGCCCTGTCGCGCTACTCGGGCTGCTGGGTCGGCTTCAAGGCGATCTCCGAGACGGTCGAGAGCGGCGCCTCGGTGTGGGTCGATCCCGAACGCATCCAGATCGTGATGCCGACCGACTTCCAGCTGCCGCCAGGCGGGCTGGGTATCCGCAATCCCGATCCGCCGCTCGAGGCCGAGAAGCGCCTGCACGGCCCGAAGATGGCGGCGGTCGCCGCCTTCGTGCGCGCCAACGGCTTCGACCGCACCGTGATCGAACCGACCCAGACCGGCACCAAGGCCCGCATCGGCATCATGACGACCGGCAAGGCCTATCTCGACACGCGCCAGGCGCTGGAGGATCTCGGCATCGACGACGCGCGCGCCCGGGCGCTCGGCATCCGCCTCTACAAGGTGGGCGTCACCTGGCCGCTCGAGGCCGAAGGCGCACGCCGCTTCGCCGAAGGCCTGCAGGAAGTGATCGTCGTCGAGGAGAAGCGCTCTAACCTCGAGGACCAGCTTCTGCGCATCCTCTATCACCTGCCGGCCGACCGCCGCCCGGTGGTGATCGGCAAGGCCGACGAGAGCGGCCGCATCATCCTGCCGAGCGAGGGCGAGCTCACGCCGACCGGCGTGGCCATGGTGATCGCCGGCCGCCTGATGAAGCATGAAGGCGAATCGCCCGAGCTGCGCCAGCGCCTCGCGCGCCTCGAAGGCAAGGAGAAGCTGCTGTCGGCGCCGCCGCCCAAGGTCGCGCGCACGCCGTTCTTCTGTTCGGGCTGCCCGCACAATACCTCGACCAAGGTGCCCGAGGGCAGCCGTGCCATGGCCGGCATCGGCTGCCATGGCATGGCGATATGGATGCCCGAGCGCCGCACTTCGCTGATCTCGCACATGGGCGGCGAGGGCGTGGGCTGGGTCGGCCAGGCGCCGTTCCATTCCGACAAGCACATCTTCCAGAACCTGGGCGACGGCACCTATTACCATTCGGGCCTGATGGCGATCCGCCAGTCGGCCGCCGCCGGCGTCAACATCACCTACAAGATCCTGTTCAACGACGCGGTCGCGATGACCGGCGGCCAGCCGCATGACGGGCCGCTGACGGTTCCCGAGATCACGCGTCAGGTCGAGGCCGAGGGCGCCAAGAAGGTGATCGTCGTCACCGACGAGCCCGACAAGTACCCGATGAACGCCGGCTTCGCGCACGGCGTCACGATCCGCCATCGCGACGAGCTCGACGCCGTGCAGCGCGAGCTGCGTGAAATTCCGGGCCTCACCGTCCTGGTCTACGACCAGACCTGCGCCGCCGAGAAGCGCCGCCGCCGCAAGCGCGGCACCTTCCCCGACCCCAACAAGCGCGTCTTCATCAACGACGCGGTCTGCGAAGGCTGCGGCGACTGCTCCGAGAAGAGCAACTGCGTGTCGGTGAAGCCGCTCGAGACCGAGCTCGGCCGCAAGCGCCAGATCGACCAGAGCAATTGCAACAAGGACTTCTCCTGCGTGAACGGCTTCTGCCCGAGCTTCGTGTCGGTGCATGGCGGCGCCCCCGCCAAGGCCCGCCGCCGCAAGCTCGAGGTCGTCGCCGAGGATCCCTTCGCCTCGCTGCCGATGCCGACCCTGCGGCCGCTGAGCGAAGCCTACGGTATCCTGGTGACAGGCATCGGCGGCACCGGCGTCATCACCGTCGGCGCCCTGATCGGCATGGCGGCCCATCTCGAAGGCAAGGGCTGCACGGTGCTCGACTTCACCGGTCTTGCGCAGAAGAACGGCGCGGTGATGAGCCATGTGCGGCTGGCGCCCAAGCCCGAGGATCTCCACGCCGTTCGGATCGCCGCCGGCGGCGCCAATCTGGTGCTGGGCTGCGACATGGTCGTGGCTGCCTCGCCGGCCGCGCTGTCACGCATCGAGCAGGGCGTGACCAAGGCCGTGATCAACGGCCATGTCCAGCCGGTCGCCGCCTTCGTCATGAACGGCGACATGGATCTCGGCGCCGAGTCGATGATGAAGGCGATCCGCGACGCCGCCGGCGACGAGGCCACCTCGTTCATCGACGGCACCGGACTCGCCACGGCGATCCTGGGCGATTCGATCGCCACCAACCTGTTCATGCTGGGCCATGCCTGGCAGAAGGGCCTGGTGCCGCTGTCGTTCGAGGCGCTGATGCGCGCCATCGAGCTGAACGGCGTCGCCGTCGAGAGCAGCAAGCGCACCTTCGACTGGGGCCGCCTCGCCGCCCACAATCTCACCGCCGTGCAGGCAGCCGCCAAGCCCGCGCTGCGGATCGAGAAGCCGGTCGCGCGCACCCTGCCCGAGATCGTCTCCCGGCGCGTCGAGCTGCTCACCGCCTATCAGGACACGGCCTATGCAGAGCGCTATCGCAAGCTGGTCGACAAGGTTGCCCGGGTCGAGAAGGACAAGGCGCCAGGCCGCCGCGGCCTCGCCGAAGCGGTCGCCAAGTCGCTCTACAAGCTGATGGCCTACAAGGACGAGTACGAAGTCGCCCGCCTCTACAGCGACGGCGAGTTCCACAAGAAGCTGCGCCAGCAGTTCGAAGGCGACTACACGCTGACCTTCCATCTGGCGCCGCCGCTGTTCGCCGACCGCGATCCGACGACGGGCGAACTCAAGAAGAGCGAGTTCGGCGCCTGGGTGATGCCGGCGTTCCGCCTGCTCGCGTCGCTGAAGCGCCTGCGCGGCGGCCGGTTCGACATCTTCGGCTACAGCGAAGAGCGGCGCATGGAGCGTCGCCTGATCGGCGAGTTCGAGGCGACGGTCGAGACGCTGCTGGCCAGGCTCGGCCAGGACAACCATGCCCTCGCGGTGCAGATCGCGTCGGTGCCGGAAACGATGCGCGGCTTCGGTCACGTGAAGGAGAAGAACGTGAAGGCCGCCAAGGAACGCGAAGCGTCGCTGCTCGCTGCCTACAAGAGCCCCGCCAGCCAGTCGATCGCGGCCGAGTAGGGCGCCGCCGAGTAGTCACTCGGCGCGAGGACGGGACGCCCGCACTCCCTATAAGGGGTTGGGGAAGGAACGCGGACGTCCCGGGTACGCATGCCGGCCGCGAAGGGAGGCAAGCGGTCGACATCCTGCGCCTATAGGCCCGTTAGCCTGGGGAAGGTAAGCGCAATCGGGGCGCGAGTACGCACACCTCATTACTCGGAATGCATAGAAGCGCTTGAACCCTGAAAGCTCAGGCGCGTCCGGACTGGGGAGAGAAGGAGGCGAGATCGAACTTGGCGCCGGGTCCGCCGCGGCCCAGCCGGTCGAGCGCACGCTGCCACTTGGCGGCGAGATCAGCGTCGAACACCAGTTCCGCATCGCCGTCGACCACCAGCCAGGCGTTATCCTGCATCTCGCGGTCGAGCTGGCCGGGCGCCCAGCCGGAGTGCCCCAGGGCAAGCCAGGCATTCTTCGGCCCGGTGCCGCCCGCCATGTCCTTCAGGATCTCGAGCGAAGCGGTGAGCGCCAGGCCACCATCGATCAGCAGGGTCTCGTCGCGCTTGTAGTCGGCCGAGTGCAGCACGAGGCCGCGCGAGGTCTCGACCGGGCCGCCGAACAGGACCGGCCAGTCAGCGGCCGTCTTGGACACCTCGATCCCGAGCTGCTTGTAGACCTGGCCGAGTGGCAGGTCGTCGACCTTGTTGTTCACGATTATTCCCAGCGCACCATCGTCATCGTGCTTGCAGATGAACACGACGCTCTTCTGGAAGCGCTCGTCCGGCATGGACGGCGCGGCCACCAGGAAGCGGCCAACCAATGTGGCGGCAGGAGAGCTGGACCCGGGCATGTGCAATGATCTCCCATATCCATGGGGATTGTCCGGCTAAAGTTCAAGCAGCCAGCGCCCCCATCTTCCCGATAACGGGCCTTCCATGGACAAAAACCCAACCCCGGCCTAGGGTCCGCCAGTTCGCAAAGGCCGCGGTTTGGCGGCGTATATTAAGGAGCTAATAATGGCGAAAGTCGGCGACAAGGTCCCCAGCGCCACGCTGCGCACCATGGGTCCCGAAGGCCCCAAGGCCGTGACCACCGAAGAGCTTTTCGCACCGGGCAAGAAGGTCGTCGCCTTCGCCCTGCCGGGCGCGTTCACCCCGACCTGCTCGGCCAAGCATGTGCCGGGCTTCGTCACGGAGTTCGACAAGCTGAAGGCCAAGGGCATCGACACGATCGCCTGCATCTCGGTCAACGACGCCTTCGTGATGGGCGCGTGGGGCAAGGACCAGAAGGCCGAAGACAAGGTGATGATGCTGGGCGACGGCAACGGCGAGTTCACCCAGGCGATGGGCCTGACGATGGACGGCTCGAAGTTCGGCCTCGGCACGCGCAGCCAGCGCTATGCCATGGTCGTCGAGGACGGCGTCATCAAGCACCTGTTCGTCGAAAAGCCGGGCGCCTTCGAGGTTTCCTCGGCCGAATACGTGCTGAAGAATCTCTAGCGTCGGGCATTCTGCACGACCAAGATCGACGGCGGAGCGCAGGCTCCGCCGTTTTCTTTTGGGGGCCCATGAACCCGACAGACCCGACGCTCTTCAATGGCCTCTTCCAGGTCAACGGCGCCACACGCCTCTACGGCACGATCGGCGATCCCATCCGTCAGCTGCGCATGACCGGCGTGATGCCCCAGGTGTTCGCCGCCACCGGCGTCAACGCCGTCTGGTTGCCCTTCGAAGGCGGCCCCGATCTGCTGCCGCTGATGCTCGAGGCGCTGGCCAAGATGCGCAACCTGGGCGGTTTCACCGTCACCATCCCGCACAAGACCGCCATGCTCGACCTGATGGGCCGCGCCACGCCGCGCGCGCTGGCGGCCGGCAGCGTCAATCTGGTGCGGCGGGACCCTGACGGAGTGCTGGCCGGCGACAATGTCGACGGCCTGGGCTTCGTGCGCGGACTGGAGGCGCAGGGGCATCGCGTAAAGGGCGCCAGCGTCTGGCTGGTCGGCCTCGGCGGCGCCGGCGGCGCCATTGCGGCCGCGCTGTGCGAAGCCGGCGTCGGCCGCCTGCTGGTCACCGAGCTCCAGCAAGCGCGCGCCGACAAGGCGATCGACCGGCTGCTGAACCACTATCCCGACGTGCCTGTCGCGGAGGTCGGAATGCCGCCCAAGGGCATCCACATCGCGATCAACGCGACGGCGCTCGGCCTGCGCCCCGACGACCCCCAAGCCTTCGACCCGATGACGCTCGATCCCGACGTCGTCGTGGCCGACGTGATCATGAGCCCGGTCGAAACGCCGCTGCTGAGGCGGGCCCGCACCCATGGTCGACGTATCCATCACGGCCGGCACATGCTCGATCATCAGGTGCCGCTCTACCTCGACTGGTTCGGCATCGACACCAAGGGCATCGACATCATCCGGCTGGTGCGCTCGATCGGCTGAATGGTCGGCCCACCGCCGCGCATTAGCCCCGCCCGCCCCCGCAACTGTCGCGCGAGGTCACTCCCGGCGGCACATCCGCACGGGACTCTGCCGCCCCCTGGCCCTACAGTACTGCTCCGACTGTACGCTGCACCCTCAGAGAGGGGCATGATGGCTCATACGATCCGCTTCAATAGAGACCTGGGCGTGATCGTGCTACGCGCCAAGCAGAGCATGGATATCGACGAGCTCGAACAGTCGTTCGCCGAGCTCGTGAATCTCCCCGGCTTCAAGGAGGGGCTCAGTCTCATCTTCGACTTCAGGGGAAGCACGACACCTCTGACCTCTGCCGATCTGCGGCGGCTGGCCATCTACGCGGAACGGACAGATGCGCGATGGGGCAATACCAGATGGTCATTCCTCGCCGCGACCGACGTAACCTTCGGGCTGAGCCGCATGTTCATGGCCCTCACCGCCAAGCATCAAGTCGAAACACACGTCTTTCGCACGCTGGTGGAGGCCAACGACTGGCTGGGTCTCGGGATGGAAATCGAACAAATCCTGAGGCGGACTCCCGACTGATTGCAGGCGTGCGAGCCTCAGATCAGGGCTGAATCGAGGGCCTCGCGCACATGCTTCGCCAGGTCGTGCTTGCGGAACGGTTTGGTCAGAAGATTGGACGCCTTGGTCCCTTCCGCATAGCCGGACATGAAGGCGACGGCGGTTCCAGGCCAGCGGCGTGCCACCTGTTCGGCAAGAGCCTTGCCACTCAAAGGTCCGGGCATCACGATATCGGTGAGGAGAAGGTCGTAGGGCGTTTTCGCGGCGTCGAACGCAGCCAGCCCGGCCGCACCATCGGCGGCCTCCGCGACCTCGTATCCCAGACTCCTGAGCTGTCGCGCCACGTCTTCACGAACCTGGGGCTCGTCCTCGACGACCAGGATTCGCTCGCTGCCCGTCAGCAGGGTGCCGGCACCGGGCGCAGCGGCCAACTCGACGGCGCCGTCGCTGCGCGGCAGGTAGAGATTGACGGTGGTGCCCCGCCCGACTTCGCTCTTGATCCCGATGGCGCCCCCGGACTGCTTGATGAAGCCGTACACCATGCTGAGACCAAGGCCGCTTCCCTTCCCCACATCCTTCGTCGTGAAGAAAGGCTCGAACACCTTGGCCAGCACGTCCGCCGGCATGCCGGTCCCGGTGTCCGTTACGCTCAGCCTCACATAGTCCCGGGCGTCGATGTCGGGATTCTCCGGCTCGACACCGGCCTGGTAGGCGATGTTTCTGGACTGGATGAACATCCTGCCGCCGCCGGGCGTCGCATCCCGCGCGTTGACGCAGAGATTGATCAGCGCCGTCTCGAGCTGGGCGCGGTCGATATCGACCGGCCACAGGTCGGCGGCGAGATCGACAACGAACTCGATATGGCGGCCCAGCGTGCGTCGCAACAGTTTGCCCGTGGTGACGACCAGGTCATTGAGATCGGTCGCCTTCGGATTGAGGGCCTGCTTGCGGGAAAAGGCCAGCAGCTGACTCGTCAGCTCCGCCGCCCTGAGCACCGCCTTGGCGATCTGCTCCAGACGCGCCTTGACCCGCGGATCCAGGCCTTCCTCTTCCTGGACCTCGTCGGTGTTGGCGAGGATGACCGTCAGGAGATTGTTGAAATCGTGGGCGATGCCGCCGGTGAGTTGTCCGACGACTTCCATCTTCTGAGCCTGGCGAAGTTGCTCTTCCGCCGCTTCGCGGGCCTGCTCTGTCCGGAGACGCTCCCCCACATCGGTGACGATAGTCAGGGCCGCCGCCCTGTGCTGGTACTCGATCAGCCGCACTGCCATCTCGACCGACATCAGGCTTCCATTGCGCCGACGATGGCGCACGCCCTGCACGACGGTCGTGACGTCGGCCGAGAAATCGCGGCGCCGACGCGTCATCGCCGGCCGATCTGCCGGGACGTAAAATTCCTCGGCTGTCAGGGCGAGCAATTCGTCCCTCGACCGGCCATAGAGCTTCACGGCCGCATCGTTCGCCGCCAGCACACGAAGCGTCTCGCGGTCGGTCACTAGAGCGGCGTAGGGGGCGGCTTCGAACAGGGTGCGGTAGCGCTCCTGCGTTTCGCGCAGCTCCTCCTCGGCGACCTGGCGCTCCTGCTCCGCCCTGATCTGGCCCGTGATGTTCTGTGTCATGACCAGGGTCGCAGGGACGTTGCCGAACCGGATCGGCCGCGATCTCAGTTCGACGTCCATGATCGTGCCATTCTTCCGCCGGTGCCGCTGGCCAGTGACGATGCGACCACGGCTCGAGCCGCTCGCTTCGTGAATGGCCCCCTCCTCCAGCACGTTGCCCGGAGCGTAGAAATCGCTCGCCGACATCCGTAGCGCTTCCTCCCTCGACCACCCGTATTCCTGCAGCGCTGCATCGTTCACCGCGAGCAAAGCGCGTGATGCGCGGTCGAGAACGGCCATGGGATAGGAATTCGCGTCGAACAGCATGAGATATCGGTCCTCTTCGGCGCGTCGGGCATTCCATTCGGTGACCAGCCACATGCCGAGGGCGCACAGCGTCGCCAGCGAGACCGCCCATCCGGCGGCGGCGAGGCGGGCGATGTGGCGCCAGGGTTTGAGCGCCTGATCCGCCGTCTGCATCACGGTAATCACGAATCCGGGAAAGTCGGCAAGCCGACGGAAGGCGACCAGGCGGTGCTCGCCGTCGACGCCGCTCGCAATCTCGAAGGTGCCCTGCATCGCTCCCCCGCTCACCCGGCGCATGAGTTCCGGACTGAAGGTCGTGCGGCCAATGTCCTGCTCGGCGAAGGGGCTACGCATGATCATCGCACCGTCGATCCGCCACAGCGCCGTCGACTGACCCTTGATCGTTCCTTCCACGGTCCAAACCCGATCGAAGAAGTGCGGGTTCACGGACGCAAGGATGACACCGGCAAACTCTCCACTGGGCAGGCGCACGCTGCGGGAGGCGGGAAGCAGCCATTCCCCTGTCGCGCGAGAGCGAACCGGTGTTCCGAGCTGGAAGCGAAGGCCGGGGCGGCTCCGGCTGTCGATGAAGTAGGCCCTGTCCGAGAGGTCGAGACCTACGACGTCTCTCTCGCTGCTGAAAAGAACGTGGCCCTCGCTGTCGAGTACCGTGACCGCGCTCAGGAAGGGTCGGCTCTCGATAAGGCGCCGCAGTTCGGCGCTCAGCGAAGGCATATCGCCGAGAGCGGAGCGCATCGCGGGCAGAAGTTGCGCTTCGAGTCCCTCCAAGGTCTGCTCGACGTTCTGGAAGGTGCGTGCCGTCTGTTCGTCGCTGAGCTGGGCGAAGGCCTTCAGGGTATTCTGACTGGCGACGACGACATCCGCTCGGAGTTGCTGCAGGATGACGGCGACCACCGCCGCGCTCATGACGGCATAGGTCGCCAACATCAGGACGATGCGCGTTCGGAACGAAAGCTCCCGGCCCAGCACCGAAAGGGCCCGCCGAATGCTTGTTGCCAATGTATTGCCTGCAGGCCCTTGGGGTGCCCGGAGCGATTATCGTGCCGGGTCGGACTCGTTCGACAGCGCCTCGCTCACGCTCTGCGCGAGCTGGTGTTTGCGATAGGGCTTTGCGAGGACCTGGGTGCCTTCGTCGAGCTTGCCATCTCGCACGAGCGCGACTTCGAAGTAGCCGGACGTGAACAGCACCTTGATCCCGGGGCGGAGCCGGCGTGCTTCCACCGCGAGCTGGCTTCCGTTCATGCCGCCGGGCATGACCACGTCCGTCAGCAGCAGGTCTATGTCGCCGGGTCCGGTCAGAATATCCAGAGCCGCCGCAGCGTCAGCGGCGGCGATGACCCTGTAGCCAAGGCTGGTGAGTTGAGCGTCGATCGTCTCCAGGATCTGTGCATTGTCGTCGACCACGAGGATTCTCTTTGGACGCGGCAGGGTGATCAACTTTCCCGAGGCTGCCAGCGTCGGCGCCGTTCGAGGGAGGCCGGTGGGTTCGCGAATCAGCATGCCGTAGCCCATGAGAGTCTTGTCGACGGCATGAAGCGGGATCAGCACGGTTTGGGCTTCGATCTCGGTTCCGTCCCGGCGGACCCGCCGACCCGTGTGCTCGTAGCGACCGTGGGCTGCCGCTTCTTCCCGCCCCATCGCCGGTTTGGTCGCAGCTTCCTCCGCCGCATAGAGAAGCGACACATTCCGGCCAACGACTTCCTGGGAGGCGTACCCCATCAGCCTGCTGGCCCCGGCGTTCCAGCTCAGGATGGTCCCGTCGATGTCGAGGAGACAGAGGGCGTAGTCAGGCAGTCCGTCGACGAAGAGTTCGAACAGCCCAGCGCGATCCAACTCTTTCATAGCGGCAGCGACCCCCGCGGACATCTGTTCCGCCATCACGGCAACGGCAGTCGACCTCAATGGTTGCCGAGCGCAATAGTTTTCGTCGCCGGAGTTGCCGAGTTGCTAGAGCGTGACGCCGCCGTTCACGTGCACCGTCTGGCCGGTGATGTAGCTCGCGGCCGGGGAGCACAGGAAGGCGATCAGCGCCGCCACTTCAGCGGGCTTGCCGTAGCGGCCCATCGGGATCGACTGGGTCACCTTCTCCATGCCGGCGCGCGGCACGGCGGCATGGGCATCGGGATCCTTCTCGATGAAACCCGGTGCCACGCAGTTCACCGTGGCGCCCGAGCCGGCGATATCGACGGCGAAGGCCTTGGCGAAGGCCTCGACGCCGGCCTTGGCGGCGGCCGAGGCGGGAAAGGTCATGAGGCCGCGTGCAAAAGCATGCGCCACGAAGGAGGAGACGCCGACGAGCCGCCCCGCCGCACCCGCCTTGATCAGCCACGGCTTGGCGGCGGTCGCCAGTTCGAAGAAGGCGGCGGTCATCGCGTTCTGGCTGGCGTCCCAGGCCGCCCGATCCAGTTCACCGACCTGGGTGCGGTTCGCGAACCCGGCATTGCTGACGATGATGTCGAGGTGACCGTACGCCTTCACCGTCTCGTCGACCAGACGCGCCGCCGTGCCGGTTTCGGCGAGATCGCCTTCGAGGATGAGCGCTTGGGCGCCCGCACCGGTCACGAATCCCGCGACCCGTTCGAGGCCGGTCCGGTTGCGCCGCGCGTGCAGGGCGATCGCCGTATCGGGCGCGGCCAGGGCGCGGGCGGTTGCGGCGCCGATGCCCGAGGAGGCACCGGTGATGAGGATGACGCGAGAGGGAGAAGCCATGCGACAGGAGTAGAATCCCGTGCGCCTAGCGGCAAGCCTCGCGCACGGCAGGGGCCAGCAGCGCCGCGAATCGGCGCGCGCCGGCCGCCGAGAAATGTCCCTGATCCACGAAATCGGCCGGACCGAACGCCTCCTCCGGCAGCGCGACGTAGGTGTCGCCCAGGGCCTTGGCCGTCCGTTGCAGCAGGGCGTTCGATTCCCTCAGCAACCTCGGCAGATCGCGGTCGCGCACGCGCGGCAGCCAGCCGTACAGGCCCTCGCCCATCAGGCGGTCGGGATTGACGACCTGCCCGACCCAGATGGTCGGCGTGCCGCGCGCCCGATTGAGCGCGGAGATCGAGCGGACGTTGCGCTCGAAAATCGTGGCGGCCGCCGCATCGGGGCCGGCGACCGGCGGCAGCGCGTAGGGGTCCTTGGCGTACCGCACCGTGTCGACTTCGGCGGAGACGAGGCGCGTCAGCACGGTGAGCACCGGTGAGATCGTTACGTTGGAGCCTCCGACCCTCCGCACCTTCAGGGAATCGACCTGGCTCGGCATGTGGAAGTCGGCATAGCCGGCATCGAGCTTGGGAATGTGCGAATTGCGCAGATCGTTCCAGCCCACAAAGTAGACCGCGCAACGCGGCGCCTTGCCGAACTTCTCAGGGTAAAAGGCCGTCTGCAGCACATGCTCGGCCGTCGTGTAGCCCGGCACGCCATGATTGACGACGACCAGCCCATCGTCGCGCAGTGCCGCGTCCAGCCGCTCGGGCCAGGTGTCGCCCTCGCCGTTGCCGATATCGTAGGTCGCCGAGCCGCCGAAGGTCGCCACGACGCCGCTGGCGGCCAGCCGCGCCGGATCGGGATCGCGGCCGCGCGTGCCCTGGGACGAGTGCCGGATGGCGAGCCCGGTCGCGCTGGTGAAGGCGAGGCCCGGCGCCGGCACCGCCTGCAGCAGCGGATGCCACTGGAAACGCGCCGGCTCGGCACTGACCGGCGGCAGCAGCGAAGGCGAACCCGGCGGCGCCAGCGCCCAGGACCCGAGACCCCAGGCGAACTCGACACAGGCGAGCACGAGCAGCACGCCGGAGAGACGCGGCCAGCGCGCGAGGACGAGGACGAGCGCAAGCAGCGCCGCGAGGTAGAGGAAATAGTCGGTTCGCGGCCCGGAGACGAGTAACTCGCCCCGGCCGAACAGCCAGGCCGCGACGCCGGCGAGGGCGAGAAGGCCGATAAGGCCGACATAGCGAAGGAATTTCGACACGGTCCCGAACTGGTCTGAGGTCAGCCGCCTTTGTACGCGCCGACCGAGGGATCGAGGAACTGATTGTTGGCCACCCGGATCCTGGCTGCGGCCTCGTCGTAGAGGAACGGCAGGAAGGCGTAGCGCCGGCCGCGCGAAACGGTCGAGACCGCATGCATCAGCGAACAGGAGAAGACCACGGCGCCGCCCACCGGCGGCTTGAAACCGCGCGGCCCGTATTCCGGGAAGCTCACCTCACCGCCCTCGAAGTCCTCGTTGAGATTGATCGACACCGCGAAGCGCCGATGCGCCGTGCCCCTGGTCGTGTTGTCGCGATGGGCCGCGAAGTGGCCGCCCTCCTCCGCCGTGTAGCAGCCGACGAGATAACGCTCGATGCGCGTGGCCTCGAAGAAGAACAGGCGGGCGATCTCCGGCACGATGCGTCGCCTGATGCGCCGCTGCACCGCGAGGATCACCTCCTCGTCCTCGACGATGAAGTCTCGCCGGCGCTTGCGGGCGGGATCCTTCAGCTCGACGGTCTTGCCGGAAACGTCGCTCATGAAGCCGGTGTCGCGGCCGCCATCCGCCTCGTGCAGGTGGATCAGGCTGCGGCAGAAGTTGGGCTCGAAGACGTTGGGCAGGACCAGCACCGGCGCCTGCACGGGCTGGCCGGCATGCAGGTGCGCGGGCGGCAGCGCGTCGAGACAGGCGAACAGTTCGGCGCAGTCCCCCCCCGCCCGGCTTGAATGGGATGATCTGCAGCACGCGCAGGGTCGGGTCGAGCACGACCCAGAACTGCCGCGCGCCGACCTGCCCATCCGGCCCGGCGTCGCGCGGCAGCGCGCCATAGAGGCGGCAGACGCTGCCGTCGAAGTCCCAGAAGTGGCGCACTCCCGGCAGGCTCTGCTGAACGCGGCCGCTCGCCTTGTCCGTCGGATCGACGGTCACACCGAAAAAACACACCCGCTCGTCGTCGAACCGGTGCCGGTTGGCGGCCACCGCCTCGAGCGCCGCGGCACCGCCCGGCGTGCTGCCCGAGACGAAGAAGCAGAGCACGACGTAGCGTCCCGCCACCGTATCGAAGATGTAGCGTGGATTGCTCGCCGTCGCGGCCGTGAACCGGGGCGCGGGATCACCGCGCATCAGGTTGATGAAAGTTCGTTGCATCGATCAGCGCCCTCTCCGCCGGCGCGCGATCGAACGGTATCCCGGTTCACCTATTCGACAAGAGAGAAATGGCGTGCGCGAAACCAGTCGAACCTCCCGGGAGACGCGGCCGAGCCTGAATGCCTGAAACCCTCCCGTCAGGGGGAGACAAGATCGGGAAGACCCACGAGATCCTGAGGTACGGATCCGAAGAGGCACAATATAGAGTGGCGCGACCTCCGGATTCGGGGGGTGCGACCTTCGATTCGTTCGTTTCGTTTGTTGCGTTTATTTCGTTTATCTGTCTGGACTTCAAATTTGGGGGCGCAATCGTGGTTGACGCGCCGAGTGAGATGTTTGTCCTGGTTGGCAAGACGGCTGGATTATAAGGCGCCATTGGCCCGGTGTGTGACCAGCAGCTGAAGGGACCGTTGTTTACGGTCCCGAGGGCCCACAGGGTTTGGTCGCCGATCGGAATCGGATTGCTGGTCAGACTGCGATAACCGCCATTGTACGCGACCGCGTTGGCGATCGGTCCATACCAGTTCCTGTATCAAGACAAGAGAAACCGCTAGCAATCGAGTGACGCCGTAACGGCTCCCGAGTAGCCTTTCTGGGCATATTGGAAAGCAGAACGAAGAGAGCGACGGCATGGCGCGCATCCCCAGACCCCCAAATGAAGCACCCCGCGAACCGCCACCCGGTTCCAAGCCGACTCCAGTCCCGCCCATGCCGCCCCTCCGCGAGCCACCGCCCGGCCCGCCGCCCGCGTGATTGAGTTGAACCGCTGCGGTCGCGCGCCGGTCGAGGCCGTCGATAAAATACGTCGCGATGACTAGTACGCGACACCGACTGTCCTGAGCTGGACCAAAGTAGTTGGTCCGCTTTTTCGGACAATTCACGAAGTTTGGCGCGCGTCGAGTAGTGGCCCAGACCCGGGAGCAATCTAATAAGCAGGCTTATCACTGATCCGCGCGAGGCCGGCCAGGTCGCGAACGGTGATGAGGGTTCGCCGAGTCGCAATGAGGTTCATTCCCTCCATCTCGGCGAGATTGGTAGTAATGGTTTGGCGCCTGGTCCCAAGCAAGCTTGCGAGGTGTGCGTGGCTGATGGCCAAGGACACCCTCCCCGTGACTTCGCACCCGCGGTGGAGCCAGCGTGCCAAATCCCCCATCCGCGAGCCCTTTGCGCGCCCGATCGAAACGAGCGCCGTCTCGCAGAACGCGGCGTGGTGCGCTTCGGCAAGCCTCCTATGGATCGCGTCATCCGCCGCGGCCATGGCCTGCAGCCTGGAAGTTTTCATCGACCACGCGCGCCCACCGATTGAGACGACAACGTCCAACGGAAGGTTTGCAGCCTTCAGCGCGAGATCGGGAAAACTCGTGCCCTCCCGCCCGACACTCAGCGCTTCGACACCCTCGGTCGATACCATGCTGAGCAGGCAGTCGACAGGGAAGTAGGTGAGATGAGGCCGCTCGCCCGCCACGCCGAGCGACTGACCGGCAGTCAACTCCACTTCTGTTAGGTGCGGCAGCAACAGGCTGGAAGCAGCGTGTCCAAAACGGCCAATAGTTGGGGGTCCGTTCAAGGTCGCCGGTACGATGTGCTGTGTGGTTACACTGACGTTACCGAGGCCTAGTCAGAGACGTAAGGTTATGTCCGGTTTCGGACATCTGTCCGCCGGATTACGCAAAGGATTCGCATCCCGGGCTAGCGGCCGCTCGTCGTCGAATCGAACAATGCAGCCGCCTACTCATCCAAGCGTGCCGTCATATCGAAGAAGTATGGAAAGAGAATGCATGACATCTTTGACGTATGACGCGGGGGCTTCCAGGCTGCCCCTCATGGAACCCACGATAGAACCTCTGGTACGCGACTTGTTAGCTTGGCTAGCGAAGGAACCGCGGTTGCATGCAGAAGTCATCGAGAGTTGGCGCACGTCGTGTCCGCGCCTCCCGGTCTGGGAAGAGTGCACCGATCAAAGGTTCGTGGTCCGCAAGGGACCAGTTGTCGAAGTAACTCCGCGGGGCCACGCATTCCTCGAAGGCCTCGCCTGCCGCAGCTCATAAAGCCTGCTGATCGACGCGGGGCTAGCCAAACTCGCGCACGTCAGCCAGCGCTCCAGTCACGGCGGCGGCGGCGGCCATCGCAGGCGAGACGAGGTGGGTGCGGCCATCAGGGCCCTGCCGTCCTTCGAAGTTGCGGTTCGACGTGCTGGCCGAGCGCTGCCCCGGCGTAAGCCGGTCCTCATTCATGGCGAGACACATTGAGCAGCCGGGCTCGCGCCATTCGAAGCCCGCCTCAATGAGCACGCGATCCAGTCCCTCTGCCTCCGCCTGCCGCTTAACCAGGCCGGAACCCGGCACGACCAGCGCGCGCACTCCTGGTGCGACCTTGCGTCCCCGCAGCACCGCGACAACCGCACGGAGGTCTTCAACTCGGCCGTTGGTGCAGGAGCCTATGAACACGACATCGATCTTGAGGCCGGCGAGCTTCTGTCCCGGCGCGAGGCCCATATAGTCGAGCATGCGGCGGTGTTGGGTGCGGCGTTGCGCGTCCATCTCGTTCTCTGGATCAGGTACCGCGCCGGTGATCGGCACGACCGCTTCCGGGTTGGTACCCCATGTCACCATTGGCGCGATGTGCGAGGCATCGATCATGACCACCCTGTCCCAGGAGGCGCCGAGGTCGGACGGCAGCGTACGCCACCAAGCGATTGCGCGATCGAGCGCTTCGCCCTTCGGTCCCAGCTGACGGCCGCGCACATAGGCGAACGTCGTCTCGTCGGGTGCAATCATCCCGGTACGTGCGCCGGCCTCGACTGCCATGTTGCACACGGTCATACGCCCGGCCATGTCCAGCCCCGCAATCGTATCGCCGCAGAATTCGATCGTGTGGCCGTTGCCGCCGGCCGCGCCGACATGTCCGACGATGGCGAGCGCTAAGTCCTTGGCAGAGGTGCCGAAGGGCAGGCCGCCGGACACCTCGACTTTAAAGTTACCGGCTTTCTTCAGCACCAGCGTCTGCGTTGCCAGTACATGCTCGACCTCTGATGCGCCGATTCCGAAGGCGAGGGCACCCAGCGCCCCGTGCGTCGAGGCATGTGAGTCGCCGCTAACGATGGTCTGACCTGGTAACGAAAAGCCCAGTTCCGGACCAACTACATGGACGATGCCCTGCCGCGCGTCGTGCAACGGAATGTATGGCACTCCGAACGCGGCGACGTTGGCCTCGAGTGCTGCCACCTGTGCCCGGGAACGAGGCTCCGTGATGCCGGCCTTCCTCTCTGAAGTCGGCACATTGTGATCGACGACCGCCAGGGTCGCAGCCGGCCGCCGCACGGGCCGCCCTGCACGGCGCAGCCCGTCGAAAGCCTGGGGGCTGTGCACTTCGTCGATCAGGTGCCGGTCGACGTAGAGGACATACGTCTCATCGCCCAATCGCTCGACGACGTGGGTATTCCAAATCTTGTCGTAAAGCGTCTGTGGCACCAACGCGCTCATGTCTATCCGCTTCGGGTAGCTGCGAGAAGTCGATCACCTCGACAGTAGGGCCGTGAACTTGCCGTACATGACCAGGGATTGCCAAGCGCCTGTCACAAGGAGTGCTGCTGTGAGGCGCCCCAGCCTGGGGCCAGTGGCCATTGCCCGCAATTTGCCGCCAGGCAATTGCATGGTCACCAACTCACCTATCGAGTGGACGGAGGCGAAATGGAATCCAGTCGCGGGCTGTACCGTCCTCTCGCCCGGATGCGCGAACTGCTACGTCATGCGCCTCGCTGCGCGGCTCGAACTCATGGGCCAGCCGAAGTACAGGGGGATCACTCGAAAGTCCGGTGGCCGCTACAAGTGGAACGGGCGGATCAATCTCGACTGCGCGGCGCTAGAAATCCCCAAGCGCTGGAAGACGGGCCGCATGATCTTCGTCAATTCCATGTCGGACCTCTTCCACGAGGACGTGCCGCTTAAATTCATCCATGAAGTTTTCGCGGCTATGGTCGCCACTCCCCAGCACACCTATCAGGTGCTTACCAAGAGGGCTGAAAGGACAGAGGAGCTATCGTCTGCGCTGCCTTGGCCGATGCACATTTGGGTGGTCTTGAGCCTCTCTTGGGGCCGCTGGAAGGGCTCGACCTCACGGACATGATTGGGCCATCGCCGGGGGGGCAAGAGTGGCCCCAAGGCGCGGCCGATGCAGCCTGAGTGGGTTCGTTCAATCCGCGACCAGTGCATCAAGGCGAACGTGGCGTTTCATTTCAAGCAATGGGCTGGCGTGAATAAGAAGCGTACGGGTCGGATGCTCGCCGGCCGGACGTGGGATCAGCTGCCACAGTAGTGTGCAAGCGAACATGGCGTTCGCGGATTGAAGCCAGCAACTACCGGCTAGCAGGACAAGTGCAAAGCACCCCGTCACGGGACTAGAAATTTTCCTTTTGAATCTCCGTGGCTACCGGGTGGCTTCCGCCACTCGTCGCAGTCGACGTCGCCACACAGACGAAGCGATGAAAGGCTGTATTTACTGAGAGAGAAATGGCGCGCCCGGAAGGAGTCGAACCTCCAGCCTTCTGATTCGTAGTCAGATGCTCTATCCAGTTGAGCTACGGGCGCACAGCCGAACCCCGAGAGGCCCGACGAAGAGGGGCGCACCCTAATGAAACTGCCCCGGCGATGCAAGCCGAGTCACAGGGCCATTTGTGCCTGCGACCGGGCGCCGCCATCGCCCGCAGATCGAGGCCGGGAACGGCCCGCTGGCGCCGTCTGCACGGCGTTTTCCCGCCTCGACCGGACCTCCGCGGTGGTCGCCTCACCACCGTCGCGGGCGTAGAGTGCCGCCATGCCCCTGCGTTTCCTTGCCCTTCTCGGCGCACTCCTTGCCCTGGCGCTGCCGGCGCAAGCGCAGCTTTCCGAGCCCGACCGGAGCGCCATCCGCGACGTGATCGAGCGCCAGATCGAGGCCTTCCGCCGCGACGATGGCGAGGCGGCCTTCGGCTACGCGTCGCCCAGCATCCAGGGCATGTTCGGCACGTCTGAGACCTTCATGGATATGGTGCGGCAGGGCTATCGACCGGTCTACCGGCCGCGCGCGGTCGAATTCCGCGAGATCGTCACCCTGCAGGGAATGCCGACGCAGAAGGTCCATGTGATCGGTCCCGACGGACGGCCGGTCACCGCCTTCTACCCGATGTCGCGGCAGGCCGACGGCAGCTGGCGCATCGAAGGCTGCTATCTGCAGGCGCCGGACGAACCCCAGGCCTGATCGTCCCCGCCCCGCCCGCCCCCCGCCCATGTCCCGCGTTTCGCCCAAGGTGCTGGCGCTTCTCGGCGCCCTCACCCTGGTCTGGGGCACCAACTGGCCGCTGTTCCGGATCGCGCTCGACGAGCTGCCGGTCCTGACGTTCCGCACCATCGTTCTGTCGACCGGCGCGCTCGTGCTGACCGCGATCCTGCTGATACGTCGCGAGAACTTCGCCGTCCCCAGGGGCAAGTGGCCGGCACTCGTCCTCGCCTCGGCGATGAACATCGGCATCTGGAACATCGCGACGTCGCTTGCGGTGCTCTACGTCCCGTCCGGCCACGCCTCGGTGCTGGCCTATACGATGCCGCTCTGGGTGGCGCTGCTGGGTTTCCTCGTGTTCGGCCAGAAGCTGACGGGCCGCCTGCTGGCCGCGCTGGCGATCGGTGCCGGCGCGGTTGCGGCGCTGATGATCCCCAATTTCCAGAGCTACGCCACCGCGCCGCTCGGCCTGTTCTGGGGGCTGCTGGCCGGTTTCTGCTGGGCGGTCGGCACCTTCGTGGTGAAGCGCACGAACTGGTCGGGCATGGGTCCCTCGCTCACCTTCTGGCAGATCGTGATCACCCTGCCGCCGGTCGCCCTGGGCGCGCTGATCTTCGACGGGCTGCCGACGCACTGGCCGTCCACGAAGGTCCTGATCGCCACGATCTATACCGGTGCCATCCCGATGGCGCTGGGCACCATGGTCTGGTTCACCCTGGTGAAGCTCCTGCCGGCCCAGGTGGCGGCGCTCTCCTCGATTGCCATTCCGATCGTGGCGATCGTGAGCGGCATCCTGATCCTCCACGAGCCGCTGTCGCTGCTGCAGGCGGTCGCCATCGGCTCGACCGTGATCTCGCTCTGGCTCGCTCTGGTGCCGGGTCGGACGCGGTAGTTGTCGCCGGCCGTTCCAATTCCCACATTGGGGCGGGAATTGGAGGCCCGGGTTCATGAAGAGAGGCGATCCCAGAGACTGGATGTGGTCGGAGGCGCTGCAGATGCTGGCGCAGGCCGAACGGCTGCATGGCCAGGTATTCAGGCCGCAGACGGCCGGCCGCCTGCGCGCCAACTGGGAGCCGCCGGTCGACGTGCTCGAGACCGAGCGCGAAGTGCTGATCCTGGCCGCGCTGCCGGGCGTCGACGTGCAGACGGTCGAGGCGGTGATCGAGAACGGCACGCTCGTCCTGTGCGGTGAACGCACCGTTCCCGCCGAGCTGCGCACGGCCAAGATTCATCGCATGGAGCTGCCGCAGGGCCGTTTCGAGCGTCGGGTGGCCCTTCCGTCCGGCGTGTATGGCGAGGTGCGACGCTTCGAGGCCAACGGTTGCCTGGTGGTGACCCTGGCCAAGGCAAGTACGCGGAGGCAGCCATGAGCCCGCAGGATGACGTGATGCAGTCCGTGAGCGCGAAAGCCGAGTCGAAGCCCGACGCGAAGCCCCTGCCGTCCGACGCCCTGATCGTCGTGCCGGTGCGCGACCTCGTCCTGTTTCCCGAGATGGTGTTCCCGGTGAGCGTCGGCCGGCCCTCGTCGGTCGCCGCCATCCAGCAGGCCGTGCGCGAACAGCGCCAGATCCTGCTGGTGCTGCAGCGCGACCCCACGAAGGAAGAGCTGGTGCCGGCCGATCTCCATCCGGTCGGCACGGTCGCGAACATCCTGCGTTACGTCACCACGCCCGACGGCAACCATCACATCGTGTGCCAGGGCGTTCAGCGTTTCCGCATCACCGACTTCGTCGAGGGACATCCGTTCCTGCTGGCGCGCGGCCTGCACCTGGTCGAGCCGACCACGACCGGACCGGAGATCGAAGCCCGCTTCCTCGTGCTGAAGCAGCAGATCCGCGACACGCTCGAACTGCTGCCGCAGGTGCCGCAGGAGCTGCGGCAGACCGTCGAGAACACGACTTCGGCCGGCGCCCTCGCCGATCTCGCGGCCTCCTATCTCGACTCCAAGCCCAGCGAGAAGCAGGAGATCCTGGAAGCGCTCGATCTCGTGCCGCGTCTCGACAAGGTGACCCAGCTTCTGTCCCGGCGCCTGGAAGTGCTGCGCATCAGCAGCGAGATCGGGAAGCAGACCAAGAGTTCGCTCGACGCCCGCCAGCGCGAGATGGTGCTGCGCGAGCAGATGGCCGCCATCCAGCGCGAGTTGGGCGAGGACGATTCCAACAAGCAGGCGATCGCCGATCTCGACAAGGCGATCACCGACGCGAAGATGCCGCCGGAGGCCGAGACTGCCGCGCGCAAGGAATTGCGCCGTCTGCAGCGCACGCCCGAGGCGTCGGCCGAGCACGGCATGATCCGCACCTATCTCGACACGCTGGTCGAGCTGCCCTGGGCGCTGCCCGAGACGCAGCCGATCGACATCGCCGAGGCGCGGCGCGTGCTCGACGCCGATCATTTCGGCCTGGAGAAGATCAAGAAGCGCATCGTCGAGTATCTCGCCGTGCGCAAGCTGGCGCCCGAAGGCAAGGCGCCGATCCTGTGCTTCGCCGGACCTCCGGGCGTCGGCAAGACCTCGCTCGGCCAGTCGATCGCCAGGGCCATGGGCCGCAAGTTCGCGCGCGTTAGTCTCGGCGGCGTCCATGACGAGGCCGAGATCCGCGGCCATCGGCGCACCTATATCGGCGCACTGCCCGGCACGATCATCCAGGCGATCCGCAAGGCCGGCTCGCGCGACTGCGTGATGATGCTCGACGAGATCGACAAGATGGGCAGCGGCGTGCACGGCGATCCGTCGGCGGCGATGCTCGAGGTGCTCGACCCCGAGCAGAACGGCACGTTCCGCGACAACTATCTCGACGTGCCGTTCGACTTGAGCCGCGTCGTGTTCATCGCCACGGCCAACATGCTGGACACGATCCCCGGCCCGTTGCGCGACCGCATGGAGATCATCTCGCTCACCGGCTACACGGCAGGCGAGAAGCTGCAGATCGCCAAGCGCTACCTCGTTCGCCGCCAGCTCGAAGCCAACGGCCTCACGGCCGAACAGGCCGGCATCGACGACGACGCCCTGAAGCTGATCATCGGTGGCTACACGCGCGAGGCCGGCGTCCGCTGGCTGGAGCGCGAGATCGGCCGCGCGTTGCGCCACGTCGCGGTGCAGGTCGCCGAAGGCTCAGCGACCCGGGTGCAGATCGGCACGGCCGACATCGAGGAGCTGCTGGGACCGGTCCGCTTCGAGAACGACGTTGCCATGCGCACCAGCGTGCCCGGCGTGGCGACAGGCCTTGCCTGGACGCCGGTGGGCGGCGACATCCTGTTCATCGAGGCCACGCGCTCGCCCGGCCACGGCAAGCTGATCCTCACCGGCCAGCTCGGCGAGGTGATGCGCGAGAGCGCGCAGGCCGCGCTCAGCGTGCTCAAGAACAAGGCGAAGTCGATCGGCCTCGATGCCGTCCTGTTCGAGAAGAACGACATCCATGTCCACGTGCCGGCCGGCGCCACGCCCAAGGACGGGCCGAGCGCCGGTGTCGCGATGTTCATGGCGCTGGCGTCGCTGATGACGGGCCGCACCATCCGCAGCGACACCGCGATGACGGGCGAGATCAGCCTGCGCGGACTGGTGCTGCCGGTCGGCGGCATCAAGGAGAAGGTCGTGGCCGCGGCGGCGGCGGGCATCACGCGCGTGATGCTGCCGGCGCGCAACAGGCGCGACTACGACGACATCCCCGAGGAGGTCCGCAACACGCTCGAGTTCATCTGGCTCGAGACGGTCGACGACGCGGTTGCCCAGGCTCTGACGCCCGACGCGCCGGACGACAGCAACGAGGGGTAAGCCTATTGTCGTCCTGAGCGCCAGCGAAGGACCTAGCCGAGCGACCAGAGTACTGCGTCGCTGGCGTTAGATCCTTCGCTGCGCTCCAGAGCGGGGGTTACCCCGCTCGCGATGACAAGGTTACGCAATCGGCAGCGACAGCGGCGAGATCTCGTCGCCGGGACGGTTGGCGTAGTCGAGCTTGACCGAATCGCGCAGCATGCGGGCCTGCGCCTCGGCCAGGCGTTCCATGGCCGCGACCGGATCGAGATGGACCGGATCGCCGTCCTTCAGCACGATCTCGCCGTCCACCAGCACGGTCCGCACCGCGCGATCGGCGGCATGGAAGACGAAGGAGCGCAGCGGGTCGCGCGCCGGCTGCATCAGCGGATGGTTGAGGTCGACCAGCACGATGTCGGCCGACATGCCGGGCGCCAGCGCGCCGATATCGTCGCGGCCGAGTGCCGCCGCACCGCCGAAGGTCGCGGCCTCGAAGGCGCCGGCGGTGTCGAGGCTGCGGATGTCCTCGCTCATCAGGCGGCCTGCGACGATCGCGAGCCGCATCTCCTCGATCAGATTGTGCGGTGCGCAGTCGGTGCCGAGGCCGACATTGACGCCGCGCGCGCGATAGCGGCCGACATGGTCCATCGCCAGGCCATAACGCGCGAAGGGCTGCGGGCAGTGCGCCACCGACGCGCCGGCCTCGGCGATCAGGTCGAGGTCCTTTCGCGTGTGCCAGTTAATCTGCGGATGGTCGTCGAGCAGGATGCAGTGCGCCATGATCGTGTCGGACTTCATCAGTCCGTTCTGCGCGGCCCACTGGATGGGCGTCATGTTGTGGCGGCGGATCATCTCGCGCACCTCGACGACCGACTGGCCGACATGGGTCGAGAAGCGGCGGCCCGACTCGTCGGCATGCTTGCGGCCCGCCGCGAACAGGTCCGGCGTCACGGTGTCGATCTGCGCCGGGAAGACCACGGCATCGAGGCGGCCTGAATTGTGCGCCTCCGCCTCGTCCATCACCCGCCTGGCCTTCTCGAACTGCGCGAGGCCGGCGGCCTCGTCCCACTTCCAGGTCACGGTCTGCGGCGAGGACATGCCCCAGCGAGCCGACGCGAAAGTCGGCGCCGCATAGAAACGCATGCCGCTCTGCGCCATCGTCTCCAGCCAGCCGTCGAACGGCACGGTGACGTCGCAGGCGGTCGTGGTGCCGGCGCGCAGCATCTCGGAATAAGCCATGGTCGCGGCGCCCTGGCGACCGTCGTCGCCCAGGCGAAACGCCTGCAGCCGCTCCATCAGGCCGGTCATCTGCTGTTCGGGCACGCCATGATCCTCGCGCACGCCGCGATAACCGGGCTCGGTCGAGGGATGGGAATGGATGTTCACGAGGCCCGGCAGCGCCAGCATTCCGCGTCCATCGATCACGGTCTCGCCCGGCCCCGTCGGACGCGCGCCAGCCGGGCTGATCTCGACGATGCGGCCATCCTTCAGATGCAGGTCGACCTCGCGGCGATAGACGTGACGTCGCTCGCTGCCGTCCCGGACCACGGCCCAGGCGACATTTCGGATCGAATCGGGCCGCATCGACATGAATTCTGCTCCAGCAAAGGCATGCCTGTTGCATAGGCACCGCAACGGGACGATAGAATCGGGAAACCGAGAGAACAAGGAGGCAGATGATGCGGAAGATGAAATGGGCGCTGGCCGCGGCGACGGCAGCGCTGCTCTCGGCCACGGCCGAGGCGCAGACGCTGAAGGTCGTCATGCATTCGGACGTCAAGATCGTCGACCCGATCTGGACCACCGCCTACATCGTCCGCAATCACGGCTACATGGTCTACGACACGCTGCTGGCGGTCGACGAGAAGCTCGACGTCAAGCCGCAGATGCTGGAAGGCTGGAAGGTGAGCGACGACAAGCTCACCTATACCTTCACCCTGCGCGACGGGCTCAAGTTCCATGACGGCGCGCCGGTGACGGCCGAGGACTGCATCGCCTCGATCAAGCGCTGGGCTTCGCGCGACGCGATGGGCCAGAAGCTGATGACCTTCACCAAGGCCATGGCCGCGGTCGACGACAAGACCTTCACGCTCACCCTCAACGAGCCCTACGGCCTGGTCATCGAATCGCTCGGCAAGCCCAGTTCCAACGTGCCGTTCATCATGCCCAAGCGCATCGCCGAGACGCCGGGCAACACCCAGATCAAGGAGTTCATCGGCTCCGGCCCGTTCGTGTTCCGCGCCGACCTGTGGCGGCCGGGCGAAAAGGCGATCTATGACAAGTTCAAGGACTACAAGCCGCGCGCCGAGCCGCCATCGGCGCTGTCGGGTGGCAAGACCGTCTATGTCGACCGGGTCGAGTGGGTGAACATCCCCGATCCCCAGACCGCGGCCAACGCGTTACTGACCGGCGAGATCGACATCCTCGAACAGCCGCTGATCGAGATGCTGCCGCTGATCGAGAAGGACAAGAACATCGAGGTCAAGGACCTCAACCCGCTGGGCAGCCAGTACAGCCTGCGCTTCAACGTGCTGCACAAGCCGTTCGACAACGCCAAGATCCGGCAGGCCGCGCTCTACGCGCTGAACCAGAAGGACTTCCTGCTCGCCGCCATCAACGACCCGAAATACTTCAAGGAGTGCAAGGCGCTCTTCATCTGCGGCACGCCCTACGCGACCGATGCCGGCTTCGAGGACAAGCTCGAGTCGAACTTCGCCAAGTCGAAGGAGATCCTGAAGCAGGAAGGCTATGACGGCACGCCGGTCGTGCTGTTGTTCGCGACCGACACAAACACCGGCCGCCTGACGCCGATCGCGAAATCGCTGCTGGAGCGCGGCGGCTTCGTCGTCGACATGCAGGCGATGGATTGGCAGACCGTGCTGTCGCGCCGCTCACGCAAGGAGCCGCTCAACGCCGGCGGCTGGAGCGGCTTCATGACCTCCTGGGTCTCCGCCGACCTGCTCAATCCCATCGTGTCGGCCTTCGTCGGCGCCGCCTGCGACAAGGCCGCGATCGGCTGGCCCTGCGACGCCAAGCTCGAGGAACTGCGCGACGCCTTCGCCAAGACGACCGATCCGGCCAAGCGCAAGGAACTGGCGACCGCCGTGCAGGTGCGCGAGTCGGAGTATCCGACCTTCGCCCAGCTCGGCCAGTTCAACATTCCGATGGCGATCCGCAAGAACGTGACCGGCAGCCTGTCCTCGCCGGCGCCGGTCTTCTGGAACATCAAGAAGGCGCAGTGATCCAGGACGCGACGAAGACAACGGAGCGCGCCACTCCAGTGGCGCTCATGCTTTGTCGATCAGCAAGACATGAGCGCAACTGGAGTTGCGCGCTCCAATGAATCAGCCGAGTTCCAGGCTGGTCACGCCGAACAGGCCGGCATAGTCGACGTCGGGGTCCGCGCCCGTGTACATGCGCGCGGTTTCGAACGAGGGCTTGAGGCCGATCTGTTCGGCCAGCTTCACCGCCGGCTTGTTGCGATCGGGCACATCGATCGCAACGGCCGTCGCGCCGAGCGTCGTTGCGAGCGCGCCCACAAGTGCAGACGCGATCTCCGGCGTGGCGCCATAGAGAGGGCCGACGCGCGAGGCCGCCGCACAGGCGCGCATCACGGCAAAGCCCACGATCTCGCCGTCCCGCAGGGCGACGAGGGCGGCACGCTCGGGCAATGAGATCCACGTCGCCAGGAACGAATCCCGCGCCTCGGGAAAGAACCGGCGATCGTAGGCCGCGACCCGGTCGAAACCGATGCTGCGGGCATCAGCGAAGGTGACGCCGGCCGGCGGCTTTCCCGACGGCGGGGCGCCCTCGTGGCGGATATTGTTCCACGCCAGCCGGAATCCCGACTTCTTGTAATTGCCCTGCTGCGCCACGACGCCGTCGAGCCCGACATTGCGCCCCGCGAGCCGCGCCATGCCGGCGCGCCAGACCTGGATGCCATAGCCCTTCCCGCGCACCGCCGGCCGGGCGATGTAGAAGCCCAGGAAACCGAAGCCAGCGCCGTATTTCACCACGGAGATGCAGGCCTGCGGCTCACCGTCGAGGCGGCCGATCAGGAATGCACTGGGGTCCGCCGCGAAGAAGGCGTGGGCATCCGTGTTGCCGGGGTTCCAGCTTTCGTCATTGGCCCAGGAGGCCATGCGCTGCACATCGTCGGCGCTGCCGACCTCGATCTCGAAGCTCATGGGCGCGGAGCTTACTCCGCCGCCTTGGCCGTTGCCGCGAAAAAGCGGTTCTCGGGCCGCGGCAGGCCGAGATTCTCGCGCAGCGTCGTGCCCTCATACTCTGTGCGGAAGAGGCCGCGCCGTTGCAGCTCGGGCACGACCTTGTCGACGAAATCGTCGAGTCCGCCCGGCAGGTAGGGGAACATGACGTTGAAGCCGTCGCAGGCTTCCGTCACCAGCCACTCCTCCATCTGGTCGGCGATCATCGCCGGCGTGCCCAGCATGCCGAGCCCGCCATAGCCGCCCAGACGGCCGGCGATCTGGCGCACGGTCAGGTTCTCGCGCTTGCCGAGTTCGATGACGCGGTCGCGTCCGCTCTTGCTGGCTTCGGTCTCGGGAATGTCGTCGGGCAGCGGCTTGTCGGGATCGAACGTGCGGGCATCGACGCCCAGCGCCATCGAGACGGCGGCGATCGAGCTGTCATAGTTCACGAGACTGTCGAGCCGCGCGCGCTTTTCCTTCGCCTCGTCGAGCGAATCGCCCACCACCACGAAGGCACCGGGCAGGATCTTGATGTGATCGGGATTGCGGCCGATCTTCGCCGCGCGGCCCTTCACGTCGGCATAGAAGGCGCGGGCGCCGTCGATCGGGCCGCCGGCGGCGAACACCATCTCCGCCGTCTCGGCGGCAAGCTGGCGGCCGGCATCCGAGGCGCCGGCCTGCACGATGACGGGCCAGCCCTGCACCGGCCGGGCGATGTTCAGTGGCCCGCGCACCTTCAGGTACTTGCCCTTGTGGTCGAGCACATGCAGGCGCGACGGATCGAAGTAGATGCCGTTCTCGACGTCGCGCACGAACGCATCGTCGGCCCACGAATCCCAAAGGCCCGTCACAACGTCGAAGAACTCGCGGGCGCGGGCGTAGCGCTCGGCATGGGGCATCTGGTCGTCGAGGCCGAAGTTCAGCGCGGCATCGGGATTGGACGTCGTCACCAGGTTCCAGCCGGCCCGGCCTTCGCTGATATGGTCGAGCGAGGCGAAGCGGCGGGCGATCGTGTAGGCCGGCTCGAACGTGCTCGAGGCGGTGGCGATCAGGCCGAGATGCTTGGTGGCCATCGCCAGCGCCGGCAGGAGGGTCAGCGGATCGAACGAGGTCACCGTGGCGCTGCGCTTCAGCGCGTCCATCGGCATGTTCAGCACGGCCAGGTGATCGGCCATGAAGAAGGCGTCGAACTTGCCGCGCTCCAGCGTCTGCGCGTACTGCACCAGCGCCTTCAGATTGAAGTTGGCGTCCGGCGTGCCGCCGGGATAGCGCCACGCGGCGGTGTGGATGCTGACAGGGCGCATGAAGGCGCCGAGGCGAAGCTTCTTCTGGGTCATGGGGCGGTATGTTGCGCCCGCCGGGCGGGCCGGCAAGGCCCGCTCGGACGACAAGAACTAATTGAACGAATAATTTCCCCGATCAGAGGATCGGGGGATGTTTTTTGTCCGTCCCGGCGACGCGCTCCCAGGCGCGCGCCACCTGGAAGACCGTCGCCTCGTCGAAGTAGCGGCCGACGAACTGCACGGAGACCGGCATGCCGCCGACCGAGAGGCCGGCCATCATGGCGAGCGCCGGGTGGCCGGTGACGTTGAACGGCGTGCGGGCCTGGCGCGGATAGGTGCGCTCAACCTCGGCCGTATCCTCGATGCGGCAGGCCGGGTCCATCGAGCTGGCGCAGAGCAGCACGTCGACTTCGCGGAATGCGGCCTCGACCTCGGCAATCATCTGCAGGCGACGACGGCTCGCCAGCATGTAATCGCCCGCGCTCATGAAGGCGCCTGCCATCAGGCGCTGACGGCCCAGCTTCCCGTAGTCGCCGGGACGTTCGCCCAGCCACGGTCCGTGGATCGACCAGGCCTCGCTCTGCAGGATCACGCGGTTCACCGCGCCGAACTCGCCGAGCGCCGGCAACGTGATGTTGCGGACCTCGGCGCCTTCGACCTGCAAGCTGCGCGCGACATGCTCCAGGGCCGCCGTGACCTCGGGGTTCGCGGGCGTGTCGATCTCGTGGAAATGACGCACGAAGCCCACGCGCAGGCCGCGAATGCCGCGGTCGAGCGCCGCGCCGTAATGGCCTTGCGCCGCCGCCGCACTGCCGGGATCGAGCGGATCGTGGCCGGCGATCGCTTCCAGCATCAGCGCATTGTCGGCGACGGTGCGGGTCATCGGCCCGACATGATCGAGCGTGAAGGAGAGCGGGAAGACGCCGCGGCGCGAGACCAGACCGTAGGTCGGCTTCAGGCCGACGATGCCGCAGCAGCTTGCGGGGTTGCGCACGCTGCCGCCGGTATCGGTCCCCAGCGCCATCGGGAACAGGCCGGCCGCGACGCCCGAACCGGAGCCGGACGAGGAGCCGCCGGGATGATGATCGGTGTTCCAGGGATTGCGCGCCGGCGGCCAGGGCAGGTCGAAGCTCGGCCCGCCGATGGCGAATTCGTGCGTCGAGAGCTTGCCCAGCACAATGGCGCCGGCGCCGCGCAGCTTCTCGACACAGACCGCGTCGGCGGTCGCCATGTTGTCCTGCAGGACCTTCGAATGGCAGGTCGTCGGCAGGCCCGCGACGTTGATGATGTCCTTGATGCCGACCGGTACGCCGTGCAGCGGCCCGCGCAGCCGGCCCGACTGGGCCTCGGTTTCGGCGGCCAGGGCAGCCGCCATCGCGGCATCGCCATCGACGCGGATGAAGGCGTTGAGCTTGGGATCGAGCTGCTCGATGCGATCGAGCAGCGCCTTGGTGAGATCGACGGGCGAAAGCTCCTTTGCGGCGATGGCGCGGGCCGCTGCGTCCACCGTCATCCAGTGCAGGTCGCTCATAGCGTCGTCCCCGCCTTCATCGGCGGCCACGGCTCGGCGGTCGGATCGGCCGGGCGCTTGATCTTCTGCGCCACGTCGGCGGCCTGCTTTGCGGCGACCGTCACGTCTTCGGGAAATTCGGCCAATGCCCTGGCGAGACCGGCGCGGTGCGCCAGCAGCTCAATCGTATTCTTGTCCACGGCACCTCTCCATCGTTCCCAGGGATGCAGGCACGAGTCGTGCCAGCCACCCGCAGAGTTTAACGCGTCGGGACGGCGGCCGGCGAGGCGAGGCCCGGCGGGTGTTTGTGCCAGGCGCGACCCTCCACGATCTCGCGCACACCGTATTCGTAGAGTGCGTTCATGTAGGCCTGGTCGAACTCGCCCTTCTTCGGCGCCTCGAAATCACGCCCGATATAGGCGAGGTTGTAGTCGACCTTGTCGCGCTGCGAGATGAAGTAGGTCCGCAGCACGTCGTTGACGCCGCTGGCCGCCAGCATGGTCGCGATCGCGCGGCCGGCGATGGTGATGGTGCGCCGCTCGGCCATCGCATAGTCCGGATCGAGTCGGGCGTTGCGGATGATGTAGGCATGCCGCTCGCGCTTGAGGCTCGCGATGTCGATCGACGGCGGATAGAGGAAGAGCTGGGCGATGGCACCGCCGTCGACATGCAGCTCCTGATATTTCTTGCCGTCGAGTTCGACATCGATCAGCACCGGCTGGAAGGCGCCGGGAATGGCGGCCGACGCACGCAGGATCTTGCGGAAGAGATCGAGCGAGCCCGGATGCCCACTGGCGGCGATGGCGCCGATGTTCCAGATCACCGGCCGCTGGGCGTCGAGATCGGTCGTACCGATCATCAGCAGCCGGCCCTTGTTGTACTCGGCCGCGATCGCGTCGAACATCTTCTGGTCGGCATACTTCGCGATGATCTCCGCGAGCGGTCCCGTATCGGCCATCGCATCGTCGAACAGGGCCGCCGTGAGACCGCGCCGGCGATAGACCTTGTCCGGCGTCATGGTCGTATAGACTTCGCGCAATTGCGGATCGTAAGCCGACCCCAGGAAGGCGAAGGGCGCGATCAGCGCGCCGGTGCTGACGCCGGTGACCATCTTGAAGGTCGGGCGTGTCCCGACCGCCGTCCAGCCGTTCATGATCCCGGCGCCGAAGGCGCCGTTGTCGCCGCCGCCGGATACGGCAAGGAAGTAGGCGGGCGGCGCCTGCGCCGGCGTCCTGCCCCCGGCACGCAGGGCGGCAGCCTCGCGCACGCCCGATCGCATTCCTTCCTCGACCATCAGCCTGGCATCGCCATCGGCATAGAAGCGCGCATTGGGAATGCCGAGCGGCATCGCCCGCTCCGTCTGCAGGCGCGGCACCGCGTCGTCGCGATCCGGAATCGAACAGCCCGTGCCCGCGAGGCCCAGCATCGCCGCTGCCACCAGCAGACAGCGGCGGCCCATTGTGATTGTCGACATCCCCTCTCCCCCCTGACTTCTCCTGGTCAGTCCAGTTGCAGCACCATGGCTTTCAGATAGGCCGTCTCCGGCAGGCCCGGATGGATCGGATGGTCGAGCGCGGCGCCGCTGCTCAGCAGGATGCGGCCATTGCGCTCGGCGTCGCGCAAGCCGCGGCGGACCTGCTCGGCGAACAGCGGCACATCGACGAGATGCGAGCACGACGCCACGAAGAAGAAGCCGCCCTTGGTGACCAGCGGCGCCGCCAGGCGCACCAGCTTGCGATAGCCCTGCGCGCCGATCTTGAGGTCCTTGCGGTTCTTCACGAAGGCCGGCGGATCGCAGATCACGACCTCGTAGCTGCGCGGCTTCTGCTTCTCCAGCGTTTCGAACACTTCGCCCTTCTGGAGCGACACGATCTTCTCGACCTTGTTCAGCTCGACCGCCTTCTGGGCGGCGTCGAGGGCGGGCTGCGACCGGTCGAGGCAAAGCACCGACTTCGCACCGCGCGTCGCCGCCAGAACACCGAAGCCGCCGCTGTAGCAATAGGCATCGAGGACGCGCGCATCCTTGGCCAGCCCCGCCATGAAGCGCCGGTTGTCGCGCTGGTCGTAGAACCAGCCGGTCTTCTGCCCCCCGGAGAGATCGGCCACGAAGCGGGCGTCGTTCTCGATCAGCTCGATGCTGCCGGCCTCGCCCTTCGCCACCACGACTTCGCGCGGCAGGCCCTCGAGCACGCGCACCGGCGAATCGTTCTTGAGGATGATCGTCCTGGGCGAGAACTCCGCCTCCAGCGCCTCGAGGATGACCGGCGTCAGCGCGTCCATGCCGGCGGTATTGACCTGCACCACGAAGGAATCGCCGAACCGGTCGACGATCACGCCCGGCAGTCCATCGGCCTCGGCATGGATCAGGCGGTAATAGGGAACGCCCACCAGCCGATCACGCAAGGCCGCGGCCTGGGCCAGCCGGCGCCCGAAGAACAGCGCGTCGATCTGGGCTTCAGGGTTCGTGGTGAGAAGGCGGGCGGCGATCAGCGAATGGGGGTTGAACGTGCAGACTCCCAGCGCCTCACCGCCCGGCGCCCGCAGGGTGGCCAGGCTGCCGGCGGGAATCGCCTTGGCGTCGGCGTCCATCAGGATCTCGTTGGAGAAGGCCCAGGGGTGGCCGGAGCGGACGCGGCGATCCTCGCCGGCGCGCAGGATGACGGTGGGGAGCTTCTTCAGGGCCAATTCTATTCTCCTCGGGCGACGCCATCGCGCCGCGGATCGGCGCCGCCTTCCCACCCGTCGCCGTTGCGCCGGATGGCGGTCAGGCCGCCTTCATGCCGGCGGACTTGTACTTCATGGCCCAGCGCGCGCAAGGCGGCCGCCTGGTCGGCGATCGGCGTGCCCTCCTCCAGTTCGGTCGCCCCGTTCAGGTTGGCCACCCGCGGAAGGTCGACGGCGGCCTGCGCCGACAGGTCCCAGTCCAGCATGCCGATCAGAGCCTGCAGCGTGTCGCCGATGATCCTGGCCCCGCCGGCCGAGCCCAGGGCCGCGACCAGTTTGCCCTCCCGGTCGAGGACGAAGGTCGGGGACATGGACGAGCGCGGCCGCTTGCCCGGCTGCACCCTGTTGGCGACCGGCTTCCCGGCAAGCTCGGGGAGGGGCGAGAAATCCGTGAGTTCGTTGTTCAGGAGAAAGCCCCGCACCATGATGTGAGCGCCGAACGGCGCCTCGATCGTGGTGGTGAAGCTGACGGCGTTGCCCCAGCGATCGACGATGCTGATATGGCTGGTGCCGCGCTCGACATAGCCCGGGGGCACGCCGGGACCGACCTCGCCCATACTGCGGTCCGGCGAGATCAGCTTGCGGCGCTCCGCGAGATAGGCGGGCGACAGCAGGCCGGCCACCGGCACGTCGACGAACGCGGGATCGGCGACGTAGCGGTCGCGGTCGGCAAAAGCCAGCCGGCTCGCCTCGGCGATCAGATGGATGGACTTCAGGTCGTTGGGAGGATCGCGCTGGAGATCGAAAGGCTGGATCAGACCGAGCACCTCCAGGATCGCGATCCCGCCCGACGAGGGCGGTGGCATCCCGCAGACGACCCAGATGCGATAGGGCCCGCACACGGGTTCCCGCTTGATCGGTCTGTAGTCGGCGAGATCGGTGGCGGAGAGTGTGCCCGGCCGGCGATGGTTGCGCACGCGCTCCACCATCTCGGCCGCGACCGGGCCCTCGTACACGACGCGCGCGCCCTGGGCGGCCAGCAGGCCCATCGTCTCGGCGAGCGCCGGGTTGGCGATACGCTCGCCCAGCTTGCGCGGCGCTCCGTCGGCATCGAAGTAGGTCTCGCGGATCGCCGGCTCCTCGCGCAGAGCCGGAATCCTCTGCAGCCAGGCGGCAAGACGGGACGAGACCGGGAAGCCGTCGCGCGCCGCGGCGATCGCCGGACCGAACAACTCGCCCCAGGCAAGCTTGCCCTTCTCCTTGTGCGCGAGTTCGAGCATGGCCATCACGCCGGGAACGCCGACCGAGATGCCCGAGGCCACGGCCTCGCGATACCCCAGGGGCCTGCCGCCGGGTGCTAGGAACATGGTCGGACTTGCACCTGCGGGCGCCGTCTCGCGCCCATCATAGACGGTGATGGCGTGGCTCGTGCCATCGTAGTGCAGCAGGAAGCCGCCACCGCCGATCCCCGACGCATGCGGCTCGACGACGCCCAGCACCATCTGGACGGCGATCGCCGCGTCGACCGCTGTGCCGCCGCGACGAAGAACCTCCAACCCCGCCTCGACCGCCAGCGGATGGGCGGCCGCCACCATCGACTGTGGCGCCGCCTGCACGGCCGGCACACGACAGGCCGCGAGCAGCAGCAGCGCGACACCCAGCAGGCGACGCACGATCATGCGCGGCGCGCCACGATGAAAAGACGGCGGAAGGGAAACAGCGTGATGCCGTCGGCGCGCGTCGGATAGGCTTTGCGCAGCAGCGCGGCATAGGCCTCGTAGAACTGCGTGCGCTCCGGCTCCTGCAGCAGTTCGAGATAAGGTCGCAGCCCGGTCGACGAGGTGTACTGCGCCACCGGGTCCTTCCCGGTGAGCGGCTGCTGGTAGATCGTCTCCCACACTTCGAGGTCCGAACAGAGCGGCTTCAGCACGTCGTAATAACGTTCCGGCTCCTCGACGCGAACGATCGGACGCACCTTGGTGAGCTTGTCGCGCCACGGACCGGCCTGCGCCGCTTCGTTCATCGACGCATGCGAAGGCGCCTCGTGATTGCGCGGCATCTGGATCGCGAGCTGGCCGCCCGACGGCAGAAGCTTCAGCAATCCCGGAAACATGTCGATGTGTCCGTCGAGCCATTGATAGGCGGCGTTGCTGTAGAGAATGCCGGGCGGCAAGCTGGGCTCGAAATGCGCGAGGTCGCCCTTGGCGAAGGTGACGCGGGCATCGACCGTCTGGCTGCGCGCCTTGGCCAGCATCTCCTCCGACGAATCGATGCCGATGACCGGCGATTCCGGGAAGCGCTCGGCGAGGATGCGCGAGATGTTGCCCGCGCCGCAGCCCAGATCGTAGATCGCATGGCCCGGCCGCGCGCCGTTGGCCGGATCGAGACGGCCCATCAGATCGAGCGCCGGCCGCGTGCGATGATCGGCGAACTTCAGGTAGAGGTTGGCATCCCACACCGTGGATTTGGCGTCGCTCACGTCACTTCTCCTCGAAGGCCTCGTCGATCGGCACACGATAACCCGTCGCGATCTTGTTGCCCTTCTGCGCGGCCAGCACGACCGCCATGAACTCGTCGAACATCTCCTCGGTCATGCCTTTCTGGCGCGCCATGTAGCCGTGCGAATTGATGCAGTAGTCGCACTGGTTGGCGACCGACACGGCGAGATAGATCAGCTCCTTGGTGAGCCCGTCGAGCGCGCCCGGCGTCATCACCGCTTTCATCTCGGCGGCGAAGCGCTCCATCGTGTCGGGATGGCGGGCCAGCGCCTTCCACACATTATTGATGCCCGCCGGATCGATGCCGCGCGCAGTGGCGATACCCTCGACGACGGCCTTGGCCCGCGGGTTCATGTCCTCGTACTCGGTCAATTTGGCCATGGTTGCTCCACGAATGAAAAGGGCCGGCAATGTGCCGGCCCATCTTGGCGCTTTCGCGCCGCCTGGTCAGTATCAAGCTAGTGTCAGTATCAAGCTGATGCCAGGCTCGTATCAGTACATATGCTGGCCGCCGTTGATCGACAGGGTCGAGCCGGTGATGAAACCGGCATCGTCGGCGATCAGGAACATCACGCCGCGGCCGATTTCCTCGGCCTTGCCCAACCGTCCGACCGGGATCTTGGCCACGATCTTTTCCAGCACGTTGGCCGGCACCGCCGACACCATGTCGGTGTCGGTGTAGCCCGGCGCGATTGCATTGACGGTGATGCCCTTGGGCGCGCCTTCCTGGGCCAGTGCCTTGGTGAAGCCATGGATACCCGACTTGGCGGCGGCATAGTTCACCTGGCCGTACTGGCCGCCCTGGCCGTTGATCGAGCCGATGTTGACGATGCGGCCGAAGCCGCGCGCGTTCATGCCGTCCCACACCGCCTTGCTCATGTTGAAGCAGGAGCCGAGGTTGGTGTCGATCACCGCCTCCCACATGTCGCGCGTCAGGCGGCGCATCGTGGAGTCGCGGGTGATGCCGGCATTGTTCACGAGCACCTCGACGGGACCGAGATCCTTCTCGATTTCCGCGACCGCCTTCTGGCAGGCATCGAAGTCGCACACGTCGAACTTGTAGACGGCAATGCCCGTCTCGGCCTTGAACTTCTGCGCCGCCTCGTCATTGCCGGCGTAGGTCGCGGCGACCTTGTAGCCCTTGTCCTTCAACATCCGGGAGATGGCACCGCCGATGCCACGCGTTCCGCCCGTCACGACTGCAATCCGTCCGGCCATTTTTTCCTCCCTGGAGATATCGCCCCTACAGTCTAGCCGGTTATCCCCCATCTCGGGCAAGCGTCAGATTGATGTCGCCGCAGAAGTTCGAATTGGACGACGCCACCGGATAGAGACCGCAGGCATCGCGGCCCTAGAACGGCGTCATGAAGCCTTTCACCGCCCTGCTCGGCGCCGCTGCCGGGACCCATGCCGCCGACCAGATGGCGCTCGCCACCCTGCCCCTGACCGCGACCCTCGTCCTGGGCGCCGGTCCGGACCTGCTCGGCCTGCTGGTCGCCGCGCAGAGTGCCGCCTGGCTGCTGGTCTCCCTGCCGGCAGGCACCTGGATCGACCGCCTGCCGCGACGCCGCATGCTGATCGTCGCGCTGGCGCTCGGCCTCACCGCCTCTATCGTTGCGGTTGCAGCGGCGGCCACCGGCTATGTCGTCCTGCTGGGCCTCGCCGCCGTCGCCGGCGCATCGGGCACCGTGGTCTATGTCCTGACCTCGGTCTCGCTGTTGCCGAGCCTCGTGGCGCCCGGCGACCTGCCCCGCTCCAATGCGCGTCTCGAACTGGCGCGTGCCGTCGTCAGTCTCGCGGCTCCATTCGTGGCCGGCCTGCTCGCCCAGCATCTATCGCCGACCTGGGGCTATGCGCTGGCAGCCCTGGGGGCCGCCCTGGCGCTGGTCTGCGTGCTCGCCTTGCCGGAAGGCACGGCCCCGACGACGCAGGGCGACCGTCCAACCCTCGCCAGCGCCATCCGCCTCGGCGCGGCCTTCGTGGTGCGCAACGAGCTGCTGCGTGGCATCAGCCTCTGCGCGATCTTCTGGAACTTCGCGTTCTTCGCGCTGCTTGCCATCTGGGCGCCGCTGGCACTGGGACCGCTCGGCCTCGACCCGGCGCATATGGGCCTCGCGCAATCGACTTATGGCGCCGGGCTGATCCTGGGGGCGCTGATGGCACCCGCGACGGCCCGCCGCCTGCCGCCGTTCGTGACCCTGATCTTTGGACCCGCCGTGTCGGTGGTCGCCGCCTTCCTCTTCCTGGCGGCCCCTTCGGGCAACGGCTTCGCCCTCTCGGCGGGCGGCTACTTCCTGGTGGGGTTCGGGCCGATGCTCTGGCTGATCTGTCAGACGACGGTGCGCCAGCTCGTAACGCCGTCGCCGCTGATGGGCCGGGTCAACGCCACGGTGCAGACCGCGATCTACGGCGTCCGTCCGCTGGGCGCCCTGGTCGGCGGGCTGGTGGCGGCACACGCCGGGATGCACGCGGCCCTGCTGTTGATTGCGGTGGCGTTCGCGCTGTCGACCCTCGTCATCATCCTGTCACCACTGGCACGCCTGCGCGTCCTGCCGGCACCAGCGACAGCCTGAGGCTTGACCCGCAGGCCGGTCCGTCGGACTTTGCCGGCGGAGGTCGTTGCATGAAGAAGTTTCTAGGCGTCGCGTTGATGGCGCTTTCCCTGTCCGCTTGCCAGAACTCGCCGTCGCCCTGGTACCAGGCCTATGGCACGACGTCCTTCCCGGTCGCCAAGGACGGCATGGCCGCGCTCTACATCGTGCGCGACACCGCCCCGCCGGACGCGCCGAGCATCCCGATCTCCATGAGCCGCCATCCCGTCGGGGGCCTCACGGGCTCGACCTGGATGCGCCTCGACCTGCCGCCCAATCCCTACGATCTGCGCGCCTTCGGCAGCGACGAGAGCAGCGAACTGATCATCACCGTCGTGGCGGGCGAGACGCGTTTCCTGCTGGTGCAGCCCAAGGGCGTCAACGACGCGCAGCTGACCTGGCTGTCGCAGGAGGACGGGCGTCGTCTCGTCCGCGCGGGCACCCATGTCGGCAGCTATTACAACCCCTGAACAACAAAACGCCCGAAGGAGCGATCCTTCGGGCGTTTGATCTCCAAGCGTCGAGCGAAGATCAGTCGCGCTGGACGCACATGGCGATGCCCATGCCGCCGCCGATGCACAGGGTGGCGAGGCCCTTCTTGGCGTCGCGCTTCTGCATTTCATAGAGCAGCGTGGTCAGGACGCGCGCGCCCGAGGCGCCGATCGGATGGCCGAGCGCGATCGCGCCGCCGTTGACGTTAAGCTTCGTCTCGTCGAGGCCGAGCTGCTTGCCGACGGCGACCGCCTGGGCGGCGAACGCTTCGTTGGCTTCGACCAGGTCGAGATCCTTGACCGTCCAGCCGGCCTTCTTCAGCGCGGCCTGCGAGGCCGTGACCGGGCCGATTCCCATGATCGACGGATCGACGCCCGTGGTCGCCCACGACACGATCTTCGCCAGCGGGGTGATGCCGCGCTTCTTGGCTTCGTCGGCGCTCATCAGCACCAGCGCGGCGGCGCCGTCATTGATGCCCGAGGCGTTGCCGGCGGTGACCGAGCCGCCTTCCTTGGTGAAGGCCGGACGCAGCTTGCCCAGCGTCTCGATCGTCGTGCCGTGACGCGGGAACTCGTCGGTGTCGACGACGACCTCGCCCTTGCGCGTCTTCACCGTCACCGGGACGATCTCGTCCTTGAAGCGACCGGACTTCTGGGCCGCCTCGGCCTTGTTCTGCGACGACACGGCGAACGCATCCTGCTCGGCGCGCGTGATCTGGAACTTCTGCGCCACGTTCTCGGCGGTGTTGCCCATGTGATAGCCGTGGAAGGCATCCCACAGCCCGTCCTTCAGCATGGTGTCGAGCATCTTGAACTCGCCCATCTTCGTGCCGTCGCGCATATAGGCGGCGTGCGGCGCCTGGCTCATGCTCTCCTGGCCGCCGACCACCATGATGTTGGCGTCGCCGTTGCGGATCGCCTGCCAGCCGAAGGCAACGGCGCGCAGGCCGGAGCCGCAGAGCTGGTTGATGCCGAGCGCGGTCTTCTCGACCGGGATGCCCGAGTTGACGGCCGCCTGGCGCGCCGGGTTCTGACCCTGACCGCCGGTCAGGATCTGGCCCATGATGACTTCGTCGACTTCCTCGGGCTTCACATTGGCGCGTTCGAGCGCGCCCTTGATGGCAACCTTGCCGAGATCGTGTGCCGGCACGGCGCCGAACGCGCCGTTGAACGAGCCGATTGGCGTGCGCGCTGCGCTCGCGATAACGATGTCCGTCATGAAATCCTCCTTGGCAGGCCGCCCTTGCGGATATTTATAGGCCTGCCGCGCGGCGGGGCAAGGACCGCCGCTCGCCGGGAGGGGCTGGCTTCATTCCGAACAGCGGCCGGATCCAGCGCCACGGGCGCACAAGGCCTGCGTAAATCAACCAGGTCCCGGCGAAGGTCGCCACCACCGCCGCAATGAAGCCCGGGACCGGCGGGGCGCCGATCTTCAGGAGCCAGTAGACGGCCACGACCGTCACCGTCTGGTGGATCAGGTAGAACGGATAGACCGCCTCGGTCGCCTCCGACAGAAACGCCGGCCGCCGGGTCAAATACCGGTGCGCGAAGCCGATGATGGCGAACAGCCACGCCATGACATTGACCGCCGACAGCAGCGCAAAGGCCGGCCGCATCTCCGGGGAGATGGTCGGCCGGACCGCCCCCGCGAAGAAACCAACATAGAGGATCGCATAGGCAGCGATTCCGACGGCCAGCGAGACAAGGCGCTGGCGTTGCAAGGCCCGGAGCAGATCGGACGACCCGAAGAGGAAGGCGCCGTAGAGCAGCAGCGCGCCGCAGGAGACGAGGCCGTGCCAGTCGCCGACCAGCCCGTTGATGTTCCACGAGATCGGCGCCAGCCACAGGGTCGAAGCGGCGAGCGGCAGGACCATCGTCCACTGGAGGCCCAAGCGGGCGGCGATCCGGCCGGCTTTCGCGACGACTGCCTGTCCCGAGGGCGACCGGGCCCACAGGAAGACGGGCAGCAGGAGCAGAGTCAGGACCAGCACGTAGGCCAGGAACCAGAGATGGTGCCAGCTCAGGTTCCCCTTCGGATAGATGCCGTCGAAAGCGTGCGGCAGCCATTCCAGGAACGAGCCGGTGACCTGGCCACGATACACCCGCTCCAGATAGACCTGCGGCGGCACGATCACGACCATGCCGAAGGCCAGCGGCAAGAGCAGGCGCTTCAGCCGGTCGCGAACGAAGGCGGCCAGCGTGCGATCGCCCAGCGCCAGCATGATGGCCGCGCCCGAGACCACGAAGATCAGCGGCATGCGCCAGCGGTTCAGGAACCGCATGGCCTCGCGCAATCCGTCGAGACTCTCTGGGCTGGTGACGTGCCAGCTCCAGCCCGACCAGGCCATGCCGGCGTGGTAGAAGATCAGGAGCCCAAAGGCGAGCACCCGCAGCCAGTCGAGATCGGCACGGCGGGCCACATGGACGGCAGGGGGCATCGCGAGCTCCGGGTGGTGGATACCCTCGGCCTACTCCCCAAGTCTTTGATTTCGTGTCGGTTTGTGACGACCGGCGCGTCCGGTGGGACGACCGGCAGGCGCCGCGGGACGTCCGGTCAGGCCCTGACGGGCGCCAGGGCCTCGAAACGCTGCCGATAGCGCCGGCTCAGATTGACCTCGGCGCCGCTCTGCAGCCGGATGCGCCAGTCGCCGCTCACCCAGGGCGTCACCTCGACCACGCGGGCGATGTTCACCAGGTGGGATTTGTGCACGCGGACGAACCGCTTCGGATCGAGCTCGCCTTCCAGCTTCGTGAGCGAGGAGCGGATCTCGAACGTCTCGTCGCCGACATGGAGCACGGCATAGTTGCCCGACGCCTCGATCCAGTCGATGTCGGCCACCTCGACCATGACCTCGCGGCCCTTGCGGCGAACGGCGAATCGCTCGGGCAGGGGTTCCGACGGCGGCGGCTCGGTCTTCGCAACGGCTTCCGCGATCACCGGCGGAACCGGTCGCGCCAGCACGTGGCGCAGCGCCACCGCGCCGGCACTCAACATCCCGTAGGCGATGAGGTCCTTGGCGAATTCGTAGAGCATCCTGTCGAAGGTGAGCGGAAAACTATGCGTCTCGCCCAGCACTCCCCCGAACCACACGAACCTGAGCGCCGCCATGCCGACCGTATGGACGATGCTGAACGGTACGACCGCCGCGACATGGATGAGCAGGTTGCGCGGATGGCCGGCGATGGGCCAGCGTCGATGCAGCCAGTAGATCGCCGGTAGCAGGGCCGCCACGACCAGATGGCTGGAGATCTGGATCGCCAACGCAGCGCCGTAGGACATCCGCACGCCGCGCGCCGTTTCGTTGGCGATCTCGACATGGGCGTGGGCGAACACCGAGACGGTGAGCAGCACCGCCCAGATCGCCGGTACGCGCCAGTCGATGGCTCTAGCCGGCGGCGACACGGGAGCGCCGGGACGGAAGCGCCGCCAGCCATTCCATCAGAGGGTTCCAGCAGAGTTCGCGGGCACGCCCGCTCACGACCATGCCGATATGGCCGAGCGGCAGGTCGATCCGGGTGACGTTCTTCAGGCCCTTATTCGGATCCGCCAGCGCGGCGGCCGAGAGCGGCGGCACGATGCGGTCGCCCGAGGGGATCATGACCAGCGACGGCAGCTTGATCTTCGACGGCACGATGCGCTTCCCGCCGACGACCCACTGGCCGCGACCCGGCGTATTCTCGCCATACCAGCCGACCAGGCAGTCGCGCGCCGTCGGACCGGCAAGCGGCGCGCCGCCGTTCAACCAGTCCTCGAGCAGAACGAACTCCTTCGCACTCTCGCCCTTGGGATCGAGCCCCACGAAACGCCCGAACTTCTTCACCGAGAGCCACGGATCGAGCGACCAGAACAGGGTCTGCAGGATGTCGACTGGCAATTCACCCACGCGATCGGCCACCTCCGCGAGCAGCGGGCCGGTCGAGAGCAGGAAGGCTTGCCCCGTTCGGTCGGCATGGAAATCCCACGGTGCCGCCATCAGCGCGAGGCCGGCGACGCGACGCGGCCGGCGCGCCGCCAGGGCCACGGCGAGCGTGCCGCCCATGCAGTAGCCGAGGACCGCCGGCGCCCGCCGGGCCCGCCGGGCCACATAACCCAGCGCCCGCTCGAGGCGCGCGACATAGGCGCTGGCGTCGAAGCGGCGTTCCTCGTCGTCGGGCGTTCCCCAGTCCACCAGATAGGGCCGCAGCCCCTGCGCCGCCATGGCGCGCATGAGGCTCTTCTCCGCCGTCAGGTCGAGCACCTCCCAGCGATTGATCAGCGACGGCACCACGAGCACCGCGCGCGTCCCGCGCTTGCGCGACGCGCGATGGGTGGCACCGTAGTCGAGCAGGCGCGTATTGCCTTCACGCCAGACGGCAGGCGGATCGACCAGCGTGCGATGGACGTCGTTGCGTTGATAGGCGAGCACGCCATCGGCCAGCCGGACCTGGCGCCGACGAATCTCGCGCTGCAGCGCCTGTTCGAACTGGCCGGCGCCGGCCTTGGCCTCGAGCGCGGCAATTTCCGGCAGCAGGGCCGCGAGCGATTCAGGAACCTCGGAGGCGGGCTTCGAGGTCGGCGAGCCTTGCTTCAAGAGACTCCACGCGCTTTCGGAGCTCGCCCACGTCATCAGGGCCGTTCCCAGATGGAGCGGCAGCGGACGGGGACCTAGTCGTACCTGCATGGGACGCTCCTTGCGCAACCTGCAATGCCGAAGCGACCTGGGAATTCGCGGCCGCGAACAGGCGGGCAATCTGCTCGGTGACCGCCTGATCCGACGCGAGGCCCGCCAGCTGGGCCTGCCACAGATCGAGATAGCGCCGGGCCAGCCCGTCGAACTCGGCGCCGGACTCGGTTGTACCGGCCGTCTTGTCGTCGTTTCCGGAGACCATGTCGGCACTATAACGCATAGCCGCGCCAACGCTGCTTCCATCGGCGAAGGTTGGGTTGTCGCACTGCGGCATCGGCGCTAAGGTGGCCGTCCCTGAGTAAACGAGCGTTCACAGCGCGCGGGAGCTAAAGGAGCGAAGCGTAATGGCCGACCAGGCAGTACCCGACGGTGGACCGAAAGCGGCACCGGTGGTGATCAAGAAGTACGCGAACAGACGGCTCTACAATACCGCGACCTCGGCCTATGTGACGCTGGATCATCTTTCCCAGATGGTGAAGGACAAGACCGACTTCGTGGTCTACGACGCCAAGACTGGCGACGAGATTACGCGCTCGGTGCTGACGCAGATCATCTTCGAGGAAGAGAGCAAGGGCGGCCAGACGCTGCTGCCGATCCCGTTCCTGCGCCAGCTGATCTCCTTCTACGGCGACAGCCTGCAGGGCGTGGTGCCGCAATATCTCGAAATGTCGATGACGCAGTTCGCCCGCAACCAGGACCAGATGCGGCGCTACATGCAGAATGCCTTCGGCTTCAATCCGTTCCAGCAGTTCGAGTCGATGGGCAAGCAGAACATGGCGATGTTCGAGAATGCCATGCGCATGTTCAACCCGTTCGGCACCGCGCCCGGCGGGCAGGCTGCTGCCGGTGGGCAGGCCTCCGCGCCGGCGCCTTCTTCGTCGCCTGCGGGCGCCAATGGCCACGAACCGGCCAGGCCGGAGAGCGCGGCGGCCCCCTCCGGCGAAGCCGCGATCGACGACCTGAAGCGCAAGCTCGACGAGTTGCAGAACCAGCTCGCGGAACTCGGCAAGAAGCCCTGACCGCTCCATGACGTCGTCGCCATCGTCCGTGGTCCGTCGCGTGATGTCGCCCTGCATCGGCATCTGCAAGCTCGACCAGAAGAGCGGCCTCTGCCTCGGCTGCCGGCGCACGATCGACGAGATCGGCCGCTGGGCCATGCTCGACGACCCGGCGCGCCAGGCCATCGTCGACCAGCTCCCGACGCGGAAGCTCTAGCGCTGGGGGCGCGCCACTCCAGTGGCGCGACTGTTAATCACGATGAAGACGCGCCACTCCGCGCGGGGTAACCCCCGCGCTTTAGTGGCGCGCCCCCAGCTAACGTCCCTTGAACGACGGCTTGCGCTTCTCGCGGAACGCGGCGGTGCCTTCCTTGTAGTCCTCGGTCAGGCCGGTCAGCACGTTCTGGTCGGCATCCATGTGGCTGCCGAGATCGTCGAGCGCATGGGTGAGGCGGTTGACCGTGGTCTTGGTCATGCGCACGGGGATGGGCGGCTGGCGGGCGATGCGCTCGGCGAATTCCATCGACGCGGCGAGCGCCTGACCGTCGTCCACGACATTCTCGACGAGGCCCCAGTCCAGCGCCTGCGCCGCACCGATCCGGTCCGACGCCAGGATTACCGCCTGCTTGGTGCGCGCCGGGCCCATCAGCGCCAGCATGCGCGGGATCGAGCCCCAGCTCATGTTCATGCCGAGCTCGATCTCGGGAATGCGGAAATGCGCCGAGCGGCCGCAAGTGCGGAAGTCGAGCGACACGACCAACGCCGCGCCGCCGCCGATGCAGTGACCCTCGATCGCGGCAATCGTGATCTGGTCCATGTCCTGCCACGCCTTGCACATCCTGGGTCCCAGGCGCTGGCGATGGATGCGTTCGCCGATCGGCAGGCCATCGCGAGCGCGACCGTCGCCATCCTTGAGGTCGAAGCCGGCGGAGAAGGCCTTGGCCGAACCGGTCAGGATCACGACGGAGGTTTCGAGATCGTCCTCGAACTCGCGCGGCACGTCGCGCAGCTCGCGCATCGCCTGCTGGCTGAGCGCATTGATGTCGTCGCCGCGGTCGAAACGCACGACGGCGATGCGCCCTTGCGGGCCCAGCCCCTTCTCGATCCTGACGAACTGACGATCCATCGCGCGTTTCCTTCCGACTCTTTGCGCGAGCCTAACGGCTCGCCTTTACAAGGGCGAGCCGCTTCGATTGACTGGCCTGCATGTCGAAAGCCATTGAATCCGCCGTCTTCGAGCGCCGCGTCAACGCGTTGTTTGCCCCTTACACCAAGCCCGGTTCGCCCGGCGCCGTCGTCGGCGTGATGCGCGGCGGCGAGATCGCATTCTGCAAGGGCTTCGGCCTGGCCAGCGTCGAGCTCGGCGTGCCGATCCGTCCCGACACCCGCTTCCGCATCGCTTCCGTGAGCAAGCAGTTCACGGTGACGGCCGCCCTGATGCTGGCGGCCGAAGGCAAGCTCAAGCTCTCCGATCCGCCGCACAAGTACCTGCCCGACCTGCCGCCGCTGCCGGTCACGATCGACCAGATGATGCGCAATTCGAGCGGCCTGCCCGATTTCCTCGAGCTGCTTCGCCTCGGCGGTCACGGGCTCGACAGGCCGGCACGGCCCGAAGACCTGTTCGACGCCTGCACCCGCAACCGCCATCTCAACTTCGCGCCCGGCAGCCGCTTCCTCTACAGCAACACCAATTTCCTGCTGCTCGGCCTGATCGTCGAGAAGCTCGCAAAGAAGAAGCTCGGCGACGTGCTGGCCGAACGCATCTTCAAGCCGCTCGGCATGGCGCACACCTCGCTGGTCGCCGAGATCGATGCGGTGATCCCGAATCTCGCCACCGGTTATCTCGGCGACGCCGAGCAGGGTTTCCGGCGCGCCGCGCACGCCTATCCGCAGGGCGGCGAAGGCGGACTGACGTCCACCGTCGAGGACCTGCTGATCTGGAGCCGGCATTTCGACAGACCGACGCTCGGCAAGACCTTGCCCACGCAACTCGCGGCCGTTGCGCCCCTCACCGGCGGCAAGGCCAACAACTACCGCCGCGGCGTCGCCGTCGAGCAGTTGCGGGGCTTGTCGACGGTCGGTCACGGCGGCCTGTGGCCGGGCTTCCGCACGGAATTCCTGCGCGTGCCGAAGGCCGATCTCACCGTCGTCGTCATCGCCAACCTCGGCAGCATCGATCCGTGGCGGCGCGCCCGCACCATCGCCGCGCTGGCGCTGGAAGACGACAGGAGGATGAAGCCGGCGCTGCCGCCGATCACGGCCGCCGAGATCAAGCCGCTCGCCGGCACCTGGTTCAACGCGGCAGAACCGTCGCTGTTCGACCTGGCGTGGCGCAACGGCGAGGCCGTCGTGACGCAGAACGGGATGCCCTTCGCGCTGGGCCGGCGCGCCGGCGGCTGGCTGGCGGCCGAGCGCGGCTCCTACGAATTCGCCCTGAAGCCCGGCCCCAAGGGCACGCTGAAGGTCGATCTCGGCGCCGGCCGCATCATCACCTTCGGCAAGCTCGCCAAGCGCGCGACCGTGCCGGCCGACCTTGCCGGCACCTATGTATCGTCCGACTGCGCCGCCGTCTGGCGCATCGGCCGCGACGGCGCGGATTGGACGATGGAGGTCGGCGGACCGCTGATCTCGGGCGGCGCGCCGTGGATCGTGCGCGGCCTCGATGCCGAGACGGTGGAGGTCGAATCGCCGGGCAGCTGGATCAAGGCCACCCAGCTCGCCCATCTCGTCCGCGATCGCAGCGGCAAGATCGCCGCCCTCGAAGTCTCCACCGGCCGCATCAAGAAGATGCGGTTCGATCTCACGCCTTAGCGCGAGATGATCTGAAATTCGCCCTCCTCTCTTCTCCTCCCCCGTCTGACGGGGGAGGAAGGCTATGATCGGAGCAGCGCGTTAACGCCGTAAGGTCTCAGCGGAACGGGATCGCGTACATCAGGCCGCCGTTGGTCCACAGCGCGTTCTGGCCGCGCTCGAGCTTGAGCGCCGTGGCCGGGCCAACGTGGCGGTCGTAGCTCTCGCCGTAGTTACCGACCTGCTTGATGACGTTGTACATCCACTTCTCGTCGACACCGGCGGCCTTGCCGAAGCCCGGCGTGACGCCGAGGAAGCGCTTCACGGCGGGATCGTCGCTCTTCAGCATCTCGTCGACGTTCTTGGAGGTGATGCCCATCTCCTCGGCCTCGATCATGCCCATCAGGGTCCACTTCACGAGATCAAACCACTGGTCGTCGCCGTGGCGCACGATCGGGCCGAGCGGCTCCTTGGAGATGCGTTCGGGCAGGATGACATGCTCCCCCTTGCCGGCGAGCTGGCCGGCCCGCACCGCGGCGAGCCCCGACGCGTCGGTCGTGTAGGTGTCGCAGCGGCCGGAGGCATAGGCCTGCAGCAGCTCGTCGAGCTTCTCTATCAGCACCGGCTTGAAGGTCATCTTGTTCTTGCGGAAATAGTCCGCGAGATTGAGCTCGGTCGTCGTTCCCGGCTGCACGCAGACCGTGGCGCCGTTCAGATCCCTGGCGCTCTTGATGTTGCTCTTGGCCGGCACGATGAAGCCCTGGCCGTCGTAGAAATTGACGCCCGCGATGTTAAATCCCAGCGAGGTGTCGCGCAGCAGCGTCTGCGTGGCGTTGCGGGTGATGACGTCGACCTCGCCCGACTGCAGGGCGACGAAGCGCTGCTGGGAGGTGGTCGGCGTGAACTTGACCTTCTCGGCGTCGCCGAACATCGCCGCGGCGATGGCCTTGCAGAGGTCGACGTCGAGGCCGGTCCACTTGCCCTGGCTGTCGGCAAACGAGAAGCCCGCCAGGCCGGTGTTGACCGCGCACTGGACGAAGCCCTTGGCCTTGACCGCGTCGAAGGTCTGGCCGGCCGACGCCGGCCCCGAGGCAAACGCCGCCGCGCCGGTGAGCGCGGCCATGGCCGTGATGGATTTGAATGACATTGCTGAAGCCCCCTGTCTGTCCCCGGTGGCTTCAGCATAGCAAAAGGCGAGCCGCTTAGATGGTGCGTTCGACCATCAGCTTCTTGATCTCGGCGATCGCCTTGGCCGGGTTCAAGCTCTTGGGGCAGGTCTTGGTGCAGTTCATGATCGTATGGCAGCGATAGAGCCGGAACGGATCCTCGAGATTGTCGAGGCGCTCGCCCTTGGCTTCGTCGCGGCTGTCGGCGATCCAGCGATAGGCCTGCAGCAGGATGGCCGGGCCGAGATAGCGCTCGCCGTTCCACCAGTAGCTGGGGCACGAGGTCGAGCAGCAGAAGCACAGAATGCATTCCCACAGGCCGTCGAGCTTGGCGCGCTCCTCCGGCGACTGCAGGCGCTCGCGTGTCGGCGGCTGGGTGGTCGACTTCAGCCACGGCTCGATCGAGGTGAGCTGGGCGTAGGGCACGTTGAGGTCGGGCACCAGATCGCGCACCACCGGCATGTGCGGCAGCGGGTAGATCTTGATGTCGCCCTTCACCTCGTCGATGAACTTGGTGCAGGCCAGCGTGTTGGTGCCGTCGATGTTCATCGCGCACGAACCGCACACGCCCTCGCGGCAGGAGCGCCGGAAGGTGAGCGAGCTGTCCATCTCGTTCTTGATCTTGATCAGCGCGTCGAGAACCATCGGCCCGCAGGTGTCCATGTCGACTTCATAGGTGTCGACGGACGGGTTCTTCCCGTCTTCCGGGGTCCAGCGGTAGACCTTGAACTTCCGGATGTTCTTGGCGCCCGCCGGTGCGGCGTAGGTCTGGCCGACGCCGACCTTGGAATTGGCGGGAAGAGTGAACTCGGCCATTTGGTCCTCTCGAACTCAGTACACGCGGGCGCTTAGTACACGCGGGCTTTTGGCGGGAACGACTGAACGTCGTTGCTCATCGGCTGCAGGTTGACCGGACGGTAGTCGATACGCGTCTTGCCGGTCTTCTCGTCGACCCAGACGACCGTGTGCTTCAGCCAGTCCTTGTCGTTGCGGTCCGGGAAATCCTCTTGCGCGTGGGCGCCGCGGCTTTCCTTGCGATTGGCCGCCGAGCGGATCGTGCCCTGCGCCTGGAGGATCAGGTTCTCGAACTCCAGCGTCTCCATGAGATCGGAGTTCCAGATCATCGAGCGGTCCTTGACGCGGACGTCGTCCTTGCCGGCGAACACCTTGTCCATGTTCACGCAGCCCTCTTCGAGGGTCTTGGTCGTGCGGAACACCGCGCAATCGTTCTGCATGGTCTTCTGCATCATGGCGCGCAGCTGGGACGTCGGCGTGCCGCCGTTGGCGTGGCGGGCGCGGTCGAGGCGGGCGATCGCCTCCTCGCCGGCGTTCTTCATGTCCTTGTGCGGCTGGCCCGGCGTCATCTGCTCGGCCACCCGGTTGGCGGCGGAGCGGCCGAACACGACCAGCTCGAGCAGCGAGTTGGAGCCGAGACGGTTGGCGCCATGGACGCCGACCGATGCGGCCTCGCCCAGCGCCATCAGGCCGGGGACGACGGTATTGGGATTGCCGTCCTTCACCGTCATCACTTCGCAGTGATAGTTCGCCGGGATGCCGCCCATATTGTAGTGGCAGGTCGGCAGGATCGGGATCGGCTGGCGGGTGACGTCGACGCCGGCGAAGATACGCGCGGTCTCGGCGATGCCCGGCAGGCGCTCGTGGATGATCTTCGGGTCGAGATGCTCGACGTGCAGCTCGATGTAATCCTTGTTCGGACCGCAGCCGCGGCCTTCGCGGATCTCGACGGTCATCGAACGGCTGACGACGTCGCGCGAGGCGAGATCCTTGGCCGACGGGGCATAGCGCTCCATGAAGCGCTCGCCGCTCGAGTTGGTGACGTAGCCGCCTTCGCCGCGCACGCCCTCGGTGATCAGGCAGCCCGCACCGAACACGCCGGTGGGATGGAACTGCACGAACTCGAGATCCTGCAGGGGCAGGCCGGCGCGCAGCGCCATGGCGCCACCGTCACCCGTGCAGGTGTGGGCCGAGGTCGCCGTCTGGTAGACGCGGCCGTAGCCGCCGGTCGCCAGCACCACCTTGTGGGCGCGGAAGCGATGGATGGTGCCGTCGTCGAGGTTCCAGGCCATGACGCCGCGGCAGACGCCTTCGTCCATGATCAGGTCGAGGGCGAAATACTCGATGAAGAACTCGGCGTGGTTCCGCAGTGACTGCTGGTAGAGCGTGTGCAGGATCGCGTGGCCGGTGCGGTCGGCGGCGGCGCAGGTGCGCTGGGCGATGCCCTTGCCGTATTCCGTCGTCATGCCGCCGAACGGGCGCTGGTAGATCTTGCCCTCGGGCGTGCGGCTGAACGGCACGCCGTAATGCTCGAGCTCGATGATCGCGCCGATGCCGTCGCGGCACATGTATTCGATCGCGTCCTGGTCGCCGAGCCAGTCGGAGCCCTTGACCGTGTCGTACATGTGCCAACGCCAGTCGTCCGGGCCCATGTTGCCCAGCGCCGCGGAGATGCCGCCCTGCGCCGCCACGGTGTGGCTGCGGGTCGGGAACACCTTGGTGATGCAGGCCGTCTTGAAGCCCTTGTTGGCCATGCCGAAGGTCGCGCGAAGACCGGCACCGCCGGCACCGACGATGACCACGTCGTATTCGTGATCGATCACCTTGTAGGCGGTGTTGCCGATGTTGACGATTCCCGCGACGGGCGGGTTGCTCTTGCCGCTGCTGGCCTCGGCCATGACTTAGCCTCCGAATCCGATACGCATGATGGCCACGACCGCAGCCAGGCCGAACAAGACCGCGATGAACCTCACCGCCACGATCAGCGCCAGCTTGAGACCGTCATTGTGCACGTAGTCCTCGATCACGACCTGCAACCCGAGCTGGCCGTGATGCAGCCCGATCACGATGGTCAGGATCAGCAGCACCATCGCGACCGGCGATCCGATCCAGGCGCGCACCATGCCGTAGTCGGCACCGCTCATCGTTACGAGCGAGATGGCGAACCAGATCACGAGCGGGATCAGCGCGAGGGCGGTGAGACGCTGCGCCCACCAGTGATGCAGCCCGTCCTTGGCCGAGCCGAGGCCGCGGGCGCGATTGAGGGGGCTTCTGAGATCGCTGTTCATCCGTCGCTCCTCAGATCAGCCGCAGGCCGACGATCCACGCGATCGCCGTCACCACGAGGGAAGCCGCCACGACCAGCCAGCCGCTGCGATAGGCGTCCTTGAGCTCGAAGCCGTAGCCCGCATCCCAGAAGAGATGCCGGATGCCGTTGAACAGGTGATAGAACAGGCAGAACAGCCAGCCGCCCAGCACGAAGCGCCCGACGATCGAACTGTTGAAGCCCTGGAACTTCGCATAGGTCTCGGGGCCCGCAGACGCGCACATCACCCAGACGGCGAGATAGAGCACGCCCACCGACAGGGCGATACCCGTCGCACGATGCAGGATCGAGAGAGTGGAGGTGAGCTGCGGGCGATAGACTTGCAGATGCGGAGAAAGCGGCCGATGCACCGGCCGGTTGGCGACGCTCATCCGTGATGACCTCTAGTGCCGATATCGGCTGGCGCTGTTTTTAGCGCGCAGCCGCATCAAGTCAACGAATGTCGGCGTCGCACGAGCCTTAAGCCCCGGATTTGCAAGCTGAAATCCGCCTACCGAGCGGCCGGCTAGGCTTTGCGCCTCGGCATCAGCAGCCAATAGTCGAGATCGAGAACCACGGCGGGATGATATTTGCCGTCCGCGCCCTTGCCCGGCCACTCGCCGCACGGGCAATCCTTTGCCGCAATGCTTCGCATTCGCAAAGCGCCGACATCCTCACGGCCCGGCAGCGGCGCCGTCTCGAGCACCTCGGACCAGGCATAGATCGTGTCGCCGCCGAATGTCGGGGCAACGTGGCTTCCCGCATTGAACGCGGCGACGCGGAAACCGTTGGCCAGCCCGTTGAACGACAGTGCCCGCATGAGCGAGATCACGTGACCACCATAGGCGAGGCGGCGGCCGAAGCGGGTCTGCTTTCCGGCGAAGGCGTCGAAATGCACGCGCGCGGTGTTCTGGTAGAGCCGCGTCGAGAACATGTGGTCGGAGTCCTCGAGCGTGATGCCGCTCACATGGTCGATGCGCTCGCCCGGCGCGTAATCCTCCCAGCGATGCGACGAGCCGGCCGCGCCATCGTCATAGCCGGCGAGCGACAGCCCGGCCGGCACGACGAGGTCCTCCGGCTTCACCGCTGGCGCGGTCTTCGGCACGACGGTCGCCTGCACCGGCGCCTGCGGGTCGCGCTTGTGCACCATCACCCAGCGCACATAGTCGAGCACCATTTCGCCCTTCTGGTTGACGCCCGTCGAGCGCACCCAGACGACGCCGCTCGTCTTGTTGGAATTCTCGCGCAGGCCCAGCACGGTCGACTTCGACGACAGCGTGTCGCCCGGATAGACCGGCACGCCCCAGCGGAACTCGGCATAGCCGAGATTGGCGACGGCGTTCAGCGAGATGTCCGGCACCGTCTTGCCGATGACGACATGGAAGACGAGCATGTCGTCGAGCGGCGCGCGCGGCAGGCCGATCGCCCGGGCGAACTCGTCGGACGAGTTGATGGCGAAGCGCGAGCCGTAGAGCGCGACGTTCAGCGCCGCATCGGCCTCGGTCAGCGTCCGCGGCGTGGCATGGTGGAATTCCTGCCCGACGCGGAAATCCTCGAAGAAGTTGCCGTTGTTGGTCTTGCTTGTGCTCTTGGGGCTCATGCTCGTGGGGCTCATGGGGCGGCCTGCAGTTCCTTGATCGCGGTGGCGAGCGCCAGCGCGCGCTCGGCCTGATCGACGTGAAGGTTCTCGATCATGCGTCCATCGACGGTGACGACGCCCTTGCCTTCGGCCTGCGCCGCCTTGAACGCCGTCACGATCTTGGCCGCCATTTCCAGCTCGGCCGGGGACGGCGCGAACACCTCGTTGCAGGGCTCGACCTGCGTGGGATGGATCAGCGTCTTGCCGTCGAAGCCCATCTCCAGCCCCTGCTGGCAGACGGCGCGGAAGCCTTCGGCGTCCTGGATGTCGTTGTAGACGCCATCGAGGATGGTGAGACCGTGGGCGCGGGCGGCGAGCATGCCGAGGCCGAGCGCCGTGATCATCGGCAGGCGCATCGGCGTGTGGCGCGCGCGCATGTCCTTCACCAGATCGTTGGTGCCCATGATGAAGAGCGTGAGCCGCGGATGCGAGCCCGCCACCTCTTCGGCGCGCAGGATGCCCTTGGGCGTTTCCATCATCGCCCAGACCGCCATCGACTCGGGAGCGCCGGCGGCGTCGAGCAGGCCGATCACGCTCGCCACCTCGGCGGCACTCTCCACTTTCGGCACCACGACCGCGTCGGCGCCCGATTTGGCGATCGCGGTGATGTCGGCGGCGCCCCAGGGCGTGCCGAGACCGTTGCAGCGGATCGCGATCTCGCGTTTGCCGTAGCCCTTGCTCTGCGCCGCGGCGACCACGTTGGCGCGTGCCGCCTCCTTAGCATCGGGCGCCACCGCGTCCTCGAGGTCGAAGATCAGCGCATCGGCCTGCAGGGTGCGGGCCTTTTCCAGTGCACGCGTATTGGCGCCGGGCATGTAGAGCACGCTGCGGCGCGGACGGACGGACTTCGACATCTCTAGGCCTCCCCGAAAAACGCGGCGGACTATAATGGCGGCCTTCCTTGTGGCAAGGTGGCGCCGGCCATGCGCTTCCTGTCCCTCCAGAGCCATGTCGCCTACGGCTACGTCGGCAATCGTGCGGCTGCTTTTCCCCTGCAACGATTGGGCCACGAAGTCTGGGCGGTGAATACGGTCGAGTTCTCCAATCACACGGGGTACGGCGCGTGGCGCGGTCGCGCGGCCTCGGCCGAGCAGGTCTCGGAGATCGTGCAGGGCATCGAAGCACTGGGGCAATTCTCGCGGTGCGATGGCTTACTGACCGGCTATGTCGGCGACGCGGCCCTGGCCGATGTCGTCCTGGATACCGCACGCCGCGTGCGGGCCGCCAACCCACGCGCCATCTGGTGCTGCGATCCGGTGCTGGGCGACATCGACACCGGCATCTACGTCAAGCCGGGCATCGATACCTTCTTCCGCGATCGCGCGATCCCCGCTGCAGACCTGGTGACGCCCAATCATTTCGAGCTCGAGCACCTGACCGGCCGGACCGTCTCGACCATGGCCGAGGCGCTGGCGGCGGCGCGCACCCTGCTCCAGGGAGAGCTCCCGGGACCGCGGCTCGCCCTCATCACCAGCCTGCGCCGTGCCGATGCAGCGGCCGACACGATCGAGATGGTGGCGGTGACGCGGGAGGCTGCCTGGCGGGTGGCGACGCCGATGATCGGCTTCGAGATCGCGCCGAATGGCACCGGCGACGCGGTCGCCGCCCTGTTCACGGCGCACTGGATCTCCGGCGACGAAATCGCCGATGCGCTCGGCAAGGCCGCCTCGTCGATCTTCGCGGTGCTGGAAGCCACCCAGGCGATGGGCGAGCGCGAGCTGCAGCTGGTGGCGGCGCAGGACCGGCTGGTCGCCCCGCCGCGCGCGTTCAAGGCCGAGAGGCTATAGGCACGCGATGGACGTGCCGGGTTTCGTGTTCAATCCCATCTCGCTGGCCATCGAGGGCGCGGCGATCGGCTTCCTCATCGCCGTGCCGGTCGGGCCGGCGGCGGCGCTCTGCATCCGGCGCTCCATCACCGTCGGCGCCATGGCCGGCTACATGACCGGCATCGGGGCAGCACTGGGCGACGCGGTGTTCGGCGCCGTCGCGGCCTTCGGCCTGTCCTTCGTGCAGAAGTTCGTGATCGAGCGGGAGGCCTGGCTGCTGGGCATCGGCGGCCTCGTGCTGGTGATCATGGGCTGGACGACGATGCGTCACCGGCCGCGCAATGTCGGCGATCCCGTGGCCGACGACCGCGAGCACCAGTTCTCGACCCACCTCCACTATGCCAGTTCGAGCTTCTTCATCACGGTGTTCAATCCGCTCACCGTGATGGCCTTCGGCGCGGCCTTCGCCGGCCGCAACCTGGCCGGCGTCGGCGCGAGCCTGCCCGACGCCACCCTGCTGGTCGCCGCCGTGTTCTGCGGCGCGCTGGCCTGGTGGACGATCATCTGCACCGCGTCCGTATCGCTCAGGGCCCGCTTCACCGGTGCCGGCCTGCTGTGGCTCAATCGCGGCTCCGGCGCCATCATCCTGGGCTTCGGGCTGGTGGCACTGATCTCGCTGCTGCCGCTGCCCTGGAAGCAGATGGGCAAGTTCTTCGGCTTTTGAGCCTCCTCCCCGTTCGAATGGGGAGGTGTCGCGTCCGCGGCTTGTAACCAAGCCGCTGATGCGACGGAGGGGTCATGACGCCATCGCCCTTGAAGACGAGGCCCCTTCCCCTTTGCGGAGTCCGCAAAGGGGAAGGGCTGAACACTCTCAGACGATCTTGCAGACCTCGTCGAACTCGAAGCGCGGGCTGCGCCCGAACAGCTTCGCGTGATCGCCGTAGCCGATGTTGCACAGGAAGTTCGTCTTGAACTTGCCATCGGGGAAGAAAGCCGCATCGACCTTGGCATTGTCGAAGCCGCTCATGGCGCCGCAATCGAGACCCAGCGCGCGGGCCGCGATGATCAGGTAGGCGCCCTGCAGGGTGCCGTTGCGGAACGCGGTCGGTTCGGCCGCCGGCTTGCCCTTGAACCAGTGGATGGCCGTCTTGTCGTGCGGGAACATCCGCGGCAGGTGCTCGAAGAATTCCGGATCGTAGGCGAGGATCGCCGTCACCGGCGCCGTCATCGTCTTCTCGGTATTGCCCGCGCTCAGCGCCGGCTTGAGCTTCTCCTTGCCCTCCTTGGTGCGCACGAAGACGATCCGGGCAGGCTGGCAGTTGGCCGAGGTCGGGCCCCACTTCATGAGGTCGTAGATCTCGTGGAGTTTTTCGTCGGTCACCGGCTTGTCGAGCCAGCCATTGTGCGTGCGGGCGTCACGGAAGATCGTGGCAAGCGCCTTGTCGTCGAGCATTCAAATCCCCTCAGGTGTTGACGAACCGTAGCGAAGCGCCGTCGCGCGGTCGAGATGCGCGCACGTGAGCGAGTTACGGTTTCGGAACCCGCCCTTTCGCGGCCACTTTGCATTGCACGAAGTGTGCTAGCCTCCGCCGCCGCCCGTTGCGCAGGATTTCCCCGATGCTGCCCGCTCTCCTCGATCCCGCGAAATTCAAGGATGCCTGGCTGACGGCCAAGGGCGAGACGCGCGCGCATGTCGGCCTGAAGGCGCTCGAGACGCTGTGGTTCAACACCGGCACCCTCTGCAATCTCACCTGCCGCAACTGCTACATCGAATCCTCGCCGCGCAACGACCGGCTGGTCTATCTCACGGCCGGCGAGGTCGCGGTCTATCTCGACGAAATCGAGCGCGACGGCCACGGCACGCGGCTGATCGGCTTCACGGGCGGCGAGCCCTTCATGAATCCCGACCTGCCTGCGATGCTGGACGACGTGCTCGCGCGCGGCCTCAAGGCGATCGTGCTGACCAACGCGATGAAGCCGATGCACAGAATGAAGCCGGCGCTGCTCGACCTGCTGGCGCGTCACGGTCGCGACAATTTCGCGATCCGCGTCTCGGTCGATCACTACGAAAGATCCCTGCACGAGGAGGAACGTGGCCTGCGAAGCTGGAAGCCGACCATCGATGGGCTGGTCTGGCTGGCCGAGGCAGGTTTCGACGTGCACGTGGCGGGCCGCCACTTCTCCAACGAGACCGATGGCGAAGTCCGTGCCGGCTATGCGCAGCTTTTCACACGACTGGGCGTCACGATCGACGCACACGATCCGGCGCGGCTGGTGCTCTTTCCGGAGATGGATCCGACCGTCGACGTTCCCGAAATCACGACGGCCTGCTGGGGCATCCTGAAGAAGTCGCCGGACAGCGTGATGTGCGCGTCCGCCCGCATGGTGGTGAAGCGAAAGGGCGCGGCACGCCCCGCCGTGGTCGCCTGCACCCTGCTGCCCTACGATCCGCAATTCGAACTGGGCGGGACATTGGCGGAAAGCGTCGGCGAGGTGCGCCTCAACCATCCGCATTGCGCCAAGTTCTGCGTCCTGGGCGGGGCCGCCTGCAGCGCGTGACGACCGCCATCGACATCGTCATTCCGACGCTGAACGTGGGCCCGACGCTTGATGCCACTCTCGCGGCACGTCCCACCCATCCCGAACTCGCCTTCTCGACGACCATCTGCGACGGCGGCTCGCGTGACGACACGGTTGAGATTGCGCACCGGGCCGGGACAGCCGTCGTATCGGCACCGGCCGGGCGCGGTGGCCAGCTTGCCGCTGGCGCCGCTGCGGGCGTTGCGCCGTGGCTGCTGTTCCTGCATGCCGATACGAGACTGGACGCCGGCGCGGGCGAGGTGATCGCGCGCTTCGTCGCCTCGGTCGCCGGCAAGGCCGGCTATTTCCGTCTGCGCTTCGATGCCGCCGAACCCGCCGCGCGCAGGGTCGAGCGACTGGCCGCCTGGCGGTGCCGCACCTTCGGCCTTCCCTATGGCGACCAGGGGCTGCTGATTTCTCGTGCGCAGTACGATCATATCGGTGGCTTTCGATCGCTGCCGCTGATGGAGGATGTCGACCTCGTGCGCCGTATCGGCCGGAACGATCTGGTTCCTCTCGAGGCCGATGCGATCACGTCGGCGACCCGCTATCGGCGCGATGGCTGGTGGCTCCGCCCGTTGCGCAACCTCAGCTGTCTCTCGCTCTATTTCGCCGGCGTCCCGCCACAGACTCTGCGACGGCTCTACGGCTGATGAAACGCCATCTCGTCATCTTCGCCCGCGCCCCGCAGACCGGTCGCGTGAAGCGCCGGCTGGGCCGGGAGATCGGCATGAGGGATGCCGCCCGCTTCTACCGCCGCCTTCTCGACGACCAGATCAGGCGCATGACGTGCGATCCGCGCTGGACCGTGTGGTTGTTCGTGACGCCCGACACGGCGCTCCGAGATTCTGCCTGGCGCCTCGTGCCTGTCTCCCGGAGAAAGCCCCAGAGGCCGGGCGATCTCGGCCGGCGCATGAAGCGGCCGTTCCTGACCTTGCCCGCCGGGCCCGTCGTGCTGGTGGGCAGCGACATTCCTGCGATGCGCACCCATCACATCGCGCGGGCTTTCGCGTTGCTCGGCGGGCACGATCTCGTCTTCGGCCCGGCGCGCGATGGCGGCTTCTGGCTGGTCGGCGCGCGACGTGGGCGGCCCCTGCCGCGTTCCCTGTTCGACGGCGTGCGCTGGTCGACGCCGACGGCGCTTGCCGACACATTGGCCGGCCTGCCGCGGCACGTTACGACCGCCTTGGCCGATACGCTGGACGATGTCGACGATGCCGAGGCGCTGCGGCGGCTTTCGCCTTAGGCCGATGTCCTCTTCAGGGTGTCGAGTTCGCGCCGCACGGCGGTGAAGACGTCGTTCCAGTTTCCGGGAGTCGTCTGTTGGAAGACGCGCGCCGACGGGTACCAGGGCGCCTCGGCACCACCGAGCTGCCAGCGCCAGTCGGCGGTCGAAGGCAGCAGCACCCAGGTCTTCACGCCCATTGCCGCGGCAAGGTGCGCCACCGGCGCGTCGATCGAGATCAGCAGGTCGAGTTGCGACAGCGCCGTGGCGGCCTCGCCGAAGTCGAAGATGCCGCGGCCGACATCGTGCACCAGTCCGCCGGCGCCGAACGCCTGGATGTCCTTCTGGTGGACGCCACCCTGCAGGCTGAAGAACAGCAGCTCCGGATCGCCCGAGAGCGCCAGGAAATGCTCGAACGACACCGAGCGCTGGCGGTCCTGCGCCTGGCCCGGCATCGCCGCCCAGTAGATGCCGATGCGCACCTTCGCCTGCTCGAGCCGACCGAGCTTGATGCGGCTTTCCTCCGGCGCCCGGAGATAGGGCGTGTCGGTCGAAAGCGCCGCGAAATCGGCGCGGCACAGATGCGGCAGCGACACCATCGACGCATGCACGTCGAACGCGGGGAGCGGCTCTTCCTCGGCCACGACCTCGTCGATGCAGTCGGCCGCGTGAAGCAATTCCTTCAGCAGCGCTTGGCACAGGACGATGACAGTGGCGCCGCGCCGCTTCAGTTCGCGGGCGAAGCGCACGAACAGCAGCACGTCGCTCAGGCCCTGCTCCGGATAGAGCAGGATGCGCTTGCCCTGGAGGGGCCCGCCGTCCCACGCCGGCTGCGCGAAGTCGGGCGTCGGCGTTTCGGGCAGGCGCTTGCGGATCTCGTAGGCGGCAAAACCCGCTTCGAGCTCGCCGCGCATCAGGAGCGCGATCGCGAACTCGACTCGGACACGCCGGCTGTCGGGATTGATCGTCAGTGCGCGGCTGAAGCAGCCGATGGCTTCGTCGAGGCGGCCGAGGTCGCGCAGGCAGAGCGCGAGATTGAAGAAGCCCTCGGCATAGTCGCGGCTGAGCGCGATCGACTGGAAATGATGCTTCACCGCCTCGTCGAAGCGATTCACGGCGCGCAGCGCATTGCCGAGATTGGAATGCAGGGCCGGATTTTCCGGGTCGGCCGCCAGCGCCAGCCGATGATGCGACACCGAGGCTTCGAGCTTGCCCGCGAGTCGCAGCGCGACACCGAGATTGTTGTGCAGTTCGGCATGATCGGGACGAACCGCGAGCAGCCGCAGGTAGGAGGTGATCGCCTCCTCGAGACGCCCGGCGCGGTGGGCCTGCGACGCCAGGCGCAATTGCTGGACGAAGCTGTCGGCGGCGCTGCCGAACAACGGCGTCGGCGCGCTGGAACCCGCGGATTCACGCTTCGTCGGATGGATGTGGGGCGTGTCGTTCACGCGTGCAGTCTACCTCAGCGACCCCACACAAGCATCCGTCCTCACATGAAAATGGCGCCGACCCAGAGGCCGGCGCCATTCGATTTCTGGATCGTCCCAACAACCTCATGCTGAGGAGGCTGCGCAGCAGCCGTCTCGAAGCATGGGCCGCCCGCACCGCGTCTGTCGCCCATCCTTCGAGACGCGCTTCGCGCTCCTCAGGATGAGGTGGTGCGGGTCGTTAGAACGACACTACTTAGATGTAGCCCTTGATCAGCTCTTCGGCGATCTGGACGGCGTTCAGCGCCGCGCCCTTGCGCAGATTGTCGCTGACGACCCACATCGCCAGGCCGTTCTCGACCGTGGGATCGGAGCGGATGCGGCTCACGAACACGCCGTCCTGGCCGGTGACTTCCTTCGGCGTCACGTAGCCGCCGGGCTCGCGCTGGTCGACCACCAGGATGCCGGGCGCCGCGGCGAGGATGCGCCGCGCCTCGTCATCGTCGAGCGGCCGCTCGAGCTCGAGGTTCACCGCCTCGGCGTGACCGACGAAGGTCGGCACGCGCACGCAGGTCGCGTGGACCTTGATCCTGGGGTCGAGGATCTTCTTGGTCTCGACCACCATCTTCCACTCTTCCTTGGTCGAGCCGTCATCCATGAAGACGTCGATCTGGGGAATGACGTTGAAGGCGATGTTCTTGGTGAACTTCACCGGGTCGAGCGTCTGGTTGACGAAGAAGCTCTTGGTCTGGTTGACCAGCTCGTCCATCGCTTCCTTGCCCGCGCCGGACGTCGACTGATAGGTCGACACGACGACGCGCTTGATGCCGGCCGCGTCGTGGATCGGCTTCAACGCGACGACCATCTGGATGGTCGAGCAGTTCGGGTTGGCGATGATGCCGCGGCCCTTGTAGCCGGCGATCGCCTGCGGATTGACCTCGGGCACGACCAGCGGCACGTCCGGATCCATGCGCCAGTAGGAAGTGTTGTCGATCACCACCGCGCCGGCCTTGGCGGCGCGCGGGCTGTGCTCCGCCGACACCTTGGCGCCCGGCGAGCTCAGAACGATGTCGATGCCCTTGAAGTCGAACTTGGCGAGATCCTGGACCTTCAGAATCGACTTGTCGCCGAACGAGGCCTTCAGGCCGACCGAACGGGAGGAGGCCAGCGCGACGACCTCATCGGCCGGGAAGTTCCTCTCGGCCAGGATCTGCAACATTTCGCGACCGACATTGCCGGTCGCGCCGACGACGGCGACTCTGTAGCCCATGACTATATGCGCCTAGCGTGCGCGCACCCCTGATTGAAGGACAGGGGGAGATACGCGCAAGGCCCTGCTTTGGCAAGGATAGCGCCTGCTACTCGGCCGTCGCGCCCGAGGCCTTGATGATGGGAAGCCAGAGCGCCAGCTCGTCGCGTATCAGCTTGTCGACGGCAGCGGGCGAGTCGGGCGGCATCATGTCGATGCCCTGGCCCTTCGTCTTCTCCAGCACCGCCGGCAGCTTGGCGATGCGGATGATTTCCGCGTTCAGCTTGTCGATGACCGGCGCCGGCGTGCCTTTCGGCATGGCGAAGCCCATCCACGTGTTGAATACGTAATCCTTCATGCCCTGCTCGACCATCGTCGGCACTTCGGGCAGCAGTTCCGACCGCTGCGCGCTGGTGACGGCGAGGGCCTTCAGCTTTCCGCCCTTGATCTGACCGACCACGGTCGGCGTGTTGTAGAAGGCCATCGTCACCTCGCCGTTGGCGACGCCCATGATCCCGGCCGGCGTCGTGCGATAGGGCACGTGCTGCAGCTTCACGCCGGCATCGCGCTCGAACAGGACGGCCGACAGGTGGTGACTCGTCCCGGTGCCGCCCGACGAGTAGGTCAGTTCCCCCGGCTTCGCCTTGGCCTGCGCGATCAGGTCGGCCACCGTCTTCGCCGGATTGTCGGGATGCACGACCAGGACATTGGAGACGGAACCCGCAACAGCCACCGGGTCGAAGTTCTTCACCGGATCGTAGCCCGGCTTCGGATAGAGCCCGATGTTGAACACCATGGTTCCCTGCGAGACCAGCAGCATCGTGTAGCCATCGGGCGCCGCACGCGCAGCTTCGGCGGAGGCGATCGTGCCACCGGCGCCCGTCTTGTTGTCGACCACGACGTTCTGGCCGAGCGCCTTGCCGAGTTCGTCGGCATAGATACGCGCGATGATGTCGGCCGTGGCGCCGGGCGCCAGCGGCACGATCATGCGGATCGGCCTGGTCGGCCAGGCCTGCGCCATGCTCCGCGTCGAGACGGCGGCCAATCCGGCAGCGAGGAAGCTTCTCTTCGTCAGGAGCATGGCTCTCAGTCTCCTAGAGGCCGACGGACTTCGCGACCAGAGAAGCGAGCTGCTTGCGCAAACGCGCCACCAGCCCCTTCTCCGATCGCTTGCCGATCAGGTTTTTCATTTCGTAGGGATCGGTCTTGAGGTCGTAGAGTTCGTCGCACGCGACGCCGTCGAGCGATTTCTGCGTCCAGTGGATGTACTTGTGTCGCTTGGTGCGGATCGCCTTGTAGCTCATGCCCACCAGCCACGGCATGGCGTTCTCGCTGAAGTATTCGCACATGAACGACGTGCGCCAGCCCTTGGGCTTGGCCCCTTTGGCGAGCGGCTTGAGCGACTGGCCCTGCATCGTCTTGAAGTCCGCGGCCTTGCCGCCCGCCAGATCGACGAGCGTCGGTGCGATGTCGAGCGCCAGCACCAGCTCGTCGTTCAGCGTGCCCGGCTTGAACCAGGCGGGATAACGGATGAGGAACGGCGACTTGATGCCTTCTTCGTAGGCAAAGCGCCGCTCGGGCCCGAGCCCGTGTTCGCCGAAGAAGTAGCCGTTGTCACCGAAGAACAGGATGAAGGTATTGTCGAGTTCGCCCTTCTCCTCGAGCAGCTTGAGGATGTCGCCCATGCCCTCGTCGACCGAGGCCATCATGGCGGCGCGCAGGCGGATTTCCTCGTCGGTGCCGGCCAGGATTCCATCCAGCACCTTGCGCGAGGCCTCATTGACGCGAAGCGCATGGGCTTCGGTCCAGGCCGGCTTGTCCTTCACTACGTCGGCCGCAGGCAGCGCATTGGGCCGGCGCGGAAAGTGTTCGCCCTTGTAGAGGTCGGCATGGCGCGGCGCGGGACGGTAGCCACCGTCGGTGAAGTCGATCGTGCCGTCGGCCGCCTGGAAGGCGTCGGGATGCACGGCCTTGTGCGCGAAGAACAGCGCAAAGGGCTTGTCGCGCTTCTTCTTGAGGAAGTCGACGGCGTGCCCGTTCAACAGGTCGGTGATGTAGCCTTTGTATTTCTTTTCCTGGCCATCGATGTTCAGGATCGGATCGATGATCGAGCCGTGGCCGGGGAAGCTCACCCACTTGTCGTAGCCTGGCCGCGGACCGCCGGAATTGCCCATGTGCCACTTGCCGATATGAGCGGTTTCGTAGCCCAGGCGCTGCAGGATGACGTGGTAGTTCGGCAGTCGATGGCTGTGGGCGTCGCGCGCCACATTGTCGATGATGCCGTGGCGGCTCGCATACTGGCCGGTCAGGATCGAGGCACGGTTGGGCGAGCAGAGCGGCGTGGTGTGGAACGCCGAGGTGAACATCGCGCCTTCATGGCCGATGCGATCGATATGCGGCGTCTTCATATAGGGATGGCCGCAGATCCCCAGCTCGTCGAACCGGAGGTCGTCTATCAGCACGATCAGAAAATTCGGTTTGCGCTTCTTTGCCACTATCGGATTCCTCGTTCTCAAATGCCGGCAAGCACACCGCGTGCCGAAATCAAGCTAACGAGCGGTGTTGACGGCGGCCAGAGCGTCGCGCCCATATCGGCCGCGAAAGGGAGAATCCATGACCGAGACTGCCCTGCCGTTGGCGGGATTGCGCGTACTGGACATCAGCTCGTTCATCGCCGCACCGGCTGCTGCCGTCGTGCTGGGCGACTGGGGCGCCGACGTGATCAAGGTCGAAGGACCGGACGGCGATCCCAATCGCCGGATCATGCAGGATTCGGCGAACTACCCGAAGAGCGAGGTCAACTATCCCTGGCAGATGGATTCGCGGAACAAGCGCTCGATCGTGCTCGACCTCAAGCAGGCGGACGCCCGCACCGCCCTCGACCGGCTGATCGCGACCTCCGACATCCTGATCTGCAACTTCCCGCCGCCGGTGCGCGACAAGCTCAAGCTCGCCTATGACGACGTGAAGCAGGTCAACCCGAAGCTGATCTACGCCTCCCTCACCGGCTACGGCGAGAGCGGCCCCGATCGCGACCGGCCGGGCTTCGATGCGACCGCGTATTTCGCCCGCTCGGGCCTGCTCGATGCGCAGCGCTATGAGGGCGGACCACCGGGCGTGCCTGGACCCGCGCAGGGCGATCGCGCGACGGCGATGGCACTCGTCTCGTCCATTCTCATGGCGCTCATCCACCGCATGAAGACCGGCGAAGGCTCCTGGGTCGGCACGTCGCTGCTCGGCAACGGCCTGTGGTCGTGCGGCGTGATCGCCCAGGCAGCGCTCGTCGGCGCCTTCCTGCCGCACCGGCCGCCGCCCGACCGGCCGCGCTCGGCGCTGGGCAACATCTACCGCACGTCCGACGATCGCTGGCTGCAGCTCACCATCGTGCGCACCGACAAGCTCTGGGCGCCGCTCTGCCGCGCGATGGGACTGGAGTCCCTGATCGACGATCCGCGGTTCTCCACCGAGCCCGAGCGTCGCGCCCGCGCCGGCGAGCTCGCCGGCATCCTGAGCGACATCTTCGCCACAAAGCCCTACGAGCATTGGCGCGAGGCCCTGGCGACGCACAGCGTCACCTTCGGCGTCATCAGCCGCCCGCAGGACGTGCCCGACGATGAGCAGGCCGTGGCCTGCGGCGCCGTGGTCGACACGGCGATCCCCGACATGCCGCGGACGCTGGCAGATCCGATCCGCCTCGGCTTCGCCACCCAGCGCATCGCGCATCCCGCCCCGGAACTCGGCGAGCACAGCGAGCAGGTGCTGCGCGAGGCCGGCGTCAGCGCGCAGGAAGTCGCGGCTCTCAAGGCGAGCGGTGCGCTTCGATGACGCCGGACGAACCTCTGCCGCTGGCGGGCCTCACCGTCCTCGACATCAGCTCCTTCATCGCCGCACCGGCCGCCGCGGCGGCTCTGGGCGATTTCGGCGCGGACGTCATCAAGATCGAGCCGCCGGTCGACGGCGATCCGCACCGCAACAGCTTCCGCAACGCGAGCTACCCGCAGAGCGACCGGAATTTTCCGTGGCAGCTCGACGGCCGCCACAAGCGCTCGCTGGCGCTCGATCTCAAGACCGACGGCGCCCGCACCATCCTCGAACGGCTGCTGAAACGCGCCGACGTGATGATCGTGAACTTCCCGCCGCCGGCGCGCGAGCGGCTGCGGTTGCGCTGGGAGGACATCGAGCCGATCAACCCGCGCCTCGTCTATTGCTCGCTCACCGGCTACGGCGAGACCGGCCCCGACCGCGACCGGCCGGGCTTCGACATCACCGCCTATTTCGGCCGCTCCGGCATCCTCGATGCGGCGCGCTATGACGGCGGCCCGCCGGGAGTCTCGCTGCCGGCGCAGGGCGACCGCGCGACCGCAATGACCCTGGTCGCCGCGATCCTGATGGGCCTGCGGCGGCGCGACCAGACCGGCAAGGGCGGCTGGGTCGGCACCTCGCTCTACGCCAACGGCGTCTGGGCCAACGGCACCACCGCCGCCGGCGCGCTGATCGGGGCGCAACTGCCGGTGCGCCCGCCGCCCGACAGGCCGCGCAATGCGTTGACCAACCTCTATCGCACCTTCGACGATCGCTGGCTGCAGCTCCTGATGGTCCGCGACGACCGGCTCTGGGCGACGTTCTGCGACATCATCGAGCGGCCCGACCTGATGGCCGATCCGCGCTTCACCGGACGGCCGGAACGGCGTGCCCATGCCCAGGACCTGCACGACCTGCTGGCGCCGGTCTTCGCCGCGCGCCTCTATGCCGACTGGGAGAAGCGCCTCTCCGGGACCGGCATCCCCTTCGGGGTGATCGGACGGCTGGCCGACGTGATCGACGACGAGCAGGCCGAACATGCCGGCATCTTCGCCGAAACGACCAATCCGGCGATCCCGCGCACCGTCAACACGCCGATCCGGCTGGGCTTCGCCACGCCGCGTACCGCCGGCCCTCCCCCCGAGGTCGGCCAGCACAACGACGAGGTACTGCGCGAGACCGGCTTCAGCGAGGCCGAGATCGACGCCCTCAAAAAGTCCGGCGCTTTGGGGTAGTCTTTCCGGATGGCCTCACGCTTCCGGACCTACGCCGAGTTCTGGCCCTTCTATCTGCGCGAGCACGCGAAGCCATCGACGCGGGCCGTGCACTATGTCGGCACCATCGCGTCCGCCGCCCTCCTCGTCTGGGCGGTCGCATCGCAGAACTGGTGGTGGCTGCTGGGCGTCCCCGTGTTTGGCTACGGCCCAGCCTGGTTCGGTCATTTCTTCATCGAGAAGAACCGGCCCGCCACCTTCGAGGCGCCGTTCTGGTCGCTGATCAGCGATTACCGGATGTGCGGCCTCTTCCTCACCGGGCGCCTCGGTGACGAGTTGATGAAACACCAGGTTCGCGCCCCCTAGAACGGATCGGTGTGGCCCCTTGCTTCCCGGGGGGGCCGACGCCACATTGCAGGCGAACATCCCAATTCCGCTCGAGGACTCATGGAAACGATGCTGCAGGGCGCCGCGCCGCAGGCTGCCCCCGCCGACCTGATCAAGGACAGCGACCAGACGAAGTTCGCCAAGGACGTGCTCGAAACCTCGCGCACCGTACCGGTGATCGTCGATTTCTGGGCGCCGTGGTGCGGGCCGTGCAAAACGCTCCAGCCGATGATCGAAAAGGTCGTCAAAGAGGCCAAGGGCGCGGTCAAGCTGGTCAAGATCGACATCGACAAGAACCAGATGCTGGCCCAGCAGCTGCGCATCCAGTCGATTCCGGCCGTCTATGCCTTCTTCGGCGGCCGCCCGGTCGACGGCTTCATGGGCGCGGTGCCCGAGAGCCAGATCAAGGAATTCGTCGCCCGTCTCATCCAGGCTTCCGGCGGCGCCACCGGCGATCCCGCAGCCGCGGAGCTGGCCGAACTGCTCGAACAGGCCAAGGCCGCGGTCGCGCAGAACGACATGGACACCGCCGCGCAGCTCTACAGCGAGGTGTTGGGCCTCGAGCCGACCAACGTCGTGGCCCTGGCCGGCCTCGCGCGTTACCAGGTCTCTCTCGGCGACGTCGAACAGGCCAAGGAGCTGCTTGAGCAGATCCCGGCCAAGGAGCGCACCGGCGCCGATGTCGTGGCCGCCCAGGCCGCCATCGATCTTGCCGAGAAGGCCAAGGATGCCGGCCCGATCGGCGAGCTCAAGGCCAAGGCCGAGGCCGATCCGAAGGACTTCCAGGCTCGCCTCGACCTCGCCATGGCCTATTGGGCCGGTAACCAGAAGCAGGAGGCGGTCGACGAGTTGCTTGCCATGATCAAGGCCGACCGCAACTGGAACGAGGCCGCCGCGCGCCAGCAGCTCCTGAAGTTCTTCGAGGCGCTGGGCTTCAGCGATCCCATCTCGGTCGACGGCCGCAAGCGGCTTTCGACCATCCTGTTCTCGTGAGCCCCTCTTCATGAGTGACTCGGAGCGCTCCTCTGACAGGCCGGCGCGCAATCCGTTCGAGCCGTCCTTCGAGCAGCTTCCCGAGACGCTGCCGATCTTTCCGCTGTCGGGCGTGCTGCTGCTGCCCGGCGGCAAACTGCCGCTCAACATCTTCGAGCCGCGCTATCTCGCCATGATCTCCGATGCACTGGCGGGTTCGCGCATGATCGGCATGGTGCAGCCGGTTCAGCCCGGCGGCTTCGCCGGCGACGGGATGCCGTCGGACGACGGTCGTCCCAAGGTGCACAAGGTTGGCTGCGCCGGACGCATCACCAACTTCAACGAGACCGAGGACGGTCGGCTGATGCTGGTGCTGAGCGGCGTATGCCGCTTCGACATCGTGCGCGAGCTCGACCCCGCCCAGGGCGGTTACCGCCGCGTCTCCTCGGTCTTCTCGCCCTATCGCGCCGATCTCGATCATGCCGACGACGTCGTCGAACTCGATCGCGACCGGCTGATGGCGGCCCTTGCCGCCTTCTTCCGCGGCCGCCAGCTCTCGACCGACTGGGATGCGGTGAACAAGGCGGCCGACGCCAACCTCGTCACCTCGCTGTCGATGGTGCTGCCGTTCGGTCCGGCCGAGAAGCAGGCCCTGCTGGAGGCCGCCGACAGCACGGCACGCGCCAAGCTGCTGATCGCCTTCCTCGAAATGAGCGCCTTCGGCGACAACTCGGACACACCGCCCGGCCGCACGAACTGAGCCTGCCACCCGCAGCGTCAGCGGGTTTCGATCGTCACATGCGCGAGTTCGTGGACCGGCACGAGGCGTTCGCGAATGGTCTTGCCGTCGACACTGCCCGCGACGCTGACGATCGCGGCATGGGCGCCGGGACCGATCCGCCAGATGTGCAGATCCGTGATGCGCGCATCGCCGGGGCCCTCGACCTGCTCCCGCACCTCCGCCTCGAGATGCGGATCGCTGGTGTCCAGCAGCACGGCGGCCGTGTCGCGCAGGAGGTTCCACGCCCAGATCGCGATCACGATGCCGCCGACGATGCCCATGACGGGATCGAGCCAGACCCAGCCGAGATAGCGGCCAGCCACCAGGGCTACGATCGCCAGGACGGAGGTCAGCGCATCGGCCAGGACGTGGGCGAACGCCGAGCGGAGATTGTTGTCGTGATGGGCGTCGTGATGATGTCCATGGTCGTGATGAGGGTCGTGGTCGTGGCTATGGCTATGGCCGCCCGACAGCAGGAATACGCTGGCCACGTTGACGACCAGCCCCACGATGGCGACGAGAGTCGCCTCGCCGAAGGCCACCGGTGAGGGATCGAAGAGGCGCCCGACGGACTCGAAGGCGATCCCCAGCGCGACCAGCGCCAGGACCATCGCCGATGCGAACCCCGACAGGTCGCCGACCTTGCCGGTCCCGAAACTGAACCGACGATCGGCGGCGTGCCGCCGGGCAAAGGCGTAGGCGGCGGCTGCCACGGCGAGCGCGCCGGCGTGGGTTGCCATGTGAAAACCATCGGCCAGCAGGGCCATCGAATTGAAGACGATGCCGGCGGCGATCTCGCCCGCCATCATCAGCGCGGTCAGCCCCACGACCCAGAGCGTGCGCCGTGCATTTTCATCGTGCCGCTCGCCGAGGAACACGTGATCGTGGGAAGGCGCTTCGATACCTCGCGCGGTCATGTCGTCCCCGTCACTTCGCATAGCGCCGGACGACGGCGATCAGTTCCTCGGCGCCGACGGCGCGCGCCGCGGCGTCGAGTCCCGGCCGGGCGACATGCTCGCGGACGTGATCCTCGATCAACTCGCCCATCAGGCCGTTGAGGGCGCCACGCGCACCGGCGACCTGCTGCAGCACCGCGGCACAGTCGGCGTCCTCATCGATCGCTTTCTCGATCGCCGCCATCTGTCCCGCGATCCGGCGAACCCGCGCCATCAGCCGGGCCTTGTTCTTCTGAAGGTGAGCCATAGTATACCCCCCTATACTATTTTCCCGCCGTGAGGAAGCCCACGTCGGACCGCGCCGCCGCGCACTAGGGCGGGCATCGGCCGCCGTGCTATAAGAGCGGCACAAAAATCAGGGAAACACCGCACGATGAGCCCTCCATCGGACGACCCCGCAGCCCCGCGCCGTGCCGGCGTGGATCCGAAGCTGCTCGAAATCCTCGTCTGCCCGGCGACGCATGGCCCGCTGGAGTACGACGCCGCGGCCGGCGAACTGATCAGCCGCAAGGCCGGCCTCGCCTATCCGATCCGCGACGGCATCCCCATCATGCTGGTGAGCGAAGCGCGCCAGCTGCGGGACGTGCCGTGACCGCCGAATTCCCCAAGGCCGTGCCCGACGGCGGCAATTACGAATCGGATGCGGCGCCATGGCCGACCGAGCTCCGGGTCTTCAAGGAGGAGGGACGGCTGGAGATCGATTTCTCCGACGGCCATGCCTGCGCGCTCCCCGCAGAATATCTGCGGGTCGAGAGCCCGTCCGCCGAAGTGCAGGGCCACGGGCCGAACCAGAAGAAGATCGTCGGCGGCCGCCGCCATGTGAAGATCGCCTCGGTCGAGCCGGTCGGCCACTACGCGATCCGCATCGTGTTCGACGACCGCCACGACAGCGGCATCTACAGCTGGGCCTATTTGCGCGAGCTCAGCGAAACGCGGGCCGAGCGCTGGGCCACCTACGAGGACGCTCTCGCCCAGCGCGGCCTGAGCCGGGACACCTGAACAGACCAACGAGCCACCCATGAAGATCATCATTGCCGGCGCCGGAATCGGCGGATTGACCGCAGCCATGTGCCTGCATCGCGCAGGGCACGACGTGCAGGTCTACGAGGCCGTGTCGGAGATGCGACCGCTGGGGGTCGGCATCAACATCCAGGCCGGCGCGGTGCGCATCCTGTGCAGCCTCGGCCTCGAGCCCGCCCTTGCCGCCACCGCGATCGAAACACGCGAACTGCGCTACGCCAATCGCCACGGCCAGACGATCTGGGCCGACCCGCGCGGACGCCATGCTGGCCTCCCCTGGCCGCAATTCTCGATTCATCGCGGCGAGCTGCAGATGATCCTGGTCCACGCGGCCCGGGAAATGCTGGGCGCGGACCGTATCCGGATGGGGCGGCGCATCGCGCGCTTCGCACAGCATCACGGCAAGGTCTCCGCACAGTTCGTCGATCGCGACGGCATGCCCGTCGAGAACGTCGAGGCAGACATCCTCATCGGCGCCGATGGCATCCACTCCGCGGTGCGTGCGCAATACTATCCGGACGAAGGCCCGCCCAAGTGGCAGGGCATCCTGATGTGGCGCGGCGTCACCGTGGGCAAGCCCTTCCTGGGCGGCAACACGATGGTGCAGGCCGGCCATCACAATCAGAAATTCGTCTGCTATCCGATCAGCCGCGCCCACGCCGAACGCGGCGAAGCGCTGATCAACTGGATCTGCGACCTCCACATGGGCGACGGCGCCCTGCCCTCGCGCGAGGACTGGAACAAGCCGGGCCGGCTGGAGGATTTCCTGCCGCGCTTCGCCGACTGGAACTTCGGCTGGCTCGACGTGCCCGAGGTCATCCGCAACGCGCATACGATCCTGGAATTCCCCATGGTCGATCGCGATCCGCTGCCGCGCTGGAGCCATGGCCGCATCACCTTGCTGGGCGATGCCGCCCACCCGATGTATCCGATCGGCTCCAACGGCGCCTCGCAGGCGATCCTCGACGGCGAGGCAATCACGCAGGAGCTGGCGGTCGGCGACGATCCCGAGGTCGCGCTGCGTCGCTATGAGGAGCGGCGCCTGCCGCCCACCGCGCGCATCGTCGACAGCAACCGGCGCAAGGGAATCGACGTGATGCTCGACATCGTCGAGCAGCGCGCGCCGCAGGGATTCACCGATCTCGAAAGCGTGCTGCCGTCGGACGAACTCGAGAAGATCGTCGGCGACTACAAGAAACTGGTCACGCAGGACCGCGAGACGCTGCTGAAGCTCGCCGCCGCGTCCAAGTGATCCGCCCAAAAGAAAACCGGCCCCTCTCGGGACCGGCCGTGGTGGCGTTTTAGTCCGGCCATCACATCGCCGGCACCACCGAGAGAGTTTATGCCAGAGGGCGATGACAGAATTATGGCTTTCAGATCAGCCTTTTTATTCCTCTCCCCCCTTTCGGGGGTGAGGAGACAGAAGAGAAGGGCATGAGTCTCGCGCGGGCCATCGCGACGGTCGGCGGGTTCACGCTGCTGAGCCGCGTCGTGGGATTCGTGCGCGACATCGTGCTTTCGGCGGTGCTGGGTTCCGGCGCCGTGGCGGACGCGTTCTTCGTCGCCTTCAAGCTCCCCAACTTCTTCCGCCGTCTGTTTGCCGAGGGTGCGTTCTCGGCGGCCTTCGTGCCGCTGTTCGCGCGCGAACTGACGGGCGTTGGCCGTGCCGAGGCAATGACCTTCGCGCGCCAGGCCCAGGCCGCCCTGCTACTGGTGCTGGTCCCGTTCACCGCCTTGTCGATCCTCGCGATGCCCTGGGTGATGGCCCTGCTCGCGCCCGGCATGCGCGACGACCTGCCGACCTTCGCCATGGCCGTCGAGTTCGGCCGCATCACCTTTCCTTACCTTCTGTTCATCTCGCTGGCCTCGCTCTATGGCGGCGTGCTCAACGGCATCGACCGCTTCGCCCATGTCGCCGCCACACCGGTCCTGCTCAACCTCGCGCTGATCGGCGCCGTGCTGGGACTGACGCCGCTCCTGCCAAACTCGGGCTATGCCGCCTCGATCGGCGTGGCGATCGCCGGCGTGCTGCAATGGGTCTGGCTGCTGGTCGCCTGCGCGCGCGACGAGGTCGGCATGGCGCTGGTGCGGCCGCGCTGGACCCCGCGGGTGGCGCGGCTGGTGAAGCTCGCGACGCCGGTCGCGATCGGCGGCGGCGTGCAGCAGATCAGCGTCGTGCTCGACGTGGTCTGGGCCTCGCTGCTCCCGGTCGGCACGATCTCCGCGCTCTACTATGCCGACCGCATCGCGCAGCTGCCGCTGGGCGTCGTCGGCATTGCCATCGGTACGGCGCTGTTGCCGTTGCTGGCCCGCGAGCTGCGGGCCGGCAACACGCAATCGGCCATGACCAACCAGAATCGCGCTCTGGAGTTCGGCCTGCTGTTCAGCCTGCCGGCGGCGGTGGCTCTGTGGCTGTTGGCCGATCCGATCATCCGCGTGCTGTTCGAGCGCGGCCGGTTCCTGCCCGACGACACGCTGCGTACGGCGAGCGCATTGGCCGCCTTTGCCGTCGGCCTCCCGGCATTCGTGCTGGTCAAGGCGCTGGCGCCCGGCTTCTTCGCCCGCGAGGATACCCGCACGCCGCTCTACATCGCGCTGGCGGCGATCACCGCCAACATCCTGTTGAACATCTATTTCCTGTTCGGCACGTCGCTGGAACTGGTCGGCATCGCGCTCGCCTCCTCGCTCTCGGGCTGGCTGAACGCGGCACTGCTGGCCGCTGTCCTGCGCCGGCGCGAGCAATGGGTGCCCGACGGGCGGTTGATCGCCCGCGGTGTCCGCATCGTCGCCGCGAGCGCCGGTATGGGCGTCGCGCTCTGGCTCGGGCTGCTCTGGCTGGCCAGGCCTCTGTCGCGCGCCGACATCGAGGGCGGCGTGGCGCTGGCCGGCATCTGTCTGATCGGTATAGCGGCCTACGCGGTGCTCGGCGCCGCGCTGGGCGTGGTCAGGATTTCCGAGCTGCGCTACGTGATGCGCCGCCAGCCCAACCTCAAGTCAGCCGACCCAGGCGAACAACCGTGACGCCGGGCCGCAACGGCCGGCTCGACGAGGGCATGACCAGCACGCAGTCGTCGTAGGGCGTCGTCACCGGCTCGCCATCGTCATGGCCCAGCACGGTGCCGGCCTTGGCGATCACGTCCTGGCCCTCGAAGCGCTGCGCCGGCGTGAAATTGCCGCGCTTGGTGGCGACCGCATGGGTCACCTCGACGACGCGCTGGCTCGCGGGCGCGGGCTGGCGCCACCCGGCCGGAAGATCGGCCTCTTCGACGATGCCCGTCTCGACCAGGAAGCGCGCCGTGACGTCCTTGGCGACGACGACCGACGAGGCCCGCCAATGCTGACCGGTCTCGATCAGCAGCGCATTCTTGGGGCTCTTCGGATCGCCGAACCCGCCATAGTCGCGCATGCGCATGCCGGCGGCGTGGCCGGCATCGCGCACGATGTCGACCGGCGTGCCGATCTTCTTGGCGAACTCGACGCCCTTGTCGAGCGGCCCGGACAGCATCAGGGGCACGCAATCGTCGTGCATGGAATGGAGGTCGAGCAGCAGGTCGGCACGTTCGACGAACGGCTTCAGCACCTGTGCGCGCCGGGTCTCGACAGTGGTCGCGGGCTCGTCGATCCGGCCCCAGACGCGGTTGAAATCCTCATCGACCAGGCGCGACTTGAAGGGCGTGCGCCGGTCGAACGAGTGATAGGCCTCGATGTTGTTGAAGGACAGGATCAGCGTGCCCTTGCGCGGCTTCACCTTCGCCGCCAGCAGCGCATCGACCACGATGGCCCCCGAGACCTCATTGCCGTGGGTCAGCGACGCCACCATCACGGTCGGCCCCGGCGTGCCGCTCTCCAGCACGTGGATGTAGGGCGCGGCGCCCTTCTCCCACTTGCGCAGGTCGGGGAAGGCGAATTCGATCGGCGGAGTCTCGGACATGTTCAGGACCATCGGCAGGTTGCACCGCTCCTTCGCATGCTAGTTTGCCAGGGACAAGGAGAAGCAAATGCCGCGCAGCCGGTACCGCTGGTTCATCGTCTTCCTGCTGTTCGCGATCACCGTCGTGAACTACGTCGACAGGGCGGCCCTCTCCTACGCCATCCCCATGATCCAGCGGGATCTCGGCCTGTCGCCGGCGGAGACCGGCGGCATTCTCGGCGCCTTCGGCCTGGGCTACGCCATCACGACCCTGATCGGCGGCTTCGCGGTGGACCGCTACGGCGCCCGGCTGGTGCTGACGATTGCAGCCGTGCTGTGGAGCCTATCCATCGGGGCGACGGCGCTGGCGACCAGCGTCACCATCCTCTATGCCGCGCGCGTGCTGCTGGGCGTGTCGGAAGGCCCCAACTTCCCCGCCCTCACCGGCGCGGTCAGCCACTGGCTGTCGCCGCATGAACGGGCGACGGCGCTCGCCAATGCGCTACTGGCCGTGCCGCTGGCGCTGGCCATCGGCGGACCGCTGGTGACGCTGCTTCTCGGCTGGCTCGACTGGCGGCTCACCTTTGCCGCGCTGTTCGTCCTGTCCGCCGCCTGGATCCCGCTCTGGTATGTCTGCTTCCGGGACGATCCGTCGCAATCGCGCTTCGTGAACGAGGCCGAACTGGCCCATATCCGTAAAGTGGATCCCGGCGTCACCGCCGCGCCGCACGCGGTGCTGAAATCCTGGCCGGAGCCCGGCGTGCTGAAGGAACTGCTGACCAACCGCACGCTGCTGGCGAACTACTGGGCCTTCTTCGTCTTCGGCTATTTCCTGTTCTTCTTCATGAGCTGGCTGCCGAGCTACCTGGAACGCAAGTACGGGCTCGACCTGGCCTCGGTCGGCCTGTTCTCGGTCCTGCCCTGGCTGTCCGCCGCGTTCCTGCTGTCGGCCATGGGTCGCTGGTCGGATCATCTGCTCAGGACCACCGGCAGCATGCGCATCTCGCGCTCCTACCTCATCGCGGGCAGCCAGTTCGTGGCCGCCCTCGCGGTCATCCCGGTGGCGCTCACCGACAACCTCACCGTCGCCATCGCCGGCATCACCCTGGCGGTCGCGGCCTCGATGGGCGCCAACGCCGCCTACTATGCGGTGAACGTCGACATCGTGCCGCAGCGCGCCGCGACGGCGCTCGGTATCATGGATTTCGCCTTCGCCATCGCGGGCTTCCTGGCCCCCGCCATCACCGGCTGGGTGCTGAACCTGCGCGGCTCCTTCGCCGACGGCTTCCTGCTGATGACCGCCCTCGCTTTGTCGTCCGTCGTGGTGGTCCTGCTGTTCCACCATCCCGACCGTGATCGCCGCGAGAAGACCTGATGCCTAGGCCTCGCGATACCAGTTCGCGAGGTCCCATGTATTGTTGTCCCAACCGCTGATGTTCGCGACGAGGCCGCTGATCACGGCGACCGCGCCGGGCCGCGCCACCAGCGGGATGACGACCTGATTGTTGACCACCAGCTCGTTGCACTTGATCAGCAGGGCAGCCCGCTTCACCGGATCGAGCTCGACCTGGGCGGCCTTGTGAGCCTCGTCGTATTCCTTGTTCTGCCACCGCGTGATGTTGCGACCCTGCCACTTGTTCTCCTTCTGCGCGGCTTCCCAGGAACAGAACTGACGCAGGAACACCTCCGGGTCGGGGGCATTCATGCCGTTATTGTACATCTGCAGGTCGGCGTAGAAGTGCGGGTAGGTGTCGGGGTTGGCGACATCCGATGAAAAGAAGACCGATGCCGTCACGGCCTTCAGGTCGACGTCGATGCCCGCCTTCTGGAGGGCCTGCTTGATGATCTGCTGCGTCTTCTGGCGCGGCTGGTTGATCGAGGTCTGGTAGACCCATTTCAGCTTCTTGCCATCCTTGGCGCGGATGCCGTCGGGCCCACGTGCATAGCCCGCCTTGTCGAGAAGCGCGTTGGCCTTGTCGATGTTGAATTCGTATTTCGTCGTCTTCGACCGGAATTTCTCGGGATTGCTGATGTAGTTGGGCGTGGCGAGACCGATGCGGCCGTAGATATGCTTCTCGATCGAATCGCGGTCGATCAGCAGCGCCAGCGCCTGGCGCACCGCCGGGTCCGTAAGCGTCGGATGCTTGACCTTGAGGCTCGACCGCTCGCCATCGATCTCGACGTTCGGGTCGGTGTTGTTGACCTGCAGGTGCTCGATACCGCCGCTGGGCGTGATGACGACGCGCCCCTTGCCGCCCTTCTCCATGCGCAGGAGGATTTCGTCCTCGACCTGAAGGTTCCAGGCGAAATGAAACTCGCCCGTCTGCAGCACGGCACGCGCTGCCGAAACCGCGTCGCCACCCCCCTTCATCTCGATCGCATCGAAATACGGCCGGTTCGGCACGTGATAGTCGAGGTTGATCTCGCCCGTGACGAGGTCGCCCGGCTTGAAATCCTTGAACCTGTAGGGGCCGGTGCCGACCGGCTTGAGATTGGTCGGTGCGTCGCGCGACTTGGCGCCAATATAGTCGCCGAACAGGTGCCTGGGGATGATGCCGCCCGCCCAGCCGACGAAGGCGTCGGCCCAGAAGGGCGTCGGCTGCTTGAACTTCACGACGACGGTGAAGTCGTCGACTTTCTCGACCACGACGTCCTTGTAGGAGCCGCTGCTGACCGCCGCCGTCGCCGGATCGCTGGCATAGGCCCAGGTGAAGACGACATCGTCGGCGGTGAAGGGCTTGCCGTCATGCCATTTGACGCCGCGCTTCAGCTTCCAGGTGACCGACTTGCCGTCGGCGGCAATCCCGTCCTCGCGGGTGGGGATCGAGGCGGCGAGCTTGGGCTGGAGATTGCCATCGCGATCCCAGGCACCCAACGGTTCGTAGAACAGACGCGACGCGTCCTGGTCCTTGGTGCCAACGGCGAAATGCGGATTGAGCAAGGTCGGCCCCTGCCACCACATGACCTTGAGCAGGCCGCCGCCGCCGCGCTTGGTCGGTTTGTAGGGCGCATTCGATTGCGCCATCGCCACGCCCGAGAAGGCGAGGAGCTGGTTCGCCAGGGGCGCGGTGAGCCCCACCACCGCCATCCGTTTCACGAAGGCACGGCGGGACAGCCCGCCCGCCTTTACCCGGTCGATGAGACCACGCAAGCCACGCTCGTCCATTGGATGCCTCCAATCAGAGTGTCGAAGCCGTTTCCCTGACGCTCCTGCCATCTTGCAAGATGCGTGCAATTCGATGGGAACAGCGCGGTGCGCTGCCGTCAACGGCTCCACCTTGATTACCTGGGCCGTGTGCGCGATACCCGCCCGCCCCTGGCCTTCCACCGGCGGGGTGCGCGGAGGTCCAAACCCCGCGCCATCGACCTCATTCGGAGTCCACATCCATGACCGACACGACGACCGCCGCGACCAGCGCGCCCAACCCGCATCTCGCGCCTTACGAAGCGCGCGGCCTCAAGGGCCGGATCCTTTCCGGGGTGCAGCCCACCGGCAATCTCCATCTCGGCAACTATCTCGGCGCGATCCGCAACTTCGCGCGCCTGCAGAACGACTATGAATGCCTGTACTGCGTGGTCGACCAGCACGCGATCACCGTCTGGCAGGAGCCGGCCCAGCTTGCCGCGCAGACGCGCGAGATCGCCTCGGCCTTCCTTGCGGCCGGCGTCGACGGCACCAAGCAGATCGTCTTCAACCAGTCGATGGTGCCCGAGCACGCGCAGCTCGCCTGGATCTTCAACTGCGTGGCCCGCATGGGCTGGATGAGCCGCATGACGCAGTTCAAGGAGAAGGCCGGCAAGGACCGCGAGAACGTCTCGCTGGGCCTGTTCGCCTATCCGGCGCTGATGGCGGCAGACATCCTGATCTACAAGGCCACGCACGTTCCGGTGGGCGAGGACCAGAAGCAACATCTCGAGCTGACGCGCGACATCGCCATCAAGTTCAACAACGATTTCAGCCAGCCCGACTTCTTCCCGATCACCGAGCCGCTGATCTTCGGCGCGGCGACGCGCGTCATGAGCCTGCGCGACGGCACCAAGAAGATGAGCAAGTCCGATCCGTCGGACTATTCGCGCATCAACCTCACCGACGATGCCGACGCGATCGCCCAGAAGATCCGCCGCGCCAAGACCGATCCGCTGCCGATGCCCGACACGCTGGAAGATGCCGAGAAGCGGCCGGACGCCGACAACCTGCTGGGCATCTACGCCGCCCTCGCCGACCAGGAAAAGGACGCCGTGGTGGCGCAGTTCGCCGGCAAGCAGTTCTCCGAGTTCAAGACGGCGCTGACCGATCTCGCGGTGGCAAAGCTCGGCCCGATCGGCGCGGAGATGCAGCGGCTGATGAAGGACCCCGGCCATGTCGACGGCGTGCTGCGCAACGGCGCCCAGCGCGCCCGCGCCATCGCCGCGCCGATTCTCGACGAGGTCTATAAGACGGTGGGTTTCTTGAAGCCTTAGCGCTGGGGGCGCACCACTACGAGCGGAGTAGCCTCCGCTCTTAAGTGGCGTGTTTTCTGCTGATGAAAGCCATGATCGCGCGACTGGAGTCGCGCGCCCCCAGCATTATCCCTCCATGCGCGTGAGGGCCCACTTCACGGTGGTGCCCTCCGCCGGGACTTGGCCGACCAGCACGATCTGCTCGGTGCGGCGCACGCGACCTTCCTCGCCGAGATAGATGCTCTCGGCCAGGCCGATGCCGGCACCGGTGGCGCGCAGCCGCCAGCCGCGGCCGCTCGGCAGCCGCATCAGCACGGCCTGTCCGCTCTGCGCCAGGGTCGCCTTCACCGTCGGATGCAGGTGGAAGCGCACGATGTAGCGCCGGTCCGGCACGGTGACCGGCCTGCCCTCGTAGCCCAGGAATGAATCCTCGCCGCGCAGGTCGCCGCCGTCGGGCGACAGCCACAGGCGCCGACGGTGGATGATGCCATAGAGCGAGCGGTAGCCGTCGTGGCACATGTCGAGCCACTGGGCGCCGGCATCGTCGGCGCGATCGATCAGCACGTTGCCCGCCCGATACTCCAACGCGCCATGGTTGGTGATCTCGGTCGAATTGACGTCGTCGACCACGGCCGTCGAATGCGCGGCCGTGAAGCGCATGAAATGCTGCCAGTCACGCGGCGCCCCGGGATAGGTGCCGCAGTTCACGACCAGCCGCTCGTGCGCGGCGCTCATCTCGAAGCTCAGGGTGCCTGCATGGGCGATGCCGTCCATGCCGCGGCCCGGCGGGCTGCCGGCATCGGCGATCACCAGCGACGTTCCGGCGGACAGCCGCTGAAAGCCGCTCGCCAGCGCCATGGCCGGGGCGACCTCGCCCGAGCCGGTGCGCGCCAGCACGAGATCGATCAGGCGGCGGTCGCCTTCCCACGTGCCGTTGAACAGCGCCAGGCCGCCGTCGCCATGGCGGAAGAAGCGCAGCATCGGCGCCATGCGGTCGATCGCGGCGACCAGCTCGGCCGGCGCGCGGCGCTCCGCCGACGCGATCGCCGCCCGCACGTCGATGAGGTGGCGCAGGACGGTGAGCTGCAGGTGAGGGGCGCGTTCCGAGACGATGCCGTCGTGCAGCACATAGCGCTTCACGAACTTGGAGAGCCGCGCCAGCGACTGTTCGAGGCTCTTCTCGAAATGCTTGCCGTCGCGGATGAAGGCCAGGTCGGCAAAGATCAGCGCCTTGTACACGGCGACCGCTTCGTGGCCGACCATGCCGCGGCGCGCGACGCGGCGCAGATGCACGCGCTGGCGCCCGAGCGAAAAGACGAAGCGGGCCGCGAATCCCGGATCGGCCGCCGCGGCCATCCATTCATAGTGCCGGATCCAGGCGACCATGCGCGCCGCCAGCACGTCGCGCTTCCACGTCAGCGGGGACCAGCGCCATTCGCGATTCGTCCAGTCGTCGACCAGACGCGCCGCGAGCATGGCGCCGTGCGGATCGCCATTGTCGCGCAGGTCGCGCAGCCAGCCGAATCCGTTCAGCGCGTCCAGCCAGAGCGGCGCGGCCCCGGCCCGCTGCCACGGCGGATCTTCAGAATCGGGCAGGACCGTGCCGCCGCTGCCGGCCGCCGCGAACTCGCCCGTCTGCAGAAGTCGCTGCCCGGCCACCGGATCGCCCGGCCAGGAATCGGCGGCAACGGCGAAGAAACTGCGAGGTGTCGCGTACCCGAGCGTCAGGGAATAGAGCGACGAGCCGAGCAGCCAGCGGCCGAAGGCGCGGCGCTCCCCTTTGGCACCGGCAGATGGGCGGGTCGGAACCGAACGGATCGGGCGGGCGCCGGAGACCAAAGGTTCCCCGTGCCGTCGTGTGTCAGCGACCAAGGTCATCTTTTCGTTCTTTGGCCCGGGAGGCTCGAGCAGCCGGGCAGTGGAGGGGTTTCGGTTATTTTACCCCAGCCGGAGCGCTCTGGCGATGGCTGGGTGGGCTTGAACGCGGGCCCCTGCACCCCAGATTCATTCCAAGGGAAGGCCCGCACGGGGTTCCCTGCCACTCGCTCCATGGGAGGGGGGTTATATGAGTCGCGTGTCTGTCTTCAATTCGCCCTTGTTACTGGGCTTCGACCAGCTCGAGCGCACGCTCGACCGTCTGGCCAAGAACGCCGAGGGCTATCCGCCCTACAATATCGAGCGTGTCGGCGAGAATGGGCTTCGGATCACCCTCGCGGTGGCCGGGTTCACCAGCGACGGGCTCCTGATCGAACTCGTCGAAAACCAGCTCACCGTCCGCGGCAAACAGGCCGACGAGGGCGACAGGGTCTATCTCCACCGCGGTATCGCCGCCCGACAGTTCCAGCGATCCTTCATGCTGGCGGACGGAATCGAGGTGACGGGCGCCCGTCTCGACAACGGATTGTTGTCGATCGACCTGGTGCGACCGGTCCTCGAGCCCCGCATTCGAACCATCCGCATCGACCCCGGCGGTCCGGCCGGCGGCGCGGACCAGACGATCGATATCACCGCGCGTCGCAGCCGTTGAGGCGGAGCGCGTTGACGCTGCCAAGGAGGTAGCCATGGAAAATGATGTTGTGATGTTTACCCCCCTCGCCGATGAGGCCTTTCTCAGCCTGGGCTCCGAGCACATCGCCTATGTGAAGGAGATCAGCATGCCCGACGGCGCCCATGCCATCGGCATCTTCTCGGCCGACGGCAAGCCGATGGCTTCGGCGCCGTCGATCGAGATCGCGCAGGCGCTTATCCGCCAGCACGAGCTTGAGCCCGCGCTGGTACACTGAAGACGTTCTGAGGAACCGTGCGGTTCAGGCCGCGCTTTGGGCCTGGACCGTCTCGACGAGCAGCGCGTACAGCGCCTCGGCATTCTCGGTCGCCCGCAGCTTCTCGACGAGGCTGCGGTCGCGCAGCAGGCGTGACACACGAGCCAGCGCCTTGAGATGATCGGCGCCGGCGCCCTCGGGCGTCACCAGCAGGAACACGATGTCGACCGGACGTTCGTCGATCGCGTCGAAGTCGACCGGATGCGCCATCCGGGCGAACAGCCCGAGCGGCTTGACCATGGTCGCCATGCGACCGTGCGGAATCGCGATCCCGCCGCCGATGCCGGTCGATCCCAGACGCTCCCTCTCGAGCAGGCGGTCGAACAGCTTGCGCTCGTCGACGTTGAAGAGACCTGAGGCGCGACTGGCCAACTCCGCCAGCAGCGCCTTCTTCCCGGTTGCCTTGGCACTTGCCAAAACGGCATCCGGACCGGTCAGCAAATCGGCGATTTCCACAATGTCACCAATGGGTTAGCGAGCGCGAACTCTGGCGGCCCGGCGTGGGGTGCGCCCCTATAGGCGCCTCCCCCGGTCGGGTCAAGCCATGGTTCGGAAGCACGCGGCGCCCCGTCCGGCGTCCGTCAGTCGGCCGGGCCCGTCATCGCCTGGGCGGCGAGGGCGGCATTGGACAGGACCGACGGCATCTGGCGGCTCATGCCGAGCCGGCCCAGACGACGGCGTTCGGCCGACGAGGGAATCCGCATGGCCTCGCGGTACTTGGCAACGGTCCGGCGTGCGATCTCGATACCCTCGCCCTTCAGCAGATCGACGATGCGGTCGTCGCTGAGCGGCTGGTGGGAATTCTCTCCCCCCACCAGAAGCTTGATGCGCGACCGCACCGATTCCGAGGAGACGACGACGCCCGGCGTGCGCGCCGGCAGCGCCGAGGTGAAGAAGTACTTCAGTTCGAAGATGCCGCGCGGCGTGTTGATGTACTTGTTCGAGGTGACGCGGCTCACCGTGCTCTCGTGCAGCTCGGTAGCGATGGCGATGTCGCGCAGCACCAGCGGCTTCAGCGCGCTGACGCCATGGCGGAAGAACCCGTCCTGCTGGCGCACGATCTCACGGGCGACCTTGAGGATCGTCGTCGCCCGCTGCTCCAGCGTCTTGACCAGCCAGTTGGCCGACTGGAAGCGCTCCGCGACGAAGTCACGGTCGGGCTTGGCGCGGGCGCCCTTCATCAGCGTGGCGTGGTAGTTGCGGTCGACCAGGACTTTCGGCAGCGCATCGGTGTTGAGTTCGATGTGCCATCCGTCCTCGCCGGTTTCGGGATCCTTGGCCGTCGTCAGGTAGAGATCGGGCTGCACCGGCTGGATCGGCTCGAAATCGAAAGCCTGCCCGGGACGCGGGTCGAGCGTGCGCAGCTCGGTCAGCATGTCGCGCAGATCCTCGTCATCGACGCCGCAGCGGCGGCGAAGCTGGCCCAGCTCGCCTGCGGCGACGAGATCGAGATTGTCGAGCAGCGCCTTCATCGCCGGATCGAGGCGATTGCGCTCGGCCAGCTGGGCGCCCAGGCACTCGGCGACGGTGCGCGAAAACAGGCCGGCCGGCTCCATCTGGCGCAGCCGCGCCCAGATCTTCTCCACGACCGCGATGTCGGTCGCGACGGCTTCGGCCACGGCGGCCGGCTCGATGCGGCAGTAGCCGGCCTCGTCGAGACCTTCGGCGATCTTCAGCGCGATGCGGCGTTCCGCCAGATCCTCGAACAGGACCTCGAGCTGCTCGAGCACATGGACCGCCATGGAGCGCGGACGTTCGGCCACGAAATCGAGGGCGTCGGGCGCATCCTCGCGCTGGCCGACACGGCTCGCAGCGGCATCGCCGCCCCGGTCCGCATGTTCGCGCGACCAGCGATCGTCGGCTTCGGCGAGGGCGGGTGCCGCCGCCGCCAGGGCATCGGCCGTATCACCGGACGCTTCGAGGACGGGAGCCTCGTATTCGGCAATGGGGCCCTCGTCCGAGGCGCCTTCGGACAGCAGCGGATTCTTTTCCAGTTCCTGTTGGATGAACGCCGCAAGCTCCAGGTGCGAAAATTGCAGCAGCTTGATGGCCTGCTGGAGCTGTGGCGTCATCGCCAAGGTCTGGCGCGACGCGAGGATTAGGCTCGGACCGATACGCATGACACCCCACCCCTGAAGGTCGTTGGACCTCCCCGATGGACAGTCTAGAGCAAGAAGCGTGCCAATGTCAGCACGGACACTCTTCAGTGGGCGAAGATATCCGTCTCGGGCCAGCCCGCGATGTCGAGACGCGCGCGGGTGGGCAGGAACGCGAAGGCGGCCTCGGCCAGTTCCCGGCGGCCTTCACGCTCCAGGAGCACGTCGAGCTTGGCCTTGAGCGCATGCAGATGCAGCACGTCTGAAGCGGCGTAGGCAAGCTGCTCGTCCGTGAGGCTGTCGGCGCCCCAGTCCGAAGTCTGCTGCTGCTTGGACAGGTCGACGCCGAGCAGTTCCCGGCAGAGTTCCTTCAGGCCGAAGCGATCGGTGAAGGTGCGGACCAGCTTGGCCGCGATCTTGGTGCAGTAGACCGGCTCGCAGCGCACGCCCAGCGAATGCTCGAGCACGGCGATGTCGAAGCGGCCGAAATGAAAGAGCTTGAGGACGTTCGGGTCGGCGATCAGGGCAGCAAGCCGAGGCGCCTTGGCGGCGCCCTTCGGCGCGCCGCGCGGGATCTGGACCAGATGGGCGTTGCCGTCGCCGCCCGAAAGCTGAACCAGGCAGAGCCGGTCGCGATGAGGATTGAGACCCATGGTCTCGGTATCGATGGCCACCACCCGGCCAAACGAAACATCCGCGGGAAGATCGCCGCGGTGAAGGCTGATCGCCATTATTTAAGTGCTCCGACTGACCTGCATGGTGCCCAGGAGAAGACTCGAACTTCCACGCCTCGCGGCGCTAGTACCTGAAACTAGTGCGTCTACCAATTCCGCCACCTGGGCACGGCATGCGGTCTAGTGCGGGCGCTGAGTTAGAGCCGGGCCGCGCTGATGTCAACCACGCTGGACGTTCGCGCCTCACGTCGCGAGCGCGCTTGCCCCTTGAACCTTCATGGTATTGGGCTATAGGCAGCATCATGAGCATTAAGCAGGTCACGGTTTTTGGCGGCAGCGGCTTCGTCGGCCGCGCCATCGTGCGGGCGCTGGCGCAGGAGGGCTATCAGGTCCGCGTGGCCTGCCGGCGCATCGAGCTCGCGGAGCGGATCAAGACCGCAGGCGATGTCGGCCAGATCACCATCCTGCGAACCAATTTGCGAATCCCCGCCTCGGTCGCGGCCGCCATCTCCGGCAGCCAGGCCGTGGTCAACGCCTCGGGCATCGCCTTCCAGCGCGGCCAACAGAAATATCAGAGCGTCCATGTCGACGGCGCGCGGACCATCGCGGAGGCCGCAACGGCCGCGGGCGTGCAGCGCCTCGTCCATATGTCGGGCATCGGCGCGGACCAGCGCAATTCGACGAACAAATATGTGCGCTCCAAGGTCGATGCCGAGGACGCGATCGTCGCGGGCTTCCCGGATGCCACGATCCTGCGCCCGAGCGTGATTTTCGGGCCCGAGGACGCGATGTTCAATCGCATGGCGCAGATCGCCGCCAAGGCGCCGTTCCTGCCCGTGGTCGGCGATGGCGCCGCCAGGGTGCAGCCGGTCTATGTCGGTGACATCGGCGCGGCCGTGGCGGCCGTGCTGGAACGGCCGGAGACGGCCAAGAGCGTCTTCGAGCTGGGCGGCCCGCGCGTCTACACCTATCGCGAGATCGCCGCTCTCGTGCTGCGTGAGATCGACCGCCACAAGCGCATCGTGGGCGTCCCGGCAGGCCTGATGAAGATCGCGGGATTCTTCGCCGAATTCTTGCCCGTGCCGCCGCTGACCCACGACCAGGTCGACCTTCTGGTGACCGACAATATCGCCCGTCCGGGAGCACCCGGACTGGCCGAGCTCGGCATCGCGCCGACCGCCGCCGAAGCCATCCTGCCGATGTATCTCGACCGCTACCGCATCGGCGGTCGCTACAACCTGCAAGCTCCGGCCTGACCGACCCCCAATAAAGGCGTCATCGATGGCGCCTATGCTTGCCTAAAGCTATTAGTCCTGTATCGGTATTATATTCTTCTATCTCAAGGCGGTTTTTTCCCGATCCGACGCCGACGCGGCTGTCAGAGTCGACATTAGGTCAATAATGTTGACTAACGTTTCGCGGCATGATTTAAGGGATCCAACATCGCAGCAAAGGCGCGATCGGCGCGCTTCTTGCGTAATAAAATTTCACAAACTGTCCGAGGAGGCCGGGGATGGCCGAGAGGATGCTGAAGTTCGTCGGAACGCCGCAAGCCATGCCCGACAAGCGGCCGGCTGCCGAACGCCGTCGCGACTTCGACGAGATTTATCAGAGCTTCGCCAAGGACAGGGCTGCCGAGCAGGCCGCGCGCTGCTCGCAATGCGGCGTGCCGTTCTGTCAGATCCATTGCCCGCTCAACAACAACATCCCCGACTGGCTGAAGCTCACCGCCGAAGGCCGGCTTGAAGAGGCCTACGAGCTCTCCTCGGCGACCAACAATTTCCCGGAGATCTGCGGCCGCATCTGCCCGCAGGACCGCCTCTGCGAAGGCAACTGCGTCATCGAGAAGGGCTTCGAATCGGTCACCATCGGCTCGGTCGAGAAGTACATCACCGACACCGCCTGGCAGCGCGGCTGGGTGAAGCCGATCCAGCCGCGGCGCGAGCGGCCCGAGAGTGTCGGCATCGTCGGCGCGGGTCCCGCAGGCCTTGCTGCAGCCGAGCAGCTTCGGCGCAAGGGCTACCAGGTCGCGGTTTACGATCGCTACGACCGGGTCGGCGGCCTGATGATCTACGGCATCCCGAACTTCAAGCTCGAGAAGGAGATCGTGCAGCGTCGCGAGACGCTGCTGCGCGACTCGAAGGTCACCTTCCACCTGAACTGCGAGGTCGGCCGCGACGTTTCGCTGGAGGAGCTGCGCGCGCGTCACGGCGCCGTGCTGATCGCCACCGGCGTCTACAAGGCGCGCGACATCGCCGCCCCCGGCGTCGGCCTCGCTGGTATCGCACCGGCACTCGACTACCTCACCGCCTCGAACCGCCAGGGCCTGGGCGACACGGTGCCTGGGTTCGAATCGGGCATGCTGAATGCCGAGGGCAAGAACGTCGTGGTGATCGGTGGCGGCGACACGGCGATGGATTGCGTGCGCACGGCCGTGCGCCAGGGCGCCCGGTCGGTGAAGTGTCTCTATCGCCGCGACCGCGCCAACATGCCGGGCTCGCAGCGCGAGGTGAAGCACGCCGAGGAGGAAGGCGTCGAGTTCGTCTGGCTGGCCGCGCCGCAGGCTTTCCTCGGCAAGGACAAGGTGAGCCATGTCCGCACTGTGCGCATCCATCTCGGCATGCCCGACGCCTCGGGCCGCCAGACGCCGCAGGAGATTCCCAACAGCCACGTCAACATCGAGGCCGACCTCGTGCTGATGGCGCTGGGCTTCGACCCGGAGGATCTGCCGGCGGCGATGAGCGCACCGGACCTCGGCGTCACCGGCTGGAACACGCTCAAGATCGACTGGAAGAGCATGATGACCAGCCTCGATGGCGTGTTCGCCGCCGGCGACATCGTGCGCGGCGCCTCGCTGGTCGTGTGGGCGGTGCGCGACGGCCGCGATGCCGCCGAGCGCATTCACACCCATCTGACCACCAAGGCGCTGGCCGCCCAGCGCATCGCGGCGGAGTAGACCATGCTGAAGGTTTATGACTTCACCGGGTCGGGCAACGGCTACAAGGTGTGGCTGCTGATGTCGCAGCTCGGCCTGCCGTTCGAGCGCATCGAGCGCGACATCCTGAAGGGCGAGACGCGCACGCCCGAGTTTCTTGCGAAGAACCCGAACGGCCGCATCCCGACGCTCGAGCTCGAGGACGGCACGTTCCTCTTCGAGTCGGGTGCGATCCTCTGGTACCTGGCCGAGGGCACGGACTTCGCGCCTTCGGACCGGTTGTCGCGCGCAAGGACCCTGCAATGGATGTTCTTCGAGCAGTACAGCCACGAGCCCTATATCGCCGTGGCACGCTTCTGGAAGCACTTCCTCGACAAGCTCTCAGCGCAGCAGGAAGCCAACCTGCCCGACATCATGAAGAAGGGCTATGCCGCGCTCGACGTGATGGAGAAGCACCTGGCGACGCGAGAGTTCTTCGTCGACGACCGCTACGGCCTCGCCGACATCGCGCTCTATGCCTACACGCATGTCGCCGACGAGGGCGGGTTCGACCTGTCGCGTTACCCCGGTATCAGCGCCTGGATGGCGCGCGTGAAGGCGCAGCCCGGCCATGTCGCGATCGATCACACGTTCTGACCAAGGGAGAAGAAGAAAATGCCAATGATCAACGTCCAGATGTTCGAAGGCCGCACCATCGAACAGCGCCGTGCGCTGGCGAAGGAGCTGACCGAGGGCGCCTGCCGCGCCCTGGGCTGCACGCCCGACGCCGTGCAGATCGTCCTGACCGACATCAAGAAAGAGAACTGGGCCGAAGCCGGCAAGCTGTTCTCCGACACATGACCTTCTGACTGAAAGACCCGTCGCGTTGCTCTCCCCCTCCCTGCCTCCCCCGTATGACGGGAGAAGTGGATGAGACAAGAGCACTCGCGGCGCCCTCTCCAATCCCTCCCCTGCCATACGGGGGAGGTGGCCGAAGGCCGGAGGGGGAAAGCCACGATAAGGAATAGTTCCATGTCCATCCTTCCCTTCGATGCCGAGCAGTTCGTCCGCGACTACAAGAGCGGCACCGCCAAGCTCACCGCCGCCTATGGCTACAACCCCGCCGAAGGACTCGATTCCTGCGGCGTCGGTCTCGTCGTGGCGCTGGACGGCAAGCGCCGCCGCGACGTGGTCGCGGCGGGCATCGATGCGCTGAAGGCCGTGTGGCACCGCGGCGCGGTCGACGCCGACGGCAAGACCGGAGACGGCGCGGGCCTCCACGTCGAGATCCCGCAGGACTTCTTCAAGGAATATGTTCGCGACTCGAGCGGCGAGGTCCCGCAGGTCGGCCGCATCGCGGTCGGTATGGTGTTCCTGCCGCGTACCGACCTCGGTGCGCAGGAGCGCTGCCGCACCATCGTAGAGACCGAGATCCTGCGCTTCGGCCACACCATCCTGGGCTGGCGCCAGGTGCCGGTCGACATCTCGGTCATCGGCGCCAAGGCCAACGAGACCCGTCCCGAGATCGAACAGATCCTGATCGGCCGCGGCGATGCGAAGCTCGACAACCGCGAATTCGAAAAGCAGCTCTACATCCTGCGCCGGCGCATGGAGAAGGCGGCACTCGCCGAGAACATCGCCGAGTTCTACGTCTGCTCGCTCAGCTGCCGGTCGGTCGTCTACAAGGGCATGTTCCTCGCCGAGCATCTCGGCGCCTTCTATCCCGACCTGCTCGACGAGCGCTTCGTCTCGCGCTTCGCGATCTTCCATCAGCGCTATTCGACCAACACCTTCCCGCAATGGAAGCTGGCGCAGCCCTTCCGCGTGCTCGCCCACAACGGCGAGATCAACACCATCCTGGGCAACGTCAACTGGATGAAGAGCCACGAGGCGCGCCTCGAGCACGAGACCTTCGGCCGCTTCATCGAGGACCTGAAGCCGATCGTGCAACCGGGCGCCTCCGATTCGTCGGCGCTCGACAATGTGTTCGAGCTGCTGGTCCGTGGCCATCGCAACCTGCCGATGGTCAAGACGATGATGATTCCCGAGGCCTCGGCCACGAACCCGAACGTGCCGGCCGACCATCGCGCCATGTACAACTACGTGAACGGCGTCATGGAGCCGTGGGACGGACCGGCCGCCATCGCCGCCGTCGCCGGCAAGTGGGCGCTGGTCGGCCTCGACCGCAATGGCCTGCGCCCCATGCGCTACGTCATGACGTCCGACGACCTGCTGATCGCCGGTTCGGAAGCCGGCATGGTGCCGCAGGACGAGGCGAAGATCGTCGAGAAGGGTCGCCTCGGGCCCGGCGAGATGCTGGCCGTCGATATGGACCAGCCCAAGGTCTACCAGGACCGCGAGCTGAAGGACATGCTCGCCGCCACGCACGACTATGCGAGCTGGACGAGGCGCACGGTCGAACTCGATTCGCTGATCCGGCAGGACGCGCCGGCGACCGAGCACTTTGCCGCCGACGAGCTGCGCCGCCGCCAGTTTGCGGCCGGCTGGTCGATCGAGGATCTCGAGGCGATCCTCCATCCCATGGTCGAGGACGCCAAGGAGGCCGTCGGCTCGATGGGCGACGACGCACCGCTCGCGGTGCTGAGCGACACCTATCGCGGCATGCACCACTATTTCCGGCAGAACTTCAGCCAGGTCACCAACCCGCCGATCGACAGCTTGCGCGAGCGCAACGTGATGACGATCCGCACGCGGCTGGGCAATCTCGGCAACATCCTCGACGAGACGCCCGACCAGAGCGAGATGCTGTCGCTGCAGTCGCCGATCGTGCTCAACGCCGAGTTCGAGGCGATGCGCAAGTACATGGGCGACACGGTCGCGCGCATCGACTGCACCTTCGATCCCAAGGGTGGCCTCGACGCGATGCGCCAGTCCTTCGAGCGCATCTGCAAGGAAGCCGAGGACTCGGTGCGCAGCGGCTGCCTGCACATCGTGCTGACCGACGCCAACATCGGCCCCGATCGGGCCGCGCTGCCGATGATCCTGGCCGCCGGCGCGGTGCACTCCTACCTGGTGCGCCAGTCGCTGCGCACCTTCACCTCGCTGAACGTGCGCTCGGGCGAATGCCTCGACGTGCATTATGTCGCCGTCATCATCGGCGTCGGCGCAACGACGGTGAACCCCTACCTCGCCGAGGAGACGATCGCGGCCCGCCACGCGCGCGGCCTGTTTGGCAAGCTGTCCCTCAGCCAGTGCCTCGCGAACTTCAAGAAGGCGCTGGACGAGGGCCTGCTCAAGGTGATGTCCAAGATGGGCATCTCGGTCCTGTCGTCGTACCGCGGCGGCTGCAACTTCGAGGCGGTCGGCCTGTCGCGCTCGCTGGTCGCCGAGTTCTTCCCCGGCATGCCCTCGCGCATCTCGGGCATCGGCCTGCGCGGCGTGCAGGAGGAAATCGCCGAACAGCATGCACGCGCCTTCGACGAGGACGTGATCGCGCTGCCGATCGGCGGCTTCTACAAGGCGCGCCGCGGCGGCGACCGGCACAATTTCGAGGGCGCACTGATCCACATGCTGCAGGACGCGGTGAACACCGAGTCCTACGCGAAGTACCGCAAGTACAGCGAGGCGGTGCGCCGCCAGCCGCCGATCAACCTGCGCGACCTGCTGGACTTCAAGCCCGACCGCACGCCGATCGCCCTCGACGACGTGGAGTCGATCACCGAGCTGCGCAAGCGCCTGGTGGCGCCCGGCATCTCGCTGGGTGCGCTGGGGCCCGAAGCGCACGAGACGTTGTCGATCGCCATGAACCGCATCGGCGCCAAGTCCGATTCAGGCGAAGGCGGCGAGGATGCCGCGCGCTACAAGCCGCGTCCGAACGGCGACAACGCCTCCTCGGCCATCAAGCAGGTGGCGTCCGGCCGGTTCGGCGTCACCGCCGAGTACCTGAACAACTGCCGCGAGCTCGAGATCAAGGTGGCCCAGGGTGCGAAGCCCGGCGAGGGCGGCCAGCTTCCGGGCCTCAAGGTCACGGAGATGATCGCCAAGCTGCGTCACTCGACGCCCGGCGTGACGCTGATCAGCCCGCCGCCGCACCATGACATCTATTCGATCGAGGATCTGGCGCAGCTGATCTACGACCTGAAGCAGATCAACCCCGAGGCGCGCGTGACCGTGAAGCTGGTCGCGCGCTCCGGCATCGGCACGATCGCGGCGGGCGTGGCCAAGGCCAAGGCCGACGTTATCCTGGTCTCGGGCCACAATGGCGGCACCGGCGCGTCTCCCCAGACCAGCATCAAGTATGCCGGCATCCCGTGGGAGATGGGCCTGTCGGAAACCCACCAGGTGCTGACCTTGAACCGTCTGCGCGACAAGGTACTGCTGCGCACCGACGGCGGCATCAAGACCGGCCGCGACGTGGTGATCGCCGCCATGCTGGGCGCCGAGGAATACGGACTCGGCACGGCCTCGCTGATCGCCATGGGCTGCATCATGGTGCGGCAGTGCCACTCCAACACTTGTCCGGTGGGCGTCTGCACGCAGGACCCGAAGCTGCGGGAGAAGTTCGAGGGGTCGCCCGAGAAGGTGGTGAACCTGTTCAGCTTCGTCGCCGAGGAGGTGCGCGAGATCCTGGCGCAGCTCGGCTACAAGTCGCTGCTCGAGATCGTCGGCCGCTCCGACCTCTTGAAGCAGGTCGGCCGCGGCGCGCGCCATCTCGACGATCTCGACCTCAACCCGCTGCTGACGCGGGCCGATGGCGGGCACGAGACCGTGCACTGCACGGTCGAGGGCCGCAACGAGGTGCCCGACACGCTAGACGCCCAGATGCTGCGCGACGTGCAGCCGCTCTTCACGCACCGCGAGAAGATGCAGCTGCAGTACAGCGTGCGGAACACCCATCGCGCCGTCGGCACGCGGCTGTCGGCCATGATCACGCGCAAGTACGGCATGACGGGCCTGCCGCCCGACACGGTGACGGTCCGCCTGCGCGGCAGCGCCGGCCAGTCGCTCGGCGCCTTCGCCGTGCAGGGCATGAAGCTCGAAGTGTTCGGCGACGCCAACGACTATGTCGGCAAGGGATTGAGCGGCGGTACCATCGTGGTGAAGCCGACCATCTCGAGCCCGCTGGTGCCGGAAGCCAACGCCATCATCGGCAACACGGTCCTGTACGGCGCGACGGCGGGCAAGCTCTTCGCCTCGGGCCGCGCCGGCGAGCGCTTCGCCGTGCGCAACTCGGGCGCCGATGCGGTGGTCGAGGGGCTGGGCTCCAACGGCTGCGAGTACATGACCGGCGGCACGGCGGTGATCCTGGGATCGATCGGCGTAAATTTCGGCGCCGGCATGACCGGCGGCATGGCGTTCCTCTATGACCCGGAGGATGCCTTCCAGCTGAAGGTCAATCCTGAGACAGTGACGTGGCAGCGCATCGACCATCCGCATTGGGAAGCCGTCCTCAAGGCCCTGGTGGCGGAACATGTCGCCGAGACCAAGTCGCCGCTGGGCGCGCGCCTGCTGAACGACTGGGATCGCGAGGTCGGCCATTTCTGGCAGGTCGTGCCGAAGGAAATGCTGACCCGTCTGCCGCAACCGCTCACCATCGCACAGGAAAAGCGCGCCTAGGCGAGATGGTTTGGTTCGCCACATGATCTCCCGTGGTCTCGACCGGAGCCGAGCGTAGCGAGGCGGAGCGGAGAGACCTTTTTTCCACGATTAGCAGCTTTTGGTGGAACGAAGGTCTCTCCACTTCCGCGGCGGAGCCTGCCCCGAGGCTTCCGAGGGGCGCTTCGGTCGAGGCGACGGTCCTACTGCGTCAACATCAACTCATCCCGCTCCAAGTGCGCACAAAAAGATAACGGGAGGAAACGTCCATGAGCAACGCGCGACCTTCGCGCGTGGCTTGGCTACAGCTTGGCCTCGTCGTCGTGCTGTTCGGCCTGGCCTGGCCGCTGATCCGGATCAGCCTGGGCGCCGGCACGCCGATCTGGCTGGCAGCGGCGCGCGCCACCCTGTCGGCGACGACGGCGTTCGTCCTGGTGGCGGCGCTGAAGCGGCTCGCTTGGCCCGGTCGCGCCGACTGGCCGATCATCCTGTCGGTCGGCGCGCTGCAGCTCACCTGTTTCTTCGCCTTCGCCAATCTCGGCGTGCAGATCGTCCCGCCCGGCCGCTCCGGCGTGCTGGCCTACACGACCATGCTCTGGATGGTGCCGATGTCCTGGATGGTCGGCGAAAAGGTCGGCCGCCGCGCCTTCGCCGGCACCGCCCTCGGGGTCGCGGGCATCCTCGTGCTGGTCGATCCGCTGCACTTCGACTGGAGCGACCGCCGGGTGATGCTGGGACACGGCTGGCTGCTGGCCGCCGGCTTCACGTGGGCCCTCACCATTCTGCATGCGCGCCGCCACACCTGGCGCATGTCGCCGCTCGACGTGCTGCCCTGGCAGATGGGCGTGGCCACGGTGCTGCTGTGGATCCTCGCCTTCGTGCTCGAACCCGCCGGCCATCTCGACCTGCATCAGCCGTCGTTGTGGCTCGCGCTGCTCTATCTCGGCGTGCTGGCCGGCCCGACGGCGACCTGGGCCGCCGTCTCCGTCGCCCGCGCCCTGCCGCCGGTCACCGGCTCGCTCGGCATGCTGGGCGTGCCCTTGCTGGCCATCGCCAGCTCGGTCGTGCTGGTGGGCGAGCCCGTGACCTGGCCGCTGGCGATCGGCACGGCGCTGGTGATCGCGGGAATTGCCATCGTGATCCTGGACAGGAACAATTGAGCCCATGTCCCTGATCGAAATCGAGCGGCGCGATGCCGTCGCTATTGTCCGTTTCAACAATCCGCCCAAGGGCTACATGAATGCCGCGATGGTCGGCGAACTCGACACGGCGGTCGACGGGCTGCTGGCCGACGAGACCGTGCGGGTGCTGGTCTTCACCGGCGCGCTGGAGGGCGTGTTCATCGAGCACTACGACGTGTCCGAACTGCTGGCGCTGTCGGCGAAGCTGCGCGCCAAGGGCACGACCTTCTCGCTCGATCGGCCCTCGCCCGAGAGCGCCTATCACAAGATCCTCACCCGCCTCGAAACCGCGCCCAAGCCGGTGATCGCCGCGATCAACGGCACGGCGATCGGCGGCGGCTTTGAGTTCTGCATGGCCTGCGACATCCGCCTCGCCGAGCGCGGCCCCTATTGGCTGGGCCAGCCCGAGGTCAATATCGGCATCCTGGCCGGGGCCGGCGGCACGCAGCGGCTCGTGCGCCTGGTCGGCGAGGCACGGGCGCTCGAACTGTCGCTGCTGGGCCGCACCGTGTCGCCCGACGAGGCCGCGCGCCTCGGCATGGTCCATGCGGCGGTCGACGGGCCGGTGCTGGACCACGCGATGACGATGGCGGAGCGGCTGGCCGAGAAGCCGCAGCGGGCGGTGGCGCACATCAAGCGGCTGGTCCGGTCGGCGACTGAAACACCTCTGTCACAAGGCCTCGCCAACGAACGGACGCTGTTCATGGACCTCGCGGTGAGCGACGATGGGCACCGGCTGATGGGGGAATTCGTCACCGGAAAGCGGACAATTCGCGACTGATTGACAGGCAAGTGGCGGCCCTTCCATATGCCGAGACCCCAGCGAGTACGGGCAGGCGAGGACGGAACACAGCGATGGCAAACAAGGTCTACAAGGATGCGAAGTCGGCGCTCGAGGGCCTGCTGCGCGACGATCTGATGCTGATGTGCGGCGGCTTCGGCCTGGTCGGCATTCCCGAGAGGCTGATCGGCGCGGTGCGCGATTCCGGCGTGAAGGGCCTCACCTGCGTGTCGAACAATGCCGGCATCGACGGCGCGGGCCTCGGCCTGCTGCTCGAGACCGGGCAGGTCAAGAAGATGATCAGCTCCTACGTCGGCGAGAACAAGACCTTCGCCAAGCTCTACCTCGACGGCAAGCTGGAGCTCGAATTCAACCCGCAGGGCACGCTGGCCGAACGCTGCCGCGCCGGCGGCGCCGGCATCCCGGCCTTCTATACGAAGACCGGTGTCGGCACGCTGGTGGCCGAAGGCAAGGAGACCAAGGTCTTCGACGGCGAGGAATATGTGATGGAGCGCGGCCTGGTCGGCGACATCGCGCTGGTGAAGGCCTGGAAGGGCGACACGTCGGGAAACCTGATCTACCGGAAGGCCGCGCGGAACTTCAATCCGATGATGGCGACAGCCGCGAAGGTCTGTGTCGCCGAGGTCGAGGAGCTGGTGCCGGTCGGCGAGCTCGATCCCGACCACATCCACACGCCTTCCGTGTTCGTGAAGCGCATCTTCTGCGGTGCGCCCTACGACAAGCAGATCGAACAGCGCACCGTACGCAAGGCTTGAGGAGAGAACGATGGCCTGGACCCGCGATCAGATGGCGGCACGTGCCGCCAAGGAACTCAAAGACGGCTTCTACGTGAACCTCGGCATTGGCATCCCGACGCTGGTGTCGAACTATGTCCCTGAGGATGTCGACATCACGCTGCAGAGCGAGAACGGCATGCTGGGCGTCGGCCCCTTCCCCTACGACAACGAGGTCGATGCCGACATCATCAATGCCGGCAAGCAGACCGTGACCGAGGTGAAGGGCACGTCCTACTTCAGCTCGGCCGACAGCTTCGCGATGATCCGCGGTGGCCATATCGACTTGTCGATCCTGGGCGCCATGGAAGTGGCGGAGAACGGCGATCTCGCCAACTGGATGATCCCGGGCAAGATGGTCAAGGGCATGGGCGGCGCCATGGACCTGGTGGCCGGCGTGAAGCGCGTGATCGTCACCATGGAGCATGTCTCCAAGGACGGCGCCTCGAAGCTGCTGGCCGAATGCACCCTGCCGCTGACCGGCCGGCGGGTGGTCGACATGGTGATTTCCGAACTCGGCGTCTTCGCCGTCGACAAGAAGGGCGATGGCGGCGTCACGCTGATCGAACTCGCCGACGGCGTCACCGTCGACGAGGTCAAGGCCAAGACCAAGGCCAAGCTCTCGATCGCGGCGGGGCTGAAGGTCGCTTAGACTCATTGGAGCGCGCAACTCCAGTTGCGCTCATGAATCATGATGCGCAACTGGAGTTGCGCGCTCCGATGGCTGCTTTCTTATCGGCTCACTACCACTTCGACAGATACTGCCTGAGCGGCTCGGCGCCGGGGTTGGTGAAGCGGCGGTCGAGCACGACGCCCTTCGCGGTCGCGCCGCTGCCGTAATAGAGCGCGTTCCAGTCGTTGTCGGCGTCGAGATACGATCCTTCGATCGAGGCGCCGGCGAACAGGCCCTGCGAGTTGGCGAAGGCCACGATGTCGGCGCCGCCAGCTGCCGTGGAGGCGCCTTCGAGGCCGATGCCGACCGCGACCATGGTCACGCCCGCTTCCGCCCCAACCTTGAACTTGTGGTCGAGGATGGCCTGCAGCCCCTTCTCGGTCCGGATGATGAACACGATCTCGGAAACCTTGCCGCCGACCTGCAGGCCGACGCTGCCGGAACCCATCATGTAGAAGGCCGGATAGCTCCAGTTGTTGGGCGAGCTTCGACCCATCAGGACGCCGCGACCACCCGCGGCGCCGAAGATGAACCCGCCCTGGACCAGTTCGGGAATGATCAGGACGCCGCGCGCATTGACCATCTGTCCGGCGGCATCGGGGAAGTCCGGGCCGCCCAGGATCTTCCGGGCGGTGGCCAGGCAGGAATCGACCAGCGACTGGCGCTTGGCATCGGCACGGGCCGGCATTGAGGTCAGGAACGGCGCGGCGAACGCGGCCGCGGTGCCCGAAAGGACGGTTCGGCGATCGAGCTTCATTTTGTGCTCCGTGTGGCTGGCGACCGACGCCGAGGGAGCGCCTGGATGGTCACAAGAGCTGAATCATAACACGTTTCGCGGCCGATTGGGCTGTTTCAGCGCGGCCGGGCCGGGCGGTCCTTCATCACCAGAGGGAGGCCCGCGGCCATCAGGATCACCCGGTCGGCGCGCTCGGCAATACGCATATTCAGCCGGCCCATCGCGTCTCGAAAGGTTCGGCCGAGGGGGGTCTCGGGCACGATTCCGAGGCCCACTTCGTTGCTGACGAAGACCACCGGCTGGTTGTGATCATCCAGTGACTGCACAAGATCGTCGGTCGCCTGGTCGACGTCCTCGCCGGCATGCATGAGGTTCGAGAGCCAGAGGGTGAGGCAGTCGATCAGCATCGGCTGCCCCTTGGCGGCCGCCTGTTCCATCACCTCGGCGAGCTTCAGCGGCTCCTCGATCGTGGTCCAGGCGACGCCGCGGCGCGTGCGATGGGCCATGATCCGGGTCGCCATCTCGACGTCGCCCGCCTCGGCGGTGGCGATATAGACGGCCGGCCGCGGGGTGCCACCGTGCAGGGTGCCCGTCACCAGCCGCTCGGCATGGGTGCTCTTGCCCGAGCGCGCGCCGCCCAGGACGAGAGTCACCGGCGGCAGCGGAAAGGTCGAGATATGTTCCATCAGCCGGGCGTCGCGCTGACCAGCCAGCAGGCGCCGGGAAGCGACACGCCCTCCTTGGTGGCGTGCGGCGCCAGCGCCTCGACGATCGCGGCCTTGGCCTGCGCGGCGGCGGCCGGATCGGCCTCGGCGAGCGGCCGGGCCAGCGGCCCGAAGCGGCCGGCATTGGCCACGACGTCGGCCGGGTCGCGGCCCATCCAGATCTCGACGTCGAGCGGCTCGATCGCGAGACCGGTGAAGCCCGCGCCGGTCAGGATGCGTTCGACGCGTGCCGCGTTACCGAAGGCGAACTGTCCGGGTTCTTCCGGACCGGGCCGCGGCATCGGCGGCAGGAACGGCGCGGCCGCCTGCACCGGTGTGCGGCTCCAGGGATTGTCCTGCGCGCTCCGCCAGCAGACGAAGGCGAGCCGACCCGACGGTGTCAGTGCGCGCCGCAGGTTCGTGAAGGCGGCCACCGGATCGCCGAAGAACATCACGCCGAAGCGCGAGAAGATCAGGTCGACGGAAGCGGCCTCGAAGGGATGCGTGCCGGCATCGGCCACGAGGAAGGTCGCATTGGAGAGCCGTCGCGTCGCCGCCGCGTCGATCAGTACCCGGGAGATGTCGACGCCCAGAACGTGCCCCTCCAGCCCGACCGCGGCCGCCAGGGCCGCCGTCGTGGTGCCGGGGCCGCAGCCGACGTCGATCGCCGTCTCACCGGGCTGAGCGTCCGCCAGAGCTAGCGCGTGGCGCGTGATCCCGGCCATCAGATGGTCGAGGCGGGCCTGCGCCTTCAGCCAGTTCTGCCCGCCCGGACCGTTCCAGTGGGCGGCCTGTTCGGCCGCCAGATCCGCGGTCGATTTACCGGTCGACGGGGCGGCCGCCGTCACGCAGGCCCGCCCGCATGGGCGAGGACGATTTCGCGCGGCATGTAGTTCACGAACGACACGCGCCAGGCATGAGCCGGATCGGCCTGCTCGAAATGCTCGATCAGCGTGATCGAGACATTGTCGATCTCGAAGCGCACCGCCGCCTCGGGATGCAGGTCGAAGGCATGCGCCAGCGCCGCGCGGATCGTGCCGCCATGCGCCGTCGCCACGATGTCGCGACCCTTATGCTCGGCGGTCAGCCGGTCGATGCTGCGCACCGTGCGGTCGCGCAGGTCGACGAAGCTCTCGCCGCCGTCAGGCCGGAATTCCGGCGGTCCCAGCCAGAACAGATGATTGTTGGCGTGGTTCTCGGCGATCTCGACATAGGTGAGCCCCTGCCACGAGCCGAAATGCTGCTCGGCGAGGTCGGGATCGATGTGGAGCGTGTCCATCTCCGCCCCGGCCTTGGCGAGCGTTTCGGCGGTCTTGCGCGCCCGCAGCAGGTTGGAGGCGTACCAGACCGCGCCCTTGGGCAGCAGCTTCGCCTGGTGACGGAACAGCGCCTCGTTGCTCACGTCGCAATCCATGTCCGACTGGCCGTAGCAACGGCGTTCCGGATTGGGCACCGGCGCGTGCCGCACCCACCACCACCGCGTGACCGCTCCCGTGATCTTGGCGCCCGTCGCCATGCTGTTCCTCCGATGGATCTTTAAGCGGCCGTCTTCTTAGCGGCCGATGAACAGCGCCGCCACCACGAGGAAGACGACCTCCGCCTTCTGCTGCACGGCGCCCAGCGTATCGCCGGTATAGCCGCCGAGCCGCTTGGCGACCCAGTGCGAGGTGAACCAGGCCGAGGCGAGGACGGCAAGCGGCGCCAGGAGGGCCACGAACAGGCCCTTACCCAGCATCAGCAGGAAAGCCAGCCCCGTGCCGATGCCAATGGTGATCCACACGTCGTTGTCAGTCGGCTTGCCCACTGTCGCGCCCAGCCCGTCGGCATGGACCGGCGAAAAAGCCAGCAGCGGATAGGCGAGCACAGCGCGCGACAGCGCGTGGGCCGAAATCAGCACGACGAGTCCGGTCGCGGCGCCGAACTGCGCCAGGCAGGCGACCTTGATCAGCACCGAAAGCGCCAGCGCCAGCACGCCGAACGTGCCGTTGCGGCTGTCGCGCATGATCTCGAGCCGCCGCGCCGGCTCCAGCCCATGCGGCCCCAGCCCGTCGGCGGTATCGGCCAGCCCGTCTTCATGCAGGGCGCGCGTCAGAACGATCGCCGCGCCGACCGCCAGCACCGCCGCCAGCCAGCCCGGCCCGGCAATGCCGCGCACGATCGCAAAGATCAGCCCGGAGGCGAGGCCGATCGCCGCGCCGACCACCGGCAGGACCGGCAGCACGTCGGCGAGCTGCCAGCGCGGCAGACCGACATCGAGCTTCAGGCCCGTGAAGAACGTCATCTGTTCCTTGAAGGCCTGCAGCCATTCGTCGAACGAGGTGGGCCGGGGCGCGCTGCTGCCCCCGCCGCTGAACGAAGACGAAGAGGAGGACGGCTCGTGGGGACTGGTCATGGTCCCGCGAATATAGGATGGTCCGGCCCCTTCCTGAATGCCCCCGGACAAACAATGTCGGCTGCCTCCTTCGATGAAATGCGCCGGATCCTGCGCGAACTGCCGGGACCCGATCTCACCGCCCAGACCGAGGTGGTCCGCCGCCAGGCCGAGCTGACCAAGCCGCCGGGCTCGCTCGGCCGGCTGGAGGAGATCGCCGAATGGCTGGCCTGCTGGCAGGGCCGCGCCCAGCCGCGGGTCGAACGGCCGCGCATCGCGGTGTTCGCCGGCACCCATGGCGTCGCCGCGCGCGGCGTCTCGGCCTATCCGCCCGAAGTCACCCGGCAGATGGTGACGAACTTCACCAACGGCGGCGCCGCCATCAACCAACTGGCCGCGGCGATCGATGCCGACCTGCGCATCTACGAACTCGACCTCGACCATCCGACGGCCGACTTCACGCAGGGGCCGGCGATGGACGAGACGCGCGCCGCCAATGCCATGGCCTACGGCATGATGGCGGCCGAGCCCGGCATCGACGTGATGTGCCTGGGCGAGATGGGCATCGCCAACACGACGGTGGCCTCGACGCTCTGCGCCGCGCTGTTCGGCGGCACCGGCGCCGACTGGGCCGGGCCGGGCACCGGCGTCAGCGGCAAGGCGCTGGCCCACAAGATCGCGGTGATCGACGAGGCGCTGGCCTTCCACAAGGACGCGATCGCCCGCCGCGATCCGCTCGAACTGCTGGCCGCGGTCGGCGGCGAGGAATTCGCGGCCCTGACCGGCGCCATCGTCGCGGCCCGCATGGGCCGCATCCCGGTGCTGCTCGACGGCTTTGCCTGCACCGCCGCCGCCGCGGTGCTGCGCGCGGTCGACCGCCGAGCGCTCGACCATTGCCTGGTCGCCCATCGCTCGGCCGAGCCCGGCCACACCCGCCTGCTCGCCGAACTGGGCCTGCGCCCGCTGTTCGACCTCGACATGCGCCTGGGCGAAGCCTCGGCCGCCGCGCTCGCGGTGCCGCTGCTCAAGGCCGCCGCCGCCTGCCACAACGGCATGGCGACCTTCGCCGAGGCCGGCGTATCCTCGAAGGATGCGTAGACGCACCCTGATCGGAGCGCTCCCGCTCCTCCTGTTGGCCCCTGAGGCCTTCGCCCATCCGCCGCGTCAGCCCGATTCGGCGGAGGCGAAGAAGTTCATCCAGGAAGTCACCGACTTCCGCAGCAAACTCGCGAAGGCGGTCCTCGCCAAGGACTTCGCCGCGATGCGCCCGCTCTACGCCGAGAGCTTCACGCACACGCACGGCTCGGGGAAACTCGACAACAAGGACGCGCGCCTGGTCGCCGCGATGGCAGGCGAGCCGCTGATCGAAGCGGCCCCCGCCACCGACCTCAGCTTCCGTGTCTTCACCGGCCCAACCGTGATCGTCACCGGCAAGAGCCCGATCCTGAACGTGATGGAACAGAAGACCTACGACTTCCGCTGGGTCTCAGTGTACGTGACGGCGCAGGACGGGTGGCAGTTGGCGGTGAGCCAGGCGACGCGGCTCGTCTGACCGCACCGAAAAGCCTCACACCCGAAAGGCATCATCTCGACCCGCCATCGGATGCCCGATAAAGTTGTGGCATGAGAATCCTCCGCCCGTCAGGACAGCGATGAAACTAGCCCTCGCCATCCTCACCGTCCTCGCGATGTTCTCATTCTTCTATTTCTTCGTGGCCTCTGCGGCGGCGATCGTCGGCGCCCGACTGGAGGTGAAGCAGTTTCCTTCCGACAAGTCGTCACTCTTCTTGAGCCTGTGGGGCGGTGGCCCGTACACCGAGCGCGGCAAGGAATTGATGGCGCGCTATTATCGCAACTTCTTCTTCGCCTTCGCTTCCGGAGCCATCATGGTCGTATCGGGTGCGGGCTACGTCCATTTGCGAGACGGCGCAGTCGGACCATCTCCGTTTAAGTCTCCTGCCTTCATCGCGGCGCCAGCTGTTGTGTTTGGCAACGCGCTGATAGCCTTTCTCGGTTGTGCCGTCTGGTTGCTGGTGTGCTTGGCCGGTGCCGCCCTTCGAAAGCGGCGCAGAGAGCCAATGAGCGACGCTCAACGCCGACAGATCGTAAAGAGCTTCCAATGGACAATAGGCTGCTTCGTCATTGCGGCGTTGTCTCTCGTGATAATGCGAAACCAGTAGGAACTATCCGCCAGGCAAATCGGACGTCTCACTCGTGGCTGCCTTCTGTTGACACCGCCATCACCCGCCCGCTTCATCAACACAACAAGAAAGTCGGGCGGAAACAATGGATCTTCTCAAGACCCTGTCGGCGACGGGTGAGCTCGCGACGCCGATCGTCGATGCGCATCATCATCTGTGGGACCTGAAGGCCGGGCACTATCCGACCAAGCAGGATCAGTACGACAAGAACTTCTTCCTCGGCGACTATCGCGCGATCTGTCGCGATTACATGCCATCGGACTATGTCGAGGCGCTAAAGGGTTTTCGCGTCATCGGCAGCGTGCACATCCAGGCGGCGCGCGCGATGGACGAGCAGGTGGCCGAGACCGAATGGCTGGAGACGATGAACGAGCAGTACGGCCTGCCGTCCGTCGTGGTGGGCCACGTCTCGTTCATCCAGCCGGATTGCGCCGCGATCCTGGCAGGCCACGCGAAGTCGCCGCTGATGCGCGGCATCCGCTCGCGGCCCACGACCTCGCCGGGGCCGGGCGCCTCGGTCGCGGGCGCGTCGGGCACGATGCAGGACGATCACTGGCGGCGGAACTTCGCGCTCTTGGAAAAGCACGGCATGTCGTGGGACATGCGCATCCCCTACTGGCACCTCGAGGAAGGCGCCGAGGTCGCGCGGTCCTTTCCGGGCATTCCCATGGTGGTGAACCATACCGGCCTGCCGCTCGATCGCTCGGAGGAAGGGCTGGCGATCTGGCGCAAGGGGCTGGCGGCACTGGCCGACTGCCCGAACGTGGTGATCAAGATCTCCGAGCTCGGCCTGCCGCACGGCACGTGGGACGTGCCGAGCAACATCCGCGTGGTGCGCGAAGTGGCGTCGATCTTCGGGCCGGACCGCATCATCTTCGCCAGCAATCTTCCCGTCGCCAGCCTCAGCACGAACTTCGGCGGCATCGTCGCGGTCATGCGCGAGGCGCTGGCCAAGGAGACGACGGAGACGTTGGGCAAGTTCTTCGCCAGCAACGCCATCCGCTTCTATCGCATTCCCATCCAACTGCCCTGAGAGGCAGGTCGACGTACCAAAGACCAACCGGAGGACGCGCGATGAGCCATCGAGTGACGAGGCGTAACCTGCTGGCCATGACGGCCGGCGGCCTTGCAGCGACGACGGTGCCGCTCGGCGGCGCGAGCGCAAACGATCCGTGGCCGACCAAACCGATCAAGGTGATCATGCCGTTCGGCGCCGGCGGCTCCATGGACACGCTGTCCCGGCTGCTCGCGCCGATCGTGTCGGACACGCTGGGCCAACAGGTCGTCGTCGAGAACCGGCCGGGCGCCACCGGGACGGTGACGATGGCGGCGGTGGCCTCGGCGCCGGCCGATGGTTACACGCTGATGTTCACGGGCAGCAGCTATTCCATCATCGCGCTGTTGATGCCCAACCTGCCCTTCAAGATGGACGCCTTCACGCCGCTGTCGCGGCTCACCGTCGGACCGACGCTGATGGCGGTGCCGGCGCAGCTCGGCATCAAGACCATGGCCGAGTTCGTGGCGGCCGCGAAGAAGCAGCCGGGCAAATGGTCGTACGGCAGTTCGGGGATCGGCACGTCGGTGCATCTGGGTGGCGAGCTGTTCAAGATGGCCGCGGGTGTCGACCTGGTTCACGTGCCCTATAGAGGCACCCCGGCGATCGTCGCCGACCTGCTGGAGAACCGCCTGCAGATGTCGGTGCTGGGCGTGGCCGACTGCCGGCAGTATGTCGCCTCGGGACAGTTGCGCGCGCTCGCGGTCAGCTACACCGAGCGGATGCCGGAATTCCCCGACGTCCCGACCTTCGCGGAAGTGGGCTATCCCAACGTCCGCGCGAGCAACGATTTCGGCATCGCGATCCGGGCCGACACGCCGGCGCCGATCAAGGCGCGGCTGGAGGAAGCCTATCGGGTCGCCGTGCGCCGGCCGGAGATCGTGCAACGCCTCAAGGATTTCGGCCTGATCGTCGTGGCCACTTCGTCGGCCGACTTCGCGCGTGTCCTCGCCGAGGACGCCGCACGCTACAGTGAGGTGATCCGGGCGGCGAACATCAAGCTGGAGTAGACCCACCCACCTCATCCTGAGGAGACGTTCGCAGCACGTCGTCTCGAAGGATGGGCAACAGGCGGGGTGCGGGTGCCGACCCTTCGAGACGCACTGCTACGCAGTGCTCCTCAGCGACTGTGTCTGAGGTCAAGCGTTTTGCCATGGTGTCCTGTCTCTGAGGATGGCGTTGAGGATGACAAGAAGTTTGCGGGCGACGGCGATGGTGGCGACCATCTTGGTCTTACCGGCGGCGATGAGGCGCTCGTAGAAGGTTTTCAAGGGTGGGTTCCAGCGCTTGGCGACTTGGGCGCCAATGAAGAGGGCCGTTCGGACCACCGCCCGTCCGCCCCCGATGCGGGCCTTGCCCTTCCAGAGACCGGACTGGCGTGTGTAGGGAGCCAGGCCGGCAAGCGCTGCAATTTTTTTATGATCGAGCCGCCCCAACTCGGGCAGTTCGGCCAGCAAGGTCCTGGCGATGATCGAGCCAATGCCTGGCACCGATGCCAGCAGGTCTTCCTTCTCCCGCCACAGCGGTGAACCGCGCACGGCGCCATCGATGTCATGGTCGATAGTGCCGAGTTCGCGCTCAAGAGCCTTCAACAATCGCTCGATGCTCTTGCGCACGCGCGGCGGCTCGGTGCGATACAGGCGCTGACGTTCGGACGCAATCATCTCGACGATCTGGCGCCGGCGCGCCATCAGATCGGAAAGCAGGCGAGCGGCCCCATCGGGCAGCAGCCGGATCTGGGGCCGGGTGGCCTCGGCGAAGCGGGCGATGACCGACGCGTCGATCGGATCGGTCTTGGCACGCTGTCCCAGCGCCTGGGCAAAGGCCCGGACCTGTGCCGGATTGACGATCACCACAGGCATGCCGTGGTCCGAGAGGGTCGCGGCGACGAGGGTCTCGTAGCCGCCAGTGGCTTCGACCGCCACGAGGTCCACCGTGTCGCCCAGGCGGCGGCACAGCTCGACGAGGCCTGTTGCGTCGCGGGAAACCGCAAAGGCCTCCTGCGACGGCAGGACATGCACATCCAGTCGGTCCTTCGACACGTCGATGCCGACAATGCGACGGTGTTCCATGGCAACCCTTCCTTGCGAAAGCGAGCTCGCGATGCGGCCCACGCGACTGTTCGGGTTCGCTGGAACGACGGACGGGCGACCTTGCTGAGGAACGAGCTTCGACGCCCCGGGGTGAGTCGGTCTACCCGCCGCCACCGCGCCGGCTAGTCTAGCCGATCCGGCAGACGCCGACTTACAAGGGTGAGGCCGTTGTTAAAATAGAACGCCCGCCATGGCTCTCGCCGGGCGGGCTTTCCGTTTTCAGATAACGCGGCTCAGACGTGGAGGTCGAAGCGGTCGAGGTTCATGACCTTGGTCCAGGCGGCGACGAAGTCCTTCACGAACTTCTCCTTCGCATCGGACTGGGCGTAGACCTCGGCCAGGGCGCGGAGCTGGCTGTGCGAGCCGAAGATCAGGTCGACGCGCGTGCCGGTCCACTTCACGGCACCGGACGTGCGGTCGCGGCCCTCGTAGACGCCGTCCTCGCCGGCCACCGGCTTCCACTCGGTCGCCATGTCGAGCAGGTTGACGAAGAAGTCGTTGCTGAGAGTCTCGGTCTTCGCGGTGAAGACGCCATGCTTCGAATTGCCCGTGTTGGCGCCCAGCATGCGCAGGCCGCCGACCAGGACCGTCATCTCGGGCGCGGTCAGGGTGAGACGCTGGGCGCGATCGACCAGCCGCTCCTCAGACGATTGCGGCATCTTCGTTCCGACGAAGTTGCGGAAGCCGTCGGCCGTCGGCTCCAGCGGTTCGAAGGAGTGCACGTCGGTCTGCTCCTGCGAGGCATCCATGCGGCCCGGTGTGAAGGGGACCTTCACGTCCTGGCCGGCGGCCTTCGCCGCCTTCTCGATGCCGACGACACCGCCCAGCACGATCAGGTCGGCCAGCGAGACCTTCTTGTCGCCCGAAGCGGAGGCATTGAACTCGGCCTGGATCGCTTCGAGCTTCGCCAGGACCGTGGCGAGTGCGGCCGGCTGGTTGACCACCCAGTCCTTCTGCGGCGCGAGGCGAATGCGGGCGCCATTGGCGCCGCCGCGCTTGTCGGCGCCGCGGAAGGTGGCGGCCGAGGCCCAGGCCGTCGTCACGAGCTGCGACACGGTGAGGCCGGAGGCGAGCAGCTTGGCCTTCAGCGACTCGATCTCGGCGTCGCCGACCAGCGGATGGTCGACCGCCGGGATCGGGTCCTGCCAGATCAGATGCTCCTTCGCCACGAGCGGGCCGAGGTAGCGCGCGATCGGGCCCATGTCGCGGTGCGTGAGCTTGTACCAGGCCCGCGCGAAGGCATCGGCGAACTGGTCGGGATGCTCGAAGAAGCGCCGCGAGATCTTCTCGTAGGCCGGATCGAAGCGCAGCGACAGGTCGGTGGTCAGCATGGTCGGCAGGCGACGCTTCGAGGGGTCGGCCGGGTCGGCCGGATCAGGCACGGTCGCCTGGGCGTTCTTCGCCGTCCACTGATGGGCGCCGGCCGGGCTCTTGGTCAGCTCCCATTCATGGCCGAACAGGCTCTCGAAGAAGTTGTTGCTCCACTTGGTCGGCGTCGTGGTCCAGGTGACTTCGAGGCCGCTGCCGATCTGGTCGGCGCCCTTGCCCGAGCGGAAGCTGCTCTTCCAGCCCAGACCCTGCTGCTCGATCGGCGCGGCTTCCGGTTCCGGCCCGACCAGGGCGGCGTCGCCGGCGCCGTGGGTCTTGCCGAAGGTGTGGCCGCCGGCGATCAGCGCCACCGTCTCCTCGTCGTCCATCGCCATGCGCGCGAAGGTCTCGCGGATGTCGCGCGCCGCCGCCAACGGATCGGGATTGCCGTTGGGCCCTTCGGGATTGACGTAGATCAGGCCCATCTGCACGGCGCCCAGCGAGCCCTGGAGCTGGCGATCGCCGCTGTAGCGCTCGTCGGCCAGCCACTTGCCCTCGGGGCCCCAGTAGATGTCCTGCTCGGGCTCCCAGGTGTCGGCCCGGCCGCCGCCGAATCCGAAGGTCTTGAAGCCCATCGATTCCAGCGCGACGTTGCCGGTGAGGATCAACAGGTCGGCCCAGGAGATCTTCGCGCCGTATTTCTGCTTGATCGGCCAGAGCAGCCGGCGCGCCTTGTCGAGATTGACGTTGTCGGGCCAGGAATTCAGCGGGGCGAAGCGCTGCTGGCCGCCGCCGGCGCCGCCGCGGCCGTCACCGACGCGATAGGTGCCGGCGCTGTGCCAGGCCATGCGAATGAAGAACGGGCCGTAATGGCCGAAGTCGGCCGGCCACCAGTCCTGAGAATCGGTCATCAGGGCGCGCAGGTCGGCGATCACCGCCTCGAGGTCGAGGCTCTTGAACGCCTTGGCGTAGTCGAAGGCCGCGCCCATCGGATTGGAGAGCGGGGAGTGCTGGTGCAGGACCTGCAGGTCGAGCTGGTTGGGCCACCAGTCACGGTTCGTATGCCCCTTGGGTGCACCGCTGAAAGGGCATTTGCTCTCGGTCGTCATCGTCCATCCCTCATGTTCTAGGCTCGCGAGCTTAGTTTAGAACGATTCTAAATTAGAAGTCACGTTCTTTGTCGAACCGACGCACTTTCGGACGGGCGGGAGGGAGGCGCCACCTATCCTTTGGCATGGTTCTGGCCTCTGCCGAGGCAACGACCTCAAGGAAAGCAGGGACCTTCGTGATGATTCTCGCCAAAAAAGCCGTTCTGGGCACCGTCGCCCTTCTGGCATCGCTGGCCGCGACCCCGGTACTGGCGCAGGGCACGCTGCGCATCGGCATGACCGCATCGGACATTCCGCTGACCACCGGCCAGACCGACCAGGGCGGCGAAGGCATGCGGTTCATGGGCTACACGCTCTATGACGGGCTGATCAATTGGGACCTGTCCTCGGCCGACAAGGCCTCGGTGCTGGTGCCCGGCCTCGCCACCTCGTGGAAGGTCGACGAGGCCGATCCGACGCGCTGGACCTTCACCCTGCGCGACGGCGTGAAGTTCCACGACGGCAGCGACTTCAAGGCCGACGCCGTGGTCTGGAACCTCGAGAAGCTGCTGAACGACAAGTCCCCGCAGTTCGACCCGAAACAGGCGGCGCAGGGCCGCTCGCGCATTCCCGCGGTCGCCTCCTACAAGGTGATCGACGACAAGACGGTCGAGATCACGACCAAGACGCCCGACGCCTTCCTGCCCTACCAGATCTCCTGGGTGATGATGTCGAGCCCGGCGCAGTGGGAGAAGGTCGGCAAGGACTGGAACAAGTTCGCGCAGACGCCGTCGGGCACCGGCCCGTGGAAGCTCACGGCCTTCCAGCCGCAGACCCGCGCCGAGCTGTCGCCCAACAAGGACTATTGGGACAAGGCGCGCGTGCCGAAGCTCGACAAGATGGTGCTGCTGCCGATCCCCGAGCCCGCGACCCGCACGGCGGCGCTGCGTTCGGGCCAGGTCGACTGGATCGAGGCGCCCTCGCCCGACGCGATCCCCAGCCTGGAAAAGGCCGGATTCAAGCTCATCAGCAACGCCTATCCGCACAACTGGACCTGGCACCTCTCCTTCGCCGACGGCTCGCCCTGGAAGGACATCCGCGTGCGCAAGGCCGCCAACCTCGCCGTCGACCGCGAGGGTCTGAAGGTGCTGCTGAAGGGCATGATGATCCCGGCCAAGGGCTTCCTCACGCCGGGCAGCCAGTGGTTCGGCAGTCCGAGCTTCGACGTGAAGTTCGACCCCGAGGCGGCCAAGAAGCTGCTGGCCGAGGCCGGCTTCAGCAAGGCCAAGCCGGTGACCGCGAAGGTGCTGATCTCGAGCTCGGGCTCGGGCCAGATGCTGCCGTTGCCGATGAACGAGTACATCCAGCAGAACCTGGCCGATGTCGGCATCAAGATCGAGTTCGAGGTCGCCGAGTGGAACACGCTGATCAACCTGTGGCGGGCCGGCGCGAAGTCGGACATGACCAAGGGCGCCAGCGCGCTGAACTTCAGCTACTTCATCCAGGACCCGTTCACCGCCTTCATCCGCCATCTCGATTCGAAGCTGGTGGCGCCCAACGGCACCAACTGGGGCTTCTACCAGGACCCCGGCATGGACGCGTTGCTTGAGAAGGCACGCACGACCTTCGACCAGAAGGCGCAGGACGAGGCGCTGAAGAAGGTCCACGAGAAGATCGTCGACGACGCGCTGTTCCTGTTCGTGACGCACGACGTGGCGCCGCGCGCTTTGTCGCCCAAGGTCACGGGCTTCATCCAGGCCCAGAACTGGTTCCAGGACTTCTCGCCGATCACGATGAAGTAGAAAGAGGCTCCATAGGAGCGCCCGAAAACACACGACCTCATCCTGAGGAGGTCGCGGAGCGACCGTCTCGAAGGATGGGCAACAGACGTGGTGCTCGTGTCCACCCTTCGAGACGCACCGCTACGCGGTGCCCCTCAGGGCGAGGTCTTATTGTTTGAACTGCTTTAAGCCCGCACCCGGTCCCACCAGTCGCGGGTGCGGTACCAGGCACCGACGAAGGGCAGCACCCATTCGGGGTTGCCGCTGTAGAAGGGCACGGTCGGGAAATCCTGGCCGTCAAAGGCATTGACCGGGGCGTTCGAGCCGCCGGCAATCTTCCGCGCCGTCTGGTAGCCGAGATAGGACATCATCGCGACGCCCGAACCGTTACACGCCATCAGATAGTGCATGCCCTGCTCCATGCCCATGTGCGGCAGGAAGTCGAAGGCGAAGGCAACATTGCCGGTCCAGGCATGGGTCACCTTCACGCCCTTGAGCTGCGGCCAGCGCTCCAGCATGTAGCCGTGCAGCACCGGTGCGCTGACCTCCGGCGTCACTTGGGTGAAGCGGGCGCGGCCGCCGAAGATCACGCGCTTGTTGTCGGGCGACTGGCGATAGTAGCAGAGCACCCGCTTGGTATCGGAGACGACGCGGTTCTTCGGGATCAGGCTCTGCACCAGATCCTCGGGCAGCTCCTCGGTCGCGATGATGTGGCTGGCGACCGGCACCAGCTTGCGCCGCAGGGTGGGGGTGAGTTCGGTCGTATAGCCGTTGGTCGCGATCACCACCTCGCGCGCCTCGATCGGCCCCTTGCTGGTGAGAACCCTGAACCCGCCCGGCTTGCGCTCGATCTTCTCGGCATCGCAGTTGGCGCAGAGCGTTGCGCCGGCACGGTGCGCGGCCTTCAGCAGGCCGCCGTAATAGAGTGCGGGATGGAGCTGGCCGGTGCGTTCCACGACCATGCCGCCATAGTAGTAATCCGAGGCGATCTCCTCGCGCTGACGCTCGCGCGGGATCATGTAGGTGCCCAGCGCCGCCTGCTCGTTGTAGGTCGCGACCTTGGCCTGCTGTTCGGCGAAGTGGCGCGGCGTGTAGGCACCGCTGAAGCGGCCATTCATGCGCCAGAAGCACTCGATGCCTTCGCGCTGGATCACCGTCTCGACCTGGCTCAATGAATCGGCGGCGTCGCTCAGCATGCGCGCCATCACCTTCTTCCAGGCCTCCGGATCGCCGCCGACGCCCTTGCCGGAGAAGCCCTTGCCCATGGTCGTGCCGCCGCTGACGCCACCGCCGTTGCGGGTCGAGGCGCCGACGCCGAAATCGCCGCGCTCCAGCACCGTGACGTCGACGCCCGAGCGCGCCAGCTCGAGCCCGGTCGACAGGCCGCCATAGCCGGCGCCGATCACCAGCACGTCGGTCTTGAGCGGCGGATCCTGGCTCAGCTCGTTGGAGGGATGCCACCATTCCCACCACCAGGGCGTGGCCTTGAAATCCTTGTGGAAGACGCTGTCGGCCATCACCTGCTCCTTGGCCCATCCTTCGAGACGCGGTCCTTCGGACCGCTCCTCAGGATGAGGGTTTCACTACACTCCCACCTCACCCTGAGGAGGCCGCACCGCGGCCGTCTCGAAGGGTCGGCAACATCGTCATCTCGCACTATCCTTGAGGCCCCGGCCGAAGCGGCCGATCAGCACCAGCACGACCGACACCAGCAGGATCTGCATCACCGACACGGCGGCGATGGTCGGGTCGATCTCCATCATGATGTTGTCGAACATCTTCTTGGGCAGGGTCATGTTGGCGCCGGCCAGGAACAGCGCCACCACGACCTCGTCGAACGAGGAGATGAACGCCAGCAGCCCGGCCGAGACGAGGCTGGGGCGCAGCAGCGGCAGGGTGATTCGCGCCAGCGTGCGCCAGCGGCTGGCGCCCAGCCCCTCGGCGGCCTGTTCCAGCGAGCGGTCGAAGTCGCGCAGGCCGGCGCCGATCACCAGCACCACGAAGGGCAGCGCCAGCACCGTGTGGGCGATCACCAGCCCGTACCAGCTGCCGATCAGCTTCAGCTTGGCGAACAGGCCATAGACCGCCACCGAGAGGATGATGGTCGGCACGATCACCGGCGCGAGCGCCAGCCGGTCGATCAGGATGCGGCCGAAGAATTTTCCGCGCACCAGGGCGAAGGCGAGCGGCACGCCCAGCAGCAGGGCGAAGACCGCCGTCGCGCTGCCGATGTAGAGTGAGCGCCAGGTCGCATCGATCCATTGCGGATCGTCGAGATAGCGCTCGTACCACTGCCACGAGAGACCGGGTGGCGGGAACTGCATGTAGGGCGCCGACGACAGCGAGATCGGGAAGACGACCAGCAGCGGCAGCATCAGGAAGAAGTAGATGAGGCCGCAGGACACGACGAGGAGACGGCGGCCGGGCGTTCGGGTCATCGCGCCGCCTCCGTCCGCGTGAAGCGCTGGGCCAGCGCATAGACGGCGAAGGTGAAGACCAGCAGCACCGCCGAAAGGGCGGCGGCAAACGGCCAGTTCAGCGCCTCGCGCACCTGCTGCTCGATCAACACGGCGATCATCATGACCCGGCCACCGCCCAGCAGCGCCGGGGTGATGAAGAAGCCCAGCGACAGCACGAACACCAGCACCGAGCCCGCGAATATGCCGTTCAGGGTGAGCGGCAGGTAGATGCGCCGGAAGATCGCGAAGCTCGACGCGCCGAGGCCCGCAGCCGCCGCCGGGATGGCGGGATCGACCTTGCGGACGGCGCCGTAGATCGGCAGCACCATGTAGGGCAGCAGCACATGCACCATGCCGATCAGTACGCCGGTGAAATTGTGCAGCAGCGGGATCGGATCGCTGATGATGCCCGCTTCCATCAAGGTGCGGTTGAAGACGCCGTTGCGGCCCAGCAGCACCATCCAGGCATAGGTGCGCACCAGCACCGAGGTCCACAGGGGCAGCAGGACGAAGATGAAGCCCGCTGTCGCCCAGAAGGGCGTAGTCGTGGCCATCAGGAAGCCCAGCGGATAGCCCAGCAGGAGGCAGAAGAAGGTGACCAGCAGCGCGATCTCGAAGGTGTTCCAGAAGACGCGCAGATAGAGCTGTTCGCCCAGCGCCTTGGCGTACCAGTCGAGCGTCCCGCCTTCGAGGCTGAAGCCCAGCATGCGCACGACCGGGAACAGGAAGAAGATGAAGAGCAGGATCAGCGCCGGCAGCGCCGGGAGGAAGCCGCGGCTGGTCACGACATAGCCCTCATCCTGAGGAGGCGCGCAGCGCCGTCTCGAAGGATGGGAACGAGCACCACGTCCGTGGCCCATCCTTCGAGACGCATCGCTTCGCGATGCTCCTCAGGATGAGGCTGGGGTTCAGAACACATGGATCGACTCGGGCTCGATGCCGACGGTCACGCGCGTGCCGGCGGCGGGCAGCGTGCCGCGCGCGGGCTGGCGCACCAGCAGCTCGAGGCCGCCTTCGCAGGCGAGCCGCAGCTTGAACGACGTGCCGAGATAGACCGATTCGATCACCTCGCCGGTGAAGGCGTTGGTGCCCGTCGGCGCGAAGCGTTCGGGGCGCATCAGCACGCCGACCTTGCTTCCGGCAGGTTTGTCGCCGCGCACCTGCAGCGTACGCCCGCCGTCGAGCGTGACCGTGCCCGGTCCGCTCATCGTGCCGTGGAAGATGTTGCTCTCGCCCACGAAGTCGGCGACGAAATCGTTGGCCGGCCGCTCGTAGATCTCCGTCGTCGTGGCGATCTGCTGGATCGTGCCCTTGTTCATCACCGCGATGCGGTCGGAGAGGACCAGCGCCTCCTCCTGGTCGTGGGTGATGAAGATGGTGGTGAGGCCGAGACGGCGCTGCAGGCGGCGCACTTCGAGCTGCATGGTCTCGCGCAGCTTGCGGTCGAGCGCCCCGAACGGCTCGTCCAGCAGCAGAAGCCGCGGGTTGAAGACGATGGCGCGCGCCAGCGCCACCCTCTGCTGCTGGCCGCCGGACAGCTGCCGCGGCAGCCGCGCCTCGTAGCCCTTGAGTTCGACCATCGCCAACGCCTCGGCGACGCGACGCTCGATCTCCGGCTTGGCGACGTTGCGCATCTCAAGCGGGAAGGCGACGTTGGCCGCGACGCTGAGATGCGGAAACAGCGCATAGTTCTGGAACACCATGCCGATGTCCCGCCGGGCCGGCGGCAGCGAGGTGATGTCGGCGCCGCCCACCGTCACGCGGCCGGCGTCGGGTGTTTCGAAGCCCGCCACGACCTTGAGCAAGGTCGTTTTCCCTGAGCCGCTCGGCCCGAGGATGGTCAGCAGCTCCCCCTGGGCCACCTGCAGGGAGACGTGATCGAGGGCGACCACCTCTCCGAAACGCCTGGCCACGCCCTCGATGAGAAGGTCGGCCGATCCCCCGCTTTTACTCAACGGAGGTCAGCCCTTCTTCAGCATCCAGGCGTTCCACAGTTCGGCCGCCTTGGTGCCGTTCTCGGCATACCATTCGTCGCTGACCCAGAACTGCTGGTCGAGATAGGCCGTCGGCAGGAACGGCTTCACCTTCGGATCGACGAAGTTCAGCGATTCGAGGTTGAGACCGGGATAGCCGAGCTCGGAGGCATAGACCGCCTGCTGCTGCGGCACCGCGAGTTCGGCCAGCATCTTGTTGGCCCAGTAGGGGCTCTTGGCGCCGCGCGGAATGGCGAAGCTGCCCTGCTTCAGCGCGCCCTCGTTCCATTCGATGCCGACCGGCGCACCCTTCTTGATGATGTCGTAGAAGCGGCCGTTCCAGCCGGTCGCCAGCACCACTTCCTTGTCGAGCAGGAGCTGGGCGGGCTGCTGGCCGGTCGACCACCAGACGGTGATGTGCGGCTTGATCTGGTCGAGCTTCTTGAACGCCCGGTCGAAGTCGATCGGATAGATCTTGTCCTTCGGCACGCCGTCGGCGATCAGCGCGAATTCGAGATTGTCGGTCGGATGGTTGCGCATCGAGCGCGCGCCCGGGAACTTCTTCACGTCCCACCAGTCGGCCCAGCTCTTGGGCTGGCTGCCGTTCTTGAACACGTCGTTCCGGAACCCGATGATGGTCGTATAGACCGACGAGGCGAACACGTAGGGGTTCTGCGCCGAGGGCGGATACTTGGAGCGGTCGACGACCTTCGGGTCGATCTTGTCCAGCAGGTTGGCCTTGCTGGCCCGGATCGCATCCTGGCCGCCGATCTCAGTGAGGTCCCATTCGACGTTGCCGGAATCGACCATAGCGCGGAGCTTGCCGAAATCGACCGGACTCGTCTCGACGACCTTGATTCCGTACTTCTTTTCGAAGCCGTTGAAGAAGGCCTTGCGCATGGCCGAGCCCATCGACCCGCCGGAATGATTGACGACGAGCTGGGCGGGCTTGGCCGGCTCTGCCTGCGCGAAGGCAGGCCCGGCGGCGCCGACCGCGGCGGCGCCTCCCAGCAGCGAGAGAGCGTGGCGGCGATGCAGGCGCTTCATATCCATGGCGTGTCCCCTCCGAAATCCCCACGCGACTGTACGAGCGGTATCTGCACGGAGCAACAACCAACACCATAACCTCCGGGAATGAACAGCGGGGACGAATGAATTTCTCGCGCGCTGCAGGATGCGCCTAACGTTGTCAAAACGGGACAACGGCGGGGGCCAGCGATGATGAACCGATTGAAGGCATTGGCGTGCGGCGCGATCCTCGCCTGCACAGGCGTGGTCGCCGGCGCGGGTGGTGCGGTGGCCCAGGAACTCACCATGGCGGTGTGGGGCGGCGGCGGCGCCAACACCTGGCGCGAAGCCTTCATCAAGCAATTCAACCCGGGCAACGGCTCCACCATCAAGATGGTCGAGGTGCCGAACCCGGCGGGGGCGCTGCGTTCTCCCGCCGCGGCCGGCCAGTACAATCTGGCGCTGGTCACCTATTTCGAGGCGATCGCGCTCTCCAATGCGGGCCTCATCGAAAGCTTCGACGACAAGCAGCTCCCGGGAATCGCCGATGTCGATCCGAAGTTCCTGACCAAGGACAAAGCCGGCCGCCATGTCGGCCTGCCGGCCTACTTCACCTACTACGGGATCGCCTACAACACCGACCTCGCCAAGGCCGAGGACTTCGCCTCCTGGCAGGGGCTGGCCGACCCGAAGTGGAAGGGCAAGCTGTCGCTGACCCGGCCGGTCTATCTCGCCCCCTACGACGCGGTGATCATGGCCAAGGCGATGGGCGGCAGCGAGAAGGACATCGCTCCGGGCTTCAAGCTGCTCGAGAAGATCGTGCCGAACGTACTGGCGACCTACACGTCGCTCGCCCACATGAACACGCTGCTGACGCGCGGCGAGGTGGCGGCCGTGCCCTTCTATGCCTCGCGCATCTGGGCCCTGCGCCGCCAGGGCGCGTCCAACGTGGGCATCGCGATTCCCAAGGAGGGTGCGCTGATGCTGCCCTATGTCGTGGTGATCCCGAAGGGGGCCAAGAACCAGGACAAGTCGCTGATCTGGATGAACTACATTGCCGGCGCCGAGCCGCAGCTGCGCGCCGCGCTGCTCGACGGGTGGCTTCCGATGAACTCCAAGGTCAAGCTGCCTGAGGACCTCCAGAAGACGCTGGGCCAGCCTTACGAGCAGATCGTGAAGTCGCTCTACTCGCCCGACTGGCGCATCGTCGTGGAGCACAACGAGGCGCGGGTCGATCGCGCCGAGAAGCTCATGTCCGGCGTCAGGCAGTGAGCCGCGGAACGATCTCGATCACGGGTGTCGGCAAGGAGTTCGGCACCGCGACGGTGCTGCATGCGGTGGATCTCTCGATCGAGGGCGGCAGCTTCGTCACCCTGCTTGGCCCCTCGGGCTGCGGCAAGACCACCCTGCTGCGCCTGATCGCGGGTTTCCTCGAACCCAGCCGCGGCACCATCGCCATCGACGGCGCGTCCATGCAGGGCGTACCGCCGCGGCGGCGCCCGCTCGGCATGGTGTTCCAGAACCTGGCGCTGTTCCCGCATCTCGACGTTTTCGAGAACGTGGCCTACGGCATGCGGATCCGCGGCACGGCTGCGTCCGAGATCGCAAGCCGCGTCTCACGCTTCCTGGGTCTCGTCGGCCTGGCCGGCTTCGAGCGGCGGCGCATCGGACAACTCTCCGGCGGGCAGAAGCAGCGCGTGGCGCTGGCGCGCTCGCTGGCGCTCGAACCCGCGATCCTGCTGCTCGACGAGCCGCTGAGCGCGCTCGATCTGCAGCTTCGCCGCCAGCTGCAGGTCGAACTCAAGTCGATCCAGCGCCAGCTCGCCACGACCTTCGTGTTCGTCACGCACGACCAGGAAGAGGCGACGATGCTCTCCGACACGATCGTCGTGATGAACGGCGGACACGTGCAGCAGGTCGGCACGCCCGGCGAGATCTATCGCCGCCCGGCCTCCCCCTTCGTCGCGCGCTTCGTCGGCGACATCAACATGATGGATGGCCGCATCGAGGCGGTCGATGCCATGTCGGTCGCGGTCTCCATCGCCGGCAGAACGATCTCCGTTCCCCGCTCGTCCGTCGTCGGCACCGCATCGGTGGGTCGTGCCTGCCAGCTCGCCTGCCGACCCGAGTCGGTGCGGCTGGGCGGAACACAGGCGGGCGCGCTGTCGCTCGAGGCCCGCGTTTCGGCATTGCATCGTCTCGGCCCCACCGTGAAGGCCGTGCTCGACACGCCGCTGGGGCCGCTCACGGCGCTGACCTTGGCCGACACGCCGCACATGGCGGAACTCATCGAAGGAAAGACGGCGCACCTCTCGGTTCCGTCGGACACATTCACGCTCTTCGCCTCAACCTGAAAGAACGATCATGCCCGCTCAGGATTTCGCCGGCCGCACCGTCGCAGACCACGTAGAAGCCTTCACCTCCGGCAAGGTTGCCGCACGCGACATCGTCGAGGGGCTGCTGGAGCGCACGAAGAAGGCCGAGCCCTTCAACCCGATCGCCACGCTCGATACGGACGGCGCCCGCGCCGCCGCCGACGCCCTCGACGCGCGGCGCAAGAAGGGCGGGTCGTTTGGCGCCCTGGCCGCCGTGCCGGTCTCCGCCAAGGACCTGATCCTGACCAAGGGCCTGCGCACCGCCTTCGCCTCGGTCACCATGAAGGACAACGTCCCGTCGATCGACGCCGAGGCCATCGCCCAGTGGCGCGGCGCCGATGCCGTCCTGTTCGCCAAGACCACGACGCCGGAGTTCGGCCACAAGGTTCTGACCGACAGCCCGCTGCACGGCATCACGCGCAACCCCTGGAACCGCGAGCATACGAGCGGCGGTTCGAGCGGCGGCGCGGCCGTCTCGGTGGCGCTGGGCCTCGGTCCGATCGCCATGTCGACGGACGGGGCGGGTTCGGGCCGCATTCCCGCCGCCTGCTGCGGCGTCTACGGGCTGAAGGCCACCCTGGGCCGCGTGCCGCACGAAGTGCCGCCCGACCAGTTCGGCCAGCTCACCTATCTCGGCGTCATGGCGCGCCATCCGGGCGATCTCGGCGCCGGCCTCGCCTCGATGTCGCGCGGCCATCGCGACGATCCCTGGACGCTCGCCATCGGCCGCGAGCCCTTCGCCTGGCCCGACGAATCCGGCGAACATCCGATCGGCGGCCGGCGCATCACCGTCATCCGCCGCATGACCGGCGGCTATCTCGATCCCGAGACCGAAGCCCGTCTCGACGCGGCCATCGCCTTCCTCGAACGGCAGGGCGCCCACATCAAGGAAATGGACGGGCGCGAGATCGACTGGAAGCTCGACGTGGCGCGCATCATCCTGCGCGCCAACCAGATCGAACGCTTCGCCGACATCCTGAAGAATCGCCGCGGCGACCTCGATCCGTCCTTCGCCAAGACATTGGACGAAGGCAATGCCGTCGACGTGGTGGCACTGCGCCGCGCACTGGTCGACCGCACCACCGCCTTCAAGTCGGTGCAGCGCCTGTTCGCCGATTGCGACCTGCTGCTCACGCCGACCGTCGCGACGCCGGCGCCGCTTGCCAGCCAGAACCAGTTCGAGCCGTTGGTGGTCGACGGCAAGCCGCTCGGCGACCTGCGATCCGCCTGGTACACCTACACGATCCCCTTCAACATGACGGGCCATCCGGCGATCTCGATCCCCTTCGGCCATTCGAAGGCGGGCCTGCCCATCGGCATCCAGTTCGTGGCGCCGTGGTATGGCGAGGCTCATCTCATCAAGCTCGCCGAGACGTTCGATGCCGAGACCGGCGCCTCGGCGGCGTTTCCGCCGGGCTTCGCAGCCGGCGCCTGAGATGAGCGGCGCCACCTCCGCTCCGCGAGGCCTGGGCTGGCTGCTGCTGCCGGCGCTGCTGGTGCTCGCCCTGTTCCTGGGCTCGGTGGCGCTGCTCCTCTTCCATGCCTTCTGGGGCAAGGACGGCTTCTCGCTGGTCTATTTCCGGCAGATCCTCGAGCGCGCCGACTATCACGACGTCTTCCTGCGCACCGTGTCGATCGCCGCCATCGTGGCGGTCGCCGCGGCCGTGCTGGCCTATCCTATCGCGTGGCTGCTATGGCGCCTGCCACGCTGGCGCAACCTGCTGCTGGTCATCGTGCTGGTGCCGTGGCTCGTCAGCCTCGTGGTGCGCACCTATGGCTGGCTGGTGATCCTCGGCCCCAAGGGCTTCCTCAACGAGACGCTCAAGTGGGCGGGCGTCATCCAGTCGCCGCTGCCGCTGATCTTCAACGATCTCGGCGTGGTGATCGGCCTCACCCATGTGCTGATGCCCTTCTCCGTCATCGCCACGCTCTCGGTGCTGCTGCAGATCGACAACCGGCTGGAGGAAGCGAGCGAATCGCTGGGCGCCGGCGGCTTCGAGACCTGGCGTCGCGTCGTGCTGCCGCTCTCGCTGCCCGGGGTCTTCACCGGACTCGGCATCACCTTCCTCACCTCGATGGGCGCCATCGTGACACCGATCCTGCTGGGCGGCATTCGCCAGAAGATGGCGGGCACGCAGATTTATCAAGAGGTCGTCTACAACTTCAACATGAGCAAGGCGTCGGCTTGGGCGATCTGCCTGCTGCTGCTGAGCGGGCTGGGTCTCGCCCTCCTGCGCATGGTCGAGGCGGCCCTGGTGCCGAAGGCCGACCGATGAACGCGCCGATCGTGAAGCTGGGCCGCGCCGCATCGTTCGCGCTGCTGCTGTTCCTGCCCCTGCCGATCCTGGTGATCGGCGCCACCTCGTTCGCCGCCGCCGGTTATCTCCGGTTCCCGCCGGGCGAACTCAGCCTGCGCTGGTATGCCGAGGCCGCCACCGATCCGCGCTGGATCGAGGCCTTCGTCACCAGTCTCGGGATCGCGGGGGTGGTATCCGTGCTCGTCACCGCGATCGCCTTTGCCGGCGCCTATGCCTGTCACCGGTTGCGGCCGCGCTGGCTGCCGGCCTTCGAGCTGGCGGTCATGTCGCCCCTCTTCTTTCCGCATGCCGCGCTGGGCGTGGCGCTGGTGAACGTGCTGGCGATGGCGGGCTATCTCGGCTCGGCCACCGGCATCGTCATCGCCCATATCGTCTGCACCCTGCCCTTCGCCTGGCGGCCGATCGTCGTCGCCCTGCAGCGCATCGACGGCGAGATCGTCGAGGCCGCCTCGCTGCTGGGCGCCGACGAACGACGCATCGCGCTCGGCATCGCCCTTCCGCTCGCGCGCTCCGGCCTCGTCACCGCGCTGCTCTTCTCGTTCATCATCTCGTTCGACGAGGTGACGATCACGATGTTCCTCACCGGACCGCAGGTCACGACCCTGCCGGTCCAGATCTATGCGTTCATCCAGGAGAACGCCTCCCCGGTGCTGGCGGCGATCTCGACCGCGACCGTCGTGGTGACTCTGGTGGTGGTCATGCTGCTGGAGCGGCTGATCGGCCTCGAATTCTTCGTGGCGCATGACCCGGCTTAGTGTTCGGCGCGGCACAGAATCATCCGCCTCCCCATTCAGATGGGGAGGTGTCGGCGTATTACGCCGACGGAGGGGTCAGATCGATCGTTCGTCCATCGGCGCTCTCGGACATTGCAGGCAATGTCCTGTCGCTCAGGTGCCCGAGCTTCGCTCGGGCCTACCACCCCTTGGCCTTCATGTGGACCTTCACGGCATCGAGGAACGCGTCGGCCAGGCGCGAGGGCTTGCGATGGCGCGGCCGCATCGCGCGGAAGAGGTAGCGAATCCGCGGTTCGAACGGCACGACCGCGATGCCGGCGCCGAGATAGTCGCGGGCGGTGAACGGATCGACGATCGAGACTCCCAGGCCGCGCGCAGCGAGCGCGCAGGCATCTGCGGAGGAGTAGACGTCGATCTGCAGTTGGCGCTCGATCCGCTCCTGCTCGAAGGCGGCATCGATCAGATGACGCATGCGGCCGTCGAGCGGGAAGGACAGGAAGCGCTCGCCGCGCAGGTCGGCGGGCCGGATCACCTTGCGCCGCGCCAGCCGATGGTTGCCCGGCAGCACACAGACGGCGGCGGCGCGGCTCAGCTCCTCCGTGACCATCGCGGGATGCTCGAACGGCATCATCGAGAAGCCGAGGTCGATCTGCTGGTCGACCATCTTCTGGTTGATGTAGGTCGAGCTGCGGACCTGGAACACGATGTGCGCCTTGGCGTGGCGTTTCATGAAGGTGGCCATGACGTCCGGCAGGACGCTGCGGCCGAGCGCCGGTGTCGAATAGATCAACAGGTCGCCGATCTGGCGCTCCCGGATTTCCCGCGCCACGTCGGTCACGCGCTCCAGGCTGTGATAGAGCCGCGCCACTTCCTGTTCGAGAAGCCGGGCCTCGCTGGTCGGCGCCAGGCGTCGCTTGATGCGGGTGAAGAGGGGATAGCCGATCTCGTGCTCCAGCCCCGCCAGGATCTTGCTCACCGCCGGCTGCGAGACACCCAGACGCTCCGCGGCGGCGGTCACCGTTCCATGCGCCATGATGGCGCGAAAGGCTTCGAGCTGGCGCGACGTGATCATCATAACCTCGAGGACTTAACCACGTCGGACAATGACTTTGACCCCCTCGCACCTCAAGCCGTAACTCCATTCTGTCAACGTTTTTGCGTATGAGCCCTGTCATGCCTGCGGTTAATCAGTCGATCTTCTCCAGTGACTTCACGGACGCGCCCTACTGGTGGGAGGCTTTCCGCCCGCAGGCCATCACGACGCCCTCGCTGCCCAGCCGAACCGATGTCGTGGTCGTCGGCGGCGGCTATGCCGGCCTCGCCACGGCGCGCGCGCTGGCCGATGGCGGCGTGCAGAGCGTCGTGCTCGAAGCCGACGAGTTCGGCTCGGGCGCCTCGACGCGCAGTGGCGGCGCGCTGAGCGCCGGCCTGTCGATCGGCAAGAGCTTCACCGGCCGCACGCTCGACTATTCGCCCGGTCTGGTGCGCGACGTGGTGGGCTGGGCGATCGACGCCTATCGCGCCCTGATCGATCTGGTCGAGCAGGAGAAAATCGAATGCCACCTTGAACAGCGCGGTCGTTTCCTCGGCGCCTGCGCCGCCTCGCATTATGAAGGGCTGCGCACGCGCTTCGCCAAGCTGCGGGACGGCGGCGCCACCGACTGCCGGCTGATCACCCGCGAAGAGCAGCGCGAGGAGATTGGCAGCGACTTCTATCATGGCGGCATGGTCTTCGAGAGCGCGGGCAAGCTGCATCCGGCCCTGTTCTATGGCGGCCTGCTGGCGGCGGTGCGCCGGCGCAACTCGGTGACCCTGGCGGGCCATTGCCGCGCCACCGGGCTCGCCCGCGACGGCGAGGGCTGGCGGGTCAGCACCAGCATGGGCGAGGTCCGGGCGCGCCACGTCGTCGTCGCGACCAACGGCTACACGTCGGGCGTCACGCCGCGGCTGCAGAAGCGGCTGGTGCCCATCGCCAGCCACATCATCGCGACCGAAGAGCTGCCTGCGGACCTGATTCGCGAAATCTGCCCCAAGGGGCGCACCTTCTCCGAGACGCGGCGCGTGCTGCACTACTACCGGATCTCGCCCGACGGAAAGCGCGTCATCTTCGGCGGTCGGGCCCGCTTCACCGAGATCGACGCCGAACTCCGCGCCCAGCTCCTGCACCAGGCGCTCGTCGAGCGACTGCCGCAACTTGCCGACACCAAGGTCACCCATACCTGGCAGGGCAACGTCGCCTTCACCTACGACGCGCTGCCGCATGCGGGCGAGCTCGACGGGCTGCACTTCGTGCTGGGCTGCAACGGCTCGGGCGTGTCGATGATGCCGTTCCTCGGCAATGCGATGGGGCAATCGATCGCCGGGCGCCTGCATGGCAAGATGCCCTTCGCCGGGACGGAACTGCCGTCCATTCCGCTCTATTCCGGCAAGCCCTGGTTCCTGCCGGTGATCGGCGGCGCCTTCCGCACCCTGGATTACATCGACGAGAAGGTCAGATGAGCGCCTCGTTCTTTTCCGCCGACTACGAAGAAGCCCGCCAGCGCTTCCTCGACGCCTCGACCAAGGCCGGCGCCCGCGTTCAGCATCACATCCATCCGCTGAAGGGCGCAGCGGATGAGGAAATCGCTACCGATACGGCGCTGCTGGGGGCTACCGACGCAAGCAAACTGTTCGTCGTGAGTTCGGGCACGCACGGTCCGGAAGGATTCTCCGGTTCGGCCTGTCAGCTCGCGCTGCTGAACGACGAGCTGGCAAAGCGGGCGAGCGATCGCGGAGTAGCGCTGCTTCTGATCCATGCGGTGAACCCGTTCGGCTTCTCCCATCTGAAGCGGACGAACGAGGACAATATCGACCTCAACCGGAACTTCGGAGACTTCTCCCAACCCTATCCCGACAACCCGGTGTACGAGCAGATCCACGACCTGTTGGTGCCGGCGACCTGGCCGCCCTCCCCCGACAACGAGGAGCGCCTGACCGCCGCGATGGCGCGCCTTGCTGGACAACGCGATCCCGGCGTGTCGAGCGGCCAGGCGAAGCATGCGGACGGACTCTTCTACAGCGGCACGGCGCCGGCCTGGAGCAACGGCACGATCCGCTCGATCCTGCGCGCTCATGGCACGAACAAGCGGCACATCGCCTGGATCGACGTCCATACCGGCCTCGGACCTTATGGTCATGGCGAGAAGATCTTCGGCCGTCATTCCGACGAAACCACGAGACGTGCAAAAGCCTGGTGGGGCAGCGACCTGATCGTGAGCACGGCGACCGAGTCGGTCTCGCCGCGCACGGTCGGGCACATCACCGGCTGCGCGCCGGAGCAATGCCCCGGCGTCGCGATTACGCCGACGACGCTGGAATACGGCACGGTGCCCAACCCCGTGGTGCGTCACGCGCTGCGTGGCGAGGCCTGGCTGGCGGGGCATCCAGATGCGCCGCCGCCTCTCGTAAAGGACATCAGGCGCGCGGTGCGCGACGCCTTCTTTGTCGATGCAGACGACTGGAAGGGCATGATCCTCGGCCAGTTCCGGGCCCAGGCCCTGCAGACGATCAACGGGCTCGCAAACGAACAAATCTAGGAGGAAGCATGAACTTCAAGGCCCTGCTGGGTGCCGTCGCCGGGCTCGCGCTCGCGATGCCGGCCGCTGCGCAATCGACACTCAAGATCGTCATGCATTCGGATCTCAAGATCCTCGACCCGATCTGGGCGTCGGCGCAGATCAGCCGAACCCACGGCTATCTCGTCTACGACACGCTGTTCGGCCTCGACGGCGATCTGAAGCCGCAGCCCCAGATGGTGGGGAACTGGAGCGTCGATCCGGCAGGGCTGGTCTACAGCTTCACCCTGCGCGACGGATTGAAATGGCACGACGGGGCGCCCGTCACCGCCGAGGATTGCGTCGCCTCGCTCAAGCGCTGGGGCAGTCGCGATCCGGTCGGCCTCAAGCTGATGGCCAACGTCAAGGAGCTCAGCGCGCCCGACGCCAAGACGATCCGCCTCGAACTCGCCCGGCCTTACGGCCTCGTGATCGATTCGCTCGCCAAGCCGGCCGGGGTCGTGCCCTTCATGATGCCCAAGCGTGTGGCCGAAGCGCCGGCCACCCAGCAGATCAAGGATCCGACCGGCTCCGGCCCGTTCATGTTCAAGGCCGACGAATGGCGGCCCGGCGACCGCGTCGTCTATGTGAAAAATCCCAACTACGTGCCGCGCACCGAGCCGCCGACCAACTACGCCGGCGGCAAGGTGGCCAAGGTCGATCGCGTCGAATGGGTATCGATTGCCGATCCTCAGACCGCGGTGAATGCGCTGGAGAACAGCGAGGTCGATGCGCTCGAATCGGTGGCGCACGATCTGCTGCCGCTGGTCGAGAAGCGCAAGGGCATCGAGGTGCAGCGCGGCGCCTATGCCAGCCAGTATGCGCTTCGCCCCAACTGGCTCCATCCGCCCTTCAACGATCCCAAGATGCGACTCGCCCTCGGCTACGCCATCGACCAGAAGGGCTTCCTGGACGCCGCCGTCGGAGATCCGAAGTACTGGCGTCCCTGCAAGACGTATTACGGCTGCGGCACGCCGCTGGCGTCGGACAAGGGCACGTCAGGTCTGCTCGAGGGCAATGTCGAGAAGGCCAAGGCGCTTCTGAAGGAGGCGGGCTACGACGGGCGGCCGATCGTGCTGCTACAGGTGACCGATTTGGCGTCGCTGGCCAATCTCGGCCCCGTGGCCAAGGCGCAGCTCGAACGGGTCGGCTTCAAGGTCGACATGCGTCCCGCCGACTGGCAGACGCACCTTGCGCGCGTCATGCGCAAGGAGCCGCCTGAGGATCGCGGCTGGAACATCACGCTGTCGAGTACCGGCGTCATCGACGTTGCGAACCCGATCACCTCGCTGTTCCTGAACTCGGCCTGCGACAAGGCCTCTGCCGGCTGGTCGTGCGACGAGCGGATCGAGGCGATGCGCGAGGCTTTCGCGCTGGAGCCGGATGCGGCCAAGCGCAAGGCGATCGCCGATGAGATCCAGGAGCGCGCCCTGCAGCTCGGCACGCACTACCCGCTCGGCGAATGGTACAGCGCCTCGGCCGTCAGCGCCCGCACGAAGGGCTGGATCCGCCCTCCCTCGACAACCGTCTTCTGGAACGTCGAGATGGCGAAGCGCTGAAGGCGTCGGGTTCTACTTCTTCTGGGCGCCCGGCAGAAAATCGTCGAGCGGCACGCCGAAACTGTTGAGCGCCCAGGAGACGAGATTGTACTGGCCGACCGTGAACACGGCGTCCATGAGCTGCTCGGTCGAATAGGTCTTCGACAGAGTGGCCCAGGTCGCGTCGGAGGCGACCGAGTTCTCGAAGAGATCGTCGGCCAGCTGCATCAGCGCCGCCTCGTGCTCGTTCCAGCCCTTGGCCTTGGGTCCTTCCTTGAGATTGGCGATGTCTGTGTCGGTGACGCCGCCCCTCTTGGCGATCAACTCGTGCTGCGCGAATTCGTATTCGGCCTGGTTCAGCCAGCCGATGCGCAGGATCAGCAGCTCGCGATCGCGGAACGGCAGGGTCTGCTTGGAGAGGATGTGGCCGGCGAACGGCGTCCAGCGCTTCGTCAGCGCGGGGTGATTGGCCATCACCTTGAAGATGTTGAACACCTGGCCGTTCAGGGCGTTCTTCTCGATCGCCTCGCGATCCTCCGCCTTCATGGTCGAAAGGTCACGAATCGGAATACGCTGCTTGCGCTTGATCACCACTTTCCTCCTTTGTCGGTCGTGATGTGGACTAGCGTCCCCTCAGGCGACCGACAAGGCGAAAGGCACTAATCCGCGCGCAGGCTTTCGCGCGGCGGCTGGAGCTTGGCCGCGGCGAGGCGCGCCTGGCCCGGTGTATTGAACTGGTGGCCCTCCAACTCGAAGAAGGGACGCGTGAAGGCATGGAAGCGAAACGCATTGCCTTCCTTGAGGACTACGCCGGCGGGCTTCCCCCAGATTTCGACGACGAAGGGCTCGAGCATGGCGCGGTCTCCTTCAGGCTGAAGCATCTGCGATCGGTCGTGAGATGGTGTCGGCATGGCGCGAAGACAATGACCAAGAGTGTCGAAACATCGGGGAGTTGAAGCAGACGCTTCGCGTACGGCATCAATATGGCGTCAGCGCTTTTTCCTTGCTGGTGCTGCACTCATCGATGCTGAACAATGACATCGAAATGTCACGTGACTTCACACGCTCCCGCTTCCTGCGCAGCGCCGGTGTCACGGCCGCGATGCTCGCTGCCGGTCCGGCGAGCGCGCAGGCGCGACGCGAAGAACAGGTGCTTGTCAGCGGCATCGAGACTGCAACGATCGATGGTCGCGATTGGGACAGGCCCATACCGGGAGGCCAAACGGTCGACGGCGTGCATCGCTCCGTCCTTCTGCGCTTTCCAGGGGCCGCCGATGCCATCGCGCTGCACCTGTTGCATGGCCGCGCGCTGGCAAAGGCCGAACTGGTGCTGGGCTACGATGGATACGAGATCGTACCGGAGGACTACACCTGCCGCGAAGGGCTGGGCCGCAAGCTCTGGACCGACGATCCTCCGACCTGGCACATCGTGGCGTGGCCGCTGCGCCAACCATGGGTCGCCGACGCCGCCATCGGGCCGACCTTCAATGCGAGCATCAACGGCAGGCGCTACTGGTCCCGCTGGGGCGCGACCGATCCGACGCGCGACCGGTTCGATGGCCTGCTCGCCCCGCAGGAGCTGTCACTGCAGCAGCAGGCGGCTCGCTTCGACATCACGCACTTCTTTTCCACGGACATCCTTGCGCGCGATCCTTCGAACCGGCTGCTGATGCCCGAGCGCTGCGGCTTCCTGCTGCGCAAGCTCGAGACCTACGACACGCGCTATCGCGAACGCGGCAATGCCTACGAATGGGCGATGCCGATCGGCGGACACGGGCTGAAATTCAAATCCGCCCGCCTGCAACTCACGATGCGTCCGATCGCCGGCAACAGCAGGGGCGCGATCACATCGCCACCCGATGCGGAGCGGGCCCTGCCCCGTACCGCCGATGGCAGCCAGCCGACGGCTCGTCTCCTGCCGATCGAGGAAATTGCCAAGCGAGCGCGTGCCGCCAGTCACGGCCTGGAGCAACGCCCCGAATGGCAGGTCGCGCGCATCCGAGAACTACAACGTGTCGGTGGCGACAATGTCAGCCCGTGGGCGGAGGTCGGCGGGTCCGACGCGCGGAGCGCGTACGAAAGCCGGCTCAAGGAACTGCTCGCCATGCCGCCGCGCTACTGGATGGGCTGGGAGATCGCCGACCTGCTGCTCATATGGCACCTGTTCCGCGAGCTGCTGCCGGAACCGGTGCAGGACCACCTGAAGGCCTACTGGACCGCCTGGCTGCAGCCCGACCTGCCGACCAGCGCGTTCGTGTCGCCACAAGGCGCCGAAGCGATCGACTACTGGCGCCGCAACAAGGACTGGCGCGGTCGCGCGTCGTTCTTCCGCGATGGCTACAACTACGCCGTCAGCACGCAGAACTTCAATCACACCGCCGCCATGGGCGCCCTGCTCGGCGGCGCGATGATCGGCTCTTCTCATGCCATGGCCGACGGGCGGCACGGTCTCGAGAATCTGCCGCTGCGCTTCTGGGGTTTCCTCGACGGCAGCACGCAGGAGATGCTCGATCCCTACTACCTGTCGATCACCCTGAGCGCCCTCAAGCTGTTCAGGGACTATGGACCGACGCCGCTCGACCGCCTGGTGGGTCGCGTGCTGGTCGACCGCACGCTGGAGCTGCTCATCAGCGTCTATCATCCGGCGCTGCGGCGCTTCGTCTGCTCCGGCACCCGCGTTCGCCTCTCGGGCGTGCTCGCGGAACAGGACGGCATCTACGGGACGCTCCACACCGTATCGAAGGCCGGTGTGGTCAATCACCTCGACATGAATTCGGAGGGCACGGTCCACGACATGCCGGCCTGGGGGTACGACTTCCCGCCGGGCCGCGTGGCGATGCAGAGCCTGGAGGCCCCGTGGGCACCCGACTGGGTGTCCGGCCCGATCGACGACCGCACCCGGCCCTGCGAAGAAACCTCCGCCGAGACGACGCGCGGCATCTACAAGCCAGCGCTCTGGAAGCGGACCTATCTCGGCCGCTGGCACGGGCTTGCCAGCCAGGACATGCGCGGCGGCACGGTCGACCTCGTCGGCCAGTGGGTCCGAGCACCACGGATCGCCACGACGCCAGCGGAGCGAGGCATGCTGACGGCACGTTACGTGGCCAACACGCCGAACCTCACCAGCACGCAGGAGGGGCTGATCCCGCAGGCCGGCCTGCTACTCACCTTCCAGAGCCGCAACCGCGCCATCGTCTTCGCGACGCCGCACTGCAACCGGGAGCGCTTTCTCGAAGCCGCCACCAGCAGGATCGCCTCACTGGCGACGGTGATCGGGCTCTGGAACTTCGCGGCGTCACCCGGTTGGGAAATCCATGCGGGCGATCGCCGCCTCAGCTCGTTTCCGCAGAAGCTCCCGGCCGGCCAGCGCGTCTTCATTCGCGACGGCGTGAGCTATCTCGCGATCCTGCCTCTGCCCACGACCGATCTCGGCCGCGACACCGATATCGAGATCGCGCCAGGGATCACGGCAAGAGCCGAGCCGAACGACGCCATGGTGGGGCCCGCCCTCACCATCTCCTTCTTCAATCTGCGCCGTGCGCAGCCAGTGCCGGTCTCCTCGCTCGACTTGAATGCCATCCTGTCCCGCGCCTATGGCGGCTTCGTGCTCGAGATGGGCGACGAGGCCCAGCATGGCAGCTTCGATGCCTTCCGCCGCCACATCGCCGCCGCCGAGCTGAAGGCGGACTGGAACGCGTCCCGGCGAGTCATGGATGTCACCTATCGCAGCGGCGGCGACGTGATGGAGGCGGGCTTCTCGACGGAATTCGCACAGCCTCCGGAGATCAACTATCCGGTCCAGGGCGGCGCCCAGCAGAAGGCGATCCCCTATCGCCGGCTGAACGGCGGCTGGCCCTACCTGCCGGAGGGAATCGATCGCGACAGTTTCTGGGCGCAGCAGGGCACGACCGGCCGGCTCGAAAAGGCCGGCGCGGTGCTCACGACAGAGCAGGGGCGCAAGGCTTACCTGATCGCCGATCCGTCGAGCGGCGCGGTGGTGGCGTACAATCCGCTGCCCGACCCGCAGGACTTCGCTCTCGCGACGCGCGACGGCACGGCCTTTCGTGCCGACGGCAAGATTGGCCTGATGCGCCTTGAATATCGGCCCTGGGCACGCGAGATCGAGATCGACCACGCGCCCAAGACCGGTCAGGAGGGCCTGGCCGCGACGATCACGGTTTCGGGGCTTGCCCGTGAACCCAAGGTTACGGTCAATGGCCACCGTGTCGATCCGCGCATCGCCGGCGAGAATTTTCAGATCCCGATAGCCTGATCGACCCATGGAAACATTGAGGTCGCGGAGAGTATCATGCCCCTGACGCGTTCAGCCCTGCTCGGCCTCGCCGGCGCCAGCGTCCTCGCGGCACGACGGACGGCCGCGCAGACGGGAGCACGCATGCACCAGCGCAAGATCCCCTCCTCAGGCGAGATGCTGCCCGTCGTCGGCGTCGGCACCTGGCGCACCTTCGATGTCGGCGCCCAGCCGGCCGGCCGTGCGCCGCTGGCAGACGTGCTGCGCCTGCTGTTCGACGCGGGCGGGTCGGTGATCGACACCTCGCCGATGTACGGGTCGGCCGAGGCCGTCGTCGGCGACCTGCTGACCGCCGCCGACGCGCGCGCCAGGGCTTTCATCGCCACCAAGGTCTGGACCACCGGCCGCGACAACGGGATCGCGCAGATGCGCAGCTCCCTGCGCCTTCTCAAGACCGATCGCATCGACCTGATGCAGATCCACAATCTCGTGGACTGGCGCGCCCACTTGCCGACCTTGCGCGCCTGGAAAGCCGAAGGCCGCATCCGCTATCTTGGGATCACCCACTATACGCAGAGCGCACATGACGAGTTGGAAAGCGTGATGCGTGCGGAGAAGTGGGATTTCGTGCAGATCAACTACGCGCTGGACGATCGCGCCGTCGAACGCACGCTCCTGCCGCTCGCTGCGGAGCGCGGCATCGCGGTGATCGTGAACCAGCCATTCGGCGGCGGGGGACTCCTGCGCAAGCTCCTGAGCCGCAAGCTGCCCGACTGGGCCGGCGAGATCGGCGCCACGAGCTGGGCGCAGCTCCTGCTGAAGTTCGTGCTGGCTAATCCGGCCATTACCTGTGTCATTCCCGGCACCGGCAAGCCCGAGCACATGGCGGACAATCTGCAGGCGGGCTTCGGCGTCTATCCCGACGCGGCCCTGCGCAAGAAGATGATCGACGAGATCGCCGTCTAAAGCGGCAGCTCCGCTTCGATCCATTTCGTCGCCGAGCCGTGCTTGGGCTGCCAGCCCAGCTCGCTGCGGGCGCGCCGGGCGCGGACGCGGCTGTTGGATCCGAACGTGTAGGCCGCGCTGTTTTCTCCGAGTTCCTTCGCCGCTTCTTCGAACGGCCAGGCCTGCGGCTCGCCCAGCTTCAGGCGGCGCGCGATCGCAGCACAGATCTCGCGATAGGAGGACTCGCCGTTCTCGGCGAAATAGAAGGCGCCCGGCGGTGCCTTGAGGAGGGCCAGGCGATAGAGGTCGGCCACGTCCTCGACATGGACGTTCGACCAGATGTTCAGCCCCTGGCCGACATGGCGCACCACGCCCGACGCCTTTGCCCGCTTCGCGAGGCCGGGAATCTGTGCGCTGTCGCGCGCCAGGCCCAGGCCGTTGCCATAGATCATCGTCGGGCAAACGACGATGGTGCGCACGCCGCGGCGGCTCGCGTCGCGGATGGCGCGGTCGATGTCGACCCGTGCCTGCTTGCCCGGCACCGGCTCGAACGGCGTCTCCTCGTCGTAGATCTTCTCCGAGGCGACATCGCCATGGGCATCGTCGGCCACGATGCTGGAGCCGCTGGTATGCAGGAACTGCTTGTTCGATCCGGCAAGCGTCTCCAGGAACGCATCGATCGCACCGCGATGATCGCTGTTGGCGGTGTTGATCACGGCATCCGCGCGCCCGGCCTCGGCCGCGAGGATCGCGGCATCGTCGAGGCCGCCAATGATCGGCTCGACACCGAAGACAGCGAGTTTCCTGCCCTTCTCCGAGTCGCGAACAAGCCCGCGGATCTCGTGGCCATCGTCGAGCAGGCGGCGCGCGATGGTGCCGCCGATATAGCCGGTCGCGCCGGTCATGAAGATCTTCATGGTCATGTCTCCTAGAGAGCCAGTGTCATCTGGGGCGACACCTTGCGCTCTTCGCGCTGGTGCAGGTTGTGCAGCGATACGCCCAGCAGGCGCACTTTCTTTTCGAGCGGAAAGATCGAGCGCACAAGCTCGCGCGCCGTGCGTTCCAGCAGGTCTCGGCTGTCGACACCCTCCTCGAGGGTCCGACTGCGCGTCACGATCCGGAAATCGGCATACTTGACCTTCACCGTGACCGTGCGGCCGACGATGCCGGTGCGCTCGCAATAGGACCACACATCTTCGAGCACCGAGGCGACGCCGTCCTCCACTGCGGCCGGCCGGTCGAGATCCTCCATGAAGGTCGTCTCCGAGCCGATCGACTTGCGTGGCCGGTTGGGCACGACGCGACGCTCGTCATGGCCGCGCGCAATGGCGTGATAGTAAGTGCCGGAGCGGCCGAAATACTGCTGCAGGAATTCCAGCGACTGCGTCTTCAGGTCGGCGCCGGTATGGATACCGAGTCGGTTCATCTTCTCCGCCGTCTTCGGCCCAACGCCGTGGAAAAGGCCGACCGGCAGTCCTTCCACGAAGGCCGGTCCCTTTTCCGGCGGGATCACCGTCTGCCCGTCGGGCTTGCGATGATCCGAGGCAAGCTTGGCCAGGAACTTGTTGTAGGAGATGCCGGCCGAGGCGGTGAGGCCCGTGCGTTCGAGAATGCGTGTCCGGATCTCGCGGGCGATCTCCGAGGCCAGCGGCATGCCCTTGAGGTTGGTCGTGACGTCGAGATAGGCCTCGTCGAGCGAGAGCGGCTCCACCAGCGGCGTGTAATCGAGGAAGATCTCGCGGATCTGGCGCGACACTTCCTTGTAGACCTCGAAGCGCGGTTTCACGAAAAGCAACTCGGGACAGAGGCGCTTGGCGGTGACCGAAGGCATGGCCGAGCGCACGCCGAATTTGCGCGCCTCATAGCTGGCCGCCATCACAACGCCGCGCTGCCGCCCACCGACCGCGACCGGCTGGCCGCGCAGCGAAGGATCGTCGCGTTGCTCCACGGACGCGTAGAAGGCGTCCATGTCGACGTGGATGATCTTGCGGATCTCTGCTTCCGCCATGGCCGGAGTATAGGCCCGTCCTGCCGCGAGGTCCCGTGGGGTTGGCGCCGTCGGCTCACACCGGGGGCGCGGGTTGCAGGCGAAGCGTGAAGACCGCGCCGCCGCCGGGCCGATCGTCGATCGAGATGGTGCCGCCATGAGCGGCGGCCACGCGCGTCACGATGGCCAGGCCCAGTCCGCGGCTCTCCGGCCGGGCGCGGTCACGCCGCCAGAAGCGCTTGAAGATCGTCTCGCGCTCGGCGAACGGCACCCCTGGCCCCTCATCCAGCACCCGGACCGTTCCGTCCGCGACGACATCGACTTCGATCGCCCCGCCGGCGGGCGTGTGTCGGATCGCGTTCTCGACCAGGTTACGAACCGCCCGGAACAGTGCTTCGGCGTGGCCGCGCACCCACACCGGCATTTCGACACCCGTGAGGGCAATCGTCTTGTCGCTGTCTACGGCGAGCGGCGCCATGAAGGCGACAGCGTCGGCACAGACGGCCTGCAGGTCAGCCCTCGAATCGCCGTCGACGACGAACGCCTCGAGTTCTGCAATGTCGAGGACCTGGTTCACCGTGCGCGTCATGTTGACGATGTCGGCTTCCAGCGAGCGGCGTAGCGGCAGGTCCTCCATCGTATCGACGCGGGCGCGCATGATGGCCAGCGGCGTCCGCAGCTCGTGCGCCATGTCGGCGGTGAATTCGCGTTGGGCCTGGAAGCCCGCCTCCAGACGGTCGAGCGCCTGGTTGACCGCATGGACGAGCGGAACGATCTCGCTCGGCATCGACTGCTCCGACAAGCGAATGTCGGTGCTGGTCGGGCCGATCGCCGCCGCCGTGTCGGAGGCGGCGCGCACCGGCTCAAGCGCGCGGCGGAAGATCATGATGTCGATCAGCAGAAGGAGCAGGAGGATCGGGAAGGTGATCCAGGCGACCCGCGGCAGGAACGAGGCGACGATATCGTCGATGATCACGTCGCGGTGCGCCAGATCCTGACCGACCTGAATCCAGTAGAGGCGATCGCCGATGGCGCGCGGCACATTGACCCCGATGAGCAAAGTGCCCTTGTTGCGGCGTCGCGTGAAGGAATCGTTGGTCAGCGGATCGTTCGGCGCCGAGAGCGGCGCATCGCCCGGGCGCGAAGTGAACAGCACATTCCCCTTCGAATCGAGGATGGCATAGGCATAGAGGGCGTAATCGCCCGAATAGATGGGCTGGGCCTCCGGCGGGATATCCAGCGTGACACCGCCATCGTCGGGGGCCGGCCGCAGGAAGCTCGCGATCGTGAGGGCCTGCGCGCGCAACGCATCGCGGTGGAGGCTGTTGGCGGCCTCGTTGAGCAGCCAGTAGAGCGCCAGCGGCATCAGGATGGACGTGGCGCCGATCGCCACGACGTGCAGCGCCACCACACGGGAGATGATCGAGCGGAACCGCGTCAAACGACGGCCTTTTCCTCGGCCAGGAGGTAACCGACGCCACGCACGGTATGGATCTTCACCGTGGCGCCGCAGTCGGCCAGCATCTTGCGCAGACGGTGGACATAGACCTCGACCGCGTTGGAACCGACATCGCCCGACAGGCCGAACAGCTGGTCTTCGAACAGACGCTTCGGCACCACATGGCCGCCACGCCGCAGCAGGATTTCGAGGATCGCCGTTTCCCGCGCCGGGAAGACCCGGACCGTCCCGTCGATGAAGACCTGGCGCCCCTCGGTCTCGAGCGAGACGTTGCCGAAGGTGAGCTGGCGACCGAGCAGATTGCCGGGGCGGCGCAGCAACGCCTGGAGGCGCGCCACCAGCTCTTCCATGGCGAACGGCTTCACGAGGTAATCGTCGGCACCGGCACGCAGGCCATTGACCCGGTCGCTGACCCCGTCACGGGCCGTGAGCACGAGGACCGGCGTCGAATCGCCGCGCCCGCGAATGCCCCGCAGCAGCGACAACCCATCCTGATCGGGCAGACCGAGATCGAGCACGATTGCCGCGTAGCGCATGGCGGCCAGCGAATGCTCTGCATCCCCGGCATTGCTCACTGAATCCGCCGAGAAGCCGCTGCGCGCCAGACCCTTGACCAGAAGGGCGACGAGCTCTGCGTTGTCCTCGACGACAAGGACTCTCATGGACGTCCGCCCTCCCCTGACGTAGTCGCGACAAGTCATAGCTTAGCATGGCCCGCGCCCTTGCATCGTCATGCAAGCGGCAAGTCAGGCGCACGTAATGTGAAGCGACTAGCTTCCCCGCCATGACCACTGCGCCGAAAACCTCCCCCGCCCGTCCGCGCCGCGCCCGCCTGTGGTTCGCTGGCGCCGGCATCGCAGCCCTCGCGCTCGCCGCGGTATGGACTCTCGACACCGGCCCCACCAACGCACTCATTCGACCGGCGCTGGCCGTGGAGAACGATGGCGCCTTCCGTCCCAGCGAGACCCAGTGGGCCAGCCTGCGCATCGCACCGGTCGAAGCGACCGCCTTCCGCGACGAGCGCGCGACCGACGGCAAGATCGGCATCAACGAAGACACGACGACGCCGGTCTTCTCGCCCTATTCGGGCCGGGTGACGCGCCTCATCGCCAAGCCGGGCGAGCGTGTCCAGCGCGGCGACCCCCTTTTTGCGATCGAGGCAAATGAGTTCGTGCAGGGGCAGAACGATCTCGTAAGTGCCGTCGCCGGCGTCGAAAAGGCACGTTCCAAGCTCGCGCTGGCCCAGAATTTCGAGAGGCGTCAGAAGGAATTGCTGGCGATCCGCGGCGGCTCGCTGAAGGACCTCGAACAGGCCCAGTCCGACCTGGTCGCGGCCCAGGGCGACCTGCGCTCCTCCGAGATCGCACTGGCCGCGGTGCGCAACCGCCTGCGCATCCTCGGCCGCACCGACACCGAGATCGACGCGCTGGAGAAGGTCGACCATATCGGCGCGGAGGCGATCGTGTCGGCCCCCATCGCCGGTACCGTGATCCAGCGCAAGATCGGCCTCGGACAGTACATCAACGCCGGCGCCGCCGATCCCGTATTCAACATCGGCGACCTGTCGACGGTCTGGCTGGTCGCCAACGTCCGTGAGTCCGACGCGCCGAAGATGAAGGTCGGCGCCCCGGTCGAGGTTTCCGTGCTGGCCCATCCCGGCCGCGTCTTCAACGCCAGGCTGGCCTATGTCGCACCGGCCCTCGACCCCAATACGCGCCGCCTGCCGGTACGTGCCGAGATCGCGAACGCCGATCGCGAACTGATGCCCGAGATGTTCGCCAGCTTCCGCATCGTGACGGGTGAGCCGACGACCAACCCCGCCGTGCCGCAGGAAGCCGTCGTCTATGAGGGCGCCAACGCCCGCGTATGGGTTGCAAATCCGCAGGACAAGTCGGTCGCGTCGCGCCCGATCGAGGTCGGGTCGACCGCGAACGGCATGGTCGAGGTCAAGAAGGGCCTCGCCCTGGGCGAGAACGTGGTGACCAGCGGCACACTCTTCATCGATCGCGCGGCAAAGCGCGACTGACGGCCCGGCGCGCCCCTCGGGTGCGTCTCTCCAACATATCGGTTGCCCATGCAATCCATCGTCGCCGCCGCCCTCAAGCAGCGAATCCTCGTCGTCATCCTGAGCGTGGTGCTATCCATCGCCGGATTGTTCGCCTACTCGCGGCTGAACATCGAGGCCTATCCCGATCCGGTGCCGCCGCTGGTCGACATCATCACGCAGAATCCCGGCCAGTCCTCCGAGGAGATCGAGCGCTACATCACCATCCCGATCGAGATCCAGATGGCCGGCCTTCCCTATGTCCAGGCCATCCGTACGGTCTCGCTGTTCGGGCTGAGCGACGTGAAGGTGCAGTTCACCTACGACGTGACGTACCAGCAGGCCTCGCAGATGGTGATCAATCGGCTGTCGCAGCTCAGCCCGATGCCCAACGGCGCGCAACCCACCCTGTCGCCCACCAGCCCGATCGGCGAGGTCTTCCGTTACCGTCTCGTCGGCCCGCCGGGCTACTCCGTCTCCGACCTCAAGACGTTGCAGGACTGGGTCCTGGAGCGACGCCTGAAGGCGGTCCCCGGCGTCGTCGACGTCACCGGCTGGGGTGGCAAGACCAAGACCTATGACATCACCGTCAATCTCGACCGGCTGCTGGCCTACGGGCTTACGCTCAAGCAGGTACTGGACGGATTGAACAACGCCAACATCAATGTCGGCGCCAATACCGTGAACATCGGCTCGCAGTCGGCGATCGTGCGCAGTGTCGGCCAGATCCGGTCGATGGACGACATCCGCAACACCATGCTCACGGTCCGCGATGGGGCCCCGGTTCTGGTCTCCGACGTGGCCGACGTCACGGTGGGCAACCAGCCGCGGCTCGGCATCGCCGGCCAGAACGACGACGACGACATCGTGCAGGGCATCGTGCTGATGCGGCGCGGCGCTGAGACCATGCCGACCCTGAGCGGCGTGCTGGCGGAAGTCGACAGGATCAACAACGGCAACATCCTGCCGCCCGGCGTGCGCATCGAGCGCATCTACGATCGCAGCTCGCTGGTGAACATCACCACCCACACCGTCCTGCACAACATGGTCGTGGGCGTCTGCCTCATCTTCCTGATCCAGTGGCTGTTCCTGGGTGATCTGCGCAGCGCCCTGATCGTCTCCGCCACGATCCCGTTTGCGCTGCTGTTTGCCGTGGTCGTGCTGGTGTTGAGCGGCGAATCGGCGAACCTGCTCTCGATGGGCGCGATCGACTTCGGCATCATCGTCGATGCCACCGTCATCATGGTCGAGAACATCTTCCGGCATCTGTCCGAAAGCGACCACCCGACCGGATCCCAGCGCCGCGCGCCGGATGGTCTCACCGGAAAGCTGGCGACGATCTTCAACGCCTCGACCGAAGTCACCCAGGCGATCTTCTTCTCCGCCACCATCATCATCGCGGGCTTCCTGCCGCTGTTCACGCTGTCGGGGGTCGAAGGCCACATCTTCGGCCCGATGGCGCGGACCTACGCGTACGCCCTGCTGGGTGGCCTGATCGCCACCTTCACCGTGTCGCCTGCGCTCTCGGCCCTGCTGCTGCCCGACAAGATGGCGCATGCCGAAACACGCGCCGTGCGTGCCCTGCGTCGCGCCTACGAAAAGCTGCGCAACGTCGCGCTGGCCAGCCGCCGCGCCACCTTCGCGGCGGGTCTCGGCGCGCTGGTGCTGGCCGGCGCCGCCGGCAGCACGATCGGTCTCGAGTTCCTGCCCAAGCTCGAGGAAGGCAATATGTGGATCCGCGCCGTGATGCCGGCGTCGATCTCGCTCGAGGCCGGCAACGACTACGCCAACCGCATGCGCAAGCTCATCAAGAGCTTCCCCGAGGCCGAGACCGTCATCTCGCAGCATGGCCGTCCCGACGACGGCACCGATTCGACCGGCTTCTTCAACGCCGAGTTCTTCGTGCCCCTGAGGCCCGCGGACCAGTGGCGCAAGGGTCTCGACAAGGAAGCCCTGATCGCGGAGATCAGCAGTGCGCTCGAGAAGGCCTTTCCGGGAGTCGAGTTCACCTTCTCGCAATACATCCAGGACAATGTCCAGGAAGCGGCCTCCGGCGTGAAGGGCGAGAACTCCGTCAAGATCTCGGGCAACGATCTCGAGACGCTGTCGAAGCTCGGCAACGAGATCAAGTCGGTTCTCGCAACGGTCCCCGGCGTCACCGACCTCGCCGTATCGGCCTCCCTCGGCCAGCCGACCATCCGCATCGACATCGACCGCGCCAAGGCGGCGCGCTACGGGCTGACGCCGGGCGACATCAATGCCACCGTGCAGGCGGCGATCGGCGGTCAGGCCGCCGGCGACGTCTATGAGAGCGGCAGCGACCGGCACTTCCCGATGGTCGTCCGCCTCGCCTCCCGCTACCGCCAGAGCCTCGACGCGATCAGTCGCATCCAGATCGGCGTCCAGGGCGCGAACGGCAACCTCACACAGGTGCCGCTGAGCGAAGTCGCCAAGGTCGAGCTGGTCTCCGGCGCCTACTACATCTACCGCGAGCAGCAGGAGCGCTACGTCCCGGTGAAGTTCAGCGTCCGCGGCCGCGATCTCGGCAGCACCATCATCGAGGCGCAGCAGCGCGTCGCGGAGAAGGTGCAGATCCCGGGCGGCTATCGCATCGAATGGGTCGGCGAATTCGGCAACCTGAAGAACGCGCTGCAGCGCCTGGCCGTTGCCGTACCGATCGCCATCGGCCTGATCGGGCTCCTGCTCTACATGAGCTTCGGATCGTTCCGCGACACGTTGCTGGCTGCGAGCGCCATTCCCATGGCGCTGACCGGCGGCATCCTCGGCCTCTGGATCACCGACATGTCCTTCAGCATCTCCGCCGCCATCGGCTTCGTGGCCCTGTTCGGCATCGCGGCGATGAACGGCATCATGGTGCTGAGCTGCTTCAACAGGTTGATCGACAGCGGCCGCGACCGCGAGACGGCGATCTACGAGACCTGCTCGCTGCAGATGCGCCCGGTGCTGATGACCTGCGTCGCCGCCGCGGTCGGGCTGCTGCCTGCCGCCTTCTCGACGGCGATCGGCAGCCAGGTCCAGCGACCGCTCGCCATCGTCGTGGTCGGTGGCACCCTGCTGGCGCCCTTCCTCTTCCTCACCGTCCTGCCGGCCATGATCGGCCTGTTCTCGCGCCGCCGCGCTCTCGCGCCGGCGTCACATCCTCACGATACGGTCGCGGAGACAACATGATGCGACGCTCCCTCATCGCCGCGCTGCCGCTCGTCGCGGCGGGCCTCCTGGCCGGCTGCTCGGTCGGTCCCGACTTCACGGCACCGGACGGCCCGAAGACGGCGAACTATGTTCCCGACCAGAAGAGCGACCTGATCGCCGCCGGGATACCGGGCGGCGAGGCGCAGCGCATCGTGCAGAGCATGGACATTCCCGGACAATGGTGGGGCGTGTTCCAGTCGCCGCAGCTCAACAGCCTGATCGAGCGCTCGCTGCGCGCCAACCCTGACGTCAAGGCCGCGGTGGCCGGACTGCGCGTTGCCCAGCAGAACGCGCGCGCCCAGCGGGCGACCCTGTTCCCGACCGTCCAGGGCACCTTCAACGCCACGCAGAACCAGACCCCCGCCAGCCTGCAATCGGCCACGGCCGACCAGCAACCGATCTATGGCCTGTTCGTCGCCGGCCTCCAGATCACCTATGCACTCGACCTTTGGGGCGGCAATCGCCGCCAGATCGAATCGCTCGAGGCGCTGGCCGAGGCGCAGTGCTTCCAGCTCGAAGGCACGTACCTCTCGCTCGCCTCGAACGTCGTCGCGGCCGCCATCGTCGAGGCGTCGTTGCGCGGCCAGGTCGAGGCAACCAAGCGCATCATTGCCACCCAGCGCGACACGCTCGGCATCCTGACGCGCCAGTCGGGCCTCGGCGCCATTCCCGGCGCCGACGTCGCCACCCAGCAGGCCGCCCTGGCACAGGCCGAGTCCACCTTGCCGCCGCTCGAAAAAGCGCTGGCGCAGCAGCGCAACCTGCTGACCACCCTGACCGGCCGGCTGCCGAGCGATCCCATCGCCGAGCGCTTCGAGCTCACCGATCTCAAGCTTCCGTACGAATTGCCGCTCACCCTGCCCTCGCAGCTCGTCGAGCAACGGCCCGATGTTCGCGCCGCCGAGGCGAACCTGCATGCCGCCAGCGCCCAGGTCGGCGTCGCGATCGCCAACCAGCTGCCGCAGGTGACGCTGGGCTTCGGCATCAACAGCAGCGCGCTGTCGCTCGGCACGCTGTTCATGCCCGGGCTCGCGGGCGCCACAACGGGCGCCAGCGCCATCCAGACTTTGATCGACGGCGGCGCGCTGGCCGCCAAGAAGCGGTCTTCTGTTGCGGCACTCGAGCAGGCCGACGCGCAGTACCAGTCCATCGTGCTCGCCGCCTTCCGCAACGTCGCCGACACGCTGAATGCCCTCGAATACGACGCGCTGGCGCTCAAGTCGGCCGTCGAGGCGGAACGGGCGGCGGCCACCGCCCTCACCATCGCGCGCAAGCGCCTCGAACTTGGCGACACGACCTATGTCGTCGTGCTGATCGCGGAGCTCACCTATCAGCAGACGCTGCTCACGCGCGTGCAGGCGCAGGCTGCGCGTCTCACCAACACCGCGGCACTGTTCCAGTCGCTGGGCGGCGGCTGGTGGAATCGCGACGGCGCCGGCCCGGGGAATGGCCGGTCGCGCTGCAAGCCGCCGGCCTCTCCCTGGTCCATCTCCTCAAATACCCAGCGCTGAACTTGTGGGCCGGGTGTCATGGCGCGCACGGCCCCCGGAAGGCGAACGGCCCCCTCCAAGGCGGTCGTGCTGCTGGTGGCCTTCGTCCTGTCGGCCGGCGTGGGCTATGCGGACATCGCCACCGGCGACCTGCGCCTTACGGCGCTCTATCTCGTGGTCATCTTCGGGGCCTCTTGGCTCGCGGGCCGTTCGATCGGCCTGATTGCGGCGCTGACCGCCTTCGCCTGGATGATCGGCGCCAACCCACCGCCCGACTTCATCAGTCCCCGGTTCACCTACTACGGCGTCGAAGGGATCGGCACAGCGGCTGTTTTCCTGGCCTGCGCGCTCCTGGCCCACCGGCTGAGGCACAGTCTCGACCGGGAGCGGCTGCAGAATCTCAACCTCTCACGCTACCTGCCTTCCGAACTGGTCGACAGGCTGGCGCGTGAAGGGCTCCGGGCGGCCCGTGGCCGGCGGGCGAACGCCGCGATCCTGTTCATGGATATGCGCGACTTCACCGCCTCGGTTCAGACCATGGAACCCGACGCTCTGCTCCGCTTCCTGCAGGACTATCGCACCCGGATATCGCGCATCGTGGAGGCCGAGGGCGGGCTCATCGACAAGTTCATCGGCGATGGGATGCTCGCGGTGTTCGGTGCCTTGAAACCCTCGCCCGACGACGCTGCCGCCGCCATCCGATGTGGCCTCCGGCTGATCGCGGGCATCGACACCTGGAACGTCGAACGCGCAGGACGCGGCGAGCCGCCGGTGCGCATTGGCGTGGGTGTCCACTATGGCGAGGTCGTCATCGGCGCCATCGGCGACGAGCAGCGCCTCGAATATTCCATCGTCGGCCATGCCGTGAACGTCTGCTCACGCATCGAGCGCCTCACCAAGAAGTACCGTTTCCCGCTGCTGGTCTCACAAGAGACGCTGGTCGAGGCAGCGGGCACCGGCATGACGTTCGACGACTGGCAGCAATTCGTCGATGAGGATGTCCACGGCATATCCGGTGAACTGCAACTCGCGGCACCGCGCAATGCACACGCCACGCAGTTCGCATAGGAGATGTACTCGCAATGCTAGTGTGTCTGCGCGACTTGTGATCTAGCTGCTCGTGAAGGCACCGCCGCCCAACGGCTGCCACGAGGGTCGCGGATGCATGCAATCGTTGGCGCTGCACTACGTCAGCGCATTCTGGTTTTGATTCTCGCCGTCCTGATGATCTGCGGCGGCCTGTTCGCCTACAAACGTCTCAACATCGAAGCCTATCCCGACCCGGTGCCACCGTTGGTCGACATCGTGACTCAGAACCCCGGTCAGTCCTCCGAGGAGATCGAGCGCTACATCACCGTCCCGATGGAAGTGCAGATGGCGGGACTTCCCTACGTGAAGTCCATCCGCTCCATCTCCCTGACCGGCCTCAGCGACGTGAAGGTGCAGTTCACCTACGACCTGACCTACCGCGAGGCCGCCCAGCTGGTGACCAACAGGCTGGCCCAGCTCGGCCCGTTGCCCAACGGCGCCCAGCCCATCATCTCGCCGACCAGCCCGATCGGCGAGATCTTCCGCTATCGCGTGGTCGGTCCCAAAGGCTTCAGCGTCACCGAACTGAAGACGATGCAGGACTGGATCCTGCTGCGCCGGCTCAAGGCCGTGCCCGGCGTAATCGACGTCACGACCTGGGGAGGCAAGAGCAAGAGCTTCGACGTCACCGTCGATCTCGACCGGCTGCAGGCGCATGGGCTCACGCTGAAGCAGGTGATCGACGGGCTGAACGGCGCCAACATCAACGTCGGCGCCAACACCGTCAATCTCGGGCCGCAATCGGCGGTCGTGCGTGCCGTCGGCCAGATCCGGTCGATGGACGATATTCGTAGCACCATGCTCACGGTGCGCGACGGCTCGCCCATCCTGGTATCCGATGTCGCCGACATCGCCGTCGGCAACGAACCGAGGCTGGGCGTCGCCGGCCACGACGACGACGACGATGTCGTCGAGGGCATCGTTCTGATGCGTCGCGGCGCGGAGACCATGCCGACACTGCGCGCCGTCGAGCGCGAGGTCGAACGCATCAACGCATCGAGCCTGCTGCCGCCCGGCGTGCGCATCGAGCGAATCTACGACCGCAGCGTTCTGGTCGACGTCACCACCCACACCGTCCTGCACAACATGGTGATGGGTGTCGGCCTCATCTTCCTGATCCAATGGCTGTTCCTCGGCGACCTGCGCAGCGCGCTGATCGTCTCCGCCACCATTCCCTTCGCGCTGTTGTTCGCGGTCGTCATCATCGTGGTGAACGGAGAGTCGGCGAACCTTCTGTCGATGGGCGCGATCGACTTCGGCATCATCGTCGATGCCACCGTCATTATGGTCGAGAACATCTTCCGGCATCTCGCGGAAGCGGGTCATGCCGGCGCCACCCGGTCCTCCGTGCGCGAGGAGCCGGAGGGCCTCACCGGCAAGCTGTTCACGATCTACGAAGCCTCGGGCGAAGTGACCAAGGCGATCTTCTTCTCCGCCACCATCATCATCGCGGGCTTCCTGCCGCTGTTCACGCTGTCCGGCGTCGAGGGGCGCATCTTCGGCCCGATGGCACAGACCTATGCCTACGCCCTGGCGGGCGGGCTGATCGCGACCTTCACCGTGTCGCCGGCACTCGCCGCGCTGCTGTTGCCGGAAAAGGTCTCCGAGACCGAGACTTTCCTCGTCCGGGGAGTGCGCCGTCTCTATCGCCAGGCCTATTCGCTGGCGCTTGCCTGGCGTCACGCCATGCTGGCCGTCGGCCTGGGTGTACTGCTGGCGGCCGGAGTCGCGGGGAGCACCGTGGGCCTCGAGTTCCTGCCCAAGCTCGAGGAAGGCAACATCTGGATGCGCGCCGCCCTGCCGCCGTCGGTCTCGCTCGACGAGGGCAACGGATACGTCAACCGCATGCGCAAGCTGGTGAAGAGCTTCCCCGAGGTCGAGACGGTGATCTCCCAGCACGGCCGGCCCGACGACGGCACCGACCCCGACGGCTTCTCCAATGCCGAGTTCTTCGTGCCCCTGAAGCCTGCCGGCAAATGGCGCAAGGGGATGGAGAAGCCCGAGCTGATCGCCGAGATGAGCGACGCGCTGCGCCGGGCCTTTCCCGGCGTCACCTTCGCCTTCTCGCAATACATCCAGGACAATGTGCAGGAAGCGGCTTCGGGCATCGATGCGGAGAACGCGATCAAGGTTTCCGGCCCCGACCTCCTCACCCTGCGCAAGATCGCCATCGACATCCGCCGCGTGCTGGAAGGCGTGCCCGGGATTACCGACATCCAGGTGCCGCCGCTGCTCGGCCAGCCGACCATCCGCATCGACATCGACCGCGCCAAGGCCGCGCGCTACGGCCTCTCGCCGGGCGACATCAACGCCACGATCCAGGCGGCAATCGGCGGGCAGGCGGCGGGCGATCTCTACGAGGAGGGCAGCGACCGTCGCTTCCCGCTGCTGGTGCGCCTCGCGCCGCGCTACCGCCAAGACATGGACTCGATCCGCCGAATCTCCCTCGGCGCCATCGGTCCCAACGGCAGCGTCATGCAGGTCCCGTTGAGCGAGGTCGCGACGGTCAAGCTCGACACGGGCGCCTTCTACATCTACCGCGAGCAGCAGGAGCGCTACATCCCGGTGAAGTTCAGCGTGCGCGGCCGCGATCTCGGCGGCGCGGTGCTGGAGGCCCAGCAGAAAGTGTCCGAACAGGTTCCGCTGCCGAGCGGCTACCGGCTCGACTGGGCCGGCGATTTCGTCAACTTCGAGAGCGCCATTGCGCGCCTCGCCATCGCCGTGCCGATCGCCATCGGCCTGATCCTGCTGCTGCTCTATGTGAGCTTCGGCTCATTGACCGACACGCTGCTGGCCGGCGCCGCCATGCCTCTGGCGCTGTCCGGCGGCATCCTTGCCCTGTGGGCTGCCGACATGTCGTTCAGCATCTCGGCCGCCATCGGCTTCGTCGCGCTGTTCGGCATCGCGGCGATGAACGGCATCATGCTGGTGAGCTGCTTCAACCGCCTGATCGCCGCGGGCGTCGAACGCGAGCAGGCGTTGCGCGAGACCTGCGAACAGCAGATGCGCCCGGTGCTGATGACCTGCGTCGCCGCGGCCGTCGGGCTGCTGCCTGCCGCCTTCTCGACGGCGATCGGCAGCCAGGTCCAGCGACCGCTCGCCATCGTCGTGGTCGGCGGCACCCTGCTGGCGCCCTTCCTCTTCCTCACCGTCCTGCCGGCCATGATCGCCGTCTTCTCCCGGCGCCGAGCCGCGGCGCGATTGTCGCAAGGCGGTCTGGCGACGGCCTGACGCGGCCTTGACCCCAGCCTGAGGGGCCCTGAAAAGGGGGCGATGTCCTCGACAGACGAACTCATCGATCTTGGCGACCGCCGTCTGCGGGTGCGCCGCATCGCCCCGGCGCGTGACGACGGGCTCGACCGCACGGTGCTCGTCTTCCTGCATGAAGGCCTTGGCTGCATCGAGATGTGGCGCGACTTCCCCCAGAAGCTGTGCGACGCCACGCGCTGCGCCGGCATCGTGTACGACCGCACCGGGTATGGGCAGTCGAGCCCGTGGCCGGCCGCTCCCGGTGTCCGCTACATGGAGATCGAGGCCGATCTCGTCCTGCCGCGCCTCCTTGCCGGGCTCGGCGTCGAGGATTGCGTGCTGGTGGGCCACAGCGACGGCGGCACGATCGCACTGAACTACGCCGCGGCGGATCCCGAGCCGCTGCGCGCAGTGGTGACCCTGGCCGCACACGCGATCAACGAGCCGATCTGCGTCCAGGCAATCGCCCGGGCCCGGGAGGCCTTCGCCTCCGGCGACCTGCGCCAGAGGCTCGCGAAGTATCATGCCGATGTCGACGGCGCCTTCCATCTCTGGGCGGATTCCTGGGTTTCGCCGGGTTTCGAGCCGATGGACGCCAAGGGCAGGCTGCCGGGCGTCGTCGTGCCGGTGCAGGCGATCCAGGGTGAGGACGACGAATACGGCTCCGAACTGCAGCTCGGCATCATTGCCGGCAAGGTCGGCGGCTATTGCGAGACTCGGCTGGTGCCGGACTGCGGCCACAGCCCGCACCTGCAGCAGCCGGCCCATGTCCTGTCCGAGATCACGCGCTTCGTGTCGCCCCTGGCCCTGCTGGGGTAAAAGCCCACCCCTGTCGTCCTGAGCCCAGCGAAGGACCTGACGGATCGACCAAAGGACTGCGTGGCTGGCGCGAGATCCTTCGCTCCGCTTTAGAAAGTCGCCGGCTGCATGCTTTGCTAAAGCCGCTTCAGCTCGCTCGAGGCCGCCCAGTTGAACTCCGACACGGTCGGGCAGCGGGCCTGGGCGAGCTGGAACTGTTCTCGGGCGCGCTGCTTGTCGCCGCGCCGCACCGCATCCATGCCGATGAAGAAGGCCGATGGGCACTTGCCGTTGCTGCGCTTGGCCCCGTCGTCGGATTCGGCGGCGACCTCGAGCTCGCCGGCCGAGCCCTTGCCCAGCAGGAAGCGCACGATCGGACCAGGCCACTCGTTGAGGCTCTCCGCCCCGACGTCACGGGCAAGGGTGGCGCGCGCATCGCGCCGGGCACGGACCTGGGCCGCATAGCGCCACAGCAGCGGCGCCTGCTTGGTCTTGAAATCGGGGCGGCCGGCCAGCGTGGCGTCGAAATCGTCGACCGCCTGCGCATAGTTGCCGAGATTGAAGTTCGCAAGGCCACGGTAGAAGAACACCGACCGCTGTTCACCCGGCGTCTGGGCACCCGCGAGGGCGGTATCGAGCAGGCCGAGCGCGCGCGAGAAGTCGGCGATCTGCATGTAGACCTGGGCCTGGGCCATCGTCAGGGACGGATCGCCCGGCTTGCGCTGCAGGGCACTGTCCAGGGTGCGCAAGGCCGCTGCCCGGTCGCCGCCGCCCGCCAGGCCCGGCATCGTGCTCGAAAGCACGACCTGCCAGTCGCCCGGCAGCACCTTGCCCATCTCGGCAATGTCCTTCTGGCTGTCGGCCTCGCGACCGAGCCGGCTCAACTGAAAGGCGCGGATGCTGAGATAGATCGAACGGTCGAAGGCCGAGAGCTGCGACGCCGACAGGATTTTGTTCAGTGATTCGAGGGTCGCCCCGCCATTTCCGCCCGTCGCACCGGGAAGCGAGGGGGCCGGCGACCCGCCGGATGCAAAGCCGCGGGCGCTGGGGTCCCAGGATTCGGCCGCATTGCGCTGCGCCGCCGCCTCTCCCGACAGGGCGAGATACGCTGCAAGAACCCCAAATACGTGACCGATTTGACGTCGCATGCGTCCAATCTGACACAACGGCCGCAAAGCCGCATCCGCCGATTGCCTGTCGAGGTTCATGCCCCTATTTTGCGCAACATCCGCAGAGACCGACCTTCCAGGAGTAAAGATATGGCCGCCGCCCATCCCAATAGCTTCAAGGCTCGAAAGACACTGAAGGTCGGTAGCCGCAGCTATACCTATTTCAGCCTTAAGGCGGTCGAGAAGGAGGTCGGCGACCTGTCCCGCCTCCCGTTCTCTCTCCGCGTCCTGATGGAAAACCTGCTGCGCCACGAGGACGGCACGACCGTCAAGAAGACCGACATCGCGGCCTTCGGGGCATGGTTGAAGAATGGCGGCCGCTCGACCAAGGAAATCAACTTCCGCCCCGCCCGCGTGCTGATGCAGGACTTCACCGGCGTCCCCGCCGTGGTCGATCTCGCCGCCATGCGCGATGCCATGGGCAAGCTGGGCGGCGACGCCAAGAAGATCAACCCGCTGGTCCCGGTCGACCTCGTGATCGACCACTCGGTGATCGTCGACAATTTCGGCAATTCGAGCGCTTTCGGCGCCAACGTGAAGCTGGAATACGAACGCAACCTCGAGCGCTACCAGTTCCTCCGCTGGGGCGCGATGGCGTTCGACAATTTCCGCGTCGTCCCGCCGGGCACCGGCATCTGCCACCAGGTGAACCTCGAATACCTGGCGCAGGTGGTCTGGACCAAGAAGGAAGGCAAGGAGACGATCGCCTATCCCGACACGCTGGTCGGCACCGATTCGCACACCACAATGGTGAATGGCCTGGCCGTGCTGGGCTGGGGCGTCGGCGGCATCGAGGCCGAGGCCGCCATGCTCGGCCAGCCGCAGCCGATGGTCATTCCCGACGTCGTGGGCTTCAAGCTGACGGGCAAGCTCAAGGAAGGCGCGACCGCGACCGACCTGGTGCTCACCGTCACGCAGATGCTGCGCAAGAAGGGCGTGGTGAACAAGTTCGTCGAATTCTACGGCGACGGCCTGGCGGACCTGCCGCTGGCCAACCGCGCGACCATTGCCAACATGGCGCCCGAGTACGGCGCGACCTGCGGCTTCTTCCCGGTCGACGACATCACGCTGGGCTTCCTCAAGACCACCAACCGCGGCACGGCCGCCAAGCTGGTCGAGGCCTATGCCAAGAAGCAGGGCCTGTGGCGTTCCAAGAAGTCGCCGGAACCGGTCTTCACCGACACGCTGTCGCTCGACCTGGGCGACGTCGTGCCGAGCCTCGCCGGCCCGAAGCGCCCGCAGGATCGCGTGCCGCTCACGGAAGCCGCGCAGCAGTTCGTCGCGAACATGGAGAAGGAATTCGACCGCAAGGACGACGGCAAGCGCATCAAGTGCGACGGCACCAATTATGACCTCGGCCACGGCGACGTGGTGATCGCCGCCATCACCTCCTGCACCAATACCTCGAACCCCTACGTCATGCTGGGCGCCGGCCTGATCGCGCGCAACGCGGTGAAGCTCGGCCTCAAGGTCAAGCCGTGGGTGAAGACCTCGCTGGCGCCGGGCTCGCAGGTCGTGACCGAATACTTCGAAGCCTCGGGCCTGCAGAAGGACCTGAACAAGATCGGCTTCAATCTCGTCGGCTACGGCTGCACGAGCTGCATCGGCAATTCCGGCCCGCTGCCCGACCCGGTCACCAAGGCGATCGGCGACGGCGACCTGGTCGTGAGCTCGGTCCTCTCGGGCAACCGCAACTTCGAAGGCCGCGTCAATCCGCTGACCCGCGCCAACTACCTCGCCTCGCCGATGCTGGTCGTCATCTATGCGCTGGCCGGCTCGATGAAGATCGACATCACCAAGGACCCGATCGGCATCGGCAAGGGCGGCAAGCCGGTCTATCTGAAGGACCTCTGGCCTTCGAACCTGGAGGTCTCCAAGACCGTCGACAAGTTCGTGACGGCCAAGGCCTTCAAGAAGCGCTACGCCAATGTCTTCGAGGGCGACCGGTTCTGGCGCGGCATCAAGACCAAGCCCAGCCTGACCTACGCCTGGGACGACAAGTCGACCTACGTGCGCAACCCGCCCTACTTCGAGGGCATGGGCAAGACGCCGGCGGCCCTGACCAACATCACGGGCGCCCGTCCGCTCGGCCAGTTCGGCGACTCGATCACCACCGACCACATCTCACCCGCCGGCTCGATCCGCAAGGACAGCCCCGCCGGCAAGTACCTGATGGAGGAAGGCGTCGAGGCCAAGGACTTCAACCAGTACGGCACGCGCCGCGGCAATCACGAGGTGATGATGCGCGGCACCTTCGCCAACATCCGCCTGAAGAACGAGATGGTCCCGGGCATCGAGGGTGGCTACACGCACCACTACACGACCGACCAGCCCGAGCCGATCTACGACGTGGCGATGCGCTACAAGAAGGAGCACACGCCGCAGGTCCTGATCGCCGGCAAGGAATACGGCACCGGCTCCTCGCGCGACTGGGCGGCCAAGGGCGTCAACCTGCTGGGCGTCAAGGCGGTGGTCTGCGAGACCTTCGAGCGCATCCATCGCTCGAACCTGGTCGGCATGGGCGTGCTGCCCCTGCAGTTCAAGGACGGCATGACGCGCAAGACGCTGAACCTCACCGGTCGCGAGACCTACGACGTGAGCGGCATCGACGGCGAGCTGAAGCCCGGCATGGACGTGCCGCTGACCATCCATCGCCCCGACGGCGCGTCGGAGACGATCATGCTGACCTGCCGCATCGATACCGCGGAAGAGGTCGGCTACTTCAAGAACGGTGGCGTGCTGCATTACGTGCTGCGCAACCTGGCCCACGCGGCCTGACGTCGAAGGACACGGGACCCATGGCGACGGGGCTGCCAGGCCATGCCGTCGCCATGGCCCGCAACAACATCTGGGCGAACCACCGGCTACTCAATGCCTGCAAGGCGTTGACGCCGGAGGAGTTCGCCGCTCCGCGCACCAGCTTCTTCCCCTCGCTGCGCGCCACGCTCAATCACATCCTCTGGGTCGACGTCTATTACATCGACGCGCTTCACCGCGATCCGACGGTGCTGAGCCGATACCAGGATCCGGTTCCGGACTTTTCCGACGCTGCGTCGCTCTATGACGCCCAGATCGCCAGCGACCGCCGGCTGCTCGCCTTCTGCGAACGCCAGACCCAGGAAAGCCTGGCCGAGGGCCTGGCGCTGCCACGGCCCAACCGAACGCCGCCGCCCTCCAGCGTCATCTCGATCCTGGAACATCTCTTCCAGCACCAGACGCATCATCGCGGCCAGGCGCATGCGATGCTGGCCGGCACCGCCGTGAAGCCGCCGCAGCTCGACGAGTTCTTCCTCGCAGGCGAACAGCATCTGCGGCGCGACGAGCTGCTGGCCCTGGGCCTGGAGCCGAGCTGATGCGACCGCGTTCTTCCTTCGCTGGCGCGGCCATCGAGGTGAGCGACCTCGCACGTTCCGTCGCCTTCCATCGCCTGTGGCTGCCGATGCTGGGCTTCCATCGCGTCTGGGCCAGCCCCGACCGGGTGATGTGGTCGCGCGGCTACGATCATTTCGTGATGCGCCAGGCCAAGGACGGCATTTCCTACGGGCCGGGTGCCCTGTGGCTTGCCGTGTCGGCCGAGAGCCGCGGCCAGGTCGACCAGGTGTTCGCCGAACTGCGCGATGCCGGCGCGGAGATCATCCAGCCGCCGCAGGAACTCGACTATCTCGCGCCCGGCTACTACTCGGTGGGCTTCCGCGACCCCGACGGCGTTCCCATCGAGGTCATGCACCGCTGGGACGACCTGCCCGATGTTCCCGACGCCGAGCAGGTGCGCGTGCCCGGCCACGGCGTCAGCCTGGGCGGCTATTTCTTCAAGCCGGTTGCCGGCCAGCCGCCCTATCCGGCGCTGATCCTGCTGCACGGCTTTGCCGGCCACGCCCACAACATGGTGGGCCTGGCGCGCGCCGCCGCGGCCAACGGCTATGCCGCCCTCGCGCTGTCGCTGCGCGGCTGGCTGGGCTCGGAGGGCGAGAACGACCAGGGCCTGCGCCAGCCGCTCGACGTGCTGGCGGCGATCGACTGGCTGGCCAAGCGCCCGTTGGTGGATCGCGACCGCATCGCGCTGGTCGGCGCCTCGATGGGCGGACAGGTGGCACTGCTCGCCGCGGCCCACAAGCCGCCGATCCGTGCCGTCGCGGCCTTCTTCGCGCCGACGGATCTGGCGCGCTGGCGCGAGGCCAATCCCTACATGCGCGACTATCTCGACGATCTCTGCGGGCCCGAGGGCCTGCCGGTGCGCTCGCCGATCCTGAGGGTCGCGCAGATCGACGCGCCGGTGCTGCTGCTGCACGGCGACCGCGACGAGAACGTGCCGGTCGAGCAGTCGCTCGCCATGGCCGAGGCGCTGGTGGCCCACGGCAAGGAGGCCGAGGCCGTCGTGATCCCCGGCGCCACCCACTATTTCACCGAGCAGCAGAACGCCGCCGCGCGGCGTACGCTGTTCGACTTCCTGCGTCGTCATCTCACCCGGAGCTAGCCGTCCATGCGCGTGTCAGAAGCCGTCAATTCCCGCCGCTCCATGCGCGTCTTCAAGCCGGATCCCGTGGCCAAGGCCGACATCGAATGGATCATCGAGAACGCCAACCGCTCGGCGTCGAACGGCAACCTGCAGCCCTGGAAGCTCTATGTGACCATGGGCGCGGCGCGGAAGCGGCTCTCCGCGGCGATCCTGTCGGCGATGGATGCCGGCGATAACGGCCCGGGCGCGGAGTACAACGTCTATCCGCAGGAAATGACGCCGGTCTACGATGCGCGCCGCAAGCTCGTCGGCAAGCAGCTCTACACCCTGCTCGGCGTGCCGCGTGGCGATGCCGCCGGGATGATGAAGCAGTTCCGCAAGAACTACGAGTTCTTCGACGCGCCGGTCGGCATGATCCTCAGCGTCGAGAAGCGCATGGGCAACGGCCAGTGGATCGACTGCGGCATCTTCCTCGACCAGCTCATGCTGCTGGCGCGCGAGAAGGGTCTGCACACCTGCCCGCAGGCCGCCTTCAGCCGCTACCAGCACGTGGTGCGGCGCGAGCTCAATATCCCCGAGGACCAAACCGTGATCTGCGGCCTGGCGCTGGGCTATGCCGATCCCGACGTGGTGCCCAACAGCCTGATCACCGATCGCGCGCCGATCCAGGACTTCACGACCTGGTTCAGCGAGTGACGCCCAAAGTCGAATTGCCGAGCCCCGCGGCAGCGGGCTAGAACGCAGGTAATTCAAGGCACAAAGCCGAAGCTGGAGGAAAGCCATGGCCGATGAAGTGATCGCCGTCAGCGCGGACTGGGCCAAGCGCGCCTATGTCGACAAGTCCAAGTACGAGGCGATGTACGAGGCCTCGACCAAGGATCCTGCCCGGTTCTGGGAAGAGCACGGCAAGAGGATCGACTGGATCAAGCCCTACAGCCCGGCCGCCGTGCGCGACGTCGACTACAACGGCGACGTCCGCATCCGCTGGTTCCACGACGGCGTCCTGAACGTCTCGGCCAACTGCATCGACCGTCACCTCGCCAAGCGCGCCGACCAGACCGCCATCATCTGGGAAGGCGACGATCCGGCGAAATCCGAGAAGATCACCTATCGCAAGCTGCACGACGAAGTCTGCCGCATGGCGAACGCGCTAAAGGAGCTCGGCGTCAAGAAGGGCGACCGCGTCACCATCTATCTGCCGATGATCCCCGAGGCGGCCTACGCGATGCTGGCCTGCACGCGCATCGGCGCCATCCATTCCGTCGTGTTCGGCGGCTTCTCGCCCGACAGCCTCGCCAACCGCCTGGTGGATTGCGACAGCAACGTCGTGGTCACCGCCGATGAAGGTCTGCGCGCCGGCAAGCACGTGCCGCTCAAGGCCAATTGCGACGAGGCGCTCAAGAAGGCGCCGGGTGTGAAGAAGGTGCTGGTGGTCAAGCACACCGGCGGCAAGGTCGCCTGGGAGGCCGGCCGCGACGTCTGGTGGCACGAGATCGCGGCGAAGGTGCCGGCCGAGTGCACGCCCGAGCCAATGGGCGCCGAGGATCCGCTGTTCATCCTCTATACGTCGGGATCGACCGGCAAGCCGAAGGGCGTCCTGCACACGACCGGCGGCTACATCGTCTATGCGTCGATGACCCACCAGTACGTGTTCGATTATCACGACGGCGACGTCTACTGGTGCACCGCCGACGTGGGCTGGGTGACCGGCCACAGCTACATCCTCTACGGACCGCTGGCCAACGGCGCCACCACGCTGATGTTCGAGGGCGTGCCCAACTACCCGGATACCAGTCGCTTCTGGCAGGTGATCGACAAGCACCAGGTGAACATCTTCTACACCGCGCCCACCGCCATCCGCGCGCTGATGCGCGAGGGCGAGGCGCCGGTGAAGAAGACCTCGCGCGCGAGCCTGCGCCTGCTGGGCTCGGTCGGCGAGCCGATCAATCCCGAGGCCTGGCTGTGGTACCACCGCGTGGTCGGCGACAGCCGCTGCCCGATCGTCGACACCTGGTGGCAGACCGAGACCGGCGGCATCCTGATCACGCCGCTGCCCGGCGCCACGGCGCTCAAGCCCGGCTCGGCGACCCTGCCCTTCTTCGGCGTGCAGCCCGTGATGGTCGATGCCGACGGCAACGAACTGCAAGGCCCCTGCACCGGCAATCTCTGCCTGATCAACTCGTGGCCGGGCCAGATGCGCTCGGTCTATGGCGATCACCAGCGTTTCATCGAGACCTACTTCAAGACCTATCCGGGCAAGTACTTCACCGGCGACGGCGCGCGCCGCGACGAAGACGGCTACTACTGGATCACCGGCCGGGTCGACGACGTGATCAACGTCTCGGGTCATCGCATCGGCACCGCCGAGGTGGAAAGCGCGCTGGTCGCCAATACCAAGGTGGCCGAGGCCGCCGTGGTCGGCTTCCCGCATGACATCAAGGGCCAGGGCATCTACGCCTACGTCACCCTGAAGGCCGGCCAGCAGCCCTCCGACGAGCTGCGCAAGGAACTGGTCGCCTGGGTGCGCAAGGAGATCGGCCCGATCGCCACGCCCGACGTGATCCAGTGGGCGCCCGGCCTGCCCAAGACCCGCTCGGGCAAGATCATGCGCCGCATCCTGCGCAAGATCGCCGAGAACGATTTCAGCAACCTGGGCGACACGTCCACGCTCGCCGACCCGATGGTCGTCGACGATCTCGTGAAGCACCGCGGCAAGTAAGGACTCCGATGGCCAACCCGACGATCACCCAACTCGCCGCGGACCTGGCCGCCGGCCGCACCACCTCGCGCAAGCTCACCGAAGAGGCGCTCGCGCGCATCGCGGACCCCAAGGGCGAAGGCAGCCGCGCCTTCGTGAAAGTCTGGAAGGACCAGGCGCTGGCCGCTGCCGATGCGAGCGACACGATGCGCAAGGCCGGTCTCGTGCCTTCGCCGCTCGCCGGCATTCCGGTCTCGATCAAGAACCTGTGCGACGTCGCGGGCGAGACGACGCTCTCGGGCTCGAAGGCGCTCGACGATGCCAGGCCCGCGACAGAAGACGCACCCGTGGTGGCGCGCCTGCGCGCCGCCGGCGCGGTGATCGTCGGCAGCACCAACATGAGCGAGTTCGCCTTCTCGGGCGTCGGCTTCAACCCGCATTACGGCACGCCGGGCAATCCCGCCGACCGCACGCGCGTGCCGGGCGGCTCCTCCGCCGGTGCCGCCGTCTCGGTGGCCGACCGCATGGCCGTCGCAGCCCTCGGTACCGATACCGGCGGCTCGGTGCGCATTCCCGCGGCCGTCTGCGGACTCGTCGGCTTCAAGCCGACGGCGCGCCGTGTGCCGATCGACGGCGTCGTTCCGCTCTCGACCTCGCTCGATTCGATCGGGCCGCTGGCCAATTCGGTCGAGGATTGCGCCATCGTCGACGCCGTCTTCGCCGGTGAATTCGGAATGGGGCCGATCTCGGTACCCGCCGCGGCGCCGCTCGCCGGACTTCGCTTCGCCATCCCGAAGCACTTCGTAATGGACGAGCTCGACCCGACGGTAGCCAAGGCTTTCGAGCGCGCCTGCAAGGCGCTGGCAGCCAAGGGCGTGAAGATCGAGCAGATCGACCTCGCCGAGCTGAACGAACTGCCGGCCATCAACGCCAAGGGCGGCTTCGCCGCCTCCGAGGCCTATGCCTGGCACAAGGAGCTGATCGCGCGGCGCGGCCAGGATTACGACCAGCTGGTCTATCCGCGCATCATGCGCGGCAAGGACATGAGTGCGGCCGATTACATCGAACTGCTCGCGAAGCGCGCCGACCTCTGCCGTCGCGTCTCGGCGATCACCTCGAACTACGATGCGGTGATCATGCCGACCTGCGCCATCGTGGCGCCGACGATCGACGAAGTGTCGACGCCCGAGGGCTTCACGAAGAAGAACATGCTGCTGCTGCGCAATACCACGGTCGGCAACTTCCTCGACCGCTGTGCCATCAGCCTGCCCTGTCATGCCGCCGGCGAGTTGCCGGTCGGCTTCATGCTGATGGGCGAGGCCATGGCCGACAAGCGCGTGCTCGCGATGGCGCGGTCAGTGGCGCCGGTCGTCGCGGGTCACTAGTTGCGTAAAGACGACGACTACCCTTTGTCATCCTGAGCGCAGCGAAGGATCTCGCGCCCGCTCAGGAGCCCGCTGGTCGTTCCGTCAGGTCCTTCGCTGCGCTCAGGACGACAGTTTAACTCACTGAAACCGAGGATCGTCCGGACGGCGCATCTTCCAGACGTTCTCGACCGTCGTGTATTCGCTGTAGCCCAGCCGCGCGACCGGCTTCATGGACATGATGTCGACCCTGCCATCTTTGAGGATGGCGTCGTCGATGTGGATACCGACCACCTGGCCCAGTACGATCGAGCCGCGCTTGGCCTCGTGACCCGGCTCTTCCGGCAGTTCGATCGTCTTCCAGTACTTGCACTCGAGCGCCACCGGCGATTCCTTGACCCGCGGCGGCTTCACGAAACGGCAGGGCTCGGGCGTCAGGCCGGCGAGCTTCATCTCGTCGATGCCGTAGGCCACCATCGCGGTGGTGATGTTCATCTTCTCGCTCATCTCCGCGGTCACCATGTTGACCACGAACTCGCCGGTCTCCTCGGCGTTCATGCGGCTGTGCTTGGTCGGCGTGTCGCCGTAGGTGCCGGTGATGGCGAAGTAGACCATGGGCGGGAATTCGCCGACGCCGTTGTAGAAGCTGTAGGGGGCGAGATTGACCCGGCCCTGGCCGTCGATGGTGGAGATCCAGCCGATGGGGCGCGGCACGATCAGCGCCTTCAGCGGATCCTGCGGCAGTCCGTGGTCGCGCTTGGCGGCATCGTAGAACATCGTACTTTCCCTCTCGGTCGAAAACGCACTGTCAGAGAGCGTTGTGCGACGAGGCGTCCGGCTTGTCGAGCCGCCGCGTGCAGCCCATGTTCACGCCATGTCACGCACTATGAAGGCGCTGCTCGGCGTCTGGATTGCGGCGCTCGTCGTCGCTGCCGGCTGGATCGGCTGGGATGCCACGCAGGGCGGGAAACCGTCGATCGGCGGGCCGTTCAAGCTCGTCGACCAGGATGGCCGGCCGTTCTCGAGCGACCAGCTCAAGGGCAAGCCGACGCTGATCTATTTCGGTTTCACCTATTGCCCCGACGTTTGCCCGACCTCGTTGCTGCTGATGGAGACGGCGGTCGAGAAGCTGGGACCGGACGCCGCCAAGAAGGTGAACCTCGTCTTCATCACCATCGATCCCGAGCGCGACACGCCGGAACTGCTGAAAGGCTATGTTCCGAATTTCGGGCCAGGCATCATCGGTCTCACCGGCACGCCGCAGCAGATTGCCGACGTGGCAAAGGCCTATCGCGTCTACTATCAGAAAGTGCCCGGCAAGGAGGGGTCGCCCTACCTCATGGACCACTCCTCGATCGTCTACCTGCTCGATCGCAACGGCCGCTTCGTCACCCACTTCACCCATGACGCCAAGGCCGAAACGATCGCCAACGCCCTGGGGCGCCTTCTCTAAGTCTTTGATTTTTCACAATTGTTGCGCCGCAATATGGACGTGACATAGGCGGCGCGGGGCGTACAATCCGCGCCCCATGCTTTATCAAGCCTACGAATTCCAGCGCCAGCTCTCCGTCCCCTTGCGGATGTGGGCCAGCGCCCTCGAGCAGGTCTATTCCAGCCCCTACAATCCGTGGGCTGAGACTTGGTTGGGCAAGTCGATCGCCGCCGGTGCGGAGATCATGACGCGCCTCACGCAAAACTACGGCAAGCCGGCATTCGGATTGAAGACGACGGTGGTCGGCGACGACACCGTCGCAGTCAACGAAGAGATCCTGCTGCGCAAGCCGTTCTGCCAGCTCCTCCATTTCCATCGCGACACCACCCGTCGCGATCCCAAGGTCCTGGTCGTGGCGCCGATGAGCGGCCACTACGCCACCCTGTTGCGCGGAACGGTCGAGGCGCTGCTGCCCGACCATGACGTTCACATCACCGACTGGATCGACGCGCGCGAAGTGCCGCTGAGCCAGGGCAACTTCGACCTCGACGACTACATCGACTACGTCGCCGACTTCTGCCGCTATCTCGGCCCCGACGTCCATGTCATCGCCGTCTGCCAGCCCTCGGTGCCGGTGCTGGCCGCCGCCGCTCTGATGGCGGAGGCCAAGGAGCCGCGCCAGCCCAAGTCGCTCACCCTGATGGGCGGCCCGATCGACACCCGCGTCAGCCCGACGGTCCCCAACGACCTCGCGATGCGCAACTCGATGATGTGGTTCCGGCATAACGTCATCTCGACGGTGCCGCTCAACTATCCGGGCGCGTTGCGCCGTGTCTACCCGGGCTTCCTGCAGCTCACTTCCTTCATCAGCATGAATCTCGACCGCCATGTGAATGCGCACATGCGCCAGTTCGAGCATCTGGTGAAGGGCGACGACGATCCGGCGGACGCCCACCGCGCCTTCTACGACGAATATCTCGCCGTGATGGATCTCAGCGCCGAGTTCTATCTCCAGACCATCGAGGTCGTATTCAAGGAGCACCTGCTGCCGCGCGGCGAGTGGGTGAGCCGCGGCCGCAAGATCGATCCCTCGTTCATCGAGACCGCCCTGATGACGGTCGAGGGCGAGCTGGACGACATCTCGGGCGTCGGCCAGACCAAGGCGGCGCATGCACTGACGCCCAACATTCCCGGTGCGCGCCACGTGCACTGGGAGCAGCCGCGGGTCGGCCATTACGGCATCTTCAACGGCCGCAAGTGGCGTGAGCAGATCATGCCGCGTGTCCGCACCTTCATTCGCGAGAACGACGCCCGCTGAGGCCGCATCCGGCTAAGGGAAGGCAACCGCCGCGACCCGCGGGGCGTTTGCCGTCCCATGGGCATCGAGCAACAGTGGAATAACGCGGCAAACGTACTGGTGGCCCTGGTCACCACCTATGGACTACGCATCATCGGCGCAGTCATCATCCTGTGCGCCGGCTGGATGACGTCGCGACTTCTTTACACGGCTGTTGTGCGGCTCTGCCAGAAGTCGCCCCGCATCGACCGGACGGTTGCGCTCTTCATCGGCAATGCTGTCCGCTACACCGTTCTCGTGTTCACCTTCGTCGCGGTGCTGACGACGTTCGGCATCGCCACGACGAGCTTCGTCGCCGTCCTCGGCGCGCTCGGCATCGCCATCGGCCTGGCACTCCAGGGCACACTCAGCAATCTCGCGGCCGGCATCATGCTGGTGGTGTTCCGGCCGTTCCACATCGGAGACCGTGTCGAAACGGGCGGCGTGACGGGCATCGCGCGTGAGATCAACCTGTTCTTCACGGAGATCGATGGTGACGACAACACCCGCATCATCATTCCCAACGGCAAGCTGTGGGGAGAGATCCTGAAGGTGCCGACCCGAAATGACACCGCACGTCTCGAGTTCCGCGTTCCGCGGCCGGCAAACGAAGACATCGACACCTCGATCTCCCGCCTTCGCGGGACGATTGAGCGGGATGCAAGGGTTCTCAAGGTCTCGGCGATCGGCATCGATACGCTGGAGGCCGACAAGTACACATTGGCTGCACAGGTGTGGACGCAGCGGGAAGCGGCCGTCCAGCTCAAGTACGATCTCAATCGAGGGATCAAGCAGGAGTTCGACCGCGAGCCGGCGGCTGTGGAGCGGCAAACCGGATAGGGCTAGCATGGCCCGATGACCGACCTCCCCGTCACCGTCTCAGAGTGGAAGCCCGCCCCGTTCGATCTGAAGGGGGAGACGGTGTTCGCCATCGGCGACGTCCATGGCTGTGCGGCGGAACTGGCTGCGCTCCTGAAATCCATTGCCGGACTGGCCGGCGAAGCCACGGGCCGGCGGCGGCTGATCTATCTCGGCGACATGATCAACCGCGGCCCCGACAGCGCCGGCGTGCTCGAACTGTGGGCCCGCTCCGAGGAAGCGCACGGAGTCGACCATGTCGACCGGCTGATGGGCAACCACGAGATCATGATGATGCTCACGGTGGTGGGCGGTCCGCACGCGCACAAGGCGGAGACCATGTGGCTCAGCAAGCGCATGGGCGGTCACATTCTCCTCGATGAGATGGCAGCCCGCGCCGGCCGATCCGCGGCCCACGCCGATCAAGCACTGCTCCGCGAGGCGCTCGGCGAGACAGTGGTGCACCGCCTGCAGGGCATGCGCTCGCACGTGCGGCTCGGCAACACGGTGTTCGTCCATGGCGGCCTCGATCCACATGCCGAGGAGGACGAGTTCCTCGCCCGCCCCTGGCTGATCTTCACCGAAGCGCGCTGGGCCTGGATCAACCATGGCTTCCTCGACTGGAAGCAGGGCTTCGGCGGTACGCTGGTGGTCCATGGCCATACGCCGCCCGACAAGCACACGGCGATCAGCGGGATGGAAGACCCGCATCTCTTCGAGGGCGATCGCCTGGGGCTCGACGGCGGCAGCGCGCGCACCGGCATCGTGGCCGGTGCAGAGATCCAGGACGGCCGCTATCGAATCCTCAAGGCCGGCACGCCCTTCGCGATTCCCGTCTCTTCCGACGCCGAATAAGCTGAAATAAATCGCGCTGGGCTGTCGGCTGATGGCCTGTTCCTGCGTCCTAGGTCCAACAGGAGCCGAACATCCATGCTCTACGCCATCCTCTGCTACAATTCCGAGGAAGCCATCGGTTCGTGGTCGAAGGAGTACCACGATGAGACGATGACGAAGCTCTACGCCGTCAACGACAAGCTCGCCCGGCAGGGCCGCCTCGGGCCGGTGGCCCGCCTCCTGCCGACCACGGCGGCCACGACCCTGCGCAAGGGGCGCGAGGAGATGGTGATCGACGGCCCCTTCGCGGAGACCAAGGAGCAGCTGCTCGGCTTTTACGTCATCGACTGCGCTTCGCTGGAAGAGGCTCTCGACACGGCGAAGGAACTCGCCAAGGCCAATCCGGGCACAGGCAGCTACGAAATCCGGCCGGTCGCCGAATTCCACCCCAGCCAGCTTCCTGACGAACGGAAGCCAGCCCCGTGAACGATCTCGGCTGGATCGATCCGGTTCTGGGCGCAGCCCGCCCCCAGGTGATGGGGGCGCTGCTGCGATACTTCCGGAATCTCGATACCGCCGAGGAAGCCTTCCAGGAAGCCTGCCTGCGCGCGCTCAAGAACTGGCCGCAGAACGGGCCGCCGCGCGATCCCGCCGCCTGGCTGATCCTGGTCGGCCGCAACGCCGCGATGGATCAGGTCCGCCGTCAGGCGCGGCAGACGGAACTGCCGGACGAGACGGTGCTGTCGGACCTCGACGACGCCGAGACCTCGCTGGCCGACCGGCTCGACGGCGAGCACTACAAGGACGACATCCTCCGGCTGCTGTTCATCTGCTGTCATCCGGAACTGCCCGCAACCCAGCAGATCGCGCTGGCCCTGCGCATCGTCTGCGGCCTGTCTGTGAAGCAGATCGCCCAGGCCTTCCTGGTCAGCGAAGCCGCAATGGAGCAGCGCATCACGCGGGCCAAGGCGCGCATCGGCAACGCCAGCGTCGCCTTCGAGACGCCCGGAGCGCCCGAGCGCGCAGAGCGTCTCGCCGTCGTGGCAGCGATGATCTACCTGCTGTTCAACGAGGGATATTCCTCGAGCAACAGCCGCGAGGCCGAGGCCCGCAAGCCGCTGGCCGAAGAGGCGATCTGGCTGGTCCGCCTGCTGCTGCGCCTGTTCCCCACCGAGCCCGAGATCATGGGGCTCACGGCCCTGATGCTGCTGCAGCGCGCGCGGGCCAAGGCCCGCTTCGACGGGGACGGCAACATCGTCCTGCTGGAGGACCAGGATCGCAGCCTGTGGAGCCGGCCGCGCATCGCCGAGGGGCTGGCCCTGATCGACAAGGCGATGCGCCACCGCCGGCCCGGCCCCTACCAGATCCAGGCCGCCATTGCGGCGCTGCATGCCCGTGCCCAACGCGCCGCAGACACGGACTGGGCACAGATCGACCTGCTCTATGCCAACCTAGAGCGCCTGCAGCCGTCGCCGGTGGTGACGCTCAATCGAGCGGTGGCGGTCTCGAAGGTCCGCGGCCCCGAAGCCGCGCTCGAGATGATCGAACCGCTGGGCACTCGGCTGCAGGGCTACTTCTATTTCCATGGCGTGAAGGGCGCGCTGCTGCTGCAGCTAGAGCGCCCCCAGGAAGCCCGCGAGGCCTTCGGCCGCGCGATAGCACTCGCCAATACACCGGCCGAGGCGGCACATATCCGCCAGCATCTGGACCGGCTGTCTCCCTAGAAATAATTCTGGCCGCGGTGTCGGGCGCCGGATCGCCCGTTCGTCCTGTGGACATGACACCAGCCAAGGAGACCGTCATGACCCCTGTCGTTCAGCCGCCCGTACTCGGTGGTCCCTGTCCCTACCTTTCCGTCAGCAATGCCGCCCAGGCGGCCGAGTTCTACGTCACGGCGCTCGGCGCCCAGGAAGTCATGCGCATGCCGCCCGACGACAAGGGCCGCTACATGCACATCCATCTGGTGGTCAACGGCGGGTCGCTGATGCTGGCCGACGCCTTCCCCGAACACGGCGCGCCTCTGGAAAAGCCCGCGGCCTTTATCCTGCATCTCCAGGTCGACGACGTGGATGCCGCTTTCGAGAAGGCGCTCAAGGCCGGCGGCACGGTCGTGCTGCCCGTCCAGGACATGTTCTGGGGCGACCGCTACGGCCAGTTCCGCGATCCGTTCGGCGTCCTGTGGTCGATGGGCATGTCCCCGAAGAAGAGCTGAACGAGCATGGTCTCGACCAGAGCCCTGTGGGCGGGCCGCCTCCTCAGCAGCCTCGCCATCCTGTTCCTGATCTTCGACGGGATGATCAAGTTGCCGCCCCTCGAGATCGTCACCGCCACGATGAAGGAGCTCGGCTATCCCACGACCGAGTCCTTCGCACGCCTCCTGGGCATCGTGACGCTCGCCTGCACGGCGCTTTACGCCTGGCCGCGTACGGCACTGCTGGGTGCGGTGTTGCTGACCGGCCTGTTCGGCGGCGCCATCGCGACCCACCTGCGCATCGGCAGCCCGCTGCTCAGCCACACACTGTTCGGCCTCTATTTGGGCATCCTGGTCTGGGGCGGCCTCTGGCTGCGCGACGAGCGCGTGCGGCGGGTGATGCCAGTCGTGATCCAATGAGTCAGCCGAGCAGGCTCTGGATCTGTTCGGCGAGTTGCTGCTGCTGATAGGGCTTGCTGAGGCGCGGCAGGGCGAACTTGGGGCGAGTCGGAAGGTCGGCATAGCCGGTGGCGAGCAGGATGGGTAGCTCGGGGCGCAGCGCGCGGGCTTGCTCGGCCAGTTCGAGACCGGTCATTCCCGGCATGGCGTAGTCCGTGATCATGAGGTCGATGGGGCCGCCGGAACGCAGCACTTCGAGAGCCTCAGGCCCTGACGAGGCCTTCACGACCGTATGTCCGAGATCCTCGAGGAGCGACGTCGTACTGAGGCCAATGAGAAAATCGTCGTCGACGAACAGCAGCGTAGCCCGGCGCTTCTCGTCGGAGTCTTCGGCAGCAGGTTCGGGGGCGGTGACTCTCGCGGCCCCGAGGGCGACGGGCAACCACAGCTCCGCCCGCGTACCCTGGCCGGGCGTACTGAACAGGCGCAGAGCGCCTTTGAGCTGTTGGGCCAGGCCGTGGATCATCGACAGGCCAAGCCCCGTGCCCTTGCCCACGTCCTTGGTGGAGAAGAACGGCTCGATGGCCTTGCGGAGTGTCTCGGTGTCCATGCCCGCACCGGTGTCGGATACGGCGAGACGCACGTAACGGCCCGCCGCGAGATCGCTCGCGGCATCGGTCTCCGCGAGATCGAGCGTCAAGGTCAAGGTGCCGCCTTCCAGCATGGCATCGCGGCTGTTGACCGCAAGGTTGAGCAGCGCGAGTTCCACCTGGTTGGCATCGACATGAGCCGGAGGAATGCCGGCCGGAAGATCCTGGATCATCGTCACCGAAGGACCGAGCGAGCGGTGCAGCAGGTCGTCCATGCCTCGTATCAATTCGCCGAGATCGACCGGCCGGGCATCGAGCGCCTGATGACGCGCGAAGGCCAGCAGGCGCTGCGTCAATGCCGCGCCCCGCTGGGCGCCCTGCATGGCGCCCTCGATCAGCCGGTCGCTGGACGGGTTTGCAGGCACGCGTTTACGCAACAGTTCGAGGTTGCCGATCACGGCCGTCAGCAGGTTGTTGAAATCGTGCGCGACGCCGCCCGTGAGCTGGCCGATCGACTCCAGTTTCTGCATCTGGCGGAGTTGGGCCTCCGTCCGTTCCCGCTCAGAGATCTGGGCAAGAAGCTCGTCATGTGCACTCCGAAGCTGCGCCGTCCGCTCCTCGACCCGCTTCTCGAGCTGTTCGTTCATGCCCTGAAGCGCCATCTCCGCCGATTTGCGCGCGGTGATGTCCGAGGCGAGGCCGACGAAACGTCGCGGCGATCCCGCCCCATCGCGGACCAGGCGCGCACGGACTTCGAGCCAAAGGAGGGCGCCGTCAGGTCGTCCGAAACGAAGATCGGTGGCGAAGTCTTCACCGGTCGCGACGCTGCGGCCAAGGGCCTGAATCACATGAGCCTGTTCGTCCGATACAATCCCTTGCAGCAACTCGTCGAGCCCGATCTCCCGTAGGCCGGTGAGGCCGAGCATCGATCTTCCCTCGTCCGACACCGTAAGCCGCGACGTGGCGAAGTCGAACTCCCAGGCGGTCAACCGGCCAGCGTGTAGCGCGGTGCGCAGCCGCTCGTCGCTATCTCGCAGGTGGGCGAGCAGCCGGCGCGTGTCGTGCTGGCGCCGCCGGCCTTTGACGGCGGCCCGTGCGACGCTGACCAGTGTCGTGGGATGGAAGGGGCGCTCGATGAAGGAGACGTTGCCCAGCGTCTCCAGCCAGCGTGAGGCGATCGGATTGCGCTCCGGCCCGCCGCCGTGGTCGGTCACCAGAAGGAACGGCAGGTCGGACCAGGGCGGCTGGTTGGCGAGCCAGGCGCCGAGAGGCTTGAGATCCGCGCCCCGGATCGCCTCCTCTGTGATCAGGAGGAAAGCGATGTCGTCGTCCAGGAAATCGACCACGGCTGCTAGTCTCGGGCAGACAATGCACGAAACGCCCGTTGGCTCGATCAGAGACGACGCCACCGCGGCATCCCGCCCCCTGGGCGCCAGCACCAAGGCGCGGAGAGGCCGCTCGGGTGAAACCGTCATTCGCCACGCGCCGGACGAGCAGGCGCGCGATCCCCGGGATAAAATGGCGTGCCACGCAGGACACCCTGGAACTCCGATAGCGGTTCGCCGATATGCAGGCCGCCATCGATCCAGAACTCGCGGATCGTGTCCTCGTGCTTGCCGCCGCGCTTCTTGATGACCGAGAGTGCACGACGCACCGACCCTTCTGCCTCGAAGAAGCGCAGCAGGATCACGGCATCGGCCAGGTAGGTCACGTCGACCGGCGACTTCATCTCACCGACCAGTCCATGCTGGGCCACCGTGAGGAAGGTCGAGACGCCGGAGCGGTTCAGATACTGAACAAGCTCATGCATGTGCAGGATCAGGGCGTTCTCCTGCGGCATCGACGCCTGGTAGCCGTTGAGGCTGTCGATCACGACCGTCTTCATTGCCGGATCATCCGCCGCTTGGCGGACCTGGTGGGCAAATTCACCGGGCGACAGCTCGGCAGCGTCGAGCTGCGTGATCTGCAGACGCCCCGTCTCCTGCATCGCGGCGAAATCGAAGCCGAGGGGCCTGGCGCGCTCGATGAGGAGCCCGAGCTCCTCGTCGAAGATGAACATGGCTGCCTTGTCGCCCTTGCGAACAGCTTCCGCCACGAACTGCCACACCAGGGTCGACTTGCCCGAGCCCGCTGGCCCAAGCACCAAGGTGCTGGTTCCTTGCTCGATTCCGCCTCCCAGCAGACCGTCGAACGCCGGCAGACCGGTCGCGATGCGGCCGCGTGCGAAGCTGCGCCGGTTTTCTGCCGCGACCAGCCGCGGAAAGACACGGGCGCCGCCCGCGCGAATGACGAAGTCGTGGTAGCCGCCGCGAAAGCCCTGCGCCCGGTACTTCACCACGCGCAGGCGCCGTCGCTCGCCACCATAGTCCGGCGTCATCTCCTCCAATCGGATAACGCCATGCGCAACGCTGTGCACCGTCTTGTCGAGAATGTCGGTCGTCAGATCGTCGAGCATGAGAACGGTAGCGCCGTGGCGTGCGAAATAGTGCTTCATGGCCAGGATCTGTCGCCGGTAGCGCAAAGAGCTTTGCGCGAGCAGGCGGATTTCCGACAGCGAATCCAGGACGATGCGCTGGGCCTTGCTGCGCTCGACCGCTTCGAAGATCAGCTTGATGGTTTCGCCGAGTTCGAGGTCCGACGAATAGAGCAGGCTCTGCTGCTGGTCGGCATCGAGCAGGCTCTCCGGCGGCACGACTTCGAAGATCTCGATCTTGTCGTCTATCTGCCAGTCGTGTGCCTCGGCCGTCGCGCGCAGCTCGGCCGCGGTCTCGGACAGGGTGATGTAGAGGCCTCGCTCCCCGCCTTGGGCGCCTTCGATAAGGAAGCGCATTGCCATTGTGGTCTTGCCCGTGCCGGGGCTTCCCTCGAGTAGAAAGACCCGCCCAACCGCAAGCCCGCCCAGAAGAACATCGTCGAGCCCCGGCACACCCGTCCGATCCTTCGACTTGCTCGTCCTGGCCAACATCTGTTTTCTCCGCTTTGCCGACCCGCTCCGGAGCCAAGAAGCGCCAGTCCCGGCCCGGGACGGCGCGATCTGCAAAACGTAGGGAAGCCGGAAAAAGTTCCGAAACAGGGCCTCTTCAGGGTGCCCGAGGCTCGATGATGGCCAGGAATTCGGCCCCGTAGCGCTCCAGCTTGGCATCGCCGATTCCGTGGATTTCCCGCATCGCCGCCGCCGTCGTAGGCCTATGGGTGGCGAGTTCGACCAGGGTGCGGTCGGAAAAAACGACGTAGGCGGGAACGTTCTGGGCGCGCGCCAGCCTGGTGCGCAGCGAGCGGAGCGAGTCGAGCAGCTCGCTGTCGGCGTCGCTCACGATCGGCGCCGCCGTGGCCCGCCGGTCGCGGCGCTCTCCCTTGGACGTCGGTGACGACACGATCTTGCGCAGCTCGACCTTCTGCTTGCCCTTGAGCACGGCCCAACCCTCGTCGGTCACCCACCAGCGTCCGTGCTCCATCAGATCCTGGGCGATCAGCCCCACCGCGGAGAGCTGCCGGAAGATGGAGCGCCAGTCGGCAGCCTTGCGGTTCTTGCCGACCCCGAAGGTCGGCAGCCTCTCATGGTTGAACTTGGCCACGTTGTCGGTGAGTTCGCCGGTCAGGATGGCGATGAGATGTTCCATGCCGAAGCGCTCACCGGTACGCACGATGGCGGACATCGCCTTCTGGGCATCGATCGTTGCATCGAACAGCTCGACGCCTTCCTGGCAGAGATCGCAGTTGCCGCAGATTTCCGAAGCCTCGCCGAAATAGGCGAGCAGTGTCTGGCGCCGGCAGCGCGGTGCCTCGGCCAGCGCCAGCAACGCACCCAGCCGCTGGCGCTCGATGCGCTTGCGTTCATCGGAGGAATCGCTCTGCTCGATCTGCAGGCGGCGGAGCTGCATATCGCCCAGCCCGTAGAGCGTCAGCGTGTCGGCCGGCAACCCGTCACGGCCGGCGCGGCCGATCTCCTGGTAGTAGGCTTCGACGTTGGACGGCAGGTCGGCGTGGCAGACGAAGCGTACGTCGGGCTTGTCGATGCCCATGCCGAAGGCGACGGTGGCGGTCATCACCAGCCCGTCTTCCTGCTGGAACGCATCCTGGTTGGCATCGCGCACAGATTTCTCAAGGCCGGCGTGATAGGGCCGCGCGTTGATGCCCGCAGCCTTGAGCGTCTCGGCCAGTTCCTCGACCTTGCGGCGGGACGAGCAGTAGACGATGCCGCTCTCGCCCGGATGGGCCTGCACGAAGGACAGGACCTGGCGCGTCGAACGTTCCTTGGGCCTGAAGGCAAGCTTGAGGTTGGGACGGTCGAAGCTGCGCACGAAGACGCGCGGCTCGGCGGCGAACAGCTTCTCGACGATGTCGCCGCGGGTAGGTGCGTCGGCGGTGGCGGTGAAAGCCAGCGTCTGCAGACGCCCGCCGATCTGGCGCGCCAGATTGCCCAGCGTCAGATAGTCGGGCCGGAAGTCGTGGCCCCATTGAGAGACACAATGCGCCTCGTCGATGGCCATCATCGTGACCTGCGCCTCGGCCAGCATCTCGACCGTGTCGGGCCGCGCCAGCCGCTCCGGCGCGACGTACAGCAGGCGCAACTCGCCGCGACGCAGCAGGCCCATCACCCGTGCAGTCTCGGACGACTCGTTGCTGGAGTTCAGGCTGCCGGCTGCGACCCCGGCGGCGGTCAGCGCCTGGACCTGGTCGCGCATCAGCGCGATCAGCGGCGAAACGACCAGGGTGAGACCGGGCCGGGCGATGGCCGGAAGCTGGAAGCAGAGCGACTTGCCGCTGCCGGTGGGCATGACGGCCAGCACATTCTCACCGGCCAGCACGGCGCGCACGATTTCCTCTTGGCCGGGACGGAATGCGCCGAATCCAAAGACGGACTGCAGCAGCGCACGGGCGTGCGAGAGGGGATCGTTCATTGTTGGCGGCAACCTACCCCTGCATGCCCGCCTGCGACCATGTGGAATGCCGTCGCTGAGGGATGGCTCGGCCGCCGAGCCCGTACCGAAAAAGACCATCTCAGGGCGGAACCCGCACTCTCCATGCTCGTTCATCCGCCAACGATAGGGGATACAAATGCTGGGATTGAGCCTCGCCGTGCTGTTGGCGGCCGCGGGCATCGCGATTTTTCCGTGCTGGCGGCACAGCGCTCGTTGGGGCTATGGGCCGAGCACCGTCGCAGGCGGCCTGCTTTTCCTGGTGGCCGCATTCACCATCGGAGAGCGCGCCGTGCCGCATTCGCCGTCGGCCACCCCCGAGCGAGCCCCGTCTTCTCGCACGCACGCGGTGGTCGCGCAGATAGAAGCCCCCTGAACCAGCGGGTCATTAATCGTACTTCGAACGTCAATCGGCGTAGAGTGCGCCCAATGGCCCGACGATCCGGAGATTTTCTCCGCCTCGACGCCAGGAAACCAACCCCATGTCCATGAAGCATCGCCGCGGCAACCGCGAGATGAAGAAGCCCAAGCAGGACAAGGCCAAGGTCGTCGCTCCGACCTTTGCATCCTCCATCGCTTCCGCGGTGAAGCCCGCGGCTCCGGCAAAGCGCAAGTAGCGCTCAGCCCAGAGTCACCACGACGGTCCGCCGGGCGACCTCGTCGCTCAGGCGGATTACCGCCTTGCCGTCCGCCACCGGCTGGGTCGCGCCGTCCAGCTCGACGGCGACGACACCGCCGCTGACGCCCGCGGGATTGCGCACAGCAATCTCGTAGACAGATCCACCCAGAGTAAGAGTCATCTCGAAGCCCGGCCACGCTGCCGGCAGGCAGGGCGCGACCTCGAACCGGTCGCCCTTCACCTTGAGGCCGAGGATCGACTCGACGCCGGCCCGATAGAGCCAGCCGGCCGAGCCCGTGTACCAGGTCCAGCCGCCTCGCCCGACATGCGGCGCCACCGAATAGACGTCGGCTGCCACGACATAGGGCTCGACCTTGTATCGCAGCACGCCGGCGCGGGTCGCGGCATGATTGATCGGGTTGATCAGCGCGAAAAGCTCGTGGGCCTTGTCGCCCTGGCCCAGTGCCGCGAACCCCATGATCGACCAGGCTGCTGCATGCGTGTACTGCCCGCCATTCTCGCGGATACCCGGCGGGTAGCCCTTGATGTATCCGGGATCGAGCGGAGTCTTGTCGAAGGGCGGCGTGAACAGCAGTGCCAGCCGGTCGCCGCGATGCACGAGCATCCTGTCGAGCGACTCCATCGCCTGTATGGCCCGCGCCGGGTCGGCGGCGCCCGAGATCGCGGCCCACGACTGGGCGATGGCATCGATGCGGCACTCTTCGCTCGTGGCCGAGCCCAGCGGCGTGCCGTCGTCGTAGTAGCCACGGCGATACCAGGCACCGTCCCACGCCTCGCGGTCGAGCGCAGTCTTCAGCGCCGCGGCATGGGCGATCCAGCTGGCTGCCCGTCGCGTTTCGCCGCGGCGTTCGGCGATGGGCGCGAACGCAAGCAGGGCCGCGTACAGGAACCAGCCCAGCCAGACGCTCTCGCCGCGCCCCGCCTCGCCCACCCGGTTCATGCCGTCGTTCCAGTCGCCCGTGCCGATCAGCGGGAGGCCGTGCGCGCCGGTGGCCAGGCTGAGATCGAGGCCGCGCGCGCAATGCTCGAACAGCGACGCGGTCTCGTCGGCCTCGCCGGGCTGGAAGTAGAGATCGTGTTCGCCCTCGCGAAGCGCCGGTCCGTCGAGGAAGGAAACGCGCTCGTCGAGGATCGCGACATCGCCGGTCGTCTCGACATAGTGCGCGGCAACCGTGGCGAGCCACGCACGATCATCCGAGATGCGTGTGCGCACACCTTGGCCGGCGATCGGAAACCACCAATGCTGGACATCGCCCTCTACGAACTGCCGCGACGCCGCGCGCAGGATATGGGCGCGCGCCAGCGCGGGCATCGGCAAGGACAGCGACATCGCGTCCTGGAGCTGGTCGCGGAAGCCATAGGCGCCGCTCGCCTGATAGAAGGCCGACCGCGCCCAGTAGCGGCAGGCCAGCGACTGATAGAGCAGCCAGCCATTCAACAGGATGTCGGTCGCGGGATCGGGAGTCTTCACCTGCACGGTACCCAGGACACCGTCCCAGAATCCCACAGCCTCGCGATGCACGGCGGCCAGGTCGGCAACCCTGTAGCGCGCGATCAGCGCGCGCGCCTCGGCCTCGTCGGCCGCCTGTCCCAGGAAGCACACGACCTCTTGCACGCCGCCCGGCTTCAGGTCGACAGTGGTCTGCAAGGCGGCGCAGGGATCGAGGCCCGCGCCGAGGCGCTGCGACAGCGGTAGATCGGCGCTGAGCGCCGCGGGATGGTCCATCCTGCCGTTGCGGCCGATGAATTCGCCGCGATCGCCCGTCCAGGCGGTCTGGCGCCCTGCGAGATCGGCAAATGCGACACGACCGCCATGATGAAGATTCCATCTGTTGCGCGCGAAGATTGCACCGGTCTCGCCGTCCCGCTCCGTGACGACCGTCGGGCCGGAGGTGCCGCGGGCAAGGCCCAGGACCCATTCGACATAGGCGGTGACCGAGAGCCGGCGCGGACGGTCGGAGATGTTGCGGATGGTCAGCCGCGATATCTTGAGGGAATCGCCCATGGGAACGTATTGCAGCAGATCGAGCGCGATGCCGTTCGCCACCAGCTCGAACCGGCTGTAGCCGCGGCCATGCCGGACGATGTAGGTCGCCTGCTCAAGGCGCACGGGCTGCGCCGTCGGCGTCCACAACTCGCCGCTGTCGAGGTCGCGCACATAGAATGCCTCGCCGGGCCGGTCGACCACCGGATCGTTGGACCAGGGCGTGAGCTGGTTGTCGCGGCTGTTCTGCGACCAGGTGTAGCCGCCGCCGTCGGCCGCCACCTGAAAGCCGAACGACTCGTTCGAAATCACGTTGATCCACGGTGCCGGTGTCGACTGGCCGGGGCCGAGGACGGTGACGTACTCCCGGCCATTGGGTGAGAAGCCGCCGAGCCCGTTGAAGAACTGCAGCGCAGCCAGGGCCACCGGCTGCGGCGGCACTCGCTTGGAGCCGGCATCGACGGCAAGGGCACGACGGAGCGGTGGCGCGACTCCGCGCGGCGACTTGAGCCGGTCGAGCTGGTCCGACAGGCTGCCACGTCCGCCGCGCAGCACCACGCGGGCAAGAGCAATCAGGAGGGCCCTGGTCTCGGTGGAAATCAGATCGGTGCGCAGGACGAAGACGGCGCCGGGTAAATTCTCGACCCCGAGATGGGTCCGGGACCGGCTGGCACGAACCAGGGTTTCGAGCATGGACTGGAGATCCTGCACATACGAGGTGCTGCGCTCGTTCAGGATCACGAGATCGACCGACAGGCCCTTGAGTTGCCAGTACTCGCGCGCCCGCAGGAGTTCGCGGACGATGCCGGTGTCCTCGATCTCCTCGACGCGCACCAGCACGATCGGCAGATCGCCGGAGATGCCTTGCGACCACAGGGTCGGCGGCGCAGCGAGGCCGCGCCGTATCGCGTCGGGGGAGGAGCGAAGCGCCGGATTGGCATAGAGCACGTGTCCCGCCAGGCGCTGGAAGTAGCTCGCCTCGACCGCATCGATGTCGAGATGGCGAAGCTGAACCTGCGCCTGCGTCCAGGCGAGCGTGGTGGCGCGCGTGAAGGCATTGACGTCGAGGTGCCGGTCGATCGCGTCGAGCAACGCTTCGCGTGTCGATGTGACGACTGTCCAGAAGGCGATCCGCGCCATGCCGCCTGCGGGCACCCGCAGGCGCCGGCGCAGAGCGAACACCGGATCGAGGACCGACCCCACCGTGCCGGAAAGCCGGCGACCGTCGGTTACCGCGATCGAGTCGCCGATCTCGTTGCCGCGACCGATGAAACGGGCGCGATCGGTCTCGACCTCGATCTCGCCCACAGCCACGCCTTCCACCACCGCCAGATGAGCCGCCCACAGCTCGGGCTCGCCCGGCCCGCGACGCCGTCGCGTGGCCAGCAGTGCGCCGGAGGCCGGCAGATATTCGGTGTGCACGAACATCTTGGAGAAGGCCTGGTGCGCCGCATCCGCGCCGCGCGGCGCCAGGACGATTTCAGAGTAAGACGTCAGCTCGACGGTACGCGGCAGCCTGCCGACATTGGTCAGCGTCACGCGCCTGACTTCCGCGTCGTCCTCCGGAGAGACGACGACATCGAGGCTGGTGACCAGCGTGCCATCGTGGCGCACGAACTCGGCGCGGTCTTCGGCGAACATCACCTCGAAGCGATCGGGGCGCTGGCGACATGGTTGAGGTGTGGCCGACCAGACCGCGCCGGACTCGATGTCGCGCAGAAAGACGTAGCTCCCCCAGTCGTCGCGCGTCGTGTCCTCGCGCCAACGGGTTACCGCCTGGGGGCCCCATTGGCTGTAGCCGGAGCCTGCCGCCGTCAGCATGACCGAATAGCGTCCGTTCGACAGAAGATGAACCGAAGGGCTGGCGGCGTGCGGGTTGCGCAGGCGCCGCACCAAGGCCGGCTCGACATCCTTGACCAGCGCGCTGGCGCCGACTTCCTCGGCGCGCGGATGGGCGACCGCGACATCGCGTGGCGCGCGCTCCTGCAGCAGCAGTTCCGTCGCTTGAACGCCCGGTTCGGCATGGAAGCGTGACCGCATCACGCCGTCGAGCAGGGCATTGGCAATGGCCACCACCGTCATGCCCTGGTGATGGGCCATGTAGGCAAGCACGACTGCGCGCCCCTCGCCGTCCGGCAGGCGCGACGGCGTGAAATCGAGCGCCTCGTAGAAGCCGTAGCGGCCGCGCGCACCGAAGGTGGCCAGCCGGTCGAAATTGGCGGCCGCCGCCGCGGGATCGACCATGGCGGCCAGGCCGGTGGCATAGGGTGCAATAACGAGGTTCTCGCTCAGGCCGCGCTTGAAGCCGAGTCCGGGCACGCCGAAATTCGAATACTGGTAGGTGAAATCCTTGTCGCGGGCATTGTACGCCGACTCCGATATCCCCCACGGCAGACCGAGTTCGCTCGCGTACTGAATCTGCCGGCGGACGATGAGACGGTTGGTCTTCTCGAGCAGGCTGCCGAGCGGCGCACGCATCACCAGCGACGGCATCAGATATTCGAACATCGATCCCGACCACGAGACCAGGGCAGCACTGTGGGCGACCGGCGTGACCTCGCGGCCCAGCCGAAACCAGTGTCGCGCCGGGATATCGCCTGCCGCGATGGCGAAGAAGCTCGCCAGCCGCGCCTCGGAGGCAAGAAGGTCGTAGCAATTGACGTCGAGCCGGTCTTCGGCAATCAGGAAACCGATCGACAGCAACCGGCGGCGCTCATCGAACAGGAAGTCGAACTCCATGGCGCTCGCCATGGCCCGCGCGGAGGTCTCGACCGTGAGCAGTCGACGGTCCAGATCATCCGTCATCCCGTCGGTCAGGGCGTCGCGATGATGGCTGGCAATCGTGCGATGAGCCGCCTCGATCCAGAACAGCATGTCGGCGCTCTCCGGATCGGCACGCTCGCTCGTGAGCGTGCGCGCGAGGTCGACGGCGGTTTCCGCCATCGCCAGTGCCGCTTCGAGGCGGACCGGTGACCCGGACAGGGCCGCCGCCAGACCGTCGAACGCCCGAACGAGTTCGGGCCGCGTGACGAGATGGGTGCGGCGATCGTCGGACAGCGCCGACAGGGCCTCGCGGGCGAGGGCGAGACTGTCGGACGCGCCGCGCGCGCCATCAGGCCGCGCGGAGCCTCGTGTGCGCCAGGCGCCACAGGCATTGGCAAGCGCGATCAGGTGTCCGGCGAGGTTGCCGCTGTCTACCGTCGAGACGTAGCGCGGCTCGAGGGGGCGCAGATCACTCGTGTCGTACCAGTTGAAGAAGTGTCCCCGAAACCGTTGCAGCCTCTCCATCGTTGCGAGGGTGGCTTCAAGGCGCTCCACCGCCTCGGCGGTGCCGATCCAGCCGAACTCGCGGGCAGCGGCCGTCGAGAGGAGCAGCAGACCGAGATTGGTCGGCGACGTGCGATGCGCCACGACGGGCGTCGGCGCCTCCTGGAAGTTGTCCGGCGGCAGCATGTTGTCCGCCTCGGTGACGAACGTCTCGAAGAAGCGCCAGGTCTGGCGCGCGATGAGGCGTAGCGAGGCCGCTTCGGCGGGCTTTATCCGCAGGCTGCCGGCGTCGCGCGGCGGACGGCTCACCCAGTCGGCGACCGCGGGCGCCAGCAGCCATGCCAGCACGAACGGGGCGGCGACCGGGATCGCCGCGCGGCCGACCAGCCAGACCACGCAAGCGGCGACGACCGCGACCACGACGCTTCCTGCCATCTTGCCGTAGAGGCCAGGCCACCCGGCCCGTACGCTCTGCTTGGACTGGGCGGCAGTGATCCATTCGAGGAGACGACGATGGCTGACCACGAGCCGGAACAAAGTCCGGCCGATCGCGTCGGCCATCAGCCAGGCATGGTGACCCAGGAAGACGACGAGCATGGCCGTCTGCAGGGCCGCCGAAACGACGTCGCTCCACAGCGCATCAAGATGACTGCGGGTCGAGATCTTCGCATGTCGCGGAAACAGGGCCGCGATCGCCGGCAAGAGCGTCGGCAGCGCGATGACCAGCAGCACGAAACCCGTCCAGACCAGCGCGGCCGCGAGAGGCAGCGTCCATCCCGCCAGCAAGGCGACGACCGCCGCCGGCGCCGATAGCGTGCGACGCAGATTGTCGAACATTTTCCAGAAGCCGATCGCGGGCAGGAACTCCGCCCGCGAACCGGAGCCTGTCGACTTCACGGCTCCCAGCATCCACGGCAGGAGCTGCCAGTCGCCCCTCGCCCAGCGATGCTGGCGCGCCGCCGCCACGTCGTAACGCGCGGGAAATTCCTCGATGACCTCGATGTCGGAAGCGAGGCCCGAGCGCGCGAAAGTCCCTTCGAAGAGATCGTGGCTCAGCATCATGCTGTCGGGAACGCGCCCCTGCAGCGACGCCTCGAAGGCGTCGATGTCGTAGATGCCCTTGCCGGAATAGGAGCCCTCTCCGAACAGGTCCTGATAGACGTCCGACACGGCCGAGGCGTAGGGATCGATACCGCTATTGTTGGAGAAGACGCGCTGGAACCGCGAACCCTCGGCGCCGACCGGCAGCGAGGGCGTGACGCGCGGCTGCAGGACGCCATAGCCTTCGACCACGCGATGCCGGGCCGCGTCGAAGCGCGGCCGGTTCAGCGGATGGGCCATCTTGCCGACCAGGCGAACGATCGCGTCGCGCGGCAGGCGCGTATCGGAATCGAGGGTCACGACGTAGCGCACATCCGCGGGCAGTGCCCGCTCGGCGCCCGGCACGGCGACGAAGGTCGTGCCCGTCGAGCCGCGCAGCAGATGGTTGAACTCGTGCAGCTTGCCGCGCTTGCGCTCCCAGCCGATCCAGGCCCCTTGCGCCTCGTTCCATCCGCGCCGGCGATGAAGCAGAAAGAACCGATCGACGCCCGCTTCCGCCGGATAGCGGCGATTGAGGCGCGCGATACCCTCGACCGCGGTCGCGAGCAGGGCCGCATCCTCCGGCATCGATTCGGCAGGCGCGTCCGTCCAGTCCGACAGGAGAGCGAAATGAATCGCACCGGCCGGATTGGAGAGATGATGGACCTCGAGGCTCCCGATCAGCTCTTCGATCGCTGCCTGCGTCGTGAGCAGGGTGGGAATGGCCACGACCGTCCGCAGATGCGCCGGCACGCCATCGCGCAGTTCGAGGCTGGGCAGCAGCGTGGCGCCGAAGCCTCCGGTGATCAGCCGGTTGACCACCAGGAGTGCAGCATCGACCGCGGGCAACAGACCCGCGGCGGCCATCCCGAGCAGCAGCGGGCCATGAAGCCCGAGCAGCGACAGACCGAGTAGCGGCAGCAGGAGTACGATGCCGGCCGTGACGGCAACGGCGCCGACATAACCCGCCAGACCGGTCCGCACGAGCCGCCGCCGCACGGTCAGTCCCCTGGTGCGGAAGCCGACCGACCGTTCGAACGCCCGGCGGCCGCTGCCGATGAGATGGTAGCCCGGCTCGCGCCGCCGCGCGTCTCCATCGTCGTCGACGGCGCAGTCCGCCGCCACGGCGAGAGCGCGCCGGGCGATCTCCGGTTCGTCGAGCGCCGTACCACGGGCGATCTGCTCGATGGCGGTGCGATAGAGGTTACGGCCCGCAAAATCCATGTCGACGAAGACACCACCGGTTCGCAGCACGTCATCGACCGGACTCACCTCCTCGAACAGCTTCGACCAATCGACATCGGAGACCAGCCGCATGCTCGTGATGATGTTGCGGACCGTGACGTTGGTCGCGCCCTGCAGCTGATGCTCGCGCCGCACCAGCTCGTCGGCGCTTGTTCCCTCGCGCGCCAGGCGCTTCTCGAGCCAGCCCACGGCCGGGGTCGTCTCGGGATCCTGGTCGCGCAGGCGATGGACGAGCTGGACGGCAAAGCCTTCGGAAAAGCCTTCCCGGTCATACGGCTGGAGAGCCGCGGGGTCCGCCGCGTGATCTTTCACTCCCAACAGGCGATCGGCGACGAGATCGGCCTGCTCGCGCTCCGTGCGCCGGTTGACGATGCGGCTGGCCGAACGACGCAGGTTCTCGATCAGGACGATGCGGAGCGTGATCGCGACGGCCCACAACTCGCCGATGGAGAGCGGCTGGACCGTCTGGTACGCGCGCACAAAGCGGGTGAGCGTTTCCGGATCGAAGCGACTGTCGCTATGGGCCACGAAGGCCCAGGCCAGGCCGAACACCCGCGGATAGTCGGCCAGCGGTCCTTCGCTGAGTTTGGGAAGCTGGCGATAGTAACCTGGGGGAAGGTCGGTCCGGACCTCCCGGACCTGCTGCTCCACGAGATGGAAGTTATCGAGGAGCCATTCGGCGGCGGGCGTCACCGTCCGGCCGGCATCGACGGCCGCCGCAATCGAACGATAGGCCTCCAGCAGCACGCGCTCGTTGTCGCGCAGGCGGACAACGAGCGACTTGCCGGCGGTCAGAGCGGCATGGACGGGTTGGCTGGCCGCCAGGCTTTGCGCGTGTTGCTCCAGCCGCTCGATCCCGAACAGCTCGCTGCGGATGGCGTCTTCGTCTTCCCGAATAGCAGCGGGTCGCGCGCGCCCGAAGGCGCGCCACGCGAACAATTTCAAGGATGTCGGCCTTTCCGGCAAAGGCGCGCATACAACGCAAAAAGGCGTTCCGCACGCTCATGAAGCGCCCCTCGCTCGGCGGAGGTCGCTACGAGGTTGATTTCTACAGCAGATGACGGGTGGCGACGAATCGCACTGAGAGTGTGAATGCGCCCAGCCGTTTGCAGTTCCGGGCGACTATTGATTCCGGTTTTGCTATCGCTTTTCCGGACATCATCACGGGAGACCGATCAATGCTTCGCCTTGCCACCCTGGCCGCCGCTGCCGTCCTCGCCACCTCGGCAGCCCTTCCCGCCTGGGCACTCGACTGCCCCAAGCCGCAGCCGACGGCCAAGCCCGGCATCCTGAAGGAAACCCCGGCGCAGATGACCGCCGTCGGCAAGCAGCTCGCGAGCGGCGACACCTTCAACGCGATCGCGTCGGCGACGGCCGATCTGCGCATCCGCTATCCCGGCGTCGAGAGCGCCGAGGTCGTCAACTACCTCGTCACCGCCTACTGCCCGGCCGTGGCCGCCGACAGCAAGCTCAGCGAAGCGCAGAAGAAGTCGGCCGTCGACGGCTTCGCCGCCCAGGTGATGCGCCAGGTCTACTAGGCTGAGCGAAGCTCAGCCCCAGGAGCGGCAGGCCGCGGCTTGATTACAAGCCGCTAAGCCTTAGGCAATGTCCGAGAGCGCCGAAGGAAGAGCGGCCACCCGACTAATGGCGGGCCGCCTGTCCGCCATCGAGGGTCATGACCACGCCGCTGATGTAGCTGGCGCGGTCGGAGGCGAGGAAAACGGCGAGGTCGGCGACCTCGTCGGGCTCGGCGGCACGGCCGAACGGCATGTGCTTCGTCAGCTCCGCCCAACGCTCGGGATCGCCGAACTTCTTTTCAGCCTGTTCGCGCAACCGCGTCAGCATGCGGTCGGTGCGGGTGGCCGGCGGATTAATTCCCACCACGCGCACACCGTGATCGACGCTCTTCGACCCCACCGCGCGGGTAAAGGCCATGATACCGGCGTTACCCATCGTGCCGGCGACATAGTCGTAGTTGAAGCTCTCGCCGGCCAAGCCGATCACGTTCACGACGACACCCGCCTTGCGGGCATACATCTTCTCCAGCATGGCGCGCGTGGCGTTGACGTAGCCGAACACCTTGAGATCCCAGGCCTCGCGCCACTTGGGCTCGGTCATGCCGAAGACGTCGCCCTGCGGGATGGCGCCGGCATTGTTCACCAGGATATCGGCATGGCCCACGGCCTCGACGACGCTGCGCGCCGTGTCGCCGTTCGAGAAGTCGGCAGGATGGATCTCGACCGGCACGTTGTGGCGGGCCCGGATTTTCTCGCGCGCCGCTTCAAGAGACTCCTTCGACCGCGAGGCGATGTGCACGGTGCAGCCCTCGGCCGCGAATCCCATGGCGCAGGCGAAGCCGATGCCGCGGCTGCCGCCGGTGATCAGCACGGTCTTGCCGGAAAGCTTCATGTCCATTTGTCGTTCCCCTACAGCCGGTAGACGCTGTCGATCGTCGCGCGTCCGTCCTCGGTCTTGACCCGTCCGTCCTTCACCATCTGGACGAGATGGGCCAGCATCGAGCGGCCGGCCGCGGGATGGAGGTGGACCGGCGTGTCGGCATAGTTCTTGGCGACCATCTGCGGAACGGTCTGCGGACCGTCCTTGAGACGGGCGATGATCTGCGCTTCGCGGCCCAGCCGATGCTCGATATAGGCCTGCACGAACGGATTGGGATCGCGGATCTCCGCGCCATGCGTCGGAATGTAGAGGCTCTCGTCGCGCGGCAGCAGCTTGCGCAGCGAATTGAAGTAGTCGGCCATGTTGCCGTCGGGCGGCGAGATCACCGCCGTCGACCAGCCCATCACATGGTCGCCCGTGAGCAGCGCCTTGTCTTCCTTCACCGCGAAGCAGAGATGGTTGGAGATGTGTCCCGGCGTATAGACCGCCTCGACGTTCCAGCCGTCGCCCTCGATGACGTCGCCATCGTTCAGCTTGATGTCGGGCGCGAAGGAGAAATCGCCCGCCTGCTCCGTCGTGACGCCTTCCGGCGTCGGGTGCGGGCCGTAGCTGTAGACCTTGGCACCGGTCGCCTTGGCCAGCGCGGGCGTGGCCGGCACGTGATCGATATGGGTGTGCGTCACCAGGATGTGCGTCACCGTCTCGCCACGCAACGCGCGCAGGACGGCGTCGATATGCTCCTGCTGATCGGGGCCGGGATCGACGACCGCCACGTTGCCATGGCCGATGATGTAGGTGCCGGTGCCCTTGAAGGTGAAGGGGTTGGGATTGTTGGCGACGACCCTTCGGATCAGCGGCGTCACTTCCATCGCCGTGCCGTAGTCGAACTTGAAGTCCCTGATGAACGGAATACCGGCCATTTCAGCCTCTTTGGAGTGCGCCGACTACGGCGGCGTCAATTTGTAGAGCGAGTTCCGGATGTCGGCGCTGACATAGACGATGCCGGTGCGGCCGACCGCGACACCCGTCGGCACCAGCGCCGGCGGTCCGCCGGGGAACGGCGCCAGGCCGATATCGAGGTTCGACGCGATCACCGTCTTCGCGCCGGTCGCGGGATCGATGGCGACGACGCGCTTCTGGCCGACTTCGGCGACGTAGAGCCGCCCGTCCGGACCAAGATCGATGCCCTCGGGGCCGGTGAGATTGTCGGCCACCACCTTGCGTGTCCCCGCGGTGACGTTGATCTCGGTGACGGCGCCGGCCGAGATCTCGGTGACGTAGATCAGCGGGCCGGGCCCGTGGACCATGGCGACGGGACCGCGCAGCTCCTTCATCACGGTGCTGCGCTCCTTGCCGTCGGCGCTCACCTTCACGAGGTTGCCGCTCGCCAGCTCGGCCACGTACATCGTGCCGTCGGCGAACTCCACCGCATCGACGGGGGCGGCGAAGTCGCCCAGCGTCGCCACGAGCTTGCCGGTCTTGCGGTCGACCTTCTCGACGGTGTTGGAGAACCAGCTCGAGAGCAGCACGTTCTTCGGCCCGACGGAGATGCCGATCGGATAGGCGTGCGTCTCGCCATGCACGCGCAGTACGTCCTTCACCGCGCCATCGGCGCCGTCGACGGTGCGATAGCTGAACACGTCGGCCACGTGCACCGTGTCCTTGCCGCCTTCGCTGGTCACCGCGAGGTCGGACGGAACGGCGAGCTTGCCTTCCACGATGGTACGATGCGCGCCGGTCTGCTTGTCGACCAGGTAGACGCCGTTGTCGGTCATCGAGGTGACGAACAGCCGGCCACGCGAATCGAAGGCGAGATTGTCGAGGCCGGGCTTCATCGAGGCCACCAGCTTCTTGGCCTTGCTGGTGAGGCTCACGCTCCAGATGCCGCCCGTACCGGTATCGACGACGTAGAGGTTGTCGCGGTTCTGCGGATCGATGTTGGCGGCGGCCGGGGTCTTGAAGCCCGAGGCGATCACTTCGGTGGCGCCGCTCTCGAGATTCACCTTCACGATCTCGCCCTTGAACCAGAGCGGGCCGTAGAGAAAGCCGTCGTCCTTGTGGACCTCGAAGCCGTTGAGGCCGCCCAGCTTCTCGGCGATGCGGCGCAGTTCGTTGCGCGCCAGCGGCTTGAAGTCGGGCTTGTCGACGTTCTTGATGTCGATCTCGTAGAGCGCGTCGCCGAGGAAGACCTCGGACACGAACAGTCGCCCATCCTTGCCGAACGCAAGCGAATTGGGACCGCTCAGCCCCTGGGCGACCTCGATCGTCTTGCCGTTGGGCTTGCGGATATAGACCTTGCCGATCAGGAAGGCCGTCCAGGCCATGGTCCCGTCCTCGGCGAAGGCGATGTCGTCGGCCATGCCAGTCGGCGGATCGATCACGCGGTCGACCTCGCCCGAGTCGACCTGGACGCGATACAGCGTCTGGCCGATCACCGAGCCGGCGAACAGCTGATCGTCCTTGTTGAAGGCAAGCCCATGCACGCCATGGAACCACGAGCCCGGCACCAGGAATTCCTGGTTATACTCCTTGGGCGGCGGCGCTTCGGCCTGCTGCGCCAACGCGCCACCGGTCATGCCGAACGCAATCACCGCCGACGCGACAATGCGGCCCAACCCCATCCCGTTTCCTCCGACCGTCCCACTCGCGGCGCGGACTTTAGACCGCGTGACGGGTTTTGTAACGCCGAACCCTTCGGCTACCATCGCCGTTCGACAGAAGAACGCTCATTCTGCAGGAGGAAATCATGGCGGGTCCGCTCACTGGACTGACGATCGTAGAGCTGGCCGGTATCGGTCCCGGCCCGATGTGCTCGATGATGCTGGGCGACATGGGCGCCGACGTGATCCGGGTCGACCGCACCAAGGCGCATGTCATGGACCGGCTGGCCGATCCGAAGTTCGCCGTTCACAACAGGAGCCGTCGTTCGGTCTCGGTCGACCTGCAGAGCAAGGCGGGCGTCGAAGTCGTGCTGCGCCTGATCGAAAAGGCCGACGGCATGACCGAGCCGTTCCGTCCCGGTGTCGCCGAGCGGCTGGGCCTCGGGCCGGACGTCTGCCTCGCGCGCAATCCCAAGCTCGTCTACGGCCGCATGACCGGCTGGGGCCAGGACGGCCCGCTCGCCAAGGCCGCGGGCCACGATATCAACTACATCGCGTTGACCGGCGCGCTGCATGCGATCGGCGGCAAGGACAAGCCGGTGCCGCCCCTCAATCTCGTGGGCGATTTCGGCGGCGGCGGCATGCTGCTGGCCTTCGGCATGGTGTGCGGCCTGCTGGAGGCCCAGCGCTCCGGCAAGGGCCAGGTGGTCGATGCCGCCATGGTCGACGGTGCCGCGCTGCTATTGGGCGGCATCTACGGCATGGCCGGGGCCGGTCTTTGGAACGACGAGCGCGAAGGCAACATGCTCGATGGCGGCGCGCACTTCTATGGCACCTACGAGACCAAGGACGGCAAGCATGTCTCCATCGGCTCGATCGAACCGCAGTTCTATGCGCTGTTGCTCGAGAAGACCGGCCTGAAGGACGAGCCGCTGCCGGCGCAGATGGATCGCAAGGCCTGGGGACAGCTCAAAGACCGGCTGAGCACCATCTTCAAGACCAGGACGCGCGACGAATGGTGCGCGATCATGGAAGGCACGGACATCTGCTTTGCGCCGGTGCTGAGCATGAAGGAAGCGCCGCACCACGCGCACGCCAAGGCGCGCAACGCCTATGTCGACGTGGCCGGCTTCGCCCAGCCGGCCGCCGCGCCGCGCTTCTCGCGCACCAAGGAAGGCGTGAAGGGCCCGGCGGCCAAGCGCGGCCAGCACACCGACGAGATCCTCTCCGAGCGCGGCTTCTCGGCCAAGGAGATCGGCGAACTGAAGGCCACCGGCGTCGTCGGCCCGCAGGCCTGACATCACACTCCTGAAGGGCCACCCATGATCCGTGCCTTCGAACTGGCGGTGCAGCAGCTTGGCGATCCCAAGCTGCGCAGCATCGTCTGGCAGTCGCTGGCTCTGTCGCTGGTGCTGCAGATCGCATTGGGCGTGCTGGCCTGGTGGGGGTTGCAATCGCTTGCGACCTTCCAGTGGTCATGGGTGAACGAGACCATCCGCTGGCTGGGCGGCGGCGCCGTGGTGGTCCTGGCGCTGATGCTGTTCCCGGCGAGCTTCGGCATCGTGATCTCCGTCTTCATGGAGCGGATCGCCGACATCGTCGAAGCCCGGCACTATCCGCAACTCGGTCCCGCCCGCGGCATTCCGCTCTGGACCGGGCTCTGGTCGGGCATCCTGTTCCTGTTCACCCTCGTGGCGATCAATCTGGTGATGCTGCCCTTCTATGTGGTGGCGCTGTTCGTCGCCGGTCTGGGCGCGGTCCTTTTCTATGGCGTCAACGGCTTGCTGACGGGCCGCGAATACTACGAGCAGGTGGCGCTGCGCCGCCGCGACCCGGCCGAGGTCAAGGCCTGGCGCAAGGCCAATACCGGCACACTCTGGCTGACGGGCATCGGAATCGTGTTCCTGGGCACTGTCCCGATCCTCAACCTGATCGTCCCGGTGCTCGGCATGGCGACGATGGTGCACATCGCCCAGACGCTGAAGCCGCCCCTTAACCGACCGACCGGGCCGCGTTAAAGTAAATCTATGAGATCTGCATTTGGGGCACTCGCGGCCATCCTTCTGCTGGGTGGCTGCCAGACGGGCGGCACCCAGGAATATTCACTGGGCGCCGGGGAAAAGGGCGTCTTCAGTTCGCGCAACGCCGGGTCGCCGATCCCTGCGGATCGCATCAAGGGTCTCGACGAGGCCCAACTGGTCGCCTTGTTCGGCGCCCCGCAGCTCGATCGCAAGGACGGAACGGCCCGGGTGCTGCGCTACAAGTCGGACGCCTGCACCCTCTTCGTCTCGATGTACCAGCGCGACGGCCAGCCCTTTAAGGCCGAGTTTGCCGACGCCTACGATACCCAGCTGCGGCCGTTGCCACCGGACCAGTGCGCCGGCTCCATCGCGGCGCAGAAGAAGCGCGTCGCCTGACGTCGCGGCCCGGCTCAGGTCCCGCTTTCTCCTGACAGCCGCCGCCAAAGCGCGGCGATCGCTGTGCAGGCCCGCTCCTGGGCAATCATGTCGAGATGGCCGAGGCCCGGCACGACCTCGACGGAAATCTGCGGGTTGAGTTCCTTGAGCAGGGGAGCGTACTGCTCGGCCCGGAACAATTCGTCGTTCGCCCCGACGGCGACGATCGTCGGCCGGTCGATGCGCGCAATCTCGCGCCGCCAGTCGCGGCTGAGTTGAAGCGCCGCGGCCAGCCGGAAGGAGTAGGCCGGGGTGCGGTTCTCGCTCGGCCCCGAAGCGGTGGCGAAGCGCACGACCGGCAGTCCCTGGAACCAGGGCAGGCCGAAGCCATCGAGGACCGTGAGCGCGATCACGCGCGGCACCGCCACGCTCGCCCAGCCGCCCGAGGCCGGTCGCGTGGTGGGGGCATCCTGCGCGATGTAGGGCGAGACCGCGAGATAGGCATCGAAAGCCTGCCGGTTGGCGCCGCTGGCCGCGCGCAGCACGAAGCCGCCGCCGGACGAGAAGCCGATCAAGGTCCGCTGGATCTTCGGATCCGTGAGGCCGGTCGCCTTCAGGAAATCCATGAGGTCGTCGTCGAGCTGGCTGCGATACGACGTGTCGCCAATGGCCGTGCCGCTTCCGCCATGGCCGCGCAGGCTGATCGAATAGACCGTGGCCCCCGCCGCCTGCAGCGCCTGCGCCGACTTGTGCATCGAGATGCTGGCGCTCGACGAGCCGTGGACCAGCACGACGGCGCGGTCGGGCCGGGCCGGATAGACCCGGTAGGCCAGGGGCGCCCCGTCGCGCGCCATCACGCGCTGAACGGGAGGAAGCTCGGCCATGTTCCAGGTCGACATGCCCGGCAGGGAATCGCCCGCGAGCAGGCGCGGCAGTTCACCGGGACTGCTGAAGGCGATGGCACCGCCGAGGCCCGCCGCCACGGTGAGCAGGAAGATCGCGGGCGCCCACCGGAGCCGCCGGATCCAGCGGTTGGACCGGCCGCCCACACCGCCCAGCCAGCCGAGGCCAAGGCCGGCCACGAAGCCGCCAACGCCGCCCGCCACGGCGATCCAGGCAGGCTCGGCCCTGAGCGATGGCGCCATCCCGAAGACGACGCCCAGCGCATAGCGCGCGGCGAAGATTCCAATGCCGAAGACCAGCATGAACCAGCCGCCGGCGATCTCCAGCCGGCCATCCTCGAGGCGCCGCACGGGGCGGCGGCGGCCCAGCAGGTCGCCCAGCGGCAGGGCGGCCGCCAATGCCGCCAGCCAGGCGACCAGGGCCAGCGCGGGCTGGACGGCCTGACCCAGTCCGACGAAGGACAGGACGAGGCCGACGGCCGGCAGCACCGCCAGCCGCCACAGCGGCAGGGTCCGCGTCCGCAGCCCGAGCACCCCCAGCCAGACCACGAGCGCCATCAGCGGCCACACCCAGAGCGGGGTGTTCCTGACGATCTGAAGAAGGGTTTCGAAAAGTGACGGCATTGGGGACCTCGGGGATGGCGGCGTTGCCCTCACCTTCCGCGCCCTACCGGTCCGGCTCCATCGTCGCTTCGTGGAAATGCTGGCGTTTTTCGCGATCTGCCGTCATTCATCCGTTCACGATGCGCGAATCGCCCTATGTCCGGTCGTTGCCGTACCAGTTGCCGGCGGTCCTCGGGCTCGCCGTCGTCCTGGGCGTGACCGGGCCCTTCGGCACCTACGAGCACCTGGAGCTCGGCCGCCGCATCGCCTACTTCGGCATCATCGGCGGGCTGAGCTGGCTGCAGATCGTGACCTTGGCGGCGTGGTTCGGACGCATCGAGCCCATCGACCGCTGGCCGGTCGCCGGCCGCATGGCCCTGGTCGGCGTGCTGGCGGCGATCCCCAGCACCTTCGAGGTCATCGTCGTCCAAACGTGGCTCGGCCGCCCGATCCCGCTCCGGGCCGCCCCCTACATCTTCCCCGAGAACGCCCTGCTCACGGCGGCCATCGCGGTGGTGTTCGGCCTGTTCGTCGAGCAGCGCCTGCGCGCGGCGGCCGATGCCGAGCGCGCCCGGGTCGCCGCCCTGCCGCAGCCGCCCCCCATCCCCGAGGCCGACTCAGCCCCGTCCGCCGCACCCGACTTCCTGCGCCGGGTTCCGCCGGCGCTGGGCCGCGACCTGATCGCGCTGGAGATGGAGGACCACTATCTCCGCATCCACACCGCCCTCGGCAGCGACCTGGTGTTGATGCGGCTCCGCGATGCGCTGGCCGAGCTGGGGCCGGACCGGGGGCGGCAGGTTCATCGCTCCTGGTGGGTGGCCGAAGGCGCCGTCGCCTCGGTCGACCGGACGGCCGGACGGCTCGTCCTGATCCTGCGCAACGGCCTGCAGGTCCCGGTGAGCAAGACCTACCGCGACCGCGTCAGGGAAGCGGGCTGGCTGGAGGTGTAAAACAACCTGGCCCTCTCTTGTCATCCTCGTCTTAGCAAAAACGGCTAGCCTTTAGACGCTTCGCAAGGAGCGCGCGGGCCCGGATGGCCATCCGGGCCCGCGCGGCCGGTCGTCGGATCGACGTCGTCTGATCCCTTTGGGGGATGAGCTCAGCAAGATCGCGGCCGGCCTCTTCACCCGATCCGGATGGTTGCCCGAACTCCAGGTTCGAAGACGAGGCAGGATGGACGAAGATGAGCGATGTTAGCATGGTCGTAGCCGGGATCGACATCGGCAAGGCGCGGCTGGACGTGGCGCTGCACGGCGCGGCAGACCGCATGGCGTTCGACAACAGTGCGGCCGGCCATCACCAGCTGATCCAATGGCTCCGCGCGGCGCAGGTCGTGCGGGTCGGTCTGGAATCCACCGGTTCGTACTCGCAGGAAGTGACTGGCACGTTGCGCGAGGCCGGCTTCGAAGTAGCGGTATTGCAGCCCCTACAGGTCCGGGCGTTCGCGCAATACCGCCTGCGCCGGGCCAAGAGTGACCCACTGGATGCGGCGCTGATCGCCACCTGCGCGGCGTTGCTCGACAAGGTGCACGAGGCTTCGGATGCGCGGCTGGTTCCCCTTGCCGAGCATCTGCGGCTGATCGAGCAGCTGGAGGACGACGTGGTGCGGGCCAAGACGCGCCTGGAGGCCGCGCATCTGGCGCATGTGCGCCGCTTCCTGCGCCGGGAGGTCGAGCGGCTGGAACGGCGCGAGGCGGCAGAGCGGATCCTGCTGATGAAGAGCATCGCCGCCGAGCCTGACCTGCTGGCCCGGCTGCAACTGATCCAGAGCGTCGACGGGGTCGGCGAGCGCACCGCGCTCAGCCTGCTGCTGCTGCTGCCCGAACTCGGGCGTCTCGAGCGTGAACCGATTGTCTCCCTGGCGGGGCTGGCTCCCTTCGTGCGGCAGTCGGGCAAATGGAGAGGCCAGAGCCGCATCGGCGGCGGCCGCGATCGGGTGCGTCGCGCGCTCTATGCCGCCAGCCTCGCGGCAGCCTTCCGCTGGAATCCGGCCATCAAGGCGCTGTATCAACGCCTGAAGACCGCCGGCAAACCCCATCGTAAGATCATGATCGCCTGTGCGCGCAAGATGCTCATCCAGGTCAACGCCGTCGTCGCCCGCGGCACCCCGTGGATCTCATCTCGCCGCGTCGCCGCATAGTGCATTCTTAATGGTTGCTGAGCGCAGCGAAGGATCTCACATCCGTTGCGGAGTGCTTCGGTCGATCCGTCAGGTCCTTCGCTTCGCTCAGGACGACAGTTAGCTTCACTTCCCGCCGCGATCCTCGCGCCACAGGTCGAGCTTCTCCTGGATGGGGCGATCGGAGAAGGAGAACACGACGGCGTCGCTGTCGGCGCGATGCTCGACCCGGGCCCAGCTCGGCACGACGAAATGATCGCGCTTCTTCCAGCACATCACCTGATCGCCGATCCGGCTTTCGCCCTCCCCCTCGACCACCGAGAACACCGTGCCGTCGGTGCTGCGATAGGGTGCGGTCGCGAAGCCCTTTGGCAGCAACTGCATGAAGGTGCCCATGGTGGCGATCGGCGCGCCGCCGTTCGCCGGGTTGACGTAGCGCAGCTTGTAGCCGTGGCAGGGGTCGGGCGCGCCGGCCCTCGCGAGACCTTCCAGCGCCTCGCGGGTGCGGGCATAGGGATAGTTGAAGATCGGCGAGGTCTGCTTCGCCGGCTTCCAGTCGACCGGCAGGAGACCGCTCGCATACTTCGCGTCGGACGTGCCCTGCGGCGTCGTCACCACCTGCTCGTCGGTCTCGCCGGTTTCGGCGAAGCCGGCGTTGAACATCGCGACCAGCGGGATGTCGAGCCCATCCAGCCACACCATCGGCTTCGACGAATCGTTGCCGTGATCGTGCCAGGTCCAGGTCGGCGTGATGACGAAGTCGCCCTCGTGCATGATCGTGCGCTCGCCGTCGACCGCGGTATAGGCGCCCTCGCCTTCGACGATGAAGCGCAGGGCCGATTGGGTGTGGCGGTGACTCGGCGCGACTTCGCCCGGAAGAATCAGCTGCAGGCCGGCATAGAGGGTCGGCGTGATGCAGGCGCTGCCCGTCATGGCTGGGTTCTCGAGGATCAGCACCCTGCGCACCGCCTCCTTGGCGGTGATGAGCGCGCCCGATTCCATCAGGAACGGGCGGACCTTGTCATAGTCCCAGTGCGCCGCCTGGTACTTCGGCGCCGGCATGGGCGGCACGAGCTGGTGCAGCGATTCCCACAGCGGCGCCATCGAGAGGCCGCCGATGCGCTCGTAAAAGTCGCGCCGTGCGTTGTTGCCCGTGGTCGATGCTGACGGGGTCGGCGCGGACATGGCGGCCCTATTCGGCGGCGCGCAGCATCGGCACGGTTCGCGCCACCATCCGCGCCCGGCAGGCAGCGGCGAAGGCATCGAAGAGCTTCATCGAGACCGGGTTTTCGAGCGCCTTGTATTCGGGGTGCCATTGCAGAGCGAGCACGAAGCCCGGCGCGTCGGGCACGCTCAGCGCCTCGACCTGCCCGTCCTCGCAGCAGGTCGCCTCGAGCCGCGCGCGCGGCGCCAGCGTGTCGACGCCCTGTCCGTGCAGCGAGTTGACCGTCGCGCGTCGGGTTCCGAGCAGGTTCTGCAGCAGGCCGCCTTCGGCGATGTCGATGTCGTGGGCCGGCGCATAGTTCACGTCCATGTCGGGCGACTTGGGCGAGCGGTGATCGCGCCGTCCCTCGACCTCGTGCACATGCTGGTGAAGCGATCCCCCCAGCGCGACATTGACCTCCTGCAGCCCGCGGCAGATCGCGAACAGCGGCACACCGCGGTCGATCGTGTGCCGGATCAGCGGCAGCGTGGTGGAATCGCGGGCAGGGTCGTGCAGCGTGCCCTCGCGGCTCTCCTTGCCATAATGATGCGGCTCGACATTGGAGGGGCTGCCGGTCAGCAGCACGCCATCGAGACTGTCGAGCAGACGATCCATCGCCTCGAGGAAGCCGGGTTCATCCCCGAACTCCGGCCCGATGGCGGGGATCAGGACCGGCAGGCCGCCGACGGCGCGGATCGCCGCCTGGACGTATTTCTCGCCGACCGTGTGATGCCAACCGCCGCGACCGTTCTCCTTGAGGCAGGCGGAAACACCGATCAGCGGGCGCGGAGAGGAGCGGGTCATGGGTGCCGGAGGATGCAAATAACGGAGCCTCATTTTCGCCGGTGCCCCGCACCTTGGCAATTGCCCGACGCCGGAGTCTGCCCGCTGCTTGTGCAGTGCAGCCCTGCATGGTACCGCCGCGCCGCAGCAAACTTTTGTCCAAGACGATTGGAAGAGCGCCATGACGACCACCCCTCCGCCGTCCGCCCCGCCCGCCGGCACGACCGCCCAGGCAGGCCCCGCCGCCCCCCTCACGATGCACGGCCAGTACATCAAGGATTTCAGCTTCGAAAATCCGCGCGCGCCGCAGAGCCTGATCGAGCAGACGCAGCCGCAGCTCACCCTGAACGTGCAGGTGGCCAATCGTCAGTTCGACGCCAAGACCTTCGAAGTGTCGCTGACGATCGAGGCCTCCGCGCATACGCCGGAGAAAGAGCCGCTGTTCATGCTCGAGCTGATCTACGCCGGCACCGTGACCCTGGGCGAAATCCCGCAGGAGGCTTTCGGCCCGATGCTGTTCATCGAGACGCCGCGCCTGCTCTTCCCGTTCGCCCGCGCCATCGTGGCCAACGCCACGCGCGAGGCGGGCTTCCCGCCGCTCAACATCGCGCCGGTCGACTTCGTGGCGCTCTATCGCCAGCAGCTCGAGGCCAATGGCGGCCAGATGCCGGGCGTCCCCGCCGGCCCCGTCGGTCACGCCTAAGCGTCGACCTTCAGCCAGAGCGGATCGCTGATCTTCTTCAGGAACTCGACATGTGCGGCGAGCTCGGCAGGGCTTGCCGCATGCGGCCGGGGCGGCCGGATGGGCCGACTCTGGTCCATGAGGCCTTGCACACCCGTCGCGACCATCTCTGGCGCCAGCCCGAGGTCGCGCTGCCTGCCGCCGCTCAGCTCCAGATAGACTTCCGCCAGAAGCTCCGAATCGAGCAGCGCGCCGTGCTTGGTGCGCTTGGTGTTGTCGATGCCGAATCGATCGCACAGCGAGTCGAGGCTGGCGCGCTGGCCCGGAAACTTGCGGCGCGCCATCGTTACGGTGTCGATATAATCGTTCGTGAGCTTGGGCTTGCCGACGCGAGCGAGCTCGGCGTTCAGGAAGCCCAGGTCGAACTGCGCGTTGTGGATGACGAGCTGGGCGTCACTCAGGAATTCGAGCAGCTCGTCGACCTTGTCGGCAAACAGTGGCTTGTCGGCCAGGAATTCGTCGGAGAGACCGTGCACTTCCTGCGCCCCGGCCGGCATCGGCATCTCGGGATTCAGATAGAGCTGCAGCGAGCGGCCGGTGGCCACGAGGTTCACCAGCTCGATGCAGCCGATCTCGACAATGCGGTTGCCGGAGAGCGGATCGAGGCCGGTGGTCTCGGTATCGAGGACGACTTCACGCATCCCGATCTTGTAGCCTGTTTGCCTGCCTACTTGCGACGCGCACGCGCGAGGCGGGCTGTGAATTTCTCGCGCCACGGATTGGGCGGCCAGAACTGTCCGCGCAGGCCGCGCAACTCGGCCACGGCTTTGCCGAGGGCGGCCCGTGTCGGAGCGAGGCCCATGCCGGTCGGGATTACGATGCTGGCCTTGCGCCGCTTCAGCGCGTCCGGCACCTGCTGACGCAGGATGCCTTCGAACTTGTCCGCCGTCATGCCGGGCCGCGCCATGACGCGGCGACGCTGCAGGAAGGCAGGGGCGCTGACCACCAGCGTGGCATCGACGCGACGCTCTCCCATCCCCTCGAACAGCAGCGGGATGTCGAGCACCACCAGCTTCTCGCCGGCGAGCGCGGCGCGCCGCAGGAAGGCACGCTGCATGCGGTGGACCAGCGGATGCACGATCGCCTCCAGGCGACGCAACGCTTCCTTGTTGCCGAAGACGCGGGCGCCCAGCGCCTGACGGTCGAGCACGCCCGCCTTCACGACACCGGGAAATGCCGCCTCGATACCGGGCAGCGCCGCGCCACCCGGCGCCTGAAGGGTGTGAACGGCGGCATCGGCGTCGTACACGGGGACACCCATCTCCCGCAGCATCTTCGCTGCGGTCGACTTGCCCATGCCGATCGACCCGGTCAGTCCGACGATGACCATCTAGAACTCTTTCCGACTCAAGTTCCCCTCGCCTGCCTCATCCCGAGGAGGCCGCTGCAGCGGCCGTCTCGAAGGATGGGCCACAGACGTGGTGCTCGCCCACCCTGCGAGACGCGCTCCTGCCGAGCGCTCCCCAGGATGAGGCTTTGTGGGCGCTAGGGAACCAGGACGGTCTGGCCCGTGGTCTTGCGACCCTCGAGGTCCGCGTGCGCCTGGGCGGCCTCGGCCAGCGGATAGTGCTGGTCGATCGAGATCTTCACCTTGCCGCTCTTCACCATCTTGAACAGCGACCGGGCGCTGGCCTCGAGGTCGGCTCGTGTGGCCGTGTAGGCGGCGAGGCTGGGGCGCGTCAGGTAGAGCGAGCCCTTGGCGTTGAGGATGCCGATCGGCACCGGTGCGACGGCGCCCGAGGCGTTGCCGAAGGAGACCATCAGGCCGCGCGGCTGCAGGCAGTCGAGCGAGGCCGCCCAGGTGTCCTTGCCGACGCCGTCGAATACCACGGGCACGCCCTTGTTCTTGGTGATCTTCTTCACCTCGGCCACGATGTCCTGCTTGGTGTAGTCGATCACCCACTTGTAGCCGTTCTTCTTGGCGAGAGCGGCCTTCTCGGGCGACGACGTCGTGCCGATCACCTTGTAGCCGCGCGCCTTGGCCCACTGGCCGAACAGCAGCCCGACGCCGCCGGCGGCGGCATGGAACAGGATCGTGTCGCCCTTCTTCAGCCAGGCCTTCGCCGTCCGGTCGACGAGATACTCGGTCGTCATGCCCTTCAGCATGATCGCAGCGGCCTGCTCGTCGCTGACGCCCTTCGGCACCTGCACGAGCTGTTCGACGCCCATCAGGCGCTCCTGGCAGTAGGCGCCCAGCACGCCGCAATAAGCGACGCGGTCGCCTTTCTTGAAGCCCTTCACCCGGGGCCCGACCTCGACGATGACGCCGGCGGCTTCGCGACCGACCGCGTTGGGCAGCGGCGTCGGGTAAAGGCCGGAGCGGGTATAGACGTCGATGAAGTTCAGGCCGATGGCCGTGTGACGAAGCTTGACCTGGCCGGGACCGGGCTTGCCGACCTCGACGTCCTCGAACTTCATCTTCTCGGGGCCGCCGTTTTCGTGAATCAGGATGGACTTGGACATCTGAAATTTCTCCCCTTGCAGCGGCGACCGGGGAACGTCGCCTGCTTGCGCGCGTCGAGTATAGTGACCGGCTTTTCATGCGCCAGCCCGGCGCGACCTTCGACAGGAGAGTTTATGCTCGGGAAGGTCTTTCTCGGACGTCGCCGCCTCCTCACCGCGACCGTAGCCGCCGCACTGGCAGCCCCTGCCGTGGCGCGCGCCCAACAGGTCATGCGCAGCAGCAAGGTTTCCTACAGTCTGAGAATGCTCACGCTGGACCTCGAACAGCCGTGGGGCATGGCCTTCCTGCCCGACGGCCGCCTGCTGATCACCGAGCGGCCGGGCCGGCTGCGGATCTTCGCCAACGGCCGGCTGGAACGGGCGCCCGTCGGCGGCTTGCCCAAGGTCTTTGCGCGGGGCCAGGGCGGACTGCTCGACATCTGCCTGCATCCCGACTTCGCCCGGAACGCCCAGCTCTATCTCACCTATTCCGGCGAGGGCGAGGGTGGCGCCGCGACGGTCCTGGCGCGGGCCGAGTTCCGCAACAATGCCCTAGTCGGCGTGCAGCGCCTCTTCGAGGCGCTGCCGCGCACGTCAGGCGGCCTGCACTTCGGCTCGCGCATCGTCTTCGACCAAGCGGGTCTGCTCTACGTGACCTGCGGCGAGCGCTACCAGATGCAGCGTGCGCAGAACCTCGCCGATCTCGGAGGCAAGGTCGTGCGGCTGCGCGACGACGGCTCGGTCCCGCCGGACAATCCCTTCGTCGGCCGTGAGGGCGCGCGACCGGAGATCTTCACCTGGGGCCATCGCAACCCACAGGGCATGGCGATGAATCCCGCCACCGGCCGCATCTGGGTGGCCGAGCACGGGCCGCGCGGCGGCGACGAACTCAACCTGCTGAAGGCGGGCGCCAACTATGGCTGGCCCCGCGCGACGCATGGGATCGACTATAGCGGCTCGACCATCAGCCCGAACAAGAGCCTTCCCGGAATGGAGGATCCGGTGCGCGTGTGGGTGCCCTCGATCTCACCCAGCGGGCTGGCCTTCTACAGCGGGGACCGCTTCCCCGGCTGGAAGGGCTCGGTGTTCACCGGCGCCCTCTCCGACAACGCCCTGATCCGCATCGAACTCGACGGCGACCGCTACCTCGGGGAAGAGCGGTTGCTCGTCGACCTGCTTCCCTATATCCGCGACGTTCGTCAGGGGCCCGATGGCCTCCTCTACCTGGTCACCCACACCGACAGTGGGGGCCTCTATCGCCTGGAACCTGCGTAACGCCCATGCTGATCCTCGCCTCCGCCAGCGTCTCGCGTCGCCAGATGCTGCAGAATGCCGGCCTCGACTTTTCGGTCGAGACATCGGGCGTCGATGAGGACGAGGTGAAGCTCAGTCTTTCGGCCGAGAAGGCGACGCCGCAGGACATTGCCGAGACGCTGGCTGAACTGAAGGCGAAGCGCGTGTCGATGCGAAACCCCGAAGCGATGGTGATCGGCGCCGATTCGACGCTCTCGTGCAACGGCCGCCTGTTCGACAAGCCGCCGACGATGGCAGCGGCCCGCCAACAGCTGCAGGCGCTGGCCGGCCAGGCCCACGAGCTTCATTCCTCGGTCGTGGTGGCCAGAGGCGGCGTGCGGCTGTGGCATTGCAACGACCGCGCCCGGCTCACCATGCGGCCACTGCCGGATGCCTTTCTCGATGCCTATCTCGCACGGGCCGGTGAAGCGGTGACGACCTCCGTCGGAGCCTACCAGCTCGAAGGCGTGGGCGCTCATCTCTTCACGAAGGTCGAAGGTGACTATTTCACCATCCTGGGCCTGCCGTTGCTCCCGTTGCTTTCGTTCCTCGCCGGACATGGCATCGGGCTGGAGAACGCCGCATGAGCGCTGCCGCAAACCCCTACGACACGCTCCTCGCCGAGGCCGCAGGCCGGCCCTTCGCCGCCATCGTCGGCTGGCCGGTCGAGCATTCGCGCTCCCCCGCCCTGCACGGATTCTGGCTGAAGCAGCACCATATCGACGGCCACTACGGACGGCTGCCCGTCAAGCCACAGCGCGCCGCGCTGGAGGAGCTCGTCGCGTTTCTCAAGAAGACGCCCAACGCGCGCGGCTGCAACCTCACCCTGCCGCACAAGGTCGAGATCCTGCCGCTGCTCGATCGCATCGATCCCGTCGCCCGACGCATCGGCGCGGTCAACACCATCGTGAAGCAGGCCGACGGCACGCTCGAAGGCCGCAATACCGATGGGTTCGGCTTCCTCGAAGCCCTGAAGTACAACGCGCCGCACTGGATGGCGGACGCCGGGCCGGTCGTCGTGCTGGGAGCCGGCGGCGCCGCCCGCGCCATCGTCGCGAGCCTGATGGATGTCGGCGTGCCCGAGCTGCGGCTCGTCAACCGCACGCGCGAGACCGCTGTCGATCTCGGTGTCGCGCTCACCCCGCCGGGCGGTCAGCGCATCGTGGTCGGCTCGTGGGACGAGCGTGCGGAGCTGCTAGAGGGCGCAACGCTGCTGGTCAACACGACCTCCCTCGGCATGAAGGATCAGCCGGGTCTCGACATCGACCTGGAGAAGCTGCCGCGCACCGCGGCGGTCTACGACATCGTCTATGTGCCGCTCGAAACCTACCTGCTGGCCGCCGCCCGCTCCCGGGGCAATCGCTGCATCGACGGGCTGGGCATGCTGCTGCACCAGGGGCGGCCAGGCTTCGAGGCCTGGTTCGGCCCCAAGGTCGATGTTTCGGCCGCACAGCGCCATGCGGTCGCCGCCGACCTGGGGGCCTGATCCATGGACCAGAGCAACCCGCCGGCGGCCGATCCACCAGCCGGCTACAAGCCGCTGTTCCGCACCAGCCCGTTCCTCGACCATAACGGGCCGTTCTTCTATCGAGAGAACGGCGACGGCACCTTCGTGGTCGGACTGCGCATCCAGCCCAAGCACGCCAATGCGCGCGGCGTCGCCCATGGCGGCCTGCTGATGACCCTGTGCGACATCTCGCTGGGCTATCGCACGACGCGGAGCCAGACGCCCTCGCCGCTGATCGTGACCGCGAGCGTGAAGACCGACTTTGCGGGTTCGGCGAAGATCGGCGACTGGGTCGAGGCCCATGTCGACGTGCACAAGGTCGGCGGACGGCTGGCCTTCGCCAACTGCTACCTGAAGGTCGGCGAGGAGCGGATCGTCCACGCAAGCGCGGTGTTCGCCAGGACAGGCGACCGCTCTTGAAGCTCGTTCTGACGGCGTTCCTGCCGTTTGCCCTCGGCTATTTCCTGAGCTTCCTCTTCCGCTCGCTCAATGCCGTGGTCGCGCCCGCGCTGCGCGGTGAGCTCGGCCTGGACGATTCCGCCATCGGCGTCGTGACCTCGATGTACCTCGCCGCCTTCGTGGTGGCCCAGCTTCCCGCCGGTGTTGCCCTCGATCGCTTCGGGCCACGGCGCGTGGCGCCGGTCATGCTGCTGGCGACCGCGTTGGGTGCCGTCATCTTCGCGCTCGGCCAGGACGTCATCATGCTGAGCATCGGTCGTGCCCTGATCGGTCTCGGCCTGTCCGTCGCGCTGATGTGCGGCTTCAAGGCCAATGTCCTCTACTGGCCGATCGGTCGCCTGCCGCTGGTCAACGCGGTCATGATGACGTTCGGCGGGCTGGGCGCTGCGATGGCGACACGCCCGGTGCAGTGGCTGCTGGTCGACTTCGACTGGCGAGAGGTGTTCCTGGGACTCGCCGCCATCACCGTCGCCGTGGCGATCTACCAGCTGCTCGCCGCGCCCGGTTACGAACGCGGCGGCAAGAGTCGCCTGACCGACGAACTGCGTGGCCTCACAGGTGTGCTGAAGTCGCGAGTCTTCTGGAGCGCGGGCCTGGCGCCCACCTTCTCGCTGGGCGTCTGGATCTGCTACGCGAGCTTCTGGGCCGCCGGCTGGCTGCGCGACGTGGCCCATCTCGACGAGCCATCGGTCGGCGTCGCCCTGTTCGCGCTCTCGATCGCCATCGTGCCCGGCTATTTCTTCAGCGGCATAATCGTCGACCTGCTGCACCGGCGCGGCATTCGCGGCGGCCGGGTGCTGCTGGTCTACGGGATGCTGTTCCTCGCGATCCACATCCCGATCGCGCTCAACGTCACGGCGGCACCCAAGCTCCTGTGGTTCGCCTATGTGATGTTCGGTGGAATGCCGGTGGTCTGCTACGCGCTGGTCACGCGCGCCTTCGCGCCCGAACTGGCCGGCCGGGTCAACACGACGCTCAACCTCGTGTGCATGCTGATCGCCTTCGTCCTGCAGGCGTCGATCGGGCCGGCGTTGGCCTGGATGGAGGCGACGCAGGGCCTGCCGCGCGCCCAGGCGCACCAGATCGTGACCCTCGCCGTGCTGGCGATGCAGGCCGCGCTCTGGCTGTGGTTTGCGTCGAGCCGGGACGCTCGGGATCTGCCGTAAAAGAAGAAGAGCGCCGATTGCTCGGCGCTCTTTGAGTTCTTGTCCATTCTGAGCCGTGTGGGTCGGCGCTGTTTACAGCGCCTGACTCGCGCTTGGTTACAAGCGCTGCCGCCCACCATAAGGCGCGCGTAGCGCGCCTTATTGATTCATCGACCCGAAGAAATCCTGGTTGGTCTTCGAGGTGCGGAGCTTGTCGAGCAGGAACTCGATCGCATCCACCGCGCCCATCGGCATGAGGATGCGGCGCAGCACCCACATCTTCGAGAGCGTCGCGCGGTCGACCAGCAGCTCTTCCTTGCGGGTGCCCGACTTGGTGATGTCGATCGCCGGGAAGGTGCGCTTGTCGGAGACCTTGCGGTCGAGGATGATTTCCGAGTTACCGGTGCCCTTGAACTCCTCGAAGATGACCTCGTCCATGCGGCTGCCGGTATCGATCAGGGCGGTCGCGATGATGGTCAGCGAGCCGCCTTCCTCGATGTTGCGGGCCGCACCGAAGAAGCGCTTCGGGCGCTGCAGCGCGTTGGCGTCGACACCGCCGGTCAGCACCTTGCCCGAGCTCGGCACCACGGTGTTGTAGGCGCGGCCGAGGCGGGTGATCGAGTCGAGGAGGATCACCACGTCCTTCTTGTGCTCGACCAGGCGCTTGGCCTTCTCGATCACCATCTCGGCGACGGCGACGTGACGGCTGGCCGGTTCGTCGAAGGTCGAGCTCACGACCTCGCCCTTCACCGTGCGCTGCATGTCCGTCACTTCCTCGGGCCGCTCGTCGACGAGCAGCACCATGAGGAAGACCTCGGGATTGTTGGCGGTGATGGCGTGCGCGATGTTCTGCAGCAGCACCGTCTTGCCGGTGCGCGGCGGCGACACGATCAGGGCGCGCTGGCCCTTGCCGATCGGCGCGATCAGGTCGATCACGCGGGTCGAGATGTCGAGCTGCTGCTGCGCCGTCGTGCCGGCCTTCTTGGTCAGCGTGCCGGTGCGGCGCGTGCCGACGCGGCCCGACGAAGTCGCCTTCGAACCGCCCACCGCTTCCTCGGTGACGACCGGCGCCATGGCGGCGGCACCGCCATCGAGTTCGAGCTTCAGCTTCTCGTCGGGATAAAGCGGCGTCAGCGAGTCGAAGTTGATGCGATGGCGCAGCGAGTCGGGATCGTCGAAGTTGATCTTGTTGATCTGCACCATGGCGAAGTAGCGCTCGCCGTCCTTGGGCGCGCGGATCTCGCCTTCGACCGTGTCGCCGGTGCGCAGGCCGAACTTACGGACCTGCTGGGGGCTGACATAGATGTCGTCGGCGCCGGGCAGGTAGTTGGCTTCCATCGAGCGCAGGTAGCCGAAGCCGTCGGGAATCACCTCGATGGTGCCGACACCGAAGATCGCCTGGTCGGCGGCGGCCAGCTTCTGGAGGATGGCGAACATCAGCTCCTGGCGGCGCATCATCGCCGCACCCTCCACACCCTGCTCTTCGGCAAAGGCCAGGAGTTCGGGGGGCTTCTTCTTCTTGAGGTCTTGGAGATTCATGGGTCTTCAGTCTGTGGGGGAAATGACGCACGCGCTTGCAGCGACCGGAACGGCCGAACCTGAAAACAGCGCTGTGTCGTACTTGGATGGACCCTATCGAGTTGCCGCCGGGGAGACGGCGCCAAGGGCCCTGGGTGGCGCTTGTATAAACGCCGCCCCCTGCCCTGTAAAGACGGGCTCCGCCGGAACGCGGCAGCCGTGCCCCGTCACTCGCCTTCGGCCAGCATCTCGGCGTAGCGGAAGATCTCGGTATGGTCGGCGCCCTTGCCCAGCTTGCCGTCGGCTGCCGTCCAGTAGGCCACGGCCTGCTGAAGGCCCGGTACGTTGACCTTCAGATGATTGGCGACGTCACCCGCGGTGCGCAGATCCTTGGCCATCAGCGCGGTCGTGAATCCGGCCGCGAACGTGCGCGACACGACGAACTGGCGGCCCTTCACCTCGGTGGCGTTGCTCTTGCCGGTCGAGCTGTTGAAGACGTCGACCATCGTTCCGGGATCGAGCCCGAACGATTCGCCCACGACCAGGGCCTCGCACATGGCGACGAGGCCGGCGGCCGAGAGATAGTTGTTCAGGGCCTTCAGCGCATGTCCCGCACCGGCGGGACCGCACAGGGTGATGGTCTTGCCCATGGCGCCGAAGACGGGCCGCGCCCGTTCGAGATCGGCGGCCGCGCCGCCCACCATGATGCTGAGCGAACCGTCGATCGCGCGCTTCACGCCCCCGGAGACCGGCGCATCGAGCAGGGCCACGCCGCGGGCCGCGAGATCGCGCGCGAGCTTCTGGGTGTCCACCGGGTTGGACGAGCTCATGTCCATGACCACCGCGCCTGCCTGAAGCCCCTCGATCGCAGGGTCCTGCCCGTCGAGGATGGCCTGCCGCACGATCTTGCCGTCGGGCAACATCGTGATCAGCGCCGCGGCGCCCTGGGCGGCGGCCTTCGCCGAGGCCGTGGCCAGCGCCGACGGATGGGCGCCGACGAAATCGGAGACCGCCTTCTGCGAGACGTCGAACACGCGCAGCTTGAAGCCCGCTTCGGCGAGGCGGGTCGCCATCGGACGGCCCATCATGCCGAGCCCGATGAAGGCGATGGTGGCGGGAGGTGCGAGCGTGGTCATGACGAGGCTCCTGACGTGAGGTCGTATTCATAGAACGGCAGGACGCGACCGGGAATCGCATCCGACGGCTCGTTTCGCAGATAGCGGGCGCCCATGCGCTCGTAGAAGCGGGCGGCGTTCACGTCGGCGAGGATGGTCATGCGCCGGTATCCCAGCTGCCGCGCCAAGGCGACAGCAGCTTCGAACAGCAGGCGCCCCGTCCCGCCGCCCATGGCGGCCGGTTCGACGAACATCAGCGCCAGCTCGGCATCGTCACCGTCGCGGCCGACACTGACGGTACCGGCCGTTCGACCGGCTTCGTCGATTGCCACCAGCACGCGCCCCTCGGCGATGCTGCGCTCCTCGACCGTGAGCGAGGGGACGCAGAGTCGCATGAACTCCGCGTCGTAGCCCCAATGCGCCTTCGACCTCAGGCAGAGCGCGGTGAGGCTGGCCGCCTCACCCGCCTGCGCCTTGCGCAGCCGTGTCATCGCACCACCCTGAGAGAAAGGTCCCTCGTTACGCTCGGGATGACAATTGTGCATATGGACCGACGAGCTTTGCGCCCCCTGGTCCTCACACCCCCATTGTCATCCCGAGGCCGCAGGCCGAGGGACCTTTGGCCGTTGAGGGTTCAGACGCCGCGGTCCTTGAACACGTCGCGGGCGGTCTTGAAGGCGTCGAGGCTCGCGGGGATGCCGCAATAGATCGCGACCTGGAGGAAGATCTCCTTGATCTCGTCCTTGGTCAGGCCGTTGTTCAGCGCACCGTTGATGTGCAGCTTGAGCTCGGGGCCGCGGTTGAGCGCCGCCAGCATAGCGAGGTTCAGCATCGAGCGGTTCTTCTTCGAAAGGCCCGGCCGCGTCCAGGCATAGCCCCAGCAATATTCGGTGGTGATGTCCTGGAAGGCCATCATGAACTCGTCGTCGGCCGCGCCGGCCAGCGAGTTGTCGACATAGGCCGCGCCGAGCACGGCCTTACGCATCTTCATGCCCTCGTCGTAGAGCTTCTTGTTGCGCGGTGCGGGCTTGGCTTTCTTCGCCTTTGCGACAGCGGTCTTCTTGGCCATGTCTTGCTCCTCCGGATGAAAATCGGGGAGCTGTATATCAGATCGTCGCGTGCCCCGCGTGGGGCTGCGCCGGCGCAACGTTGAGGCCCTTGGAGCGCGCCTGCTGGCAGAGATCCTCGATGGTGACGTCGTCGAGCTGCGCCATCATTTCCTCACGCAGCTTCTCCCACAGCGGCCACACGACCTCGTGGGCGAGCGGTGAGCCGATCGACGGATCGCTGGGCTCGGTCTCGACCTCGAGGTTGCGCACCACCCGCACGACCTCGCCCAGGGTGATGCTGGCCTTGTCCCGGCCCAGCCGATAGCCGCCGCGGGGCCCGCGCTTGCCGGACAGGATCCCCGCGCGCACCAGGTGCTGCAGGACCTGCTCGAGATATCGCTTGGGAATGCGCTGGCGCTCGGTGATGTCACCGCTGCGCACCGGGTGATCGCCGACATGGAACGCCACGTCGAGAACCGCCTCGATCGCGAACATCGTTTTCTTGCTGAGGCGAGGCATCCCGTTCTCTCGTCCCTCTTCAGGCCCTCTTGATCGAGCCGGCCGTTACTCCCGTCGAACCGAAGCCGCCCGCGCCGCGCGCCGTTTGGTCGAGGGCCGAGACCTCCCGCCAGGCGGCACGAGCGTGACGCGCAATGATAATCTGTGCAATTCGCATGCCGCGCTCGATGCGAAATGGCTCCTTGCCGAGGTTGATCAGGATGACGCCGACCTCGCCGCGATAGTCTGCATCGATGGTGCCGGGGGCATTGGCGACCGTGACGCCATGCTTGGCGGCCAAGCCGGAGCGCGGTCGGACCTGGGCCTCGAAACCTACCGGCAGGGCAATGGACACGCCCGTTGGAACGATCCGGCGCTCGAGCGGCCCCAGCTCGATCGGCTGGTCGATCGCAGCCAGCAGGTCCGCCCCGGCAGCGGCGGCCGTCGCATAGTCCGGCAGCGGCAGGTCATGGCCGTGCGGCAGCCGCACGATCTCGATTTCGACGCTCTCGACGCCCGTCATCGGCTCCCCATTGTTCAAAAAATCCGCCGGCCCGCTCAAAATTGGGCCGGGCAATCACTCTGCCGCCTGTGCCTTGTCTGCCTGCGCGAGATGCAGCGCGATCCGGCCGGCGAGACGCATGGCAACATCGCCCTTGCCGAGCGGCGGCCAGTCCTCGGTGCAAGCTGCCGTGATCAGATGCACGGTATTGCGCTCGCCGCCGAAGGTACCGGTGGCCGGCGACACGTCGTTGGCCACGATCCAGTCGCAGCCCTTGCGGGTGCGCTTTTCGACGGCGTTGGCCACCACGTTCTCGGTCTCGGCGGCGAAGCCCACCACCAGGACCGGTCGCCGGGGGCCGGCCTTGGAGAGTGTAGCCAGAATATCGGGATTGGGAGTGAGTTCGAGCGCAGGTGGCGGCGCACCTGCCTGTTTCTTGATCTTCCCGGTGGCCGGCCTGGCCGCCTTCCAGTCGGCGACGGCGGCGGCGCAGACGGCGATGTCGAGCGGGCCGGCGTCGAGACAGGCCGCGAGCATCTGGTCGGCCGATTCGATGCGCACGACTTTCACGCCCTGCGGATCCGGCACCGCGACCGGGCCGCTCACCAGGGTGACGTCGGCGCCGAGCTGGGCCAGCGCCCCGGCGATGGCATGGCCTTGCTTGCCCGAGGAATGGTTCGAGATGAAGCGCACCGGATCCAGCGCCTCGCGGGTCGGACCCGAGGTGACCAGCGCGCGCCTGCCGGCGAGCGGTCGGTCGCGCCCCAGCATCGCGTCGATGGCGGCGACGATCTCGGCCGGCTCCGACATGCGGCCGGGGCCGTGTTCGTTGCAGGCCATGGCGCCATCGTTGGGACCCACGAAGGTGACGCCGCGTTTCTTCAGCGTTTCGACGTTGGCCACGGTCGCGGCATGGGTCCACATGCGCACGTTCATCGCCGGCGCGGCGAGCACCGGCTTGTCGGTGGCGAGCAGCACGGTGGCCGCCAGATCGTTGGCCAGGCCGCCCGCCATGCGCGCCAGCAGATCGGCGGTCGCGGGCGCCACGACCAGCAGGTCGGCATCGCGCGAGAGCTGGATGTGGCCCATCTCGCTCTCATCGGTCAGGGAGAACATGTCGCCATAGACACGGTCTTCCGAGAGGGCCTGCAGCGTGAGGGGCGTCACGAATTTCGCGCCGGCTTCCGTCAGCACACAGCGCACCGAGGCGCCGCGCCCGCGCAGGAGACGGATCAGTTCAGCCGACTTGAAGGCGGCAATTCCGCCCGCGACGATCAGCAGGATACGCTTGCCGTGCAACATGGCGTTCAGCCTATCACAAGAGCCGGGTGGCGACAGTATAGAGGCCGGTGAGCAGCAGCGCCCAGAAGACAGCCAGGCGGAACTGCTCGACCGAGAGCCGCGAGCGGATCTGCTGGCCAAGCCACATGCCGCCGATCGCCGGCACGACGGCGGCGGCCGAGACGAGGGCGCGCGGCCCGTCGAGCATGCCGAAGAACAGAAGCGAGGCCGTCAGGGTCAGCGACGTGGCGCACAGCACCACGCCCAGGGTCTGGACCAGTTCGACCGGCTTGATGTCGAGCCCCTGCAGGTACGGCATCAGCGGGATGATCGGCACCCCGACCAGGCCCGCCACGAAGCCCGACACGACGCCGATGACCGGCGCCAGCGGCTTCTCGAGATCGGCGTGGATGGTGAGCCGGATGCGCAGCAGGCCGAGAGCGCTGTAGACGATCAGCACCGTGCCCAGCACCACGAAGGCCCAGCCCGGACCCTTCTGGCCGATCAGCCAGACCGTCAGGTAGAGCACCACCGTCAGCGGCAACATCAGCGGCCACTGGCGGCGAACGATGTGCCAGAAATGACCGCCCACCGAAGCCTGCCAGACGTTCGTGACGATCGTCGGCAAGGCGATCAGCGCGATCGCCTCCGACAGCGGCAGGAAGAGCGACATCAACGCGATGGAGATAGCCGGCAAACCGAGGCCCACCAGGCCCTTGACGGTACCCGCGAGCAGGAAGATCGCGAGGCCGATGACGATCTGGTCGGTCGGCACGGGTTCAGTGCCACCAGGCGGCGATGGCGGCCACCAGGGCCAGGATGGCGACGGTCTCGGCGAAGCCGGGGCGCCACAGGCGGCCAGCCGGCGGCGGCTGCAGCGCGTCGCGCTCGGCATTGAGCCGCTCATGCTCGGCCAGGAGATGCAGGCTGTCGATCAGGCGCGGCAGGCGGCGCAGCCCCTGGGCGAGATCGTCGACCGCGCGGCCGACGGTGGCGCGCGGGCCGAAATGGGTGACCATCCAGTCCTCGATCAGGGGACGCGCCAGCTCCCAGATGTTGACTTCGGGATTGAGCTTGGTGCCCATGCCCTCGGCCATCAGCATGGTCTTCTGCAGCAGCAGGAGCTGCGGCTGCGCACTCATCTCGAACTGCTCGGTGACGCGCAGCATCTGCGCCAGCAGGCGGGCGATCGAGATCTGGTGGCTGGGCTTGCCGAAGATCGGCTCTCCGATCGAGCGGCAGGCCTGTGCAAAGGTTTCAACCGACTGGTCGGGCGGCACGTAGCCCGCGCGGAATTGCACTTCGGCAACGGCGCGATAGTCGCGTCGCAGGAAGGCAACCAGCAGCTCGGCGAGATAGCCGCGCGTATCGGAGTCGACCCGGCCCATGATGCCGAAATCGACCGGGACGATGGTGCCCTGGCGATCGACGAAGGCGTTGCCGCCATGCATGTCGGCATGGAAGAAGCCGTCGCGGAACACCTGATAGAAGAACGCTTCGGCGCACTTCCTCATGATCTCGTGCGGATCGTGGCCGGCGGCGATGATGGCGTCGCGATCGCCGATCGGGATGCCGTCGACCCGCTCCTGCGTCATCACGCGCTCGGCGGTGCGGTCCCAGTCGATCTTCGGCGCCCGATAGTTCGGATCGTCGGCGAAATTCTCGCCCAGTTCCTCGGCCGCCGCCGCCTCCATGCGCAGGTCCATCTCGACCCGCACGACATCGGCGAAAGCGCGCACCGATTCGACCGGCTTCAAGCGGCGGAAACGCGGCTGCGTGCGCTCGACCAGTTCGGCGACCCAATAGAAGAGATCGAGATCCTGCTCGAAGGCCTTCGCGATGCCGGGCCGCAGCACCTTCACGGCGACATCGCGACCGTCGGCGGTGACCGCGAAATGCACCTGGGCGATCGACGCCGCCGCCACGGGCACGTCGTCGAACTGCGAGAAGATGTTACCGAGCGGCTGCCCGAGTTCGCTCTCGACGATGCGGCGCGCCTCAGCGCCGGGAAACGCCGGGATATGGTCCTGCAGGCGCGCGAGATCGGCGGCCACCTCTTCGCTCAGAAGGTCGGCGCGGGTCGAGAGCGCCTGACCCAGTTTGATGAAGGACGGACCCATGTCCTGCAGCGCCGCCGCCAGCCGCTCGCCCGGCCGGCGCGGATCCTGGCGCGGTGCGAAGAGACGCGCCCAGGCGATCAGCGCCGGCGCGATGCCCAGCGACTCGAGCGGAAACAGCGCGTCGTGGCGAGCGAAGCTCACCGCCATACGCAGCAGGCGCCAGGCATTGCGGAGCGCGCGGAACATCTAGATGCGCCAGCCCTGATGCAGCGCCACGACGCCCAGCGACATGTCGCGCCAGGAGACGTTCTCGAAGCCGGCGGCCCGCATGCGCGACGCCAGCTCGCGCTGCGGCGGAAAGCGGCGGATGCTCTCGTGGAGATAGCGATAGGACTCGGCATCCCGGGCAATGACCTTGCCGAAGAACGGCAGTGCGCGCTCCGAATAGGCGTCGTAGACGCGGCCGACCGGCGCCGAGGTCACCTTGCTGAATTCCAGGCAGTAGAAGCGACCACCGGGCTTCAGCACGCGATGGGCGTCGCGCAGGGCCTGGTCGATGTCGGTGACGTTCCGCAGGCCGAAGGCGATCGTGTAGGCGTCGAACGAGCGATCGGGGAACGGCAGATGCTCCGCATCCCCGGTCGCCCAGGTGAGCCCCTGCAGCAGCCCGCGGTCGACGGCGCGGTCGCGCCCGACCTCGAGCATCGCGGGATTGATGTCGCACACGGTGACGTCGGGCCGTTCGCCCTGGCGGCGCAGCAGGCGGAAGGCGATGTCGCCGGTGCCGCCCGCCACATCCAGGAGCTTCTCGCCCGGCCGCGGATTCACCACGTCGACCATGGCGTTCTTCCAGAGCCGGTGCACGCCGCCCGACATCAGGTCGTTCATCAGGTCGTAGCGCGGCGCCACGCTGGCGAAGACCTCGCGCACCAGACCGGCCTTTTCGGCAGCCGGCACGTCGCGGAAACCGAAGGACGCACGCCCCTCCGGGGCCTGTCCCTCGGGGCGGGCTGCGCTAGGATCGTCGGAATGGGCTTGGTCCATGGGGCCGCAACCTAGAGGAATCGCCATGCTGCTGAAAGACCGGGTCATCCTGATCACCAATGTCGAGAAATTCGCAGGGCACGGCACCACAAAGGTCGCCCTGGCCCAGGGCGCCACCGTGCTGGCGCACGATCCGTCGTTCGAGGCGCCGAGCGCGCGGCGCAAGTACGAAGCGCAGTTCCCGGGCGCCCATGCCCTGTCGGCGACGGAGCCGGCGACGATGGTCGAGCTGGCCCTGAAGCGGCACGGTCATATCGACGCGCTGGTGAACAACGACGCCTATCCGGCGCTGCGCGCGCCGCTCGGCGAAGCCCGGGTCGAGGACTTCCGCGATGCGCTGGAAACCATGGCCGTGGCGCCGTTCCGGCTGACGCAGCTCGTTGCGCCATCGATGCGCAAGCGCAAGTCGGGCCGGATCGTGTTCGTGTCCTCGGCCGCGCCGCTGCGCGGCATCGCCAACTATGCGCCCTACGTCTCGGCGCGCGCCGCAGCCAACGGTCTCGTCTCCTCGCTCGCCAAGGAACTGGGGCGCGACGGCATCACGGTGAACGCGGTCGGCTCGAACTATGTCGAGAACCCCGACTACTTCCCGCCGGCGCTGCTCGCCAACAGCGCGGCGATGGCCAAGATGACGGCACAGATCCCGCTTGGCCGTCTCGGCAAGTCGGACGAGCTCGGCGCCACGATCTGCTTCCTCTGTTCCGACGGTGCGGGCTTCATCACCGGACATGTCCTGCCGCATGCCGGAGGCTGGGCGTGACATCGCGAAAAATCGCATGCAGTATCTCTGCATAACGAACGCCGCGCAGGTCTGACCGAAGCAGCGGCTGCCAGGGAGAAGCGCCGAGACACGTCGGGAAACCGGCGCGCTCCCCCTTGGCCGAAACGGTCCGAGGACGGCGCATGGGAAGACAGATCGTCCACCGCCTGCTGGTCTCGTTCCCCGCGCTGCTCGGGGTTCTCTTCCTGTGTTTCTGTCTCCTGCAGGTGGTGCCCGCCGATCCGGCGATGATCATCGCCGGGCCCGACGCCAAGGCCGAGACCATCGCGGCGATCCGCCTCGAACTCGGCCTCGACCGCTCGATCCCCGTCCAGTTCGCCGACTATATCGGCCGCGTGCTTCAGGGCGATCTCGGCCGCTCCATCATCTCCAACAAGATGGTGAGCGAAGAGCTCGCGCTCACCATCGGTCCGACGGTCGAGCTGATGCTGGGCGGCATGCTGATCGCCATTCCCCTGGGCCTGGCGCTGGGGACGCTCGCCGCCGTGAAGCGCGGTACCCTTGTCGACCGCGCGATCATGGCGGTCTCGGTCGCCGGCGTGTCGATGCCGGTCTTCTTCATCGGCCTGGTGCTGATCCAGTACATGGGCTTCCAGTGGGGCCTGTTCCCCTTCACCGGCCGCACCGGCCCGATCTGGGACGGCGGCCTGCCGAGTCTGGTGCTGCCGGCGCTGACCCTGGGCAGCGTGCTGATCGGACCGATCGCGCGGCTGACGCGCACCGCCGTGCTCGAAGTGCTGGGCGCCGACTATGTCCGCACCGCCCGCGCCAAGGGCCTGCGCGAGACGGTGGTGATCATCCACCACGCGCTGCGCAACGCGATGATTCCCGTCGTCACGCTGATCGGCCTGCAGGCCGCGTTCCTGCTGGGCGGCGCCGTCGTCACCGAGACGATGTTCTCATGGCCGGGCGTGGGACGGCTGGCGGTCGGCGCCATCGTGTCGAGCGATTTCCCGACGGCACAGGGCGCGATCATGATCCTCGCGATCGCCTTCCTCTCGATCAACCTGATCGTCGACGTTCTCTACGTCTACCTCGATCCCAGGATGCAGCGGTCATGAGCGTCGACGCCCTCAACGGCCCCACACCGACAGCCGCCGAAGAGAACGGCCTCTTCTCCCGCTCCGGCGTTCTGCGTCGGCTGGCCCGGGACAAGGTGGCGGCGGTGGCCGCCCTGCTGCTTACCGCCATCGGTCTCGCCGCCCTCTTCGCGCCGCTGGTCGCGCCCTACGATCCCTATCTCACCGATCTCACCAAGGTGATGCAACCGCCCAGTGCCGAGCACTGGTTCGGCACCGACAATACCGGCCGCGATATTCTGAGCCGTGTCATCTTCGGCGCGCGCAACACGCTGATGCTGGGACTGGTCGGCGTGATCTTCGGCGGCTTCCTGGGCGGTTTCCTCGGCATCCTGGCGGCCTACTATCGCCGTCTCGACGGCTGGATCATGCGGCTGGTCGACGTGATGCTGGCCTTCCCGGCGATCCTGATCGGCCTCGCGGTGGCGGCGATCTTCGGCGCCGGCCTCACCGCCGTGGTGATCGCACTCGTCGTCGCGACCGTGCCGGACGTGGCCCGCGTGGCGCGCGGCGCCGCGATCGGCATCATGAGCCAGGAATTCATGGAAGCAGGCCGCGCCGTCGGCGTCTCCGACCGCACGCTGATCTGGCGCTATCTCACGCTCAACTGCATCTCGACCATCTTCGTGTTCCTGACCCTGCGCTTCGGCCAGATCATCCTGATCGGCTCGGCGCTGGGCTTCCTCGGCATGGGCGCCCAGCCGCCGACCGCCGAGCTCGGCATGATGGCCGCGCAAGGCCGTGACTTCCTGTTCATGGCGCCGCACATCGCGACGATCCCCAGCTTCATGATCTTCGTGATCGTGCTGGCCGCCAATCTCCTGGGCGACGCCTTGCGCGACGTCCTCGATCCGCGACTGCAGAGCTGATCCTGCACACTCCTCCAACAAGGATTCCGACGTGACGCACTGAACAACAACAAGGCGAGGAAGCGATGCGTAAGTTCCTGAAGGGCGTAACGGCGTTGCTTGGCGTGATGGGCCTCTCCCCCGTGGCGGAGGCGCAGACCTTGCGGATGATGAAGTCGCTCGATGCACCGCATTACGACGGCCAGCGCACGACCTGGTCGCCGACCTCCGACATCGTGAACATGTTCCAGGACACGCTGGTGGCGATGGACTGGGACGGCAAGACGGCGATTCCCTACCTCGCCAAGTCGTGGACCATCAGCCCGGACGGCAAGCTCTACACCTTCAAGCTGCGCGACGATGTGAGCTTCTGCAGCGGCAAGAAGTTCACCGCCGAGGACGTGATCTATTCCTTCAAGCGGCTGACCAGTCCCGAGCTCAAGGCTCCGCTCGCCTGGCGCGCCGGCAACATCAAGGAGCTGCGCGCGCCCGATCCCTACACGGTCGAGTACGAGCTGAACGAACCCTTCGCCGACCTGTTGCTGCAGCTCACCATGTTCACAACGGCGATCCATAACAAGGAGAGCGTGGAGGCGCTGGGCAAGGACTACGGCGTCAAGGCGATCGACGGCACCGGCCCCTGGTGCTTCGACAGCTGGCAGCCGCGCACCGAGATCGTGCTGAAGCGGCACGACGCCTACAAATGGGGCCCCTCGATGTATTCCAACAAGGGGCCGGTGAAATTCGAGAAGCTCAGCATCAAGATCATCCCTGAGGACTCGAGCCGGGTTGCCGCGATGATGGGCGGACAGTTCGAGGTCACCCACCAGATCCCGCTGCAGTTCATTCAGCAGGTCAAGGCGTCGCCCAACCTCAACGTCCAGGAAGCCAAGCCCAACTTCCAGCTGATGTACTACGGCTACAAGACCACGCGTCCCATGGTGGCCGACAAGCGCGTGCGCGAGGCGATGAACATCGCCATCAACCGCGCCGACATCGTCAAGGGCATCATGCTGGGCAACGCCGAGCCCGCCTATACCTTCATCGATCCCAAGGCGCTCGACTTCGCCGACTCGACCAAGAACCTCATCAAGGAGGATGTCGAACGGGCCAAGAAGCTGCTCGACGAGGCCGGCTGGAAGGTGGGCAGCGACGGCATCCGCGAGAAGGACGGCGTCAAGCTGGCGCCCAAGGTCCTGTTCACCCAGGTCGCCTACTTTCCGCGGGTCTCCGAGGCCATCCAGGGCTACATGCGCAAGATCGGCGTCGACTGGAAGATCGTCGGATACGATTCGACCATCGCGCCCGCCGAGATGGGCAAGCAGGACTTCGAGCTGTGGACGGTGACCTTCCCCTACATCTCGTCCGGCGACCTGCTGAACTTCTACTTCGATTCCAAGAACATGCCGGCGCCCAACCGCATGAACTGGAACGACGCCAAGACCGACGAGTACCTGAAGATGGGCCGTGCCTCGATCACCGACGCCGACCGCGCCAAGTACTACGCCCTGGCCCAGCAGAGGGTGACGGAGGAGCATCTCTGGATGCCGGTCATGAACATCGCGATGTACACGACCAGCCTCAAGAGGCTGAAGGGCGTGCGACCGCACATGCTCTACCAGAACACCTTCTACAAGGGCCTGGATTACTCCTACTGATGGAAAAGCTCCTCGAGGTCCGCGGTCTCCGCACCCACTTCCACACCGACCGCGGCCTGTTCCGCGCGGTCGACGGCATCGACTTTTCCGTCGGCCGCGGCCGCACCGTCGGACTGGTCGGCGAATCCGGCTGCGGCAAGAGCGTCACCTCGCTGTCCGTCATGGGCCTGGTAGCGAGCCCCCCCGGCCAGGTTGAGGCCGATGCCATCCTGTTCGAGGGCCGGGACGTGCTCGGCCTCTCCGCCGACGAGCGCCGTCGCCTGCGCGGCGGCAAGATGTCGATGATCTTCCAGGAACCGATGACCTCGCTCAATCCGGTCCACACGATCGGCCAGCAGATCGTCGAGGCGATCCTGGCGCACACGCAGCTGTCGCCGCAGGCCGCCAAGGCCCGAGCCATCGAGATGCTCGAGCTGGTGCGAATCCCCTCGGCCAAGCAACGGGTCGACGATTATCCGCATCTCCTGTCCGGTGGCATGCGCCAGAGGGTGATGATCGCCATGGCGCTCTCCTGCGAGCCCGCCTTGCTGATCGCCGACGAGCCGACGACGGCGCTCGACGTCACGATCCAGGCGCAGATCCTCGACCTGCTGCAGGACCTGCAGCGGCGGCTCGGCATGGCGATGCTGATCATCACCCACGATCTCGGCGTCATCGCCGAAATCGCCGACGAGGTGGTGGTGATGTATGCCGGCAAGATCGTCGAGAGCGCGCCGGTCGACGCGCTGTTCGTCGATCCGCAGCACCCCTACACGATCGGCCTGCTGGGCTCGATCCCGCGCATCGAGGTCGATCGCGAGCGCCTGTCGACCATCGAGGGCTCGGTGCCGAGCCCCAACAACCAGCCCAAGGGATGCCGCTTTGCGCCGCGCTGCCCCTTCGCCGATTCGCGCTGCCACCTCGAGCCGCCGCCGCTGCGCGACCTCGGGCCGGAGCATCGCGTCGCCTGCTGGAAGGCGCCGGTCGAACTGGCGAGAGCGGCATGAGACTCGTTGAAGCAACGCCCGTCCTCCAGGTCGACGGGCTGGTGAAGCACTTCCCGGTGAGCCGCGGCCTGATCCGCCGCAAGGTGATCGGCATGGTGCGCGCCGTCGAAGGCGTGAGCTTCGAGATCGCGCGCGGCGAGACCCTGGCGCTGGTGGGCGAATCGGGCTGCGGCAAGTCGACGACCGGCCGCCTCGTGCTGCGCCTGATGGACCCGACCGCGGGCTCGGTGCGGTTCAAGGGCGAGGAGATCGCGACCCTCGACAAGCATGCGCTGCGCCGGCTGCGCCGCCACATGCAGATCATCTTCCAGGACCCCTATGCGTCGCTGAACCCGCGCATGACGGTGGGCGAGATCCTGGCCGAGCCGATGGCGGTGCACGACCTGCACACCGCAGCCGAGCGTGCGACAAGGGTGAAGGACCTGCTCGACGTGGTGGGTCTCCTGCCCGAACACGCGCGGCGCTATCCGCACCAGTTCTCCGGCGGCCAGCGCCAGCGCATCGGCATCGCCCGCGCGCTGGCGGTCAATCCCGACCTCATCATCTGCGACGAGCCGGTCTCCGCGCTCGACGTGTCGATCCAGGCGCAGATCGTGAACCTGCTGCAGAACCTGCAGCAACGCTTCGGCCTCTCCTATCTCTTCATCGCCCACGACCTTGCGGTGGTGAAGCACATCAGCGACCGGGTCGCGGTGATGTATCTCGGCCAACTGGTCGAGATCGCAGCCAAGCGCGATCTCTACGACCGGCCGCTGCACCCCTACACGCAGGCGCTGCTGTCGGCGATCCCGCGCCCCGATCCCAGCGTGCGCAAGGAACGCGTGCTGCTGGCCGGCGACGTGCCCAGCCCCTTCGCACCGCCGCCGGGCTGCCGTTTCCACACACGCTGCATCCACGCCCAGCCGCGCTGCCGGCAGGAGCAACCCGAACTGCGCGACGCCGGCAACGGCCATCGCGTGGCCTGCCACTTCTACGAGACGCTGCCGATACCCGAGGCGGCCTCGACGGCCAGCACCTCGCTCGGCAAGCTCCCCGAACGACTGGCTGCCTTCGAAGCCGCCAAAGCGGCGCGAAGCGGTCCGGCGGGCGCGTGAACGGTCCATTCCCGGACACTCCCCGGGCATTTCTGGATCCCTATTTCCGGACGGCCTCTGTCGGTGAATCCAGCCTGTTCGCAGAGCTCCCGGGCCGTCGCTCTGCCATGTAGCGTCCTGGCGATGTCCCGAGTGCCTTGCGAAACATGGTCACGAAGCTTGGCACACTTTCGTAGCCGAGGTCGGCCGCGGCCTGCTGAATCGACGCGCCCCCCGCCAACCACTTCACGGCAAGCATGACACCGAGTTGCTGCCGCCAGCGCCCGAAACTCATGCCCGTTTCCCGGCTGATCATCCGCGCCAGGGTCCGCTCGCTCAGACCCGCCCGTTTCGCCCAAACCTCCAACGTTCCCCGATCCGACGGCGATGCCATCATCAGATCCACGATCCCGCGGAGCCGGGCGTCGATCGGCATCGGCAGATGAAGATCCTCGATCTGCGCCGCCGCAATCTCGTCGAGCAGCACCGCCACCAGGCGCGAGTTCGCACCGCCTTCATCATAGAGAGCGGGCAGGTGCGCGGAGCGGATCAGAAGCTCGCGCAGCAGCGGCGTCACCGATACGGCGCAGCAAGTCTCCGGCAGACTTCGGCTGACGGCCGGATCGACGAAGGCGGCGAAGCCTTCGAGCCCGCCGGTCGCTGTAATCGCATGGAGCGCCCCGCCGGGAATCCAGACGGCGCTGCGGGGCGGCACGATCCATAACCCGCCTTCGACCTCGCAGCTCAGGGCGCCGCGCTGAACGAACAGCACCTGTCCCTTCTTGTGCCTGTGGAGATCCAACTCGATCCTGCCGACCCCGGCCATCGCGGCCCCGAAGGTTACGATCGGACGGGGCACCTCATCGGGATCGATCCAGTCAGAAGGGTCGGCAAGGATGGGCATCGTCTTACTGTCCGTCAGGAGAATGGATTTGGCCAGATTGAATAATAATCTGTCCAGACTTCGGAATGACGCCACAACTGGTTTCCTCTATCCGATCGATACGGACAAGTCGACGCCTCCCCGGCGTCCGTGATCGGAAAGGAATCCTCGTGAATTCACTGAGCAGCGGGTGTCTCGCCCAGGTTTTGGACAAGCTTCACCAGGGCGCCGAAGCGGCGGATCTCGGTTACATGGCCGAAGTCATGGCGGAGATCGACGCGTCCGGCACCACACTGGAGCAGATGATCGCTGGAAAGCTCGCTGAGGAGCGGGCGGACTATCGGAAGATCTATCGCGACCGCGCCGACAATTTCCTTGCCGTCTCGCCGGCCTATGGCCGCTTCCTCTACACGATCGCGCGCGCCTGCAAGGCGACCAGGATCGTCGAGTTCGGCACGTCGATGGGGGTTTCGACGATCTATCTCGCCGCCGCGCTCCGCGATAATGGCGGCGGCCGTCTCATCGGCACGGAACTCGAGCCTGCCAAGGTGGCGTGCGCACGCGCCAACCTCGACACGGCGGGTCTCGCCGATCTGGTGGAGATCCGCGAAGGCGACGCGCTCGAGACGCTCCGCGATGCCGGCGACAGCGTGGACCTGTTGCTGATCGATGGTGCATTCACGCTCTATCTTCCGGTCCTGAAGCTCGTCGAACCCCGCCTGAAGCCCGGCGCCGTCGTCCTCGGGGAAAACGCCTTCGACCCGGAATATCTGGACTATGTCCGCAATCCCGCGAACGGGTACCTTTCGCAGCCACTCCCCGTCGACGAAGGGCGTGGCAACGAATTCACCGTGAGGACCGCGTGATCCTCGCGATAGGATCGCCCGAACGCGCGGCGAGCAGGGTCCCTGGCCGGCTGAGCAGAGCCTTGGTGCGCCTGTTCATGAGACACGCGACCGTCACCGCGGTTGAGACGATTGCCGATCGCTTCCGGCTGATCACTCTGGAAGGCCCGGCACTGGCGGGCATCGCATGGACGCCCGGACAGAAGATACAGATTGCAATGGGGTCGGCATTCGTCGCGCGAACCTACACGCCGATCGAATGGGACCCGGTTGCCGGTCGGACCCGGATCCTCGGCTACGCGCACGGCGACGGACCGGGAAGCGCATGGGTTCGCGACCTCGAGCCCGGCGATGCGTGCGACATCTTCGGGCCACGCCACTCGCTGGATCTCAGCGCCGTGGCGGGTCCGCTTGCCCTCCTTGGCGATGAAACCTCGATCGGACTGGCACGCGCGCTCCTGTCCCACGATCGGACGGGCACCATCGCGTGCCTGTTCGAGGTCGATGATGTCGACGCCAGCCGCCGGATCATGGCGCGTCTCGGCCTCGATGACGTCACGCTGTTTGGCAGGACAGAGGATGGTGCACACATCGAGGGGATCGAAGCGGCGCTCCCTGCGCTTGACGCCGCCGGGCCGACCTTCGTGCTGACGGGAAAGGCCTCCACCATTCAACGGCTCCGGCTGGCGCTGAAGCGCCGGGCCGTGCCCGCCACGCGCATCGTCGCCAAGGCCTATTGGGCTCCCGGCAAGGCCGGCCTCGACTGAACGAGTACCTCCAACTCGAGGGGGAAGAGCTTCAGGCAGGACGCTGCCTGCGCTTGGAGCGGCCGGCCCCGCTCAGAACCACGTCGCGCAGCTTCACCAGAGCGCGGTCGATCTCCGCTTCGGGCGTGCCGGCATAGCCCAGGATGAGGCCGTGGCGCCGTGCACGCCCGGCGTAGCAGACCGAGAGCGGCTGGACAGTCAGCCCCTTTTCCGCCGCCGCCGCAGTCACGGCGACATCGTCGAAGCGCCGGGCAATCTGCGAGATGGGACTGGCGATCACGTGCATGCCGCCGGGATCGGGGGCGACCGTGAGCAGGCCGTCGAGATGCCGCGCGGCCGCCTGCAGCAGCGCCTCGCGGCGGCCGGCATAGAGCTGTCGGGTGCGGCGCAGGTGCGTGGCGAAATGGCCGTCGGCGATGAAGCGGGCGAGCGCGCCCTGGCCCATCAGCGGCGCCCGCACCGAGACGCGATCCATGATGCGTTCGGTTGCTTCGACCAGCGAGGCCGGCAGCACGAGGAAGCTCAACCGAAGCGCGGGGAAGAGCAGCTTGGAGAAGCTGCTGAAATAGGCGACGCGGCCGGCGCGATCGAGCGCGCGCAGCGGCGCGAGCGGCCGGCCGCTGTAGCGGTACTCGCCGTCGAAATCGTCCTCCGCGATCCAGCCTTTGGCTCGTTCGGCCCAGCTCAGAAGTTCGAGCCGGCGCTGCAGACCGAGCACGGTACCGAGCGGAAAATGATGGGCCGGCGCCACGACCGCCAGGCGCGCGTCGGGCGCCAGTGCCCGCGCCACTTCCGGCGAGAAACCCGCTTCGTCGATGGCGGCCGGCACGGCTTTGACGCCTGAACCCGCCAGCGCCTCGCGAACACCGACGAAGCCCGGCTCCTCGATCCAGGCCGTGTCGCCGGCATCGAGCACGACCTGGGCGAACAGCGAGAGCCCGTGGCGGATTCCCGTCGTGACCACGACCTCGGCCGGATCGCAGGTGAATCCGCGCGCCACGCCGAGATAGGTCGCGATCGCCTCGCGCAGGCCGGCATGGCCGAACGGATGCACGGCGCTCGCCGCCTCGATCCCGGGCCGGCGCCACTCGCGTTCCAGCAGCTTGGCCCACAGCGCAAAGGGGAATGCCTCGCGATCCGGCTGGCCGGTCGGAAACGCCAGAGGCGGACCGGCGGGAACGGGCGCTGGCGTCTCGGCCAACAGCGCCCGCGTACGGCGGGCCACGGCGGGCCGGGTAGCGGCGGTGCGCCCGAGCGAGCCGCCGGCCGGCGTCACGGTCAGCATCTCGTCGGGCAGGTTGGCCGCGACCGACATGGCCGACCCGGCCTGGCTCACCACGTAGCCCTCGGCGACCAGCTGATCGAAGGCCAGCACGACCGTGCCCCGCGCGCAGTCGAGATCCTCTGCCATCTGACGCGACGAGGGCAGGCGCGCGCCGGGCTTCAGCCGCCGTTCGAGAATGGCGCGCCGCATCTGTTCGCCAATCTGGCGATGCAGCGGCTCGGGCGAGGTTGAATCGAGCGCGAGACCAAGCGGCGGAGCGCGGCGGGAGCGGGGCTTCGTGCGGGGCGTCATGCGGGGCTTCAAAACTGGTCCAGTCTCTTTCCGCCAAACTGGCTCTTTCGCCTGATCCGTATCGCGACGATGGTCTGCCGGCAAGCAACCCCTTTTCCGGTGCGCCAAAGGTCAAGCCATGAGCCCTCCCGATTCAGTCACGCCCCCCGACAGCTATCCCGTCACCAATGTGAACAAGGTGAAGCGCGTCCACGAGCGCGGTCGCTACGACAAGGAGACCATCCACGCGATCCTCGATGCCGCCCTGGTCTGCCACATCGCCTATGTGATCGACGGCCGGCCTTACTGCACGCCCACCGGCTTCTGGCGCGAGGGCAGCCACCTCTACTGGCACGGCTCGTCGGCCAGCCGCATGATCCGTAGCCAGAAGGAAGGCGTCGACGTCTGCCTCACGGTCACGCATCTCGACTCACTGGTGATGGCGCGCTCCGGCTTCCATCACTCGGTGAACTATCGCGCCGTCATGGCCTTCGGTAAGGCGCATGTGATCGACGATCCGGAAGAGAAGCTGAAGCTGATGGACCGCTTCATCGACCGCATCTATCCCGGCCGCTCCAAGCTCATTCGCCAGCCGAACAAGCAGGAGTTCAAGGCGACAACCATGATCGGCATGGAGATCGAGACGGCGTCGGGCAAGATCCGCAACACCCATGTCTCGGACGAAGAGGAAGACTACGAGGGCGTTCCCGCCTGGTCGGCCCTGTATCCGATCACGCAGGTTCTCGGCGAACCGTCAGACTGCGCGCGACAGCTTCCGGGCCTCACGCGGCCGGACGAGATGTCCGACTTCGTACCCGGCTCGCGCTTCGACGAGCTGATGACCAAGACCTACAAGCGGACCTTCGGCGAAGGCTGAGCCGCGCGGCGGCCGGTGGTGGCTTCGGCCTCCCCGACCGCCCACGACACGAACCGACTTACGCGCTCGTCGCCCGTCAGGGCGGCGGGCCAGCGCACGATGTGGGCTTTGCTCGACGGCATGTCCCAGGACGAGGGCAGCACGCGCACCAGCCGCCTGTCCCTCAACGCATCGTGCACCAGCAGCGAGCGCGCCATGACGACGCCCGCGCCCTGCAAGGCCGCCGAGATCGCCGTGTGGATGGTGCCGAAGCGCAGCGCCGCCGCCGGGGGCTTGCCTGCAATGCCCAGCCGCTCGAACCAGACAGGCCATGACCATTCCGCGCCCTGGCCGCGGCCGGGTGTTCCCTTGTGCAGGAGCGGCAGCGTCGCGAGCGCCTTAGGGTCACGCAGCGTCCGGCCGCGGGGCAGCAAGCCCGGAACGCAGACCGGAAAGACCTGCTCCTGGAACAGCAGCCGCTGGGTCGAGGAGGACCGCGCCGTCGCGGTGGGTTGCCAGAGGATCTGGACGTCGATGTCGGAGGCCCGCAGCTCGGTCTCGCTCTCGACGATGACGAGCTCTACTTCCAGGCCGGCATTCGCGGCGGCAAAGGCCGGCAGCCGCCGCACCAGCCAGTAGTCGGCGAGCGCTGCCCCCACGCCGACCCTGAGCCCTGAGGGCGCGGCAACGGCACGGCAGCGCGCGCGCAGATCGGACAGGCCATCGAGCAGGTCGGCAAGGCCGGTCGCGAGCGCCGTGCCGGCCGGCGTCGCGCTGAGACCGGTGCTGGAGCGATGGAGCAGCGGCGCCCCCACATAGGCTTCGAGCCGGCGCAGCCGGTGGCTGACGGCGCTCTGCGTCATGCCGAGTTCAGCCGCCGCAAGCGTCATGCTGCGATGACGCAGCGCCGTATCGAAGGCGACGAGGGCGTCGAAGGGTGGGAGGGAGCGCATTTTATCCCATCATGAACCACATTCATGTCGAAGTGAATGCTTGGCGCTCGGGCCCGCGCGCGCGAGGCGGCATCACTGGGCGCCATGAAAACCTTCCGCCGCACCCCTGCCCTCGCCCTCTCCTTCGCAGGCTTCCTCACCCAGCTCGATGTCACGGCCGTCGTCGTCGCCCTGCCGACCATCGGCGACGATCTCGGCTTCGGCCTCGCGGCCTATGCCTGGACGATGGACGCCTACAGCCTGGCCTTCACCGCCACGCTGCTGGCCGCCGGCGCGCTGGCCGATCGTTACGGGCGGCGACGCGCCCTGCTGATCGGCAACGCGCTGTTCGCCGTGGCGTCGCTCGCCTGCGGGCTGGCCTGGGACGGACCCTCTTTGTGGGCCGCGCGGGCGGCGCAGGGCTTCGCGGCGGCGTTCGTGATCACCGGCTCGATCGCGCTGACCGCCAGCGCCTATCCCGATCCGGCAGACCGCGCCCGGGCCTTCGGTCTCGCGGGCATCGTCTCCGGGGTGGCGATGGCGATCGGGCCGACCCTGGGCGGCGCGGTCGCCGACTGGTTCGGCTGGCGCTGGATCTTCCTCGCCAACCTTCCGTTCTGCCTTCTGGCTGCGTTGATCGTGCCGCGGCTCGTCGCGGAAGAGCGCGCCGCGGACGCGCGGCCCCTCGATCCCCTGGGCGTCGCCCTGCTCACCCTGGCGCTCGGCCTCGCCATCGAGACGCTGCTGGCGGGCCGGACGGCGATACATCTCGCGGCGGGCACGGGCGCGTGCCTGATCCTCGCCGCTTTGTTCGTCGTGCAGCAGCGACGCCGGCCGCAGCCGGTCCTCGACCCCGCGCTGCTGACGCAGCCCGCCATGATCGCCGTTGCGCTCCTCCTGATCACCGTGTCGATCGGCTACTGGGCCGTATTGGTCTATCTGCCGCTGTTCCTGACGACGACCTTCGGCCTCTCCACCACGAAGGCCGGCGTCGCCCTCCTCGCCGCAACCCTGCCGATGGTCGTCCTGCCGCCGCTCGCCGGTCGCCTGGCAACTGAGTGGGGATGGCGAGCGCTGTTCACCTGCGGGCTATCGCTGATCGCCGCCGGCGATATCGCCCTGGCGCTGAACCCGACCTGGACGATGGCGCTCGTCGGCATGGCCGTGATCGCGACGGGCGCGGCGCTCGTGCAGTCGCAACTGTCGGGCGCGGTCGTGACCCTGGCGCCGCCGGCCCTGGCCGGCATGGCCTCGGCGCTCACCATCGTCATGCGCCAAGGCGGCTTTGCCCTCGGGATCGGGGCCTTGGGTGCGGCTCTCGGCCAGGAGCCGTCGGGGAGCGGCTACGCAACGATGTTTGGCGTGGCGGCTTCGTCAGCGTTCGTCGGTGCGGGGTCGGCTTTCTTTCTCTTGTCGGGGAAGATCCGCTCGTGACGCCGCAAACGGCCCCGGCAACGGACCGGTCATCGCGGCGCGGCAATACCCGTTTGCGCCGTCAGATCGGCCTGCAGACCCGCGATCGCGTCCGTCAGCGCCTTGTCGACCGCCGCGGTGACCGCGGGCATCGTGCTGATGCAGGCGAGGCCCAGCTGGGCGCGTTCCGAAGCCTCCTTCGTGACGTTCACGCTGACCACCTGGCTGGCGCGGGTTGTACCGCCTGCCGTGAGACCAACTCTCGCCTCCGCCTCGCAGTAGCTCAGGAGGGCAGCGAGGCCCGAACTGTGGCACCGCATGCGCAGCGACATCGGCTGGACATCCACGGCTATTCCGTTCGGAAAGGCCGCCGCGTAATCTTCGAGGCCCTTGATGAGCGCGACCTGGGCGAACGCCTGCCGATCGGTTTCATAACTTGCAGTGCGGCATTGATCCGTCAGGACGAGAGCCGTCTGGCGAAGATTCGAAAGGCCGGAAATTCGTACGCTTCCCGTCCCCTGCACCGACGATAATGCCGTCTGAGAAGGGTTCGAAGACGAGGCGTCGGAAACGGTGCAACCCGCCAACAGGGCGATCGCAAACAGAGAAACAATTGGAACATTCACGCTCGATTGCATCGTTGCGCCACCTCTACGCCCCACGGTAGAAACTTTTCTACTGAGACAAACTTGGATTGTCCAAGCGTAGAAATCAGAGTTGGGGGATTGCTTGTTCACACGGATTATCGCGGCCTCTGCTGCCACTCTGATGCTTGCGGCCTGCGCACAACCGGTCAAACCCATTCAGGCCTGGGCGCCCGCGACGGCGGCACAGGCATCGATCGGAAGCGTCACCGTCACGAGCCGCGCCGGGAACATTCCCGAGGAGAATCTTCAGGCCCTCAAGTCGGCGCTCGAATTGAAGACAAGCCAGTGCGCGACCGGACCGACACGCTACGAGATGCAGGTCCGCGTCGATAACTTCAAACTCGCGAACAGTGGCATGGTGATGCTGCTCGGCGACAACCACGAGGTTGCGGGCGAGGTGAAACTGGTCAATACCGCCGACAACAGCGTTGCGTCCGAATACTACGTGCAGGAGATAACGTCCGGCGGCGGCCTCATCGGGCTCGCCAAGCTCTCGGGCGGCGCCCGCGCGATATCGACTGATTTCGCGACCTCGGTTTGCGAAAAGGTCTTCTTCAAGAAGTAGCAAGGCCAGGCCGGCATCAGCGGCCGGCTACTCGGCCTTGATGCCGGCGGACTTGATCACCTTCGCCCACTTCTCCGTGGCGTCCGCGAGGATCGCGCCGAACTCCGCCGGCGTGCCGCCCAGCACCGTGCCGCCGAGTTCGACGATGCGGGTCTTGATCTTGTCGCTGGCGAGTCCGGCGTTCAGTTCCTTGTTCAACAAAGTGATGATCTCGAGCGGCGTGCCCCGGGGCACGCCGATGCCGGCAAAGCCGCTCGCCTCGTAACCCGGCACGAAGTCCGCCACCGGCGGAACGTCCGGCAGCACCTCGAGTCGCGCCTTGGTCGTCACCGCCAGCGCGCGCAGCTTCCCGGCCTTGACCTGCTGAACGGATTCCGACAACGGCGCGAAGACCACCTGCACGTGGCCCGAAATCAGATCGGCGACGGCCGGCGCGCCGCCCTTGTACGGAACATGGACCAGGTTCACGCCGGTCATCATCTTGAAGAGTTCGCAGGCGATGTTCTGTGGCGTGCCCTGGCCTGCCGATCCGTAGTTGATCTTGCCGGGGTTGGCCTTGGCGTAAGCGATGAGCTCGGGAAGCGTGTTCGCAGGAACCGACGGGTTCACCACGACGAGGTAGGCGAGACGCGCGGCGCAGATGACCGGCGCGATGTCGCGCATGAAGTCGAAGCCGAGATTGGAATAGAGCGCGGCATTGATCGCATGCGGCGTCACGACCTGCAGCAGCGTGTAGCCGTCGGGCGTGGCCTTGACGACGGTCTCGGTGCCGATGTTGCCGCTGGCGCCGGGCTTGTTCTCGACGATGAACTGCTGGCCGAGGCGCTCGGTCAGCCATTCCGCCATCAGGCGCCCCTGGATGTCGGTCGCACCGCCGGCGGGAAAGCCGACGACGATACGGGCGGTCCGCGATGGATAGGCTTGCGCCTGCGCCAGGCCGGGCACGAGCGGCAACGCCGCGGCACCCACGGCGAGGTGCACCAACGATCGACGGCGAATTTTCATGATGGCTGCCTCCAGAGTTCATTACGGCGCGCGCACGCAACGCAACTGGACGCTCAGCGGAGGAAGCCTACATCGATCTTACGGGATGATGGAAGGGAGCAACGGCTCCCGTCGGCGCATCGACTGGTTTCGCTGCGCCGCAACATCCCTCCTCACAGAGGGAGGTGGGAGAAGAATGGCCGGTAACAAAGCCTAGGTGAACGCCTCGTCCCAGGTGCCGCGCGTCGACGCCTTGGAGTATTCGGTCGAGCGGTTCTCGAAGAAGTTGGTGTGCTCGATGGCGTTCATCATCTGGTCCATCCACGGCAGCGGATTCTTGGCGTCCGCGCGATAGATGGGCTGCAGGCTGAGCTGGGTCAGGCGGCGGTCGGCGATGTAGCGGATGTAGCGCTTCACATCGACCGCGGTCATGCCCTCGATGCCGCCCAGTTCGAAGGCGAGGTCGATGAAGGCATCCTCGTGCTCGACGATGGTCGAGCAGGCGACGTAGATCTCGCGCTGCAGCTCTTCGGTCCAGACTTCCGGGTTCTCCTGGATGAAGGTGCGGAACAGCTTGACGATCGAGTTGCAGTGCAGCGTCTCGTCGCGCACCGACCAGGTCACGATCTGGCCCATGCCCTTCATCTTGTTGAAGCGCGGGAAGTTCATCAGCATGGCGAAGCTGGCGAACAGCTGTAGGCCCTCGGTGAAGGCGCCGAACACGGCCAGCGTCTTGGCGATGTCTGCCTTCGAGTCGACGTTGAAGCCCTGCATGTAGTCGTACTTGTCCTTCATCTCCTTGACGGTGAGGAAGACGGAGTACTCGGTCTCGGGCATGCCGATCGTGTCGAGCAGATGGCTGTAGGCGGCGACGTGCACCGTCTCCATCGCCGAGAAGGCGGCCAGCATCATCTGCACTTCGGTCGGCTTGAAGACGCGGGAATAGTGCCGCATGTAGCAGTTGTTCACCTCGACATCGGCCTGGGTGAAGAAGCGGAAGATCTGCGTCAGCAGATGGCGCTCGCTGTCGGTCAGCTTGTTGCGCCAGTCCTTCACGTCGTCGGCCAGCGGCACTTCCTCGGGCAGCCAGTGGATGCGCTGCTGCGTCAGCCAGGCGTCGTAAGCCCACGGATAGTGGAACGGCTTGTAGATCGGCTTGGCGTCGAGAAGTGACATGGCGCGGGCGTCCAATATGTCGGGCGAATGAATGGGGTCGCTTGAAATTAAAATCCCCTGCCGCGATCCCGAACGCCGGGAACGCGACAGGGGGACAACGCTCGTTTACTGGCAGCTAAGACATTCTTCGTAGTCATTGCTCTGCGGACCCGGCGGCGTTCCGAGCGGCAGAGAGGAGGGAGCGTCGATTCTAGGCGCCGTAAGGGCATGGTCGCCGAGCGGTGCGGCGAGGGCTTCGCCTGCCACGCTCTCGGCGCGCTGGATGGACAGGGAGCGGCAGTAATAGAGGCTCTTCACGCCGCGCTTCCAGGCCATCATGTGGATCTGATGCAGGTCGCGCTTATGCACGTCGGCCGGCAGGAAGATGTTCAGCGACTGGCTCTGGCAGATATAGGGCGTCCGGTCGGCTGCGTGCTCGACCAGCCAGCGCTGATCGATCTCGAACGCGGTCTTGAACACCGCCTTCTCGTGATCGTCGAGGCAGTCGAGATTACGCACCGAGCCCTGGTCGGTCATGATCGCCGTCCAGGTGTCCTCGTCGTTCTGGCCCTTCTGGGCCAGGATCTTCTCAAGGTACGGATTGCGCACCACGAAGGAACCCGAGAGGGTCTTGTGGTTGTAGACGTTGGCCGCCGACGGCTCGATGCCGGGCGAGGCGCCGCCGCAGATGATCGAGATCGACGCGGTCGGCGCGATCGCGAGCTTGTTGGAGAAGCGGTCCTGGAAGCCGAAGTCGGCCGCATCCGGGCACGCGCCGCGCTCCTTGCCGAGCGTCATCGACGCCTCGTCGCACTGGCCGCGGATGTGCTTGAACATCTTCTTGTTCCACACCTTGGCCATCACGGATTCGAGCGGAATGCCGTTGCCCTGCAGGAAGGAGTGGAAGCCCATGACGCCGAGACCGACCGAGCGCTCGCGCATCGCGGCATAGGTCGCGCGTGCGAAGTCGGAGCCCGCGGTGTCGATGAAGCTCTGCAGCACGTTGTCGAGGAAGCGCATCACGTCCTCGATGAAGGTCGGATGCTCGTGCCATTCGAGATAGGTCTCGAGGTTCAGCGACGACAGGCAGCAGACGGCGGTGCGCTGCTTGCCGTGATGGTCGATGCCGGTCGGCAGCGTGATCTCGCTGCACAGGTTCGACGTCTTGACCTCGAGGCCCGCGAGCTTGTGGTGCTCGGGACGGGCATTGTTCACGTGGTCGACGAATACCAGGTAGGGCTCGCCGGTTTCCACACGCGCCGTCAGGATGCGGATCCACAGAGCGCGGGCCGAAACGGTGCGCTGCACGGCGCCGTCCTTGGGGCTGACCAGCGCCCATTCCTCGTCGTTCTCCACGGCGCGCATGAAGGCGTCGGAGATCAGCAGGCCGTGGTGCAGGTTCGTCGCCTTGCGGTTGGGGTCGCCGCCGGTCTGACGGCGGATCTCGATGAACTCCTCGATCTCAGGATGGTTCACCGGCAGGTAGACGGCGGCCGAGCCGCGGCGCAGCGAGCCCTGGCTGATGGCGAGCGTGAGCGAGTCCATGACGCGAATGAACGGCACCACGCCCGAGGTCTTGCCGTTCATGCCGACCTTTTCGCCGATCGAACGCAGATTGCCCCAGTAGGAGCCGATTCCGCCGCCCCGGGCGGCCAGCCACACGTTCTCGTTCCACAGCCCGACGATGCCCTCGAGGCTGTCGTTCGCCTCGTTGAGGAAGCACGAGATCGGCAGGCCGCGGCTGGTCCCCCCATTGCTGAGCACGGGCGTGGCCGGCATGAACCACAGATTGCTGATGTAATCGTAGATGCGCTGGGCATGGGCGTCGTCGTCGGCATAGGCCGCAGCAACTCGCGCGAACATGTCCTGATAGCTTTCGCCCGGCAGCAGGTACCGGTCGTTCAGCGTGGCTTTGCCAAAAATGGTGAGACGGGCATCCCGGGAAGAATCGGTAACAACCCGCGCACCGCTTCGAACTTGAACGACATCAAACACTTGCGGTCCCCTTTTTCTTTTTGTCCACAGTTGTGGATAGAACAGTCTGTGGAAGAAGCCTACATCTTGGGAGCAATTGGCTGCTCCCCACTATCCATAGATATTACGGATGGCGCCGAGCCTGTCATTGCGAAATTTAGTCCCCGTCTGTGAATCTCAAGAATGGTTGGTTAAGCATCTGAAATCGAAGAAGAAAAAGAGGTTTGAAATTCTGTTTCAATCGGCGTTTTCGACTCTTCGCAGGTGCAGCATAGGATGAGAACAAAACGCGCTTTCCCGCGGAATCCGTGGCCCTTGGACAGAAACCGCAGTGAATCGGCTCAACCTCTCGGGGCCAAGCCGTGAAAGGCGAGATACGATGGGCATTCTCGGCTTCGCCAAGAGTCCGTCGTCAGAATGTCATGGTCAGGCGTAACATCGCCCCCGGTTTTGCGGAGGAATGCACAAAATATGGTCACCGCTTCGGTGCCGCGCGTCTATGGATTGGACGCCATCTGCGCTGCCGCGCTCCAGGCTGGCGGTGAGGATTCCGCACAATTTGCGCGCAGGCTGTTTGGCCGCCTGTCGGACAAGGACCTCGCCGCCGCCCCCGTAGTCCAGCGCGCCGCTGCAGCCACTTCCTTGCTGGCCTTCGCCCGCCGGCGCCTGCCTGGGGTCGCCAAGGTCCGCATCTTCAACCCCTCCCTCGCCGACCACGGGTTCGAGAGCCGTCACACGATCGTGCAGATCGTGAACGACGACATGCCGTTCCTGGTCGATTCGATCTCCAACGAATTCAATCGCCGCGAATTCGCCGTCCATCTGCTCGCCCATCCGGTGATGGCGGCGCGGCGCGATCTCGACGGCGACCTGGTGGGCATCGCGCTCGAAGCCGGCGAACGCGCCCGCTCCGAGTCGATGATGCATATCGAGATCGATCGCCAGGCCGACCCCGGGCTGCTGGACGAGATCGCCGCCGCGCTCACGCGCGTGCTGGCCGAAGTGCGGCTGGCCGTCGACGACTGGCAGGCGATGCGCCGCGCCTGCCTCGACGCCATCGCCGACCTGGCCCCCGGCCATGCGCCGGGCCTCTCGGAGTACGAAGACTTCCTGCGCTGGCTCGAGGCCAACCACTTCACCTTCCTCGGCCATCGCCGCTATCGCTACGTCGAGGACGCGAACCAGCCCGGCGGCCTGCGCTACGAGCTGGTGCCCGGATCGGCCCTGGGCATCCTGCGCCGCGACGAGGTCCGCCTGTTCGAGGTCGGCGTGGGCAGCGGCGAGGCGATGGCGCGCTTTGCGCGGGGCCCGAACAACATCCTGATCGTGAAGACCGATCGTCAATCGCTGGTCCACCGCATCGGCGCGATGGACTGCGTGATCGTGAAGACCTGCGACGCCGACGGGCGCGTCACCGGCGAACATCGACTCGTCGGCCTGTTCACCTCCGCCGCCTACCACGCGGCCGTGCACGACGTGCCGCTCCTGCGCGGCCGAATCGAGTCGCTGCTGCGCCGCTCGGGATTCGACCGCCACGGCCATGACGGCAAGGCCCTGCTGGCGATCCTCGATTCTTACCCACGCGACGAGCTGTTCCAGGTCGACGAGGACACGCTCTACGACCATGTGCTGGGCATCCTGCAGCTGCAGGAACGCCGGCGCGTGGCGCTGTTCACGCGGCTCGACACGGTGGGCCGCTTCGCCACCGCGCTGGTCTTCGTCCCGCGCGAGCGCTTCGATGCCGCGCTTTCGGAGCGCTTTTCCGCCCTGCTGGAGAAAGCGTGGGCGGGAAAGGTGACGTCTGTCGTCACCTCTGTCGGCAGCAATTCCGCATTGGTCCAGTCGCTCTATACGCTCAAGCTGGGCACGCGCGAGCAGGCCGGTCCCGATCTTGCCGCGCTCGAACGCGACCTGATCGAGGCGGCGACGTCGTGGAACGACCGGCTGCGGGCCACCCTGCAGGAAAGACTCGGCGAGGCGGAAGGACGCGCCGCCGCACGGCGCTGGCGCGACTGGTTCCCCGTGGTCTATCGCGAGACCTTCGATTCGATCCAGGCCGCGACCGATATCCAGCAGCTCCAGAGGTTCGTCGACGGCGCCGAATTCGGCGTGCAGGTCGGCCGCCGCGCCGGGATGCCGGCGCACCGCTTCGCGCTCCGCCTGTTCCACCCACGCAAGCCCTTTGCGTTGTCCGACATCCTGCCGCTCGCCGAGAATCTCGGCCTGCGCGTGATCAGCGAGGTGCCCTTCCTGCTGCGCAAGGAGGGCGGCGACGAGCAGACCCATGGCATTGCCATGCAGGTGCTGCGCGTGGAAACCACGGACAAGTCGGCGGTCGATCTCGCCGCCGCAGGCCCCCGCTTCATCGAGGCGATCGAGAAATTGCGCGAAGGCGCGCTCGAGAATGACGGGCTGAACCGTCTGGTGCTGGGCGCCGGCCTCGCCTGGCGCGAGATCGCCATCGTGCGTGCCTACGCGAAATATCTGCGGCAGGCCGGCATTCCGTTCAGTCAGGAATACATGGAACGCGCGCTGGCCGCCTATCCGAAGGTGGCGCGCCTGCTGGTCGACCTGTTCGTGGCGCGCTTCGATCCGGCGCTGGGCGAGGCTGCCTCCGAGGCGCGCACGGCGAAGATCGCGGCGATCGAAGCGGAAATGGCGGCCGCCCTCGAAGCCGTCACCACGCTGGACGAAGACCGCATCCTGCGGCGCTTCCACAACGCCGTGCTCTGCACCCTGCGCACCAACTACTGGCAGGCGGGGGGCACGAAGGAGTGGATCTCCTTGAAGATCGACAGCCGCGCCATCGACGAGCTGCCGGCGCCGCGGCCCCTGGTCGAGATCTTCGTCTACAGCCCGCGCATGGAAGGCATCCATCTGCGCGGCGGACGAGTGGCCCGCGGCGGCATCCGCTGGTCCGACCGGCGCGAGGATTTCCGCACCGAGATCCTGGGCCTGATGAAGACCCAGATGGTCAAGAACGCCGTCATCGTCCCGGTCGGCTCCAAGGGCGGCTTCTACGTGAAGCACGCCCCGGCCGGGGGCACGCGCGAGGAGGTCCAGGCCGAGGGCATCGCCTGCTATCGGACCCTGATCCGCGGCCTGCTCGACATTACCGACAACTATGCGACAGGCGAGCAAAAGGGCGGCGGCATCGTGCCACCCGCCGACGTGGTGCGGCACGACGCGGACGATCCCTATCTCGTGGTCGCCGCCGACAAGGGCACGGCCACCTTCTCCGACATCGCCAACGGCCTGGCCCGCGACTACGGCTACTGGCTCGATGATGCTTTCGCCTCGGGCGGCTCGGCCGGCTACGACCACAAGAAGATGGGCATCACCGCGCGCGGCGCGTGGGAGTCGGTGAGGCGCCACTTCCGCGAACTGGGACAGGACATCCAGGAAACGCCGTTCACGGTCGCGGGAGTCGGCGACATGTCGGGCGACGTGTTCGGCAACGGCATGCTGCTGTCGCCGCACATCAAGCTGGTGGCGGCCTTCGACCATCGCCACATCTTCATCGATCCCTCGCCCGATCCCGCCACGAGCCTGGCCGAGCGGCAACGGCTGTTCGCGCTGCCGCGCTCCTCGTGGATGGATTACGACAAGAGCCTGTTGTCGGCGGGCGGAGCGATCTTCGATCGCGCCGCGAAGTCCCTGAATTTGTCGCCCGAAGCGCGCGCGGTATTGGGCATCGAGACGCCGACCCTGGCGCCCCTCGATCTGCTCCGCGCCATCCTGACGGCGCCGGTGGACCTGCTCTATTTCGGCGGCATCGGCACGTACGTGAAGGCGTCGAGCGAGGGCAATGGCGATGCCGGCGACCGCACCAACGATGCGGTGCGCGTCGACGCGGGCCAATTGCGCGCGCGCGTGATCGGCGAGGGCGCCAATCTCGGCTTCACGCAGCGCGGCAGGGTCGAGGCCGCGCTCGCCGGCCGCAAGATCAACACCGACGCGATCGACAATTCGGCGGGCGTCGACACGTCCGACCACGAGGTCAACATCAAGATCGCGACGGGCGGCGCCATCGCGAGCGGCGCGCTCACGGCCGACACCCGCAATCCGCTGCTCTTCTCCATGACCGACGAAGTGGCGAGCCTGGTCCTGCGCAACAACTACCAGCAAAGCCAGGCGGTCAGCGTCGCCGAGGGCCAGGCGGCCGAGGAACACGACCGGCTGGAACGCTTCATGCGCGCGCTCGAACGCAAGGGACGGCTTGACCGCGCCGTCGAATTCCTGCCCGATACCGTCGCGATGCGCGTGCGCGCCCAGAATCGCCAACCGCTGACGCGGCCTGAACTCGCGGTGCTGCTGGCCTACGCCAAGATCGACCTCAACGAGGAGATCCTGGCCTCCGACCTGCCCGATGATCCGCGCCTGCAAGAGGAACTGCTGCGCTACTTCCCGGCGGCCCTGCAGGAAAAGTACCAAGCCGCGCTCCAGGGCCATCGCCTGCGCCGTGAGATCACCGCGCTGCAGGTCGTGAACTCGCTGGTCAATCGCTGCGGCCCGACCTTCGTTCACACGGTGGCGCAGCGGACCGGCGCCTCGGCGGCCGCCATCGCCCAGGCCTTCACCGTCGTGCGCGATGCCTGGAAGCTGCGCGACCTGTGGGCCGACATCGAAGGCCTCGATCCGGCGCTCAAGGCCGCGGCGCAGATCCGGATGCTGATCGCCTCGCAACGCTTCGTACTGCGCGGCGTGCAATGGGTCCTGCGGCGCCTGCCGCAGCCGCTCGACACCATCGCCGCAACGGATCGGCTCGGCCGCGCCGTCGCCGAGCTGGGCAGCCTGCCTGCGGATCTTGTGGGCGAGGCCGAAGGCGCGGCGCTCGGCGAACGCTCCGCCGCCCTCGAAGCGATGGGCGCGCCGGCCGATCTCGCCCGCCGCGCCGCCGCGCTCGAAGCCTTGTCCGCCGCAGGCGACCTCGCCCTGGCCGCCCAGGCCAATGGCTGCACGATCGGCAGTGCCGCCAGGCTCTATTTCCGCCTGGGCGAGCGGCTGTCGCTGGCGCTGCTGGCCAATGCCGCGCAGAAGCTGCCGCGCGAGGGTCTATGGCCCTCGCAGGCCGCGCTCGCGATGCAGGACGAACTGGCAGCGCTCCATGCCGACCTGCTGCGGTCTGCCCTGCGAGCGAGCGGGAACAACGACTGCGATCCCGACACGGCTCTCGCCGCCTGGAGCGAACCGCGCAAGCTCGCGCTCGAGCGGGTGGACCGGCTCCTGGAGGATCTCGCCTCGGCCGGCGCCATCGACCTTGCCATGCTGTCGGTTGCCATCGCCGAGTTGCGCACCCTGGTTTAGCAGGCCGGTGAAAAAGTCAGAGTCACGGCGAATAAACGAAATAACCGAAATAAACGAAACAAATGAAATGAATGTCGCACCCCCTGAATCCTGTGTCGCGGTGACCGTTGGCGCAACAATGTTGCTCGCCGGTACCTGCTGAAAGCTATTCAACAGCTTGTTAGGGCGCGGTTCTCACGTCTTCTCTCAGAGCCCCTTGAGGAATTCGATCAGCAGGCGGTTCACCTCGCTCGCGCGCTCCTGCTGCACCCAGTGGCCGGCCCCCTCGAGGATATGGCTGCCGCGCAGGCCCGGCAGGGTCTTCGGATAGGCGTCGAGCTGGCTCTTGGCGGCCGGAAAGCGCAGCACGCCGTCGCGGCTACCGGCGATGAATTGCGAGGGCTGGCGGATCGGCTGGCCGCGCCACGGACCGCTGAGCTCCCAGTTGCGCCGCAGGTTGCGATACCAGTTGAGGCCGCCGCGAAAGCCCGCGCGGGCGAACTCCCCGGCGTAGTAGTCGAGGTCGGCGTCGCTGAGCCATCCCGGCAGCTCCGCGGGATCGACGGTGTTGGCCAGAAGCGAGCCGCCGGTGAGGCGACCAAAGCCCTTGTCCTTCTCCGTCATCTCGCCGCCGGCGGTGTAGTAGAGCTTGCGCAAGGCGCCGCGAATGTCCTGCTGCAATTCGGCCTCGGCGACGCCGGGCTTCTGGAAGTACTGCAGATAGAAGTTGTCGATGCCGAGCTTCTCGAGCGCCGACAGGATGTCGACATAGCCCGGCGGCGCATAGGGCACGCTCATGGCCGAGACAGCTGTGAACAGATCGGGCCTCCAGAGAGCGGCATGCCAGGCGACGGGCGCGCCCCAGTCGTGGCCCACGATCACCGCCTTGGTCTCGCCGAGTGCCTTCACCAGCTCGGCCATGTCGCCCACGAGATGGAAGAGCGTGTACTGGTCGATCGGCTCGGGCGATTGCGTGCCGCCATAGCCGCGCATGTCGGGCGCGACGGCGCGGAACCCCGCTTCACTCACGGCCCGGAGCTGGTGGCGCCAAGAGTACCAGCTCTCCGGCCAGCCGTGACAGAACAACACGAGCGGACCGCTGCCTGCCTCGGCATAGCGCATATGAATGTTGTTGGCGGTCGTCGTCTTCAGCGTGACGCCCGGCACCGGTGAGTTGGTCATTCTGGTTTCCTCCGCGGAGGTCACCCTAGCCTGCCGCCTCAGCCGCGCAAGTGAACCGGCCGTGACAGCCGCGCGCGCACCGAGGCGCGCGACCCGAAGAGCAGCGACAGCAGGAAGAAGAAGCTGGCGAACAGAACGATCACCGGGCCGGAGGGCAGGCCGGCGTGGAACGACACGAGCAGGCCGACCGCCGCCGACGTGAAGGCCATCGGCGCGGCGACCAAGCTCATCGACCAGACCTCGCGCGCCCAGAAGGACGAGGCGACCGCGGGCAGCAGGATGAGGCCGAGCGCCATCAGGGTGCCCAGCGCCTGGAAGCCCGCCACCATGTTCAGAACGGCGAGCGACAGGAAGAGATAGTGGTAGAGCGAACCGCGCACGCCCATGGCGGCAAGGAAGCCCGGGTTGAAGCATTCGACGACCAGCGGACGATAGATCGCGGCGAGGCCGATCAGGGTCAGCGTCGCCGTCGACACGACGAGGACCAGCGCCCCTTCGTCGACGGCGAGGATCGCGCCGAACAGGATGTTCATGAGATCGACCGCCGAGCCGCGCAGGGAGACGATCAGCACGCCCAGCGCCATCGCTGTCAGGTAAGCGGCGGCAAAGCTCGCATCCTCGCGCATGCTCGAGAAGCGCGCGATGATTCCCGAGAGCAGCGCCGTGGCGACGCCGGCGATGAAGCCACCGAGGCTCATTGCCGGCAGCGACAGGCCGCCGATCAGGAAGCCCATGGCGGCGCCGGGCAGTAGCGAATGCGCCAGCGCGTCGCCCATCAGGCTCATGCGGCGCAGGATCAGGAACACACCGATCGCCGAGCCGCCGACCGACAGCGCGAGGCTCGCCACCAGGGCGCGGCGCATGAAGCCGAAATCGGCGAAGGGCGCGATCACATACTCATAAAACATGACGCGAAACGCTCGATCAGGCGCTGAGGCGCAACGGCACGTCGCAGGTGCCGGCCTGCTCGTCCCAGGCCTCGGCCATGGCGCGGGCCCGTAGAAGGTTCTCCGCCGACAGGACACGCACGGTCGGGCCGGCATCGACCAGCTCGCGCGCCAGCAGCAGCGCGTGCGGAAAGTCGCGGCGGACCTGGTCGAAATCGTGCAGCACCGCGACGACGGTGCGCTTCTCTGCCCGCCAGCGGCGGATCACGACCATCAGGTCGGCAACGGTCTTGCTGTCGATGGCGGCGAAGGGCTCGTCGAGCAGCACGAGATCGGCATCCTGCAGCAGCAGTCGCGCAAACAGCACGCGCTGGAACTGGCCGACCGACAACGTGTCGATCGGCCGGCGTTCGAAGCCCGAGAGGCCGACCGCCTCGATCGCATGACTGGCGTCATGCAGGTCGACGGGCTTGGCGGCCCCGAAACCACCGAAACGCGACCAGCGGCCGAGCAGCACGGTATCGAGCACCGAGATCGGAAAGGAACGATCGATCTCCGCCTGCTGGGGAAGATAGGCGATCCGCTTCGCCGTGCACTCGATGCGGCCTTCCACTTGTGGCGCCAGACCGATCAGCGCCTTCAGAAGCGTGCTCTTGCCCGCCCCGTTGGGGCCGACGATCGCCGTCATCTCGCCGGCCGGGATCTCCGCCGACACGTGATGGACCGCCGGGTGACGATCGTAGCTCACGGTCAGGTCGGTCAGGCGCAGCGCGGCGTTCATGGCGGACCTACAGTGCCCACCAGGCACAAAGCCACAGTACGGCCGAGACGGCGACCGCGGCCGCGATTCGGGCCGGGGCGCTCATGGCCAGCAGGGTCGTGCCGGGAGAGAGCGGTCTGCGCATTCGGCGGGATTGTTATAATATTACCCCTCGCGAGTCCATAAGGTCCCCGATGGGGCCGATGTCACCGGCCGGTGAACGGTCAGTGACCGATTGTTGATTGGCAGAGCCGGGGCGGCGCGCGCATCTTGTCTCCCATGTCGACGTCTTTAATTCCAAGTCGCAGATCCGTGCTGATCGGCGCCGCCGCCGTCGCGGCCGGCCTGTCGGCAGCGGCTCCACGGTGGTCGTCCGCGCGGCCGCCGAGCGACGGGCCATGGGCCGTCGAGCTCTTCACGTCGCAGGGCTGCAGTTCGTGCCCGCCGGCCGACGCCTATCTCGGTCGCCTGTCGATGCGGCCCGACATCGTCGCGCTCGCCTTTCACGTCGACTATTGGGACTACATGGGGTGGAGGGATCCCTTCGCCTCCCGCGAAACGACCGAACGCCAGCGCGCCTATGCCCGCGTGCTGAAGCAACGCTATGTCTACACGCCGGAGATGGTGGTCGACGGCATCGGCCATGACACCGGTCGCGACAAGGCGCCCATAGAGGCGCTGCTGGCCAAGGCGCAGTCCCGTTCGCCCACGCGCGCAACGCCCGAGCTTTCGCGGCCCAGTGGCAGTCCGCTCACCGTGCGGCTGGACGCCTTCCCGCTCGACGGCCGCGCCGCCGACGTGACGCTCGCGGTCTACGATCGCCGCCACACGACGCCCGTGAAGAGCGGAGAGAACCAGGGCCGCATGATCGAGAACTTCAACACCGTGCGGCAGCTCGAGCTGATCGATCACTGGGACGGCGCGGCGAAGAGCTGGACGATCGCCGCCGACCGCATCGGTGCCACACAAGGCGTGGCCGTCCTCGTCCAGTGGACGGACCACGGCGCGGTGATCGGCTGCAATAAGCTGGAACCCGCCTATTCGGGCTGAGCGCTACTCCATCTTGGCGCCGGTCGCCTTGATGATGGGTTCCCACCGCTCGATCTCACTCGTGAAATAGGCAGCCGACTTCGCCGGATCGGCATCGCCCACCGGATCAATCGACATGCTGCGCAAGTCGGCGAGCAGCTTCTCGTCGGCCATGATCTTTCGAGTGGCCTCGGCGATGGCCGTCACGATCGCCTGCGGCGTGCCGGCCGGCAGCGCCACCGGGTTGACCGTCAGCACCTGGACCTCGGGCAGGCCGCTCTCGCCGGTCGTCGGCACCTCGGGCGCCAGCGCCGAGCGCTTCTCGTCGCACACCGCGAGGTAGCGCAGCTTGCCCGACTTGTAGTGGCTGAATGACGTGCCGAACGTGTCGAGCATGAAGTCGACCTCGCCCGACAGGCAGGCCTGAAGGGCCGGGCTGTTGCCCTTGTAGGGCACGTGCAGCGCGCTGAGATTGCCGGCCTTCATCTTGAACAACTCACCGCCCAGATGATTGATGCTGCCCATGCCCGACGAGCTGTAGCGATACTTGTCGGGATGGGCCTTGAGGAGCGCCACCAGCTCGGGCAGCGTCTTGGCCGGCACCGCCGGGTTCACCGCAATCACCATGGGGACACGCCCCACGATGAACAGGACGAAGTCCTTCACCGGATGATAGGGCGGCGTCGGCATCAGCAACGGGCTGGTGACCTGCGTCGAGGACGAGCCGAACAGCATCGTGTAGCCGTCGGGCTTCGATTTCGCGACGAGGTCGGCGCCGATCGTCCCGCCCGCGCCCGCCTTGTTCTCGATCACCACCGGCTGACCCAGCAGCGCAGACAGACGCTCGCCATAGCGGCGGCCGAACACGTCGGTCGGACCGCCCGGCGGGAATGGCACCACCAGCCTGATCGGCTTGGAGGGATAGGTGTCCTGCGCGCCGGCGGCTTTCGCGCCCTGCAATGCGCCCACGCCGAGAGCGGCGGCGCCGATGAGAAGCTTGCGTCTATTCATCTTGGTCCTCCCGTCTTCTTTCAGTCGTTGCCATCACCATTTCGGAACGCGCTTGTCGAAGAAGGCAGCGATGCCTTCGCGGGCCTGCGGGCTGGCAAGCCCGAGGCTGATCGAATCCACGGCCGTCGCCATCGAGGCGCGATGGCCGGACTCGTCGCTGTGCCACACGAACTGCTTGGTGCGCGCCACCGCATCCGGCCCGCTGCGCAGCAGGCCGGCCAGCATCTTCTCGAGCTCGGCCTCGAGCGAGGCCGCCGGCACAGCCCGCGTGATCAGGCCGATCCGGTCGGCTTCCAGTGCGTCGATGCGGCGGCCTGTCAGAACCAGCTCCATCGCCTTCTTGCGGCCGACGGCCAGGAACAGCGCCATCAGCGCGGGCGACGGCGGGAAACCGTGATGGACCTCCGGGTAGGCGAACAGCGCCGTTTCCTCGGACAAGGCGATGTCGCACCAGCTCGACAGGGTGGCGCCGGCGCCGAACGCGTACTTCTCGATCAGCGCCACCGTCGGCTTGGGGCAGAACCATACCGCCTCGTTCAGAGCCTTCAGCTTTTCGTAGGTCGCCACGATCGTGTCGTTCGACGCATCCTGCAGCGCCCGCAGGTCGCGCAGCTCGCGGCCGGCACAGAAGATGCCGCCGCGGCCGCGCATCACGAGGACCCTGCAGGAGGGATCGGCCGCCAGGGTGCGACAATGGCCAGTCAGCGCGTCGATCAGCGCATTGTTCAGCGCGTTGCGATGCTCGGGGTTGTCGATCCACAGCACCGCCACACCGTCGGCCCGCCGTTCGAGTTCGATCCTGCCGCTCATATCGCTCCCTCTTCTCTCAGCGCCGTGATGCGCGCCTCGTCCAATCCAAGTTCACCGCGCAGGATGGCGTCGGTGTGTTCCCCGAGCAGCGGCGGGGCAGCGCCGGGCGCCGCCGGCGTCGCCGACAGGTTGAGCGGTACGCCGACCAGTGGCATCGACCCGCCGTCGCGGCGGGCCACGTCCAGCACCATCTTCATCGCCGCGATCTGCGGATGGGCCAGCGTCTGCGAGATGTCGTTCACCGGCGCGCACGGCACGTTGGCGGCGTCGAGGGCCTCGACCCAGTCGGCGGTCGGCCGGGTGGCGAAGATCGCGGCCAGCGCCGGGATCACCCTGTCGCGGTTCTCGATGCGCAGCGCCGAGGTGGCGAGCGCTGGATCGGCGGCGAGGGTCGTCGCGCCGATCGCCGCGCAGAGGCGCTGCCAGGCCGCGTCGTTGGTCGCGCCTGCCAGAACGTGACCGTCGCGCGTGGCGAAGGCCTGGTAGGGCACGATGTGCCAAACGCCCGAGCCGTCGCGCGGCGGCACCTTGCCGGCCATCGTGTAGGCCGGCACGTGATAGCCGAGCAGCGCAATCGCCGTCTCCATCAGCGATACCCGGATATGCTGGCCGCCCGCCTTGCCGGCCTGCCGCGCATAGAGCGCCGAGGCGATTCCCGAAAAAGCGAGAAGTCCGGTCGCCATGTCGATGAAGGAGGCGCCGGCGCGGATCGGGCCGCCGTTGGGCTCGCCGGTCATCGCCATCATGCCGCTGAAGGCCTGCAGCATCAGGTCGTAGCCCGGCTTGTCGGCAAGCGGCCCCTCATGGCCGTAGCCGCTGATGGTCGCATGCACGAGATCGGGCCGAAGCGCGCGCAGCTTCTCGTCGTCGACGCCCAGTCGCCGGGCGACCGCGGGCAGGAAGCTGTCGATCACCACGTCCGCCTTGCTCACCAGCGCGGCCAGCACCTCCTGGCCGGACCGGCTCTTGAGATTGAGCGTCATGCCGCGCTTGCCGCGGTTGACGCTGAGGAAGTTGGCGCTCTGCCCCTCGATGACCGGCGCCCACTTGCGGTTCTCGTCGCCGCCGACATCCTCGACCTTGATCACGTCGGCGCCGAAGTCCGCGAGCATCTGGCCGCAGAACGGCCCCGCGAGGACGCGGCTGAGGTCGAGGACGCGGATGCCCGTAAAGGCGGTCATGTCAGGTGCCGCGCACCGTGGCCTTGCGCTTCTGGCGCCAGGCATTGTGGGCTTCCTTGGAGTCCTCGGTCTGGCTGAGCGCCATGAAACGGTAGACGTCGACTTCCGAGGCATCCTGGATGTTGGGGATGTCGAGACCCTTGGTCAGCGATTCCTTTGCCAGCCGCGCGGCGAGCGGCGGCAGGGCCGCGATGTCCTCGGCGACCTCGAGGGCGCGATCCATGAGTTCGGCGTGCGGCACCAGCCACTGCGCCAGGCCGATGCGGTAGGCCTCGGCGCCGTCGATCGGATGGCCGAGCGCGGCCTTCATCGCATTGCCCTTGCCGACCCAGCGCGACAGGCGCACCGCGCCGCCATAGGCCGGCATGATGCCCAGCCGCACCTGCGGCAGGCGCCATTCGGCGCGCTCCGAGGCTACGATGAGATCGCAGCAATAGGTGGCGATGCAGCCGATGCCGATCGCATAGCCGTTGACCGCGGCGATCACCGGCTTTGGAAAGTCGGTCAGCAGGTTGGCGACGAACTTCCGCCAGTGCGGGATGCCGGTGATGAACGCCGCCGGCGAGGCGACGGTGTGGGTTTCGGTGTCGGCGAGGTTGGCGCCGGCCGAGAAGGCGGCACCCTTCTCGTCGCCGGTCAGGATCACGCAGCGGATCTCGTGGTCGTGCTCGAGTTCGCTGAGCCGCGCCTCGAGGCCTTCGTTGAAGTCCTCGTCCCAGGCGTTGCGCGCCTCGGGCCGGCTCAAGGTCAGGATGGCCACATGGCCGCGTTTCTCACAAAGCAGGGGCATCGTTCTCTCCTATTTTCCCGTCCAGACCGGCAGTCGCTTCTCGCGGAAGGCGCGCATGCCCTCCACCGCGTCGTCGCTCTCGAACACCGGCTTGAAACGTTCCAGTGCCACCGCCATTGCGGCTTCGGGCTTGAGCCCGGCGGTCTCGTAGATCATCGCCTTGGTGGCGCTCACCGCGAGCGGTGCGGCGGCGCAAAGATCCATCGCGAGGCCCAGCGCCTTCTCCATCAGGAAGTCGTCGGGCACGACGTGATTGACCAGGCCGAGCTCGTGGGCACGCCGCGCCGTGATCGGATTGCCGGTCAACGACATTTCGAGCGCCACCTTCTGCGGGATCACCCCGTTCAGCCAGAAGGCGTAGATCGGCGCGCGCCCGACGCGGACCTCGGTCAAAGCGAAGGTCGCACTGTCGGCCGCGACGCACAGGTCGCACGAGATCGCCATGAAGCAGCCGCCGCCCAGCGCCGCACCGTTGATCGCGGCGATCACCGGCTTGGAGACCGAAATCTCGTCGCGCAGGATCGGGATGAAACCGTGGCCATGGCCGCTCGCAGCCTCGGAGAGATCGCGGCCGGCACAGAAGGCCTTGTCGCCTGCGGCGGTCAGGATCGCCACCCTGGCCGCGGGATCGGCCTCGAAGCGCTTCCACGCCGCCAGGACGCCGTCGCGCATCGCCAGGTTCACGACGTTGCGCTTCTCCGGCCGGTTCAAGGTGATGATCGCGACCGGACCTTGCATTTCGTAGAGGACGGGATCTCCGCTCATCCGATAGCTCCCCTGGCTTGCAGTGCGTCGATGGCTTCGTCGCCGAGGCCAAGAAGAGTCGAAAGGGTCTCGCGGGTATGTTCGCCGAGCTGTGCCGGACGACCGTCGTATCGGACCGGTGTCTGCGACATCCGCATCGGCGAGGCGAGGCAGGCGACGTCACCGAGATCGGGATCATCGAAGTGCACGACCGCACCGCGCGCCTGCACCTGCGGATCGGCGAAGACCTGTCCGAGGTCGTTGATCGGGCCGGCCGGCAGCCCCACCGCCTCGAACGCGGTGAGGCAATCGAGGACCGTGCGCCGCGCGATCGCGGGCTCGACGACTGCATCGAGGGCGGCGTGGTTGGCGACGCGCAGCGGCGAGGAGGTGAAGCGCGGATCGCCGGCCAGCGCCGGCATTTCGAGTACGGCGCACAGGCGGCGGAACTGGTCGTCATTGCCTGCGATGATCATGATTCGACCGTCGCGGCAGGCATAGATGCCGCTGGGATGCGTCACCGGATTGCGCGACCCGGTGCGCCGCGGCACCCGGCCGGACGCCAGATGATCGACCGCGAAATAGGACAGCGAGGAGACCATGACGTCGAGCAGCGACAAGTCGATCTGCTGGCCGGCGCCACTGCGGTCGCGATGGCGGAGCGCCGCCAGGATCGCGGTCGAGGCGTAGAGGCCGGTCAGGATGTCGATCATCGGTACCCCGGCCCGCTGCGGCCCGCCGCCCGGCTGGCCGTCGGGTTCGCCGGTGAGGCTCATCAGGCCGCCCATCGCCTGGATGATCGAATCGTATCCGGCGCGGGTGCGATAGGGGCCGGTCAGGCCAAAGCCGGTGATCGAGCAATAGACCAGCCGCGGATTGATCGCGGCGAGATCTCTCCAGCCGAGGCCGTAGCGCTCGAGCGTGCCGACCTTGAAATTCTCGATCAGCACGTCGGCCTTGGCGACGAGGCCGCGTACGAGATCGGCGCCCTCGGCGTTGGCGAGATCGATGGCAACGGAGCGCTTGCCGCGATTGGCCGCCCAGAAATAGGCTGAGCTGTTGACCAGTTCGCCCGTGCCGCCGGGAAAGTGCGGCCCCATCAGCCGCGTGTCGTCGCCGACCGCCGGCCGCTCGATCTTGATCACCTCGGCACCGAGATCGGCCAGCGTCTGCGCGGCCGACGGACCCGCCAGCACGCGGCTCAGGTCGAGGACCCGCACGCCCTCCAGCGCTTGCACGCCGGCGGCCATCATTCGTCCAGCTTGATGTTGCCGGTGCGGATCACGTCGCCCCACTTCTTCGATTCGGCGTCGAGGAAGGTGCGGAACTGGGCGGTATCGTTGCCGACGATGTTGTTGCCGCCGGCGATCAGCTTTCTGCGAACGTCGGGATCGGCCAGCGCGGCCTTGGTGGCCTCGTAGAGGCGTTTGATGATCGGATCGGGCGTATGGGCGGGCGCGAACAGGCCGACCCAGGTATCGGCATTGAATCCTTTCAGCACCGTCTCGTCGAGTGTCGGCACGTCGGGCAGGCTTTGCGAGCGCTGCAGGCCGGTCATGGCGATCGCCCTGAGCTTGCCGGCCTGGATCAGCGAGAGGGTGGCCGAAACGGTCGAGAAGCTGAGATCGACGTTGCCCGCGACGACATCCATCACGGCGGCGCTGTCGCCCTTGTAGGGCACGTGCACCATGTTGGAGCCGACGCGCGTCTTGAAGAGTTCGGCCGCGAGATGGGTCGGGGCGCCGATGCCCGAGGAGCCATATTGCATCTTGGCCCCGTTGGCCTTCACGTAGGCCACCAGTTCGGCCGGGGTCTTCACGGGCAGCTTCGGGTTCACGACGATGACGACGTCGTTCGTGGCGACGAGGCTGATCGGCACGAAGTCGTTCACCGGATCATACGGCAGCTTCAGCATGTGCGGATGGATGGTGAGAGCGCCGATGCCGCCCAGCAGCAGCGTGTAGCCGTCGGGCGCGGCCTTGGCGACGGCGTCGGTGCCGATGCGGCCGTTGGCGCCCGCGCGATTGTCGATGATGAAGCTCTGCCCGAGTTCGCGGCCCATGCGCTCGGCCAGCACGCGGCCGATATTGTCGGTCACGCCGCCGGGCGTGAACGGCACGATCAGCCGGATCGGCTTGTCGGGATAGGACTGGGTCTGCGCCTGGGCTCCGGCAAGCGCCGATCCGGTGCAGGCAAGCGCCGACAGCGCGCCCAGCACAAATCGTCTCGTTTTCATTTTGCGTTTCCTCCGAGGAGAAGGATTCGCCGAGTCCGATCATATGAGAATTATATTTTTTGAATCAGAATAATCTGATTATCGTATCACCGATGAATCTGCGGTCCCTTCGCTGCTTCCTGGCTGTCGCCGAAGAACTGCATTTCGGCCGCGCGGCAAAGCGGCTCGCCCTTTCCCAGCCGCCGCTCACACAGCACATCAAGAACCTGGAACTGGAAATCGGTGCCCTGCTGTTCCATCGCACCAAGCGATCGGTGCGCCTCACCGATGCCGGCACCGCGCTGCTCGACGAAGCGCGACGGCTGATCGCCCAGGCGGACGGGCTGCGCCACGTCGTGCAGCGCGCGCACGAAGGCCGAAGCGGCTATCTGCGCGCCGGATTGATCACCTCCTCGGTCTTCACCAAAATCCGGAAGCTCTACAGCAAGATTTCGCGCGGCGTGCCGGGCGTCACGGTGATGTGGCAGGAAATGAGTTCGTCGGAGCAGATCGAAGCCCTGCACGAAGACAAGCTCGATATCGGCTTCCTCCACATGCCGACGCCGCATCCCGACCTCGTGACGCGCACGATCGTCCGCGAGCCGATGCTCATGGCGATGTCGGACGTGCACCGCCTGGCCGGCCGCCGCCGGGTGCGGCTCTCGGAATTCGCCGGCGACGACTTCGTCCTGCCGCTCCGCCACATGTCGCCGATCTTCTACGACAGCATCATCGCCGCCTGCCGCGCCGCCGGCATAAGCCCGACGATCCCGCCACATCAGCCGCGCAACCTGCTCACCATCCTCAGCCTGGTCTCGGTTGGCGCCGGTGTTTCAGTGATACCGGGCACGCTGGCCGCCGCGGGGTTTCCGGGTGTCGCCTTCAAACCCCTCCTCGGCGAAGCGCCGATCAACGAGGTTTCGGTGGTGTGGCGAGCCGACAACCGCTCGCCGGTCCTGGCGCGAGCCCTGCAGGCACTTGGCCTCGCGCAAACCAGGGGCGCTTCGACCTGAAGCACCGTTCGGCAGCATTCGGGCCGGCCTTGCTTCCGCCACGGCCGCGCGCGAAGGTGCAACCATGTCGTTTTCCGGCGATTCGGGCCGCCTGACAGCCGTCCTCGGCCCCACCAACACCGGCAAAACCTATCTCGCGATCGAGCGCATGCTCGGCCACGATTCGGGCATGATCGGATTTCCGCTGCGCCTGCTGGCGCGCGAAAACTATGAGCGCGTCGTCAAACTGAAGGGTGCTGGCCAGGTCGCCCTGATCACCGGCGAGGAGAAGATCTCACCGCCGGGCGCGCGCTATTTCGTGTGCACCGTGGAATCGATGCCGGTCGACAGGCCGGTTTCCTTCCTCGCCGTGGACGAGGTGCAGATGGCGTCCGACCCGGAGCGCGGCCACTTCTTCACCGACCGGCTGCTGCACGCACGCGGCCTGAACGAGACGATGCTGCTGGGCGCCGACACGATCCGTCCGATACTGAACCGACTGTTGCCCGGCATCGACGTGGTCGCGCGTCCCCGCTTCTCGAACCTGTCCTATGTCGGCTCGAAGAAGGCGACGCGGCTGCCGCGCCGCTCGGCGGTCGTGGGATTCTCGGCCAACGAAGTCTACGAGATCGCCGAGTTGATCCGCCGTCAGCGCGGCGGAACGGCGATCGTCATGGGCGCGATGAGCCCGCGCACGCGCAACGCGCAGGTCGACATGTTCCAGTCGGGCGAGGTCGATTATCTCGTGGCGACCGACGCGATCGGCATGGGCCTCAACATGGATGTGAACCATGTGTGGTTCGCCTCCCTGCGCAAATTTGACGGTCGGAGCTCGCGTCCGCTGCGCACCGTCGAACTGGCGCAGATCGCCGGCCGTGCCGGCCGTCACATGAACGACGGCACTTTCGGCACGACGGCCGGCGTCCCCGGCCTCGAGCCCGAGATCGTGGAAGCGATCGAAAATCATCGCTTCGACCCGCTGCGCGACCTTCAGTGGCGCAACAGCGAGCTCGATTTCCGGTCGGTCCAGGCCCTGGTCGGCTCGCTGAACGCCAGCCCACCGCATCCGGTGCTCCAGCGGGTCCGCGAGCAGGACGATCAGCTCGCCCTGCAGACGCTGGCGGCACAGTCGGCGTTTTTGCCGCGCCTGAATTCGCCGCGCCGGGTCAAGCTGCTCTGGGACGTGTGCCAGGTCCCCGACTTCCGCAAGACCATGACGGAAGAGCACATACAGCTGCTGGGGCAGCTCTTCGGGCATCTGACGCAGGGTGGCGAGCGCCTGCCGGAAGACTGGATCGAGAGCCATGTGAAGCGCCTCGAACGTTTCGACGGCGACATCGACACGTTGATGGCACGCATCGCACACGTTAGGACATGGACTTATATTTCCCATCGGCCCGACTGGATTCAGCGCGCCACCCACTGGCAAGAGCGCGCGCGCGCCATCGAGGACAGGCTTTCGGATGTTTTGCATCAACGACTCACGCAACGGTTTGTCGATAGACGCGCGGCTTTGCTTGTACGAAGATTGCGCGATGAGGGTGAAATGAACTCGTCAATCGCCGCAGCGGGCGAAGTCACGGTCGAGGGCGAGCATCTCGGTCGCATCGAGGGCTTCCGCTTCGTACCGGACGCAACGGAAGGCCAGACCGACCAGAAGGCGGTGCTGAGCGCGGCTCTACGCGTGCTGCGTCAGGATCTGCCCGATCGCCTGCAGGCCTTCGTGAACAGCCCGGACGGCGAAATCGTCTTCGATGGGCAATTGCGTGTCTGCTGGGGCGGCGGCCCCGTGGCGCGGCTTCTGCCGTCGGGCGACGTGCTTGCGCCCAAGGTCGAAGCCATCGCCTCCGATCTGCTCGACGGCCCGGCCCGTGAGGAAGTGCGCAAGCGCGCAGCGACCTGGGTGGAGACCCGCATTCGCCTCGGCCTCAGCGAGCTGATGGACGCGCGCGCCACGACCGAACTGCCGGCCGGTGCGCGCGGCGTCATTTTCCAGCTCTGCGAAGGCCTCGGCGTCCTGCCACGCCGCCCGGTCGAGGAACAGCTCGCCCAGCTCAGCGAGGAGGACCGCAAGGCTCTGGCGCGCCTCGGCGTCCGCATCGGCGTCTTCTCGCTCTATTTCCCCAGCATGCTGAAGCCGGTGCCGATCCGCCTGCGCGCCGGCCTCTGGATGATCGCCAAGAATCGCGAAACGATCCCGACGCTGCCGGCCGAGGGCCGCACCTCGATGGATCTGCCGCGCGATGCCGAGCGCGATTTCTACGCGACCATCGGCTACCTGCCGCTCGGCGACCACGCCATCCGCGCCGACATGGTCGAGCGCCTGGCCGCCATGGCGCGTGCCGCCGTGCGCGACAGCCGCGAAGCCTCGCGCCGGTCGCAGCAGCAGGAAAAGCAGGAAAAGAAGCCCGCCGCCGAGGCGACGGGTGCCGCGCCCGCGATTCCCGCGCCCGCGACGGCCGACGAAATCAGCGAATGGGCGATCGTCGCCGCTGCCTTCGGCGAGAACGAACCGGCGGAGCCGGCAGTCGAGCCCGAAGCTCCCGCTGCCGAGCCTGTCGCTGTCGCCGCCGAGCCGGTCCCGGAACCGGCTCCGGAGCCTGCGGCGGAACCCGGTGCCGAAGCGCCTGTCGAGGCTGCTGCCCCGGCCGAGCCGGTTGCTGCCGACACGCTCGCGACCGAACCCGCCGCGCCGGAACCTGCCCTGGAAACGGCGGCAGAAGGTGCGGACGCACCCGCCGACAGCAGCGCGCCTCCGGCAGAGGCCAAGCCTGCGAAGAAGGAGCCTCGGCCGTTGCCGCCGGGTTGGTTCCGCGCCACGCCGCAGATGATGTCGCTGGTCGGCTGCTCGGAACCCGAGATGGCGAATGTGCTGCGCGGCCTTGGCTATCGCGTGCATCCGCCGTCGGAAGAGAATGGACCGCTCTATGCCTTCTCGATCAAGCCGCGCTTCGTGCGCGAGCGCGAGGAGCAGCGCGAGCGCCAGCGCCTGCAGGAGCGGGAACAACGACAGCAGCGCGAGCAGCGTCGTCGCGACCGACCGGAACGTCCGAACGAGCGTCAGTTCTTCGCCGACACCCCGCGCCCGCCGCGCGGCAAGGATGACGGTCCGCGCAGTGGTCCCCGGCCGGGAGGCGGCCAGCCCAGCAATGCGCCGCGCCCCGCTGGCCAGACACAGGATCGCAAGGACGGGCGTCCCCCCAACGAGAACCGCGGACGCGACGACAGGCGGGGCCCCCGTCCGCCACAGCGCGACAGTGGCGGGCCGGCGTTGCGCCTGTACGCCACGACCGAGACGAAGGGCGATGCGGCGGCCGATTCGCCGTTCGCCAAGCTGCTCGAGCTCAAGCTCGGTGGAAAGAAGTAGCCACCCGTGAGTCGCTGAGGCGCGATGCGGCTCGACAAGTGGCTCTGGCACGCGCGCTTCTTCAAGACCCGCACCCTGGCTTCCCGCTTCGTGGAGAAGTCGCGCTGCCGGATCGACGGCCGTGCCGTCGACAAGCCGCACGCCACGGTCGCGCCGGGCATGGTTCTCACCTTTGCGCTCGGCGTCCGGGTGAGAGTCGTGCGCGTCGTAGCGCTTGGGGAACGTCGCGGGCCTGCGCCGGAAGCGCGCGGGTTGTATGAGGAGATCGACTCGACCTAAATGGCGTGCGCCCCATCGCCAGCCTTGCGCGGCGGGGGTTCGCACGTTAAGCAGCCGCCGCTCGTTTCTGGAGCCGATATGACCTACGTCGTGACTGAGGCTTGCATCAAGTGCAAGTACATGGACTGTGTTGAAGTGTGCCCCGTGGATTGCTTCTACGAGGGCGATAACATGCTGGTCATCAATCCGGACGAATGCATCGATTGCGGCGTCTGCGAACCTGAATGCCCGCCCAATGCAATCCTGCCGGACACGGAAAAGGGTCTTGAGAAGTGGCTTGAGCTAAACCGCAGCCTGTCGCTGACCTGGCCGAACATCACCCGCAAGGGCGACGCCCCGGCCGATGCGGAGCAGTTCAAGGACGAAAAGGACAAGTTCGAGAAGTATTTCAGCGACAAGCCGGCGGCCCGCTGACTTAGACTTTCCTGCAAGTCCTCTATTGTACCTTTTGCAACAGCCATGCAGTTACTGCATGGCTCGACCGTTGCTGAAATGCAACATATTGCGCGACTCCGCGCCTGAATTCTGATATGAGACTGCCGCTTGAAGCGGTCCGGGATCCGGTCCGCCGCTCGCTCGGTGTCCACTTCGGTATCCGAAAGAAACCTACCGATGGCGTGACGCCGGGCCGAATACGCAGGGGAGCGTATGCGGTGGGTCGCGGTATCGCAGAAAGCGGGGCTGTTGTGAAGGGACTAGATGATATGGCCAAGCCGAAGAAGGCGCCCGCCAAGCCGAAGGAATACGCCTTCGAGAAGGGCGATTTCGTGGTGTACCCGACGCATGGCGTCGGCCGCGTAATTGATATCGAAGCCAAGGAGATCGCAGGTCACAAGCTCGACCTGTTCGTGATCTCGTTCGAGCAGGAGCGCATGATGCTCCGCGTTCCGGTGGCGAAGGCGAAGATTTCCGGTCTGCGCAAGCTCAGCTCGCGCAAGATCATGGAAAGCGCGCTGGTGACCCTGAAGGGCCGCAGCCGCGTGAGCCGCGCCATGTGGAACCGCCGCGCCCAGGAATACGAAGCCAAGATCAACTCTGGCGACCCGGTGTCGATCGCCGAAGTCGTGCGCGACCTGCATCGCAACGCCGGCCAGCCCGACCAGTCCTACAGCGAACGGCAGATCTATGAAGCCGCGCTGGACCGGCTGGCGCGTGAACTCGCCGCCGTCGAGCGGATCGACAAGGATCTGGCGACCCAGAAGCTGAACAGCGTCCTGCAGAAGGTCGCCTAGAAGCTTCTGGTACGATCATGAGCGAAAAGGCGGCCCGGCACTTTCCTGTCGCGCCGCCTTTTTCATGTCAGGCCATGCGACGCCCGTTTCCCAAATCATGACCAAAGTTGCCTCGATCGCCCGCCTGCGCGAGGGCGGCACCACCTGGGCGCTCGGCGCCCTGGTCGGCGACGATGCCGCACTGGAGCGGCTGGGAAGCGCCCTGATGCAGCAGTGGCGGCCCGGCGACCGGCTCGTGGTGCTGGGCAACATGCTGGGGGCCGCCGGCAACACGCCGCGCACGATCGACCTCATGCTGCTGCTGCGCCGGCGTCTGCTGGCGAGGCCCGGCGCCGAGGTCGAGGACTTCGTGTTCCTGCGCGGGCCGCAGGAGGAGATCTGGCACAAGGCGCTGCAGCTCCAGTTCGCGCTGGCGCCGCTCGACGTGCTCGACTGGATGCTGTCGCGCGGGCTGGACGCCATCATCTCGGCCTACGGCTATTCGATCGCCGAGGGCCGCATCGCCAGCCGTAACGGCTCCCGCGCCATCGCGCGCTGGACCTCGGGCCTGCGAGAACGACAGGCTGCCTTTCCCGGCCACAGCGATCTCCTGAACACCCTGTCCCGTGCCGCGCTCAGCGCCGATGGCCGGCTCGTCTTTGCCGCCAGTGGAGTCGATCCCGGCCGGCCGCTCGACGGGCAGGCTGATGCCTTCTGGTGGAGCACACAGACCGATTCAGCGCTCGATGAGTCGCTCGGCAAGGCGACCGATGGCACCTGGTCCGCCATCGAACGTGTCGTGCGCGGCACCGCTCCGTCCAGGAACGTCCCGCAGGACGCCGGCCGCGTCCTGACCGTCACGCGCGCGGCGCCGGCCCTGGTGGCACTCGACGCCGACGGCGCCTTGCTGGAGCGGATCGAAGCCTAAGGCTCGATGATCTTGATCTGCGGGCGGCTTGCGAGCTCGGCGGGTGTCTGCGCCGCGTTCAGCACGAGAAGACGTTCCATCTTGAGATCGGGATAGGGCATGCGGGCGGCGAGCTGTGCCGGCGTCGATCCCGTCGGCGAGACGATGCGCAGCCGGTACGGCTGCAGCGCGGCCGCCTCGGCCTGCGTGAGGCTACGGAACGTCCGTGCCGCCCGGACCATCTCCTCGATCTGCCGGTCCTGGTGCGCGCCCTCGCTTACCAGGGCGAAGTTGCACACGCGATTGCCATCTCGGATGACGACATAGCGTGCCTGGCCGAGGCCGGTGTCGGATCCGCGCGGGCGGGCGCCGATCGCAGCCTCGTTGCCGTTGATCTCCAGGGTCTGGATGTCGGTCGGCGTGGGCTTCAGCTTGTTGCGCATCCAGTCGTCGAGCGGACCCGATATCGGCGTCGCGACGCAGGCGAACAGCATCAGGGAGCGGTCGCGGTTCACCGCCAGCACGCCGTCGCTGTCGTTGAGCAGGCGGAAGCCCGGCGGTGCCGTGAAGGCGAGGCGCATCGTCGGATGGACGAACGTGCGGCCGCGGATGAAGCCTTCCTGCGGCGAGTCGTCGACCGACATGCCGTCGATGGCCGCGAAGTAGCCCTTCTCGTTGGTTTCGCCTGGTGCGTTCGCGAGCGGAAGGCCCGCGATCGCGGAGGTGCGTTCGATCGGCACGGGATGGGTCGACGCGGCGCTCGGCCGGTCACCGACATCGGGCGACTCGCCCATGATCTGCGCCTCAAGCGCACTCTGCTGGCGCAACCGCTCGATCAGGGAGGCCATCGCATCGCCGCGATAGCCGGCCTTGACGATGTAGCCCAAAGCCAGGCGGTCCGCTTCGAGCTCCTGTTCGCGCGAATAGCGCCGCAGGGCGAGCAAACCGTCCTGCGCCACCGCCCGGCCAACGGTGACCGAGCCGCTGGCGGCGGCCGCGTCGATCGCCGCCTCGAGCACGCCCTGACGGACGCGCGCGCGCTGCGCGGCGTGGCGCTGCACCAGATGGCCGAGTTCGTGGCCGACAGCCGCAGCGAGTTCGGCCTCGTTCTCCAGCAGCGCCAGCAGGCCTCGCGTGACGAAGACGTAGGATTGCACGGCGTGCGCATTGGCGACCGGCGAATCGAGCACGACGAAGCGGAAACCGCTGACACCGGCGGCTGCCACCACGCGCTGGCCGACCCGGTCGACGTAGGCCTGCAGACGAGCATCCTGGTCCGCGGGACCGACGAGCTTCTCGATGTCGCGCGGCAGGGTGGCGACGCCGCGTCCGGTCGCCGCAGGGGAGGCCGGGGCCGACGGCGCCGCGGACGTGCAGGCAACGACGCTGGCCAGCAATGCGACCAGCGCCAGAATACGGCGAATATCCACGGATCCTCCTGGAACGACTCGACCTTAGACGCTCGACGGACAAGGCTGCAATCGCCTGCAAGGCTGGCACGAATGCCGCCGCTATGGCAGTGATGCCCCGAGGACAATCGCATGCCGCGTTCAGAGACCCCTCTACGTTCCGATCTGTTTCCCGAAATATCGCCCTATGCCAGCGGCATGCTGGCGGTCGATGGTCGGCACACGGTCTATTGGGAACAGAGCGGCAATCCCGAGGGCGTGCCCGTCGTGTTCCTGCACGGCGGACCGGGCGCCGGCTCCGCGCCGGTCCATCGGCGGTTCTTCGATCCGCAGTTCTATCGCATCGTCGTATTCGACCAGCGCGGCTGCGGCCGCTCGATGCCGCTCGGTGAGCTGCAGGACAACACCACGGCCGATCTCGTGGCCGACATGGAGAAGCTCCGGACGCATCTCGGCATCCCGAGCTGGCTGCTGTTCGGCGGCTCCTGGGGCAGCACGCTGGCGCTGGCCTATGGTCTCAGCCATCCGGGGCGGGCCACCGGCTTCATCCTGCGCGGCATCTTCCTGGGCGCACGCCCGGAGATCGACTGGTTCCTCCACGGCATGCGCACCATCTTCCCGGAGGCGTGGCGCGAATTCGCCGAGCACCTGCCGGCCGAGGAGCGTGGCGACCTGCTGGGCAGCTACTACCGTCGCCTGATCGACCGCAATCCCGACCTGCACCGTCCGGCGGCGCGCGCCTGGAGCCGCTACGAGGCGGCCTGCTCGACGCTCTATCCGATGGTGCGCGCGCCGTTCGAGTCCGACCATGGCGGCTTCGCGCTCGCCCTGTCGCGCATCGAGGCCCACTATTTCGCCAACGGGACCTTCGTGCCGGAAGACTGGCCCTGGGCCGGTCTCGACCGCATCCGCCATTTGCCCGCCACCATCGTCCAGGGTCGCTACGACATCGTCTGCCCGCCGGTGACGGCCGATGCGCTGGCCCGCGCCTGGCCCGAGGCCCGCTACATCATCGTGCCCGACGCCGGCCACAGCGCCCTGGAGCCGGGCATTCGCGCGGCGCTGGTCAATGCCACCGAAAGCTACCGGCTCTCGACCAGCGACACCGAACTCTTTGCCCCCCGCTTTCCGTGGGACGCATAAAAAAAGACCAAACCGAGGAACGCCTGATCATGTCGTACGAACTCCCGCCGGAGCAGACCGGCGCCGCCGCCTGGTATGGACCCGAGATCGCCAGGCGCGACGACTGGATGATGCCGCTGTCGGCCGCTGAAGTGGCCGAGGTCGAGGCCGCGACCCAGGCGCTGGTCGCGCGCGACGCCGATATCGCCGTGCTGAAGCCGAAGGATTTCCCGCTGCCGACGCTCGGGGCGAAGCTCCGCTCACGCGTGGGCGAAGAGGTACTGAACGGCCGCGGCTTCCTGCTGCTGCGGGGCTTGCCGGTCGACCGCTGGTCGATCCGCGAATCGGCGACGGCCTTCTTCGGGCTGGGCGCCCATCTCGGCAGCGCCCGCTCACAGAACGGCAAGGGCCACGTCCTGGGCCACGTGCAGGATCTCGGGCTCGACGTGAACGACCCCAACGTGCGCATCTACCAGACGCACGAGCGGCAGACCTACCACACCGATTCCTGCGACATCGTCGGGCTGCTCTGCCTCAAGACCGCCCGGTCGGGCGGCCTGTCGGCGCTGGTGAGCTCGACCACGATCTTCAACGAGATGCGCCGCCGCCGGCCCGACCTGCTGAAGCTGCTGTTCCAGCCAATCGCCACCGACCGACGCGGCGAGGTACCGGAGGGGCAGAAGCCCTTCTTCGAGATTCCGGTCTTCAACTGGCACCAGGGCTACCTGACCGCGATCTACCAGCGCCAGTACATCGACAGCGCCCAACGCTTCCCCGAGGCGCCGCGGCACACGCCGGAACTGATCGAGGCGCTCGACATGTTCGACTCGCTGGCCAACGACCCGGCGCTGAACACCTTCATGGAATTCAAGCCGGGCGACGTGCAGCTGGTTCACAACCACACGATGCTGCACGACCGCACCGGCTTCGATGACTGGCCCGAACCGGAGCGTCGCCGTCACCTGCTGCGCCTGTGGCTGGCCGCCGAGGGGGCCCGGCCGCTGCCCGAGATCTTCGCCCAGCGCTACGGACAGGTCACCATCGGCGACCGCGGCGGCATCATCGTGCGCGGCACCAGGCTGCAGGCGCCCCTGCAGGCCGCCTGAGCCAGTTGACCCGGAGCGGCCTCGTCCCTAAGTGAAGGCCGCTTCAAGCAAACAACTCACAAAGGGGACACCCTATGGCCAGCGATCCAACCGCGGGCGGCGCCCCGGCGGATATGCCGGTCGACCCGGACAATCTCGACATTCCGCCCCGGCCGGAAACCGCCGCCGAGTGGCAGCGTCTCGTCGAGCAGCTCCAGGCCGAAAAGGCCGATCTTCAGGACAAGCAGCTCCGGGCCCTGGCCGAGGCGCAGAACGTGCGCCGCCGGGCCCAGCAGGATGTCGAGAAGGAGCGCAAGTTCGGTGTCGAGCGCTTTGCCCGCGACGTGCTTTCGGTGGCCGACAATTTCGGCCGCGCCCTGTCGGCCCTGCCGGCGAACGTCGATTCCCTCGATCCGGCGCTGCGCAACGTGATCGTCGGCATCCAGGCGACCGATCGCGAGCTGCAGTCCGTACTGGAGCGGCACGGCGTCACCCGCATCGAGAGTCTCGGCAAGCCGTTCAACGCGGAATTCCATCAGGCCATGATGGAGGTCGAGAATGCCGACGTCCCGAACGGCACCGTGGTCCAGGAGCTGATCCCCGGATACCTGATCGCCGGGCGTCTGCTGCGGGCGGCGATGGTCGCGGTGTCCAAGGGCGGCCCCGCCGCCAGCGCGCCGGCCAACGCAAATTAGGAAGTGGCCGGCCTTGCCGGTCGCCCCCATGAGTCCGCCCGGTAGTGTGCCGAACGGCACATTCCAGCGGAGATTTTGGTCCTCAAGTCCATTGCAGGCAGGCGGACAGGACCTATATAGCCCCTGTCCTGACCCGGTTTTTCCGGCAGGTAACCACAGTACGGGGGCCGATCGGGCGCCTTTGGGTCCGGAACGGCTTGCCGAGGGAAGAGAGTAGAAATCATGGCGAAAGTCATTGGCATCGACTTGGGTACGACCAATTCGTGCGTCGCGGTCATGGAAGGCGGCGACACCAAGGTCATTGAGAATTCCGAAGGCGCGCGCACGACGCCTTCCATGGTCGCCTTCACGGATGGCGGCGAGCGTCTGGTCGGACAGGCCGCCAAGCGGCAGGCCGTCACCAATCCGCTGAAGACCCTCTATTCGGTCAAGCGCCTGATCGGGCGCCGCTTCGACGACCCCATGGTCGCCAAGGAGAAGACGCTCGTCCCCTTCAAGATCGACAAGGCGCCGAGTGGCGATGCCTGGGTCGACGTGAACGGCGAGCAGTACAGCCCGAGCCAGATCTCGGCCTTCATTCTCGGCAAGATGAAGGAGACGGCCGAGGCCTATCTCGGCGAGAAGGTCGAGCAGGCGGTCATCACCGTTCCGGCCTACTTCAACGACGCCCAGCGCCAGGCCACCAAGGATGCCGGCCGCATCGCGGGTCTCGAAGTGCTGCGTATCATCAACGAGCCGACGGCTGCGGCGCTCGCCTACGGCATGGACAAGCGCAAGTCCGGCACGATCGCGGTCTATGACTTGGGCGGCGGCACGTTCGACGTGTCCATCCTCGAGATCGGCGACGGCGTGTTCGAGGTCAAGGCGACCAACGGCGACACCTTCCTGGGCGGCGAGGACTTCGACCAGCGCATCATCAGCTACCTGGCTGACGAATTCAAAAAAGAGCAGGGCATCGACCTGCGCAACGACAAGCTCGCCCTGCAGCGTCTCAAGGAAGCCGCCGAGAAGGCCAAGATCGAGCTCTCCAATTCCAAGGAGACCGAGATCAACCTGCCGTTCATCACGGCCGACGCATCGGGCCCGAAGCATCTCGTGATCAAGCTCTCGCGCGCCAAGCTCGAGTCGCTGGTGGACGACCTGGTGCAGCGGACGCTTGAGCCCTGCAAGGCGGCGCTCAAGGATGCTGGCCTGCAGGCCGGTCAGATCGACGAGGTCATCCTGGTCGGCGGCATGACGCGCATGCCGAAGGTCATCGAGGTCGTGAAGCAGTTCTTCGGCAAGGAGCCGGCTCGCAACGTCAATCCCGACGAAGTCGTCGCGGTCGGCGCAGCGGTCCAGGCGGCCGTGCTGAAGGGCGAGGTCAAGGACGTCCTGCTGCTCGACGTGACGCCGCTGTCGCTCGGCATCGAGACGCTGGGCGGCGTGTTCACGCGCCTCATCGAGCGCAACACGACGATTCCGACCAAGAAGAGCCAGACCTTCTCGACGGCCGACGACAACCAGACCGCGGTGACCATTCGTGTCTTCCAGGGCGAGCGCGAGATCGCCGCCCAGAACAAGATGCTGGGTCAGTTCGATCTGGTCGGTATCCCGCCGGCACCGCGCGGCGTGCCGCAGGTCGAGGTCACGTTCGATATCGACGCCAACGGCATCGTGCAGGTCTCGGCCAAGGACAAGGCCACCGGCAAGGAGCAGCAGATCCGCATCCAGGCTTCGGGCGGCCTTAGTGAGGCCGACATCCAGAAGATGGTGAAGGACGCCGAGCTGCATGCCGAGGAAGACAAGAAGAAGCGCGAGCTGATCGACGCCCGCAACCAGGGCGAGGCGCTGGTTCACTCGACCGACAAGCACCTGGCGGAGTACGGCGACAAGGTGAGCCCCACCGAGAAGGCCGAGATCGAGGGTGCGCTCGAAGGGCTGAAGACGGCTCTCGCGGGCGAGGATGTCGAGGCCATCAAGGGCAAGACCAACGACCTGACCCAGGCCGCGATGAAGCTCGGCGAGGCGATGTACAAGGCCCAGCAGGCCGAAGCCCAGGCGGGCGCCGCGGGGACGGCCGGCGGAGCGGGTGGCGGCGCGTCCGACGCGAAGGGCGAGAAAGTCGTCGACGCGGAGTTCGAGGATGTCACCGACAAGAACAAGAAGACGGGATCCTGATCAGGGACTCCCGGCGGAACGAGACGGCCTCCCGCGCGAGCGGGAGGCCGACCTGTAAGGGGCAAGTGGGGGCTGCGTAGAGCGTTATGTCGCAAGACTTTTACGAGCTGCTCGGGGTGAGCCGGACGAGCGCCGCCGACGACATCAAGAAGGCGTACCGCAAGCTCGCGATGCAGCACCATCCGGACCGCAATCCCGGCGACAAGGAAGCGGAACGGAAGTTCAAGGAAATCAGCCACGCCTACGACATCCTGAAGGATCCGGAGAAGCGTGCCGCCTATGACCGCTACGGCGCGGCCGCGTTCGAGGGCGGCACGGGACCGGGCGGTCCGTTCCAAGGCGGCCAGGGCTTCGACTTCGGCTCGGTCTTCGGCGACATCTTCGAGGAGATGTTCGGCGCGAACGGTGCGCGCGGACGCGGACGCGCCGACATGCGCGGCCAGGACCTGCGCTTCAATCTCGAGATCACGCTGGAACAGGCCTATGCCGGCACCGAAGCCACGGTGCGCGTGCCGAGTTCGGTTTCCTGCGAGGTCTGCCATGGCAGCGGTGCCGAGGCCGGCTCCAAGCCGCAGCAATGCCCGACCTGCCAGGGCCGTGGCCGCATCCGCGCCCAGCAGGGCTTCTTCACCGTCGAGCGCGCCTGTCACACCTGTCACGGCGCCGGACAGGTGATCGACAAGCCTTGCAAGAACTGCGGCGGCCAGGGCCGCGTGCGCCGCGAGAAGACGCTGAAGGTCAACATTCCGGCCGGCGTCGAGGACGGCACGCGTATCCGCCTGAGCGGCGAGGGCGAGGCGGGTGCGCGCGGAGGCCCGGCCGGCGACCTCTATGTCTTCCTGTCGGTTCGCCGGCACCAGTTGTTCGAGCGCGAAGGACCCGACGTCCACTGCCGCGTGCCCATCTCGATGGTCCAGGCCACCCTGGGCGGCAACATCGAGGTGCCGACTCTCGACGGCAAGATGGCCCGCATCAACATTCCCGCCGGCGCACAGGGCGGCCATCAGTTCCGCATGCGCGGCAAGGGCATGCCGATCGTACGGTCCAGCCAGCATGGCGACATGTACATCGAGATCAACGTCGAGACGCCGACCAACCTCACGTCCAAGCAGAAGGAACTGCTCAAGGAATTCGAGAAGGCCGGCAAGACCAGCCCCGAATCCGAGGGCTTCTTCAGCAAGGTAAAGGAAATGTTCGGCGGCTGAGGCCGCCGATCTCCAGGCTCACGGATCTAACCGCTAGAGCCTTTTGGTCTCATTTCGACACATTCACCTCATCCTTCGAGACGCCGAGCGTCGCACGGCTCCTCAGGATGAGGTCATTGGTGAGATGCTACGCCGCGAGGACGCAGCGCACTGCGTGCGCGGTCTCGACCTCGCGCAGCGCCGGAATCGAGGCCGTGCAGTCGGGACGGACGAACTTGCAGCGCGGCGCGAAGCTGCAGCCGTCCGGCACGGCCGCGAGATCGGGCGGCGCGCCCGGGATGGATTCGAGGCGCTGGCCACGCATGCCGTCGTGCACGGTCGAGGCCAGCAGGCCGCGGCTGTAGGGATGCTGCGGCGCGTCGACCATGCGCTCGACGGGCGCCATCTCGACGAGCTTGCCGGCATACATGACGCCGATGCGGTCGGACACTTCGACGGCCACGCCGATATCGTGGGTGACGAAAATGACGCCGAGGTTGAACTCGCGTTGCAGCTCGCGGATCAGCAGCAGCACCTGGATCTGCACCGTGGCATCGAGCGCCGTGGTCGGCTCGTCGGCCAGCAGCAGGGTCGGATTGCACGACAGCGCGAGCGCGATCATGGCGCGCTGGCGCATGCCGCCCGACATCTCGTGCGGATAGGCTTTCAGACGCTGCGCCGGCGAGGGAATCCGCACCATCTCCAGCAGATCCTTGGCGCGCTTCATGGCCTCGGCCTCGCTCTTGCCGGTGTGACGGCGCACCGTCTCGGCGATCTGTTGGCCGATGGTGAAGACCGGATCGAACGCGGTCGCCGGCTCCTGGAAGATCATCGAGACCCGCTGGCCGCGCAGATCGGACAGGGCCCTGGGCTCCATCTCCAGGACCTCGTCGCCCTGAAGCTTGATGCTGCCGGACCAGCGCGTGCGATGCTCGGGGTGCAGCCGCAGGATCGAGCGCAGGGTGACGCTCTTGCCCGAGCCGGATTCGCCCAGGATTCCAAGCGTCTCGCCGCGCGCGAGGTCGAAGCTGACGCCGTTGACGGCATGCACCGTTCGGTCGGGCGTGACGAAAGTGACGTGGAGGTCGCGGACCTGCAGCAGGTTGGTCATGCAGCCATCGCCTTTGAATGGCCCGAGCCCGCCACGCGCATGTGGCAGGCCACGGCCTGGTGTCCGGTATCGGCCAGCAGCGGCTCGGCGCGCGCGCAGACGTCTTCGGCAAAGGGGCAGCGCGTGCGGAAGCGGCAGCCCGAGGGCGGATCGATGGGATTGGGCGGGTCGCCCTGGATCGGCGCCTCGTGGGTCCGCTTGCGCGGGTCCATCGACGGCCGGGCCGAGAGGAGCGCCCGTGTATAGGGATGCTGCGGATTGCCGTAGATCGCCTCGACCGGACCCAGCTCGACGATCTTGCCGAGATACATGACCAGCACGCGATCGCTGAGATACTGCACGACGTTGAGATCGTGGCTGATGAAGACGTAGGTGAGGTCGAGCTCCGTCTTGAGGTCGACCAGCATGTTCAGTACCTGCGCCTCGACCGACTTGTCGAGCGCCGACACCGCCTCGTCGAGGATGATCAGCCGAGGCCTGAGCGCGAGCGCCCGCGCGATGTTCACCCTCTGGCGCTGGCCGCCCGACAGTTCGTGCGGATAGCGCGTGGCGTAGTTCACCGGATCGAGCCCGACCTTGCTCAGCAGGTCGCGCACCCTCTCGCGCGCTTCGGCGGCGGGCAGGCCATGCGCGCGCGGCGCGAAGGCCAGCGTCTCGGCGATGGTGAGACGCGGATTGAGCGAGGCGTAGGAATCCTGGAACACCATCTGCACCTGGCGGCGCAGCTCGTTCACCGTGATGCCATGCGGCTCGTCGACCGGATCGCCGTCCAGCACCATCGTGCCCTTGTCCGGCTTGATCAGGCGGATGAGCAGCCGCGCGACCGTCGACTTGCCGCAGCCCGATTCACCCACGACGCCCAAAGTCTCGCCCTTCGCGACCGAGAGGGTGAGGTCGTCGACGGCGCGGACGACCTTGGTGGTGCGGCCGAGCAGGCCGCCGGGGATCGGGAAATGCTTGCGCAGGCCGGTCGCCAGCAAGAGCGGCTGGGCCGGTCCACCGCGATCCTGGATGGGAAGCAGCGTGTCCATGTCAGGCCTTCACGTCCATGGCCGCGCGCAGGCCATCGCTCATCAGGTTGAAGCAGATCGAGGTGATGAAGATCATCACGCCCGGCAGGGCCGCGAGGACCGGATTGACGTAGATCGCCTGGCGCAGCGTGTTCAGCATCAGGCCCCATTCGGGTTCCGGCGGCTTCACGCCGAGGCCGAGGAAGCTGAGGCCCGCCGCCAGGATGATCGCGACGCTGATCAGCGACGTCGCATAGACCAGGATCGGTCCCAGAACGTTGCCCAGCACATGGACGCGCACGATGGTGAAGGCCGAGGCGCCGCTGGCCTTGGCCGCATCGACGAAGTCGAAGCCGCGCACCTGGGTGGTGACGCTTTCCGAGACACGGCAGATCGGCGGGATGAACACCAGGGTGAGCGACAGCAGCGTGTTCTCCGTGCCGGCGCCCATCGCACCCGAGAGCGAGATCGCGAGCAGCACCGAGGGGAAGGCATAGAAGACGTCCATGACGCGCATGATCGCCATGTTGGTCTTGCCGCCGACGAAGCCTGCGAGAATGCCCAGGCTGCCGCCGATCAGCAGAGCGAACACCACGGGTGTCACGCCCATGAACAGCGACAGACGGCCGCCGTAGATCAGTCGGGCGAACATGTCCCGCCCCAGCTCATCGGTGCCCAGCCAGTGGTTCGGCGATCCCAGCGGATAGAGGCGGCGGAGCATCGAGGTCTTGTAGGGATCCGCCAGATAGAGATAAGGCGCGGCGATCGACGCCAGCACCAGCAGGATCAGGATGGCCGCGCAGACCAGGGTGACCGGGTCGCGGCGCAGCCGCCGTCCGACCGACTGCCAGTAGCCGCGGCCGGCGGAGGTGGGCGTCGGCTTCACCAGGATGGCGCCACCGATGTCGAGCGAAGGAGTTTGCAGGGCCATTTTGTCAGCCTCGCTTGATGCGGGGATCGACCATGGTCTGGATGATGTCCACGGTCAGGTTGAGCAACATGAAGAAGCCGGCGAGCACCAGGGTCGTGCCCTGCAGGATCGGCAGGTCGCGGCGGAAGATGGCGCTGTTCAGCAGGAAGCCGGTGCCCGGCCAGGCGAACACCGTCTCGATCAGGATCGAGCCGCCGATCAGGTTGCCGGCCTGCAGGCCCATGACGGCGAGGCAGGTCGGGGCGGCATTCTTCAGCACATGGAACAGGATGCGGCTGTCGCGCATTCCCTTGGCCTGCAGCGCCGTCACGAACTCCATGCTGAGCGTTTCCTTGACGGTGGAGCGCACCGTGCGGGTAACGACGCCAAGCGGAATGACGGAAAGGGCGATGGTCGGCAGCACCATGTGGGCGAGATGGGCGCGATCGAAGGTCCAGCCGGTCGAGTTCTCCGGCCCTATGCCCATGGGCGGCAGCACGCCCAGTTCGACGGCGAAGATGATGACCAGCACGATCGCCAGCCAGAAGTGGGGCACGCTGACGCCGATCAGCGAGATCATCGTCACCAGCCGGTCGACGATGCGCGACTTGGCATAGGCGGCGGCGGTTCCCAGGATCACCGCCAGGCTGAAGGCGAACAGCGTGGCGGCGATGGCCAGGATGATGGTGTTGCCGAAGGCGCTGCCGACTTCCGACGCCACCGACCGGCCGGTGCCGATCGAGGTGCCGAGATCGCCCGTCAGGGTGACGCCGAGCCAGCGCAGGTACTGAACCGGCAGCGGCTTGTCGAAGCCGTAATATTCCTTGAGCTTGTCGACGACTTCCTTAGGCGCGTCAGGTGGCACGATCGCCGAGATCGGATCGCCGGGCGCCAGATGCACCAGCGCGAAGACGAGCAGCGACACGCCGAAGGCGACGGGCACCAGGTAAATCAGGCGGCGTAGGGCGTAGAGGAGCATTGCGGCCCGCCTCTCTCTTTCTCGTTACTTGAGTTCGACGGGGGTGAGATCCTGGAACCAGCTCTGCGCCTGAACGAAGCCCTTCACCTTGGGGCTCATCGCGCGCGGGTTCAGGTCATGCGCGATCCAGACCCAGTAGGCCTGGTCGACGATGTAGGTGTGCACGTCGGACAGAGCCTTGGTCTGCTCGGCCTTGTCGAAGCTCGTGTGCGCCTTGTTGATCATGGCATCGAGCTTCTCGTCCTTCAGGACGCCCCAGTTGGCACCGACCGGCGTCACGAAGTTGCTGTTCATCAGGCGCGTGAAGGCGGAATAGGGATCGACCGTGGCACGGCTGATGTTGATGCCGTTGACGCCGGCCTTCTTGGCGTTCTCGCCCGTCACCGGCTGGAAGGAAAAATTCACCAGCGCGTTCCACTCCATGACTTCGAACGAGGTGTCGAAGCCCACCGCATTCAGGTTCTCCTGCACGTATTCGTTCATCGGCAGCGGCAGCATCTGGCCGGAGCCCGAGGTCGAGATCGCGATCTTGATCTTGGGCTTCTTGGTCGCGCTGTAGCCCGCTTCGGCCAGCAGCTTCTTGGCCTCCGCGGGATCGTACTTGATGTCGAAGGCGGGCGAGCCGAACCACGGATGGCCGGGATAGACATGGCCCTTCGACTCGATCATCAGCCCGCCCAGCAGCTTGTTGAGGCCGGCGCGATCGATGGCGAGATTGGCCGCCTTGCGTACGCGGATGTCGGTCCATGGCGAACCCTCGACCATGGAGGGCTGGTAGGCCCAGTTGTGCGGATACTTGTTGGTGACGATGGTCATGCCGCCCTGCTTGAGGCGCGGAATGGCGTCGGGCGCGGGCACCTCGATCCAGTCGACCTGGCCGGCCAGCAGCGCCGCCGTGCGGGTCGCCGCCTCCGGCATCGGGAACAGGATCACCTTGTCGAGCTTCGGCACGCGCGCCTTTTCCCAGTAGTCGGCGTTGCGCGAGAGCTCCAGACGCTCGCGCGGCACCACGCGGTCGACCTTGAACGGACCGGTGCCCGACGGGTTGAGGGCAACCTTGTTCCAGTCCTTGCCCTGCTTCTCCCAGTTCGCCGGGCTCGAATAGAAGACGTAGGACATGTCGTAGGGAAACAGCGAGTTGACGATGCGCGTCGTGAGCTCGACCGTGTTCTTGTCGATCTTCCGGTATCCGACCAAAGTCGGAATGCGAGCACGCACCTGCGCCAGCTGCTTGCTGTCGAACTGCGGCGACTTGTCGTTCAGAACCTTGTCGAGGTTCCAGATCACGGCGTCGGCATCGAAGTCCGAACCGTCGTGGAACTTGACGCCCTCGCGCAGTTTGAAGATCCACTTGGTCGGCTCACCCTCGACCGGCGCCCACGACAAAGCGAGACCGGGACGGATGTCGGCGATCGTATCGGCCTTCGACAGGTCCCAGTTCACAAGCGCGTCATAGATCGTGTAGCCGGCGAAGCGAAATCCCTCGAACCCTTGATCGGGCTGGCCCGTCGTCAGCGGGATGTCGGCGGCTGTCATGCCGATGCGCAGAGTGCCCTGCGAGAGGGCAGGCGTAGCAGTCGCTGCAAGGACACCCAGGCCGGCGATGGCGACGCGAAGGCGCTTGAACATTCACTACTCCCCGGTTCGGCGATCCCGTCGGCAACCCCGACGCGAGACGCTGTCCGTTCCGTCATGCAAGCGCCAAGCCAACGCAACAAATGCACGCCACACGTGAAGCGGCATGTCGATTGCATGCACCAATCGTTGCGGAGGAATGTCATGACATCGTCGACCAAGGCGCCAACGCTCGAGGAATTCCGGGCACGCGCTGCGCTGACCGGTCTCACCTTGACCGAGGAAGATATCGGCCACCTGCACAAAGGTTATGTCGGCCTGCTGGGGCTGATGGAACGCATCCCCGAGCGCTGGGCCTGGGCCGCCGAACCGCCGCAAGTCTTCCGCGCCGACGAATAGTAGATTTACATGACCGACCTTACGACGAGCGATCTCACCACACTGGGCATCGCCGAGGCGGGCCGCCGGATGGCGCGCGGCGAACTCACCTCGACAGCGCTCACCGAAGCGTTCCTGGCGCGTATCGCCACCGTCGATCGCAGCCTGTCCAGCTACGTCACCGTCACCGCCGACAGCGCGCTGAATGCCGCCCGCCAGGCCGACATGGAAATGAAGGGCGGCCTGCGGCGCGGACCGATGCACGGCATCCCGATCGGGCTGAAGGACATTTACGAAACGGCCGGCATCAAGACGACCGGCCATTCACATCTCAAGATCGACTATGTGCCGGCCATCGACGCCGAGACGGTGCGACGCCTGAAGGCCGGCGGCGCCGTGATCCTCGGCAAGCTGGGCACGCACGAATTTGCCAACGGGGCGATGACATCGGACCAGCCGTTCCCGCCCGTGCGCAATCCGTGGAACACCGCGCTTCAGCCCGGCGGTTCCTCCAGCGGCTCAGGTGCGGCGATTGCAGCCGCGCTCTGCATGGGCGCGATGGGCTCCGACACCGGCGGCTCGATCCGCAACCCGGCGGGCTACTGCGCCACGGCCGGCCTCAAGCCGACCTACGGTCTGGTGAGCCGCTGCGGAATTTTCCCGCTTTCGTTCAGCCTCGACACGGCCGGGCCCATGGCCTGGACGACCGAGGACTGCGCACTGATGCTCGACGTGCTGGCCGGGCACGATCCCAACGACCAGGCCTCGGCGCGCGCGCCCAAGGTCGACTACGGCGCGGCGGCTCAACGCCCGATCAAGGGCATGCGCATCGCCCTGGCGCGGAGCTGGTATGAGGGGCCCAAGGGCAGGCTCTCGGACGACATGGCTGCGGGCATGGAAGAAGCCGTGCGCGTGATGCGCGATCTCGGCGCCACGGTCGACGAAGTAATTTTCCCCGACATCCGCGACTATCACATCTGCGGCCGCGTCATCATCACCACCGAGGCGCACGCCATCCATCGCCGCGACGTGATCGAGCGGCCCGAGAAGTTCGGCTACACGACGCGCCGCCGCTTCCAGCTCGGCGCCTTCCTGTCGGCCGAGCAGTACCTCTCGGCACTGCGGTTCCGCCGCAAGCTGCAGCAGGACACGCGCGAGGCGATGCGCGGTTACGATCTCGTGATGACGGCCAACCAGTGGGGTCCGCCGGAAGGGTTCGAGGATCCAGCACAGATCTTCCACTTCCTCGGCAAGCCCTCGCTCAGCATGCCCTTCAATGTCACAGGGCAGCCTGCCGCTGCGGTGTGCTGCGGCTTCGACGCCCAGGGCCTGCCGCTCGCCTTCCAGCTTGCCGGCCGCGCGTTCGACGATGCCAGCGTCCTGGCCGCCGGCTCTGCCTATGAACGCGCCACGCCTTGGCGTTCGCACCGACCGAAACTCTGACAGGAGTCCCGCCATGAACGTGTCCCGCCGTACCTTCATCGCCGCCGGCGCGTTGGCGGCACTGCCCATACCGGCGTTCGCGCAGGAAAAGGTCGTGCGGTTCGGCATCTCGATGGCCGACGTGCCACTAACCACCGGCCAGCCCGACCGCGGCGCCGGCGCTTACAAGTTCACGGGCTACACGCTCTACGATCCGCTGGTCGCCTGGGAAATGGACATCTCCGACCGGCCAGGCAAGCTGATCCCCGGCCTCGCCACCGAGTGGAAGGTCGATGACGCCGACAAGACGCTGTGGGTCTTCAAGCTGCGCGACGGCGTGAAGTTCCACGACGGATCGGCCTTCAACGCCGACGCCGTGGTCTGGAATTTCGACAAGGTGTTCGACACCAAGGCGCCGCAGTTCGACCAGCGCCAGGCCTCGCAGGTCCGGCCGCGCCTGCCGTCGGTCGCGAGCTACCGCAAGATCGACGACATGACCGTCGAGGTGAAGACCAAGGTCGTCGATGCGCTCTTCCCCTACCAGATGCTGTGGTTTCTGGTGTCGAGCCCGGCCCAGTTCGAGAAGCTCGGCAAGGACTGGAACAAGTTTGCGTCCGAGCCGTCGGGCACCGGCCCGTTCAGGCTCGCCCGCCTGGTCCCGCGCGAGCGCGCCGAACTGGTCAAGAACGAGGCTTACTGGAATCCCAAGCGCATTCCCAAGGCCGATCGCATGATCCTCGTGGTCGCGCCCGAGGGGGCGACGCGCACCGCCGCCTTGCTTTCAGGCTCGGTCGACCTGATCGAGACGCCGACGCCCGACACGGTCGACCGCCTGACCAAGGCGGGCATGAAGATCGTGCAGAACGTGACGCCGCACGTCTGGAACTATCACCCCTCGATGCTGCCGGGCTCGCCCTGGACCGACATCCGCCTGCGCAAGGCCGCCAACCTCGCCATCGACCGCAACGCCATCGTCCAGCTGCTGGGCGGCCTCGCCACGCCCGCCTTCGGCCAGGTCGACAAATCGAGCCCGTGGTTCGGCAAGCCCAGCTTCGAGATCAAGTTCGCGCCCGACGAGGCACGCAAGCTCATGAGCGCGGCGGGCTTCAGCAAGGCCCAGCCGCTCAAGACCAAATTCGTCGTGGCCTCGGGCGGCAGCGGGCAGATGCTGTCGCTGCCGATGAACGAGGCCATTCAGCAGATGTTCAAGGACGTCTACATCGACCTCGACTTCAAGGTCGTCGAGCTCGAGGCGCTCTACACGGCGTGGCGCGCCGGTGCCAAGGCCGAGATGAACAAGGACGTCACCGCCAACAACATCGCCTATGTGACGTCGGACCCGCTCTACGCCTTCACGCGCTTCTTCGCCTCGAACCAGGGCGCGCCCGTGGGCGTGAACTGGAGCAACTATGCCAGCCCGGAGGTCGACAAGCTGATCGACGAGGCGCTGGCGCAGTTCGATCCCGCCAAGCAGGACGCCATCATGGCCAAGGTCCACGAGAAGGTGGTCGACGACGCCGTGCTGATCTGGGTCGTCCACGACACCAACCCGCACGCCCTGTCGCCGAAGATCAAGTCCTACATCCAGGCCCAGCACTGGTTCCAGGACCTGACGACGATCGGGGTTTAACTCTCATTTCCTCCCCCGTCATACGGGGGAGGATACAGGAGGGGGGAAGGCCACGCGATGAATGCCTCGACTGAGGCTCTTCCCCTCCGTTGTCGTAAGACGACGACACCTCCCCCGTTTGACGGGGGAGGAAAGAGCGTCAGCACCCAAGCTTCTTCGCGAGATCGATCATCGAGGTGCCGACGGCGTTCCACTCGCCCTCGGCCTTGAGGTCGCGCTTCTGGTTCGGGCCGTGTTCGTTGGGGCGCAGGACGAAGCCGGTCGACAGGCCGCACTTCTGCGCCGCCGCGAGGTCGTTGTTGTGCGCGGCGACCAGCATCACCTGCTCGGGCTTGACGTACATGCTGTCGACCACGCCGAGATAGGCCTCGGGGTCGGGCTTGTAGTGATGGAAGGTCTCGCCGGAGAAGCAGTGGTCCCAGGGAATGCCGCCGTTCTTGGCCATGTTGATCAGCAGCGCGACGTTGCCGTTGCTGAGCGTGGCGACGACGAACTTCTTCTTCATCATGCCGATGCCCTCGACCGAATCGGGCCAGGGGCGCAGCTTGTGCCAGAGGTGGGTGAACTCCCACGCGCCTTCCTCGCCCGGATGCTTCAGGCCGCGCTTGGCGAGCAGCATCTCGAAGGCTTCCTTGTGCAGGTCGTCGATGCGCGTCCACGGCAGCTCGCCCTTGCGCACCCGTGTCATCTGCGGCTGGTAGAGGCCGCGCCAGTCGTCGGCGAAGCTCGTCCAGTCGGTCTCGATTCCGTATTTCTTGCCGAGCGCGGGCAGGTCGGCGATCAGGCTGCCGCGCCAGTCGACGACGGTGCCGAAAACATCGAAAATGCAGACCTTCAGATTGGCGGGGACCTTGGACATTGGGTAGCTTCCTCACATGGTTTGGAAGCACGATAGAGTGAGCGGCGCGGACGGCAAGCCAAGATGCGGCTGGGTGTCGGACGATCCGCTCTACCAGGAATACCACGACACGGAATGGGGACGGCCGCTGCGGGACGACCGCGCGCTGTTCGAGCTTCTGACCCTGGAAGGTTGCCAAGCGGGCCTTTCGTGGATCACCGTGCTGCGCAAGCGCGAGCACTATCGCAAGGTCTATGACGGGTTCGATCCGGAGAAGATCGCGCGGTATCGCCCTGCGAAGCTGGAGAAGCTGCTGCTCGATCCCGGCATCATCCGGCACAAGGGCAAGATCGCCGCCAGCGTGAGCAACGCCCAGGCCTATCTCGCGCTGAAGGAGCGCGAGGGCTCCTTCTCGAAGTTCCTGTGGAGCTTCGTCGGCGGAGCGCCAAGGAAGAACCGCCCAAAGACCCTCAAGGACGTGCCGGCGCGCTCGCCCGAAAGCGACGCCCTGTCGAAAGCCCTTCAGAAGGCCGGCTTCAAGTTCGTCGGCTCCACCATCTGCTACGCCTTCATGCAAGCCTCCGGCATGGTCGACGACCATGTCGCGGGCTGCCACTGCGCCAAGGAGTGATCGTGACCAAGCGTGTGTACATCGCGGCCCTCGGGACCGAGACCAACCAGTTCGTGCCCTTTCCCACCGGCCTGCGCGGCTATCAGGAGCACGGCATCTGGCACGGCGACGCCACGAAGCATGAGCCGACCAACTTCACGGCGCCGATGCATGTCTGGCGCAAGGAGACCGAGAAGCGCGGCTGGACGGTGATCGAGGGGCTCTCGACCTTCGCCGCGCCCTCGGGCACCACCGTGCGCAAGGTCTACGAGGATTTCCGCGACGAGATCCTCGACGGCGTGAAGGCCGCCCTGCCGCTCGACGCCGTGCTGATCAACGTGCACGGCGCCATGGTGGCCGACGGCTATGACGACTGCGAGGGCGATCTCCTGTCGCGCATCCGCGCCATCGTCGGGCCCAAGGTGGCGATCGGCGCCGAGTTCGACCTGCACTGTCACCTGAGCGCGCTGATGCTCGACAGTGCCGACGTGCTGGTCGGCTACAAGGAATACCCGCACACCGACACGATGGAGCGCGCGGCCGAGCTGTTCGCGATCATCGCCGACACGGTCGAGGGCAAGGTGAAGCCGGTGATGGCGCGCTACGACTGCCGCATGATCGCGCAGTACCGCACCTCCGTGCCGCCGATCAACGAGTTCGTCGTTCGCATGAAGAGCCTCGAGGGCAAGGACGGCATCCTCTCGGTGTCGCTGAGCCACGGCTTCTCCTTCGCCGACGTGGAGGACGTGGGCACGCGCACCCTGGTCGTGGCCGACGGCGACAGGAAGAAGGCCGAGGCGCTGGCCGAGCAGCTGGGCCGCGAGCTGTGGGACAATCGCGAGCGCTATGCCACCCGGTACCTGACCGTCGAGGAGGCGATGGACCGCGCCGCCTCGCACAACCAGGGCCCGCTGGTCCTGGCCGACCGCGCCGACAATCCCGGCTCCGGCGCACCGGGCGATTCGACCTTCGTGTTGAAGGCGCTGGTCGAACGCGAGATCGGGCCGGCCCTGTTCGGCGTGATGTGGGATCCGATGGCCTTCCAGATTGCCGAGGAGGCGGGCGAGGGTGCGCGCATCCGCATGCGGCTGGGCGGCAAGTCGGGCACGGTGAGCGGCGATCCGGTCGACCTCGACGTCACGGTGAAGAAGATCGCCCGCAACGTCTTCCAGCCCTACGGGCCGGTGATGTCGCCGCTCGGCGACATGGCGCTCTTGTCGTCGGAGCATGTCGACATTGCGATCTGCACGCGGCGCAACCAGACCTTCCACGCCGATGCCTTCCGTGCCGTCGGTGCCGAGCCCGCCGACTACCGCGTCGTCGTCGTGAAGAGCGCACAGCATTTCTATAACGGCTTCGTCGGCGTCGCGAAGGAGATCCTCTACGTCGCCACCCCCGGCGCCGCCGACCCCGACGTCACCCGCTGGCCCTACACCAAGCGCAAGACGCCGTTCTGGCCGAAGGTCGCGGATCCGTGGAAGGGATGACGACTGCGTGTCGGGACGTCAGCTCGAGGTCGTGTCCCAGCCGCCGAGCGTGATCGTGACGGTCGAGCCGTCCGGCACGGTGGCGCTCTTCGACGGCACGTTGGGGCCAGAGTACGGCCCATCCGGGTTCTCGTCCTCGCTGAAGCCGTAGGCGGCATTGGCAATGAAGATCGGCGGATTGCCGCTGGTGCGACTGTCGTTCCCGTCCGCGTCGGAATAGTGCAGGAACTTGGCGTAGACGTGGCTGACGTTGCCGGGCTGGTACCAGTTGTCCGGATTGTTCCACGCCGTGGTGCTCTCGCCACCGGTGATCGGCGTCGTGGATACGCCCTGCTGCGCCACGCCACGACACAGCGCTTGCCAGATATTGTCCTGCAGCAGGCCCTTGTCGGGCGCCGGCGCCACGGTGAAGGCCTGCTGAAAGACGTACTGCGCGCCTGCGAAGCCCAACGGGTTGGAATTCAGCGGATTGTCGAATGCGTAGGTATTGGGGCCATTGCTGAACGTAAAGACCTCCGCGCCGACTCCCCCGCTGCAATAGCCGGAATAGATGTTCGGCGCCGCCGGATTGGCGCTGAGGTTGATGCTGAGATAGTTGCCTACGGTGAACAAGGCGGCCAGCGCCGTATCCCAGTAGGTCGCCAGCGGATCGTCCGTCGCGGCCGTGTAATTGTCGGTGAGGGCGTTCAGCATGTCGTTGGGGTCGGAGATGGCGAAGAACTGGCTGTCCACCGACGGCGGCGCAGGCGCGCCGGCGACGTTGAGGGCGCCGTCGTAAAGCAGCTCGGCGAAGGCCTTGGCGGCCGGGAGGCTCGCCGCCTCGTTCGCAACGAAGGCCGTGTAGGCCGTGCCGATCTCCTGCCGGGTCACCGCGCTCGACACACCGAACTGCTGGCTCACATCGCCGCTCACCGAGAAGCACAGGTTTAGACCGAAGCCGCTTACTGCGCTCACATCGTCCTGGGCGTTCTGGCCGAACTCGAAGATGTCGAACGGTCCGGGCGCGGCAATGCCGGGCGCAACCGGGTAGGGATACTGCGTGTATTTCTGCGGCGCCGAATTCAGGACCTTGAGAGTCGTTGGCGCCCCCGGCGACACAACGAACAGGAGCTGGTCGTTGCCGTTGGTCGCCACGTCGAGTGTCACCGCCGGTATCGTCGATACGGGGTAGAATGGGACGGTGGTTGGGGTGCCGCCGCCGAACGTGCCGTCGCTCTGCAGCACCTGGAAGGAGGAAGAGCCTCCATTGATCCAGCCTGCAACATAGGCCTTCGCAACGCGAGGATCGAGGTTGGTGTCGTCCTGCAGCGTGAACGTCGTCGTCATGGCGAAGACTCCAGCACCGGTTGATATCTGCGCCCCGCTGGCGGAGCAGCCGCAGCTTATCAAGCCGGCAATCGCCGGTAGCCGTTCATTTCTGCATTTCTATCCGAAGGGACTGGATGGACGATCGACCCTTCACAACACGGTCAGCGCGCCTCCCGCGTCACTGCTGCGGCGGATAGCGGTCGAAGGCCGGCAGTTCGTGGGCGTTCTTCATCCACCCGATCCGGTCGGCGACCTGGATGTGGACCTGCGCCGGCACCGTATCCGGATCGTCGTAGGTCGCGCTCTGGATATCGATGAGCCCCGGCAACACCTTCGCATTGTCGTAGAAGAGCCCGGTGCCGCAGTCGGGGCAGAAATGCCGCCTCCCGTGCTCCGACGAGGCGTAGACTCTGGGGATACCCTTGGTCACCTTGACCGCGTCCTGCGGGTACATCGTCCAGCCTACCATCGGCGCGCCGGCATGCCGCCGACAGTCCGTGCAGTGACATAGCGCGTGATTGAGGGCGCCGCCCTCGGCCTGATAGCGAATCGCGCCGCAATGGCAGCCACCTGTAATCATCGTCGGCTCTCCTTCGTCGAAACTGTCTACAACAGCGGCTCCAGCGCCTCGCGCGTCGTCTTGCCTTCGACGACGGGCACGACCTCGAACTCGACGACTTCCTGCCAGTCGGCAATCCATTTCTGGAAGAGCGTTATGTCGTCGGTGCGCATGAGCTGGAAGCAGCGGCCGAGATCGGCCGTCACGTAGCTCGCGACGAACTCCAGCCCGTCGGGCAGGCCGCGGCCCTTCTGGAGCTTGCGATAGACGGCCTTGCCGTCCTGGTTCTTGAACTTCTCGACCACCATGAAGAGCATGTGTTCCCCTCGCTTCCGGTCCGTTAGTCTAGGCCAACGAACGAGAAGAGGAACGAGATGAAGATCGCCGTCGTCGGCGCCTCCGGGCGCATGGGCCAGATGCTGGTCCGCCAGATCGCACGGACCGAGGGCGTGACCTTGGCCGCGGCCAGCGAGAGGCCGGGCAGCAAAGCGCTGGGCAAGGATGCGGGCGAGATGGCCGGCATCGAGCCGAACGGCGTGCTGATCGGCGACGACAGCGCCGCCGCCATCAGGGCCGCCCAGTGCGTGATCGATTTCACCGTGCCGGAGGCGACCGTGGCGCATGCCAACGTGGCCAGCGAAAACGGGGTCGCCATGGTGATCGGCACGACCGGCCTCGATCCCGTCCAGACCAAGTTGATCGAGGACGCGGCCAAGAAGGTGCCGATCATGTGGGCGGCTAACATGGCGCTGGGCGTCAACATCCTGCTGGCGCTGGTCGAGAAGACCGCGTCGATGCTCGACCCCAGCTACGACATCGAGGTGCTGGAGATGCACCATCGCCACAAGATCGACGCGCCCTCTGGCACCGCGCTGGCGCTCGGCCGGGCCGCGGCGGCGGGCCGCAAGGTCCAGCTCGAAGAGGTCTGGCGCAAGAGCCGCGACGGCCATACCGGCGCACGCCCGAGCGGCGAGATCGGCTTCGCCACCCTGCGCGGCGGCGAGGAGGTAGGCGTGCACACGGTCTACTTCGCGGCGGCCGGCGAACGGCTCGAACTCAACCACCGCTCCTTCAGCCGCGAGACCTATGCCGCCGGCGCCGTGAAGTCGGCCAAGTGGCTGGAAGGCCGGAAGCCCGGCCTGTACGGCATGAAGGACGTGCTGGGGCTTTAGACGAGGGCTACTCGTCCCAGGCGTGGTCGTAGCGGGGCGCGCGCATGTCGGCGATGGCGGCCTTGAGCTGTTCGGCGACGCGCAGGCGTTCGTCGGGGCCGAGGAAGCGGCCGATCACGGCGCGGTTGCCGCGCGAGGTCACCACCAGGCGCTCCTCGGTGGCCTCGACCTTCAGCCAGTAGGCGTCGAGCCGCAGCTCCTCGCGCTCGCCGTCGGGCGCGACCCGGACCACGACCAGCTCACGGTCGGTCAGCAGCAGGGTCTCGCTGCGGCGGGCGTCGAAATAGCTGCGCTTGAACAGCCACCACAGCAGGAAGACGTCGACGCCCATGAAGCCGAAGACCGGCCAGGCGCCCATGATGAAGAGGGGCAGGCCGATCACCAGGTTGGCAGCGATCGCGCCCAGCATCACGAAGCGGAAGCCCTCCGCAGACAGGCTGCGATGGGGCGTCAGCGAAGTGGCGAAATGAACCGCCGGAAGGGGCGCTTCGGTCATGGTAGGAAGCTATATGGCCCTGATGAAGACCGCCGTCATCCCCGAGTTCTTTGCACGCCTCAAGAAGGCAATGCCGGAGCCCGAGACGGAGCTTGAATACGACAATGTCTACCAGCTCCTGGTGGCCGTCGTGCTTTCCGCACAAGCCACCGATGTGGGCGTGAACCGGGCCACCGGGCCGCTGTTCAAGGTCGTGAAGACCCCGGCCCAGATGGTGGCGCTGGGAGAAGCGAAGCTGATCGACCACATCAAGACGATCGGCCTGTTCCGCACCAAGGCGAAGAATGTGATCGCGCTCAGCCACCTCCTGCTGGAGCGGCATGGCGGCGAGGTGCCGCGCACGCACGAGGAGCTGGAGGCGCTGCCGGGCGTCGGCCGCAAGACCGCCAACGTGGTGATGAACGTGGCCTACGGCGAGGCGACCATCGCCGTCGACACCCACATTTTCCGGGTCGGCAACCGCACCGGCCTGGCGCCGGGCAAGAACCCGCTGCAGGTCGAGCTGAAGCTGCTGAAGCGCGTGCCGGAGGAATACAAGCTGCACGCCCATCACTGGCTGATCCTGCACGGCCGCTACACCTGCAAGGCGCGCACCCCTCTGTGTCCGGCCTGCGTCGTGAACGACCTCTGCACCTTCAAGGGGAAGACCGTCGCGGCCTAGCCTTTCGGGTCGCCTTCGCCCGCTTCCGGGCCGGTGCCGAGGCCGCTTCCTTTGCCCCCTTCACGGCCTCGGCCAGCGCCACGGCGAGACGGCCGCCGCGGCGGTCCTGGCGTTCCAGCATCACGATGTTGCGGATGAGCTGCGGCTCGCCGAACGGCAGGCAGGTCAGCTTCAGACCGGCGAAGACCTCGTCCGCCACGGCCAGCACGGCGACGCCCAGACCCTTCTCGACCATGCGCAGGATGATGTCCTGGCTGTCGAGCACCATCTCCTCGTGCACCTCCACCCGCATGCGCCGCAGTTCGCGGTCGATCACCCGTCCCGCCCAGGCCTTGCTGTCGAAGCGGATGAAGGGCAGCTCGGCCAGCAGGTCGCGGGCGCTCCGCCGCCCCTGGCCGGGCGGGGCGAACAGCCAGAAACGGTCCTGGTAGAGTGGGGTCCAGACGAGGCCGGCCGGATAGGGCCGTACTGGCTCGGTGGTCAGCGCCGCGTCGAGTTCCCCAGCCGCGACCTTCTCCGCCATTTCCGCCGACAGGCCGACCGAAACGGAGACGCGGGCACGCGGATGGGCGCGGTTAAGTGCGACCAGCGCATCGGGCAGCACGCCGGCCAGCGCGGTCTGCACGGCGCCGACCCGCAGCCGGCCGGCCAGCGATCGTTCGTCGCCGAGGGCACCGGCAATGTCGTCGTAGAGCGCGAGCACCTCGGCGGACCGCGCCACGACGATGCGGCCGGCCTCGGTCAGCGCCGGGAGGCGGCGCGAGCGATCGAAGAGGGCTGCGCCGAACTCCTCCTCCAGCGCCTTCACCTGCAGGCTCACGGCGGATTGCGTCAGCCCCACCGCCTTGCCTGCAGCGGCGAAGGAGCCGTGACGCGCGATGGCCTGCAGGGTGCGGAGGGCGCGCAGCGACATGGATCGATGATAAATTGTCATCGGTCGATTGAGTATTAAGAATTTTCACTCGGGTGCGATGAGGGCCTACACAAGCGCTCATGAGCGCCGACGTGATCCTCGCCCTTCTGCCCATCGTCCTGCTGATCGCGTTGGGCATGGGCCTGCGGCACCTGCGCTTCCTCGCCGACGGGTTCTGGCCGCAGGCGGAGCGGCTGAGCTACTACGTTCTGGTCCCGTGCCTGTTCTTCCATAGTCTCGCGACGGCTCGGCTCGACTCGCTGCCGGCGCGCGAGCTCGTCACGACCCTGATCCTCTCGATCCTCGCCGTGGCGGGACTCGTCATCGCGTTGCGGCCGATGCTGAGGGTCGACGGGCCCTCCTTCACCTCGATCTTCCAGGGCGGCATCCGCTTCAACAACTATGTCGGCGTGACCCTGGCCGCCGGCCTGTTCGGCACGCAAGGCCTCGCGCTGGCGGCCCTGTGCAGCGCCGCCATCGTGCCCACCGTCAACATTCTCTGCGTGCTGGTCTTTGCCCGTCACGGCGCGGCGCGGTTGAGCGGCCGCGGGATCGCCCGGCAACTGGTGACGAACCCGCTGGTGCTAGGCTCGTTCGCCGGCATCGGCTTCCAGCTTCTCGGGCTCACGCTTCCGGCCGGTATCGAGCCGGCGTTGCGGGCGCTCGGTGCTGCATCGCTGCCGCTCGGCCTGCTCTGCGTCGGCGCGGCGCTGGAGTTCGGATCGGTGCGCGGCTGGATCGCGCCAGTCGCCACCTCCTCCGCGATCAAGTTCCTGGCTATGCCGGTCGTAACAGTCCTGGTCGCTTCGCTTATGGGCCTGACTGGACCGGCTCTCGTCACGGCGCTTCTCTTCCAGGCCCTGCCGACGGCGTCCTCGGCCTACATCATGGCGCGCCAGCTCGGCGGCGACGCGCCCCTGATGGCTGGCATCACGGCATTGCAGACCCTCTTTGCACTCGTCGCCCTGCCGATCGCGGCCGCCGGCATCGGCGCCTTCGCCGCCTGACGCGTTACGCCAGCGCCCGCAGGCCGCTGCGGAGTGCCTTCCCATCGTGGGGCGTCACGAGCTGATCGATCTCGCCATGCACCTCGACCCAGATCGGCAGGGCCGACTGCAGCACCCTGCGACCGGCCGGCGTCAGGATGAGCCGCCGCACCCGGCGGTCGGTCTCATCGACGGCGATCTCCACGAAGCCGCGCTGCTCCAGCGGCTTCAGGTTGGCGGTGAGCGTGGTGCGATCCATCACGAGCAGCGCGGCGATCGAGCCCATCGAAGGCGGCTCGGGCTGATTGAGCGAGGTCAGCAACGAGAACTGTCCGCTGGTGAGACCAAGCGGTGACAAGGCTTCGTCGAAGCGACGCGCTAGCGCGCGTGCGGCGCGTTGTGCGGCGAAACACAGGCAGTGGTCGTAGACGTGCAGCGTCGTCTCGAACGAGGCTTTTAGCTTCTTTGACATATCGTGGTTACGTTGATATCAACCTTTCAGCTTGAAATCAACCAGCAGGAGGAACTGATGGCCTACGTGCAGGGATTTGTTTTGCCGGTGCCGGCCGACAAGAAGGAGGCCTATCGCAAGGCTGCTGCCGACTTCTCGCCGATCGCCAAGGAATTCGGCGCCACCCGCCAGGTCGAGGCCTGGGGCGACGACGTGCCCGACGGCAAGCTCACCGACTTCAAGGGCGCGGTGAAGGCCAAGCCGGACGAAGTCGTGGTCTTCTCGTGGATCGAATATCCCAGCAAGGAGATCGCGGAGGAAGCACACCGGAAGGTCATGAACGATCCGCGCATGCACGACATGGACATGCCGTTCGACGGCCAGCGCATGATCGTTGCAGGCTTCACGCCGATCCTCGACGAAGGCGGCCGGGGCCACATGGGTTACGCCGACGGCGCGCTGCTGGCGGTGCCCGCCGCCAACAAGGCGGACTATCTCGCCATGGAGGTCCGGCACGCTGCGATCCTGCAGGAGCACGGCGCCACACGGGTGGTCTCGGCCTGGGGCGAGGATGTTCCCGACGGCAAGGTCACCGACTACAAGGGCGCAGTGAAGGCGACGGCCGAGGAGAAAGTCGTCTATGCCTGGATCGAATGGCCGTCGAAGGCGGTCCGCGACGCGGCCTGGCCCAAGGTGATGGCCGACCCGCGCATGCATGAAGGCAAGGACCGGCTGCCGTTCGATCCGCGGCGCATGATCCACGGCGGCTTTGCGCCGATCCTCGACGTCTGAGGAATGGCAATGACCGTAGCGAAGAACACGATCTGCATCTGGTTCGACAAGGACGCGGAGGCCGCCGCCCGCTTCTACGCCGCGACCTTTCCCGATAGCGAGGTGAGCGCCGTCCATCGGGCGCCCAGCGACTATCCCTCGGGCAAGAAAGGCGACGTGCTGACCGTGCAGTTCACGGTCTGCGGCATCGCCTGCCTGGGCCTCAACGGCGGGCCGGCCTTCAAGCAGACCGAGGCCTTCTCGTTCCAGATCGCCACCGACGACCAGGAGGAGACCGATCGTTACTGGAACGCCATCGTCGGCAATGGCGGCCAGGAAAGCGCCTGCGGCTGGTGCAAGGACAGATGGGGCCTGTCGTGGCAGATCACGCCGCGCGTGCTCACCGAGGCGATGGGAGCCGGCGGCGAGGAGGCGAAGCGCGCCTTCGAAGCCATGATGGGCATGAAGAAGATCGACGTCGCCCGGATCGAGGCGGCCCGTCGAGGATGATTGCTGGGGGCGCGCGACTCCAGTCGCGCGTCTCCGTCGGTCGCAATGAAGATCGCGCCGCTGGAGCGGCGCGCCCCCAGGCTACGCCGCGTCGGCGGTGATCGTGTCGCTGTCGTTGTCGACCACGACCGCGGTCTCGAAATAGCGGATGTCGGGCGGCGCGCCGTAGCGCTCGGCGATATAGGCCTGCCACTGCGGCGTGTAGACCGCCTCGGCGTCGGCACGGCTCTTCCAGAGATAGACGCCGCCGCCGATCCGCTTCTCCGCGTCGAACAGATAGTATTTCCGGACCAGTCCCTTCATCCCGCGATATTTCGGCGCCGAACCCTTGAAGAGTTCGGCGGCCTTCTTCGCATCGATGTCGGCCGGCAGCTTGAAGTTCACGATGGCGGTGATCATGAGATCCTCCTTCACACGGGGGCGGCGCGCTCCTCGCGCACCTTCCACAGCAGGATGAAGCCTACCACCAGGAAGAACAGAACGCAGGCCATGCCGATGCGGGTGGACTGGGTCGCCGCCGTGACGGTCGCGATGGCAAACGGCGCCATCCAGGCCGTGGCCCGGCCCGACAGGGCGAACAGGCCGTAGAATTCGCCGGTCATGCCCGGCGGGGCGATGCGGCCCACCATGGTGCGGCTGGCCGCCTGCATCGGCCCCATGCAGAAGCCGAGAATGAGCGCGAAGCCCATCAGCACCTTCTCCTGCAGCGAGCCGAACAGGCCGCGCGTCGGGCTGATCGGGTCGGCCGGCACGATGTAGAAGACATGCGTGGCCGTGACGCCGACGATGCCCAGGGTGGCCACGATCACGCCGGCGATGGCGATCTGCACCGTCCGCTTGCTGCCGATCCAGTCGTCGAGCCGGCCGCCGAGAAACGCGCCGGGAATCGCGAAGACTGTCAGGACGATGCCGAAGATGCCGAGCGTCACCGTGCTCCAGCCGAAGGTCGCGGCGGCATAGACGCCACCGAAGGCAATGATCGCCGCGAGTCCGTCATTGTAGAGCATGAAGGCGATGAGATAGCGCAGCGCGTTGCCGTAGCGCGGCAGGCGCTTCAGCGTCGACAGGAGCGAGCGGCCGCCTTCCCGCGCGGCGACGAGCAGGGGCTGGCGCCGCGCACCGGCGGAATCCGGCGTGAACAGGAACATCGGCAGCACGAAGATCATGATCCACAGGGCCGAGGCAGGTCCGACCAGGCGCTCCAGCTCGTGGCTGGCAGGATCGAGGCCGAACAGCGGCCGGTCGTTCGAGGCGGCCAGGCCGAACAGGGCCGGCATCGACACGGCAAGCACGACGATCAGCGAGACCAGGCCGCCGCAATAGCCCAGGCCCCAGCCGTAGCCGCTCAGCCGTCCCATGCGCTCGGGCCGCACGATGTTGGGAAGCTGGGCATTGTTGAACACGATCGACATCTCGGCGCCGACCGTGGCCAGGATCACCGCCCAGCTGATCGGCAGGATGAGGTCGGGGCGATTGGGATAGGCGAACCACAGGCCGGCGCATCCCACGACCAGCAGGAGCTGGAACGCGAGGATGAAGGGCTTGCGACGGCCGCCGGCGTCGGCCATGGCGCCGAGGAACGGGCTCATCAGGGCGATCAGGACGCCGGAAGCCGATTGCGTGAAGCCCCAGGCCGCCTGCCCCTGTACCGGATCGCCGACCAGCACGTTGGCAAAGTAGGGCGCGAAGATGAAGGTGGTGATGATGGTGAAGAAGGGCTGGTTGGCCCAGTCGAACAGCGCCCAGCTGAACTGGCCGAGCGTCGAGGCTTCACGGACGGGCGGCGTGGCCGCGTGAGAATCTGTCATGCCGGGTCACTATGCCCGAGAGCAGGCACTCTTCATAAGCCCCCTGAGCAAGGGACCTTCACGCGTTCACCCTCCGCTGTAATTGCCAGATCGCATCCCGATTGGTGGGCGAGAAGACCTTCTCCATGGCGCCCTGCCACGGCAGCCAGAGCTGGGCGACGTGCTCGGACGGATCGAGCGTCGCCACCGTCCGTTCGGGCACCTGGAAGCCGAACACATGCTCGACATTGTGGGTGACTTCCGGCGCGTAGCGGGCGCGCCACTGGGCCCAGATCTCGTAGCGGTTGGTCTGGCGCCAGTCGGTGAGCGTGCCGACCGCGAGGCCGGTCTCCTCCTGGAGTTCGCGGCGGGCCGTCGCCTGCATATCCGGATCGTCCAGTTCGCGTGATCCCGTCACGGATTGCCAGAGTCCGGTCCCCGTCCGTTCCAGCACGAGCACGTCCAGCCGGGGCGTATGAACCACCACCAGCACCGATTCGGGGATCTTGAAGGCCATGCCGCAGCATAGCCCGGAACATTGACTCCGGGCCTCCCGCCGCTATGGTCCGGCGGCATTTTTCGAGGGATTTTCGATGAGCAAGCAGCTGCAGACCGCGATCGACGCGGCATGGGAAGCGCGGGACGGCATCAACAGCGCCACCAAGGGCGAAGTGCGTGACGCCGTCGAAGCGGCGATCGCCGGCCTCGACGACGGCACCTACCGCACCGCCGAGAAGTTCGGCGACGAATGGGTCGTGAACCAGTGGCTGAAGAAGGCCGTGCTGCTCTCCTTCCGCCTCTACGATTCGGTCCCGATGGACGGCGGCGCCTCGTTCCCCGGCCTCGGCGCCGCGCCCTGGTTCGACAAGGTGCCGCTCAAGACCACCGGCTGGGACGCCGCCCGCTTCGCCAAGGCGAACTATCGCTCGGTCCCCGGCTCGATCGTGCGCCGCGGCTCCTACATCGCCCCGTCGGTCGTGCTGATGCCGTCCTTCGTGAACCTCGGCGCCTATGTCGACACCGGCACCATGGTCGACACCTGGGCGACGGTCGGTTCCTGCGCCCAGATCGGCAAGAACTGCCACCTCTCGGGCGGCGTCGGCATCGGCGGCGTGCTCGAGCCGCTGCAGGCCAACCCGGTCATCATCGAGGACAACTGCTTCATCGGCGCCCGCTCCGAGGTCGTCGAGGGCGTGATCGTCGGCACCGGCGCGGTGCTCTCGATGGGCGTGTTCATCAGCGCCACCACCAAGGTGGTCGACCGCGCGACCGGCCAGATCCATATCGGCAAAGTGCCGCCGTACTCGGTGGTGGTGCCCGGCAATATCGGCGGCGGCCCGGATCGTCCCTCGACCTATTGCGCCGTGATCGTGAAGACCGTCGACGAGCGCACCCGCTCCAAGACCTCGATCAACGAGCTGCTGCGCGACTAGCGTCAGCGTCTTCCCCTTTGCGGGCTCCGCAAAGGGGAAGCGATGATCCGACGATCAGCCGGTGTGACGCTTCCACTCCGGCTGCGTCCTAAGGTGGGCGCCTTCCTTGGCGAGGATCTTGGAGGTGCGCTCGGGCGCGAAGCCCAGCTCGACGAAGGCGGGCCCGACATTGGCCACTTCGCGATAGTCGAGGATCAGACCGTCGCGCAGCTGCATCATCGAGCAACCTTCGAAGCCGACGCGCTTGCCCTCGGCGCCGGGCAGCTTCGAGACGTAGCTGAACGTGTAATAGGCGTAGAGCATCTTTCCGTCGCTGACCGGGCGGTGCATGTCCCAGCGGAACTCGTGCGCGGTGCGATGGAACCAGTCGTCGATCATCTCGGCGATCCGCTCGCGCCCGACGAAATCGCCGTAGAACACGTCGTGATAGACGGCGTCCTCGGTGAACAGGCTGGCGAACCCCTTGCCGTCGCGGCACTCGACCGCGGAGCAAAAGGCCTTCAGCAGCTCTGACGTATCCATTGTTATTCCTCCCGAACGGCCCCGATCATGACTAGACTGGCGGCCGCGGCAAAGGAGAACTGGCATGAGCACATGGATCTTCCTCGGCATCGTCGTCGCCATCGGCGTGTGGCTGATCGCCGTCTATAACGGCCTCGTCGGCGGCCGCAACCAGGCCCAGACCGCGTGGAGCCAGATCGACGTGCAGCTCAAGCGCCGGCACGATCTCATTCCCAACCTGGTGCAGGTCGTGAAGGACGCGATGGGCTACGAGCAGGAGACGCTCACCAAGGTGATCCAGGCGCGCAACAACGCGGTGGCGGCGAGCGGCAACGCCGCGCAATCGGGACCGGCGGAAGCGGCGCTCAGCCAGGCGACGCATGGCCTGTTCGCCCTGATGGAGAACTACCCGCAGCTCAAGGCCAACGACAATGTCATGCAGCTCCAGGAGGAGCTCACGACCACCGAGAACAAGATCGCCTTCGCGCGCCAGTTCTACAACGACTCGGTGAATACCTATAACACCCGCCGCCAGAGCTTCCCGGCGGTGCTGGCCGCGGCGTCGCTGGGCTTCGGCCCGATGGACCTGTTCAACATGCCGGAGTCCGAGCGCGAAGTGCCGAAGGTCGCGTTGCGCTGAGAGGGCACGGCGCATGAGCGCCACCACCGACTTCGTCTCCGCGCAGAACCAGAACCGCCGCAACACGATGGTGCTGCTGGCGGTGCTCACCCTGCTGGCGGGCGGGATCGGCTATCTGGTCGGCGCGCTGCTGGAGACCGAGTCCTCGGGCTCATTGCCCGCCGTGAGCCAGATGGGCATTGCGGCCGCCGGCCTGATGGCGGCCGTCAGCGTCGGCTGGAGCGCGATCTCGCTGGCGGTGGGCGACCGGATGGTGCTGTCCATGGCCGGCGCCAAGGTGATCGAGAAGCAGGACGCGCCGCAGCTCTACAACGTGGTCGAGGAAATCTCGATCGCCGCGGGTGTGCCGATGCCCCGGGTCATGGTGCTGGAGACCGACGCACTGAACGCCTTCGCCACCGGCAACAAGGTCGGCAATGGCACCATCGCGGTCACGCGCGGGCTTCTGAATTCACTGACCCGCGACGAGCTGCAGGGCGTGGTGGCGCACGAGATGGCGCATCTGCGCAACCTCGATACGCGTTACATGGTCGTGGTCGGCGTCACGGTTGGCCTCATCGCTTTGGTCTGCGACATGGCGCTGCGCACGATGAACCTGGGCCGGATGCGCAGCGACGACCGCAAGGGCAGCTCGGGCGGCGGTATCCTGATCATCGTGCTGCTGGTGGTCGCGATCCTGGCGCCGCTCGCGGCCAAGGCGGTGCAGATGGCGGTCTCGCGCCAGCGCGAGTATCTCGCCGACGCGACCTCCGTGCAGTTCACGCGAAATCCCAATGGCCTCATCTCTGCGCTGGGCAAGCTCGCAGAGAAGGCCGCGCCCTTTCCCGGAGTGAGCCGTGCCACGCAGCATCTCTTCATCGTCAACCCGATCAACCAGTTCACATCCAAGACACCGGCGCTTCTCGCCACGCATCCCGATATCGAGGATCGCATCGCTCGCCTGCGCAATCTGGGCAGCTAGCGCCGGGCTCGCGGCGGCGTTCGACCTGCAGGGCCATCGCGGCGCGCGCGGCCTGGCGCCCGAGAACACGCTGGCCGGCTTCAAGCTGGCGCAGGACCTGGGCGTCACGACCCTCGAGACCGACCTCGCGGTGACGCGCGACGGGATCGTCGTCATCAGCCACGACCCTTATCTCAATCCCGACCTGACGCGCGGGCCGGACGGGCAGTGGCTCACCGCTTCAGGACCGGCCATCCGCACGCTGCCCCTGGATGAACTGAAGCGCTACGACATCGGCCGCGTGAACCCGGCCAGCAAATATGCCCAGCAGTTCCCGGAGCAGAAGCTGGTCGACGGCCAGCGTTTTCCGACCCTGCCCGAATTCTTCGCGCAGGCGTCCCCCGGGGTGCGCTTCAACATCGAGATCAAGACCGATCCGGGCAAACCCGACCTCACCCTCGACCCTGCCGCGTTCGCCGCGCTTGCCGTCGACGGGATTCGCAAGGCGAAGGTGGAGCCGCGCAGCACGCTGCAGTCGTTCGACTGGCGCGGCCTGATCGAGGCCCGCAAGCTGGCGCCCGAGATCGCCACCGGCTGCCTCACCATCGAGAGCAACAACTTCGACACGGTGCAGCGTGCCAGCGGCCGGCCCTCGCCCTGGCTGGGCGGGCTCGACCTGGCAGCCCACGGCGGATCGGTGCCGCGGCTCGCCCAGGCGGCCGGCTGTGCGACCTGGTCGCCCTTCTGGCGCAACGTCACGCCGGAGAACGTCAAGGAAGCTCACGCGCTCGGCCTCAAGGTCGTCCCCTGGACCGTGAATGCCCCGGCCGAGATGGGTCGGCTGATCGAGCTGGGCGTGGACGGGCTGATCACCGACTATCCCGATCGCGGGGCACAGATTCTCAGCTCCAAGGGCCTCAAAGCCCGCTAGGCGGTTGACTCAGGGCATCTCTGTGTTCTGTATACAGACATGCGCCCCATCCTTCCCGAGCCCGATCTTTCAGAGCGAATTCACGATTCGGTCCTCGAAGCGATCTGCTCCGGTGAGCTGAAATCCGGCGCCCGGATCACCCAGGAGGAAATCGCCCAGCAGTTCGGCGTGTCGCGCCAGCCGGTCCTGCAGGCCATGATGCTGCTGCGCCGCGAGGGCTTCCTGGTCGACGCCGGCCGCAAGGGCGTGTGCGTCGCCCCGCTCGACGTCCAGCAGGCCCGCAATCTCTACGTCGTCCGGGCCGCGCTCGACGGCGCCGCCGCTCGGCTCGCCGCGTCCAACTACACGCCCCACCTGATGCAGCGCGGCCGCGCCCTGCTCGACGTCGGCCGTCGCGCCGTGGCGAGCGGATACGTGCCGTCGGTCATCGAGGCCGACATCGATTTCCATCTCTTCGTCTACGAGGCCTCGGGCAATCCCGTGATCGGCGAGACCGCCCAGCCGCACTGGCAGCATCTGCGTCGGGTCATGGCGGCGGCCTTGAGCGAAGAGGATCTGCGGATCAGTGTATGGGACGAGCACGAAGGCATCCTGCGCGCGCTCGAGGCGGGCCAGGCGGCCGAGGCCGAAGCGCTCTGCCGCGGACACGCCGAACAGATGGCCGACATTCTCACCGGACGATTGAAGGTCGTGATTTCCCACGCCGCCTGAAGACGGCGCTCACTACAAAGCAAAACGACAAGGCAAAGGAGGAATCGCCATGAAGCTCACCTCTGAGCAGCTGAAGCAATTCGACGAAGAGGGCTATCTCTTCTTCCCCGATTATTTCTCGCCGGAAGAGACCCAGATCCTGAAGAACTCGGTGCCCGAGGTCTTTGCCCAGCGCCGTCCCGAGAACGTGCGCGAGAAGAGCGGCGACGTCGTGCGCACCGCCTTCGCGGTCCACACCTATCATCCGGTGTTCGAGGCGCTGGTCCACCATCCGCGCTTCGTCGAGCCGGCCGAGCAGCTGCTGAAGGACAAGACCTACATCCATCAGTTCAAGATCAACGGAAAGGCCGCGTTCGACGGCGACGTCTGGCAGTGGCACCAGGATTACGGCACCTGGAAAGCCGACGACGCCATGCCCGAGCCGCGCGCCATGAACCTCGCGGTGTTCATCGACGAGGTGAACGAGTTCAACGGCCCGCTCTGGTTCATTCCCAAGAGCCACAAGAAGGGCGCGATCGAGGCCCGCCACGACCTGACCACGACCTCCTATCCGCTGTGGGTGATCGACAACGACACCATCGCCAAGCTGGTCGACCAGGGCGGCATCGTCGCGCCCAAGGGCGGCCCGGGCTCGGCGATCTTCTTCCACGGCACGCTGGTGCACGGCAGCGGGCCCAACATGTCGCCGTGGGATCGCCAGATCATCTATGTGACGTACAATTCGGTCAGCAACGCGATCCGCCAGTTCAAGCGGCCGGACTATATCGCGCACCGCGACTTCACGCCGGTCGACCCTTGGGAAGACGATGCGGTGATCCGCGCCGTCAACCGCAAGGTCGCGGCGGAATAATCAAGAAACTCCGGAGGAAACCATGAGTCTCCATCGCATGCTTCTGGCGCGCGCCGCCGAAGCCAATCCGCTGCGCATCGGCGTCATCGGCGCCGGCAAGTTCGGCTCGATGTACCTATCGCAGATCCCGACCACGCCGGGCATCCATCTGCTGGGCATCGCCGATCTGTCGCCCGACCGCGCGCGCGAGAACCTGGCGCGGCTGGGCTGGAAGCCCGACGTGACCTCGGCGACCTCGTTCGCCGATGCGCGCAAGCACGGCAGCACCCATCTCACCGACGACTGGCGTGCGCTGGTCAGCCATCCCGAGATCGACATCATCGTCGAATCGACCGGCGACCCGATCGCCGCCGTCGAGCATGCGCTCGAAGCCTTCAAGCACGGCAAGAGCGTGGTGATGGTGACCGTCGAGGCCGACGCCTTCTGCGGCCCGCTGCTGGCCAAGCGCGCCGCCGCCGCCGGCGTGATCTACAGCCTGGCCTATGGCGACCAGCCGGCGCTGATCTGCGAACTGGTCGACTGGGCCCGCACGTCCGGCTTCGAAGTGACCGCCGCCGGCCGCGGCCACAAGTGGCTGCCGCACTTCGCGCAATCGACGCCCGAGACCGTGTGGAAGTACTGGGGCCTCAACGAGGAACAGGCCAAGCGCGGCGGCCTCAATCCCAAGATGTTCAACTCCTTCCTCGACGGCTCCAAGCCCGCCATCGAGAGCACCGCCGTCGCCAACGCCACCGGCCTCACGCCGGCGCCGGACGGGCTGGCCTTCCCGCCGTGCTCGGTGGAGGACCTGCCCTTCGTGATGCGCCCGATCTCCGAAGGCGGCCAGCTCCACCACAAGGGCCAGGTCGAAGTCGCCTCGTCGCTGGAGAAGGACGGACGCGCCATCCCCTACGAGATCCGCAAGGGTGTGTGGGTCGTGTTCGAGGCCGCCACCGAGTACCAGAAGAACTGCTTCGAGGAGTACATGCTGCAGACCGACCCGAGCGGCCGGTACTCGGTCATGTACAAGCGCTGGCACCTGATCGGCCTCGAGGTCGGCATGTCGGTCGCCTCGATCGGCCTGCGCAAGGAACCGACCGGCACGCCGATCGGCTTCCACGCCGACGTCATCGCCACCGCCAAGCGCGACCTCAAGCCCGGCGAGATCCTGGACGGCGAGGGCGGCTACACGGTCTACGGCAAGCTGTTCCCGTCCGAGAAGTCGACCGGCCTCGGCAGCCTGCCGCTCGGCCTCGCCCACAACGTCAAGCTGGTGAAGCCGATCAAGGCCGGCCAGTCGCTGACCTACGCCGACGTGGTGATGGACGAGTCGCTGACCGCCGTGAAGCTGCGCCGCGAGATGGAACGCGACTTCGCCCCAGCGGCCGCGAAGATCGCGGCTCAGTAAGGCTTCATCCCTGGCGGCGTGGGGCAAGCGTCGCTCCGCCCGGAGCGCAGCGGAATGGAGGGACCTGTTTTCCTCCATTTGACGGCTTTGGAGTCTTTCCGAGTCCGATGGAATCACCACACCGCCCTCATGCTGAGGAGCGCGCCGCAGGCGCGCGTCTCGAAGCATGGGCACGAGCACCGCGCCTGTTGCCGATCCTTCGAGACGCGGCCTGCGGCCGCTCCTCAGGATGAGGTGGTGCGCGTCGACCTGAAGCGGAAAAGCTCTGGCAGCCTGTCCCAGATGGGTTTTTCAGAAGGACCGACGAGCAACACCGCTCCGTCGAGGTCGACCCCTGACAAGACTCGGGGGGTGCGACATCCGTTTCGATTGTTTCGTTTAAGCGGCCGAGCTGCGCTCGCTCGCCCGCTCACTTGACGTCTCGGAATGTTCATATGAAAGTCATATGAACGAAAACAACGGTCTGCAGAGTTCATTCGAACCATGCAGATCGATCGGGACAGGAAACGGGCTCAGGAACCGGGAATGCAGGCGGAAGAACGCGCCCGCGCCATCGTCGAACGCGTCCGGGGGGACGGGTTCCAGGCGATCGAGGCGCTTGCCCTTCAGTTCGGCGTCACGCCGCAGACGATCCGACGGGACGTCAACCTGCTCTGCGACCGCGGCCTGCTGCGCCGGCGCCATGGCGGCGTCGAGCTGCCGCCCGAGGGCGAGAACCTCGCCTATCCCGCCCGCCAGGTCCTGAACATCGACACCAAGCGCCGCATCGCCCAGCTCGTGGCGCGCGAGGTGCCGGACAGGGCCTCGCTGTTCTTCGGCATCGGCACGACGCCCGAGCAGTGCGCGCTGGCGCTGCTCGACCATGCCGGCCTGCGGGTCATGACCAACAATCTCAACGTCGCGATGGCGCTGAGCCGCAGCGCCTCCTGCGAGATCACCGTCGCCGGCGGCCGCCTGCGCAGCCTCGACCGCGACGTGGTGGCGGGCGAGGCGCACGGTTTCTTCGGCCGCTTCGCCGCCGACATCGGCATCTACGGTGTCGGCGGTGTCGCCGAGGACGGCACGCTGCTCGACTTCAGCACCGACGAGGTGGCGATGCGCAACGCGCTCGCCGCCCATTGCCGCCAGCGCTTCCTGGTTCTCGATCATTCCAAGTTCGGCCGCGGCGGCACGGTGCGCGGCGGCCACATCACCGAAGCAAGTGCCGTGTTCACCGATCGTCCGGTGCCGGAGCCCATCGCGCGTCAATTGAGCGATGCCGGCGTCCGGCTCGTGTCCTGGCCGGACGACGGCGCCACCATCGATACGACACGTCAAACAAGGAGGGGTTGATCTCATGTTGAAGCATCTCGCGATCGCGGCCGCGCTCGGCATCGCCGCCGTGGCAAACATCTCCGGCGCCGCCGCCCAGCAGCGCGCCGTCTGCTACAACTGCCCGCCGGAATGGGCCGACTGGGGCTCGCAGCTCAAGGCCATCCAGGCCAAGCTCGGCATCCAGGTGCCGCCGGACAACAAGAACTCCGGCCAGGCCATCGCCGCACTGATCGCGGAGAAGGGCAATCCGGTGGCCGACGTCACCTATCTCGGCGGCATCGCAGCCGACCCGGCCAAGGATGCCGGCGTGCTGACGCCCTACAAGCCTGCCAACTGGGACAAGATCCCGGCCGACCTCAAGGATCCGGACGGCAACTGGTTCACGATCCACTCCGGCACGCTCGGCCTGTTCGTGAACAAGGCGGCGCTGGGCAACAAGCCGGTGCCGCAGAGCTGGGCCGACCTCTTGAAGCCCGAATACAAGGGCATGGTCGGCTATCTCGACCCGACCTCGGCCGCCGTCGGCCAGCTCGGCGTCATGGCGATCAACCTGGCGCTGGGCGGCACCTACGACAATCTCGATCCGGCCATCAAGTTCTTCAAGGAACTGGCCAAGAACCAGCCGATCGTGCCGAAGCAGACGTCGTATGCCCGCGTGATCTCGGGCGAGATTCCGATCCTGCTCGACTACGACTTCAACGCCTATCGCGGCCAGTACACCGACAAGGCGCCGGTGCAGTTCGTGATCCCGAAGGAGGGCACGCTGGTGTTCCCCTACGTGATGGCGCTGGTGAACAAGGGCCCGAACCCCGAGAACGGCAAGAAGCTGCTCGACTTCGTCCTGTCCGACGAGAGCCAGGCGATGTGGGGCAATGCCTATCTGCGCCCGGTCTTCGCCGACCGGCTCTCGGCCGAGGCCAAGGCCAAGTTCCTGCCCGACGCGGAATATGCCCGCGCCAAGCCGGTCGACCTGAAGAACCTCGCCAAGGCGCAGCCACAGATCGTCGAGCGCTACCGCAAGGAAGTGAACTGATCAGACGAGTATAGTGGGGCGACGACAAGCACATCGCCCCGCTGCACTCGATTACGACCTCACCCTGAGGAGCGCTCCAGAGGAGCGCGTCTCGAAGGGTGGGCACGAGCACCTCGCCTGTTGCCCATCCTTCGAGACGGCGCGGAGTTTACCCCGAGGTATTCGAGGGGCGCCTCCTCAGGATGAGGGTGCGCCAAGAGGAACCACAAAGAATGCGGCACGAAACCCGCCGATTGATCCTTCTCCTGCTGCCGGCCGGCATCGTCTTCGCGGCCTTCTTCCTGCTGCCGATGGCGCGGCTGTTCTTCATCGGCGGCAGCGGCAAGACCGGCTGGGCGGCCTATGCCGCCATCCTCACCGACTCGCTCTATCTCGACAGCCTGCTGTCCACACTGGCCGTGGCGGCCGCAACGACGGCGGCGACGCTGGCGATCAGCGGCATCTCGGGCGTGTTCCTGCAGCGTCACAAGTTCCCCGGCAATGCGCTGCTCGTGTCGATGCTGACCTTTCCGCTCGCCTTCCCCGGCGTCGTCATCGGCTTCATGGTGATCATGCTGGCCGGCCGCCAGGGGCTGATCGGACAGGTCACACAGGCCCTGACCGGCGAGAAGCTGGTCTTCGCCTATACGATAGCCGGCCTGTTCATGGGCTACGTCTACTTCTCCATCCCGCGCACCATCCTCACCGTGATGGCCGCGGCCGAGAAGCTCGATCCGAAGCTCGAGGAGGCGGCGCGGTCGCTCGGCGCCTCGCCGTGGCGCGTGCTGCTCGACGTCATCATCCCCGGCCTGAAGCCCGCCTTCATCTCGGCCGGCGCGATCTGCTTTGCCACCGCGGTCGGTGCGTTCGGCACCGCCTTCACGCTCGCCGCCAGGATCAACGTGCTGCCGATGGTGATCTACACCGAGTTCACTTTGTCGGCGAACATCGCCATGGCGGCGGCGCTGAGCTTCGTGCTGGGCATCGTCACCTGGCTGGTGCTGGCGGTGGCGCGCACGGCCGCCGGTTCCAGCGTCGCGGCGGCAGGCTGACATGAAGCGCCGCGGCCTCTTCTATCTCCAGCTCGGCTTCACCCTGCTGGTCTGCGCCTTCCTGGTCGTGCCGGTGTTCCTCTCGATCATGGCCGGTCTCACGGTCAACTACTTCGTCGGCATCGAGAGCGGCCTCACCCTGCGCTGGGTCATGGAAGTGTGGAACGGCTATCGCGACACGATCTTCCTGTCGATCGGCCTGGCTCTCGCCTGTCTCGCCGTCACCCTCGTCATCGGGGTGCCCGCCGCCTACGTGCTGGCCAAGCGGCAGACGTCGCTGACCCGTGCGCTGGAGGAGATGCTGGTGCTGCCGGTGGCCGTCCCGGGGCTCGCCACGGCGCTGGCGCTGATCGTCACCTACGGCAGCCTGTCGGGTTTCCGCACCTCGTGGGCCTTCATCCTGGTGGGCCACGTTCTCTTCACCCTGCCCTTCATGGTGCGCAGCGTGCTGGCGGTGCTGAGCGCCATCGACCTCAAGACGCTCGAAGAGGGCGCGGCGTCGCTCGGGGCCGGCTTCTGGCCGCGCTTCCGCGACATCGTGCTGCCGAACTGCCGGCAGGGCATCCTCGCCGGCTCGCTGATGGTCGTGACCCTGTCGATGGGCGAATTCAACATGACCTGGCTGCTGCACACGCCCTTCACCAAGACGCTGCCCGTGGGCCTCGCCGATGCCTACGCCTCGCTGCGGCTGGAAGTCGGCAGCGCCTATACCCTCGTGTTCTTCCTGATGATCATGCCGCTCTTGCTGGCGCTGCAGGCCTTCGCCAAGCCGCGCCCCGCGAAGTTCGTGGCAGAGGACGCCGAATGAACGATACCGGAAACAAACCCGTCTCCATTGCCCTGACCAACTGCGCGAAGACCTTCACCGACGGCACGCGCGCGCTGGAGCCACTCGACCTCGCCATTCATGCCGGCGAGACCGTCGTGTTCCTCGGCCCCTCGGGCTGCGGCAAGACCACGACGCTGCGCATCATCGCCGGCCTCGAAGAGCCCGACGCCGGCGGCAAGGTGCTGTTCGACGGGGTCGACGTCACGCACCTGCCGATCGAGCAGCGCAATGTCGGCATGGTGTTCCAGTCCTATGCGCTGTTTCCCAACATGACCGTGGCCGGCAACATCGGCTACGGCCTGAAGATCCGGAAGGTGCCTGACGCCCAGATCAAGGCGCGCGTGTCGGAGATGCTGGCGATGATGCAGATCACGCGGCTCGCGGATCGCCGCATCGACCAGCTCTCGGGCGGCCAACGCCAGCGCGTGGCACTGGCCCGCGCCATCGCGGTCCGGCCGCGTGCGCTGCTGCTCGACGAGCCGCTGACGGCGCTGGACGCCAAGCTGCGCGACACGCTGCGCCTGGAGATCGATTCGCTGCTGCGCTCGCTCGGCATCACCGCGATCTACGTCACCCACGACCAGGCCGAGGCGATGGCGCTGGGCGACCGCATCGTCGTCATGGAGCATGGCCGGGTCGCCCAGATCGGCAAGCCGCGCGACATCTACCAGCGCCCGGCCACCCGCTTCGTCGCCGAATTCATCGGCACGATGAATCGCCTGACCGGCCGCGTCAGCAACGGCACCTTCACCTGCAAGGCCGGCGGCCTCGCCTGGGCGCAAGCGCCGGCCACCGCGACCGAGATCCTGTTCCGGCCCGAAGACATCCGCGTGGTCGAGAGCGGCGAGGCCACCGGGCTCAAGGGGACGGTCGCGGCCGCCTTTTTCCTGGGCGACCGCACGCGCCTGTTCGTGGATGTGGGCGAGGCGCAGCCGCTGGTGATCGAGAGTACGGCGCGGCGCGACTTCAGCCACGGCGACGCCGTCGGGCTCGCCATCGACCCGCGCGGCCTATTGGTGTTGTGAGGAGCCTGCCATGCTGATCGCCCAGATCACCGACACCCATATCAAGCTGCCGGGCAAGCTCGCCTATCGCAAGGTCGACACGGCTTCCATGCTGCGGCGCTGCGTGCAGGAGCTGCTGGCGCTCAGCCCGCAGCCCGACATCGTCCTGCTGACCGGCGACCTGGTCGATCTCGGACGACCGGAGGAATACGAACACCTGAAATCGATCCTGGCGCCGATCCAGCAGCGCATCATCGCCATCCCCGGCAATCACGACGAGCGCGAGGCGATGCGCGACGCCTTCCGCGACGGCGGCTACCTGCCGCCCGAGGGGAAGTTCCTCCAGTTCGCGATCGACGACTATCCGTTGCGCCTGGTCGGCCTCGACACGCTAATTCCCGGACAGGGCGGGGGCGAACTCTGCCGCGAGCGGCTCGACTGGCTCGACCGCACGCTGGCGGAGCGGCCCGATGTGCCGACCCTCGTGATGATGCACCATCCGCCCTTCGTCACCGGCATCGGCCACATGGACAAGATCGGCCTGCTGGGGCGCGAGGCCTTCGCCGAAATCGTGGCGCGTCACGATCAGGTCGAGCTGATCCTGTGCGGCCATCTCCATCGCACGATCCACGCCCAGGTCGGTGGCCGCCCGGCGATGACCTGCCCCAGCCCCGCGCATCAGGTCGCGCTCGACATCCATCCCGATGCGCCCAGCCGCTTCCGCATGGAGCCGCCGGGTTTCATGCTGCACTGGTGGAACGACGGGCAGCTCGTGACCCATGCCGCCGTAATCGGCGACTATGACGGCCCGTATCCGTTCTTCGACGCCGACGGCAAGTTGATCGATTGATAGCCCTGTCGTCCTGAGCGCAGCGAAGGACCTAGCGGAGCGACCAAAATACTGCGTTGCTGGCGCGAGATCCTTCGCTGCGCTCAGGACGACAAGGTTGATCGTGTTTGACGCTTCGCGTCGAACGCCACCGCCTAGATCACGTGCTCGGGGTCTTCCTTCGGGTGGGCCTTGGGCGGCCGGCCTTCGGCCGCGTCGCGTTCCTGTTCCTTGCGCGCCTTCAGCAGCTTGCGCAGGATCATGTTCCGCTTCAGCGCCGAGATGTGGTCGATGAACAGCACGCCGTCGAGATGGTCGATCTCGTGCTGGACGCAGGTCGCCAGCAGGCCGTCGCAGGCGAGATCCTGCTGCTTGCCGTCGCGGTCGAGGTAGCGGACCGTCACCGTCGCGGGACGGACCACGTCGGAATAATGGTCCGGCACCGACAGGCAGCCTTCCTCGTAGGCGACGTCCTCGTCCGAGGCCGCGACGATCTCGGGATTGGCCATGAACAGCGGGCCGGTCTTGGTGTCCTCGCGGTCGATGTCGAGCACGACGACGCGCTTCAGCACGCCGACCTGCGGCGCGGCCAGCCCGATGCCGGGCGCGTCGTACATCGTCTCCAGCATGTCATCCATGAGCTGGCGCACGCCGGCGTCGACCGTGTCGACGGGCAGGGACTTCTTCTTCAGGCGCGGATCGGGCGCGGTCAGGATGGGCAGGAGAGCCATCGGGCCTAAATATGCGTCAGGATGGGGCTTTTCAAGGTCGGGGCCGAATCAGGTGCGCCGGACCATGGTGCCGACGCCCGCCTCGGTGAAGACCTCGAGCAGCAGGCAGTGGGGCACCCGCCCGTCCATGATGACGGCGGCTTCGACGCCCGAATTCACGGCATCGATGCAGTTCTCGACCTTGGGGATCATGCCGCCGGAGATCGTGCCGTCGGCGATCAGGGCGCGCGCCTGCTCGATCGTCATGTCGGGAATCACCTTGCCGCCCTTGTCGAGGACGCCCGGCACGTCGGTCAGGAACAGCAGGCGCTTGGCCTTCATGGCACCGGCGATGGCGCCAGCCGAGGTATCGGCGTTGATGTTGTAGGTCAGTTCGTCGTCGACGCCGAACCCGATCGGGGCGACCACCGGGATCACGTCGGCGCGGCGCAGCTGCTCCAGCACCATGACGTTGATCTTGGCCGGCTCGCCGACCTGCTTCAGGTCCACTTTCAGGAGCTCGCCGGTCTTGGGATCGCGCATCTGCGTGACCTTCTTGGCCAGGATCAGGTTGCCGTCCTTGCCGCAGATTCCGACGGCGATGCCGCCGCATTCGTTGATGTCGGCCACGATCGCCTTGTTGATCGAGCCGGCCAGGACCATCTCGACGATTTCCATCGTCTGGGCGTCGGTGACGCGCAGCCCGTTCACGAACGTGCTCTTGATGCCGACCCGCTCCAGCATCTTGTTGATCTGGGGGCCGCCGCCATGGACCACGATCGGGTTCATGCCGACCTGCTTCATCAGCACAACGTCGCGGGCGACCAGGTCGCCGAGCTTGGGGTCGGTCATGGCGTGGCCGCCATACTTCACCACGAAGGTGGCGTCGTTGTGCCGGCGCATGTAGGGCAACGCCTTGGAGATGGTCTCCGCCATGCGGATGAGCCGCTTCTGCTCCTTGTCGGGTTGAACAGGCTCGGCCATTTCACAGCATCCCCAGTTGAACGAAAGCCCTCTCCGGGTCGGGAGAGGGCCGAGCAATTCGCGCAGGCGCATAATATATTAGGCGGCTCCCGGATAGAAGAACCGGACCTGCCGCGTCAGGATGTCCGCATGGCAGCTTCCCACCCCCTCGACAGCGAAACCCTGGCCGATCGCGGCTTCACCGTGGTGCGCAACCTGATCGGCCCCGAGGAATGCCGCGCGCTGGCCGCGCTGTGGCCCGAGCCGGCCCGGTTTCGCAAACATATCGTCATGCAGCGCCACGGCTACGGGCAGGGCGAGTACCAGTATTTCGCCTATGACCTGCCCCCGCCCGTCGAGCGGCTGCGCCAGGCGCTGTACCCTGAGCTGGCGAAAGTGGCCAACCAATGGAACGAACGGCTGGGACGGCCCCGGCGTTTCCCGCCGGCCCTGAAGGACTGGCTGGGCGAATGCCACGAGGCCGGCCAGACCCGGCCGACGCCGCTGCTGTTGCGCTACGGGCCGGGCGACTACAACTGCCTGCACCGCGATCTCTACGGCGAGTTGGTCTTCCCGCTGCAGGTCGTGGTGCTGCTGAGCGCCCCGGGCCGCGACTTCACGGGCGGCGAGTTCATGCTGGTCGAGCAGCGCGCCCGCATGCAGTCACGCGGCGAGGTCGTGCCGCTGCAGCAGGGCGATGCCGCGATCTTCGCCGTGAACGAGCGGCCCGCGAAGGGCGTGCGCGGCTGGCACCGCACCGCCCTGCGCCACGGCGTCTCGACCCTGCGCGACGGCGAACGCTTCACCCTGGGCCTGATCTTCCACGACGCGGCGTGACAGATTCGCGGAGCGATACCTACGCCCCCGTCATCCTGAGCGAAGCGAAGGATCCAACGTCCGACAAGGGAGTGCTCTGGTCGTTCCGCTAGGTCCTTCGCTGCGCTCAGGACGACAGGTCGAAACCTAAACCTGCGCGACCGCGAAAATGTCGGCGCGGAGTTCGGGAATGCCGAAACCGGTCTCGCTGCTGGTCGGCAGCACTTCGGGATGGGCGGCGCCGTGCTTGCGGGCGACGGCCTCGGCGGCCTTCACGGCGGCCGCGACGTCGGAGGCCCGCAGATAGTCGGTCTTGGTCAGCAGGAGCTGGTAGGAGACGGCGGCGCTGTCGAGATTGCGCATCGTCTCGCGGTCGCTCTCCTTCACCCCGTGCCGGCCGTCGATCAGCACGAAGATGCGCATCAGGGTCGGACGGCCGCGCAGATAGGCCGAGGCGAGATCCTGCCACGTCTCCTTCATCGAGCGCGAGACCTTGGCGAAGCCATAGCCCGGCAGGTCGACCAGCATTAGCCGGTCGCAGAGGTTGAAGAAGTTGACCTGGCGCGTGTGGCCGGGATTGCCCGACACGCGCGCCAGGGTGCGCCGGCCGGTGAGCGCATTCACCAGGCTCGACTTGCCGACATTGGAGCGTCCGGCGAAGGCCACTTCCGGCAGCGAGATGCCGGGCAGCGATTCGATCGACGCGGCGCCCGAGACGAAGTCGCAGGGGCCCGCGAACAGCTTGCGCGCCGCCTCGATCTCGGCCGGCGAATAGCCCTCGTCGATCTCGTCAGGTGACTTGTCAGGCATCAGTTCTTCTTGCCGGAGCCCTTGCCGCCCTTCTTTTCGTTGGAGGGAGCCGCCGGCGCGGGAAGCGCGGGCGCCGCCTTGCCGCCGATCGGCGCGCCGTGACGGCGCATGATCATGTACTGCTGCGCGATCGAGAGCGTGTTGCTCCACGCCCAGTAGATCACCAGGCCGGCCGCGAACGGCGCCAGCATGAAGGTGAACAGGATGGGCAGGAACTGGAACACGCGCGCCTGCACCGGATCGGTCGGCTGCGGGTTCAGCTTCTGCTGCAGATACATCGTGACGCCCATGATCATGGGCCAGATGCCGATGTTGAAGAAGTGCAGGAACGACGGGACGTCCCACGGAACCATCCCGAAGCCGGTCAGGATCGTGAGCGGATCGGGCGCGGAGAGGTCCTTGATCCAGCCGTAGAACGGCTGATGGCGCATCTCGATGGTGGTGTAGAGCACCTTGTAGAGCGCGAAGAACACCGGGATCTGCACCACGATCGGCAGGCAGCCCGCCGCCGGGTTCACCTTCTCGCGCCGATAGAGCTGCATCAGCTCCTGGTTCATGCGCTGGCGGTCCTCGCCGTAGCGCTCCTTGAGCTTCTCCATCTCGGGCTGGAGCCGCTTCATCTTGCTCATCGCCGCGTAGGACTTGTTGGCCAGCGGGAAGAACACGGCCTTCACGATCACGGTCAGCACCAGGATCGACAGGCCGAAATTGCCGAGATGCACGTAGAGCCACTCGAGCAGCCAGAACAGCGGCTTGGTGAAGAACCAGAACCAGCCCCAGTCGATCGTGAGGTCGAACTTCTGGATGCCGTACTTGCTTTCATAGTCGGAAATGACCCGCACGATCTTCGCGCCGGCGAACAGCTTGGCATCCGTCGTGGCACTGGCACCGGGAGCGACCGTGACTCCGCTGGCGACATAGTCGACCTGGTACTTCACGTCGGCGCCGGCGCCAGTCTGCTTGATCGAGACGTCGACCTTGGACTTCTGGTCAGGCACCAGCACCGACATCCAGTACTTGTCGGTGATGCCGACCCAGCCGCCGGTGGTGGCGATCTTCTGCTGCTTGTTGCCCTTGAAGTCGGAGTAGCTGAACTCTTTCAGCGTATCGTTGAAGACGCCATACGGACCCTCGTGGAGGATGTACATGCCCTCGAACTTGGGCTCGCCGTAGCGCACGATGAGGCTCCACGGGAACAGCGTCGCCGGCTTGTCGGTCTTGTTGTCGACGCTCTGCTTCACGTCGAACATGAAGAACTCGTCGATCGAGACCGTGAGGCCGAACACCAGCCCTTCGCCATTGTCCCAGGTGAGCTTGACCGGCTTGCCGGGCGCCACCGTCGGAGCCTCGGCCGTCCAGACCGTCTCCGGGCCCGGCACCTTGAGGGCAGGGTCCGAGGAGGACCAGCCGAACTCGGCATAATAGGGATGCTCGCTGCCGATCGGCGACAGGACCGGCACAGGCGGGCTCTTGGGATCGATGGTCTCGCGGTATTTGACCAGCTGCACGTCGTCGATGCGCGCGCCCTTGAGCGAGATCGAGCCGGTGAGCTCGGCCGTCGTGAAGGTGACACGCGGCGTCAGCGCGACGGCCTCGCCGCGGCTGACCACGGGCTGCTGCGTCGGCGCGGCGCCTGGACCGGGCTGCGTCCCCGGAGTGCCCGGCTGACCGGCCGGGGCGGCAGGAGCACCGGACTGCGTCGCAGCCTGCTGCTGGGCAGTGTTAGTCGCCTGTTTGGACGGCGGGAACACCACCTGCCAGCCCACGATGATCAGCACCGAAAGGACGATGGCGACGATAAAATTCTTCTGATCCATTTGTCGGCGATCTTTCGTGGCGCGTCAGAAGCGCCGGGCAGGGTGGCAGGAAAGCGGCGCGCGCGAACGGGCGGCGGCCGACGGAACGGGATCATAGCCGCCGGCGCCCCAGGGGCCGCAGCGGCACAGGCGATGAGCGGCCAGCCAGCTTCCCCGCAACGCGCCATGCTTCGACAGGGCCTCGACCGCATAGGCCGAGCACGAGGGCTCGTAGCGGCAGGCACCGACGAAGAAGTAGGCGAGCGTGAGTTGGTAGAAGCGAATCGCGCCGCGCAGGACCAAGGACATCATGCGGCCCGGAAACTGGCGATTTAAGTGCTCCGGCGCAAGCTGCCAATGCAAGTCATGGCGTCGCTATGGGCGCGGCGAGCGCCTTGAGGCGCCGAAGGGCCTCCTGCAGCTCGGTCCGCATCGCGGCGAAGTCACGGCCCAAGGCACCCTGACGGCCCACCAGCACATAGTCATGATCGGCCCGGGCCGATTGCGGGATGATCTGGCGGGCGATCTCGCGCAAGCGGCGTCGAACCCGGTTGCGCACCACGGCATTGCCGACCTTGCGGCTGACGGTGAAGCCAACCCGGATGGCCGGACTGGCGAGTTCGGCCGGAACGGGTGCCATTTGCAGCACGAAACCGGGCATGGCACATCGCCGCCCGGCCTGGACGCGCAGAAAGTCGCTACGATTCGGCAGCCGACCGAGGTCCGCCGCCGCCAATCGAACTAGGCCGACAGGCGCTTGCGGCCGGACCGGCGGCGGTTCGCGATGACCTTGCGGCCACCGACGGTCGCCATACGGGACCGGAAACCGTGCCGACGGGCGCGGACCAGCTTGCTCGGCTGATAGGTGCGTTTCATGACGCAACTCCTCTAAACACAACAATGCCCCCGCGCGGTGCACCGGGGGCGAATTCCGTGGGCGAGGGTAATAAGCGGGTGCCCCTTCAGAGTCAACGAGGGCTAGGATGCCCCATGGCCCTCATTCTTCATGGCTATCGCTACAGCGTCTACGTCCGCATCGTCCGCTTGGTCCTGACCGAGAAGGCCCTGGCCTACGACCAGGTCGAGGTGAACCCGTTCGCAACCGAGGTTCCGGAAGCCTATCTGGCGCTTCATCCGTTCGGCCGGGTCCCGGCGCTCGTCCATGACGGCTTCCCGCTCTACGAGACCGGCGCCATCACCCGCTATCTCGACCGGGCCTTCCCACAGCCTTCGCTGCAGCCGCAGGCGCCGAGACGGCTGGCCCGCATGGACCAGATCATCGCCGTGGTCGACGCCTACGCCTACTGGCCGCTGGTGCGGCAGGTCTTCGTGCATGACGTCGTTCGACCTCATATGGGCACGGCCGGCGATGCGGCGGAATTGGAGAAGGGTCTGGAAGGCGCCGCCAGGGCGCTCGATGCGCTCGAAGCCCTGGCCGCGCCGGAGACATGGCTGACGGGCCCGGACCTCTCGCTCGCCGACCTTCATCTCGGGGCGATGGTCGCGTACTTCGCGCAGTCCGCGCGCGGGACCGAACTGCTGGCCGCACGACCACGACTCTCGACATGGTGGCAGCGATTCAAGGTACGCCCGAGTGTCGCCGCCACGGAGCCCGGCTTGCCAATCACTCAGGCGTGACAGCATGTGCTTTGAGGATCGGCCCCGCGGCGTCAATATCGAGGCGGGGGGAGACGAAAGGCCAGATGGATACGTCGACACTGCGCCGGCTGCTGCCAGTGGCGATCCTGCTGGTCGGGCTGGCCGCTTTCCTGCTGCTCGGGCTCGAGCGTTATGTCTCCTACGACATGCTGGTCCGCCACAAGGCCACGGTGACGACCTGGGTTGCCGGCCATCGTCCGCTGGCGGCGCTCGCCTTCCTGCTGGCCTATGCGGTCATGGTGGCCTTCTCGCTACCCGTCGCCGTGCTGGCGACGCCGGTCGGCGGCTTCCTGTTCGGCACCTGGGCGGGCGCCGGCCTGTCGGTGATCGGCGCGACCCTGGGTTCGATCGCCGTGTTCCTGGCCGCGCGCTACGCGTTTCGCGATCTCTTCCGGGCCCGCGCCGGCGCAAAGCTGGCGCGCTTCGAGGAAGGATTCCGGCAAAGCGATTTCAACTATCTCCTGTTCCTGAGACTGGTCCCGGTATTTCCCTTCTGGCTGATCAATATCGTGCCGGCCCTGCTCGGCATGCGACTGAGAAACTACGCGCTCGCAACGATGATCGGCATCGTACCGGCCTCGATCGTCTATGCGAGCGTCGGGGCAGGCCTCGGCGCGGTGCTGAAGCGCGGCGAACACCCCGATCTCGGCATCATCTTCGAATGGCGCATTCTGCTGCCGCTGCTGGGGCTTGCCGTGCTGGCGCTGCTGCCCGTGGTCTTCGCCCGCCTGCGCCGCAAGAGCTCCCCGTGAGATGAGCGTCCTGCTCACCCCCGATGTCTGCATCGTCGGCGGCGGCTCGGCCGGCCTGGTGGTGGCGGCCGGCGCCGCGCAGCTCGGCCTCGATGTCGTGCTGGTGGAACGCGCGCTGATGGGCGGCGACTGCCTCAATTACGGCTGCGTGCCGTCGAAGGCGCTGATTGCGGCGGCCAAGGCGGCGCAGGCGCAACGCAGCGGCGCGGCCTTCGGCATCGCTCCCGTCGAGCCCGCCGTCGATTTCGGCAAGGTGATGGACCATGTCGCCGGCGTGATCGCTGCCATTGCGCCCAACGATTCGGTCGAGCGCTTCGAGAAGCTCGGCGTCCGCGTTCTGCCGGAGGAGGCGCGCTTCACCGGCCGCACCGAGCTGCAGGCGGGCAGCCATCGCATCCGCAGCAAGCGCATCGTGCTCGCAACCGGCTCGCGTCCCACCGTGCCGCCCGTGCCGGGCCTCGCCGAGGTGCCGCACTTCACCAACGAGACGATCTTCGCCAACCGTATCCTGCCGTCGCATCTCGTGGTGCTGGGCGGCGGCCCGATCGGGCTGGAGATGGCGCAGGCTTTCCGGCGGCTGGGCGCCAAAGTCACCGTGCTGGAAGCGGCGACCTGCCTTGCCAAGGACGATCCCGAACTCGCCGCGATCGTCGTCGCGCGCCTGCGCCGCGAAGGCGTGGAGCTGCACGAGAAGACGAAGGTGGCGAGGATCGAGCGCACGGCGGGCGGCATCGCGGCCGTGCTCGAGGAGGGCGGCCGCATCGAAGGCTCGCATCTTTTGGTGGCGACCGGTCGCGCGCCGACGACCGACGGACTGGACCTCGACAAGGCCGGCATCGCCCACGATAAGCGCGGCATCACGGTCGACGACTCCCTGCGCACCTCCAACCGCAACGTCTGGGCGATCGGCGACTGCAACGGCCGCTATGCCTTCACCCACATGGCGGGCCACGAGGCCTCGCTGTTCATCCGCGGCGCCCTGTTCCGCGCGCCGGCGAAGCTCGATCCCTCGATCGTGCCGTGGGCGACCTATACCGATCCCGAACTGGCGCAGGTCGGCCTCAACGAGCGCGACGCGCGGGCGCGCCATGGCGACGGCGTGAAGATCCTGCGCTGGACGTTCGCCGACAACGATCGCGCCCAGACCGAGCGCGAGACCGACGGGCTGGTGAAGGTCGTCACCGACCGGCGCGGCCGTGTCCTGGGGGCGGGCATTGCCGGGCCGCAGGCCGGGGAACTGATCCAGACCTGGTGCCTGGCCCTCGCCGGCCGCCTGAAGGTCGCGACCCTGGCGAGCTTCGTGCCGCCCTATCCGACGCTCGGCGAAACCGCCAAGCGGGCGGCCGGAAGCTACTACACCGAAACCCTGTTCGGCTCGCGCACGCAGCGCCTCGTACGATTTCTCGCGCGATTGCCGGTCTGGTAGAAGCGTCCGATGAGCGCCGAGGTCACCGTTCCGGCCGAGACCGCCCGCCCCGCGCGCCGGCGGACCACGAGCTTCGGCCTGTCGTGGCGTATCCTTGGCCTGGTGATCGTCGCGGTCATGACGGCCGAGGTCGCGATCTTCCTGCCCTCGATCGCCCGCTTCAGGCTGGTCTATCTCGAACAGCTGATCGAGAGCGGCACGCTGGCGGCCCTCGCCCTCGACGCCACCCCCGACAACATGGTGACGGAGCAGGTGAAGGCTTCGCTGCTTGCCCATGCGCGCGTGGAGGCGGTCGTGCTGCTCGAGCCCAACAAGCCCAAGCGCGCCCTGATGAACATCGAGCCGCGACCCGAGATGCAGGGCTTCAACCTGAAGGACCGCGGCGCGCTCGGCCTGATCCTGGATGCGCTGGAAACGATGGCGCGCGACGGCTCGCATCTCATCCGCGTCGGCGGCGAGTCGGTTCGACTGCCCGGCGCCATGGTCTGGATCGTCCTCGACGAACGACCGATGCGGGCGGCCATGTACGGCTACACGAGCCGCATCCTCATCCTGTCGATCATCATCGCGCTGTTCACCGCCGCGCTGCTCTATCTGGCGCTGCGCTGGCTGGTCATCCGGCCCCTGCAGGATCTGTCGACGGCGATGGTTGCCTTTCGCCGCGCACCGGAAGAGGGCGGCACCGAACGTGCCCCGGTGAGGCGCAACGACGAGATCGGCGTGGTCGATCGCGAATTCCAGATCCTGCAGCGCGAGCTGCGCGCTTCGCTGCGCCAGAAGTCGCGCCTGGCAGAGGTCGGGGCGGCGACCAACAAGATCAACCACGACCTGCGCAACATGCTCTCGACCGCGCGCCTTTTGTCGGATCGGCTGGCGCGCAGCGACGACGAGCGGACGCGTGCGCTCGCACCGACCATCCTCAATACGATCGACCGCGCCGCCCGCCTGGCCAGCGACGCCATCGAGTATGTCCGCGAGAAGCCATCGCCGCGGCTGGCCGAGGTCGATCTCGCCGACCTCGTCGACGAGGTCGGTATCGCGCTGCAGGAGCAGGGCGAGGACAAGGATCCCAACCTGCTGCGCAGCTGGGTCAACGAGATCGGCGACGGCGGCATCGCGCGCTGCGACCGCGACCTGCTCTACCGGGTGTTCATCAATCTCGGACGCAACGCCTTCGAGGCCGGTGCGACGAACATCACCATCCGCACGAGGCGCAGTGGCGGCTTCCTGCTGGTCGAGGTCGCCGACAACGGGCCCGGCGTCCCCGCTGCAGTCGTCAGGCAACTCTTCCGGCCCTTCACCACCGGCGGCCGCCAGGGCGGCACCGGCCTCGGCCTCGCCATCGCCCGCGACCTGGTGCGCCTGCACGGCGGCGACATAACCCTGCTCGAATCCAACGAGCGGGGCACGCTCTTCGGCTTCACCCTGCCGATCGCCTGAAGTCTTTCAGTACCCCTCGCTCTTCAGCAGGGCGAGGAAGGCGCGAACGCGGTCGACGTTGCCGCCGAGATCGGCGTCCCCGATGCGGCTCTTGGAGCGGATGTCGATCCGGCTGCCGGTCCCCTGGGGGCGAACGCGGACGACGACGTCGTCGCGAAAGCCGAACCATGGGCTGGTCACGACGGCTTCGAGGCGGCCGTCCGCCGGCACCCGCGCCACGATCTCCCAGTTGAGGGCGGTGGCCACGCGCTCGACACGCTTGAAGGCCTCGGCCGGCGGCACGGCCAGCATGACGGATTCGATGTCCGGGAAGGCGGCACGCTGGAGGGCGGCATTCTCCTTCGGATAGTTCAGCGGATTGGGCGCGCCGCGCCGCAGTTGCACCGTCGCCACGAGCGGCGGCGGATTGGCCGTGTCGGTCGTGATGTCGTTGATGGCGGGCCGGTGCTGCGCCTGCAGGAACCAGTGCAGCGGGACCCATGCGCCGGCGCCGCCGATCACGATGGCGAGGAAGGCCGCGACGCTGCCGCGGCGCCGGTCACCGGGCCGGGCGGGAAGGATGGTGGCGAGGCCCAGCGCGACGCCGGCCACCGTGAGATAGAAGCCGTAGCGGAACACGGCGATCGCCGCCTCGATATCCAATCCGAGATAGCGGTGCAGCGGCCCGGAAACGGCTACGATCAGCGACCCGACGGTCGCTAAGATGAAGGCGATACGCGCCAGTCGATGACTGATCGGATTGGTCGGCCTAACGAACATCCAGGCTCCACTGCAATCGCATCGTAACCGTGAATCGAAACCCGCGCATCCGCTCGACAATCCCCGCTTCATTCTCTATGCGGCCACAATGACCACAGCCGACACCGTCCGGCGCCGCGCCATGGCGGCGGGCCTGATCTCGATCTGCCTGTGGAGCTCGCTCGCTCTTCTATCGGTTTCGGCCGGACCGATCCCGCCCTTCCAGATGGTCGCGATGACGTTCGCGATCGGCGCCGCCATCGGCATCGTCCGCGCCCGGGCCAACGGGGTCGGCTGGGCCGGCCTGGTGGGCTGGCCGGCACGCGTCTGGCTGCTCGGTATCGGCGGCCTGTTCGGTTACCACGCCCTCTACTTCGCGGCGCTTCAGCTCGCCCCGCCGGCCGAGGCCAACCTCATCAACTACCTGTGGCCGCTGCTGATCGTGCTGCTCTCGGCACCGCTGGCGGGGGAGCGGCTGGGCTGGCCGCACCTCGCGGGTGCGGCCCTGGGCTTTGCGGGAGTCGTGTTGCTGGCCTTCGGCCGCGGACTGAACTTCGCCGACAATCATGCGCTGGGCTATCTGCTGGCACTGGGCTGCGCCTTCGCCTGGTCGATCTATTCCGTGCTGTCGCGCCGCTTCGGGGAAACGCCGACCGACGCCATCGCCGCTTTCTGCGCCGCCTCGGCCCTGCTCTCGCTCGTCTGTCATCTCGCCTTCGAGCGCACCGTGTGGCCCGCCACCGGTATGGCCTGGCTCGCGGTCCTGGCGCTGGGCCTCGGCCCGGCCGGATCGGCCTTCTATTTCTGGGATCACGCCGTGAAGCGCGGTGACATCCGCGCGCTGGGAGCGATCTCCTATGCGACGCCCATCCTCTCGACGGCCATTCTGGTGCTCTTCGGGCTTGCCGAGCCGACCGGCACGCTGATCGCCGCGGCGCTGCTGGTCACCGTCGGTGCCGTGCTGGCCTCGCGCGAACTCTGGAAGCGTTAGAGCGCGAAGCGGCCTCATTGGAGCGCGCCACTCCAGTGGCGCTCATGACCATGATTGCGCCACTGGAGTGGCGCGCTCCATTGCTCTAAGTGCCCGGCGTCCAACCCGGCGGGGCGAGCTCGAAGCCGGCGAAGTCGAAGGCCGGGGCCACGGTGCAGCCGACCAGCGTCCAGTTGCCGAGCGTGCGGGCCGCCTGCCAGACACCGCGGGGCACGACGATCTGCGGCGTCTCGCCCAGCCCGAAGTCGCGGCCGAGGCGCAGGTGGCGGGCCGTGCGACCGTCGTCGCTCATCGCAAGCTCGAGCGGCGCGCCGTCATAGTGATGCCAGACCTCGTCGGCATCGACCCTGTGCCAATGCGAGCGCTCGCCGGCCTTCAGCAGGAAGAAGATCGCAGTGCTGGCGCCGCGCCCGTCCGTTCCGCCGGGGGCGCGGAAGGTCTCGCGGTAGTGGCCGCCCTCGGGGTGCGGCTGCAGGCCCAGGCGGGCGATGATCTGGTCGGCGGTCATTCCGATCAGGCCGGCGGCGGGACCGTGGTCTTCATCGACGGCGTCTTGGCGAAGGCCGTGAACCACTTTGCGAGCTTCGGCCGCTTCGCGCGCCAGTCATGGTGACCGAAGCGGAAGTCGAGATAACCCAGCGCGCAGCCGATCGAGACGGTGCCGATCGTGGGCTTGCCCTTGAGTGCCTTGGATTCGGCCTCGAGCTGGTCGAGCACGCCGTCGATCTTCTTCATCTGGCCCTTCGACCAGTCGGGCCAGCGCTTCTCCTCGGGCCGCAGGAACCCCTCGTAACGGGCGAGCAGCGCGGCATCGAGCAGGCCGTCGGCCATTGCCTGCTGACGCAGCGCCATCCAGCGCTCGCGGCCCTTGCGCGGAAACAGCTTGCGACCCTTGTGCTGGCTGTCGAGATACTCGCAGATCACCGGCGAGTCGAAGAGGTCCATGTTCTTGGTCGAGAGCGCCGGGATCTTGCCGATCGGATTGTGCTTGTCGACGTCGGCATTGGGCGCGACCGGCGTCAGGGCCACGTTCACCATGTCCATCTTCTTGTCGAGACCGGTCTCGATCGCCAGCACCCTGACCTTGCGGGCATAGGGCGACGACGGCGAGTAGTAGAGCTTCATCTTGGCCATGGTCGGTCTCTCCTGTCGGCTTCCGGTCGCGTCAGGCGCCGGCCATCTGCGGGATATCCGTATCGTTCAAACGCACCTTGCGGGCCGTTTCGACGAGCTGCTGCCAGGTGGTCGTGTCGATCGGCACGCCGTTCTTCTCACGATCGAGCCTGCGCGCCCGCTCGGGCTCACCCGGCACCAGCACCTCGGCGACGCCGGGCTGCGGCTTCGCCGACTTCACCCAGTCGATGAAGGTGTCGACCTCGTCCTCGAAGAAGGCGGTGCCGCCCATCGAGTCGGGATCGATGATGATCGACAGCATGTTGTTGATGATGTCGGTGCCGTTCTTCTTGATCGTGCGCGGGCTGTGCGTGCGGCCACCGGTCAGCGCGCCGGCCAGCAGGTCGCAGATCACGGCGAGGCCACCGCCCTTGTGCAGGCCGAACGGCAGGATGGCACCGTAGGGAGCGTTGTACATCACGCCCGGCTCGGTGGTGGCGTTGCCGGCGGCATCGATCAGCAGGCCTTCCTCCATCTGGATCTTCTTGTTGTTGGCGACCCGCACCTTGCCCATCGCCACCTGGCTGGTCGCGAAGTCGAGCACGATCGGCTCCTGGCCCTTGCGCGGAATGGCCGTGCAGTAGGGATTGGTCGTGAAGCGCGCCTCGGCGCCGCCGAACGGCGCGACCAGCGACTTGTGGCCGTGCACGTTCACCCAGTGCGTGCTCACCATGCCGGCGCGCGCGCACTGCTCGCCCCAGTGGCCGATCCGGCCGATGTGATGGGAGTTCTTGAGGCCGACGACGCAGACACCGTGCTTCTTCGCCCGCTCGATGCCGATGTCCATCGCCTCCTTGGCGATGACCTGGCCGTAGCCCGCACCGCCTTCGATCACGATCACCGCACCATTGTCCCGATCGATCGTGGCGTGGTGGTTGCGCTTGCAGGCCCCGTTGAGGGTGTTCTGGATATAGGAGGGCATCATGCCGACGCCGTGGCTGTCATGGCCGAACAGGTTGGCCAGCACGAGATGGTCGGCGACGAGCTTGGCTTCCTCGTCGGAGCTGCCGTCGGCCCGGCAGATCGCCATGGTGAAGCCGTGCAGGCGGTCGGGCTTGATGCGGATTTCGCCCACGGAACCTTGCCCCTCGGCCATCTCTCGTCTCCCCTTCAGATTTCGGGCGGCAAGGTTCCGCGTCGCCACGACGCTGTCAACGCCGAACCGGCGCCCTGATTTCGCCGCTCTGGGCAGCCAGACAGTCTGCGACGTGGCTTGATCCGGGCCGCCTATGGTAGTGACCTTGCAAAGCCCTTCGTCGTTTCCGGGATTAGCGCACCGAATGCGGTCTCTCGCTCGCCTCGCATTGTTCGTGCTGCTGTTCGCAAGCGTCGCGGCTTCCGCCCAGACCGTGCCACAGCCGCAACGCCCCTTCAGCCAGCTCGTCGAACTGTGGGGCCGGCAGCTCGACCGCATTGCCTCCCGCACCGAGCAGGCCGACCTGCTGCCCGTCGAGATCGACGGTTTGCGTGAGCAGGCAACCGATGTGCGCGCGGCCGCAATGGCTGCCGCCTCGTTCGCGCGCAACGACCTCGCCGACACCAGAAAGCTCCTGGCACCGCTCGAATTGAAGCCCGGCACCGACGCGCCCCCTGAGAGCGATGCCGTGAAGGCGGACCGCGAAAGGCTGACCGAGCAGGCCACGGTCGCCGAGGGCCGGGTCAAGCAATGCGAAGTCGTGATCGCCCGCGCCGACCAGCTGCTCGAGCGCCTGACCAAGGTGCGTGGCGAGCTGGTACTTCAAACCCTGCTGCGCCGAGACCCCTCTCCGCTCTCGCCCGGTGTTTGGCACAAGATCGGCCCGCAATTCATGGCGTCGGTGAAGACGCTGTCCGGCGCGATGGCGAGCTGGAGCCACGAGGGCTTCCTCACCCTGAGCGCCGGCAGCCCCGAGCTGGTGCCGCTCGGCCTGTGGGCCGCGCTCACGATCATCCTGTGGTGGGTCGGGCGCGCGCTGCGGCGGCGCTTCGGCCGGGGCGGCACGCACATCGATGCGCGGCGCGACCAGACTATCATTAGCGCCATCGACGGGCTCGGCCTCGTCCTCGTGCCCATCCTGGCGGTGTGGCTGATCGGCAAACTCCTGCTTGCGAGCAATCCGCCGACACCGATCGACATGCTGATTCCCGAAGCCGTGGGACGCCTCATTCTGCTGCTGCTGGTGTTCGGCATGACCGCCGCGGGCCTGCAGCCGGCGCGCCCCGAATGGCGTGTCCTGCCGTTCAGCGACGACAGCGCCCAGCACCTGTCCCGGGCGCTGCGGCGGCTCTTCTCGATCAGCCTGCCGCTCGAATTCGTCTACATTGCGCTCAGCCGAGGAGAGGGTCGCGATGCGGTCGCCGCGGTCGGCGCCGTCGTGCTGACCGCCGTCGTCGCCGTGCTCAGCCTGCCGACCCTGTCGAACCGCGCCTGGCAGGCCGACCGGCCCGAGGGCTCGGAACTGCCGCCGATGATCGGCGGGACCTGGTGGGCGGTCGCACGTCTGCTGCTGGTCATCGCGGTCATGTCGTCGATCGTCTGCTCGCTGATCGGCTATGCGACCCTGGGCGCACATCTGCATACGGCGATTTCGACGACCTGCCTGCTGATCGCGATCGCGCTGTTGCTCCACAAGCTGGTGGCCGATCTCCTGGACGCGGCCGCTGCCCCCGATACGCCCTCCGGCACCTTCGTCCGCCGTGCCTTCGGCCTGCCCGCGGACAGCACGCTGCGCGGCCAGTACCTGGTGCTGCTGCTGTTCGACTCGGCCCTGATCCTGCTGCTGGCGGTCGCCATCCCGGCGACCTGGAACGTCGATACCGATGCGATGATCGACGGGCTGGGCCAGCTCGTTAGAGGCGTCAAGGTCGGCGGCGTCACGATCTCGCTAGGCAATGTCGGCATGGCGATCGTGGCGTTCTTCGTGTGCATGCTGCTGGCGCGCGTGGTGCGCAGCGTCGTGCGCGACCGCGTGCTGCCGACCGTCGAGGCGCCGATGCCGCTGCGCCAGTCGATCGATGCCGGCCTCAACTATGCCGGCGTGATGATCGCCATCCTGGTGAGCATCGGCGCGCTGGGCGTGGACTTCACCAACCTGGCCATCGTGCTGGGCGCGCTGTCGGTCGGTATCGGCCTCGGGCTCCAGAACATCGCCAACAACGTGATCTCCGGCGTCATCCTGCTGGTCGAGCGGCCGATCAAGGCGGGGGACTGGGTGACGGTGAACGGCCACGAGGGCTTCGTGCGGCGCATCAACATCCGGGCGACGGAAATCGAAACGTTCCAGCGCACGCACGTCATCGTGCCCAACAGCCTGTTCCTGCAGAATCCGGTCGTCAACCGCACCTATTCCGACACGTCGAGCCGCATCGAGATCAAGCTGACCGTGCCGGTCAGCTCCGACGTCGATGCCATGGAGGCGATCCTGCGCGAGGCGGCGCTCGCGCATGCGCGCGTGCTGCGCATCCCGCCGCCGATCGTGCGCTTCGTCAAGGTCGGGTCCGACGGCCTCGAGTTCGAACTGTTCGTGTTCGTGGCGCGCCTCGAGGACCGGCTGATCGTGACCAACGACCTCAACCGCGCGATCCTGGCCAAGCTGATCGAGCAGAAGATCATCAATCCCGGCGCGGTGCCGGAAATCAGGCTGCGCGGCCTCGACAAGGTGAACTTCTCGCTGCACGCCGATCCTTCGCCCGAGACGAAGGAGACCACCAACGACAGGCCGGGCGATGCCCCCGCGGCGTCGTAGGGACGAGGCGCCGCGCCGGCGCTGGCCGCTCTATGCGCTGTTCGGCGTGGCGGCGTTCGCGGGCGTGGCGATGTGGGCCTATGCGCCGTCGCTGCCGCCCGAAACACTGATCGCGCGCTACGCCAACGATCGCTCGCGCTTCGTCGATGTCGGCGGCGTCAACGCCCATGTCCGCGAACAAGGCAATCCCGAGGGCGTGCCCATCGTGCTGATTCACGGCTCGAACGGCTCGCTGCACATGTGGGAGGGTTGGGCGCGCGAACTGGGCAAGGAAGCCCGCGTGATCTCCGTCGACCTGCCGGGCCATGGCCTGACCGGCGCCTGGCCGCGCGACGAATATACGGTCGAGGCCTATGCCGACTTCATCGAGGTGCTGATCGACACGCTGCACCTCGACAAGGTCGTCGTGGCCGGCCATTCGCTGGGCGCCGCCGTCGCCTGGACCTTTGCGGCCACGCGACCCGATCGTGTCATCCAGCTCGTGCTGGTCGATGCCGCGGGCTATCCGCGGCAGGGCGGCGACGCGCCGCTGCCGACCCGGCTGGCCCGCACGCCGCTCGTCGGTGACATCGGAATCTATTTCAAGACGGAGGGCGTGGTCCGCCGGTCGCTGAGCGAGGCCTACGCCGATCCGGCGATGGTGACGCCCGAGCGCGTCCGGCGATACGCCGAGCTGCAGCGCTTCCCCGGCAATCGCGAGGCCACCCTGCAGCGTGCCCGCACCCAGGACCCGCTCGATCCCACGGCGCTGAAGCGCCTCGACGTGCCGACCCTGATCATCTGGGGCGCCAAGGACCGCTGGGTGCCGGTGGCCGATGCCTTCCGCTTCCAGGAAGACATCAAGGGCGCCAAGCTCGAGATCTTCGAGAATCTCGGTCACAACCCGATGGAAGAGGCCCCGCGCGCGACCGCCGCCGTCGTCGCGGCCTTCATCGCCAACGCGCCCCTGCCCCCGCAATCGAGCGCCCCGGTGGAGCCCGATGCCGATGCGACCGTCGACGAGACCGTCCAGCCCGCCGTCGTGCCGGAGAAGGATTGAGTTGCCTCCCCATTCAAATGGGGAGGTGGCGGCGTCATACGCCGACGGAGGGGTCATCCCCTCCATCGCATCGACTCATGACCCCTCCGTCGCGCTTTGGAGTGCGACACCTCCCCATTTTGAATGGGGAGGCGGATGATCTTGATCAAGCGCTCTTCAGCAGCGCCATGACCTGGGTGAAGGCGTGGTCGGCGATTTCTTCGACTTCGGCCTTCGTGCGGTTCTGGATGGGATGCGGCACGTAGACGACCGCCGGCTCGAAGCCCAGCGCATCGCTTTGCGCGGTGACGCCGTCCACGAATTCGGTGGTCACGATGTTGACGCCGGGCAGGCCGCGGCCGTCGAGACTATGTAGGTCGTGCAGACTGCACGATGTGCAAGAGCCTCAATCGCTTAAGGCGATCACCGCGAGCTGTGCCTCGGCCGCGATCGTCTGCAGCACCGACGCCGGCGCGACTTTGGTGTTGGTGGGCTTGCGATAGCGCTTGGTCGCCACGCCGGCTGACTTGAAGTGGCCCTCGAGCCGATCGAGGAACACCGCGCCCCCCGACTTGCCGATATCCATCAGCGCCACGACCTTGCCGTCGAGCGAGGGCGGCGGGGCGAGGCGGGCGCGGCGCGTCGGCGAGGTCTCGGCCGTCGGATCGCGCAGCTTGCTCGAATAATTCATGAACAATGTCCTTCAGCGAATCTCGTGGGTGACGGCCTGGCATTCCTCGCGCACGCGCTGTCCGGGCCAGCCGCCGATGATGGCGGAGAATAGACCGGCCGGCCCCCCGGCGCGAACGATCAGCAACCCGTCAGGCGGAAACTTGTCGACGATCTTGTCGGCCATCGAGGCGGGCAGCCCTTCCGCCACGCCCTGGGCGCCGTGGATCAGGTCGCGGCCGGGCCGCTTGAGGGCCTGATAGAGCGCGTCCTCGATGCGCCGGCGGTTCCAGCCGCCTTCCTTGAAGATCCTGTAATGCTCGGGCGAGAGCACCAGCACGGCGTTGCCTGAGTCGCAGAGCTTGGGATGACCGACCCCGAACAGGCCCATTGCCAGCGAGCGCGCGAGCTCTTCCGGCGTGCGGGATTTCTGGTCGATGAAGCCGTGCACGCCTTCGGCATGGAACAGCGTGACGGCGCTCTTACCTGCCGCGATGCCGCGGCGTTGCGCCAGCGGCTCCCAGTCGGGATCGGATTCGTCCTCGGCAAAGCAGAATGTGTACTTGCCGGGATTGCCCAGGGTGGCGCGATCCATGCCGCCGGGCAGGCCACCACCCACGTTGCGCACGATGAGCTGCAGCGCGCGGCCGATCGTGGCATTGGCGCGATTGCCCTGGCCCAGTGCATTGATGCCGGAATTCATGCCGACCGCCTTGGCGGCCGGTCCGTTGATGATCACCAGCGGCCCCGCAAAATGCGTGGTGCAGAGCAGCCCGTGCAGCACGAACAACGGATCGAGTGCGGCCTCCAGCACGCCCAGCACGACCGGCAGGTATTCCGGCTTGCAGCCTGCCATCACGGCGTTGATCGCCACCTTCTCGACCGTACAGGGCGCGAGGTTGGGCGGGATCAGGCCCACGATCTCGTCGGGCTTGCGGTCGGTGCCGCCCAGCATGCGCAGGATGCGCTCGTCGGTCGGCGGCACGACGGGCAGACCGTCGCTCCAGCCGCGCTCGAAGCAGGCCTCGATGGGATCGTCCCATTCGCCGACCGGAATCTCGCGGGACGCCAGCCCAGGATCGCCATAGCGCGCGATCAGCGCTTCCTGCACGCCGGGCTCGACGCTGCGCGAGCCGCAGCCGGGCTGCCACGCCGGCAGGCCTTCGCCCGCGGCCGCTTCGCCGGCGAGGCGGGTCCATTCGGCGCGATCCCAGCCCACGGTGCGGCCGACCTCGCGGCCGCCTTCGTAGCGAATCAGGGTCGGCACGGCTTCGATGTTGAGATGAAAAGAGCGTTCGAGCTGCTGGTCGTCGAGCACACGGCCGACGCCGGAGGGAAAGGCCGGATCGTCCTGGGTGATGACGGTGAGCGGGCCCACCTTGTCGAGGCGCTGCATCACCGGTTCGACCAGCACGCAGGTATGGCACTCGTGCTTGGCGACGATCACCAGCCCGTCCGCGGGCAGTACCTCAATCATTCAGCAGAGCCTCCACCTGGGCATCGATGAACGCGGCATCGTCGGGATTGTCGCGCGGGTTGCCGGCGCGATGACCCCATACGGACGGGATCTCCACCAGCTTTCCGTACTTCAGATACGGCAACTCTTCCCTGTTGTCGTCGGTCTGGAAATAAAGATCCGTCGCCGACGGCATCAGCAGGACCTTGGCCTTGATGCCGGCCAGCGCCATCTGCAGATCGCCGCGATAGAGATCGTTGGCCGAAATGTCGCCGTGCTGCCACGTGAAGAGCTGGGCCTGCAGGTCGTGCAGGTCGCGTCGCAGGAAGTTGGCTTCCCACGACCGCACGAGGAAATCCTCGAGACTGGCGAAGCCCAGGCCGCGCCACATCTCGCGGCGATAGAAGGTCTGGCTGAGCGCCCAGCCGGCATAGATGCGGCCCATGGCGCGCAGGCCCTGCTGCGGCGTCGCGGCGGCCTGCAGGGTGGTGCGGATGCCTTCGAGGAAGACGAAATTGTGCGGCGCGGTCTTCGCCGAACCGCAATTGACCACGATGCGCTCGACCGCCTCGCCGAACAGCGCGCCCCAGTGATAGGCCTGCTGGGCGCCCATCGACCAGCCATAGACCAGCTTCAGCCGGTCGATGGCGAACAGCTCCAGCAGCATCTGCCGCTGCAGCATGACGTTGTCGTAGGTCGTGACCTCGGGGAAGTCCGGCGTGTTGGACGGCGACGAGGACAGGCCGTTCGTCAGCATGTTGGGAATGACGATGAAGTAGCGGCTGGGATCGAGGCAGTGCCGCACGTCGACCAGCCAGTCGATGTCGGTGTGATGGGCGCCGTAGCTGGTGGGATAGAGGATGACGTTGTCGCGTTTGGGCGACAGCGTGCCGTAGGTCTTCCACACGATGCGGGCCTGCTTCAGGGTGCCGCCGCGCTGCAGCCGCACATTGTCCGCCGCCCAGGTTCCTTGGTTCGTCCGCATCCTTCGACCTTAGCCGAAGCTGCGGATGATCTCTCCATGTGTCTGAGTATAGCTCCTCGCCACATATTTCAGGTGCGGCCGCAGATGCCGGTGCGCCTCGGGCAGGTGGTGGAACGGGATGTTGGGCAGCAGGTGATGCTCGGCGTGGTACGGCAGGTTCCACATCAGGAAGCGCACGATCGGATTGGAGATCGTCGTGCGCGTGTTGGCGAAGCCGTCGTCGCTGTTGGGACACAGCGTGTGCTCGGTCAGGAGATAGAGGCGCAGCAACGGCAGTCCGACCAGCAGCGGGAAGAACCAGACCCAGAGCACGACATCCGTCCTGAGCAGGATCGAGCCCACGATCAGCACCGCATAGAGGGCGAGCAGCCAGCGGCCCCAGCGCCGCACCTCGGGCCACGCCGAATCATGGATGTAGGTCACGTCGCCCTTGAACCCGAAGGGGAACAGGAAGATGTCGCGCACGCGGATCATCAGGAACGGGATCGAGCTGATGCGGAAGAGATAGGCCCGCCAGCTCCGCGGGGTGCCTGAGGTGATCAGCTCGGGATCGCGGTCGGGGTCCTGGGTGTAGCGGTGATGAGCGAGATGATAGTGCCGGTAGAAGCCGGCATTGTTGAGGATCGCAGCGCCCGAGAAGAAGGCCAGCAGGTCGGCCATCCAGCGCGTCTTGAACGAGCCGTAATGCACCGACTCGTGCATGGCGCCGAACAGCGAATTCACGAAGATGCCCTGCAGCAGCAGCGCCGGCAGCACCCACCAGGTGCCGCGCGTCTCGAGCACCAGCCAGCCGCCGAGGACCAGCAGTGCGAGATGAGCGCCGGTCTGGATCAGGCCCTTGGTATCGTCGCGCGCATAGAGGCGCTTCAGCACCTCCGCCGGCACCACCCGCATCTGACGGGCGCGCTGTCCGGTTACTGTATAGGTGCCCATAGACCTTCCTTGTAAGCGTGTTCGGTGACCGCCTCGCGCTTCTTCTTCTCGTCCTCGCTCAAGCCGATCTGGTCGCCGACCATGCGCGCGATCGACGGGAAGGTGCCCTTGGGCTGGACGTAATCGGACGCCCACAGGCGCGAGCGCAGCAGCGCCTTGGCGCAGTGCAGGTAGGCCTGGCGGACCGAGACGACGATGGCGCATTTCGGCGCCTTGCCCTGCACCGCCATCGAGTCGAGCAGCGCCGGATCGACCGAGAGGCGCGCCGTGCCCGCCACCCGCACCGTCTCGTTGACGCCCGGCAGCAGGAAGATCAGCGCGACCTCGGGATTCTCCAGCAGGTTGCGCAGCGTATCGAGCCGGTTGTTGCCCGGCCGGTCGGCCAGCGCGATCGTCTTCTCGTCGAGCACCTTGAACGAGCCCGGCGGGTCACCGCGCGGGGTCACGTCCTGCTTGCCCGAGGCGTCTGCCGTGGCGATCAGGCAGATCGGCGACAGGGCGATGAAGCGGCCCATATGCGCATCGATGCGGCCGATGTCCTTGACAGCCGCCGTCACGCTGATCGGCGCGTAGGAGGCGACCAGCGCCCGCGCGCCTGCGTCGTCGAGCAGTGCCGGTTGCTTCGGGGGAGCCGAAAAAGGCAGCGAATCGGGCATTTTCTAGACCTCCGGAATTTGCAAGGCAGGGTAGCAGGCACCACCCTCCGGGGAAACCATCTGGCGCGAGGAGTCGTTGGTCCTGCAGTCACAGCAAAAGGAGGACCAGATGAGCAATTACGATCCGAACCTGGGTCCCGGCCGTCCGGGCTATGATCCGACCGACCCCTACCGTAATGCGCCGGACAGTGGCCGTCCGGGTTACATCCTGCTCGCCGCTTTGGCGGGTGTCGCCCTGGTCGGCGGCTTCCTCTACTTCGGCAATCCGCAGAACAGCAACATCGGCCCCGAGCAGGCGCAGGCCCCGGCCCCGATCGAGCGGACCGTAACGGATACCCCGGGCGTCACGCCGGATGCCGACCGTCCGGCAGCGATCCCGCTTCCGGCCCGCCCGGCAACGCCGGCTCCGGCCCCGACGCCGGCGCCGCAGGAGTAAGGGGTGATGAGCGATTATGACCCCAAGCTCAACAAACCCGTCTACGAGGACGTGGCTTTCGAGCCACGCTCCCCGAGCCGAGGACTCTATCTGGTGGTGGGCGTGGTGGCCGCGATCGTGGCGGCAGCAGGCCTGATGTTCTTCTCGAGCGATCGCCCCGAGCGCACCGATCTGGCCCGCAACCCGGACCCGGCGACGGTGAACGCGCAGACCAACGAGACACGCACTCCGACGGTGCCGAGAGTGGCGCCGATTCCGGCCACACCGACGCCGGAGCCGATGACGCTCGCACCGAGCCAGCAGCCTTAAAAGGGCAGCGCCTGGACAAAAAAATAGCCCGACCGCGAGATCCGCGGTCGGGCGCACAGGCCTTTAATCTCTGCGGATTCGAAGTAGCACGACGGCCTGTGGGTGCTGCCGAGTCAATCCTGCAGACCTGACCTGCTCCTTCCTCATTACATCGCGAGTTCAGCCTTCAGCGCGTCGCCTAGCGCGCGGAAGGTTTCCGTGCGCGCGGACGAGCGGCGCCACACCAGACCGATGCGGCGATGCGGGACGGCGCCGGTCAGCGGCCGCACCGTCACGTCGAGGCCGCGCAGGATGCCGGCGTCGAGCGCCATCTGCGGCATCAGGGTGACGCCCAGGCCGTTCGCCACCATCTGCGCCAGCGTGTGCAGGCTGGTGCCGTTGAAGCCGGCATTGCGCCGCGCGCCTTCCAGCTCGCAGGCCGCCAGCGCCTGCTCGCGCAGGCAGTGGCCATCCTCCAGCAGCAGCAGATTCTCGTCGGCGATACTGGCCGCGGGGGCTTGTCCGGCGGGATAGACGATCGAGAACCGGTCCGCGCCGACATCCATCACCTCGAGATCGCCCAGCGCGTAGGGCAGCGCCAGCACCACGGCGTCGAGCTCGCCCGAGTCCAGCCGCTCCAGCAGGCGCGCGGTCTGGTCCTCGCGCAGGTAGAGCTGCAGCTTGGGGAAGCTCTCGCGCAGGCGCGGCATGGCGCGCGGCAGCAGGAACGGGCCGATGGTCGGGATGACCCCGAGATGCAACGGCCCCGACAGCGGATCGCGCGCCGCCTGGGCGACATCCATCAGATCCTCGGCGCCCTTCAAGAGACCACGCGCGCGGTCGGCGACCTTGCGCCCCAGCGCCGTCGGCACGACCGAGCGCTTGGTCCGCTCCAGCAGGGGCGCCCCTAAAAGCTCTTCCAGCTCCTGGATGCTGGCGCTGAGCGTCGACTGGCTGACGTTGCAGCCGGCGGCCGCCTGCCCGAAGTGGCAGCGATCGACCACCGCCACCAGGTAGCGGAGCTGTCGCAGTGTCGGGATAGGTTTCATGCTGGGCATATAATCGCTTTTAGCGATTATTCAATTCTGTATTTTGAGCTTTAAACGATCTTAGAATGCCCCTAAGTAACCGTTGCCAAGAGTTAACCAAGGAGTTTCAAGCGTGTCCCTCATCAACACCGAGATCAAGCCGTTCAAGGCCACCGCCTTCCAGAAGGGCAAGTTCATCGACGTGACCGACGCCGACCTGAAGGGCAAGGGCAAGTGGTCGGTCGTGTTCTTCTACCCGGCCGACTTCACCTTCGTGTGCCCGACCGAGCTCGAGGATCTGGCCACGAACTACGCCGAGTTCAAGAAGCTGGGCGTCGAGATCTACAGCGTCTCGACCGACACGCACTTCAGCCACAAGGCGTGGCACGACACGTCGGAAGCCATCAAGAAGATCGAGTACGTCATGGTCGGTGACCCGACCGGCGCCATCACCCGCAACTTCGGCGTGATGATCGAGGAAGCGGGCCTGGCCGATCGCGGCACCTTCGTGGTCGACCCGGACGGCAAGATCCAGATCGTCGAGATCACCGCCGGCGGCATCGGCCGCGACGCCTCGGAGCTGCTGCGCAAGGTCAAGGCGGCCCAGTACGTCGCCTCGCATCCCGGCGAAGTCTGCCCGGCCGCCTGGAAGGAAGGCGAGAAGACCCTCGCCCCCAGCCTCGACCTGGTCGGCAAGATCTGACGAAGGGCGGAGGGGCCTCACGGGAGGTCCCTCCACTCCGCTTCGCGACATTTCAGTAGGAGTACCTCCCATGTTGGACGCCAACCTCAAGACGCAGTTGAAGGGCTATCTCGAGCGCCTGACCTTGCCGGTCGAGCTGGTGGCGTCGCTCGACGGCGGCGCGAAGTCGGCCGAGCTGAAGGAGCTGTTGCAGGAGATCGCGAGCCTGTCGGACAAGGTGACCTTCGCCGAAGCCGACGAGGACATGCGCAAGCCCTCCTTCGCCATCGTGCGGCCCGGCACCGACATCTCGGTCCGCTTCGCCGGCATCCCGATGGGCCATGAATTCACCTCGCTGGTGCTGGCGCTGCTTCAGGTCGGCGGCCACCCGAGCAAGGAAGCGCAGGACACGATCGAGCGGGTGAAGGGCCTCGACGGCGACTATACGTTCGAGACCTATTTCTCGCTCTCGTGCCAGAACTGCCCCGACGTGGTGCAGGCGCTGAACCTGATGAGCGTGCTGAACCCGCGCATCCGCCACACCGCGATCGACGGCGCCCTGTTCCAGGACGAGGTCGAGAAGCGCGGCGTGATGGCCGTGCCCTCGATCTTCCTCAACAGCCTGCCGTTCGGCCAGGGCCGCATGAGCCTGGAGCAGATCCTGGCCAAGCTCGACACCGGTGCGAGCGAACGCGCGGCCGAGGAGATCGCCGCGAAGAAGCCCTACGACGTGCTGGTGGTCGGCGGCGGCCCCGCCGGCGCCGCTGCAGCCATCTACGCGGCGCGCAAAGGCATCCGCACCGGCATCGCCGCCGAGCGCTTCGGCGGCCAGGTGCTGGACACGATGGGCATCGAGAACTTCATCTCGGTCTCCCACACCGAGGGCCCGAAGATGGCCGCGGAGCTGGCCGCGCACGTCAAGGACTACGAGGTCGACGTGATGGACCTGCAGACCGCCACCAAGCTGATCCCGGCGACGCAGCCGGGCGGCCTGGCCACGGTCGAGCTGCAGAACGGCGCGACCTTGAAGGCCAAGACCATCGTGCTCTCGCCCGGCGCGCGCTGGCGGCAGATGAACGTCCCCGGCGAGGCCGAGTATCGCAACAAGGGCGTGGCCTACTGCCCGCACTGCGACGGCCCGCTGTTCAAGGGCAAGCGGGTGGCGGTGATCGGCGGCGGCAATTCCGGCGTCGAGGCGGCGATCGACCTCGCCGGCCTGGTGAGCCACGTCACGCTGATCGAGTTCGACGGCCAGCTGCGCGCCGACGCGGTGCTGCAGGCCAAGCTCCGCTCGCTGCCCAACGCCACGGTGATCGTCTCGGCGCAGTCGACCGAGGTGCACGGCGACGGCGCCAAGGTGACCGGCCTCGCCTACAAGGACCGCACCACCGGTGAGCAGAAGACGATCGAGCTCGAGGGCATCTTCGTGCAGATCGGCCTGGCGCCCAACACCGAGTGGCTGAAGGGCGCGATCGAGCTCAGCCCGCGCGGCGAGATCGAGATCGACGCCCGCGGCCAGACCTCGGTCCCCGGCATCTTCGCCGCCGGCGATGCGACGACCGTGCCCTACAAGCAGATCGTCATCGCCATGGGCGAGGGCGCCAAGGCCGCCCTGTCGGCCTTCGACCACCTGATCCGCAGCACCCCGGTCGAGGTCAAGCAGGCGGCCGCGGAAGGCCGGAAAGCGGCTTAGATAGGCAATTCAGGATTGTTGGATAGCTTTAGCGTCCTGCAACCTCCGCCCTGTGAGATTTTCACGCTAATTTGGAGGTGCCGCTTCAATATTAAAGCGGCACCTAAATGTAAAGATGACACCTTCATATTAAGTTGACATTTCAATATTTAGATGTCATTTACACGTAGTGGAAGATATCGTTTTTGAACCCCGCTTCCCCAGCCCACCTGGCTCTCGCGCCGATGCCATGCTTGGGGACACCATATTTGAAGTAGTTGAGAATCTCCGAGACGCCAGATTGCTTCGGAGCAAGCTCACGAACGCCGCAAGAATTATTGCGGAAAATCCGAGACGAAGAGCAGTGCTGATCCTAGATCAGCCCAAAATGAGTGAAAAACTCATTCAAGATGAGTGGCAAAGTCTAGAACCTATCTTGCGGCACAACATTTTCGAGCGCCTTCGCATAATCGTGCGAAACGAAAATGAAATCCTGACGATCTCCGGCCGGAGCATCAATCATCACCTCATATACGACGGTGAGTTTTCAGCCCGCATAATTGAGACGATTGTTCAGCACAGCACCAGTTCACGTAATCTAAGGCAGGCAAGACCTTACGATACGTATTTCGATATTTTACGCGTTCTACTTATTCGTTTCTTTAGAGAACGAAGGCCAATAACCACTAAGCGACTAAGCGAAATAGTGGGCTGTAGCTATCCAACTACCGCAGCGGCTCTAAAGAGGCTGAGCCCTCATATCCGGCGAGACAGCGATCGCCGAGTAAGCATGCGCTCTTTTCCTAGAGATGCCTGGCTAGAATTAGCAGCCGTTTCCGAAAGGGTGAGACTAACTCGCTTCTTCGCCGATAGATCGAGTAAACCACGCCTACTCCAACGGCTAGTAGACCGACTTTGCGACTTAGGCCGAAATGATGTTGCTGTCGGAGGAGTACTTGCTGCTAAGCATTACTTCCCCAAACTGGATCTACTTGGTTCTCCACGTCTTGATCTAACGGTGCATGTCTCAAACGAGACAACGAACACCTATGACTTCATCAAAGCACTTGATGCTGGCCTTGTAATTGCCGAGCGGGGAGAAGCTCCCCGCGTTGCAATCCACACAATCATTCGCAAGGAAAGTATGTTCGAACATGGTGATTCAGGCCATATGTGGGCTGACCAAGTAGAATGCCTGCTTGATCTTCACGAGGCACGATTGGAAGCACAAGCTGAAGAATTCCTTGAAAACCTGATTGCCACTCATGAGTAAAGTATCGCCAAGTTTAATCCTGACTGAGGTCGCCGCAGCCATACCGGCAGAATGCCGCTCCAACATAATTGTTATTGGAAGTCTTGCTGCTGGATACCACTTCTTCGGAGAAAAAGAGGGCGAGGTCGTCCAGACCAAAGACATCGATTGCGTTCTTGAGCCACATCACGCAGCTATCACAGCGGGAAAATCAATTGCCCATCAATTGCTTGCCGCAGGGTGGCAGCGCGGGACCTCAGGAGAGCATAGCAATCCTGGCGATGAAAACACGCCTTCCGATAAGCTTCCTGCAGTTCGACTCTACCCGCCTCATTTGTCTCCGGAAGATTCAGATGCCTGGTTCATCGAGTTTCTAACGGTTCCACCGCCTGAGGGACAATTAGACAAGCAGTGGACTAGACTTCCTCTAGAAGAGGGTCACTTCGCGCTTCCAAGTTTTCGATTTCTATCCATTTGTGCGTACAATCCGCTGCCCGCAGGAAATCTCGGGATACGGTATGCTCAGCCAAAGATGATGGCACTCGCCAATATGCTTGAGCATCCCACAATCAAGCCCGATAGAATGGGCAAATCATTCGCAGGAAGGTCTATCAAGCGTAGCAATAAGGATCTAGGGAGAGTCCTGTCCATTGCCGCCCTAACGGACGATGAATACTCCGAATGGATTGGGTCATGGAAGGATGCCCTTCTCCAATACTTTCCACATGAAGCACATGAACTTGCCAATCGTGCTGGCGATGGAGTTAGGATGCTTCTGCATAGCGAGCAGGATATGGAGGAAGCACTCCATACTTGTGCCAACGGGCTTCTAGCTTCTAGACGAGCCACTATTGAAGATTTAACAGCAGCAGGTAGGAGGCTCTTAGCGGAAGCTATTGATCCTTTACGCGAGGCCTTTAGGAGACTCTAGCGCTCTCTCTGGCACCGATCAGCCGCCCCCCGCCGCCTTGATCCTTTCCTCCAGCATCCCCCGGATCGGCGCATCCGCCGGCAATAGCGCCAGCAGCGTCTTCCAGCGCTGCAGCGCCGCCGGCTTGTTGCCCGCGGCTTCGGCGGCGACGCCCAGGTAGAACAGGGCCAGCGCGTTGCGCGGCTCGGCCTTCTCCAGCCTCTCCAGCACGGCGACGGCCTGCGCCGAAGGCACGGCGCCGGGCGCGAGCTGGCGGACATGCGCCTCGGCCCAGTCAGCCAGGATGCGCGCGTCGACGGGGGCCAGCGTGTCGGCGCGGCCGTAGGCGTCGGCGGCGTTGGCGTTCTCGCCCAGCACCTTCCAGGCATTGGCCAGGCGCAGCCAGCCGGCGCGGTCCTGCGGCGCGTCGGCGAGGCGCGCGGCCAGCCCCTCGACCATGGAGCGGATCGCCTGCTGGCGCTGCTCCGGCGTGAGCTGGGCCATCGCCTCCTGCTGCTCGCGGCTGGGCTGCGGCGTGGCCGATTGCGGCGCTTGGGTCGGCGGTTGCGCGGTTTGCGGCAGCTCGATGCCGGCGGCCTTGGCCACGCGCGCGATCTCGGCGCGCAGCATCGGCAGCCAGGGCGCGTCGGGCGGGCTGCTGGCCTCGAGGTCGCGCCAGCGGGCGATCGCGGCCTTCGAGTCGCCGCTCTGCGCCTCGTGCAGGCCGAGATAGTAAAGGATGCGCGCATCGTCGGGCCGCGCCGGGAGCGCCCGCTGCAGCGCCTCGAGCGCCGGTTGCGTGACGGTGCCGCCGGCCTCCAGGGTCAGGCCTTCACCCAGGGCCGCCAGCGCCTCGGCGTCGTTGGGGTCCTGCGCCAGGCGGGCGCGCGCCTCGGCCAGCAGGCCGGCGACGTCGAGCTGGCGCGACGGGGCGGGCTGTTCGGTGCCCCTGTCCGCGAACGGCGCGGCGGGCAGGCCGGGGCGGCCGACCTGGAGGTAGAGGCCGAGCGCCAGCAGCGGCACGCACAGCGAGAGCGCCGGCGGTAGCCACTTCTGCACCGCGTCGGAGGCGCCCGGGGCTTTGGCGGTGCCCTTGGTGGTGCCCGAGGCGCTGCCCGCGGCGGCGTCGCCGGCGGCGGCGTCGCCGGCGGCCAGCATGCGGCGCTCGATCTCGGTGCGGGCGGCGGCGGCCTCGGCGGGCTTGAGCGTCCCGGCTTCGCGCTCGCGCTCCAGCTCGGCCAGCTGGTCGCGGTAGATCGCCAGTTCGCCCGACAGCCGGTCGCGCGCGGGCAGGCGCATCCGCAGCAGCGGCCACAGAAGGGCGGCAACGGTCGCGGTGGTGAGCAGCGCCAGCAGGAATTCGAGCATGGCCTTCAGCCCTTCAGGAGCGCGTCGAGGCGGCGGCGCTCCTCCTCGTCGAGCGGTTTGGGTGCTGCGATCGGTGTGTGCCGGCGGCGGCGCGCGGCGAGCAGGAGTGCAGCACCGGCCAGCAGCAGCAGCAGCGGCGCGCCCAGCCACAGGATCAGGGTGCCGGCCTTGAAGGGCGGCTTCAGCAGCACGTAGTCGCCGTAGCGCGCGACCATGTAGGCGAAGACGTCGCCGTTGCTGTCGCCCGCGACGAGCCGCTCGCGCACCGCCCGGCGCATGTCATGCGCCACCTCGGCCGAGGAATCGTCGATCGACTGGTTCTGGCAGACGACGCAGCGCAACGAACGGCCGATCTCGCGGGCGCGGGCTTCGAGCGCCGGGTCGGGCAGGACTTCGGACGGCTCGACGGCGAGGGCGGGGAGGGTGAACAGCAGCGCGAGGAAGAGCGCGACTGCGGCCCACCCCCTCCGCCCCTTCGGGGCACCTCCCCCGATGACGGGGGAGGACATGAATGCTTCACTGCCCCCGCTTGCGGGGGAAGTCGGCGCGCAGCGCCGGAAGGGGGAAAGCCTCACTTCACCGCCCCCTTGAGGAACGGCAGGATCGTCTCGTTCAGATCGCGCTCGGTGATGGGCCCGCGATAGTGGCGGCGCACGATGCCGGTGCCGTCGATCAGGTAGGTCTCGGGCACGCCGCTCAGCCCCCAGTCGAGGCCGGTCTTGCCGTCGAGGTCGAGGCCCGCGAGCTTGAAGGGATCGCCCAGCTTCTTCAGCCAGGGCAGTGCGTCGTCGCGCTTGTTCTTCCAGGCGATGCCCACGATCGTCGCGCCCTCGCGTTCGCTGAGCCGCGTGAACAGCGGATGCTCGGCCAGGCAGGGCGTGCACCAGCTCGCGAAGAAATTCACGATCACCGGCTTGCCGGTGCGCAGATCCGCGTCGGTGAGCGCCGCCTCGCCCGGCCGCAGCGCCGGCAGGTCGAGCCTGGGCGCCGGCCGTCCCACCACCACCGAGCCGATCGAGGCGGGGTCGCGGCCGCTGGTCAGCGACCAGGCGAAGAAGCCCGCCATCAGCGCGAGCGTCAGCAGCGGCAGGATGAAGAGGAGGCGGCGCATCTATTCGGCCGGCTGCAGTGGTGGCGCTTGAGGGACGGGCCGCCGCGACGGCGCGCCGATGCGCAGCCGCCGGTCCGACAGCGAGACGAAGCCGCCCAGCGCGCACAGCGCCGCGCCCAGCCAGATCCACGGCGCCAGCGGGTTGAGATAGAGGCGGATCACCCAGCCCTGTTGCGGGCTGCCCTCGCCCAGGGTGGCGTAGAAGTCGCGCAGCAGGTTGGTCTGGATCGCCGTCTCGGCCACTTGTCGACGCTGCACGGTGAACAGCCGGCGCTCGGGCTGCAGCACCGTGTAGGGCTTGCCGCCGACGCTGACGGCGAGCGTCGCGCGCTCGGCGATGTAGTTGGGGCCGCGCACCTCGTCCATGCGCTCGAGCTGCACGCTGTAGCCCGCGAAGTCGATGCGGTCGCCGGGCTTCATCGTGTGCATCAGCTCGGTGTTCCACGACGAGGTCGCGACCGAGCCCAGCACGACGACGCCCAGCGAGGCGTGGCTGATCACCATGCCTAGGGTCGAGCGCGGGAGGGTGCGCAGGGTGCCGCTGCGGATGCGGTCGGTCAGCGACGCCAGGCTGCCGACGATCAGCCAGACTCCGAAGCCGAAGGCCAGCGCCGCCAGGGTCGAGCGGCTGTCGATCATCGTCATCGCGACCAGGATGGCGGCCAGCGACACGACGAGCGCCACGCGCAGGCGCATCAGGGCGGGCCAGAGTTCGGCGCGCTTCCAGCCGAGGAACGGGCCGACGCAGAGCGCGGCAAACAGCGGCGCGCAGAGCGGCACGAAGGTGGCGTTGAAGAAGGGCGGGCCGACGGAGACCTTGTTGCCGGTGAGCAGGTCGAGGAACAGCGGATAGAGCGTGCCCAGCAGCACCGTGGCCGCCAGCGTGCACAGCAGCAGGTTGTTCAGGATCAGCGCGCCCTCGCGGCTGACCGGCTGGAACAGGCCGCCGCCCTGCAGTTGCGGCGCGCGCCAGGCGTAGAGGGCGAGGCCGCCGCCGGTGACGAACAGCAGGAAGGCCAGGATGAACATGCCGCGCGCCGGATCCTGCGCGAAGGCATGCACCGAGGTGAGCACGCCCGAGCGCACCAGGAAGGTGCCGAGCAGCGACAGCGAGAAGGCGAGCAGGGCCAGCAGCACCGTCCAGCTCTTCAGCGCGTCGCGCTTCTCCACCACGATGGCCGAGTGCAGCAGCGCGGTGCCGGCCAGCCACGGCATCAGCGAGGCGTTCTCGACGGGATCCCAGAACCAGAAGCCGCCCCAGCCCAGGATGTAATAGGCCCACCACGAACCCAGCGCGATGCCGAGCGTCAGGAAGCACCAGGCCGCCAGCGCCCACGGCCGCACCCAGCGCGCCCACGCGGCATCGACCCGGCCTTCGAGCAGGGCGGCGACGGCGAAGGCATAGGTCACCGAGAAGCCGACATAGCCCAGGTAGAGCAGCGGCGGATGGAAGGCGAGGCCGGGATCCTGCAGCAGCGGGTTCAGCCCGTTGCCATCGGGCGGCGCCGGGAACACGCGCTGGAACGGGTTGGAGGTGAAGAGCAGGAAGGCCAGGAAGCCGACGCCGATCAGCGCCTGGATGGCCAGCACGCGGCTGCGCAGCGTGTCGGGCAGGTTGTTGCCGAAGATCGCGACCGCCGCGCCGAACAGCGCGAGGATCAACGCCCATAGCAGCATCGAGCCTTCGTGGTTCCCCCACACGCCGCTGATCTTGTAGAGCAGCGGCTTGGCCGAATGCGAATTGTCGACGACGTTGAGGACGGAGAAGTCCGACGTCACGTAAGCCTGCGTCAGCGCGCCGAACGCCAGCAGCACGAGGAAGGCTTGCGTCAGCGCGGCGGTGCGGCCGAGGGCCATCAGGCGCAGGTCACCTCTGCTCGCACCAATGAGCGGCAGCGTTCCCTGCACCAGCGCGACGGCCAGCGCGAGGATGAGTGCAAAGTGGCCGAGTTCGGGAATCATGCGCTTGCAGCGTAGCGAAAGCGCTGGCGGGCGGCAGGCGCTGCAGCGTACGCGCCCATGAAGGCGCGGGAGCGAAGCGCCGGGAGCCCGCACGGCTCAGAAAAGATGAGGGTGGCGAAACACCGCCTGAAAGCCTCCACACAGTGGGCTCCCGCGCCTTCGTCGCTGCGCTCCTGCAGGCGCTGCCGCCCACCGGAGGTCGCCAAGGCGCTCACTTGGCGTCCTTCCATTTGCCACTTTCCTTCAGCGCCTTCGCGACCTCCGGCGGCATGTAGTTTTCGTCGTGCTTGGCTAGGATCTCGCGCGCCGTGAACACGCCGTCGGGGCCGATCGAGCCCTCGGCGATCACGCCCTGCCCCTCGCGGAACAGGTCGGGCAGGATGCCGCGATAGGTGACCTTGAGCGTCTTGTGGGTGTCGGTGACGGTGAAGCGCACGACCTGCCCGTCCTTCTGGACGCTGCCCTCCTCGACCAGGCCGCCCAGCCGGAAGCGGCGGTCGGGGCCGATGCTCTTCTCGGCGACCTGGGTCGGCGAATAGAAGAAGACGAGGTTGTCGTTCAAGGCCGTGAGCACGAGCGCGGCGGCGACACCGAGCGTGCCCAGCGATCCCAGCAGCAACCACAGACGGCGGCGCTTCGGCGTCATCGCCGCCTCTCCAGGCCGCGCGCCGCCAGTTCGCGCCGCACCTTCCGGCGCGCACCGAGCGAGGCGATCACCAGGCCGCCCAGGATGACCGCGGCGGCGAGATAGGCACCGAGGATATAGGCCGCGTGGTTGCTCATGCCGTGGCCTCGGCATTCTCGAGGCGGCGGCGGTCGATCTCGGTCTCGGTGCGCAGCAGCACCAGCCAGACGAACAGGAACAGCAGCGAGACCGCCATCCAGAGCAGCGGCACCAGGATCGAATTGTGGATCGCCGGCGCATCGAGCCGCGTGATCGAGGCGGGCTGGTGCAGCGTGTTCCACCAGTCGACCGAGAACTTGATGATCGGCAGGTTGATGACGCCGATCAGCGCCAGGATCGCCGCCGCGCGATCGCCGCGCTCGGGCGAATCGTAGGCGCGGCTGAGCGCGATGTGGCCGAGATAGAGGAAGAACAGCAGCAGCATCGAGGTGAGCCGCGCGTCCCACACCCAGTAGGTGCCCCACATCGGCCGGCCCCACAGCGAGCCGGTGAGCAGGCACACCGCCGCGAAGCTCGCGCCCACGGGGGCGGCGGCGCGCGCCATCAGCGCCGCCAGCGGATGGCGCCATACCAGCAGCGAGGCGCCGAGTGCCGCCAGCAGCGCGTAGCCGCCCATCGACAGCCAGGCCGACGGCACGTGCAGGAACATGATCCGCACCGTCTTGCCCTGCTGGTAGTCCTCCGGCGCCACGAAGAAGGCCATGTAGAAGCCGACCGCCAGCATCAGCACCGTGGCGAAGGCGAGGCCCGGCAGCACGCGCTGGCTGAAGCGGCGGAAACGCGCAGGATTGGCGAGAAAATGCAGGTCGGCCATCGGCCTCATCCTCCCTATTCGCCGGCTTGCCGCAAGGCTGCGGCAATCGCCCAAGGCGTCGTGGCCAGGGCGACCAATGCAAGAGCGGCGAGGATCGCGACATGTGTCACGATGCCGTCACCCGCCGCCAGCGTCTCGATCGCGCCGGCGCCGAAGATCAGGGTCGGCACGCAGAGCGGCAGCGCGAGCAGCGCCAGCAGCGCGCCGGATTTGCGCGCGCCCAATGTCAGGGCCGCCGCGAGCCCGCCGATCAACGACAAAGTGGGGGTGCCGACCAGCAGGGTCGCGCCCAGCGCCAGCAGGCTCTGCCCGTCGAGGCCGAAGGCGATGCCCAGCACGGGCGCCAGCAGGCTGAGCGGCAGGCCGGTCACGATCCAGTGAGCCAGGCATTTGGCCAGCGCCGCCAGCTCGAGCGGCCACGGCGCCAGCAGCAGCAGGTCGAGCGTGCCGTCCTCGTAGTCGGCGGCAAACAGCCGCTCCAGCGACAGAAGTGCCGCGAACAAAGCGGCGCACCACAGGACGCCGGCGGCGATGCGCGCCAGCACGTTGGTCTCGGGGCCGATGCCCAGCGGGAACAGCACCGTGGCCACAACGAAGAAGGCCAGCACCACCCCGACATCGCCCGGCCGCCGCAGCACCAGGCGCAGGTCGCGCGCGAGAAGCGTCGTGAAGCCGCTCATGGCTCGTCCCGCAGGCCGCCGCCGCGCAGGTCGAGCCGCTGCGCGCCCTCGATGCCGAGCTCGGCATGGGTCGCGGCGATGGCCAGACCGCCGGCCGCGAGGTGGATCTGCAGCGCGGTCCGGAACGCCGCCTGGGCCGGCGCGTCGAGCGCGTTCAGCGGCTCGTCGAGCAGCCAGAGCGGCGCCTGGGACAGCACGACACGGGCAAGCGCCGTGCGGCGACGCTGGCCCGCCGAGAGGGTGCGCACCTCCCGTACGGCCAGTCCGTCGAGATCGAAAGCCACCAGGGCGCCATCCAGCCGGTCACCCGCCTCGCCGCCGCGCAGCCGCTCGGCGATCAGCAGGTTCTCGATCACCGTGAGGTCGCCCTTCAGCCCCTCGAGATGGCCGAGCCAGGCCAGCCGGCCGCGCCAGGTTTCGGGGTCCTCGGCGATGTCGATGCCGCGCCAGGCGACCGTCCCGGCCGCGGGCGGTGTCAGCCCGGCCAGGGCCCGCAGCAGGCTGGTCTTGCCGCTGCCGTTGCGCCCGGTCAGTGCCAGCAGTTCGCCCGCGCCCAGCCCGAAGGAAAGACGGTCGAACACCGGCCGGCCGCCGCGGCGGCAGGACAGGCCGGTCACTTCGAGGAGCGGAGGCACCATGGGGCGCCCTCCTAGCATGGGGGCAAGGGGCACGCCGCCCGCAGGCAAAGAAAAAGGCCGCCATCTCGGGGGAGAGTGAGATGGCGGCCTGAGCGCCTCCGAGGAGGCTAGAACGTGGCTTTGGGGGGACCACGTTCGGGGGAGATACAAGAAGGAAGATGGAAAGGCGGGGTGGCCGTCGCTAGGCCCAAATGGGGCAAAACGGGGGTATTTGAGCCGCAAGCGGCTCAAATACCCCCGTTTGGCAGGCGGCAGGGCCTGCAGGAGCGCAGCGACGAAGGCCCGAGAGCCTGCACCGTGCAGAATAGATAAGGATTTCAAGGGCTTGAGGGTGTCGCAACACCCTCATCCGTTCTGAGCCGTACGGGCTCCCGGGCCTGATTACAGGCCCTGCCGCCCGCCACGCGTAAGCGCTGTGCGCTTACGCGTAGGGATCCGCAGCGTCGCGCATCCCGTCGCCCATGAACTGATAGGCGAGGATCACGAGAATCACCGGCACCACCGGCAGCATCAGCCACCAGTTCACCGCCACGACATTGATGTCCGTCGCCTCGTTCAGCAGCACGCCCCACGAGGTGATCGGCGGCCGCAGCCCCAGGCCGAGGAACGACAAAGCCGTCTCGGCCAGGATCATCGACGGGATCGACAGGGTGGCCGAGGCGATCAGGTGGCTCATGAAGCCGGGCAGCAGGTGGCGACCGATGATGCGGGCGGGCTTGGCGCCCATCATCTGGGCGGCCGCCGCGTAATCCTCCTCGCGCAACGACAGGAGCTTGGAGCGCACGGCGCGTCCCAGGCCCGGCCAGTCGAGCAGCGCCAGGATGATGGTGATGCCGAAATAGACCAGCAGCGGCGACCAGGTGACCGGCAGGGCCGCCGACAAGGCAAGCCACAGCGGCAGGTGCGGGAAGCTCTTGATGATCTCGGTCAACCGCTGGACGACACTGTCGATCCAGCCGCCGTAATAGCCGGCCAGTCCGCCCAGGACCAAGGCGAGCGTGAAGGACAGCGCGATGCCGATGACGCCGATGGTGAGCGATATCCGGGCGGCGTAGACGATGCGACTGAACATGTCCCTTCCCAATCGGTCGGTACCGAGCAGGAAGAAGGTCCCGTCCTCCGGGGGGCAGACCAGATGGAAGCGCCCCTCGATCAGGCCCCAGAACTCGTAGCTCTCGCCCATGCAGAAGAAGCGCAGCTGCTGCGGCTTGGTCGTGTCGGCCGAGTAGATGCGCTGCAGGGTGGCGGGATCGCGCTCCATCTTGAGGCCGTAGACGAACGGCCCGAGGAAGGAGCCCTCGTGGAACAGATGGACGCCTTGCGGCGCCGCGAAGATATAGCGCGAATGCCTCGTGTGCAGGTCGTAGGGCGCAATCCACTCGCTGATGATCGTCGAGAAATACATCAGCAGCAGGAAGACCATGGAGACCACGGCCGGCTTGTGGCGGCGGAAGCGCCACCACATCAGCTTCCACTGGCCCGCCATGTAGTAGCGTTCCTGCTCGGCGGTCAGCTTGTCGGCGACGTAGGGGTCCCACGTCTCCTTCGAGACGAAATGGGGCGCGCGGCGGGGGGCTTCGGGGGGGATGCCTGAGGGTGTCGTGTCGGTCATGGCACCCTCACTTTTCCGAACTGGCGCCGAAGCGGATGCGCGGATCGAGCGCGGCGAGCGCCAGGTCCGAAATCAGCATGCCGATGACGGTGAGCACCGCCACGAACAGCAGGAAGGTGGCGGCGAGGTTGACGTCCTGGGTCTTGAGCGCGCTCAGCAGCATCGGGCCCGTGGTCGGCAGCGACAGCACCACCGAGACGATGACCGATCCCGAGATGACGTCGGGCAGCAGGCCGCCGATGTCGGCGACGAACGGGTTGATGGCATGGCGAAGCGGATACTTCACCAGCAGCCTCATCGGCGGCAGGCCCTTGGCCCGGCCGGTGACGACATACTGCTTCTGCAGCTCGTCGAGCAGGTTGGCGCGCAGCCGGCGGATCATGCCGGCGGTGCCCGACATGCCGATCACGACGACCGGAATGATCAGGTGCTGCATCACCGACACGATCTTGCCCCAGCTCAATGGCTTGTCGATGTACTCCGGGTCCATCAGGCCGCCGATCGACAGACCGAAATAGACCTTGCCGACATAGAGCAGCACCAGTGCCAGCAGGAAGTTCGGGATCGACAGGCCGATGAAGCCGATGAACGAGGCGACGTAGTCGCCCCATTTGTACTGATGGGTCGCGGCGTAGACGCCGATGACGAACGACACGACCCAGATGAAGATGATCGTGCAGGTTTCCATGATGATGGTGAGCATCATGCGTTCGCTGATCAGGTCGGCGACCGGCACGGTATCCTGGCAGGACAGTCCGAAGTCCCAGCGGAAGATGCCGGCCACCCAATCCAGGTAGCGGTGCCACAGCGGAAGATTGAGGCCGTAGAGCTGGCGCAGCTCCTCGGCGCGCTGATGGGCGTCGGGATCGCCGCGGGCCAGCAGCTCCTCGATCTGCGAGGTCACGCAGTCGCCGGGCGGCAGGTCGATGATGAAATAGACGAGGGCGCTGATCACGAACAGCGTCGGGATCATCAGCAGAACGCGGCGGGCAATGAAGTGCAGCATGTCAGACCACCTCTCGCCCGGCGAGATGCCCGGCCGATCGCGAGACGCGCACGAAATGGCCCGGCTCGGCCTCGGTCCAGAGGAGCGGCGTCTTGCCGTCGTCGCGGAACGGCTCGGGCCAGACGGTGGGATCGGACGCCTTGCCCTCCATCAGCGCGCCGAGGTCGAGGCGGGCGTCGGGATCGGGCATCGGCACCGCCGAAAGAAGGGCCTTGGTGTAGGGATGCATGGGGTTGCGGAACAGCTCGCCCGCCGGCGCGAGTTCGACCAGGCGCCCGGCGCACATCACGGCGATGCGGTCGGCGATGTAGTCGACCACCGCGAGATTGTGGCTGATGAACAGGTAGGTGAGGCCGAGCTGCTTCTGCAGGTCCTTGAGCAGGTTCAGGATCTGCGCCTGGATCGACACGTCGAGCGCCGAGACCGGCTCGTCGCAGATCACCATGTCGGGCCTGAGCGCGAGCGCGCGGGCGATGCCGATGCGCTGGCGCTGGCCGCCGGAGAAGGAGTGCGGGTAGCGGCTGAGGTGCCGGCGGTCGAGGCCGACCATTTCCATCAGCTCGGCCACCATCTCGCGGCGATAGGCATCGTCGCCGATGCCATGGATGACCAGCGGCTCGACCAGGATGTCGTAGACGGTCATGCGCGGGTTCAGCGAGCCGAACGGATCCTGGAAGATGAACTGCAGCTTGGTGCGGAAGCGGTTGAGCTCCGTGCCCTCGAGGCTCATCACGTCGATCTTGCGGCCCCAATCGTCGAAGATCACGCGGCCGCCCTGGCCCTCGTCAGCGGAGATGCCGCGCATCAGCATCTTGCTGAGCGTGGTCTTGCCGCAGCCCGATTCGCCCACGAGTCCCAGGCATTCGCCGCGCAGGACATCGAAGCTCACGTCGTTGACGGCGCGGACGGCACGCGTCGTGCCGCCGCCCATCAGCTGTTCCATCAGCGTGTCGGCCTTGCGGATGCGGAACGTCTTGGTGACGTGGCGCACCTTGAGCACCGGCGCGTCGGGATTGAAGGTCGCGGTCGGGGCCGAGACCGGCTTTTCCTTCAGCAGATGGCCGGTCGTGCCCTTGATCTCGCGAATCGGCTGCAGCCGCTCGCCGGGTTTCATGTCGAAGCGCGGCACCGCATGCAGCAGCGCCTTCAGGTAGGGATGCTGCGGATCGCGGAAGATGTCGTGCAGGTCGCCCGATTCGACGACCTTGCCGCGATACATCACGACCACGTCGTCGGCGACGTTGGCGACCACCCCGAGATCGTGGGTGATCATCAGGAGCGCCATCCCAAGTTCCTTCTGCAGGTCCTTGATGAGGCGCAGGATCTGGGCCTGGATGGTGACGTCGAGCGCGGTCGTCGGCTCGTCGGCGATCAGCAGCGCCGGCCGGCAGACCAGCGCCATGGCGATCATCGCACGCTGGCGCAGACCGCCGGACAATTCGAAGGGATAGGTTCGCAGCGCCCGCTTGGGATCGGGGAAGCCCACCATGCGCAGCATGTCGATGGTGAGCCCGTCGATCTCGGCGCGGCTGAGCTTGCGGCCGCCCTCGCCGCCCTTGCCGCCCAGCGGACCGCCGGGTTGCGCGCCGTGCAGTTCGACGGCCTCGCCGATCTGGTCGCCCACCGTGTGGAGGGCCGACAGCGACGTCATCGGTTCCTGGAAGATGATCGAGATCTGGCCGCCGCGGATGCGCCGCATCTCAGGCCCGGTTCGGTCGATGCGGGCGATGTCGACGACGCCCTGGTTGACGCGCGGATCCTGGAACAGGATGGAGCCGGAGGCGATCTTCGCCGTGCGCGGCAGCAGGCCCATGATCGCCTGGCTGCAGACCGACTTGCCCGAGCCCGACTCGCCCACCAGCGCCACCGTGCCACCCGGCGGGATGGAGAAGGAGACCTTGTCGACGGCACGCAGCACGCCCTCGTGGACGCCGAACTCGACCGTCAGATCTTCTACCCGCAGCAGATCCTTCATACCGTCTCTTCCTGACCCGCCACCACGATACCCATGGACCTCAAGTTTGCGCGCGTTGCGTCGCCGAGCGCCACTCCCGTCGCTTCTGCAGCTTGGGCGGCCTGCGCGACGATATCGTGAAAGCCCTCGAGCGAGGAATCGACCTTCACCGGCCTACCGCCTGTCGAGCCGACCGCGAGCTGCATCCACCCGTCCGACCGGTCGCGCTTGGTCGAGAAGTAGCTGAGCTTCATCCTGTCCAGCCGATTCCAGTCCACCACGGTCCCCGCCGGGCCCTCGGCCCGTAGCGAAACCGGGCTCAATATGTAACGCGTCCGGTGGCGCAGTGCCGTGCGTAGCAGAAAGAGGGCGAAGAGTCCGAACCCTGCGAGAAGCAGGGCAGCCAGCCAGCGGTTGACGTCGAGCAGCAGCAGCGGCGCCGCGCAGAGCACCACACCGGCCGCGGCGCGCATATAGTCCGCCACCAGCGTCTGCTGCGGATAGCGCAGCTCGACGGAATTCACCTGCGCCCTCCCTCGACCGGCATCATGGGCCGAACAGCGCGCGCGCCGGACGCACGCGGATGTTCTCCAGCGTTTTCATTCTTTCCCACAATGACCTTAGGAAATCCCACGCCCCGGCGTCCATCGCAAGATGATGGCTGAGGATGCCAACCGGCTCGCCGCCGCCGGCGCGCGCCTGGGCCAGCGCCGCCACGAGGCCGGCGAGCGTGGCTTGTTCGCCCACGAACACGCGGCCGCCCTTCCAGTCGATCAGGTCGACATGGGTATTGACCTGCAACAGGCCGCGCACCGGATGGACGCGCGGACGCGGGCCGAAGGTCGAGAGCCCGCGATACCCGATCTCCGGCAGCGTCGGCACGAGCATGGGCGCGATACGGTTCCAGGGCGGGACCATGACCGCGAGCGCGCGCGATCCGAAAAGCCGCTCGAGCGCCATCCATCCGGTCGCAAGCTCGCCCAGGGTCATCATGGCCGGACGCTGCACGCCGAGCTCGATCTTCTTTTCCGACCCGAGCGCATGATTGGCATGGGCGTAGCCGTGCTGCAGCACGTCGACCTCCGGTTCACCGGCAAGGCGGGCGGCCAGCGCCGGGGTGGCCTGGGCCGGCACCACCGCGAGCGCGAGCGGCGTTTGCGTGTCGCGAACGAGGCCGACGAGACGATCGAGCGAAGGCGTGGCATCGATGGCGTCGTCGTCGCGCCACCAGAGCTCGGCCGTGCGGCCCGCATCGCGCCAGCGCGCGGCCTCGTCGGCAAGCGCCTGCCAGCCGCTCATGGGGCCACCATCTGTTTCAGGGCTGCGACCGTGGCGGCCGCTCCGCGCGCATCGACCGGCGGGAAGCTGCGGATCGAAGGTCCTGCCCAGGCTCTCGCGATGGCCGCCGCAAGGGTCTCGGGCGAAAGGTCTCCGGGCGCCACGGAAGCCACCATGCCGCGCTCGACCAGAACGCGGGCGCGGTCCGCCTGCTCGGTCTCGCGCGCCGTCCCGAACGGCACCAGCACGGCACGATCGCCATGGCACAGCGTCTCGACCACGGTGTTGTATCCCGCCTGCGAGATCGACAGGGCCGCGTTGCGCAGCAGGGACGGGAAGTCGGCGCGTACCGGCTCGACGATGATGTCCCCGTCCGCCGACGCCGCGAGCGCCGCGCGTTCGGCGTCCGGCATGTTCGGTCCGACGAGCAGCCGCCATCTGCGATCGGCCAGTGCCGTCAGGGGACGGGCCGCAAGGGCGGCCTGCAGCAGCGGCGCACCGACCGCACCGCCGCCGGCCGACACGATCACCTCGCCCTTGCCGACGGCAAGGTCCGCAACGGCGGCAGGGTCGGAGTCGGAAACGTATCCGGTGTAGAGCGCCCGGGCCTGGATGTCGGCCCAGGCGGGGAAACTGTCGTCGAGCCGCACCAGCGCCGGATCGGCATGGACCAGCACGGCGTCGAAGGCTTCGAAGGTCTGCACCATCTCGTCCACCCGCGCCGGCGAGGCGGTGCGGCGCAACACATCGCGGATCGACGAGACGATCCACGGCGCGGTGGGCCGGTCCTGGGCCGCCTCGAGCAACGGCAGCAGCTCGAAGCGAAGCTGCGTGCGGCCAAAGGGAAACTGCTCGGTGAGCAGGATGTCGGGCGCCTCGACCTCGAACAGATCGAGCAGTTGCCGCGTGCGCCTCGCGCGAAACGCCTCGTCGACCGGCGCGCCGTCGAGCTGTGCCAGCTCCTTCAGCCTCTCATTGGCGGCGCGCACCGGCGGCAGTTGATGCAGCCGCGCACCGCCGAGCGCCAGCCCGTCGACCGGCGCGCCGCCGGAGACCAGCAGCACGTCGAAGCCACCGGCCGCCAACGCGCGCGCCAGGGTCGCGGCGCGCCGCAGATGGCCGATGCCCAGCAGGTGCTGCACATAGAAGAAGACGCGCGCGGTCATGACGTGAGCGGCACGTTCAGGCGCTCGATCGTCACGCGTCCCTCGCCCTGCGCGACGAAGAAGTGGGCGCACTTCCAGTCAAGCTTGTGCGGCGGCCGCCCCAGCATGTTCCAGCCGCTCGCCAGCGCCAGCAGCGCGCGGATCGCGGCCTTGTGCGACACCGCGACCACGGGCTCCGTCAGCGTCGAACTCCAGTGCGACAGGCGGGCCATGGCCATGCGCGGCGACTCCCCACCCGGCGGGTGGAAGTCGAGGCCGGCCGCTTCGGCTGCGGCGAAGGCTTCGCCGCCTGTGGCGCGCAGCTCCTTCACCGTGAACCCCTCCCAGACGCCGAAGCTCATTTCGCGCAGGCGCGAATCGATGCCCACGGGCATTGAAGGCTGCAGGAGCTCGGCCGTGCGGCGGGCCCGCTGCAGCGGACTGCTCCATCGCTTCCAGCCGTCGGCCGGCGCGGGCAGGCGCCAGCTCCGGGCCGCCGCCTCGCCTTCGGGACTGAGACAAGTATCGGTGAGGCCCTGCAGCCGGCCACCGGCATTCCAGTCGGTCGGGGCGTGGCGCAGCAGCACGAAGGGCACGGCCCTCATCTCTTCGCGCCCGGCAAGGTCGCCAGCGCCGCTCCCAGCGCGTGCGCGGCGGCGCGCTCGTCGTGATGCGCGGCCACCCGCCGGGCGGCGGCGGCGGCAAGACGGGCGCGTTCCGCCGGGTCGTCCAGCAGGCGCGCCACCGCCGCGGCAAAGGAAGCCGCATCGCCGATAGGGGTCAGCAATCCCGTGACACGATCAGCCACGACCGCGGGGACGCCGCCGGTGCGGCCGGCGACCACGGGCAAGCCAGCCGCCTGGGCTTCGAGAAAGGCCATGCCGTAGGCTTCGTTGATCGCGGGCCAAAGGTAAAGGTCCGCCGACGCGTAGAGTTCCGGCAGCTCGCCGTGCGGCACGGCGCCGGCAAAGCGCACGCGCGCGCCAAAAGGCGCCATCAACCCCTCGATTTCGGCGCGGGCGGGACCATCACCCACCAGCAGGGCGCGCCACTCTTTGTCCTCCAGCAGGGCGAAGGCGCGGGCCAGTACGCGATAGGACTCGAGCTTGTCGCGCGTGCGCATCATGCCGACGCTGAGCAGCAGGGGCGGCTGGCCCGGGTCACGCCGGGGCGGAACCTGGAAAGGGGCGACATCGATGAACGGGGGCAGCCAGAGCTGTCGGGCACCCGGCCGCAGCCGCGCTTTCACGCCCGCCACGTCCCGCGGATTGACGGTCAGCACGAGGTCGGCCGCCGCCAGCGCCTGCTCGACGGCGCGGTGGCCGGCCCGTGTCGGGCCCTGCGCACGCCGCGGCGCATGCGAGGCCTCGACGATCACATAGGGAAGGCCAAGGGCCTGCGTCACCGCCGGGCCCAGCCAGTCGGGCTTGCGATAGTAGCAATGGTAGGTGAACCAGAGATCGAACCGCTCCGGATGATGCGGAGGAAGCGCCCGCCAGCGCGCGATCAAGCGCGCCGCCTGCGCACGCGCGCGCCGCTCCAGCGACAGGTGCGCGGCAACCGGCGGCACACCGGGCGCGACTCGGCTCACTGGCGGCATCGCGACCCTGTGACCGAGGCGTTCGAGCAGGCGAACCAGCCCGCGCGCCATCTCGCGATCGCCGGACGGTATGGGACTGTCGGGCGCCTTCAACGGCGTGTGCAGCAGGACGCGCACGGCTATTCCGCGGCGTGGGCGGTGACGGTGCTCTCGCCCGTCCGACCCTGCAGGGCCGACGCAATCCATTCGACGCCGGCTTCGTAGGAGAAGCGCGTGCGGACGACCTCGCCGGCGCGCTGCGCCAGCCTTTGCCGTAGCACCGGGTCGGCGACCATGCGAGCGAGCGCAAGGCCCAGCTCACGCGGCGCGCCCGGCGGCACCAGCAGGCCGGTCTCGCCGTCCTCGATGAATTCCCCGATGGCCGCGGCCTGCGTCGATACGAGAGGCAGACCCTGATGGGCGGCCTCCATCAGGACGTTGGGCAACCCGTCCTGATCGCCATCGGCGGCTCTCTTGCTTGCCAGCACGAAGAGATCGGCACGCGCCAGCGCCGCGAACACCGCCTTCTGCGGCTGGGCGCCGTGCCAGAGGCAGCGATCGGCGAGGCCGAGCGAGGCCGCCTGCGCCTTCAGAGCCTCGGAGAGGTCGCCCGCGCCGACATGCTCGAAGCGCCAGTGCAGCGTGGCCGGCAGCGATGCCAGCGCGTTCAGGAGATCTTCGTAGCCCTTCTTCTCGACCTTGCGGCCGACGGAGAGAATCACGACGGGATCGGCGGGATCCGAGCCGTCGCGCGGCGGCCGCGCGGGCGGCGGAGGCGGCAAATGGGCGAAGTCGAGCCCGTGATAGACCAGCCGCAGCTTTGCCGGGTTCGGCGCCAGTTCCTCCAGGCGCTGCAGACCGACCTTGGTGCAGGTCACCAGCCAGGCGCAGTCCTCGAGCTTTTCGCGCACGTCCCAGGGTTCGCTGGTCCAGATATCCTTGGCATGGGCCGACACGCTCCATGGAAGGCCGCGCAGGATCGCGGCGTAGCGCGTCACCGAGGCGGGCGTGTGCAGGAAATGCGCATAGAGGCGCTCGATCGTGTCCGGCAGCTCGGCCGCCAGCACGAGCGCCTGGCCCCAGCGCCGCGCACGGTTGGAGGTGCGGTCCCGCTGGAAGTCGGCGAGGAACCTGGCCCGCGCCGCGGCATATCCCGGCATACGGCGGGCCTTGAGCCAGGCCGAGAACACGCGCCGCCGCTCGTCCTTCAGGTATTCGGGCAGATAGACGACGCGGGCCGCGACGCGATCATGGACGGGATGGCGCGCCTTGTCGGTCGGACGGCGCATCGACCACAGTTCGAGCGCCACCCCGCGCGCTTCGAGGCCGGCGATTTCCTGGGCGATGAAGGTCTCGGAGAGGCGCGGCCAGCCTTTCAGGATGACCGCGACTTTGGGCCTGTTCTCATCTTGCAACATCGGCGTCCGGAAATCAGGTGCGGTGGCGTCCCGGCAAGGGGACCGGGTCCGCCGAGGCGAGTTCACCACCCAGAGACGCGCCGGCTGCTTCCGCCGCCTCGAGCGAGGCCGGGCCGCGGTGGGGATGGGAGAGCTGCTTGGAAACGAGCCGCCAGACGCTGCCCAGCCCGTCGAGCAGACCCGGCACCACGACATCGCTCGGCAGGCCCTGCTGCGGCAGGTGGCGCAATGCCGTGGCCATCGTCTGCGGGTCGCGCCCACGATTGGGATCCAGCATCTCGATCAGGCCGATGTTGCGTGCCGCGCGGGCACGGATGAACTGCTCGAGGCGCGGATGGGTGCGCGGCACGATGATCGCACGCTTGTCGAACGACAGGATCTCGCAGAACGTGTTGTAGCCGCCCATGGCGACGACGCCGGCGGCACGCTGCATCAGGGCGCCGAGATTGTTGGTGAAGGTGAGCGTCTGAATGTTCGGGAACTTCGCGGCGCGTTCCTTGAAGGCCTCGCGCGCCGTGGCCGGCATGAACGGCCCGAACACGATGACCGCGCCGTAGGGAATGTTGGGATCGGACTCGTAGGCCGCGAGCACCCAGTCGACCAGCTCGACACCGTCGCCGCCGCCGCCCGGCGTCACCAGGATGAAGGGCCCGTGCATCTCCTCCATCTCATGCGGCACGTCGCTGTGCAGCGGCAACTCGCGCCGCAGATAGCCGGTGTAGACCATCTTGTGGCGCACCGATGGCGGCACGTCGATGCCGGTCAATGGCTTGTTGACCTGAGGCAGGCCATAGACCCAGATCTCGTCGTAGAGGTCGCGTAGCGCCGGCACGACGTTCTTTCGTTCCCACTCCTTGGCGAGTTGGGCGGGATCGTCCATCACGTCGCGCAGGCCGAGGACCAGCGGCGTGCCGCGATCCTTGAGCAGTCGCAGGGCCGGTCCGACCTCGCCGCGCAGGCCGAGCGGCTCCTTGTCGACGATGAAGAGGTCGGGGCGGAAAATGTCGGCGGTGTCGCGGATGATGCGGGTGCGCATCTCGAGCGTATGCTCGACGTTCATGCGCAGGTTGGCCGAGTCGTACTCGCCGGTCTCGATCTTCACGACACCGGGGATGCGCACGAAGTCGACGCCGGATCGGAATTCATAGGAGCCAACGACCGGCGAGCCGGACAGGATCAGGACCGACACGGACTGATCGGCCTCGACGATGGCATTGGCGATCGTACGGCAGCGGCTCACATGGCCAAGACCGAACGAGTCGTGGCTGTAGAGCAATACGCGTTTGGACCGGTTGCTGGCGGGCATTGGCCTCTCCCTCGCCGAAGCCCATGCCCCGACCGGTGAACGACGGGGGGACTATGCCACAAGCCGTGCGTGCCGCGAACCCCGGTGCGGCAACCCGGCAAATATCTAATGTAATCAAGGCACTGATCGCCTATAGGGGGAGCGTCGACCGCGGCGGCACAGGATTCATGGAACGCAGTCTCTTCTCCTATATCTGGCGGCACAGCCGGCCCGAACAGGTCGTGATCCTGCTGCTGGTATTCCTGGCCCAGATTTTCTACTTCATGTCGCTGACGGTACCGAAATCGGTCATCAACAACGGCATCCAGGGAAACGCGTTCAAGGACAGCAAGACCATCCCCTTCCTGGTCTGGGAACTGGACCTCTCCGCCGTCTTCCCGGGCAGGGTCATCCGCTTCTTCGACGGTTTCCAGGTCGACCAGCTTCAGTATCTCGTGGTGATGAGCTTCGTCTTCCTGGGCGCGGTCATCGTGAACGGCCTGTTCAAGAAGACGATCAACACCCAGAAGGGCCGCATGGGCGAGCGCATGCTGCGCCGCCTGCGCTACGAACTCTACGACCGCATCCTGCGCTTCCCGCCGGCCCACTTCCGCAAGGTCAAGCAGGCCGAGCTCGCCACCATGGTGAAGGACGAGGTCGAGCCGCTGGGCGGCTTCATCGGCGACGCCTTCGTGCAGCCGATGTTCCTGGGTGGCCAGGCGCTGACGGCCATCATCTTCATCATGATGCAGAACTGGCTGCTCGGGATCATCGTGATCGTGCTGCTCGCCGTGCAGATGTCGATCATCCCGCGCCTGCGCAAGCCCGTGCTGGTGCTGGGCCGTCAGCGACAGATCTCGGCCCGCCAGCTCGCCGGCCGTATCGCCGAGACCGCCGACGGCGTGCACGAGATCCACATCCATGGCGCGGCCAACTACGAACGCGCCGATATTTCCGAGCGGCTGGGCCTGATCTTCAAGATCCGCTTCGACCTCTACCAGAAGAAGTTCGTCGCGAAGTTCTGGAACAACATCCTGTCGCAGGCGACGCCCTTCGCCATCTATCTGGTGGGCGGCTATTTCGCCATCACGGGGCAGATGGACGTCGGTGCCGTGGTCGGCGTCCTGCTCGCCTACAAGGACCTGCCATCGCCGATCAAGGAACTGATCGACTGGGACCAGCAGCGCCAGGACGTGCAGATCAAGTACGAACAGGTGATCGACCAGTTCCAGCCCGAAGGCATGATGCCGCCGGAGCTTCAGGCGATCCCCGACGGACCGCCGCCGCCGCTCGGCAACCAGCTGGCGCTGGTCGGGGTGGTCGTGACCGAGGACGGTCGCGTGAAGCAGCTCGACAATCTCTCGCTCAACCTGTCGACCAGCGGTCGCGTCGCGGTGATCGGCGGCTCGGGTTCGGGCAAGGACGTGCTGGGCCAGGTGCTGGCACGCCAGACCCTGCCGGCCAGCGGCACGATCCGCATCGACGGCAAGGATTTCTTCCAGCTGCCCGAGTATGTCATCGGCGCGCGGCTGGCCTATGTCGGGCAGGACACCTACCTCTTCCCGCTCTCCGTCCGCGACAATCTCCTGTTCGGCCTGAAGCTGCGGCCCGTGGCACCGGCAACCTATGACGAGGCCACGAAGGCGATTCGCGAGGCGTTCTGGAAGGAATCGGAGCGCGCCGGCAATCCGGCCTTCGATCCCAATGCCGATTGGGTCGACTACGAGCTGGCCGGCGCGACCGGTCCGGCCGATCTGCTGCCCTGCATGGTGCGGGTGCTGAAGCAGGTCGAGCTCGACGAAGACATCTATTCATTGGGCCTGCGCGGCACCGTCGACGCGGCCGTGCGGCCCGATCTGGCCGAGAAGATCCTGAAGGCGCGGCATACGCTGCACGAGCACCTGCAGGACGGCACCTATGCCGGCCTGGTCGAACCGTTCAACGACGACCACTACAACAAGAACCTGTCGGTCGCCGAAAACCTGCTGTTCGGCACGGCGCTGGGCAAGCAGTTCGACGGCGACAATCTCGCGGCCGATCCCTACGTGATGTCGGTGCTGCGCAAGACCGGGCTCGACGTCGACCTGCAGCGCATGGGTCTCAGCATCGCCGAAACCATGGTCGAGCTGTTCTCCGGACTGTCGCCCGACAATCCTCTGTTCGAGCAGTACAGCTTCATCTCGGCCGACGAACTGCCGAACGTCCGCCTGCTGCTGCAACGCCTCGGCGGCAAGGGCATCGAAGCGGTGCCCGAGGCCGACCGCATCCGTCTGATGACGCTGCCGTTCCGCTACATCGAGGCGCGCCACCGCCTCGGCCTGATCGACGCGGCCATGGAGGAGCGAATCCTGGGCGCCCGCCGCGCCTTTGCGGAGGGCCTGCCGGCCAATCTGCGCGACGCCGTCGAGTTCTACGATTTCGAGCGCTACAACAGCGCCGCCACCCTGCAGGACAACATCCTGTTCGGCCGCCTGGTCTACGGCCAGGCGCAGGCCGGCGAGCGCATCGGCACCCTGATCGCCCAGGTGTTCGACGAACTCGGACTGCGCGATTCGGTGATCGAGGTCGGCCTGGAGTACAATGTCGGCGTCGGCGGCAAGCGACTGCCCGCGAGCCAGCGCCAGAAGCTCGGAATCGGCCGCGCCCTGATCAAGAGGCCGCAGCTCGTGGTCGTCAACGAAGCGGTGGCCATGTTCGACGGCCGCACCCAGGACCGCATTCGCGACAACATTCTGGCCGATGCTTCCGAACGGGGCTGCGGTGTGTTCTGGATCGCCAACCGGCCCAACCAGGCCGAGCCGTTCGAGCAGATCGTCGTTATGCAGGGTGGCCGTGTGGTCGCCCAGGGATCGCCGTCAGAGCTGGCGGCAAAAGGCGGGCTCTATACCGAGCTGATGGCGTCGGCGTAGGGCGCATCGAGGAGGACGCGATGAACCTCAACGAAGAGGTGGAGCTGCTGAAGGGAGTGCCGATCTTCTCGAAGGTCGAGCAAGCGAGGCTCAAGCTGCTGGCCTTCACCAGCGAGCGGGTGAACTTCGGCATCGGCCAGGAGGTCTGTCACCAGGGCGATCCCGGCGACACGATGTACGTGATCCTGGGCGGCACGGCCGACGTGCTGATCGACACGCCGACCGGCCAGATCTCGGTGGCCGAGATGAAGCGCAACAGCTTCTTCGGCGAGATCGCCATCCTGTGCGACGTGCCGCGCACCGCGACCATCAAGGCCAAGGAGCCGCTCGCCACGCTCAAGATCACCAAGGATATGTTCTATCGCCTGGTCGCGGAGTTTCCCGAGATGGCGATCGAGATCATGCGCGAGCTGGCGCACCGTCTCGAGGACACCAATCAGAAACTGCGTGCCGCCACCAAGGCCGGCTGATCGCCCTCAGAGTCATCGCATCGTCATGAGTCGTCTCGACAGTTTCATCGCGCGCATGCAGGCGCAGCGCGACTGCCTGAACTTCCTGAAGCCCGCCGTCGATGCGATGCCTGGCCCGTTGCTCGAAGTGGGCCTGGGCAACGGCCGCACCTACGATCATCTGCGCGAGCTGTTTCCCGGCCGCGACATCTATGTGTTCGAGCGCAAGGTGGCGGCCCACCCCGACTGCATCCCGCCCGATGACCGGCTGTTCCTCGGGGACGCCGACCGGACGATCGACGACGCCGCAAGAAAACTCGGCGCAACGGCCGCGCTGATCCACACCGATCTCGGCACCGGCGATCACGAAGCGAACGTGGCAATGGGCAAGTGGCTGGGGCCGGCGCTCGACAGGCTCGTTGCGTCAGGCGGCTACGTGCTGGCCAACCAGTCGCTCGAGGTGCCCCGCTGGCGGCGCCAGCCCGACCCGCCGGGCGTGCCGGCGGGCCGGTACTTCCTGTACCGCGTAAGTTAGCGGCTCATCTGCCGAAGAGCTGGACGAGAGCCAGCAGGACGATCGCGCCGATCACCGAACCGATGAAGCCGGCCGGCCGGCCGGCGCGGTAGAGGCCGAGCGCCTGACCGCCGTAGGTCGCGATCACCGATCCGACGACGCCGACCAGGACGGTGATCCAGAAGCCCTGGATCTGCTCGCCGGGACCGATCCAGCGGGCCAGGAGACCGACGACGAAGCCGATCAGAATGGTGAAGATTATTTGCATCATGGCAGGCTCCCCCTAAACCTCGAACGTCGCCGACACAGGCACATGGTCCGACGCCTTCTCCCAGTCGCGCAGATCGACGTCGATGTGGTGGCTGCGAATTGCCCCGGCAAGAGCGGGGCTCGCCAGGATATGATCGAGCCGGCGGCCGCGATTGGAGGCGCGCCAGTCGGTGTTGCGATAGCTCCACCAGGAATAGAGCTTCTGGTCTTCGGGCACGAACCGGCGCGGCACGTCGATCCAGTCGAGCGAGGCCTGGAGCTTGCCGAACAATTCCACTTCGACCGGCGTGTGCGAGACGATCTTGAGGAGCTGCTTGTGGCTCCACACGTCATGCTCCAGCGGCGCCACGTTGAGATCGCCCACGGTGACGCGGCGCAGGCCCTTGCGGGCGCGCGGGCCGGGCTTGCGCTCGGCGTACCAGGCGGCCATCTCGCGATAGAAATCGAGCTTGTGCGCGAACTTCACATTGAGATCGGGATCGGGAATGTCGCCGCCGGCCGGGATGTAGAGATTGTCGAGCAGGATCGGATCGCCGCCGACGTCGAGCGCGACCTCGACGTGGCGGCAATCCTCCTTGCCGCAGCGATGGTGGATGGTGCCGGCGGCGAACGGCACCTTGGAAAGGATCGCCACGCCGTTATAGGCCTTCATCCCCTGCACGAAGCGGTGGGTGTAGCCCATGCGCTCGAAGGCCTCGTGCGGGAAGAATTCGTCCGGGCACTTGGTCTCCTGAAGGCACAGCACATCGGGCTTGCGCAACTTCAGGTACCGTTCGACGTTTCCGATCCGCAGCCGGACCGAGTTTATGTTCCAGGTCGCAATGGTGAGACTCATCGCCGGGCACTATAGACGATCCGGAGACGATCTCGCCGGGAACATCTCGACCAAGGAGACCGAGCCATGCAGATGGATGGCGACCAGAGCAGCAACATCGAGGATCGCCGCAGCGACGGCGGGATCGGCGGCGGAGGATTCGGCGGCGGCGGCGGCTTTCCCATTCCGATGGGCGGAGGCGGCGGCGGCCTGTTCAAGGGCGGCTTCGGCCTGGTGGCCTTCGTCGTCATCGCCATGATCATGGGCGCCGATCCGGGCGCCATCCTCAGCGATATTACCGGCGGCGGGGGCGGCACCTCGAGCTACGCGCCGGCGCCACCCTCCTCCTCGGCCAGCCGCACGCCGGGCGCGACTGCGCCCGCCGGCGACGCCCAGACGCAGTTCGTGTCGCGCGTGCTGAAGAGCACCGAGGATGTCTGGCACGAGGTCTTCCAGGGCATGGGCCGCCAGTATCGCGACCCCAAGCTGGTCCTGTTCCGCGACGCCACGCGCACCGAGTGCGGCGTCGGCCAGGCGGCGATGGGTCCGTTCTATTGTCCGGCCGACCAGCGAGTCTATCTCGACCTCGGCTTCTTCGACGAGCTGGCGCGGCGCTTCAAGGCCCCCGGCCAGTTCCCGCAGGCCTATGTGATCGCCCACGAGATCGGCCATCACGTGCAGAACCAGCTCGGCATCTCGGCCAAGGTCCAGCAGATGCGCCAGAGCATGAGCAAGCGCGACGGCAACGCGCTGTCGGTCCGCACCGAACTCCAGGCCGATTGCTTTGCAGGCGTCTGGGCCAACCGCGCCGACAAGAAGAGCGGCGGCAAGATGATCGACGACAGGGACGTGGACCAGGCGCTGGCCGCCGCCAGCGCGATCGGCGACGACGCGCTGCAGAAGCAGAGCCAGGGCCGGGTCGTCCCCGACAGCTTCACCCACGGCAGCAGCGCGCAGCGCGCGCGCTGGTTCCGCAAGGGCCTGGAAACGGGCGATCCCCGTCAGTGCGACACGTTCAGGGCTCAACAGCTTTAGCGCAGCTAAAGCTGTTGGCGGGCGGCAGCGCTTTCACAAGCGCGGGAGCCCGCGCGGTGCAGAAAAAGTAAGAACTACACCAGCACGCACGTCACCGTGCCGCAGCCGTCGACGAAGCCGGACAGCGTGTCGCCTTTCACCACCGCGGCGACGCCGTCGGGCGTGCCGGTGTAGATCAGGTCGCCGGCGGCCAGCTCGACGAGGCCCGACAGATAGGAAATCGTCTCGGGCACGCTCCAGATCAGCGCGTTGAGATCGGACTTCTGGCGGGTCTTGCCGTTCACATCGAGCTGGATGGTGCCCTTGGCGGGATGGCCGATCTTGGCCGCCGGATAGATCTCGCCGATCGGCGCGGACTGATCGAAGCCCTTGCCCATGTCCCACGGGCGGCCCATGTCCTTGGCCTGGTTCTGGAGATCGCGGCGCGTCATGTCGAGGCCGACGCCGTAGCCATAGACGTGATCCAGCGCCTTCTCGACGGGGATGTCGCTGCCGCCCGACTTCATCGCCACGACAAGCTCCATCTCGTGGTGCAGGTTCTTGGTGGCCGGCGGATAGGCGACCTTGGTCGGGTTCTTCGGGTCGGCACAGATCACGATCGCGTCGGCCGGCTTGGTGAAGAAGAACGGCGGCTCGCGGTCGGGATCGTGCCCCATCTCGCGGGCATGGGCCGCATAGTTGCGGCCGACGCAGAAGATGCGGCGGACGGGGAACAGGTCGCCGGTTCCATTGACCGGCACGCCGACGGTGGCCGGCGGCGTCACGACATAAGCCATCTCATTCTTCTCCCGATTGAAACCCTTGAAATGCTCTAGCCAGTGGCGGCGATGCGGCGAGGCGAAGCCTCCGGCACATCGTCGTCGAGATCGCGTGAGAGGATCCGGCGATTGGTCGCGACGAGATGCTCTTCGACGACCCGGCAGAACGTCTCGCCGTCGCCGGCGGCCAGCGCGTTGATGATCTCCTGGTGGGCCGACATGGAGTCTTCCAGCGCCGGCGCCTCGCGGAAGGCGCGCCAGCGGAACAGGTTCAGCTCCTTGTTCAGGCTCTTGTAGATCTCCGACAGGCGCGCGTTGCCGGCGATGTCGATCAGGCTGTGATGGAATTCCTCGTTCAGCGCGTAGTAGCGGGACAGGTTTCCGAGTTTTGCCTGTTGTTCGATCTTGGCCACGAGCGCCCGCAAAGCCGCGATCTGCGCGGGCTTTATGCGCTCAAGGATCAGCCTGTTGATGTGGCGGTTCAGCACGAGCTTGATCTCGCACAGCTCTTCGGCCGAGCGCCGCGAGATCTTGCGCACGAAGACGCCGCGGTTGGTGATGATCTCCACCAGGCCGGCCTGTTCCAGCCGCCGGCACGCTTCCCGGATGGGCGCGCGACTGAGGCCGTTGCTGTCGCTCAGGGCCTTTTCGTTGATCGGATCACCGGGCTTCAGCGTCCCGTCCATGATCATGCGCTCGAGCTCGTCGAAGACGAGAGAGACGAGGGAGGGCCGCTTGGCGATTTTCAGCGCAGTCATGTCGGACGGCACACTAGTCGATTGACACGATTTGGTAAATTATAGATTGTCGACAATTCGCAATTGCAGTCCGAGGGAGCAGCGCATGATCGTCGGCATCGACCACATCGAACTCGTCGTGAAGGACGTGAAGGAATTTGTTGAGTTTTATCAAAAGCTTGGCTTCAAGCTGCTGACCTGGACCGACCATCATGGCGGCTCCGCAGAGCTGCAGATGCCGGGCGAGAATTCGCCGATCTTCGAGATCCACTCGGTCATGACCGAGGAAAATCCCGGCATCAACCACATCTCCTTCAAGGTCGTGGACATCGACAAGACCCACGCCGAGCTCGTCGCCAAGGGCATCAAGTTCCACAAGGACGTCCATCCCTCGCGCGCCACCGGCCGCAAGAACGCGCTGCTGCGCGACCCCGACGGCTGGCGCCTCCAGCTGAGCGACGCCGAGCGCGGCGAGCCCGAGCCCGGCCGCAGCTAAACGGCGGCAAATCCTGCCCGGAAACCTGGATCGACGAGGCGCCAGTGAACGACGTCCTGCTGAACATCGAGGGTCTGCACACCTACTTCTTCGCCGACGACAAGGTCGCGAAGTCGGTCAGGGGCGTGGACCTTTCGATCGGCAGGGGCGAGACGCTGGGCCTCGTCGGCGAATCCGGGTCGGGCAAGAGCGTGACGGCGCAGTCGATCCTGCGCCTGATCCAGCAGCCGGCCGGCCGCATCGTGCAGGGCCGGATCGTCTTCGAGGGAACGGATCTTGCCTCGGTCGGGGAAGAGGAGATGCGCCGCATTCGCGGCAACAGCATCTCCATGATCTTCCAGGAGCCGATGACCTCGCTCAACCCCGTGATCCGGATCGGCGAACAGATCGCCGAGGTCGTACGGCTGCATCGCGGGTTGCCGCCACGCGAGGCCCTGGCCTACGCGACGGACATGCTGGCCAAGGTCGGGATCGCCGATCCGGCCCGGCGCATCACGCAATTCCCCCACGAGCTTTCCGGCGGCATGCGCCAGCGGGTCATGATCGCCATCGCGCTCGCCTGCGGCCCCCGGTTGCTGGTCGCCGATGAACCCACGACGGCGCTCGACGTCACCATCCAGGCGCAGATCCTCGACCTGATGCGCGCGCTGCAGCGCGACTCCGGCGTCTCGATCCTGCTGATCACACACGACCTCGGCGTTGTGGCGGAGATGGCCCAGCGCGTTGCCGTCATGTATGCCGGACAGATCGTCGAACACGCCGACGTCGCCTCGCTGTTCGGGCGTCCGCTCCATCCCTATACCGAAGGGCTGATGGCATCGATCCCGCGCATGGACGAGCCGCCGCCGCCGGACAGGATGCTGCCGGCCATTGCCGGCATGGTGCCGAACGTCCACGACCTCCCGGTCGGCTGTGCCTTTCAGGATCGCTGTCCCAAGGTCCATGAGCGCTGCCGCCTCAAAGAGCCGCCGCTCGCCGCGATCGGAACCACGCACGATGTCAGGTGCTGGCTGCATGTCGCCTAGCGTGCTGCTCGAGATCGAAGGACTGAAGAAGCACTTCCCCGTGCGCGGGCGGCTGTTCAACCGCAGCACCGATTCGGTGAAGGCGGTCGACGGCGTGAGCCTCAGCGTACGCAAGGGCGAAACGCTGGGGCTGGTGGGCGAATCCGGTTGCGGCAAGAGCACGCTCGGCCGCTGCCTGCTCAGGCTCGAGGAGCCGACGGGCGGCCGTATCGTGTTCGACGGACACGATCTCCTGACCCTCGACAAGCCGGCAATGCGCCGGCTGCGCCGGGACATGCAGATCATCTTCCAGGATCCCTATTCGTCGCTCAATCCGCGCAAGGCCGTGGGCGGGATCATCGGCGAGGCCTTCCGCGTGCACGGCCTGCACAAGGGGGCCGCACGGCGGCGCAAGGTCGAGGAGCTGCTCGCGCTGGTCGGGTTGCGGCCCGAGCACTACGACCGCTTCCCGCACGAGTTCAGCGGCGGCCAGCGCCAGCGCATCGGCATCGCCCGTGCGCTCGCCCTCGATCCGAAGTTCATCGTCGCGGACGAAGCCGTGTCCGCACTCGACGTCTCGATCCAGGCGCAGATCCTCAATCTGCTGGTGTCGCTGCAGCGACGCCTCGGCCTCACCTACGTCTTCATCTCGCACAATCTGGGCGTGGTGCGTCACGTCAGCGATCGCGTCGGCGTCATGTATCTCGGCAAGATCGTCGAGCTGGCGCCGACCGGCGCGCTGTTCGCGGCGCCCGCGCATCCCTACACCGAAGCGCTGCTGTCGGCCGTGCCGCGGGCGAGCGTGGCCACCGCGACCAAGCGCATCATTCTGGCGGGAGACCCGCCGTCACCCCTGCGCCCTCCTTCGGGATGCGCCTTCCATCCGCGCTGCCCCTACCGCCAGGACATCTGCACGCGCGAAACGCCGCCGCTGCAGGACATCACGCCGGAACGCGCGGTTGCCTGTCACTTCGCGCTCCACGCCTCGGCGACGACGACGCCCGCCGCGGCCGCCTGAGATGCCGTGTCCCGCCCCCCATCCGAGGAGATGACGATGACGTCGCACCGCCTGCCCGCCTCGAGACGCCAGATCCTTGCGATGTTCGGCCTTGCCGCCGTGGGCGCCGGTGCAACGTCGGCCCTGTCCGGCGAGGCGCATGCCCAGGCCGGCAAGAAGGGCGGCACCATGGTCGTCGCCCTGCCGGGCGACGTCGAGGTCATCAACTCCTCGATCACGACCGATATCTCGTCGAGCAACATGTGCGGACAGGTCTACAGCACGATCGTCCGTCTCGACGACGACGGCAACGTGCAGCCCTATCTCGCGAAGCAATGGGAGATCTCGCCCGACGGCCTGACCTATACGTTCCGCTTCTTCGAGAACGTCACCTGGCATGACGGCAAGCCGTTCACCGCGGAAGACGTGACCTGGGGACTGTGGAACGTCAACCGCAAGTACAACGGGCCGGCTTCCGGCCTGTTCGAGGCCGTCGAATCGATGACGGCGACCGACAAGCACACCGCCGTCTTCAAGCTCAAATATCCCTATCCGCCGCTGTTGCGCGGCCTCGCCTATTTCAACAGCTCGACGATCATCCCCAAGCACATCTTCGACACCGGGGAGGACCCGCGGAAGAATCCGGCGAATCTCAAGCCGGTGGGCACCGGCCCGTTCGTGTTCCAGGAATACCGCAAGGGCAGCCACGTCACCTTCGTGCGCAACCCGAAGTTCCACCTCGAGAACCGCCCGTATCTCGACCGGCTGGTGTTCCAGGTCATTCCCAACGAGGCCGCGCGGGCGCTCGCGCTCGAGAAGGGCGATATCGACTTCATTCCCTATTATTCGATGTCGCTGGCCGAGGTGGAGCGGCTGAGAGGCAATCCGAAAGTGAAGATCGCGATCGCCAAGCGCCAGATCGCCGGCGAGTACATGGTGTTCATCAACACGCGCAACGCGCCGCTGAACAAGAAGGAAGTCCGCCAGGCGCTGTTCTATGCGATGAACCGCGACGAGATGCTGGCGAAGGCGGGCTTCGGCTTCGGCAAGGTTTCGGCCGGACCGATCTCCTCGGAACAGCCGATCTTCTACACCGCTGACGGTCGCACCTACCCCTACGATCCCGCGCGTGCCGAGAAGATGCTGGACGAGGCGGGCTTCCCGCGCGGCGCATCCGGTAACCGCTTTTCGCTGCGCGTCAGCTTCTCGCAGTCCGAGGGACCGCTGAACAACGTGGCGCGTCTGATGCGCGCCTACTTCGCCAAGATCGGCGTCGACCTCAAGGTCATGGGCATGGACCCTTCGGCCTGGCGCGATTCGGCGTTCCGCAATTGGGACTTCGACCTGACGATGGGGACCTATGCCACGGGCCCCGACCCGGCGATCGGCGCCGAGACCTTCTACATCTGCAAGCGCATCGAGAAGATTCCCGGCCGCAACGCCTCGGGCTACTGCAATCCCAAGGTCGACGAGCTGTTCGCCGCCGCGGGACAGGAGCTCGACGAGAAGAAGCGCGTCGTCCTCTATCACGAGGCGACCAGGATCCTGACCGAGGACGTGCCGCATTTCTGGTTGTGGGACCGCTATTACCCGGTCGCCTTCAACGCCAACCTCACCGGCCTGCCGGGCGATCCGACGGGCTACGGCCCGTTCGACCAGACGCGGTGGATCAAGTAGCCCATGACCGTCGGCTTCTATCTGCTGCAGAGGCTGCTCTACACCGTGCCGCTGCTGCTGGGCGCGGTGACCATCGTCTTCGTCCTGGTGCATCTCGCGCCGGGCAACCCGGTCGACTACATCATCGGCGAATCCGGCGCCGACAAGGAGATGATCGCGCGCCTCACGGCCGACATGGGGCTGGACCGTCCGCTCTACATCCAGCTGCTGCGCTATCTCGGCCAGGTGGCGACCGGCAACCTCGGCTATTCGTTCGTGTCGAGTACGCCGGTGCTCGAGCTGATCCTGGACCGGCTGCCGGCGACCCTGCTGCTGATGGCCAGCCAGCTCGTCTTCTCCATCTCGCTGGGCATAACGCTGGGCGTCCTGTCGGCGCGGCGCCCCAACTCGCTGCTCGACAACACGATCACAGTCTTCTCGCTGGCGAGCTTCGCCATTCCGGTCTTCTGGCTGGGCCAGCTTCTGATCCTGGGCTTCGGCTACTATCTCGACTGGCTGCCGATCCAGGGCATGGTCAACCTGCGCGCCGGTTACACGGGCTTCGACCACGTGCTCGATGTCGCCCGGCACATGATCCTGCCGGTGGCGACCCTCACGCTCTACAACCTCGCCCTGATCCTGCGCCTGACGCGCGGCAGCCTGCTCGAGGTGGTCGGGCAGGAATACATCAAGGTCGCGCGTTCCAAGGGCCTCTCCGAGAACACGGTGATGGTCAAGCATGCGCTGCGCAACGCGCTGCTGCCGGTCGTGACGGTGATCGGCCTCGAGTTCCGCGCGCTCATCGCCGGCGCGGTGCTGACCGAAACCGTCTTCGCCTGGCCGGGCCTCGGCCGCCTGACCTTCGACGCCATCAATGCGCGCGACTATCCGTTGCTCATGGGGATGTTCATCTTCATCTCCCTGCTGGTGGCGATCGGGAACCTCGTGACAGACCTGCTCTATGCCCTCCTCGATCCCCGCATCCGCTATCAATAGGGAAGGGCCGGCCGCCATGGTGCCCGCACGAGTCCGCCCGTCCCGCCAGGTCTGGCTGCGCTTCCGGCGCAAGAAGACGGCCCTGTTCGGACTGGCTGGCGCGGTACTGTTCGTCGCCGTCGCGTTGTTCGCGCCACTGCTGGCGCCTTACAACCTGATGGACATGGGTCCGTCGTTCCAGCCGCCCGGCGCGGACCACATTCTTGGCACCGACAGCCTGGGCAGCGACGTGCTGAGCAACATGATCCTCGGCACGCGTACGTCCCTCATCGTCGGTCTCTGCGCCGTGCTCACGTCGAACATCATCGGGCTCACCTTCGGCGCCATCGCCGGCTATTTCGCCGGCCGCACCGACAATATCCTGATGCGCGTCACCGAGATGTTCCAGATCCTGCCGCAGTTCTTCCTGGCCATCATCGTGGTCGCGCTGTTCGGCTCCAGCATCTGGAACATCGTCTTCGTGATCGGCATCCTGACCTGGCCGGTGACGGCGCGGCTGCTGCGCGCCGAGTTCCTGTCCCTGCGCAAGCGCGAGTTCGTCGATGCCGCGCGCGCGCTCGGCATGTCGGATTTCGACCTGATCGTGCGCGAGATCCTGCCCAACGCGCTGCCGCCCATCATCGTCAACGCCAGCCTGCAGATTTCCGGCGCCATCCTGCTCGAAGCCAGCTTGAGCTTCCTCGGGCTGGGCGATCCCGACGCGATGAGCTGGGGGATCATGCTCCACAACGCACAGGAATACTTCAATCGGGCCTGGTGGATGGCGGCCTTCCCCGGCCTCGCCCTGTTTGCGACGACCCTCGCTCTGAACCTGATGGGCGACGGGCTGAACGACGCCCTCAATCCTCGACTGCGGACCTAACGTCGCTTTCGCCCCGGCGGCCGAACCTCTATGAAGGCCGCCGGAGTTCCAGAACATGACCGACGAAAATGTCCTGATCGTGCAGGCCGACACGGCCGAGGGGTCGCTGGCGTGGGCCACCCTGGGCGAGCGGCGGTGGCGTTGTTGCGTGGGTGCGGGTGGCGTGCGCGAAGACAAGGTCGAGGGCGACGCCGCCACGCCGGTCGGCGAGTTCCCGCTGCGCCGCATCTATTACCGCAACGACCTGGTGGTCCTGCCCAAGCCCAACTCTCCCAAGAGCGCCCTGCCGGCGCGGCCGATCAGCGAGCATGACGGCTGGTGCGACGACCCGCGCTCGCCCAGCTACAACCGGCTGGTCCATATTCCCAACGAGTGGGGCGCCGAGAAGATGTGGCGCGAAGACGGGCTCTACGATCTCGTCGTCGTGGTCGGCTACAACGACGATCCGCCGGAAGGCGAATGGGGCAGCGCCATCTTCCTCCACATCGCGCGCGACGATTACGCCGGGACGCAGGGCTGCGTGGCCTTTGCCCGCAACGATCTCCTGGAGCTGCTGCCGCTGCTCACCCGCGAGACGCGCCTGCGCGTGCTGTCGCATTCGGCCGCCGAGGAAGCCCCGCCGCCCTCGGAAGAAGACGCGCGCGCGAAGCAGTTCGAGGATTTTGACGAAAAGGACTGGTGAGCGCTGACTGTTGTTGCAGGCAAATTTGTCATCCCGAGCGTAGCGAGGGACCTTTAACTGCTTCAGCGCAAAGGTCCCTCGCTACGCTCGGGATGACAATGATGCCTTATCCAACCATCCGCCCGATGGCGCGGGCAGTGTAGTCGACCAGCGGGATGATGCGCGCATAGTTGAGGCGGGTCGGGCCGATCACGCCGATGGCGCCCAGGATGCGTTCCTGCGAATCGCGGAACGGGGCCACCACCATCGAGCAGCCGGTATTGGCGAACAGCGGGTTGTCGGCGCCGATGAAGATCTGGACGCCCGACGCCGTGTTGGCGAGTTCGAGCAGGCGCACGAAGCTCTCGCCGCGCTCCAGCGCATCAAAGAGTATGCGCACGCGCTCCAGATCCTCGATCGCCGTGATGTCCTCGAGCAGGCGGGCCTGGCCGCGCACGATCAGCGACCCGCCGCCCGGCTCGCCCGACCAGGTCGCGAGACCCGATTCGATCACGCGCGCGGTGAGGTCGTTCAGCTCGGCGCGCTTCAGCTTGATGTCCTCGAGGATCAGCCGCCGCGCCTCGTCGAAGGTGCGTCCGCTCAGCCGCGCATTGAGATAGTTGCTGGCTTCGGTCAGCGCCGACGGCGGCATGCCGATGGGCGTATCGATGACGCGGTTCTCGACATGGCCCGACTGCGTCACCGTCACGACCAGCGCGCGGCCGGGGCCGAGATTGACGAACTCGATGTGCTTCAGCGGCTGCTCGGTCTTGGGCGCCATTACCAGGCCGGCGCAGCGCGACAGGCCCGACAGCATCGCCGTCGCCTGCTCCAGCGCCTCGGTGACGGTGCGACCCGACGTGGCGCAGCGCGCCTCGATCGACTCGCGCTCCTCCTCGGAGACGTTGCCGACCTCGAGCAGGCCGTTCACGAACAGTTTCAGCCCGGCGTCGGTCGGTAACCGCCCGGCCGAGGTATGCGGGGCATAGAGCAGCCCGGCATCCTGCAGGTCGGCCATGATGTTGCGAATGGTGGCGGGCGACAGCGTCTCGGTGAGCTTGCGCGTCAGCGCGCGCGAGCCGACCGGCTCGCCGGTCTCGACATAGCCTTCCACTACGTGGCGCAGCACCTCGCGCGCGCGATCGTTGAGTTCCGCCACGGAGGCGGCACGCTGTCCTGTGGAGGGCTCGGCAAGGGCGCCCCCGGAGATGCCGATGCGGTGGATCGCCATGGAAAAAATGTAGGTAGTGTGGGCAGGGTGGTCAATGAACGCCGGCCCGAACGCCGCTCTCCAAACAAGGCATCGTGGCTGGATTCGCCAACGTTCGGGCGCTACACCGGCCGCCCGCCCCTCAGGAGAAATAAATGCGCCCATCAGGCCGCGCCCCCGATCAGCTTCGCCCGGTTTCCCTGGAACCCGGCTTCTCCCGTCACGCCGAGGGGTCGTGCCTGGTCAAGTTTGGCGACACCCATGTCCTCTGCACCGCCTCGGTCGACGAGAAGGTACCGCCGTGGATGCGCAATACCGGCCGCGGCTGGGTCACCGCCGAATACGGCATGCTGCCGCGCTCGACCCATACCCGCACGGACCGTGAGGCCGCGCGCGGCAAGCAGTCGGGCCGCACCCAGGAGATCCAGCGCCTGATCGGCCGCTCGCTGCGCGCCGTCGTGAACCTGCAGGCCATGGGCGAGCGCCAGATCAACATCGATTGCGACGTGCTGCAGGCCGACGGCGGCACGCGCACGGCCAGCATCACCGGCGCGTGGGTGGCCCTGCACTTTGCCTACGAGCGCCTGATCAAGGACGGCAAGCTGGCGGTCAGTCCGCTGACGGGGACCGTCGCGGCGGTCTCGTGCGGCCTCTGGGAAGGCGCCGCCGTGCTCGACCTCGACTACCCCGAGGATTCCAAGGCCGATGCCGATGCCAATTTCGTGCTGACCGGCGCCGGCGGCATCGTCGAGGTGCAGGGCACCGCCGAGAAGGACCCGTTCTCCGAGGCGCAGTTCCTCGAACTGCTCGCCCTGGCCAAGAAGGGCATCGGCGAACTGGTGAGCCTGCAGAAGCTGGCCATCGGGAAGAGCTGATGGCGCGGCGCTTCGCCCTGCCCAGGCTCGTTGTGGCGACCCACAATCGCGGCAAGGCGGGCGAGATCCGCTCCATGCTGGCCCCGTTCGGCGTCGAGATCGTCTCGGCCGCCGATCTCGGCCTGCCGGCGCCCGACGAGACGGGAACGACCTTCGAGGACAATGCCACCCTGAAGGCGCTGGCGGCGGTGCGGGGAAGCGGACTGCCCTCGCTCGCCGACGATTCCGGCCTCAGCGTGCATGCGCTCGATCACCAGCCCGGCGTCTACACCGCCGACTGGGAAGGGCCGACGCGCGACGCCATGGTCGGCATGCGCCGCATCCAGGACGAGCTTGCGGCGCGCAAGGTGCCCCAGACCGATGCGGCGCGCCTGGCGACCTTCCATTGCGTGCTGGCGCTGGCCTGGCCCGACGAGCATGTCGAGCTGTTCCACGGCACGCTCGACGGCGCCATCGTCTGGCCGCCGCGCGGCACCGGCGGCCATGGCTACGATCCCTGCTTCCAGCCGGTCGGCGAGACGCGCACGACGGCGGAAATGTCGGACACCGAGAAGAACGCCATCAGCCATCGTGGCCGTGCCTTCCGGTTGATGGTCGAGGCCTGCTTCGAATGAGCCCGGCGCCCCTGGGCGTCTATGTCCATTGGCCCTTCTGCAAGTCGAAGTGCCCCTATTGCGACTTCAACAGCCACGTCCGCGACGGCGTTGAACAGGCGCGCTGGCGGGCGGCGCTGCTGCGCGAGCTGGAGCACGCCGCCCGCGAAGCGCCGGGCCGCCGGGTCGAGACGATGTTCTTCGGCGGCGGCACGCCCTCGCTGATGGAGCCCGAGACCGTCGCCGCCTTGATCGCGCGCACGCGGCAACTCTGGGACAGTGCGCCCGAGATCGAGATCACGCTGGAAGCCAATCCGACCTCGGTCGAGGCCGGCCGCTTTGCGGCGCTCGCTGAAGCCGGCGTCAATCGGGTCTCGCTGGGCGTGCAGGCGCTCGACGCCGCGTCGCTGAAATTCCTCGGCCGCGAGCATTCGACGGACGAGGCGCTGGAGGCGCTGGCCACGGCGCGGCGTCATTTCGCGCGCCATTCCTTCGACCTGATCTATGCGCGGCCCGGCCAGACGCCGGAGGCGTGGGCGGAGGAGCTGGAGCGCGCGCTCACGCTGGCCGGCGAGCATCTGTCGCTCTACCAGCTCACCATCGAGCGCGGGACGCGCTTCTTCACAGACCATGCCCGCGGCACCTTCGTCTTGCCCGATGAAGAAGCTTCCGCCGCCATGTTCGAGCACACGCAGGCGCGGCTCGAACAGGCCGGGCTCCCGGCTTACGAGATTTCCAACCACGCGCGGCCGGGGGCTGCCTGCCGCCATAATTTGATCTATTGGCGGTATCAGGATTACGTCGGCATCGGGCCGGGCGCCCATGGCCGCTTTGCCGTCGGGGCCACCAAGAAGGCGACCCGCCGGTCGAGCGGGCCGGAAGCCTGGCTGGAGTCCGTTGAGCGCGTGGGCCACGGCACGGCGGAGACGTCGACGGTCGAGGGACAGGATCTGGTGGAGGAGGCTTTGATGATGGGACTGAGGCTGGCCGACGGCATCGACCGCGCCACCTTTGCGTCCGTCACCGGCGTCGACCCGGTCGAAGCCCTGGAGGCCGCGCGGCTCGAGCCGCTGGTGCGGGCCGGCTTCCTCGAAGTCGACCTCACCCATCTGCGCGCAACGCCTGAAGGACGGCAGCGACTCAATGCGCTTCTGGAGCGCTTGATCGCATGAGGCCACTGCTCAGTCTCCTGGCGCTGGTCGCGATGACAGCCGTCGCGGCGGCGCAGCAGCCGCAACCACAGGCCCAGCCGCAGCAAAAACCGCCGGCCAAACCCGCACCGGCCGCCAAGGCCGCGGCACCGGCCGCCAAGCCGGGACCGAAGTCGCCGTTCACGCCGGCGGCGTTCAAGATCACCATCGCCACCGAGGGCGCCTTCCCGCCGTTCAACTATCTCGATCGTAAGGGCATGCCGGCCGGCTTCGAGATGGAGTTGGCGCAGGAAGCCTGCCAGCGCATCAAGGCGGAGTGCGAGTTCATCGCGCTGAAGTGGGACGAGCTGATTCCCGGCCTGCTGGAGAAGAAGTTCGACATCATCATGTCGTCGATGGAAGTGACGCGCGAGCGACGCCAGCGCATGGGCCTGTCGCGTCGCTACTACCTGTCGCCCGGCGCCTTCATCGCCCCCAAGGGCGCGCCCTATGACGGGCCGCCGTCGCTTCTGCGCAACAAGCGCATCGGCATCCAGAAGGATTCGACGCATGCCGACTGGGCCGACAAGAGCTTCCGCCGCTCCGCCCAGCTCAAGCGCTACGCCTCGATCCAGGAAGCGCTGACCGCGCTGGCCAACGACGAAGTCGACGCGGTGTTCGGCGACAAGGCACAGCTCTGGCTGTGGAGCCAGAAGCCCGAAGGCAAGTGCTGCGAACTGGTCGGCCAGGACATCAAGGACACGCAGACCCTGGGCGTCGGCGTCGCGGCGGGCCTGCGCAAGGAAGACGCCAAGCTGCGCGAGGCGCTGAACAAGGCGTTCGGCGAGATGATGACCGACGGCACTTACAAGAAGATCAACGACAAGTATTTCCCGTTCGCGCTGAATTAGGCGCATCGATCTATCGTTGGAGCGCGCCACTCCAGTGGCGCCTCAGAGACGACCTCACCTTTGCTCTGAACTAGAGCGACGACCACTAACTCTTGTCATCCTGAGCGAAGCGAAGGATCTCGCGCCCGCTACGGAGTGCCTTGGTCGGTGCGCTAGGTCCTTCGCTGCGCTCAGGACGACAGTTAGGCCGCGTTGATCGCGGCGAAGGCTTCGAAGGCGTCCTCGACCAGGCTGACGTGGTGGATCATCGCGGCGTGGGCGCCGGCGGCGTCGCCGGAGACGATCGCGCGGACGACGGCGTCGTGTTCCTGGTTGGAGCGCAGCAGGCGGCCGTCCATCCGGAACTGGGCGCGGCGGAACGGGCCGACGCGGCGGCGCAGGCCCATCGCATATTCGGCGAGCGGCGCATTGTGCGCGCCGGCATAGATCGCCGAATGGAAGGCGACGTTGGCATCGGAATAGGCTTCGGTGTCGCCCGCCGATGCCAGGGCCAGCATCGATTCGTGACGCGCCTGCAGACGGCGCCGCTCGATCGGCGTCATGCTCATCGCCGCGAGCCGGGCGCAGGTCGCTTCCATCTCGGCCATGGCCACGAACAAGCTCTCGATCTCCTCCGGCGTCGCCTTCGAGACGATTGCGCCCTTGCGCGGTCGCATGTCGATCAGGCCGCTCATCGCCAGCTGGCGCAGCGCCTCGCGGACCGGGGTGCGCGACACGCCATGCTGCTCGGCGAGGCCCACCTCATCGAGGCGTTCGCCGGGCGGCAACTTGCCGTTGAGGATGCCGTCGGCGATGGCCGCGGCGAGTTTGTCGGCCAGGGTCGGGTTGGTGTCGGTACGCATGCCGACTTGCATACAAGATAGATGCCAAAGCCGGAATTGCACTCAACCATGCACAAAAAGAATGCAATACGATGAAATTGCATACAATTAGAGCGGACGCGCTGCTGATTTCTCGCGGATTCGCCTGCTTTTAGGGCTTCCGAGGCGTGGCACACCGCTTGCTGTTTCCCTTTCGGGCCGCGACGGCCGACAAGCGATCGAGGGGGACGTTCGATGATCGACAAGTTCAATATCGGCCGACGGGCACTTCTGGGCAGCGCGGCAGGCGCGGCCGTTCTCGGTCTCGCGGGCGGCGCCCAGGCGCAGAAGCCGCTGGTGGTGGGCTTCATCTATGTCGGCCCGCGCGACGACTACGGCTACAACCAGGCCCATGCCGAGGGCGCGGCCGTCCTCAAGAAGATGGCCGGCGTGAAGGTCGTCGAGGAAGAGAAGGTGCCGGAGACGGTCGCCGTCGAGAAATCGATGGAGAGCATGATCAACATGGACGGCGCCACGCTGCTGTTCCCGACATCGTTCGGCTACTTCGACCCGCACATGCTGCGCATGGCGGCCAAGTATCCGAAGATCCAGTTCCGCCACTGCGGCGGCCTGTGGACCGCGGGCAAGAACCCGATGAACACCGGCAGCTACTTCGGCTACATCGACGAAGCGCAGTATCTCAGCGGCATCGTCGCCGGCTCGACCACCAAGAGCGGCAAGATCGGCTTCGTCGCGGCCAAGCCGATTCCCCAGGTCCTGCGCAACATCAATGCCTTCACGATGGGCGCGCGTTCGGTGAATCCGAAAGTCACCTGCCAGGTGATCTTCACCGGCGACTGGTCGCTGCCGGTCAAGGAAGCGGAAGCCACCAACTCGATGATCGCGCAGGGTGTCGATGTCGTGACCTGCCATGTCGACAGCCCGAAGGTCGTGATCGAGACCGCCGAGCGCGCCGGCATCTACACCTGCGGCTACCACACCAACCAGGCCAAGCTCGCGCCCAAGGGCTACCTCACCGGCGCCGAGTGGCAGTGGGAGAAGATCTACGTCGACTTCGTCGAGACGATGAAGAAGGGCGGCGTACCGGGCAACTTCGTGCGCGGCGGCCTCAAGGAAGGCTACGTCAAGAACTCGCCGTTCGGCCCCGCGGTGTCGGATGCCGCCAAGGCCAAGGTCGAAGAGGCCCGGAAGGGCATCGTCGACGGCAGCTTCGCGATCTTCAAGGGGCCGCTGAAGGACAACAAGGGCAACACCGTCATCGCCGCCGGCACGACCTACACCCAGACCGAGCCGGTCCTCGAGGGCATGAACTACCTGGTCGAAGGCGTCCTGGGCGCGACGTCCTAAGCGCCGCGCACGCGTGAGACGAGCAACTCTTCTCCTCCCCCGTCTCGCGGGGGAGGCCGGGAGGCGGAAAGCAAAGCGATGATTGCCAGCCGGAAAGTGATCAGACCTGCGGCTGTCCCCCTCCGGCCCTTCGGGCCACCTCCCCCGTGTGACGGGGAGGAAGGGTAGAGTCGATACATCTCCCTCCGCTCCAGGGATTGGCATAGGCATGAACACGGCCCTCGAACGCATCGCCGTCTCGGCGCTGGCCCTGCTGGCGTCGGCGGTGATCTTCGGCCTGCTGCTGGTTCTCTACGCGGGCGTCGATCCATTCGAGGCCTACGCGCTCATGTACCAGGGCGCGTTCGGCAGCTGGTTTTCCTTCCAGAACACGCTCACGCGCGCGGCGCCGCTGATCCTGACGGCACTGTGCACGGCACTGCCGGCACGGCTCGGGCTGATCATCATCGGCAACGAAGGGGCGCTGGTGCTGGGCGGCGTCGCGGCCGCGGCGGCCGGCGTCTCGGTCGCGGCCTCCGGGCCGCTGGTGACCAACCTCGCCATGGCGGCGGCGGCGATGATTGCGGGCGGCGCGTGGATCGCGCTGGCGGGCGGGCTGCGCCAGTACCGCGGCGTCAACGAGACGATCTCCAGCCTGCTGCTCACCTACATCGCCATCGCCCTGATGAACCATTTCGTCGAGGGCCCGCTACGCGACCCGTCGAGTCTCAACAAGCCGTCGACGCTTCCGATCGGCGACGCCAACATGCTGGGCACGATCGGCGGCTCCGACGTCCATTGGGGCCTGGCCTTCGGCATCGTGGCCTGCCTGCTCTGCTACGGCGTGCAGCGCTTCACCACCTTCGGCTTTGCCATGCAGGTGATCGGCGGCAACCCCAAGACCGCGCGCATGATGGGCCTCAACGTCGGCCGCTACGTGCTGGTCGCCTGCGCCGCCGGCGGCGCGGCGGCGGGACTGGCCGGCATGGTCGAGGTGGCGGCGGTGCACGGCAAGGCCAATGCCTCGCTGGCCGTCGGCTACGGCTTCACCGGCATCCTCGTGTCCTTCCTCGCGCGCCATCATCCGCTGGCGATCATTCCCGTCGCCATCCTGCTGGGCGGCATCGGCGCCAGCGGCGGCCTGCTGCAGCGCCGGCTCGACCTGCCGGACGCCGCCGTGGTCGTCCTGCAGGGCATCATCTTCGTCTGCATCCTGGCCAGCGAGACGCTGTACGGCCGGTCGTGGGCCTGGCTGTGGCGCTTCAGAGCGGTGGAGGGACGCTGATCATGGACGGCAGCGACATCGGTCTCTGGGGCGTGCCTCTCGCCATGCTGGCGGGCGCCATTCGCGTCAGCACGCCGTTCATTTTCGTGAGCCTCGGCGAGTGCCTCACCGAGCGCAGCGGCCGCATCAACTTGGGCCTCGAAGGCACCCTGATGATGGGCGCGATGAGCGCCTACGGCACGGCGCTGCTGAGCGGCTCGCCGTGGCTCGGCGTGCTGGTGGCGGCCGGCGTTGGCCTGCTGCTCGGCGCGTTGCATGCCGGGCTCTGCCAGCTGCCCAAGGTCAACGACATCGCCACCGGCATCGGCCTGATGCTGTTCGGCACCGGCCTCGCCTTCTTCCTGGGCAAGCCCTACATCCAGCCCAAGGCGCCCAACCTCGGGGCGCTCGATCTCGGCGGCTGGAGCAGCATCCCGCAGGTGCAGCAGGCCCTGCAGGTCAATCCGCTGTTCATCGTCGGCATCCTGCTGGCCTTCGCGCTCGCCTGGGCCCTGAAGAACACACGCTGGGGGCTGATCGTGCGGCTCGCCGGCGAGAGCGTCGATGCAGCGCTCGCCATCGGCGCCTCGGTCGGCCGGGTGCGGCTGATGGCGACGGCGGTCGGCGGCGCCTTCGCGGGCATCGGCGGCGCCTTCCTGTCGCTCTACTATCCCGGAAGCTGGAACGAGGGCCTGTCGAGCGGCCAGGGCCTGATGGCCGTCGCGCTGGTGATCTTCGCGCGCTGGGACCCGATCCGCTGCCTGTGGGCCTCGCTGCTGTTCGGCGCGGCCGGCGCGATCAGCCCGGCGCTGCAATCGGTCGGCGTGACCCAGGGCTACTACCTGTTCAGCGCCGCGCCCTACGTCCTCACCCTCGCCCTGATGATCGCCACCTGTTCGCCCGCGCGCAGCCTGCGCGGCGCGCCGGGCGAGCTGGGCGCCGTCAAATAGGAGCCCCCATGAGCACGACCCATATCGACTCCCGCCCTTATGCCTGGCCCTGGAACGGTGCGCTGCGTCCCGACAATACGGCGCTGGTCATCATCGACATGCAGACCGATTTCTGCGGCGTCGGCGGCTATGTCGACAAGATGGGCTACGACCTCTCGCTCACGCGCGCGCCGATCGAACCGATCCGGAAGCTGCTCGCCGCCGTGCGCAAGGCGGGCTGGACGGTGATCCATACGCGCGAGGGCCATCGGCCCGATCTCTCCGACCTGCCGCCCAACAAGCGCTGGCGCTCGCAGCAGATCGGCGCCGGCATCGGCGATCCCGGCCCCTGCGGTCGCATCCTGGTGCGCGGCGAACCGGGCTGGGAGATCATCCCCGATCTCGCGCCGATCGCCGGCGAGCCGATCATCGACAAGCCGGGCAAGGGCTCGTTCTGCGCCACCGATCTCGAACTGATGCTGCGCACGCGCGGCATCGACAATCTGGTGCTGACCGGGATCACCACCGACGTGTGCGTCCACACGACGATGCGCGAGGCCAACGACCGCGGCTTCGAATGCCTGATCCTCGAGGACTGCACCGGCGCGACCGACGCCGGCAACCACGCGGCGGCGCTGAAGATGGTCGAGATGCAGGGCGGCGTGTTCGGCGCCGTTGCGAACTCGACCGCCATCCTGAAGGTGCTTGCGTGACGGCGCCGTCGCTCGAGCTGATCGGCTTCACCAAGCGCTTCGGCGCGATGGCCGCGCTCGACGACGTCTCGGTGAAGATCAGGGCCGGCGCTTTCCATGCGCTGCTGGGCGAGAATGGCGCCGGCAAGAGCACCCTGGTGAAGTGCGCCATGGGGTACTACGCCGCCGACCAGGGCCAGATCCTGTTGAACGACCACGAGGTCGAGATCGCCCATCCGCGCCAGGCGCACGAGCTGGGCCTCGGCATGGTCTACCAGCACTTCACGCTCGTGCCGAACATGACGGTGCTGGAGAACTTCGTGCTGTCGCGCGGCGACCTGCCGGCGGTGATCGACTGGGGGGCGGAGCGGCGCGCGCTCAAGGCGTTCTTCGAGACGACGCCGTTCACCGTGCCGATCGACGTACCCGTCGCCGACCTTGCCGCCGGACAGAAGCAGAAGGGCGAAATCCTTCGCCAGCTCTATCTCAAGCGCAACCTGCTGATCCTCGACGAGCCGACCTCGGTGCTGACACCCGACGAGGCCGACGAGGTACTGACCACCTTGAAGAAGCTGACGACCAATGGACAGATCACCATCGTCACCATCACCCACAAGTTCCGTGAGGTGAACACCTATTGCGATGCCGTCACGGTGCTGCGTCGCGGCCAGCTGATCGGCACGAAGCCGACGAGCGAGCTCGACAACGACATGATGGCCGAGATGATGGTCGGCCGGCGCGAGACGCGCACCGTCGTCGAGCGCGAGGCGCGCGCGCCGGGGAAGGCGGTGCTGAAGCTCGAAGGTCTGAGCGTCGCCGACAATGTCGGCCAGCTCGCGGTCGAGGATCTGGCACTCGAGATCCGCGCCGGTGAGATCGTCGGCGTCGCCGGCGTGTCGGGCAACGGCCAGCGCGAACTCGTCGAGACGCTGGCCGGCCAGCGTGACCCCGAAGCCGGCCGCATGCTGGTGCATGGCGAGGTCTACACCGCGACGCGGCCGGAGATGGTCCGTCACAAGATCGCCTGCCTGCCCGAGGAGCCGCTGCGCAACGCCTGCGTCGCCGACATGTCGGTGGCGGAGAACATCGCGCTGCGCTCCTTCGACCAGCCGCCCTCTTCGTCGAATGGCATCTGGCTCAAGCGCCGCCCGATGCGCGAGACCGCGCGGAAGCTGATCGAAGCCTACAAGGTGAAGACGCCGGGACCCGACGCCGCCATCCGCGGCCTGTCGGGCGGCAACGTGCAGCGCGCGGTGCTGGCGCGCGAACTGTCGAGCGAGGGCGACCTGCTGATCGTGGCCAATCCCTGCTTCGGCCTCGACTTCGCCGCCGTCGCCGAGATTCGCGCGCGCATCGTCCAGGCGCGCAATCGCGGTGCCGCCGTGCTGCTGGTCAGCGAGGACCTCGACGAAATCCTGCAGCTCTCCGACCGCATCGTCGTCATGTTCGACGGCAAGCTGGCGCTTCAGACCGATGCGGCCAGCGCCGATGTCGGCGCGATCGGCCGCGCCATGGCGGGTCACTGATGAGAACCATCGCCGCGCAACCGTTCGACTTCACCTTCGATCCCGCGCACACGGCGCTGATCGTGATCGACATGCAGCGCGACTTCATCGAGCCGGGCGGCTTCGGTGCGACGCTGGGCAACGATGTGAGTCTTCTGTCCGCCATCGTGCCGACGGTCGGCCGGTTGATCGAGGTCTTCCGCAGCGCCGGGCTGACGATCATCCATACCCGCGAGTGCCATAAACCCGATTTGTCGGATTGCCCGCCGGCCAAGCGGCTGCGCGGCAAGCCGTCGATGCGGATCGGCGATCCCGGCGCAATGGGCCGCATCCTGATTGCGGGTGAGCCGGGTGCCGACATCGTACCGGAGCTCAGCCCGAAGCCCGGAGAGATCGTGCTCGACAAGCCGGGCAAGGGCGCGTTCTACGCGACGCCGCTCGGCGACATCCTGGCGGAGCGCGCGATCACGCATCTCGTGTTTGCCGGGGTCACGACCGAGGTCTGCGTGCAGACGACCATGCGCGAGGCCAACGACCGCGGCTTCGAATGCCTGCTGGCCGAGGACGCGACCGAAAGCTATTTCCCGGAATTCAAGAAAGCGGCCCTCGACATGATCCGTGCCCAGGGCGCGATCGTCGGCTGGACCGCCACCGTCGATCAGGTGGCCGAGGCATTAAGTTGACCCCGTCGTCTCGACCGGAGCCGAGCCTAGCGAGGCGAAGTGGAGAGGCCTTTTCTCCACCAATTGCCGGCTTTTAGTGGAGAGAAGGTCTCCACTCCACACCTTCGGTGCTCCGCTTCGGGCGGGGTTACCCCCGCCCTGAGACGACAGAGCGTTAGTGCAGCGAGCGCTCGCGCGATACGTAGTGGCCGCGCTTCAGTTCCTTGAAGAACTGCGGCACCTGCGGATGCGACACCGGCTTGCCGGTGTCGTCGGCCAGCAGGTTCTGCTCCGACACGTAGGCCACGTACGTGGTCTGCGCATTCTCGGCGAGCAGATGGTAGAACGGCTGGTCTCGACGCGGACGCACTTCTTCAGGAATCGACGACAGCCACTCCTCGGTGTTCGCGAACACCGGGTCGACGTCGAAGATCACGCCGCGAAAGGGATAGATGCGGTGCTTCACCACCTGGCCGATGGCGAACTTGGCGCAACGCAGGGGCGGCGCGGCGAGCGCCGGGGTAGAAGCCTGATTGATGGGTTCCATAGGCAAAGTATTGCTCCGAACAGGCCGGTAGGCAACGCAGTCGGGACGCCGGATTCGACCACCGACTGCAAGAATACGTGAAAAACAGCCGCCCAGATCGCCACGCAAGAATGCGGCCAGTTTCAGGAAGCCTCGCGCATCGGTTGACGGGACGCACCTGCCTGTGGACTCTGGCGCAACACTCGGTGGGAAGGGTTGATTGGTCGAAGGTCTGAAAGTCCGCTTCTGGGGCGTGCGGGGATCGATTTCATGCCCCGGGGCGGAATACGTACGCTATGGCGGCAATACATCGTGCCTGGAGGTTACCGCCGGCGGCCGCCGGCTGATCTTCGACGCCGGGACGGGAATTCGCACGCTGGGCGTAGAACTCGCCCGCCAGGCGCCGCTCGACATCGACATCTACTTCACCCACACGCACCTCGATCACATCTCCGGACTCACCTTCTTTGCGCCCCTGTTCGACCGGCGCAATTCGGTGCGCATGTGGGCCGGCCACCTCGAGCCGCCCTACACCTTGAAGAAGGTGGTCGGGCACCTGATGCAGGCGCCGCTCTATCCGGTGTCGCTCGACGTCTTCCAGGCCGGCGTCGAGTTCCGGGAGTTCAAGTCGGGGGAGAACCTGTCGTGCGGCGCCGTTGCGGTGCGCACGGCCCCGCTCAACCATCCCAACGGTGCCACCGGCTATCGCATCGACCATCTCGGCAAGTCGATCTGCTACATCACGGACACCGAACACCGCGAAGGTGAGCTCGATTCCACGATCGTCGAGCTCTGCCGCGGTGCCGACGTGATGATCTACGATTCGAGCTACACCGACGCGGAATACGAGCGCTATCGCGGCTGGGGCCACTCGACCTGGCAGGAAGGCGTGCGGCTCGCCGATGCGGCCGGCGTCGGTACGTTCGCCATCTTCCATCACGATCCCGGCCACGACGACGCTTTCATGGACGGTGTGGCCCGCGAAGCCGCCCTCGCGCGACCGGGCATCGCGGCGAGTGGCCTGCCGCGTGTGCTCGTCGCCCACGAAGGCCTGACGCTGACACCGTGAGCAGTCCCCGATGAGTGCCAGATCCACCCTGCGCGGCCGCTGGCGGCGGTTCGCCCTGGGATTGCCGACCGTGCTCGGCCTGAAGCCGCGCGGCTGGTTCATTCCGCACCGCTATGCGCCGCTGCTGCCGCCGCCCGGCGCGCAGCCGCCCTATCCCGCGATCGAGCGCCTGTTCGAGGCGCATACGAGCCAGTTCGCCGCCGTGCTGGATGCCGTCGACGCGCGCGCCGATGCCCTCGAGAGCTGCAAGGCGATGTTCGAGCAATCGTGGTTCCCTTCGCTCGACGCCGCCGTTGCCTATGCGCTGGTCCGCGAGCGCAAGCCGCGTCGCATCATCGAAGTGGGTTCCGGCCATTCGACCCGGTTGCTGTCCAAGGCCGTGGGCGGCGTCGGCGAAATCCTGGCGATCGATCCGGCGCCGCGCGCCGATATTGCCGACCTGCCCGGGGTCCGCGTGAAGTCGTCGACCCTGCAGGCGGCACCCGACAAGGTCTTCGACGACCTCGTACAGGGCGACGTGTTGTTCATCGATTCCAGCCACATCCTGATGCCCGGCAGCGACGTCGACATCCTGCTCAACCGCGTCCTGCCACGCCTGCCGTCCGGCACGCTGGTCCATATCCACGATATCTTCCTGCCGTTCGACTATCCCGCGATCTGGGGCTGGCGCGCCTACAACGAGCAGCAGGGCGTGGTGCCGCTGCTGACGAGCGGCGCCTTCAAACCGCTCTTCTCCAGCGTCTGGGCGGAGCGTCGCATGTCCGATCGCCTGGCCGCTTCGGTGGTCTCGCGTCTGCCGCGACCGCCGGATGCGCTGCCCGCCAGTCTCTGGCTGGAAAAGTGCTGATGCTCCGCCGCCTGCGCCATTGGTTGTTCGGGGGCGGCGAGACGACCGAGCTTCCTGACCGTGTGCGCCAGGCCATCGAACGCCAGCAGGAGCAGAGCGAGATCCTGATCGGTTGGGTGCAGCTCGCCATCGTGGTGCTGGTCGGCACGGTCTACGAATCGAGCTCCATGCCGGGCGGTGTGGTGCAGGAGGATTATTCCTTCGAGTTCGAGGTGCTGGTGATCTACGGCGCCTTCTGTCTCCTGCGCCTTGCCCTGGCCTACGCGCGCCTGTTGCGCCCCTGGATGCTCTATCTGTCGGTGATCGCCGACATGCTCCTGCTGATGGGACTGATCTACTCGTTCCATTACAAGTACGCCCAGCCGGCCGTCTTCTATCTGAAGGTGCCGACGCTCCTTTACGTGTTCCTGTTCATCGCGCTCCGCGCGCTGCGCTTCGAGGCGCGTTTCGTCGTATTCACCGGCCTGACGGCGATCGCCGGCTGGATCGGCCTCATCCTTTATGCGGTAGGCGGGCGCGGGGGGCCGGCCAATCCGACCGACGACTTCGTCGAATACATGACCTCGAACGCCCTGCTGGTGCATGCCGAGGTCGACAAGATCATCGCCATCCTGCTCACCACCCTGGTCCTCGCCCTCGCCATCTCGCGGGCCCGCCACCTGCTGGTCCAGGCGGTGAGCGAAAGCACCGCGGCGCACGACCTGTCGCGCTTCTTCGATCCCGGAGTAGCGGCCCGCATCCGCGGAGCCGCGATCTCAATCGAGGCGGGCGAAGGTGAACTGCGCGACGTCGCCATCCTCACCGTCGATCTGCGGGGCTTCACGAGGCTGTCGATGGAACTTCCGCCGGCCGAGGTGATGAAGGTCCTGCAGGACTATCAGGGCCGCGTCTGCCCTCTGATCGCAGCAGCCGGCGGCAGCATCGACAAGTTCCTGGGCGACGGCATCCTGGCCTCGTTCGGTGCGGTGATTCCGTCAGCCACGGCCGCCGCGGACGCGCTCCGCGCTGCCGACGCGGTGATGGCCGCCAGTGCCGCGTGGGCTTCGGAACGTCGCGCCGCCGGCTTGGCCCCGCTTGAGATCGGGCTTGCCGTCGCGTCGGGCCGTGTCGTGTTCGGCGCTGTCGGCGATGCGGAGCGACTCGAGTTCACCGTGATCGGGGAGGCCGTCAATCTCGCGGCCAAGCTCGAGAAGCACAACAAGGAGGAGGGGACCCGCGCCCTGACGGACGCCGGAACCTATGCTCTCGCCGAGCGTCAGGGCTATCGTGCGCCCGCGGCGCATGAGCGTCGTTTCAATCGGAAGGTTGGCGGCGTCGCGGAATCTGTCGATATTGTGGTGCTGGCCGCTTGAGGCGCGGGCTCATCCGGGAAGCGCGGCGGGGAGGTCGCCTTGCCCTTTGCCCATTCGCAGCCTATGTAATTTGTGACAGTGGAGCGCCATCGTGGGTAACAACTACGACATCATCCTGATCGGGTTGGTCGCGGTCTTCTTGATCCTGCGACTGCGGTCCGTGCTCGGCAAACGCACGGGCAACGAACAGCCGCCCGCCCGCGATCCGTTCACCCCGCCCGCAGCGCCGCCTCCTCGCGTCGGCGACGCATCGCAAGGCAACGACAATGTCGTGCCGCTGCCGACGGCCAATGCGCCGGCGCCGCGCCAATCTTCGCCCACCACCGGTCCCGGCGGCATTCGCGCCACCGTCCTGCCGACAGCAACCGCAGGCGTCGCAGCCATTCGTGCGGCCGATCCGGCCTTCGAACCGATCGGCTTCACCGGCGGCGCCCGCGCAGCCTTCACCGCCATCGTCGAGGCCTTCGCCCGTGGCGATACCGCGACGCTTAAGCCGCTGCTGGACAGCACCACCTACGCAAGCTTCGAGGCCGCCATTCGCGGTCGCATCGAGCGCAACGAAAAGGCCGAGACCACCCTGATCGGCTTCGAAGCATCGGATGTTGCCGGCGCGGAGATGCAGAGCAGCAACGCCGTCGTCACCGTGCGGTTCGTTAGCGAGCAGATCAACGTCGTGCGCAACGCCGACAGCCAGATCATCGACGGCAATCCCAACGAGGTGCAGAAGGTCGTCGACCTCTGGACCTTCCGCCGTGACACCACGTCGGGCGATCCCAACTGGCAGCTCGTCAAGACCGAAAGCGAAGGCTGAGGGAGGCTTTTCCGGGAATGCGATGGCGCCTCCTCGCGGGCGGTGCGGCCTTGCTGGCTGCAGCCGGCCTCCTCTCCGCCTGTGCCGGAACCCCCGGCTCCCCGCCGCAGCAGCGGATTTCGATGGAGCCGACTTCTTACAACGAGATCGCCGGGTGGGCGCAGGACCGTCATGCCGAGGCTCTCGTCGCCTTCCGCCGTTCCTGCCCGAAGCTGACCTCCGGTCCTGACGTCCGGATTGCCACCGATGGCGGCGAAAAGACGATCACGCCCGGCGAGTGGGCGCGCATCTGCGACGCCGCCGCCGCCGTAAAGGCAGGCGACGCGCGTGGATCGCGGATGTTCTTCGAGGAGAATTTCCGGCCGTTGATCGTCCAGGTCCCCGGCAAGTTCACCGGTTACTTCGAGCCGGAGCTGCGCGGCAGCAAGGTGCCCTCGCGGCTCTTCACCGTGCCGGTCTATCGCAAGCCGCCGGACCTCAGCGACAAACCGTATTTCACGCGCGCCGAGATCGAAGCGGGGGCGTTGAAGGGCAAGGGCCTGGAAATCGCCTACGTGCAGGATCCCGTCGGACTGTTCGAGGTCCAGGTCCAGGGCAGCGGTCGTATCCAGCTCGCCGAGGGCGGCACCATGACGCTCGGCTTCGACGGCTCCAACAATCGGCCCTATACCGCGATCGGCGCGGTGCTGGTCGAGATGGGCGTGATGAAGAAAGAAGACGCGACCTGGCCCGCGATCCGCGATTGGCTGAAGCGCAATCCGCAGCAGGCGCGCGATGTGATGCGCAAGAACGAGCGCTACATCTTCTTCAGGGACACCCGGACCTCCGCGCCGATCGGCGCCGAAGGCGTGGCGCTCACCGCGCAGCGCAGCATGGCAGTGGATCCCGCGATCACGCCGTACGGCACGCCGGTATGGATCGACACGCGCCGCCCGGTCTATCGCAAGCCCGGCGCCACGGATTCCTATCGCCGCCTGATGATCGCGCAGGACGCGGGGGCCGCCATCAAGGGGCCAGCGCGTGGCGATGTCTTTTACGGCGCCGGCGAACAGGCGGCAGAGTGGGCCGGTCGCATGAACAGCGAAGGCCGCGCCATCATCCTGGTTCCCAACAAGAACTGAGCGCGCGTCCGTAGCGACGCGCGTGCCCCGCCGGGCACGCCGCAATTGCAGCCCGAGCGTAAAGGAGCGGCGCGGCCTCGACGCAAACTTGGCCGAGTCATCTTGCACGCCAATTTCACCGCTGCCATGGTCGGGGCGTGTCCAGCTCGCCCGCCATCCCCGTTCCCCGTCCGCGCCGCGTCGCGCTCTTCGTCACCTGTCTCGTCGACCTGTTCCGGCCGTCGGTGGGCTTCGCCGCCGTGAAGCTCCTCGAGGAGGCGGGCTGTTCCGTCGACGTCCCACCGCTTCAAACCTGCTGCGGCCAGCCGGCCTACAATACCGGCGACCGGGCCACGACACGGGCCATCGCTACGCAGGTCATCGACGCCTTCGAAGGTTACGATGCCGTCGTGGCCCCCTCCGGGTCCTGCGGCGGAATGCTGTCGCATCACTATCCCGGCCTGTTCGATGACGACCCGGCCATGAAGGCCCGCGCGGAGACTCTCGCCGGCCGCAGCTATGAGCTGATCTCATTTCTAGTGGACGTCTTGGGCGTCGAGAAGGTCGCCGCGCACTACCCCGGCGCCGTGACCTATCACGATTCCTGCTCCGGCCTGCGCGAGCTCGGCGTCAAAGACCAGCCGCGCAATCTGCTGGGATCGGTGCAGGGGCTCGAGCTTCGCGAGATGAAGACTCCCGAGGTCTGTTGCGGCTTCGGCGGCACGTTCTGCGTAAAATACCCCGAGATCTCGAATGCCATGGTGGGCGAGAAGTCTGCCGATATCGCTTCCACTGGAGCGGAGACGCTGCTGGCCGGCGATCTCGGTTGCCTCATGAACATGGCGGGCAAGCTGCAGCGCGAGGGCAGCGCCGTACGGGTGCGCCACGTTGCCGAAGTGTTGGCCGGGATGGGCGACCTGCCGGCGATCGGCGAACCGGAGCGCAGCTGATGGAATCGACCGCCCATGCCTTCAAGGCGAATGTCGGCCACGCGCTGGCCGATCCCAACCTGCAGGATTCGCTGGCCAAGCTGAAGGTTGGCTTCTCCGAGCGGCGACGCCAGGCGGCCGAGCGGCTTCCGGAATTCGAGGCGTTGCGCGACCGTGCGCGCGACATCAAGAACCACACGCTCGCCCATCTCGATTTTTACCTCGAGGAGTTCGAGCGCAAGGTCATTGGGCTCGGCGGTCACGTGCATTGGGCGCCGACCGCCGCCGACGCGCGACGCATCATCGCCGAACTCTGCCAGAGCGTGAATGCCCGCACCGTCGCCAAGTCGAAGTCGATGGTGGCCGAGGAGATCGCCCTCAACGAACATCTCGAGGAGCTTGGCATTGCGCCGATCGAGACGGACCTCGGCGAGTACATCATTCAGCTGCGCAACGAACCGCCCAGTCACATCATCGCGCCGGCCGTCCATCTCACCAAGGACCAGGTCGCCGACACCTTTCTCGAGCATCACGCCAAGCTGGGATTCGACAAGCGCCTGACCGAGCGCAACGATCTGGTCGCCGAAGCGCGCTACGTCCTGCGCCAGAAGTTCCTCGATGCCGATGTCGGTTTGACCGGTGCCAATTTTCTGGTGGCGGAAACCGGCTCGTCGATGCTGGTCACCAACGAGGGCAATGCCGATCTGTCCAATACGCTGCCCCGGATGCACATTGTGCTGGCCAGCATAGAAAAGGTGATCCCGACGCTCGAGGACGCGGCGGTGCTGTTGCGCGTGCTGGCGCGTTCGGCGACCGGGCAGGAGTCTTCTGCCTATACGACGCTCAACACCGGGCCGAAGAGGCCGGAGGATCTCGACGGGCCGGACCAATATCACGTGGTGCTGCTCGACAATGGCCGGTCGGGCGTTCTCGGCACCGAGATGCAGGACATCCTGCGCTGCATCCGCTGTGGCGCCTGCATGAATCATTGCCCGGTCTACGGCGCGGTCGGCGGCCACGCCTATGGCTGGGTCTATCCCGGCCCGATGGGCGCGGTGCTGACGCCGCAGCTCGTCGGAGTCGAGGAGGCGAGCAACCTGCCCAATGCCTCGACCTTCTGCGGCCGTTGCGAAAGCGTCTGTCCGGTGCGCATCCCGCTGCCGAAACTGATGCGCCATTGGCGCGAGCGGGAATTCGAGAAGCACCTCACGCCGAAGGCCGTTCGCCAGGGCCTGGCGATGTGGAGCTTCGCCGCCCGGCGACCCGCGCTCTATCGCCGACTGACCGGGATGGCCAACCGCGTGCTGGCCTTGTTCGGCCGCGCGGACGGGCGCTACCGGGCCCTGCCGCTGGCTTCCGGCTGGACCCGCTTCCGCGATTTCCCGGCGCCGCAGTCCGGCGGGACCTTCCACGCACGCTGGGCGAAGAGGAAGGCATGAACGACGCCAGCGCCCGGACCCAGATCCTGAGCGGCATCCGGCGCTCGCTGCGCCGCGGCGAGCTCTCGGGCGAGGCTCGCCAGGCCGTCGATGCGCGCCTCGCGTCACCGCCGCGCGGTCCCGCGGTCGCGCGCGCCCAGCTGCCCCAGGCCGAAAGGGTCGCCTTGTTCTGCCAGTGGGCCGAGACTCTCAACGCCACCGTGGCGCGGGTGGGAGCGGCCGAGGTGCCGGGCGAGGTGACGTCCTACCTCGCGCGCAACAACCTGCCGGCGAATGTCGCGATGGCGCCCTCACCGCTCCTCGACGGCTACGACTGGACCAGCCAGAAGATGCTCTCGATCCGGCGCGGCCGCGGCGAAGGCAGCGATCAGGTTTCGGTCACCGGCGCCTTTGCCGGCATCGCCGAGACCGGCACTCTGGTGATGGCGTCCGGTCCGGATCACCCCGTGTCGCTCAACCTGCTGCCCGACACGCATGTGGTCGTGTTGCGCGAGTCCGACATCGTCGGTGGTTACGAGGATGTATGGGGCCGCCTGCGCGCGCGCTATGGCAAGAACCTGATGCCGCGCACGGTCAATACGATCACCGGACCCTCGCGCACCGGCGACATCGAACAGGCGATGGAACTGGGTGCCCACGGGCCACGGCGCGTGCACATCCTGGTGGTGCGCGACTGATGCCGGCCGGCGAAGCCACCTCCGGTGAGCTGCGCCCCGGTGAGCTACGCATTGTCGGCACGAGCGTAAGTCGTGAAATCGAGCTCCTGCTCGATCGGGTGGCGCAGCTGGTTGGCAAGCGCCCGCCACGGGTCCTGCAGGTCGGATCGCGCACCCTCCTGTCCGATCGCAATGTTCGCAACTGGCGCAAGCTTGTGGTCAACCGCTTCGGTGCCAAGGCGCAGTTCGTCGGCATCGATCTTTCCGACGGCGCGAACGTCGACTGCGTCGCCGACATCTGCAGCGACCCCAGAACGCTGAAGGGCAGACTGGGCGAAGAGCCTTTCGATCTCGCGATCTGCTGTCATGTGCTCGAGCATACGCGCCATCCCGGGCGCGCCGCGCGCAACATCGAGCGGGCTCTGCGGCCCGGGGGCCTTGCCTATGTCGCGACCGCCTGGTCGCAGGCTTTCCATGCGGCGCCTGACGACTACTGGCGATTCTCGGCCCGTGGCCTGATGCTGTTGTTCGGCAGGCTCGAGATTGCCTCGTCGTTCTATAGCGGCGGCGATGTCGGACTCGACGTCGCCTATCGCATCGAGCGCGATGGCCGGCCGGCGGTCGATCCCGGTGCGGGCGCCGTCGAACAGGGTCTCTTCCAGCTTGTCCTGGACCATGAGGACAACCGCGCCGTGCTGGCGCGCCAGGCGACCGAGCGGCTGCCGGTGTCGCGTACCTACTTGCCCGGCCTGTTCGTCAATCTGGTGGGACGGCGCGCTTCGACATAGAGCCACCCTCGGGACGCACAAAAGAAAAGAGCGGGCTTGCGCCCGCTCTTTCCAATTTTCGGATCGTCCTGCGACTAGAAGCGCAGGTCCATACCCAGCAGCAGACCCCAGCTGTTGCCCGAGACGGCAGCAGTCGGGCCCGAAGCGGTGTACAGCAGACCACCACCGGTGAGCTTGACTCCCGGCCCGAGCGCGTAGTTCACGCCCAGTTCCCACTTGTTCACCGACTCCTGTCCGAAGGCGAGGTTCGAGGGGTTGTTGCCGTTGCCGAAGGCGGTCGAGTTCACACCCGGGACGCCCGTGGCGGCCGGCGTGGTGCAGGTCGAGGTGTTGACCGTAACGGTGTTGCAGCCGTAGGAGCCGTTACCGTTGTTGTTGTACGAGCCAACCCAGCTGAACGACATCTGCCACGGGCCCGTCTCATACATCAGGCCAGCGGTGTAGAAGCGGGTCGCGTTGTCCTGGCCCGTGTAGTAGTTCGCGCCGAGACCGTTGTTGTCCCAACCCAGTGCGCCACCGAGGGTGAAGCCCTTGAAGCCGAACTGAGCGCCGACAACCCACTGCTTCCAGCTGGCGGCATTGGCGCCGGTCGACTGGTTGGCAGCCGCGCTGAACGGCTGGTTGCCCGGAACGAAGTTCGCGTACAGGAACGCGCCGTACAGAGCGACCGTGACGTCACCGAACTTGTTCAGGTAGTTGGCGCCGATGTCGAACACGTCCTGGTACGAGTAGTCGTTCGTCGGGCAGTTCGCGGACGACGTCGCATTGGTGTAACCGCAGACGCCCTGGGTCGCGGCACCCGGACCGACCGCCATGCCGGAGAGAGCGCCACCCTGCGGGTTGACGTTGATCTTCGGACGATAGCCGACGCCGATCTGCAGGCCCTGGAAGCGCGGGGTGAAGTAGTTGATGCCCTGCGCGTCCTGGAACTGACCAGCGTTCGTGGTGGTCGTGGCGTGGAACCACGCCTTGTTGTTGCTGATGACGCTCTGGTTGGCCCAGGCGAAGTTCGTGTTGTGCTGAACGGCACCGAAGCCGATCAGGGCCGACGGCGTGCCGTAGTACATACGGTAGGTCGCCGGATCGCGCGAACCGAACTCGACGCGGCCCCAGTCGCCGAAGGCGAACAGGAAGGCTTCGTCGATCCAGGCGCCAGCAGCCGCACCAGCATTCTGGTTCCAGCCTTCGAGTTCGACGTGCACGCCGACCGAGGTACCGTTGTCCAGCTTGGTCTGGCCGATGAAGTGGATTTCACCTTCCTGCTGGAACTGGAGGCCCTTGTACTGAGCCCAAGAGCCGTCAGTGGCGTAGGTCGACTGGATGCCGCCGGCGATCGCGTAGAAGGTGTAGTAACCACCCACGCCGATCTTGATCGGGTCGGCGGCCATGGCCGGGGCGGCCATAAGCCCGCCGACGACCAAGGCGGTCGAGCCGAGTAGAAGCTTCTTCATCATTCTCCCTCTCTCATTGATCAGAGACTGGTACGTACCAAAAAGGCCTGTCCGACCGGCGGGAACTGGAAGCCTGAACCACGAAGCTCACGGAATCCACCAATGCGGCAAAGCTATAAAACACTTCGCCAAATCGAGGGTCAAGAAATGGTCGCCCCACCGCTGCATTCTGCCCGCACCTGTGGCGTCTTTGTCACAATTTGCGAGGGTCAGGAAAGTTGCCGAAAGCTTCAGGCACTAATAGTTGCAACGGGAGACTTGTAAATTATTTTAGTTAGTCTTTAAAAGAGACTTATTGTGGCATATCGCCCCGCCGCTTGCAGTTCATATCTCGTTGAGCCTATGGTCGCCGCCACTGCTCCGCCGCGGAATTGCGGCCCATAGGAAGATCAAGGCGCCATTCTATGACGGGACCGTCCAAATTCGTGAGCATCGCCGCAATTGCGCTCCTGGCCGTCGGTATGGCCGGCTGCGCCGACGATAGCAGCAGTCTAGAGAGGAACACCGGCCCGTCGGGCGACCGCAGCAGGAACGACGTTCGTTCAGGCTTGGGTGGTCGCACCCAGGAGCAGGGTACCCTGTTCGGCCCGGGCGGCCTGCTCGGGTCCAAGGCCGACAAGAAGACGGATTCGGGCGGCGGCACCGGCGTCGCCGTGAACGCCTATCTGTGGCGGGCTTCGCTCGACACCATCAACTTCATCCCGCTCGTGTCGGCCGACCCGTTCGGCGGTGTCATCATCACCGACTGGTACACGCCCTCGGAGACCCCCAACGAGCGCATGAAGGTCCAGGTCACCATCCTCGACCGCGAACTGCGGGCCGACGGCGTGCGTGTCTCCGTCTTCAAGCAGCAGACCAGCCCCCGCGGCGGCAACTGGGTGGACGCCCAGGTCGACCCGCGCACCAACATCGACATCGAGAACGCGATCCTCACGCGCGCCCGCCAGCTTCGCATCGCCGGCGGCTCCTGAGACGACGCTCCTTCGAGACGGGGCCAGCCCTCAGTCTTCGGGCGGCACGAACATATAGCCGGCGCTGCGAACGGTGCGGATCGACGTCGGCCGGGCTGGATCGACCTCGATCTTGCGACGGATGCGCAGGATTCGAATGTCGATGGCGCGGTCGAAGGCTTCCATCTCGCGATGGCTGGTGGTCTCGAGCAGCCAGTCGCGGCTGAGCGGCCGGTTGGGATTCTCGGCGAACAGCTTCAGCAGTTCATATTCTCCCGCGCGCAGGGGAATTTCCTCGCCGGACAGCGCCACCAGCCGGCGGGCCTGCAGATCGAGCAGGCACCTGCCCATGCGTACGCGCTCACCGGTCGTCGCGGCCTCGGCACCGCCGGCGCGGCGCAGAACGGCCTTTATGCGCGCGAGCAGGGCGCGCGGCTCGTACGGCTTGGCGACGTAATCGTCAGCGCCGGTCTCCAGCCCCACCACCTGGTCGATGGTGTCCCCACTGGCCGTCAACATGATGATGCCGGTCTTGCGGCTGCGCTCGCGCAGGAAGCGGGCGAGCGCGAAGCCGTCCTCGCCGCCGGGCAGCCGGAGATCGAGCAAAACGAGGGCAGGTGGATCTCTTTCTACCAGCTTGCGAAGCGCGGCACCCGAATCGACACCCGATGCGCGATAGTGATTCTCATTCAGAAAATCGATCAGTGTCTCGCGCTGAAAGGCCTCGTCCTCTACGACGATGATATGCGGTCTTTGGTCTTTTAGCTTAGACACTGCAATAAGACGTTAGCGCAAGACCGCACCGAATGAAAGGCCATCAGAATGGACGCGACCAGCGAAGGCTGCCCGTGAAAAGATCGATGGAGCCTTGGTCGAAGTAGTAGCGGTAAGCGCCCAGTCCAACTGCAAGCGTTCCGCCAGACACGTCGGAGATCGCGTGGCCGATCGAAACGCTCGCCAGCTTCGCCGTTCCGACGGTGTAACTCGGCAGCACATACTGGGCATAGTCCATGTGTCCGACCGAAACCCCCAGGGAGAATCCGGCTCGCGACCATGAGAGACCGACCATCGCCAGGCGCGTCATTGACAGTCGATCCCCGGCCGGATTCTCGGCGAGTGTGGTGTCGAGCCCGGACAGGCCGATCGCGAAACCGTGCTGGCCTCCCAGGTCGCTGATCTGCGCCGTGGCGCCTTCGGGACTGAAGCCATGCGCCTCCCCGCTGAGGACCAGAGCGAGGAGGAGGAGGGCGATAGATCGAAACATCGTGTCATCCTTCTTCGACGACGCCAGTGTGTCGTGACGCGGTCTCCTCGCGATTTCGCGGCGCCGCTGGCTTGTTTCGTGGGTCGCTCGCTCAGCGCCTGATCTGCTGCAGGGTCGGCTGAGAGGACGGCGTCGACATAGCGGGCACGGCGCGACCGGGCCCGCCCGTCGACGCCCAGGCCGGCGATGGTATCGACGTCACCGCGGGGACGCCCGCCGCCGGCGCCGATCCAGGGTCCGCTTTCGAGGTCGTCGATCTCTGCGACGGCTGGGCGTCGCCGCCGTTACCATCAAGGTCCCAGGCGTTGGCCGGCTGAGCGACCGCGAGGGCGAGAAGGGCGGCGGTGGCGGCCCTGAGTACAAATCTGGCAAGCATCGGATTCTCCGGTTGAGCCGACGGACGTTTCCGTCGACGGCAGAACTCTAGGAGGGTCGCGTTTCCGGAGGACTGCTCCGACGGGTCGTTCGGTTTCGTGCGTTGCGCGGCACCGGCGCGCGATCCGCCATGAAAAACGGCGCCCTCGAGGGGCGCCGTCGTTGGAGGGGCCGGCGACGATCCGGCTCTGATCGGGCTCTCAGCGCGACGGCAGCTTCGGCGAGGGGCTGGGAGCGGGCTGCGGCGCGGGGGTCGGCATCTGCGAGGGCGTCGGCTGCGGGACACGCGGCATATTCATGGTGCCGCTCGTGGGCTGGGACGGCAGCGACACCGGAGGGGCGGGCTTCGGAGCCGGGGTGCTCGTGGAGGTCGGCTTGGGCTGCTTCGGCAGCGCCTGGGCGGCGACCGGCAGAGCAACGGCGGCGGCGAGAAGGGCGGCGGCGGCGGCGATGGTGAACTTGGCGAACATTGAAGTCTCTCCCTCGAAGTGGCGGGCGGCGGGATGCCGTCCGTCGATGGGAGGAGAATGAGCGCGCCCGGTTTCCCGAAGACTGCGCGGCGGTGCCCTTTGGTTTCATGCGTTGCGCGAGACAGCGTCCCCGCCCGGCACGCACAATCCATCCGCCCTGGCGCAACCAACGAAACAATTTGCGGCCGCCGCGTTACAGTTCGGAAACTCGCGATGACGTAGAATTCGTCATGTCAGATACACGCGACAGCACGAGCAACGAGTCCACGAACATCGAAGATGCCATCGTGATGCAGGCAGAGCTTCGCCGGGCACGCGACCGGATCGCCGACCTGCAGCGCCTTTTGGAAGCCGTCTGCAATGGTGTGATGGATGGCGTCGCCCTGTTCGATGCCGACCACGAGATCGTTCATATCAACGACGCAGCCAGAGAGTTTCTCGATATCGGTCGCGCGCCGGCCCCCGGCTTGGGAGGCGAGGAGACCGTGTTGGCGGGCGACGTATTGCGCGGCCTCGCGGTCCTCGACGGGGGGATGGCGTCCTTCGATGAACGCATGGCGCACGCCTTCGCACCGGAGGGCAGCCGCTTCGAACGCGCCCTGGCGGACGGCCGCCACGGCGAGATCGTTTTCCGCCCGCTTGGCGATGGGCAGACACTTTGCGTCTGCCGCGATATCACCGCGCAGAAGCGGCGGCAGGTCGAACTCAAGGAGGCGCGTGACGAAGTCGCGAACGCGCGCCGGCTGACGAGCACGATCCTCGATACGATGATCGATGGCGTCGCGCTGTTCGACGCCGATCGCCGGCTGGCATACGTCAACAGGGCCCTTCATGACCAAATGGTGCTGCCCGGCAAGGATCCGGTCCGCCTGGGCATGTCGATGGAAGAGATTGCGCGCGCACGAATCGCGGCCGGCGAACAGGTCGCCGAGGGTGGCAGGACACTTTCCCCAGAGGCCCGCGTCGAACTCGCGCTGACGCCCGGCGGAACGCGATTCGTCCGGGAACTGGCGACGGGCCGCCATGTCGAGTTCATCTTCCGGCCGGTGGGCGACGGCCGAACGCTCGGCATCTATCGCGACATCACCGAGATGCGGCAACGTCAGGTCGCGCTGGAACGGTCACTCGGCGACCTGGAGGCCGGCCAGCGCCTGATGGGCGCCGTGCTCGACGCCATGCCCGACGGCGTGGGCCTGCTGCACGGTCAACGGGTCCTGTACGCGAACAAGATGATGTCCCAGCTGTTCGGTTATGCCGGGCTGATCATCCGGCCTGGCACCACGCTGTCGGACATCGTCCGCGCCCAGGACGCGGTTGGCGACCGAGTGTTCGTCGACGGCCGGCCCCTCACGGTCGACGAGCGGGTGTCTCGGGTATTGGCACCCGGCGGGAGCCGCTTCGAGCGCAAGCTGCCCTCGGGCCGCCACGTCGAGTTCCTCTTCATGCCGGTCGGCAGCGATCAGACCCTGTGCGTCTATCGCGACATCACTGCCCTGACACAGAAGCAGAGCGAACTCGAGAAGGCGCAGGACGAAGTCAGGACGACGCGCAATCTGATGTCCGACATCCTCAAGGGTCTGCCGCTCGGCGTGACCGTTTTCGACTCGGAGCGCCGGCTGATCTACTCCAACCGCGAGTTCTCCGCCAAGAGCCTGGGCCTGGCACCGGAGGCGCTGCCCAATCCTGTTCGCCTGGACGACATCATCCGCGCCCAGATCGCGGTCGGCGATCATCTCTATGGCGACGACGGCACGCCGCTGACGCTCGAGCAGAGGCTGGCGCTCTGCCTCGCTCCCAAAGGCAGCCGCTCCGACCGCGTCCTGCCATCGGGCCGCCATTTCGAGTTCTCCTTCAAGCCGGTGGGCCAGGGCAACACGATGACTCTCGTCCGCGACGTCACGGACCTCCGCCGCCGCCAGGCCGAGCTGGAGCAGGCGCGCGACGAGGTGGCCGCGGCCCACAAGCTCACGGTCACCATTCTGGAATCCATGACGGACGGGTTCAGCCTTTTCCTTCCCGACGGTCGCATCGCCCTCATGAACAACACCGTCCGGCGGGAGTTCGGAATTCCGGAGGACAAGGCGCGCGACCTCACGCTCCAGGAGCTGGTGCGTATGCAGATCGCGGCAGGCGACCAGGTCGTGGTCGACGGCAGGGTCCTTTCGGCCGAGGAGCGGATCGCGCGCATCCTCGATCCCGCCGGCTGCCAGTTCGAGCGGCTGATGCCCTCGGGAACGCACGTCGAGTTCAATTTCCAGCCGGTGGGAGATGGCCGCACACTCGGCATCTACCGCAACATCACCGACCTGAAGCGGCGGCAGACCGAACTTGAGAAAGCCCGGGATGCGGCCGAGGCCGCGAACCAGGCGAAATCCACCTTCCTCGCGACCATCAGCCACGAGATCCGCACGCCGATGAACGGCGTCATCGGTACCGCCGAGCTGCTCGAGCGTGAACCGCTCGACGAACGCCAGAAGCGGCTGGTGCGCACGGTGCGCACCTCGGCGACCGCCCTGCTGCGCATCATCGACGACGTGCTCGACTTCTCCAAGATCGAGGCCGGCCGCATGGAGCTCGAAGACGCGCCGTTTCAGCTCCGCGCCGTCATCGAAGGCACCGGCGAGACCCTGTCGGTCCAGGCCGAGAGCCGGGGCCTCGCCGTTACCACCGTGATTGAACCGGGGACGCCCGATCACCTCCGGGGCGATGCAACGAGAGTGCGCCAGATCCTGTTCAACCTGATCGGCAATGCCATCAAGTTCACCGAAGTGGGCGAGATTCGCGTCCATATCCGAGCCCTTTCGGAGTCCCGCGATCACGTGCGCCTCGCGCTGTCGGTCACCGACACCGGCATCGGCGTCAGCGCCGAGCAGGCAGCCCGACTGTTCCAGCCTTTCTCCCAGGCCGACAACTCGACCACCCGGCGCTTCGGCGGCACCGGACTCGGCCTGTCGATCGTGCGGCGGCTGGCCGAGCTGATGAATGGCGGGGTCACGGTTGAAAGCACGCCCGGACGGGGTTCGACCTTCACCGTCACGCTCGATCTGGGCCGCGCCGAAGGGCCGGTCGCCGAAGCCACGCCGAAGCCAGCATCGCCCGGCGGGATTGGCGGCGGGCGGGTGTTGGCGATCGACGATTATCCCATCAACCTCGAGGTCCTGACCGGTCAGCTCGAAATCCTGGGCGTGTCGGTCGACACGGCCGCCGACGGTATCGAGGGCCTCACCATGTGGCGCAGCCAGACCTATGCGCTGATCCTGACAGACATCCACATGCCGGACATGGATGGCTTTGAGTTGACGCGCCAGATCCGCGCCGAGGAAGCGACGGACAGGTGCGGCCGGCATACGCCCATCGTTGCCCTGACCGCCAATGCACTGAAGGGCGAGGCCGAGAAGTGCCTCGCGGCCGGCATGGATGACTACCTCACCAAGCCCCTGACCCTGGACCGGCTGCGCGCGTCGCTGGAACGCTGGATGAGCAAGGCCATCGTGATGTCCCCAGATGCCATGACCGGCGCGTCGAACGACTCCATTGACCGCGGGGTGGTGGCGCAGTTGTTCGGGAACAACGAGGGGATGGTCGACCGCATCCTCCGGCGCTTCCGCGTGGCCGGGGCCGGGCTCGTGGACGATATCGCCGTCGCGAACGATGACGCCGTCCGGTTGGTCGAGCTGGCACACAAGCTCAAGGGAGCTGCGCGCGCCGCCGGTGCGGTACGTCTGGGCGACTTGGCGGCCGCTTTGGAACAGTCCGGAAGTGTCGTTGACGCCGCCGCCGTACGGGCCGAATGGAGACGGGTCGTTCAAGCCCTGCCCGACTTGAGCTGAGGCGTGGAATATGCCGCCTGGCAGCCCCATAATAGGAACGGCCTCATTTCTACCAAGAGCTTGACGTGAGAGGCCGCAGCGGGCATCCGCTGCGGCCTCTGTCTTTTTCGGTAACACCCTTTTTCGGGAAGAATTCCGTGTCGTCGACACCCGCCGCACCCACCGCGCGCTACAATTTCACCGAAACCGAGAGCAAGTGGCAGAAGGTTTGGGAAGATCGCCAGACCTTCAGGGCCGTGATGGATAAGGCGCGCCCGAAATACTACGTGCTCGAGATGTTTCCCTATCCGTCGGGGCGCATCCATATGGGCCATGTGCGCAACTACACGCAGGGTGACGTGATCGCGCGCTACAAGCGCGCCAAGGGCTTCAACGTCCTGCATCCCATGGGCTGGGACGCGTTCGGCCTGCCGGCCGAAAACGCCGCCATGGAGAAGAAGGTCCACCCGAAGAAGTGGACCTACGAGAATATCGCCTCGATGAAGAAGCAGCTGAAGTCGATGGGCCTGTCCCTCGACTGGAGCCGCGAGCTGGCGACCTGCGACCCGAGCTATTACCGCCACCAGCAGAAGATGTTCCTCGATTTCTGGAAGGCGGGGCTGGCCTACCGCAAGGAGGCCTGGGTCAACTGGGATCCGATCGACAACACCGTGCTCGCCAATGAGCAGGTGATCGAGGGCAAGGGCTGGCGCACCGGCGCACCCGTCGAGCGGCGCAAGCTCACCCAGTGGAACCTCAAGATCACGCACTTCGCCGACGAGTTGCTGAGCCGCCTCGACACGCTCGACCGCTGGCCCGAGAAGGTGCGCCTGATGCAGGCGAACTGGATCGGCAAGAGCCGCGGTGCGCGCGTCTTCTGGGAACTCACCGATGCCTCGGGTACCGACCACGGGAAGCTCGAAATCTTCACGACCCGTCCCGACACCCTGTTCGGCGCCTCGTTCATGGCGCTGTCGGCCGAGCATCCGCTGGTCGCCGGCCTCGCGCCGTCCGATCCCGGCCTGCAGCACTTCATCGCCGAATGCCGTAAGACCGGCACCGCGGCCGCCGAAGTCGAGACCGCCGAAAAGCAGGGCTACAAGCTGCCCCTGCTCGCCAGGCATCCGCTGATCCCCGGCAAGACGGTGCCGGTCTTCGCCGCCAATTTCGTGCTGATGGAATACGGCACGGGCGCGATCTTCGGCTGCCCCGGCCACGACGAGCGCGACCATGAATTCGCGACCAAGTACGGCCTGCCGATCCTGCAGGTCGTGGCGCCGGTTGACGGGAAGGCGCTGAACATCGCCGAAGCGCCTTATGTCGAGGACGGCGTCATCGTGAACTCCGGGTTCCTCGACGGACTCGGCGTCGAGGAAGCGAAGGCAAAAGTGATCGCGCGCCTCGAGGAGATGGGCGTCGGCAAGGGCACGACGCAGTATCGCCTGCGCGACTGGCTGGTTTCCCGCCAGCGCTACTGGGGCTGCCCGATCCCGGCGATCCATTGCGACAGCTGCGGCGTCGTGCCGGTGCCGGACAAGGACCTGCCGGTGCAGTTGCCCGACGACGTGACGTTCGACCGGCCGGGCAATCCGCTCGACCGCCATCCGACGTGGAAACATGTCGCGTGCCCGACCTGCGGCAAGCCTGCGCGCCGCGAGACCGACACGTTCGACACCTTCATCGATTCGAGCTGGTACTTCGACCGGTTCACCTCGCCGCAACTGGAGACGGCGCCGTTCGACCGCGAGGAGAACCAGTACTGGATGCCGGTCGATCAATATATCGGCGGCGTTGAGCACGCGATCCTGCATCTGCTCTATTCGCGTTTCTGGACGCGCGCGATGCGCGAGGTCCAGATGACCAGCCGCGACGAGCCGTTCGACGGGCTCTTCACCCAGGGCATGGTTTGCCACGAGACCTATCGCGCGAGCGACGGGACCTGGCTGACGCCCGAGGAGATCGTGCGTGGCGATGGCGGCAAGTTGGTGCGCGCCTCCGACAAGAGCCCGGTCGAGGTCGGCCGCTCGGAGAAGATGTCCAAGTCGAAGAAGAACGTCGTCGACCCGGACGAGATCATTCGCGACTACGGCGCCGACACCGCGCGCTGGTTCATGCTGTCCGACAGCCCGCCCGAGCGCGATCTCGAATGGACCGAGGCCGGCGTCACAGGCGCCTGGCGCTTCCAGCAACGCCTGTTCCGCATCGCCTCCGAGGCGATCGAGTCGCTGCCGGCGATCGGTACGGCCCGGCCCGAGACCTTCTCCGACGCTGCCATCGCCCTGCGGCGCGCCGCGCACAAGGCGATCGCCGGCATTTCCGCCGACATCGAGGCCTTCCACTTCAACAAGGCCGTGGCGCGGCTGTACGAATTCGCCAACACGATCGATTCGGTCGAGGCCAAGGACGAGGCGACAAGCTGGGCGCTCCGCGAGGCGCTCGAGATCTTCGTGCGCCTGATCGGCCCGATGACGCCGCATCTCGCCGAAGAGCTGTGGCATTCGCTCGGCCACAAGAGCCTGCTGGCCGACGCGCCGTGGCCGCTGGCCGAAGACGCGCTGCTGGTCGACGACACCGTCACCGTTGCAGTACAATTGAATGGCAAGCTGCGCGGCACGATCGCGTTGGCCAAGGACACACCCAAGGACGCGGCGGAAGCCGCGGCATTGGCACTGCCAGAACTCATCCGCGGTCTCGACGGCAAAACACCCAAGCGGGTGATCGTTGTGCCGAACCGCATCGTAAACGTCGTGGTCTAGAGGCCGCAGAGCCAGGAAGGGCCAAGAATATGGCACGCAAGCCGAATTACGATTTCGAGCGCCGCGAACGCGAGCGCCAAAAGGCCATCAAGGTCGCTGAAAAGGCGGAAGCCAAGCGCGCCGCCCGCGAGCGCGCCAGGCTGGAAGAGGGCGGCGAGGTCGCAGCCGACGGAGCCGAACCGGCGGCCGACAAGGCCTCCTAGAGCGCAGCCCTTCGACTCGCTCCCGCGTTGTCCGCGAGCGAGTTCATGAAGCGAACCCTTACGCCTGATCCTGGACCTGCCGGCCCCTCGCACGGGCTGTGGCCAGGTCTGATCTGCAAGCTGCCCAAGCCGCTGCTGGTCGTTCCGATGGTCGTGCAGTGGTTGGTGCTGGCACTGCGCTACCGCAGCCTGTCGCTGCCTTCGGCCGCCGACCCGATGATCGATGCCGGCGGTTTGGCGGGCGAATCCAAGATCGCGTATTTCGACCAGGTCGGCGACGCCGAGCGCCCGTGGCTGGCGCGCACGGCCGCCATCGTTTCCGACCCCGACGCGGCGGCGCGAGCGTGCGCGGCGATGAACGGCCTCGGCATCGACTTTCCCATCATCGCCAAGCCTGACATCGGCTGGTGCGGCTTCGGCGTGCGGCGGATCGACGATCCCTCGGCTCTCCAGGCCTATTGCGACGCCTACCCCGAAGGCGAGACCCTGCTGGTGCAGGAGTATCTCGACCTGCCCGGCGAGGCTGGACTCTTCTACGTGCGGCGGCCTACCGAGACGCGCGGCCGCTTGCTCTCGCTTACGGTCCGCAGCGCGCCGACCGTACAGAGTGACGGCATGAGTACACTGCGGCAGTTGCTGGCCCGGGACGAGCGATTGCGCAGCCGGACCTGCCTCTACGAGGGCGTTGGGCTCGACCGCGTGCCGCCGGCGTCCAGCGACGTGCCGCTCGCCGCCGTCTGGTCCTATCGCATGGGCGGTCTCTATCGTGACTGCAGCGACTCGATCACCCCGGACCTCGAGGCGCGAATCGACGAAATCGCCTCGAGCATGCCCAATCTGCATGTCGCGCGCTTCGATGTTCGCTTTGCGAGCCAGGCGGAGTTGGGAGAGGGCCGATTCAAGATCATCGAAATCAACGGGGCCGGCTCCGAGGCGATCGAATTCTTCGATCCCGCCGTTCCCTTCTTCAGTGCCTATCGCGGCATCCTGCAGAAGCAGGCCATGGTGTTTGCGCTCGCCGCCGAGAACCGAGCCGCCGGCTTCGCGCCCTGCGGCTGGCGGGCGCTGCTGCGAGCCTACCGGCGGCAGGCACGCCTGCTCGGTCGCTACCCGGCCTCGAATTGAGGGGGGTGGCGGTGCTATAGACGGGTCGTGAAGATCGAAGCACGCCAGGTCGAAGCCTTCCTGAAGAAGCCGGATCCCAAGGTCCGCGGCGTCGTGATCTACGGAAACGACGACGGTCTGGTCGCGGAGCGGGCCGTGGCGCTCGCCAAGACGGTCTGCGAGGACCTCAAGGATCCGTTTCGCGTCGTCGACATTGCCGGCGACGTGCTGAAACACGATCCGGCGCGGCTGGCCGATGAGTTCGGTGCCATGTCGATGATGGGCGGCCGCCGGGTGATCCGCGTGAGGCCGGCCGGCGAAGAGTCGGTCGCGGCGCTTGAGAACCTCGTCGAAGCCGTTGCCGGGGATGCGCTGATCATCGTCGAGGCCGGCAACCTCACACCACGCTCCAGCTTGCGCACCTTGGCCGAGACCGAAGCCAGCCTGGCCGCACTACCCTGCTACATGGACAACGAGGCCGCGCTCGAGGGCCTGGTCGAAAGCGCCGCGCGCGCGCAGGGCCAGAACGTCGATCCCGATGCGCTGGAATGGATCGTGGAACGGCTGGGCGGAGATCGCGGCCAGACACGCGGCGAGATCGACAAGCTGCTGCTCTACAAGGGAACCGACGCCGGCAAGAGCATCACCCTGGAAGATGCGATGGCCGTGCTGGGCGACACGGCCTCCATCGGCATCGACGATGTGATCGCGGCAACCTTCGACGGCGAGCTGGTCGCCCTTGATCGCGCGCTCGACCGCGTCTTCGCCGAGGGTGGCAATCCGGTGCAACTCGTGCGCTCGCTGCAGCGCCACACCGACCAGCTTCACCTGGTGTCGGGACACGTTGCCAAAGGAAGCAATCTGGAAGGCGCGATGTTCAAGGCGCGCGGCCTGCCGCGCGGCGGGCCAGTCCGCCAGCGCTTCGAACGCCACTTGCGCATCTGGCCGCTCCCCCGGTTGAGCACGGCCCTGACGACGATCCTGGAAGCGGAGATCGACTGCAAACGGACGGGACTTCCGCATGAAGCCATTGCCCGTCGTCTCTGTCTTAGACTCAGCCAGGCCGCGCGGTCGGCGAAGGCCCGCCGATAAGTCTACTTGCCGGTCGGCGTCAGCGGGATCGCGGCCTGCGGCGACAGCACGAGGAAGGTGAAGCTTTCCTCGATGTAGAGCCGCACCCGTTCTGTGTCGTGCTCGAGATAGCCGATCGAGAAATCCTGTCCGACCGTGAGTTCGAAGTCGCCGCCGCGCAGGGAAATCACCAGACCGCCGTCGAGCCCCGGGGCGGCATAGACATCACCGTCAATCAGGCGCTGAACGTGGCTCAGAATCGGATAACCGCCATCGGTACGCGATGTCAGATCCTTGTAGAGTTGCTCGCTCAGCACGACGGCGAAGGGACCCTCGACACCTTCATCGCGCAGCTTCTTGAGAGCCGCGGCGACGGCATCGGGATAGTCAGCATGGCTGGTGCCCAGCGCGACCGCCTGGCCCATTTGCGCCTCGCAGATGCCGGTGATCTGAGCCGCCTCGTAACCGTGAAAAATGGCGCGATCTTCGGCGATGGCAATCTCGCGCGCGGCGGCTGTCACGGCATCGAGATCGGGATCTCTTGCGCCGCGATCGATGGCGTCGAGTTCGGCACGGCTTACTTCGAAGGGTATGCGCAATTCGACGAGCGGCTGGATACGACGCAGCAGCGCGCGAACATTCGCTCCGCCGGGCGGCGAAGCGATGGGGTCGGCCCGACCCAACTCCACGTCGGAGGCGCCCCATCCCAAAGGACCGCGGAAATCGACGACGCGACGCGCGGCGAGAAGGGTGCGAAGAGTGCGCGTGGCTTCCTTCTCGATCTCTTCCCAGCCTGCCTCGGTAATGGGCGCGCGATCACGAAACAGATGGTTCTTCATTTCCTCACCTGATCGGACTTGCGGCGCAGGCTGCCAATGCCGAGGCTGCCATCGGAGACGGGTTCACTTTTGCCTTCGGCGCCACCCCCCTTCATGTCGGCCTCGATCTCCTTGATCGGACCTTTCTTGAACAGGAAGGTGCGCAGATGCTCGTCCATCTTCGGGTCGTTGCGCCGTAACCATTCGAGCGCCATCGCGGCGTGCTCTTTCTCCTCGTCGCGGTTGTGCTCAAGGATGGTTCGCAACTCCGCGTTGGACGTTGCTTTCGCCCGCTGGTCATACCAGTCGACGGCCTCGAGTTCTTCCATGAGGGAGACGATCGCGCGATGGCGATCGATGACCTCGGGGCCAAGCTTGGCCGGGTCTTCGTGCAGCGTTTCACTAGCCATGGCCGCACTAACGCACGTGCAGAACGGAAGTTCCGCGGGGAACTTGGTTGTCCGTAAGGCAGGCGCTGGAACGCCGGTGTCGAACGCGCGTTCAACCGATCACCTGAATACCGAATGGAGGAAGCGTGCGCGCTCTAGGTTGCCTTCTTACGACGTCGTTCCTGCTGGGCGCCTGTGCTTCGGTGCCGCTGGCAGGCCCGGCTGCGGACTCCGACGGCAAGCGCTTCGAACCGCCGCCTCCGGGTCAGTCGGCGTTGTATCTCTATCGCAGTTCGGTGATTGGATCGGAGGTCGTGTTTTCGCTGGCCGACAACCAACAGCCGATCGGCGCGCTGGCAAACCGGACCTGGACGCGCGTAGACGTCGTCCCCGGACGCCACGTCATAAGCTGCAGCGTGCCGAGTTACGCGCCGCTGACCCAGACGCCGGCGCAAGCGGCAACCGTCGACCTGGCGCCCGGCGAATTACGCTTTCTCGAGGTCGATGTCTGGCCGGGACTGCCGCTCAATCCGCGTTGCGTGGCGACCGAAGTGTCGGCCGACAAAGGCCGGGCCGCGGTGACGGACGGCAATCGCGCGGTCGCGTCGAACTGATATCGATCAGCGCCGCGTCAGCTTGTCGACCACCGTATCGAGCTGATCGAAGTCGCTAATCTCGAGCGTCAGCAGGCTCTGCTCCCCCAGGCCGCGAAGCGTCAGGTCTGCCTTGAGGCCCAGCGCTTCCTCGATGCGCTTCTCGAGCGCGCGGGTATCGGCGCTCTTGGGAGCGCCGCCGCCCGCGCCGGTCTTGGCCTTCCCGCTACCCCCCTTGGAGGGCTTCTTCGTCTCGCCGGTGAGGCGCTCGAGATCGCGCACCGTCAGCTTCTCTGCCACGGCCCTCTGAGCCATCGCCAGCGGGTCAGGTACACCGATCAGTGTACGGGCCTGGCCGGCCGAGAGGTCGCCCTCCCGCACCATCTCCTGAACGGCCGGCGGCAGGTCGAGCAGGCGGAGCGTATTGGCGACATGCGGGCGGCTGCGGCCCATCATGCGCGCGATGTCTTCCTGGGTGTGGCTGTAATCCTCGACCAGCCGCTTGTAGCCCTGGGCCTCGTCGATCGCGGTGAGGTCGGATCGCTGCAGGTTCTCGACCAGGCCGATCTGCAGCGCGTCCCGGTCGTCGATGCTGCGGATGACGACCGGCACGTCGTGGAGCTGGGCCTTCTGTGCGGCCCGCCAGCGCCGTTCGCCGGCGATGATCTCGTAGGCGTCGGGCACGTCACGCAGGGGACGCACAAGGATAGGTTGCAGAAGGCCATATTCCTTGACCGACTCGACCAGCATCTCGATGCCCTCGAAGCTGGTGCGCGGCTGCATCTTGCCGGGTTTGAGCTGGCCGATCGGCAAGGTGAGGGGCGTCTTGTTGGGCGAGAGGCGCGCATTTTCGGCGGGGCCCACTCCAGGCTGAACAACCTCCGGTTGAACGGCTGCCGACGCAACGGCAGGAGAAGGCGTCACCGCTGCGGCGACTTCGTCGTCGCCCAGGAGAGCGGAAAGGCCGCGGCCGAGGCCGCGCGGTTTCGGGGCTTGGGTCATTGTACGACTGCCTGTTCTGCGGCGAGGCGCCGGCGGCGGATGAACTCGCTCGCCAGCAGGATGTAGGCCTGCGATCCGGCGCAGGCATTGTCGTAGATCAGCACGGGCATGCCGTGCGACGGCGCTTCGGCGATGCGCACGTTGCGTGGGATCGTTGTCCCGAAGACCTGCTCGCCGTAATGGGCGCGAACATCGGCGACGACCTGCTGACTCAGCGTCATCCGTCGGTCGACCATGGTCAGGACGACGCCAAAGATGTGGAGCCTCGGGTTGAGGCGCTTCTTCACACGCTCGATCGTATTGCCCAGTGCGCCGATCCCTTCCAGGGCCAGGAACTCGGCCTGGAGGGGAACGAGGACCGCATCGACGGCCACCAGCGCATTGAGCGTGACGAGACCCAGGGACGGGGGACAGTCGATCAGGACAATGTTCCAACGCTGACGGGCGTCGCTTTCCGGAGCCGCCAGCGCATCCGCCAGCCGATTCTCCCGGCGTTCCATGTCGATCAGCTCGATCTCGGCCCCCGCGAGCTGGACCGACGCCGGCATGACCTCCAACCCCGGGATGCGGGTCTGCCGGACACACTCGCCCATCGTGTTCAGGCCCAGCAAATACTCATACGAACCGGGTGAGCGCTCATTTCGACCTACCCCTAGGCTCGTCGACGCATTCCCCTGGGGATCCAGATCGATCAGCAGGACCCGTTCGCCGACCGCCGCAAGGGCAGTGGCGAGGTTGATGGCCGTCGTGGTCTTACCGACGCCGCCCTTCTGGTTGGCGATCGCGAAGATCTGCGGCGGCGGCGTAGGGGCCGATTCGGAGGATGACGGCGTCACGATCGGTCACGCTCGCAATGGCATCGGGCGAAAAGTCCCATTTCTTCTTTGCCTCGTCTACCTCTGCCTGCCAGCCCTTGCCTTTATGAAAAAGGCAGGTGGCAGCATCTGTCCTATGCCGATTGGACCATTCCAGCAACTGATCCAAGGGCGCAAGCGCCCTTGCCGTGACCACGTCCGCAGACGCCGGAGGCGCCGCCTCGATTCTCTTGATGACGAGCTTAGGCGGCTTCTCGAGTTCCATCTTTCGCCCGGCCTCTCCCAGAAAGGCAGCCTTGCGCGCATCGGATTCGATCATGGTGATTTGCAGGTCCGGGCGCATGGCAGCGATGACAAGGCCCGGAAAGCCGCCCCCGCTGCCGAGATCCGCCAAGGACTTGGCGTCGGCAGGGATCAGGGGAACAACCTGAGCGGAATCGACGATGTGACGCTTCCAGGCCCCGTCGATCGTGGTCTTACCCACCAGATTGATGGCTTTTTGCCATCGTTCCAGGGTCTCCACGAGAACTTCGAGCCGCCGGATTGTTTCACGTGAAACACCTTGAAGCGGATCCATCTTAGGCGGCTCGCCGGCGGACATGCTTCAGGAGGGCCACCAGGGCGGCGGGCGTGACGCCAGAAATGCGAGCCGCCTGGCCGAGCGTGGCCGGCCGATTCGCCTCCAGCTTTTGGCGGACCTCGGTCGAAAGACTGCCGATGGCGCCGTAGTCCAGACCCGGCGGGAGGATCAAAGCCTCGTCGCGGCGATACGCTTCGATGTCACCGCGTTGGCGAGAAAGGTATCCTTCGTATCGGGAATCGATGGTCAGCTGCTCGGCGATCTCGGCTGACACGGTCGCAAGCTGCGGCCACAGACCGACCAGACGGTTCCAATCGATCTCAGGATAGGCGAGGAGATCGAGGGCCGATCGGGCGACGCCATCCTGGTTGATCGTAATGCCGCGCTTGGCCAAGGCAGAGGGGGTAATCTTCAATCCCAAGGCGAGAGAGCGGGCCGCGTCTATGGCGCCATGTTTCACGTGAAACATTTCTGCCCGCTCGCGCCCTACACATCCAATCTCCAGGCCGCGCGGCGTCAAACGCTGGTCTGCATTGTCGGCCCGGAGCCAGAGCCGGTACTCGGCCCGCGACGTGAACATACGGTACGGTTCGGTGACTCCGAGGGAGACGAGGTCGTCGATCAGGACACCCAGATAGCCGTCTGCACGGTCAACGATGAAGGGCTTTGCCAGCACCGCATTCAATCCGGCGATCAGACCCTGGGCCGCCGCTTCCTCATAGCCCGTGGTGCCATTGATCTGGCCCGCCATATAGAGACCCGGGACGCGTCGCGTCTCCAGGGTGGCGTGGAGTTCGCGCGGGTCGATATGATCGTATTCGATGGCATAACCCGGGCGTACCATCTCCGCGCGCTCCAGCCCCGGAATGGTCTGAAGCATGGCGAGCTGCACGTCCTTCGGCAGCGAGGTTGAGATGCCATTGGGATAGACGGTGAAATCGTCCAGCCCTTCGGGCTCGAGGAAGATCTGGTGGCGGTCGCGCTGGCCGAACCGAACGACCTTGTCCTCGATCGAGGGACAGTAGCGCGGGCCGACGCTCTCGATCTGGCCCGAATACATAGGTGCCCGGTGCAGATTGGCGCGGATGATCTCGTGGGTCGCGGGCGTGGTCGTCGTGATGTGGCAGGGCACCTGCGGCGTGGTGATTCGCTCCGTCAGGTATGAAAAGGGTCGCGGCGGGTCGTCTCCGTCCTGCTGCTCCAGCGAGGCATAGTCGATCGTGCGGCCATCGAGTCGCGCCGGCGTGCCCGTCTTGAGACGCCCCAGCTTGAAACCCAGTCGATGCAAAGTCTCCGCGAGCGCCGTGGACGGTTCCTCGACCCCATCGCCACGCACGCGGCCGGCCGGGATCTTGGTCTCGCCCATGTGAATGAGCCCTCGGAGAAAGGTGCCCGTCGTCAGGATCACGCGCCCGGCGGCGATCTCGGCACCTGACTCGGTGACGACGCCGGCACACGCGCCGCGTGCGTCCAGCACAATGTCTGCAACCGCGTCCGCTCGGATCTCCAGATTGGGCTGGTCCGCCAGCAGCGCCTGGACGGCCTGCCGGTAGAGTTTGCGATCAGCCTGGGCACGGGGCCCCCGAACCGCGGGCCCCTTGGAAAGGTTCAAAGTGCGAAACTGGATCCCGCCACGGTCGATGGCGCGACCCATGATTCCGTCGAGAGCATCGATTTCGCGCACCAGATGGCCCTTGCCGAGCCCCCCGATCGCGGGATTGCACGACATCTCGCCGATTGTTTCGATCCGATGCGTTATCAGCATGGTGCGTGCGCCAAGACGCGCCGAAGCGGCGGCCGCTTCACATCCGGCATGGCCGCCACCCACAACGATGACATCATATAAAGAGGCCCGCATGTCGCGCCATTTACGCTTCCAGCCGGCGCCGGTCGAGTCCGCTGCTCTGTAGCGCGCCGGCCACAGGGCCCGCGTGTCGCATGCCTCAGGATCGCCAAATTCTTGACGGCCGCCGTTGGGTTGCCTAACGAGTGAACATCGACGGTCCTCCTTAACCGGAGGCTAACAGGGAATGCCGTGCTGCTCCTTCGGGAGCTAATCGGCAGCTGTACCCGCAGCTGTAAGCGGCGAGCGACTGCCCCAGCGTCACTGGACCCTTCAGGGTCTGGGAAGACGGGCAGGAGCGACGACCCGCGAGCCAGAAGACCTGCCGGCGATAGCGTCGCTCTTCCGATGGACGGGACAATCCAACGGGACGGTCAACCGAGCGGTGACGCGCCTTGTGCGTGGTGCTGTTTGGGGAATCCGTCTATGACGCCGATCCGTAGAATCCTTGCTGGCCTTTTTTTGCTGTCGCCCGTCCTGACCCCTCTGGCGGTGCAAGCCCAGACTGAACCGGACGCCATGATGCCCGCTACGGTCGTGACGGCCGATCGCTTCCCGACTGACCCGGAAAAGGTCACGGCCAGCTACACCGTCGTCATGCAGGAAGAGATGCAGCGACGGCAGCTTCGCAATGCCGCCGAAGTGCTGAAGACAATTCCCGGCGTCTCCGTTCAACAGTCCGGCGGCGTGGGCACACTGACTTCGGTCTTCGTGCGCGGCTCCAATGCCAATCACGTGCTGGTGCTGATCGACGGCGTCAACGTCAGCGATCCCTCGAGCGGCAACGGCGCCGTCGATTTCGGCAACTTCCTCACCGAGAACCTCGACCGCATCGAAGTCGTGCGCGGTCCGATGTCGACGATGTATGGCAGCCAGGCGATGGGCGGCGTCATCAACATGGTCACCAAGGCCGGCAAGGGCCCGATGAACGGCGCGGCCTTCACCGAACTCGGCACGCGGCTGCAGAGCAACAGCGGCGCCTATGTTCGTGGTAGCGTTGGCAAATTCAATTACAACCTGACCGCGGCGGGCACGTTCAGCCCGAACGATACACCGGTGCCGGCCCGCTTCACGCCGAACGGCGGCTTCGTCGACGTCGATCCCTATCGCAACATCACGCTCGCCGCGCGCCTCGGATTCGAGATCAACGAAAATACCCAGCTCAACTGGTACACGCGCTACATCGACGCCAAGGTAAATTACGACCAGGTCGGGCAGGAAGACCCGAACGCCAACGGCTACACGTCGCAGTTCTACACGCGCGGCGAACTCGAAGGCTCGTACTTCGACGGACGCTGGAAGCCCGTCGTCGGCGTCAACTACAGCACGATCACGCGCCACGATCTCGACTATGCCAGCGATCAGAACCCGTTCCCCTTCAACACCGACAGCTGGTTCAACGGTCGCCGCCTGCAGGCCGATTTCAAGAACCTCGTGAAGATCATCGACCAGGTCGAAGTGATCGGCGGTATCGATTACGACCGCCAGTGGGCCTACACGAATACCGTCGGCCCGTTCACGCCCTACACGCAGGCGTGGGGAACGATGTCCCAGACCGGCATCTACGGCCAACTTCGCCTCAATCCGTTCCAGGGCTTCAACCTCAACATCGGCGGCCGCGTCGACATGAACGACATGTTCGGAACCGTGGGCACCTGGCGTGCCGGCGCGTCCTACCTGTGGGCGCCGACGGACACCAAGATCAAGGCATCGTACGGCACGGCCTTCAAGGCGCCGGCGCTGATCGAAATGTTCGGCCCCGGGCCGAGCTGTGGCGGCAATCCCAATCTCCAGCCTGAGTACAGCCGTGGCTACGAGTTTGGCGTGGAGCAGGGCCTTTTCGATCGCAAGGTAAAGGCTGGCATCACCTACTTCTTCAACACCTACTCGAACCTGATCCAGTGCGCGCCGCCGACCTATGCTCTGATGCAGAACGTCGCCAACGCCCAGACCGAAGGCTTCGAGGTGACCCTCCAGATCAGCCCGGTGAAGTGGCTCGACCTCTATTTCGACTACACCAACCTGATCGCGCGCAACGTCGACGCCAACCAGCCGCTGGTGCGCCGCCCCGGCGATACCTTCAACATCCGCGCCGAGGTGCGGCCGTGGGAGAATACCCTGTTCGGCATCGGCATCCTGCAGGTCAGCAGCCGCACCGACATCAATGCAGTCACTGGCGCGTACATGACCCCGGCGCCCTACACGCTGGTTCGCATCACGGCGCAGTACGACGTCATCCCGTCGGTCCAGCTTTTCGCCCGTGCCGAGAACGTCCTGAACCGGGTGTACGAGGAGCCGGAAGGCTACCAGGCGCCGTATTTCCAGGCCTTCTTCGGCGTGAAGGCGAGGTTCTGATCGGCACGACCTCCCTGCGTCACCGGCGAAACTTGCTGCAAGTCTTCGCCGGTGGCGTAGCTTTCGCTACCGTGACCCACGCGACTGCCGTCTCGACGACCACCATTGCCTTGCTCCATCTCGCCCCCCGTCCCGGGGAAATCGAGGCGAACAGGAACGCCCTCGATCAGGCCGTGCGTCGGGCCGCGGCCAACGGCGCGCGACTCATCGTGACGCCGGAACTCGGCGTAAGCGGCTACGGCTTCCGCGATCTGATCGGCACCGGCTGGATCGCAGGGGGGCAATCCGCACTGTTCGCCTGGGCCGGCGCGCTCGCGCGCGAAACCGGGGCGTCGCTGGTGCTCGGCACCCCGGAAGCCGCGCCGGAAGACGGAGCGCTCTACAACAGCATGGTCCTGTTCGCGCCGGACGGCTCGGTGGTGGGCCGGCACCGCAAGGTGAACGCCTTGCGGGTGGGATCCGAATCCTGGTCGACGCCGGGCGACCGGACCTCGGTGTTCGCCATAGAGGGCATCGGCCGGGTCGGCTTCTTCGTCTGCGCCGACATGTATTCACCCCGTCTCGTCGATGAGACCGCCGCCAGGGGCATCGACCTGCTCCTGTCCGCCGCCGCCTGGGCGCCGGGCCATCACGGGCCGGACGGCGAATGGGAACGCGCTTCTGCCACGACCGGCCGGCCCGTCCTCGTCTGCAACCGGACGGGCAGGGACGTGCTCGACTTCGAAGCGGCCCAGTCGGTCGCCGCCGTCGACGGCGCGATCGTCTTCTCGCACGCTTCGCCCGGCCCGAAGATCGCGCTGGTCGACTGGATCGCCAACACGCACCGCCTGACCAACTGGCGCGTGGCCGCAGCAGCCTAGGGCGGTGAGTTCATGCAGATTGGACTGAAGACATCCCAACAACGGCCTCATCCTGAGGAGCGCTCCGCAGGAGCGCGTCTCGAAGGATGGGCACGAGCACTCCGTCCGCTGCCCATCCTTCGAGACACCGTGCACGGCACGGCTCCTCAGGATGAGGTCCTTGTCCTGTGCTGAGGATGGCAATCCTCCGCGCCCTCTCGCGCTTCGCGAGCCTCGCGCTCCTACTCATGGCCCTCCCGGCCGCCGCTCAAGCACCACAGCGGGTGGTGACGCTCAATCTCTGCTTGGACCAGATGGCCCTGCGGCTGGCCGCTCCCGGCCAACTCGTGGGTGTGAGCTACCTGTCGCAGGACCCTCACCTTTCCGTCCTGGCCGATCGCGCCGCCGCCCTCGCATCGGTGCGCGACTCCGTCGAATCGATCCTGGTCCTGCGGCCCGACCTGGTGATCCTCGCCGCGTACAGCCACGCCCCGCTCAAGCGCCTGCTGCGCGGCGCCGGCGTGCGCCTGCTCGAACTGCCGTGGGCAACGTCGATCGAGGAGGCCGAGGCCGTCATCGAACAGATGGCGACGGCGCTTGGCCGCGAGGACACCGGACGACACCTGATTTCAGACATGCGCGAACAAAAGCGCCAGCTCACCTGGACGGGCGCGCCGCTCGGTACAGCGGTCTATCTGGAGGCCAATCGCGGCACGTCGGGAAAGGGCAGCCTGATGGACGAGCTGCTGCGGCTCTCGGGCTACCGCAATCTCGCCGCCGAGCTCGGCATCGGCTCCTTCGGCCGCGTGTCGCTCGAAACCGTTCTTGCGGGCCAGCCCGACCTGTTGGTGCTCGACGGCACCGCCAACAAGAATCCTGCGCGCGCCACCGAGTTCGTCGGCCATCACGCGTTGCTGGCCCTGGCGGGCACAGCAAAGCTCGCGTCGGTGCCGACCCGATATTCAATCTGCGCCGGGCCGGACAATTTCGAGGTAATGCGGCTCCTGGCGGAGGCTCGGCGATGAATCGCTGGCTCCTCCTGCTGCTGGCGGCACTCTATCTCCTGTCGCTGGCGGTCGGTCCCGCCTGGTGGCCGTGGCGGCTGGGCAACGAGGTCGGCTGGGCCATCGTCTGGGAACTGCGACTGCCGCGCGCCACCCTCGGTCTGCTGATCGGCGGCGTGCTGGGCCTGAGCGGCGCGGTGCTGCAGGGCTGGCTGCGCAATCCGTTGGCCGAGCCCGGAGTCATCGGCGTGTCGGCCTGCGCGGGCTTCGCCGCCGTCTGCGCCTTCTACAGCGGTCTCGCCGCCGCCTTCGCGCTGGCGCTGCCGCTGGCCGGCATCGCCGGCGCCGCGATTGCCGTCGCCCTCCTGATGGGCGCGGTGCGTTCCGGCACGGGCACCGTCTCGCTGCTGCTGATGGGCGTGGCGATCAACGCCATCGCCGCCGCGCTGATCTCGCTGGTGCTGGCGCTGTCGCCCAATCCCTTCGCCTATCAGGAAATCTCGCTCTGGTTGGCGGGCTCGATCGTCGATCGCGACCTGCGCTATCTCGCCATCGCGGCACCCTTCATGATCCTGGGCGCGGCGATCGTCCTGGGCGCCGGCCGCTGGCTCGATGCCCTGTCGCTGGGCGAGGACACGGCCCGCAGCCTGGGCGCCGACACCAGATCGCTCGGCCTGCGTCTCACCCTCGGCGTCGGATTGATGGTCGGAGCGGCGACCTCGGTCGCGGGCATCGTCGGCTTCGTGGGCCTCATCGCCCCTCATCTCGTGCGCGCGCGCGTGGGCTTCCGGCCCGGAGCGACGCTGATCCCGTCGATGCTGGTCGGCGCCGCCCTTGTGCTGGGCGCCGACATCGTCGTTCGTCTGCTGCCGACGGCGTCCGAACTGCAGCTCGGTGTCTTCACCTCGCTGGTGGGGGCGCCATTCCTGGTGCGCGCGGTGCGCAAGGCCCATGCCGCGTGGCTCGCCACATGAGCACGACCGCCATCGCCGTTCGTGGGCTCGTGAGCCGGCGCGACCATGCCGTCGTGCTCGACGGCATCGATCTCGCTTTCGAAGCCAACCAGGTCACCGCCATCGTCGGCCCCAACGGGGCGGGCAAGACGACTCTGCTGCGCCATCTCGCCGGCCTCGACACGCCGTCGGCCGGCGAGGTCGAGCTGCGCGGCCAGCCGCTGGCCTCGCTCGGTCCCGCCATCCGCGCGTGGAGCATCGCCTATCTGCCGCAAGCGGCGTCCGCCTACTGGCCGTTGCGCGCGCGCGACCTGGTGGCGCTCGGCCGCCTGCCGCACGGTGTCGATCTCAGCCGCCCGATCAAGACCGCAGATGCAGAGGCGGTTCAGCGCGCACTCGAGCGCGTGGACGGGGTGCGCTTCGCGGACCGACCCATCGATGCGCTGTCGCAAGGCGAGCGCGCGCGCGTGATGATGGCGCGGGCGCTCGCCACCGAGGCCGCGATCTTCCTCGCCGACGAACCGGTCGCCAGCCTCGATCCGGCCTATGCGCTGGAGACGATGACGATCCTGCGCGCCGAAGCCGCCCGCGGCGCCTGCGTGATCGTCGTGTTGCACGACCTGGGCCTCGCCGCCCGCTTCGCCGACAGGATCGTCGTACTGGCCAACCACAAGGTTGCGGCCGACGGCACGGCCGACGTCGCGCTCGCGGCCGGCGTGATTGACGCCGCCTATGGCGTCACCTTCCGCCACCTCACGGTCGACGGCGTTCCCCAACCGGTGGCGTGGGAGCGGTGAGATAATCAGAGAGTCGTCCTGAGCGAAGCGAAGGGCCTTGCCGAACGACCAGCAGGCTCCCTGGCGAGCGTGAGATCCCTCGCTTCGCTCAAGATGACAAGAGGGGAGCTGTTCTACTCATTCAAGCCGCCCGCTTGCGCGACGTCGTCTTGCGGCGGGCCTTCTTCGCCTTGGGCTTCGCGGTTCGGCCATGCGCCTCGAGAAAGCGGTCGGCCTTCTCGCGCGAAGGACCGCTCCCGCCCTTCAGGCTCCTCTTCAGCGCTTCCATGAGATCGACGACCTTCTCCTCATCCTGCTCCGGCGCCTCCGAGACGACGGGCTGTCCCTTCTTCTTCCGGGCGATCAGTTCGCGCAGGGCATCCTCGTAGCGATCGGTGAAGCGGCTGGGATCGAACTTGGCATCCTGCTGCTCGATGATCTTTTCCGCGATCTGCAGCATGCGGGAGTCAGGCTTGGGCAGGTTGCGGTCGAATACTTCCGAGGTGGCCCGAATCTCTTCGTGCGTGCGCAAGGTCGTGAGCAGGATGCCGTTGTCGCGCGGCTCCAGCGCACAGATGCGCTCGCGCTGGTGCATGACGACTCGACCCAGCGCGACCTTCTTCTGCTTTTCCATCGCCGCGCGGATCACAGAATAGGCCCCGATGCCGGTCTTGCCCGACGGCGCGAGATAGTAGGGTTCGTCCCAGTAGATGCGATCGATCTCGGACGCATCGACGAACTCCTCGATGTCGAGGATGCGCGTCGATTCGATCCGCACCGCGTCGAGTTCTTCCTTCTCGAGCAATACGTACTTGTTCTTCGAGATGGCGAAGCCCCGCACCAGATCGGCGCGGTCCACCGGCTTGCCCGTGCCGGCATCGACCGACTGCATGCGAATACGGTTGTTGGTCTTGGGGTTGATCATATTGAAGTGGATGTCCGCGGTGCGCTCGGTCGCGGTGTAGAGCGAGACCGGACAGGTCACCAGCGAGAGTCGCAGATGGCCTTCCCAGGTCGGTCGCATTGCTTTTTGCTTGGCCATGGTTATTGCTCCGGGCTGACCGTTGGTGGGTGAGACGAACGGTACGTTAAGACTTCACGAGCTTCTCGATGGCGGCGCGCAGCGGGCGCGCGGACTTCGCGTAATCCTTCCACGGATTGTTGCGCTTCAGCAGGGCCGGCGCCGTACGCACCGTGTACTTCATGGGATCGAGGCCCTTCTTCACCTGCGTCCATTCGATCGGCATCGACACGGTGGCGCCGGGACGGGCGCGCGAGGACAAAGGCGCGACCGCCGTCGACGTGCGGTCGTTGCGCAGATAGTCGAGGAAGATGCGGCCGGTCCGTTCCTTCTTCGCCATGTTGATCAAATAGAGATCGGGCTCGTCCTCCGCGACGCGACGGCAAATCTCGCGCGCGAAGGTCTTGGCGGTATCCCAATCGGGACTCTTCTTGTCGTCGGTCAGCGGCACCACGACATGCAGGCCCTTGCCGCCCGTCGTCTTGCAGAAGGGCACGAGGTCCAGTTTCCTCAACCGCGCGGCGATCTCGCGGGCGCCCGCTATCACCGCATCGAAGCCGACATCGGGCGCCGGATCGAGATCGAAGACCAGACGGCCCGGCAGTTCGGGATTGCCGGGCTGGCAGTTCCACGGATGCAGCTCCGTCGCCCCCATCTGCGCCACGGCGATCAGGCCCTCGACGCGGTCGATCTGGAGATAGGGCTTCTTGTCGCCGCTCACCTCCACCTCCGACAAGAGGTGCGAGGATCCGGGCATGGCGTGACGCTGGAAGAAGTTCTGCTTGCCGTTGATCCCGTCGGGCGTGCGCACGATGGAGCAGGGCCGTCCGGCGATATGATCGATCATCCAGTCGCCTACCGCCTCGTAGTAACGCGCGAGTTCGATCTTGGTCACAGGCGGCTTCTCGTCAGGCCACAGCGGCTTGTCGGGATGCGAGATCGACACGCCCATCACGATGGCTTTCCCCGACGCCGTCGTCTCCGTCTTGCCTGGGTGCTTGCCGGTCTTGCGAGGCGTGGGCTTTGCCATCTCGACTTTCTCCGGCTTCGCGGCCACTTCCGCCTCGACTTCCTCGGCCGGCTTGTCGCCGCGCAGTCCCTTGAACGCAGCCTGACGCACATTGCCCGCGCCGGTCCACCCGGCGAACTCGATCTCGGCCACCAGGTCGGGCCGCGCCCAATGCATGTTGGCTTCCTTGGGCGGGCTCGCGCCCGCGGCGAAGGGGCTGGTCTTGCTCTCGACCTCGCGCAGCTTCGGGACGAGGGAGCGCATCACGCTCTCGCCGAAGCCGGTGCCGACGCGGCCGACATAGACGAGCTTCCTGCTCTTGCCCTCGCCGCGATGGACGCCCGCGAGCAGCGACCGCAGACGCCTGCCTTCGCTGGTCCAGCCGCCGATGATCACCTCGTGGCCCGCCCGGCATTTGGCCTTGGTCCAGCTGCCGCCGCGACCCGATCGATAGGGCGCATCGAGCTCTTTCGACACGATCCCTTCGAGGTGCATGCGGCAGGCCGATTGCAGCACGGCATCGCCCGCCGTCTCGAAATGATCGACGAAGCGCAAGCCCGCATGCTTGCCCTTGAGCCCTTCGAGCAGTGTCTTGAGGCGCGCCTTGCGTTCCGACAGCGGCAGGGGACGCAGATCTTTGCCCTCCAGGAACAGCAGGTCGAACGCGAAGAAGATGAGGTCTTCCGACTTGTCTTCCGAAAGCGCCGCCTGAAGCGCCGCGAAGTCCGGTGCGCCATGCTTGTCGAGCGCCACCGCCTCACCGTCGAGGATGCAGTTCGGCAGCGACTCGCCCTGCTTGGCGATGGCCGAGAACTTCCTGGTCCAGTCGAGGCCCTTGCGGGTGCGAAGCTGAGCCTCGCCATCCTCGACGCGAAGCTGCAGGCGATAGCCGTCGAACTTCACCTCATGCGCCCAGCCTGCCGCGGCCGGCGCTCGCTCGACCAGCTTGGCCAATTGCGGTTCGACAAACGTCGGCATCGAGGTGACCGTCCTGACCGTCGTCTGGGACTTGCCTTTCACTTTCGCTTTTCTCTTCGCGGGCACAGCGGCCTCGCCGCCGTCCTTCTTGTCGCTTTGCCAGACGGCGCCGGCACTGCGCTTCTTGCCGGTCATGAAGGGCTTGGGCGCTTTGCCGGTGCCCAGCCCGATTTCCTTCAGGGTGCGTCCGGAGGCGATCGATTTGGGATCTTTCAGGATCTTGTCGTCGTCGCCCTCGTGCGCCGCGGCATCGCGATGCTTGATCAGCAGCCAGTTGGTGCGCTTGCCGCCCTTGCGGTCCCACTTCATGCGCACCAGTACCCAGCTCCCCTCGAGCCGCTCGCCCACCAGGCTGAACTTGAGATCGCCGCGCTTCAGCCCGTCATGCGGATCGCCCTCGGGAATCCAGTAGCCGCGATCCCAGAGCTGGACCGTGCCACCACCATATTGCCCCTCAGGAATCGTGCCTTCGAAGTCGCCATAGTCGAGCGGATGGTCCTCGACCTCGACGGCCAGGCGCTTGACCGTCGGATCGAGCGACGGGCCTTTGGTCACCGCCCACGACTTGAACGTGCCATCGAGCTCGAGGCGGAGATCGTAGTGGAGTCGCGTCGCGTCGTGACGCTGGATGACGAAACGAAGCTGCCTGGATTTTGGAACGGAGGACTTGCCCGACGGCTCCTCCGTCAAGCTGAAGTCGCGCTTGGCGCGATAGGGAGCGAGACTATCCTTGCGCATGAACCACCAATCTCGCGAGCTATGCGGGACCTGAACGTCGCACGCCCTCAGTCGTTGCAATCCGGCCGAGTCCTCACTTTCCGATGCAGAAGTCCCGGAAGATCACGTCGAGCAGTTCGTCGAGGCGCACGGTGCCGGTGATGCGGCCGAGAGCACGCAGGGCCAATCGTAGATCTTCCGCCGCCAGCGCGACCTCCGGTGCCTGCAACGCCCGCTCGAGTGACGCCTGACAGTCCAGCAAGGCCTCGCGATGGCGCACGCGGGTGAGCGGTGGTGCACCGGCGCCTTCCTGCATCAGGGCTTCGGCGGAAACCTCCAGGCGCGCCAGCATCCGAGGCAGGCCGGTGCTGTCCCTGGTCGACAGGGCAACGACTTCGGGATCGTCGATCGACACGAGATCCGTCTTGTTCACCACCACGATGTCGCGCGCCGAATCCCAGCGTTCGGTCGCCCCCACGATTGCCTGCATTTCCGAGCGCCAGTCGCCGGAAGCGTCGAGCACCAGCACGCGCAGGTCGGCGGCTGCCGCCCGCGCCCGCGCGCGCCGCACGCCTTCCTGCTCGATCGCATCGCCCGACTCCCGCAGCCCCGCGGTATCTGCCAGCACGACCGGCCAGCCCCCGAGATCGAGATGGACCTCGATCACATCGCGCGTCGTGCCGGCGGTCTCCGAGACGATCGCCGCCTCGCGCCGGGCGAGGAGGTTGAGCAGCGAGGACTTGCCGGCATTGGGTGGCCCGATGATCGCGATGGACAGCCCGTCCCGCAGCCGCTCGCCGCGGCGATCCTCCAGATGGGCCGCGATCTCCTTTTGCAGGCCGGTTACGGCGACACGCACCTCGTCGGCCAGCCCCTCGGGCAAGTCCTCGTCGGGAAAGTCGATCGCCGCCTCGAGATGGGCCAAGGCCCGCAACCCCTGGGCCCGCCAGTCCTCGTAGAGCCGGTGCAGCGCGCCGTCCATCTGCTGCAGCGCCTGCCGCCGCTGCGCCGCCGTCTCGGCCGCCACGAGATCGGCGATGCCCTCGGCTTCGGTGAGGTCGAGCTTCCCATGCTCGAAGGCGCGTCGCGTGAACTCGCCGGGCTCGGCCAGCCGGCAGAAGCCCAGACGGGCGAGGGCATCCAGCGCCGCGCCCACGACGGCGCGGCCGCCATGAAGGTGCAGTTCGGCCATCGTTTCGCCGGTCTCGGTGTTCGGCGCCGCAAACCACACGACCAGGCCCTTGTCGAAGACCTCGCCCGTGGAGGGATCGTGCAGGCTGCGCAGGACCATGCGGCGCGGTACCGGCAAGGGCCGGCAGGTGAGTTGCTCCACTGCTTCGCCCGCACGCGGGCCGCTCAGCCGGACGACCGCGAGCGCGCCGGGGTGGGCACGCGTAGGCGTCGGCGTGCCCAGCGCGTAGATCGTGGCGTCGGTCACGTCCGCTTGGGAGCCGGCGGGGCCGGGCGCGGCGGCGGGGCAGCGGGCACCGGGCGCGCCATGACCTTGTCGGAAATCTTCTCGTAGAGCGCTTCGGGGATCAGGCGCCGTTCGACCAGCTCGGTCTTGGCCTTGAAGGGCCGCGCCCGGATGATGGCGTCGGCGCGAACCTCGCCGATCCCGTCGAGCGACATGAGATCGTCTCGGCTGGCGCTGTTGAGGTCGATCAGGCCGGAAGCGGGCGCCGAGGGCGCGGGCGGAGGGGCAGGGCGCGCCCCCTGTGCCAGAACGGGGCCAGTCCCGAGCAGGATCGCGAGGGCTGCGAACAGGGCTTTGAACGACATGGCGCTCACTATCGCATGAAATCGTCCCGGGACGGGACAGCCGGAAAACACCGCCAGGAGGGAAGCGCCTCTCATGGGGCCTACTTTAGGCCACCCGCACCCTGTAGTATCCGCCCGCCATGGCCCAACCCTACGACGAGATCCCGGACCGCCGCGCCATCGTGCGCCGCCGCACGCTCGAGGAATCCCTCGCCCGCCTAGTCGAGGACCTGCCGGACGGTGGCGAGCCGCCGCGCCCGCCGGTGCTCGCCCTGCTGCGCGATGCACTGACCAAGGGCCGGGCCGAGATCCGCCGCCGCTTCGAGGAGCCGGGCCCGCTCAGGAATGACGGGCCGGCCGTCCTGGTCGCGACCTCCTACCTGATGGACCAGATCATCCGGGTCCTGTTCGACTTCGCCGACCAGCATGCCTATCCGGCGGCCAACCCCAGCGCCGCGGAGCGGCTGGGCGTGGTGGCCACCGGCGGCTATGGCCGTGGGGAGCTGGCGCCTCTCTCCGACATCGATCTCCTGTTCCTGCGCCCCTACAAGCAGACGCCGCGCGGCGAGCAGATCGTCGAGTTCATGCTCTATCTCCTGTGGGACCTCGGCCTGAAGGTCGGCCACGCCACCCGAACGGTCGACGAGAGCCTGCGCTATGCCGAGCGCGACCAGACGATCCGCACCGCGCTGCTGGAAGCGCGTTATCTGTGGGGCGACCGTGCGCTGTTCGACGAACTGCAGCGCGGCTTCGCCCAGAAATTCTATACCGGCGACGGTCGCGACTTCGTCGATGCCAAGCTGGCGGAGCGCGACCAGCGCCATCAACGGATGGGCGATTCACGCTACGTCGTCGAGCCCAACGTCAAGGAAGGCAAAGGCGGCCTGCGCGATCTGCACCTGCTCTTCTGGATCGCCAAGTATCTCTACCGGGTGAGCGAACCGGGCGAGCTGGTCGCCAAGGGCGTGCTTACCAAGGAAGAGGCGCAGCACTTCGAAAGGGCCGAGCGTTTCTTCTCGACGGTGCGCTGCCACATCCACTACCTGACGGGCCGCGCCGACGATCGCCTCTCGTTCGATCTCCAGCGTGAGATCGCCACCCGCCTCGGGTATCGGGATCGCCCGGGCAGCCGCGGTGTCGAGCGCTTCACCAAGCACTACTATCTCCACGCCAAGACCGTGGGTGATCTTACGCGCATTTTCGTCGCCGCCCTCGAGGACAGCCGTCGCCGCAAGCCCAAGCTCGCCGCGCTGTGGCAAAGTCTGCGACCGCGCGAACTCGAAGGTTTCCGCCTCGACGGCGAACGCCTGGCCGTGGCCTCGCCCGATTCGTTCACCAAGGATCCGGTGGCGATCCTGCGTCTCTTCCACGTCGCGCAGGAGAACGACCTCGACATCCATCCCGCGACCTTGCGGTTGATCACGCAGAACATCCGGCTGGTCGACAGGCTTCGCAACGATCCGGACGCCAACCGGCTGTTCATGGAAATGCTGACGTCGCGGCACGATCCGGAGACGACGCTGCGGCGTCTCAACGAGGCCGGTGTGTTCGGCCGCTTCGTGCCCGACTTCGGCAGGGTGGTCGCGCAGACGCAGCACGACATGTATCACACGTACACGGTCGACGAGCACACGATCCGCGCCATCGGGATCCTCTCGAAGATCGAGTCGGGGGTGCTGAAGGAAGATCATCCGCTGTCGGCCGACGTGGTGCACAAGATCCTGTCGCGACCGGTGCTCTATCTCGCGGTGCTGTTGCACGACATCGCCAAGGGTCGCGGCGGCGATCATTCGCTGCTGGGGGCCGACGTGGCGATGCAGCTCGGACCTCGCCTTGGGCTCAGCGCCGCCGAGACCGAAACGGTGGCCTGGCTCGTGCGCTATCACCTCGCCATGTCTGCGACCTCGTTCCAGCGCGACCTGATGGATCCCAAGACGATCGAAACCTTCGCGGCCCTGGTCCAGTCGCCCGAACGCCTGCGCCTGCTGCTGGTCCTGACCGTGTGCGACATCCGCGCGGTGGGCCCGAACGTGTGGAACAACTGGAAGGCCGCGCTGCTTCGCCAGCTCTACAATGCCACCGAGCAGGTCCTGTCGGGCGGCACGCTGAGCGGTGGCCGCGCCGAGCGCATCAAGCATATCCAGACCGAGATCGCCAAGCATCTGCCGGGCTGGAGCGACGCCGACAAGGAAGCGCACTTCGCACGAGGCTATGCCTCCTACTGGTTGTCCTTCCCGCCGTCGACCCTGGCGCGCCAGGCCGAACTGGTGCGCGGCGCCGAAAGAGCCAAGCAGCCGCTTGCCATCGAGCATCGGGTCGACGAAGCGCGCTCCGTGACCGAAGTCACGATCTATACGCTCGACACGCACGGCCTGTTCGCCCGCCTCGCCGGCGCCATGGCGATCAGCGGTGCCAACATCGTCGACGCCAAGATCTTCACCCTGGCCAACGGCATGGCGCTCGACACGTTCTGGATCCAGGACCTCGAGGGCAAGCCATTCGACGGGCCGCAGCGACTGGCGCGGCTCGCCGCCAGGGTCGAGCTGGCCCTGTCCAACCGTCTCGACATTCAGCGCGAACTGGACAGTCAGCGCGGTTCGTGGCCCAAGCGCGATCGCGTCTTCACCGTCGAGCCGCGCGTTCTGATCGACAACAATGCGTCCGACACGTTCACCGTGATCGAAGTCAACGGGCGAGACAGGCCGGGCTTCCTGCACGTCGTCACGCGGGCGCTCACGCGCCTCAACCTGCAGATCGCCACCGCTCATGTCACCACCTACGGCGAGCGTGCGGTCGACGTCTTCTACGTCAAGGACCTGTTCGGCCTGAAGGTCGTGAACCAGGACAAGCTGAAGCAGATCTCCACGGCCGTCGAACGCGCCATCCGCGACTTCGACTCGCGCTTCGATCCGGTCGCGAAGGCGGCGGAATAGTTCACCGCCTTCTTTTGACAGATCCCTGGCAAATGCTCGGGATGACGGCCGAGGGCCGTCACTCCGGCTTGAAGTTGGCTTCCTTGAGAAGAGCCGTGTTCGTCTCGATCTCGGTCTTGATGAAGGCGGCGAACTCCTTGGGACCGCGGGCGGTCGGAACGATGCCGAGTGACGTCGTCTTTTCGATGAAGCCCTTGTCCTGGGAAACAGCGGCCATGCCGGCGGCGAGCTTGTTCACGACAGCGTCCGGCGTGTCCTTGGGCGCCCAGATGCCGTACCAGGAACTCAGATTGAAATCCTTGAGGCCCACTTCGGCGGACGTCGGGATATTCGGTGCGAGCGGCGTACGCTCCCGGGAGGTCACGAACATGCCCTTGGCACGGCCCGACGTGGCAAGCGGCAGCAAAGCCGTCCACGGGTCCATGAAAAACTGGACGCTGCCTGACATCAGGTCGGTATTGGCCGGCGCGGTGCCCTTGTAGAGGATCTGGTCGAGCGGAATGCCGATGCGCTTCAGCCACGCCAGGGTGGCGATGTGGCCGGCAGATCCTCCGGAGGAAATCGCCACGAAGAACTTCTTGGGATCCTTCGCGACCGCCGCCATGACGGCCCCATAGTCGGCACCCGGCACATTGTTGTTGGCGAGCAGCACCAGGGGCGCCTCGCCAGCCTGGGCGATCGGACGGAAATCGGTCTGCGGGTCATAGGGGCAGGAGGGCACCACCGTCTTGCCCAGCACGAACAGGCTGGCATTGAACAGGATCGTGTAGCCGTCCGGCTCGGCGCGACGGACGGTGTCGGAACCGATGGTGCTGGAAGCGCCCCCGATGTTCTGGATGACGATCTGCTGGCCGAGCTTCTCCGACAGGAACTGCGCCGTGATACGGCCGAGACCGTCCGTGCCGCCGCCCGGCGGGTAGGGCACGACCATCTTCAAAGGCTTGTTCGGATAATCCTGGGCGAGGGCGGAGCCAGTGAACGGGACAGCGAGAAGCGAAGCGCCCGCGGCGCCCAGCACGGTCCTACGACGGAGTTTCATGGAAGACTGCCTCAGGGTTGCACGGAGACGGAAGATGCACACACTGTGCCATGCTCTATCTCGCAAATCGTGCGCAAGACCCGTCTTTCGCTGACTTCCCCGCAGGGCACGCCCAGAGCCCGGGACGTATCCAGATGCTGGCGTAGTATTGTCGTGGCGCCGGGAGCGATGGGAGCAGGAGCCCCCTCGCGATAGGCCGACTTCAGTTCGACGACCCGCTGGCGGCCGTCGCGCAAGGCCAGCACGATATCGACCTGGAGATAGTCGATCGTTTCGCCCGTCTTGTTCTCGACGACGAGGCTCGGCACGCAGTTGCCGTAGACATTGGAATCGCTGCCGCGCGTCACGGCGATACCGTTGGCGGCAAGGGCCACCGTTGACGAGAGAACCCCAACCAACGCTGCCCAGGCTGCCTTCATGGTCGCCTCCTGCCTCGGTTTTCCTACTGCGTCTGGAGCCTCTGCTCGCGGCGGGTCGCCAGCATCTGAAGGATCGCCGCGGCCGTCTCCTCGATCGAGCGGCGCGTCACGTCGATGGTCGCCCATTTGCGGCGGGCATAGAGGCGGCGCGCTTCCTGGATCTCGCCCTGCACCGTGTCCATGTCGGTATAGTCCGACTCGGTGTCTTGCTGCATGAGGCGCAGCCGGTTGACGCGGATCTGCACCAGCCGCTCGGGATCGGTGATCAGGCCAACGATCAGCGGTCGCTTGGCCTGCTCGAGTTCGATCGGCGGCGGCACCTGCGGCACCAGCGGCACATTGGCAGCGCGCACGCCGCGATTGGCGAGATAGACACAGGTCGGTGTCTTCGAGGTGCGCGAGGGTCCGACCAGGATGACATCGGCATCCTCGAGGTCGTGCGTCGACTGCCCGTCATCGTGCGCCAGCGTGTAGTGCATGGCGTCGATCCGGTCGAAATAGCCCTCGTCGAGCTGATGCTGGCGGCCGGGCCACTGCTCGCTCTTGGAATGGAAATGGACGGCCAGCACACTCATCGCCTGGTCGAGCACGCCGACGCAGGGAAGCTGCAGGCGCCGGCAATGATCGCGCACGACATCGCGCAACTCGGGATCGACCAGCGTATAGAGGACGGGACCGCGGTCGCGCTCGACCGCCTGCATCACCTTTTCCATCTGCGCCGGGGAACGCACCAGTGACCAGACATGCTCCTGGACGAAGATGCCCTCGTACTGGACGAGACAGGCGCGCGCGACACTCGAGACGGTCTCACCGGTCGAATCGGACACGAGATGGACGTGAAAATTGCGGTTGGCCACGGATCATTTTACCCCACAGCGACGCCGGGAGAAACGCGGGATTGCTGCGGGCATTTCGGGGACAAACGGGGCGGCTGTCCAAACCGAGCCGATTCAGGACCCGACTCGCCTCAGCCGTCCAACTTGTCGTCCCCTGCGTACACCTTGGGATGAATGACCTGCGAGTCGGGAATCAGGCCCTGGAGTCGCGTGGAATCGGTACGATCCGGTCCACAGGCCCCTGGGGAACGATCACCAATAGGGCGTATCCCCACGTGCCACAGGCCCTACTACTGCTACTACCTAATATGAATAGAGTAGAAGGAAGCATGAGGGACAGAGCTTGAGCAGTGTGAACCCGAGGGGAAAGTTCCTCGAGACGTTGGCCGGAACCAGGCATCCGACGCCACCTATCTGGCTGATGCGCCAGGCCGGGCGGTATCTGCCGGAGTATCGCGCCGTGCGATCGACGACCCGGTCGTTCCTCGAATTCTGCTACACGCCCGACAAGGCCGTCGAGGTAACCTTGCAGCCGATCCGCCGGTTCGGCCTCGACGCGGCGATCATTTTCTCCGACATCCTCGTGGTGCCGGATGCGCTCGGCCAGAAGGTCTGGTTCGCGGAGGGCGAGGGACCGAAGCTCGAGGCGCTGACCGATCCTTCGCAATTCGGCCGACTGTCACGAGCGCGCCTTCAGGAACATCTCGCGCCGGTCTATGAGGCGATCCGCCAGACGCGGGCAGAGCTGCCGAACGACACGGCGCTGCTGGGGTTCGCCGGCGCACCGTTCACGCTCGCCTGCTACATGATCGAAGGCAGCGGCAGCAAGGATTTCGCCAAGGTGAAGAAGTGGGCCTATGCCCATCCCGAATCCTTCAAGCTTCTGATCGATCTCCTCGTCGAGGCGGTGGTCGATCATCTCGGCCACCAGGTCGAGGCCGGCGTCGATGCGGTCCAGCTCTTCGATTCCTGGGCAGGCGTCCTGCCGGAAGAACAGCTCTTCCATTGGTCGCTCGATCCGATGGTGCGGATCGCCAAGTCTTTGCGCGAGCGTCATCCCGACGTGCCGATCATCGCCTTTCCGCGGGCCGTCGGACCGGCGGCGCTGATGTATCGCCTGCCCGAAACGTTCAGCGCCCTGTCGCTCGACACCGGTATCGGCGCGCATTGGGCGGCCAAGGAAATTCAGCCGCACATCCCCGTGCAGGGCAATCTCGATCCGATCATGGTCGTTGCGGGCGGCGAGGCGATGGAGCGTGAGGCGAACCGCATTCTCGACAAGCTCGGGCACGGTTCTTTCGTGTTCAATCTCGGTCACGGCGTGGTGCCGCAGACGCCGCCCGACAATGTCGCGCGTCTGGTCGAGATCGTGCGCAACTGGAAGCCGGGCTGAGATCACGCGATGAAGATTGCCATCGTCCTGTTCAATCTCGGCGGCCCGGATTCGCCGGAAGCCGTGCAGCCGTTCCTGCGCAACCTGTTCAGCGATCCGGCGATCATCTCGCTGCCATCGTTCTTCCGGTTGCCCTTGGCGCGGTTCATTTCCAGCCGTCGTGCACCCAAGGCACAGGCCATCTACGCGCAGATCGGCGGCAGCTCGCCGATCCTCGGGCAGACCGAGGCCCAGGCCCGCGCACTCGAGGAGGCGCTGGGCTCGGAGCATGAATGGCGCGGCTATGTCTGCATGCGCTACTGGCATCCGATGACCGACGCCGTCGTGCGCTCGGTGAAGCGCTTCGCGCCCGATCGCATCGTCCTGCTGCCGCTCTATCCGCAATTCTCCACCACGACGACGGCCTCCTCGGTGAAGGCCTGGAAGGAAGCGGCAACGGCCGCGAAGCTCGATGTGCCGACACAGACCGTCTGCTGCTATCCCGACGAGGAAGGATTCATTTCGGCGTCCGTGGAGCTCGTGAAGCAGGGCCTCGCCGAAATGGGCGATCGTCCCGTGCGTGTGCTGTTCTCGGCACACGGGCTTCCCGAGAAGATCGTCAAGGCCGGTGATCCTTACCAGGCGCAGGTCGAACGCAGCGCCAAGGCAATTGCCGACCGCATCGGCGGTCTCGACTGGTCGGTCTGCTACCAGAGCCGGGTCGGGCCCCTGAAATGGATCGGCCCCTCGACCGATGCGGAGATCCAGCGGGCGGGCAGCGACGGCAAGGCCATCGTGCTCTATCCGCTGGCCTTCGTGTCGGAGCATTCCGAAACCCTGGTCGAGCTCGACATCGAGTATCGTCATCTCAGCGAGAAGAACGGCGTGCCGGCCTACGTTCGCGTGCCGACCGTGGGCACGCATCCCGCCTTCATCGCGGGGCTCGCCGACCGCGTACGCGCCATCCTGGCCGAACCGCAGGTCGCGATCTGTCATGGTGCGAAGTCGATGCCGTGCAGCGGCAACCACCGCGGTTGCCCGCTGATCGCCGGAGCGGCGTGATGCTCTACGACGTACTGAAGGCGCTGCACATCATCTCGGTCATCGCCTGGATGGCCGGACTGCTCTACCTGCCGCGCCTGTTCGTCTATCACGCCGATGCCGAGAAGGGCTCGGTGCAGAGCGAGACCTTCAAGACCATGGAGCGGCGCCTGCTGCGCGGCATCATGAACCCGGCGATGATCCTGACCTGGGTTTTCGGCCTCTCGCTCACCTGGCAGGGCGAGTGGTGGCATGCCGGCTGGTGGCACGCGAAGTTCGCGTTGGTCTGCGGCCTCACCGTCGTGCACCACCTGTACGGACGTTGGCGCAAGGAATTCGCGGAAGATCGAAACGTACGCCCGGCGAACTATTATCGCTGGTGGAACGAGGTACCGACCCTGCTGATGGTCGCGATCGTCTTCCTGGTGGTGCTCAAGCCGTTCTGAGTTGTCCGCGACCGAGCAGTCGTCCGGGCCAGATCTTCCGCTCGACATGGTCGGCAACGATATCGGCGATCGTCTCGCCGGCAAATCGTGTGAGACGCGAGACCGGCCGGTCCGCCGGATAGGACAGGACCAGCTGCCGGACCGGCGCCGGATCGGTGAGCGGCGCCGCGGCCAGGCGGCCCGCGTCGATGTCGTCGTGAATGGGCGACAGCGGCAGGATCGTCCAGCCATGACCATGACGCACCAGATCCTTCAAGGTCGCGTAGGAATCGGCTTCGATGGCGATGTGCAGTGCGATGCCGGCTTCCACCGCGCACTGCTCGACGATCGTTCGCAAGCCGTGACGCGTGCTGGGCAGGAGGATGCGCTTGCCGTCGAGGTCCTTGAACGGGATCGAGCGTTCGCCCGAGAGGCCTGAGTCGGGCGGGCCAATCAGGAACAGGTTCTCGAGCAGCAACGGCTCCGACCGCAGCGATCGGGCGGAATTCGGGTCGTAGAGGATGGCGACGTCGATCTCGCCGCGATGCAGCCAGTCGAGCAGATGGCCCGTATAGGCGCCGACCAGCCGCAGCTCGACCTGCGGGTGGCTCTTTCCGAACGCGGCGACCAGGGGCAGCGAGAGGATGTCAGCCACCGTCGGCGGAAAGCCGATGGAGATGCGGCCCCGCAACGGTGCGTCCAGATCGGAGGCCGTGGCGCGGATCTCCTCCAGCTCGGTCATGACGCGCGTGGCGTGTTCGAGGATCTCGCGGCCCTTGTCCGTGAGGACCATGCCTCGCCCGTGGCGCGTGAACAGGCGGACCGACAGCTCCTCCTCCAGCATCCGGATCTGGCGGCTCAGCGCGGGCTGGGCGATGCCGATCCGGTCGGCCGCCTTGCTCAGGCTGCCGAGCTCGGCGACATGGATCAGGGTGCGAAGTTGGGAAAGCTCCATCGAGCGATACAATATAGTTATATCTGTTCATTCCCAACGGTCGTCGAGTTTCGTTGGCGTTATAGCTAATGTGCCGCCGACTTGAGCCGGATGGGAGAAACATGACCGCCGCCCCGACGCAGCCTGCCCCTTCCAAAGTTGATTGGCGCGACCAGATTTTCGAGGTCTTCCAGGACCATGACGTGAAGCAGGTCTATCACGTGCCCGACGCCGGCCATGGCCGGCTGATCGAGGCCTGCCAGACGTCGAACTCGATCCGCACCCTGGCCCTCACGACCGAGGAGGAGGGCATTCCGCTCGCCGCCGGCGCCTGGCTGGGCGGCCAGCGCTCGGTGCTGCTGATGCAGAGCTCGGGTGTCGGCAACACCATCAACCTGATGGGCATGCCCAAGACGCTGCGCTTTCCGTTCCTGACCCTGATCACGATGCGCGGCGACTGGGGCGAGTTCAATTCCTGGCAGTATCCGATGGGCCAGGGCACGCCCAAGGTGCTCGAGGCGATGGGCGTGCTGCTCTACTCGGTCGACAATGCCGCCGAGGTGAAGACCACGGTCGACGCCGCCGCGCGCTCGGCCTTCAACGGCGGTCAGGCCGTCGCCGTGCTGCTGCGCCAGAAGCTGATCGGCATCAAGAATTTCGGGAAGAAGTGAGATGAGCACGCAAGCGCACAGGGCCACGCTGCAGCGCCGCCCTCTGGTGAAGCAACTCCTCGACGGCGCCGACGATAATCTGCTGGTGATCGCGGGCCTCGGCTCGTCCAACTGGGACATAACCGCTGCGGGCGATCGGCCGCTCAACATGCCGCTGTGGGGCTCGATGGGCGCCCCGGTCGGCATGGGCCTGGGCCTTGCCCTGGCGCAGCCCACGAAGCGCGTGCTGGTCATCACCGGCGACGGCGACATGCTGATGAGCCTGGGCTCGCTGGCCACCGTGGCGACCCAGATGCCGGAGAACCTGGCGATCGTCGTGCTCGACAACGAGAAGTTCGGCGAGACCGGCAACCAGGCCACCCACACCAGCCCGCGCAACAACGGCCCGACCGATTCCGGCGCCGGCACCGATCTCGCCATGATCGCCCGCGGCTGCGGCATCGCCGACGCCACGACGGTGCGTGAGGCCGGCGAGGTCGCAGAGTTCGTGAAGGACGTGCGCACCAAGAAGGGGCCGGTGTTCCGGCTCGTGAAGGTCATGGTAGAGAAGCTGGAGTTCGTGATGCCGCCGCAGGATGGCGCGCATCTCAAGGACCGTTTCCGCCAGGCCCTGCTGGGTCACGCTTAAGAGGCTGCCATGACCGACTACGCTCCCTTCCCGCTGATCGATCTGTCCGGCGGTCCCAGGGAGCGGGGTCGGATTCACGGCAAGGCCGCCGCGGATCGTTTGAAGCGCGGCGCGAAGATGTACGCCGAGTCGTTGCTCAAGACGGGCGTCGACTGGAAGGAGCTGGAGCGGCGCGCTGAGGCGATGGTGCCGCTGATCGACAGGTTCGATCCGGCCTATGTCGAGGAAATGCGCGGCATCGCCGAAGGCGCGAACGAGCCCTTCGCTGCCGTGGTGCTGATGAACGCCCGCACCGAGATGGTGGTCGCGGCGCGCAAGCAGCAGGCCGCCAAGCACTTTCCCGACGGCTGCACCGCGGCGCTCGCGCTGCCCGAAGCCAGCAGCGATGGCGTGCTGCTGCATGGCCAGAACTGGGACTGGCGGTCGGAGTGCGCCGAGACCGGCGTGGTGCTGCGCATCCGGCGCGACGACGGACCCGATATCCTGACCTTCACCGAAGCGGGTGGCCTTGCGCGTTCGGGCCTCAACTCGGCCGGCATCGGCCTCACGGCCAACGCCCTGGAATGCGACCGCGACTATCAGCGCGGGCAGGGCGTGCCGCTGCCCTTCATCCGCCGCAAGGTGCTGGAGGCCGCGCACCTCGCCCATGCGGTGCAGACCATCGTCTCGACGCCCAAGCCCGGCTCCAACCACATGGCCGTCAGCCATTGTGGCGGCGAGGCCTTCGGCTTCGAATGCGCGCCCGACGAGACGTTCTGGATCGCGCCCGACCGCGGCCTCTATGTGCACGCCAATCACTGGATCGCCGATTCGGCGCGCGCCAAGGTGAAGGACACCGGCCTCGCCGAGACGCCGGACTCGATCTATCGCGACAAGCGGGTGCGTGATCAGCTCTCGCCCAAGCGCGGCAAACTCACTTTGGAAGATTTCCGTCAGGCCTTCTTCGACGATTGGGGCACGCCCTACTCGGTGTGCCGCCCGCCCCGCCTCAACTCGCGCGGCGTCTCGACGGCGACCACGGCCATGATCCTGATGCGCCCGGCCGAGGGCCATCTCGAAGCCTGCCCGATGCCGGCGCTGAACCGCCAGTTCACGACCTACACGCTGACGCCCGATCGCCTCGCACAGAAGCAGGCGGCGGAGTAGATCGCTGTTGTCGTCCTGAGCGCAGCGAAGGACCTGACGGAGCGAGCAAAGGACTCCGTTGCTGGCGCCAGATCCTTCGCTGCGCTCAAGATGACAAGCAAAGAAAGGCTTCGTCTCGACCGGAGCGGAGAGACGACGGCTTTTTTTAGCCCGGATACCAGGACGGCTTGCGCTTCTCTCTGAAGCTCGCGAGGCCTTCGGTGGCTTCGTCCTGCTGGCGGGTGCGGGCGTGTTCGTCGATCAGATCGCGCAGTTCGCCCTCGTCGATGAAGGCGCGGGCGGAAGCCAGCGAGCGCAGCTTGGTCGCGGTGGTGGCGCGCGGGGCGTTCATCAGCACGGACTCGACGATCTTCTCGCCGGCTTCGGCCAGACCGCCCACCGGGCAGACTTCGTGCACCAGGCCGAGACGGCGCGCATCGTGGGCGCCGAAGCGTTCGCCGGTCAGCGCGTAGCGGCGCGTCTGGCGCAGGCCGATGGCCTGGCAGAGCTGCGGCAGGATGATGCCGGCCATCAGGCCCCAGCGCGTCTCGCTAATGGAGAAGAGCGCATCCTCCTGCGCCACGACGACATCGCAGGCCGCCGCGATGCCGGTGCCACCGCCGAAGCAGCCGCCCTGGATCAGTGCCAGCGTCGGCACAGGACAGGTGTCGAGACGCTTCACCGCCTCGGCGGTGAGACGGCTCACCTTCTCGTTCTCGGCGGGCGATTGCTTGGCGACGCCGGTGATCCACGACAGATCGGCGCCGGCCTGGAAATGCTTGCCGTTGCCGCGCAGCACGACGATGCGCAAGCCGCTCTCAGAACCCAGCGCATCCATCGCGTCGTGCAGGCCCTGGATGAGGTCGCCGTTATAGGCGTTGTTCACCTTGGGCCGGTTCAGCGTGACGGTGGCCACGCCGCGGCGGTCGATTTCCCAGAGCACGGTATCGTTCGACATCGAAGTCACTCGGCCTTCATGTAGCTGTCCTTGAGCGCGATCTTGCCGTCCTTCACCTCGTAGAGGTCGATGCCGTAGCGATCGAACGGCTTGCCGGCATGGTCGATACCGGTGGCGCGGAAGGTGCCGAACAATTTGTCGCCGGCGCGATGGATGCTGGCCTCGGAGAAACGCACTTCGCGATGCGCCGTGCTCTTGTCGGCGAAGTGCGCGCGCAGCGCCTCCTTGCCCTTGAGCACCCGCCCGGTTGGCGCGCCGCCGGTATTCAGGCGCCATTCGAAATCGTCGGTCACGCAGTCGGCGATCGCGTCGACATCGGCCTTGTTGAAGGCCTTGCCGAAGCGGCGGAACAGGTCGTCGATGGCATCGGCCATGGAATCCTCCCAGGGTTACTTGGTCTTGAGCAACGATCCGAAGCAGAGCGCGATGTCGTTCTTCACGCCGGCCTGCGTAACCGCGGAGAGATCGTAGCGCGAGGTCTTGCACTCCGAGGCCATGACCTCGATCTCCTTCGCCTGCACGTCGCCGCGGTAGCGCAGCAGGCGGGTGTTGGACGCTCCGCTGGTATGGATGGTCAGCATGAGGGTCGGGCCGCTCTCGGGCGCGGTCTTCTCGTCGGGCGAGAATTCCAGGGTCGAGATATTGGCATCGTGGCCGGCATGGCGCAGGGCATCGACGGCCTCGTCGAGTTCGGGCCGGATGATGTCGCGGCACTTGACCCAGAAGGCCTGCACGAAAAGGTCGGTCTCGGCGTTCATCTTGCCTCCCTATGTTTGTTGGGCGGGACCCTAGCATCATCCCGGCGGTTAAATCTCCACCCCTAGATCTCCCACGGCGGCGGCGAGAACTTCTCCAGAATGAAATCGATGAAGGCCGTCACCTTCGGCGCGAGATGCCGACGGTGCGGATAGACCGCATGGATCGGGATCGGCTGTTCGGCCCGGAACGCCTCCAGCAGCGAGACCAGCTCGCCGTTCTTGATGGCCGAGGCGACCGTCAGGCGAGTCAGGCGCACGATGCCCAGCCCCTGCAGCGCCAGCCGCATCTGGGCCTCGCCCTCGGTGACGGCGACCCGGCCGCCGACCTCGATCTCGCGGATCTCGCCATCGATGCGGAACGGCCAGCGGTTGAGATAGGTGCGGTCGCGCGAGACGATGCAGTTGTGGCGCGTCAGGTCCTCCGGCCGCTGCAGCGGGCGACGATTTCGAAGGTAGGCGGGCGAGGCGCAGACCAGCCGAACATCCTCGCCGATCTTGCGCGCCATGAAGCTGGTGTCGGCCAGTCGCCCGATTCGGATCGCCACATCGACCCCTTCCTCGATCATGTCGACCACCCGGTCGGTCGGCATCAGCTCGAGCTGCAGCAGCGGATAGCGTTCGAGGAACTCCGCGATGACGGGCGCCAGCTGATGGGTCGAGAAAGCGAGCGAGGTCGTGACCTTGAGCAGTCCGTGCGGCGTGCCGCTCTGGCCGCTGATCTGGTTCTCCAGGGTCTCGATCTCGCCCACGATGCGCCGCGCCGTGGCGTAGAACGCCTCGCCCTCTTCGGTGAGGCTGATCGCCCGGGTGGTGCGCTGGAGCAGCCGCACGCCCAGCCTCGTTTCCAGGCGCGTCACCAGTTTGCTGACCGCCGACGGGGTCAGGCCGAGGCTGGGCGCAGCAGCGGAAAAGCCTTTCGAATCAACGACCCGGACGAAGGCCGCCATCTCGCTCGCATGATCGATCATTGCGCCATTAATGAATAGTATTCACGAGTGTTGGTCATACACTCCGTATTAACCCCCAGGAAGAACGGAATTAGTTCCTTTCAACCCTTGGAGGTCTTTCCCATGTTTACGACGCCTTATCCCACCATTGCCGAACGTCGCGCCCTAGAAGCCCGTGCGCTGCGCCTGCGGGGCGCCGCCGTGGCCGGCCTCATTCGCCACTTCGCCCGCTGGGTTTCCGCCGCGGCTCGCTAACGTCGCGTCGCGGGGCAGGCCATGAGCGGGATCTGGGCGCAGTACGCCCGCTACAACCGGCTGGCCAACGAGAAGTTGTATGCGGCCTGCGCCGGGCTCTCCGGTGCCGAGTACCGTCGCGATCTCGGCGCCTTTTTCGGCAGCGTGCACGGTACGCTGAACCATCTGCTGCTGGGTGACCGGATCTGGATGGCGCGGTTCGAAGGCGGCGCGCATGTGTCCACTGGCTTGGGCGCGGTCCAGTTCGAGAAGTTCGAAGCGTTGCGCGCGGAACGCGAGCGCCTCGACCGTCATATGGAGCATTTCTTCGCGAACCTGCCCGAAGGCTTCGAAGGGGGCAGCGTGAGGTACGTCAACAATTCCGGTTTCGACACCGAGGATCCCTGGTCGGTGATCCTGCCGCACTTCTTCAATCACCAGACCCACCACAGGGCCCAGGTGCACACGCTGCTCTCGCAACTGGGGCACAAGCCGCCGGTGCTCGATCTGCATCGCGTGCTGCGGCCCGATCCGACGTAACTTCTCCTTGTCGTCGTGAGCGCAGCGAAGGACCTGGCGGAACGACCAGAGCACTCCTTATCGGACGTTAGAGCCTTCGCTGCGCTCAGGATGACAGGGGCGGGGAGTCTTGCGAATAGAAGACACACCCGCCGCTTTCAGTAACACAGTCGCCGCTTCACGCGCCGCCGCCGCGACCTTGGGGTCGCCGCGTACGATGGCGGCGGCGATGGCGCCATCGATCAGGATCTGGAGCTGCAGCGACAGGGATTCGGCCTCCTCGATGCCGAGCTGCTGCAACAGCGCCTGAAACCAAGTGCGCCGTTGTTCCTTGAAGGCCAGCGCGATCCTGTTGGCGGCGTGCGCCGGCTCCTTGAGCTCGGCCACGGCGTTCACGAAGGGGCAGCCGCGAAACACACCGGTCGCGATCGTGCGCTCCAGCCGGTCGAAGGCGCCCATAATCTGTTCCAGCGGAGGCCGGTCGGACGGCGGCGCGGGTTTCAGCCGGCGCGACAGGTAGGCCACGATCAGATCGTCTTTCGACGGGAAGTGATTGTAGAGCGTGCGCTTGCTGATGCCGATCTCGGCCGCGATCGTGTCGACGCCGACGGCACGGATGCCCTGGCCGTAGAATAGCCGGTCCGCCGTCTCGAGGATGCGTTCCTGCATCGCTGCCCTGACATCCGCTCTCGCCATGCCGTCTTGACCTTTTTCCGGTGCCGTCCGTAGATTACACAGAATTGTGTAATTTCGGAAGGGCGCTGCCATGACCACCCTCAAGGACCTGCGGCCCGTCCTGCCGATCCTGATCGGCGCCTCGGTCATGTTGAGCCTCGGCATGGGCGTGCGCCAGAGTTTCGGCCTCGTGATGCCGTCGCTCACGCGCGACATCGCGCTCACGGTCTCCGACTTCGCCCTGGCCATGTCCGTCCAGAACCTCGCCTGGGGTTTCCTGCAGCCGGTCGCGGGAGCGCTGGCGGTGCGGCTGGGCTTTCGGCCGATCATGGTCGGTGGCGCGGCCCTCTACGTTGCCGGGCTCGGCCTGTTCTCGAGGGCGGACGGCATGACCGGCGTGATGCTGGGCGGTGGTGTGCTGATCGGGATGGCGCTGGCCTGTACGGCCTCCGCGATCTCGCTCGCCGTGGGCGCCCGCGCGGTGCCGGCAAAGTCGCGCAGTTTCGTGCTGGGCGCGATCACCGCGACGGGCTCGCTGGGGGCGCTGCTCTCGGCGCCCCTCGGCCAGACCCTCACGGTCGAGTTGGGGTGGCGCGCCGGGCTGCTGGGCTTCCTCGCGCTGACCGTCTTCATGCTGCCAGCCGCCTGGATCGCGGGCCGGATCGACCGGTTGGCCCCTCCGACCCCGGCGGCGGGCGACATCAGTGCAGCGTCTCCGCGGATCGCACTTCGCGCGGCGCTTCGCCACCCGTCCTTCCTGGTGATGACGGCCGCCTACTTCGTCTGCGGCATGCAGCTGCTGTTCATCACCACGCACCTGCCGTCCTATCTCGCGATCTGCGGCATGGATCCGTCGCTCAGCGCCGGCGCGCTGGGCGCGATCGCGCTGTTCAACGTGTTCGGCAGCCTGTTCTTCGGCTGGGCCGGCGGTCACTGGCCCAAACTCGGCCTGCTGGGCGGCATCTACATCGCCCGCTCGATCGTGCTGGCCTGCTATTTCGTGATGCCGCCGACGCCGGTCAGCACGCTCGTCTTCGCTTCGGCGATGGGCTTCCTGTGGCTGGGTGTCGGCCCCCTGGTCGCAGGATCGGTGGTCGAGATGTTCGGCCTGCGCTGGCAGGCGATGATCCAGGGCGTCGCCTTCATGAGCCACCAGGTCGGCAGCTTCGTCGGCGCCCTGGGCGGCGGCCTGCTGTTCGACGCGCTGGGCTCCTACGATCTCGCCTGGCGCCTCGGTGTCGCGATGGGGCTCACCGCCGGCATCGTGCAGGTGGCGTTCGCGCTGATGCGCCCGCCACCTGCGCCGACACCTATTGCGGCTTGAGGTCCGGCTTGATGTCCTGCTTGCGCCATTTGAAGCGCAGCTCGGCCAGACCGACGGAGAGCACATAGAAGACCGGCGTGAAGATCAGGCCGAAGATCGTGACGCCGATCATGCCCGAGAACACCGCGGTGCCGAGCGACTGGCGCATCTCCGCGCCGGCGCCCGTGCTGATGACCAGCGGCACCACGCCCAGGATGAAGGCGAGCGAGGTCATCAGGATGGGACGCAGGCGCGTCTTGGAGGCGGTGACCGCCGCGTCGAAGCGGTTCATGCCCTGCTCATGCGCCTGCTTGGCGAACTCCACGATCAGGATGGCGTTCTTCGCCGCCAGACCGACCAGCACGACGAGGCCGATCTCGACCAGGACGTTGCGGTCGAGGCCCCGGATGTTCACGCCGATCATCGCCGCGAGAATACACATCGGCACGATCAGGATGACGGCGAGCGGCAGCAGCCAGCTCTCATAGAGCGCCGCCAGCAGCAGGAAGACGAACAGCACGGCCAGGCCGAAGGCCAGGATCGCGGTGTTGCCCGCCAGCTTCTCCTGCAGCGCGATCTCGGTCCACTCGAAGCCGAAACCTGACGGCAGCACCTTCTCCGCCAGCGCCTCCATGGTGGCGATGCCCTGCCCCGAGGAGTAGCCGCGCTGCAGGGCCACCTGCACTTCGGCCGCCGGATAGAGATTGTAGCGGGCGACACGGTAGGGACCGGTGATGTCCTGGAAGGTCGCGACGGCGCCGATCGGCACCATCTCGCCGCTCACGCTGCGCGTCTTGAGGTTCTCGACGTCGCGCAGCGTGAGGCGATAGGGATCGTCGGCCTGCACGGTCACGCGGTAGGTGCGGCCGAGGATGTTGAAGTCGTTGACGTAGGCCGAGCCCATGTAGGCCGACAGCGTCTCGAAGACGCGCGAGATCGGCACGCCGAGCTGCTCTGCCTTGGTGCGGTCGATGTCGGCGAAGATCTGCGGCGTGCGCGTATTGTAGAGCGTGAAGGCCTGGGTGAGGCCCGGCGCCTGTCCGGCCGCCCCTGCAAGCGCCCAGGTGGCGCCTTCGAGGGCCGTCAGTCCGCGCGACGCCCGGTCCTGCACGTAACCCTTGAGGCCGCCGCCGGTGCCGATGCCGGGCACGGCGGGGGGTTCCAGCACGAACACGAAGGCTTCGCGCAGCGCGAACATCTGGCCGCGCAGGTCGGCCAGGATCATGTCCTTGGTGATGCCCGGCCGTTCCTTGAACGGCTTCAGGGTCACGAAGATCACGCCCGTGTTCGGCGCGTTGGTGAAGGTCGCGCCGTCGAAGCCGACGAACGAGACGGCGTTCGCCACGCCCGGTCGCGACATGATGATCTCGCTGGCCTTGCGGACCAGCGCGTCCGACCGCTCGAGCGTCGAGCCGGCGGGAAGCTGCATGGCCGCGATCAGGTAGGAGCGGTCGAGCTGCGGCACCAGACCGGTCGGGGTCGAGGCGAGGCGGTTCTGGGTGAGCGCCAGCAGGCCGGCATAGATGACCAGCATGATGAAGCCCATGCGGATCACCCGCGCCGTCATGCGACCGTAGAAATTCGACAGGGCCTCGAAACCGCGGTTGAAGTGGTCGAAGAACCAGCGGACCGGCCAGGCAAGCCGCTCCATCAGGCCGGGCTTGGGCTTCTCGACATGCGACAGCGCATGGGTCTTCAGCAGCAGCGCCGCCATCGCCGGCGACAGCGTCAGCGACACGAAGGCCGAGATCGCGGTCGAGGCAGCGATGGTGATGGCGAACTGCTTGTAGAAGGTGCCCTGCAGGCCCGTGATGAAGGCCGTCGGCAGGAACACCGCGATCAGCACCAGCGAGATCGCGATCAGCGCGCCGCCGACCTCGTCCATCGTCTTGTGCGCCGCCTCCTTGGGCGACATGCCCTGTGTCAGGTAGCGCTCGACGTTCTCGACCACGACGATGGCGTCGTCGACCACGATGCCGATCGCGAGCACCAGGCCGAACAGCGACAGGGTGTTGAAGGAGATGCCCGCCGCCGCCATGATCGCGAAGGACCCGATCAGCGAGACCGGGATGGCGAGGATCGGGATGATCGCCGCGCGCCAGGTCTGCAGGAACAGGATCACGACGATCACGACCAGGATCACCGCTTCGAACAGGGTCGTGATGACGGCGTCGACGGAGGCCTGGATGAAGGTCGTGGGGTTGTAGACGATCGTGTAGTCGAGGCCCGACGGGAAGGTCTTCTTCAACCGTTCCATCTCGGCGATGATCGCGTCCGAGGTGGCGAGCGCGTTGGACCCCGGGCGCTGGAAGATGCCGAGCGCGGTGGCCGTCTTGTTGTTGAGGTAGGCATTCAGCGTGTAGTCCTGCGCGCCCAGCTCGACGCGGGCGATGTCGCGCAGGCGCGTCACCGACCCGTCCGGCTCGGCACGGATCACGATGTTCTCGAACTCCTCGGGCGAACTCAGCCGCCCCAGGGTGCGCACCGACAGGGTGAACCCACCCGGCGACACCGCCGGGGCCTGGTTGACCGCGCCCGCCGCCACCTGGAGGTTGGCCGCCCGCAGCGCCAGCACGACTTCGCCGGCCGTCAGGTTGCGCGCGGCGACCCTCGCGGGATCGAGCCAGACGCGCATCGAGTAGTCGCGGCCGCCGAACACCAGCACGTTGCCGACGCCGTCGACGCGGGTCAGCACGTCCTTCACGTAGAGCGTGGCGTAGTTCGATATGTACTGCTGGTCGCGGCTGCCGTCCGGCGAGACCATGTGCACGACCATCATCAGGTCGGGCGAGGCCTTGCGGACCACGATGCCGAGACGCTGCACGTCCTCGGGCAGGCGCGGCTGGGCGACCGCGACGCGGTTCTGCACCAGCACCTGCGCCTGGTCGATGTCGACGCCGGGCTTGAACACGACGTTGATCGACAGACGACCGTCACCGGTCGACTGCGATTCGATGTAGAGCATGTCGTCGACGCCGTTGACCTCGAGCTCGATCGGCGTGGCGACGGTCTCGGCGATCACCTCGGCGGAGGCGCCGGGATAGGTCGCGGTGATGTTGACGGTGGGCGGCGCGATCTCGGGATATTCCGCCACGGGAAGCCCGCGCTGGGCGATGAAGCCCACGATCACGATGATGACCGAGAGCACCGATGCGAAGATCGGCCGGTCGATGAAGAAATGTGAAAAGCGCATGGGGGGGCCCTTACTTGGCCTTGGCGACGATCTCGCCCTTCTGGGGCACGACCTTCGCACCGGGCCGGACCATGGGATTGGCGAGGCCGTCGAGCACCACCTTGTCGGTGGGCGTGAGGCCGGAGCGGATCACGCGCAGGCCGTCGACGAGCGTGCCCAGCGTGACGGGCTTGGCCTGCACCACGCCGTCGTCGCCGACGGTGAAGACGATCTTGCGTGCCTGGTCGGAGATGATGGCCGAGTCGGGGATCAGCAGCGCGTCGTACTCGCCGCCGAACAGCTGCAGCCGGCCGAAGATGCCTGGCGTCAGGAGCTGGTCCTTGTTGTCGACCAGGGCGCGCACGCGGATCGTGCCCGACCGCGCGGTCATCGCGTTGTCGACGAAGTCGACCTTGCCGGTGCGCTTCCAGTCGGTCTCGTCGGACAGACGGATGCGGACGGGATTGGCCCCGTCACGCGAGGAGGCAAGGGCGCCCGACAGGATCAGGCGATTGTAACGCAAATGATCGGCCTCGGAGATGTCGAAGACGAAGCGAATGGGATCGAGCGTCACGATCGTGGCGAGCAGCGTCGCGCCGGTCTGGCCGCCCGAGATCAGGTTACCGGCATCGACCTTGCGATCGGAGATGCGACCGGCGATCGGCGCCGTGACATGCGTCCATTCGAGGTTGAGCTGGGCGTTGCGCAGGGCCGCCTCGGCGGACTTGAGCTGGGCGCGGGCGACGGCGAGCGTCGACTTGCGCGAATCCTGCTCCGCCTCGGTGATGGTGCGGGAGGAAATGAGGGAAGCGCCGCGACCGACCTGCAGCTCCGCCAGATCGACCTGGGCCTTGTTGCGCGCGACTTCGGCTTCCGCCGATTCGACGGCGATCTCATAGGGCCGCTTGTCGATGGTGAAGAGCGGGTCGCCCACCTTCACGAGCTGGCCGTCGCGGAAATCGATCTTGTCGATGAAGCCCGACACGCGCGCGCGCACTTCGACCGACGCGACGGCTTCGAAGCGACCGGAGTACTCGTCCCACTGCGTGACGCGCTTGGCGATCGGCTCGGAGACCGTGACCGGCATCGCCGGCGGGCCGCCCTGGGCGAAAGACGCGACGGGAAGAGCGCAAAGGAAAAGACTGGCAAGAGCCAGGAAGCGGCGACGGACGGACACTTGTAGACTCCCCCGCGAACATTTTGCGTCGCGAAGTCGACATGTGGTTGCAGTGCAACCCAGTGTCAATTGCTGCCGAAGTAACTGAGATGCATGACAGAAACCGCTTTTGCGGTGCTGGCATTGCCAGCCGACAGAACACATTTTGAAACAAACGGATCAATAATATTCCGAGAGATTCGTTCGTTGCAGACCGAGGCTTCGGCGGGATAGTCTCGGAGATCTTTTTTCGGGGGATCATATGCTCAAGCGACTTTTCGCTGCCGGCGCCGCGTTCGGCGCCATTGCCTTTACGGCCGCCAGCGTCTCGGCGCAGACGCCGTCGACGCTCGAAACCGTGAAGAAGCGGGACCAGGTCATCTGTGGCGTCAATGTCGGGCTCGCCGGCTTCTCGCTGCCCAACAGCCAGGGCAAGTGGACCGGCCTCGACATCGACATGTGCAATGCCGTGGCCGCCGCCGTGCTGGGCGACGCGACCAAGGCCAAATACGTGCCGCTGTCGGCGCAACAGCGCTTCCTCGCCCTGCAGTCGGGCGAGATCGACGTGCTGGTCCGCAATTCGACCATCACGCTCGAGCGCGATGCTGGCCTCGGCATCCAGTATGCCGGCATCAACTTCTATGACGGCCAGGGCTTCATGGTGCCGAAGAAGCTGAACGTGAAGGGTCTCGCAGAGCTGGCCGGCGCCACGATCTGCGTCGCCCAAGGCACGACCCACGAGTTCAACATGGCGAGCTGGTTCCGCGGCCGGAACCTGCAAATCAAGGCCGTCGTCTTCGAGAGCCAGGACGTCATGTACGAGGCGTTCTTCGCCGGCCGTTGCGATGCCATGACCCAGGATTCCTCGGCCCTCGCGTCGGCGTTGGCGACCCGCGGCAAGCAGGCCGACTACATGGTGCTGCCCGAGCTGATCTCGAAGGAGCCGCTGGGCCCGTTCGTTCGTCGCGGCGACGATGTCTGGATGACCGTCGTGCGCTGGTCGTTCATGGCGATGCTCGAGGCCGAGGAGCGCGGCATCACCAAGGCCAATGTCGACGAGCAGTTGAAGTCGACCGATGCGCTGGTGAAGCGCTTCCTCGGTGTCACGCCGGGCAACGGCAAGGCGCTGCAGATCGACGAGAAGTGGGCCTACAACATCGTCAAGCAGGTCGGCAATTACGGCGAGAGCTTCGAGCGCAACGTCGGCATGGACAGCCCGCTCAAGCTCCCGCGCGGGCTCAACGCCCTGTGGACCAAGAGCGGCCTGATGTACCCGGTGCCGCTGCGCTGAGGCACGCCGCGGAGACGGAACGATGACCGGCGGGCCTCTGAGCGCATCGATCGTCGAGGCCTACGAGCTGTTGTCGCCGCAACTCAAGATCGCGGCGCGCTACATGCTCGACCGGCCCGACGACGTCGCCCTGCTCTCGATGCGCGAGCAGGCGCGACGTGCCGGCGTGCCGGCCGCGACCATGACGCGGCTGGCCAAGCGGCTGGGACTCGACGGCTACGACGAAGTCCGCGCGCTCTATGCCGGTGCGGTGCGCTCGGGGGCGCTGGGCTTCGCGGGCAAGGCCGGCGTTCAGGTCGAGGTGCAGGGGCTTCACGGCGAGCGCGCGCTGGCCGCCGACATGGCGCGCTCACTCTCGCGGCAGATCGCGCAATTGGCCGAACCCCAATCGCTGGAACGGCTGGCGGTTGCCGCCCGCCACCTTCACGCGGCCCGTCGCGTCTACTGCCTCGGCCTGCGCTCCTGCCACGCGGCGGCCTGGCACTTCCACTACATGCTGTCGCTGCTGGGCGACAAAACCGTGATGCTCGACGACGCCGGCGGCACCGGCCTCGACGCCATCCGCGACGCCGGGCCCGACGACGTGCTGCTGGCCGCCAGCGTCGAGCCCTATGCCCGTGCTGCGATCGAGGCCGCGCACTACGCCACCGCCGCCGGCGTGCCGCTGGTGGCGATCACCGACAGCGAAGTCTCGCCGCTCGCCGCGCGCGCCACCGCCACGCTCCTGGTGGCGACCGACAGCCCCTCCTTCTTTCACACCATGACGCCGCTGCTGGCGGTCGCCGAAATCCTCGCCGCGCTGGTGGCCGGAGCCGGCGGCAACCGGGCGCTGGAAGCGCTCGAGCGCACCGAAGCCCAGCTTTCGGCTTTCGGCGTCCACCTGCCACGTCGCCTTCCCCGGAAAAGACCATGACCCATATCCTGCATCGTCAGATCGGCTCGTCCCTTCCCGTTGCCGCCAGCGGCTCGGGCATCGAAATCGTCGACAGCACCGGCAAGCGCTACCTCGATGCCTCGGGCGGGGCGGCCGTCTCGTGCCTCGGCCACGGCCATCCCGCGGTGACCGCGGCGCTGCACGAGCAGCTCGACAGGCTCGCCTATGCCCATACCGGCTTCTTCACGACCGACGTCGCCGAACGGCTCGGCGACCGCCTGATCGAGGATGCGCCCAAGGGCCTCGGCCACGTCTACCTGGTGAGCGGCGGCTCCGAGGCGGTCGAGGCTTCCCTCAAGATGGCGCGCCAATACTTCACCGAGCGCGGCGAGACGGCACGCCGCCACGTCATCGCGCGGCGTCAGAGCTATCACGGCAATACGCTGGGCGCGCTGGCGGCCGGCGGCAATGCGTGGCGGCGCGCGCCGTTCTCGCCGCTGCTGATCGAGACGCATCACATCGATCCCTGCTTCGCCTATCGCTTCCAGCAGCCGGGCGAGTCCGACGAGGCCTATGGGCTGCGGGCCGCCGACCTGCTGGAAGAGAAGATCCTCGAGCTGGGGGCCGGCACGGTGATGGCCTTCGTCGCGGAGACCGTGGTCGGTGCGACCTCGGGCGCGGTGCCGCCGGCGCCGGGCTACTTCAAGCGCATCCGCGAGATCTGCGACCGCCACGGCGTGCTGCTGATCCTCGACGAGGTGATGTGCGGCATGGGCCGCACCGGCACGCTGCATGCCTGCGAGCAGGAAGGCATCGCGCCCGACCTGATGACCATCGCCAAGGGTCTGGGCGGCGGCTACGAGCCGATCGGCGCGGTGCTCCTGGGCAAGCATATCTACGAGACCTTCGCGAAGGGCAGCGGCTTCTTCCAGCACGGTCATACCTACATGGGACATCCCATGGCCTGTGCCGCGGGCCTTGCCGTGCAGGAGACGATCCGGCGCGACGATCTTCTCGCCAACGTAAAGGCGATGGGCGCGCTCCTGCAGCGCCGGCTGGGTGAGCGATTCGGGAATCATCCGCATGTCGGCGACATTCGCGGCCGCGGTCTCTTACAGGCGGTCGAGCTGGTCGAGGATCGCTCGACCCGCGAGCCGTTCGATCCCGCCCTCAAGCTCCATGCGAAGGTGAAGAAGGCGGCGATGGCGCGCGGCCTCATGGTCTATCCGATGGGCGGCACGATCGACGGACAGCGCGGCGACCATGTCCTGCTGGCCCCGCCGTTCATCGTGACCGCCGAGCAGATCGGCGACATTGTCGATCGTCTCGGCCGCGCAATCGACGACGCCCTCGCGCAAGGCGGGTGACGAAGCTTTCTGCCGCGACGGCGGAACGTTTGGCGTAGCGCGTCGTTTCCCCCGGTGTTTCTGCGCCCGCGAGCTGAGTTGCTCCGGGCCGGGTACACCTGCGACAGGGGGACGTCTTCTTGACCTCGGCTACGCTCACCGTGAAGTCCTAGCCAGATGGCCGTGAACGTTCCACCGGCCCGCGTCGCCGTGCTGGCGGTCGTCGTGGTCGCGGTCGTCGCCGCGGCGGTCTACTGGTTTGCCCTGCGCGAGCCGAAGGCGCCGCCGGTCGCCGCCACGCCACCGCCACCGGAAGTCGGCGTGGTCCAGCTCGCGACAGCCGACGTGCCGCTGCCTCTGCGCTATTCCGGCCGTGTGTCGGGCTTCCGCGTGGTCGAAATCCGCTCGCAGGTTGGCGGCATCCTGCAGAAGCGCGAGTTTACCGACGGCGAGCCGGTAAAGGCGGGCGCCGTGCTGTTCCGCATCGATCCGCGCAGCTTCGAGGCCTCGCTGGCACGCGCCAAGGCACAGGAGGCCCAGGCCCAGGCGACGCTCACCCAGGCCAGTGAGAACTTCACGCGCGTCGAGGGACTGGCGGCGCGTCAGGTCTCCACGCAGAAGGCATTGGAAGACGCGACCGCTGCCCGCGAGCAGGCGACCGCGGCCCTGGCGTCGGCCAAGGCCGATGTGCAGACCGCAAACCTCAATCTCGAATACACGGTGATCAAGGCACCGATTGCCGGCCTCACCAGCATCGAGGCTTCGCCCCCCGAAGGCACGCTGATTCAGCCGCAGCAGACGCTGTTGACCAGGATCACCCAGCTCGATCCCGCCTATGTGTATTTCACCACGACCGATGGCGAACTGCGGGAGCTCAAGGAGATCAACGCCACGCGGGCCCGGCCGCTGACCGAGAGCGACGTCACCGTGAAGCTGCGGTTCGGCAATGGCGACCTCTATCCGCTGGACGGCCGGGTCGACACCAGTTCCGGCATCGTCGATCCGCGCACCGGCACGGTTCAGATCCGAGCGGTCTTTCCCAACGAGGAGCGCGGCTTGCTGCCCGGTCAGTTCGTTCGGGTCGACATCCTCGGCGTCACCATGCCGAACGCGATCCTGGTGCCGCAGACGGCGATCGTTCAGGGGCCGCAGGGAGCGGCCGTCTACGTGCTCGAAGCCAATGACGTGGCGCAGCTGCGCCCGGTCAAGCTCGACCGCGAGGTCGAGCGGGGCTGGATCGTGAAGAGCGGACTGAAGGCGGGCGAAAAGGTGGTCATCGACGGCGTGATCCGTGTACGGCCCGGGATGAAGGTGATGCCGGTGGCGCCCGCTGCACCCGCTGCCCCTGCGACTCAGGCGGTGCCTGCCGGAAGCGGGACCAGACCGTGATCTCCAAGTTCTTCATCGACAGGCCGGTCTTCGCCAGCGTCCTGTCGATCGTCATCGTGCTGGCCGGGCTCGTCGCCATGCGGGCGCTGCCGATCTCGCAGTATCCGCAGATCGTGCCGCCCGACGTGGTGGTGACGGCGAGCTACCCCGGCGCCACCGCCGAGACCATCGCCTCGACCGTGGCGGCGCCGCTGGAACAGCAGATCAACGGCGTCGAACGCATGATCTACATGCGCTCGACCTCGACCGGCTCGGGCACGATGAGCCTCACCATCAGCTTCCAGATCGGCACCGATCCCGACCAGAACGCCATCAACGTCAACAATCGCGTCCAGCGTGCGCTGCCGCTTCTGCCGGCGGAGGTGTCGCGTCAGGGTGTCGTGGTCCAGAAGCGCTCCTCTTCGATCCTGATGGTGATGGCCATGTCGTCGCCGGACCGGCGCTACGACACGGTGTTCATCAGCAACTACGCGCTGGTCAACGTGATCGACGAGCTGCGCCGCCTGCCGGGCGTCGGCGACGCCGCCCTGTTCGGGGCCTCGGATTACTCGATGCGCATCTGGCTGCGGCCCGACAAGCTCGCGCAATACAATCTGACGCCGGGCGAGGTCGCGGCGGTCGTGCGCGAGCAGAACTCGCAGTTCGCCGCCGGCCGTTTCGGCGAGGAGCCGATGAAGAACCCCCAGGCGTTCACCTATTCGGTGACGACGCCGCCGCGGCTGGTCGATCCCACGCAGTTCGAGAACATCATCATCCGCTCCGACGAGATCGGCGGGGCGCTGCGCCTGAAGGACGTGGCGCGGGTCGAGCTGGGCGCGCTGACCTACGGCTTTTCCGCGATCTTCAACGGTGCGCCCGCGGTCCCGATCGGCGTCTACCTGCAGCCCGGCGCCAACGCGCTGGAGGTCGCCCGGTCGGTCAACGAGACCATGCAGCGCATTTCCAAGCGCTTCCCCGACGGGCTGCGCTACGACGTGCCGTTCAACACCACGCGCTTCGTGGAGGTGTCGATCGAAGAGGTGGTCATCACCTTCATCGAGGCGATCGTCCTCGTGGTGCTGGTCGTCTTTCTCTTCCTGCAGAGCGTGCGCGCGATGATCATCCCGGTCATCGCCATCCCGGTCTCAATCATCGGCACCTTCGCCGGCATGTACCTGCTGGGCTTCTCCATCAACCTGCTGACCCTGTTCGGACTGGTGCTGGCGATCGGCATCGTGGTCGATGACGCGATCGTGGTGCTGGAGAATGTCGAGCGGATCATGACCACGCAGGGCAAGAGCCCGCGCGATGCCGCGATCCAGGCGATGCAGGAGGTGACGGGTCCGGTCATCGCCATCGTCCTGGTCCTCTGCGCGGTGTTCATCCCCGTCTCCTTCCTGGGCGGGCTGGCCGGCGAACTCTATCGTCAGTTCGCGGTGACGATCGCCGTCTCGGTGGTGATCTCGGGCATCGTGGCACTCACGCTGACGCCCGCGCTGGCGGCACTGATCCTGAAGCCCGGCCACGAAAAGCCGTGGTGGCCCTTCGCCCAGTTCAACAAGGGCTTCGACTGGGTGACCGAGCGCTACACCGGCGGCGTGTCGTTCCTGCTGAAGCGCACGGTGCTGGGGCTGGCGGGCTTCGCCGTCCTCATCGCCGCGACCGTCTTTCTGTTCCAGCGCGTGCCGGGCGGTCTCGTGCCCAACGAGGACCAGGGCTACGTCTTCCTGGTGACCGCCCTGCCGCCCGCCGCATCGCTCTCGCGCACGCGCGAGGTCACGGCCAAGGCCACAGAGGAGCTGGGCAAGAACCCGGCCGTGGCCAACGTCGTCACCTTCTCCGGCTTCGATCTTCTGTCGGGTGCGCAGAAGACCAACTCGGGCGTCTCCTTCGTCACCTTGAAGGACTGGTCGGAGCGCAAGGAGCCGGCACAGGATGCACGCAACCTTGCCCCATCGTTCGCCGCCCTGAACGCCCATTTCCGCGACGGCGTGGTGATCGGGTTCAATCCGCCGCCGATCCAGGGCATGAGCACGACAGGCGGCTTCGAATTCTACCTGCAGGATCGGTCCGGCGGCTCGCTGGCGAGCCTGGCGGAGGCCGCCAACAAGGTCGTGCAGGCCGCCGCCAAGCGGCCGGAACTCACGGGCGTGTCCACCACCTTCACGACCGGCGTGCCGCAGTACCGGATCGACGTCGACCGCGACAAGGCCAAGGCGATCGGCATCCCGATCAACTCGATCTTCGACACGATGCAGAGTTCGTTCGGCAGCCTCTATGTCAACGACTTCACTTTGTTTGGCCGCACCTATCGCGTCAGCCTGTCGTCCGAGCCCGACTTCCGCGAGAAGCCGGACGATCTGCGCCAGGTCTTCGTGAAGTCCGACAAGAACGTGATGGTGCCGCTCAACGAGCTGGTGACGGTGACGCGCATCGTCGGCCCCGACACGGTCGACCGCTTCAACATTTTCCCCGCGGCCAAGATCCTGGGCAATCCGGCGCCGGACTATTCGTCGGGGCAGGCGATCGCGGCCATGCAGCAGGTCGTGGCCGAGACCCTGCCCGGCGACTACACGATCGGCTGGACCGGCTCGGCCTATCAGGAGCTGGCCAGCCAGGGCGCCGGCAGCCTCGGCTTCGTGTTCGGCATCGTCATGGTGTTCCTGATCCTGGCGGCGCAGTACGAGCGCTGGTCGCTGCCGCTCGCCGTCATCACCGCCGTGCCCTTCGCGGTGTTCGGCGCGCTGCTGGCGGTCTGGATCCGGGGCCTGGAGAACGACGTCTATTTCCAGATCGGCCTGATCACGCTGATCGGCCTCGCCGCCAAGAACGCCATCCTGATCGTCGAGTTCGCCTCGCAGCGCTACCAGCAGGGGCTCTCCGCCTACGATGCGGCGATGGAGGCGGCCAAGCTGCGCTTCCGGCCGATCGTCATGACCTCGCTCGCCTTCATCCTGGGCGTGGTGCCGCTGGCCATCAGCAGCGGTGCCGGCTCGGCGAGCCGCCATTCGATCGGCACCGGCGTGATCGGTGGCATGCTGGCCGCCACCTTCGTCGCCATCCTGTTCGTCCCGCTGTTCTTCCGTCTGCTGACCCGGAAGAACAAGGAAGAGCCGAAGCCGCCGGAGTCGAAGCCCTAGCCCAATCTGTCATCCTGAGCGAAGCGAAGGATCTCACGCCAGCAACGCAGTGCGTTGGTCGCTCTGTCAGGTCCTTCGCTTCGCTCAGGACGACCTGCGCTCTCGCCTGCTATCATCGGCACATGAAGATCAAGAAATTCGGCACGCCGCTCAAGCCCTCCGCGATCAAGCTCATGATGCTGGGCTCGGGTGAGCTCGGTAAGGAAGTCGTCATCGAGGCGATGCGCTTCGGCATCGAGGTCATCGCCTGCGACCGCTACGCCGATGCGCCGGCCATGCTGGTCGCCAACAGCGCCTACGTGTTCGACATGCGCGACGGCGGGGCGATGCGCCATGTCGTCGAGACGGTGAAGCCCGACTTCATCGTGCCCGAGATCGAGGCCATCGCCACCGACACGCTGGTCGAGCTGGAGAAGGAGGGCTGGACCGTCATCCCGACGGCGCGCGCCGCCCAGCTCACCATGGACCGCCGCGGCATCCGCAAGCTCGCGGCCGAGAAGCTCAAGCTGCCGACCTCGCCCTATCGCTTTGCCGCCAGCCTCGAGGAGCTGCAGGCGGGCGCCGAAGCCGTGGGCTTTCCCTGCTTCATCAAGCCCACCATGTCGTCGTCCGGCCACGGCCAGAGCGTCGCGCGCAAGCCCGCCGACATCGCCAAGAGCTGGAAGATCGCAATGGAGGGCACGCGCGCCAGCACCGGGCTGGTGATCGTCGAGGGCGCCATCGACTTCGATTACGAGATCACCCTGCTCACCGTGCGCCACGAGGGCGGCTTCGGCTTCTGCGAGCCGATCGGCCATATCCAGGTCGACGGCGACTATCGCGAGAGCTGGCAGCCGCATGCCATGTCGAAGCCGGCGCTGCGCAAGGCGCGCGACATCGCCAGGAAGGTCGTGAACGCGCTGTGCGGCGCCAAGGGCCGCGGCCTGTTCGGTGTCGAGATGTTCGTGAAGGGCGACAAGGTCTGGTTCTCCGAACTGTCGCCGCGCCCGCACGACACCGGCATGGTGACCATGGTCACCCAGAACATGAGCGAGATGGAGCTGCACGTCCGCGCCATCCTCGGCCTGCCGATCCCCGAGATCACCTGCCAACCCGGCGCCTCTGTGCCGGTCCTCGGTGACGGCAACATAGAGGACCCGACCTACACCGGCATCGCCAAGGCGCTGACCGCGCCGGGCACGTCGGTGCGCATCTTCGGCAAGCCCGAGGTGAAGGGCCACCGCCGCATGGCCGTCGCGCTCGCCACCGGCCGAACGGTCAAGGACGCGCGCCGCAAGGCGATGGCATCGGCGAAAAAGATCAGGGTTGGGTAGCGATACCTACACCACCTCATCCTGAGGAGCCGCGCAAAGCGCGGCGTCTCGAAGGATGGAACGAGCACCTTGTTTGTAGCCCATCCTTCGAGACGGCTGCTTCGCAGCCTCCTCAGGACGAGGGTGTGCCTCAGTGCCGGAAGTGCCGCATCCCGGTGAACACCATCGCCAGGCCTTTTTCGTCGGCCGCGTCGATCACTTCCTTGTCGCGCATCGAGCCGCCCGGCTGGATGATCGCCGTGGCGCCCGCCTCGGCCGCCGCCAACAGACCGTCTGCGAAGGGGAAGAACGCGTCCGAAGCGACGACGCTGCCGACCGCCGGGCTCACCGTGAGGCCCGCGGCCTCGCCCGATTCGGCGGCACGGATGGCGGCGATGCGTGAGGAGTCGCGACGGTTCATCTGGCCGGCGCCGACGCCCACCGTGGCGCCGTCCTTGGCGTAGACGATGGCGTTCGACTTCACGTGTTTGCAGACGGTGAAGGCGAACAGCAGGTCGTCGAGTTCCTTCGCGGTCGGCGACCGCTTGGTCACGACCTTGAGATCGGCCTTTGTGAGATGGCCATTGTCGCGCGTCTGAAAGAGATAGCCGCCGGCCACGCTCTTCAGCGTCATGCCCGCAGTCGAGGGATCCGGCAGGGCGCCGGCCAGCAGCACGCGCACATTCTTCTTGGTGGCGAGAATGGCCAGCGCTTCCGGCGTCGCGTCGGGCGCGATCACCACTTCGAGGAACAGCTTCACCAGCTCGGCCGCGACCTTGGCTTCGAGCGTCCGGTTGACCGCGACGATGCCGCCGAAGATCGACACCGGATCGCAGGCATAGGCCTTCTGGTAGGCGGTGAACTGGTCGGGATCGACCGCCACGCCGCAGGGATTGGCGTGCTTCACGACGACGATGGCGGATTCGGCGAACTCCGCCACGCATTCGTAGGCCGATTCGGTGTCGCCGATATTGTTGTAGGATAGCTCCTTGCCCTGGACCATGCGCGCCGTGGCGACGCCCGGCCGCTTGCTGCCGTCGCTGTAGAAGGCCGCCTTCTGGTGCGGGTTCTCGCCGTAGCGCAGGGTCTGCACCCTCTCGGCCGACAGGGTCAGCCGCTCGGGGAAGGTCTCGCCTTCCTGGCCAGCGAACCAGTTGGCGATCGCCGAATCGTAGGACGCGGTGCGGGCATAGGCCTTGGCCGCCAGCTTGCGGCGAAGCGCCAGGGTCGTGGCGCCCTTGTGGGCGTCGAGCTCCTGCAGCACCGAGGCATAGTCCTTCGGATCGACCACGATCGTCACGAAGTCGTGGTTCTTGGCCGAGGCGCGGATCAGCGCCGGGCCGCCGATGTCGATGTTCTCGACGCAGGTCGGGAAGTCGGCGCCGCGCGCGACCGTGGCCTCGAACGGGTAGAGGTTCACCACCACCAGATCGATGCCCGCGATCCTGTGGTCGCTCATCGCCTTCTGGTGGCCGGCATCGGTGCGGCGGGCCAGGATGCCGCCGTGGATCGAGGGCTGCAGCGTCTTCACGCGCCCGTCCATGATCTCGGGGAAGCCGGTGTGATCGCTGACCTCGACCACCTTGAGGCCGGCGTCGCGCAGCGACTTGGCCGAGCCGCCGGTCGACAGGATTTCCACCCCGTGCGCCGCCAGCGCCTTGCCCAGTTCGACCAGGCCCTCCTTGTCGGAAACGGAGATCAACGCGCGCTGGATGCGGGCCAGGTCGGGCGTGGGCGAGGGGACGTACTGGGTCGAGGCGGACATGGCCGGTCTTTTAGCCCCCTCTCCCCTGGGGAGAAAGCGGCGGATTTACGCGTCCGCCCCCTCGAGGACACGGACCGTGAAGCCTTCCGCCTGCAGCGCCGTGACCAGCTCGCGGGCATGGTCGCGGTCGCGGGATTCGACGGTGACGTCGAGCTCCGTCGATTTGGCGACGACGCTGCCGAACAGGCGCTGGTGCTGCACTTCCACGATGTTGCCGCCGGCGCCGCCGATCAGGCCGGCGACGCGGGCGAGCTGGCCGGGCAGGTCGGGGATCATCAGGCGCAGGCGCACGATGCGGCCGTCGCGGACCAGGCCGCGCAGCAGGACCGAGGCCAGCAGGCGGGTGTCGATGTTGCCGCCGCACAGGATCAGTCCGACCTTGCGGCCGGCGAAGACTTCGGGATGGGCCAGCAGGGCGGCGAGCCCCGCGGCGCCGGCGCCCTCGGCGACGGTCTTCTCGACCTCGAGGAACAGCGCGATGGCGTGCTCGATCGCCACCTCGTCGACCGCCAGCACGCGGTCGACCAGCGCGCGGGCGATGGCGAGCGGCGTCTGGCCGATGTCGCGCACGGCGATGCCCTCGGCGATCGTGTCGCCGCCTACCGTCACGGGCTCGCCGGCCAGGAGCTGGCGCATGGCCGAGTAGCCGGCCGATTCGACGCCGATCATCCTCACGTCGGGCTTGAGGCCGCGCGCGGCGACGGCGCAGCCGGCCAGCATGCCGCCGCCGCCGACCGGCACGACCAGCGTGTCGAGTTCGGGCGCATCCTCCAGCATCTCCAGCGCAATCGTTCCCTGTCCGGCGATGATGCGCGGATCGTCATAGGGATGGACGAAGACCAGCTTCTCGGCGTCGGCCAGGCGATGGGCCTCGGCCGCCGCTTCCGCCAGCGTGTCGCCGATCAGCACGACCCGCGCGCCATGGCCGCGCGTGTGCTTGACCTTGGTGTTGGGCGTGAAGGACGGCATGACGATGGTGGCGGGAATGCCCAGCCGGCCGGCGTGATAGGCGACGCCCTGGGCATGGTTGCCGGCCGACATGGCGATGACGCCGCGGCGGCGCTCCTCGTCGCTGAGCTGCAGCAGGGTGTTCAGCGCGCCGCGCTCCTTGAACGAGGCGGTGAACTGCAGGTTCTCGAACTTGATCCAGACATCGGCCCTGGCGATGCGCGACAGCGTCTCGCTGCGCAGGCAGGGCGTATGGACCACGGCGCCCTTGATGCGCGCCGCCGCGGCGCGGACATCGGCGAGAGAGACGGGGAGGGTATCGGTGGTCATCGCTTGGCTCTCAATTCTTGTCATCTCGGGCGGCGTAATCTCCGCCCTTAAGCGAAGCGAAGGATCTAACGCCAGCTCCGCAGTGCTTCGGTCGTTCCGCCAGGTCCTTCGCTGCGCTCAGGACGACAGAGGGGAGTAAGAGTCGCGGCACAGCATTTGAAGCTGTGGCAGGGAAACAGCGTCGATGTCGAGGGCGGCTAAAAGGTCGTTCTCGGCCGTGAAGTCGCGCCCGTACATCGCCGAGAAGAGGCTGACGCCGGCCTCGTGCAGCGGCGCGGGAGAGCCGGCCAGGCGGCCGAGTTTTGCAGTCGGGACCAGGCCGAACGGCACGTCCTCGGTGACGTAGCGGCTGTCGGCGGTCGTCGGGCCGGCGCCGCTCTTGCCGATGGCATGCATGGCCTGGTGCATCTCGTAGGCCGAGCCCAGGGGCACACCGAATGAGAGGTTGAGGTGCTGGAAGATCGTGCGCACCTCCAGGCCGAGCGCCGTCGCAACGGCGAGACGCTCGCGATCGAGTTCCTCGAGCAATCGGCCGACCTTGGGCGTCACGTTCTCTGCCTGGCCCCAGGTCTCGGCCCGCTCCATGCGCGTCATGTTGCCCAGCGCGATGCCCATGTGGATCGTCGGATTGAGATTGCTGAGTGCGATGGAGAGCAGGCTCTGCCGATCGACGAAGCGGTCGCCGAACAGCGACTGGCAGAGGGCGAGGCCCTCGGCGCTGCGTGACGCAGGCAGCGTGGCGAGATCGACCGTCTTGCGCACCGTGTTCACCTGGACCTTGGCGGGTCCGGTCTGGCGGCCGCTCACCAGCGTCGTGCCCCAGGCGACGATCGGCACCGTGACGCCGCGCGCGGCCAACAGGCGCGAGAGATAGAGCGCGCCGAACGAAGCGTGCGAGCTGACGATCACCGCCTGCGTCGCGGTGATGTGCGGCGCGATCCGGTCGAAGACGTGCTTGTGCCCGTAGGCCGGCAAGGCGATCAGGAGCACCTCGGCACCGGCTGCGAGCGACTCGGCGCTGGGGGCGACAGCCGGCTTGAACGATCCCTCGATCGCGCCGGCGGCAACGAGCGGCTCGCCCGCGGCCAGCGCCCTGGTGCGCTCACCGGACGGCGACCACAGGGTGGCAGCGTGCCCCGCCTGCTCGAGAAACGCCGCCATTCCAAACGCGATCGCGCCCGCGCCGACGATGCCAACCTTCATGTTCTACGTCCTTATATCCCCGTCATCTCGACCGAAGCCGAGCGCAGCGAGGCGAAGTGGAGAGATCTTCTCTCAACCAAAAGCCGGCAATTCGTGGAGAGAAGATCTCTCCGCTCCGCGCTGCGCGCTTCGGTCGAGATGACGGTGTTTAAGCCATCTTGCGGTCGAGCCAGTCGCGCGTGCGGTAGAGCGCGCCGATCAGCGGGAGATAGAGCGAGGGATCGCCGTTGTAGAGCGGGTGCTCGGGGAACTCGCGGCCGTCGAAGGCATTGACCGGGGCGTTGGAGCCACCCGCGATCTTCTTGGCCGTCTGGGTGCCGAGATAGGTCATCATCGCGACGCCGCTGCCGTTGCAGGCGAGCAGGTAGTGCATGCCGTCGTCCTGGCCCATGTGCGACATCGAATCGAGCGCGAAGGCCACGTTGCCCGTCCAGACATGGGTGATGCGGATGCCCTTCAGCTGCGGGAAGCGGTCGATCATGTACTGGTAGAGGATCGGAGCGCTCACTTCCGGCGGCGCCGCGGTGAAGCGGGCGCGGCCGCCGAAGATCATGTGCCTGCCGTCGGGCGAGGGCCGGTAGTAGGTCAGCACCCGCTTGGTGTCGCCGATCGAGCGCTGCAGCGGGATCAGGTCCGTCGCCGGCATCGGCAGCTCTTCGGTGGCGATGATGTGGCTGGCCACCGGCACGACGCGCATCTTCAGCTTGGGCGTCAGGTCGCCGGTATAGCCGTTGGTGGCGATGACGACTTCCTTGCAGGCGATCGGCCCCTTGGCGGTCAGCACGCGCCAGCCACTGCCCGTCTTTTCGATTCGCTCGGCCTCGACCTCGCCGCAGAGGATGGCGCCCTGGCCGTGCGCGGCTTCGAGCAGGCCCTTGTAGTAGCGCGCGGGGTGGAGGTTGCCGCCGCTCCGCACGTACATGCCGCCATAGTAATAGTCGGACGCCATCATCTCGCGCACCCGCTCGCGCGGGATCATCTCGGCGCCGACATTGGCGTACTTGTTGAACATCTCGACCTTGCGCGCCTGGTCGTCGTAGTGCTTGGGCGTCCAGGCGCCGGTGAAGCGGCCGTTGGTGATCAGGCCGCAGTCGATCTTCTCGCGGTGGATGATGTCGATCAGGGTCTGCAGCGAATCCGCACCACTGCCCAGGAACGCCGCCTTGTTCGCCTCGAACTCGGCCTCGACCTTGGGGTTCTTGCCGCCCAGGCCCTTGGCGATGTTGGTGCCGCCCGAAAGCATGCCGCCGTTGCGCGTCGAGGCGCCGATGCCGAAGACGCCGCGTTCCAGCACCACGCAGTCGATGCCCTTGCGCCGCAGCTCAAGCGCCGTCGACAGTCCGCCATAGCCCGCCCCCACGATCACCACGTCGGTCTTCGCGGGCGGATCGACGCTCAGCGCGTTGTTAGGCGTCCATGCCTCCCACCACCAGGGTTGCGCCTTGAAGCTGGGGTGGAAGATGTCGGCTTTGCTCATGGGCTTGCTCGGGGCCTACTCGGAGTTCTTTGTGTCAAGCACGCGAGGCAGTCTTCGTGCCATCGCCTTGCGTCTAGAAGTCGGTGACCTTGCCGTTGAACTGCCAGTCGCCGTAGCGCGTGGGCTCGGGGCCGGGCGGGCCGCCGATCTCCTCGACCTTCTTGGGCTTCTCGGGGGTGGGGGGCGTTGCCGGATCGGCCTTGGGCGGTTCCGGCGGGGTGGGCTTGATGGTGTCGGTCATGGAAGCATGATGCCTGTCCCTACCTTGATTCGCCACTTTTGCAGACCAACTTACCCGGCATGAATTACGTCAAGACCGCCCTCCTGCTCGCCGCGCTGACGGGCTTCGTCCTCGTGGCGGGCTACCTGCTGGGAGGCCAGACCGGCCTCGTCATCGCCCTCGTCGCCGCGCTGGGCATGAACCTCTTCGCCTACTGGAACAGCGACCAGATGGTCCTGCGCATGGCCAATGCCCAGGAAGTCGGGCCGGAGAATGCGCCCGAGCTGTTCAACATCGTCCACGAGCTGGTGCAGCGCGCCGGCCTGCCGATGCCGCGCGTCTACCTGATCGACGAAGACCAGCCCAACGCCTTCGCGACCGGCCGCGATCCCGAGCATGCGGCGGTGGCCGCGACCACCGGCCTGCTGCGCTACCTCAGCCGCGAGGAGGTGGCCGGCGTGATGGCGCACGAGCTGGCCCATGTCCGCCACCGCGACACGCTGATCATGACCGTGGCCGCGACCCTGTCGGGCGCCATCGGCATGTTGGCCAGCTTCGGCGGCCTGATGGGCGGCGGCCGCGATTCCGAGGGCCGGCCGCTGGTCAATCCGATCGTCGCCATCGCCGCGATGATCCTGGCGCCGATGGCCGCCATGCTGGTGCAGATGGCGATCAGCCGTGGCCGTGAATACGAGGCCGACCGCATGGGCGCGGAGATCTGCGGCCAGCCGCAGTGGCTCGCCTCGGCACTGGCCAAGCTGCACGCCGGCACGCAGCAGATCCACAACGAGGCGGCCGAGCGCAATCCCGCGACCGCCCACATGTACATCGCCAACCCGCTCGCCCTGGCCGGCGGCATGTCGAGCCTGTTCTCGACCCACCCGCCGATGGAGGAGCGCATTGGGCGCCTGCAGGCGATGGGCGGCCAGGCCTACGCCCAGCCGCGCCCGCAGGCGTCGTACGCGCCTGGTCGCGGTCCGTGGGGAAATGCCTCCCCGCAGACCCCGCGCCGCGGTCCGTGGGGCTAACGAAAGGTCCCTCGCTACGCTCCAGGGCGGGGACGTAGCGAGGGACCTTTAGCTCGATCAGCTAAACCTTCGGCGGCAACGCCGCGGGCTCCTCGCCGAGGTCGACGGCGAGGATGCGTTCACCGCGGCGGGTGATCGCCGTGGTCGAAGTGTCGATCTCGCGCAGGTCCTTCTCGGTCTGGGCGAAGTGCTTCTTGAGATTGTCGACCCGGTCGTCGAGCCGCTTCACGTCGCCCAGGATCAGCCCGACCATCTTCTGGATCTCGCCGGCCTGCTCGCGCATGCGCACGTCCTTCAGGACCGCGCGCACCGTGTTGAGCGTGGCCATCATGGTGGTCGGCGACACGATCCACACCCGCGCCCTGTAGGATTCCTCGACCAGGCCGGTGAAGTTGGCGTGCAGCTCGCCATAGACGGCCTCGGAAGGCAGGAACATCAGCGCCGATTCGGCGGTCTCGCCGGGCACGATGTATTTGCTGCGGATGTCGGCGATGTGCTTGCGGATCGCCTGCTGGAAGCCGCGCTGCGCCGCCAGCAGCGCCGCGCCGTCGCCGGCCGGCACCGCCCGCAGCTGGCTGTAGCTTTCCAGCGGGAACTTGGCGTCGATGGCGATCGAGCCCGGCGGGTTGGGCAGCTTCAGCAGGCAGTCGGCGCGCACGCCGGTCGAGAGCGTCACCTGGAAGTCGTAGGCCGAGGGCGGCAGGGCGCTCTGGACCAGGTCGTTGAGCTGGACCTCGCCGAAGGCGCCGCGCGCCTGCTTGTTGGACAGGACCTCCTGCAGGCTGACGACCTGGGTCGACAGTTCGCCTATCTTCTTCTGCGCCTCGTCGATGCGGACCAGCCGCTCGCGCAGGTCGGTGACGATCTGGCCGGTGGCCTTCTCGGTGCGGTCGAGCCGCTCGGCGACGACCTTGCCCAGCGCCTGCTCCTGCTCGCGCAGCGACTTCTCGACCCGCTGCACGGTCTCGGCCTGCTGGCTCAGCGCCAGGGCGAGCTGCTGCTGCATGCGCTGCTCGGCCTCGCGGCTGCCACCACCCTGGCGCATCAGCACCGCGACCAGCACGACGACCAGCGATGCGACGGCGGCGAGGAGGGCGATCGACAGGGTATCCATTGTCCGACGTTATAATCCGCCGGCTCGACAAGCGCACGGTCGGCCGGTAATCCAAGCGTCCAATGGCACGCAAATACGATCCCCCCGCGCACGATCCGGACGTGTGGCTGTTCGATCTGGACAACACCCTCTACCCGGCGCGCTGCAATCTGTTCTCGCAGATCGACGTGCGCATCGGGCGCTACATCGCCGACTGGCTGAAGGTCACGCCGGAAGAGGCGCGGATCGTGCAGAAGCAGTACTGGCGCGACCACGGTACCTCGATGCGCGGGATGATGACGCTGCACGGCGTGAACCCCACGCACTATCTCGACTATGTCCACGACATCGACTACTCGCCGGTCGAGGCCAATCCCGCGCTCGAAGCGTCGCTGCGCGCGCTGCCGGGCCGCAAGCTCATCTTCACCGCCGGCGACGTGCCGCACGCCGAGCGCGTGATGGAGCGGCTGGGCGTGGCGCATCATTTCGAGGCGATCTTCGACATCGCCGCGGGCGAGTACTGGCCCAAGCCGCATCCGCAGATCTACGAATCGCTGGTGAAGAAGCACGGCATCGATCCGACCCGCGCCGCCTTCGCCGACGACATCTCCGTCAACCTAAAGCCCGCCGCCGACATCGGCATGCGCACGGTGTGGATCCGCACCGACGAGAGCGTGAAGCGCGCGGCCGACGCCGATCTCAGCCACATTCATCACCAGACCGACGACCTCGCCACGTGGCTCGACGACTGGCTGACCGAAAGGAACCTCAAGACGTGAAGATCCTGATCCTCGGCGCCGGCGCGGTCGGCGGCTATTGGGGCGCGCGCCTCACGCAGGCCGGCATCGACACCACCTTCCTGCTGCGCGAGAAGCGCGCCGAGAAGGTGCGCCAGGAAGGCCTTGTGGTGAAGAGCCCGAAGGGCGACGCCGTCGTGCCGGTCAAGGTCGTGACCAAAGGCGGCGAGGGCGGGCCCTATGACGTCATCGTGCTGGCCTGCAAGGCCTACGATCTCGACTCGGCCATGGAGTCCATCGCACCAGCGGTCGGACCGGACACGGTCATCGTGCCGATGCTGAACGGCCATGCCCATTTCGCCGCGCTCGACGCGAAGTTCGGCGCGGCGCACGTAGCCGGCGGGCTCGCCCGCATCTCCGGCATGCTGGGACCCAACGGCGAGATCCTGCACAGCGGCGCCTCGGGTGTGTCGTTCGGTGAGCGTGACGGCAAACCGGCGCGCGCCTCGCTGGTCGAGCTCGACGCCGCCTGCAAGAAGGCCGGCATCGATGGCGGCCTCAACCCCAACATCAACCAGGATCTCTGGGACAAGTGGATCATGCTGTCGACGATCGCCGGCATGTGCGCCTCGATGCGCGGCACGATCGGCGACATCATGGAGAGCGAGGACGGCGCCGCGATCGTCGCCGAGACGCTCGAGGAGAGTCGCAAGGTCGCCGTCGCCGAGGGCCAGCCGCCGAGCGACAAGGTCGTGGCCAACCTGCTGGGCATGCTGACGGCCAAGGGTTCCAAGGCGGTGGCCTCGATTCTGGGCGACATGGAAAAGGGCGGCGCCGCCGAGGGCAAGCAGATCATCGGTGACATGCTGGGACGGGCGCGCAAGCACGGCATCGCCGCGCCCAACCTGCGCTATGCCTACGCTCATCTGCAGACCTATGAAGCACGCCGCGCCCGCGGTGGGTTAAAGTAGTGGGTGGATTGAAGTAGAGGTTGCCATGAAGATCCTGATCCTCGGCGCCGGCGCGATCGGCGGCTATGTCGGCGGACGCCTGCAGCAGAGCGGCGCCGACGTGACGTTCCTGGTGCGCGAGAAGCGGAACGAGGCGCTGCAGCGCGACGGGCTGGTGATCAAGAGCACCAAGGGCGACATCACCCAGAAGGTGAAGAGCGTGACCAGCGGCACCGAAGGCGGGCCGTACGACGTCGTGCTGCTGACCTGCAAGGCCTACGACCTCGACTCGGCGATGGATGCCATTGCCCCGGCGGTCGGCGCGCACACGATGATCGTGCCGCTGCTGAACGGCATGCGCCATCTCGAGGCGCTCGACGCCAGGTTCGGTGCCGACAAGGTGGTGGGCGGCCTGGCGAGGGTCGGCGTTGCCATGAACGCGGAGGGCCATATCCTTCACACCAGCCCCTTCGCCGTGATCTCGTTCGGCGAGCGCGGGGCCGCACCCGCGCGCCAGGCGCTGGTCGATCTCGATGCCGCCATCAAGGCATCGGGCATCGACGGCGGGCTGAACGCCAACATCGTCCAGGATCTCTGGGACAAGTGGATCATGCTGTGCACTTTGGCCGCGACCTGCTGCCTGATGCGCGGCTCGTCCGGTGACGTGCTCGAAGCCGACGAGGGCCTGGAGATCGTGCTGGAGACGGTCGAGGAGGGCCGCAAGGTCGGGGCCGCCGCCGGGCACGACCCCGGCGAGAAGGGCCTCAAGACCATCCGCTCGTTCCTGACCGTGAAGGGCTCGAAGTTCACCGCCTCGATGCTGCACGATCTCGAGAAGGGCGGCATGGTCGAGGCCGACCATATCGTCGGCGACATGATCGCCCGTGCAAAGAAGGCCGGAATCGCGACGCCCAACCTGCGCCTCGCCTATGCGCACCTGCAGGTCTATCTCGCGAAGCGTGCGCGCAAAGCGGCTTGAAAGCCGGCACGGGAGGGGCTTAACTCCTCCTCATGAACTTTTCGGGCCCCTATTCGCGCGTGCCGCGACGGAACCATCCGATCGCGGAAGCGTAGTCCCCGAGCCGGCCATTGTGTCCCGGCATCGGGGCACGATCGCATTTGCGCGATCACCGATTAAATCCCATTCGTCTCATCAAATGCAGGAGCATCCGCGATGCCCGCCGTTGCACGTAATCGTTCCGTCCCCAACATCGTGGTCAGCGACGCCGACTGTGACCGGCTGACAGACCTCGCCACCGCGTCGCTGGAGCGGCTGCCGGAAGTGGCGGAGGAGCTGCTGGCCGAGATGGAGCGCGCCAAGGTGGTGAGCAAGGACAAGGTGCCGGCCGACGTCGTGCGCATGGGCTCGACGGTCACCTTCCGCTCCGACGCCGGCACCGATGGCGAGCAGCATGAACTCACCGAGACGCTGGTCTATCCCGCCGACGAGGACAGCGACGCTCACAAATTGTCGGTGATGACGCCGGTCGGCGCGGCGCTGATCGGCCTCGCGGTCGGCCAGTCCATCTCGTGGACGGCCCGCGATGGTCGCAAGCATCGCCTCACCGTGGTGAAGGTTTCCTGACCCTCACGGCTTGAAGCGCAGCAGGGCGACGCCGAAGCCCACGAAGACGGCGCCGCTCGCGCGATTGAGCCAGCGGCGCCAGATCCCGTGCATCAGGCGGTCGGCGAGCTTGCGCCCCGAGAGTGCATAGATCGAATAGAAGAACAGCTCGGCGCCCAGGAAGGTCGCGACCATCAGCGCGAACTGCGGACCCCAGGCGCGCGCGGGGTCGATGAACTGCGGAAAGAACGCCGCCGCGAAGACCAGCAGCTTTGGATTGCTGATGCCCACCAGGAAACCGTCGCGGAACAGCGCCACGCCGGACGTTCCGGTGGAAGGCGGTGGCGCCTCGTCGGCGACGGGCTCTCGCCAGACCTGGATGCCGAGATAGACCAGATAGGCGGCGCCCGCGATTTTCAGCACGTCGAAGGCACCGGGCAATGCCAGGAGGAGCGCGCTGAGGCCGGCGACCGAGCCCGTCAGCATCAGCACCAGCGCGGTGAGGCAGCCCGCCACGCCGATGAAGGCGGGTCCCAGCCCGAAGCGGATGCTGCGCGTCGTCACGTACAGCACGTTCGGCCCCGGCGTGCAGGAGATCAGCACGACGGCGCCGAGATAGAGCCACCAGGTTTCGAGAGTCATGGTGCGACCTCTGTGCTTTCCGCTTTCCTCCCCGTTCAAATGGGGAGGTGGCCCCGGCGCTGTTTACAGCGCCTTTTGGCCGGAGGGGTCGTGACCCCATCGCCCTCGCAAGACGAGGGCACTTCCCCTTTGCGGGCTCCGCAAAGGGGAAGAGGCTGAGTTGTCCTACCTCCGCGAGATCAGCGCCCCATACGCGGCCAGCGCCGCATGGTTCACGAGATCGCTCACGGTCGCGCCCATCTGCACGATCTGAACGGGCTTGGAGAGGCCGTCGATCACCGGGCCGATCACCGTCACGCCACCCAGCGACTGCATCAGCCGAGAGGAGATATGGGCGGAGTGCAGGCCCGGCATGATCAGGATGTTGGCCGGGCCGGTGAGGCGCGTGAACGGATAGGTCGACTTCAGCAGCTCGTAGTCGAGCGCCATGTCGGCCTGCATCTCGCCGTCATACTCGAAGTCGACCTCCTCGGCGTCGAGCAGGCGGATCGCCTTGCGGATGCGGTCGATGCGCTCGATCTCGCGGCTGCCGAAGTTCGAGAAGGACAGGAACGCGACCCGCGGCTCGTGGCCCATCATGCGGGCGTTCTTCACCATCTGCTTGGCGATGATGGCGAGCTGCTCGGGGCTGGGCGTCTCGTTGATCGAGGTGTCGGCGAGGAACACCGTGCCCTGGCGCGAGACGACGATGGAATAGCCCATCGGCACCTTGCCGGCTTCGATGTTGATCACGCGCTTCACGTCGGCGTAGCACTCGGGGAAGCGCCGCGTGATGCCGGTCACCATGCCGTCGGCGTCGCCCGCCGCCACCATGCAGGCGCCGAAGACGTTGCGGCCCTGGTTGACCATGCGCTGCACGTCGCGATGCAGGTAGCCGTCGCGCTGCAGCCGCTTGTAGACGAGGTCGGTATAGGGCCCGTTCTTGGTCGACAAACGGGCATTGTGGATTTCCAGGCCCGACGCGTCCTTGATGCCGAGCGTCTTCATGCTCTCGAGCACCTGCTCTTCGCGGCCGATCAGGATCGGCGTGCCGTAGCCGTTGTCGCGGAACATCACGGCGGCGCGGATCGTGCGCTCCTCCTCGCCCTCGGCGAAGACGATGCGCTGCGGATTGGCCTTCACCTGCTCGAACAGGCTCTGCAGGAAGTGGCTGGTCGGATCGAGCCGGCCCGAGAGGCTGCGCTTGTACTCGGCCATGTCGGTGATCTGCTTCTGCGCGACGCCGGAATCCATGGCCGCCTTGGCGACGGCGGCGGAGACCTCGACGATCAGGCGCGGATCGAACGGCACGGGCACGATGTACTCCGGTCCGTAGCGCAGGCGGCGGCCGGAATAGGCGCGGTCGACCTCGTCGGGCACGTCCTCGCGGGCGAGCTTGGCCAGCGCCTCGGCGGCGGCAACCTTCATCGCCTCGTTGATCGTCGTGGCGCGCACGTCGAGCGCGCCGCGGAAGATGTAGGGGAAGCCCAGGACGTTGTTGATCTGGTTGACGTAGTCGGAGCGGCCGGTGGCGACGATCGCATCGCCGCGGGCTGCACGCACGTCCTCCGGCGTGATCTCCGGGTCCGGGTTCGCCATGGCGAAGATGATCGGCTTGGCGGCCATCGACTTCACCATTTCCTTGGTGACCGCGCCCTTGACCGACAGGCCGAGAAACACGTCGGCGCCCTTCATCGCCTCTTCCAGGGTGCGCGCCTTGGTGCGCACCGCGTGGGCGCTCTTCCACTGGTTCATGCCCTCGGTGCGGCCCTGGTAGATTACGCCCTTGGTGTCGCAGAGGATGGCGTTCTCGTGCGGCATGCCCATCGCCTTCACGAGCTCGATGCAGGCGATCGACGCCGCGCCGGCGCCGTTCACCACCATCTTGATGTCCTTGATGTCGCGCCCGGTGAGATGCAGCGCGTTGATCAGGCCGGCCGCCGACACGATCGCCGTGCCGTGCTGGTCGTCGTGGAAGATCGGGATGTTCATCAGCTCGCGCAGGCGCTGCTCGATGATGAAGCACTCCGGCGCCTTGATGTCCTCAAGGTTGATGCCGCCGAAGGTCGGGCCGAGATAGCGCACGCAGTTCACGAACTGGTCGACGTCCTTGGTGTCGACCTCGAGGTCGATACAGTCGACGTCGGCGAAGCGCTTGAACAGGACGGCCTTGCCCTCCATCACCGGCTTGCCGGCCAGCGCCCCGATGTCGCCCAGGCCCAGCACGGCGGTGCCGTTGGAGATCACGGCCACCAGATTGCCCTTGATCGTGTAGTCGTAAGCGGTCGAGGGGTCCTTCTCGATCGCGAGGCAGGGGGCGGCGACGCCCGGCGAATAGGCCAATGCCAGGTCGCGCTGGGTGACCAGCGGCTTGCTGGCGATGATCTCGATTTTCCCGGGCCGCCCGCTGCGATGCATGATCAGCGAGTCGCCGTCGAGATCGCCCATCTGGTTGCTGACCATTTCTTCCGAGCTTTTGCTCGCCATCTGCTTTTTCTCTCCCAATTGAGCACGCATATTGGCGGTATTCCGCCGCGCGTGCCAGACACCCATCCCGCGCTGCAGCGCAACTTCCATGCCCAAGTACCGTCCACCTGTCGTCCACATGGACCGCTGTGCGGCGTGTGCTAGACCGAACCTCTCCCGAGGAAGCATTCAGTGTCCGACAGTTCAGCGATCCCCGCCGAGGCCACGCCGATGATGCGCCAGTATCTGGCGATCAAGGCCGCGCATCCGGACCATCTGGTGTTCTACCGGATGGGAGATTTCTACGAGCTGTTCTTCGACGATGCGGTGAAGGCCTCGGCGGCGCTCGACATCGCCCTCACCAAGCGTGGCCAGCATCTTGGCGAAGACATCAAGATGTGCGGCGTGCCGGTGCACAGCCACGAGGCCTACCTGTCGCGGCTGATCCGCCAGAGCTTCAAGGTCGCGGTCTGCGAGCAGGTCGAGGACCCGGCCGAGGCCAAGAAACGCGGCGCCAAGTCTGTCGTCGAGCGCGCCGTGGTGCGGGTCATCACCCCCGGCACGCTCACTGAAGACTCGCTGCTCGATGCGCGCAGCCACAACTATCTGGCGGCCCTGTCCGAGGCGCAGGGCGACCTGGCGCTGGCCTGGCTCGATCTTTCGACGGCCGATTTCGCGACCCAGCCGCTGCTGCCGGGTCAGTTGGCGGCGGCGCTGGCACGGCTGTCCCCGGGCGAACTGCTGGTGCCCGACCGGCTGCTGGCGCGCGAGCCGCTCAAGACCGTGCTGGAGGAGTGGAATGCCGTCCTGACGCCACTCCCCTCTGCCCGCTTCGACAGCGACAATGCCCGCAAGCGCCTGCTCCAGGCCTTCAACGTCGCGGCGCTGGAGAGTTTCGGCGATTTCTCGCGCGCCGAGGTCGCGGCCTGCGGCGCCCTGCTCGACTATGTCGAGCTGACCCAGGCCGGCAAGCGGCCGGCGCTGGTGCCGCCGCGCCGCGAGCGTGCCGACGGCACGATGGAGATCGATCCCGCGACGCGGCGCAATCTCGAGCTGGTTAAGAGCCTCGACGGGCGCCGCGACGGCAGCCTGCTCGCCACCATCGACCGCACCCTGACCGGCCCGGGCGCGCGCCTGCTGGCCGAACGCATCGCCGCGCCCCTGACGGACCGCGCCGAGATCGAGCGCCGGCTCGACCTGGTGCAGCTCTTCGTCGAGCGGCCGGCCGTGCGCGAGCGGGTGCGCGAGGCGCTGCGCCGGACTCCCGACATCGAGCGCGCCCTGCAGCGCCTTTCGGTCGGCCGCGGCGGCCCGCGCGACCTTGCTGCCCTGCGCGACGGGCTGGACTCGGGCGAGACGCTGGCGCGGTCGCTGCGGGCCGAGCCCGAAGCGTTGTTGCCGCCGCCGGCGCCTCTGGCCGAAATCGTCATGTGCTGCTCCGACCACGGTGCCATCGTGGCGGCGCTGGCCGAGGCGCTGGCCGATGAGCCGCCGCTGCTGGTGCGCGACGGCGGCTTCGTGCGGCAGGGTTACCGGGCCGAACTCGACGAGCAGCGGACCCTGCGCGACGACAGCCGCAAGACCGTGGCCGGCCTCGAAGCCAAGTATCGGACCGCGACCGCCGTGCCGTCGCTGAAGATCCGGCACAACAACATGATCGGCTACCATATCGAGGTGACGGCCACCCACGCCGACAAGCTCGACCTGGCGGCGCTCGGGTTCACGCGGCGGCAGTCCATGTCGAACGCCACGCGCTTCAGCACGGCCGAGCTGGCCGATCTCGAAACCCGCATCGGCCGCGCCGCCGACCAGGCGCTGGCGCTGGAGCTCGCCGTCTTCGAGGAGCTGGTCGCCAAGGTGATGGCCGTGGCGGCGTCGATCGCCGCGGCCGGCCGCGCTCTGGCGTGGCTCGACGTCGCCTCGGCGCTGGCCGAGCTGGCGGCCAGCAGCAACTACGTGCGGCCCCAGCTCGCCGACGATCCGGCTTTTTCGATCGAGGGCGGCCGCCATCCCGTCGTCGAGGCGGCGCTGGCCCGCCAGGGCGGCGCGGCCTTCGTGCCCAACGACTGCGCGCTGGGCACCGACCGTCGCCTGTGGCTGCTGACCGGCCCGAACATGGCCGGCAAATCGACCTTCCTGCGCCAGAACGCCCTGATCGCCGTGATGGCCCAGGCCGGCGCCTTCGTGCCGGCCAAGGCCGCCACCATCGGTATCGTCGACCGCCTGTTCAGCCGGGTCGGCGCCGCCGACGATCTGGCGCGCGGCCGCTCGACCTTCATGGTCGAGATGGTCGAGACCGCGGCGATCCTGAACCAGGCGACAGCTAGGAGCCTCGTCATCCTCGACGAGATCGGCCGCGGCACCGCGACCTTCGACGGCCTGTCGATCGCCTGGGCGACGCTCGAGCATCTGCACGACGTCAACAGATGCCGCGCGCTGTTCGCCACCCACTATCACGAGCTGGGCGCGCTCAGGGAGCGTCTCGACGCGCTCGCGCCCTACACGATGCGCGTCAAGGAATGGCAGAACGAGGTCGTGTTCCTGCACGAGGTGGCGCCCGGTGCGGCCGACCGTTCCTACGGCATCCACGTGGCCCAACTCGCCGGCCTTCCCGCCGCCGTCGTGTCGCGCGCCGAGGAAGTGCTGGCCGTGCTGGAGAAGGGCGAACAGTCCAGCGCGGCCACGCGTCTGGCCGACGACCTCCCGCTCTTCGCCGCCGCCCCGTCCCGTCCCGCGAGCGGCACGGCGAAGACGAAGGAATCGGAAGTCGAGAAGGCCCTGGCCGAGATCAACCCCGACGAACTCTCGCCCAAGGAAGCGCTCGACGCCCTTTATGCCTTGCGCGCACGTCTGCCCGGCACATGATCGCCGTCAGGCCGTTGGCAAGGGTTCGGGTTGCCAGCCTGTCCTCGCCATGAAGAGGCGGGCCGTGCCGTAGGCCAGCAAATACAGCGCAAACAGGTCGATGAACGCGACCAGGACGGCGAAGGCGATGGCGAAGGTCGACGAAGGTTGCTCCAGGGCCGCCGACGAGAAGGCTAAGAGCAGCGGGACGGCCAGGTCGATCAGCGTGCACAGGATCACGAGGGAAACGAGAGGGACCCGGATGCCTTTGGATTGCCGGGTGGCTTCACGGGGATCCCACTTCAATCCTGCCACGCTAGCGGCCGGTGCCAGGAACTGCAGCGAGAAGACCAGGCTCGTCAGAAGCATCGTCGCCGCGCTGATGACAGTTGCGGCCACCAGCCCCGTCTTGGACAACCCCGGTGCCACGACGATGAGCAGGGTCAAGCCTGCGACATACATGACGAATCCATAGGCGAAACCAAATCCCCAGACGCCGCCACTCGGCACAGACAAGCTTCGTCCGACTTTGCTCTTCGCCAGTAATTTCTTTCGCTGCTTCAGGTCGGCAAACATGGCGAGTTTCAGCCACCGATCGAGAGCAAGGGTGAAGAGGATCGCGAGCGCGATCGTTCCGGTGTTGGTGATCCTGAACCAGGCGATGCCCGGAATGGCAAAGGCCGCGAACAGCCAGAAATCGCGCTGGTGAGCGCACCAGTGCTGGAAGCCTTCGCGGAACAGGTGGCTAAGCGAAGGCGTGTCGGCAGTCATTCCCTCGAACCTACTGTTGCCCGTTACCAAAAATCTCAGCGTGCGACTGTATCGTGTTCTACCAGAGATTGTACCGTGCAACGAGAAGAAGGGTTGCCGAGATGAGCGCCGATGAACTCTTGCGGCGCAACGCCCTACGCCCTGCGCCAGCGGTTACCGGAGTCGTAGTCGCATCAACACTTTCCTTGTCATCCCGAGCGCAGCGAGGGACCTTTAGCGGTCCCTGATCAAAGGTCCCTCGCTGCGCTCGGGATGACAATGGTGGGTGGTCGAAGAGACGCTTAAGCGAACGCCTTGCGCGCCAGCGCAGCACCTTCGCTCAGCGCACGCAGCTTGCCGTAGGCGACGCCGAGGGTCATCGGGGCCATGCCGCAGTTGGTGCAGGCCTGGATGCGCTCGGGATCGACGAACTCGGTCGCGAGCTTCAGGGTCGCGGCGACTTCCTCGGGCGTCTCGATCTTGTCGGAGGCGACGTTGATGGCCCCGACCAGTACGGTCTTGGTCTTCAGCAACTTCATCAGCTCGGGCGGCACGTGGCTGTCGCGCACTTCGAGCGAGACCTGCTGGATGCTGCTGCGGTCGAGCGCCGGGAAGGTCTGCTCGTACTGGCGCCAGCTCTCTCCCAGCGTCTCCTTCCACTTGTTGTTGGCCTCGATGCCGTAGCCGTAGCAGATGTGAACGGCGGTGGTGCACTTCAGCCCTTCGGCCGCCTTCTCCAGCGCCGGCACGCCCCAGTCCACCGTCTCGTTGAGGTAGACGTTGAAGGCGGGCTCGTCGAACTGGACCACGTCGACGCCCAGCCGCTCGAGGTCCTTGGCTTCCTGGTTCAGCAGCTCGGCGAAGGCGAAGGCCATCTTCACGCGGTCGCCGTAGTAGCCGTCGGCCAGCGTGTCGATCAGGGTCATCGGGCCGGGCAGGGTGAACTTGAGCTTGCGCGAGGTCGCGGCGCGGGCGATGCGCGCCTCGCGCTCGTGGACGAACTTGCGGCGCTTCAGCGCCGAGGTGACGGTCGGGCAGTCGGCGTCGTAGCGGTTGTTGCGGATGCCCATGCGGACCTTCTTGTCGAAGTCGACGCCGTCGACCTCGGCCAGGAAGCCGTGCACGAAATGCTGCCGCGCCTGCTCGCCATCGGTCACGATGTCGAGACCGGCCTCTTCCTGGCGCCGGATGGCGAGGAAGGTGGCATCGTCCTTGGCCTCGAACAGCGGCTCTCCGGACAGCGTCCAAGGCGCCCACAGGACGTTGGGCGTGGCCAGCCAGGCCGGCTTGGGCAGGCTGCCCGCGAGCGTCGTCTCGAACATGGCGTTTCCTCTTTTTCTAACTTGTCGTGTTGTTCGGGACCGGCACCGGCAGATTGGATCCGCGCGGCGATGCCGCCAGCGCCTCGGGCGGCATCGCCTCCGGCGGCAGAATCTGTCCGTAGGTGCCGGGGGCGCGCCATTGCAGCGTGCCGAACGCCCCGCAGCTCTCGCAGACCGGCCGCCAGCCTTCGTGATGGGCGCCACACGCGTTGCAGCGCCAGGCGCGATCGGCTGGCGCGGCCGCGGCGCGGCTGAGCCACGCGCGCACCTTGTCCTGTCCGGTCTGCTCGCGCTCCTCGACCTCGGCCATGAGGCGGCAGACGCGGGTCGACGGGTTCGTGCCCGCGGCGCTGTCGAGATGGCGCCGCGCCTCGCCCCACAGGCCGGCGTCGAGCGAGGCCTGGGCGAGCGCCAGATGGCTTTCGATGTCGGACGGGTTGAGGGCGGCCAGCCGGCGCGCGACGCCAACCCGCTTCAGCGCCTCGGTCTCGCCCGAGGCGTCGAGGTAGAGCGACGCGAGATCGGGATGCGGCGCCACCGACCAGCCGCGCTCGATGGCCTTCATCGCCTTCTTCGGGTCGCCGGCCTTGAGCTGCAGCTCGGCCAGGCGCTGCGTCACCGCGATGCGTTCCGGCGCGAGGCCGAAAGCCTCGCGGGCCAGCGCCAGGGCGTCGCTGGGACGGCCGTCGCGCTCGGCCTCGCGGCTGCGCTCCACCTCCAGCAGGGCCTTCAGGGTGCGGCCCTTGTCGGCCGTGACGACCTTGCGCCGGATGCCGGTCTCCAGCGTCTCCTGGGCGGCCCTCCACTGGCCGACCTGCGCCTGCATGTCGAACAGCGAATGCACGACCCACGGCGTGTGCGGCCGAAGCGCGAAGGCTCGTTCGGCATAGGACAGCGCCTGGGCCTGGTCGCCGTCGCGCAGCGACTGTCCGATCAGGCCGCGCAGCCCGAGGAAGGCCATCTGGTCGTCTTCGAGCATGGCGGTGAAGGCGCGACGTGCGCCGTCGCGGTCGCCGTTGAGCTGCGCCGCCTGCGCCGAGAGAAGCAGCGTGAGGGCCGGCTCCGACAGGAGTTGCTCGGCCTTGCGGGCATGCTTCTGCGCTTCCACACCGTCGCCCGCGGCGACGGCGGCGAGCCCCTGTGTCAGCTCGCGATAGCCGCGACGACGGCGGCTCTCGCCCCAGCCATCGAGCAGCGCGCCCGGGGCGCCGACGATCCAGCGATAGAGAAGCCATCCGCCGACGCTGACCAGGATCAGCACGACCACGGAGATCATCAGCACGCCGACGCTGGTATCGAGCCGCCAGCCGCGGAACTCGGCGGTCACGGAGCCCGGCCGTTCGGCCAGCCACACCGCGCCCAGCATCGCCACGATGGCGAAGACGAACCAGATGATGGTGCGCAGGATCGTCATGGCAGGGCCTACCGGGCCGAGCCGAGCAGGGTGACGGCCTGCGAGGAGATCTGGTCGGCCGCCTGTTTTGCCGCGAGATTGGCTTCGGCGCGCGACAGCCAGCCGGCGGTGGCGCGCGCCGTCTGCGGCGGCAACGTCTTCACAAGCGCGACCGCCTTGGCAAGGTCACCGGCCTCGAGGGCGGCTTCGGCCCGTGCGAGCTTGGCTTCCGTGCCGTCCCCATCGACGTCGTTGCCGACCCGGCGCAGGGAAACCAGTCCCCGCACCTTGCCGAGCAGCCGCTCGCCGAACGAATCGTCGGCGAGATCGTCGGCCAGCGCGGCCTTGGCGACCGCCGGGAACTCAGCCACCAGTGTAGAACGCGAGGCCACGCCGTTCTGGGCATAGGCCTGCAAGGCGGTGGCGCTCTCGGTCAGCTTGGCGTCGCCCTGGGCCAGCGGCGTCAGCAAGGCGAGGTCGGTGGCGAAGGGCAGGCCGGATTCGACGGCCGCGCTCAGCCGTGCCGCGATGCCGATCAGGGCGGAGGCGCGCGCGGCGCTCATCGCCTTCTGTTCGCCGGCATTGCGGGCACTGGCCTCGCCGCGCGCCTTGTCGACGGCTTCGGCCAGCAGTTTCGTCTGGTCGCGCTGGGCGGCGACCGTCTGGTCGATCGTCTGCACGGTGTTGCGCATCGTCGCGAGTTCGAGCCGCAGGGTGGCGAGTTCCTTTTCCTGTTCCGGGCTGGGTGTCGCTGGCGTCGGTGCGGGGGCCGGCGTCGCGGGCGCCGCCGTTGCGGCCCCAGGCGTAGCGGCGCGGCCTTCCAGCGCCTCGACCTTGCTGCGCAGCTCGGCAATCGCCGGATCGGGGCCGGTGCCGCCGGGGCTGGCCGGCCGCTCCGCCGCAGCGGCGGAGGCCGCACGTACCCGCTTTTCGAGATCATCGAGGCGGGCCGAGAGCTCGCGCTTGGCGGCTTCCACCGAGGCGTTTGCAACGGCGGCCGCATCCTGGCGAACCTGTTGGAGGTCGAGGGCGGGTGCCGGCGTTACGGACGCCGCCCCCTGGCCCTGCCACAGCGCGCGGACCTCGGCCGGCCAATAGGGGAGCGTGATCAGGGCGCCGGCCAGCACGAGGCAGGCAGCGATCAGACCGGTGAAGAAGGCCCCGACGATGCCGAGGCCGCGGCGGACCTGCACGGGCGGCGGCGCGACGGCAGATGCCGGCGGCGCGGTCGGCTCGGGAGAAGAAGGTGTGTCGCTCATGATGCTCGGTCCTTCTACGGCTGCCCGGGGGGCAGCCTTGGGGGCGTCCGCTACGGGCGCCACGGGCAGCCGGTCGATCTCGTCCAGAACGGACTGGCGGGTGGGGCGCGCCGCCGCCACCGTCGCCTTGAAAGGCAGGACACTCAAGGGTTCGAGCGCCGCAGGGCTGATGGCGATGGCGGTGACGTTCGACAGGGAGGCGGAAAGTCCGGCCTCCTGCACCAGCCGGGCGAACAGCTCCGAGGCGCGCGGCGAAAAGAACATCGCGGCGTCGAGTGCGCGGGCCGCGATCGCGGCGCGCGCCGAGTCGGGCAGGGCGGTCTCCTCGCGGGCGTCGTACAGGGCCGCGCGGCGCACGTCGAAACCGTCCGCGGCGAGGGCCGCGGCGAAATCCAGCGCGATGTCGACGCCGGACACGTGAAGGAGGGGACCGGCCTTTGGGTCGAGGCGCGTTCGCACGAGTTCGGCCAGCGCCAGTCCGTCGCCCGCGGCGGAGGTGACCGAGACGAAGCCCAGCCCCTCGGCGGTCGCGGCGGTGGTGTCGCCGACCGCCAGGATCGGTTTGCCCCGTTGTTCGCTGGCTTCGGCCAGCGCGCGCGCGCCGTTGGCGCTGCTCAGCAGGATGGCCTGGCATGCGGAGAGATCCGTGGCGAAATCCGCCGACGGATGAAGAATCTCGAGACGGAACAGGGGCGCGATGACGGGGACATGGCCGCGCTCGGCCAGCGCCGTCGCCAGCGTGGTCGCCTCGCGTTCCGGCCGGGTGATCAGCACGCGCATGACGCCTCCGTAGCCGGGGCGTCGGGCCGACGCAACGTCGGAGAAATTAAAGAAGTACGACGCCTTCCAGCGCGAGCAGCTGGCGCTTGGTCGGCAGGCCCTGGCCGCCCGAGAAGCCGCCCTCCTTGCCGCCGCTGCCCAGGACCCGATGGCAGGGCACGATGATGGGGATGGGATTGCGGCCGCAGGCCATGCCGACGGCGCGCGGGCCGGAACTCAGCGCTATCGCCATGCCCCCATAGGTCGCGGTCCCGCCGAAGGGTATTTCGCACATCATGTTCCAGACGCTCTTCTGGAAGTCGGTGCCGCGCGCGGCCAGCGGCAGGTCGAAGCGCTTGAGCTTTCCGGCGAAATATCGTTCCAACTGGCGCACCGCCTCTTCGAGCACAGGCGTCGTCGAGCTGTCGCGCGCGCTTTCGCCATTGGACCACCGCACCGAGGTCACGGCGTCGTGATCCGCCTCGATGGCCAATCGGCCGACCGGGCTGTCGACGTAACAAATGGACATATGGCAAGCGTAGCGCCGGCGTCCGCCATTTGCCAACATGGGGAAGATGTCAGGGGGAGTGATGAGCAAGGGGCTGAGGTCCTCGAAGAAAGGCCCGACCCGCCGCGCACTGCTCGGCGGCGCTGCCGTGCTGGCGCCTGCGCTTGCCCTTTCCGGTAAGGCGTTCGGCCAGCCGGTGCCGCGCCGTCCGCAGCCCGAGGTCGGGCCGCCGCCGGTCGTGTTCGTGCACGGCAATGGCGATTCCAGCGCGCTCTGGATCAACAATCTGTGGCGTTTCGAAGCCAACGGCTACAAGCGCAACCAGCTCTTCGCCATCGACTTCATCTATCCCAACGCGCGCAGCGACGATTCGAAGGCGCAGCCGTTGCGGTCCTCGGCCGAGGACCAGATGAAGGAACTGTCGGGCTTCGTGCTGCAGGTCCTGAAGGCCACGCGCCGCCGCAAGGTCGCTCTCGTCGGGTCCTCGCGCGGCGGCAATGCCATCCGCGCCCTGCTGAAGAACGGCGGCGGGGCGGACCTGATAAGCCACGCCGTGCTCTGCGGAACGCCCAACAAGGGGATCGTAATCTCCGAGTCCCTGCTGCCTGGCAGCGAATTCAACGGCGCCTTTCCGTTCCTCAAGGGTCTCAACGACGGTCCCGACGATCTGATCCCGGGCGTCGAGATGATGGCGATCCGATCGGACAGCAACGACAAGTACTCGCAGCCGGATGGTCGCTTCGTCGGCGCGCCCGGCAAGCCGACCGGCGTCGGCTACGATGCCTCCGAACTGCGCGGCGCGCGCAACGTGATCCTGGACGGACTCGACCACCGCGAGGTGGCGTTTCACAAGCTGGCTTTTGCCGCGATGTTCGAACACATCACCGGCAAGCCGCCGGGCAGCATGTTCATCGCCCAGGAGCCGCTGCCGATCCTGAACGGCAAGGTGACCGGCATCAGTGAAGGCACCTACACCAACATCCCCGTCGCCGGCGCGGAGGTCGAGATCTTCGAGGTCGACGCAAAGACAGGCGAGCGCAAGAGCGCGGTGGCGCTGCTGCGCAAGACCACCGGCGAGGACGGCGTCTGGGGACCCTTCGTCGGTCGCTCCGATTCCCATTACGAGTTCGTGCTGCGTATCGCAGGCCTGCCGACGACGCACACCTACCGCTCGCCGTTCCTGCGCTCCAGTGACGTGGTCCATCTGCGGCCGCAGCCCTTCGGCAAGGCCGACGAGGGCGCCGGGGCGATCACCCTCATGAGCCGCCCGCGCGGCTATTTCGGCGTCGGTCGCGACAAGTTCTCGCTCGACGGCAAGGTGCCGCCCGGCATCAACGATGGTGTGCCCGGCGTGTCCGTGGGCCGACTGGCCTTCGAGGCCGCGCCGCCGCGCACCGTGACCGCCGTGTTCAACAACGAAACCATCCCGACCCGCACCTGGCCGGCCAAGGACGGCCACATCGTGGTGGCGGAGTTCCTGAACTGAATCCTGTCTATTCCTCTCCCCCTAGCGGGGAGAGGAGGAAGATGCTGTTCAGCTCTCGTACGTGTACTTGAAATTGCAGTGGCTGGCGCCCTGCATGATCGTCTGGGTGCGTTCGAGCTTGAGCTTGGGGTCGTAGCCCTCGCAGAAGGCGCCGTCGCGGTTGCAGGACAGCAGGCCGCCGATCTCCCCGAGCCCCATCTTCTTGTAGGTTTCGGCATAGCGGCAGCGCACGACATCGAACACGAAGGTCTTGTCGGTCTGCTCGCGCACCTCGATCTCCAGTGACCCGCCCTTGGTCCAGAGATGCTGGATGTCCTGAAACGACTTGAGCGAGGTGCCGCCGGGTACCGAGGCGGCGAAGGCCCTGGCCTGCTCGATGGCCGAGCGTCGCACCGACTCCTCGATCGTCTTCTTCGCGACCTCCTCGCCGTGGCTCGCCTTCAGGGTCTCGTAGACCTCTTTGAGGAGCTCGGCCTCGATGGTCCGCCTCTCCAGCATCGAGAGGCCTTCGGGATGGGGCGAGGCGGCGGGTGACTGGCTCATGGCTTGTCTCCAGAACAGGGAATAATCGAACCTAGCGTGTCGGCGGCATCTTGACATGGGGGAGCCCCGATGAAATATCGGCCCCAGCATGATTTCGCTCGCCCTCCTCCGGTCGCGACGTCGCCGCTCGCAAAAGCGGTAAGAGAACGCGCGCGCGCAACAGTAACAAACGCGCCGTATCGTGAAGCCGCTGGAGAGACGAAGCGGCTTCCATCCTTCCTTCTCCAGTCGGCCGTTTCCCTCAAGGCCCTGCATCGAGAGAGAAGTCCATGACCAGCAACAAGACCAAGATTTTCATCGACGGCCAGCACGGCACCACCGGCCTGCAGATCCTCGACCGGCTCAAGGACCGGCCGGACATCGAGTTGCTGGAATTGCCAGTGGCCGACCGCAAAGATCTGGGCAAGCGCGCCGAGATCGCCAAGGCTTCCGACATCACCGTGCTGTGCCTGCCCGATGCCGCCGCCAAGGAGCTCGTGGCGGCGATCGGCGACAGCGACACGGTCGTGATCGACGCCTCGACGGCGTATCGCGTGGCCGACGGCTGGACCTACGGTTTCCCGGAACTGGCCAAGGACCAGCGCAAGAAGCTGCTCGCCTCGAACCGCATCAGCAATCCGGGCTGCTATCCGACCGGCGCCATCGCGCTGCTGCGGCCGTTGGTCGACGCCGGCATCGTGCGCGCCGATTCCACGCCCGCCGTGTTCGGCGTGTCGGGCTACACCGGGGGCGGCAAGGAGCTGATCGCCGTCCATGAGCAGCCGGGCGTCGAGCCGTTCGGCCTCTACGGGCTGGAGCTCACGCACAAGCACGTGCCGGAGATGAAGAAGTATTCCGGCCTCACGCATGCGCCGCTGTTCGTGCCGTCGGTCGGCCACTATGCCCAGGGCATGCTGATCACCGTGCCGATCACGCGCGACATCACCACGAAGCAGGTGACGGCCAAGGACGTCCACCAGGTGCTGAGCGACTATTATGCCGGCGAGACCTTCGTGCCGGTGCGGCCGCTCGCCGACCGGGCGTGGCTGGAGCGCGACCGCTTCCTGCGGGCCGACCGGCTGATCGACACCAACACGATGGAGCTGGCGGTCTACGGCAACGATGCCGAGGGCAACGTGCTGGCCGTGGCCTCGCTCGACAATCTCGGCAAGGGCGCGTCGGGCGCGGCGGTGCAGTGCATCAACCTCAAGACCGGCGTCGCCGAGACGACGGGCCTCACCGTCGGCTGAGGCGCGTCTCATGGACGAGACACCGGCGCTGCGGCGCGCGGTGGCGGACGATGCCGCCGCCGTGCGCGTGCTCACGCGCGAAGCCTACGCCAAGTGGGTCCCCGTGATCGGCCGCGAACCGCTGCCGATGCGCGCCGACTATGACGAGGCAGTGCGCCAGCACCGCGTCGACCTGGCGTTTCTCGATGGCGGCCTCGCCGCCCTCATCGAAACGATCGACAAGGGCGATCACCTGGTGATCGAGAATGTCGCCGTCGCGCCCGCCTTCCAGGGGCACGGCCTGGGCAGGTACCTGCTCGCGCACGCCGAGCGGCTGGCGCTCGGCCTCGGCTACGCCGAGGTACGGCTCTATACGAACAAGATGTTCGAGGCGAACGTGCGGCTCTATCTCGCCTTCGGCTATCGGATCGACCGCGAGGAGACCTCGGCGCTCGGTGTCACGGTCTATATGAGCAAACCCCTCCTGCCGTGCGGCGTCGCGGCTTGACCGTGATCCCTTGAATGTGGTCGCGTCCGGCGCGGAGGAAAAGCCATGCCGGACAGCAAGCCAAAGAACAAAACTCCCGATCAGCTGCGCAGCGCACGCTGGTTCGCGCCCGACGATCTGCGCGCCTTCGGCCATCGCTCGCGCGCGATGCAGATGGGCTACGCACCGGAGGAATGGGCCGGCAAGCCGGTGATCGCCATCCTCAACACCTGGTCGGACGCCCAGCCCTGCCACATGCATTTCAAGACGCGCGTCGACGACGTGAAGCGCGGCGTGCTCCAGGCCGGCGGCTTCCCGATCGAGTTGCCGGCGCTGTCGCTGTCGGAAAGCCTGCTGAAGCCGACGACCATGCTCTACCGCAACCTGCTCGCCATGGACGCGGAAGAGCTGCTGCGCGGCCATCCGGTCGATGGCGTCGTGCTGATGGGCGGCTGCGACAAGACCACGCCGGCGCTTTTGCTGGGTGCGATCAGCATGGGCCTCCCGACGATCTACCTGCCGGCCGGGCCGATGCTGCGCGGCAACTGGAAGGGCAAGACTTTGGGCTCGGGCTCCGACGCCTGGAAGTATTGGGACGAGCGCCGTGCCGGCAAGATTTCCGAGAGCGACTGGGTCGACGTCGAGGCTGGCATCGCGCGCAGCTACGGCACCTGCATGACGATGGGCACGGCCGCGACGATGATGGCGATGGCCGAGACGCTCGGCATGTCGCTGCCCGGCGCCTCGTCGATCCCGGCTGCAGACGCCAACCACATCCGCATGTCCTCCGAATGCGGCCGGCGCATCGTCGACATGGTCTGGGAAGACCTGACGCCGAACAAGATCCTGACGCACGAGGCGTTCCTCAACGCCATCACCGTGGCCATGGCGGTCGGCTGCTCGACCAACGCCATCATCCACCTGATCGCGCTGGCGCGCCGCGCCGGCCAGAAGATCGGCCTCGACGATTTCGAGCGCGCCAGCCGCACCGTGCCGGTGATCGCCAACATCCGGCCGAGCGGCGACAAATACCTGATGGAGGATTTCTTCTATGCCGGCGGCCTGCCGGGCCTGATCGAGCAGATCCGCGATCATCTGCATCTCGATGCCCTCACCGTGACGGGAAAGACGCTGGGCGAGAACGTGAAGGGCGCGGAGATCTACAACGACGACGTGATCCGCTCCGTCGCCAACCCGATCTACAAGGAGGGCGCACTCGCGGTGCTCAAGGGCAACCTCGCGCCCGACGGCTGTGTCATCAAGCCGAGCGCCTGTGCGCCCAAGTTCCTGAAGCACACCGGCCCGGCCCTGGTGTTCGACGACTACCCGTCGATGAAGGCGGCGATCGACCGCGAGGATCTCGACGTCACGGAAGACACGGTGCTGATCCTGCGCAACGCCGGGCCTCAGGGCGGGCCGGGCATGCCGGAATGGGGCATGCTGCCGATCCCGACCAAGCTGGTGAAGCAGGGCGTGCGCGACATGGTGCGGCTCTCCGACAGCCGCATGAGCGGCACCAGCTACGGCGCCTGTATCCTGCACGTCTCGCCTGAATCCTATATCGGCGGACCGCTCGCTCTGGTGAAGACCGGCGACATGATCTCGCTCGACGTCGACAAGCGCACGATCGACATGGACGTCTCCGACGAGGAACTGGCAAGGCGCAGGGCAGCGTGGACGAAGCCCGAACCCCGCTACGAGCGAGGTTATGGCTGGATGTTCACCAAGCACATCAAACAGGCCAACGAAGGTTGCGACTTCGATTTCCTCGAAACCGAGTTCGGCAAGCCGGTCGCGGAGCCGTCGATTTACTGAGGCATCAAAAAGGCGTCGTCTCAGGGCGGGGGTTACCCCGCCCGAACCGGAGCACCGAAGGCGCGGAGGGGAGAGACCTTGTCTCCCCCAAAGATCGGCAAATGGTGGAGAGCAGGTCTCTCCACCACGCCTCTCTTTGCGAGGCTCCGGTCGAGACGACGAGGATCCATTGGTGTAGAACGACGCGCCTCGATTCGGCCGTGGGGAGAAAATCCTTTTACGCCGGTCACGTAGCGCGACCACTTCTCATCGATTTGCGCCTGACCGATTGTCTGGCGCGAACGAGTTTTCTATCTCAGTCGCGCTGCACGCAGCCGCGTGCCCGTTTGCAGAGAGTTTTCATGACCTTGTCGTCGTTTCAGCGTCGCGCCTTCCTGGCGGGCGGCGTGTCGCTGCTGGCCTCCCCTGCGCTTGCACAGGGCGCGCGTGTCCCCGTTCGTGTCGGCAATATCCCGGTGATCGGCGCGGCGCCGATCTTCGTGGTCGACCATGAAGGATGGGCCAGGCAGGCCGGTCTCGATCTGACCCTGACGACCTTCCAGTCGGGCCCGCATGCCATCCAGGCGCTGGCCTCCGGCACGCTCGACGTCTACGTCGCGGGCATCGCGCCGCTGGGCGTCGCGCGGTCGCGCGGCGTCGACGTGAAGGTGGTGGCGGCGACAGCCAGTGGCGAGAACGTGTTCGTGGCCGTGCCGCGGCTCGCCACGCATTTTGCCCGTGGCGTCGCGCCCGCGGAGGCCTTCAAGCGTTATCGTGCAGCCTCCGGCAAGCCCGCGCGCCTTGCCACGCAGCCGGCCGGCTCGGTGCCCAACACGACGCTGCAATACTGGCTTTGGGAAGTCATCAAGGCCAGTCGCGACGACGTCGAGATCGTGGCCATGGGCATCGATGCCACGCAGCAGGCCGTGCTGGCCGACGCCGTCGAGGGCGCGACCGTGCGGGAGCCCGCCCTCTCGATCATCCAGAAGGCCAATCCCGGCATCAAGCTGGTCGAAGTCGGCGACAAATTGTTCCCCGGCCAGCCCGGCACTGTCGTGGGCGTCTCGGGCGCATTCATCGCCAAGCATCCGGCGGCGGTGCAGTCGCTGGTCGATGCGCTGGTGCGCGCCGGCGATCTGCTGACACGCGATCCGGACAAGGCCGCTCCTGCCGTTGCCGCGAACCTCGCCAAGGGCATCGTTAATCTCGAGATCATCAGGACGGCGCTGAAGTCCCCGGCGACCAAGTTCGTGATCGATCCGCGCGAGGTCATCGCGCCGTCGAAGGCGATGGAGGCCTATCAGGTGAAACTGGGCTCGCTCAAGGAAGCCGCACCCCTCGACGACCTGTTCGACGTGCGCTTCTACGAGAAAGCGCGGCGGCCAGGCTGAGCTCGGGCCAGGATAGGCCGATGGCCATGACCCAGACCGCCGACTTGCCGGCCTCGTCCGCGCCGAGCCGCGCTCGCCTCAGCGCGCTCGGCTCGATCGGGCTGGGCGCCGCGGGCCTGCTCGCCTTCCTGCTGATCTGGCAGGCCGTACCGACCTTCGGGCTGGTCAACCCGATGATGCTGCCGGGCCCGCTGGCGATCCCCGAAGCTTTCCGCAGCGAGCTCGACTCCGGCATGTGGCTGAAGGCGGTCACGGGCAGCCTCAGCCACTATGGAATCGGACTGGTGGTCGGTGCGGTCCTCGGCGTGGCGGTCGGCGTCCTCACCGGCATGTCGCGCGTCGCCGAGGACCTGACTTCGTGGGTCGTGCGGCTGCTGCGTCCGATCCCCGGCCTCGCCTGGGCACCCTTCGCCATCATCTGGCTCGGCGTCACGCCGAAGGCCGCGGTCTTCATCATCGCCGTCTCGGTGTTCTGGATCGTGTTCTTCGCGGCGCACGGCGCGGTGCGCGGCGTCGATCGCGACCTTCTCGAAGTGGCGGAGGCGTTCGGCTTCCGCAGCCCTCTCGAGAAACTCTTCAAGATCTACCTGCCGGCCGCGATGCCGGGCATCCTCGTCGGCCTGAGGACTGCACTGGGCCAGGCCTGGATGGCGGTGGTCGCCGCCGAGATCTTCGGTGTGCCGGGCCTCGGCAACCGCATGATCGAGGCCTCGTCGCTGCTCGCGACCGACATCGTGGTCGTCTACATGCTCACCATGGCCGCGCTCTACGGCATCCTCGATTCTGCGTTCCTCGTCACCCAGAACTGGCTGCTGCGATGGAAAGCGTGATCGACAGCGTCATCGACATAAGGGGCCTCGGGCTCACCTTCGAGCGTGACGGTCGTCGCACCGAGGTGCTGCGGGAACTCGACCTGGCGATCCCGCGTGGCGGGTTCGTGGCCATCGTCGGCGCCTCGGGCGTCGGCAAGTCGACCCTGCTGCGCGTGCTGATCGGGTTGGCGAAGGCCAGCGCCGGTCGCGTGTCGCTGGCAACCCGCTCGACGGCGCGCCAGCCGGTGGCGCTGGTCTTCCAGGACTCGCGCCTCCTGCCATGGCGGCGGGTGGTCGACAACGTTGCCTTCGGCCTCGAAGGGGCGGGCCTGTCGAAGGCCGAGCGCCGCGCCCGGGCGGTCGGGGCGCTGCGCATCGTCGGCCTCGCCGAGCTCGCCGGCCGCTGGCCCTACCAGCTCTCGGGCGGCCAGCGCCAGCGCGTGTCGCTGGCCCGCGCGCTCGCCGTCGAGCCCGAGGTCCTGCTGATGGACGAGCCGTTCTCGGCCCTCGATGCGATCTCGCGCGAAGGGCTGCAGGACGAGCTGACACGCATCTGGCAGCAGACCGGCAAGACCATCCTGTTCGTCACGCACGATATCGAGGAAGCGACCTATCTGGCGGACCGCGTGATCGTGCTGGCGGGGTCGCCGGGACGGGCGGTGGTCGACCGGGTGATCGACTCGCCGCGGCCGCGCCGGCGCGACGATCCGGCCGAAGCCGGTCTGGTGGCGGAAATCAGGCGCCATCTTGGCAAGACAGGCTGATCCCGAACCCAAAGCGGCCTAACGACGCGCGTGATGCGCGTTCACGAAACCGAAAGCCTGCCGACTTACAACCGGCCCCCGATGGGGGTAGGGCGATGCGCCGTGCCGCTGCGTAGTATCGGGAAAAGCGCACATGCTCGTATCCAGACCTGACCAGGGCCGCCCGGCCACCACGCCGCTTGGCGTAGGCGGTACCGGCTTCCGGCCCAATCTCTACGACGCGGTCATCTTCGTGCTCGTGGTCGGCGTCTTCGTGCTGGTCGCGCACGGCTTCCGGGAGATGAACGCGCCGGCCCTCCGGCTCTCGACCGAACCCGTCACGCTCGATGTTGCCCGCCTCCCGGAATATGCGCTGCGCACCACGCTGCGCATGTTCGCGGCCATCATCGCCTCGCTGGTCTTCACGTTCGTGGTGGCGACCCTGGCGGCGCGCAGCCGCAAGGCCGAGCTGGTCATCCTCCCGGCGCTCGACATCCTGCAGTCGGTGCCGGTGCTGGGCTTCCTCACCTTCACCGTGACGTTCTTCCTGCAGCTTTTCCCCGGCAGCGTGCTGGGCGCGGAGTGCGCGGCGATCTTCGCCATCTTCACCGCCCAGGCCTGGAACATGGCTTTCAGCTTCTACCAGTCGCTGCGCACGGTGCCGCGCGACCTCGACGAGGTGGCGCGGCATTATCGCTTCTCGCCGTGGCTGCGCTTCTGGCGGCTCGACGTGCCTTTCGCCGCCCCCGGCCTGATCTGGAACACGATGATGTCGATGTCGGGCGGCTGGTTCTTCGTCGTCGCCTCCGAGGCGATCACGGTCGGCGACACCACGGTGATGCTGCCGGGCATCGGGTCCTGGCTGGCGCTGGCTATCCAGGCCCGCGACCTCAACGCGGTGCTGCTCGCCATCGCCACGATGGCCGCGGTCATCCTGGCCTATGACCAGCTCGTCTTCCGCCCGATCGTCGCCTGGGCCGACAAGTTCCGTTTCGAGCAGACGGCTGCCGATTCCCGGCCGCATTCGTGGCTCTACGATTTCTGGCGTCGCAGCCGGGTGCGGCCTCATCTCGTGCGCTCGATTGCCGGAGTGGCGGACCGCATCGCGCTGTTGCCCACGCCGCTCACCCGGCCGCCGGCCAGACCGAAGTTCGGCTTGCCCTCGCGCACAGGCGAAAGGATCTGGATCGCGTTCCTGGTCCTTCTGGCGGCCTACGCGCTTTGGCACATCGTACTGTACACCCGCACGACCCTGGGCTTCGCCGATCTGCGGATCGCCCTGTTCGACGGGTTTCTGACACTGATCCGGGTGCTGGTCCTGATCGCGCTGGCCAGCCTCATCTGGGTCCCGATCGGCGTGTGGATCGGGTTGCGCCCGCGTCTCGCGACGAGCCTGCAGCCGGTCGCCCAGTTCCTGGCGGCCTTCCCGGCCAACGTCGTGTTCCCCGTGGCCGTGGTGGCGATCGTGAGCCTGCGGCTCGATCCCAACATGTGGCTGAGCCCGCTGATGATCCTGGGCACCCAGTGGTACATCCTGTTCAACGTCATCGCCGGCGCGAGCGCGATCCCGACTGACCTGCGCGACGCCGCGGCGCTCTTTCGCATCAGCTCCTGGTCATGGTGGCGCAAGGTCGGTGTTCCGGCGATCCTGCCCTACTACGTGACCGGCGCGCTGACCGCGGCGGGCGGCTCCTGGAACGCCAGCATCGTGGCCGAGGTGGTGAGCTGGGGCGACACCCATCTGCGGGCCGAGGGATTGGGCGCCTACATCGCGGACGCGACGACTGCCGGCGACTTTCCGCGTGTCGTGCTGGGCATCGTGGTCATGGCGTTGATGGTGACCACGTGCAACCGCATCCTGTGGCGACCGCTTTATCGCCTCGCCGAGAACCGCTTCAGGCTCGAGTAGGAGAGACCGAATGGACACGATGATCTCCGTGGCCGACCGCACGCTGGTCAATGTCGACCACATCCGCAAGGTCTATCCCAAGGGGAGCGGCGAGGACCTGCTGGTCCTCGACGATGTCTGCCTGACGCTGGGCAAGAATGAGATCGTCTCGTTCCTTGGCCGCTCCGGCTGCGGGAAGACGACTCTGCTGCGCATCCTCGCCGGCCTGATGCCGGCGACCGGGGGCGAGGTGACCATCGCGGGCAAGAGCGTGGTCGGGCCGTCGCCGGAAGTCGCGATGGTGTTCCAGTCCTTCGCGCTCTTCCCCTGGCTCACGGTACTGCAGAACGTGGAGATCGGCCTCGAAGCGCAGGGCGTCGGCCCGGCCGAGCGCCACCGCCGCGCGCTCGCCGCCATCGACCTGATCGGGCTCGACGGATACGAGAGCGCCTATCCGAAGGAGCTGTCGGGCGGCATGCGTCAGAGGGTCGGCATTGCGCGCGCCGTCGTGGTTCAGCCCACCGTGCTGTTGATGGACGAGGCCTTCTCGGCCCTCGATGTGCTGACCGCCGAGACACTGCGCACCGACCTCCTGGACCTGTGGATCGAGGGTCGCCTGCCGATTTCGGCGATCGCCATCGTCACGCACAATATCGAGGAGGCGGTGCTGCTGTCGGACCGCGTGCTGGTCTTCGGGTCCAATCCCGGCCACGTCGCGGCGGAGATCAAGATCGACCTGCCGCACCCACGCAACCGCCTCGACCCCGCCTTCCGGGCGCTCGTGGAGAGTCTCTATGCCACGATGACGGCGCGTCCCGAAGGCAAGGCGAATCAAGGGCACTTCTTTGGTACCGGCATCGCCATGCTGCTCCCGAGGGTCTCGCCGAACATGATCGCGGGTCTTCTCGAATCGGTGGCGGCCGAGCCTCATCGAGGTCATGCGGGCCTGCCCGAACTGGCCGGCGACCTGCATATGGAGGTAGACGACCTGTTCCCGGTCGCCGAGGTGCTTCAACTGCTGCGCTTCGCCGAACTGGCGGAGGGCGACATCAAGCTCACCGAGCCGGGACGGCAGTTCGTCGGCTTCGGGCCCGATGCCCGCAAGAAGCTGTTCGCCCAGCATCTCCTGAATTACGTGCCGCTGGCGGGGCATATCCGCCGCGTCCTCGACGAGCGCGGCACGCATCGCGCACCGGGCAGCCGCTTCCGCGGCGAACTCGAGGACCACATGTCCGAGTCTTTTGCCGCGCAGACATTGCGCACCGTCACCTCGTGGGGCCGCTTCGGCGAGATTTTCGCCTACGATGAGGTGAGCGACGTGTTCAGCCTGGACAATCCGGGCTGACGGCGGCGCCGGAGGACGAGCGATGCATTTCGACTTGCTGGAGCTTGGCGAGACCGCCCTGCGTCTCGGCGTGGCGCTGTTGCTGGGCTCGGCCATCGGGTTCGAGCGCCAATGGAACCAGAAGATGGCGGGCCTGCGCACCAACGCGCTGGTGGCGCTGGGCGCGGCGGGCTTCGTCACCTTCTCGGGGCTGGTCGGCGCCGGCGATCCGACGCGCGTGGCCGCGCAGGTCGTGACCGGCATCGGCTTCCTCGGTGCGGGCGTCATCCTGCGCGAGGGCGTCAACGTGCACGGGCTCAACACGGCGGCGACGCTGTGGTGCTCGGCGATGGTCGGCACGATGGCGGGGGCGGGACATGGCGGTCCCGCGCTTCTGGCGGCCGGTATGGTGATCGCCACCAACCTCGTCCTGCGGCCGCTCATCCGGCGCGTGAACAGCCGCCTCGTGACCAGCAGCAACGCCGAAACGCATTACACCGTCGAAGTGGTCTGCCGCGGCGCCGAGGAGGCGCAGATGCGATCGTTGTTGCTCACCGCTCTGGCGCAGGCGGGGCTCGGCCTGCGCCGCCTCGACAGTGAGGACATTGCCGACACGTCGAAGGTTACGGTGACGGCACAGGCCGTCGCTGCAAAGCGCAACGATGCGGCGCTCGAGCAGATCGTCGGCCGCCTCAGCCTCGATCCCACCGTCACCGGCGTCACCTGGCAGATCGACCGCACGATCCCGGAGTCCTGACCCTGCTGCCTGCCCTAGCCGAAAGCGCCCGCCGCCCGTAGCTTGTCGAGCTGTGCGTCGCCGTAGCCCAGTTCGCGCAGCACCTCGTCGGTGTGGGCGCCGTGGTCCGGGCCGGCGCCGGGCGCCGCGGGTTCGGGGGCAAATGACATCCGGATCGGCGCGGAGATCGCGCGCGGCATGTCGTCCTGCCGGGTCGTCACGACCGCGCCGTTGGCGACGGCCTGTTCGTCGTCGGGCACGTCGCGCAGGACCCCCAGCAGGCCGAAGGTGATCTCGTGGCGGCGCAACCGCTCCTTCCACTCGGGCCAGGGACGGCCGGCGAAGACGGGATCGAGGATCGCCGCCAGGTCGGTGGCGTGGGCGCGCCGTTTCTCGGTGGTCTCGAAGCGCGGATCGTCCATCAGGTCGGTGCGTTCCAGCGCCTGGCAGAGTTCGGGCCAGAGCTTGTCCTCGCGCACGATCGTGAGCTGGATCCAGCGCCCGTCGGAGGTGCGGTACTGGTTGGCCAGCGCGCTGCGCGGCTTGGTGCGCGGCGGACGCGGCGAGACATAGGCACCGAGCAGGGCGCCCTGCGCCAGGATCGCGTTCGACCACAGGCCGCTCGCATGCAGCGACGTGCCGACCTCGCTGCCTTCACCGGTGCGCTCGCGGTGGAGCAGCGCCATCGAAATGGCTGCGAACAGGTTCATGCCGGCCATCTGGTCGCCCTGCGCGGGCAGAGAGAAAGCCGGCGGCCCGCCCTCGTAGGTCAGGGCATCGAGCAGGCCGGAGCGGGCGAAGAAGGCGGTCGAGTCGAAGCCCGGCTGGTCGGCGTCCGGACCCTGCTCGCCGTAGCCGGTCAGGGAGGCGTAGATCAGGCGCGGGTTGGCGGGCTTCACGTCGGCGTAACGCATGCGCAGCCGTTCGCGGACCTTGAGCGGGAAGTTCACCACCATCACGTCGGCCGTGGCGACCAGCCGGTCGAACGCCTCGCGCCCCAGCGGGTTCTTGAGGTCGAGGACGACCGAGCGCTTGTTGCGGTTGGTCATGTGCCAGCAGAAGTTGACCGGATGCTGCGGAATCGAATGGGCCTGGCCGAGCTTGCGCTGCGGGTCGCCCTCGCCGGGCGGTTCGATCTTGATGACCTCGGCGCCATAGTCGCCCATCACCGTCGTGGCGACGGGGGCGGCGATGAAGCTGGCCAGGTCGAGGACCCGCAGGCCCTGCAACGGCAATGGTCCGCTCATTGAGTTTTTCCTTTCGAACGCCTACACCCAGCCTATCCGGGGAGAAGGCTTTCAGGTCAATGGCCGGCAGGTTTCGCAATTTCTGGCTGGTAGGCGCCTTCTTGCTCGTGATCCTCGGGGTCGGGCTCGTCCTGCAGTCGGCCCTCTGGGCCTGCGTTGCTGCGGCCCTGCTCGGCATCGTGGGCGTCGTCACGTTGCGCGGCAATCGCTGGCGCAGCGGCGCGCTTCTGGCGACCGCGCTGGCGCTCAGTCTGGTGGCGCTCGACCTGTTCGCCGGCCTGCTCTCGCCAAAGGCCATGAACATGGGGGTCGTGACCCGCACGATTCCCCAATGGTGGCCGCCGCCCGACCCGATCCTGGGCTTCCGTCCGAAACCCGACAGTGAAGTGATCGCCACCGCCACCTGGGGCTCCGAACTCGTCTATCGCCAGACCTATCATTTCGATGCCGCCGCGGCGCGCGTGACGCCGCCGGCGCCGGACGCGACCGACACCTACCTGTTCATCGGCGATTCGTTCATCTTCGGGCAGGGGCTGCGCGACGACGAGACGATGCCGTCGCAATTCGCGAAACAGAATGCGCCCGCCGCCCGCAGCGTCAATCTCGGCGTGCCCGGCTACGGACCCAACCATCTCGTCCGCGCCTTCGAGGCGGGTCTCCTCGACCGCTACACCGACCGCAAGGTGAAGGCGGTGGTGACCTGGATCATCCCGGCGCATCTGCAGCGCGTGACGGGCGACGGGTCCTGGCTCGGCTCCTCGCCGCGCTACGTGCTGGAGAACGGCAAGCTGCGCTTTACCGGCACCTTCAACGAGCATCGCTGGCGCGATCCCCTCGCCGGCCTGCACTACCTGCTCGGCCAGCAGTTCGCCTTCATCGAGGCGATCGGCCAGCGCCAGCGTCAGGAAGAGCAGATCGAGCTGTTCCTCGCGATGATGGCGAAGCTGCAGGCCGACGCGCGCGAGAAGTTCGGCGCGCCCCTCGTCATCCTCTATTCCTGGCCCGACGAGCAGACCCGGGAACACTACGGCGATTCGAAGGTGGCGCAGCCGCAGCTGGTCGAGACGCTCGTGCGGTTGCGCAAGCTCGGCGCGCCGATGCTGGGCGAGGCCGCTTCCACCTTCGGTACGGACGTCAAGAAGCTGGCCATCCCGCACGATGGCCATCCCTCGGCCGTCACCACGGACCTGATCGCCGCCCGCCTGAAGAAGCTGCTCGACGGACCCTGAACGGCGATTCGCCGAGAGGGCGATCATGCGTTGCCGTGATCATCCGTTTTAATTGACAGTTCGCCTGCAATCCCGGCAGCCTGTCGCCAACATGATCGCCCGCATGAACGGGCGACTGAGGAAGCGTCTTTGCGGGAGGATGGACAGGGTGAGCCATATAGCACCCCTGTGCGCGCTTGACCGGTGCGTGCGGACTAGGCCCTTACAGGATCGGCCCAGACTGGCGGTTTCTGCCGGTTCCTTCGGTATTCCCGACGGGAACCGTTGATGCAGGCCTACATCGTGCGCCGCGTCCTGGCGCTCATCCCGACGCTGTTCTTCGCCAGCCTCATCGTCTTCGTGACGGTCCGGATGATCCCCGGTGACGTCATCGACCTCATGCTGAGCCAGAACGACATCGCGGCATCGAAGATGGGCCGCGAGCAACTCGAAAAGGCGCTCGGCCTCGATCAGCCGATGTGGCTGCAGTACGGCCGCTGGGTCGGCGCCATCCTGTTTCACGGCGATTTCGGCCGCTCGCTCTGGCAAAACACGCCGGTCAGCGAGCAGCTCCTGCAGCGCCTGCCCGTGACCTTCGAACTCGGCCTGATGGCGCTGATCGTGGGCCTTTCGGTGGCGATTCCGATCGGCGTCTATTCGGCGGTCCGCCAGGACACGCCCGGCGACTACGTCGCGCGCTCCTTCTCCATCCTGATGCTGGCGGTGCCGAGCTTCTGGCTGGGCACCATGGTGATGGTCTTTCCGTCGATCTGGTGGGGCTGGTCTCCCCCCATCCAGTTCGTGTCGTTCTCCAAGGATCCGATCGGCAACCTCAGCCAGATGATCATTCCGTCGATCATCCTGGGGTGCGCACTGTCGGCCATCACCATGCGGCTGACGCGGACCATGATGCTCGAAGTGCTGCGCCAGGACTTCATCCGTACCGCCTGGGCCAAGGGTCTCGGTGAGAAACTGGTGGTGGCGCGCCACGCGCTGCGCAACGCGCTGATTCCCGTGGTGACCCTGATCGGCCTGCAGGCGCCGCTGCTGATCGGCGGCGCCGTCATCATGGAGCAGATCTTCGTCATTCCCGGCATGGGTCTGCTGCTGCTCGATGCCGTCAGCCAGCGCGACTATCCGGTCATCACCGGCGTCTTCCTGATCGTCGGCGTGGCCGTCATGTGCATCAATCTGCTCGTCGACCTGAGCTACGGCCTGCTCGACCCCAAGGTGAGGTACCGCTGATGGCGTCCGTCGCGGAAACCACGGTGGCTGCCGCGCCGCGCCGCAAGCGCAGCCCGGTATTGCACTTCATCGGCCGGCTGTTTCGCGAGAAGCCGCTCGGTGCCGCTGGCGCGGTCGTGTTCGTGCTGTTCCTGCTCTGCGGTATTTTTGCCGACGTGCTTGCGCCCTACGGCATGAACCAGATCGCGCCGCTGAACCGCTTGAAGCCGCCGTCCTGGGCCTTCCCGTTCGGCACCGACAATCTCGGCCGCGACATGCTTTCGCGCTGCCTCTACGGTGCCCAGCTCTCGGTCATCATCGGCTTCTGTGCCGCCGGCATCGCGACGGTCATCTCCGTATTCCTCGGCATCGTCTCGGGCTATCTCGGCGGCAAGTTCGACCTCGTGCTGCAGCGCTTCGTCGATGCCTGGATGAGTTTCCCCGACCTCATCATCCTGATCGTGGTCGTCTCCGTCGTCGGCCCCGGCATGCCGCAGATCATCGTGACCCTGGGACTGCTCCTGGGCATTGCCGGGTCGCGCATCATCCGCGGCGCCGTCGTCTCGGTGCGCGAGAACATGTACGTCCATGCCGCGCAATCGACCGGTGCCTCGACCTTCCGCATCCTGTGGCGCCACATCCTGCCCAACGTCATGGCGCCGGTGATCGTGCTGTTCACCACCCGCGTCGGCACGGTGATCCTGGCCGAATCGGGCCTGTCCTTCCTCGGCCTCGGCGTGCCGCCGCCGGCGCCGACCTGGGGCGGCCTGCTGTCGGGCAGCGGGCGCACCTTCATGCTGCAGGGGCCGTGGCTCGCGCTCGCGCCGGGCCTCTGCCTCACGGTCGTCGTCTATGCCACCAACATGTTCGGCGACGCCCTGCGCGATCTGCTCGATCCGCGCATGCGGGGCTCGCGCTGAAACGAAGAAAAGAAAACGGGAGGAAGCGATGATCAAGAAACTGGGAAAGGCGCTGCTGGGCGGCGCAACGGCTCTCGCACTCCTGGCCTCGCCGGCGTTGGCGCAGGATAAGCCGAAGTACGGCGGCACCCTGGAGGTCGGCACGGTCTATGTGACGCTGTCGGCTCTGTCCTTCGATCCGGCCGACTGGAACTGGAAGCTGAACCACGACACCGGCCAGTTCTACGAACAGCTCTTCGCCGCCGATCTCTCCCAGAGCAAGCAGAATGGCGGCAAGTATCCCTTCTACGCCGATGCCTGGCTGCCGTCGGACGCCATCCGCGGCGAGCTCGCCGAGAAGTGGGTGTGGAGCGACGATCCGCTTCGCCTCACCATCGACCTGCGCAAGGGCGTGATGTTTCCGGAGAAGCCGGGCGTGATGAAGGAGCGCGAGCTCACGGCCGAGGATGTCGTCTTCGCCTTCAACCGCCTGGCCACCAGCCCCAAGAAGATTGCGGGCTATTTCGATCACGTCGAGAAGGTCGAGGCGACCGGCAAGTACACCGTCGTCTTCACCTTCAAATACTTCAACGCCGAATGGGATTATCGCTTCGGCTGGGGCTACTACTCGACCATCACGCCCAAGGAAGTGGCCGATGCCGGCGCCACCAACTGGAAGAACGTGAACGGCACCGGCCCGTTCGTGCTGAGCGATTTCGTCCAGGGCAGCTCCAACACCTATACGAAGAACGCCATCTATTGGGACAAGACGAAGATCGGTGGCGAGGAATACAAGCTGCCGTTCCTCGACAAGGTCGTCTTCCGCACGATCAAGGACGAGGCGACCTACCTGACGGCGCTGCGCACGGCCAAGCTCGACCTGCTGGAGAACATCCGCTGGAGCGCGGCCGACGATCTCAAGAAGACGACGCCGCAGCTCAAATGGTCGCGCTGGCTCGGCATGAGCGGGCAGTTCCTGGCGATGAGGGTGGACACCAAGCCGTTCGACGACATCCGCGTGCGCCGCGCGCTGAACATGGCGGTGAACAAGCAGGAGATCGTGAAGGCCTATTATGGCGGCAACGCCGAATTGTTCGCCTACCCGCAGCACCCCGACTATCTCGGCTACTACGAGCCGCTGGAGGCGATGCCGGAATCGGTGAGGGAGCTGTACGCCTTCAATCCCGATAAGGCCAAGAAGCTGCTGGCCGAGGCGGGCTATCCCAAGGGCTTCAGCTTTAAGGTCCAGGTCTGCTCCTGCAACCCGGACCACATGGACCTGCTGCCGCTGGTCTCCGCCTATCTCGAGGCGGTCGGGGTCAAGCTCGAGATCCAGCCGATGGAATATGCGGCCTTCCTCTCGGCGATGACGACCAAGACCAACGCCGCCGGTTACTTCATGAACAACGGCCACACCAATCCGACGACGACGATCCGCAAGAGCTTCGTCACCAAGGAGGTGTGGAATCCGTCGCAGTATTCCGACCCGGCCTTCGACAAGAAGGTGGCCGACATGTACCTCGAACGGGACGAGCCCAAGCGCCAGGCGATGATCAAGGAGATGACCCGCGAGATCCTCGACAAGGCCCCGTACATCTGGCTGCCGACACCTTACATCTATACGGCGTGGTGGCCGTGGGTGAAGGGCTACAACGGCGAGCTGCGCGCCGGTGCGGTCCGCCCCGGCCCGATCTACGCCCGCATGTGGGTCGACCAGGACCTCAAGAAGTCGATGGGCCGCTGATGTCTGCGCTGGGGGCGCGCCACTCCAGTGGCGCGATCTTTTTCGCTCCAACATATGACGCGCCACTGGAGTGGCGCACCCCCGGCCCATGACCGCTCCACTCCTTAGCGTCCGTAACCTGTCGACGCGCTTCCGCACCGAACGAGGCACGGTGCGGGCGGTCGATGGCGTGTCGTTCGACGTGGCCGCCGGCGAGACGCTGGCGATCGTGGGGGAGTCGGGCTCGGGCAAGAGCGTGACCGCGCTGTCGATCCTGCGCCTGATTCCCGACCCGCCCGGCAAGATCGAAGAGGGCGAGATCCTCTTCGAGGGCAAGGACCTGCTGAAGCTCGATGATGCCGGCATCCGCGCGATTCGCGGCGACCGCATCGCCATGATCTTCCAGGAGCCGATGAGCTCGCTCAATCCGGCGCTGACCGTCGGCATGCAGGTCGGCGAGCCGATCAACCTGCACCGCAAGACGGTGTGGGCCAAGGCGCTCGACAAGGCCGCGGAGCTTCTGGGCAAGGTGCGCATTCCCGATGGGCGCAGCCGGCTCTCGTCCTATCCGCACCAGTATTCCGGCGGCATGCGCCAGCGGGTCATGATCGCCATGGCGCTGGCCTGTCAGCCGCAGCTCATCATCGCCGACGAGCCGACGACCGCGCTCGACGTCACGGTGCAGGCGCAGATCCTGGCGCTGCTCAAGGAACTCACGCGCGAGGCCAACTCGGCGATGATCCTGATCACCCACGATCTCGGCGTCGTCGCGCGTTACGCAGATCGCGTCGTGGTGATGTATGGCGGCCGCATCATCGAAAGCGCGCCGGCACGCCAGCTCTACAAGACGCCGCGCCATCCCTATACGCGCGGGCTCATGGCGTCGGTGCCCCGCCTGGACGGCGACACCGACCGGCCGCTGGTCCCGATCGACGGCCAGCCGCCCGATCTTGCCACCCTGCCGCCGGGCTGCGCCTTCGCGCCGCGCTGCAAGGAAGCGACCGATCGCTGCCGCGCCGAGCGGCCGCCGCTGGTCGAGAGCGCTCCCAACCATCATTCAGCGTGTTTCTTCCATGACCGCCTCGCCGCCTGACGCCGTTCGCCCGGACACGGTTCTCAAGGTCGAGGGCCTGAAGATCCATTTTCCGATCACGGCGGGCGCCATCCTGCGCAAGCAGGTCGGCACGGTGAAGGCCGTCGACGGCGTGAGCTTCAGCGTGGCGCGCGGCGAGACGCTGGGATTGGTCGGCGAATCGGGCTGCGGCAAGTCGACGACCGGCCTCGCCATCCTGCGCATGCTCGACGTGACCGAGGGCAGGATCGAGTTCGAAGGCGAGGATATCACGCGCTATGACCGCAAGCGCATGCGGCCGATCCGGCGGCGTATGCAGATGGTCTACCAGGATCCCTACGGCTCGCTGAACCCGCGCATGAAGGTGGCCGATATCGTGGGCGAACCTTTGGTCGTTCATGGGATGGCGTCCGATCAGGACAAGTACCGTGCCCGAGTCGCCGACCTCCTGCGGATGGTCGGCCTGCTGCCCGACATGGCCGAGCGCTATCCGCATGAATTCTCCGGCGGGCAGCGCCAGCGCATCGGCATTGCGCGAGCGCTCGCGCTGGAGCCCACACTATTGATCTGCGATGAGCCCGTGTCGGCACTCGACGTGTCGATCCAGGCGCAGGTCGTGAACCTGTTCATGGAGCTGCAGGAGCGCCTCGGCCTCACCTACATCTTCATCGCCCACGATCTCAGCGTGGTGCGCCACATCAGCGACCGCATCGCCGTCATGTATCTCGGCCGCGTCGCGGAGATCGCCACACGCGTCCAGCTCTACAAGGATCCGCTGCATCCCTATACGCAGGCGCTGCTGGCCGCCGTGCCGATCGCCGATCCCGAGCTGGAAGCCGCGCGCGGCGCCGACATCATCGCCGGCGAAATCCCCAGCGCCATGCGCCCGCCGTCCGGCTGCCGCTTCCACACGCGCTGCCCCAAGGCGATGGACGTCTGCAAGGCGATCGATCCGCCGTTGAAAGAAATGGACGACGGAAGAGCTGTCGCCTGTCACCTGCACACCTAGCCGACCGCAGACAAACCGACCGTAGCCTTGTATTGCAGCTTTCCCTCACTAAATGTATAAACGTGTATACATTCGGCTTCGTGGAGCCTTTTATGAGCATCACGACTCTCACCAGTAGGGAATTCAATCAGGACACTGGCCGAGCCAAGAAGGCCGCCGATGCGGGACCTGTTTTCATCACCGACCGAGGCCGTCCCGCACATGTGCTGCTATCGATCGAGGAATATCGCCGGCTCGCCGGCAGCGACCGCAGTATCGCCGACGCTCTGGCCATGGACGAGGACTTGGACTTCGACCCGCCCCGCAGCAAAATCGTGTTCACTCCTCCTGACCTCGGCTGATGTTCCTTCTCGATACCAACGTCGTATCGGAGCTTCGCAAGATTCGAGCAGGCAGGGCCGACGCCAATGTTGTGCGGTGGGCGGCATCGATTGGATCGTCAACCGTCTACATCTCGGTAATCACCGCGATGGAACTCGAACTCGGTGTGCTCCTGGTTGAACGCCGCGATCCGTCACAGGGAGCAATCCTGCGACGGTGGCTGCATGGCCAGGTGCTCAGGGAATTCGAAAACCGAATCCTGCCGATTGATCTTCCCGTCGCCCAACAGTGCGCTCGCCTGCACGTACCGGATCCAAGGAGCGAGAGGGATGCGCTGATTGCTGCAACCGGCCTGATCCATGGCCTAGTTGTGGTTTCTCGCAATGTGCGAGACTTTGCTGCAACGGGCGTCAGCCTGATTGATCCTTGGGAAGATCTCGACGATCGTCACAAGCATCGGTGAGGTCTCACCATGAGCGCTGCAACGCTGCGCACTGGTCGAGGACCCAGGCCTTCCTTTCCTCGAACACCGCTGGTGGGCGGTTGAGTTCGGGGCGCTGGTGGAACCAGCCGATGGTCGCCATCCAGCGGATCAGCCGGAACTGCGGGATCAGGCTCAGCGCTTCGTCGGGGACCGGGCGGGTGGCGCGGTAGCCGGCCAGGAAGGCGCCTTCGATCTCGGCGGCATTGGGCTTGGTCTGCCAATGCGTGAGCGCGGTGGCGATGTCGTATTGATGCCAGCCATAGCCTGCGTCGTCGAAATCGATGACGGTCAGCCGCTCGCCGTCGACCACGATATTGCCTGGATGCATGTCGGCGTGGATCAGGCTGTAAGCTGAGGAGTCCTGGCTCAGGCGGCTCAGCATGTCGTGCATATGCTGGCGGACGTCGAGCAGCAGGCGGCGCTCGGCGGCCGAGAGCGAGCGATGCTCCCAGAACTCGCCCCAATGCGGCGCCATCCCCATCAGCCCGTCGCTGTCGAGCGCGTGGCGCTTGAACCCCGATGGCGGCTGCCAGGCGCTGGCCTGCATGTGCATCGCGGCGGTGATCGCGCCCAGCTGCTTGAAGGACTCCTCGACACGCTTCTGGTCGGCGGTCTCGGCCAGCACGTCGGAGAGAAGGCGACCTTCGGTCCAGCTCGCCAGGCCGGCGAAGCGCTGCTCGCCGGTGGCGGGGATCGTCACCGGCACATAGTCCTGTCCGTCGCGCGTCATCACGGCGTCGGGGACGTCGATGCCGGACTCGGCGAGAGACCGGATCCAGGCCCGCTCGGACACCAGTTCCTCGAGCGTGTGATAGCCCGGCCGGTGCAGGCGAAAGACGTAAGCCCGGCCATCGCGGCCGTCGGTGACCTTGAACGTGACATTCTCGGAGAGCGACACCAGGGTCAGGTCGCGGGGCTCGATCGGAAAGGCGTTCAGCGCGGCGTGGGCGGCCGGCGTGAAAGTCCGATCGACGGTCTCGTTGTCCATCGAGGGCTCAGCCGTCGACTTCCGCCATCGTGGCATCGAAAGCGACGATGAATTCTTCGGCGTGGCCCTGAGTGAAGACCAGCGGTGGCCGGATCTTCACGACATTCCTGTAGGCGCCGGCATTGCTGGTCAGGAAGCCGCGATCCTTCAGTCGATTGATGATGTCGACCGCCTTGTCCATGTCGGGCTCGCGCGCGGCATCCGTCTTGGCGATCTCGACGCCGATGAACAGCCCGTGGCCGCGCACGTCGGCGATCGATGCGAAGCGGCCCTGGCGCTCGGCCAGGGCCGACTTCAGGAACGCGCCGACGGCGGCAACATTCGCGGCGAGTCCGTCGCGCTCGATGACGTCGATCACCGCCATGCCGACCGCCGCCTGCAGGGGGCTCGAGGCGAAGGTGTTGAAGTAGCGCGTGGCGGCCCGGAAGGTTTCGATCAGCCTGCGGCTCGCCGCGGTGGCGGCCAGCGGCAGGCCGTTGCCCATCGGCTTGCCGGTGACCACGATGTCGGGCTTGAAGCCCAGAACGTCGTAGCCCCACCAGACGCCGCTGCGGCAGTAGCCGGCCTGGACCTCGTCGGCGATCACCAGGCCGCCGGCCTCGTGCACGATCTCCGTGGCGCGCGCCATGAAACCCCGCGGCACGTCGGGCAGGCCTTCGTTGGCGAAGATCGAGCAGACGATCAGGCCCGCGAAGCCCGTCCCGTCCTCCTCGAAGCTGCGAATGACCTGCCGCAGCCTGTCGAGATAAGCCTCGCACAATTCGTCCTCGCCGGCGCCCGGCACCAGCGGGCGCAGCATCTCGGGGAAGGGGATCGCGCGCACGTCGCCGGCGGTGTTCTGGCCGTTGCCGATGCGCGTCATCTTGCCGACCGCCTCGCTGTTGCCGTGATAGGTGGCGTTGGTGCAGACGATGCCCGCCTTGCCGGTCGCCATGCGCGTCATGCGCAGCGCCACCTCGTTGGCTTCGGTGCCCGAGCAGGAGAAGATCACGCTCTCGATCTCCGGCCCGTGCAGCGCCGCCAGCCGCTCGGCGAAGGTCACGATGCCTTCGTGCAGGTAGCGGCTGTGGACGTTGAGCGTCGACTGCTGGCGCGCCATCGCCTCGGCGACGTGGGGATTGGCGTGACCGACACAGGGCACGTTGTTGTACATGTCGACGAAGCGCCGCCCCTCGGGGTCGAACAGCTCGACGCCCTGGCCCCGCACGATGTGCAGGGGTGTGCTGTAGAAGAGGGGCGAGCCGGCGCCGAAAGCGCGGTCGCGACGTGCTGCGAGTGAGTCAGCCGGTGTCGTCGCGTTCATGGTCTCCGTCCTACATCTTCCCCGAAACGATGCGTGCGCCCAGCGCCCAGCGATGGACCTCGGACGGGCCATCGTAGATTCGGAAGGCGCGGGAGTCGCGGAAGAAGCGCTCGACCACCGTGTCGCGCGTGATGCCGAGGCCGCCCAGGATCTGCATGCAGCGGTCGGCGACGCGGAAATAGGCCTCCGAGCAGATCACCTTGGACATCGAGCTTTCGTTCGAGGCGCGCTCGCCCTGGTCGAGCAGCCAGGCGGTGTGCCAGATCGACAGCCGCGCCTGGTTCATGTCCATCAGATTGTCGGCCAGCATGAACGACACGCCCTGATGCTCGCCCAGCGTCTTGCCGAAGGCGACGCGGTGGCGGGCATAGTCGGTGGCGATGTCCTGGGCGCGCATCGCCGCACCCAGCCAGCGCATGCAGTGGCTGAGGCGGGCCGGGGCGAGCCGGACCTGGGCGTAGCGGAAGCCCTTGCCGATCTCGCCCAGCACGGCGTCGGCCGGCAGGCGCAGGTTCTTGATCTCGATCACGCCGTGGCCGCCGGTGAAGCTCGAATCCATCGTGTCGAGCGTGCGCTCGAGGCGGATGGCGGGATCTGGCAGGTCGGCCAGGAACATGGTGGCGTGGCCGTCCATCGGCCCGCCCTCGTTCTTGGCCATGATGATGGCGCAGCCCGCGCCCTCGGCGCCGGTGATCAGCCACTTGCGGCCGTTGATCACCCACTCGTTGCCCTCCAGCCGCGCCGTCGTCGTCATCAGGCTGGGGTCGGAGCCGGCGCCGCCGGGTTCGGTCATGCAGAAGATCGAGCGGATCTCGCCCGTCGCCATGCGCTTCAGGAAGTGCTCGCGCTGGTCGGGCCGGGCCACGACGTCGAGCAGGTGGATGTTGCCCTCGTCGGGCGAAGCGCAGTGGATGGCCGTCGGCCCCAGGATCGAATAGCCCGCCGCCTCGAAGACATGGGCGCGGCCGACCTGGCTCAGCGCCTGGCCGCCATATTCCTTCGGCACCTGCGGCGCGAACACGCCGGCCGCGCGGGCCAGCGCGTTCATCTCGATCCGCAGTTCGTCGGTCGGCCCGTGCGCCGTCCAGCGCGGGTCGGTCTCGTAGGGGACGATCTTGTCTTTGACGAAGTCCTTCACCTTGGCGGCCAGGTCGGTGATCGCCGCCGGCGGCGTGAAATTGAGGTCGTCGATCTTCTGCTTGGCCGTCACGAAACTCTCCCGCGTTTGCGGCCGGGAACCTAGCACGGGTCGCGGCCGGGTTGAGCACGGGAGCGCCGCAGAGCAGATTGCAACTATTACGTGCTTTACTAATCTCCAATACGTTCTTTAATTGTTCCCGATACAGGACGGGAGCATTGCATGCAGGCGACGGTTCGGACGGTGGCGTTCCAGGGCATCGATGTCCTGCCGGTGGACGTCCAGGTGCTGGTGGCGCCGGGCACCATCGCCTTCGCGGTGGTCGGGCTGGCGGACAAGGCGGTGGGCGAGAGCCGCGAGCGGGTGCGGGCCTGTTTCCGGGCGCTGGGGCTGGCCCTGCCGCCGCAGCGCATCACCGTGAACCTGTCGCCGGCCGACCTCGCCAAGGAGGGAAGCCACTACGACCTGCCGATCGCGCTGGGTCTGCTGGCGGCGCTGGGCGTGCTGCCACGCGAGAGCGTCGAGGGGTTCGTGGTGCTGGGCGAACTGGCGCTCGACGGCTCGCTCTGCCGCGTGCCCGGCGTCCTGCCGGCGGCGATCGCCGCCCAGGCGGCGGGGCGCGGCGTGATCTGCCCTTCGGTGTGCGGGGGCGAGGCCGCTTGGGGTGGCTTCGACTCCCTCCCGGACACCGAACGGCCGCCGATCATCGCCGCGCCTTCGCTGCTGGCCTTGATCAACCATCTGCGCGGTCAGCAGACCCTGCCGGCGCCCGAGGCGCTGATGGCCGACGACCGCGCGACCTATCCCGACCTCAGCGAGATCAAGGGCCAGGAGAGCGCCAAGCGGGTGCTCGAGATCGCGGCGGCCGGCGGCCACAACCTGCTGATGATCGGGCCGCCGGGCTCGGGCAAGTCGATGCTGGCGGCGCGCCTGCCGGGTCTGCTGCCGCCGCTCGATGCCGAGGAGGCGCTGGAAGCCTCGATGGTACGCTCGCTGGCCGGTGACCTGGGCGAGGGGCGGTTGAGCCGCCGCCGCACCTTCCGCGACCCGCACCACTCGGCGACGTTGCCGGCGCTGATCGGCGGCGGCACGCGGGTCAAGCCCGGCGAGGTCTCGCTCGCCCATCATGGCGTGCTGTTCCTCGACGAGCTGCCCGAGTTCAACCGCGCCACGCTCGAAGCCCTGCGCCAGCCGCTGGAGAGCGGCCGGGTGACGGTGGCGCGGGCCAATGCGCACGTCACCTATCCGGCACGCTTCCAGCTCGTCGCCGCCATGAACCCCTGTCGCTGCGGCCATCTCATGGATCCGAACCGCGCCTGCGCCCGCGGCCCGCGCTGCGGCGCCGACTATCAGGCCAAGCTCTCGGGCCCGCTGCTCGACCGCATCGATCTCACCATCGACGTGCCGGCCGTCGCCGCCGCCGACTTGGCGCTGCCGCCGCCGGCCGAGAGCTCGGCCGACATCGCCGCCCGTGTCGCCGCCGCGCGCACCGTGCAGCGCGAGCGGCTGGCCCAACTCGATGCCAAGGGAAAGCTGGTCGCCATCGAAGCCGATCCGGGCGCCGGCCTGCTGGCCGACCGCGCCCGCAACTGGTCGAAGCCGCGCTGCAACGCCGACACCGACGGCGCCCTGCTGGCCGCCATCGCCGAGCCGGACGCCGAGGGGAGGGCTCTCCTCGCCCGCGCCGCCGAACGTCTCGGCCTGTCCGCCCGCGCCTGGCACCGCACGCTCAGGGTCGCGCGCACGCTCGCCGATCTCGACGGCTCAGACGCCGTGCGCCGCCTCCACATCGCCGAGGCGCTGAGCTACCGCCGGCCGCAGACCCGCTCGGTGCTGGCCGCCTGACGCTACCGGTCCCGGTTCTCCATCAGGACGATCGTCTGCCGCAGCGGCTGGGCGTCCACCGCGGTCTGGCCCTTGAAGGGCTGGTCCATGATGAACACGAAGCCGATGAAGGCGCCCATCACGGCCATCTGCGCCGAGAGCACATAGGCGCGGAAAGCGCTGCGCTGCAGGGTGCTGGTGATGAACAAAAGCATGAGGACGGCGAACAGCACGACCTGCCAGTAGGGTGCGGGCAACGACAGCGAGACGGCGTTGAGCCGGGCATCGCGTGACTCGGCGATCGAGTCGAAGGAGCGCAGGATCTCGGCATAGATCGTCGTCTCGCGGCCGGGCCGGGGCTCGATCTCGAAGATGCCCCGCGACAGGGGCGCGAAGGCGAGGCGAACCTTGTCGCTGCGTTCGCCGCGCAGCATCGCCGGCCACTCGTCATCCACGATTGCCTTCGCATAGGCCAGCAGGTTGAGCCGAAGTTCCGTAACCGATTCGTCACCATATCGGTTGAGCAGCCGGTCGAGCCGGTTGATCTGCGACGCCTCGGTTGCCACCAGCGAATCGGCCTTGCGGAAATTGCTCTCCGCCTCGACCAGGGTGAACGCCAGCACGAGGCTCGTCATGGTGAACAACGTCGCCTGCATGCGCAGCACGAAGTCGTTGCTCTCGTTGCTGGTCCGCAGATAGGGCAGCCGATGCACCAGCGACGGCAAGGCGAGGATCGCGCCCGCCATCACGAGCGCGCCGGCCACCAGCACGAGGGTCTCGGGAAGTGAGTACAGCCAGTCGATCATGATCCGATATCGGCGGTTGAGAGCGGCGGCTTCAGTGCAAGCGCAATATCAGAGATTGCTCCCGAACAAAGCGCTCGACTAGGGTTGATCACGGTCGTACCCGGCCGGCGATCCTGCTGCAAAGGCCCATCCCATGATTCGTACGCTTATGCTTCTTCTGACGTCGCGGTACATGATCGGACTCATCTCGCTCGTGATCTGTATCCCGATGGTCATCACTCTGTTCGAAGTGTCCAAGGTACTCTGGGTCAAGCCGGACATGAAGGAGGAGATGGATATCGTCACCGGCATCGGCATCATCATGATCGGCTGGGGTGTCGTTCTCGAAGAACGGAAGACCCTGCGCGAGATCTTCGGCCTGCTCGAAGTGCAGGACGAACAGTGGCAGCTGGCGATCGATCACGTCTGTCACAATTACGGCGTCGGCCAGCTCTGCATCGGCCTGATGGCCGAGATCTGCATCGAACTGATCAAGATTCCCAACACCATCATCTACACCGGCGAGGTCGACGACTATCTTGTCGCCGCCGGCCTGGTCTTCGTGGGCGTGGGCGCGCTGCTGCTCGTCCGTCACGTGTTGGTCATGTTCTTCTTCCTGCCGCGATCGGTCGCGGTCGCGCACTGACCACCCTGCGTCAGGGATCGATCAACACACCGGGATTCATCATCCCCTTCGGATCCAGCTCCCGTTTGGCGCCGCGCAGCGCCCGGGCGAACAGCTCGGGGCGCTGCCTGTCGTAGAAGGGCCGGTGGAAGCGGCCCACCGCGTGATGGTGCGTGGTCGTGCCGCCATGCTCCACGGTCGCGGCGGTGCAGGTCGACAGGACTTCCATGAACTGCGCCAGCGCATCCTTCTTCGGGTCGAACAGGCCGCCGAAGGTGAAGTAGAGACACGGTCCGTCGGGATAGACGTGGGTGAAGCGGCAGGTGACCGTGCCCTCGCGGCCCGTCACCGCCTTGATCGTGTCCTTGGCGATCTTCGTGATCTTCGCGTGGAAGTCGCGGGTGCGCTCCCAGGTCATCGAGGTCTCGAAGGTCGAGGACAGGATGCCGCGGGCCACCGCATGCTCGCCATAGTGCGGCGCGCGGATGAACTTGTTGCGCCAGGCGCCGGCCGCACCGGAGCGGTGTGCATTCTCGTCGTCGTCGCTCCGGTCGGCGACGCCGCCATGGGCGGCGCAGATCTCCAGCGCGCGCTTCATCCAGGCGTCGAGCGGATGGTCGGGCGATTCGAAGGCCAGGACGAGCACGGCCTCCTCGTTGCTCCACGGGATGCCGGGCAGCGCCTCGCGCGCCTCGAGCAGGCGGCAGTTGGCGGGATAGAGGCCGGCCTGCGTGATGTCGCGCACCGCGTCGGCGCCTGTATAGAAGTCGCGGAAGCGCACGCTGGCGGAGGCGCGGAAGGTCGGCTTCTTGCGCAGGCGCACCCAGGCTTCGGTGATGATGCCCAAAATGCCCTCGGAGCCGATGAACATCCGGTCGGGGCTGGGGCCGGCGCCGGAACCGGGCAGGCGGCGGGTTTCCAGCGTGCCCTCGGGCGTCACGACCCGGGTGCTTTCCACGAAATCGTCGATATGGGTGTAAAGCGTGGCGTAGTGGCCGCCCGAGCGCGTGGCGATCCAGCCGCCCAGGGTCGAGCAGCGATAGGCCTGCATGTAGTGGCGCATGGTGAACGGCGTGTCGCGCAGCGCATCCTCGATCGCCGGCCCGTAGATGCCGCCCTGGATGCGCGCGGCCTGGCTCACCGCATCGACCTCCAGCACTCTGTCCATGTGACGCGTCGAGATGGTCACGACCTTGTCGAAGGCGGCCGAGGGCTCGATGCCCTTCACGACGGAGGAGCCGCCGCCATAGGGGATCGCCTTGGCGCCGATGCGGTCGCACCAGTCGAGGACCTTCACGATGTCCTCTTCGCTTTCCGGGAAGGCCACCGCGTCGGGCGGGTTGGGCACGGAGCGCATGAACATGCGCAGCGTGTCGAAGCCCGCCTTGCCGTAGCTGTGTTCCAGCCGCGTCAGGTGATCGGTGCGCACCATCGCCTGCAGCGCCGCGGGGACATCGACGCGGCTCTTGCGCAACGTGATCTCGTCGGCCTTGGGCGGCGGGATCACGTCGAAACCGAAGAGGCCGTAGCGCTGGGCGATCTCGGCCTCCCACGGCCGAATCTCGTCGGCGGTCAGGTCCTCGTCGGCGTAACCCCAGGCATAGAACTTCTTCTGCCGCCGCATGTTTCCTCCGGTCTTTTCTTCATTTGTCGTCTTTTTGCTTTTTAGGCCGCGAAGGCGAGCGGCTTCGTCGTCCCCTTGATCTGCGTGCGATGCATGATGCGCCGCGCCGTTTTGTCGAACGGATCGCGGCGATGCATGGTCGAGCGATTGTCCCACATCACCAGGTCGCCCAGCTTCCAGACATGCTGGTAGACGAAGCGCGGCTGGGTGACATGCGCCCACAGTTCTTCCAGCACCGCGTCGGATTCGGCTTTCGTGTAGCCCTCGACATAGGAATTGCGCCGCCGGCCGAGATAGAGCGTGGCACGGCCATTGACCGGGTGGCGCAGGATCGCCGGATGCCAGGCGCCGGGCGCGACCATCGGATCGTCGGTCGGCGTGACTCCTTTTCGCAGGAAGCCGCCGGAATTGTAGGTGCCGTCGTGCTTCACCCTGCGGCCCTCGATCTTGGCGCGCAGGCTCGCCGGCAGGGCGTCGCACGCGGCCTGCATGCTGGTGAACCAGGTGTTGCCGCCGGTCGGCGGGATTTCCAGCGAGTAGAGCATCGACGCGTCGGGCGGCACGTCGAGATAGCTCATGTCGGTGTGCCAGACCGCTTCGCCGTCGCCCAGGGCGCCGATCGGATCGCCCTTGGTGTCGAGCACGTTCGACACGACATAGATATCGGGATAGCCCGGCGGGCTGATGCGGCCGCGTTCCTGGTTGGGCGGCGGGTCGAGCTCGCCGAAGCGGCGGCTGAAGGCCAGGAGATGATCGTCGCTGAGCTGCTGGCCGCGCAGCAAGATCATCGAATGCGCGTACCAGGCGCTCTCGATCGCGGCGAACTCCTCGTCGCTGAAGTTGCGCAGATCGACGCCGAGAATTTCCGCCCCGACCGACTCGGTCACCGGCCGCACAGTCACGCTCATTTCATTGCCTCCGTGTCTCGGCGCGATGATCGGCCGGCCGGCAGGAACGATCAAGCACCCAGCGCCGCGACCAGCCACTTCAGCAAGGCCTCAGCGACCGCCGGCGAGAGCGGCCCGCCGAACCCCGGATCGAGCGGATCGGCCACGGTCTTCAGATTGTGGCTGACCTGGGGGATCACGACGGCTTCGCCCGAGACGTTACGGGTGCGCAGCGCATCGATCAGCGGCTGGACGTCCTCCATCGGCACGACCTGCCGGTCGGCGCCGCCCTGCACGAGGAGGCAGGCCATTCGGCTCTCGGCCAGCATGATCGCGGGATCGAAGGACAGCAGGCTCTGCAGGAACGGCCCGGCATAGATCGGGAACAGGAGCTGCAGTTCCGGCGGCAGGTTGTTGGGGACGCGGCCCGTCTCCAGGATGGCGGCGATCGCGCGGTCGGTGGGAAGCCGCAACGCCGGCGGCGCGCCGCGTGCGATCTGGGCGCGCAGGATGTCTTCGAGCTTGCGGCCCGGCGTGGCGGCCAGCACCAGCGCATGCAGCTTCTTCGCTGCCAGCGACCGGCTGGCCGCGAGGGCCAGCAAGCCGCCCTCGCTGTGACCCAGCAGGGCGGTGGCGTAGGGCTTGATCTCGTCGTGGCGCAGCAGCTCGGCATGCGCGGCCTCGACGTCGCCCACGAAATTGTCCCAGGCGAAGAAGGCTTCCTGCTCCTCAAGCGAACCGCGCGGCCGCGGCGTCGACTGGCCGATGCCGCGCTTGTCGTAGCGCAGCGAGGCGATGCCGTTGCGTGCCAGCAGCTCGGCGATGTCCTTCAGCAGGTCGATGCGCTCGGGCGCCAGGGGGTTGTTGCCGTTGCGGTCGGTCGGGCCGCTGCCGGCGACCAGCACGATGCCCGGCACATACTGGATCTCGCTGAACAGCGGCATCAGCAGCGTGCCGGCCAGGGTGACACCGCCGCGGCCGGCGAACTGCAACGGTCGCTCCTTGGTCTTGCCCCTGGCGTACCAGCCGCTTTCCGGCGGCGGCGGCTGCGTCCGCTTCTGCGCCCACGCCGCACCGGGCGCGAGAATGCCGGCGGCCAGCAGGGCGCGACGCCGGATCAACCGGCGTTGTCCTGATGGGGCATGCTGCCCATGGCATGGCTCATGGTGCGGCCGCCGAAGATGTGGACATGGAAATGGAACACCAGCTGGCCGCCATTGGGCCCGTGATTGGCCACGATGCGATAGCCCTCGGCATCGAGACCGAGCTCGCGCGCGACCTTCGACACGGCGCGCCAGAAGCCGACGATCATCTCGGGCGGTGCCTTGGTGCCGAAATCGGCCTGGCTGATGTATTCGCCCTTCGGGATCACCAGCACATGTATCGGTGCCAGCGGCGCGATGTCATGGAAGGCCAGCGCGAAGTCGTCCTCGTACACTTTCTTGCACGGCAGCTCGCCGCGCAGGATGCGGGCGAAGACGTTGGTGCGGTCATAGGCGGGGATCATCGAATCGGACATAGAGGTACTCCGGGTGCTTGCTGCAATGACGCTACGCGGCGAGCGTGTTAATCGCATGGCGCGGCGCCCCACTGAATGAAGCGGCACTATAGGGAAGGTTCGACACATGACGGAGTTCGAAAAGCGTCTGGCCTGCGTGATCGCGGCCGATGGATCGATCGCGCGCGGCTACATGATCGACAAGTGCGAGCTGGTGGGCGCCAATCAGTACGTCATCACCTGGAAGGTGCCGTTGCAGAAGGAAGCCAAGACCAACTTCTCCTGCGTGATCGGCAGCACCGAACAGGAAGCGGTGGAGCCCGGCTTCTGCACCGTCGGGCTAATGGGCGACCCGATGAAGATGAACGTCCACACCTATGACGTGGCCGGCAAGCCGGCGAAGCGGCCCTTTCATCTCGCGGTTTTCCGCGACTGACGTCATTAATCTTCGCCTCCCCATTCAAAATGGGGAGGCAACTCGCCGTCAGCCTTTGAGGAGTCGCGGACGCCCGGGGTTTTCGACAGGCTTCGCGTGTCGGCGCAGGACGCCGACAAGTACGTCGCGGGCCTCGTCGATCTTGGCCGCGAGATAGGGCGAACCGCCGGCATCGGGATCGGCGCCACGCATCAGGCGACGATGCGCGGTGTGGACACTGGCGAGGTCGGTGCCCTCCAGCAGGCCAAGCACGTCGAGCGCCTCCTTCACCGACATGCCGTCACTGTCATCGCCGACTGCGGGAGCTGATAGCTGCCATTGCGGGGAAGCCATCGGCGCAGTCTGCTTCAGATAGGCTTCGAGCAGAGCGGCCGCATGTTGCAGCGCACGCGGATCGCGAGAAGCCGGCTCTTCCCAGACCGGCGGCATCTCGAAGGGCTTGGGCTTGCGTCGGAACTGTCCGAAGGCAGCACGCAGCGGAATGAGGATCGCGCGCCACTTCAGGAATGTCGGCACGATGATCATCACGGCGCCCAGCAGCATCGCGCCGGCATACTGTTCGCGCACGATCATCGTCACCAGAAGCGGAATGGCCACGATCACCAGCAGCAACATCATCCAACGGACGGTGCGCACCATCGTCTTGGGATCGGAATGGAGAAACCAGTCGATGAACTTCGCCGCCGTGGCCAGCACGGAAAGGCCGAGCACGATGGCACTGATGATCACGGCGTAGTCCATCGACGTACTCCTTCGCGAAAAGCCTACTCGCATTGCGGGATGAATTCAGCGACCTCGACTGCAAATTGCGAATGCGTTTCGATAGGAGTCGTGCTTAGACTTCGCGCACTAAGAAAAGAGGGGAGAGCAGCCGATGACTGAGCCCACCCGAGAGACACCCGTCCCGAAGGTTTGTTCTGACGCAAGCGTCCCGCCCCTCATCGCCCCGCTCGAACAAGGTTCGGAATCGAACCTGCCGGCCCGCAAAGGCTCGATCGACGAATTCCTGAAGCGCAACGAAGAGGTCCTCGCGAAGGACCGCGAGGAATTCCAGGCCTATCTCGTCGCCAAGCACGAGCAGGCGACGCGCAAAGCCCGCGAAGAGGCGGCCAAGCCCAAGGTCAAGACGAAGGTCAGCCGGCGCACGATGCTGAACGTCGCCGTCGGCACCGCGGCCGCCGCCGAAGTCGCCGTGCTGGGCTACAGCGCCATGAACGGCGGATCCTCGACGGACAACGGAATCATCCGCGCGGCCGGCACCGGCGCGCAGCAATCGCCGATCACCCGCGAAGTCGTCGACTCGCGCGCCGACATCAGGGGCCAGAGCCTCGGTAACTGGGTGGCGCTGCTGCCGACCAAGATGGGCGGCGGCACCTATGCGATCGATCTCAACTCCAACCGCGTGCTGGGGTCGATCTGGTACTGGAACTATGGCGACTACAATCCGATCAGCCATCATCTCTGCGCCTTCCCGAGTTCCGATCCTACGCACGGCTTCGAGTTCGTGAACTCGACGCAGGGCGGCCAGAACTCTTTGATCTACGGCATCCCGACGAATGTGACGGCGGAGAACGTGCCGGGCGGCACCAACATCTACCGCGTGCGCTATGACGGCACGCAGATGCAGATGATCGAGAACGTGTCGGAGACGACCGGCCTCGGCCTCGGCGTGCACGTCACCGTCAACCCGAAGGACGCCCAGTCCTATTTCGTGACCGACGGGCAGAAGGACATCGCCGCCTGCTTCGACCGCACCACCTCGAAGGTGAAGGCCGCGCTCCGGTTCGACTGGACGCCGAACGTGCCCGACCTGCGCGAAGCCTGGATCAAGGGCGGCACGCTTACCATCAAGAAGATCTATCCCGACGAGAAGACCGGCCTCTACAATCTGCGAGGCACCAAGGGCAACAAGATCGACTGGGAAATGGTGCCCATGGGCGAACTGTTCGTCGAGGAGGGATCGCTGCCCGGCGAAGCGCCGCTTACACTCACCGGCGCCGACGGCACGGTCTGGCATCCCGAAGGCCGCTGGGCCGCGACGGTCGTGCGCCTGTGCGGCGGCATCTGCATTCTCGATCCCGAAAAGAATTTCGAGCCGGCCGCCTTCCTGCAGTTCAACAAGGATTCGCAGGATCAGTACAAGGTCGAGCAGATCGACAAGGACACGTGGCAGGTCGTGTTCGACAAGATCCACTCGCCGGGACACGAGATCGGCTTCTCGCCCGACGGCAAGTTCCTCGTGATGATGAACAACCTGCGGGAAAACAACTGCTCGATCTTTTCCTGCAGCGATCCCGACCCGACCAAGTGGCGCAAGATCGCGCATGTCGAGGATCCGCTGTGGCGCGGCAAGTATCCCAATCCGTTCCACATGGTCTTCTCGATGGACAGCTCGAAGCTCTATCTGTCCATCCTGCATCCGTCGCCGGCCTATAGCGGCATCATGGTGATCGACACCAAGACCTGGACGATCCTCAAGGAGATCCAGGGCATCGGGCCCGACCTGCAGACGCCGGCCATCACCTATGACGGCAAATACGTGCTGACGCCGTTCAGCGGCTTCCAGCGCCAGTCGACCGGCATCGCCGTCATCGAGACCGCGACCGATACGCTGATCGGCATCCTGCCGAGCAACGGCGGGCATCATGACTGCGTGATCATCCCGACCAAGCTGGAGCACATGAAGCACACGCGCTCCTGTACGCTCTGAGTGGGCACGCTTTGAGGCTGCTCGCCAGCCTGGCGCTGCAGAATCTCGGGCGCCGCAAGGCGCGCAGCCTCCTGCTGATCATGGCCGTGGCCGTGGCCAGCGGGGTCGTGTTCACCGGCGCCACGCTGATGCGCAGCATCGACAGCAGCATGGCGGTGGGCTTCACGCGGCTGGGCGCGGACATGATGGCGGTGCCCGAAGGCGCGCTGACCAACATCACCGCCGCGCTGCTCACCGTCGAGCCCACCGACCTCGTGCTCGACCAGGACCTGTTCGCCAAGGCCGGCCTCGCCAGCGTGAGCCGCGCCGCGCCGCAGAAGATCGCGCGGGTGGAGCACTCGGGCATCGGCAGCCATCACGATTCGGTCGATCTCATCGGCTTCGATCCCGCGCTGGACTTCACGGTGCGGCCCTGGCTGGTCGAGAAGATCAATCGCGACATGAGGCCGGGCGACGTGATCCTGGGAGCCGGCCGAGACGCCGCACTCGGATCGGAGCTGCTGATCTTCGGCAAGGCTCATACAGTCTACGGCCGGCTGGGAAAGACCGGCGTCGGCACGCATGAGCGCGGCGTCTTCATGACGTTCGACACGCTCGAAGCTCTTGCCGGCTCGGTGCACGGGCATGGCGGCGGTCCGCCCGCCGTGCTGCAGAAGGGCAAGGTGAGCGGCTTCCTCGTCGAGCTGGCGCCGGGCGCCACGCCGCTGCAGGCGCGCTTCGCCATTCTCTCGACTCTCAAGGGCGTCAAGGTCGTGACCGGCGATTCGACGATGAGCGGCATCCGCCAGGGGCTGGCCGCGCTTCTGAACGGCATCCTCGCCTTGATGGTGCTGATGTTCGCCAGCACCGCCCTGATGGTGAGCGTGCTCTTCTCGGCGATCGTCACCGAACGGCGCGGCGAACTCGGTCTCCTCAAGGCAATCGGCGCGCGGCGCGGCCAGATCGTGGGCATGATGGTGATCGAGGCGGTCATCGCCACCGGCGCCGGCGGCGTGCTGGGTGTTGCGCTGGGTGTCCTGGTGATGCGCCTCTACGAGCGCTCGCTGGTCTATTACCTCGAGAATATCGGCGTGCCGTTCGTCTGGCTCGACGGGCCGCGCATCGTGATCGTCGCGGTGGCGGCGGTGGTGATGGCCTCGATCATCGGCGCCCTGGGCTCGCTCTATCCCGCCTGGCGCGCCAGCCGCCGCGATCCCTATGATCTCGTGCGCGGGGAAGGCTAGGCGATGCTCACCTGCCGCGGCCTGCGCAAGGACTATGTGACCGAACGCGGCGAGGTGGCGGCGGTGGCCGGCATCGATCTCGAGATCGCGACCGGCCGCTACGCCGCGATCATCGGGCGTTCCGGGTCGGGCAAGTCGTCGCTGATGGCGATGATCGGCGGTCTCAGCCGGCCGTCGCAGGGCCAGGTGACGGTCGACGGCACCGACATCTGGAGCCTGTCGGAGAACGCACTGGCGGCTTTCCGAAACAAACGAATCGGCTATGTCTTCCAGTTCGCCAGCCTCCTGCCGACCCTGCGCCTGGTCGACAACGTCGCCCTGCCGGCGATGCTGGGGGGCGGCGGGAAATCCTCCGCGACCTATGCCCGGGCGGCGGCACTGCTCGGCCAGATGGGTCTGGGCGACCATCTCGACGCCTATCCGTCGGAAGTATCGGCCGGCGAGCAGCGGCGGGCGGTGATCGCCCGCGCGCTGATCAACGAGCCGGCGCTGATTCTGGCCGACGAGCCGACCTCCGATCTCGACGAGCAGACCGAGATCGAAATCATGGACGAGCTGCTGGCGGTCAACCGCGAGCGCGGCACGACCCTGATCCTGGTCACGCACAATCTGGCGCTGGCCGAACAGGCCGAGCAGATCGTGCACATCGCCCACGGCGCGATCGTGCCATGAGCGGGGCTCCCACCGATCCCGGGGCGCCCGGGCCGGACAAGGATGCGCTGATCGCCGATCTGCGCCGCCAGCTCGGCGCCGCCCAGTCAGAGGTGCGTGTGCTGCGCCGGCGCCTGGGCGCTGCGACGCCAGTTGAGACTCCGCAGGCGCAGGGCGGCCTGCTGAACGAGCTGCGTGAGGCCGCACCGCGCAAGGTCGAGGCGCCGGCCAGCGTCGCCGTAAAGCTCGGCCGGCGATTCGATCTCTGGCGGTCGCCGGTGCTGGTCGGGCTGGTCATGCTGCTGCTGACGGGCTTCGCGGTCGATGCCGGCGTCGGCCTGTACCAGGCACGCGCTCTGCGCGAGGCGCGACAGGCTCGGCTGCTGCTCGAGAACACCGCGATGCGCTCGCTCTATGTCGAGCTGAAGGGAATCTCCTACGAGCCCGACGGCAAGTCGTACCGCATGACGCTGTTCCTGCAGAACGTCAGCCAGACCGGTCCGCTCTACGTCATGCTGAACGCCGTTGCCGTCTACGTGCAGGCAGGCATGGTCTGGCAGCAGGTGCCGTCACGGCCGGCCGAGGGCGTGAGCTGGGGCGTCGTGAAGGTCGTCGACGGTTACACGTTCGACGTCCTCTTCACGCCCGACATTCAGAACTGGGCCGAGCTGATCCCGGGCTACATGCATGTCCGCATCCAGTCGGACCTGCTGGTCAGCGAGAAGGCCCAGCCGGGCAACGACGTCGTCGAACGGCGCACACCCTACTACGTGTATCTGAAGCCGCACGGCGCCAACGACGAGGACATCAAGGCGCGCAGCAAGTCGACCCGCACGCCGCCGATCTTCATTCCGATGCCGCCGCATTGAGCGGGCAAACGAAGACAATTACGCCGCGCTGTCATCGCGAGCGGGGTAACCCCCACTCTGGAGCGAAGCGAAGGATCTAACGCCAGCTACGGAGTACTTCGGTCGTTCCGTGAGGTCCTTCGCTGCGCTCAGGACGACAGGTTGCGACTAACTCAACCTTGCTTTCGGTGGCGTTATCGCTTGCGGGACGCCTTCTCGGCGATGCCGGAGAGGCCTTCGCGGCGGGCGAGTTCGTCCCATACGGACTTCGGCTGCACGCCGACGGCGGCCCACAGAGTCAGCAGGTGATAGAGCATGTCGGCGCTCTCGGCGATCAGCTTGGGCTTGTCGCCCTGAATACCCTCGATCAGCGCCTCGACGGCTTCCTCGCCGAGCTTCTTGGCAATCTGCTGACGGCCCCGGCTAAACAGGCGCGCGGTGTAGGAGGTCTCGGGATCGGCGCCCTTGCGGCTGTCGATGACGAGATACAGGCGATCGAGCACGTGCTCATCGATCGTCACGATGTTCGGCCGCTGGGCCTTCTTCGGTTTCTTCTTTTTCGCCATCCGGGGAACTCCGTCGCCCAGGGGGATGGGCGATCGAAAAAACTTGAACGCGCCTCTTGAGCGGGCGTCCGGAACATTACGCGAAAATTATGCAGCGCGCGAGAATTGTCGTACCGGAACGCCGGCTCGCGCGAGATGTTCCTTCGCCTGCGCGATGGTGAATTCGCCGAAGTGGAAGATCGAAGCGGCAAGCACCGCCGAAGCGCCACCCTTGATGACGCCGTCGACGAAGTGATCGAGCGTGCCGACGCCGCCCGAGGCTACGACCGGCACAGGCACAGCATCCGAAACCGCGCGCGTCAGCTCGAGATCGAAGCCCGACTTGGTGCCGTCACGGTCCATCGAGGTGAGAAGGATCTCGCCGGCGCCCGACTCCGCCATGCGCCGAGCCCACTCGACGGCGTCGAGACCAGTGCCCTTGCGGCCGCCATGGGTGAAGACTTCCCATTTGCCGGGACCGCTGCTGCGCGCGTCGATCGCCACGACGATGCACTGGTCGCCGTATTTTTCGGCCGCTTCGCGCACGAACTCGGGCCGCGCCACCGCGGCCGAATTGATCGAGACCTTGTCGGCGCCGGCCAGCAGCAGGCGGCGGATATCCTCGACCTGGCGCACGCCGCCGCCCACCGTCAGCGGCATGAAGCATTGCTCCGCCGTGCGTCCGACCACGTCCAGGATGGTGTCGCGGTTTTCGTGGCTTGCGGTGATGTCGAGGAAGGTGAGTTCGTCGGCACCGGCGGCGTCGTAGATGCGCGCCTGCTCGACCGGGTCGCCGGCATCGCGCAGGCCCACGAACTGCACGCCCTTCACGACGCGGCCGTCCTTCACGTCGAGGCAGGGGATGATGCGGACCTTCAGCATGGCCGCTACTCGCCCTTCAGCACGCGGATCGCGTCGGGCACCGTCACGCGACCGTCATAGAGCGCGCGGCCGACGATGGCGCCGATGATGCCGAACTCTTCGGTCGGGCGCAGTTCGCGCAGGTCGTCGAGCGAGCTGACGCCGCCCGAGGCGATGACCGGTGTCGTGAGATGCTGGGCTAGGGTGACCGTCGCGTCGACATTGACGCCGCCCATGGCGCCGTCGCGATCGATGTCGGTGTAGATGATGGCCGAGACGCCGGCATCCTCGAAGCGCAGGGCGAGGTCGAGCGCGCGCACCGTGCTCTGCTTGGTCCAGCCGTCGACCGCGACCATGCCCTCGCGGGCATCGATGCCGACCGCGATGCGGCCCGGCCACTGCTTGCAGGCGGCCTTCACGAGGCCCGGCTCCTTGACCGCGATCGTGCCCAGGATGATCCGCTTCACCCCGGCGTCGAACCACTGCGAGATGCTCTCGATGGTGCGGATGCCGCCGCCCAGCTGGGTCGGGACGTCGATTTCCTTGAGGATGGTCTCGACCGCCGCCCGGTTGACCGGATGGCCCTCGACCGCGCCGTTGAGGTCGACCAGATGCAGCCACTCGCAGCCGGCATTGGCAAAGGCCTTGGCCTGGGCGGCCGGGCTGTCGTTGAACACGGTGGCTCGCTGCATGTCGCCGCGGAGAAGGCGCACGCACTTGCCGTCCTTGAGGTCGATCGCGGGGAAAAGGATCATGGCGGCGCGGCTTTAGCGCGTTGCGGGCAGGGACGCCACCCCTGGCCTGCCTCTCGGACGATCCGTCGCCTCAGTTCCTGCCGAAGCCCAGAATTCCGCCGATCAGGCGGCCGACATGAAACTTCGTCCAGATGTCAGCAGCGGAAAAGCTCGGACGCGCCTGCAGGGCGGCCCAATATCGCGCAAGTGCTGGCCGCTTCGGGATTTCCGCCCCGAGACCGGCGAACTCCATGCGCCCGAGGAAGACAGTCCAGACCACATCGGCGACGCCATAGGCGGGCGGAACCAGCACCGGGCGACCGTCTTGCAGCGCATGCTCCAGCCGATCCATGAAGCCGATGGCCTCGGTGCGACGCCGCTGCGAAAGCGCCACGACGGCGTCCGGTTCGAACGCCTTGATCCGACCGGCAAACACCGCGGCGCGCGCCTCGTAGACGGAAGAGAGGTCGGGGTTCTCGGCGGCGTGGGCGAGGAGCTGGCGGCGGGCCGCTTCCAGTCGCTTCGGGATCATGATCCGGGCCAGGGGATTGCGGGCGAGAATTCCGCCGAAGGTCAATTCCTCGATTGGATAGCCATAATGGAGGTCGACCCAGGCTTTCGTCTCGGCGTCGGTCGCGGCGCCCAGCGCATACTCGGCGATGTCGCGACTCTCGACGAGGGCGCGATCCCCCAGCACCAGCGTCGGCACGGTCATGCCCGGATTGAGCCGCACATAGTCCGGCTGCTGCTGGCTCAACCGGTAGTGAATGTCGACGAAGACGCGCTCATAGGCGACGTCGCCCTCGGCGAGCGCGAGTCGCGCGATCATCGAATAGTAGGACGACGGCGTCTGATAGAGGCGGGGTTTTGCTCCGGAGAGCTTGGCGGACTCTGTCATGACCGTTCCTGGATGAAGGAGCAGCGAACTCTGCAGGATGCCTGCGGTACCTACAACCGGGTGGCGATGTTTCGCGGCTCGACGGGCCTCGGCCGCGCAAGCTAATCTTCGGTCATGACCCGTTACACCCCCGATCTTCTCGCCGACGACCTGGCCGATCTCACCGCCATCCGTCGCGACATCCATCGCCACCCCGAAACCGCCTTCGAGGAGGAGCGGACCGCCCAGATCGTGGCCGACAAGCTCACCGCGTGGGGCCTCAAGGTGCATCGTGGCCTGGCCACGACCGGCGTCGTCGGCACCCTGAAGGGCAACCGGCCGGGCCAGAAGACGATCGGGCTGCGCGCCGACATGGATGCGCTGCACCTGCAGGAAAAGAACGACTTCGACTACGCCTCGGCGATCCCGAACAAGATGCATGCCTGCGGTCATGACGGGCATACGACGATGCTGCTGGGTGCGGCCAAGCAGCTCGCGGCGGCACCCGACTTCGCCGGCACGGTGCACTTCATCTTCCAGCCCGCCGAAGAAGGTCTCGGCGGCGCGCGCGTGATGATCGAGGAAGGCCTGTTCGAGAAGTTCCCGTGCGACGTGGTCTACGGCATGCACAACATGCCGGGCTTCCCGGTCGGCCACTTCGCCATCCGGACCGGCGCGATGCTGGCCTCGTCCGACAGTTGGGAAGTCACCTTCAAGGGAACCGGCGGCCATGGCGCGATGCCCGATCGCGGCACCGATCCGACCTTCGTGGCGGCCCAGTTCATCGTCGCGGTGCAGGGCATCGTCGGCCGCAACGTGCCGTCGAGCCAGGCCGCGGTGCTGAGCGTCGGCCATATCGCGGCCGGCACGCCGGGTTCGCCCAACGTGATCCCGTCGGAGGTGCTGATCCGCGGCACCGCCCGCAGCTTCTCGGCCGACGTGCGCAACCTGCTGGAGCGGCGGCTGGCCGAGGTCGCGGCGGGCATCGCCCAGGCCGGCGGCTGCGAGGCGATCTCCAAGTATCACCGTCGCTATCCCGCGCTGGTCAACGCCGCCGAGCAGACGGCGGTCGCCGTCGAGGCCGCGGCCCTGACGGTCGGCCGCGAGCATGTCGAGGCGAACACCTCACCGCTCGCCGGGGCCGAGGATTTCGCCTTCATGCTCGAGAAGAAGCCGGGCGCCTACATCATGATCGGCAACGGCGGCGCGGGTGAGGGCGGCTGCCAGAACGTGCATTCGCCGCTCTACGACTTCAACGACCAGATCCTGACGACCGGGGCGGCCTACTGGATGAACCTCGTCCAGCTTGAGTTGGGCGACGCCGCCTAGAGGGCGTTTTCGTGAGCTGGCCTCCCCGTTCAAACGGGGAGGCGGCAGGTCGAGCTTCGCTCGGCCTAGTGGTGGTCGAAAGACCACCCGGCATCGGCCTGATCCCAGTTCGAGCCGTCCTGAACATGCAGGACGACATGGGTGTCGGCGGCGAAATCGTAGACGGTGGCGCTTTCGTGCATCGGCGAGGGCTGGTCGCTGGCGGGCAGCATCACCCCATCCGACAGATCGCTCAGCACGACCAACGCATCTTCGCCGAGCGAGGGGAGCGTGTCCGCTCCAGTCCCGGGACCACCATCGACGAAAACCTCGCCTGGCTCGCCGAACAGGCGGTCGAGCGGCGCGCCATAGAAAACCGTCTCCGCACCGGCTTCCCCCCAGCGCGAGGCAGGCGTGGCGTAGATCGGCAGATCGCTGCGGTCGAATTCGACGAGATCCGTGCCGACGACGAAAAGTGCGTCGGCCGAGCTCTCGGAGGGGCCCGAATGGCTCATGAAAAGTCTTTCGTTCTTAAGAATTCAAATAATGCTTCAAGTGTAGCAAACAAGACCTTGAGAATGAAGCAGGAACGTTCGAAAAGCGAAATTCTCGGGAATTGCAAAGCCTTGGGTTAACGGCGCGACTGGCCTAGGGTGCCGCCGAATTTGAATCATCCGCGTTTTGGGGAAAGTCGATGAACGGAGCTGAAAGTCTGGTCCGCACCTTGGTCAAGGGCGGCGTCGAGGTCTGTTTCGCCAACCCCGGCACCTCCGAGATGCACTTCGTCGGCGCGCTCGACCGGGTCGAGGGCATGCGCTGCGTGCTCGGCCTGTTCGAAGGCGTCTGTTCCGGCGCGGCCGACGGCTATTACCGCATGACCGACAAGCCGGCCTCGACCCTGCTGCATCTGGGTCCCGGCCTCGCCAATGCGGCGGCCAACCTGCACAACGCCAAGAAGGCGGGCTCGGGCGTGGTCAATATCGTGGGCGAGCACGCGCTCTATCACATCAAGTACGACACCCCACTCACCGCCGACATCGAAGGCATCGCGCGTCCCTTCTCGCACTGGGTGAAGACGTCGCCGACCTCCAAGACGGTCGCTGCCGACGGGGCGCTGGCGATCCAGGCCGCGAACGTGGCACCAGGCCAGATCGCGACCCTGATCCTGCCGGCCGACACCGCCTGGGGCGAAGCCGACGGCCCGGCCGAAACGCCGGCCGCTCCGGCCCCGGACAAGCCCTCCCAGGAGACCGTCGTGGCCGCGGCCAAGGCGCTCAAGATGCCGGGCGCGATGCTCTTCATCGGCGGCCGCGCCCTGCGCGCCCGCGGCCTCGAACTGGCCGGCAAGATCGCCGCCAAGACGGGCTGCAAGGTCCAGGGCGCCGGCGGTACGGCGCGTATCGAGCGTGGCGCCGGCCGTATTCCGGTCCTGCGCCTGCACTTCGTGGTCGAGAACGCGCTGGCCCAGCTCAAGGGCACCAAGCAGATGGTGCTGTGCGGCGCCAAGGCGCCGTTCGCCTTCTTTGCCTATCCGGGCAAGCCCTCCGTTCTGTCGCCGGACGATTGCGAGATCTCCACGCTCTGCCCGGTCGAAGGCGATCCGATCGGTTCGCTCGAGGCGCTGGCGATGGAACTGGACGCCATGAACGTGGAGCCGGAAGGCATCGCGCAGCCCAGCCGTCCGGAGCGTCCGACCGGCAAGTTCACGCTCGACGGTCTCGGCCAGGCACTGGGCGCCACGATGCCGGAAGGCGCGATCGTGGTCGACGAATCGGTCACGACCGGCCGCGGCTTCTTCCCGTTCAGCGCCGGCGCTCCGCCGCACGACTGGCTGAACAACATGGGCGGCTCGATCGGCTTCGGCGGTCCCGTCGCCGTCGGTGCGGCCGTGGCCTGCCCGGACCGCAAGGTCATCTGCATGATCGGCGACGGCTCGGCGATGTATACGATCCAGTCGCTGTGGACGATGGCGCGCGAGAATCTCGACGTCTGCGTGATGATCTTCTCGAACCGCTCCTACAACATCCTCTACAGCCAGCTGGCCGATGTCGGCGCCGCCAACCCCGGCCCGCGCGCCATCGACATGCTGACGCTCGATCGGCCGACCCTGCAGTTCACGGATCTGGCCAAGGGCATGGGCGTGCCGAACGGCAAGGCGACCAACCTGGAGGAGCTGACCAAGCAGCTCACCTACGCCATGTCGCACAAGGGCCCGTACCTCATCGACGTGATCATGTAGGGCGACCGAGACTCACATCATGGAAGAAGCCCGCCGACGCACGCTGCATGGTCGTCGACGGGGCAAGAAACTGCGGGCCGGGCAGCAGTCGCTGCTCGACACGCTGCTGCCTCGCCTCGCCGTCGCCCTGCCCGCCGAACCCATCGTCACGCCCGACAACGAGGTCGCCGAGAGTGCTGCGAAGATCGATCTCGCGCAGGCTTTCGGGGGCGCGCTGCCGGCCGATGGCGTGTGGCTGGAAGTGGGCTTCGGCGCCGGCGAGCATCTCGTCTGGCAGGCCGAGCACCATCCCTCGGTTGGGCTGATCGGCTGCGAGCCTTACATCAACGGCGTCGCCAAGTGCTTGGCGCATATCGAGCGGACCGGCGTGTCGAACATCCGGCTGTTCACCGACGACGCCCGCTTCGTGATGCAGGCGCTGCCGCCGCAATCGCTGTCGCGCGCCTTCGTGCTGTTTCCCGACCCGTGGCCCAAGACGCGCCACCACAAGCGCCGGTTCGTGCAGCGCTCCAACCTCGACGTGCTGGCCCGGTTGATGAAGCCGGGCGCCGAGCTGCGGCTCGCCACCGACGATCCGAGCTACCTGCCCTGGATGGTTGAGCATGCCTGTCGGCATCCCGACTTCGAGTGGTTGGCCGAAAGCCCGGCGGACTGGCGCGGCCGTCCCGCCGACTGGCCCGGCACCCGCTACGAACAGAAAATGCTGGCCGGCCACAAGCCGGTCTTCCTGCGGCTGAGACGGCGCTGACCTCTAAGTAGCTTTCCTCCCCATTCAAATGGGGAGGTGCCCCGAAGGGGCGGAGGGGTCAGGGGATACACGCAATAGTAGTTATCTCTGACATATTTTCTCCAAAATACCACGCCTTACTCTCGGCATGCGCCGATACGCCCGAAGCCTGCGGACGAACCAGACTGACGCCGAACGCCTACTCTGGAGCCGTTTGCGCCGTCGCCAGCTCTCGGGCTTCAAGTTCCGGCGGCAGCATCAGATTGACCTCTACATCTGCGATTTCGCGTGTGTCGAGGCACTGGTCGTCGTCGAACTCGATGGCGGTCAGCATGCAGAGAACCTGGATTACGATTTGCGCAGCGACCGGTTCTTGAGATCGGCAGGATTTGAGGTGCTGCGCTTCTGGAACAGCGATGTGTTGGGGCGCACCGAAGACGTGCTCGACACGATTTATGCGGTGGTCAGGCAGGGTTCTGACCCCTCCGCCCCTGCGGGGCACCTCCCCATTTGAATGGGGAGGGGGACAACATCTACTATATATAGAGGGTCGCTCAGGTCCCCCCATAGAGCATGCTGGATTCCCTTGCCAGTCGGCAGGCAGGAGCCTATATCCGCGCCATCCTCATCGGGTTCACGGGATGAACCAAAGAAAAAGAGTGGGCCGAAAACCCGCTCTTTTCATTTGGCTCCCTCCCAGCTGCCCAAAATCGTCGAGAAGCCCCACCGCGTGACCGATCTGCTGCGTCGAATCGAAGACATCGTTGCCCCGACCATCAACGGCATGGGCTTCGACGTGGTTCGCGTTGCGCTCAGCCGGGGCGGCACCCTTCAGATCATGATCGAGCCGACCGATGGCCGGCACCTGGACGTCGAGGATTGCGCGACCGTTTCGCGCGCCGTCTCGGCCGTGCTCGACGTCGAGGATCCGATCACCGATCCCTACACGCTGGAAGTAAGTTCGCCCGGCATCGACCGACCGCTCACACGGCCCAAGGATTATGCACGCTGGGCGGGTCACATCGCCCGGCTCGAGACCGCCCTCCCGGTCGAGGGACGGCGTCGCTTCAAGGGCACGCTGCTCGGGCTCGAGGACAATCTGGTGCGACTGCGACTCGAGGATGGCACCGAAGCGGCGGTGCCGCTCGACGCCATCACCCGCGCCAAGCTCGAATTGACCGACCGCCTGATCGAAGAACACCGTCTGGCCGCCGAGGGTGCGGCCGGGCAGACCCACTGAACGGACTGGCTAGAGCTTAAGGAAGAGGGAAGAGACATGGCGACGACAGCCGATATCCCGCGCCTCGAAATGCTGCAGGTGGCCGACATGGTCGCTCGCGAGAAGGGCATCGAGCGCGAGGAAGTGCTCGAGGCGATGGAACAGGCCATCCAGAAGTCCGGCCGCGCCAAGTACGGTCTGGAGCACGACATCCGCGCCGAGATCGATCGCAAGACCGGTGAAATCAAGCTGCTGCGCTACATGCAGGTCTCCGACGTAATCGAGAACGAGAACACCCAGGTATCGGTGGCCGACGCCCAGCGCCGCAATCCCGAGGCCCAGGTCGGCGACTTCCTGACTGACGAGCTGCCGCCGATCGACTTCGGTCGCGTCGCCGCCCAGACCGCCAAGCAGGTCATCACGCAGCGCATGCGTGAGAGCGAGCGCAAGCGCCAGTACGAGGAATTCAAGGATCGCATCGGCGAGATCGTGTCGGGCGTGGTCAAGCGCGTCGACTATGGCAACATCACCGTCGACCTGCAGCGCGCCGAAGGCGTGATCCGCCGCGACGAGACGATTCCGCGCGAGAGCCTGCGCGTGAACGACCGCGTGCGCGCCTACATCTTCGACGTGCGCGAGGAGCCGCGCGGCCCCCAGATCTTCCTGTCGCGCAGCCATCCCCAGTTCATGGCCAAGCTGTTCACGCAGGAAGTGCCCGAGATCTACGACAACATCATCGAGATCAAGGCCGTGGCCCGCGACCCGGGCAGCCGTGCCAAGATCGCGGTGCTGAGCCACGACAGCTCGATCGACCCGATCGGCGCCTGCGTCGGCATGCGCGGCAGCCGCGTGCAGGCCGTCGTGCAGGAACTGCAGGGCGAGAAGGTCGACATCATTCCGTGGTCGAACGACACGGCGAACTTCATCGTCAACGCGCTGGCCCCGGCCGAGGTCAGCAAGGTGCTGATGGACGAAGAGAAGAACAAGACCGAGGTCGTCGTTCCCGACGACCAGCTCAGCCTGGCGATCGGCCGCCGCGGCCAGAACGTGAAGCTCGCGTCCCAGCTCACCGGCTGGGAGATCGACATCATGACCGAGACCGAGGAGAGCGAGCGCCGCCAGAAGGATACGCGCGAGCGCACCGAACTCTTCAAGGCCACGCTCGATGTCGATGACGTGATCGCCCATCTGCTGGTCGCCGAAGGCTATGCCTCGGTCGAGGACGTCTCCGACGCCGCGGTCGAGGATCTGGCCACCGTCGAGGGCTTCGACGAGGAAATCGCCACCGAGCTGCAGCGCCGCGGCCGCGAATATCTCGAGAAGCGCGACGCCGAGCTGGCCGAACGCCTGGCGTCGCTGGGCGTCGCCGAGGACGTGGCCAATGCCGAGGGTCTGACCCTGCCGATGGTGGTGGCGCTGGGCGAGGCGGGCGTGAAGACGCTCGACGACCTGGCCGACCTGGCCTCCGACGAGCTGCGCGAGATCGTGGGCGAGAGCACCATGGATAACGATGCCGCCAACGCCATCATCATGAAGGCGCGCGAGCACTGGTTCGCCGACGAGGCCGCACCGGCCGACGAAGCGGCCAAGGCCTGACGGAGAAGAACACTCTTGACCCTTGCCTTCGCCATGACCGAACCCCATCTCTCGGCACCTCCCGCTGGCCCGATGCGCACCTGCATCGCGACCGGCGTCGAAGGTGCGCCCGAGACGATGATCCGGTTCGTCGTGGGTCCAGAAGGCGATGTCGTGCCCGATCTGGCGCGGCGGCTGCCGGGGCGCGGCATGTGGGTGCAGGCCGAGCGCGGCGCGCTGGAGCGGGCGGTCGAGAAGAAGTTGTTCTCCAGGGCCGCACGGGCGCCGGTGAAAGCTGCGGCCGATCTCGTGGACAGGGTCGAGCGGCTGCTGCTCGACCGTGTCCTGGGCGATCTCGGCGGCGCGCGCCGCGCGGGTCGCGCGGTCGCGGGCTTCGTGAAGGTCGAGCAGATGATCGGCCGCCACCAGGCAGGACTTCTCGTCGTCGCCGAGGATGCGGACGGGGACGGGTTACAGAAGCTGCGGGCGACCGGTCTGCCGCTGGAGCGGCTGGCCGATGCGGCCGCGCTGGGCGGAATCTTCGGCCGCGAGCAGGCGGTCTACGTGGCGATCGCCCGCGATGATGCGGGCGGCGCCTTCATTGAACGAATTTCTGTCGGGGCAGCGCGTTGGCGCAGGTTCCGGCTGAACGGCGCCGGTTGACGGGCCGGAGCGGACCAAGGACAACAGCCGACATGACGGATCAGAACGAACAGAGCAAATCGACCAAGCCGCTGACCCTCTCGACGACGCGCACGGGCGCGGCCTCGAAGGCAGACGCGACGCAGGTGCGCCAGAAATTCTCGCACGGGCGTACGCGCGCGGTAACGGTCGAGGTGAAGAAGCCGGTGAAGCGGACGACGCCCGCGCCCGCCGCAGCGGCTGCGCCCCCTCCTGCAGCGCCCGCTCCGGCGCCCGAGGCGCCCAAGGCGGCTCCGCCGGCACCGGCCGGACGCACGCTGAAGCTCGGCAGCGGTGGTGGCCAGGCGCCCGCACCGTCGGTCAACCGTGCTCCGGGACCGACCCGGCAGCCCGGCGGTCGTGGGATCGTGCTGCGCACGCTCACCGAGGAAGAGAAGGAAGCGCGCGCGCGCGCCCTGGTCGACGCCAACCGCGACGCGGAAATCGCGCGCAAGCGCGCCGCCGAGGAAGCCAGCCGCCGCGCCATCGAGGAAGAGGCTCGCAAGAAGGCCGACGAGGAGCATCGCAAGCGCCTCGCCGAGGAAGACGCACGCAAGAAGGCCGAGGAAGAGGTCAAGCGCAAGGCCGACGCGCTCGTCCAGAAGCGCCTCGACCAGTCGCCGCCGACCTCGGCGCCGGCCACGGTCGCCCGTCCGGCGCCCGGGACCGATGCGCGTCCTGCGCCGCCGCCGGCGGCCGCGGCACCGGCCGCTCCGGCTGCGCCGATTCGCCGTCCGGTCGGCCCGTCCACCAGCGAAGCGCTCCGCCGTCCGCCCCCGCGTCCGCCGCTGGCCATCAAGCGCCCGGCGCAGCCGACGGGCGCGCGTCGCGAGGCGCCCAAGCGCCGCAACGACAAGGTCGATGTCGGTCGCGCGGTCGCGGGCGAGAACGATTTCCGCAGCCGGTCTGTGGCGCAGCAGCGCCGCCGACTGGAGCGCGAGCGTCGCCAGCAGTTCGGCAACGAGCCGCAGCAGAAGGTCTATCGCGAAGTCACGATCCCTGAGTCGATCACGGTTCAGGAACTCGCGGCGCGTATGTCGGAGCGCGGTGCCGACGTCATCAAGACGATGATGCGCATGGGCGTGATGGCGACCATCAACCAGGCGATCGACGCCGATACGGCCGAACTGGTCGTGACGGAAATGGGTCACCGCTACAAGCGTGTCACGGAAAGCGACGTCGAGACCGGCCTCGCCGACGTCCCCGATGCCGACGAGTTGCTGCTGCCGCGTCCGCCCGTCGTCACGATCATGGGCCATGTCGATCACGGCAAGACGTCGCTGCTCGACGCGCTGCGCGCCACTGACGTGGCGGCGCACGAAGCCGGCGGCATCACCCAGCATATCGGCGCCTACCAGGTGACTCTGCCGTCGCAGCAGAAGATCACCTTCCTCGACACGCCAGGCCACGAAGCGTTCACCGCCATGCGCGCCCGCGGCGCCAAGGTGACGGACATCGTCGTGCTGGTCGTGGCCGGGGATGACGGCGTCATGCCGCAGACCAAGGAAGCGATCGCCCACGCCAAGGCGGCGGGCGTGCCGATCATCGTGGCCATCAACAAGATGGACAAGCCGGGCGCGGACGCGAGCCGGGTGCAGAACGAACTGCTGCGCGAGGAGATCCAGGTCGAAGCGCTGGGCGGCGAAGTCCAGTCGATCGAGGTTTCGGCGACCAAGCGGATGAACCTCGACAAGCTCGAGGAAGCCATCCTGCTGCAGGCGGAAGTGCTCGAACTCAAGGCCAATCCCGAACGTGACGCCGACGGTGTCGTGATCGAAGCCAAGCTCGATCCGGGCCGCGGCTCGGTCGCCACGGTGCTGGTCCAGCGCGGTACGCTGATGGTTGGCGACATTCTGGTGGCCGGCTCGGTGTGGGGCCGCGTGCGGCGTCTCGTCGACGACCATGGTAAGCCCGTCGAGGATGCCGGTCCCGCCTTCCCGGTCGAGGTGCTGGGCCTCGCCGGCACGCCGCAGGCGGGTGACGAGTTCCACGTGGTCGAGAGCGAGGCGCGCGCGCGCGAGATCGCCGACTTCCGCGTCCGTCGCGATCGCCAGCACGAGCTCGCTCGCGTCGCGGGCGGCCGCGGCACCCTTGAGGAGATGATCAAGGGCATCCGCGAGGGCACGGCCAAGGAACTGCCGGTGCTTATCAAGGCGGACGTGCAGGGTTCGGCGGAAGCGCTGGCCGGCGCGCTGTCGCGGCTCGGCACCGAGAAGGTCATCACACGAGTCGTCTACAGCGGCGTCGGCGGCATCAGTGAAGCCGACATGACGCTGGCCAAGGCGTCGGGCGCGCTGATCATCGGCTTCAACGTGCGTGCGAACCCGCAGGCGCGCGAGATCGCCAAGCGCGACAAGGTCGACATCCGCTACTACTCGATCATCTACAAGGTGACCGAGGACATGCAGGCGCTGATGGTCGGCCTGCTCGACCCGACCTACAAGGAGACGCTGGTCGGCAACGCGCAGATCCGCGAAGTCTTCAAGGTCACCAAGTCCGGCAACGTCGCCGGCTGCATGGTCACCGATGGCAAGGTCACACGTGGCAACAAGGTTCGCCTGTTGCGCGACAATATCGTGATCCACGAGGGTACGCTGAAGAGCCTGCGTCGCTTCAAGGACGAAGTGAAGGAAGTGCAGCATGGCTTCGAGTGCGGCATGGCCTTCGAGAACTACGAGGACATGAAGGTCGGCGACATCGTCGAATGCTTCGACGTCGAGCAGGTCCAGGCGACCTTGTAGTAAGGTTTCCTCCCCCGTCAGCGGGGGAGGTGGCGCCGTCTTACGGCGACGGTGGGGTCATAGGTCCGCCGTCGCATTTGACCCCTCCGTCGGCGTAAGACGCCGACACCTGCCCATGCGAATGGGGAGGAAGAGAGAATGAAGGAACCGCCATGTCGCGGCGTCGCTCGTCCGACAAAGAAAATCGTGCCCCCGGCCAGCGCCAGCTGCGCGTCGGCGAGGAAATCCGCCATTTGCTGGCCGATCTCCTCGAGCGCGGCAACATGCGCGACCCGGATCTGCGCGACGCCACGATCACCGTGACGTCGGTCGACGTCAGCCCCGACCTGCGCAACGCCACGGCCTATGTGATGCCGCTGGGCGGCGACGACCAGGAACGGCTGCTGGCTGCGCTGCGCCGCGCGGCGCCCTGGTTCCGCGGCCGGGTCAGCGAGAAGGCGGGCCTGCGCACCGCCCCCGAGATTCGTTTCGCCATCGACCGCACCTTCGACGAGGCCGACAAGATCGGCCAGCTCCTGCGCCGGCCCGACGTCGCCCGCGATATCAAGGACGAGGACTGAGGGCAGCCGGTCTGGTCGATCGCTGGCGCCTGGCGTCCTGACGGCCTAAACGAGCGCGATGGAACCCAAGAGCGGCGCGCTCCCATGAGCCGCAGGAAAAAGGGCGAGAAGGTCGACGGCTGGATCGTGCTCGACAAGCCGGTCGGCCTGGGCTCGACGCCGGCTGTCAGCCGCGTGCGCCGGCTGTTCGGCGCCCAGAAAGCCGGACATGGCGGCACCCTCGATCCGCTGGCCAGCGGGATCCTGCCGATCGCGCTCGGCGAGGCCACCAAGACGGTGCCCTTCATCATGGATGCGCGGAAGGAATACCGATTCACCCTGCGTTTCGGCGAAGCCCGCGCGACGGAGGACGCCGAAGGCGAGGTCACGGCCACCAGCGATGTCCGGCCGACGGATGCCGCCATCGACGCCGCGCTGCCCGCCTTCCTGGGCGAAATCGAGCAGATGCCGCCGGCCTTCTCGGCCCTGAAAATCGACGGAAAGCGGGCCTACGATCTCGCCCGGGCCGGCGAGGTCGTCGAGTTGAAGGCGCGCCGGGTCCTGATCGAGCGGCTGGCGCAGGTCGGCCGTCCCGACAGTGACCACGCAGATTTCGTGGTCGGTTGTGGCAAGGGCACCTATATCCGGTCCCTCGGGCGCGATCTGGCTTTGGCGCTGGGCACCGTCGGGCACCTGTCGGCGCTGCGCCGGACGGTTGTGGGACCGTTCCGGGAGGAAGGGTCCATTTCGCTTTCCAAACTGGAGGCCCTCGGGCATATTCCCGCGCTCTTCGGGGCTCTGGCTCCCGTTGCGACCGCGCTGGACGACATCCCGGCGCTGGCCATGACGGAAGCCCAAGCGGACCGGTTGCGCCAAGGCCAGCCGGTGCTCTTGACCCGGGACGCACCTCCGTCCGGCGCACTCGTTCGCGCCGAGGTCGGCAGCAGGCTCGTGGCGCTCGTCCGTTCGGACGGTGCCGCTCTCCAGCCGGTGCGCGTGTTCAACCTTTAGTTTCAGGAGATGACCGATGTCGATTACAGCCGACCGCAAGGCGGAGCTGATCAAGACGTATGCCCAGGCCGAAGGCGACACGGGTTCGCCGGAAGTCCAGGTCGCTATCCTCAGCGAGCGTATTTCCAACCTCACTGAGCACTTCAAGGGCCACGCGAAGGACCACCATTCGCGCCGCGGTCTGCTGAAGATGGTCGGCCAGCGTCGCCGCCTGCTCGACTATCTCAAGTCGCGCGACAACAAGCGCTACGCCACGTTGATCGAGCGTCTGGGTCTGCGTCGCTGATCCTACGGCCCCATCCTCGCGATGGGGCCTTTTCGCGTCGCGTCGCCCGGTCCCCGTGAGTTCGGCCGGCTGACGCGACTTCGCAGTAACCGGGAAGGCAGGGGCGAGAGCAAACGCCTGGCCCGGTCCTGTCGGCGCAAGGGCGCCGATGGGCGGTCGCAGCCAAACGGGGGCAGGCGACCGTGATGGAAAGGATGAATGAGATGTTTGAAGTTTTTCGCAAGGAAGTCGAGTGGGCCGGGCGCAAGCTCGTGCTCGAGACCGGCAAGATCGCGCGCCAGGCCGACGGCGCCGTTATGGCGACCTACGGCGGCACCACCGTGCTGGCCGCCGTCGTGTTCGAGAAGAAGCCGAAGCCCGGCCTCGATTTCTTCCCGCTGACCGTGAACTACCAGGAGAAGGCATTCGCCGCGGGCAAGATCCCCGGTGGCTTCTTCAAGCGTGAGGGCCGTCCCAGCGAGAAGGAAATCCTCACCTCGCGCCTGATCGATCGCCCGATCCGCCCGCTGTTCCACGAGAGCTATCGCAACGAGACGCTGGTCGTCGTCACGACGCTGGCCCACGACCTCGAGAACGATCCCGACATCCTGGCGATGATCGCCACGTCGGCCGCGCTCACGATCTCCGGCGTGCCCTTCATGGGCCCGATCGGCGGCGCCCGCGTCGGCTACATCGACGGCGCGTACGTCGTGAACCCGACCAAGGTCCAGCTCGAGAAGAGCACGCTGGACCTCGTCGTCGCCGGCACCAAGGAAGGCGTGCTGATGGTCGAGTCGGAAGCCAAGGAGCTTTCCGAGGACGTCATGCTGGGCGCCGTCATGGAAGCCCATCGCTCGTTCCAGCCGGTGATCGACGCGATCATCCAGCTCGCCGAGCATTGCGCCAAGGAGCCGCTGCCGCTCACCGATCCGTCGGAAGCGTCGAAGACCGTGGCCGCCAAGCTCAAGGCCGAGATGCACGGCAAGCTGGTCGAGGCTTTCGCCGAGACCCAGAAGCAGGCTCGCCAGGCGAAGATCAGCGCCGTGAAGACCGAAGCCAAGAAGCTGTTCGAGGGCGACGAGGCTGCACTGGCCGCGTTCGGCGAGCAGTTCGGCAATCTCGAGGCCGATGTCGTGCGTACTGCCATCCTCGACACCGGCAAGCGCATCGACGGCCGCGACACCAAGACCGTCCGTCCGATCGTGGCCGAAGTCGGCATCCTGCCGCGCGCCCACGGCTCGTCGCTGTTCACGCGTGGCGAGACCCAGGCGCTGGTCGTGGCCACGCTGGGCACCGGCCAGGACGAGCAGATCATCGACGCGCTCGAGGGCGAGTACCGCGAACACTTCATGCTGCACTACAACTTCCCTCCCTACTCGGTGGGTGAAGTGCGCCGCATGGGTTCGCCCGGCCGCCGCGAGATCGGCCACGGCAAGCTCGCGTTCCGCGCGCTGCGTCCGATGCTGCCGTCGAAGGACAAGTTCCCCTACACGATCCGCATCGTGTCGGAGATCACCGAGTCGAACGGCTCCTCGTCGATGGCAACGGTCTGCGGCGGCTCGCTGTCGCTGATGGATGCCGGCGTGCCGATGGAGCGTCCGGTTGCGGGCATCGCCATGGGCCTGATCAAGGAAGGCGAGCGCTTCGCCGTCCTGTCCGACATCCTGGGCGACGAGGATCACCTCGGCGACATGGACTTCAAGGTCGCCGGTACCGAGAAGGGCATCACCTCGCTGCAGATGGACATCAAGATCACCTCGATCACCGAGGAGATCATGAAGGTGGCCCTCGGCCAGGCGAAGGACGGCCGCATCCACATCCTGGGCGAAATGGCCAAGGGTCTGGGCGGTGCGCGTGAGGGCGTCGCGTCGACCGCGCCGCGCATCACGCAGTTCACGATCCCCAAGGACAAGATCCGTGAAGTGATCGGCACCGGCGGCAAGGTGATCCGCGAGATCACCGAGCAGACCGGCACCAAGATCGACATCGAGGACGACGGCACGATCAAGGTTGCGGCGGTTGACGCCGCCGCCGGCCAGCGCGCCATCGACTGGATCAAGGGCATCGTGGCCGAGCCGGAAATCGGCGTGATCTACACCGGCAAGGTCGTGAAGACCGTCGAGTTCGGCGCCTTCGTGAACTTCCTGGGCGCGCGCGACGGCCTCGTGCACATCTCGGAGCTGGCGCCGCGCCGCGTCGCCAAGGTGACGGATGTCATCAAGGAAGGCGACCAGGTCAAGGTCAAGGTCCTGGGCGTCGACGATCGCGGCAAGGTCCGCCTCTCGATGAAGGTGGTCGACCAGGAGACCGGCGAGGACATCTCGAACAAGCCGGTCGACGACGCTCCCGCCGGCGAGTAATCGCCCATCGATCGATAACGGAAACGGCGGCCCACGGGCCGCCGTTTTTGTTTGGCAGTGCCTGCCTGTTCGACGGGTCAACACGCGCCGTCCAGCATGCGGTCCGACTATTGCTTGAGGTGAGCCATGAAGATCACGCGACGTTTCCTGACAACTCTCCTAGGCACGGCGCCTCTGGCGGTAGCGGTCCAGGCCAACGCCCAATCCCCGAGCGACTGGCCGACGCGGCCGGTGCGGTTCCTCGTGCCCTGGCCGGCCGGTGGCCTGAACGACGTCATTGCCCGCGCCTTCAACGATAAGGTCTCGAAGGCGCTGGGCCAGACGGTGATCACCGACTTCAAGGCCGGGGCCGCCGGCCGCATCGGCGTGACCGAGATCGCCAAGGCCAAGCCCGACGGCTACACCATCGGCATGGGCAACCTGGGCCCGCTCACCATCTTCCCGTCGCTGTACAAGCAGATGCCCTACAGCGTGAAGGACGACCTGATCCCCATCACCATGTTCGCCGCCTCGCCGCTGGTGCTGGTGGTCGCCGGGAACTCGCCGATCAAGACGGCGCAGGAACTCATCGCTGCCGCCAAGGCCAAGCCGGGTGTGATGAACTTCGCGTCGGTGGGGCCGGGCAGCCCCGCGCATCTCACCTTCGAACTGCTGAAGAAGCGCACCGGCATCGACGTCGTCCACGTCCCCTTCAAGGGCACCAACGAATCGCTGCCGGCGCTGTTCGCGGGCGATATCCAGACCACCTTCGACACGCTGCCGAGCCTGCTGCCGCACATCCAGGCGGGCCGGCTGCGTGCGCTGGCGGTGACGACCCTGCAGCGCGTGCCGCAGCTTCCCGACGTGCCGTCGCTCAAGGAACTGTCTCTCGCCGATTCCGAGGTCGTCTCCTGGTACGCGCTGATCGCGCCGGCCGGCACGCCGACACCGATCGTCGACCGCCTCTACAAGGAATACACCGCGGCCGCGCAGACGCCCGACGTGCAGAAGCTGCTGTCGGACCAGGGTCTGATCTACCTGCCCAACACGACCGCGCAGTTCCAGGCGCGCGTCGCCGAGGAAACCGCGCGCTGGGCCCAGCTCATCAAGGAGAACAAACTCGAGCTCGACCAATAGGCCCGGCCAGGAATATCAGGCCCAGTAACTCAGTCTAAGAAGATGCCGCTCAACGTGATCGGTGAACTAAACTCCGCGGCAACCGCCTCGAGCGATATCGACGGGAGACGCTCTGAGCCATGACCTTCGATGGTCAAATTGCCTGCTCGTGCAACAGCGTCACGCCGCCCTGCGACGACACCCTCTCCGCAAAGGCCTTCGCCTTCGGACCGAACGCAATGGGTCTGACGATGCTCAACGTCCGCAGAGTCGAATGCAGAATCAGGTCGCTCTCCGACCAAGCACTCCAATCCTCAATCAATGTCTCCAACCGCTGCAGAAGCGGGATCATCTTCGACAGGAAAGTCGGCGTCTCGTCGAAGAGAACAGTCAGGTCTCCCAGCGCACTCGTTTCGCGTTCGATGTAGGCCTGTCGCGCGGCCTCGGTCTCATTCTCCTTGAACGTGCTGCGAGTCATGCGCGGGATAGCCAGACGGGACGCGATCGGGCGCGTCTCTTCACACCAAGAATCGATATCGTCGCGTTTCGGCTCGGTCAGGAGCCTCGGCGCCTTGAGCCCATCCACATACCGAACAATATCCATACTCTCCGCCATCACGGTCCCATCGTCCTTCTGCAGAATCGGAACGACCTTCCGACCAACGAGGCCAATTGGCGTCGCTGCATCGCCTTCCATGATCACCGAGAGTTCGACGGGCATTTTCTTGAGCCCAAAGATCGTTCGAGCGCGCGTGGAGAACGGGCAATGCTCCTTGATGTACAGCCTCATGCAGACCTTACCCCTCATTGTAACGATGCCCCGTTCAGACGGTGGCGGACCTAATCTGCTCGTTCCGATGAGCGCCGCAGGAGTGCGACTGGCAATACCAGGACAAGAAGGAGGAGGGACACGCCAAGCACAATCGTCGAAACCGCCGCGATGCTTGGATCCGCATAGAAGAGCAGCTGCTGCATCAGCCGGAGCGGGAGCGTGTCGCCGCGCGTGATAAAGAGCGACAGGGATACGTTGTCGAGCGAGATCAGAAAGGCGGAAATAGCGCCGGCTATGATGCCACCCCGGATCAGGGGCAAGGTAATCCGAAAAAAGGTGCGCACAGGTCCCACACCGAGGTTTGCGGAAGCCCGCTCGAGCGCCCGATCGTAGTTCGATAGGGCTGAGGTCACCATGGCCACTACATATGGGATTCCCAGCGTCGCATGCCCTAGTGTCGCCGCGAGCAGGCCGGGCCTCAACCCGTAGGTCGGAAGAACGAAAAGCAATCCTAGCCCGAGGACGATAGCCGGCAGAGAAACCGGCAGCATCACGGTGAGCTGCGCGGCAGCCCGGCCTGTGAAGCGGTAGTGGTTGAAGGCGATCGCGGCTCCCGTTCCAGCTACGGTCGCAAGGGCCGCGCTACACAACGCAACGATGATGCTGTTCAACAGCCCGTCGAGGAACTGGGCATTTCGGGCTGCTGCTTCGAACCAGCGAAGACTGAACCCCGGAACCGGGAACTCGAGACGGTCTCCGCTGCTGAAGGCGACCAGGGTCGCGAGCACGATCGGCAGGGACAAGAAGCCGATGACCAATGCGGGCCAGACATGCGCCGCCACGCGGGAGAATCCGGAGGGCCTCTGCTTCATCGCAGTGCCCCCTGCCAGGGCATGAGGCGCCGCATGAGCAAGGCGGCAGCGACCAGGAAGAGCGCGACGATCGCCAGGATGATGGTTCCGAGCGCACTTGCCGTTGCCCAGGAGGTATTGGTCGTGGCCTCGTTGAAGATGACAGGCGCGATCATCGGGAAGCGCGTCGTTCCCGTGAGCGATGGCAGGACGTAGTCGCTGAGAACCCCGGCGAAGACAAGTTGGCTGCCCGCGACCATGCCCGGTATCGCCAGGGGTAGCGTGATGTGGCGCCATCCATAAAGCCGTCCGGCTCCGAGATTGGCCGAGGCCCTGAGCAGATCGCCGTCCACCTTCGACAGCGACGTCACGATCGGGATCACCATCAGCGGCAAGTACCGGTGGACCATGGCCAGCGTCATGCCCTCGACTTCGTAGAGCATCTTCACCGGAGTGGCGATGAGGTCCAGGCCGAGGAGGGCGCTATTGATCAGTCCACGATCGGACGTGATCACCATCCAGCCGAACGCCCGCATGATCACGCTGACGTAGAGGGGCAGATAGGTGATCCACAGCAGGACGATGCGCGTCGTGCCGCTCGTGCGCGAAACATACTGCGCGTAGGGCAGCGCTATTGCCAACGCCACCAACGTAATCAGCGCCGCGATACCGAGGGTGTTTCCGAAGACGACGAGATAGTAGCTGTCGCCCAGGACCCGACTGTAACTGCTGAATGTGAAATCCGGCACGATGAGGCGGATCGGATCGTCCCGATAGAAGCTGTCCCGCAGCACGATGCAGAGCGGCATGGCGAAGAACGGAATCAGAATGGCGCCCGCCGGAAAGAGCCAGAGCCAGGGAACGATCGGCTTGAGCCTCATGACCGATCGTCTCCCGCAATCCGGCATTGGCTCGGGTCGAAATCGAGGAACACCTGCTGGCCGGCGACGACCGGTTGTGTTCCGGTCCGGATCGCTCTCTCAACAAGCATGTCCTGGCTCTGAAGGGAGACGAAGATTCGCTCCTGTGCGCCAAGGAAAGTGACGAGCTTGACGGTTCCAGGTGCCGCACGATGTATGGGGGTCGGGGTGGCGGAGAGGTCGATGTTTTCTGTCCGAAGATAGAGAATGACTCGACCTTTCCGGGCCGGCTCGGGCAGGTTGCCGGTCGATGGGAAGCGGATGCCCTCGGCGAGCTGGAGGAAATTCGTGCCCGCCTCGACTGCGACCTCGGCAGTGAGCGTATTGGTTGTGCCGAGGAATCGCAGCACGTGGTCGTTCGCCGGCCTCTCATAGAGCTCGCGTGGCGTGCCGATCTGCCCGATGCGACCGGCATCCATGATGGCGATGCGGTCGGCCAGCGCAAATGCCTCACGCTGGTCGTGAGTCACGAGGATCGTGGTGACGTGCAGATTGTGCAGTAGAAGAGAGAGCTCGACCTGCATTTCCTCGCGGAGATTGCGATCGAGTGCGCTGAAAGCTTCATCGAGCAGCAGCATCTGCGGTCGGATGGCCAGCGCGCGTGCGAGTGCCACGCGCTGGCGCTGCCCGCCGCTCAACTGGGCCGGGTAACGGCCGAGCAGGCCGTCGAGCTTGAGGAGGGAGGAAACCTCTTGGACGCGGGCCGCGATCGAGCCGCGCGCCATCCGCCTTGCCCGCAATCCGTAGGTGATGTTTTCCGTCACCGTCATATGCGGGAACAGCGCGTAGCTCTGGAACACCATCGCAACGTCGCGCCGATGCGGCGGCATGTCGTTCAGGGCAACGCCGCGCAAGCGGATCGTGCCGTCGTCGATCGCCTCGAAGCCGGCAATCATGTTCAGCAGAGTCGACTTTCCGCAACCGCTGGGCCCGAGAAGAGCCAGAATCTCCCCCTGCTTCATGGCGAAGCTCACGCGCTGAAGCGCGACCACCTCGCCATAGCGCTTGGAGACTCCGTCGATTTCCAGGTCGAAGCCCGCTTCCGGCGCGGAGCCGTTCAACTCTGCACCTCCCGTGTGTACCGATCGAGCCACTCGCGCTGCTTCGCCGCCGTCACTGCGTCGTCCATGAAGAACATCTGGGACGGATCGGTGATGATGAGCTTCTGCAGGTCCGCGGAAACCTCTACCCCGGTACGTGAGGGCGTCACGATCAGTTGATCTGCGAGCTTGGTCTGCACGTCTTTGCGGAGCGCGAAGTTGATGTAGGTCTTGGCCAGTGCCACCGGTTTGATCCCCGCCGGGATGCAAAGGTCGTAGGGAACGGCGCAGGCTCCTTCCTTCGGCGTGACGTTGACGATGTGCGGGCTGCGCCGGTTGAGGTTGGCTATTCGGATCAGGAACTGCGCACCGACGGCAATGTCACCGCGCTCGATCACTTCCATCGGTTGGTTGCCATCCGAGTAGAATCCCCGGACGCTCGACTTCAGTGCCTTGAGCCGGGAAAACGCCTCGTTGACCACCTGGTCCGATTGTTCGTTGCCGCCGACTGCGCGGAAGATGCAGCCCAGAAAGGGGATCACTGCGCCCGCGTTGAAGGCGGCCGGCAACATGATCTTGCCCTTCAGATCGGGTCGCCAGAGGTCGAGCCACGACGTAATCGGCTCCTTCACCTGTCGGCTGTCCACCATGATCTCCATGGCATCGAACATGAGCGCGACGCCGGAGCCGCTAGGCGCCAGGCTGCCCGGCTTGAGCGCGACGGCGTCCGCGATGTCCCGTGCCTCGAGTTTTTGAAGGAGTCCGGCATTCAGCGCCCTGAAGGCGAAGGACCGTGAAATGAACGCGACATCGAAAGGCGGATCGTCACGTCGGCTCTGCATCTTGGTGACGGCGGTTGGCCCGGTCTCGACGTCGTAGGTGACCGTCCCGAGCCCATCTCGTGCGAAGGGGGCAGCGATGATCTCCTGCATGGCCTGATACGGGCCGCCGAAGTGTGTCGCCCTCAGTGTGGGAAGAGATTGCGCCGAGCTGCTCCGCGACGCGAAAGCAGCCGAAGTCCCGAGGGCCAGACCACTGGTTAATCGCAGCGCAGTTCGACGCGTTATCGCCTGTGACATAAGAGACTCCTTGCTATGGATTGTCCGGCTTCGTAGAGGTTGTGCACGTGGGATCGACCACCCCGGCAGCGCACTCCGCTGGGATTTCGGGCGAGGGCGCTCCCTATGTGCCCACGTGAAACAACAGCTCTGAGCGGGGCTTCTTGGACCCAGTACTCGCCTACATCGAAAGCCAGGGCCTCAAGAACGGCGAGCGTCTTCCGCCCGAACGCGAGCTGGCCGAGATGCTCGGCATCACCCGCAGGGCCGTACGCCGTTCGCTCGAACATCTCGAACTCGGCGGGCAGATTTGGCGCGGACGCCGTAACGGGACGTTCTGGGGGCGCCGGCCCCCCACTCTCGCGCTCGGCATCGAGCGTCGCCTGGGACGAGCGAGCCCCGACGATATCCTCGAAGCGCGCCTTACCCTTGAGCCGGCGATAGCGGCCCTGGCTGCCACCAAGGCGAGCGAAGCCGACCTCGACACCATCGCGATCTACATGCGGCGTACGGCTGAAGCGGCGAGCGATGATACCTGGGCGCAGTGGGACGGCGCGTTCCATCTCGCCATCACGGAGGCCACGCGCAACGAGGTGTTCGTGGCGCTTGTCACCTCTCTCAATGCTTCGCGGGCCGAAGGCCCGTGGAAGCGCATTCGGGTCGCTGCGATGACCGCGGAGAAGCGACGCAACTCCATTGCCCACCACCGCACCATCCTCGAGGCGCTTCGCAAGCGATCGGCTGAGGATGCGAGCCGGGCGATGCGACGGCATCTGCTGTCCGTCCAGCATCACATGTTCGAGTGACATCGCCGAACCTCAGCTCACGGAAGCGAGATTTTCTCTCGCATCCACGAAGAGGTCCGTAATCGCCTGGCGGCGACTGATGAGCTGCTGGTCGAGAAGATAATCCTGAAGCTTGTCGATGATGGCTTGATTGTCAGCTCCCAGCCCGTAGGGCAGAGGATCATGCTGAAAGAGCTCCATCGTCTGGCCCCAGTTGTCGTTCCCCCACGGAAGGAACGTTCCGCCCAGACGACGATGCTTTGCACGCTCCATGGCGTGGCCATAGGCGGCAACCAGCGCTTCCGGCAGGGCAGGATTGGCCTCGATCGTCTTGCGGGCCACGACAACGACATGGCTTATGGGGAAGATGCCGGTTCGCGAAAAATAGCCGGCTTCGGCTTCCCGCCAGTTCTTGATCAGCGGCCGAAAGCGCCGTGCAGACTCGGGCAGAACTTGATCGCGGCTGGACGGCAGTATGAGTGCATCGATCTCGGCGTTTGCGAGAGCGTCCTCGACATCACCCCTGAGGGCGGTGACGGTCACCGCCGATGGCGGAGGAAAGCGCGCCAACGGGTTCGCATGCCAGCGCAGTTGAGACCAGTGCAATCCATATTCGTCATTCAACAGGCCGCGGCACCATACCCCGGCCGTCATCGTGTACTCGGGAATGCCGACGCGGCGGCTGGCGAGATCCGAGACTGTTGCGATGGGATCGTCTCGGCGCACCAGAACGATGCCGTGCCGAAACGCGCGAGCCGGAAAGATCGGCACCGCGCTGAGCCAGTCCTCCCCTCGATCGCGCATCATGATGTAGTTCGAGAGTGAGAATTCGCAGGCGTCGAAGGGCTGCCGCTGGAGGACTTTGGCGAACAGTTCGGGGCGGTCAGCGATTCGATATTCGAGATCAAGGCCGTGGCTAACGGACGGAACTTCGAGCGTATGCTCGTAATCGCCACCAAACAGAATCATCGACGCCTTCTTTGAAGCACCACACTCGCTCGCAATGCGTGACCGCATGAGACGGTGAGGCAAGGCGAGGGTCAAACGGACCAATTATCATTGGTCCGGTTTGGTGGCGTCACAGCAGCGGCTATCTTCGTATTTGCGGCCGCTGGTGCTGATTTTCACAAATCGGCGGAGGAGGAATACGCGCGCCAATCAACGATTGGTCCGGCCGGGTCATCGAAGATGCAGGCGTGCATCGGGAGATCCGCTGTCGGACGTGACGCCTAGGAGTGAACCATGCAAGGACTGCGCCTCGATCACGCGACCATCCGCACGGCGAAGATGGAGGAGACTGTAGCCTTCTTTGCCCGCTTTCTAAGCATGAAGCCGGGGTGGCGACCACCGCTGCGATCGGATGGAACATGGCTCTATGCGGAAGATGGCGACTATCCGATCATCCATCTGATCGAAGCGCCGCCCGGGCAGGCCGGTGGCATGTTCGATCACTTTGCACTCAGGGGTAGCGGCTTGCTGGAGTACGTCCGGAAGCTGCGCAATGCCTGCCAATCATTCGAGGCAAAGGCACTGCCTGATACGCCCTTCACGCAGGTCCATCACTACGATCCCAACGGTGTGAAGATCGAAGTCATCTTCGAGGAGACTGCTCAGCCGCACCTGATTGCGTGCTCGGTCGCGTATCCGCCTACGGCGACCGCCTGAAGCGACGGGCTACTGCTCGCCGCTGGCGCTCGGCACGGCGCTGCCGTCGTGCGGCAGGCCGATCGCGTGATAGCCGGAATCGACGAAGTGGACCGTGCCGGTGACGCCGGCACTGAGGTCCGACAGGTAGTAGAGCGCCGCGCCACCCACGTCGCTCAGTTCGACGTTGCGGCGCAGGGGGGCCGCCTCGCGCGAGACGCGATAGACGTAGCGGGCGCCGCCGATCACCGCGCCGGCCAGGGTGCGCATGGGACCGGGCGAGATCGCGTTGACGCGCACGCCCTGCGGGCCGAGATCGGCCGCGAGATAGCGTACGCTGGCCTCGAGCGCCGCCTTGGCCACGCCCATCACGTTGTAGGACGGCATCACGCGCGTCGAGCCTTCGTAGGTCAGCGTGATCATGCTGCCGCCCTCGGTCATCAGCGGCAGCGCGCGGCGCGCGATCTCGGTGAAGGAGTAGCAGGAGATCGTGAGGCTGCGCTGGAAGTTCGCCTTGGTCGTGTCGACATAGCGGCCCTTCAGCTCCTCCTTGTCGGAGAAGGCGATGGCATGGACCACGAAGTCGAGCCGGCCCCATTCCTTCTTCAGCGTCGCGAAGAGGTTGTCGAGGCTCGCCTCGTCCTCGACATCGGCTTCGACGACGACGGTCGAGCCGAGTTTCTGCACCATCGGCAGCACGCGCTTGCCGAAGGCGGCACCCTGGTAGGTGAAGGCCATCTCGGCGCCGGCGGCATGCAGCGCCTGGGTGATGCCCCAGGCGATCGAGCGGTCGTTGGCGACGCCCATGATGAGCCCGCGCTTGCCCGCCATCAGCCCGTCGACTTTGGGAAAGCCGGAGCCGTCAGTCCGATCTGACATCGATGCCTCAGTGATCGTAGCGGGTGAACAGGAGGCAGGCGTTGGTGCCGCCGAAGCCGAAGCTGTTCGACATCACGGTCTGCAGGCCGGCCTTGTCGATGCGCTCGCGGGCGATGGGATAGCCCTCGGCCCCGGGGTCGAGATTCTCGATGTTGGCGGAGGCGGCGATGAAGTCGTTCTTCATCATCAGCAGCGAATAGATCGCCTCATGGGCGCCGGTCGCGCCCTGGCTGTGCCCGGTCAACGACTTGGTCGAGCTCACCGTGGGCAGCCTGTCGGGCTGCCTGTCGCCGAACACGGCGCGGATGGCGTTGAGCTCGGTGATGTCGCCGACCGGCGTCGCGGTGCCGTGCGTGTTGATGTAGTCGACCGGCGTGTTTCGCCCGGTGCCGCTCGGAAAGCCCGCGAGCGCGAGCTTCATGCAGCGCAGTGCGCCTTCGCCGGAGGGGGCGACCATGTCGGCCCCGTCGGACGTGGCACCGTAGCCGATCACCTCGGCGTAGATCTTGGCGCCGCGCGCCTTTGCCGTCTCGAGTTCCTCGAGCACCAGGATACCGCCGCCACCGGCGATAACGAAGCCGTCGCGGTCTCTGTCATAGGCGCGGCTCGCCCGCTGCGGCGTGTCGTTGAACTTCGACGACATGGCGCCCATGGCATCGAACAGCACGGAAAGCGTCCACTCGAGTTCCTCGCCGCCGCCCGCGAACATGCGGTCGGCCTTGCCGAGCTGGATGGTCTCGACGGCATTGCCGATGCAGTGTGCCGAGGTCGAGCAGGCCGAGCTGATCGAGTAGCTCGGCCCCTTGATCTTGTAGGCAGTCGCGAGGTTCGCCGAGACGGTGCTCGACATCGCGCGCGGCACCTGGAAGGGACCGACGCGCTTGGGACCCTTTTCCTTGGCGGTCATGGCCGCCTGCACGATGGCACCGGTCGTCGGCCCGCCCGAGCCTGCGATCAGGCCGGTGCGCTCGTTCGAGATCTCGGCCTCGCCGAGGCCGGCATCGGCGATCGCTTCCTTCATGGCGAGCCACGCATAGGCCGCCCCGTTGCCCATGAAGCGCATGAGGCGCCGGTCGACCAGCTCCTCGACATTGAGCTTCAGGGTGCCGGCGACCTGGCTGCGGAAGCCGAGATCGCGATATTCCGGCATGAACTCGATGCCGGACTTGCCTTCCTTCAGCGACTGCGTGACCTCGGCGGCGTTGTTGCCGATCGGGGAGACGATCCCGAGACCCGTGACGACGACGCGCTTCATCAGCCTGCCGCTCCGGCCGGCGTCGGGCCATCCTTGACCAGGCCGACCTTCATGTCGTTCGCCTCATAGACGGGATTGCCATCGGCCGTCACGAAACCGTCGCCGACGCCCATGACGAGGCGGCGCAGGATCAGACGCTTCGGGTGTACGTGATAGGTCAGCTTCTTGACCGTCGGCACGATCATGCCGGTGAGCTTGACCTCGCCCACGCCGATCGCCCGGCCGCGGCCCGGCGCCTTCATCCAGCCCAGGAAGAAGCCCAGCATCTGCCAGAGCGCATCGAGGCCCAGGCAACCGGGCATCACCGGATCGCCCTTGAAATGGCAGGCGAAGAACCAGAGCTCGGGCTTCACGTCCAGCTCGGCGATGATCTCGCCCTTGCCGTACTTGCCCCCGGTCGAATCGATTTTGACGATGCGGTCGAACATCAGCATGGGCGGCAGCGGCAGCTGTGCGTTCCCGGGGCCGAAAAGGTTACCCTTGGCGCATTCGATCAAGTCTTCGAAAGTATAGCTATTCTTCTGCTCGTGCTCGCTCACATTCACCGTCCCAAAGGCCGCCCCGGAGGGCTTCGGAGTCAGAATAGGGATGCCGGACGCCGGGCGCAAACGGGCCGCCACGGCGAAACATGCCCTTCCCATGTCTCATTCACCTGCGTACATAAGACTGCAATCATGTCAGACAATGGCCCCGACTATACCGTCAGCCTGCGTGCGGCAGGCCTGCGACCGACGCGTCAGCGCGTCGCGTTGGCACGGGTGCTTTTCGAGGGCGGCCATCGCCATGTCACTGCAGAGAGCCTGCACGCCGAGGTCAAGGCGACCCGCATGCCGGTCTCCCTGGCGACCGTCTACAACACCCTGAATCAGTTTCGCGATGCCGGTCTGCTGCGTGAGGTCGTCGTTGCCCCCGGACGTTCCTATTTCGATACCAACACCGGGCATCACCACCACTTCTTCGTCGAGACCGACGGCGAATTGCATGATTTTCGGTCCGACGAAGTGACGATCGCCGGCCTTCCGGCTCCGCCCGAGGGCACGACGCTTTCCCGGGTCGACGTCATCGTCCGAGTCCGCCGCTAGGGCGATTGCGAAGCGTTTGCAATAACTTAGAACGGTTCTAAGGTTCTTGACGCCGTCGTGCAGGGCCCCCTAAATCCCCTCGTGAGATTGGCGGATGGGCCGATCGCAAAGGGAGAAGAACCATGGCGAATCTGAAGGGCTCCAAGACCGAAGACAATTTGAAGGCGGCTTTCGCCGGCGAGAGTCAGGCCAACCGCCGCTACCTGTATTTCGCCCAGAAGGCCGACGTCGAAGGCTACAACGACGTCGCCGTCGTCTTCCGTTCGACCGCCGAGGGTGAGACCGGCCATGCGCACGGCCATCTCGAGTTCCTCGAGGTGAGCGGCGATCCGGCCACCGGCCTGCCGATCGGCCCGACCGACAGCAACCTCAAGGCCGCGATCGCCGGCGAGACGCACGAGTACACCGACATGTACCCGGGCATGGCGCGCACCGCGCGCGAGGAAGGGTTCGCCGAGGTCGCCGACTGGTTCGAGACGCTGGCGAAGGCGGAGAAGAGCCACGCCGGCCGCTTCCAGAAGGCCCTCGACACGATGGCCTGAGCCCACACGGGCTCGTTCGAAGGGGACCCCGCGCGGGTCCCCTTTTTCTTCCCCGCTCTCCTTCACAAAGCGAACCCCCATGCGCGAAGGCAGCCTCGAAGCACCGATCCGCCACGACCTCGACTGGCAGAACCCCTGGTTCTGGGACGAAAAGGCGCTCGAGAAGGAGATGGAGCGGGTCTTCGACATCTGTCACGGCTGTCGTCGCTGCTTCAACCTGTGCGATTCGTTCCCGCGTCTGTTCGACCTGATCGACAACGGTCCGACCGGCGAGCTCGACGGGGTGAAGAAGGAAGACTACGCGCAGGTCGAGGAAGCCTGCACGCTCTGCGACATGTGCTTCATGACCAAGTGCCCCTATGTGCCGCCGCACGAATGGGCGCTGGATTTCCCCCATCTGATGCTGCGCCACCGCGCGGTGATGGCCCGCAAGAACGGCGTGAAGTTCGTCGACCGGCAGCTTGCCGACACCGATCGCACCGGCCGGCTGGGCACGTTCTTCGCCTCGGCCGCGAACTGGGCGACCGACGAGCACAATACGACGACGCGCCAGAGCATGGAGCGTCTGGCCGGCATCCATCACGGGGCGCGGCTGCCGCGCTATGCCGGCGAGACCTTCGAGATTCGCGCCCGCCGCGAGGGCGCCGTGCTGAACGAGGCGGCGCCGGCCTTCGGCAAGCGCAAGGCGGTCCTCTACGCGACCTGCTTCGTGAACTTCAACAACACCGACATCGGCGCTGCCGCCCGTGCCGTCCTGGCGAAGAACGGCGTCGAGACCGAGGTCGTGCATCCGGCCTGCTGCGGCATGCCGAAGCTCGAGCTGGGCGATATCGAGTCGGTCGCCAATGCAGCGAAGGAAGTAACGGCCGCCCTGCTGCCGTGGGTCGACAAGGGCTACGACATCATTGCGCTGACGCCTTCCTGCGCCCTGATGCTCAAGTTCGAATGGAAGCTGATCTGCCCCAAGGATCCGGCCATCGAGCGCCTGTCGAACGCCACCTTCGACCTTTCCGAATACGTCGTCGACATCGCCAAGAAGCACGGCCTGGCGCCGGGCCTGGAACCGCTCGAAGGCGGCGTCAGCGTCCACCTCGCCTGCCATGCGCGGGCGCAGAACATGGGCGCGAAGGCGGCCGAGATGCTGCGCCTGGTGCCCGGCACGCGCGTGGCGGTGATCGAGCGCTGCAGCGGCCATGGCGGCATCTGGGGCGCGCGGACCGAGAATTTCGAGACTGCGGTGAAGGTCGGCAAGCCTGCCGCACAGGCCGCGCTCAAGAACGACACCAGCTTCGTCGCGTCCGAATGTCCGCTGGCGGCCGATCACCTGATGCAGGTGATGGAAATGACGGCGGGTGACCAGGTGCCGAAGCCGTCGCGTGCGAGCCACCCGATCGAACTTCTGGCGCAGGCCTACGGGCTTGCAGGAACGGACAAGTGATGCCGCGCAAGATCGAAGCCTCCGATATCATCCCGATCGCGGACTACGCGAAGCTGCGGCCCGAGCGCCGCAAGCAGATCTCGGAGATCAAGAAGAACCGCCGGCTCGAAGTCGGCCCATTCGCGACCTTCTATTTCGAATCCTTCGACACGATGCTGCATCAGGTGCTCGAGATGCTGTTCATCGAGAAGGGCGGCGCCGAGCAGCTCCCGGACGAGCTCGCGGCCTACAATCCGCTGATCCCCACGGGCAGCGAGCTGGTCGCCACCGTGATGTTCGAGATCGACGATCCGCTGCGGCGCGCGCGCGTGCTGGGCATGCTGGGCGGCGTCGAGCACAAGGCCTTCATCCGGGTGGACGGCGAGACGATCCGCGGCGTGCCGGAAGACGACCAGGAGCGTTCGCGCGAGGACGGCAAGGCCTCGTCCGTGCAGTTCATCCGCTTTCCTTTCACGGCCGCGCAGGTCGCGGCCTTCAAGGGCGGCGCAGGCGATGTCGTCGTGGGTTTCGACCACGCCAACTACGGCCACATGGCCGTGATGTCGGCTCCCGTGCGCCAGGCGCTGTCGGGCGACTTCGCCTGAGCCCCGGCCTTTGAGGGCTGGCGCAAGTCCTCAGTAGTTCATCGGCAGGACCAGCACGACCGGATCGCCTCGCATGCCCGCCGGAACCGGCGGCAGGGGCATGGCGCGCCGGATCGCCGCCATCTCGGCATTGTCGATCAGCGGCCAGCCGCTCGACCGGTCGAGCCTGATGTCGAGAAGCTCGCCGGAACGGTTGATCGTGACCCGCGTGACGACGCGGCCATGCTGTCTGGCCGCGCGGGCGGTGGCGGGATAGTCGCGATAGGGATCGACGTGGCGGTAGACGCGCGACAGATAGTCGTTGCGCGCGCCGCCATCGCCCAGCGCCTGGTCGATGGAACTGGTCGAGGGGCCACCGAGGCTCGAGGTCTGCGGCGGATAGTCCTGCAGCCGCGCACCCGGCGTCTGGGCCGTGCGGGGCGTGGTCGGGGGACGCGTGGCCTGTCGGTTCGGCCGGGGCGGCGGCGTCGCCTCCAGCGTCACCTGTGGTTTCCACGAAGAGGCATCCGTCTGCCAGGCGGCCTGTGCTTCCGCTTCGCTGGCAGGCGTCGGCGTGGGCTCCGCGACCTCCTGCTCGCGGGGAGGGGGCGGCGCGTGACTGGGCTCGGCATTCTCGGTTGGTGGTGTCGGGGCAGCAGTCGTTGCAACGGGGGCCGGCGCGGTCACCTGGCGAGGAGGCGGCTCCGGCGGCCGCTCGACAGGCGCTGGTTGGGCGGGCGCCAGGGCAGCCTGCTGGACCGGTTCAGGCGGCGGCGGGGCCACGACTGGGGCTGCATCGGGCGGTTGCGCTTCGGACTGAACGGGCTCCGCCGGTGTGGTTTCGGTGACGGCAGGGCCGGGGGCGGCGGCGGCCAGCGAACCCGCCGACAGCGGCTCGGGCTCGACCGAGACCATGATCGGCGTTTCGGCATGGTCGAACGGGCGCAAGGGCGCGGCCCACCATAGCGCCGCGGCGGCGAGCACATGCAGGCCCACCGCCAGGGCAAGCGCCGCCGGCGACATGCGCCCGGATTGCGACCGGATGAGACTGTCGTGTGTCACGGCAGCCAAGTTTTACGTCCGCCCGGCACGCGCGGCCAGCCGGATCGATGACGGCCCGGACGCCGCTAGCGCTGCTCGTTGTAGCGGAAGCTGACGGGGAGCTGGAACGTGTGGCTGTCGCCGGTGATGTCCGCGGGCAGGGCCGGATAGGGGCTGGCGCGCCGGATCGTGTCCATCACGCCGGCATCGAGCGAGGGAAGGCCACTCGATTTCTCCATGACCACGTTCAGCAGTTGTCCCTGGCGCGAGATTGTCACCCGGGTGAGCACCGTGCCTTCCTCGCGGATGACGCCGGTATTCTTCGGGACATAGGGAAACTGCGCGATCCGTCGCATGACCTGCCAGAGATACTGCTCCTGCGCTCGCTTCTCGCCGTAATTGTCGGCCGGGTTGCGAAAGGTTGGCGAGGGCTGGGCGGCGGCCTGCGAGCCTTGCGAGGATCGCGGCTGGGTGAGCGGAGACGGGCGGGGCTGCTGCGGAGCCGCCGGCGGTGTCGGCGGACGCGGGGCCGGCGGCGGCGGTGGAGGCGGTGGAGGCGGCGCCGGACGCGCGGCCTGCTGCTGCGGCTTGGGCGGCGGGGGGGCCGGCAGAGGCTTCGGTATGTCCCGTTCGGTCACGGGCGGCGGCGGCGCCTCGAGCGGCGGCAGCGCCTGCTCGAGCGCGGGCGGCGGCGGAGCAGGCGGCTCCGGCTTCGCGAGAGCCTGCTGTTGCGGCGGGGGCGGCGGGTCCGGCTGGGCAAGCGCCTGCTGCTGGGGCGGTGGCTCGGACGGCTGCTGTTTCGCCTCTTCCTTCGCGGCTTCCGGCTTCGGCTCCTCCTGCTTTGGCTCCTCCTTGGGGCCCGCTTCCTGCACCTTGTCGGGCGTCGGCATGTCGGTGGCGCGCGGCGCCGGCTTCTCGGCACCGGCGACGGCACGGGGATCGGAGCTGCGCTCCGTGGGCGGCGGCGGGAGACCCAGACGCACTGGGGGCGCCTTAGGCTGGGGGGCGGGCGTCGGCGCGCTGGCAGCGGGCGCAGGCGAGGGCGGCGGCGGGGTAGGCGCCGCGGGTTCGGGCACGGGCTCGGGTGGCTTCTCGGCGATCACCGGCGGTGTCTCCGGTGCCTCCATAGAGACCTCGATTGCGTCTTCGGACGGATCCACCGGACGCAGCGGCGAAACCCAGAACAGCGCCAGTCCCACACCGACGTGCAGAAGCACCGCCAGCGCCACGGCAGCGGGCGGCATGCGCTCGAATCTGGAGTAGGTGAGGCTGACGTCGTGGGTCACTGTGACCCCGTTCTACGGGGCGGCTGGACGGGCCGCTAGTTGATGGGCTCGGATTTGTAGACGCCCCACATGCCGCTTCGTTCGATCCAGCCGTTGACGCCGGAAACCTTGACCCGGCACCAGTCCCCGGCGCAGGAGCGGATTTCGCCCAGGACTTCCGGTTCGAGCTTGGCCACGACCTCGGCCGAGGCCGCCGGCGTCTTGTGGAGACTTGCAGTTTTTGCGGCGATGATGAAGCTGCGCTTGCCGGTGAGCAGGCTTTGATGAACCCAACCGCTGGCGCCCTGCCAATCGCGGATTTTGCGCCAATTCTCGTATTCCGCGACGATTTCCACGGGCATGGCCTTGCGCTTGAACACCCAGTCCACGGGATAGCGCGCGCCCGGTCCGGTGCGGACATTGACCTCGTCGGAGCGCAGGGAGGCGAAACGGGGAATGGGCAGGCCGGACCCCTTGCGCTGGGTGGAGGTCGGTTTGTCGGGGGCGGCAAGGGCTGCGTTGCCGCCTGCTTGGGGCAGGGAAAATGCCGCCAAAGCCACGAAGAAGCCGCAAAGTAGGACGGACGATCGAATTCCCATCGCCGCCTATATACCTGATTTCTTCAAATCCAGCGACAAGCTCCTGAAATGGCGCGACTTTCTGGTTTATAAATAGGCGGGGGCGTTTGCTGGACAAAACGCGCGCGGACTTGGTAATCCGGCTCAGTCACTGTCTCGAGCCAGCGCCGGTCCCATTTCGCACATGCCGTCCACCCCCAAGATAAAGCCGCTGGTGATCGTCACCCGAAAGCTTCCCGACGCGATCGAGACGCGTCTGATGGAACTGTTCGATACGCGACTGAACGCCGACGACAAGCCGTTGACCGGCCCGCAGCTCGTCGAGGCCGTGAAAGCGGCGGACGTGCTGGTGCCGACCGTCACCGACCGGATCGACGCCCGCGTGCTCTCGCAGGCGGGTCCGAAGCTGAAGCTGATCGCCTCGTTCGGCACCGGCGTCGACCACATCGATCTCGACACGGCCCGCCAGCGCGGCATCACCGTGACCAACACGCCCGGCGTGCTGACCGAGGATACCGCCGACATGGCCATGGCGCTGGTCCTGGCCACGGCGCGGCGCGTCGGCGAGGGCGAGCGGCTGGTGCGCAGCGGCAAGTGGTCCGGCTGGAGCCCGACCTCGATGCTGGGCGCCCGCCTGCAGGGCAAGCGCCTGGGCATCGTCGGCATGGGCCGCATCGGCCAGGCGCTGGCGCGCCGCGCGCGCGGCTTTGGCCTCGCCATCCACTATCACAATCGCAAGCGCGTTCACGGCGAGATCGAGCGCGAGCTCGAGGCGACCTATTGGGAGAGCCTCGACCAGATGCTGGCGCGGATGGACATCGTGTCCGTCAACTGCCCGCACACGCCCGCGACGTTCCACCTTCTCTCGGCGCGACGTCTCAAGCTGATGAAGCCGACGTCGATCCTCGTGAACACCGCGCGCGGCGAGGTGATCGACGAGAACGCCATGGTGCGCATGCTGAAGGCGGGCGAAATGGCCAGCGCCGGCCTCGACGTCTACGAGAACGAGCCGCAGGTGAACTCGAAGCTGCTCGAACTCGATCGCGTCGTGCTGCTGCCGCACATGGGCTCGGCCACGCTCGAGGGCCGCATCGAGATGGGCGAGAAGGTCCTGATCAACATCAAGACCTTCGCCGATGGCCACAAGCCGCCGGACCGCGTGCTCGCGACGATGTTCTAAGGGTATGCTGGGGGCGCGCCACTCCAGTGGCGCGTCATTGTCTTTTCTGCCCGGTGCGGGCTCTCGCGGCACAGCGTTTTCGCCGAAGCCGGCGAAAACGCGAGAAGGCGCTGCCGCCCGCCAGCGCGTCGTCGCAACGACGCGCTATAGATCTCCCTCGACCATTTCGCGCGCACGATTATCGATCAGCACGTCGCGCGTGGCGCGGCCGACCTGGGCGCCGATCAGGATGGTGAGCGAGGTCCAGTACATCCAGACCATGATGGCGGCGAAGCCCGCCGTGGCGCCGAACGCCGAGGTGAGCTGGGTCACCTCGAAATAGAAGACCAGCGCGCGGTTGCCGACCGCGAAGAGCAGCGCGTTCACCAGGCCGCCGATCAGCGCGTAGCGCCAGGGGACGTGGCCGGTCGGCAGCCACTTGTAGATCAGCGTGAAGAAGCCCGAGAGCAGGCCGTAGTGCACGGAGGTCGAGATCGCTGGGCCGATCCAGACGCCGAGGACGGGAAATCGTTCGAGCACGCCGGCATAGGCCGAGATCAGCACGCTCGCCAGGATCACGACGATCAGCACGACGCCCAGCACGATCATCAGCAGAACGGCGAGCAGTCTCGACTTCAGGCTGGCCAGGACCGGATGCACCGTCGGCCCCTTGTTGTCCCGCCAGATCGCGTCGATGCCGTCGTCCAGTTCCACGAAGACGCGGGTGCCGGTGTAGAGCAGCACGGCGGCGCCAGCGAGGGCGGCGATGCCCCCGCCGCGGAACAGGTCCTCGGAGGCGAAGCGGCGGATGGTGCGCAACTGGTCCTGCGCCACGACGGTGCCCAGCGCATCGAAGATCGTCTCCTGCGCCATGAACCGGCCGACGAAGGGTTCGGCGATGGCGATGGTGAAGATCATGATCGGGCCGAGCGCGAACATGGTGTAGAACGCCATGGCCGCGGCCGAGGTCGAGAGCCGGTTCGCGAAGTAGCCGTAGCCGGCCTCATAGGCGATCCGCCAGAGCGTGGTGATCATGTTCGGCATGGCTGAGCGAGGGCGATGGGATAGTACGCTCGAAGCGGCCCCGCGGTTGCCGGTCTTTGCATGACGGCCAATGCCCTGCCGATCAGTATTGCTTGAGGCCGAGGCCGGCGATCGCGAGCAGGATCGAGGCGGTACCCAGGGTCGCCGCCGACCCGAGCGTTCCCAGCAGCCGGCCCTTGGGGATCAGGCCCAGCATGCCGCCCGCATGCAGCAGGCGGGCCAGCAGCAGCAGCACTGACAGGGCCGCCACGAGGCCGAAGCCGTAGAAGTCGCTCGCCATGTAGATCATCAGCAGGGTGAGCGGCGCGAACTCCACCAGGTTGCCGTGCGCCCGCACCGCGGCCTGCATCTCGGCATCGCCGCCGTCCCCCAGGTTGATCCGCTTGCGGCCCCGCATCAGGCCGACATTCACGGCCAGCGCGACCGCCAGCAGGCCCAACAGCCCGGCGCAAACGAAAAAGACGGGCATTGGGGGCTCCTCGGAGTGGCTCGATTCAGTGGCATTGTAGGACCATATTGGCAGGGCACCAGCCGACGAAAGCAAGAGGAGCCGCGTCAGGTGGCGGCTACTGCGCAGGAAGAGCGAGTTGCCGACCGCCGACCGCCGACCGGGCCTTGCCGGGACGCCCGGCGCCGGACTTCGAGATTGCAGTTATGCACTACGTCAACGGCAACCGTATCCAGCCGCCCTGCCCGGCCGGCCTCGAGCAGGCGATGTTCGGGCTGGCTGCTTCTGGCGCGCCGAGCGTGTGTTCTGGGAAGCGCGTTTCGCGGAGGTGTCAGGAATCGGACAGGGTCGACGTCTGCACCGTCGGCGCCTGCGCGGGTGTCTTGCACCGAGACGAGTGTACGAGAATCCCTTTGCAATGGTCGTTAAAGATGAAGGGGCGGTTCAGCCTTGCAGATACCGTCCGAAGTGCGTGGCCAACCGGTCCGCTGCGGCGGCCACCAGAGGGGGATCGTCGTAGAAATGGGTTTGCCCGCGCGAGGCGATCCACACGATTTCCTTGGGCGTCGCCAGGGCGTCGTGAAATTTCCGAGCCCAGGCCGGCGACAACGCGTTTTCCGAATGAATCATCAGGACCGGCACGTCGAGGTGCGGCGCCGCCGCCTGGACATCGAACGGCAGAAAGTGCTCGCGCGACATGACGGCAAAAGCGTTGGCATAGGCGGGGGTCGCCGCCCGGCGTGTGTAGTAGTCGACGGTATCCTCGGTCTGCATCGCCGCGTCGCCCTGCAACGAAGCGGCCGGAATGGTCTCGACCTCGCCGGTTGCCTCGAAGCGGCGGCGTGCGGCGATGCCCTGGTCGACCCGCGCGGCGAAGCTCGTGGCATCCCGTGCCTGCATGTCGGCAGGATCGCGGTAGTAGCCGGCGACCGCACCGTAGGCTTTGACGAGGGGATTGTCGGCTGCTGCCCAGGCGGCGTAGCCGGCACCCAGGCAGACGCCCGCCGCGCCGATACGTCGGCTGTCGATGTCGCGTCGTGCCGCGAGCCAATCCAGGCCGGCGCGGAGGTCGGCCACCTTGTGCCGCCAGTATTCGTACTGGCGGGGCATGCCGCCGCTTTCGCCATAGTGGCGATGGTCGAGGGCGAGCGCGGCGAAGCCGCGAGCTGCCAATGCGGCGGCATAGACGCCGGTTACCTGCTCCTTGATGCTGGTCATCGGGCCGCCGACGATCAGTGCCGGGTGGGGCCCCGGACCCTCCGGCAGGTGCAGGTGGCCGACGACAGTCACGCCGTCCACCGGGAAGCGGACGATCTCGATCATGACGCCACGCCTTCCGCAGGCGTCCAGTCGCCGACCCAGTTTCCGTCGCGATAGATCTCGTGGCCGGCATGGGGTGTGAACTCGACCATGACGGTTGCGCGCGGCACGCCCAGCAATTCCACGCAGGCTTCGACGATGCCGTTTGCCAGGGTGAGGCGATTCTCGGCCGGTCGACCCGGTCGATATTCCACCAGCACCATTGTGATCGACTCGATCCCCTGGGGGCCGAGGCGGAAGAGATTGTCGGGGCCCAGCTCGCAGAGACCGACATTGGGTCGCCAGAGCTGGGTCTGCATGACATCGGCGTAGAGGCGACAGAGCCGCTCCGCCAGTTCGCGCTTAACCGCCGCCGGGAAGTGGCCTGGCAGGTCGAGGTGTAGATACGGCATCAGGGGGCTCCGCTCAGCAGGTGGTCGAAGGTGATGGTGATGAAGAGACGTAGCGGCCTGTCGCTCTTCTCGGCCTTCATGCGCAGCAGAGCGCCTTCCCAGCCGTCGACGAGGTAGGCCGCCAGCGCTCCCGGTTCGAGGCCGGCGCGGAGGTCGCCGCGTGCCTGCGCCTCGACCAGGAGGTCGCGCAGCATCGTTTGCCATTCGGCGAACGCGGCTCGCAGTCGGCCACGCACCGCCTCGCTGTGGTCGGCGATCTCGGCACTGAGATTGCCCAGCAGGCAGCCGCCGACGTGGCCGCGTTCGCCCAGTGCCGTCGCATAGGCTTCCAGATAGGCGCGGAGCCGGTGCAACGGCGGCATCGACCGGTTTGCGATGAAGAGGGCTTGCCGACGTGCCGTATTCCGGGCCGCCCAGTGGTCGACCACGGCGCAGGCAAACGCCTCTTTGCTGTCGAAGTAGTAGTAGAACGAGCCCTTTGGCACTCCTGCGGCAGCGACGATGTCGGCTACGCCGGTGCTGTTGAATCCAGCCGCCAGAAGCCCCTCCAATCCGGCCTCGACGAGTCGTGAACGGGCATCCTGCTCTGACATGCATTAATAGTTGACCGGTCATCTACTAAAGTCAAATGAGCCATCGACCACTAACGTACGCCAGCCGGCTAGGCCGTCGGCGGGACCGTGGCGTAGCCGAATTCCTGGTCGAGCGCGGCGATCTGGCGGCGGAAGTCGATCCGCATCCTGGCCTTGTCGCTCTCGTCCAGCCACGAGGCTTCGACCGAATTCAGGCTGAACATCCGGGCCTTGTCGGGGCCCCAGCCGATCGTCTCGAATAGGGTCGTAAAGCCATGCCCGAGATTGGTGCCGAACATCGCCGGATCGTCGGTGTTGATGGTGACGTTCAAGCCGGCCTCGACCATGCGACGGATGCGCTGCGGCCGGTGCGGTCGATTGTGCAGCAGGCTGGTCCAGGCGCAGGGCGTGAAATAGAGCCCGTCCTTGCGCGCCTCGGCCATCACGAAGTCCGACGCCAGCATGTTGTAGCCGTGATCGATGCGGTCGCAGCGCAGCACGTCGCGGCAGATCAGATAGTTGGTCGGCGGCGCCTCGAGCGGCGTGAGATAATCCTCGCAGCAATGGGCCGTGCAGCGCAGCCCGCCCTTGCGGGCCAGCGCATAGGCCTCGGCGAAGATGGCGGGCGGACCGACGCTCTCATTGCCGTCCAGGCCGATCCCGATCACCAGCTCGTGGCGATGCGCGAGCGCCGTCTCGACGATCTCGACGGCCTGGGCGGGCGAATTGATCGAGCGGTCGATGCAGCAGATCAGCCGGGCGGAGATACCGAAGTCGCGGCCCACGCGCTCGATGCCGTTGGCCATGCCGGCCACCATCGAGGGATAGTCGATGCCGTTGGGATAGAAGTAGTCGGGATTGAAGAAGAACTCGACGTGCCGCAGGTTGCCGTCGCGCGCGGCATCCTCGCAATATTCGTGGATCGCGCGGCTGAAATCCTCCGGCGTGCGCAGCACCGAGGCGGTGAGGCGCAGGATTTCCAGGAACCCGTCGAAGTTCGGCCACTGGTAGAGCTGCTCCGCGGGTCGCGGCAGCGGCAAGCCGTAGTGCTTGGCCAGCTCGGCCACGGTCGTGGCGCGCAGCGTGCCGGCGAGGTGGCAATGCAGCTCGGCCTTGGGAATGCGCCGCAGATAATCGTCGGCAACCGCTTTCGCCATGGGGGCGATCCTCACTTCTTCTCGATGTTGTAGAGCAGCATGACCGGCGACTTCAGCACGCCTTCGAGGTTGTTGCGCCAGGCCGACGGGGTCGTGAACTGCGCCAGCGGCAGATAGAGCACCTGCTCGTAGGCGCGGACCTGGATCTCGGTGGCGATCGTCTTGCGCGCCGCCTCGTCGGGCGCGGTGGCGAACTTCAGGCGCAGCTCCTCGATCTTCTCGTCCTTCGGCCAGCCCCAGGCGGAGGCGGGCGGGCCCGAGGCGACGAGGAACGGGTTGCTGAGCGGATTGCCTTGGTCGGGCACGGAGTTCGTCGTGTGGGCGAGATTCCAGCCGCCCTTGTCGACCGGTCCGGTGTTGAGCCGGCGCGTGGCGAAGGTCTGGAAGTCCATCGACACCATGTCGACCTTGAAGCCGAGATCGACCAGCACCTGGCGGGTGACGTTGCCCAGCGCGGCGATGCCCGGCGCGTTGGCGACATGCAGCATCACCAGCGGCTTCGACATATCGACGTTGGCCTCCTTCAGCATCGCCTTGGCGGCGGCCATGTCGAAGGAGGGGATGCCGGCCTTGCTCTCGTAGGGCATGCCGCAGCCGAAGACCGCGGCGCAATCGGTGGCGAACTTCGGATCGCCCGCCACGACGGCGGCGTACATCGACCGGTCGACGGCGCGGGCGATCGCCTGGCGCACCTTCACATTGTCGAACGGCGGCTGCAGGTGGTTCATGCGCATGATCGCCTGGAAGCCGTACTTGCTCACGACCTCGGCCTTGGCGCCGGACTTCGCGTCGAACAGCGGCAGCAGGTCGGCCGGCACTCTTTCGAGATAGTCGACCTCGCCGCGCGTGAGCGCGCTCACCTGGGTCTGCGCATCCGGCATGCCCAGCATCTCGACCCTGTCCATCTTCGCGATCTTGGCGCCCGACGCCCAGTTGGGCGGCTCGCTGCGCGGCTTGTAGTCGGCGAACTTGTCGAGGACGATCTTGACGCCGGGCTCGTGCAGGTCGGCGCGGAACTTGTAGGGGCCGGAGCCGACGATTTCCTTCACCTGCTCGCTGCCGGGGGTCTTGGCGATGCGCTCCGGCATCATGAACGGCACGGGCGCGCCGATCTTGGCCAGGCTGTCGAGCACCAGCCCGTAGGGCTCCTTCAGCACCAGCTTGATGGTATTGGCATCGGCCGCTTCCAGCGAGGCGGTGAACCTGGCCAAAGTCTGGCCCATGCTGTCGCGCGAGGCCCAGCGCTGGATCGAGGCGACGCAGTCCGCCGCGGTGACCGGCTGGCCGTCGTGCCACTTCAGGCCCGGCCGCAGCACGAAGGTGTAGGTGAGCTTGTCGGGGCTGATCGTATAGCTTCCGACCATCTGCGGCTGGGGCGCGAACGTGTCGTCGACCGCAAACAGCGTGTCGTAGATCAGGTAGCCCAGGTCACGCGTCGTGAACGACGTCGTGAAATGCGGGTCGAGGACGCGGCTCAGCGTCTCGGGCGCGACCTTGAGGGTCGTGGCAGGTGTCTGCGCCTGTGCGGGCAAGGCGGCCAGAAAGGTCGAAGCGGCCAGTGCGGCCAACGACCAGGAGCGAAAATGGGTCATGCAGTGGTTCCTCGATTCGGAAGCCGGCGGTGCACGCGTCATGCCACGCACGCCGTCCCGTTCGGCCCTTCAGCATGAAGGCCATCCCGCGACGCTGAAAAGCGCTAGATTCGGGACGGCGTGTGCGGTTTTTTCGTACGGTCGCCTGGTGGTCTCTTCAGGACCGGCTGCGTCCCGTCTTTGTGGTGCCGACTTCCCGCAGGCTGCCGGTCCAGGCGCGGCGCGCCGGCAGGCCCTGCAATTCTTCCTTCAGGAATTCCGCCAGCATGGCAGCAACCGGGGAGGGCTTGGCGTGGCGCGGTGCGATCAGCGACAGGTGCGAGCCGCGGACCTGGCGGTCTGCCAGCGGGATGTGCACGAGGTCGCGGTCGGCGAAGTCCGCCCCGATGTCGGGCAGGCTGAGCAGCGCGATCTGGCGATGCTCGCGCACCAGCATCTTCATCACCTCGACGGAGTTGGTCGTGACCACGCCGGCGAAATGCACCTTGGCGCGTTCCAGCGCGGTTTCGAGGATGCGCCGCGAGGTGAGCGACGAATCGGGAAAGACGAAACTGTAGTTGGCGCACTCGGCGAGGCGGATCGACTTGCGGCCGGCCAGCGGATGATCCCGCGCCACGACGATTCCCGAGCTGGGCTGGATCGAGGCCAGCACGCGGATCTCCGGCATCTTGGGCACGGCGTAGCAGATGGCGAGGTCGAGCTTTCCCGCGACCAGCCGGTCGACGATCTCCGCCGTGCCGCCCATCAGCACCTCGAGCGAAACCAGCGACTGGCGTTCGCGCATGTGGCTCATCAATCGCGACACGACGGTGCGCGAAAAGCTTTCCATCAGCCCCAGCGAGGCATGCCCGCGCACCATGCTGCGCAGCTGGCCGATATGCTGCACGAGCTGCGCATGGTCGTGCTGCCAGCGCTGGACTTCCGCCACCACCATCTGGCCGGCGGGCGTGAGCCGCATGCCGCGCGGCAGGCGCTCGAACAGCGCCGCGCCGTACTCGGCCTCGAGGTTCAGGATCTGCCGATTCACCGCCGAGGGCGAGAGGTTGAGCCGCGTCGCCGCGCGCCGGATCGAGCCGGTCTCTGCGACGACCAGCAGCCACGATGCCGACGGCGCGATGATCGGCATGCCGTTGCCTAGCCGGCCGCGAGCGGCCGCAGCGCCGCGACGAAGCGGTCGAGTTCGCCGGGAGCAGGGGGCGCCATCATGATTTCCTCGTTACTCCTGGTCGTCCGCCTGTTGCGCCGGGCCGCGATAGAGGAACTTCTGGAACTCGATAAACGTCTGTCGAATCTGCTGCGGGTTGCCGAGATCGGCAATTGCATCTGCCAGAGCGCCGTACTTCAGATTGAGCAGGGGAGACAGTTTCTCCTGATCTAGTTCGTCGACGCCTTCCTTGACGTACTGCGAAAGCACGAAATCCAGGAAACCCTGCTGCTTGTCGTCGAACGCGGTCTGTATCTCGCCGCGCGCCGTCTGCGCACGATCTTCGCGGGACAAAGGCGGCCGGGCGAAGGCGATGTAGGCCAGCACGTCGAACAGGTCGCTCTTCTCGGCGTCGATGACCCTCTGCATTTCGCCCAGCATGTCCTTGCTGAACCCGCGCTCGCCCAGCCCGTCGAGCAGCTTCCGGCGCGTGGCCGGATCGCTCCACAGGGCTCTCAACTCGTCCTCGTCCTTGAAGAGGTCGGGCAGCGCGCCGTAGAGGCTCTCGAGGAACTGCTTGGCCGACATCGGCGTGCCGTCGGGGCTCCAGAACGTCGTCGCCACGATGTGCTGAAGCATGCGCTCCTTGCCGTCCGCCAGCCTGACAATCAGCTTCCGGGGCTTCGGGTCCTCGTCGCGGCCGTCATCGTCTGCCCCGTCGGTCGGCCACCGCTCCCGTTCTTCGCTGAAACCCTTGGGCTTTTCGGTCGTCTGGTCCTCGGGCTCGCCGTCCCACTCCGGATCGCTGAAATGATGGTGTGCCTTCACGAAATCATAGATCGTGAAATAGTCCTTGCCGTCATAAAGGCGCGTTCCTCGCCCGATGATCTGCTTGAACTCGATCATGGAATTGACCGGACGCATCAGGACGATGTTGCGGATGTTGCGGGCATCCACGCCGGTCGAGAGCTTCTGCGACGTGGTCAGGATCGTCGGGATCGTCTTCTCATTGTCCTGGAAGGTCTTGAGGTACTGGTCGCCGAGCGCACCGTCGTTGGCCGTCACGCGGTGGCAGTAGTCCGGGTCGGTGCTGGCCTTCACCTGGTTGATGAGGTCGCGCACCATCAGCGCGTGATCCTGGGTGGCGCAAAAGACCAGCGTCTTCTGCTTCTGGTCGATCAGCTCCATGAAGAGCTTCACCCGGTGCGCTTCGCGCTCCCGGATGATGATGGCCCTGTTGAACTCGCTCTCGGTGTAGCGCTTGCCGGGAACGACTTCGCCATCCACCACGGCGTCGTCGGGCGTGTAGGTGTAGTCGTCCAGGCTGGTTGCGAACTGCTTGACCCGGAACGGCGTCAGGAAGCCGTCGTTGATGCCCTCCTTCAGTGAGTAGGTGTAAACAGGCTCGCCGAAATAGGAATAGGTGTCGACGTTGCCCTTGCGCTTGGGCGTGGCCGTCAGGCCGAGCTGCACGGCCGGCTTGAAGTAGGTGAGGATATCGCGCCACGTGCTCTCGTCGCTGGCGCCGCCCCGGTGGCATTCGTCGATCACGACGAAGTCGAAGAAGTCCGGCGGGTACTCGCCGAAATAGGGCGAGGGCTGCCCGTCCTTCGGCGGCCCGCTCATGAAGGTCTGAAAGATGGTGAAAAAGATGCTGGCGTTGGTCGGAACCCGTCCTGTTCTGCGGATTTCGTCGGGCCTGACACGCGCCAGTGCCGAGTCCGGAAAGGCGCTGAACGAAGTGAAGTCGTTGTAGGCTTGGTCGGCCAGCGTGTTGCGGTCGGCCAGGAAGAGGATACGTGGTCGCCGGGATGGCTCGCCCTCCGTCTTCCAGTCGCCGAGATTCCAGCGAGTCTGGAACAACTTCCAGACGATCTGGAAGGCGATCGAGGTCTTGCCGGTGCCGGTGGCCAGAGTCAGCAGGATGCGGTCACGGCCGCCCGCGATGGCGTCCAGCACCCGGTTGACGGCGATCTCCTGATAGAAGCGAAGGTCCCAGGTGCCGCTCTTGTCGGGAAAGGGCACCGACGCGAAGCGGTCGCGCCAGATGTTCTGCTGGCCGAAGGTTCGCTCCCAGAGTTCGTCCGGCGTCGGGTAGCCCTCGACCGCGCCTTCGTGGCCGGTTTTCCTGTCGATGGCATAGAGACCCTGCCCGTTGCTGGAATAGGCAAAGCGGACTTGGAGCTTGGCGGCGTAGTCCTTAGCCTGTGCCACGCCCTCGGTCAGGGGCTTGTCCCATGCCTTCGCTTCCAGCACGGCGAGCTTGCGGTTGCGATAGACCAGCACGTAGTCGGCCGTCAGCCCCTTGCCGCGCCGCCCCTTGCCTTCGATGCGGCCGGGCGTGATGTGCTCGCGGCGAACACGGCTGCCGTCGACCACGCCCCAGCCCGCCGCCTTCAAGGCGGGGTCGATGTATTCGGCGCGGGTTTCGGCTTCGTTCATGGATGGATCTACAGACGTGCAGAAAATGCTTCGCGCAACAGCGAACTCTTCAGGCTCTCTAGCGCGCTAAGCTTTCTCTGGTAGATGGCCTCAAGTCGTAGCGTTTCTTGGCGGAGCGAATCGAGCTTCGTTACGATCTCTTGCTGCACCTTCCGATCATGCGGAAATCGAATCAGATTGCTCATGATTCTTTTGGGTGCAGTGTGCTTGACCATCGTGCCTGTGGCCGATCCCCTAATGCTTCTCAGGTAGTTCTCACTCATCATATAATAGTAGAGATATCGCTTTTCGATACGGTCATCGGTAAACGAGACTCGTCCGATTCGCTGGTTATGAAGCACGTCGGAGGATTCGACGAAAGCAGGCTTGCCGAGGATTTTCATCTTTGACGAGAGATCAGTCATAACTACGACCAGATCGCCAATATCAAAGATGAAAGCGGCAGGTGCTTTGCCTTTGAAGCGTTTAGTGTTTTTCTTGTTGAACAGTAGCTTGCCATCTTCCGTGAAGTTTCCTGGCGTAATGACCTTCGGATAGCCCTCAGGGACATCAGAGGAGAAGTCTGAGCCATCAAAAGCAAAGCCATGCTTCACAACGCAAATTGAGCCGACGAGATCTTCTTCCCAGTCGCCTTGATAGGAAAATACCAGATCGAGGTGACTTTCGAAGATGGCGCGGGCGTTTTGAAGGTTCCTCTCGGTATTGGCTTTAGCGGTGGCGATGGCTTCGAATGCTTGGTTGAGAATGCCGACGATCCGCTCTTGTTCGGCTATGGGAGGAATACCAATATTTATAGCTTTGTATGCATCGCCGTCCAAATTTCGGATGCCCGTGGAGTGACTCTGCATCTGTTCCGTAACGCCGGAGATATAGATCCAATAAAGGAACTTGTGGAGAAAGCGGAAATCTAAGTCGTTAGGTTCTCGAACTCGGAGAGCAGACGTGAAGTTGCTGAATGAGAACTCACCTTCCTGCTTGTCGAATAGGGCAACACGTCCCACAGCCTGCTTGGGGCCGCCGCCAGATTTTTCAAGGACGATGTCACCATACTGAAGTCGGCGCTTCGCAAACTTCTTGGTCTCCACATCGAGATACGCAATATCAGAATCATCCAGAAACCCTTCTTTGGTGAAGTTGGTATTCCGGATGACGCCAACATTCACAAAGGGCGGCTGTTCGCCCTTCCACAATCCGTTAGAGAACTGACAAACCTCGCTAAGAGGCCTTATTTGCCAACTAGTTTTCATAGCAGTGCCTTGATGCTTCTGAGAACTTCAGCGCTCTCGGCATCTAGCGCGGCGATTTCTTCCATGATCGCATGCGAGCTGCGGTGCGTAATCTCCTCGCCACCGTTCGGGTTCTTAACGGAGAGGTCGAACGTCTCTGCATCAATGGTCTCAGCCTCCACGCTCCAGCTTTTCGGCGAGTCGGCAAAGGTCTTCTGCAGCTTCACGAAGTCAACAAGATCGGCGTCATTGAGGGGGTTGGTCTTGCCCATGTTGCGGCCTGGATTGAGCTGGTAGAACCAGACCCTGCGCGTAGGTGCGCCCTTCTCGAAGAACAACACTACGGTCTTCACGCCGGCGCCCTGAAACGTGCCACTTGGGCAGTCGAGCACAGTGTGGAGATTGCAACTGGCCAGAAGCTCCTTGCGCAAGGCCACGGACGCATTGTCCATGTTCGACAGGAACGTGTTCTTGATGACGATCGCGCCGCGACCGCCGGCCTTCAGGATGCGGATGAAGTGCTGCAGAAACAGGAAGGCCGTCTCGCCGGTGCGGATCGTGAAGTTCTGCTGAAGTTCCTTGCGTTCCTTGCCGCCGAAGGGTGGATTGGCGAGCACGACGTCGTAGCGGTCCTTGTCCTGGATGTCGGCGAGGTTCTCGGTAAGGGTATTGGTGTGGACGATGTTCGGCGCCTCGATGCCGTGCAGGATCATGTTCATGATCCCGATGATGTAGGCGAGACTTTTCTTTTCCTTGCCGTAGAACGTCCGCGTCTGGAGCGTCTTGAGATCGCTGGTCGAGAGCTTACCCTGGCGGCGCAGGTGGTCGAAGGCCTCGCAAAGGAAGCCGGCCGATCCGCAGGCGCCGTCGTAGATGCGCTCGCCGACCTCGGGCTTTACCACTTCGATCATCGCGCGGATGAGCGGACGGGGCGTGTAGTATTCGCCGCCGTTTCGGCCGGCGTTCCCCATGTTGCGGATCTTGGATTCGTAGAGGTGCGAGAGTTCGTGCTTCTCGGTCTGGGAGCGGAAGCGCAGCTCGTCGATGTGGTTGATGATGTCGCGGAGATTGTAGCCGTCGGCGATCTTGTTCTTCAGTTCCGAGAAGATCTCACCGATCTTGTATTCGATGGTGTTGGGGCCGGTGGCGCGGGTCTTGAAGCCGGCCAAGTAGGGAAAAAGCCTCTGGGCGACGAAGTCGCGGAGATCGTCGCCGGTTGCGGCGGCGTTGTGGTCGAGCTTGCCGTCCTTGCCCTTGGGTGCGGCCCAGCTCTCCCACCGATAGGGCTTGTCGAGAATGTAGCTGTATTTTTTGCCCTCAAGGGCCGCGATAGATGCCTTGTCTTCCTCCAGCCCGTCCAGGTACTTCAGGAACAACAGCCACGACGTTTGCTCGATATAGTCCAGTTCGGTGGTGCAGCCGGCTTCTTTCCAGAGTGCATCGTCGATGTTTCTGAAGGCTTGTTCGAACATTGAATGGGGCGACTTCCAAGGCTGAGCTGACGCGACTTCGAGACGCCGCAGTGTTTGCCAATCGTGACTTTAGTGCAAGTTCTGCGGGTGGTCCTTGACCCGACTCCCTCGGAACGGCAGGGCAACCTCATCTGAGGTAAAGGTCCCTCACTCCGTTCGGGATGACAGCGATTGTTCGATCGGCGCACTGCGCAAATCCCAACAAAATTGTCATCCCGAACGGAGTGAGGGACCTTTCACCTTCTTGGAAATGCCAAGTACCGCGGCTTTTTAGGCCATATGCGATTACCCTGCGGTCTAATCGCGGATCGCCGCTTCGAGCGCCGCCACGAAGCGGTCGAGTTCCTCGTCGGTGTTGTAGATGTGCACCGAGGCGCGCATCACGTCCTTGAGGCCGCGTCCCTTGAGATCGAGGCGCGACGAGAACTGCGTCGAGACCGAGACGTTGATCCCCTGGTCGCGGAGCTGCTGCTTCAGCGTCCCATGCTCCTTGCCGGCGACGGCGAAGGTGACGATGGCGCCCTTGGTGACGCCGAGATCGGCCAGGGTGACGCCCGGCACCGACTTCAGCCGCTCGCGCAGGCCGTCGGCCAGATGGCGCAGGCGCGCCCAGATCGCCGGCATGCCGAGTTCGTTCGCCTGGTCGGCGGCGACCTTGAGGCCGATCACGCCCGCGAAGTAGCGCTCCCAGTTCTCGAACCGCTTGGCGTCGCCCATCACCGTGTAGTCGTTGTCGCCGGTCCAGCGGGCGGCATGATTGTCGAGGAAGATCGGCTCGATCTGCGAGGTGCTGCGCGTGCGGGCGTAGAGGAAACCCGTGCCGCGCGGCCCGCGCATGTACTTGCGCCCCGTGGCCGACAGGAAATCGCAGCCGATCTTCTTCACGTCGATCGGCATCATGCCGACCGACTGGCAGGCATCGAGCAGGTAGAGGATGCCGGCATCGTTGACGATCTTGCCGACCGCCTCGGCCGGCTGGACCAGCCCGCCCTGGGTCGGGATGTGCGAGATCGACACCAGCTTCGTGCGCTTGTCGATGGCGCGTTCGAGGGCGCCGAGGTCGATCTGGCCGTGCCTGTCGTCGGGCACGACCACGATCTCGGCGCCGGTTTTCTTCGCCACCTGCAGGTAGGAGATGTAGTTCGACGAATATTCGCTGACGCAGGTCAGGATGCGGTCGCCCGGCTTGAAGTCGAGCGAATAGAAGGCGAGGTCCCAGGCGCGCGTGGCGTTCTCGACATAGGCGATCTCCCCGGGCTCGGCGCCGATCAGCGTGGCGATCGACGGATAGAAGCCGTCGAGCACCGGGCGCGCCCGGTCGGCCGCCTCGTAGCCACCGATCTCGGCCTCGAGCCGCAGATGGTCGACGGTCGCGTCCAGCGTGCGGCGGCTGGGCAGTGAGGAGCCCGCCGCATTGAGATGCAGGACGTGGGCACAGCCCGGCGTCTCGGCGCGAATCCGCTCTACGTCGAGACTCATGTCAGAACTTCCCCTGTTCCTTCAGCACTTCCTCGGCGACGCGCAGCGCATCGATGGCGGCCGGGAAGCCGCAATAGGCGATCGCGTGGGTGAAGATCTCGCGCAGCTCGGTCTTGGTGCAGCCGTTGTTCAGCGCGCCCACCAGATGGATCTTGAGTTCGTGCGGCCGGTTCAGCGCGCAGAGCATGGAGATCGTGATCATGCTGCGCTGCTTGCGGTCGAGCCCGTCGCGCGTCCACAGCGAGGCGTAGGCGAATTCCTCGGAGAAGGCGCGGACCGGACCCCAGAAATCGTTGTTGGTCGCGTCGCGCTTGGCGAGATAGGATTCGCCCAGAACCTCGGACAGGACCTTTCGTCCTGCATCGCTGAGCGTCTTGTGAGCCTGTTCTTCGGACATGTCGTCTTCCTCCTGGTTCAGCCGTTTCCTGCCTAAAGCGACGCCGGAGCCCGAGCAACTGACCATTGCTCATGCCGGCGACACGCTTTCCGTCACCTTCGTGCGCAATGCCCGCGCCCGCCGCGCCTCGCTGCGCGTCGATCCGGCCAACCGGCGCGTCGTGCTGACGGCGCCGCTGCGCATGGCGCGCGGCACGGCGGTGGGTTTTGCCGAAACGCAGGCCGGCTGGATTGCCGCGCGCCTGGAGCGCCTGCCGGCGCGAATTCCCTTCGTCGATGGCGCGGAAATCCCGCTGTTCGGCGTGCCCCATCGCCTGCGCCACCGGCCGGACGCCCGCGGCACGGTCTGGCGCGAGGGCAACGAGATCCACGTCGCCGGCCGGCCCGAGCACCTGTCGCGCCGCGTGAAGGACTGGCTGGTCGGCGAGCTGAAGAAGGAGCTGGTGCCGCGGGTCCATGCCAAGGCCGCTCGCGCCGAGCGCCCGGTGAAGCGCATCTCGGTGCGCGACACGCGCTCGCGCTGGGGAAGCTGCGGGCCGGACGCCTCGCTTTCCTTCTCCTGGCGGCTTGTGTTCGCCCCGCCACAGGTCCTCGACTACCTGGCCGCGCACGAGACGGCGCACCTGGTCCACCTGAACCACAGTGCCCGCTTCTGGGCGTTGGCGCGAACCTTGTGCGACGGCCCGATCGAGGGGCCGCAGGCCTGGCTCAAGAAAAACGGCGAGACGCTGCTGCAGTACGGCAGCTAGCCGGGCGCGCGCGCCACCCATCGTCGGGGGGCCGAAACCTGTTTCGAGGACCTGCCGGGCATGGATTCTCAGTTGCGGACGCCCGGCCGCGCTGGAAGGTTGCCGCCCGAAACAGTGGCGGCAGGGAGACAGGCATGGATGAGCAGGGCACGGTCGGCGGGACGGCGCAGCAGGAAGATCGCGCGCTGCCGCTGCAGGGCATTCGCGTGCTCGAGTTCTGCCATGTGGTCATGGGACCGTCCTGCGGCCTCGTGCTGGCCGATCTCGGTGCCGAGGTCATCAAGGTCGAGCCGGTCGAGGGCGACCGCACGCGACGCCTCGCCGGTTTCGCGGCCGGCTTCTTCGGCACCTTCAACCGCAACAAGCGAAGCCTCGCGATCGACATCAAGTCTGAAGAGGGAAAGAAGATCATCCACCGGCTGCTTTCCCAGTCGGATGTCGTGCTCGAGAACTTCGCCTCGGGCACCATGGAGCGGCTGGGCCTCGGCTATGCCGATCTCGCGAAGGACTATCCGCGTCTGGTCTATTGCGCCCTGAAGGGTTTCTTGAGCGGCCCCTACGAAAAGCGACCGGCGCTCGACGAGATCGTGCAGTACATGAGCGGCCTCGCCTACATGACCGGGCCCTCCGGCCGGCCGCTGCGCGCGGGCACCTCGATCTGCGACATCATGGGCGGCGTGTTCGGCGTCGTCGGCATCCTGGCGGCGTTGCAGGAGCGCAACCGCACGGGCCGCGGGCAGGAAGTGCGCTCTGCCCTGTTCGAATCGGCGGCCTTCCTGATGGCCCAGCACATGGCGGGCGGGGCGGTGACGGGCCGGACGGTGCCGCCGATGCCCGAACGCCAGGGCGCCTGGGCGATCTACGAGACCTTCAAGACATCCGACGATCGCCTGTTCTTCCTCGGCATCACCAGCGACAAGCACTGGGCGCAGTTCTGCCGTCTGTTCGATCGCCCCGATCTGCTGGCCGATGCGACGCTGGCCAGCAACGAGGACCGCATCCTCGGACGGCCGCGCCTCGTGCCCATCATCTCGGAGATCGTGCAGCGCCATACGCTCGACCAGATGGTCGCCTTCTGCGAGGAAGGAAGCCTGCCCTTCGCGCCGCTGGGCCGCCCCGAGGATCTGCAGGAAGATCCGCAACTCAACGCCGGCGGCCGCATGCTCGATACCGATCTCGGCAAGGGACGGCACGTCAAGCTGCCGCGCCTGCCGATCGAGCTGGGCGGGCACGATCTCGGTATGCGCCAGCAGCCGCAGGCCATCGGCGAGAGCACCGAAACGATCCTGCGCGAGCTTGGTTTCGCGGCGGAGGAGGTGCACGATCTTCACCAACGCGGCGTCGTCGCGACGGGACAGCGCTAGAACGGACGGGAGCGGAACATGAGCGATCTGCCGAACAAGGTGGAGATTCACGAGGAAGGCCCGCGCGAGGGCTTCCAGATTGAGCCCGGACCAATTTCTTCCGAGCACAAGATCGAGCTGATCGAGGCGCTGGCCGAGACCGGGCTGCATCACATCCAGATCTGCTCGTTCGTCAGCCAGCGCATCGTGCCCGGCTGGGCCGATGCGGACGAGGTCGTCGAGCGCGTGCGTACGACGCCCGGCGTCGACTTCACCGCCCTGTGGTTCAACGACAAGGGTCTGGCCCGCGCCCTGAAGTTCCGCGACAAGCTGAAGCTCTACGGCTCGATCGCGCTCAGCGCCTCGGAAGGGTTCAGCTACAAGAACCTGCATCGCAGCCGCGCCCAGAACATGGAGGCGATGCGCGCCCAGACGGCGCTGCACCTGTCCAACGGGATTCCGGTGACACGCATCGGCGTGATGGCCGCCTTCGGCTGCAATTTCCAGGGCGAGGTCACGGTCGACGAGGTGCTGCAGGGCCTCGCGGACGGCTTCGCGCTGGCCGAGGAAGCCGGTGCGACGATCACCGATATCGGCCTCGCCGATACGATGGGCTGGGCGGTGCCGCCGCGCATCGAGCGCGTGGTCGGCGCGGTGCGCGAACGCTGGCCGGATCAGAAGATCACCCTGCATCTTCACGACACGCGGGGCATGGGCGTGGCCAACGCGCATGCCGGCCTGCGCATGGGCGTGAGCGCCTTCGATTCGACGGTGGGCGGCCTCGGGGGCTGCCCGTTCGCTGCTCACAAGGGCGCGGCCGGCAACATCGCGACCGAGGAGCTGGTGCTGCTCTGCGAGGAAATGGGCATCGATACCGGCGTCGATCTCGACAAGCTCATCGAGGTCGGCCGCATGGCCGAACGCATCGTCGGCCATGTGCTGCCCAGCGAACTGCTCCACGCCGGCAGCCTCACGGCGTTCCGGCAGCAGGCTCAGGCGGCGTAATCTCACGTGTGAGTCAAAGGTCCCTCGCTACGCTCCAGGGCGGGGGTTACCCCGCCCGCGATGACAGCGTTTTCTGCAGCGGCGCACTGCGCCAACCCAGCAAATTTGTCATCCCGAGCGCAGCGAGGGACCTTTCGCTTCGCCCGAAGCGCTTACCCAAATCGTCCCGGATCGCAGGCCTGCAGGGCGGACGGCAGTTGCTCGCCTTCCATCAGGCGGGCGATCAGGCGGCCCGTCGCGGTGGCCAGCGTCAGGCCGAGATGCTGGTGGCCGTAGCCGCAATAGACGTTGGCGAGACGCGGCGCGCGGCCGATGGCGGGGCGATAGTCGGGCAGGGTCGGACGCTCGCCGATCCAGCGGCTCTGCTCGGCACCGCCGACACCGGGGAAGATGTCCTTGAGGTGCTTCTTCAGGAGATCGGCGCGGTGCCAGGACGGCGGCTGGTGCGGCGCCGCCAGCTCGACCGTGCCGGCGATGCGCAGGCCGTCGGTCATCGGCGTGAAGAACAGGCCGCGCTCGGGCGGGCTGACCGGCAGGTCGAAGCGCACATTGTCGGGCGCCACCATCACATGATAGCCGCGCTCGGCGACCAGCGGCGCGTTGAAGCCCAGCAGGCGCGTCAGCTCGCCCGAGGCGCGGCCGGCCGAGATCATCACGGCACTGGCGGGCAGTTCGGAGTCGGTGAGCTGCACCGCCGTCACGCGATTGCCATCGCGGCGGAAGCCGCGCACGCGGCCGCGCACGACCGTGCCGCCTTCGGCGGTAAACCGCTCGACCAGGGTTGCGACCACCTTGTGCGGATTAATGGTGTGCGTGCCGTTCGGATAGTGGATGCCGCGTACGATGGTCGGACTGAGGCCGGGCGCCAGTTCGCGTGCCCGGTTGCCGTCGACGATCTCGAACTCCGTGCCCTTGCCCGACTGCAGCCCGCGCATCTCGTCGGTGCCCAGGAACGACGCCTCGCTCTCGTAGACGTAGAGCGCGCCGCGGGTGCGGAACAGCTCGCCGAGGCCCGAGGCCTGGATCTCGGCCTTCCAGGCGATGTCGGCCTCGAGCATCAGCGGCCGGAACATGTCCTTGCCCTTCTGGACCTCGGTCGGGCTCATCGCCGCCATGGCGAAGCGCGCCATCCAGGGCAGCAGCCACGGCAAACTCGGCGGATGGACCGTGAGCGGACCATTCCGGTCCATCAGCATCTGCGGCACCTTCTTCAGGGTGGCCGGCCGCGCCAGCGGGATCAGGCTGTCGACAGACAGGAACCCGGCATTGCCGAAGGACGTCGCGTTGCCCGGCTCGGCGCTGTCGAGAAGGGTCACCTTGTGGCCGTTGCGCTGCAGGGCGCGGGCAGTGGCGGCGCCGACGATTCCGGCGCCGATGACGATGACGGGGTCGCTCTGGGCTGATTCACTCATGCGCCGACGTTAGCACGCCGCCTGCGGGGGCCAGAGACCACGATTGATTTGTGGCTGTGAATCCCTATTTAGGGCGCATGTCTTCCGCACAATCAGACAGTTCCTCCGGTCCGGGCTGGCATGCCACGACCATCCTCTCGGTTCGCAAGGACGGCGAGGTCGTCATGGCCGGCGACGGCCAGGTTTCGATGGGCCAGACCATCGTCAAGGGCAACGCGAAGAAGGTCCGCCGGATCGGCAACGGCCAGATCATCGCGGGTTTCGCCGGCGCCACGGCCGACGCCTTCACGCTCTTCGAGCGGCTCGAGGCCAAGCTGGAGCGCCATCCCGGCCAGCTCCTGCGCGCCGCGATCGAGCTCGCCAAGGACTGGCGCACCGACCGCTACCTGCGCAAGCTCGAGGCGCTGATGGCGGTGGCCGACAAGGACGTCTCGCTGCTGCTGTCGGGAACCGGCGACGTGCTCGAGCCGGAGGGTGGCATCATCGCCATCGGCTCGGGCGGCAACTACGCGCTCTCGGCCGCACGGGCGCTGATCGACGTGGAGGGGCTCGATGCCGAGGCGATCGCCCGCAAGTCGATGAAGATCGCCGCCGACATCTGCGTCTACACCAATCACAACATCGTCCTCGAGAAGCTCTGAGAGCCCCATGAGTAACGACTTTTCCCCGCGCGAGATCGTTTCCGAACTCGACAAGCACATCGTCGGCCAGCAGGAGGCCAAGCGCGCCGTCGCCATTGCGCTGCGCAACCGCTGGCGCCGCCTGCAGCTTTCCGATTCGCTGCGCGACGAGGTGCTGCCCAAGAACATCCTGATGATCGGCCCGACCGGCGTCGGCAAGACCGAGATCGCGCGCCGCCTGGCCAAGCTCACCAACGCGCCGTTCCTCAAGGTCGAGGCGACCAAGTTCACCGAGGTCGGCTATGTCGGCCGCGACGTCGAACAGATCGCGCGCGACCTGATGGAAGCCGCCATCGAGATGGCGCGCGAGAGCCTGCGCAAGGACGTGAAGGCCAAGGCCGAGATGGCCGCGGAGGACCGCGTGCTGGATGCGATCTGCGGTCCCAATGCCAGCGAGGAGACGCGGCTGCGCTTCCGCCACAAGCTGCGGGCCGGCGAGCTGAACGATCGCGAGATCGAGATCGAGGTTGCCGATTCGGGCGGGCCCATGCAGTTCGAGGTGCCGGGCCAGCCCGGCGCGTCGGTCGGCATGATCAATATCGGCGACATGCTGGGCAAGGCGTTCGGCGGCCGCACCAAGAAGCGCAAGATGACCGTGAGCGAGAGCCACCAGACGCTGCTGCGCGAGGAGAGCGACAAGCTCCTCGACCAGGAGCGCGTCGTGCGCGAGGCGCGCGACATGGTCGAGCAGAACGGCATCGTCTTCATCGACGAGATCGACAAGATCACGGCGCGCAGCGAATACCGCGGCGGCGGCGACGTGAGCCGCGAGGGCGTTCAGCGCGACCTGCTGCCGCTGATCGAGGGCACGACGGTGAACACCAAGCACGGGCCGGTGAAGACCGACCACGTGCTGTTCATCTGCTCCGGCGCCTTCCACCTCGCCAAGCCGTCGGACATGCTGCCGGAGCTGCAGGGCCGCCTGCCGATCCGTGTCAGCCTGGCCTCGCTCAGCCAGGAGGATTTCCGCCGCATCCTGACCGAGCCGGAAGCCAGCCTGGTCAAGCAGTACAAGGCTCTGATGGCGACCGAGAAGGTCGAGCTCGACTTCACGTCGGACGCGATCGACGAGCTGGCGCGGCTGTCGGCCGACATCAACGAGACGGTCGAGAACATCGGCGCGCGCCGGCTGCACACGGTGATGGAGAAGCTGCTGGAAGAAATCAGCTTCACCGCCTCCGACAAGCCGAACACGAAGATCGAAATCGACGCGGCCTACGTCCGCACGCATGTGAGCGAGCTGGCGAAGAACGCCGATCTCTCGAAGTTCGTCCTCTAAGAATCCCTCCCCATTCAAATGGGGAGGTGGCCCGCAGGGCCGGAGGGTCATGGGCCGAGCAAAGCTCGGCCCGTTGAGCGACAGGCTGCGGCTTGGTTACAAGCCGCTAAGCTCGCAATGTCCGAGAGCGCCGAAGGAGGAACGACCACATCTGACCCCTCCGTCGCGCTAAGAGCGCGCCACCTCCCCATTTGAACGCGGAGGTAAGAGTCGCCTAAAGCGGCTTCGGCTCGGCGACGATGATTTCGAGGGCGGCGAACTGGCGACGTGTCAGGGAATGGGTGAAGGCATTCTGCGCGGCGTCGAAGGGCAGGCCTTCGGCGGCTGACGGCTGGAAGCCCCAACTCCAGAACTGGAACGTCATCTCCTCCTGATCGGTCGGCGTTCCGCCGCCTGAGGGGGCCGTGAAGGTCGGGGGCGCAACCAGGCGCACGGCGTGCCGTATCGTGGAATCGATACCGAAGCGCGTCATTTCCCCGACCAGCAGGATGTCCTGCGTGCGGCTCTTCTCCAGCGTCTCAATGAGCTTCTGTCGGTTTCTCTTGTCGGTCGACGATAGCGTCGTCACGTCCTCGTAGAGGCCGCAATCGTCCAACAGGTCGGCCAGTGTGCTGGTCGAAAAGCTGACGGGATCCCGAAGCGATCCGGTCATCGGATAGAGGGTCGTGGCGTCCTGAACGGCTCCCAGCAGGATCCAATCCGCGTGGGAGGCCAGATACAGGTCGCGATGCCGTTGCGACAGCGCCGTGTCCGATCGAATGAAATCGGGATAGTTGAAGGCACGGAAGGCGTCCGTCAGCGTGACCTCGATGTCGCCGAGGCTGCCTTCGCCCGTGGCGTAGAGATCCATGCCGAACTGCGCGACCAGGTCGGGAAACCGACCAAGGACCGACTGCAGGAAGGCAGCCGGCAGACACCAGCTGTACTGGCCCTGCCGCAACTCGTGGGGCGAATCGACCAGCGTGCGCAGGCGCTCGGCGAACCTGTCGGGCGGCAGCCGGTACTGGGTCGTGGTCTCCATGCGCAGCCAGGCTTCGATGGCCGCCTTCGCGTTGCCGCGCCGTTGCTCGCGGGGGATCACCGGCGGATCGTCTCGACCCAGAAGCTCCTTGATGCTGTCGATGATCCCCATGTCAGCGCTTCCCCGGCTTGAGTTGCTGCGCCAGCGTGACGCCCAGCCCGTCGCGCAGTGCCTTGCGCTTCGCGAGTCCCCGCTGCTCGATTGCCTTCTTCTGCGCGGCAATCGATTGCAGCCGGTCCTTCTTCGGCGGCAGCACGAACTTGTCCGCGATCTTTTGCGGCACCAGGTCGGCCGACTTCACCGGTCTCACGCCGGGAAGTCGAACCGAACCCGGCTTCGGCACCGTGGGTTTGGGTCTCGACGGCGGCGTCGCAACCGTCTCGCCGAAAAAGGTGCAGGATGCTTCGAGGCGTCCGCCGCCCGGCAGCACGACCGCCACGACCAGCGTGTTGAGACCTTCCTCGAGCGCGCTGCCGTCCAGCAGGCACGACAGCACGACACCGCCGGTCGTCTGGCCGACGAGGCGTCCGATCTGCGTCACGGTGAGCGGCCTGCCGAAGCGCCGCTCCGCGCGCTTGGCGAGCGCCTGGCCTAACGGCGCGGCCTTGCCCTTGAGCGGTGCGAGCGGTGTGCCGCCGGGGGTGGCGACCGGACGAGTCGGGGTGCGCTTCGATGCGATCACCGCCAGTTGAGCGGCGGCCTTCCTCGCCGCGCCCTTCCCCGGCTTGGCGGGAGTGCGAATCGCGGTCCAATGGGGTCGCAGGTCGAGTTCCTGGCGCGCGTCGTAGATGCCGGGGACGGGCTTCAGAGACGGCGCCAGCACCGTGCCGGTCTCGGTCAGGGTGAAGGACGAGAGCGGCAGTTCCCGTCCGTTGAGGAAGACGCAGACGACCGACGGGCGATCATCCTGGTCCTCGACGGCTGAGCGCGACAGGCCCTCGATCTCGATACGCAGGCGTGTCCGGCCGGCTGCGGCGCTGCCGCTGGTGGGCGACAGGATTCTGACGCTGCGGGGCGCTGCCTCCACCGCCTGGCGCTGGGCGCCGAGCCGTGCCTGCGATGCGGTCTTTCCGGTGCGCTCGGTCTCGGCGGCTTGCAGGCGCGCCTCGTGCGTGAAGGCCGTGGCGAGGGCGGCCGCGGCATCGCGCACCGCGTCCTCGAAGGCGTCGAGCTGGCGGATCGCCGCTCGCAGAGCGTCGACCACCGCGTCGATCGGCACGTCGATGCGGCCCAGCAGGAGCCGGTGGCGCGTGCCGAGCACGGTGAAGTCGAATCCCACGTTGATGTGGGGATCGCGGCCGAGATTGTCATATATCGCGTCGGTCAGCCGGTTCAGCAGCAGGTTGCCGATCTGCTCGGCGAGATCGTGCCGGGGATCGAGGTCGCGGATATCGTCCAACAGCGAATCGACCTCCTCGGCGACCTCGCCCACGATATCGAGCACGCCGTCGAGGACGTCGTTGTCGAGCGCGTTCTCGACGGCGCTGCGTGCGGCCGCCCGGATCGCCCCGCGCACGGGGGCCGGCGCCAGCGTGCGATAGACATAGTTGTCGTCGAGGATGGCGAATGCGTCGTCGATCACCTGGTCGGCGAGCCGGGCCTTGAAGGTGCGACGGCCCGCGCGCGTGGCGAGCGGCGCCAGCGCGCCCAGGAGATCGTCGATCGCCCGGTCGAAGTCGCGCGCGACCTGGTTGGCCAGGCGCTCGATCTCCGCCGCCAGTCGGCCAATCTGCTGCTGCAGCTCGTCGAGCGCACGCTGCGTGTCTTCGTACCATTGCTGGATCTGCGCCCGCGCCGCGTCGATGACGGCCGAGAACTCCTCGAGTATCTTTCGGCCGATCAACTCGACCAGCCTGATGACGAACTGCAGGAAGCGCTCGCCACCGATCGATCCCAGCTCGGTGGCCAGTTCCATCATCGCTTCGCCATTGGGCAGGAAGGCGCTGTCGGCCAGCTGGCGCATGAAGGAGGCGCCAGCATCGACCGGCACCGGATCGATGACCCGATACATGAGCGAGCGGATCTTCGCGCGCTGGCTGTCAGTCAGCGGCCCCAGCACCTCGGCGCCGATGCGCAGTGCATCGGCGGTGAGTTCGGCGATCTCGCTCACGGGCACCGGCAGGTTCGCCGCGCGCGAGAGCTGGCGGACGATGCCGTTGGGCGCGCCGACATTGTCGGCGAGGCCGTTGAGGATGCCCTGCATCTGGCGCTGCGCCTCGGTGACCATGATGTCGGCGGTCGCCACCAGGCTGCGGCCGACCAGCTTCATCAGGATTCCCGAGAGCGCTTCCTTGAGACGCTCCCGGTCCGCGCCGCGCCGGCTCCAGTCGAGGGCGGCGCCGAATACGGTATCGAGCGTGAAGTCGGTGGTCGGCAGGAAGACCTCATCGAAATAGGTCTTCACGTCGGGGCGCGACAGGAGATTTGCGCGCAATACCGGAGCCAGCTCCTGGTGGATCTGTGTGCCGACGAAGCTGCGCAGGGATACGGCGATGGCTTCCAGCGTGGCCTGCGCGTCGGGCCGTCCACCGGCAACGACGGCGCTGCCGATGTTGCGCAGGAACGTGCGGGCGACGTCGTTGGCCAGGGTGCCCAGCGGGCCGGTCATGGCGCCGAGGAAGCGATCCACCCCCGGGTTCTGCTGGCGCAGGAAATCGAGCGCCGCATCGGCGGTGAGGAACTCGACCAGATGGCCGAGCTGCAGCGCGCCCGTCGGCGCGGCGGCGAGCGACGCCCGAATATGATCGCGGACGACCTGGGGCGGCTGGACGGAGAGGTTGCCCTGGAACGGCGCATGGACCTGGCGCGGCGGCAGGCCGATGACGCTGAGCGAAGCATCGGCCCGGGTCACGCGTCGGGCGGCGACGAGGGCGAGCTGCGCGGCCGACCACAGCACGGCGACGAAGCGCTGCGTCGGCTGGTCGAGTGTGCCGCCGGCCATCGCGGTCGCGAGATCGACGATGCGGGTGACCAGCGTCGTCCAATAGGCTTCCGTCGCGGGCGTGCCATCGAAGGGCTCGGCCGGGAAGCCGTCGAGATGATCCGACAGGGCGCGGCGCAGGCTGCGGGCCGCGCGCCAGCGGGCGTTGAGTGGTGGCGCCATCCAGCCCAGCATCGCCGTCCGCAACGCCTGCAGCGCGGCATCGGTCAGGCCTTCGAGCAGGAAGCGCTGACCCTCCTCCAGGGCGACCTGGGCGCAGCGCAGCGCGACCTGTTCCGCGCCCGCCGCATTGGCTTGCGGCGCGTTGACGGCGATGAACTCGCCCAGCTCGTAGGCGGTGCGCAAGGCCATCTTGAAGGCCGGCCGTGCCGCCTGCAGAAGCGCCCGCGAGGTCGCGTCGGCTGCGGGAAGGCCGGCGGCCGCTTCGCGGCAGGCGCCGTCCACCAGCACGTCGACCGAGCGGCCGACGAAGCGGCTGAAGTCGGCGAACTCCATCGCGGCAAAGACGCGGAAGCCGGCGCCGGCCTTCAGGCCGACGCCCATCCCGGCCACGATGTTGAAGCCGGGTTTGATGTTGCGCGAGGGCTGGGCGATCGCCGTGCCCGTGACGACCAGCTGGGCATAGGCCTGCGCGGTCAAGGCCGCCTTCGCATAGAGGCCGGCCTTGATGTCGATCTCCGACAGGAACACTCGCAGAAGCTCGACGGGCAGGCCGCGCATGTTGGAATCGGAACCGGCCAGTTCGAGGAAGTCGCCGACCTTCAGGCCGAGGCTGACCTGGACCGCGGCCGCCAGCTCGGCGATGGCCTGCAGGCGAACGGCGAAGCCGATCTCGCCGAACAGGTTCATCGGCACCTGGATCTGCGCCGCCACCGAAGCCGTGGCACTCGCCTGACCCGAGAGTTCGGCGCTCAGGAATCTGCCCACGCCGGCATCGACATTGGCGAGGGCGGAGATGCCGAGTTCGAAATTGATGCCCCGATTGACCTGCGCGCCGGCGGCGATGGTGACCTGGGCACTGCCCCCGGCCTGCGCCCAATCGGTGGCGACCGTCCCGCCCGCGGCAAAGACGTTCTGGTCCAGTCGTGCTGTCGGCATTCGTCGCGCTCCCCCGCCCGCGGCATCAGCGTCGAACGCTGCGCACGGCGTGAGGTTAGCTGCTCCCGATCACAGGCAATAGGCCGCGATGAGGTGCACGAGATATGCAGGACCGTTCAGCCCCCACAGAACGAAGGACACGACCGTCGCGGCCGCCTCTCCCTCGATCGCGGGCTCGCTCCGACTCTGCATTCCGATGACGTCGTCAGGTCGCATAAACGAAACAAACGAAATAAACGAAATAATCGAAGCCAGTGTCGCACCCCCTGGAACCGGGCCATGACCCCTTGGTATTTGCATGGCGCATGCCGGAGGGCGAGGCCTGCTCAAGGAATACCTCCCCAGTCCGATGGGGAGGCAAATGCTACAGGCAATAGGCTGCGATGAGGTCGACGAGATAGGCGGGGCCATTCAGGCCCCACAGGACGAACGACACGACCGTCGCGGCCGCGACCAGGCTGGCCAGCCCCCACAGCAGCACGGGACGCCAACTGGTGGTCGGGCCGTCCGTCATGCCGGCTGCGGGATCGCCGCCGGACGGATCAGCCGCTCCTCGACGATCGGGTAGTGCAGCGCGGCCGAGACCAGGCCGAGTGCGATCGAGATCCACCACATCATGTCGTAGTTGCCCTGCAGGTCGAACAGCCGTCCGCCGCCCCAGCCGCCGAAGAAGCTGCCGACCTGGTGGCCGAAGAAGACGATGCCGTTCAGCATGGTGACGTGCACCGGCCCGAAGATGTAGCCGACCAGCGAGGTGGTGAGCGGCACCGTGCCGAGCCACAGGAAGCCCAGTGCCGCGGCGAAGATCAGCACCGAGGCGGCCGACAGCGGCGCGATCACGAAGCCCAGGAAGACCAGCGAACGCAGCAGGTAGAGCGTCGACAAGAGGTTCTTGCGCTTGAACCGGTTGCCCATCGAGCTCCACAGGATGGCGCCGGCGATGTTGAACAGGCCGACCATGCCGATCGCCCAGCCGCCGAGTTCGGCCGGAGACAGGTTGATGCTGAACAGCGACAGGCCGATCCCCTTGTCGGAGATGTAGGCGGGCAGATGGCCGCCCACGAAGGCGACATGGAAGCCGCAGACGAAGTAGCCGACCACCAGCAGCACGAAGCTGCGCTGCGCGAAGGCCTCGGACAGCGCCGCGCCGGTGGTCTGGCTGCCGCCGCTGCCGCGCTTGGAGGCCGCGATCTCCTTGCGGTCGTTGAGGCCGATCGGCAGCACCATGATGAGCAGGGCCAGAATGGTCAGGGCCCACATGGTCGGGCGCCAGTCGCCGAAATAGTTCTGCAGCACGGCGGCCAGCGGCACGATGAAGAACTGGCCGAACGAGCCGCCGGCCGAACAGATGCCCACCGCCAGCGCCTGCTTGGCGGGCGGGGCCACGCGCAGGATGACGCCCAGGACCGGCCCGAAAGTCGCCGCCGACAGGCCGATGCCGACCAGCACGTTGCCCACGATCAGCATCAAGCCGTCGTGCATCGTGGCGGTGACGATCATGCCCAGGACATAGATCGCGCCGCCGCCGGCGATGGTCGGTGCGGAGCCGAACCGGTCGGCCAACCGGCCCGAGAAGGGCGCGATGGCGCCCATCAGCAGCATCGACAGCGCGGTGCCGAAAGAGAAGAGTTCGCGGCCGACATGGAGTTCGGCCGAGATCGGCTTCAGGAAGATGCCGAAGCTCTGGCGGACGCCAAGGCCGATGGTGAGGACGAGGAAGCCGCACCAGACGGCGGTCCAATAGGAGCGTTGGGTCATGGCCGCAACCTGAGGCGGCATGCCCCAACTGGCAAGACGTCCTGCCTTATGGTTTCCATAGAATTACTTCATGCCGTCACAAGCTTGGATGTGGCAGAAGATATCCATGGTGCGACTGAGGTTCCTGTGCGGCTTGGCAGCATTCCTGATGCTTTTGGCAGGAAGCGCCCAGGCGACGCCGCGACTGGAACGTGAGCGCTGCACCTTCAAGCCGCCGCGCGGCGACAGGGTCGAATGCTTCGTCCTGACGGTGCTGGAGAATCGCGAGCAGCCTCAGGGCCGCGAGATCAAGCTGAAGGTGGCGATCCTCAAGGCCAAGCGCACCGCCGGCGTCGAGCCGATGATCTACCTCTCGGGCGGCCCCGGCGATTCGCCGCTGGTCGCCTCGACGCCGGGTGCGGATGCGCTGAGCGAGGGCGACTGGTGGAACGAGACGGCCGCCATTCGCCGCCGCCGCGACGTCGTCATCCTGAGCCAGCGCGGCGCCGGCGGGTCGACACCGAATCTCGACTGTTTCGACACGCGCTCCTCCGACCCGGGCCGGGCGCGCCGGCGTGCGGTGACCGAGCAGCAGGAGCGTGAAATCCTGTCGCGCTGCCGGGCCGGGCTGGAACGCCGCAAGATCGATCTCGGCATGTACGCGACGCCGGCCCTGGCCGACGACGTGGCCGACCTCGCGGCGGCACTGGGCCAGACCAAGATCAACATCTACGGCGTGTCCTACGGCACCCGATGGGCGCTCGAGGTGATGCGCCGGCATCCCGATCTGGTGCGGGCGGCGGTGCTCGACGGCGTCTATCCGCCCCAGGTCAATGGCGAGCAGAACGAACCGGCGATCGTGCGGCGCGCCTTTGAACAGCTCTATGCCGACTGCGCCGCCGACGCCGTCTGCCGCGAACGCCACCCGACCCTGCGCGCCTCCCTCGAGGGTCTGATCGAAGCGGCGGAACGCACGCCGATCGAACTCGCGCTCACGCTGGAGGACGGCCCGCATCCCGTGCGGCTCGACGGCACCCAGGTGCTGATGGTGTTGCTGAACATGATGCGGGAGGGCGAGGTCGCCGCGATTCCCGAAACCGTGGCGGGCGCGCAGCGCGGCGACCTGCGGCTGCTCAAGCTCTATGCCGAAGATCTCGAAACCGACGACGGCGGATTGCTCGAGCAGAACGCCCAGCAGTTCGACGGGCTCTACAACAGCGTCGAATGCCGCGAGACCTGGCCGATGGTCGACCGCACGGCCCGGCGCAAGGCCATCGAGAGCAACGGGGTCTACGGCCTGAACGCCCGGTCGAGCAAATCGCCGACCTTCTGTCCGGTCTGGAGGGTCACGCCTGCGCCGGCCGCGGAACGCCAGCCGGTGAAATCCGAGGTGCCGACCCTGCTCCTGAGCGGCGGCTACGACTGGCTGACGCCGCCTCCCTGGGCGCGCGAGGCCGCGAAGACCCTGCCGGCCTCGCGCAACGTCGTGTTCCGGGCCCAGGGCCACGGCGTCGTCGTGCAGGATGCCTGTGCCGCCCGCCTGCGCGACGCCTTCATCGACGATCCCAATCCGAAGCGGGCGCTGCCCTGCCGTCCCGACAAGGCCCCGAACTTCACCGCCGCCTGGGACCGCGTGCGCAACATGCCGTGAGCCTGCGGCCTACTTCAGAAGCTCCGGCGCGATGAGGCGGGGCAGGAAGAGGGCGATGTCGGGCCACACGATCATCGCCGCCAGCACCACGACCATCGGCACCAGCATGATCAGCGTGTCCTTCAGCGCGAAGCGCAGCGGCACGCCCGCGACGGCACAGGAGATCATGAGGCAGAGACCGTAGGGCGGCGTCACGAGTCCGAAGGCCAGCGACACGATCGACACGATGGCGAAATGCACCGGGTCCATCGACACCGACTTGGCGAGCGGCTCCAGCACCGTACCGACGATGATGATCGCCGGGATCGCGTCGAGGAAGCAGCCGACCACGAGGAACACGAAGGCGATGAAGAAGCCGACGCCGATCGGCCCCATGCCCCAGGTGGTGACGTTGGCCAGCAGCTCCTGCGGGATCTTGTAATAGGCCAGCAGCCAGCCGAAGGCCGAGGCGGTACCGATGCAGAACAGTGCCACCGAGGCGAGCTTGCCGGTGTCGACCAGCGCCCTGTAGAGCTCCTTCGCTCCCATCTCGCGATAGACCACGATCGACAGCACAGCCGAGTAGAGCACCGCCACGCAGGCCGATTCGGTGGCGGTGAACCAGCCGGCCAGGATGCCGCCGACGATGATGACGGGCGTCATCAAGGCCGGGATCGACACCCAGATCGAGCAGAGAAGCTGACGGAACGTCCCGCGCGGATAGGTCGGATAGCCGCGCTTCACGGCATAGACATGCACCGTGACCATCTGCGCGCCGGCGATCAACAGGCCGGGCACCACGCCGGCGAGATAGAGCGCGCCGATCGAAGTCGAGATCAGTCCGCCCCACACGATCATCAGGATCGAAGGTGGAATGATCACCGCCAGCACGGCGGAAACCGCAGTGATGGCGATGGAGAAGGAGAGGTCGTAGCCCTCGCGCGTCTGGGCATCGATGAAGATCTTGCTCTGGCTCGCCGCATCGGCGGTCGAGGATCCCGAGATGCCGGCGAAGAAGACCGAGAGGACCACGTTGATTTGGGCCAGCGAGCCGGGAAAGCTGCCGACGATGGCGCGCGACAGCGCCACCAGCCGGTCGGTGATGCCGCCGACGCTCATCAGGTTGGCCGTGAGCAGGAAGAACGGCACGGCCAGCAGGATGAAGGAGTTGTAGGCGTTGAAGGTTTCCTGCGCGAGCATCATCGTCCCGAGCCGCGGCTCGAGATAGAAGAGCGGCAGGCAGGCGAGGCCGAGCGCGAAGGCCACCGGCACACGCAGCACCAGCAGCACGAAGAAACAGCCGAACAGGATCGACGCGGCCTCGCCGGCAGAGAACAGCGAGCCGGTCATGTCGTGCTCCAGCCGAACAGGATGCGGACTTCGTCGTAGAACTGTTCGCCCAGGAAGATGATCCAGGTGACGGCGGCGACCGGCCAGGCGATGTGGATCATCCAGAGCGGCAGGTCGGCCAACTCGGACGTGCGGTACCAGGCAAAGCGCGTGAATTCGATGCCGCCCACCACGAACACCAGGGCGAAGGCCAGGATGCCAAGTCGCGACGCGATCCGGACCGCGGCCTCGCCGCGTCTCGGCAGCGCCGGCCACACGTCGACCTCGAAGTGCGAGGCTTCGCGCACGCCGATCATGGCGCCGATCATGATCATCCAGATGAACAGGAAGCGCGCCATCTCCTCGGTCCAGATGTAGGCCGGGATCAGCGCGGTGTAGCGCGAGATCATCTGCAGGGTGACGGGGATGATGATGACGGCGACGGAGAAAGCGAGCAGGCCGGTCAGGAATTGGGCATAGGCGGCCGTAAACCGGCGCCACAGGCCGGGAGGCGCAGAGACAGAGGAGGGCATCGGGAATCCGTTCAGGAGAAGGCCGACCGGTGGGCCGGGAGAAGGGCGCAGCGGAGCCTGGGGACCCCGCTGCGTATGCCGATCAGTTGGTCGCGACGATCTGTGTGAAGATGCCGTCGGCGCCGATCTCCTTGGCGTAGGCAGCCATCACCGGATCGACCAGCTTCTTCATTTCGGCGCGATCCTTGAACGGGATACGCTTGAGCTTGCCGGCCTTCTCCAGCGCCGCCAGCTTCTGGTCGTCCTCGGAGCTTTCGACCTGGCGGCCATAGGCGCCGGCCTCCTTGCCCGCCTTGACGACGGCGTCCTGCAGGTCCTTCGGGAGAGACTTGAAGGTCTTGCCCGCGAAGCAGACCGGCCGGATGGTGATGGCGTGCTCGGTCATCGCGAGATTGGGCGCCACCTCGTAGAACTTCATCGACTCGACGCCCGCCGCCTCGTTCTCGCCGGCCGAGATCACGTTGTTCTGGATGGCGTTGTAGACCTCGTTGTAGGCAATGACCGTCGGCGACATGCCGGCCGCGGCGAAGGTCTTGGACCAGATCGGCGCGCCCTGGACGCGGACCTTGAGGCCCTTGATCTCGGCGAGGTTGCTCACCGGCTTGTTGACGAAGATGTTGCGTACGCCGCCGCCGGCATAGCCGACCAGCATGACATCGGCCTTCTGCGCGATTTCGTCGGCCACCGGCTTCAGCAGGTCGAGATCGAGCACCTTGTTCCATTGCGCGAGGTCGCGGAACAGGAACGGCGCGTCGATGAACGGTGCCGCCTTGGAGAAGGTCGACATGTGGGCCGGCGAGACGATGCCGTAATCCACCGCCTTGCCCTGCGCCATGTACTCGAAATACTGCTTCTCCAATCCCAGCGACGAATTGCGGTGAAGCACGAAGTTGATCGGCTTGCCGTAGTACTGCTTCACCAACTCCTCGAACTTGAGCAGCGTCTTGTTGAAGGCATGGTCGTCGTTGAACTGGACCGCGCCGTTCAGCGTCAGCGGCGCCTGGGCGTTGGCGATGAACGGGGCGGCGAGAGTCGAGGCGGCGATACCGCCCATCAGCAGTCTGCGCTTCATGTCGTTTCCTCCGGAGATCCTGTTTTGGTTCTGAGACCGGGACCCTGCGCGGACTATGCATGGGTTTCGGATCGGGCGCGACCGAGTTGTCAGACAACAAGCCGTCTTTCTCCGGGAGGCTGGTCTGGACTTTGCGTCGGGTTGTGCCGGTGAGCGATCTTCGTTATGATGATAACACACAAATATCCTGTATTATGTCTCTCGGTCTCCCTTCCCCGATCCTCCCCCCGAGCTTCAACGGCCCCTTCGTGCCGAAGCTCGTGTCGGTTCTGCGCGAGGGCTACGGGCTGGCTTCGTTGCGGGCCGATGCGGTTGCCGGCCTCACGGTGGCGATCGTGGCGCTGCCGCTGTCGATGGCCATTGCCATCGCCTCTGGCACCACGCCGGAACGCGGGCTGTACACGGCCATCGTCGGCGGCTTCCTGATCTCGGCGCTGGGCGGAAGCCGGTTCCAGGTCGGCGGTCCCGCCGGCGCCTTCATTGTGCTGGTCGCCGCGACAGTCGCGCGCCACGGGATCGAGGGGATGCTGCTCGCCACGATGATGGCCGGCGTCTTCCTGGTGGCGGCGGGGGCGCTCCGGCTTGGCACCTTCGTCAAGTTCATCCCGTACCCGGTCACCGTGGGATTCACGACCGGCATCGCCGTCATCATCTTCGCGAGTCAGATCAAGGACCTGTTCGGCCTCACCCTGGCGGGCAAGGAGCCGGGAGAGTTCGCCGCCAAGCTTGAAGCGCTGGCGGGCGTGGCGGGCACCGTGAACGCTGCCGCCGTTACCCTGGCCGTCCTGACCATCGGCGTGATTCTCGGCCTCAAGAAGCTGCGCCCGCACTGGCCGGGCATGCTGGTGGCCGTGGTCGCCACCTCGGTCGCGACCTTTGCGTTGGGTCTGCCGATCGAGACGATCGGCAGCCGTTTCGGCGGCATCCCCTCGATGCTGCCGGCCCCCAGCCTGCCCGACATGTCGCTGGGGAAGGTCTTGGCCGTGTTGCCGGATGCGCTCTCCTTCGCGCTGCTGGGCGCCATCGAATCGCTGCTGTCCGCCGTGGTGGCCGACGGCATGACGGGACGCCGCCACCGCTCGAACTGCGAGCTGGTGGCCCAGGGCGTGGCCAACATCGCCTCGGCGCTGTTCGGCGGCATCTGCGCCACCGGGACCATCGCCCGCACCGCGACCAACGTGCGCGCCGGCGCGCGCGGACCGGTCGCCGGCATGCTCCACTCAGTGTTCCTGCTGGGCTTCATGCTGCTGGCCGCGCCGCTCGCCGCCTACATCCCCCTGGCCGCCCTGGCCGGCGTGCTGGCTGTGGTCGCCTGGAACATGGCCGAGAAGCATGAGTTCGTGACCCTGCTGCGCTCCTCGCGCGGCGATGCGGTCGTGCTGCTGTCGACCTTCCTTCTCACCGTGTTCCGCGACCTGATGGAAGGCATCGTGGTCGGCACGGCGCTGGGCGTCATCCTGCTCATCCAGCGCCTGACCGCCACGGCGGGGGTTGTCGCGCAGCCCGCCCGCGCGCCCTTTGCCGCCGACCTGGTGACCGACCCGCGGGTGATCGTCTACCGGCTGTCCGGCGCCTTCTTCTTCGGCACGGCCTCGACCGTGGGCGCCGTGCTCGACAACATCGCCGACCAGCACAAGGCCTTCATCATCGACTTCAGCGCCGTGCCCTTCGTCGATTCGACGGCGGCCAACGTGATCGCCGGCGTCGGCCGGAAGGCCCAGAGCCATGGCGTCCGTGTCTACATCACGGGTGCCACGCCGTCAGTGCGCCACGCGCTGCTGAGGGCCGGCGCCGGACGACCGCAGGTCCGCTACCGGCCCTCCGTCGACGATGCCGTTCGCGAGGCACATCTGCTGTAGGATGGCCCATGGCCTCCCCCGTCTCGAATTCCCCCGTCTCGAATTCCCCCGTCTCGATCTCCACCGCCGCGCTCAGCGCCGAAATTTCCGCCACCGGTGCCGAGCTGGTGCGTCTGCAGGATCGCACCGGCGCCGATCTGTTATGGGACGGCAATCCCGCCGTCTGGAACGGCCGCTCGCCGCTGCTGTTTCCCATTGTCGGTGAGGTGACGGGCAATCGGCTCAAGGTGGCCGGCAAGGCCTACGAAATCGGCCGCCATGGTTTTGCCCGCACCTCGACCTTCGCGCTTGTCCGGTCCGACGCCGCGTCCTGCACCTGGCGGCTCGAATCGAGCGAAGCAACGCGTCGCCAATATCCGTTCGAGTTTCGCCTCGACGTCACCTACCGGATCGAAGGCGCGACCCTCTACATGGAAGCCGAGGTCACGAACACCGGGGTTGTCCTCATGCCGGCCTCGTTCGGCTTTCATCCTGCGCTGCGCTGGCCGCTGCCCTACGGCAAACCACGGGCGGCGCACGAGATCGTCTTCGAGCGGGACGAGCCTGCGCCGATCCGCCGGCCCATCGACGGCCTGCTGAGTGCGGCGCAGTTCCCGACGCGGGTCCGCGACCGCCACCTCCTGCTGCACGACGATCTGTTCGAAGACGGCGCGCTGGTCTTCGACACGCTGACAAGCCGCAGCGTCGTCTATGGCGAAGCCATCCGCGTCGACTTCCCGCGCATGCCCCATCTCGGCATCTGGACCAAGCCCGGCGCCGGCTATGTCTGCATCGAGCCGTGGCAGGGCCATGCCAGCCCCGAAGGCTTCGACGGCGAGCTGGCCGACAAACCCGGCATCGTCGCCATCGCACCGCGCGAGACCGAGACCTTCGCGATGTCGATCAGCGTTTTGCGGCGAGACTCCTGAACAGCGCGTCGCTGCGGTCGTCGGCAGGGAAGAAGCTCTCGACGCGGACTTCCTGCAGGGTGATGTCCTGCGGCGTTCCCAGGGTGGCGATGGTGGTGAACACCGAGAGCGCCTTGCCGCCCACCAGATAGTCGACCGTCAGTACCGGCGCAGGCCGCTCCTCGAAGCGCAGCTTGCGGAACGAGGCGGGCACGTCGGGATAGGCCATGATCTCCTCGATGAAGGCCAGCGCCCGAGGCTCGCCGCCGGCCGCCAGGATCTCAGCATAGGTCGTCGACACGAGATAGCGCGCGACCTCCTCCCAGTTGGAAATCTTGGGGCGCAGAGCCCTGGGATCGAGGATCCAGCGCAGCAGGTTCGGACCCTTGCCGGGCGGCGGCGCGGGCGGCATGCCTTCGAACAGGAAAACGGTAAACGCGTTGGCCGCCTCGTTGGCCTGCAGCAGGTTCCACAGCCGGTCGATCACGACGGCAGGGTAGGGCTCCTGCTGTTTCAGCATGAAGTCGAGGGCCTGGCGGACCGGCGCGAGTTCGGGCGCGGCGAGGTTGCTCTCGCGATAGGCCGGCGCGAAACCCGCCGCCAGCAGCATCTCGTTGCGCTGGCGCAGCGGCACGTCGAGCGCGGTCGAAAGCTGGACCACCATCTCTCGACTCGGGCGGGCGCGGCCCGATTCGAGGAAGCTGACATGGCGCTGCGAGACGCCGGACTGCAGCGCCAGCGAGAGCTGGCTGGCGCCACGGCGCCGGCGCCAGGCGCGCAGCATGGGACCGAACGTGTCGACCGGGACGGCCGGTGCGGAAGCTGTGGGGGTGCTCATGGCGCGAACCCTAACACCGGCCCGCGGGTCCGCCGATTACCTCCTGCGTAATTGAGGAACCGCTGCGCCAATGCGATTTCCAGGTCGTCCGCAACCAAAGGAGGACGACATGACTGCTTCATCCGATCGCCTGCTCCGCCGCACGCTCTGGGCCAACGCCATCCTGTCCGTGGGCTCCGGCGCCGTCCTGGCCGCCCTGGCCACTCCCCTCGCGAAGATGGCCACCCACGCGCCCCTCCAGGTGCTGGGCCTGGATCTCGCCATTGTGCTGGAAGTACTGGGGCTGGGCTTCGTGGCCTTTGGCGCAGTGTGCGGCTGGGTCGCGTCACGCCCCGAGATGCCCTTGGGCTGGGCCCGGGCGATCTTCCTTCTCGACGCTTCCTGGGTCGCGATCAGTGCCGTCATCCTGATGCTGCCGGCTTCCTGGACCCTGGCCGGCATCGCGGGCATCGTCGTGGTCGCGCTGATCGTGGCCGACCTCGCGATCCTCGAGTATCTCGGCCTGCGCCGCATCAGCACCGCCCACTAGACGCTGACTGGAGGAAACCATCATGGACAGGCTTCAGCTCCTGAACGACATCAAGCTGCCCTTCGCCGAAGTTCTGGGGCTGAAGTTCACGGAAGCGAGCGAGACCGGGGTGAAGGCCGAGATGGTCGTCCGCCCCGAGCTCTGCACGCGGCCCGCCATCCTGCACGGCGGCGCGGTGATGGCCTTCGCCGACACGCTGGGCGCCGCCGCCACCGTGCTCAACCTGCCCGAGGGCAAGGGCACGACGACGATCGAGAGCAAGACCAACTTCGTGGGGCCGGCCCCGGTCGGCACCACGGTGATCGGCGAGACCACGCCGATCCATTGCGGCCGCCGCACCATGGTGTGGACCACCCGCATCACCACCGCCGAGGGCAAGCTCGTGGCGGTGGTGACGCAGACGCAGATGGTGCTCTAGGCCTTGGCCAGCCGGTGGCGCTCGGTCGCCGGGATCAAGGTCAGGTTGCCGAGAATCCTGTGCTGCGGGTCTTCACTCGCGGCCAGCTTGGGCTGCAGGTCGAGCAGCGCCTTGCCGAACAGCGTCTCGTCCCACAGCCACGCCTTGCGCTTCTTCGACGTGCCGGGATCGGGAAAGGCCGAAGCCGCCTCCAGATAGTAGGCCCGCAGATCGTCGACTGCTTCCTTGAGCGCTTGCGCGGACGGCAGATCGCCGGCCAGGGCGGCGGAGAGAAGAGCGCCCGCCGCCGGCATGTCGAGGCCGGAGACGCCCACGGTGGTGCGGCCGGTTCGCGCGACGCTCTGATCGTGCCAGGTCGCCAGACGGTCGATCTCGGCCGCAAGCGTGTCGGTCGCCTGGGGTGCCAGGTTGATCGGACAGGCCCAGCCGGTGAAGTCGGCCTCTTCGGCAACGTGCTCAGGATAGTCGGCGATCAACGGTCCGTCGGTGCGCTCCAGCAGCTCCGCCGTCGCGCGCAAAACGCGTCGCTGAAAGTCGGGATCGTCGGGAATGCCAAGCGGCCGGCCGAGCTCGAACGTGACCCAGAGGGCGCGCGGCGGACGGATGGTTTCGGTGTGCTCCCGAACCAGGCTGATGCTGGCGGTCGGAATGCCCTGACGCTCGAGGAAGTGCCCCAGCGCGCCCACGGCGCGCGTGCAGGCGGGTCAAACGGGAACGAGCAGAGCCGCGTCGACGGCATCCTGTTTCAGCAGGCCGGCGAGATGCTGGGCATGCGGCTCGGCCGCATCGGGCGGAAAGGCGCCCATGAACGAATAGTGCATCGAGGCCATCGAGCCGACGACGCGCTCTTCGACCAGCTCGCGCAGTCGATCGATCGGGAAGGCGACGTTGTGATCCTGCTGGAAGCCGGTGCGGTCGAAGTTCACCGAGATGTGGCTCATGACCAGGTCGCGCGCCGGGGTCTCCGCCGGAATGACGCGGTAGCTGCCGTCGCCGGGACGGAACGGCCGGTCGCCGCGCCGGTGCAGGCCCGCGGTCGAGATCAGCGCGACGCGGCGCTGCGCGAGCGGCTTGCCGGACAGCGCAGGCGTGTCGTCGAACGTGGGACACTCGATGCGCCGGAGATGGTGGGCCTCGACCTCGGGCATCTCGCTGAGACGTTTCACCATGGTGTCGTGCTCCTCATGTGAATTTCCGATAGGTCTCGCGCGTGGCGACGATGGCGTGGTCGATGCAGCCGTTCTCGCGTTCGACATTGGCCGCCGCGTATTCGGGCGACGTCATCATGGCGAGGAAGGCCGCGCGCGAGGGATAGCGGACCAGCGCCACGTAGTCCCAGCGATGCCGGTCCGGCTCGCCCAGCGCCACCGCCTCGGCGTCGCCGGTCCAGATGATGGTGCCGCCCTGGGCCTTGATCAGTTTTATGGTGAGCGCGCTGTAGCGCAGGTAGGCGTCCCATCCGCTTCCCTTGCCGTCGAGCGAACGCTCGCGGAAGCGCATCAGGTTCAGCATGACCACGGGAACGTCGTCCGGCAGCGCGCTCAGGGCGGCATCGTTCAGATGGTCGATCAATGCGGCCTCCCCAGAAGGTCGAGCGCCGGCTGGACCACCGCTTCGAGTGTGCGCTGCCGCGCGCCGGTGCGCGCCAGGACCCGCATGCCCATCAGCACGCCCAGCAGGTGGATGGAGAGGGTCTCGGCATCGGTGCCGGGCGGCGTCTCGCCGGCTTCGCTTGCCGCCTCGACATTGCGCCGAAAGAACGCGCGGATCTCCTCGAGATAGCCGGTGACCACGCGGCCGAGTTCGGCGTCGTGCGGTGCCACGTCGAGCGCGGAATTCACCAGCAGGCAGCCCTTGCAGTCGCGGTCCTTGATCGACCGGTCGATCACCTCGGCCAGGAACGCGCGGATCGCCTCGCGGGGACGATGGCCGGCCTCGAGGCGCGCGATGCGCTCGCGGGTCGATCGGTTGGCGTACCGTTCGAGGACGCGCGCAAACAGGGCGCGTTTGCCGCCGAAGGCATTGTAAAGGCTGGCGCCGCCGATCCCCATCTCGCGCGCGAGGTCGCGCACCGACGTGGCCTCGTAGCCGCGACTCCAGAAACAGTCGACCGCGGCATCGAGCGCACGGTCCTCATCGAATTCCCTGAGGCGAGCCATCGAGGGATAAGAGCGTGATTCTGGATCGATTGCACCAAAATTCGTGTGCCTCTGGCCCGCTGCGTGCTAGCGAGGTGCATGGGCGATTCGACACCGGCACGGATCACACGCGACCAGTGGGGCTTCCTGTGCGGCTCCATCATGGCGCTCGGAGCGTCGCTGTCGTTCGCCTCGGCGCGTGCGGGCATTCTGGGCGGCTTGGGCGCCGTCGACATGATCTTCGCCCGCTACGTCGTGGCCGGCGCGATCATGCTACCGCTGCTCTTGCGATATGGCGTGAGGGACTTCGCCGGGATCGGCTTCCGTCGCTCGTTGATCCTCACGCTGCTGGGCGGTGCGCCCTTTGCGTTGCTGCAGACCGGCGGTTATGGGTACGCGCCGCTCGCCCATGGGGCGGTGATCGCGCCCTCCACCGTCACCATCGTCAGCACCATCGGCGCCGCGCTGTTCCTGCGCGAGCGCTTGAGCCGCAACCATCTGATCGGCGCCGCCGTCGTGCTGATGGGCATCTTCCTCATCGGCTGGGACGGGCTTACCCAACCCGCGGGCGAACGCGCCTGGCTGGGCGATCTCCTGTTCTTCGCCTCGAGCGTGCTATGGGCAGGCTTCACCCTGCTTCTGCGGCACTGGCGCCTGCCCGCCCTGCAGGCGACAGCGGTGGTGGCGGTGCTGTCGTTCATGATTACGACGCCGCTCTACCTGGCGGTCATGGGCATCGCCCACCTGCAGGCGCTGCCGCTCGGGATGCTGGCCTTCCAGGGGCTGGTGCAGGGCGGCCTGCAAGGCGCCATCACGATGATCGCCTACAGCCAGGCCGTGATCTTCCTCGGCGTGAGCCGCGCCGTGCTGTTTCCGGCCATCGTGCCGGCTCTGTCGGTATTGGTCGGGATCCCGATCGTGGGTGAAATCCCCGGCGCCCTGCAGATCGGCGGCCTCTGTCTGGTCACGCTGGGCCTGCTGACGACGGTCGGAACGTTCCGGCGGCTCGGCCTGCGCTGACGCAAGGCCCGCGCATGGCGGGCTCAGCGCATCAGGGCCGGGACGAAGGCCTGCAACGCGGCATCGGCATCGCCGGCGGTCTGCTGGTGCGACTGCGCCCAGTCGACCCGGATCTTGATGAAGTGGTCGCGAAAGCCGGTCAGCAGCAGCTTGCTGTAGACCCGCGAATTGGCCTGGGTGAGGCCGCTGTAGGTGAGGCAGCGGAAGGTTACCGCGCCGTAGGTGCAGCTCGACGGCACCGACGGCTTCTGAAAGCTGGTGTAGCCCGCGTGCTTGAACTGCTGCTCGGCCGAGCTGACCTCCGCGTTGAACTGGCCGGTCACCACCGGATTGTCGCTGCCAGCCGGCACCCGGCGGCCGAGGTCGAAGACCTGGACACTGATGGTCAGCCGCTTCGGCGTCGAATAGTAGTAGGCCGTGCCCTGGCCGGGATTGTTGGCCGGAGGCGCGGCATAGTTGACCGAGCGCTCGAAGGTGGCGCCGCCCAGGCTCGCGGGGAAGTTGAGCCTGGTGCCGGCGTTGGCTGTCGGCGCCGTCGACTGGGTCTGCGCGGTCGCGGGGAGGGCTCCTGCGACGGCGAGCACGGCGGCCATCAGCAGGACGGATACGGTTCTAGACATCGAGGTTCGCGACCTTCAGCGCATTTTCCTGGATGAAATCGCGGCGCGGCTCGACCACGTCGCCCATCAGGGTCGAGAAAATTTCGTCGGCTTCGTCGGCGTGGTTGATGCGGACCTGCAGGAGCGTGCGCGCCTCGGGATCGAGGGTGGTCTCCCAGAGCTGATCGGGATTCATTTCGCCCAGCCCCTTGTAGCGCTGGATCGTCACGCCCTTGCGGCCCGCCTCGAGGATGGCGGCGAACAGCTCCGTCGGCGAAGAGATCCTCGTCTCCTTGTCCTTCACCGCGAACAGGCCGGGCTTCTCGTAGACGGACTGCAATTCGTCGGCCAGCGCGTCGAGCTTGCGCGCCTCGGCGCTGCGGGTGAGCGGTCCATCGATCACGTGCCGCTCGGTGACGCCCCGCAGACGGCGCGTGAAGGCGAGACCGCCGTCCGCGATCGGCTCGCCGGTCCAGCCCCTCTCGAGCGGCGGGCTGACGACATCGAGGCGCTTGGCGATGTAGTCGGCCGTCTGCTTGGCGAGCGTGGGATCGGCCAGCACGTCGGGCTTGAGGGCGCCCGCGATTGCCGCCTGCTCGATCACGGCCTGGCTGGTGACGCGGCGCGACAGGGCCAGCGGCTTCACGAGATTGGTCACCGAGCGGGCAATGTCCGCCGTGTGACGCAGATCGTCCTTGGCGAGGACACTGCCGTCGCCGAGCTGCAGCGTGGCGCCCTCCAGGCCGGTCTGGATCAGATGGTCGTCGAGCGCGCGTTCGTCCTTGAGATAGATGGCCGACTTGCCCTTGGCCGCTTTGAACAGCGGCGGCTGGGCGATGTAGAGGTGGCCACGCTCGATCAGGTCGCGCATCTGGCGATAGAAGAACGTCATCAGCAGCGTGCGGATATGGGAGCCGTCGACGTCGGCGTCCGTCATGATGATGATCTTGTGGTAGCGCAGCTTGTCGAGGTTGAAGTCGTCATGGCCGATGCCGGTGCCGAGCGCCGTGATCAGCGTGCCGATTTCCGCCGAGCCCAGCATCTTGTCGAAGCGCGCCCGCTCGACGTTCAGAATCTTGCCGCGCAACGGCAGGATCGCCTGGTTGGCGCGGTTGCGGCCCTGCTTGGCCGAACCGCCGGCCGAATCGCCCTCGACGATGAACAGTTCGGACAGCGCCGGATCGCGCTCCTGGCAGTCCGCGAGCTTGCCGGGCAGCGAGGAGACGTCGAGCGCGCCCTTGCGGCGGGTCAGTTCGCGGGCTTTCTTCGCGGCCTCGCGGGCGGCGGCGGCCTCGACGACCTTGGTCAGGATCTTGCGCGTCTCGGAGGGATGCTCCTCCAGCCACTGGCCGAACTTGTCGCCAACGACGGACTCGACGACCGGGCGCACTTCCGAGGAGACCAGCTTGTCCTTGGTCTGCGAGGAGAATTTCGGGTCCGGCACCTTGACCGAGAGCACGCAGGTCAGGCCCTCGCGCATGTCGTCGCCCGTGAGGCCGACCTTCTCCTTCTTGGAGATGCCGCTCTCGTCGGCGTACTTGTTCAGCGTGCGCGTGAGCGCGCCGCGGAAGCCGGCGAGGTGGGTGCCGCCGTCGCGCTGCGGGATGTTGTTGGTGAAGCACAGCATCGTCTCGTGATAGCTGTCGTTCCACTGCATCGCGACTTCGACGGTGATGCCGTCCTTCTCGCCGCGGATCGACACCGGCGGGTCGTGCAGTACCGACTTGTTGCGGTCGAGATACTTGGCGAAGGCCTCGACGCCGCCTTCGTAGAACAGCTCGGAGACCTTCTGCTCGGCGCCGCGCTCGTCGGTCAGCACGATGCGGACACCGGAGTTCAGGAACGCGAGTTCGCGCAGCCGGTGCTCGAGTGTGGCGAAGTCGAATTCGGTCTTGGTGAAGGTGCCGGTCGAGGGCAGGAACGTCACTTCCGTGCCATGCTGACCCTGGTCGGCTTCGCCCACGATCTTCAGGTCGCCCTCCGGCTCGCCGTGCCGGAAGATCAGGTGGTGTTCCTTGCCGTTGCGCCAGATGCGCAGGTCGAGGCGCTGGGACAGCGCGTTCACCACGGCCGCGCCGACGCCGTGCAGGCCGCCCGACACCTTGTAGGAATTCTGGTCGAACTTTCCGCCGGCATGGAGCTGCGTGAAGATCACGTTGGCGGCCGAAATCCCCTCTTCCTTGTGGATGTCGGTCGGCACGCCGCGGCCGTTGTCGCGCACCGTGACCGAGCCGTCGCCGTGCAGGATGACGTGGACCTTGTCGCAGTAGCCGGCCAGCGCCTCGTCGATCGCGTTGTCGACGATCTCGTAGACCATGTGGTGCAGGCCGGTCCCGTCATCGGTGTCGCCGATATACATGCCTGGGCGTTTGCGCACGGCTTCGAGTCCGCGCAGCACCTTGATGGAGTCCGCGCCGTAATCCTCGGCGCCCGGCGTGATGTCGTTGTCGCTCATGGTCCTGGCTTTCGGAAAGGTGTTCAGACCGCCGCGATCGAGCCGTCGACGACGCGCAGGATCTGCGCGCGACCGGCAAGCGGCGCAAAGAGTTCGGCATCGGTGCCGGTCATCCAGCTCTGGACGCCGAGCGCCACCACCTCGTCGAACAGCGCCAGACGGCGTTCCGCGTCGAGATGGGCCGCGATTTCATCGAGCAGCAGCAGCGGCGGCCGGTTGCGCGACAGGGCCACCAGCCTTGCATGTGCCAGCGCGATCGAGACAAGGACGGCCTTCTGCTGGCCGGTCGAGCCTTCGGCCGCCGGCAGGTCGAGATCGAGATGGCGCACCGCGAGGTCGCTGCGATGGGGGCCGTACGAGGTGATGCCGGCTTCGGCATCGCGCGACCGGCTCGCGGCCAGTTCGCGGCGCAGACGGTCCTCGACATCGATCGCCGCCATCGTGGCCACCCAGCCGTCGACCTCGCCGGCCATCGTCAGGGACGCTCTCGGGAAGGGGCCGACGCCCAGCCGCGCGGCGGCGTCGAGACGCTGCACCGTGTCGGCGCGCGCCGCGGCCAGGGCCACACCGTGGCGGGCCATCGTGTCTTCCAGGGCCGTGAACCAGTGCGGATCGCGATTGCCTTCGCCGAGCAGCCGCGCCCGCTGGCGCATCGCATTCTCGTAAGCCGCGACGTCGCCGGCATGTTCCGGGTGCAGCGCCGTCACCAGCCGGTCGAGGAAGCGCCGGCGCTCCGACGCGCCGTCGAGGAACAGGCGGTCGAGCTGCGGCGTCAGCCACACCGCCGCAACATGCTGGCCGAGTGCGGTCTGGCTCTGCATCGGCCGGCCGTCGATCCGCACGACACGGCGGGGCAGGCCGCCGTCGCTGCGGCCGGCTTCGAGCCCGGTGCCGATGGCGACCCGACCGTCGGGCGTATCCAGGGTCGCCGCGACGGCCCAGCCGGCGGCCGGAGGGTCACCGGCGCGGGAACGGCAGCAGACATCGTCGAGCCGGGCGCGCCGAAGGCCGCGGCCGGGCACGAGGTAGGACAGCGCCTCGAGCAGGTTGGTCTTGCCCGCCCCGTTGGGGCCGACCAGGACGACGGGCTCGAAGCCGCAATCGAGACGGAGCTGCCGGTAGTTGCGGAAATGGGTAAGGCGAAGCTGGCGCACGGCGAGGAGTGCCGGCGCAGCGCCCGATACGGCGTCGGAAGAATAGGCGAGGGCGCTGATGGCCTGTGCCGTCATACCCGCATCGGCATGAGCACGTAGAGCGCGCTCTCGTCGGCACCGTCGCGCACCAGGGTGGGCGACCCGGCATCGGCCATCAGGAAGCGCGCTTCGGCGCCCGCGATCTGCTCGGTGATGTCCAGCAGGTAACGCGAATTGAATCCGATCTCGAGGGCCGTATCCTTGTATTCGACCTCGATCTCCTCGGTGGCGCTGCCGGCATCGGGGCTGGTGGCCGAGAGCGTGACGACGCCCTTCGCGACGGCCAGCTTGATGGCCCGCGACTTTTCCGTGGAGATGGTCGAGACGCGGTCGACGGCGTGCGCGAATTCCTTGCACGGCACGTTCAGGACCTTGTCGTTGCCGGTCGGGATGACCCGCTCGTAGTCGGGGAAGGTGCCGTCGATCAGCTTGCTGACCAGGGTGACGTTGCCGCTGGAGAAGCGGATCCGGGTGTCGCTGAGCTCGACATCGACCGTACCATCGCTCTCGTCGAGCAGCTTGCGGACCTCGCCCACGGTCTTGCGCGGCACGATCACGCCTGGGATCTCGCCGGCGCCCTTGGGCAGCGGCACCTCGACCCGGGCGAGGCGATGGCCGTCGGTCGCCACCCCGCGCAGGACCTGAGTCCCGCCCACGGTCGCGGCGTGGAAGTAGATTCCGTTCAGGTAATAGCGGGTTTCCTCGTTGGAAATCGCGAACCGGGTGCGGTCGATGATGCCCTTGAGGTCGGTCGCCGGAAGCTGGAACCGGTGCGGCAGGTCGCCCTCGCTCATCGCCGGGAAGTCGGCCGCCGGCAGGCACTGGAGCGTGAAGCGCGAGCGACCGGCCCGGATGACCAGGCTGCTGTCGTCCGAGGCCGTTTCAAGTTCGACCTGGGAGCCATCGGGCAGCTTGCGGACGATCTCGTAGAGCGTGTGGGCCGGCGCCGTGGTGGATCCGGTCTTGGACGCGTTCGCTTCCACCGACTCGGTGATCGCCAGGTCCATGTCGGTCGCGGCAAGGCTCAGCCGGCCCTTGTGAGCGGTGACCAGGACGTTGGACAGAATGGGGATCGTGTTCCGCCGTTCGACCACACTCTGCACATGGGCAAGCGCCTTCAGAAGGGCTGCCCGTTCGATCGTCAGTTTCATGGGTTGGTCGCTATAACGAGGGCCAAAATACGCGGTTCAGACACCCCGTTTCGCCGGCTGCGGAAGTCCCGGCGGAACGGTCGGAGACTATACCACGCGATGTCGCATCGGGAAGCGAATTCGCCCGTATTTTGAGGCCCTTAGGGCCATCCCGACGCAGAACGGGCCCCTTTCGGGGCCCGCCTCCGAACGCGTCCGAAGCGCTCAGCCCTGCAGCTGCCGTTTGAGCAGTTCGACGTCCTCGGCGATCGACAGGTCGGAGACCTTGAGTTCCTCGATCTTGCGCACGGCGTGCATGACCGTGGTGTGGTCGCGGTTGCCGAAGCGCTTGCCGATCTGCGGCAGGCTCAGCGTCGTGAGCTGCTTGGCCAGATACATGGCAACCTGGCGCGGCCGTGCCACCGAGCGCGCGCGCCGGGGCGAGCTCATTTCGGCGAGCTTGATGTTGTAGTGCGAGGCGACCCGCTGCTGGATCTCGTCGACCGTGACCTTGCGATCGGCCTGGCGCAGCAGGTCGTGCAGCACGTCCTGCGCCATCTCGACGGTGATCTCGCGGCCGATCAGCTGGCCGTGCGCGACGACGCGGTTCAGCGCGCCCTCGAGCTCGCGGATGTTGGTGCTGATCTTGTGCGCGAGGAACTCGAGCACGTTCGCCGGCACCGGCACGCGGGCATTCTCGGCCTTGGTCTGCAGGATCGACAGGCGCAGCTCGTAGGTCGAGGAATGGATGTCGGCAACGAGGCCGCTGCCGAGGCGCGAACGCATGCGCTCCTCGATGTCCTGCAGCTCGCTCGGCGGCTTCTCCGAGGACAGGATGATCTGCTTGTTCTGCTCCACCAGCGAATTGAACGTGAAGAAGAATTCGTCCTGGCTCGCTTCCTTGCCGCAGATGAACTGCACGTCGTCGACCATCAGCACGTCGACGTTGCGGAAGAGTTCCTTGAACTGTCCGGTGTTCTTGGTGCGCAGCGCCTGGATGAAGCGGTTCACGAAGCTCTCGGCCGTCAGGTAGAGAACGCGGGTCTTGGGATCGCGCTCGCGGATGACGTGCCAGATCGCATGCATCAGGTGGGTCTTGCCGAGCCCGACGCCGCCGAAAATGTAGAGCGGGTTGCGCTCGGGAAGCGGCATGTCCTGTTCGGAGATGTTGCGCGCCGCGGCATAGGCGAACTCGTTGGGCTTGCCGACCACGAAGTTCGCGAAGGTGTAGCGGCCCTCGGGAGCCTGCGAGAGTTCGTCGGCGCCGCGGCCGATCGAGGGGCCCATGCGGGGCATCGGCGGCTGGTGGTTCTGCGACGACGGCACGGGCGGCATCGCGATGATCTCGTTCGGACGGCGCGGGGCCGGCGGCGGCACGAGGTTCACCTCGACGTTCTTCACTTCGGGCATCACCGACTGCCAGTAGGCGAGCACGCGGTCGCCATAGTGACGGCCGACCCAGTCGCGCACGAAGCGCGTCGGGGCGTAGAGACGCAGCTTGCCGTCCTTCAGTTCACCCAGCTCGACCTCCCCGAACCACGTCTTGAAGGCCTTGTCTCCGATTTCCTTGCGAAGCCGATCACAGACGCGCGCCCAGTGCGCTTCAAGCTCCTTTCGGCCCGCCCCTTCATCCATACCTGCCCCCGCCACGATGTTAGTCTCGAATGCTGCGTTGTTATTGTTGCCTTGGATCGGCGATTGAATTCGATTCACGTTTGTCTCCACGGAAGCCCCGCTGCCTTCCATCCCCTCGCTGCGCCGCGCTTGCCGTGCGCATCGAGGGGCCCCTCAAAGCCGTCTGCCACATTGAGACACGTACTGTATCCGGCCGCGGAGATGGCTTTCGCCGCCGCGACCGATCTGACCCCACTTCGACACAGAAAGAGCAGCGGGACCGTCTTGTCCGCCAGCGCTCCCGAAAGGGCGTCGACGAATTCCGGATTGACCTGCATGCTCGGAAAGATCTGCCATTCGACCAGCGCCGGCTTCTTCTCCAGGCTGGCCAGATCGGGCACACCCACATAGTTCCACTCGGCGCGGGTGCGTACGTCGATCAGGATCGCGTCCTTGTGTTCGCCGAGAATCTTCCAGGCTACCGCAGGACTCACGTCACCGGCGTAGCCGGCAGCGGGGGACACTTCGAATGTGTCTGCGATCTTGTTGTCTTTCGACATGGCCCCCGCTTTCATTCGTCGAAGCGAGGCGTTGTCTGACGAGCCACCAAACGAAGGCGACACACAACACGGCAAGAGGGAACGAGGGATTTTCAGCGAGCGTCGCTTATGGGACGCTTCATCTTCTTATCGATCGTCGAACTTGCGAAGCGTTGTGTACCTGTCTCCCACGTTCGTCGTTTCGATGGAGAGGAATCCCCTCTTCTCCATCTGGCTCGCGATCCAAGCGCCCCACGCCCCGTCGCGATGGCCAGAGTCTTATCCAGACTCTCCGAAGCGCGCAAACGATTCACTCGCCGAACACCACACGCTATTCAGCCACTTCGCGGGGTGACTCGATTGACAAGTTGTTCGACACGTTTTTGCGAACCACACGTCGCGTTGTGTCGCTCAACATCTAGCGCTCGTCGGCGCGCATCGTTCGATAAATTCGAATCGTATGTCAGTCGGCCAATCGACGACCAAATGATCATTGAAGAAAAGAGCTGAGATTTTTTTTCGCCAATGAGTCTCGGCTTCGTCATCGCCACAAAAGAAAACGCCGCTCGAAGGAGCGGCGTTCACAATCTCTGAAGCGAAGAGGCGGGAAGCGTCAGGCCATCGCCTTGATGCGCGCCGACAGACGCGACACACGACGCGAGGCAGCGTTCTTGGTCACGATGCGCTTGACGGCGCCACGCTGGATTTCCGGCTGAGCCAGACGCAGCGCCTCCTGGGCGGCTTTCTTGTCGCCGGACGCAATCGCCTCTTCGACCTTCTTCACCGATCCGCGGACGCGGCTGCGGCGGGCCGTATTCACGGCGGTGCGGCGCTCGGTCTGGCGGGCGCGCTTCTCGGCCGACTTGTGATTAGCCATAATAGTCCTCGTTGCTCGAAGGGCGCGCTTATACGGGCCGCATGGAGGCCGGTCAAGCGCGCCAAAACCGCCAAATCAGCGGTGTTTCCAGCCCGGCTTGCGCTTTTCGGCGAAGGCCGCCATGCCTTCGGACCGGTCGTCGAAGGCAAAAGTCGCGTGAAATGTCCGGCGCTCGAAGCGGACGCCTTCCGAAAGGGTCGTCTCGAAGGCGCGATTGACGGCTTCCTTGGCGACCATGGTGGCGGGCAGCGACATGCCCGCGATTTTCTCGGCGGTGGCGATGGCGTCGTCCATCAGCTGCGCCAGCGGCACGACGCGACTGACCAGGCCGCAGCGCTCGGCTTCGGCCGCGTCCATCATGCGGCCGGTCAGGACCATGTCCATCGCTTTCGACTTTCCGACGAAGCGCGGCAGGCGCTGGGTGCCGCCCGCGCCGGGGATGGTGCCCAGTGTGATCTCGGGCTGGCCGAACTTGGCGTTGTCCGCAGCAATGATGAAGTCGCACATCATGGCCATCTCGCAGCCGCCGCCCAGGGCGTAGCCGGCAACGGCGGCGACGATCGGCTTGCGGACCTGGCTCACCCGCTCCCAGCCGACGGTGATGAAGTCCTGCAGGAAGACGTCCTGGTAGGTCTTCTCCTTCATCTCCTTGATATCGGCGCCGGCCGCGAACGCCTTGTCGCTTCCGGTAAGGACCATGCAGCCGATGCCGGGATCGGCTTCGAACGCGTCGAGCGCCTGACCGAGCTCGCGCACCAGATCGGCACAGAGCGCGTTCAGTGCCTTCGGACGGTTCAGCCGGATGATGCCGACCCGGCCCTTGGTTTCCGTCTGGATGTTCTCGTATGCCGTGGTCATTTCCTCATCTCCTCGATCGTGTCTTAGCGCTGGCAGCGGGCGCAATAGAAGGTGGATCTGCCGGCCTGCACGAGACGGCGAACCGTATGGCCGCAGTCACGTGTCGGGCAGGCGATGCCGGCCCGGTCGTAGACATTGAAGCGCGTCTGGAAATAGCCGAGTTCGCCGCCGGGCTGAACATGGTCGCGCAGGGTCGACCCTCCGTCCGCGATCGAACGGTTCAGCACGAGCTTGATCGCGTCGACGAGGCGACCCGCGCGCTCTCCCTTGACCGTGCGAGCGGACCGGCGCGGCGAGATGCCGGCCAGGAACAGCGCCTCGCACGCATATATATTGCCCACGCCCACCAGGGTCTTCTGGTCGAGCAGCGCCGCCTTGATGGGCGTCTTGCGGCCGGTGAGGCGCGCGGCCAGGACATCGCCGGTGAAGGCCTCGTCCAGCGGCTCCGGGCCCAGGCTCTTGAAGTACTTGTGCTGGGCCACGGCCTCGTCGGCCACCAGCACCATCAGCCCGAAGCGGCGGGCGTCGTTGAACCGGACCTGCCACCCATCGTCCATGTCGAACACGACATGGTCATGCCGGCCGAGCGGATGGCTGGCGGCGCTTTCGGCATCGTGCAGGGTCATGCGGCCCGACATGCCGAGATGGACGATCAGCGTCTGGCCGTCGTCGAGGCGGATCAGCAGGTACTTTGCACGCCGGTCGATGCCCTTGACCGTGCGGCCCTCGACCCTGGAGGCGAATTTCGCGGGCATCGGCACCCGGAGGTCGGGGCGGCGCTGCTGCAGCCGGACGATGCGCCGGCCGACCAGACGCGGCATCAGCCCGCGCCGGACGGTCTCTACTTCAGGAAGTTCGGGCATGAGCGCCGGCCATGTACAGTGCGGTCGATGAGGTGGCAACAACGAGCATTAAACGTCCTGCGACCGGGCCTGACCATGCTCGTCATCGGTCTTTCGCTGGTGGCGGCCCTGTCCTGGCTGGCGCCCTGGCACTGGGCGTTCGAGCTGCTCACTCATTTCCATGTCCATTTCCTGTTGGCGAGCGTGGCCCTTGGCTTGGTGGCGGTCAGCCTCCACCAATGGGGGACGGCCGGGCTGTCGTCTTTGGTCGCCGCTGCGAGCTTTTCGGTCGTGTGGCCCCACGTCCACCTGCCGCCGACCGATCTTCAGCCTCAGAGCGGCCCCGTGGTGCGCCTCATCTGGGCGAACCTGCATCATCGGAACACCGATCTGGACGCCCTGCGGCGTCTCATCGAGACGGAAAAGCCCGATATCGTGGTGTTCACGGAACTCGACCCGGTTCACGACGCCGTCCTGCGCGACGTGGCGCGCTTGCTGCCCTTCCAGTCGGCACCTCCGCGCGCCAACGTGTTCGGCATAATGCTGCTCGCCAAGAAACCACCCGAGTCGCTGAAATTCGATCTGACGATGGGCGACTACGCGCCGTTGATGGTGGCGCGGCTGTGCCCGGTGGAAGCGGGTTGTCTCACGCTCCTCGGCCTGCATGCCTGGCGGCCCGGCTCGTCCTGGACCGACGCCCGCGACCGCCAACTCACCCATGCCGCGGCCGTGGCGCGCCGGCATGTCGACGAGGGCGAGCGCGTCGTCCTGGTGGGCGATCTCAATCTCACGCCGTTTTCACCGGCTTTCGAGCGGCTGACGACGCAAAGCGGATTGTGGGACACGGCCATCCTGCCGGCCGAGCGACCGCGAACCTCGCCGTCGATCGCGACCTGGTGGCTGGCCAATACCGGGATCGGACTCCCCATCGACCACGCGCTCATCGGCGCCGGAATCGGTATCGTCAGTCGCCGTGTGGGACCGGACATCGGCAGCGACCACCTGCCGCTGATCCTGGATCTGAAGATCGCGCCCTGATCTCGGGTTCGATCCGGCCCTAGGACGCGGGCTGCAGCGGCGGACGGGTGCCGAACAGGGCGCTGCCGACGCGGACATGGGTGGCGCCCATCCGGACCGCGGTCTCGTAATCGGCGCTCATGCCCATGCTCAACTTGGCCAGGCCGTTGCGGGCCGCCATCTTGGCCAGCAGCGCGAAATGCAGGGCCGGCTCCTCGTCGACCGGCGGGATGCACATCAGGCCGACGATCGGCAGCTTGTACTGGTCGCGACACTGGGCGACGAAGGCGTCGACATCCTTCGGGAGAATGCCGGCTTTCTGCGGCTCCTCGCCGGTGTTGACCTGGATATAGCAGGCCGGCCGACGGCCGAGCTTTTCCATCTCCTTGACGAGCGCTGCGGCCAGCCGGTCGCGGTCGACCGACTGTATGACATCGAACAGCGCGACGGCGTCGCGCGCCTTGTTGGTCTGCAGCGGGCCGATCAGGTGCAATTCGAGATCGGGCCATGCCGCCTTGAGCTCCGGGAACTTGCCTTCGGCTTCCTGGACGCGGTTCTCGCCGAACACGCGATGGCCGACTTCCAGAAGTTCGCGAACGCGGTCCGCGCCATGCGTCTTCGAGACGGCGACGAGGGTGACGTCGGAGGCTGAACGACCCGAAGCGAGCGCCGCCTCGGCGATGTGGCCCTTGACCTCGGCCAGACGATCGGCGCCGCTGCTCATGCGTCGAGGCCTGCGCGCGCGAGCAGGGCTTCCTCGTTGTTCGGGTCGGCCGCCAGGGCGGCGTCGAGGGTTTCGCGGGCCCTGTCGAGCTCGCCCAGCGCTGCGAGGCAGATGCCATAGTGGGCCAGCAACCGCGTATCGTTCGGCAGGGCACGCAACGCCTGCTCATGGTGCGGGCGCGCTTCGCCGGCCCGGCCCAGGCCCATCAGGGCACGACCGTAGTTGGTCTGCACGAAGGGCTCGTCCGGTGAAATCTTCGCAGCCTTCTTCAGGATGCGCCTCGCGTCGTCGAAGCGCTTGAGACCGAGCAGCGCCAGACCTTGGTTGTTCATCACGCGGGCGTCGCCCGACACGGCCTTCAGGTAGGGCTCCAGAATCCGGGTGGCTTCGTCGAAGCGCCCGACCTGCAGATGCAGGTTGGAGAGCTGGAGGATCGTCTCCTGGTCGAGAGGGTTGCGTTCAAGGACCTTCCCGAGAATCTCGGCGGCCTGCTCGGTCTGGCCGGCGGCCGCACGGGCCAGCGCCAGGGTGTTGTAGGCTGCGCCGAACGCCGGATCGAGTTCGAGCGCCTTCTCGATCATCGCGATGGCGTCGCTCGGGTGGCCGCTAAAATAGAGGACGTAGCCCAGCGTATGATTGAGCGTGGCGCTGGTCGGCGCCAGCTCGAGCGCCCGGCCGGCCTCGGCAATGGCTTCGTCATAGTGGCCGAGGGCCGCCAGCGAGAGCGCGCGGTCGCCGAGAATCTGGCCGCGGCGCTCAGCATTGTCGCCGGCATCCTGCAAGGCCATGTCGAACACTTCGATCGCCGCCGAATGCCGGCCCAGGCGATAGAGCGCATAGCCCAGCATGTTTCGGGCGCGCGCCTGAAGCGGCTTCAGCTCGTCGGTCTGGTGTTCATGGATGGCGCGGTCGACATTGGCCACGAATTCCGACAGTTCGCGCTCGGCGGCGGCGAAGCGGCCGGTGTCCATATGGACCGAGGCCAGCGCCAGCCGTGCCTCGACATGGGTGGGGGCCTGGCGGACCGTGTCCCGGAACCGGCGCGCCGCCTCGTCGAGATTGCCGAGGCGCCGGGCGGCGAGACCGAGATTGTAGAGCAGCATCGGCTCGTTCGGATCCTTCGCCACGGCCTTGCGCCATAGCTTCTCGGCTTCCTTCACGGCCCCGCGCTGCGACAGGCAGACGGCGAGATAGTGCAGGATGTCGGGACGGTCGCCGTGCCGGACCAAGGCGCTCTTGAACAGCAGCTCGGCGCGGTCGTACCAGCCGGCGCGCAGATACTGGAGGCCGGTCTGGAGGTCGGGATCGGGTTGGGGCGGGCCGTTGGGCCGAAGGGGGGGCGCGATGGCCATGGCGGGCTGTGTAGACCCGCCTCACGGCCAAGGCTAGACGAAATGGCATGGTGAAGGACGTCGAATTGTTCGCAGCGGCGATGGCCGACGTGAAGCCGCTCAAGCGAAAGCGGGCTGCCGCGGCACGCGTTCCGGCGGCTGAAGCCAGGGCGGGGGGCAAAGCCGCCGGCAAGCCGGTCGTGGGCAAGCCGGGGGCGGCTCCGCCCCCGGTTCTTGTCTCGAGCCCTCGGCCACAGCCCGCCAAGCCCAGCGTTTCCGACCTGTCGCCGGACGACCGCCAGTTCGATCGCGACGTCTCGCGCGCCCTGTCGCGGCGCAAGCTGGTGCCCGAGGCGACGATCGACCTGCACGGCATGACGCTCGCGGCGGCGGAGCGGGCCGTGACGGCCTTCCTGGCCAGGGTATCGGCGAAGGACATGCGCGTGGTGCTGGTGGTTACCGGCAAGGGCCTGCGCGAGGAAGGCGGCCGCACGATCGATGGCCGCATCCGTGGCGAGTTCGTGGGGTGGCTCAATCGCGGCGACAACCGCGAGCGGGTGCGGGCGGTCCGCGCCGCCCACGCCCATCATGGCGGCACGGGCGCCTTCTACCTGCTGCTGCGCCGTCGTTCCTCGGCCAGCAGTCGTTCCTTGCGCGCCACGCCCCAGCGATAGCCGGTCAGCGCGCCGCTCGATCCGACGGCGCGATGGCAGGGAATGACCACGGCGGCCTGGTTGGTCGCACAGGCGCGTCCCACCGCACGCGCCGCCTTGGGCTCGCCGATGCTGCGGGCGATTTCGCCGTAGGTGCGGGTCTCGCCGGCCGGGATCTCGGTCAGCGCCTTCCAGACCTTCCACTGGAAAGCGGTGCCCACGATATCGAGCGGCACGTCGGGTGCATCGAGCGCGGTGGGCTTGCGGCCGTAGAGCCGCGACAGCACGGCTGTCACGCGCGGGCCGAGCAGGGCGTCGTTGCGCTTGAGCTCGGCGGCGGGGAAGTCCCGCTTCAGGCTCTTCTCGAGCGAACGGTCGTCGTCGCCCAGGAACACCGCGGCGATTCCCTTCTCTGTCGCGGCCACCAGCACGCGGCCATACTCAGACTCGGCCATGGTGTAGTCGATATGGGCGCCGGCGCCGCCCCGCGCATAGGTCGCGGGCGTCATGCCGAGCGCCTTGTCGCTGTTTTCGTAGACGCGGCTGGGCGAGCCGTAGCCCGCGCCATAGAGGGCGTCAGCCACGCTGGCGCCGCCGCGCAGGGCGCTGCGGAAGCGTTCGCGCTTGCGGGCGACCAGCCAGTCCCGCGGATTGACGCCCAGTTCGACCAGGAAACGTTTGCCAAGGGCACCGCTCGACAGGCCGACCTTGCGCGCCACCTCGGCCAAGGAAGGCGGGGTGTCGGCATCCGCCGAGTCGAACAGTGCGCACGCCTCGGCCACCGGACGGCTGAGGCCGAGATCGGCCCCCTTCCCCAAGATCCAGTCGCGCGGCTTGCACCGCTTGCACGCACGGAAACCCGCCGCCTCCGCCGCCTCGGGCGAGGCGTGGAAGTCGACGTTGCGGCGCAACGGCGGACGGGCCGCGCACGACGGCAGGCAATAGACCCCGGTCGTCTTGACCGAGAACCAGAACCTGCCGTTGTAGACGCGGTCACGCCGCTGGACGGCGTGCCAGCAGGTTTCCGGATCGGGGAGAAGGGAAGTGGCGAGGGCCACGGCGGGAAACGAAAGAGGGTGTTGGGTCATGGCGCCATCAAAGCACCACGACCCGAACTTGCTCTATCCGGCGCCCGCCGGCAATTCCGGTCTAGGACCAGAAAGGCTTGGTCGCCTCGAACCGGGCGGTGGCGCGGTCGAGGCCGATGTCTCGCAGCAGTCGCTCGTCCAGCTGGGCCAGCTGATTTCGCGAACGGGCGAGCTCGGCTCGGGTCATGACTTTCTCGATCCCGACCACAACCGTGCCCGCCAGCAGCGCGACGGCGCGGCCGAACGAGAAGGAAGGGGCTTCCGCGCGGGCAACCCGCACGTTGGATACGATCGACATGACTTAGCTCCGCTTGAGGCGATGAGGCCGGGGATCGGCAGTTGCGCCTCGTTTCTGCGCTGTATTTGCTGTATCCTGTGGATACTTGCAAAGGATGAAAGCTCGGGGGAGGCATAGAATTTCTATGAGCGTGTGTCCTAGATGAGCCGTTCGCAACTACCATTGAATGCCTTGCGCGCCTTCGAGGCCGCTGCCCGTCACGCGAGTTTTACGCACGCTGCCGAGGAGCTTCACGTCACCCAGGCGGCCGTCAGCCATCAGGTAAAGGCGCTCGAGGAGAGGCTCGGCGTCGCGCTGTTCGTGCGCCGTCCGCGTGGTCTCGAGATCACCAGCGAGGGCGAGGCGCTGCTGCCGGATCTGCGCGATGCCTTCGACCGCATGACCAACGCGCTGGAGCGGGTCGGCCGCAAGGCCAACTCCGGCACGCTGAACGTGAGCCTCGTCACGACCTTCGCGCTGGGTTGGCTGGTGCCGCGCCTGCATCGCTTCCAGGCCAAGCATCCGGAGATCGAGGTGCGCATGACGACCAGCCAGAAGCGCGTCGACTTCGCGCGCGAGGATGTCGACTGCGCGATCAGGTTCACGGTGCAGCCGGAGCCCGAACTGCATGCAACGAGGCTGTTCAGCGACGTGCTGACGCCGCTCTGCGGCAAGCGCTATCATGACAAGCTGAAGACATTCGACGACCTGAAGCGCGTGCCCTTCATCGACATGACGCACGATCCCGAATGGCCGATCTGGCTGCGCGCCGTGGGCCTCGGCGACTTCAAGCCCAAGCGCGTGCTCACCTTCGATTCGACGATGATCGCGGTGGAGGCGGCGATGGAAGGTGCGGGTGTGGCCGTCGGTCCGCCACAACTCTTTCGCGAGGAGTTGTCGGTGGGGCGGCTGTTCCAGCCCTTCGAGCAGATCGTCGACAGCGGCAAGGCGTGGTGGTTCGTCTGTCCGCCCGCATCGGTGAGCCGTCCCAAGACCAAGGCCTTCGAGGAATGGCTGGTCGAGGAGCTAGCCGCACCGCAGGCGCGGAGCGCGCGCCCGGCCCTTACCGCGACCGGCCGCCGCTAGGACGCTCCCGAAAAATTCTAATGGCTAGAGGGTCAGTCGGACGGGTAGCGGTGCTGCCCGCCAAAGACGTCCTCGACCGTCAGGGCGCCGGGATCCTCGGCCAGATAGGAGGGTCCGACGGGGACCTTTCCGTGACCGCCGGGCACGTCCAGCACGTAGGTCGGCTGGGCGAGCCCGGAGAGCCGCCCGCGCAGGGCTTTCATCAGCATCTGTCCCTCCGCGATCGACACCCGGAAGTGGCCGGTGCCGCGCACGAGGTCGGGGTGATGAAGGTAGTAGGGCTTCACCCGGGCGGTCACGAGCGCGCGCATCAGCTGCTCCAGGGTCTCGACGGTGTCGTTCACGCCCTTCAGCAGGACCGTCTGGCCCATCAGCGGCAGGCCGGCGTCGGCCAGCCGCGCCAGGGCGGCGCGGGTCGAGGGGGCGAGTTCCCGGGCATGATTGCAGTGAACGGCCAGCCAGACGGCGACCCGGCCGGGCTTGAGTGCCCGCACGAGTTCGTCGGTAACCCGCTCGGGATCGACGATCGGCACGCGGCTGTGCAGGCGTACGATCGCCACGTGCGGGATGGCATCGAGCGCCGCCATCAGTTCGGCCAGGCGGCGTGGCGCCAGCATCAGCGGGTCGCCGCCGGTCAGGATCACTTCCCAGATTTCCGGCCGGCTGCGGATATAGGCGAGGGCTGCCGCCAGCTCTTCGGCCGACAGGGCCTCGCCGCCCGGGCCCACCTTCTCGCGGCGGAAGCAGAAGCGGCAATAGACCGGGCAGACATGGAGCGGCTTCAGCAGCACCCGGTCGGGATAGCGATGGACGATGCCTTTCACGGGCGACCGCGCCTCGTCGCCGATCGGGTCGGCCAGCTCGCCCGGCGCGATCTCGGCCTCGGCGCCGCTCGGCACGAACTGCCGGGCGATCGGATCGTCGGCCAGGCGCGAGCGGTCGATCAGTGCGACCATCTCCGGCGTGATGGCAATCGCCATCGCCTGCGCGGCGTCCTGCAGCCGCGGATCGGGCGACAGGAGGCCCTCGCGTTCCAGGGCGTCCAGGGAGCGCAGCGTCGGCATGGCGGCGTGGAGATAGGCGGCAGCGCCGCTTGAGTCCAGCGGCTGCTCAGGTCCGGCGCCCCTCAGGTCCAGCGAGCCGTATCGGTGCGGTCGACGGCGGTCAGAAGCGTCGCGGTGGACACCACGGTCCAGTCGCAGAGGTCGTAGCGGCGGCTGAGCTTGTCGCGGACCGCCGCCTCGACCTCGCCTTCGGGCAGCTTCGAGCGCTCCCACATCGCGAGATTGGGCCGGCGGGTCAGCAGCAGGCTGCGCACGCCGCTGTGCAGCCCGGCGCCCGTCACCTCGTCCGGGCCGGCGCCGGTACGGTCGCCGGTCGCCTGCCAGAGGCCGATCACCTGCGAATCGTAGGCGCCCTCGAAGCCCGGCCACGCGGCGGCGCAGAGATCGAGGAACTCCGGCCAGTTCGGTTCCGGCACGGCGAACCAGCGGAAGGCGTAATTGCCCTGGCGGGTGGGCGGCACCATATCGGTCGGGCGAAGCGTCGGCGTCAGGACCTCGCTTGTTACCGCGCGGATGTCGTCGGACTTCGCCAGCAGCGTGCGTTCGGCGGCCGCCGCCGTGATCCCCTGCGGCCAGACGCTGATCGCCTGAACCTCGTCGCGCGGGCGGCCGATCTGGCTGCGCCAGGCGCCATAGAGTTGGCCACCGGCCTCGGCGATGCGTCGTGCGCCGTCGCCGGACAGCCGATCGGCCACGGCCTGCCATCGACGCGGCGCGGCGTCGATGCGGTGATGAACGAAGGTGGCGCTCAAGCTACTTCGGCTTTGTGACGGCTGAGCGTGAAGCCTTCGTAGCCGCCGGCCGTGACCTCGTCGCAGCGCTTCTTGTAGCGATCGAAGCCGCCGACATAGGGCATGAACACGCGCGGCTTGCCGGGAATGTTGGCGCCCACGTACCAGGAATTGGCCAGCGGATAGAGGGTGCTGTCGGCCACCGCGTTGACGTGCTCGACCCACTGGGCCTCGGCCTGCGGCGACGGCTCGATGCGGTCGAGCTGGTGCTTGCCGAGATGGCCGAGCGCATCGGCGATCCAGTCGACATGCTGCTCGATCGACGCGATCATCTGCGTCTTCACGCCGGGGCTGCCGGGACCTGTGACGACGAACATGTTGGGAAAGCCCGAGACCATCAGGCCGAGATAGGTGAGGGGGCCGCCCTCCCAATGGTCGGCCAGCACCGCGCCGTCGCTCGTCCGGATGTCGATCTCGCGCAGCGCGCCGGTCATGGCGTCGAAGCCGGTGGCGAAGACGATGGCGTCGAGCTCGTACTCTTTCTTGCCCGTACGCACGCCCTTCTCGGTGATCTCCTGGATCGGGTCGCTGCGCACATCGACCAGCACGACGTTGTCGCGATTGTAGGTCTCGTAATAGTTCGTATCGAGGCAGAGCCGCTTGGTGCCGATCGGGTGATCCTTCGGCGCCAGCAGCTCGGCCGTCGCCTTGTCCTTCACGATGCCGCGGATCTTGTTGCGCGCGAACTCCGAGGCCGTGTCGTTGGCCTCCTTGTTCACCAGCAGATCGGTGTAGGTGTAGAGGTAGCTGATGCTGCCGCCCTCCTGCCACTTGGACTCGTAGGCGGCGTTGCGCTCCTGCTCGGTGGCTTCGAGGGCCGACTTGGTCGGCCGCGGGTAGCCGCCGATCGCGAAGGGCGTGTCGTAGGCGGCGCGCCGGCGGGCCGGATACTCGGCCTTGTGGCGGCTCTCGCGCTCTTCCTCCATGGGCGCGTTGCGCGCCGGCAGGCTGAAATTGGCGGTGCGCTGGAAGACATGCAGATGTTTGGCCTGCTGCGCGATCAGCGGGATCATCTGGACGCCCGAGGAGCCCGTGCCGATGACGCCGACCCGCAGCCCGGTGAAGTCGACACCCTCATGCGGCCACAGGCCCGAATGGTACCACTTGCCCTTGAAGCTCCCGATGCCCTTGAAGTCGGGCACGCGCGGCGTCGAGAGATTGCCCGCCGCCATGATGCAGTAGCGCGCGCGGATCTCCTCGCCCTTCTCGGTGCGCAGCGTCCACTCGTTGGCCTTGCCGTCGAACAGCGCCGACTTGATCCGTGTGTCGAGCTGCACGTCGCGGCGCAGGTCGAAGCGGTCGGCGACATGGTTGATGTATCTCAGGATCTCGGGCTGCGTGCCGTAGCGCTCCGGCCACTTCCACTCCTGCTGCAGCTCGTCTGAAAAGCTGTACGAATATTCTAGGCTCTCGACGTCGCAGCGCGCGCCCGGATAGCGATTCCAGAACCACGTGCCGCCGATGCCCGATCCTGCTTCGTAAGCCCGGACCTTGAGGCCGAGCTTGCGCAGCCGGTGGATGGCATAGAGGCCTGCCAGTCCGCCGCCGACGATCGCCACATCGAGGGGGGCGACATCGAGCGGGCGAGGCGCGGGGGTGTGGGAAGCATCGGGCATGGCGGCGGGTCCTGGTTGAATTTTTGCTCTGCGAGCGGTGTCCGACGGGCTGCGCGATCAGCGTCGACCCGGTCGCCTGCTTTGGCAAGAGCGTCGAGCCCGCATGCGGAACTGGTAGTGCGCCATGCAAGGCACGCGTTGCTGCAAATCCATGTTCTCGCGCGAAGATCGTTGGCCCGCCGATTGTTTCGGCACTATTCTTTTTTCATGACAACAGCGCGAAACCCCGGTTGAGAACGGCAGGATAGGTCGTGGATCAGTCGGTGCCGCCGCCCGCCGTGAAAACGCCGCCAGAATCGCCCGCCGTTGGCGTGATGCCTCGTGGACGGCTGAGCCGAACGTCCGGCATCGTGCGCGTGCTGCTGCGTCCGCGCTTCATCGCGATCGCCCTCGTGCTGCTCGCCGCCGTCGCCTATGGCGGCCGCGAGCTCCACCTGCGTCTCACCCATGTCTACGAGTACGACGCCCGCGTGACCGCCGACATCGTGACGGTGTCGAGCCGCGCCGAAGGTTGGATCGTCGAGCTTCCGGTGCGCGAGGGCCAGCGCGTCGAGGCGGGCCAGACCCTGGTGAAGATCGACGACCGCGCGGCCAAGCTTCGCGTCGACGGCTTGCGGGCGCAGATCGAAGGCGTGCGGGTCGAACGGGCGAGACTGCGGGCCGAGCGCAAGCTCGACCAGAATCAGGCAGATGCCGCGATGCGCACTCGCACCTCGACCATCACGGTCCGCGAGAAGGCACTGGCCGCCTTGAATGCCGACCTCGATTTCGCCAGGCTCGAACTCGACCGCAGCCGGACGCTGTTCGCCAGCAAGGTCGTCAACGAGCGGCAGCTCCAGGTGGCGCAGGCGGCGGTCACGAAGCTCGAAATCCAGATCCTGCAGCTCCAAGCCGAGCATGAGCAGGCCGAGGGCAGCCTCGGCGAGGCGCGGGTCGGCCACGACCGGCTGGGCATCATCGACGCCCAGATCGAGGCGCTGACCCATCAGGTCGCGGTGCTGGCCGCGCAAATGCGCCAGCAGCAGGTCGATGTCGAGGACCGCACGATCAAGAGTCCGATCCCGGCCGTGATCGACCGCACCTTCACCTTGCCGGGCGAATATGTGGCCGCGGGACAACGCATCCTGCTGCTGCACAATCCGGACGAGGTCTGGGTCGAGGCCAACATCAAGGAAACCCAGGTCGGCAAGCTCAAGCTTGGCCAGGCCGTGCGCGTCTCGGTCGACGCCTATCCCAACGACACGTTCGTCGGCCGCGTGGGTCGCATCGGCAGTGCCACGACCGCGCGCTTCGCGCTGCTGCCGACGCCCAATCCGTCGGGCAATTTCACCAAGATCACGCAGCGCGTGCCGGTGAAGATCGACATCGTCCAGATGCCGAAGCCGCTCACGCCCGGCATGATGGTCGAAGTCGAAATTGACATTCGCTGACTCTCTGAACGCTGGGGGCGCGCCACTCCAGTGGCGCGATCTTCCTCTTTCGCCAGATATGACGCGCCACTGGAGTGGCGCGCCCGCGGCGCCATGAGCGCCGCCGCCGTTCCCCTTCAGACCGCCGCGGCACTCACCGAGCGCTACGGTCCTTCCTATCGCTGGCTGGTCACCGTCACCGGCATGATGGGCGTCGTTTCCATGGTGCTCGCCATGACCACGGTGAACGTGGCGGTGCCCGACGTGATGGGCGCCTTCGGCATCGGCCAGGACAAGGCGCAATGGATGTCGTCGGCCTATATGGCGACGATGACGGCCGGCATGCTGATCAACGCCTGGGTGAGCGGCATCCTGGGCGAGCGCCGCACTTTCGTGGGCGCGCTGTTCTTCTTCTCGGTGGGCGCGCTGATGGGCGGCTCGGCGCCGACCGAGGATGCGCTGATCTTCGCCCGCGTCCTGCAGGGGTTCAGCGCCGGCATCGCCCAGCCGCTGGTCATGGCCACGATCTTCACCGTCTTCCCGCCGGAGCGCCGCGGTATGGCGATGGGCGTGTTCGGTCTCGGCGTCGTCTTCGCGCCGGCGATCGGGCCGACCCTGGGCGGCCTGATGATCGAATACTTCTCGTGGCGCTACGTCTTCTTCATCTCGCTGCCCTTCTGCGTCGTCGCGGCCGTCCTCGGCATGGTGTTCATGCCGACCCGGCCCATCCCCAAGGTCATCCCGCCCTTCGACTGGCTGGGCTTCGCGCTTCTCTGCACGGCGCTGCTGGGGCTGATGACCGGCATCGCCGACGGCCAGCGCGAGGGCTGGAGCTCCGACACCATCGTGTTCCGGCTGGTCCTCGGCGCCGTGGCCACGGTCGCCTTCGTCTGCTGGGAGCTCTATACGCCGCGGGCGCTGCTCGACGTGCGCATCTTCGGCAATGTCGAGTTCGCCGCTGCCGCCCTCATCGCCTTCATCTTCGGCGCCGGCATGATGGGCTCAACCTACATCATCCCGGTCTTCGTGCAGACCATCATCGGCTTCACGCCGCTGCTGGCCGGGCTGATGATGATGCCGGCTGGCATCATGCTGGCCTTCATCTTCCCGCTGGCCGGGCGGCTGTCGGACGCGATGCCGGCCTCGACCATGATCATTGGCGGGCTGATCCTGTTCGCCGCCGGCTTCGCCTGGATGACGACCGCCGACATCGACACGACCTTCTGGACGCTGGTCTGCATGGTCATGGTGTCCCGGCTGGGGCTGGGCTTCATCAACCCCAGCCTCAACGCCTCGTCGCTGAAGGCGCTGCCGGCCGACAAGGTGCGCCAGGGCTCGGGCGTCGCCAACTTCATGCGCCAGCTCGGCGGTGCTTTCGGGATCAACCTGATGGTCGCCTTCTTCGAGATCCGCACCCGCTTCCATGCCGACGCGCTGACGGCGACGCAAGACTGGGGCAACCGCACGACCGACCGCATGCTCACCCAGGTCGAGCACCTGATGCAGAAAAGTGGCCTGCCGTTCCAACAGCAGAAGGCGGGCGCCCTCGAATATCTGGCCACGATGCTGCAAAGCAACGCGCAGATGATGGCGTTCTCCGATACGTTCATCGTCGTGGGCGTGGTGGCGCTTCTGGCCTTGTTTCCCGCGGCGATGCTGTCGCGTTCGCAGCGCCGGTCGCGCCGATGAGTCACACGATGCGGCTCTTCTTGTCGCCCCAGTAACGGTCGCGCAGCAGGCGCTTGTAGAGTTTGCCGGTCGGCAAGCGCGGCAGCTCGTCTTCGAAATCGACGGAGCGCGGCACCTTCTGCCGGGCCAGATGCTGGCCGCAGAAGGCGATCAGCTCCTCGGCGGTGGCGCTCGTCTTCGGCACGTCCGGCATGAGCTGGACGACGGCCTTCACCTCCTCGCCGAGATCGGCGTTGGGGACGCCGAACACCGCCGCGTCGGCCACCTTGGGATGGGTGATCAGCAGGTTCTCGCATTCCTGCGGGTAGATGTTCACGCCGCCGGAAATGATCATGAAGGTCGCGCGGTCGGTCAGGTAGAGGTAGCCGTCCGCATCGACATAGCCGACGTCGCCCACCGTGCTCATCGTGCCGTCCTCGGAGCGCGCCTCGCGCGTCTTGGCGGGGTCGTTGAAATACTCGAACGGCGTCGCGGTTCTGAACCACAGGGTCCCGGCCGTGCCGGTGGGCAGCGGCTTCATGTCATCGTCGAGCACGTGCAGTTCGCCCAGGAGGACGCGTCCCACCGTACCCTTGTGCGCCAGCCATTCCTGCGAGTTGCAGGCGGTGAAGCCCAGCCCCTCGGTGGCGCCGTAATATTCGTGGATGATCGGGCCCCACCAGCCGATCATCTGTTCCTTCACCTGGACCGGGCAGGGCGCCGCCGCATGAATGGCGATCTCCAGCGAACCGAGGTCGTACCGCTTCCGCGTCTCCTCCGGCAGCTTCAGCATCCGCGAGAACATCGTCGGCACGAGCTGGCTGTGCGTGACGCGATGCTTTTCGATGAGCTGCAGGTAATGCTCGGGGTCGAAACGCTCCATGATGATCACGGTGCCGCCCATGCGGATCGTGAGGTTCACCGCCGCCTGGGGCGCCGAATGGTAGAGCGGCGCCGGCGAGAGGTAGATCATGCCTTCGCGGTACTGCCAGAGCTTCAGCAGGAAGGAGAAGATCGGCAGGAGCTGCGACGGCGCCTGTTCGGCCAGCGGCCGTACGATCCCCTTTGGCCGTCCCGTAGTGCCGGACGAGTAGAGCATCGCGGTCCCGAGCGACTCGTCGGCGATCGGCGTCGCGGGCAAGCCGGTCGTCTCTTGCGCGAGATTGACGATCTTCGCGCGGCCGGCCGATCCGCCACCGGGCCCGTCGACGACGATGCAGAGCGCGATCCCCGGACAGTGCGGCAGGGCCGCGAGGGCCACGTCCCGCTTGGCCTGGGAGGTGATCAGCACTTTCGAGGCGCTGTTGTTCAGGATGTAGGCAAGCTCTTCGGCCGTCAGGAACGAATTCACGCACGTGTAGTAGGTGCCGGCGCGTTCGCCGGCGGTACAGCACTCCACGTAGCGCGCGTTGTTTTCCATGAAGATCGAATAGTGGTCGAGCCGCTTCACGCCATGGGCGCGCAGCAGGTGCGCCAGCCGGTTGCTGCGCGCTTCCAGCTCGCCATAGGTCACGGTCTCGCCGCTGCCGGCCATGATCACCGCAGGATGGGACGCCTGCGTCGTCGCATTTTTGCCCGGGTACATTTTGTTTCCTCCGCCGAAACTATAGACGGCGTACCGGGGCTGCGCCAAAGTCCACGCATGCTCGATTCATCGCTCAAGTCCAAAATCATGGACGAAGTCGATCGCCGCTTCGACGATCAGACGAACGTACTGGCCGACCTGGTACGGATTCCCTCGACCCGGTTCCAGGAAGCCCCGGCGCAGGACATGATGGCCCGCCTCTTCAAGGAGGACGGGCTCGGCATCGATCGCTGGCAGGTCAAGATCGACGACCTCAAGCACCTGCCGGGCTACTCGCCGCATTCGCTGGATTACGACGATGCCTGGAACGTGGTCGGCGCCTGGCGGCCGTCCAATCCGAAGGGCCGGTCGCTGATCCTCAACGGCCATATCGACGTGGTGCCCGAGGGGCCGCACGAGATGTGGACGCGCAATCCCTACGACGCCTACGTCAAGGACGGCTGGATGTACGGCCGCGGCTCGGGCGACATGAAGGCCGGGCTGATCCTGAACGTCTTCGCGCTGCGCGCGCTCCGCGCGCTGGGCTACATGCCGGCGGCCGACGTCTATCAGCAGTCGGTGGTCGAGGAAGAATGCACCGGTAACGGCGCGCTCGCCTGCCTGCAGCGCGGCTATCGCGCCGAGGCGGCGCTGATCCCTGAACCGTCGGGCTGCACGCTCACCGTGGCGCAGGTCGGCGTCATGTGGTTCCAGGTCAAGGTCACCGGCCACCCGGTGCATGTCTACAAGGCCGATGCCGGCTCGAACGCCATCGAATCGGCCTTCCGTCTGATCCAGCAGCTGCGCGAACTCGAGAAGAAGTGGAACGCGCTGAAGGCCCACGACAAGCACTATTGCGACCATCACCATCCGGTGAACTTCAACGTCGGCAAGATCGCGGGCGGCGACTGGGCCAGTTCGGTCCCGTCCTGGTGCACCTTCGACATGCGCGTCGGCGTGCTGCCGACACAGACGCTCAAGGAGTGCCGGCAGGAGGTCGAGGACACGATCCGTCAGGCCGCGGCCAACGATCCCTTCCTCGGCAACAACCTGCCGACGGTGAGCTGGGAAGGCTTCCAGGCCGAGCCCTACGTGCTCAAGAACCACGAGCATGTGCGCGACGTCCTGGCCGAGGCGCACAAGACGGTGTTTGGCGCGGAACTCGACGACCGCCGCACCACCGGCACGACCGATGCCCGCTTCTTCGGCCTCTATGCCGGCCTGCCGGCGCTGGTCTATGGGCCGCAGTCCGACGACGTGCACGGCTTCGACGAGCGGGTGAACATCGAGTCGATCCGCAAGATCACTCAGTCGACGGCGCTGTTCATCGCCGAATGGTGCGGCCTGGAGAAGGTCTAGACCTCATCGCCGTCGTATGACGAGGGCACTTCCCCTTTGCGGACTCCGCAAAGGGGAAGAGTTTGAGGATCACGCAGCGATCGCCTGTTCGGCGGGCGAGTAGGCAAGGCCGAGGCTTGCGGCGGCCGCCTTGTGCGTCAGCCGGCCGCGATGGACGTTGAGGCCTGCCGCGAGATGCGGGTTCCCGGCGAGGGCGGCGAGGCCCGTGGCGGCCAGAGCGAGGCCGAAGGGCAGGGTCGCGTTGTTCAGCGCCTCGCTCGAGGTCACCGGCACCGCGCCCGGCATGTTGGCCACGCAATAGTGGATGATGCCGTCGACCTCGTAGGTCGGTTCGGCATGCGTGGTGGCGTGCGAGGTCTCGAAGCAGCCGCCCTGGTCGATGGCGACGTCGACGATCACCGAAGCCGGCCTCATCGATTTGAGCATCGCCTTGGTCACCAGCTTGGGGGCGGTGGCGCCGGCCACCAGCACGGCACCGATCACGGCGTCGGCCGAGAACACTTCCTGCTCGATGGAGTCGATCGTCGAATAGCGCGTGCGGACCCGGCCCTGGAACAGGTCGTCTAGCTCGCGCAACCGCGGCAGCGAGCGGTCGAGCACCGTGACTTCGGCGCCGAGGCCTGCGGCCATGCGCGCGGCATGCGTGCCCACGACGCCGCCGCCCAGTACGACGACATGGGCCGGCTTGACGCCCGGCACGCCGCCCAGCAGCAGGCCGCGGCCGCCGCGATGGCGCTGCAGCGCGCCGCCCGCCGCCTCGATCGAAAGTCGCCCGGCGACCTCGCTCATCGGCGCCAGCAGCGGCAGGCCGCCGCGAGGATCCGTCACGGTCTCGTAGGCGATGGCGGTGCAGCCCGAGTCGAGCAGGCCCTTGGCCTGTGCTGGATCGGCGGCGAGATGGAGATAGGTGAACAGGATCTGGCCGGAGCGCAGTTGCGCCCATTCGCCGGGCTGCGGCTCCTTCACCTTCACGATCATCTCGGCGGTCGAGAAGATCTCGGCGGCGGTGCCGGCGATGCGGGCACCCGCCGTGCGGTAGACCTCGTCGCTTGCTCCGATCCCGGCGCCGGCGCCGGTCTCGACCACGACCTCGTGGCCGGCATGGACGTATTCGCGGACCGCGCCGGGCGTCAGCCCGACGCGATATTCATGCATTTTGATCTCTTTCGGCACACCGACGCGCATAGGACAAATCTCCAGGCTGTTTCGGGTGTCATCAAACCAAGGAAGGCGGGTTTGTTTCCCGGCATTCTGAAGATGAATTGTGTCTCTCCTGCCGAAATTCTACGTTGAACCGCGAAAGCACGCAGGATTCCGCACATGCATCTCGACAAGATCGACGCCACCATCCTGTCGGAGCTGACGGAGAATGCCCGCGTCAGCCAGGTCGAGCTTGCCGCGCGGGTCGGCCTGTCCGCCACGGCAGTGGCGAGGCGGCAGCGCGCGCTCGAGGAGGCGGGCCTCATCCGCGGCTATCAGGCCGTGCTCGATCTCGGCCGCTTCGGCCTGGGCACGACGGTGGTGGTGCGGATCACTCTGGAGAGCCAGAGCGACGAGGCGCTGAAAGCGTTCGAGGCGGGAGTGCTCGACTGCCCCTCGGTGGTGCGCTGCTTCCTGATGTCGGGCAGCGACGACTATGTCGTGATCGTGCTGGCGCGCGACATCGAGGATTTCGAGCGCATCCATCGCACCGAACTCTCGCGCCTGCCGCGGGTCGCCCGGCTGGAATCGAGCTTCGCGCTGCGCGAGGTCGTGGCTCGCGCCGTCCCACCGTCGGTGTTCGGCAAGTCCGCGCGAGGGGCTCAGCGCAGGCGGCGCGCCGAGGCATAGACGCCGATCGCCACGCCGCCCAGCACGACCGCCACGGCCACGAGGCGCTCCCCGGACAGCGGCTCGCCGGTCAGGTAGGCCGAGATGGCGATCGCTGCGCAGGGCACGAGCAGGCTGACGGGGCCGACCTTCGCGGCGGGATAGGTGCGCAGCAAGGTGCCCCAGATCAGGTAGCCCAGCCACATCACCGGAACGACCGTGTAGAAGAGTACGAACCAGCCAAGCCAGGTCGGCGCGAGGATCGGCGCGGCGAGCGCCGCCGGCCCGTCGAGCACGAGGGACGCGAGCGCCAGGGGGATCGGCGGCAGGACGCTCGCCCAGACGGTGACGGCGAACATCGAAACGCCGCGGGCCGAGCGGAAGACGAGATTGCCCAGCGCCCAGGTGAAGGCCGACATCAGCGCCAGGCCGACGGCGAGCAGCGGCGTGTCGTCCGAGATCGAGCGTGCGAGCAGCACGACGCCGGCGACCGCGACGGCGAGGCCGAGCCACTGCCCCCGCGTCGCATGCTCGCGCAGCAACAAGGCGGCCAGCACGACGGTGAGCGGCCCCTGGAGCTGCACCAGCACAGAGGTGAGTCCGGGCGGCAGACCCGCGCCCATGGCGAAGAACAGGAAGACGAACTGGCCGGCGAACATCAGGCCGCCGATCCCGGCGAGCGCCGCCCACGATACGTTGGGCTTCGGAATGAACAAAGCCGGCAGCGCGCCCAGCAGGAAACGCCAGGTCGCAAAGGCGAAGGGCGTGAACTCGTCGAGGCCGAACCGGATGACCGTGAAGTTCAGCCCCCACATCGCCACGATGAGGAGGGCCGCCGCTAAGTGCGTCGGGCTCATGCCCGACGCAGGGGATGCAGCGGGCTCAAGTGCCTACAGCCAGACCCACGGACGCGAGCTCTTGTCCGAGGACTGCCACGCCTCGATTTCGTCGCGCCGCGACATGGTGAGCGCGATGTCGTCGAGCCCGTTCAGCATGGCGTGCTGGCGCCTGGCATCGACCTGGAACGGGATGGTGCGGCCGGTCGGCGAGATCACCTGGCAGTTCTCGAGGTCGACGGTGATGCGCGCGTTGCCGGGCGAGGCTTTCATCTCGTCGGCGAGCTGCTCGATCTCGTGGATCGGCAAAGCCACCGGCAATAGCCCGTTCTGAAAGCAGTTGTTGTTGAAGATGTCGCCGAAGTAGGGCGCGATCACCGCCTTGATGCCCATGCCCTTCAGCGCCCACACCGCGCCCTCGCGGCTCGAGCCGCAGCCGAAATTCTCCCGGCTGAGGATGATCGGCGCATCGCGATAGGGCGTCTGGTTGAAGATGCAGTCCGGATCCTCGCTGCCATCGGGCTTGAAGCGGATCTGCTCGAAGGCATAGGGCCCGAGCCCCTCGCGCGTCACATTGTCGACCAGCCGCTCGATGCGGATGATCAGGTCGGTGTCGACGTTCTGGCGCATCAGCGGCGTGGCGACGCCCGTCACCTTGGTGAACTTGTCCATCCTGAGTCTCCTCCTACCACCTCATCCTGAGGAGCGCGTGCAGCGCGCGTCTCGAAGGATGGGCAACAATCGTGGTGCTCGTTCTCACCCTTCGAGGCGCTACGCGCTCCTCAGGGTGAGGTCTTGCGTTACATCTTTCTCACGTCGGCGATGGCGCCCTTGATGGCGGCGGCGGCGGCCATGGCGGGGCTCGCGAGATGGGTGCGCGCGCCGGGGCCCTGGCGCCCGACGAAGTTGCGGTTGGAGGTCGAGACGCTGCGCTTGCCGGGTGGCACCCTTTCGCCGTTGGAGGCGAGGCACATCGAGCAGCCGGGTTCGCGCCATTCGAAGCCGGCGTCGGTGAACACACGGTCGAGGCCCTCGGCCTCGGCCTCGGCCTTGATGCGCACCGAACCCGGCACGACCCAGGCGGTGACATGGTCGGCCTTGTGGCGGCCCTTCACGATCTCGGCGGCGGCGCGGAGGTCGGAGATGCGGCTGTTGGTGCAGGAGCCGATGAACACCCAGTCGACCTGTGTGCCCTCGATCGGCTTGCCGGGCTCGAGCCCCTGATACTGGAGCGCCGCTTCCCAGGCGCCGCGCTTCTCTTCGGGACCGGTGCGCGGATCGGGGATGGCGCGATCGACGGCAATGACATGCTCGGGGCTGGTGCCCCAGGTGATCTGTGGCGCGACGTTCTTCATGTCGATCGTGTGCTCGCGATCGAACTCGGCATCGGGATCGGTCGGCAGGGAGCGCCAGTGTGCGACGGCGCGGTCCCACATCGCGCCCTTCGGCGCATAGTCGCGGCCGTTCAGGTATTCGTAGGTCGTGTCGTCGGGCGCCACCATGCCGGTGCGCGCGCCCATCTCGATGGTGAGGTTGCAGAGTGTCAGCCGCGCCTCGACCGGCAGCGCCCGCACGGCAGAGCCCGCATACTCGACCGAGTAGCCGGTGCCGGCGGCCGTACCGAGTTCGCCGATCAGGTGAAGGATCATGTCCTTGGCCGTGACGCCCGGCATCAGCTTGCCCTCGAAGCTGGCGCGCATACGCTTGGGCTTGCGCTGCACCATGGTCTGCGTGGCGATTACATGCACCAGCTCGGACGAGCCGATGCCGAAGGCCAGCGCGCCCATGCCGCCATGGGTGGAGGTATGGCTGTCGCCGCACACCAGCGTCGTGCCGGGAAGCGTCAGCCCCTGCTCGGGGCCCATCACGTGCACGATTCCCTGGCCGTCCTGGCCGAGGTCGAACAGCTTGATGCCGTAGGCGCTGGTCGTTTCGCGCATCGACTTGATCAGCGGCAGGCCCGGCGGATGGGTATGTTCCGTGCGGCCGGGCCTGGTCGACATGGTGTGGTCGGGCGTGCCGTAGATCAGGCGCGGCTGCACCGGCGGATAGCCTTTATCGATGGCTTCCTTCAGCGCCTTGCCCCCCGACATGTCATGGAGCAGCAGGCGATCGATGTGCAGCAGCACGAAGCCGTTGCCGAGATCGGTGATGACGTGGCTGTCCCAGATCTTGTCGAACAGGGTCTTGCCCATGGGTTTGGCCTCTGGGTGTGGGGTTTCCGCCGGAGGCGGATATCAGCACCCGGCGAGCCGCGCCGCCAGCCCTTCGCGATCATCGTCGCGCAGTAGTTCCGCAGACGCATACCACGGCGATATTCCGAGCCTCGGTCCCCAGAGCCAGTCTGCGATACGGGGCAGCAGGATCACGGTCGGGATGCCGAGCGCCGCCGCAGCATGAACAGGCCAGATGTCGTCGCCCACGACCAGGCGACAAGCCGCGATCTCGTCGGAGGTGCGCACGAGATCGAGCCCGGCGAGGGCCGGGGGCGGTTCGGCGGCGGTGAACCATCCGATGCGCGACGAAGGTTCGGGCGTGCGTCTTAGCCTGGCGGACGGCGGCGGCGCGTCGCTCGTCCAATTCAGGAGGAGTGGCAGGCTGCGCAGCGGAGCGGCGGCCGCGAACCCTTCCAGGGATTCGCCACGTCGTACCGTGGGACCGTCGAGCCAGTCGGCGAGGGTCGCGCTGCATTGCACGCTGGCCTCGACCCCGCGCGCCAGCATCAACGTATCGCGCAGGGCGGCGTCGCTCTCGATGTCGGCCTGCTCGGGATAGAGCAGCAGACGGCCTTCCAGCGATTCGCCCTGCCAGCGCGGCAGGTCCGGCGTGTAACGCTCGCCCGGGATCTCCAGCCGCGCCTCGTAGTCGGCAAGCCCGCGCCACCAGTCGCCCTGGCGCAGCATCAGCTCGCCGCGCCGCAGCCTGATGCGCGGTTCGTTGGGTTGGCTGACCAGCGCCGTTTCGAGATCGGCAAGGGCACCCGCCCATTCGCCGCGCGCGACCAGAAGCTCCGCCCGGGCGCTGAGCGCCGGCAGCAGCCGATGGTCGATCGACAGAGCGAGATCGTAGGCGCGCTCGGCTTCCTCGGTCCGCCCCAGGGCTTCTAGGGTGCGGCCGGTATTGTGCGAGATGGCGGCGTCGTCCGGCTTCAGCCGCGCGGCCTTGGCGAGGGCGGCCAGCGCCTGTTCGTGCCGGCCGAGCTGGATCAGGCAGCCGGCGAGGTTGGTCTGGGCCGAGACGTCGCGCGGCAGGAACTGGGCGGCGCGCTCCAGCGGCTCGCGAGCCTCGGCGAATCGGCCCAGCTTGAGCCGGAACTGGCCCAGCAGATGGAGGGCCTGGCCCATGTTGGGCCGCGCCTCGACGATGCGGGCGAACATCTCTTCGGCGGACGCGAAATCGCCTGCCGCCGCCCGCTGAAGGGCGTCGCGGCCGAGGGCCTGGATCTGCTGGTCATTGAGCGCCACGCGGCGGCTCTAGCAGAGCCGCGCCGGCTGGCAAAGAAGAACGGGCAAGAAAAAGCCGGCGGTCGCAAGGGAGGCAGGGGCGACCGCCGGCCAGGTACCGGAGTGGGATGGTCCCGTGCAGGGTATGAAACGGGACCCCTCCGGATTCGGATGTCAGCCGCGCCAGAAGGGCTTGTTCGCCTCGAACTGGACGTCGGTCGGGCTGATGCCCAGATCACGCATCGTGCGGTAGTCGAGGTTGGCAAGCTCGCGGCGCTGCCGGGCGCGCTCGCGCCACGTCGCCAGGATCTGACCGAAGGCGGTGAAGGTGCCGGCCATCGAGGCCTGCGAAGAATACTGGAGAGATATGTTGGCCATCGAACTGTTCCCGAAAGGGTTGAACTCTGTTGGCGTGGATGTGCGCCCGGGGGGCCCCCTTTACAAACGACCCTTTGTCCTGTTTTGATTAAAATAGCTCATGTGAAGGATTCGCGATGAAACGATCCCTGCCGCCGCTCAACGGCTTGCGTGCCTTCGAAGCCGCGGCACGCCATATGAGTTTTACCGATGCCGCCGAGGAATTGAGCGTCACGCAGGCCGCGATCAGCCACCAGGTGCGCGGCCTCGAGCAGAGACTCGGATTAAAATTGTTCGTGCGGCGCAATCGTTCGCTGCTGCTGTCCGAGGCCGGTCAGGCCTATCTCCCCTCGGTCCGTGCGGCCTTCGACCAGCTCAACGAGGCGACCGAGAAGCTGCTGCAGAAGGACAAGGGCGGCAACCTCACGGTGACCACGACCTCGTCCTTCGCGGTGAAATGGCTGGTGCCGAGACTGGGCGGCTTCCAACGCTCGCATCCGGAGATCGACGTCCGCATCTCGACGGGCACGTCGCTGGTGGATTTCTCGCGCGAGGACGTCGACATCGGCATCCGCTATGGCCGCGGCCAATGGCCGAACCTGCTGGCCGAGCGACTGGTCAGCGAGGACGTCATGCCGGTCTGCGCGCCCTCACTGCTCAAGGGACCGAACGGCCTCAAGAAGCCGGCCGACCTCAAGCGTTTCACCTTGCTCCATATCGGCAGCTTTCCCGACGACTGGCAGGTCTGGCTGACGGCCGCGGGCGTGAAGGGTTTCGATGCCTCGCGTGGCGTCTCGTTCGATTTCGCGCTGGCGGCCTATCAGGCGGCGATGGACGGGCTGGGCGTCGCGCTGGGGCGCAACCCTCTGGTCGAGCCCGACCTCAAGGCCGGCCGGCTGGTCGTCCCCTTCGATTTCAAGCGCTCCTCGGACTTCGCCTATTATCTCGTCTATCCGCCGGAGGCGATCCGGCGGCGCAAGATCAAGGCGTTCCGCGACTGGATCGTCTCCCTCTCCGAAGTGGCGCAGCAGGCGGCCTGATCATGCAGTTCGGTTACTTCACGCTCTCGGACAACCGCTATCCGAACAATCCGCGCACAGCCGAATCCTTCATCAAGGACATCTACGCCGAGGCGCTGTGGGCCGAGAAGGTCGGGCTGAACTCGGCCTGGATCGGCGAACATCACTTCAACCTGCTGGGCGTCAACGCCTCGCCGTTGGCGATGCTGGCGCAACTGGCGGGCGCCACGACCAAGCTGCGGCTGGCGCCGGCCGTGACCCTGCTGCCGGTGCACCATCCGCTGCATGTCGCCGAGGAATGGGCAACGCTCGATCTCCTGTCGGGCGGCCGGGTCGATTTCGCCGCCGGCCGTGGCTACGATCGCAAGGAATACGATCCGTTCCAGATGCCCTTCGACGACTCCGCCGAGCTGTTCGCCGAGGGGTTGGAGATCGTGTGGCGCGCCTGGACCGAGCCCGGCACGTGGTCCCACAAGGGCCGGTTCTACGAGTTCAACGACGTCGAGGTGCGCCCGAAGCCGGCGCAGAGCCCTCTCAGGCCGTATGTGGCCTGCTTTTCGCGGCCGTCGATGGAGCTGGCGGCAAAGAACGACTGGAACGTGATCTATGCGCCGTTCGCCGCGGCCATGGTCTACGGCTCGCTGGCCGACGCGGTGCGGGTCTATCGCGAGACCTGCGAGACCGGGTTCAAGCGGCCGATGCGGCGGGCCATGTGCTCCTACTTCGTGCACATCGCCTCGACGCCGGAGGAGGAGCGCTACGGCAAGGAAGCGCTGGTCCGCTACTTCCAGGATGCGCTGATCGCGGCCTTTCCCTCGGCGACGGGCGAGAAGGTGCCGCCGACCTACAGGTACTTCGTCGACATCGTGAATATCCTGCGCGACATGCGGCCGGAGAAGCTGACCGACAAGTCGATCCTGTGCGGCAGCCCACAGCACATCGTCGACACTCTGAAGCAGGTCGAAGCGGCCGGCGTCGCCGAGGTCATCCTCTACTTCAACTACGGCCAGAAGCCGCATGCGATGGTGAAGGAGCAGATGCAGCGCTTCATGCTCGAGGTGGCGCCGCACTTCGCATGATGGAGGCGGAGAGCCCCCAACGCAGCCGAGGTTGCAAGTCGTTCGCAAGTAGCGGATGTTGCCCCGAAACGCGTTTCCAAGGAGTTGTCTCATGGCTCGCATCAGCACGACGGAAGAGCTGCGGCGCATCATTGCCGAGCCGCGGCCGGCCGCGCGCGTCAAGATCCTCGACGCGCTGGACGATCAGTCGATCGAGTTCCTGAAGCGCTGCCCCTTTGCCCTGGTCGGCACGACGTCGGCGGACGGCACCATTGAAGTGTCTCCCAAGGGCGACGAACCGGGCTTCATCCGGATGGAGGATCCAAAGACGCTGGTGATCCCCGAGCGGGTCGGCAACAACCTGGCGTTTGGCCTGAGCAACATCATCGCCACCGGCAAGATCGGCATCATCGCGCTGGTGCCGGCGACCGGCGAGACGCTGCGCATTTCCGGCACCGCGGAGATCCACGACGACGCCGACCTTCTCGCGTCGCTGAGCTCGCTCGGCAAGCCGGCGCTGCTGGCGACACGCGTCCATATCCAGCACTGCTATTTTCACTGCGCCCGCTCGATCGTGCGCGCCAAGCTGTGGGACCCGAAGGCCTGGCCGGCGCCCGGACGCATCTCGTTCGGCAAGATCATCGCGCCCCGCATCGGCGAGAGCGAGGCCGTCGCGGCGCAGATCGACGCCAATGTCGAGGGCGCCTATACGACACGGCTGTGGCAGAATACCTGATCGGCTGAAGGACCGGCCCTTCGATGAAGCGAAAGGTCGGTCTCTTCCTGCTCACGGTCCTGGTGGCCGTGAGCCTGGGCGCGACGATCGTGGCGTCGCTCGCCATGTACCGCCTGGTCTCGAGGCTGCAGGACGAGGAGCTGCGCCGCATCGAGGCCAGCCTCAGCGAACGCTTCGACGTCTTCGAAACGATGCTGCGCAGCGAGAACGAGCGCAACACGGCGGTCATGGCCAAGGTGCTGCCCCAGATCGAGGCGGAGGTGGAGCGCATGGGCCGCGCTCCGGCCGACCTGACGGTCGACGAACTGAACGCGCTCTCGGCCAAATACGGTGTCGCGCACCTCTACTTCATCAATCGCGACCACAAGATCTTCAACACCAACCTGGCCTACGATATGGGCCTGGTCTTTCCGAAGGGGCCCTTCACCGACTTCCTCGATTCGGTGTTCGGCAAGGGCAAGGCGATGAGCGACGGGATCGACCTGTCGTCGGTGACCGGCACGCTGCGCACCTACACCTATTACGGCCCACCGGGTAAGGACTACCTCATCGAGGCCTCCACCGAGGTCCGCGCGACGCTGAAGCAGAGCGACTTCAGCTGGATGAGCCAGTACTTCTTCCACGATTACTTTTCCGACGCGGTCAAGTCGAACGCCTATGTGACCGATGTCGACATCTACCTGATCAATGCGTCGGGAACCTGGTCGCTGATCCGGCCCGGCGAGAAGCTCGATCCCAAGCTGACTCGGGAGATCCTGAGGGAAGGGCGCCTCGAGGTGCCTGACGCTTCCGGCCACGGCGTCACGACCTACAGCCGCTACAACAGGGCGGACACGATCAAGGGCGAGAGGCCGATGATGATCGTGCGCAAGGTCACCTACGACCTGGCGCTCGCCCGACAGGCCGTCGTGCATGTGTTCGTGAGCTCGATGGTCATGCTGGCGCTGATGTTGCCGTTGATCTTCTGGATCGCCTCGCGGCTGTTGCAGCGCCAGATTATCGATCCGCTGCTGAACCTGCGCGGCGAGGCCGGCGCCATCGCCGGCGGTGACCTCGATCATGCGATTGCCAACACCGACCGCAGCGACGAGATCGGACATCTCGCCCGCAGCTTCGCGTCGATGCGCGATTCGGTGCGGTCGAGGATCAACGATCTGCGGGAAACCAACCTGGCGATCGAGCGATTCGTGCCGCAGGCGTTCCTCGCCAAGATCGGCAAGCCGAACATCGTCTCGGTCGCGCTGGGCGACAACAAGCGCGAGCACATGACCATCATGTTCTCCGACATTCGCAACTTCACGGCGCTGTCGGAGACGATGACACCGGACGAGAACTTCGCGTTCATCAACGCCTATCTCGAGCATGTGGGGCCGGTGATCCGCGACCATGGCGGCTTCATCGACAAATATATCGGCGATGCGATCATGGCCCTGTTCGAAACGGCTGACGACGGCTTGCGGGCCGGTCTCGCCATGCTGGACGCGCTGGACTCGTTCAATGCCCCGCGCGCGGCAAAGGGCCTGGCGCCGGTGGCCATCGGGACCGGTCTCAACACCGGCTCGCTGATGATGGGAACGATCGGCGAGCTGCATCGCATGGATGGCACGGTGATCTCCGATGCGGTCAACCTTGCCTCGCGGATCGAGAGCCTCACGAAGGTCTACCGGGTCCGCATGCTGATCTCGCAGTACACCTACGATCAGCTGGCGGATCCCGATGCCTACGCGATCCGTCCCCTCGATGTCGTGGTGGTCAGGGGCAAGACGCGGCCGGTGGTGCTGTTCGAGGTGTTCGACCGCGACCCGCCGCCGGAGCGCGAGGCCAAGCTCAGAACGCGCGCGTCGTTGCTGCGCGGGGTCGAGGCCCTGCTACACCATGACATCGCCACGGCGCGAACCCTCTTCGAGGACTGCCTCGCGCTGGCGCCGGGCGATCCAGCCGCCGCAAATCTGCTGAAGAGCTGTCCCTCAGACGCGTGAGGCGCGCGCCTCGCGGAAGGACACGAGGCGACGCTGCGTCTCGTCCCACAGGACCAGGCGCACGCAACGGAAACTCTGGAGCAGGGTCAAGCGCCCGACCTCCCGAAGCTCGGGGTGGTCGCGCAGCACGAGCGGCAGCCGGTAGTAGGGGATGCGGCTGCTGAGATGATGGACGTGATGGATGCCGATGTTGGCGGTGAACCAGCGCAGGAAAGCCGGCAGATCGTAGTGCGAGCTGCCGTGCAGGGCGGCTTCGTGCAGGTTCCAATCGGGATCGTTGTCCCACTTCGTATGCTCGAACTGGTGCTGGACGAAGAACAGCCAGACCCCGACCGAGGCGGAGAGCAGCAGCACCGGAAGGTGGATCAGCAGGAAGGCTTTGATGCCGACCAGCCAGATGAGCAGACCGGCGACCAGAACGATCGCCAGGTTGTTCGTCATCGTACTGACCCACGGCCGCCAGCCATCGCGCATCAGGCCGATCGGAAGGCGATGCTGGACGATGAAGAGGTAGGCCGGTCCGAGACCGAACATGACCAGCGGATGGCGATAGAGACGATAGCGCAGCCGGCCCCACATCGAGCGCGCGCGATATTCCTCGACCGTCAGCGTGTCGACGTCGCCGAGGCCGCGCTTGTCGAGATTGCCGGTGCTGGCGTGATGGGTCGCATGCGTGCGGCGCCACACGTCGTAAGGCGTCAACGTCAGCACGCTGGCAAGGCGCCCGATCCAGTCGTTCGCCGAGCGCTGGCGGAAGAAGGCGCCATGCCCGCAATCGTGCTGGATCGCGAACAGCCGAACCATGAAGGCCCCGGCCGCGAAGGCCAGCGGCAGCGCCAGCCAATAGCCGATGTCGAGCGTTGCCCAGGCCAGGGCCCACAAGGCGACCAGCGGCACCACCGTGACGGCGATCTCGAAAATGCTGCGGCTGTTGCTGGGCTGGCGATAGCGCGACAGGACCTGAGCCCAGGCGCGGGCGGCTTTCGCCACCTGCTCGCGCGGGCCGGCAGCTTCCAGAGGGGTGCTCAAACGAGTGGATTTCCTTGAGAAGAGGAGCGGGCGTCGGCAACCGCAAATCGGGCTTAGGGGGCGGTCTGGACAAAAGCAACGAGCGAAATGGCCCAGCGCTGCGACTCTATGGCGACTAAGCCGATTGTGACCGCGGCGCGGCGGAAGCGGCTCCTCTGCCACGTCCCCTGCCACGGCCGCGACTGCGGGCGGGGGCGCTTTCCGCAAGGGGCTGGGGCGGCTTGGCACGAATGCGCACGGTGCGTCCGTCCGGCTGTTCCATGTCGAAGGCGCCGGTCTTGCGGATGAGGTCGCTGAGTTTGCGGAAGCCGTAGGTGCGCGGGTCGAAATCCGAGGCGATGTTGGCGAGTCGCTGGCCGACCGCGCCGAGACTCACCCAGCCGTCTTCCGTCTCCATCTGCGCGATCGCCTTCGTCAGGAAGGGGATGGCGGCGCTGGCGGGCTGCAAAGATTTCGGAGCCGCGCCCTCGCCGGCCGTGGTTACCGCGGCCTCGGGCAGGAGGTTCTCAGTGTAAATGAACCGCCGGCAGGCCTGTCGGAAGCTTTCGGGTGTCTTTTGCGCGCCGAAGCCATAGACGTCGGCCCCCTCCTCGCGCAGGCGGGATGCAAGGCGTGTGAAGTCGCTGTCGGAGGAGACGAGACAGAAGCCGTCGAACCGCCGGCTGTGCAGCAGGTCCATCGCATCGATCACGAGCGCGATGTCGGAAGCATTCTTGCCCGACGTGTAGGCGAACTGCTGATAGGGATCGATCGCGTACTTCTGCAGGATCTCGGCCCACGACTTGAGGCGCGTGCTCGAAAAGTCGCCGTAGATGCGGCGAACGCTGGCCTCGCCGAACTTGGCGATCTCCTCGAACAGGCCGGCGGCGATGCGCGGTGACGTATTGTCGGCGTCGATCAGGACGGCGAAGCGGCGGGGGCGGGTGTCTTCGGCCATGTGGATGCTCCGGGCCGTCAGGCGGCCGATGTGGCGTGGATCGCGTCGACATGGATGTCGGCGCAGTCGATGACGGGAAAGCCGGGATCGTGTCCGGCGAAAGCCAGGAAGAGGTCGGTGCCGCCCAGCATGATCGCCTCGGCGCCCTGCGCGCAAAGTGCGCGACCGGCCTCGAAGAAGACCTGGCGCTGGGCCTCGGTCACGTGTCCGATCGTCGCCATCGCGACGTAGTTGTCATGGACGAGATCGAGCGCGGCACCTTCCGTCGGGACGACCTCCACCGAGGGGATGCCGCCATATAGTTTAGATTCCATGACAGTGCGGGTTCCCAGGATTCCGATCTTCCTGAACCGTCCCTTGGCCAGCGCGGCGTCGACCGCCGGAATGGCATTGAGGATAGGCAGCGGCGAGATCGCCATGAGCTCGCTTACGCAGAAATGGCCGCCCATGGAGGTGATGGCAGCGGCCTCGGCGCCGGCCGCTTTCAGGCGGCCGACAAGGCCGGCGAAGATTTCAGCCTGTCTCTTGGGATTTTTGCCCACGAGATTGCGGCTCATCTCGCGCACATCGGCATGCGCCATTGTGAGCTCGAGCGGAATGCCGACGCCGACATGCCGGTCGATCAGGCCCCGATAGTAGAAGTCGGTGGCGGCCGGCCCGATGCCCGCGATGAGTCCGATATGCATGGGCGACTGTCCCCGATCTGCCGCCGGGCGGCAACAGGTCCGGCGGCGCCGGGGTGTGGCGAAAAGCGTCCCTGCAGAATGCCAGCGGCGGACGCTAGAGTTTGTCCATGCGACGGGTGGCGGTGTTCGGGACGACGGGATCGGGCAAGAGTTGGCTGGCCGAGCGCCTCGCCGAACGCGCCGGCCTGCGCGTGGTCGAGCTCGATGCGCTCTTCTGGGGGCGCGACTGGCAACCGGCGCCGGTCGACCTGTTCCGTCATCGCGTCGAGCGCGAGACCGCCGACGACGGCTGGATCGTCGTCGGCAATTACGGCCAGGTGAGGGATCTCGTGTGGCGTCCGGCCGACACACTGGTCTGGCTCGACCTGCCATTACCCGTCGTGATGTCGCGCCTGGTGCGGCGCACGGTGAAGCGCGCCGTCACGCGCGAGGAGCTGTGGGGCACGGGCAATCGCGAAACCCTGTCCAACGCCTTCCTCAGCCGGAACTCGATCCTGCTCTATGCGCTGAAGACGCACCGCCGAAATCGCGAGCGCTTCGCCCAGGAGTGCGAAGCGCTGGCGGGAGAGAAGCGCGTCGTGCGGCTGCGCAGCCGCCGCGACATCGAACGCTTCGTTCTCAGTCCGCTGCCTTGACGGCCGGCGCCGGCGCCCGCACGCCGCCGCGCGCCAGTAGCGCATCGATCTCGGCGGCGGCGTAGCCCAGCTCGCTCAGGATATCGGGTCCGTCCTCGCCGATATGCGGCGCGTGCTGCTGCGGCGCGTGCTCCGATGCCGGCGGCAGGCCCGCAATGTTGGCGACCGGCATGCGGCCGAACCCGTCCTGCTCGATCCAGTCGATGGCCCCCGATTCCTTGACGTGCGGATGCTCGAGATAGTCGGAGTAATTGTTCACCCGCTCGCAGAACACGTCCTTGGGCTGCAGAATCGCGATCCACTCCTCGGTCGTCTTGGTCGGCATCGTCTCGTTCAGCGCCTTGATGATCTTGGCCGCGTTCTTGATGCGGTTCTCATGGCTCTGCAGGTCGGGGTCGTCGGCGATGTCCTGGCGGCCGATGAGTTCGAACAGCAGGCGGAAATGGTGCGGCCGCATGGCGCTCACCATGATGTAGCCATTCGACGTCTTGTAGCTGCCGGCCGGCATGTAGAGCACCGGCGGTGCGCCCTTGGAGAACACCCATTCCATCAGCTTGGCGCCCTGGAAGGCGGCGGCCGCGCGCATCAGGCTCGAATCGATGAAACAGCCTTCATTGAAGCGGAACTGGCGCATCAGCGCCGTCGCCAGCGCCTGGAAGGTATAGAGACCGGTGGTCACGTCGACGGCGATCATGCCCTGCCGCCACGGCGTGCCGTCCGGCATCTTGTTCATCACCATCATACCGCTGAACGCCTGGATCAGGCCGTCGACCGTAGGACGTTTGCTGTAGGGGCCGGTCTGGCCGAAGCCCGACACCGAGCAGTAGACGACGCTCGGATTGATCTTCTTGATGTCCTCGTAGCCGAAGCCCAGGCGCGAGATCACGCCCGGCCGGAAGCTCTCCATCACGACATGCGCCTTGGCGGCGATCTTCTTGGCGACGGCGATGCCATCGGCGGACTTGAGGTCGAGGGCGATCGAACGCTTGCCGCGGTTGAAGGCGACGGAATGGGCGCAATGGTCGCCCTTCAGCTCGCCCAGCGCGCGGCCCCAGTCGCCTTCCGGCGGCTCGACCTTGATCACGTCGGCGCCGTGCAGCGCCAGCAGCATGGAGGCGTGCGGCCCCGCGATGCCCTGCGTGAAGTCGAGAACGGTAATGCCGTCGTATGCGCCCTTGATCGTCACTTGTTCCTCCCGAAGGCGCTGAACCTACGTTTACCGGCGCGGTTCACGCAAGGCCCGACCTGCAGCCGAGCCATGCATCGTCGCGATGCAGACCGCCCTTAGGTGATGATCGGCAGCGTCTCGATGTCGTAAGCCTGGGGGATCTTGCCGCCGACGACGGGATCGTCGAGCCCGCGTCGCATTTCATTCCACCTTGATATTGGCAGCCTTGATCACCGGTCCCCAACGCTTGCGCTCGGCCTGCAGGAAGGCTGCGAACTCCTCCGCCGATCCGGTCGTGACCTCTGTCCCGATGGCTTCGAGCTTTTCCTTCACATCGGGCGCGCGCAGCGCCTGCAGCAACGCCGCATGCAGGATCTCCACCACCTGAGGCGGCGTTCCTCTCGGCACCACGATGCCCTGCCATTGCGCTCCGATCAGACCCGGAATGCCAAGTTCCCGGCTGCACGGCACATCGGGCAGGATTGAACTCCGTGTGTCGCCGACCACCATCAGCGCCTTGAGCGTCCCATTCTTCACTTGGGAGGTGATGGTCGACAGTCCGATGAACATGAAATCGACATGACCGCCGATCAGGTCGTTCAGCGCACCCGCTCCGCCCTTGTAGTTGACCAGCGTGAAATCGAGCTTCTCCTGGCTGCGGAACATTTCCGCGATCAGGTGATGGACCGAGCCTACCGTGGCATTGCCGGCATTGATCTTGCCGGGATTCTCCCGGATCAGGCGAATCAGGTCCTGTAAGGTGTTTGCCTTGATATGCTTGCCAACGACCAGGCCGATACGGGCCTCGTTGATCTTGATCACCGGGACGAAGTCGGCCTCGGGATCGTACTGCATGTCGGGAAACATGAATTGCGCGATGGCCATCGGTCCAGGCACGGCGACACCTAGCGTGTAACCGTCGGGTGGTGCCTTCGCCACCGCCTTCATGCCGATCAGTCCGTTGGCCCCAGCAATATTGTCGACAACGACGGTCTGCCGCAGAATTTCTGCCAGCTTCTGCGCCACGATGCGCGCGGTCGCATCGGTTCCCGCGCCCGGCGGGAATGGCACCACGAGCTTCAGCGCCCGATCGGGAAACCCGGCGGCAAACGCCGGGCCGGCGGCCATTGCGGCACTTCCCGCCAAGAATGTACGACGATGGAGAAACGCGTTCATTTCGTCTTCCGTTCCGAGAGGTGGCCGATGAGGAAGCAGACCCTAGTCCGCACGTCAGATCACATCAAACGTAACATTTCACTGCAATATTAATTGCATCTCACTGAAGCGGCACGCATGATCGAACGGTCGTTCTGGAGCAAGGAGCGTGCCGCGCCGAAGGCGCTGGGCGCTTTTGCCGACGCGGTTGCGCTCGAGCATGGCAGCGACAAATCTTGGAATGCACCACGCAGGGGGCCGCGATGACCATGCAACTTCAACCCACCGCCGCTGACGCGCCATGCGACCCGTCCCGCCCCGTCCCGCGTGTTGTCTTGGAGGCGCGCCTCCGTTCGTTGCAGATCTGGATGGTCGAGCAGGGCCTGCAGGCGCTGGTGGTCTTTGGCCACGGCAGCGCACTCGCGATGGCGACGCGCAGCCATGGCAACCTGCGCTATCTCCTGGACTGGGATGCCGAGTACGCGCAATCGGTCTTGGTGCTGCCGGCGCAGGGAGCCCCGACCCTCGCCATCGGCAACGTCTTCTCCGTCATGCGGGCGCGCGAACAAGCCTGGATAAGCGACGTGCGTTTCGGAAAGGGGCCTGGTCTCGCAAAGGAAGTCCTTGCTCTGCTCCCCTCAGGAGCGAACCGGGTGGGACTCGTCGGTCGCGAGGAAATACCCATGGCGGTTTGGGACGGACTGGCGGCTGCCGGGGCTTCCGGATGGATCGACTGTTCGCCCGAACTGGCGCGACGTCGCGCGATAAAGGACGCGGTCGAGATTGCCTACCATCGCGAAGCCGGACGAATCTGTGACGAGATCTTCGAACGCCTCGGACCGGCACTGCATGCGGGGAAGGCCGTCTTCCAGATCCAGGCCGAGCTCGAGCACCATGCCCGTTCGCGCGGCTGCGAACTGTGCAAGACCTGGCTGACGGTTGCGCCGATCCCCGACCGTTGCCGGTATACCCGCGACGAGAACTACCACGTGCCCCAGGAAGGAGATCAGGTTCTCCTCGGCATCATGTTGATTCTGCACGGACATTGGGGGCACGCCATTCGTACAGGCGCGATCGGACGCAGCAACCCCGATGCCGAGCGGATCTTCGCGCGTGTCGCTGCCATGCACACGGCCATGTTCGACGGCCTGCGGCCGAACGCCGAGATTTCGACCGTAGGCAATGCGGGTGTCGTTCCGGCCGAGGAAGGCGTCTTCCAGTTTCGCTCCGGCCATGCGCTGGGTCACAGCTACGAAGATCCGGCCGGCACGAGCGAGTTCCCGCAACCCTACGAAGCGGGGCAAGCGACCGGCAGGCCGGCCCTCGTCCAGGCAGGGATGCTGTTCGAGCTTCATCCCAACCTGTTCATCAGGGACGTCGGCGCGGCATCGATCGGGGATATGGTCCTGGTGACGGAACAGGGCGCTGAGTACCTCACGACCTTTCCGCGCCACCTCCAGATTTTCTAGTCTGGCGAAGGGGCGTTGGCCTTCGTCGATGGCGCATGGCGTTGGTCAAGTGCGTCCGCATGAGTTCCGAGGCTTCGGTCGCAGAGCCGCTGACCATCGCATCCATGATATCGAGATGTTCCTTGAGCCAGATCACCATGCGGCTTTCGTCCGGAGCATCCCTGTACTCGAGAAGCTGACGCAAGCGATTGTGTTGGACGACACCAGAATGGAAGAACGGATTCTCCGCGCAGGTGGCGATCATTTCGTGAAAAGTGGCATCCACCTTGAATGCGAGCCGACCCGTCCGCTGCTCTGTGGGCAAGGTCAAGAGCCGAATGTGCTCGTCACGGCAGGCGCGGACCAGATCGCGGCGCACAGAAAACGTAGGCAGCAAGAAGAGCTGAGGCTCGGTGGCGAGGCGATAGTCGTAGCTTGCCCAGCTTGCCTCGTTGGTGAGCAGGAAAGGATTGAAGCGCCAGGCACCGGCCTTTTCCTGGACGATGACTTTCTCTTCGCTAAGCGAGTCGATCACAGCCCGTGCGAGACGTGCGCTAACTTCGTAGTGCGCGATCAGATCCTGCTCGGAAAAGGGTGTGGGCAAGGATCCATTGAGATAGTCCAGTGCCACTCTTTCGAAGAGGGCATCCTCGTCGAACGTGGGGAACTCGAAGCTGGCGGCGAACAGCGCTTGTGCTGGGCGCTCGAGGAAATAGCCACGCCGGGCGATCTTTTCGACGATACCCTCGGCGTGAAGTTGAACGAGCGCCTTGCGCACTGGAGTGCGCGAAACATTGAGCGCATCCGCCAGGGCTTGCTCTGTCAAATGCGCACCGATCGGAAGGTCGTTCGCGACGATGTAATTCAAGAGACGGCGAACGATCGGACCCTGACCGCCGTCTAGAGCTGGTCGGTCGTGACTGCCATTTTGTCTCGTCGGCAAATGACTGCGCTCAATCATCGGAGTTCGTGAGTGTGGTCATTATCGGCCGAAGCCTCTGTATTGTATCACTTTATCACCTCAATACAATATTTCGGCATTCTAACTGAAATGCTACCCCGCTGAAGCTTGGGAACCCGTCGCGGGCGCGCTCTGCTCTGAAAATGGCAACCCGCGCGTGCGCTCTATCTGCAGGCTTTCGTGTTGATTGTACCCAGCCGATGCTTTGGTACAATTCTTGCGACCCGTGCGTTGCCCTTTGAGGACCAGACGCCGGCCGACATGATGAACCTTGTCTCCATTCCCAACACGACTGGCGGCCATCTCGGTGGCTGGCGGCATCCTAGCTCGTACTCCCAAACAGCGATGAATCTCGACTGCGTCATCGAGTTGGCCCAGCTCGCTGAACGCGGAAAGTTTGACGCGGTCTTCCTGGCCGACGGCAACGCGGTGCGCGACATGCAGCCGCCGGCGCTGTTTGCGGCCAACCATCCTTCAGCGCGTCCGGTGGGTTTCGAGCCAACGACTGTGCTCTCGGCGGTGTCCGTGTTGACCAAGAAGATCGGCGTCGTCGCCACCGCGACCACGACCTACGACGAGCCCTGGTCGGTGGCCCGGCGGTTTGCTTCGCTCGATCACATCAGCCGCGGCCGCGCCGGATGGAATCTCGTCACGACCTCCTACGCGGGCGATGCTCTCAACTTCAGCCGCACCGAGCACATGCTCCGTGAGGAGCGCTACACGCGGGCGGAGGAATTCCACGACGTCGTGATCGACCTATGGGACAGCTGGGCCGAGGACGCTTTTCCGGAAGACAAGCCGACGGGCCAATTCCTCGATCCAAGTCGTGTGCGGAACATCGATCACGAAGGCCCGCACTTCAGAGTGAAAGGCCCGCTCAACGTCGCGCGCTCGCCGCAGGGGCGACCAGTCGTGTTCATGGCCGGCCAGTCCAGCCGCGGCATGGAACTCGCTGCGCGACACGCCGATGCCCTGTTCGGCGCCGGCAGCACCAAGCAGCACTGCCTCGATGCCTATGCCGGCGTCAAGGGACGCATGAGCAAGTACGGGCGCAAGCCGGAGTCGCTGAAGATCCTGCCCGGCATCAGCGTCTTCGTCGGCCGAACGACGGCCGAGGCCGACGAGCTCTACGAGGAACTGCAGGGACTGATCTCGCCGACGCTCGGTGTCCACTACCTGTCGAAGATCATGGAGATGGACCTTTCACCGTATCCGCTCGACGGCCCCCTGCCCGACGTGCCGGGCCACACCCTGGGCGGCAGCAGCCTGCGCGAATACATCATCGATATGTCGCGCAAGGGCGGCTGGAGTATCCGTCAGACCTACGAGCGGTCTCTGCCCTCGATCGGCGCTCCCTTGTTCCGCGGCACGCCGCGGCAGATCGCCGACGAAATGGAGGATTGGTACCGCAGCCAGGCTTGCGACGGCTTCACGATCCTGGCGCCGTTGGCGCCGCGCGGGCTGCGCAACTTCGTCGACCTGGTCATCCCGGAGCTTCAGCGGCGCGGCCTGGCTCGAACCGAGTACGCCACGAGCACGCTGCGCGGCCATCTCGGCCTCGATCATCCGGTGAACCCACACTTTCCCAATGTCGCCGCTCGATGAGCGCCCCCCGATCAACACGGAGAGCACAGTGAAGAATCACGCCAAACGCATTGCGACCTGCATCGGCCTGATCGCCGCCCTGGCCGGTCAGGTGGCTTACGCCCAAGAGGACGATCTCCTGGCAAAGCTGAAGACGACCAAGAAGCTCGATACTGCCGTCGGCCATTCTCCAGCCTGGTCCACGCTCGATGCATCGGGCCAGGCGACCGGCATCATGCCGGACATCACGCTCGCGGTGCTGAAGAAGGCCGGCATTGACGCAACGCTCAATCCGGTCTCCATGCCGTTCGACAGCATCATTCCGGCGCTGGTCTCCGGCAAGGTGGACATCGCGGCCAACACGATGTTCGTGACGCCTGCGCGTGCCAAGCAGGTGCTGTTCACCGATATCCTTCTCTACAATTCCGAGGGCATGTTCGTTGCCAAGGGAAATCCGCTCGGCATCAAATCTCTGGCTGACCTCTGCGGCCACACGGGCGCCACCTACAAAGGCACGGTCTGGACGGCCGTGCTCGAGAAGGCGAGCAAGGAGTGCCCGGCCGGAAAATCGATCGAGATACGCCTTTATACTTCGAGCGATCTCGTGCTCCAGGACGTGGCTGCGGGACGCGTGAACGGCGGCCTCGTGGATCAGTACGCCGGCCTCTACGCGCTCGTGAAGGATCCCAGCCTGAAGTTCGAGGTGGCGACCGGTTACGTCCCCGCCGACCGAGCGGCCAATGGCGCCGCCTTCCCGATCAACCCCAAGTACAAGTCGTTCGCCGCGGTCTTCAACAAGGCCTACTTCGAACTGCTCGCCGACGGCACGATAAAGAGCATTTTCGAGAAGTACGGAATGAAGCCGGCGGACGTCTTTCTGCGCCGGGAATAGCTGCCGCGCGAAGGGCCATGACGATGGACGAAATCCTCGGGTGGATGCCCAGGCTGCTCGGCGGGCTCAAGTTCACGGTGCTGCTGACGGTCATGTCGTTCGCGCTCTCGCTCGTGATCGGCCTCGTCATCGCCGCGATGCGGCTCAATCCGGCGCTGAAGCTGCTGTACATACCGGCGACGGTCTATCTCGAGACCTTCCGCTGTACGCCGATGATCCTGCAACTCTTCTTCGCCTACTTCGCGCTGCCCATGCTGGGAATCAATCTCTCGCCGATGACGGCGGGTGTTCTCGCGCTCGGCATGTGCATCGGCGCCTATCTCAGCGAAGTGTTCCGTGCGGCGATCCTTGCCGTCGACCGGGGCCAATGGGAAGCGTCCAGCGCTCTCGCCATGTCGTGGTCCGAAACCATGCGGTACACGATCCTGCCTCAGGCAATCCGGATCGCACTGCCCTCGACTGGCAACTATGCGATCGCGCTGTTCAAGGATAGCGCGCTCGCCTCGACGGTCTCCGTCGTTGAACTCCTGTTCGCCGCTCAGCTCATCGCCTCGGATACGTTCCAGTACATAACGGTCTACTCGATTATCGGCGTGTTCTATGCCGCCGTCTGCTATCCGACCGGCCTCGCCATCCGGCGGCTCGAGCGGAGGCTGGACATCACGCTCAAGCGATCGTCGAAGCCGGCCATCGCCGTCGAGCCCGCTTGAGCTTCCCGCCGACGCCGGGCGCCACACCAGAGATCGAAGGATAGAGATGGCCGAGAGCGCAGGCAGCGCAACGCACATGATCGAGGCCCATGGCGTGTGCAAGAGCTTCGGTGAGACCGAGGTGCTCAAGAACGTCGACCTCACGGTCAACCGCGGAGAAGTCGTCGTCGTGATCGGCCCCAGCGGATCGGGCAAGACGACGCTCATTCGGACGTTCAACGGCCTCGAGACCATCAACGCCGGCAGGATCGTCGTCGACGACATCACCCTCCAGGACGCGACGACAATCAAGCGCGGCCGGATCGACCGCAACGTGCTGAAGAGCGTGCGCCTCGAGCTCGGCATGGTCTTTCAGCGGTTCAATCTCTTTCCCACTCTGACTGCGCTCGAGAACGTGATGCAGGGCCCGTATCGGGTGCGCGGACTGCCGAAGCAGGAAGCAGCCGCGCGCGCAGAAGCCCTGCTGGCGCGCATGAACCTGGCCATGAAGGCGAGTAGCTACCCGCATGAGCTCTCCGGCGGCCAACAGCAGCGCGTCGCCATCGCGCGCGCGCTCGCCATGCAGCCGCGGGCCATGCTCTTCGACGAGGCGACGTCGGCGCTCGATCCCGAGCTGATCGGCGAGGTACTCGATGTCATGCGCAATCTCGCGGCCGACGGCATGACCATGGTGATCGTCACCCACGAAATGGCCTTCGCCGCCCAGGTCGCCGACCGTGTCGTCGTAATGGATGCAGGCCGGATCATCGAGCAGGGCCCACCAGACGTCATCTTCAAGTCACCCGCCCAGGAGCGCACTCGCTCCTTCCTGCGCGCCGTCATCGACAGAAAGGCAGAGTAATGGAACGCTATTTCCCCTTGGACGAATACGAAGGCCGCTGGAGCCGCGTCATGGCCGAGATGGAGTTCCGTGGCTTCGAGACCGCCGTCGTGTTCGGTCGTGCAGGTGGCACGATGGACAATTGCGGCGACATTCTCTACCTCGCCAACCATTACGCCACTAACGCCGGGCTCGATTCTGCCATCTGGTCGGCGCGCTCGTTCGCCGCAGTGATCTTACAGCTCGGCCGCGCGCCACAACTGCACATCGACGAACCCGAACCTCGGCCGCGCGTCCTCACCATTGCCGATGTCCATAGCCACAATCACCCGTTCAAAGGGGTTGCCGACGCGCTGGCGGCGCGCAGGATCGAAGGCAGAGTGGCGCTGGTCGGTACTGAATTCATCCCCGTGAAATACTATCGCCAGCTCGTCGAGGGTGCGCCCGGGATCGAATGGGTTACTGCCGACGATCTCGTGCGAGCCGTGCGAATGTACAAGAGCCCGCGAGAACTCGATGCCTACCGGATCGCCGGCGAAACGGCGACCATTGGCCTCAACACGCTAATGGAAGGCCTGCTGGGCGGTAAATCTGAGCAGGAAGCGGCAGGCGACGCAGCGAGGGAGGTGATTCGGCGCGGTGGCCGCATCCAGACTGTCGGCACGAACCACGGCGACACGATCGGCTGGAGTCATCGCAAGACCATCACGGGCTACAGCCCCGACACGCCCAAGATCGGCGACATGGTCAAGGGGAGCATTACCGCGGCTTTTCATGAGGGCTACTGGCTGGACCCCGGCCGGACGGCTGTCCGCGGCGGCCCCAACCCCGCCCAGAAGGAATTGGTCGAAGCCACTGGCAATATCGTCCGCACCCTGTGCGACATGATGCGGCCGGGCGTTACCCTTCTCGACGTCGCCGCAAGGGGAGACAAGATGACCGCCGACTTCGGCGGAACGATCTCGCCCTTCGCGAAGTCATTTCCCTTTTATGGTCACGGCGTCGGCCTTACGTTCGAACTGCCACGCATTGGCAGCACGATGTCGATGCCCGAGGACAAGGTGGCCGAGAGCATGGTTTTCGGCGTCGAGGCCTTCCTGGCGCAAGACGGCGCCGGCTCGGCCTTCGTCGAGGACATCATCATCATCGGCAAAGACAGCAATGAATTGATTACAAACACGCCCCTCTACTGGTGGTGATCGGAAAATTTCCAACACCTTCGAAGCCTGACCGGGGGAGACTCGCTGATGCCATGGGGGCGACCAGGGCCGCAGCGACGCTGGTGTCTTGACAACGACCTCAGACTCCACGGCAGAGGTGGAATCAAACGATAGCCTCTGGACTAGACCGCCCATTGCGCCAGTGGCGTGTCGCACCGATTCAGCGCAGCGCCCGCTTCATCGTGGCGCTGAAGGACTCGATGTGCGCTTCCATGGCGGTCGCTGCACCGGCCGCGTCGCGCCTCTTCAGCGCTTCAATGATTGCGGTGTGCTCCGGCACGATTTCTTCGAGGTGACGAACGTCGGAGAGGGAGACGGTCCAGAAGCGCTGAGAGCGATCATGAAGCTGCATCAGCATCTCGTGCAGGACCTTGTTGCGAGAGGCCCGGGACAGGATCTGGTGAAAGGTCCGGTCGAGATCGACCACCGTGTCGATGTCGCGACGCTCGACGGCCTGCGCCGCGCGGTGCAGGAGGCCCGTGAGCGCCTCCAGTTCTGCGGCATCGATATGTTCCGCCGCGCAACGCGCACAGTAGGGTTCATTGAGACGGCGAACATCGATGAGGTCGGCCACTTCGTCGAAAGAAAGGGGCTGAACGAGGAGCCCTTTGCGCGGCAGGATCTGGATCAGCCCCTCGAAACTGAGCCGGTGCACCGCTCGATTGACGGGCGTACGGCCCACTCCCAGGGTCTCCGACAACTTGGCTTCGTTCAGATAGTCGCCGGGCTTGAGCTTCAGTCTCAGGATCAGGCGCTTGATTTCGCGATAGGCCTGCTCGCTCAGGGAGACTGGCGTCTCGTGCTTGGATCTGGCCGTCGCCGCCCTCGAACGGCTGATCACCTTGCTCTTCATGGCGACAGGCTTAGTTCGGTCCAGGGCGTGCGACAACAACGATACTTTACGCCCCGTTGCTGTTGCCGGCGGGAGGGGGCTCAGGCGATGATCGGCAGCACTTCGATGTCGTAGGCGTGGGTGATCTTGCGGCCCAGCACGAGATCCTCGAGTTCCATCTCGAAGCGCGACGAGGAGCGGATGCCGCCGATCGCCGGCATGGTGCCGCAGAACATCACGGTTCCCGTGGGCAGGCGCTTGTTGTCCTTCCAGGCGAAGATCAGCTCGCGCGGATCGCGAATCTTGGACAGCGGCCCTTCCTGGTAGAGAACCTTCTTGCCGCCTTCCTGAACGTAACTGCGCAGGATCAGGCTGTCCCAGTGCGCCTCGACTTCCTCGAAGCGCCAGGCGGTGCGGCCGATCGGCTTGGCGCACATCTGCTTGGAGACGGCGATGCCGTAGCTTTCGACCTTGCGGTCGGTGTGGTCGGCGCCGACCGTCACCCAGAGCCGGTCGGCGGCGCCGATCAGCACCGGCTCGACCTCGCCCGAACTGTCCTCGCCCAGCACCTGGATGCGATCGGCCTGCGTCAGCATCTGCGCGGCGGCACGGTAATAGATCGGCACCCGCGACGGCGGCTGCACGCCGATCGCCTTGAGTTCCTCGATATGATGGTTGAGCGCGGTCACGTCGCGCCCGGTCCAGCCGGCGATGACGAGATCCTTGATGTCGACGGCGACGTTTTCGACCGCGCCCTTGGCGTGGCCCTCGAATTCCAGGCGCGCCATTACAGAATGGCGAGCTGCGAATTGAGCAGGTCGCTCACCAGCATGTAGCCCGGCGCGTGGGTGATGCAGAACTCGGGCTTCACGGTGGCCACGACCGATTGCGGAGTGACCCCGCAGGCCCAGAAGACCGGCAGCTCGTCGTCGCGCACGGGCGCCGGATCGCCGTAGTCGGGCTTGTTGATGTCCTTGATGCCGATCAGTTCGGGCTTGCCGATATGGACCGGCGCCCCGTGCACGGTCGGAAAGCGTGTCGTCACCTGGATGGCGCGGATGGCGCCGGCCGGCTTGAAGGGGCGCATCGATACGACCATCGGACCGTGGAAGGGGCCCGATGGCGCGCATTCGATGTTGGTGCGGAACATCGGCACATTGGTGCCGCAGCTCTGGTGGCGAATCTCGAGGCCGTTCTCGACCAGCGCGTCTTCGAAGGAGAAGGAGCAACCCAGCACGAAGGAGACGAGGTCGTCGCGCCACACTGACTTGAGGTCGGTGACTTCCTCGACCATCACGCCGTTCTTCCAGATCCGGTAGTAGGGAATGTCGGTGCGGATATCGAGATCCTCGCCGAGCGTCGGCAGGCGCCAGTCGCCCGGCTCCGAGGAAGCGAGCAGGGGGCAGGGCTTGGGATTGAGCTGGCAGAAGCGGGCAAAGTCGGCCGCCAGGGCCTTCGGCAGGATCGCGAGATTACCCTGGACGTAACCCGGCGCCATGCCGGACGTCGGCAGACGGTGACCGCCGCTGCGGATGCGCCGCCGCGCGTCGCGGCCGGTCTCGCCCTTGAAGCTGGTGATCGTGCTGTCCATCGCGAACTCCTAGACGTGCTGGCCGCCGTTGATCTGGATCTCGGCCCCCGAAACGTAACTCGATCCCTTCTCGCAAAGAAAGTGGATCACGTCCGCCACTTCGTCGGGCGTGCCGAGCCGGCGCATTGGGATCTGCTCCTCGACGATCTTCTCCGTGCCGGGCGACAGGATCGCCGTGTCGATCTCGCCGGGCGCGATCGCGTTGACGCGAATGCCGCGCGGTCCGAAATCGTGACTCATCTCGCGGGTCAGCGCGGCGAGTGCCGCCTTCGAGGTGGCGTAGGCGGAACCCGCGAACGGATGGACGCGGCTGCCGGCGATCGACGTCACGTTGACGACGCAGCCCTGCGCCTTCGACAGCTCGTCGACCAACCCGCGGGCCAGCGCCACGGGCGCGAAGAAATTGACGTTGAACACCTGCCGCCAGAGATCGAACGGCGTGTCCATCGCGCCGAGTCTCCCACCGGCCTTGCCCTTGGGCGAGATGGCGGCGTTGTTGACCAGCGCGTCGAGCCGGCCGCCGGCAAGGCGCGAGCGGATCTGTTCGATACCGCGCCCGATATCGACGGGATCGGCGAGGTCGAGCTGCACGTGATTCTCGCCGCCGCTCGGCCACGGGCAGAGGGCGCTGAAGGGTTGGCGCGAGATCGTGATGACCCGCCAGCCATTGGCGCTGAATTTCTTGACGGTCGCATGGCCGATGCCGCGGCTGGCGCCGGTCAGAACGATGGTCCTGACATTGTCGCGTGGGGCTGTATTCATGGGACGATCCTAACCCGGCCGGGGCCGGAGTTCGCGGCCGATCTTGCGTCTCGCCTCCACGCAAGACACACGCCATCAATAGTGGTGTTCGCTTTTGTTCTTCACATTATCTATTAAACCCTTGTGATTACACGACTTTGTTGGATTTTTAAGGCAATTTGATCTAAGGTCTGCCCAGGCTTGGCCCAATTTTAGGGCCGCTCGGCCGTAGTTATTTTTGACGACGTTTATATTTTTGGAGTTGTTCGACATGACGGACGAACGACGGGTCTCCACGCCCACCCCCCATCTGCGCACGGGCCCTGCCACGATGCTGACGGCGATCGGTCTCTGCGTGCTGCTCATGATCATGCAGCTCATGCCGGAAATGCGCGACGCCGGCCTGCACCGGTCGTTTACGGCGTCGGACGCCAGCCGCTAATCGCGATTCAGCCGCTTGTGCGGCTGGCCGGGAGCGCGCATTTAGGGGCCGAGGTTGCGCGTGCCCATGACAGCAGAACACGATCAAGCTTTGCCGCTCGGCACGCGACTGGGCGATTATCGCCTCGACGCTCTGATCGGCCATGGCGGCTTCGGCATCACCTATCGGGCCTTCGACACCCAGCTCGCCAAGTTCGTCGCCATCAAGGAATACATGCCCGTCGAGTTCGCGACGCGCCGGGCCGATGGCCAGGTGGCGCCGCGCGGCTCGCGCTTCGCCGATGATTTCACCTGGGGTCGAGAGCGCTTCCTCGACGAGGCGCGGGCGCTGGCGCGGTTCCGGCATGTCCATATCGTGCCGGTGCTGCGCTACTTCGAGGCTAACGGCACCGCCTATACGGTCATGGAGTTCGAGGACGGCCACAGCGTCGCGCAGCTGCTGCGCCAGCCCGGCCGCCGCCTTCAGCCCGACGAGATCCGCCGCCTGACCGACGGCATGCTGAGCGGCCTCGGCGCCGTTCACGCCCAGGGCTTCCTGCACCGCGACATCAAGCCGTCGAACGTGATCGTGAGGCGCGATGGCGTGCCGATCCTGATCGACTTCGGCGCGGCGCGTCAGGCGATGGGCGGCCGCACGCGCACGCTGACCAGCATCCTGACGCCGCAATATGCGCCGATCGAGCAATACGCGATGGACGGCAAGCAGGGGCCGTGGACCGACATTTATGCGACGGCGGCGGTGCTGCATCACACGATCACGGGTTCGCCGCCACCCGAGGCGGTGAGCCGAGTGGGCACGGACCCGTACCGGCCGCTCGCGGCGACCCATGCCGATCGTTTCGATCCGGCGATGCTGTCGGCGATCGACCGGGGCCTGGCGTTCGCCCCCGAGCAGCGACCGCAATCCATTGCCGAATGGCGCACGCTGTTCGGTGGGGCCTTGCCGCGGGTCGAGGATGCCCCGACCCAACGCATGACGACCGAGCCCGCACCGGCACAGGTCGCGTCGGGGCCCCGCCTTGGCGGCGCGAGCCGGTCTCCCGCCGAGGAACCCTCCGTCGAGCCTCCGGTCACGCGGCGGAAAGGCTTCGTCCGCCGCCGTCTGCCGATCGTGCTGCTGGTCCTGGCCGCTGTCGGCATCTGGAAGGCGGCGCCGCAACTTCGCGAGCGCTTCCTCGACACGCCGAAGGTCGAGACACAGGCAAGCCTGCCCTCGTCGGTTCCGATCGGCGTTCCGACGGAACCCTCCCAGGGCACCGCGACATCCACGCCCGTTCCGCCGTCCGCGACGCCGCCGGCTCAGGCTCCAGCCAAACCGCCCGTCACGGCGCCCGACACATCGGCTCAGAAGGCGCTGGCCGACCAGGCGACGCGCGCGGCAACCGAAGCTCGGGCCGTGTTCGACCGGGCCGAGGAAGCCGCGCGCGCCGCGCGCGCCATGGCGGGCGAGGCCCGGATCGTGGCGGCCCGCGCTGCACGCCCCGACCTCGAGAACAGCGAACGCCTGACTTACGGCAGCGGCGCCAGCTATGTCGGTCAGGTCGTCGATGGCAAACGGCAGGGGCTTGGCGTCGCCGAACTGGTCAATGGCGAGCGCCAGGCCGGGGACTGGAGCGCCGACCTGATGAACGGTCTCGGCACCGTGCGGCTTGCCGACGACACGCGCTATGCCGGGCAGTGGAAAGAAGGCAAGTCGACCGGACTTGGTCTTCGCGAGAAGCCGGGCGTCGAGCGCTCGGAGGGCAACTTCGTCGGCGGCCGTCTCGAAGGCCTCGGCCTCCGCCGGACCCTGGCCGATCCGAACGCCGTGCAGGCCGGCGAGTTTCACGGCGACCTGCTGGATGGGCCGGGTGTCGAACGCATCGGCGAGCGCGAGCGCTATGAAGGCGGCTTTCGCGGCGGACAGCGCAACGGCTACGGCCAGGTCACCGACGCCGACGGCAAGATGCGCCCGGGACGCTGGGCAGACGGAAAGCTCGTCGAATCAGGCCCGTAACATCGGTGGCACGGAAGTTGCGCCCCGCGGCTTAAAGAGAGTTACAGCCGCCGCCCGTGTCAAAACCGCTTTCCGTCGTGCTGATCGACGACAATCCCACCCGCGCCGAGATCGTGGAGTCAGGACTGCGCGATGCCGGCTATGTGTTGCTGGCGCGGCTCGACGGCACCTACGACCTCGCGGCGCGCGTCAGCGTCCTGCAACCCGACGTCATCGTGATCAGCATCGACAGTCCCGGCCGCGACGCGATTGAGGATCTCCGGCGCACGACCGAGCAGCAGCCGCGGCCGATCGCGCTGTTCGCCGACCGCTCCGACCCGGCGACGATCGCCGCCGGGATGGAGGCGGGCGTCTCGGCCTATGTCGTGAAAGGTCTGACGCAGGATCGCGTACAACCGGTCGTCGATGTCGCGGTCGCGCACTTCAATCGCTATCACACGATGCGCGAGGAGCTCGAGCGCGCGCGCCTGTCGCTGGTCGAGCGCAAGACGGTCGATCGGGCCAAGGGCCTGCTGATGGAGCAGAAGGGGATCGGCGAGGAAGCGGCGTACAAGCTGCTGCGCAAGCTCGCGATGGACCAGAACAAGCGCATCGGCGAGGTCGCCCAGGACCTCCTGACCTACGCGAAGGCGCTCAAATTCTGAGCGGGCCGTGTGCCTGCCTATTCGGCGACCATGCTGTATTTGTAAGCAGGCAGGACCGCCCGGGCCGCGAGACATGCCGGGTCGCTGCCCGGACTTTTTGAGACAAATCAGCCACTTGCCGGGCGCCCGCGTCGCCTCGCGCCCTTGGCACGCTTCCTGCTGATCTACGGGTGAGGCGCCCAAGGATGGGTGGCTCCTGAATTCTCCGGCAGGCCAATGGCGGTCTGCCTCCATCGGACAATGACGTCCCACACGGTCGCTTTTCGGCGGCCGCTTGGGGCGTCTTTTTTTTTGGAGTCGCGAGGCGTGGGACATATCGAGCGACCTAGGGTGACGGTGGGGTTCATCCCCCTGATCGACTGCGCGCCGCTGCTGTTCGCGGAGGTGCTCGGCCTCTACGAGCGCCACGGGCTCGACGTGGAGCTGCGCCGCGAAGTGTCGTGGTCGAACATCCGCGACAAGCTCGCGGTCGGCCTGCTCGACGCGGCGCACATGCTCTCGCCCATGCCGCTCGCCACCACGCTCGGCATCGACAGCGTCAACGTCCCGATGATCGCGGCCATGACGCTGCATCTCAACGGCAACTCGATCACGCTGTCGAACGGGCTGTGGCGGGAGATCGAGGAAGCCGCACCCGCCTTCGTGGGCGACAACCTGCCGGCCGGTGCGCCGCTCGATGTCCGGGCGCTGGCCGCGGTGGTCGCGCGCCGTGCCCGGGAGGGCCGGCCGCCGATCACGCTTGCATCGGTCTTCACCTATTCCTCGCACAACCACCTGCTGCGCCTGTGGCTGGCGTCGGGCGGCATCGATCCCGACCGCGACGTGCGGCTCACCGTCGTGCCGCCGCCGCACATGGTGGCGCACCTCTCGGGCGGCACGATCGACGGCTACTGCGTGGGTGAGCCGTGGAACCAGCAATCCGCCTCGCTCGGCATCGGCCGCATCGCGGCGTCGAGCCGGCAGATCTGGGACTCGATGCCGGAGAAGATGCTCGGCACCACGGAAGCCTGGGCGCAGCGCAATCCGAAGACCCTGATCGCGCTGGTCAAGGCCATCACCGAGGCCGGCGCCTGGCTCGACGAGCCGGCCAACCGGCCCGAGGCGGCCCGCATCCTGGCGACGCCGCGCTTCCTCAACGTGCCCGCCGACGTGATCGCGCGGTCGCTCAGCCTGCCCGACTTCCACATCTTCCATCGGCAGCTTGCCAACTTTCCGTGGCGCAGCCATGCCGACTGGTACCTGTCGCAGATGGTGCGCTGGGGCCAGGTGGCGCCGCGCGCCGACATGCGTGCCGTCGCCGATCGCGTGTTCCGCAGCGACATCTACCGCGCCGCCGCCAGCGAACTCGGCCTGCCGTGCCCCCTCATCGACCGCAAGATCGAGGGCGCCCATCCCGATCCCTGGATCCTCCCGACCAACGGCGCGCCGGTGGCGATGGGACCGGACAGTTTCCTCGACGGGTCGGTGTTCGACCCCAGCAAAGAAACCTCAACGACATTCAAACAGCAGGAGAGCCTTCATGGAAAATAGGAACGGCCGCAAAGGCCTGGGCCGGCGCCAGATCCTCAAGAATGCCGGTGCCGCGACGGCGACGGCCGCCCTGATGAGCGCCGTGCGCGCCTCCTTCCCGGGCGGCGCCTTTGCGCAGACCGGTGGACCCGAGACCAACAAGGTCACGCTGGGCTTCATCGCGCTTACCGATTCCTCGCCGCTGATCGTGGCGAAGGAGAAGAAGCTGTTCGACAAATACGGCATCACCGACGCCAACATCGCCAAGCAGGCCTCGTGGGGCACCACGCGCGACAACATCGTGCTGGGCTCCGGCTCGGGCGGCATCGACGGCGCCCACATTCTCACGCCCAAGCCCTACCAGATCTCGCTGGGCCTCACGACGCCGGAGAACAAGCCGGTGCCGATGTACATCCTGTCCCGCCTCAACACCAACGGACAGGCGATCTCCGTCGCGAAGGAACTGATGCCGACCGGCGCAACCGTGAATGCGGAGCCGCTCAAGGCCGCCTTCGCCAAGATGAAGGCCGGCGGCAAGGAAGTGAAGTGCGCCATGACCTTCCGCGGGGGCACGCACGATCTGTGGATCCGCTACTGGCTGGCCGCCGGCGGCATCGACCCGGAAAAGGACGTCTCGACCATCGTCGTGCCGCCGCCGCAGATGGTGGCCAATATGAAGGTCGGCAGCATGGAGGCCTTCTGCGTCGGCGAGCCGTGGAACGAGCAGCTGGTCAACCAGGGCATCGGCTATTCCGCCTGCACCACCGGCGATCTGTGGAAGAACCATCCGGAGAAGAGCCTCGGCCTGCGTGCCGACTGGGTCGACAAGAATCCCAAGGCGGCGCTGGCCGTGTTGCAGGCGGTCCTGGAAGCCGCGCAGTGGTGCGACAAGCTCGAGAACGCCAAGGAGCTGTCGGAGATCGTGGGCAAGCGCCAGTGGTTCAACTGCCCGCCGGCCGACATCATCAATCGCATCGAAGGCAAGGTGAACTACGGCGATGGCCGCAAGATCGACAACCGCGACCTGTCGATGAAGTTCTGGCGCGATCACGCCTCCTATCCCTACCAGAGCCATGAGCTGTGGTTCCTCACCGAAAACCAGCGCTGGGGCATGATGGCGCCCGACCTCGACACCAAGGCAATCATCGGCAAGGTCAATCGCGAGGATCTGTGGCGCGAGGCCGCCAAGGCGATCGGTGTCGCGGCGAGCGACATGCCGGCCGGCACGTCGCGCGGCAAGGAGACCTTCTTCGACGGCAAGGTCTTCGACCCGGCCGATCCAAAGGCCTATCTCGCCGCGCTTCAGATCAAGAAGGTGGCGTGATGCAGGCAGCTGCCAAAGCCGCCGTGTCCGTGGCCACCGCCGTTCCCGTGCCGGAATCCTCCGCCGAGATCGTTACCTTCCGTCCGCCCGTGCGGCCGGTCGTGGAGCGCGCGATGGAGCTCGCGCGACATGTGGTGGCGGTCGTCCTGCCGCCGCTCATCGTGCTCTCGATCACGCTGTTCGTCTGGCAGCTCCTGTGTTCGGAGCCCGGCGCACGCCTGCCGCCGCCGACCAAGGTGGTGTCGGACGCGTGGGACTTCATCGCCGATCCGTTCTACGACAATGGCGGCATCGACAAGGGTGCCTTCTGGCAGATCTCCAAGAGCCTGGGGCGCGTCGCGATCGGCTTCAGCCTCGCCGCCGTAGTCGGTATCGCGCTGGGCGTTCTGGTCGGACAGAGCACCTGGGCGATGCGCGGCCTCGATCCGATCTTCCAGGTCCTGCGCACCGTGCCGCCGCTCGCCTGGCTGCCGCTGTCGCTGGCGGGCTTCCGCCATGCCGATCCCTCGGCGCTGTTCGTGATCTTCATCACCTCGATCTGGCCGATCATCATCAACACGTCGGTGGGCGTGCGGAACATCCCGCAGGACTACCGCAACGTCGCGGCGGTGATCCGGCTCTCCTGGTGGGAGGTCTTCTACAAGATCACGCTGCCCGCCACCGTGCCCTACATCTTCACCGGCCTGCGCATCGGTGTCGGCCTGAGTTGGCTCGCCATCGTGGCGGCCGAGATGCTGATCGGCGGCGTCGGCATCGGCTTCTTCATCTGGGACGCGTGGAACAGCTCGCGCATCTCCGACATCATCGTGGCCCTGGTCTATATCGGCATCGTCGGCTTCCTGCTCGACAAGCTGATTGCCACGGTCGGTCACTTCGTCTCGCACGGCGTCTCGACGCAGTAGGAGCACAGACCATGCCCACCAACGCCTACCTCAAGTTCGAACAGATCGGCATGAGCTTCCGCCGCGGCCAGATGGCGACGGAAGTGCTGCGCGACGTGAATCTGCGCATCGAGCGGGGCGAATTCGTCTCGATGATCGGCCATTCAGGATGCGGCAAGTCGACCTTGCTCAACATCCTGGGCGGCCTGCTGAAATCGACCAGCGGCGAGGTCTTCCTCGAAGGCAAGGTGGTCGACGAGCCGGGCCCCGACCGCGCCATCGTGTTCCAGAACCACTCGCTGCTGCCGTGGCTCACCGTCTACGGCAACATCGCCATCGCCGTCGACAAGGTGTTCGGCGGATCCCAAGGCAAGGGGAAGACCAAGGCCGAGCGACACGACTGGGTCATGCACAATCTCGAACTGGTGCAGATGGCCCAGGCCAAGGACAAGCGGCCCCACGAAGTGTCGGGCGGCATGAAGCAGAGGGTGGGCATCGCCCGCGCGCTCGCCATGCAGCCCAAGGTGCTGTTGATGGACGAGCCGTTCGGCGCGCTGGACGCGCTGACACGCGCCCATCTTCAGGACAGCGTCATGGAGATCCACTCCAAGCTGGGCAACACTGTGCTGATGATCACCCACGACGTCGACGAGGCGGTGCTGTTGTCGGATCGCGTGGTGATGATGACCAACGGCCCTGCCGCCACGATCGGTGAGATTCTCCCGATCAACCTGGCCCGGCCGCGCCGCCGGCTCGAACTCGCGACCGACGCCGAATACGCGCGCTGCCGTGCCGCGGTGCTCGAGTTCCTCTACGCGCGCCACAGGGTGCCGGCACGGGCTGCATGACCGAGGAATTCGACGACGCCCAGAAGCAGTGGCTGCGGGGTTTCGTCAGCGGGATTGAGGCCCGCAAGGCGGCGGAAAAGCTCGCCTCGCGCACGGCCTCGACGCCGGCGGGGCAAGCGATTGGTCCCGATGCCCTGCAGCATGCGGCCCAGGACCGCGCCGTGGCGGCGGGCGGCAAGCTGGTCGCCGAAGAGACGGCCAAGCGCGCGCGCCATCCGCTCGATCGCTGGGACGAGGTGGTGGGCCGTGCCGAAGCGGGGCAGTTCCCCAAGGGCATCGACGTCTTCCTCACCAAGTATCACGGGCTGTTCTACGTCGCGCCGGCCGAGAATTCCTTCATGTGCCGGCTGCGCATCCCCAACGGCATCCTGAACGTCTGGCAGATGCGCGGGCTGGCCGACGCGGCGGAGTCCTTCGGTGGCGGCTATGTCGACGTGACGACGCGGGCCAACCTGCAGATCCGTGAAATTCCCGCGCAGGCGGCGATCGACCTCCTGCTGGCCGTGCAGGATCTCGGACTGACGGCGCGCGGCTCAGGCGCCGACAATATCCGCAATATCACCGGCAGCCCGACCGCCGGCATCGATCCCCAGGAACTCTACGACACGCGGCCGCTGTGCCGCGCCATGCATCACTACATCCTCAATCACCGCGAGATGTACGGCCTGCCGCGCAAGTTCAACATCGCCTTCGACGGCGGCGGCCGCGTGCCCGTGCTCGAGGACACGAACGACATCGGCTTTGTCGCGACCGAGGTGACCGGCGGGGATGGGTTCGAGCCTGGCATTTATTTCCGCCTCCAGCTCGGCGGCATCACCGGTCATCTCGATTTCGCCTTCGAGACCGGCATCCTGCTGAAGCCCGAAGAGTGTGTGACTGTGGCGGGCGCCGTCGTGCGGGCGTTCGCGATCCACGGCGACCGCACCAACCGCCAGAAGGCGCGGCTGAAATACGTGATCGACCGTATGGGCCGCGACGCCTTCGTGGGGGAGGTCGAGAAGGAACACGGTGCGAAGCTGCGCCGAGCGGCGGGGGCGCAGGTGACGCCGCGCGCGCTGGCCGACAAGCACGGGCATATCGGCGTCCACAGTCAGAAGCAGGCGGGTCGCAACTATCTCGGCCTGCTGCTGCCGGTGGGACGCGTGACAGCCGAACAGATGCGCGGCATCGCCGAGATCGCGCAGCGCTTCGGGAGCGGCACGATCCGCTTCACCGTGTGGCAGAACCTGCTGATCTCCGATGTGGCCGATCGCGATATCGGCGTCTGCATCGCGGCCATCGCCGCGCTCGGACTCGGGGTCGAGGCGAGCGCCATCCGGCGCGGCCTGGTGGCCTGCACCGGCAATGCCGGCTGCAAGTTCGCGGCGTCGAACACCAAGGGTCATGCGCTGAAACTCGCCGACTATCTTGAGATGCGGCTGGCGCTCGACACGCCGATCAACATCCATCTGACCGGCTGCCATCACTCCTGCGCCCAGCACTATGTCGGCGACATCGGCCTGATCGCGGCCAAGGTCGAGCGCGGTGAGGAGAGCGTCGAGGGCTATCACGTCTTCATCGGCGGCGGCGCGGCCTCGACGGCCGAGCAGGCGATGGCGCGTGAGTATGCGACCGCGATCGCCTACGATGAGCTGCCGCCACTTCTCGAGAGGCTGCTCGCGGCCTATCTCGCGCACCGCCAGTCGCCAACCGAATCCTTCTTCGAATTCTGCCGCCGCCACGACATCGCCGCGCTGCGCGATCTTGCCGAGCGTGCCCCGCTGCCGGCGCTCGCGGCATGAACGCGATGGCGCCCCTGCCGGAGATCGTGCCCGAGAACGCGCCGTTTTCTCCGGCGCAGCGCGCCTGGCTGAACGGCTTTTTCGCCGCCTATCTGGGCGTGAACGGGGGGGCTGCGGACACGGAAGCGGCGGAGCCCGCCGAGCCGGAGGATTTCCCCTGGCATGATGCGGCGCTGTCGCTCGCCGAGCGGCTGGAGCTTGCGAAGGATACGAAGCCCGAGCGCCAGCTGATGGCCGCGATGGCGCAGCTCGATTGCGGCCAGTGCGGTTATCTCTGTCAGACCTATGCAGAAGCGGTGTGGTCGGGCGCGGAGGCCGACATGGGCCGCTGCGTGCCGGGCGGCAAGGAAACGCAGCGCAAGGTGAAGGAACTCGTGTCCGCGCTCGAGCCGATGCGTGACGGCTCGGCCGTGGCCGCACCTTCCGTGAAGCCCGCCGGCCAGGTCGGCTTCTCGCGCGACCGGCCCGCTCTTGCCACCCTGGTCGATGCCCATCCGCTGAACCGTCCCGGGTCGGAAAAGGACGTGCGGCACGTCGTGCTCGACCTCTCGGCCAGCGACGTGACCTACGAAGCCGGCGACAGTCTCGGCGTCTTCGCCCGCAAGAACCCGCAGCTCGTCCAGGCGGTGCTCGATCGACTGGGCGCCACAGGCGAAGAAATGGTTGGCGTCGATCACGAGGCATTACCGCTGCGGCAGGCCTTGCTGAGCAAGGTCGACATCGCCCGCCCGAGCGACGAGTGCATGCTTTTCCTGGCGACGCGGGCCTTCAACGGCGAGGAGGCGCTCAAGCTCCAGGCGCTCGCGTCGGGCGAGGGGCCGCCGGAACTGGCGGAGGCCGACCTCCTCGATCTGCTGCTGGCCTTCCCCTCGGTCTCGCCCTCGCTGCCGGGCCTCCTGAAGTCGCTCGACCGGCTGCAGCCGCGCCTTTACTCGATCGCGTCGTCGCCCAAGGCGCATCCGCACGAGGTCCACCTCACCGTGTCGGCCGTGCGCTGGGACACCAACGACCGCACCCGCACCGGCATCGGCTCGTGCTACCTCGCCGATTTCGCCAAGCCTGGCGATGTCATCCCGGTATTCGTGCAGAAGGCTCACGGCTTTGCGCCGCCGGCAAACGATGCGGCGCCCGCCATCATGGTCGGGCCGGGTACGGGCATCGCGCCGTTCCGAGCTTTTCTCGAAGAACGCGACGCGCGCGGCGCAAAGGGGAGGAACTGGCTCTTCTTCGGCGACCAGAAGCGCTCGACGGATTTCCTCTACGAGGACCAGATCATGGACTGGCAACGCCGGGGCGTGCTGACCCATCTGGACCTCGCCTTTTCGCGCGACCAGGCCGAGAAGATTTACGTCCAGACCCGCATGCGCGAGAATGCGGACGAACTCTGGGCCTGGTTCGAGCAAGGCGCACACTTCTATGTCTGCGGCGACGCCAAGCGCATGGCCAAGGATGTCGAGACGGCTTTGATGGACATTGCCATGGGACCGGGCGGCAAGAGCGCCACCGAGGCGAAAGCCTGGCTGGACGGGCTCGTCAAGGCGGGCCGCTATCAGCGCGATGTGTACTAGAGGCCGTCGCTCCGAAATCGCATCCCTCATCCTGAGGAGCCGTGCGCTGCACGGCGTCTCGAAGGATGGGCAACGGACGCGGTGCGCGTGCCCACCCTTCGAGACGCACTCCTGCGGAGTGCTCCTCAGGGTGAGGTCGTGTTTGTCGTCATGACGACGCCCGTCCACACCACGTGCCCCTATTGCGGCGTCGGATGCGGGATCGTTGCGACGCCTGACGGAAGGGGCGGCGCGGCCATCGCGGCCGACCGCACGCATCCGGCCAACCACGGACGACTCTGTTCCAAGGGCGCGGCGCTGGGCGAGACGCTGTCGCTCGAGGATCGTCTCCTGCATCCAGAGATCGATGGGCGGCGTGTGTCCTGGGAGGTCGCGCTCGACACGGTGGCGACGGGATTGCAACGGACGATCGAGCGACACGGGCCCGATGCCGTCGCCTTCTATGTTTCCGGCCAGCTCCTCACCGAGGATTATTATGCCGCCAACAAGCTGATCAAAGGCTTCCTCGGCACCGCCAACATCGATACCAATTCGCGCCTCTGCATGGCCTCGTCGGTTGCGGGCCACAAGCGCGCCTTCGGCAGCGACACGGTGCCGGGCCTCTACGAGGATTTCGAACGCGCCGACCTCGTGGTGCTGGTCGGCAGCAACCTCGCCTGGTGTCATCCCGTACTGTTCCAGCGACTCGAGGCCGCCAAGCACAAACGGCCGTCGATGAAGATCGTGGTCGTCGATCCGCGCCGCACCGAGACCTGCGACATCGCCGATCTCCATCTGGCGCTGAAGCCGGGCAGCGACGTGGCGCTGTTCAACATCCTGCTGGCCGGCCTCGCGGACCGCGGTGTCGTCGACGGTGACTTCGTCGACCGGCACACATCGGGTCTCGACGCGGCGCTCGCCGCCGCGCGGGCGACGGATGTCGCCGCCTGCTGCCTGACGCGGGCCGACGTCGAGACTTTCCTCGACTGGTTTGCCCGTACCGAGAAGGTCGTGACGCTCTATTCGCAAGGCGTGAACCAGTCGAGCGCCGGCGTCGACAAGGTCAATGCGCTGATCAACTGCCACCTGCTGACCGGCCGCATCGGCCGTCCGGGCATGGGACCCTTCTCGATCACCGGCCAGCCCAACGCGATGGGCGGCCGCGAGGTCGGCGCGCTCTCGAACACGCTCGCCGCGCACATGGATTTCGGCCCGGCCGCGATCGACCGGGTCGCGCGCTTCTGGCGGGCCCCGCGCATGGCGACCAGGCCGGGTCTCAAGGCGGTCGATCTGTTCGAGGGCGTTCGCGCCGGCCGCATCAAGGCGGTGTGGATCATGGCGACCAATCCGGTCGCCAGCCTGCCCGATGCCGATGCGGTCCGCGAGGCCCTGCGCAGTTGCGAATTCTCCATCGTTTCCGAGGCGATCCGTGCCAGCGACACGGTCGATGCCTGCCGTATCCGGCTGCCAGCGCTCGCCTGGGCAGAGAAGGACGGCACGGTGACCAACTCCGAGCGCGGCATCTCGCGGCAACGACCCTTCCTGCCGCCGCCCGGCGAAGCCAAGCAGGACTGGTGGATCCTCGCCGAGGTCGCGCGACGACTGGGGCACGGCGAAGCCTTTGCCTGGCGCGGTGTCGCCGACATCTTTCGCGAGCACGCGGCCCTTTCCGCATTCGAGAATGCGGGCACGCGCGACTTCGACATCGGCTCGTCTGCCTCGATCGACGATGCTGCCTACGAGGCGCTGCAACCGTTCGTCTGGGGCGGCGGGGCCGACAAGCGCTTCTTCGGCGACGGCGGCTTCTTCCATGACGACCGTCGCGCACGTTTCATCGCCACCACGGCGCGCCCGCCGGTGAATGCGCCCGATGAAGAGCGGCCGCTGATCCTCAACACCGGTCGCGTGCGTGATCAGTGGCACACGATGACGCGTACCGGGAAATCGGTGCGCCTCGCCGGTCATCGGCCCGAGCCCATGCTCGGGTTGCATCCACTCGATGCCTCGGTGCGATGTCTTGTCGACGGCGACATCGCGGAAGTGACGAGCCGATGGGGCAGGGGCGTGCTGCGTGTCCATGTGACCGACTCGTTACGCATCGGCGAGGTCTTTGCGCCCATGCATTGGACCGCGCAGGTGAGCCGTGCGGGTCGCATCAACGCTGCAGTGAATCCCGCGGTCGATCCTCTCTCCGGGCAACCGGAACTGAAACACACGCCCGTCGAAATTCGTCGGCTTGATATGCATTGGCATGGCACGATTCTCGCTCGTCGCCCGATCATGCTGCCGAAGATTTCTTATTGGGCGCGAATCAGGGGCGCCGGCTATCACGCCTACGTCGTTGCCGGCGACCAGCCTTTCGCAGTTGCACAACGAGCGTTGTCCGCAGCCGTGCGCACGACCAACCCTGGCCCATGGCTCGACGGTGAGAACGGAGTCGGCGCGGTCTTGAGCGATGGCCGGATCGAGGCCGTGATGACACTCGGGGCGACCTACGATGTCGAGGCGCGTGACCGGCTGGCGCCCTACATGGCGCTCGACCGCCTCACGATGAATCAGCGCGACGAGCTGTTGCACGGCGGGACGGACATGCATCGCGGCGGCGAGATCTGTGCCTGCTTTGGCATTTCGCGGGGCGCCGTCGAGGCGGCCATTGCCGATGGCGCCGCGTCGCTGGCGGCCGTCGGCGCGACCACACATGCCGGCACCAACTGCGGCTCCTGCCGTTCCGAGATCCGCGCTCTGCTGCGGGCGGCGCGTCTCGTGAAAGTGGCGTGATGCAGACCTTCCCGCTTTTCCTGACGCTGAAGGGCCGCCGTGCGCTGGTCGTCGGCGGCGCCGATGCGGCCGCTCGCAAGGCCGAGCTGCTGCTCAAGGCCGGGGCGCAGGTATCGCTGATCGCGGAGACGGTCGGCGGCGAGGTCGCCCAGTTCATCGCCGAGGGTCATGTCTCCTGGGCCGGCAGCAGCTTCGACGAAGGCGATCTCGAGGGGGTGTCGCTGGTCATCGTGGCGAGCGAAGACGAATCGATGCAGGCGCGCGTGTCGGCCGCCGCCCAGCGGCGCTGCCTCCCGGTCAATGTCGTCGACCGACCGGCCCTGTCGAGCTTCATCATGCCGGCGATCATCGATCGCTCTCCGATCACCATCGCCATCTCGACGGGAGGGACCTCGCCGGCACTGGCAGGGCGCATCCGCGCCGAGATTGAACGCAGCCTGCCGGCGGCCCTGGGGCGGCTGGCGCGCTTCGCCGACGTCTTCCGCGAACAGGTGCGCCGTACCCTCGTCGTGCCGCGGGCCCGTCGCCGCTTCTGGGATCGCGTCTTCGAAGGCAGCGTCGGCGAGCTTGCGCTGGCGGGCGACGAGATCGGTGCGCGCCGCGAATTGATCCGGCTGCTGGACGGCGTCCGCAGTGAAGCGCCGTCGGCCGGCATGGTCCATCTGGTCGGCGCCGGACCGGGCGATCCCGATCTTCTCACCCTCAAGGCGCACCGGCTGCTGCAGCGTGCCGACGTCCTGGTCTACGACCGGCTGGTTTCGGACGAGATTCTCTCGATGGCGCGTCGCGATGCCGAGCGGGTCTATGTCGGCAAGCGGCGGGCGAACCATTGCGTGCCGCAGGAGGAGATCAACGACCGGCTGGTGGCGCTGGCCCGGGCCGGCAAGAGCGTCGTGCGGCTCAAGGGCGGCGATCCCTTCGTATTCGGACGCGGCGGCGAGGAGGTCGAGGCGCTGGTGAAAGCGGGCGTGACCGTCGAGGTGGTGCCCGGCGTGACGGCCGCCCTGGGGTGTGCCTCCAGCGCAGGCATTCCGCTCACCCATCGCGACCACGCCCAAGCCTGCGTGCTGGTCACGGGCCACCTGAAGAACGGCACGGTCAATCTCGACTGGGAGATGCTCTCGCGGCCGCGGCAAACCGTCGTGATCTACATGGGGACCGGCGCACTGCCCCAGATCGCGTCGCAGCTCATCGCTCATGGCCTGCCGGCCTCGACCCCCATCGCCCTGATCGAAAACGGCACGACCGATCGGGAGCGTCGCGTCGTCGGCACCCTGGCCACCATCGATCGGCAGGCCCAGCGGGCCTTCCTGACGGGTCCCACTCTATGCATGGTGGGTGCGGTCGTCGGATTGGCCCTGACCCGCGATCAGGAATTTAACTTTGAGTCGAGAATGGGTCTCTGATAAGGGTGTCTGTGACAAAAATGCAACAACACCGGGGCACGGATGCGTAGTTTTGTACTGAGCCTGGCGACCTTGTTGGCATTTGCCGGCACGGGCTTCGCCCAGACCAATACGGGCGCCTCAAGCGCTCCAAAAGTGAAGACCGCCGCGACCGCCGAGACCTCTACCACAAAGAAAAAGACCGCCGCACCCGCTAAGTCCGCGAGCGTCCAGAAGGCCGCCGCCCAGCAGAAGAAGGCGCCGGCCGCCACCCAGCAGCAGCTCCGCGGCTCGCGTTACGGCGGGTTCGCGCCGGCCGCCATGGCCGCGCCGCTCCCGGCGCCAGACCTCGACCTGTCGAGCCCGCGCAGCCTCAGCCTGGTGAACTTCAACACCAAGGAAAAGATGACGGTTACTTTCTGGTCGAACGGCGCCTATCACCGCAGCGCGCTCGACCAGCTCAACCAGTTCCTGCGCGACAGCCGCGACAGTGGCACCACCGAGATGGATCCGCTGCTGTTCGACGTGCTGTGGCACACCGCCCGCATCTCCGGGTACAGCGGCCAGATCGAGGTCCTGTCGGCTTTCCGCTCGCCCGAGAGCAATGCCTGGCTGGCCAGCGTCAGCCGCGGCGTGGCACGCGACAGCCAGCACATGAACGGCAACGCCATGGACATTCGCTTCCCGGGCGTGCCGGTGTTCCGCATCCGCCAGGCCGCCCGTTCGCTCAACATGGGCGGCGTCGGCTTCTACCCGCGCTCCGGCTTCGTGCATATCGACACGGGTCCCGTTCGCTACTGGTAAGGGCGCTCCTGGTAAGAACATGAGCCGCATCGAGATCGTCGAGGGTGACATCACGCGCCTCGACGTCGATGCCATCGTCAACGCCGCCAAGGAGAGCCTGCTGGGCGGCGGCGGCGTCGACGGCGCCATCCATCGCGCCGCCGGTCCCGAGCTTCTGGCCGAATGCCGCGCCCTGGGCGGCTGCCAGACCGGCGAAGCGAAGATCACCAGCGGCTATCGCCTCAAGGCGCGCCACGTCATCCATACGGTCGGCCCGGTCTGGCAGGGCGGGGCGCAGGGCGAGCCCGAGAAGCTGGCGCGCTGCTACCGCAACTCGCTGGCGCTCGCGATCGTCCACGGCCTGCACAGCATCGCCTTCCCCGCTATCTCGACCGGCATCTACGGCTATCCGAAGGAAGCCGCCGCCGAGATCGCCGTCCATGAAGTCCGCATGATCCGCATGCCCGAGCACGTGATCTTCTGCTGCTTCGACACCGCCACCGCCGAAATCTATCGCGAGATCGTGGGCGACGTCGGACAGCTGTCGTCCTGAGTGAAGCGAAGGACCTAGCCGAACGGCCAAAGCACTCGGTCGCTAACGTGAGATCCTTCGCTTCGCTCAGGATGACAAGAGGCGGTGACGGCGCGTTCTCTCGTCGAATCTCAAATCATCGCGGCTAAGAAAGTTTGCAAACCGTCACTGCCCGTATCTGTTGGCGTTCTTCAGATACTCGAGCTCTTCCGCCGTCGTGCTGCGGCCCAGGACCTCGTTGCGGTGGGGGAAGCGGCCGAAGCGGGCGACGACGTCGCGGTGTTCGTGGGCCGACTTGATGTTGTTCTCGCCGCCGATCGTCTCGAACAGGGCGCAGGCAAGCTGCTGGTCGGCGAGATGCTCGCTGTGACCGAAGGGCATGTAGAAGAACAGCCGCATGTCGACGGGAAAGACCGACGGATAGAATCGCGCCAGCGCGTGTCGCGCGATCTCGATGGCCCGCGCATCGCCCGCGAAGGCGCGCGCCGTCTTGCGGAAGCAGTTGCGGGTGAACTGGTCGCAGAGAAGGATCAACGCCAGCGCGCCCTCGGGTGAGTTCCTCCAGGCATCAAGTTCGCCCGAGATCGCGCGTTCGATTGCGGTGCCAAATCGGCCGACGGTCTCGGCGTCGAATTCCGGCGTGCTTTTCCACCAGATGTCGCGCGGCTTGCCGTGCTCGGGGTGGCCGAGCGGCAGGAACCAGAAATCGATGATGTCGCGGATGGACGGCGCCTGTGTCATGCGGCTTAGTTAGACCGGGCACGCAGAACCCGTCGAGAGAGGAAACCGTGGGCAAGGTTAAGAACGTTTTGTTCATCATGTGCGATCAGCTGCGCGCGGACCATCTGTCCTGCGCCGGCCATCCGCACCTCAAGACGCCGGCGATCGATGCGCTGGCGGCGCGAGGCGTGCGCTTCCCGCGCGCCTATGTGCAGTCCGGCGTCTGCGGTCCCAGCCGCATGAGCTTCTATACCGGCCGCTACGTTTCGAGCCACGGCGCCACCTGGAACCGCGTGCCGCTCTCCTTGCGCGAGAAGACCCTGGGCGAATTCCTGTCGGCTGCCGGGATCCGCGTGGCGCTGGCCGGCAAGACCCATGTTCTGCCCGATCTCGAGGCGCTGGAACGGTTCGGCATCGAGGGCGGCTCGGCCCTGGAAGCGCTGATGCGGGCCGGCCGTTTCGAAGAGCTGGACCGTTATGACGGGCATTCGCCGCCCGGCGCGGAGAGCGGCTATGCCGACTATCTGCGGCGCCACGGCTATGTCTCCGACGATCCCTGGAGCGACTTCGTGATCGCGGCCGACGGGCCGGGCGGCGAGAAGGCCTCGGGCTGGCACATGCGCAACGTCCACCTGCCGGCGCGCGTGAAGGAGGAGCATTCCGAGACCGCCTACATGACGCGCGAGGCGATGCGCTTCATCGACGAGATGGGCGAGAAGCCTTGGTGCCTGCACCTCAGCTACGTGAAGCCGCACTGGCCCTACATGGCGCCGGCGCCCTATCACGACATGTACGGCGCCGCCGACATGCTGCCGCTGAACCGCGACGAGCAAGAGCGGGCGAACGAGCATCCCGTGCTTGCCGCCTATCGCGAGATGGAGGAATCGATCTCCTTCAGCCGGCCCGAGGCGCCGGGCATCGTGCGGCCGGCTTATATGGGACTGATCCGCCAGCTCGACGACTGGCTGGGCCGCCTGTTCGCGCACATGGACCGTGCCGGCCGGCTCGACGACACGCTGATCGTCTTCACCGCCGACCATGGCGACTTCCTGGGCGACCACTGGCTGGGCGAGAAGGAGATGTTCTACGAGGAGGCGCAGCGCGTGCCCTTTATCGTGGTCGATCCCGATCCCGAGGCCGACCTGACGCGCGGCACGGTCGACGAACGCTTCGTCGAGGCGATCGACGTCGTGCCGACCATCCTCGAAACGCTGGGCCTGCCGCCGCAGGATCATCTGCTCGAAGGCCGTTCGCTGCTGCCGCTGCTGCGGAAGATCCATCTCGATACGTGGCGCGACGCGGTCTTCTCGGAGCTCGACTATTCCTTCCGCGAGGCGCGTACCATCCTTGGCCGGAAGCCCGATGAATGCCGCGCCATCATGGTCCGCACCGACCGCTGGAAGTACGTCTGGTGGCAGGGCTACAGGCCGATGCTGTTCGATCTCGCCAACGACCCGAAGGAGCGGCGCGATCTCGGCGCGGACCTGACCTACGCGCCGATCTTCCGGGAGATGGAGGACCGGCTGAACGCCTGGGCCAAGGCGCGCAAGAGCCGCGTCACCGTCGACGACGCCTATGTCGCGGCGCGCACGGCCAAACATCGCCAGCACGGTATCTTCTTCGGCCAGTGGTAAAATGAGGGATGACATGAGCACGAACCCCTACATCCTCCACGGCTTCGGACCTTCGCCCTATTCGGTGAAGATGCGCGCGATCCTGCGCTACCGCCGGCTGCCCTTCGTCTGGAAGGCCGTGGGCTGGCCGCGCGACGTCGCGGTCGCGGCGGGCCTGCCGCCGGTGATCCCGGCGCTCACGTTTCCCGACGGCACGGTGATGAACGATTCGACGCCGCTCGCCCATGCGCTGGAGCGCGCCCATCCCGGCCAGCGCTCGATCATTCCAGATGATCCCGCGCACGCCTATCTCAGCGATCTGCTGGAGGATTTCGGCGACGAGTGGGTCACCAAGATCATGTTCCACTATCGCTGGTACTATGAGGCTGATCGCGCGTTCGCACAGGATTGGGTGATCACCTCGCGCGACCCGCAGATGCCGCAGCCCGAGCGGCGCGAGGCGATGCAGGCGTTCAACGACCGCCAGGTGGGCCGCATGGCGATGGTCGGCTGCACCGACGCCAACCGTCCCATCATCGAGGACAGCTACCGCTTCATCCTCGATACGCTCGATCCCCACGTCCGTCGGATGGAGTACCTGTTCGGCTCGCGTCCGTCGCTGGCCGATTTCGGCCTGTTCGGCCAACTGCAGATCCTGTCGGTCGATCCGACGCCGATGATGGAGATGCGGGCGCGGGCGCCCGACGTCTATTGCTGGCTGCTGCGCCTCGACGATGCGTCGGGCGTCGAAGGTGAATGGCTGCCGGCCGATGAACCCTTACCGGACGGCGTGACCGCGCTGCTGAAGCACTGCGGCGAAACCTACCTGCCGTTCCTGGCGGCCAACCGCGCGGCGCTCGAAGCGGGTGCTCCCTCGGTCGATCTCGACATCCTCGGCCGGCCGTGGAGCCAGGCGCCCTTCCGCTACCAGGCGAAGTGCTACGACGCGTTACGCAAGAAGCTGGCGGCGCTGCCGGCCGACGTGCGCCAGCGGCTCGATCCCGCGCTCGAAGCTGCCGGCTGCCTGCGCTGGCTCGAATAGCGTCGGCTTTCGGCGGACTGAATCCGATCAGAACTCCATCGGGTCGCAGAAGTGCGCCTTGAAGATGCGGTCGCGGTGTTCGACCAGGATTGGGTCGAGCGCCGCCACGATCTGCGGATCGGTGGCGGTGAAGGCCGGCCGTGACGAATCGCGGATCGGGCACTGCGCGGCGGGCAGCGGCTGGATCATGCTCATGATTGCCGTCCAGTAGATGTCGACGCAGCTCAACCCTTCGCCCACGAAGTAAGGCACGCCGCGCGCCTGCTGCGCGCGAAGCTGCGTGGCGAGACCGCGCAAAGTAGTGGCGACGCGCATGCCTGCGGCTGCGGCGTCGTCGGCATCGAAGCCGTATTTTTCGATCAGCGGCGCCATGCGCGCGCCGGCGCCGGCTTTCACGGCCATCGAGAACATCTGCAGGCGGCGGTTCCAGGCGATGCCGCCTTCGCCCAGGATCTCGTGGCCGAGGCCGATGGCCAGCGCGCGCTGCAGCGGATCGGCGGGCAGAAGGGCGGGCGTCGGCGCGAGCCGCTCGGCCAGCAGCAGGATGTCGAGCCAGCGGTTGAGCGGCGGGCCGTTGCGCCAGGCGACGACGGGGCCGCTGTTCTGGCCCGACCAGGCCACGATCTCTTCGTTGGCGGTGCCGACATCGAGCGGGGCCGCGACATAGTCGAGCCCCTTGATCTCGAGGATCGTCTTGGCGGCCTGGCTCCACGGGCTCGGGACGCCGCGCACCAGAACGATGCGCAGCCCTTGATGGCCAATGATTTCGGCGGGAGTCTTGTAGGTGAGCATGGTGTCTCCTCTCGCGGTGATCTTTGCGTTCACGCAATGACGCTGCCAGCGAGCATTTCGACGGCAAGGCGCAGGAATTCTCATCGTGCCGACTTCGCGTGTTGCGACCGCTCAGCGACCTCGCGGGCCGCAGCGCGAGCCGTCCCCTTCGGTTCGCGTGACGACACTCCGGCCGGCTGTTAGCGTTCGCCACACATAAGAAACGTCGTCTGGAGGAAACATGCAGTTCACGATCAACCGCCGCGCCCTGTTGGCGGGCGCCGCAGCAACCCTGGCCGCGCCGGGCCTCGCCCGCGCGCAGGACGCGTATCCCAACAAGCAGATCAAGTTCATCGTGCCCTACACGCCCGCCGGCGCGACCGACAACATCTCGCGCATCGTCATGGCCAAGGTCTCGGAGCTGCTGGGCCAGCAGGTGCTGATCGACAACCGCGCCGGTGGCGGCGGCACGATCGGGACCGACGCGCTCGCCAAGGCGCCGCCCGATGGCTACACGATCGGCCTGATCACCGTCTCCATGTTCTGCATGGCGCCGGCGCTTTACACCAAGCTCCCTTACGATCCGGTGAAGGATTTCTCGCCGATGGCCGGCATGTCGGTATGGCCGAACATGCTGGTGGTCCATCCCAGCCTGCCGGTGAAGACCGTGCCGGAGCTGATCGCGCTGCTGAAGGCCAATCCCGGCAAGTACAACATGGCTTCGTCCGGCTCAGGGACCACGATCCACCTGGCCGGCGAGATGTTCAAGCAACTCACCGCCACCGACATGGTGCACGTCCCCTACAAGGGCAGCGCCGGCGCGCTGCAGGATCTGCTTGCAGGCAACACGCACATCATGTTCGACAACATGCCGAGCTGCTGGCCGCACGTGCAGGCCGGCAAGCTGCGGGCGCTGGGCGTGACCAGCCGGGAGCGCAACAAGGCGGCCCCCGACGTGCCCGCGATCATCGAATTCGTGCCCAACTATGTGGTCGAGGTCTGGATGGGCTTCGGCGGACCGGCCGGCGTTCCGCAGCCGATCGTCGACAGGCTGGCGGCCGTCGGCACCAAGGCGCTCGAGGATCCCGAGGTGAAGGCCAAGTTCGCCGCCCTGGGCAGCGATACCTGGCCGATGGCGCCGAAGGGGCTTCAGGATCGCATCGTGAGCGAAATCGCCGTCTGGGCCCCGATCGTGAAGGCCAGCGGGGCGAAGGTCGACGGCTGAGGCCCTCGGAGCGCCGCCGGGCCGACAAGGCATCGGACTCCGGCGGCAAAGCTCTGTATAAGGCCGCGATGACAAAAGAAGCAGCCTTCGGCAAGCACATGGTGTGGACGATAGATCCGCGCACCAAATCTGAAATCGGCATCGGCTATTCGAGCCTGGTGGAAGCTCAGGCAGAGGCCGTGAAGCTGGAGCAGGTGGGGTACACCATCCTGCGGATCAGCCCGACCACGCTGCCCAAGCCCAATTCCTGAGGGTCGGCAGCTGCAAACAGAAACGGCCGCCCCTGGGGCGGCCGTCCTGCTGTCTGGCGTAGGGCCTGCGTAAGAGCTACGCCGGGCGGGATGAGGTCGGCACCATCGTGTCGACCAGCTTGCCCGCCATGCCCTCGACCTTCTCGCCGAGATGCGCACCGGCGATCTCTTCGGTCACCGTGTCCTTCGCCGTCTCGAGGACCTCGCGGCCCTTATCGATTGCCTGGGCGCCGACCTTGCCGAGCACGCTGCGTTCGGCCTGGGAGACCGGCAGCGCCGCGCCGAAGATCGCTCCCAGCGCCGCGCCCATCGCGGCGACCAGGATCGGCTGCTCTTCCAGAAGCTTGGAGACGGCCTGACGCGTGTCGGAGGCCAGCTTGGTGGCATCCTCGCCGAGATGCTCGGCGGTATGCTTGCCGTCTTCCATCATGTGCTTGGCCTGGTCGAGCTGTTCGTCGGCCTTGCCGCGCAGCGCGTCGGCGGTGCCCGCGGCCCGGTCCTTCAGCGACGCGGCGGTTTCGCTCACCATGCCGGTGACCTTGTCGGTCACGCCGGCAACCTTGTCGCTCGCCTGGCCCGCCATCGAGCGGGCGGTATCGGCGGCGGCGCCGGCTGCATTCTTCACGCTGCCGGCCGCCGCGACGGCGGCGTCGGTGCCGACGGCGGTGGCGGCCTTCAGTGCCGAGCTGGCGCTCGACATCACGTCGGCTCCGGTCGTGCGCGTCAGCATCATCGTCAGGCCCGCGCCGATGAGCAGCGCCGCCCCCGGATTGGTCCGGGCCGATTCGGCCAGGCTCTTCACCACCGACAGGCTGCTGTCGCGCAGCACGCCGACCAACTCGGTCGACAGGGCGGAACTCGTCATGCCTTCGCGCAGCTGGCCGAGCGTGTTGGACAGGCCAGCGCGCTGGGCTTCGGCTTCGCGTTGCAGTTGGGCGCTCTCTCTCATGTCAGGCTCTCCTTCGCCATGCGAGCATCGCTCTGCAGGGACGTGATGGTACGGGTAGGGGTGGGATCGACGGCGCCGATCGTCTTCTTGCCGGCGAGTAGGACGATGATGCCGCCAACGGCGGAGCCGCCGGCAACGATCAGGATCGCCAGAGCAGGCGCCACGCCGCCTTCGATGAGCGCCGCGACCAGGGCCTGCAGGACGAGAATGAGCGCGCCGATGATGAAGACGGTACCGACCAGCATCATCACGAGGCCGCTAACGACGCTGGTGCGCAGAGCATCGGCCTTCTCGCCGATTTCGACGCGGGCCAGACGAATCTCAGTTTGTATCAGGTCGGCGCTGCGGCCGAGGGCGTCCGTCACGAGACCGACGACGCCGGGCCTTTCCTGGGTGTTCATGCGGACCTCCTAGACGTCGATGCGGCCGACATTGGGCTCGTTCGCCCGCGGTCCGGCCGCTTCCGCCGTGGTTCCCATACCGGCCTTCACGATGCGGGCGAGCGCGAATCCAACGATGGCCGAGCCGGCCAGCAGGGCGAGCGGCTGACGCTTGCCGAAGTCGGTCGCCATCGTCAGCAGTTCGCCCGCCGACTTGTCGCGCAGGTCGTCGGCGAGGCGGTCGATCCGCTGCCCGGTCGAGCGCACATAGTCGGCGACGGCAGGCGACTGCTCCTCCAGGGAGCCCGCAAGCGTCGCCGCGGTCTTGCCCAGAGCAGACACGGCGGCCGCGCCGGTTTCGGTCGACCGCCCAGCCAACTCTTCGGCCTTGCCGGTCAGCGCCGTCTTTATTTCGGATACAGCCGCGCCGAGATCCGGCTTCGCGTTCCTGTTTTCATGAGCTTGAGAAGTGTCGGACATCGTGTGGTTCTCCCTCGACGATCTCGTCCTCGGCAGAACGCCGTGCGTGATTGATCGCGCGGCGGCAACGTGCCGTCGGGGATTCTCGTTCCTGAAATATCGTCACGCCCTGATCATGTACCGTGGCGAACGATCCGGAACAGACTGCTGCGCTTGTCGGGGCGGCAACCGCTCGCGTCGATGTTGCGTTGCGGCAAGTCCTAGACCTGGTCCGTATGAGGGATGCCGTGGTTCGATTGGTCGCCCTGCTCGTCGTGTTCATGATCCCCAGCCTCTCGACGGCGCACGCGCAGGGATTTTTCGACAAGCTCATCGAGCGGGCGCAGCTCTCAGCCGGACAGGCCTATGCGAAGGAAGCCCCGGTCCCCGACACGGCGAAGCTCGGGTACGACACCTATCGCGGCATTCGCTATCGGCCGGACTCCATCCTGTGGCGCGAGGGCGGGGGGAAGTTCCGCGTCGAATTCTTCCCGACCGGCTTCCTCTACCAGACGCCTGTGAAGATGTACGTCATCAAGCGCAACGGCACGCCGGACGCGGCAGGGGCTGCGACGGCACTGTCGGCTTCGCCCGAGATGTTCGACTTCGGCACGGCCACGCCGCCGGCCCAGGTCGGATTCGCCGGCTTCAAGGTCACCTCCCCGATGAACGGCCAGAAATTCGACGAGGTAATCGCCTTCCTCGGCGCGAGTTACTTCCGCCCGATCGGCAAGGATCAAGCCTATGGCGCCTCGGCGCGCGGGCTGGCGATCGATACGGCCCAGCCACGTTCGGAAGAATTTCCCGAGTTCCGTGAGTTCTGGCTGGTCGAGCCGGCGCCCGGCGACAAGACGCTCACGATCTACGCCCTGCTCGAATCGCCGGGTGCCAGCGGCGCCTATGTCTTTACCGTGACGCCCGGCGCGCGCACGACGGTCGATGTCGATGCGCGTCTGTTCATGCGCCACGGCGTTTCGATGCTGGGCATCGCGCCGCTCACCAGCATGTTCCTGTCCGGCAAGTCCGGTCCCTGGCGCGACGACTTCCGGCCTGAGGTCCATGATTCCGATGGCCTCGCGCTGCTGACCGGCACGGGCGAGCGGATCTGGCGCCCGCTCGGCAATCCCGGCTCGCTGCAGGTCTCCTCGTTCGTCGACAACAATCCGCGCGGCTTCGGCCTGCAGCAGCGCGAGCGCCGCTTCGATCGCTACCAGGATAGCGTCGCCAAGTATCAGGCACGTCCCTCTCTGTGGGTCGAGCCCAAGGGCGACTGGGGCGAAGGCGAGGTCCGCCTCGTGGAGATCCCGACGCCGTCGGAATATCACGACAACATCGTGGCCTTCTGGGTGTCGCGCTGGCCGGTCGCGAAGGGCCAGGCACTGGAATACCGCTATCGCCTCTCCGCGCTGGGCGACGAGCCGGCCCTTGCCCGCGATGCGCGGGTGGTGGCGACGCGGCAGGCGCCGATCGACGGCAACTCCAAGGCACGCCGGATCGTCGTCGAGTTCGAGGGCGACACTTTGCCCACCCTGAAGGAGGAACGGCTCGTCGGATCGAACGTAGAGGTCAGCGGCGGCAAGCTGTTGCGGACCGAGATCGACCAGCCGCCCGGCTCAACCAACCGGCGTCTGTTCATCGATGTCGAGCTGGAGGGCCGCCGAACCGCCGACATCCGTGCCTTCCTGACAGCAGAGGGAGAACGGGTGAGCGAGACCTTCGCCAGCCAGATCCGTCCTTGAATTGAACTTGTCCGCGGAGAGCGCGCCCTTGGAACGCACCGGCCCCCAAACGCTCTGGAACCTCGACCGCCATGCCGGGCGGGCAGGCTGGCGGCGATTTCTTCTGCTGCTTCTTGTAGCGGCAACGACGGCCGGGGGCGTGCAACTGCTGGCGACCGCCCTGGGGCCGCAGGTTCCCTATGGCCTGGCGATCGCCCTGCTTGCGGTGTTCGCGCTGAGCTTCGGCTGGATTGCGCTTTCTTTCTGGACGGCCATCGCGGGCTTTGTGCTCAAGAGCTTCGGTCTGCATCCGCTCTCGCTGCGGCGGCGGGGGCCGGGTGACGATGCAGGCGACGGCGGTGTCCCGGCGCTGCGCGAACGCACCGCGATCCTGGTACCGGTCTACAACGAGGCGCCGGACGAGGTGTTCGCGCGGTTGGCGACGACCTGGCGCTCGCTGGAGGCGACCGGCCAGTCGAACGCGTTCGAACTGTTCGTGCTGAGCGACACGACCAACGATGCGATCGCCGCAGAGGAAGCGGCGGGCATCGAGGTGCTGCGCGAGCGGCTCGGCATCGGCGAGCGGCTGCACTGGCGCCGGCGCCGCCGGAATGTCGGGCGCAAGGCCGGCAACATTGCGGACTGGCTCGACACCCACGGCGCGCGGTTCGACCACATGATCGTGTTCGACGCCGACAGCGTGATGTCGGGCGACACGATGGTACGGCTGGCCGCGCTGATGGAGGCAAGCCCGCGCACCGGCATCATCCAGACCCATGCGGTGGCGATGGGTCAGGAAACATTGTTCGCGCGTGTCCTGCAATTCTCCTCGCGCGTCTATGGCAGCATGGTCTCGACCGGCCATTCCTTCTGGCAGATGAGCGAGGCCAACTATTACGGCCACAACGCGATCATCCGCGTCGCGGCCTTTTCAGCGCATTGCCGCTTGCCGGTGCTCAAGGGGCGGGCGCCCTTCGGCGGCGAGATCCTGAGCCATGATTTCGTCGAGGCGGCGTTCATGCGGCGCGCCGGCTGGTTCGTGTGGAGCCTGCCGAACCTGGACGGCAGTTTCGAGGAACTGCCGACGAATGTCGTGGACTATGCCGTGCGCGACCGCCGCTGGATGCAGGGCAACCTGCAGCACGCGCGGCTGGTCTTCACCCGCGGCCTGCATTGGATGAGCCGCCTGCACCTCGTGATGGGCATCATGGGCTATCTCGCCTCGCCGCTGTGGCTGGGCTCGCTCTTGCTCAGCGCCGCCATCGTGCTCGAGCATGAGATCGTCGGGCCCGTCTATTTCGGCAACGCGCCGTCGCTGTTTCCCAACTGGCCGCAATACAATACCGGCCACGTGCATGCCCTGCTGCTCGTCACGACCTTGCTCCTGTTCCTGCCCAAGTTGCTCGCGCTGGTGCTTTCGCTGCGTGCCCCCGCGCCGGCCTATGGCGGACGCCTGGCACTGACCGGCAGCGTGGTGCTGGAGACATTGTTCTCGGCGCTGCTGGCGCCGGTGATGATGCTTTTCCACTCGCTGTTCATGCTGGGCATCCTGGCCGGCCGCGCCGTGGGCTGGCCGCCGCAGGCGCGCGGGGAGCGGGGAATGCCCTGGGCGCTTGCGTTGGGACGCCACGGTGGCCAGGTGGCGCTGGGCGCGGCCGCCGTGGTGGTCATGGGCTACTGGGCGCCCTCGTTCCTCACTTGGCTGCTGCCCGTGGTCGCGGGCCTGCTGCTGGCGCCTCTGCTCGCCGTCTATTCCAGCCGCCGCAGCCTGGGCGTCGCCGCCCGCCGCTGGCGCATGTTCATGACGCCTGAGGAGAGGCTGGAGGAGCGGACCAAGCAGGCTTCGTCGACTACTTGAACTCGTATTTGTCGATCAGCCAGGGTTCGTGCTCGGCGGCGTCGATCCATTCCTTCACGGCGGGGTGCGACAGCACGGCCGAGCAGTAGGCGTCCGCGTCACCGTCGAGGGTGACGCTGTAGGTCTTGAAGCGGGTCACGACGGGCGCGAACATCGCGTCGGCCGCGCCGAACGTACCGAACAGGAATCCCTCGTCCTTCTGGAAAGCACCGGAGAAGCGCTTGCGGCAGTCTCGCCACAGGAAGGTGAGGCGCTCGATGTCGGCCCGGACGCCCGGCGTCATGCCTTTGCCGGGATAGGACGCGCGGATGTTCATCGGCATGTTGTCGCGCAGATCGGCAAAGCTCGAATGCATTTCGGCCGAGATCGAGCGGGCATGGGCGCGCGCGGCGGCTGAGGTTGGCCACAGACCGGCCTCGGGCTTGAGGTCGTTCAGGTATTCGGCGATGGCGAGGGAGTCCCACACCGAGAGACCACGATGCAGCAACACCGGCACGCGCCCCGACGGCGAGTGCTTGCGGATCGCCGCCTGCGTCTCGGGCCTGTCGAGCGGTACCACGATCTCGTCGAACTCGATGCCGGCGATCCTGGCCATCAGCCAGCCGCGCAGCGACCACGACGAATAGTTCTTGTTGCCGATCACGACGGTGAACTCGGCCATGTACGCCCTCCTTGCCAGCCATGGAGTTTGGCCGGCAATGTTAACCATTCTCTATGATGATTGTGAGCATGGCCATGTCGCTGCCGTTCGTCGACCGTTCTTCTTCCTCCTTGCCCCTGCAGTTTGTGGGTCAATCGAACTGGCGGCCCTGGCTCAAGGAGCAATCTGAAGCCCACCGTGGCTGGATCGAGTCGCTCGGTATTGGCGGATCGGCGGGCGACGTCGTCGTGCTGCCGGGCGGTGACGGCAAGGCCTCCGGTGCAGTGCTTGTGATTCCCGACGCGCCGACCCTGTGGGATTTCGGCGCACTCACGTCGAAGCTGCCGGTCGCGACGTGGCACCTGGAGGGTGAGACCGCGCCGGTTTCGATGACCGACGTCGTCGTGGCCATCGGATTGGGCGGCTGGAAGTTCGACCGCTATCGCGCGACCAAGGCCAAGCCCGGCCCGCGCTTCGTGTGGCCCGCCGATGCCGACAGGAAGCGTGCGACGGCGACGGTCGAGGCGATCTCGATGGCGCGGAACCTCATCACCACGCCATCTTCCGACATGGGCCCGGCCGAACTGGCCGCCGCGGCGCAGGATCTCGCCAAGGCGCACAAGGCGAAGATCAAGGTCATCGCGGGCGACGAACTGCTGAAGCAGAACTATCCGACGATCCATGCGGTCGGCCGCGCCTCGACGCGCGCGCCGCGGCTGATCGATCTCACCTGGGGCAAGGCCAGCCACCCGAAGGTCACCCTGGTGGGCAAGGGCGTGTGCTTCGACACCGGCGGCCTCGACCTCAAGCCGGCGGCCGGCATGCTGATGATGAAGAAGGACATGGGCGGCGCCGCGACCGTGCTCGCGGTCGCGTCGATGATCATGGCGACTGGCCTGCCGGTGCGGCTGCGCGTGCTGGTGCCGGCGGTCGAGAACTCGGTGTCGGGCAACGCCTTCCGGCCGATGGACGTGATCACGACGCGCAAGGGCATCACCGTCGAGATCGGCAACACCGATGCCGAAGGCCGCCTGATCCTGTGCGATGCGCTGGCCGAAGGCGCTTCCGAGAAGCCCGCGATGATGATCGATTGCGCGACCCTGACCGGCGCGGCCCGGGTGGCGCTGGGTCCGGACCTGCCGGCGCTGTTCTGCAACGACGACACGCTTGCGAATGCGCTGATCGCGGCGGGCGAGGAGGTGACCGATCCGATGTGGCGGATGCCGCTCTTCCCGGCCTATCGCCGCATGCTCGACAGCAAGGTGGCCGACATCAACAACGTCTCGGCAGGCGCCTTCGGCGGTTCGATCACCGCCGCGCTCTACCTCAAGGAATTCGTGCCCGACGACGTGCCGTGGGCGCATTTCGACATGATGGCCTGGAACAACAGCAGCCGGCCGGGCCGGCCCGAAGGCGGCGAAGCGCAGGTCGCCCGCGCGATCTACCGCACGATTGCGGACAAGTTCGGGAAGTAGCAGAAACCCACATGATGTCATCCTGAGCGAAGCGAAGGATCTCGCGTTCGCTCAGGAGTACTCCGGTCGTTCCGTCAGGTCCTTCGCTTCGCTCAGCAACCATTAAGAATGCACTATGCGGCGACGCGGCGAGATGAGATCCACGGGGTGCCGCGGGCGACGACGGCGTTGACCTGGATGAGCATCTTGCGCGCACAGGCGATCATGATCTTACGATGGGGTTTGCCGGCGGTCTTCAGGCGTTGATACAGCGCCTTGATGGCCGGATTCCAGCGGAAGGCTGCCGCGAGGCTGGCGGCATAGAGCGCGCGACGCACCCGATCGCGGCCGCCGCCGATGCGGCTCTGGCCTCTCCATTTGCCCGACTGCCGCACGAAGGGAGCCAGCCCCGCCAGGGAGACAATCGGTTCACGCTCGAGACGCCCGAGTTCGGGCAGCAGCAGCAGCAGGCTGAGCGCGGTGCGCTCGCCGACCCCGTCGACGCTCTGGATCAGTTGCAGCCGGGCCAGCAGGTCAGGCTCGGCGGCGATGCTCTTCATCAGCAGGATCCGCTCTGCCGCCTCGCGCCGTTCCAGCCGCTCGACCTCCCGGCGCAGGAAGCGGCGCACATGCGCCAGATGCGCGGCCTCCAGGCGCGTCTTGGCCCGCACCACGTCGTCCTCCAGCTGCTCGATCAGCCGCAGATGCTCGGCAAGGGGAACCAGCCGCGCATCCGAAGCCTCGTGCACCTTGTCGAGCAACGCCGCGCAGGTGGCGATCAGCGCCGCATCCAGTGGGTCACTCTTGGCCCGGCGCAGGCGGTATTGCGCGAACGCCCGGACCTGTAGGGGCTGCAATACCGCTACTTCGAAGCCGGCCTCGCGCAACGTGCCAGTCACTTCCTGCGAGTACGAACCGGTGGATTCCAGACCGACCCGCACGACCTGCGCCGCGCGGAGCCATTGGATCAGCTGGTGATGGCCGGCCGCACTGTTGTCGAACGCCATGCGGTCTGCCGCGCCGTGCAGCGCCACGTCCAGCCGCGCCTTGCCGATGTCGATCCCGGCTACGACCATGCTAACATCGCTCATCTTCGTCCATCCTGCCTCGTCTTCGAACCTGGAGTTCGGGCAACCATCCGGATCGGGTGAAGAGGCCGGCCGCGATCTTGCTGAGCTCATCCCCCAAAGGGATCAGACGACGTCGATCCGACGACCGGCCGCGCGGGCCCGGATGGCCATCCGGGCCCGCGCGCTCCTTGCGAAGCGTCTAAAGGCTAGCCGTTTTTGCTAAGACGAGGACGACATAGAGTTAGTACCCCGTGACCGGATCGACCGTGTTGATCAGCGGTTGGCCGGCACGCATCCGCTTGATGTTCTCGATCACGCCGGGCGAGGCGGTGCGCGGGTTGGTGGCGCCGGCGATGTGCGGCGTCACCTTGACCTTGGGGTGCGTCCAGTAGGGATGGCTCTCGGGCAGCGGCTCGGTGTTGAACACGTCGAGTGCGGCGCCGGAGAGATGGCCCGAATCGATGGCGGCGAGGAGGTCGTCATCGACCACGTGCCCGCCGCGGCCCATGTTGATCAGGTAGGCGCCCTTCGGCAGCGCCGCGAACAGCTTTGCGTCGAGCAGGCCCTTGGTGTCGCGCGTGAGCGGCAGCACGTTCACCAGGATGTCGGTGCGGGCGAGAAAGGCCGCCAGCCCGTCCGGGCCGTGGAACGTCTCGACGCCGGGCAGGCTCTTCTGCGTGCGGCTCCAGCCGGCGGTCGGAAAGCCGAGCGCTGCGAACTTCTTGGCCGTGTCCTGGCCGATGGTGCCGAGGCCGGTGATGCCGATGCGGCGATCGATGGTGTCGATGAAGTCCTCGGGCTTCCACCGCTTCGCCTGCTGGCTCGCCGCGTACTTGTCGATGTCGCGATGATGGCGCAGCGCCCAGTAGATCGCGTACTCGCTCATCTGGCCGACCAGACCGTCGTCCATGATGCGCGTGATCGGCACGCCGGCGGGCAGCTGGTCGTCGGCCAGCAGGTGATCGACACCCATGCCCAGCGACACGATCAGCTTCACGTTGGGGAAGGAGGCGATCAGGCCGCGATCGGGCTTCCAGGCGAGGACGACGTCGATGTCGGCTTTGTTGCCGAGATTGTCCCGGGTGCGGAAATCGAGGGGACCAAGGCCCGCTTCGAGGACCTTCTTCCAGTGGATGCCGTCGGTATCACGGCTGATATAGGCAATAGCGGCGGTCATTCGGTCTTTTACTGGCGCGGACTCGCCGGGTCGAGCCCCGTTCGCTTTCTACTGGCGACTAGGTGGCGACCGCCCGGCCGTCGCCGCCGATCGCTTCGAGATTGAAGGCCGCGGCGATCAGCGCCTGCGTGTAAGGCGTCTGCGGCGCTTCGAAGATCTGCCTCGCCGGTCCGCGCTCGACCACCTTGCCGTGACGCAGGACGACGACCTCGTCGGCCAGTGCCCGCACAACCTTGAGGTCGTGGCTGATGAAAAGATAGGCAAGCTTGTGCCGTTGCTGGAGGTCGCGCAGCAGGTCGACGATCTGGGCCTGGACGCTCATGTCGAGCGCCGAGGTCGGCTCGTCGAGCACCATCAGCCGCGGTTTCAGGACCAGGGCGCGGGCGATCGAGATGCGCTGGCGCTGGCCCCCGGAGAATTCGTGCGGGTAGCGTTCGCGGCTCGACGGGTCGAGCCCGACTTCGCGCAGCACCTGGTCGATCAGGGTGCTGCGCTCCTCCTTCGTGCCGATGCCATGGACTTCCAGCCCTTCGCCCACGATCTCGCCCACCGACATGCGCGGGCTGAGCGAGCTGAACGGATCCTGGAAGACGATCTGCATCTCGCGGCGCATCGGCCGCAGCTCGCGCTGGCCGAGCCCCTGCAGGTCGCGGCCGTCGAACCGGATGCCGCCCTCGCTGCGTTCGAGGCGCAGCAGGGCGAGACCCAGCGTCGTCTTGCCCGATCCCGATTCGCCGACAAGGCCGATCGTGTGGCCCTCGCGCAGCGCGAGGCTGACGCCGTCGACCGCCTTCACATGGCCGACCGTGCGGCGCATCACGCCGCGCCGGATCGGGAAATGCACCTTGAGATCGTCGAGCCGCAGGATCTCGGGCGCGGCGGGATCGGCCGCCGCCGGCCGGCCCTTGGGCTCGGCCGAGAGCAGATGCTGGGTGTAGCTGTGCTGCGGCCGGTCAAAAACCTCGCCGACCGGGCCCTGCTCGACGATCTGGCCCTTGGTCATCACGCAAACCCGGTCGGCCATCTTGCGCACGATGCCCAGGTCATGGGTGATGAAGAGCAGCGCCATGCCGTAGCGCGCCTGCAGCGATTTCAACAGCTTCAGGATCTGCGCCTGGATGGTGACGTCGAGCGCCGTCGTGGGTTCGTCGGCGATCAGCAGGTCGGGCTCGTTGGCGAGCGCCATGGCGATCATCACGCGCTGGCGCTGGCCGCCCGAGAGCTGGTGCGGGTAGGCGTCGAGGCGATTGGCGGCGTCGGGGATGCCGACCTGTTCGAGCAGTTCGAGCGTGCGCTTGCGCGCCGCCTCGCGCGACAGGCCCTTGTGCAGGATCAGCACCTCGTTCACCTGCCGCTCGATCGTGTGCAGCGGGTTGAGCGAGGTCATCGGCTCCTGAAAGATCATCGAGATCCGGTTGCCGCGCACCGACAACAGTTCTCGCGTCGAGGCGCCGACCAGCTCCTTGCCCTGGAAGCGGATGCTGCCCGTGGGATGACTGGCCGCCGGATAGGCCAGGAGCTGCAGCACCGACAGCGCCGTCACCGACTTGCCGGAGCCCGATTCGCCCACCAGTGCGACGGTTTCGCCGCGCCTGATGTCGAAGCTGACGCCGCGAACCGCGCGCACGGCCTTGTCGCCGGTGCCGAAGTTGACGGAGAGGTCCTTGACCTCGAGCAGGAGGGGCTCGCTCACGCCAGCACCTTGCGCGGGTTGAAGGCGTCGCGCACTGCCTCGCCGATGAACACCAGCAGCGACAGCATGAGGGCGATCACGAAGAAGCCGGTGAAGGCGAGCCAGGGGGCGTTCAGGTTGTTCTTGCCCTGCAGCAGCAGCTCGCCGAGCGAGGGCGAGCCCACCGGCAGGCCGAAGCCCAGGAAATCGAGCGAGGTCAGCGTCGTGACCGAACCCGCCAGGATGAAGGGCAGGAAGGTGAGGCTCGCCGTCATCGCATTGGGGAGGATGTGTCGGAACATGATGCGCGCATCCATCATACCCAGCGCCCGGGCCGCGCGGACATAGTCGAAGTTGCGTCCGCGCAGGAATTCGGCGCGGACAAGCCCGACCAGCGCCATCCAGCTGAACAGCAGCATGATACCCAGCAGGACCCAGAAGCCCGGCTGGATGAAGCTCGCCAGGATAATCAGCAGATAGAGGGTCGGCATGCTCGACCAGATCTCGAGGAAGCGCTGCATCAGGAGGTCGACCACGCCGCCGAAATAGCCCTGCACCGCGCCGGCGGCGATGCCGATCACCGTGCTGGCCAGGGTGAGGACCAAGCCGAACAGGACGGAGATGCGGAACCCGTAGATGAGCCGGGCCATCACGTCGCGGCCGCTGTCGTCGGTGCCCAGCCAATGCTGTCGCGAGGGTGGCTGCAGGGTCGTGCGCCCTTCGCCCTTCAGCACCGTGTCATAGCTGTAGGGAATCGGCGGCCACAGGATCCAGCCCTTCGCCTCGATCAGCTTCTGCACCTCCGGGTCGGAATAGACGGTATTGGTCGGGAAATCGCCACCGAAGGTCGTCTCGGGATAGTCCCTCACCATGGGCGAGTAGAAGGCGCCCTCGTAGCGGATGAGGATCGGCTTGTTGTTGGCCAGGAACTCGGCGAACAGGGAGACGAAGAACAGCAGCCCGAAGACCGCGAGCGAGATCATGCCGCGCTTGCTGGAGCGGAACGCCGCGAGCCGGCGCCGGTTCATCGGGTTCATCAGGAACGTCCCTCGAAATCGATCCGGGGGTCGACCACGGTGTACATGATGTCGCCCAGGATCCCCATGACGAGGCCGATCAGGCCGAAGAAGTAGAGCGTGCCGAACATGATCGGATAGTCGCGGTTGAGCGCCGCCTCGAAGCCCAGCAGGCCGATCCCGTCGAGCGAGAAGATCACCTCGATCAGCAGCGAGCCGGTGAAAAGCACGCCGATGAAGGCGGCGGGAAAGCCCGCGATCACGATCAACATGGCGTTGCGGAAGACGTGACCGTAGAGCACGCGGCGCTCGACCAGACCCTTGGCGCGGGCGGTCAGCACATACTGCTTGTGAATCTCCTCCAGGAACGAGTTCTTGGTGAGGAAGGTGAGTGTGGCGAAGCCGCCGATCACCATGGCGCCGATCGGCAGCGCCATGTGCCAGAAATAGTCGAGCACCTTGTCGATCGGCCCGAGCGAACTCCAGTCGTCGGAGACGAGGCCGCGCAGCGGGAACCACTTGAAATAGCCGCCACCGGCGAACAGCACGACGAGCAGGAGCGCGAACAGGAACCCCGGGATGGCGTTCAGCACGATGAGGGTGGTCGAGGTCGAGACGTCGAAGCGCGAGCCGTCGCGCACCGCCTTGGCGATCCCGAGCGGGATCGACACCATGTAGATCAGCAGCGTCGTCCAAAGGCCCAGCGAGATCGACACCGGCATCTTCTCGATGATGAGGTCGACGACCCGCTTGTTGCGGAAGAAGCTCTCGCCGAAATCGAAGACGAGGTAATTCTTCATCATCAGCACGAAGCGCTCGCCCATCGGCTTGTCGAAGCCGTACATCTTCTCGATGCGCTCGATCAGGTCGCGCGGCAGGCCGCGGGCGCCGCGATAGGTGCCGCTGCCCGAGTCCTGGCCGCCTTTGCGCAGGGTCTCGCCGCCGCTTGAGCTGCCCGAGAAACGCTCGGTCGCATCGACGGCCGTGCCCTGGATCTGGGACAGCATCTGCTCGACCGGGCCCCCGGGAGCGGCCTGGATGATGAAGAAGTTGACCACCATGATGCCGAACAGGGTCGGCACCACCAGCATCAGGCGTCGCAGGATGTAGGCGATCATGGAGTGGCCGGACGCCTACTTCCTGTCGCGCTGCAGGGCGCGGTCCTTGGCCTCGTCGATCCACCAGGTGTCGAAGGCGACCGGGGCGTACTTCGCGTTCTTGGACGGCCGGCCGAACCGGTTCCAGTAGGCGACGTAGGCGGTGTTGCTGTGCCAGTTAGGCACCACGAAGCTGCTCCACAGCAGCACGCGGTCGAGCGCGCGCGTGACGTTGATCAGGCTTTCGCGGTCGGGCGCGCCGATCAGGGTCTCGATGAGGGAGTCGATCGCGGCATCCTTGATGCCGATCGTGTTGCGGCTGCCCTTGCTGTCGGCGGCGTTCGAACCCCAGAAGTCGCGCTGTTCGTTGCCCGGCGACAGCGACTGGCCGAAGCCGTCGACCATCATGTCGAAGTCGAACTCGTCCTCGCGGCGCTTGAACTGCGCGGTGTCGACCGTGCGCACGGTCATGTCGATGCCGATGCGCTCGAGGTTCTGCTTGTAGGGCAGCACGACACGCTCGAAGCTGGCGTCGCCCAGGAGCATCTCGAAGGCGAGCTTCCGGCCCGTCTTCGTCTCCGTCATCTTGCCGTCCTTGATCTCCCAGCCGGCTTCCTTGAGGAGGGCCAGCGCCTTGCGCGCGAGGTCGCGGACATTGCCGGTCCCGTCGGTCTCCGGCAGCACGAACTCCTTGGTGAAGACCTCTTCGGGAATCTTGCCGCGCAGCGGTTCGAGGTACTTCAGTTCGGCGGCGGTCGGCAGGCCCGACGAGGCGAGCTCCGAGTTCCCGAAGAACGAGATGTTCCTCTTGTACATGCCGTAGAACAGGTTCTTGTTCGCCCAGGCGAAGTCGAACATCGTCGAGATCGCCTCGCGCACGCGCCTGTCCTTGAAATAGTCGCGGCGCGTGTTGAAGGCGAAGCACTGCATGCCGGTCGGCAGTTCGTGTGGAATCTCGGCGCGCTGGATGCGGCCGTCGCGCACTGCGGGGATATCATAGGCCGTCGCCCAGTTGCGCGCGATGTTCTCCTGGCGCATGTCGAGGTCGCCGCCCTTGAACGCCTCGAACTGGACGGTGACGTCGCGATAATACTCGTAGCGGATGACGTCGAAGTTGTTGCGGCCGCGATTCATCCAGAGGTCCTTCGCCCACCAGTCGTCGACGCGGCGATAGGCGATGGAGCGGCCGACATCGAAGGACTCGACCTTGTAGGGGCCGCTGCCGAGCGCGGGCTCGAGCGACACCTTCTCGAAATCGCGGCTGGCCCACCATTTGGACGGCAGGATCGGGAGCTGGCCGATGATCAGCGGCAACTCCTTGTTGGTATTGTCGCGGAAGGTGAACTTCACCTTGCGGTCGCCGACCTTCTCGGCCTTCAGCACGTCGTTGTAATAGAAGGCGTAGTTCGGCAGGCCCTTCGATTTCAGGATGTCGAGCGAGAAGATCACGTCCTCGACCGTGATCGGGCTGCCGTCGTGCCAGCGCGCCTGCGGCCGGAGCGTGAAGGCCGCCCACGACCGGTCCTCGGGCCATTCGATCGTCTCGGCGATCAGCCCATATTCAGTCGAGGCCTCGTCCCGCGAATTGAAGCACAGCGTGTCCCAGAGCTGGCTGATGCCGGCGGCCGGGACGCTCTTGATGATGAAAGGGTGCAGCGAATCGAAGGTGCCGCGGGCGCCCAGCCGGACGCTGCCGCCCTCCGGCGCATCCGGGTTCACATAATCGGGCGGGCCGGCATCGCCCCTGTACTTGGGCTCGCCGTGCATGGCGAAACCGTGACTGACGTGGATCGCGTCCGCCGCAGCCTTGGCGACCGCAGCGGGAGCCGCCGGGCTCTGGGCCCGCAGAATCGCCGGCGCGCCGACCCAAAGGGCCGCGCCGCCCGCCAATATGCTGCGCCGTTTGATCGCCATGCAGTGCGCTCCCCAGCCTGTCCGGTATCGTTTCATATATAGCGCGAGGGAGTTGGGCGGCACTATGGCCGGGCGGTTACATCGGGGTCAGGTTTCCCAACGGCTGGAACGCTGGCCTTGTCCTGGCTGTCCGACATATCGTCCTGCGAACACTGGCGTCTGCTCGTTTGACTTCGCTCGCCCCAACGCTCAGTTTTCGGTCATGGTCGACACGATGAACTTTGCGCCGGAATTCGACACCCCGCTCGAATACATGCGCCGCACCCGCGAGTATTACCTCGCGCTGGGATACGACAATCCCTACCGCTGGGCGCACTACACCGACGCGCCCTTCCAGCCGCTGAAGAAGCCGTTGAAGGACAGCACCCTGGCGCTGATCTCGACGGCGGCGCCGTACCAGCCGGACAAGGGCGATCAAGGCCCCGGCGCCCTCTATAACGCCGGCGCCAAGTTCTATTCGGTCTATTCAGGCGACACGTCCGAGGATCACGACACCCGCATTTCCCATATCGGCTACGACCGCAAGCACACGACGGCGAAGGACAGCAACACCTGGTTCCCGCTGCCGCTGATGCGCGAGTTTGCCCGCGAGGGCCGCTTCAAGCTGGCGGCCCGGTTCCACGGCGCGCCGACCAACCGCAGCCAGCGCGTCACCCTCGAAACCGATGCGCCCGAGATTCTGGCCCGCTGCCGACAGGACCAGGTCGACGCCGCGCTGCTCGTCCCTACATGACCCGTCTGTCACCAGACCGTGAGTCTGGTCGCACGATATCTGGAACGGAACGGCATCCCCACCGTGGTGATGGGAGCGGCGAAGGACATCGTCGAATGGGTGGGCGTGCCCCGGTTCCTGTTCAGCGATTTCCCGCTCGGCAATTCCTGCGGCAAGCCGCACGAGCCCGATACCCAGCGCTTCACGCTCGATCTGGCGTTGAAGGTGCTGGAAAGCGCCGTTGGTCCGCGCACCACGGTTCAGTCGCCGCTGCGCTGGACCGAGGATGGGGACTGGAAGAACGACTACAACAACATCGACCGCATGAGCCCCGAAGAGGTCGCCAAGCGGCGCGCCGAATTCGACAAGGTGAAGCAGGTCGCGCTCAACCAGCGCAAGCAGGCGGGCGTGGCGTAGGAGTGACATGAGCAAGCCGTTTACGGGCGTAAAGGTCGTCGATTTCACGCGCGTGCTGGCGGGGCCCTACAGCTCCTATCAGCTCGCCCTGCTCGGCGCCGACGTGGTCAAGATCGAGTCGCGTGAAGGCGACGACATGCGCTTCGGCACCCGGTCCAACGACTGGGAAAAGCGCGGCCTGGCGGCGCCGTGGGTCGCGGTCAACGGCAACAAGCGCTCGATCACCCTCGACCTCAAGCAGCCCAAGGCGATCGAGGTCGTCAAGCGCCTGGTCGAGACCGCGGACGTGGTCGTCGAGAATTTCCGGCCGGGCGTGATGGACAAGCTCGGCATCGGCTACGAGACGCTGAAGAAGCTCAATCCGAAGCTGATCTACTGCGCCGTGTCGGGCTTCGGCCAGGTCGGGCCTGAGTCCAAGACCGCGGCCTTCGACGGCATGATCCAGGCCATGTCCGGCCTGATGTCGATCACCGGCTTCGAGAACAACGGTCCCACGCGGGTTGGTTTTGCCGGCGCCGATGTTATGTCGGGCGCGACCGCGGCGCTGGGCATCGCCTCGGCGCTGTACCAGCGCACGCATACCGGCAAGGGCCAGCTCGTCGACGTCGCCATGATCGACTCCGTGATGGGCTATCTCGCCCAGCAGTTCACCGAGCACCTGATGACCGGCCGCGTTCATGGCCAGGCCGCCAACCTGTCGGTGACTCGCAAGCCCACGGGCAATCTCTTCAAGACGAAGGACGGCTGGATCGTGCTGGCCGTGATGACCGATCCGCAGTTCAAGCGCCTGATGAAGGTGCTGGGCCACGAAGAGGTGCTGGACGATCCGCGCTTCGTCGACTGGGGCACGCGCATCGCCAACAACACCGCCCTGCACGAGATCGTCGAAGGGGCGATGAAGACCGAGGAGTCCGGCACCTGGATCGAGCGCTTCGCCAAGGCCGACGTGCCGGCCGGCCGCGTGCACAGCATCCCGGAGACCGCGCAGCTCGACCTCTTCAAGCACCGCACCGTGCTGCAGACCGTCGAGACCGAGCATGGGCCCATCAAGGTCGTCGGCTCGGGCTTCCGGCTGGAACATGGCGGCGGCTCGATCGACCGTCCGCCGGCGACGCTGGGCCAGCACACCGACGAGGTTTTGAAGGAAGCCGGCTATTCCGAGGCCGACATCGCCGAGATGCGCAGCGCTCTGGTCGTCTAGCGCCTTTCCGTCTTCCGTCGATTAGCACGACCTCATCCTGAGGAGCCGCGCGACGCGCGGCGTCTCGAAGGATAGGCAATGGATGTGGTGCGAGTGCCCATGCTTCGAGACGGCTGCCGTGCAGCCTCCTCAGCATGAGGGTCTATCTTGTTCGCAAGAACTCTAGCGCAGGCGCGGGCCCTTCCAGGTGAGCTCGTAATTCAGCTGCACGCGGTACTCCGTATAGGAGGTGACCGTGTTGTTGAGGTACTGATCCACGAAGGCGACGCGGTTGCGCAGATTGAACGGTTTCAGCCAATCGGGCGCGTTCGGCATGGCGTCGCCCCTGATGGCCAGTTCGAGATCGTACTCCCAGTTGTTGGACAGCGATGTGTGCGTCTGCGGATTGACCGAGTTGCCGCCGTAGGTCGCCGTCGCGAGGAAGACGAAACCCGGCAGGCGCACGCCCTTGAAGTCGTAGTTGGCGCCTGCGGTCACGGCCATTTCGCCGGCCCGGTTGAAGTCCAGCGACTGCATCTTGTTGTAGCCGATGAAGATGCCGTATGGGTTGCGCCAGGCCGCGGCCGAGCCGATTTGGGTATATGAGACGCGGAAGGCCATGGGCCCCCAGAACGCATCGGCGCGGAAGCCGCCCCAGAAAGTGCTGAAGGGCTGGCCGGTGAGGAGGTTCATGCCGTTGCTGCCCTGCACGGCGAACTGGCCGGCGAGCTGCACGCGCAAATCCCCGTTCACCTTGATCGTGCCGCCGACATCGGCGTAGCTCGACCACAGAATATCCGGGACATAATACGTCGAAGCGCGGACCTGCACCTCGTTCATGTTGCCGTACTTCACGCTGAAGAGGCCCATGCCCTTGTTCACGTGCGACGCGCCGGCTGCTTGGCCCATGTTGATGAAGGCGGAGTCGTCGCGGGGTTTCATGGCGGCCACGTAGCCCGCGAAGTAGTTGACCGGTCCGAGCACGCCGCGCAGCGCATAGGCCTCGAACGTCTGCGGGATCTCGCGATTGTCGCGTGGATTGACCTCGAGTTCGTCGACAATCTGCCGGAAGACCGTGGCCGTCTGTCTATTCCAGCGGGCCGAGGCGTAGGCCTGGCCCAGGGTGAAGAAGCCGTATCCACCGCGCTTGAGAAGCGACGTGCCGTCGGAGGTGGTGATACGGCCCTGCGGTGCCCAGAGGGGTTGGGTCGTGTAACCGACGGCGCCGAGCTGCAGCGCGTCGTAGAACCATCCGGTCTGCAGGCCGATCCAGCCGCCGGTGACGGCGGCGGCCAGGCTGGGCGGCTTCTGGTTCTGACGGTCGAACAGGTAGCTGCGCAGATGCAGCACGGCTGCCGCTTCATCGTAGAGAAAGCGCTGCAGTTCCACGCCGAGCCGGGACGTCGGTGCCTCCGCGGGCGGTGCGCTTTCCTGCGCGAAGGCGGATTGCACCGGCGCCATCGCGAGCAGGGCCAATGCCAGCCCGCCCGGCTTGCCAGCTGACGTCACTGTTCGCATCATTGGCTTCCCCTCTCCGGGGGAGTTTCTTAGGGGGGGCACGTTAAGTGAGCATATCCTGAGCCTTGACAGTTGCAGCATTACATTCTCGCCCGCTCGAAAATCCCGAAAGATTCACTCGAGGCGTGAACGCTCTAGGGAGCGTCGAGAAGTCTCTTTTGTCGTCTTGAGCGCAGCGAAGGATCGCACGCCGGGCTCGTAGTCGTCTGGGCATTCCGTTAGGTGCTTCGCTCCGCTCGAGGCGACAGTAGCGCCTTTACAGACGAAGGCGCGGACCCTTCCAGGTCAGCTCGTAGTTCAGCTGCACGCGGTACTCCGTATAGGAGGTGACCGTGTTGTTGAGGTACTGATCCACGAAGGCGACGCGGTTGCGCAGATTGAACGGTTTCAGCCAACCGGGCGCGTTCGGCATGGCGTCGCCCTTGATGGCCAGTTCGAGGTCGTATTCCCAGTTGTTGGACAGCGACGTGTGCGTCTGGGGATTGACCGAGTTGCCGCCGTAGGTCGCTGTCGCGAGGAAGATCACGCCGGGAAGACCCGCGCCCTTGAAATCGTAGCTGGCGCCCGCCGTCACGGCCATTTCGCCGGCCCGGTTGAAGTCCAGCGACTGCATCTTGTTGTAGCCGATGAAGATACCGTAGGGATTACGCCAGGCCGCGGCCGAGCCGATCTGCGTGTAGGACACGCGGAAGGCCATCGGGCCCCAGAAGGCATCCGCCCGGGAGCCGCCCCAGAAAGTGCTGAAGGGCGTACCGGTGAGAAGGTTAAGGCCGTTGCTGCCCTGCACCGCGAACTGCGCGGCGAGCGCGACGCGGAGATCCTCGTTCACCTTGATCGTGCCACCGACATCGGCGTAGCTCGACCACAGGATGTCGGGAACATAGTAGGTCGAGGCGCGGACCTGCAGGTCGCTCATGCTGCCGTATTTGGCGCTGAAGAGGGCCATGCCCTTGTTCACGTTCGGCGCGCCGGCCGCCTCGCCCATGTTGATGAAGGCTGAGTAGTCGCGCGGCTTCATGGCGGCGACGTAGCCTGCAAAGTAATTGACCGGCCCGAGCGCGCCGCGCAGCGCATAGGCCTCGAAGGTCTGCGGGATCTCGCGGTCGTCGCGTGGATTTACTTCGAGTTCGTCGAGATACTGACGGAAGACCGTGACGGTCTGCTTGTTCCAGCGGGCCGAAGCGTAGGCCTGGCCGAGGGTGAAGTAGCCGTATCCCCCCGGCTTGAGCAGCGACGTGCCGTCGGAGGTGGTGTCGCGGCCCTGCGGCGCCCAGACCGGCTGTGTCGTGTAGCCAACGGCGCCGAGCTGGAGCGTATCGTAGAACCATCCGGTCTGCAGGCCCACCCAGCCGCCGGTCACGGCGGCGGCCAGGCTGGGCGGCTTCTGGTTCTGGCGGTCGAACAGATAGCTGCGCAGATGCAGGACAGCCGTCGCTTCGTCGAAGAGGAAGCGTTGCAGTTCCCCCTTGAGCCCATCGGCGGGCTGGACCTCCGGCGAGGGCTCGCGCGTCTGGGCAAGGACGGTCGGCGCCGGCAGGGTCAGCAGGGCCAAGACCAAACCGCCGGCGAACCTCCTGGCGCGCATCGATACCCCCCGATCCTTCCGGACCGGGACGCTAGAAGGCGGGGGTTAAGGAATTGCGCAACTGGCGGGACAATTTGCGAAAGCTTGTGATCGTCTGTCCGGCGACCTAAGCTGGTTCTTGTCCAAGGGGGGTCCCGACAAGGGGCTGAGATACCGATGGTCGCCAGTCCAACTGGCGTCGGCGCGGTGACCCTTTGAACCTGATCCGGGTCATGCCGGCGAAGGGAATGGATACATCCTTTGCGCGACAACACCGGATCTCCGTCTGCCAACCAGCCACGGGAGATCCATCATGGACACCATCGTCACCGCTACCGCCCCGACCGTCACGACGGGGCCGCTGCCTGCATCCCGCAAGGTCTACGCAACGCCCGAGGCCGCGCCCGACCTGCGCGTTCCCCTGCGCGAGATCGAGCTGTCGTCGCCCACCGAGCCGCCAGTGCGCGTCTACGACACCACCGGTCCCTACACCGACACCGATATTGCGATCGATGTGCGCAAGGGCCTCGCCCAGACGCGGCGTGCCTGGGTCCTCGAGCGCGGCGGTGTCGAGGACTATGCCGGTCGTGCGATCCAGCCGATCGACAACGGCAACGTGAAGGAATCGGTGCTGCGGCCGTTTCTCCATACGCCGCGGCCGTTGCGCGGCCTCGACGGCAAGCCGATCACCCAGTTCGAATGGGCGCGTGCCGGCGTCATCACCAAGGAGATGATCTACGTCGCGGCGCGCGAGAATCTCGGCCGCAAGCAGGTGCTCGACGAGGCCGAGGCGCGGCTGGCGGATGGCGAGAGCTTCGGCGCGGCGCTGCCGGCGTTCATCACACCGGAGTTCGTGCGCCAGGAAATCGCCTCCGGTCGCGCCATCATCCCGGCCAACATCAACCACACCGAACTCGAACCGATGATCATCGGCCGGAACTTCCTGGTGAAGATCAACGCCAACATCGGCAACTCCGCCGTTTCCTCGTCGATGGAGGAGGAGGTCGAGAAGATGGTGTGGGCGATCCGCTGGGGCGCCGACACCGTCATGGACCTCTCGACGGGCCGCAACATCCACGACACGCGTGAATGGATCGTGCGCAATGCGCCGGTGCCGATCGGCACCGTGCCGATCTACCAGGCGCTGGAGAAAGTGGGCGGCGACCCGACGAAGCTGTCCTGGGAAGTTTTCCGCGACACGCTGATCGAGCAGGCCGAGCAGGGCGTCGACTACTTCACCATCCATGCCGGCGTGCGCCTCGCGCATGTGCCGCTGACGGCCAGCCGGGTCACCGGGATCGTGAGCCGCGGCGGCTCGATGATGGCCCAGTGGTGCCTCACCGAGCATCGCGAGAGCTTCCTATATGAGCATTTCGGCGACATCTGCGACATCATGCGCAAGTACGATGTCTCCTTCTCGCTGGGCGACGGGCTCCGGCCGGGCTGCAACGCCGACGCCAACGACGCCGCACAGTTCGCCGAGCTGGAGACCCTGGGCGAACTTACCAAGGTCGCCTGGGACAAAGGCTGCCAGGTCATGATCGAGGGGCCCGGCCACGTGCCTATGCACAAGATCAAGGCCAACATGGACAAGCAGCTGCGCGAATGCGGCGAGGCGCCGTTCTACACACTGGGGCCGCTCGTCACCGACATCGCACCCGGCTACGACCACATCACCTCGGGCATCGGCGCCGCGATGATCGGCTGGTTCGGCACGGCGATGCTCTGTTACGTGACGCCCAAGGAACATCTCGGCCTGCCGGATCGAGATGATGTGAAGGTAGGCGTGATCACCTACAAGATAGCGGCTCACGCCGCCGATCTGGCAAAAGGCCATCCGGCGGCCCGCCTGCGCGACGACGCCCTGTCCCGGGCGCGATTCGACTTCCGCTGGCGCGACCAGTTCAACCTCTCGCTCGATCCCGCCACGGCCGAGAAGTTCCACGACGAGACCATGCCCAAGGAGGCCCACAAGACCGCGCATTTCTGCTCGATGTGCGGTCCGAAGTTCTGCTCCATGCGTATCACGCAGGACATCAGGGACTACGCCAAGAAGGGCATGGACGAGATGAGTGCCAAATTCCGGGCCGGCGGCGGAAGTCTCTACGTGGCGGGCAAGCCTGCTGATTAGAGACGCTTTAGTTCGGGGTCCGAGGGGTCTTTTCGGCCTCTCGGACGTTGCACTCCCCGGTCAGCGCCTGTCGCCTTGCGTCTGCCATTTACGTGGGGGAGACTCCGCGCGCTCAGCTCGTATGTGAAACGGGCTGTATTTTCTGGGGTGTGTTGGACAAATGAAGCGGCTGCGAACCCTCCTCGGGATCGGTTTCGGGCTGGCCATCGTGGCTGGCGCGGGCTGGTACATTTCGCAGTCCAGTACTGCACCTCCGCCTCGTCAGGGGGGCCGGTTTGCCGCCGGTGCGGCGGTGCCCGTCGGCCTGGCGACCGCCAGCAAGGGCGAAATCCCGATCGTGCTGCGCGCGCTGGGCACCGTGACGCCGCTCCAGACCGTCAACGTGAAGACCCAGATCACCGGTCAGCTCACCGAGGTCTATTTCCAGGAAGGCCAGATGGTGAAGAAGGGCGAGCTGCTGGCCCAGGTCGATCCGCGGCCCTACGACGTGGCCCTGCAGCAGGCGATCGGCCAGCAGCAGCGCGACGAGGCGCTGCTCAAGAACGCGCAGATGGATCTCGAACGCTACCGCAAGCTGGTGCAGCAGGATTCGATCGCACGGCAGCAATACGACACGCAGACGTCGCTGGTTCGCCAGTACGAGGCGGCACTGGTCATTGACCAGGCGCAGGTCGACGCCGCCAAGCTCAACGTCACCTACACGCGGATCGTCGCGCCGCTTACCGGCAAGATCGGCCTGCGCATGGTCGACAAGGGCAACTACGTCACCATGGGCGACGCGAGCAGCATCTGCGTGATCATCCAGGTGCAGCCGATCTCGGTCCTGTTCACGATTCCCGAAGATTCCCTCCCGCTGGTGCGTCAACGGTTGAAGACCGGCGAAAATCTCGAAGTACGCGCGCTCGACCGCTCGCAGAAGAACGAGCTCGCCGCCGGTCGCCTCGACACGACCGACAACGTGATCGACCTGACGACCGGCACCGTGAAGCTGCGCGCGATCTTCGACAATGCCGACGAATCCCTGTTCCCCAACCAGTTCGTGAACATCCGCCTGCTGGCCGACACGGTGAAGGATGCCGTTGTCGTGCCGGTCGCGGCGATCCAGCGCGGGCAGCCTGGCACCTTCGTCTACCTGGCGAAGGCCGACGATTCGGTGGAGATCCGCGTCGTCGAGCTTGGCGCGACGGATGGCGAGAAGGTGGCGATCCTCAAGGGCCTTCAGGTCGGCGACCAGGTCGTGATCGATGGTGTCGACCGCCTGCGCGACGGCGCCAAGATCCGCAAACCGACGCCCACCCCTCGCGCCTCGGCCGGTCCGCCGGTTGCCAACGCGCCGCCCGACGCCCAGGCGCCCAACGCGCCGGCAGAGGGGCAGCGCCGGCGGCAGCAGGCCAACGGCGGCGCCGGAGCGCCCCCTGGCGCAGGCGCTGGCCGGCCGGCCACGCAAACCAACCAATAGAGCGGCCGCGACATGAATCCGTCGCGGATCTTCATCGAACGGCCCGTCGCAACCTCGCTTTTCATGGTTGCGATCATGCTGGTCGGTATCATCGCGTATCGCTTCCTGCCGCTGTCGGCCTTGCCGCAGGTCGACTACCCCACGATCCGGGTCCTGACCCTCTATCCCGGGGCCAGCCCGGAGGTGATGACCACTTCGGTCACCGCGCCGCTGGAACGCCAGTTCGGACAGATGCCGGGCCTCAACCAGATGACGTCGACCAGCTCGGCCGGCGCTTCGTCGATCACCCTGCAGTTCGATCTCAAGCTCGGGCTCGACATCGCCGAGCAGCAGGTCCAGGCCGCCATCAATGCCGCCGGCAATCTGCTGCCCGGCGACCTGCCGTCACCGCCGATCTACGCCAAGTTCAATCCGGCCGACGCGCCGGTGCTGACGCTGGCGGTCACCTCCAAGAGCGAACCGCTCACCAAGGTTCACGACCTGGTCGACACGCGCCTCGCCCAGAAGATCTCGCAGCTTCCCGGCGTCGGCCTGGTCAACCTCGAGGGAGGACAGAAGCCCGGCGTGCGCATCCGCGCAAACCCGACGGCGCTCGCCGCCTACGGCCTCAACATCGACGACCTCCGCACCACGATCTCCAACGCCAACGTCAACACGCCCAAGGGCAATTTCGACGGGCCGGCGCGCGCGCTTACCATCAACGCTAACGACCAGATCACCGATCCCGACACGTTCCGGGACATCATCGTGGCCTACCGCAATGGCGCGCCGGTGCGCATCCGCGACGTGGCCACGGTCGAGGAGGGCCAGGAGAACACCCGGATCGCGGCCTGGGCGAACAACACCCAGGCGGTGATCGTGAACGTCCAGCGCCAGCCCGGCGCCAACGTCATCGAGGTCGTCGACCGCATCAAGACGCTGCTGCCGACCCTGCGCGAAACGCTGCCCAGTTCGCTGGATATCACCATTCTCACCGACCGGACGCTGACCATCCGGGCTTCCGTCCGCGACGTGCAGATCGAACTGTGCTTCGCCGTCATCCTGGTCGTGGCGGTGATCTTCGCCTTCCTGGGCGATGCGCGGGCAACGATCATCCCGAGCCTTTCGGTGCCCCTGTCGCTGGTCGGCACGCTGGCGGTGATGTACCTCGCCGATTTCAGCCTCAACAACCTGTCGATCATGGCGCTCACCATCGCCACCGGCTTCGTGGTGGACGACGCCATCGTCATGATCGAGAACATCGCGCGCTACATCGAGCGCGGCGAGGATCCGAAGGCGGCGGCGCTCAAGGGCTCGAAACAGATCGCCTTCACGGTCGTGTCGCTCACCGTCTCGCTGATCGCGGTGCTGATCCCGCTGCTGTTCATGAGTGACGTGGTCGGCCGACTGTTCAGCGAGTTTGCCGTCACCCTGTCCGTCACCATCCTGATTTCGGCCGTGGTGTCGCTCACCCTCGTGCCGATGCTGTGCGCCCAGTTCCTGCGCCAGCGGCCGCATGCGGCGGCGGCACCGCAGGACAGGAAGCCGACCGTTGCCGAGTCCGAGACGATGGGCACGGGATGGTTTTCCCGCGTCATCCGCTTCTACGATCGCTGCCTGATCGTGGTGTTCCGGCACCAGGCGCTCACGCTGCTGGTCGCGGTCGGCACGGTGGTCCTGACGGTGGTGCTCTATATCGTTATTCCCAAGGGCTTCTTCCCGGTGCAGGACACCGGCCTGATTCAGGCGGTGACGGAAGGACCACAGAGCGTGTCCTTCGCCTCGATGAGCGAGCGCCAGCGTGCCCTGGCCGAGGCGATCCTCAAGGATCCCGACGTCGAGAGCCTGACATCGTTCGTCGGCGTCGACGGCACCAATCCGACCCTCAACTCGGGCCGCATGCTGATCAACCTGAAACCGCGCGGCGAACGCTCGCTGACGGCGACCCAGGTGATCCGCCGCCTGCAGCGCGAGACTTCGGGAGTCCAGGGTATCTCGCTCTACATGCAGCCGGCCCAGGATCTCACGATCGATTCGGCGGTCAGCCGCACGCAGTACCAGTTCGTCCTCGAATCGGCCAACGCCGCCGAATTCGAGACCTGGGTGCCGCGCCTGATGGATCGTCTCGAGAAGCTGCCGGAACTCGCCGACGTGACGAGCGACCTGCAGAACAAGGGCCTGTCGATGTTCATCAGGATCGACCGGGATGCCGCGGCACGCTTCGGCATCACGGCGGCCACCGTCGACAACGTGCTCTACGACGTGTTCGGCCAGCGCATCGTCTCGACCGTCTACACGCAGTCCAACCAGTATCGGGTCATCTACGAGGTCGAACCCGCGATGGTGCGCTCGATCGCCTCGCTCAACGATCTCTATCTGCCGAGTTCGGCGAGCGGCAAGCAGGTGCCGCTGTCGGCGATCGCGACGTTCGAGGAGCGCACCGCGCCGCTGCGACTCGACCGGTTCGGCCAGTTCCCGGCCACCACGATCTCCTTCAACCTGGCGCCGGGCTTCGCGCTGGGACAGGCGGTCGACGCCATCGTCGCCGCCCAGCATGAAATCGGCATGCCGCGTTCGATCACGACGCATTTCCAGGGCGCGGCGCTGGCCTTCCAGAAGTCGCTCGACAGCCAGCTCCTCCTGATCCTGGCGGCCATCGTCACCGTCTATATCGTGCTGGGCGTGCTCTACGAGAGCTACATCCATCCGATCACGATCCTCTCGACCCTGCCCTCGGCGGGCATCGGCGCGCTGCTCGCGCTCATGCTGGCCGGCACCGACCTCAGCATCGTGGCCATCATCGGCATCGTGCTGCTGATCGGCATCGTGAAGAAGAACGCGATCATGATGATCGACTTCGCTCTCGATGCCGAACGCAACGAAGGCAAGGCGCCGCGCGAGGCGATCCACCAGGCCTGCCTGCTGCGCTTCCGGCCGATCCTCATGACCACGGTCGCGGCCCTCGTCGGCGCGCTGCCGCTGATGCTGGGCAGCGGCACGGGCTCCGAGCTGCGTCAGCCGCTCGGCCTCACCATCGTCGGCGGCCTGATCGTCAGCCAGATGCTGACGCTGTTCACCACACCGGTGATCTATCTCGCCTTCGACCGGCTGGGACGCCGCCTGCGCGGCGTGCCGCTCGATACGCCGCTCCATCCCCTGCGCGCCGAGGCGGGAGAGGGCACGCCGTGAACCTGTCGGCGCCCTTTATCGCGCGCCCTGTCGCCACGACCCTGCTGACGATCGGGCTGGCGCTCGCCGGCCTGGTCGCCTTCTTCGGCCTGCCGGTGTCGCCGCTGCCCAAGATCGACTTTCCGACGATCCAGGTGACGGCGAGCCTGCCGGGCGCGTCGCCGGAGACGGTGGCGACCAGCGTGACGACGCCTCTCGAACGGCGGCTCGGAGCGATCGCGGGCGTCAGCGAGATCACCTCCTCCAGCACCGTGGGCAATTCGCGCATCACTCTGCAGTTCGATCTGTCGCGCGATATCGATGGTGCCGCCCGCGACGTCCAGGCAGCCATCAGCGCGGCCCGTGCGGACATGCCGACCGATCTGCGCAGCAATCCGCAGTACCGCAAGATCAATCCCGCCGACGCGCCGGTGATGGTGATCGCGCTCACCTCGAACACGCTGGGCCAGGGCCGGCTGTTCGATGCCGGCTCCAACATCCTCCAGCAGAAGCTCAGCCAGGTGAGCGGCGTCGGCCAGGTGCAGCTGGGCGGCAGTTCGCTGCCGGCCGTGCGCGTGGAGCTCAATCCGACGGCGCTCAACAAGTACGGGATCGGCCTGGAAAGCGTTCGAGCCGCCCTCGCCGCCGCCAACGCAAACTCGCCCAAGGGCGCCATCGAAGTCGGCGACCGGCGCTTCCAGATCTATTCCAACGACCAGGCGACCGTTGCCGCCGAGTACCGCTCGCTGATCATTGCCTGGCGCAATGGGGCGCCGGTCCGGCTCTCCGACGTGGCGGAGGTCATCGATTCGACGGAGAACATCCGCAACGAAGGCCAGGCCAACGGCAAGCGTTCGGTGCTGGTCATCATCTACAAGCAACCCAACGCGAACATCATCGAGACGGTCGACGAGATCAAGGCGCTGCTGCCCGAGCTCCAGGCCTCGATGCCGAACGACGTCGAGCTCCAGGTGGTGAGCGACCGCACGACCACGATTCGCGCCGCTCTCAAGGAAGTCGAACAGGCGCTGGTGATCGGCGTCGTGCTGGTCGTGCTGGTGACCTTCGCCTTCCTGCGCTCGGCCCGAGCCGGCTTCATTGCGGCGGTGACCGTGCCGGTGTCGCTGGTCGCCACCTTCGGCGGCATGTACCTGCTGGGCTACAGCCTGAACAACTTGTCGCTGATGGCGCTCACCATCGCGGCGGGCTTCGTGGTCGACGACGCGATCATCGTGCTCGAGAACGTGACCCGCCATCTCGAGGCCGGCATGTCGAGGATCGAGGCGGCGCTCAAGGGCGCGCGCGAGGTCGGCTTCACCGTGGTCTCGATGAGCATCTCGCTGATCGCCGTCTTCATCCCGATCCTTCTGATGGGCGGCATCGTCGGCCGGCTGTTCCGCGAGTTCGCCGTGACTCTGTCGGTGGCCATCCTCATTTCCATGGTCGTGTCGCTGACCACCACGCCGATGATGTGCGCCTACGTCCTGCGGGCACCGGGCTCGAACCACAGGCCCGGCTTCTTTGCCCGCCTGAGCGAGCGCGGCCTGGGCGGGCTGCAGCGTATCTACGGCCGCAGCCTGGGGCTCGTGCTGCGCCATCCGCTGCTCACCATGTTCGTGTTCCTGGCGACCGTGCTGCTCAACATCCATCTCTATGTGACGATTCCCAAGGGATTCTTTCCGCAGCAGGACACCGGCCGCATCATGGGCGGGATCCGCGCCGACCAGAGCATTTCGTTCCAGGCGATGCGCCGGAAGTTCCGCCAGTTCGTCGAGATCGTGCGGTCCGATCCGGCGATCGAGAGCGTGGCCGGCTTCACGGGCGGCGGGCAGACGAATTCGGGATTCCTCTTCGCGACCCTCAAGCCGCTCGCCGAACGCGACGCCACGGCCGACCAGGTGATCGCGCGGCTGCGTCCCAAGCTCAACCAGGTCCCCGGTGCCATGCTGTTCCTGCAGGCCGTACAGGACATCCGTGTGGGCGGCCGCCAGGGCAATGCGCAGTACCAGTTCACCCTGCAGGCCGACTCGCTGCCCGACCTCTATACCTGGGGCCCCCGGCTCACCCAGGCGCTGCAGGCCGACACTTCTGTGATCACCGACGTCGATTCCGACCAGCAGCAGCGCGGGCTTCAGCTCAACCTGACGATCGATCGCGACGCCGCAAGCCGTCTCGGCATCTCGACGCGCAGCATCTCCGCGACGCTCTACGACGCCTTCGGCCAGCGTCAGGTCTCGACCATCTACAACGCCCTCAACCAGTATCACGTGGTCATGGAAGTGGCGCCGCAATGGTGGGAAAGTCCTGAATCGCTGAAGGACATCTACGTCAGCAAATCCGGCGGCGCCCTGAGCGGCACGCAGTCGACGGGCAGCATCACCTCCTCGACCACGACTTCCACGTCGAGCGGCGCGGCCGGCACCGGCGCGCAGACCGTCGATCCGGCCCAGGCGGTCCGCAACCAGCGTACGAACCAGATCGCCGTCAGCGGCCGCGGTTCGGCGTCCACGGGTGCTGCGGTCAGCACGACACCGGAGACGCTGGTGCCGCTGTCGGCGGTGACGCGCTGGGACTACGGCACGACGCCGCTTGCGGTGAACCATCAGAGCATGTTCGTGGCCAGCACCGTCTCCTTCAACCTGGCGCCGGGCAAGACGTTGAGCGATGCGGTGCAGTTCGTGAACGATACGATGCGCGACATCGGCGTGCCCACCACCCTGCACGGGGCCTTCCAGGGCACGGCACGTGCCTTCCAGGATTCGCTCAACAATCAGCTGTTGCTGGTGCTGGCTGCCCTGGCGGCCGTCTACATCGTGCTGGGCGTGCTCTACGAGAGCTACATCCATCCCATCACGATCCTCTCGACCCTGCCGTCGGCCGGCATCGGCGCGCTGCTCGCGCTGAAATTCACCGGCGTGGAGTTCAGCATCATCGCGATGATCGGCGTGCTGCTGCTGATCGGCATCGTGAAGAAGAACGCCATCATGATGATCGACGTCGCGCTGGAGCGCGAACGCGGCGAGGGACTCGAGCCTGCCGTGGCGATCCACCAGGCCGCGCTCCTGCGTTTCCGGCCCATCCTCATGACGACAATGGCAGCAATCCTCGGCGCCCTGCCGCTGGCCATCGGCTACGGCGATGGCGCGGAGTTGCGTCGACCCCTCGGCATCTCGATTATCGGCGGCCTTATCGTGAGTCAGATCCTGACCTTGTACACCACACCCGTGATCTATCTTTATCTCGACCGCTTCCGCCGCCGTGACCGCGAACAGCCGAGCCGCGTCGCGCGCGTCATGGGTAGCGGCGGAGTGCCGGCATGAGGCGCAGCGCGGCGCTTCTTCCCCTGCTGCTGGTCTCGGGCTGCCTCGTCGGGCCGGACTATGAGCGCGCGCCGCCGGCCAGTGCGGTGGCGCCGCAGTACAAGGAGGCCGAGTTGCCGCCGGCTACGGCTTCGCTGTTCCGTCCGGCCCAGCCGAGCGATGGCGCGGATCGCGGGCAATGGTGGCGGGTCTACGGCGATCCGACCCTCGACGGCCTGGCCGCTCAGATCGATGTCTCGAACCAGAACCTGAAGATCTTCGAGGCCAACTATCGGCGGGCGCGGGCGATCATCCGGCAGGATCAGTCGGCGCTCTATCCCAGCATTACCGGCACGGGTTCGGCCCAGCAGAGCGGCACCGGCGGCCAGCGCGGCACCAGCACCAGCAGCACCTCGACGGTGACGCGGTACGATTCCACGGTGGGCCAGTTCTCGACCGGCGGCACGCTCACCTGGGAGATCGACCTGTGGGGCACGTTGCGCCGCCAGGTCGAGAGCGATTCGGCGACGGCGCAGGCCAGCGATGCCGATCTCGCCAATGCGCGGCTGTCGGCGCAGACCGATCTCGTGACGAACTACGCCTCGCTGCGCATCTCCGACGATCGCAAGCGGCTCTACGAGGCGACCGTCGCGGCCTATCTGCGCTCGATGCAGATCGCCCAGAACCAGGTCGACGCCGGCATCGTCTCGCGGGTCGACCTCGTGCAGGCGCAGACGCAGTACGAACAGACCCGCGCGCAGCTTGTGAACGAAAGCATCAACCGCGCCCTGCTGGAACATGCGATCGCCTTGCTGGTCGGCAAGGCGCCGTCGGAAGTGACCATCGAACCGGCGGTCACGCGGCTGACGATTCCGACGGTCGAGTCCGGTATTCCGTCGACCTTGCTGGAGCGGCGGCCCGACATCGCCTCGGCGGAGCGCCAGATGGCGGCGGCCAATGCGCAGATCGGTGTCGCCAAGGGGGCCTTTTATCCGCAGATATCGCTCGGCGCGACGATCGGCTTCCTGAGCGGCGGGCTGGGGTCGCTGCTGCAGCTCGGCGCCGCCTCCTGGTCGGTCGGGCCGCAGATCGCCGGCACCCTGGTCGACGGCGGCGCCATCGCGGCGCAGGTGCAGGGCGCGCGCGCAAGCTACGACGCCACGGTCGCCACCTATCGCCAGACCATCCTGACGGCGTTCCAGCAGGTCGAGGACGCGCTCGCGCAACAGCGCATCCTTGTCGCGCAGGAGCAGGTGCAGCGTGCCGCCGTCGCCGCCGCCCGCGAAGCCGAGCGGCTCTCCCTCAACCAGTATCGGGTCGGCACCGTCCCCTACACGACCGTGGTGCAGACTCAAACCGCGGCGCTGTCCGCCGAGCAGACCCTGCTCACCATCCGCCTCAACCGGCTCACGGCCAGCGCCAACCTCGTGAAGGCGCTGGGCGGCGGCTGGCGACAGGAGGATCTGCCGCCACCGGTGCCGATCGGTGGCCTGAAGCAGGCCAATCCGGCACCGCCGGCTTTCCCGCCGCCCGCCGCGCAACCGGTCTCCTCGCCCGGACGGTAGAGAAGATGTTACTTCAGCGATGGCGACCCGGAGGCTGAACCCGTGGTCCGCCAGTCGGACGTCGGCAGCCATTCCCTTTGACTGCGACGTCGCTTGCCATGAGTTTGGCCGCTCCTCGCAACCCAGCAGGCCGATCATGACCAACTCCCGCCATCCCGAGACCCTGTCGCTGCATGCCGGCTGGCGCGCCGATGCCACGACCGGTTCGGTCGCCGTGCCGATCCATCAGACGACGTCCTATCAGTTCCGCGATACCGAACACGCGTCGAACCTGTTTGCCCTGAAGGAACTCGGCAACATCTACACCCGCATCGGCAATCCGACGCTCGACGTGCTGGAGCAGCGCGTCGCGGCCCTCGAGGGCGGCGCGGCGGCGCTCGCCGTAAGTTCGGGACAGGCGGCCTCGGCCTTCGCGATCCAGAACCTGGCAAAGGCTGGCGACAATATCGTCAGCTCGACCGACCTCTACGGCGGTACGTGGAACCTGTTCGCCCATACGCTGAAGGACCAGGGCATCGAGGTCCGCTTCGTCGATCCGGCCGATCCGCAGGCCTTTGCCCGCGCCACCGACGATCGCACCCGGGCCTACTACGCCGAGACGTTGCCTAACCCGAAGCTGGCCGTCTTCCCGATCAAGGAAGTGGCCGATATCGGCCGGCCGCTCGGCATTCCGCTGATCGTCGACAACACGGCGGCACCGCTCCTGGCGCGGCCGTTCGATCATGGGGCGGCGGTCGTCGTCTATTCCGGCACCAAGTATCTCGGCGGGCACGGCACGTCGATCGCGGGCCTGATCGTCGACGGCGGCAATTTCGACTGGGCCGCGCATCCGAAGCGCCAGCCGGCGCTGAACACCCCGGACCCCAGCTATCATGGCGCCGTCTGGGTCGAGGCGGTGAAGGCGATCGGCCCGGTGGCCTACATCATCAAGGCGCGTACGACGCTGCTGCGCGACCTCGGATCGGCGCTGTCGCCGTTCAACGCCTTCCTGATCCTGCAGGGCATCGAGACGGTGACCTTGCGCATGGAACGCCACGTAAAGAATGCGCAGGCGGTCGCCGACTTCCTCGCGAAGCGGCCCGAGGTGGCCAAGGTCATCCACCCGTCGCAGCAGACCGGCGAGAGCCGGCGCCGCGCCGACACCTATCTCAAGGGCGGCTATGGCGGGCTGGTCGGCTTCGAGTTGGCGGCGGGGCGCGAGGCGGGACGACGCTTCATCGATTCGCTGAAGCTCCTCTATCACGTCGCCAATATCGGCGACGCGCGCAGCCTGGCGATTCATCCGGCCTCGACCACGCACTCCCAGCTCTCGGCGGAAGAGCAGCTCGCGACCGGCGTCTCGGACGGCTATGTGCGGCTGTCGATCGGCCTCGAGCATATCGACGACATCCTCGCCGACCTGTCGCAGGCGCTCGACGCCGCCGGCAAGTAGAGCGCTGCTTGGCGTTGATCTACCTCCCCCGTAAGACCGGGGAGGTGGCAGAATTAAGGAGTCCACTCCGATACATGCGGGGCCCGCTCGGGCCGGGCCGGAACCGGGGCGGTCGAGGGTGCGGGTGTGCCGGCGGTGAGGAAGCCTACCAGGCGCGACGGTGCCTCGAAGCCCAGCAGCGCGTTGACGTTGGGATCGTAGGTGTTCGGGCCGGTCACCCACATGCCGCCATAGCCCAGCATGTGCAGCGCGTTCAGCATGTTCATCGCGGCCGCGCCGGCAGCGAGCAGCTGCTCGATCTCGGGGATGTTGCCCGGCTTCACGACGGCGCCGACGGCGATCAGCATCGGCGTGCGGCGGACCCAGGCGCGATAGCGTTCGGCGAGCGTTGCGGCATTCGCCGGATCGCGCACCGCGGCGGCGTCGCCCAGCCGTTCGCCGAAGGGCAGGCGCGCCTCGCCGCGAATGACCACGAACCGCCACGGTCGCAGCCGACCGTGGTCCGGCGCGCGCAAGCCGGCATCGAGGACCAGGTCGAGATCGGCACCCTCGGGCGCCGGCTCCTGCAAGGGACCCACCGAGCGGCGGGACAGCAATTGGTCGAGGGCGAGCAGGCGGGGCTCGCGGGCATGGGTGATGTCAGGCATGACATCACTTGTATCTTAATTGCAAACGATTGTCATTTGCAGATCACGCAGCCGCCCGCGCTGCCTTCTGAATCGGCGGCGCGAAGCGGAAGGCGGCCCCCAGCCGGTTCCAGGCGTTGATCGTCGCGATCGCGACCGAGAGGAAAGCCACTTCCTCCTCGCTGAAGTGCCGGCGGACCGATTCGTAGGCGTCGTTCGACACGCTGTGACCCACCAGGCGTGTCAGCGTCTCCGCCCAGGCGAGCGCCGCGCATTCCCGCTCGGAGAAGATGCCGGCTTCTTCCCACGTCGCCACCAGATCGAGCTTCTCCCGCGGCAGGCCGAGCTTGCGTGAGACGTTGAGGTGGATCTGCAGGCAGAAAGCGCAGTTGTTGAGCTGCGACACCCGCAACTTCACCAGCTCGACGATCTGCTTGTCGATCCCGGATTCGTCGGCCTGCCGGCCCATGGCGATCAGCGACTGCTGGGCGACCGGCGCGATCTTCGCGAAGGCATCGTAGGTGAGGCGGGGGTGGGACATCGAAGGCTCCTATATCAGAATGCTGATATTAGGAGCCTTCGTCTGCTTGGCAAGACGCCGGCGCTTCCCGCCGTCTCGTGTCAGGCCTCAGCCCATGTCGAGCTTGAGGCCTTCCTTGTCGATGACGCCCTTCCATTGCGCGATCTGCGCGGTGACGAAGGCGTTGAACTGTTCGGGCGTGCCGTAGGCGGGGAAGCCCGCCATGGTCTTGATGCGCTCCAGGGTCTTCGGATCGCTGAGCCAGGCCTTCATCTGGGCGTTGAGCGAATCGACGATGGGCTTGGGCGTGCCCGCCGGCAGGAAGACGCCGAACCAGGTCGACACGTCGAAGGGCTTCAGCTCCGGCATGGTCTCGCAGATCGGGACCAGGTCGGGGGTGAGCGGATTGCGCTGCGCCGAGGTGAGGCCGAGTGCCCGCAGCTTGCCTGCACGGACGAACTCGATGGCGGTCGTCAGATTGTCGAAGAAGAACTGGGTGACCCCGGCCGTCAGGTCGTTGAGTGCCGGCGCCGCGCCGCGATAGGGAATGTGTTCGGCCTTCGTGCCCGTGAGCTGCAGGAACCAGGCGCCGCACAGGTGGGGCGACTGACCGGTCCCGGACGAGGCGTAGGAGGCCTTGCCATTCTGCGCCTTCAGCCAGGCCACGAACTCCGGGATCGTCTTGGCCGGGACCGACGGGTGGACGACCAGCACGTTGGGGGCGGTGATGGCATTGGACACCGGGATCAGGCTGGCCGGCGTGTAGGGCATGTTGCGGTACAGCGAATAGGCGATCGACTGCGGTCCGATGTTGCCCATCAGGATCGTGTTGCCGTCGGGCGCCGACTTGACGACCTCGGCCGAGCCGATGACGCCGCCGGCGCCCGACTTGTTGTCGACCACGCAGGACTGGCCCCAGGCCTCGGTGAGATAGGACGAGAGAAGACGGGCGGCGATGTCGGTGGTGCCGCCCGGCGCGGCCGGGCAGACCATGCGGACGTTCTGGGTGGGCTTCCATGCGGCCTGCGCGTGCAGACCCCGGGGCAGCAACGCGGCGGCAGGCAGGGCGGCGGCCGTTGAGAGGACGGCGCGGCGGGACAGTCTACGGTTCATTCTTAATTTCCTCCCTTGATTCGCGATTGTTACCGACGGCGTACCATGGCCGCGCTGGCAAATCCGCCACAATTCCCGTATCTATTCGACGTGCGGTTGCCCCCAAATCGCCGGGCTTTTCCGGCGGTTTTTCCCCTCGTCTCAACGGGTCCGCGCCAAGGAGGAATATCTTGAAGAGGCGCACTTTCGTCTCCGGCTCGGTCGCGCTCGCCGCCGGTGCCCTGGCCGCCCCGGCCATCGCTGCCACGATCAAGCCCTACAGCTGGGATCTCAACCCACCGATGGACTCGCGCGAGAACTTCATCGCCTGGGGCAAAGCCCGCGGTGAGGACCCCGTGTTCCTCGGCCAGCGCTGGGATCGTTTCCAGGCCCTGATCAAGAACAAGGATATCTGGGGCCAGGCGACCATGCGCGCCTTCCTGCTCACCCCGCGCGAGGAATTCTCCGCGATCAGCCCGGCGATCGCCAAGCGCGCCTACGAGCATGCCTTCCTCGACATCGGCTACGGCGTGACCATGTCCGGCCCGCACGTGCAGGGCCGCATGACCAACGTCATCGACGTGAAGCGCGGCGAGAAGGTGCTCGAGATCGGCACCGGTTCGGGCGTGCAGTCGGCCTACATCGCCAACCTCACCGAGAACGCCTACACGATCGAGATCATCGCGCCGCTCGCCCAGCGTACGCGGGGGCTGTACGACAAGCTCATCGACAAGGGCTACACCGAGTTCAAGCACATCAAGACCAAGACCGCCGACGGCTTCTACGGTTGGGAAGAGGCCGCCCCGTTCGACAAGATCATCGTGACCTGCGGCATCGACCACGTGCCGCCGCCGCTGCTGCAGCAGCTCAAGTCCGGCGGCCTGATGGTGATTCCGGTCGGTCCGCCGGGCGCGCAGCGCGTGCTCAAGGTGACCAAGACGCAGGCCGCCGACGGCTCCATCACCACGAGCCGCGAGGACATCTACGGTGGCAAGATCGTGCCGTTCGTGCCCTTCACCAAGCTCGATGGCGACAAGATCGTCGGTACGCACAACCGGTAAGGTCGCACGAGGCGACTTATCGAGAGATAATGTCATCCCGAGCATCGCGACGGACCTTTGGCGGCACTTGCCCAAGGGGGCCTCGCTTCGCTCGGGATGACATCGATTTTTGGGACGCAGGGAGTGCGCCCCCTCTAGAGATCGCATAAAGCGATCCAACAAAAACAACGGAGATCCCCCTTGTCCGTCACGGTCGATCTCGATCACCGTCCGCCACTCGCGTTCTATCTGTCCGTAGGCCTGGTCGCCGGCAGCATCATCGCGCTGCAGATCGGCATCATGCGCGTGTTCTCCGTCGGCAGCTGGGCCCATTTCGGCTCGCTGGTGGTGAGCCTCGCGATGTTCGGCTTCGGCCTCACCAGTGCCGTCATGTGCGTGGGCAAGAGCTGGTTCGAGCGCCACTGGATCGGCTCCGTGAAGGGTGCGCTGCTGGCCTTCGGGCCGCTGATGGTGGTGTGCAACCTCGCCGCCCAGCAGGTGCCGTTCAACGCGATCTTCCTGATCTCCGACCCGATGCAGAAGTGGCGCCTGTTCGCCAACTTCGTGCTCTACTTCCTGCCGTTCCTGGCGGGCGCGCTCTATCTCGGCGTCATCTTCCTGAAGGCGCAGAAGACCTTCAACCGCGTCTACTTCGCCGACCTGGTCGGATCGGGCCTGTGCGGCCTCACCGTGCTTCTGGCGATGTATGCCTGGCGGCCCGACGACCTCATCATGGCGCCGCTGCTGCTGTGGCTGGCCGGCGGCCTGCTGTGGTTCGTGGCGCTGGGCGATCGCAAGGGCATGGCGGCCATCGTCATCGTCGCCATCCTGTCGGCGGCCGTGCACCACTTTGCGCCGCAGGTGCTGGGCATCCCCAAGCTCGCCGTGTCCGACTACAAGGGCGTCTCGTACGCCCGCAAGTTTCCCGACGCCCAGCGCGTCTACGAGCGCGCCTCGCCGTTCGGCTACATCGAGGTCTATTCCAGCTCCTACCTGCATTTCGCGCCGGGCCAGTCCGACAATGCGGCCTTCAACCTGGAGAAGATGCCGTCGAACGCCTATCTCGGCCTTTACATCGATTCCGAGGGTCCGGCCGGCATCATCAAGGACCTGCCGGCCGAACAGACGGCGTACTTCAAGTATCTGCCGATGTACTACCCGTACCTGCTGAAGAAGGACCCGAAGACCTTCGTGGTCCAGTTCGGCGGCGGCATCTCGACGGCGGTGGCGCTGAAGTCGGGTTCCAGCCAGGTCACGGTGGCCGAGGGCAATCCGGCGCTGCTGACGGCCTTCCGCGAGGACAAGTTCCTGCGCGACTTCACGGGCGACGTCCTGAACAATCCGAAGGTCAACGTCATCGACTATGACGGCCGCCTCTACGTCGCCCATACCAAGAACCGCTACGACGTGATCGACCTGTCGCTGGCCGATTCGGCCGGCCTGTCGAGCCCCGGCGGCTTCTCGATCGTCGAGAAGTATTCCTACAGCCGCGAGGCGATGAGCGCCTACATGCGCGCCCTGACGCCGGGCGGCGTCCTGTCGGTGACCTTGTGGAACAAGGAAGAACCGCCCAAATCGGTGCTGAAGCTCTATGCCACGATGGCCGCCGCCGCCCGGGACGTCGACGGCGGCAAGGACATTGCCCAGAAGTTCTACGTCGTCTCGTCCTACCTCTCGACCGCGACCGTGCTCTACAAGCGCGACGGCTTCACGCCGGCCGAGATCGAGCTGCTCAACGCCCACACCAAGGCGATGTCGTTCGACGAGATCTATTATCCCGGCCTCAAGGTCGACACGGCGGACCTCAAGCAGATCCTGCAGGACTATCGCGACCAGTTCTTCTTCGCTGGCCAAGCGGCCGATCCGACCGCGCCTGCGGAGACGGAGCCCAACGACAAGCCGCCGCCCGGCGCAATTACAGAGGGCGCGCCCGGGGCGACCGAGGCCAAAGCCGACGGCCCGCCGCCCGCGCCGGTCGTGCCGGCGACCGTGCTCGGCCGCCTCGCCTGGCACTACCTGCTCGAAGGCGGCTGGCAGAAGGTCGCGGACGAGTATGTGTTCGACACCCGCATCCTGACGAACCACCAGCCGTATTTCGCCGCCTACATCAAGGTGGGCGACCTGCTGAAGTTCACCGACCGGCTCGAGCTGGTGCAGGACGAATGGGGCTACCTGCTCCTGTGGGCGACGCTGGGCATCGCGACCGTGTTCGCGCTGACGCTGGTGCTCTTCCCGGTGGTCTTCGGCTGGCGCACGATCTTCAGCCGTTATCCGGGCAAGGCCGGCACGATGCTGTACTTCCTCTGCCTCGGGCTGGGCTACATCATCGTCGAGGTGGGCATGATCTCCCACTTCATCCTGGCGCTCTCCAACGCCACGGTCTCGGCCTCGGTGCTGATCACCGGCATGCTGGTCTTCTCCGGCATCGGCAGCTTCTTCTCCGAGCGCTTCCTCGACCGGGCGCGCTCGTTCATGCCCAAGGTCTTCCTCGCGATCTTCGCGATCCTGGCGACCTATGCCTTCACCATCGACTACGCGCTCGACTGGATCGGCACGCTGCCCTACGCGCTGCGCATCGTGCTCTGCCTGCTGATCGTGTTCCCGCCGGCGTTCCTCATGGGCTTCCCCATGCCGACGGCGATGACGATGCTGGGTCGCCTCGGCAAGGACCACATGTTCCTGTGGGCGTGGGGCATCAACGGCTGTTTCTCGGTGATCGGTGCGGCGCTGGTGCCGATCGTGGCGACCAGCTTCGGCCTGCCCGCCGTGGTGCTGGTCGGCGCCTTCGCCTATCTGGTGGCGCTGCCGGCATTCTTCTCCGTCATCATGCCGCTCCAGCCCCAGGCAACGGGGGCAGGGCGGCCCGCCGCCGCGTGAAGCGACGGGCGCTGCTGCTGGGGGCTCTCCTGATGCCGACCGCCGTGCACGCCCAGCCCAAGAAACCCAGCAAGCGGCAGGCTGCCAAGCCTGCCGCGACTCCCGCGCCGGTACATGCCGCGAAGCCGGCCCCGCCGGCGCCGCCGCCCGGCCTGAAAGAAGCGAAGACGCAGCTCGCTGCGTTCGAGGCCTCGCCCTTTCCCTATCGCGGCTTCATCCCCGATACGACCAAGCCCTTTCTCGACGCGCGCGACGGCAAGCGGCGCGGTCATACGACCGGCCGCGGTGACGTCTATTGGGAGGAGGCGACCTATAGCGATCGCCGCTCGCTGCTCTACCTGCCGCAAGGGTTCGATCCCTCGCGGCCGGTGCTGATCCTGCTCTTCCTCCATGGCCAGGGCGCTACGCTGGAACGCGACGTGGTGCTGCGCCAGGCGGTAGCGCGGCAGGTGGCCGAGTCGGGCAAGAACATCGCCCTGGTCGCACCGCAGCTCGCCGTCGACGCCCTCGATTCGAGCGCCGGCAATTTCTGGCGCGGCGGACATTTCGCCAAATATCTCGACGAGGCGGCGGAGCGGCTGATGCGCCTCTATGGCGACCGCAGCGCCGGCCGCGGCTTCAACCTCGCGCCCGTGACGATCGCCGCCTATAGCGGCGGCTACCTGTCGGCCGCCTATGCGCTGGAGCGCGGCGGCGCCAACCATCGCGTGAACGGGTTGATCCTGCTGGATGCGCTCTATGGCGACGAGCCGAAGTTCGCCGCCTGGTTCGCCGCGCGTCGCAAGCAGGCCTTCCTGCTGAGTGCCTTCACCGACTCGACCAAGGACGAGAACGCCACCCTGCAAGGGCTGCTGACCAAGCGGCGCATTCCCTTCACACGCACTGTCCCGAAGGCGCTGACACCGGGCACGGCTTGCTTCGTGGGCCCCACCGGCGGGCTCGACATGCATGGCGATTTCGTTACACGCGCGTGGCAGGTCGATCCCCTGAAACAGGCGCTTTCCTCTATTCCCGGATACGCCCCGGTTCATGGTAAAAAGAACGCATGAACGACCCGCTGCGCCAGGAACTCCTGGAAATCTTCGCCGGCCGCGCCACGCGCCGTTACGGCCTCTCCGACATCAACCAGCTTCAGCATGCGCTGCAGTCGGCGGCGCTGGCTGAAGCCGATGGTGCGCCGCCGGCGACCGTGCTGGCCTCGCTGCTGCACGATGTCGGCCACATGATCCACGGGCTGGGCGAAGATCCGGCCTCGCAGGGCGTCGACGACGTGCATGAGGAGCTGGGCGCGCAATGGCTGGCCGAGCGCTTCGGTCCCGCCGTCAGCGAGCCGGTCCGCCTGCACGTGACGGCCAAGCGTTATCTCTGCACGGTCGAGTCCGACTATTTCGGCAAGCTGGCGGCCGACTCGGTGCGCAGCCTCGAACTCCAGGGCGGACTGATGTCGCCCGACGAGGTCGAAGCCTTCCGCGCCAACCCGTTCCACGCCGAGGCCGTGCGGCTGCGCCGCTACGACGAGGAAGCCAAGGACCCGCGCGCGAGCACGCCCGACTTCGACTACTACCTGCGCCACGTCCCGGCCTGCCTCAGGTAGTTCATTTTACGGAAGAAGCTGCCGTCCGAGCAGTGCCAGCCAGCCGTGCATCGTGGTGAGTGGCTTCGAACCACCTGAACGTACACGGAGCTTCCGTTTTTCAAACGAGAACCTTCGGAAACAACCCTAACCGTAGGCGAGAAATACCATCGTCTTGGACGTGAATTGGGGTTCCGATCGTTCGGGTAGAATGATGTAGGTGTCGTGCGCGAACACCAGTTTCATTTACCGTGCGGATACGTTAGCCTGACCGCGGTCCAGTTCTTCCGCGAGTTGCCATGCCCCAGGTGCAACGACAGGTAGCTGCCATCTTGGTCGCAGACGTCGTGGGCTACACTCGTCTGATCGAAGCGGCGGAGGAAGAGACCCATCGTCACCTGATGCAATTGCTCGTCGAAGTCATCGAGCCGGCGATTGCCGGGCATCAAGGCAAAGTGGTCAAGAACACGGGAGATGGCTTCTTGGCGATCTTCGCGAATGCCGGGACCGCAACGACCTGTGCCATGGCGCTTCAGAGGGCGATTTCGGCCGCGACAGCCCGCCAGCCGCCCAGCCTGCGACTGACATTCCGCATGGGAATCAATTTTTCAACCGTCATCGTCGAGAACGACGACGTGTTCGGCGATGGCGTGAACGTCGCGGCTCGCCTGCAAGCCTATGCCGAACCCGGCGACGTGATCGTTTCCCAGTCCGTCATCGAGAAACTCGAATCTCCGGTACGCCGGATGGCTGTCGACCTGGGCGAATTGCAGCTCCGCAATCATCGACAGCCGGTGCGCGTTTTCGCCCTCCGGCCGGAGCCGAACGCCAGTTCGCCGCAACGCTGGGGGGAAACGGCGGTGGGAGAGGAGGCAAGGCCTTCGATTGCCGTGCTGCCGTTCCGCACGAACCATCCCGAAGGCGCGGCCGACTATGTCGCCCTCGGTGTTGTCGACGCGATCGTCCACGGGCTTTCGGGGCTGAAGGAGCTGTTCGTGATCTCCCGGGGATCGACCTTGGCTTATGGTCGCCGCCGCGCCGACCCGATTGCCGTGGGGCGCAAGCTGGGCGTGAGGTACATCCTGGCCGGTGGAGTCCTTCATGCCGGAAATCGCCTGCGTATCAACACCGAGCTTACCGATACCCACAACGGCACGATCGTATCCAACGACAATCATGACGGCTCCTCGGCCGAGCTGTTCGATTTGCAGGACCGCATTGCGCTCAAGCTCGTGAAGACCATCGCGCCGAACGTCCGGGAGCGCGAATTGAAGCGCTCGCTACGCAAGCATTCGAGCAGCATGACGGCCTACGACCTGCTGCTGCAGGCTCTGGATCTCCTTTATAGGATGGATGCCGACAGCTTCCGGGCAGCACGCGGACTCCTGCAACAGGCCATTGCCCTCGATCCGGGCTACGCGCCCCCCTACACCTATGCCGCCTTGTGGCATGTGTTCCGGGTCGGCGAGATCGGCTCGCCGGACCCGGATGCAGATGCCCGGGCCGCAGCCGACCGGGCCTCCGCCGCGCTTGAGCGCGACGGCAACGATGCTTTGGCTTTGGCAATCTATGGCCACGTCCAAGCATTTCTCCTGCGTGATACAGGGACCGCCCTTCGCTTCCTTGACCGGGCGATCGAGGCCGGGCCAAGCGTCGCCATGGCCTGGACGATGAGCAGTGCGGCTCGCGGCTTTGTCGGCGATGGCGCGCTTGCCGTGGCGCACGCAGAGCGCGGGCAACGGTTGGCCCCGGCCGACCCCTATACGTTCTGGCACGAGGGAATTCTCGCTCAAGCTCACTACGTCAACCGCGACTACGAGCAGGCGGTGACGTGGGCGCGTAGTGCCGTGGCGCAGAACCGCTCGATTCGATTCACCTTGCGCACGCTCATCGCGAGTCTCGTGGCCGCGGGACGCCAGGCCGAGGCCGAAGCTGCCGCTCGGCACCTGGTTCAGGTGCAACCCGATTTCAGGTTGGGCACCTACGCCCAGCGCTGCCCGTTCGTGGAACCCATTCTCGGGAACTGGATCGCGCAGTTGCGGGCCTCGGGTCTGCCGGAATGAGGACTGTGTACCCTTCAGGACTTGAGCTCACACGGGGGAGGAGACGGCAATGAGTAACACCGGCAACACGGGCAATACTGGAAATACGGGCAACACCGGTAACACCGGCAATGCGGGTATCAATGGCGACGTCGGCGGTGGTTGGATTCTGCCAGATCGCGCCGACTTTCCTTTCGCGATGGAGTCCTACCCGATCCCGCACTATCCGCCGGGCCGGTTGTCGGATCTGCGCAGGCGTGTCTACATCCACGAAACAACACCCACCGGACAAGGGCGGATAACGGTCGAGTTCCGAAGCGAACCCCTCGCCGCCGGTACAGAGGTCAATTTCCATGATCGCAACTGGGCCGGCCGCTGGTATGCGTGGCGCGTCCTAAGGCAGTTTACGGCGGCGCGCTGGGGCACAAAGACCTGGAACACCCGGGCGCTGAACAACGACCTCGCCCAGATGTTGCTCGATCTCCATGTCGCGGTCCACGGCGGCCAATCCGTCCAGGAAGAGGAGTATGAAACCCTCTACGCGATGGCGCGCGACGAGCGGGCGTCGGCATTGGGCGAGATTCTGACGCAGGATGTCGAGTTCGTCACGGCTTTCATGGAGGCACTCGCCATGACGCCGGGCTCCCACTATCGCACCTTCCGCATACTGCATATCGCAAGTCTGATCGGTTCGTTTGCGGCACTGCACTACAAGCATGTGTTCAATAGACCGCGACCGTCGTGGGAAATGCCGGCTCTCATGCCGCCCGTGCCCGTGCCCGGGCACTCCGCCTTCCCCAGCGGTCACGCGACGCAGGCGCATCTGATGGCAAAGTGCATGGGCTTGGTGTTCGATGCGGCGGCTCTGCCCATGGGACATAAGGGTGCTCTCAAGGAGACTCTGAATGCCCTGGCGCGCAGAGTGGCGCGCAACCGCGAGATTGCCGGCCTTCACTATCCGAGCGACTCCAGCGCCGGCGAGAAGCTTGCCACACATGTGTTGGGTAGGCTCGTCGAGCTTAAAGACGCAGAGGAAGATGGCGTCAATTCCGGCTACCGGACCTTCGAAGTCGCCGTCGCAGACGCCCTTCAAGAATGGACTCTTTAGGTTGGAGGACGTGCCGACATGAACGAACCCAACGACGTGCCGGCTGCCGTGGCGCCGGCTTCCACCGGGCTCCGCCACCGGACGTATCTCTGGCCTTTGCCGCCTCGCGGCTTCGACCCGCTCGCCGCCACCGACGCCATTCGAAGCCGGTATGGCTTGCCCACGCTGGGTGGACTGTCCGCGCATGCGGCGGGCCTCGCCTTCCGTCGTGCGTTCCTGAGCCGCCCGTCGTCTGGCCGGTCGCTTCGATTCGTCGCCGCGTTTCCGCGCGTCCCTTTGCCTTTGGTGCCCGGCCTGCAAGCGTTCACGGCGCCGACGACCCCTCATCCCTGGCCCGGGCAGAAGAGCAGCAACTGGTCGGGAGGCTACGTCGTTTCGCGAAGCAGCCGGAGCCTGATCAGCGTGATGGGCACATGGAACGTGCCGCAGGTGTCGGCGCCTGGCGGAACGCCAACCCATCGCCGCTGCCACAGCTCGACGTGGATCGGTTTGGATGGGCAGCGTCACTATCGGGACTCGACTTTGCCGCAGATGGGTACCGCGCAGATATTCGACCTGGCCACCGGGAGGAGCAGGCGTCCTTACGCCTGGTACCAGTGGTGGGCGCGCGGGCGGGACGAGGCTCCCGAGAAACTGGCGTTGCCGGTTGCCGCCGGCGACGAGGTAAGTGCCCTGCTGACGGTACTCGACGCGGTAACGGTACGGTTCAACTTCAAGAACGTAACCCAGGGGATCGTTCTCCAGGCTTTCGACGTTGCGGCGCCGCCGGACTATCGTGTGTCGGGCGCGACGGCCGAGTGGATCATGGAGCGGCCGAGCCCCATGCGATCCGACGGATGGGAGCCCTACAAGCTTCCGGCCTTCCGACCTTTTTCGTTCACGGACTGTCTCGCGGAGTCGGGAGAGCCGCGTGGCGCCGCCCTCGTCGGGCACGACCTCGAGCGGGCGCGGCTGATCCGCATGTACGGGATCGACCGTGCCTCGGGCCATGTCCGAACGTTGTCGACCGTCAAACGGTCTCTCGCGCCGGTGCAGAGTCTGGACTTCGAATACGTGGGGCCTTAGAGCGAGACGGCTCTGGAGAGCCGTCACCATGTTCGACGCCATATGGCCTGCGTCGGGTGACCTCCTCTTTTCCTTGTCCGCGGACGGAGGAGGAGTAGAACGATGCCCCCATGACCTCCCGTACCGACGTCGAAACCGCTTGGGCCCTCATCCGCCCGCATGTGCGCCGCACGCCCGTGATCGAGCTCGCGGCCGGCGCGCTCGGTGTCGCGTCGCCGCTGGCGTTGAAGCTCGAATCGCTGCAGGTGAGCGGCTCGTTCAAGGGGCGCGGCGCGTTTCACAAGCTGCTCGCCTCGAAGGTGCCGGCCGCGGGAATCGTCGCGGCCTCGGGCGGCAACCACGGCGCCGCCGCGGCCTTTGCCGCGCGCGCCCTGGGCCACAAGGCCGAGATCTTCGTGCCGACCATTGCATCGCTCGCCAAGGTGGCCCGGCTGCGCAGCTACGGCGCGGTCGTGAATCAGATTGGCGCCGTCTATGCCGAAGCCCGCGCCGCCTCCGAGGCGCGCGCCGCCGAGGCCGGCGCGTTGATCGTGCCGGCCTATGAAGACGAGGTCGTGTTCGCCGGCGCCGGCAGCGTCGCGCTGGAATTCGCCGAGCAGGCTGAGTTCGACACGCTGCTGATCGCCGTCGGCGGCGGCGGCCTGATCGCCGGCTGCGCCGCCGCGATCGGCTCGGTGAAGAAGATCGTCGCCGTCGAGACCGAAGGTACGCCGACCCTGCACGAGGCGCTGAAGGCCGGGAAGCCGGTCGATGTCGCGATCTCCGGCATCGCCGCCGACGCACTCGGTGCGAGCCGCATCGGCACGCCCAACTTCGAGGTCGCGCGGGCGCTTGTCCGCGGCTCCGTGCTGGTTACCGACGAGGCCGTGCGCAACGCGCAGCGCGCGCTGTGGGACGAACTACGCATCGTCGCCGAACCCGCCGGCGCGACCGGCCTCGCTGCGTTGCGCGCCGGTGCCTATCGTCCCGCACCGGGCGAACGCGTCGCTACGCTGATCTGCGGCGCCAACACCGATCCAGGCTCGGTCGCGTAGCCAAGAGCGTCGGCGGCGTTATTTTGCGGCCGGCTTCAGCGATGCCAAATCGAGGGTGATTGTCTTGCCGGGCGTGCGCCAGTCGGGAAATGTTTCCTTGACCGAGGCCGAAACGGCCGGCGCCCACCAATGAATGTTACGGCCGTTCGAATCGGCCTTGCTTTCCTCGACCCGGAAAGCGTCGAAGCTGCCGGCTGGCACCGTGACCTTCTCGTAGGCGACGACGGTCATCGTGATGGTGGAGGTGTAGCTCTTGCCGTCGCGGCCGACGACGGTGACGGTGTTGGTGATCTTGTTGCCGACCTTGAGCGGCCACAGCGCCTTCAGGTCGAGGCCTTTGGCGAAGGACTCGCCCTGTGCATCGACCGAGCCGACGAGGCCGCCGTGCACGCGCAGCGTCTCGGCCTTGCCGTTGGAGAGGCTGTCGTACAGGCAGACGGTGCCGTCTTGCCCCACCACCGTGTTCATCTTCTCCAAGCCGTCGCCCTTGTAGCTGAGCAGGGTGCCGCTGGCCGGGCACTGGAAGGAAGCGGTCTGCGCGGAGGCGCTGCCTGCGGCGACAGCTGCCAGCAGGGCAGCGAGGGCAATCGACTTCATGGCCTGAGATCCTCCAGAGGTCACGCGACTAAGCGCGCCGGAGGCTACAAGTCAAACCTGGCTAGCGCGTGACCTCGGTCACCACCGCGCGGTTGGCCTTGCCGGCGCCGTCGCTGAAGTCGTAGCGGATGGCGAACTTGTCGGCGGGCGAGATCCACCAGCGCGAGATCGTGCGTTGGCCCTTGTCGCCGGTCTCGTTCATCTCGATCAGGAACGCGTCGATCATCTTGTCGCCCGGTCCGGTGCGACGCTCGTAGCGCGCCACCGCGAGCGTGTAGGTCCAGGTGCCGCCGCCGGCCCTGTAGCTCGCCTCGATCTTCTTGCCGACTTCGAGTGGCCACAGGCGTTCGGGCCGCAGCGCTGCGATGTAGGCGGTCAGGTCCGCGCCATCGGCCGACGGATTGTCGAACAGCAGCGCGCGCAGCTTGAAGGGCTTTTCGCCCACCCGGTCCATCAGGCAGTCCATGCCCTCGCGACCGCGGGCCACGACCTTGACGCCGCTGTCGTAGGTGAAGGTCGTGCCCGGGTCGGGGCAGGCGAACTCCATGGTCTGGGCGGAGGCGGTGCCGGAAAAGGCACCGGCGGCAAGCAGGGTGGCGAAGAAGGCAGGCAGTCTCATGGCCGCGATCATAGCCCAATCAGACGAAATGGCACGCCGCCTGGACGCCATTTCCCACGGCGCGCAACGCCGGCTTCTCGACCCGGCAGCGATCCTGGGCCATCGGGCAGCGCGAATTGAAGGGACAGCCGGGCGGCGGGTTCAGCGGGCTCGGCAACTCTCCCTGCAGCACCGTGCGTTGGCGCGCGCGCGCGAGCTTGGGGTTGGCGATCGGTGCCGCCGCCAGCAGGGCCCTGGTGTAGGGGTGCCGCGGCTCGCGCCAGATCTGGTCGCGGCCGCCGACCTCGAACAGCATGCCGAGATACATCACCGCCACCCGGTCGGCGATGTGCTCGACCACGCTGAGGTCATGGCTGATGAAGAGATACGAGACGCCGAACTGGCTCTTCAGGTCCTCGAGCAGGTTGATCACCTGGGCGCGCACCGAGACGTCGAGCGCCGAGACCGGCTCGTCGCAGATGATCAGCTTGGGGCTGAGCGCCAGGGCGCGGGCGATGCCGATGCGCTGGCGCTGGCCGCCGGAGAATTCATGCGGATAGCGTTGCTTGGCGTCGCTCGGCAGACCGACCCAGCGCAGCAGCGTCTCGACCCGCTCGGCCGTGGCGTCGGCCTTCCAGCCGGCCAGCGTCAGCGGCTGGGCCACGGAACGGCCCACCGTCGAGCGCGGATTGAGCGAGCCGTAGGGGTCCTGGAAGATCATCTGCACCTTGCGGCGCATGTTGGTGAGCTGTTCGCGATTGAGCGGCGCGATGTCGACACCCTCGACCAGGATCTCGCCGCCGGCGACGGGCACCAGCTTCATGATCGCCTTGCCCAGGGTGGACTTGCCGCAGCCGGATTCGCCGACCAGTCCCAGCGTCTCGCCGACCGCGAGGTCGAGGCTGACGCCGTTCACGGCGCGCACGACGCCGCCCGCGGTGTTGAACTGGACTCGCACGTCGCGGAGGGAAAGCAACGACATGGTCAGCCCCTCTCGGCCGCGAAGCAGGCGACGAGGCGGCCCGGCCCGGGAACCGTGAGAGCAGGCTTCTCGGTGAGGCAGCGATCCATCACCCGCGGGCAGCGCGGCGCGAAGGCGCAGCCCTGCGGCAGGGCGTTGAGCGGCGGCACCATGCCCGGAATGTCGGCCAGCCGCTCGGCGCGCTCGGCGCCGGGTGTCGGCGTCGCGCCGATCAGGCCCACCGTATAGGGATGCAGCGGGTTCTCGAACAGGTCGTCGACCGAGGCCTCCTCGACCTTGCGGCCGGCATACATGACGACGACCCGGTCCGCGGTTTCGGCCACCACGCCGAGATCGTGGGTGATGAAGATCATCGCCATGCCGGCATCGGCCTGCAGCTTCTTCAGAAGCGCCAGCACCTGGGCCTGCACCGTGACGTCGAGGGCCGTGGTCGGCTCGTCGGCGATCAGCACCGACGGGCTGCAGGCGATCGCCATGGCGATGATCACCCTCTGGCACATGCCGCCGGAGAGCTGGTGGGGGTAGGCGTCGAGGCGGCGGGCGGCGTCGGGCATGCCGACCAGCTCCAGCAGCTCGTGGGCGCGCACGCGCGCCTGGCCGCGGCCGAGCTCGGTATGGGTCATCAGCACTTCGACGATCTGCTTCTCGACCGTGGCGACCGGGTTCAGCGAGCTGAGCGGGTCCTGGAAGATCATGCCGATCTCCTTGCCCCGGATGCCGAGCATGGTCTCCTCGGGCAGGGGCACGATGTCCCGTCCGTTGAGCTTCACCTGGCCGCCGACGATGCGGGCCGGCGGGTCGGGCAGCAGGCGCATGATCGAGAGCGCCGACAGCGACTTGCCGCAGCCGGACTCGCCCACCAGGGCTACCGTTTCGCCGGCGCCGACGCTCAGGCTGAGCCCATCGACGGCCTTCATCTCGCCGCGGCGCGTGAACAGCGTCGTCTGTAGGCCGGTGATTTCGAGGGGAAGGGCCGCGCCGCTCATCACCGATCCCTCAGCTTCGGATTGAGCGCGTCGTTCAGCCCGTCGCCCACCAGGTTGAGGCAGAGCACCGTGATCATGATGGCGATGCCCGGGATGGCGCAGATGTACCAGGAGCTGCGGATGAGCTGGCGTCCGTCGCCGACCAGCCGGCCCCAGCTGGCGACGTTGGGATCGCCCAGGCCGAGGAAGGAGACGGCGGATTCGAACAGGATGGCGCCGGCCACGACCAGTGACGAGAGCACGATCACCGGCGGCAGGGCATTCGGCAGGATTTCAGAGACGATGATGCGGAAGTCGCTCATGCCCATCGAGCGGCACGCCTGAACGAACTCGCGGTCGCGCAGCGACAGGAACTCGGCCCGGGTCATGCGCGCGATCGGCGTCCAGCTCACGATGCCGATGGCGATCACGATGTTGGTCAGGGTCGATCCCAGGATGACCACGATGGTGAGCACGAAGATCAGGTTCGGGATGGTCTGGAACAATTCGGCCGCGCGCATGGCGACCTCGTCGACCCAGCCGCCGAAATAGCCGGCGATGGCGCCGACGCCGACGCCGATGATCGTGGCGACGGCGGAGGCGAACAGGCCGATCAGCAGGGTCGCGCGCGCGCCGTGAACGATCATCGAGAGGATATCGCGACCCAGCGAATCGGTGCCCAACGGAAACTCGGGATCCTGGCCGGGCCACAGCTCGGGCAGGCCGACGATGCGCAGTGGATCGGTTGGAAAGAAGACCGAGGCGAAGACTGCCATCAGGGTGACGACGAGGATCAGGCAGGCGCCGACCAGGGCGCCGCGATTGCGGGAGAAGCGGGCGATGAACTCGAAACGGGGGAACTCGAAGCGCTGCATCAACGGATCTCGATGCGCGGGTCGAGCCACATGTAGATGAGGTCGACCGCGATGTTGGCGGCGATGACGACCAGCGAGCCCAGCACCATGATGCCGAGCACGACCGGATAGTTGCGCGAGCTCACGCTGTCGAACAGCAGCGAGCCGACGCCCGGCCAGCTGAACACGCTCTCGATCACGACGCTGCCGGCCAGCACGGTGCCCATCTGCACGCCCAGGATCGTGACCACCGGCAGCAGCGCGTTGCGCAGCACGTGGTGGATCGTCACCTTGTTGCGGCTGAGGCCCTTGGCGCGGGCGGTGCGCACGAAGTCGAGTTGCGCGACCTCGAGCATCGAGGAACGCATGACGCGGGTATAGATCGCGGCATAGAACAGGCCCAATGCCAGAGTCGGCAGGATCAGGTGATGCACGATCTCCAGCACGCCACCGGTGCCGCCGATCTTCATCATGCCGCCGACCGGCAGCCAGCCGAGCTTCACCGAGAACAGCACGATCATCATGATGCCGAGCCAGAAGCTGGGCGCGGCGTAGAAAAACATGGCGGCGACCGAGACCAGGCTGTCCCAGAAGGTGCGGACCTTCATCGAAGCGACGACGCCCGCCGCCACGCCGATCGAGATCGCGAGCGTGATGCTCGACACCATGAGCAGAACGGTTGCCGGCAGGTGGATCCAGATCGCCTGGATGACCGGCATGTTCTGGCGATAGGAAAAGCCGAAGTCGAAATGCAGCAGGGCCCAGATGTATTTCAGCAACTGCATCCAGACAGGGTCTTCCAGCCCGTAGGTCTTGCGCAGCAGCGCGACCGTCGCGGGGTCGCTCACCTGGTTCTCGGCCGTCATCAGCTCGAGGAAACTGCCTGGCGCCATCTGGATCAGGCAGAAATTGATGATCACCACGCCCAGCATCAGCGGGACGGCCTGGATGAGCCGTCGCCGCAGGAGCCGCAGTGCCGCCGCCCGGCGGGCGGAACCGCGAAGCGTGGGCGTCGGCGAGACTAGCTCGCCAGCCATAGGTCTCCCCAGCTTGCCGCGAGGAAGTTCGGGTCGTTCGAGTGGTTCTGCACCTTGGTGCTCGCCAGGGTGATCGACTCCAGCTCGACCAGCGGCAGGAGCGGAGCCTCCTGCGTGGTGATCTTCTGGAACTCGAAGACCAGCGCCTTGCGCTTCGCCGGGTCTGTCTCGACCTTGATCCTGTCGACAAGCTTGTCGACGTCGGGATTGGAATAGCCCGAGGCGTTGCGGAACGGCACGCCCTTCAGGATTCCGTCGGTCGTGTAGTACTGCGTCGTCGACGGCACCGGCTCCGACGGATTGGCCTGATTGGAGATCGCCAGGTCGTAATCGTAGTCGGTGTAGATGCGCTTCAGCGAGGTCGGACGATCGGGGACCGTGAGGTTAACGCCGACGCCGACATCCTCGAGCACCTGCTTCACGTAGGCGCCGACCTTGCCGTTCTCCGGGAACCACCCGGCGGCCAGCAGGTTCAGGGTGAACCGCTTGCCGTCGGCCTTCTTCGGGAAGCCCGCGGCATCGAGCAGGGCCGCCGCCTTCTTCGGATCGAAGCCGGTCTTGAACGTGTCGGCGGTGAAGAACTCCTTGTTGGGGGAGTAGATCGGGCTCGTGCCCGGCCGCGCGTAGCCGTAGTAAACCGTCTTGGCGATGAACTCGCGATTGATCGCATGAAACATCGCCTGCCGGACCTCGCGCTTGGCGAACACCGGATTGCGCATGTTGCATTCGAGCGTCGTCGACCAGACCGCTTCCTCGTAGCCCTTGGGGGTGGCGACGAATTTGCCGGTTGCGGTCAGGCGCTTGATGTCCGGCGGCGCGACGGGATTGAACACGCCGATGTGGATGTCGCCCGCCTCCATCGCCGCGGCGCGGCCCGCCGGGTCGCGCACGTAGCGGATGATCAGACGGTCGAGATAGGGCTCGTCCTTCTTCCAGTAGTTCTCGTTCTTCACGTATTCGAAGTGGCTGCCGCGCACCCACTCCTTGAACTTCCACGGACCGGTGGCGATCGGCGCATTGTTCGCCGGATTCGTGACCGGGTCGCTGCCGGCATAGATGTGCTTCGGCACGATGTAGGCGACGGGCGAGCACAGGGTCGACGCGAAGAAGAACTCCGGCGTCGGATTGTTGTACTTGAAGACGACCGTATCGGCGTCGGGCGACTCGATGCCCGCGAAGTCGGTGAGCGCCGACGCAACGGCATACTTCTTCCAGATCTCGGCGACGGAATAGACGACGTCGTCGACGGTCATGTCCTTGCCGTCATGGAACTTCACGCCCTTGCGGATCTTCACCGTGTAGGACTTGAAGTCGGCCGACGGCTTCCACGATTCGGCCAGCACGCCCTCGAACTGGCCGTCCATTCGCCTCAAGGCGAGCCGCTCGAAAAGCTTGGACGACGAGAAGGTCGGGCTCGAGCCGCCGCCGGCCGGCACGTAGCAGGCCTGCGGCTCGCCGCCACCCCAGGTCGCCACCAGCGTGCCGCCCCGCTTGGGCGTGCCCTGTGCGAAAGTTTGTCCCGAGGTACCGACCAGACCCGCGGCGAAGACACCCGCGCCGAATACGCGGCGTGAAACCTTGATCGTCATGACACCCTCCGTTCCCCAATCCCCAAGTCAGCCCAAGCAAACTTCATACCGTGTGGCCTAGGCAGACAGCGTCGAGTAGGTCGCGCGACCAATCGCCAGCAGCACCATCTTGTCGTTGAACACGTCGACATCGACCACGCCGACGCTCTTGCCATTGCGGCGGACCGTGGCTGTCGTGATGAGCTTGGTCTTGATCGCCGGCCGCAGATAGTCGACGCGGAAGTTGATGGTCGGCAGGCCGCGCCGCAGCGCCATGATCAGCGCATAGTCGCCGACCGTATCGATGACCGCCGCAAGCGGGCCGCCGTGCCACTGGCCCGTGCCCTTGCCGCGCTCGAATTCGGGGCGCATCTCGCATTCCATCGTGATGCGTTCCTTCGCCGGATCCGCCTCGGTGACCTTGAGGCCGAGGAAGGAAATGAACGGCGAATGATCGAGCATCGCCTGCAGTTCGGCGTCGCTCAGGGGCTGGAGCTTGTCGCTCATGGGGCCACCACGATCTTGCCGAACACTTCACGATCCTCGATCACGCGCAGCGCCTCACGCGCTTCGGCGAGCGGGAAGACCTTGTCGACCAGCACCTTGAGCTTGCCGCTCTGCACCAGCTCCAGGAGCTTCTCGATGTCGGTGCGCATCCAGCCATTGGAACCCAGGATCTTGAGTTCGAAGGTCCAGATGAAACGGATGTCCTCGGTCGGCGCGTAGCCGGCGGTGGCGCCGCAGGTCAGCAGGCGTCCGCCGACCTTGAGCGTCTTCAGCGAATTCACCCAGGTGTCGCCACCGGTGTAGTTCACGACGACATCGACGCCCTGGTCGGTGCCGCCGCCACGCCGCGTCGGCTTGCCGTACATCGCGAAGATTTCCTTCATGAAATCCTTCTCGATGTAGTTGATCGTCTTGTCGGCGCCGAGCTCGGCCAGGCGCTTGGCCTTGGCGTCGGTGCCGGCACAGGCGATCACTTCGCAGCCGGCCAGCTTGGCGAGCTGCAGGCAGCACACGCCGACGCCGCCCGAGGCGCCGAGAATCAGGACCTTCTCGCCCTTGGCGATATGTCCGTTGGTGACCATCATGCGCAGCGCCGTGCCGTAGGCCACGGGAAGGGCCGCGGCATCGGCATAGCTCACGCCGTCGGGAATCTTGATCAGCTGGTGCGCGCGCGCCTTGCACAGTTCGGCCAGGCCGCCATGCACCGTCTCGCCCATCAGGCCGCCTTCGACCCGGTTGATCGGATCGACCAGGACGCGGTCGCCCTTCTTCCAGCCGGTAACGCCCGGGCCGACCTCGGCGATCTCGCCGGCGACGTCGAGGCCCATGATCGCGGGCATCGGCACCTTGATGCCAGGCATGCCGCGGCGGGTGAAGACGTCGTGATAGTTCAGCGAAGAAGCCTTCACGGCCACGATCACGTCGCCCTCGCCGGGCGTCGGATCGGGGAAGTTGGTTTCGAAGACGAGGCGGTCCGGTCCGCCATGTTCACGGACGACAGCAGCTTTCATTTTTATACTTCTCCAGTTGGGATTTGCTTGGCGAGGACGCGCTTGTCGATCTTGTTGGTGCCGGCGAGCGGCATCTCGTCGACGAACAGCACGCGTCTCGGGTGCTGGTAGGCCGGCGCATTGGCCAGCGCGTAGGTCTTCACCGCCTGCTCGTCGAGTTCGGCGCCGGCTGCCTTGACGACGAAGGCGATCGGCTTGTGGCCCTTGAGTTCGTCGGGAACGGGGATCACCGCGGCCTGGTGGATGCCGGGATGGCGCTCAAGCATCTTCTCGACCTCGCCGGGATAGATGTTCTCGCCGCCGCACACGAACATGTCGTCGACCCGGCCCACGAAATAGAAGAAGCCGTTCTCGTCGCGCCGGAAGACGTCGCTGGTCCGGTAGTAGCCGTCCGCCGTCATCACCTCGGCGGTCTTGGCCGGCAGCTTGTGATAGTGCGTCATCAGCGCGCCGCACTTCATCTGGAGCTCGCCTTCGTCCTGCACTTCCTTTCCGTCGCGCACGAGGCGGAGCTGAACCTCGGGATGCGGATAGCCGGTCGAGAGCACCGGCTGCGGCAGGCCTTCGGGATGAGGGCCGAACACGACGGGGCCGGCCTCGGTGGTGCCGTAGCCGTTGCTGACCAGAGCCTTTGGAAACACCGCGTGCACCTGGTCGATCAGCGATTGGGTAACAGGCGCGGAGCCCATGCGGACGGCCTCGACGGCCGAGAGATCGGTGCGGGCGAGCAGCTCGCGCTCGCGCAGCATCATCGCGATCATGGTCGGCACCGAGGTCAGGAAGGCGACGCGATGCTTCGCGGCCGCCTCGATATAGCCGCGGGTCGTGAACTGCGGCAGCAGCACAACGGTGTCGCCGTGCGAGAAGGTGGTCTGGCACATGGCCAGCCCGTTCATGTGATAGAGCGGCGCGGCCACGAGGGCGCGCTGGCCGAGCGGCGCCGGCCGGCGCACACGCTGGCTGATCGCCCAGAGATGCGAATAGTGCGACAGCACCACGCCCTTGGGGCGGCCCGTCGAGCCCGACGTGTAGAGGAACATCGCCGGTTCCTCGGGCTTCATGGGAAGCGGCGTGAACGGGCCCTCGTCGAGCAGCGCCTCGAAGTCCCTGTCGAAGGAGAGTTTCGGCACGTCGTCGGGTGCCAGCGGGAGCCGCGCATCGTCGCCGATCACCAGCTTGGCATCGCAATCGCCCACGACGTAGGCCACCGTCTCGGCCGGCAGCTTGTAGTTGACCGGAACCGACACGAGGCCGGCCTGCATCGTGCCGAGGAAGGTCAGCAGGAACTCGGCGCGGTTGGCCGAGAGGATCGCGACGCGATCGCCGCGCTGCAGGCCGCGCTTCAGCAGGCCGCGCGCCACCGCGCCGCTCAGCCGCAGAAGGTCGCCATAGGTGTAGCTGCGTTCGTGGCCGTTGCCGCCCGCGTCGATCAGCGCCACGCTGTTGGCCGGCACGTCGCGCGAAATCGCGTCGCCCTGGTTGTCGTACTTGATCGTCACCATGATGCGAGTCCCGAAAGTGCCTGGTCGGTGAGCTTCAGCCCGTAGTCGAGCGTGTCCTTGCGCCATTGACCGTCGAAGGGACAGAAGGCGTCCATCATGTCGGCCTGCAGGGTGGCGCGGACATCGGAGTCGAGCCCGTGCTGGCGGCGCAGCCACTGATCGAGCCGCAGCACGCGGCGCATGTTGACGCCGCGCGTGCCGAACTCGATCACCGCGCCGCACATGTCGCGATTGCCGAGGAAGCGCTGCACGCCGTGAAAGACCAGGCCGGTATAGTTCGGCCGCTCCATGCCGTGCGGCCGCACGCCGTCGACATTGTCCTTGCCCCACCAGTCGCAGGCGCGTGCGAACAGCGGGCCGGCGGGGTCGTTGAAGCACAGGAAGAACGGCTTGCCGTACTCGCCGATGCCGGTGTGCCAGTCGATGAAGGCCACGCGCTCGGCGTCGGCCAGCGTTTCGTCGACGATCGTCTGCAGCGTCCGGTTCGACCATTCGCGGTCCTTGCCGCCGAACATCAGCCCGTCCTGATGCAGGTACTGACCGCGCGCCAGCGTATCGAACAGCACGTCTCGGCCCTTGCTCTCGGCGAAGCGGTCGAGCACGCCGGCAACCCGTTCATTCTCCGCATCTGTCCATTCGCGGATCAGAAGGTCGGCATGAAGCGTCTCGTAATGCGGATTGGCCGGCGCCGGGCCTGCGTCGCGGTCGATGAAGTTGCGATTGAGATCGACGTTGTTCTCGGTGGTGCGGGTGAAGTGCGCGAAGCCGTAGGGATTGAGCCCATGCACCAGCACCACGCCGACACCGGCGGGCAGCCGCGCCGGACCGCCCGAGGCCAGCCAGCCGATCTGCACGGCCGAGCCGGAGAAGCCTTCCTGGCCGTGCGTGCCGCTCAGGAACAGGGCCTGCCGGGGCGCCGTGCGGTCGCCGAAGCAGGCGACGTCGATCGCCAGCGGACCGCCATCGGGCGCCTTCTTGGCAGGGTGCAGAAACGACCGCACCTCGCCCTGCGCGGCCGTCGCCGCCTTCAGGAACTTCGCGCGCGCGTTGGCGTAGCTTGCGGCGAAGCAATCGTAATATTCCATAGTATCCCTTCTCGGCCGCTCCCCAGCAGCCCTGACGGTTTCCCGTCAGCCTATTCGATGAACTCCAGCACCGCGTTCAACGCCTGTTTGGCCGGCACGACGACCCGTCCTGCACTCTGTGTCACGCCGCTGATCTTTCCGTCCTGCAAGGCACGTGCCGCCTTTGCCGCCGACAGCGTGCGGAAAGTGAGGCCAGCCATATAGGCCTTGCGGCCCTCGGCGTCCGGCACGGCATCGCCGAACTGCGCCTTGAGCTCGTCCTCGGTCACGATGTCGACACGCGAATTGCCGACCACGACGGACTTGCCGCCCTTGATGTCGCGTACGGCTTCCGCTCCGAACATGTCGGCATAGAGCTTCGAGGCCGCTGCGGGATCCGGCTCGACGATCAGGAAGCGCACGATGGCGACCGTGCCGTTGGCATGGTGACGCCACTCGTCGCGCCATACGACGTCGCGCGTGAAGTGGTGACAGTAGTAGACGCGGCCGTACGGCACGACCCCGGCCTTCATGCGCACCGTGCGGAAGCGCGCGTCGCGCATCTCGTCGCCGACCTTCACGGGGCGCGTGAATTCGACGGGCGGGTCGACGGGGACGCCCGCCTTGCTCAGCGCTTCGTAAGTGACGGCGGAATCTTCGGCGCCGAAGACGAGACCGTTGAGGCCGAACGGGAAGGTGAGCAGGTCCAGGCGCCCCGACGTGGCGTCCTTCGGAATGGCGATCAGCTCGAGATAGTCCGTGCCGAACATGGCGAGGTGGTTCATCGAGCCCAGCGAATGATAGCCGCGTTCGGTGAGCGAAAAGCCCAGACGCGTATAGACGTCCGCCGCATGGTCCATGTCGTTGCGGGCGTTGATGACCACGTGGTCTAGCGTCGCTACGGGCAGCTTCATTTCATTCCCCTCTCGCCGTTCACAGCGTCGCCCATCTTGGCACAGCGGGCACGTCAGGTTTTCTTATATTAAGGGGCGATGCTTTCGTGTGCGAAATCTATTTCCAAGTTCCGCAGACAATGCAGAAATCAAATCCTATTTCCGCCCCATGACGACCAACCCCATTTTGTGGCCTGCGATTTGCCGCGCGCTTACGCCAACGCGTTGCGCGAAATGACTTCGCGATAGAAGGCGGCGCTGAGCTTGGGCGTTCTCTTCTGCGTGGCATAGTCGACATGGACGAGACCGAACCGCGTCGCATAGCCGTCGGCCCATTCGAAATTGTCGAGCAGGCTCCACAGGAAGTAACCCCGGACCGGCACGCCCTCGGCCGTCGCGCGCTGCAGGTGCATCAGGCAGTTCCGCAGGTACATCACGCGGTCTACGTCGTAGACCGTGCCGTCCGGCGTCGGCTCGTCGGCCGCCGACGCGCCGTTCTCGGTGATGAAGATGTCCTTTACCTGCCAGAGCCGGGCGGCGTGGCGCGGCGCCCAGTACAGCGCCTCCGGTCCCAGCAGGAGCCAGGACGAGGCCATGTGCGGATGCGACGACGGGAAGGGCACCGAGGTGAAGCCCGGTGCGGCCTCGCTCGCCAGCACATACTGGCTGGGCGCATAGACGTTCAGGCCGACGAAATCGACCTTGCTGGAGATGATCTTCAATTCCGCGTCGGTGAATCGCGGCGCGTCACGGCCCGCCTTCGCAAGATAGGCGTCGGTGTAGCGGCCCTCCATCATCACCGTGAGGTAGGGCGCGTTCAGCTCGCGCGTCGCCAGCTCCGCGGCCTTGATGTTCTCGACGGTTTCGACGGCGGGCAGCGCCGTGGCGATGTTTTCGGCCGGGCCCACCTTGGTGCCGCGGCGTCCGTTGGCGCGCACCGCCTGGACAGCGAGGCCATGCGCCAGCACCGCATGGTGACGGACCTGGTTCAACCGGCCGGGCGGCAGCTTGAGGCCCGGCGCGAAGTTGCCGGTCTCGTGACCCTGCTCGACGAAGGTCTGCATCTCGTTGATCGTGAAGACCTGGCGCACGCGATCGGTGAGCCGGCGCGCGACGTAGGCCGCGTAGTCGCCGAACGCCTGGGCGGTGTCGCGCGATTCCCAGCCACCGCGATCCTGCAGCGCCTGCGGCAGGTCCCAGTGATAGAGCGTCGCGAACGGCTCGATGCCGGCGGCGAGAAGCTCGTCGACCAGCCGGTCGTAGAAATCGAGCCCCTTGGGATTGGCCGTGCCCGTGCCGTCGGTAAAGACGCGCGGCCAGGCGATCGAGAAGCGATAGGTGCGGGCGCCGATGGACTTCATCAGCGCCACGTCTTCCTTGTAGCGATTGTAGTGGTCGACGCTCTGCTGGCCGGTCGAGCCGTCGCGGATCCGGCCCGGCTCCCGGGTGAAGGTGTCCCAGATCGAGGGACCGCGGCCGTCCTCTTGGGCGGCGCCCTCGACCTGATAGGCCGAGGTCGCGGTGCCCCAGCGGAAGCCGTCGGGAAAACCCGCCGGGCGGCGCGGGCCCTGCGCGGTCCGGGGGGCGGTGTGGGCCGATGCGTAGGCCGTTGCCGCCAGAGCGGCCGCGCCCGCCGCGGTGAGCAGGGCGCGGCGGCGGTTCAGTTTAAAGGGCATGGGGTAGAGCGGCTCCGGTCTGTCACGGACCGTACGGAAGCATCCGCCATGCCATCCCGCCTGCGCGGGCGGGTTTCGGTTTTTAGGCGCTTTCGTTACTGAGCACGTCGCCGAACAGCTTCCAGGTCTCGCCGTCGAAGGCGGAGAGGCGCACCGACTGGATGGGATAGTAGTCGGTCGGACTGGTGTTGATCTTGATGCCCGGCAGCAGCATCGGCACCACCAGGTTCTTCATGCTGGCAGCCTGCTTCATCAGGTTCTCGCGCGTGAGGTTGTCGCCGCAGGCCTCGAGGCAGTGCCGCATCGTGGCGGAGACGGCATAGGCGTAGGTGTTGCCCGAGTCGGCGGGATTGGCGTCGGGCAGGTACTTCTTCATCCACGCGTCCCATTCCTTGTAGTCCGCGTCGTTGACCCACTGCGTGTCGGTCGCGTCCTTGAGATAGGACGCGGTGATGATGCCCTTGCTGTTGTCGAAGCCGGCCGGCTTCAGCACCGCGGCCACGGAGGCCGAGACGTTGGCGAGATAGTGGTCGGGCTTCCAGCCGAGGTCGGCCACCTTGCGGATGGCCTGCGCCGCGGCCTTGGGGGCGCAGTCGTTGAAGAACACGTTGGCGCCGGAGCTCTTGATCTGGATGATCTGGCTGTCGACGGTCGGATCGGTGACTTCGTAGCTCACCTTGGCGGTGACGTACTTTTCGTTCTCCTTGCCGAGGCCCGCCAGGAAGCCGCCGCTGTAATCCTTACCCGAATCGTCGTTCTGGTAGATGATGCCGATGCGGAGGTCCTTGAGATTGTCCTTGTGCTTGGCCAGCACGTGCTTGGCATAGATCGCCGCCTCGGTGTGGTAGTCGGGCTGCCAGCCCATGGTCCACGGGAACTCCTTGGGCATGCCCCACTTGGACGCGCCGGTCGCCACGAAGAGCTGCGGCACCTTCTTCTGGTTCAGGTACTTCTGCACGACCGTGTTGGTCGGGGTGCCGAGCAACTGGAAGATCGCGAAGACCTTGTCGTCCTCCACGAGCTTGCGGACCATCTCGACGGTCTTGGGCGGCACGAAGCCGTCGTCGTAGGTGATGAAGTTGATCTTGCGGCCGTTGATGCCGCCCTTGTCGTTCACCATCGTCCAGTAGGCCGCGATCGCCTTGCCGATCGTGCCGTAGGCCGAGAGCGGCCCGCTATAGGGATTGGTGTGGCCGAGCTTGATCTCCTTGTCGGTCACTCCCGGATCGTACTTCTTCTGGGCACTTGCGATGTAAGGGGAGAATGCGAACGCAGCACTACCAGCCGCGAAAACGCGGCGACGCATCTTGGTCATGTTTCCTCCAGTCGTCGTTATTAGAGCAGGTGGCCTGCTCGCTCCGCCTTGGTGCGAAGATAGTTCTCGTTGTGCCCGTTGGAGGGGAAGGAATGCGGGACGCGCGCCGCGACCTCGATGCCGTAGCGCTCGAGCTGGGCGATCTTCTCCGGATTGTTGGTCATCAGCCGCACGCGCTGGATGCCCATGCGCGACAGCATGGTGGCGGCCGGCACATAGATGCGCTCGTCGGCGTCGAAGCCGAGCTGCTCGTTGGCGTCGATCGTGTCGAACCCGTCGTCCTGCAGCTCGTAGGCGCGCAGCTTGTTGACGAGGCCGATGCCGCGGCCTTCCTGCGCGAGATAGAGCAGGACGCCCGATCCCTGCTTGGCGATCTCGGCGATGGCGCTGCGCAACTGCACGCCGCAATCGCAGCGCAGCGAGCCCAGCAGGTCGCCGGTGAAGCATTCCGAATGGAGCCGGATCAGGACGGGCTCGGTGGGGTCGATCTCGCCGACGACGATGGCGAGATGCTCCTTGCCGCCGTCGCTGGGACGCCAGGCGAGGATGCGGGCATTCTCGGCGCCTTCGAGCGGCACATGGGCCTGCGCGACCTGCTGCAGCGTGCGCGACGCGGTTTCCTCGTAGGCCGAGACGTCGGCGGCATCGACATAGACGAGATCCTGCTCGCGGGCCCAGTCTCGCCGCTTGTTGCCGGGATCGCGGGTCAGCGGCCCCAGGACCACGGCCGGCAGGAGGCGCGACAGCTTGGCCAGTTCGATCGCCGCCTGGGCGATGACGGGCGCATGGCTGGCCACCGGCCGGGACAGGTGGCGAAGGGCGACGTGGCGGCCGCTCCGGTCGCCCTCGTGCGGCCGCAGGATGACATCGACGGGAACGCCCTCCGGCAGGTCGATGGTGATCGGCTTGTTGGTTTCGCCCATGCCGCCCGCGATGTGCGGGGGGATGTCCATGCCGATCGCCTCGGCACGGCGGCGGGTGGTGACCAGCACCGGGGCGTTCTGGGCAAGGCCCTGCAGGCGCTGCAGGGCGCGCGGGCCGCAGGATTCGGCGGCGATCACCAGGCCGCCGGCGCCTTCCGCGTCGCGCAACACGACAACTCCGCCGCGGCGGAGCTCCGCCATGGCGCGTTCGACGGCGGCGACTGCAGCCGCGCTGCGGGAGTGGGCTGGATTGGAATTCATGACTCTCAGGGTATCACGCCACGGGATTTCGCCGAAGTGAACCACTTTTGTGCCCAGATCGTACCGGATAGAGTAAATTTCGAGATGGCTGACAGGTAACAGACGCATGTCCGTGAACAATCGTGGCAAGAAGATCCTGTTGGTCGATGACGACCAGGCGTTGCGCACGGTGCTCGCCGAGCAGCTCGATCTCTATGACGGGTTCACCACCATCCAGGTCAGCACGGCGGCCGAGGGGCTCGAGAAGGCCAAGCTCGCCCACTACGACGCCATCCTGCTGGATATCGGTCTTCCCGACATGGACGGGCGTGAACTCTGCAAGCTGATGCGCCGCGAGGGCGTCCGGGCGCCGATCATCATGCTGACCGCGGCCGACAGCGATGCCGATACGATCCTGGGCCTGGAATCCGGCGCCAACGACTATGTGACCAAGCCGTTCCGCATCAACGTCCTGCTGGCGCGCCTGCGGGCGCATCTGCGCCAGCACGAGCGCAGCGAGGATGCCGTCATGTCGATCGGCCCCTACGAATTCCACCCTGCGGGCAAGTTGCTGATGGAGAAGGGCGGGAAGAAGAAGGTCCGCCTGACCGACAAGGAAGCCTCGATCCTGAAATACCTGTTCCGGGCCGGCGACCGGCCGGTGGCCCGCGACATCCTGTTGAACGAGGTCTGGGGCTACAATGCCGGCGTGACGACCCACACGCTGGAAACCCACATCTACCGCCTGCGCCAGAAGATCGAGAAGGACCCGGCCAGCGCCGCGATCCTGGTCACCGACCGCGGGGGCTACCGACTCCAGCCCTGACGAGGGCTTGCCAATATGTGAACGGGGCGTCATCGTTTCGGCAAGCAAGAGCCAGAAACACCCTGGGAGGGTGATGCCATGACCACGCAACGGATCTACGCCCTGCCCGTCGACGTGACGCAGTGGACGTTCGACGGCGCGACCGACCTTCAGTTCAATTGGGAATATGACGACGGTTCCGCGCCGCTGCTCGAGCTCTACGAGAAGGGCAAGCAGCAGCAGTGGGACGCGAGCACGCGGCTGGACTGGTCGCTCGAACTCAATCCCGACAATCCGATGGAGCTGAAGGACGAGGCGATCTCGATCTACGGCACCGATCACTGGAACAAGATGACGGAGAAGGAGCGGAGCTGGCTCAGGCTCCATCTCCAGGCCAATTCGATCTCGCAGTTCATGCATGGCGAGCAGGGCGCCCTGATCGCCACCGCCAAGATCGTCGGCACCGTTCCCGACATGAACGCCAAGTTCTACGCCGCGACGCAGGTGATGGACGAGGCGCGCCACGTCGAGGCCTACAAGCGGCTGCTGCACGAGAAGTTCAAGGTCGCCTATCCGATCAACAAGGCGCTGCAGACCCTGCTCGAGCAGACGCTGACCGACCGGCGCTGGGACATGACCTATCTCGGCATGCAGGTGCTGATCGAGGGCCTGGCGCTCGCCGCCTTCCAGTCGATCCGCGACAAGGCCGGCAACACGCTGGCCGGCGCGGTCAACGCCTATGTCATGCAGGACGAGGCGCGCCACGTCTCCTTCGGGCGGCTGGCACTGCGCGAATACTATCCGCACCTGTCGGACGCCGAGCGCGACGAGCGCGAGGAATTCCTGGTCGAGGCGCTCTATTTCATGCGCGACCGTTTCAACCAGTCGGAAGTCTGGGAGCGGCTCGGCCTGCCGGCCAAGGTGCTCGACGACATCCACTACAATTCCAAGCAGATGCAATCGTTCCGCGGACGCCTGTTCAGCCGCGTCGTGCCGACCGTGAAGGATATCGGCCTGTGGGGTCCGCGGGTGCAGAAGGCCTTCGCCGACATGGGCGTGATGGACTACGCCAAGATCGATGTCGCCGAGGTCCTTGCCAACGACGGCCGGGTGGCCGAGGAGTTCGACCGGAAGATGTTCGTCGAGAAGGCGATCGCGACGGCGTAAGGGGAGCGTTCGTTCTTCGGCGCTCTCGGACATTGCAAGCAATGTCCTGTCGCTTGACGGGCTGAGCGTCGCTCAGCCCAGAAGAGGCAGCATCAGGATCAGCAACGCGGCCGGCACGAGCAGCGGCCAGGCGAGCACCGGCAGCAGTAGCCCGCCAATCACCGCGCCCACCAGGTAGCCCGTCCAGGTCAGCGCCAGCAGCCCGGTGTTGAGCGCCGACGGCGGGGATATCGCGGCGCCGCGCCACAGCCGGTCGACGGCCGCGTCGGCGGTGCGGGCCAGGGTACTGGTCACGACGACGGTGCTGACCGAATGGCCCGCGAAGCTGGTGATCGTCGAGGCCTGCAGTCCCATGGCGAAGGCCACGATCATCACCGCGTTTTCCTCGCCCACGGGCAGGAAGCCGACGCCCGCGAGCAGCGCCGCTTCGAGCAGGATGCCGGCCACCGGCCCCTTGAACAGGCGCAGCATCACGCGGGCGAGCATGGCGCCGGGGAAGAACGCGACCAGCGGCGTGAGATGGTTCCAGGCGCCGAGATGATTGCCCTTGGCGATGTCGATGCCGGCCAGCACCGTGTTGCCGGTCATGTTGGCCGCGAACACGCCACCCATGGTGACATAGCCCACGGCATCGGCGATCCCGGCGACCAGGGTCAGGATGGTCGCCTGGGCGAGAGGGCGGGCGCTAATCGCTACACCACGTCGTAGGTGATCTCGACCTCGGCCCCGAAACAGTGGCCCTGGCAGGTCAGGATCCAGTTATTGGCGAGATCCTCGGGCGTGTAGATGTCGTTCTTGGCGAGCATGACCTTGCCCTTGATGGTCTTGGCCGCGCACGAGGCGCAGAAGCCTTCCTCGCAGGACGAGAGCGGGTTGAGCCCGCCGGCGCGCGCGGCCTCGAGGATGGTCTGGCCTTTCGCATAGGCCACCTTGTGGACCTTGCCCTCGAAATGGATCGTGATCTCGCCCGGGATCACGTCGCCTTGCTCGCTGGGCTGGATCGGGATCGCATCGTTGCCCGAGGCCTCGAACCGCTCGATGCGCACCTTCTCGTGCGGCATGCCGTGCTCGAACAGCGTCTCCTCGACCAGCTTCATGAAGGGGCCGGGGCCGCAGAGATAGACGTCGCCCGCCTCGAAGCCCTTCATCGCCGCGACGATCTCCTCGGGCTTGATGATGCCCTGCGTCGCATCGAGATGATGGACGAGTTCCAGCCGGCCGGGATGGGCCGCCAGCAGCGCCTCGAACTCGGCGTCGAAGATCACCGATTGCTTGTCGCGGTTGGCATAGAACAGGCGGATGCGGCGCGGTCCCCTCAGCGCGCTCTTGATCAGCGACATCATGGGCGTAATCCCGCTGCCGCCGCCGAACAGCAGGAGCGGGGCATCGCCCTCGCCCAGCACGAAGCGCCCGGCCGGCGGCAGGACCTCAAGCATGCCGCCTTCCTTCACCGCATCATGGAACCAGTTGGAGCCCCTGCCGCCAGCGACCCGCTTGATCGTGACCTTGGGCAGTCCATCGGTCTCGGGGGCGCTGGACAGCGAGTAGCAGCGGTTGAAGGCGCCGTCGGCGTGGGGGACGCGGAAGGTCAGGAACTGGCCGGCGCGGTAGCGGTATTTTTCGGCCAGGTCGGGCGGAATCTCGAGCACGAAGGAACGTGCGTCCGGCGTTTCCTGGATGATCTTGGCGATGCGCAGCTGATTATAGGACATCAAAAACTCGTCTTCAGATGCCCGTTTTCCGGGCGGACTCTCCTAGCAGACTGTGCTAGCGTCCGCCGAGAAAAATGAGCGGAGCGTCATTGTTCGGACGCTCCATAGGGATGGGACAAGGTTCAGGGCCAGGAGGCAAGAGCCGATGACAACGCAAAAAATTTATCAGCTGCCGGTCGAAGTCACGAACTGGAAGTTCGATGGCGCCACCGAGATCGCCTTCAACTGGGAATACGAGGACGGGTCCGCCGACCTGCTGAACCTTTACGAGAAGGGCAAGCAGCAGCAGTGGGACACCAGCACCCGCATCGACTGGTCCCAGGAACTGTTCGAAGGCAACCCGATGGGCATGGCCGACGAGACGATCCCGATCTACGGCTCGCCCTTCTGGGAGAAGATGACCGACAAGGAGAAGGACTGGCTGCGCTTCAACCTGCAGTGCCATTCCATCTGCCAGTTCATGCACGGCGAGCAGGGCGCGCTGATCGCCACCGCCAAGATCGTGAACACCGTGCCGGACATGAACGCCAAGTTCTATGCCGCGACGCAGGTGATGGACGAGGCCCGTCACGTCGAGAGCTACAAGCGTCTGATCCACGAGAAGTTCAAGGCGGCCTATCCGATCACGGAGTCGCTGAAGAAACTGCTCGAGCAGACGCTGACCGACCGGCGCTGGGACATGACCTATCTCGGCATGCAGGTGCTGATCGAGGGCCTGGCGCTCGCCGCCTTCCAGCGCATCCGCGACACCGCGAAGAACAACCTGGCCGGCGCCGTGAACGCCTATGTCATGCAGGACGAGGCGCGCCACGTCACGTTCGGGCGCATGGCGCTGCGCGAATACTATCCGCACATCTCCGATGCCGAGCGCGCCGAGCGCGAGGAGTTCGTGGTCGAGGCGCTGTACTTCATGCGCGACCGCTTCAACCAGGCCGAGGTCTGGATGCGGTCCGGCCTGCCGGTCGATAAGCTCATGGAGTACGCCTACAACTCGGGCTCCATGCAGGCTTTCCGCACGCGGCTTTTCACCCGCATCGTGCCGATCCTCAAGGAGATCGGCCTGTTCGGACCGAAGGTACAGAAGGCGCTGGGCGACATGGGCGTGATGGAATACGCCAAGATCGACGTCGAGAAGCTGCTCGGCAACGACCTCAAGGTCGCCGAGGACTTCGACGCCAGGAAGTTCGTGAACGACCAGATCGCCGCCGAGTAGCGCAGCGATCCGAGACGAAATCGGAAGGGGGCCTCACGGCCCCCTTTTTCTTTCACAGAGTAATAACAACAACCTCATGCTGAAGAGGCCGCGAAGCGGCCGTCTCGAAGCATGGGAACGCGCACCCCGTTGGTCGCCCATCCTTCGAGACGCGGCCTGCGGCCGCTCCTCAGGATGAGGTGGTGCTAGCTACACGTATCAATGCGCGGCGGAGCGCCGAGCACCGTGGCGACCTTCGAGATGTCGAGGCAGCGCGGGCCGATCCAGGCCTTGGTCTGCACCAGGATCGCGAAGCGGGCGAAGGTGTCGGCCTGTGCCTCGGGCGTCGGCCTCTTGCGCGCAAGCAGCCAGCTCAGCGCATAGATGTTGCCGGTCGCGAAGTCGGCCGAGGCGATGTCGGGATCTTTCTCCCAGAGGGCCACGTTCTTCCTGGCCGCGCCCGTCGGATCGGCGAGGCCGGCGAGCCAGGTGTTGGCGTTCGAGGCCAGCGCATAGGATCCGCCATTCTGGGCGATCAGCGCCTTCACCTGTTCGGCGACAGAGACATAGCCCTGACCCTCGATGGTGCTGCCGGCGCAGCCGATGCGGCACAGCGCCACGAACATCAGATACTCGGCGAGGATGATCTCGATGTTGCCGTTGTTGTGCCGCCGCCAGGCCCGCGCGAGGTTCCAGCCCTGCGTCAGCTCCGCACCGGTCCACGGCTTGGCGGCCTGGGGCGTGTCGCGCTCCAGTTCGCCGATCACGGCCTGGGCGGCGGCCTGCCATTCGGCGGGGATCTGGGCGGCGGCCGGTGTGGCGGTGCCGAGCAGGATCAGCAGCAGGATCGCGCGGAGTCGTTTCATGGCAGGCTCCCTTCAGTATTTGCGGGCCGTCTTGCGATCGCGGCTTTCATATTGAACGATGTCGTCGGCCCGCAGCACGGTGGCGTCGGGCGGCATCAGCCAGCGCCTCTGCGCCGGTTTGATCAGCGGATAGTGGCGGGCATCGTCGAGCGCCGCGCCGACGTCCCAGCAATCCTCTTCGTTGGTGATCCACGTGTCGGGGGCGAAGCGGCGCAGGTCGACCGAGGTCGAATAGGTCCGCAGCGTCTTGCGGCCCTTGTTGAAATATTCATGGAAGTACGACATCGCGAGCTCGCGCAGGCTGCGATAGACCGGGTCGCGCCAGCGCAGCCAGACATGATTGCTCTTGGAGATCGCGCCCCAGCAGCCGTCGCGGCGGAACAGGGTGACGACGTGGTCGAAATCGTCGCGCGTGGCCGTCAGGTCCATGACCAGGGGCGGTTCGCCCTGCAGCCACAGCGCGCAGGCCGCGAGAAAGGCCGCCTCGAGGCAGTGGGCCTCGCGATGGCGCAGCACGCCGCGCACGGAGCGCAGGCTGTCGCCATCCCGTTCGAAATTGGCCGGGAGGGCCGAAACATAGTCCTGCACGCGCTGCGGCGTGCGCAGCGACGTGAGGATGCGTCCTTCGGCGGCGGTGAGGCCGAGTTCTGCCGGGGTCGGGCGTTTGCGTCTGCGCATCGAGTGCAATAGTGCCGTGATGCGCCGCGACAGGCCAGTGAATGAGGCCGTCGTCGTCGGCCGAGGGTCGGGGGTGGTTGGTGGAGCTGAGGGGGATCGAACCCCTGACCTCCTCATTGCGAACGAGGCGCTCTCCCAGCTGAGCTACAGCCCCCTCCGACCCTTGGAGAACCGCGCGGATAATGGTTGCCGGGCCCCCTGTCAAGCAAAGCAGGCTGTGATAGCGTCCGGCCCGTGTTTTTGATGGAGAGGTAAGACCATGGCCCACGCCAAGAAAGTCGTTCAGACCGACGCCGCCCCCAAGGCGCTCGGTCCCTATTCGCAGGCGGTCGTGGCCAACGGGCTGGTCTTCTGCGCCGGCCAGATCCCGCTCGATCCCGCGACCGGCGAGATCGTCGAGGGCGGCATCGCCGAGCAGACGCACCAGGTGCTGAAGAACCTGCGGGCGGTGCTGAAGGCGGCGGGCAGCGATCTCGGCCATGCGGTCAAGACGACGGTGTTCCTGAAGAGCATGGACAGCTTCGCGGCCATGAACGAGGTCTACGGCCTGCCCGAATATTTCGGCAGCGCGACGCCGGCGCGTTCGACGGTGGAGGTCGCCCGGCTGCCGCGCGACGTGATGGTCGAGATCGAAGTTGTCGCCCTCGCCTGACGACATGGCCAGTCTGGTGACATGGGTGCTGGCGCTGGGCTCCCTCACGGTGGCGGTCATGCTGATCGGCTACGTGCTGATGTCCCTCGTCCTCATCATCCCGACCTGGCGCATCTGCACCCGCGCCGGCTTCTCCGGGGCGCTGTCGCTCTTCCATCTGGTGCCGTTCATCGGCTCCTTCATCGTCATGGGCATGCTGGCGTTCAGCACCTGGCCCGCCGGCGAAGCTGCGGCGAGGCGCTAGATGATGGGCGTGGAAGTCGCGGCCCTCATGGGCTTCTTCGGCCTGACCGGCGCCTTTGCGGTGGTCGGCACCGTGCTGGCGGCGTGGATGGCCTGGCGCATCGTGGAGAAGGCCGGCCTGCCGGGATGGACGGGGCTGGGCGCCATCCTGCTCACGCTGACCGGCGTGGGCACGATCGTGCCGCTGATCCTCCTCTGGGTCTTCGCCTTCATGCGCTGGCCGCGCGACGAACCGGCCTCCGCCGGAACGTTCGACTACGCCCGGTCGGGCGGGCCTGCGCCGGCGTCCGGACCCGCGGCCCTGGCAGGCCCGTCGATGGCGCTGCCCGATACGCGCGGCTGGCGGCTCTCCGGTACGCTCGGCAATGGCGGGACGGTCTCGCTCTCGGTCGCCGGCACGTCCGGCACCTATGCGCTGACCGGCGGCCAGGGCGGCGCGCCGGCCGATCTCAGCGTCCCCGACCCGTCGGTCGGCCGGCCGCATGCGCGGCTGATGCTGTCGGGCCAGCGTCTGGGGCTCGAGGATCTCGGCAGCCCCGGCGGCACCTTCATCGATGGTGCCCGGCTGCTGCCCGAGCATGGGCCGCGCGACATCAGCGCGGTGCGCTCGATTCGGCTCGGCAGCGTGGAACTCAGCCTGACGCGGGCCTGAAGGGGCTTGTGATCGGCATTCCCCGCCGAGTAGGGTGCCGCGGCCGGCGCGGTGCCGGTCTCAAGAGGCGGGGACTCGATGCTGTCGCTGGCGGTGCTGATCGACAAGGTGATCGACATCTACACCTGGATCGTGATCGCGAGCGCGATCATGAGCTGGCTGGTGGCGTTCGGCGTGGTGAATGTCCGCAACCGTTTCATCAGTGTCGTGGTCGACATGCTCTTCAAGTTGACTGAGCCGGTCCTGCGCCCGATCCGCCGCATGCTGCCCAATCTCGGCGGCGTCGATGTCTCGCCCGTCATCCTCCTGCTCGGCCTGTTCTTCATCCGCAGCCTGCTGTGGGAGTATGTCTGGCCGTCCTTCATCCGCTGACGGCCCGCTGAGCCCGCCTCCCGCCGACCCGGTTTTCCTGCGCCGGAACCCGGGCGGCGTGACCATCCAGCTTCGCGTACAGCCGCGGGCGCGCCGTATCGCGCTCGAGCGCACGCCTGAAGGGGCGCTCAAGGCCGCAGTGACGGCGGCGCCCGAGGATGGCAAAGCCAACGACGCTGTCGTCGCGCTGCTGGCGAAGGCGTGGCGCCTTCCGAAATCGACCTTCGAGATCGTGCGTGGCGGGACGGCGCGAGAGAAGACCCTCATGGTCGCGGGCGATCCTGCTGCGCTCACCGACCGGATTGCCGAATGGATGCGCAAGAATGGCTGATGCGAAACTGATCGATGGAAAAGCCTTCGCGGGCGGTCTGCGCCAGCGCGTGGGCGCGGGTGTTGCCGATCTGGTGGCCAAGGGCGGGCCGAAGCCCGGCCTCGCCACGGTACTGGTCGGCGCCGATCCGGCCAGCCAGGTCTACGTCCGCAGCAAGGGCAAGCTCGCGGTCGAGCTCGGCATGGCGAGCTTCGACCACCAGCTGCCCGAGGACACAACGCAGGCCGAACTGCTGGAGCTGATCGGGCGTCTCAACGCCGATTCCGCGGTCAACGGCATCCTGGTCCAGCTGCCGCTGCCGAAGCATCTCGACACGGCCCAGATCCTGATCGCCATCGATCCGGCCAAGGATGTCGACGGCTTCCATCCGATCAACGTCGGCCGCCTCGGCTCGATCGCACCGGGTGCCCCGCTCGACTTCCCGGTGCCCTGCACGCCGCTCGGCGTCTCGATGCTGCTGCAGGATGCGCTGGGCTCGCTGTCGGGCCTCAATGCGGTGATCGTCGGCCGGTCCAACCTGGTGGGCCGTCCGGTGGCGCAGCTGCTGCTGCGCGCCGATTGCACGGTGACGATCACGCACTCGCGCACCCGCGACCTGCCGGCCGTCTGCCGCCAGGCCGATATCCTGGTCGTGGCGATCGGCCGGACCGAATTCGTGAAGGGCGACTGGATCAAGCCGGGCGCCGCGGTGATCGACGTCGGCATCAACCGCATCCCGACGCCGGAGGGCAAGAGCCGGCTGGTCGGCGACGTGGCCTTTGCCGAGGCGCAGAAGGTGGCGGGGCACATCACGCCGGTGCCGGGCGGGGTCGGGCCGATGACGGTGGCCTGTCTGATGTTCAACACGCTGCAGGCCGCACGCCACAAGGCTGGATTGGCGATGACGGCCGCCTGAGCGGCGCTCAGGCTTTTCCCACGGCGCGCCTGATCAAGGCGGTCGACCAGCGCACGGCGCTGTGGAGGGGACTTCCCGTGACAGGCGTGGAGTGGCCGGCCTGGCGCGCCGGCAGACGGGCCTTTCTGATCTCCGTGCGCAAGCGCAGGGCCGTCTTCTCGTTCGGGGCGTGGAGCAGCGCCCGGTCGACCCATTCGGCGGCCTCCGGCCAGCGATCATGGGTTGCCAGGAATTCGGCGAATGCCGCCATGTAGACCGGATTTTCAACGAGGCCGTTGCACTCCCGCCAAAGGGCTTCTGCATCCGCAGGCCGCCCCAGCCTGTCGCAATATCGCGCCTTCCAAAGGAGCAGCAGCGATTTGCGCTCGAGCGGCCAAGCGATCTTGTCGAGGACGACGAGACCCTCCTCGAGCCGGCCGAGATGAAAGTAGGCCTCGACGCGCTGCAGGGACGCGTCGAGCCGGGCCTTGCCGTGTTCGCACGCTTTCTCGGCGTGCAACGCGGGCTTCGTCGTGGCGGCCGCTGCGGTTGTAGTGGGTCGCGAGAAGAGTACGCACGACGGCGTTTTCCGCTGATTCGAGCTGATTGAGCAGCAGGGCTTCCGCGGCGGCGCCACTACCCGCCCTCAGATGCGCCCGCGCCAGCGCAATGGCGAGGTCGGAATCCCCGGGATGTGAGGCCCAGGCCTGTTGCAGGCGCTTGAGCCCGGCCTGGAAGCGGCCGGCGGTGGTGTCCTCGCGGGCGCGTGCGATCACCTTGGCAATGGTGTTGTCCCCGGTCTCGACATAGCGGTTGATCATGCGGTCGACGTTGAAACGCACCATCGGCGTCTCGATGTGGACCTGATCGTCGACGAAGGCGACCGAACGGTCGGTCAGGACCACGCTCTCGTAGGAGGGGAAGTATTCGACGTGGTCCCGGTTGGCGACGAACGGTTCGACCGCTGCTCGCAGGACTGACTTGCTGTAGCAGTTCGCGACCGCCACGTTGGACGAGGTAAAGGTCGCCTGGAGCGGCACGGGTGACACGGTGAGGATGATGCGATGGTCGCACGGGCACACCCGGCCGAGCAGATCGACGAGGTCCGAAAGCGCGCGGGTGACGTCGCCGTAGTCTAGGACATGAAGTTCGAAGCACGAAGGATCGGTCCGGATGACGCCCTTGGGGGGCGGGCAGTTGATGTACAGACCCGAGCGATTGTCGAACCATGCCTCGATCAATCCGAGGGTGATCAGCACCACGTGGCTGCTGGCGAGGTGTCGATAGATCGCACTGATGTCGTTCCGCCGCTTGATCAATGCCTCGGCGGAGACCGGCCGGAAGCCGAGTGTCAGCTGCGGGTCCATGTATCGCCCTGCCGCGACTTCGACCGCATGCCGGCCGATGTCGAACTCCTCCAGGCCGAACGCCCAGCGGATCTGCGGAGCGATCGCCGGCGGCACGTAATTGTTCAGGATCGTGGTCGGATCGCCGCTCCACCCGGTCTTGTCGACCTGCAGGGTCAGGGTGGGAATGTCGAAACCGCGATCGGCGAGCGTCCTTTCGATGCCGCGGGCGAAGCAGGAACCGATGGTGAAAATGCGCTGGCCGGGCTTCAGCATGAAACGCGGCTTGAACGATGGATCGGCGAAGTGTGCGAACCGGTTCGCGGGATCGTCGCGACGCGGCCAGTTGCCGTCGGGGTTGGTCTTGAGCGTGCCATAGGCATCGGCAGCGCTGATCCGGCGAATTGGCATCGTGTCCCTGACCCTCTGGACACATGGCTAGCACCCCGGGGTGGCTGGGGGAAAGCCGGCGGCTCTCCGCCGACGGCGTGACGTCAGTTCTTCAGCATGCCCGCGACGAGGGCCGTCACGTTGTGGCGCATCATCTTCTCGTAGGTCGGCGCCGGCCCGTCCGGGCCTGACAGCGCGTCGGTATAAAGCCGCGGGCCGACCACGGCGCCGGATTCGCGCGCGATCTGGTCGACCAGGCCGGGGTTGGTCATGTTCTCGACGAACAGCGCTTTGATGCGGTGTTCGCGCGCCTCGCGGATCAGCGCGGCGACGTCGCGGGCCGACGGCTCGGTGCTGGTATTGTAGCCGCGCGGCGACTGGAATTTCACGCCGTAGGCGCTGGAGAAGTAGCGAAAGGAATCGTGGCCGGTGATCGCCCGCCTCTTGTCGGCCGGCACCTTGGCGATCTCTTCCTTCACCCAGGCGTCGAGTTCGACCAGGCGCCGATCGAAAGCCTCGGCGCGGTCGCGATAGGAGGCGGCATTCGTCGGATCGGCTTCGGCGAGGCCCTTGGCGATGTTGGCGACGTAGGTGCGAACGCGCTGCACGTCCTGCCAGCAATGCGGATCGGGCCCGTGTTCGTGCGAGTGACCCTGCGAATGGCCGGCGCTCGGCGCGGCCGGAAGGGTCGCGACGCCGGTCGAGGCCACGATCGGCTTGCCCTTGAAGGGGGCGGCCGTGGCCAGCCGGTCGATCCAGCCCTCGAAGCCCAGCCCGTTGCTCACCAGCACCTGCGCATCGGCCAGCGCGCGCGCGTCGCTGGGACGCGGCTGGTAGGCATGGGCGTCGATGTCGGGACCGACCACGAGCGACACCACCGCCTTGTCGCCGGCTACCTCGGTCAGCAGGTTCCCCAGGATCGAGAAGGTCGCCACGGCCTTGATCGGAGCCTGCGCCGAAGCCGGAAGGGAAACGGCGAACAGGGCCGGTGTCAGGAGGAATGCACGACGGAGCATTCCGTTATAATATAACGATACATGACATAACGCTACAGGGGAAAGTCGAGCCACTCCGGCGTGTGGCCGGTCGCCTCGAAGAAGCGCAGCAGGTCGGCGAGCCCGAGCGCCGTGGTCATCGTGTTGACCAGCGGATGGGCATTGATTGGCCCGTCGCCGTCGGCGAGGCCGCGGTCGAGAACCAGCCTGACCTTGTGCTCCGGGTCGTTGGCGACGGCGAGCGGCGTGACCGAGCCCGGCTCGACGCCGAGATGGCGCCGCAGCCGGTCGGGGCTACCGAACGAGAATTTGCCGGCGCCCAGCCGCTCGCCCAGCTTCTTCAAGTCGATGGCACGGTCCTCCAGCGCCACCACCAGCCACATCTCCTCCTTCCGGTTGCGCAGGAAGAGGTTCTTGATGTGATGGCCGGGCAGGTCGCCGCGCAGCGCCTTGGCCTCCTCGACCGTGAAGACCGGCGGATGTTCGACGGTGCGATGGGCGATGCCGAGCGCGTCGAGGCGGTCGAGCAGTTGGTGCGGATCAAGCATGGTGTGTGACGGCTCTACCCCATGAAAAGAGCCTTTCGCCAGCCCCTTGCCAAGCCATCGGAAAAGCCCTATCAACGCCGCCTTCCGGCCACCTACCCAGCCGGATCGGAGCGCGGGCGTAGCTCAGGGGTAGAGCACGACCTTGCCAAGGTCGGGGTCGAGGGTTCGAATCCCTTCGCCCGCTCCAACTACTCTTCCAGTGATTTCAATGACTTGAGCCGCTTTTGCGGCCCCCGCAGGCTGGGCGGGTTTCTGGACGGTTGCGCGCGAGTTGCGCGCGCCGCCGGTTGCTGCGCGTTCGGACGCGTGGCGGAGATGTTCGACTTCGGCCTTCGCATAGACCCGTTCCAGCGTCTTGGTGCTGGTCGCGGTTAGCTGGGACATCTCGTAGACAGTGATTTGCTGGAGCCCCCAGGTGACCGCTGTGTGCTTAAGGACGTGAGCCGATACCGAGAGCCCGGTTTCCTTCCGAAGCGTCCGGAAGGCCTTTTTTACGCTTTTGACGGGCTGTTCCTTCCACGTGATGACGTATCCCGCGGTTGCGTGTCGCGCCTGGCGCCGGAGCGTCGCAAGCAGGCGTAGCGGAATGGGCCGGACTGCCCGCTTTTTCTTGCGATGCTCGACACCTGGCAACCGGAAATCCACGATGCCGCGCGCAAGGTTTACCCTATCCTACGTAAGTTGAAGAATAGCCGAGTGTCGGGCTCCGGTGCGAAGAGCAATGCGAATGAACAAGGCGACGTACGGGAGCCTCCGCGCAGCCCACAACAGGCGGGCCGCCTGCGTTCGAGTGAGAAAGTGAGGGCGCGGGGGTCCTTCCTGCAACGTTGCAACGTACGGGACGAATTGAAGGCGGCCATTCTTGTAGGCATGATGGAGCGCAGCGCGAAGGACAGCGCGTCTACGATTTATCGTTGATGGCTTAAACCCCTTCTTGCGGCACTGATCCTCGTAAGACTTGTGACCGGTCGGGCCGGTAAGCACAGAGACGGTAGCGACCCCGTAATGCTGCTCCAACTGCTTGTGATCGGCCGTGTCACGTCCTTACTCGGAAGCCGGTAAGCGTACCCATCGTAGTAGTTATTCAGCACCGCCGAGATAGACACCTTGTCGAGTGTCGTCTCGCCGGTCGAGCCGCGCTCGATGATCAAAGCGGCTAGGACCCGTTGTGCCTGCTCGCGATTTGTCGTGCCCGTCGAAGCGCGCCGTGAGCGTCGACCGTCGGCCCATGTGATGTACCAGCGAGGCGACCAATCGAATTGGGTGAGTTTGTAGTCGGGCATGAGATTGTGATTGCTGCTTGCTTGTATGCGTCGAGCGCTGACATCGGAATCAAAACACGCTTGCCTACGCGGGCAAGACCTAATCGCCCGCGGTTTCGTTCATTGCGAATGGTAGAGATAGAGACACGTAATTGGCGTGCAGCTTCCTGCTCGGTGAGCCACGGATCGCGAACCTGCGACCCGACTTCATCAACGGCTTTCATGTGAGCAGCTTTCTTCAAATCGAGGGGGGCTGGTTCGGCTGGCCGGGTGTAGTCGCGGAGTGGGTTGCGACCGGCAATATCGATCGAAGCGCGCTGCCAAATTCCTCAGTCACGGCGTAATAGCCGTGCACGGTCCGGCGAAGTATGCCGCGTGTCTGCCAAGCTTTGATGAGCGCCGGGTTGAATGCCCGGCTAATTCGCCCATTGCGACCGAGGGTCAACAAAGCCTGCTCAACGGTCGCCAGTCGAAGTCCACTTATGGCGAGCGCGAGAAATTGTGTTGGGCTACGCCCTTCGACTTGACGGTCGCGCACGGCATTGGTCAGGTGCTCAAACCGGCCCGCCACGTGTACCGACAGCATTCTGCAAAGACGCGGAAAACCATCCGGGTCATCTAGCTTTCTGCTGTATTCGGTTCCCGCCAAGACCTTGTCCAAGGCCTGCTTATCAAGCGAACATTCGAAACGTACCCGGCGCGTGGTCTTCTCGTAGGCTTTGATCCGCTCGCCTTTTTGGGCAAAGCCCCACGCCATGAGAGAATCAGCCTCCACGCCGCGATAAGCCGTCGCAGACCGATAAGTTGCACCGATTGAATTTTTGAAGTGCGTTCGGATACCCGTGTACGCGCGTTCAACAATATGAGCGGGATCGTCCGTTTGAATATCTGCGCAGAGTTCTAGTGCGTGCAATCGCCATTCGAGGAGTAGCGAAAAGCCGCTCGCACGTAATGCCTTCGCTAGACTGTCAGCAAGGCTGTCCAAAGCGGTTTCAATGGGAACGAGAAGCTCCGCGACGCGTGCGGCTACAAATGAATTGTCGGCGGTCGTCTCTCCCATAGACAGGAAATCCGCCGTCCATCCTTCTGCGTTTCCAGCGTGAGTGGAGAGCGAAGAAGCTGCAGCGGGTTTAGGTAAACCTTGAAGAAGAATGGCCTGCTGGAATTTGGCTTGGTGAACTTGACGCGTACTCCCCCTTCCACCCCGTCGACCGGGATAACGAACGACAATGCCATACCCGGCATGTCTCTTCCGTCTGAGACGAGCCGGTTGAGTGCAATGCGAGAGGCGAAGGCGGTAATATTCGGTGGCGATGCATAGCAGAACTGGAACGCGATACGGTCGGGGTGAATGTAGGCAGGATGCAGAGTGTCGTTTGGTGTGAGTAGTGACATTTGACTTCTCCATCATGTGAAGCGGTTCAGGACCGTTCATGAGCTGCGATGGGGAGGATCTACGGACCTGCGATGCTAAGCGCGAATCAGCTTGGATTTTGGTCTGCCACTACGGGATTGCTCGGCGCACACGCACTTGATCCAGTGCTCAAAAACGCTCGCTGCCAACACCGGGATTTCAACCTGCGGGGAGAAACCATGAAAGCGGCAGATGACCGACGACGGCGGATGCTTGAACGGTCTCTTAATGGCTTTTCTCAGATTTTCCCGGGCTTGATGGAGCGTTCCGTGTCTTTTGGATAGATGCGGGAGGACATCCCCGATCAATAGAAGCGGTACGCGCTTATGCGGCTGGGATTCTTCATTTTCTGAGAAGCCGACCAATATTAAGGAGAGCCACTCATACGCGGGGCTTAATGCGAGAGCGTCGGCGCTAGACGCAGGAATGCTCGGCGAACCTTCCCATTCATCGAGCTGTCGTGGCGGGCGAGTTAAAGGTCGAGCTAGTCGTCGCTTCGCATTGCGCTGTGATTGACGATGCTGGGCCTTCTCGTACTGCCGATCTCGTGATTGCTTGTAGAGTTCAACGGGCCGAATGGCTGCGAGAAGACACAGCGCACGTGTATAAGAAAGGCCCAGCCCGATCGCACGCGCTTCGGCGATATCTTCTGAGCGAAAGGTGGAGATTCTGGCGCTGCGTGCTTCGCCAATCGCAGGGCTGACATGATGCCCAAACAAGATGCGCGGATCACCGGTGAAATTCATATTTGCGCTGTATGTCGGGGAGGCGCGTCACGTGCCATCCCAAAAATTTGATGCCATTTTTGCATCTATTGTAAAGACGGCGAAGAGAGAGGTTTGCAAACGATTGCAAATCGATAGGTAGTACAAAGGGGGGGATATCAGTGCGAAACCCGGTCAAGGCGGGGCCAAGCTGGAATTACGATGGGGCATGCAGGCAAATGCTTGGTCCGCTTAGAGATTACGTGCATGGGTTACGATGGCGAGGTTCTGTAAAACGCTACGGGAATAGGGAACTATAAGTTAGCTAGCCCCGTACCATATAGGACTAGGATGCAAGAAGGGTCCCCCGCTTCTGGAAATTTCAGACCTCGGGGGAAAATCGCAAATCCGATTTTTTCCCACGGATAGCGAGACATATCACGCATGGGAGGGGGCTCCGACCTACTGCGGTTTTGGGGGCTAGCGTGCTGGGGTTTCGATGGTGGCTAACCGCGTGAGGATGCGGGCAACTTGAGCCCCGTGCCACGCTCCCCCGTGACCAGTAGGACGGCCGTGCTTGTCGTAGCTTCCCATCGTCGGGATGTTCAACGCTTGGAGACGCCCCGCGATTGCCCGATTTGAGGTTATTCCCTCGGCTTGGAGGTTGCGGCTCGTCCCCGAAATCCCCCGAGCTGGTCCCCCGCTGATTAGCGGCAGCGAGCGCAACCTTCGTACGGTCGCTAATCATACGGGCTTCATTCTCAGCGACGGCAGCAATTATATGCAGGGTGAGCCGGTTCGCGGCTGGCATGTAGGTAGCCAGAAATTCGACCCCGCTGTCCATCAGAGCCGATATGAATGCGACATTGCGCGCGAGACGGTCGAGCTTCGCGATAACGAGCGTGGCTCGATGAACGCGGCAGGCTGCTAACGCCGTTAGGAGTTCAGGGCGATCACTGCGACGCCCGCTCTCGATTTCCGTATGCTCCCCGAGTAGTTCCCCGCCTACGGCAGAAAGGTGGAGACGGATGGCTTCGCGTTGGGCGTCCAGCCCGAGCCCGGACCGGCCTTGGCGTGCCGTGGATACCCCTGTGGTAAGCAATGTAGCGAGTGGCGAGCATGATGATGGCCCCAATCGATCCGGTGCCACAAACGTCGCATCCGACGTTGATAGACCTGTTTCTGACCTCCTTCGTTTCTGCTCTGCAATCCAAATCCGACAAACGCGGGCATATTTGCAAACGATTGCAAACAGGCTGCGGGGGCGTCCCCAAAGGTGTCCGAGGGGCCTCTTATTTTCGACGCTGGGCCCAATAGCGGGTGGAGAGCAGGGGGAGGGGCAGGACGCGATGAAAAGGCCAATGCGGGCCCCGCTACGGGCATTTCGCATACATTGCTGAGGCGATGCGGGGTGGTATTCAGTGACCGCCGCTAAGGAAGCGCTTTCGGGGCCGACTAAGCTCAGTAACGAGCGCATAAACAAAGGCCCCGGCTACGATGGCAGCCACACCGCCGATTGCCCAAAGGGCGGCAGAGCCCCAAAGCACATATGCGACGGCGAGCCCAAGCAGAATAAGCGCAGCTGAGCATAGGCGCATGAGGAATGGTAATCCGCCCGGCAGAAGCAGAATACAATTACTGTCAGAAGCGCGACTACGGTCATTCGCGCTTGTCCAATTCGGGAAAGCGTTTCGGGCTGGTCCGACCGGACCGAACGGCCTCGACGCAAAGGTTCAGCATACGAGCGCTATTCATTGCATTGATTTGGTTGTCGTAGGGGTTAGCTCTATTCATCATCCTGTCCACGGCAGCCGAACCGATGGGCTGATAGGGTGACGTTGCCTTGGGATATGCGGCGATGAAGGAGTTGTTGCGCAAAAGCAATGCATGCCAATGCTGCCCAGTATATACCCCATAAAGGTTGCGTGCGTTTAGCGGACTTGTTCATTATGTCGGGGACGGGCAAGCTTGCCACGCTGAAGCCCGGTCGGAAGCAACGGCCAAAACGTGGGGGTCACCGGGATTAGGTCAATCGATTTAAGGGCGTCTCGAATAATGGCGCCGCTGACTGACGTGTGCGAGTCTCGTAACTTTTCATAGTCGGGGCCATGTCTGAACGATCTGAGCGTCCCATTTTCGAGCTTCGCCGCCTTATTGACTACACGGCAGAAAGTGTTCTTGCGGAACTACGGCGTGTAGCAGAACTCGTTTCAGTGAGGGGGGCACTTAGTCGCTGTAGAGCGGTGCGATCTCTGCGTCGATCCACGCCCAGTCGATCTTGCCGGCGAGCTGCACGAGCTCATGCTTCGTGTTGATGATTTGGTCGAGCCTGGCCCGGAACAGATCGCCTTCCTTTGTCGCCTCGTGCTTCTTCGGCCGCATCGATCCCTCCGATACGGCATCGAGTCACGGCTCGCCGGAAGAGGGAATCCCCAAACGAAATCTCAAGGTTCCAGGATCTCGAGACGCCAAACCTTGCAATCCAAAATCTGCCGCCCCGCCGAAAAGCGACCCGCCTTCAAACACTTGGCCGTTCTTCACGGCCGACTGCCTGTCCTGCGTCAATGCGCCGCCTACACGGAGCAGCGCGACCGACAGACGGCTACGTGCGACGGGGTAAATGCGGCGCCACCAGGGAGGAGTGCGTCGGAATGGCGAGGGGAAGGGCCAAATCGATGGCTCAAAGCTCGTTATGGGCGGTGGACGCGGCGGGATCGCCCGGGAATCTGGATCGGCCGCCCATAGCTTCCCCCGCGACCCGGCGGAATGCTAGCGTTCACAAAGTGCCCGGTTTAGTTGGGGAATGTCGGATAAATGCTTTCTGACTCTTCTGACGGCATCCAATGGTGTTGTTGAGATTCGAAAATGCCTCCTAGTCGCCGTAAGCTTAGACTAATGCTCATCACATTTTCCAAGATTGCTGCCTCAGCTGTGCTCTTGTTAGCGACGGTTGGTTTGCTGTGGCACAAGAATAACGATGCAGCACTTTGGCCAGCTGCTAGTCCGATTGACCCGGTATTGCCTGAGTGGCTCACGTCTGCTGCATATGGATGGTACCCAACTATTCTTGGGACCCTTGAGAATCTACTACAACGAAAGTCTACTCTTGCATCGATTGCGTATTTATTCGTCTGCGGTCTTTGCGTTGCCTCGGTTTTTGCTGCTCCCTTTATCTCAAATCCCTTATTCCGCTACTTGATCAGTGTCATTTTGCTCGGCGGAGTATCTTATGACCTAGTTATGTTCGACATTGGCGGACACTTTCCGTCCCTCGAGACCACCAACACAATTCTATCGAATATTCGGTTTGGACTTGATGGAACTGTTGGCTCTTATGCAGACAAGATTCTTCGTAATTTATGTTTTGCATTGCTAGTTCTGTTCGTCTTCTTTCTACAGCCCCCACTTTTAGCCAGGTGGGTACCCACAGTCTGCGTAGGAATGGCGGGATTAGGTATAGCGATCATTCTATGGCGGACTGACGGGTACACTCGTGCATTTCCATCACCGGTATCTTCATTCATCAATGTCTACAAAAGTAGACTCGCCAACGAAGATCAGCCCATAGCGGAAGTAATCTATGCAGCCGTGCCCGCAAGCCATCTTCGCAAAATCATCCTGGTCATGGATGAGAGTGTGCGGGGCGACTACATTTCGCTGAACAACAAGCTAGTCAATACAACGCCTTTCCTGGCGTCGGGGCACAATGAACTCATAAACTTTGGAATCGCTACTTCCGCTACCAATTGCTCGACGGAGTCGAGATTGGCTGTAAGATTTGGCACACGCGAGAGCGACCTAGGTGAATCTTGGAAAACGCTCCGTAGTCGTACGTCCATTTGGCAATACGCTAAGTACGCCGGCTTTAAGACAGTTCACATTGATACTTTTGGAACAATAAGCACTCTTTTGAATGGTATGACGGCCACAGAACGTAGCTTCATTGATGAGCGAATAATCGTCGAAGACATGCCAGTATATCTTCGCGACGAAGTAGCTGCATCCAAGCTGCGTGGCCTGCTCCAGGATCCGACGCCCATGTTCATTTTTCTCGACAAGTACGGCACTCATCTCCCCTACAATAGAATGTATCCGCCCTCGCGAAATGTGTTCGAAGCTTCTCAATCTCCATTCTCATTGAAGAATCAAAGCGAACTCATCAGGCACTACAAGAACGCAGTTATGTGGTCGGTGGATGGCTTTTTCGAGATACTTTTGAGGGGTGGCCTGCCGTCCGATACTCTACTTTTCTACACATCCGATCATGGTCAGTCTCTGTCCGAGACACCGACAATGATATCGCACTGCAGTGAAAGCGCTTCTGTCGTTAAAACTGAGGTAATTGTCCCGCTATTCGCATTGACGAACAATATGGAGTGGAAAACAGCTCTATCTGTGGGAGCGGCTTCCAACTTTGGTTTCACTAGCCACTTCCAACTCTTTCCGACCATCTTGCTTGCAATGGGGTATGAGCGTGAGCAGTTGTCTGGCAAGTTGGATCTCAGCCTTCTTGATAGTCAAACGTTTGGTCGGCGCCGACAATTCCGTGCAGGGCGTGACTTGAGAATCTATGATGACCATTGATCGTCTTGACCTGCCCTGATTCTTCGGACCACGGTCAAGTTGGAAGAATTGGCGTCTCCTGATCGTTCGATTGTCCCGTCAAGGACGGCGTTGGATCTTGCCCCAGGGCGTGGTGTACCTGATCGTTGATCACGACGATGTCCGGTTAGGTCCTAATAAACTCCTGATGCCGGTTCTCGACCATGCATGCTGGCGAGTATGAAGAAATGTGAGATGAAAACACACGTACATCAAAAAATGCACGTATCACAGCCAAGAACAGAGCGCTCTGGCGGACAGGACGGGATTCGAACCCGTGGTGGTGATTCGGTAATCAAAGCTCGTGCTTCAGCCAGCCATGGAATTGCTCCCTGAGGGCAGCATTCGCAATGCCATGATCCGTGTTTCGGCTTGAGCTTCCGGGCACCGGAAGCGAATGCACGTGTCGCCGGCGAGTGACCGGCCAGCTGCAACGCAAAGGAGCCTATCATGAGCAAGCGGAAGAAGAGCGTGCCGGCGGAAGCCGCCAACATTGATGCGACGCGTAGCCGGGATTAGGGCGCGCGCAAGTTGCGCGTCATTCGTGGTATGTTCCTGCGCATCGTGGCACGTCGCGGTTCATCGTGCGCAGCAAGATCAATGCGTTAGCCTACCCTTTGTCCTTGCCAAGGTCGGGGTCGAGGGTTCGAATCCCTTCGCCCGCTCCAATTTCCGGATATGGCTTTAATGCCAGTCCGGACAAAACCGCAGAGACGAAGATTGGCACGATGGGCGGAGTTCTCGCGAGAGAACTCCGGGCCGGACGTCACGTACGACCGATCATCGGCGGTCAATTTGCGACAGGGCGTCCAAGGCCGCTTCCAAGGGAGCGATGGATACCATTCGGGGCTGGGTGAACGGATCTTCCGTCAGTGCGCCGGCCGCTATGCTCAGGCTCCCGGCGAGGGATATCAACACGAGGTGGACGACCATCCGGCGTGTATCCGCGCCATGGATCAGGACCACCGCGATCTGGATCGAAAACAGCAGATAGAGGAGCAGGGCCCATTTCAGCTCGTTGGGCTCGGCGCGCATCAGGCCGATTCGGCGAGCGCGTGCATCCGATGCTCGCAGGGCCAGCTCGAGTATCATGTTGCGAACCGGTGCGCTTACCGCATCGGATCCGGTGAGAGCCGCCGCGGCCGCGCCAAGCTCTTCCATCTTCTGCGAGGCTGTCGAAAACTCCATCGCCGCTCGATGGCCAGAAAGCTCCCGCTTGATGGACGCTTCCAGGTAACTGCGAGCGGCGGCCCTGACCTTCGCTGCCTCCGGGCCTTCCACCTTCAGGATCGACGCGATCCCTCGAAGGGAATTGCCTTCCACGCTGAGCGCGCTCGCCGCTTTCTCTATGCGATCCTCGATCTCGACAGCGAGGAATCCGATGCTGAGGCTGAACAGGACGCCGAGGAAGAAAAGCAGGTCTTGTGTCGCACAGCCGATGATCTTCACTCTCGTGCGAAGCGGAGGCCACAGAGCGACACCACACAGGAGCATCGCCGATATCAGATAGAGGCAGACGATGGCTGCGCCGACGATCCAATCGTCGAAATCAAACAGGTACTGGATCATTGGCGTCCGCAGTCATGAACGATCGCTCGATGGGCCTCGACGGCCGGCAAGCTTCTCGATCCGAACGGTTGCATGAGTGGGGCCGCAAGGCAAACACCGGTCGTAACCGGCGAAAAGGACGGGCCTTCCGGGGCATTTGCGGTCGCGGGCGATGATTGCCAAGGTCCCCCGGCAATTTCACAGCGGAGAGTATCGCCTGATGATCAAGGACAGCCAGCCCCAGGAACGTGGTCTCGCGGTGGTGCGCACCGTCGCGGAATTGCGCAAGGCGGTTTCTGCCTTCAGGATGGCCGGTCGTACCGTCGGTCTGGTTCCGACCATGGGCGCGCTGCATGAAGGCCATGTCAGCCTGGTGAAGGGCGCGCTCGAGCGCGGCGACGTGCCGGTGACCAGCATCTTCGTCAATCCGACTCAGTTCGGGCCGAAGGAGGATTTCTCCGCCTATCCGCGCGACGAAGAGGGCGACTTCGACAAGCTGCGCGACGCGGGCTGCCGCATCGCCTTCGCGCCGAGCAAGGACGAGATGTATCCCGGCGAGCAGCTCACGACCGTGACGGTCGCCGGCATCACCGACGGCCTGTGCGGTCCGCTGCGGCCCGGTCATTTCCAGGGCGTCGCCACCGTGGTGAGCAAGCTTCTGCTGATGGCGATGCCCGATCGCGCCTATTTCGGGGAGAAGGATTACCAGCAGCTCCAGGTCATCAAGCGCATGGTGCGCGATCTCTCCATGCCGTTCGAGATCGTGGGCATGCCGACGGTGCGCGAGGCGGACGGGCTCGCGATGTCGTCGCGCAATCGCTACCTCAGCCCCGACGAGCGCACGAAGGCGCTGGGCATGTACAAGCAGCTCGTGAAGGTCGCCGACACGGTGCGCGGCGGAAAGGCCTCCTGCGCCGAAGCCACGGCAACGGCATCCCAGGCGCTGCGCGACGGCGGGTTCGATATCGTCGAGTATTTTACCGTGGTCGATGCCGAGAGCCTGAAGCCGCTCGAGCATGCCGCGGGTCCAGCGCGCGTCATCGCCGCCGCCCGCCTCGGCCGCACGCGCCTGATCGACAATCTGGCGGTCTGAGCGGGCGCCTGACGAGAGGGTCAGGCCGCCTGTTCGAGCGTCGAGGCGACGTCGCGCGTGGTCACGCGCCGCAGATCGCGCACCTTGGTCGTGTCGAACGGGCGCGCCCGATGCATGGTGCAGCGATTGTCCCAGATCACCAGGTCGCCCTTCGCCCAGCGATGGGCATGCACGAAGCGCGGCTGGGTCGCGTGCTCGATCAGGTCGAGAATGATCAGGCGCCCGTCGGCCACCGGCAGGCCGATGATGTGCGAGGCGTGCGCCGCGAGATACAGCGTCTTGCGGTGCGAGCCGGGATGGGTGCGCACAACCCGCTGCGGCACCGGCGGCAGCGAGGCGCGCTCCTCGTCCGTGTACTGCACGACGCCGAGCTGTTCGCGCGAGCGCCAGATCGAATGCTCGGCGACCAGCCCTTCCAGCTCCTTCTTCTTCGCCTCGGGCAGCGCATCGTAGGCTGCGCGCATGTCGGCGAATTCCGTGTCGCCGCCTGCGTCGGGAATGACATGCGCATAGAGCATCGACAGGCCGCCAGGCACGGCGCGGAACGAGGCGTCGGTATGCCAGAGCCGGTTGGCGAGGCCATCGAGCCGGCGACGCGCATCGGGCTTCATCACGTTGCCGTCGCCGTCGAGGTTGGAGATGTCGGCGACCTGGCTCGATGCGATCCGGTGCTTGATGTCGCGATGCCGGAGCTTCAGCGCCGAGGATTCGATCGGGCCGAAATTGCCGGCGAAGGCGACCTGCCGATCGTCGTCGAGTGTCTGGCCGCGGAACACCACGACCGCGTAGCGGTTGATGGCATCCTCGATCGTCTGCCGGTCGTCCGGACTCAACGGCTTTGCCACGTCGACGCCGGAAATCTCGGCGACGAATTCAGGGTGAGTTGGCGTAACGGTGATGCTCACGACCGCCTCCCGCGGCTATAGTGCTTTTGCAAAACATTCTCTCCCAGGAAACGCCATGCCGCAAACCATGAAGCTCGCCCTGCTCGACGATTACCAGAAGGTCGCCCTGCGCATGGCCGATTGGGACCGCCTCAGGAAGCGCGGTATCGAGATCACGGTCTTCCAGGAGCCCTTCACGTCGGTCGAGGATGCGGCGCAGAAGCTGGCGCCCTTCGACATGCTGGGATTACTGCGCGAGCGAACCGCCTTCCCGCGGGCGCTGATCGAAAAGCTGCCCAACCTCAAGTTCATGGTGCTGACCGGCGCCCGCGCTGCGAGCCTCGACGACAAGGCGGCCGCCGAGCGCGGCATTCCGGTCTCGACGACGCCGGGCGGCACCTCGAACGCGCCGACCGCGGAACTCGGCTGGGCGCTGCTGATGATGTGCGCGCGCGATCTCGCCAAGGCCGAGCGGCTGGCACGCCAGGGCAAGTGGCACGACGGCATCGAGCAGATGGTCGTGCTCGAGGGCAAGCGGCTGGGCATCCTCGGCCTCGGCAAGCTGGGCAGCCGCGCGGCGCGTTATGCCAAGGCGTTCGGCATGGAGGTGGTGGCGTGGAGCCAGAACCTCACGCCCGAGAAGGCGGAAGCGGGCGGCGCGACGTACGTGAGCAAGGACGAGCTGCTGGCGACGTCGGACTTCGTGTCGATCCATCTCGCCCTTTCGGATCGCACGCGCGGCCTGATCGGCGCCGCCGACCTCGCGAAGATGAAGAAGACCGCGATCCTGGTGAACACGTCGCGCGGTCCGATCGTGGACGAAGCGGCGCTCATCGAGGCGCTGAAGAACCGCACGATCCTGCACGCCGGCCTCGACGTCTACGACAAGGAGCCGCTGTCGGCCGACCATCCCTTCACCAAGCTCGACAACATCACGCTCATTCCCCACCTGGGCTACGTCGTCGAGGAGAGCTACCGGCACTTCTACGAGGGCACGATCAAGGACATCGAAGCCTGGCTCGACGGCACGCCGATCAACGTCCTCAATCCGGACGCGCTGAAGAAGGCCTGACAGGCCGTTGAAGAAGGTGGGGCGTGGCGAATAAACGAAACAAACGAAATAAACGAAACCAACGAAGTCAATGTCGCACCCCCCGGGATCCTGTATCGGGATGACCGGCGGCGCAACAATGTTGCTCGCGGTGCTTCTTGAGAGGCTATTTCGTTCGCACCCTGACCACGATCAGCCAGACGGCGCCGGCGAGGATCACACCGGCGGCCAGCCATTCCGGCGTTGTCAGGGTCGCGGGCGTCAGCCAGCCCAGGCGGGCGAACAGGGCTTCCAGCGCGATGGCGAAGAACGGCATGGCGGTGAGCGCGATCAGGTAGGTCTGCACGCCCGAGTGGTTGATGGTCCAGAAGCCGAGCCAGGTGCCCGGCGCGCGGAACAGCAGGCCGGCCAGGATGGCGTAGAGCCAGAGTTCGATCCGGCCGAAAGCGTCGCCGCCGCCCGCCCAGGGCGAGGCCATGGCGCCGGCGAGACCGGCCAGCGTCCAGACCAGGATCAGCGCCAGGGAGGCGGCGACCAGGATCTCGCCGGTGAAGCGGCTGCGCGCCGCCGGCTCGGCCGCGCGATTGCGCGGATGGTAGGCGATCATCCACGAGGCCGCGACCGCGATGGCCTCCGAGGCGATCAGCCAGGCGACGCCGCGCCACGCCGTCTCCGACCCCAGACCGGCGGCGAAAGCCGTTATGCCGACCGCCAGCAGCGCGAGGCCCGGCCAGTCGCGCCGCGCCGGCGCCTGGCGCGTCAGCGCCCAGCCCGATGCCGCGCCGATCAGCACGCTCATCGTGGACAGGAGCGTGCTCTGGGTGACCGCCAGCCAGACGATGGCGGCGGCCGTGCAGCCGTTGATGATCACGCGCATGAAGGCGTAGCAGACCGTCCAGGGCACCAGCAGGTCGGCCCAGCTTCCCGGCGTGCGGCGGCCGACCCACAACATCGCGAGGCCCGCCGTCAGCAGCTGCACCAGTGTGTAGGCCCAGGCATCGAGCTGGGCGCCGCTCACGACGTGGCGCGTCAGAAGGAGATAGACCGACCAGAGGAGGGAGTTGCCGAGCGCAATGGTCAGGACGTGGCCGCTCATTGCGGATTCGGCAGGTTTGGTTTCAGGTGCGGAAGCGCAGCAGCAGGTGATTGACGCCGTTCAGCTTGACGTAGAGGTCCTCGAACTGGGTGTAGAAATCCTCCCACTGCGGCAGGCCGCCCTGGGTGCCGAGCGAGGTGTAGATCTCCGCGACCGTCCGGCGGCCGTCGATCTGCGAGATGATGCGCGGCGCCAGCGGCGGAAGCTGGGCCCGCCAGGGAAAGCCGTCGAGGTTGGCGACCAGCGGCGCGCCGGGCTGCAGGCCCGCGGCGAACTTCTGCGCATCCATCTCGCGCAGCACCGGAATGGCCGAGGTGTCCTCGGGGCGCGCGACCGTGTCGAAGCCGGCGCGCGTGGCATAGAAGACATGGGTCCGCACATTGCCGGCGAGACGCTCGGCGAAGGCCGCGCGCTCGATCAGCGGCAGCGAACTGGCCTGACGGGCGATCACCGGATCGCTCATGTAGGTGGCGGGCTCGTAGCGCACCGGCTCGAGGAAGGCCACGACCCTCAGGCCGGAGGCGGCGGCCATCTTGCCGATCTGCGGCACCGTGAAGGCGCGGTCGCAACTGTGCAGCAGCAGGTCGTAGAGGCCGGCGTCGCCGCCCGTCACATGGTCGTTCAGGTAGGGATTGCGGCGGAACAGGTTGGTCGTCGGCAGGAAGCGGATCAGGCGCTTGGCCATGGCCAAGCGGTCCTCGATCGCCATCGACGGCGGCGCGATGGTCTGCAGCAGCTCCTGCAGCGGGTAGACGCCGCTGCGGCCATATTCGCCGTAGAGCATGACGCCCATGCCGCCGTCGGCATGCAGCACGCTGGCCAGCGCCTGCATCCCGGCGGTCGGGTCGGGCAGATGGTGCAGCACGCCGGTGCAGTCGATGTAGTCGAAGTGGCCGATGTTCATCGTCGGCAGGTCGAGCAGCGAGCCGGTCAGGAACTGGATATTGCGCAGGCCGCGCGCCTTGGCCCGCGCCTCGCAGATCTGGCGCGAGGCCGTCGACAGGTCGAGATAGACGACCTCGCCGGGGCAGCGGCGATCGACCAGCTGCTGGGCCAGCATGATGCAGGCATCGCCCGTGCCGCCGCCGGCGACCAGCGCCCGGAACGGCCGGATGAAGTTCAGGCGGCCGGAGAAGAGATAATGATTGATCTCGAGGACATGGCTCGGCGTGCCCGTGATCAGGCGGATCGCCTCGTCTCGCGGGTCTCGGGCAGGATAGGGCAGAGCCTCGTACTGGGCGCGAACGCTGTCCAACGGCGAGGTAAGGGTCATCAGGGCCTTGTTTGACGGCGGGCTGGGCGCTACCGGGAGGGTGGCAACGCCTGCCAGTCATTACTGCAACAAATCGAAGGGCCATGAAAGGCTATTTCGGCATCGGTATCGAAGGTCCGAGCAAGTCGATGAATGTCGGCACCTTGTTCCGGACGGCCCACGCGTTCGGCGCCTCGTTCGTCTTCACCCTGCGCGCGCAGTACGACGCGCGCGCCGGCGCACTGGCCGACACGTCGGACACGCCGCTGTCGGTGCCGACCTACCGTTTTGCCGATCTCGAAAGCTTCCGCCTGCCGCTGGGCTGCCGGGTGGTCGGCATCGAGATCACAGACGATGCGATCGAGCTGCCGAGTTTTCGGCATCCGCGCCAGTGCGCCTATATCCTGGGGTCCGAGCGCGAGGGCCTGTCGCCCGGCGTTCAGTCGCTCTGCGACTACGTCGTGAAAATCCCGACGCGCTTCTCGGTCAATCTCGGCACCGCCGGCGCCCTGGTCATGTACGACCGGCTGATCAGCCTCGGCCGGCACGCGCCGCGGCCGGTCGGCGAGGGCGCGCCGACCGAGGCACTCGACGTGCCGGTGTTCGGTGAACCGCTCTACAAGCGCAAGGAGCGGCTCAGGCTGCGAAAAAAAGCGCAGGAAAAACAATAGTTTACGCCGGCGCGGTTGCGCAGCGGGAGTGCGGCGACTATCTCACGCGCTCCATGTCCGTCCTGCCCACCGAACCGCTGCAGATCCTCGAGCCCGGCGCCGCCGCGCACGGCCGCAACGACCTGCGCCGCAATCTGATCGGGCTGTCGCGCGACGGGCTCAAGACCGCGCTGGCCGAGGCCGGGCTGGAGCCGTTCCGCGCTGCCCAGATCTGGCAGTGGATCTACTGGCACGGTGTCACCGACTTCGGGCGCATGACCAACATCGCCAAGAGGGCGCGCGATCGTCTCGCCGACCAGTTCGTGATCGAGCGGCCCTCGATCGTGACCGAGCAACGCTCGGTCGACGGCACGCGCAAATGGCTGCTGCGCTTCGCCGACGGCAACGAGGCCGAGACGGTGAACATCCCGGAGACTGATCGCGGCTCGGTCTGCGTGTCGAGCCAGGTCGGCTGCACGCTCACCTGCACCTTCTGTCACACCGGTACCCAGCCGCTGGTGCGCAACCTCACGCCGGATGAAATCGTCGGCCAGTTCATGGTGGCGCGCGACAGCTACGGCGAATGGCCGACGCCGACCGCCGATGCCCAGCGCATGCTCAGCAACATCGTCATGATGGGCATGGGCGAGCCGCTCTACAATTTCGACAATGTCGTCGCGGCACTCAAGATCGTCATGGACGACCAGGGCATTGCGCTCAGCCGCCGCCGCATCACCCTTTCGACCTCAGGCGTCGTGCCGATGATCCCGAAGGTGGGCGAGGCGCTCGACGTCAATCTCGCGGTGTCGCTGCACGCCGTCAGCGACGAGGTGCGCGACACGCTGGTGCCGATCAACAGGAAGTGGCCGATCGCCGAGTTGTTGAAGGCATGCGCCGATTATCCTGGCGCCCGCAACAGCCGGCGCATCACCTTCGAGTACGCGATGCTGAAGGGTGTCAACGACAGCGACGCCGACGCGCGCGAGCTGGTGCGCATCCTGAAGCCGATCCACGCCAAGGTGAACCTGATCCCGTTCAATCCCTGGCCGGGTGCGCCCTACGAGTGCAGCTCCAACAACCGCATCCACCGCTTCGCCGAGATCGTGAACGATGGCGGCCTGAGCGCCCCCGTGCGCACGCCCCGCGGCCGCGACATCTCCGCCGCCTGCGGCCAGCTCAAGAGTGCCAGCCTGCGCCAGCGCGGCGAGAAGGTCGCGCTGTAGCTACTTCGTGAAAGCAGCGACCTTCGACAGGAAGGCGTTCTCAGTCGAGACGGGCTGCAGCCCGGCCCCCTCAAACCACTCTTCCAGACGGCCGGCGGTGTACTGGGCGTAATACGGCTCGTGGAAGTAGTGCGGGAAGAGGTCGAGCAGGCCGTCCCAGTCGGGGCGGTCGCCCTTCTGCAGGGAATCGACGATCACCACGAGGCCGCCGGGCTTCACGACGCGCGCCATTTCAGCGATCGCCTTGGCGCGGATTTCCCTGGGCAGCTCGTGAAGCAGGAACGAGGAGACGACCAGGTCGAGGCTCGCTTCGGCGAAGGGCAGGGATTCAGCCGCCGCCTCGTCGAGCTTGACCCGCGCCGTGCGGCCGATCAGGCGGCGGGCTTCGTCGAGATAGGGGCGGCTGAGGTCGACTCCGGTGAGCTTCAGGCCGGGCCAGGCGCCATGCAGCGTGGCGAGCAGGCGGCCGGTGCCGCAGCCGACATCGAGGCCGCGGACGTCGCGCTGGTTGCGGTCCGCGAGCCAGGCGGCAATCGGCGCCAGGGCGCGACGGCGCATGACGTCGGCGGCGCCCGTGAACAGGACCTCGACCTGGGTGTCGTACAGGGCGGCCGAGTGGTCGGAGAGCCAGCCGTCGCTCTGGAAATGGAAATTCTGCCGGTAATAGTCTGGCAGGCCGTCGGCCTGGGTGCCGGGCGGCAGCTCGTCGTCGAGGGCACCGTGCCGCCGCGCGTCGACCTGCGGCAGGTCGCGGAAATAGAGCAGGCTGCGGCGCAGGAACTCGGCAGGCTCCGGGCGAAGGGGGCGCGGCGCGGGAAACAGGCCGTCCGCGACATCGCGCCATTCCCGCCCGAACACTGCACGCATCTCGGCGGTCAGCTCGGCGCGGCCGGGCGTCGGCCCGACGGGAAAATCGGGCTTGGGCATGGGCTTCATCAGGCGGCGGCCGGCGGCATAGTGGCCGGCATACCAGGCGACCCGGGCGGTCTGGCGGGCGGCGTAGGAGAGGCGGTCGAGGGGGGAAACCATGGGATGCTATTCTCGCTCCGATTATAGCCTCTTTGCGGCGCCCTTGCCCCGGTGGGGTCGACCGCTATATTCGCGCGCCTTTTACCGAATCGACACGAAAGCGGCCAGCATGAGCGTTTCTTATCCCGGGCCCTACAAGAAGGGCGACATCAAGAAGGTCGTGCTCGCCTATTCGGGCGGTCTCGACACCTCGGTCATCCTGAAATGGCTGCAGACGGCCTATGGCTGCGAGGTGGTGACCTTCACCGCCGATCTCGGCCAGGGCGAGGAACTGTCGCCGGCCCGCAAGAAGGCCGAGCTGCTCGGCATCAAGCCCGAGAACATCTATATCGAGGACGTGCGCGAAGAGTTCGTGAAGGACTTCGTCTTCCCGATGTTCCGCGCCAACGCGCTCTACGAGGGCCAGTACCTGCTCGGCACCTCGATCGCGCGGCCCTTGATCTCCAAGCACCAGATCGACCTCGCGCTGAAGACCGGCGCCGACGCCGTCTGCCACGGCGCCACCGGCAAGGGCAACGACCAGGTCCGCTTCGAACTCTCCTATTACGCCCTGAAGCCGGACATCAAGGTGATCGCGCCGTGGCGCGAGTGGGAGCTGACCTCGCGCACCAAGCTGCTCGAGTTCGCCGAGGAGCACCAGATCCCGATCGCCAAGGACAAGCGCGGCGAGGCGCCGTTCTCGGTCGACGCCAACCTCCTGCACTCCTCCAGCGAGGGCAAGATCCTCGAAGATCCGTGGGAAGAGGCCGACGAGATGGTCTACCAGCGCACGATCTCGCCCGAGGCCGCGCCCGACAAGGCGACCTACATCACCATCGACTTCGAGAAGGGCGACGCCGTCGCCATCGATGGCGTCGCGATGTCGCCTGCGACCCTGCTCACGAAACTCAACGAACTGGGCAAGGCCAACGGCATCGGCCGTCTCGACCTGGTCGAGAACCGCTTCGTCGGCATGAAGAGCCGAGGCATCTACGAGACGCCCGGCGGCACGATCCTCTACGCCGCCCATCGCGGCATCGAATCGATCACGCTCGATCGCGGCGCCGGCCATCTCAAGGACGAGGTGATGCCGAAATACGCCGAGCTGATCTACTACGGCTTCTGGTACTCGCCGGAGCGCGAGATGCTGCAGGCGCTGATCGACAAGAGCCAGGAGAACGTGACCGGCACGGTGCGGCTCAAGCTCTACAAGGGCAACACCACGGTCGTCGGCCGCAAGTCGCCCGTCTCGCTCTACTCGATGCAGCACGTGACCTTCGAGGAAGACCAGGGCGCCTACAACCAGCGCGACGCCGAGGGCTTCATCAAGCTGAACGCGCTCAGGCTGCGCCTGCGGGCGCTGGGGCAGGGCGGCCCCAAGTCCTGAACGGACACCCGACCTGACAGGAGCGGCGCATGCCTTTCGATGACGACCAGCGCCGTCTCCCAGGAGGGCGCGGAAAGGGCGAGCGGGCCATCAACCTGCCGCCCGCCGTGCTGTGGCTGATCGGCATCAATGTCGCCGTTCAGGTGCTTCGCCAGTTTCTCGGCGAGCAGGCCGATCAGGAGATCATCCTGCAGTTCGGTCTGGTGCCTGCCGCCTACACGACGGACAGCGGCCAGGATCTCTTCTCGCTGCTGGTGGCGCCGATCACCTACCAGTTCCTGCATGGCGGCTGGATGCATCTTGGCATCAACATGCTGACGCTCGCGGCCTTCGGCGCGCCGGTCGAGCGGCTGCTGGGCGTGCGCCGCTTCGTGCTCTTCTACCTGGTGTGCGGCGTCTTCGCGGGTCTCGTGCATGTCCTGGTCTATCCCGAATCGCCCGATCCGGTGGTCGGCGCGTCGGGTGCCATCAGCGGCATCTTCGGCGCCGTGCTGATGCTGATGCGCTACGTCGGCAGCCTGACGTCGCTGCTGCCGGTTGCCGGCATCTGGATCGCGCTCAACGTGTTCTTCGGCCTGTTCGGCGGCATGCCGGGGGCGGGGGGCGAGTCGGTCGCCTGGGTGGCGCACATCGCGGGCTTCCTGTTCGGTCTCGCCGCCATACGCTTCTTCGCACCGCGGACGAGTTAACCCGCTATAGTCGGTCGATGGCCGACAACGGGATTCCGCTGCGTCGAACTCTGGTTGCCAACGCCGTGGCGCTGGCTCCGTCGTGGGGGGCGCTCGCCATCCTCTTTGGCCTCGGCGAGCTGTCGGGCCGCGCCACGCTGATCGCGATGGCCGGCATCGCCGTGGTGACGATGCTCCTGATCCAGCGCTACCTCGGCTCGCTGGCGCGCTTCGCGCGCTTCGTGGGGGAACTCTCGGACGAGCGCGAACCGGTGATGCCCCGCCTTTCCTTCGCCCCCGCCACCGAGGAGCTCGCGACCGCGGCCGCCACCCTGTCGACCGGATGGCGCCGACAGCGCGCCTCGATCGACAATCTGGCGGCCTCGGCCCAGGCGATCGTCGACGGTCTTCCCGATCCCCTGGTCTGTCTCGACCGGCAGCGCCGCATCGTGCGCACCAATCTCGCCGCCGCCCTGCTGCTGGGCAGTCCCGGCGGCTCCGAGCGCGACGTCTCGACGGTGCTGCGCCAGCCGCAGCTCCTGGCAGCCATCGACGCGCTGCTCGAGACCGGCCCCGACGGCAACTTCGCGCGACCCGACCAGAGCGTGGTCGAACTGGTGCTGGCGGGGCCGCCGGAGCTCGACATGGTGGCCCATCTGCGGCGCCTGCCACGGGCCGCCGCCGACGGCTCGCTGGCGCTGATCGTGCTGCACGACACCACGGCCCTGCGCCGCGCCGAGCGCATGCGGGCCGATTTCGTGGCCAACGCCAGCCACGAACTCAAGACGCCGATCGCCGGCCTGGCGGGCTTCATCGAGACCCTGCGCGGCCCGGCCCGCGAGGATACGGCGGCGCGCGAGCGGTTCCTGGGCATCATGGCCGAGCAGGCCGACCGCATGCGCCGCCTGGTCGACGACTTGCTGATGCTGTCGCGCATCGAGCAGCACGAGCATGCAAGGCCCGCCGCCGCCGTCGATCTCGACCGCGTGCTGCGCTCGGTGCTAGACCTGCTGCAGCTCAAGGCCTCCTCACGCAAGGTCAGGCTCGAAATCGACCTGGCCCCCGATCTGCCGCGTGCCGTCGGCGACCATGACGAGCTCATCATCGTCTTCCAGAACCTCATCGACAACGCGGTCAAGTACGCACGGCCCGAGACTTCCGTCAGGGTCGAGGCGCGATGGTCGGGCAAGGACCGCGTGGCGGTCGCGGTCCGGGACGAGGGCGACGGCATTCCGGCCGCGCACCTGCCGCGGCTCACCGAGCGCTTCTACCGTGTCGACACGGCCCGCTCGCGCCAGCTCGGCGGCACCGGCCTGGGGCTCGCCATCGTGAAGCATGTCGTCAATCGCCATCGCGGCCGGCTGGACATCGAGAGCGCGCCGGGAAAGGGCTCGACCTTCACGGTGACCCTGCCGGCTTCGGACGTGGCCTGACTTCTCTGCAGTTGTGACGAAAGCGCATTGTAAGGAAAGCGCCTCATAGTCACGGGCATCGAGTACGCGAGAGTCCGCCCGATGACAGTCAAAGCAAGCGAACCGAGCGAAATCGTGGTGACCGCCCAAATGATCCGGGCCGGTCTCGACGTCGTGAAATCGTGGCCGGCACTGACCGATGGCGAGGCACTGGCCATGGCCTACCGCGCCATGGCGGCGGCGGCGCCTCCCGAAAGTCTAGGCCTCAGCATGCCGACGCCGACGATGCTGCAGGCCCTGCGGATGCTCGGCCACAAGTAGCAGGGCGTAAGCTCGTCGAAATCGGGCTGCCGCAATCGAGCCTCCGTCCACGCCTTCAATGGTGTCGCTCTCAGAGAGCGAAGGAGGATCAGATGATCAAGAAGATGGTGCTCAATTCCGCAATCGTGGCGGCGACGCTGATGCCGATCGCCGCGCTCGCCCAGTCGCCGGACGCGGCCTACTGCTCGGCGTTGGCGGCCAAATACGATCAGTATCTCGACATGAGCTCGAAAGGTGGCCGGCAGCCCCAGAGTCTGGAGACCCGTGTCGCCGTCGAAAAATGCAAGGCGGGCGATACCAGCGGGATCGCGGGGATCGAGAAAGCGCTCAAGGACGCCAAGATCGATCTGCCGTCGAGAGGGTGATCGATCCGGGCGAGGGAGGTTCGATGCGTGTGCTCATCATCGAGGACAGCCGGGATCTGGCCGCGTTGATCGGCAATGCCCTGAAGCATGCGGGCATGGATGCCGACATCGTGGGACTGGCGGATGAGGCGAGGCTCGCCGTCCAGGCCGTGCAGTATGCGGCCATCGTGCTCGATCTCGGCCTTCCCGACGCCGACGGATTGATGGTGCTCGACCAGCTGCGAAAGCGGCACGAAGCGACTCCCGTCGTCATTCTGTCGTCGCGGAGCGCACTGGGCGACCGGGTGAGTGGTCTCGACAGGGGTGCGAGCGATTACATGATCAAGCCCTTTGCGATGGCCGAACTGGTCGCCCGTCTCCGGGCGGTCATGCAGCGTCCGCCGGACATGGCCGCCCCGGTCCTCGCCATGGGCAACCTGACGTTCGATGCCGAGAGCCGTCTCGCGGTGATCGGCGGCAGGACTGTCACCGTTCCGGCCCGGGAGGCCGAGCTGCTGGAAGTCTTCCTGAAGCGGAGCGGAAGGGTGCTGGTCCATGACGTGCTCGATGCGCTGGTCTTCGGGGGCGCGCACGACAAGGCGTCCAACGCGGTCGAAGTGTATGTTCATCGCCTGCGCCGCCTGCTGGCCGATGCCGGTTGCGATGCCGAGATCCACACGATCCGCGGCGTCGGTTATCTCATGCGGCCGTCCATCCCGACCCCGGCGGCTGCGGTCGCCTGATCCCGCCTCGGGGACAACGCCTGATTCCACCGGAACGATCCGCGGCGCACGGGCGTTTCCCAGGCGATGAATCTCATCGACGCCTTGGGTTGGGCGATGGCCACCCAGTTCCAGTCTCACCGTGAGGGCCCGGTTTATCGGCAGGATCGTAAGGGTCGGCCGATTCTCGTGACGGAAGCCGAACGCCGCGGATTCGTCCGGGCTTTCGGCTGGAAGTTCCTGGCGCACGTGGCGGGGTTGATGGCCGCCATCATCGCTGCCGCCGTCGTGACCGCGCAGTTCTATCCCAAGGGAGACGAGCCCGGCGGCTTCGTCCTCATGGGCGGATTGCTGGTCGCGATCGGGCTCGGGCTCTATGCCTCGGTCAAGTGGGCGCTGCATGCCCCCAGTCGCGCGCTGTCCGATCGTCCGACCTTCTCCAGCGGCGCAGCGCGCTGAGCGCGACCATCGCCGCCGGCCGACCAAGAGGGCGGCGACGAGTGCGCCGGCTCCCCGTGATGGACCTCGCGTGCAACGCCGAGGCCGTTCCTCCACCGTGTGTCTTTTGTTCGTAACCAAAGCGTAGCGCGGTCGAAGCCTGCTCCCGGTACCGAGCCTTCCGTGTAGGACCCGGAGGCCGGATGCTGCGACTGGAAGGCGTTACCAAGAGCTTCGGCGGCAAGAAGGCCGTGGACAGCGTTTCGCTCGTCGTGCCGACGGGCCAGCTCGTGGGCGTGATCGGTCGGTCCGGCGCCGGCAAGTCGACCCTCCTGCGCATGATCAATCGCCTGGGCGACCCGACGTCGGGCCGGATCCTGTTCGGCGACACCGACGTCACCGCGCTGCGCGGCCGGCCGCTGCGCGCCTGGCGCGCCCGCTGCGCCATGATCTTCCAGCAGTTCAACCTCGCCGGCCGCCTCGACGTGCTGACCAACGTCATGATGGGCCGCGCCTTCCACATGCCGCCCACGCGGGCGCTCCTGAAGCTGTGGAACGACGAGGAGAAGGCGCAGGCCCTGTCCGCGCTCGAGAGCCTCGACATGGCGCGGATGGCCGGCCAGCGCGCCGAGACCCTGTCCGGCGGCCAGCAGCAGAGGGTGGCGATTGCCCGCGCGCTCGTGCAGGAGCCCGACATCGTGCTGGCCGACGAGCCCATCGCCTCGCTCGATCCTCGCAACACCAAGGTGGTGATGGACGCGCTGCAGCACATCAACCGCCATCTTGGCATCACCGTGGTCTGCAATCTCCACAGTCTCGACCTCGCGCGGACCTACTGCGACCGGCTGGTCGGCATGGCCGGCGGGCGTGTCGTGTTCGACGACGTGCCGGCCGCGCTCACCGAAGAGATCTCGCGCGAGCTCTACGGGCTCGAGGCGGGCGATGTGATGGGCCATGGCCTGCCGTCACCCGCCTCTCTACCCGCCGCCGCCCAGCCGGGATTCGCCCTCGCCGGTTCCTGACCTCTTTCCCGACGTTTCGCTTCCTCAAGGAGAACCCGCCATGCTCACCCGTCGTCTCGCGCTGGGCGCTGCCCTCGCTGTCTCGTCGCTCGCTTCCCTCGGCACCGCTCACGCCCAGTCGTGGAAGAGCGCCTATCCCGAGCTCGTCTTCGCCGTCATCCCGGCCGAGAACGCGTCGGGCGTGACTGAGCGCTATGGTCCGTTCATCGAGTACCTGTCGCAGACGCTGGGCACCAAGGTGACGCTGCGCGTCGCCAACGACTACGCCGCTGTCATCGAGGGCCAGCGCAACGGCAGCATCCATATCGCGGGCTACGGCCCGGCCTCCTATGCCCGCGCCATCGTCACCGGCGTCAAGGTCGAGCCCTTCGTCACGACGGTGAACAGCGACGGGACGGTCGGCTACTATTCGGTTTTCTACGTGCGCGCCGACAGCCCCTACAAGTCGATCGACGACCTCAAGGGCAAGAACCTCGGCCTGGTCGATCCCAACTCGACCTCGGGCAACAATGTCCCGCGCTTTGCGCTGAACAAGCTCAAGCTCAATCCCGAGACCTTCTTCGGCCGCGTGACCTACACCGGCAGCCATGAGAATGCGGTGATCGCGCTGCAGCAGAAGACGGTCGACGTCGCCGCCAACTGGTGGAATGCCGAGAGCGACTCGAACCTGACGCGCATGGCGTCCAAGGGCCTGGCCAAGCAGGAAGACTTCCGCATCATCTACAAGTCGGACCTGATCCCCAACTCGCCCTTCGCCTATCTCGCCAGCCTGCCGCCCGACCTGAAGGCCGCCATCACCAAGGCCTTCATGGAATCGCCGACCAAGGCGAAGGCGGCGTTCGACAAGCTGTCCGACGGCAAGGATCGCGGATTCCAGGCGGTCGACGCGCAGTATTACGAGCCCGTGGTCGAACTCATCAAGTTCATCGACCAGCTCCGCAAGCAGAAGAGCTGATCGGCCCGGACTTCGTTTCCGCGCTCGCTTTGTCTTGAGTACGCACGTCACACGTCTGCCCGAGGCGCAGTTGAGGCCGCTCATGGCGGCCTACGACGCCTCGGTGCGGTCGCGTCGCTGGCACACGCTGCTGATGGCGGCGTGTATCGCGGCGGCGATGCTTCTCGCGTCGATCTCGGCCGAGGTGTCGCCGGTCAGGTTCTTCGAGAACATCCATCGTTTCCCGAGCTACATCATCCGCCTGTTCCACCTCGAGAACGGCCAGCCGGTCTGGACGGACTTCGGGGAGTGGTTCTGGGGCCTCGGCCGCTGGTTCCGGCTGCTCTGGGAAACCTTGCTGATGGCTTACGTCGGCACGCTCCTGGGCGCGGTGGCGGCCTCGTGCCTCGCTTTCCTGGGGGCGGCGAACGTGGCGCCGGCCCGTTGGGTGCGCCTGCTCGTGCGCCGCTTCTGCGAACTCTGCCGCACCGTGCCGGAGCTGGTCTTCGCGCTGCTCTTCGTCATCGCCTTCGGGCTCGGTCCCATGGCGGGCGTGCTGGCGGTCGTGATCCATACGCTGGGCGCGCTCGGCAAGCTGTTTGCCGAGGTCGTCGAGAACATCGACATGAAGCCGGTCGAGGGCGTGTCGTCGACGGGCGCGTCCTGGCATGTCGCCATGCGCTTCGGCGCCCTGCCGCAGGTCCTGTCCAATTTTGCGAGCTATGCGTTGCTGCGCTTCGAGATCAACGTGCGCGGCGCCGCCGTCATGGGCTTCGTCGGCGCCGGCGGCATCGGCCAGGACCTGATCGAGGCGATCCGCAAATTCTACTATTCCGATGTCTCGGCGATCCTGGTGATGATCCTGCTCACCGTCGCGGTCATCGACAGCCTGACCTCGTTGCTGCGTCACCGCCTGATCGGTCTCGAAGGGAAGAACTGATGGACGCCGTGCGCGACCGCTATCCCGAACATTTCCAGCGCCTCGGGCCGCAGCGCCTGCCCATGATCGCCGTGGCGACCGCCATGCTCGTCCTCCTCCTGTACGGCATGGAGGTGCTGGGCTTCTTCGACGGCAAGCTTCTGTCGGGCATGGGCCGGCTGGTCGAGATCGCCGGCCTGATGCTGCCGCCCGATCCCGGGTCGTGGGCGCATGCGCGGGCCTATGGCATGGCGCTGATCGAGACGGTAGCGATTGCGCTGCTGGGCACCCTGTCGGCGGCGGTCCTCGCCCTGCCGGTCGGTCTGCTCGCCGCGCGCAACGTCACGGCCCAGCGCATCGTGCGCTTCCTCGCCCGGCGCTCGCTCGACACCATCCGCAGCGTCGACATCCTCATCTGGGCGCTGATCTGGATCAACGTCGTGGGGCTCGGACCCTTCGCCGGGGCGCTCGCCATCATGACCTCCGACATCGGCAGCTTCGGCAAGCTGTTCTCCGAGGCGATCGAGGCGGCCGACCGCAAGCCGGCCGAAGGCATCGACTCGACCGGCGGTAGTCACTTCATGGGTATCCGCTTCGGCATCCTGCCCGAGGTCTTTCCCGTGCTGGTGAGCCAGGTCCTCTACTACTTCGAATCCAACACCCGGTCGGCCACCATCATCGGCATCGTCGGCGCGGGTGGCATCGGCCTGCATCTCGCCGAGGCGATCCGGACGCTGGAATTGCAGCAGACGTCCTTCATTATCCTGATGATCCTGGTCACCGTGGCGGCCATCGACCTGGTGTCGAGCCAGCTGCGCTTCGCCATGATCGGCCGTCGCGGGGGAGTGAGCGCTTGAGCGAGCCATCCGAAGAATCGACAGCGGGCCTGCCCCGCTATGCGCTCTACTACGCGCCGCGTGCGGAAGAGGCGCTGGCCGTGGCTGCCAGCCGATGGCTCGGTCGCAACGCCGAGACGGGTGAGGCCCGCGACATCGTTCCCGTGAGCGGCCTTTCCCACGAGCGCCTGACGACCCTCGTGGCCGATCCTCGTCTCTACGGCTTTCACGGGACGCTGAAGCCGCCGATCGCTTTGGTCGACGGCGCGACCGAGCGCGATTTCGTCGACGCCGTCGGCAGCTTCGCCGCGACCGAGCGCCAGATCGACGTACCTGCGCTGGCCCTGGCCGAAGTGCAGGATTTCCTCGCGCTGGTGCCGGCGGACCGTTGCGCCGCGCTTCAGGATTTCTCGGATCTCTGCATCGTGGAGTTCGACGAATTCCGCCGTCCCGCCGACGAGGCCGAACTGACGCGCCGGCGCGCCGCGGGCCTGACCCAGCGGCAGGAGAATCTGCTGCTGCGCTGGGGCTATCCCTATGTTCTCGAGCAGGGCCAGTTTCACCTGACCCTCACCGGGCGGGTGAAGGAAGCGCGCGAACGCGCCGTCATCCTCGACGAGCTGCGCCGGCGCTTCATGGCCTTCATCGACCGGCCGCTGGCCGTGCGCGACCTTTGCGTCTTCCGTCAGCCGGCGCCGGGCCGGCCCTTCACCGTGCTGGCGCGGTTCAGGCTCGGCGGAGGACGGCGTCTGTCCACCCAGGTCTGGCGAGCAGCCTGAGAAAGACCGCGGCCGCGTCGTCGAGGCTGCCGTCGTTGACGATCGTCACCAGGCGCGGGTCGTCGACCTCGTAGGCGTCGGCGCGCTGCAGCCGCTCCGCCGCTTCGATCGCCGATTCGCGGCCGCGGCCGGCGAGGCGCTGCCGGAGCCGTTCCGCCGGCGCCGTGATCAGCACCGGACGGGCCTGCGAATCGAGGCCGCCGGTTCTCAGGAAATGGTCGCGCGAGCCGCTCACCACGACGGTCAGGCCGGCGGCCCGCCAGTCGTGGATCTCGCGGCCGACGCCGTAATCGTTGCCATGGGCGTTCCAGTGATAGGCGAACAGGCCATAGGCGCGACGAGTCGCGAACTCCTCGTGCGTCAGCGCGACATGGTTCTCGCCGCCGCTGTCGGCCGGCCGGGTGATGTAGCGGTGCGCGAACACCACCGGCGCTCCCGGCGGCAACAGGGTCCGGGCTCGCCCGAGGACCGAGTCCTTGCCGGCGCCGGAGGGACCCATGACATAGACCAGCGAGCCTTCCATGTCGGTTCCGGCTCAGACGACGCGTTCGCCTTCGCGCCACACGGCGCGCACGACGGCCGCGCCGTCGACAGTGCGTACGCGCACCAGGTCGGCGCGGCGCTCGGGCGCGATCTCGCCGCGATCGCCAAGGCCGACGGCCCGGGCCGGATTGAGTGTAGCGAGGCGCACGGCCTGCGGCAGGGAGATGCCGATGCCGGAGGAGGGCAGCTTGAACACACTCTCCATCAGGCTGGCCGGCACATAGTCCGAGGACAGGATGTCGACATGGCCGGCGCGCAGCAGGTCGATGGCGGCGATGTTGCCGGAATGCGAGCCACCCAGCACGAGGTTGGGCGCACCCATCAGAATGGCGAGGCCGGCCTCGCGCGAGGCGCTGGCGGCTTCGTGCGTGGTCGGGAATTCGGCGATTGTCATGCCGTTGGCGACGGCTTCCTGGACATGGCCGTGCGTCGCATCGTCATGGCTGGCGATCGGCAGGGCGCGCGCCTGGGCGCGGCTCACGATCTCCCGGCGATGTTTCGCGGCGTTGCGATGGTGAAGCCCGGTGACGCGGATCGAGAATTCCTCGAACTGCTCGTCGGTCATCGCGTGCTTGCCCTTGTAGTATTGCTTCAGCTTCTCCGGATCGAGGAACTGGCGCTGGCCGGGCGTATGGTCGTTGATCGACACCAGGCCGACCAGCGGCAGGTCGATCCATTTGTCGACGGCTTCGACGGCATCGTCGGCCGTGATCTCGCAGCGCAGGTGGATACGGTGCTCGGCGCGGGTCATGCGCCGGTCATTGGCCATGCAGACGGCCTCGATCATGCGCTCGCGGTTCTCGACGCGGTCGGATTTGCCGTGGACGTCGCCCAGGGCCAGCGAATCGAACACCGTCGTGATGCCGGCGGCGCTGACCTGGGTGTCGTGCGCCATCACCGCCGACACGCTTGGCCATTTCACGCCGGGACGCGGGGCGAAGTGCTTCTCCATATTGTCGGTGTGCAGCTCGACCAGGCCGGGCACGAGATAGTCGCCCTCGAGATCGAGGGCGCCCGCGGCATGGGACCGCTCGGTATCGATCTCCACGATGCGGCCGTCGCGAACGACGACGGTGCCGTCGAATTCCGCATCGGCGGTGACGACGCGGGCGTTGGTGAAGATGGTCTCGAGGCTCATGTGGAAACTCCGGCCAGAGAGGCTGGGGGAACTGAGGCGGGGGGAAGGACTTCGTGCACACGGGTCGCGACCGCATCGCGCACATCGGCATCGTGGAAGATGCCGACGATGGCGGCGCCGGCGTTGCGGCGTTGGCAGATCAGTTCGACCACGCCGTCTCGGTTGGCGGCGTCGAGCGACGCCGTCGGCTCGTCGAGCAGCAGGATCGGATAGTCGACGATCAGCGAGCGGGCGATGTTGACCCTCTGCTGTTCGCCGCCGGAGAAGGTCGCGGGCGGCAGCGCCCACAGCCGCGCGGGAATGCCGAGCATGGCCAGCAGGAACTCCGCGCGTTGACGTGCCTCGACGGGATCGGTGCCGCGCCGCCGGAGCGGCTCGGCCACGACGTCGGCGGCCGAGACCCGCGGGATCACGCGCAGGAACTGGCTGACGAAGCCCATGGTGCGGTGACGTACGTCGAGCACGGTGCGGGCCTCGGCGCCGACCAGCTCGGTCCAGGCATCGTCCTGCCGCACGCGGATCGAACCGCTGTCGGCGCGATAGTTGCCGTAGAGCGAGCGCAGCAGGGTGCTCTTGCCGGCGCCCGACGGGCCGACCAGCGCCAGGCATTCGCCGGGCGAGACCGCCAGCGACACGCCGCGCAGCACGGGGAGCGACAGGCCACCCTGGGCATGGACGGTGAACGACTTGGCGAGACCGGAGACGCGCAGCGCGGGTTGGGAGGAGGTCATGATCGCGTCACACCGGCAGGATCGAGGCAACAAGCATCTGCGTGTAGGGATGCTGCGGATCGTCGAGCACCTGGTCGGTGAGCCCCTGCTCCACGACCGCGCCGCCCTGCATCACCATCAACCGGTGCGTCAGTAGCCGCGCGACGCCGAGATCGTGGGTCACCAGTACGACCGACAGGTGCAGCCCTTCGACCAGGCCGCGCAGCAGGTCGAGGAGGCGGGCCTGCACCGAGACGTCGAGGCCGCCGGTTGGCTCGTCCATGAAGACCAGCCGCGGATTGCTGACGAGGTTGCGCGCGATCTGCAGGCGCTGGCGCATGCCGCCGGAGTAGGTGCCGGGACGGTCGTCGAGGCGGTCGACGTCGATCTCGACCCGCGCCATCCAGTCGGCGGCCTGGCCGCGGATCTCGCCGTAGTGGCGAGCCCCCACCGCCATCAGCCGCTCGCCGATGTTGGCGCCGGCGCTGACGCCCATGCGCAATCCTTCGCGGGCATCCTGGTTCACAAAGCCCCATTCGGTTCGCGCCAGCAGCCGGCGGCGGGCCTCCGAGAGGCAGTGCACGTCCACAGTGCCGGCGGACCTCGTCTCGTAGACGACGGAGCCGCCGTCGGGCTGGAGGCGGCCGGCCAGGCAATTGAGCAGCGTCGTCTTGCCGGAGCCCGATTCACCCACGATGCCCAGCACCTCGCCGGGCCACAGGTCGAAGCTCACCTCGCGGCAAGCGATGCGACCGCCGAAGCGCTTGCTGACGCCGCGCACGGAGAGCAGCGGCGCGCTCATCGCCGGCTCTCGCAATAGTCGGTGTCGGAGCAGACGAACAGGCGCTTGCCGTCATCGTCGACGATCATCTCGTCGAGGAAGCTCTCGGTCGAGCCGCAGAGCGCGCAGCACTCGGTCCAGGTCTCGATCTCGAACGGATGATCGTCGAAGTCGAGACTCTTGACCGGCGTGTGCGGCGGCACCGCATAGATGCGCTTCTCGCGGCCCGCGCCGTAGAGCTGCAGTGCCGGGCTGCGATCGAGCTTGGGATTGTCGAACTTCGGGATGGGGGAGGGGCTCATGATGTAACGCCCGTTCACCATCACCGGATAGTTGTAGGTCTTGGCGATGCGGCCGTGGCCGGCGATGCTCTCATACAGGCTCACCTGCATGACGCCGTACTCCGACAACGCATGCAGCGTCCGCGTCTCGGTCTCGCGCGGCTCGAGCATGCGCAGCGGCTCGGGAATCGGCACCTGGAAAACCAGGATCTGTCCGTCGGTCAACGGCGTCTCGGGCACGCGATGACGGGTCTGGATGATGGTGGCTTCCCCGGTGTGCGTCGTCGTGGCCACGTCGGCGACCCGGGCGAAGAAGCGGCGGATCGAGACGGCGTTGGTCGTGTCGTCGGCGCCCTGGTCGATCACCTTCAGCGTGTCTTCGCGGCCGATGATGGCGGCGGTCACCTGGATGCCGCCCGTGCCCCAGCCATAGGGCAGCGGCATCTCGCGAGCCCCGAACGGCACCTGATAGCCCGGCACCGCCACCGCCTTGAGGATGGCGCGGCGGATCATCCGCTTGGTCTGCTCGTCGAGATAGGCGTAGTTGTAGGCGCCGTCCTGCGGGAGCGTGTCGTGGATCGTCGTGTCAGGCATGGTTCACTCCGCCGCCTGGGCGAGGCCGGCCTGCTCACGGCGCTTCTCGACCTCGGCGCGCAGCATGCGCACCACCACCAGTTCGGACTGGAAATCGACATAGTGCGGCAGCTTCAGGTGCTGCACGAAGCCCGAGCCCTCGACATTGTCGCTGTGGGCCAGCACGAATTCCTCGTCCTGGGCGGGCGAGGTCGCGGCCTCGCCGAACTCCTCGGCGCGGAGCGCGCGGTCGACCAGCGCCATCGCCATCGCCTTGCGCTCGGCATGTCCGAAGGCCAGGCCATAGCCGCGCGTGAACTGCGGCGGCACGTCATGCGAGCCGGCGAACTGGTTGACCATGTCGCACTCGGTCACTTCGATCTCGCCGATCTCGATGGCGAAACCCAGCTCTTCCGGTACGAACGACACCGGCACGTGGCCGTAGCGGATCTCGCCGACGAAGGGATGGTTGTTGCCGTAGCCGCGCTGCGTCGAATAGCCGAGCGCCAGCAGGAAGCCCTCGTCGCCGCGCGCCAGGTTCTGCAGGCGCAGCGGCCGGCTGGCCGGCAGCACCAGCGGCTCGCGCGTCAGGTCGCGCGCTTCGCCGTCATCGCGGGACGGTGGCGGTTCGAGCAGGCCATCGCGCTGCAGGATGTCGCCGACGCGCGGCAGGGCGTGGCTGGCATCGGCCGGTGCGGTCGGTGCTTCGGGACGTTCGCCCGACGCGGCCAGCGAGAAGTCGAGCAGGCGGTGGGTGTAGTCGTAGGTCGGGCCCAGCACCTGTCCGCCCGGCACGTCCTTGAAGGTCGAGGAGATGCGGCGCTCCGCCACCATGCGGGTGGTATCGAGCGGCTCCGACGCGCCGAAGCGCGGCAGGGTGGTGCGATAGGCGCGCAGCAGGAAGATCGCCTCGATGAGGTCGCCGCGCGCCTGCTTGATCGCCAGCGCGGCCAGGCCGCGGTCGTAACAGGAGCCTTCCGTCATCACGCGATCGACGGCGAGGCCGAGCTGCTGGTCGATCTGTTCGAGCGACAGCTCGGCGACATCGCGGTCGCCGCGACGCTTGTCGGCCAGGAGATCGAGCGAATGGGCGATGGCGGTCTCGCCGCCCTTGACCGCGACATACATGGTCAGGCCTCCACGGCGACGCTGCGCGGCAGCGCGATGAGTTGGGATCCCGAGGCGAAGACGATATCGACGCCGCAGGGGAACAGGGCATAGTTGGCGGTCCAGGCCGGCCAGAAGCCGTCGCCCAGCCCGTCGATCGCGACCTGGATCTCGCCATCGATGCCGGGTCCCCGCCAGATCGTGGCGCGGCCGCCCTCGAGCGCCGGCACTTCGATCACCAGCGTGGCGGCGCGGTCGGGATAGGTGTCGGTGCCGATGGCAAAGCCTGCGAACGGTTCGCCACCGCCGGCGATGATCACGGCGAAGGCGGCGGCCTCGCGCGCAGGGACGAGCGGCGCACCGGCATGGAAGCGCAGGAAGTCGCGGACCTCCTGCTTGTCGACTCCGGCTTCGAGCCAGAGCGGTGTCTCGCGATCGGCGAAGGTGAGCAGGAAGGCTGCGGCCGCCGGGCTGAGCGTGCCCGGGCCAACCGGTGCATCGCGCAGTTCGACGATGCGGCCGGGATGGGAGAAGGCGTCGAGCACACTGCGGAACAGGCGTTGCGCATCGTGCGACGGATCGGCGAAGCCGGGCGCGAGGAGCGTCGTGCTCATGCGCCGGCCTCACGCGCGACGGTGAAGAAATCCACCCGGGTGGCGGCGGCGCGCGCGGCGATCAGGCGATGGCGCGCCTCGGCCTCATCGGCGAGCGGCGCCACGATCTCGGCCTCGAGTCTTTCGGTCCAATCCGCGCGCTGCCCCAGCGCATCGACCGCGGCGGCGATCTCGGCATGGCGTGCATCGCGGCCGCGAACGTAGCCGAAGCCCATCTCGCCGCTGTCGAGGCGCACGGCGGCGCGCGTCACCGTCATCTCGCCCGCACAGAAGGGCGCGCCGGTGCCCGAGATACGGCCCTGCACCATGACGAGCCCGATCTCGGGGCGGCGCAGGACAGTGTAGGGAGGAGCAGCCCCGAGGGCCTGCCAGAGGCACGCGAGCCGCGCACCAGGCGCCTTCGCGAGGACGGAAAGCCATCGCTGACGACGCGCGATCAGTGGGGTGGAAGGCATGGGGTGCTCTCGAAAGAGGCGCACCTTCGTGGGGCTGCGTTACCGTTCCGAGGGCGGAGCGTTAAACTATTGTGACGGCTGGCGGCCTTGCCCCTCGAGCGTCTAACTCGTTGATTTAGATCAAATATTTACGAACGAGCGGCCGCCATCCTGTGCAAGAGGCCGCCTCTGTAACCGGATTGTCATTTATCCGTCATATGAGAGAGACGTACGGCTCCTAGATGACGGGCGCTTCGAAATTCATAGAAGGAGACCCCCGTGAACCTTTCCAAGATCGTCCTCGCGACAGCCTTCGCGCTGTCTCCGGCGGCCGCCTATGCCATCGACATCTCCGGCGCCGGCGCCACCTTCCCCTACCCGGTCTATGCCAAGTGGGCCGACGCCTACAAGAAGGAGACCGGCAACGGTCTCAACTACCAGTCGATCGGCTCGGGCGGCGGCATCAAGCAGATCAAGGCCAAGACCGTGACCTTCGGCGCCACCGACGCCCCGCTCACGGGCAAGGATCTCGAAGAGTCGGGTCTTGTGCAGTTTCCGATGGTGATGGGTTCGGTGACGCCGGTCGTCAATCTCGAAGGCATCAAGCCGGGCGAGCTGGTGCTCGACGGGCCGACGCTGGCAAACATCTATCTCGGCCAGATCAAGAGCTGGGACGATGCGGCGATCGCCAAGCTCAACCCCAACGTCAAGCTGCCGAAGCAGGCCATCGTGCCGGTGCGTCGTTCGGACGGATCGGGCACGACCTACAATTTCGCCTACTACCTGGCCGAGGTGAGCCCGGACTGGAAGACGAAGGTCGGCGTGAGCACGGCGCTGCAGTGGCCGGTGGGCATTGGCGCCAAGGGCAACGAAGGCGTGGCCGGTAACGTGGCGCAGACCAAGGGCTCGATCGGCTATGTCGAGTACGCCTACGCCAAAGAGAACAAGATGATCTTCACCAAGATGATCAACAAGGCGGGCAAGGCTGTCGCCCCGGGCTCGGATACGGTGCAGTCCGCCGCGGCGAGCGCCGACTGGAACTCCAAGCCGGGCTTCGGCGTGATCCTGGCCAACCAGCCGGGCGACCAGTCCTGGCCGATGGCGGCCGCGACCTGGATCCTGATGTACAAGAAGCCGGAGAAGATGGCGGAGTCGGCCGAGGCGCTGAAGTTCTTCGCCTGGGCCTACACCAAGGGCGATGCCATGGCGGACTCGCTCGACTACGTGCCGATGCCCCAGAACGTCGTCAACGACATCATGAAGATGTGGGCGGCGGAAATCAAAGACGCCAGCGGCAAGCCGCTGTACTCGCCGACGAACTAAACGGTGACGGGGCGGGTGGCGACACCCGCCCTTCATTCTTGGGGGGCTTATGGCTTCGGGGGAGCGCGACGTGAGTGAAGTTGCATTGAAGGGCGCAAGCGCGCCGGCGGCGGCATCCGCCTCGCGGGCGGCGGTGCTTCGACGCCTGAGATTGACGGACTCGATATTCCACGGGCTGACGCGCGGCGCTTCGCTCGCCGTGCTCGCCCTGCTGAGCGGCGTCATTATCGCCCTCGTCATCGGTGCTGCGCCGGCGCTCGGCACGTTCGGCTTCGGCTTCCTGTTCGACGAATCCTGGAACCCGGTGACCGAGCGGTTCGGCGCCCTGGCGCCGATCTTCGGCACCCTGGTGACGTCGTTCATCGCGATGGTGATCGCGGTGCCGGTCGGCCTGATGGTCGCCTTCTTCCTGACCGAGCTCTGCCCGAAGGTGCTACGCCGCCCGATCGGTATCGCCATCGAGCTGCTGGCCGGCATCCCCAGCATCATCTACGGCATCTGGGGCCTGTTCGTCTTCGCGCCTTTCCTGCAGCAGTACGTGCAGCCCTTCTTCATCGGCGCGTTCGAGAACGTGCCGGTGCTGTCGACGCTGTTCGCGGGCCCGCCGTACGGCATCGGCATGTTCACCGCCGGCCTCATCCTGGCGATCATGGTGCTGCCGTTCGTGACCTCGATCTCACGCGACGTGTTCGACGCGGTGCCGCCGGTCCTCAAGGAAGCGGCCTACGGTGTCGGCTGCACGACCTGGGAAGTGTTCCGCTACGTCGTCCTGCCGTTCACGCGGGTCGGCGTCATCGGCGGCTTCATGCTGGGCCTCGGCCGCGCGCTGGGCGAGACGATGGCCGTCACCTTCGTGATCGGCAACGCCCATCACGTCTCGGCCTCGCTGTTCGCACCGGGCACGACGATCTCTGCCTCGATCGCCAACGAATTCACCGAAGCGGTGGGCGATCTCTACACCTCGTCGCTGGTCGCGCTCGGCCTCATCCTCTTCTTCATCACCTTCATCGTGCTGGCGATCGCCCGCTACATGCTGATGCGCCTGCAGCGGCAGGGAGGGAAGTAAGATCATGGCTACCACTGCCTCCAAGACGGCCGCCATGGACAGTCCGCTCTACGCGGGCCGCCGCCGCCGCAACACCATCGCCAAGAGCCTGGCGTACGCTGCAACCGTTTTCGGACTGGGCTGGCTTGTCCTGATCCTGGGTGTGCTGCTCTACAAGGGCATCGGCGGGCTCTCGCTCGCGGTGTTCACCGAGAACACGCCGCCGCCGGGCGCCGCCGGCGGTCTGCTCAACGCAATCATGGGCAGCATCGTGATGACCGTGCTGGCGGTGGTGATCGGCACGCCGATCGGCGTCCTGGCCGGTACCTACCTCGCGGAGTACGGCCGTCACGACAAGCTCTCGAGCGTCGTACGCTTCATCAACGACATCCTGCTCAGCGCGCCGTCGATCGTGATCGGCCTGTTCGTCTACGAGATCCTCGTGGCACCGATGGGCCACTTCTCGGGATGGGCCGGCGCCGTTGCCCTGGCCGTCATCGTGATCCCCGTCGTCGTGCGCACGACCGAGGATATGCTCAACCTGGTGCCCGACACGCTGCGCGAGGCGGCCGCCTCGATCGGCCTGCCGCGCGCCCACATGATCGTCCGCATCGCCTACCGCGCGGCGCAGGCCGGCATCGTCACCGGCACCCTGCTGGCCGTTGCCCGCATCAGCGGTGAGACGGCGCCGCTGCTGTTCACCGCCCTGAACAACCAGTTCTTCAGCATGAACATGAATGCGCCGATGCCCAGCCTGCCGGTGGTCATCTTCCAGTTCGCTTTGTCGCCCTACGCCGAATGGCAGAAGCTCGCCTGGACCGGTGCGCTTCTGATCACCGTCACCGTGCTGGGACTCAGCATCCTGGCCCGTTCGCTCACCTCCGCGAGGAAATCCTGATGTCCATGCAATCCACGGAAACGCCCAGCGTCGCCGTTCCCGTCGCCAGCCACGCCAAGCTCGACGTTTCGAAGCTTACGCCCAAGATCACGCTCAAGAACCTAGAGTTCTTCTACGGCGACAGCCGGGCGCTCAAGGGCATCACCATGTCGCTCTACGCCAACAAGGCGACGGCGTTCATCGGCCCCTCGGGCTGCGGCAAGTCGACCCTGCTGCGCATCCTGAACCGCATGTACGACCTCTACCCCGGCCAGCGCGCGACCGGCGACGTGATGTTCGACGGCGACAACCTCCTGCGCGAAGGCCAGGACATCAACCTCCTGCGCGCGCGCATCGGCATGGTGTTCCAGAAGCCGACGCCGTTCCCGATGACGATCTACGAGAACATCGCCTTCGGCGTTCGGCTTTACGAAAACCTGCCCAAGTCGGAACTCGACGGGCGCGTGGAGCACGCGCTGCGTCGCGGCGCGCTGTGGGACGAGGTCAAGGACAAGCTGAACGCCAGCGGCCTCAGCCTGTCGGGCGGCCAGCAGCAGCGCCTCTGCATCGCCCGTACCGTGGCGGTGAAGCCCGAAGTCATCCTGTTCGACGAACCCTGCTCGGCGCTCGACCCGATCTCGACGGCGAAGATCGAGGAACTGATCGACGAGCTGAAGCAGGACTACACGATCGTGATCGTGACCCACAACATGCAGCAGGCCGCGCGCGTCTCCGACTTCACCGCCTTCATGTATCTGGGCGAGCTGGTCGAGTTCGGCGCGACGGCCACGCTCTTCACCACCCCGACCGACAAGCGCACCCAGGCCTACATCACCGGCCGGTTCGGCTGATCGGCCAAGAGAACGAGAAGAAGGGACAAACCATGCCCGAACATACCCTGAAGCGGTTCGACGAGGAGCTGGAGCGGCTGAGCGCCACGATCAGCGAGATGGGCGGCCTCACCGAGAGCCAGCTCGCCCAGGCCCTGCGGGCGCTGCGCGAGCGCGACACGGAGGTCGCCGAGAAGGTGATCGTCGAGGATCCGCGCGTCGATGCCCTCGACGAGGCGGTGCAGGAGCAGACGGTGCGCCTGTTGGCCCTGCGCCAGCCGATGGCGGTCGACCTGCGCGTCATCCTGTCGTCGATCAAGATCGCGGCAGCGCTCGAGCGCATCGCCGACTATGCCAAGAACACGGCGAAGCGCAGCATCGTGCTGAGTCAGACGACCGCACCGGCCTCGGCCATCGCCGGGATCGACCGGCTGGGCCGCCTGGTGCGCGCTGCCCTCAAGGACGTGCTCGATGCCTTTGCCCACGGCGACGTCGCCAAGGCCCGCGACGTGTGGGAGCGAGATGAAGAGATCGACCAGGTCTACACCGGCCTGTTCCGCGAGCTTCTCACCTACATGATGGAGGATCCGCGCACGATCACCGGGTGCACGCATCTCATGTTCATGGCCAAGAACATCGAGCGCGCCGGCGATCATGTCACCAACATCGCCGAACTCGTGAGCTTCCGCTCGACCGGTCACGGCTTCGAGGAAGACCGGCCGAAGGGCAGCGCCGCCATGTACGCCACGACCGGCACCGAGACGGGGCCGACGCCGTGACGATGGTCGCCACCAGCCCCGCGCGGCGTGAGGCGCACACCTCCTCGATGAGGCCGCACGTGCTGGTCGTCGAGGACGAGACGGCGCTGGTCGAGTTGCTGCGCTACAATCTCGAACAGTCCGGCTTCAAGGTCGCCGTCGCCTATGACGGCGAGGAGGCGCTGCGCTCGGTCCAGGAGGATGTGCCCGACCTCATCCTGCTCGACTGGATGCTGCCGCTGATGTCCGGCATCGAGGTCTGCCGCCAACTGCGCCGCCAGACGTCGACCGCTAATGTTCCGATCATCATGCTGACGGCGCGGGGGGAGGAGGGCGACCGCGTGCGCGGCCTCGACGCCGGTGCCGACGATTACGTCCCGAAGCCCTTCTCGCCCACCGAACTGGTCGCGCGCATTCGCGCCGTGCTGCGGCGCATCCGGCCGGCGCTTGCCGACGAGGCGTTGTCCTACGCCGACATCGTCATGGATCTGGTGGCGCATCGCGTGACGCGCGGCGGCAAGCCGCTGCATCTCGGTCCCACGGAGTTCCGCCTGTTGCGTCACTTCATGGAACATCCCGGCCGCGTCTTCTCGCGCGAGCAGCTCCTCGATTCGGTGTGGGGCAAGGATGTCTATGTCGAGGCCCGTACCGTCGACGTCCATATCCGCCGCCTGCGCATCGCGCTGAACGGCGACAGCCATGCCGACGTGATCCGCACGGTCCGCGCCGCCGGCTACGCCCTCGATTCGACGCCCGGCTGATCCCGCACGGCCGGGGGCAGGGTTGTGCCGCCGGGTTTTCCACACGGCCAGTAACGGTTTTGTAGCGTCGAGGGCTTAAACAGAGCTTGCCCGTTCCTTGCAGGCACCCCACGCCCCGCACCCCTGGAACGGGCCGGTTCCCCGGCTCGGAAACGACACCGCAGCCGAGCCACTGGCCCCTCCTTCCGTCAGGAAGGAGGGGTTTCTTTTTCGAAGTGACGGCGCACGATGACCGCCAGCACCAGCGCGGGCAGGCCGAGCAGCGCGGTGTAGACGAAGAAGATCGCGTAACCGCCGAACTTGTGGGTGGCGGTGAAGTCTTCCTGCAGCCTGTCAACGACCCATCCGGAGGAGCCACCGAGCAGCTTGCCGGGGAGGGTCATGATCGAGGTGAAGAGCGCGTACTGCGTCGCCGTGTAGGCCGTGTTGGTCAGTCCGGACAGGAAGGCGATGAAGATCGAACCGGACATGCCGCCCACCAGATTGTCGACGCTGATCGCGATGGTGAGAATCAGCAGATCAGGTTCGCCCACCCAGGCGAGCCACGAGAAGGTGAGATTGCTCGCCGCGATCAGGAATACCGCCGGCGCCAGAAGTCGCGCCGCACCCATGCGGAACACCAGCGCCCCGCCCAGCAGCGCGCCCAGGATCGTCATCACGAAGCCAAAGATCTTGGAGACGTCGGCGATCTGGTCCTTGCTGAAACCCATGTCGATGTAGAACGGGTTGGCCATGACGCCCATGGCGATGTCCGACAGCCTGAACAGGCCGATGAACAGCAGCAGCAGGACGGCCATCCAGCGGAAGCGCGCGAAGAAGTCGACGAACGGGCAGACGATCGCGCCATAGACGAAGATCAGTGCCTTGCGCACCCAGCCGGGCATGGTCCCGAGACCCGCGGCGAAGGCGGCGACCTTGCCTTCGAGCTCGCTCGTCCCGGCGGTCGCGCGTCGCTCGGGCTCCGAGATCAGGAGGGTCGTGAGGATGCCGACGAAGCCGAGCGCCGCCATCGTCTGGTAGGCCGCCGTCCAGGAGACGAACTGGGCCATGTAGAGGGCGCCCGCGCCGGCGGCGAGGACGGCGATGCGGTAGCCGAGCTGGTAGGTCGCCGCGGTTGCCCCCTGCAGGCTCGCATCCGTCGCTTCGATGCGGCAGGCATCGAGGGCGATGTCCTGTGTGGCCGACGAGAACGCGACGACCAGCGCGAACACGACCATCCACCACAGGTCGGTGCGCGGGTCGCAGAACGCCATGGCGAGCAGCCCGCCCGCGATCCCGCTCTGCGCCAGCAGCATCCAGGATCGGCGTCGCCCCAGCCATCGGGTCAGCAGCGGCAGTGGCACGCGATCGACGACCGGCGACCACACGAACTTGAAGGAGTAGGTGATGCCGATCCAGCTGATGAAGCCGATGGCGGTACGGCTGATCCCGTACTCGCGCAGCCACGCCGACAGCGTCGAAAAGACCAGCAGGAAGGGCAGCCCGGCCGAGAAGCCGAGAAACAGGAACTGGATGACGCGGGGATGGCGGTAGGTCGCAAGCGACTCCCGCCATCCCTTCGCCGGAGCGCCAGCGCTCAAATCAGGCCCTTCAGCGCCTGCTCGGGCCGGGCGCCGACATGGGAAATCACCTCGGCCGCGGCGATGCCGCCCAGCCGCGCGCACTCGGCCAGCGGCTTGCCGTGGGTGAAGCCGAACAGGAAGCCCGCGGCGTAGAGATCGCCGGCGCCGGTGGTGTCGACGACCTTGGCGACGGGGGCCGCCGGGACCTCGTAGGTTTCATCGCCCTTGACCACGACCGAGCCCTTCTCGCTGCGCGTGAGGGCGGCGATCTTGGCTTCCTTGCGGACTTCGGCGAGCGCCTGCTCGAAGGTCTCGACCTCGTAGAGCGCTTTGATCTCGGCCTCGTTGCCGAACAGGATGTCGACCTTGTTGCGGATCAGGTCGCGGAACTCGTCGCGATAGCGATGGACGCAGAAGGAATCCGACAGTGTGATCGAGACCTTGCGGCCGGCGGCGCGGGCGGCGTCGAAGGCCTTGAGCACCGCCTGCTTGGCGGCCGGCGCGTCCCACAGATAGCCCTCGACATAGGTGACCTGCGCCGAGGCGACGAGCTTGGCATCGATGTCGGCCGGGCCGAGACCGGTGCAGGCGCCGAGATAGGTGTTCATCGTCCGCTGGGCGTCGGGCGTCACCAGGATCAGGCAGCGTGCCGTCGCCGGACCGTCTGTCGCGGCCGGCGTCTCGAACGAGACACCCGTCGCCTTGAGATCGTGGCCGAACACGCCGCCGAGCTGGTCGTTGCGCACCTTGCCGATATAGGCGCCCTTGCCGCCGAACGAGGCGATACCGGCCATCGTGTTGCCGCACGAGCCGCCGGACACTTCGACACCGGGGCCCATGCCGGCGTAGAGCTGCTCGGCGCGCTCCTCGTCGATCAGCATCATGCTGCCCTTCACCAGACCGTGCTTGCCGAGGAAGGCCTCGTCGGACCGCGAGATGACGTCGACGATGGCGTTGCCGATTCCCAGCACGTCGAAGGTAGCGGATGTCATGATGTCTCCCACAGAATCACAGTGAAACCAGGTGCATGCCCGGCTTGGTCTCTTCCAGCAAGGTGACGATACCGGCCACCGTGAAGGCGACGTCGGCGCGCAGGCTCGCACGATCGATGTCGAGCGACCGCAGGCCCATTTCGCATACGATCAGGCGCGCGCCAAGCTCGACGCAGGCTTGCAGCAGAGTCTCGAAGTCGCCGACGCCGCGCGCGCGGTTGCCGGCGTCGCGATCCCAGTCGCGGAGCGCGGGGGGCGAACCCTGCAGGGCGCGGATGCCCCCCATGGTGAAGAACAGGACGGCCGGCTTGTTGACGGCCAGCGCCGCCGCTGCCAGCGCCAATCCGTAGTGGACGCTTTCGTAGTCGTCGGAGCGCAGGATGACGGAGACGCCCCCTGCATTCAGGGCGTCGCTCATGCGTGCGCCCCCGAGACGTCGCCGCAGGTCGGGCAATCGATCCGCTTGGTGACCGCCAGCGTCTCGAAGGAGGCGTTGAGCGCGTCGTAGAGCAGCAGCGACCCGGAGAGCGAACGTCCGACGCCCAGGATCTCCTTCACCACTTCGGTGGCCTGCAGGGTGCCCAGCGTGCCAGCCAGGGCTCCCAGTACGCCGGCCTGCGCACAACTCGGCACGGCGTCTTCCGAGGGAGGCTCGGGAAAGAGGCAGCGCAGGCAGGGATGCCCTGCGCCCTGCCACGCCTTGTAAGTCGAGATCTGGCCGTCGAAGCGCAGGATCGCCGCCGAGACCAGCGTCTTGCGCAGCCCGTAGCAGACGTCGTTCAGCAGATAGCGGGTCGCGAAGTTGTCGCTGCCGTCGGCCACGATGTCGTAACCGGCGATGATGCGCCCGGCATTATCCGCCGTGAGGCGCTCGTCATGGGCTTGCACGCTGACTTCGGGATTGATCTCCGCCAGCGCGCGGCGTGCGCTTTCGACCTTGGAAAGGCCGATGTCGGATGTGCGGTGAATCACCTGCCGCTGCAGGTTGGAGAGATCGACCGTGTCGTGGTCGATCACACCCAGCGTGCCGATACCGGCCGCGGCGAGATACTGCAGGAGGGGTGCGCCGAGACCGCCGGCGCCGACGACCAGTACTTTCGCGGCAATCAGCCGCGACTGGCCGATGCCGCCGATCTCCGCCAGCACGATATGTCGCGCGTAACGGCGGATCTGCGTTTCTGACAGGTCAGGCAGCGATGTCATGGTCCGCTTATAGCATGGCGAGATGCCATGGATGCCTGTAGAGCCACCGCGCAATGAACACCACAACTCGTCCGACCCTGTCGCCGCTCCTCTTGGCGGTGCTCGCGTTGTTGTCGGCCTTCACCCCGCTTTCGATCGACATGTACCTGCCGGCCCTGCCGGTGATCGCGGTCGACCTCCAATCCTCACCCGGCGACATCCAGCTCACCTGTCGGCCTTCATGATCGCCTTCGGCGTGGGGCAGGTCTTCTATGGCCCCGCGGGCGACCGGTTCGGCCGTCGCCCGGTCATCCTCATCGGCCTGGTGGTCTATGTGCTGACGAGTATCGGTTGTGCGTTTGCGGCGGCGGCAGGCCATCTCATCACCCTGCGTTTCCTGCAGGGCCTCGCCGCCTGCGGCGGCGTCGTCCTGGCGCGCACGATGGTGCGCGACCTTGCTGAAAAGGATCACGCCGCGCGCGCCATGTCGCTCATGATGGCCTGCACCTCCATCGCGCCGATGCTGGCGCCCGTGATCGGGGGCCAGGTGATGTGGTTTGCGGGTTGGCGCGCCATCTTCTGGGTGCTGGCCTCCGCCGGTGTGATTGCCTTCGTCGTCGCGTGGTTCCAGCTGCCGGAGACGCTGAAGCCGGAGTATCGCCAGCCGCTGGTCTTCACCCAGATCCTGAAGCGGTTCGGCGAGCTGCTGACCACGCGCACCTTCATCGGCTACGCCTTGACCTCGTCCTTCATGTTCGCCGCCCTGTTCTCGTACATCTCGGGATCGCCGTTCGTCTTCATCGAGCGCTACGGGATTTCGCCCCGCTTCTACGGCGTGGTGTTCGGCGGCATGGTGGTCTTCATGACCATCGGCAGTCTGTTCAATGCGCGGTTCGTGCGCCGGCTGGGAGCCGGGCGGATCCTGCGCTTCGCGGTGATCGTTCCGGCCGTGTCCGGTGCGGCGGCGATGGTCATGGGCTGGATCGAGGCACGGTACGGCACGATCGGCCTGTGGCCCTTTCTGGTCTGCTTCGTCTTCCAGATCGCAACACTGAGCCTGATTGCGCCCAATTCGACCGCGATGGCGATGCAGCACTACCCGCACATGGCCGGCACGGCGTCGTCGCTGATGGGCGTCATGACGTTCGGGGCCGGCGCGATCTTCGGCGCGATCGTCGGGCAGACCTTCGATGGCACCATCGCGCCGATGACGACCGCGATGGGCGTCGCGGGCATCCTCTGTCTCATTTCCCACCGCACACTGGTGCGGCGCGGGTAGATCAGCGACGCAAATCGATCGTCTGCAGGTCGCCACGGTCGTTGCCGACGGCCAGCCTGAAGCCGTCGGGTGACCAGGCGAGGCAGGTGATGGCGGAGCCATCGGCCATCTTCAGCACGACCGAGCGTTTTGTCCGGATGTCGCCGAGCTGCAGCTCGCCCGAATCGTAGCCGCCGGCCACGAACTCTGCCGCCGGGTGCGCCGCGACCACGGTCATGAGGCCGGCGCCCTCGTCGCCGAACTGCAGCGGCGGCTTGCCTTCCGGTCCCTTGCCGGCGAACGGCCAGGCGGTGAAGACCGGCTGCGAGGAGGTGTAGAGGAAGCGCGCGTCGGCGGTCCACGACAGCGACCTCACCTTGGCGGGATAGCCCTGCATGCGCATGTCGGTGGCCTGCGCCACGCGCCAGACATGGATGTCGTTCTCCTGTGTGCCGGTGGCGATGAACTTGCCGTCGGTGCTCCAGCGCAGCGCCACGTGGCTGCCCTGCCAGGCGAAGCGGCGCGGCGGCAGGGCGACGTCCTTGCTCAGGCTCCACACGGTGATGCCGCCGTAATGCGCGCAGGCCACCCGGCTGCCGTCCTTGCTGAAATCGAGTCCGGCCACCGTGCTCGGATGCGGGCCGAATTCGCGGACCTCGCCATCGCGGAACAGGAACATGCTCTTGCCCGCCGAGGCGGCGACCGCGCCCGTCTTGTGGGCGACGAGATGCTCGAACCACTTGCCCTTCTGCGCCAGCAGTTCGGTGGCCGTGCCGTCGCCGGCGATGCGCAGCACGCGGCCATCGTCGCCGCCGCTCACGAAACCGTCGCCGGCCGGATCGCCGACCAGCGAGAGCACGACGCCCTTGTGCAGCGGGTCCGCCGCGTCGGGCGCGGCCGCTGTGACGTCGGTGGGCAGGAGGCGGACCTGGCCGTCGCCCAGTGCGAAGGCGACGGTCGTGCCGTCGCGGTTGAAGGCGCAGGCTGCCACCGGAGCGTCGGTGGCGAGGGAGCGGGCCGGCGGCAGCGTCTGCTGCCAGGCCGGGTTGGCGAGATCGATCTTCACGGTCCTACTTCAGGCAGTCTTCAAAGGCGCGCTGCAGGTTGTCGCCGTCGAGGTTGCGGCCGATGAAGACCAGCTTGCTCGACCGCTTCTCGCCGTCCTTCCACGCCGTACCCCAGGCGCTGTCCATCATCATGTGGACGCCCTGGTAGACGTAGCGGCGCGGTGCGCCGTCGATCGCGAGGATGCCCTTGCTGCGGAAGATGTCGGCGCCCTTGATCTGCAGCAGCGCGCCCATCCACTTCTGGAACTTGTCGGGATCGACCGGCCGGTCGGCGGTGATCGACAGGCTCCGGACCTCGTCCTCGTGATGATGGTCGTGGCCGCTGTGCAGGAAATCCGGCTCGAACTCAAGGATGCGGCCGAGATCGAACGCGCCCTTGTCGAGGATGGCGTCGAGGCCGATCTGGCTCTTCTGTGTGTGGAAGATGCTGGCGTAGCGGTTGATTCCGCGGATCCTGTCCTCGACCTTCTTGAGCTCGTCGGCGCTCACCAGGTCGGTCTTGTTGAGCAGGATCACGTCGGCGAACGCCACCTGCTGCTCGGCCTCGCTGCCCTGCTCGAGCTGGCCGAAGAAGTGCTTGGCGTCGATCACGGTGACGATGGCATCGAGCCGCGTCCTGGCCTTGACGTCCTCGTCGGTGAAGAAGGTCTGCGCCACCGGACCGGGATCGGCGAGGCCGGTCGTCTCGACAAGGATGCCGTCGAACTTGTCCTTGCGCTTCATCAGCCCTTCGATGATGCGGATCAGGTCGCCGCGCACGGTGCAGCAGATGCAGCCGTTGTTCATCTCGAACACTTCCTCGTCGGCATTCACCACGAGGTCGTTGTCGATGCCCAGCTCGCCGAATTCGTTCACGATGACGGCGTACTTCTTGCCGTGCTGCTCGCTCAGGATGCGGTTCAGCAGGGTGGTCTTGCCGGCACCGAGATAGCCGGTCAGCACGGTCACGGGAACTTGCGCCGATGTCTGTGGGATGGCCATAAAAAGGTCCTCGAAATTGACCTTTGAGATAGGGTGGGACGTGCAAAGAGTCCAGTTGCGACCGTTTATTGACAGCGCGCGAGGGCATCGCCTAAACGTCCGATAGCAAGACGCACGAGAAGATCGCGTCATTGGAGTTGGGGGATTGGATGGGCTTACGTGGTCTGTTGTTCGTTGCGTTGGCTTTCGTCGTGGCCGGCTGCGAAACCTACTCGGCGCCCCGCTACGGAATGTCTGCCGACAATATCGTCGCCTTGAAGAGTTTGGCGCCTGCCCAGATTGCGGTCGGCCCCTTCGCCGAGGCACAGCAGTTCAGCGACGGCTGTCGCGCCGCAGGTCCCATTATGGCTGCCGACCGACTGGGTTTCGGCGCCTATATTCGCAAGGCATTCATCGACGAATTGAAGATCGCTGGTGTCTACGCTGACAATGGCAGCGTCACCCTGACGGGAACGCTCGACAAGCTCGCCTTTTCCTCGACGGTCGCCTACTGGGACATCTGGCTTACAGTCAGCTCCTCGAACGGCAGGTCTATCAGCGTGCAGGAGCACTATGCATTCGACGGCGCCTTTGCTGCCGTTACCGCCTGCAAGCGTGTCGCCGATGCCTACTTTCCGGCAGTGCAGAACGTGTTGCAGAAGCTGATCGCGTCCCCCGATTTCCGCAGCTTGGTCTCTCCGAACTGACGCGAAGCTACGGGCGTTCGCCCCTGATCAGCTTGGGCAGGTCACCGACCGTGCCCATGGCGTGGCGGACGAAGAACTTGCGCAGCGCGGGCACGCGGTTCACCGCGGCGAGGCCCGCGTCGCGCACCATCCTGAGCGGCGCGATGTCGTTGGAGAACAGGCGATTGAGCAGGTCGGTGGCCGCGACCATGGTGAAATTGTCGGCCCGGCGCCACTGCGCGTAGCGCTCGAGCGTGTCGGCGCTGCCGACGTCGAGGCCGAGGCGCTTGGCGTCGACCAGCACCTCGACCAGCGCCGCAATGTCCCGCACGCCGAGATTATAGCCCTGGCCCGCGATAGGATGGATGCCGTGCGCGGCATCGCCCACCAGCACCAGCCTCGTGTCGATGTAGCGTTCGGCGTGCACGAGGCGAAGCGGATAGGACCAGCGCGGTCCCGCCGGCACAACCGGCCCGAGATGGTCGCCGAACCGCCGCGCGAACTCCGCCTGGAAGCGCGGTGCATCCAGTTCGAGCAGGCGGCGCGCGAGATCGGAGCGTTCGGTCCACACGATGGAGGAGCGATGCTCGCCGCCGGGGCCGTCGGTCATCGGCAGGATGGCGAAAGGACCGCCGGGCAGGAATTTCTCCTGGGCAATGCCCCGATGCGGCTCGGCATGGTGGGCCACCAGGACGATCGCGATCTGGTCGTACGACCAGTTGCGCGCGCCGATGCCCGCCTCTTCCCGCATCGAGCCGAGGCGGCCCTCGGCCGAAGCAATCAGGCGGGTCGCGAGGCGTCGGCCGCTCTTCAGGGCCAGGCCGGCGCGCGCCGGCCCGCGCTCGGTCTCGATCACCTCGTCGGGCGACACGAGTTCGACCCGCGGGCAGGCGGCGAGCCGGCGCAGCAGAGCCGCGCGCAGGAACCGGTTCTCGACGATCCAGCCCATCGGTGCAGCCGTCTCGGGATCCTCGGCGGCCTCGCGATGATCGAAATGAAGGAAGAACGGGCTCGCGCGGCCGTCGTGGCCTGCGTCGGAAATGCGGATGTCGCGGATCGGCTCGGCTTCTGCCGACACTTCGTCCCAGACTCCCAGCGCCTCGAACAGGCGCTGGCTGGTGTAGGCGATGGCGGTGGTGCGGCCGTCGAAGCCCGGCTCGGCCAGGGAGGCCAGTGGCACTCGGTCGATCAGCGCGGTCGAAAGGCCCGATTCGCCGGCGGCCAGGGCCAGAAGGCTGCCGTTGAGGCCCGCGCCGACGACCGCAAGATCGAACGGGGCAGGGCCGGCGGGGACGGGATCGGAGGGACGGCTATCCATGGACCATAGATGGCAGCCGCCCCGAGGGGCGGCAACCCTCTATGGTCACGTGGATCGGTCGATCGAGATCAGAACGACTTGGCGATGCCGAGGATGACGCGGCTGGCGCAGTTCTGGGTGCCGAGGCAGTCCTGAACGCTGAGGTTGGTGCCGGTGTAGACGGCGGAGAGGTCGAATCCGTAGACGGAGACGACGAGGCCGAGCTGCCAGTCCCAGTAGTTGTCATTGGGGATGCCGTAGTTGGCGAAGCGCTCGACATACTGGTTGCCGATGGTGCCGAAGGCCTTGAACGCCACGTTGTCGTTGACGTGGAGGAACGGCATGGGAACGGTGAGCGAGGCCCACTTGTACCAGGCGTTGCCGGAGTTGGCGAAGAAGTTGGGGCTGTAGCGGACGGCCGCGCTGAGCTGGGCGACGCCGAAGTCGTAGCCGGCGACGAGGCCGAACTCATTGAAGTCGTAGAACAGGTTCGAGGGGGCGCTGAGGTAGTTGTAGCGGATGTAGCCGAGGTCGAAGGTGAGCTTGTCGTCCATGAGCTTGAGCTTGAGACCGGTGAGCAGGTCGATCTCGGCGGTGGTGCCGGTGCCGGGGAAGTTCACGTTGGAGCCCCAGGCGCCGACATAGGCGCTGAGCGGGACCTTTTCGCTGACGGTGGGGGTCTCGTAGCCGAGCGACGCCTGGATGGCGATCTGGCGCTGGGTCTGCGAGATGCCGCGATAAGAATAGTCGTTGAGGACGGCGAAGCCGGCGGTGAAGTTGCCGCCGAACGGAGCCTTCCAGGTCTCCTTCTCGGGTGCCGCCTCAGTCGCCGCATTCGGCGTACCCTGAGCCGTCTGCTGATCCTGCGTGACCGTTACGGTCTGCGGATTTGGCGTGCCCTGTGCACGAGCAGCGCTCGTTGCATAGATTGTGACCAGCGCAGTAGCCAGAACAGCGGTTTTTTTAAGCAACACGACCACCCCCAAAGACTTATGACTTGTTTCCGCCCCAATCCCTGCAAGCAGCGTGCCAGACTAGGGGGTGCAATTTGTTGTGAGCCTTTTGGCACGACCCTTGCTCACGACGAATTGAACTTTGGGGGCGGGCGTGCCGCCCGTTGGAGGATAGGCGCAAATGAAAATGATCGTGGCAATCTTCAAGCCCTTCAAGCTGGACGAGGTCAGGGATGCCCTGACGGCGCTCGGCATCCAGGGCTTGACCGTAAGCGAAGTGAAGGGGTTCGGCCGTCAGAAGGGCCAGACCGAGATCTATCGCGGCGCAGAGTACGCCGTGAGCTTCCTGCCGAAGGTGAAGATCGAGGTCGTGATCGACGACATCCTGGTCGAGCGCGCCGTCGAGACCATCCGCAAGGCGGCCGGCACCGGCAAGATCGGCGACGGCAAGGTCTTCGTCCTGCCGGTCGAGCAGGCGATCCGCATCCGCACCGGTGAGTCCGGTATCGAAGCGCTGTGATCCGACACCAGAATCAACTCGAGAACCAGGGGACAACGATGAAGTTCAAGACCAATTCGGTGCTGGCGGGCGCGGGGGCGGCCGCGGTGCTGCTTCTGCCGGCGCTTGCGCTGGCCCAGGCCGCCGCGACGCCTGCTCCGGCGGCGGCGCCCAAGCTCGATACCGGCGACACGGCGTGGATGCTGACCTCGACGGCGCTCGTTCTGATGATGACCATTCCGGGTCTCGCGCTGTTCTACGGCGGCATGGTCCGCAAGAAGAACGTGCTGGCGACGGTGATGCAGAGCTTCGCCATCACCTGCATGATCTCCGTCCTGTGGCTGATCGTGGGTTACAGCCTGGCCTTCACGCCGGGCAGCTCGATCCTCGGTGGGCTCAGCCGCATCTTCATGTCGGGCCTGACACTCGACGGCGTGCATGATCTCGCCAAGACGATTCCCGAAACCGTCTTCATGACCTTCCAGCTCACCTTCGCGATCATCACGCCGGCGCTGATCGCCGGTGCCTTCGCCGAGCGCATGAAGTTCTCGGCCATGATGTGGTTCATGGCCCTGTGGTCGCTGATCGTCTACGCGCCGATCGCCCACTGGGTGTGGGGCGGCGGCTTCCTCGGCGACTGGGGTGTTCTCGACTATGCCGGCGGCACGGTCGTGCACATCAACGCCGGCGTCGCGGGCCTCGTCTGCGCGCTCGTCATCGGCAAGCGCAAGGGCTTCGGCACCGAGAACATGGCGCCGTTCAACCTGGTCTACTCGGTGATCGGCGCGGCCCTCCTGTGGGTGGGCTGGTTCGGCTTCAACGCCGGCTCCGCCGTCGGCGCCAGCCCCAACGCCGGCATGGCGATGGCGGTCACCCAGTTCGCCGCAGCCGCGGCGGCCATGGCCTGGATGTTCGCGGAGTGGGTGACGCGCGGCAAGCCGTCGGTCCTCGGCATCATCTCGGGTGCGGTTGCCGGCCTGGTCGCCATCACCCCGGCCTCGGGTTTCGTGACCCCGATGGGTGCGTTGGCCATCGGCATTGTCGCCGGCCTGGTCTGCTTCTGGGGCGCCACCGGCCTCAAGAAGGCGATGGGCTACGACGACTCGCTCGACGCGTTCGGCGTGCACGGCATCGGCGGCTTCGTCGGCGCCATCCTGACCGGCGTGTTCGCCGTGGAAGTGATCGGCGGCGAAGGCAAGAAGGGACTGATCGACGGCAACGCCGGCCAGGTCCTGACGCAGCTCTGGGGCTCGCTGGTCTGCATCGCCTGGTGCGCGGTCGCCACCTTCATCATCCTCAAGGTCGTCGATGCCCTGATCGGGCTGCGCGTGACGAACGAGGAGGAAATCGAGGGTCTCGACATCAACCTGCACGGCGAGACGATCCACTAGGACCGTCTCCTCCTCGAGATCGGGAACCCTTCTCTCCTCCTGGTTCCCTCTCATCCGCCGCGACGTGTCGCGGCGGACCCTCGGGCCCGGCGAGTCTCTCGCCGGGCCCGCTTTCTGTCTGGAATTTGACGCCGCGAACGCGACGGGCCAGTCTGGGGGCCAATGCCGGAAGGCAGGAGGGGAAAGCAGATGAAGCTCGTGTCCGCCATCATCAAACCGTTCAAGCTCGACGAGGTGCGCGACGCGCTGACCGGCGTCGGCGTGTCGGGTCTGACGGTGAGCGAGGTCAAGGGCTTCGGCCGTCAGAAGGGCCAGACCGAGATCTATCGCGGCGCCGAATATCTCGTGAGCTTCCTGCCCAAGGTGAAGATCGAGATTGTGGTCGACGACGGCCAGGTCGAGCGTGCCGTCGAAGCGATCCAGAAGGCGGCGCACACCGGCAAGATCGGCGACGGCAAGATCTTCGTCACGCCGGTCGAGCAGGCCGTGCGGATCCGCACCGGCGAATCGGGCTCCAACGCGCTGTAGGCGCAAATTCAGTGCTCATGGAATAGGCAATCGGCGGCTGCGGCGTCGTGGCCGACTAGCGCTTGTGGTCGGGCGGCTTGCGCCCGCAAGCCCTTCCTTCATCTCAAGAAACAAGCCTATTCCATTGTTGTGATTGGCTAATTTGTTCCATAGAATGTGGCAATAGGCGGGCCATCACCGGTCGGCACCTTTTGTTTTGTTCGGCCGGTTCGGCCACTGGATACGAGAATGTTCAATCCGCGCCTGACCGAGACGCTGACAGACTTTCCCTTTGCGCGGTTGAACGCCCTCATCGCTCCCATCGCGCCGCCGGCGCACCTGTCGATGATCAACATGTCCGTGGGCGAACCGCAGGGCGCGATGCCCGCTTTCGCGCGGCAGATCGTGATCGACGAGGTCGATGGCTGGAACCGCTATCCTCCCAACCAGGGCCTGCCCGACCTCAACCTCGCGATCTGCGAATGGCTGACGCGCCGCTACAAGCTGCCGGCGGGCCTGCTCGATCCCAACCTGCACGTCCATCCGACGGCCGGCAGCAAGGAAGGCGTCTACATCATCTCGACGGTGGCGACGCCGCAGGAGAAGGGCGGGGGCAAGCCGATCGTCGCGCTGCCCAACCCCTTCTACCAGGCCTATCTCGGCGGCGCGGTGCTGTCGGGCGGCGAGCCGCTGCTGGTCAATGCCGAAGCCTCGAACGGCTTCCTGCCCGACTATGAGAGTCTCGATGAAGCGACCTGGAAGCGACTGTCGGTCGTCTATCTCTGCTCGCCGGCCAATCCGCAGGGCGCCATCGCCAGCAAGGACTATCTGCAGAAGCTGCTGAGGCTCTGCCGCAAGTACGACACTGTGCTGGCGGTCGACGAATGCTATGCCGAGATCTACACCGGGGCGCCGCCGCCGGGTGCGCTCGAAGCCGCGCTCGAGATCGACGAGACCGGGGGCAAGGATCCGTTCCACAATCTCGCGGTCTTCCATTCGCTCTCGAAGCGGTCCAATGCGGCGGGCCTGCGCTCCGGCTTCATGGCCGGCGATCCGAAGCTCGTCGCGATGGTGCTGCGCTGGCGCAGTTATGGCGGCCCGCAAATTCCCTTCGCTGTCCAGAAGGCGTCGGCGGCGCTGTGGCGCGAGGAGACGCATCCGGTCCAGACGCGCGAATGGTACGTGAAGAATTTCCGGATCGCCGAGCAGATCCTGCACAATCGCTTCTCCTACTATACCCCGGGCGGCGGCTTCTTCCTGTGGCTCGACGTCGGCGACGGCGAGGAGGCTACGCGCAAGCTGTGGGGCGAGGCGCACGTCAAGGTGCTGCCGGGCGCCTATGCCTGCCGCGAGACCAACGGTGTCAACATTTCCCAGCGCTACATCCGCGTGGCGCTGGTGCATGACGAGAAGACCACCCGCGAGGGGCTCCAGCGCCTCGCGTCCGTTCTCTAGGGAGCGCAACCGCGCATGGCCATGCTGAGCGTCTCTTCAGCGTTGCAGCCCAGAACCTCCATCCTGCCGGAGGGCGGGCGCGATTTCCTGCGACGCCGCATGATGGAGATCGTCGGCGTCGCCACCGCGGGCTTCGGTCTGGCGCTGATGATGGCGCTGTTCACCTACAGCCCCGGCGATCCCTCGCTCAATCACGCGACGGCGCGCGCGCCCAACAACCTGCTCGGCCTGCCGGGAGCCTACATCTCGGACCTGCTGCTGCAGACCTTCGGCCTTGCCATCATCCTGGCGCCGGTCGCCTTCATCACCTGGGGCGTGCGCATGGTGCGCACCCATCATCTCGGATTCTTCGGGCTGCGTCTTTCGCTGCTGCTTCTGGCGCTGCTGATGATGAGCGTGGCCTGCGTGGGGCTGGGCGATGTGGGCGGCGCTGCCACCCATGCCGGACCGGGCGGACTGGTCGGCCTGGCCCTGGTCGGCCGCTTCCGCGAGCTGGTGCTCACCCATTCGAGCGGCGGCGCCTTGACCCTGATCGAGCCTGCCGCAGCGGCCCTGGCCTTCATCGCGATGGCTCCGGCGCTCGGCATGAACCGTACGGACCTGCCGCTGATCTTCCGCATCCTGCGCGCGCCCTTCCTGTGGGTCGTGCTGGGGATGCGCGCGGCCGTGGATCTGTGGCGCGGCAAGCCGCAGGCGCTCGAGGACGAAAACGAGCTGCCGGCGCCTCATATCGGCTATGCCGAGATTCCGGGTGAGATCGACGCCAGCCAGTACGATCCGGCACAGTTCGAGACCCGCTACGAGCAGATCCCCGAGGAAGGCACGGTGATGCCGGCGCGCGACTCGTTGATGGTCGATGCACCCTATGCGCCGATCGAGCGGCCGGCCGACGACATTCCCGAGGCGCCCGGTGGTTCTCGCATGCACTCGCCGGTGCTCGACGAGGCGGCACCTTCCCACGTCCAGGAGCGCACCTTCCTCAGTCGTCTTACCGGCGGCCTGCGGATCGAGCCCTTCATGCGTCGCTCGGCGACGGCCTCCCCGACTGCGGCCGAACGCATCGAGCCGGGCTTCGGTGGTTACGACGCCCCGCCGCCGTCGCCGGACCACTACCGGCAACCGGTCGCCGACGAGGAGTTCGAGGCGCCGCCGACGGTGACGGCCGCGCCGGCGCATCTGCCCCTCGCCGATGAGGCGGTGGACGAAGAGACCGACGACAATCCGTTCACGCCCGACAATGCGCTCGACGTCGAACAGCCCGTCGCCGCTCCGGCTGCCCCCGCGGCCGTGAAGATCGTGCCGCGCAAGTCGGCCGCCGCGCAGGGAAAGCGCGCCGCCAAGGCCGGGCAGCGCGAGCTGGCCCTGGGGGCGGAGTATCAGCTGCCGCCGCTCGACATCCTGTCGCTGCCGTCGAGGGTCAACGCCCAGCCCAAGATCGACGAGGAGGCGCTGGAGCAGAATGCGCGCCTGCTCGAGACGGTGCTCGAGGATTTCGGCGTCAAGGGACAGATCGTGAAGGTGCGGCCGGGTCCGGTCGTCACGCTCTACGAACTGGAACCGGCGCCCGGCACCAAGTCCAGCCGCGTCATCGGCCTTGCCGACGACATCGCCCGCTCCATGAGCGCCGTCTCCGCGCGCGTCGCCACCGTGCCGGGCCGCAACGTCATCGGCATCGAGCTGCCCAACGCCAAGCGCGAAACGGTGTTCCTGCGCGAGCTTCTGTCGACCAAGCACTACGAGGATGGCCGCCTCGGCCTGCCGCTGGCGCTGGGCAAGGATATCGGCGGCGATCCGGTCATCGCCGACCTCGCCCGCATGCCGCATCTGCTGATCGGCGGCACCACCGGCTCGGGCAAGTCGGTGGCGGTCAACACCATGATCCTGTCGCTGCTCTACCGGCTGACGCCGAATCAGTGCCGCTTCATCATGATCGACCCGAAGATGCTGGAGCTCAGCGTCTACCAGGACATTCCCCACCTCCTGACGCCCGTCGTCACGGAGCCGCGCAAGGCGATCGTCGCCCTGAAGTGGGTGGTGCGGGAGATGGAAGACCGCTACCGCGCCATGAGCGCCGTCGCCGTGCGCAACATTGCGGGCTACAACGAGAAGCTCGCCGAGACAGCGCGCAAAGGTGGCGTGCTGACCCGCAAGGTCCAGACCGGCATCGACCCCGAGACGCGCAAGCCGACCTTCGAAGACGAAGAGATGGACCTGACGCCACTGCCCTTCATCGTCGTCATCATCGACGAGATGGCCGACCTGATGCTGGTCGCGGGCAAGGAGATCGAGGCGACGGTGCAGCGCCTCGCCCAGATGGCGCGCGCCGCCGGCATCCATGTCGTGATGGCCACCCAGCGGCCGTCGGTCGACGTCATCACCGGCACCATCAAGGCCAATTTCCCGACCCGAATCTCTTTCCAGGTGACGTCCAAGATCGACAGCCGCACCATCCTGGGCGAGCAGGGCGGCGAGCAGCTGCTGGGCCAGGGCGACATGCTGTACATGGCCGGCGGCGGCAAGATTGCCCGTGTCCACGGCCCGTTCGTGAGCGACGGCGAGGTCGAGGAGGTGGTCCGCCACCTGCGGGCCCAGAGCGCGCCGGCCTATATCGAATCGGTCACCGACGATCCCGACGGCGAGGGCTCGGGCACCGGGTTGCCCGGCGACGCCGAGGAGGTCGAGAGCGACCAGCTCTACGATCAGGCCATCGCGCTGGTGGCGCGCGAGCGCAAATGCAGCACGTCTTTCATCCAACGTTACCTCCAGATCGGCTATAACAGGGCTGCCCGCATCGTCGAGCGCATGGAGCGCGAGGGCGTGGTCAGCTCCGCCAACCATGTCGGTAAGCGCGAGGTCCTGGCCCGCGACATCGACGACCGGGAGCGCTGAACGGCCGTCTGACCGACGGGCGAACGAGGTACGATGACAGATCAAGCCCCGCCCGGACCGGTTTCCGGGACCCCGGCCGCAAGGAATACTGGCGTGCAAGGCACCGTCGGGGCGGCTTCGGTTCGACGTCGCCGCCGTTTTCCGCTGGTCTGGCTGGTGCCCATCGCAACGGCGCTGATCGCCGGATGGCTGGCCTGGGACGCCTTCTCCAAGCGCGGCCCCCTGATCACCGTGTCGTTCGACACGGCTGCGGGTCTCACGGCCGGTCAGTCCCAGCTCAAGTACCGCAACGTCGTCATGGGGACGGTCAAGACCATCACCATCCCGCCCGACCTGTCGAAGGTGCTGGTCACGATCGAGACGGTGAAGGAAGCCGAGTCGCTGCTCACTGACAAGACGATCTTCTGGGTGGTGAAGCCGCAGCTCTTTGCCGGCAATATCTCCGGCCTCGAGACCATTCTGTCGGGCTCCTATATCGGCATGCGGCCGTCATCCGAGTCGGGCGCCACAAAACGCGATTTCGTCGGCCAGGAGGACCCGCCCATCCTCCAGGCCTCGGTCAAGGGAACGACCTTTCGTCTCGACTCCCGGCGGCTGGGGTCGATCAGCCTCGGCGCACCGATCTTTTTCCGCGACATCGAGGTCGGCACGGTGCTGGGATGGGACCTGCACGATCTCGCAAGCCGGGTCGCCATTCATGCCTTCGTTCGCGCACCGTACGACCGCTACGTGCGCGACGATTCAAACTTCTGGAACGCGTCCGGCCTGTCGATCTCGCTCGGCGCCAACGGCGTCAACATCGAGATGGAATCGCTGCGCGCCATCCTGCTGGGCGGCATCGCCTTCGATACCGCACACGATTCGACCGCCCCGATCAGCCAGGCCGATCATCGCTTCAAGCTCTACGCCAACCTCGAAGAGGCCAAGTCCGCGGGCTTCGGCCAGCAGATCAAACTGATCTCCTATTTCCCGGGTTCGGTCGCCGGCGTGACCGAGGGTTCCGAAGTCAGGTTCCACGGCCTCAAGATCGGCGAGGTGACCCGTGTCGGACTGGTCTACGATCCGAAGAGCGACCGCGTCGTCGCGCCGATCCATTATCGGGTCGAGTCCGGCAGGGTCAGCAATCTCGCAAAGACTCGGGGAATGGAGCCCATCAACGTTGCCGAGGAAATGATCAAGCGCGGGCTGCGCGCGACGCTGCAGGCGCCGAGCCTGATCAGCCCGCAGAAGGTCATATCGCTGGAAGTCTTGCCCGATGCCAAACCGGGCGAGCTCACCGAGGAAGACGGCCACTATGTGATCCCGGCTGCCGAGGTCGGCGGTTTCGACAGCATCACCGCGTCGGCCAGCGAACTGTTGAGCAAGATCAACCGCATCGACTTCGACAAGATCGGCAACAGCCTGGTCAGCGCCGCCGTCGGAATCGACAAGACGGTGAACGGGCCGCAGATCAAGGCGACCCTGGTGGCTCTCGAAAAGGCGATGATCGATGTGCAGGACATCGCCCGCAAGCTCGACGTCGATGGAACGCCCGCCCTGAAACGGCTGCCCGACATCGCGCAGCAGCTGCAGGAGGCCGTCACCAAGGCCAACCGTCTGATCGGCTCGGTCGACAAGGGCTACGGCGACACGTCGAAGTTCAACCGGGAGCTCGATCGCCTGCTCCCGCAGCTCACAGACGCGGCACGCTCGATCCGCTCCCTGGCCGACCTTCTGACGCGTCACCCCGAAGCCCTGATCAAGGGCCGCACCAACACAGGCAAGGAATGACCTCAATTCGTTTCGGCCGCCGCCAGTTCGGCCTCCTCGCCCTCCCGGTGCTTGCTGCACCGGCGCTCCAGGCCTGCAGTTCCTCGCCGGAACCCGTCCTCTACACGCTCGCCGTGCGGCCGGGTCCGGTGCTCGCGCGGGGGCCGCGCATCGTGCAGGTGCGCGATATCGGCCTGCCCGGCTATCTCGACCGCAAGGAGATCGTCCGCTCGACGGACGACTCCAAGCTCGACGTGCGCGCGAACTCCTGGTGGGGCGAGCCGGTCGGCGGAATGCTGGGGCGGACGATCGTCATCGAGCTGTCGCAGCGCCTGCCCAACAGCCAGGTCTACAGCGAGGCCGGCTCGATCACGGCGGATCCCTACGCCACGGTTGGCATCGATTTCCAGCGCTTCGATGCCGACAAGGCCGGCAACGTCATCCTGCTGGCGCAGGTCGCCATCGGGTTCAACCGGCCGACCCGAACCGCCGCGCGCAACTTCTCGATTTCGAAGCCTGTACCGACTCAGGACACGCCGGGCCACGTCGCCGCCATGAGCGACGCGCTCGGCGAGTTGTCGGACGGCATCGCTGCGCTTCTTCAGTAGCGCCATGCTGCGGGCCTTCGCCGTGCGGCGCGACGCGGGGCCTCTGGTGACGCCGCCGCAGCTCCGGGAATGTCACGGCTGCGGCCTGTTCCAGATCGTGCCGGCGATGGCGGCCAACATGCGCTCCGACTGCGAGCGTTGCGGCACGCCGCTGCGGGCCACGCGCGCCGACCCGACCGGCCGTTGCCTGGCGCTCACCTTTGCCTCGCTGGTGCTGTTCGCCATCCTGTGGCTTTCGATGCTGATGAAGGTCTCGACCGCCGGCATCGTGCACGAGACCACCATCCTTTCCGGCCCGTCCGAGCTGGTGCGTCACGGCCTGTGGCCTCTGGCCCTCGCCGTCTCCTTCACCACGGCGTTCGCGCCGCTCATCAAGTTCGCCGGCACGCTCTACGTCCTGGTCGGGCTGCGCATGCGGACCCTGCCGCCCAATCTGCGCGGCATCTTCCTGATCTCCCGGCGCATGGGCACCTGGGCGATGCTCGAGGTGCTGCTGCTGGGCGTGTTTGTGGCCTACACCAAGCTGGGCGATCTCGTGACGATCGAGCTGGGGCCGGCGGTCTATGCGCTGGGCATCCTCACCATTGTGATCGTCTGGGCCGAGTTGTCACTCGACCCGCAGGCGGTATGGGAGGAGATCGAGCGTCGCGGCCAGACCCATGCTCCGATGCCACCGCTCGCGCCGCTCGAATACCGGCCGGGCGCGGCCGGCTGCGAGGACTGCAAGCTCGTCTGCGTGCCCGCCGAACATGACGGGCGTTGTCCACGCTGCGGCTCGCGCGTCCACGAGCGCAAGCCCGACAGCCTCAACCGCACCCTCTCCCTCGCCCTTGCCGGCGCCGTCCTCTACATCCCGGCCAACGTCTATCCGGTGCTGACGGTGATCCAGCTCGGCTCCGGCGCCCCCAGCACCATCATGGGCGGTGTCGAGGAACTGGTCTCGTCCAAGATGTATCCGCTGGCCCTGCTGGTGTTCTTCGCCAGCGTGCTGGTGCCGCTGTTCAAGCTCATCGGGCTGCTCGGCATGATTTCGGTCACGTCGCTGCCTGCCACGGCGGAAACGGCCGGCGTGTTCCTGCGCCAGCGCACGAAGCTCTACTTTATCGTCGCCTGGATCGGCCGCTGGTCGATGGTCGATATCTTCATGGAGTCGTTGCTGGGAGCGCTCGTGCAGTTCGGGCGCGCCGTGACCATCGATCCCGGCATGGGCGCGCTGGCTTTCTGTGCCGTGGTGATCGTCACCATCTTTGCGGCGGAAGCCTTCGATCCGCGGCTCATGTGGGACGCCGCCGCGCGCAATCCCCATCGACAGGGCCGACCGTCCGCAGCCCAACGCGGTGCAGCGGCCGGGGCGCTCCCTGCGGGCTGAACGTCCGGCCAAGGTTCGATTGAGGATTTTTCTGCCCAGCGAATAGCGTCGCAGCCGCCGGATTGACTCGCTCCGGCTCGAATGTCCTAATGTCATAACAATAGAAGAGCCGGTGCCATAAGGTATTGGCCGCAACATCCCTGGGAGGGAACGATGAGGGCTTTCAAGGCCGCCATCCGCGCGTTTGCGTCCGCATCTCTCGGTTTGCTGTCGATCGCGACGGCGCGCGCCGAGGATATCGTCGTCACCCATTACGGCTCGCTGCTCTATGGCGTGCCCTACGCCATCGCGATGGAGAAGGGCTACTTCAAGGAGGCCGGCGTCGACGTCACCGGTATCCTGACCTCGAAAGGCGGCGGGACCAGTGTCCGCAACATGATGGCGGGCGACACGCTGTTCGCCGAAGTGGCCCTGCCGGCGGCGCTGGCCGCCATCAAGGAAGGCTTCAACATCAAGATCATCAGCGGCGGCACCAACGGCCGCAGCTCGTTCTGGGTCACCCGCGTGGGCGAGGCGATCGACAAGCCGGCCGACCTCAAGGGCAAGCGCTTCGTCTATTCGCGGCCGAAGTCGGTGAGCGAGGCGATCACGCTTTCCGCGCTGAAGTCCTGGGACGTCACGGCGGCCGACGTGAAGATGGTCGCCATCGGCGATTTCGGCGCGGGCCTGACGGCGCTCGAACACAACAAGGTCGACGTCGCCATCATTCCCGAGCCGATCTACTCCCAGAAGGAGAAGGCCGGCACGAAGTACAAGACGCTGGGCTGGCTCGACGAGAAGCTGCCGGCCTATGCGCAGACGGTCGGCATCGCGACCGACGAGGCCATCGCCAAGAACGGGCCCAAGCTGAAGGCGGTGATCGAGGCGCGGCGCAAGGGTGTCGAGTTCCTTCATGCCAATCCCAAGGAAGCCGCGCAGATCGTCGCCAAGGCCTACAATCTGCCGCTCGACGTCGTGACCAACGCGATTGCCAACGTCACGAAGATGAACCCGACCTGGTGGAGCCAGGGCGAACTCGCGATGCCGCTGATGCAATCGATGGCCGACGCGCTGGGATCGGTCGGCGCGCTGCAGCTGCCGGTCGACTGGAAGGCCGCCACTGACCCGCAGTTCGCCCCTGCGGCGGCGAAGACCCAATGATCGCGGAGGCGCCGCGTCTGGCGGCGGTCGAAAACGAAGTCGCTCACAAGGTCCATGCGCGTCTCGAGGGCGTGACGCGTGTCTACCCGCCGCGCGCGGGCCATGGCGAAGTCCATGCGCTGGGACCGATTTCCTTCGACCTCAGGGCCGGCGAGTTCTTCAGCGTCGTCGGACCGTCCGGTTGCGGCAAGTCCACCCTTCTCGACGTGCTGTCGGGCCTGGCCGTGCCGTCGGCCGGCACGGTCGAGTTCGAGGGCAAGCCGGTGCGCGGCGAGGTGCCGGACGGCGTCGGGGTCGTATTCCAGGAGGATGCGAGCTTTCCCTGGCTCACCGTCGAGGACAATGTCGCTTTCGGCCTGCGGCGCGCCGGCGTCGACGCGGTGGAGAGCAAGCGGCGCGTCGATTTTGCGGTGGGTTTCATGGGGCTGCGCGACTTTCGCCGCGCCTATCCCAGCCAGCTCTCCGGCGGCATGCGCCAGCGCGTCTGCATCGCGCGCACGCTGGTGCTGCAGCCGCGGCTGATCCTGCTCGACGAGCCGTTCGGCGCGCTCGACCAGCAGACGCGCCTGTTGATGGGCGACGAGTTGCTGCGCCTGTGGCGCGAAACCTCGGCCACTGTGCTGCTGATCACCCATGCGCTCGACGAGGCCAACCTGTTGTCGGACCGTATCGGCGTGATGTCGGCGCGGCCCGGGCGCTTCCTCGACATCGTCGAGACCGGCTGGCCGCGCGACCGCGATTCGCGCCTCGCCGAGCGGGCGGATTTCGGCGCGGTGACCTCGCGCCTCTGGTCCTATCTGAGGGCTGAATCGCTGCGCGCCATGGGGCAAGGGACGGCAGCGCGATGAGCAAGGCGGGCTGGATCCGCACCATTCTTCTGGTCGGCGCCGTCGGCGCCCTCGAGCTGGCCTGCCGGACCGGCGCGATCGCACCGACCATGGTGACCGCGCCGTCGAAGATGGTGACGACGCTCGTCGAGACCCTGCGGTCGGACGAGATCGGCATGCATCTGCGGCACACGCTGTCGGCCGTGGCGATCGCCATGAGCATCGCCATCGTCGGCGGCTTCGTGATCGGCTTCATCCTCAACTGGGTGCCGTTCCTGCGCCGCGCCTTCAGCCCGTTCCTGGCGGCCTACTATGCCATCCCGCACTTTGCCTTCTACCCTCTGCTGATCGTCATCTTCGGTCTCGGCCCGGTGCCGCTGATCGTGCTGGCGACCCTGTTCGCCATGGTCGCGATGATCCTCGCCACGATGGCGGGTCTCGACCGCGTGCCGCGCGTGCTGCTCAGGACGGCGCGCATCCATCGCCTGTCGTTGATCGAGGAGATCTGGCGGGTGCGCCTGCCGGCGGCGGCGCCGCACATCCTGTCGGGCCTCAAGCTCGCCGTCGCCTATTCCTTCATCGGCGTGATCGCCGGCGAGTTCATCTTGTCGACCAGCGGCATCGGCCACGAGATCGCCTTCGCCTACGACAATTTCGACAATCCGCGCATGTACGCACTGATCCTGTTCGTGCTGGGGATCGTCACCCTGTTCAACATGGCGGTGTTCGCCTGGGAGCGTCGCATGCTGCGCCGGCGTGGCGCATGAGCCGCGGCCTGCTTTCGCTGCGCGCCTGGCGCGATCCCATCCTCGTCGCCCTCTCGCTGGTCGCGCTCTGGCAGGTCCTGCATGAGATCGCAGGCGACTCGGCCGTGACGGCGCCGGCCCCGACGCTCGCCCATCTCTGGGAGATGATCGGGCAGGCGCGCTTCCTGCCGCATTTGCGCGAGACGGGCCTCGCCTTCCTGCAGGCGCTGGCCATCGCCTGCGGCGGCGGCGTCCTCATCGGCGTCGTGCTGGGCGGGCACAAGCTCACCGGCGAGGTCGCGGAGCCGATCCTCGTCGCCCTCTACTCGGTGCCGAAGATCACGCTCTATCCCGTGATCCTCCTTCTGTTCGGCCTCGGCATGCCGGCCAAGGTCGCCTTCGGCGCCCTGCACGGCATCATCCCGGTCGTGCTCTTCACCATGAACGCGGTGCGCAACGTCAATCGCACCTATCTGCGGGCGGGCCGCGCCATGCGGCTGACGCCGGCGCAGACCGGCTGGTACGTGCTCGTTCCGGCCACCTTGCCGGAGATCTTCTCGGGCCTGCGCATCGGCTTTTCGCTTACCCTGCTCGGCACGATGCTGGGCGAACTCTTCGCCTCACAGCGCGGGCTGGGCTTCCTGTTGATGACGGCCATCGACCTGCACGATGTGAAGACGATCCTGTCGATCGCGGTGCTGATCTCGACCTTCGCCATTGCGTCCAACGCAGCCCTTCTGGCGATCGACAAGCACCTGCATCGCGGAGAGGCTTCCGAGAAATCATGAACAGGATCGCCGTGGCCCGCGAGATGGGCTCGCCCCTGCATCACCAGATCTATCTGGTGCTGGCCGACGGCATTTCGACCGGGCGCTACGCCGAAGGCGAACCGCTGCCGACCGAGGAACAGCTCACCCGCATGTTCAGCGTATCGCGCATCACAGTCCGTCGCGCGATGGCCAGTCTGCACGACGCCGGCCTGATCGAGCGCGGCGCCGGGCGGCGCACGATCGTGCGGTCCCACATCGGCCAGCCGATGCGCATGCCGGTCTCCTCGGTGATCGAGAACATCTTGTCCTATGGCGCGGAGACCGTCGCGGAGGTCTTCGAGTTCGGCTACGTCGAGGCTCGCGGCTTCGCGCGCGACCGGCTGTGGGGGGCCGACGAGAATCCGGTCCAGCGCGCGGTACGTGTGCGCTCGCAGGACGGCACGCCGGTCATGCATCTGACGAGCTACGTACCCGCGGCGCTTGGCCAGACCTTCACCCGGGCCGACCTCAACAGCATCCCGATGTTCCAGCTCCTGGGGCGGGCGGGCGCCCATATCTGTGGCGCCGAACAGCTCGTCTCGGCGGTGCTGGCCGAACCGCTGGTGGCATCGCGCCTCGGCGTCAAGGTGGGCGCCGCCCTCATCGACCTGCGCAGCCTGATGATCGACCAGAAGGGGCGAGCGGTCGAGTACGTCGAGATGCTGGCCGTTCCGGAGCACCTGAAGCTGCGCTTCACCGTGCATCCAGAGACTCTCAAGCCGCTTCAGCGGCCGTCGTCCACCGAGAAACGCAAACGCTAGAGGAAGAGCATGTCCAACGCAGCCAATCTCCGCAAACTTCTGTCGTCCAGGAAGATGATCGTCGCCCCCGGCGCCATCGACTGCATCACCGGCCGCGCCATCGCCCAGGCGGGCTTCTCCGCCGCCTACATGACGGGCGCCGGCACCTCGGCGACTCTCGGCTATCCGGACTATGGCCTGATCACCATGAGCGAGATGGTGGGCAATGCCAGCCGGATCGCAAACTCGATCGACATCCCGCTGATCAGCGACAGCGACACCGGTTTCGGCAACGAGCTGAACGTGTTCCGCACGGTACAGGAGTTCGAGCGCGCCGGCGTCGCCGCGATCCATATCGAAGATCAGGTGTTTCCGAAGAAGTGCGGCCATCTCGACAACAAGGAACTGGTCAGCCGCGAGGACTTCATCGCCAAGATCCGCGCCGCTGCGGCCGCCCGCAAGTCGAAGGACTTCTGCATCATCGCGCGCACCGACTCGCGCGCCGTCGCAGGCCTCGAGGAGGCAATCGAGCGCGCCAACGCGGCCCTGGCCAACGGCGCCGACGTGGCCTTCGTCGAGGCGCCGCAGACCATGGAAGAGATCGAATCCGTGCCGAAGCGGGTCAACGGCCCGTGCCTGTTGAACGTGGTGCGCGGCGGCAAAACGCCGGAGATCGATCTCGATGTCGCCGAACGCATGGGATACGCCATCGCGATCGTTCCCGGCCTGCTGCTGGGCGGCATCATCCAGACCTGCGATCGCCTGCTGGGCGACCTGAAGCAGGGCAAGTTTCCGCCGGTCACCGGCTCGCCCGGCAAGACCTTCGCCCGCTTCGGCGCCGCCGAATGGGACGAGCGCCGCACGGCGTTCCGAGATCAGGTCAAAGCCGCCGCTGAGTAACACAAACTCATATCCCTCTCCCCCGCTTGGGGGAGAGGAGTATGAACTGAATGGAGGAAGTGCATGGCCGCCGCGCGCACGATGTTCGAGAAGATCTGGCAGCGTCACGTCGTCGTCGATCGCGACGACGGCTACACGCTGCTCTACATCGATCGTCACCTGATGCATGACGGGTCGGCCGCGGGCTTCGCCAAGCTGCGCGAACGCAACATGAAGCTGCGCCGGCCCGATCGCGGCTTCGCGACGCCGGATCACTATGTGCGAAGCGACAGCCGCGACGTGGCGGACATCGTCGATCCGCATCATCGCAAGCTGGTCGAGGTGATCCGCACCAACACCGCCGAAAGCGGCGTCACCCTGTTCGACCTGGGCGACGAGCGCCAGGGCATCGCCCATGTCGTCGGCCCCGAACAGGGAGTCACCCAGCCGGGCCTCACGCTGGTCTGCGGCGACTCGCACACCTCCACGCACGGCGCACTGGGCGCGCTGGCCTTCGGCATCGGCTCGTCCGAGGTGGCGCACGTCATGGCCACGCAATGCCTGTGGCAGCGCAAGCCCAAGGCGATGCGCATCAGCGTCGACGGCACCTTGGGCGCCGGCATTACCGGCAAGGATGTCATCCTGGCCATCATCGCCAGGATCGGCACCGCCGGTGCGGTCGGCCATGTGATCGAATATGCGGGCAGCGCGATCCGCGGCCTGTCGATCGAGGGCCGCCTCACCGTCTGCAACATGTCGATCGAGGCCGGCGGCAAGGCCGGCATGGTGGCGCCCGACGACACCACCATTGCCTATCTGAAGGACCGGCCCTTCGCGCCGAAGGAGGCCGAATGGGACAAGGCGGTTGCCTTCTGGCGCACCGTGCCGAGCGACGAGGGCGCCACCTTCGACCGCGAGGTCAGCCTCGATGCGGCCTCCATCGCGCCGATGGTGACCTGGGGCACCAGCCCCGAGGATGCGCTGTCGATCACTGGCCGTATCCCGGAACCCTCGACGGCTCCGGATGCTGCCAAGAAGGACAGCATGAAGCGCGCGCTCGACTATATGGGCCTGGTGCCCGGCACGCCGCTCGAGCAGGTGCCCGTCGATCGTGTGTTCATCGGCTCCTGCACCAACAGCCGCATCGAGGATCTGCGCGCCGCCGCCAAGGTCGCCAAGGGCCGCAAGGTCGTGATCCCGTCCTGGGTGGTCGCGGGATCGGGCCTGGTAAAGAAGCAGGCCGAGGCGGAGGGGCTGGACAGGATCTTCGTCGAGGCGGGATTCGAATGGCGGGAGCCGGGCTGCTCGATGTGCGTCGGCATGAACGGCGATACCGGCAAGCCGCAGCAGCGCATCGCCTCGACCTCGAACCGCAACTTCATCGGTCGGCAGGGACCGGGGGTGCGGACGCATCTGCTCAGCCCGGCGATGGCCGTGGCCGCCGCCGTCTCCGGCCATTTCGCCGACGTCCGCAAGCTGGCCTAAGGGAGGCATCGCCATGGAAGCTTTCACCACGCTCGACGCGGTCGCCCTGCCGATCGACCAGCCGAACCTCGACACCGACCAGATCATTCCGGCGCGCTTTCTCGGCAAGCCGCGTGACATGCAGGTCAGCGCCCTGTTCCACGACCTGCGCTATGCCCCCGACAAGACGCCACGGGCCGACTTCGTCACCAACATACCGGCCTTTGCCGGCGCGAAGATCGTCGTGGCCGAGCGAAACTTCGCCTGCGGCTCCTCGCGCGAGAACGCCGTGACAGTGATGGTCGACAACGGCCTACGCGCCTTCATTGCGCCGAGCTTCGGCGACATCTTCTTCAACAACTGCTTCCAGAACGGCGCCCTGCCGATCCGCCTCGATGCCGCGCGGGCGGCGGAGCTTCGGGCCATGCTGCATGCTTCGCCGGGCGGGCGGATCAGGATCGATCTGGCGAGCCAGACCGTCGTCGGACCCGACGGCAAGACCGATCGCTTCGAGATCGATTCCTTCCGCAAGGATTGCCTGCTGAAGGGCGCCGACGAGGTCAGCCTGACGCTGAGTTACGACAAGGACATCAAGGCCTTCGAGGCGAAGCAGCGTCAGGAGCTGAGCTGGCTGTAGCGCGGAAGCGCTACTTCGCGGGACCGAACCCCTGCAACGTCCAGACGAGCGGGGCGGGGTCTATGCGGACCTCGCCGCTCTGCGGCCGGTCGATGTCGATGATCAGCACGATGGCGAGTGTCCAGACGCCGAGCAGCAGCACCGAGAGTCCCGGCTGGCGGCTGCCGACCAGGCCGAATCCGTAACCCACGGCGCCTACGGCGAAAATCGAGACTGTCAGCAGGAGCCGCAGGATGTAGGGCGGCACATGACTGGTGAAGTTGCGCCGGTTGGTGAGCGACAGGTCGATCATGTCGTTGAGCGAGGAGAGCAGCAGGCCGGAGATCGGCGTCGGCGAGCGCTCGGCGACGGTGCGCGCCAGCTGCCAGAGTTCGTTCTGGATGGTGTTGGTCCGCTGGTTGAGCCGGTCGACTTCCGCCTGATCGGAACTGCCTCGGACCACGGCGATGCGCGTCTCGGTATAGTCGCGCAGCAGGCGCCGCATCGCGTCGCCCTCTGCGCCGGTCGACACTGTCGCACGCAGCCAGACCGTCCCTATGGCATTGGCTTCGGCCAGGACGGAATCGCGACGCTGCTGGTAACGGTCGGAGGCCATGGAAAGAGAGACCCCCAGCAGGAAGGCCAGCAAGCCCATCATGCCCGCCGTCGCGAAATTGACCGATGATTTCTGGCCGTCGGTGGGAGGGTGACGGCGAGCAATGAACCTGCCGAGCTGGACGCCGATTTCGAGCGACACCATCAGCAGCAGCAGGACGTAGAAGCCGGCGAGGTGGAGGTTGCCCTTGGAGAGACCCTGAAGGGAGTGGAACAGCGCGTCGAAGGGGCCGAGGGACATGCTTCGATGATTCCGGCTTGGCGCTCAGGGCTTCCAGCGCAGGAAATTGGCGATCAGCCGCAATCCAGTCGCCTGGCTCTTCTCGGGATGGAACTGCGTGCCCGCGATATTGTCGCGGCCGACGATCGCGGTGATCGGCCCGCCATAGTCTGTCAGCGCCAGAACCGTCTCCGGCTTGCTGGCCGAGAGCTGGTAGGAGTGCACGAAATAGGCATGGGCGCGCGGGGCGATGCCGTCGAGCAGGGCATGCGGCTTGAGGTCCGTCAGCTCGTTCCAGCCCATGTGCGGGATCTTGAGATGGTCCTTGCCGGGTTCGATGCGCACCACGTCGCCGGCGATCCAGTCGAGGCCGGCATGGATGCCGTATTCGACGCCCCGCGTCGCCATGAGCTGCATGCCGACGCAGATGCCGAGGAAGGGCTTGCCGCGCTCGATGACCTCGCGCTGAAGCGTGTCGACCATGCCCGGCACGCCGTAGAGCCCGGCGCGGCAGTCGGCGAAGGCGCCGACGCCCGGCAGCACGATGCGGTCGGCGGCGGCGACCTCGGCCGGTGACGAGGTCACCAGGACGCGCTCGTCCGTGCCCGCCTCGCGCGCAGCGCGCTCGAAGGCCTTGGCGGCGGAGCGCAGGTTGCCCGACCCGTAATCGACGATGGCGACGGTCATGTTCGAGCCTAGAGCACGCCTTTGGTGCTGGGCACGGCCGTCGTCTGGCGCGGGTCGATCTCGACCGCGACCCTCAGCGCCCGGGCGATGCCCTTGAAGCAGGTCTCGACGATGTGGTGGTTGTTCTCGCCGTAGTGGTTCCACACATGCAGGGTCAGCCCGCCGAGCTGGGCGAAGGCCTGGAACCATTCCTTGAACAGCTCCGTGTCCATGGTGCCGAGCTTGTCCCGGGTGAAATTCACCTTCCAGATCAGGTACGGGCGGTTCGACACGTCGAGCGCAACCTGGGTCAGCGTCTCGTCCATCGGGATGGTGGCGCTGCCGTAACGGCGGATGCCCTTGCGGTCGCCCAGCGCCTTCGACAGGCACTCGCCCAGCACGATGCCGGTGTCTTCCGTCGTGTGGTGGTAGTCGATGTGCAGGTCGCCCTCGGCGCGCAGCGTGATGTCGATCAGGCTGTGGCGCGAGAGCTGCTCGAGCATATGGTCGAGGAAGCCGATGCCGGTCTTGATGTCGTAGACGCCGGTGCCGTCCAGGTTGATGGCGGCGGAGATGCGGGTTTCCTTGGTCGCGCGGTCCACGGACGCGCGTCGTCCGCCGGTGCCGGGCGTTGTCAGGGAGGGCTGGGTCGTTGCCATGGGGAGGTTCATACAGGAACGCGGGCGGCCCGGTCGAGCGCCACACGCGTCAGAATGACGCCGGCCAGCACGACCAGCCCGCCCAGTACGCGGGCCGCGGTCAGCGGATCGCCGAAGAAGGCGGCCGACAGGCCCACGCCGGCGACCGGGATCAGGTACATGTAGATCATGACCCGGCTGACCCCCAGCCGGTCGAGCCCCGCCGTCAGGCCGAGGAAGGCGACGCCCACCGGAAAGATGGCGGTGTAGAGCCAGAAGCCCAGCAGCCGGTCGTCGAGCCGTGCGAATTCACCGAGCGACTCGAAGACGAGGGCGACCGGCACCAGCACCAGCGAGCCGAACAGCGTCGTCCAGGCCATCACCGGGAGCGCCCCCAGCCGCTGATTGTAGGGCGCACAGCGCTCGACATAGAGCGCCCAGGCGAAGGCCGAGAGCATCCAGAGCAGCGTGCCGTCGAGGCTGCCGAAGGACAGGGTGATGGCGTCGAGACTGTTGTTCACCACCAGCAGAACGCCTGCAAAGGCCAGCACGATGCCGGCCCAGCCCAGCGCCGGCAGCCGCCGCCCGCCGAACCAGGCGAGGATCGCGGAGAACGCGGTGGTCGTGGTCATCACGATCGAGCCGACGCTCGGCGCCGTGCGCGTCATGGCGAGGCCCCAGCAGGCCTGGAAGAGCGTGACGCCGATCAGCGACAGCAGGAACAGCGGCAGCCAGTCGCGCCGCGCCAGCCCCAGCGGCCGGCCCATCAGCCTCATCGCGGCGAACAGGAAGAGGCTGGCGACCAGGTAGCGCGAGCCGCTGTAAAGCAGCGGGCTCATGACCTGCAGTACGTCCTTGGCGAAGGGATAGCTCGATCCCATCAGCATGGCCGTGCCGAACATGATGAGGTCGCCGGTGTAGCGGCGTTCCTTGGTCCCCGCCCCCGTCATCCGGGGGAGGGCCCGGGAGGGAGTAAGCAGCGCGCGCGCTCGTCGAACATCTTCATGCTCTCTTAAACCGACAGACGCTTCGACTGTAGCCTTCCCCCTCCGGCCTTTGCAGGCCACCTCCCCCGTATGACGGGGGAGGAGCGATCAGGACTTCGCCACCGCCGACGTTTTCTGCGCGCCCCAGAAGCCGAGCAGGGCGCCGGCGACGCGGCGGATCTGGATCTCCTCCGAACCTTCGGTGATGCGGTAGCGGCGGTGGTGGCGGTAGATGTGCTCGAACGGCGTGTGGCGCGAATAGCCGATGCCGCCATGGACCTGCATGGCGCGGTCGGCGGCGTCGCACACCAGCCGGTTGGCGCGGTAGTTCGACATCGCCACCCATTCGCTGACGTTCATGTGGTGCTCGCGATCGAGATGCCACGCCGTCTTGCGCACCAGGCCGCGCGTCATCTCGGCCTCGGTGTGCAGCTCGGCCAGCGGGAACTGGATCGCCTGGTTGGTCGCCAGCGCCTTGCCGAACACCTTGCGGTTCTTGGCATAGGCCACCGACAGGTCGATGCAGTACTGCGCGGCGCCCAGGCTCGAGGCGGCCTGGCGGATGCGATTCTCGTGCACGAAGGTCTGCGCCACGTCGAGGCCGCGGCCCTCCTCGCCCAGCATGGTCGAGCCCGGCACGGTGACGTTGCTCAGCGACACCTCGGCATGGTCGGACGGCATGTTGAAGGTCCACCACATGTACTCGATCTTGAAGCCGGGGCTCTTCACCGGCACCAGGAAGGCCGAGATGCCGCGCGCGTCGCCGGCCTTGCCGGAAGTGCGCGCGAAGACGAGGTCGACCGTGGCCGTGTGCATGCCGGTGTTGAACCGCTTCATGCCGTTGATCACCCAGTCGGAGCCCTGCTTGACCGCCGTGGTCTCCATGAAGGTGGCGTCGGAGCCGTGCAGCGGTTCGGTGAGGCCGAAGCCGATGCGCTCGGTGCCCTTGAACATGCCCTCGATGTAGCGGTCCTTCTGCTCCTGCGTGCCGAAGCGATGCAGCAGCAGGGCCACCGGGAAGTTGCCGACGATCGAGCTCTCGTTCTGCAGGTCGTTGTGCAGGCCAAGCCCCTTGTGGGCCAGATGCTCGCGGATGATGGCCATGGCGAGGTTGGACCCGTCCTTGCCGCCCAGCGCCTTCGGTAGTCCGAAGCGCAGGTGGCCGGCCTTGTCGGCGCGGCGCTTCATCTCCGCCAGCAGCTCCTCCCACTCATGCCGCGGCTGGCCGTCATTGTCCCAGTCGGTGCGCGCATGCTCGCGGCGATGGTCGAAGAAGCGGATATTGTCGTTCTCGCGCTCCAGCGGCCGGATCTCGCGCTCGATGAACTCGTCGAGCTCAGCGATGTAGGCCGCGATGTCCGCGGGAATGTTGAAATCCATGAATTGTTCCTCCGGTAAACGGCCGTTTACCGAGCATTATTAGCGGTCAGCGACGCGGCAGGTAAGGCCCGACTTTCGCTCCGAGGAGCCGGACCAGCGCCGGGTCCATGAACGTGTACTTGTCGGGAATATCGAGGCAGACGATGCGCTTGCCTTTCAGGTGCGCGCGGAAGCGTTTGGTCATTCGTGTCCTGTGGACACGTTCCATGACAAACACGATGTCGGCTCATTCCAGCAACTCGCCGCTCAGCGGGCCGCGCAGGCGGTTCTGGGAGCAAACGAAGAGCAGGCGTGTCACGTCAGGCGGCCGGCAGGTCGACCCGGAAGCGGCTGCCGCCGCCTTCCGCCGCAAGGCAAACGGCGTCGCCTCCGTGACGGCGCGCGATGTCGAGTACGAGCGCGAGCCCCAAGCCGCTGCCGCGGCCGGTCTCGGCGCCGCCGGCCAGCCGGTAGAAAGGCTCGAAGATGCGCTGCCGTTCGGCCTCGGGCACGCCGGGGCCGCGGTCCGTTACTTCGAGCACGGCACGGTTGCCTGCACGGGTGACCGACACGGAGATCGAGTCCTCGTCCTCCTTGCTGCCACCATAACGCTGCGCATTCTCGACGAGATTGCGCACCAGGCGGCGCAGCAGGGTGCGGTCGCCCGAGACGGTCACCGGCTCCCCGGTCACCTCGACGTCGTAGTGGGAGGCTTCCTCGGCAGCGAGCGCCAGCAGGTCGACCGGCTCGTGCCGCTCCAGCTCGGGGATGGCTTCGAGCCGGCTCGCCAGCAGGATCTGCTCGATGAGCTGGTCGAGTTCGGCCACGTCGCGCTTCAGCGATTCGCGGGTCCTGGGATCGGCGGCGTCGCCCAGCAGCGAGGCGGCGACGGAGATGCGCGTGAGCGGCGTGCGCAGCTCGTGGCTGGCATTGGCCAGCAGCAGCCGATGTGCCGCCACCAACTCCTCGATGCGCTCGGCCGAGCGGTTGAAGCTCGCGGCAAGGGCTGCCAGCTCGTCGCGCCCCTCGACCTTCACGCGCGCACCGAGATCGCCGCCGCCCAGCCGGTCGACGCCGGCCTTTAGCCGCTCCAGCCGCCGGCCGAGTCCCCGCACCACGGGAAACGACCCGACGGCGACGGCGATGGCCACCAGCCCGAGCGCTGCGGCGATCCAGAAGATCGGGTTGGGCCGCTCGCGGACCTGGCGCGCCACCAGCCAGCGGCCATCGGGAAGTTGCAGCACGAAGTTCGGCCCGCCCGGCCCGCGCCGCCAGCCGGTGCGCGCGCGTTTGGGCTCGAAGCGCGGCGGCGGCTTGCCGGCCATGGCGATCATGTCGCCATCGGGTTCGTAGAGCGCGATGTCGAAGCGCAGCTTGCGCTGCAGCCCCTCGATCGCGCGCTGCTGATCGGGCTGCGGCGCCGTCGCGTCCGGCAGCAGCGCGCCGGTCAGTTCGGCGGCGACGTCGAGATATTGCGGGGTGCGATTGTCGTCGTCGGCCACCCGCCACAGCAGCACCGCCGCGCCGACGAACACCGCCAGCACGATGAGGATGGTGACGTAGAACTGCAGGTAGAGGCGCTGCATGGCTATCGGTCGAGGCTGGGGGCGCGCCACTCCGGTGGCGCGTCATGCTGAATGTCGACAGATGATGATCGCGCCACTGGAGTGGCGCGCCCCCAGCGAAGAACAGGCCTCGATCTCATCGATCCTGGTCCTTGGCGAAGACGTAACCCGTGCCGCGCAGGGTGAGGATGCGGCGCGGCTTCTTGGGGTCGTCCTCGATGGCGGCGCGGATGCGGCTGACATGGACGTCGACCGAGCGGTCGAAGGCTTCGAGTTTCTCGCCCTTCAGCACATCCATCAGCGCGTCGCGCGAGAGCACGCGGCCGGCCCGCTCGGCCAGCGCCAGCAGCAGCGCGAACTGGTAGGAGGTGATGGGGCGCTCCTCGCCGTCGACCCGGACGACCCGGGCGCCCTTGTCGATCTCGAGGCGGCCGAAGCGCAGCACGTCCGATTTCGGCCCCGCCGTGCCCTTGCGGCGCAGGATGGCGCGCAGGCGGGCCTGCAGCTCGCGCGGCTCGAACGGCTTGGAGAGATAGTCGTCGGCGCCGAGCTCGAGGCCGACCACGCGATCCATCGGTTCGCCGCGCGCCGTCAACATCAGGATCGGCACGTCGCTCGTGCTGCGCAGGCGGCGGCAGAGATCGAGTCCGTCGGCATCGGGCAGCATCAGGTCGAGGATCACCGCGTCGAAGGTCTCGCGCTTCAGCTGGGCCTCGCCGTCACGGCCGGTGTTGGCCACGGTCACGCGAAAGCCCGCCCCGCCGAGATAGTCGGAAACCATCCCGGCGAGGCGGTCGTCGTCGTCGATCATCAGGATGCGCTCGGCCATTGGCTCAGTATCGGACCGGCGCGGCCCCGATGTCATCTTTCGTCAGCCCTTGTCGCTCAGCCCTTGTCGCTCAGCCCTTCTTGGGGCCGTGCGTGTGATCGCTCCAGGTCTTGAAGAAGGCCTGGCGCTGGTTGGCGTTCAGCACGTTGCCCGCATCCGTCAGCGCCTTGGTGAAGCGCTTGGAGCTCGCGTCCGCGATCTTCATCTGGTCGGCGCGGATCTGCTCGATCTTCGCCGGGTCGATGGTCGGGGCCTCGAGCGCCGCGCGCATGGCGGCACGGTTCTCGGTGCGCTGGGCGTGCAGGGGCTTCATGTCGGCGAAGGCGGCCTGCAGGATGCCGACGATCTGCTTCTTCTGGTCCTGCGTCGCGTCGGTGCCGTTCAGCGCCTTGTCGACGCGCTTCTCGATACCCTGCTGGAACTTGGCCGGATCGACCGACCCGCCGTCCGCCCGGGCAAAAGCCGGCATGCCGGCAGTCGCCGCGAGGCTGCCCGCGAGGAGGGCGGCCATTACCGTCTTGATGCTGAGGTTCGTCATGTCTGTCTCCATCTGGTTCGGGTGCTGTCCCCGTGAAGCCAAGATGGAGGGTCCCGGTTTCGCGCCCATCTCGCGCCGGTAAAGTTGTGTAAAGTGCATCACCATGACGATCGTGACGACCGAGCGCCTCTCGCTCAGGCCCCTGCTGCCGGCCGACGCCGAAGATTACGCGGCCATGCGCTTTCATCCAGAGGTGGCCAAGTGGCTGCCGCCAGCGCCGGGCAAGGTGCAGGAAGGCGATTTCGTGGCGGCAGCCCATGCCGCGATCGAGCGCTTCGCCGTGTCCTGGCAGGAGCGCCGGCTTGGCCCGTGGGGCGTGTTCTGCGAGGGCAGGCTGATCGGCCATGCCGGGCTGAATTTCATCGAGCAGTTCGACGGCGTCGAGGTGCTGTGGTCGCTGCATCCCGATGCCTGGGGCCGAGGCTTTGCAACGGAAGCGGCACGCGCCGCGCTCGCCTACGGCTTCGACACGCTGGAACTCGATTCGATCTTCGCGATCACACTGGAGGAGAACCGCGCGTCGCGCTCGGTGATGGAGCGGATCGGGCTCACCTACCGCAAGAACGTCGACTACAAGGGCTTCACCGACATCGTCTGGTACGACGTCGATCGCGCGACCTATGCGGAGAGGATGTCCAGCGCGGCGCGGTGAACCCCGGGGTCGCCGGCAGCGACGACGGCGCCGTCGGAATGCATGTCGAGGGCGTTGCCCTTCCAGTCCGTGATCGTGCCGCCGGCTCCCGTGATGACCGGGATGAGAGCGGCATAGTCGTAGAGCTTGAGGTCGGCTTCGACGACGAGGTCGACATGACCCGCCGCCAGGAGGCCGTAAGCGTAACAGTCGCCGCCCCAGCGGAAGAGCTTCACCTTCTCGGTGAGCGCCTGATGCGGCTGGGCGTGGCCGCCGGCAAACATGCCCGGCGCCGTCGAGTACATGTAGGCGTTGGCGAGGCTCGCGCAGGCGCGCACCGAGATCGGCTTGCCGTTCAGCGTGGAGCGCTCGCCTTCGACACCCAGCCAGCGTTCCTGCAGGATCGGCTGGTCGATGATGCCGAGCACCGGCTTGCCGCGATGGAAGAGGCCGATCAGCGTGCCGAACAGCGGCAGGCCGGTGATGAAGGCCTTGGTGCCGTCGATCGGATCGAGCACCCAGACATAGTCGGCATCGGTGCGGACCGCGCCATGCTCCTCGCCGAACACGCCATGGTCAGGGACTTCGCGTGTCAGCAAGTCGCGCATCGCCGTCTCCGCTTCGCGGTCGGCGATGGTGACGGGGCTCAGGTCGGACTTGTCGTCGACCGTGACGCCGGTGCGGAAGTAGCGGGCCGCGATCGGCCGGGCAGCGTCGGCCAGCCGATGGGCCAACGCGACGAGATTTGACGGAACCACTTAGGGAAGAGGTGCCGGCGTGTCGGCCATGGTGCGCAGATACGCGATGATGTCGGCGCGATCCTGTTCCTTGGGAAGGCCGGCGAACGCCATCTTCGTGCCGCGCACATAGGCGTTCGGCTTGAACACCATGTGGTCGATGTCCTCGTAGGTCCAGTCGCCGCCCTTGCCGCTCAGCGCCGAGGAGTAGGAGAAGCCGGCATGGCTTGCCTTGGGACGGTTGACCACGCCCCAAAGGTTCGGGCCAACCTTGTTGGCGCCGCCCTTGTCCACCGTATGGCAGGAGAAGCACTGCTTCTGGAACAGGGCCTTGCCGGCATCGACGTTGGCGCTGGCGAGCTTCGGACCGATCGGCGGAATTTCGACGGCGGCCGGCGCGGCGGCTGTCGCCGCCGGCGCCTCGTCGCTGACCGCGAGCGCCGGCTTGTCCAGCTTGTGCGGATGCACGACGGCATTGGAGACCTTGCCGACCACCATCGCGAAGAGGGCGGAAGCCAAAACGCAGCCTGCGATCGTGTTGAAACTGGCCATGTCAAATCCCGAAGCGGCAAATTCTACGGACGCTGCTGTAGCATGCCCGCACCGCCGCCAGTAGTATTCCATCACGTCCGGAGGATCGCGCGGCGGAACGTCGCAAGTGCCGGATATTACGAGGTTTTTCGCCTATCGGTGGGCCTCGGAAAGCGGCACGGGAGAGTTGGGAAAATGGCAAAAGGTCGGGGCGATAAGCGGCAGGGCAAGGCCGCCGCCAGCAATATAATCGCCTTCCAGGGCGAGCCCGGCGCCAATTCCGACATGGCCTGCCGCGCGGCCTTTCCCTACATGACGACCCTGCCCTGTCCGACCTTCGATGCCGCCATGGGCGCCGTCCAGGCCGGCAAGGCGGAGCTCGCCATCATCCCGGTCGAAAATTCGATCGCCGGTCGCGTCGCCGACCTGCACAGCCTGCTGCCGCACACGAAGCTGAAGATCGTGGCCGAGCATTTCCAGCGGGTCGAGCATTGCCTGGTGGCCCTGCCGGGGGCGTCGCTGAAGTCCATCCGGACGGTGAAGAGCCACGTCCAGGCGCTGGCGCAGTGCCGCAACTTCCTGAAGAAGAACAAACTGCAGCCGGTGGTCCATGCCGATACCGCTGGCGCGGCCCGCGAGATCGCCGAGATCGGCGATGCGAGCGTCGGCGCCATTGCCTCTTCGCTGGCCGCCCGGATCTACGATCTCAAGGTGCTTGCCAAGAACATCGAGGACGCCGACCACAATACGACGCGCATGCTGGTCTTCTCGCGCGAGGAGGCCCATCCCGACTGGCGCACGGTGCAGTGCATGACGGCCTTCCTGTTCCGGGTGAAGAGCCGCCCGGCAGCGCTCTACAAGGCGCTGGGCGGGTTCGCGACCAACGGGGTCAACATGGTGAAGCTGGAAAGCTATCTTTCCGGCGCGCGCTTCGAGCAGGCGCTGTTCTATGCCGAGGTCGAAGGCCATCCCGAGCAGCGCAACGTCCTGCTGGCGCTCGAGGAGCTGGGGTTCTTCTCCGACGAGCTGAAGATGCTGGGCTCCTTCCCGACCAATCCCTTCCGGCGCAAGGGCTGGGAAGCCCCGACCCGCCCCGGCACCTGAGGATTATTCCATGCCGCAACAACCCGTCCGCATCGCCCCCTCCATCCTGTCGGCGGATTTCGCCGCCCTGGGACAGGAGATCGACGCCATCACCCGGGCCGGCGCCGACTGGATCCATGTCGACGTGATGGACGGGCATTTCGTGCCCAACCTCACGATCGGCCCGATGGTGGTGAAGGCGCTGCGCAAGCACAGCAAGCAGCCCTTCGACGTCCATCTCATGATCTCGCCGGTCGATCCGCTGGTGCCGGCCTATGTCGAGGCTGGCGCCGACGTGATCTCGTTCCATCCCGAGGCCGGCCCGCACGTCCACCGCACCATCCAGCTCATCAAGAGCCTCGGCCGCAAGGCAGGCGTCGTGCTCAATCCGGCGACGCCGCTCAGCGCCATCGAGCACGTGCTGGGCGACCTCGACCTCGTGCTGGTGATGAGCGTCAATCCGGGATTCGGCGGACAGGCCTTCATCGAGAGCCAGCTCGCCAAGATCGCCGCCCTGCGCAAGGCGATCGACGCGCTGGGCAAGCCGATCGACCTCGAGGTCGATGGCGGCGTCAATGTCGAGACGGCGAAGCGCTGCATCCAGGCCGGTGCAGACGTGCTCGTTGCCGGTACCGCCGTGTTCTCGGGCGGGCCCGACCGCTACGCGGCCAACATCGCGGCGCTGCGCTCATGAGGGACATGATCCTGCACCACTATCCGAACTCGCCCTTTTCGGAGAAGGTGCGCATCGCGTTCGGCCTCAAGCAGGTCGCGTGGAAGTCGGTCGTGATCCCAAACGTGCTGCCCAAGCCGGACCTGATGCCGCTGACCGGCGGCTATCGCAAGACTCCGGTGATGCAGGTCGGCGCCGACATCTACTGCGACACGCAGTTGATCATGCTGGAGATCGAGAAGCGCGCGCCGACGCCGCCGCTCCTGCCCAAGGGCAAGGAAGGCGAGGCGCGGGCGCTCGCCATGTGGATCGACCGCAACATCTTCTGGGCGGCGGTGGGTGTCGTCATGGGCGCGCTCGGCGACGAGCTGCCTGAAGCCTTCCTCAAGGATCGCAGCGCCTTCTCAGGCCGCTCCTTTGATGCGGCCGCGCTGAAGGCCGCCGCACCGATGGCGCTGCAGCAGACCTACGCCCAGCTCGTCATCGCCGAGCAGATGCTGGCCGACGGCCGGCCCTACCTGCTCGGTGCCGCGCCGTGCCTGGCCGATTGCGCGCTCTACAATCCCGTGTGGTTCATCAAGGAACGGCTGGGCGGCGGAAAGCCGGTGCCGCCGTTCGACAGGCTGCCGCTCCTCACGGCCTGGTCCGAACGCCTGAAGGCGGCCGGCAGTGGCAATCCGATGGAGATGACGGCCGCCGATGCGATCGCCGTCGCGAAGGCCGCGACGCCCGAAGCGACGAGCGTCGATGCCGCTGATCCCAGTGGGCTGAAGGCCGGTCAGGCGATCAGCGTCACGCCCGACGACACCGGCAAGGTGCCGGTGAGCGGCGCGTTGGTTGGTCTCACGAGCGACCGCGTGTCGATCAAGCGCCATGACGAGCAGGTCGGCGACGTGGTGGTCCACTTCCCCCGCGCCGGATTCATCATCGCGCCGGTTTGAACTCAAGATTTTGAATCGACCATAACCAGCACCTCATCCTGAGGAGCACGCCAAAGGCGTGCGTCTCGAAGGATGGGCAACAGGTGTGGTGCGCGTGCCCACCCTTCGAGACGCGGTCCTGCGGACCGCTCCTCATGGTGAGGTCGGTGTTGACGCTAAACGACCTCGACGCCGATCTCAGACGCGATCCGGCGCAGCGCGGCGACGGAGCGCGCCGTCGCGTTGCGCGCGTCCTGCGGACAGTGCGTCTCGATGCTGGCGTGGATCTGCGCGATTGGCCTGGGAGCCTTGGCCACCTCGGTCAGCAGCCGTGTGAGTTCCTTGGCCCACGGAATATCGCCGTCGCCCAGGGGCACGGTACGCTTGGCCGACAGGTCGCGATCCTTGAGATGGATGAGGTCGACCAGCGGCGCCAGTACGACGATCTCGGCGTCGGTTGGCGGCGCGCCCATCGACCAGGCATTTCCGATGTCGACCAGAGGCCGCAACTGGCCGGACAAGGGATTGGACTCCAGGGCTTCCTCTAGCGCGGTGAAGAAATCGGCGAGTTCGGCAAGCGAGCCGATGTTGCAGACCGGCTCGTTCTCGATTTCGACGGTCACGGAATAGGTCAGGCTGAGATCGGCCAGGCGCTCGAATCGCCCGATCAGATCGGCCGGCTTGTAGCCGGGATAGCGCAGATGGCTGAACACACGAATCCGTTCGGCGCCCAGCACGGTGGCCATGTCGAAGGCATGCACCAACGGGTCGTCGGCCGGACACTCGGCAGGATCGAAGGCGAAGTCGACCTTGCCGTCGGCGGCTTCTTTGCCGGGGGCCGGCCATTTGAGGAGTGGCGAGACGAAGGTCGGCACGCTGAGCCCTGCGGCCTCGATCCGGCGGGCGATGCTGCCGCCTTCCTGGAGCGACATGCCGAGCAGGTTCCTGCCATCGACCGTGCGCATGTCGAGGCGTCGCACCTGATGCTCGGTGCAGAACGAGATCATTTCGTCGAGAGAGGGGCTGATTTCGTCACCGATGACGGCGAGCGCGAGACGGGGAAGGGACATGCCGCTAACCTACTATGGACGGACTTCTTTGGCTAAAGTCTGGGACGAGCAAGGGAGACGGCATGAGCGACGACGCGGCGATCTTCGTGGGGGCCAGTGCTGCCGACCAGTATCTCCCTCTGAAATATGCCAACCGCCACGGCCTGATCGCCGGCGCGACCGGCACCGGCAAGACCGTCACCCTGCAGACCATCGCCGAAGGCTTCTCGGCCTACGGCGTGCCGGTGTTCATGGCGGATGTGAAGGGCGACCTGTCCGGCGTGAGCCAGGCCGGCGGCAACAATCCACGGGCAGTCGAGCGTGCGCGGCAGCTCGGCATCGACGGCTATACCGGGCGCGCCTTTCCGACGATCTTCTGGGACCTGTTCGGCGAGAAGGGCCATCCCATCCGCACGACGGTGAGCGAAGTTGGGCCGGTGCTGATGGCCCGCCTGCTGCAGCTCAACGAGACGCAGGAAGGCGTGCTCAACATCGTCTTCAGGATCGCCGACCAGCAGGGCCTGCTGCTGCTCGACTTCAAGGACCTGCAGGCGCTGCTGCAATGGGTCGCCGAGAATGCCGGCACGCTGACGACGGAGTTCGGCAATGTCAGCAAGGCGTCGGTCGGCACCATTCAGCGCCAGCTCCTGACGCTCAGCCAGCAGGGCGGCGAGGGATTTTTCGGCGAGCCGGCGCTCGATCTCCACGACATGATGCGCTGCGATCCTGCGGGCTACGGCGCCATCAACATCTTGGCGGCCGACCGGCTGATGCAGAGCCCGCGCCTCTACGCGACCTTTCTGCTGTGGCTGCTGTCGGAGCTGTTCGAATCGTTGCCCGAGGTGGGCGATCTCGACAAGCCGAAGTTCGTCTTCTTCTTTGACGAGGCGCATCTCCTGTTCGACGACGCGCCCAAGGCGCTGCTGTCACGGATCGAGCAGGTCGTGCGCCTGATCCGCTCCAAGGGCGTCGGAGTCTACTTCATCACCCAGAACCCGCTCGACGTGCCGGAGACCGTGCTGGGGCAGCTCGGCAACCGCGTGCAGCATGCGCTCAGGGCCTTCACGCCGCGCGACCAGCGGGCCGTGAAGGTGGCGGCCGAGACGTTCCGGCCGAACAAGGCGTTCGATGCCGCGCAAGCCATCACCGAGTTGGGCGTCGGCGAGGCGCTGCTGTCGTTCCTCGACGCCAAGGGTGTGCCGTTTCCGGTCGAACGCTGCTTCATCGCCCCGCCGCAGGGCCGCCTCGGTCCAGTGACGCCCCAGGAGCGCGCGGCCGTCATGGCGGGGAGCCCGCTGGCCGGCAAATACGACAAGGCCGTCGATCGCCAATCGGCCTATGAAGTTCTCACCGGTCGCGTGACCGCGTCGGCCCATCCTGAAGCGGCTCCGCCGCGCCGTCGCGGTCAGTATGGATCGGTGCCGCCCACCGTTCCGGCGACGACGGGTCCGTGGGGGCCTCGCCCGGCCGAGCCGCCGCCGCCGCAAGTCGAGCAGCCGGTCCCGCCCGAGCCACGTCCTCAACCGCGTCTCAAGACGGCGCAGCCCCAGCCGCAAGCGCCCACGCCCGAGCCGAAGAGGGCGCCCGCCGGCCGCCAGCGCGATTCGGTGGGCGTCGCCGTCGCCAAGGCAGCCGGCCGCAGCATGGCGACCGTCGCCGCGCGCGAGGCGGCGAAGGCCGTGTTCGGCAAGGGCAAGGCCGCGAACATCGGTGCCACCATCGGCGGCGCCGTGTTGCGCGGCGTGCTGGGAAACCTTCTTCGGTAAGATCCGCCGTCGCTGTTCAGGCTTCGACCGTCACGGTGCCGTCCATGTCTTCGTGGCCGTCGCCGCAGAACACGTCGCAGAAGAAGGAGAAGCTGCCGGCTCTCTGCGGCGTCAGTGCCACGCGTGTCTCCTGTCCCGGCACGATGTCGGTGCGGATGCCGAGGTCCGGCATCTTGAAGCCGTGGATGCGGTCTTCCGAGATGAGCACCAGTACCACCGGCTGACCGAGCTTCATCGTCACCTTGTTGGGATGGAACTCGAACTTCCTGGCGCCGATGCGCACCTCCGGCGGCGTCTCGGCCGCAAGGCGTGGCGCTGTGAGGGCCAGCGGCACGCCCAGCATCATCAGGAACCTGCGTTTCATGAGTTCAGCTCCGGGTGACCGGCAGTTCGACGAGGCTCACTTTCGTGCCCACCGTCACGTCGCGGGTCCCGAGATCGGGATGGGCCGGATCGTAGGGCTTGGGCGCGCGCTTGGCCTGCGAGCCCGGCGCCACGATCGGAAAGATCAGCGACTTGGCCGCGTGATGGGCGATGTGGCCCGTCATGTGGTGATGCTCCTGGTGGATGTGGCCATAGAGCACCACGACGTTGCTGTAGGGCATCAGCAGCTCGATCGCCCGGGCGCCGTCGGCCGTCGTCCAGTCCCAGTCGGGCTTCAGGTCGAACAGCGGGCGATGGGTCAGCACGACGATGCGATCGTCGGGTTTGCGCTGCTTCAGATCAGCGGCCAGCCACGAGAGCTGCGCATCGCCCAGCCTGGCGCCGGGATCGCTGACATTGTCGAGGGCGATGAAGTGCACGCCCTTGTGGTCGAACGTGTAGTGCGGCGCGCCAAAGAATTCCCTGTAGGCCTCGCCGGCGTCGAGCGAGGCATCGTGCTCGCCGGGCATGAAGCGCACGTCCTTGACCCGCAGCGCGCCGACGATCTCGCGGAAGCGCTGCATGCGGGCGCGCCGCTCCTTCGGGTCGTCGGTCGTGTGCGTGAGGTCGCCGGTGAAGACGATGAAGTCGGGGGGATTGGCGAGACCGTTCACGGTGACCACCGCCTTGGCCAGCGTGTTCTCGGCATCGGGATTGGCGGCGCCCTTGAAGCCCCAATGCGTGTCCGAGAACTGGACGAAGTGGAAATCGCCTCCCGCCTGCGCCGAAGCCGGTCCGCCCGGGAACAGGCCCGCCGTGAAGGTGACGCCGGCCAATCCGGCGAGCTTGAGAAATTCGCGACGATCCCGTTGCAACATGATCTGCTCCCATCGTTCCGGAGGCGGAACTGCCGGGGACTACCGGGACAAGGGGGTGTCTATTCCCCGGATTCGGGCCCTGGAATAAAATCGACCCTCGACCGGTATTGCTGTCCTATGGGGTGCATGTCCGACGCGCCGAAGCCCGATGGCCGCACGCTCGAGCGTTTTCGCGTCATCGTGCTGCCGCATCTCGATTCCGCCTACGGCTTCGCCCGCTGGCTGACGCGCGATCCCGTGGCGGCCCAGGACCTCGCGCAGGAATCGCTCCTGCGGGCGTTGCGCTACTTCCATGCGTTCCGCGGCGAGGAGGCGCGGCCCTGGTTGCTGCGCATCGTGCGCAACACTTGGACTGATACGCGAGCCGGCAAGGGCGGCGATCCTGTTTCGCTGGTGGCTGCCGACGAACGCGCCACCGAAGCTCCCGATCCGGAGCAGAGTGCGCTGGCAGGGGACCGGCGGCGCCACGTCGCGGCGGCGCTGGCGGCCCTGCCGGTCGATGTCCGCGAGGTCCTCGTACTGCGCGAGATCGAGGACCTTTCCTACAAGCAGATCGCTGCGGTGCTGGATCTTCCGATCGGCACCGTCATGTCCCGCCTAGCGCGGGCGCGCGAGAAACTGGCGGCCGAACTGCGCGGCCGCCTCGGAGGGAGCGAGCATGGACTGCCCGACCTGTGAAGCGTCGGTAGACGCCTATGTCGACGGCGAGCTGTCGGCGCGGGAAAGCGCTGCGTTCGAACAGGCGCTGACTGCCTGCCCGGAGTGCCGTCGCCGGCTGCAGACGGCGCGGACGATCGGTGGCCTGCTGCGCGACCTGCCAGCCGAGCGGGCGCCCGACCTGCTGCGCGCGCGCCTCGAGCGCGACCTGCGCGCGAGCGCAAGCGAGCCTCTGGCGCAGGTGCATCGCTGGAGGCGGCGGTCGGCGATGGCGGCCAGCCTGATCGTGGCGGTGGGCGTCGGTTGGCTGGCGGGAACGCTGACCAGCCAGGGCGGGCGTCAGTCGGACGAGATGATCGCCAGCTACCTGCGCGTCGCGATGGCCGAGACGCCGGTCGAGGTCGCCTCGTCGGACCGCCATACGGTGAAGCCATGGTTCGCCGGTCGCATCGACTATGCGCCGCCGGTCCACGACCTGACCGCGGACGGATTTCCCCTGATGGGCGGGCGGCTCGACGTCGTGGCGGGCCGCAAGGTCGCGGTGCTGGTCTATCGCCGCAACCAGCATCGCGTGGTGCTGAGCCTGTGGCCCGCGAGTGCCGGCGACAATGTCTCGCCGACGGTCACGCAACGCGATGGATTTGCCTTGGCGGAATGGCGCCATGCCGGCTTCGGCATGCGCGCCGTATCGGACATCTCGCCCGGTGAGATGTCCTCGTTTGCGGCGGCGCTGGATCGCGCCGTCGATACCGATCGCTAAGGCTGAGCGTAGCTCAGCCCGTTGAGCGACAGGACATTGCTGGCAATGTCCGGAGCGCCGAAGAACGAGTGAACTCTAGGCGAGGCGGTCGAGTTCCTTGACGATGGCGTCGCCCATTTCCTGGGTGCCGACCTTCTTCACGCCGTCGGTGTTGCCCACCAGAAGATCGCCGGTGCGGTAGCCCGCCTTCAGCACGTTCTCGACGGCCAGCTCGACCATGTCGGCGTCCTTGCCGAGATCGAACGAATAGCGAAGCATCATCGCGTAGCTGAGCGTCTGTGCGATCGGATTGGCCAGGCCCTTGCCCGCGATGTCGGGCGCGCTGCCGTGGATCGGCTCGTACAGCGCCTTGCGGCGGCCGGTCGCGTCGGGGGCACCGAGCGAGGCCGACGGCAGCAGGCCGAGCGAGCCGGTCAGCATCGAGGCTTCGTCGGACAGGATGTCGCCGAACAGGTTGTCGGTGACGATCACATCGAATTCCTTGGGCGCGCGCAGGAGCTGCATGGCGAGCGCGTCGGCATACATGTGATCGAGCTTCACGTCGGAGTACTTCTCATTGTGCAGCTTGGTCGCTTCCTCGCGCCACAGCACGCCGGTGTGCATCACGTTGGCCTTCTCCGAGGAGAGGACCTTGTTCTTGCGCTTGCGGGCCAGCTCGAAGGCGACGGCGCAGACCCGGCGGATCTCGGGGGCCGTGTAACGCTGCGTGTCGTAGGCCTCGACCTCGCCGGCGGCGTTGACGTGGCGGCCGCGCGGCTCGCCGAAATACACGCCGCTGGTCAGCTCGCGGATGATCATGATGTCGAGACCCTTGACGATCTCGGGCTTGAGCGACGAGGCGTCGACCAGCGCGTCGAACACCTTGGCCGGGCGCAGGTTGGCGAAGAGGTCCATCTCCTTGCGCAGGCGCAGCAGGCCGCGCTCGGGCTTCTTGCTGAAGTCGGCGGTATCCCACTTCGGGCCGCCGACCGAGCCGAACAGCACGGCATCGGCTTCCAGCGCGGTCTTCATGGCGTCGTCGCTGAGCGGCACGCCGTGCTTGTCGAGGGCGGCGCCGCCGACGAGGTCTTCCTTGATATCGAAGCCGATCGCGCGCTTCTTGCCCATCCAGGCAATGATCTTGCGGACTTCGTTCATCACCTCGGGGCCGATGCCGTCGCCGGGCAGCACGAGCAGATTGCGATTGGACGCCATTGTCTTGCTTCTCTTCAGGTCGTTGTCGGTGTGATCAGGAGGCGCCGTGCAGCCAGGGCTGCGACTCGCTCTGGCGGCGCTCGAAGTCGTCGATGTCCGACTTCTTCTCCATCGTGAGGCCGATATCGTCGAGGCCTTCCATCAGGCACTTCTTGCGGAAGGGGTCGATCTCGAAGTGGACGGTGCCGCCGTCGGGACCCTTGATCTCCTGCTTCTCTAGATCGACCTCGAGGATGGCGTTGGAGCCGCGGCTGGCATCGTCCATCAGCTTGGCGATGATCTCCTTCGGCATCCTGATCGGCAGGATGCCGTTCTTGAAGCAGTTGTTGTAGAAGATGTCGGCGAAGTCTTCGGAGATGATGCAGCGGATGCCGAAATCCAGCAGCGCCCAGGGCGCATGCTCGCGGCTTGAGCCGCAGCCAAAGTTGGGACCCGCCACGATGATCTTGGCGTTCTGGTAGGCCGGCTGGTCGAGGACGAAGTCCTTCTTCTGGCCGTCTGCCGTCCAGCGCATCTCGTAGAACAGGCCCTCCTTCAGGCCCGTGCGCTTGATGGTCTTGAGGAACTGCTTCGGAATGATCATGTCAGTATCGACATTGACCATGGGCAGCGGCGCAGCGACGCCGCTCAGCGTCGTGAATTTCTCCATGAGACCTCCCGGAAAGGCCGGAATAAACGGGCTTTCCGGGCCGGGGTCAAGCCACCCGATTCTACCGGGTCTTGATGACCAGGGTGTTGGCGATCATGTCGTGCAGGCCGCGCTTGCGATCGGTGAAGGCGACCATGATGTAGCCGATGCAGAAGATCATCCCGGAGAGGATCTTGGCGAAATACCGCCCTGTGGCATTGAGGAAGCTGATTCTCCTGCCGTCGTTGCTCACCACCCGCAGTCCCATCGCCATCTTGCCGACCGTCGCGCCTCTTTCGGAGCTCTCCAGCAGGGCGAAATAGAGCCAGAAGACGAGGATCGAAAGAAGGTTCACCGTCGGGTCATAGTCGCTGAGATCGTCCAGGTTCATGTACTTGAGGCCGAAGACCGACATGATGACGCCGAGGACGAGGCTGACCAGGATGGCATCGATGATGTAGGCCACGACGCGGATCCAGAACCCGCCATAGCCAACCGGCGCGGTGCCCGGCGGCGTCGCATCCCAGACGGGCGGCGGCGGCGGGGCGGCGGGACCTGAATTCGGAACGCTGGCCATGTGTCTCTCCCACGAGGGTCGGCGAAAACGACGCCTCTACATTGGCCATGCCCGTCTTCCACTGCAAATAGAAACGGGCGGCGCCTCGCGGCGCCGCCCGTCATCATCCGCCGGAGGCGGATGTCTACTGGAAGTCGCGAACGTCGGCGAGCGTGCCCCGGATGGCCGCCGCGGCCGCCATGGCCGGGCTCACCAGATGGGTGCGACCGCCGCGGCCCTGACGGCCCTCGAAGTTGCGGTTCGAGGTCGAGGCGCAGCGCTGGCCGGGTTCGATGCGATCGGCGTTCATCGCCAGGCACATCGAGCAGCCCTGCAGGCGCCATTCGAAACCGGCCTCGAGGAAGATCTTGTCGAGACCTTCCTTCTCGGCCTGGGCCTTCACCAGGCCGGAGCCCGGAACGACCATCGCCGACACGGTCGAGGCGACCTTGCGGCCGCGCGCGATCTCGGCAGCGGCGCGCAGGTCTTCGATGCGGCCGTTGGTGCACGAGCCGATGAACACACGGTCGATCGGCACGTCGACGAGGCGCGTGCCCGGCGTCAGGCCCATATAGGCGAGCGACCGGGTCCAGGCCTCGCGGCGGTTCTCGTCCGGCGCATTGGCCGGGTCGGGAACAACGTCGGTGATCGGCAGAGCGTCCTGCGGGCTCGTTCCCCAGGTCACCATCGGCGGAATGTCCGCGGCGTTGAGGTCGAGCTGCACGTCGAAGTGTGCGTCCTTGTCCGACGGCAGGCGGCGCCACTGGCTGAGCGCCAGGTCCCACGCCCCGCCCTTCGGCGCGTACGGACGACCCTGGAGATACTGGAAGGTCGTCTCGTCGGGCGCGATCAGGCCGGCGCGGGCGCCCGCCTCGATCGACATGTTGCAGACCGTCATGCGGCCTTCCATCGTGAGCTCACGGATGGCGCGGCCGGCATACTCGATCACGTAGCCGGTGCCGCCGGCGGTGCCGAGCTTGCCGATGATGGCCAGGATGACGTCCTTGGCGGTCACGCCGAGCGGCAGGCTGCCCTCGACCGAGACGCGCATGTTCTTGGCCGGCTTCTGGATCAGCGTCTGGGTGGCGAGCACGTGCTCGACCTCGGAGGTGCCGATGCCGAAGGCCAGCGCGCCGAACGCGCCGTGCGTCGAGGTGTGGCTGTCGCCGCACACGATCGTCATGCCGGGCAGGGTGAGGCCCTGCTCGGGGCCGATCACGTGCACGATGCCGCGCCGCGGATCGTTCAGGTCGAAGTACGGCACATGGAAGTCGGCGACGTTCTTCTCCAGCGTCTCGACCTGGATGCGCGACTCGTCATCCTCGATGCCCTGGCTGAAGTCCGTCGTCGGCGTGTTGTGGTCGGCGACCGCGATCGTGGCGTCGGGCCGGCGCACCGGCCGTCCCGCCATCCGCAGGCCCTCGAAGGCCTGCGGGCTGGTCACCTCGTGGACGAGATGACGGTCGATGTAGATGACGCACGTCCCGTCGTCCTGGCGATGGACGACGTGACTGTCCCAGATCTTCTCGAACAGGGTCCGCGGAGGCGGCGGCGGGGCCGGCGGGGTGGCCGACTTTTTGCGGAACGCCATGTTGGACCTACTTCTTTCCGCCGCCCTTGGCGTTGCGGACGGACTTCTCTTCCTTGGGCTTTTCCTTCTTGAGCTTCTCGCGGCGCGGACGCTTGAGAGCCTCCTCCGCCTGCACGGCGAGCAGCTCGCGCTGGGCCTCGGTGTCCTCGGCGATACGGCTCGCCTTGCCGCGCAGCTCGCGCAGGTAATACAGCTTGGCGCGCCGCACGATGCCCTTACGGACGACCTCGATCTCCCAGATGCTCGGGCTGTAGAGCGGGAACACGCGCTCCACGCCTTCGCCGAAGCTGATCTTGCGCACGGTGAACGAGGAGTTCACGCCGGCGTTCTTGCGGGCGATGCAGAGGCCTTCGTAGACCTGAAGGCGCTCGCGGCTGCCTTCCTGCACCTTGACGTGCACCTTGAGCGTGTCGCCCGATTCGAAATACGGCACCGGCCGCTCGGCCTGCACCTTGTCGATCGTCGTCTGGCCGATCGCGTCGAGAATATCCATCGTGTCTATCCTTTCGTCACTTCTTATCGTTTCCCGCCGCGGTCCGGCGAGTGGCCCAAAGATCGGGCCGTCGCCTCCGCGTGATCTCTTCCCGCTGCTTCATCCGCCACTCGGCGACCTTGCCGTGATGGCCCGAGACCAGAACCTCCGGCACGCGCCGTTCGATTCCGTCGGGCCCTGCCCAGGTCGCGGGCCGGGTGTAGTGCGGGTACTCCAACAATCCGTCCTCGAAACTCTCCTCGTTCGCCGAATCGGCCGCGCCCATCACCCCGGGCAGCAGCCGCACGCAACAATCCATCATCGCCATGGCCGCGATCTCGCCGCCCGAAAGCACGAAATCGCCGACCGAAATCTCCTCCAGCGCCTGGGCCTCGATGACCCTCTCGTCGACGCCCTCGAACCGCCCGCACACCAGCAACACGCCCGGTCCCGCCGCCAGCTCCCGCCCGCGCGCCTGACTGAACGGCGCGCCGCGCGGCGAGAGCAGAACCTTCGGCACCTCTGCCATCCCCGGCGCCTGCATGACCGCCTCGATCGCGGCCGACAGAACGTCGGGCTTCATCACCATGCCGGCGCCGCCTCCGAAGGGCGCATCGTCCACCGTGCGATGCCGGTCTCCGGCGAACCGCCTGATGTCGACGGCCTCCAGCGACCACACGCCTTCCCTGAGCGCCCGGCCGGCCAGGCTCTCGCCCAGCGGGCCCGGAAACATCTCCGGGAACAGCGTCAGCGCGGTCGCGCGCCACACGTTAGCCCTCCGCCTCCTTCGCCGGTTCGCCCGTCAGCAAACCTGCCGGCGGATTGACCGTAACCTTGCCGCCCTCGACGTCGATCTCGGGCACCGACTCGTCGGTGAAAGGCAGCATCACCGAGTGTCTCGATGCGCTGCCTCCCGACACTTCCATCGTCCGCCCGGCGCCGAAATCGTGGAAGGCCATGACCTTCCCCCAATCCCGGCCGTCCCGGTCGAACGCGGCGAGCCCGATCAGGTCCGCCTCGTACCACTCCCGCTCGCCCGTCTCCGGCAGGCGCTCGCGCTCCACATAGAGCCGCAAACCCCGTACTGCCTCGGCCGCCGTGCGATCGGCTACACCCTCGATCCGGGCAAGGACCGCTCCCTTTACGGAGCTGAGCGCCTCGACCCGGTACTCTTTCGTTCCCTTCTCGTCCGACAGCGCGCCGTAGGAGGCGATCGCCATCGGATCCTCGGTGTAGCTCCTGATGCGCACCAGGCCGCGGACCCCATGAGGTGCCGCAACGACGCCCAGCAGGACGCGGCCCTTGCTCATCGGAACACCTTACCGATCAGGTGGCCGCAGCCTCCGGCGCGGGCGCCGCGGCGGCGGCTGCCGCAGCCTCGGCCTTCATGCGCTCCTGCGCCTTGGCGCGCGGCAGCGGCTTCTTGGTCTGGTCGCGGCGCTCGCGCGGCTTCATCAGCTCGGCCTGCGACAGGAACTTCGCGACGCGATCGGACGGCTGCGCGCCGACCTTCAGCCAGTGCGCGATGCGCTCCTTGTCGAGCGTCAGGCGCTGGGCATGATCGCGCGGCAGAAGCGGGTTGTAGGTGCCGAGCTTCTCGATGAAGCGGCCGTCGCGCGGGCTGCGCGAATCGGCCACGACGATGTGGAAGAACGGGCGCTTCTTGGCACCGTGCCGGGTCATGCGGATTGCGATCATTCTCTCAAGTCCTCTCTTCGATATCGATTCGCGTGATTGTCTGACGTTGATCTTGCTGACTTTGTTGAAACTTCAGCGCGGAAAACCCGGCGGGCCACCCATGCCGCCGAGGCTGCGCATGAATCCCTTCTCACCGAGCTTGTTCACCCGCTTCATCATCTTGAGCATGTCGGCATGCTGCTTGAGCAGCTTGTTGACATCCTGCACCTGCACGCCCGAGCCCTTGGCGATGCGCTTCTTGCGCGAGGCGTGGATCAGGTCGGGGTTGCGGCGCTCCTTCGGCGTCATCGACAGGATGACGGCCTCCTGGCGCTTGAGCTGGCCCTCGTCGATCTTGGCCTTGGACATCGCGGCCTTGGCCTGCATGGCGCCCGGCAGCATGCCCATCAATCCCGACAGGCCGCCCATCTTGCGCAGCTGGCGCAGCTGGTTGAGCAGGTCGTCCATGTCGAACTGGCCCTTGCGGACCTTGGCCGCCAGCTTCTCGGCATCTTCCTTGTCGATCGTCTCGGCGGCGCGCTCGACCAGCGAGACGATGTCGCCCATGCCGAGGATGCGCGACGCAATACGATCGGGATGGAAAGGCTCCAGCGCGTCGAATTTCTCGCCGACGCCGATCAGCTTGACCGGGCGGCCGGTGACGGCGCGCATCGAGAGCGCCGCGCCACCGCGCGCGTCGCCGTCGACGCGGGTCAGCACGATGCCGGTGACGGCCAGCCGCTCGTTGAAGGCCTTGGCCACGTTCACGGCGTCCTGGCCGGTCATGGCGTCGGCGACGAGCAGCGTCTCCTTCGGCTTGGCGAGGTCGCTGATGTCGGCGACCTCCTTCATCAGCTCTTCGTCGATCGAGAGCCGGCCCGCCGTGTCGAGGATGAGGACGTCGAAGCCCTCGCGCTTGGCCGTCTCGAGGGCACGCCGGGTGATGGCGAGCGGCATCTCGAGCGGGACGATCGGCAGCGTCGGAACGCCGGTCTGCTCGCCCAGCACCTTGAGCTGGTGCTGCGCGGCCGGGCGACGCGTGTCGAGCGAGGCCATCATGACCTTGCGACGGGTCGAGAAGCTGCCGCCGAACATTTCGGCCGCCATGCCCTGCGGGCCCTGGCTCAGGCGATAGGCGATTTTGGCCGAGGAGGTGGTCTTGCCCGAACCCTGCAGGCCGACCATCAGGATGACGACCGGCGGGATGGCCCCGAGGTCGAGGTCCGAGACGGTGCCGCCCAGCATCTCGACCAGGTGGTCGTTGACGATCTTGACGACCATCTGGCCCGGCGTGACCGAGCGGATGACATCGGCGCCGATCGCCTTCGGCCGGACCTCGTCGATGAACTGGCGGACGACGGGCAGGGCGACGTCGGCCTCGAGCAGCGCGGTCCGCACCTCGCGCAGGGCCGCGTCGACATCGGCTTCGGAAAGCGCACCACGCCCCCGCAGCTTGTCGAAAACATCGCCCAGACGCTTGCTAAGACCCTCGAACATCGTGCTCCCGTTCGCTCAAAGACGTATCGCGCCGATGCGCGAACCTTCGCGGATCAGCGGAGCTCCCCGAAGGGGGAACCTAGTAAATCGGCACGACCGATTGAGCCGGCGGGGTATAAGGCTTGCCGCGTCAGGAGTCAAAACGCTTGAACGAGCCGGCTAACCCCTTGAACCAACAAGATTCCCGGCGCCTTCCGGGTTGGTCGATGCTGGCCTTCGTGGTCGCGGCGCCGCTGATCGGCCTGCTGGTTTTCTGGCTTTTGCCCGAACGAAGCAACTTGTTGGTGCTCAGCGCCTTCTTCGGAACCTGCCTGCTCGCCCTTTTTGTCGCCGTCCTGCCGCTCGGCCGAAATGCACCGGCGGCCCTGGGCCTGCGCCCGGTGGGCTGGCGGCCCGTGGTCTTCGCGGTCCTCGGCACGACGGTGCTTTCGTTCGCCGTCAGCCAGCTCGGCCCGCAGCCCGAGGGGGTTAAGCAGGTGACGGAGGGCATCCAGGGCACGGCGCGGATCCTGCAGACCCTGGCCGTTCTGGGCCTGCTGGCGCCGATCGTCGAGGAACTCGTCTTCCGCGGGTTGCTCTATGGCTGGCTGGCGGGACGCTGGAGCAATCTGGTGGCCTTCGTGCTCAGCTCGCTGGCCTTCGCCGCCGCCCATACAGAGCCCCTGCACATTCTCTTGGTGCTGCCGCTCGGCTTCTGGTTCGGCTGGCTGCGCTGGCGCACCGGCTCGGTGGTCCCGACGATCGTGGCGCACATCATCAACAACACGATCGCGGTGGCGGCGGCGGCGTTCCTGAGCCCCTGAGCAGGGTCGGCGTCAGGCGGCGAGCTTGCGCTCGACGAAGTCGAGCCGGTCCTGGCCCCAGAAGATCTCGCCGTCGATGACGAAGGAAGGCGCGCCGAACACGCCCTGCGAAATGGCGTGCTTGGTGTAGGCCTCGCGCTTCTCGGCAATGCCCGGCGCTTCGCTGGCCTTCAGGACGGCGGCGCCGTCGAGGCCGCAACCGTCGATGATCGCCTTCAGCGTGTCCAGGTCGCCGCTGTTCTTCTCCTCGGCCCACAGGCCGGTCAGCACCGCGTGCGCGACCTTGATGGCGTCTTCCATGCGGCCCTCTTCGCGCAGCGCGATCACGCACTTGGCGGCCGGCACCTCGTTGGCGGGAAAGAACTTGGGCTCGAGCGTGGTCTTCACGCCGAGATGGTCGCGCCAGCGCTTCAGCTCCATCATGCGATAGGCCTGACGCTGCGGCGCGCGCTTGGGCAGAGGCAAGCCGCCCGAGACCGCGAAGACCGAGCCGAAATCGACCGGCCAGATCGTGACCGTCGCGCCGTGCTTCTTCACCATGGCGTCGAAGCGCCCGGACCCGAGATAGGTCCACGGCGAATTCAGCGAAACGTAGTAGTCGACATGCTTGCCCATGAGTTCCCCCGGAATGGCGTTCGTTGGCGCGGACTGTGGCGCAAAGCCTGTCGATACGCCATCTTCGCGAGGTGAGCAGAAACCCCGATTCTGAACGAGCCATCGCCATCACCGGCGGCGATGCCGCCTATTTCGACCTGATGCGCGACTGCATCGAGTCCTTGCAGGCGACCGAGCAGGGCCGGGCACTGGCGCTGGGTGTCCTGGATTGCGGGCTGACCGAAGAGCAGCGCGACTGGTGCCGCGAACGGGGCGCTACGCTGGTGGTGCCGCAATGGGATTTCGACTTTCCCGGCCGCGACTCGTTGAAGGACGGTTACAAGGCGCTGACGGCGCGGCCGTTCCTGCCGCGCTATTTCCCGGGCTTCGACCTCTATCTCTGGATCGACGGCGATTGCTGGGTGCAGCAGGGCGACGCGGTCGCCTTGTTCCTCGCGGCCGCCCGGACAGGCGCGCTGGCCGTGGCGCCCGAGATCCACCGCTCGATGCGTCACTATCGCCATGCCTGGCAGGAATTCTCGTCGATCAACGGCGCGGCGTTCGAAGCCTGTTTCGACAAGGAAACGGCCGAGCGGCTGATCCGCTATCCGCTCATCAACGCCGGCGTCTTCGCGCTCGCCGCCGATGCGCCCCACTGGCAGGGCTGGGCCGGGCTGCTGGGCGAGGCGCTGCAGCGCTCGACCAACATGACGGACCAGGTCGCCCTCAACGTATTGGTCTACGACCGCGGCTTCTCCTGCGAGCCGCTGCCCAGCCGCTGCAACTGGCCGGTCCATCACGCCACCCCGGCCTGGGATGCGGCCCGCGGCCTGTTCGTCGAGCCGGCCATGCCCTACGAGGCGCTCGGCATCCTGCATCTCACCATCTACACCAAGCGTCTGCCGACCCTCGACGTGCGCGAAATCGCCGGAGCGCAGGCCGGGCAGGTCCGGGCGCGCTCGTTGCGCTGGCCCGGCCGAACCGCCATATAGCGCCGCATGGCCGGAACGCCTTTCCTCAAGATGCACGGGCTGGGCAACGACTTCGTCGTGCTCGACGCGCGCGCGCATGCGCTCGATCTGACGCCGCTGCGCCGCCGCGCCATCGCCGACCGCCGCCTGGGCGTGGGCTGCGACCAGCTCATCGTGCTCGAGCCGCCGACCGAGGCCGACGCCGACATCTTCATGCGCATCTACAATCCCGACGGCAGCGAGGCGCAGGCCTGCGGCAACGCCACGCGCTGCGTCGCCTCGGTGGTGATGGATGAACTCGAGGCCGAGGAAGCGACGATCCAGACGGTCGCCGGCCTGCTCGAATCGCAGAAGGTCGGCCGTGGGTCGAACGGCCTGCCCGTGATCTCCGTCGACATGGGGCTGGTGCGCATGGACTGGCGCGAGATCCCGGTCGCGAAGGCCTGCGACACCCGGCACATGCCGGTCGGACTTGGACCGCTGCAGGATCCGGTCGGCACAAACGTCGGCAATCCGCACGCCACCTTCTTCGTCGACGATCTCGCCGCGATCCCGATCACCGAACTGGGGCCGAAGCTGGAGCACGATCCGTTCTTCCCCGAGCGTGTGAATGTCGGCGTTGCGCAGATCATCGGTGAGAACAAGCTGAAGCTCAGCGTCTGGGAACGCGGCGCGGGGCTGACGCTGGCCTGCGGGTCGGGTGCCTGTGCGGCCGGCGTCGCCGCGGCGCGGCGCGGTCTCACGGGCCGCAAGGTCGACGTCGTGGTCGAGCACGGCACGCTCACCATCGAATGGCTGCGCGACGATCACGTTTCGATGACCGGCGGCATCGCGCTCGCCTACAAGGGCGAACTCGACCGTTCGCTGCTGTCCTGAGGTGGCACGGTGAGCGAGACGGAACCCGAGAAGAAGGGCTGGTTTGCGCGGCTGCGCTCTCGGGTGGCGCCGACCGTCGAGCCGCCGAAGCCGGCCGAACCTGAGGTCGCGCAACCCGAACCGGTAGAGCAGGCCGTCGTAGCCGAGCCCGAGACGCGGGTCGATCCGCCGCCCAGCGAGCCGGTGAGCGAGCCGGTGGCGGTGCCGATGGCGCCCGAGCTGGAGCCCGCGCCGGTCCCTGTCACCGCCCCCGTCGAAGCGGTGGCCGAGAACGAACCGGAGCCCGAGCCCGAGAAGCCCGAGCCCGAGAAGAAAGGCTGGCTGTCGCGTCTGCGCGAGGGCCTCTCGAAGTCGACCAAGAAGGTCGCCGAGAGCATTACCGGCCTCTTCACCAAGAAGAAGCTCGACCAGCAGACGCTCGACGATCTCGAGGATGCGCTGATCCAGGCCGATCTCGGCGTCGCCGTCGCCGCCCGGCTGGTCGGCAAGCTGAGCAAGGAACGCTTCGGCAAGGAAGTCACCGAAGAGGAAGTCCGCGCGGCCTTCGCCGACGACATCGCCGAGATCCTGCAGCCCGTCGCCGTCCCCTTGGTCATCGACGCCGCGCGCAAGCCGCATGTCGTGCTGGTGATCGGCGTGAACGGCAGCGGCAAGACCACGACCATCGCCAAGCTGGCCGGCCGCTACAAGGGCGAGGGCCGCTCGGTGATGCTGGCCGCGGGCGATACGTTCCGCGCCGCCGCCGTCGAACAGCTCAAGGTCTGGGGCGACCGTGCCGGCGTGCCGGTCGTGTCGAAGGCGACCGGCGCCGATGCCGCGGGCCTCGCCTACGAGGCGCTGGAGCGGGCGCGCGCCGAGAAGACCGATGTGCTGCTGATCGACACGGCAGGCCGCCTGCACAACAAGACCAACCTGATGGAAGAGCTTGCCAAGATCGTGCGCGTCATCCGAAAGCTCGATCCCGAGGCGCCGCATTCGTGCCTGCTGGTGCTCGACGCGACCACCGGCCAGAACGCCCATGCCCAGGTCGAGACCTTCAAGACCATGTCGCCGGTCGACGCGCTCGTCCTCACCAAGCTCGATGGCAGTGCCAAGGGCGGCGTGCTGGTGGCGCTGGCCGAGAAGTTCAAGTTGCCGGTCGTGGCCATCGGTGTCGGTGAAGGCATCGACGACCTGCGGCCGTTCGAGGCTCGCGCCTTCGCGCGTGGTTTGATGGGATTGCCGGCATGAGCAGTGAGCGGGACGCAGGCGGCGACAACGGCATGCGCCGGCTCTATGCCACGGCGCTCGAACTAGGGCCGCTGGTCCTGTTCTTCGCAGCCAACGGGCGCTGGGGCATCTACTGGGGCACCGGCATCTTCATCGTCGCCACGGCGATCGCGCTGCCCTGCTATCGCTGGCTTGAGAAGCGCTGGCCGATCATGCCGCTGGTCGGCGGCTTCTTCGTGCTGGTGTTCGGCGGCCTCACCATCTGGCTGCAGGACGATACCTTCATCAAGCTGAAGCCGACCATCGTGAACTGCCTGTTCGGGGTCATCCTGGGCGGCGGCCTCGTGCTGTTCAAGAAGCCGCTGCTGAAGCCTCTGTTCGGCGCGGCCTTCAAGCTGACCGATGAAGGCTGGTCTCAGCTCACGATGCGCTGGACGGTGTTCTTCTTCGTACTGGCCATCGTCAACGAAGTGATGTGGCGCAACTTCACGACCGACACGTGGATCGCCAGCAAGATGTTCCTGAGCTTCCCGCTGACCCTCGTCTTCGCCTTCCTGCAGATCCCGCTGCTCCGGCGCTACTGGGACGGCGACGACAACCCCTTCGCGCGCGGAAGCTGACGTCTTTGGAGCGCGCCACTCCAGTGGCGCTCATGTTCATGATGCGCCACTGGAGTGGCGCGCTCCATTGTGGACGCCTCGTCAAACCCCCTCGGGCTTGCGCGGCGGCCACATGCGGGCAAGGTCGCCGGTCGGGTTGGAGTAGGTCGCGAAGTCGACCTTGTCGCGCGACTCATGGAAGTGGGCGAGCGCCCAGACCACGGTCGGGAAGGCGAGCTGGTCCCACGGGATGTCGGCCCAGTCGACCAGCGCCACTTCCTCGCTTTCGATGCCGCAGGCGATGTCGGCCGTGACCAGCTTCGCGCGATACATGATCTGCACCTGGCCGATGCGCGCCACGCTGTACATGGCGAGCAGCCGGTCGATCTCGATGGTGGCGCAGGCCTCTTCCAGCGCTTCGCGCTGGGCGGCCTGCTCGGTCGTCTCGCCGAGTTCCATGTAGCCGGCCGGCAGGGTCCAGAAGCCCTTGCGCGGCTCGATGGCACGCTTTGCCAGCAGGATCTTGTCCTGCCCCTTGTCATCGCGCCATGTGCACACGGCACCGGCGACGACCTTGGGGTTCTGGTAGTGGATGAATTCGCAGCGCCCGCAGACCAGCCGCTCGCGATTGTCGCCGTCGGGGACCCGCTTCTCGAAATGCTCGGGCGGATCCCACGGCAGGCGCGGGCGATCGGGTGGTGTGGAGGGGGCGCTCATGCGCCGACGCTACGCCGCCCGTATCAGCGCTGCAACGCCGGGCAGCGTCTTGCCTTCCATCCATTCGAGGAAGGCGCCGCCCGCGGTCGAGACGTAGGAGAATTTTTCCTCGACGCCGGCCGCGGCCAGGGCGGCCACCGTGTCGCCGCCGCCGGCCACCGACAGCAGCTTGCCCGTGCCGGTGAGGCGCGCGACTTCCAGCGCCAGCGCCACGGTGCCGGTGTCGAACGGCTTGATCTCGAAGGCGCCGAGCGGGCCGTTCCACACCACGGTCGAGCACTCGGCCAATTCCTTCTGATACAGCGCGATCGTCTTCGGGCCGACATCGAGGATCATCTTGTCGTCGGGACAGGCGTTCGCATCGACCACGACGTGGGCTGCGCCGGCCTTGAACTCGTCCGCCGCCATGACGTCGACCGGCAGCAGCACCTTGCACTTGGCGGCCTTCGCCTTCTCCAGGATATCGAGGGCCATCGGGGCGAGATCTTTCTCGCACAGCGACTTGCCGACAGGGATCCCCTGGGCGTGCATGAACGTATTGGCCATGCCGCCGCCGATGATCAGCTTGTCGACCTTGCCCACCAGATGGCCGAGCAGCTCGAGCTTGGTCGAGACCTTGGCGCCGCCGACGATGGCGCAGACCGGGCGCTTCGGGTTGCCCAGCGCCTTGTCGAGCGCCTCGAGCTCCTCCTGCATCAGGCGGCCCGCGACGGCCGGCAGGCGATTGGCGAGGCCTTCGGTCGAGGCATGCGCGCGGTGCGCGGTCGAGAAGGCGTCGTTCACGTAGACGTCGCCCAGCAGCGACAGCTTGTCGATGAAGCCGGCGTCGTTGGCCTCTTCTTCCTTATGAAAGCGCAGGTTCTCCAGAAGCAGCATGTCGCCTGGCTTCATGTTGCGCACGGCAGCCTCGGCGAGCGGTCCGACGCAGTCCTCGGCGAAGGCGACCGGCTTGCCCAGAACCTTCTCCAGCGGCTCGACCAGCGGGCGCAGCGTCATCTCCGGCACACGCTTGCCGTCGGGCCGGCCGAAATGGCTGAGCACGATCACCTTGGCGCCCTTGGCGGCCAGTTCCTTGATCGTGGGCGCCGCGCGCTCGATACGCGTGGCATCGGTGACCACGCCGTTCTTCATCGGCACGTTGAGATCGACGCGCACCAGCACGCGCTTGCCCGACATGTCCATGGAATCGATCGTCTTGAAGGTCGTTTGCGGCATGATCTCTCTCTTGTCTGTCGGACGGGCGTCTAGCGTTTCCGAATCACGAATACCAGCACCTCGCCCTCGCGCGTGGCGGAGACCAGTTCGTGTCCGGTCTGCCGGCAAAAGGCCGGGAAGTCAGCCTCGGCGGCGGGATCGGTGGCGCGCACCGTGAGCAGCCCGCCGGGCGCCAGTTCGCGCAGCTTGCGATTGGCGCGCAGCACGGGCAGGGGGCAGAGCAGCCCGGTGGCGTCGTATTCCAACGTATCGGTCATCGTGGTTTGTAATACTGCATGGCTTCCGGCAGCCAGCGTCTGATGTCGGCAATGCGCGTGGTGTCCGCAGGATGCGTGCTGAGCCATTCCGCCTGCCGCTTGCCGGAACTGGCGGCGCGCATGCGTTCCCACAGGCCTACTGCTTCGCGTGGATCGTAGCCGGCCATCGCCATCAGCACGAGCCCAATACGGTCGGCCTCCGATTCCTGGGCTCGCGACATCGGCAGGATATAGCCCACCGTGGCGCCGGCGCCGACCGCGGCCATCATGGCCGGCAGATAGGTCCTGCTGCGGCCACTCACCGTCGCCGCCAGGGCTACGGACGCGGCGGCGGTGCCGACCGACGCCACCATCTGGTCGCTCATGCGCTCCGCACCGTGGCGCGCCAGCGCATGCGCAACCTCATGGGCGATCACGACGGCCAGGCCGGCCTCGGTCTTGGTGATCGGCAACAGACCTGTGTAGACCACGATCTTGCCGCCGGGCAGGCAGAAGGCATTCGGCTCGTTCTTGTCGACGGTCTTGAATTCCCAGCGGAAGTGCGGCGCGCGCCACAGTTCCTGCGGCGGCCGCTCGGCGGCGGCGGCGATCCGGCGGCCGACCTTCTCGACCAGCGCGTTGGTCTGCGCGTCCCGCGACAGCGGCTCCTTGTTCAGCACCTCACGATAGGCCTGCACGCCCATCTCGCGCTCCTCGTTCTCGCTCACCAGCATCATCTGCGACCGGCCGGACACCGGCGCCGTCTCGCAGGCAGCGAGCAGGGACGCGAGGCCGCACACGATCAGCAGGGAGCGCAGGATGGAGTGCATGGGCCGAAGTCTAGGGGCCGACCCCGGTGCGGTCGAGTGTGCGTCAGTCGGCGAAGAAGCCGGGTCCGCCACGGCGCTTGAGTTCTTCGCCCGCATCGCGGCCGAGGGCGGCTGCGTCAGCGATCGAACCACGACGCTCCGTCGCGATCACTTCCGATCCGTCGGGCCGGGCGATCAAGCCGCGCAGATGCAGGTCACCGCCCTTCAGGATCGCGTGGCCCGCGATGGGAGTGCGGCAGGATCCGTCGAGCACGACCAGCATCGCATGCTCGGCGCGCACGCAGACCGCGGTGGGCTCGTGATCGATCGCGGCGAGCCAACCACGCGTCTGCGCGTCACTCTCTCGCGCCTCGATGCACACTGCACCCTGGCCGACTGCCGGCAGCATCTCGGCTTCCGGAATAGGGGTGCCGACGCCGGTCTTGCCAAGCCGCTTCAGGCCGGCGAGCGCCAGGATCGTCGCCTGCACGGTGCCGTCGGCGCGCTTGGCGAGGCGCGTGTCGACATTGCCGCGCAGCGTGACGATCCGCAGGTCCGGCCGACAGTGAAGCAGCAGTGCCTTGCGACGCAGCGCCGACGTGCCGACGATGGCGCCCTGCGGCAAATCGTCGATGCGGGCGAGGTCGCCTGCGATCAGTACATCGCGCGCGTCTTCGCGCGGCAGGAACGCTGCAATCGCCAGGCCGGGCGGCTGCGCCGTCGGCATGTCCTTCATGCTGTGGACGGCGGCGTCGATGCGACCCCGCAGCAGGGCTTCCTCGATCTCCTTGACGAACAGCCCCTTGCCGCCGGCTTCGGAGAGCGGCCGGTCCTGGATCACGTCACCCGTGGTCTTGATGGCCACGATCTCGATGGCGCCGGGCGCCGCGAGCGCCGGGACTGCCTTGGCGAGCGCATCGCGCACCAGGCCGGTCTGGGTGAGGGCGAGAGGGCTGCCGCGGGTGCCGAGCCGGAGGAGGGGGGCCGTCATGGCCGCTGCTCTAGCGCAGGGCGCTCCGTCACGCCAGAAGGTGTGGTGCCGACAGGTCGCGCCCGGCGGCAGTTGCGGGACCGGGGGGCCGGAGGCAAGAAGGCGGCGAACAGAGGCCGACCATGAGCCAGGATCTCGAAATCGTACCGTTGTTTGCCACGCCGCTCGTCGTCCACGACGTGCCGGACGCGGCCGCGCTGAATGCTGACCTGCGACGGGTCATCGAGGAGCGCGAGAAGTCCCACCCCGGCACACAGGCTTCCAACGAAGGCGGCTGGCAGTCGACCTGGGACATGGAACGCTGGGGCGGCGTGCCGGCGCTGAAGCTGCTGGCCATCGCCCGCAACACCGCCAATCGCGTGACGATCGACCGGTCGGGCAATGCCGGCGGCCCCCATCCCGGCGTGTTCGCCGTGACGTGGCGCGCCAACATGTGGGCGAACATCAATCGCAGCGGCCATGGCAACCTGCCCCACACCCATCCCGGCGCCTTCTGGTCCGGTGTCTATTACGTCGAGGATGGCGGCATCCCGGCCGATCCCTCGCTGGGCGGCGCGCTGGAATTCCTCGATCCGCGTGGCGCGGCCCCGGTGATGTATGCGCCGCATCTCGGCTTCGCGATGAAGGGCGGCCTGTCGGGCGGCGCCAACGAGGTCCTGCAGCCCAAGGCCGGCCGGATGGTCCTGTTCCCGTCCTGGCTGCTCCACCAGGTCCGCCACTATCGCGGCACGGTCGAACGCATCTCGATCGCGTTCAATCTGAACCTTTAGAGTCGTCCCAACACTATTGCCTCACCCTGAGGAGCGCTCCGCAGGAGCGCGTCTCGAAAGGTGGGAACGCGCAACTTGTCTGTTGCCCATCCTTCGAGACGCGCCGCTTCGCGGCGCTCCTCAGGATGAGGTGGTGCGTCGGCGAGGTGTCGTCTGGCGCCCCGGCGCGTGGGCCGCTAGAAGTCCCGCATGCGTGTGCTGGGCATTGAAACGAGCTGCGACGAGACCGCCGTCGCCGTGGTCGAGGGCGCGGCCGGGACGCAGCCGGTCGGCCGGATTCTGTCCAACACTGTCTACAGCCAGCTCACCGAGCATCGGCGTTTCGGCGGCGTGGTGCCGGAGATCGCGGCGCGTGCGCATCTCGAGCGCATCGACGGGCTGGTCGCCCAGGCGCTCGACGAAGCGGGCGTCGGGCTGGCCGATCTCGACGCCATCGCCGCGACCGGCGGGCCCGGGCTGATCGGCGGCGTGATGGTCGGCGTCATGACCGCCAAGGCGCTCGCCTTCGCGCACGACAAGCCCTTCATCGCGGTCAATCATCTCGAAGGCCACGCTTTGTCGGTGCGCCTGACCGAGCCCGTTTCCTTTCCCTATCTGCTGCTGCTGGTGTCGGGCGGCCATTGCCAGCTCCTCACGGTGCGCGGTCCCGGCGACTTCACGCGGCTCGGGACGACCATCGACGATGCCGCAGGAGAATGTTTCGACAAGACCGCCAAGCTGCTGGGCCTGGGCTTTCCCGGCGGGCCCGCGGTCGAGCGGGCGGCCGAGGGCGGCGACCCGCGCCGCTTCGCGCTGCCGCGCCCGATGTGGCGCAAGCCCGGCTGCGACTTCTCCTTCTCGGGCCTTAAGACCGCGGTGCGCCAGACGGTCGAGAAGCTGCCCGCCGACGATCCGCGCGCCGTCGCCGATCTCTGCGCTTCCTTCCAGCGCACGGTGGGCGACGTCTTCGCCGACCGCTGCGCCAACGCGCTGGCCCGGGCTCCCTCGTCGACGCTCGTGGTGGCCGGCGGCGTTGCGGCCAACGTCTATCTGCGCGGACGGCTCGAAGAAGTCGCGGCGGCGCATGGCGCGAAGCTGGTCGCCCCGCCGGTCAGGCTCTGCACCGACAACGGCGCCATGATCGCCTGGGCGGGCGTCGAACGGCTGCGTCTCGGCCAGGTCGATGCGCTCGATTTCCGGCCCCGGCCGCGCTGGCCGCTCGATCCCGCGGCTGCCAATCGGGTGTAGACTGTCGCCATGAGCCAGGCCCTGCCCGCCTTCGAAACCGTTGCCGCCTTCGCGACACCGATCCTGATCGCCGATCTGCCCGACGGTCCGCAGCTCAATGCCGCGCTGATTCCGGTCCTGGCGAAGCGCGAGGCCGAACAGGCGAACGAGCCGCACAGCACGCTGGGCGGCTGGCAGTCGACCTGGGACCTCGACAAATGGGCGGGCGTTCCGGCGATCAAGCTGCTGGCGAACGCGCGCAACATCGCCAACCGCAGCACCAGCGATCGCCAGGGCAATGCGGTCACGATCGCGTGGAAGTCCAACATCTGGGCCAACATCAACCGCGGCGGCCACGGCAACGAATTCCATTCCCATCCCGGCAGTTACTGGTCGGGCGTCTACTATGTCGACGATGGCGGCATCTCGGCCGATCCGTCGCTGGGCGGCGAACTCGAATTCATGGATCCGCGGGGCCCGGCGCCGGCGATGTATGCGCCCTATCTCGCCTTCAGCCTGCCGGGCGGCCTGTCGGTGGGCACCAACCAGACGATCTCGCCCCGGGCCGGGCGGCTGGTGATGTTCCCGTCCTGGGTGCTGCATCAGGTGCGGCCCTATCGCGGCACCGCGCAACGCATCTCCATCGCCTTCAATCTCAGCCTGTGACGGGGATCGCGTGACGGGCATCGCGCATATCGGCGTCGTCGGCGGCGGCGCCTGGGGAACGGCGCTGGCCTGTCTCGCACGCCGGGCCGGTCGCAAGGTCACGCTCTGGTCGCGCGATCGCAGTGTATCGGCCGCGATCGCGCACGACCGTCGCAATGAGATCTATCTGCCGGGACAATCGCTCGACGCCGGCATCGAAGCGGCAACGGACCTCGCCCAGCTCGCCGACTGCGATGCGATCCTCCTCGTCTGTCCGGCCCAGGCGTTGCGCGTCGTGGCGCACGACCTGCCCGGCAGCGGTCCCGTCGTGATCTGCGCCAAGGGCATCGAAGCCACGAGCGGCCTGCTGATGCCCGAGGTGCTGGCCGAGGTGCTGCCCGACCGGGCCATCGCCATGCTCTCGGGCCCGAGCTTCGCGGAGGAGGCGGTGCAGGGCCTGCCGACGGCGGTCAGCATCGCCACCGCCGATGCCGCCCTCGGCCGCGACCTCGCAGCCTCGCTCGCCGCCGGCATGTTCCGGCCCTACTGGACCGACGATGTCGTGGGCGTGTCGCTGGGCGGCGCGGTGAAGAACGTGCTGGCGATCGCCGCCGGTATCGTCGAGGGCCGCGGCCTCGGCCACAACGCCGCCGCCGCGCTCATCACGCGCGGCTTCGCCGAGATGGCGCGGCTGGGTCTCGCCATGGGTGCCAATCTCGAGACGCTGACGGGCCTGAGCGGGCTCGGCGATCTGGTGCTCACCTGTCAGGGGCCGTTGTCGCGCAATCGCTCGCTCGGTGCCGCGCTCGGCAAGGGCATGTCGTACGACACCTACATGCAGGGCCGGCGGCAGGTGGTCGAAGGCGCGGCGACGGCGCCGGCGGTCCTCGAACGCGCCGCGAAGCTCGGCATCGAGATGCCGATATGCACCGCCGTCGATGCTATCCTGCATCGCGGGGCTGATCTCGACGATTCGATTCGCGCCCTGTTGGCGCGGCCGCTGCGGCGCGAAGGCAAGTAGGAGCAGGGGGAAACGAAATGGCGTACTGGCTCATCAAGTCCGAGCCTTCGGTCTATTCCTGGGCGCAGTTCGTGAAGGACGGCGAGACCTCGTGGACGGGCGTGCGCAACGCCCAGGCTGCGATCAATCTCAAGGCGATGAAGCCCGGCGACCGCTGCTTCTTCTACCATTCCAACGAGGGCAAGGAGATCGTGGGCATCGCCGAGGTCGTGAAGCCCGCCTATCCCGATCCCACCGATGCGGCGGGCAAGGCCGTCACCGTCGACGTGAAGCCGGTCGCGCCGGTGAAGAACTCGGTGACGCTGGCGGCCATCAAGGCCGATCCGAAGCTCGCGGATTTCGGCCTGGTGCGCCAGTCGCGCCTGTCGGTGGTGCCGGTCTCCGCCGAGCAGTGGAAGATGATCGAGAAGATGGCGAAGTAGTCGCTTCGTCAGCAGCCCGGTCATGATCGACAATACCCGCGGCATCGTGGCGATGCTGGCGTCGGTCGTCGTCTTCATCTTCAACGATGCGCTGATCAAGCTCGCCGCCGAGACCGTACCGTCGGTCCAGTCGATCGGCGTGCGCGGCCTCTTCGCCACGCTGTGGTGCGGGCTGGCGCTGCTGGCGACGGGCGCCTGGCGCAAGATGGCCTACGCGGTCCATCCCAAGGTCATGCTGCGCGGCGGGCTGGAAGCGGGCGCGGCCATCATCTACCTGATCGCGCTGTTCCAGATCCCCTTCGCAATCGCCACCGCCGTCAACCTCTCGACGCCGCTCATCCTGACGGTGCTCGCCGTGCTTCTCCTCAAGGAGGATGTCCGCTGGCGGCGATGGACCGCGGTGGGCGTAGGCTTCGCGGGTGTGCTGCTGGTCATCCAGCCGCGGCCCGGCGACATCAACGGCTGGACCTGGGTGGCGCTCACCGGCACCTTTCTCGGCGCCTTTCGCGACGTCATCGCGCGCCACCTGCCGCCGGCCGTGCCGACGCTCGTCGTCTCCTTCACCACGGCGATCACCGTCGCCGTCGTCGGCTGCGCCTGGGCGCTGGTCGAGGGCTGGCAGCCGATCGATGCGCGCGCCCTGGGCTACATCGTGGCCTCGTCGCTGCTGCTCGCGATCGGCTATCAGTTCCTCGTGATCGCGCTGCGCTCGGGCGGCGAGATCTCGGTCATGGGATCGTTCCGCTATTCCTCGATCCTGTGGGCGCTCGCCATCGGCTACGTCGTGTGGGGCGAGGTCCCCAACACCCTGGCGCTTGCCGGCATCGCCGTGATCGTGGGCTCAGGCCTCTACATCCTGCATCGTGAACGGGTATCGCGGTAGCGATCGACCAGGATCATTCCGCTTGAGGTTCGCCCACTAAACCTCATCCTGAGGAGCCGTGCGAAGCGCGGCGTCTCGAAGGATGGGCAACAGGCAAGGTGCGCGTTCCCACCCTTCGAGACGCATCGCTGCGCGATGCTCCTCAGGGTGAGGTGGTTCTTGTGAAGGCCGATGTGATCGTGCCTCAGCCAGAACCCTACCGCGCCACCCAGGCCTCGTAGTCGCGCGCCACGTCCTCGACCGCCTGGTCGTAGAAGCGCTTGCCGTGTTCGGGCGTCGCCTGGCTCGGGTCGGAGCCGATGCGGCCATCCGGGAAGGCGCGGCGATAGTCCTCGGAGTCGGCGAAGGAGCCGTTCGGCGCGATGCGCGGCTCGAGCACGCGGCGGTCCATCGTCTCGGGGTATTTGTACCAGGTCAGCGCCACTTCCGAGGCCGTGGCGTGGCTGCCTTCGCCGGTCGGATAGAGTTCGGCGCTGAGGCGCTTGATGCCCGGGCTGTCCCACCAGTTGCGAAGGGCGCACTTGATCGAGGGTTGGTTGCTCATGCGCTCCATCGAGCGCTCGGCATAGATCTCGGAGAAGGCCGCGGTCACCGTGGCGATGTTGCCGCCGTGGCCGTTCACGAAGAAGAAGCGCGTGAAGCCGTGCTTGGCCAGCGACAGCACGTTGTCGCGCACGACGGCGATCAGGGTCGTGGGCTTGAGCGTGATCGAGCCCGCGAAGTCGAGGTGATGCTGCGCCATGCCGACCGAGATGGTCGGCGCCACCAGCGCGCCCACCTTCTCGCCGACGCCGCGGCCCACCATCTCGGCGGTAAGGGCGTCGGTGCCGATCAGGCCGGTCGGGCCGTGCTGTTCGGTCGAGCCGATGGGGATGATGATGCCCGTCTTGGACTTGAGATAGTCTTCGACGAACTGCCAGGTCTTGAGCTGAAGCTGCACGAACCGAAACTCCTGTGATGTGGCCGCAGGATGCGTCGCTTCGTGCAGCGAGACAAGAACGTCAGCGAATTGACGTCAGGCCGGCACCACCTTCGCGGCCAGCCGGCGGCGGTCGAGATCGGCCAGTGCCTTGTCGCGGGCGTCGGCGATCTGCTTGGCCTCGATCGTGCAGAGTTCGCGGTTCGTCGAGCTGCAGCGAGTGTTTACGAGGTCGATTTCGGCCTTGGCGCCGGCTTCGATGCGCTGGCGGATGCCGGCATAGTGGTCATCCCGCGCGTCGTCGCTCGGGAAACTCGCGGGTGTCAGGATGACCATCACGCGCTCGGGGTACTTGTTGTTGGCGCCGGAGGCCGCATCGATGGCGACGCCGACCAGTCCGCCCAGCAGGATGTTGCCCACCGTGGCACCGGTGAAGCTGGCGACCAGGACCTCGTTCGACTGCTCGTAGCCGTCGAGGGCGCAGCTCAGGATGACGGTTTCCTTGGAACGCGAGAGGGCCACCTTGCCCGGTGTCGGCTTGATGAAGCCGACGGTGGCGCCCTGGCGATTGACCGTGCAGGTGGCACCCTTCGGCTCGCTATCGACGTAGACGTCCTGGGTGGTGCCGCCGACCACCGTCGCACAAGCCGCAGAAGTCGACAGCAGGCCGACAGCAATCATCAGGCGGCCAAGGCCCGCCAGTTTCCCCACGTTCATTCTCTCGTATCTCCCCCTGCCGGATGGTTCGGCGCGATTTGCTACCACAGCGAGCAGAGGGAAGGAAAGGACAACTGCCGGTCAATCGACCTGCCAGAATGCCAAGGCACCGGACGGCAGGCTTGCCAGGACGCGGTCCAGTTCGGCCTGGTCGATGTTCTTGCGGAGCGCGGCGGCAACGTCGTGGATCGAGGTGTGCGGCGCGAAATTGTGGTCAGGGCGCAGCGTCTGCACTTCGCGGGTCATGGTCGCGCGATCCTCGAACGGCCGGCGTGGCTCGTTGAGATCCCAGTCGGCAACGAAGAGCGCCCGCAGCACCGGCGGCAGCACGTTGGCGAACCGGATCGCCTCCTTCACGTCGAGGCGTCGGCGGAAGGCCTGAAACACCCCCTGCACCATCGTGTAGGTCTGGTGCGTTGTCGCGAGGCCGGAAATATCCCGCGCGTCGATCATGAACCGGTCGAAGTCCATCGACGCGCGCTTGTATTCGACGGGGACCGGCATCGTCGTCACTCCACGGGCGGGCTCAGGTCGGCAATGGCTCGCCCAGATTGCCTTCGCTGTTGATCAGCAGCACGCGGGAGGTCGGCCCCAGGCCCAGCGCCTTGAAGGCCTCGGCGTCGGTGCAGACGCGCATCAATCCGGCGAGGCCGGCGCAGCCCGAGGGGCCGGAGATGACGGCCGGATCCTGGCCCAGCGGCGTGGCGTAGAGACGGCGCGCCGGCAGGACGGCGTCCTCCTGGATGGTCATGAACCAGTCGGCCGCCGCGCCGATGATCGGCCAGGTCACGGGGGAGATCTCGCGGCAGGCGAGACCGCCCATCACCGTGTCGGCATTGCCGCTGGCCAGCGTGGGCTTGCCGGCGAGGTTGCTCTGGAACCAGCAATCCGCGCTCTCGGGTTCGACCACGATCGAGACGGGTCGTTCGTCGCACACCGCCCAGAGATAGCCGATCACCGCCGCCGCCAGTCCGCCGACGCCGGCCTGCACGAAGACATGTGTGGGCGCCGCGGCCCATTGCTGGACCGCCGCCTCGTGGACCAGCACGCAATAGCCGCGCATGACGCTGCGCGGCACCGAATCGTAACCCTCCCACGACGTGTCGGAGATGATCGTCCAGCCGTTAGTTTCGGCCTGGCGGCGGCACTCAGCGACGGCGGTGTCGTAATCGCCGTCGACGCGGATCACCTCGGCGCCGCGCGCCCGGATGGCGGCTTCCTTCTCGGCGCTGGTGAACTTCGGCAGGAAGATCACGCAGCGATTGCCGAACAGTTTGGCGCCCGCGGCGACCGAGCGCCCATGATTGCCCGAACTCGCGGCGGTGAAGACGAAGCGGCCCGTGACGTCCTTGTGCTCGCCCTTCATCACGCTCTCGAAGGACACGGACGCATGACGGGCGTCGCCGACCGCGCCGGTCAGCACGTTGGCGACCGCGATCACGCCGCCCAGCGCCTTGAAGGCGCCGAAGCCGAAGCGCTGGCTCTCGTCCTTGACCCGGATCTCGCCCACGCCCAGGCGCGCGGCCAGGGCCGGCAGCTCGTAGAGCGGCGTCGGCTTGTGCGCCGGGCAGGCCTTCAGCTCCTCGCACAGTTCGGGAATCCCGTTGGGATTGATCACGAACTGCTGTTCGCGACCGAATTCGAGGGGGCGCGTGCTGCGCGGATTCTTGGCCAACCAGGGGGCCAACCGGGGGGTCGTCATGCCGGGGTCATAGCATGCTAAGCTGGTTAAAACGGAGTGGCCCATCATGAAGGTGAATGTTGAAGTGACTTGCTCGCCCGAGGAGGCTCGTGCCTTCATGGGCCTGCCGGACATCAAGCCCATGCAGGATCGCATCATGGGTGAAATCGAGGAGCGCTTGCGCTCCAGCCTCGGCGCCATGAACCCCGAGACGATCTTCAAGACCTGGCTGCCGGCCTCCATGCAGGGCATGGACCAGATGCAGCAGATGCAGCAGGTGTTCTGGTCCCAGCTCGCCAACATCGCCACCGGCGGATCGACGAAGAAGGAATAGGCGGATCATGAGCCAGCGCGAGAAGCCAGCCGATCCCAAGCCCTACTACGAAGCCCACGTCTTCTGCTGCACCAACCGCCGCCCGGCCGGCCATCCGCGCGGCTGCTGTGCCGAACGCGGCGGCGAGGCTCTGCGGGACCACATGAAGAGCCGCGCCAAGGCGCTCGGCCTCAAGAACGTGCGTATCAACAACGCCGGATGCCTCGACCGCTGCGAGCTGGGGCCGACCCTCGTGATCTATCCCGAGGGGATCTGGTACCGGGTGCCGACCAAGGAAGACGTCGACGAGGTGCTGGACACGCACCTGGTCAAGGGCGGCCGGGTCGAGCGGCTCATGCTGAAGCCGGAAGACAAATAGCCGGCGTCAGATACCGCGTGCGCGGCGGTGTGCGCGCCACTGCGAGCCGGCGAAGATGATCATGACGACGATGGCGCCCAGCATGGTGTAGCCTCCTGCCCTCCAACGTAGGAGGCCGGGAGGCGTTCCCTGGTGGCGGCTTCCCGGACGCAGCTGATCGCGAGGCGCCGGAAGAGCGAAGCCTCTCGTCAAACGCAGCTACGACGAGTCCTGATCGGTCGTCCCTTCTGGACGGCCCGACGCGCGGACCAGGGCTTCCCCGGTGACGTCGTCAAGGCGCCCAACCGAAATAAACGAAATAAACGAAATAATCGAAGCCAGAGTCGCACCCCTGAAACAGGTATCCAGGTACCGCTGACGGGTCGACGTCGCCCGGTATTTCGCACGGTGTGTGCCGGATGGCCGATCCCGCCGTCAGGTCGTCTCGAGCAGCTCCATCGCGAGGGCCGTCCATTCCTCGCTCAGGGACTGCTGCGGTACCGGGCGGCCCGCCCGACGATACCAGTAGCCGGCATTCGCGAGATCGCCTTCCTGGCGATGGAGATGGGCGTGGACGCTGTCGCAATCCGGCTCGCCCTCGTGCGCCTGGACGCATTCGTGGGCCTTCGCCCAGTCGCCGCGGCGCACCCACCACAGCGCCTGCACCGCCGGACTGGATCCGGCGGGCGGCGCGTCGGCGGTGACGCTGGCGGCGAAGGCGTCGAGGGCGGTCATGTCTGCAGCTAGCGGCGCTTCAGGCGGAAGCGCAGCAGGTGCAGGCGGTGCGAGAAGAACCCCCAGGCGGAGAATTTGAGATAGCGCTCGTAGCGTCGCGTCTGGTCCTTGCCGACCATTTCGAGCGCCTCGGCCCGCCGGTTCTTGAGGTTGGCCGCCCAGATCTCGCAGGTCCGGCCATAGTCGGTGCGGTCGTTGCGAAAGCGCTCGACCTCGAAGAGCCCGTTGGCGGCGGCCAGGATCTCCGGCAGGCGCGGCAGTTCTGATTCGGGAAAGATGTCTTCGACCAAGGGACCCATCGGCACTTTGTCGTCGGGATCGCCATAGGCGATGGTCTGCAGGGTCATGCGCGCATCGGGCGCCAGCATGTCGCGGCAGCGCGTGAAGAAGTGGCGGTAGATCGCGGTCTTGGTGGCCGCATCGTCCTTGGGCTTGGTGAAGTGCTCGAAAGCGCCGACCGAGATGATGGCGCCGTAGGGCTCGGCCGGCTGATGGTCGGCCCAGCTCTCGACCCGGATCTCGACGGGCGGCGAGCCGGCCTCGCGCAGCGCGGCGCGGGCGAGTTCGGCCTGGGCATCGCTCAAGGTCAGGCCGACGCCGCGCGCCAGCGGCGGGGCGCCCGGTGCGCGCGTGGCGACCGCGGCGCGCAACATGCCGCCCCAGCCGCAGCCGATGTCGAGCAACGACGTCGAGCGGTCGGCTCCGGCGTTACGCAGATGCCAGTCGATCTTGCGGCGCTGGGCATCGGCCAGGGAGGCGTCGTCGTTCTCGTCGCGCCACATCGCCGAGGAATAGGTCATCGTCTCGTCGAGCCACAGCCGATAGAAATCGTTGCCTACGTCATAGTGCGAACGAATGGCTTCCGCCGATGCGCCGGCCGCCTGTGTATTTTGTGTCATCGCCTAGCCCTGATTTTCATGACCCCCACCATAGTCCATTCGCGCAGTGTGCGGACCACACGGTTTTTGCGACATTGAGGGGCATTGCATCCGGGAAAAGTTTGTCTCAGAAGTGCGCTTTATGCGAAGCACATGGCGGCAGCTAATCGCGCCATCGATGCAAGAAAATCGGGCATTTGCAGCAGGCAGGATTGCTCCCGCATGACGACGACGACGGATCAGCCTCAGGGCGTCGGCCAGAAGGGCCGCTTCTATCTCACCAAGAACATCTGGGTGCCCCAGGAGCCGCTGGAGAACCTAAATCTCAAGCTGTCGGACTGGATCCTGCGCAACATGCCCAAGCTGCCGCTGTCGGGCGAGGACGCGCTGAGGTCCTTTCCGGTGCTGGACGAGCTCAGGAAGAGCCACGACAAGATCAAGGCCGACCTGGACTATCTGCTCAGCCACCATGAAGCGATCCCGACCCTGCACGAGGTCCATCCGCGGGATCTCTACGTGCCGGGCCGGGCGTGGCGCACGTTCATTCTAAAGATCTACGGCCATGAGATTACGGCGAATACCGCGGCCGTTCCCGACACGATGGCCGCCATCAACCGGCTGCCGGGCGTGCACACCGCGCTGTTCAGCATCCTGGCCGGCCGGGCCGAGATCGAGCCGCATCGCGGCTCTGCGGCCGGCGTGGTCCGCTTCCACTATCCGCTGATCGTGCCCAGCGAGCCGGAGAAGTGCTGGATCGAGATCGGCGGTCACCACTTCTTCTGGGAAGAGGGCGTGCCCCTGGTGTTCGACGACACGCGCGAGCATTGGGTCAAGAACCAGACCGACGAGACTCGCGTCGTGCTGATCATCGACTTCAATGCCGACATGCCGTTTCCGGTGAACCTCTACACCAGCCTGCGCTACGAACTCGGGCGTCGCAGCGCCGAGGTGAAGGCCGTCTACGAACGTGCCGCGATCGGCGTGCCCCCGCGCAACGGCGCGGCGTAAAGTAGTTCCCGTCGTCCTTCGCTCAGGGCGACGGGGAGTTGTTGTCGGGCAAATTCTACTCGATCAGTTCGGCCAGCCGCTTGATGATGCGGGTCGGCTTGGCCGTAGCGTGAGCCGGCACGCCGGCGTCGAACGGATCGTACCAGATGCCGCACATGCCCAGCGCCTGCGGCGCCACGACTTCCCATTCGTAGTTGTCGCCGACCATCCAAGCGTCTTCCGCGGCCACACCCAGCCGCTCCAGCGCGTGACGGTAGACGGCGAGTTCGGGCTTGCCCTGGCCGAACTCGCCCTCGATCTGAATGTGGTGGAACCGATGGGCGAGCTCGAACCGCTCGATCTTGGCGCGTTGGGTCTCGCCCGCGCCGTTCGTCACGAGGGCCAGGCGGACGCCGGCATCGCGCAACGCGTCGACCGTGGCATGGGCGTCGGGATAGAGCCGGTATTCCTTGCGCCTGAGCTCGGTGAAGGAATCGGCGATGCGGTCGGCCAGTTCGTCGTCCTCGCGGCCAAGCTTTGCGAGCCCGCGACGGACCGAGAGCCGACGGGCGCCCGGGATGTCGAGCCGCCACTTCGCGGCCTCGGCCCGGTCGTTCCAGAAGGCCCGGGCCTCTTCCATGACGGCCGTCCGCACGCGCGCGATGGCCGCCTGGTCATGAGCGTCGAGATGGGCGGAAAAGACATGGAGCAGGCGGGTCCACGCCTCCTCCGGCTGCGCGTAGGCACGGATCAGCGTGTCGTCCATGTCGAACAGGATGGCGCGGGGCAGGCCCGCTTTGGGAAGATCGGCCATTTCAGTTCGTCGGCTGGCCCGCGAAGGTCGTGGGGGCGGGGCTGATCACCACGCCGCGGTCGCCCTGGATCTCGATCACCGCCAGCGCCCGCTCGGAGCGGCCATCGGGCAGGAAGCGGAAGATGCCGTCGACGCCGGACCAGCCGTTGGGGTTGGTGATCGCCTCGGCCGAGAAGTCGCCGCCCGGCTTCATCCGTGCGAGTTGGCCGGCCAGCCCCACGCCGTCATAGGCGAGGGTGGCCAGCCGGTGCGGCGGCCGCCCGTAGGTCGAAACGAAGCGGCGCTCGAAGTCGGCGCGCCTGGCCGGATCGGGGGCGGCATACCAGGCGCCGCGCAGCATGGTTTCCGCGCCGACGCCGGGGAAGTCCCACACGCCCGTGCCGATGTACTGGACCGCGCGCCCGTCGAGGCCGTTGGTCGCCAGCGAGGCCAGCGCGGTCGACAGCAGGGGCGGCGCTACCGGTACGAGGACAGCAACCTTGCCGCCGTCGCCCTTGGCCGAGGCGGCAAGCTCGCGGGCCTGGGCGGCGATATTCGAACCATTGGGGTCGAAGAATTCGCGGCCGACCACGGTGCCGCCGCGCGTCGTCACATAGGTCTCGAGCGTGCGCGACATCTGCTCGCCATAGGTCGTCTGTGGCGCGAAGGTCGCGAAGCGGCGGATTCCCGTCTCCAGCGCATGATCGACCACGCGGCGGACCTGCGGCGGGGCGGCGATGCCCATGATCCAGACGCCGCGCTGGGCGACCTGCTCGTCGTTGGAGAAGGCCAACACGTTCATGCCGCCCTGGTTCACCAGCGGCGCCAGGGCGCTGGCCGACGTGCCGTAGAGCGGTCCCAGCACGAGGGCTGCACCATCGAGCCGGGCCTTGCGATAGGCTTCGACGGCGGTTTCCGCGCTTTCACCGCTGTCGTAGGCCGACAAAGCGAGTTCCTTGGAGCTGCTGTCGAACAGCGCCATTTCGGCGGCCTGCTGCATCGCCTGCCCGATCGGGGCGGCGCGTCCGCTGAGCGGCAGGAGCAGGGCGACACGGACCTTGCCGGAGGCGGTCAGCGGCGAACCGGCCTTCGGCTGAACGGTCACCGATTGCGCGGTCCTCGTGCTAGTCTTGGGGGGCTCGCTGCAGGCGCCCAACAGAAGGGCGGCGGTGGCAAGCACGATGAATGACCTACGCATCGGCGCGAAACTCCGGCGATCGGAAGCAAATGGACTTGGACGAACGGCCCCAAGCTACCGGCGGGCAGCCCCCGCGTAAACCGCCGCTCTCCCCGGGGCTGCATATTGTTGCCACACCGATCGGCAACATGCGCGACATCACGCTGCGGGCACTGGACGTGCTTCAGGCAGCCGACCTGATCGCCTGCGAGGACACGAGGGTGTTCGCAAAACTCGCGACCCATTACGGCATTTCCGCCCCGACCGTGTCCTACAGCGACGCCACGCAGGACAAGTCCGAGCCGCGCCTCGTGCGCGCCCTCGCCGCCGGCAAGAGCGTCGCCCTGGTGTCCGACGCCGGCATGCCGCTGATCTCCGATCCCGGCTATCGGCTGGTTCGCGCGGCGGTAGAGGCCGGGCATTCCGTCACGTCGGCGCCCGGCGCCTCCGCCGTTCCCATGGCGCTCGCTTTGTCGGGATTGCCGACCGACCGGTTCTTCTTCGCGGGCTTCCTGCCGGCCCGGCAGACCGAGCGTCGCCGCGCGATCGGCGAAGTGGCCACCATCCCGTCGACCCTGGTGTTCTTCGAGGCGCCGCACCGGCTGCCGGAATCCCTGGCCGATCTGCAGGATCTGCTGGGCGACCGTCCCGCCGCGGTGGCACGCGAGCTCACCAAGCTGTTCGAGGAGGTGCGCCGCGCGCCGCTCGCTCAGCTCGCGGCCCACTATGCCGCCCATCCCGACGTGAAGGGCGAGATCGTCATCGTGGTCGGCGCGCCCTCCGCCGAGAGTGCGCGCAGCGCCGACACGGTCGACGAGGCGCTGCGCGAGGCCATGGCGGGCGCATCGGTCAAGGATGCCGCCGCCGAGGTGGCGGCGCGCTACGGGCTGAAGCGGCGCGACGTCTATGCCCGCGCGCTCGAGCTCAAGCGGAGTGCGGCATGACGACGAAGGCCCGCCAGAAAGCCTATCGCATGGGCCATACGGCCGAGTGGCGGGCGGTCTGGCGGTTGCGGCTCGGCGGCTACACGATCCTGATGCGCCGCTACAAGACCCGGCTGGGCGAGATCGACATCGTCGCGCGTCGCGGCAACGTGCTGGCCTTCGTCGAGGTCAAGGCGCGCGGCGATTTCATCAAGGCCGCCGACGCGCTGGGCGATCGCCAGTTCGGCCGTGTGTCGCGCGCCGCCAGCCTGTTCATCGCCCATCATCCGCGCTACGCCGCCTGCTCGGTGCGCTTCGACGCGGTGCTGGTCGGCGGCATGTGGCCGCGCCATCTGCCCGACGTCTGGCAAGCGCCGGAGTGACCCGTGGCTGACGAACGCGCGGCGGACCTGAAGCGACTGAAGGATGCCTGCGCCGGCGACGGCGAACGCATCGATCTGCTGGAGGCGGGATTGCTGCTGAGCGTGCTCGGTCGCGGCGAGGCGACCGACCTCACGCCCTTCCGCCAGCACGTCACGGCAATGACGGACGAGCTTGCCGATCTGGTTCACCGGCGCGGCGCCTCGCCCGCGTCGCTCTCGGAGGTGATCGCGCGGTCCTATGCCTATCGCGGCGACGGCGAGACCTACGACGACCTGCAGAATGCCGATCTCGTGCGTGTGATCGAGCGCCGCAAGGGCCTGCCGGTGGCGCTGTCGATCCTCTACCTGCACGTCGCCCGCGCGCTGGGATGGCAGGCGGAAGGCCTGGCCTTTCCCGGTCATTTCCTGATCCGCGTCGGCATCGACGGCGCACGCCATGTCGTCGATCCGTTTCACGAGGGCGCCGTGCGCGAGGCCGCCGATCTGCGCAGGCTCCTGCGGCAGGTTCTCGGCCCCGACGCCGAGCTGATGCCGGCGCATTTCGATCCCGTTCCCGACCGCGACGTGCTGCTGCGGCTCGAGAACAACGTGCGCCTGCGTCTGGCCAGGCGCGAGGATTGGCACGGCGTCGCCCGCTCCCTCGACCGCATGCTGGCGATCGCGCCCGACAGGACCGAGCTGTTGTTCGAAGCCGGCCAGCTCAATGCCCGCCTCGACAAGCGCCGGGCGGCGATCGCGGCCTACGAGCGCCTCCTCGAACTCGAGGGCGATACCGATCTCCGGCGAAGCGCCTCGGCGCTGTTGCAGGAACTTCGCCGCGGCCTTAACTGAAAACAGCCGATCCACGTCCCGCGCCGCCAAGTCAGGATACTGTCATGAAGCTCAACGTCGCCATCCAGATGGACCATGTCTCGACGATCGACATCGACGGCGATTCGACCTTCGTGCTCGGGCTGGAAGCCGAGAAGCGCGGTTACACCGTGTGGCACTACACGCCGCCGGACCTGATCTTTCGTGACCGCAAGGTGATGGCCCGTGCGCAGCCGATGAAGCTGCGCCGCGAGAAGGGCAATCATTTCACCCTGGGCGCGCCCGAGATGATCGATCTCTCGACCATCGATGTCGTGCTGCTGCGCCAGGATCCGCCGTTCGACATGTCGTACATCACCACGACGCATCTGCTCGAGCACATCCATCCCAAGACCCTGGTGGTCAACGATCCCGCCAGCGTCCGCAACGCGCCGGAGAAGCTGTTCGTCACGCATTTCGACAATGTGATGCCGCCGACCCTGATCACCGCCGATGCGCGCGCGCTGCGCGAGTTCCGCGAGGAGCACCAGGACATCATCCTCAAGCCGTTGTTCGGCAATGGCGGCGCCGGTGTCTTCCGCGTGCGTCCCGACGACGAGAATTTCGCTTCGCTGCTGGAGATGTTCTCGCAGCGCAGCCGCGAGCCGGTGATCGCCCAGCGCTATCTTCCGGAGGTGCGCAAGGGCGACAAGCGCATCATCCTGATCGACGGCAAGCCGGTCGGCGCCATCGACCGTGTGCCGGCGGCCGGCGAGGCACGCTCCAACATGCATGTCGGCGGCAAGGCGGTGAAGGCCACGCTGACCAAGCGCGACATCGAGCTGTGCGAGACGATCGGGCCGGAGCTTGCGAGGCTTGGAATGATCTTCGTCGGCATCGACGTGATCGGCGACTATCTCACCGAGATCAACGTCACCTCGCCGACCGGCCTGCAGCAGATCAATCGCTTCGACGGCGTCTCGCTGGAGGCGCAAATCTGGGACCGGATCGAGGTCCGCTATCAGGAGACCCGCGGGAGCAAGTCATGATCCGACGCACGTTTCTTTCCTTCTCAATGGTCGCCCTGTCGGGTGCGGTCTTTGCTCAGACATCCAATTCGGACGTGTTCGGCCAGAAGCAGATCGTCAAGGCGGTCATCGAGGGCGACGAGGAGAAGGTGCGGCAGGCCCTTCTGAAGCAGGAGAGCCCGAACCAGACCGCCAACAACGGCCAGCCGCTGCTGGTCGTGGCGGTCCGCGCCGGGCACATTCCGGTGGTCGAGACCCTCCTGAAGGGCGGCGCTCTGCCCGACACCGCGGACCCGGAAGGCTACACGGCGCTGATGCGGGCTGCCGAGAAGGGCGACGTCGAGATCGTCGACATCCTGCTTCGTCGCAACGCGAGCCCGCGCGGCCAGAATCGCCAAGGGCAGACGGCGCTGATGATCGCCTCGGGGCGTGGCTATGCGGAGATCGTTCGGCTTCTCCTCGACAAGAAGGCCGACCCCAACTCGCGCGACTTCACCGGGCGCACGGCGGTGACCTATGCCAAGCAGAACAACCGCGGGTCCATCGAGGCCATGCTGCGCAAGGCCGGCGGCAAGGAATGACCGCGACCGGGGCGGCGCCGATCCGGGTGACTGGCTCGCTGTCGATCGACCCGGATGAGATCCAGGAGAGTTTCGTGCGCGCCGCCGGCCCCGGCGGGCAGCACGTCAACACGACGTCGACAGCGGTGCAGCTGCGCTTCGACGTTCGCAATTCGCCCTCGCTGCCGGACGATGTGCGCCAGCGGCTCGAGCGTCTCGCCGGACGGCGCCTCACGCGGGATGGCGTTCTGGTCCTGGTGGCCCAGGGGCAGCGCAGCCAGTTGCGCAACCGCGAGGAAGCGCTCGCCCGCCTGATCGAGCTGATCCGCGAGGCGACCCACAAGCCGGTGCCGCGGGTGAAGACCAAAGTGAGCCGGTCCGCCAAGCGCCGCCGCGTCGACGACAAGAAGCGCCATGGCGCGGTCAAATCCCTGCGCAAGGCCCGGGCATCGGACGACTGACGGCACGGAGAGGTTGGGGTACTGTCGCGCCGTCAAACCAGATGAGGTGCCGCGTGGCAGACGTTCGCAAGGAAACAGACAGCCTGGGTGAGGTCAGCGTACCGGCCGACAAGCTCTGGGGCGCCCAGACACAGCGGTCGCTCGAGCATTTCAGCATCGGCAAGGACCTGATGCCGCGCGAGATGATCACCGCCTATGCGACCTTGAAGAAGGCCTGCGCCAACGCCAACCATGACGGCAAGCGACTCGACGACCAGGCGCACAAGCTGATCCTCGAGACCTGCGACGAGATCCTCGCCGGCCAGCATCACGACATGTTTCCGCTTCACGTGTGGATGACCGGCAGCGGCACGCAGTTCAACATGAACGTGAACGAGGTGATCTCGAACCGCTGCTGCCAGCTTGCGGGCACGCCGCTCGGCTCGAAGGCGCCGGTGCATCCCAACGACCACGTCAACATGTCGCAATCGTCCAACGATTCGTTTCCGTCGGTCATGTACATCGCCGCCGCGGTCAACACCAAGGAGCGGCTGCTGCCGTCGCTGAAGGCGTTGCACGACTCGATCGATGCCAAGGCGAAGGAATGGGCCGACATCGTGAAGATCGGCCGCACGCACATGCAGGATGCGACGCCGATCACGCTCGGCCAGGAATGGTCGGGCTATGCCGGCATGCTGGCCGACAATATCGAGAGGGTCGAAGATGCGCTGAAGGGCGTCTATCGCCTGGCGCTGGGCGGTACGGCGGTCGGGACCGGTATCAACGCGGCCCCGGGCTTTGCCGAGGCGGCGGCGGCGGAGATCGCCAAGCTGACGGGCCTGCCGTTCGTGACGGCGCCCAACAAGTTCACCGTGCAGGGCGCCCACGATGCGCTGGTCCAGCTCTCGGGCTCGTTCCGGACCCTCGCGGTCTCGCTCTACAAGATCGGCAACGACATCCGCCTGATGTCCTGCGGCCCACGCGCCGGCTTCGCCGAACTGCACATCCCCGAGAACGAGCCGGGCTCCTCGATCATGCCGGGCAAGGTCAATCCGACCCAGGCCGAGGCGCTGACCATGATCGCGGTCCAGGTCATGGCCAACGACGTGGCGGTCGGCTTCGGCGGCGCCAGCGGCTATCTCGAGATGAACGTCTACAAGCCGCTGATGATCTACAACGTCGCGCATTCGATCACGCTGATGACCGACGGCTGCGCCAACTTCCGCAAGTTCCTGGTCGAGGGCACCCAGCCCAACCTCAAGAAGATCAAGGAATATGTCGACCGTTCGCTGATGCTGGTGACGGCGCTGGCGCCGGTGATCGGCTACGACAAGGCCTCCAAGATCGCCCACTACGCGATCGACCACGACCTCACGCTCAAGGAGGCCGCGCTCAAGCTCGAGTATGTGACCGAGGCCGAGTTCGACAAGGTCGTCGATCCGTCGAAGATGGTTCATCCCTACGTCGCGACGGAGTAGGCAATTCGCCTTCCTCTCCATTCAAATGGGGAGGTGTCGGCGAAGCCGACGGAGGGGTCATGACCCCATCGCCCTCGTAAGACGAGGGCACTTCCCCTTTGCAGAGCCCGCAAGGGGAAGAGTTTCGGGTCCTCAAGGCGCTGGGGGCTCTCCGTTTGAAGTCGACCCACACTCCCCTCATTCTGAGGAGCGGCCGCAGGCTGCGTCTCGACGGATGGATAACAGACGGGGTGCTCGTGCCATGCTTCGAGACGCCCTCCCTCGGAGCGCTCTCAGCATGAGGTTGGTGTTGGTGATTTCGATCTGATTCGGAAAGACGCTAGCGCTCGTAGCGCCACTGCCGCTCGGTGAGAAAGCGAGAGGCGATCAGCCCCATCGCCATGCCACCGACCGCGAAGCCGCAGGTCGCGGCGGCCTCGACCGCCGACAGCGATTTCCCCTGGTTCAGGAACACGATCGTCTGGAAGGCGAACAGTCCGGGCGTCATCATGATGATGCTGGGCACCGTTAGCGCGATGCGCGGCGCGTGCAGGCGACCGCGCAGCAGCGAAGCGCCCAGTCCGACCGCCAGCGCGCCGAAGAATGTCGCCTGTGGCAGGGCAAGACCGAGATCGTGCAGTCCGAGGCGCACCTCGTTGCCGACCATCGAGAGCAGCGCGACCGCCAGAACCGTGCGATGCGGGTTGTTGAACAGGATGCCGTAGCCATAGCCGCCGGCGAAGCAGGCGAGTGCCCGTCCTAGCACGGTGAGCGGCTCGATCGCGCCGGGCGGCGGCGCGGCCGGCGCCGCCGCAAGGCCGGCCAGCATCGCCACCACGGACATGCCGCAGGCGGCGCTCAGCGTCAGCAGCACGCCGTAGAACAGACGCGTCATGCCGGCCTTGGTCTGGTGCTGCGTCAGGTCGAGCAGCGCGGCGACCAGGGGGAAGCCCGGCACCAGGAACAGCACCGACGAGATGAAGCCGATCGCGTGGGCGAAGGCAAAGGTACGCACACCGAAGCCGATCACGATCAGACAGTAGAGGCCGGACGCCAGCACGGCGCAAAGCGCGGTCATCGCGAACTGGTTGAAGCCCTGGCGCGATAGCAGGGTCCGGGCCGCCTGGCCGATACCGCCGCTGACCGCCGCCGCACCGGTCGCCAGCAGGTCGCCGCCGTTGAGGTAGGAGAAAGCCGTCGAGGCCACCGCCATCGACAGCGCGACCGGCAGCAGCCCGTGCAAGGGGGCCGCCTTTTCGATCCGGTCGAGTTCGGCTCCGAACTGCACGGTGTGGAGGCCGGGAGCCGCGCGGAGCGACACCGCTTCCAGTGCAGCGATCTTCGAGGCATCGACGCCGGGCGGACCGATCTCGCGTGCCAGAGTCGCGGCCTCGCTTCCGGTCCACGCCGTCGCGGTCAGGCCGACGGTCGACAGCTCGACCTCGAGCCGCTCGATGCCGAGTGCATGGGCCAGGCGACGCATGGCATCGCGCACCCGGAACGCGGTGTCGCCGGCGCGCAGCATCAGCGCGCCGAAGCGCAACAGGACTTCGAGGGTCTCGGTGAGCTGGTCCTGCGGCGCGGTCATCAGACCGTGTGCAGGCCCAGCACTTCAGCCGTATCCTTGCGCACCCGCTCGACCAGCGCTGCGTCGGTCTTGAGGTCCTGGCCATAGGAGGGAATCATCTCCTTCAGCTTGGGCACCCATTGGCCGGCCAGCTCCTCATGGAAGCAGGTCTCCAGCATGTGGACCATGATCCAGACGGCGGTCGAAGCGCCGGGCGAGGCGCCGAGCAGGGCCACGATCGAGGAGTCTGCCGAGTGCACGATCTCGGTCCCGAACTCCAGCTTGCCCGTACGCGCCACGTCCTTCCGGATGATCTGGACGCGCTGGCCGGCGACGTCGAACTCCCAGTCCTTCTCGTCGACGCTCGGGTAGAAGTCGCGCAGCGCATCGAAGCGGTGCCCCTTGGTCTGCAGCACCTGACCGATCAGGTATTCCTCGAGCGGAAGATTGTCGCGGGCCACGGCCAGCAGCTGCAGGAGATTGTCCGGCCGCAGCGACAGCGGCAGGTCGAACATCGAGCCGTGCTTCAGGAACTTGGTCGAGAAGCCGGCGAAGGGTCCGAACAGCAGCCAGCGCTTGCCGTCGACATAGCGGGTGTCGAGGTGCGGCACCGACATCGGCGGCGATCCGCTGGCCGCCATGCCGTAAACCTTGGCCAGGTGGCGCGTCGCGATCTCCTGCTTGCCCGAGCGCAGCCAGATGCCGCTCACCGGGAAGCCGGCGAAGCCGTCGGCTTCGGGGATGCCAGACTTCTGCAGCAGGGTGAGTGCCGCACCGCCCGCGCCCAGGAACACGCGGCGGGCGCCGACCGTCTTCTTCTCGCCGGACTTCTCGTCCTTGACGTCGAGCGTCCAGCCGCCGTCCGCCGCGCGATGAAGGTTGGTCACTTCCTGGTTGAACTGGATCGAGAAGCCTTCCTGGCGCCGCAGGTAGGTCAGCAGGTTGGTCGTCAACGCGCCGTAGTTCACGTCGGAGCCCGTGACCATGTGCGTGGCAGCCACGACCTGGCCGGGATCGCGGCCTTCCATGAGCAGCGGCGCCCATTCGGCGATCTGCTTGTGATCCTCGGAATATTCCATGCCGCGATAGCAGTGATGGGCGCTCATCGTGGCGTGGCGCGTCTTCAGGAAGGCCGCCCGTTCCGCGCCGATCACGAAGCTCATGTGCGGCACCGGGTGAATGAACGAATCGGCGCGCTCGATCGCGCCCTTCTTCACCAGGTACGACCAGAACTGCCGCGACAGGTCGAACTCGACATTGACCTCCAGAGCCTTGGAGATGTCGACGCTGCCGTCGGGCCGCTGCGGTGTGTAGTTCAATTCGCAGTTGGCGGCGTGGCCGGTGCCCGCGTTGTTCCAGGCGGCCGAACTCTCCTGTGCCTCGCCTTCCAGCCGTTCGAGGATCTGGATCTTGAGATGAGGCTGCAGCTCCTTGAGGAACGTGGCCAGCGTCATGCTCATGATGCCAGCGCCGACCAGGACGACGTCGAAGTCGCCGGAATGAGTGTCTGCCATCGGGCTCTCCTAACGGTGGTCTTGGGGGGCGGCGCGCTTGAACGGCACCGGGGCATCCTTGCCCAGCACGACATAGAGGCGCCGCCACGGCTGATCGTCGACGAGCCGCCAGGTGTGGCCGCCGCCGGTCGTATCCTCGGCCAGCAGGATGTCGCCTGGCGCGAGGGTGAAATGCTGCTCGCCACGGGTCTTGAAATCGAGCGTGCCGCTCAGGGTGACGACGAGCTGGCGGACCGGTGCGGTGTGCCAGGCATAGGTGCCGCCGGGCTGGGTCTCCTGCAGGGATGCGCTGGTCACCGCGATCTTGCCGCTGAGCAGGTCACCGTGTGCACCCGTCTCCAGATCAATCCAGCCTTCCTCGACATGCGAATTCTGGTCCTCGCCCGTCCAAATCCGCACGCACCGAATCATGCTTTCGCCCTGCAATTGTCGCACACGGGCGGACCGTAATACGGGCCCCTGCCACTGGCAACAAAGGCTCTAGAGCACCGGTGACATCCTCCGGTCACGGAGGGCTCATTCGCCGGTGGGTGCTCCAGCGCACGCAGCAACGACCTCTGAAACCTGCCGTTGGGCGTTGGAATGGCTCTTTCGAAAACCCGATCGGGCACACCTCGACGGGCGTCCGGCCGACCGTCGGACCGGAGAGTGCCGGCACATCAATTCAAAGCGAAGCGAGAAGGAACTCATATGTCCACCACCCAGGATGCCATCGCCCTGCTCAAAGCCGATCACCGCAACGTCGAGGCGCTCTTCGAGAAGTTCGAGACGACCCGCGACGAGACCAAGAAGGTCGCGCTGGTTCGGGAGATCTGCACCGAGCTTACCGTGCACGCCTCGATCGAGGAGAAAATCTTCTACCCGGCCTGCAACAAGAAGGTCGAGGAAGAGATGCTGGACGAGGCCTATGTCGAACATGACGGCGCAAAGGTGCTGATTGCGGAGCTTTCGCAAGGCTCACCCAAGGACGAGTTCTACGACGCCAAGGTCAAGGTTCTGTCCGAATTGATCAAGCATCACGTGAAGGAAGAAGAGCAGCCGAAGGAAGGCATCTTCGCCCAGGCGCGCGAAGCGGACGTGGATCTGGTGGCTCTGGGCGCCCGGCTCAAGATGCTGAAGGAAGAGCTTTTGGCTGACCTGAAAAACCGCTCCGCACTACCGCCCCCGGAGACGCGCTCTTTTGCGGGTCACAAGATGGTCCAGGGCAAGCCGGTTGCAGACGCGAAGGCCTCCTGAGGATGAATGATCGAAAGACCGCGCTAGTGCTCTCTGGGGGCGTCGCGCTGGGCTCCTATCAGGCGGGGGTTTACGAAGCCCTGGCAGACGCTTCGCAGCTTTCGCCCTGCTGGATCGCCGGCAGTTCCGTCGGCGCGCTGAATGGCGCGCTGATCGTCGGCACGCCGGCCGACAAGCGCTTCGACGTTCTGCGCAGCTACTGGCTGCGCGGCCCGGAAAGCGTGAACGCGCTGTGCTTCTGGGCGACGCGTCACGCGTTGAACTGGGTGAGTGCCGTCCAGTCCAGGCTGTTCGGCGCTCTCGGCCATATTCAGACCTTGGGTCCACGGCTCAAGTTTACCGGCTTCTACGATCTCGCGCCGACGGTCGCCTTCCTGAAGAAGTCGATTGATTTCGGGCGTCTCAACTCCGGCGATCTGCGCTTCACCGTGGCGACCACCGACATCGAGAGCGGCGATGCGGTGATCTTCGACACCGGAAAGGGCGACCGGATCGAGATCGACCACATCCTTGCGAGCTGCGGCTTCCTGCCGGAATTCGCCCCCGTCGAGATCGGCGGCCGGCTGCTGGGCGACGGCGGCCTCTCGATGAACGCGCCGATCGAGCCTGTGCTCGACGAACTGGCCGGCAGCGAGGGCACGCTGATCGTCGCGGATCTCTTCGCCCGTGACGGGGCGCGGCCCGTCGGGTTGCAGGAAGCACTTGCCCGCAAGAATGCGATCCTGTTCGGCAATCAGACCTGGTACCGGCTGGAAGCGTATCGCCGGCTGTGGCAACGCGATCTCGCGGAAGGCCGCGATACGCCGGCCATCCTGTACCTGAGCTACCTTCCCGTTAGCGGCGAGGCCGGCCCCGAAGCCCCGTATGATTTCTCCCTCGCGTCGGCGCGGGACCGTTGGGCCGAGGGCTTTCTCGACGGGCGGCAGGCGGTGGCCCTGGCCGCGCAAGGGAAGGCCCCGGCGGGCGCCACGCTCGCCGTTCGGCGTTCCAAGCCGCCGGAAGGCACGGACGCGGAGCGCCGTCCCACGACCCTGGCGGCCTGACACCGACCAAACCCGCCGGCGATTGCGGGCGGTCCCCCGATTCCCGTTCCTGAGAGACGTAGGAGAGGTCCGATGAAGGCGCTGACCTGGCACGGCAAGAGCGACATACGCTGCGAAACCGTTCCCGATCCCAAGATCCAGCATCCGCGTGATGCAATCATCAAGGTCACCGCCTGCGCGATCTGCGGCTCCGATCTTCACATCTTCAATGGCGTCATGCCCGGCATGGAAGGCGGCGACATTCTCGGCCACGAGACCATGGGCGAGGTCGTCGAGGTCGGTGCGGAAAACAAGGCCCTCAAGGTGGGCGACCGGGTCGTCGTACCCTTCACCATCTCCTGCGGCGAGTGCTTCTTCTGCAAGAAGGGCTTCTTCTCGGGGTGCGAGCGCACCAACCCCGACAAGGAAAAGGCCGAGAAGCTCTGGGGTCACTCTCCGGCTGGGCTTTTCGGTTACACGCATCTTCTGGGCGGCTATGCCGGCGGCCAGGCCGAATATCTGCGTGTGCCGTATGCCGATGTCGGGCCCATCAAAGTCCCCAACGGCCTGACCGACGAGCAGGTGCTGTTTCTCTCCGACATCTTCCCGACGGGCTACATGGCGGCAGACTTCTGCAGCATCCAGCCGGAGGATACGATCGCCATCTGGGGCTGCGGCCCGGTGGGGCAGTTCGCCATCAAGAGCGCCTTCCTGCTGGGCGCCGCCCGCGTCCTGGCCATCGACACGGTGCCGGAACGGCTGGCGATGGCCGCCGCCTCCGGCGCGATCACCATCGATTTCATGAAGGAGGATGTTTACGACCGCATCCAGGACCTGACGCACGGGCGCGGTGCCGATGCCTGCATCGATGCCGTGGGAACCGAACCGAGGACGGGGGCAAGCTTCGACTCGGTGATCGATCGCGTAAAGGTCGCGACCTTCATGGGCACCGATCGACCGCACGTGTTGCGGCAGGCGATCCAGAGCTGTCGCAATTTCGGCACCGTCTCGATCGTCGGCGTTTATGGCGGGTTACTCGACAACATACCGATGGGCTCCGCGATCAATCGCGGGCTCACCTTCCGGATGGCCCAGACGCCGGTGCAGCATTATCTGCCGAAGCTCCTGGACCGGGTCGAACGCGGCGAGATCGATCCGTCCTTCGTGATCACGCACACCGCGAGCCTCGAAGAGGGCCCGGAACTCTACAAGACGTTCCGCGACAAGAAGGACGGCTGCATCAAGGTGGTCCTCAAGCCATGAACACGGAGAACACGGATATGGCGGTCTCCGCCAAGGACAGGAACCGCGCGGCGCGCCCGCTCGCGATCGTGACCGGAGCCTCCTCCGGCATCGGTTACGAACTGGCGAAGCGGTGTGCCGCCGAGGGCTTCGACCTGCTGGTCGCGGCCGACGATCCTCGCATCGAAGAGGCCGCGCGTGCGTTGGCGCAAGCGGGCGGCCGCGTGGAAGCGGTGCAGGTCGATCTTGCGACGCCCGAGGGCGTTGACCGGCTGCTCGCTGCGGTGAAAGACCGGCCGATCGATGCCCTCCTCGCCAATGCGGGCCATGGGCTGGGCAGGGCCTTCCTCGACCAGGACTGGGATGAGATCCGCCATGTGATCGACACCAACGTCACCGGTACGGTTTACTTGCTGCACAAGGTCGGGCGGGAGATGGCCGGCCGCGGACACGGCCGCATCCTGATCACCGGCTCGATCGCAGGCTTCATGCCCGGCACCTATCAGGCCGTCTACAACGGCACGAAGGCGTTTATCGACATGTTCGCGTATGCGCTTCGGGCGGAGGTGCAGGGCCGCGGCGTGACCGTCACCTGCCTGATGCCGGGCGCGACCGAGACCGAGTTCTTCGAACGCGCCGACATGATGGACACCAAGGTCGGCCGCGCGGAGAAGGACGATCCGGCCGATGTGGCGGAGAACGGCTTCAAGGCGATGATGGCGGGTGAGAGCGGCGTGGTCAGCGGCTGGCAGAACAAGCTGCAGGTCGCGCTGGCCAAGGTCCTGCCGGAAACGATGATGGCAGACCAGCACGCCAAGCAGGCCGCCCCGGGCTCCGGAACGAAGAAATAGGCTCGAAAGAGAGAGGCCCCGATCGTTTCTACGTTCGGGGCCTTTTCGCTACTTCTTGACGTCTTCCGCCATCTTCAGATGCATCTGCAGATGCGGCAGGGTCTTGGCGGCGAAGGCCTTCAACTCGGCATTCTCGCCGCTCTTCGAATAGCGCTCGAACAGCGAGACGGCGTCCTTATGGGCCGCGACCTGCATCTCGTCGTACTCCTTGGCAAAGCTCGCGCCGGACAGGCCCTTCAGCTTGTCGATCTTGGATTTATGGGCGGCGTCCATTTCCGTCGGCAACGTGGCCTTCACCTTGCCTCCGGTCACAAGACCCTTCAGCTCGATCGAGGTCTCGGTATGATCCTTGATCATCTTCTCGGCGAAGGCCTTGGTCTTGCCGTCGGTCTTGGTGGCCGCAAGCTTGCTCGACTCGATCTCGGCCATGTCGCTGATCGCGGCCTGGGTGACGAAGTCCTGGGTCGACGGTGCAATGCCCAGGGTGGAGTTTACGCCGGCCCGCTCCGGAACGGAGGGCGTCTGCGCGGCGGTCATCGTCGAGACGCCTACCACCAGAAGCGCGGCCGTCAAACTGCCTAGAACCAATCTCTTCATTTGAATCTCCGTCCAGTGAGTGTCCGGAGCGAACGAACCGAAGCAATGGGAGTTGCGCTACGGAGCTTTCTTCGCCAACGGCAAGTCGACCGCTCTGGCTAGTGAGCCGCCACCTTCTCGCGCCGGCGCAGGGACCAGTTGCTCTGGATGCGGATTTCGGGATTGGGAACGGTCCAGCAGGCGCCGCCCTCGTCGAGGAAGACGACCCACAGAAGGTGGGATTCGGGCCCATAGTCGATGAGGAAATGAGCGAGGCCCGGACCCTTCGGGGTCTCGAGCGGGAGCGGGGGGTCCAATTGGGTGATCATGGTGTCCGAACGGCCTGGAGCGTCTTCGGGTTGCCGCAGGAAGGCACTTCTTGCGGCAACCCCACGTCAGTCTGATCAGTCGAAGCCGAACTGCACGGCCTTGGTCGACGCCTCGTCCATTGCCTGTACGACGCGTTGGAACGAGCGTTCGGCCGCCGTGCTGCGCTGCGGCGTTCGCGTGGGCTGGAGAACGAAGAGGAGCATCGATCTCGCCGTCACGTCGTAGACCTGGCGGAAATCGCGTAGCCCCAGCGGCTCGCCTTCGGGGTCGCTGGTATCGATCAGACGCACCCATCGGCTGCCGCCGACCGCCTCGGGCAAGGTGAACGGCACCGTATCGGTGTGGGCGTTCATCACGATCAGCAACGTCGAATCCGAGCCGACCCGGCGGATGCCGGTTTCCTGGGCGCGGCCGTCGAGCAGAACCCCGAGGCAGCGGGCGTTGCCGTCGTTCCAGTTGTCGTCGGTCATCTCCTCGCCCGCCGGCGTCAACCAGCTCACGTCCTTGACGCCCAGCTCCTCGTCGAAGGCGCCGGTGAGGAAGCGGCCCCGCCGCAGCATCGGCAGGGCATGACGGATCATGATCAGCTTGCGCACGAACTCGGCGAGGTCGCGTTCGGCCGGACCGATGCCTTCCCAGTCGACCCAGGAGATCTCGTTGTCCTGGCAGTAGCTGTTGTTGTTGCCCTTCTGACTGCGCCCGAACTCGTCACCGCCCAGCAGCATCGGCGTGCCGCGCGACAGGATGAGGGTCGCCAGCATGTTGCGCATCTGGCGCAGACGCGTGTCGAGGATGTCGCGGTCGTCGGTCGGTCCCTCGGCGCCGTAATTGTTCGAGAGATTGTGCGAGTGTCCGTCCTTGTTGTCCTCGCCGTTGGCCTCGTTGTGCTTGTCGTTGTAGGCGACGAGATCGCCCAGCGTGAACCCGTCATGGGCGGTGATGAAGTTGATCGATGCCCAGGGCTTGCGCCCGCGCTTGGCGAAGAGATCGGCCGAGGCCGTCAGTCGGGCCGCGAGCGAGGCAACCTTGCCCTCGTCGCCGCGCCAGTAGCCGCGCACCGTGTCGCGGAAGGCATCGTTCCACTCCGCCCATCCCGGCGAGAAGCGACCGACCTGGTAACCGCCGGGCCCCATGTCCCACGGCTCGGCGATCAGCTTGACCTCCGACAGAACGGGATCCTGCCGGCAGGCGTCGAGGAAGCGCCCTTCTTCCTCGAAGCCGTGAGGCTCGCGGCCGAGGATGGTCGCAAGGTCGAAGCGGAAGCCATCGATCCTCATGTCCGTCGCCCAGTAGCGCAGACTGTCCATGACGAGCTGCAGCACCCGGGAATTGCTGAGGTTGACCGTGTTCCCGGTGCCGGTGTCGTTGATGTAGTAGCGCCGGTCCGGCGCGAGCCGATAATACGACGCGTTGTCTATGCCCTTGAAAGAGAGCGTCGGCCCGAGCTGGTTGCCTTCGGCCGTGTGATTGTAGACCACGTCGAGGATGACCTCGAGGCCGGCGGCGTGGAGATGCGCCACCATCTCCTTGAATTCGGCGAAGGCGAAATCCGGATTGGCGGCGTAGCGGCGCGCCGGCGCGAAGAAGCCGATCGTGTTGTAGCCCCAGTAGTTCTTCAGCCCCTTCTCGAGCAGGTTGCTGTCGTCGACGAAGGTGTGGACGGGGAGCAGTTCGACGGCGCTCACGCCGAGCGAGGAGAGATAGTTCGTGATCTCGGCCGACGCGAGCCCGGCATAGGTGCCGCGCAGCGATTCCGGAACGGTCGGATGAAGCTGGGTGAAGCCACGGACATGCGCCTCGTAGACGATCGTATTCTCCCACGAGGTGCGGCGGCGCGGCGCACGGCCCCAGCTGAAGGCGGGGTCGATGACGCAGCTTCGGTAGGTGAAGGGAGCGCTATCGCGATCGTCGAAGGTGAGATCGTCGCCGCTTTCCATCTTGTAGCCGAAGAGGGCCGGGTTCCAGGTCAGCTTGCCGATCACCTGCCTGGCGTAGGGATCGAGCAGCAGCTTGTTCGGGTTGAAGCGATGGCCCGCCGTCGGTTCGTAGGGACCGTGGACGCGATAGCCGTAGACGGTGCCGGGCCGGGCATCGGGAAGATAGCCGTGCCAGACCTCGTCCGTGTATTCCGGCAAGACGATTCGATCGATCTCCCGCTCGCCGCTCGCATCGAACAGGCAGAGTTCGACCTTGGTCGCATTGGCCGAGAAGAGAGCGAAATTGACGCCGAGTCCATCCCAGGTGGCGCCCAGAGGATAGGGGAGGCCCTCGCTCAGGCGAACGGCACTCATGCTTCGGTATCCAAGACCGCAACGGCAGCGGCGCCCGGCGCGAGAACGGCAGTGACTGAAACGGAAATGGTTGTGTCTCCCCTGGTCGACTTTGTTCAACGGCCGGGAGGCACGTTCGTTGCGGCAGTTCCAGCAGCGAGGTCAGCACCGGTGTCCGCATCGCTGCCGGTAGCGTACCGCGCGGAGTCCTGCCTGATCGCTGTTCCAGCAGGGTGGTGGTGCAGGTGGTGCACGGCCCCGATTAACCGGCTCCCGGCTGGCGACCGGGCGGGACAATGCGCGGGGTTGCGACGGCCGTTGTCGGCCTGTAGAGCGCACGCTTTCCTTCAGGAGCCGAACGAAAATGGCCGACAACGACGACCACTATGTCTACGACGAGGCCAGCGGCGAGTGGATACCCGCGGCCGAAGCTGCCGCGAAGAAGGCTGCAGCCGAAGCCGTTGCGGGAGCCGTCGAGGTACGCGATTCGGTCGGCAACCTGCTGGCCGACGGCGACAGCGTCCTCCTGGTCAAGGATCTGAAGGTCAAGGGCTCCAACCAGACCCTGCAGCGCGGCACAGTGATCAAGAGCATCCGCCTGACCGGCGACGCCCAGGAGATCGACTGCCGCCACGACACCATCAAGGGTCTGGTCCTGCGCGCCGAGTTCGTCCGCAAGCGCTGAGGCAACCAAGCCGCTCCGGCGCGGGGCGCACTCATCGCGGGACGGCGACGCTGCACAGTTTCAGTGGGCGTGAACCGGAGGGCGGAGGAAAGGACCGGGCCAGTCGATGGCCCGGCGGCTCGAGCGGACCACCGCGAGAGGGCCCGATCAGTTTGTTCGGCGCCAGGCCTGCCTTCGCTGCAAATCCGGCTGCCAGATGTTCGGCGGAAACCGAAATTCGAGAGCGTCGAGCACCGGCACCACGCGGACTGCGTCTTCTCAACCTGAAACGCGATCCGCGCAGAATGGAGGGACCGATGCGCAGCCGGGTTCTCCTGACGCCCCTCGTCGCCCCTGGCACTCTTGCGGCGACCACAATCGTCGCCTCGCCGTTCCAGCCTGCGGATGCGCAGGCATGGGGTGACAAGGATCGCGATGGCGTTCCCAATGCAGTAATCTGTCCTGGAGCCAGAAAAACGCGGGGCGCTGCGGCGCCCCGCCGGTGGCACGAGCCTTTGTCCGGGGCCGAGGAGCAGCTTGTCGCGTGCGACCATTGCAGGATGCTCCACTACCTGCATATCGGCAAAACCGCCGGCTCGACGATCAAGCAGCCTGAGGGACGGCAGCGACCAGATGATGTTGCTCGCCACAGCAGACGGGGATCGCCGATATCGACATGAGCACGTACCGCGGGCAGGCCCCATGCGACCGCCCAACCAACTTGGCAGACTGCGATCAGTCCTCCAACTTTAGAGCGCTGGCAAAGGTTTTGACGCGATCAGTTTCGAGAACGTAGCTTATCTTCTGACCTTTCTTCAGGTCGGAGAGGGCTGCGCGGTGGACCGCGTCGATGTGGACGAACACGTCATGGCCGCCATCATCCGGATGAATGAAACCGAAACCCTTGGTCGCATCGAACCATTTGACCGTGCCACTCACTCTCGCCTGCGCACCGGCGATCAGGGGGATCGAAAACGCTGCCGCCCACGCGGCAACAAAAGTTCGTCTCTCCATGCTTGCTCCTTTCGGGCAGAAATAGCTGCCCTTTTCGTCGCCAGCGGCGGCAGCGAGGAATAGTGACCTAAATGGAACACAAATGTAACTATCGCAAGGTCGCCAAATGGACGGCGATCATCTTCGCGCTCCCCTGCTCCTTCTTACAAAGCCAAAGGACCTCGCCGTAATTTGAGCCGGCCTGGAAAGCGGGCGAACACCGCAGTTCTTTGCCGCGGCGTTGGGGTTCGTTCTGGCTGTCGTCTTCTTTGCGGCCATTGCAGCAGACCTATAGGCCGGCGTTTCGCCCACCATCAGTGACCTTTAGAAAATCAACGCTGCCGCTTGCCGTTCGGCCGACAACAATACCCTCGATGCGTCTGGTTCCGCGGGGAACGCCGGCCGCACTCCATGCGGTTCGACCGCGCTCTTCCGGCGCATACCGAATGTAGAACCATAAGCCACCGCTGGATGGGCGCCTCTTTATGACGATGGTTCTTTGGAGCTAATGAGGCATCGCTGGAAGTCGAAGCAAGCACTCGAAGACGAGAACGCCAGTTGCAGGGATTTGCGGAGCAGATGAAGCGCACAGCAGGTTCCCTGCGGCAGCAGGCTTTGAAGCTGGGTATAGGCTCGGGGCATCAGCGATAGTCCGGCTTGTGCGAGAGAGATCTCTTTATGAGGCAGCAGGTCATGTGCTTCAGGCTTGAAGATCCGACAGTGCAGAACGTCGATGGTAGACTCTAATGCAGGACTGATAGCTGAGGTGGTGCTCAGGTCTGGACGGCAGAAAACGGCATTCGATTCACGGTGCCTTTAAGCTTCCCAAGATTTCCATTTGATAGTTTGCAAGGAAATCCGCATTTTTCATGTGGCATAATCTCCGTCGATCATGGCGGTGAGCGGCGGCCGGCGCGTCTGGTCGATAGGTGGCATCGGGAGTTTGAGCGATGTTCAAAATGACTACATGGGTCTTCGTGGCCCTCGTCTGTAGTTCGCCCGCCCTCCGCGCGGAACAAGTCCAGCCAGATAAACCCCTTCAGACGGGCGAAGTTGTGCGATACGCAAGGGCTAACCTTGATGAGGCGGCAGCCACCGCGTGGTGCCCGTCCGTATGTCGAGATTCGGCCACCCATTATACTGGGCGGTGGCTTAAAATACCTGACTCGGGCCCAATCGGCGATGGCTGCATTTGCGGCAAGGGTGTTGCGCGGCAGAAATGAGGACACTCCCCCGTTCATAGATGTCACGAATGCGGGGCTCCCCTTGAGCTGAAGCTCAGGCTGGTTGCTTTGATAGCCGGAAAGCCGACGTGGTACGCCTCATCGACCAAACGGTTCCCGGAAGGATGGGGCCGCTTTCCATCTTGTAGCCGAAGAGCGCCGGGTTCCAGGTCAGCTTGCCGATCACCTGCCTGGCGTAGGGATCGAGCAGCAGCTTGTTCGGGTTGAAGCGATGGCGCGCCGTCGGTTCGTAGGGACCGTGGACGCGATAGCCGTAGACGGTGCCGGGCCGGGCATCGGGAAGATAGCCGTGCCAGACCTCGTCCGTGTATTCCGGCAAGACGATTCGATCGATCTCCCGCTCGCCGCTCGCATCGAACAGGCAGAGTTCGACCTTGTATGTCTACGACGAGGCCAGCGGCGAGTGGATACCCGCGGCCGAAGCTGCCGCGAAGAAGGCTGCAGCCGAAGCCGCTGCGGGAGCCGTCGAGGTACGCGATTCGGTCGGCAACCTGCTGGCCGACGGCGACAGCGTCCTCCTGATCAAGGATCTGAAGGTCAAGGGCTCCAACCAGACCCTGCAGCGCGGCACAGTGATCAAGAGCATCCGCCTGACCGGCGACCCTCAGGAGATCGACTGCCGCCACGACACCATCAAGGGTCTGGTCCTGCGCGCCGAGTTCGTCCGCAAGCGCTGAGGCAACCGAAGCGCGCCGGCGCAGAGCGGGAGGCAACGCCGCACAGTTTCAGTGGGCGTGAACCAGAGGACGAAGGAAAGGCCCGAGCCAGTCGCTGACCCGGCGGCTCGAGCGGACCACCGCCCGCGGCCCGACCAGTTCGTTCGGGGCAAGGCCTGCCTTCCCGTCAAATCCGGCTGCCGGATGTTCCGCCGAAACCGAAATTCGAGAGCGTCGAGCAACGGCGCCGCGCGGACTGCGTATTGTCAACAGTGACACGCGATCCGCGCAGAATGGAGGTACCGATGCTCAGCCGGGTTCTTCTCACGACTCTCGTCGCCGCTGGCACTCTAGCGGCGACAACGATCGTCACCTCGCCGTTCCAGCCTGCAGATGCGCAGGCATGGGGTGACAAGGATCGCGATGGCCTTCCCAACGCGGTCGACCCTTACAACAACCGCCCCAATCGGGGTGTGGGCGACAAGGATCACGACGGCGTTCCAAACCGCGTCGACCGTTACGACAACCGCCCGAACCAGGCCTGGGGTGACAGGGATCGAGACGGCGTTCCCAACGCAGTCGACCCTCAGAACAACAACCGCCGTCCCAATCAGGCCTGGGGCGATAAGGATCGCGATGGCGTTCCGAATGCGGTCGACCCGCATAATAACAATCGCCGGTTTCAGTAATCTATAAGCCAAAGAAATGCGGGGCGCTGCGGCGCCCCGCCAATGGCACCAGCGCACGAGACAGTGGGTTCACCTGTTCATTGTCGGTCCGCTGAAGAACCGATTCAGCGACCATCGGCTTGGCTATCTGGCCCAGCTCCAGCGTCTTCCAGCCGGAGACGAAGCGCGTTCAGTCTACCTGACCGACGACGGAGGGCGCCTGGACCTATAACGGGCGGCGCGGCAGGTCGGCCGACCGAGAAATTTTCTTAAACCGTGTGAGGGTGCAACCGCAACGGCAAAGGGTCGTTCGCGTGTGGACCATGCCTCTCATGGGCAGCCCCACGTCTCAGATCTGGCAAAGCTGAGCGCGCAATTCCCAGCAACAATGACGGCCACGTGTGCAATTCGGAACAGACGCCAAAGCGTCTCCGTCCTAGCTGTACGCAAGCCCAGGCGCCCACACCGAGGCTGAACATGATGTTGAAATCAGAGTTGCTACAACAGGCCGGCGCGAGCCGGGGGCTCGCTGCCCAGGGTCGCAGGCTTTCGGGAGCGTTCACTTCCGCGGCCGATCGAGCGCGCACCAAGGAGTACATTGAGGAACTGGAGGCGACAGCCTTGAGGCTGGAGGCGGAAGCGGCGGCGCTGGGATAATCCAACCCAGCCGGAAGGTTTGGCGGATGGCCGCAATTTTCCCGCCGGGGTCCGTCCAGCACCCGACCAACGCCCGTTTCTGGTTTGAGTCCCGGCCTTGCATACCTGACGTGTAAGTTACGCGACAACTGGTCGAGCTATTCTGCGCCGCTCAGGGTGAGGTACTCTTGAGGCTTGGGTCCGGACGGGCGAAGGTCGGTCGTTGGCGCGAGGCTCGGCTGTCCGTGGGAAGACGGTCAAGCGTTCGTTGATCGTCCGCTACTGACGATGTGAGCGCGGGTGGCCTCAGCTGCAAGAGAAGGGTGGGTTGCGATGCCGATTCACGTGGATATATCTGCTCTGAACAGGACCATCCTGATCGTTGCCCGGGGGCACGTCACCGATGACGAGATCATCGGAAGCATAGAGAAGATGAAGCCGCCGGCGATTCGGGGGTATGCGAAGATCGTGGACGTCACAGGCTCGACGTCGTTTACGACAAGGGAGAAGGTGAGCGGTATCGCCAAGGCTCTCCGCGGCGGGCCCGATGCCACCCCGCGCGGTCCTCTCGCTTTCGTGGTCGATCTCGAACGCGAGGGGTTCGCGGAAATATTCGCAGAGGCCACCAATGGCGACCGCCCGATCAAACTGTTCGGGAGCCTCCACCAGGCCCGGCGGTGGCTGGCCGAAAATCTGGTAGATTTCCCGGGGCAGCCCGTGAGACCACACCCGGGGTAAGCGGGGCAACACCTGACGCGGCCAGCGCCCTCCTCAAGAGGATGGAGGGCATCACCTGGACGGCGTGCTCGAGGGCAAGAAGCCGCGAGCGCCTTGGAACCAAGTCCCAAACAAGATTCCCAAACAATCCCGAGATGGGCTAGAAAACCCCCACGTCCCCGTAGCTCAGCCGGATAGAGCAGCGGTTTCCTAAACCGGAGGTCGGAGGTTCGAATCCTCTCGGGGACGCCATCTCCAGCAAGAGCGCCGGACCCTTCTTCAGGGCTTAGTCCGAAGAATAGCACCCACCCAAGTCGGTTTGATCCAAAGCAAGACGTGGCACCGCGTGCGGTGGGATCATGGCCGACCATGACAAGAACTTCCAAAAGCCCAGCCCAGGCGGAGCGACCTGATCTGCCTATCGGGACGAGCGGATCAAGCTTCCGTGCGAGGACAGTTACCGGCCCATCGGGCATGACGGAGCGGTCTTCAGAATAATTGCCGGACATCCACCGATGCCTTCGATCCTCTCATACTTGCTTAAGGCGGTTGCACAGCTTGTGCGGAGGCTGGCTTGGGGCACCGCGTGTCTGGTGGCTTTGCTCGCCGGTCTGCTCATCCTGCCCCGGGCGATCGACTGGGAGCCGCACAAGGCCCGGCTCGCGGGGATACTGGCGGAAGCCACCGGGCGCGAGGTCGTCCTTGGCGGTCCGCTCGAGATCGCCCTGCTGCCGCAGCCTATGCTCGTGGCGCAGCAGTTTCGCCTCGGTAACGCGCCGGGCGCCCTCACGCCGCACATGCTCGAAGCGCGGCGGGTCATGGTCACCCTGTCCTGGTCGGCTCTGCTGCAGGGCCGCATCCAGCTGGCGCAGGTCATTGTCGACGAGCCGCGCCTGGTGCTGGAGCAGGGTGCCGACGGCGAACCCAACTGGCGCCTGCGTCTCCCCGAAGGCTGGGCGGGGCAGGGGGCGACCGCGCCGGGTCTGGCGCTCTCGCGTCTGGAGATCCGGAACGGCCGGATCGTTCATGCGACCGGCCTGTCGGGCCACTCCCTCGAAGCGCAGGCCATCTATCTCTCAGGGTCGCTCGCGCCGGGCGATGGCGTTCTGCACCTGCATGGAACCGCTGTCGTCAACGGCGTCCCGGCGTCGCTCACGCTCGACCTCAAGACAGCCGCGACGGCCGATGCGCCGATCGGCCTGAAGCTCGGCGTGCCGGGCGGTCGCCTCGACTTCGCGGGCTGGTCCGGAGAGCGCACGGCGCGCGATCCGCTGCGCGGCCGCCTGTCGTTCGACGCCGAATTCCTGCCCGAGTTCGTCGAATCGGTCACGACGCTGACCGGCCGCCAGCCTATGCGGGTCAACGAGGCGATCGCCCGCACCCTGGTCGCCTCGGCCGATGTCGAGCTGGTCGACGACCGGTTGTCGATCGACGGTCTGAATCTCACCGTTGCCGGCGAACGGATCCTCGGCCGTCTCGTGGTTGCCGGGGGAGAGGCGCCGCTCGTGAGCGGGCGGCTGGTGGCCGCCCACCTGGACGCAGATCGGTGGGTGGAGCGACTGCAGGGGCAGGCACTGATCGTCGCACCGACCGGCGGTTCGGCGCGGGCCGCCGCCGGACCGGCCGAGCCCGTCGGCGACGACCTGCCGTCGGTGCGGGTGCAATTGACCTGCGAGGTCGACACGGTGCGCTATCGCCGCGACACGGTCCGCGAGGTCGCCGTGACGTTCCGCTACGACAACGACGTCCTGCACCTCCAGGCGCTGAGGGCCGTGCTGCCGGGAGACTTCCGGGTGAATCGTCGGGTCGGCTTCGAAGGTGACGCGACGCACGCGGGATATGACGGCGTCATCGAGATCGAAAGCACGAACCTGCGTCAGACGCTGAAATGGATCGGCATCGATACGACATCGTTGCCGCCTGACCGCCTGCAGACGCTGCGGATATCCGGCAAGACACGGCCCGCAAAGGGATTCGTCCACGTCACCGACGCTACGTTCGAACTCGACGACCAGCAGGGCACGGCGACCGCCGACATCGCCTACGCGATTCCGACCGTCATCACGGGCCGTCTGCATCTGCCGAACCTGAACCTCGATGCCTACCAGCTGAGCCGTGTAGCCCTGCAGGGCATGATGCCGGTTCCCGAGACAAGTCCGGCCTCGCCGCCGGCAAGCACCGAGCCTCCGCCGCCGGTGCTGGATCTGAAGGCCACGATCGACAGAGTGCTCTACCGCGGCGAGACCGCCCACGGTGTCGATGCCCATGCCGTCATTCGCGGCAACGAGCTGAAGCTGAAGCACGTGGGCGTGGACGAACTTCTGGGCTCGCACCTGGAGCTGTTCGGCTCGATCGCCGACTTCGGGACAGACCCGCGCTTCGATCTGGCATACCGGGCCGTCGTTCGCGACGCCGACCGGATGCTCGACTATGCCGCCCTGCCGCGCTTCGTCCACGGCCGCATCGGGCCGGCCCAGGTGGCGGGCCGCGCCGTCGGAACCCTGAAGGAAGCGGTCCTGTCCGACCTGTCGGTGGCAATGCTCGGGGCCACCATTACGGCGGTGGGCCGGCTCTCATTCGAGGCCGACCGTCGCTTCGACTTTCCCCGCTTCTCTCTGGTCAGCCCCGATATCGGTGCGCTCGTTGCGGTGGCCAGCGGCAGCCCGCGCCGGGACCTGGCGGAGGTCGAGGCCAACGGCGCGTTTCACGGCGATGCCGCGCGCGCCACGTTCCGTGGCGATCTCGAGGTCGACGGCATGTCGATTTCCGGCGAGTTGTCCTCCACCCTCGTCGCTCGCCCGCGCGTCGCGATATCCCTGCGTGCGCCCGCCGGGCTGCGGCTGGATCGCTGGTTGCCGCCGGCACCTCGTTTCGGCGAGGAGCGCCCGGGCGGTTCAGGGACGCAGTCTTCGACATCCCTGGAGATTGAACGCCTGACGGCCTCGTTGCGCACGTTCGACGCGACCGTGGCGCTCTCGGTGCCAGGCTTGGCGTGGGGACCTTTCACCGTGGAGACGGTCGACCTCGCCGCCAGCCTGGACGGCGGTGTCATCGAGGTGACGCGCTTGGCCGGCACGCTCGAGGGCGCCGCCCTCGAGTTGACCGCAACGATCGATGCACGCCGCACCGTACCGGTCGTGGAAGTGAGGGGCGGCATCCGCGACATCGACATCTCGCGCCTCATTGCCGTCGCGGGAAGTGCCAACGAGTTTGGTGCCGATCAGTTGGCGGTGGCCCTGGAGGGCAGACTGACTTTGGAAGATCTCGCTTTGAGAGCCGAAGGGGAATCGCTGGAGGAGTTCATCGCGTCGGTGAGGGGGCATGGCCTGTCCAACGGCGAGGTCCGCGCCAGCGTCGTCCGAGGATCCGCGTCGTTCGCCTCCTTCGAGACGGGAGTCGCCAGCCTCTTCAGCACGGAGATGGGCTTCACGTCGGCCGTCATCGATGGATTCGTGGGGAACTGGATCGCGACGAGAGGGGGGGTCAACGTAGAGGGCGGCGTCCTCACCTTCGACGAGCACACGGTGCGCGCACCCCACGCGACGGCCTATGTCAAAAGCCGGTTCGATCTGCGGCAACGAGCCGTAGACGCATTGATCGCCCTCGATACCGGCACGCCGGGCTCGATGGATTATTTGATGTCTGTACGAGGCCCATTGGCGGCGCCGACCTTGCGAGCCGAGCCAATGCGCTGACGCTGAAATGTCAGCTCGATGATGGTCCGTCCCCGTCGGCCGGCTGCCGACAGGCGCACAGTCATCGCTTCGGTCTATGGCGACCGGGTCTATGCGCAGAAGAAGGGGCGGCGGCTTTGCAGTTTTGCCCCGCCGCACTCGCGCGTGACCGGTGTTAACGCCAGAAGAGGGCGAGGAGGATGATGATTGGAATCGGAATGCCGACTAGCCAGAGCAGAATTGAACGACCCATTTGTATCTCCTTCGTGTCAAGGTATTTCCAAACGAGCCACTGGCCTTGAAGGTTGCGCGGGCTAACGCAACGTGGATCATACCGACACGTTCAAGCGAGGCTGACTGGAGTGGCGTTCCTTGGCTCTTCTCGATGGTCGCACGATTCTCATCGTGGAAAACGATCCGGCGATCGGACTGGATCTGCGGGCGACTCTGGTCGCTGCAGGTGCAACACCGGTAGGACCCGCCAATAGCGTCGACAGTGCCTTCGCGCTGATCGCCGATCATGCCATCGATGCCGCGATCCTCGACATCCGCCTCTACAAGGACGAACTGGTCTTTCCCGTCGCCGACACTTTGGAAGCGTTGCGCGTGCCCTATGTGTTCGCGAGCGGCCGGTCGACGGCGCTGATGCCGCTCCGCCATGGCGACAAGCCATTCTTCGACAAGCCCTTCCGCCCCGAGGAGATCGTCCAGGAGCTGGCGAAGATATTGGGCGGAGAGCGCGCGGCCTAGCCCGCTCCCGGGCGGTGGCCCGACGTAGCGCTGCAACGGTCTCCCGGCGCGTGCGTTGGGCAGGCAATCTCAACCGCCTTGCAGGAGCCGATGATGCCCACCCCGAAGGAAATCGAAGAAAAGTTCTGGTCGGCTCTCAAGTCCGACATGACCATGATGCTCGGTCTCGATGGCGTCGAGGACGGTCATGCCCGACCCATGACCGCGCAGCTCGAGGGTGAACGCGGCCCGATCTGGTTCTTCACCAGCCGCGAGAATGGCATCGTCGAGAAGCTCGGCGCCGGTGAGGGCAATCGCGCGATCGCGACCTTCACCTCCAAGGGCCATGACCTGTTCGCGACGGTTCACGGCAGCCTCTCGCTCGACAACAACCCGGCGGTGATCGACCGCCTGTGGAACCGCTACGTTGCGGCCTGGTATGAGGGCGGCAAGACGGATCCCAAGCTGGCGCTCCTCCGTCTCGATGCCGAGCGCGCCGAGATCTGGCTCGATGCGTCGAGCATCGTGGCCGGCATCAAGATGCTGCTCGGTGCCGATCCGAAGCAGGACTACAAGGACAAGGTCGCAACGGTCAGCTTGCGGGGTTGAGGATGGCGGCGAGGATCGGGCGCCTCCCGCCCGACACCCTGCGGGCCGTGGATCGCCGCATCGAAGAGGCGACCGGCGCGCAACTGCGTCGCTGCGCGGGCAACCGGCGACGCATCGATCGACGGTTGCGCGAACTCGACGAGGAGGTCGACCTCGAGAGCCTGCTCGACCGCAATGCCTCCGTCGTCGACTCCCTCGGTGTGCTGGTGGGCGTCTTGGTCAATCGTCGCCTGCCGTCCGTCCCCGTCTCCTGGACGGCATCGCTGGTGCAGCTTGCCGCGAGGGGGTGGTCTCCGCTGGAGCCCCTGCTGCGGCGGATGGGGATCCGGACCTCGCGCGAGATCGAGATCGAGCGTGTAGCGCTGGGGATCCTGCGCGACGATGTGGAGCGGCGTCCCGGTTCCTTGGGAAGCCGTCGCTTTTCCGACAACGGGGTGCGGGTCGTCCGCCACTGAGGCGCGGCGACCCGGGCCGGTTTCAGTCGCCTGCCGCGGCGACGCCTTCGGCCGGCGGCGGTGTCGTCTTGTTCTTCTTGGCCTTGCCGCGTTCTTCGAAGCGCTGCAGCACGGTGAAGAAGGACGGCACGAACAGCACGGCCAGACAGGTCGAGGCGATCATGCCGCTGAACACGCAGAGGCCCAGCGAGATGCGCGAGTTGGCCCCCGCGCCCGTCGCCGTCACCAGCGGAACCACACCCAGGATGAACGCGAACGAGGTCATCAGGATCGGCCGGAAGCGGGTGCGGGCCGCATCGATCGCCGACTCGACGATATCCTTGCCCTCGGCACGGCGCTCGCGCGCCACCTCGACGATCAGGATGGCGTTCTTGGCGCCGAGCGCGATCAGCAGCATCAGGCCGATCTGGGTGTAGATGTTGTTGGCGAGCCCGACCGCGTTGAGGGCGATCGCCGGACCGCTGAGCGCCAGCGGCACGGCCAGGATCACGCCGAGCGGCGCGATCCAGCTCTCGTACTGGCCGGCAAGGCAGAGATAGACGAGCAGGATGGCGAGGGCGAAAACGTACAGCAGCTGGTTGCCGACGACCTCTTCCTGGTAGGCCATGCCGGTCCATTCGTATCCGGTGCCGGCCGGAAGGATCGCCTTGGCGATCTGGTCCATCAGGTCGATACCTTCGCCGGAGCTGAATCCGGTTGCAGGAGAGCCCACGATCGCGGCCGACGGGTAGAGATTGTAGAGGCTGATCAGCGGCGGGCCGAGCGCCGGTTGGAGCTCGGCGATGGCGCCGATCGGCACCATCTGCCCGTCGAGGTTCTTCACCTGCAGCTTCAGGATGTCCTCGGGCCGCGTACGGTATTGCGAGTCTGCCTGGATGTAGACCTGCAGGCTGAGGCCGAACTTGTTGAAGCGGTTCACGAAGGACGAGCCCATGTAGCTCGACAGGGTCGTGAAGACGTCGCCGACCGGCACGCGGAGAGACTCGGCCTTGACGCGATCGACCTCGATGCGGACGTGCGGCGCACCGGAGCGGAACGAGGTGACGAGGTTGGTGAGCGCCGACTGCGTGCTGGCGCTCCTGATCACGGTGTCGGTGATGGCCTGCAGCTTGGCATAGTCGAAGCTGCCGTCCTTCTGCTCGATCTGCATCTGGAAGCCGCCGGCATTGCCGATACCCTGGATGGCGGGCGGCACGATGACGAAGGCGCGACCGTCCTGCAGGACCTTCAGCTTCTCCATGAGGCCGAGCACGATCGAGCGCAGATCCTGGTCCTTGGCCTTCAGGCGCGTGTCCCAATCCTTGAGTATGACGTAGGTTACCGCGGCGTTCGCCAGGGAGGAGTTGCTGTCGAGCACCGACATGCCGCCCAGGGCGACCACGTTCTCGACGCCCGGCGCCGCCATGGCGATCTCGGCGGCCTGACGCAGCGTGGCGCCCGTGCGCTCGAGCGAGGCACCGTCCGGCAGCTGCACGCCGATGATGAGATAGCCCTGGTCCTCGTTGGGAATGAAGGCCGTCGGCAGGCGCGCGACACCCCATCCACCGATGCCGGCCGCGACCAGCGCCAGCAGCACCATCAGCCCGGCGCGGTGGACCATGAAGCCGACCAGCCCCGCATAGGCATCCTCGAGTTTGCCGTAGACCTTGTTGAAGCCGCGGAAGAAGACGTTGCGCTTCTCCGGCGGAGTGGCGGGCCGCAGCCACATCGCGCACTGGGTGGGCTTCAGGGTGGCGGCGTTGACGGCGCTGATCAGGGCCGTGGCGGCGATGACCAGCGCGAACTGCGCGAACATCTGGCCGGTCAGGCCGGGCAGGAAGGCGGCCGGCAGGAACACCGACATCAGCACCAGGGTGATGCCGATCACGGGGCCGAACAGCTCGTCCATCGCCTTGATCGAGGCGTCGTGGGGCGTCATGCCCCGTTCGATGTGATGGGCGACGCCCTCGACGATCACGATGGCGTCGTCGACCACGATGCCGATCGCCAGCACGATGCCGAACATGGTCGTGGTGTTGATCGTGAAGCCCAGCGCGGCCATGGCGGCGAAGGCGCCGATGATCGTCACGGGGATCGTGGTCGCCGGCACCAGCATCGCGCGCCAGTCCTGCAGGAAGATCACGATCACGATCAGGACCAGGATGCCGGCCTCGATCAGGGTCATGAAGACCTCGTGGATCGATGCCTTCACGAAGAGCGTGGTGTCGAACGGCACCTCGTAGGCGAGGCCGGGTGGGAACGACTTCGACAGTTCGGCCATCTTGGCCTTCACGCGATTGGCGACATCGAGCGCATTGGCGTCGGGCAGCTGGTAGATCGCGAGGCCCGAATTGGGCTTGCCGTTGATGTGCGAGGTCTGGGAGTAGGTCTGGGCGCCAAGCTCGACCCGGGCGACGTCGCGCACCCGAACGATCCTGCCACCATTGCCCTGCTCGGCCTTGACGATGATGTTCCCGAATTCCTCGGGCGTGCTGAGGCGTCCGACGACGTCGATCGTGTACTGGAAATCCAGGCCCTTGGGCGCGGGCGGCTGGCCGACCTGACCGGCCGTCACGTCCTGGCTCTGCTGCTGGATGACCTTGCTCACGTCCGACGGGGTGAGGCCGAACGTGTAGAGCTTCTGCGGGTCGAGCCAGACGCGCATCGAGTACTGGCCGACGCCCAGCACGTTGACGTTGCCGACACCGGGCAGGCGCGCGAGCTCGTTGACGAGATTGATGGTGGCGTAGTTGCTGAGGTAGAGGCTGTCGTAGCGCTGGTCGGGGGAGGTCAGCGAGACGATCTGCAGGATCGACGTCGATTTCTTCTGGACGACGAGGCCCTGGGCCTGCACCGGCATGGGCAGCGAGGCCAGCGCCGCGCTGACCTGATTCTGCACCAGCACCTGCGCGAAATTGAGGTCGGTGCCGATCTCGAACGTCACCGTCAGCGTGTAGGTCCCGGAGTCCGTGCTGTAGGACTGCATGTAGATCATCTTCTCGACGCCGTTGACCTGCAGCTCGACCGGCAGGGCAACGTCGTTGACGACGACGGCAGCGCTCGCGCCCGGATAGGTCGTTGTGACCTGGATCGTGGGCGGCACGACGTTGGGATATTGCGCGACCGGCAGGGTGGCGAGCGCCACGCCGCCGATCAGCACGATGACGATGGCGAGGACGTTGGCCAGAACCGGCCGGTTGATGAAGAAGGCGGAAATCATGGCTGCGCTCCCCGGCCGGTCACTTGGGCGCGGCGGGGGACGCGGCAGGAGGCGCGGCGGGAGTGCCGTCGGTCGCCACGGGGATCGTCGTAACCTTGGGAACCACCTTGGCGCCGGGAATCGCGGCGCCGTTGGTGTTGAGCACGACCTGGTCGTCCGGCTTGAGGCCCGTCGAGATCACGCGCAGGCCGCTGGCGAGAAGCTGTCCGGCGGTGATCCGGGTCTGGACCACGACATTGTCCTTGTTGACCGTCATCAGGTATTTGCCGGCCTGGTCCTCCGCGATGACCCGGTTGGGCACCAGCAGCGAGGCCGTCGCCTCCAGCCCCTGAGGCACCTTCACGCGCACGAAGAAGCCTGGAATGAGGGTGCGCGTCGGATTGTTGAAGAGTCCGCGGACCAGGATCGTACCGGTCGTCGCGTCGAGTTCCGGCGACACGTAATTGAGGAAACCCTTGTGGGGAAATCCCTCCTCGTTCATCAGGCCGATTTCCAGCGGAATCTTGCTGAGTTCCTCGGGGTCGAGCCGGCGATCCTTCAGGTTCTGACGGATCTGCAGCACGTTCTGTTCACTCATGGTGAATGTGACGTAGATCGGGTCCAGCTGCACGATCGTGGCGAGCTTGGTGGCGGTCGAGGCGCCGACCAGCTCGCCGACCGAGATCAGATGCTTGCTGACGATGCCGTCGAACGGCGCGAGGACGGTCGTGTAGCCGAGGTTGGTCTGGGCGATCGTGAGATTGCCCTCGGCATTCTCGACATTGGCCCGCGCATTGTCGCGCTTGGCCTTGGCCTGATCGAAGGTGTTCTGGGCCGAGACGTTCTGGCGAAGCAGGATTTCCTGCCGGGTGAACTCGGCTTCGGCTTGCACGAGCGAGGCCTTGGCGCCGTCGAGCTGGGCCTCGGCCTCCTTGACCTTGGCCTTGTACATCGTCTGCTCGATGCCGAAGAGCTTGTCGTCCTTCTTCTTTACGGAGCCGTCGACATAGTCCTGCGAGACCAGGAAGCCCTCGACGCGGGCGACGAGGTCGACGGTCGCGAAGGCCACCGTGTTGCCGGTGAGCACCTCGAAGGGCGCGACCTCCTGCTTCACCGGGACACCGACGCTGACCTCGGCCGGAGGCGGCGGCTGGAATTTGTTTTCTTGCTTGCAGCCGGCCACCAGCCCGGTCAGCGCGATCGCCGCCAGGAAGGGCGCCAAGCCCGCAATCCGCCTTGTGGCTGCAAAAACTACGGCTTCATCGCTACGATTCGACATGTTTCCGACGATGCTCCCCGCGAGGCCGGCGCAAGCGTTAGCGCATCCCCTGCACGATTGCCACAGTCGGGACCTTCACAGCCGATTGAGGAGCAGCGACAGATTGTTCGCCGGCATCTCGACGATCTCCGGGACGGAGAAGCCCTGCGAAGCGGCGAGTTCGGCGACCGCCTCGAGATCGCGCACGCCCCATGCGGAATTGCGCCGTTTGAGGTCACCGTCGAAGGCCTCGTTGCTGGGCGCCGTATGCCGGCCGCCGACGCGATAGGGCCCGTAGAGGAAGAGCAGACCGCCCGGGGGCAGCAGGCGAGCGGCGCCGGCGACCAGCCCCACCGCGGCTTCCCACGGTGCGATGTGGATCATGTTGCAGCAGAGCACGGCATCCGCCCGCTCGACCGGCCATTTCGCCCGGGTGACGTCGATCTCGAGCGCGGGGCGGACGTTGCCCAGGCCCAGGGTCCGCACCCAGTCGTCGACGCTGGCGCGGGCGCCGGCATCTGGATCGCTCGGCTGAAAGGTGAGTTCGGGCCGGGCGGCGGCGTAGTGAACGACATGTTCGCCGGTGCCGCTGGCGATCTCCAGCACGAGACCCTTTGCGGGCAGACGCGGCTGCAGCACGTCGAGAATGGGTTGCCGGTTGCGGGCCGCCGCCGGTGCTTCGCGCTTCATCGTGCCTCCTGGATCGCGTGCCAGATCCGCGCGGGGGTCGCGGGTCCATGGAAGCCTTTCACGCCGAGCGGCGCCAGCGCGTCAAGGATGGCGTTGGCGATGGCGGGGAAGGCCGCGATGGCGCCCGCCTCGCCGCAGCCCTTCACGCCCAGCGGATTGGTCGTGCAGCGTGTGGCATTGAAGCCGAGGTCGAACGACGGCAGATCGTCGGCGCGCGGCAGGGCGTAGTCCATGAAGGACGCCGCCACCATCTGGCCAGAGGTGGCGTCGTAGGCGGCAAGCTCCAGCAGCGCTTGGCCCGCCCCTTGGGCCATGGCGCCGTGCGCCTGGCCGGTCGCGATCATCGGATTGACCAGCACGCCGTAATCGTCGACGGCCGTGTAGCGCGCGAGGTCGACCTGGCCGGTCTCGCGATCGATCTCGACCTCGACGACGTGCGCGCCGTTGGGAAAGGTCATCTGCTCGCGCTTCCAGGCATGGAACGTGTCGAGCGGCGTACCTCTCTCGCGGCCGAGCGCGGCGACCTCGAGCAGGCCAATCGCCCGATCCGTGCCGGAAACGACGAAGCGTCCCTCCTCGAAGCGGATGTCGGCCTCCGAGGCTTCCAAGGCATCCGCCGCCAGTTCCGTTCCCTTGGCGATGATCTCGTCCGAGGCCCGCCAGATCGCCGTGCCGCCCATGTAGGTGGCGCGCGAGCTGCCATGCCCGCCGCCGTACGGGATCGCGTCGGTGTCGCCCTGGACGAGGCGGATGCGTGCATTCGGTACACCCAGCCGTGTGCTGAGGATCTGCGGGAAGGTCGTCTCGTGGCCCTGGCCGATATGCTGCGTGCCGGTGATCAGCGAGATTGTGCCGTCGGCGTCGAAGCGGATGTCGACATTCTCGTCCGGCGGCCCGCCGGTTGCCTTGATGTGATAGGCGAAGCCCAGGCCGCGCAGCCGGCCGCGTCCCTCGCTCTCGCGCCGCCGCGCCTCGAACCCCGCCCGGTCGGCACGGACCAGCGCGAGACCGAGCGATTCGGCGAAGTGGCCGCTGTCGACCTCGAAGCCGAACGCGTTGGTCATCGGCATCGCCTCGGGCGGCACCATGTTCCAGCGCCGGAGGTCGGCCCGATCGAAGCCGGTCTGGCGGGCCGCGGCATCGATCAGCCGTTCGACGATGTTGATCGCCTCGGCGAAGCCCGGCCCGCGCGTCACGCCGATCGGCGCGGTGTTGGTCACGACGGCGACGACGTGCAGCGCGATCGCGGGGATGCGGTACACCGAACCCTGCAGGTGGATGTACTGGTAGGTCTGCACGCCGCCACCGGCGCCGGCCATGTAGGCGCCGAGATTGGCGAGACTCGAGATCCTGAGGGCGAGGAATTTGCCGAGCGCATCGAGCGCCAGCGATGCTTCGGCCCGCATATCGCGGGCGGCATGATCCGACAGGAACACTTCGCTGCGGCTCGCGATCCACTTGACCGGCCGGCCGACCCTGCGCGCCGCCCACAGGATCAGCGCGTGCTCGACATAGGCGAAGTTCTTGGCGCCGAACCCACCGCCCACGTCGGGCGCCACGAACCGCACGTCCTTGGGCTCGACCCCGAGCGAGCGGGCGACGTGGTTGCGGTTGATGTGGATGTTCTGGCTGGAGACGTGGAGGGTATATCGGCCTGTCTCAGGATGGAACGCGCCCACGCCGCCGCGCGGCTCCATCGGGTTCATCACGATGCGATGATTGTCGAGGTCGAGCGAGACGACATGCGCCGCCGTGGCGAAGGCGGCTTCGGCACCCGCCGTGTCGCCGGTATGCCAGTCGAGACAGGTGTTGTTTGGAATCTCGCAGGCAAGCTGCGGCGCGCCCGGTGCGCGGGCGGCCTCTGCCGAGATCACGGCCGGCAGCGTCTCATAGTCCACGACCACCAGCTCCGCGGCATCGAGCGCTTGTGCGAGCGTCTCCGCCACGATCAGCGCGACAGGCTCGCCTGCGAAGCGAACCTTGTCCTGGGCCAGCAACGGCTGGGGCGCGAAGGCGAAGGGCTCACCCGTTTGCACGTTCGCCTCGGCATAGGGGCGCAGCGGCTTCAGCCCGTCGGCCATTGCATCGGTTGCGCTGAGAACGGCGAGGACTCCAGGCGCTGAAAGAGCGGCGGCCGTGTCGATCGACTTGATGAGGGCATGGGCATGCGGCGAGCGCAGAATCACGGCCTGCGCCAGCCACTCGAACTTCAGGTCATCGAGATAGGCGCCGTGTCCGGTGACGAAGCGCGCATCCTCACGTCGTCGCGGCGAATCGCCCATCCGTTGGATCGTCATGTCCGCAACGTCTCCGCATTCTGGGCCTGGCGCTTCTCGTCCCACCAGTCACGCATCTGGAGGCCCCAGTAGGCAAGCTGCGTCGCCGCGCGGCCGGCAGCTCCCCCGGCCCAGCCGGTGCCGAACGGCGCGAACAGGTGGCAGCGCGACGGATCGCCCAGGATGCCGGCCGCAACCGCATCGGCGCCCGCGGCCGTCTGGGCGACGCCATGGCCGCCGAAGGCCGAGCAGATCCAGAGGCCGGGCTCGACCTCGCCCACCTGGGGCATCTTGTGCGGGGCATAGCCCATGATTCCCGGCCAGGCATAAGCGATGTCGATGTGGCCGAGCTGCGGATAGACCGAGATTATGTCGCTCCGCATCATGGCGCGCAGCCGTCGCGGCTCCGTCGTGTCGGTGGTGATGCGGCCGCCCCACAACAGCCGGTCGCCGTCGACGACGCGGTAATAGTCGCCGGCGCGACGCGTGTCGGAGATCGCACCGGTCCACCGGATCGCCTCGCCGAGCCGGGGCCCAAGCTTTCCGGTGACGGCGACGTAGGTCGCCACCGGCAACACCGCGCGCGCGATGCGCGGATGTACGGCGCCGAGATCGGCATTGCCGGCCAGCACGACATGCGGCGCCCTCACGCTGCCACGCTGGGTGCGAAGTTGCCAGGCACCGCCGTCGCGCGCGAGCTCGATCGCCTCAGTGCGGTCGTAGACCTTGCCGCCCCGCCGCTCGATGGCGGCGGCCAGCGCCAGCGCGAAATTCAGCGGATGGATATGGAACGAGGTCGGATCGTGGATCGCCTGATGATAGCGCGTCGTCGCCAGCACCGCGCGCACACGCGAGGTTTCCCACGGCTCGAAGGACGCCCCGAGCTGTTCCGCGAGTTTGCGCGTGCGGTCGGCGAAGCCTGCGCCCTGGTCGGTGCGCGAGACGCTGAGCTTGCCGGTGCCCATCAGGATGTCGGGGCGTCCGAGCTCGGTGATGGCGTTGTGTACGATCGTCACGCCGCGCTGCGACTGGGCGTAGAGCTGGCGCGCGTGATCGAGCCCCAGCCGGTCGATCAGCGCGCCCGACCGCTGGGCGTAGCCCGGACCGACGAAGCCGCCGTTGCGGCCCGACGCGCCCCAGCCGATCCGCCGCCGCTCCAGCAGGACCACGCGCTTTCCCTGCTGCGCCAGCAGCCGTGCCGTGTGCAGGCCCGCGAAGCCGCCGCCCACGACCGCGACATCGGCCTCTTCCCGCGTGGCGAGTGGCGTGCGCGGCTCGTCCGCGTCTCGCGTGGCGGCATACCAGCTCGCCGGATAGTCGACTTCAGCCATGTCTATTCTTCTCCGCGAGAAGAGGTGCCATGGGAAGCCTTGCGCGGCCACCTCCTCTCCCGCACTAATTTTGGCAGGGAATTTCTACCCTTTCCAAAATTCCGGAGGACGCATGTCGATCGATTTCGATGCGGTGATCATCGGCGCAGGCTTTGGCGGCATGTATATGCTGCACAAGCTTCGCCAGAAGGGCTTCACGGCGCGCGTGTTCGAGGCTGGCAAGGGCGTGGGCGGGACGTGGTACTGGAACCGATATCCCGGCGCGCGCTGCGACGTCGAGAGTGTCCAGTATTCCTACCAGTTCGATCCGAAATTGGAGCAGGAATGGGAATGGAGCGAGCGTTACGCCACCCAGCCCGAGCTGCTGCGCTACGCCAACCACGTCGCCGATCGCTATGACCTGCGCCGCGACATCCGCTTCGAGACGCGGGTCAGCAAGGCTATCTTCGACGAGGCCGCGAACCTGTGGCGGGTCGACACCGAGAAGGTCGGGGGCGGCAGCGACAAGGTCACGGCGCGATTCGTGATCACCGCGATGGGCTGCCTGTCCTCGCCCAACACGCCGAAGATTCCCGGCCTCGAGGATTTCAAGGGGCCGACCTATCACACCGGCAACTGGCCGCACGAGGGCGTCGACTTCACCGGCAAGACCGTTGGCGTCATCGGCACCGGCTCCTCGGCCATCCAGTCGATCCCGGTCATGGCGGAGCAGGCGAAGCACCTCACCGTCTTCCAGCGCACCGCCAACTACACCGTGCCGGCGCACAACAAGCCGCTCGACCCCGACTATGTGCGGCAGGTGAAGGCGAGCTATCCCGAGATGCGCAAGCGGGCGAAGACAAAGCCAGCGGGCATCGACTTCACGATCAATCCCGCCTCGGCCGCCGAGACGCCGGAGGAGGAGCGTAACCGTCAGTTCCAGGCGCGCTGGGATTACGGCGGACTGGGCTTCATGGCGTCCTTCTCCGACCTGCTGCTGAACGACGAGTCCAACAAGGTCGCGGCCGATTTCGTGCGGGCCAAGATCGGCGAGGTCGTGAAGGATCCGAAGACCGCCGCGGCGCTGGTGCCGAAGAACATCATCGGCTGCAAGCGGCTGTGCGTCGACACGGGGTACTGGGCGACCTTCAACCGGCCGAACGTGACCCTGGTCGATATCAGCGACGAGCCGATCGAGCGCGTCACGCCGACGGGCCTGCGCGCCAAGGGCGAGGATTACACCTTCGACTGCCTCGTGCTGGCGACCGGCTTCGACGCCATGACCGGCGCGCTTCTCAAGGTCGACATTCGCGGCCGCGACGGCGTGACGCTCAAGGAGCGCTGGAACGAAGGGCCGAAGACCTATCTCGGCCTGACCGTCGTGGGCTTTCCCAACCTGTTCATGATCACCGGCCCGGGCAGCCCCTCGGTGCTGACCAACATGCTCCCCTCGATCGAGCAGCATGTCGATTTCATCGCCGACTGCCTCGAAGCATTGCGCGCCAGGGGCAAGACCGTGATCGAGCCGGTGCCGGAGGCGCAGGAGGAATGGGTCGGCCATGTCGGCGACGTGTCCAACATCACCCTGCGCTCGACCTGCAGCTCCTGGTATGTCGGCGCCAACATTCCCGGCAAGCCGCGCGTGTTCATGCCCTATATCGGCGGCCTGCCGGCCTACATTCAGGCCTGCGAGAAGGTCGTGGCCAACGGCTACAAGGGCTTCGCGCTGGCGTAAGGCACGTCGTCCTGTGCCATACGAAATTCCCTCTCCCCCCGCGTATGACACGGGCGGAGAGGGCGCTTTGGAAGTATGGCCATGGATCATTGACGACAGCTATCGTATCGCCTTAGGGTTAACTTAGTGGTTAACTAATGGTGGTGCGGGCCGAATGCGCAAGATCCTGACGATCGTTGGGGCCGTCGTCCTGGCGACCATTGCGGTGATCCTGGTCTATGCCTGGACGCGGCCCGATGCGTTTCGTGTCGAGCGTTCGACGGCAATGAACGCGCCGGCCGAGAAGATCTTTCCCTACATCGACGGGCTGAAGCGCTGGACCGAATGGTCACCCTACGAGGGCCGCGACCCGGCGATGAAGCGTACCTACAGCGGCGCCGAAAGCGGCAAGGGCGCCGTCTACGAATGGGACGGCAACGACCAAGTCGGCAAGGGCCGCATGGAGATCGTCGATTCGACGCCGCCGCACAGGGTGGTGATCAAGCTCGACTTCCTGAAGCCCTTCGAAGGTCACAACATGGCCGAGCTGACCGTGGAACCGAAGGGCGGCCAGACGATTGTCACCTGGGCGATGTACGGTCCCAGCACTTTCATGACCAAGCTGATCGGCACTTTCATGGACATGGACGACATGATCGGCCGGGATTTCGCGGCAGGACTGGCGAAGCTGAAGACCGTCGTCGAGAAGTGAAGTCACACTTATCGAGGAGGATCACATGAACCGCATGCTGCGCACGCTTGCTGTCGCTCTCGTGATGGGCTCGACGGCCGCGCTGGCCCAGACGCCGGCACCGGGCACCCTGCCGCCCGGAGTCTTCGCCGGCGAGCGCGACATCGCGCTGGCGACGGCCGGCACCTATACGCTCGACGAGCAGCACACCGCAGTCATCGTTCGCGTCTCCCATATCGGCTATTCGCAAAGCGTGTTCCGTTTCGACCGGGCCAAGGGCTCGCTCACCTGGGATCCGGCGTCGACCGAGAAATCGAAGCTCTCCGCCTCCGTCGAGACGGCCTCCATCACGACCAACGTGAAAGGCTTCGCCGAGGAACTGGCGGGCGAGAATTTCCTGAAGTCGAAGGCCTTCCCCGAAGCCACCTTCGTCTCGACGTCGTTCAAGCCCGTCGACAAGACGCGCGGCAAGGTCGAGGGACAGTTCACCTTGATGGGCAAGACCCGGCCCGTCACCTTCGACGTCGAGCTTGGCGGCGCGGGTAAGGGCTTCGAAGGCAAGCCGCGCATCGGCGTTCATGCCGTTGCGACGATCAACCCGCAGGACTACGGCCTGCCGTCGCTGTTCACCGACCCCATCCAGATCCAGATCGATACCGAGTTCGAGAAGAGCCAGTAACCGAGGAGGATGAAATGGCTGTGCAGCCCTATCTGTTTTTCAACGGCCGTTGCGACGAGGCGCTCGCCTTCTATCAGGAGAAGCTCGGCGCCAAGGTCGAGATGTTGATGCGCTTCAAGGAGAATCCCGATACCGCCGCGGCAGAACACGTGAAGGTCGATCCCGAGGCGGTGATGCATGCCAGCCTGCGGATCGGCGAGGCGATGATCATGTGCTCCGACGGCATGGCGAGCGACGGCAAGACGAACTTTCAGGGCTTCTCGCTCGCACTCGATGTCGCGACCGAAGCGGAGGCCGACAAGGCCTTCGCGGCGCTGGCCAAGGAGGGCCAGATCCAGATGCCGATCGGCAAGACGTTCTTCTCGCCACGCTTCGGCTGCGTCGCCGACAAGTTCGGCGTGTCGTGGATGGTGATGGTGCCGCAGGAGATGTGAGGCCTAAGCCTCGCAATGGAGCGCGCCACTCCAGTGGCGCTCAAGCTTCGTCGCTGGACAAAGGATGAGCGCCACTGGAGTTGCGCGCTCCATTGATCGTTTCCGATTACGAAGGAAGAATTACTTCTTCTCGACGTTGGATGAGCGCAGGGGGACGCCGAATTCGCGGCGGCAGACGTCGGCCAGGACCTCGACGCCCTTGCGGATCGTCTCGGGGTCGGGATTGGCGAAGCAGAGCCGCAGGCGCGAGCGGGCATATTCCTTGTTGGTCGACCATTCCGGACCGGGATTGAGCGAGACGCCGGCGGCCAGCGCTGCCTGGGCGAGCTTGGTCGTGTCGACCTGGTCGGGCAGCTTGATCCAGAGGTAGATGCCGCCCTCGGGATCGCCGAACTCGGCGGCGGTGCCGAACTGCTCGGCCAGCGCCTCACGCAGGACCTGCAGCTTGGCCGCCAGGGTCTTGTTGAGCTTCGGCACGTGGTTGGCGAAATGCTGCGTGCAGAACTCCGCCAGCACCATCTGCTCGAGCGCGCCCGAACCCGCGTCCTGCTTGAGGCCGAGGATGCGGCCGAGAATGTCCCACTTGGCCACGATGTAGCCGACCCGCAGCGCCGGCGCGATCGACTTGGAGAAGGAGCCGATGAAGATGACGCCTTCGCCCCTGGCCATGGCGTAGAGCGAGCGCGGGCGCTTGCCGCTCCAGATCAGGTCGGAATAGCACTCGTCCTCGAAGATCATGACGCCGTACTCGGCGGCGATCTTCAGCAGCTCGGCGCGGCGCGCCTCGCCCATGATGGCGCCGGTTGGATTCTGCACCGTCGGGATCGTGTAAATGTACTTGGGCTTGATGCCCTTCTGCTTCAGCTCCTCGAGTTTCTGCTTCAGCACGTCGAGCCGCAGGCCCTCGCCATCGAGCGGGATGCCGATCACGTTGGCGCCGAGCTTGTTCAGCTTGGTGAGCGCGCCGCCATAGGTCTCCTGCTCGATGATGACGGTGTCGCCCCGCGTCACGAGCAGGCTGTTGATCAGGTCGAGGCCCTGCATCGAGCCCGAGGTGATCAGGATCTCGTCCGAGGCGCACTCGATGCCGGCATGGTCCTTGAGCTTGGCCGAGAGGAACTCCCGCAGCGGCTTGTAGCCCAGAGGTCCGCTGTTCAGGCCGTAGGTCGCGAGCGTGGCGCCCTCGCGCTTCAGGACCGCCGTCGCCGCGGCGATCAGCGCGTCCACGGGCACGTTGCCGGCGTCGTTGTGGCCGCCGATGAAGTTGTACTTCGGGAATCCGTTCCACTTGGCGGCGGGTGCGGGTGTGCCGGGCGCCAGCAGCGGCGCAAAATCGAACGGAGCGGTCATGGTCGTTTCCTCTTTTGGTTGGCCAATTGCTGGGCCAACCAACGAGGATTCGCAACAATTTTGCGCCGGGTCAGGCCGTCGCGCGGAACGAATCGGTGTGGGCCATGTCCCAGGCCCGCCGCCACCTCTTGTCGCTGGTGCCCGACACCAGTTCACCCTCTGCCAGCGCCGGATAGAGGTCGGCATAGGTCGCCACGACGCTCGGGGAGACGCGGCGGGAGATATGGATGGGCTTGAAGTCGGTCGGGTGGTCGAGGCCCGCGGCGGCGGTGAGCTCGGCCAGCTCATGCAGGGTGGCGCGGTGGAAATTCACCACGCGCTCCATCTTGTCCGGCACGACCAGCGCGCGCTGGCGCGTCGGGTCCTGCGTCGCCACGCCGGTGGGGCAGCGGTCGGTGTGGCAGGACTGCGACTGGATACAGCCGACGGCGAACATGAAGCCGCGCGCCGAATTGCACCAGTCGGCCCCCAGCGCCATCGCCCGGATGATGTCGAAGGCAGTGATGATCTTGCCGGCGACGCCGATCTTGATCCGATGGCGGGCGCCGATTCCCACCAGGGCGTTGTGTACGAGATGCAGCCCCTGCCGCATCGGCTTGCCGACATGGTCGAGGAACTCCATCGGTGCGGCGCCGGTGCCGCCCTCCTTGCCGTCGACGACGATGAAGTCGGGATAGATGCCGGTCTCCAGCATCGCCTTGCAGATCGCCAGGAATTCCCATTCGTGACCGACGCAGAGCTTGAAGCCGGCCGGCTTGCCGCCCGAGAGGCGGCGCATCTCGGCGATGAACTGCATCATCTCGATGGGGGTCGAGAAGGCGGTGTGGTGCGACGGCGAGATGCAGTCGACGCCGACCGGCACGCCGCGCGTCAGGGCGATCTCCTCGCTGACCTTGGGGGCCGGCAGCACGCCGCCATGGCCGGGCTTGGCGCCCTGGCTGAGCTTCAGCTCGACCATCTTGACCTGCGGGTTGGCCGCTCCGGCGGCGAACCGCTCGGCGGAGAAGGTGCCGTCGGGGTTGCGGGCGCCGAAATAGCCGGAGCCGATCTCCCAGATGATGTCGCCGCCGCCCTCGCGGTGATAGGGGCTGTAGCCGCCCTCACCGGTATCGTGCGCGAAGCCGCCGAGCTTGGCGCCGCCGTTCAGGGCGCGGATGGCGTTGGCGCTGAGCGATCCGAAGCTCATCGCCGAGATGTTGAAGATCGACGCCGAATAGGGCTGGGTGCAGTCGGGCCCGCCGATGGAGATGCGGAACGGCTCCCGGCTGACCGGCGTGGGCGAGATCGAGTGCGTCATCCACTCGTAGCCTTCGGCGTAGACGTCGTAGTTGGTGCCGAAGGGCCGCACGTCCAGCACCAGCTTGGCGCGCTGATAGACGATGGCGCGCCGGTCGCGGGGAAACGGCAGACCGTCCTTCTCGCCCTCGAAGAAATACTGGCGCATCTCGGGCCGGATCGCCTCGAAGATGAAGCGCATGTGCGCCGCGATGGGGTAGTTGCGCAGCACCGCGTGTTTGGTCTGGAAATAGTCGTAGAGGCCGACGAGGGCCATGAAGAGGGCAAGGACGAACCCGACGCCGATCCACCACGAGCGGGGATCGACGGCCCAGGCGATGCCCAGCAGGACGGCGAATGTCGTCGCCAGCGTCCAGGTGATGAATCGCGGCGTAAGCGGCAGCGGCATCGATTTCATTCGGATTCCTCAGGCTTCATTGGCGGGCCGGGTGCCCACCGTCACTCTATCGCACTTAACTGCGTTCGAATGACACGCTCTTGACGACCGCGTAAACCGGTCGCCCGGGGACGAGGGCCAGCCGATCGACCGATTTGGCGGTCAGCCGGGCCACCAGGACGGCGCCGTTGCAGTCCAGGCGAATATCGGCCTGCGCACGGGTCGTCGGGGAAATCGAAGCAATGCGCCCGGCCAGCACGTTCAGCGCGCTGATGTCCACGGGCGGCTGCAGGCTGAGCATCACATCGCGGGAGCGGATATAGGCACGGACCGGCGCGCCGACCGGCGCATCGAGGCGCGGCACCTGCAGCTCGCCCGCGGCGCTTTCCAGCACCGAGAGGTGGAACGTCTCGTCGTGGCGGACGATCCTCGCGTCCAGCACTGCGCCGCCATCGCCGGCGTCGGCCATCGGCAGGATGTCCTGGACCGTCCCGACCGCCGTCACCGCACCCTCGGCCATGATCACCACCGTCGTGGCGAGCCGGGCCACCTCGGCAACCGAGTGGCTGACATAGAGGAGGGGGACTCCGGCTTCGTCGCGCAGCCGCTCGATGTAGGGCAGGATCTCGGCGCGCCGCGCTTCGTCGAGCGAGGCGAGGGGCTCGTCCATCAGGAGCAGCCTCGGCCGCGCGAGCAGGGCCCGGCCGATGGCGACACGCTGCTTCTCGCCGCCCGACAGCGAGTCCGGATGGCGCTCCAGCAGATGGCCGATGCCCAGCAGTTCGACCACCGACCCGAGATCGGCCGTCGCGCCGCCGCTGCCGCGCGCGAACCAGCGCCCATAGAGCAGGTTGCGCCGCACGCTGAGATGCGGGAACAGGCGGCTGTCCTGAAAGACGTAGCCGATGCGCCTTTTGTGCGCGGGCACGAAGAGGCCGCGTTCGGTGTCGACGAGGGTCTGACCGTCGATCGTGACGCGACCGCGATCGGGGCGGATCAGCCCGCCGACGATGCTGACCAGGCTGGTCTTGCCGGAGCCCGAGCGGCCGAACAGGGCCGTCAGTCCCGGCGCGGCCGTGAAGCGGGCCGTGAGCCTGAAGGCGCCGCGCTTGTGGTCGATGTCGACCTCGAGGCTCATACCGTCTGCCGCCGTGCGCCGATACGCTTGGCCAGGAGCTCCGATCCCAGCAGCGCGAGCATGGAGATGGCGATCGACACCAGGGTGAGCCGCATCGCGGCGGCGTCGCCGCCCGGCACCTGGGTCAGGGTGTAGATCAAGGCCGGCAGCGTCTGCGTCTCGCCCGGTATGTTGGACACGAAGGTGATGGTGGCGCCGAACTCACCCATCGACTTGGCAAAGGCCAGGATCGCGCCGGCGATGATGCCGGGCAGGCAGAGCGGCAGCGTGACCGTGGCGAAGACCCAGAGCGGGTTGGCGCCCAGGGTGCCCGCGGCCGCTTCGAGGCGCTGGTCGACCGCCTCGATGGACAGGCGGATGGCGCGCACCAGCAGCGGAAAGCCCATGACGGCGCAGGCCAGCGCCGCCCCGGTCCAGCGGAAGGAGAAGACGATGCCGAACTCCTCGGCGAGGAAGACGCCGATCGGTCCGCGCCGGCCGAAGGACAGGAGCAGCAGGTAGCCGGTGACGACCGGCGGCATGATGAGCGGCAGGTGGACCAGCGTGTCGAGCAGGCTTTTGCCCCAGAAGCGCCCGCGCGCCAGCAGCCAGGCGATGGCGATGCCGAACGGCAGGCTGCAGAGCGTCGCCGTCGTGGCGATCAGGAGGCTCAGCCGTACGGCCGTCCATTCGTCCGGAGTCATGTCCTCTTCCGATCAGGAAGGCGATATAGTCCTTCGGATATAGCGCTGCGTCCAGAGCCCGGTCGCCGCAGCGAGTCCGCGGCGCAGCGCGACCAGCACGATCACCAGCAGGGAGACGGCCAGCACCTTCTGCGCCGGGCGCGGCACCAGCTCGGGATCGAGGTTGGCGGCCAGCACGCGCATCGGATCGATCTTGTTTACCAGCCCGTACCAGGACGCCTCGAAGCCGGCCGTGACCAGCGTGGCGGCGGCGGCCAGGAGGAACAGGCCCGCGAAGCCCGTGCGCAGCCGCACGGGCAGCACGCGCCACAGCATCAGCCAGACGAACAGGCCGGCGGCGAAGGCGGCCTCGCCGATCTTGACCTTGGACTGGATGAAGAAATGCAGAAGCGCCAGCGCGACGGCCGGATAGACCAGCCAGTGCAGGCGCTTCCAGTTGCGCTTCAGCCGCTTCTGCCAGCCATTGGTCGAGGTGATCGCCAGCGCCACCAAAGCGAGGAGGGCCACGAAACCGATGGTCAGATAGAAGCGCTTCACGATCTCCGTGGCGACGACGATCAGGTTCCATTTCTGGTCGAGCACGTAGATCAGAAGATGGGCGACGGCATAGAGCGCGGCCGCGACGCCGACCCTGCGCCGGACATGGATCAGCGGCAACCAGTCGAAGACCGCGCGCGCCGGCGTCAGCGCCAGCGAGACCAGGAGGAACGCGACCGCCCAGTCGCCGGTGGCATGCGTGGCGAGCGTCACGGGGCGTGGATCGAGATCGGCGGTGTACCAGCGCCAGGCCAGATCCACGGCGGGCAGGCAGAGGGCGACCAGCGTCGCGAGCCTCAGCCAGAAGATGATACGCTGATTGGACACGCGAGCGACCCTATTCGATTGCGCGATCAACAGCGGGTCAAAGATACGTCATCGCTGGTTGCCGAACAGGAATCGCCAGGTGGCGATCGCGGGCGCCGCCTCGACCCCGAACGGCCGGAGCCGCGACGTCGTGAACAGGGAGCGCGCGGCCGCGCCGACGGCTGCAGGGTCGGCGCCCTCGATCAGAACGACCCATTCGGACTCGTCGGCCCTGGGATGATCCATGCTCTTGTCCTGTAGAGGCGCGTGCATCACCTCGAGGTCGTTCTCGCCGACCGCCGCGCCCAGCACGCCCGGCCGCGCGATCAGCTTCGGCAGGACCTGCGTGGACAGGAAGTCGACCAGCGCCTTGCGGCGGCGCGGATCGGGCACGAAGCGCACCGTCGCCAGCGCGGCGCCCACGCCATGCGTCTGGTCGACCTGGATGCGCAGCGTCAGCCGCTTGAAATGGGTGAAGCGCGCCATCACCGACTGGCTCCACGGCGTCTGGTTGTCCAGCGTCTGCAGATAGTTCGGCGTGCCCAGGATGGCGACGGTGTCGCATTCGTAGACGGCGAGATACCTCGGCGTGCCGCGCACCGCGGCGTAGCGCCGGCCGCGATGGAATCCCGGCAGGTTCACACGATCGTCGATATGTTCGCGATTGTACCATTCGTTGTAGTCGCGCTCGTCCCGCGCCGACACGTCGGTGAACGTGAGCAGCATTCCCTTGCCGAGGAGAGGCATCATAATTCCTGTCGTGGAGGCTCCAGACGCCCACGAAATGTAGCACTTTGCCGAGACGCAGTTATCTCTTTCATGGCCATTCGCACGGTCCCCGGGAGAGGGGGAGCCATGGCCAAACGCTTTCTCGACACTGATCGGTACGGCGTGTAAGCAGGGCTACCATCGCCCACTTATACTCTGGCCCGCGATGGCTGAGAGAGGCATGTGCTCCCGCCCTCACCGGAGGAGCGCACTCATGAATCACTGGTACGATCCGCCTTTTTTGCTGCCCGTCATGCTTGCGGTTCTGATCGTCTCTTACGCCCTGCTGCGGACACCCGCGGGCGTTTCCTGACACGAAGCACTGGGCGACTGGCTATTTGCCCCATGGACCCTGGAAGATTGCAGCGGAATTAGTCGGCATTTTTCTGGCTGCCGCTGCAGCCGATGCGAGCGGAGCCCGTTGAGCGTCTTGCATAGTTCTTGGCGTGATCGCGTTGCGCATTGCCCCGCCAGCTGAACCAACTTGAGGTTCGCCATGATGATCTCCGGAACACAAACTCCTGCAGTCCACACGCCCGGACCCGAAGCCCTGCCGGCTCAGGTACGCGAGATCGTCGGGAGTATCCTCGGCATCTCGCCCGACAAGGCGCGCGGCGATGTCGCCCTGGTCGCCGACCTCGGGGCGACCAGCCTCGACTTCGTCGAACTGGTGATGGCGGTCGAGGACAGGTTCGGTGTCGAAATCTCCGACACGGAAGCCGACAGGCTGGTCACCGTCGACGACGTCGTCGCTCTCGTCGACCGGACTCGAACGAAGTAGGCACTCCCGCGGGCGCCCACCAGGCGTCTTCAGGCGCGATGTCTCAAATAGTTCAGCGCGACCAGCGCGAGCACGAGACCCCCGGCTGCCCAGAACCGCCAGCTCAGGAAGATCCGGGACCCAAGAGGCGGCGGTGCGCGATGGTTCAGCGGCGGCAGTGTGTCGACGATGCGCCGGGCAGCGCCCGCGGCGTCGCCGAGGGCCCAGCGCGTGTCGGGCAGGTTGACGAAGGTCGCCGCCAGGGATTGGGCCGCCTCGGCGCGCGGTAGCACCGCCAGGCGCGCCGCCTCCTCCCACGGATCGATTCCAATGCGGGTCAATGCCGTGAGGACGGTGATGTCCTCCCCGCTGTTCTGGGCGTCGCGCGTTTCGGTGCCGACGATGGTGAAGAGAAAGGCCGTATAGCGGGCCCGGCTCAGCGCATAGTCGGGGCGAACGGTCATGGGCTCCTGGGGCGGTAGGGAGCGCAAGGGCAGCGTGCGCTCGCCCTACATGGGGATGGGCGACCCGCCAGGCCACGTTTTTGTGGGCCTTGTAACGCGCCTCCCTGCCATCCATATACCATCCACCTGGATGGTGCATGGATGTCAAAATGAGCGGCGCTGGAAGCAAGCCCCCCGAAACCGAGAAAATCACGACGAACCTCGGTTTGGTCGATCTGGGCCAAATCGATCTTCTGGTGCGCGAAGGCTTCTATTCGAACCGGACCGATTTCATCCGCACAGCCATTCGCGGCCAGCTCGACCGTCATGGCGATGCGGTGAAGCAGCTCGTCAGCCGGCGGAAGCTCGAACTGGGATTGCGGACCTACAGCCGGCAGGAGCTGGAAGCGGTCCGTGACGCCGGCGAACGACTGGACATCCAGGTCCTGGGCCTGGCGGTCATCGCCCCCGACGTATCGGTTGACCTGGCGAGGGCCACCATCGGCTCGCTCCAGATCCTCGGAGCGCTCCACGCGAGCGACGAAGTGAAGAAAGCCCTCGAAGACCGCATGCGCTAGCTGCACGACCTTCTCCAAGAGTCCTTTTGCTCAAAGCGTAAGAGAGTACCCCCTATGACCTCACATCGTGCCGACATGTTCGAGGCGCTGCGCCTCACCCGCGAAGGCAAGCTCGTCGAAGCGATGACCGTCCTGAGGGGAGGTTCTCCCGAGGCCAGCCCCGCAGACATCCAGAGACAGCAAGGCCACCGCGCCGCGCCGCCCCGCGCGCCGTTTGTCGATCTCGTCCCGCCTTCCGATTCGATGGGGGCATGGAGCAACGCCGCCGCCCCCGAAAGCGACATCCGCACGGCAAAGCCCGCCGGAACGTCGTCCTTCCGGTATCACGCCGTTCGGGATGCGGCCGGCAGCCGCCGTTTCAAACTCTACAGTCCGGCGGGCTATACGGGGCAACCCCTGCCATTGATCGTGATGCTTCACGGATGCACGCAGTCACCGGATGACTTCGCCGCGGGCACGCGCATGAATGCGCTGGCCGAGCAGCAGAAGTTCTTCGTGGCCTATCCGGAGCAGCCCAGGTCGGCGAACCCGAACAAGTGCTGGAACTGGTTCAATGAAGGCGACCAGCGCCGTGACGCGGGAGAGCCTCTCCTGATCGCCGCGCTCACGCGGCAGATCCTGCGCGACCACGCCGTCGACGAGGAGAGGGTCTACGTGGCGGGCCTGTCCGCGGGCGGCGCGGCGGCGGCGATCCTGGGTGCCACCTATCCCGACCTCTATGCCGCCGTCGGCATTCACTCGGGACTGGCCTGCGGCGCGGCGCGCGACATGCCCGGCGCCTTCGCGGCGATGCGGCAGGGAGCGCCCGCAGCCCAACGCCTCGCCCGCAACGAACGAGTGGTTCCGACCATCGTCTTTCACGGCGATCGCGACACGACCGTCAGTCCCGTCAACGGCGATCAGGCGATCGAACAGGCCTCGGGCGGGGCCGGTGTTCGCACGCGCGTGTCACGCGGAGAGACCGCGACCGGCATCGCCTTCACCCGCACGACGAGACACGATGGCCAGGATCGCTGCATCGGCGAGCAATGGGTCCTGCAGGGAATCGGTCACGCCTGGTCGGGCGGAAGCGGAGACGGTTCCTTCACCGATCCGAGGGGCCCCGACGCCAGCGCCGAGTTCGTGCGGTTCTTCCTGCAGCATCGACTGTCGGCGTGAGGCGCCTCGAACCTTCCGCCCTCAGGAGCCCTGCTGGGTCTCGCGTCCCTCGGATTCGAGGTTCCGGGTGGGCGTGAGCTGCACGATCAGGAAATAGAACACGAGGGCGAGTGCGCCCCATACCAGCCAGGTCCAGGGACTGGCCTTGGCTTTCGGGATGGCGACACGTGCCGCTTTCGCGGCTGTGCCGCTCTCCGGTGTCTCAGCCTTCCGGTTCGCCTTCGTCCCGGCGAGCGAGGCGACGCGGGCCTCTTTGGTCTGCGGGATGTCGGCGACGGCGCCCTCTGGCAGAAGCGACACCAGGCGGGCGGCGCTCTCCGCCGCCTCGCTTGCCGGGGCCGTCCGGTCGGGCAGCCGCAGGATGGTAGCCGCCAGCGCCTCGGCCGCGGCACCGCGCGGCAGGGCCGCCAGACGCGCCGCCTCCTGCCACGGATCGATGCCAAGCCGCGACAGGGCCGAGAGCACGGTGACCTCGGTCCCCGACGCATCCGGGCCCAGCGAGCCGAACAGGAACTCGTTGTAGGCGGAGTGGCCGAGTGAATATTCCGGACGCAGGGTCATCGGGCCTCCGGGCCAGGGGGTCTTTGTTCGTGAGCGCGAGAGCACGGGCTAGAAGCCCATGCCCCCCATGCCGCCGCCACCCATTCCACCCATGCCGCCGCCGCCCATGCCACCGGCACCGCCGCCCGCATCGGGCAACTCGGCGATCATGGCCTCGGTGGTGACGAGCAGGCCGGCTACGGACGCGGCGCCCTGCAGCGCGGTGCGGACGATCTTCACCGGGTCGATGATACCGGCCTTGATCATGTCGCCATACTCGCCCTTCTGAGCGTCGAAGCCGAAGTTGGCGTCCTTCTGCTCGAGCATGTGGCCGGCGATTACCGCGCCGTCATGCCCGGCATTCTGGGCGATCTGGCGTACCGGCGCCTGCAGCGCGCGGCGCACGATGTCGATGCCGGCCTGCTGGTCGGGATTGGCGCCGCGACAGTCCTTGAGCGCGCGGGTGGCGTAGAGCAGCGCAGCGCCGCCGCCGGCGACCACGCCCTCTTCGACCGCCGCCTTGGTCGCGTGCATGGCGTCGTCGACGCGATCCTTCTTCTCCTTGACCGCGAACTCCGAGCCGCCGCCCACCTTGATGATGGCGACGCCGCCCGCGAGCTTGGCCAGCCGCTCCTGCAGCTTCTCACGGTCGTAGTCGGACTCGACCTTGTCGACCTGGGCACGAATCTGCGCCACGCGGGATTCGATGTCCTTCTTCTTGCCGGCGCCGTCGATGATGGTGGTGTTGTCCTTGTCGATGTGGACGCGCTTGGCGGTGCCCAGCATCGCCAGCGTCACGCCCTCGAGCTTGGTGCCGAGATCCTCGGAGATCTCCTGCGCCGCCGTGAGGATCGCGATGTCGCCCAGCATGTCCTTGCGCCGGTCGCCGAAGCCCGGTGCCTTGACGGCCGCGACCTTGAGACCGCCGCGCAGCTTGTTGACCACCAGGGTGGCCAGCACCTCGGCGTCGATGTCTTCGGCGATGATCAGCAGCGGCCTGCCCGACTGCGCCACCAGCTCGAGCAGCGGCAGCACGGTCGAGAGGCCCGAAAGCTTCTTGTCGTGGATCAGGATGTAGGGGTTCTCGAGCTCGCAGCTCATCTTGGCGGCATTGGTCACGAAGTAGGGCGAGAGGTAGCCGCGGTCGAACTGCATGCCCTCGACGATCTCGAGCTCGGAGTGGAGCGTCGTGGCCTCCTCGATGGTGATCACGCCCTCGTTGCCCACCTTCTTCATGGCCTCGGCGATCATCTTGCCGATGGTCTTGTCGCCGTTCGCCGACACGGTGCCGACCTGCGCGATCTCCTCGCTGGTCGAGACCTTGCGGGCGCGACGCTTCAGCTCCTCGATCACCCAGTCGGCAGCGAGGTCAATGCCGCGCTTGAGGTCCATCGGGCTCATGCCGGCGGCGACCGATCTCAGGCCTTCGCGTGCGATCGCCTGCGCGAGCACGGTGGCGGTGGTGGTGCCGTCGCCCGCCGAATCCGAGGTGCGGGTGGCGACCTCGCGGACGAGTTGTGCGCCCATGTTCTCGAAGCGGTCGGTGAACTCGATCTCCTTGGCGACGGTGACGCCGTCCTTGGTGATTCGCGGCGCGCCGTAGGATTTGGCCAGCACGACGTTGCGGCCCTTGGGGCCGAGCGTCACCTTCACGGAATCGGCCAGCATGTCGACCCCGCGCATCATGCGCGTGCGCGCGTCGCCGCCGAAGCGGACTTCCTTAGCGGACATGGCGTATCGCCCCCGAGAGGTGTTCTGAAATGGTCGGTCTGACGGCAGACCTGAGGGCCGCGGTGCGGCGCTCCCTCCTAGATGGGGTCGTTGGGCTGCAATAGCCAGCGATTAATCGGACAGGCTATGTCTGAAAGACTACATATGACGGCCGGGGGGGCCACGAAACAGGAGGCTCCATGGCCCGCAAAGCCGCAGACCGATTCGATCCCAAGGCCTTCCTGGCGACGGTGAGCCGCGGCCGGACGGTGAACGAGCATCGCAAGAATGGCGTGATCTTCCGGCAGGCCATGCCGTCCGATGCGGTGTTCTATGTACTGCGCGGCCGGGTGAAGCTGGTCGTCACCTCCAAGCAGGGCAAGGAGGCGGTGGTCGGGATAATGGGGCCCGGCGAGTTCTTCGGCGAAGGCTCCCTGATCGGGCAGCCGCTCAGGCTCGCGACGGCCAAGGCACTGGTCGACTGCGAAGTCACGCGGGTCGACAAGAACGAGATGCTGCGCGTGCTGCACGACGAGCCGGCCTTCGGCGAACTTTTCATGAAGCATCTGCTGACGCGCAACAGCCGGGTCGAGGAAGACCTGGTCGACCAGCTCTTCAACTCCAGCGAGAAGCGGCTGGCCCGGACGCTGTTGCTGCTGGCGAATTTCGGCAAGGACGGCGGGCCACAGCCGATCATCACCAGGATCAGCCAGGAGACGCTGGCCGAGATCATCGGCACGACCCGTCCGCGGGTCAGCCATTTCATGAACAAGTTCAGGAAGCTGGGCTTCATCTCCTACAACGGCCATCTGCAGGTCCACAGCTCGCTGCTCAGCGTGCTGCTGCAGGAGTAGGCAGCGGGCGCGGGCCATCGCCGACTGGTCACTATTGGACAGACTCCCGCTGCAGCGCAGCATAGGGTGCGACGGTATCGCGGCAGGGGATTTTTCCCGCGATGCTCGCCGGGGGGCGCATTTCATGCTGCATCTCGTCCCGCCCACACAGGGCCCAACATCGCAAGACCCGTCTCTGGTTCCGGCGCGCCGTCCGGACATCGAAGCTGCGCGGCTCGCCGCGCTGGAGGCCTACGGCATCCTCGACACCGTGGCGGAGCCCGCCTTCGACCGGATCACGGAGATGGCCGCAGACCTCTTCAACGCGCCGATCGCGCTGCTGGGCTTCACCGGCCATTCCAACGTCTTCTTCAAGTCGCATCACGGGCTGACGGCAAGCCATGCGCCGCGCGGGGCGGACCCGTCCCAGCCGGCGCTGGCGCCGTGGATTCGCAGCGAATTCAGGCAAGGCTTCCATGTCGAGGTGCCGCTGTACAGTTCCGATGGCTACGAAATCGGAATGCTGTGCGTGATCGACCGCCGGCCGCGTCGGATCGAGGAGCCGCAGGTCCGCCGGCTGCGCGCGCTGGGCGGCGTCGTGACCGACCTGCTGGCGCAGCGGCTCGCCGCGCGGCGCGCGCTGGCCCAGGCGGAGATCACCACCAGCGAGGTCGATCACCGCGCGATGAACAGTCTTCAGTTCGTGGCGAGCCTGCTGCAGCTGCAGAGCCGTGCGTCGAACTCGCCCGAGGTGACGCAGCAGCTGCGCGCTGCCGCCAACCGCGTGCTCGCTGTGGCGCGCGTGCACCGGACCTTCTCGACCCAGGAAACCGCCGGTCGCGTGCCGATCGTGGCCCATCTCCGCCGGCTCTGCGAGGAGCTGTCGACCAGCGTCGGCAGCGAGATCAAGCTCGAGGGCGCCGACGAAGTCGACGTGCCGAAGGAGCAGGTGCTGCCGATCGGCCTGATCGTCAACGAGCTGGCCACCAATGCGCGCAAGCATGCCGGCGACCCGATCACGATCACTTTCCACGGGCTGGCAGAAGGAGCCTACGAGCTCTGCGTGCTCGACGAGGGGCCAGGCCTGCCCGCGGGCTTCGATGTCGCGGCGCCGTCAGGTCTCGGCCTCGGTATGAAGGTCGTGAACGCGCTGGTGGGCCAGTTGCAGGGCAGGCTCACGGCGTATGCCAATCCGGTCGGCCGTGGCTCATGCTTCAAGGTCACGTTCCCGGTCGGCTGACGAAGGTTCATTTGCTCACCCTCAGGATTCGCCACCGCACCACCTATCTCTATCACGCGCCCGTCCGGCTGGGACCGCACCGGCTGATGTTGCGGCCGCGCGAGAGCCGTGAGCTGCGGCTGGTGTCGCACGAGGTCACGGTGACGCCGGCGGCCAGCGTCACCTGGGCGCATGACGTGTTCGGCAATGCCGTGGCGACGGCGGGCTTCGAGGGTCTCACCGACCGGCTGGTGGTCGACAGCGAGGCGGCGCTCACGCTGGGCGTCGATCCTTGGCCGGTGTTCGACATCGCCGCCGTCGCGGTCAGATACCCCTTCGCCTATACCAGCGCCGACTGGACGGACCTCGGCGCGCTGGTGGTGCCGCAATATGCCGATCCGGATCGCAAACTGTTGGCCTGGGCGAAGGGGTTCGTGCGCAGCGATCCGACCGACACGCTGTCGCTCCTGAAGGACCTCAGCTCGGGCGTTGCCGAGCAGATCCGGTACCAGAGCCGCGAGACCGAGGGCACGCAATCTCCGCTCGAAACCCTGGCGCGCGGGCTGGGCTCCTGCCGCGACCTCGCCGTGCTGTTCGTCGAGGCGGCACGCTGCCTGCGCTTCGGCGCGCGGCTCTGCTCGGGCTATCTGTTCAGGCCGGACCGCGCGACCGGCAACTATGAGGCCGACTCCACCCATGCCTGGGCCGAGGTCTATGTGCCGGGCGCCGGCTGGATCACCTTCGATCCCACCAACCGCAGCGTCGGCGGGAGCAACCTGATCCCGGTCGCGGTGGCGCGCGAGATCTGGCAGGTGACGCCGGTGTCGGGCGACTTCATCGGTGCCAGCGATTCCTATCGTGGCCTCTGGGTCGATCTCAGCGTGACGCCTCTCTGAAGGTGGCGTCGCGCGAGGCCGCGATCAGGGCGCCTTGCGCGCCTTCTCGCCGACGACGATGCGGATGGCGGCGTCGGTCGGGCTGGGGGTCTGCGGACCGTTGAGCGTGCCGCGAAACCGGCCCCAGTTCGCCGGCCAGTCTCCCTTGCTGGCGCTGAAGCCGGCGGCACCCAGGGCGTCCACCAGGGCGGCGGCGGCTTCATGCGTGGCCGGGTCGCTGCCATCCCGGACCAGCACGACGACGCCGAAAATCCCGGCCACCCCGCCCCACGTCCAGGTTTCCGGCAACCAGCCGGCCTGGCCGAGATCGGCGGAAATCGTCGCGCCGATGGCAGGTGCGTCGGATATCTGGCCCAGCAGGAACAGGGCGGCCTTGGTCCCGGCGTAGCGTTGAAGGCTCGCGACGAAGGGCGACGGCGGTGGCGGGGCCGGCTCTGCGGGCGCGGGAGGATGCGCTTCCGTTGCCTTCTGGGGCTGTGGCTCCTCGACCGCCTCCGGCGCGCGCGTCGTCGCATCCCTGACGAGCTTGCCCAGGTCGGCGAGGCGACGCCGGATCTCGGCGGCATCGAACAGCGGGTTCCGCGAGGTCTCGGGGGCGGGGGCGCTCTCGCGCGGCAACCGGGCGGCTCGCTCGGTCGCCTCCCGCGCGGCCTGCTCGAACGCCGCGGCCCGCTCCCGCGCCGCTGTCACCTCCTGCTCGAGCGTCGCCGTCCGACCCTGCGCCGTGGCGATTTCGCGTTCGAGGGTGGCCAGCTTTTCGCGCGCCGCCGATGCTTCGCGCTCGTGCTCGGCGGCCTGGCTTTCCAGGCCTCTGTAGCGATCGAGTGCCGACTGTTCGTGAGCGCGCACGGCGCCGCTGTAGCGGAAAGACAGGAAGGTCGTGATGCCCAGCGCCGACACGGCCAGGAGGGTGGCGACAAGGCTCACGATCATGGCCTTGTCCATGATCGAGGCCCATCCCCGAAGCTGATCGATGTCCATGTTCACCGGCTTGTTGGAGCGCATGCCAAGCCCGTGCCCTTCTCGCCCTCGATTAACAATCGGCGAATCGCCGCCCGGCGGTGAATTGCCGTGACAAATCGGAGGCATAGCCCGCGCCTGCCTTATCCATGCTCCGGGCTCTTCCGGCGGACGCAGGCGGCGTGTGGCGTTGCTCTTCGGACGGCAGAGCTGCCTGTCTAGCCGCGCCGGCCCTGGAGGACGGCAGCCCGGCCTTCTTCCTTGAGCCGAACCGTATCAGCGGCGAGCTGTGTCCATCCACGTCGCACGCAATCCTTGGCGATCGCCTCCACCTCGAAGAAGCCGAGACGCATGCGTGACGCGACGGTATCGAGCATCCGCCAGGCGCCGGGCACCATGCCGGACGTTTCTTCCGCGAGAGCGGCGCAGAAGTCCCGCGCACGGTTGTCCGGAACGGAAGGCGTAGACATGGACCACTCCTGGGCTGCTCACGACGGCTGCGGTTTTCAGCGCCCGGATGCGTTCGGCTTCGTGGGGCGCTGCGTCACCCTATGTCAGATCGGAGAGACTGCCGTCGACACTCTTCCTCGCGATATCCACATCACTTGTCGCCGGCGATGTCGCGGCCTGCCTGCGGGAGCCGGACAGGTGGAATTCGCGAAGATCAGGATACTCCGAAGGCGCAGCGGCCTGGTCTATGCTCGGGACTCTTCGGGAGGAAAAAATCATGAAAATTGCCAGGATCGAAGATCTTCACTGCGACGCCGGCTGGCGCGACTTCTCCTTTCTCAAGGTCACGACCGATGACGGGCTGGTCGGCTGGTCCGAGTACAATGAAGGCTATGGCAGCGCCGGCCTCACCGCCGTGATCCGGCGCATGGCGCAGGGGCTGATCGGCCAGGATCCGCGTCCCATCGAGCGCATCATGTCGACGCTCTATGCCGTCACCCGCCAGGCGCCGGGCGGCATCAACCAGCAGGCGATGGCCGCCATCGAGAATGCGCTGATCGACGTGAAGGCCAAGGCGCTGGGCATCCCCGTCTGCGAGCTGTTTGGCGGGCCGGTGCGCGATCGCCTACCGCTCTACTGGTCGCATTGCGGCAGCTACCGGTTCCGCAATGCCGAGGTCATGGGTGTCGAACCGGTGCGCTCGCTCGACGATCTGGTGAAGCTCGGCAAGCATGTGAAGGAGCGGGGCTTCAAGGCGCTGAAGACCAACATCTTCCGCTTCGATCTCGATCCGCCGAACATGTACCAGCCGGGCTTCGGGCGCAGTCCCGGCGGGCCGGAGCTGAACGCCGACGGCGCCGTGCTGGGCGCGATCTCCGACGGGCTGGCGGCCTTCCGCCAGGGCGCCGGTCACGAGATGGGCATCCTTCTCGACACCAACTTCAACTTCAAGACCGAGGGCTACATCAAGGTCGCGCGGGCCTGCGAGCCCTACAATCTCTTCTGGATGGAGATCGATTCCTACGATCCCGAGGGGCTGCGCCTGATCCGCGACCGCGCCTCGATGCCGATCGCCTCCTGCGAATCGCTGTTCGGACGGCGCCAGTTCCGGCCCTTCTTCGAGAACCGCTCGATCGACGTGTCGATCATCGACGTGCCGTGGAACGGGCTCGCGGAGTCTCTGAAGATCGCGTCCATGGCCGAGGCCTATGAGATCAACTGCGCGCCGCACAATTTTTACGGTCAGATGTCGACCCTGATGAGCGCCCATCTCTGCGCCGCCATGCCCAACTTCCGCATCATGGAAATCGATATCGACGACGTGCCGTGGAAGGACGATCTGGTGACTCACCCGCCGGTGATCCAGAATGGCGAACTGATCGTGCCCACCCGGCCCGGCTGGGGTGCCGACATCAACGAGGAGGCGGTCAAGGCGCATCCGCCGAAGAACCCGCCTCCCTGAGAGGACTGAAGACATGGTCTACGAGTTTCGCACCTACACGCTGGCGCCCGGCAAGATGCCGGAATATCTCAAGGCCGCCGAGACGATCGGCCGCCCGGCCCGCGGCAACAATTACGGCGTCAACCACGGCTACTGGACGTCGGAGTTCGGCGCGCTGAACCAGATCTGGCATCTGTGGAAGTACGACAGCTTCGAGGAGCGCACGCGCCTGCGCACCGAGCTGCAGAAGAACAAGGACTGGACCGAGAAGTACCTGCCGATCGTGCGGACCTGCGTGGTCCGTCAGGACCTGCGCCTGATGAACCCCGTGGTCGACATCAAGCCGGACGACGGCACCACCGGCAACATCTACGAGCTGCGCATCTACCGCTGCGGCCTGGGTGGCGCGGTGCAGTACGGCAAGGACTTCAAGGAAGTCCAGGCGGCGCGCGAGAAGTACTCGCCGATCTGGGGCGCCTGGACGGGCGAGTTCCCGCAGCCCAACGAGTGGATCCATCTCTGGCGCTACAAGAACCTGCAGGAGCGCTTCGAGGCCCGCGCCGCGGCCATGAAGGATCCGGCGTGGCAGGCCTATCTCGCCAAGGGCCCGGCCAAGCTGCAGGAGATGCATTCCACCCTGCTGCTGCCGACCAACTACTCGCCGCTGAAGTAGAACAAACGAAACAAACGAAACGACCTCAGCCCGGGGAGCGATCCCCGGGCTGATGTGGCTTGGAAATTGCGAGGATCGGCGCATGGACACGTTCGACGACAGTCTTGCCTTCGTGAAGTTCGGCGTCGGCCAGCCAGTGACGCGCAAGGAGGATCCGATCCTCCTGCGCGGCGAGGGCCGCTACACCGACGACATCAATCTGCCGGGCCAGGCTTATGCGGTGATGGTGCGCAGCCGTAACGCGCATGGCCTGCTGAAGGGCATCGACACGTCCGAGGCCAAGAGCCTGCCGGGCGTGCTGATGATCCTCACCGCCGCCGATCTCGACGAGGCGGGCTTCGGCCCGCTGGTGTGTCCGCTCAACATCCCGCAGCGCGACGGTACGCCGATGAAGACGCCGCCGCGCTGGTCGCTGGCGAAGGACAAGGTGCGTTTCGTCGGCGAGGTCGTGGCGATGGTCGTCGCGGAAACGGCGGTCCAGGCCAAGGATGCCGCGGAAGCCGTGATGCTCGACATCGAGGAACTGCCGGCCGTAACCAGCCCCGAAGCGGCGCTGGCCGATGGCGCGCCGCAAATCCATGACGATGCGCCGGGCAACCTCGTGCTCGATTTCCATTTCGGCAATGCCGAGGCCGTTGCCAAGGGCTTCGCCGAAGCCGCGCACGTCACGCGGCTCGAGATCGATTCCCAGCGCATCGTCGTCAACGCCATGGAGCCGCGCTCGGCGATCGGCTCCTACGATACCGCGAAGGACCGCTGGGTGCTGAACGTCGGCTGCCAGGGCGTGTTCGGGCTGCGCGGCGGCCTCGCCAAGGATGTGCTCAAGGTCACGCCGGACAAGCTGCATGTGCTCACCGGCAATGTCGGCGGTTCGTTCGGCATGAAGGCGCCGCCCTATCCGGAATATGGGCCGCTGCTGCTGGCGGCGAAGAAGCTCGGCCGTCCGGTGAAGTGGACCGACGAGCGTTCCGAGAGCTTCCTGTCGGATCATCATGGTCGCGATCACGAGCGCGTCGCCGAGCTGGCGCTCGACAAGGACGGAAAGTTCCTCGCGGTGCGGCTCACCGGCTACGGCAATGCCGGCGCCTACATCTATCCGCCGATGCCGGCCACGACGAATGCGGTGAAGAACCTGATCGACGTCTATAGGACGCCGGCCATGGAGGTGAATTCCAAGATCGTCTTCACCAACTGCACACCGATCGCGGCCTATCGCGGCGCCGGCCGTCCCGAAGGCAACTATTTCATGGAGCGCCTGATCGACACGGCCGCCCGCGAGATGGGCATCGACGGCATCGAGTTGCGGCGGCGCAATCACATCGCGCCGGAGCAGATGCCGTACAAGTCGCCAGCCAACAATCTCTACGATTCGGGAGAGTTCCGCGCCATCCTCGACGAGACGCTGCAGATCTCCGACTGGGACGGCTTTGCGACCCGCAAGGAAGAGAGTGCCAAGCGCGGCAAGCTGCGCGGCCGCGGCGTCGGCAGCTATCTCGAAGTGACGGCGCCGGCCGGCAAGGAACATGGCGGCATCCGCTTCGAGCCCGATGGTTCCGTCACCATGCTGAGCGGCACGCTCGACTACGGCCAGGGCCATGCCTCTTCCTTCGCCCAGGTGCTGACCGGCCTGCTGGGCATTCCCTTCGAACGTTTCAAGTTGCTGCAGGGCGACAGCGACCAGCTCAAGGCGGGCGGCGGCACCGGCGGTTCGCGCTCGGCACTGGTGGGCGCGGAAGCTTTCCTCGAGGCCAGCCGCAAGGTGATCGACCAGGGCAAGCAGATCGCCGCGCATGTGCTCGAAGCGTCGGTCGCCGACATGGAATTCGACAAGGGCCGCTTCAAGATCGCCGGCACCGATCGCAGCATCGGCATCCTCGAGCTGGCGCAGAAGCTGCGCGACGGCCTCGCGCTGCCGGATGACGTGCCGCAGACGCTCGATGTCGCGCATGTCTCCGACACGCCGCCTTCGTCGTTCCCCAACGGCTGTCACGTCTGCGAGGTCGAGATCGATCCCGAGACGGGCACGATCGAGCTGGTGCGCTACTTCATGGTCAACGACTTCGGCACGGTCATCAATCCGCTGCTGGTCGAGGGCCAGGCCCATGGCGGCGTCGTGCAGGGGCTCGGCCAGGCCATCATGGAGCGCACCGTCTACGACGAGCAGGGTCAGCTGCTGACCGGCTCCTTCACCGACTATGCCCTGCCGCGGGCGCAGGACGCGCCGAGCTTCACGATCCAGAGCCATCCCGTACCGGCCAAGACCAATACGCTCGGCGTCAAAGGCTGCGGCGAGGCGGGCTGCGCGGGCGCGCTGCCGTCGATCATGAACGCCATCGTCGATGCGCTGGGCGGGAAGCACATCGACATGCCGGCCACGCCGGAGAAGGTGTGGCGGGCGCTGAACGGCGGTTAGCGACGAAGCCGCTCAACGGAGCGCGCCACTGGAGAGCGTGTGAAGAAATCTCTGGCGGCGGTGGTCGATTTTTGATTCGCTGAAGGCCTCCTTAGAGGGAGGGTTGGATGGCGAAGGGCAGGCCGGCGGGGTTGCGTCTGGAGACGGCGGAGCGGGGGCAGGTGGAGTTCCGGCAGGGTTGTCTGGACGACCTTCTGTCGCTGGATCACCGTGCGCGGCAGGTTTGGGACTATGTCGAGGGTCTGGACCTGTCGCGGTTGTACGCCCGCGTGCAGACGACGGTGTCGTCGAGCGGCCGTCCTGCGATCGATCCGGCGATCCTGGTGTCGTTATGGCTTTACGCGACGCTCGAAGGTGTGGGCAGCGCGCGGTTGTTGGACCGTCTGTGCCAGTCGGATGCGGCCTATCGGTGGCTGCTCGGCGGGGTGACGGTGAACTACCACACCTTGTCGGACTTCCGGGCCGGTGCGGGTCCGGTGCTGAACAGGCTTCTGTCGAGTTCGATGGCGGGGCTGATCTCCTCGGGTGCGGTGCAGGTCGACACGCTGGCGGTCGACGGCATGAAGCTTCAGGCGGCGGCGAACCGCGGCACGTTCCGCCGCAGCGAGCGTCTGGCGATGCTGGAGAGGGCGGCGTACGAAGTGCTCGAGCGAATGGCGGTAGAGGTCGACGAAGACCCCGTGGCGGCGCAGCGCCGGACGCTGGCCCGCCGCCTGTCGGCGGCGCAGGAGCGGGTCCGGCGGCTTGCGAAGGCTCGCGAGGCGCAAGCCGAGATCGAGCGCCAGCGTGAGGAGCAAAGGCAGAAGCAGCGCCGCAAGGAGAGGCCCCAGGACCCCGATAAGGAGGCTCGCGCCTCGACCGTCGATCCCGAGGCGCGGCTCATGAAGATGGCCGACGGCAGCGTGCGGCTGGCCTACAACGTGCAGTTCACGACGGCGGCCAAGGGCGCTCACATCGTCGGCGTCCGTGTCACCGACCGAGGTTCCGATTATGGCCTGCTGGAGCCGGCCCTGAACGAGATCGAGCAGCGCTATGGCGTGAAACCAACGCGATTGCTGGCCGACGGCGGCTACACGAGCAAGAGCGACATCGAGAAGGTGCATGCGCTGGGCGTCGAGCTGTTCAGTCCGCTCCCGAAAAGCAAGGGCGATCCGGCGGCCCCGAAGCGGGGCGACGAGGCGGGGACCATCGCCTGGAGGCGGCGCATGGCCAGCGACGAGGCGATGGCGATCTATCGAAGGCGCTTTGCCACCGAGCGGCCTCATGCCCACATGCGCAACCACGGCCTGCGACAGTTGCTGGTGCGCGGCAGGGAGAAGGTCGAGGCGATCGTGCTCTGGCACGTCCATGCCTTCAACTTCCTCCAGCTCAAATGCCCCCGGAGTGCCTAAGCAAGGCGCTTCGAAGGCCTGCTGCCCTCAACCACGCCTCGGGCTGATCCAGAAACCGACCAACGCCACGGCGCCATACCCTCAAATACTGATCCCCAGCATCCAGAGAGAATAACTTCACACTCTCTGGAGTGGCGCGCTCCAAAGAGGCGCTTAGCCCTTCGCCTCGACCTCGATCGTCTTCTTGACGGCGGGGCGCTCCAGCATGCGGGCGTGGTGGGCTTCGAGTGCGGGGAACTCGCCCGGCTTGCGCTCGAGCTGGTCGCGGAAGCGCCAGTAGACGCGGAACAGATGGATGTCGGCGATCGAATAGCGATCGCCCAGGATCCACGTCCGGTCGCCCAGGCGCTTGTCGGCCACGGCATAGAGGTCGCGGGCTTCCGCGACGCCCTGGCGGATCGCCGGATGGATCGTCGAGGCGACATAGGACATCCATGAGATGACCTGCGCCTCTGCTTCGATGTCGCTCGCCGGCAGCAGCCCGGCCGCAGGATAGGTGCGCGCGAGGTAGTAAAGAATGCCGGCCACCTCGGTGAGCGGACGACCGTCGATCATCAGCACAGGAACCTTGCCCGCCGGATTGACGGCAAGGAATTTGGCTTCGCGCGTTTCCTTGCGCGGCACCGAGACCGCGTGCTTGTCGAACGGGGCGCCCACTTCATGAAGGGCGATGTGGGCGGCCATGGAGCTGGAGCCGGGCGAGTAAAACAGGGTGAGCATGGTGAACCGTAGCACGGCTGTCATCTCGGTCGAAGGTTGGTTATCCTGCCGTCATGATCACTCTTCTGCTGTCGTCCCACGCGCAGCGTATCTGGGGCGAGCGCATCGCGGCCGCCGTGCCGCCGGGCACGCTCTCCTTCCTCACCGCCGAGGAGGCGCTGGCGGCCGAAGGGCCAAGTGCCGCCGACATCGCCTTCATGACTCGCGAAGTGACGGGCAAATCCAGCCCGAGCAACCTGACGCCCGAGCTACAGGGCTTCGACGCGGTGGTGCTTAAGTCGCCGAACCTTAAATGGCTGCAGATCCATCCGGCCGGCGCGGAGCGGCCGATCTATCGCGAGCTGCGGGCGCGGGGCGTGAAGGTGACGACCGCCTCGGGCGCCACGGCGGTGACCGTGGCGCACAGCACGCTCGGCGCCGTGATCGCGATCAACCGCCGTTTCCCGCTGCTCGCGGACGCGCAGCGCCGTCATGCCTGGGAGCCGCGGCTGGCTGAGCGCTCGCCGCGCGACCTCGCGGGCCAGTGCGCCGTCATCGTCGGTATGGGCCCGATCGGCCGCAACATCGCCTCGCTGCTCACGATGCTGGGGATGCGCACGATCGGCGTGCGCCGGACCGCCGAGCCGGTGGAGCCGTGCGAAAGGGTCGTCGCCTACGAGCAGTTGCACGAGGTGCTGCCGCAGGCCGACTGGCTGATCCTGTGCTGCCCGGCCTCGCCGGTGACGCGCGGCATCGCCAATGCAGCAGCCTTTGCCGCGATGCCCGGGGGCTCCCACCTGATCAACGTGGCGCGCGGTGAAATCGCGGTCGAGAAGGACGTCCTTGCGGCGCTGCAGGGCGGTAAGCTGGCCGGCGCCTATCTCGACGTGTTCGAGCGCGAGCCGCTCGATGCGGCGTCGCCGCTGTGGGATCTGCCCAACGTGCTGGTGTCGCCGCACACCGCCAGCCATTCGCTGGGTCAGAACGAGGCGATCTTCGGTATCTTCCTCGACAACCTGGCGCGCTTCCGCGCTGGTCAGGCGCTGCGCAACGACGTCGACAATCTCGGCTGAAGCGCCTGCTCCACGGCGTGCCGATCCAGGCGCGCCCGCAGCCCGATCACGACCAGCTTGCCCGGTCTCGCGCCGGCCGGGGCCTCGTCGATCTCGAAGCGCCGCCCGACGACATGCAACGCGACGGGACGGCCGTCGGGCTGAAGCAGGATGCCCTTGGCGCGCAGCACGCCGGTCGTGGACGCCGTGAGCCGCTGGCCTAGCGCCACGACGTCGATGTCGGCGGGCACGTCCAGTTCCAGCGACTCGTAGAGCGACGCCGCGTCCGGCGCCCCCGGGGTCGTGAGCGTATTGGACAGGCGCGGGGTCGCGTCGTCGCGCAGGCCAAGCAGCAGCTCCGGCGCGATCTCGGCCCGTGTCGCGGGGATGATTCGCGCCGCCTGGCTGTGCGCGCCGAGCCAGGTGAGCGTCTCCTCGAGAGATGTCGCGTCGACGAGATCGCAGCGATTGGCGATGACGAGATCGGCGGCGCTGAGCTGGCGCGTGATCGTGTCGCCGAGATAGGCGTCGTCCGCCTGGGTGCGCACCGTCTCGACATCGGCCATCACCACGATGCCGTCGATGCGATAGGGCAGCAGAAGCGTGACGGCGCTGGCCACCATGCCGGGCAGGGCGACGCCGCTGGTCTCCAGTACCACACGCTCGATGTCCGGCCGCTGCGCGGGCAGCGTCATCAGCACGTCCATCAGGTCCGAGCCGTAGCTGCAGCACACGCAGCCGCCGGAGATTTCCAGCGTGTCACCGCTCGACGACACGATCAGGTCGCGGTCGATCGGCGTCGCACCGAAATCGTTGACCAGGACTGCGAGTCGCTGGCCGTCGGCGGCACGCAGCAGGCGGTTGACCAGCGTCGTCTTGCCGGTGCCGAGATAGCCGCCGATCACCGTGACCGGCAGCCGTCCACGCGGTCGCGTCTCGCTCACGCTCCGTTGGCGGGGAAGAGGCGGCCGCCCTGCACGGTGCCCCAGATGCGCACGTCCTTGAGCTTGTCCGGGGCGATCTCCAGCGGATCGTCCTCCAGCACCGCGAAGTCGGCGCGCTTGCCGCACTCGATCGAGCCGACTTCTCCGTCGAGCTTCAGCGTCCAGGCGGCGCCCAGGGTGATCGTCCGCAGCGCGTCGGCCACTGAGATGCACTCGGTGGTGCCCAGCACGCGGCCGCTGGCGGTGCGGCGGTTGACGGCGCCCCACGCGGTGAAGAGCGGGCCGAGCGGCGTCACCGGCGCATCGGAATGGATGGCGAGCGGCACGCCGCTGGCCAGCGCCGTCGCGCAGGCGTTCATGCGCATCGCCCGTTCCGGGCCGACCGTCGTCTCGTAATGCTGGTCGCCCCAGTAGAAATGATGGTTGGGGAAGAGGTTGGCGCACATGCCGAGCCGGGCCATGCGCCGGAACTGGGCGGCATCGGCCAGCTGGCAATGCTGCAAGGTGAAGCGATGGTCGCGGGCCGGCTGGTCGAGCAGGGCGCCTTCCAGGCAATCGAGTGCCATCTCGGTCGCCTGGTCGCCGTTGGTGTGGCTGTGCACCAGCACGCCCTTCTGAAGGGCGAGCTTGTAGAGGCCGGCGATCGCCTCGGGCGGCGTGTACCACAGGCCGTTGGGCGCGCCGTTATAGTAGCCGGGCCAGCGCAGCCGCGCCGAGAAGCCCTGGATCGAGCCGTCGACGAACAGCTTGATGGCGCCCAGCCGCAACCGGTCCGTCGATTTGGCCTTCAGCTTCACGGCCATGTCGACCACCTGCTCGGGCGTCAGCGCTTGGAAGCGGCGGAACGACATGATGCGCACGGGGAAGCCTGCTTCGCCGGTCACGCGGGCCATCATCGATACGGCGTCGTCCGGCAGCAGGTTCGCGAGATCGGTCGCGGTGGTGACGCCCTGTCGCACGCAGAGCTTGGCGAAGCGCCGTAAGCCGGCCTCGTCGTTGGCGAGCGCCTCGCGGTCGAAGCCGACATGGGCGCCGACAATCGTCATCGCCTCTGGCCCTTTCAGCTCGCCGGTCGGCAGGCCGTCGTCGCCGAGGGGAATGCCGGGATGGTTCACGCCCGGCCGCAGCAGCCCGGCCAGTTCCAGCGCGCGGGTGTTCACGTTGAAGATGTGGCCGCTCGCATGCATCACGCCGACCGCGCGCGTCGTCGACACGCGGTCGAAGTCGGCACGCACGACGCGGCGGTCGCCGTAGTAGATCGGATCGAGGCCCCAGCCGGCGAGCGATTCCGTGGGCGAGCCGAGCTGGCGTTCGGCTTCCTGCAGGCGCGTCACCACGTCCTCGATGGACTGGGCACCGGGCCACACCTTGCCCTCGGGATCCATGCGGTCGAAGCGTCCGAGATAGGTGTAGCGCCAGAAGGTGCCTTCGGCGGCGTGGCTGTGGCCCTCGACGAAGCCCGGCATCAGCACCTTGTCGGCGAATGTGTCGTCGAGCGTGTAGGTGCCCCAGCCGGCCAGCTCCTCCAGCGGGCCGACGCCCAGGATGCGGCCGTCCCGGACCGCGACGTGCGTGGCCTCCGGACGGGCGGGGTTCATGGTGAGGATGCGGCGGGCGCGGAAGATCGTGATTGGGCTCGGTGTCATGCACCGGACAGTAGCGGTCACGCGGCGCGAGGCCAATCGGTAGTCAGAAAAGCGACGGCGGTATCGGATGACACCGCCGTCCGTCGCCTTATCTGACCGTGTTCCGCGGCACGTCGCGGAACGGCTTGGTGGTGTCGATGCTCGGCTCCTTGGGCATCTTGAGGACGCGCTCGGAGATGATGTTGCGCTGGATCTCGTCGGTGCCGCCGGCGATCGACGTCGCCGGGACCGAGACCAGGATCTCGGCGATGACGCCGTTCATCGGGCTATCGGAGCCGGACAACAAGGCATCGGCACCGGAGAGCTGGGTGTGCACGCGCGCGGCGGCGCGGGCGACATGGCTGGAGACCAGCTTGCCGAGTGAGCCTTCGGGACCCTGCGGCTTGCCCTGCTGGGCGGCGGCGCGGGCCCGACGGGCGGTCCATTCGGCGGCCTTCGACATGACCAGCAGCCGGGCGATCTCCTGGCGCACCACCGGATCCTCGAAGTGGCCGGTTTCCTTGGCCCGCTCGAGGATGAGATCAACCCGTCCGGCGCGCTGCGGATACCACTTGTAGGGCTCCATCGTGGTCGCGATCTCGGCGCGTTCCTCGTCATAGGCACGGCCCTTGCGGTCCGAACCCATGGCCCAGCTGCGCAAGCCATCGGCGCCGCGCCGCTCGTGCATCAGGGTCGTCGTCGTCACGGCCCAGCCGTCACCCACATTGGAGACCAGGAATTCCGGCTCGACCACGGCGTCGGTCAGGAACACCTGGTTGAACGAGGCATGGCCGTTCATCTGCTTCAGCGGCTGCACGTTCACGCCGGGCTGGTGCATGTCGATGATGAAATAGGAGAGACCCTTGTGCTTGGTCTGATCCCAGTCGGTGCGGGCCAGCAGCAGGCCCCAGTGCGCGTGATGGGCCGAGGTCGTCCAGACCTTCTGGCCGTTCACGATCCACTTGTTGCCCTGCATCTCGGCGCGCGTGACGGCGCCGGCCACGTCGGAGCCGGAACCCGGCTCGCTGAACAGCTGGCACCACGTATCCTCGCCGGTGAGGATGCGGCGCAGGTACTTCTCCTTATGGAGGTCCGTGCCGTGCGCCAGGATGGTCGCGGCGGCCAGGGTGCGGATGCCGGCCTTGGCGACGCCGATCGCGCCGATGCGCGCGAATTCCTCGTCGACCACAGGCACGAGGCCGGCCGGCAGGTCGCGGCCATACCATTCCTTCGGCCAGCCGGGGACGCCCCAGCCGGAATCGGCCAGCTTGTTGCGCCATTCGACGAGGCCGAGTTCGGGATTCCAGTTGGCTTCCAGCCAGGCGCGGACTTCGGCGCGGACGGAGTCTTCGGTGAGTTCGCTCATCTTCCTGCTCCTCAGGCGGCCCAGTGCTGCATCATCTGTTCGCGGTGGTGATGGGCATCGCCCAGCAGCACCTCCGAACTCTTGGCGCGCTTGAACCAGAGATGGGTGTCGTTGTCCCAGGTGAAGCCGATGCCGCCATGGATCTGGATCGCATGGACGGCGGTCTGCAGGGCGGCCTCGCTGGCCGCAGCCTTGGCGATCGATGCGACGGCTGCGATGTCCTCGTCGCCCTCGTCGAGCGCCGCGGCGGCGTAATAGGCGGCCGACTTCGCGAGTTCCACGTCGACCAGCATGTCGGCATGCTTGTGCTTCATCGACTGGAAGGAGGCGATCGGCCGGCCGAACTGCATGCGCATCTGCGCATAGGCCAGCGCATCCTCGCGCAGTCGCTCCGAGACGCCGGCCATCTCGTTGGCGAGGCAGACCGAAGCTTCGACCATGGTGCGGGCGAACGGCGCCGCTGCGGCACCGGCTTCACCCAGCAGCGTCGCCTCGACGCCCTTGAAATCCAGCCGCGCCAGCTTGCGCGTCGGGTCCATCACCTTGAGGTTCCGCCGCTCCAGTCCCTTGGCGTCACCCTTGACGGTGAACAGCGAGAGGCCCGCCTCGCCCGAGGTTCCGGCCGTGCGCGCCAGCACGACGATAAGATCGGCGGTGTGGCCATCCAGCACGTAGCTCTTGTGGCCATCGAGCGTCCAGGTGCCGCCGGTTTGCGTGGCCGTCATCCGGGTCGCTGCGCCCTCCCAATGGGCGGGGTCCTCGACCCAGGCCAGCGTGGCGATCGTGTCGCCCGCGGCAATGCCCGGCAGCAGCGCTTGCTTCTCGGCCTCGCTGCCGGCGTTCAGGATCGCGCCCGTCGCAAGTACGGCCGTCGAGAAGAAGGGCGCGCAGAGCAGCGCCCGGCCCATCTCCTCCAGCACGATACCGAGTTCGCCGAAGCCGAAACCCTGTCCGCCATATTCCTCCGGAATGCGCACCGCGGTCAGGCCGAGCTCGGTGTTGAGCTTGCACCAGGCGGCGGGCTCGAAACCGGCATCGGTTTCCATCAGGCGCCGCACCTCCTTGGTCGGCGAGCGCTCGCCGAGGAACCGGCGCAGGCTGGTCCTGAATTCTTCCTGCTCGCTGGAGAAGCTGAACTTCATCGAAAATCCTCCCAGCGCCGATTTTAGGCACTGGGAGGGATGATCGGAAGCTCCCGGGAAGCGTCGGGAACTGCAGGGCGAGACTTCGCCGGATTTAGAGTCTCTCCGGCGGAGAAAGAACCAGCTGTTCGAAAAAACCTCACCCTGAGGCGCGCTCCGCAGGAGCGCGTCTCGAAGGGTGAGCACGCGCACCGCATTTGTTGCCCATCCTTCGAGACGGCCACTTCGTGGCTTCCTCAGGATGAGGTTGGTGGCTCAATCCGAGACAAGAGGCCTTGGCAGCGTCACCTCTGAAGTTCGATCTCAGACGTGGAGCAAATCTATGTGAACTGTCGATGGATCCTGTGCGCCCGTGGCCACGAAACCGAAGCTCGTCTCGCTGTCATGGGCGATTGTCCCGTTGTACGAGGCGTTGCCGATGACATATCCGCTCGCGTCATGCGACACGATGACGGCATTCCAGATGTCCGTGATCTGGTTGCTCGTCTCGATCTTGATCTGCCAGCTGGTGACGTCGCTGGTCCCATCGTTCTCGAGCGTCACGTTGGCGTTGAAGCCGCCGGACCACGAGTTCGCGATCGCGAACACGGCATCGACATCTCCGGAGCTGGCCGGCGGCGTTGGGGTGGGAGTTGCGGGTGGCGTCGCCGCCGCATCGTCGTCGACGATGGTGGCCGTGCCGGTGCCGCGCGAGATGGTGGCGCCCACCGCATTGGTGAGCACGACACCGAAATGTTCGTTGCCTTCGACCAACTTGTCGGGCGAGATCTCGATCGTGATCGTCTTGCTCTGCTCGCCGACCGCGAAGGTGACGTGGCCGTTGCTGGCAATGAAGTCGGCCGCGCCGGCCTCGCCGTAGACCGTCTGGTAGTCCACCGTTACTTCCTGCGTCGCGGCCTCGGAGAGCGTGAGCACGAAGCTTGCCGTCGGACCGCTCGGCGTACCGCCATCGCCCGGCGCATCCTCGTGGAACTGGTATTCGATGGGCGTCAGGTAGCCCATCTTGGTCTGGTTCACGCCGCTCCAGTTGTCGGTCAGGATGCCGCCGGTATCACCGGAATTCGGATTCCACGACCAGAAAGTCCAGCTCGGCCCCTTCTGCCCGGCCGCCAGGTCGGACGTGCCGTCATTGTTGAAGTCGCCGCCGAGATAGGAGGTGATCGCCTCCAGCCACGGCGCGTCCTTCGGGTCGACCAGCTTGGTGCCGAACTCGCCGATCCACACGGGCGCGATGCCCTCCTTGTAGATGTAGCCCCACATCTGGTCGAACTTGGCGGGCAGGTTGGCCGGAAAGTCGGCGCCCTGGAACCACGGCTGCTTGTAGACCGAGTTGGGATAGTCGTGCGCCGAATAGACCAGCTTGTCGTCGAGCGCGAGATCGATCGGCCGGTCGCGCACGCCCATCAGATTGCCGCCCCACCAGTAGCTCTCGCCCTTGTAGGTGCCGACACCCTCGACGAAGATCAGCCAGTTGGCGTTGACGGTGCCGATGGCGTTGCCGGCGGTTTCGGCCGCCAGCGCCCAGTCGTTGGCGCCGCCGCCGCCCCAGGTGCCATTGTAGGGCTCGTTGTGCAGGTCCGCGCCGATGACCGCCGGGTCGTCGGCATAGCGCGCCGCCAGCATCTTCCAGTCGTTGACCCAGGCGGCCTGCGTGTACTGGCTGTCGTACCACAGGCCATTGTCGGACGTTCCGGCGCCGGCGTTGCTGCGATGATGGTCGAGGATGATCTTGAGGCCGACCTGGCCGGCATAGTCGACGATCTTGTCCATGATCTGCAGCGCCGACAGGCCCTGCAGGTCGGGATTCTTGTTGAAGTCGATGCCGTTGGGCGCCGCACTGGTGTGCAGCATCTCGCTCGAGAAGGGCAGGCGGATGGTGTTGAAGCCGAGATCGACCATCTGGTCCATCATGTCCTTGTAGCCGCGCGTCCAAAGGCCGTGCGGCGCGAAGGTCGACGATTCGAAGCCGAACCAGTTCACGCCGGCGATCTGCACCGTGTGGCCGGCCGAGTCGATGATCTGGTTGCCCGAGGTGCTGAGCCAGCCCGGCGCCGCGCCGGTGCCGGGATTGCCCTCGATCACCGAGGCATCGGAGATGCTGAGAGTCGGCAGGCTCGGCGTCGAGCTATCGTCGTTGACGATCGTGCCGATGGCGCCGCCATCCTGGATCGTCGCGCCAGTCGGCGCCGACAAAGTGAGCTTGAGTGTCTCGTTGGCCTCGACCGCGGTGTCGCCGGTGACCTGGACGTTGATGACCTTCGATGTCTCGCCGGCGGCGAAGGTCAGGGTCCCGGTCTGGGCAGTGTAGTCCTGGCCGGCCTTGGCCGACCCGTTGCTCGTGGCATAGTCGACCGTGACCGGCCCGGACGCCGCGGCCGACAGCGTGACGGTGAAGGCGAGGCTGCTGGTGCCGTTGCTTCCTTCCGTGACGGTGGCATCGGCGACGGAAATCCTCGCATCGTCGTTGACGATCGTGCCGACCGCGGCGGCATCGGCGATCTTGGCGCCTGCGGGCGTCGTCAGATTGATCTTCAGCGTCTCGTTGCGCTCGATCACCGTGTCGCCCATCACTGTGACGTTGATCACCTTGGAGGTTTCGCCCGCTGCGAAGGTGAGCGTGCCGGTCCGGGCGATGTAATCCTCGCCGGCCTTGGCGCTGCCGTCCGCGGTGGCATAGGTCACCGTGACCGGGCCGTTGCTGGCTTCCGAGAGGCTGACGGTGAAGGCGAGATTGCGGGTGCCGTTGTCGCCTTCCTTTACGGTGGCGTCGGCGATGGTGATCCGGGGCACGATGACGTCGTCGGTGAGGATCGTACCGACAGCCGCGCCGTCGGCGAGGGTCGCGCCGCTCGGTGAAGACAGGTTCAGCGTCAGGCTTTCGTCGAGTTCGCCCACCTTGTCGCCGTTGATCGTGACGCTGACGGTCTTCTGCGTCTCGCCGGTGGCGAAGGTGATCGTGCCGGACTTGGCCACGTAATCCTGGCCGGCCGTCGCGGTGCCGTTGGCGGTCGCGTAATTGACCGTCACCGGTCCGGTCGCCGCCTGGGAGAGGCTGACCGTGAAGACCATCTGCTTGGTGCCGCTGTTGCCTTCGACGAGCGACGCGTCGCCGACCGAGAGGGTCGGCAGGACCGGCGGCGGCACGCTACCGTCTCCGTTCAACGACAGGCCGGTCGCCGCCGTGCCGCCGGTAGCGCCCGGGGTCGCCTGGAAACCGAAGGTGACGTTGCCGCCCGACGGGACGTCCCCGTTGTAGGAGGCGTTGCGCAGCACATAGTGGGTGCCGACATGGCTGACGATCTCGGCGCCCCAGATGTTCGTGATGGCGAAGCCGGCGTCGAACTCGATCGTCCAGCCATGGGTCCCGGACGCGCCGCCGTCGACCGTCATGTTGCCGATGAAGCCCGAGCCCCAATTGTCCTTGATCGCGTACTTCACCGTCGCCATTGCCTGCCTCCACTCCCGTGCACGGATGCAAGGTTGCCATCGACTCTCTGACAGTAAATCTGCGGCCGCCGCCCTAGTCGGTGAACGCGGCAGGAAACTCGGCGAACGGCGCGGCCCGCGGCGGGAAGGGTGGCGCTTGCCTCGCCTCGCCAAATGCCCAATCTTCCGCCGGACGTCCGCTGCGTCCTCCGGAGTTTACGATCTTGTCCGCTTTCCTGCTTGCCCGGTGGAACGGCCTGCCCCTGTTCTGGCGGGCCCAGCTTGCGGGATGGGGCCTTTTCGCCCTCGTCAATGTCATGGCGCAGCGCGTGGCTTTCCACAGCTACGGCGTTGCCTTCGCCCGCACGGGGCTCATCCTTCTTTGCCTGATCGCGATCTCGACGGCGATGCACGCCGTTTACGTCTCGCGACCTTTCAGGGCCCGCGTGTCGCTCGGCGCCATGGCGCTGATCGGCCTGCTTTCGCTTCTCGGCGCACTGGCGACGGCAACCGCGATCGTGGTCGCCCACGAGGCCCTTCCCTGGCTCGTGACGCCCGACCGGCGCGGGGCCGAGGAGTTCCTCGTCCCGCTCGTGCATTATTTCTTCGTCCTGGCGGGATGGAGCCTCGCCTATTTCTGGCTGCGCGCCGAACTGGCGGAGCAGGCGGAGCACCGCAAGGCGATGCGCGCGCAGGCCGAGGCGCTGCGTGCCGAGCTCGAGCAACTGCGACTCCAGCTCGACCCGCACTTTCTCTTCAATGCCCTGAACGGGATCGCAGAAGAGATTCCCGAGCATCCGGCCGCGGCGCTGGAGATGCTGCGCAATCTCACCGCCTATCTCCGGCATTCGCTCGACGGCATCGATCACACGGTCGTAACCGTTTCGAACGAGGTTGCCGGCCTGATGGCCTATCTCGGCGTCCAGAGGGCGAGGTTCGGCAACCGCTTGCACACGCGTCTCGACGTGATGCCCGAGGCCGCGAAGTGGCGCATCGCGAGCTTCCTGCTGCAGCCGCTCGTGGAGAATGCCGTGAAGCACGGCCGGCGCGACGATGGCCTCGACCTCAGCGTCGCGATCCGGCTCTCGGGCGATACGCTCCATGTCGAGATCGAGAACAACGGCACGCTCGATACGACGCAGCGCTCGGCACGCCGCCGGCGCCCCGGCATCGGGGTGGAGAACGTGCGCCGTCGCTTGGCGCTGCACTATCCGGACCGGCATGCCTTCAGCTTAACCGAGATCGGCGAGCATGCCGGAAACAAGAAAGTGATCGCGACGCTCGAACTCAGGGGCGAGCCGTGCGGGTCCTGATCGTCGACGACGAGCCGCTGGCGCGCAACGCCCTGCGGCGGCTGCTGGCGGCCCATCCCGAGGTGGAGATCGTCGGTGAGGCCGACAGCACCGAGGCCGCCCGTGCTCTGGTCGCGAGCACAAAGCCCGACCTCGTCCTCCTCGACATCGAGTTGGGCGGAGGCCGCGACGGCTTCGACCTTCTCGACTCGCTGGAACGCCCGCCCATCGTGGTCTTCGTGACGGCTTATGCCGAACACGCGGTCGATGCCTTCGCGGTCGAAGCCGTCGATTTCCTGCTCAAGCCGGTGGAGCCGGCCCGCCTGGAGCGGGCGCTGGCGCGCGCGGTGCGGCAGCTCGCCCTGCAGGCGCTACCACCCGGCCCCGGGACGATCGAGCTCAGGACGCCGCGCCGGACCCTGCTCGTCGCGCCGGCCGAGATCGTGGCGCTCTGCGCCGACGGCGACTTCGTGCGCGTGTTCGTGGCCGGTCAGCCGCCGCTGATGATCCTGCGCACGCTGGCGCATTTCGAAGACGTGCTGCCGTCGGGCTCGTTCGTGCGATTGGGCCGCTCGGTGATGATCAATCGCGACCGGTTGCGCCGCGTCGATGCGCCGACGCGATCGACCAGCCGCCTCGTCCTCGAGGGCATGACCGACCCACTCGCCATCGGCCGCGCCGCGACCGCCCGCCTGCGCGAGGTGCTGGCGGAGAAGGGCTGACCGCCCGAGCGGTCTGGCACCGAAGCTGCAAGGCTCCTGCCGCAAACGTCGCGGGAGGACCTCATGAAGGCCGTCGTCATCCATGCCACCGGAGGCCCCGAGCAACTCGTGCTCGCCGATCTGCCCGATCCCGTGGCCGGCCCGGGCGAGGTCCTGATCGATGTCGCCTATGCCGGCTGTAACTGGGCCGACACGCAGGTTCGCATGGGCATCTATCCGCATCCCATGACCTATCCGATGGTCCTTGGCTTCGAGGTCTCGGGGACGGTGGCCGAGCTGGGACCGGGCGTGACGGGCGTGGCGGTGGGCGATCGCGTCGCGACCTTCCCCGACAAGGGCGGCGCCTATGCCGAGAAATGCGTCGCGTCGGCGAAAGGACTGATCAAACTGCCCGATGCGGTCGGTCTCGACGTGGGCGCGGCCTTTCCGATCCAGGCGCTGACGGCCTGGCACATGATGTGGACGATCTACGGCGGTATCGGGCCGGGCGATACGGTGCTGGTGAATGCGATCGGCGGCGGGGTCGGGCTGATGTGCACCCAGCTCGCGGTCCATGCCGGGGCGCGAGTCATTGGCACGACCGGCACGCCGGGCAAGGAGGCCAGGGCCCTGGCCTATGGCGCGTCGCGGGTCGTGGTGACCTCGCAGGAGGATTTCGAGCGTGCGGTGCTCGACTTCACCGGCGGCAAGGGCGTCGACCTGGCGATCGATTCCTACGGCGCCACGATGCTCGACCGCACGTTCGGTGTCGTGAAGATGCTGGGCCACATCATCAGCATCGGCGAAGCGGAGGGGCAGCCATTCAAGAACATCCGCGAGCGAATCCTGCCGCGCTCCCAGACCTTCACCCGCCTGCATCTCGGCCATATCGACCAGTCGTCGGCCGAGTGGCGGCAGGGTGTCGACCAGGTGGTGGCAGGCCTCGTCGAGGGCTGGCTGAAAGTGCCGATCGAGGGCGTGTTTCCGCTCAGCCAGGCGGCAGAGATGCACCGCCGCCTCGAAGGCCGGGGCGTGGCCGGCAAGCTGCTGCTGAAGGCGGGCGGCTAAAATTCTTCTCCTCCCCCGTCTGACGGGGGAGGAATTCGATCTACCGATCCAGCCAGACGTCCTCGAAACGCCAGTTGTTGTAGATGCTGTTGATGTGCAGCGTCACGTTCTTGACGTGCGGCTGCCAGCACCCGGCGATGCGGCCGTGACCGATGATCGGCCGGGCCACATCCTCCTGCAGCTTGCGGTCGATCGCCCAGACCAATTCCTGTCGCTTCTTGCGGTCGGTCTCGCGCGACTGTTCCTCGAAGAGTTTTGTCATCTCCGGGTCGCAGTAGTTGTTGTAGTTGCGCAGCGAGCCGCAGGCGTAGCCCTCGAACAGGGTCACGTCCGGATCGTCGACCGCGCTGCCGGTGAGGTTGAGCGCGACGACATAGTCCTTCTTGAAGACGCGATTGTAGTAGATCGTCGTGTCGATGATCTCGAGCTCGGCATCGATCCAGATCTGCTTGAGCTGGTCGATGAGGATCACCGCCGGGTCCTTGTAGGTGGCGATGTTGCGGGTGCTGACCTTGAGCTTCAGCCGCTTGTCGGGCCCGTAGCCGGCTTCCTTCATCAGCGCCCGGGCTTCTTCGCGGGCCTTCTCCACGTCTCCATAGCCGATCAGGCCCTGGAGCTTCTCCGGAGGCAGGCCCCAGACGCCGTCCGGCGGCGGCAGCAGGGCGCCGGCCATCTTGCCTTCGCCCTCGCTCAGGATCCTGATGAAGGCCTCGCGGTCGAGCGTCAGCGCCATGGCGCGGCGGATCCTTGGATCGTCGAAGGGCGCGACTTCGCGATTGACGATCAGGTTGGTGCTGACGCCGCTCTCGCGCATCGTGCACTGCGCCTGGGGCGCGTCGCGCTTGATGTTCTTGAGCAGCGGCACGGTGACGTCGGCCGGGAAGGTCATGTCGAACTTGCCGGCGACGAAGGACAGCATTCGCGTCGAGCGATCGGGGATGATCGAGAACTCGATGGCATCGAGATAGGGGCGGCCCGGCTTCCAGTAGTCCGGATTCTTCACCAGCTTGATGCCTTCGTTCATCCTGAAGTCGGCCAGCTTGAACGGGCCGGTGCCGACCGGCTTGCGCCGCATGTCGGCGGCCGGGATGTGGCAGGGATAGATCGGCGTGTAGCCGGAGGCGAGCAGCGCCAGCAGCGAAGGCTGTGGCTGCTTCAGGTGGAAGGTCACCTCGGATGGACCGTCCGCGGTCACCTTCTCGACGTTGCTGTACCAGGCGGTGCGCGGATTGCGGCGCAACTTGTCGGGCGTGAGGATGAGATCGAAGGTGCAGGCGACGTCGGCCGCCGAGAACGGCTTGCCGTCGTGCCATTTCACGCCGTCGCGAGTCTTGAAGACGAGCTTGCGGCCATCGTCCTTCGTCTCCCAGCCCGTGGCGAGATCGGGGACGATGGTGTCGAGACTGTTCTTCGGGGCGTTCTGGTCGAAGACGACCAGGTTGTTGTAGATCGCCATGAAGGGGACGGCGACCGAGACGGTCGACTCCTCATGGATGGAGGCGCTGGGCGGGGTGTCCATATGCTGTATGCGCAGCGTGCCGCCGCTTTTCTGCGCCCAACCGGCGCCAGCCCACCCGATGACTCCTGCGGCAATGAGGATCGAAGCGAAACGCGTCTTGTCGACTTTCATTTTGGTTTCCTCCCGACATTGTCGTGCTGTTGGTGCTTTTGGATCTCCGTTCGATTGCAGTGCGGCTGAAACCCTAGACCGCGTGCACGCGATGTGTCGACCGGCAGCAGGGGTCTGCTATCGTCCGCCGCCCGTTCTGAGAAACTCGAGGAGATCCAAGTGACAACAGCCCCCCAGCGTCTGCGCGCCCTGCTGGCCGAACCCGGCCTCGTCGTCATGCCGGCCGTGTGGGATGGGCTGACCGCCAAGCTGACCTATGGCGAGGGCTTCAAGACCGCCTTCCTCTCCGGCTCCTGTGTGGCCGCCAGCCGCCTGGGCGGTCCCGACCTCGATCTCGTCTCGTTCGGCGAGATGTTCGATTCCTTCAACATGGTGCACAGCGCGGCCCCCGACCTGCTGGTCCTGGCCGACGGCGATCACGGCTACGGCAATGCGATGAACGTGCAGCGCACGGTCAGTGCCTATGGTCGCGCCGGCGCCGCCGCGGTGCTCATCGAGGACAAGATCACGCCGCGCGCCCTCACGGCCGCCGGCAAGCCCTGCCTGCCGCGCGAGGAAGCGCGCATGAAGATCCGCGCCGCGGTCCAGGCCGCCAAGGAGTCCGGCATCCTGGTGCTGGCGCGTACCGACTGCCGGCCGACGCAGGGCATCGACGAGGCGGTGGCGCGCATCGAGATGTATGTCGAGGAAGGCGCCGATATCCTGTTCCTCGACTCGCCGGCCGACGACGAGGAGATCAGGCGCGGCATCGCCGCCGCCAAGGGCCGGCCGTCCTTCGCCGTGCTGTCGCCCGGCGCGCCGCGCGCCACGCCGTCGCAGACGGAGGCCGCCAAGCTCGGCTTCAAGATCGGCACCTATCCGACCGGCATGCTGTCGCCGGCCGCCGCTGGCATGAAGGCCGGGTTGGCCGCACTCAAGGCCGGCGAGGCGGAGAGCAAGAGCGCCCTGTCGCCGGCCGATCTGCGCACGACGCTGGGCTATGCCGACTACGACACCGCCGCCAAGCCGTTCATCGTGAAGGCCTGACGTCTGCCGCATTGCTCTGCCGGTCGGGCCCGGAGTATTCCACCGGGCCCGCCCGCGTCCTCGAGAGTGTTCAGCATGAAGCGCAAGACCAGCAAGGCGTTCGTCTATCTCGGTGCCTCCTCGATCCACGGTCTCGGCTGCTTTGCCGACATCGACATCAAGAAGGACGAGTTGGTCCGCGTCTGGGACGGCAAGGACAGCCGCTTCATTCCTCTCGCCAGGGCGCAGGCCTCGCCGCAGGTCCAGCTCATCAAGCGCTTCGGCATCCGAACGCGCCGCGGTTACTGGACGCCGCTCGATTTCCTGCGCATTTCGACCGGCTGGTACATGAACCACGACGCCGATCCCAACATCGCCTCCGACGATGGCGACGTGACCTATTACGCCCTGCGCGACATCAAGGCGGGCGAAGAACTCACCATGGACTACCGGCTCATGGACGAGGACCACGACAATCTCGACCGTGACGAGGTCGTCCCGGCCTCTTCGCGGGCAAAATCGCGCCGCCGCCGCTGAGAGAGACGTCGCTTAGAGATACGGGTTCGGCAACCCGGTGCGCGTCGCGTCGTTCGTCCTTTGAAGGAGGACCGACATGACCCAGGATCCCGACCCCAAGCCCCGCGACCGTCAGAATGTCGATATCGAGCGTGGCCCCGATGTCGAGGAGCGTGTGCCTCGGCGGGACGGCGAGACGTCCCGTACCGTGGGCCCCGAGGACGAGGATCGGCGCGTGAGGCCGGGAGAGAAGCGGCCCCACGGGACGATGCCGTGAGGTAGACGTTCGTTCGTCCTTCGGCGCTCTCGGACATTGCTCGCTTAGCGGCTTGTAACCAAGCCGCAGCCTGTCGCTTAAGGGGCTGAGCTTCGCTCAGCCCTAAAGGTGGTCCTTCTCGAAATCCTCGCAGGACAGGCCGAAGGCCGAAAGCCCGTCGGCCAGGTGGTCGGCGAGCAGGGGCTGGCCGAGCAGATAGACCGAGGTCCGCTCGTTGCGGGAGTCCCGTGCCTGAGACTTCAGATCTTCCCAATCCTCCAGGTCGCCGTCGCCGCGGCCGAGCCACAGCAGGGCGACCAGATCCACTTGTTCGTCCTCGTCGAGCGCCTCGATGAAGGCGATCAGCTCGGCCTCTGTCGGATCATCTTCATGCTCCTCCAGGACCGAGATCCCGCCATCGTCGGCGGCATTCGAGCCCGAATCGGGATCCGTCTCGACGTCCTGCCCATCGAATTCACGGGCTTTCACGATGATGTGGCAGACCATGTCGGTCGCGATCGCGAGGGCGGGCGGGTCCACGGTGGCGTCGGACATGACTTTTCTCCAGAGGGGCGGCGGGTCAGGCCCCTAACGGTACGGGCTCGCATACGTTGCTGGGGCCGTGCGCGGCCTTCGCTCTACAGCGCCAGCGCCGCCAGATAGGCTTCGGCGCGGGCGCCGTCCGTCGGCCCTCCGGCGAATCCGACATAGCCATCAGGCCGGATGAGCCGCAGCGTGTCCTGCGCCGGCGACGCCATGACGAGTTTGGGAAACCTCGCCGCCAGGGCCCTGACGAGTTCAGCCGGACCCAGCGCGGTATACATCCTGCCGCCTGCCCCTTCGGGAAGCGGGTGTGGCCAGCGTTCGCCCGGCTTCGGGCCGTGCGCGACAGTGCCGGGTTTCGCCGTGAGGGGACTGTCCGGGTAGCCGATGTCCATCTCGGCAAGTTGGTCGGCGACCTTGTGCCGGAACTGGGGGAAGCCGGCGGCGAAGCGCAGGATCGTGTTCCGCATGTCCTGCAGCAGTGGATTTCTCAGCGTCGCCGCCTCGGTCATCAGGCCGGCGTTTCTCAGGACACGGTCGCCGACGGCGCTTCGTTCGCGCGAGTAACTGTCGAGCAGCGAAGGCTTCGCCGCGCCCTCGATGACGAGCGCCAGCTTCCACGCGAGATTGAAGGCGTCCTGCATGCCGGTGTTCATGCCTTGCCCGCCCGCCGGGCTGTGGATGTGCGCCGCGTCGCCGGCCAGGAACACGCGGCCTTTGGCATAGTCCTTCACCTTGCGCTCGTTGATGCGGAAGGCGGCGAGCCAGACCGGATCCGACATGACGATGCCGGGCGACCCGCGGCGCGCCATCAACGCGTTGATCTGTTCGAGCGTCGGATCGGGATGTGTCTCGCCGTCCTTGGCCGGCCCCAGATCGGCGATCACCCGCCAGCGGTCGCCGGCGATGGGAAAGAAGGCCAGGATGCCGTCACGATGCCAGAAAATGTGGAGATGATCGGCGGGATCGAGCCCGGCTATATGCCCGTCGGCCAGTGCCCAGTGGGACTGCAGGGTCGAGCCTTCGAACGCGAAGCCCAGCCCATGCCGCACCGCCGAATGGGCGCCGTCGCAGCCGACCAGCCAATCGACGTCGAGCGTCTCGCTTTCCCCGCTGCTCTTCGTGAGGGTGGCCTCGACCGACGCCCCCGTGTCGCCGAAGCGGGTCAGCTCGACCGTTCGCTCGACCGTCACGCCGGTAGCGGCCAGCCGCTCCTCGAGCACACGTTCGGTCTCACTTTGCGCGATCATCAGCGCGTAGTCGAAACGACTGTCGATCAGGTCGAACGAGACTTCGGCCACGACGTCCTTACCGGTCGAGATCCGGGCGCCGCGCGCTTTCGTGCCGGCCGACAGGAAGGCCGTTGCGTAGCCGGCATCGTCGAACAGTTCGAGCGTACGGCTCCACAGGACGAGCGCCTTGGACTTGTCGGTGCGCTGCGCCGCCTTGTCGACGATGCGAACGGGAATCCCGAGGCGGACGAGTTCGTTGGCGAGCGTGAGACCGACCGGGCCCGCGCCCGCGATGAGCACTTTCGGTTTGTTCGCCATCCAACGCTCCTTGGCCCGTTCCGGCAGAAGCTTAGCTGCCCCTCCGGGCCGCGGCCAATCGGGCCTTGCAAAAGCCCGGTTAAAAGGCCATATGCAGCCAGTCGATAGACGGACAGACGATTTGGTCCGCGTTTCCGGCCTCGCCGGCAGCCCGCTCCACGAACTTTGATCCCGAAAACCAGTGCGAATTCGACGGCCGGCTGCGCGTTCCCTTAGTTTTTATGTGGGACGGCGCGCGGGTCAGCATATCTAAAGTAGTGAAAGGGTTACCCATGGCGACGGGAACCGTGAAGTGGTTCAATATTCAGAAGGGCTTCGGCTTCATCCAGCCGGACAACGGCGGTGCCGATGCCTTCGTGCATATCAGCGCCGTCGAGCGCGCTGGCATGAGCACGCTCAACGAAGGTCAGAAGGTCGAGTACGAACTCGTCTCCGATCGTCGCAGCGGCAAGATGTCGGCTGACAATCTGAAGGCTGCCGGCTGATCACGCGGCTGCCGGTGACGGCGGCCACGTAACAGCGACACGAGATAGCCCCGCACCCTCTGGGTGCGGGGTTTTTCGTTGGCTTGCGGCGAGTTTGCCTGCAGGTCGACACGCTTCTTGTACGCGTTCCCGACGGGGAAAGCGCATATGCCCCCTCATAGTCGACGGACCGGAACCGATGTGGAGGCCCCCATGGGCAAGAAATCCAGCAAGCGTACCGAGTACGTGCTGTTCAACGTCACCTACGAAGACGGCAGCCAGCGCTCCAATCGCCGCGTACCGCTCGAGGCCCTCGAAGGGCTCGAGAAGGATCTGCCCGCCCGCGAAATCATCGCGGAGCAGGATCGTGAAGTCGCCGAGAAGTCCGGCAAGCCTGCGCTCGTCATCAAGACGCTCGTGCGCGCCTGAGCGTCAGCCGTGAATCGCCCTCACCGGAGGATCGACACGGCTGCCTCAGCCACGTCCCTCACCTCGGTGAAGGGCAGCCATTGCGGGTCCATCGTCTCGGCCCGCCGATTGACCCAATAGGCGCGGATACCCAGCGCCTTGCACACCGCCATGTCGAGGGGCTGGCTCGCCGCGACATGCACCGTTTGCTGCGGCGTCACACCCAGCACGTCGTGAGCATAACGGAACAGGCGGAGGTCGGGTTTGTAGGCGCGCGCCTGCTGGGCGGTGATCACCGCGTCCAGGTCGAGTCCAAGGCTCGGCAGGCTGCCTGCGATCAGGTCGTCGTCGGTGTTGGAGATCGCCGCGAGACGCCAGCCGCCGGCCCGCAAGGCGGCGAGGGCGGCCGGCACATCGCCATGCGCCGGCAGTCGTGACAGTCCGGTGATCAGACCGTCGACATCCGCGTTCGCCATCGCCATCCCGCCGTCCTTCAGCGCGAAACGCAGGCTCTCGCGCAGCACGTCGCGATAGGGCCGCCAGGGTGGCGTGTCGCGCAGCCTGCGTCCCTCGCCATGGAAAGCGTGGATGAGAGGGCCCAGATTCTTCGCCGGCTGGCCGTGGCGCCTGACGATGTCGCGAAAGCACGCTTCGACGCCTTCATGCCACTGAACGAGTGTGCCGTAGAAGTCGAAGGTGACGGTTCGCGTACTCTCCATCCGCTGTTCCCTCACTTCGTGCCCGATCCGGTACAATGCGCTCAAAGACAATGTACTCAAACGCGCGCCGGTTCCGCTTCTTGTGGCGGGGTCTGCGGCAGCAGTCGGTCGATCGCCATGATCCAGACATCGCGCGCCTCTTCGACCGACAGGCCGTGGCGTTCACGCATGCGGGCCCAGCTTTCGAAGTCGGTGAGCTGCTCCAGCGCGATCTGCAGCATCTTGCGCTCGAACTCCGGAAGGGAAGCCAATTCGACACCGTAGATCAGCGCCAGGCGCGTCCACATGGCGTCGCGAATCCGGCCGATCCTCGCGCTCACCAGTTCCGATTCGTTCTGATGGTTCTGCAGCACCCGCCAGAGCGGGAGCCAGCGCTCGAAAAGATCGGAGCGCCTCTCGACCATGCCCCGCAGGCGCCTGGCGCGACTGCCGCCCGCGTGGCGATGCACGTCTCGGGAAAGCCCTTCGGCGAAGGCGTAGTCGGCGGCCGCGACGGTCAGCGCCAGCATGTCGTCGAACCGCCCGAAGACCGATCGCACGGAATATCCGGCACGCTTGGCGATCTGTGACGCCGTCGGCATTTCCGGACTCTCGTCCAGCAGGGCCAGATAAGCTTCGATGATGAGCTGTTTGGTCCGTTCGCTGCGGAGCGCGCGGCCGTCCATGCGGCGGGGCTTTGAGGGGCTCTCCGCGTACTGAACTGAAAGGGGCTTTTGCTCGCTGTTCGGCACCGTCTGCACCGCTTATCGGCCGCGGCCAGACGCCGAGGGTAGCCCGATTGTGCCCCCGTTGATGCCGCTTCGCCAGTGCGCGCGGCATGCAACTTCGCCGCGGTGCGGGCGTTGATCCGTGATGAGCAAAACCGTCCAGCGCACCCCCAACGACCGCCAGCACCAGGCGGCCCTCCGTGTGTCGACCAAGCAGATCGCCAAGGACGCGGTGCGCGGGGGCCCGAAGTCGGTGAAGAAGGACAAGCGACCGACCGGCCAGGGACAGAAGGGCTAGAGGAGCGCCGGAGGCAACCCGAGCCGAGCCGTGCGCGTCGCGGTCTTCAGCACCAAGCCCTACGACCGGCATTTCCTGGATGCCGCCAACGCCTCCGCTCGCCATGAGTTGGCCTATCTCGAACCTCGCCTGACGGTCGAAACCGCTGCCCTGGCGCAGGGCGTCTCGGCCGTTTGCGCCTTCGTGAACGATTCGCTTCCGGCGGGGGTTCTGGAAGCGCTCGCCCGACACGGCGTCCGCCTCGTGGCGTTGCGCTGTACCGGTTTCAACAATGTCGACCTCGTCGCCGCCAGGAAGCTCGGCATCACCGTCGCGCGCGTGCCCGAATATTCACCGCATGCGGTCGCCGAACATGCGGTCACGCTCGTTATGGCGCTGAACCGCCGCATCCACCGCGCCTATGCCCGTGTCCGTGAGGGCAACTTCGCGCTGGAGGGGCTGCTGGGGTTCGACATGAAGGGGCGGACGGTGGGAGTCGTCGGCACCGGACGGATCGGCGCCACCTTCGCGCGCATCCTGGCGGGCTTCGGCTGCACGATCCTTGCCGTCGATCCGGCGCCCGACCCGGCCTGCATCGCTGCGGGCGTGCGCTATGTCGATCTGCCCGAACTGCTCGCCGCCTCCGATATCATTTCGCTCCATTGCCCGCTGACGCCCGGAACCCGTCACCTGATCGATGCGGCTGCGCTTGCCCGCATGCGCCCGGGTGCGATGCTGATCAACACCAGCCGCGGCGCGGTGATCGATACGCCGGCGGTGATCGCGGCGCTGAAGGACGGCCGCCTCGGCCATCTCGGCCTCGACGTCTATGAGGAGGAGGCCGACCTCTTCTTCGAAGATCTGTCCGACAAGGTGATCCAGGACGATGTCTTCGCCCGGCTCCTGTCCTTTCCCAACGTTCTCATCACCGGGCATCAGGCGTTCTTCACCGCCGATGCTCTGCAGGGCATCGCCGGCACCACGATCGCCAACATCACGGGCTTCGAACGCGACGGCCGCGCCATCCACGAGATTTCGGTCGAGAAGCTCGCCTGACGCCCCCTGACGCCCCGAAGGGCGCAGGGAAGCGAGCGGGAGCCTAGGCCCGCCGCCCGCGCACCAGTCCGACGATCAGCAGCAGGATGATCGCACCCAGCGCCGCGAACAGGATTTCGCTGAGGAGTCCGCCGCCCAAGGTGAGCCCCAGACGAGGAAACAGCAGGCCCGCGAACAGCGCGCCGGCGATGCCGACCAGAAGGTCGCCCACCAGCCCGAAGCCCGTCCCCCGGACCACCTTGCCGGCCAACCAGCCGGCCACGATGCCTACGACGAGAATGACGAGAATGCTTTCGGCCGACATATTCATGGTGAGATCCCCTGGCCGTCCCGCGGACCCGCAGCACATCGGCTCAGGGTGAACGCGCTGTGACTCCGCGCGTTGCGTGCTGGTGTCCGGTCGCCGCAATTGCGCCGTCGCAGGGGTCTATGGCCCGGCTTGGCGGAGTCGCTATATTGCGGCCCGCAACCAGCCTTCGAGGAATACCAGTTCATGCGCCGCATCCTTCTGCCCCTGCTCTGCCTGTCCTTCCTGCCGGCCGTCGCCCAGGCCGCCGATCAGGCCGCCGCCTCGGCGTGTTCCGCGCAGCTCTCCAAGGACGGCCAGCTCCTCTACGGCAAGGTGGCGCCGACCATGACGCCCCAGACCGACATCAAGGACGCCCTCACCAGCGTCGCCCGTCCGATGGTGATGGGTGGCTCGATGTCGCGCGACACCGCCCGCGCCGCCGCCGAAGCAGCCGGTGAGTGCCTGAAGTTCCTGAAGTGACGCCTCGGCCGTAAGGTCACGTCACAACCCTGGCGGCGCTGGCTTTCTCCGTAAAGCCAGCACCATCGCTCCCGTGAGGGCGAGGCCTGTTGCCGCCATTACGACGATCGCCCCTCGCGAGCCGAGTGGGCTTGAAAGCGCACCGGCCGCGAGCTGGCCGAGCGGGCCGGTGCCGATGCACACGGTGACGACGCCCATCAGCCGGGACCGCATCTCGGGCGGTGCTTCGGTCAGCATCAGGGTCGATTGCATGTTGCTGAAGCCCGCCGTGCCGAAGCCGCCCATGATCAGCAGAGCCAGCGCCAGCCAGTAGGATGGCGACAGCGCCATGAAGATGAGCGCCACCATGAACAGCGCCGCGCCGCCGGCGAAGGCGAGGCGCCTGTCCAGGCGCAGGAGACCCGCCGCGATCAGCGCGCCGCCCATCAGGGCGCCCAGCGGCTCGCCGGCCGCCAGCAGGCCGACCAGCGCCGGCGAGACGTGGAATTCTCCCTGGCCAAGCGGCGCCACCAGGCCTGAATAGGCGAACGCAAAAGCATTGGTGACGATGGTGACGCCGAACACCAGCAGGATGGTGGGCCGCGTCCAGGCGAAGCGCAGCCCTTCGGCGATGTCGTGCGGAATGCGCACGAGGTCGAGCCGTCGGGTCAGTTGGGCATGCGCGAGGCCCGCGATGGCGAAGGCGCCGGCGAATTGCACGAGGGCGGTGACGGTGTAGGCGCCCTTCATGCCCAGCCATTCGAAGGCGATGCCGCCCAGCAGCGGGCCGACCGCGCGGGTCGCCGCCGAGGTGACGCTGTCGAGGGCGATGGCGTTGACGATGCGGTGCGGCCCCGCGACCTCGCCGACCATGCGCCGACGCGTCGACATTTCGGTGGACCACATGATGCCGGAGACGAGGTTGCCGAGCGCCACGTGCCAGACCGCGAGATGGCCGGTGACCGCAAGCGTCGCCAGCAAGGTCGAGATCAGCGCCGGGATGACCAGCGCCAGCATGAAGATCAGCTTGCGGTTCAGCGCCTCGGAGATGGCGCCCGCGAAAGCGCCGAACAGGAGCTGCGGGATCTGTCGCAGGGCGACGACGACGGTGACGGCAAAGGCGGAGTGTGTGACTTCCCAGGCGAACAGGCCCGACGCCAGCAGCTCCAGCCAGCGCATCGCGTTGGCGAAGGCGCCGACCAGCCACAGTCGCAGGAAGTCGGGTGAGCGCAACAGCTCCCGGATCGGCGAGTCCATTGCGGCCAAGGTACCCGCCGTTCGCCTCCAGGCGAAGCCCGGCGGGAGAATTTTACCGCCCGATCTCCTCCAGATTGACGCCTGCCGTCTCGATGCGGAACCACCAGGTGATCAGCGCGCCGAGAAGGGAGGTGAAGACGAGGGCGGTCAGCAGCACGTCGGTGCCGGTGTCGGCCAGGACCACCGGGAAGATGAAGGCCGTCAGCACGGCCCCCATCTTGGCAAAGGCGGCGGCGAAGCCCGCGCCCTTGGCGCGGATATGGGTCGGGAAGACCTCGCCGGCCAGCAGATAGGTCTGCGCGTTGGGCCCGAGGTTGGTCATGAAATTGAAAAGCATGAAGCCGCCGAACAGCAGCATCGTGCGCGCCGGCTCCTCGACATGGGATTGCAGCGCCGCCATCGCCAAACCGGCCGCGCACCCGAGAAACCCCAGAACCTGCAGCCGGATGCGGCCGACCCTGTCGGACATCAGCACGGCGGCGAGGATGCCCACGATCAGCAGCGTGTCGACCAGCGCTGCCCCCTTCGCGCCCTGGAGGTCGCGGGCGATCAGCGCCGACACGTTGTGGGCGTTGGTGATCTCGTGACCTATCGTGTGGGCGAGGATCGTCGGCGTGAAGATGCCGATGCCATAGGTCCCGAGGTCCTGCAGGAACCACGGCACGGAGGCGAGGATGGTTGCCCGCCGGTTCTTGCTGTCGAAGAGATCGCTCCAGCGGCCGCGCCGGTGATGGCTGCGATGGGGGGACTCCGCCAACTCGGCCAGTCGCACCTGCTTGGGATATTGCGGCTCGCGCTTCAGCAGGCGCCGAAGCTCGTGCTCGGCCTCGGCGCGGCGGCCGCGGCTCATCAGCCACTGGCCGCTGTCGCTCACGAACAGGCGGGCGCACACCACGAACGCGGCCGGGACGATGACCATGGCATACATCCAGCGCCAGGCGCCGAGTGAGGGTTCCAAAGTCAGGATCACGCAGCCCAGCGCCGTGCCGGCCAGCGCGCCGATCGCCTGGAAGGCGAAGGCGCCCAGCACGAGCTTGCCGCGGTCGCGGCTGGGAATGCTCTCCGAGATCACGAGATGCGCGGTGGGATAGTCGCAGCCCAGCGCCACGCCGACGCCGAACAGGAAGACGACCAGCCAGCCGAAGCTCGGCGCGACGGTCAGTCCGGCCAGGAAGATGAGGAAGACCAGCATCTCGATCACGAACATGCGGCGGCGGCCGTAGACGTCGGCCAGCCCGCCCAGGGCCACGGCACCGACCATGATCCCCGCCAGGGTCGCGGCGCTCACGATGCCCTTGCCCGCGGGCGACAGGCCGAACTCCTCGACGATCAGCGGCAGGGCGACGCCGGTCATGAACACGACCATGCCTTCGAAGAACTTGCCGGCGGTCGCAAGCGTCCAGATACGCCATTGCATCTGGGTCATCGGTACGCTGGGGGTGGGGGTGCCGTCGGGCCAGGACGGGGTCTGATCGATATACGCCTGTACGCTTTTCGGCTCTCTCATCTGGACAGAGTAGCGGATGCCGCTACGCTCCGTGTTCATAAAACAAGAAATGAACGAGGAAACACCATGAAGAGACGGTTACTGCTGGCCGCTGCGCTGGCCGTTCCATCGGTTGCTGCGCCGTCGATCGTGCGGGCGCAGGGAACATGGCCCGCCAAGACCGTGAAGTTCATCTGCCCCTTCGCGCCCGGCGGCGGCACCGACACGGTGAGCCGGCTGATGTGCGACCAGCTCTCGAAGGCCTTCGGACAAACCTTCGTCGTCGACAACAAGGGCGGCGCCGGCGGCAACATCGGCACGGTCGAACTCGCGCGCGCAACGCCCGACGGATACACGCTGGGCCTCATCTCGGTGGCGAGCCATACGCTGAACCCGATGCTCTATTCCAGACTGCCCTACAATCCGGACAAGGACATCGTGGCGATCTCGCGCGTCGCGATCCTCGCCAACCTGCTGGGCGTTACGCCCTCACTGCCGGCCAACAACGTCGCGGAGCTGATCGCGCTCTGCAAGAAGGAGCCGGGCAAGTATTCCTTCGCGTCGTCGGGCCCCGGCACGTCGCTGCACCTGAGCGGCGAGCTGTTCAAGAAGATGGCCGGCGTCGACATCATCCATGTTCCCTACAAGGGCGCCGGTCCGGTCTATTCCGATCTCATGGCGGGCGTGGTGAACATGATGTTTGCCAACATGCCCTCGATGCTGCCGCAGGTCCGCGGCGGCAAGCTGAAGGGTCTTGGCGTCACCTCGGCCCAGCGCTCGAAGGCGGCGCCCGACATCCCGGCGATCGCCGAGACCGTGCCGGGCTATGTCGCCACCTCCTGGTACGGAATCGGCGCGCCAGCCGGCACGCCCGAGCCGATCCTCGCGAGACTGGAGACAGCTATCGCCGAGGCGTTGAAGTCGCCCGAGATCCAGAAGCGCTGGAACGACGATCTCGGCCTCGATCTGCCGCCGCCCGGCCGCGCCGGCTTCGACCAGTTCCTGGCCGAGGACCGCAAGCTCTGGGAGCCCGCGGTCAAGGCCTCGGGCGTGAAGCTCGACTGACCCTCTTCGGGAGTAGATTTGATGTCCGTACAATTTGCAGAAGTCCCGGACGAAGCCGGAGAGATTGCCGCGCGCTGGCTCGATTCGTTCGGGGCCGCGCTTCAGACGCAGGATGCCGCGGCGATCGCCGCGACATTCCTGCCCGACGGGCATTGGCGTGACGTGCTGGCCTTCACCTGGGACGTCGTCACCCATTCCGGGCGGGCGGCGATCGAGATGGCGCTGGCGCCGGTGCTGGCGCGCACCGCCCCGACGGATGTGGCTGTTCCCGACAGGCGCACGCCGCCGCGCCGCGTGAAACGGGCCGGCATCGGCTGCATCGAGGCGATCTTCGAATTCGAGACCGCCTTCGGCCATGCCAACGCCGTGGTGCGCCTCGTCGACGAGGGCGGGACGTGGCAGGCCTGGTCGCTGCTCACCACCCTCGAGGAGCTGCACGGCTGGCCCGACGGCAAGCCGCGCGAATTGAGCGATGCCGAGCGCTACAGCCGCGACTTCGGTGGCGACAACTGGCTCGACCAGCGGCTGAAGGCGCAGGCCTATGAGGATCGCGACCCGGCCGTGCTGGTCGTCGGCGGCGGCCAGGCGGGTCTCGCCACCGCGGCGCGCCTGCGGGCGCTGGGCGTCGATACGCTGATCGTCGATCGCCATCCGCGCATCGGCGACAACTGGCGGCGGCGCTATCACTCGCTCACCCTGCACAACGAGGTGCACGTCAATCACCTGCCGCTGATGCCGTTCCCCTCGACCTTTCCGGTGTTCATTCCCAAGGACAAGCTGGCGAACTGGTTCGAGTCCTATGTCGAGAATCTCGACCTCAACTACTGGACCGACACGCAGCTCACCGCGGGCCGCTACGATGAGGCGACGCAACGCTGGACCGTGACCTTGAAGCGGGGCGACGGGACGGAGAGGACGCTGCATCCGCGCCATGTCGTCTTCGCCACGGGCGTCAGCGCCATTCCGATCAAGCCGTCGCTGCCGGGCCTCGATGCCTTCGCCGGCACGGTGATGCATTCCGGCGCCTACACAAACGGCGCGGCGTGGAAGGGGCGCAAGGCGATCGTCGTGGGTACCGGCAACAGCGGCCACGACGTGGCGCAGGATCTTTGCGCCAGCGGCGCCGACGTGACCCTGGTGCAGCGCAGCCCGACCTATGTCGTGTCGATCCGCGAGGCGCAGAAGGTCTATGCGATCTACACCGAAGGCCTGCCGTTCGAGGATTGCGACCTGCTGGCTGCGGCCTCGCCCTATGCGGTGCTTCAGCGCGCCTACCAGCTCTCGACCGCCGAGATGCGCCGGGTCGACCGCGATCTCCTGTCGGGGCTGGAGAAGCGCGGCTTCCGCCTGACCTATGGCGAGGACGATACCGGCTTCCAGATGATGTATCTGCGCCGCGGCGGCGGCTACTACTTCAACGTCGGCTGCTCCGACATGATCGTCGACGGCCGCATCAAGCTGCTGCAGTACGACGACATCTCAGGGTTCGAAGCCGGCGGCGTGCGCCTGAAGGACGGCACCTTGCGCGAGGCCGAGCTGGTGGTGGTCGCCACCGGCTACGAGAACCAGCAGGAAACGGTCCGCGCCTTCCTGGGCGACGCGGTGGCCGACCGGATCGGCCCGGTCTGGGGCTTCGATGCCGGCGGCGAACTCGCCAACATGTTCAAGCCGACGCCGCAGCCCGGCCTGTGGTTCATCGCCGGCAGCCTGGCCCAGTGCCGCATCTATTCCCGCTACCTCGCCCTGCAGATCAAGGCGCGCGAGGAGGGGCTGTTGCCGTAGAATCTTTCCGTTCTGAATTGCGCCCCTTACCTCATCCTGAGGAGCCCGAAGGGCCGTCTCGAAGGATGGGCAATAGACGCGGTGCTTGTGCCCACCCTTCGAGACGTGCTCCTGTGGAGCGCTCCTCAGCGACTGTGTCTGAGGTCAAGCGTTTTGCCATGGTGTCCTGTCTCTGAGGATGGCGTTGAGGATGACAAGAAGTTTGCGGGCGACGGCGATGGTGGCGACCATCTTGGTCTTACCGGCGGCGATGAGGCGCTCGTAGAAGGTTTTCAAGGGTGGGTTCCAGCGCTTGGCGACTTGGGCGCCAATGAAGAGGGCCGTTCGGACCACCGCCCGTCCGCCCCCGATGCGGGCCTTGCCCTTCCAGAGACCGGACTGGCGTGTGTAGGGAGCCAGGCCGGCAAGCGCTGCAATTTTTTTATGATCGAGCCGCCCCAACTCGGGCAGTTCGGCCAGCAAGGTCCTGGCGATGATCGAGCCAATGCCTGGCACCGATGCCAGCAGGTCTTCCTTCTCCCGCCACAGCGGTGAACCGCGCACGGCGCCATCGATGTCATGGTCGATAGTGCCGAGTTCGCGCTCAAGAGCCTTCAACAATCGCTCGATGCTCTTGCGCACGCGCGGCGGCTCGGTGCGATACAGGCGCTGACGTTCGGACGCAATCATCTCGACGATCTGGCGCCGGCGCGCCATCAGATCGGAAAGCAGGCGAGCGGCCCCATCGGGCAGCAGCCGGATCTGGGGCCGGGTGGCCTCGGCGAAGCGGGCGATGACCGACGCGTCGATCGGATCGGTCTTGGCACGCTGTCCCAGCGCCTGGGCAAAGGCCCGGACCTGTGCCGGATTGACGATCACCACAGGCATGCCGTGGTCCGAGAGGGTCGCGGCGACGAGGGTCTCGTAGCCGCCAGTGGCTTCGACCGCCACGAGGTCCACCGTGTCGCCCAGGCGGCGGCACAGCTCGACGAGGCCTGTTGCGTCGCGGGAAACCGCAAAGGCCTCCTGCGACGGCAGGACATGCACATCCAGTCGGTCCTTCGACACGTCGATGCCGACAATGCGACGGTGTTCCATGGCAACCCTTCCTTGCGAAAGCGAGCTCGCGATGCGGCCCACGCGACTGTTCGGGTTCGCTGGAACGACGGACGGGCGACCTTGCTGAGGAACGAGCTTCGACGCCCCGGGGTGAGTCGGTCTACCCGCCGCCACCGCGCCGGCTAGTCTAGCCGATCCGGCAGACGCCGACTTACAAGGGTGAGGCCGGTGTTGGAAAGGTGAGGTCGAAGACCCTCTAAACGAACTGGCGGATCGCCGCGATCACCACCAGGGCGCCGATCGCCATGACGGCGCTGCCCATCGAGATCACGTAGAGCGCACGACCGGGCGAGAGCCGGCCCATATGGGCGGCGATCCAGAAGAACGGGTCGTTGACGTGGCAGATCGCCATCGAGCCGGCGCCGACGGCCGCCGCCGCGATGGCCCGGCCGGAGGCGCTGTCGAGGCCCAGTGCCGGAAGCATCGGTTCGACCATGCCCGAGGCGGTGAGCACGGCGGTGAGCGAGTTGCCCTGCATCGTCTTCACGATGGCGGCCACCAGGAACGGCGTCAGCACGCCGTAGCGTGGCTGCAGGGCGTATTCCGCGAGCAGCTCCGACATGCCGGTCTCGTCGAACACCCGGGCCAGGCCACCCGCCGCGCCGACGGCCAGCAGGAGCGGCGCCCACGACCGGCCGGCCAGGACCGACGGCTCCCAGCGGCGGGCGAACACGATCGCCAAAGTGACGGCGATCGCGGTCAGCATCAGCGGCTTGGAGATGCCGACATAGAATTCGCGCGCCCCGCCCTTGCCCAGGGGCTCGCTGGGCATCTGCGCCACCGACTGCAGGACCAGCAGCACGAGCGGGATGCCGATGCACAGCCACGCCCAGGAGAGCTCTCCCTCCGCCGGCTGCGACGGGACCTGTCGCGCCACGTGCCACCAGCCGAGCGCCACGGCGACCGCCGCGACCGGCAGGGCGATCATGAATGCGGTGGGGATGTCGGCTTTCATGACCGAGGCCGCGGCGACGGCGAGCGGCGAGGGCGCCATGAGGGCCGCGACCGCGAGCAGCGTGAGGGCCAGGCCCAGCGCGCGCCGCGGGGCGTCCTGCCCGGCGGGCTGCAGCAGCGCCAGCCCGCCGGAGGCGGAGGCTCCCAGTCCTGCCAGCAGCCCCGCTGCGGCGGACGTGCCGGTGCCGAGCGGCGTGCGCAGCACGAGGCCGCTGACCAGGGCGCCCGCGATGACCAGCAGTCCGGTCTGCTCCAGCGCCGTCGTGAAGCCCAGCCCGAACGCCTTGCCGACCGACTGGAAGGTCATGTCGGCGGCGATGCCGTAGACCACGACGGTGGCCATGATCGCGAGAAAGACTGGCAGGCGGACGCGCTGGACCAGGAACACGATGGCAGCGACGGCCATCGGCAGCAGGAGCGAGGCAAGAATCATGACAGGACGAACCTTAGTGTCCTGCTACAGTCCCGTCATGCGCCTCCTCGTCGCTCTCCTGCTGCTGCTCGGTCTCGCGGCACCCGTGCACGCCGAGGCGCTGGTGCGCATCGAAGGCAGGAATTTCGTCGAGCCCGACGGCCGCGTCCTGCGCCTCAAGGGAATCAGCCTGGGCAACTGGCTGATGCCCGAAGGCTACATGTTCAAGTTCGAGGTCGCGAAATCGCCGCGCCAGATCTACGGCGCCTTCGACCGACTGCTGGGACCGGAGCGTGCCGCAGATTTCTGGCGCCGGTATCGTGACAGCTACGTGACCGAGGACGATATCCGCTTCATCAAGTCGGTCGGCTTCAACATGGTGCGGGTGCCGCTGCACTGGCGGCTGTTCATGAACGCCGAGGGCGAGATCGGCGGCGAGGGCTGGTCGCTGCTCGACCGGGTCGTCGGCTGGGCCGCTGCCGCGGGACTTTACGTGATCCCCGACCTGCATGCCGCGCCTGGCGGCCAGACCGGCATCAACCACGATGACGGACCCGGCTACCCGCTGATGTTCTATGTGCGGCGCGATCGCGATCTCACGGTCAAGCTGTGGCGGGCGGTTGCGCAGCGCTATCGCGGCAATCCCGCGATCCTGGGCTACGACATCCTGAACGAGCCGATTGCGCCCTATCACGACGTGGCGACGCTGAACGCGCGGCTGGAGCCGTTCTACAAGCGCGCGACGGCGGCGATTCGCGATGTCGATCCCGAGCGCATCGTGATCCTGGCCGGCGGCCAGTGGAGTTCGAGCTTCGCGATGTTCGGCCCGCCCTTCGCGAGGAACCTCGCCTACACCTACCATTCGTTCTGGGCGTCGACGAAGCGCGACTCGATCCAGCGGCACCTGAACTTCGCCAATCTCTACGACGTGCCGCTGTTCCTCGGCGAGACCGGCGAACTCACCGACGAATGGAACGCAGAGTTCCGCCGCCTGCACGAGACGCACGGGATCGGCTGGTCGTTCTGGACCTACAAGAATCTCGATACGCCGTCGACCATCGTATCCATCTCGCGCCCCGACGGATGGAACGAGATCGTGGCCTACGCCGACGGCGCCCGAAAGGACAAGCCATCGCAGGAGCTGGTGGACCGGGCCATCGGGCAATATCTCGAGGGCATCCGCTTCACCAGTGGCACGGTGCACTGGTCCTACCTGGCGTCGCTCGGCTTAAGAAGCGAACCCTAACAGGCGGCGAATCGGGGCGGCGGTACCGTGGCGCGCGCGCGCGGCCTCGACGGTGGCTTCCAGAATGCCCTCCAGCGGATCCCTGGTCATGGTGGCAACGACCCACGCCTGGGATTTCAGGGTATCCAGCCGGCCGAGAGCGTCGACCGCCGCCTCAGCGAGGCCATGCGGGCTGTAGCGGGACATGGCAACGCCCCAACCCTCGTGAAAGGCTGGCCAGGCGAAGGCGCAATCGGCGGGCGCCACGATGGGAATACCCATCCGCCGTGCCTCGTGGGACATCGCTGAGCCACGCGCCCTGTAGGACCCGGGATCATAGGGAAGCAGCAGCAGGTCGGTGTGCGACAGCAGGGCGACATAGTCTTCGTCGGATAGCACGCCTCTGCGTACATCCACGCGTGGCCCCAGCCTCTCGAGATCGTCGAAGATCCAGCTGTCGTCCTCGCCATCCGATCCGGAGACGATGCCATGAACGGTAAAGCTCGACGTGGCGTGACGTTCCAGCAGCCGCGGGATCGCCTCGGGCAGCAGGCGATAGCCCTTCGAGCGATTGGCGAAGCCGGCGACCGTCAAACGGGGATGGTCGCTGGTGTCCGAATGCGCGTCCCCTGCGGAGGGCAGGGCGATGCCGGCACCCGGTGCGACGCCTATGTCGAAGGGCAGCAGCTTGCGATAGAAGGCGGCCATTGCTTCGGTCTCGCTGTAGGCAACGAGGCGCCGCGGGTGCCCAACTGCCCTGAGAAGCGCGGTGAAGGCGCGACGAGTTTCCGTGTGGAAAGGTATGGCGGCGGGATTGTCCGGCGCGAGCCGGTAGTCGGGACCGTAGAGCAGCCACATCAGCACCTGCGGTGCAGGCTTCATCGGATGGCGCCTCAGCACGCGTGCCACCGAGGCGGCCAGTACCTGGTCGCAGCAGGGCAGGATGAGGATGTCGGGCCATGCGCCCAGACGCTTCAGAGCGCGCGACAGTTCGCGGCTCGTCTGGTCGACGCGGACCTCGAATTCCCTGGGACTGGCGTAGGCGCGACCATAGACGGGGCTGGTGAAAGCGGGCCAGCAGCAGAGGCTGCGCACGACGTCGGGCGCGGCGGAGGTCGAACCGAGGCAGGGCGCGTCGATTCCCAGCCGCGAGAGGTCGGCCTGCAGCCGATCGATCGCGGCGTAGTGATGACCGCCGCGCGAATGAATGGCCGGGTCGATGATGAGCGTATTCATTGGTGGCCGGGCAATGTACGCCAGGCAGGGCGATAGTGTTCAATGGTATCTCGTAGCCACATCGCAGCGCGCCACCGGAAGTCGAACTCGGCGGCGTTGTAGAGGTGTTGTTGTGGTGCCCTGACCTGAAGTTCGGGAAAGACATATAGGCGGCCGCCGGCATGCCCGATCGCTTCGTTGAAGGCGACATGCTCGGAAACCTCACGCCCCTGGGCGTCGAGACCGACATATCTCGAATTCAGGGCGTACGACATGCGGTAGAGGCCCAATCCTCCGAAAGCCGAGCGGACTTCGATCGGTCGCATTTGCCTCGGCAAGGCGATCTGGCGGGCGAACACCTCTCGGAATTTTGCCGCCTCGAACGACTGTGAGGCCGGGCGTTCCCATATCCGGTGCCAGCAGTCGTGCGGGCTCCAGGTCGGATGCCTCAGTGCCCAAATGTCATAGTATCGCGGCGCGGCACTGGCGAAAATTGCGGCGCGGTCCGGCGCCTCGTCGAGCCAGGCGGAGCCCCGCGCGAAGGCATCGACGTCAAGCGGCACTGCCAGGACATCGTCCATGTCCGCGACCACCAGGCGGCTGTATTCTCCCCATGGTGAGCGCCGAGCCTCGTCCAGGTAGGCGTTGCGGGCATAGGCAATCCGCTCGGTCCGCAGCTTGAGCCGCGCAGCGAGTTGCCCAAGCTCGACCACCTTTCCTGCCCTGTCCTTGCCCATCCACTCGCGCAACAGCCCCGCCGTGGAATCGGTTGCGTCGCTGACGGCGAAGACGAAGGCCGTGCGGTCGTACAGGCTCTCCAGTCGCGCGAAATTGTTCAGGACGTCCGGCAGCCAGCGGGCGCAGTCGCGGGCCGTGCCGACGAAGACAGCGCTGTGGCGGCTCCGTCTCACACCGGTTGACGCGTTCGAGGAGTCATCGTCGTCCGGTCAGGACCGAACGGCCGCGGCTGAGCACGGTCTGCATCTTTGCCGAAAGCGAGTCGACGCTGCGGATCCACGCGCCCCTGCTGCCGGGCGCCCGGGCATCGAGGGCCCGCTTCACCAGCGCCTTCGAGTTCGAGTGACGCCAGTCTCCGAAGGCGCCCCGGATGGCGGGGGCTTCCTCGTCGAGAATGCGTTGGACCAGCTGGAGAATGTGATTGCTGATCGGTCCCCAGTCCTTGGTCGACGAATTGTAGGTTCCGCCCATGACGGTCGCGTTCGAGTGCTTGTTGGAACCATGCATCCGATAGGCATAGAGCGCATCGTGAATGGCGATGGATCCCGTCAGCAGTCCGGCGAAGGTCGACAGGTAATAGTCGAGATAGAGTCTGAGGTCGCTGTCGGGGACGACGAGCACGAGATCCACGAAGCTGCGACGGAACATCATGCTCGCCATGCTGTTCGTGGCGCTCAGCGCCGTCCAGTGGGGATGGAAGGTCAGCCGGCCATTCGGGGGAAAGCGAAATTCGCCAGTCGCTGCGTCGATCGCCGGCACGACAGCCGATTCGAAAGCATTGTTCGCCGTGCCGACATGCTCGAACCACCAGGCGGTGCCAGCCAGAAGATGGTCGTCCGCATTGACGATATGGGAGTCACAGTAGGTGAGGGCGACGGGGAAGTCGGCGTTCATGTGAACACACAAGTGCCGCTCTATGAAATTTTCGTACCACATGTCATCGGAATCGAGGAAGCCGACGAAGGGCGTATCGAGTTGCGCAAGGCCGCGCTTGATCGCACCGGTCTGTCCGAGATTGGTTTCCAGGCGAATATAGTCGAACCTCGAATCACCGAGGCGCGACAGGCAGCTGCGGATTTCTTCGTGAGAATTGTCGGTCGACGCGTCGTCGACGACGATGGTGCGCAGGTTGCGGCAGGACTGGCGGGCGACCGATTCGATCGCGCGTCCCACGAAGGCGCCATTGTTGTAGTTGGCAATGACCACTCCGACTGGAGGCGCTGAAGGCATGCTGACCGTTTCCGTCTGCTTAGTTTGAACTCTTGGGGCGATCGCACGGAATATGCGGCGGCCTGAAGATGGGCGACGTTCGGGTGCACTGCAACCTCAAGCCACCAACCCTAGGGTAGGGTCTGCCATTCCCTATGTGTAAAGTCCGCGAATTCCCAGTCAAAAGCGGTTTTCGGGGGGCGAAAGGGAGAGACAGCCGTGGTTTGTCGATGCTAGTGGGTCTCACGTGCCCGCCGTTCGAGGACGGCAGGGCGGCGTACGAGGGGTAAGACAAGCAGCATGACGCGGGCCCCATTTCCTGCATCGGGATCGCCACGGACCGAGCTGGCGGAGGCGATACGGTCATGCCGTACGTCCTATCTGGGCGTGGCGGTGTTCACGGCCGTCCTCAACGTTCTCTATCTCACCGGCTCGTTCTTTATGCTCCAGGTGTATGATCGGGTGCTGCCGAGCCGCAGTGTTCCCACCCTGGTCGCGCTCTGCTTGCTGGCTCTCGGCCTCTACGGCTTCCAGGCGATCCTGGACATCGTCCGCAACCGTGTCCTCATCCGGATCGCCGGCGGATTTGCCGAGACGATGGACCGGCGAATTTACCACCTGCTGGTCAAACTGCCGCTGCGGGCGCCGCAGATGAATGGCTTCGAGCCGGTCCGCGACCTCGACCAGATCCGCGGTTTCATGTCCGGCCCTGGCCCTGCGGCGCTGTTCGACCTGCCCTGGATGCCGCTCTATCTCGGCATCTGCTACCTGTTCCATCCCCTGATCGGACTGACGGCAACCGTCGGCGCCCTGATCCTGGTCGCCATCACCTTCGTCACCGAGGTCAAGGTCCGCCAGCCGTCGATCGAGGTCTCGTCCCTCTCCAGCCGCCGCACCAGCCTCGCCGAGTCCAGCCGCCGCAATTCGGAGGTCCTGCATGCCATGGGCATGGTCGGGCGTTTCGCCCACCAGTGGGCGGACTACGGACGTCGTTACGTCAGCGCCCACCAGCGGGCGGGCGACATCACCGGCGGCATGGGAAGCTTCTCGCGCGCGCTGCGCATGGCGCTTCAGTCGGCGGTGCTGGCGGTCGGCGCCTATCTGGTGATCAAGCAGCAGGCCACGGCCGGCATCATCATCGCCGGCTCCATTCTCTCGGCCCGTGCCCTTGCGCCGATCGAGCAGGTGATCGCGCAGTGGCGCGTCTTCGTCTCGGCCCGCCAGAGCTGGCACCGGCTCAACAATCTGCTCGCCCGGATTCCCGAGGATCGGGACGTCATGCAGCTGCCCAAGCCGAAGGCGTCGCTGTCGGTCGAGATGGTCAGCGTGGCGCCGCCGGGCGTGAACACGCTGGTCGCCCGTGACATCGCCTTCGGCCTGAAGGCAGGCCAGGGGGTGGGCATCATCGGCCCCAGCGCCTCGGGCAAGTCGTCGCTCGTCCGTGCGCTCGTGGGTGTGTGGCGGCCCGTCAACGGCAAGGTCCGGATCGACGGCGCCACGCTGGACCAGTGGTCTTCCGAAGCGCTGGGCGAGCATATCGGCTACCTGCCCCAGGACATGGAGCTGTTCGCCGGCACGGTCGCGCAGAACATCGCGCGGCTGGAGCCCGAACCCGACGCCGCGAAGGTGATTGCGGCAGCGCAGGCCGCCGGTGTGCACGAGCTGATCCTCGGCCTGCCCAACGGATACGAAACCGAGATGGGCGAGGGCGGCACCGCCCTGTCGGCCGGACAGCGCCAACGCGTCGGGCTGGCGCGCGCGCTCTATGGCGATCCGTTCCTCGTGGTGCTGGACGAGCCCAATTCGAGCCTCGACCATGAGGGCGAGGAGGCCCTGACCCGGGCGATCATGTCCGTGCGGGCGCGCGGCGGCATTGCCATCGTCGTCGCCCACCGGCCGAGTGCCCTGGCCGCGGTCGACCAGCTCCTGGTGATGCGGGGCGGCCGGCAGCAGGCGTTCGGTCCCAAGGATGCCGTCCTGCGCGAGACCCTGAAGGCCGCCGCGCCGCCGCCGGCTGCGCCCCAGCCGACGCCCCTGCGCGCGCCGGTGGTTCGCGCGCGAGAGCCATCATGAAGCAGGACCGGCCCGCATCCATTCAAGGCGCCACCCGCAAGCCTCTCCTGATCGGTGTGACGGCCTGCTTCCTCCTCGTCTTCGGGATCGGCGGCTGGGCTGCCACGACGCAACTGTCCGGCGCGGTGATCGCGTCCGGCAAGCTGGTCGTCGACACCAACGTCAAGAAGATCCAGCACCCGACCGGCGGTGTCATCGGCGAGCTCCTCGTCAAGGAAGGCGACCGGGTGAAGCAGGGCGACGTGGTCGTCCGGCTCGATGGGACGCAGGCCAAGGCGAATCTCGGGATCGTGACCAAGTCGCTCGAGGAGATGGCGGCGCGGCAGGCACGCTTCGAGGCGGAGCGCGACAATGCCACGGCTGTCGAGTTTCCGTCCGACCTGACGGCGCGGGCCAGCGACCCCGAGATCGCCCGCCTGATGACCGGCGAGCAGAGACTGTTCGAGATGCGCCGCACGGCGCGCGACGGCCAGAAGGCGCAGCTGCGCGAGCAGATCAAGCAGCTCAATCTGCAGATCGAGGGCACGGAGGCGCAGGAAGCCGCCAAGGGCAAGGAACTGAAGCTTCTGGCGCAGGAACTGGACGGCGTTCGCGTGCTCTGGAAGCAGAATCTCGTGCCGATCAGCCGCGTCACCACGCTCGAGCGCGATTCCGCCCGCATGGAAGGCGAGCGATCCGCCCTGATCGCCTCCCTGGCGCAAAGCCGCGGCCGCATCGCCGAGCTGGAACTCAAGATCCACCAGATCGATCAGGATCTTGCCACCGACGTGGGCAAGGAACTGGCCGAAATCCGCGCCAAGAAATCGGAGATGACCGAACGCCGCATCTCGGCCGACGATCAGCTGAAGCGTATCGATCTCGTGTCGCCGCAGGACGGCAGGGTGTTCCAGCGAAACGTCCATACGGTCGGCGGCGTCGTCCAGGCCGGCGAGCCTCTCATGCTGATCGTGCCCGATTCGGAATCGCTGATCGTCGATGCCAAGGTGCCGCCACAGGATATCGACCAGATCCATATCGGCCAGCACGCCGTCCTGCGTTTCGCGGCGTTCAACCAGCGCACGACGCCAGAGGTCGACGGCGAGGTGATCCATATCGGCGCCGACGTTTCGCAGGAAGACAAGACGACCGAGCCTTATTACTCCGTGCGCATCCGCGTTTCCGAAGGCGAACTCTCCCGTCTCGAGGGATTGCAACTGCTGGCCGGCATGCCGGTCGAGGCCTTCATCGAGACCACGCCGCGCACCGTGGCGTCGTTCCTGGTGAAGCCGCTCAGCGACCAGATCACACGCGCCTTCCGGGGACGGTGACTCCTTCGCCTCCCCATGCAGATGGGGAGGTGTCGCGTCTTACGCGACGGAGGGGTCATGAGTGGTCGTTCTTTCTTCGGCGCTCCCGGACATCGCACAGCGATGTCCTGACGCTCCCAGGGCTGAGCTACGCTCAGCCCTCCAACACCATGTCCGCTGCCTTCTCGCCGATCATGATCGAGGGCGCGTTGGTGTTGCCCGAGGTCAGGGTCGGCATGATCGAGGCGTCGGCGATCCTCAGCCCCTCGATGCCGTGCACGCGCAGCCGCGCATCGACCACGGCCATCGCATCCGAGCCCATCTTGCAGGTGCCCACCGGGTGATAGGTCGTCTCGGCGGCGCGGCGCACCCAGTCGAGGATCTCGTCGTCGCTGTTGCCGCCCGGTCCCGGCGCGATCTCGGCGACCTGCAGCGGCGCCATGGCCGGGGCGGTCATGATGGCGCGGGCGATGCGCACGGCGCGCACGGTCAGTTCGCCGTCGACCGGCGCCGACAGGAAATTGTAGCGGATCTCCGGCGGCCGCTTCGGATCGGCCGACACGATATGGATGTGGCCCTTGCTCTCCGGCCGCATCGGATGGGCGTAGCAGGAGATGCCCGACTGGCGCGCGATGCGCGGCCCGCGCGGCCCCGCCTCGGTGAACATCGGCACCCAGCCCAGCAGCAGGTCGGGCGCGTCGAGCCCGTCGCGCGAGCGCACGAAGGCGCGCAGCGGGGCGCCGACCATGGACAGGAGGCTGTCGCGGTTCAGCGCCCAGCGCAGCGCCTGGTGAACCAGGCCGAGCCCGCGGCCGCGATCGTTGAAGGTGACGCCGCGCTGGCCGATGGTCCATCGCGTGCGCGGCGCATAGTGCTCGCGCAAGTTCTCGCCGACGCCCGGCAACGCATGCCGCACCTCGATGCCGAGCGCGCGCAGCCGGTCCGGCTGGCCGATGCCTGACAGTTCGAGGAGCTGCGGCGAGTTGATCGATCCGCCGCTCACCACGACGGCGCGGGCCGCCCGGGCCTCGCGCGACTCGCCACCGACCGAATAGCGCACGCCGGTGCAGCGCTGGCCGTCGAGCAGCAGCCGTTCGGCGAGCGCACCGGTCTCGATCCGCAGGTTGGGGCGCCGCTTCGCCGGATCGAGGTAGCAGCGGGCCGTGCTCATGCGCCAGCCCGCGGCGATCGTGGCCTGGCTCATGGCGATGCCGTCCTGCTTCGCGCCGTTGTAGTCGGGATTGTGCGGGATCCCGACTTCGCCGGCGGCCTTGATCACCGCGGCATAGAGCGGATGGGCCGGCGCGGGATTGGTGACCTTCAGCGGGCCGGAACGGCCACGAAAGCGCTCGTCGCCTTCGTCGTAGCTCTCCAGGCGCTTGAAGAAGGGGAGGACGTCCTCGTAGGCCCAGCCCTGGTTGCCCATCTGGGCCCAGGTGTCGAAGTCCTGCGCCTGGCCGCGCACGAAGGCGAGGCCGTTGATGGCGCTGGAGCCGCCGAGCAGTTTTCCCCGCGGTACCGGGATGCGGCGGCCGTTGGTGCTGGGCTCGGGCTCGGAACTGTAGAGCCAGTTGACGGAAGAGTTGGTGATCAACCGCGAATAGCCGACGGGAATGCGCGTCCAGGGATGGCCGGCGGGCCCGGCTTCCAGCAGCAGCACCTTGTGGCGCGGGTCGGCCGACAGCCGGTTGGCGACGACGGCGCCCGCCGAACCGGCGCCGACGACGATAAAGTCGTATTCCATTGCGGCCAGTATCCCGCGACGTGCCCCGCCTGTCGATTGCCGCGACGATGGCCCGGCTTTACGCGGGCCGATGTTTGGGCATGATGCGGCCCCCGACAACCTCGAAGGAAAAAGCCATGCGTGGTGTCTCCCTCCTGCTTCCCCTCGGCCTTTCCCTCGCCTGTGCCGCCGGCATCGCGGTCGCCCAGCCGGCCGGGCCGGACATGACGGGCACGTGGACGGGAACCAACAAGAGCATCGTGAGCGGCCTGCCGGCTCACTTTCCGGTGACCGCGCCGTCCACCATCGTCGACGGCAACCGCCTGGTCGAGTTGAAGATCACGGTGCGGATCGACGGCCAGGACGAAGGCCGCTTCTGGGGAACGCTGTCCTCGGAATCGAAGGCCGAGCCGATCATCGGCGTCATCGGGTCGGACGGAAAGCGCGTGCGCATGATCGGGCAGGGCGGTTCGGCCATCGAAGGCACCTTGCTGGACGACGGCACGCTCGAACTCTTCTATACCGAGAACCGTGCCGGCGTTTCGGTCGCCGCCACCAACGTGCTGACGAAAGCGAAATAGGACTCCCTTCGATGATCTCACGGAGAAGCATGCTGGCAGGCGGTCTCGCCCTGCCGGCGCTGGCCGGCTGCGGTGGCCAGCCGACGTCCCAGTCGACGGCCTATGCCCCGGGCCAGACGCGGCCCGGCCTCGATGCGGTGATCGACATCAGCCACAACGTGACGGTCACCAGCTTCGCCGCGGTCCGCCGCAGCAACATCCTGGCCATCATCCACAAGGTGACCGAGGGCGGCGACTGGTTCGACCCGTCCTACACGCCGCGACGGCGTCAGGCGGAGGCGGCGGGACTCCTGTGGGGCGGCTACCATTTCGGCACGCGCCAGTATTCGGGCGAACAGCAGGCCGCCTCGTTCCTGTCGGCCTGCCAGCCCGGCCCGCAGACCGTGATGGCGCTCGACCTCGAACCGAACGACGCCAACCCGCGCAACACGATGCGGCTCGACCAGGCTGAGGCCTTCGTCCTCGCGGTGCAGAAGGCCACCGGCCGGTTGCCGATGCTCTACAGCCATCCGGCCTGGGCCGATGGCGAGATCTACGGCCGCCGCCGCATCAGCCTCGGCGCCAGCGTGCGGCCGGGCTCGATCCTGGCGCGCTGTGACCTGTGGCTGGCCGACTATCGCGAGGAGCCGCGGCTTCCCGTCGCCTGGGCGAGCCGCGGCTGGAAGCTCTGGCAGTATGTCGCCGACGAGACCTCGCAGAACTTCGCCTATGGCAGCGAACCCCGCCACGTCGAGGGCGTCGGCCACTGCGACCGCAACATGTACAACGGCGACGCCGCCAGCCTGAACCGCTGGTGGAAGAACGGCGGACGGTAGGCCGAGCTTCGCTCGGCCTCCTGAGCGTCAGGACATCGCGGAGCGATGTCCGGGAGCGCCGAAGGAAGAGCGATCACACGAAGCTCATGACCCCTCCGTCGGCTAAGCGGCTTGGCTACAAGCCGCGAGACGCCGCCACCTCCCATTTGAATGGGGAGGAAGCCGATTCTACCGCGCCGCCAGCGCCGCGAACGCCTTGCGGGTCGCGTCCAGCGCGAAGTCGATGTCGGCCTCGGTGTGGGCGGTCGACAGGAACATGTTGTGGCGCGGGTGCAGGTAGGCGCCGTGCTTCAGCGCCTCCAGGGTGAAGAAGTTGCCCTTCTCGGTGTCGGGATCGTTGTCGAACAGCATCGTCGGCATCTGCGGTGGCCCGCTCTGGCGCACGCCGATGCCGAACTCGGCCGACTGGGCGGCGATGCCGTCGCGCAGCCGCTGTCCCATCTCGCGCATCCGCGTCGGCCCGTCGACGCTCTCCAGCACGTCGAGCGTCGCCAGTGCCGCGGCCATCGACACGGCGCTGCACCAGAACGAACCCGTGACGTAAAGCTTGGACGCGGCCTCGCGATAGCGGTCGTTGCCGGTGACGGCGGCCAGCGCGTAGCCGTTGGCGATCGCCTTGCTCCAGGCGCTGAGGTCGGGCTGCACGCCCACCAGGTCCCAGCTGCCGCGCAGGGTGAGGCGGAAGCCGGCGCGCACGTCGTCGACGATCAGCGCGGCATCGCTGGCGTCGCACAGCTCGCGCGCGCGGCGGGCGAAGGCCGCGTCCGGCATCTCCTGGTCCTTGCCGAAATCGTGCTTGAAGGCCGAGACGATGATGCCCGCCAGGTCGTCGCCGGCGCGCTGCACGGCGCTCTCGAGGCTGCCGGTGTCGTTGTACTTGTAGGTCAGCATGTGGGCGCGATCTTCCGGCGTCACGCCGTACGGGTTCGGCGAGCACCACGGGATGGCGCCGTGATAGGCGCCCTCGGCCACCAGGATCTTGCGCTTGCCCGAGGCGGCGCGCGCCAGCGTCACGCAGGTCGTCGTCGCATCGGTGCCGTTCTTGCCGAACAGCGCCCAGTCGGCATGGGGGATCAGGCCGACCAGCCGCTCGGCCAGCTCGACCAGCCGCTCCGACGGGCCGTTCAGGCAATCGCCCGCCGCGGTCTGGCGCGCGACGGCTTCGGCCACCACCGGATTGCCGTGGCCGACCACGATCGGGCCCCAGCTGCACATGAAGTCGACGTAGCGCTTGCCGTTCACGTCCCACAGGTGACAGCCCTCGCCGCGCGCGAAGAACTGCGGATAGCCCTCGGGCAGCCGGTCGCTGCGCAGGTGCCCGTACATGCCGCCGGGAATGACCTGCTGGGCGCGCTGCCTGAGTTTCTGGTCGGCTGTGAGAGACATTGAAGAGGCTCCGCTACGCTGTGAACTGGCCTATATATACCGCACCAAGATGAGCCTGTACCCGGCACGGGTCGCAAGGCAGCCAGGGGGGAAACGGATGGATCTCAAGGGGAAGGTTGCCGTCGTCACCGGCGGCAATGGCGGGCTGGGCCAGCGCATCTGTCACGCGCTGGCGGCAGAGGGCTGCCACATCGCCGTCGTCTACGCCCGCAGCAAGGACCAGGCCGAGGGCGTGGCGCGCGATCTCGAACGCCACCAGGTGACCGCCGCGACCTTCGCCTGCGACGTCACGCAGCGCGACCAGGTCGACCGGCTGGTCGACGACGTGGTGAAGCGCTTCGGCCGGCTCGACATCCTCGTGAACGACGCGGCCTACAACAAGTCGATCCCCTTCACCGATCTCGACGGCCTCACTTACGAGGAATGGACGAAGATCATCGACATCAACCTGACCGGCCCGATGCTGCTCACCAAGGCCGTCGGCCCGCTCATGAAGCGCCAGGGCGAAGGCCGCATCGTCAACATCGCCTCGGTCGCGGGGCTGGGCCCCACCGGCTCCTCGATCGCCTACGCCGTCTCGAAGGCGGGCCTCATCCATCTCACCAAATGCATGGCCGTGGCACTCGCGCCCGAGGTGCTGGTGAACTGCGTGGCGCCGGGCCTGCTCGAAGGCACCCGCGCGACGGCGAACCTGCGCCCCGAAGTCGTCGCGAAGAACGCCAGCGCGTCGCTGCTGGGCAAGCCCGCCGACAAGGACGACTGCGCCGACCAGGTCGTCACGATGTGCCGGACCAACAGCACGACGGGTCAGACGCTGGTGATCGATTCGGGGCGGGTGTTTCATTGAGCGACGAGTGATCAAACTCTTCCCCTTTGCGGGCTCCGCAAAGGGGAAGTGCCCTCGTCTTACGAGGGCGATGGGGTCATGACCCCTCCGTCGCGTAAGACGCGACACCTCCCCATTTGAATGGGGAGGCGATCGATTCAACTCTCCTGGCGAGCCCCTAAGCGGGCAACACGAATCTCACCCCCGCTCTTGCCAACCCACCACCCAGCGCCGCCGCGGTGCCGTCGGCGCGCCAGCAGGCGGCGCCGGTCATCGTGCCGTCGTCGTGGAACTGGATGGCGTTCATGCCGCCGGCCACGGTCGGCATGATCTTGAGCGTGTGGCCGCGGGCTTCGAGGCCCTGGCGCACCGGGGCGGGGATGCCGTGCTCGACTTCCAGGACGGGACCCTCGGTCCAGATGCGCGGCGCCTCGACGGCTTCCTGCAGCTCCATCCCGTGGTCGATCAGGTTGAGCAGCGCCTGCAGCGCCGAGGGGAAGATCTTGCGGCCGCCGGGCAGGCCCAGCGCATAGCGCACCTTGCCGTCGTGCAGCGCCATCATCGGCGACATCGAGGTCGTCACGCGCTTGCCCGGCGCGATCGACAGCGCGTTGCCGCGGCGCGGGTCGTAGTTGTTCATGTAGTTGTTGGGGATCATGCCGGTGCCGGGCACGATGAAGCGCGCGCCGAACAGGCTGTTGATGGTCTGCGTCGTGCTGACCACGTTGCCCTTGCCGTCGGCCACGGTGAGGTGGGTCGTGTCCTGGCCCTCGGCCGCCTGCAGTCCACCCGTCCATTGCGTGGCGCGGGCGATGTCCAAGAGCTTGCGGCGCTGGTCGGCATAGTCGCGGCTCACGATGCGCTCGACCGGCACCTTCACGAAGTCGGGATCGCCGCTCGCCTCGGCGCGGTCGGCGAAGGCGATCTTCAGCACTTCGGCCAGCAGGTGCAGCGTGTCGACGGTGCCGAAGCCCATCTTGGCGATGTCGTAGGCTTCGAGGATGTTCAGCATCTGGGCGATGTGCACGCCCGAGGCGGCGGGCGGCGGCGGGCCCAGGATCTCCCAGCCGCGATAGTGGCCGCGGATCGGCGCGCGCTCTTCGACCTTGTAGCCGGTGAGGTCGTCGCGGCGCACGAAGCCGCCGGTCTTCTCCATGCATTCGACGAGGAGGTCGCCCAGCGGCCCGCCATGCAGCGCCTTCTCGCCCTGCTGCGAGACCAGGGTCAGCGCCTCGGCGTATTGCGCCTGCACCAGCCGCTCGCCCGCCTTCAGCGGCGTGCCATTGGGCAGGAGCAGCGCGGCGGCGAGCTTGTCCTTCGAAAGGTCGGCGCCGGCATCCTTGATGCAGTCCGAGAGGTAGGGCGTCACCGCGAAGCCGCGCGCGGCGTGGCGGATCGCGGGCTGCATCACGTCGGCGAGACTCATCGTGCCGAAGCGCTCCAGCGCCATACACCAGGCGCGCAGCGAGCCCGGCGTCGCGACCGACTTCGGCCCGACGAGGTTCTCCTGTCCCTCGACGTCGTAGACTTCGGGCGCGGCGCCGGGCACCGGTCTGTACATGTCGGGATGGCCCATCTGCGGCACGGCGCTCATGCCGTCGAGGATGCGATGGCTGCCGTCGGCCAGGCGGATGTGGCAGGTCGTGCCGCCGATCAGCCCGACCATCATCGGCTCGACCACGGTCAGCGCGAACTGCATGGCCACGGCCGCATCGACCGCATTGCCGCCGGCCGCCAGCATTTCCAGGCCCGCGGCCGAGGCCAGCGGATGGTTGGAGACCGCCATGCCCGCGGGCCCGTGCGCCGGCTGCTTCTCGCAGGTGAATTGCGTGCCCGCGCGCTCGCGCCATGTCGACTTGGTCATCCGTGTCCTCGTAAATCTGTGGTCCGAAATCTCGCACGCGACACCGGTGGCGACTACTGCCCCACACGCTGCTCTGCTTCCACGCAACGCTGCAGCCGTTCGCAGGCGGGCTCGTCGCGGTTGCCCTTGGGGTTGAAGCAGCGGGCGGCGTCGGTCGAGCCGTCGGCCACGATCTGGGTGAGGCGGGCGCGCGACTCGGCCGGGCGCTCGATGTCTAGAAGGCCCTTGTGCGTCAGTATGTTGGCGAAGCGGATGACCAGCCGTTCGCGCGCCCGCATCGCCTCGGGCGCCGAGGCCTTGGCCTGGCGGCACCATTCCATCGCCGCCGCCTTGCCGCAGCCCCAGAGCTGCATCTGGCGGAAGCGCTCGGCGAGCTGGCGGTTCACGCCCAGGCAGTAGGCGGTCAGATCGTCGTCGCTGGTGAGGGTCTCGGCGTCCTGCGCCTTCACCGGGAAGGCGGCGATCACGAGCAGCAGGACGAGACCGACCCGCATCCCGTCAGATGAACATGTCGAGCTGGTTATAGTTCTTCAGCACCGTGTCGCGCATCGCCTCGCTCCAGCGGTTCTCCTCCTGCCGGTCGGCGAGCGGGCGATAGACGTGGCTCTTCTCGTGCGGGAAGCGCTGGCGGCGCGCGTCGATCGCCAGCAGCAGGATGCGCAGCCGCTGGTCGATGCGCTCGCCGTCATAGGTCACGACCTCGCCGTTCAGCCGCTTCGTCGTGACGCCCAGCACGCGCTTGCGCGGAAAGAAGCCGGCATTGAGCGTCACGCGGCGGTCGGGCGAGGAGTTGGCGAAGGAGCCGTGCAGCAGCTGCCGGTTGGTGACGATCGTGTCGCCGGCGCCGGCCAGCATCGGCACCGCGCCTGCGATCCGGTCGGAGCCGCTCTCGGCCACCAGCGTGCGGATGTCGGCCTTGCCGTGGCGATGGCTGCCCGGCAGCACCCAGACGCAGTTGCCCGCCGTGCTGGGATAGAGCTGGGTCATGAAGTTGAAGCCGTGGGCGCCCATGTCCCAGTCGGCGGCGTCCCAATGGGTCGTGCCGTCCTGGTGCCAGGCGACCGAGGGGCCGAGGCCCGCTTCCTTGATGAAGGTCACCTCATTGTAGGGCACGAAATCCTCGCCGAGGATCGATGCGGCCGCCGCCAGCAGGCCGGGATGGCCGTAGAGCCGGAACGCGGCGTTCATCAGGTAGAGGTTGCCGTCGAGCAGCTCGACCGTCCAGGCGGGCGCGTCGGCCGCCAGGGTCGGCTGGCTCATCGCCACCGGATGGCGGCCGTTGTTCTTCGTGGTGCCGCCGAGCGGATCGCTCAACGGCCTGGCCCAGCGATAGGGCGGCTTCAGCACGCCCTCGCCGAAGGCCGGGCGGCCGTTGCGGTCGACCGCGGCGCCGGGCTCGACCGGGGCGCGCTCGAGGATTGCATCGACGTCGGCCCGCAGCTCGGCCAGCTCCTGCGGTCCCGCCACGCCTTCGAAGACGTAGAAGCCGTGCGTCCAGTAGGCGTCGAGAATGTCCTGGGCCAGCCGGCCGTTCGCATCGAGCCGGATCGGCCCGCGATTGCCCAGCGCCCGCGCGCGGGCTTCGCCGGCGCGGCTGTACTCGGCCATCGTGCGCGCGTGGTCTTGCGCGGTGAGGGGGGCTGCGGCTTCGGCCATCGCCATCGGGACGTCTCCATTATTTTCTTAGGCGACGACGATAGCGCGGGCGTTCGCCTGCGGCCAAACCCTGCCGCGCGACCGGCCCGCTCTGCGGTTCAAATAACAACCTCATGCTGAGCGGTTATGAATTGAAGCGATTCAAACACTTACCTCATCCTGAGGAGCGCCGCGAAGCGGCGCGTCTCGAAGGATGGGCAACGGGCCAAGTCATTCGCCACCTCTTTTCGCGAGCACCCGAAGCGCCCCGAAATCGCCCCTGATCAGGGCCTCCTTCTTGGCTCGCGACCAGCCTTTGACTTGCCTTTCGACCGCGATCGCATCGGTGATGTTTGGAAAATGCTCCGACCAAACGATGACCACCGGCAGACGTTTGGCGGTATAGCCGCCGTAAGTACCGTTATTGTGCTCCGAAAGACGCCGCTCCAGGCCACGACGCGCCGAGCCGACATAGTAGCTGCCGTCTGAACAGCGAAGCATGTAGACGTGCGCTCCGTCTTCATTGTCCATGGTTCCAGCGAGCTCGACCTTTGCCCATCCTTCGAGACGCGGCCTGCGGCCGCTCCTCAGGATGAGGTAATTGTTTGAACCAATTCAGCTGATTTTCGGCCAGCCTCTCAGGATGAGGGGGGCGTTGAACCGAGCCGCTCAACCCTTCGACGCCAGCGCCGCCTCGATCGCGCGTTCGAGCTTCGACCCCGTGCCGCTCACGGCGGTGAACCAGTCGATCACCCGTCCGTCGCGGCCGATCAGGATCTTGTGGAAGTTCCAGCTCGGCGTGCCGATGGTGCCGGTCTGCGCCGCGGCCCAGCGGTAGAGCGGATGGGCGTTGGCGCCGGTCACGATCTGCTTGTCGGCCAGCGGGAAGGTGACGTCGAAGCTCGCCTCGCAGAAGCGCTTGATCTCTTCGTTGCTGCCGGGCTCCTGGCCGCCGAAATCGTTCGACGGCACGCCCAGCACGACCAGGCCCTTGTCCTTGTAGCGCCGCCACAGCTCCTCCAGCCCCTTGTACTGGCCGGTGAAGCCGCAGAGGGAGGCCATGTTGACCAGCAGCACGACCTTGCCGGCATAGGCAGGCGTGGGCAGCGGCCCGCCGCCGATCGATTCGAGCGACACGGAGGCCCAGTCGACCGGCTGGCGGCCGGCCTGCGACCAGGCCGCGGCCGACAACAGTGCGCCCGCGACGGCGAAGGCCAGCATGCGAACGACCTTCATGAGGCTGGCCTCCGCTGCCCGTGCTCTACTTCTTGGTCGCGGCGTAGCGCGCCTTGGCTTCGTCGTTCGGCGGATAGAGGCCGGGGAGGGCCACGCCGCGCTCGACCTCCGACATGATCCAGCCTTCGAGCCGCTCCTGCTCGGTGCCTTCCTTGGCGACCGCCTCGACCAGCGCCTGGGGGATCAGCACCGCGCCGTCATCGTCGACCACGACCACGTCGTTGGGAAACACCGCCACGCCGCCGCAGCCGATCGGCTCCTGCCAGCTGACGAAGGTGAGGCCGGCGACCGAGGGCGGCGCCGCGCAGCCCTGGCACCAGACCGGCAGGCCGGTGCCCAGCACGCCCGCGATGTCGCGCACCACGCCGTCGGTGATCAGGCCGGCGATGTTCTTCTTGACCATGCGCGCGCACAGGATGTCGCCGAAGATGCCGGCATCGGTGATGCCCATCGCGTCGGCGACGACGAGCGCGTCTTCCGGCATCGCCTCGATGGCGGCGCGGGTCGAGATCGGCGACGACCAGCTTTCCGGCGTGGCCAGATCCTCGCGGGCCGGCACGAAGCGCAGGGTGAAGGCGCGTCCCACGAGACGGCCCTGGCCCGGCTTGATCGGCCGCGTGCCGCGCATCCAGACGTTGCGCAGCCCCTTCTTCAGCAGGATCGTCGTGATGCTGGCCGTGGTGATCTTCGACAGGGTGTCCTTGAGCTCTTTCGAAAGGGGCTTCGTCTGCACGGTGTCTCCGTTTGTCTGGGGAATTCGCGGGTCGGGCGGAGAATAGGCGAGGGGCCGGCGCGATACCACACGGACCGTTGCAGGAGGGGGCCACCATGCCGCGTCCGGGGCGGCTTCCCCTGGCCGCCGGGCTGGGGCAGAAGAGCCGCGTCGGCGCCCCGCGCCGTCCCGGTCGCAGACCCACCCGGTCAAAACAGGAGTTCCAGATGATCGTCCCAGTGCCGGGCGCACGCGGCTGATGTTCAGCCTCGTCTTCACCCGGCGGTACAGCATGGCGCACCGGCTGATCGCCGATCCCGCCGGCAAATGCGCCATTCCCCACGGTCACAACGAACAGGTGATCGCCCGTCTCCAGCCGGTCGCGCCGCAGCGTCTCGACGGCGGCGCCAACATGGTCGTGCCCTTCGACCGCGCCAAGGCGCGCTGGCACCGCTTCATCGACGACCAGGTCGACCACGCCTTCCAGCTCGGTGCGCGCGATCCGATGATCGACTGGTTCCGCGCGCGCGAGCCCCAGCGGCTCGGCCGCCTGCTGGTGACGCCGGGCGATCCGACGACGGAGATGCTGGCGGCCTGCCTCATGGCCAAGCTCAACGCCTTCCTCGCCGCCGACGGCAACGGGCTGCGCTGCGTCGAGCTCACGGTCGAGGAGACGCCGACCAACGCGGTGACGCTCACCGGCGATCCGGCCGATGTGCTGCCCGCGCGCGAGAACTGCGGCTGGTGGAGCCGCGCCGACGACAGCATCAACGATCTTGATCTGGTCGGCGGGCGGCCATGAGCGCGATCCGCATCTCCGAGATCTTCGGGCCCACGGTGCAGGGCGAGGGCGCGCTGATCGGCAAGCCCACCGTCTTCGTGCGCACCGGCGGCTGCGACTATCGCTGCAGCTGGTGCGACACGCTCTATGCCGTGCTGCCGGAATACCGCCACGACTGGCGGCCGAGGACGCCGGAAGAGATCCTCGCGAAGGTCGACGAGCTGACCGGCGGCGTGCCGGTGCTGGTGACGATCTCCGGCGGCAATCCCGCGATCCAGCCGCTGGCGCCGCTGATCGAGCAGGGCCACGCGCGCGGCCATCGCTTCGCGATGGAGACCCAGGGCAGCGTCGCCGCCGCCTGGTTCGCCGCGCTCGACCATCTCGTCCTCTCGCCCAAGCCGCCGTCCTCCGGCATGGACACCGACTGGAGCGCCTTCGACGCCTGCCTCGCCGCCGCGAACGGCGGGCCGCAGATCGTGCTCAAGGTCGCGGTGTTCGACGAGGCCGACTACGCCTTTGCCCGCACTGCCGCCGCGCGCCATCCGTCGCTGCCGGTCTATCTCTCCGTCGGCAACCACACGCCGGGCGAGCCCAACGAGGCCGGCCGCGACGGCGTCGACCAGAAGGGCCTCATGGCCCGCTTCCGCTGGCTGGTGGATCGCGTGGGCCAGGACCGCTGGTTCGCCGCGACGGTGCTGCCGCAACTGCACGTGCTGGTCTGGGGCAATGAGCGCGGGGTGTAGGGAAGCGAAAGGTCCCTCGCTACGCTCGGGATGACAACGATTTCTGCATCGACGCACGGCGCCAATCCCAACAAAATTGTCATCCCGAGCGTAGCGAGGGACCTTTAACTCACCCCGGAATCTCCGGCTGCACCAGCTGCGCCAGCAGGGTCAGCGATTCCTGCCAGCCGAGATAGCAGGCCTCGGTCGGAATGACGGCGGGGATGCCCTCCTGCACGATCTCGATCTCGGTGCCGACCATCACCTTGCGCAGGGTGATCGTGGTCTGCATCTCGCCGGGCAGGTTGGGATCGTCGAACGTGTCGGTGTGGCGGATGCGCTGGTTGGGCACCAGCTCGACGAAGGTGCCGCCGAAGGAATGGCTGTTGCCCGACGAGAAGTTGGTGAAGGTCATGCGGTAGCCGCCGCCCTCGCGCGCGTCCATTTCATGGACGTGGCCGGTGAAGCCGTGCGGCGGCAGCCACTTGGCCAGGGCGTGGGCGTCGAGGAAGGCGCGGTAGATGCGCTCGGGCGGGGCGGTCAGCACGCGGTGCAGGCGGACGGTTCCGGTCTCGGTCGTGGACTCGGTCGACATGGGGTCTGCTCCTCCTTGGGCGCGCAGTCTCCCCCGGGCGGCGACCGCCTTCAAAATAGGTTCACTATTGGCTGGCATTAGTTCCGTCGTGCCGACCAAGCAAATCGACGTCTTCCTGCGCGACGAATATCTCCGCTCCTATTCGATCGTGCTCGGTTTCGTGAACGCCCCGATCTTCGACCAGGATTACGTCGATCGCGCCCGCACCCAGATGCAGGCCGACGGCTGGTCGGCGGAGGAAGTCCGGCAGGCCCGCTTCGTGGTGCGCGAGGACGACTAGGCCGAGGTCATGACGCCCGCGAGCGCGGTGTAGGTTTCGGTCCAGGCTTCCTTCACGTCGGGCGTGAAGTCTGGGCCGAGGCCCTGTTCCAGGGTCCACAGCAGCGCCGCGCCGACCGGCGCATAGTGCGCGGCGGTCACGCCATAGCCCTTGTGGCGCTCGCCCAGCGCCTTCACGGCCGGCAGGATCTCGTCGAGCTTGTGCAGGTTGGTGACGGCGGTGCCCAGCATCGACATGAGCTTCACCTTCTGCTCCTTCATGTCCGCCGGGAACATCGGCCGCACCTCGGGCGCGATCTCGAACAGGCGGCCATAGAACAGGTCGGCAGCGGCGCCGGCGATCGGCACGACCTTCTTGAAGCTCGTCTGGACCAGTTCGATCTGGTGCGGTGTCATCAGCGGAGTCCCCCGTTCAGGTAAAACCTTCGGTTGCAAAAGGTGCGCCATACCAGCGTTGCGCCAGGAATTCGGCCAGGACGACGGCGCCGTAGACGGAGAGGCCGACGAGGCAGAGCAATCCAAGGGCTGCAAAAGTGAGGGCGCTGTCGGCGTTCGAGGCGGCGAACATGATGATGTAGCCCAGCCCCTGCTGGCCGGTTACGAACTCGCCCACGATCGTGCCGATCAGGGCCATGGTCATGCCCATCTTCAGCCCGGCGAACAGCGAGGGGATGGCGAAGGGCACGCGCACGGAGACGAAGGTGCGCCAGCGACTGGCGGTCAGCGCGGCGCAGAGGCGCAGCGCCTCGGGCCGAGTGCGTGCCAGTCCGCCCGCGGTCGCGGCGGCGATCGGGAAGAAAGCGAGGAACAGCGCGAAGACCAGGCGCGATTCGCCGCCGACGCCGAACCAGATGACGAACAGCGGCGCCAGCGCGATCTTCGGCACGATCTGGAACAGCACGAGATGCGGGAACAGGGCCTGTTCGAGACGGCGCGACAAAGTGAGCACCGCACCCAGCGCCACGCCGATCACGGCGGCGAGGGCGAAGCCCATCACCGCCTCGCGCGCCGTCGACAGGAGCTGCGGCAACAGCAGCGGCATGCTGCTGCCCAGAATCGCGCCGATGTCGGACGGCGAGGAGAGCAGCGAGCGCATCTGCGGGAAGCGCTGGACGCCGCCCTGCCAGGCGCCGAGCAGGATCGCGAGCAACAGCAGCGGCAGCACGATCGGCCGCAGCTTCGACCAGCGCAGCCATTGCCGCCACGCGCGGGACGGTGCGTCGAGGGTCGCGTCGTCGGCGAAGGGCAGCGCCGTCATCCGCGGTACCAGCGGATCGCCAGCTTCTCGAGGCCGGCCACGAGCCCGTAGAGCGCAAGGCCCAGTCCGCAGAGCACACCAATGGCCGCGAAGGCGCCGGCCGTCTGCGAGCGCGCGCCGGCCGCGAGGATGGCGAAGCCCAGCCCTTCCCGGGCGCTGATGAACTCGGCAATGACCACACCGGTGACGGCCATGGTCGAGCTGATGCGCACGCCGCTGAAGAAGTGCGGCAGCGCAAAGGGCACGCGCACCGACCAGAAGGTCCGCCACGGCGAGGCGCCGAGCGAGCGGCAGAGCCGCAGCGCGCTCTGGTCGGTGTGTTGCAGGCCGACCGACGTCGAGATCAGCACCGGGAAGAAACTCAGGAGTGCGGCGAAGACGATGCGCGCCTCGTGGTCGATGCCGAGGAAGATCACGAACAGCGGCGCCAGTGCCACTTTCGGGATGAGCTGCAGGGTCACGATGAAGGGATAGAGAATCTCGCGCAGGATCTTCGAGCTGCTGATCGCGGCCGCGCCGGCGAAGCCCGCGATCACCGCCAGCAGGAACGCGGCCAGCGCCTCGCGGCCCGTCACCACGGCCTGGTGAAGCAGCGACGGCAGGGTGCGGAAGAGGTTCTCGAGGATGTCGGTCGGCGCGGGCAGGATCAGTTCGCGGATGCCGCCCACGCGCACCGTGACCTGCCACGCCACCGCGATCGCAATCGCGCTGGCCAGGGGCAGGACGATCGAGAGCGTGCGGTCGTTCATCGAACGCTCATGCCTCGCCGCCTCATGCCTCGCCCCCATGACGGCCGGGCTGCAGCACCGGCCCGTCGCCCGGCCGGCGGTCGCGCCGCGTGCCGCCATGCTCGATCATGCCGCGCAGTTCGCTGCAGAGGCGCGCGAACTCGGGCGTCTCGGTGACCGAGATGTCGCGCGGCCGGCCGAACGGGACGCGGATGTCGGCCACGACCGTCGCCGGCCGTCGCGTCATCACCAGCACCCGGTCGGCCAGCAGCACGGCCTCGCGGATCGAATGGGTGACGAAGAGCGCGGTCTTGCCGTACTCGCGCCAGATGTCGAGCAGCGCCTCGTTCATCTCGTCGCGCGTGATGGCGTCGAGGGCGCTGAACGGCTCGTCCATCAGCAATATGTCGGGATCGTTCAGCAGCGCGCGGCAGATCGCGACCCGCTGGCGCATGCCGCCGCTCAGCTCGTGCGGCCGCTTGTTCTCGAAGCCGTGCAGGCCGACCATGTCGACCAGCCGCTGCGCGCGGTCGCGATACTCCGCGTCGGGCTTTCCCAGGATGTGCGCCGGGAACATCACGTTCTGCAGCACCGTCTTCCACGGCAGCAGGGTCGGATCCTGGAACATGATGCCGATGCTGGTGCGCGGCCCGGTCATCGGGCTGCCGGCGACCTCGATGGTGCCGCCGGTCACCGATTCGAGCCCGCCGCACATCATCAGCAGGGTGCTCTTGCCGCAGCCGCTCGGTCCCAGGATCGCGATGAACTCGCCCTTGGCCACGTCGAAACTGACGTCGCTCAGCGCCTCGACCGACTTGTCGCCCGAGGCATAGACCTTGCGCGCCTGGCGGACCTGGATGAATCCGGAGTCCGTGCCGGCGGCCGCGGCGAAGGGCAGGGCGAGCGTGTCCATCAGCCTCAGCTCAGGACGGCCTTGAACTCCGTCACCGCCGACTCGGCCTTCGCCCACTCGGCATCGCTGAGCTTCAGCTTGCCCGTGAAGCGGTTGGTCAGGATCGCGTCGAGCTCGGGCTTCTTGTCCTTGGGATCCGTCGCGATGTTCTGCATCACGAGGTCGATCATCGTGGCGTAGTCCTTGGGATCGCCGTAGCCCAGGCCGTTGGTGCGGGCCGGCGCATACATCGCCTGGTACATCCAGATGCCGAGGCCGACCCACAGGCGTTCCTTGGCCTGCTGGACCATGGCCATCTCGGGCACTTCCTTGAAGAAGATGTCCTGCGCGGCCTGCGGATCGAGCAGGGTGAACTTCATCGCCTCGACGAGGCCGTCGACCATCGCCTCGCACTGGCCGGGGTCCTTCGCGAGGCGCGCCGGCTGGGTCATGAGGCAGTTGTGATAGAGCGGCAGATCGTACTTGCTGTAGAGCATGAAGCGCGGCTTCTGGCCGGCGGCGTAGAGGATCGGCGCCATGCTGATGGCGAAGCCCGATAGCGCGTCGACCTTCTTGTCGAGCAGCAGGCGCTCGCGCACCTTGGGATCGACCAGCACCGGCTTGATCTTCGATTCATCGACGCCGGCGCGCTTCAGGAAGATCGGCCGGAACGGATAGTCGCCCGAGGTCACCACCGAGGCGATCGTCTTGCCCTCGAGATCCTTGGGCGTGCGGATGGGCGAATCCTCCAGCACCGCGATGCACATGGTGGCGTCGTAGCCGGTGGTCGCGAGCTGCACGAGCGGCAGGCCCTTGGCCGCGATCTCGATGCCCGAGGTCGCGACCGACATGCCGAAGTCGAACTTGCCCGCCCCGATTGCCTCGGCGGCGGGCGTCGAGCCGAAGCCGCGCGACACGGTGACGTTGAGCCCGTTCTTGGCCCAGAAGCCCTTGGACCTGGCGACGTAGGCGATCAGGTTGCTGCCTTCGGCCAGCCACGGCAGCGTGAAGGTGAGATCGGTCGCGGCCCTGGCCACGAACGGCGTGGCGAGGCCGGAGGCGAGGGCGGCCGCGCCGGCGGTGGCCTTGAGCGCGGTGCGGCGGGTGAGGGTCGGTCGGCTGGACATGGATCGGTCTCCTCGTTCTGGCTATTCGGCGGCGGCGCGATGAGCGGCGTCCTGGCCCGTTTCCCGGGCGGACGGCGGGCGCCGTGCATGGTCCGCCACGAAGCGGCGCCAGGCCGAGACACCGGCATCGGTGCGCGACAGGGTCTCGCGCTGGGTCTTCACCTTCTCCAGCACGCGCTTGTCCTGGTCGGAGAACAGCCAGTCGTGGGTCCACGACAGCCAGAAGATCCATTGCAGCTTCTGCAGCATCGTCGACACCGCGCCCTGCCGGCGGTAGCGGCTGAACGTGTAGAAGAGCGTCGTCTTCTCATCGATCGGCACGACCCAGCGGCACATGAAATAGTTGCCGCTCGGCCGGCCGATCAGGGTGATGCCGGGCAGCAGCGAACTCTGGCGGTGCAGGTAGCCGTACTTCACGACGGCCGGCGACTTGGTCGGATCGATGTCCTTGCCGCGGCCGGTCGGCTTGAGGCGCCGGTACCAGCTCTCGCGGGCCGGCGGGAACTGGCCCAGCCCCGGATAGTCAGCCTTGTTGATGCCGCCGCGCGCCTTGTAGCCGATGCCGCGGCCGTCGGCGGTCGGCTCGGCGGCGAGCTGCACGGCGTGCGGGAAGACCGGCTGCAGTATCAGCTCGGGCGCGTTCCTGTGCAGGAACGGCGCGTGCAGGTCGTGGCAGAGATTGTCCTTCAGGACGCGCCAGTTGCAGTGATAGGTGCGCCACGTCGAGAAGCCGTGCCATTCGGCGTCCTTTGCCAGGCACTCGGGCTGGTCGTCGGACAGGGGGACGGCTTCCATGTCGCCGACGAACAGCCAGATGACGCCGAGATGCTCCTTCACCGGATAGGTCTTCACGCCGGTGCCGGGCGCGATGACGGCCTCGGGCCCTTCCATCAGCTTGGCGACGCAGTTCCCGCTTTCGCCGGAGAAGGTCCAGCCGTGATAGGGGCAGGTCAGCGTGCCGCTGCCGGGATACATGCAGCTTCCCTGGCTGAGCTGGGCGCCGCGGTGCGGGCAGCGATCCTGCAGCGCGTGGATCTTGCCGGCATCGCGGAACAGCACGATGTCCTCGTTCAGAATCTTCACCGCCCTGGGTTTCTTGCCCAGACGCCAGCCGGCCAGCACCGGGTACCAGTAGTTACGCAGGCCGGTCTCCGGCACGCCGGTCCGGGCGTAGACGTCGGGGCTCGTGATCGGTGTCGACATCGGAGCATTCATCGAAACCTCCGCGCTCAGGGGGACGGGACGGCGGCGCGATAGGCGCGCAGCAGCCAGGCATTGAACTGGATCAGCGTCGTCTCGAGGGGCACGTAGTGCGCATCGGGCGGCGTGAAGCGCGATTTCTTGCCGGCCTGGATGCCGAGATTGACCGGGATGTCCTGCAGCCAGATCTTCTTGGCGCCCTCGCGCACCGTGGCGGCGCGGTCGGCGAAGTCGTTGCGCTCGCGCGTCGAGCGCGGCAGCAGCCAGCCGCCGGCCGTCACGCGGTCGTTGGAGGCCAGCGTCGCTTCGGCGCCGACCGGCGTGATGAGCTGATAGGCGACGGCGCCGGGCGCGAAGATGAGCGTCATGCTGGGCGGGATCAGCACGAAGGTGAGCCGCTTGCGCTGCTCGGGCGACAGCGTCTCGATCGCCGGGAAGGCGGCCTCGGGACCCCAGCCGGCATTGGTCATGCCGCCATCGGCCTGCATCAGCGGCACGATGCGCACGATCGCATTGTCGACGCCGCTCATCGGCGTGAACACGACGCCGCCCTCGTCATGGACGCTGGGCGCGAAGTCGTGCGTGCCGCGATGCACGAACTCGGGGTGATAGGCGTCGGTGAAATTCTCGGCGTGGACCTTCCAGTTCCACGGCAGCGGCGTGTCGCCGGGCGTCGGCGGGACGGCCACGAGGTCGGCGTCCTCGTAGTTGGCCCAGAACGGCTCGACCTTGGCGAGGCTGGGCGCCAGCGGCGCGGCGTCGGGATCGAGATTGACGAACAGGAAGCCGTGCCAGTTCTCCAGCCGGACCTCCGGCAGCTTGGCGCTCTTGCGCAGGCATTCGAGGTCGTCGCGGCTCTCGAGATAGGGCGCGCCCATGAAGTTGCCGTGCAGGTCGAAGGTCCAGTAGTGCAACGGACAGCGGAAGGCCTTGCCGGTCGAGCCGGCCTCGCTCGCGATGACGAGGCCGCGATGCCGGCAGATCGCGCTCATCGCGCCGATCGTCCCGTCGGCCCGGCGCACGACCAGCAAAGGCTCGATGCCGATGGTCGGCGCCAGGAAGTCGCCGGTGTTCGGGATCTGCTCCTCGCGGCCGACGCACACCCAGGAGCGCGGGAAGACGACCGTGCGCTCGAACTCGAAGAACTCGGGCGAGGTGTAGCACTCGCGCGGCAGCATCGGCGCGGCGGCTTCGTGCGCGCCCGGATCGGGCAGCGCTTCGAGGATCTTGCGAATGGTGGGGGAGAGTTCCGAATACTGCATCTGCATCCTCGATGGGGCGTCGCAACGGCGTCTCATCCTCAGAGGTGCAGAAGCTGTGCCAGCGCGGATAAGCGCTGATTCCACGGGATTGCAGGCGATTCGCTCCCCGGGAGCGGCGGCAGAATCTATAGATTCTTCGCAAGCTGGGCAGGTGGCGCGGGAACGGGGCAGTCCATGGATCCGCACTCATCCACCCACCTCGTCGTGGTGCGTGTAGCCCATGCTTCGAGACGGCTGTGGAGTTTACCCCGAGGTACTCGAGGGGCAGCCTCCTCAGCATGAGGTCGGGGGTGGGGCGGACAATCACACCTCATCCTGAGGAGCGACCCGCAGGGTCGCGTCTCGAAGGATGGGCTACAGGCGTGGCGCTCGTGCCTTAGTGTCGAAGCTGATGTTCTCCTCGATCAGCCGGTTCGACTCGACGAGGTGGCGCTGGAGCAGCGCCTTGCAGCTCTCGCGATCGCGCCGGTGGGCGGCCTTGCTGATCTCGAAGTGATCGTCGCTGATGCCGCCCATGTAGGACTTGGTCGGCAGCGCGATGCGGCGATAGCGGTGGATGCGGTCGTGGATCTGGCTGCAGAGGCGCATCAGCGTCGGCGAGGCGCAGGCCCCCAGCAGCGTCATGTGCAGCTCGCGGTGCGCCTCCTCCCACTCGGCGGTGATCGGCGTGTCCTCGCCGACCCGCGCCTTGATATGGATGAACGCTGCGTGCGCCACCTTCATGCGCCGGTCCCAGTCGGCATCGGCGCGATCGAAGGCGAGATCGAGCGCCATCAGCTCGACCCGCAGGCGTATGTCGCAGACGTCGCGAAGGTCCTCGCGCGAGACCGGCGCCACGCGAAAGCCCTTCTGGCTTTCCATGACGACCAGCCCGTCGCCCGCGAGCTGGCCCAGCGCGTCGCGCAGCGGCGTGATGCCGATGCCGTATTGCCGGGCCAGGTGATGCAGCGCGAGCTTGGAGCCGGGGGCGAGGTCGGTGCTGAGGATGTCGGCGCGCAGACGCAACAGCATCGCCTCGCCGAGGGAATGCGCGTCCCCGACGCCACGGTCCGATCCGGCCGGCACGTCGCGATGCCCGATCATCCAACCCATGCCCACACTCCGCAGAGGATGAAGCAAGAGTCACGCCACGCGCTGCATTGGGGACCCACATCACCTCATCCTGAGGAGGGCGCGCAGCGCCCGTCTCGAAGGATGGGCTACAGACGGGGTGAGGCCGCTGTTGGAAAGGGCGCTACGCCTTGACCGGCCCCGGCAAATCCAGCCCGACGCCGCTCAGGTGCCCGAAGGTCCGGTGCAGCCGCTCGATCACCGGGGCCGGCAGAGGCGGCCGCAGGATCGACTCGATGTTGGCCTTCACATGCGCCTTGTTGCCGGTGCCGAACAGGATGACGTCGGCGCCCTGCTCGTGGCGCGCATAGCGATAGGCCGCATCGGTGATGCTCGCCGCGCCGCCCTCGGCGACGAGGAAGCCGAGCGGGTCGCCGTCCGCGCTCCCCTGGGACAGCACCGAAGGGTCGAGCAGCCCGTCGTCGACCAGCTTGCCGAACACGGCGCGGCGGTAGGCGTCGTTGCTGAAGATGTTGCGCACGACGAACATCAGCAGCGTGCCGATGCCGCGCCGCACGGTCACCGGGAACACCTTGGTGCGCGCGCCCTGGTTCACCAGGCTGTAGGCCAGCATGATGACCTCCCACGGCGCCTCCAGGGCGGCGCGCGTGAGCATCGCCTGCTCCGGGTCGCGCGGCCCCGTCTCGGTGAGGCCGACATGGCGCACCTTGCCCTGCTCCTTGAGCCGCAGCAGCGCGGGCGCCAGCACGTCGCGATGATGCTCGTAGGCGGCGGGGCCGACCGCGTGGAAATGGAAGATGTCGACATGGTCGAGCCCGAGCCGCTTCAGCGACGCCTCGACCTTCTGCGTCACCGTCTCCGCCGTGTCCTCGGTCTTGAACAGCGCCTTGGTCGAGATCACGAGCTTGTCGCGGTCATAGGCTTTCACCGCTGCGCCCACGATCTCCTCGGTCCCGTAGACCTCGGCCGTGTCGAGGAAGTTGACCCCCAGATCGATCGCCGCCCGCGCGACCCCCACGCACTCGTCGAAACTCGCCCCGCGCCCCAGCCCGAGCCGGCTGTTGCCGCCGCAGCCGAGCCCGGCAACGGAGACGGTGAGGCCGGTGGTTCCGAGGGGGTGGTAATCCAATACGTGCTCCTGTCAGCGCGGGGCGATAGGTCGAGAGGAAGGCATCGATAGTCAGGGATAAAAGTCCTCAATCATCTCATCAAGGTTGATGGTCTCCTCTTCAACTGTGACGGACTCGATGTCGAAGAGAGACCCAGAATATCGGAGTTGCACTTCAGCTGTGCAACGCTCGGCGACATCGAGAGTAGACCTAGAGAATTCGTGGCTGCCCAACGCGCTAACGTCCGTAATCTCCAAATCAAGAGTAAGCACTGCCTCGAATTCAAGGGCACATGTATAGAAAGGCTGCTTGGCATCGATCACGTTAATCGTATCTATCTTTTCAATTCGTGCCGTGATCACTCTTCCTTCAGCAGAGATTGGACTGGGTGCATAGTATTTTGACGCAGCAGAGGTCTCTGCGTATCGACCAATCAACTCCTGTTCCAGAAGATGCTCTAATTGATTGCTAACTCTAATGCGTTCGACGATTGCTCGGTGCGTTTCTTCTGAAACACTAGCATGAGTAAGTAGCTCCGCTACGCTGTCTAGTTTGTGCAGCTCTTGAGCAGTGGCGCAGATCCCGTCGAAGTCCTTGTCTCCAGACACGACATAGGCAGAACATTTTTTGTCAGCGCACCAATGCCGAAGAGATGCCGCAACTATCGCGTCCGGAAATTCACTTTGCTTTTTGTCTGAGAACGGTGGGCGTCGACTGAAGTAATCGTCAACTATCGACTCAAGGTTGGCCTTTAGCGGCACTGTCATGGCACGCGTCGCAATTCGAAACCTATCGAAAGCCGCCTCGGAACTTCTTATCGCGTCCTGCGCAGGTGCTGGCGTTCCTGGTTGCATGCCCGCCTGAGTCAGGATGTGATGATCTTTCTTGGCGGTCTCCAATGCTGCGCGGACGCGCGCCTCCAAGTGTCTGAGGACCTCGCGACGAGTCACATCGGTTATCAAAACACGAACTAGGCCCGCTCTGCCGTATTCGGCGAGTTTTCCTAAGTGCCCCTTGGTAAAATCAAATCGACAGCGGATGTAGGCTTCCGTGTCCAGAAATGCGAACTCCGTGAGGAGGTGTTGCTGCGGTATCACTTCGGTTTTCACGTCGGCAGATTGCAAGGATGAAAAGACGCTTCCGGGCGCAGTAGGCACTATTTATTATACTTTGAGTAGTGCTCAGCCAACCCCTCCAATGCCGCCGCCCCATCGCCCTTGAACGTCGGCCCGTGCATCAGCGCGATCGTCGTCGGCTTCAGCGCCGCCAGCCTTCGTAGCGTCGGCTCCGCCATCGGCGTCGGCGGCATGAACGGCAGGCGCTCGGCGACCGCGATGGCGGGGGCGACGATGTCGCTTTCGGTGGTGGGATCGGCGGGGCCGGTCTGGGTGAAGAGGTCGCTGCTGAACAGCGTGCCGGTCGTCTCCTCGTAGATCAGGCCGGCGTCCCAGTTGTGCGGCACGTGCGGCGTGTCGAGCCAGCGCACCCGCTTGCCGCCGAGGTCGAGCACCTCGTTGTCCTTGAGCGCGCGCGGCGGGCGGTCGGCCATGTCGGCCAGCCAGATGTTGCAGCCGAGCTGGCCGTGCGCCGGCTGGGCGTTGGGCGCGGCGGCGAGCCACTGATTGAGCGCGCCGCTTTCGTCGCCCTCGACATGGGAGCAGGTCGTCCAGCGCAGCTTGGCGAGCGGGATCACGGTCTTCACCGCCTCGACGATCAGCGGGAAGAGGCTGCGCTGGCCGTAGTGGAAGAGCAGCGGCTCGTCGGCGTCGATCAGGAACTGGTTGAAGGTGAAGCCGGTCGGTCCGACGGCGTTCACGAAGGTCGAGAGGCGGTAGATGCTCGGCGCGATCTCGGCGACGGTGGTTTTCATCGCGGGCTCCTGTGGCGGGTCGTTGGAAAGCTGAGATCTGGCGAATAATCGAAACAAACGAAATAAACGAAACAGTCGAAATGGGAGTCGCACCCCCTACTTGATAACCGTTCGCGAAACAATATTGCGCGCCGGGGCCTCTAAAAACACCTTACCCTGAGGAGCGAACGCAGTGAGCGTCTCGAAGGGTGGGAACGAGCACTGCGTTTGTTGCCCATCCTTCGAGACGCGCCGCTCCGCGGCGCTCCTCAGGATGAGGGGGGCGGTGGGCTCGGGCGTGGTGCGTCTGCGTCTGGGTATTCAGGGTAGCGGCTGCCAGATCGTGCTGCGGACCTCGCCGAACTCGCGCGGGAGCTTGGTCCAGGTCTCGCCGCCGTCGGTCGAGCGGAAGAGCTGGCCGAGGTTGGAGCAGACGAAGATCAGCTTCGGGTTCGAGGGATGCGTCGCCACCGTCCACGGCGTCGAGTTGAGCTCGCCGGGCAGGTTGGCGTCCTGCCAGTGCGCGCCATGGTCGGTGCTGCGCAGCAGCCGGCCGGTCGAGCCCGGCGGGCCGTTGCCGTTGGTCAGGAACACCGTCGCGTCGCCGTCGGCGCGGGGCACGATGGTGCGGGTGTACTGCCAGGGCGAGTCGAGTTCCTGGAAGGCGAAGGTCTCGCCATTGTCGCGGCTGAGGTTCAGGCCGCGGTTGGTCGTGGCATAGACCAGCTTCGATCCGTTGCGGATCCCCTCTTGTCTGATGATCGCGAGGCCATGGATGTCCTCGGAGTTGATGCCCTGGCCCACCTTCTTCCAGGTGCGGCCGCGATCGGTCGAACGGTGCACGCCGTCGATCTCGACGCCGGCCCACAGCGTGTCCTTGTCGACCGGATCGAAGATGATCTGCGTCACGCGGGGCTTGCCCACGAAGATGCAGGCGTCGGCGAACGAGCCCTGCGCGGGCGTGAAGCTCTTGCCGCCGTCGGTCGAGACGAAGATGGCCGCGGGCTGGGTGCCGACCACGATTGTGTCGGGATCGTCCGGCGCCTGCGCCATCGCCCAGATGTCGTAACCGTCCAGCACCGAGGGCAGGTGCGTCCATTTCTGGTCGCCCTCGTTCCAGCGATAGAGGCCGGAGTCGGTGCCGGCCAGCACTTCGCCCGGCCGCTTCGGGTGCGCCGACAGCGCCCAGACGCGGGCCTCGAGATAGAGGCCGGATTCGATATAGGGCCGGATCCAGGTCTCGCCGTCGTCGCGGCTGAACCACACCGACATGCCGGCGGTGCCGACGCAGAGCAGGTTGGGCATTCGTTTCCTCCGTTCGGGCGCCCTCTTTTGGGTGGGGCTGCCGCATTGATTAAGGGTCCCTCGCTGCGCTCGGGATGACAACGGGTGTCGGGATCGGCGCACTGCGTCGATCCGAACAAAATTGTCATCCCGAGCGTAAGCGAGGGACCTTTCCCGATCATTGAAGGCCGATGCGCGCGCGCAGGCAACCCGTTCCGCGCCCGACATCCCCGTTCAGGGGTTGCGGCCCGGCGGGAACTGGATGTTGAAGCCGGCGAAGATCTGGAAGCTCGGCTGCCCGGGGCCGCTCTGCACCACCGAGTATTGCGGCTCGAGATACATGTTGAGCACGTTGCCGTCGTCGAGGCGCCGGACCCGGCCGAGGCCGAGCCCGACCGGCACGACCGCGCGCTGGCGGCCGAAATCGATCGCCGTGATGCCGCTTGAGCGCAGGTAGAAGCCGTCGGTGAGATTGTAGAACAGGAAGGGCTGGATGGTGAGCGAGCGCGCGCTGCCGTCGAAGGCCTGCTGGTAGGCGACCAGCGCGGCAAGGAGGCCCCAGTCGTAGGGGGCGCTCACGACGGCCTGCGCGCCGGCCTGCCACTTGCGCTCGCCCAGCGCCGGGCTGGTGGCGGTGGGCAGGATCAGGAGCGGCCCGATTCCCAGCTTGGCATTGGCGAACTGGAAGAGCGGCACGTCGAACAGCGTGAGGTCGCCCAGGCCGCTCTCGGTGCCGGCCGGTCCCCAGACCGTCGTGCCGGTGGCCAGCGACGCGCGCAGGAGCTGCGGCCAGCCGAACGTGTCGTGCGGCAGGATCCCGCGCAGGAAGGGCTGGTCGGCGCCGCTGCCCGGCCGGCCGCTCATCACCGGCTGCAGGTAGTTCTGCACCTGGATGGCCGGAATGTCGGTCAGCGGATTGTTGGCGACGTTCTGCTGCGCCGCGGCCGGAGCCACGACCAGAGCCAGCAGGACGGCGGCGGCCGATCGGGCGTTCGTCACTTCGCGAGGACGCGGAGCAGGACCTCGTTGAAAGCCTCGGCCGCTTCATAGGCCACCCAGTGGCCGGCGCCGGGAATGACGTTCATCTCGAAGTCGGGCTGCAGCGCGCGGAAGAGATCGATGCGCTCCTGGATGTGCGGATAGGTCGTCGAATCGAACTCGCCCCAGATGCCGGTGAGCGGCGTCTTCACCCGCGGCAGCACTTCGCTGAGCTTGAAGGCCTGGCCCATGATGCGGCTGCGCGTCTTGGCCCGCGTCGTGTTGAGGATCTGCATGTGGATCGCCACGCCGTCGACCTTCTTAGGGTCGTGCAGCATCAGGATCTCGAGATTGCGCCGCGCCTCGGCCGCCAGCGTCCTGGGCGGCATCTCGGCCAAAAGCTTGTGCAGCTTCGGGCCGGGCTTGCGCGTGGCCTTGAGGCCGCCGGCGCCGACCAGCGCGATGCGGGTCAGCCGGTCCTCGAACAGAGTGGCGATGTGGCCGGAGACCATGCCGCCGAAGGAGAAGCCCGCGATGGCGAACGGCTGGTGCCGGGGCAGCAGCGCCTCCATCGCGTGCTGCACGCAGTGCGTCACCGACCAGATGTCGTCCACGTCGTCGGGCGGGTCGCTGTCGCCCAGCCCCGGCAGGTCGGCGGCGTAGACGGTGAAATGCGCGCTGAGCGGCAGCACGTTGCGGATCCAGTGGATCCACGAGCCCGAGCCGCCGTGGAACAGCAGCAGGATCGGCTTACGCGAGTCGGCGCCGAACACGCGCCACATCATCGTGCCTGTGCCGCCGACGCTTCGGGGGCCCATGGGCACGCGGACCGCCTGCGAGAAGGCGGCGACGGCATCGATATGTTCGGCGGCGGTGCGGCCGTCCGGCAATGTCGGGACGGCGGAGAAATCGAGGCTCATGCTTTGATCGCACCCAAGAGACGTTCGACGAATTCCGGCGCCTTCTTGCGGTCGATCCAGCGCAGCACCGTGACGAGGTCGTTCTCGGGATCGATCCAGACGATGTGGCTGCCCCAGCCCAGCGCGAAGAAGCTGCTCTCGGAGGCGGCGGCGAACTGCCTGCGGCCGGTGTTGAGCCACCACATCAACCCGTAGAAGGGCGCGACGGGGCAGGGCTTCACCAGCTCACTTGTCCAGCCCTCGGGCAGGATCCGCTTGCCGTCCCAGACGCCGCCCTGCGCGACGAGCCGTCCCATCAGCGAGAGGTCGCGCGCCGAGATGACGATGCCGCCGCCCCAGTGGCCGCCGCCCGGCACCGACAGCATCTGCTTGCCGTCGATCGTGTCGTGGGAGTTGCGATAGCCGTCCCACGTCCAGCCCTGCGAGCCGCCGATCGGATCCATGATGCGGCGCTTCAGCACCTGCGGCAGCGGCTCGCGGAAGACCTGCAGCAGCGAGCGCGACAGCCTGTTCACGCGCACGTCGTTGTATTCGTAGAACGTCCCCGGCTTCTTCATCGCGCGGCGCGTGCCCTTGGGCGCATCGGCGACGGCGACGCCGACCACGCGATTATGGTCGATGCGGTCTTCCTTGCCGAAGACGGTGCCCTCCCATTCGCTGGTCTGGGTCAGCAGGTGGCGCCAGGTGATGTCGCGGTTCTGCTCGCTGGTGAATCCGTCATCGAGCGCATAGTCGGCGACCTTGTCGTCGAGGCTTTTGATCAGCCCATCGCCCAGCGCCAGGCCCGCGAGCAGGGCCAGGTAGCTCTTGGCGACGCTGAAGGTCATGTCGGCGCGGTCGGCGTCGCCCCATTCGGCGATCTTGTGGCCGCCGCGATAGATCAGGCCCGCCGGCCCGCCGCGCGGCGTGACCGGCCCCAGCACCTCGTTGTCCGGGGCCTTCTCGCCCGAATCGTAGGTCATCACGAACTGCCCGTCGGGCATGTACATGCTGGCGGGCCAGTTGGACTGGGCGGCCAGGGCGAAGGCGACGGCGTCATTCAGGTCGTTCATGCACGCAATCAACATTGGAGCCCGTCCGGGAGCAAGCGTAGAAAGCGCATCATGGCCTCTGCACATCCGACTCCCACATCTGCGAACCCCGCTTCCATCACGATCCGCCGTCCCGACGACTGGCACGTCCACCTGCGCGACGGCGCGATGCTGGCGGCCTGCGCCGTGCACACCGCCCGCCAGTTCGGCCGCGCCATCATCATGCCGAACCTGGTGCCACCGGTGACGAAGGTCGCCGAGGCCAGCGCCTATCGCGAGCGCATCCGCGCCGCGGTGCCGGCGGCGCTGAACTTCGAGCCGCTGATGACCTGCTACCTGACCGACGGCGCCGACCCGGCCGAGCTCGCGCGCGGCAAGGAAGAGGGCGTCTGGGTCGCGGCCAAGCTCTACCCGGCGCATGCCACGACCAACTCGGCGCACGGCGTGACCTCGATGGACCAGGTCGCGAAAGGGCTGGAGGCCATGGAGAAGGCCGGCATGCCGCTGCTGGTCCATGGCGAAGTGACCGATCCCGAGGTCGACATCTTCGACCGCGAGGCGGTGTTTCTGGACAAGGTGCTGGCGCCGCTGCTGAAGCGCCACGAGGGCCTCAAGATCGTGCTGGAGCACATCACGACCCGCGAGGGCGTGGCCTTCGTCGAGGCCAATCCCGGCCGGATGGGCGGCACGATCACGCCGCATCACCTCAGCTACAACCGCAATGCGATCTTCAAGGGCGGCATCCGTCCGCACTTCTATTGCCTGCCGATCGCCAAGCGCGAGGAGCATCGTCTCGCTCTGCGACGGGCGGCGACTTCAGGCGGTACGCAGTTCTTCCTCGGCACCGACACCGCGCCGCACACGACCGACACCAAGGAATGCGCCTGCGGCTGCGCGGGTGTGTTCAACGCGCCGGTGGCGATGCAGGTCTACACCCAGGTCTTCGCCGAAGAGGGCGCGCTCGCCCATCTCGAAGGCTTCGCCTCCCTGAACGGCCCGCGCTTCTACGGCCTGCCGGCGAACGAGGAGACCGTGACCCTGCACGCCAGGCCGCTGGACATCCCCGACCGCGTAGCGGTTCCCGGCGGCGGCAAGGACATCACCGTCTTCCGCCCCGACACGCCGGTGGATTGGAGCTTTTGATTCAAGGGTCCCTCACTTCGTTCGGGATGACAGCTTTTCTTGCATCGGCGTACTGCGCTAGTTCGAACAATATTGTCATCCCGAACGAAGTGAGGGACCTTTCGCTTGCCTCGCGTGGCGCGCTCCATTGAGCAACCCCGCTCAAAGATCGCTCGCGTTGGGCTGAATGACCCTTTAACTTTGCTGTCATGAGCAAAAGAGGCATTCCCGAAGGCGCCGTGGTTCGCGGCACCGACAAAGGCTACGACGAAGCCCCCAAGGTCCCCCTGAAGCCCGGCAGCGAACGGCCGGTCGAGCAGATCGACAAGGTCTATCCCTACCTGCGGCCACGCGATGCCGCGACGCTGATCCTCGTGCGCATGAAGGGCGACACGCCGGAAGTGCTGATGGGCTGCCGCGCCGCCGCTCACGCCTTCATGCCCAACCGCTACGTGTTCCCGGGCGGCAAGGTCGATCCCGACGATGCGCGCGTGCCGGTCGCGACCTCGCTCGATCCCTTCGTCAACGAGCGCCTGATGCGCGCGGCCTCGGCGCAGCGCGCGCGGGCACTGGCCGTCGCCGCCGTGCGCGAGACCTTCGAGGAGAGCGGCCTGATGCTGGGCAAGCCGCTCGAGGGCGGCGCTCCGAAGAAAGACTATGGCGAGCACTGGAAGGGCTTCCTCGACCAGGGCATGGCGCCGGCGCTCGACTGTCTCGACCTGATCGCGCGCGCGGTGACGCCGCCCGGCCGGCCGCGCCGCTTCAATGCGCGCTTCTTCATGGCGCGGGCCGAGGATGCGTCCGGCGAGATCCGTCATTCGAGCGAGATGGGCGACATCCGCTGGGTGCGCCTCGACGAGGCGCGCGAGTTGCCGCTGCCGACCATCACCGGGCTGATCCTGGGCGAGATCGGCCGGCTGGTGAAGGAACCGCCGGACCGCAAGGTCCAGCGCAAGATCCCGCTCTTCACCACGGTGCATCGCAAGCATCTCATGATCGAGGAATAGGATCGTGGCGGTGCGTGACGACGACGCGCGCCCGTCCACAGAGACCCCGCTGGCCGCTCCCCGGCGATCCGGCGCCGTGCCCGTGCTGCGCGGCGGCGTGCGCCTGCGCACCCTGGTCTTCATCCGCTGGGGTGCCGTCGCGGGCCAGGCCTTCACCGCCGCCGTCGTGCACTGGGGGCTGGGCTTCGGCATGCCGGTCCTGGCGGTCGGTGGCACGATCGCGCTCTCGGGCCTGCTCAATCTGACCGTCAGCATCGGCCGGCCGGGCTCGGCGCGCATCGACGACCGCGAGGCGGCAATCTTCCTCGCCTTCGACATCCTGCAGCTCGCCGTGCTGCTCTATCTGACGGGCGGTCTCGGCAATCCGTTCTCGCTGCTGCTGCTGGCGCCGGTCGCCATCGGCGCCACCATCCTGTCGCTGGCGAGCAATGTGGCACTCACCCTGCTCACGATCGCGAGCATCGCGGTGCTGGGCCTGTTCTATCAGCCGCTGCCCTGGCGGGGCCCGCCGCCCGACCTGCCCGACATCTACCAGGTCGGCGTCTGGGCCGGCCTCTCGCTCACCACCCTGCTGATCACGCTCTACGGCTGGCGGACGGCGGAGGAGGCGCGCCAGATGGCCGATGCGCTGGCCGCCGCGCAGGCAGCCCTCGCGCGCGAGCAGCAGCTCTCGGCGCTCGGCGCGCTGGCGGCCGCCGCAGCCCACGAGCTGGGCTCGCCGCTCTCGACCATCGCCGTGATCACCAAGGAGATGCAGCGCGAGATCGAGTTCGACGATCCCCTGCGCGAGGATGTCGAACTGCTGGCCGCCGAATCGGAGCGCTGCCGCGCCATCCTGGCGCGGCTCTCGACCGATCCCGCGGGCGACGTTTCGGACTCCTACACGCTGGTCCCGCTGCCGGCCCTGATCGAGGCGGCCGCGCAGAATTACGCGCGCGAGGAGATCGCCATTGCCTTCGAGGCCGGTCCGGTCGGCGAGGGCGTGCCGAAGACGGCGCCGATCCAGTTGCGCAGCCCGGAGATCATGCAGGGTATCGGAAACATCGTGCAGAACGCCGTCTCCTTCGCCCGCCGCGAGGTCCGCGTCGCCACCCGGTGGACCCGGGAATGGTCGGAAGTCGAGGTCGTCGACGACGGGCCGGGCTTCTCCGAGGCGCTGCTCGATGAGCTCGGTACGCCGTTCATTTCGACCCGGCAGGGCCAGGAGGGGCACATGGGTCTGGGCGTCTTCATCGCCAAGACTCTGCTCGAGCGCACGGGCGCCAACGTGACCTTCGGCAACCGCAGCGCCACGGGCGGCGGGGCCGCCGTTTCGGTGCGCTGGCCAAATCCCGTCTTCAAGGCTACATAGCGGCCGATGTCGAAGGAGTCGCCATGACCCAGGACAGCGGCGCCCCGCGCCCCTTGTCGCCTGTGATCGCCGGCACGACGAACAACAAGGACCGTACCTTGCTGATCGCCGACGATGATGCAGCTTTCCGCAACCGTATTGCGCGTGCACTCGAGCAACGCGGTTTCATCGTCACCGCCGTGGGCTCCGTGGCCGAAGCGCTGGCCCAGACCGCCCGGCCGCCCGCCTTTGCCGTGCTCGACCTGCGGCTGGCCGACGGCAACGGGCTGGAACTCGTCGGGCCGCTGCGCCAGGCGCGTCCCGATATCCGGATCGTCGTCCTGACCGGCTACGGCAACATCGCGACCGCGGTGGCCGCCGTGAAGGAAGGCGCTGTCGATTATCTCGCCAAGCCGGCCGACGCCGACGCCATCGAGCAGGCGCTGACCGCGCACGGCCGGAAGCTGCCGCCGCCGCCCAGCAATCCGATGTCGGCCGACCGCGTGCGCTGGGAGCATATCCAGCGGGTGTTCGAGCAATGCGACCGCAACGTCTCGGAGACGGCGCGCCGCCTCAACATGCATCGCCGTACTTTGCAGCGCATTCTCGGCAAGCACGCCCCGCGCGAGCACTGAGGTTTCTGTCCGGCGTTAACCACCCACCTCATCCTGAGGAGGCCGCAAAGCGGCCGTCTCGAAGGATGGGCAACAACGTGGTGCGCGTTCCCATCCTTCGAGACGCGGTCCTGCGGACCGCTCCTCAGGATGAGGTTATTCGTGGAATGACCACTAGGCCCGCCGGCTCGCGGCGTTCCAGTACTGTTCGAGATTCGAGATCAGCGCCGGGCTGAAATGGCAGTAGGCCTGCTCGCGCGCGTAGAGCGCGGCGTAGCGGCGGAACGTGTCGAGCGGCTCGACGCCGAGACGCAGCGCGCGGCGGTTGCCGATGGCGCCGACCGCGCCCGATCCGGTCAGCCGGTCGATGACGCGCCCGATGGTGGCGTCGATCTCGTCGGGCGCCACGACCTCGTCGCAGATCATGCGGCCGACCTCGGAATCGCACTCGATGCGGCGCTCGTACATGATCGCCTGGCGCGCCAGCCGGTCGCCCACGAAGCGTGACAGGCGCAGGTTCGCCATGGCCGGGATGATGCCTTCCTTGCGTGCCGGCAGGGTCATGTAGGCATCGCGGCCGGCGATGTTGAAGTCGGAGGCCAGCAGGATCTGGCAGCCGCCGCCGATGGCGAAGGTCTCGACCGCCGAGATCCAGAGCTTCTCGATCGAATCGCCCGCGACTTCATCAGGTGGCACGTCCGGCCGGGCGAGGCCGCGGAACATCTTGTTCACGAACCCCATGTCGCGGATCAGGAACCACAGGAACGGGATCTTGCCGTAGTAGAGGTGCGTGAGATTGATGCCGGCATTGTAGACGCGGCGGCCGGCATACTTGCCGTCGGGCACCACGTCGCCGCGCAGCACCGCGACCTCGCTCTGGCGGTCGAGGATGCAGACGTCGGCGCCGATCTCGGTCGCGGCCTGGGTCGCATTGTCCTCCGAGTTGAGGAAACGCCGGTTGGACAGCAGCAGCACCGCCGCCTTGCCCTGGCGCTCGACCTTGGCGCAGCCGAGATCGAGGCTGCCGTCGCGCTGGAACTTCGCGAGCGCGTCCGCCGACTCCTCACGCGGCAAAAGCATCGCGTGGCAGAGATGCAGGCCGCACTCGGGATCGGCGAGGAACTGGTTGCAGAGGATGCCCTGGTCGATCTCCACGCCGTCCTTCTCGGACTGGCGCAGCTCGGCTTCGGCCGCGACCTGGGCGTGCGTCGGCGCGAGGCCGGGCACGAGGGCCGCCGCGTCGTAGACCAGTCGCTCGATGCGCACGAACGTGGTGCGATTGTCGGTCAGCTTTTCGTAGAGCGTGCGCGCATGGCGGCGCAGGAAGGCGAAGCGGGCCTCGCGCGCGGCCTGCTTCAGGGACTCGGCCTGATCGTAGGCGGCAGCATCGCGGTTCGGCTTGGCGGGCAGACGGGAGAGACTCTCCGCGCTGTCACGCCAATAGGCCGAGAAGGCGGCCGTATCGGCGGCGAAGTCGCCGCTGGGCGCGACCGGCGCCGGTGCCTCACCACCCATCACGACGTTCCTGCCCGAAAAATTATGGAGCGGGCGACGGGATTCGAACCCGCGACCTACGGCTTGGGAAGCCGACGCTCTACCACTGAGCTACACCCGCATTGCGCCCATACTAGCCTGCCGTTGCGCCGGAGGTCCAATCGTGTATCTCAGGCATATGCTCGATGAAGTCCTCACTCCCGAAGAGCGCGCCGTCGTGGCGCGCGCCCAGGCGTTCGCCGAAGAACAGGTCGCGCCCAACGCCGCCCGCTGGGAATGGGAGCGTCGCTATCCGCTCGAGACTATCCAGGCGGCCTGTGCCCTCGGGCTCAACACGATCGAACTGGCGACGAAGCATGGCGGGCAGGGGCTGTCCTTCTCCTGCAAGCTGCGCGCTTTCGAGGAGATCGCGCGGCATGACTTCGCTTTCGCCTTCGCGCTGATCAACCATCACAATGCCTGTGCGCGCTTCGCCCGCGATGGCCAGCCGGCCCAGGTCGCGCGGCTGCTGCCGCGCATGCTGACCGGCGAGCTAATCGGCTGCGCCGGTCTCAGCGAACCCGGTGTCGGCAGCGACTTCGGCGGCCTCGAAATGGAAGCTGTGCGCGTCGAGGGTGGCTGGAAAGTGAACGGCGCCAAGGCCTGGATCACCAATGCCGCCGTCGCGGGTCTTTCGGTGGCCTATGCGCAGACCGACAGGTCGCAGGGTTATCGCGGCATCATCTGCCTCGCGATCGAGGCCGAGCGGCCGGGCTTCCATCGCGACAAGCCGTTCGAGCTGCATGGCGGCCACGCGATCGGCGTCGGCGGCTTCCGGCTGGTCGACTATTTCGCGCCCGACGAGGCGGTGCTGCATCCGCCGGGCAAGGCCTTCAAGGCCGCACTTGCCGGCATCAATGGCGCCCGCGCCTATGTCGCGGCCATGTGCTGCGGCATGCTGCAGGCCTCGCTGGAGACGGCGGTGCGCTACACGCAGCAGCGCCAGACCTTCGGCCAGCCGGTGATCGAGCATCAGGGCGTGCGCTGGAAGCTGGTCGATGCCGCGACCGATCTCGAAGCCGCGCGGCTGCTCTGCTATCGCGCCGCGCGCCTGATCGACGAGGGCGCCGACGCCGTGCTGCCGACCGCCCATGCCAAGAAGTTCGCGACCGACATGGCCGTGCAGCGCATCGCCGACTGTATCCAGGCGATGGGCGCCAACGGCCTGCGCGCCGACTATCCGCTCGCCCGCCATCTCGCGGGCGCCAAGATCGCGGCTTACACCGACGGCTCGATCGAGATGATGAACGAGCGCATCGGCGCGGGGCTGGCTTCGGTGTTCGGTACGACGGCGTCGTAGCCGGAAGGACGATCAAGGGAGCGCGCCACTCCAGTTGCGCTCATACCCTTCCTGTCGACGAAGCTTGAGCGCCACTGGAGTGGCGCGCTCCAACGAGGCCCGTTAAGCGTTGTGGGCGCGCTTCAGGGCCTGGTCGAGATCGTCGAACAGGTCGCTGCTCTCTTCGACGCCGACCGACAGTCGCAAAAGATCCGGTGGGCAGGGCGTGCCCGGTCCCTCAATGCTGGCGCGATGTTCGATCAGGCTCTCGACGCCGCCCAGCGACGTGGCGCGCTTCCACAGGTCGACGCGCGCCGCCGTGGCGATGGCCGCGCGCTCGCCGCCCTTGACGCGCACCGACAGCATGCCACCGAAGCCGCCCGTCATCTGCTTGGCCGCCGCCGCGTGACCGGCGAAGGAGGGCAGGCCGGGATAGAGGACATGCTCCACCATCGGATGCTCGGCGAACTTTTCGGCGAGACTCTGCGCCGACTTGCAGGCCCAGGCGACGCGCGGGAACAGGGTGCGCATGCCGCGCATCAGCAGCCATGCCTCGGTCTGGCCGAGAATGGTGCCGAGCTGCGCGCGGATGGTGCGCAGCTTCGCCCAGTAGGCATCGTCGCGCGCGCCGGTGAGAGCGCCGGCGATGATGTCGGAATGCCCGTTGAGGTACTTGGTCGCCGAATGCATCACGATGTCGGCGCCATGCTCGATCGGTCGTGTCAGCACCGGCGTGGCGACCGTCGAATCGACGCCCAGCAGCGCGCCGGCCTTGTGGGCGATCTCGGCGATCGCGGCAATGTCGGACACGCTCCAGGTCGGGTTGGCCGGCGTCTCGATCCAGACGAGTTTGGTGACGCCGGGCTTCACCGCCGCTGCCACCTCGTCGGTCTTGTCGGTGTCGACGAACTCGACCTTCAGGCCCCAGTGCGTCGCGAAAGTCATCAGCCAGTTGCGCAGTGCCCAGTACATGACTTTCGAAGTCACGACATGATCACCGGGCGAGAGAGCGAGGAAGCAGGCGGTGGCGGCGCTCATGCCCGAGGAGAAGATCAGCGACTTTGCGCCACCTTCGAGCGCCGTGAGTGTTGCTTCTGCCTGGTCGAACGTGGGATTGTCGGCGCGCGCATAGATGCGTCCCGAACGATAGCCGTTGTCCTCGTCGCGAAGATACGTGCTCGCCATATGGATCGGTGGCACGACGGCCTTGGTGACCGGGTCGATCCATCCCATCGCCTGGGCGGCGAGGGAGGCGGGAGCAAAGACTTTCTCGGACATCGGGGCCCCGTCGGCTTACATAAATCTTACGTCGATCGCGCCCTTATAGCGCATCGCAGCACTTGAAATGACGATGCAGTAGTAGCTTCATATATAGTGATTTGCTTGCGTCATCTTCAGGATCGGCAAGGTTGCCGACAAGACGGCAAACACTCGCTCGGGAGTCAGGAATGGACGGTCAGACCCTGTACACGAAGCCGCTTCCCACAGCCGGTCGCGGCGACCGCGTTGCCCGTACGCGCGAATCGATCGTCGCCTCGGCCCTGGCCCTCGCGGCTGCGGGGCAGGTCGCGCCGATCGTGCGCGACATCGCCCAGATGGCGGGCGTCTCGGCGCGAACCGTCTTCCAGCACTTTGCCGACACAGCCGAACTCTACGTCGCCGTCCTCGGCCGCGTCCTGGCCGCCCTGGTCGGGGAAGCGCCGGAGCTTGCGGCCGCCGGCCCGGTCGAGCAGCGCGTGACCAGCCTGATCAATCAGTGCGCCGACCGCTACGAGCAGCTCCGCCCGATGTGGACCTTCGTCGAGACACTGCAGCGCCGCTCGCCGGAAGCCGCCGACATGATCTCGCAGATTTACAGCGCCAACACCGCGCACCTCTCGCAGGCCTTCGGTCCCGAGCTGGCCGCTCTGCCGGTGGAGTCGCGTCAGCGGACCCTGACCGCCCTGGCCCTGGCCATCGCGCCGGAAAGCTGGGTCGTCCTGCGCCAGCGCCTCGGCCTGTCGGTCGAGCAGGCACGCGAAGAACTTGGCTTCGTCGTGCAGTCGGTGTTCGCGACCGAGGCCGCGCGCCGCTAGCGGCTCGCAGGTCCTGCGTCGCCGGCGGCGGCGCGGGCCAGCCTCTCGAGCGAGCGGTCGCTGAGACCGAGCTCGCCGAGATGGGTGACGGTATTCAGCACGTAGTCGAGGCTGCTGCCGGTGGCGCCATGGCCCTGGCGGATCAGCCTGAGCGCTTCGTTCTCCGGCAGCTTGCCGGCGAACTGCCGGTGCGAGCGGTCGGCAAGATAGACCAGAGAAGGCACGATTCGCCCGTCATCGAGACGGAGCGGTCGAACCGTTTCGACGTAGACGCCGTCATTGTCGATCTCGCGATGGATCAGGTAGCGCCGCACCTCGTCGTAGGTGGCGGCGGGCAGCCGGTGCGCCAGGCCGCGGCAGGAGCCGCCCGGCAGCAGGCCGAGCATGAGGCCCGGTTTCTCGGGCGTGCCGCGATAGTGTTCCGAATAGATGCAGAAGGCGCGGTGCCAGCCCTGAAGTCGCGCCGCCTGCGTCTCCGGCGTGGCGAAGCCCGGGTTCCACATCAGCGAGCCATAGCCGAAGACCCACTCGGGCCGGGTCGAGGACTCTGCCGCCGGCGCGCCCAACCTAGGCCTGGTTGAGGTGGATCAGGGCGCGGCGGATTTCGCGCGTGCGCGTGAACAGGTCGAACAGCTTATCGCCCTCGCCCCAGCGGATGGCACGCTGCAGGTAGAACAGATCCTCCTGGAAGCGCTGCAGCACTTCGAGAACGGCCTCGCGGTTGTTCATGAACACGTCGCGCCACATGGTGGGATCGGAGGCGGCGATGCGCGTGAAGTCGCGGAAGCCGCCGGCGGCGAACTTCAGGACCTCGCTGTTGAGATGGCCGCCGAGATCGTCGGCCGTGCCGACGATCGTATAGGCGATCAGGTGCGGCAGATGCGAGGTGATGGCCAGGATCCGGTCATGGTCCTTGGGGTCGATGCACTCGACCTGGCTGCCGAGACCCTTCCAGAAGGCTTCGAGCTTGGCGACGGCGGCTTTGTCGCTGTCGGGCAGCGGCGTCAGGATGCACCAGCGGCCCTGGAACAGATCAAGCAGCGCGGCTTCGGGGCCGGAATTCTCGGTGCCGGCGACCGGATGGGCCGGCACGAAATGCACGCCCTTGGGAATGTGCGGCGCCATATCGGCGATCACGGTCTGCTTCACCGAGCCCACGTCGGAGACGATGCAGCCCGGCTTCAGGCTCGACGCGATGGCCTGGGCGGCCGGTCCGCAGGCACCGACCGGCGTGCAGACGATCACCAGGTCGGCATCCTTGCAGGCTTCCGCGAGATCGGTGCCGCAATGGTCGGCGAGCTTCAGCTTGTTGGCGAGGGCTGCCGTCTCGGGGCTGCGCGTGGCGGCCACGATCGTCCTGGCCAGCCCGCGCTTGCGGGCCTCCAGTGCGATCGATCCGCCGATCAGGCCGATGCCGATCAGCGCGATCTTGTCGAACAGGGGTTCGCTCATTTCGCGGCCACGAAGCGGGCCAGCGAGGCCTGGACGGCCTTCACCTCGGCCTCGGTCCCGACCGTGATGCGCAGATGCGCGGGCAGGCCGTAGCCCGCGACCAGGCGCGGAATCAGGCCGTCGTTCATCAGCCAGTCGTTGGCCGCGACGGCGCGCTCCTTCGAGCCGAAGCCGATCAGCAGGAAGTTGCCGACGCTCGGCACCGGCTCCAGGCCGAGCTTCGTGAGTTCGGTGCTGAGCCACGGCAGCCAGATGTCGTTGTTGGTGCGGCTGGCGTCGGTGTGGGCAATGTCGTCGAGCGCCGCGATGCCCGCGATCTGTGCCGCCGCGTTGACGTTGAACGGCTGGCGCAGCCGGCTCATCACGTCGACGATCCCGGCCGGTCCGTACATCCAGCCGAGACGCAATCCGCCGAGGCCGTAGATCTTCGAGAAGGTGCGGGTCATCACCACGTTCTCGGCCTGGTCGACCAGCTCGACGCCCGAATCGTAGTCGTTCTTGCTGACATACTCGGCATAGGCCGCGTCGATGATCAGCAGCACGTTCTTCGGCAGGCCGGCATGCAGGCGGCGCACATCGTCCTTGGTGACGTAGGTGCCGGTCGGGTTGTTCGGATTGGCGAGGCAGACGATCCGGGTCTTGTCCGTCACCGCCGCCAGCAGCGCATCGATGTCGCTGCCATACTCACGGGCCGGCGCCGCGACCGGGGTCGCGCCGACGCCCAGCGCGTTGATCGCGTACATCAGGAAGCCGTACTGACTGTAGAGCAGCTCGTCGCCGGGACCGCAGTAGGCCCGGACCAGCAGGTTCAGGATCTCGTCGGAGCCCGCGCCGCAGACGATGCGAGCCGGATCGAGACCGTAGTGCCGGCCCAGCGCCTTGCGCAGGTTCGCGGTGTCGCCGTCGGGATAACGATGCAGGTCGGCTGCCGCCTTGGCGTAGGCCGCCATCGCCTTGGGCGAGGGGCCGAGCGCGCCTTCGTTGGACGACAGCTTGGCAATCGTCTCCTTGCCGTCGATCGAATCCTTGCCCGGCACATAGGGCGCGATCTTCATGATGCCCGGACGCGGGGTGAGCGCGCTCATGCCAGTCTCCTGTGAAAGTTCAGATCACGGCTTGGCGTCGATCGGCACGGCATAGGCGCCGATGGCCGCCGCGCAGCCTTTTTCCAGGCCCAGGGCCATTTCGAGATCGCGCAGGCGCGGATCGTCGTCGGCGATCATGCCCGGTACCTCGACGAGATAGTGATGCACCCCGGCCATGACCTGGTCCAGCGCCGAGGTGAAGGCCGGCAGGCCCGCCTTGGCCAGCGCCGCGGCGATGCGGTCGCGGCTCAGTCCGTTCTTCGCCTCGATGGCCACCAGGCCGCGATCCAAGCCGCTCGGCTCGGCATCGATGCGGGCCAGCACGAAGGCCGAGATGCCGCGCGCGCGCGCGTTCGGCATGGCGAGGAAGGGCAGGCGGGCGATCACGGTCGGGAGGGTCGTGTCCTTGCCGGCAAGCAGGGGCCACCACGGTGTCGAGTCGGCCTCGAGCGGGGCGGGCACGACGCCGAGGGTCGTCGTGCTGGCGCGCACCGCCGACAGCACGCCGGCCGGCGTGTCGTGGGCGACGAACGGGATCTGGCAGCCGAAATGGTCGCGGGCGAGGTCCCAGTAGCCCGGCTGGTCGTCCGGCCGGCAGATCGCGATCTTGAGGCCGGGGGTCTGGATCAGCGTGAAGGCGCTCATCATCTCGCGCCACATGCGATAGACGGCGCCCGACGGGAACCGGCCGTCGTGCGTCGCCAGCCGTTTGCGCAGGACCTGCGCCTCACGGCCCGGACGCAAGGCGAGGCCGCCCGCCGGCTTGGTTGCGGAGATAAGCCCGACGACCTCCGCGCGACGGCGGATCAGGCCGTGCAAGTCGGTATCGATGGCGTCGATTTCCTGCCGCAAGCTGTCGAGACTGGGAGCGTCCATTAGGCCGTTTTTTCCTGTGCGCAGCGGCGATACTACGTCCGGACGGCCCACGTAAAGGCAAACAAGTCGCAAGGGGCTTGCCTCCCGCCATACGCGACCGTATAGAGCCTCTCCGTGGAATTTGAGCCGACCGGCTTGCGGCCACGTTAAACACCGCTAAAAGGTCGGAGTGCTCGAAAAAGCCCCCGCCCTTCCGGTCGGGGGCTTTTTCGTTGGAGTGGGTAGTGCTCGACGACCTCACCGATGCCGAACGCAAGGCGCTCGCCCAGTGCCGCCACGCGATCCTGGGCGTGGACCGGCCATTGCGCCTCGACTGCGGCGTCGATCTCGGCCCCTACCGGGTGGCCTACCAGACCTACGGCACGCTGAACGACGTGAAGTCGAACGCCGTGCTGGTCTGCCATCCCCTGACCTGCGACCAGTTCGTCGCCGATCGTCATCCCGTCACCGGCAAGGACGGCTGGTGGGAGAGCCTGATCGGGGCGGGCAAGATCCTCGATCCCGACCGCTATTTCATCATCTGCATCAACGTGCTCGGCCATTGCATGGGCACCACCGGCCCGCAGGCCCGCGATCCCGCGACCGGCCAGCCGTGGAACCTTCATTTCCCGGTCGTGACCATCGGCGACATGGTGCGGGCTCAGGCGGCGCTGCTCGACCATCTCGGCATTCCCGATCTCTTCTGCGTGATCGGCGGCTCGATGGGCGGCATGCAGGTGCTCGAATGGGCGGCCAGCTATCCCAAGCGCGTCTTCTCGGCCGTGCCGATCGCCTGCGCCGCGCATCATTCGGCGCAGAACATCGCGTTCCACGAGGTCGGCCGCCAGGCGATCATGGCCGATCCGGAGTGGAAGGGCGGCGACTATCGGCTGCACCAGACCAATCCGGCGCGCGGCCTCGCGGTTGCCCGCATGACGGCGCACATCACCTACCTCTCGGAGCAGGCGCTTCAGCGCAAGTTCGGCCGCTCCCTGCAGAACCGCAATGCGCTGGGCTTCGGCTTCGATGCGGATTTCCAGGTCGAGAGCTACCTGCGCCACCAGGGCTCGACCTTCGTCGATCGCTTCGATGCGAACAGCTACCTCTACATCACGCGGGCGATGGACTATTTCGACCTCGCGGGCGCGCATGGCGGCGTGCTGGCCAACGCCTTCAAGGGCACGGCCACCCGCTTCTGCCTGATGTCCTTCACCAGCGACTGGCTGTTCCCGACGCGCGAGAGCCGCGCGGTCGTGCATGCGCTCAACGCCGCCGCCGCCAACGTGTCGTTCGTCGAGGTCGACAGCGACAAGGGGCATGACGCCTTCCTGCTCGACGAGCCCGAAATGTTCCGCACCCTCTCGGGCTTCCTGAAGGGCGCCGCCACGGCGCGCGGCCTCCGGAGTGCCCACTGATGAACGCCCCGATTCGCGTCGACCTGCAGCTCATCGCCGACATGGTCGAGCCCGGCACCCGTGCTCTCGACGTCGGCTGCGGCGACGGCGCGCTGCTGGCCTATCTGATGAACGCCAAGAGGGTCGATGCCCGCGGCATGGAACTCAGCCAGGCCGGCGTGAACGCCTGCGTGGCCAACGGCCTGTCGGTCATCCAGGGCGACGCCGATGCCGACCTGCGCGACTATCCCGACGATGCGTTCGACTATGTGATCCTGAGCCAGACGCTGCAGGCCACGCGCGAGCCGCGCCGGGTGCTGGAGCAGATGCTGCGCGTCGGCAAGCGCGCCATCGTCTCCTTTCCCAACTTCGCGCACTGGCAGGTGCGGCTGCGGCTGGTGTTCGGCGGCCGCATGCCCGAAACCGCGTCGCTGCCCCACAAGTGGTACGACACGCCCAACATCCATCTCTGCAGCATCGACGATTTCCGCGCGCTCTGCCGCACCATGGGCGTGCGCATCGAGCGCGGCATCGTGCTCAACAGCAAGAGCCGCCGCATCAGCCTGCCGCCGCTGCTCGCCAACCTGATCGGCGAGCAGGCGGTGTTCATGCTACGGCGGGATTGAGTCCTCGACCCAGGCGCCATCGCGCAGGTGAAGAGTGACCGGAGGGCGATCCCGGTAGTTTATGACGAGCCTTGCGGGGCCATGAAACGCGGCGTCGGTCGCATCGCTCAACCTTTTGCGAGGGCTCAGATCGGGATCACGACTGTTCCAGAGGCTCACAGCCGGCTCGAGCCCCATGTCCCACTCGACGATGGCAAGCCAATGGCTGTCGGGCGACTCGCGGAGTTTCTGGCCGCCGTCGATTTCCGCCTTCGCGCCATCGTGCAGGCGAAAGAGGTAGAGGCCGTTCGTTTCCTTGGCATGGTGGCCGACGGCGAGGATCCCGCTGACAGGGAAGTAAGCTCGGATGCGGTGCTGACGGCCGCTGGCGTCCCAGTTATGGGCAGCACACACATCGGTGTTGTCCCTGAGGTCGACGCCCCCGGCTTGGTCAACGGCGATCAAAAGTCTGGGGCCTACTCGGCGTACCATCGGATACAGCTTGTTGGCTGCAATCAACCGTCCATCGGCCTCCCATCCGTCGACGAGCGCGCGGTAGAAGTCCAGCGCGCCACTCTTGCCGGCTGAGCAGATCGCGCTTTGCTCCGCCGTGATGTCGAACTCAGAGGCCGGGCGGCTCGGCTGAGCTGCCGCGGGCAGACAGATCGCCAGATTGAGCGACAGGATGGCAAGTACCAGACGCACCCGCGTCTCCTGCAGGTTGGATGTTGAGATCGTCAGGCCGGAGCTTGACCATTGCAAGGCGTGCTGGAGGAGCTGGCGCAGCTCACCGATCTGTTCGTCGAGCAGGGGGTGTTCGTGCTGAGGCGGGTTTAGCCCTTACGGGTCGAAAGTCGCCGCTGAGACCGCGAGTTCGCGGCCGAGGAAGGCGCGGTCGCCCGGGCCTTGCTGACCGTGGCCGACACTCCAATCGTCCAGCCGGTCCAGGCGCTCGGCGCCCCAGGCGGAGGCGGCCGACAGCGATGACCAAGGTCCATCGCCAGACAGACGGTACAGCAGGCCACCCGGCCCCATGCCGGGATGGACTAGTAGCTGGATGTCAAATGGCGCATCCGCGGTCACGGAGGGTCCGAGCCAATAGTGAGGGCTGCGGCCGGGCTCCGGTTCCAGAATCACTGTCAGGCGTTGCGCCGGCCCGCTGAGGCCGACCCAGAAGGGCGCGCGGCGGCCGGGGCGGGAGGCCGAGAGCAACGTCTGGGCGGTGCTCGTTCCCGTGGGAGCGGCGTGGCCGGTGAAGCGGAAGGCGGCGATCCTGTCCCTGCCGAAGCGCGCTTCCTCCAGACCCCGCCAGTGCTCGACCGACGGCACCTCAAGTGGCCAAGACAGGCTCTCGCGGACCACGCCGTCGGCATCGAGTACCTGATAGCGCAGGCCACCGTCATCCAACGCAGCCTGAACGGCATGGAGATATTCGATGCCCTCGGGCATGCGGTGGGCGGTGCCGGCGCCCGCCGTGCAAATCTGCAGCACGCCGCGATGGGCCTGCACGTCGAACGCCAGGATGTGGCCGCACAGGTAGGCCAGCACGCCGCCCTCGACCAAGACGTCCCAGAATGCCGTGGCGTGCTCGGGGCCGACGTCGCGTTGATAGGCGCCGGCGAAGCCGTTGACCGGATGGACCGGATGGTGGCCGGCAACGAGCTTATGGCGCGCATCGGCATGCTGGCGCAGGACGGCGCGGAGCCAATTCGTCTCGACATGACCTTCGCCGCCCAAGCCGGTCCACAGCGTATGGACGAACACCATCAGCAGGTCGCCGCGGCGCACCCAGTACGACAGGCCTTCCTGCCCGGGAGGACCATTGTGCGGCAGGTGATCGTGCACCTCGCGGAACACGTCCTCACTCATCGTGTCGTAGGTCGCGTGGTTGCTGGTCGTATGCCACATCGGCGTCGCGCGCCGATCGAGCCAGGCCATCTCCGCGTCGAGCCAATGCCGCCATTGTCCGCGGAGCGCCTCGGCATCGGCGGTGTAGCCCGCGATCTCGTCGCCCAGGAACAGGATGAACTCGGGCGAGGGCACAAGGCGTCGCACCGCCGCGTTGACGCCGGCGAAGGTGCGTTCGTGCGGGGCGCCGGCGACGCCGGAGCAGGCGTCGCCGTAGAAGACGAACTGGTGGCCCGGACCGCGCGGCAGCAGCGCGGCAATGGAGCGGCTCGGCGCGGGCCTTTCATAGAAGCCCTCGATCTCGTCTTCCTTCAGTTTCACGAAGCCGTGGCGCAGGTAGAGCCGGTCGGCCTTGCTGCCGTTCAAGACTTCGAGACGCACCGGCAGGCCGGCGGCATCGGCTTCGGCCAGCAGCGCCTTCAGGATTGTCGTGCCGAGGCCGGACCCGTGCAGGCGGCGGTCGAGATAGAAAGAGTCGATGCGGATTTCCTGGTCGCTTCGGCGAAAGCCGACGCAGCCGACGCGGATACCTTTCTGAAGGATCAGTCGTGTGCCGGGCTCGTCGAAATGCGTGCGGAACGTGCGGCGCGACCGTTCGGGCGTGTAGCGGCCGACCCGTTCGAGATGCTCGCGCATCACATCGGTGCGCAGGGCCAGAAGCGGTTCGAAGTCAGTCTCGGAAACGGGACCGAAGCTCCAGGTCTCAGTCACGAACGGCAATCCGGGCGAGGCGCGGCCTGGCGAGCGCAAGCCAATCCTTCGTGTCGAGTTCCATCGAGCGGTCGAGCCGGCCGGCGTTGAAGAACAGCGTCTCGTTGGCCAGCAGGTCTTCCTCGACCACGATCGAGAGCGCGGGATTGAGCGCGAAGGGCGGGACCGCGCCCATGACGCAGCCGGTCAGTTCCTGCGCCGTGTCCGGCGAAGCGAAGCCGCACTTGCGCGCCTCGAACAGGGCGGCAACGGCGGCGAAGTCGAGCTTGCGGCTGCCCGGCAGGATCGCGAGCACATGACGCTTGCCGCCGCCACCGCCGCGCACGTCGAGCACCATGGCCTTGGCGGCCTGGTCGGGACGGTTGCCGCGAATGGCGCTGATGGCTTCGGACTTGCCTTCGTGGGTGTGCTCGATGATGCGGAACTTCGCGTTGGCCTCGGTGAGGAGCGTCACCAGCCGGTCGAAGACTTTGCCGGTCTTGATCTCAGCGTCCACCGATCACCCGCTCCGAGAGAATCTTCAGCGCCTCCTCGAGGCTCGGCACCTGGCCGTCGGGCGGCGCGATCTGGGCGTCGACCGTGCGGCGATGGCTCTTCTCGATGACTTCCGTCATCAGCGGATCGACGCCGGTCTCGCGCAGCGTCTGCGCGACCAGTCCCATCTCTTCCCAGCGGCGATGGGCATGAACGACATGCGTCTGCACCAGCATGGTGATGAAGCCGGCGAGCCCCATCGAATCGGCATCGCCCAGGCAACCCAGGACCTCGTCGAGAATGCCCTGGCGCTGCGCGGCGACCAGCGCCTCGACGCCCAGCGCCTCGATGCCCTTCACCAGCGTGCTGCGCAGCATCTTCACCGACGAGGCGCTGCCGGGCTTGGGCCCCAGCAAGGTGGCGACGAAGCCGTTGGCGTTCATCCAGGCAACGGCGTCGGCGGCATCCTCGCCCGCCACCAGCATCGGCGCCTTGATGCCCTGCTTGAAGAAGCCGCCCATGACGGCAACGTCGACGTAACGTCCCGCGCCCTTTTCGATCTCGGCGCGATCCTCGTCCGACATCCTGCCGGTGACGGTGCAGAGGTCGAGATAGTGCGCGCCCTTCTTCAGGAGCGGCGCGGCCGATCGGGCGGCCGAGAGCGCATGCTCGCCCTGCACGGCAGAGATCACGAGATCGGCTTCGCTCAGCGCCTCGGTGTAGCCGTCGGCGATCACGACATCGAGGGACCGCGCGGTCTTGCCCAGGGCCGTGCCACGCGGATCCTTGTCGAGCGCGGTGTCGATGGCGATGACGCGACGCGGTGCATTGTCACCGGGTTTCGAAGGGCCGCGCCAGCCGCCTTCCGCTGCAAGACCGCGGGCGATGGCCGATCCCGCCTCGCCAAAACCCAGCAGCGCGATCACGCGCGGAGAAAAAGCCATGTCGTTCTTTCTTCTTTGATTCAGGAGGCGGGCTTGTCGCCGTCCTCGGTCGTGCGCGCGGCTCCGGCGACCTGCGGCGTGTCACGCGAGCTGGCGATACGCAGCTTGGGGCGCACGGCGACGGCTTGCGGCTGGCTGCGTTCGGCGATGCCGGCAAAGAGTTGCTTGCCCGACTCGATGACATTGACGCCGCCGAAGCGGCCGAGCCAGCGCTGGCCGAACCGCTCGAGGGTCGGGGCCATGCGCATCATGAGCCGCGACCGGGTCGGCGGCATGTAGAGCGCGCGCGTCTGGCGCAGCGGCGCGAACATGTTGGCGCGCAGCAGCGCGTTGAGCTGTCCCGCCGAATAGGGATGGCCCTGATAGAAAGGCGAGCGGTCGACCTGTGACCAGAAGCCGGTGCGCGTCGGCGCAACGACGACCATGCGGCCGCCATCGGCCATCACGCGCCAGATCTCGCGCAGCATCGGGCGAAGCTGTTCGGTGCATTCGACGGCATGGACCAGGACCACGCGGTCGACCGAGCGGTCGGGCAGCGGCAGGTCGAGCTCGTCGACCAGGGTGGCGAGGTTGCGGCCTTCGCGCGGCCAGCGCGTGACGCCCTGCTGGGCCGGCATGAAGGCCAGCGTGCGGCCGGCTTCTTCCATGAACGGACGCAGCAACGGTTGTGCGAAGCCGAGCCCCAGCACCGTCTCGCCGCGCACGTTCGGCCAGACCTCGCGCAGGCGGGCGCGCAGCAGCCGCTGGGTCATCTGACCGAGCGTGCTGCCGTAGAATTCCTCAAGGTCGAGGACATTGCTCCACATGGCTGCAAGTGTAGCAGAAAGCGCCGCCGGCGGACCATGGCCGGCGCAAGCCAGCTCTGCTAGCCTTGCATCATGAGCACAACGCTAGACATTGTCCGTATCCCGGTCCTGAACGACAATTACGTGTGGTTGATGCGGGAGCCGCAGAGCGGCGCCGTCGCCGTCGTCGATCCCGCCGTGGCCGGCCCCGTGCTTGCAGAGGCCGAGAAGCGCCGCTGGAAGATCACCCACATCCTCAACACCCACCACCACGGCGACCATGTGGGCGGCAACCTCGAGATCAAGCAGGCGACCGGCTGCACGATCGTCGGGCTGCGCCAGGACCGCGCGCGCATCCCCGGCATCGACGTCGAGGTCGACGACGGCGACCGCTACCGGGTCGGCGAGGCCGAGGCCGAGATCTTCTTCGTGCCGGGCCATACCAGCGGCCACATCGCCTATGCCTTCCGCGACCAGACGGCGCTGTTTTGCGGCGACACGCTGTTCGCCCTGGGCTGCGGCCGCATGTTCGAGGGCACGCCGCAGCAGTTCTGGACCTCGCTCAGCCGGCTGCGGGCGCTGCCCGACGACATGCGGGTCTATTGCGCCCACGAATATACCCAGTCGAACGCCCGCTTCGCGCTGACCGTCGAGACCGGCAACCAGCAGCTCAAGGCGCGCTCGGCCGCGATCGATGCCGCGCGTGCCAAGGGCGAGGCCACCGTGCCCTCGCTGCTCGGCGAGGAGAAGGCCACCAACCCGTTCCTGCGTGTCGACGTGCCGGCGGTCCAGGCGGCGGTCGGCCTTGCCGGCGGCGATCCCGTCGCGGTGTTTGCCGAGGTGCGTCACCGTAAGGACGTGTTCCGCTAGGCCGCGATGCGCACGCCGTCGAGGGCCGACATTTCGTCGGCCGTCGGTGGCTGCCAGATCGTTTCGATGAAATCGAACATCGGGCGCGTCACCTTCAGCCGGAAGGTTTCGCCCTGCTCCTCGTTGCGCGCCTGGACGCGGCGCCAGCGTTCGTCGGCCTCGACGTCGAGGAAGTGTAGTCGCACGCGGATTCCGGCCGACACCACCTGCTCGGCAACGCGCCGGCGTTGATCGGCACGCTGGAGCCCGAGATCGAGGATCGACGGCAGGCCGGCGCGGCCAAGCTGCAACGCCGTCGCCAGCATCTGCCGCTCGCAGCGCAGCGCCCGTTCCTCGATCCAGGACCAGCTGCCCTGCGAAGGCGTGTCGGCTGCGAACAGGGTCACCATCCAGTCGTCGATCGACAGATGCAGGGCGCCGAGCTGCTGGCGCAGTCTGTTCGCGTAGGTCGTCTTGCCGGCGCCGGTGGAGCCGCAGACCAGGTGGATCATGCGAGGTCTCCCGGCTGGCCGGCGGTGAGCCGGCCCAGCAGGTCGGCCAGGGTGGCGATCTCCGCCTTGGCCCAGCGGTCGCGGAACAGGTCGGCGGCCATGCGCTCCAGCGTGGCCCGCGCCTCGCCGACCAGGCGCTGGCCCGCTTCGGTGAGGACGACATAGGAGAGGCGCGCGTCACGTGGGTCGGCCTCGCGACCGACGCAGCCCAGTTTTTCGAGAGGACTGGTCATGCGGGTCACGGTCGAGGGGCTGACATGCAGCCGCTTGGCGAGGTCGATGCGGCTCAGCCGCTTCAGGGGCGCCCGCTCGAGATGCATCAGCAGCAGCACCTCCTTGAGGGCGAGCCCGTGCACGGAGCCGAGCTCGCCGGCAAAGCGCTCCTCGAGGCGCGCGGTGGCGCGAAGCAGGTTCAGGGTGGCGGAAAAGGAGGGGCTGGTCATCGGCGCGATATAAGCCGATATGTTTCCATATGCAAGCATATGGGAATCAATTGGAGCGCTTCAGCGCCTCACCAGGCAGAAATAGCCGCTCAGGCCGAGCGCCAGGGCGAGGGCCGCATAAAGCGGCGCCTGCGAGACGTTGAGGAAGAGCCAGGGGGCGGTCAGCGGCCCGACGGCGGCGCCGAAGTCGCGCCAGGTCGAATAGCTCGCCTGGCTGGAGAGGACCGTGCCGTGGCCACGCTCGATCACCAGGACGGGGATCAGCGTGTTGAACATGCCCCGTGTCATCACGATCATCAGGGCACCCAGCAGCTCGTGGTCTGCCGCGATCAGCACGAAGCCGCCGACCAGAAGGGCTGCATTCGCGATCGCGATGCGCCGCGCGCCGAATCGGTCGCCGATCCAACCGCCGATCGGCCCGGTCGTGACCTCGACCAGCCAGCGCAGCGCCAGCAGCATCGCCGTCGCCATTACGGCGGCCACCGAGGTGATCGAGTCCTTCATCAGGAAGGCCAGCGTCAGCAGGAAAACGCCGTCGCCCGCGAAGCCCATGACGAAGCCCCAGACCTCGAGGCGATGGGGAATCGGCAGCTTGAAGCCCTTCTTCGAGGCCGGTTCGGGTGGCAGGCGCGGCAGCATGATCGCCGCGCCGAGCGCGATCAGCGTGAGCGCCCCGTAGATCAGGAACACCGATCGGGCGCCGAGCTCGAGCACGATCCAGGCGCCGCCGACCAGCGACATCGCCTGCACGAGGCCGATGGCGGCGCGGCTGGTGCCGACCCTCTTGCCGGCATTGGCGCGGTCGCTCACGGCATAGGCGAGCGTCGAGAGATTGAGCGAGGCGTAGGAGATGCCCCAGAGGATGCGCGCCAGGACCTGCGCCGTTGGATTTTCGACCAGCCCGTAGATGGTCGTCGAGACGGCCGATCCGAGCGCGGCGGCGATCATCAGCGCATGCGGGCCGAGGCGCTCGCCGAGATGGGCGACGCCGGAATTGGCGAGGAGACGAATCCAGCGGTTGAGCGACAAGAGCACGCCGACCATCGCCAGCGAGAGGCCGAACTGCTCATGATAGAGGGGCAGCACGGCATAGAGCAGCGTGTCGCCGATCATGCAGACGGCGATCACCAGTCCCGGCAGCGCCATGCCGACGGGCGCGCCGCCGCGGGCGACGGCGCTGGTCATGCTCTGGTCGTCACTGGGCGCGCAGCACCAGCGCCTCACGCAGGGCCGCGGCGCAGATCGTCGTGCCGCGCCGGGCGCCGTGCAGCAGCATCGGTGAGCTCAGGAACCCGTGCAGCATGCCGCCGAACTCGACCAGGTCGGCCTGCGTGCCTTCCTGCTGGAGGCGCCAGGCATAGGCCCGGCCTTCGTCGCGCAGCGGATCGTAGCCGGCGGTGACGACCAGGGCCGGCGGCAGGCCGGCCAGCGACGCCGCGCGCAGCGGCGAGAGGCGCCAGTCGCCGCGGCTCGCTTTGTCGGGCGTGTAGTGGTCGAAGAACCACTCCATCGTCACCGCGTTCAGCCCGTAGCCGTCCTCGAAATGCCGGTAGGATTCGGCGCGGGCCACGGCGTCGGTCACCGGGTAGGCGAGCAGCTGCATCAGGAGCTTCGGTCCGCCATGGTCGCGCGCCCAGATCGACGCGGCCGCGGCGAGATTGCCGCCGGCGCTGTCGCCGCCGATGGCGAGGCGCGTGGGGTCGATTCCGACCGAGGCGCCGTTGGCAGCCACCCATTGCAGCGCCGCCACGACATCGTCGAAGGCGCCGGGAAAGCGGGCCTCGGGCGCCAGACGATAGTCGACATGGAACACCGCGATGCCGGCCTCGAGGGCGAGCTGGGCGCAGAGCACGTCATGGCTGTCGAGATTGCCGAACACCCAGCCGCCGCCATGCGCATAGACCAGCGCCGGCAGCAGGGCGTCGGCGGCGGCCGATGCCGGACGATAGAGGCGGGCGGACAATTCGCCTGCCGGGCCGGGGATGGTTCGATCCACGACCTTCACGTCGGCAGGGCGCGGACCCTGCGCGCCGGGGCGCAGGGAAAGATAGAGATCGCGGGCGGCTTGCGGGCTCAGCGTGTTCCAGGCCGGTCGATTCGCGGCCGCCATCAGGTCGATCAGCCGCTGGGATTCCGGATCGAGAGCCATTCCACCCACTCCATTGAAAACATTCCGCACACTCTAGCAGGCTGCGCCCCTGTTTCGTCACGAGGCGAATGGTAAGGTGTGCCATGACATTCGAACCGGACTACAGCGCACCTTCGTCGGCCAAGCCTGCCTGGTGGCGGCGAAGCTGGGATCGCGTGCGGGGATGGCGCCCGGGTCGTTCGCCGTCCGCCCCTTCGTCAGGCGGTCGCACCGCCTGGAAGTGGACGTGGCGCATCGTCCTCGCGCTGCTCATCCTCTACTACCCGATCGGCGCGCTGGTGACGGAGGATATCGACGACGATCCGCAGTTCGCGGCGCGCAGCGTTGCACCTGGCGAAAGCAAGGCCGTCGCCACCGCGGCCGATCTCGTCAATCGCGAGGTCGATGTCCACACCTGGACGCCGATGATGCCGTTCTTCACGCCGGCGGGGCTGCTCGACAACATGCCGAATTTCCAGCGAGGCATCATGTCGGCGCTGGGCCGGTTCAGTACCGAACTGATGGATCAGCTCGGCCGTACGCGCGGCTCGAGCCAGACCGACCGGGACCTCGAGCAGGCGCGCGGCTTCCTGAACGAACAGCCCAATATCTGGCTCTGGCAGCCCAGCGTCTCGCTGTTGCCGTCCACAACCTCGGCCCAGAAATATCGTGCCGGCCGCGACAAATTGATGGCCTACAACAAGCGGCTGGGTGCCGGTCAGGCGGTGTTCGAGCGGAGGGCCGACAATCTGCAGGCGCTGCTCGACCGCATCGCCAGCGATCTCGGCTCGGACTCGGCGGCGATCGACCAGCACGTCATCGAGAAGGCCGGCGACCTGTTCGATGCCAGGTGCGACGACATCTTCTATTTCAACAAGGGTCGCCTCTACGTCTACTATCTGCTGCTGCGCGACCTCGGGGCAGACTTCCAGAATGTGATCCGCGACCGCGAGCTCACCAGTGCCTGGAACGGCACGGTCGATACCTTCCGCATCGCCGCACAGCTCGACCCTTGGGTGGTCTGGAACGGCTATCCCGACGCGCTGCTCATTCCCAATCACCTGCTCGCGCAGGGCTTCTATCTGCTGCGCGCCCGCACGCAGCTGCGCGAGATCACCAACATCCTGCTGAAATAGGCGCCGGCGTGGAGATCTATCTGCCCATCGCCGAGCAATCGATGAACGTGTTCATCCTGCTCGGCCTGGGCGCCGCCGCCGGATTGCTGTCGGGCATGTTCGGTGTCGGCGGCGGCTTCCTGGCCACGCCGCTCCTGATCTTCGTCGGCATTCCGCCGGCGGTGGCCGTCGCCAGCCAGGCCAACCAGGTCGTCGCCAACTCGATCTCCTCGCTGCAGGTCCAGTGGCGGCGCGGCAACGTCGATCTCCGCATGGGACTGGTCCTGCTGGCGGGCGGCATGTTGGGTTCGTCGGCCGGCGTGTGGCTGTTCACCTACCTGAAGCGCATCGGCCAGATCGATTTCGTCATCGCGGTGCTCTACGTCGTGATGCTTTCCACGATCGGCCTGCTCATGCTGGCGGAAAGCCTGAGCACCTATTTCAAGCGCAAGCGCAATCCCGACGGGCCGCGCGGCAAGCTCCACAGTCACTATATGGTGCACCGGCTGCCGCTGAAGCTGCGCTTCTACAAGTCCAAGCTCTATATCAGCGCCCTGCTGCCGCTCGGACTGGGCGTCATCATCGGCGTGTTGTCGGCAATCCTCGGCGTCGGCGGCGGCTTCGTACTGGTGCCGGCGATGATCTACCTGCTCGGCATGCCGACGGCGGTGGTGATCGGCACGTCGAACTTCCAGATCCTGTTCGTCGCGGCCAACGTCACCTTCCTGCAAGCCGCAACCAACGGGACCGTCGACGTCGTGCTGGCGCTGCTGCTGATCCTGGGCGGCGTCGTCGGTGCGCCGATCGGCGCGCGGCTCGCGGCCAAGCTGCCCGGTGTCGCCCTGCGGGCGCTGATGTCGGTGCTGATCCTCGCCGTGGCCGCCGAACTGCTGACCGAACTGCTGCGCACGCCGAGCTCGCTCTATTCGCTGGGCAGCCGCGAGGTGCTGCCGTGAGGTGGCCCGTCCTCCTCGCCTGCCTTGCGCTCCTTGCCGGCGCGACAAATGCCGGGGCGCAAAGCCCGCGCCTGGAGCCGGCGCCGGGCGGGCTGCCGGCGCCGAGTCTGGGCGCGCCTCCCGACGGCACCGTGCCGCCCTCCGTGCCGACCGAGCCCACGACGCCCGACCTGATCGTGGACCTTTCGCTCGCCCGCGTGTCCATCACCTCGGCCTTCCAGGGCGAGAGTATCCTGCTGTTCGGCATGTTCGATCCGCCCGGCGAGATCGTCGTCGTCGTGGCCGGCCCGGCCGCCCGCGAGACCGTTATGCGCAAGCAGAGGTTCCTGGGGATTTGGCTCAATACCGGACGGCAGGGCTTCGACGATGTGCCGGCCTATTATGCCATCGCCGCCAGCCAGCCGTTGCAGCGCCTGCTGGCGCGGGGCGCCGGCGGCGAGATCCTGTCGCTGGAGGACAGGCTCTCCACCCTGAAGCCGGCGACGCCGCGCGATGCGGCTGAGCTGGCGCGTTTCCGCGCCGGCCTCGTCGAGGTGAAGCGGCGGGAGGGTCTCTACCCCGCAGCCATCGGCCAGGTGACGGTCCAGGCGGGCAGGCTCTTCCGCGTGGACCTGCCCTTTCCGTCGCGGCTACCGGAAGGCGTCTACGACATCCGCGTCTATCTGCTGCGCGAGGGGAAGATCGTCGCGGCGATCTCGCGCCCGTTGCCGGTCGGCAAGGTCGGCTTCAGCGCCCAGCTCGCGGGCTGGTCGGCCCATGACGGAGCATTGTATGGCTTGGGGGCCATCCTGATGGCGCTGCTGGTCGGCTGGCTGGGCGGCGCGGTCATGCGGCGTCTCTAGAAGAAGGGGGGAGAGGTCATGAGCGAGCAGCCCAAGTCCGGCGAGCGCGTCTTTCTCGTCGTGGTCGACGAGAGCCCGGAAATGCGCAATGCGCTGCGCTATGCCTGCCGCCGCGCCAAGCGCACCGGCGGCCGGGTCGCCATGCTGTACGTCATGGATCCGCCCGAGGGGCAGCAATGGGGTTCGGTGGTCGAGCTGATGCGCGAGGAAGCGCGCCAGCAGGCCGAGATCGTCGTGGCCCGGCACGCCGATGAGGCGGTCTCCATGACCGGCCAGCCGCCCTCGATCTACATCCGCGAGGGCAAGAGCCGCGACGAGCTCGCCAAGCTCCTCGCCGAAGACCGCTCGATCTCGGTTCTGGTGCTGGGCAGTGCCTCTGGCAGCGACGGGCCGGGCCCGCTGGTGACGGCCTTTACCGGGAAGGCGGGAGGTCAGCTTCGCATCCCGCTGACGATCGTTCCGGGCGCACTCTCCGAGGCTGAGATCGACGCAATTTCTTGAGCCGTGCGTGAATCGGGTCGTCCTTCTGCGGCGATCTGCGCCAAGATCTTCTTTGCGTACAATTGAAGCATTTAGGTTGCACGGGGAATTTGGCACTGTTGTCTTTTGTTAAGTAACGATAATCTTTCTATATTCCATAATATTTATACAGTGGTTCATAAGAATCATCTTGATCGACTTGCCACCGGTTCCTACGTCCGAAGTCATCGAGTGGGGATGGAGACGTCCTGATCCCCAGCCTGAGCGATGCCGAAGGGGTCCGCCCTGAAGCATTCGAACCGGAGGTAGGTTTGTTTATCCAGACCGAGCAGACGCCCAATCCGTCGACTCTCAAGTTTCTTCCTGGCCGGGTGGTCATGGAGAAGGGGACGGCGGATTTCGCCAACATCGAGGCCGCTACGCCCTCACCGCTTGCCAAGAGGCTGTTCGCGGTGGAAGGGGTCGAGCGCGTGTTCTTCGGCTCCGACTTCGTGACCGTCACCAAGACGGCCGATCGGGATTGGCAAATCATGAAGCCGTCGATCCTCGGCGGCATCATGGAGCATTACACGTCGGGCGAGCCCGTGATCGCCGACAGCGACGCCGCTGCGTCGGTCGCGGCGGAAGATGACGAGGTCGTCGCCCAGATCAAGGAATTGCTCGACACCCGCGTCCGGCCCGCCGTGGCCCAGGATGGCGGCGATATCGTATTTCACGATTTTCGCGATGGCATCGTCTACCTGCACATGCAGGGCTCCTGCTCGGGTTGCCCGAGCTCGACTGCCACGCTGAAGATGGGAATCGAGAATCTTCTGAAGCACTACGTGCCAGAAGTCGTGGAAGTTCAGGCGGCCCAGTAGGGCTGATTTCGCTCAAGCGTACGCGTTGGGATGGCGCTCGCGGCCCTTATGGGCCGCGTGAAGGGCTGTCTGTGCGACAAACGATCATGAAGAGTGTGGTATGCGATTAACGATACGGCCCGCGATCGAGCGCGGGCGCAACTATGCTTTTCCCGCCGCCTGGGTGGCGGTCCTTGCGACGGGCGTAGGCTTCTACAAGCCGCTGCCCTCCAACGACGCCATGCCCTATCTCTCCCTGGTCGGCGTGAGCAGTGCCTATGCGCAGGAGGCGGAGCCGGCGCCCTTGCAGATGATGGACGTCGAACCCGCGGCAATCTTGTTCGTGCGGCACGAGGTGAGCGAGCCCGACGACGTCGCCCATCGTTCGACCCGCGACAGCGCGGGCGGTCACGGGCGCTTCGCGGCGCCGGGCAACGCGGTTCGCCGTCAGGTTCAGGTGCGTGCCATCAGCCCGCGCACGGCCGACGAACTCGCCGGCTTCTTCCGCGACGTTTCCTATACCCTGACCGACATACGCCAGGGCGAAGCGGTGCCGCCGGTCAAGGTCGACCGCGTCCCCTCCGATCTCGGCACCAAGGACGGCAGCGAGCGTAAGATGCTCTTCATCACGGCGCTGCTGCCCGTGATCCTGGAGGTCAACCAGCGCGTCCTCGCCGATCGCGAACAGCTGCTTTATCTGCGCGACAAGCTCGGCTCGAGCCCGCAGATGCTGACGGCGATCGAGCGCATCTGGCTCGAAGATCTCGCCGAGCGTTACGACACGCCAGTCGAGAAGATCGACGAGCTGGTTCGTCGCGTCGACATCGTTCCGCCCTCCATGGCGATCGCGCAGGGCGGTGTGGAATCCGGCTGGGGCACGTCGTTCGCCGCGCGCAACGGCAATGCCCTGTACGGTCAGATCCAGTCGGTCGGCCGCCACAGCGTCTCGGCGCCGTGGAAGCCGGGCGCCGGCATGCCGCAGCCCTTCACGGACGTGGGCGAGGCGACCGAAGCCTACATCACCAACCTCAATACCCATCCCGCCTACGCCGGCTTTCGCAGCCAGCGGGCGGCGATGCGCGAGCGCGGCGAGGATCCGGACGGCTTCCGGCTGATCGGTGCGCTTCTGCGTTACTCCGAGCGCGGCCAGGACTATGTCCAGTTCGTGCGGCAGATCATGCGCGAGAACGATCTGCGAGATTTCGACAAGGCGAAGTTGTCGGGCTTCTAGAAGAGCCCGGCGCCTACATCATGGGCCGCGGCAGGTCGGCATCCGCGACCAGCGGAAAACGCCGCGCGTCGAACAGTTGATAGTGCCACCATTCGTTGCGGTAGAAATCCCAGCCGGCGGCCGTCATCAGCCCCATCAGCAAGTGTCGGTTGCGCTGGGCCTCGACCGAGATGTCGGTGCGCCCGTGATGCGACAGCGGCGTGAAGGCGTCGAACGCCGTGCCCATGTCGAGTTCGTTTCCCTGCGTGTCGAGGAGGTTGAGGTCGACCGCCACGCCGCGCGAATGCGGCGAGCCGCGACGGGGATCGGCAATGAATTCCGGATCGGGATTGACGTTCCAGAGCGCCCACTGCGCTTCCACCGGCCGCAGGGCGTCGAAGATGCGCAGTCGCAGGCCGAGCGGCCGGGCGAGCGCAATGGCGGCGGCGAGCTTTTCGGCCGCTTCGCGATGCAGCCAGCATTCGGCATTTCTGTAGACCGGCCGTCCCGTTAGATTTGCCGGCGTCGCATAAGCCAGCGTGACGTCGACGTCGAAATCGGGCGGCGCGATCGCTACAAGGTCGAGCTTCATGACTCCACAATGCCCAGCCGCTCCTCTCAATGCCAGTGCCCGCCGCGCGGGGCGGGCGTGAGCACCGTCCTCGCCTTCGACTGCGCCGTGAGCGGGCAGGGCATCGCGATCGTGCGGGACGGCGAGGCCCTGGCCTGTCTCTTCGAAGAGGGACGCGACCAGGCCGCGCGTCTGCTGCCGGCCATCGTGGCGGCGCTGGAGGCGGCCCAGGTGGCGAAGGCGGAGCTCGACCTGATTGCCGTCACGACCGGTCCTGGCAGCTTCACCGGCGTGCGGGTCGGTCTGTCGGCGGCGCGTGGGCTGGCGGTCGGCCTCGAAATTCCCCTCGCCGGTATCGCCACGACCGCGGTGCTGCGCGCGCAGGCACCGCAGACGGATCGGCTGGTGGTGGCGGCCATCGACACCAAGCTCGGCGACTGGTTCTGCGCGATCGGCGACGAGCCCGCGCCCTTCGCGTCGACCGCCGAAGATCTTGTGGCGCGCCTTCGTGGGCAAAGGAGCCTGATCGTCGGCAAGGACGTGGCGCCGCTCCTGCAGTCGCTGCAGGCTGCTTGCATCGATGCGATCGCACAGGAGGGGCCGCCGGATCCGGTCGTGCTTGGTCGCCTGGCCCTGGACTGCGGCGTCGAGGCGTGGACCGCGCGAAATCGCGCTGAAGGCCTGCCGCGGCCGCTTTACCTGCGGGGCGTGAACATCACCCTGCCGGACGGCGCCCGTCGCACGGTGGAATAAATGAGCGGAGGGTTCCTTCTCCATTCAGTGCGGGCCATCGATCTCGACAGGGCGGCGCGTCTCCATGGCGAGGCCTTCGAGCCGATGGGCGAGCGCGGCTGGACCCGGGCCGACCTTGCCGGCCTGCTTGCATCGCCCGGCACCGTCGGCCTCCTGCTGACCGAGGCCGGTTCGGACATCGGCATGGCGATCTGCCGCGTCGTTGGCGAAGAGGCTGAACTCCTCGCCATCGCCGTGGACCGCGGCCATCGTCGTCGCGGCGCCGCGCGCAGGTTGCTCGATGCCGTGGTCGAGAGGGCGCGCGCCGATGGCGCGGGAACGCTTTTCCTTGAAGTCGGCGCGGATAATCCCGGCGCCCTCGCCCTCTACGGCTCGACCGGCTTCGAGGCCGTGGGGCGCCGCGCCGGCTACTATCCGCGTCCCGGCCGGCCGGCTGCCGATGCCCTCGTCATGCGTCTCACTCTCAGCTGATCAAAGGCGGCGGATGGTCACGATGTGGATATCCCCGTCGGTTTCGATGCCCAGGACGGTGTGTCCCTCGTCCCTCGCGGCCCGTGGGACATTGCGCAAGGGCTCCTCGCCGCGCAGGCGCACTGCGAGGGTTTCTCCCGGATTCAGGCGCTCGAGCCTGAGCTTCGTGCGAACGAAGGTCATGGGGCAGACCTCGCCGGTAATGTCGATGTCATGGTCAGCGCGTAGGGACATGTCCAACTATACCGAGAACGCTGGCCGGTGTAGGGTATGACGGCATGCCAGACAGGAAATCAAAGCTCGAACTCCTATGCGCAGAGCGCGGCCTCAAAATGACCGACCAGCGACGCGTAATCGCGCGCGTCCTGTCGGATGCGTCGGATCACCCCGACGTGGAGGCCGTGCACCGTCGCGCGACGGCGATCGATCCCAATATCTCGATTGCCACGGTGTACCGGACGGTGCGGCTGTTCGAAGAGGCCGGCATTCTCGCCAAGCACGATTTCGGCGATGGCCGGGCGCGCTACGAGGAGACGCCGGACGAGCACCACGATCACCTGATCGATATCCAGAGCGGCAAGGTCGTGGAATTCCACAACGACGAGATCGAGGAGCTGCAGCGCAAGATTGCCGAGAAGGCCGGGTACCGGCTCGTCGGTCATCGCCTCGAGCTCTATGGCGTTCCCCTGGATGGAAAATCCGACCGCCAAAAATAAGTGGACGAGCCCATCGCCAGCCCGATAATGGGCTCATGATCGGGGCGGCCCCCTTGCGGATGACACATGCGCATTGACCGCGTTGACAGCGAAGCTGAGCTTCTTGGACCGCCCGTCTCCAATCGGGAGATCGTGCAGGTCGTCGCCGGCGACTTCGAGGTTCGCCTCGCGCAGACGGCCGCCGAGATCGAGGCGGCGCAGGTTCTGCGTTACCGCGTCTTCTACGAAGAAATGTCGGCGCAGCCCTCGCCGCAGATGAAGGCGCTCGGCCGGGATTTCGACCCTTTCGACGAAGTCTGCGATCACCTGCTGGTGCTCGACCGACGGCGCGGCGAGGGGCCGGAGGGCATCGTCGGGACCTACCGCCTGATCCGCCGGTCCGCGGCGGCGAAGATGGGCCGGTTCTATTCGTCGGCCGAGTATGACATCCAGAAGATGCTCGACTATCCGGGCGAGGTTCTGGAACTCGGCCGCTCCTGCATCGCCCGTGACGCGCGCAACACCGCGACCATGCAGATGCTGTGGCGCGGCATCGCGCTCTACGCCTATCACTACAACATTCAGGTCATGTTCGGCTGCGCGAGCATCCCGGGCATCGATCCGGCCCAGCACGCGCAGGCGCTGTCCTATCTCCATCATCACCATCTCGCGCCGCCGGAGATCCGCGTACGGGCCCTGCCGCACCGCTACGTGAAGATGGATATGCTCGAGGCCGGCAGTTACGACCCGCGCAAGGCAATGGCGCGCGTGCCGCCGCTGATCAAGGGCTACCTGCGGCTCGGTGGCTTCGTCGGCGATGGCGCCGTGATCGACCATGAGTTCAACAGCACCGATGTCTTCATCATCGTGAAGACCGAGTTGGTGACGGAGAAGTACATCCGCCACTACGAACGCGGGATGCGTGAGTAGCGCGGCGGAAGTTCCTGCTGCCGCGACCTGGATCGGCTCGCCCCTGAGGGGCGTATTTCGGCTCGTGAGCTACCTGCTGCTCACGCTGGTGATGCTGCCGTTCCATCTTCTGGCGCTCGCGTTTCGCATCACGCCTGTCATTCGCTGGCTGCCGGTCATGTATCACCGGACGGTGTGCCTGATCCTCGGCATCAGGGTGAAGGTGAATGGCGAGCGCTCGACGGTCACGCCGACCCTCTTCGTCTGCAATCACGTCTCCTATCTCGACATCGAGGTGCTGGGCGGCCTCATTCCCGGCTGCTTCGTGGCCAAGGCCGAGGTGGCGACCTGGCCGTTCTTCAGCACGCTGGCCAAGGCACAGCGCACGATTTTCGTCGAACGGCGCTCGAACAAGACCAGCGACAGCCGAGACGAGATGATGAAGCGGCTGAACACCGGCGACAATCTGATGTTGTTCCCCGAAGGCACCAGCAGCGACGGCACGCGCGTGCTGCCGTTTCGCAGCGCCCTGTTCGGCGTGGCGCAGCTCAGGCGCGACGACCGGCCGATCGTCGTGCAGCCGGTGGCGATCGCCTACACCCGTCTCGACGGCATTCCGCTCGGCCGCTACTGGCGCCCCTTGTTCGCCTGGTTCGGCGATCTCGATCTGGTCCCCCATCTCTGGCAGATGGTCTGCCTCGGCGAGACGGAGGCGGTCGTGACCTTCTTCCCGCCGATCGACATCGAGCGCCTGGGTGACCGCAAGAAGCTTGCGGAATACTGCTTCCGTCAGGTCTCTGCCGGCGTTCAGGCGGCGAACTCCGGCCGGGCTGAGCTGATGCCGTCCCTGGTCGAGCCGGCATCGACGGGGAGTCGCCCCTGAGGCCCCCTCGACCCTGGGAGGCGCCGGTGATAGAAACCGCCCGTTCCAGCACCGGAGACCGATGAAGGACGTCCGCACCGACGGGCAGCCCAAGCGCGTGTTCATCCGCACCTATGGCTGCCAGATGAATGTCTACGATTCCGACCGCATGGCCGACGTCCTGCGGCCTCTGGGCTATGCCTTGGCCGAAGCGCCCGAGCAGGCCGATCTGGTCGTGCTCAACACCTGCCACATCCGCGAGCATGCCTCGGAGAAGGTCTATTCCGAGCTGGGCCGCCTGCGCGACGTCAAGACCGAGCGCCGGGCGGAGGGCCGCGACCTGACCATCGCCGTCGCCGGCTGCGTGGCCCAGGCCGAGGGCGAGGAGATCATCCGCCGCCAGCCGGCGGTCGACATCGTCGTGGGCTCGCAGGCCTATCACCGGTTTCCCGAATTGCTGGCGCAGGTCGCGCGCAAGGCCGCCGGCGCCGAGCCCGGGAAGCGTCAGCCGGGTGCCGGAGTCCTCGACACGGAATTTCCGGCCGAGAGCAAGTTCGACCACATGCCGTCGCCGCAGGGCATCCGCGCGGGCTCGGCCTTCCTCTCCATCCAGGAGGGTTGCGACAAGTTCTGCACCTTCTGCGTGGTGCCCTATACGCGCGGTATGGAGTATTCGCGGCCGGTTGCCGCGGTGCTCGCCGAAGCACGCATGCTGATCGAAGCGGGCGCGCTCGAACTCACGCTGCTCGGTCAGAACGTCAACGCCTATCACGGCGAAGGTCCGGACGGCTCGGCCTGGTCGCTCGCGCGCCTGGTGCGGGCGATCGGCGAGACCCCGGGCCTGGCGCGCCTGCGCTACATGACCTCCCATCCGCGCGACATGGACGACGACCTGATCGCCGCGCATGGCGACGTGCCGCAGCTCATGCCGTACCTGCACCTGCCGGTACAGTCGGGATCCGACCGCATCCTCGAAGCGATGAATCGCCGCCACGACCGCGATCTCTACCTGCGCATCGTCGAGCGACTGCGCAACGCCCGCGCCGACCTCGCGTTGTCCGCCGACTTCATCGTTGGCTTTCCAGGGGAAAGCGATGCCGATTTCGACGATACGATGCGGCTGATCGAGCAGGTCGGCTTTGCCTCGGCCTATGCCTTCCGTTACAGCCGCCGGCCGGGCACGCCCGGGGCGGCGCTGACCGATCAGGTGCCCGAAAACGTGAAGGTGGCGCGTCTTGCGGCGCTTCAGGCCCTTGTCGGGAAACAGGCGCGTGACTTCAACGAATCGAAGGCCGGTAGCATCGTGCCGGTGCTGTTTGCAGAGGCGGGGCGCAAGCCCGGCCAGATCATCGGCAAGACGCCGTGGCTGCAGTCGGTCTACGCCCAGGGAAATCCGCGGCTGTTCGGCCACATCGTCGATGTCCGCCTGATCGAGGGTTACGCCAACAGTCTTTCCGGTGAGATCGTCGTCGGTCCGTATGAGGCCGCCGCGTGAGCGACCCGGTCGCCGGTACGCGTGCCGCCGATGTCCGGCGCATGACCTTCGACAACAATGCGCTGTTGGCCGTTCTCTACGGCAACCACGACCGCAACCTGGTGCGGATCGAGCAGCTCGCCAACGTGCAGCTGAGCGCTCGCGGCAACCAGCTCGCCATCTCCGGCACGCCCGACGACGCGGCCATCGCGCAGAAGGCGATCTCCGGCCTCTACGAGCGGCTGAAGCGTGGCCTCTCCATCGAAGGCGCCGACATCGACGCGGCCGTCCGCTTCGCCCGCAGCGGCGCCGAAGGCGGTGACACTGAGAGCATCCGCACCCGCAAACGCACCATCCAGGCGCGCACCCCCGGTCAGCGGGGTTATCTCGCGGCGCTGCGCGAGCGCGACATGGTGTTTGCGCTGGGGCCGGCCGGCAGCGGCAAGACCTACATCGCGGTCGCCATGGGCGTCATGCTGCTGCTCGCCGGCAAGGTCGAGCGCATCGTGCTGTCGCGGCCGGCCGTCGAGGCCGGCGAGCGGCTGGGCTTCCTGCCCGGCGACATGAAGGAAAAGATCGATCCCTACCTGCGGCCGCTCTACGACGCGCTGCACGACATGATCCCGCCCGAGCAGATCGCCCATCGCATGGAGTCCGGCGAGATCGAGATCGCACCGCTCGCCTTCATGCGCGGCCGCACCCTGGCGCACTGCTATGTCATCCTCGACGAGGCGCAGAACACCACGCCCATGCAAATGCGCATGTTCCTCACCCGCCTCGGCGAAGGCTCGCGCATGGTCATCACCGGCGATCCCAGCCAGACCGACCTGCCGAACAACCAGAAATCGGGACTGAACGACGCGGTCGAGACGCTGGCGGACGTCGAAGGCGTGCGCTTCGTGCGGCTCACCTCCCAAGACGTCGTGCGGCACGACCTCGTGACCCGCATCGTCAACGCCTACGATGCCCGCGACAAGAAAGCCAAGGCCTAAGCCGGCGCTCCGCTGCACGGTCGTCGTGCTGGACGAGGGCTGGACCGAGGCATTGCCGAATGCCGAGCGGCTTGCGAAGCGCGCGGCGGGGGCGGCCTTCGCCGGCGCGCGCCGCAGCGGCCGCCGTTCGCTCAACGTCGCACTGGATGACGACAAAGGGGTGCGTGCCCTCAATGCGCGCGACCGCAAGAAGGACAAGCCGACCAACGTCCTCTCCTATCCCTCCGGCGAGCTAGATTTCCTGGGCGACATGGTGCTGGCGCGTCAGACGGTGTGGCGGGAGGCGCGCGAGCAGCGCAAGTCGGCGGCCGACCATTTCACGCATCTCGTCGTGCACGGGACCCTGCATCTGCTGGGCTACGATCACGAGACGGGCGAGGCCGATGCCGAACGCATGGAGGCGTTGGAGCGTCGCATCCTGGCGAAACTCGGGATCGCCGATCCCTATGCCCTGGATGAGCAGGCCGTCGAAAAAGTCCGAAGCCGGGCAGATAAACGAAATAACCGAAATAATCGAAACAAATGAAGCCGGAGTCGCACCCCCTGATTCCAGGTCGTGATGACCATTGACGGATCGAAGTCGCCCGTCGGTCCTTCTGAAAAACCCGCTTCACGAGCCTCTCAGAGCATCTCGAGCGGCTGCTTTGTCCGGGGCGGCGGGAAGGCGCGATCGAGTTCGGCCAAGACCTTCGGGGTGAGTTTCACCTGGAGCGCCGCAAAATTCTCTTTCACGCGCTCGCGCGTGGACGACTTGGGAATCGTCACGACGCCGGGCTGCGCGAACAGCCAGGCCAACGCCAGCTGGGCCGGCGTGCAGCCCACCTCGTCGGCAATCTTTCTAAGCGGCGCCTTGCGCAGCAGCGCGCCTTGGTCGAGCGGCGAATAGGCCATCAGCGGGATCGAGCGTTTCCGCATCCAGGGCAGCAGGTCGAACTCCGGCCCGCGACGCGACAGGCAGTAGAGGACCTGGTTGGTGCCTGTCAGTCCTTTGTCGAGACCGGCGGCTTCTTCCATGTCGTCCCGGTCAAAGTTGCTGACGCCGAAATCGCCGATCTTTCCGGCGTCCTTCAGCTTGTGAAACGCCTCGAACGTCTCCTCGATCGGCGCACCCCCGCGCCAATGCAGCAGATAGAGATCGATGCGCTCCAGCCGCAGCCGCTTCAGGCTGCGCTCGCAGGCGGCGATCGTGCCGGCGCGCGAGGCGTTGTGCGGGTAGACCTTGCTCACGATGTACGGCCGGGTGCTGCGACCTGCGAGCGCATCGCCCACGATTTCCTCGGCGCCGCCTTCACCGTACATTTCGGCGGTATCGATCATCGGGTAGCCGAGATCGAGGCCGTATTTCAGGGCGTCGAGCTCTTCACCTCGCCGGCGCGCGTTCTCGCCCATGCGCCAGGTGCCGAGGCCCAGCACAGGCATTTCCGCTCCGGACGGCAGTTTGCAGGAACGCATCGGGAACTTCCATGGATTGCAACACGGGGCCGATAGCCTATCTTACGAACCATGCCTGACTCCACAGCGCACAGTACCAGGCCGGGCTTCAGCCCGGCTTCGTCGACTGAGCTTCTTGCCACCCCGGTGACATCGCCGGTTCCCGATGTCCCCTCGAGCGGCGGGCTGCTGCGCGCCATCCTGCGGCGCCTCCGCCGCAAGGAAAAGAACGAGGCGGTTCGTGAAGCCATCGAGGAGCTGATCGAGGAGACTCCCGAGAGCGACACCCCGATCAGCGAGGACCAGCGGGTCCTGCTCGCCAACATCCTGAAGCTGCGCGACAAGACGGTCGCCGACGTCATGGTGCCGCGGGTCGACATCGTGGGCATCGCCGCCGACACGCCGCTCGACGAGGTCGTGCGGCTGATCCAGGCCGAGGCCCATTCGCGCTATCCGATCTACCGCGAGTCGCTCGACGACGTGATCGGCATGATTCACATCAAGGACGTGCTGGCCTACTGGGGCACCTCCAAGAAGTTCAATCTTCGCGACATTTTGCGGCGCGTGGTGTTCGTGGCGCCGACCCTTCCGGTGCTCGACATGCTGCTCGATATGCGGCGCTCGCGTACGCACATGGCGCTGGTGGTCGACGAATTCGGCGGCACCGACGGGCTCCTGACCATCGAAGATCTTGTCGAGGAGATCGTGGGCGAGATCGAGGACGAGCACGATGTCGCGCAGACCCCGACCGTCGCCCGTCGCGTCGACGGGACGATCGACGTCAATGGCCGCACGCCGATCGAGCTTCTCGAGGAGGAGATCGGCAAGGTCCTGTCGGAGGACGAGCGGCGAGAGATCGACACGGTGGGCGGCTTGATCTTCTCGCTGCTGGGCCGCATTCCCGAGCGCGGCGAGGTGGTCCGCCATCCGTCCGGCGTGGAATTCGAGATCCTCGACGTCGATCCCAGGCGGATCCGCCGCCTGCGGGTCCGGCCGCCGACGACGGCCCCCGCCGCCAAATAACCGATCGGATGCGATGACCCTCACGAGCTGGCGCGCCGCGGGCGTCGCGTTTCTGGCCGGTGCCCTTGCTGCGCTCGCGATGCCGCCGCTGTACTGGCTGCCGCTCGCGGTGCTGGGCATCGTGGCCTTCGTCTGGTTGTGGGATACCGCACCGGGCCCCAGGAGTGCCCTGCTGCGCGGATGGGCGTGGGGGACGGGCCATTTCGCCGTCGGATCCTACTGGATCGTGGAAGCCTTCTTCGTGCCGCCGGCGGACTATGCGCTGCTCGGTCCGCCGATCGTCATCGGTCTGGCGGCACTCCTCGGTTTCTTCCCGGCGATGGCTGCCGGCGCCGCGAAATGGGTCGCCCTGCGATGGCCTTCGGTGGGTGGCCGATATTGCCGTCTGCTGCTGCTGGCCATTGCGTGGACGATCGCGGAGTGGCTGCGCGGTCATCTCTTCACCGGCTATTCGTGGAATCCGCTCGGCCATGTCTGGGCCTTCGCGACGCCGCTGCTGCAGGGCGCCGCACTGTTCGGTGTCTATGGCCTTGGGCTGCTGACGTTCCTGATCCTGGCCGCGCCGGCCGCGGGATGGCGGGCATCGTTGCTGGCACTCGTGGTCGCCGGCGCCGCGGGCTTTGCGGGCCAGTCGGCAATGACGCCGATCGATACGCCGGACGGGCCGCTGGTGCGCCTCGTCCAGCCCAACACGCTGCAGGCGGAAAAGTGGCGGCCGGAACTGCGCATGCAGCACATGGCCAAGCTCGTGGAGATGAGCCGCCGCCCGGGCTTCGATGGGCTGGCGGCCGTGATCTGGCCCGAGACGGCGCCGCCCTTCATCGTCGAACCGGGATCGTCGGCTCTCGAATACATGGCGACGGCTGTGCCGCCGGGCGGCTATCTCCTCACCGGCGCGGCGCGCGGCACCCGCAACCGCGAGGATGGTGTCTGGAACTCGTTGCTGGTCATCGATGCCGCCGGCGCGATCGTCGCGACCTACGACAAGGTCCATCTCGTCCCCTTGGGCGAGTACATTCCGTTCCACAAGCAGCTCGCTCCCGTTTCCGGGTTCATCGGCCGCGGTTCGTTCGAGGTGGGGGAGTCGCGCGTGACGCTCGATCTGCCACGCCTGCCGTCCTTTTCGCCGATCATTTGCTACGAGGTGATCTTCCCGGCGGCCGTGACCGGGCCGGGCGCCCGGCCGCGCTGGCTCCTGAACGTGACCAATGACGCCTGGTTCGGCCTTTCGAGCGGCCCCTACCAGCACCTGGCCAGCGCCCGCCTGCGGGCCGTCGAAGAAGGTCTGCCGATGCTCCGAGCCGCCAACACCGGCGTCACGGCGGTGATCGATGCCTATGGCCGGATCCTGGCAGCGCTCGACATGCAGCAGGAGGGCGTCCTCGACCATCGGATTCCCCCGGCGCGCGAACCTACGCCGTACGGGCGCTGGGGCGACGCCACTCTGATTTTTCTCCTGCTCTTCGCAGTGACGGCCCTCGTCGCATTATCTCGTTTCACAATTGATGAAAAAACAAGGAATTCAAAGCGTTAACCGCTGTGTCTAGGCTTGCATTCGCTTCGGGGGGGCAGTAGGTAATATGCAGCCTGCGCGTGTAGATATGCATTTTTGCACATGTGGTCTGGCAGCAGTCGCTGCACGCCTTTCAGCCATTATTTGGCCCTATCGGCGTTCATCGGAGATTGAGTTTGGAAGGAGAAGGGGGACCCATGGCGAGATCGCATCCCGTTGATGTCCATGTCGGAGCGCGCATGCGCCAGCGGCGCACCCTCCTCGGCATGAGCCAGGAGAAGCTTGGGACGGCGGTCGGCCTCACCTTCCAGCAGATCCAGAAGTACGAGCGCGGGTCCAACCGGATCGGCTCCAGCCGCCTGTTCGAGTTCGCCAAGGTGCTGGACGTTCCCGTGTCTTATTTCTTCGACGAGATGCCCTCGAACGCGCTGGCGGGCCGGCCGATGTCCGGTCGGGGTCGCAAGGGCTTCGGAGAAGCCGGCACGCCGTTCGAGCAGGAGAAGGACCCGCTGATCAAGCGGGAGACCCTCGAGCTCGTGCGGGCCTACTACAAGATTCGCGAGAGCAAGGTGCGCAAGCGCATCTTCGAAATGGTGAAGGCCGTCGGCGTGGCGAGCCACGCCGAGGCGGCCGTCACCCGCAAGGGCCGCTAGCGCTGGGACAAGATGCGCGGGGCGATCACTCTGCGATCTGCTTGCTTTCCACCGCCATTTGAGGTTTTAACGGGGCGCGGCTCCGATGGTCGGCGCCGCCGCGGACGGATTTGGACGACTTGCCACCGCGCAAACAAAGGCTAAGCCGGACGTTGGCGGAATCACCGCCCTGCCCGGGGTCCAGTGCACTTTGGGAGGGATCGTTGGCGCTCAAGGACTATATCTTCACCAGTGAATCGGTTTCGGAAGGTCATCCGGACAAGGTCGCGGACCAGATTTCGGACGCGATCCTCGACGCGTTCATCGCCAATGACGTGAAGCTCGGCCATGCCGACGACAGCCACGCCAATACGCGCCTCGGCTGCGAGACACTGGTCACCACCAACAAGATCGTGATTGCCGGCGAAGGCCGCGCCTCCGAGCCGTACATGAAGAAGTACGGCAAGAACACGATCGTCAATCGTGAGGCGATCACCGAGATCGCGCGCGATGTCGTGCGCGACATCGGCTACGATCAGGACGGCTTCTCCTTCCACGGCGCCGACGTCGAGGTGCTGCTGCACGGCCAGTCGCCCGACATCGCGATGGGCGTCGATGCCAAGAAGAAGGGCGGCAATCTCGGCGAACAGGAAGGCGCGGGCGACCAGGGCCTGATGTTCGGCTTCGCCTGCCGCGACAGCGAGGAATACGAGAAGGGCTCGTTCATGCCCGCTCCGATCTTCTTCTCGCACAAGATTCTCGAAGTGCTGAGCAAGGCCCGCCGCTCGGGTGAACTCGGCGATCTGCAGCCCGACGCCAAGAGCCAGGTGACGGTGCGTTACGTCGACGGCAAGGCCGTCGGCGCCACCAAGGTGGTGGTGTCCACGCAGCATCGCGAGGCGACTGCCAAGGGCAAGAAGTACAACTCCGCCATGATCCGCGAGATGATCGCGGGCCATGTCGAGAAGTCGCTGCCCAAGGGCTGGATGCCCAAGAAGGCCTCCGACTTCTTCGTCAACCCGACCGGCAACTTCGTCGTCGGCGGTCCCGATGGCGATTGCGGTCTCACCGGCCGCAAGATCATCGTCGACACCTACGGTGGCTACGCCCCGCACGGCGGCGGTGCCTTCTCCGGCAAGGACCCGACCAAGGTCGATCGTTCGGCAGCCTATGCCGCGCGCTACCTCGCCAAGAACGTCGTGGCCGCCGGTCTCGCGGACCGCTGCCTGATCCAGGTCGCCTATGCGATCGGTGTCGCCGATCCGATGTCGCTCTATGTGAACACCGACGGCACCGGCAAGGTCGACGAGCGCAAGCTCGAGAAGGTCCTGTCGGAACTCTTCCCGCTGCGCCCGACCAACATTCGCCGGTCGCTGCAGCTCAACAAGCCGATCTACCAGCGCACGGCCGCCTACGGCCATTTCGGCCGCAAGCCGGAGAAGGACGGCGGCTTCTCCTGGGAACGCACCGACCTCGTAGCCGAGCTGAAGCGCGCGTTCGGCGCCCGCTAGACCTTCCGAATGGCACGAACGAGGGGCGCGCAACGCGAGTTGCGCGCCCTTTGCTTTAGGATATACCCCTAAATAATTGAATTCAGGGGTGTTTCTGGTACCCTTGGCCATGGCTCCCCTCGAGAACGGAGGCTTCCAACAGCAGTCCGCATGGGACGAGGCCGGCCGTCACCGCGTCGATTCCCTGATGAGGGCCCTGCTCTACATTGCCCAGCAGGTGGGGCGGCCCGTCAGCGAGGCCGATATCCGACGGCTGACCGCCGTGCCTGCGACTGGCCTCGACGAAGCGGCCTTTCTGGCGGCAGGGGGACGGCTCGGTCTCGAGAGCGAGGCGATCGACCTCGCATCGCGTTCGCTCGACGAACTCCCTCTTCCTTTCGCGCTCCTCGCCGCCGACGGTCGAGTCAACGTCGTGGTCTCGGGGCGCGCGGACACCTGGACCATTCTCGATGTCGACGTGGGCCGCGTCTGGCAGGTGGCGGCCAAGAACGTCGGCACGCTCGGTTCGCGCGCTCTGTTGCTTCGCCAACCGCTGGGGCCGCTTGCGTCCGGGCAATGGTATGCGCCGCTCTGGGCGCGCGTGCGCCCGGTCGTGTTCAAGCTCGCCGCGGCGTCGTTCGCGATCAACCTGCTCGGGCTCCTCACGCCACTTTTCATGATGCTGGTCGTGAACCTGGTGATCGGGCGCGATCCGCCGGACCGCCTGTCGTCGGTGATGTTGACGCTCTGCGCGGGCATGTTTCTCGCCTATGCCGCCGATTTCGGTCTGCGCGTCGCGCGCGGTTGGCTGTCGGCCAGGACCGGGGCGCGACTAGACGCGCTGATGAGCGCCGAGGTGCTCCATCATCTGATGGCCTTGCCCTACCGGCATTTCGAACGCACGCCGTCGGGCGTCATCGCCGAGCGGCTGCGCCAGCTCGACGTGCTGCGGGGCTTTTTCACCGGACAGATGCCGGTGCTGGCGATCGATCTGCTGTTCGTCGCGCTGTTCCTGATCGCCACCTTCGTGATCAGCACGACACTGGGCTTGATCACCGCCCTCGCCATTCCAGTGCTGGTCGGTGTGTCGCTCGCCAGCCACCGGGCGCAACGGCGCCTGGCCGACGAGACCTTCCAGGCATTGGCCGCGAAGAGTTCGACGCTGACGGAGACGGTGGCCAACGCCGCCACCATCAAGGCGCTGGGACTGGAGGCCGAGGTCGAAAAGCGCTGGCAAGTCCGGGTCGAGCAGTCGGCCCGAAGCAGCCTGCGCGCCAACAACCTCGCCAGCATTGCCGCGAGCGCTTCGGGCACGCTCCAGCTCGTGGCATCGCTGTTCATTGTGATGGTCGGAGTCGCCGAGATCGCCGATCAGCGCCTGACCATCGGTGCCCTCATCGCCGCCAATATGCTGGCGGCGCGGGCGCTCCAGCCGATGCGCCAGCTGGCGAGCGCCTGGCATCAGTTGCAGGCGGTGAGCGCCGCCTTCAAGCGGGTCGACGAGTTGATGCGTGAGACGCCCGAAGCGGCGCCGGGCGAGTTCGCGCCGATCCCGGCGCTGTCCGGCGAGATCACGCTCGAGCGCGTGACCTACCGCGCCCATGACCGCGGCCCGCCGACCCTGCGCGAGGCCGATCTGACGATTGCGGCAGGAGAGATCGTCGGCATCGTGGGCCCTTCGGGTTCGGGCAAGACCACCATCGCCAATCTGGTGCAGGGTCTCGTCAGCCCCGCGGATGGCCGCGTCCTGGTCGACGGCACCGACATTGCCCATATCTCGCCGGCACAGCTTCGGGCGCAGATCGGCGCTGTACCCCAGGACGTTCAACTCTTCACCGGGACGGTGCGCGAGAACATCGCGATGGGCGTCGTGGACAAGGATCCCGGTCGTGTCGTTGCCGTGGCGAAGTTCGTCGGCGCGCACGACTTCATCCAGCGCCTGCCGCAAGGCTACAACACCGTGCTGGGCGAGCGCGGGCAGGGCCTGTCAACGGGCCAGCGCCAACTCCTCTGCATCGCCCGCGCGCTGATCCGCAATCCCCGCATCCTCATCCTCGACGAGGCGACCAGCGCGCTCGATCCTGCCACCGAGGAGCAGCTCCTGCGCCAGCTCAAGGCCAACACGCGCGGGCGTACCGTCATCATGATCACCCATCGGCTGGCGCCGCTTGCCATCGCCGATCGCGTCGCGCTGGTGATGGAAGGCCGGGTCGAGCGCATCGGACCGCCGACGGAGGTGATGGCCTATGCCCGCATTCGCATGGCGGAGGCCAGCCGCGGCCAGACCCTGGCGGGCGCCGTGAGCACCGGCCGCTCGACGCCAGGCTGAAGGCTCAGAGGAAGTCGACGAACTCGGGATCTTCCAGGCGCGCCAAGCGCTCGGCGGAGAGGCGCGCGCAGTCGATGAGGAGCGACTTGCGCCGCGCGGCGGCGACCGGGCGGCGCGGCGGATGGCGCAGAATGTCGCCGCCATAGGCGTCGGCAACGATCAGGCCGACTTCTTCGGCGATCAGCGCCTGCGGGAAGTCGACCGGGACGGCGAAGTAGAGGAGGTCGCACCAGGCCAGATAGTCGGGCCATTTCTGGTCGACACGCCAATCCTCGATCGACGACTTCACCTCGACGATGGTGAGCTCGCCATTTCCGCCGATCGCCATGATGTCGGCGCGTCGCCCGTCCGGCAGCGGCAGCTCGCGCAGGACGGCCCGGCCCGACTGGCGCATGAGCCGGCAGGCGCCGCGGCAGACCGCGAGAGTGATGTCAGGGCGCGTCTGGCGCGCGGCGTCCGACAGCTGCATCGTCGACGGCGCTCAGCGGCGAACCGGCACGAGGCGCGGCAGGGTCTCGTCGCGCGGCAGTTCCGAGGTCGGCTTGAAGGCCTGGGCCAGCGCCTCGCCGCGCTTGCGGTCGCGATCCGGCACCTTGTCGCCCACCTTCTCGCGAACGGCGCGGGCTTCCGGATGGCCGCCGCGTTCGGCCAGGTACAGCCATTTGAAGGCCTCGACCGGGTCGATCGTGCCGGCGGTGCCGGTCAGCAGCATGACGCCCAGCGCCTGTTGCGCCTCCGCCAATCCCTGTTGGGCGGCGCGTGAATACCAGAGTTGGGCCTGCACGGGATCGCGAGCGACGCCGGAACCTGCGAGGTAGGCATTGGCGAGCTTGAACTGGCCCGAAGGCACACCGGCTCCCGCCGCGGCCTCGTACCAGCTGATCGCCGATTTCAGGATCTTTTCGTTGGCCGCCTTGTCACGCGTCGCCGGCGTGCGGACCGCCATGTCACCCAAGGCGAGCGCAGCTTCGGGCACGCCGTTCTGCTGCGCCTGGATCAGCCAGCGCTGTGCGGCGGCAGGGTCCTGCTTGACGCCCGACCCTTCGGCAAGCGCCAGCCCATAACGGAGGGCTGCCAGCGTGTGGCCCTTCTCGGCGGCCCTGCGGAAGAGGTCTGCGGCCCGGGTCGAATCGGCCGATGCCTGTCCCGCGCTTTCGGACATGGCGCGCCCCAGCGCGTAGGTGGCGTATACGTCGCCGTCGAGGGCCGCCTGCTCCAGCCAGGCCCGAGCCTGAATGAGGTCGCGCGGCACCCCTTGGCCGCGGAAATAGAGCGTGCCGAGGTTGAGCTGCGCACGGCGGTGGCCCTGTGCCGCCGCTTTCTCGAAGAGCTGGATCGCCTGAGCCGGATTACGGGCGACGCCGGCGTCACCATTGATGAACACCAGCGCCAGACGGTGCTGGCCTTCGGCGGAACCCGCATCGGCGGCCCGCTGGATCAGCCTCAGACCCTCGGCCTTGTTGCCTCGGTCGAGCAGAACGGCGCCAAGCCAGGCATCGGAATCGGCGGTCGGAGCGCCCAGGGAGCGCAGGGTCCGCTCGGCGGTGGCGGTATCGCCCTGGCGATAGGCCGTTACCGCGGGACGAAGCGACGGGGCTACGTCCGAGGCGTCGGATGGCTGCTGGGCGTGCGCGACGGCGCTTGCGACCAATAAGGCCGCGGCGAGCACCGCTCGCGCCGCGATCATTTCGTCTTGAAAGTGAAAGCGGCCGCAGCCGCCTTGGCCTTCTCGATCTCGCCGGGCGGCAGTTCGCGCGCGGCCTGTTCAAGCGCCAGATTGGCGTTGGGAACGTTCCAGTGGTCGGCGATCGCGCACCACTTGTAAGCTTCGAAGAGGCTCTTCGGCACGCCCTTGCCTTCGGCATAGGCGCCCGCCAGCGGGATCATTGCCGGGAGGTAGCCGCGCTCCGATGCGTCGAGCAGGAGGGGGGTCGCCTTGTTGATGTCGAACAACTTGGATTCGGCATTGCCGTAGACATAGAGCCCAAGCACGAATTGGGCACGCGGATCGCGCTCCTTCGCGAGAAGCTGTAGCTCCTTCTCCGCCGTAACGGTGTCGCCTGCCTGGAGGGCCTTGACCCCTTCCTCCATGCCGGCAGCGGCCGGCTGGACGGCAGCGGTGAGCAACAGGGCGGCCCCGGTGAGGGGGAGGAGGGCGCGAACGGAACGAACGAAGTGCACGGAAAAGCTCCCGGAAGGCGCGGCCGATACTGGCGGAATGGAGAATCGTCTAGCATGGAATTGAGGCCGAAACACGAAACGCGGCCTGGAGAGGGAGGGGGAGGGGATGCTCGAACAACTTGCTGATCTCGTGAACGGCGACACGGCCCTCGTGAGGCGCGGCCAGCATTTCACGGGGGCTTTCCTGGTGGAAGCCCGTCCGCGCGTGTGGCTGGTCCATGTTCTGAGGGGACGGATCGACAAGGTTGAAACGGGCCCCCTCGTCATGCCGTCCTGGCGCTTCGCCCTTCGCGCCGACGAGGTGAGCTGGCAGCGCTTCTGGCGGCCGCGGCCGGCACCGGGCGATCACGATCTGCTCGCCTTGGTCCGCCGCGGGCTCATGAAATTCGAAGGCGACCTGCAGCCGCTGATGGCGAACCTGCTCTACATCAAGGGCGTGCTCGAAACGCTCCGTGCGGCGCAGGTGACGAACGGAGCGACGCGATGACCGCCGCCCGTCTCGAGCCGATCGTCGGCCGCTACCTGTCGCTTGAGTTCGAAGGGGAACGCTATCGCCTCTATTTCGAGGAGGCAGGCGACGGAATTCCACTGATCTGCCTGCACACGGCAGGCGCCGATGGAAGGCAATATCGCGGCGTGCTGAACGACCCGGAGATCACCAGGCGCTTTCGAGTCATCGCCTTCGACATGCCCTGGCATGGCAAATCCTCGCCTCCTGCCGGCTTCGAACGCACGGAATACCGGCTGACGCGGGATTTCTACACCGCCTTCATCGTGGCCTTCGGCGAGGCGCTCTCGCTGGAGCGGCCGGTGGTGATGGGCTGTTCGATCGGCGGCCGCGTCGTGCTCAATCTGGCGGCGACTCATGCCGAGCGCTTTCGGGCCTTGATCGGCCTGCAGGCTTCGGCGCATGTCGCGCCCTATTACGACACCGAGTGGCTGCATCATTCGGACGTCCATGGGGGCGAAGTGTGCGCCGGCATCGTTTCTGGCCTCGTCGGTCCAGATGCGCCGAGCGCCCATCGCTGGGAGACCCTGTGGCACTACATGCAAGGAGGCCCCGGTGTCTTCAAAGGCGATCTCCATTTCTACAAGGTCGATGGCGATCTTCGCGAACGCATCGCGGCGATCGATACCCGGCGCTGTCCGCTGTACCTGCTGACGGGGGAGTACGATTACTCATGCTCGCCCGCGGAGACTGAGGAAGTTTCTGCGATGGTGCCGGGCGCCACCTGTACGATCATGCCTGGTCTCGGTCATTTTCCGATGAGCGAGGATCCAGATCGCTTTCTCGAGCATCTGCGGCCCGTCCTCGCCGCCATCGCAGATGATCCGTCGGGGCGTGTGTCGTGAGGCGATACATGCACGCCGCATGAGTTGCCATTCCCGACTAACTCATCGGCAGCAGATGCTCCAATTGCTGGACAATCGCGGGATCGCCCGGCGGCAGATATGCATTCTTGCAAGTGCCGTCGCTTACGGACTGAGGTAGAGTATCGCCATAGACAAAGCCCGCCGGCGGCCCCCCAAGCCGCTTTTCGAAGCCGTTCCCACACACCCAAGGGCTTCGATCAACCCACACCCAGGCGGGCTCATAGGAAGGCCGATCGTCCCCAAGCGATCGGCCTTTCGTATTTCTGGATAATGCTGCGTGGCAACTGGACGCTCTGCCGGATGCGCTTGCTGAAGCGTGTCGATATTGCCTTGTCACTGCAACTGTAGATGACCAAAAACGCTTATCACAGAATGGGATAATGCAGTAAATACAGGTATAGTAGTCGGCAAGATATGCATTTTTGCAAGTTACTCTGAAAATGTCGACTGGTAGAGTCAGAAACCCGCGTAAAAAACCTCCATCGGTTCCAATGAAAATTGTCGGATTCGCCATTGATGTGTCGAACGTGCAGGACGAACGCATCATCCGGGGGCTGCGCGTTCGACGATCTCTCATCCAGGCGACCCTGGATCTCTTCCATGCAGGCGATGCCGAGCCGACAGCCGGGGCGATCGCGACCATCGCCGGCCTTTCGAGCCGCACGCTCTCCCAGCACTTCCCCGACCTGAGCGACCTTTATGCGGCTGCCTTCGATCTCGCCGTCGGCCGTGCGTTCAGTGCCGATCGGCCGGTGGATCCTGCGGCACCGCTGGCCAGCCGCATCACGCTGCTGGTCTCCGACCGTGCGCAACTCTTCGAGGAGTGGCTTCCGTTGTGGAGCTTCGCCGAGCGTGTGCGCCGCGTGTCGCCGGCGATCGGAGCTGCCATGGCGCGTCTGCGCGAGGTCCTGCGCCAGCGGATCGCCGTTTGGTTTGCCGCCGAACTCGAAGCTCTCGATCCGCAGGCGCGCAGTCTCGGGCTCGATTCGCTCGACCGGGCCTTTGGCTTCGAGAATTGGATGAACATGCGCGAGCGCCAGCGCCTGTCGCCCATGCGTGCATCGAGGACGTGGCGTTTCGCGGCCGAGGCGATCGTGCAGCAGGCCCTTGCTGGTCCGGTTCGAGCATCGACGGCGGCGGCCTGAGGCCAAACGAAAGGGCGACGGAAAGACCGTCGCCCTCATGTCTCTCTTATGGATTTAGTTGGCCTTCGCCTGGAACTTCTGGTGGCAGGCGCCGCAGGTCTTGCCGGTGTCGGCGAATGCCGTCGCCAGCGCCTCGGCATTGCCCGAGCCGGCCGCCGTCGCAAGCTTGTCATAGGCCGCGTCGGCAGCCTTGCTGGCCGCTTCGAAGCCGGCCCAGTCAGTCCAGATCGCTGGCAGGGCTCGGGTTTCGCCCTTGTCAGAGCCGGCCGGGAACATCTTCACAAAAGACGCCTCGAGCGTCTTCAGCTTCGCGGCCTGCTCAACGGCGCCAGCGGTCGGCCCCTTGGCATCGACGATCGCCTTGATGGCGCGCATCGCGGCTGCCGTCTGCTTGCGATTGTCCTTGCGCTGGGCGATCACGTCGCCCTGGGCCATCGCGATCGTCGCGCCGCCCACCATTGCGCCGGCGGCGAGCGCGCCGACCACCGCAAGAACCAAACTCTTCCTCATAGACCCATCCCCTTTGGCTGATTTGGCTGGCTGTTTATACCTCGCCAAGGAAGCATTTGTTGCAGAGCCCGGCGCGGAAGCGAACGGTCCGCTGAAACAAGACCCATCACGACTGCGTGTAGTGGTCGCGGTCTGGTCCTTGCCTACAGCCCCAATGACTCGACTATTCTGTCCCCTCGCAAGGAGATGACGACCGATGGCCGGCAAGAACGACAAGATCCTCGTCTGGGACGTGCCCGTCCGGCTGTTCCACTGGTTGCTGGTCGCCCTGATGGCGACCTCGTATTTCAGCGGGCGAGCCGGCGGGGATTGGATGCAACTCCATTTCTGGTCGGGCTATGCCATCCTGACCTTACTGCTCTTCCGCCTCGCCTGGGGCTTCGTCGGCAGCACCACCGCGCGCTTCTCCAGTTTCCTCAAGGGCCCCCGGGCTGCGTTCGCGCATATTGCACATCTGTTCCGCAAGGAGGGCCCGTGCGATGCCGGGCACAATCCGGTGGGCGGCGCCATGGTGCTCGTGCTGATCTTCGCCGTACTGGCCCAGGTCGTGGCCGGTCTGTTCAGCGCCGACACCGACACCGGCATGGTGAACGGACCTCTCGCGCTCAAGGTCGCCGACAAGTGGGTCGAGCGGGCGACCGATTTTCATGCGTGGTGGATCAACGTGCTGCTCGTTCTGGTGGCGATCCATGTCTTCGCCGTCGCGCTCTACCTCGTCTGGAAGCGGCACAATCTGGTCGGCCCCATGATCACCGGGCGAAAGCGGATCGATCAGGCGGTCGAACCGGGCGCACCCGCACCGCGGCTTGCCTTCGCGTCGAGCCGCCTTGCGATGTCTGTCCTGCTCGCCTGTGCCGCTTTGGTCTATTTCATCGTCCGCGCGGGCGGCTGACCTGTTCGCGCGGCCTTGCTGGCCTGAAACCGCCCCTCTAGGGTGGCTTTAACCACAGTGAAATTTGGATTTTGCACCATGAAATTTACCGGTACCGACTCCTACGTTGCCAGCGACGACCTGCGCGTGGCGGTGAACGCGGCGATCGCGCTGCAGCGTCCGCTGCTCATCAAGGGCGAGCCCGGCACCGGCAAGACCGTCCTGGCGCATGAAGTGGCCAAGGCGCTGAACGCCCCGATCATCGAGTGGCACATCAAGTCGACCACCAAGGCTCAGCAGGGCCTCTACGAGTATGACGCGGTCTCGCGCCTGCGCGACAGCCAGCTCGGCGACGAGCGCGTGAAGGACATCGGCAACTACATCAAGAAGGGCAAGCTGTGGGAGGGCTTCACCGCCCCGGTCCGCCCAATCTTGCTGATCGACGAGATCGACAAGGCCGACATCGAGTTCCCCAACGATCTGCTGCAGGAACTCGATCGCATGGAATTCTACGTCTACGAGACGCAGCAGACCATCAAGGCGACCGAGCGCCCGATCGTGATGATCACCTCGAACAACGAGAAGGAACTGCCGGACGCCTTCCTGCGCCGCTGCTTCTTCCACTACATCCGCTTCCCCGATCGCGAGACGATGACGCAGATCGTCGACGTGCACTACCCCGACCTGCAGCGCAACCTGCTGCGCGAGGCGCTGAACGTGTTCTACGACATCCGCGAAGTGCCGGGTCTGAAGAAGAAGCCGTCGACCTCCGAACTGCTCGACTGGCTGAAGCTGCTGATGGTCGAGGACATGTCGCCGGAGTCGCTGCGCTCCAAGGACTCCAAGCAGCTCATTCCGCCGCTGCACGGCGCACTGCTGAAGAACGAGCAGGACGTGCACCTGTTCGAGCGTCTGGCCTTCATGGCGCGGCGGGAGCAGCGCCAGTAATTACCGCTGAGAGGAGAACGCGATGTTCATCAACTTCTTCCTCGAGCTGCGCAACGCCAAGCTGCCGGTCTCCATCAAGGAATATCTTTCCCTGATGGACGCGATGGACAAGGGGGTCGCCGACTACAGCGTCGACGATTTCTACTATCTGTCGCGCGCCGCGCTGGTGAAGGACGAGCGCAACCTCGATAAGTTCGACCGCGTGTTCGGCACTGTCTTCAAGGGGCTTGAGGCGCTGCCTCCCGAGGGCGTCGCCGCCGAGATCCCCGAGGAATGGCTGCGCAAGCTGGCCGAGAAGCTTCTCACCGAAGAGGAGAAGAAGCAGATCGAGTCGATGGGCGGCTGGGAGAAGCTCATGGAGACGCTTAAGAAGCGTCTCGAGGAGCAGCAGAAGCGGCACCAGGGCGGCAACAAGTGGATCGGCACGGCCGGCACCTCGCCGTTCGGGGCCTACGGCTTCAATCCCGAGGGCGTGCGCATCGGCCAGGACAAGGGCCGCGAGGGCCGCGCCGTCAAGGTGTGGGACAAGCGCGAGTACAAGAACCTCGACGACACGGTCGAGATCGGCACGCGCAACATCAAGATCGCGCTGCGCCGCCTGCGCAAGTTCGCACGCGAGGGTGCCGAGGTCGAGCTCGACATGCCCGACACGATCCGCTCGACGGCGCGCAATGCCGGCTATCTCGACATCAAGATGGTCCCGGAGCGGCGCAACAAGGTGAAGCTGCTGATCCTGTTCGACATCGGCGGCTCGATGGACGCGCATATCCGGGTCTGCGAGGAGCTGTTCTCGGCGGCCCGCTCGGAATTCAAGCACCTCGAGTTCTTCTACTTCCACAACTGCCTCTACGAGAAGCTGTGGAAGGACAATCGCCGCCGTCACGTCGACACCTTCTCGACGGCGCAGATGCTCCATACCTATCCGCCGGACTACAAGGTACTGTTCGTGGGTGACGCCTCGATGAGCCCCTACGAGATCGCCTATCCCGGCGGCTCGGTGGAGCATTGGAACGAGGAAGCGGGCCAGGTCTGGATCCAGCGCGTGGCCGACACCTATCGCAGCATGGCGTGGCTCAATCCCGTGCCGGAGCGGCACTGGAGTTACACACCGTCGATCCAGCTGCTGCAGCAGCTGACGAGCAATCGCATGTTCCCGCTTACCCTGGGCGGTCTCGACAGCGCGATGAAGGAATTGAACAAGTAGGACCTCGTCTGAGGCCCACCCCCTCCCTGCCTCCCCCGTCTGACGGGGGAGGTGCCCGAAGGGCGGAGGGGAGAGCCACTGTAAGGCTCCACCGTAGGGAGAAACGAAGATGAAGACCGGCCCGGCAGTCGCGGAAATCCTGAAGCGCGAAGGGGTCGAGTATCTCTTCGCCTATCCCGTCAACCATCTGATCGAGCACTGCGCCGCGATCGACATCCGTCCGATCATCGTGCGCCAGGAGCGTATCGGCCTTCACATGGCCGACGCCATGTCGCGCATGACCAAGGGCCGCAAGATGGGCGTGTTCTGCATGCAGAGCGGTCCGGGCTCGGAGAACGCCTATGGCGGCGTGGCCCAGGCCTACGGCGAATCGGTGCCGCTGCTGGTCATCCCGGCGGGCTATCCGCGCCGCATCGCGCACGTGCCGCCGAATTTCAACTCGACCATCACCATGGCGCATGTCGCCAAACATGCCGAGCCGATCACTTCGGGCGCCGACATCGAGAACGTCATGCGCCGGGCCTTCAGCCTGCTGCGCAACGGCCGCGGCTCGCCGGTCATTATCGAGTTCCCGGCCGAAGCCAATGGCGAGGACGCGCCCGATCCGCTGACCTACGAGCCGATCAAGCCGACGCGCTACGGTCCCGATCCGGCCGCCGTGACGGAAGCCGCGAAGGTGCTGGTCGAGGCCAAGCGTCCCGTCATCTATGCCGGTCACGGCGTGCACTGGGCCGAGGCCTATGACGAGCTGAAGGAGCTGGCCGAACTGCTGGCGATTCCCGTCTGTACCTCGCTGCAGGGCAAGAGCAGCTTCGACGAGACCCATCCGCTGTCGCTGGGCTCGGGCGGACGCGCCTATCCGAGGCAGGTCCGCCACTTCCTCGACAAGTGCGACGTGCTGTTCGGCATCGGCTGCTCCTTCACCGAGACCAACTTCGGCATCTCGATGCCGAAGGGCAAGACGGTGATCCACACCACGCTCGATCCCAACCATCTGAACAAGGACGTGCGCTGCCAGTACGGCCTGATCGGCGATGCCAAGCTCGCACTCCGCGCCATGATCGACGAGTGCAGCAAGCTGGTCGGGGGCAAGAAGCGCGATGCCGCGCCTGTCGTGGCGGAGATCAAGCCGATCGCCGACGCGTGGCTCGACGAGTGGATGCCCAAGCTCACCAACAACGAGGCGCCGCTCAATCCCTACCGCGTCCTCTGGGACCTGCAGCACACGGTCGACAAGGCCAACACGATCATCACCCACGATGCCGGCAGCCCGCGCGACCAGCTCTCGCCGTTTTGGAAGACCACCGCGCCGCACACCTATATCGGCTGGGGCAAGACCACGCAGCTGGGCTACGGGCTCGGCCTCGCCATGGGCGCCAAGCTCGCCTGCCCCGACAAGCTGTGCATCAACGTCTGGGGCGATGCCGCCATCGGCTTCACCGGCATGGACTTCGAGACCGCGGTGCGCGAGCGCATTCCGATCATGTCGATCCTGCTCAACAACTTCTCGATGGCGATCGAACTGCACATCATGAAGGTGTCGACCGAGAAGTATCGCTCGACCGACATCTCGGGCGACTATGCCGCCATGGCGCGGGCCTTCGGCGGTTATGGCGAGCGCGTGACGAGGCCGGAGGACATCATCCCGGCGATCAAGCGCGGCATCGAGCAGACCCAAAAGGGCGTGCCCGTGCTGCTGGAGTTCATCACCTCGAAGGAAGTGACGATCTCGACACCTAAGTGATTTGGAACGGGAGGCCGCGATGACGAAGATCCTCACGCCCACGGGCGAGTACGACGTCGGCGCGCATGACGGGCTCTGGGTGAGTCCCGTCGATGCCGAGCGTGTCACCGGCTGGACGTTGAAGCCCGAAGGCATGTGCCAGGCCGATCTGTGCGTGCCGTTGCCGGCGTCTGCGCTCGCGCCCAACGAAGTCGACCTCGAAGCCTTCTGGAAGAAGCTGGGTGGCCCCGTCGTCGGAAGCGAAACGCGCGACGTCTGGGCATTGGGTGCACCGGCCGAAGAGCGCAACGCCGCGCTCGAGGGGCTCGAGGCACCCAGCTTCACCCTGCCGGATGTCGACGGCGTGCCGCGTTCGCTGTCGCAGCTTCGCGGCCGCAAGGTCTTCCTCGCCACCTGGGCGAGTTGGTGAGGCTGCCGCTTTGACTTGCCCGTGTGGCAGGCCCTCTACGAAGAACTGAAGGACAAGGGGTTCATGGTCGTGGCCGTGGCGCAGGAGAGCCGTGGCGCCGAGCATGCCCGTCCATGGATCGAACAGGCGAAGTCGTCCTACTGGCAGCTGATCGACACCGATCATCGCCTCGAGGACCTCTATAATCTCGTGAACGTGCCGCAGGCGATCTGGATCGACGAGCAGGGCCGGATCGCCCGCCCGCCCGAAACCGCGGGCTCGACCGACCATTTCCGGCGCATGGATCTCGCGACGCGCACGATGACCCCGGAGGACCAGGCCGAGCGCCTGGCCGTGCGGCAAGCCTATCTCGACGCGGTGCGTGCCTGGGTCACGACCGGCGCGCATGCGCTGCCGGCCGAAGTGGCGCGTGCAAGCCTGCCGAAGGTCACGCCCGAAATCGCCGAGGCGCGGGCGCGTTTCCGCCTCGGGGTCTGGCTGCGCGCCAACGGCCGCGCCGCCGAAGGCGACCGGCAGATGGCTGAAGCGAGCCGCCTGCATCCCAACTCGTGGAGCCTGTGGCGCCAGGCGGCCGATCTCGACGAGGTCGGCAAGGCATCGGGCCCGGAGTTCTGGAAGCGGGTGCAGGCGCTCGGCGATCGCCCCTATTATCCGCCGGCCAAACTGTAGAGGAGCCGATGCGTCTCTCGTGGCGCGACCTCGGGACAGCGCGGGCTGACAAGGCCGATGGCAAGCGCGTCGAGATCGTGGGCTTTGCCCTCCCGTCGCAGCCGAGGGGCGCCGCCGAGGCATTCCTGCTCATGGCAGAGCCCGGTTGCTGCGTAGGCTGCGCGCCCAACAATCCGTCGGCGGTCGTCGAGGTCTTTGCCGAGCGGCCGCTGAAGACCCCGACTGGGGCGCTGCGTGTCAGCGGCGTCTGGTGCGTGTCGGCCTACACGGACGGCTGGCGCTATCAGGTGCGCGAGGCCGAGGTCGCGCGAATGGTCAAGCGTCGGACGTTGATGCTGCGAGCCCGCTCTTCTGTCTTCCGGTCCCGGCGGTGGCGCAGGCAGCGGACGGTCTGGCGGTCGATATTCACAGTCACGCCGGCAACCTGACGCGAATGAGCTACGGCCGCGGTGGCTTCTCTGCCGTCGCGGATCCGATGCGCCAGGGCGGCCTTTCGGCGATCTCGCTGGCGGTCGTTTCCGATTCACCAATCATCCAGCTCACCAATGGGCGTCTGCGGCCAGCCCGCGAGCCCAGGCCCGGCGAACTCTATGCGTTCAGCCAGCACTCGTTCCCGGCCCTGCACGCGCTGGCGCGTGAGCAGGGGATGCCGATCGTCAGGACCGCGGCGGAGTTGCGGGCTGCCCGCTCCGGCAAGCCTTCCCTCATCGTGGCGTCGGAAGGCGCCGACTTCCTCGAGGGCGAGATCGAGCGCCTCGACGAGGCGTACCAGCGCTGGGCGTTGCGCCACCTTCAGCTCACGCACTACCGGCCCAACGAGCTGGGCGACATCCAGACCGAGCCCAGCGTGCATGACGGGTTTGACGCCGTTCGGCGCCGAGGTGATCCGTCGTTGCAGCGCGCTGGGCATCATTGTCGACGTGGCGCACGCCACTTTCGAGGGCGTCAAGAAGGCCGCGGCCGTCACGACGAAACCGCTTGTTCTCTCGCACACCTCGCTCATCACCCGGCCTGCCGCCTGGACGCGCCGCATCCTGCCGGATCATGCGAAGGCGGTCGCCGCAACGGGCGGCGTTGTCGGTATCTGGCCGGTCGCCGACTATTTTCCCAATATCGTTGTCTACGCGACCGACGGCTTCGCGCGGATGGTCGATGTCGTCGGCATCGATCACGTCGGCCTCGGCACCGACCAGATGGGGCTCGTGGGCGGGAGTGCAATGCCGAGTTACACCGATCTGCCACAATTGGCGGCCGCTCTGCGTACACGATTCAACGCAGAAGAAACGGCAAAACTCCTGGGCGGTAATTACCGGCGGGTATTCGAGGTCTGCGTCGGCTGACAGCATCACACCTCCGTGAATGCAGCACGTCTGCCAAGCGGTCGAGCCCTCGCTGGGCTACGCTATTTCAATAGTTCCTGAACAACGGGAGACTGGGATGGCTGTCCTCAACGTCAACGGCAAGTCGGTCGACTACACTGCCGATCCGGATACTCCACTCCTCTGGGTGCTGCGCGAACAACTGGGCCTCACCGGCACCAAGTATGGCTGCGGCATCGCGCAATGCGGCTCCTGCACGGTCCATATCGACGGTGCACCGGTGCGTTCCTGCAGCATCCCCGTGAATGCCGTGGGAACGCAGAAGGTCGTCACCATCGAAGCGGTCGCCGAGAACGGTGTGCTGAACAAGATCCAGAAGGCCTGGGTCGAGCTCGACGTGCCCCAGTGTGGCTACTGCCAGAGCGGCATGGTGATGGCTGCGACGGCGCTGCTCGCCGCCAAGCCCAATCCGACCGATGCCGACATCGACGAGGCGATGACCAACATCTGCCGCTGCGGCACCTACCAGCAGGTTCGCGCGGCCATCCATGCCGCGGCGAAGGCCTAAGGGGACGCATCATGACGATCCAGACCTCTCTCGGCCGTCGCGGCTTCCTGGTCAGCGGCGCCGCCGTTGCCGGCGGCTTCTCGCTCGGCTTCCATCTGCCCTTCGACGAAAACGTGGCGCACGCCCAGACCGTCAGGGAGCTGAATGCCTGGGTGGTCATCCACCCAGACGACAAGGTCGTGATCCGCATCGCCCGTTCCGAGATGGGGCAGGGCACGCTCACCGGCCTCTGCCAACTCGTGGCCGAGGAGCTGGACTGCGACTGGAACAAGGTCACCTGGGAATATCCGACGCCCGGCGAGAACCTGAAGCGCAACCGAGTTTGGAAGAACTTCTCGACCGGCGGCAGCCGCGGCATCCGCGAAAGCCAGCAATATGTCCGCGAAGGCGGCGCCATCGCGCGCGAGATGCTGATCGCGGCGGCGGCCAAGCAGTGGAACGTGCCGGCCGCGGACTGCAGCGCGGCGAACAGCACCATCACACACAAGGCGTCGGGCAAGACTCTGACCTACGGAGCCGTCGCTGCCGCGGCGGCCGAACTCGAGCCGCCCAAGGACGTGAAGCTCAAGGACCCGAAGGATTGGAAGATCGCGGGCAAGCCGCTGAAGCGGCTCGACACGGTCGAGAAGGTCACGGGCAAGCAGCTCTACGGCATGGATTACGCGATGCCGGGGATGCTCAACGCGACCGTGCGCGCCTGCCCGGTGATCGGCGGCAAGCTCAAGGACTTCGACGCCAGCAAGGCCGAGAAGATGCCGGGCGTGAAGAAGATCTTCGCCATCGACGGGGACGCCGTCGTGGTCGTGGCCGACACCTACTGGCAGGCCAAGACGGCGCTCGACGCCGTCACGACGAACTGGAACGTCGGTGATCTAGGCAAGGTCTCGACCGAGACCATCAAGGCCACGCTGAAGGAGGGCCTCGACGCCAAGGAAGCCTTCGTCGGCAACAAGGCGGGCGACGCGCAGAAGGCGATCGAGGGCGCCGCCAAGAAGGTCGAGGCCGTCTACAGCTTCCCCTACCAGCACCATGTCACCATGGAGCCGATGAACGCCACGGCGCGCTTCACACCGGAGAAGTGCGAGGTCTGGTGCGGCACGCAGAACGGCGAGGCGGCTCTGGCCGCGGCGTCGGAAGCGGCCGGCCTGCCGATCGCCAAATGCGAGGTCTACAAGCTCATGCTGGGCGGCGGCTTCGGCCGGCGCGGTCGCTCGGATTATGTGCGTCAGGCCGTGCTCGCGGCCAAGGAGATGCCCGGCACGCCGATCAAGCTCATCTGGTCGCGCGAAGAGGACATGACGCACTGCCAGTACCATCCCACGACGATGGCCAAGATGACGGCCGGGCTCGACGCCCAGGGCAACCTGGTCGGCCTGCACGTGCGCATCTCCGGCCAGTCGATCCTGGCCTCGCTGCTGCCGCAGAACCTCGTGAACGGCATGGATCCAGCTACCTTCCAGGGGCTCATGCAGAGCGGTGTCGAGGCGGCCTATGGCTACGACATCCCCAACCTCATGATCGATCATGCCATGCGCAACCCGCACATCCCGGCGGGCTTCTGGCGGGGCGTGAACGTGAACCAGAACGCCGTCTACATGGAATGCTTCATGGACGAGCTGGCGGCGGCGGCGGGCCAGGATCCGCTCGCCTATCGCCTGAAGTACCTGAAGCCGAAATGGGCGGCGGTGCTCAAGGCCGCCTGCGACAAGGCGGGCTATGGCAAGCCGCTGCCGGAGGGCCGCTACCACGGCATCTCGCAGGTCATGGGCTACGGTAGCTACGTCGCCGGCGTCGCCGAGGTCTCGGTGAGCCCCGATGGGCAGCTCAAGATCCACAAGATCACGGCGGCCACCAATCCCGGTCACGTAGTCAATCCGGCGCAGATCGACCGCCAGGTCGCAGGCTCGTTCGTTTACGGCCTGTCGGCTGCCCTGTACGGCGAGATCACGGTGAAGGACGGCGCGGTCGAGCAGACTAACTTCGACAGCTATAACGTGATGCGCATCGACGAGATGCCCGACGTCGAGACGGTCCTGGTGCCGACCCACGATTTCTGGGGCGGCGTCGGCGAGCCGACCATCGCGGTCGCGGCGCCTGCCGTGCTGAACGCGATCGCCAAGGCGACGGGCAAGAGGGTGCGCAACCTACCGCTGGCGAACAACGACCTGAAGAAGGGCGCCTGATGCATCGAACGCTGCTGCCGGGCCTGGTCAGCATGATCCTGCTGGCCGGTCCGGCAACGGCGGCCGACGCGCCGCCGGGCGCCAGCTCCTGCACCGGCTGCCACGCGCCCAAGACGGTCGCGGATTCGGTGATTCCGCACATCGCGGGCCGCAAGGCCCAGGACATCGTCACCTTCATGCGCGAGTATCGCAGCGGCGCTTGGCCGTCGAGCGTGATGGGCCGCATCGCCAAGGGTTTCGACGACCAGCAGACCGAGGCCATCGCGGCCTGGTTCGCGGTGCAACCGGAGTAGGGACACAGCAGGCATGGCGACGCGCCGTCATTTCCTGAAGCTCACCGCCGCGGCGGGGCTCGCACCTTCCGTCGTGTCCGCGCAGGGCAAGGCCAACGTCGTCGTGATCGGCGGCGGCTTCGGTGGCGCCACGGCGGCGCGCACGCTGAAGGGGCTGCAGCCAGCGCTCGACGTCACCCTGGTCGAGCCCAATCCCGTCTACACGTCCTGTCCGTTCAGCAACTCCGTGCTCGCCAACCTGCGCGAGATGGACCAGCAGCAGTTCCGCTACGACGGCATCAAGGGCGCCGGCGTCACCGTCGCCGAGACCAGCGCGACTTCGGTCGATGCCGAGTCGAAGACCGTCACGCTAGCCGACGGCAACAAGCTTTCCTACGACCGCCTGGTCATGTCCCCCGGTATCGATTTCAACTGGGGCGCCATCCCCGGCTACGACGAGGCCGCTGCCGAGAAGATGCCGCATGCCTGGAAGGCGGGGGCGCAGACCGTGCTGCTGCGCCGGCAGTTGCAGGGGATGGACGATGGCGGGCTGGTCGTGATGTCGGCGCCCGCCAATCCCTTCCGCTGTCCGCCCGGTCCCTATGAACGCGCCAGCCTGATCGCCTACTGGCTCAATATCTGGAAGCCGAAGTCGAAGCTGTTGCTGCTCGACTCGAAGGATGCCTTCTCCAAGCAGCGCCTGTTCCAGAACGGCTGGGCCGAACTCTATCAGGGCATGATCGAATGGGTGCCGCTCAGCCAGGGCGGCAAGGTGACCTCGGTCGATCCCGCGACGCTCACCCTCACGACCGAGTTCGGTGCCCACAAGGCATCGGTTGCCAACGTGATCCCGCAGCAGAAGGCCGGCGCCATCGCCGCGCAGGCCGGCGTCGCCGATCGTACCGGCTGGTGCCCGGTCGAACCGGTCGCCTTCGAATCGACCTTGCGGCCCAACATCCATGTGCTGGGCGACGCGGCGATCATGGGCAGCATGCCCAAATCGGCCTTCGCCGCCAATGCCCAGGCCAAGGTCTGTGCCGCCGCCCTGGTGAAGCTACTGGCCGGTGACAAGCCGCAGGATCCGGTCGTGATCAACACCTGCTACAGCCTGGTCGCGGCCGACTACGGCATCTCGATCGCCGGCGTCTATCGTCCCGACAAGGGCCAGCTCACCGACATTCCCGGTGCCGGCGGCACCAGCCCGCTCGTGGCCGTGGGCGGCCTGCGCGGACAGGAAGCGCTCTACGCATCGAGCTGGTTCCGCACCATCACCGCCGAGACGTTCGGGTGATGCGATGCGGGCCGTGCTCGTCCTCGTCCTCGTGCTCGTTGCCGGTCCCGTGGCGGCCCAGCAGGTCACGCCCCAGATCGTCGACGATTCGATTCCCCGCTCGCTCACCGGCCAGCCGGGCGATGCCGCGCGCGGGCGCGCGATCGTCGCCAACCGCAGCGTGGGCCTGTGCCTGCTCTGCCATTCCGGCCCGATCGCCGAGGAGCGCTTTCAGGGGGACCTGGCGCCGAGTCTCGCCGGCGCCGGCTCGCGCTGGTCGGAGGGACAATTGCGTCTGCGCATCGTCGACGGGTCGCGTCTCAATGCCGACACGATCATGCCGGCCTACTATCGCACCGAGGGCCTGCACCGGGTCGCTCGCAGCTTCGACGGCAAGACGATCCTCACGGCCGCGCAGGTCGAGGACGTCGTGGCCTACCTCGTCACGTTGAAGGATTGAATGGACCGACGTCGTTTCCTGGCCGGCACAGTCGCCACCACTGCTGCCATCGTCATCGTGCCACTCGCCCCCGCGGCGGCGACGCCTGAAGCCATGGCCGAAGCGATCAAGAAGGTCGTCGGCGCGGCGACGCCAACGCAAGGCCGCGTGAAGCTCGACGTGCCGCCGCTGGTCGAGAACGGCAGCACCGTGCCGCTCACCGTGTCGGTCGACAGTCCGATGACCGCTGCCGACCACGTCAAGGCGATCCATGTCTTCAACGAGAAGAACCCGCAGCCCAATGTCTTCTCCGCGCGCCTCGGGCCGCACAACGGCAAGGCCATCGTCGGAACCCGCATCAAACTCGGCGACAGCCAGCGGATCATCGCTATCGCCGAGACCAGCGACGGCAAATTCTGGAGTGCCGGTGCCGACGTGATCGTGACTCTCGCCGCCTGCCTCGAGGAGGCGACCTGATGTCGAACATCCTGGTGAACGCCCCGAAGACCGCCAAGCGCGGCGACGTCATCGAGATCAAGGCCCTGATCCTGCATCCGATGGAGACCGGGTTCCGGCCCGGTCCCAACGGCCGCATCATTCCGCGCAACATCATCGAGCGCTTCACTGCCACCTGGAACGGCAGCGAGATCTTCACGATGGACATGTCGCCCGCGATCGCCGCCAATCCCTTCGTCTCCTTCTTCGCCAAGGCGAACGAGAGCGGCACGGTGGTCCTGCGCTGGACAGGCGACGAGGACTTTGCCGCCGAGCATCGGGTCGACATCGCCGTCGAATGACCAGGCGACTGCTCGTCATTGGCCTTGGCCTGATATTCGCCGCGTCCTATGCGGCGGCCCAGGCGGGGGGCGACAAGCGGCGTTCCGGCTACCAGGACATGGGCGAGGCCCTGCAGACGATGCAGGACGACGACACCTCCAATCCCGGCATGCTGTTCGTTCAACTCGGCGGCCAACTCTGGGCCAGGCGAGCGGGCGTCGCGGAAAAATCCTGCGCCGACTGCCATGGCGTCGCTGCCGCCAGCATGAAGGGCGTGGCTGTGCGCTATCCTGCCATCCCGCAAGGCGGCGACCGTCCGGTCGATCTCGAAGGCCGAATCAATCTCTGCCGCACCGAACATCAAAAGGCCGAGCCTCTGCCGGCCGAGAACCGTGACCTCCTGGCGCTCACCGCCTATGTCGCGCACCAGTCGCGCGGTCTGCCCATCGCGCCGCCCGACGACCCGCGCCTCGAAGCCTTTCGCGCACAAGGAGCGGAGATCTATCGCCGCCGTCAGGGCCAGCTCAATCTGTCCTGCGCGATCTGCCATGACGACAATGCCGGCAAGAAGCTTGCGGGCATCGCCATTCCGGAGGCGCATCCCACGGGCTATCCCATCTATCGGTTGGAGTGGCAGGCGCTGGGCTCTCTCAAGCGGCGGTTGCGCAACTGCCTCGTCGGTATCCGCGCCGAGGCGTGGCCGCTCGATGCTCCGGAATATACCGCCCTGGAGTTCTACCTGATGGAGCGGGCGAAGGGGCTGAAACTGGAGACACCGGCCGTCCGGCCCTGAGCGAGGCCCTATCGGGAGAATATTCTCCCGCGGACGGGTGCCGGAGTTATTCCTGCCGTCGCGGCCGTCCGATTCGACCGACCGTTTCATTGCTGCAGTAGCGAAGGCGCCCGTACAGTTCCGGCATGCTCAGTTTTGCCAGCACCCTCGTCGCCCGGGCGGCGCGCCTGTTCCAGGCGGCCTACGAAGAGCCCGCTCTCTGGACGATTTCCGCGCAGGGGCGCGTCGTGGGTACGCTGATGTGCGAGGCCGGCGCGTGGCGCCTGTCCTGGTTCGACGGGGCGCCGCCCCGGCTCGTGAACTATGCCGGACGGGTGGATGTGGATGGCGACGCCGAGGCGCTCGCCATCGTGCTCTCCGAGCGGTTGGGCGCGCCGGTGCGCCTGGAGTCTCTTCCGGTCTAGACTACCGAATTGAGTGGGGCGGCCCGCCGCATATGGATATTCGAATCATGGATGCCATCGACAAGAAGATCGTGGCGCTCCTCCAGGAGGATGCGAGCCTTTCGCTGGCGCAGATCGCGCATCGTGTGGGTCTCTCGCAGAGCCCCTGCTGGAAGCGCATCCAGCGGCTGGAGAAGTCCGGCGTCATCCTGAAGCGGGTGGCACTGATCTCGCCCGAGTCGATCGGCATGGGGCTGACCGTCTTCGTGTCGATCGAGACCGGCGACCATTCCTCGGCCTGGCTCTCCAAGTTCGCCAGCACAGTCACGGCCATGCCCGAGGTGATGGAGTTCCATCGCATGGCCGGCGACATCGACTACATGCTGCGCGTCGCGGTTCCCGACATGCAGGCCTATGATCTGTTCTACAAGAAGCTGATCGACACCATGCCGCTCAAGAACGTCACCTCGCGCTTCTCGATGGAGCGCGTGAAGTCGACCACGGCCTATCCGATCGCTTCCGATCTCAAGCCCGTCCGTAAGCGCTAGGCGCTGCCGACGTGAACAGGAGGCGGTCGAGCGCGAGACGGCCCGGCCCGAACTTGGCGAGATAGAGCAGTGCCACAGCCCAGACGCCGTGCGTGTCGAAGGCGTTGGGATAGACGAAGATCTCGATCACCAGGGTCATGCCCAGCAGCGCGAGCGCGGCGGGCCGCGTGAACAGGCCGAGAAACAACAGGATCGGCAGACTGAGCTCCGCCCCCGTCGCGAGGTAGGACGCCAGCTCGGGCGACAGGAGCGGCAACATGTACTCCTCGCGAAACAGCGCGAGGGTCGTACCGCCGGCCCACCCGTCGAGCTTCAGCAGACCCGAGCGCAGGAAGATCGTGCCGACGGAAAGGCGTGCGAGGAGGGCCAGCACCTCGTGCGGGATCTGCGCCAGAAGCGAGTCGAGGCGATGGAGCAGCGCGGTCATGCGGATGGGTCTCCGTAAAGGCCGGCAATGGCGCCGGCGCTGAAGAGCAAAGCGAGCGCGGTCGACAGGTCGAAGCCGTCCGGCACCCTGGCGGTGGCCTCGCCTAGCGGGGTGCCCTCCGCGAGAGCCGTGACCAAGCGGTCGGCGCCCTGCGGCAACAGATGGAGGAAGACTTCCTGGTCCGGCCGGGTGATCAGCGCGATCTCACCGGGAGCGTCCGGGCCGATCCGCCGGACCTCGGCGTCGAGCGTGTTGGTCGTCCAGATCGAGACGATCGGCCAGGGCGAGGCAACGACTAGAGCCGCTGGATGCAGGATCAGCCGCACCGACCCGAGGTCGTCTGCCGCAAGCGCGGCGAGACTGGCGATGGATGACGCCGCCGCATCGGCGGCATGGAAGGCTTCGTGTCGCGCCCATTCGAGACGCGCCACGTCGAGGAGATAGGGCAGATCGGCGGCGGGCTCGAATGTCCCGAGGAAATCGGGGAGGTCGGCGCCGTAGTCCGCGAGGACGGGCGAGCGCGGTGGATGGCGTTCGACGAAGACAAGAGCGGTTGCTTCGAAGAAATCCTCGCCGACTAATCTCTGGATGACGGGGAACTTCGCGGCCAGTGTTGCGACCAGGCTCGCCTTCACGTTGTTGCGATGGACGGCGAAGCGCCGTTCGCGCGTCGGCCCGGCCCTCTCAGCCACCGCCGAGGGCACTTGCAGCTCGGAGTGCAGCAGCGCGTGGGCGAAGGTCTGCTGCGTGCGGGGAAGCGGGAGCATGTCAGGCCGCCCGGACACGAACTTCGTCGGCTGCGCGCAGCAGCGCCTCCGCGCGCGCCACTTCCGCTGCGAGGATCGGCCAGGCCGGCACGCTGGAATCCCACTCGATGAGCGTCGGCAGGGGGCCGAGCCGTGTGATCAGCCGGTGATAGAGGTCCCAGACTTCAGGCGGGACGGGGCGGTCGTGCGTATCGACCAGCAGGGGTTCCTCGGGATCCCCCAGCACGGCATAACCGGCAAGATGGATCTCACCGACATGTTCGACCGGAAACGTGGCGAGATAGGACCGCGGATCGAAGCCGTGATTGGCGGCGGAGACGACGACGTTGTTGACGTCGAGCAGCAGACCGCAGCCGCTGCGTCGTGCGAGTGCCCGCAGGAAATCCGTCTCCGGCATTTCATCCTCGTCGAAGCGGAGATAGGTCGACGGATTCTCGATGAGGATGCGTCGCCCGAGCAACGTCTGGGCCTCGTCGACATGGCGCGTCACCAGCGACAGCGTGGCCTCCGTATAGGGCAGGGGCAGCAGATCGTTCAGGAAGATCCCGTCATGCGTCGACCAGGCGAGATGTTCCGACACGATGAAAGGCTGATAGCGGTCGACCACCGACTTCAGGCGGGCGAGATGGCCGGAGGCCATGCCGCCGGCCGATCCGATCGACAGGCCCACGCCATGCACCGACACGGGATAGAGCGCGCGTACGCGCTCCAGGAAGTGATGCGGCGGACCGCCGGCCCCCATGTGATTTTCGGCATGCACCTCGAACCAGCCGATATCGGGCCGGGCTTCGAGGATGTGCCGCTGGTGTTCGGGCTTCAGCCCGGCACCGGCACGAAGGAGGCAGTCCGCCGTCACGACGAGGCTCTTTACATGGGGGTCAGGGTGCCCTTGCGCTTCATGCCGTCCTTCAGGGTGACGTCCATGGTCGCGCAAGAGCCCTTGGCGACGTACTTCCAGGCCTTGGCGTCGTAATCGGCCTTGGACTGGCCGGCACAGGAATTGTTGCCGGTGGCGGCGCAGTCATTCTTGCCCGCCATCGAAATGCCGTAGCACTTTTCCTTGTCGGTGTTGGCGGTCTGGGCGTTGGCGCCGGACGACATCAGGGCCGCGGCAGCGACGGCGGCGGCAAGGGCGGCAGTGGTGGTACGATTGATCATGGACAAATCCTCCAGGGCTCTCGAGCCAATCTCGGCTCGCAAGAGATCATTCGGGCGTAGCCGCGTCCGCGTTACAGGCGTGCCGCTTTCTTTTTTGTCCAAAGCGCCTGTAATGTTTCGGTCATCCAACACGAATGCGTGAAGAGTGGGCCCGTTGTCCGATCCGGAAGATCTCTCCGCACTCATGCGGGCGGCCCGGAAAGGGGATGACGAGGCCTATCGGCGCCTGCTGCTCCTCGTCGCTTCCTGGTTGCGCGCCGTGGCGTCGCGCGGCCTGGCGGCAGCCGGCCGGCCGAATGCCGATTGCGAGGACATCGTCCAGGAGACTTTGCTGGCCATGCATCTGAAGCGCGACACGTGGGACGAGAGCCAGCCGCTGCAGCCCTGGCTGCGTGCGATCGCGCGCCACAAGCTGGTCGATCATCTACGCCGCCGCGGCTTTACCGATCATGTCGATATCGACGACCATTCCGAAACGCTCGCCGCGCTTGCGGCGGCAGAGGAGGGAAGCGCCCTCGATGCACGACAGATGCTGTCCAGCCTGCCCGAGCGCCAGCGGCGGATCGTGGAAGGAATTTCCATCGAGGGGCAGAGCGCGCGGGACGTGGGTGTACGGATGGGCATGAGCGAAGGCGCCGTCCGGGTCACGCTGCATCGTGCCCTTCGCGCCCTGGCCAATGCCTATCGCAAGGACAGGACATGAAGACCGAGCAGCTCGTGACATCCCTGGTCGCCGACCGCGCCGGTTCGACGAGGCCGCTTGGACGCGCCGTGGGCCGGGCCGTCGTGGCGGGCGCGCTGGTGTCGCTCGTGATCTTCGCGATCGAGTTCGGAACGCGCGTCGACCTGGCAGCTGCCTTCGCGACCTGGCGCTTCGACTTCAAGCTCGTGCTGGTGCTGGCGGCCCTGATGGCTGCTTGCAGCGCCTGCCTTGCGCTGGCGCGGCCGGTCGCCACCGCGCGATGGCGGTGGGCCGTGCTGCCGGTCCTGCTCGTCGCGGCGGTGGCGCTCGGGACCGAACTCGCCGTGCTGCCCGCCAACGCCTGGAAGGCGCGCCTTGTCGGCAGCAATGCGCTCGTGTGCCTGACGGCCATCCCGCTCTTTGCACTCGCGCCCCTGGTGGCCCTGCTGCTGGCGCTACGGCGGGCTGCACCTGCCTCCCCCGCTCTTGCCGGCGCGGCTGCGGGCGCGCTCGCGGCCGCCACCGCGGCGGTCATCTATGCCTTCCACTGTTTCGACGATTCGCCCCTGTTCGTGCTCACCTGGTATTCGCTGGCGGCGATCCCGGTGGTCTTGCTCGGGGCCGCCCTAGGGCGCCGCCTGCTGCGCTGGTAGCAGGCCTCTCACCCGGACTTGCGCAGGGACTCGAAGAGCCGTCGCGCCGGCTTGGGCAGGCGCCGTGCGTCCCGTACATACAGAGCGAGCTCGCGCAGCGACCAGGCCTCTGTAAGACGCAGCGTGGCGAGCGGCAGGGCGCGACGCTGCCGCAAGGCGGTCGCCTCCGGCACGATTCCAATCCCAACGCCCGCCGCCACCATGGCGCAGACTGTATCGAGGCTGCTGACCCGGACACGCAGCCGCAGGGCGCGGCCGAGGCGGGCGGCCTGCATGGCGAGATGCTCGTCGAGCGCGGTGCCGCGCGGCAGGCCGACGAAGTCGAGGTCGAGGAGATCGACAAAGCCGGTCTGTCGCTTGCCCGCCAGCCGATGCCCGGCCGGTACGGCCAGCACCAGCCGATCGGTCCGGAAGGGATGGCTCTCGAGTCCTGGCACCAGCGCGGCCTGCGAACCGATGCCTATATCGGCATCGCCCGCGGCGATGGCGGCGCCGATCACCGGACTCTCGCGATCCTCGAGGTCGATGTCGATCGTCGGATGGGCGGCGAGGAAGGTCGCCAGCAGCGGCGGCAGATGCTCGGAGAGAGCCGACGTATTGGCGAGGATGCGGATGCTGCCCTTCAGGCCGCGCGAATAGGCGCCGAGGTCGCCGCGCATCGTCTCGATCTGCTGCAGCACGATTCGGGCATGGTCGAGCAGGCTGCGGCCTGCGTCGGTCGGCTCGACACCGCGGCGTCCACGCTTCAGCAGGGGGACGCCGAGCAGTTCCTCCATGCCGCGGATGCGCGCACTTGCCGACGCCAAGGCCAGGTGTGCGCGCTCGGCACCGCGCGTGATGCTGCCGGTTTGAGTCACCTGAACGAACAGCCGCAGGTCGGTGAAATCGAAGCGCATGACATTGCTCCATCAGCCTCCGTTTAATCCGAAGGCATATCGCGTATTCTCCGCATTGCGAAGTTCGTCGCGGGTGGCGAGGGTGGCCCATGGAGTTCTCGATCTTCGCCTACATCCTCGCCGTCTTCTTAGTGGCCGGCCTCACCAAGGGTGTCATCGGCCTGGGGCTTCCCACGATTTCGATGGGCCTGCTGGCGATCGTCTTGTCGCCGGTCGAGGCGGCGGCGTTGCTGATCCTGCCGTCGCTGGTCACCAATGTCTGGCAGATGGTGGACGGGCCGCATCTCAAGCCTCTGCTGCGACGGCTCTGGCCGCTGAACCTCGGGGTCTGCCTCGGCACGTGGGCGGGGGCGGCCTTCCTGTCGGGGCTCGGCGGCCCGTATGGTGCGCCGGCGCTCGGGATCGCGCTGATCGCCTATGCGCTGTCGGGTCTGGCCGCGTTGCGGCTTGTCGTGCCGGCCGGTGCGGAAAGGTGGCTGGGACCGGTCGCCGGGGCCAGCACGGGCGCGATCACGGCGGCTACCGGTGTCTTCGTCGTTCCGGCCGTGCCCTACCTTCAGGCCATGGGTCTCACAAAGGATGAACTGGTACAGGCGCTGGGCCTGTCCTTCACCGTCTCGACCGTGGCTCTCGCGGTGACCCTGGCGGGTAGCAACGTCATCGGTCTGGGGCTGGCCTGGCCATCGGTCGCGGGTGTCGCCGTGGCACTTGTGGGCATGAGGTTGGGGCAGACGGTGCGCGCCCGGTTGTCACCTCAGAGCTTCCGCTTGTGGTTCTTCGCCGGGCTTCTGGGGCTCGGCGCCTATCTCGCAGCGCGCGGGCTGCTCTGAGCCGCCGATGGACGATCGAGGAGGCCGGGTCTAGCTTCCGGAACCGTTTAATTCCTGGAGCGTTTCCATGGCCGTGCACGCCCTCAAAACTTCAAAAGTTGCCAACCTCCGGTCCAACGTCTCGCCCGAGGAGTGGCAGGCGCGCGTCGACTTGGCGGCCTGTTACCGGTTGGTCGACCTGTACGGCATGTCCGACCTGATCGCGAACCACATCTCGGTGCGGGTACCGGGCGAGCATGACGCCTTCCTCATTAACGCCTATGGACTGCTTTACGAAGAGATCACGGCGTCGAGCCTCCTGAAGATCGACCACGAGGGCAACATCCTGGCGAAGCCGGAGTTCGACGGCGGCCTGGAGTACGGCGTCAACCGCGCCGGCTTCGTGATCCACAGCGCCATCCACATGGGTAAGCCGGATGTCGGCTGCGTGCTCCACACCCATACCTGGCCGGGCATGGCGGTCTCGACCATGGAATGCGGCCTGCTGCCCAACACGCAGACCTCGATGCGCTTCGCCAAGATCAGCTATCACGATTTCGACGGCGTCGTCCTCGACCTTGCGGCGCGCGAGGCGCTGGTGAAGAGCCTGGGCGACAACAATGCGATGATTCTGCGCAACCACGGCCTGCTGACGACCGGTGCCACGATTCCCGAGGCGTTCAACGCCATGCATCGGCTGGAGCTGAGCTGCAAGACGCAGCTCGCGGCCATGTCGTGCAACACCAAGCTGATCGACGTCCCGGCCGAGGTGGTCGAGGCGACCTACATGAACTACCAGCCGAAGACCCGGCGGCCGTTCGGCCTGCTGGACTGGCCGGCTCTCCTTCGGAAGCTCGACCGGATCGATCCGGGCTTCCGCGACTGATTGGATACGCCGCACAGCTCCGTACGCGCCTTCGCCGCCGTTGCCAGTGGATACTGGACGGCGCCGGGTTATCGCGCCGTTGCCTGGATGCTCACCGGCGGCCTGCTGCTCCTGGGCGTCGCCAATGTCGGCATCGCGCTTTGGCTGAACATCTGGAACCGTGATTTCTTCAACGCGCTCGACAAACGCGACGTCGTGGAACTCATGCGGCTGCTGTGGGTGCTGGCCGCCATCGTCGTTTCCGCGGGCGTGGCGGTGGCGATCCAGCTCCACGTCAAGCGGCGGCTGCAGATCAATTGGCGCTCCTGGCTGTCGCACGTCACGGTGCTGCGCTGGCTGCACGCCGGCCGCCAGTACCAGCTCGGCATGCTGGCCGACGAAGTCGACAATCCCGATGGGCGTATCGCCGAAGATATCCGCGTCTCGACCGAACTCGCCGTCGAGTTCGCGCAGAGCATCCTGCAGTGCGTGCTGCAGCTGGTCACCTTCCTCAGCGTGCTGTGGGTCCTGTCGGGCACGATGCCGATCAGGCTGTTTGGCCTGGAGTTCGACCTTCCCGGCTACATGGTGTGGGCCGCCGTGGCTTATGCGCTCGTCGGCTCGCTGCTCACCTATTTCCTCGGGCGTGGCCTGATCCATGCCGGCAACATCCGCCAGAGTCGCGAGGCCGATTTCCGGTCCGGGCTGACGCGGGCCCGCGAGCATGCCGAAGGCATCGCCCTGATGCGCGGCGAAAACGACGAGCGCGAGCGGCTGCGCAGCTCGCTCTTCGACCTGCGCACGGCCTGGAACGTCCAGACGCGCGGGCAGGGCAATCTCTCCCTGCTCACCAGCTCGCTCGCCTATCTCGCCCCGATCGTGCCGTTGATCGTTGCGCTGCCACGCTACCTTGGCGGTGAGATCGCGCTGGGCGGCCTGATGCAGACGGCGCAAGCCTTCTCCAGCGTGCAGTGGGCGCTGTCCTGGCTGATCGACAACTTCCCGAAGTTCGCCGAGTGGCGCGCTTCGACCGATCGTGTCGTGCATCTCCATGTGGCGCTGACCGATCTCGAGGAAAGCAGCGAGGCGCCCGACGACGCGCGAATCGTGGTCCATCCCGCAGGCGAGTCGGACCGCCTCGTCATGCGTGAGCTGGGCGTGTCCCGCCCCAACGGCCAGATGCTTGTCGCGGAGGCAGAGGTCGAGATCCAGCGCGCCGAACGGGTTCTGATCCGCGGCAAGTCGGGCAGCGGCAAGAGCACGATCATGCGGGCGGTCGCCGGAGTGTGGCCGTGGGGGCGGGGCGCCATCCACCTGCCCACGGGTGCGATCACGTTCATGCCGCAGAAGCCCTATTTCCCGCTGGGCACCCTGCGTGACGCGATGCTCTATCCGGCCGAGCCCGAGGGCGGAATCAGTGACGACGTGCTGAAGGACATGCTGCACGAGGTGGGCCTCGATCATCTCCGCGATCGCCTCGACGAAACCGAGCGCTGGGACCACATCCTGTCCGGCGGCGAACAGCAGCGCGTGGCCTTTGCCCGCGTGCTGGTCCACAAGCCCGACTGGATCTTCATGGACGAAGCCACCTCTGCGCTTGACGAGGCCGGCCAGGAAAACGTCATGAAGCTCCTGATCGAAAAGCTGCCGGAGACGTCGGTCGTCAGCATCGGGCATCGCCCCGGACTCGAAGTCTTCCATACGCGGGAACTGACCCTCGAGGCCGGTGCCGACGGCACCACGCTCCGCGCCGATGCCAGCAAGCGGTCGCTGGGCGACCTCTACCGCAAGATGGCGGCGGTCAGCCGCACTGTGCCGCGCGACCCTGGATTCTGGGCCAACGTACGGTCCAATCTGCTGGGCCGCTGACGCAGGGCCTTCCGCTAGAGTACTTCGTGGAAGCCGATCGCGATCCGCTCGGGCGCGCGCGTGGCGACGCCGACGAAGGTCGCCTGCTCCAGCCATTTGAGCGTCGGCTCCGCCGTTTCGAAGCGTGGCGCCGTCCGGAAGTGATAGCTGCCGGGAGGCGGCAACTCTCCCTGGGCCATGCGTGCGAGAATCTCCGGGCTTGCCACGCGCAGCCCTTCGTTCTGCACATAGACGAGGGCGCCCGAGGTGCTGCGGATCGTGTAGCGCGCCACGACTTCGATCGTGCCGTCGAGCCGGACGATCTGCCAGTCGGCGCCGCCGGGCAGGATCTCGCCCGCGAGCCGCGGGCCGTGCACTTCACCGCCCAGGATGTCGATGATGCGCCGATGGCCGCGTGCCGTGTGGCCGAGATCCTGGACCGGACCCACCTTCGCCTTGATGGCGAAGGCGAAGCTGAGCACCGGCGGCGTTGCAATGAAGCTGTCGACGTCGTGCATCGCCTCACCTGACCGAGTAGACGAACGAGCCGCCGGTCGAGCGGCCGCTTCCCGTGGCGGAGGGAATGCTCATGGCTTCATAGACGAACAGGATGAAATCGCTGAAGGCCTTGCGCCCATCGAAGGGGGCCTGCCCCGGAACGGCAGGGCATCTGCCTCCGGCGACGCCGCACACGTAGAAGGTCGTTGTCTCATACGAGCCGACCTTGACCAGGTCGCCGGTTTTTTCGTCCGCCGAGCGGATGAAATGGTACTTCAGGTTCGGATTGACGTAGGGACGAAGGTTGGACGCATTGAGATCGTCGATGCACACGATGCAGTTGGGACCCTGGGTGAACGTCGGGTCCGCGTGAATCACACGGGTGCGCGAGGGGCCGGCATGATTGTCCCGGCAGCCATACAACTTGAAGATCACGTTGCCTGACTGCGGCGAGACCGCCTGCGCCTGGAGCGGATACTCGCAGAGGAACTGTTTCTCCGCCTCCTCCTGGCTGAGGGCGGTGTTCGGGTCACTGTGCGGCAAGGTGCCCGTGGCATACTGGTAGAGCGTCCGCAGGCGGCCCAGCTGGTTCGACGAATTGGCTGGAACCATCGTCCAGCTCTGGTTCCAGGCGTCGGTCACCTGGAGACCCAGCGAGGGACTGGCGGCGCCCAGCGTGCTCGTGGACTGGACGTTCGGGCGGGTTCCGCTTGTGACCCTCGTGGCGGTGGCCAGGGAAGGGCCCAGAGGCACGCTGATCGTGGGCGATACCGAATTGGCCGTTTGCGCGACGCCGATCGAAATCGTCACCTGCGAGGGAACGAATTCCGGATCGGCGATCGCCTGCGAGAGATTGAAAAAGATCTGTCTCTTCTGCAGGGAGTTCAGCGAGGAGGCGAGATCCGCCGTATTGTAGTTCAGCTGGGTGCTGGCGCAGGCGGAAGCCAGCAGACACATCCCGACGCAAACGATGTGTCGAATTGACACGATGCCCCCCAACATGCACGCCCCCGCGGCAAACGCTCTTGAAAGTCATTCAAGTCTAGAAGGTCAGGCGCGCGCCATCCAGTTGAATGGCGCGCGTCGTCGCAATCTATTGGAGTTCGACTCACCCCGCGTTGGACTTCCCCAGCAGGTGATCGGAGATGATGCGCTGCTGGATCTCCGACGTGCCTTCGAAGATCTTGGTGAGACGCGCATCGCGCCAATAGCGCTCGACCGCGTGCAGCGTGGTGTAGCCCGCCCCGCCGAACACCTGCAGTGCTTCCGACGTCACCCGCTCGGCCATCTCGGACGCGAAGAACTTCACCATCGCTGCTTCCTTGTCGCAGCGGCGCTTCTGATCGATCTCGTCGCAGACGAAGTACATGAGCTGGCGCGCTGCCTCGATCTCGGTCGCCATGCGGGCGAGACGAAAGCGCGTGTTCTGGAAGTCGCCGATCGCCTGGCCGAACTGCCGCCGTTCCTGGGCATAGGCAGTGGCGTCCTCGAGCGCGCCGCGGGCGAGGCCGATGGCTCGGGCGGCCGTATGGGCGCGGGCACGTTCGAGGCCTGCCGAGATATAATAGAAGGCACGGCCTTCCTCGCCGATCAGCGCCGAGCCGGGCAGCCGGCACTCGTCGAAGGCCAGCTCCCAGGTCTTCCAGCCGAAATAGCCGATCTTGGGAATCGGCGCGCCCTTTACGCCCGGCGGCAGCGTGCCCCTGGGCTTCTCGATCAAAAAGGAGGAGAGACCGACATGCTTGCGCTTGGGATCGGGCGGGTCGGAGGTGCGGGCCACCAGCATGATGTAGTCGGCCCCGTCGGCGAAGGTGCACCAGTATTTGTTGCCGGTGATCACCCAGTCGTCGCCGTCCCTGCGCGCGCGGCAGGCGATGCTGCCCAGATCCGAGCCGACATTGGGTTCGGACATGGCCGCGGCGCCCAGAAATTCACCGCGGGCGGCGCGGGGCAAGAAGACCTCGCGCTGGGCGTCGGTCATGCCGCGGCCGGCGCTGAGCCCGTTGCCGCGGGCGATGATGGAGGCGACACTCATCCAGCCGCGCGCCAGTTCCTCGGTGATCAGGCAATATTCGAAGACGCCGAGGCCCAGCCCGCCATACTGTTCGGGGATGACGATGCCGAAATATCCCATGTCGGCCAGCTTCTGGATCAGCTCCGGCGGGATGTCGCCCTTCTCCGGGTCGAGCCTGTTGGCCACCGGCAGCACTTCCTTCATGACGAAGGCGCGCGCCGTCTCCTGGATCATGCGGCGCTCGTCGGTCATGTAACCCATGTCATTTCCCCGTTTCTTGCATCGGCATCGTAGCGAACTTCGAGGAGATCACAGTGCGCAGAATCATGCTCGGCGCTACGGCGCTTTTTCTCTATGCGGCATCGGCCGTTTTCCCGGCGGCGGCACAGGATTGGCCGACCCGGCCGATCACCATCGTCATGGGCTTCCCGCCGGGTTCCGGCACCGACGTGGTCGCGCGCATTCTGCAGCCTCTGCTCGACAAGGCGCTCGGCCAGCGCATCGTGATCGATTACAAGGCAGGGGCCGGCGGCAACGTTGCGTCCGACTTCGTCGCGAAGGCCAAACCTGACGGCTACACCTTCCTGCTGGGGACGGCCGGTACGCACGGCATCAATGCCGCCCTCTACAGCAAGCTTCCGTTCGAGGTCGAAAAGGACTTCACGCCAATCTCGACCCTGGTCGACGTCTCGAACGTGCTGGCGATCAATCCCAAGGCGATCGACGCCAAGGACGTGAAGGATTTCATCGCCAAGGTTAAGGCCGCGCCCGGCAAGTACAACTATGCCTCGACCGGCAATGGCGCAGGTACGCACCTGGCCTTTGCCGAATTCGTCGCCAAGGCTGGGCTCGACATGGTGCATGTGCCGTACAAGGGCTCGCCCGACGCCATCCAGTCGGTGCTGAACGGCGACACCTGCTGCATCTTCGCCCAGGTGCAGATCGCGATGCCGCAGGCGGCGGCGGGCAAGATGAGACTGCTGGGCGTCTCGACCAAGCAGCGCGTGCCGGCCATTCCCGACGTGCCGACGATCGACGAGGCGGGACTGCCGGGCTTCGACAGCTACACCTGGTTCGGCGTCTTCGGACCGAAGGGCCTCGATCCGGCGATCGCGCAGAAAATGAACCTGGCGATCAAGGCGGCGCTGGCCGATCCCGATGCCCAGAAGAAGCTGATCGAGCTCGGCAACACGCCGCGCTATGAAACGATCGAGCAGTTCCAGGCGACGGTGTCGCGCGACCGCGCCAAGTGGGCCGATGTCGTGAAGACAGTGGGCGCCAAGGTCGAGTGATCCGGAGACGAGGAGACGATCGATGCGAAGGATGATTCTTTCAATGGCGCTTGGTGCAGCCATGGTTCTCCAGTCGGGCCATGCCATGGCCGGCAAGGACCTCGATGCCGTCCGGGCGCGCGGCCAGCTCGTCTGCGGCGTGGCCGTGGGCGGCATTGCCGGCTTCATGACGGTCGACAACCAGGGCAAATGGACGGGCATGAATGTCGACATCTGCCGCGCCGTCTCCGCCGCGCTCTTCGGCGAGTCCGAGAAGGTGAAGTACGTGCCGCTGTCGGGCCAGCAGCGCTTCACGGCCTTGCAGGCGGGCGAAGTCGACCTCCTGTCGAACAACTCGACCTGGACCCTGACGCGCGATACCGCGCTCGGCCTCGATTTCGTGGGCGTGACCTACTATGACGGGCAGGGCTTCATGGTGCCGAAGAAGCTCGGCGTCAAAAGCGCCAAGGAACTGAACGGCGCCTCGATCTGCGTCCTGACCGGCAGCACGTCCGAGCTCAACATCGCCGACTACTTTCGCACCAATAAGATGAGCTTCAAGCCGGTCCTCTTCGAGGATCCCGACCAGAGCCGCAGTGCCTTCTTCAGCGGCCGGTGCGACGCCTATTCGGGCGACCAGGCTCGCCTCTACGCGACGCGCGTCGCCAACGCGCCGAATCCCGATGATTACATCGTGCTGCCGGAGGTCATCTCGAAGGAGCCGCTCGGACCGGTCGTGCGCCACGGCGACAATCAGTTCGAGGATATCGTGCGCTGGACGCAGTTTGCGATGGTCGAGGCAGAGGAATACGGCATCACCTCGAAGAACGTCGACGAGATGCTGAAGAGCGACAACCCCACGATCAAGCGCATCCTCGGCGTCACGCCCGGCATGGGCAAGGCGCTCGGCGTCGACGAGAAGTGGGTCTACAACATCATCAAGCAGGTCGGGAATTACGGCGAGAGTTTCGAGCGCAATGTCGGCTCGGGCTCACTCCTCAAGATCCCGCGCGGCCAGAACGCCCTGTGGACCCAGGGCGGCCTGCAGTACGCGCCGCCCATTCGATAGAGCCAAAGGGGTCCCGTAGTCTCTTCACTCTGCACCTTCGGTGCTCCGGTCGAGACGACGGAGTTCGTTCTCCGCTCGACCCGTAAGTCATCCACTCAAAGCCTCAGTGGGCGTCCTCGCGGATCATCGCCGCGCCCTTTTCGCCGATCATGATGGTCGGCGCGTTGGTGTTGCCGGTCGTCAGCGTCGGCATCACCGAGGCGTCGATGACCCGCAGCCCCTGGATCCCGTTCACGCGCAGGCGCGAATCGACGACCGCGCGCGGGTCTTCGCCCATCTTGCAGGTGCCAACCGGGTGATAGAGTGTGTTGCCGGCGCGCCGGGCATAGGCCAGTAGGTCGGCATCGGTCTTCACATCGGGACCGGGCTGGATCTCGCCGCTGCTGTGCTGGGTGAGAGCGGGCGCGGCGAAGATGCTGCGCACATGACGGAAGCCGCCCAGCAGCGCCAGCTCGTCGGTATGCGTGGTGAGATAGTTCGGCTTGATCTGCGGTCGCGCGAAAGGATCGGCCGAGGCCGCCATGATCGTGCCGCGGCTGTCGGGCTTCACGACGCAGACGACGCAGCTCATGCCGGGCTGCTCGTCGAGCTGGCCGAACTTCAGCGGATGCGAGCTGCCCGGTGTGAACAGGAGCTGCAGGTCTGGCGAGGCGAGGCCTTCGCGGCTGTCGCAGAAGACCTGCGCCGTCGTCACGCCGAAGGTGAGGGCGCCTCGACCGGTGAAGGCGAAGCGCAGGATCTCCGGCAGCACCCGCGGGAAACGCGAGACCTCGTTGACCGTTTCGAGACCCTTAACGCGATGCACGACGCGCACGACATAGTGGTCGATCAGGTTGGCGCCGACGCCGGGCAGGTCTTGCACGACCGGGATGCCGAGCGACTGCAGGTGCGACGCCGGGCCAACGCCGGAAATCTGCAGGATGTGCGGTGAGTTGACGGCGCCACCGGAGACGATGACCTCGCGGTTGGCCCGCACTTCGGTCAGGTTGCCGCCGCGCTGGAAGGTGACGCCGACGCAGCGCTTGCCCTCGAACATGAGCTTGCCGCCCTGGGCATTCGTCTCGACCCGCAGGTTGGGCCGGCTGCGCGCTTCGCGGAGATAGGTCTGGGCCGTCGAGCCACGCCAGCGGCCACGCCGGGTCATCTGCGAATAGCCGACACCCTGGCGGGTCTTGCCGTTGAGATCGGGATTGAACGGGAAGCCAGCCTGCTGCGCGCCTTCGACGAAGCGATGGGTGAGGGGCAGGATGGTGCGGTAGTCCTCGACCTTGAGGGGGCCGTCCTGGCCACGCACCTCCTTGTCGCCACCCTGCACGTACTGCTCGGACTTCATGAAGTAGGGCAGGACGTCGTCGTAGCTCCAGCCGCGGCAGCCCATCTGCGCCCAGTTGTCGAAGTCGGCCGGGGCGCCGCGTACATAGAGCATTCCGTTGATCGAACTCGAGCCGCCTAGCGTTCGCCCGCGCGGCCACTCGATACGGCGATCGCCCGAACCCTTCTCCGGCTCGGTCGTATAGTTCCAGTTCACGAGCGGATTGCGGATCAGCGAGCGGATGCCGGCCGGTATGTGGATCATCGGGTGCCAGTCGCTCGGACCGGCCTCGAGCAGGATCACCGACGCGCCGGTCTCGCTCAGTCGCGCCGCGACCGTGCAGCCGGCTGATCCCGCGCCGACGACGACATAATCCGCCTGCATGTCTCTTCCCCCTTCAGAGCGTGCCGGATCTTTTGTCGCGTGGCACGAAATAGTCGGTCGGTGCGAGTTCCGGGTCTTCCTGCGCGAACATGTTCTGCACGTGCCGTTCGACATCCTCGCGGAACAACGCATGCGAGATCGCCTGCATGAGGCGCGTCGCGCCGACGAAGAGTCCGGGAATATCGCCCGCGAGCGCGCCGTGGCTCAGGATGCTGCCCCAGTTGAAGAGGTGGATGTCGCCCATGTGCGGCGTGCCGCCCGGCACCCTCTCGATCAGCTCGAAGCCCGGGCCCAGATAGGGATAGCGCGCGGCCTCGGCGTTGGCCTGTGCCTCTCCGGGCGTGCGTCGATCGGCCCACAAGGTGACGTTGGCGGCAAATGAGGCGAGTTCGGGGCGGCGTGAAAGATCGATGTCGAAGCCGGTGCCGATCAGCACCGCGTCGAAGCGTTCCGTGGCTTTCGCGGTCTTCACCGTGACGCCGTCCGCGTCGATGACCATGTCGAGCCACGGTTCGGCGAATCGGAAGGCGAAGCCCGGTAGCCTCTGTGCCCGCAGCACCGATTCGTGCGGTGGCGGCGAGCCGGCGGCCAGCATGTAAGTGTAGATCTTCCAGCGCCAGTCGTCGTCCAGCATGCCCTGGCCGCGCTGGAATCCGGGAAAGGACACGCCCTTCGACTTGTTGACCTGCGGCAGGTGCGGCCGCCGCGCGTAGCAGATCGCCTCGCGCGCGCCCGCTTCCAGAGCCGTGCAGGCATTGTCGATCGCCGTCGCCAGCACGCCCAGAATGCCGAGACGCTTGCCCTTGAGTTTGGTGAAGTCGATGTCTTCCAGCGTGTGATAGACGCGGCCGGCGCGGGCGGGGGCGGCCGGGTCGAACGACGGGAAAGACGGCCAGCGAAAGCCGCCCGATCCGTCGCGGCCGTTGGCCAGCACGATCTTGCGCACGAGAATCGTCTCGCCGGTCGACAGGCTCGCCTGCAGGAGGTCGCCGGCGGCTTCCACCTTGAGCAGTGACACGCCGTTCTCGACCTTCAGGTCAACGACCTTTCGGACCCACAGGAGATAGGAGAGCCAGTCGAGGCGCGGGATCTTGTAGAGCTTCTCCCAGCCCTCGGCACCGTGCTGCGCTTCGTACCAGGCGCGGAAGGTCAGGGACGGCACGCCGAGATCGGGCCCGGTGAGATGCTTGGGCGAGCGCAGGGTCGGCATGCGCGCCGTCGTGTTCCACGGCCCTTCCTGGCCGTGGCGGTTGCGCTCGATCACGCGGATGTTGCGGATGCCCTCGCGCATCAGGCCCCAGCCGACGCTCTGGCCGCACATGCCGGCGCCGACGATCAGGACATCCAGCACGCGGCGGCCGTCTGGGCCGGTCTTTTCCGGCACCCAGTTGGCCGACGGATAGTTCAACCGTGCCAGGTCGTGGCGCGCGACCTTCTCGAGTTCATCCAGGCCCGCCGACTGCCGCTCGACAACGCTGTCCATGCCGTGCTTCCGACCCTCCACGCATTTCATTAGCAGGGCCGCCCCGACGATTGAACTGCCGTGCCTCTGCGGCCTGTCGTATCACGGGGAGAAATTGGACGGCCGACGGTGCCAACTCCGGATGCCACTGGCGCCTCGGCCCCGGTACTATTCAGGCAGATCGCCGATCCGGACCGAGACGAACGCCCGGCCGGAGCAGGAAAAGTCACAGGGAGAGTATGGGATGCGCGGACGTCAGGTTCTGTTGGAGACGCTGATCAATCACGGGGTCGATCGGATATTCGGCAACCCCGGCACGACCGAGAGCCCGCTGCTCGATTCGCTGCCCGACTATCCGCAGCTCGACTACATCGTCCATCTCCACGAGGGCGTCGCCACCGGTGCGGCCAACTTCTACGCCCAGGCCAGCGGCAAGACCGCTTTCGTGAACCTCCACGTGGCGCCGGGCCTCGGCAACGCGATCGGCGCGATCTACAGCGCCCTTAAGAACAATTCGCCGATGGTGGTGACGGCCGGCCAGCAGGACACGCGGATGCGCCTGCGCGATCCCGTGCTCGGCCACGATCTAGCGTCCATCGCCGCGCCCGTGACCAAGTGGAGCGTCCAGGTCGAGCGCGCCGATGAGTTGGGTCCGATCCTCCAGCGCGCCTTCAAGATCGCCAACGAGGCCCCGGCCGGCCCGGTGTTCGTGGCGCTGCCGATCGACGTGATGGAGCAGGAGACCTCCATCCCGCCCGGCAAGCCTGGCCATTCCTACACCGCGACCCGTCCCGATCCGGCGGGCATCGCCGCCATGGCGAAGCTGCTGGCGGCCGCGAAGAGTCCGGCCATCGTGGCGGGAGACGACATCGCCCGCGCCGGCGCCGACAAGGTGCTGGTCAAGCTCGTCGAGAAGCTGGGGGCTTCGGTATGGTTCGAGGGCCTGCGAGGGCAGAATGCCTTCCCCACGGATCATCCGGCCTATCGCGGCACGCTGGCCTTCGATGCGCCGGGCGTGGCCAAACAGCTGGCTGACAACGATGTCGTGCTGATGGTGGGCGGGCCGTTCTTCGAGGAAGTCTGGTACGCACCGGGTTCGCCTTTCGCGGCCGGCACCAAGCTGCTGCAAATCGAGGCGGGAGCCTCGCGGCTCGCCTACAATTTCGCGCTCGATGCCGGCGTGGTGGCGAATGCCGGGGCGGCACTCGAGGCGCTCGAGGCAGCGCTGACGGGCGTCGATGCCGCGGCTGCGGCGAAGCGCAACGAGGCGATGAAGGCGCGCAAGATGGACGACGATGCTGCGCAGAAGGCGCGCGTCGAAAAGGCCTGGGCGCGCACGCCGACCTCGATGGCGCGCGCCATGGCGGAAATTCGCGCCGGCTCGCCGAAGGACGTCGTGGTGGTCGACGAGACGATCACGGCCAATCTCGACCTGTTCAAGACGTTCAGCTTCAAGGGACCAGGCGACTATTACAGCGGTCGCGGCGGCGGCATCGGCCAGGGCCTCGCGGGTGCCATCGGCGTCGCGGTCGCCCAGACCAGACGGCCGATCCTCTGCGTGTCGGGCGACGGCTCGTCGATGTACTCGATCCAGGCGCTGTGGACGGCGGCGCATCATGAGCTGCCGATCGTGTTCGTCATCCTGGCGAACCGCGAGTACCGCGTGCTCAAGCACAATATCGATGCGTATCGCCAGCGCTTCGACGTGAAGTCGAACAAGCCCTACATGCACATGGACCTGACGGGCCCGACCATGGGCTTCGTCGATCTGGCCAAGGGCATGGGCGTCGCCGGCACCTACGTCGCCAAGGCCGACGACATCAAGGCCGCCGTCGAGGCCGCCTTCAAGTCCGGCAAGCCGCACCTCGTCGAGGTCGAGATCGAGGGGAAGCGTTAAGAAGCCGGGGGCGCGCCACTGCGAGCGGAGTAACCTCCGCTCGCAGTGGCGCGCCCCCGGCAGTTCATTTCTGAAACGCGCGCACCTTGGCCTGGTGCGCACGGGCAGCGCCGGTCAGCATCGGCAGGTCGTTGCCCGACAGCAGGAACTTCATGCCCTTGTCGGTGTAGAGCTTGAGCAGCTCCTCGGTATAGGCGCCGCCCATGCCGGGCCACTTGCCGTGCTTGCGGCAGGCGGCGATGACCTTGTCGACGGCGGCCTGGACCTTCGGATTGCCGGTGTCGCCGGGGATGCCCATTTCCATCGACAGATCGCTCGAGCCCACGAGCAGGCAATCGATGCCCGGCACCGCCGCGATCGCCTCGGCATTTTCAACCGCCTTGGGCGTCTCGATCATCACCACGATCAGCGTGTTCTCGTCCGACTTCGCCGTCATCTCGCCCAGCGGCATCGGCTCGTAGTCGAATTGCGCCTGGCCGCCGCCGACCGAGCGATGGCCGCGCGGAGGATAGCGCAGCTTGTCGGCGATCTCCTTCGCTTCCTCCGCCGTATCGACATGTGGGACGACGATGCCCAGCGCGCCGCCGTCGAGCACGCGCGTCGCCATCGTGAGTTCGCCATACGGTACGCGCACAATCGGCGCGATGCCGGAATCCTGCGCAGCGATTGCGATCTCGCACGCCGTCTCGATCGACATCGATCCGTGCTCGAGGTCGATGAACAGCCAGTCGAAGCCGGCCGCCTTCATCACCTTCACGATGTCGACGTTGCGGACCAGCCGGATGCCGATGCCGATCGACAGCTCATTCTTCTTCAGGCGCGCCTTGGCGGCATTGACTGCGAACGCCATTGTCTTCTCCATAGAGTTCGTTCTTTTCCGAAAGCAGGCTATTCGCCATGACCTTCAAAGTCGAACGGATCGACCATGTCGTTCTGCGCGTGCGCGATCTGGCCGGCATGGTGCGTTTCTACGAAGAGGCGCTGGGGTTCAACGAGGAGCGGCGTATCGACACGCTGAGTCTTGTGCAGATGCGAGCAGGCGCTTCCCTGCTCGACCTCGTCGCCAACGATGCGCACGTGACGTCGCGAAACATGGACCATTTGTGCTTCCGCATTGAGCCTTTCGATCGTGACGCCATCGTCATGCGGCTCGCGCCATTGGGCATATCGGTCGGCGAAACGGTGGAGCGTTACGGTGCGGAAGGCAACGGACCGTCTGTCTATTTCCATGATCCGGAAGGCAATCAGATAGAACTTAAGGGACCGGCACTTTAAGGCTTGGCCATCTCACATGGTGTGATAGCCTGCCGGGCAACGGGGAAGAAAGAACACGCCAACGAGCGTGCCTCTGGGAGGATAACAATGCGTAATCGCCTGGCAGTCATTGCCGGTGGCCTCGCGGCTGCCGTCGTCATATCTGCTCCTGCCTTCGCACAGAAGCAGGGCGGAACACTTCGTGTGTCTCATCGCGACAATCCGCCGAGCGCGTCGATTCATGAGGAAGCGACCATCTCGACGAACATGCCGTTCATGGCCGTCTTCAATAACCTCGTGATGTTCGACCCGAAGGAGAAGATCAACAGCCCCGACAAGATCGTGCCCGAGCTGGCCGAAAGCTGGTCGTGGAACGACGACAAGACGAAGCTCACCTTCAAACTGCACAGCGGCGTGAAGTGGCACGACGGCAAGCCCTTCTCGTCCAAGGATGTGAAGTGCACATGGGACGCCCTGCGTGGTGACGAGAAGCAGGAGATCATCCGCAAGAACCCGCGCAAGGTCTGGTACAAGAACCTGAAGGACGTCACGACCAACGGCGACAACGAGGTGACGTTCACGCTCGAACGCCAGCAGCCGTCGTTCCTTTCGATGCTGGCGGCCGGCTATTCGCCGGTCTATCCGTGTCACGTCGAGGCACGGGTAATGCGATCCAAGCCGATCGGCACCGGCCCGTTCAAGGTCGCGGACTTCAAGCGCAACGAGGCCATCAAGCTGGTGCGCAATCCCGACTACTGGAAGAAGGGACGGCCCTATCTCGACGCCATCGAATTCAAGATCGTGCCGAACCGCAGCACTCGCGTGCTGGGCTTCGTCGCGGGCGAATACGATCTCACCTTCGATTCCGACATCACCTTCCCGCTGTTGAAGGACGTGAAGGGGCAGAAGGCGGACGCGATCTGCGAGGCCCGGCCGACCAACGTCCACACCAACCTGCTGGTCAACCGCGATGCTCCGCCGTTCGACAATCCCAAGCTGCGCGAGGCGCTCGTCTATTCGCTCGACCGCAAGCCGTTCAGCGACATCCTCACCCAGGGCAACGACCTGCAGGGAGCGACCATGCTGCCCCCGCCGGCCGGTGTCTGGGGCATGACGGAAGAGGAACTGCAGAAGCTTCCCGGCTTCGGGCCTGACGCGGACAAGAACCGCGAAGTCGCGCGCGGCATCATGAAGGAACTGGGCTACGGCCCCGACAAGCCGCTCAAGATCAAGGTGGCGACCCGAAACATCGCGATCTATCGCGATCCGGCCGTCATCCTCATCGACCAGCTCAAGCAGATCTATATCGATGCCGAGCTGGAGCCGATCGACACGACGATCTGGTACAACAAGATCCAGCAGAAGAACTATCAGGTCGGCCTCAACCTGACCGGCGCCGGCCTCGACGATCCGGACGGCGTGTTCTACGAGAATTTCTACAGCACGTCGGACCGCAACTACACGGGGTACAAGAATCCCGAGATCGACAAGATGATCGATGAGCAGTCCGCCGAGACCGACCTGAACAAGCGCAAGGCCATGGTAACGAAGATCGAGCAGGCTCTGCTCAAGGACGCGGCGCGTCCGCCGATCTCGCATGGCGTCGCGAACACCTGCTGGGCGCCGGCCGTCAAGAACCTCGTCCTGCAGCACAACAGCATCTACAACGGCTGGCGTCTCGAAGACGTCTGGCTCGACAAGTAACGCTTAAGCGTACGGAGGCACGACGAAGGATGGGAGCGTATCTTACCCGCCGCGTACTGTTGATGGTTCTGACTCTCTTCGGGATGTCGGTGCTCATCTTCGTCATGCTGCGCCTGGTGCCGGGCAACATTGCCGACATCCTGGTGGATTCGGCGGGCATCGCCGATCCCAAGGAGAAGGCCAAGATCGCAGCCGAGCTTGGCCTCGACCGGCCGATCTTCGATCAATACCTGCAGTGGATCGGCGGTCTGGCGCGTGGCGACCTGGGCTTTGCCTATGTGTCGGAGCGCCCGGCCCTCGAGGAGATCGCGCCGCGTATCCCGATCAGCGCCAAGCTGGCGGGATTGGCGCTCTTCTTCTCGATCATCCTCGGCGTACCTCTCGGCGTCGTCAGCGCCGTCCGGCAGAATTCCGCGATCGACTATCTGCTGCGCATCATCAGCCTGAGCGGGCTCTCGCTGCCCTCTTTCTGGCTCGGCCTGCTGATCCTGATGGCATCGGTCCAGTGGTTCGGCATGATCCCGATCTATACGAACGAACCGCGAAGTTTCATCGACGAGATGCTGTTGCTCAGCATTCCGGCCGCGGCCGTCGGGTTCCGAAGCTCGGCTCTGATCATGCGCCTGACCAGATCGTCCATGCTCGAAGTGCTGCGGCAGGACTATATCCGCACGGCGCGCTCGAAAGGCGCGTCCCAGACCACGGTCAACTATGTGCATGCGCTTCGCAACGCACTGCTGCCGGTCGTCACCATCATCGGCATCGAGGCGGCATTCCTCGTCGGCGGCCTGATCGTGACGGAGACGGTGTTCAATATCCCGGGCGTGGCCCGCTTCCTCGTCGAAGCCATCCTGTGGCGCGACTACCCGATCGTGCAGAACCTGGTGATGCTGATCGCCTTCTGCGTGGTCGTCGTCAATTTCCTGGTCGACATGGCCTATATGGCGCTCGACCCTCGCATCAAGTACGCGGACTGAGGGCACACATGGCTGTCATCGACCATGATGCCGCGCTGGCCAAGGCCGGCGCCAACGTATCGGGCTTCTGGGGCCAGGCCGGCTTCCTGGCCCGGCGCTATCCGCTCGGCGCGGTGGGAGCGGTTCTCGTGCTGCTCTTCGTCCTGACGGCGTTGTTTGCCAACGTCATCGCGCCGCACGATCCTCTGTCCACGAACTCGCGGGCCTCGCTGGCCGCACCGAGCAGCACCTACTTGCTGGGCGCGGACTTCATGGGGCGCGACATGTTCAGCCGCATTGTCTACGGCGCGCGCATCTCGCTCGCCGTCGCCGTGGGAGCCACCCTGCTGGGCGGCATCCTGGGCGTGCTGATCGGCCTGATCTCCGGCTTCATCGGCGGCTGGCTCGATCTCGCGACCCAGCGCCTGATGGACATCATGCAGTCGCTGCCGCTGCTGGTGATGGCGCTGGTCATGGCCGCGTCGCTGGGGCCGTCGCTCGAGAATACGATCATCGCGATCGCGATCCCTCTTGTGCCGAGCGTGGCGCGCGTCGTGCGGTCGAGCACCCTCTCGCTGCGCGAGCAACCCTTCGTCGAGGCCGCCCGGGCCATCGGTATGGGCGAGATGCGCATCGCCATCCGGCACGTCCTGCCCAACACGCTGGCGCCGCTGATCGTGCTCGGCACAGCCCAGCTCGGCTCGGCCATCCTGACCGAAGCGTCGCTTTCGTTCCTGGGCCTCGGCATTCCGGAGCCCTATCCGTCATGGGGCCGCATGCTCTCGGAGTCGGCGGCGGAGTATGTCCGCACGGCGCCATGGCTTGTGATCTTTCCCGGTGTCGCCATCAGCCTCACGGTGTTCGGCACCAACCTGCTGGGCGATGCCCTGCGTGACATCCTCGATCCGAGACAGCGTACATGAGTTCTCTTCTGGAAGTGTCCGATCTAGGCACGTGGTTCTATACGCGCCAGGGAATCGTCAAGGCGGTCGATGGCGTCGATTTCGAGGTCGCCGCCGGCGAGACCCTGGCCATCGTCGGTGAATCCGGCTGCGGCAAGAGTATGACCGCGCTCTCGCTGATGCGACTGATCCCAGAACCCCCGGGGCGTATCGTGTCGGGCTCGATCAAGCTGGCCGGCCGCGACCTGCTCAAGATCTCCGAAGAGGAGATGCGCGACGTGCGCGGCAACGAGATCTCGATGATCTTCCAGGAGCCGATGACGTCGCTCAATCCGGTGATGACGATCGGCAAGCAGATCTCCGAGGCGCTCATCCTGCACCGCGACATGGACCGCAAGCAGGCGATGAAGCGGGCGATCGAGATGCTGGAGCTGGTCCGCATCCCCGAGCCGACGCAACGCGCCAAGGAGTATCCGCACCAGCTGTCGGGCGGCATGCGCCAGCGCGCGATGATCGCCATGGCGCTGGCCTGCAATCCCAAGGTGCTGATCGCCGACGAGCCGACGACCGCACTCGACGTCACCATCCAGGCTCAGATCCTTGAGCTGATCGTCGAGCTGCAGCGCGAATTCAGTGCAGCGGTCCTCCTGATCACGCACGATCTCGGCGTCGTGGCCGAGACTGCACACCGGGTCATCGTCATGTATGCCGGCCGCAAGGTCGAGGAAGCGACCGTGGGCGAGCTGTTCGCAAGGCCGCTTCACCCCTACACGGTCGGCCTCATGAACTCGATCCCGCGCCTCGACCTGATGCGCGGGCAGACCGATCGCTCGAACGAGCGTCTGCAGGAAATTCCCGGCATCGTTCCGCCGCTGTTCGACCTGCCGCCCGGCTGCGCCTTCGCGCCCCGGTGCAACAGGGCGGACGAGAAGTGTCGCACCGAACGTCCGGCTTACGAGGAGAAGCAGCCCGGTCACTGGGCCGCCTGCTGGCACACACATGGTTAGCGCAAATCCCCCCGTCATCGAGGTCAAGGACCTCAAGAAGCACTTCCCGGTGAAGAAGGGCCTGCTGCGCCGCACAGTCGGCCAGGTCTATGCCGTGGATGGTGTCACCTTCACCGTACGCGCCGGCGAGACGCTAGGACTCGTGGGCGAGTCCGGCTGCGGCAAGACCACGGCCGGTCGCGCCGCCATGCGCCTGGTGGAGCCGACCTCCGGCTCGATCAAGGTCGAGGGCAAGGAAATCATGGGCCTGTCGAAGGCCGAGTTGCGCCCTTACCGGCGGGAGATGCAGATCATCTTCCAGGATCCGTTCTCGTCCCTCAACCCGCGCATGACGGCGGGCGACATCGTGGGCGAGCCGCTGCTGGTCCATGGCGTCGCCAATGCCAAGGAGCGCCAGGAGCAGGTGTCCGCGCTGTTCGCGCGGGTCGGCCTGCGCCCGGCCCAGATGAAGAACTACCCGCACCAGTTCTCGGGCGGGCAGCGGCAGCGCATCGGCATCGCCCGCGCGCTGGCGCTGGGACCGAAGCTGATCGTGGGCGACGAGCCTGTATCGGCGCTCGACGTTTCGATTCAGGCGCAGGTCATCAACCTCCTGATGGAGCTGCAGGCGGAGCGCCGGCTCTCCTACCTGTTCATCTCGCACAACCTCGCGGTGGTTGAGCATATCAGCCACCAGATCGCGGTCATGTATCTCGGCCGCATCGTCGAATATGCCGACACGCGGTCGATCTTCACCAACGCCCAGCACCCCTATACGGAAGCCCTGCTGGCCGCCGTTCCGGTGCCGGATCCGGCGATCAAGCGGAAGAAGATCGTGCTTCAGGGCGACGTGCCCAGCCCCGTGAAGCCACCGTCGGGTTGCCATTTCCACACGCGCTGCCCCTATGCCGTGGAGCGCTGCAAAGTGGACGTTCCTTCGCTGCGCGAAATCGCGCCGGGGCATCAGGTTTCCTGCCATCTGCGCTAGAGGAAATCCCCTCTCCCCCGCGTAGCGGGGGAGAGGGGCATGAACTGGGGTCGCGCCGGGTTACAGACGCGCTACACTGTCTCCAAAGGGAGAGAGGAAGCGTCATGGCCATTTGGGATTACATCATCGTGGGTGCCGGCTCGGCCGGCTGCGTTCTGGCCAACCGGCTGACCGAGGATGCCAACGTCAAGGTGCTGCTGCTGGAAGCCGGTCCGCGCGACAAGTCGATGTGGATCGACATCCCGGCCGGCTTCACCAAACTGCTGAACCACGAGAAGTTCAACTGGAACTTCCAGATGGAGGCGGAGGAGGGCATGGCCAACCGTCGTATTCCCTGCCCGCGAGGCCGGGCGCTCGGCGGCTCGAGCTCGATCAACGGCATGCTCTACGTGCGCGGCCAACCGCTCGACTACGACACGTGGGGGCAGCTCGGCAATCGGGGTTGGTCCTACGAGCGCATCCTGCCGTACTTCAAGAAGTCCGAGAATTACGAGCCCGGTGGCGACGACAGCCGCGGCAAGGGCGGCCCGCTGAACGTCGCGGAGATGCGCGAGACCAACGAGCTCTGCGATGCCTTCATCGATGCGGCCGAAGCCAGCGGTTACCCGAAGAACAAGGACTACAACAACGGCAACCAGGAAGGCTTCGGCTATTTCCAGGTGACGATGAAGAACGGCAAGCGCTGGTCGACGGCACGCGCCTTCCTCGACCCGATCCGCAACCGCCCGAACCTCCAGATCGTGACCGATGCGCTGGTCGATCACGTCATCCTCGAAGGCAAGCGCTGCGTCGGCGTCGCTTACTCGGTGCACGGCCAGAAGCAGGAGGCGCGCTGCGGCCGCGAGGTGATCGTCTCGGCCGGCGCCGTGCAGTCGCCGGGCGTGCTCGAACATTCCGGCATTGGCCAGCCCGAGCTGCTGCGCCGCTACGGCATCGAGGTGAAGCACGAGCTGAAGGGCGTCGGCGAGAACTACGGCGATCACTTCGCGCCGCGCATGAACTGGCGGGTCAAGCTGCCGATCACGCTCAACGAGCGGACGCGTGGCGTGAACCTCGTGAAGGAAGTGCTCAAGTACTATGCGACGGGTCGCGGCGCTCTCAGCCTGACCGCCGGCGTCGTCTATGGCTTCGTGCGCACGCGGCCGGGCCTCGAATCGCCCGACATGCAGTTCCACATGGCGCACGCCAGCTACGACACGGCGCAGAAACGCGACCTGGAGCGCGAGCCCGGCATGACCGTGGTGATCGGCCAATGCCGCCCCGACTCGCGCGGCTCGATCCACATCAAGTCGGCGACGCCGGGTGCCGAGCCCGCGATCCGTCCGAACTTCCTGTCGGCCCAGACCGACCGCGACGCCACCGTTGCCGGCATGCAGATCGCCCGCAAGATCGTCTCCCATCCGTCGCTCTCGAGGTACATCGCCTTCGAGAACACGCCCGGCGACAAGGTGCAGAGCTACGACGAGTGGCTGAGCTTCGCCCGCGGCAACGGCCAGACGACCTATCACGTCATCGGCACCTGCAAGATGGGCTCGGATCCGATGGCCGTGGTCGACGACCGGCTGCGGGTCCACGGGATCGCCGGCCTCCGAGTGATCGACGCCTCGATCATGCCGACCGTGCCGTCCGGCAACACCAACGCCCCCACGATCATGGTTGCCGAGAAGGGCGCGGACATGATCAAAGAGGATGCAAAGGCGGGCCTTCGGGCCGCCGCCTGAGGGAAACAATGGGGGACGTGATGAAGCCTGTGAGGTCCATTCTCGCCATCCTGGCGATCGGAGGGCTGTTGGCGGCCTGTCACGGCTACGATCCGAAGACCGAATCGAAGCGCGACATGCTGGCCGATTCCGGTTTCAAGGTCGTGTCGCTGAAGACGCCGGGTCAGGCCGCTTCGTTCAAGAAGCTGCCGCCGCACAAGCTCGCCCGCAAGACCTACAACGGCAAGCCGATCTGGGTGTACGCCGACCCGACCATGTGCGGCTGCCTCTACATGGGCAACCAGGACAACTACAACGCCTACATCAAGGAGGCGTCGAAGCAGATGATGACGACGGCGATGCGCGCCAACTTCGCCGACGATCCCTACAGCCCGACCGGCATGGACAACGCCGTCGACAGCGACTGGGATTGGGGCGAGTGGGGCAATCCCGGCTACTACGGCCTGAATTACTGAGGGCAGACCGACATCGAAACGCCCGGCGGATTACTCCGCCGGGCGTTTTTCTTTGTGAACCGTACCGCCTCATCCTGCGGAGCGCTCCCCAGGGTGAGGTCATTGCCTACTTAGGCTGCGTGGCTGGCACGCCGAGGGAAAGCATCAGGCGGTTGGCCCAGTTGAAGAACGAGGCCGCGCCGATGAGGTCGGCGATGGCCGCATCGTCGAGGCCGACGGCGCGCAGGCGCTCGACATGCTCCTTGCCGAAGGTCAGCGGCAGGGCGGTCAGCGCGACCGAGGCGGCGACGATTGCCTCCCAGCGCTCGTCCAGCTTGGCCTCGACGCCTTCGTCGAGCAGGCGCTGCACGTCGTCCACGCGCTTGGAATAGGTCGCGGCGAAGCGGGAATGGACCGAGGCGCAGTAGATGCACCCGTTCAACCGCGACGTCGCCGCCGCCGCCAGCTCACGCTCGGCGCGCGGCAGCCCGGCCTCGGGATTGTAGAAGATGTCCTTGTCCGTCCGCGTGCGGGCCTCCAGCACGTCGGGATCGCGCGCCAGCAGCCGGAAGTACGGCGACTTCACGCGCGCTGCGTCGACCAGGCTCTTGATGTGGTGCTCGGTCATGTCGGCTTCCGCCATCGGCTCGAGCCAGGGCAGCCAGTCGAGCATGTCGCGGGTGAAGACCACCGGCTCGGTGTGCGGCGGCGGCATCAGGGTCTTGTCGGTGCTCATAGGGTGCTCGCGAGGACGCCCAGGCCGGACACGACCCGGATCTGGTAGGACAGGAAGGAGACGAGCTGGGAGACCGTCACGATGTCGTTGGTCGACCAGCCGGCGTCGAGCAGGGACTGTAACGCCGCCGCCGATGAATCGCGCGGATGGAACACCAGCATGTGCGTGTGCTCGAAGGCGGCGGCGAGGCGGGGCCCCAGCGCCGAACGTCCGGCATCGCTCACCTTCCAGGTCGGACCGGGTGCATCCTCGACCGAAAGCGGGCCCTTGGGAAAGTGGCCGTAAGGTCCCTTGGTCCTCGCGGTCGCTGCCTCAGCGGTGACGGCGCTGCGCAAGGCAGCCGGCAGCTTGGCGGCATAGAAAGCATCCGTCTTGGGCTCGCCGTGCAGGCCCGCGACGAACGACGCTATGGCGTGGCGTTCGTCGGCGCTGACGCCGCCCAGTTCCTTCGGCTCGAACAGCGAAGTGTAACTCGCCTGCGCGTGCTTGCGCGCCTCGGAGCGCTGGGCACGGATCGCATCCAGCTTGGAGCCCGGCGCGATACCCACCAGGCTGTCGATCACATCGGTCATGCGACTTGTCTCGTCCCCGCTTTGACTTCCGGCGCCCAGCCCAATGCGGGCGCCACCTTTCCGGCGAACAGCTCGATCGACCGCAGAATATACGGGTGCGGCGGATCGATCGAGTGAACCTGCATCGTGAGATCTGTCGAACGCTGCAGGGTCGAGTCGGCCTGCAACGAGGCGATCACCTCGTCGGGCGTCCCGATATGCACGTCCATGGCCCTGATCAGGTCGCCGACCAGGCTGCCCGAGCTGAAGTTGCCGGTGGCGGCCAGCCGGTGGCGCATGCGCGACAGGCCGGCCTCGGCCAGGCGCATCGCCTCGTTGCGGTCGTCCGCGATGAAGATGGTGCGCGAGGCGAGGATGCGCGGTTCCACGCCCTTGGGCAGCGCCTCCAGATAGGCATCGAGCATCGGGTTCTGGATGTCGGCCAGCGAGGCCTGCGGCGCCTCCGGAGAGCGCGGCTGGGTGCGCGACAGCATCAGGCCGTCGCCCGCCAGTCCGGCGCGGCGGGCCCCCGAAACGGTGAAAGTCGCCTGCCAGATGCGGTCGACCAGGGTCGGGTTCGACGGATAGAGCTTGTCGCCGCCGGGCAGCGGGTCCCCTGACCAGGCGGCCCTCAGCATGGCGAGGTTGTGATCGAACAGCGCATGCCGCTGGTCGCTTTCGAGGCCGAAGGCGGTGAAAGCCGTCATGTTGCCACCCGGTCCGACGCCGACTTCGAGGCGGCCGCCGCTCATCAGGTCGGTGACGACGGCATCCTCGGCGACGCGGATCGGCAGTTCCAGGGGCAGGGTGACGATGCCGGTGCCCAGCCGGATTCGCGACGTGTGGGCTGCGACATGGGACAGGAACACGAAGGGGGCGGGCAATCCGCCTTCGCCCTCATGGAAATGGTGCTGGGCGATCCAGGCCGAATCGAATCCGCATTTCTCGGCATGCCGGATCTGCTCGGTGGCGAGGCGGTAGCGCTCGGCCGCATCGACCTGGTCGAGAAGGCGGGTGAAGAAGCCGAGGCGCTTGATCGGAAACTTGGTCATGGGCTCAACCTTGGGGGAAGTTCGGGCGGCCCGGCAAGGACGGGCACATCGAGGACCGGCAGGGCGCGGCCCGGGATGGCATCGATCAGCTCGCGCGTATAGGCGCTGTCGGGCTGCCCGAAGACGGTCTCGATCGGACCGCCGTCGACCTGCCGGCCTTTGTGCATGACCGACACGGTGTCCGAGATCTGCCGGACCACGGCGAGGTCGTGGGAAACGAACAGGTAGGTGAGGCCCAGCGTCTTCTGCAGCTCGTCGAGCAGGGACAGGATCTGCGCCTGCACGGTGACGTCGAGGGCGGACACCGCCTCGTCGAGCACCAGCACGCGCGGATCGAGGACGAGGGCACGGGCGATGGCGACCCTCTGCCGCTGACCGCCCGACAAAGCGCGCGGATGGCGTTCGAGGAAACCCTCGGAGAGACCGACGCGGGCCAGCATGTCTCGCACCTTGCGGGCACGATCGGCGGCAGGGATGGGCTCGAAATTGAGCAGCGGTTCCTCGACGATGCGGGCGATGGTCTGGCGTGGATCGAGGGAGCCGAAGGGATTCTGGTAGACGAGCTGGATGTGCTTTCGGAACTGCCGCAGCTTCTCGCCCTTCAGGGTGGTGAGATCGACTCCGTCGACCAGGATGCGTCCGGCCGTCGGCTTGATGAAGCCGACGACGCTGCGGATCGCGGTCGTCTTGCCCGAACCCGATTCGCCCACGATCGCATGGGTGGTGCCGCGGCGGACCTTGAAGGACAGGTTGTCGACGGCGCGGAACGACTTGGCCTCGCCACCGCTCACCGGGAAATCGTGCGTGAGGCCCGTCACCTCGATGGCGAAGTCCTGGCCGTCGGTGGCCGGCCGGGACGGCCGCGGTTTGCCGAGCGACGGCGCATCGGCCAGCAGACGGCGCGTATAGGCGCTGCGCGGGGCTGCCAGAACGTCCTTCACGGGCCCCTGTTCCTGGATGCGGCCGTTCTGTAGCACGACGAGACGGTCGGCTCGGTCGGCGGCGACGCCGAGATCGTGTGTCACCAGCAGCACCGCCGTGCCGCTCTCGCGACGCAGCTCGTCGATCAGGTCGAGGATGCGCCGTTGCACCGTGACATCGAGCGCGCTGGTCGGCTCGTCGGCCACGATCAGCGCCGGACTGAGGGCGACGGCGATCGCGATCAGCACGCGCTGCTTCATGCCGCCGGAGAGTTCGTGCGGGTACTGGCGCGCGCGCATCTCGGCCGGCGTCAGGCCCACGCGCTCCAATAGTTCGATGACCCGCGCATGGATCGCCTTGCGGTCGCCGCGCTTGTGGATCTGCAGCACCTCGGCGAGCTGCGAGCCGATGGTTCGGACCGGGTTGAGCGAGCTGCCGGGATCCTGCGGGATCAGGCTGACGACGGCGCCGCGGATGGAATCCAGCCGCTTCTGCGACCAGTGCGTGATGTCGGTGCCGTTCAGGCGGATGATGCCGCTCTCGACCCGGCCGTTGCCGGCCAGCAGCCCGAGTGTCGCCTGGGCCGTCGTGGTCTTGCCGGAACCGGATTCACCCACCAGCGCCACAACTTCGCCCGGGGCGACGCTGAAGGAGACGCCGTGCACGACGCGTTGTTCGCGGTCCCCCGTCTTGTAGGCAATCGCCAGGTCCTCGACCTGGAGGAGGGGCGTGACGGTCATGGTGCGGTACTGCCCAGTGCCTTGCTGATGCGATCTGCGGAGAGCACGACCAGCACGACCACGAGGCCCGGCGCCGCGGTGAGCCACCAGGCGCGCGACAGGTAATTGCGGCCTTCCGCGATCAGCAGGCCCCATTCGGGGGTCGGCGGCGGTGCGCCGTAGCCCAGGAAGCCCAGCGTCGAGATGGCGAGAATGGCCGAGCCGAACTGTAGGGCCGCCAATGCGATGACCGAGGTCAGCGAATTGGGCAGGACATGGCGGTAGAGCACGGCCCAGAAGGTGCCGCCGCTGCCGTACGCCGCCTCGACATACTCGCTGCGCCGCACGCGCACGACTTCCGAGCGCGCAAGCCTGGCGAAGCGTGCGACCGAGACGGCACCAACGGCGATCGCGACATTGATGGTGCCGAAGCCCAGCAGGACGATGATGCTGAGCGAAAGCAGCAGGGAGGGCACGGCGAGCATCGAATCGACCAGCCGCATGATCACCGCGTCGATCCAGCCGCCCCGCGCGCCGGCAATCAGGCCGAGCAGGGTGCCCAGAATCAATCCCACGGTGACGGCGACGAAGGCGCCGGACAGCGAGTGCCGCGCGCCGTAGACGATGCGGGCATAGACGTCGCGGCCCAGCCCGTCGGTCCCCAGCACGTGCTCCGCGCTGGGCGGGCGGAGTTGCTCGCCCGGCACGCCTTCGGTGCCGCTGTAGCCGGTGAAGAGCGACGGCAGCGCGGCCCAGGCGAGCACGATGAACACGACGACCCAGGCGAGGGCCAACGTGACCGGCACGCGCTTGAACCGGGTGGTCCAGCGGGCGGGAGCGTCGGCCATCGAGCCGCTTGCGGTTTCTGCGGTCATGTCGCGGCTCCCGCCTTGGTGCCAAGCCGGGGGTCGAGCACCGGATAGAGCAGGTCGACGATCAGGTTGATCGTGACGAACGCGAGCGCCGAGATCACGACGATGGCCTGCAGCACCGCCGTGTCGTGGTTACCCACGGCCTGGTAGGTGAGACCGCCCAGGCCGCTGAGGCCAAACACCGCCTCGGTGACGACGGCACCGGCCAGCAACTCGCCGAACAGCACGCCGGCGATGGTGAGCGTCGGCATGATGGCGTTGCGCGCCACGTGCCGCCACAGGACCCAGTTGCGCGAGGCACCCTTGGCGCGGGCGACGGCGACGAAGGGCTGTGCCAGCACCTGGTCGATGTTGCGCATCAGGATCTGCGCAAGCGGCGCGGAGATCGGGATGGCGAGGGTCAGGACGGGCAGGATCAGCCGTTCGACCGGGCCGGGGCTGATGACCGAGACCAGCCCGAGCTGAAACGAGAAGATCTGGATCAGCATGATGCCGAGCCAGAAGACCGGCACGGAGATGAACAGCGAGGGCAGGGCCTGCAGCCCGGCGCGCAGCCACTCCATGCCCACCATGTTCGAGACGGTGGCAAGGATGATCGTCAGGATCAGGGCCGCGGCGAAGGCGAGCGACGCGAGCAGCAGGGTCGGCGGCAGGTTGGTCGCAAGCTGCTGGCTGACGGGCACGCCCGCCTGGATCGAGATGCCGAAATTGCCGGTGAGGAAGTTGCCAACGGTTGCGAAATACCGCTCCCACAGCGGACGATCCGCGCCGTAGGAGGCGCGGATCTCGGCGATCTGGTCGGCCGAGAGTCCCATGTCGGGGCTCATGAACTTGATCATGATCGCGTCGCCCGGCAGCACCTGCAGCAGCAGGAAGGCCGCGGTGAAGGTCAGGGCCAGCACGGCCAGGGCCTGGCCGACCCTGCCGAGGAGATAACGCGCCATGGTTGCCTCGGCGCCTACTTGGGCGCGATCCAGGTCGTGTAGAAGCTCGGGCGGCCCACCGCCTCGAAGGTGAAGTCCTTGACCTTCGGCGAAGCGGCGAAGGCCTGGGGCTCCTCGAAGATCGGGATCGTGTAGCCCTGGTCGATCACATAGGCCTGCACTTCGCCCACCAGGGCGATGCGCTTCACCGGATCGGTGGCGGCGGCGATCTCTTCAAGCAGTCCGTTCAGTTTCTCGTCAACGAAGCTCTGGACCTTGTTGCTGACGCCGCCCTTCTGCAGCAGCACGTTGCGCGTCGTCGGATAGTACTGGCTGCGGATCACGTCGGGATCGGCGCGGCCGACCATCGCCGGCGCGACGGGCGTCTTCGCCGGGTCAAGGCTGTCGGCGACGCGGCTGCCGGCATCGCCCGCCAGCACGTTCAGCTTCACGCCGACCTTGGCCCATTGCTGGGCGACGAGCTGCAGCGTCTCCTTGTTCTGCGGCTGCGGCGGCGATTCATAGGCCTGCAACACGAGCTCCTTGCCGTCCTTCTGGCGCAGGCCCTTCGGGCCGATCGTCCAGCCGGCTTCGTCGAGGAGCTTGGCCGCGAGCGCCGGGTCGTATGCGAGCTTGGCCGACTGGTCGACATAGCCCTGCGCGGTCGAGGCGATGATCGACTTGGCCTGCGGATAGTTGGCCGAGAACAGCGTCGCCACGATCTCCTTGGCGTTGGTCGCGTGCAGCAGCGCCTTGCGCACGCGGATGTCGGAGACCAGGGGATTGTCGGGCCGGAACACGACTGTGTTGTTCACGCCGCGCGTCGATGCGGCGTAGACGATGAAGCCCTTCGACTGGACCTGCTTCTCGTCATAGGCCTGGACCTGGCGGATTACGTTGGCCTGGCCGGCCAGCAGCGCGCCGATGCGCACGCTGTCTTCGGGCGTCACGACGTACTTGATGCCGTCGAGGTTGGCGCGGCCCTGATGGGCGAGCTTGGCCGGACCCCATTTGTAGTCCTTGCGGGCCTCCATCACGAGTTCGCGGCCGAGCACCTCGCTCTTCACCACGAACGGGCCGGAGCCGATGATCTTGGTGGCATCGCCCAGCGCGTCGAACGGCAGGGCCAGCGTTTTCAGCGACACCAGCCCCGAGCCGATCACCGATGTGCCCTGCAGGAAGCCGACCGACGGCTTGGTGAAGAAGAACTTAACGGTCAGCGGATCGATGACCTCGCTGCCCTTGTAGTTGGTGATGACCTCGGAGACGGGCTGCTTCAGCTCCTTGTTACCGAGCCCGTACGTGTCGAAGTTCTTGGCGACGGCGGCGGCATCGACCGGCGTGCCGTCGGAGAAGGTGACGCCGGGGCAGATCTTGAACGTGTATTCGGTCGCGTCGGCGTTGACCGTCCAGCTCTCGGCGATCCATGGCTCGATCTCGAGTGTCTTCGGATTCTGGTAGGTGAGCTTGTCGGTGATCTGATTGAGGACGCCGCCGTTGGGATAGAAGCCCCCGGCCGGCGGGTACAGGTTGGTGTGCGGCTGCTGCTCCAGGTAGATCAGCGTCCCGCCCTTGGTGACCGCCGTCTGCGATGCGGCGCCTCCCGCGAGGACGGCGATGGACGCCAGCGACGCGAACGCGCCGGCCAGAAACCGCTGGTACTTCACCTGAATCACGACAACCCCCTCGAGCCTTTAGGGCACGGGAGACGCCATGCAGAATTTGGGCCGAATCTCGCCGTGCGAGAGGGATATATGGCCGCGCGGTTCCGGCAATTACACAGAGCAGATTGTCAAAATAGGCGGCCCGGCGAAGCAGGTCTTGCTCCCTGCTTCGCCGGCAGAAGGAAAATTATCCTCCGAGAAGAGCGGCGGACGGCGCCAGCTCCTTGCGCTCGACCTTCTTCACGATCTCGGTGAGCCTGGCGTGGGTCGGTGCCTTCACGCCGATGAAGTCGCCGCGCTCGGCGATATAGCCGTTCATGAACTCGATCTCGGTGCGGCGGCCCTTGATGATATCCTGTGCCATCGAGGGGCGCTGGATGTCCGCGCGCGGATTGGGATTGGTGTTCGAACCCGGGCGCAGGATCGCCTCGACTTCGTCCAGCGCGGCCCTGTCGTCTTCCGCGGCGCGCGCCAGCAGTTCGGGCTCGAACTTGCCGATCTTCTCGATGTGATAGCCCAGCGCCTGGCCGACGCGTACCGCCTCGCCGCCCAGCTTGATCGAGAAGCGGCGCACGGCGTCGTTGCGGTCGCAGTCGGTGCCGGTCATGCCGGTGGCGGCCGAGACGCCGTTCTTCATGCCGTTCTGGCAGAGCTTGGACCAGCGCTCGCCCCACAGGTTGGTCGTGGTCTTGGCGCTGTCGATCATGCCGACCATCTCGCGCAGTTCCTCGACCCGCTTGGTGATGCGGCCATGGACCTCGCCGACGCGGAAGACCGTGTGCTTGTCGCCGCCCTTGGAGACGGTGCGTCGGATCTTGCCGGCTTCGTACATGTCGACCGAGATCAGCGACGCGACCATGCCGACCGTCTTGCCCCAGCCGACGACGCCCGCGATGCGCTCTTCGTTAAGGCAGTTCTGCAGCGACACGACGTAGCCGTCCGGCGCCAGATACTGCTTGATCAGCGCCGTCGCCCATTCGGTGTCGTAGGACTTCATCGACACGAAGGCGATGTCGATCGGCTTCTGGCGCGACAGGTCCTGCATCTCGGTGAGATGCATGGTCTTCGCCTTGGTGACCGTGAACTTCTCTTCCGGCGTCACGCCGTCGAGCTCGAGGCCACGTTTGCGGATGATCTCGATGTTCTCCGGCCAGAAGTCGATCAGCGTGACGTCGTGGCCGGCATGCGCGAGATAGCCGCCGACATAACCCCCCAATGCTCCCGTGCCGACGACGGCGATTCGCTTACTCATCCTGATCTCCCGTTAGGCTGATTGTTAAGGTGCGACGCGCGGCTCTTTGCGCGCGCGGTCGAGATAGCGTTCGGCGTCCTCGGCCAGCAGCAGCCGGTCGGCCATCAGTTGCGTGACGACCGCCTGGACCCTGGCCACGTAGTCGGTGCCGCTCCTGTAGCGTTCGGCAATCGAGGGCCGTGGATCGCCCGCGGCTTCGCGCGCGGCCTTGTCGAGCGGCAGCGGCAGGTAGCTGCCGTCACGGTCGGCGATCTCGCCGGCGGGGTAGGGCGGCTTGTACTCGTTCCAGCCGGTGTAAGTGGCCAGCGGTACGGCGATGTCGGGCAGGCGGATGCCCGCGACCTCGTTGCCGTCGGCGTCAACCTTGCTCACCAGGGTGCGATAGCTCTTGTCGGAAACGACGGGCTTTACCCAGTCGCCGGGAGGCGCCACGACGTTGGTGGTGCGCACGATCGCGGCACCGGGCACGGCGGGGAAGCCGGTCTTGTCGGGCTCGACCAATGTGCCGGCCGCCAGCGTCGGCACGCGGCTGGGCGGCGGCGCCTTGCCCGACACGATCCATTCGTCGAGCGCGACCAGCAGGGCGCGGACCGCCGGCATCGGATTGTGCGGGTTGCGCGGATTGAGGTTCGGACCGGGATCGGTCGTGGCGCCGGCGCGTCCGCCATGCTGCGTGCCCGCGATCATGTAGACACGGGAATTCTCCGGCAGGGTCACGTCTACGGTGCCGAGCGGATCGGTGTGCAGGAGCGAGGCGCCCTTCTGCCAATACTCGGTCGAGGTGTTGGTCTCGATCAGCAACGGGTCGGAGCCGTCCCCCCGGAACAGCGAGCCGCTCTTGCCGGTCAGCGGATCGCCAAGCGTCGCCGTCGAGAATGGAAACTCGTTCTCGGGGAAGCCGTGATCCTCGTGCTGGGTGTTGGTGCGCGCCGGCTGGGCGAAGGGCGTATTGAAGAACACGCGGCCGACGCCCGCGATATGGCTATGGATTCCGTCGAACACGCGGCGTCCCTGTTCGTCGCGGTTGAAGCCTTCGGAGATGTGATTGCGCAGGTAGCGGCCGGCCTGGGAGAAGCCGATGGCTAGCGCATGCGTCATGGGCCCGCCGGTGGCCTTCACCGAATCGGGCGAGTGGCGCAACCAGCTCACCACGTCGCGCGTCGCGGCGAAGCCCAGACCCTGGATTTTGGGATCCTTCGCTTCGTAGTGGAATTCGTAAAGGAAGCCGGGCTTCGCCTGCGTGCCCTCGCGCAGCCTGATCGAGCGGGCGTCGACGAAGGACCACTGGTTCAGCGGCAGTTCGCGCGGCTCGTCGTCGGCGCGCTCGCGCACGGTGAGGCGCGCCCGCGGCTGTTCGAGCGTCGCGGCCTCGTGGGACAGCTTGAACGTCTCCAGCACGCCGACTCGCGTGCCCGAGACCCATTCCTCGCGGACCGTCTGCACGATCGGCTGGCCGTTGTTCGTTGCCACCGGCGCCGTCAAGGCGAGGCCCATGTTGGCGCGCGGTGCGTCGGGGTCCCAGCCCGACCAGACGATCGTGTAGCCCAGCCGCAACGGGAAGGCGTTGCCGAGATCCGCCAGCGTCCTGGGATCGTTCACGCCCTGCGGGCCGTCGGCGATGTTGCCGAACAGCATCTTGCGGCCGCGATTGTTCACCTCGTAGAGGATGCGTCCATTGCCGCGCGTAGAGTCCTTGGGGCGAAGGATGAAGACGCTGGTCGCGTACTCGACCTTGCCGGCGGCATTGCGCGGCGCCTTGTCGATCAGGGCGATGCCGCTGTTGGCGGGCAGCTTGGGATCGACCTCGCCTTTGGCGACGGCGATGACGCGCTCGTATGCACCCACCTCGCCGAAGGAGGCGCCGTCGGCGAGGGGTTCGACCTTCTCGATCTCGAGGGAGAGGAGCACTAGGTCCTGGCTTCCGCCTGGACCTCTTCGGCCGGAAAGTTCAGCTCCACGCCGACGCCGTCAGGGTCATAGAGGAAGATCTGCGCGGCGCCGGTGCGCGGCACGATCTGCTCGCGGAACCTCACATTCTTAGACTGCAGGCGCTTGCGGACGCCGGGCAGGTCGCTGGCCGCGAAGGCGATATGATCGAACCGGCCGGTGTCGTCGAACTTCTTTTCGGTGCCGCGCACCACGATGCCCTCGCGCGGCTTGCGCTCGCCCAGCAGGTGCACGGTGGCGACGCCGCCGGAATAGAGCCAGTAGCCGGGGAAGCCGAGCGGCGGCCGGTCGCCGTTCTCGAGCCCCAGGACGTCGCAATAGAAGTCCTTGGTCGCTTCGAGGTCGGAAGGTTCGATCGTGTAGTGCTGAAGGGGGCCAAGCGGCATGGTCGGTCTCCGGGGATCAGGTCAGACGAAGGTAAGATCGGCGTCGGCGCCCATCATCCAGGCGCCGACGGTCTCGAAATGGGAAAGCCGGCCCTGCAGTTGCTGGGTCACGGTGTGGATGTCGCGGAAGCGGCGTTGCAGCGGATGGCTCTCGAAGATCGCCGTGGCTCCCGCCGCATTGTAGGCGAAGTCGACGGCGTCCTTGGCCTTGTGGATCGCGTTGGTCGCGGCCATGCGGACGGTGATGCGCTGCTCGACGGTGATCTTGTTGCCGGCCGAGAGGTCCTTCCAGATGCCGGCCATCGACTGCAGCACGAAGGCGCGCGCGGCGCGGAGATTGACCTCGGCCTGCGCCAGATTGGACTGCACCACGGCATTGTCGCGCAGCGGGCTCTTGAGGCCGCGCGGGACCTTGTTGCGCGCGACGTCGAGGAAGCAGTCGAGTGCACCGCGGGCGATGCCGCAGGCCACGCCCGCGAAGCCGACCTGATAGCAGGTGCCGGCACCCATCCTGTAGAGCGGGCCGGCCTCGCGGCATTCGAGTTCGAAGTCGCGGGTGATCGAATGGTCGGCGCGCACGAAGAAATCGTCGAGCGCGAACTGGTCGCTCGCCGTGCCGCGCAGGCCCACCGTGTTCCAGATGTCGGTCCAGACCACGTCGCCGGTGCGCACCAGCATGGTGCGTTCCTGCTGCCGGCCGTTTTCGTCGAGCCGCGGCGAGCCGTCGGCCTTGAAGATCGGGCAGTGGGCGCCCAGCCAGGTGGCGTGGCGGCCGCCGGACGCGAAGGCCCAGACACCGGTTACGCGGTAGCCGCCTTCGCATTCGACGGCCCTGACTTTGGGACCTGGGCCCCAGGCCAGCACGGCACGGGGATCGTCGCCGAAGATCGCGCGGGCGACCGGCAGGTCGAGATAGGCCGCCGACATGGCGCAGCCGCCGGCCTGGCTCAGGCACCAGGCCGCGGAGGCGTCACCGCGGGCGATCGTCTCGATGATATGGAAGAAGGTCACGGGATCGGTCTCGATCCCGTTCGACGATCTCGGCAACAGCAGCCGGAACAGCTGTGCCTCGTGAAGCTTGTCGAGCAGCGCCGGCGGCAGCCGGCGCGTCTCCTCGATCTCGTTGGAAGCGGCCTCGACGGCCGGCCGGATGGCTTCGGCACGGGAGATCAGGCCAGGGTTGCCGGCGAGTTCGGCGGCGGACGGGATCAGCGTATCCACGATCATCCTCTTCGAAAATGCGTGTGCATCAGGCAGGAGCCAGTTCCCGGTCGATCTGCGCGATCGACTTCCCCTTGGTTTCCATCCCAAAGAAATAATAGACCACGCCGGCCATCAGGAACCAGCAGCCGAGATAGAGAAAGGCCGTGGGTATCTGCGGCAGCGGGACGTCGGGTTTCAGGTAGTTGTTCGATCCGACGATCAGGGCCAGGCCGAGCGGTCCGATGATCTTGCCGATGCCGCCGAAGCCATAGGCCGAGCCCATGCCGGTGGTGCGCAGATGCGAGGGCCAGACTTCGGCGGCGTAGGGGCCCACGATCGCGAAGCCGCCATCGGCGAAGAAGAAGGCGAGCGCCAGCAGCAGCCACAGGGCCGAGAGCCCCATGATCGTGGTGTTGTAGTTGTACCCTGCTACGATGATCAGCACGCCGGCGCCCAGTCCGATCAGGCCGCCACCGGCTCGCCGTCCGATCTTGTCCGACAGGTAGGAGAAGGACAGGCGGCCGAGGAACCCCATGACGGTGAGCAGGATCATCATCTTGGCGGCTTCCTGCGGCGTCACCTTCAGGAGCAGCACGAACAGGGAGGGCGCCCACAGGGTGACGCCGTACACGCCTGTCTGCGCCCCGGCATTGCCGAGCCAGGAGACCAGCACGCTGCGCGGATACTTGAAGAGGTCGAACCAGCTCACCTTGGGCGGCTCGACCACCGGCGCCCGCGGCAGCGGCAGCTCCTCGGGCTTCATCTGCAGCGCCCAGGCCAGCGACGTACGGGCTTCTTCGTAGCGGCCCTGGCGCACGAGCCAGACCGGCGATTCCGGCACCCACAGGCGAACCACCAGGACCATGAGAGACGGCAGCACACCGATCGCGAACAGCAGGCGCCATTGGTCGGCGCCCATGAAGGCGCCCAGCACCGCACCGAGGCCGACGCCGAGCGGGATAACGCAGGTCACGAGGCCACCGACCCAGCCACGCTTGCGCGCCGGCACGAATTCCTGGACCAGCGGAAGATCGACGCAATAGAGGCCGCCGACACCGAAGCCCACGAAGAAGCGCATGATGGTGATGTAGATCCAGCCGTTCTCCGGCGTGAAATAGAGCAGGCCGGTGGCGATCGAGAAGTTGAGGACGGTGCCGATGAAAACCTTGCGGCGGCCGATGCGGTCGGCGAGCCAGCCCCAAATATAGGCGCCGAGGATGGCGCCCACGCCGGACGACAGCAGCACGATGGCCGACTGTCCGAACGTGAGCTTCCACGGCCCGATCAGGAACGCAAGAACGAAGCCGATGAGAAAGTAATCGAAGAATTCGAGTGCGTCGCCGATCACCGCCGCGGCGATGATCTTCTTCTGGTTGCCGGTCAGCTTGGTCTGCCGGTCGAGAACGTCGAACATGGCATTTCCCCCGTGCGCTTTTGTTTCGGACGGATGCCGCGCACTTCATCGCGTCCTGGCTGTAACGCTACGCCCGCCGGCGAGCGACCGGCAAGACGCGGCCGGTCCCCTGTTTGCCCGTCGAAATGCATCGCTGCATGGCAGCCCCCTCCTTTGCTAAAGAGGAGGGGCATTGGGGGAGATGATCGTCATGCATTGGACCGACCGTCGGAAACGTTTCCGGGCACTGCTCGCGGGCGACCGCTGTCTCCATCCGGGCTCGGTGTTCGATCCGATCTCCGCCCGCATCGCCGAGGACCTGGGTTTCGAGATCGGCATGTTCGCCGGCTCGGTCGCCTCCATGACCGTGCTGGGCGCGCCCGACCTGATCGTCCTGACCTTGAGCGAGTTTGCCGGCCAAGCCTATCGCATAAATCGGGCCGGCAACCTGCCGCTCATGGTCGATGCCGATCATGGCTACGGCAACGCGCTGAACGCCCGCCGCACCGTCGAGGAACTCGAGACCGCCGGCGTCTGCGGCCTCAGCCTCGAGGATACTGATCTGCCGACGCCGTACGGCACCACCACGCCCCGGCTGATCTCGATCGACGAGGGTGTGGCCAAGATGAAGGCCGCCCTCGGCGGTCGGCAGGACCCGGCGCTCTGCATCGCCGGCCGCACCAGCGCGATCACCATCACGGGGTTGGACGACGCGATTGCCCGCGGCAAGGCCTACGAGGCGGCGGGTGTCGACGCGCTGTTCTTCGTGGGGGTGCGCACCCGCGCCGAGCTCGACGCCATTTCCGCTGCGACGACGCTGCCAATCATCCTGGGTGGCGTGTCGGGCGATCTCACCGACCTGGCCTATCTCAGCGCGCGCCGCGTCCGCATTGCGTTGCAGGGCCACCAGCCCTTCGCTGCGGCCGTGAAGGCCGTGTACGATACGCTGAAGGCCCTGCGCGACGGAACGCAGCCGTCGAAGCTGCAGGGCGTGGCGAGCCCCGAGTTCATGAAGAAGGTCACGCGCGACGCCGACTATGCGCGCTGGACGAAGGACTTCCTGGGCGGCTGATTTTCAGCCTATCAGTTTGTCAAACGCGTCGGTATCAACGATACGGCGACTCCGTACGAGTGGGAGTCGCCGCCCAGGATGACGCCGCGCAACGGGCTCACGTCGGAGAAGTCGCGGCCCCAGGCCACGACGACATGGTCCTCGTGTGCGACCAAGTCGTTGGTCGGGTCGAGATGGACCCAGCCGGCAGCCTCGCCGCACCACACGGCCACCCAGGCGTGGCTGGCGTCGGCACCGCGCAGCGCGATGTCGTCCTTGGAATTGATCGTGCGGATGTATCCCGAGACGTAGCCCGCCGCGAGACCGTGGGAGCGCAGCGCCGCGATCTCGACATGGGCGAAGTCCTGGCAGACGCCGGCCTTGCCCGCAAAGACGTCGGCGAGCGGCGTCGATATATCGGTCGCGCCGGGGTGATATTCAAAGTCCGTCCTGATGCGCGAGGTCAGCTCGCGCGCCGCTTCGAGGATGGGGCGTCCGGCCGTGAAGGATTGGGCGCCGTAGACCCGAAGCGCTTCGACACTCGGCACCAGCGGTGAATCGTAGATGAATTCGCTCGCTTCCACCGGATGGGGAAATCCGTCGCCCTGAAGAGATGCCCTGATGTCCTCCCATGGCGGTGTCGAGGCGGCGGCAGGCGGTTCGGGAAAGCGAACGTCGATTTCCGCCCGCACTTCGATATCGAAGCGCGTGTGCGGCTTGTCGATCCTGTAGATGTCGATGTGGTTGCCGAAATGATCTAGATGCTGGACGGCCAGGGCCGGCACCGGGCTTGTGTTGACGCTGATCGAGCTGACCTTCTGGCCCGGAAAATTGCGGGCTCGCAGGTGTGCGATATGGTGCGCCGAGTCCACCGTGCTGGCGTAGGTGTAGGTCGTGCGGTGCGAGAGCAGGTAATGCACGGTCAGCCTCTGCCGATCAGTCGCCGGAGGAGCCGACGGCCTGCGCCGCGGGCACGTGGGAGAAATAGGCGCGTGTGATCGCCTCCGACAGCCTGTCGAGCTGCTGCTCGGTGTCGGAGGTGACATCGCGCAGCATGGCCAGCGCCAGTCCTTCGTGGCGCCATGCCTGTTCATCGCCGCCGAACTGGCGGACCACCGCTTCGAGATCCTTCTCCAGCGAGTCCGGCAGCGCGGGAACCCTGAAGCCCGATGCACGCGCCAGATAGTCGAGATGGCCCTTGATGGTGCGAAGCTGGAACACCAGCCCGCGCGGATTGGCATCATCGAGGATCACGAGGTCGAGCACCGGCGCGGGTTGGAGCTGCCCGAGATAGCGCGTGCGGTAGGTGATGGTGCTGTCGCAAAGTTCGAGCGCCAGGCGCATCGCGGCGTCCCAGTCGATCGGCGAAAGGGTGAAGGGGCCGAGTGCGGCATTGATGACGTGCAACCCGCGTTCGATGCGGCGCCCGAGATCGAGGAAGCGCCAGCCGGTGCCGCGCGTCATGTTTTCCTGCGCCAGGCCCGACAGGGTGGCGACGAAGCGCACGATCTCGTCGAGCGCGGCCAGCAGGGGATCGAGGTTGCCGCGGGCCGCCAGCAGGCGCTTGCGCACTTCGACCATCTCGGGGCCGGCGGCGGTCGTCATGTCGACGGAGAAGCGGTCGCGCATGGTCGCGGTGAGGCGCTGGATGCCGTCGAGCACGATGGCGAGGCCGCGATCGTCGGCCGCGACGGCGGACAGGCCCTGCTGGAACAGCGCGCTTTCGGGGGGGGCCAGCGCCGACATGTGATCCATCAGATTGGCCTGGTCGAGCAGCCGGCCGAGCAGCCTGAGCTCGACCGCGTCGCGCGGCCCGACGGCGCCTTGCGCAACGCGCGACGCCGTCGTGCGCAACAGACGCGCATCGTTGTCGAGGCGCTCGATATAGCGGCCGAGCCAGAAGAGATTGTCGGCGACGCGGCTCTGCAGGTCGGCGGTGCCCCGTTCGACGGCGAGCTGGTGGAAGCGCCGGGTGGTCGGCAGCTGGACGTCGGCTGCATCCTCGGCCAGCACCCATACGTCCTTCAAGGTGCCGTGCAGGCGACCCAACGCGCGCAACGCGGTGTCGCCGTCGGGCTCGCGGGCGAGGCCGCCCGGCAGCACATGATAGGTATCGTGGTCGGCCACCACGAAGGCGCGCAGCACGACGGCGGATGGCACCAGTGCCTGCCCGTCCCACTTGGGCGTGAGCGACGGCGTCATGGGATATTGCGCCACATACTGGCCGGGCTGGGCGCGGATGCGCTCAACCAGCGCCTTGCGGTCGGCCGGCTCCAGCATGCCGACGACGATCGGCTCGCGGTCCTGGCCGAGGCAGGGACGCACGATCATGAGGTCGAGATTGGCCAGGGCAAAGCTGAGCGCCGCCGGCTCGCCCAGCCACCACACGTCGAGCGACGGGAGCCGGAGCTTCTCGCCCAGCAGGTGTTCGCTCAGCCCCTCGAGAAACGGCATGATGGCAGGTGTTTCGACGACGCCCGATCCCAGCGCGTTGGCGAGCGAGATGTTGCCGCTGCGCGTGGCCTCCACCAGTCCGGTGACGCCGAGCGCGGAATCGGCGCGCATTTCCAGGGGATCGGCGAAGGCGCTGTCGAGTCGCCGCAGCAACACGTGCACGGGCCGGAGCCCCGCCAAGGTCTTGATCGAGACCTGGCCATCGCGCGCCACCATATCGCCGCCCTCTACCAGCGGGACCCCCAGCGCGCGCGAAAGATAGACGTGCTCGAAGTAGGTGGCCGACAGCGAACCCGGCGTCAGCACCGCCATGTTCGGCTGGTCCACGGAGGGAGGCGCCATCGAGCGCAGCGATTCGTGCCAGCGGTCGACGAAAGGCCGGAGATGACGGACGGGAATGGAGCGAAACGCTTCGGGCAGGCTGCGCGCCAGCACGCGGCGCATCTCGAGGGCATAGCCGACGCCCGCAGGAAGCTCGGTATGATCGGCCAGGACGTGCCAGCGTCCGTTGCTCAGCCGGACCAGGTCGACGGCATAGTTGCCGAGATAGGCCTGCGGCGCGGCGCCGTCGGTGACCTGGGCAGGGCGCAGGAAATGCCGGTTGGCATGGACCAGCATCGGCGGCAGCAACTGCTTCTTCAGCAGCGTCTGCGGGCCGTAGATATCGGCCAGAACCCTGTCGAGGAGGCGCGCACGCTGGATCAGGCCGGCCTCGAGACCGGCCCATTCGTCAGGCGCGATGACCACCGGCAGTGGGTCGAAGCTCCAGCGTGCCGAGCCGCGATCGTCGAGCAGGTTGACGGTCGCGCCCGATTCCGCGAGTTGCCGGCGAGCACTCTCCACGCGTTCGCCCAACCCGCCCGGAAGCGAGCGGATGACGCTCAGGATGCCTTGCCAGTGGTAGCGGATCGACTTCTGGCCGGTGACCAGTTCGTCGTACGCGCTCGCCGGCGAGGATGAGAGGCCGCGCAACGACTCCATGGGCCCGGAAACAAAAGAGGAAACGAACGGTCGAACTGCCTGTGAGGCGGGCGAACTATAGGCCCTGGGCCCGCCGCAGGTCGAGCGTCAGCGGATGCTCGGGATTGTCCAGTGGACGGGGTTCCGGCGACATTCCGCCGGTATGTCCGATGGCGAAGAAACGGGCACGCCGCCGCGCCTCGGCCTCGTTGGCATTGACCGGCACGCGGTCGTAGTTTCGGCCACCCGGGTGAGCCACGTGGTAGGTGCAGCCGCCGATCGAACGGCCGCTCCACGAATCGTGGATGTCGAAGGTGAGCGGCGCGTGCACACCGATGGTCGGATGCAGCGAGTTCGCGGCCTGCCAGGCGCGATAGCGCACGCCTGCAACGTATTCTCCGGCCGTTCCGGTGGCGCGCAGCGGCAGCTTCCAGCCGTTGCAGGCAATGACGTGACGCTGGTCGTTCAGCCCGGCGACCTTGACCTGGAGGCGCTCAACGGTCGAATCGACGTAGCGCACCGTGCCGCCGCCGCCCGGCTCCTCGCCCAGCACGTGCCACGGCTCCAGCGCGTGACGCAGTTCGAGTTCGAGGCCGCGCTGCGCCACTTCGCCGAGCCGCGGGAAGCGGAATTCGAAATGCGGTGCGAACCATTCCGGCTCGAAAGCGTAGCCCGCCTCGCCGAGGTCGGAGAGGACCTCGTTGAAGTCCTGCCACACGAAGTGCGGCAGCATGAAATCGTCATGCAGGCGCGTGCCCCAGCGGCTGAGCGGTCGTTCGTAGGGGCGGTCCCAGAACTTGGCGACGAGGCCGCGCAGCAGCGCCTGCTGCGCCACGCTCATGCGCCAGTGCGGGGGCATCTCGAAGGCGCGCAGCTCAAGCAGGCCGCGCCGGCCGGCTGCAGCGTCGGGCGTGAAGAGCTTGTCGATGCAGAACTCGGTTCGATGAGCATTGCCTGTCGCATCGACCAGCAGATTGCGGAACACGCGATCGACCAGCCAGGGTGGCGTCTGCCGGCCGGGTGCGATCTGGCGGAAGGCGATCTCCAGCTCGTGCAGCGCGTCGTTGCGGGCCTCATCCACGCGCGGATGCTGGCTGGTCGGCCCGATGAACAGGCCGGAGAAGAGATAGGAGAGCGAGGGGTGGTTGAGCCAGTATCCCAGCAGGCTCTTCAGCAGGTCGGGCCGTCGCAGCATCGGCGAGTCGGCGGCCGACGGTCCGCCCAGCACGAAATGATTGCCGCCGCCGGTGCCGGTGTGGCGCCCGTCGATCATGAATTTCTGCGCGCCGAGCCGGGTCGTACGCGCTTCCTCGTAAACGATCTCCGTGCGTTCAACGAGATCGGTCCAGGTCGCCGAGGGATGAATGTTGACCTCGATCACGCCGGGATCGGGCGTGACGCTGAAGTTCAGGACGCGCGGATCGTTGGGCGGGGTGTAGCCTTCGAGGAAGATCGGCTGGCCCAGCTCCTCGGCCGTGTCCTCGAGCGCCGTCACGAGGTCGAGATAATCCTCCATGCGCTCGGTCGGCGGCATGAAGACGTGGAGATGCCCATCGCGCGGCTCGAAGGCCATCGCGGTGCGCACGATGCCGGCGGCCGAAGCGCCGACGGCGGGCCCGAGGCCCGTGTTGGGCGCAAGCGCGCGCCGCCACGCCTCGCGGCGCGCTTCGGCGTCACCAGCCGTAGCGGCGGCGAGGCTCGGCTCCTGGCGGCGCAGCACCGGCGCGCGCCGGAACGCATCGAGTGGCGGCAGGTCGGGATGCGGCGCCATCGGATCGGGCTGCACGATGATGTCGGTGTCGCCGGGTGCGGCCCAGGGCAGCGAATCGAGCGGCAGGCGGTAGCCGATCGCTGAGTCGCCGGGGATCAGGTAGCACTTCTCGGAGCGCAGGAACCATGGACCGCTCTTCCAACGGGGTGCATGCCCGTTGCCGCGCCCGTTTTGATCCCGAATAACTGGCAGCACGTAGCCGACCGAGCTTTCGAGCCCCTTCTCGAACACGCGCGCCAGACGCTCTCGCTCCAGAGGGTCCTTGACCTTGGCTTCGTCGACGAGAACGTTGCTGGGCAGCCGCCGTTCGCGCCACAGATAGTACCAGGTGTCCTCGTAGGCCGGGAAAAGATAGTCGGGGTCGAGCTGGAGACGCTGCGCGAAGGCGAGCGCAAAGCGGTGCGCGGCCTCGACGGTGGCGCCGACCGGCTTGGACTCCAGCGCATAGAGCTGCGGATTGCGCCAGATCGGCTCGCCGTCCTTGCGCCAGTAGCAGCCGAGCGCCCAGCGCGGCAGCTGCTCGCCGGGATACCATTTGCCCTGACCGAAATGCAGCAGCGGCCCCGTCGCGAAACGGTGCGCGAGCTTGCGGAACAGCACGCCCGCCAGCCGCCGCTTCTCGGGGCCGAGCGCCAGCGTGTTCCATTCCGGCCCGTCCATGTCGTCGACCGACACGAAGGTCGGCTCGCCGCCCATGGTGAGGCGCACGTCGTGTTTGCCGATGTCGCGCTCGATCGCTTCGCCCACTTTGAGCAGCGTGGCCCACTGCTCCTCGGTGTAGGGCTTGGTGGTGCGCGGCGTCTCGCGCACGCGCGCAACGGTCATCGCGTGCTCGAATTCGACTTCGGCCTTCTCGATCGCGCCTTCGATCGGCGCCGCACTCGACGGCTCGGGCGTGCAGGCGAGCGGAATATGTCCTTCCCCGGTCAGCAGGCCGGAAGTCGGGTCGAGGCCGATCCAGCCGGCCCCTGGCAGATAGACTTCGCACCAGGCATGGAGGTCGGTGAAATCGTGCGTCGGGCCTTCGGGGCCTTCGAGCGGCTTCTCGTCGGCAACGAGCTGGATCAGATAACCCGAGGCGAACCGCGCGGCAAAGCCCAGGTGGCGCATGATCATGACCAGCAGCCAGCCGGTATCACGGCACGACCCCTTGGCGCTGGCGAGCGTCTCCTCGCAGCTCTGCACGCCCGGCTCCATGCGGACGATGTAGCCGATCTCGCTTTGCAGGCGGGCGTTCAGGCCGACGATGAAATCGATGGTGCGCTGTTCCTTGCGGTCGACCGTGGCGAGCCAGGCCGACAATTTCGGCCCCAGCGGTTCCAGCTTGCGGAACGGCGCGATCTCCTCGGCGAGCGAGGCGTCGTAGGCGAAGGGCCATGTCTCGGCCGAGGGTTCGAGGAAGAAATCGAACGGGTTGATGACCGACATGTCGGCCACCAGGTCGACCGTGACCTCGAACAGGTCGGTCTTCTCGGGAAATACCAGCCGGGCAAGGTGATTTCCCTGCGGATCCTGCTGCCAGTTGATGAAATGCTGGGCCGGGGTGACCTTCAGCGAATAGGAAATGACGGGGGTCCGGCTGTGGGGGGCCGGACGAAGACGCACGATCTGAGGACCCAGCTCGATGGGCCGGTCGTACCGATAGGTCGTCCGATGATGCAGCGCGACGTGGATGCTCATGACGGCCTGCTGTTTCGCTCCGAAGACAGACTAAGCAAGTGACATGCCACTAAGCAAGGAAGTCACGCTATGCTTCGGTCATGATCCTTTTTTGACTGGGCCTCCCATCATGACCAACCATTTCGACCTCACGGGCAAGGTTGCCCTCGTTACCGGCGGCAGTCGCGGGCTGGGCTACCAGATGGTGAAGGCCTTCGCCGAGCACGGTGCCGACGTCTTCATCACCAGCCGTAAGCTGGAAACCTGCGACAAAGTCGCGGCCGAGGTGCGGGCGATGGGCCGCAAGGCGGCAACCTATGCCTGCAACGTCGCCAACTGGCAGGAACTCGACGGCCTGGTGGAGGCTGCCTACGCCGCCTTCGGGAAGATCGACATCCTGGTCAACAATGCCGGCTCCTCGCCGCTCGCGCCCTCGTCGCTGGAGACCTCGGAGCAACTCTTCGACCGCATCGTGTCGCTGAACTTCAAGGCGCCGTTCCGCCTGATGTCGCTGGTCGGTAGCCGGATGGCGGCGGGCGAGGGCGGTTCGATCATCAACGTCTCGAGCGCCGGGGCGCTGCGCCCGCGGCCGCAGATCGCGCCTTACGCCGGCGCCAAGGCGGCGCTCAATGCCCTCACCGAGGCCTTCGCCTTCGAATACGGGCCGAAGGTGAGGGTGAACACCATTTCGCCGGGCCGTTTCCTGACCGACGTGTCCAAGGCGTGGCCGGAGGAGCACAAGGCCAACCCGACGGCGGCGCTGAAGCGCAGCGGCCAGCCGGCGGAAATCGTGACGGCCGCGCTCTATCTCGCGTCGAGCAAATCGAGTTTCACCACCGGATCGCTGGTCCGGGTCGATGGAGGAATCGCATGAAGATGAAAGCCGGCGTTCTCACGGTCTGCGGCGCGCCCCGCCCCTTCGCCAAGTCGAACCCCATCCAGGTCGTCGAAGTCGACCTCGATCCGCCGGGCGAAGGCGAAGTCTTGGTCAAGGTGGGCGGCGGCGGCCTCTGCCATTCCGACCTGTCGCTGATCAATGGCGACCGGCCGCGTCCCGTCCCGATCGTGCTGGGCCATGAAGGCTCGGGCGAGATCGTCGAGGTGGGCGCGGGGGTGCACGACGTGAAAGTCGGCGACCATGTCTGCTTCACCTTCAACGTGAGCTGCGGCCGTTGCCGGCGTTGCCTCGAAGGCCGGCCCTATATCTGCGAGCGCTCGATCACGCCGCGCGCCGCGGGCCAGCTTCTCTCCGGCCATCACCGCCTGCACATGGACGGCAAGCCGGTGAATCATCATTCCGGCGTTTCCTGCTACGCCGAATATGCCGTGGTCGACCGCGGCTCGATCGTCGTCATCGACCGCAGCCTGCCGCTCGACGTGGCCGCTTTGTTCGGCTGTGCCGTCGTCACGGGCGTGGGCGCGGTCGTGAATACCGGCAAGATCGAGCCCGGCAGCTCGGTGGCCATTGTCGGCCTGGGCGGGGTGGGTTTGAGCGGCCTGATGGGCGCGGTGCTCGCGGGCGCCGGCCGCATCGTGGCCATCGATCTTTCGGACGAGAAGCTCGGTCTCGCGCGTCAACTCGGCGCGACCGACACGGTGAATGCCAAGGACGTCGACCATGTCACGCAGGTGCGCGATCTCACCAATGGCGGCGTCGACTACGCCTTCGATCTCGCCGGCACCATCAAGGCGATGGAGACGGCCTATCTGGTGACGCGCTGGGGCGGCACCACCGTGACGGCCGGCCTCTCACCGATCGCCGCCGACTTCTCGTTCAAGCAGAGCGGCCTCGTCAGCGAGGAGAAGACCATCAAGGGCTCCTACATGGGAAGCTGCGTGCCGGTGCGCGACATCCCGCGCTTCATCGCGCTCTACCAGCAGGGCAAGCTGCCGGTCGACCGCATGGTCAGCCAGCGAATCGGCTTCGACCAACTCAACGAGGGCTTCGACCGCCTGCAGGATGTCGCGACCGTGCGGCAGGTGCTGATGCCGAACGGCTAATTGTCGTCAGAAGAGAAGGCGCCGAGCTTCCATGTCCTTCACGATCGCCGTTGAAACGCCGCTACAGGACGAAGTCCGAACACTCGTCGCCGAGCTGAACGCGGTCCTGCTGGAGCTGACGCCGCCCGAGCACTGCCATCATTTGACCGTCGAGCAGATGGCCGATGAAGACACTACCGTCTTCATCGCACGAGAAGGCGGCGTGGCAGTGGCCTGCGGGGCGCTGAAGCGGCACGGCGACGGCATCGGCGAGGTGAAGCGCATGTACACGAGGCCGAGCCATCGCGGCCGAAGGATCGGCGAGCAGATCGTGGCACGCGTCGAGGCGATGGCGCGCGCCGAGGGGCTGAAGCGTCTCGTGCTCGAGACCGGCGACCGTCACTACGCGGCCTGGAAAGTTTATGAACGTTCCGGCTTCACACGCTGCGGTCCGGTTCTCGACTACGCCGACGTCACGTGGTCGGTGTTCTACGACAAGCCGCTCTTCGACGGATCGGCTTCCTCGGCGGCTGGCGCATAGACGCGGTCGAGGTCGCTGTCGTCGTAGGTGTATTCGGTCGAGCAGAACTCGCATTTCACCGAGACGCGGCCGGTCTTGTCACGCAGATCGCCAAGTTCCTCGCGCCGAATGGAGCGTAGTACGTTGTCGATGCGCTCGCGGCTGCAGCGGCAGCGGGCCGCGAAGGGGCGGCGCTCGAATACGCGGGGCTGTTCCTGATGGAACAGACGGTGGAGCAGGGTGGTGCCGGGCAGCGCCGGATCGAGCATTTCCTTCTCGGTGGCCGAGGCCATCAGGATCACGGCCTTGCGCCAGTCGTCCTCACGCTGCTCGGCATCCACGTCCATCCGGCCGGCGTCGAATTCGGGCATCTGCTGCACCATGAGGGAGGCAGCATGCCAGCGATGCCCGCCGCCCGTGTCGTCGCGGCGTGCCGTGATCTTGATGCCGGTCGGCAGCTGCTCGGACTGGCGGAAATAGGTGTGGGCGCAGTCCGCGAGCGTCGCACCCTCGAGCGGCACGACGCCCTGGTAGCGCTCCGTATACTGGCCCTGGTCGACGGTGAAGGTGAGGCGGCCCTGGCCGAACAGTTTGGGGATATAGCCGTCGGGAACGTCCTCGTTGCCGCTGCCCAGCGCGATCGCGAGCTTCCACGAATCGAACTGCGCGTAGCCGCGCAGCGCCCCGTCGCTGGTTAGGTCGGTGACGAGCAGGCGGATCGGTCCGTCGCCCGTGAGCTGCAGAGTGAAGATACCGTCGTATTTCAGCGAGGTCGCGAGCGTGGCGCACAGCACCATCGACTCGGCGAGCGGCCGCGCCACGGCCAAGGGATAGCCGTGGCGTTCGATCACTTCGTCAAGGACGGGGCCCAGCCGGACCAGCCGGCCGCGCACGCCGAGCGCGTCCAGCTGAAAAGGAAGGACGCGGTCCCAGTCATCGGAAGGAGGCCCTCCCGATGGCGAACTCAAGACAGGCACCAGGCCAGGATGCTCTTCTGGGCGTGCAGCCGGTTCTCGGCCTCGTCGAACACGACCGACTGCGGGCCGTCGATCACCTCGGCGGTCACTTCCTCGCCGCGATGCGCGGGCAGGCAGTGCATGAAGATCGCGTCCTTCTTGGCCTGCTTCATCAGGTGCTTGTCGACCTGATACGAGCGCAGCAGGTTGTGGCGTCGCGCGGCGCTCGGGCTGTCGGGATCCTCGTCGCCCATCGATACCCAGGTGTCGGTGACGACGCAGTCGGCATCCTTCACCAGCTTCTCGGGGTCATGGCCGATCGAGATGCGGCCGTTCGACTTCTCCGCCCACTGCACCACGTCGGCCGGCGGCGTCAGCTCGGCCGGGCAGGCGATGCGCAGCTCGAAGTCGAACTGCACGGCCGCATGGATCCACGAGGTCGCCATGTTGTTGCCGTCGCCCGACCAGACCACCGACTTGCCCTGGATGGGACCGCGATGCTCCTCGAAGGTCATGACGTCGGCCATCAACTGACAGGGATGCGTCTTGTCGGTAAGGCCGTTGATCACCGGCACGGTCGCGTATTTCGCCATCTCGAGGAGTTTGTCCTCGACGGTGGTGCGCATCATGATGACGTCGACGTAGCGGCTGAGCACGCGCGCGGTGTCGGCGATGGTCTCGCCACGGCCGAGCTGGGTGTCCGTGCGGCCCAGCATTATGGTCTGGCCACCAAGCTCGCGCATGCCGACCTCGAACGACACGCGGGTGCGCGTCGAGGGCTTCTCGAAGATCATGGCGAGCGTCTTGCCCGCCAGCGGCTGGTCGTGCCCGCCGTTGGACCGCGCCTTTTTCATCGCTTTGCCGTGATCGAGGATCTGGCGAAGCGTCTTGGGATCGACCTGGTCCAGGTCGAGGAAATGCTTGGGAGTCGACATGGCTACTCGGCGGCCTTCGCCGCCGCCTCGAACGACTCCGCTGCCTGGCCGAGAATGGCGATGCCCTCGTCGAGCGCGGCCTTGTCGGCGATCAGCGCCGGGAAGATGCGAACCACGTTCTCGCCGGCCGGCGGGACCAGAAGTCCCAGCGACTGCAGCTTGTTCACCATGTCGCCCACGGGGACCGACGGCGCGCACTGCAGGCCCTGCAGGAAACCCATGCCGCGCTGCTCGACGAACACCTTGGGGTGCTTCTTGCAGAGGTCCTCGAGCTTGCCCTTCAGGTACTCGCCCTTCTCGCGCACGTCCTCGATGAAGCCGGGCGCCAGCAGGATATCGAGCACCGCATTGGCCACGCCGGTGGCCAGCGGGTTGCCGCCATAGGTCGAGCCGTGCGTGCCCGGGACCATGCCGACCGCCGCCTTCTCGGTCGCCATGAAGGCGCCGATCGGGAAGCCGCCGCCCATGCCCTTGGCGATCGCGGCGACATCGGGCTTCACGCCCGACCAGTCGTAGCCCCACAATTTGCCGGTCCGGCCGAAACCCGTGTGGATTTCGTCGTAGAATAGCAGCAGGCCGAACTCGTCGCAGATGGCGCGCAAGTCCTTCAGGAACTGCGTGGTGGTGGCGCGGATGCCGCCTTCGCCCTGGATCGGTTCGACCAGGATGCCGGCGGTCTCGTCGTCGACCATGTCCCGGACGACGTTGGTATTGTTCAGTGGCGCATGGCGATAGCCGGGGGCCGGTGGGCCGAAGCCTTCGAGATACTTCTCGTTGCCGGTGGCGGCGAGCGCGTTCAGCAGGCGGCCGTGGAACGCCGCCTGGAAGGCGATGATCTTGTACCGCTGGGGCTGGCCGTTCATGTACTGATACTTGCGGATCAGTTTGATGCCGCCCTCGATCGCTTCCGCACCGGAGTTGCAGAAGAACATCGTGTCTGCGAACGAGTTTTCGACCAGCCGCTTGGCCAGCTTCTCACCGTTGCCGACCCGGAACAGGTTAGACGTGTGCCAGAGCTTGGAGCCCTGCTCGGTCAGCGCCTTGACCAGATAGGGATGGCAGTGACCCAGCGCGTTCACGGCGATACCGGACGTGAAGTCCAAGTAACGTCGCCCGTCCACCGCGTAGAGATAGTTTCCCTCTCCGCGTTCGAACACGACGTCCTTGCGACCGTACGTCGGCATCACAGCCGTAATCACAGCGAGCCTCCCTCAAAATCAAAAAACCCCCGCCGATCCGACGATTCCGGGATGGAAACTCCGGGTTTTGGCGAGGGGCCGGCACTATCTTACCGGGGTCCGGGTGTGTCAACTTGGGGCGGCCGGCCGGAAGCGCCCGTCTTGAGGGGCCTCGACCCCTCTGCTAGGAGACCCGCCTTCCGATGAAACTGCTGCCCACTCGCAATTCAAAGCTCCCCCTGCATCGCGCTGGCTTCGCTTCCGTGCCGGCGATGCTCGACCATGCGGCGAAGGGCGAGACGGGCGTGACCTTTTATAATGCCAAGGGTGAGCAGCTCTCGGCCTTGCCGTGGCGCGACATCCGCGACCGGGCGCAGGTCGTTGCCCGCAAGCTGATTGGCGCCGGCTTCGCACGCGGCGAGCGCATCCTGATCACGGCTGATACCTGGCCGGGCTTCTTCGACTCCTTTTTCGGCGCCCAGTATGCGGGCCTGCTGCCCGTCCCGGTCTCCATTCCGGTCGGAATCGGCGGCAAGGACGCCTATCTCGACCAGCTACGCCGCCAGTTCGCGGCGTCCGGTGCCGTCGCCGCGGTGGGTCTCGACGATCTGGCGGGCTATCTGGCCGATGCCGCGCGGGAATTCCCCGCCATCCGCCTCCACGGCGGCATGGACGTGCTCCATTCGCTCCCCGAGAAGCCGGTCGACCTGCGGCCGCTCGACGCCGGCGATCTCTGCTACATCCAGTTTTCATCGGGCAGCACGCGCCATCCGCACGGCGTGCAGATCACCCAGCGCGCCCTGATGGCCAATCTCGCGGGCATGGTCGGCCCTGCCGGCCTCGACGTCGTCGAAGGCGATCGCGCCGTGAGCTGGTTGCCGCTCTATCACGACATGGGGCTGATCGGGTTCCTGATGGGGCCGCTGTCGAGCCAGCTCTCGATCGACTATCTGACGCCGCGGGACTTTGCGCGCCGGCCGATGCAGTGGCTGAACCTGATCTCGCGCAACCGCTGCACCATCTCCTACAGCCCGAGCTTCGGCTACGACCTCGCCGTGCGGCGCGGTGCGGCCCAGGTGCCGCCCGATCTCGATCTGCGCTGCTGGCGGCATGCCGGCATCGGCGGCGACATGGTGCGGGCCGACGTACTGGAGCGCTTCGCCACGACCTTCCAGCCGTTCGGCTTCGATGCCACCGCGTTCATTCCCAGCTACGGCATGGCCGAGGTCTGCCTCGCCATCACTTTCTGCCCGCATGACACGGGCGTGCGCACCGATGCGGTTGACCGCAGCGCGTTGGCAGAAATCCAGCGCGCGGTGCCGGCGGCGGACCCCGCCGACCATCACCGGGCGCGCCGCTTCGTGATCTGCGGCCGCGTGCTGCCGGGCCACCGCCTCGAAGTGCGTGGGCCCGACGGCGCGGTGCTGGCCGATCGCGAGGTCGGGCGCATTTTCGTGTCGGGACCCAGCATCATGCCCGGCTACTACGGCGAGCCCGAGGCGAGCCGGGAGGTCCTGGTGGACGGCTGGCTCGATACCGGCGACCTCGGTTACATGCTGGACGGCGAGGTCGTCGTCACCGGCCGCGCCAAGGACCTGATCATCGTCAACGGCCGAAACGTCTGGCCGCAGGACATCGAGTGGGCGATCGAGGCCAAGCGGGTCGTCAAGAGCGGCGACGCAGCGGCCTTCTCCATCGATACCGGCGAGGGCGAGCGCGTGGTCGTGGCGGTGCTGGCCCGCGTCTCGGGGGAACAGGGGCGGAGCGATTTGGCCCGCGACGTCGCCGGCGCCGTGCGCGAGGCGATCGCCGTCGACTGCGACGTGGCCCTCGTGCCGCCGACCATGGGCCTGCCGACCACCTCGTCCGGCAAGCTGTCGCGAGCCCGGACCAAGGCCAACTATCTCGCCGGCCTGTACGCGCCGAAACCCGAGGCGGCCTGACCGCTCGCCATGGGCAGGCTGGTCGCCGTCACCGGGGCCACCGGCTTTGTCGGCCCCCATCTCGTCGCGGCCCTGGCGCGCCGCGGCTGGCGATTGCGCCTGCTGGTCCGCCGCTGGTCGCCCCTGCCGTCGCTGGCCGGCGTCGATGCCGATCTCGTTCTGGGCGATCTCTCCTCCGAGTCCGCGCTGCGCCAGCTTGTCGACGGGGCGGACGCGGTGGTCCATGCCGCCGGGCTGATCAAGGCGAAGGCGGACCGGGACTTCCTGCCGGTCAACCGGGACAGTGCGGCCCTCCTGTCGGCGCTGGCGCCCGACGCCCATCTGGTCCTGCTGTCCTCGCTCGCCGCCCGCGAGCCGCAGCTTTCTGCCTACGGCGCGAGCAAGCGCGCGGGAGAGGCAGTCGTCGCGACCCGCAGCGGTCCGTGGACGATCGTGCGGGCGCCGGCGGTCTACGGACCAGGCGACCGCGAAACCTTGGCTTATTTCCGAGCAATCAACTTGGGTATTGCGCCGCAGCCGCGGGTCTCGGCGGCCCGTCTGTCGCTCATCCATGTCTCGGACCTGGCAGAGGCGCTGGCACTGACCGTAGAGCGCGCGCCCTCGAACTCGGCCTACGAGATCGATGATGGCCGGACCTACACCTATGCCGACATGGCCGCGGCGGCGGGCACGGCGCTGGGCCGGCGGCCGTGGCGCCTCTCCGTTCCCCGGGGGGTCATGGCCGGCATTGCCCGCTGGAACGAGCTGCGGCAGGCGGTCGGCGCGGACGCCCAGATACTGACCCGGGGAAAGGTGAACGAGATCTTCCATCCCGACTGGTCGGCTGCCGACCGGCGGCTCGCCGCAGCGATCGGCTTCCAGCCGCGTTACGACCTCACGACCGGCTTCCGGGACACGATCTTGTGGTACCGCGCGAAGCACTGGCTATAGGACGTGTGAAATACGGCGTAACAATTTGTCATTTCACTAGGAATCGCTGTTTCTGGCACAAGGTGACCGCCCACCCCCGGGCGCTGGAGAGCGTTTTGCGCACTGCCCATCAAATGATCGTCGAAACCGACGGCATGACCGACACCCTCGAACTGCCGCGCGTCAGCGGGCATTCGCGCGCCGAGGTCATTGGAGAGATCTGCCATCACCTGGCGCCGTTTCAGACCGGCGAGCGGCCGATCACGGGCGACACGGTGATCGCCAAGGACCTGACCATCGACTCGCTCGCCATCATGGACATGGTGATGGAGCTCGAGGATCATTTCGACATCTCGATTCCCATGAACGTGGTCGCCGAGATCCATACCGTCGACCAGCTTGCGGACACCATCCAGAAGCTCTGCGCCCGGCGTTAGCCATGGGCCTGTTCGATCGCTTTGAAGGCCTGCTCGAGGCCTATCGCGACGTTCGGACCACAGGATACGACCCCTTCCAGATCCGGATGGAACGCGTCCTGTCGCCGACCGAGGCGATCATCAACGGGCGCAAGACGCTGCTCGTTGGTACCAACAATTATTTCGGCCTGACCTTCGATCCGAGCTGCATGGAAGCCGCCATCGAGGCGATCCGTGCCGAAGGGACCGGCACGACCGGCTCGCGCATCGCCAACGGCAGCTATACCGAGCACGTGGCGCTCGAGCAGGAAATCGCCGAGTTCTACGGCAAGAAGCACTGCATGGTCTTCACGACCGGCTACCAGGCCAATCTTGGCCTGATCTCGACCCTGGCGGGCGAGGGCGACCAGCTTCTGATCGACGCCGACAGCCATGCCTCGATCTACGACGCCTGCAAGATGACGCAGGCCGAGGTCGTGCGCTTCAAGCACAACGACCCGTCCAGCCTCGAAGCGCGCCTGCGCCGGCTGGGCGATCGTCCGGGCAATCGCGTGGTTGTGCTGGAAGGCATCTATTCGATGCTGGGGGACAGCGCGCCGCTGCGCGAGTTCATTGACGTCTGCAAGAAGTACAAGGCGTACGTGATCGTCGACGAGGCCCATTCGCTGGGCGCGCTTGGCGACAATGGGCGCGGTCTCTGCGAATCGACGGGCGTGATCGACGACTGCCACTTCATCGTCGGCACCTTCTCCAAGACTCTGGGCGCCATCGGCGGCTACTGCGTCTCGGACGATCCGGACTTCGACATCCTGCGTGTCACCGTGCGCTCTTACATGTTCACGGCGTCGCTGCCGCCGTCAATCGTGGCCTCGGTACGCCAGGCGCTGAAGGTGGTGAAGGCCAAGCCCGAGTTGCGCACGCAGCTCTGGTCTAACGTCGCCACGCTCTACGAAGGTCTGGCCGCCAGGGGCTTCAAGCTCGGTCCCGAGCACGGGCCGGTGGTCGGCGTGCATCTGCCCGACCGCATGACCGCCATCGGGTTCTGGCGCGCGATGCTCGATGCCGGCATCTACGTCAACGTTGCCGTGCCGCCCGCGACGCCCAACGGCGTCTCGCTGCTGCGCTGCTCCGTCTGCGCGGTGCACACGCCGGAACAGCTCCAGCACATGATCGAGGTCATGACGGGCATCGGCCGCCAGCTCGGTGTCCTCGACGACCGCACGCTGCGCGTGGTGGGCGGCGCCCGCTAGGGCGCATCCGCCATGTTCACCCTCGCCCATTTGTCCGATCCGCATCTGCCGATGCCGCAGGCGCGCGTCGTCGATCTTCTGGGCAAGCGCGCCACCGGCTACTTCAACTGGTGGCGCAATCGCGTGCAGCTCCATCGCCCCGAGGCGCTGGCCGGCCTCGTGGCCGACATCAGGAAACAGGCGCCCGATCATATCGTGCTGACCGGCGACCTGGTGAACGTTTCCCTGCCCGACGAATTTGCCCGCGCCTCGAAATGGCTGACAGGCCTCGGGACGCCCGACCGTGTCACGATCGTTCCCGGCAACCATGACGTCTACGTCGCCACGCAGTGGCGGCAGAGCCTCGGCCAGTGGGGCGCCTACATCGCGGGCGACGGCCAGCCGCCCGCGGCCGACTTCAACGTGTTTCCTACGCTGCGCCGGCGCGGGCCAGTGGCGCTGGTCGGGCTGAACAGCGGTCTGCCGAAGCCGCCGTTTTTCGCGACCGGCACCCTGGGCGACGCGCAGATCGCCGCCACCGGGAAGCTGCTCGAGGATCTCGGCCGGGAAGGCCTGTGCCGCGTCCTGATGATCCATCATCCGCCGCTTACGACCGAGTCGCGCTTCAAGCGGCTGACCGATGCCGCCGCCTTCCAGGCGATGATCCGCAGGGTCGGCTGCGAGATCGTGCTGCACGGCCATAATCATCGTAGCGAAGTCTCGCGCATCATGGGCCCGCAGGGGGCCATCCCGGTGGTCGGCGTCACCTCGGCATCGGCGGCGCCGGGAAGCAAGTACGGCCGCGCGCGGTATCACCTGATCGGCATCGAGCGCGAGACTGCGGGCTGGCGGATCGCCGTCGACATCCGCGCGCTCGCCGCCGACGGCACGGGCTGCGAGCCCGATGGCCGCATCGTGTTCAACAGCGGCGCCCCCGCCGCGCAGGCAGCTTGAGGCGGCAATGGCTTCGTCCGACATCGTCGTCAGCCCGGTCGAGTCCAAGGCCGACCTGAACGCCTTCATCGCGCTGCCGAGGCGCCTCTATGCCGGCCACAAGGGCTATATCGCGCCGCTCGACCTCGAGCGCCGGGAAGCCTTCACGCCGGGCAAGAACCCGCTGTTCGAGCATGTCGAGGTGCGCTTCTTCCTGGCGCGGCGGAGCGGCAAGGTGGTCGGCCGCATTTCGGCACAGATCGACCTCGCCCATCTCGAGCGCTACGCCGACAGCACCGGGAACTTCGGCTGCCTGGTGGCGGAGGACGAACCGGCGATCTTCGCGGCCCTCTTCAGTGCGGCCGAGGCATGGCTCCTGGGCAAGGGCATGAAGCGGGCGACCGGCCCGTTCAGCCTTTCGGTCAACGAGGAGGTGGGCCTGCTGATCCACGGCTTCGACAGCCGGCCGGTCCTGATGGTGCCCTACGACCCGCCCTATGCTGGACCCCGGGTCGAGGCCTGCGGCTACGTGAAGGCCAAGGACGTCTTCTCCTACGACTACGACGTCCAGAACGCGCCCGAGACGATCGGCGCCAAGCTGCTGGCGCGCGGCGGCCTGGAAGGCCGGGTCAAGGTGCGCACGGCCAACATGAAAATGTTCGACGCCGAGGTGCGCACGCTCGTCTCCATCTTCAACGACGCCTGGAGCGACAATTGGGGCTTCGTACCCTTCACGCAGGCCGAGATCGACCATGCCTCCAAGGCTTTTGGCCCGGTGATCGTGCCCGAGCTTGCGGTGTTCGTGGATGTCGACGACGAGACCGTGGCCTTCATCGTGGCGCTCACCAACCTCTACGAGGCGATCGAGGAATTCGACGGCAAGCTCGGGCCCCTCAAGCTCGCCAAGCTGCTGTGGCGCCTGAAGATCGCCGGTGTCGGCAGCACGCGCGTGCCGCTGATGGGCGTGAAGAAGAAGTTCCGGAACCATCCGCTGCTGGGCGCTGGCCTCGCCATGATCGCGATCGATCATCTCCGGCAGAACGGCAAGCGGCTGGGCAAGACCTCGGCCGAACTGGGCTGGATCCTCGAGGACAACAAGGCGACCAACAACATCATCCGCTCGGTCGGCGGGGTCCACTATAAGACCCATCGCATCTACGAGAAGGTGCTGGCAGGGTGAACGCGTCGGCGCCCTCGCGGCCGCCGAAGCCGCCCTCTGCCTTCGCCCCCCTCGCCAACCGCTCGTTCCTGGCGATGTGGATCGCCAACCTGATGTCCAACGTCGGCGGCTGGATGCAGACCACGGGTGCGGCGTGGGAAATGACCAGCCTGACGCAGGAACCGATCTTCGTGGCCCTGCTGGCCGCCGCCGGCACTCTGCCGATGTTCCTGTTCTGCTTCTTCGCCGGCATCCTGGCCGACCGCTTCGACCGCCGCCGCTACATCATGTGCTGCCAGGTCTGGATGATGGGCGTGGCCGCGACCCTGGCCGTGCTGGCCTTCCTCGGCCAGCTCAACCACTGGAACCTGTTGGCGCTGTCCTTCTGCATGGGGCTGGGTAACGCCATGAACGCGCCGGCCTGGCACGCCGTGGTGCCCGAGATCGTAACCGGACCGCAGCTCCGACCGGCCATCGCGCTGAACAGCGCCGGCTTCAATCTCGCCCGCACCATTGGCCCTGTCATCGGCCAGCTCCTGCTGGGCCTGGTCGGCGTGTTCCTGCTCTTCGCCATCAACGCCTTCACCTATGTGGGCGTGATCCTCGCCATGCGCGCCTGGAAACGGCCGGCCGAGGCCCGCGCTGCCCAGCGCCGCGAGACCCTGGGCGAGGCGGCGCGCGCCGGCATCGCCTTCGTCCGCGGCTCGGCGGAACTCCGGGCGATCTTCGCCCGCGGTCTCTGTTTCTTCGTGCCGGGCATCGCCATGGGCACCCTGCTGCCGGTGATCGGTCGCTTCGAGCTTGGCCTCGACGAGTTCACCTTCGGCATCCTGTACGGCGTATTCGGCATCGGCGCCGTCGCCGCGGCCTTCGCGCTGCCGATGGTGAACCGCCTGCTCGGGGCCGATCGCGCCAACATCTGGGCGATGGGCGTCTCGGCCGCCGCAACTTTGGTCGCGGCGCTGGCCATGACGCCGGTCGTCGTCGGCGCCGTCGTTGCCATCAATGGCGCCTGCTGGATCACCGTCATCGCCAACAACGGCGCTTCCGTGCAGATGATCCTGCCCAACTACATGCGCGCGCGCGGCATGGCGGTGCATCAGATGGTGTTCTTCGGCGCGATGGTGCTGGGCGCGCTGCTGTGGGGGAAGATCGCCAACTTCTTCGACGTCCGCACCGCGCTGATCTGCTCGGTGGTGATGCTGGTGCCGCTCACCGTACTGGCCGCGTCGATCAAGCTCCCGGGGTCGTCGGTGCCGCGCGTCTGACGCGGTTCTGTAGTCCCAGCGTCACGAGCGCAGCGAAAGTTTCGGGGCGGGACAGATTCCGCTTGTAACCATGTCGATTAGTTGTAGATAGCACCCATACAAGACGCCCAACGCACGTGCCGCTGGCCCTCTGTGGTTACGCAACGACGGAAAGTGTTCTTTTTGGCAGTGCCGGTTTCGAGCCGGGTCCGGGAAGGAGCTTCTGAGATGGTTGCATACCGCGCGGGGCGCGTTCCCCGCTATTATGTCATTTGCCCGACCCTCGCTCGGGCCTCCTTCCTCGCTCAGCCGCATAAACGGATCTTAGCTCAGTCGAGTATCGGCTGACGTATCGCGCCACGCTTGGCGCCGTACGTCGTCGTTCGATCTCTTCCGACAAGCTGACTATCCAGACGGGGAACCCCCCAGCGATGACCGAGCGTATTTTCCGTTATCTCCGCGAGCAGCAGCCCGAGACGCCGTGCCTCGTGATCGACCTCGACGTGGTCGAGAACAATTTCCGCCGCATGCGCGAGCTGCTGCCGACGGCGCACATCTTCTACGCCGTGAAGGCCAATCCGGCCGCACAGGTGCTGGCTCGTCTGGCCACGGCGGGGTCCAAGTTCGACACGGCGAGCCGTGGCGAGATCGAGATGATCCAGGCGACCGGCGTCTCGATGGACCGCGTCTCCTTCGGCAACACGATCAAGAAGGAAAAGGATATCGCCTGGGCCTACCAGCAGGGCGTGCGCCTGTTCGCCTTCGACAGCGAGGCGGAGCTGCAGAAGCTTGCCCGCGTGGCGCCGGGCGCCCGCGTGTTCTGCCGCGTGCTGGTGGATTGCGGCGGTGCCGAATGGCCGCTCAGCAAGAAGTTCGGCTGCGCGCCGGAGATGGCGAAAGACCTGCTGCGCAAGGCCAAGGACTGGGGCCTCGACGCCTACGGCATCTCCTTCCATGTCGGCAGCCAGCAGACCGACCTCGACCAGTGGGACAGGGCGCTGGGCCAGGTCTCGCAGATGTTCTTCGCCCTCGCCGAAGCGGGCGTGGACCTGCGCATGGTCAATCTGGGCGGCGGCTTCCCGGCGCGCTATCGCTCCGAGGTGAGCGGCATCGAGGCTTATTGCGATGCCGTCACCCGCGCGCTGGTGCGCCACTTCGGCAACCGCATGCCCGAGGTCATCATCGAGCCGGGCCGTTCCATGGTGGGCGATGCCGGTGTGATCCAGAGCGAGGTCGTACTGGTCTCGCGCAAGGCAGCCGGCGACCGCAAGCGCTGGGTCTACCTCGACATAGGCAAGTTCTCGGGCCTTGCCGAGACGATGGACGAGAGCATCAAGTACCGCCTGCGCACGCCCGGCGAGGGCACGCGCATGGGCCCCGTGGTGCTTGCCGGCCCGACCTGCGATTCGGCCGATATCCTCTATGAAAAGACGGAGTACAAAATGCCTCTGTCCCTGAAGCCGGGCGACAAGGTCGAGATTCTCTCGACCGGCGCCTACACGACGACCTACTCCTCGGTCGCGTTCAACGGCTTCGCGCCGCTCAAGGCGGTCTGCATCTGAACTGACACAATTCGGGCGTACGGAACGACGGGGCCTTGAGAAAGGCCCCGTTGCTGTTTTTACTGACTGCTCAACAAAGGAACGGGGACGCTGAAATGGCGAAGAAGACTGCGCGCAAGCCCTCGACGAAGAAGTACCTCGATTTCCATGGCCGTCTGGTCATGGTGGGCTTCGGCTCGATCGGCCAGGGCGTGCTGCCTCTGATCCTCCGTCATATCGGCATCAAGCCCGAGCAGATCACCATCATCACCGACGACATGCGCGGCGGCGAGGACGAGGCCGAGCGCTTTGGCGTCGAGTTCGTCGAGAAGCGCCTGACCGAGTCCAACGTCCGCTCGACCTTGGACAACCGACTGGGCCAGGGCGATTTCCTGCTCAATCTCTCGGTCGAGGTCGCCTCGACGGCGCTGATCGAGCTTTGCCAGAAGAAAGGCGTGCTCTACCTCGACACCTGCATCGAGCCCTGGCCGGGCGGCTATTCCGATCCCAACCTGTCGGTCTCGCGCCGCTCGAACTACGCGCTGCGCGACACGATGATGAAGCTCAAGTCGCGCCACAAGGGCGGGACGACGGCCGTGGTCGCGCATGGCGCCAATCCGGGCCTGGTCTCGCACTTCGCCAAGCAGGCGCTGGTGAACGTCGCCCGCGACACCGGCCTGAAGACGGCCGTGCCGACCACGCGCGAGGGCTGGGGCAAGCTCGCCCAGCGCCTGGGCGTGAAGGTGATCCACATCGCCGAGCGCGACACACAGGTCTCGCCCAAGCCGAAGGAAGTGGGCGAGTTCGTCAACACCTGGTCGATCGACGGCTTCGTCTCCGAAGGCGGCCAGCCCGCCGAGATGGGCTGGGGCACGCACGAGAAGACGCTGCCGCCCGACGGCAAGCGTCACACGTTCGGCTGCGACGCCGCGATCTACCTCAACCGTCCGGGCCTGCTCACCCAGGTGCGTACCTGGACGCCGATCGAGGGCCCGTTCCACGGCTACATCATCACGCACAACGAATCGATCTCGATCGCCGACTACCTGACGGTGCATGACGGCAAGAAGGCCGTCTATCGCCCGACGGTGCACTACGCCTATCACCCGTGCGACCAGGCGATCATGTCGATGCACGAACTGGCGGGTAAGAATCTGACGCAGCAGAAGCGTCAGCGCCTGATCGTCGACGAAGTGACCTCGGGCCGCGACGAGCTCGGCGTGCTGCTGATGGGCCACAAGAAGGGTGCCTACTGGTACGGCTCGCAGATCGACATCAACGAGGCGCGCAAGCTCGCGCCCTACAACAACGCGACCTCGATCCAGGTCGTGGCGCCGGTGCTCTCGGGCATCATCTGGGCGCTCGAGAACCCGAACGAGGGCATCGTCGAGGCCGACGAGATGGACTTCCAGCGCAACCTCGAGATCTGCATGCCCTATCTCGGCCCGGTCGTCGGGAAGTACAGCGACTGGACCCCATTGCAGGGCCGCGGCGACCTCTTCCCCGAGGACCTCGACAAGTCCGACCCCTGGCAGTTCAAGAACTTCCGGGTGGTGTGACCGAGCGTTTCATGGGCGCTCGACTCTGGGTGACGAGGCGTCTCGCCAACTCGCCTGCCAGGACGAACTTTCAGGTCGTGTCGTTATGCAGGGCACATATCTTGCTCGATATTTCCGACAGGACCTGCGGACCGAGATGCGAGGGCGGGAGACAATGAGCGACGCACAAAAAGTCGACTACGAATTCCTGCTGCGTTCCAATCTTGAGCGCGTTTTCAGCGAGCGTGACGCTTCGAAGCGCGCGGCTGCCGTCGCGGAGCTCTTCGTTGCGGAGCCGGTGATGTACGAACCTGATAACGTGGTGATCGGGCGCGCGGCAATCTCCGATGTGGCGGGCAAGCTGCTGGAGCAATTCGGGCCCACGTTCAGCTTCGCGGCTTCTGCGCCGGCCGTTGGACATCACGGAATGGGAACCCTGCGTTGGCAAGCGGGACCCAAGGATGGCCCTGTTACCGTGACGGGGACAGACGTCGCGGAAATCGAAAACGGCAAGATCTCTCGGCTTTGGGTCTTGCTCGATCCGCCAACGACATGACCGCCTGGCCTGATCCGATCGCACCTTAGTCCAAGCGCCCGTTTCCGCTGCGTCCCGGCGCTCTTCGCCGGCTTGCTCCGCGCCTCCGGAAGCATGGCCTCCTGTCATCGTGATGCGCCGTCCGTCCCGCACGGCACGCGCATTGCATTGCCTGTGAGGGGAACTGGCAGCCTGTCGGCGCGGTCTGCGACAGGCGGAGGGGTAAATCATGGCCCATTTGCACAGGTTTGCGGCGGTTGCGGCGTTAGCGTTGGGATGGTCGGCGGGAACAGCGGGTATGGCAGCTGCCCAGACGACGCTCAGGATGGTCTCTCACGCCGACATCAAGATCCTCGATCCGATCTGGACGACGGCGAATATCAGCCGCAACCACGGTTACATGATCTACGACGTCCTGTTCGCCACGGACGCAGATTTCAAGATACAGCCGCAGATGGCGGAGAAGTACACCGTCTCCGACGACAAGCTCACCTACACGATCACCCTGCGCGACGGCCTTGAATGGCATGACGGCAAGCCCGTCACCTCCGAGGATTGCATTGCCTCGATCAAGCGCTGGGGCGCCCGCGATGGATATGGCCAGGTGCTGATGAAAGCGATGGCCGACATGAAGGCTGTCGACGACAAGACCTTCACCCTCACCTTGAAGGAGCCGTTCGGCCTCGTCCTCGAGGCGCTGGGCAAGGTGGGATCGAGCGTACCCTTCATGATGCCCAAGCGTGTCGCCGACACCGATCCCAACAAGCAGATCGAGGATTATACCGGCTCGGGTCCCTTCATCTTCAAGAAGGACGAGTGGAAGGCCGGCGAGAGGGTCGTCTACGTCAAGAACACCAGATACAAGCCGCGCGCCGAGCCGCCCTCGATGCTGGCCGGCGGCAAGGTGGTGAAGGTCGACAGGGTCGAATGGCTCGCCATCCCCGATCCCAGTACGGCGGCCAATGCGTTGATCGCGGGCGAGATCGACCTCATCGAGACTCCGCCGCCCGATCTCTTTCCGCTGCTCAGGGCCAACAAGAACGTCGCTCTGTACGGTTGGAACGCGATCGGCTCGCAAGCCCTGATGCGCTTCAACCACCTGCAACCGCCGTTCAACAATCCGAAGGCGCGTCAGGCCGCGATTTATGCCTTGGCGCAGGAGGACCTGCTGCGGGCGCAATACGGCGAGCCCGAGATCTACAAGGTATGCAACGCGCCGTTCATCTGCGGCACCATGTACGGCAAGGAGTACGGCGACCTCGTGATCAAGCCCAACCTGGAGAAGGCACGGGCGCTGCTGAAGGAGTCGGGTTACGACGGCACGCCGATCACGATGCTCCATCAAACCGATCTCGCCTCGTCCAACCAGTTCCCGCCGGTCGCCAAGCAACAGCTCGAGCGCGCCGGCTTCAAGGTCGACGTCCTGGCGATGGACTGGCAGAGCGTGATCTCGCGCCGCGCCCGCAAGGAGCCGCCGGCCCAGGGCGGCTGGAACATCTTCTTCACCACCAACATCACCATCGACGTCGACAATCCCGGCACCAGCAACTTCGCCGCCGCGACCTGCGAGAAGGCATGGTTCGGCTGGCCGTGCGATCCCGAGATCGAGAAGCTGCGCAGCGCGTTCCTCAAGGAGGGTGACCCGGCCAGGCGTAAGGAGATCGGCTTCGCGATCTCTGATCGCGTGATGGAGCAGGGCGTCTACGTTCCGATCGGCCAGTACAAGGCTTTCGGCGCCTATCGCAAGGACCGGCTGGAAGGATGGCTGCCCGGGCCGGTGGCCATGACCTGGAACATCAGCAAGAAGAACTGAGAGGCGGCTCCTTCGGCGCAAATCTCCCTCAGCGCCTGATCGACACCAGCGGCAGATCGAAGGGCGCGCTGGCGCCCTTGATGTTGTCCGGCAGCGGTGAGTAGGGCGAGCCGGCACGGACGCCGGCCAGCACGCCCTCGTCGAACTCCGGTTCGCCGCTCGAGCTGATGACGGTGGCGCCGAGCAGGCGGCCGTCGCGGGCGATGACGATTCGCACGACCGTCAAGCCCTGCCGCTTCTGGGTGCTCGACGTGTAGCGGTAACCCACGATCTTGCGCAGAACCTCGGAGAGATAGTTGTCGGCGACTTTGGCGCGCGCATAGGTGTCCGACGGATTGACGAAACGATGCTGCGTCGGCGGCTCGGCGGAGGAGGCGGAGGGTGGCCGCTGTGCCGGCGCGGTCGAGAGCGGCGAGGGTTTCAGTTCGGGCTTCGGTGCGGGCGGTGGCGGCCGGGGCGGGGCCGCGAGCGCTTGCTGCTGCGGCATGGCCTTCGGCGTCGGGACGGGCTCGGCCGGCTTCACCGGCGACTCGGGCGACGGCGATGCCTGCTGGGCGGGCGGCGGCGGGGTCGGCGCCTTCTTCAGCCCCTGCTCCGTCGGGGGCTCCGGTGTGGGCCTGGCGGCCGGTGTCGGCGCGGGGGCCGGAGTCCGGGCTGGTGCAGGCGGTGGCTCGACCCGCGCCTCGACCGGGGGCGTGGGCGTTGGCGGCACGACTTCCGGCTGCGGTAGCAGACTGGGCTCCTCCTTGCTCTCGGGCGGCGGCGGCGGCGCCGGCGGTTCCTTCGAGACCTGGTCGGTCGGGGGTGCCTGGGTCGGACGGTCCCCCGTGACGGGCGCCGGCGGGCGCACGCCGAGATTGATGGGCGGCAACGTCTGGGGCAGCGGAACCTGCTTTGGCTGCGCCGCGGGTGGCTTCGGCGGCGGCTCGGGCGGGGGCGGATCCGGCGGCTTGGGCTGCTCGAACGAGACGTTGATCGCTTCCTCGACCGGCGGCACCGGCGGCTTCTGCTGCGCCATCCACCACAGCGCCGCCGCCACGAGGGCATGCAGCAGGATCGCCAGCGCGAGCGCGACGGGCGACATGCGGTCGGATCTGTAGGAAAAGGCGCTTACGGCGTGGGCCACGAGGCGGTTCTAGAGCTTGTCGCCCCGATGCTTGGCGTCCTCGGAGCGGGAGGGCGAGCCTTGGGGTTTACCTGAGGCCGGGGCAGACGTGAACCTGCAGGAAAGGCGCCAAGCCGATCCTGCGATGTCTTGTCCGTTCTATCGTTGCGAATACGGGCGATTTTACGGGGGTCCGGCGTTTCAGCGAAAGAAAATGAAGGTCAGCGCCACGAACAGCGGCACGAGAATGCCGCACGACCAGGCCATGTAGCCGAAGAAGCTCGGCATGCGGATGCCGCTCTCCTCGACCACCGCCTTGACCATGAAATTGGGCGCGTTGCCGATATAGGAGTTGGCGCCCATGAACACCGCGCCGCAGGAGATCGCCGCCAGGGTGCTGGCGAGGGTCCCCATCAGCAGGTTCGCATCGCCACCGGCCAGATTGAAGAAGACGAGGTAGGTCGGCGCATTGTCGAGGAAGCTCGACAGGATGCCCGTCAGCCAGAAATACCAGATGTCGTTGGGATGCCCGTCCGGGCCGGTCACCAGCGCGACCAGTGGCGCCAGGACACCGTCCTTCCCGGCCCGGAGGATGGCAAGGGCCGGCGCGATGGTGATGAAGATGCCGGCGAACAGCTTGGCCACTTCCAGCATCGGCCCCCAGCTGAAGCCGTTGTCGAGGCGAGATGCGCGCGAGGTCAGGCGCAGCGAGAGGAAACAGATCGCCACCAGCGCCAGATCGCGCAGGACGTTCTGCAGTTCCAGCGTCACGTGGAAGACAGTGAAATGGATGCCGGGATTCCAGGCGCCGCTGGCCAGCACCGCCCCCACGATGGCTGCCAGCAGGATGACGTTGACGCCGCCTTCGATCCGCACCGGCGTCTCGGGCGTCGGGTCGGGTTTCTTGCGGCCTTCCTTGCGATACCAATAGCTGTCGATCACGTAGAACAGCGCCAGCAGGACGATGGCGCAGACCAGCATCTCCCCGAACAGGTGCTCCGTCGTCCAGAAGAAGCTGACGCCCTTCAGGAAGCCCAGGAACAGCGGCGGATCGCCGAGAGGCGTCAGCGCGCCGCCGATGTTCGACACCAGGAAGATGAAGAACACGAACACGTGGATCTTGTGCCGGCGATCGTCGTTGGCGCGGATCATGGGGCGGATCAGCAGCATCGATGCCCCGGTCGTGCCCATCCAGCCCGCGAGCACCGTGCCGATCGCCAGCAGGGCCGTGTTCATCGACGGCGAGCCGTGGATGTTGCCCTTTATGTGGATGCCGCCAGTCACGGTGAACAGCGCCGTCAGCAGAACGATGAAGGGGATGTAGTCGAGCAGCAGCAGGTGGATGATTTCGTAGACGGCGCTCGGCACGCTGTGAATTACCGCGAACGGCACGATGATCATCGCGGCCCAGGCGGCGGAAACCTTGCCGAAATGGTGATGCCAGAAGCTCGGCGTTGCGAGGGGCAGGATCGCGATCGACAGGAGGATGCCGACGAACGGGATCATCCAGGCGAGGCCGAGATGACGTCCGTCGATCGCGGGGGCGTCGGTACCTGCTGCCCAGGCCGGCAGTGCAAAGGTGAGCGTGAGCAGGCCGGGGAGGAGTCGTCGGAGCTTCATCAGCCCACGTAGGTTGCCGTGACGCCGCCGTCGACGGTGAGGGTATGGCCGTTGACGTAGCTCGCGGCGGGAGAGGCGAGGAAGATCGCCGCGCCGGCGATTTCCGACGGATCGGCCCAGCGTTTGGCCGGGCAGCGCAGGCGCAGCCGTTCCCCGGCCGGGGAGTCGATCAGCGCCTCGTTGGTTTCGGTCGCGAAGAAGCCGGGCGAGAGGGCGTTGGAGGTGACGCCGGTGGCGCCGAGTTCGGCAGCCAGCGCGCGGGCGAGCGCTTCGAGGCCCGCCTTGGCGGCGATGTAGGACGAGGCCCCGGGGGCGGCGAGCGTGGCAGCGATCGAGGTGACGAGGATGAGACGTCCCCATCCGCGTTCGACCATGCCCGGCACGACCAGCCGGATCAGTGCCTGACCCGCCGAAAGGTCGGTATCGACCAGCTGGGCGAAATCGTCGGACTCGATCTCGGTGAACGGGCGACGGTCGCGCTCGCCGACATTGTGGATCAGGATATCGATCGGGCCGGCATCGGTCAGGGCCAGCTTCATGGCGGTGCGGTCGGCCATCCCGAACACCACCCCATCGGTCGCCCGGCCGGCCGCGCGCAACTCCGCCAGCCGCGGCGCCAGCCTCTCATGCGAGCGGCCATGCAGGAGCACCCGGGCGCCGGCTTCCGCCAGCCCCTTGGCCATCTCCCAGCCCAGGCCACGGGCCGATCCGGTGATCAGCGCGGTGCGGCCGTCGAGGCGAAACTTCTCCGGAAAGGTCGACATGTATCGGGACATTCGGCTATTGCGACAGCCGACTTAGCTTTGGATTCGCAAATGCTGCAACTGCCTAAAGTGATCGGCCATCGCGGCGCCATGGCCTATGCCCCCGAAAACACGCTGGAATCGTTCCGCGAAGCCCACCTCCGTGGCGCGACCTGGGTCGAGATCGACGTCAAGCTGACGGCCGACGGCGTGCCCATCGTGATGCACGATTCGTCGCTGAAGCGGACGACCGGAGTCGACCGGCTGGCGTCCGAGATGCGCGCGTCCGAGCTGCCGCCCTCGGTGCCGACCTTCGAGCAGGCGATCGCCTGCTTCGGCGAGCTGGGCCTGGGCTGCAATGTCGAGATCAAACCGTGCGAGGGCCGCGAGGTCGAGACCGCGCGGGTCACCGTCGACACACTGCGCCGACTGTGGCCGGCCTCGCTGCCGGCGCCGCTGCTGTCGAGCTTCAGGGACCAGTCCCTCGCCGCCGCCCGCGAGGCCGCACCGGAATTTGCGCGGGCGCTGCTGATCGACGAATTGAAGGACGACTGGCAAGGGCGCGCCGAGGCGGTGTCGGCCGCCGGCATCAACACCAATGGCAAGCGCCTGACGGCGGTCCGCGCGGTCGAGATCCGCAAGGCCGGTTATGTGCTCAGCGTCTACACGATCAACGACGGCGACGTGGCCCGGGCACTGGTCGGCATGGGCGTGCAGTGCGTCATCAGCGACGCGCCGGACGTGATCCTGGCCGCCCTCCCGTAGGTTCGACCATTTGGGGGTTGCGCTCGCTGCGCAGTCTTGGTGTTCTGTCATCAGACCGCAACAAAACCGACACATCACAGTCGTGCGGCCCGTCGATACATCGCCGGGGATTTTTCTGGGAGGTTTGTTCGATATGACACGGATTCTGCTGACTTCCGTCGCGGCCGCGGCGGTTCTCGCGAGCGCGTCGACCGCGTTCGCACAAACTGAAATTCAGTTCTGGCATGCGATGGGCGGCAATCTGGGCGACACGGTCAACGCGCTGGCCGACGGCTTCAACAAGTCGCAAAGCGAATACAAGGTGAACCCGGTCTACAAGGGCTCCTACACCGAGACGCTGACGGCCGCGATCGCCGCCTTCCGCGCCAAGCAGGCGCCGCACATCGTGCAGGTCTTCGAAGTCGGCACCGCCAACATGATGGCGGCCAAGGGCGCCGTCTATCCGGTCTATCAGCTCATGGCCGACGCCAAGGAGCCGTTCGACCCGAAGGCCTATATCGGCCCGGTCTATGGTTACTATTCGACGCCGGACGGCAAGCTGCTGTCGATGCCGTTCAACTCCTCGACGCCGGTCCTGTACTGGAACAAGGAGCTGATGCAGAAGGCGGGCCTCGACCCCGAGAAGCCGCCGAAGACCTGGCCGGAGCTCGGCGAGATGGCCAAGAAGGCCGTCGCCGCCGGCGCCAAGTGCGGGTTCACGCCGCAGTGGCAGACCTGGACGATGATCGAGAATTACGGCGCCTGGCACAATCTGCCGTATGCGACCAAGGACAACGGCTTTGGCGGCATCGACATCGAGCTGAAGTTCAACGACCCGGCCCGCGTGAAGTTCATCCAGATGCTGGCCGACTGGACCAAGGACAAGACGTTCGTCTATGGCGGCCGCGAGGGCAAGTCGACGGCGCTGTTCACGGCCGGCGACTGCGTGTTCCACATCGCCTCGTCCGGCTCGGCGGCGGCGATCGACAAGGGCCTCGGCGGTCCGACCAAGTACGGCATCGGCATGATGCCCTACTCGCCCGACGTGGCGCCCAAGCCCCAGAACTCGATCATCGGCGGCGCCACCCTTTGGGTCCTGCAGGGCCGGCCGGCCGCCGAGTACAAGGGCGTCGCCAAGTTCATGAGCTACCTCGCCAGCACGCCGGTGCAGGCGAAGTGGCACCAGGAGACGGGCTACGTGCCGATCACCCTCGCCGCCGCCGAGGCGACCGAGAAGGAAGGCTTCTACAAGAAGTTCCCGGGCCGCGAAGTGGCCGTCCAGGAGCTGACGCTCAATCCTCCGACGGCCAACTCCAAGGGCCTGCGTATCGGCAACTTCGTGCAGATCCGCGACATCGTCGACGGCGAGCTCGAGAACGTATGGTCGGGCAAGAAGGACGCGAAGACTGCACTCGACGACGCCGTCAAGGCGGGCAACGATCAGCTCAAGCGCTTCGAAGCGGCCAATAAGTAAAGCCTTGCTGTTGCTTTCCCCCTCCGGTCCTTCGGACCACCTCCCCCGCAAGGCGGGGGAGGCTGGGAGGGGGAGGGCCACGGTCTAGCTCGATGGAAAAACGCGTCACCTTCAACGACCGCTGGCTGCCCTATCTTCTGTTGGGGCCGCAGATGATCATCACGCTGGTCTTCTTCTTCTGGCCGTCGGGCCAGGCGATCTACCAGTCGGTGCTGATCGAGGATGTCTTCGGCGGCAATTCCAAGTTCGTCTGGTTCGAGAACTTCGCCCAGCTCTTCAGAGACAATAGCTACGCCCACTCGGCGCAGATCACTGTGGTCTTCAGCTTCCTGGTGGCGGCCATCGGGCTCGGTGTCTCGCTGCTGCTGGCCGTCATGGCCGATCGCGTGATCCGCGGGGCCACCGCCTACAAGACCTTTCTCGTCTGGCCCTACGCGGTGGCACCAGCCGTCGCCGGCGTCCTCTGGGGATTCCTGTTCAATCCCTCGGTCGGCATCATCGCCTGGATGCTCCAGGGCATCGGCATCGAATTCAACTATGTGGTCAACGGCAACCAGGCCCTGTTGCTGGTGGTGATCGCCGCGGTGTGGAACCAGATCAGCTACAATTTCCTGTTCTTCCTGGCGGGCCTGCAGTCGATCCCGAAATCGCTGATAGAGGCGGCGGCGATCGACGGCGCGGGCCCCGGCCGGCGGTTCTGGGACATCATCTTCCCACTGCTCTCGCCCGTCGGCTTCTTCCTGCTCGTCGTCAACATCATCTATGCCTTCTTCGGGACCTTCGGCGTGGTCGATTCGCTGACCAAGGGCGGACCGGGTAAGTCCACGGAAATCCTGGTGTTCAAGGTCTTCAACGACGGCTTCCGCGGCCAGGATCTCGGCGGCTCCTCGGCGCAGTCGGTGATCCTGATGGTCGTGGTCATCGCGCTCACCTTCGTGCAGTTCCGCTTCATCGAGCGCCGGGTGCACTACTGATGGTCGAGAACCGGCCCTTCCTGACGTTGCTGAGCCACGTCGTCGTGTTGCTCGGCGTGGTCATCATCGCCTTCCCGGTGTGGATGACGTTCGTTGCCTCGACGCACGACCAGCAGACCATGCTGCAGTCGCCCATACCTGTATTGCCCGGCTCGCATCTGATCGAGAACTACACGAAAGTGCTGACCGAGGGGTATGGCCGCGTCGGCAGCACGCCCGTCCTGATGACGCTGACCAACAGCATGATCATGGCGTTGGGCGTGGCCATCGGGAAGATCGCGATCTCGATCACCTCGGCCTTCGCCATCGTCTATTTCCGCTTCCCCGGCCGGATGTACTTCTTCTGGGCGATCTTCGTGACGCTGATGCTGCCGGTCGAGGTGCGCATCGTGCCGACCTACGGGGTCGTCGCCTCGCTCGGCATGCTCGATTCCTATCCGGGCCTCATCATTCCGTTGATCGCCTCGGCAACGGCGACATTCCTGTTCCGCCAGTTCTTCCTGAGTGTGCCCGACGAACTCACCGAGGCCGCGCGGGTCGATGGCGCGAGCCCGATGCGCTTCTTCTGGGACATTTTGCTCCCGATGAGCCGGACCTCGATCGCGGCGCTGTTCGTGATCCAGTTCATCTATGGCTGGAACCAGTATCTCTGGCCGCTGCTGATCACGACCAAGGAAAGCTATTACACCGTCGTCATGACGGTCTCACGCCAGGCCAACGTGGTCGACGGGGTGCCGAGCTGGAACCTGCTGATGGCCATGGCGATGCTCGCCATGCTGCCGCCGGTCCTGGTCGTCGTGTTCATGCAGCGCCAGTTCGTGCGCGGCCTGGTCGAAACCGAGAAGTAGGCGAGACGGAGAAGCAGGGCCATGGCGCAAGTCCACCTCCGCGGTGTGAGGAAGAGCTACGAAAAGCTCGAGGTCATTCACGGCGTCGACATCGAGATCGCCGACGGCGAATTCGTCGTGATCGTCGGCCCCTCGGGCTGCGGCAAGTCCACCCTGCTGCGCATGGTGGCGGGGCTGGAGCGCATCACCGGCGGCACGATCGCGATCGGCGATCGCGTGGTCAACGAGCTGGAGCCCAAGGATCGCGACATCGCGATGGTGTTCCAGAACTACGCGCTCTATCCGCATTTCAGCGTCTACGAGAACATGGCCTATGGCCTCAAGATCCGCGGCCTCTCCAAGGCCGAGATCGACCAGAGGGTGCAGAAGGCCGCCAAGATCCTCGAGCTGGGCACGTTCCTCCAGCGCAAGCCGCGCCAGCTTTCGGGCGGCCAGCGTCAGCGCGTCGCTATGGGGCGCGCCATCGTGCGCGAGCCGGCGGTGTTCCTGTTCGACGAGCCGCTGTCCAACCTCGATGCCAAGCTGCGCGTGCAGATGCGGCTCGAGATCAAGCGCCTGCAGCGCGAGCTCGACGTCACCTCGATCTACGTCACGCACGACCAGGTCGAGGCGATGACGCTCGCCGACCGGCTGATCGTCATGAACGCCGGCGTCGCCGATCAGATCGGCACGCCGATGGACGTCTACGAACGGCCGGCTTCCGTCTTCGTCGCGGGGTTCATCGGCTCGCCGGCCATGAACTTCCTGGCCGGCAAGGTGGTCGAAGGCAGCCGCGCGATCGAGCTGGCCGGCACGGGGGCCGTGCGCATCACCTTGCCGATTGGCCTTGCGACCACGGCGGCGGCGGGAACACCGGTCGCGGTCGGCATCCGGCCCGAGCATCTGCACCCGGCGGCCGACGGTCCGCTGGAATTCGAGATCGAGCTGGCCGAGCCGTTGGGGGCCGACACCCTGCTGCACGGCCGCTTCGGTGAGGCGCGCGAGCTGGTCACGGTGCGGCAGGGCGGCCATGTGCTGGCCAAGCCCGGCGAGAAGCGGCGCTTCAAGGCCGATCCCGGACATCTCCATCTGTTCGATTCGCAGACCGGCAAGCGTATCCCCGACGCGGCATGACAAGCGGCATGACACTCTGGGCCCGCATCGAGCATGCCGGGCGTGCGCATATCGGCACCGTCGACGGTGATGTCGTTCGCCTGCACGAAGGCACGATCTTCGATCCCGGCCCGGCAACGGGCGAAGAGGTGGCGGCCGCCGACGCGCGCTGGCTGACGCCGACCGAGCCCACCAAGATGGTGGCGCTGTGGAACAATTTTCGTGCCGCCGCCGAGAAGAACGGCTGGGCGATCCCGGCCGAGCCGCTCACCTTCCTGAAGGCGCCGAACAGCTTCGCCGCCCACGGCCAGGCGATCCCCGTGCCGAAATCCTACGACGGCCGCGTCGCCTACGAGGGCGAGTTGGGCATCGTGATCGGCAGGAACTGCTCGGCCGTCTCGGTCGAGGAGGCCGCGAACAATATCCTCGGCTACACCTGCGTGAACGACGTCACGGCGATGGAGCTGCTGCAGCGCGATCCCTCCTTCGCGCAATGGACGCGCGCTAAGAATTTCGACGGGTTCGGCGTCTTCGGACCGGTCGTCGCGACCGGCCTCGATCCCGCGTCGCTCACGGTCCGCACTCTGGTCAACGGCCGGGAGCGCCAGAACTACCGGGTCGACGACATGATCTTCCCGCCGGCCGAACTGGTCAGCCGCATCTCGCAGGACATGACCCTCATGCCGGGTGACATTATCGCCTGCGGCACGTCGCTGGGCGTGCTGCCGATGAAGGCCGGGACCGTGGTGGAGATCGCGATCGACGGAATCGGCATACTGCGCAACCAGTACGGCTGAGAGGCTCGTTCATGCCTGAGACCGAAGAACAAGCCTTTCTCGAAGGGCTATTCGACAACAATCGGGCGTGGGCAAAGCGCATCGAGGAGCAGAATCCAGGTTTCTTCGACCGATTGGCCAGGCAGCAAGCGCCGCGTGTGCTCTGGATCGGCTGCTCCGACAGCCGCGTCCCGGCGAACGAGATCATCGGCATGCTGCCGGGCGAGGTGTTCGTTCATCGCAACGTTGCCAACCAGGTCATGCTGGTCGACTTCAATTGCCTCGCGGTCCTGCAATATGCCGTCGAGGCGTTGCGCGTTCGCCATGTCATCGTGTGCGGCCACTATGGCTGCGGCGGCGTAAAGGCGTCTCTCAAGAACCACGAACTCGGGCTGCTCGACAACTGGCTGCATGACATCGCCGCACTCGGTCGCCGCTACGAGGAGATGATCGTCGCCCAGCCGCACAAGGCGCAGCAGGTCGATGCCCTGTGCGAGATCAATGTCATCGAGCAGGTCCGCAACGTCTGCGAGACGTCGATCGTCAGACAGGCCTGGCGGCGTGGACAGGAGCTGTCGATCCATGGCTGGATCTACGGCATCCAGGACGGGCTGCTGCACGACCTGCACGTCTCCGTGAGCGAGGTCAAAGTGGTGGAAAAGACCCTGGCCGATGCGATTGCTGCACCGCGCCTCAAGAACAAGGAACGCTGAGGGACGGCATCACTGCTTCAATGTCACGCCTTCGTGAGGCGGCGGCCGGCGTTGGTCAGGCAGGCGCCGCGAAGCTCCTTGAGTTCCAGCCAGCCGTTCGACGTCGCATGGCTGAACGCCGCCTCGGTGGCCGCGTCTTCCTTCAGGTCCAGGCGGCGCATGACCGTGTCCATGGGCACCCAGTGCATGGGGCGGCCACGGGTATAGATATGCATGTCCTGGACGATCTTGCGGGCGAGCGACGCTGCGGAGTTGAGCATCCGCTTACTGTGACAGGTCGGGTCGGCTGCCGCATCCGCCAAGTGGGGACGGGGTACGCCCCTCTCCGTCACGCCAAGGGTACAAATCTCCTCGTTCGGTGTAATTCCCTGCAATCAACTGTGTAGAGTGTCATGCTGTTCTGTACCTATAACATTCATTACGGCGTTGGCGCTGACGGCAAGTACGACGTGGCCCGAATCGCCGACACGGTCGCCGAGGCCGACATCGTCTGTATCCAGGAAGCCGTCTCCGGCTGGCCGCAGAATGCTTTCGCCGACCAGACCGCCGAGATCGCCGGTCGCCTCAACCGCTATCACTGGTACCATGGCGCCATGGAGTCCGACGCCAGCGAGGTCGGCGCCGACGGGCGGATCTCCAACCGCCGCCGCAGCTTCGGCAATGCCGTGATCTCGCGCTGGCCGATCACCTGGGCGCGCGGCCATCTCCTGCCCAAGACTCAGCTCGTCGACCGCTTCGACCTGCAACGCGGCTTCGTCGAGGCCTCGATCGAGACGCCCGCGGGACCGTTGCGCGTCTACAGCGTCCATCTCAGCCATGTCGGCCCGCAGCAGCGCCTGCCGCAGGTCCGCGCCCTGATGGAGACGGTCCTCAATGCCGAGCGCATCGGTGCAACCTGGGACGGTGCCGCCGGCTCCACCTTCATGTTCCAGGAGCGCCGGCCCGACATGGCGCGCTCCGCCATCCTCGCGGGCGATTTCAACTTCACGCCGGCGCATCCGGAATATCCGCTGGTCTGCGGCGACATGAGCTACTATGGGCGGCTGGGCACCACCATGCATCTTGCCGATGCCTGGGCCGCCGCCGGCAACAGCGAGGAGGAGGTCGATTCGTTCCCGCGCGAGGGACGCATCGACCATGTCTTCGTAACGCACGACCTGTCGCCCAAGGTGAAGAAGGCGTGGATCGGCTACGGTATCGTGGCCTCCGACCACTGGCCGGTCTTCGTCGAGTTCGATCTCTAGGCGCCTTCGCGCGCCACGCATCTGAAGCTGAGCGGTCCCTGTTCTTCGGACATCAGCGCAGCTCGAAGGGGTAGATCACCTTCCAGTCGTTCTTCATGTCGACGATGGTCCAGTGGCGGCGCAGCGCTTCGTCCCACGCCTTGTCGAGTTGGCCGATCGGGGAGGGGCGATCATAGGCGTACTCGCGGACGGCGTCGGTGTGGTGCACGAGGCCCATGAAGCGCGCGCCGCTGCCCGCCGCCGTCCATTCGAGCATCTGCTGGTCGCCGTCGGAGTTTCCGAAAGCGAAGACGGGGCGCCGGCCGATGAACTGGTTGATGCCTTCCGGCTTGCCAGGGCCGTCGTCGATGAACTGGATCCTGGGCTCCTTCAGCAGGACCGGCGTGCCGTCCGGCCTCAGCTCGTACCGGGTCACGCCCGACGAGCCCACGACCTGCTCCGGCGGGATGCCGTAGATGCGCTCCGTCCACGGTCGCATGAACTCGATGCCGCCGCCGGAGACGATGAAGGTCTTGAACTGATGGGCGCGCAGCAGGGCGAGCAGTTCGAGCATCGGCTGGTAGACGAGGTCGGTGTAGGGGCGCTTGAATCGCGGATGGCGGGCGGTCGCCATCCAGTCGGTCACTGCCTTCGCGAAGGCCTCGGTCGTCTGGCCGGTATGCGTCGCCGCGATGATCTCGAGGAAGCCTTTTTCGCCCAGCGTTGCCAGCGTGGCCTGATCATCGGCCAGCACCGACCGGAACGGCTCCTGGGTGCGCCATTCGGGATGCTGCGGCGCCATCGCCTTCAAGCGATCGACGGCGAAGGCGATCTGGACGTAGATCGGCTGCTCCGTCCACAGCGTGCCGTCATTGTCGAAGCAGGCGATGCGCTCGGGCACCGGGATCCGGTCCGGCCCGCCCAAGGCCGTCGTGCGAGCAATGAAGTCGAGGATCGAGCGCTTCACCGGCCCATCGTTCCAGGAGGGCAGCGAGTCCGCCTGCGCAAGGCCCGGCCCGGCCGTTGCCAGAAGCGCCACAGCGCCCATGCCCGCCAATAAAGTTCGGCGTCTCATCGCTTGTTCTCCCCCGAATCCGCGTCATCCTACTCCGGTTTCGCGTTGCCGCTGAACCGGCGTAGAATTCGCCTCCACGCACAGGGAGATGAAAATGGGCACCAAGATCCGGACCACTGCGGGACGCGGTCGGCTTTACGACAACGTGCTCGACACGATCGGCGACACACCCTGCATCCGCATCAATGCCCTGGCGCCCAAGGGCGTCACGATCTACGTCAAGGTCGAGGCCTTCAATCCCGGAGGCTCGGTGAAGGACCGCCTGGCCGTCAACATCATCGAGGCGGCCGAGCGCAAAGGCACGCTGAAGCCAGGCCAGACCGTGGTCGAGGCGACCAGCGGCAATACCGGTATCGGGCTCGCCATGGTCTGCGCGCAGAAGGGCTATCCGCTGGTGGTCACCATGGCCGACAGCTTCTCGATCGAGCGGCGCAAGCTGATGCGCATGCTGGGCGCCAAGGTCGTGCTGACGCCGCGTGCCCAGAAGGGGCTGGGCATGTACCAGAAGGCGGTCGAGCTCGCGAAGGCCAATGGCTGGTTCCTGGCCCACCAGTTCGAAACCGACGCCAACGCCGAAATCCACGAAGCCACCACGGCGCGCGAGATCCTGGCCGACTTCGCCGGCGGCCGGCTCGACTATTTCGTGAGTGGCTACGGCACCGGTGGCACCGTGACCGGCGTGGCGCGCGTGCTGCGCAAGGAGCGGCCGGAGACGAAGATCGTTCTCACCGAACCGGCAAATGCCCAGCTGCTCGGCAGCGGCAAGGCCCAGGAGCGGGCGGCGGACGGCTCACCCTCGGTCAGCCACCCCGCCTTCGAGCCGCATCCGATCCAGGGCTGGACGCCGGATTTCATCCCGCTCGTGCTGCAGGAGTCGATCGACAAGAAGTATTACGACGAGCTGTTGCCGGTCGTCGGGGCCGATGGCATCAAATGCGCCAAGGCGCTGGCGCAGAAGGAAGGCATCTTCACCGGCATTTCCGGCGGCTCGACCTTCGCCATCGCGCTTCAGGTGGCGGCGAAGGCGCCCGCTGGCTCGGTCATCCTCTGCATGCTGCCCGATACCGGCGAACGCTATCTCACCACGCCGTTGTTCGAGGGCATCATCGACGACATGGACGCAGAGGAGACCGCCATCTCGAAATCGACGCCCGGCTATCAGATGGGATAGGAGCAAAGACAAAGGCCCATCGCTCACGCTCGGGATGACAACATTCCTGCATCGCCGCACTGCGTCGATCCCGGTCCAATTGTCATCCTGAGCGAAGCGAAGGACCTTTAGGCTCTTTCGGTTGGACCCGAGTCACTCCCGGTTCGTGAACCGCGCGTTGCCGAGCCCGGTGCCGATCGTCATGACGCCCCAATGCTCGATGTCCTTCATGTGCGGGACTTCGCTCAGTCCCTGAACCACCGCGTCGTTGTGGATCTGGATGAAGATGTCGTGGCCGTCGATCTTGGGAAGATGCGCGGAGAGGGCGGCGGCGAGGTTGAACGACTTGCCTTCCCAGTTGCCCGGCAGGTTCTGTCCACCCTTCAGGATGGAGCCCTGCTCGTCGATGAGGCCGGGACAGCCGATGCCCATGAACGGCGCGAGCTTGATCTTCTCGTGAGTGGCACGGTCGATCAGCTTGTTCAGCATCGCGGCGATCTTCTCGATGGCTTCGTCGCGATCGGGTTCGTCGTCGGCGTGGCGCCACACCTGGCGCTTCCAGACATCGGCTTCCTCGACATCGCCCCGCTTGCCCGAATTGAGTTCGACCACGCCCACCCGCACGTTGGTGCCGCCGATATCGACGGCGAGGATGGCATCGTGTCCCGCCATAACCCAGCTCGGGGCCAGGTGGACGGCGCCGATCAGCCCCGCCTCGTCGGGATCGTTCTGGATGGCCGCGAGTTCGATCTTGATGCCGTCGGCCGCCAGCATGATGCTGGTCCGGCCCATCGCCAGTTCGCCGATCCGGCTGCCGATCATGCCGCCGCCGATCACGATGCGCTGCGTGTCCTTCCACGTGTCGAGCCGCAGGAACCGACGGATCACGGTCGCCAGTTCGCCGGCGAACTCCTCGACGACGGTATGGACCAGGCCGGCGGAGACGGGGTCGCCGGCGTTCAGCATCTTGTCGAGCTTCGACTTCGAGATTTCTTCCATCGGGATGTCGCCGAACGGATCCTCTCCGCGCTCCTTCAGGCGGTCCCGCCAGTCGGCCAGGATGGCGTGGAAAGCCCGGCGGCTGGCGCGGTCGCCCACGAAGCCTTCGTCGTCGCGCAATTCTTCGTTGTAAGTGTCGACGGTGACGGAAGGCAGGACACGGCCGCCGTGGACGAACACGGAAGGAGTCTCGGGGGGCTTGGTGGCAGATGTCGCATTTTCGGTTCCGGTCCGGGCGCTCATGCGCATCTCCCTGTAAGGCCTGATGAACGGCCGAAACCGGGGGAAAGTTCCTCGACGATCTTGATGCTCTGACTGCCTGCGGCAGGACGACATGGCAACATCGCGACGCTCTGTGCGTTGTGAGCGCGACGAAACTCTTCAAGTGTCCGCGATGAAACTCTTCAAGTGCCAGAGCTGCCAGCAGATCCTGTATTTCGAGAACGATGTCTGTGTGAAATGCGGACACAAGCTCGGATACGTGCCCGAAGTCGCGACCCTCTCGGCAGTCGAGCCGGAAGGCGAGTTGTGGCGCGCGCTGGCCTCGCGAGACCTGCTTTACCGTTTTTGTGCCAACGCCCAGCATGCCGGATGCAACTGGCTGGTGGAGTCCGATTCGTCGGATACCTATTGCGTCTCCTGCCGGCACAATAGGACGATCCCGGACCTCACGATCGTCGACAACCTGATCAACTGGCAGAAAATGGAAATTGCCAAGCACCGGATGTTCTATTCGTTGCTTCGGCTCAAGCTCAGGATGCCGACCCAGATCGAATCACCCGCCGAGGGGCTGGCCTTCGACTTTCTCGCCGACCTGCCGCATCCGAATGCGCCCCGGGTCATGACGGGGCACGAGAACGGATTGATCACCATCGCGCTCGCCGAGGCCGACGATGCCTACCGGGAGCAAAATCGGGTGGCGATGCACGAGCCCTACCGCACGCTGCTCGGCCACTTCCGGCACGAGATCGGGCACTATTTCTGGGATCGCCTGGTGCGCGACGGCGGTCAGCTCGACGCGTGCCGGCAACTCTTCGGCGACGACAGCCAGGACTACGGTCAGGCCTTGCAAGCCTACTACGGCAACGGCGCACCGCCGGACTGGCAGTCGAACTTCGTCAGCCAGTACGCGACGTCGCATCCCTGGGAGGACTTTGCCGAGACCTGGGCACACTATCTACACATCGTCGATACGCTCGAGATCGCGCGGGCGTTCGGCCTGTCGACGCAGCCGCGACTTGCCAAGGGCGAGGAACTGGATGCGAGCGTCGATTTCGACCCGTATCGCGCGGGCGAGATCGGTCAGCTCATTGACAGCTGGCTGCCTCTGTCGCTGGCGCTGAACAGCCTCAACCGCGCCATGGGGCAGCCCGACCTCTATCCCTTCGTTCTGTCACCGCCCGCCATCGAAAAGCTGGGCTTCATCCACCGGCTGGTGCATCCCGCCTGATCGGCTACCCGCTCAGCGGTGCTTCTGCTGGCCGTAGTGGTCGGCAAGTGCATCGCGGCCGAAATCGGCTGCGAGGTCGCGCCACACCGCATGGATGTGGTTGGCGCCGTTCTGGGTATTGTCGTGCTCGATCAACGTCGCGGGTCCGTGGACCCTGAAGTAGTGCGCCTCGCCGGGCGTCAGTGAGCCCGCCCATGCAAAGCGGAACGTCGCAAGACCCTGTTCCAGAACTCGCTGCTTTTGCTGGGCCATCAGGTCGGCAGCGAGGGTGCCGAGGAAACGGTCCATCAGCGCCTCGACCAACATGCGTTGCCCATTGCTCATCTCGCCCAGCAGCAGGCCGCGCGGGTTACCGAGCTCCTGCTCTCGCTGTGGACTCGCCACGATCTCGCCGAACGAGCGGTTGGCGATGGTTGCCGTCTGGCGTTGCCGTTCGTCGAGGTCCGCCATGATCTGACGTGCGATGTCTTCTGAGGCGCCCAATAGACGAAACCCGCGATCGGGCCCGTCGCGTACCGTGGCGGGATGGGCACCGGCGAAGAACGGCGTCACGGCGATGTGTCCGGCGGCAGGCAGCGCCACGTTCAGGGACAGGTGATGACCCTCGAAGCGCCAACCCCAGGGAAAGCGGCCGGGCGCGCCGAACACCGAGACATAGTAGCGGCTGGGATCGCGAAAGCTTCCCTGCTGCTCGCGCAGCACGCCTTCGAGCAGGCGCACGCCGTCGAGCAGGTCGAGGCCACGCCGGTTCAGCACCGAGGCGAATAGCGCACGGGCCGCGTCGGCCTGGTTGGGCCGCATCTCGCCCAAGGTCAGGCCCGAGCGGTTGCGCGGGATTTAATGCCAGTCGAGGCGATTGCTCGACTCGAAGGCGATCATCGCCTTCTGGCGCTGGCCATCGTCGAGGGAGCTGAGGAAGCGGGTGGCGGCATCGGCGACGCGCTGGACGGCATCGACCGTCTGGGCGCTCGCCGCTCCGAACGGCAATAGCGCCGCGGCCGCCAGCACGGTCCGCCGGGTCGGCGGGCCGTGGTGATGGTGGTGGTCGGACTCGTCGTGGGGATGCCAGCCGTCGTGCGGCATGGCCGGCCCGTCAGGTCGAGGTCTTGGGGTATTTCAGCGTGCAGCCATAGGCGCGGGTCGAGGAATCGGCTACCGGCTTGCCTGACAGAACCTGATCCAGACCCACGCGCACATATTGCGTCGCCTTGGGAATGTCCCCGACGCTCGACGAGGGGATCGAGTCGATGCCGCCTTTGTAGACCAGGATGCCGTTGGCATCGATGATGTACATGTGCGGAGTCACGGTGGTGCCATAGGCGCGCGCAACCTTGCTCTGCGGGTCGAGCAGCACGGCGGCCGGCGCGGCGTTGCGGCTCCTGGTGAGGTCGTTTGCCTGTTGCGCGGTCACGTGGCCCTGCTCGCCGCTGGCGGAGGAGGCGACCGTTAGCCAGACGACGCCCTTGGCCGCGGCTTCGCGCTGCTGGTCCTGCATGTTGTTGGACGTGTAGTGCTTGCGCACGTAGGGGCAGTCGTGATTCGTCGTCTCGAGCACGACGACCTTGCCCTTGAGGTCGGCCAGCGACCAGGTCTTGCCGTTGCTGTCGACCGCGGTGAACTGCGGCGCGGGCTTGCCGATATCGGGGCTCGAGGAGGCGAAGGCTGCGACGGGGGACAGGGCGAGCGCGGCGCCACCGATCATCACTGAACGACGGGGAACATTCAGCTTCGACATGAGTGCCTCCTAACGCTTGGCTTGCTGGATTGACGACAACTCCGACAGGATCAGCGACTCGGTGAGGACCTGCGGCAGGATCTTCGGCCGGTCCGCCCCCGGCGCCCAGAACAGGTAGAGTGGAACGCCGGCGCGACCGAGTTCCTTCAGGACGCCGCTGATTTCGGCATCGCGATTGGTCCAGTCACCCTTGAGCTTGACGACGCCCGCCTGCTCGAACGCCTTGCGGGTGGCCGGCGTTTCCAGTGCGACCTTCTCGTTCACCAGGCAAGTGATGCACCAGGCGGCCGTGAAGTCGACGAAGACCGGCTTACCCGCGGCGACGGCCTCGGCCATGCGGGCGCGCGAGAAGCGTTCCCAGCCCTCGAAGCTGACGCCGGCATTCGGACCGCCGGACGCCGAGGCAGCGGTCGCGGGACTGTCGTCGAGCTTGAGGGTCGCACCAAAGGCCAGGAGCACGGCGCCGGCGGCAAGGCCGCGGCGCACCCAGGTGCCGGCCGACACGACGCCGCCAATCCGCAGCAGCCAGATCGCGAAGGCGATCAGGATCATGCCGCCCAGCGCATAGAGCACCCCATCGGCGCCGGTCTGCTGGGTCAGGACCCAGATCATCCAGACGGCGGAGGCGTACATCGGGAAGGCGAGGAACTGGCGCAGCCGGTCCATCCACGGGCCCGGCCGCGGCATCAGCCGCTGCAGCGCGGGCGTCATCGCCAGAGCGAGGTAGGGAAGGGCGAGGCCGAGACCCATGGCCAGCAGGACCGCGACCGTGGCGGGTGCGGGCTGGCTCAGCGCAAAGCCCAACGCCGCGGCCATGAACGGCGCGGTGCAGGGCGTCGCCACGATCACCGCCAGCACGCCCGTGAAGAAGGCGCCCGTCGTGCCGCCGCGGGAGACCAGGCCCTGGCCGACGCCGGCCAGACGGTTGCCGACCTCGAACACGCCCGAGAGGTTGAGGCCGACCACGAAGAACAGATAGGCGATCAGCAGCGAGAAGACCGGCGACTGGAACTGGAACCCCCAGTTCACCTCGCCGACGCTCGAGCGGATCGCGATCACGATGCCCGCCATCGCGGCGAAGGAGGCGAGGACTCCGGCGGTATAGGCGAGCCCGTCGCGGCGCATCTCGCTGCGCTCATGGCCGGCAAGGCGCGCGAAGGCTGCGGCTTTCATGGCGAGGACCGGAAAGACGCAGGGCATCAGGTTCAGGATCAATCCGCCCAGCAGCGCGAACAGCAGCGCCTGCACCAACGAAAGATCCTCGGCGCCGACCGCATTCGCGAGCGACGCGGTGGCGGCCGGCACGAACGCCGGATCGAGCTTTGCCGAGAGGTCGAAGGCCTGCTTCACGTTGCCGTCGGCCGTCTTCTCGGTAAGCACCAGGGTCCCGGCCAGCGTTGCGGGCATGGCGCTCTTGGCGTCGCCCTTCTTCAGGGGGATGAGAATGCCCTCGGGCGTCACCGTGGCGCTCTGTTTGGCCATGGTGGCGACGGGGCCCCACTCGGACGGGAAGAAATAGACGTCGCTCACCGCGTCGGGCTTCAGGCCCTTGGCTTCGACCAGCAGGGTCGGGTCACCTGTCTTGGACAGGCCATAGCGAGCGGGCCACGGGCTGGCCGTCGGGATCGCACGACGTGCCTGCTCGAACAGGGTGCGCGTGGCCGGCGGTGCCGGGGTTACGGCCGCGCCCGAGGGCAGCACCAGCTCGAACTTGCCCTCTTCGGGGATGCAGACATCCTCGCAGACCAGCCAATTGGCTTCGGCGGCGAGGGTCAGCGGTCCCGCGAGATCGGCCGGCGGCGTGATGCGCACCAGCAGCATGGACTCGTCCTTGAAGCCGTAATTGATGACGCCGCCGATATCGAACAGGATCGGGGCCGGCCACACGATGGGGTCGGCCTTGGCGCCCTCCGGCAGCTTCCAGGTAATTTCGGTCGGCAGGCCGGATTCGCCCGGATTCTTCCAGTAGGTATGCCACTTCGGCCGCAGGGTCTGGCGCAGCCCGACCCAGAACGGCTCGCCGGGCTTGACCGTCGCCACCTCGGACACGAGTTCGGACCGCACATTGTCGGTCGTCACGACCGCCATCTGTGCAGGCACAGGCTGCGCAAGAGTCGACTGCGCAAAAACCGGGCCTGCCATGAGCACGAGCAGAAGGGCGAGGAAGCGTGCCATCGTCTTCCTAAGTGACCTCCGGCCGTGGCGCTTGCAAGGCAATCCCGATCAAGCCGGCGTGATATTTTGCCCGACCTCGCGTGAGCGACTAAGCTCTTGGTCCAACTGGAGAATTCATGTTGCGACTGGATGAAAGGCGCCTTCTCGGTGCTCTCGACGAGCTGGCTTCCCTCGGCGCCATCGAGGGCGGCGGCTGTGCCCGGCTGGCGCTTACCGACGAGGACAAGGCCGGCCGAGACCTGGTCGTGGGCTGGATGAAGGCGCTGGGCCTCGCTGTGACGGTCGATGCCATCGGCAACGTGATCGGCGTGCGCGCCGGCACCGAGAATCTCGCACCGGTCATGACCGGCAGCCATATCGACACGGTGCGTACCGGCGGGCGCTACGACGGAAATTACGGCGTGCTCGCCGGATTGGAGGTCGTGCGGGCGCTGAACGAGGCCGGGGTGACGACGCATCGCCCACTCGCGGTCGCCGTCTTCACCAACGAGGAGGGCGCACGCTTCCAGCCCGACATGATGGGCAGCCTGGTCTATGTCGGCGGCCTCGGCCTCAACGAGGCCTATGCCGCTGCCGACAAGGACGGCGCCTCGGTCGGCGACGAGCTGCGGCGCATCGGCTATCTCGGGCCCACAAAGCCCGGCGCCGTGAAGCCGCACGCCTTCGTCGAGCTGCATATCGAGCAGGGCCCGATCCTCGACGAGGAGAAGGTCCAGATCGGCGTCGTCGAGAGCGTGCAGGGCATCTCATGGACGGAATACACCGTGACCGGCGTCTCCAACCATGCCGGCACGACCCCGATGCGCCTGCGCCGCGACGCCGGCTATCTCGCGGCCTCGGTCAATCTCTTCGCCCGCAAGCTCGCCTGGGAGATGGGCGGCGACCAGGTGGCCACGGTGGGCTCGCTGGCGCTGCGGCCCAACCTCATCAACGTCGTGCCGAACCGCGCGGTCTTCTCGGTCGACCTGCGCAACACCGACGAGGCGAAGCTCAAGGAAGCCGAAGCGCGCGTTGCCGCACATATCGCCGAAGTCGCGAAGGCCGAGCGGGTCGAGGTCGAGGCGAAGGTGCTGGCGCGCTTCGAGCCGGTGATCTTCGATGCGGGCCTGGTCGACAGGGTCGAGCATCATGCCAAAGCGCTGTCGCTCAGCACGCGACGCATGCCCTCGGGCGCCGGTCATGATGCCCAGATGATGCAGCGGCTCTGCCCGACGGCCATGATCTTCGTGCCGTCGGTGGCGGGCCTCAGCCACAATGTGAAGGAGCACACCGAGGCCGCCGACCTCGCGGCCGGCGCGCAGGTGCTGCTGAACCTGATGCTGGAGCTGGCCGATGAAGAGGCTGGCTGAGCCTCGTGCGCGCCCATCTCCAGTTGTCTGACAACTTGGCCGCCGCTAGCATCGCTCCGATGGCCGACAAGCAATCCGCGAACAATCTCGCCGAGCAGGTGATGGCCCGGCTGAGCGCCGACATTCGCGGCGGCCGGCTGGCGCCCGGTGCACGGCTGCCGACCGAGCAGGCGTTGACCGCGGCGTTCGGCGTCAGTCGCACCGTGGTGCGCGAAGCGGTGGCGGCCTTGCGCGCCGACGGGCTGGTGGTGACGCGGCGGGGGTCCGGCGCCTATGTCGCCGACCCTGCGGCCGGACCGTTCCGCATCGTGCCGCCGCGCGACACGTCGCTGGCCGATATCCTGAATGTCATGGAGCTGCGTCTGGCGGTCGAGGTCCAGGCGGCAGGGCTCGCCGCCGAGCGCGCCGGCCGTCGCCAGCTTGTGCCGATCCGCAGCGCATGGCGCGCCATAGACGCTGCCCTCCAGCGCGGCGAGGGCGCCATCGCCGAGGATTTCGCCTTTCACCGCGCCATCGCCGAAGCGACCGGCAACGACCAGTTCCCGGGCTTCCTGGCCTATCTCGGCAGTCACGTGATCCCGCGCCAGAGCGTGCGACTGGACATCGATACGCCGGCCGAACGCCGTCTCTATCTCGAAGGCATCCAGGCCGAGCATACGCGCATCGTGACGGCCATCGCCGACAGGGAGCCGGGCGAGGCCCGGCGCGCCATGCGCGACCATCTCACGCGCTCGCTCGATCGCTATCGCACCCTGGCAGGAGGAAACAAGAATGGCCGACGCTAAGAACACGCGCCGCATCGTCTTCACCGGCGCCGCAGGCGGAATCGGCACCATGACGCGACCGCTGTTGGCCAAGCTCTATCCCGGGCTGGTGCTGAGCGATCGCGTGAAGCCAAAGGATCTGCAGCCGGGCGAGACCTTCGTCGCGGCCGATCTCACCAGGCCGGAGGAGGTCGCGGCGGTGCTGAAAGGCGCCGACAGCGTCATCCATCTCGGCGGCCATTCGGTCGAGGGCACGTGGGACCAGATCCTGCAGGCCAATATCATCGGCTGCTACAACGTCTTCGAGGCGGCGCGCGAAGCCGGCGTGAAGCGCGTGATCTTCGCCTCGTCCAATCATGCGATCGGCTTCTATCCGCGCAAGAAGCGCATCGGCACCAATCTTACGGTGAAGCCCGACAGCCGCTACGGCGTCAGCAAGGTGTTCGGCGAGGCGCTGGGCTCACTCTATTCCGACAAGCATGGGATCGGCGTGACATGTCTGCGTATCGGCAATGTCGGCCCGATGCCGCTCGATGTGCGGCGGCTCTCCATCTGGATCTCGCCGCGCGATCTCGTGCAGCTCTTCCGGATCGGCCTCGATCACCCCGACCTCCGCTACGAGATCTTCTATGGTGCGTCGGACAATGCGGCAGGCTGGTGGGACAATTCGCGGGCACAGCAGCTCGGCTATCGCCCGCAGGACAAGTCCGAGGATCATCGCGCCCACGCCGAGGCCGAGCAGGCAAAGATCGGACCAGATCCGGTCGGCGATCTCTTCCAGGGCGGCGGTTTTTGCTCGGCAGAGTTCACCAACGACGTGAAGCGCGCGGGGCCTTAGGCGCTATACTCGTCGCCGAGAGGTGACGATGACGCGTTTTCTGACTGTCGGTGCGGCGCAGATGGGTCCCATCCAGCGCAGCCATTCCCGTCGTGACGTGGTGGAGCGGCTGATCGCCCATCTGCGCGAGGCCAGGCGCATGGGTTGCGAGCTCGTGGTGTTTCCCGAACTCACGCTCACGACGTTCTTTCCGCGCTGGTGGATGCAGGATCAGGCCGAGGTCGATTCCTTCTTCGAGCAGGAGATGCCGTCCAACGAGACGGCGGCGCTGTTCACAGAGGCCAAGCGCCTCTCGATGGGCTTCTGCCTCGGCTATGCGGAGCTGGCCAACGAAGACGGCCGCACCCGGCGTTTCAATACGTCGATCCTGGTCGAGCGCGACGGCAGCATCGTGTCCAAGTATCGCAAGGTCCATCTGCCGGGCCATGCCGAGCACGAGCCCGAGCGGCCGTTCCAGCATCTCGAGAAGCGTTACTTCGAGGTCGGCAATCTCGGCTTTCCCGTGGTGAAGGCGTTCGGCGGCAACATGGGCATGTGCATTTGCAACGACCGCCGCTGGCCCGAGACCTATCGCGTGATGGGTCTGCAGAATGTCGAGATGGTGCTGCTGGGGTACAACACGCCTCTGCACAACGCGCCGTCGCCCGACCATGACGAGCATTCCTGGTTCCACAACCAGCTCTCCATGCAGGCCGGCGCCTACCAGAACGGCACCTGGGTGGTCGGCGTTGCCAAGGGCGGCACTGAGGAGGGCGTGCCGTCACTGGCCGACAGCATGATCGTGGCCCCTTCGGGCAAGGTCCTCGCGCGCGCGGGCGGCGACGGTGACGAGCTGATCGTCCATCGCTGCGATCTCGATGCCGGCAGGAGCTACAAGACGACGACCTTCAACTTCGCCGTCCATCGCCAGCCCGATCAATACCGCATGATCGTCGAGCGCAAGGGCGCGCAGAATCCGGCGTGATCCTCTGACTCAAAGGCCCTCACGGAGTGAGGGACCTTTCCCATCTCCGTTGGGCGGAAAGTTACGCCGCCGTAACGTCTTGCGGCGACTTCGCGATTTGACTAAGTGAGCTTGCGCCCGGCGGGGACGACCCCGCCTTTCAGGGGCAAGTGTCGGGACGGCCCGGCGTCTTGCAAAGGGTGCGTCCCATGGCTTGGTTCATTCTTCTGATCGCCGGTCTCTGCGAGATCGGCTGGGCGACAGGTCTCAAATACACTGAAGGATTCACGCGCCTCGTGCCGACGGCGCTCACCGCCGTCTCGATGCTCGTGAGCGTCATCCTTTTGGGCCTTGCGCTGAAGACGCTGCCGGTCGGCACCGGTTATGCCGTGTGGACCGGCATCGGCGCCGTCGGCACGGCGATTCTCGGAATCTTCCTGTTCGGCGAATCCGCCGACCTGCCGCGCCTCGCCTCGATGGGCCTGATCGTGGCGGGTATCATCGGGCTCAAGCTCACCAGCGCGGTCTGACGCTCAGACGACTTCGCTCTTGGCGAAGTTCCCGTAAGAGCGCTCCGGCGTGCCGCGGAACAGCGACATGTGGGTGTGGGTGGCCACGAACGGGTCGCCCACTGCTTTGCGTCCCAGTACGACCGTCGTGCGGCCCGGCCGGTCGAAGCGGTCGCCGTTGGGATGAAAGCCGTAGGACTGCCACACACCCATGCCGACGGCGGTCAGCCGGTCGGCGGAGACGATGGCCTCGATCTTGTCGAGGTCGTAGCGGAACTCGCGGATCGTACCCCAGACGTTGCGCCACTGCTTCTGCTCGGCCAGGTCGCGACCGATCATGAAGTCGGTGAAGGTGCCGAAGGCGATCATGTCGTCGGCGAAGATCGGCCGCGCGCCTTCGTAATCGACGGCGCGGCAATGCTTCGACAGCGTGTCGAACCATTGGCGCACGGCGGCGAGGTCGTCGGCGGTGACGGGGGTCCGAAGGTTCATCGCAAGTCTCTCCTAGAGTCCGAAACGCTGCCAGAGCGCGCGCTCCTCGAGCGCGGCCAGGGTGGCCGGTCCGATATTGTCGATCCCGCCGCCGATCCCGGTCTGCAGACCGAATCGCGACAGCAGACGTCGACGCGGACCGATGACGGGCAGGCGGACCTTGTCGCCATAGCGGGCCTGCAGGGTGGCGCGCAATTCGCCAAACCCGTCGATCAGGCCGAAGTCGATGCCGCGCCGCGCCGTCCAGAACTCGCCAGTGAACAGGACGGACTCGTCGCCCTTCAGCAGCTTGCCGCGCCGCTGACGGATCCAGTCCTTGAAACCGTCATGGATCTCCGCCTGCAGCCGCTTCAGGCGCTCGACGTCTTCGGGCTGCTCGGGCCGAAAGGGATCGAGCATCGACTTGTTCTCGCCCGACGTATGGACGCGGCGCTCCACGCCGATGCGCGCGATCAGATCCTGGAAGCCGAAGCCCGAGCTGATGACGCCGATAGAACCCACGATCGAACTCGGATCGGCGATGATCTCGTCGGCGGCGCAGGCCAACCAGTAGCCGCCCGAGGCGGCGACATCCTCGACGAAGGCGATGACGGGCAGGCCCTTCTCGGCGGCATGCAGGCGGATGCGCTGGGCGATCAGCGCGGATTGCACGGGAGAGCCGCCCGGCGAGTTGAGCGATAGGGCGACGGCCTTGGCCCCGCGCGTCTCGAATGCCCGCTTCAGCAAGGGCGCGACGGACTCCATCGACAGGCTGCGGCCGCCCAGCAGGCCGCCGGAGGCGATGACGCCGGAGAGGCGAACGACGGGCACGACCGGCCCGCGGTGAAAACGATCCCTGAACCAATTCAACATGCCGGGCACTGTCGCGGGCGTGCCCTTAGAAGGCAAGCGGCTGGCCATGGCGCAGGATGGCTTCGGCCTCATCGGTGTAACCGCCACCCGGCCGATGCAGCACCAGCGGCGCCGCGTCCCGGCGGCGCAGCTCGCTTGCAGGGCGCGCGCGAACGAGCACGCGGGCTGCAGGCGGCAGGCGCTTGATTGTGACGTCGCCCCAGCCGAGGCGCGCCAGCGTGACCAGGATCTCTTCAAGGCGATCGCTGCGATGGATCACGAGCAGCGTCCCTGCAGGTTTCAGCGCGCCCGTCGCCACGGTCAGCCATCGCGCGAGATTTGCGCTCGATTCGACGGTGGCCAGCGCCTTGCTGGGATCGGGTGAGGGGTCGGCAACGGCCGCCGAAAGATAGGGCGGATTGGTCGCCACGTGGTCGAAAGGTCCGAGCGCGGGCGGTAGAGGGTGGGCCAGATCGTGAACCAGGGTGCGGACGCGGTCCGCCGCGTCGTTCAGCACGGCATTGCGCTCGGCGAGCGCTGCCAGCGCGGGTTGCAGCTCGATACCCGTGATGTCGCAGCCGGGTACGCGTGCACCGATGCAAAGGCCGACGGCGCCGACACCCGCGCCGAGATCGAGCACGCTCTCGCCGGGCCTTGCGTCGACCGCAGCAGCCAACAGCACCGCGTCCACAGCGATTCGATATCCGCGTCGGGGCTGCAAGAGCTTCACGCGGCCGCCCATTACGGTGTTTTCGGTCGGCGCGGATTCCATGCTAGTCATCTCGTACGGCATCACGTCGCAATAACACGCTCCACCGGAGAGTTGGCCTCCCGTCATGGCAACCGTCGTCTCTCTCGAAGGCAAGCGCAAGTCGCCCAGCCTCGAACCTCTTCTGGCGCTCTGTACCGACGACATGGAGCGGGTCGATCGCGAGATCGTGGTCCGCATGCGTTCGCCGGTCGCGCTGATCCCCGAACTGGCGAACCATCTCGTCGGCGCGGGTGGCAAGCGCATGCGTCCGCTGCTCACGGTCGCGGCGGCGCGGCTGTGCGGCTACAGCGACGGCAGCGATCGCCACATCAAGCTCGCGACCTGCGTCGAGTTCATTCATTCCGCCACGCTGCTGCACGACGATGTCGTCGACGTGAGCGCGCTGCGCCGCGGCAAGCCGACCGCCAACACCGTATGGGGCGACAAGGCCTCGGTGCTGGTCGGCGATTTCCTGTTCACGCGCTCATTCGAGCTGATGGTCGAGGTCGGCTCGCTCGACATCCTCGGCGTGCTCTCGAATGCCTCCTCGACGATCGCCGAAGGCGAGGTGCTGCAGCTGGTGAGCCAGCGCGACATGAGCACACCCGAGGCGACCTATCTCGAGATCATCAAGGCCAAGACCGCCAAGCTGTTCGCCGCGGCCGCCGAGGTCGGCGCCATGGTGGCCGGCCGCAATGGACCCGAGCGCGTGGCGCTGCAGAGTTTCGGTATGAATCTCGGTATCGCCTTCCAGCTGGTCGACGACGCTCTCGATTACTCCGGCCGCGAAGCCAAGCTCGGCAAGTCTGTCGGCGACGACTTCCGCGAGGGAAAGATCACCCTTCCGGTGATCCTGGCCTTCCTGCGGGGGGGCGCCGTCGATCGCGAGTTCTGGAAGCGTACCATCGAGAAGCTCGACCAGCGTCCCGACGATCTCGAGCAGGCGCACAGCCTGATCGAACGGCATGGCGCCTTGTCCGACACGCTGGAGCGGGCGCGCCACTACGGCGCCATGGCGCGCGACGCGCTGGGCCTGTTTCCCAGCACGCCGCTCAAGTCGGCACTGCTCGAGGCGGTCGACTTCGCCATCGATCGCGCCCACTGACGCGCCTGCAGCAAAGCGAAAGCGCACAGAACAGAAAAGACGAAGATGCTGGCCAAAAGCTGGTGTGCTCTAATCTGGCATGTCTGTCCGCCACATCCTCGCCATAGACCAGGGCACCACCAGCACCCGAGCCATCGTCTTCGATGCGACGGGACGCCCTGTGGCTTCCGCGCAAAAGGAACTGCCGCAGATATTTCCCAAGCCCGGCTGGGTCGAGCACGATCCTGAAGAGATCTGGTCGGCGACCGTCGAGGTCTGCCGCGGCGCGCTCACCAGGGCGAAACTCGATGCCACGGATCTCGCCGGCATCGGCATCACCAACCAGCGCGAGACCACGGTCGTGTGGGATCGTGCAACCGGCAAGCCGATCCACAACGCCATCGTCTGGCAGGATCGGCGCACCGCCGACCGCTGCGCCGCGCTCAAGAAGGAAGGGCACGAGAAGCTCTTCACCGATCGCACCGGCCTGCTGCTCGATCCTTATTTCTCGGGCACCAAGATCGCGTGGATCCTCGATCATGTCGCCGGCGCCCGCGCCGCCGCGGACAAGGGCGCGCTAGCAGCCGGCACGATCGAGTGCTTCTTGCTGTGGCGTTTGACCGGCGGCACGGTGCACGCGAGCGACGCCACGAATGCCAGCCGCTCGCTGCTGCTCGACATACGCACGGGTCGCTGGGATCCCGAGCTTATGAAGATCCTGGGTGTGCCGGCCTCGATGCTGCCCAAGGTCGTCGACTGTTCCGGCGAACTGGGCGTCGCCACCAAGGACGTACTGGGCGGCCCCGTGCCCATCCTCGGCATGGCCGGTGACCAGCAGGCGGCCACCGTGGGACAGGCCTGCATCAAGCCTGGCATGGTGAAGGCGACCTATGGCACGGGGTGCTTCGCGCTGCTCAACACCGGCAGCATGGCGGTGCATTCCCGCCACCGCCTGCTGACGACCATAGCCTACCAGCTCGACGGACGGCGCACCTATGCGCTCGAAGGCAGCATCTTTATCGCCGGGGCCGCCGTGCAATGGCTGCGCGACGGGCTGAAGCTGATCGAGAAATCCTCCGACGTGGAGAAGGTCGCGGCCGGCGCCAAGGACGGGCACGGCGTCTATATGGTGCCCGCTTTCGTGGGTCTGGGGGCGCCGCATTGGGATCCGGAGGCGCGCGCGGCCATTCTTGGCCTGACGCGCGATTCGGGGCCCGGCGAGATCGCCGCCGCGACCCTGGATTCGGTCTGCTACCAGACCCGCGACCTGCTCGAGGCGATGCGCGGCGATGGCGCCCAGATCGACGAAGTCCGCGTCGACGGCGGCATGGTGGTGAACGACTCATTGATGCAGCGGCTGGCCGACACGACGGGCACGCCGGTCGAGCGGCCGGAGGTGACCGAGACGACCGCGCTGGGCGCCGCCTTCCTGGCCGGGCTGAAAGCGGGTCTCTGGCCGTCGCTGGAGGCTCTCTCGAAGACATGGGCGCTCGACCGGGCTTTCAAGCCGGCCGAGGACAGCGCCTCGCGCGACCGCCGCTATGCCGGCTGGCAGGACGCGGTCCGCCGGGTGCGCAGTTCCTGATTGCTGGTGAGGGGCGCGGCCATTAGGTTGCGCCCGCCATGAAAGCCCGCGCCAATCCCGTCTATTCGAGCATCGACACGATCGATCTCGCCCTCGCCACGAAGCTCATCCAGAGCGTTGCCGGAGGGCCGAAGCCGGCGGTCGGCGGCATCAAGCTCGGGCTGGAGTTCTTCCTGGCCCATGGCGCGCCGGGCGTGCGCTACGCCTTTCCGACCCCGGTGCGGGCGACCGGCGTAGGCTTCTTCCTCGATCTCAAGCTGCACGACATTCCCAACACGGTGGCCGGTGGCATCCGCGCGGTGGTCGACCTCACGCCCACCTTCATCACGATCCATGCGAGCGGTGGCCGCGAGATGATGAAGGCGGCGGTCGAAGAGGCCGGTTCGCAGGCGGCGAAGCTGAACGTCGCGCGGCCGAAGCTGCTCGGCGTCACCGTGCTCACCTCGCTCGACCGGGCCGATCTCGAATCGACCGGTATCAATGCCGATCCGTCGGACCAGGTGCTGCGGCTTGCGGCGCTGGCGCATGAAAGCGGCCTCGACGGCGTGATCTGCTCGCCGCACGAGATCGCGGCCCTGCGCAAGCAATGTGGTCCCGACTTCGTGCTGATGGTGCCGGGCATCCGTCCGGTCGGCAGCGCCGCCAACGACCAGAAGCGGGCGATGACGCCGCGCCAGGCCGTCGATCTTGGCGCCACGAATCTCGTCGTCGGGCGGCCGATCTATCAGGCGGCCGATCCGCGCGCCGCCGCCGAGGCGATCGCGCGCGAGGCCGGCGTCAACGACCTATGACCGTTGAAGCCAAAATCTGCGGTCTGTCGACGCCGGAGACTGTCGATGCCGCGGTGGAAGCCGGCGCGGGCTTCGTGGGCTTCGTGACCTTTCCGCGCTCGCCGCGTCACGTCGGGTCGCTCGATCTGCTCAAGGCTTTGGGCGCGCGTGTCCCGTCGAGGGTGATCCGGGTCGGCCTGTTCGTCGATGCCGATGATGCGCTGATCGACGAGCGTGTGGCGACCGGCGCGATCGACATGCTGCAGCTTCATGGTGCCGAGACGCCGGAGCGGCTCGCTGCACTCAAGGCACGGACCGGCAAGCCGGTGATGAAAGCGATCAAGGTCGCGGCGCCTGCCGATGTCGAACGCGGTATTGCGGCCTATAGCGGCGTTGCCGATCGGCTGATGTTCGATGCCGCCGACGGCACGCTGCCGGGCGGCAATGCGAAGGCCTTCGACTGGACCTTTCTGTCGGGCCGGACCGTGCGGCTGCCATGGTTCCTCGCCGGTGGACTCAATCCCGGAAATGTCGCCGAGGCGGTCCGCGTCACCGGCGCGCGCGCCGTCGACGTCTCTTCTGGTGTAGAAGCGACGCGCGGAGTGAAATCCACTGAATTGATCCGCGCCTTTCTGGGCGCCGTACGAGTGCTTTGAGGAGCAGAGGGCATGAAAGTCGAAGAGCGGCTGAAGGAGCTCCGCATCGAGCTTCCCGAGGCGACCACGCCGATGGGAAGCTACGTCAATGCCGTGCGTACCGGCAACCTGCTCTACATGGCCGGCAAGGGGCCGGGCCTGCCCGGCAAGCCGCTGCCCGTGGGCAAGGTGGGACGTGATTTCTCGCTCGAGCAGGCCAATCGCCTCGCACGCGACACCGGTCTCAGCATTCTCGGCGCCCTCAAGGCCGAGCTGGGCGATCTCGATCGCGTGAAGCGCATCGTCAAGGTGCTGGGTATGGTCAACGCCACGTCGGAATACGGCAGCCATCCGGAAGTGATCAACGGCTGCTCGGATCTCTTCGTCGAGGTGTTCGGCGAGAAGGGCCGCCATGCCCGCTCTGCGGTCGGCATGGGCTCGCTGCCGCGCGGCATCCCGGTCGAGATCGAGGTGATCGTCGAGCTCGAGGACGACGCGCCGCCCCCGGCGCCCGCCGTTGCGGCCAAGCCGGCCGCTGCCAGGCGCAAGGCTGCGCCCGCCCCGAAGGCGGCGCCCAAGGCGAAAGCGGCCAAGAAGAAGAAAAACTAGGGCTTTTGACCGACCCCCGCCGGGACTGCTAATCCGGCCCGTCCCGATAGGAAGAGCAATGCCCAGCGCACCCAACAGTTTCCGCACCGGCCCTGACGAGCGTGGGCACTTCGGCATTTTCGGCGGCCGCTACGTCGCCGAGACACTGATGCCGCTGATTCTCGACCTGGAGAAGGCCTACAACGAGGCCAAGGCCGATCCGTCGTTCCAGAACGAGCTCGACTATCTGCTGGAGCACTATGCCGGTCGCCCCAGCCCGCTCTATTTCGCCAAGCGCCTGACCGAGAAGCTGGGCGGCGCAAAAATCTACTTCAAGCGGGATGAGCTGAACCACACGGGCAGCCACAAGATCAACAACGTGCTGGGCCAGGTTCTGATGGCCAAGCGCATGGGCAAGACGCGGGTCATTGCCGAGACCGGCGCCGGCCAGCACGGCGTCGCCACCGCCACCGCCTGCGCGTTGTTCGATATTCCCTGCGTGGTCTTCATGGGGGCCGTGGACGTCGAACGTCAGGCGCCCAACGTCGTGCGCATGAACATGCTGGGCGCCGAGGTGCGCGCCGTGACGGCGGGATCGGCCACGCTCAAGGACGCCATGAACGAGGCGCTGCGCGACTGGGTCGCGACCTGCGAGAATACGTTCTACTGCATCGGCACCGTGGCGGGCCCGCATCCCTATCCGGCGATGGTGCGCGACTTCCAGTGCGTCATCGGCAACGAGACGCGCGTGCAGATGATGAAGGCCGAGGGCCGTCTGCCCGACACTCTGGTGGCGTGCATCGGCGGCGGCTCGAATGCGATGGGTCTGTTCCATCCGTTCCTCGACGACAAGGGCGTGCGCCTCGTCGGCGTCGAGGCGGGCGGCAAGGGTGTGGAGACCGGTGAGCATGCCGCGTCGCTCACGGGGGGGCGCCCGGGCGTGCTGCATGGCAACCGCACTTACCTCCTGCAGGACAAGGAAGGCCAGATCACCGAGGCGCATTCGATCTCCGCCGGCCTCGATTACCCCGGCATCGGGCCCGAGCATTCCTGGCTGAAGGAGATGGGCCGCATCGAGTACGTGTCGGCCACCGACGATGAGGCACTCGCGGCCTTCCAGATGCTGTGCAAGCTGGAGGGGATCATCCCGGCGCTCGAGCCGGCCCACGCTCTGGGGCATGTGATCAAGCTCGCGCCCACCTTGCCGAAGGACAATCTGCTGGTGATGAATCTCTGCGGACGCGGCGACAAGGATGTCTTTGCCGTAGCCGAACGCCTGGGGATGAAGATCTGACCATGAGCCGCATCGCCAAGCGCTTCGCCCGACTCAAGGCCGACAAACGTGCCGGTCTCGTCACCTACGTCACAGCCGGCGATCCCAACCTGGACGTCAGCTACCAGATCCTGAAGGGCCTGCCGGCGGCCGGCGCCGATCTCATCGAACTCGGCATGCCCTTCACCGACCCCATGGCCGACGGCCCGTCGATCCAGCTCGCGGGTCAACGTGCGCTGAAGGCCGGTATCACCGTCGATGCGACCTTCGACATGGTGCGTCGCTTTCGCAAGGAAACCGGCGACAACGACACGCCGATCCTGCTGATGGGCTACTACAATCTCGTCTACCAGCGCGGCCCCGAGCGCTTCTGCAAGGATGCCGCCGCCGCCGGCGTCGACGGGTTCATCCTGGTCGACCTGCCGCCGGAAGAGGCCGACGAACTGAAGCCCTATGCGGTCGCGGCCGGCATCGACACCGTGCTGTTGACGGCCCCCACCACCAACGACGAGCGCCTGCCGGCGGTGCTGAAGTACTCGTCAGGTTTCGTCTATTTCGTCTCCGTGCTCGGTATCACCGGCACCAGTTCGGCGACTGAGGAAGCCGTGCGCACCCATGTCGAGCGCATCAAGCGTCACACCGAATTGCCGATCGGCGTGGGCTTCGGTATCCGCACGCCCGATCAGGCTGCGGCCATCGCCCGTCACGCCGATGCCGCGGTCGTGGGCTCCGCCATCGTCGAGCGCGTGAAGGCCGGCCTGGACGACCACGGCAAGGCCAAGCCCGACCTCGTGCCGGGCGTCTTCGCCTACATCAAGGCGCTCGCCGACGGCGTCAGGGGCGTGCGCAAGGCTTAAGTCTTCCCGGCAAGCTAACTTTTGACCTCATCCTGAGGAGCGCCCGCAGGGCGCGTCTCGAAGGATGGGCTACAGGCGCGGTGCGCGTGTCCATGCTTCGAGACGGCTACTGCGCAGCCTCCTCAGCATGAGGTTGCCTCTCAATCTTCGAAGTTCAGGTCCGCGACGTACGGGTTGGTCTTGCGTTCCCAGCCGAAGGTCGAGGTCTGGCCGTGGCCGGGGACGAAGGTGATGTCGTCGCCGAACGGCCACAGGCGATGGCGGATCGAATCGAGGAGCTGATCGTGATTGCCGCGCGGGAAATCCGTGCGGCCGATCGAACCCCGGAACAGCACGTCTCCCACGAACGCCACCTTTGCGGGCTTGTTCACGAACACGACATGGCCCGGCGTATGGCCGGGGCAGTGCACCACGTCGAAGGTCGCATTGCCGAGGCTCACCGTCTCGCCATGGGTCAGCCAGCGGTCGGGCACGAACGGCTTGTAGACGGGGAAATTGTACTTCTTGCCCGAGTCCGGCAGGCCCTCGATCAGGAACAGGTCGTCCTCGTGCGGTCCCTCGATCTTGACGCCGTAGTGCTCGGCCATGGTGCCGGCGGCCGAGGCATGGTCGACATGGCCGTGGGTCAGCAGCACCTTGGTGACCTTGATGCCCTGCTGGTCGATCGCCTGCTTGAGCATGTCGAAGTCGCCGCCCGGATCGACGGCGGTTCCCTCCATGGTCTCGTCGCACCAGACGATGGAGCAGTTCTGCTGAAACGGGGTGACGGGAGCGATCATGACCTTGAGCATCTCTCCGATCTAATGCCTCCCGCGGGCGGTTGGAAGGGCGTATGCTGCCGACCCCTCCGGCATCGATGGCAATGAACGTGCGTCTTCTGCTGTGCATTTTGGGCTTGTTTGCCCTGTCGTTGGTCCCGGCGCGGGCCCAGATCGCCCCCGTGGCCTCGCCCTCCGGACCCGTTCCGGCGGGCCCGTATGTCGTGGTCGACGTGGCGACCGGCGAGGCCCTGCTGGACCGCAATGCCGGAACGCTCTGGTATCCCGCGTCGCTCACCAAGATGATGACGCTCTATATCGTCTTCGAGGAACTCAAGGCCGGGCGCCTCCAACTCAACGCAACGCTTTCGTTCACGGAGAATGCCCGCACCAAGCCGTCTTCCCACTTGGGCTTGGCGCAGGGTCGGACCATCACGGTCGAGCAGGGGATACAGGCGCTGGTCGCACGGTCGGCAAACGACGTGGCGACGGCTTTCGGCGAGCGCCTCTCGGGCTCGGAGCCGGCCTTCGGCCAGCGCATGACCGAGACGGCGCAGCGGCTGGGTATGACGGCCACGACCTTCCGCAACGCCAACGGACTGCCGGATCCGGCACAGACCACGACCGCGCGCGACATGGCCATCCTCGCCCTCGCGATCATCAAGGACTTCCCGCAGTACTACGGCTACTTCCGCACCAAGGAGTTCATGCTGGGCAACCAGCTGATCGGGCCGGGCATCAAGTTCCTCGATCTCTATTCGCCCTATGCCGACGGCTTCAAGACCGGCTTCATCTGCGCCTCGGGATTCAACATCGTGGGCAGCGCGGTGCGCGACGGAAGGCGGCTGGTCGCCGTAGCCTTCGGCTTCCGCCGCGGCGACCTGCGCGACGAATTCCTGGTTCGCCTGTTCGACGAGGCCTATGCGCTCAAGACCGGCGGCAACCGCCAGAAGGTCTGGCAGCTGCGCAACGGCGAGGGCGGCCCGGTGACGGTCTTGCCCTACGGCGAATGCGGCGGCATCCGCTACGACATGCCGGGCGATGCGGTCTGGCTCGGCACCTTCGGCGACTGGCGAACGGCGAAGAATGTGTTCGATGCCGGACAGGCGAGCCTGATGGCCATGGGCGTGTCGCACCCCGGCAAGGAGTACATCCTGCCTGTCACCTCCAACAAAGTGACGAAACAGGCCGCTATTATCGCCGACCTCGAGCCGGCGACGGCGCAGAGACTGTGCGCCGAATACCAGGCCCGGAAATCCTTCTGCGTCGTGAAGAAACCTTCGGACTTCTCGGCCCCCTATAGCGGGTTCTGGCGCTGACCTTGGCCCATCCGCTCATTCGTGGCATACCGCGCCCATGAACTGGCTGACCAATTTCGTCCGCCCCAAGTTGCGCGCGCTGGTCGCCCGCAAGGAAGTGCCGGACAATCTCTGGGTGAAGTGCCCCAAGTGCGAACAGATGCTGTTCACGCGCGACTGGGAGGCCAACCAGGAGGTCTGCAGTCACTGCGGCCATCACATGCGGCTGCGTCCGATGAAGCGGCTGCCGTTCCTGTTCGACGAGGGCAAGTACGAGCTGCATCCGCTGCCGCGGGTGAATGCCGATCCGCTCAAGTTTCGCGACACCAAGCGCTATGACGCGCGCCTGAAGGAGGCCCAGGCCAAGGCCGAGGGCACGACCGATGCGCTGGTCGTGGCGAGCGGCCTGATGGGCAGCCGCCTGTCCGTCGTGGCGCTGCTCGACTTCGGCTTCATGGGCGGCTCGATGGGCACCGCCGTGGGCGAGGGGCTGGTCATGGCCGCCGACCTCGCCGTCGCCCGCGGGGCGCCGCTGATCATCTTCTCGGCCTCGGGCGGCGCGCGCATGCAGGAAGGCATCCTCTCGCTGATGCAGCTCACGCGCACGACGATCGCGGTGCGCAAGGTCAAGCAGGCGGGGCTGCCCTATATCGTGGTGCTGACCGATCCGACCACCGGCGGCGTCTCGGCTTCGTTCGCCATGCTGGGCGACGTCCACATCGCCGAGCCCGACGCCATCATCGGCTTCGCCGGCCCGCGCGTGATCCAGGACACGATCCGCCAGGAGCTGCCCGAGGGTTTTCAACGTTCGGAGTATCTGCTGGAGCACGGCATGGTCGATGCCGTCGTCCACCGTCACAAGCTGCGCGAGACCCTGATCCGCATGGTCTCCCTGTTCATGGATCCGCTAGTCGTCGAGAGCCGCGCCCTCGCGGAGACCGGTCGCTGACGTGACCGCGAACGATCCGATCGTTCAACGCCTGATGAGCCATCATCCGAGGGTCATCACCCTCGGGCTGGAGCGCATCGAGCGCCTGCTGCAGCGCCTGGGATCGCCGGAAAAGAAGCTGCCGCCGCTGATCCATGTCGCCGGCACCAACGGCAAGGGCTCGCTGGTCGCCTATCTGCGCGCCATGGCCGAAGCCGCGGGATATCGCGTCCATGTCTACACCTCGCCACATCTCGTGCGCTTCAACGAGCGCATTCGTATCGCCGGCCAGTTGATCGAGGACGATCTGCTCGACTCGATGCTGACCGAATGCGAGGAGGCGAATGGCGAGACCCCGATCGCCTTTTTCGAGATCACGACGGCGCTGGCCTATTTGGCTTTCTCGCGCGTGCCGGCCGACCTAGGCATCATCGAGGTCGGTATGGGCGGCCGCTTCGACGCCACCAACGTGATCGATCCCATCCTTTCGGCCATCACGCCGGTCGGCTATGACCATACCGGCTTCATGGGCGACAAGCTCGAAGGCATCGCCTGGGAGAAGGCGGGCATCCTGAAGCGCGCGACCCCGGGCGTGATCGGTCGTCAGCGCGATGTGAGTGCGCAGGTGATCGAGACCGAGGCGGCCAAGCTCGCGGCACCCCTGTTCCGCATGGGCCGCGAATGGCAGGTGATGCCAAAGGACTCAGGCTTTCGCTACGAAAGCGATCTCCTGACGCTCGACCTTCCCAATCCTGCGCTGGCGGGGGCACACCAGATCGACAACGCCGCGACCGCCGTCGCCTGCATCGAGCGCCTGCGGGCGGCGCGGCTCGACATCGGCGATGCCGCGATCCGCAAGGGTCTCGCATCTGTGGAATGGCCGGCGCGCCTGCAACGTCTCACCAAGGGACCGCTGCCGAGTTCGCTGCCGGTGGGTTGCGAACTCTGGCTCGACGGCGGCCACAACGAGGATTGCGGTATCGTGCTCGGCCGCATGGCGGCGGAGTGGGCGAGGGAGCCGGCGCCGCTGCCGCTTTATCTCGTCTTCGCCATGCAGACGACGAAGGACGCTTCGGGCTTCCTGCGGCCGCTGGCGCCCCATGCCACTGCGGCGCGTGCGGTACCGTTTCCCGAAGGTCACGCCGCCTACACCCCGCAGGAAGCCTGCGCGCGGGCGGCCGATGTCGGGCTCGAGTGCGCGCCCGCAAACGACATCGGCGCGGCACTGGAAGACCTTATGGCCACCCAGCCCGCGCCGATGCGCATTCTCATCTGCGGCTCGCTCTACCTTGCGGGCGAGGTCCTCGTCCGCAACGGCTGAGCCTGGATCGGATCAAACGACGGTGTTGATCCAGCTCACCAGCTTCTGCTTCGGCTCGGCGCCGATCTTGGTGGCGGCGACCTGGCCGTTCTTGAACAGCAGCAGGGTCGGGATCGACCGCACGCCGTAGCGCGTCGGGGCCATCGGGTTCTCGTCGATGTTGATCTTCACGACCTTGAGCTTGCCGTCCATCTCCTTGGAGATGTCCTCGAGCGAGGGACCGATCATGCGGCAGGGGCCGCACCACTCGGCCCAGAAGTCGACGAGGACGGGCGTGTCGGACTTCAGGACTTCCTCTTCGAAGGAAGCATCGGTTGCTTTAACGGTCATCGCGGGTTCTCCCAAAAACACTTACAGGCCGGTCGATGGGACCGGCGCCGCCCTTGGCCCAGAAGCTAGGAACGCACGCCCCCCGAGTCAAGATGCGGTGGCATAAGGCATTGATTTATCTAGGGTTTCTTCGGCGATCTCCATGAGCCGGGGGGCCGCCGTCCAGAGTAGGAAGGCTCGCACCCTCCGGCCGGGATAAATGCGCTGGAGCAGGGCGCGATAGAGCGCGAGCTGGCGGCGATAGACCAGCGCCACGCCCTCGGCCGAGTCCGGCGGGGGCCGGTTGGTCTTGTAGTCGACGATCAGGACTTCCGTGTCCGACACGGCCAGCCGGTCGACCTGGCCGCTGACTGTGAAGGTGCCGCGCGGCGTCAGAAGGGTACCGATCAAAGGCACTTCCGCGCGCGATCCCGGAGCGAACAGCGCGGCATGCGCCGGCGCTTCGGTGACGGAAAGCGCTTCGCCGCCCCATTGCTCGATGTCCTGCGACGAGAGCCCGTGCGCCGGCTGCGCGAGGTACCGGCGGGCGGCGTCGGCCCGCTCCGCCGGCGGCAGGCCGGGGAGATGGCGCAGCAGATCGTGCAACAGCAGGCCGCGCTGCCAGCGCCGGGGATCGTCGGCGATCAGTGGACTGTAGGCCCGTGGCCCGCCAGCGGCCTCGTCCGGCAGAGGCTGCGAGGGCGCGAGGGGGGTCGGCGGATCGGGTTCGCCCGGCGCGGGCTCGGTCCACCAGTGGGGCAGCGGCGCCTCGTCGGCGATCGGCAGCTCGGGCTGCTCGGCCTCGACGATATGGCCTTCGTTCGCGAGTTCGAAGCCGTCGCCCGACCAGCCCTCGTCCGGCAGAAGCGGCATAAAGTCGAAGGTCTTGGCGACGGCGCGGACGCGGGGCGGCGCGTCGTCCGGCATCGCGGCCTCGGTGCTGGCGCGCAGGCCGGCTTCGATCCGCTCGTACCAGCAGCCGCGATCGGCCTTGCGGGTGCCGGTCCAGCCGCCGACATAGAGCCGGTCCTCGGCCCGCGTCATGGCGACGTACAGGAGCCGGTTCTGCTCCTCCAGGGCGCGGCCGTGGATCTCACCCCGCCAGGTGCGCGCAGCCTCGTTGGCGTCGTCGGTGCGCGGCAGCCAGAGCCGGGCTTCGTCGTCAGTGCCGGCCAGCAGACGCTCGCGGTTCTGCGGCACCCTGGTCGTGTCGGGCAGGTAGACGATCGGCGCCTGCAGGCCCTTCGAGGCATGCACGGTCAGGATGCGCAGCTCACGCCGCCGGTTCTGGTCGAGGTCGCGCTTGATCTCGCCGCCCCCCGTCTCGAACCAGCGCAGGAAACCCTGCAGCGAACCGCCTTCGATCCCCTGGTATTGCAGCGCCCGCGCCAGCAGCTCGTCGATTGGATCGGAGGCCTCGCGGCCGAGCCGCTCCAGCAGCCGCCGCCGGCCGCCCTGCGGGCCGAGCGCGCGGGCGAAGAAGTCGAACGGCGTGTCGTAGTCGGCGCGCCGGAGCCAGTCGGCCAGGGTCGCGTAAGCCGCGGCAAACGGCGCCTCGGCCGCGCGCTCGCGCAACGCGCGCCACAGATGGCCGGGGCGCTTCCAGGCCAGGCTGAAGAGCTGGTCCTCGTCGAGCCCGACCAGCGGCGACTTCAGCAGGGCCGCGAGATTGAGATCGTCCTGCGGCAACAGGACGAAGCGCGCCATCGCCAGCAGGTCCTGAATCGCGAGTTCCTGGCCGAGGTTCAGACGGTCGACGCCCGCGACCTCGACGCCCTCGCGCTTCAACGCCCGTACCAGCGCGCTCACGAAATCGTTGCGCCGTCTCACCAGCACCATGAAGTGGCCGGCATGCAGTTTCTCGCCGTCGCGCGCGCGGCGCTCGGTGCCGATCAACTGCTTGGCGTGCGCGGCGATCAATCGCGCCAGCCGTTCGTGCGGCAACCCCTGGGCCGCGCCACTGCCGATGCGCTCGACATCCGTGGTGTCGACCTCGTCGTCGCTGCCGCCGACCAGCGGCCAGAGCTCGACCCGTCCCGGCTCGTTCTTGCGGCTGGGCACGTGCCGGACCTTGCCGGCCTCGCCGACGCCGCGCGCGGTGTCGGTCTCGCCGAACACCCAGTCGACGGCATCGAGCACGGCCGGTGTCGAGCGGAACGAGACGTTCAGACCGACCGGCACGAACATCCGGTCGGCGATGCGGCTGCGCTCGTCGAACCACTGGCGCATCTCTTCGAGCTTGCGCGGGTCTGCGCGCTGGAAACCGAAGATCGACTGCTTGGTGTCGCCGACGGCGAAGATGGTGCGGCTGCGCCCGACCGCGCCCTCGCCCACGAAGAACTCCTCAGTGAGACGGCGGATCACTTCCCACTGGTCGGGATTGGTGTCCTGCGCCTCGTCGACCAGTACATGATCGATGCCGCCGTCGAGCTTGAAGAGCACCCAGGCGGCGCTTTCCGCGGTCTCCAACAGGCGGCGCGTCGCCACGATCAGGTCGTCGTAGTCGAGCACGGCGCGGCGGCGCTTGGCGCGCGTGTAGCGGTCGGCGACGTCGAGGCCGAGCCGCAGCAGGGCCTGGGTCAGTTCGACCAGCGCCTGCCCTCGCGCGCATTCCAGACGATCGGCCTCGGCCTCGAGAATGTCGACGATGCCGGGCAGGCGCTTCTGCGCCGCCTTGGTCGCCAGCGTCTTGCGCGGCTGTCCTTCGCTGGTGAAGAACACGCCGCGATAGGCGGGACTGAGATCGTTGCGGTCGTCGGCCAGCCAGGTCGCGATCTTCTGGCCGTTCGGCGCGTCGGTCTTGCCGCCGGCCTCGATCAACGCCCGGGCCGCCTCGCGCAGGGCGGCTTCGTCGAGCGGCACCGCGCCTTCGCATTTCAGCTGCCTGCGCAGCCGTGCACCCAGCTTCGCGAGACCGGCTTCATCGACGACATGCGCCAGCAGCCAGGCGCGCTCGCTCAGCAGCCGCGTCATCAGCTCCGCGTATTCGGCGATCGAGACCTTGGCGGCAACGCTGGCGAGGGCGGCGGCCAGCGCAGGCGGCGCGTCGCTGCGCGCCAGGGCTTCCATCTGCTCGTCCTGAACGCGACGCAGGATTGTCTGCGCCTCGGCTTCGTCGAGAATGTCGAAGCCCGGCGCGACGCCCGCCTCGAGCGGGAAACGCTTGAGCAGCGCCTGGCAGAAAGCATGGATGGTCAGGATGTTGATGCCGCCCGGCGCATCGAGCACGCGCGCGAACAGGCGGCGTGCCACGACGCGCTGCGCTGGATCGGGCGCCTTGTCGATCAGCCGGGTGATGGCGTCGTCGAGCTTCGCTTCGTCGGCCAGTGCCCAGCGGCCAAGCTGGTGGGCGAGGCGGTTGCGCATTTCGGCGGCCGCCGCCTTGGTGAAGGTGAGGCAGAGGATGCGTTCGGGCTTGACGCCGTCGAGCAACAGCCGGGTCACGCGGTCGGTGAGGACCTTCGTCTTGCCCGTGCCGGCATTGGCCACGACCCAGGCCGAATGATCGGGTGTCGTGGCGCGCCGCTGCGCTTCGGTCGCAAGGGCGATGGCGTCGAGTACGTCGCTCATTCCTCGCTGCCTCCCGCCGTCGACCATTCGGCGATCCGCTCGAGATGGGCATAGTCGTTGAAATAGGGGCCGTAGGCCGGCCAGGGCAGCGCGGGATAGGGAGTGTCCGGCTTGGCGAAGTGATGGGCCATCCGCTCGACCAGCGCGATCATCTCCGTCACCAGACTGTCGCTGTCCTTGATCTCGGACACCTTGCCGCCGTCGCCGAGGCCGTTGGCCTGCCAGTAGGAGAGGCGTACCGTCTTCGCCTTGCCGTCGATCTTCTCGAAGCCGCCGCGCTCGGCCATTGCCGCTTCGAGAAGGAGCTGCGGCGCGAACAAGGCCTCGAGTTCGTCCTTGGTCGGTACGCGGCCGGTCTTGTAGTCGATGATTTCCCAGGCCCCGCGCTCCAGCTCGTCGACCCGGTCGGCCCGCGCCTCGATGCGGAGCGGTCGCGCAGCCGGTCCGACGGTGATTGCACCCTCCGTCTCGCTGTCCAGCAACCTGGCGCCGGTGGCACGGCGCGTGTTTTCCTGGGCGACGAACCAGCGCGCGAGGCGCTGGAAGCGCGGCCACCAGAAGGCGCGTTCTGCCGGCGCCGTCAGCAGATCACGGAGATGTCTCTCACCCATCGTCTCGAATTCCCGCACGGCGTCGGGCGGCAGCACGCCGGAGGGATGCGCCCGCATGAACTCGTCGAGCGCGTCGTGCAGGGCGTTGCCGCGATCGGCTGCGCCCAGTTCTTCTTCCAGCGATTTCAGCGCCTTCAGATCGAGGATGCGCCGCGCGTAGAGACCGTAGGGATCGCGCCGCCACTGCTCGATGCTCGAGACCGAGAGCCGTGTCGGCCGCGCCTCGACTGGCGGTCGCGGCTCGGGCCGCGGCCACGGCTCATAGGTGTCGGGCCGGTCGATCGCCTCGGCCCAGGCGACGAAGCTGCGCCGGCCGCGCTGGATATACTCCGGCACCGGCGCGTTGCCGCCCGGGTCGTACCCGAACAGCGCATCGAGGCGCGCCAGCCAGCGCGACGGAACGGTGGGCGCGCCACCCTCGCGTTCGGCACGCGTCAGCAACACCCGTTCGGCGCCGAGGGCGGCCACGAAATCGTGCGCCGAGAGGCCGATCCGGCGCTCGGGCTGCTGCAGGCCGAGTTCGGCGCGCATCGGGCGGTTGATCCACGGGCCGGTCTCGACGGCCGGCGGCCAGGTGCCTTCGTTGAGGCCGCCGAGCACCAGAAGGTCGGCGCGTTGCAGGCGGGCCTCGAGCGGTCCCCAGATCGACAGGCGCGGGTGACGTCCGAAGGACGGGCGGATCGTCTCCGGTTCCAGCATCGCGGCGAACAGGCCGGGCCATTCGCCCGAGGCGATCGCGGGCCGGTTCGCCCAGGCTGTGCGCAGCCGTCCCAGCACGTCGGCCAGCGCGCTGCCGGTTTCACCCGACCACAGCGTCTCGGGCGGCGCGATTTTCTCCGCCGCGGCGATCGTGGCGGCAAGCAGGGCATCGGGCTCGGCGTTGCCGTGCATCAGCTCGACGAGCGGCCCGGCCGCCTCGTCGAGCCGGTCGAGCAGCGTCTTGAGGGCAGCGCGGTCGGCGGGATCGCCGAATTTCGATTCGTCCACGCGGGCGCGGATCGATGCCAGGCCCGGCGCGGGCTTGAGGCCGCGCAGGCACTTGCGGTCGAGACGCCGCGTCGCGTCGAGCACGAAGGCGCGGTCGAGGTCCAGGGTGCAGAGAGGGTGCTTGAGCAGCGCCAGCAACTCGACCGGCGCAAAGCCCGCATCGACCGCCGCGATCAGCGCATGCAGCAGCGCCACGGATGGCGTGTCGGCGAGCGGCGTCCCGGCGGAATCGTCGATGTCGATCTGCCAGCGCTTCAGTTCGGCGGTGACGCGCCGCGCCAACTCTCGGTCGGGCGTCACCAGCGCGGCGGTGCGCGACGGCGTGTCGAGAACGCTGCGGAGCGCCAGCGCGACGACCAGCGCTTCCTGATGCGGCGTGGCGCAATCGGCGCGGGTCACGTGCTCCAGCGAGGCGAGTTCCGGCCTGACCCAGGCATCGCTGGTCTCCGCCGGCCGCATCAACTCGGTGATGAGGAAGTGGCGGGCAGAATCGATCGCGGCGCCGGGCCATTCCTGGACGTCGGCGCGTGCGCGGTCCAGCGCGGCCAGCAGTTCACGCAGGCCATATTGCGGATGCGACGGATCGAGGGCGTTCCAGCTCGCCTCGTCCATGTCACGATCGAGGCCCGGCAGAACGACCGCGCCCTGCGGCAGTTCGGCGATCGCTGCGAGGAGGTCGCGCGTCGCCGGTTGCGAGCCGGTCGAGCCCGCTGCGATCACGGGCGTTCCGGGCGGCTGGGCGCGCCAGCGGGCGGCCTGGTTGCGGATGGCCCGCGTGCGCCGCTCGATGGCATCGATCTGTCCGCGCCCGGCCAGCATTTGCGGCCAGTGTTCACCCACGATGGCGAGGAACTTCAGCGTGCGCTGCCAGTGGCTCGCGAAGTTGCCTTCGACCAGCCCTTCGAGTTGTGAGAACGACACGCCTTCGATGGCAAGCTCGTCGAGCAGGCGGCCGAGTTCGCGCGCGAGTTTCAGCGCCTGCGCGGCCGATTGCGCGATGGGATGACCCTGGTCGTCGGTGAAGGCCGCCACGAGCTGCGTCAGCAGCGCCTCGCGCTCGGCGGGATCGATCGCGGGCGGCAGGGTGAGCGCATCGCCGTCGCCCGAGGCGATCTCCCATTCGCCGTCGTCTACATCGCCCAGCGGCGCCATGCGCGGCAGGATCGTGGGCGTGCCGTCGGCGGCGCGCAGGAAGGCTTCGCGCAGGGCGCGCACGGAGCGCCGCGTCGGCACGAGGATCAGCACATCGGCAAGGGCCAGCGGATCACCGCCATGCTCGGCCAGCACCACACGCGCCAGCTCGTCGGCGAAACGGCGCTCCGTGGCGATGGTGAAGACGCCTTTCATCCCAGCACGCGTTCCGCCTCGGCGAGCGCCGATGGCGTGCCGATGTGGAACCAGTCGCCGTCATGCACGAGGCCATGCAGTCGACCCGCCTGTTCGGCGCGGTTCCACAGCTTCAGGAGCGAGAAGGGGCCCTCGGGCGAGCCGTTGAACAGGCGCGAATCGCAGACGGAGACGCTGGCGAACATGTAGGGTGCCGTCTCGGCCGTGCCGCGATGGCGGACGCGGCCATCGGGCTCGAGATAGTAGTCGCCACGATCCTTCTCCTCGCAGCCGAAAGCGGTGGCGCGCGGATGAAGCAACAGCAGCGCGTCCATGCGTTCGGGATTCCAGGCGGCGGCGAGGCGTCCCAGCATCGACTCCGGCCCGTCGCGCCACAGCCCGTCGCCGTTCAGCACGAAGAACGGCGCGTTGCCCAGCAGGGGCAGCGCATTGCGGACGCTGCCGCCGGTTTCGAGCAGCCGGTCCTCGTGGAGGATGCGGGCCTGGCCGCGCAGCCGGTCGGCGATCTGGTTGCCGAGATGGTGGACGTTCACGACGATGTTCTGCACGCCGTTGCGCTGCAGGCGATCCATCGCCCGCTCCAGCATCGAGCGGCCGGCCACGGGGATCAGCGGCTTGGGCGTCGAATCGGTGAGGGGCCGCATGCGCTCGCCGCGGCCCGCCGCCAGGATCATCCCGCTGCGGATCACGGCGTTGCGCCGATGCGCCGCAGCTCCGGCGGCAGGGTGCGGTCGACCCAGGCGCGCAGCGGCGACAGCGCCTCATGCTGCAGGGCGCGCTCGAACATGCGCCAGACGCGCGGCAGGTGGCGCAGATAGTCGGGCTTGCCGTCACGCCGCAGCAGGCGAACGAACAGCCCGATGATGCGGGCGTGGCGTTGCGCGGCCATCAGGGCGAAGCCGGTCCGGAAGCCGGCCGCGTCGGCAATCCCCGCCTCTCCGACATAGCGGTCGAGGCAGGCGGCATGGACGGCGGGCGCCACGTCGCGGCGTGCATCCTCGATCAGCGATACGAGATCGTAGGAAGGATGGCCGCGCTGGGCGTCCTGGAAGTCGAGCAGGCCGCAGGCCTTCACGCCCGCCCGCGCCGGCAGCCACAGGAGATTATCCTGATGATAGTCGCGCAGCAGCAGCGTCTCGCCCGTGGTGGGAAGCGCGGCCAGGCATTCGCGCCACGCCGCGACGTAGCGCGCGATTTCCTCGGGCGGCGTGGGCGTGCCGGTCGCTTCCGACAGGTACCATTCCGGCAGCAGCATCGCGGCCTCGATCAGCGCGTCGCCCGCATAGGCGCCGAGGCCAGGCAGCAGGCTGCGCTCGCCGGCGCGATGGATCTGGACCAGCACGTCGGTCGCCCGGCCGTAGAGCTCGCCCTCGTCGCCGCCCGCCGCCAGCACGCGCGCATAGGTGTCGTCGCCGAAATCCTCCAGCAGCAGGAAACCGTTGTCGGCATCCTCGGCGAGGATCTCCGGTGCGCTGAGGCCGAGTGCGATCAGGTGTTTGCCGATCTGCACGAAGGGCCGCACGTCTTCCTGCGGCGGCGGGGCGTCCATGACGACCGCCGATCCGCGCGGCCGGCTCAGGCGGAAATATTTGCGGAACGAGGCGTCACCCGCCAGCAGCCGTTCGCCGGCATCGCCCCAGCCGGCGCGGCTCACGAACTCGGCACGCAGCTGGTCGCGTTCAGATTTCGCCAAAGCGGGAGTCTCCTTCCAGGATTGCGCGTCGGCCGTCGCCCTCGACCGACAGGCTGACGGTGAGCCGCTCGCGCGGCAGCAGCGGGCCCAGCCGCTCGGCCCATTCGACCAGGACCACGCCGTCGATGCGCGCCTCTTCCCAGCCCAGTTCGAAGACCTGTTCGGGCTCTTCCAGGCGATAGAGGTCGAAATGCCAGAAACTGCCGCGGCGGGTTTCGTAGACTTCGACCAGCGTGAAGGTGGGGCTGGGCACGATCAACGCCGGATCGCCGGCGGCGGCGCGCAGCAGGGCGCGCGCGAGGGTCGTCTTGCCGGCGCCGAGGCTGCCCTCCAGCGCCACGACGTCGCGCGGCCTCAGGCGGGCGGCCAGAACTGCGCCCAGCCGCTCGGTCGCGGCCTCATCGGGAAGGGGCAAAGAAAAAGTCGGCATCTTTCGATGCCGACTTTTAGCATGCGCCCCTGTGGGCGATTAGTACCGGTAGAGGTCGCCCTTGAACGGGCCGGTCTCGGGCACGCCGATATACTTGGCCTGGTCGGGGCGGAGTTTGGTCAGCTTGGCGCCGACCTTCTCGAGGTGGAGTGCCGCGACCTTCTCGTCGAGGAACTTCGGCAGCGTGTAGACCTGCTTCTCGTACTTGCCGGGATTGGTCCACAGCTCGATCTGGGCCAGCGTCTGGTTCGAGAAGGAAGCCGACATCACGAAGCTCGGATGACCGGTGGCGTTGCCCAGGTTCACCAGGCGACCTTCCGACAGAACGATGATGCGCTTGCCGTCGGCGAATTCGACCTCGTCGACCTGCGGCTTCACGTTGTGCCACTTGAAGTTACGCAAGGAGGCGATCTGGATCTCGCTGTCGAAGTGGCCGATGTTGCAGATGATGGCGCGGTGCTTCATCGCCTTCATGTGCTCGAGCGTCAGCACGTCGACGTTGCCGGTGGCGGTCACGAAGATGTCGGCCTTGGGGGCCGCTTCTTCCATGGTGACGACCTCGTAGCCTTCCATCGCCGCCTGCAGGGCGCAGATCGGATCGACTTCGGAGACCATCACGCGGCAGCCGGCCTGGCGCAGCGAGGCGGCCGAGCCCTTGCCCACGTCGCCGAAGCCCGCGACCATCGCGACCTTGCCCGACATCATGACGTCGGTGCCGCGGCGGATGCCGTCGACCAGCGATTCACGGCAGCCGTAGAGATTGTCGAACTTCGACTTGGTCACCGAGTCGTTGACGTTGATGGCCGGCCACAGGAGCTTGCCTTCCTTCGCCATGTTGTAGAGGCGATGGACGCCCGTGGTCGTCTCCTCGGTGACGCCCTTGATCGAGGCGCCGAGCTTGGCGTACCAGCCGGGCTTCTCCTTGTTGGTCTTGAGGATCGCCTTGTAGAGGACTTCCTCTTCCTCGTTGGTCGGGTTGGCGACCAGCGAGGGGTCCTTCTCTGCGCGGGCGCCGAGATGTACCAGCAGGGTGGCGTCGCCACCGTCGTCGAGGATCATGTTCGGCTCGCCGCCGTCATGCCACTCGAAGATCTTGTGGGTGTAATCCCAGTATTCCTCGAGGCTCTCGCCCTTGATGGCGAAGACCGGCGTGCCGGCCTTGGCGATCGCCGCGGCGGCATGGTCCTGCGTCGAGTAGATGTTGCACGAGGCCCAGCGCACGTCGGCGCCCAGCGCCTTCAGCGTCTCGATCAGCACGCCCGTCTGGATGGTCATGTGCAGCGAGCCGGCGATGCGCGCGCCCTTCAGCGGCTTCTTCGGGCCGTATTCCTTGCGGATCGACATCAGGCCCGGCATCTCGGTCTCGGCCATGTCGAGTTCCTTGCGACCCCAGTCGGCGAGCCCGATATCCTTGACGATGTAGTCGGCCATGTGGCGCTCCTTGGTGTGCCGGCGTCGGCAGGCGGAAAATTGTGGAAAGCGGGCGTGTCATAACAGCGGTCCGGGACCGCCTCAACGCGCCGGATCAACATATAAGCAAGAATTTATGTCGGTATGCGCGCGCCTTTATACGCGGCCGCAAATCGATCAATCTTCGCCGAATTTGCCTTCAACCAGCGCGGAGATCGCCGTCATCGCGTCCTTGGCCTGCTTGCCCGAACAGGCCACCTCGATCGAGCTGCCGATGCCGGCGGCCAGCATCATGAGGCCCATGATCGACAAGCCCGAGACTTCCTGACCCTTGTAGGAAACACGGATGATCGCGTCGAACTGGCCGGCGGTACGCACGAACTTGGCGGCGGCGCGGGCATGCAGGCCACGCTTGTTGGCGATGGCGAGGCTGCGCTTCAGGGTGCCGATGCCGGCTTCCGCGCTCGAATTCGCGGCGATGTCGCTCACGAGGCTTCCTTGGCCAGGATACGCGAGGCGACGGTGATGTATTTGCGGCCGGCCTCCTGCGCCATGCGCACCGCCTCCGCGATCGGCCGTGTGCGGACACTGGCGAGCTTCACCAGCATCGGCAGATTGACGCCGGCCAGCACCTCGACCCGGGCCTGCTCCATGATGGAGATCGCCAAGTTGGAGGGGGTACCGCCGAACATGTCGGTGAGGACGATGACGCCCTCGCCGGTTTCACAGGCCCGGACCCTCTCCAGAATTTCGCCGCGGCGTTTTTCCATGTCGTCGTCGGCACCTATGCAGACGGTCGACATGCATTGCTGCGGTCCGACCACATGCTCCAGCGCGGCTTTGAATTCCTGCGCCAGATTGCCGTGAGTCACGAGTACGATACCAATCATGCGTTCGCTCTACCCTGCGCCATCGGCCTCCCCGGCCGCCGCGACGTCCCGGTGGGAGAGAGTGACGGAGCGGCCGACGCTTCGCAACCAGTCTGCAAGCTCCTCGGCAAGGGCGACCGACCGGTGCTTGCCGCCGGTGCAGCCGACGGCGATGGTCAGATAGCTCTTGCCCTCCGCATCGAACCGGGGCAGCAGCGGCCCGATCAGGGCCTGCAACCTGTCCACGAACGGGCGGTAGTCGGGATCGGTTGCGATGAAGGCCGCGACGGCCGGGTCGCGACCCGTGAGCGGCTTCAGGGCGGCATTGTAATGCGGGTTCTTCAGGAAGCGGACGTCGAACACCAGGTCGGCCTCGCGCGGCAGGCCGCGACGAAACGAGAACGACATCACGGAAATGCGCGTGCCGGCCGTGCGGCCGAGACCGAAGTGCCCGGTCAGGATCTGCTTCAGACGGTGCGGCGACAGCGACGTGGTGTCGATGGTGAGGTCGGCCACGTCACCCATCCAGCCGATCTGCCGGCGCTCCTCACTGATGCCGTCGGCCACGGGACGATCGGGCGCCAGCGGATGGGGACGACGCGTTTCGGTGTAGCGCCGTTGCAGTGTCTCGGTGTCGGCCTCGAGAAAGAGGAGCCTCGCGGCAAGGCCGGGACGGTTCCGCAGCTCGTGGATGCGGGCAGCCAGTTCGCGCGCGTCGAAGCCGAAGGTGCGGGTGTCGATGCCGAGGGCCAGGGGCTGGGCACTTGCGCCCGCTTCGCCGCCGGTCGACCGCATCAGGTCGTCGAGCAGCGGCAGCGGAACATTGTCGACGGCGACATAACCCAGGTCGTCTAGGACATTCAGGGCGGTCCCCCGGCCGGCGCCGGACAGGCCGGTGACCACGACGAACGGCCGGCGTGTGCCGTCTGTGGTATCGGAAGCGGAAGGACTGGGATTGTCTGGCATGAGCGGCGCGCGCCGGATCATGCCGCCGTGTTTCGCGCGAGGGCAAGGCGCAACTTCGTCGGGGCGGAAGCCTCGAAGGGTGTCAGCGCCAGCACCGGCAGATCGACGTCCAGCAGGGTCTCGCGCACCCGATCGGGCAGGCGTTCGATGTGGTCCGGCGGCACGAGATCCACCAGCAGGGCGATCGTCGCCCGAGCGAGAAGCTGGGCGCGGCCGAGCTTCGCGATGCCGACGCCGCGCACTTCCAGCAGGCCTGCAAGCGTGGCAGGCGGCGTGGCGATTAGGCTGTGGCCCTGCCGGACCAGCGCCGTCTGATCGTCGGCCACCAGCCGCCCGCCTGCCTCGACGAGACGAAGCGCCAGGTCGGATTTGCCGGCGCCCGATGGCCCGCGCAGCAGGATGCCGCGCCAGCTCCTGCCGGCCGGCAAAGCGACGCAGGTCGCATGGACGAAGGTCGTGACCCGGATTGCCACTCAGGGCGTCACTTGCGGCCACTGGCCGCGGGCAGCCGCACCGTGAAGCGCGCGCCCAGCACCTTGCCGTCGGGGCCGTGCCGATTGGTGGCCGCGATCGTGCCGCCATAGGTTTCGACGATCTGCCGGCAGATCGACAGACCGAGACCGGAATGCTGGCCGAAATGCTCGGTCGGACGCTCCGAGTAGAAGCGCTGGAAGATCGATTCGAGATTGTCCTCGGGAATGCCCTTTCCCTCGTCGTCGATGGTGACGACGAAGGGGCCGTTCCGCGATTCGCGGCCGAGTTCGACGAGGATGCGCGAGCCCGACGGCGCAAAGGACAGCGCATTGTCGATGACGTTGCGGAACACCTGGCCGTAGCGGCCGTCGTGCCCGTGCGCCATGAAAGGCGGGTTGGCTGCGACCCGGAATTCGACCTCGACGCCGGACTTCTGATTGGCCGTTGCGGCATAGTGATGGACCATGTCGCGCAGCAGCTTGTCGAGGTCGACCGGCTTCACCTCGCCGCGCATCAGTTCGGCATCGAGCCGCGAGGCGTCGGAGATGTCGGAGATCAGCCGGTTGAGCCGGTTGATATCGTCCATCACGATCGCCATCAGCTTGGCGCGGCGTTCGGCATCCAGGTTGGGATGCCCCGCCATCTCGATGGCCGAGCGCAGCGACGTCAGCGGATTCTTGAGCTCGTGGGCGACGTCGGCGGCGAAACTCTCGATCGTGTTGATGCGCAGCCACAGCGCCTCGGTCATCGAGCGCAGCGCCTCGTTGAGGTCGCCGATCTCGTCCCCGCGCTTGCCGAGGTCGGGAATTTCCGGCCGGCTCTCGCGCGCCAGCCGGACCTCGTCGGCGGCACGCGCCAGCCGCACGATCGGCTGGGTGATGGTGCCGGCCAGGTAAAGCGACAGCAGCACGGTGATGCCCAGTGCCGCCGCGGCGATGGTCAGCATGTCGTAGCGGACCTCGCGCAGCGAGGCGGCGATGGCGCGGTTGTCGCGCGTCAGGAGAATGGCGCCCAGCACCTGCTTGTAGCGCTGGACCGGGACTGCGGCGCTCAGCAGCAGCCGTCCCTGACCGGCGCTGCGCACCGCCGACGCGTTGAAGCCGCGCAGGGCGCTGGCCGCCTCCGGAAAATCGCGCAGGGTCGGAACCGGCTTCTCGACATATTCGGGATAGTGGTCGACGCGCGACAGCTGGCGCGCGATCCAGTCGCTGACGCGCTCGCCGATGCTGTACTCGGGTTCAGCTTCGACGGGCACCTCGGGGGGCGGTAGCGGCACGACGTGGATGCGGCCCAGATCGTTCAGCATCGCCGAATCGGCCAGGAGCTCGCCGGTCTCGCTGAACAGGCGCGCCCGCACGCCGGTCGGCCGCACCAGCCGTGTGAGGAGCTGGCGTGCGGCGTCGGCGTCCATGCGATTGACCGTGGACTCGCCGCCGACCACCGCGACCTCGCCGATGCCGGCAGCCACCATCTCGCCCTGCACCAGCAACGAGGCGAGCTCGCTGTCGATCAGCTCTTCTTCGTAGTCGCTGAGATAGACGGCGCCCAGGGTCAGCAGCGCCACCGGAATGAGATTGAGCAGCAGGATACGCCGCGTGAGCGGGGAGTAGCCGCGGCTCACGCTGCGGCGACGGCGCAGGAGCGAGGGCGAGTCGGCGACAGCCGACGCCGGTCCCTTGCGTACCGCGCGCGGGAACAGCCGGCCGAGAGCCGCGGCAATCCGGGAGCTTAGCGTCTTCTGCCCGAGCGGATGCGCGCCGGGCTCAGGAGTCGCGGTATCGATATCCGATGCCATACAGCGTTTCGATCTGCTCGAACTCGCCATCGACCTCGCGGAACTTGCGGCGGACGCGCTTGATGTGGCTGTCGATGGTGCGGTCGTCGACGTAGATCGTCTCGCCGTAGGCCGCGTCCATCAGCTGGTCGCGGTTCTTCACGTGGCCAGGCCGCTCGGCGAGCGACTTGAGGAGCAGGAACTCGGTGACCGTGAGATGCACCTCCTTGCCCTTCCACGTGCATTGATGGCGGCTTGGGTCGAGGATCAGCTCGCCCCGCACGATGCGCTCGGCCGCGGCCTCGCCTTTGGCGCCGCCGACATCGGCGCGACGCAGCACGGCGCGGATGCGTTCGAGCAATAGGCGCTGTGAGAAAGGCTTGCGGATGAAATCGTCGGCGCCCATGCGCAGGCCCAGCACCTCGTCGATCTCTTCGTCCTTGGAGGTGAGGAAGATGACCGGGAACTGCTGCGTCTTGCGAATGCGGTTCAGGAGTTCCATGCCGTCCATGCGGGGCATCTTGATGTCGAAGATGCCGAGATCGGGAGGCGACTGGTTGAGGCCTTCCAGAGCCGATGCACCGTCATTATAGGTCTTGATCTGAAACCCTTCGGCTTCGAGCAGCATCGACACCGAGGTGAGGATGTTGCGGTCGTCGTCAACGAGGGCGATGTTCTTGCGCACGGCTTGGCTTCTCCTGCAGCGGACAACGGCTTTTATATCATGCTATCATAGACCGGGCCGCCGCCGCCGCCTTCCGGTCCACGATATTCAACGAACAATTGCGGCTTTTTTGATCCGAAAATGACCCAGGACGATATGCCCCGCACCGTGCGCACCTTGCTGCGCGCTCTCGACCGGGCTTCTCTCGCCACTCTCTTGCCAGACGAACCGGCCGGCTGGCCCTATGTCTCCCTGGTGCTGGTGGCGGTCGATCACGACCTCTCGCCGATCCTTCTGCTGAGCGATATGGCTGAACACACCAGGGCAATCAAGGCGGACGGTCGCGTCTCCCTGCTGTTCGACGGGACCGGCGGGCTCGACCAGCCGCTGACGGGCCCGCGGGCGACCGTGCTGGGACGCGCCGAGCGGACCCCCGACGAACGGCTGAAGGCGCGCTTCCTTGCGCGCCATCCGGACGCCGCGCTCTATGCGGGATTCCGGGATTTCAACTTCTATCGCGTCACGGTGGAGCGGGCCCATCTGGTGGGCGGCTTCGGCAAGATCCGCTGGATCGATGCGGCCGAACTCGCTCCGCCGTTCGCTCCGGGCCTTGCCGAGGCCGAGGCGGGCATCGTCGACCATATGAATGCCGATCACTCGGATGCCATCCAGCTTTATGCCGGAAAGTTGATCGGCCGGGCCGGCGACGGCTGGAAGATGACGGGGATCGATCCCGAGGGCATCGATCTGCGGCGCGCCGGGGACGTGGCCCGCCTCGCCTTCGATGCGCCGCTGCAATCCGCCGGCGAGGCGCGAAAGAGTCTGGTCGGCTTGGTCGGCAAGGCGCGCGCAATGCCCTGATCGACCGCTATCGGTTTCGCGTCGCAGCATTCTTCTCGCGAGTGCGAAGGCCGATCCACACGTGTGGCGATACTAACTTGTCGCAAGGGACTTGCCTCATCGCGGCCCTGCCAGTAGCGCAATAGTATCGAAACACCTTTGCCATTCGGATCGGCCGGAAAGCAGGAGAAACGCTGTGCATCAGGCGGGCTTCATCGTACCCAAGTTTGGACTGGAAGCGCTCGGTCTCAAGAACCTGAGCAATGTCTACTGGAACCTCCAGGTTCCGGCGCTCTACCAGGAAGCCATTCGCCGGCATGAAGGCGTCGTGGCGGATGGCGGCGCGCTGGTGGTTCGTACCGGCATCCATACCGGTCGTTCGCCCAACGACAAATTCATCGTCGAGGATTCCGAGAGCAAGGGCCGCATCGACTGGGGCAAGACCAACAAGCCCATCACGCCCGACCGCTATCGCGCTCTCTACAACCGCATGATCGCCTATGCGCAGCGCCGCGACCTGTTCGTGCGCGACTGCTGGGCCGGCGCCGATCCCGCCCATCGCATCGGCGTGCGCGTGGTCAACGAGACCGCGTGGCACAATCTCTTCGCCCGCAACATGTTCCTGCGCCCGAAGCCCGAGGAACTCGAGGGCTTCAAGCCGGAATTCACCATCCTGAACCTGCCGGGCTTCCAGGCCGATCCGAAGCTGGACGGCACGGCGTCGGACTGCGCCATCCTGGTGAACTTCACCGAACGTGTCGTGGCCATCTGCGGCACCTGGTATGCCGGCGAGATCAAGAAGTCGGTGTTCACGATCCTGAACTACCTGCTGCCGGACAAGAACGTTCTGCCGATGCACGCCTCCGCCAACATCGGTCCGAAGGGCGACGTCGCGGTCTTTTTCGGCCTTTCGGGCACCGGCAAAACCACGCTGTCGGCCGATCCGACGCGCACGCTGATCGGCGACGACGAGCATGGCTGGGCCGAGGACAGCCTCTTCAATTTCGAAGGTGGCTGCTACGCCAAGGTGATCAAGCTCAGCCGCGAGGCCGAGCCCGAGATCTATGCCACCACCGGCCGCTTCGGCACGGTGCTGGAGAACGTCGTGATCGATCCGGCGACCGGCCGCCTCAACCTCGACGACGGCGCCCATACCGAGAACACCCGCGCCTGCTATCCGCTCGACTTCATCCCGAACGCGTCGACCTCCGGCATCGCCGGCACGCCCGAGAACATCGTGATGCTGACGGCCGATGCGTTCGGCGTGTTGCCGCCGATCTCGCGCCTGTCGCCGGAGCAGGCGATGTACCACTTCCTCTCGGGCTACACCGCGCGCGTCGCCGGCACCGAGAAGGGGGTGACCGAACCGCAGGCGACCTTCTCGACCTGCTTCGGCGCGCCGTTCATGCCGCGTCATCCGACCGTCTACGCCAAGATGCTGGGCGAGAAGATGGCCCGCCAGAACGTGAAGTGCTGGCTGGTCAACACCGGCTGGTCGGGCGGCGGGTTCGGCGTCGGCGAGCGCATGTCGATCCGACATACCCGCGCCATGGTGCGGGCGGCGCTCGACGGCACGCTGGCGTCCGTCTCTTCCTCGACCGATCCGCACTTCGGCATGCAGGTGCCGAGCGCCTGCCCCGACGTGCCAGGCGAGGTGCTGAACCCGAAGAACACCTGGAAGGACAAGAAGGCCTACGACAGCGCCGCGCGCGACGTCGCCCAGCGTTTCGAGAAGAACTTCCAGCAGTTCGAGAGCCACGTCGACGACAAGGTCAACAAGTCGGCCATCCGCGCCGCCGCGTAACCTAACGCGACATCGCTTCCGCGCGGCGGACATCCTATGATGCCCGCCGCGTGAGCCAGATTTCCGAAACGTCCCCTGCGAAAGCCGCCGTGCGCCGCCCCTGGCGGCTGCCGATGGTCGCCGCGCTGGCGCTTGCCTTCGTTTCGCTCTCGCTCATTTCCGGCGTCGCCTACATCGTCGTGCTGGCCGGCGCGACCGGCACCGCAGATCGGCTGCTGGTCGATCGTGCGGCCCGCGTGGTCGATGCCCAGGTGGCGCTGGTCCGCAGCCGACTCGATCCGGTGAGCGAGCAGCTCGAGCTGATCGCGGCCCTCGCCGCGGGCGGCCGCATCGACATCGAATCGCCGGTCGCAGTGCGTGAGCTTCTGGCGGTCATGATGCAGCAGGTGCCCGCCGTCTCGGCGGTCGGCTTCGCCACGCTCGATCTCAAGCTTCATCGCGCCGTGCGCGAGCCCGACGGCACGATCGAGCGCGAAACGCTCTCGCTGGTCGACCAGCCGCAGGGCATGGAGCGCTTTCGTCAGCTCCAGACGGCGCAACGCACATTCTGGGGCGCGCTGTTCTGGAGCGAGACCATCAAGCAGCCGGTGGTCAATGTGCGCACGCCGGTGCGGCGCATCGACAATGCCTTCATCGGCGGCCTGATCGCCACGGTGGCCGTCGGCGATCTCTCCTATCTCATTGGCGATCCGGTGCGCGGCGGCGACGGGCGCTATTTCATCCTCGTCGGCCGCGACCATGTGCTGGCCGCGCGCCGGCTCATCGATCCCCGCGGGCTCGGCCTCTCCGAGACGCGGCCCCTGCCCACCATCAAGGAGGTGGACGATCCGGTCCTCGCCAAGATCTGGGACCCGCCCGTGCGGTCGCCGCAGATCGACCGCGCCTTGGGATCGCTGGGTCACGTCGTCGAGCAGGGCGGTCGGCGCTGGGTGTTCGTCTATCGCGAGCTCAGGCGGTTCGGGCCGGAGCCCTGGCTGGTCGGGCAGTATTTCCCGATCGAGGACGCGACCGGCGACCTCGACCGGTTGACCAACGGGGCCATCGTCGGCGGAATCACGCTGGCCGTCGCCGCGCTGCTGGCGCTGGTGATGGGGCTCAGTATGGCGCGGTCCATCCGCACCCTGACCTCGGCCGCGGAGCTGATCGAGCAGCTCAAGTTCGACGAGCCGTTCCATCGCAAGTCACGGCTGCGCGAGATCGACGATGCCGGCCACAGCCTCGACAAGGCGCGCGGGGCGCTGAAATGGTTCGGCGCCTATGTGCCGCGCCGTCTCGTGTTCGGATTGATGGAACTGGGCGAGGATGCGGTGGCGTCGCGCCGGCGGGTCGTCACCGTGATGTTCACCGACATCGTGGGCTTCACGCCCCAGGCCGAGGAGCTGCCGGAGCAGGAAACGGCCGACATGCTCAACCATCATTTCGCCCTGCTGGGCAGCTGCATCGAGAACGATCAGGGCGTGATCGACAAGTATATCGGCGACTGCGTGATGGCGGTGTGGGGCGGTCTTTCGACGATGGAGGATCATGCCGATCACGCGGTTCATGCCGCCCTCGAGATGGGGCGCGTCGTGCATGAGGACAATCTTCAGCGCATCGCGGCCGGCCACAAGGCCGTCCGCCTGCGCGTCGGCATACATTCGGGGCCGGTGATCGTGGGCAATATCGGCGCGCCGGGGCGGGTCAACTACACCGTGGTCGGCGACACCGTGAACGTGGCGCAGCGTTTCGAACAGCTCGGCAAGGAGTTCATGACCGACGACGATGATGTGATCGTCCTGGTGAGCGGCGACACGATCGCGGCGATGAAGCACCCCGAAGTGCTGGGCGATCTGCCCAAGCCGGAGCTGCGGCACGTGAAGGGCCGGGACGAGCCGGAGCAGGTCTATCGTCTCATGTAGAGGGCGTCTCATGTAGGGGGCGTCTCGTGCAGGGGGCGCCTGATGCGACGGGCGGTGCGCTGGACGGGATATGGTCTTCGCCGGTAATGTGCCGACGTCCTCTCAGTTGGCAATTTTCAAGGAACGAGCCGCACATGGAACGACGCAAACTTCTTGCATTGTCGACGGCCGCGCTCGCTCTTGTCCCCTTCCACGGACTGCACGCGCAGGACTCCAACAAGCCCTTCACGACCGAACAGCTCGACCAGATGCTGGCGCCGATCGCCCTCTATCCCGACGCGCTGCTGTCGCAGGTGCTGATGGCCGCGACCTATCCGCTCGAGGTCGTCGAGGCGGCGCGCTGGTCGCAGGCCAACCCCAACCTCAAGGGCGACGCCGCCGTCGCGGCGGTGAAGGACAAGAGCTGGGACGTCAGCGTGAAGTCGCTGGTCGCGTTTCCGCAGACGCTGCAGATGATGAGCAACCAGCTCGACTGGACCCAGAAGCTGGGTGACGCGATGATCGGCCAGCAGAAGGACGTCGCGACCGCGGTCCAGCGCCTGCGCGCCAAGGCGGAGGCCGCCGGCAATCTGAAGTCGACGTCGCAGCAGAAGGTGACGACGCAGTCGAGCGGCGGCGCCAACGCGATCGTCATCGAGCCGGCCAATCCCGAAGTTCTCTACGTTCCCTACTACAACCCGGCCTGGGCCTACGGCGCTTGGCCCTATCCGGCCTATCCGCCCCCGTATTATCCGCCGCCGCCCAACTACGGCGCGGCGCTGATGAGCGGCATGATGTTCGGTCTGGGCGTTGCCGCGGGTGCGGCGATGTTCGGCGGCTGGCACTGGGGGTATGGCGGCGGCGGCTGGGGCAACAGCTACACGACGGTTAACGTCAACCGGGCGACCAGCATCACCAACAATTTCAACGCAGACCGCTATCGCAACGGCCAGTGGAACCACGATCCGTCGCATCGCGACGGCGTGCCCTACCGCACGCCCGCCGAGCGGCAGGAATTCGGCCAGCATCGCCCCGATTCGGCAGCACAGCGCGAACAGTTCCGCGGCCAGCTCGACGGGCGCGGCGCGGCAGGCGCGCAAAATCGCGGCGCCGAGGCCCGGCCTGCCGAGAATCGGCCGGCGGAAAATCGCAGCTTCGAGAATCGGACAGCCGGCGACCGCGGCGCGTTCGGCGACATCAACCGCGGCGGCAGCGGCGCCAGCCGCGACTTCGACCGCGGCAGCCAATCCTGGGGCAACCGCAGCTGGGGTGGCGGTGGCGACCGTGGCGGTGGTGGTGAAAGGTTTGGCGGAGGACGGCGATGAGCGGCACGATGTTCCGGCGCGGCCTCCTCACACTGGCCGTTTTCGTCGGCTTAGCTGGCGGCGCGATCGCCCAGCAGGCGACGAAGGTTCAGGGTTTCCCGACGGCCGATGCGGCCGCCAATGCCTTCACCGATGCGGTCCGCAAGGGCGACCAGAAAGCTCTGGGCACCCTGCTGGGACCCCAATGGGGTGAGTTCGTTCCGACGACGTCCGAGCAGCGCGAGGAGCGCCGGAAGGCCTATCTCACCGCTTGGGACGAAAGCCACGAGGTCAAGGTCTCGGGCGACAAGGCGACCATCATGGCCGGCAAGGCTGGCTGGACGCTGCCCATCCCGCTCGTGAAGGACGGCGCGGAATGGCGCTTCGATCCGGTCGCCGGCTGGCGTGAGATGCGCCTGCGCCAGATCGGCCATGACGAGGCCTCCGTGGTGCAGACGATGCTGGCCATCGTCGATGCGCAGCGTGACTACGCAGCGATGGATCCGATGAAGACCGGCTCGCCGGTCTACGCACGGCGCCTGCTCAGCAGCCCCGGCCGCAAGGACGGGCTCTACTGGGAAGCCAAGCCGGGCGAGCCGCAGAGCCCGCTCGGGCCGGCAGTTGCCCGCGCCCAGGCTGATGGCAATTCCCCCGACGGCCACTACGGTTACTATTTCCGTCTGCTCTACGCTCAGGGCGCTGCGGCCCCGGGCGGCTCCCGCGACTACATCGTCAACGGCCGCATGATGGGCGGCTTCGGCGCCATCGCCTGGCCGGTGCGCTACGGCGTGACCGGGGTGATGACCTTCATCGTCGACTACAAGGGCGAGGTCTATCAGCAGGATCTCGGACCCGAGACGGCGCAAAAGGCCGGCATGATCAACACCTTCAATCCTGATAAGGGTTGGGTGAAGGCGGACATGACGCCTCCGTAACGGAAGCGTCGTCATGAAGGGGAGAGGTATGATGAAGACGAAGATCCTGACGCTGGTGGTGGCCGCAGGCTTCCTCGGTGGCTGCAACACCAGCAACCTGTCGGACGGCCAGACCGGCGCGCTGGTCGGCGCCGCGGCCGGCACCGGCATCGGCCTGGCGACCGGCGGCAGCTTCGGCGCGGTGGTCGGCGCCGGGCTGATCGGCGGCGCGGTCGGCTATATCGGTGGCACCGCCATTGGCAACAGCAAGTAAGGGGAGATCCATATGACCTCCAGGTTTCTCCTCGCGCTGGGTGCCCTCTCGGTCGGCAGCGCCATCGCCGTCTCGGCGTCCGCCCAGCAGGCCGCCATGCCGCCGCTCAATTTCGACCAGGCGGCCTACATCACCTGCCGGGAAGCGCATGCCATGAATCCGGAAGCCCGCAAGGCGCTGGCGGTGTTCCTCGCGGAGCATTCGGCACGGGTACGCGGCGTCATGATTCCCGATGGCGAGCAGGGCGCCCAGCTCGCCCATCTGGTGCGCGGCGGCTGTACCCTGTCGCCGGACGCCTACCTGTTCACGGTGGTCGACCGCGCCGTCGTGGCCGAGAGCTCGAAGCTCCCTAAGCGCAAGTAGCGGCCCTCAGGTCAGCTTGATCATGACGTGCTTGGCATAGGCCGGGCGCGTCGTGAGCCGCTCGTACCACGCCCGGACGTTCTTCAGGTCCGGGCGTTCGATTTCCAGCGCATACCAGCGATGGACGAAGCAGCCGACCGGGATGTCGCCCATCGTGAACTGGTCGCCCGCGACGTAGCGCTTGCCCGCGAGCCAGCCGTCGAGCCGGCCGAACAGCTTGCCCGCCTCTGCGGCGGCTTTCCCGATTGCCGCCATGTCGCGCTTCTCCGGCGGCGTGCGGATCAGGCCCCAGAAGGCGAGGCGCATCGGCTCGCCGATGGTGCTGAGCTGCCAGTCCATCCAGCGGTCGGCCTCGCTGCGCAGGCCGGGATCGGTGGGCCATAGCGTGCCCGCGGCGTGCTTGGCCGCGAGATAGCGCACCGCCGAATTGCTTTCCCAGATGATCCGCCCGCCCGCGTCGATGGTCGGCACGACCCCGTTGGGATTCATGTCGAGGTACCATTTCTGGTCGTTGCCGCCGAACGCCCCGCCGACGTCGGTGCGCTCGTACTTGAGTCCGCACTCGTCGGCGCACCACAGCACCTTCATCACGTTGATCGAATTGGCACGGCCCCAGATTTTCATGGCATTCCTCTCAATGGCTCGACGACGAGTATTTCGCTGACGAATCCTGTCAGTGCGCCGCCGCCCAGTTGTCGCCGACGCCGGTGTCGACGACGAGCGGCACCGTGAGCGAAGCGGCGCTTTCCATGATCTTGCGGGTCACGTCCTTGGTCTTGTCGAGTTCCTTCTCGGGCACCTCGAACAGCAGTTCGTCGTGGACCTGCAGGAGCATCCTCGCCTTGAGCTTGGCCGCGGTGAGAGCGCCGGGTAGGCGGATCATGGCGCGCTTGATGATGTCGGCGCCGCCGCCCTGAAGCGGCGCGTTGATCGCCGCACGCTCGGCGAAGGCGCGCATGCCCTGGCTCTTGTCGTGGATGAACCGGAGGTGGATCTTGCGGCCGAACGGCGTCAGCACGTAGCCGTGCTTGCGCGCGAAGTCCTTGGTCCGCTCCATGTAGTCGCGGATGCCGGGATAGCGCTGGAAGTATTTGGCGATGTACTCCTTGGCCTCCTGCTGGCCGATGCCGAGCTGGTTTGCGAGGCCGAAGGCCGAGATGCCGTAGATGATGCCGAAGTTGATCGCCTTGGCGCGCCGCCGCACCAGCGGGTCCATGCCCTTCACCGGCACGCCGAACATGTCGGAGGCGGTGATGGCGTGGATGTCGTCGCCGCGCGCGAAGGCCTCCTTCAGGGACGGAATGTCGGCGACATGTGCTAGCAGGCGCAGCTCGATCTGCGAATAATCGGCGCTGAGCAGCTTGTGGCCGGTCTCGGCGATGAAGGCCTGGCGGATCTTGCGCCCTTCCTCGCTGCGCACCGGAATGTTCTGCAGGTTGGGATCGGTCGAGGCGAGTCGTCCCGTCGCAGCGCCGGTCATGTGATACGAGGTGTGGACGCGGCCGGTCTTGGCATCGACCTGGCGCACCAGCGCGTCGGTGTAGGTGCCCTTGAGCTTGGCGAGCTGGCGGTGCTCCAGGATCTTCACCGGCAGCGGATGGCCCTGCGTCGCGAGGTCCTCCAGCACCGAGGCGTCTGTCGCCCAGGAGCCATTCTTGTTGCGCTTGCCGCCGGGCAGCTTCTGTTCGTCGAACAGGATTTCGCCGAGCTGCTTGGGCGAGCCGACATTGAACTCGCGGCCGGCGATCTTGTGGATCTCGCCTTCGAGTTCGGCCAGCCGCTTCTCGAAGTCGGCGCTCAGCCCCTTGAGCGTCAGCGCATCGACCTTGATGCCGGCGGCTTCCATCGACAGCAGCACCGGGATCAGCGGTCGCTCGATCGTCTCGTACATCGAGGTGACGCGCTCAGGGACGAGGCGCGGCTTCAGGCGCGCCCACAGCTGCATGGTGACGTCGGCGTCCTCGGCGGCATAGTCGCGCGCCTTGTCGAGCGGCACCTTGTCGAAGGTCACCTGTTTGGAGCCGCTGCCGGCCACGTCGGAGAACTTGATGGTCTTCTGGCCGAGATGCAGCTCGGCCAGCTCGTCCATGCCGTGGTTGTTCTTGCCGGCGTCGAGGACGAACGAGATCAGCATGGTGTCGTCGACCGGGCCGATCTCGACGCCATGCCGGCGGAAGACTGCCATGTCGTACTTGATGTTCTGGCCGACCTTCAGCACCGCCGGGTCTTCCAGGAGCGGCTTCAGCTTTTCGATCGCGGTCTTGAAGGTGATCTGTCCCTCGAGCAGTTTGCCCGCATCCTTGTCGCCGCCATCGCCTAAAAGATCGAGCGCGCCCTGCGCGGCTGCGCCGGGGACGCGATGCATCAGCGGCAGGTAGGCGGCGCGCCGGCGCGTCGAGTTGACGTCGCCCCACGGGCCTTCGAGCAGGGCCAACGACACGCCGACCAGGCCGGCATTGTTGGAATCGAGCCCGTCGGTCTCACAGTCGAACGCGACCGTGCCAGCCCGGGTCGCCTCGGCGATCCATTCGTCGAGCAGCTTCTCGTCCTGGATCATCTCGTAGTCGGCCGCCGTGAAGTCCCGATTGGGCTTCTTCGAGGAAGAAGCGGCGGGGGCGGGCGTGGGGTCGGCCTTCTTCACCGGCGCGGACGCGGAGGCGGGCGCAACCGGCGCGCTCGCCTCGCCCAGTTCGCTGGTGAATCGCTGCAGCAAGGTCCTGAACCCCTGCTGCTCCAGCCACGGCAGGAGCACGTTGGGATCGGGCTTGCGCTTGTCGAAGGCCTCGGGCTCGGCGGGCGTCGGCACGTCGTCGCGCAAGGTCACGAGCTGCTTGGAGATGCGGATCAGCTCGGAATTGTTCTCGAGCGATTCGCGCCGCTTGGGCTGCTTGATCTCCTTGGTGCGCTCCAGCAGCGCTTCGAGGTTGCCGTACTCGTTGATGAGCTGGGCGGCGGTCTTGATGCCGATGCCGGGGGCGCCCGGCACGTTGTCGGTCGAATCGCCGGCCAGCGCCTGTACGTCGACGACCTTGTCGGGCGTCACGCCGAACTTCTCGAACACCGCTTCGGGCCCGAGCTTGACCTTCTTGATCGGGTCCATCAGCTCGACGCCCGGCCGCACCAGCTGCATCAGGTCCTTGTCGGAGGACACGATCGTGCAGGTGCCGCCGGCCTCGACGGCCATGCGGGCGTAGGTCGCGATCAGGTCGTCGGCCTCGTAGCCCTCGAGTTCGCACACCGTGACGTTGAAGGCACGCGCGGCCTCGCGGATCAGCGGGAATTGCGGGATCAGGTCTTCCGGCGGATCGGGCCGGTTGGCCTTGTACTTGTCGTAGATCTGGTTGCGGAAGGTGACGCTGCCGGCGTCGAGGATCATCGCGATATGGTCGATCTCGGGATTGTCCAGCAGGTCGGCCACCAGCATGCGGCAGAAGCCGAACACGGCGTTGATCGGCGTCCCGTCGGGCCGGTTCATCGGCGGCAGGGCGTGATAGGCGCGGAACAGATAGCCCGAACCGTCGATCAGGTAGAGGTGGCGGAGCGGCTTGTCGCCGTCTGCCGGGGTCGTCGCGGGAGCCTTGGATTTCGCCATGCCCAAGGCCTAGCACGCTGGGCCGTGCGGCGGGAGATGGCTGTGTTACGATCGGTGCATGACCATCATCCTGTCCGAGAATTTCCGCGCGCTTTTCTACGCCCCCTTCTATGCCGCCCATGCCAGCGGTGCTTTCAAGCGCGCCGGGGTCGAGGTCGAGCTGCGGCCTTCGTCCGACCCGCTGGAGGCCGCGCGGGCGCTGCGCGCCGGCGAGGTCGACGTAATGTGGGGCGGGCCGTTGCGCGTCCTGATCGCGCGCGACAAGGACCCGGGCTCGGATCTCGTCTGCTTCTGCGACGTGGTGGCGCGCGATCCGTTCTTCGTGGTGGGTGCGACGCCGCGCCCGGATTTCAAGTTCGCCGATCTCCTGTCGATGAAGCTTGCGACGGTCTCGGAAGTGCCGACGCCGTGGGTCTGCCTGCAGGATGACCTGCGCCGCGCCGGCGTCGATCCCGCGAAGGTCGACCGGGTCACCGACAAGGACATGGCCGAGAACGAGGCTGCCCTGCGCGAAGGCAGGCTCGATGCCGTGCAGGTGTTCCAGCCCTACGCCGAGAATCTCGTTTCCACGGGCGCCGGTCATATCTGGAACGCCGCCGCGGGCCGCGGCCTCACCGCCTATACGACCCTCGTCACGCGGCGCGGCATCCTCGCCGATCGCGCCGAGGAGCTGGCGTGCATGATCCGCGGCATGGATGCGACCCTGAAATGGTTCGCCGTCACGCCGTCGCTGGAAATCGTGGACGTCGTGCAGTCGTTCTTTCCCGATGTCCCGCGCGACCTGTTCGCCGCCTGCATCGACCGTTATCGCGCGCTCGAACTGTGGGGCCGCGATCCGGTCGTCCGGCGCGAAGGCTACGACCGGCTGCACGCCGCCATGCGCTCCTCGGGGATCCTGTCGCGCGACATCGCCTTCGAGGATGTGATCAACACGAAGCTGGCCCGTCACGCGATCGGCGCGTGAAGAAGCGGCTTCAGCCGATTGCCTTCAGGTAGCGCTCGACCGGCGCCAGCGCCTCGAGACGTGGCATGCCGTGCACGACCTCGTCGGGCCGGCACCAGGGATAGGGCAGGTCGGTGATCCAGCCCATGACGCTACCGAGGTCGGTGGCCGGAAGGACTTCCATCACATCGATGGTGATAATCAGCTTCTCGACCAGGCATCTGGCGTCGGACGAGAACTGCCACTCGTAGCGTCCGCTCCCGACCCGGAGCGCGCCTTCGCTTCTCGCCGACATGGCGACGAGCCAGGGGCAGGCGAAGTGGCGTCGGTCGGACTCCGCGGGCAGCCTCAGGCCGAACGAATGGACGTTCTCGAAATCGGTCGCAATGCGTCGAACGAGGACTTCCTCGAGTTCGGGCAATCCGCGGGCTGTACCGGGGAAGGAAATGGCGTCGGTCTTCACCACCATTTCCAGCCGGGCATCTTCGGCAAAGGCGCGGCGCATCAGGAAGGGACGGTTCCCATCCTTCGCATGAAAGTACGTGCTGACGGCGTCAAGGGGGCTGGGCATGGGGGATCAGCCTAGATCGTGACGCAGGCGCTTGTCATGCTGACGGCGGAGAACATCAGGGGAGATCGGAATGTCGCTCTATGAACTGAGGACCTACACGCTTTATGTCGGCAAGATGGGCGAAGCGGTGAAACTCTATCAGGAGTTCGGCTTCCCGGCGCTCGACAAAGGCGGTCACGCGAGGAACCTCGTCGGCTACTTCCAGGGCGACACGGGCACCATCAACCAGATCGTCCATCTCTGGAAATTCGACGACGACGCCCACCGGCGCAGCCACTGGGCTGCCGTCTTCGCCGACCCCGCCTTCATCGACGGCTTCGCGGTGAAGTTCCGCCCCCTGGTGATGAGCCAGGAAGTGAAGCTGCTGAACGCGGCGCCGTGGGGTCCGCACCCCTGAGCGACCGCCTGCGGGGCGTTCGCAACATCCGCGACGTTCCGGGGCTTGCGATGAGCGGAGCGGGAGACTATCAGCATCGCGTCATCGGGGAGTAGCCGGCCTCACCCCAGAGGCGGATGCATCAACAGACTTGGGTCCTTCGGGAGCCATGGTGCATTCGGCGACCGACGGTCCTTCACGGATCGCGCTTGGCGAGACCTTTGGCTTTCCAGCATCTTCACCCGCGGGATCGGGCGGTGCGGGAAGCCATAGGTTCGTGCTCGGTCCCGCTATGTGATTCGCCGTGGAAGCTTTTCTCGTCTCTTCAGGAATCGTTGCTGTCGCCGAGATCGGAGACAAGACGCAACTCCTGGCCATGATCCTCGCCACCCGCTACCGCCGCCCCATTCCCATCATCCTGGGCATCCTGGTCGCCACCCTGGCCAACCACGCGCTCGCCGCCTGGGCCGGCGCCGCCGTCGCCGCCTGGCTGGGCCCCGACGCTATGCGCTGGATCCTGGGCATCCTGTTTCTGGCGATGGCCGTGTGGTGCCTGATCCCCGACAAGGCCGACGAAGGCCCGAAGGTCGCGGGCGCGGCCGGTGCGTTCGTGGCGACGGCGATCGCCTTCTTCCTGGTCGAGATCGGCGACAAGACCCAGATCGCCACCGTGGCGCTGTCGGCGCGCTTCAACGATCTGTTTGCCGTCACGGCGGGCACGACCTTCGGCATGATGATCGCCAACGTGCCCGCGGTGCTGTTCGGCGACGTGCTGTCGCGCAAGGTGTCGCTCACGCTCGTGCGCTCGCTCGCGGCCGCATCCTTCGTCGTGCTGGGCCTGCTCGCCCTGCTGAAGCTCGACATGGGCTTGATGGGAGGCTGAGCGGGTCACGGCGGGCTCGTGTCCTCGCACGATCGTGATATCGCTTCTCATGCACATCGTCGTTTTGTCGCCACACTCCTTGGCGAATTTCACACCATGCGAAGCGACCAAGAAGGCAGCCCTTAAGAGCCATCCATGACGGCTAAGGTCGCTTAGGGATCCGAAACGCTCGAGAAAAAATGCATCCGCACGGGAACGCGCCGCGCGGAAAAGAGTTTGTGCGCCTCGGGCGCATCGTCCGGTGGAGAACATAATGCTTGCGCGAAATCCTTGGAAACTGGCGGCCCTTCTCTTGGTCGCGTGGGCGCCGGCGCTCGCGGGCTGTAAGGAGTCCACGGCGTCGGCCGAACCGGAGGCGGCTCCTCCCGAGGTCGGTGTGCTCACCGTCACGCCGCAGCCGCGCACGATCGTGCGCGAGTTGCCGGGGCGCATCGCGCCGACCCGCGTTGCCGATGTCCGCCCGCGTGTTTCCGGCATCGTGATCGCACGCCTGTTCAACCAGGGCAGCGACGTGAAGCTGGGCGACGCGCTCTATCAGATCGATCCCAAGCCGTTCGAAGTCGAGCTGCAGGCGGCCGAGGCGGCGCTCGACAAGGCGAAGGCCGCGCTCGACCTCGCGGTGCCGCAGGCCACGCGCTCGACGGCGCTTGCCAGGACGCAGGCCATCTCAACGGCCCAGCACGAGATCGCCGTCGCCACGGTGGCGCAGGCGAGGGCCGAGGTCGCCGCCCGCGAGGCCGACGTGGCGCGTGCCCGTCTCAATCTCGACTATGCGACGGTCCGCGCGCCGATCAACGGGCGCATCGGCGCCGCACGGGTCAGCGAAGGCGCGCTCGTCGTCCAGAACGACGCCACCAACCTCGCCACGATCCAGCAGCTCGATCCGATCTACGCCGACTTCACGCAGTCGGTCGGCGAGCTCAACAAGCTGCGCCGTGCGCTCCAGTCCGGCGAACTGGAGCGTATAGAGCCCGACGCGACCAAGGTCCGCCTGTTGCTCGATGATGGCACCATCTATCCCTACAGCGGAAAGTTGCTGTTCTCCGAAGCTCGGGTCGATGCTTCCACCGGCCAGGTCACTCTGCGCGGCACCTTCCTCAATCCCGATCGCGAGCTGCTGTCGGGCATGTATGTGCGGGTCCTGATCGAACAGGGCGTCGACAGCGATGCGATCAGCCTTCCCGAGCAGGCGATCCAGCGCAACGGCGGCGGCGGCAGCGAGGTGTTCGTCGTCAAAGACGACAACCGGGTCGCCGTGCAGCCGGTACGGCTCGGCCCGGCGCAGGCCGGCCACTGGCTGGTGCTGGACGGGTTGAAGTCGGGCGACCGGGTCATCGTCGACGGCTTCCAGAAGTTCGCCGCGGGTGACGTCGTCACTCCGCGCACGATCAGCGCGGAGGCCCCACCGGAAAGTCCGGCGGCGCCCGTCATCGCGACGCGGTGAGCCGCGCCCCATGCCGAGCTTCTTCATCGATCGCCCGATCTTTGCCTGGGTCATTTCGCTCTTCATCTGCCTGATCGGCACGATCTCGATCCCGCTACTGGCGATCGCGCAATATCCGATCATCGCGCCGCCTTCGATCTCGATCAGCACGAGCTATCCCGGCGCGTCGCCCGAGAACCTCTACAACAGCGTCACGCGTCTGATCGAGGAGGAGCTGAACGGCGCCTCCGGCATCCTGAACTTCGAATCGGCCAGCGATTCGCTGGGCCAGGTTGAGATCATCGCGAACTTCGAGCCCGGCACCGATCCGAGCCTGGCCTCGGTCGAGGTGCAGAACCGCATCAAGAGGGTCGAGGCGCGTCTTCCGCGGGCGGTGATCCAGCAGGGCATCCTGATCGAGGAAGCCTCGAGCGCGGTGCTGCAGATCATCACGCTGAACTCGACCGACGGCAGCCTCGACGAGGTCGGCCTCGGCGACTTCATGGTGCGCAACGTGCTGGGCGAGATCCGCCGCATTCCCGGTGTCGGCCGCGCGACCCTCTACTCGACCGAGCGGTCGCTGCGCATCTGGATCGATCCGGCAAAGCTGGTCGGCTACAACCTGACCTCGGACGACGTCACGCGAGCCATCAACGCCCAGAACGCGCAGGTCGCCTCCGGCAGCCTCGGCGCCGAGCCGAGCCCGGCCCATCAGAAGATTTCGACCCTGGTGCTGGTGAAGGGCCAGCTCAGCTCGCCCGAGGAGTTCGGCGCCATCGTTCTGCGCGCCAATCCCGACGGCTCGACCGTGCGACTGCGCGACGTGGCGCGTATCGAGGTCGGCGGCATGGGCTATCAGTTCAACACCCGCCTCAACGGCAAGCCGACGGCCGGCCTGTCGGTGCTGCTGGCGCCGACCGGCAACGCGCTGGCGACCGCCAGCGCCGTCGAGGCGAAGATGAAGGAGCTGTCGCGCTTCTTCCCGGCCAACATCACCTATTCGATCCCCTACAACATCACGCCGGTCGTCGAGGCCTCCATCCAGAAGGTCCTCATGACCCTGGCCGAGGCCGTCGTGCTGGTCTTCGTCGTGATGTTCCTGTTCCTGCAGAACATCCGCTACACGATCATCCCGACCATCGTGGTACCGGTGGCGCTGCTCGGGACCTGCGCAACGCTGCTGGCCGTCGGCTACTCCATCAATATGCTGACCCTGTTCAGTATGGTGCTGGCGATCGGCATCCTGGTCGACGACGCGATCGTCGTCGTCGAGAACGTCGAGCGCATCATGGCGGAGGAGGGGCTGTCGCCCCGGGACGCCACGCGCAAGGCGATGAAGCAGATCACCAGCGCCATCATCGGCATCACGCTGGTGCTGGTCGCGGTGTTCCTGCCGATGGCGTTCTTTCCCGGCTCGGTCGGCATCATCTATCGCCAGTTCTCGGTGACCATGGTGGCGGCGATCGGCTTCTCGGCCCTGCTCGCCCTCTCGCTGACGCCGGCTCTGTGCGCCACCCTGCTGAAGCCCATTCCGGCCGGCCATGCGCACGAGAAGCGCGGTTTCTTCGGCTGGTTCAACCGCAAACTCGACGGTGTCCGCGACCGCTATGTCGGCACGGTGGGATGGTCGCTGAAGCGGACGGGACGGATGATGGCGATCTACGCCGCGCTCCTCATCTGCCTGTCCTGGGCGTTCGTGCGCCTTCCCGGCGGCTTCCTGCCGATCGACGACCAGGGCTTCATCACGACCGACGTGCAGGCGCCGTCCGACGCCTCCTACAATCGCACCAAGGCGGCGGTCGAGGCCGTGGAACGCTACTTGGCCAGCCGCGACGGCGTCGACAACGTGACCTTCCTGACCGGCTACAGCTTCCTCGGCCAGGGCGTGAACACGGCGCAGGCCTTCATCACCCTGAAGGACTGGTCCGAGCGCGGCGCCAACGAGTCCGCTGCGGCCATCGTCGACGACATCAACCGCAACATGGCATCGATCCGCGACGCCGAGATCTCGGCGCTCCAGCCACCGCCGATCGACAATCTCGGCAACTCCGCGGGCTTCAGCTTCCGTCTGCAGGATCGCGGACAGAAGGGCTATCCCGCGCTCATGGCCGCCACCCAGCAGCTCATCGCCGCGGCCAATGCGAGCCCGGTGTTGCGCAACGTCTTCGTCGAGGGACTTCCCGAGGCGCCGCTGGTCAACCTGGTCATCGACCGCGAGAAGGCGAGCGCCTTCGGCGTGACCTTCGAGGACATCAACAACACCATCTCGACCAACCTGGGCTCGGCCTACGTCAACGACTTCCCCAATCGCGGACGCATGCAGCGCGTGATCGTGCAGAGCGATGCCGCGGGCCGCATGACCGCCGACGATATCCTCGCCTACAACGTCAAGAACGCGCAGGGCCAGCTCGTGCCCTTCTCGGCCTTCGCCAAGGTCGAATGGTCGAAGGGCCCGACGCAGATCGTGGGCTTCAACTACTATCCCTCGGTCCGCATCAGCGGCGAGGCCAAGCCCGGCTATACCAGCGGCGATGCCATCGCCGAGATGGAGAAGCTGGCCGGCCGGCTGCCGCGCGGCTTCGGCTACGAATGGACGGGACAGTCGCTGCAGGAGAAGCTCGCCGGTTCGCTGGCGCCGTTGCTGCTCGGACTGTCGGCGCTGCTGGTCTTCCTCTGCCTGGCGGCGCTCTACGAGAGCTGGACGATCCCGCTCGCGGTGCTGCTCACGGTGCCGCTCGGCATCACCGGCGCGGTCGTCGCCGCCACCCTGCGCGGGCTGCCCAACGACGTCTACTTCACGGTGGGCCTGGTCACGATCATCGGTCTCGCCGCCAAGGACGCGATCCTGATCATCGAGTTCGCGAAGGAGCTGCGGTCGCAGGGCAAGCCGCTGGTCGAGGCGACGCTGGAGGCGTGCAAGCTGCGCTTCCGGCCGATTCTGATGACCGGCTTCGCCTTCGTCTGCGGCGTGCTGCCGATGGCGATCGCCGTCGGCGCGGGCGCCAAGAGCCAGCAGGCGCTGGGCACCGGCGTCATGGGCGGCATGATCGCCGTCGTCATCCTCGCCCTGCTGATGGTGCCGGTCTTCTTCGTCGTGGTGCAGCGCGTGCTGGCGCGCGATCGCGAGAAGGTCGTCGAGGCGCCCCAAGCACCGGCTCACGCGTCGACCCGGCCGACATAGGGGCTCAAGGGAGCGCGCCACTCCAGTGGCGCTCATGCCTGTCCATCGACCGAGCTTGAGCGCCACCGGAGTGGCGCGCTCCCTTGAGTCTTACGCGACCTTGTTCGACAGCCGGCCGAGTCCGTCGATCTCGATCGTGACCCGGTCGCCGCGCTTCAGGAACTTCGGCGGCGTGAAGCCGATGCCAACGCCGACCGGCGTGCCGGTGGCGATGACGTCGCCCGGCCGAAGGGTGATGCCGGCGGAGATCGTCGCGATCAGGGTCGGGATGTCGAAGATGAGGTCGCGCGTGTTGGCGTTCTGGCGCAGCTCGTCGTTCACCCAGCACTTCACGCCGAGGTTTTCCGGATCGACCTCGTCGGCGGTCACCAGCCACGGGCCCATCGGGCAGAACGTGTCGAGCGATTTGCCGAGGAACCACTGCTTGTGCTTGCCCTGCAGGTCGCGCGCCGTCACGTCGTTGATGATCGTGTAGCCGCAGATATGGCTGTAGGCCTCGTCCTTGGAGATGCCGCGCCCGCCGCGTCCAATGACCAGGCCGAGCTCCGCCTCGTAGTCGACAGAGTCGCTGACGCCCTCGGGATAGCGGATGTCGGCGCCGTCGGCGATCACGCATTCCGGCGCCTTGGTGAAGATGATCGGCGCTGTCGGGATGGCGTCGGCCGCGGAGCTGGCGCTGCTGTCGAAGCCGCTGCGCGTGAACTCCTTCGCATGCTCGTGATAGTTCTTGCCGACGCACATGACGTTGCGCGCCGGCCGCGGGATCGGCGCCTCGATCTTCACGGACGCTAGCGGCAGGCCCGGGCCGGCCGGCTTGATCTTCGCCTTGAGCGTGTCGAGCTCGCCCACGATGGCGCCGAGATCGGGAGCGGCACGGCCCAGCATCTCCTCCAGCGGCCAGAAGGTCTTGCCGTCCGGGCTGACGAGAGCGGCCTTAGGCACGCCGCCGTGTGTGATCGTGGCGAGCTTCATTGCGCTTTGCCCTGGTCGCCGGCGTTGCCCCAGCCTTTCTTCTCGGCATCGAAGAAGGAGGCGAAGACCTTGCGGATCGTGCTCTCGCCGATGTCGCGCGTGATGAACACGACGCGGCTCTTGCGGTCGTCGCCCTCCGGCCAGGCGTCGAGCGTGGCGGGCGGGTGGAAGACGTGCTGCACGCCGTGGATCACCACGGGCTTGTCGGTGTCCTTGACGTTCAGGATGCCCTTCATGCGCAAGAGGTCGGGGCCGCGATAGGTCACCAGCGCGTCGAAGGCGGCGGCCACGGTCGACCAGCTCATCGGCTCGTCAAAGGTCATGCAGAAGGAGCGGATACGGTCGTCGTGGCGGTTCACGTCGTGCGGATCCTGCTCGCCGTGACCATGCCCATGGTCGTGGGAATGGCCGTGATCGTGACCATGATCATGTCCGTGATGATGGCCGTGACCATGGTCATGGCTGCCTTCATAAGCCTCTGCCTGCAGCCACTTCTTCACGTCGGCGCTCTTGGTCTCGGGATTGTAGAGGCCGGCATTGAGGATCTGGTTGGGATCGATCTCGCCCGTTGCCACCGTATGGAACGGCGCACCCGGATTGAGGTGGTGCAGCCGGTGCTTCAGCTCGGCGAGCTTGGGCGCGTCGGCGATGTCGACCTTGGTCAGCAGGATGCGGTCAGCGACGGCGGCCTGCTTCACGGCCTCCTCGTGATTGTCGAGCGTGCTGGCGCCGTTGACGCCGTCGACCGTCGTTACCACGCCGTCGAGGCGGTAGCGCGAGGCCAGCAGCGGGTCGGTCATCAGCGTGTGCAGGATGGGGGCGGGGTCGGCGAGGCCCGTGGTCTCGACCACCATGCGCTTGAACGGCGAGACCTCGCCGCGCGAGCGCTTGAGGAACAGTTCGCTCATGGTGCGCACCAGGTCGCCGCGCACCGTACAGCACAGGCAGCCCGAGTTCAGCGTCACCATGCCCTCGTCGTCGGATTTCTCGACCAGCAGGTGGTCGAGGCCGATCTCGCCGAACTCGTTGATGATGACGGCGGTGTCCGCCAGCTCGGGCCGGCGCAACAGCTTGTTGAGCAGGGTCGTCTTGCCGCTGCCGAGGAAGCCCGTCAGCACAGTGACGGGGATGCGCTGCTCGGCAGCGTTCTGCGTGTCGCTCATCGAATCATCCTTGTTCGGGGATCACGCCCGCCAGAAGCGCTCGACCTTCCTGAACTCCTTCCAGGCCCGCTCCAGTTTGCGGCGTCGGCGCTTCTCGCCGGTTGCCGCCTGCCTGGCGAGGACCTTGAGGGCCGAGGCCGTGTCCTCGGTGGGACGGGAGGCCGTCGCGATATCGGCCAGCATGCGAGCCGCCGTCGCGCGATCGTTCAAGGCGCCGAGCGCGCCCTGCAGGCGCACCGTTGCCTCGATATAGGGCTTGGCTGCGGGCGAGGCAAAGGCGGGGCTGAGGTAGGTCGCGGCATAGCGCAGCTTCTTGATGCCGATGCGCAGCTGATGGAGCTGCTCCTCGCTCAGCCGGGCGAACAGGCGGCCTCGGCGGACCACCTTGGCATGGCGGGAATCGAGGATGTGACGGCCGAATTCGTCGAGGCGCAGCTCGCCCCGGACCTCTTCCGAGGCCGGATGCGCGGCAAAGGTGGCGAGCCGCTCGTCGAAAGCCTCGTAGCGGGCGCTGCCGAGGGCGGCACGGGCGCGCTCCAGGTGGCTGGCGGCCAGCCGCGCGCCGACGCGTTTCACGACCGGGGGAACGTCGGCAACGCTTTCGGTGAGGAATACATGCAGGTCACGTGCGGGCCCGCATTCGCTCGCCAGCCACTTGGCTTCGGCCGAAAGAGCGCGCACTTCCGGGCCATCGACCGCAGGGCGAAACACGCTGAACGCCGCGCGCAGGCGGCGCAGCGCCACCCGGGCCTGATGGATGCCAATCGGCCGACGGCTCTGGAGAACGATGTCCCGATACTTCGAAAGATCGGCCCGGCAGGAGCCGGCGATCGTTCTGAGTGCCATTTCGGCAGGGGTTGCAGGGGTAAGCTTTGGCCCGGAAGCTGACATTGCCTCCGACCGTAGCGGCGCCCGGCGAAGGGGCAACCGCAAAGAGCGACAGTCCGATGAAGCTTTTATGTCATCGGGGAGACTGATCCGATCCCTCCGCTTCGCGGATTTCACTGGCCAGACCCGCGCTGGCAGTCGCTTTTACCCGTCTTTGCAGTGGCGGCGGCAGGCCCGCGTGGCTTAGAATCGTTCCATGAGTATCGATGCGGCGGCCTTCAAGAAGGGCATGCGCCACCTGGCGGCAAGCGTAACCCTGATCACCACCCGGGTCGGGGACCAGCGGGGCGGGCTCACCGCCACGGCGGTCTGTTCGGTTTCGGCCCAACCGCCGCAGATCCTGGTCTGCGTCAACAAGACCGCGAGCGCCCACGACCCGATCGGCGAAGCGGGTTTCTTCTGCGTCAACATCCTGAGCCCGGAGCATCGCAAGCTTGCGGAGCGCTTCGCCGGCATGGACGGCACCGAGGGCGACGAACGGTTCCGGGATATGGGCGAGTGGAGCACGCTCACCACCGGCGCACCGGTGCTGAAAGGGTGTCCCGTGTCGTTCGACTGCAAGCTGGTCACCGAACTCTCGGCCGGTACCCACACGATCTACATCGGCGAGATCGTCGACGTAGCCCTGCACGACAGTGCTGCACCGCTTCTCTACGCCGACGGCGCCTTCGTGCATGGCGACGCCCTGAAGAAGGCTGCCCAGGCAGCCTGAACGAGCGGGGTTGCGCCCCGGCACCAACCCACTATGTTCCCGCCCGCCCGAACGGGCGCCTGCTGGGGCGTCGCCAAGCGGTAAGGCAGAGGATTTTGATTCCTCCATTCCCAGGTTCGAATCCTGGCGCCCCAGCCAATGCGCCCCCTTCGAGGGCTCCGAGGTCCGTCTGCTGTCCTGTGTCTGCTGCCCTGGATGAACCGCTCGAGCGACAAGGTCTATGAACTTTCTGAAAAACACGCTTCTGGTCGTCGTTCTCACCGCTGTTTGCGCGCTTTGCCTCGAGGGCATGACCCGGCTCTTCCTCGACACCGGCATGCTCTACGAAGTCGAAATGTGGCGCTACGCGCGCGACGTGAAGGTGCGGGACATGCGGCCCGACCTCGGACATCGGCACCGCCCCAATGCCGAGGCGCAGCTGATGGGCGTCAAGGTGACGACCGACAGCCACGGTTTCCGGTCCTCTGAGATTCCCGAGAAGGCGCCGCCGGGCGTGGCGCGCATCGCCTTCGCGGGCGATTCGACGACCCTCGGCTGGGGCGTCGCGCAGAACGAGACCGCCGCCGCCCGGGTGACGGCTGCGCTGGTCGCCGAGGGCCGCAAGGTCGACAGCTACAATCTCGGCGTCGGCAATCACAACACGTTGCAGGAGCTCACGCTGTTCCGCGACACGGCAGCGAAACTGAAGCCCGACATCATCGTGTTGAGCTATTTCATCAACGATGCCGAGCCGATGCCGACCTATGGGCAGACCTCGTGGCTCGACGAGCATTCGGCCGCCTGGGTCGTCTTCAAGTATCGCCTCGACTCGCTGATGCGCCAGTTCGGCGAGGCGCCCGACTGGAAGCGGTACTATCGCGAACTCTACAAGGATGACGCCGCCGGTTGGCAGCAGACCCGCAAGGCCCTGCAGGGGTTCGCGACGACGGCACGCGAAATGGGCGTCAAGCTGGTCGTGTTCAACATTCCCGAGCTGCGCGAGCTGAAGCCTTATCCGTTCACCGACGTCACCGCCAAGGTGAAGGCGGACGTCGAGGGGCTGGGCGTTCCCTTTTTCGACATGCTGCCGACCGTCCAGGATCTCGATCCGCCGAGTCTTTGGGTGACGGTCCCCGATCCGCATCCCAACGGCGCTGCGATGGCGGCCTTCACGAAGATGATGGTGCCCGAGCTCAACACCCTGTTGGACGGGCTGTGCCGCGACCAGGGCAAGGGTTGCAAGTGATGCGCTTCCTCAAGGACACCCTGCTGGTCGTGGTTTCGCTCGCCTTGAGCGTCGTCGTGGCCGAAGGCGTCGTCCGGTACATCGACGGCTATCCGATCCTGCTCACACCGCTCGGCGAACCGATGGGGCTCGCCAGCGTGAAGCAGGACTCGGTCGACAAGGTCTCGAGAGCCGCCGGCGTCGAACGTGACTGGTTCTTCGTCGAACCGTCGCCGCTGCCCAACAAGCGCGCCATTCCCGACGACTGGGAGCGCCTCTATCGCTTCGTCGAGGCCAATCCCGTCGGCGGCATGGCGTTCCGCCCCTCCGATGCCTTCAAGGTCTGGAACACCAGTTTCTCCGGCGATCCCTGCAAGCACTGGTTCCTGCGTCATGCTCCCGGTCAGCTCTTCCTCTACGATGGGCCCGATGGCCAGCCGCGTCCGCCCTACCGGTTCCTGCCCGACGTCACGATCCCGAGCGGGTTGACCACCAACCAGATCGGCTGGCGCGGTCCTCCGATCGAGAATCCGAGACCCGAGAAGACGGTGCGCATTGTCTTCGTCGGCTCCTCGACCGTCGTCGAGGCGCATCATCTGCCCTACTCCTGGCCGGAATATGTAAACCACTGGATGAACGTCTGGTCCCGCGCCAAGGGGCTCGGCATCCGGTTCGAGGTCCTGAATGCGGGCCGCGAAAGCATCAGTTCCACGGACATCGCCGCCGTCGTGCGGACGGAAGTGATTCCCCTCAGGCCCGACCTCGTGGTCTATCACGAGGGTGGCAACCAGTTCCGGCCGGCCTCGATCGTCGAGAAGGTGCCGCAGGATCCGGTCACCCGGCCCGTGAGCGCGCAGGAACCGGCCGCCGTGAAGTTGCTGAAGGAGGCCGCGCGCTACTCCGCCCTGATCGGCCGCATCCAGGCGGCGTTCGCCATGGCCGGTTCGGCTGCAGGCGACAATAGCGGCGCGGAGTGGCCCAAGCCCGACTACAAGGTCGTCTGGCCAGAGGGGCTCGACGAGATGAATCCCAATCTCGACTTCGCCAACCTGCCGGTGAACCTGAACCTCATCCAGAAGGACCTCGACCAGATCCGCGCCGACCTCGCGACGGTCGACGCCGACATGGCGCTCACCTCGTTCTTCTGGATGGTGAAGGACGGGCTGGTCGTCGATCCGGTGCGGCACAAATTCATCATCGAGCAGCTCAATGCCGCTAACTGGCCGTACCGCTATCGCGACCTCGAACGGCTGGCGAAGTTCCAGAACCGCCTGTTCGCCAAGTACGCCGCGGTCCACGGGCTCGCTTTCCTCGATCTCGTCGGCAACACGCCGTTTGATCCGGACCTGTTCGTCGATGCCGTGCACACGTCCTATGCCGGGACGCGCATTCGCGGCTGGGCGGCTTTCAACCTGCTGGTGCCGCTGGTCGAGAAAAAGCTGGCCGACAAGGCCTGGCCGCGCGCCTGGCCGGCGGGCGCGTCGACGGCGCTTCCCACCTTCTCGCCGCGCCTGACCAAGCTCGATTGCAAACCCTGAGGATCACTCCGCGTAGCGGTGGAGATGCTCGAGCAACAATTCGTTCACCCGCTCGGGCATCTGGTCGGCGGCATAATGACCGACGCCGGGCAGCACCTCGAAACGGTAGGGCGCGGCGATGAACTCGCCCGTGCCTTCGGCGGCGGCGCGGCCCACCGTGTCGTCGGCATCCCCCCAGAGGTAGAGCGTCGGCACCTTGATGGGGCCGAGCGGCATCCGCTCGCCGCGGGCGCGATACCAGGCGAGCGCGGCTTCCATGGCCGGTGCGGATCCGAGCACGGACAGATGAAGGTCGATCGCCTCCTTCGGCACGCCCTCCTTGGTGTGCCGCGTGCGCAGCCAGGCGCAGTCGTTCGCCAGCACCTTCGGCACGGCATCGGGCTCGAGGAATGCCTGATGATGGCCGGAGCGGCGCTTCTGCTCACCGTCCGGCATCGCCAGCGCCCGCGCGAACGACATGGGATGGGGGCGTGACAGGATGGTGAGGGAACGCAGCTTCTCGGGATGACGGAAGGCGATGGCCCAGGCGAGACTCGCGCCCCAATCGTGGCCGACGAGATGGAAGCGTCTGTCGCCATGGCCCACCGCGGAGACGAGGTCGAGCGCATCGGCCGTCAGTTTATCGAAGCGGTAGGAGTCGAGGTTACTGGGATCGGGCCGGGCGCCCGCCGAATAGCCGCGCTGGTTCGGCGCCACCGCGAAGTAGCCGGCCTCTCCCAGCATCGGGACCTGCGCCTTCCAGAAATGCCGCGACACGCCGAACCCGTGCAGCATCAGCACCAGCGGGGCCGAGTCGTCGCCGGCCACGGAGGCGTCGAACACCAGGCCGGGCGCGGTTTCCATGTTGCGGACTTCCATCTCGGTCATTCTCCTTCGCCGGTCCCGGCGCGGCCCCACTTCGCTTCGAGACGACGCCAGGCGCGGGTAAGTCGCGCGGCGCGATCCTCGAACAGGTCGGGGGCGACGTCCTTGCCCAGCACTGTTTCCTCGACCTCATGATGGGGCCGCGTGCCGCCATCGGCCAACAGGTGCTCGACGGCGACGCCGCGCTCTGCGAGACGCCGCGACACCAGCACCGTGCGATGGCAGTCGAGCGGCTCCTTCTCGGCGCACATCAGGCAAAGCACTGTCTCCTGTGCTTCGTCGATCACGCGATCCAGCGCCGCCGTGAATTCCGGACGCGCGGCGAGGTGGTCGTAGCTGCCACCCGCTTGCGGCTTGCCGCCGAGGGCGGCGCCTTCATGGACATAGTCAATGCCGGCCTCGGCCAGCGACCGTGCGAGGTTCTTCTGGCCGAACTGCGGATGGCGGCGCGACCACGGCGTGGAGCGTACGTCGACCAGCCGTTCGACGCCGCCCGCCTTCAGCAACGCCACGAAGCGTTCGATCGGATGGTTGGAGTGGCCGATGGTCTTGACTGGCTTCATGCGAGGCGGCGCACCTGGTCGATGAAGGCCTGCGTGGCGGCGGAAGGATCGTCGCGGCGGCAGGCGAGGTTGAGCGGCACCTTGATCGCGGGCCGCCCGGTGAGGGGGCGATACGTTACACCCTCGAGCGGCAACCTGCTGAGCGACGCCGGCACGATGGTGATACCGAGACCGGCGGCCACGAGGTTGAGGGTCGAGACGATGCGCGGCGCCTCCTGGCTCACGTGGGGGCTGAAGCCCGCGGCGCTACAGGCCGCGATGATGACGTCGTAGAGCCCGCGCCCTTCGGCCCGGCGATAGAGGATGAAATCCTCGGTCGCGAGGTCCTTCAGGGTGAGCTTCGGCCGGCGTGCGAGCCGGTGACGCGCTGGCAGGGCGACCGACATCTCCTCGTGCAGCAGCTCGTACAGGTGAAGCCCCTGCGGCTCGACGAGGCCGGAACGGATGAAGGCGATGTCGAGCCGCTCGTCGCGCAGCGCGGCCAGCAGGTCGCCCGAGCTGTTCTCCTCCAGCACGAAGGAAATGTCGGGGCGGTCGCGGCGGAACTCGCGGATGGCGCGGGCCACCAGCGGATGGAAGGGCGCCGAGGTGGTGAAACCCACGGCGATCCGGCCGGTCTCGCCGCGCGCCGTGCGCCGCGCCTTCACCGTGGCGCGTTCGACGGCGGCGAGGATCGCCTCGGCGTCGGCCAGGAACGAGCGGCCGGCATCGGTCAGGCTGACGCCGCGCGGATGACGCAGCAGCAGCGGCGCGCCGATCTCCCGCTCGAGCGCGCGGATCTGCTGGCTGAGCGGAGGCTGCTGCATGTGCAGCTTCTCGGCGGCGCGCGTGACATGGCCTTCGTGCGCCACGGCGACGAAATAGCGGAGGTGCCGCAGTTCCATAATCATATCCAGAAAGTATGGAGATAGAAGTTATCATATATTTGAACACTGCATAGTCCGGCCCTAGACAAGCCCTCGTCCTCACTCTTGGGGAGCTCTGGGATCGGCGAGGGCAAGATGACGATAACGATGGCCCTGGGGCTCGGCGTCCTGATGGTGTTCACCGCCTTCCTGTCTGGCATCTTCGGGATGGCGGGCGGGATGGTGCTGATCGGCGTGCTGCTGTTCCTGCTGCCGTTGCCCATGGCCATGGTGCTGCATGCGGTGACGCAGATGGCGTCGAACGGCTGGCGCGCGCTGCTGTGGCGGCGGCATATCCAGTGGCGCATCACGGTTTTCTACGTGGTGGGCTGCTTCATCGCTGTCGGGATCTGGTCGCTGACCCTCTACGTGCCCGAGAAGGCCGTCGCCTTGCTGATGCTCGGCCTCTCGCCTTTCGTGCTGCGGGTCGTGCCGACGCGGTGGATGCCGGCGACGCTCGGACCCCTGCAGGCGCTGGGCGGCGGCATCGCCTGCATGGCGCTGATGCTGCTGACCGGCGTGACCGGTCCGCTGGTCGACCAGCTGTTCCTGCGCTCGCCGATGAACCGCCAGCAGATCGTCGCCACCAAGGCCTCGTGCCAGGTGTTCGGTCACGGCTCGAAGCTGCTTTATTTCGGCGCGCTGATCGAGGGGGCGGGCTCGGTCGAGCCTTGGGTGCTGGTGATGGCGGTAGGTGCCTCGATGCTCGGCACCTCGCTCGGCAAGCAGATCCTCGAACGCCTGTCGGATGCTCAGTTTCGCACCTGGGCGGGACGCCTCATCACCGTGCTGGGTCTCTACTATGTCGGCTATGGCTTGGTGCTGTTGACCGGGATTGCGTAAGATGGCGCGTGGACATTCCAGAAGGCTTTCGAGAACTCACTGAGGCGACCGGATTCACCGCGGCCAACGGACCGTGGTTCGAGAAGGTCGAGGGAAACAGGGTCTGGCGCGGCTTCATGCCCGGCCCGCAACATGCCAATGCGCTGGGCATCGTGCATGGCGGCATGCTCGCGGCCTTCATCGATGCCGCGCTGGGCTCTGTTGTCTATCGCGCCATCGACCGGCGCTGCGTCACCCTGAAGCTCACGCTCGACTATCTGACCCCGGCGCGGGTCGGCGACTGGCTCGAGGCCACGGGCGAGCTGCTGGGCCACGACGAGCATGTGGCGCAGGTGAGGGGCCGTCTCTATGGTCCGCGCCACGATGTGCTGGCCGGGCTGGGCGACTTCGCGCTGCTGCGGCCGGGACGCCCCCTGAAAGTCCGGAGTTAGAGTGTCTTCCTACGAAATACCCGACGATCCGCCCGAAGGTTTCAGTCTCGTCGATTTCGCTCGCGGCCGACCCGAGCCGAACTTCAATACCCATGCCGGCAACATGTACGCCAAGCGCGGCGAGAAGGGTACGCGCGACGAGTTCGTGCTGGCGATCCGCGTGCAACAGAACATGTGCAACCCGGCGGGCGGCCTGCATGGCGGCATGATGATGACGGTGGCCGACCTCGTGGGCACGATGGGCGGCGGCTATCTCGCCGGTCTGCGCAAGTTCCTGCCGACCGTCAGCATGACCTTCGATTTCGTGGCGCCGGCGCGCGTAGGCGACTGGGTCGAGGGCCGTGCCGAACTGATCCGTCAGACGCGCACGCTGCTGTTCACCAACATCTATCTGACCGTGGGCGACCAGAAGATCCTGCGCGCCTCGTCGATCGCCAAGATCTCGTCCGGCGACGGGCTGGGTTACACGAAGACCGGCGCTAACGCCCCGGCGGCCGCGACCTGAGGGAGGATTTCAGGAAGTCGACGAAGGAGGTGACGCGGGCCGAGATGCCGCGTCGCGCCGGCACCAGTGCCAGGATGTCGGCGCCCTCGAACGACCACGGCGCCAGCACGCGCCTGAGTTCGCCGCGCTTCACGAAGGGGCCGGCGTCCCACTGCGAGCGCAGCATCAGGCCGAGCCCGGCCAGCGCCCAGTTGCGCACGACCTCGCCGTCGTTGCTGGTCAGCGTCGGCGTCACGCGCACGGCGCCGGCGCGGCTGCCGCGGCGGTGGCGCCACAGCGTCACATCCTCGTTGTTCTCGCGCACGCAGAGGCACTCGTGCGCCAGCAGGTCGCGCGGATCGGCCGGCGTGCCGCGCCGGTCGAGATAGGCGGGCGCGGCGCAGACCCAGCGGTCGTTGCGCGCCAGCACGTGCGCCACCCAGGTCGAATCGCGGACCGCGCCGATATGAACCACGACATCGGCATCCTCGCTGTCGGTCCAGGGGCGTTCGGAGAGATCGAGCGTCACGCGGATCGCCTCGTGCCGTTGGGCGAAGCGGGCGACGAGCGGGGCCACGTGCAGCCGGCCGAAGCCGAAGGGCGCGACCACCCGCAATGGCCCTGCGAGGCTGCCACCCTCCTTGCCGAGCAGGTCGGTGAGCGCGCCCATGCGGGCCAGCATCGCCTGCGCCTCGCTCACCAGGTGCTCGCCTTCGCCGGTGAACCGCAGGCGGCGCGAGCTGCGCACGACCAGGCTGACGCCGAGCGTCCGTTCAAGCTTCTTGAGGCGCAGCGACAGGGCCGGCGGCGTGACGTTGAGCGACCGCGCCGCGCCGCTCAGCGAGCCAGTGCGCGCCAGCGCTTCCATGAACTGCAGGTCGGCCAGTGTGATCATTCAGTTTTATTTAACTGAACTGTTCGTCGGATTTAAGCACCAACGGCCTGCGGCTTGCTACGTTGGGCGCATGACGACGACCTTTCCCAAAGCCGTGCTGTTCGACCTGCTGACGGCGCTCCTCGACTCCTGGACCCTGTGGAACGACGTGGCGGGCTCGGCCGAACGCGGCCGCGCCTGGCGGGCCGAGTATCTGCGGCTGACCTATGGTTGCGGCAGCTACGTGCCCTACGAACAGCTCGTGCGCGAGGCCGCCGTGGCAACCGGCCTGGCCGAGGGCGCGGCGGACGCGCTGGAGACGCGATGGCTGGAACTGCCGCCCTGGAGCGGTGCGCAGGCGACCCTGGATGCGCTGGCGGGCCGCACGAAACTCGGCGTTGTCACCAACTGTTCGATCCGGCTCGGCCGGCAGGCGGCGGGGCGGCTGCAGACGAACTGGGACTGCATCGTCACCTCCGAGGAAGCTGGATACTACAAGCCCGACCCGCGCCCCTATCGCCGGGCACTGGAAGCCTTGGGCGTCGCGCCGCAGGAAGCGGCCTTCGTCGCGGGCTCGGGCTACGACCTGTTCGGTACCTCTGCGGTCGGCCTCAGGACCTACTGGCACAACCGCGTCGGTCTCGCGCGCCCCGACGGCGCGCCGCCCGCCGGCCTCGAGCGGCCGACGCTCGACGATCTTCTCCCCTGGCTGGAAGGACGTTTGTCATGATCTTGCGCCGACTTCTGCTCACCCTCGCGCCGCTCCTGCTGGCGGCCGGCACGGCCACCGCCCAGAGCTTTCCCACCAAGCCGCTCACCCTGATCGTGCCGTTCCCGGCCGGCGGTCCCAGCGACGCGCTGGCCCGCGCGCTCGCGCAGGGCATGGCGGCGGATCTGAAGCAGACCGTTGTGGTCGAGAACATCGGCGGCGCCAGCGGCACGATCGGATTGACGAAGCTCGCGAACGCCGCACCCGATGGCTACACGATCGGGTTCGGCACGATCGGCACCCACGTCGCCAACGCCGCCCTGTTCAAAAAGCTGCCCTACGATCCGCTGACCGGCTTCGAGCCGATCGGCCTCGCCGGCACGGCGCCGCTGCTGCTGGTCGCCAAGGCTGGCCTGCCGGTCTCGAACCTCAAGCAGTTCATCGCCTATGCCGAGAAGCACAAGGCGGACATGACCTATGGCAGCGCGGGCGTCGGCTCGATCTCCCACTATGCCTGCGTCGTGCTGCTGTCGGCGCTCAAGCTCAACATCACCCATGTGCCCTATCGGGGCGTGGCACCGGCGATGAACGACCTAATGGGTGGCCATATCGATTTCATGTGCGACCAGACGACGACGGCGCTGCCGCAGATCGCCGGCGGCAAGATCAAGCCGCTTGCCGTGCTGAGCGACCAGCCTCTGCCGCAGCTTCCGGGAGTCGCCACGGCGGCCAGCCAGGGCTTCGACGTCAACCTGCGCTCGTGGAACGCGCTGTTCGCGCCCAAGGGCACGCCGCAACCGGTCATGGCGCGACTCAACGAGGCGCTGCGGGCGGCCGTGGCCGATCCTGCGCTGGTCAAGCAAATGACGGCGGTCGGTGTCGATCTGCCGTCGCGGGAGGCGCTGCAGCCCGCTACCGTGACGGCCCTGATCGCGCGGGGGCTGGAAAAGGACGTGCCGGCGCTGAAGGCGCGCGGAGAGTATCTCGACTGAAGGGTGAACACTTGAAGCTGATGGACATCGAGACCCCGGCGGCGCTGATCGACGAGCGCCGCATGGCGGGTAACATCGCGCGCATGCAGGATCATCTCTCGGCGCTCCGCGTTCGCCTGCGGCCGCACGTGAAGACCTCGAAATGCATCGAGGTCGCGCGCGCCCAGCACGACGCGGGCGCCGTCGGCATCACCGTCTCGACCCTGAAGGAGGCCGAACAGTTCTTTGCCGCGGGCTTCGCCGACGTGCTCTATGCGGTCTGCATCGTGCCCGACAAGCTCGACCGCGCACTGGCGCTCATCCGTCAAGGCTGCGCGCTGACCCTGCTGGTCGATTCGGTGGCGGCGGCCGAGGCCGTCGTGGCCAAGGGTAAAGCCACGAGCCAAGTCTTCGAAGTGATGATCGAGATCGATTCCGACGGCCATCGCTCGGGCGTGCAGCCCGAGGCGCCGGAGCTGATCGCGATCGGCCAGGTGTTGCAGGCGGGCGGCGCGACGGTGAAGGGCGTGCTCACCCATGCCGGCAGTTCCTACGATCTCGACACGCCGGAGGCGCTGCAGGCGCTGGCCGAGCAGGAGCGGGCCCTGTGCGTGCGCGCCGCCGAGCGTCTGCGCGCCGCCGGCATCGCCTGCCCGGAAGTCAGCATCGGCTCGACACCGACGGCGATCGCCGTGCAGCATCTCGAAGGCGTCACCGAGGTGCGCGCCGGCGTCTACGTCTTCTTCGATCTCGTGATGTCCAATGTCGGCGTCTGCACGCCGCAGGACGTGGCGCTCTCCGTGCTGACCGAGGTGATCGGCCACCAGCCCGATAAGGGCTGGGTGATCGTCGATGCCGGCTGGATGGCGATGAGCCGCGACCGCGGCACCCAGCGCCAGAAGATCGACTATGGCTACGGCGCCGTGTGCGACGTCGAGGGCAACGTGATCGACGGGCTGATCGTGTCGGGCGCCAACCAGGAACACGGCATCGTCGCGCGCCGCGACGGCACGGCCGATACGGGCCTCGTCGAACGCTTCCCGATCGGCGCGCGACTGCGCATCCTGCCCAACCACGCCTGCGCCACCGGCGCGCAGTATCCGTCCTACCTCGCCGTGACGCCGGCCGGCGACGCCACGACCTGGCCGCGCTTCCAAGGCTGGTGAGTCAATGGAGCGCGCAACTCCAGAGAGTGTGAAGTTATTCTCTCTGGATGCTGGGGATCAGTATTTGAGGGTATGGCGCCGTGGCGTTGGTCGGTTTCTGGATCAGCCCGAGGCGTGGTTGAGGGCAGCAGGCCTTCGAAGCGCCTTGCTTAGGCACTCCGGGGGCATTTGAGCTGGAGGAAGTTGAAGGCATGGACGTGCCAGAGCACGATCGCCTCGACCTTCTCCCTGCCGCGCACCAGCAACTGTCGCAGGCCGTGGTTGCGCATGTGGGCATGAGGCCGCTCGGTGGCAAAGCGCCTTCGATAGATCGCCATCGCCTCGTCGCTGGCCATGCGCCGCCTCCAGGCGATGGTCCCCGCCTCGTCGCCCCGCTTCGGGGCCGCCGGATCGCCCTTGCTTTTCGGGAGCGGACTGAACAGCTCGACGCCCAGCGCATGCACCTTCTCGATGTCGCTCTTGCTCGTGTAGCCGCCGTCGGCCAGCAATCGCGTTGGTTTCACGCCATAGCGCTGCTCGATCTCGTTCAGGGCCGGCTCCAGCAGGCCATAATCGGAACCTCGGTCGGTGACACGGACGCCGACGATGTGAGCGCCCTTGGCCGCCGTCGTGAACTGCACGTTGTAGGCCAGCCGCACGCTGCCGTCGGCCATCTTCATGAGCCGCGCCTCGGGATCGACGGTCGAGGCGCGAGCCTCCTTATCGGGGTCCTGGGGCCTCTCCTTGCGGCGCTGCTTCTGCCTTTGCTCCTCACGCTGGCGCTCGATCTCGGCTTGCGCCTCGCGAGCCTTCGCAAGCCGCCGGACCCGCTCCTGCGCCGCCGACAGGCGGCGGGCCAGCGTCCGGCGCTGCGCCGCCACGGGGTCTTCGTCGACCTCTACCGCCATTCGCTCGAGCACTTCGTACGCCGCCCTCTCCAGCATCGCCAGACGCTCGCTGCGGCGGAACGTGCCGCGGTTCGCCGCCGCCTGAAGCTTCATGCCGTCGACCGCCAGCGTGTCGACCTGCACCGCACCCGAGGAGATCAGCCCCGCCATCGAACTCGACAGAAGCCTGTTCAGCACCGGACCCGCACCGGCCCGGAAGTCCGACAAGGTGTGGTAGTTCACCGTCACCCCGCCGAGCAGCCACCGATAGGCCGCATCCGACTGGCACAGACGGTCCAACAACCGCGCGCTGCCCACACCTTCGAGCGTCGCGTAAAGCCATAACGACACCAGGATCGCCGGATCGATCGCAGGACGGCCGCTCGACGACACCGTCGTCTGCACGCGGGCGTACAACCGCGACAGGTCCAGACCCTCGACATAGTCCCAAACCTGCCGCGCACGGTGATCCAGCGACAGAAGGTCGTCCAGACAACCCTGCCGGAACTCCACCTGCCCCCGCTCCGCCGTCTCCAGACGCAACCCCGCCGGCCTGCCCTTCGCCATCCAACCCTCCCTCTAAGGAGGCCTTCAGCGAATCAAAAATCGACCACCGCCGCCAGAGATTTCTTCACACGCTCTCCAGTTGCGCTCATATCTCGCCGATCGACGAAGCTTGAGCGCAACTGGAGTTGCGCGCTCCAATGAGGCTTAGACCGTCGCGCCGAAATGGCTGCCCAGCGCGCGGCGGCCGGAATCCGTGAGGCGCACGGTGCGGCTGCGGCGCAGGCGCTCGGCCCAGCCGCGCCTGAAGAAGGTGTCGGCGATGGCCGCGCCCAGCGCGCCCGAGATGTGCGGCCGGCGCTCGCTCCAGTCGAGGCACTGGCGCGCGAAGTGACGCGTGCTCGCCTGGCGCGCCGTGCCGAGATCGACTCCCAGTTTTCCGCAGAATAGCTCGCCCGACGGTGTGAGCTGCCAGTCGCGTGGCCCCTTGGGTTCGAGATGGCCATGCCGGGTCAGCGAGTCGGTGACGGCGATGCCGACCTGTCCGGCGAGATGATCGTAGCAGGTGCGGCAGAAGCGGAGATCCGGGTCGCGCCGCCACGCCGCGCTCTTCGACGCCGGCGTCGCCCGTGCACCGGCCAGCGCCATCAGCGATTCGATGGCGTGCGCCACCTCGGGCGACGCCAGGCGATAGAAGCGGTTGCGGCCCTGGGCGCGGGCGGCCAGCAGGTTCGCCTCCACCATGCGCGCGAGATGACCACTCGCTGTCTGCGCGGTGATGCCGGCATTGTGTGCGAGGTCCGACGCCGTATGGGCACGGCCGTCCATCAGCAGCGACAGCATCGAGGCGCGGGCCGGATCGCCCATCAGGGCGGCGATCTCGGAAAGGGCATTCACGGTGGTCATGGGCGAAGTCTAGGGCCGGCCGTCCGCGGTCGCCACGGTCAATCGTTCGGTGGAGGCCGAAGTATCATAGACATGCCTCCCCCGTATGACGGGGGAGGAGCAAGTGCAGCTACCGCCACTTTGGATTGGCGATGGCGATCTTGTCGGCGATGGTCGCTTCGAGATGGGCCATCAGCGCGGCGTCGGTCTCGTCGCGTTTGCCGCTGCGCAGCTCACGCGCGAGTTCGTGGTTCAGCTCGTCGAGCGGGGCGTCGCGGCCGAGCAGTTCGACCAGACGCTTGTGCTCACGTGCATCGGCGGAGGGTCCGAGGCGCACCTCGCGTTCGAGGATGGCGAGCGAGTTCACGGCGACCCGCATCTGGAAGCCGAGCCGCGGCTCGGTGCGGTCGAGAGCCGGCGTCGCCTCCTCTCGCAGGAAGTCGGCGATGGCGGCCAGAAGTTCGGCGGCGGTGGGACGGTCCTGGGCCACGATCAGGCTCCCTGCTTCAGGAGTTGCAACAGGTCGACTTCGGTCTCGACGGCACGCCGGCCGATCGAGGCATGTTCCATCGACTTGATCGAACCGGAGAGGTGCTTCCAGGCCTGGTTGAGGCAGATGATGCCCCAGTGCGCGGTGCCGAAGACTTCCCACCAGTGAGCACGAACCGGATCGACCGTGCCGCCGCCCGCGCGCTCGTAGGCCGCCCACAATTCCTCGCGGCTGCCGAAGCCGCCGGCCGGCTTGTCGATCGCACCGAAGCGCCAGCTCTTGACGCACAGCCAGCCGAGATCCTCCACCGGGTCGCCGAGATGGGCGAGCTCCCAGTCGAGGATGGTCGTCACGCCGGTCTCATCGACCAGATAGTTGCCGGTGCGGTAGTCGCCATGCACCAGCACCGGCCGCTCGAGCGGCGCGGGCTTGCGGCGGTCGAGCCAGGTGAGGGCCAGCTCGAAGACCGGTTGCGGCTGGCCCAGCGCATCGAGGGAGCGGCGCAGCTCGGCGATATGGTCGGCGGCCTCGCGGCGCGGCAGCGGCGGCAGGGTGGCTGGATCGGTCGCATGGATACGGGCCAGGATTTCGCCGAGCTGGCCCGCGATCTTTCCGCGCGCGGCCTCGTAGGGCGGATCGCGCAGCAGCTTGCGGGCGATGGCGATGCCGCCGACCCGGCGCATGACATAGGCGTCGCCCAGCCCATCCTGCGGTGTGAGTTCGAACAACGGCTCGGGGGAACGGACGTCGGCCTCATGGGCGGCGCGCAGCACGCGGAACTCGGTGGCGCGATCGATCGCGACCGCGCGTTCGCGCTCGGTCTTGCCTTGAGCCGGCGGATCGCGGCGCAGGATCAGCGCGTGGCGCTCGCCCTTCACCACGGCGTCGAAGCTCCAGGTCTGGCGCGAGGCGCCGCCGGACTGGCGGGACAGGGCTTCGATGGCGGCGGGCGCGCCGAAATGGCGATGGGTCGCCTCGGCGAGGATGCGGGCGACGGTTTCAATTTCAGTCGACGTGTGAACGTTCATTTACCGGGACTGTGGCACAGGCTTCGCCGCATGGTAAGAGGACCGCGCCAACTGGGGAGATCAGCAAAGTGTCGAGTGCCTTCGCCGCGATGAACGGCCTGTACCTGGAAGACCTCAAGCCCGGCATGTCGGCGATGTTCGGCAAGACCGTGACCGATGCCGACATCGTGGCCTTCGCCGGGGTTTCCGGGGACACCAACCCGATCCACCTGCATGACGGGTTCGCCCGCACCACCCGCTTCGGCCAGCGCATCGCGCACGGCATGCTGAGCGGCAGCTTCATCTCGACGGTGATCGGCACCAAGCTGCCGGGACCGGGCGCGGTCTATATTTCCCAGACCATGAATTTCATGGCGCCGGTCCTCATCGGCGAGACGATCACGGCCGTCGCGACCATCACCGCTATCGACGAGAAGCGCCGCCGCGTCACGCTCAAGACCCAGTGCCTGAACGGCGACAAGGTGGTGATCGACGGCGAAGCGGTCGTGCTGGTGCCGCGGCGCGACGCGGCCTGAGGCGGCGGCATGGTTCCGGTGTTCGACGACTGGCATTCGGTGCCGCCCGAGTGGACGGGCGGCGTGGTGGCGCTCGGTAATTTCGACGGAGTGCATCACGGCCACCAGGCGCTTCTCGCGCATGCGCGGGAGAAGGCCGCGGCGCTCGGCGCACCGCTGCTAGCCTTCACCTTCGAGCCGCATCCGCGCGGCTTCTTCGTGCCCGACACGGGACCGTTCCGGCTGACGCTCGCGCCGGCCAAGACGCGGCTGCTCGCCGAACACGGCGTGAAGGCGGTGCTGGCCCAGCACTTCGATGCGGCGTTCGCGGCCCTTGCGGCGGCGTCGTTCGTCGAGGACGTGCTCGTGAAAGGGCTGGGCGCGCGCCATGTCGTCTGCGGCTACGACTTCACCTTCGGCGCCCGGCGTAGCGGAAACGTCGAGATGCTGCGGGCTGAAGGCAAGGCGCGCAGCTTCGACGTCTCGGTGCTCGATCCGGTGACGCACGAAGGCGAGATCTATTCCTCGACCCGCATTCGCGAGGCGCTGCGGCACGGCTGGGCACGCGAGGCCGCCGGGCTGCTGGGACATCAATGGGAGATCGAGGGTCAGGTCGAGCTGGGCGATCAGCGCGGCCGCACGATCGGGTTTCCGACGGCGAATGTGGCGCTGGGCGAACATCTGCGTCCCCGCTTTGGCGTCTATGCCGTCCGCGCCCTGGTCGACGGCGAATGGCGCAACGGCGTCGCGAACCTCGGCAAGCGCCCGACCTTCGGCAAGCTGCAGGAGAATTTCGAGGTCCACCTGTTCGACTTCGCGGGCGACCTCTACGGCAAGGTGCTGCGGGTCGCGCTGATCGACTTCATCCGCGCCGAAATGAAATTCACCGGCCTCGACCAGCTCAAGGCGCAGATCGCGGCCGACGGGGAGCGCGCGCGCGCTATCCTCGCAGCCTGAGCAGACCTTCGAGAAAGAGATCGAGCGCGGCGTCCATCGCCGTGAGGGCTTCCTGCGAAGACGCGACGCCCCATTGCGGCAGGTGGCCGTCGACGCGCATGCGCGCCAGTCCATAGACGAAGGCGCGCCCGGCGAGCTTTGCGCCGGCGGGTGCGCCTGCCGCATCGAGCAGGCGGCCCATCAGTGTCTGGATGTCCTCGTTCTCGCGCTGCATCGACGGCGAGCTCTCATAGTCGATCAGGCCGCGGTTGGAGACGACGGCGAAATGGGTCGGATTCTCGGAGGCCCACTGGAGATAGGCGCGGCCGATCGCCCTGAGCTGGACGAGCGGCGGCTGGTCGGCAAGCGGCTCGACCGCAGCCAGGACTGCCGCATGCAGCCGGTGCGTCGCCTCCTCGGCCACGGCCGTCATGAGCACGGTTCGGTTGGGGAAATGGCGGAACGGCGCGCCCGATGAGACTCCGGCGCGTCGTGCTGCTTCGCGCACGGTAACGGCCTCCGGCCCGCCTTCCTCGACCAGCCCCAGAGTCGCTTCGATCAACGCCGCGCGCAGCGTGCCATGGTGATAGGTGCGGCTGGGCTTCTTCTTCGCTTTGGCAAGGGGGCGTTGGGCCATCGCGGCCAAGGCTAGCATCACGGGCATGTGAATGTAAGCAGTGCGTACACTGCATTGACCCATGTCCCCGCCGTAAAGTAAGCAATGCTTACATTGCGGAGGGATGCCATGACGAAGACCCGATTGTTCGAAGGCTGGCCCTTGCTGGGCCTGTTGTCCCTGTCCCTGTTGGGCATTTCCGCTCTCTGCCTCGCGGGCCATGCTTACGAGGTCACCGGCGTGAGGATCGTGATCCGGATCACCGCGCGCACCTCGCTGGTCCTGTTCGCCCTGGCCTTCGGCGCGCAGGCGATGCTGACGCTGTGGCCCTCTGCGCTGACGCGCTGGCAACGCCGCAACCGCCGTCAACTCGGCCTCGCCTTCGCCGTCTCGCACACGATCCACGCCGCGGCGATCCTGGCCTTCGCCCGGATGGACCCGCAGGGATTCCACGAGCATGCGATGCCGGGGACGCTGGTGAGCGGGGGCATCGCCTATGCCTTCATCATCGCGATGGCGGCGACATCGTTCGATCGAACGGCCGCCTGGGTGGGGCCGGTAGCGTGGCGGATGCTGCATTGGCTGGGCGGCTATTATCTCTGGGTGTCGTTCATCGTGACCAACGGCAAGCGGATCGGTCAGAGCCCGTTCTATGCCCTGCCGGCGGTACTGATGCTGGTCCTCCTGGGATTGAGGATTGCCGCGCGGCGCCGGACGAGGTTGCGATCGACCCCGGCCTGACGATGCGGGGACGGCAGACTGGCGGTCGCTCGTGAGGTATTGAAGCCCGTCACCTGATGGGAGAAGGCGGATGAAGGCGTCCGAAGCGGGAGCGTTCTGGGAACGCAACGCCGAGACATGGACGCGTCACGTGCGCGCCGGCTACGACATCTACCGCGACGCGCTCAACTCTCCGACCTTCCTCGACGCGCTGCCACCCGTTGATGGCCGGCGCGGCCTCGACATGGGATGCGGCGAGGGCGCCAATACGCGTCATCTCGCCCGGCGCGGCGCCCGCATGGACGGCATCGACATCGCGCCGACCTTCATCCGTCATGCGCGAGCTGCCGAATCCGCCGCGCCGCTCGGCATCTCCTATGCCGTGGCCGACGGCACGTCGCTGCCCTTTGCCGCTTCGAGCGTCGACTTCGTCACCGCCTTCATGTCGCTGATGGACATGCCCGACATTGACGGCGTGCTGGCGGAGGCGTGGCGCATCGTCAGGCCGGGCGGCTTCCTGCAGTTCTCCATCCTGCATCCGTGCTTCTCGCCGCCGCACCGCAAGGTGCTGCGCGATGCCAGGGGCGAGACGAGGGCGGTCGAGGTCGCGGACTATTTCAACGGCCGGCACGGCGACATCGAACGATGGGGCTTCGGAAGTGCTCCGCCGGCGGAGAAGGCCACCAGCCCGCTCTTCGAGGTGCCGCGCTTCCACCGCACCCTGTCGCAATGGGTCGATGCTCTCGTCGGTGCCGGTTTCGTCCTGGAACGTATGGTCGAGCCTTGCGCCAGCGCGGAACTGGCGGCGGCCCAGCCGGTGGTCGCCGACACGCGCGTCGTGCCGCAGGCGCTGATCGTGCGGGTCAGGCGCCCGTGGGGGCCGTCGGGCGCTCCTTGACCCCCCCGACCCCCATCCCTAGATTGCGCGCCCTATGTTCACCAGGGCTTTCCAGGAGCGAATTACCCGCCCGGTCCGCTGACCGCGGCCGGGTCGTCTTGCCTGCCAGTGGCCACCTGACGTGTGGCCGGAATTTGCTCCCTCCTGCGCCGAGTTTCTTGTGACAACTGACTATAAATCCAGCGTTTTCCTACCCAAGACCGACTTTCCCATGCGCGGCGGCCTGCCCAAGAAGGAGCCGGAGCTCCTGAAGCGATGGGCGGAGATGAATCTCTGGGAACGGATTCGCAGCGAGAGCCGGGGCCGCCCGAAGTTCGTGCTCCACGACGGGCCTCCCTATGCCAACGGTCACCTCCATATCGGCCATGCGCTCAACAAGATCCTGAAGGATCTCGTCAGTCGCACCCAGCAGATGATGGGCAAGGACAGCCACTACGTGCCGGGCTGGGACTGCCACGGTCTCCCGATCGAATGGAAGATCGAGGAGCAGTATCGCGCCAAGAAGCAGGACAAGGACCAGGTTCCGATCGTCGAGTTCCGGCGCGAGTGCCGGGCCTTCGCCGATCACTGGATCACCGTGCAGCGCGAGGAGTTCAAGCGCCTCGGCGTCGACGGTGACTGGGACAATTATTACTCGACGATGAAGTACGAGTCCGAGGCCGTCATCGTCCAGGAACTCGGGAAGTTTCTGCTGAACGGCGGCCTCTACAAAGGCTCGAAGGCGGTGCTCTGGTCGGTGGTCGAGAAGACTGCCCTGGCCGAGGCCGAGATCGAGTATCACGACCACACGTCGGACACGATCCATGTGCGCTTCCCGGTCGTGCAGTCGAAGGGTGGCAAGCTCGACGGCGCCTCGATCGTGATCTGGACGACCACGCCCTGGACCATGCCGGGCAATCGTGCGCTGGCCTACGGCGAGGACATCGCCTACGCGCTGGTCGAGGTCGCTGCCGTCGCCGAGGGCAGCAAGGCCAAGGTCGGCGAGCGGCTGGTGCTGGCGCGTGACCTGGTCGACGCGGTCGCCGCGGAAGCGAAGTTCACGCCGACGATCGTGGCCGAGGTTTCGGCCGAGGATCTCGAGGGGCTGCTCGCCGCCCATCCGTTCCGCGGCCAGGGCTACGAGTTCGACGTGCGCCTGCTGCCGGGCGGGTTCGTGACCGCCGATGCCGGTACTGGCTTCGTGCATATCGCGCCGGGTCATGGTGCCGACGACTACGAGCTGGGCGTCGCCAACGGTGTCGAGGTGCCGGACACGGTTGCCGAGGACGGCACCTACTATCCGCACGTCCCGCTGTTCACCGGCAAGCGCGTCTACACGCAGGACGGCAAGAAGGGCGACGCCAACCGCACCGCCATCGCGCTGCTCGACGAGGCGGGCAAGCTGCTGGCCTCGGGGCGCATCACGCATTCCTATCCGCATTCCTGGCGCTCCAAGGCGCCGGTCATCTTCCGCAACGCGCCGCAATGGTTCATCGCCATGGACAGGCCGATCCCCGAGATCGGCGGCACCTTGCGCGAGAAGGCGCTGGCGGCAATCGACGTGACGCGCTTCGTGCCGCGCGCCGGCTACAACCGCCTGCGCTCAATGATCGAGACCCGTCCCGACTGGAACGTCTCGCGCCAGCGCGCCTGGGGCGTGCCGATCGCAGTGTTCGTCGACAAGAAGACCGGCGAGCCGCTGCGCGACGCGCAGGTGATGGCCCGCATCGTCGAAGCCTTCCGTGCCGAGGGCGCGGACGCCTGGTTCGAGAGCCCGCCCGAGCGCTTCCTCGGCGACAAGTACGACGCCGCCGAATTCGAACAGGTGACCGACATCCTCGACGTCTGGTTCGACTCCGGCTGCACGCACGCCTTCACGCTCGAAGGCAACGAGCGGCTGAAATGGCCGGCCGACCTCTATCTCGAAGGCTCCGACCAGCATCGCGGCTGGTTCCATTCCTCGCTGCTGGAGAGCTGCGGCACGCGCGGTCGCGCGCCCTATGACGGCGTGCTGACGCACGGCTTCACGCTCGACGAGCAGGGCCGCAAGATGTCGAAGTCGCTGGGCAACATCACGGCGCCCCAGACGGTCTGCGACCAGTACGGCGCCGACATCCTGCGTCTGTGGGTGGTCGGCACCGACTATACCGAGGACCAGCGCATCGGGCCGGAGATCCTGAAGCACCAGGCCGAGGCCTATCGCCGCCTGCGCAACACGCTGCGCTATCTGTTGGGCAGTCTCGAAAGCTACTCGTCCGACGAGACGATGGCTTTCGCCGAGATGCCCGAGCTGGAGCGCTGGGTGCTGCATCGCCTGGCCGAGCTGGACGCGGTGATGCGCCGCGCGGTCGACGATTACGACTTCCATACGATTGCGACGGAGCTGCACAATTTCTGCGCCGTCGATCTTTCGGCCTTCTACTTCGACATCCGCAAGGACTCGATCTACTGCGATGCCGCCGACACGCCTCGCCGCCGCGCGGCGCGCACCGTGATGGCCGAGGTGTTCTCGTTCCTGACGGCCTGGCTGGCGCCGATCACCTGCTTCACGGCCGAGGAGGCCTGGCTCGCGCGGCCGGGCGACATGCCGGACGGCAAGGCCGAGAGCGTTCACCTGCGTCTCTATCCCATCATCCCCTCGGCCTGGCTCGATGCCGCACTCGGCGAGAAGTGGAAGACCGTGCGGGCGCTGCGCCGCGTCGTGACCGGTGCCCTCGAACTCGAGCGCGCCGAGAAGCGCATCGGGTCGAGCCTCCAGGCCGCACCGGTGGTCTATGCCACGCCGGAATATTTGAAGGCTTTCGAGGGGCTCGATCTGCGGGATTACTGCATCACCTCGGGCGGCAGCCTGGTGTCGGGCGAAGGGCCGGCCGGTGCCTTCACGCTGCCCGACGTGCCCGGTGTCGCCGTGGTGCCGACACTTGCCGAAGGCACCAAGTGCGCGCGGTGCTGGCAGGTGCTGGAGGAGGTCGGCAAGTCGCCGGCCCATCCGCTGCTCTGCCTGCGTTGCGAGGAGGCGGTGTCTGCATGAGACGGATCGACCGCCAGGCGATGGCCCTGCTCGTCGTCACCCTGGTGGCCGATCAGGTCTCCAAGCAGCTCCTGCTGTCCTTTCTGGTCAAGGCCGGCGCCATCGTGACAGTGATCGACGGGTTCTTCCGGCTGGTCATCGTCTGGAATCGTGGTGTCAGCTTCGGTCTGCTGGGCGGTGACCAGGCGTTGCCGCCCTGGGTACTCTCGGGCGTGGCGATCGCCGTCTGCGTCGGACTATTCCTGTGGCTGCGACGAACCGACCGCCCCCTCACCGGATGGGGCATCGGCCTTGTCATGGGGGGAGCCATCGGCAATGTTATCGACCGTGCCCGTTGGGGGGCGGTGTTCGATTTCGCCGATTTCCACATTGGACATTGGCACTGGCCGGCATTCAATGTCGCCGATGCGGCAATCGTCGTCGGTGTGGGGCTCATGCTCATCGACTCGCTGCTGGGCGAAAAGAAACCGTCGCCCTGAAGCGGCCATGATCGGCGGACAAAAGCCTACTACCAAGGACGGACGATGAAACCGACTCTGCTCCCGATTCCATTGGCACTTCTGGCCTGCGGCACCCTCGCGTTGGGCGGCTGCAGCGCCTTCGAGAATCTCGGCGGCAACAAGAAAGTGTCGCCCGACGAGTTCAAGATCGTCTCGCATTCGCCGCTGACGATGCCTCCGAATGCCGAGCTGCGGCCGCCGCGGCCGGGCGAGCCCCGTCCGCAGGAAGTCACGCCTGCCGATCAGGCCAAGGAAGCGCTGTCGCCGGCGCTCGCCGGTCGCACCCAGGCCCGCGTCAATGCCGGACCCGATGCGCCGCGCTCGGGCAGCAGCGCCGAGCAGTCGCTGGTCGCTCGCGCCGGCAAAGGCGGCATCGACCCCAACATCAGGGGCCAGGTCAACACCGACACCAAGACCCTGGCCGAGAGCGACAAGTCGTTCATCGATGGCCTGATCTTCTGGCAGAGCTCGCCGCCAGCGGGCGTACTGGTCGATCCGGCCAAGGAGCAGCAGCGCATCCAGGATGCCCAGGCTGCCGGTCAGCCGGCCGCCGGCCCGACGCCGACGATCACCCGTCGCAAGCGCGGCCTGCTCGAAGGCATCTTCTGAGTTCCGTTCCGCTCCCCGGCCGCCGCGCTCTGCTCGGCGGCCTCCTGGCGGGTGCGGCCGTCTCGCCGTCCGGTCCGGCGCTCGCGAAGCTGTTTGCCGTCGAGAAGCGCAACGCCGAGACCTTCACCTTGGCCAACGGCCTAGAGGTCATCGTGCTGCCGTCGAGGCGCGCGCCGATCGTGACCCAGGTCGTCGTCTACAAGGTCGGCAGCGCCGACGAGACGTTCGGCCATACCGGCGCCGCGCATTTTCTCGAGCACATGATGTTCAAGGGCACCGACCAGGTGCCGGCCGGCGAATTTTCGCGCATCGTCTCGCGCAACGGCGGGCGCGACAACGCCTACACGACCTTCGACTCCACGGGCTACCACCAGACCATCGCGGCCGAGCAGCTCGAGCTGGTGATGCGCATGGAAGCCGACCGCATGACCAACGTGCATCTCACCGAGCGCGAGATCGTGCCCGAGCGGCAGGTCATCCTCGAGGAACGCCGCATGCGCACCGACAACGTCCCGGCATCGCTGCTCGACGAGGCGGTGCGCGAGCAGCTCTTCGGCCTTCACAAGCCCTATGCCATGCCGGTGATCGGCTATCCCGACGACATCCGGAGCCTCAGCGTCGACGACCTCGCGAGCTTCTATCGTCGCCACTATGCGCCCAACAACGCGATCCTGATCGTGGCCGGCGACATCACGACCGAACGGGTGCGTGAACTCGGCGAGAGATATTACGGGCCGATCGCCCGCCGCGAGATCGGGCCGCGTCTGCGTCCCTCGCAGGGCGGCACCGACCTGCCGCAGAAGGTGGTCCGCGCCGATGCGCGCGTCGCGGAGCCGCGCTGGTCGCGCCTGTGGCTGGGGCCGTCCTACCGTGTCGGCGAGACGAAATACGCCTATGCGCTCCAGGTGCTGGCCCGCCTGTTCGGCGGCAGCGAGACCAGCCGCCTGTCGCGCGTCCTGGTGGAGGAACGCAGGATCGGCCTGTCGGCCTGGGCGTCCTACGGCCCCTCGAGCCTCGGCCTCACCTCGTTCGACATCGGTGTGCATCCCGCGAAGTCGCGCAGCATGGAGGACGTCGAGGAGGCGGTGACCGCCGAAATGAAGAAGCTGCTCGACGGCGGCGTCACCACCGAGGAAGTCGTGCGCGCGCAGAATCAGCTGCTGGCCGCCGCCATCTATTCTCAGGACTCGCTGGCGAGCGGTCCGCGCATCTACGCCTCGGCGCTCAGCACCGGCGGCACGGTGGCCGACGTCGATGCCTGGCCGCAGCGCATCTCCGCCGTCACGCCGGACGAGGTGCTGGCGGCCGCCCGGCATGTCTGGCGCGACGACGGCGCCGTCACGGCGCTGCTGACCCCGGCCGCGAGGGGCGGATGAAGCAATTGCGCATGCTTGCGGCCGCGCTCGCCGGCCTGTTGGTCGTCCTGCCCGCCGCCGCGGGCGCGATCGAGATCCGGGAGATCACGACACCGCTCGGCATCAAGGCCTGGCTGGTGGAGGACAAGAGCACGCCCGTCGTGTCGCTCTCCTTTTCGTTCTCGGGCGGCACCGCCACCGATCCGGCCGGGCAGGCCGGCATCACCGATCTCATGGCGGGCCTGCTGACCGACGGCGCCGGATCGATGGAGGCGCAGGCCTTCCGCCAGCGCCAGGAAGATGCCGCCGCGTCGCTCGGGTTCAACGCCTCGCTCGACCGGTTGACGGGCTCGCTGCGTGTTCTGTCGGCCAATCGCGACGAGGGCTTCGAGCTGCTGCGGCTGGCACTCACCCAGCCGCGCTTCGACCCCGACATGGTGGCCCAGCGCCGCGCGCAGACCATCGCGAGCATCAACCAGGCGGCCCAGCGGCCGGGCTCGGTGGCGGGCCGGACGCTGATGGAAACGCTGTTCGCGGGACATGCCTACGCTGCCGATCCCGACGGCACGCCGGAAGGGCTGGCGGCCGCCACGCCGGACCTCCTGAAGAAGCGGGCGGCGGAGCTTCTGTTGCGCAACGGCCTGATCGTCTCGGCGGTCGGCGACATCGGCGAGGCCGAACTGGCGCGCCAGCTCGACCGCTCGTTCGGTGTCCTGCCCACCGGCACGCCGCCGTCGCTGCCGCCGCAATGGGTGCCGCCCACCAAGCCGCGTGTCGTCGTCGTCGAACGGCCGGTGCCGCAGAGCTCGGCGCTGCTGGCGCTGCCCGGCATCGCGCGCGACGATCCCGCCTGGTACGCCGCGCTGGTGATGAACCACGTGCTGGGTGGCGGCGGGCAGCAGTCGCGACTGTTCAACGAGGTGCGCGAGAAGCGCGGCCTTGCCTACAGCGTGTCGAGCGGGCTGCGCACCTACAAGCGCGCCTCGCTGCTGCTCATGTCCACGGGCAGCGCCAACGAGCGCGTCGCCGAGGCGCTCGAAGTGATCCGTGCCGAGATGGGACGGATGCGCAACGACGGCGTCACCGACGCCGAGCTGTCTGACGCCAAGACCTATCTCAGCGGCGCGCTCGCCCTGTCGCTCGATTCGTCGGCCTCGATCGCGGGACTGCTGCATTCCATGCAGATCGACGGCCTGTCGCCCGATCACCTGACGCGGCGCGCGGCACTGATCGCCGCGGTTACGCTCGACGACGTTCGCAAGGTCGCGCGGCACCTCCTGCGCGATGACGCGTTGACCACCGTGGTGGTCGGCAAGCCGGTCGGCGTCACGCCCGAACCCTGAGGAGATCAGCTTCCCCATGTTCTACAGCCACGTGATCGACGACGCGCTCGAAAGCAAGGTCGGCAAGCATGGATTGCATCGCGCCGCGCTCGACCGCGAACTCGCGAACGCCAGCAAGGCGCTCGACAAGTTCCGGCAGTGGAAGGCCGACGGCACGCTGCCGCTGCTCAGCCTGCCGGGCACGCGCGACGATCTTGCTCTGCTGAAGCCGCATGCCGAGCGCTTCGCGAAGTTCGAGCATGTGATCGTGCTCGGCACTGGCGGGTCGAGCCTCGGTGGCCAGACGCTGGTCGCCCTCAAGGACCAGGGATTCGGGCCCCAGAACGGGCGGCCGAAACTGTGGTTCATGGACAATGTCGATCCCTCGACCTTCACCGAACTGGCGGCTCGCCTGCCGCTCGCCCGCACGGGTCTGATCGTGATTTCCAAGTCCGGCACCACGGCCGAGACGCTGACCCAGTTCCTGACCCTGCTGCCGGAGTTCGAGGCCAAGGTGGGCAAGGACAAGCTCGCCGAGCATGTCATCGCCATCACCGAGCCGAGCGACAATGCGCTCAGCCGCCTGGCCGGGCGCATCGGCTGCCCGATCCTCGATCACGATCCCAAGGTGGGCGGGCGCTTCTCCGTGCTGTCGCTGGTCGGCCTGCTGCCGGCCATGATCGCCGGCCTCGACGTCGGCGCGGTGCGCGAGGGCGCGGCCAGCGTGCTCGATCCGGTCCTGGAGGCCAGCGACGCCGGCGATCTGCCGCCGGCCGTCGGCGCGGCGCTGTCGATCGGGCTCGCCAAGGAACGCGGCATCGGCACCACGGTGCTGATGCCCTATTGCGACCGGCTGGGCTATTTCGGCTTCTGGTATCGCCAGCTCTGGGCCGAGAGCCTGGGCAAGGGCGGCCACGGCACCACGCCGGTGCGCGCCATGGGCACCGTCGACCAGCACAGTCAGCTCCAGCTCTATCTCGGCGGCCCGGCGGACAAGATGTTCACCGTGCTGATCCTCGACACCGCCGGCAAGGGCAAGCCGATCGCGCCAGCCGCATTGGGCGGCGACAAGTCGCTGGCCTATCTAGAGAATCATTCTCTGGGCGACCTTCTGCTGGCCGAAGCCGAAGCCACCGCCGCGACGCTCGTCAAGAACGGCCGGCCGACGCGCGTCATGCGCATCACCACACTCGACGAAAGGGTGATGGGCGCGCTGATGATGCACTACATGCTGGAGACGATGTTTGCCGCCCATTTGCTGGGGGTCGACGCCTTCGACCAGCCGGCGGTCGAGGAGGGCAAGATCCTGACCCGCCAGTATCTCGCCGCCCGCGTATCTTCCACAGGCCATCGGCCCTAAAATGACGGCGCCATGAGCGCCATCCGTACCCTTCGTCGTCTGCCTTCGACGCTCGTCAACCGCATCGCCGCCGGCGAGGTGGTCGAGCGTCCGGCCAGCGCCGTGAAGGAGCTGGTCGAGAACGCGCTCGATGCCGGCGCGCGGCGCATCGCGGTCACCCTGAAGGAGGGCGGTCGCACATTCCTCTCGGTGGTCGACGACGGTGTCGGCATGTCGGCCGACGAGCTGCGGCTCGCGGTCGAGCGGCACTGTACCTCCAAGCTGCCGGATGACGACCTGACCGATATCCGCACGCTCGGCTTCCGTGGCGAGGCGCTGCCCTCGATCGCCTCGGTCAGCCGCTTCACGATCACCTCGCGGCCTGCCGGTGCCGATACGGCCTGGAGTCTCGAGATCGACGGTGGCACCAAGGGCGAGCCGCGTCCGGCTGCGCATCCGCAGGGCACGAGGGTGGAAGTCCGCGAGCTGTTCTTCGCGACGCCGGCGCGGCTCAAGTTCCTGAAGGAATCGCGTACCGAATCGAGCCATGTCGCCGATGCGATGCGCCGGCTGGCCATGGCCCATCCCGAGGTCGCCTTCCGGCTGGAGAGCGAAGAGCGGGCGCTGATCGACCTCGCCGCCGCCAACGGCTCGCTGCTGTCGGGCGATGCAGCGCGGCTGGAGCGGCTGGCCGCCATCATGGGCCGCGAGTTCGCGGAAAATGCCGTGGCGATCGACGCCAACCGCGAGGGCTTCCGGCTCACCGGCTTCGCGGGCCTGCCGACGCTCAACCGGCCGACCAGCCAGCACCAGTATCTCTTCGTCAACGGCCGCCCGGTGCGCGACAAGCTGCTGGCTGGCGCGGTGCGCGGCGCCTACCAGGATTTTCTGGCGCGCGACCGTCATCCCATGGTGGCGCTGTTCCTCGAAGCGCCGACCGAGATGGTCGACGTCAACGTCCACCCGGCCAAGACCGAGGTCCGCTTCCGCGATGCCGGCATCGTACGCGGCATGATCGTGGGTGCGCTGCGTACGGCGCTGTCGGCGGCGGGCCATCGCGCCAGTACGACCGTGTCCGATGCCGCACTCGGCGCCTTCCGCCCGCATACGGGCTTCTCCACGCCCTTGCCTATGGGCGGAGGAAGTGGTGGCGGGTACGGCGGCGGCTATTCGTCGGTGCCGCGTGGCCTCGCGGAGGCGGCGATGCAGTTCATGGCGCCGCTCGATGGACTGTCGGCGCGGGTCGAGGAGCAGCCTGCGAACATCGCGCCCGGCAACTATCCGCTGGGCGTGGCGCGCGCGCAGCTCCACGAAACCTACATCGTCGCCCAGACCGACCGGGGCGTGGTGATCGTTGACCAGCATGCCGCGCACGAGAGGCTGGTCCATGAGCGGCTGAAGAACCAGCTCGAGGCCGAGGGCGTGAAGCGGCAGGCGCTGCTGCTGCCGGAGGTCGTCGAGATCGGCGAGGACGGCGCACGCCGCCTCACCCAACGCGCCGCCGAGCTGGCCGACATGGGCCTGGTGCTGGAGCCGTTTGGCCTGGGCGCCGTCATGGTGCGCGAGACGCCGGCCGTGCTGGGCGAACTCGACATTCAGGGACTGGTGCGCGACCTGGCCGACGAGCTTTCCGAGATGGGCGATCACCTGTCGCTCAAGGAGAAGGTCGAGGAAGTCTGCGGCACGCTTGCCTGCCACACCTCGGTGCGGGCCGGCCGGCGGCTGACCGTCGAGGAAATGAATGCACTGCTGCGACAGATGGAGGCGACACCGCACTCCGGCCAGTGCAATCATGGCCGCCCGACCTATGTCGAACTCAAACTGGCCGACATCGAGCGGCTGTTCGGAAGACGATGAAGAAGTTTCTCGCGTTGCTCCTGATCGCCTGTGCCGCCGCTTCGGGCGCCTCGGCCCAGACGCGTGCACCGGCGCCTTCCACTGCCCCGCCGCCCGGTGTGACGCCGACCCCCGCGCCGGCCTCGCCGCTCGACGGCACGTGGCGCGGCACCAGCGATGGCGGCTCCTGCAATGCGCCGCTCGACTACCTGCTCACCATCGAATCGGGCTTCGTCGACGGCTCGGCCTACGACACCACGGCGCGCGGGCCGGTGCCAAATCCCAACAAGTCGGCGCCGCCGCCGCCCGGCCCCGGCCTGTGGCAGGTCCACGGCGTGGCCAAGGTGGGCGCGCCGTTCAATCTCCTGAGCCTCGCCTCGGTGAAGGGCCCCGAACACCGCCGTATTCAGCTCACCGCTCGTGGTGACGCCTCCGGCCTGATCGTCACCGAGAACGGCGGCTGCCGACGGACGGCGCGCCTCTCCCGTTAGCGGCGCGATCGAATGCCCGCGATCATCGTGCGTGACGCCGCGCCGGCCGACCGCTCCGCCTGGGGCGGGATGTGGGCTGCCAATTACACTTACCACGGCGCAACGATGGGCGAAGCCGAGGTCGACGAGTTGTGGCGCCGGGTCCTGCATCCCGACCATCCCGTCTGTGCGCTGGTCTCTGCCGCAGCGGACGATCGGGACCTGCTCGGCTTTGCGCACTACGTGGTGCACCCCCACACGTTCACCAGCCGCACGGTCTGCTATCTCGAGGACCTATGGGTCGAACCCGCCGCGCGCGGCACCGGGGTCGGGCGCCGGCTCATCGAAGCACTCGTCGATCGCGGCCGTGCGCTTGGCTGGCGACGGCTCTATTGGCACACCGAGACCGACAACGAAGCCGCGCGCCGCCTCTACGACCGGGTGGCCAAGCTGACGGACTACGTTCGCTACGACGTGGATCTGCCGTGAGGCTGGAGTCTCAGCCCAGAAGCATGCGCGCGTCGACGATGGTGTAGCCGTCGGCGTTCACGATCACCGGGTTGAGATCGATCTCGCTGATCTCCGGATGCGCCAGCGCCAGGCGCGACACGTCGAGGAGCAGGGAGACGAGCTTCTCGCGATCGACCGGGGCGCTGCCGCGGACGCCGTCGAGCAGGGCCTTGCCGCGGATCTCTTCCAGCATCAGGCCGGCCTCGCGCCGGTCGACCGGCAGGGTGCGGAAGACCACGTCCTTCAGCACTTCGACGAAGACGCCGCCCATGCCGAACATCAGCACCCGTCCGAATTGCGGGTCGCTGGTCACGCCGATGATCACTTCGACGCCCTTGGCGGCCATCGGCGCGACGAGTACGCCGGCAATGTCGGCGGACGGCACGGTCTTGCCGATATGGGCGCGGAGCGCCGCGCTCTGGGCCTCGATCTCCGCCGTGCCGGCGATGCCGAGCTTCACGCCGCCGACGTCGGATTTGTGCAGGATGTCCTTCGACACGATCTTCAGCGCCACCGGCGCCGCGGCGAGCGCGGCCGGCAAGGTCTTCACGTCATCGGTTGCGCGCAGCAGGGCGAAGGGCGGCACCGTGATTCCCTCGGACGCCAGCAGTTCGAGCGCTTCCGGCTCGAGCAGGCTCTGGCGGCCCTCGACGCGGGCGGCGGCCACCAGCCGGGCCGATGCTTGGCTGGCGTGCGGCGCGGCCGTGGCCGGCTTCGTCTCGCGGGCTGCGATGGCGATGCGATGGAATTCCTCGGCGCCGGCGAGGCACGCCGCGGCGATCTCGATCGAGCGCACGACCGTGATGTCGGCGGCGCGCAGGATGTCGATCGCCTCGGTCTGGAACTCGGCATAGTGGCACTGCACGATCACCGGCTTGCCGGCCTCTTTGGCGAAGGCCGCGAGCTTGACGGCGGCCTCGTTCTCGGCCTCGGCGAGCGGTGTGCCGTAGCGAACCTGATAGCCACCGAAATAGCCCACGATCAGCAGCGCATCGACGGCGGGATCGGCCAGGATGGCCTCGCCGCAGGCCGGCATGTAGCGCGGATGCGGATCGGTGCCGCCCCCTGCATCGACCGGGTTGTTGAGCTGCGTGGCGTTGGGCGTGATCTTCTTGAGGCGCGCCTCGGTTTCGGCGGACAGGACGGGCAGGTCGAGGCCGCGCTCGGCCAGTGCATCGACGGCCTGCGAGATCGGGCCGCCGCCTTCCGACAGGATGGCGACGCGGCGGGTCGGCCGGCCGGCGGTGCGCGAGACCATGTCGGCGACCGCGAACATCTCGTCGGAGCGTTCGACTAGGATGGCGCCGGCCTGGCGCAGCGCCGCGCGCGCGACGGCGTAGTTGCCGGCCAGCGAGCCGGAATGCGAGCGTGCCGCGCCCTCGCCCTTATCGGTGCGGCCGGCCTTGTAGAGGACGACCGGCTTGCGCGCGGAGACGTCGCGCAAAGCTTCGAGGAAGGCCGGGCCGTCCTTGAAGCCCTCGACATAGACGATGACCGCGCCGGTGTTGGGATCGTCGCCGTAGAAGCGGAGATATTCGTGGAAGCGGATATCGCCCTCGTTGCCGACGCCCACGAAGGTGGTGAAGCCGGCATGGCCGTTCTTGTGGCTCTGCGCCAGCAAGGCGATGGCGACGTTGCCCGACTGGCAGAGCGCGCCCAGCTTGCCGGCATAGACGCCGGGCCAGCCGACCAGGTTGCAGCCGGTATAGGCGTCGAAGATGCCGGCGGTGTTCGGACCGATCACGCGCACGGTACCTTCGCGGGCGGCCTCCATGCTGCGGGCTTCGAGCGCCGCGCCGTCCGGCCCGGCTTCGCTGAAGCCACCGGCCAGCACCAGGGCCGCGCGCACGCCGCGCTCGCCGCACAGGCGGATCACGTCGGGCAGGGCGGCGGCCGGCGTGCAGACCAGCGCGAGATCGATCTCGCCCGGCGCGGAAGCCAGGTCGGGGTAGCAGGCGAGGCCCAGGATTTCGCTTTCCTTGGGATTGATCGGCAGGATGCGGCCCTTGTAGCCGTCGCCCAGCAGGGTCTTGATTGCGCGGTGTCCGCGCTTCACGGGATCGCGCGAGGCGCCGATGACCGCGACCGAGCGCGGCTTCAGGAAGTCCATCGAGGAGGTCATGGTCTCTGGCTCAGGTCATGGTCTTGGTGAAGCGCACGGTCTGCGCCTGGGCATCGGCATCGGTGCGCACGTTCACGAGCGCCGTCCGGCCGGCCTTGACCGCGGCCGCCGCGCGCTCGAGAGCGGGGCGGATATCCTCGGGCTTCTCGACATATTCGCCGACGCAGCCCAGCGATTCCGCCAGCTCGTGGAAGCGCGTGTAGCCGAGGTCGCGGCCGGGTTTCATGCGCTTGGGATCGGCCGTCCAGCCGCCATTGAGGCTGATGACGACCAGCACCGGCAGCTTGTGGCGGACAGCGGTGTCGAGTTCCATGCCATTCAGCCCAAACGATCCGTCGCCATGCAGCACCATCACGAAGGCGTCCGGCTTGGCGGCCTTGGCGCCCAGCCCGAACGGCAGGCCCACGCCCATCGTGCCGAAGGTGCCGGAGTTGAGGCGATGCCCGAAGACGTGGGTGGGAATCGTCTGGCGTCCGAAGTTCAGGATCTCCTGCCCGTCGACCGAAAGGATCGCGTCGCGCGGCAGGAAATCTCGGATCTCCTTGCACAGGCGCAACGGATGGATCGGCGTCTGGTCGGTCGAGATCTGCGCCTCGAACTTGGCCGCCTTGTCGGTCTCGATGGCTGCGAGCCGCTCCCGCCAGGCACCGTAGCGCTTGGCCGCTACGCGCTCGCCGGCCGCCGCGGTCATCTGCTCCAGAACGGTGCGCGCATCGCCCACGATCCCGATCTCGACCTGCGACGTCGAGGCGATTTCGGCCGCGTCGATGTCGATGCGGATCAGCCGGGCATTCTTGGCGAAACGCGGCGCCTGGCCGTGACCGAACACATAGTTCAGCCGCGTGCCGACCACGAGGACCACGTCGGCCTCGCGCAGCGCCGTCGAGCGGGCGTTGGGGAAGGTGTGCGGTCCGTCCTCCGGCACGACGCCGCGTCCCTGCGGCGTGGTGTAGAGCGGCATGCCGGTCTGTTCGACCCAGCGCGCCAGGGCCGCGGCCGCGTCGGACCACAGCACGCCACTGCCTGAGATGGCGACGGGCCGTTCGGCCTTGGACAGCAGGTCCAGCGCCTTCTCGATCGCGGCGGGATCGCCCGCCGGCCGGGCGCGCAGGGCTTCGGCCGGTTCGGTCGGCCACACCACCGTTGCCTCGTCGATCTCGGCGTAGAGTACGTCACTGGGGCAATCGAGATAGACCGGGCCCGGCTTGCCCGCGAGGGCCTGGCGGAAAGCGAGGTTCACCATCTCGGGGATGCGCCGCGCCTCGAGGATGCGGTCGGCCCACTTGGTCAGCGGCTTCATCGCGGCGAGCTGATCGAATTCCTGGAAGGCGCCGCGGCCGAACTCGCCGATCGGGCTCGCTCCGCCCAGCGCCACCACCGGCACGCAATCCATCAGCGCGTTGGCGAGGCCGGTGCCGAAGTTCAGCGTGCCAGGGCCGGAGCAGGCCATGCAGACGCCGGGGCGGTTGCGCAGGCGCGCATAGGCATGGGCCATCATGGCCGCGGCCTGCTCGTGGCGCACGTCGATCCCGCGGATGCCGAGATCGATCGCAGCCTTCTCGGCCGACGACATGGGCGCGCCCATGATGAAGAAGAACGTGTCGACACCTTGCTGCTGGAGCGCGCGCGCCAGCAGTTCATAGCCCATCACAGTCACGGCGTTACCTCTGCTTTTCTTGCTGTCTCTTGGCGATGCAAACGTCCGGGCAAACGTCCGGCGCGTCCTATTCCACGGGAATCTTCGCGTCGGTGATCAGCGTGTGAAAGTCCTTCACCTCGCTGGCGATGAAGCTCGAGAACTGCGCAGGCGTGGAAACCTTCACCTGGAGCCCGAGGTCGGTCAGCCTCTTCGTCACGTCCGGAAGGGCGATCACCTTGTGGATCGCGCCATTCAGCCGGTCGACCATCGGCTGCGGCGTGCCGGCGGGGGCGGCAACGCCCAGCCAGCCACGTGAGATGACGCCCGTGACGGTTTCCTGCACGGTCGGCACGTCGGGCAATTGCGCGGAGCGCTCCTCGGTCGTCACCGCGATGGCGCGAAGCTGGCCTGACCGGACATAGGACATCGAGCTCGGGATGGTCTCGAACATCAGCTGGATGCGGCCGCCGACCAGATCGGCCATGGCCGGTCCGCCGCCCTTGTAGGGAACATGGACCATGTCGACGCCGGTGCGGCTCTTGAACAGCTCGCCGGCGAGATGCTGGGAGGCGCCGATGCCGGAGGAGCCGAAATTCAGCTTGCCGGGGTTGGCCTTGGCATAGGCGATCAGTTCGGGAACCGTCTTCACCGGCAGCGAGGGATGGACCATCAGGACGTTGGGCTGGATCGCGACCAGCGAAACCGGCGCGAAGTCCTTCAGCGGGTCGTAGCCGATGGTGCGGTACAGGCTGACATTCACCGCCAGGTTCGAGCTGGCCATCAGCAGCGTGTAGCCGTCGGGTTTGGCGTGGGCGACGGCTTCGAAGCCGATATTGCCGCCGGCCCCGGCGCGGTTCTCGACGACGATCGACTGTTTCAGCTCCTCCCCCAGCGCCTGGGCCAGGATGCGGCCGACGATGTCGACGCTGCCGCCGGGCGCGAACGGGATCACGAGCTTGATTGGTTTGTCGGGATAGGGCTGCGCCCCGGCTCCGAGTCCCGTCAGAAGCACCATGAGAAAGGTGCCGATGGCGCCGAGTACCTTGCCCATTCGCCGTGCCTCCGAACCGTCCTGAATTCGAAGGCAACGCTAGGAGTGGGCCTTTCTCATATCAATAAGCTTCTGATAAGAGCAATTGATGCGAGTTCCGCATATATATTTTACAAGTTTGTGAAGCATATGAAGCGTCCGCCTTCCCCGATCCCCAATCTCTCTGTCCGGCAGCTGCGGGCCGTGGCGGCGGTCGCGCGCTATTCGAGTTTCATCGCCGCCGCCGCCGAGCTGGAGCTGTCGCAGCCCGGCCTCTCGCGCATGATCCGGTCGGCGGAGGAGGAGTTGGGAACCTCGCTGTTCGAACGCACGACCCGGCACGTCACTCTGACGAGTGCGGGCGTGGAGTTCGTGCCGCTGGCGGAACGCATCCTTCACGACCTCGAACTCAGTTCGGGCGTCCTGCGCGAACTCAAGCAACAGGCGCGCGGCCATCTCGCCATCTCCTGTCCGATGGCCTTCGCGACCAACATGCTCGCGGAGCTGATCATCAAGTACAAGCGCTCGCGGCCCAATGTCGTCGTGAACGTCCACGAGGGCATCCAGAACAGTTCGATCGGTCTGGTCCGCTCGGGGCATGTCGATTTCGGCATCGGCGCGCCCACCGAACCGCACGACGACCTGGTGATCGAGGAGCTGTGCAAGACCACCTATCACGCGGTCTTCCACAAGGATCATCGCTTCGCCGCGCGCGACCGGCTTCACCTTTCCGATCTTCGCGGCGAAGCGCTGGTCTCGATGCCGCCCGCTTCGAACATGCGACGGATCATGGACGGTGCGGCGGCAAAGGCAGGCTTCCGCCTCGACTATACGATCACCCTCAATACCTACAGCGCGCTCGCCCAGTTCGTCCGCCGCAAGATGGGCGTGACCATTCTCGTGAACACGTCGCTGCCCAACGATCCCTTGCTGCGCTCGCTACCCATCGACCCGCGGGAATTTCATGGCACGCTGGCGCTGATGCGGCTGAAGGGGCGACCCATGTCGGAGGCGGCGCTGGGTTTTCAGGAGGTCATCCGGGCGCACTTCTCCAGGTTCGCCGCCGCGGAGAAGGCGCGGCCGCGCCCCCGCAGAGGTTAACGGCCCGGCGCCATCAGCCCCAACCGCTCGCGCCTGAGCCAGCGGACGAGCAGCAGGATCGCCACGACGGTGAGGCCGGTGGCGAGGCCGATCCACAGGCCGAAGCCGGCCAGCCCGCCCTGGAAGGCAAGCGCCACGCCCAGCAGCAGTCCGATGCCCCAGTAGCCGATGCCGGCGTAGACCATGGGCACGCGCGTATCGTGCAGGCCGCGCAGCATGCCGGCCGCCACCGCCTGGCCGCCATCCGCCACCTGGAAGAGCGCGGCGACCATCAGGAAGCTCACTGCCAGGTCGATCACGGGCAGATTGGCCGGCGTGTCGAGATCGAGGAAAAGCCCGACGAGGGTGCGTGGGACGAGGACCATCGCCAGCGCCGTCAGCGCCATGAAGCCGACGCCCATCGCGTACGCCGTCCAGCCGGCGCGTCGGATGCCCTCCTTGTCATGCGCGCCGAAGGCGCGGCCGACCCGCACGGTCGCGGCCTGGGCGAGCCCGAGCGGCACCATGAAGGAGAGCGAGGCCAGCTGCATGGCGATCGAGTGGGCCGCCAGCGCCTCGGCGCCGATCAGGCCCATCAGGAACGTGGCGCCGTTGAAGACGGCGACCTCGAACACCAGGGTCGCGCCGATCGGCAGGCCGAGATGCCACAGCTCGCGGAATCGCGGCCAGTCGGCACGCCAGAAGCGGCCGAACAGGTGATAGCGACGGAACTTGCGGTCGGTGAGGATGACGGCCGCGAGCAGCACGAACATCAGCGTGTCGGCGAAGGTGGTCGCATAGCCGGCGCCGACCAGCCCGAGCTTGGGAAAGCCGAGATGGCCGAAGATCAGGCACCATGCTGCCGCGGCATTGACGATCACGCCGACCACGCCCGCGGCGAGCGCCCACAGGGGCCGCTCCAGCGCCGAGACGAACGAGCGCAGCACGAGGAAGAGGAAGAACGGCAGGAGCGACCATTGCAGGGCGCGCACATACTGGGCCGCGGCCTTGGCGAGCGCGGGCTCCTGTCCCATCGCCAGCAGGATCGCCTCGCTCTGCCACAGCACGATCCAGATCGGCACCGTCGCGCCGGCCGCCATCCACATGCCCTGACGCACCGTGCGGCGCACGTCGCGCACCGAATGGCGCTTGCGCCCGAGTTCGCGCGCGATCATCGGCGCGGTCGCCGTCGTGAGGCCGAGGCCGAAGATCATGGTCGCGAAATAGAGGTTGGCGCCCAGCGCGCCGGCGGCCAGCGCATCGGGGCCGAGCCAGCCCATCATTACCACGTCGGTCGCGGTCATCAGGGTCTGTGCGACATTGGTCAGGATGAGCGGCCAGGCGAGCCCGAGCGTCGCGCGGGCTTCCTCCGCCCACGTCATCCGGCCCGCCGCCGCGGTCTGCGCTTCCTCTTTCATGCCGGCGCTTATAGCCGGCACCCTGTTACGATCACAGGTCGCAGGTGATCCGGTGCTCGCTGCCGTCGAGGAGGCGGAAGAAGGCGTCCTGCGGCTTCTCCAGCACGAACATGGCGCGGGCATCCAGCCCGAGATGAAGCCCGCGCATCACCGCGCCGCTGACGCCGTGGCTCACCACGACGGTGCGCGTATCGGCAGCGGCGATCTCCGCCAGCATGGTCTCGCAGCGCAGGCGAAGATCGGCATGGGTCTCGCCGCCCGGCGGGCAGTAGCCGTGCGGATCGGCGCGCCAGTCGGCGAGTGCCGTTGGATGATCGATCTCGATCTCGGCCCACGAGAAGCCTTCCCACGTGCCGTAGGAGAGTTCCGCCAGCCTGATATCCTCGTGCCAGTCGGCGGCGGAAAGCCCCAGCTCCTGGCCGATGATCTCCGAGGTCTCGCGCGTGCGCCCCAGCGGACTGCGCAGGAAGATCGTCGGGCTGGGCGCGCGCTCGAGTTCGCGCCGGAGCGTGCGGCCCATCGCCAGCGCCTGGACTCGGCCACGCGCGGTCAGGTCGGAGTTCTTGCTGCCCTGCATGCGGCGTTCGGTGTTCCAGGCGGTCTCGCCGTGCCGCAGCATGTAGAGAGGCGCGGTGAGCTTCATGCCGTCCGTTTGAGGATCACGATCTTCGCCGCGCCGTAGCGGCGCTCGTCGATCGCCTCGAAGCCGTGAGGCGGTGCGATATCCTCGTTGTACGCCAGTTCGACGGTGACGACCGCGCCCGGTGCCATCCAGCCGGCGTTGGCCAGCGCCGTGATCGCCGCCACCGCCTCGCCCGAACGATAGGGCGGATCGAGGAAGACGAGGTCGCACGGCTCGCGTGCGGGCGGCGGTCGCGTCGCATCGGCGCGCACGACCTTGGCCGCGCCGGTCTCGCCGAGCTTGCGCAGGTTATCGCCGATCGACTTGATCGCGGCGGCATCCTTGTCGAGGAAGGTAACGTGGGCCGCGCCGCGCGACAGGGCCTCGAGGCCCAGCGCGCCGGAACCGGCATAGGCATCGAGCACGCGCGCGTCGATCAGCGGCGAGGTGCCGCCGTCCTCGTCCTCGCGCCAGTTCGCATGCATCAGGATGTTGAACAGCGCCTCGCGCGCGCGGTTGGAGGTGGGGCGCGTGGCCTCGCCAACCGGTGTTTCGAGCATGCGGCCGCGATGCTTGCCGCCGATGATACGGATCATCAGTGCCTCCGGCGCTTGGCGTGGGGCGGCGCGGGCTTCGGTTTGGGCTTGGCCCAGCCTTCCTTGCGCGGCGGACGCTTCACGCCCAGCAGGTTCTCGAGCGCCTGCGGCGGGATCTCGTCGACATGGCCGCGTTCGACCTCGCCGAGATGGAACGGCCCGAAGGCCACGCGGATCAGGCGCACCACCGGCAGGTCGAGATGGGCCAGCACGCGGCGGACTTCGCGGTTCTTGCCCTCGGCCAGCGCGATGTCGATCCAGGCATTGGAGCGCTGCTGGCGGTCGAGGCTCGCCTGGATGGGACCGTAGCGCACGCCCTCGATGGTGATGCCGTTGGCCAGTTCCGCGAGCTTCGCCTCGTCGACGGCGCCATGCACGCGGGCGCGATAGCGGCGCGTCCAGCCATTGGCCGGCAGTTCGAGCTGGCGCGCCAGCCCGCCATCGTTGGTCAGCAGCAGCAGCCCTTCCGAGAAGTAGTCGAGGCGGCCGATCGTGACGACCCTCGGCATGCCCTTGGGCAGCGAGTCGAAGATGGTGCGGCGTCCCTCGGGATCGCGGGCCGTCACCATCTCGCTCGGCGGCTTGTGATAGCGCCACATGCGCGCCCGGTCGGCGGTGGGCAACGGCTTGCCGTCGACCTCGATGACGCTCTTGTCGGTGACGACGCAGGCCGGCGTCTCCAGTACCTTGCCGTCGACCTTGACCCGGCCTTCCTCGATCCAGCGTTCGGCATCGCGGCGCGAGCACAGGCCCGCGCGCGCCAGGCGCTTGGCGATGCGCTCGCCTTCCTTGACAGGTTGTTCGTTCACTTTGTGCCCGCCGCTCCCAGGAAGGCGCGGAACAATTTCGCGTCGCCTTCGGAGATCAAGAATTCAGGATGCCACTGCACGCCAATGCAGAAACGGTAGGCGGGGGCCTCGATGCCCTCGATCACGCCGTCCGGCGCCGTGGCGTTCACCACGATACCTTGCGGCGAATCGGCGGCGGCCTGGTGATGGGCGCTATTCACCTGCAGCTCCTCGGCGCCGACGATGCCGTGGAGCTGCGTGCCCCTGGCCACCTTCACGACGTGGCCGGGCTCGTCGCGCGGGTTGGGCTGCTCGTGCGCCAGCGCATCTTCGATGGCGTCGGGAATGTGCTGGATCAGCTTGCCGCCCAGCACGACGTGCAGCAGCTGCTGGCCGCCGCAGATGCCCAGCACGGGCTTGTTCTGGGCGAGTGCGCCCTTGGTCACGCCGAACTCGAAGGCGGTGCGGCGGTCCTTGGTGACCACCGTCGAATGCTTCGCGCCGCCGCCGTAGTAGGACGGGTCGACGTCGAAGGCGCCGCCGGTCACCACCAGCGCGTCGATGCGCTCCAGATAGTCGGCGACCCGGTCGGGCTCGTGCGGCAGCGCAATGGCCAGACCACCCGCCGCGTCGATCGCGTCGAGGTAGTTCTGGCGCAGCGCATACCAGGGAAACTTGGAGTATCCGCCTGGCTTTTCAGCATCCAGGGTGACTCCGATCAGGGGACGGGGCATGTGCGCCAAGATACGCGCGCGCGCCGCCGCGCGCTATAGTGGGGCCGCGATGCCCGAACCCGCCAAGTCGACGCCCATGGACAGAGCCCTCGCCGCCGCCCGCGCGGCCGGCGCGCGCGGCGAGGTGCCGATCGGCTGCGTGATCTTAGGCCCTGACGGCGCTGTGTTGGCCGAGGCCGGCAACCGCACCGAGGAGCTGAAGGACCCGACCGCCCATGCCGAATTGCTGGCGATCCGCGCTGCCGCGACCGTGCTCGGGTCGCCGCGCCTGGTCGGGTGCGACCTCTACGTGACGCTGGAACCGTGTCCCATGTGCGCCCAGGCGATTTCCTTCGCGCGCTTGCGGCGGGTCTACTGGGGTGCCGCCGATCCCAAGGGCGGCGGCATCGAGCAGGGCCCGCGCATCTTCGACCAGCCGACCTGCCACCACCGCCCCGAGCTCTATCCGGGCGTCGGCGAACGCGACGCGGGCGAGCTGCTGCGCTCGTTCTTCAAAGAGCGGCGCTAGCGTGCGTTCGACGTACGAAAATCGCAATGGAGCGCGCCACTCCAGTGGCGCAATCATGGATCTTGAGCGCCACTGGAGTGGCGCGCTCCAATGACTAGGGCTTCACGAACTTCAGGACGAACTCGTCCTTGGGCTGCGGCGGGTCGGGCGTGTTCTTGTCGCGCGGGTCGTTGGGATTGCGCAGGAAGGTGCCCTCGGCGACGAACTTGAAGCCGGCGGCCTCGACTTCCTTGCGCAGGAAGCCCTCCTCAATGCGGTGCAGGGTACCGGACTCGGAGATGCCCGTCCCCGGGCGGCCCGCATGGTCGGCGATGACATAGAAGCCGCCGGACTTCAGCGCCTTGAAGGCCGCCGCGTTCATCTTCGCGCGGTCGACGCCCAGGAAACCCAGGTCGTGATAGTTGAACATCAGGGTCACGAGGTCGAGGCGGCCGTCGGCCAGCACCGGATCTTCGAAGGGGCGGGACAGCGCCGTGATCGGCGCGGCGGCGACGCCGGCCGCCTTCATCTTCTCGCTGCGATCGGCCAGCGCGACGGGCGAGGGGCGCGGCGGGGCGGGCGGTGTCGCCGGTGCGGCCACGGGCGCGGCGGTCGGGTTGGCATTGCCTTCCGGCGCGGCCGGACGCGGCGCCGGCTGGCTCGGGTCGCGCGGCGGCCGGCTCTGGCCGTAGACGGCGCCGCCCGGCCCGATCGAGCGGGCGAGCAGTTCCGTCGTGTAGCCGCCGCCCGCACTGAGATCGAGCGCGGTGATGCCCGGCACGATGGCGATGAAGCCCAGCATCTCCGCGGGCTTGCGGCGCTGGTCGTTGGTGCGATCGGCGGCGCTGCGGTCGGGGCTGGCCAGGATCTCGGCGATGCGCGCCGACGAATTGGGCTGCTGCGCCGTGGCCGGGCCGGTGGCGAGAAGCAGGGCCGCGCCCGCGATCATCGCCCGTCTCTTGAAGGTCATTGTTTCGCTCCCTGCCGGAGCGCCTCCGCCCATTCGGCGCGGACACCGGCATCGCAGTCATCGGTCGTTTGCCCGCGCCGCGCAACCTCGGCCGGCGCGAGCTGCGACAGGGCCCAAACCGCGGCGCCGCGCACCAGGGGCGAGGCATCCGTCAGCAGCCGCTCGACCGCGGGCAGGGCCGTGGTGGGCGCATCGCTGTTGCCCAGCGCATAGGCGACGTTGCGCAGGAAGCGGTCGCGGCCGATGCGCTTCACCGCCGTGCCCGAGAAGCGCGTGCGGAACGTGGCGTCGTCGAGGCCCGCGAGTTCGGCCAGCAGCGGTGCCTGCAGCTCGGCGCGCGGCGTGAAGGCAGCTTCGCGCGATTCACGGGCAAACTTGTTCCACGGGCAGGCGGCGAGACAGTCGTCGCAGCCATAGATGCGGTTGCCCAGCGCCGTCCGGAATTCGCGATCGATCGGGCCGGCATGTTCGATGGTGAGATAGGAGATGCAGCGCCGCGCATCGAGCTGATAGGGCGCGGGGAACGCATTGGTCGGGCAGGAATCGAGGCAGGCGCGGCACTGGCCGCAGTGATCGGTCTCCGGCTCGTCGGGCGGCAGTTCGATCGACAGCAGCAGTTCGCCCAGGAACAGCCAGGAGCCGAAGCGGCGCGACACGAGGTTGGTGTGCTTGCCCTGCCAGCCATGGCCCGCCTGCTGCGCGGCAAGCTTCTCCATCAGCGGCGCGGTGTCGACGAAGACCTTCAGACTCTCGTGATAGGTGTCCCAGATGAAGCGGCCGAGCTGCTTCAACCGGCTCTTCATCACGTCGTGATAGTCGCGGCCCTGCGCATAGACGGACACCGCGCCGCGCTCGCGCTCCTCGAGGGTGAAGCGCGGGTCACCGGCCGGCCCGTAATTGAGCGCAACGGAGACAACCGTGCGCGCCTCGGGCCACAGGGTCGACGGATCGATGCGCTGCTCGGCGCGGTCGACCAGCCATCCCATGTCGCCCTGGAAGCCGCGCGCCAGGAACTCGGACATCCGCTCCATGCGCAGCTGCCGCGACTCGGGCGAGAGCTGCGCCGGCGCGAAGGCCACGGCGTCGAAGCCCAGCTCCAGCGCCTTGGCGGCGATCGCATCGCGCAGCTCGCGCGGCGTCGCCGGCTTCGGGGGCCGCTTCGGACGGGGCGGCAGCTTGGCCATCAACCCCGGCCGCGATAGGGCGCCACGCCGGTCTCGGGAAGCCACAGGCCCTTGGGCGGCGCGGCGGTCTGCCAGAACACGTCGATCGGCATGCCGCCGCGCGGATACCAGTAGCCCGCGATGCGCAGCCAGCGCGGTGCCAGCGCCTTCACCAGCCGCTTGCCGATGCCCACGGTGCAATCCTCGTGGAAGGCGGCCTCGTTGCGGAAGCTGTTGAGATAGAGCTTCAGCGACTTGCTCTCGACCAGCTTGGCGCGCGGCACATAGTCGATCACGAGATGCGCGAAATCGGGCTGGCCGGTCACCGGGCAGAGCGAGGTGAATTCCGGCTGCGTGAAGCGCGCGAGATAGAGCGTGCCCGGATGCGGGTTGGGCACCGTCTCGAGGACGGCTTCGGCGGGGGAGGCGGGCAGGGCGGTGGCCTGCCCGAGCTGACGGAGTTTTGCGTATTTAGCCATGCCCCCATCATATGCTAAGCGGGCCGCCATGACTCACAGGGTTGCCATCGTCGGCGCCGGCCCGTCCGGCTTCTATGCCGCGGACGGACTGCTGCGCGGCCGTCCCGACCTTCGCATCGACATAATCGACCGCCTGCCGACGCCGTTCGGCCTGGTGCGGGCGGGTGTCGCGCCCGACCACCAGGGCACCAAAGCCGTGGTCCGCCAATTCGACCGGCTGCTCGCCCAGCCCGACCTGCGCTTCGCGGGCAACATCGAGATCGGCCGCGACCTGACCTGGGACGAGGTCATCCAGTCCTATGACGCGGTCGTGGTCGCCACCGGCATGGTGGTCGATCGCAAGCTGGGCATTCCCGGCGAGGATCTACCGCATGTCTGGGGCTCGTGGCGCTTCGTCGCCTGGCTGAACGGCCATCCCGACTTCCGCGGCGGTCCCGATCTCTCGGGCGTGAAATCCGTGGCGGTGATCGGCAACGGCAACGTCGCGCTCGACGTGGCGCGGCTGCTGGCCAAGACCCCGGACGAGATGACCAAGTCCGACATCGTCCCCGAGGCGGCGGCTGCGATCGCGGCGGCGCCGATCGCCGACATCCACGTGATCGGCCGCCGTGGCGCCGGGGAGGCCTCCTTCACCACCAACGAGCTGGCCGAGATGGGCCGGCTGGCGCGCGCCGTCTCGGTCGCCGATGCCAGCGTGCTGACCGCCGAGGCGCCGGCCGCCGATCCGACGCCGGAGCGGCTGCGCAAGGCCAAGAACATCGAGACACTGAAGCGCTTCGCCGCGCAGACGCCGGCCGAGAAGCCGGTGACGGTGCATTTCCGTTTCCATGCCGTGCCAACGGCGATCCGCCCCGGAGAGATCGAACTCTCGACCAGCCAGACCACCGAACGCCTCGCCGCCGACCTGGTCGTCACCTGCATCGGCTATACCGGCGAGCCCTTCCCGCAGGCCGAGAGCGTCTTCCCGGTCGGCTGGGCGCGCCGCGGTCCCAGCGGCACCATCCCGACCAATCGCGCCGACAGCCATGCCGTGGCCAAGGAAGTGATCGACTTCCTCGAGGACCGCGATCCCAAGAGCGGCCCCGACATCCTGCCGCTCTGCGTCGACGCCGAGGGCTGGCGCCGCATCGACAAGGCCGAGGTCGCGGCCGGCACCGCCCAGGGACGGCCGAGGGTGAAGCTGGTCGACTGGCAGGCGCTGCTCGACATCGCGCAGGGCGACTGATCGGTCGTCGCGGGGCGCGGGCATTTCGCCTGTCGCGCGCGCGCCTCTGCGGCTCTATACCTTGCGCCTTACGGGGAAGGCCAAGAGTACAGGAGTTTCCATGCTGAAGTTACGTCGTCGTTTCATGGGCGCGCTCGCCGCCGCCGCCGCGGTGATGCCGCTGGCCGCGCCCGCGCCCGCCTCGGCGCAATCCGCGCCCTCCACACTCAAGGTCGCGCTGCATTCGGATCTCAAGATCATCGATCCGATCTGGACCTCGGCGCTGATCACCACCAACCACGGCTACATGATCTACGACACGCTGTTCGCGGTCGACGACAAGCTCGAGGTCAAGCCGCAGATGGTCGACAAGTGGGAGGTCTCGCCCGACAAGCTGACCTACACGATGACCTTGCGCGACGGGCTGGAATGGCATGACGGCAAGCCGGTCACGGCCGAGGATTGCGTCGCCTCGATCAAGCGCTGGGGCGCGCGCGACGCGATGGGCCAGAAGCTGATGGCGGTGACGTCGGAACTGACGGCGCCGGACGACAAGACCATCAAGTTCGTGCTGAAGCAGCCCTATGGCCTTCTGCTCTATTCGCTGGGCAAGCCGGGCTCGAACGTGCCGTTCATGATGCCGAAGTCGGTCGCCTCGACCGATCCCAACAGCCAGATCACCGACACCACCGGCTCCGGCCCGTTCATCTTCAAGAAGGACGAGTGGAAGCCCGGCGAGAAGGCGGTCTACGTCAAGAACCCGAAGTACAAGCCGCGGCCTGAGCCGGCGTCGGGCTTTGCCGGCGGCAAGGTGCCCAAGGCCGACCGCATCGAGTGGGTGTGGATCCCCGATACGCAGACCCAGGTCAATGCGCTGCTGAGCGGCGAGATCGACCTCGTGGAAATGGTGCCGGCCGACCTGCTGCCGCTGCTCAAGAAGGACAAGAACGTCACCGTGTTCGTCGGCAACAAGGCCGGCCGCCAGTACACGATGCGGTTCAACGTGCTGCACAAGCCGTTCGACAATCCCAAGATCCGCCTCGCCGCGCTCTATGCGCTCGACCAGAAGGAAATCCTCGACGCCAATGTCGGCGACCCGGAATACTACAAGGCCTGCAACTCGCTGTTCCCCTGCGGCTCGCCGCTCGAGTCGACCAAGGGCTGGGAGGACAAGCTCTCCGGTAATGCTGCCAAGGCCAAGCAGCTCCTGCAGGAGGCGGGCTATGACGGCACGCCGATCGTGATGCTCCACCAGACGGACGTGGCCGGCCACAACAACCTGGCGACCGTGGCCAAGCAGCAGCTCGAGAAGGCCGGCTTCAAGGTCGACCTGCAGCCGATGGACTGGCAGACGCTGGTCGCGCGCCGCGCCAAGAAGGATGCGCCCAGCGCCGGCGGCTGGAACGTCTTCTTCACCTCTTGGGGCGCGGTCGACGTGGTCAACCCGGCCGCCGCCGCCTTCCTCAACGCGTCCTGCGACAAGGCGACCTTCGGCTGGCCGTGCGATGCCGAGCTCGAGAAGCTGCGCGATGCCTATGCCGCCGAATCCGATCCGGCGAAGCAGAAGGCCATCGCCGAGCAGGTCCAGCTGCGCGTGCTCGAGTACCCGACGCATGCACCGCTCGGCCAGTTCACCTCGCCGACCGCCGTGCGCTCGAACGTGAGCGGCATGGTCTTCGCCCCGACGCTCGCCATGTGGGGCCTGGAGAAGAAATAGCGCGATCCGTTCGGATCGTTGCAAGCTCCCGACCCTGCCCTTATGGTTTCTGTGTTCTCAGGGCAGGGTGAAACTCCCTACCGGCGGTATGCGGCGCGAGCCGCGAGCCCGCGAGCGCCTTCCGCAAGGAAGGGTCAGCAGATCAGGTGCGAGGCCTGAGCCGACGGTCATAGTCCGGATGAAAGAGAACGTGTGTCCTGCTGCTCATGCGGAGCAGCAGGCCCGCGCGTGATCGCCTTGGGTGATGTGTCTGTTCGCCAAAGGAGATTGCCATGACACAAGCCCGCTACGCCTTCGTCAAAGCCAGGTGGCACGCCGACATCGTCGACCGTGCGCTCGACGGATTCCTCGAACTGATTCCCGCCGAGCAGGTCGACGTGTTCGACGTGCCGGGCGCCTTCGAGCTGCCGCTGTTCTCGCGCGACCTCGCCGCGACCGGGAAGTATGCCGCGGTCGCCGCTGCCGCCTTCGTGGTCGATGGCGGAATCTACCGTCACGACTTCGTCGCCCAGGCCGTGGTCGACGGGCTGATGCGCGCCGGGATGGACACCGGCGTGCCGGTCCTGTCGGTGTCGCTGACGCCGCACCACTATCAGGAGACCGACCACCACAACGGCATCTTCCGCGCGCACTTCGTCGAGAAGGGCCGCGAAGCCGCCCGCGCGGCGCTGATGATCGGCAAGGCCCGCGCCGCGATCGCGGCGTAGAGTCTTTCCGACGTGATTTGAACCGCCGGAGTTCGCCATCAATCGCTTCCCCATTCAGATGGGGAAGTGACCCGTCATACGGGGCGATGGGGTATGCTCGTCGTCACCGCCGTCTTGACCCCTCCGTCGTCGTGAGACGCCGACACCTCCCCATTTGAATGGGGAGGATGGCGATTGGCGGCGCCGCGCAAAGGTCCCTCACTTCGTTCGGGATGACAAAGTGCGCGTCAGCGGTCGCTGCGATAGACCGCGAACTCGGCGCGGGTGTCGGCGATCGAGAACCAGCGATGCTGGTTGGCGCGGAACGCGCGCCAGTTGGCCAGGATCTTCTTGAACTGCTCGTTCTGCGCGGCCTCTTCGTCGAGCACGGTTTCCAGCGCGACGCGCAGCGCCTTGATCACCTCGTCGGGCAGCACCGAGAGCTGGGTGCCGGCGGCGACCAGGCGGGCGATGGCCACGGCGTTCTTGGCGTCGTAGGAGGCCAGCATCTCGGTCATCGAGTAGTCGCAGGCGTATTTCAGGATCGCCTGGTAGCGCGGCGGCAGGGATGCCCAGGCCGCCTTGCCGATCATCAGCTGGTTGACCGCCTCCAGCTCCATGACGCCCGGCGTGTAGTAGTACTTGGCGACCTTGTTGAAGCCGAGTTTCTCGTCGTCGTAGGGGCCGACCCATTCGCAGGCGTCGAGCGTGCCGCGTTCCATTGCCGGATAGATGTCGCCGCCGGCGATCTGCTGCGGCACGGCGCCGAGCTTGGCGAAGACCTTGCCGCCGAACCCGGCGGTGCGGATCTTGAGGCCGGCGAAATCGGCCGGCGTCTTCAGCTCCTTGCGGAACCAGCCGAACATCTGGCCGCCGGTCTGTCCGGCCGGCAGAGCCACGACGTTGAAGCCGTCATAGACCTCGTCCATCAGCTTGCGGCCGTCGCCGAACATCATCCAGGCATTGTGCATGCGTGGCGTCAGGCCGAACGGCACCGAGCCGTCGAACACGAAGCTCGGATTCTTGCCGATGTAGTAGCCGGTGTAGGTATGGCCGCATTCGACCGTGCCGTTCGACACCGCGTCCAGCACCTGCAGGCCGGGCACGATCTCACCGGCGGCGAAGGGTGTGAGCGTGAACTTGCCATCGGTCATCTCGCCCACGACCCGCGCGATCGTCGCCGAGGCGCCGTAGAGCGTGTCGAGGCTCTTGGGGAAGCTGGAGGTGAGACGCCATTTCACCACCTCGCTGGTCTGTTGCCCGAAGGCCGGTGAAGCCGCCGCGACCGCTGCCAGGGAGGCTGCGACGGGGCCGAACTGTCGACGCGTGACGCTCATGGGTTTCCTCCTGTTTTTGCCTTGTTGTGCAAATTCTAGGAGGGAGTTGCTGGTACCGCTACCACAAAAAGCCGAAAGCCGGTCAGCTCGCGCTCCAGCCGCCGTCGACCGGCAGGGCCGCCCCGGTGATGTCGGCGGCGCCGGGGCCGCACAGGAAGGCGGCCAGCGCGGCCACGCTCTCCATGGCCACGAACCGGCCCGAGGGCTGGCGCCCGGCCATGAACTTCTCCACCGCCGCGTCGCGCGCCAGGCCCTCGGCCGCCATGAACGCCTCCAGCCGCTGCTCGATCGCCGGGCTGGGCGAGGAGCCGGGGCAGATGGCGTTGCACGTGATGTTGTCGCGCGCCGTCTCCAGCGCCACGGCTCGCGTGAAGCCGATCAGCGCCGTCTTGGTGGTGATGTAGTCGACGCGGTTCACGCCGCCGAACAGGCCGTAGACCGACGAGATGTTGAGGATGCGGCCGAAGCCGCGTTCGCGCATGCCCGCGAGCACGAGGCGGGTCGTGTGGAACGCGGCCGACAGGTTCACCGCCAGCGTCCGGTCCCAGTCCTCCGGCCGGAACGTCTCGACCGGCGCGAAGTGACGAACGACGGCGTTGTTGATCAGGATGTCGACGCCGCCGAACTCACGCACGGCCGTCTCGATCAGGTCGTCGATCTGGCGCGGCTCGGCGAGGTCGGCGCCATGATGCAGCGCGCGGACGCCATGTTCTTCCTCGAGCGCGCGGCGCCGCGACTCGATCTCCGCTGCATCACCGAAGCCGTTCAGCACGATGTTGCAGCCCTCGGCGGCGAGCCGCCGCGCCATCGCCTGGCCCAGCCCCTGCGTCGAGCCGGTGATGAGCGCGCATCTGCCCTTCAGCATGCCTGTGTCCTCAGCTACTCTCGCGTTGCACGATCTCGAATCCGAGATCGACCTTGAGCCTTTCGGCCGGCGCGCCCTGCAGGCGGCCGACCAGCAGCTCGGCGCTGCGCCTGCCGATCTCCTGCCGTGGAATGCGCAGCGTCGTCACGCTCGGAACCGCATGACGCAGCAGATCCACGTCGTCGAAGCTCGCGATGGCGATGCGTCCCGGCACCGCCCAGCCGCGGCGCTGGCATTCGAACAGCGCCCCCACCGCCAGCACCTCGCCCGCGAAGAAACCCGCGTCGAGATCGGGATGCGCCTTCACCAGCCGCACCAGCGCATCGGCGCCCTCGCTGAAGCCGCCGGCCGCTTCGAGCACGAGGCTCTCATCGGCCGGCCGGCCGAGTTCGGCCAGGGCCGCGAAGTAGCCGCGGCGGCGCTCCTCGGAACGGTCGTTGTTGCGCACCGGCAGGGTGACGAAGCCGATCCGGCGGTAGCCGAGCCGCGCCAGGTGGAGCGTCATGGCGCGGGCGGCCTCGAAGTTCGAATAGCTGACGGCCATGTCGAGTGGATCGTCGGGCAGGTTGCCGGTCTCGATGACCGGCACGCCACTCGCCTCGACGAGCTTGCGCACGCGCTTGCTGTGGATCGTGTTGTGCAGGATCAGGCCGCAGACGCGCTGTGCCAGGAAGGCCGAGACCAGCGCCTCCTCGTCCTCCAGCCTATGGCCGCTGTCGGCGATCATCAGGTGCAGCCCGTTGGCGCGCAGCACGTCGGACGCCGACTGGATCATGCTGGCGTAGAGCGAGTTGCGGATGCTGGGGACGACCAGCCCGACCACGTTGGAGCGGTTCGACGACAGGCTGCCGGCGATGCGGTTGGGCACGTAGCCGAACTCGCGCACCGCGGCATCGACCTTGCGCCGCATCTCCTCCGACACCGCCGACGGTTCGCGCAGCGCCCGCGACACCGTCATCGGCGACACGCCGGCATGGCGGGCGATGTCGCGCATCTTCAGGGTTCCGCCCTCGCTCTGCCGCGCCTTGCCGCTCATTCCGCCTGCCCGTTGATGCCCGCCGTTGATGCTCTCACGCCGCGATCATATGCTGGTAGCGATACCAGAAAAACGAAAGAGTGGCGCAAAGCCGGAGGAAATGAGCATGACGGGTCAATTGCTGGGCTTCGTGGGCGTCGGCCGCATGGGCGGGCCGATGGCGCACCGCCTGCTCGATGCGGGCTACCGGCTCTGCGTCTACGACGTGTCGGAGGAGGCGACCAGGCCGCTGGTCGCGCGCGGGGCACAGCTTGCCCAGTCGCCGGCCGACGTGGCCTCGATCGCCGAGACCGTGCTGATCAGCCTGCCGACGCCCGCCATCGTGCGCGAGGTCGTGCTGGGCGGGAACGCGGGCATCATCAACGGCTCGTCGATCCGCACGCTGATCGATCTCTCAACCACCGGCCCCGGTGTCGCGAGCGAGGTCGCGGCAAAACTGGCCGAACGCGACATCGGCTGGGTCGATGCGCCGGTGAGCGGCGGCGTCACGGGCGCCCAGGCGGGAACGCTCGCGGTCATGGTGTCGTGTCCGATGCCGACCTATCAGGCGCTGCAGCCGGTGCTCAAGACCTTCGGCAAGCTCTTCCACACCGGTGAGAAGCCCGGCCTCGCGCAGACCGCCAAGCTCGCCAACAACATGTTGGCGGCGACGGCGCTGGTCGCCACGTCCGAGGCGATGGCGATGGGCGTGAAGGCGGGCCTCGATGCGAAGGTGCTGATCGACATCATCAACGTGTCGAGCGGTCGCAACAGTGCCAGCCAGGACAAGTTCCCGCGCGCCGTGCTGCCGCGCACGTTCGACTTCGGCTTCGCCACCGCGCTGTCGCACAAGGACGTGCGGCTCTGCCTCGACGAGGCGCAGAACATGGGCGTGCCCATGCTGGTGGGCGCGGCGGTGCTGGAAATGCTCGCCGTCACCAAGGCGCGGTTCGGTCCCGACTCCGACTTCACCATGGTGGCGAAGGTGCTGGAGGAGTGGGCCGGCGTCGAGATCAAGGGCTGACGGGCGGCGGCGTTTTCAGGATCGGGCGGGGACGTAGCTCAAACGGATTACGTCCTCGCCGATCCGGTCGTGGCTCACGAGGCGGAGCGGCGGGCGCGGGCCGGCGAAGTAGGGCGTGCCGTGGCCCAGCACGACGGGGTGCAGGTAGATCCGGTACTCGTCGATCAGGCCCAGCTCGGTAAGGCTTTTAGCCAGGGTCGGACCGGCAACTTCGATCTCGCCGTCACGCTCGGCCTTCAGCTTGCGGATCGCGCTCTCGAGATCGTCCTTGATGAGCGTGGCGTTGGGGCCCACCGACTCCCGCGAGCGCGAGACGACCCATTTCGGCTGCCGCCGCCAGGCCGCGGCGAAGGCGTGGCGCTCGTCATCCCAGTCGGGCTGATCGTCGTCCCAGTACCGCATCAGCTCGTACACGTGCCGGCCATACACGCTGCCCGCCTGCTCCTGCGCCTCCTGGATGAAGTGGCGGAAGAGCGCGGGGCTCGGCCCGAACGACATGTGATCGACGTAACCGTCGAGCGACTGGTTCATGCCGAAGACGAGCCTGGCCAAGCGGTTTCCTTTCCTGGCCTGCGAGCCGGTCAGTCGAGCCGGACGCTGACGCCTTCCAGTCCCTTGCCCGAAGCCGGATAGCGCACCATCACCTCGGCATCGTGGCCGGGGATCACCATCTCGACGCGGCCGTCGGCCAGCTTCTTGAGCTTGTCGTAGCCCGCCAGCATGTCGGCGACCGAGTAGACGATCGAGAACAGCTTGTCGTTGTTCACGCCCCAGAAATAGTGGCTGGCATCGGAAGCGAGCACGAGCCAGCCGTTGCGCGTGTTGATGCGTACCGACTGGATGCCCGCCGTGTGGCCGCCGATCAGGTGCAGCGAGATGCCGGGCTGCAGCTCCTCGTCGCCGTCGTGGAACACCAGGCGGCCGCCGTAGAGCGCGCGCACCATGCCCACGATGTCCTCGCACTCGTAGGCGTGGCGGAACGGTCCCTTGCACATATGCCGGCCGGTCGCGAAGTTCATCTCCTTGTCCTGGAGATGGAAGCGCGCCTTGGGGAAGCGGTCCCAGTTGCCGATATGGTCGTAATGGAGGTGGGTGACGATGACGTCCTCGACCTCCTTGGCGTCGATGCCGATCTCGCTCAGCAGGTCGGCGGGATTCTTCTTCACCTCGCGGCCGCGCTGCTTGCCCACGGTGGCGTTGAAGCCGGTATCGATGACGATCGGCTTGCCGCCGATCGTGCGGTGGCCGCTCTCGTCGAGCGGGATGGCGACCCAGACGAAATAGTCCATCGGGAAGTCCGCGTCGTGCGGGTCGGGGTTAATCTGCACTTCCCATGCCTTGCGCGGCAGGTGGGCATACTTGACCGCATGCACCTCGTAGATGGGCGTCGAACGCATTCTTGTTTCCTTCCCGGCGGATTCGTTGCCGGGACCCTAGCGCGCCCGCGGGCTCCCGCGCTACACTGGTGCCATGGCCCGCACGGACCTCCTTGGACGGCGAATTAGCACCACGGTTTGCACTGCAAACCGTTGCGTTGCCGCGTTCGCCTGTCTTTCGTCCAAGGAATCGTCCGATGTCTGCCGTTCTCTCCCTCAAGCGTAACAATTCCGCCGTCCGCTACTGTTTCGAGGCCGACGCCGAGCCCGGCGTGCTGCCGCGCGCGCTCGAACTGATCGCCAAGCGCGGCCTCGTCCCCGCCCGCGTCTTCGCCCAGGCCGACGGCGACGGTCTCAACGTCGAGATCGAGGTCGAAGGGCTGGAGCCGGCGGTGGCCGAACATGTCGGCCGCTCGCTCGGCCAGATCGTCGGCGTGCGGCACGTGTTCTGACCGACGCGAAAGGTCCCTCGCTACGCTCGGGATGACAGCGTTTTCTGCATTGGCGCACTGCGCCGATTTCACAAAAATTGTCATCCCGAGCGTAGCGAGGGACCTTTTGATTCACTCCGCAAACGTGATCTTGTTGTCGCGGATCACCTTGCCCCAGGTCTCGACCTCGCCCTTGGCGAAGCTGTCCATCTGGGCCGCGGGCCAGTCCTTCAGCACGGTGCCGAGCTGGTTGGCGCGGGCGACGACGGCTTCCATCTTGCCGACCTTGCGCATCGCGGCGTTGAGCTTGTCGACGATCGGCTGCGGCGTGCCGGCGGGCGCGAACAGCGCGAACCAGCCGTCGAGGATGAAGCCCGGCAGGCCGGCTTCCGCCGTCGTCGGAATCTCGGGGAAGGAGGGCAGGCGGTTCTCGCTGGCCAGCGCCAGCGCCTTCACGTTGCCGTTGCGGATGTGGCCGGAGACGGCGGGTGGCGTCACGATCAGGACCTCGACCTGGCCCGCCACGATGTCGGCGGTCGCCGGCCCCGACCCCTTGTAGGGCACGTGCACCATGTCGAGTCCGGCCGCCTTGTTCAGCAGCACGCCGCCGAGATGCGGCACCGAACCGGCGCCCACCGAGGCGTAGTTCAGCTTGCCGGGATTGGCCTTGGCGTAGGCGATGAAGCTCTTGAGATCGTCGACCGGCACCTTCTTGGCGACCACGATGACGTGCGGCGCCATCGCGCCCATGGCGACGCCCACGAAATCATCGGGCTTCCAGTTTAGGTCCTTGATCAGCGCCGGATTGGCCGAGTGATAGGCCGAATACTGCATCAGTATCGTGTAGCCGTCGGGCTTGGCGCGGGCGACGATGGCCGTGCCGATGTTGCCGTTGCCGCCGCCCTTGTTGTCGACGATCACCTGCACGCCCAGCTCCTGGCTCAGCAGGTCGGAATAGAGTCGCGCCACCAGATCGGTGCCGCCGCCCGGCGGGGCCGGCACCACCATGGTGATCGGCTTGTCGGGATAGTTCGCCTGGGCAAAGGCGGGCGCGCTGGCGGCGCCGGCCAGGGCGGTGGTCGCGGTGGTGGCGGTCGCGAGTGCCACGAAGCTGCGGCGCTTCAGGGGGCGTTTCATGGGTAGTTCCTCCTCCAGGTTTCTTTCAGTTCCGGCCGTGCATCGGCCTTGCGCGCGATGGCGAAGAGCTTGGGCGTCTCGGCCTCGAACCAGCCGCGCCGCGGGCGCCAGCGGGTCATGACGCCGATATAGATGTCGAGGGCGGAGAAGCGCTCGCCCAGGAACCAGGGTGCGCCGGCCGCGCTCTCGACCTGGCGCCACAGGCGCTGGGCATAGGCGTCGGCGGCGGCCCGGAACGGGTCACGCGCATTGTTCACCGAGACGAAGCGCGCCGGATCGTCGGCATAGGTGAAGGTGGGATAGATGTTGGCCACCAGGAACACCAGCCAGCGCAGGAACTTTGCGCGCTCCGGCGCGCCCGATCCGGGCACCAGGGAGTCGCTGCCCGTGACGTCGGCCAGCAGCAAGGTGATGGCGGCACTCTCGCTCATGACGCTGCCGTCTTGCATCACCAGGGTCGGCACCTGGGCCAGCGGATTGACCTTCTCGAGCTTGGCCTTGGCGCCGGGGTCCTTGAACAGATCACCGACCGTCTCGTAGGTGAAGGGCAGCCCGTACCAGTCGAGCTGCGCCTCGACGAGGGCCGAGCCCCAGCCCGGCCGGCCCCACAGCGTGTAGCCGCCGCTCACCGCGGCGACCCTACGGCTTCTGCAGCGGCTGGATCAGGCTCGACGTGTCCCAGCGGCCGCCACCGCGCGCCTGCACCCGCTCGTAGAACTGGTCGACAAGTGCCACCAGCGGCATGCCGGCCTTCTGGCGCTTGCCCTCGGCCAGCGCGATGCCGAGGTCCTTGCGCATCCAGTCGACGGCGAAGCCATAGTCGAACTTGCCGGCGACCATGTTCTGCCAGCGATTCTCCATCTGCCAGCTCTGCGCCGCGCCCTTGGAGATGGCGCCCAGCGCCTTCTCCATGTCGAGCCCGGCGCGCTGGCCGAGGTTCAGCGCTTCGGCCAGGCCCTGCACGATGCCGGCGATGCACATCTGGTTCATCATCTTGGTGATCTGGCCCGAGCCCGACGGGCCAATCAGCGTGACCGCCTTGGAGAAGGCGTCGGCCACCGGCTTGGCCTTGTCGAACGGCGCGGGATCGCCGCCGCACATCACGGTGAGCTGGCCGTTCTCGGCGCCCGCCTGGCCGCCCGAGACCGGCGCGTCGATGAAGTCGATGCCGAGCTTCTGGCCCGCTTCATGGAGCTCGCGCGCGATGTCGGCCGAGGCGGTGGTGTTGTCGAAGAAGATGGTGCCCTTGCCCATGCCGGCAAACGCGCCATCCGGCCCCAGCACGACCGAGCGCAGATCGTCGTCGTTGCCGACGCAGCAGAACACGATCTCCTGGCCGGCCGCGGCCTCGCGCGGCGTCTTGGCGGCCTTGCCCTTGTGCTTCTGCGTCCAGGCCTCGGCCTTGGCGAAGGTGCGATTGTAGACCGTGACCTCGTGGCCCTTGGCGGCGAGATGCCCCGCCATCGGAAAGCCCATCACGCCCAGTCCCAGAAATGCCACCTTGGCCATCGTTCCCTCCCGCGAAATCCGCCCCATCCGCGGGGCGGCGGCGATCATAGAGGCAAAATGCGACTGTGCCAGAGGGGGGGGAAGCGGCGCCGGACGGGTGAGGGGTAGGCATTGCTGGATGCTGTTGCCGACGTGTGCCGCCGGATAACATCCTTGTAAAGCCGGCCTATGTGCCGGCCTGAAGGCGAGAGTCAGCGCAATGAGCGACGATCCGAGAGACGAAGAGAGCCAGACAATCGACGAGCCCATACTGTCGTGCGTAGAGAATTGGACGTCGATGAGATCAGCCTTCATTGGCTGGTCGCTGTAGCGCAAGGCTTCGCCCTGCCTCAAGCAGGGCGAGATGACATCTTGCGGCGCTGCATCTTGGCATTGCTTGCTGCAGGCGCCCATCCATCCGCGCCGGTAGGTGGGGCCGCCGTGGCGCATAGTGCGCTCTGGCGCAATGGTTCGCCGGGAGTTGTGTGGAAACGGCTCGACTATGGCGACACGCCAGAGATGATTGCCGAAGCCATCGTAGAAGAATGGCGTCGCAATGGGTCCGATCCGTTGGATTTCAGCGTTTGGTTCGCGAGGAATGTGAGCCACGATAGGAAACTCGGAACATGATACTTCGGCGCGAATACGGGGCCACAATCGAAGAGTGCTTCGAAGAGATAGCCAGTGGCCTTGAAGTCGATGCTGTCGCTCTTTGGTCTTTGGTGTCCGATGGCTGGTACGGCTTCCGATTGAGGGAGGACGCGCTCACGGACTTTGTGCGTCGTGGTGTGATTGCTCTGCTGGAGAGCGGGGCGAAGCCCGTTATCGGGGTTTGGCGTATCGCGACGGCTGATTCGCCGATTCAGGTAAGGCCCGGATGGCCCCCTCCGCATGACTGGCAGGCGGTCGATTACGGAGAAACAACCCGTGCCATTGCCGATGCCATCGTCGAGGAATGGCTCGCCAGTGGAGGACTGCCGCACAGTGACCCGCGCGGCTTATGGTTTGCGTTACCTTCGTTTATCCGTGGATAAGCGCTGAGACTTGGACCGCCAGCCGTCTCTATCTCGCGCCAGCCAGAGCAAAGCGGGCTCACCCTCCGAACCGCAACCCCGGCACGTGGGAGGTGAGCCAGGGGCGCAGGCCCGACACCCGCGCAAAGTACGAGGAGTCGCCGTAGCGGTCGCCGCCATTGGCGTTCACGCCGACGATCGCCCAGCCGGCTGGCGTCTGCATCCACAGCGAGCCGCCGCTGTCGCCCGAGCCCAGCAGCCCGTCGAGCCGGCCGGCGCCTTCGGTCTCGCGGCGCAGGGTGACGGAGAGCCAGTTGCCGCGATCGCCGGTGCGCGGCGGCGGCTGCACCGGGTCCATCGCCTCGTCGATCACGTTGGTGGCGGCCGCCTTGGCGCCCGAGGGTCCGTCATAGGCGTCGTTCTCGCCGATCGAACCGATGCCGCGCGCACCGTAGCCGACCATCACCACCGGCGCGCCTTCCTCGTGCGTGCCGCCATAGAGCAGCGGCGCCGGCCCGCCGCCGTTCATCGGCCCGCGGAGGCGCAGCAGCACCACGTCGTAGCCGGTGGTGTCGTCGTTGTTGCCGTTGAACAGCGGATGGCGGATCTGGCGGTCGCCCTTGCACAGCGTGCCGTCGGGCGCGCGGAGGGTGAAGTCGAACACCGAATCGTCCCGCGCGAAGAGATGCGAGGCGCTGAGCACCCAGGCGTTGCCGCCGTAGTTGCCGAGCCAGGTCGCCGAGCCGATGCCCCAGTCCTCGCCGCCGTCGGTCGAGAGCGGGATGACGGGGGCGAACTGGCTCTGGTGGGCCAGCGCCTCGTGGGCGCGGAAGCCTTCGCTCTCATGGCCGGGCCTCCCGCCCTCGGCGCGCCAGGTGCGATCCAGCACGATGACGGCGCCGGCGGGTCGCGCGACGGGCAGGGCGGCGAGTCCGGCGAGGCCAGCGGCGAGCAGATGGCGGCGCGTGACGGTCATATATCAAACGCAGGATGGCCGGTGCCGGCGAGGCCGGCAAGGGCCGCATGAGCCGCTTAATCGAAATAAACGAAATAAACGAAACAACTGAAACGGATGTCGCACCCCCCCCCCCCCCCCCCCCCCCGGTGTTGAACCCGGATTCGGTCAATTTTCCAGGGGCCAGCAGTGCCAGCACCGCCGCCACGCTCAGCCTGGCGGAGACGGCCAGCGCTCCGGATTGCTGACGGACCGACAGGTGGCAACTCAACAGGCCGTGGCGATGATCTCTTCCTTGAATGGGGTCGCGGTTCAGGAGTCGTTTGCCGTTCAGGGTGCCCGCGTACACCGCATCGGCGGAGCGCCGTATCCCCACGTCACCACGGCCGTGCCCTCCTTCTCGGTGAAGGTTTCGTTCCGGCCGACATATCCCGCCTCCGGTCCGGCGGACTGGCGGACCATCAGCGACGTCGCGTCGCCGCGCTCGGCGATCAGCGTCCTTGGGTCTGTCGGGAAGAACGTCACGACGAGTTCGTTGCGGCGGTCGCCGTCGCAGAAGAAGGTTGCCGGACCGGTGCCGGCCACCAGTCGATAGCGCGCCTGGAGCGAGGCGATCCGCTGCCTGTATTCGGCCTCGACGCAGGACCGCTTGTCGTCGCTCTTCCAGCAGTCGTTGCGCCCCCGGATCCAGCCGATCTGTTCGGCCTTCAGGGTGGGCGGGTGTTCGTTGACGGCCTTCCGGGTCGCCGCCTCATAGACCTCGGCCAGCTTGCGATCGAGGGATGAAAGGGCGGCATCCCCGCAGATCAACTTCTCGATGCTGCCGTCGCGCGCCTTGGCACAATCGAAGGCCGGGCTGTCCGCCTGGGCCAGGGCCGTTGTCGCGAAGGAAAAGGTGAGGGAGAGAGACAGGGCGAATCGGCGCATGGTTTCCTTCACGTTCAGAGGGCCAGCAGTGCCAGCACCGCCGCCACGCCGGTCAGCAGCGGCGGCAGGGCGAGCGGCCAGGCGCGGCGGTAGAGGGCGGCGTCGGAGGTCGAGAGGGCGAGGATGGCGGCGCCCATCGAGACGCGGATCGGCGACAGCATGGTGAGGTTGGCGGTGACGCTGTTCTGGACGGCGGCGATCCAGGCCGGATCGAGGGCGAGGGCGCGGGCCAGCGCGGTCTCCATCGGCATCAGCATGGCGTTGGCCGCCGCGCCGCTGCCGGTCAGGAAGCCGCCGACCGCCGCGAACAGCGGCACGCCCAGCGCCGCGCCGCGTCCCGCGACCGCCCGCAGCGCCTCGGCGATCGAGGTCGCCATGCCGGAGCCGACATAAAATTCCGCCATCACCACGAAGGCCAGCGTCACGGCGCAGGCGCGCCAGGCGCCGCGCGCCGCCTCGGCCGCGACCCTGGCCAGCGGGGCGCGCGCCAGCAGCACCACGGCGAGGCCGATCGCCAGCAGCCAGAAGCCCGGCGCGTAGAACGGCGCGAAGGCCGGCTGGTTGTCGAACGGGCGCAGCGCCCACAAGGGCTTCAGCAGGTCGCGCAGCGGCGTCACGAGGCGGGTGGCGCAGAGCGCCAGGGTCAGCGCCACATAGGGCGCGGCGGTGCGCAGGGTGGTGCGCAGGCGCGCGCCGTCGGGCCGCTCGTCGCGCCAGAAGCGCACGGCCAGCAGCAGGGCGGTGGGCGCGGCGGCGGCGATCTCGACGTCGCTGAAGCGGTTGGCCATCCAGACCAGCGCCAGCAGCGCGGCCGTCCACAGGAGGTCGTCGAGCTTCTGCAGCGCCGGCACCGCCACGCCGGCCTCGCGGGCGAAGCGCCAGTAGAGCAGGAGGTACATCGCGTGGATCGGTACCTGCAGCACCGCCGAGCTGAGGCCGAGCTGGCTGGGCGCCAGGCCGGCCAGGGTGGCGCCCACGGTAGTGCCGATGGCCAGCGCGCCCCACGGCACCAGCGACTGGCTGTAGAGGCCGAGCAGCAGGGCCGGCATGCCGCCGATCCCCAGCCGCCGCAGCGCCGCCAGCGCGATGATGTAGCCCACGCCGAAGCCGGTCACCGATTCGGCGAAGGGCGCCAGCAGGAAGCAGACCGAGAACAGGCGGCGCGGCGAGGCCTCGAGCGTCCCGGCGCCCGGCCCGCCGCCGCGGGCCAGGGTGGCGCGATGGAAGAAGACGCCGGTGACGATGATGGCAATGACGTGCCAGGAGAGCCACAGGCCGGCCGGCACCTCGCGGCGGAACAGCAGCGCCACGGCGGCGGGGCCATCCGCCTGCATCACCAGCGCGGCCGAGGCGGCGAGGGTGGCCGCCAGCCCCGCCAGGCCCGCGACCAGCGCGCTGGCGCGGCCCGAGGCCAACAGGCCCAGGACGAGGAGGAGGGGCAGGAGCGAGAGCAGGGTGGTCATGGAGGGGGTTCTATAACCTTCCCGCGCGCCGCATGCTTCGGTTTCGGCCGAAGCGGGGTCCGGTTGGGGATGGCCGGGGGCGAAACAGCGCCTTGCGCCCGCGCCCCCTTTCCCTTAAACCCGCCGCCGATGCCCCGATAGCTCAGCTGGTAGAGCACGTCATTCGTAATGATGGGGTCGGCGGTTCGATTCCGTCTCGGGGCACCATTCCATTCCGATCTGTCGGTTACAGGTATTCTGCAGCATCGCGTGCGCCGATGCCGGGGCCCCTCGCTGCCTGACTATTTCCTGTAAATGGCGATCCGGAAGAGAATCCAGAGTATGGAGACCAAGAGCACGACCAGTGGCAACAGCCACCAGCGCAAATCGAACAGCCCCGACGAGACAGAGTCGGTCAGCTGAACTAACATTCGTCCGAATTCCTGCAAGAGTGTCTCCCGGGCCTGGCGGGCCTTCGGTGCAATGGTTCTGATCATCCGCTTTGGTACGACGGACGGCGCCACGGATAAGCGCACGGAGAAATTCACGTGGTCGAGAAGTTTTTTCAAGTCGCGCTGGCCGCAAGCGCTCGGGTCCCTGATCAGAGGGCTGCCGGCAGGAAGAAAGGCCTGCTCCTGGGAATTTCCGCCTGGCTGCGGGTCGTCGGCTATCTCGCCGTTCTTCAATTCGATCAGAAGTTCCGTGGCAGCCGCTTCAGTGCGGTTCTGACGTTCCTAGAGCCGCTGATCCTCGTCGTCCTCCTTGTCGCGATTAGGGGCGTTCTGCGTGATTCATTGCCCAACTACGGCACATCGACCTTCGTGTTCTACTCGTCCGGCATCTTCCCCTTCTACGTCTTCTTCCGGTTGTCGGTCCGTCTGCGCGGTGCGGCGCCAAGTCCGCAAAGGAGACTGCCACAGGTAGACAGCACCCAGATGGTGATCGCTTCCACGATCGCGGAAACCGGCATCATATTGACCACGATGGTCGTGTGGTTCACCGTCATGTGGTTCCTGGGTTTCAAGGAAGCGGCTCCCGTCAGGATCGACCTTTGCATCGTCTCACTCGCGTGGCTCTGTGGGCTCGGTATCGGTGTGGGACTGTTGAATGCGGCCGCGACCAAGGCCTCAAAGATCTGGCAGTTCGTCTACGGCAGGGCCACCATGGCGCTTGCATTCCTATCCGGCGTCTTCTTCGTTGTGGACCTACTTCCCTTGAGTGTTCGAAGCATCGTCGTGTGGAATCCGATCATGCACGGCATCGAATGGTTCCGGCTCGGCCTGTACGGCACGTACCCGGTCTTCACGCTCGACAGGGACTATCTGATCGACACCACCGCCATCGTCATCATTCTGGGAATCGCGGCGCATCGAGCCACGTTGCGCTTCGGTCAGTGAGCGGGTCGTGATCACATTGCACGGAATCTCCAAGACGGTCGGCCACGGGTCGCGCACACACGAAGTTCTCCGAGAGATTAATTGGAAAATCGAGCCCAAGTCTCGACATGTCATTCTGGCGACGGGAGGTGCTGGAAAGACCACGCTTCTGGATGTGATAAGTGGATGGCTTTCCCCTACCGAAGGGTGGGTGGAGAGGCAGGGAGTCGTCTCCTCGACAAAGAACCTCGTCCGCGGCGATCCAGGCACCACTGTCAGGCAGCTTATTAGGGGGTTATGTATTCTTTACGTTGCAGATCCGCTTAAGGTGGAAGAGTTCGTCCGCAAGTACATTATGATGGACGACGTTCACTTCAGGCAGGTGCGTACGTTGAATAATACTGATAAGCGAGCCCTCAATTCCGCTCTGTTCTACGCACTGCCGTGCGATTACTACCTGTTTGATGATCAGGTCCACCGTCTACCTCCTAAGTTTCTGCCTTCCGGTGAACAGGCATATCGTATGCGGGCAGGCGAAGCAGGGATGATCTTGGCGACCTCCAGGCTAGCGATAGCTCGTGATTTTGGTGGTCAGTTGAGCATTCTCCACGGAGGACGCCTCTTTCCCTTCAACGATTTCAAGGAGGGACTCGCGGTCTTTCGCAAGCTCCCGGAGACTCCGGCGCCCGGTGTCGAGCGCACTCCCGACCGCGAAGAAACGGAAGACGACTCCGGACTCGACGCCATGATCTAGTTCAGCTGCTCCTGGATCGAGCGAACGATCATGGTGCCCGTCATCCACAGGAGCATCGCAAAGAGCCCGACGACCACCACCGAAAGGGCCCTCTTCGGATAGGTCGAGCTTTGCGGCAACGACGGATAGACGAAGGGGCTTACATAGATGTGCTGTGCGAGGGCGTAGGCGCGGGCTTGTTCAAGGCTCGTCATGGCGCTTTGCAGCATGGTCTGGGAGAATTGCTGCTCGAGCGTGAGTTCCTCATAGCGTCCGACGATGTCGGCCAGAGGATTGTTGCCGTGTTGCATCTCCTTCACCTGGCTCTCGACGATCGCGAGCTGCTCGCGGGCGGCCTTGATGCGGGTTTCGAGGGAGTTGACGAGGGTTCCGGAGGCGGCCAGCCTGCCCTTTCGGAGGGTGGCGAGCTCGGTTTCGAGCTGGGCAATGGTTGCCCGAATCGTCTGGCTGAGGTTGGCGTTGCTCGTGACGACGCTGCTTTGCGGATCGATCACCTGCTCGGTATTGCGGAACTGGGTCATGGCGACCCGCGACTTCTTGAGGCGTTCCTCGGCGCGGGCGACATCTGCTTCGGCGAAGCGAATCGCGTCGAGCTGCGGGCGATTCGAAATCTTGTTGATCAGCTCTTCCGACAGGGACAGCAGCGTATTGGCGATCTGCAGGGCATCCTCGGGCGAAAAAGCCCTCACCTGTGCAGTGCCGATGCCTGTGATCTGATCGAAACTCGCGTTGACCATGCGCTGCCAGTAAGTGGCGAACTTCTCGATCGGAGCATCAGCGGGGAGGCGTGAGAAATAGTCGATCTGGTCGCCGCTGAACATGCCGCGCAGATCGAACTTCTTCTGAATGTCCAAGATCGCCTGACGACTCGTGACGAAGTTCGTAACCGTGTAGTCATCCACGGATGAGGAGGCCATTCCCATGAGCGAGGCCGCCCCTTGCAACGAGGGCATGCTCGACGGCGAGCCGGACTTACCCTCTCTAACCGTATACTGAAATTCTACAACGTATTGATCGGATGCGATGGCAAAGTAATAGATCGAAGCCGCGATGACCGGCAGCAATACGCACAAGGCGAAGCTCAGAAGCGTGGAGTAGGAAAACCTAGGCTTCGTCTGCGGGGGCCAGGGCAGGTTGACTATGGTTGATACTGCGTTCTCAATCCTGCTACTGTCACGATCGATTGCGGATTTTGCATGCTCGCTGCGATCTTTGCTTATCCGGGCGAGAAGAGCGCTAGCCTTGTCGGGGCCGCTAGCTTTCTCCATGGCAATTTGCCGTTGACGGCTGCGATCTGAATCTTGCATCAGCAACTCGTTAATTCTCTGCAGCTGTTTTGCTTCTGGAGAAAGGAGCCATCGTCCCGGCTCAAATTATCTTCATCGCCCTAGGTGCCCTGCCGCTCGCAAGCGCACAAATCCTTCTCCCCTGAAGAGCGGGCGATTTGCGATAGTAAAGCTATTACTACCTTGATACTTTCGTACACCAATAGCAACATGGAACTCTACTGTGTCAAAATCCCCAGCGAAAGATGCAGCGGCTCGAAGAGAAAATAAAATTTCGAAACTAGCGCGGCAATTGCAGAGAGTCCATTCCGTTCAAATGATGGCCCATTCTCGCAAGTGGAGAGATGTTTCCGAAGAAGAGAGAGTCGTTTGGGCCAAGATGGCACGCTTGGCATTCAGGACGTTGAGCGAATAAGCCGCAATGAACGACGGAACTCGAGCGCATTACTAGCCCAGCCGTCGCGCAACAAATGTGGCATTTTGGTATGCAATGTCTGCAGGCAGGCTCCGTCTTACGATCTGCGTAGCAAGATTGATCGAGCGCAAGTTTGCGATCACATCTGCGCCGAAGTCGGTCACCACTAAGCTGGCCGAGCCGTCGCCAGCCCTGCGAAACCTTGGGGGCAACGCGTGCTCAATGTCGTCGTCGACAACGCGAATTCGAGAGATGGTTTTATCCGGCAGTGGCCACCGAGTAGACATGGAGAAGATATGGACTCCACCTACTTTGAGCACTCTAGCGATTTCTTGATGGGCCTTCATCGGGTCCATTACGTGCTCTAACACGTCCGATGTAAGTACCAGATCCAGAGAAGCGTCGGGAAAGGACAATTGCCTCAAGTCTTCAAATGGCACGCCGTTTCTAACGTCTCCATGATGCGCTCCATCCCAAAAGTAGCTTCGCCGATAATTCGGAAGTTTGGAAAACAACCTGACAAAGGGGCCGCGTAGCGCCGGCTCATATATCGCCAACGAATCCAGCAGCTTGCTGCGCACAAGCTGCGCGAGGGAGAGAAACTGGCCCTTGCCAAACTCGTCCAAGATCAATGCTGCTTGGTCCCGATACCGAAGGGTTGCCTTACATTCTGGGCAGGGAAAGCCTTCCCTTACAGAAGCATGCCCACCTCTGTCGATCGCGCTTCGCGTGCCACAGATTGTGCAAACCAGCTGTGCGCTGTCTTTTGGAGTTTCAAGCAACCAAACCTCTCTCTAAACAGTCTTGTCCATAGCTTGCTGAACAGCAATACTTATGCCGATGATGTACACCATACGACGCCAGTCGGCTAAGGTGATTAGCGCTTTTTTTCTTGCAGCGTGCCTTAACGTTGCGATGCCCGCAGGGGCACGGGAGGCAGCGGACTGTGTAATGGTTCCGCCAATTGCGCGGCCGGAAGCATTACCCCCGTACGTCGACGATGCGGGCTCAATTCCGAACGAAGAAAACCGCAAGGCTAACAGACAATTGGTGGCCGTGCCTCGGGAACTGGCGGCGATAGTCGCGGCAGGAAGTGAAGGGGCGCCTGGAGCGGCGGCGTGCGCAGTAGAAAATCTGGACGCGTGGGCGCAAGCGAATGCCTTGCTGACCCGAGGGAACAACTTTGCCTCCACCCGGCAACTGCTTAGATACTCCACTGGCCTTAATATGGGAGTGTTTCGGCTTCGTGGCCGTGGCGTATCTCTCAGGCCAGAGACACTCGCTTGGCTGGAAAGTCTTGCGATTTTTGCGGCCGAGCAGTTCGAGGGGCGATACGACAAACATCAAATTGTAGATAATCTGTATGTTTGGTCCGGCGTGACCGCGGCATCATTCTCGTTGGTGGCGTCTAGTCCGTCGTTAAAGGCTTATGCCGACGGCGTCTGGCGACGTGCCATCGATGCTATCGAGCCGTTAGGCGGCGTGGCGGCCGAGCGTCGGAGGGGGCGCAGAGCGCTTTCATATCATACATATTATCTTTCTGCTGTTTTATGGCTGGCGAACATAAGAAAGAAGCAGGGGCACCCTGTGTCGCCCGACGACCAGAATGCCATCCAGAGTCTGGAGGACTTTATCGTCAAGCAGGTATGCTCCTCCTCAAGAACCCTGCCTGGAGTCGCAGCCCAGCAGATCAGGCCGACGGCGTCTGACTACAAGAGTGCGTTCTATCTTGCTGACGAAGTGTTCAGAATGCGCATCCAAGAGTGTGGCCTTAAGAAGCCACCAGATTATGATGCATTTCTTGGTGGGAAGATCGAGAGTTTGAACTGACGGTAGCGGCAGTCGCTCTTATTCGATTAGCTGAGGGCGCTTTCTGGGCGGCTTGGGAATCCGATTTCCCCATAGCTGGGCAATGAGCTGACTATTGAGTCGATCTATCTGGCTATCAGTCACAGCCAAAAGATCTCTCAAGCGCTCTGATTTCCAATGTTCGGGGGTGGGTTCCTTTCGTTCCACTCCAACTTTGAGTGAAAGTCCCGTTGCATCATTTACCCATTGCACTTCGTCTCGAAACTTCGAAGACAAGCCGGCTTCGATATCACTCTTGAGAGAAGGCTTGCCAACAATCGCAAGCTTTCGCTGGGCCTTCCTCAACTCTTTCATAATCTCATGCTTGGCGTCGGTGAAGACATTATCGGGGCCCGTGAAGCCATTCTGATGCAATGCCTGCAGAATGCACATGGCTTCTGCAGAAAGAGACTCGTTCTTCGTAACCGTGACGAATGCATCCTCCTTGACGTCGCGAAGATATCTGGTGCGAAAGTCCTGAGCTACGCAGTTCTTCACAAGGGATGATCGACTTACGTCGTGAGCCGAGAAGGCTGAACCGAAAACTGCTTGGTAACGTTCGACTCCGCCCTTCATCGCAGAGCTAGAGTTAAACGGGGAGATGATTTGCGCTGATGCCTTTACGATTTGCTGCTGAAGCGAGAGATAATAGCTTACTGGTTCCCGCAGATAGGCAACTACTTGGATGTCTGAAAAACAGTCGGCGAGAAATGTCTTTAGCTTTTCAAGTGAAGCGCGGTTCATATAGAAAAGAAACTCGGAAGACAGGATCATCGTTGCTGCATCCGACTGTTTAGCGGTATCCGCTAATCGCTTTAAGTAAGCGGCGGCATCGAATTTCTCTTGGGCAAATATTCTCGGGCGCTGTTCCTGGAAGCACATCACCAGAGGGTTGTGCGTTAGTTCGTTTGCGCGTCCGATTTCGGCGTATAGATAGCCGCTCTCTCGAAGGAGCCCTCGTTGCTGCGCAAACGTTGCCTGCAGGGTCGAGCTACCGGCCTTACCCATTCCAACGTGGAGAATGACGCGCATAGAGTTTGCTCCATCAACCCAAGCAGCCTTATCGCAATGTGAAGCGGCTGCGCGCTGCGGGAGATACAGCTTGACGAAGAACTGTTCAAGCTGACATCTTTGTAGAAACAACGTATTTATGAGGCGACCATGAACGATCCAAAAGTGGTGTCGGAACCAGTTCACAAAATAGACAGGGATTCACTAGTGGCGGCTATCTTGGCGGCCGGGGCGAAAGATGCTCCTGAGGAAGAGGTGCTGGCTCGATACGCGACTTTTCTTAAGTTGCTTCGGGACATGGGGGGGACCCGAAGGTTGTGGGCGGCTGCATCTGTGGCTCCTCGGACGGGCATATGATCTGACGAGGAGATGATCTAAGGTCATTTCCGTTCCCCCGGGATCTTGTTGCTCGCGAAGAGGGGGGGGCTACGCGCATGCAAGTCCCGATGCGAAGGGCGTTTTTGTCAGCGGTGATATCCTCTAACTCAGATCCATCCAGTAAACAGCAATCATCAGGCATTCGATGTGGTCCCTTTGAACGCAGAAGCCAGGGGCCTATGGCGCTGCGTCGGAAGAGTCGCTAATTCCTTTCTACATTCAGAATGTTCAGGTTGCATTGGTTGGAGGATATGCACATTTCAAGGCGTAAGGTTCTCTGGGCGCTGATGTCGGCATCGCAAGGTATGAAGTTTGGAGTACACTGGTTGCGGGGAGAACAAAGCTTGTCTGGTTTTCGGCGGGTTACTGAGAATTCTCAGAGAGGGTAATGTATGCGCTGGGTGAGGCTCGGCGGGTAGGCGAGCCATCAGTACCGGCTGGAAATATCTCTGAAACCCTCGCTGCTCCAATCGGAAAGTCCGCGATCTACCGGCTCTTCCCATGCGCTTGGGGCTAATGTAAAACAAGCGCGCACCGGTCGAGATTCACGCGTGAACTTCTTCTATAAAGCGAGCTCTTGGTCGTAGCATGTGGATAGGGGCTCCCGTCGGTGCGGGGCTTTATTTGGCGTAGGGTTTGCATCGATGTCGTGGCGTCTATGCAGATGTGCGTGTTGGCTGAGGCGGTGAGACAGTTATGACGAATGTGTCAGCCGTGGAGATCATTCCTCTCATAGAGGAGATCGATTTCTCTCAAGTCAAGGAAGTTGCCCGCTGGAAGCGAAAGCTGGCGATTTCCGGGCGCTGGTGGGCCGACATCAAGCGCGCCGACGCCGAGAAGTCCGGTTCGGTCAAGTGGGACGCGGAACGCGGTCTGCAACTAATGTGGCCAGGTACGCCAGGCCGGGTTCGACTGTGGCAGCGACTATCACTTGAAAAGTTGGCGCCGTCGCCTGGAGGTTACGATCTAAGGTTTCAGGCTTCGTTTCCGAGCGATTTTGACGTCAAGAAAAAGCTCCAATGGATCGCCATCCTGGAGGAAACGGAAGGCGGCACCACCAAGTTTTTCTCCCGGTTTGAGCTTTCGACCGCTCGCACGGCAAAGAGGCTCATTGTACTGGGAACGGCGCGGGCCGCGGCGTTCAGTGGTGGAGGGGCTTACCGACTTTCCCTCCAGTTCAAGCCTGATGCTCATTCCGTCTGTATGTTTTCCACACGGGTTGAGGCTTCGCGAGCTTTACTGCGCCCGCCGGCCGAGCCGGCCACACCGCCCTCCGCGGTGAGTCGACCCGCAGTCCGGCAACCGCCGGCTGTTGTCGTTCAGCCGGCGAGTCCTGTTGCCAGGCTCGCGCCGCAAAAGCCCGGCAACGAGAGGTCAGCTCTTCCCGTTGTCCCGAGCAAGGATCCGGAGGCTCGGAGTGAGAACCCGCTGGTGCCGCGACCCGCCTCGATCCTATCGTCCGGTCCGCCTGCGCGTCTGTTTTCCGGGCGCAAGAAGGCAATTGTGATCGCCTGGGACATGGGGCATAACCCGGTAGGCCGAGCATATCTCGTCGCGGATATGCTCAAGGCTACATACGACGTAGAGCTCATCGGACCACTCTTCAAGCAATATGGCGGCAAAGTCTGGGGGCCCGTCCAAGGATCGAGTATCCCTTTTCGGACCTTTGCCGCCGATGAAATTCAGGACTTTTGTCGGAAGGCTCTTAAGTTCGTCGAAGAGGCAGAAGCCGACCTTGTTGTTGCGTGCAAGGCGCGTATGCCCAGCATGGTCTTGGGAATGCTTCTCAAACATCGTCTGGGGTGTCCCGTGCTCATCGATGTGGACGATCACGAGCTGTCGTTCTTCCCCGGTGGTGAGCCGATGTCGCTGGCCGAAGTGAAGGCCGAACATTCTCGCGGCAACGGGGACTTGGCGCGCCTCTACGGGGAAACCTGGACGAGGCTTGCCGAATCCCTCGTGCCGACCTTTGATGGCGTGATCACCTCGAACGTCGCATTGCAGGAACGGTTCGGCGGAATTGTAGTGAGGCATGCGCGCGACGAGGCAACGTTCGGGCCCAATCCGGATGTGCGCGCCAGGATTCGGAAGGAGTTCGGATTCCCCCCTGAAGACAAGGTCATCCTATTTTTGGGAACGCCTCGGGCGCACAAGGGAGTGTTTCGAATTGCAGAGGCACTCGAACGTCTCGAGCTTCCCAATCTTGTCCTCTGCATTATCGGCTCGCCCAACGATAAGCGAATTGACGGAAAGATCGCGTCATTTAAACGAGCGCGAATTCGCATCTTTCCAGATCAGCCCTGGGAGCGGCTCCCTCAGCTAATCACGATGGCGGACGGCGTCTGCCTCTTGCAGGACGTGAGTTCACCGGTCTCCGCATACCAGATTCCCGCGAAACTGACTGATGCGCTGGCCACCGGAGTTCCCGTGGCGGTAACCGATGTTGCCCCTTTTCGCGACATACCGTCCCCGTCTGTCGTCACTCTCGTTCGGAGGGATGGTGACTTGGATGCATTTCTTACAAATATTTCAAAGGGGCGAGCGGGCGATGTAGCCTGCGTTCGTCGATCGCGAGATTTCTTCCTGGGGGAGCTGAGCTACGCTGTAAACGTAGCCCGCCTCAATGCCATCTCGCGAAGTGCCTTAGCTGTCAAGACCTCGTGGAACGAGCAATGGACGGAAGTGCTGGACTTCGTCAGCTCGATCGCCAATGCGCCGATGCCGTTGGTTCAGCCGTCGTGGTCAAACGTGAGGCTTCCATTCCCGGCACTGAGAAAAGACAAGCCATTCGACATTGCGTTCTTCTGGAAGCAGAACGACACTGGGCTTTATGGTCGACGTCATGACATGCTCCTCAAGTACCTAGCGCGGCATCCCCGCGTCGGCCGCATCGTCCAGTTCGACGCCCCGCTGGAGGGGAGGAAAGTGCGAGCTAGCGTCAGGACAGATGCAGATGCTTATCTGGATCAGACCAACCATGTCGTAAGCAACGTCATCAGCAGATTCCTGAAAATTGCGGACGGCGAGAAAATCAGCCGCCGAGTATTCGTGCATAGGTCCGGACAGGCGGCAGAAGGTTTTCTTGGCCAGGTACTTCCACCTAAGAGTGCGTATGTCCCTTGGATTCGTCAAACTTTGCAGGAAGCAGGGATAAATGGTCCGCTGATTGGATGGGTCGCGCCGGTTGTGTTCGAATATGCAGAAATTCATGACGAGCTCGGATTCAGCCTGAGTATCGCTGATTTGATCGACGATCAGAGGGCGATGCCTTCCACGGTCGAGCACAATCGGCGGGTTAGGGCCGGCTACGAGGAGACCCTGAGTCGAGTGAACATGGTTTTCACCAATTGTGATGCGGCTCGCGATGCTTTCTTGCCCATGCGGCGTGACATCGAAGTGATCACGAATGCAGCGGAGCAGCGTGCTACGGAAGAATACCATCGTCCCGCGATCTTCGATGAACTTAGAGGGCCGATCATTGGCTATGTCGGCAACCTAAGAGATCGAATTGATGTAGAACTACTTCAGCGTATGGCAGACGAGAAGCCGGAATGGCAGATTGTCCTGATCGGATCGGCCCACCGATCTCCGGATGTCTTGAGACTGCGCGGCCGCCAGAATGTACATTTTATGGGTGTCAAGCCCTACGAAAATGTAATCCAATACATTAAGGGCTTCGACGTCGCAATCATGCCACATGTCGACAATGCCGTAAGCAAGGCAATGAATCCGCTGAAGCTCTATGTTTATCTTTCATGTGGAGTGCCGATCGTAACGACCAGTGTTGCGAACATCGCAGAGGTTAAGGATTTCGCTGAGATCGCGTCCACTCAAGACGAATTCATCGCGAAGGTCGAGAGTCTTCTCGGCGTTGAACGGCGGATACAGTCCGGTGTTCTTGTGCCGCATCACTTGACTTGGAGTGAGCGGGTGGAGCGAATCGTTCGCCAGATCGATAGGCAAATTTCGTGACTGGTGCAGCGCCTTGATATTCGGAAGAAGATAGAGTCTTCCCTTCTTGACAAATAAGCACATGACGGATCTTTGGATAAGAGCCGATCCTGAGCAGTCGACTGTACACCGCTGTACGGTGAGATTTCATGCATTTAATGGGTGCCTCGCGACGCTAGTCTAGTCTTGAATTCCTTTGATCCGGGGCAGTGGCTGCGTGACAAGCCACAAGGAAGTGGGATTCATTCTTTCGGAATGGCGCTTTGGCTCAAAGAGTCATCTATGTCGAGTAGCGTGGCCAGTCTGCTCAACTTCAGTAGGAGCCGAAGTGAGCCCGTCACGGACTATCTCTTTAGGCAAGGCGTGGGCCGGCAATTCGACAAATGTAACACCGTATCGCCACTCGGGCTTGGTGACGGTGGGTCACCGCCAACTGCTGTCATACTACAATGACAACGGTGCGCTGACTTTCTCAGAAAGAAGTCTTGTCGGCGGGGCCGTGACACAGAAGACGGTAGAAGGCGTGTCGGCCCCCGTAGATGCTCATTTCAGCTCCTCGATTGGAGTGGATCGGGACGGCCGTATACATGTCCTGGCGGGGGCCCATGTTTCGAAGGCGATATGCCTTCGCAGCGATACCGAGAGTGTCGAGACCGTAAAACGGGTGGCAGATCCAGTCCTGGAGAAGTTCGACATCACCTATCCGGCCTTCGTGACGGACCGCCGCGCCAATTTTCATGTCGTGTTCAGGGTAGGCAGCGCGGCGCGTTCGGCATGGCGGACGCTTCAATGGGATGGCGCCTGGCTGGAAAAGAAGGGGTATCCGCTTCTGAGCGGAATTACTGAGCCCTGGAGTGCAGGTCCCTATATCAACACACCATTGGCCGATACTGGACAAGGATTCGGTCTGTTCGTCGTGTGGCGCACGGCCGCGATCTTCGGTTCCCGCCAGCGGGCCATGAATGGAGGGATCGACTATCTGGAAGCGGATTTGGTGACGAAGCGCCTGCGGACCTGGAGCGGGGCTGTTCTGCCCATTCCGGCGACCCAGGCGGTCATGGAAAGAGTTGCTGCCGTTCCCTGGACGGCGAGTCTCTGCAACCAGGCCGGGGCAACGCGCCTGGCTGACGGTCGTCCTGTCGGGGTCTTCTATTGGACGCACAAGGGGCGAACGACGGTAAACATGCTGTATCCCGACAGCCATGGCTGGCAGTTGAGGGAAATAGCGGAACTGGGGACACCGATCGATCTGGTTGGGAGAGGCACGCTTTCACTCCCCTATAGCCGGCCTGTTTGCGTCACGCTTCCAGACGGTTCCGTCTTCATAATATACCGGACCATGGAAGCGGGGCGGGCGCTGGTCGGACATCGGCTTCATCCACCAGACTTCGAGAAGGCGGAAGTTTTGACTCTCATCGAAGAGCCGCTTGGATATTACGAGCCGGTCGTGGATGGGCTTCGGGCGCAGCGGGATGGGATTTTGTCCCTCTATGTTCAGAAATGCCATTCGGGAATCGATGGGAAAGCAGAATTCATGAGTTCGGAAGCGTATCTTGCCGAGTGGGACTTTCAGGTCTCGAAAAAGGGAACTTTGTCGGTTTAGGTCTCCAAATCAATAATCGTCTCGCCTATTCCGTCTTTGGCCGCCGGGATGGGCCCCGTCGTTCTTCCAGGGTATCGCCCGCGACTTGGCGGGCCATTCCCCAGCAACCTCGTCAGCTCATTGGGGCAACTGGGCGTGCGGGTCGGCGCGGGGACCCGCCGCTGGTTCGGGAGACGATGCAGCGCGACCTTAGGATCGCCCGCTCGTTCCTCTAGCGACGTCTCGGACAGAGCGACAGATAGAAGAAGAACGCCATGACCGGCAGCGTGAACCAGTTGAGCGCGGCACCCGGGGCCGTGCCCATCGTCGTCACCGGCTTGAGGAAGCCGGCCAGCCCGCGCAACACGGGCTCGAGCGTGAACACCAGCAGCACGAGCGGCACCGTTCCACGCCAGCGCAGCAGCAGCACCCAGAGCAGCAGCGCGAGGAGGAGCTGGATCGCCCCCCACTGGCCGAACATCGCCACGATGTTCGAGCCGCCGTCTATGGTCGCGACGTCGATCGTGGCGATCGACTGCGCGCCACCGTCCGCCGCCAGCAGATGGATGCAGGAGCGCACGGTGATGACGCTGAGCCAGGCGATGGCGACCCAGAAGGAAAAAAGCGGTCCATCGTAGTGCGCTGGATTGGCCGGCAACAGCCTCGCCGGTGATGGGAGCCACGAGGAGGGCATGGAGAGGACGCGTCCGAGTTTAAACAATTTTACCAGAGACCTTCGATCCGAGATTCACCAGTGACTTCCTGAACAAGCACCCAAGGTAGCAATCCGGGGTCTTGCCGTGAACCGCGGTCACCCCAGCAAGAGAGCACAAGCTATACGAAGGTCCAGGCTCTCGAACTCTATGTAGAATGTTCCCGCCAAGATCCGCGTGCAAATCTCACCTCCAGGGCGCGCCATCGAGCCGGCGCGTTACACGAGAGGAAGAGCCATGATCGGCTATGGATTTGTCGCCCTCGGGGGCGCTTTCGGATCCGCTCTGCGCTTTGCGCTGGATCGGTGGATCACTCAGCTGCTTGGAAGCGCCCTGCCGTGGGGGACCATTCTTATCAATATCGGCGGGTCCTTTGTGATCGGTCTGTTCACGGCCCTCTTCGCGGGCACCAGCGCGGCCTCAACGCCCATTGAAATCCGCCAGTTCGTGCTTGTCGGCGTGTGCGGCGGCTTCACCACCTTTTCGTCCTTCAGCCTTCAGACCTTGAACCTGTTCAATGCCAACGAGCCGGGGCGGGCGCTGCTGAACATCATGCTGTCGCTCACGCTGTGCCTCATCGCCGTCGCTGCCGGTTATGTGCTGCCCGGCGCCTTCACCACGCTCTCCCGAGGCGTGGGCCCCTGAGCACGACCGTTCCGCGTCCGCACACGCCTGCCAATCTCGCCGCGTAACCACAGGAGCCGCACATGAAGATCGATCTTTCCGGAAAGTCCGCCCTCGTCACCGGCTCCACCGGAGGCATCGGCTTTGCCATCGCCAGGGGCCTGCAGGAGGCGGGCGCGGCGGTGGTCATCAATGGCCGCACCTCTGCCAATGTGGACGAGGCCCTCGCGCGCCTCGGAGGAGTGGCACGTGGCCGGGCGCTCGATCTTGCGAGCCCGGAAGGCGCGCGGGACCTGGTGGCGCTCGAGCCTGCGTTCGACATCGTCGTGAACAATCTCGGCATCTTCCAGCCGCAGGATTTCTTCGACACCGACGATGCCATCTGGGAGCGGCACTGGCAGGTGAACGTAATGGCCGGCGTCCGGCTCGCGCGAGCCTATCTGCCGCCGATGGCGGCGCGAGGCTGGGGCCGGATGATCTTCCTCGGCTCGGAATCCGCCTTCAACATTCCGGTGGAGATGATCCACTACGGCGTCAGCAAGACCGCCGATGTGTCGCTCGCGCGCGGCCTTGCCAAGCGCATGGCAGGGACCGGCGTGACCGTGAATTCCATCCTGCCAGGCCCCACGCTGTCAGAGGGGGTCGCCGAGATGCTCAAGCCGGCGATGGTGGGAGGGAAGTCGCTGGAGGAAGCGGGGGCGGGGTTCGTCCGTACGCACCGGCCGACGTCGCTGATCCAACGCCTCGCCACCGTCGATGAGGTCGCCAGCATGGCCGTCTATCTCGCCTCGCCCCTCGCGTCTGCCACCACGGGCGCTGCGCTGCGCGTGGATGGCGGCGTGGTCGACTTCATCAACTGAACCCGTTGAGGGGCAACGCCATGAGTTCTCGCATTCTTATCGTCGGCGGGTCGATGGGGGGCCTGTTCGCCGCCGTCCTCCTCGGTCGCGCCGGCTTCGACGTCACCGTCACCGAACGCTCCGCGCACGGGCTCGAGGGGCGAGGGGCGGGCCTCGTTGCCCAGCAGGAAGTCTTCGACATTCTGCGGGAAGTCGGCATCGAGCATCTCGCCCGCGTCGGTGTCACGGCGCATGAGCGGATCTACCTCGACCGCAGCGACGCCATCATCCATCGCCAGCGCACGCCTCAGACGCAGCTCTCGTGGGATGTGCTTTTCCGCACCTTCCGCGAGCGGGTGCCGGATGCACGCTACCGCATCAAGGACCGCGCCGTGCAGGTGCGGACCGACATCTCCGGCGCGACCGTGAAGTATGCGGACGGGCACGAGGAGACGGCGGATCTGGTCATCGGCGCGGACGGCATCGGGTCGCTCGTGCGCGAAGCCGTGTCGGGGCCGCAGTCGAGGCCGGCCTATGTGGGCTATGCGACATGGCGTGGGCTCGTGCCGGAGACGCTGGTGCCGGAACTGGCGCGGCGGCAGCTCTTCGAGCGGTTCTCCTTCTATGAAGGCCCGGGTTCACATGTTCTCGGCTATCTCGTTCCGGGCGCGGACGGGTCCACAGAGGTGGGCCAGCGCCGGTACAACTGGGTCTGGTACCGACGCTATCCGCCCACGGAGTTGAGCCGAGTCCTGGTCGATCGCGACGGTATCAGCCGTCCCTTCTCGATCGCGCCTGGCCGTGTGAGGCCGGAGGTCGTGGACCGGCTCAAACGCGACGCCGCTGAAGCGCTGCCGCCCTCCTTCGCGCAGGCGGTCGCCGCCGAGCCCCAGCCCTTCATTCATGCGATCTTCGACTATGCGCCCTCGCACATGGTGAAGGGGCGCGTGGCCCTTCTGGGGGATGCCGCCTTCGTGGCCCGGCCTCATACGGCCATGGGTGTCGCCAAGGCCGCAGGCGATGCCTTTGCGCTGCGTGATGCGTTACAGGCGCATTCGGATGTGGATGCTGCGCTCGCTGCCTATCAGGCGGCGCGGGTACCTGTAGGGCAGGCCATCGTGGCGTACGGCCAGAGATTGGGACAGTCGCTCCAGCTGGCTGGAAGCTGAGGCGGCCCCTGCGTCTACGTTGGCGCGAGCGGCGGTCGATGCCTGTGCACGCCGAGCCTCCATCTTCCGATCACGCCGATCCATGACTGCAGGGGTGATTTTCCCTCCCCATTCAGCCGATGAAAACTGACATGCCCCTCCAGGATCGCGCCCCCCAGGGGCACCCCGACCGCTCGAGCGAGAGCTTTGTGGCTCGGCCGAGGGACCACTTTCGCGATGGCGGCGGCGGCTGGTCTGGCTATCGCCAGTATCTACTACAATCAACCCATGCTCGATGTGATCGAGCAGGAGTTGGTCGACCGGCTTGCGGGCGCGGTTCCCATCGCCACGCAGCTCGGATATGCGGCGGGCCTGTTCCTGCTGGTGCCGCTTGGTGATTTCGTAGAGCGCAAGCGACTGATCCTTCTGCAGTTCGCGTTCCTTGCGGTCGCCCTTGCACTTGCGGCCCTTGCCCCGAACGCGCTGACTTTGGTCGCCGCGTCGCTGGCGGTGGGCCTTCTGGCGACGGTGGCGCAGCAGATCGTCCCCCTTGCCGCGCACCTCGCGCCGCCGCCGCGGCGCGGTGCGACGGTTGGAACCGTTATGGCCGGGCTTCTCACGGGCATTCTGCTCAGCCGGACACTGGCGGGCTTCGTGGCGGCTCATACCGGGTGGCGCCAGATGTTCTGGCTTTCCGTGCCGCTTGCGCTGGCGGGCGGCGGGCTAATGGCCGTGGTCCTGCCGCGCAGCAGGCCCGACTCGCTATTGAGCTATCCAAAGCTCCTGCGCTCAATCTGGCACCTCTGGCGTACCTTCCCGACGTTGCGGCTGGCGGCGCTCACCCAGTCGGCGCTGTTCGCGGCCTTCACCGTGTTCTGGACCATCCTCGCCTTCCGGCTTGCGGAGCCGCGCTTCGGCTATGGCGCGGAGGTGGCCGGTCTGTTCGGGCTCGTGGGTGCGATCGGGATTCTCGCGGCTCCCCTCGCAGGGCGCTTCGCCGACAGTCGCGGCCCGTCTCAGGCTGTGATCCTGGGCGTCGCCGTCACCGTTGTCGCGTGGCTCGTCTTCGGTCTCTGGACTTCGTTGACGGGACTGGTGGTGGGCGTCGTGTTGTTGGATCTCGGCATTCAGATGGCGCTCGTTTCCAACCAGCACATCGTCTTTGCCCTTCATCCCGAGGCACGCGCGCGGCTCAATACAGTGCTCATGGGCACCATGTTTCTGGGCGGCGCCATCGGCTCGGCACTCGGGACACTGGCCTGGCAGGCGGGGGAGTGGCAACTCGTCAGCGCCCTCGGCACCGGCTTTTCCATTCTCGCCGCCCTTCTGCAAGGGCTCGCCTGGCGCCCGCGTGCATGAGGCGCTGAAGGCGGAAACGACGTCCGTACGATCGCTCGCCCCGGGATATCGATCCTCGCAACCGACCGACGAAACAGGAAAGGCGGCCAACCCAGGTCACGGGGCGGCCGCCTGCTCATCGTCGCGGCGCGTCTGGCGCTTGGAGACGAGCGAGGGTCGCGCTCAGGGGTCCCTATCCTCGACCATCTTTCCGCGAAAGATGAAATAGACGGTCAGCGTATAGGCCAGCGTGAGAGGCAGGACGAAGACGCCTGCCCCCCAGAAAAGAAACGAGAGGGATGCGGGGGGGGAGGCCGCCTCCCAGATGGTGAGCGAGAAGGGCAGCATGTAGGGCAGGAAGGATCCCGCGAGCGTTGCGAACGCCGCAATGAAAATAGTTGCCCCCGCGAGGAACAGGAAGCGGTCGTCCCGGCGCCGAACGAAGAGGGCGAGGCTGGCAAAGGCGACGAGGCCCACCAGCGGGCACAGGAGCAGGGCCGGGCGCTCCATCCAGCGGTGCAGCACCGGGAGGCGGAGCTGAACGGACCAGATGAAGACCGCGACGAGGAAAGCGAGGAGCGCTGCCAGCAGACCCGGCAGGATGCGGAAGGAGAAATCCCGCAACGCCCCATCGGTCTTTCCGGCGACCCAGCAGGCCCCATCATTGCGTAGCCGATGGATAGGCCGATGCCGCAGAACATCGAGAAGGGGCTGGCCCAGCCCATTGAGCTCCCGGCGAACACCCCGTTTGCGAGGGGCAGGCCCTGCACGATGGCGCCTACTGCGGTGCCCTGCACGAAGGCTGCCACATAGGAGCCGGCGACGAAGCCTGCGTCCCAGATCGGGCGGCTGGCCGTGGCCTTGTAGCGGAACTCGAAGGCCACGCCCCGCAGGATGAGGCCTGCCAGCATGAGGAAGAGGGGCAGGTAGAAGGCCGAAAGGACGATCGAAAAGACGATCGGGAAGGCGCCGAACAGGGTGGCGGCGGAAACCACCAGCCAAGTCTCGTTGCCGTCCCACACGGGCGAGATGGAGGCCAGCATGTGCCGTCGCTCGGTTTCTCCACCGGCGAAGGGAAACAGCATCCCCACGCCGAGGTCGAAGCCGTCCAGCAGGACGTAAAGGAGGATCGAAAGTCCAAGAACAGAGGTCCAGAACTCGACCATGGTCATTCTCCCGATGTTGTGGTGCGCGACACGCCGGGACTGGCGCCAGGGATGGAGAGGGGGCGCTTGGGATTGGTGGCGTAGAGGGAGATCTCGGCGGCGGGGATCGGACCACTACGCAGCAGCCGGTATATGTAGAGGACCCCGAAGCCGAAGATGAGCGCATAGATGCTGGCGATCCCCACGAAGGTGAGCGCCACCTCATGTGCCGCCAGGAAAGGCGTCACTGCATCGGCCGTCCGCAGTTGGCCGTACACGACCCATGGCTGGCGTCCGACCTCTGCCGTGAACCAGCCGGTCAAGGTCGCAATGAAACCGAGTGGGAAGGACAGGAACGTCGCGGTGAGGAACATGCGCGCCCGCAGGATCCGTTCGCTGAAACTGAGCCACGTGCCGACCCACGCGACCGCCAGCATCAGCAATCCGCAGCCGACCATGATGCGGAAGGCGAAGAAGGGAATGACGACGGGCGGGCGATTCTCCGGCGCGAAACTCGTGATCCCCAACTCCTTCGACGTCAGGCTCATCGAGCCGATGAGGCTGCCGAGATAGGGTACCGAGACCTCGAAGAGGTTGCGCTCGGTCCTGGAATCGGGCCACGCAATGAGAATCTCGCTCGCGGGCTGCTGGTCGTTCCAGCGTCCCTCGATGGCTGCAAACTTGGCAGGCTGGTTATCATGGACGAAATCGCCGACTAGGTGCCCGAATCCGATCTGCACGGGCACCCAGGATCGCCGCGAGACGCAGTCCCATGACCGCCATGGTACGGCCCTCCTGCACCGCCTTGCCGCGCAGCACGTACCAGGCGCCGGTGGCGGCCACGCAGAAGGCCGATGTCACATAGGCCGCGAGGATCATGTGCGGAAAGCGTGTCCACACCGCCTCGTTGAAGATGATCGCGGACCAGTCCGTGGGCACGAACACACCCTCCGGCGTCAGCTCGAAGCCGGTCGGGTACTGCATCCAGCTGTTGTTGACCATGATCCAGAAGGCGGAGAGGCTCGTGCCCAGCGAAACCATCAGGCAGGCGACGAGATAGGCCCAGCGCGGTACGCGATCCCGGCCGAACATCAGTACGCCGAAGAATGCTGCCTCGAGCGCGAAGGCGGTGAAGCTCTCATAGCCGAGCAGCGGCCCCTGGATGGGGCCGGTGCGGCGGGAAAGCTCGCTCCAGTTGGTGCCGAACTGGAACGCCATGACGATGCCGGAAACCACGCCGAGACCAAAGGCAACGGCGAAGATCTTCATCCAGAAGTCCGACAGGCGGTGATAGATGCGCTCACCCGTGACGAGGTGGCAGGCCTCGAGAAAGGTCAGCCACGCGGCAAGGCCGATGGTGAAAGCTGGAAAGATGATGTGAAAGGAGATCGTGAATGCGAATTGTATCCGCGACAGCAGGAGAGGGGTGAGGTCCATGAGAGCATCCCGCGTTCTGAGGAACCGGCATTGACGGCAGGTGGATGCGGCCGCTCAGCGCGGCAGCAGATTGGTCCTGGCGAGGTCGATGACTTCAGAGCCGTGCCCGCTGAGGACGGCGCGCAGCATCCACAGGCCGAAGCCGCGGGCCTGCTCGAAGCTGATGGTGGGAGGCATGGAGAGTTCCTGCGTGGCCACCACCACGTCGAGCACGACCGGTCCGTCATGGGCGAATGCACGGTCAAGCGCATCCTTCAGTTCGGCAGGGTCTTCCACCCTTATGCCGAGAATGCCCATGGCGTTGGCCATGGCCGCGAAGTTTGGGTTCTGGAGGTCCGTGCCCAGTTCCACGAAGCCAGCGGCCTTCATCTCCAGAGCGACGAAACCGAGAACGCCATTGTTGAAGATTACCGTCTTCACGGGCAGCTTCTCCTGCACCAGCGTGATGAGGTCTCCCATGAGCATGGTGAAGCCACCGTCGCCGCAGAGAGCGACCACCTGGCGCTGCGGCTGTGCCGCCTGGATGCCGATGGCCTGCGGCAGGGCGTTCGCCATGGAACCATGCACCAGCGAGCCGACTAGACGGCGCGTACCGTTCATCTGGAGATAACGGGCGGCCCAGATAGTGGGCGTGCCCACATCGAAGGTGAAGGCGGCGCCGGCGTCCGCATGTGAGCTGATCAGCCGGGCAAGATATTGCGGGTGGATCGGTGTGCGGCCTGGCGTTCCCTGCGCCAACGCGTCGAGATCCTTGCGGGCGTGCCGGTAGCGGGCGACGCTGTCATCGAGATGCAGGCGGTCGGCCTTGACCTCGATCCGCGGGATCAGGGCCTCGAGCGTTGCCGTCACATCGCCGACGACGCCGAGGTCGAGCTTGCAGCGCCGTCCGAGATTGCCGGGGCGGATATCCACCTGGGCGATCTTAGCGGCGGTGGGCAGGAACTGCTTGTAGGGGAAGTCGGTGCCCAGCATCAGCAGAACGTCACAAGCATGCATCGCCTCGTAGCCGGACGAGAAGCCGATGAAGCCGGTCATGCCCACATCATAGGGATTGTCGTACTCCACATACTCCTTGCCGCCGAGGGCGTGGACGATCGGGCTCTTGAGCGCCTCGGCCAGCTGCATGAGAGGCGCGTGAGCCCCAGCACAGCCCCGACCGCAGAAAAGAGTCACGCGCTGGGCGCCGTTCAGCAGATCCGCGAGCGCATCGAGCTCGCGATCGGCAGGAGCGACCACCGGTACGGGGGGAACCAAGCCTTGCCGCTGGGAGATCGCGCGTTCGGGCGCCGACTGCAGCGCGACATCGCCGGGAACGACGATCACTGCCACCCCGCGCTGGCCAATGGCGGCCCGGATGGCATTTTCCAGCACGAACGGCATCTGACGCGGGTCCGAAACCAGCTCACAGTAGACGCTGCATTCCTGGAACAGGGTTTGCGGGTGGGTCTCCTGGAAATAGCCACCACCGATCTCGGCCGATGGGATCTGGGCGGCGATGGCGAGTACGGGGGTGCGGCTGCGCTGCGCATCAAAGAGACCGTTGATGAGATGGAGGTTGCCCGGACCACAGGAGCCGGCGCAGACCGCCAGATGTCCCGTGATCTGGGACTCTCCTGCCGCCGCGAACGCGGCCACTTCTTCGTGTCGGACATGAACCCAGCGCAGCTTGCCGGACACGCGCAAGGCTTCGGTGAGGCCGTTCAGGCTGTCGCCCACGACCCCGTAGATTCGCTCCACGCCCGCTTCCGCCAGCGTGTCCACCATCAGTTCGGCGACGTTCCGTGAAGTCATGGCCAACTCCCTCCAAGTGAATGCCAGGTAACGACAGTGGCCAAAGCCTAGGAGGGAGCTCGAGAAGGCACACTTCAGACATGAGTGTGTCGGCCTCATACCTTTGGATGGTCGGGTCGGGGAAAGCCGGTCATGGTCAGAGCATCAGCCGTGCTCCGACGCGCTCCTCGCCCGCCGGAAAAGGGGAGTTGAAGTCGTGCTGCGCGTTGCACCGTCACGCAGCAGCGCAACGGCATTCTCCGAGCCGGCTCGCAGACGAAATAGGATTGCGGGCTAAGGCATCGACGTCCGATGCATTGAGGTCGCGTCGCTTGGTTGCATCGTGGCCGTCGCGATTGGCGACGGCCGAGTTCGCCTCGCCTTTGGCGCTAACGCAGTTTGTGGAAGCTAATGCTCCAGAAACAACTGCTCCACGGCGATTTTGGCGGCACTCGTTTCAGCTGAATGCCGAGTGATCATCGCGCCCACCTTCTCACGGTTCCACCGGTATACTCTGCCGTGACCTGCCGTTCGGTCAGTAAGCGGCCTCCAGCAGCTGCTGCGCCGCGGCAATGCGCTCACCATCAGATCGGACGCCTGCGTTGGCATTGAAGTTCTTGACCGTCTGTCCCGCGATGAGGGGAAGCGCCGATCGTGGGATGTTCAGTTCGCTGAGACGAATCGGCATTCCCACGCAGCGATACAGGCGTTCCAGCTCATCGGCGATGACCAGCCTGATCGGCCTGTTGCTGCGACTGAGGCCGAGGGCGTCGGCGACGACCTGCGCCGCGGCCTCGTCGTCTTGCGACAACCGGATCTTGGTGGCGTGGATGGTGGAGATCGACTCGCCCTGGCCGACATGGGGGAACTGGACGTGCAAGGCGGTCGAAACGGCATAGTCTCCGCCAAAGGAAGAACTGGCCCCCATGCGGGACCCATCGTCCTCGGCGCGGTTCTGAAGGAAGGCGGCGATGCAGAGATCGGCACGCGAGGCGGCATCGTCGCGATTCTGGGCAAGGGCCGAATAGGCGCGAAAGGCGAGGCGGAAAGCCTGAAGGCGATCGCCTTCGACCAGTGGATTCGATTCGGCGGCGGCGATGGCTCCGACAACACTGGAGAAGACCGTGGTGGCGGTCGACCGGTGGGATGAAGACGTCGGCGCGGAAGCGACTCCGGCGCCGTCGGTCCGATAGCCTTTGGCATTCGACACCGCCGGGATGTCAGCCGTCGTAGCACCAGTCCTGATAGCCTTTAGGAAAGCGGTGCGCCCTTCTTCAGTCACATGATCGGCGAGGAATGGCGTCAATTCACCGGACTGTGCCATCGATGATTTTCAGGAATGTCGTCTCGACGATCCGTGACGTCAGCTGCCATGCGGTAATCAGGAACCGCCACGCCCCGGTGGTGCCACCCTAATAGGAGCAGGCCTGCCCTGGCAGCGCGTCGTTGGAATTCAAGTCGGCGACGAAGCGTTTGATCTAGGCAAATGCTCATGGCTGAGACCTTACCCTCGAAGGAGGAAGGTAACGGGCAAGCCGGGTAACGCGGCTACAATAACTGCCGCTCGACGAGACGCCGGAACGCGCCGTTACGGACGATCAGTTCGTCGTAGGTGCCACTCTCCACGATCCGGCCGGCCTCGAGGACGAGGATGCGATCAGCGGCGCGGATGGTACTGAGGCGATGGGCGATGACGATGCGCGTGCCGTTCATCGCGGCCAGGCTCGCGCCCACAATCGCCTGGGTGCGATTGTCGAGCGCACTGGTTGCCTGGTCGAGGAAGATCAGGCGAGGCCGGTTGACGAGCGCGCGCGCGATCATCACGCGCTGCCGCTGACCGCCTGAGAGCTGGCCGCCGCCCTCCATTACGAAGCTTTCGAGACCCATCGGCATGCTAGCGATGTCGGCGTCGAGGCCGGCCAGGCGCGTTGCGTCGTGGACTTGCTCGCGCGTCAGCGGCGCGCTGCCCGCGATATTGTTGTAGAGGCTGCCGGGCACGAGGCCGGCCGTTTCAAGCACGGTTCCGATCTGGTGGCGCAGTAGCCGAAGGTCGAGCGTCTCGAGATCCTTGCCGTCGTAATAGACGCCGCCGCGCGCCGGTGTTTCGAAGCCGAGCAGCAGGCGCAGCAGGGTGGACTTACCGGATCCCGAAGAGCCGACGATGGCGATGTTTTCGCCCGGACTTGCCTCGAATTCGATGTTGTCGAGCGTCCATGGTCGTTCCGCAGAGTAGCGGAACGAAAGGTTGCGCACCGCGACGTGCCCGCCCAACACACCGGGATCAACGCGGCTTCCGCCGACTTCGAGGTTGGCCTCGAACACCGGCCGGATGCGGTCGAAGAGCGGCGCGGCCTCAATTGAGATGTTGAGCGCACCGGTGAAGCCGAGAAGGGCGGCGGTGAACTGGCCGAAGGCGCTGTTGAAGGCGGCGAAGGCGGCGACGTCTATGGGTTCGACGCGATCGCCAGCGATCGCCAGCACGCAGAGCGTGCCCAGGATGGGAAGGCTTGTAGCGGCCACCATCTGCCAGGCCCCGAGGCGTCCCGACCTGGCGTCGTTGGCGCGCTGGTCGGCAAAGGCGTTAGACCAGCGCGCGAAGGCGCGCAGCTCGGCGGCAGCGACCCGAAGTTTGGCGATGCCGCCCAGGATCTCCACCAGCAGGCCAGTGACAATGCCCTTGCGCTCGTAAACGGCGCGTTCGAGGCGCATCTGCTGGCGGCCCAGCACAAACAAAATGCCGGCGGCGACAAATGCGTAGCCCGCGGCGAACATGGCCAGCCGCGCGTCATAGATCAGCATCACGCCGAGGCTGGCTAGCGAGAACACGCCGCCGATCATGCCGTTCAGGCCCTGGCCCGCGAGGATGCGCCGGATAGTATCGATGCCCAGGATGCGCAGCGCGAGGTCGCCCACGCCGTAGCGGCGGAAGAAGGACGTCTTGAGCCGCATGACTCGGTCCCAAACCGCGGCCTGCAGGCGAAGATCGATGTGCGTGCCAAGCCGGATCAGCGCCACCGACCGCGCGACCTGAAAACCTGCACTTCCGATGGCGGCCGCGACCAGCAGGATCATCATGTCGGCCAGCAGCGACGTCCGCGCGTCGGGGATCGCGTAGCCCAGGATGGCGCCGGTAGCGACGGGGATGAGCAGCCCGGCCAAGGTTGCCGCTGCCGCAGCCAGCAGCAGGCGAACCACGTCGCCGCGCGCCCCGAATAGCGCAAAGCGCCAGATTTGGCCCGTCGTGATCTGCTCGGGCAGCGACGCATAGAACATGTAGGCACGCGGCATAAGGGCCGCCGCCGACGTCGCATCGATGATGGTTTCGACACCGGTCTCGGGATCGATCGCCCGCCAGCGCCGGCGCCGCCAGACGACCGCCCGCGGCCGGCCACCGGTACTCTCGATGGCGAGCACGGCTGGGCCTTCCCTCTTCCACCAGCCGTCGTCGAGCGCGATCTCGCGAAAGCGGAAGCCGCTCGAATTGGCGAAGCGGCCGAGGCGGTCGAACACCGAGCTGTTACGCTCGTCCGCCGCCGGGAAGCGCAAGGTGAAGTTTTCCGTGGTGGCGATCGTCGCCAGCGCGGCGGCGAACGAATCGCCTCCGGAGATTGCGGTGCTCGCAATGGCGGGTGCACGAAAAGCCGCAACGTCGCTAAGGCGCTGCAGAGCCGCGGAGACTTCCGCCTCGTCCCTGAGGTGCCGCTCGTCCAGGGACTGGCGCATCGCGGTTTCACGCGCGATGACGCCAGCGGCGATCCGCGCAGAGTGCACGGAAGTGATGGCGGCAAGGCCTTCCGGCGCGTTGTCCGCCAGCAGCGACGTCGAGGTGACCGCACTTATCTCACCTTCGGAGATGAGCTGGGCGCTCATCTGATTGGCGAGCACGAGCAGCGAGAGGGCAGCAGATGGCCCTGTGGCCGCCGTCGCGGGGTAACGCAGGAGGGGCGTCGCTGCCTGCAGCCAGACGACCTCGTGCGCCGTCACCATGGCACCTTCCGGCAGCACGCGGCTCTCCCAGGCCGCCATCGGGACGGCCGAGGAATCGGCGCGAGCCAATCCCGGCCAGGACAGCAACGCGCCATGCCAGGCATCGAGTGCGGCGGCGTCAATCGGTCCGGCGGACAGCAGTGCGCTCCCGGTCGAGCCGTCCTGTCCGACCAGCAGAAACGACACGCCAGGGGCCGCCAGCACGAACACGGCAGACCCTTCCGGCAGATCGGCCAGGAAATGGCGAGGCCCGGTTGCTCCGTGGAGGCCCACGACCACCACATAAAGCCGCGCGGGCCGCAGCAGCCGACCGGGCGAGGCGAGATGCGCGAGGTCCGTCATGCCGCATCCTCGGCGCCGATCAGCCGGGCATAGGCACCCGCGGCGGCGAGCAGCGAGGCATGCGTGCCGCGTTCCACGACTTTGCCGCGCTCGAGCACGATGATCTCGTCGCAGTCGCGGATCGTACTCAGCCGATGAGCGACGAGGACGCAGGTCATGCCGCGGCGCCGGACCGCCGTCAGGATCTCGTTCTCGCTCACCGCGTCGAGGGCGGAGGTCGCCTCATCCAACACCAGCAAGGAGGGTTCGCGCACCAACGCGCGCGCGAGCTCGATGCGCTGACGCTGGCCGCCGTTCAGATTGCGGCCGGCCTCCTCGATCGCGCCGTGGAAATTGCCTTTCATGGCGCTGACGGTCGCCGTCAGGCCGGCATCGTCTATCGCGTCGACCAGCCGGGCGTGATCGACGGTGTCGTCCCACAGGGTGACATTGTCGTGGACGGTACCGGCGAACAGCTTGATGTCCTGATCGACGGAGGCAACGATCGTCGACAGCCGCTCACGCCCCCAGGCCTGCAGCGTGTAGCCGTCTACGCGGATGTCGCCGGCGCGCGGTTCCAGCAGTCCAGTGATCAGCTTGCCCACGGTGGACTTGCCGCTGCCTGATTCGCCCACGAGCGCCACCCATCGGCCCGGGGCCACGTCGAGTGAAAAATCCTCGATCAACGGTGGTTCCAGCGGGCTGTAGCCGAAGCTCACACCCTGCATCGACAGGTGGCCGGCAGCGCGCGCGTCGGGCGGCGCCTCGAGTGCGGCAGCCCCGGCGCGCGAGAAGCGCCAGTCGGGCTTGTACTGCAGCACGTCATCGAGCCGCGACAGATCGGCCGAGGCCTGCTGTACCTTGGCGGCCACGCCGACCATCTGCTGGACGGGCGCCGAGAAGCTCATGAGCAGGCCCTGAAAGGCCACGAGTGCGCCGATGCTGAGTTCTCCATTGACGACCTCCAGCGCGCCGACGCCGAGGACAGCGGCGGAAGTCAGGCTGAGGAGGACCGCCGGCAGCAGGTCGATGGTCTGCTGATACACGCCCAGCTTCTGTTCGGAATTTATGGTTCGCGCGTGGTAGCCCGCCCACTTCGAGAAGAAATCGTTCTCGCCACCGGTCGACTTCAGTGTCTCGATCGACTGCAGGCCAACGACGGAGGTCGAGAACAGTCGGGCCTGGTCCATCTGCAGGCGCAGCGCTACATCGGCCAGCGAGCGATGCAGCAGGCGGAGGACGACGATGTTGAAAACCGCGCTGCCCAGCACGATAGCCGCGAGCTTGAGGTCGTAGGAGATCATGACGGCGCCCAGGAACATGGCCGTCAGGCAACTTGCCGCCGCGTTGCCAAAATCCCGCGCCAGCAGCGTCGCCACGCGGTCGTTGGCCTCGACGCGACTGACGAGATCGCCGGTATAACGCTGGCTGTAGAAGACGACGGGCAAGCTGAGCACATGCCAGGCGAAGCGCGCCGACTGTTGCAGTGCCAGCCGCAACTCGATGCGCACGAGGGCAATGCCTTGCAGGTAGCGAAGGACGACATTGATCAGAAACGTGAGGCCGAGACCCACCAGCAGCGGGTTCAGCCATCCGTCGAAGCGCTGGATCAGGACCCTGTCGACGAATGCCGCCGTCAGGCCCGGCACGATCATGCCGGGGATCACCAGCATCAGGCTGATCCAGGCGACGAAGGCGATGGCGGCATGAAGGCCTTTCAGTCGGCCCGCCAGCTTCGCCATCACGCCCGGGGCGGCGCCGCCGGTAATGAAGGCGGGGCCCTTCTTGAACTCCAGCGACACGCCGGTGAAGCTGTTGGCGAACTCCGCGCGTGAAACGCTGCGCGGGCCGGCCGCCGGATCGTTGAGATAGACCTTGGTCTGCGAGACGCCTTCGAGCACCACGAAGTGGTTGAAGTTCCAGAAGACGATCACCGGAAAGACGCCGGCTAGGACTTCGTCGACTTCGCGGCGCATGCCGATGGCCTCGAGGCCATAGTGCCGCGCCGCTCGCACCACGTTGCTGGCCTTGCTGCCGTCGCGCGACACGCCGCAGGAGACGCGCAGTTCCTCAAGCGGCACCCGCCGCCCATGATAGGCCAGCACGATGGCAAGCGCTGCCGCGCCGCATTCCACGATCTCCATCTGGAGCACGGTTGGCGTGCGGACGCGGCGCGTCGCGAAGAGACTGAACAGGATGTCTATCCGCTGATGCTGAGCAGCTTGCGCAGCGCCGGAATGATCAGGCTGATCGGCCGCACCTCGTCGATGACGATATCGAGGTTGGCAACGGAGCCCGGCGTGATTTTGTAGGGCGGCCCGCTGCCGCTCCACCATTCGTAGCCGCTCAGATTGGCTTTCGACGGAACCAGCTCGACACGGGCGAGCAAAGCCGAGCTGCCGTCACCGACCAGGCGCTTGGTGAGCTGGGCATTTTGCAGGATCTGCTCGATATGCTCGTTGGACATCTCATTCTCGGAGACGGCGATCACGCGGCCGCGCATCGAGCCGTATTCCTCCTTCTTCGTGCCGTCCGGCATGACATAGGCGTTCATGCCGACAGCGACGCGCTTCCTCCTTTCGCCGCTCAGCACGACCAGCATCTCCACATTATCCTCTGCGCCCGAGCCGATCGTGACCAGCACCGCGCCCATCGTCGTCACGTCACCCCGGCCCATGCGGACTTCCTGGATGACGCCGCCGACCGGCGCCCTGACCACCGAGCCCACCGCCTTCTCCACCCTGAGTTCCTCGACTTCGGCCCTCTTGAGATCGATTTCGGTTTGTTTCTCGCGCTCTTTGTCGTCGAGATCGTCGCGCTTGGCCTGGACCGTCGCCTCTATCTCGATCTTTTTGGCGCTGCCGTTGGCGATCTCAAGAGTCGTTTCGTCATACTGCTCCTGCCGGGCGATTACTTCGGCTTGCGCCATCATTCCCCTGGCACGCAGCGATTCATATCCCGCAACGAGCTGGCGAAGGCGGTCGCGACGTATCTCATTGGCGGCCAGCTGGCCGTCTATCGCAGCCTGCTGGCGACGCGCAGTCTCTTCGCTCTGGCGGATCTGAGCGGCATTCGCCGCCTTCAGCTTGGCCATGTTCGCCTCGAGGCGTCCGACTTGGGCCATCCCGTTCTCGATCTGCGCGCCCAGCAGCCTCTGCTCGATGCGAGCGATTTCGGCGCCGGCCAAGACGCGCTCTCCCGGCTTCACGAAAATCTCGAGCACCAGACCGGCCGAGACAGCCGACACGGCGAAGTTGCCCGACCTGTCGGCCAGCAGCACGCCACGCCCGATCGCGCGCGTGGGCACGGATCCGAACACGCCCCACACCAGCGCCGCCAGGATGATCACGGCGGCCGATACCGCCAGCAGGCGCATCGCCGGAGGTATCAAGCCGATGCGTTGGTCGAGTTGCTCCGGTGAATTAAGCCGCTGGAGGGCTGCGTCCCGGAAGATCCTCTTGCCGGCACCGGCACCGCTCTCCTGTCGATCGCTCAATCGATGTCCCCACGGGTGTACACTTAATCAAAGAGCGTCATCCAGTTGGATGCAAATCCGGCCGGCTCGGTCGCGAAGTAGTGCTGGCCAAATGCATCGGCATAGAACTTCGCCGTCTCCAGGACGCCCCGTTGCATCATCGCCGCCTCATCTGCATCCCCTGTCGCAGGGCTGTGATGAAAATACGTCCCGAACAGTCTTGCGCAATCCACGGCATAAGCCCGCGTAAACAGGATGTGCTGATGCCAGAAGACGTCGATATCCGGCGGCGGTACGAGAATGAGCCCGGGATCGAGGAGATGCATGCAGAGAAATCGCCGGTACCTAAGCTCGGCGTAGTCTGCGATTTCCTGCCTCCAGCCCTTCTCCTCGATCACCTTGCGCTTGACGCTAGCCAGATCGAGCAAAGTGACGGCAGCCATCGCCGCCTCGACGCTCATGGAGGCTCTGCCGCTCTCTTCGCCGACGGCGATGCGCCCGATCTCCGTTGCGCTCATCAACGCCTCTCCCCGTTGCTGCTTCGGGTCAGCGCTCGGTCAATGGCTATCTGAACATGCAATTGCCAGCGGCACAAAAGCAGACCCCGCCGGCCACGCCATCGAGTTCGGCATCGGTGAGTTCCTTGCCTTTGGATTTGGTCCTCGCCTTGGCATGGTCTTTCGCCTCATCGGCGGTGAAGGAGTAGCCTTTGCTCGCCGCAAAGCCCGCCGCGCGTTCCATCGGACTGGCGTGCGACTTCTCGGCCTGCGCCGTTGCGGCTGCGGCACGCAGGGCTTCGTTGGATTGCAGGTCGGCTGCAAAGCGCTCGATTTCGGCGATGCTCATGGCGTCTTCCTTAAAATGGTTCCGCCATTCTTTGCGCGCTTTATGAGTCAATGAGAAGTACTAATACCAACGGCCTGAGCGTGTGACTCATTTCAGGGATTCCGGAGCGATGCGCGGCGTAAGAACAAGCCCGCCAACGGCATCTTCGAAACCTACGACGATATCGTCGAGGCCTGCTTCAATGCATGGAACGTCTTCGCCAGCGATCCTGCCGCCGTCACATCAATCACGAGCCGAAACTGGGCAAGGGTCAATGTTTAGGGCCGTTGGTTTAAGCTTGGAAATCGGGCCTTTCCCCTAGGGCTCGGATCCCGGGGAAAAGGTTTGCAGACTTGATGGCGATGGCGCCCGTCTCGCCACCAGCTCGAGGCACGGTGGCCAGCAGGCATGCCCCTCGGTCAGTAAGCGGCCTCCAGCAGCTGCTGCGCCGCGGCAATGCGCTCACCATCAGATCGCACGCCTGCGTTGGCATTGAAGTTCTTCACCGTCTGTCCCGCGATGAGGGGAAGCGCCGATCGCGGGATGTTCAGTTCGCTGAGACGAATCGGCATTCCCACGCTGCGATACAGGCGTTCCAGCTCATCGGCTATCGCCAGCTTGCCAGGCTTGTGGCCACGATCGAGGCCGAGCGCTTCGGCCACGACCTGCGCCGCGGCCTCGTCGTCTTGCGACAACCGGATCTTGGTGGCGTGGATGGTGGAGATCGACTCGCCCTGGCCGACATGGGGGAACTGGACGTGCAAGGCGGTCGAAACGGCATAGTCTCCGCCAAAGGAAGAACTGGCCCCCATGCGGGACCCATCGTCCTCGGCGCGGTTCTGAAGGAAGGCGGCGATGCAGAGATCGGCACGCGAGGCGGCATCGTCGCGATTCTGGGCAAGGGCCGAATAGGCGCGAAAGGCGAGGCGGAAAGCCTGAAGGCGATCGCCTTCGACCAGTGGATTCGATTCGGCGGCGGCGATGGCTCCGACAACACTGGAGAAGACCGTGGTGGCGGTCGACCGGTGGGATGAAGAGGGTGTCGTCATCAGGACCTCGTAGTCCAGCAGGATTGCCTGCGGCCGGGTCTTGGGGTCGAAGTACTCCATTCGATGATCCAGATCGTCATTCTTCAGCCCCGTTCCAGCGCGATTCATGGCGCTGGTGGGAGTGGTCGGGACGTTGACGATGGGCAGCTTCGGTGCGGCCAGGCGCGGGCTGTAGGCCGGCTTGTCGGCCGGGTACTGCGTCATGAGCTCGAAGGGATCGCGCTCTTCTCCGAGGAAGATGGCGACGGCCCGCGTGGCGACCAGCACGCTTCCGCCCCCGACGGCGATGAGGAGATCGGCATTGGCCTCGCGAGCGGCATCCCTGGCGGCGCAGACGTTGGGGTAGGGACAATCCTTTTCGATCTGATCAAAGACGCCGGCTAACGTCGGCCCCAGCGTCTTTTCGAGGCGGCGAACGATGTCGGTTCGCTTGTTGATGGACGGGGAGCAGATCACGAAGGGGCGCTTGGCGCCGGCGCGCGAAACGACTTCATTGAGGTGGTTCTCAAGGACGTTCGATCCGCAATGCAAACGCCAGTTAAAGCCCGAAGCACGAAAGCTCACGCGATTTCCTCCTGATTTGTGGGATGTCCGATCCATAAGGCCTTCATGCCCGTTCGCGGAGGCCGGCTCCAGATCAACTTTTGCCGCCGTGCAAGGCGGCATCGCGCTATATAGGCGGTGTCCGTTGAGCGAGGAGTGAAGTCCAGTGGCATCGCCGTCGTCCGTTACCGTCATGAGCGGTCTCGCCCTCGAGGTGGCCGTCAATCGCTGGCTGAAGCCGGCCTTCGAGGCTGCGTCGCCCTATCGCCTGGAGATCGACTGGCGCCCGACCACCGCCATCATGAAGTCGATCGCCGAAGGGCAGCGCGCCGACGTCGTCATCGCCATTAACGGCGCCATGGACAAGCTTTGCGCCGACGGCATCGTGCGTCCCGAGACCCGCGTCTGTCTCGCCGATTCGATCCTGGGCGTCGGCGTCCGCGAGGGCGCGCCGAAACCCGACGTCTCGACCGTCGAAGCGTTCAAGCGCACGCTGGTGGCTGCGAGGGCCGTGGCTTACTCGCGGGCCGGTGCGAGCGGCATCTACTTCACCGGGCTGGTCGAGCGGCTGGGGATTGCCGCAGAGGTCAACGCGCGCGCCGTCACGATACCGATGGGGTTCACCGGCGAGAAGGTCGCGAGCGGCGAGGCCGACATTGCGATCCAGCAGGTGAGCGAGCTGATGTCGGTCCCCGGCGTCGCCGTCGCCGGTCCGTTTCCCCCGGAGGTCCAGACCGTCTCCACCTTCGATGCCGCGATCTTTGCCGATGCCGCCAACGCCGAGGGTGCCGCCGCGTGGATGGCGCTGCTCGCCTCGCTCTCTGCTGCGAAGGCCTATGGCGATGGTGGCCTGGTATCCCGCCTCGCGCATTCCTGAAAACGCTCTCCTTTCGAAAGACCGCTCGCATGTCGAAGAAGCCCCGAATCGTCCTCCTGCATGGCACACCCGTCGCCATCGAACCCATCCAGCGCGCGTTCGCCACGCGGTGGCCCGAGGCCGAGGCCGTCGACCTGCTCGACTCCTCGCTGTCGATCGATCGCGCCAAGGACCACGACCTGACGCCGCGCATGTTCGAGCGCTTCGTCGAGCTCGGCGGCTACGCCCATCGCATCGGGGCCGAGGCGATCCTCGTCACCTGCTCGGCGTTCGGGCCGGCGATCGAGCGCATGGCCCGCGAACTGCCGGTACCCGTGCTGAAGCCCAACGAAGCGATGTTCCGGGAGGCGATCGGCCGGGGGCGGCGGATCGGGATGCTCGCGACCTTCGGGCCGTCGGTGCTGACCATGACGGAGGAGTTCGAGCAGTTCGTCGGTGAGGCGGGCGGCGAGGCGGGTGGCGGGGCGACGCTCGAGACGATCGTTGTCGAGGGGGCGATGGACGCGTTGCGCAAGGGCGACGCCGACCGGCACAACGCGCTGATCGCTGCGCGGGCGCCCGAGCTCGTGCACTGCGACGCCATCATGCTCGCGCACTTCTCGACGTCGCGGGCGCTGGCGGCCGTCACTGCCGCGGTCGCGACACCGGTGCTCACGGCGCCCGACGCCGCGGTCGACCGCATCAGGGCTGCCATCGGCAGTTGACGCGGGGCATTGTTCCGGACAACGTCCTCAATTGCTTTGTTCCATCCGTTGTGGCGTGGATCATCCTCCGATAGGCTCTCTGAGCGATCTTGGGCGCTTGATACGGGGGTGCTGCTCCCTTTTGCGGAGGCGCGCCTTACGGATTTGGGTGTCTTGAGGGAATGATGACAGCTGGTGTCAGTGGCGAACAGCTCGCGCGCTTTCGCGTGCTGTTGTTGGTCGGCACGGCATTGACGGCCCTCTCTCTCCCGACGGGGGCATCCGCACAAACGGCCTGGACGGGAGCCACCACTTCGGACTGGTCCGCAAATGGCAACTGGACCAACAACGCACCTACAGCAGCAACTCTAACCACCTTGGGAGGCGCGGGCGGCGCCAACCAGCCGACGCTGAGCACCAACAGCGCTGTCGGAAGCCTGGCCATGAACGGGACCGGCAATACGCTGGACCTGAACAACAACACGCTCACATCGACCACGTCCGTGGACCTGTCCGCTGGTACCATCACCGGTGGCGGTACCGTGACTGTGACCGGTTCGTTCATCATGAGCGGCGGCACGGTCGGAAGCGGCGTCAGTGTATCCGCCGCGAACGCCAATCTGTCGGGTGGGTCGCTCACCGGTGCCCTTCTGTCGTCGACCGGCCAGGTGAACGTGCAGGCCGGAAGCGCGGTCGCCACGACGGGTGAACTCAACAGCGGAACATCGATCCTCTCCAGCTTCGGCGCCGTCCTCAACGCGCAAGGTATTCTGTCGGCGCCGACTGTCACGAACCTGGGCACTGTGACGGTGACCGGAACTCTGTCCGGCGTGGGTGTGGCCGGACCTAACGTCTCGCCCATAGCGACGTTCGACAATCAGGGTACGGGTGTCCTGACGATCAATGCAGGTACCTTTTCCGGCATCAACAGCCTTGCCAATGCGGGCAGCGTTTCGGTCACCGTCGGCGCCGGGTTGACGGCAGTAACGATTGGTAATGGCGGTACGCTGACGAACAACGGCGGTATGGCGGCTGCGAGCTACAACAATAGCGGCGACACGACGAACAACGGAACCTTGGGAACTGCCGGCGTGACGGCGTTCACCAATACCGGCACAGTGACGAACAACGCCGGCAGCACCCTGCAAGGTGCGAGCTACACGCAGACCGCAGTGACAACGACCAATAACGGCGCGATGACGCTAAGCGCAGCGCTGGCTGTCAACGGCGGAACGTTCACCAATAACGCGACCGGTACAGTAGCAGCGGCGACTATTTCGAACGCTGCTGGCGCTACGATCGCGAACAACGGCACCTTGGGAACTTCCGGTGTATCGGCGCTCACCAATAGCGGCACGGTGACGAACAATGCCGGCGGCACCTTGCAAGGTGCGACCTACACGCAGACCGCCGGGACAACAACCAGTGGCGGCGCGATGACGCTGAGCGGAGCGCTTACTGTCAACGGTGGAACGTTCAGCAATAACGCCACCGGAACAGTGGCGGCGGCGACGATTTCAAACGCGGCTACTGTAACGAACAATGGCACCTTCGGAACTGTCGGCGTAACGGCGCTCACCAATAGCGGCACGGTGACGAACAATGCCGGCAGCACCCTGCAAGGTGCGAGCTACACGCAGACCACCGGGACGACGACCAATAACGGGGCGACGTCGCTGGGCGGAGCGCTGACCGTCAATGGCGGAACCTTCAGCAATAACGCCACCGGAACGGTAGGCGCGGCGACGATTTCGAACGCCGCTGGCGCTACGATAACGAACAACGGCACCTTGGGAACTTCCGGTGTATCGGCGCTCACCAATAGCGGCACGGTGACGAACAATGCCGGCAGCACCCTGCAAGGTGCGAGCTACACGCAGACCACCGGGACCACGACCAGTGGCGGTGCGATGACGCTGAGCGGGGCGCTGACTGTCAACGGCGGAACTTTCACCAATAACGCCACCGGAACGGTAGGCGCGGCGACGATTTCGAACGCCGCTGGCGCTACGATAACGAACAACGGCACCTTGGGAACTTCCGGTGTATCGGCGCTCACCAATAGCGGCACGGTGACGAACAATGCCGGCAGCACCCTGCAAGGTGCGAGCTACACGCAGACCACCGGGACCACGACCAGTGGCGGTGCGATGACGCTGAGCGGGGCGCTGACTGTCAACGGCGGAACTTTCACCAATAACGCCACTGGAACAGTAGGCACGGCGACGGTCTCGAACGCTGCTGCCATAACGAACAATGGCGCCTTGGGAACTGCCGGCGTAACGGCGCTCACCAATACCGGCACGGTGACGAACAACGCCTTCAGCACGCTGCAAGGTGCGAGCTACACGCAGACAACCGGGACGATGACCAATGGCGGCTCGGTAACGCTGAGCGCGGCGCTGACTGTCAACGATGGAACTTTCACCAATAACGCCGCCGGAACTGTAGGGGCGGCGACGAGTTCGACGGCGGCCGGGAGCACTGTCAACAATGCGGGCACCTGGACCGGCCCCATCAGCAACACCGGCACGTTCAACCAGACGGCGGGGTCGACCGGCGCCTTCACCAACAACGCGGGCGGCACGCTGGGCCTCTCGGGCGGAACGATGGCAAGCCTTGCCAACTCGGGCACGGTGACTGTCACGGGCGGATCGATTACCGGCGCACTTGGCGTCAACGGCGGCACCGTCAGCCTGGTCGGCGTCACCAACCTGACGACGGGCTCGCTGTCGGGCAGCGGCGGCACGATCGCGCTGGGCACGGGGAGGCTGACGACCGGCGGCGACAACGCGTCCACGAGCTATTCGGGCGTTCTTTCCGGCAGTGGTGGCGGCCTGACCAAGCAGGGCACCGGGACGCTTATCCTGAGCGGCGCCAATACCTACGGTGGTGGGACCATAGTGACAGGCGGCACGCTGCAGGGCACGACCATCAGCCTGCAGGGCTCGATCGCGAACAATGCGGCAGTCGTGTTCGACCAGGCCTCGAATGGGACCTACGCCGGCGTCGTCTCGGGCACCGGCACATTGACCAAGACGGGTGCGGGTGTCCTCAATCTCGCGGGCGCCCAGACCTATACCGGCATCACGTCGGTGACGGGCGGCACGCTGGCGGTGAACGGCAGCCTCGCGAGCGGCGTTGTGGTGGGCCCGAATGGCACGATCGGCGGCACCGGTATGATCGCTGGCCTGACCGTGAACGGCGGCACGCTGGCGCCGGGCAACAACTCGATCGGTGCGCTGACGGTCGCGGGCAACTACACGCACAATGGCGGCTTCTACCAGGTCGAGGTCAACGGTGCGGGCCAGAGCGACCGGTTGAGCGTGACGGGCGCCGCCACCTTGAACGGAGGCAGTGTGCAGGTGCTGGCCCAACCGGGAGCCTATGCACGCAACACCACCTACACGATCGTCAACGCCACCGGCGGCGTCGCGGGCGCCTATGCCGGCGTCACCAGCAACCTCGCCTTCCTGACACCGAGCCTGAGCTACGACGCCAACAACGCGTTCCTGACCCTTTTCCAGTCGAGCAGCGCCTTCGCGTCGGGCGCGCAAACGGCGAACCAGCTCGCCGTCGGTACTGCACTCGACATTGCCTCGCCTTCGGTCACCAGCGGCGACTTCAACACGGTGCTGAACGCGCTTGCCGGCTTGAGCACCGCACAGGGCCCGGCAGCCCTGGACGCGATCAGCGGCCAGCCCTATTCGGGCTTCGGCACCGTCAACATCGCGGGCAACATCCTGTTCATGAACGCCTTGGCGCAGCAAATCGCCATAGCGCGCGGCGGGACGCCGGTTGCCACGCGCGTGGCGCTCGCCGAGGCCTGCGAAACTTCTTGCGACACGGCGGCGCCGGCGCGATGGGGCGCCTGGATCACCGGGCTCGGCGGAATGGGCAACATCGGTGGCAATGCCAATGCAGGCACACTGACCTACAATTTCGGCGGCGCGGCGGTCGGCGTGGATTATCGCGTCGACCCGCGCTTTCTCGTCGGTGCGACAGTGGGCTTTTCGAGCGGCCGGCAGTGGGTCGGCGGCTTCCAGGCCACGGGGTGGAGCGACACCTACAATGCGGCGCTTTATGCCTCCTTCACCGAGGGCGGATTCTACGCCGACGGCCTGGCGGGCTACGCCTATGCCAACAATACGCTGCAACGTTCGATCGTCATTCCCGGCCTCGCGGCGCGCATCGCCACTGGTACCGCCGGGGCTAACCAGTTGCTGGGTCAGGTCGAGGCTGGCTACCGGATCGAGATCTACGCGCCGGCTACCGCGACTGTCTCGCCGTTCGCACGCTTTCAGACCGTGGCGGCGTCACAGAACGCCTTCACCGAGAGCGGCGCCAACTCGCTGAACCTCAATGTGGCGCAGCAGAACACCACGTCTGTACGTTCAGTCCTGGGCGCCGACCTGGCGGCTGCCATCCCAATTGCGCAGGCGCGGACCCTCGCCCTGACGTCGCGGCTGGGCTGGGCTCACGAATATGCCAGCACGACGCGGCCTGTAACGGCCTCGTTCGCCGGCGCAGCCTCGGTGCCTTTCACGGTCTACGGCGCCCAGCCGCAGCGCGACGCCGTGGTGATCGGGCTCGGCCTCACGACGCGGATCGCCGACGGTGCTTCGATCTACGCGCGTTACGATGGCGAGATAACCGGTCGAGACGACGCCCACGTCTTCTCGACTGGCCTGCGCATGACGTGGTGAGCGATTTGCGGGTAGAACGCGGAAAGGCCTCGAGCCTCGGTATCCGGAAGAAATTCCAGGTCACCAACGGTAAGCCGTTGATCGGTCGAGAAACGGGAAGTTGAAAGCGTGAAGAAGCTTCTGTCGTTTGGTATCCAGGTCCTCGCAGCGATGTGCGTAGGATCGCCCTCCGGAGGCGCCCAGGCGCAGACCTTGCCTCCCGGCGCATCCGCGCGGACCGAGATCCTGACCTATGACAATTGGACGGTGACTTGCCGCGAGGTGTGGGAGCCTCGGGAAAAGCGGAGCTGTACCGCCGAGTTAAGCATCATCCAGGACGCCAACAAGACGCGACGGGTGTTGTTGGCCTGGACCATCGCGCCCAACAAGGACGGCGTTCTGACCTCGACCCTGCGCTTCCTGCCCGGTGTCCAGATCGCGCCTGGGGTGGAGTTGAAATTCTCCGACAAGGCACGTCGCAAGTTTTCCATCACGACGTGCGAACCGGCCTATTGTGAAGCCACGATATCGCTGGATGAAGCCTTTGTGCGCGATGCCTCGGCGGTTACCCAGGCAGAAGCGATCATCCAGTCTTCCGACGGACGACAGGCAAACATTACGATCAATATGACGGGCTTTGCCCGGTCCCTGGCGATGGTGCGATCAGCAGCTCGCTGAAGTCGATCGCGCCCTGTCGTTGGCCGCAGTGGTTGTGAACTCCTGGTTGTCTAAACCGAGGGTCAAACCGCGCATGTTTGTGCGCGGCCGTGCTCGGTGTCGGTGTCAGCAACTTGCGTATTGACCAATGCGAACGGCTTTGTTCGAGGGAATTCGGGTGATTGAAATGCTCTTGGCGGCGGTCGCTGCAGTGGCGGCGCTGTCAGTGGCGGCGCACGCTCTGTCGGAGTCGCTTCAGAGTCCGGGCTTCTACCTCGGCTTGCCGGCGGTCAACGAGAGCCACAACATCGTTTGGGCCGCCGTGGCATGATCGGCTACGATTTCCTCGGCCTCGCATCGAGATCGAGGCATTTATCGTGACACCATGGGCATAGGCGTCATGCCCGGCTTGCCTTACACGTTCGCGGTCGACCGCATCAGGGCCGCCATCGGGGCTGACGCCGGGCATCGCCCGCGCTTGCGAACTCTTCCTGCGACGGTACAGGATCCGTGTTGGTTTGAAGGAGGAAATCATGGCAAAGCGAACCGTCGAGAGCCCGCAGGCGATGAAGGCGCTGGTCGGTCAGGAGCTGGGGGTTAGCGACTGGCTGGTCATGACTCAGGAACGCATCAATACGTTCGCCGAAGCAAGTGGCGACCATCAGTGGATCCATGTCGATGTCGAGCGCTGCAAGACCGACATGCCGGATGGCAAGACCATCGCGCACGGCAATCTCACCTTCGCCGTGATCTCTACCTTCGCCCGCGATGTGCTGAAGATCGACAATATGCGGAACGGCATCAACTACGGCTCGAACAAGGTGCGCTACACCAGCCCGGTGCAGGTCGGGGCCCGTATCCGCGGCCGGCAGAAGCTGCTGGCCGCCGACGACATGCCGAACGGCGGCATTCGCATGACCTACCAATGGACTGTCGAGATCGAGGGCCAGGAGCGTCCGGCCTGTGTCGCCGAGACCATGAGCATCGCCTACGCCAAGACGTAGGCGACCGCGACGCTCTTCTCCATTCAAATGGGGAAGTGCCCCGTCATACGGGGCGATGGGGTCATAGGCGTCGCAAAGCCATGACCCCTCCGACGCGCAAGACGCCGCCACCTCCCCATTTGAATGGGGAGGAACGTGATTCGCCGCTCCGGTCGCTACTTCCGCTTCAGATAGTCGATCGCGAGATAGCTCAGCGCGCGCACGCCGTACTTGAGGGCGGGCTCGTGGACGCGGAAGAGCGGCGAATGGTTGGCGGGCGCCTGCAGCGGGTCGGCGTCCGGTGGCACGATACCCAGGAAAAAGAACATGCCCGGCACGACCTGGGCGAGGTACGAGAAATCCTCAGCGCCCATCACCGGGCGCACCTCGGTGACGCGCTGGGTGTCGAGACCGTTCTTCAGGCTGGCGGTGCCCCAATCGGTGAGCGGCGGATCGTTGTAGGTCACCGGCACGCCTTCGAAGACCGTGACGGTGGCCTTGGCGCCGGCGGCATCGGCGATGGCGGTGGCGGTCTTGTCGATGCGCTTCCAGATCTCGGCGCGCACGCCCTCATCGTGGGTGCGGATGGTGCCTTCCATGGCGACCGAATCGGGCAGGATGTTGTTGCGCACGCCGCCATGGATGGTCGAGACCGAGACGACCGCCGGCGTGAGGGTGGGATCGAGCTGACGGCTGACGATGGTCTGCAGCGCCAGGATGATCTGCGCCGAGGTGACGACGGGATCGATGCCGCGCCACGGCTGCGAGGCGTGCGTCTGGCGGCCCTCGACGTCGATCTTGAGGCGATCGGCGCTTGCCATCAGCCCGCCGGGGCGGAGCGCAATCACGCCTGAGCGGATGCCCGAGGTTACGTGCAGGCCGAACACGGCGGACGGCGCCGGGTTCTGCAGGCAGCCGTCGGCGATCATCGCCTGGGCGCCGCTCGGACGGCCGTCGTTGGAGCCTTCCTCGTTGGGCTGGAAGATCAGCTTCACCGTGCCCGGTATCTCGTCCTTCATGCCGGCCAGGATCTCGGCGACACCCATCAGGATGGCGACGTGGCAATCGTGGCCGCAGGCATGCATGACCGGAACGGTCTGCCCGAGATACTGCGCCGTGGCCTTGGAGGCGAAGGGCAGGTCGACCCGCTCCTCGACGGGCAGCGCATCCATGTCGGCCCGCAGCGCCACGACGCCGCCGGGCTTGCCGCCCTTCAGCACGCCCACGACGCCGGTGATCCCGACGCCCGTCCTCACCTCGTAGCCGAGTTTTTTCAGGTGTTCGGCGGCGAGCGCGGCGGTGCGCGTCTCCTGATACGAAAGCTCCGGATTCTCGTGAAGGTCGCGCCGCCACGCGATGACCTTGTCCTCGATCTCGAGGGCCGCAGCGGAAATGCGCTCGGAAAGTTCGTTGCCGGTGGTGATGTCGTTCATGCCGTGAGTGTCCTAGACCACGGGGCGGGTGCGCAAGAACCTACCATCGTTCGGGAATGCTCATACCGCGGATGGTGGTCGTTCCGCGAGAGCAGGGCCCGGGAAGCGGGCCTTTTCTCCGGGGCTCGGGGCGCCGGAGAAAAGGCTCGCATAATGAATGGCGGTGGGCGCAATCCACCACGAACAGGTCTCTCCGTCGTGTTCGGAGCAGGAAATAACTCAGGCCGGAACAGGAAAATTCGGGACCAAAACTTGGAATTTTCGCCCATCGATCGCTGCGAGCATAACGACCTTCAATGAAGTCGAACGCGGTTTAGATCCATGTCGGCTGAGAAAGCTCCTTTCGATCTTTGAGTAATCTGCCGGACGAGTCTTCCTTACGACGCATAGCGCTGTTGCCATCAGCTGCGTGAGCGAGAAGGGCCATCTCCGGTCTCCGGAGGGAACAGGCACCAGCGGCTTGCTCCCGGCGGACAAGGTTGGCGAGCAACAAAAACGCGATCCGGAAACCCTTCTCGCAGGCTCGCCGTCGCCGGTGAAAGCGAGACTGAGGTCGGCTTCCGCCGGTACCGGCGTCACGCCCTGCCTTGACAGAAACCCCAAACTTGAGATTGTATCCAATAAGGATAATATAGAATCCAATTCGCGAACGGAGATAACGGCCCATGAGCGCCCCCGTGAAAATGACCCTGCCCGAAATCTCCAGCACCGTGCATCAGTTGCTTCTGAAGCATGGTTTTTCCGAAGCGCATGCAGGGGCCATCTCTCGAACCGTCACGGCCGCCGAGCGCGACGAATGTCTGCATCACGGACTGTTTCGCATCCCTTTCTATATCAACGGGGTCAAGTCGGGTCTGGCGACGGGGGACAAGACTCCGACCATCAATGACTTGGCGCCGGCCGTCGTGCGCATCGATGCCCACTACGGCTATTCCAATCTCGCGCTGGAGGTCGGCGATCAGCTTCTCGCGGACCGGGCCAAGCAGTTCGGCATCGCGGCCCTGGTCATCAATCACTGCCACAGCATCGTCGCCCTGTGGCCGGAGGTGGAGCGGTTGGCCGCGCGCGGGCTCGTCGGTTTCTCCTTCGTCTCGGCCGCGCCTTATGTGGCGCCCGCGGGCGGCAACAAGCCCCTGTTTGGCACCAACCCGATTGCCTTCGCCTGGCCCAGGCCGAATTCGGAGCCCTATTGCTTCGATATGGCGACCAGCGCCAGCGCGCGGGGCGAAATTCAGGTCCGGATGCGGGACGGCCGATCTCTCGGGGAAGGCTGGGCCATCGATGCCGCGGGTCAGCCGACGACGGACCCCGGACAAGCCCTGCTGGGTGCCCAGCTGCCGTTTGGTGGCTTCAAGGGGTCCGCGCTTGCCACGATGGTCGAGTTGCTGGCCGGGCCCCTTATCGGTGATTTCCTGAGCTACGAGTCCGGCGAGTACGACACGGCCGGCGCCGGCACCTGCTGTGGCGGACAGCTGGTCCTGGCCCTCGATCCGACCAAGTTCAACATGCTGGGCGATCTGCAGAAACAGATGGAGCACGGCGAAGAGCTGTTCACGCGCATCCTTGCCCAGACGGGCGCGAGGCTTCCTTCCGATCGCCGGTACGCAGCGCGCAAGCGGACGGTAACGGAAGGGGTCCTGGTCCCGGCATCGCTTTACGACACTCTGCAGGTCCTGCTGCGCGGAGAGGTGCCGGATGCCCGCCAGGATTGGGAAGGCGACCACAATGTAGTCAAGGCCAACGTCGCCTAGCCCGTTGGGCAGTCACGAGGAAGTCCCAGCATGACAACCGAATACCTGCCTACTCAGCGGACCGAATTCCAGAAGGTTCCGACGCGGGGATCCTATGATCGAGATCTGGTGCACGCGATCATCGACCAGTCCATCGTCTGCCATGTCGGGGTCTCGATGAACAATACGGCGCGTGTCATCCCGATGGCGATCCTGAGGATCGGCGAATACGTTTATCTCCACGGCAGCAACACGAGCCAGTTGCTGCGCTCGCTGGCCGATGGCGCGGAGGTGTGCATCACCGTCAGCATCATCGACGCCTTGGTCGCGGCACGGTCCGGCTTCCATTGCGCCGTGGACTACAGGTCGGTCGTCCTGTTCGCAAAGGGGGAGGAAGTCCGCGATCGGGGCGAGAAGATGCGGATTCTCGACGGCTTCATCCAGCACATGGTGCCGGGGCACAAGGTCAGGGAACCGAAGGGGAAGGAAATCAACGCCACCGCCGTGATCCGATTTCCATTGGTCGAAGCCTCGGCCAAGGTCAGGGATACGGGCGTGAGCGATTTCGAAGAGGATCAGCAGCTTGATTCCTGGGCTGGGGTCATTCCGTTGAAGATCGTCGCGGGCGACCCGGTCGACAGCCCGACCCTCAAGGCCGGCGTCAAGACGCCCGAGTACGTCAAGAATTTCACCGGTTGGCGAGCGGTCCGGTAGGCTCCCGGGGCCACGGCACGACGCCCGCCTCCGCACTATGCGCCGATCGTGTTTTCCAGCCACCAGATGGCGAGTTCGCCCGACCGCAGGATGTGATGGCGCATGGCGCGACGCGCTTCCTGTGCATCATGCTGTTCGATCGCACGGATGATGGCTTCATGCTGGGCCACATTTTCGCGCATCGCACGGCCGTCCATGGTCGCGGTGGACATCATGATGCCGCGCGTGAAGTTGGCGTGGAGGTCGAGGACCATGGCCTTGAGGCGGGTATTGCGGGAAGCCGTCAGAATGATGTCGTGAAACGTGGCATTCGATTCGACCCAGCCCCTGCTGGCGTTCTTCGCCGTGCTGGCCTGGGGCTTCTGGGGGACGAGCGAATCGACAACCGACGCAAATTTGACCTGCGCCTTTTGCAGCGTCTCGACCTGCTCATCCGTGACCCATTCGACGCATAGTTCCGCGGCAAGGCCCTCGAGTTCGGCCCGCACCTGATAGCCTTCGCGAATCTCGCGCGCACCGGGAATGCGGACCGTCGCACCCTGGTTTGGCAAATGCTCGACGAGGCCTTTGGTTTCAAGCTGGCGAAGCGCTTCCCGAATGGGCGTCCGGCTGACCGAAAACTCTTCGGCCAGTGCTTCTTGGCGCAGTCGCGAACCGGGCACCAACTCTCCGGACATGATGCGATCAGCGATCGTATCCGCGAGTTGCTTCACGAGGTCGATGCTATTTGTTGTCAAGGGCCACTCCCCGCCTTTCATGAGCGTTTGAAATTTATTGTTGACGAAACCCAGGACTGGATGCAACGCTATCTATATTGGATACAATCTCAGATGCGCCGTCGCAATAGCCGATCGTGTCAGCTGAAGGGCGCCATCCACCCAAGCCTTCCAAAGCCTGAGACGGCGGGAAGGTAGCATCGCTTTGGAAGGGAAAATCAATGGGGAACCTGATCAAAGCGGCCGCCGCGACCGCTCTCGCCCTCGGGGCGTTCACCTCGGTGTCGGCCGTCGCTCAGCAGATGGTGAAAGTCGGGATCGTGCAGTCCACCTCCGGCGGATCCGCTGCCATCTACGGGACTGTGCAGAAGAATGCGGCGGAGCTCGCGATCGAGCAGATCAATGCCTCCGGCCAGCTGGGGAATCTCAAGCTGGAGGGGATGCATGCGGACGACGCCGGCGACCGCGGCCAGACCGTCAATATTTTTCAGCGGATGCTGAATCGCGACAAGGTCGCCGTCATCTTCGGCCCTTCGTTGTCGAATTCCATGTTCGCAGCCGGGCCGCTCGCCCAGCAGGCGCGCACGCCGGTGATCGCGAGTTCCAATACCGCCTCCGGCATTCCGGCAATCGGCACCTATATCTTCCGCACCAGCCCGCCTGAATCGGTGACGTTCCCGGGCGTCCTGCAGTTCGCGAAGGAAAAGTACAAGATCAAGACGGCAGCCCAGATCTACGGCATCGACGACGTGTCGATGAAGGCCAACTACGAAGTGCACAAGGCGGCTCTCCAGAAGGAAGGCATCAAGGTTCTGACGACCGAGACGCTCCAGAAGGGCGACGTCGACTATTCCGCCCAGCTGACCAAGATCAAGGCCGCCAATCCCGATGCGATCGTGATCAGCGCGTTGGCAGAAGAAGTCGCCAATATCGTCCGCCAGGCGCGCCAGCTCGGCATTCCGCAGGCCACGCTCCTGATCGCCTCGAATTCCGCCATCAGCCCGAAATTCATCGAACTTGCCGGGCCGGCGGGCGAGGGCCTGCTGGCGGGAGCGGGGTGGTTCCTCGATTTCGACAGCCCGGCGAACAAGGCTTTCATCAAGGCTTATTCCGCCAAGTTCGGTTCCGAACCGGACAGCTACGCCGCTTACCAATACACCGCCGTGCTGGCCTTTGCGGACGCCCTCAAGCGGGCTGGCGGGGCAGGCGATTCGGCCAAGCTGCGCGACGCACTCGCGGCGACCAAGGATATCGACTCCCCGCTTGGCAAGTTTTCTTTCACCAGCGACCGCGAGCCGGTGATCCAGGCCAAGGTTCTGGTGGTGAAGGCAGCAAAGTTCGTCATCGCCGAGTAGAGGATCGCGCCGGATGTCGATCTTCCTCCAGCAAATGGTCAACGGCCTGTCGCTCGGGGCCACCTACGCAGTGTTCGCCATGGGATGCACGCTGGTGTTCGGCGTGCTGAACGTGGTGAACATGGCGCAGGGGGCGTTCTTCATGGCCGGGGCTTATCTCGGCCTGGAGATCGCCCTGATGGGCCTGCCGCTGCCCGTGGCCTTCCTGGGGGCGATAGTGGCCGGCGGCGTCCTCGGGGTGCTGACGGAACTCCTCATCTTCCGCACCATCAAGCGCCGGGGCGGCCATCGCTGGATGGGGCTGGTCGCCAGCCTCGCCTTGGCGCGCGGACTGGTGGCCTGTGCGCAGGAATTGTTCGGGACCCAGATCCGGCGGTATCCGACCATCGAATGGCTTTCCGTCAGCTTCGATGTGGCGGGTGTTCGCTTCCAATCCATTCAGCTCCTGATTGCCGGCCTGTCCCTCCTGCTGATGGCGGCCTTGGCGATCACGCTTCGGAGAACCGCGATCGGACGGGCGATCCGAACGGTCGCTTTCGGCGAAGACGTGGCGCAGATCGTCGGCGTGCCGGTCAACCGTACGATCATGGCGACGTTCTTTCTGGCGGGCGGCATGGCCGGCGGCGCCGGCTTGCTGCTCGGCATCCTGTTCAATGTCGTCTCCCCCTTCATGGGGGAACACATGCTCGTGAAGGGCTTGACCGTGATGATCATCGGCGGCCTGGGGAATATTCCGGGGGCCGTGATCGGCGGGCTCTTGCTGGGGTTGATCGAGGTCGTCAGCACCGCCTATGTCGCATCGTCGTTCCGGGACGCGATCGGGTTCGGACTGATATTCCTGATCCTGCTGTTCCGGCCGACCGGTCTGTTCCGCTCTTTCGAGGAGCGGCGGGCATGATGGAGGCGCTGTCGCAGTTTTGGGCCAGCTATTCCAATCTGATCAACCTCTGCCTGCTCAACGCCTTCATTGCCTACGGTGTGTTTCTTGCCCTGAGCGCCAACATGTTCACGCTCGGCACCGGCGGTTTCATGTCGCTCGGGGCCTATACCAGCGTGCTGCTGACGATGGGGTCGGACGCCCCTTTCGTCGTGGCGCTGGTCGCCGGCGGCTTGGTGTCGGCCTGCGCGGCGCTTCTGATCGGTGCACCGGTGCTGCGACTGCGCGGCGATTATTTCATGCTCGCGACCTTTGCCTTTACCGAGGTCGTGCGGGTTCTGGCCTTGAATCTGGAAAGCGTGACGGGCGGGGCGATCGGCATCATGAACATTCCGACCAAGACCGAGACTTGGCATTACATCGCGCTGCTGGTCGTGCTCATCGTCCTGATCCGGCTGTTCCGGCGGTCGCATTTTGGCTTGGCCGTGGCCGCGATCAAGAGTGACGACGTCGTGCCGCAGGCGGTGGGGATCGATGTCTTCCGATACCGGCTTTCCATCTTCACGGTGAGCGGTTTCATCGCCGGCCTGGCCGGCGGATTTGCCGCGCACATGAACTACTTCATCGCGCCGGGAGACTTCGGCCTTGCGCGAAGCATCGATGCGCTGGCCTTTCCCATTCTGGGAGGGGTGAACGCTCTGCTCGGGCCGATTCTCGGCGCGGTTTTCACCACGACCTTGCCCGAGGTGCTGAGGTTCTCGAGCCAGCTGCGCGAGATCCTCATGGGCGCGCTGATCATCGGCGTCGTGCTGTATCTGCCGGGCGGCATGTATTCGCTCCTGAGCTTTTCGCCCTCGGCACTGGGCAAGATCGGCCGCAAGGCGGCTGCAAAAGGCCTCGCGGCACCGAACCCAGCTCATGGAGATGGCGCATGACTGGAGCCCATCTGTCCGTCCGCCAGATCGCCAAGCAGTTTCAGGGCATCATTGCGGTGGACCGCATTTCGTTCGAGGTCCCGGCGAACAGCATTACCGGACTTATCGGCCCGAACGGCTCCGGAAAAACATCGACGATGAACATGATCACCGGGCTGTATGCCGCGGATGCGGGCTGGATCCGCCTGGACGATGTCAGCATCGACGGTCAGGCGCCGTTTGAGATCGCCAAGCTGGGTGTCGCACGAACGTTTCAGAATATCCGTCTGCTTGGCGACCACACCGTCCTCGAGAACGTGGCGCTCGGCTGCCACCTCACCCGTACGACCGGCTTGCTGGCGACCTTGCTGAACCTGCCGTCCCAGGCTCGTGAAAAGCGTCGGGTGACCGAGAAATGCCGGGAGCTGCTGGCCCTGCTCGGCATCGAGAACCTTGCCGAGACGCGGGCGGCGAGCCTGTCCTACGGCGACCGGCGGCGCGTGGAGATTGCCCGCGCGCTGGGGATGCATCCCAGGCTGCTGCTGCTGGACGAGCCGGCGGCGGGCATGAGCCGGGCGGAGCGCCAGAAGCTGGTGGATGTCATCCGGAATATCCGGTCGCGTGGCATTAGCATTCTTCTGATCGAACACGATATCGAGCTGGTCTCGAATACCTGTGATCGCATCGTCGTCCTGAATTTCGGGCGGGAAATCGCAGAAGGTACCTCGGAGGAAATCAGGAAGAATCCCGCCGTCATCGAAGCCTATCTGGGGTCGGATGCCGATGCTTGAGATCAAAAATGTCCGTGGGGGCTATGGCGTCGTCGATGTGCTCAACAGCATCAACATCAAAGTGGCACAGGGGGCCTGCGTATCGATCATCGGTGCGAACGGTGCCGGCAAGACCACGACTCTGTCGGTGATCTGCGGGTTGATATCCGCGACAGCGGGCACGGTGATGCTGCAAGGGGAGGACGTCACCAACCTGCCGGCGCACGCTATCGTGAAGCGGGGTGTCAGCTTGGTGCCGGAGGGGCGGCGCATCGTCTCCAACATGACCGTCGAGGACAATCTCCTGGTGGGCGCCTATACCAGGACCGATCGGGCCGTTCGCGACGATCTGGACAAGATCTATCAGCGCTTCCCACGCCTTAAGGAACGGTCGGCCCAGTATGCCGGATCCCTTTCGGGTGGCGAGCAGCAGATGCTGGCGATCGGTCGCGCTCTGATGGCCAGGCCCAAGGTTCTGCTGCTGGATGAACCGTCGATGGGGCTGGCCCCCCAGATCGTGAACAGCATCTTCGACATCATCCGGGAAATCAACCAGTCCGGAACGACCGTCCTCCTGGTCGAACAGAATGCCCGCAAGGCGATGGCGGTCTGCACCTATGGGTACGTGATGGAGATGGGGCGCATCGTCTTTGAAGGCGAGCGGGACCTCCTGGCGAATTCACCGCAAGTCGTCTCCGCTTATCTTGGTGCCGGCTGACGCAGACGCTGCAAGGTCAGACCTCCAACGTCTTCATCAGGTCGGCGATCTTGATCGTGGCGAAGCTGGAGTAGGCCGCCTGCTCGAACTGAACGAAGCGCACATCCTCGATGTCGTGCGACAGCGTCTCGGTGATCGGGAAAATCACACGCTCGCTGATGTCGAGTCGGGCTTGAAGCAGACCTCCACATCGGCGCTGCCATCATTCGCAATGACGCCGGCGCGGACAGTCAGCGACGCGCAGGGTCGACAGCCTCGTGGCGAATGCTATGAGCGGACTACTTCGGCGTGAGCTTGCCCTCGAAAAGGCAGTGGCCGTCGAGCATGTTCGTCGAGGCGCGCTCCTCTAGGGGAGCCGACGGCGTCCATCTTGTTGCAGCCGCCGACGATGGCGGTCGTCTTGGACTCCACGTCGGCGCCCAGCGTCGCCTTTGAAGTTCCGTTCCATGCAGTCTTCCTCGGAAGCTACCACTCGACCATCAGGCGCCAGAGAAAGCGCGCCGGAGGCGGCCAAATTGACTGAATTTGCAGGCGAATTGTGCGTCGTATGGTGGTTGTCTTCGACGCCGAAAGCCTCGCAAAACGGGCGTCTTTCGCGATGCATGCATGGCCGGAGTGGGCGTTCGCGGCATCGCTGGCGGTGCAGCCATTCAGCCGCGAACCCCCTTCCTTCCCCGGTAGCAGGGAAAATATCAGGGATTCGGCGAGGGGCGTGATTGGCTGAACTGCGGAGAATGCCTGCAAGGACGGCATCTTTTGAGGTGTTGCTGTGCAACACAGCCCAATCGGAGCAGGGAATTCGGACACCCCGGAACCGGGTATTGGGGGAAGAAAACAGGGAATCCCATCGGTGCGATCGGAACACCAATTTGTGCCCGATTCATATCGAGGCATTCGCATGACAGGCACTAAGCACGCTTCAATACTCGGTCCCGCGGGTCAATGGACTCCGAATGCGGTGCCCTTCGAGCGTCTAAGCATATCGGTTCCTCTCACGCGTTCGATGCCGTCGCGGCAAGACGGTCTCCATGACAATAGGCACACCTATTGCTTCGACTGGCAGCATGGTCACCGCGAGGCTCCTGTCTACCGCCGAGGAGGCGAGCGCGACCGGCACGGCCGATCAGGCGCCTTTGGCGACGGAAATCGGCACGCAGCTTCGCCGTATCCTCGGCACCGCCGACTTCGCCGCCTCGACGCGCAGCGGGCGCTTCCTCGCCTATATCGTCGAGCGCACGCTGGCGGGCGAAGCGCGCCTGCTGAAGCAGTACAGCATAGCTACCGAGGCGCTCGGCCGGGGGCCGGGATTCGATCCCGACCGCGATCCGCTGGTGCGGTTGGAAGCGGGCAAGTTGCGCCGCAACCTCGACGGCTATTATGCCAATCAGGGCGCTGGCGACCCGGTTCGCATCTCGGTGCCGCGCGGGAGCTACGTGCCCACATTCGAACGGGTGTCGTCAATGCGCCCGGACGCCGGCGTTGCCTTGCTGGGCACGCTCGCCCCGACGCGGCTGCTGGTCGTGCAGACCAGCGGACTCGGCCCGGAAGCCGCGTTATTTTCCTTGGGACTGACCGAACAGCTCACGGTCGAGCTGGCGCGCTATCCCGACCTCTCGGTGGCGCCTGCGATCCCAATCCTGCCCGAAGGTTCATCGCCCGCGTCTCTCGGCCTGTCGACCAAGGCGCGCTTCGTCGTGACCAGCAGCGCGCGCCAGAGCGGGAGGCGACTGCGCGCCGTCCTGAAGCTGCACGATCTGCAGGCCAACGCAATCATCTGGACCGACTCGTTCGACGGCCCGCCCGACGCCACCGCCACCATCGAGGCGCAGGACGCGATCGCACGCCGTGTCTCGGCCGAGATCGCCGACTTCCACGGCGTGATCTGCCGGCTGCTCGCATTCGAGTCGGTCAGTGGCGAAGCCGATCGCGTATGGACGCCGCACGTCGCCATCCAGCGCCATCGCTATCTCACGCGCATCACCAACGAGCAGGTCTATCGACTGGCCCGGGCGGACCTCGAGACCGGGGTCAGGCGCGCGCCCTATTCGGCGATGATGTGGGCGGCGCTGGCGCATACCGCCTTCACCGGCAATTGCCTGGGTTTTGACGATGATGTCGATTTCCTGCAGTCCGCCGATCGCCATACCCAGCGCGCCATGGAGCTCGACCAGGGCTGCGCCTACGCACATGTGGCGGCCGCGACGATCGCCATGTACCGCCGCGATCTTGTCGGCGCGCTGGAGGTCTGCGAGCGTCTGGCCGCAGGCAATGCGCATGCGCCCAGCACCAGACTCAGCGCCGGCTTTTTCCGCTCACTGGCGGGGGACTGGGAAACGGGCGCGCAGCTCATGGCGCAAGCACTGGCTGTGATCCGCCACCCGCCGGGGTGGGCATTCCGCGCCACCTTCCTCAACGCCTATCGCCAGCGCGACTACCTGGGCGCGCTGAACGAATTGCAGACCTATCCAGCCGGTGAGCAGTTCACGCCCTCGTTGCTCCGCGCCGCCGCCTTCGGTCAGCTAGGCCGTTCAGAGGAGGCAGCCCTCGCCATTGCCGAGGTGCGTCGCAAATGGCCTGCCTTTCCGCGGTTCGCCGACCGCTATTTCCGTTATCTCTCGGGTGTTGATGCCCTGTCGGAGCATCTGCGCGAGGGATTGCGCAAGGCCGGTCTTGAGGATTGAGCACGAAGCGCGCCGTAGCATACCCCCCAATAACGGTAGCTACCCTGCACGAGGAGGTGGCCGCTCCGTAGAGTGATCCAACGCCCGATTCCTCTGGAGGCCAGCATGGTTCTAACCCGGCGATCATTCAGCATTCTCTCGTCCCTATTGTCCGTGGCAGGCCTCACCACGACGCGTGCGACGGCCCAGGATTTCAAGGGCGAGGGCGGCAAGGTGCGGGTGGCGTCTTTTCCCGGCGGCAACGATTATCCGTTCTGGGCAATCGCCAAGCTCGGGCTCGACCGCAAGTATGGGTTCGAGCTGGAGAACGTCTCGGTGCAGCCCGGCGGTGCAGCGCTGACCGCGTTCCGCTCGGGTGCGGTCGAGGGCGGCCTGATGAACTGGCTGGAGCTGGCGCGCGTGCGGACCGCGGGAGAAGAGATCACCGCCATCGTGCCCTTCCTCGAGATGCCCAACGTCTGGGTCGTTCCGAAGAACTCGCCTGCCAAGACTGTGGTCGACCTCAAGGGCAGGAAAGTCGGCACCTACAATCGTTTCAGCCCGGAATGGGTCCTCTACCTGTCGACGGCCAAGTCGAAATTCGGCTATGACCCGCGCACCGAGAGCACGATCCAGGAGGCCGGGCCAGGCCTGCTGCGCGGCCTGATGGACCAGAAGCAGATCGACGCCACGTTCATCTTCTACAATCTCGCCATGCCGATGGTCGCCTCGGGCGAGTACCGGATCCTGTTCAATAGCAAGGACCTGCTCAAGCTCGCGGGAATGCCCACCAGCACGATGCTGACGTCGGTCGCGTTCCGTGAAGCCTATTGCCGCTCGAACCCGAAGAACGTCCGCGCCTTCGCGATGGCTTATCGCGACGCCGTCGAGTACCTGCGTGCCAACGACCCGATCTGGGTCGAGTGCCTGGCGCGGCAGAACATCACCGACGCGGCGGTCGTGCCGCTGATGCGCGACTACAGCCGCGAGGTGACGCTGGCGCGTTTCTCCGCCGACCCGATGGCCGAAACCAAGCAGCTCTTCGAGGTGCTCTATGCGACCGGCGGCAAGGAAGCCATGGGTGTCGACGCCCTGCCGACGGGCATTTTCAACACCAGCTTCTCGAGCTAACGGACCGTGAAGTCGCGTCTGTTCACCGGGGGGGTGCCGAGGCTGGCGTCGGTCGCGATGCTGCTGGCGATCTGGTACGCGGCGGCCTGGCTGCCCGCCAAGCCGTTGCTGCCGCCGCCGCACCAGGTGCTGATCTTCCTGTTGCAGGACATCCAGAAGCCGGAGATCTGGAAGCATCTGGGCGTGACACTGATGCGCATCTTCCTGGGTTTCGGCCTGTCGATGGCGATCGCCATACCCTTCGGAATCGCGCTGGGCTTCTCGGCATTCGCGCGCCAGCTGTTCGGCTCCTGGGTGGTCATCGGGCTGATGATCCCGAGCCTCGTCTTCATCATCCTCGCCTATACCTCGATCGGCCTGAACGAGTTCGCGGCCGTCGTGGCGGCGGCGCTGGCGGTGGTCTGGGTACTGACCATCAACATCTGGGAAAGCGCCAAGGCCGTCGACGTGAAACTGATCCAGATGGCACGGGGATTTGGCCTTTCGCCGATCCGCATCGTCACGTCCGTCGTCCTGCCGCAGCTTGCCGCCTCGCTCATGGCGTCGGCACGGTTCGGTCTCGGGCTTGTCTGGAAGATGGTGCTGTTCGTCGAGCTGCTCGGCCGCAGCAATGGCATCGGCTACCAGATCGAATATTACCACCAGCTGTTCGATCTCGGCCGCGTGCTGGAATACACCGTCTTCTTCGTGGCCATTATGCTGCTGATCGAGATCGTGGTGCTGGGCGGCATCGAGCGCCGCCTGTTCCGCTGGCGGCCAGCGGCCCGGCTGGCCTGACACGATGTCGGTATCCATCGCCATCCGGGACTTCGCCAAGGAGTTCCAGACTGCCGACGGCTCGCGCTTGCGCGTGCTGGAGAATGTCGACTTGCAGGTGATGCCCGGCGAGTTCGTGACCATCCTCGGGCCGTCGGGCTGCGGAAAATCAACCCTGCTGAACGCGCTGAGTGGGCTCGACACAAGCTTCGAGGGCAAGGTCGAGATCGGCCGCAGCGCGGTGGGGGCCGCCAAGCCCCGCATCGCCTATCTGTTCCAGGAGCCCCGCCTGCTGCCGTGGCGCACGGTACGCGGTAACATCGAGTTCGCGCTCGATGCGGCGCGCGTCCCCAAATCCGAATGGCCGGCGCGCTGCGAACGATGGCTGCAAGCCGTCGGCCTCGCATCGTTCGCCAACTATTTTCCGCTACAGCTGTCGGGTGGCATGCAGCAGCGTGTCTCGATCGCGCGCGCCTTCTCGATCGAGCCAGAATTGCTGCTGATGGACGAGCCGTTCAGCGCGCTCGACGAGATCACCGCGCTCCGCATGCGCCAGCTGTTGCTGTCGCTGTGGGAAGCCGATCGCCGCACCGTTCTGTTCGTGACGCACAATTCGCTGGAGTCGGTCTATCTCTCGGACCGCATTGTAGTGATGAAAAGTGGTCCCAACAGCCGTATCTGCGATGAGATCGGGCTGGGCCATCTGCGCCGGCCGCGCACGTACGACGATCCGGCGCAATACGAAACGCAGCGTGCCGTGCTCGCCACCCTGATGCGGTACGTCTGATGAAGGGCAATGCGATCGTCGCAGGCGCGGGAATCGGCGGTCTGGCTGCCGGCCTGGCGTTGCTGCGCAAGGGCTGGCAGGTCCGCATCTACGAGCAGAGTGACGATATCCGGATCCTGGGCGCGGCGATCTACATCTGGGAAAATGGTCTTCGCGTGCTCGAGACGCTGGGCGTCTACGAGCAGGTGATCGCGGGCATGCAGCAGGTCCAGGTGCGCGAGCGGCGGGGGGCGAAAGGCGAGCTGCTGGGCGTCGAAAACACGGCGGCGAGTGGCCGCCTCTTCCTGCCGATGCGCCGTGCGCTGCTGACTTCGCTCAAGGATGCGGTGCTGTCGGCGGGCGGCGAGATTCATTTCGGCAAGCCGATACAGGGCGCCGATCCCTGCGGCGCGCTGCGCTTCCGCGACGGTACGGTGGAGCAGGCCGATCTCGTGGTCGGCGCCGACGGCGTCAACAGCCGGGTGCGCGACAGCCTAGGGCTGCTGCGCTCGCGCAAGCCGGTGGGCCAGTACGGCTATCGCATCATGATCGATCGGCAGCCGGGCGATGCCGCGCACGAATCCCGCAGCCGCATCAGCGAGCACTGGAACGGCAGCCGGCGGCTGCTCTATGCGCCCAGCAGCCCGCAGCAGGTCTATGTCCAGCTCACCTCCGTGCGCGGCGATCCGGCGGCCGGCGCGCCGTTCGACCGCGCCTCGTGGCTCGAGACCTTTCCGCATCTCGACTGGGTGATCGAGCGTATCCCCGAGGACGGCAAGGGCGACTGGTTCGAGGTCGTGCGCGTCCATTCCTGGGTGCGCGGCCACGTTGCGCTGATTGGCGATGCCGTCAGCGCCCAGCCGCCGTTCCTCGGGCAGGGCGGCGGTGTTGCCATGACCTCGGCCCTGTCGCTGGCGGATGCGCTCGCGAAGCACGCCGATGTGGAGAGCGCGCTGGCAGCCTGGCAGGCCAACGAGCGGCGTTTCGTCGAATGGGTCCAGACGGTCTCGCGCTTCTATGGCGAACTGGCGTTGATGCCTCAGGCGCTGCGCAAGATGATGCTTAAGCTACTCACGGGCAACGCCTGGCTTCGCGAACACACGATCCGATGTGCGGCGCTGCGGCCGCCGACGGGTGCCGTGTGAAGCCGCGGCCTTTCGACTATCGGCGCGCAGCCACCGTCGAGGAGGCGTGCCGCCTTCTGGCTGGCCCGGCCGAGGCGCGAGTGATCGCCGGCGGCCAGAGCCTCGTGCCGATGATGAACCTGCGTCTCGTCTCGCCCGCGCTGCTGGTCGATATCGGCGGCCTTGCCGAGCTGCGGAGAGTTACACTCGCAGGCGACGCGCTGCACATCGGTGCATTGGTAAGGCACCGTCAGGTCGAGACGGACCCGCTGGTGGCGCAACACGCGTCGCTGCTGGCGAGCGCCGTTCGGCATGTCGCGCACCAGTCGGTGCGCAACCGCGGCACGCTGGGCGGCAGCCTCTGCCATGCCGATCCGGCGGCGGAGTTTCCCGCCTGCATGCTGGTGCTTGAGGCCACCATGCACATCGCCTCGTCCGGCGCCGAGCGCACCGTCGCGGCGGGTGACTTTTTCCGCGGCATGTTCGCAACGGCCCTCGAGCCGGGCGAGGTGCTGACCGGCGTGTCGATTCCGCTGGCCGCCGCGCGCGATCCCGCCGCCCTCCACGAGATGTCGCGCCGGCACGGCGATCTCGCGCTGGCGGGCATCGTGGGCCGGCGCGGGCTTGGGCTGCAGCGCTGGGCGGCATTCGGCGTCGAGGATCGAGCCGTTCGGCTCGCCCAGCTCGAAGCGCTGCTGGCCGAAGAACCGCAAGCCGGTGAGGCCGATATTCTGGCGGCGTTGGCGCTCGACCTGCCGTCGACGGCGGGCGCGGGCAACGCGGGACGGGCCAAGCTCGTGATCGCCGCCGACCTGGCGCGGCGTTGCCGAGATGACATCTACCGGGGGGATGTAGCGGCATGAGCGGCATCCATACGATCAAGTTCAGGCTGAACGGGCGCGTCGTGGCCAAGCATGTCGAACCGCGCATTAGTGCGGCCGACATGATCCGCCACGATGCCGGGCTCACCGGCACGCATGTCGGATGCGAGCACGGGGTGTGCGGCGCATGTTCCATTGTTCTCGACGGGGCCGTGGTGCGCGGTTGCCTGGTCTATGCCGTGCAGCTCGACGGCGCGGAGGTCGAGACGATCGAGGGGGCGAGCGACAGCGGCCGAATCGCGGCGTTGCAGGCAGCTTTCGTCGACCGCAACGCGCTGCAATGCGGCTTCTGCACGCCGGGCATGCTCCTGACCGCGGCCGAGCTGCTGTCGCGCGAGCCCGACCCGTCGCGCGAACAGATCCGCGAAGCGTTGTCCGGCAATATCTGTCGTTGTACCGGCTACGAGGCGATCGTCGATGCCGTTGCCGTCGCAGCGAAGGCGAAGCCATGAGCGGCACGACGACCAAGGCGGTCGGCTCCTCGCACCGGCGCGGCGACGCGAGGCTGTTTGTCGGTGGTCGCGGCACCTATATCGACGATGTCGCGGTGCCGGGCGTGATGCATGTGGCTTTCCTGCGCTCGCCGCACGCGCATGCAAGCATTGTGGCCATCCGCACCGCCGAGGCCGACGCGCTGCCCGGCGTGGTTCGTGTTGTGACGGCCGCCGACCTTGCGCCGGTCTGCAAGGGCTGGCAGACGTCGCAGACCTATCCGGGCCTGGTGATGCGCACGCAGTATCCGCTGGCGGAGGACCGCGTCGTGTTCGTGGGCCAAGCGGTCGTCGCGGTCGTGGCGGAGAGTCGCGCACTCGCGGAGGATGCTGTCGAGCTGGTCGAGATCGAGTGGGCGCTGCTGCCGCCGGCCTGCGATCTTACGGCTGCCCTGGCGCCCGACGCGGCGCGCGCCCATCCGGACCTCGCGGGCAATCTCGCCTACCAGGCCGATGTCGGCGATGCCGAGGAAGCGGCGCTGTTCGCCAACTCGGCTTGCGTGGTCGAGGCCTCCTTCCGCTTCAACCGGCAGACCGTCATGCCAATGGAGACGCGTGGGGTGGTGGCGAACTACCTGCCGGGCGACGGCAGCCTGACCGTCTACCAGAGCCACACCGCGCCGCACCAGCTGCGCTCGCTCTACGCCACGCATCTCGGTCTGGACGAGGGCCGCATCCGTGTGATCTGCCCGCATGTCGGCGGTTCGTTCGGAGCGAAGATCCATCTCTATTCCGACGAGGTCGCGACGGTGGCGATCTCGTGCCTGATCGGCCGGCCGGTGAAATTCATCGCCGACCGGCTGGAAGCGCTGATGACCGACATCCATTGCCGCGAGCAAATCGTCACGGCGCGGCTGGCGCTCGATGGCGAGGGAAAGTTCGTGGCGTGGCGGGCGCAAACGCGGCTCGCCATGGGCGCCTTTTCGACCCATCCCGGCTCCAGCGTGCAGGAGGGCGACGAGGCGGTGCGGCTGGCCATGGCGCCCTACCGCGTGCCGCATGTCGGCGGCCGGCTCGAGGTCGTGTTCCAGAACAAGAACATCGTCGGCCAGTATCGCGGCGTCGGCCACCCCATCGCCGCGGCGATCGGCGAGCATCTCATCGAGAAGGCCGCCGCTGCCACGGGCCGCGATCCGGTGGCGCTCAGGCTCGCCAACTATGTTCCCGACGATGCCTACCCGGTGAAGACGCGCACCGGCATCGACCTGGATGCGCTGTCGCACCAGGCCTGCCTGCGGCGGTTGACCGAGATCGTCGACATCCCGGCTTTGCGCGCGGAGAACGAGCGGCTGCGCGTCAAGGGCATCCATCGCGGCTTCGGCATCGCCTGCTTCATCGAGCGCACGGCCACCAACGCACCCTCGAACGCGCATATCCGAAAGGCCACCGCGCAGGACGGGATCACGCTCTCGATCGATCCGTCGGGCGCGGTGCGTTGCGCTATCAGCGTCACCGATCAGGGGCAGGGCACGCACACTGTAATGGCGCAGGTGATCGCCGATGAACTCGGCGTCGCGGTTGACCGCATCCGCATCGTCTCCGGCGACAGCCAGGCCACGCCCTACGGTTCGGGCGTGCGCGCCTCGCGTGGCACCGCGGTCGGCGGCGAGCTGGCCCTGCAGGCCTCTCGAGAGCTGCGCGCGGTAGTCCTCGAGGTGGCGGCGCAGCTGCTGCAGACGAGCGCCACTCAGCTGACGATCAGCCACGGGATGATCGGTGCGGCTGACGGTGAGGGCTCTGGCATCAGCCTCGCCGACCTCGCCGAAATCGTGCACTTCAAGCCTCAGCTTTTACCCAGGGGTGCACAGGTGAGCCTGTCGCTGTCCCGCCATCTTGGCCACGACTGGCCGGCCCTCGTGCCGACCAACGGCGTGCAGGCCTCTCTGGTCGAGGTCGACGTCTGGACCGGCGCGGTGCGATTGCTGCGTCACTGGGCGGTCGACGATTTCGGCACCATCGTGAACCCGCTACTGGTGGGCGAGCAGGTCCGCGGCGGCATCTCGCAGGGAATCGGCCAGGCGCTGTTCGAGGAGCTTGTCTACGATGCCGCCGGCCAGGTGCAGAACGCCTCGCTCGCCGACTATCTCGTGCCGCTGGCGTCGGACTTGCCCGACATGGTGATCGACCATGTCGAAACACCATGGCCGCACTCGGTGCTGGGCGCCAAGGGCGCGGGAGAGGCCGGTACCACCGGCGCGGTCGGCGCCGTGCTCAACGCCGTCAACGACGCGATCCGCCCGCTCGGCGCGGCCATCACCGAGCTGCCGATGACACCGGAGCGCCTGCTCGCCGCGCTCAAGCGCCTTTGATGCCCGCAGCTGACACAACCCTCATGACCCAACACTGGCCCCGCAACGACCGCATCCATCTCGCCAATGTCCACATCCCTACCCAGGTGCTGGTTGGCGACGCGCCGGGCCTCCCCGACGAGGACGGGCTGGTGAAGCTCGACCTGGTGATCGAGCGCGGCATCGTCGCCGATCTTCTGCCGGCGGGATCGGTGACCGGCGGAGCGGTATGCGACGCGGACGGTGGCATGTTGCTGCCGCCCTTCGCCGACCTGCACTCCCATCTCGACAAGGGCCACATACTTCGGCGGGCGCGCAATCCCGAGGGCACTCTGATCGGAGCCCGCGCCAGTACGCGCGCCGACACAGAAAAGTACTGGCGCGAGGAGGATGTCGAGGCGCGCTTCGAGTTCGCGCTGGAATGTGCCTATGCCCACGGTACCGGGGCGATCCGCACGCACATCGATTGCTTCGTGCCCGGTCAGGCCGAGATCAGCTTCGCGGTGTTCCGCAGGCTGCGCGATCGCTGGGCGGGCCGCATGGTGGTCGAGGCGGCGGCGCTGGTCAGCACCGACCTCTACGACACGCCCGAGAACAGCGCGCTCATCGACATGATCGCCGAGTCGGGAGCACGGCTGGGCGGCATCACCTACCGTCTCGATCACGGAGAAGACCCGACTGTCGTCGATGCGCGCCTGGACCGGCTGCTGATGCTCGCAAAGGAGCGCAGGCTCGATGTCGACCTGCATGTCGACGAGAACGGCGCGCCGTCGTCGACGACGCTCGCCCAGGTCGCCGAGGCGGTGATACGCCACGGCTTCGAGGGTCATGTCGTGTGTGGCCATTGCTGCAGCATGTCGATGCAGGAGGAGCCGGTGTGGCGGCGGACCATCGGGCTCGCCCGCGATGCCGGTCTCACCATCGTCAGCCTGCCGCTGGTGAACCAGTTCCTGCAGGGCCGGATCGACGGCGGCACGCCACGCTGGCGGGGCATTCCGCTGCTTCGAGAACTGAAGGCGGCGGGCGTCGCCGTGGCGCTGGCGAGCGACAATTGCCGCGACCCGTATCATGCGTTCGGCGACCACGACATGATCGAGGTGTTCGGGGCCGGTGTCCGCATGGGGCATCTCGAGGCCGAGCTGGACCGATGGCCGTCGTCGATCACCACTGTGCCGGCATCGGTGCTGGGCGTGGCCGAAGGCGGGCGCATAAGGCGCGGCGGGCCGGCCGACTTCCTGCTGTTCGGTGCGCGCGACTACAGCGAATTGCTGGCGCGCCGTCAGCCCGATCGGCTGGTGATCAGGGGCGGGCGGCGCATCGACGCCCAGCTGCCCGACTACCGCAAGCTCGATCGCATCGTCGCCCGCAGCCAGATCGTCAGCACGCAATAGGGGAGCACGGATCATGTTCACCAAGAGCCAGCACGCCGCGTGGCATCACGTCCTCGAGCTATGCAAGCTGGGTGAGGGCGAGACGGCGATTGTCCTGGGCGCCCAGGGCGTCGACACGCGCTATCGCGACATCGCCCTGCAGGTCGGTCGTGAGCGGGGTGCGAACGCTGCCTACATCGAGGTCGAGAACGCAAACCGGCTGCCCGCGACCGCCCTGGCGGCTCTGCGTGCTGCAGACTTCGTCATCGATCTCTCACATAGCCACGATCCGGAGATCCGCAAGCTCGCCCCGCACGGCACGCGGACGCTCGTGGTGCTGGAGCCGCCGGAGATCCTTGAGCGCATGCTGCCGCAGGCGTCCGACAAGGATCGCGTCCTGCACGCCCAAGCCTGCATCCGCCAGTCCGCGCGCATGCGCGTGACCACGGAGGCCGGCACAGATTTCGAGGTGGCGCTGGGCGAACTCGGCGGCAATTGCCAGTACGGGTTCTCGGACGAACCCGGCCATTGGGACCAGTGGCCGGGTGCCTTCGTCACGACCTACGGCAACGAGGGCTCGGCCAACGGTACCGTGGTAATCGCAGAAGGCGATATCATCTTTCCCCAGAAGGAATACATGCGCAGCGCCATCACGCTCCGGATCGAGGGTGGCTATATCCGTGCGATCGAGGGCGGCGTGGACGCCATGCTGCTCAAGGCGACGCTCAATTCCTACGCCAATCCCGAAGTATTCGCCGTCTCCCATCTCGGCTGGGGACTTAGTCGCAAGTCGCGCTGGGATGCATTGGGGTTCTACGACAAGAAGGATATCGAGGGGCAGGACGGCCGCGGACACTACGGCAACTTCCTTTTCTCGACCGGGCCCAACCTCTCGGGAGGCGGCACGCGCCGCGCACCACTGCATCTCGATATCCCGCTGCGCGACGCCACGGTCTGGCTCGACGATCGCCAGGTGGTGAGGGCAGGCGAGGTGCTGGCGCCAGAGCAACGAGCCTAGCAAGAGGTTCACGATCGGGGGCGTTTACTCGACGAAGGCCTTTTCGACGACGAACTCGCCCGGGGTGGTGGTGCTGCCCTCGGTGAGGCCCATGCCTTCGAGCAGGGCGCGGATGTCGGCCAGCATCTGCATGCTGCCGCACAGCATGAAGCGGTCGTTCTCGCGCGACATCGGCGGCAGGCCGACGTCCTTCGCAAGGGTGCCGTTCTCGATCAGGTGCGAGATGCGGCCGCGATACTTGAAGGGCTCGCGGGTCACGGTCGGGTAGTAGACCAGCTTGTCGCGGACCAGGTCGCCCAGGATCTCGTCGGCCGGCAGCTCGTCGGCCAGGGCCGAGCGGTAGGCGAGGTCGCGGACATGGCGGCAGCCATGGACCAGGATGACCTTTTCGAAGCGCTCGTAGACTTCCGGATCGCGCACGATCGACAGGAAGGGGGCGAGGCCGGTGCCGGTGCCCAGCAGGTAGAGATTGCGGCCGGGGGTCAGGCTGTCGAGCAGCAGGGTGCCGACGGCCTTGGCGCCGACCAGCACGGGATCGCCCGGCATCAGGTTCTTGAGGTGCGAGGTGAGCTTGCCGTCGGGCACCTTGATCGAGAAGAACTCCAGCTCGTCCACGTAATGCGGGCTGGCGATGGAGTAGGCCCGCAGCACCGGCTTACCCTCGACCTTGAGGCCGATCATGGTGAACTGGCCGCTGGCGAAGCGGAATCCCTTGTCGCGGGTGGTCCGGAAGCTGAACAACTCGTCGGTCCAGTGATGCACCGACAATACAGTCTCGTTTCTCAACGCGCTCACGATGCCACTCCCTTCGGGGCGATGCGCGCTCTCATCTCTCTTCTGGCGCATCGGCACTAGACGAATTTCATCGCACAGGCGGTTGCCGAATCGGCAACGCCCGCTTCAATGAAGCATCAACGCTCTGAAAGCCGCTTCGGAGGCTCCGGTCTGCTGGCAAGCGCCTGTCGCCATCGAGGCTCTGGTGACCGGCATCAGCGCCGTTTGGACGACGACCACCAGGACGAGAAAGGCAACGATCGGAAAGCCGACGAGCCAGGCAGAGTCTTCGATTCCAGCTGCGTGTTCGCTGGGGAGGGCCGAGTCGAGCATGGGAGAGGGGACGCAAGATCAGGGCCATTTCTCCGGCGTTTGGCCGCTGTTGCGCAATCGACAACACCTTGTCGCGAAGAATGTGGATTTACGAAACAGGCGATCACCTGAGACCTTGAGGCCATCGCGACCCATGGAGGGGATGGTCATGGAAGCTCAGGTCAGTCCCGTTACAGGCGAAGCTTTTCCCAAGCCGATTCCGCGCGGCGCGCTGGATTCATATTTCTCGATCTCCGAGCGCGGCTCGACGACTGCGACAGAAGTCCTGGCAGGTGTTTCGACCTTCCTGGCACTCTCCTACATCTTCGTCGTCAACCCGGCGATCCTCAGCCAGGCCGGCATTCCGACCTCGATGTCGCTGTTCGCGACGATCACGATCTCCGCGCTCGCAACGATCCTGATGGGGGTGTGGGCCAAGCTGCCGTTCGCTGTGTCGACAGGTCTCGAGATCAACGGCTATGTGGCGTTTGTCGTCATTGGCGCGATGGGCTTCACGTGGCAGCAGGCGCTGGGCATGGTCTTCTGGTCCGGCGTGCTGATGGTGATCGTCACCCTCGCGTCGATCCGCGAGAAGGTGATCGACAGCATTCCCGACGCCCTGAAGATCGGCCTCTCGTTCAGCGTCGGCATGTTCCTCGTGCTGATCGCGATGAAGCTGTCGGGCCTCTTCGTCTATGAAGGCCTGATGCTATCTGGCTTCGGCAGCCTGGTGTCGCCGGCTGCGATCTGCCTCTATGTCGGGCTCGCAGCCATCCTGCTTCTGGAGCGGTTCCGGGTGCTCGGCAGCGTCCTGATCAGCATCATCGGCGTCACAGTGCTCTATCATGTGCTGGCGTCGCGCGGCATCGCGGGCTTCACGCCGGCTGCCGCGAGCTCGACGCCCGCGATCTCGAAGGAGATGTTCTCCGGTATCGGCGCGCTGTCGCCTGCCGTGCTGCTCGACCCGCGCGCGCTGTCGGTGATCCTGGTCCTCTTCATCATCGACTTCTACGGCAGCGTCGCCAAGCTGATCGGCCTCACCTTGCGGACGACGTTGATGGCGAGCGGCAAGCTGCCAGGTCGCGAGAAGGCATTGCTGGTCGACGGTGGCGGCACGGCAGCCGCCTCTCTGCTGGGCACGACGAGCGTCGTGGCCTTTGTCGAAAGCGCGGTCGGTATCGGTGCCGGTGGCCGCACGGGCCTGTCCGCTCTGGTCTGCGGCGTGCTGATGGCGCTGTGCTTCCTCGCGATGCCCTTCATCTATCTGATCCCGGTCGGCGCGACGCTGGGGGCGCTGGTCTATGTCGGCTTCCGCCTCTGCCCGGCCTACGATCAGTGGAAGCCGATGGCGCCGATCGACAAGCTGACTCTGATCAGCATGCCGTTGATCACGATTGCGACCTTCTCGCTCGACAAGGCGATGGTCGTGGGCTTCGTCCTCGCCGCCCTCTCGGCGGTGTTCAAGAAGCAGAGGGTCAATCCCTACCTCGCCGGATCGGCCGCCCTGCTGGTGGTCAGCATGATCCTGCAGGCGAGCTTCTGACCCGCAACATTATCCAGTCTGACCTGCGATCCTCAACAGGAGCCGTACTCAAATGGCAATGCTCGAACGCGCGGAATGGTACGACCTGGCGCGCACCACCAACTGGACGCCGACCTACGTTTCCGAGGCTGAGATGTTCCCGCCGGAAATGGGAGATCCCTACGGCATCCCTGTCTCGGAGTGGGAGACCTATGACGAGCCCTACAAGGTCACCTATCGCGAGTATGTCTCGATCCAGCGCGAGAAGGACAGTGGCGCCTATTCGGTGCGCTCGGCGTTGCAACGCTCGAAATACTACGAGAAGGCCGACCTGGCCTATCTAAGCCTTCTGAAGCTGCACTACGCGGCGATCGCCCTGTCGGAGTACCAGACCGGGCAGGCTTGTGCCCGCATGGCGCGCTTCGGCCGGGCGCCCGGCATGCGCAACATGGCGACCTTCGGTGTGCTCGACGAGCTGCGGCACGGACAAATCCAGCTCTCGTTTGCCCACCAGCTTACGCCGCTCGACCGGCAGTTCGACTGGGCGCAGCAGTCGCAGCGCAGCAACAACTGGGCGGCAATCGGCGGCCGTCATCCGCTCGACGACGTGATGATGACTCGTGATGCCGTCACCACGTCGATCATGCTGAACTTCGCTTTCGAGACCGGCCTGACGAATGTGCAGATGATCGGTCTTTCGGCAGATGCCGCCAACATCGGCGATTTCACCTTTTCCAATCTCATCACGAGCATCCAGTCGGACGAGGCGCGCCACGCGCAGATCGCCACGCCGCTGATCGAGATCCTGATCCGCAACGGCCGCAAGGCGGAGGCGCAGAAGTCCGTCGATATCGCCTTCTGGCGCATCTGGAAGACCTTCGCGCTGCTGACCGGCATTCCGATGGACTACTGGTTCCCGCTTGAGAAGCGCGACCAGTCGTTCAAGGAATACATGCAGGAATTCGTGCTCGTGCAGTTCGAACGCCAGCTGAAGGACGTCGGCCTGGACCTGCCCTGGTACTGGGACCACCTCAAGCACGAGATCGACACGTATCATCACACCCAGCAGGCCGGCATCTGGAGCTGGCGCCACACGATCTGGTGGAATCCGACGGGCGGTCTCGGCGCGGCCGAACGCGGCTGGCTGGAAGAGAAATATCCCGGCTGGAACGATACGTTCGGCCGCTATTGGGACGTGATCATCGACAACGTCAACAAGGGCGAGGAGGAAAAGACCTACGCCATCGGCACGCCCGCCATCTGCTGCATGTGTCAGCAGACGATCGCCACCCGCGGCGGAAGCGTCTGGGAGGCGCGCGTCCACCAGAAGGAACACAAGGGTCGCCGCTACAATTTCTGCTCGCCGGTCTGCGAGTGGGTCTTCGACCAGGAGCCCGAGCGCTACGACGATTTCGAGAACATGAATGACCGGCTCTACAGCGGCACGATCGATCCGCCGACGCCGGAGAACCTGCTCAGGTACATGGGCATTGGCGTGATCAGCGAGGGTGGCAAGGACGCTCACGACTACAGATGGGCGACAGAGCAGATCCCGAAACTGCGGGCGGCGGAGTGACGCCGATGATCGCCGTGCTCAGCAGATTTCAGAACGATGCTCACGTGCGCGTCATCGACGTCGAGCCGGACTACACGATGGACCAGGTCGCGGCCGCCTGCGCCGCGCCCGCCGTCGATCGTCAGGTACGTCATCCCGCACCGGGCAAGCCGTTGCGGGTACGACCCACCACCAAGGACGACAGCGCGCCGGCCTACGCGCGCGCGATGACGGTGCGTGAAGCGGGCTTCAGGCACTACGAATGCATCGACGTGTTCGTCGAGTAGCCGAACCATGCTCGACGCCGACCTGACCCTTGAATTCCATCGCGCCGCCGACTTCGACGAGCTGTGGGCCGGCGACATGCTTGAAGTCGACATTGCGGGCGTAAAGGTCCTGCTGGTCCATACCGAAGACGGAGAGGTGCAGGCGGTGCAGGCCATGTGTCCGCACCAGGCCGTCGCCCTGAGCGGCGGTGAACTGCGCGGCAGTACGATTACCTGTCCTGCCCATCGTTGGGAGCTCGATGCCGTCAGCGGCAAGGGGGTGAACCCCTGCCATGCCGAGCTGGCGCTTTATCCGACCAAGGTCGTGGACGGCCAGATCTACGTCGCCGTCCGCGACGTCACGCCCAAGCACTGCAAGCCTTAAGCAAGGAATCTCGAAATGGCAGATGGAACGGTGAGCGGGGCGACGATGATGGCCGGACCCGTGTTGAGGGCCGGCGAGATCACCGACGCCCTGATCGAAGCCCTGCAGGAGGACAATCCCGGCAAGGAACTCCAGGTGCGCGACGCCAGCGGCTACGTGCGCGTCGAGGGACCGGGCGGCCTTACCCTCAACCGCAAGACGGTCGAATACATGCTGGGCCGAAGCTTCAGCATGCAGGAGATCGAAATCCACATGACCGGCTTCTCCGGGAAGATCGAGATGACGGCGGACATGATCCGCTGGTTCTTCCGCGGCAGCCGCTGACCCCATCGCCGAGGAACATCATGGACACGCGAGAGACTTCGACCCTGCGTCCCCTCAAGACCTGGAGCCATCTGGCGGCTCGCCGGCGCCGACCGACCGAATACGAGACGGTGTCGACCAACCTTCTCTGGAGCACGCAGGATCCGGACCGGCCCTGGACGATGGGCCAGGCGATCCCGATGAGCGGCTGGTTCAAGCGCTACCGCAACGAGAGCCCGCTGCAGCACGCGGACTGGGACGGCTTTCGCGATCCCGACCAGCTCATCTACCGCAACTACACGCTGATCCAGGACGGTCAGGAGGCCTTCGTCGACGGCCTGCTGGACGAGCACCAGCGCAACGATCACGACGAGAGCCTGCCGCAGGCCTGGCTCGAAGTGCTGGGCTCCCACTGGGCGCCGGCGCGCTACGTCGTTCATGCCCAGCAAATGTCGTCGAATTATCTGGTGGCGCTGGCGCCTTCGAGCACCATCGTGAACTGCTTCATGCTGCAGGGCGGCGATCAGCTCCGCTGGGTTTCCCGTATCGCCTACCGCACGGCGGCGCTGCGCAAGGCGCATCCGGGACTGGGATTCGGCGAAGCCGAACGCGCGCATTGGGAGCAGAACCCCGCCTGGCAGGGCTTCCGCGAGCTGGCCGAGCGCGCGCTGGTGGCGTGGGACTGGGCGGAGCAGTTCGTGGCGCTCAATCTGGTGCTGAAGGCCGCGACGGATGCCGCGTTGCTCTCGTTCGGTCGCGAGGGCAAGCGCCACGGCGACAGCCTGACCGGCCTGCTGGCCGACGCTCAGCTGATCGACAGCGAGCGGTCGCGACGTTGGACGAAGGTGCTCGTCGACTACGCGGTGCAGGGCAATCCCGGCAATGTCGAGGTCCTGCGGGGCTGGTTCGAGAAGTGGCAGCCGCTCGGGTTGAAGGCACTTTCCGCCTATTGCAGTTCCATGCCCGACGCGGAGGATTTCGAGGCGGCCGCGCTCGAGCAGTACCGGATCAACCAGGCTGCCTGCACCGGCGACGCCTTCTAGGATCGGAAAAGTAAGGCCATGCCCGATACCCTCATCGTCCGGCAGAGCGGCAGCGAACAGGTGGTCCGCGCCATCTGCCGCATGTGCCACGGCGGCTGCGGCACCCTGGTCACGATCAAGGACGGCGTGGTCACGGATGTCGCGGGAGATCCCGACAATCCCGTCAACCGCGGCAAGCTCTGCTCCAAGGCAGGGGCGCCGTCGGTCGAGCAACTCTATCACGAGGCGCGAATCGACCGACCGCTGATGCGCGTCGGCGAACGCGGGGCCGGCGAGTGGAAGGCCGTGAGCTGGCCGGAAGCGGTCTCCTTCATCGCGAGGAAAATGCTCGAGATCAAGGCCGAGGACGGTGCCGAGGCCGTGGCGTTCGCCCGCGGCGTATCGATGAACAACAACCAGATCGTGACGCGCCTCGCCAATCTGTTCGGCACGCCGAACATCGCATCGATCAATTACTACTGTTACGGACCGCGCACCGCGGCCTGCACGCTGATGGCCACCGGCCGCTTCGCCGCGCGCGGCTGGGACGTCGTGGCGATTCCCGATTTCTTCAACCATCCGAAATGCATCGTGGAATGGGGCGCTCAGAAGCGCATCGCCAACGACCATGGCCTGATCGGCCACACGCCGGTCACCGATGCGTTCCGCGGCAAGCCTGTCAGCATCATCGTCGATCCGCGCCGGCCGACCGCGTGCGGACCGGGTCACATCTGGCTGCCGCTGCGTCCGGGCACCGACGGCGCCATGGCGCTGGGCTGGGCCAACGTGATCATCGCGGAAAATCTCTACGACAAGGACTTCGTCGAGAACTGGTGCCACGGTTTCGAGGCGTATCGCGAGATGGTCGCGGCTTATACGCCCGAGGTCGTGGCCGGCATCACAGGCTGCGACGCCGAGGAGATTCGCAAGGCCGCCCGCCTCTATGCCACGACCAAGCCGGCCAACATGGTGTGGGGCACGGGCGCCGACCATATCGGGCGCAATGCCGTGCAGTCGAACCGGGCGATCCTCGCGCTGATCGGCATCACCGGAAATCTCGACGCGCCGGGCGGCAACTGCTTCTGGCCCTCGCCCAAGCTCGGCGACACCGAGCGCTATGATGCCTTGCCGCCGGGCCAGGCGGAAAAGCGCATAGGCGCGGATCGCTTCAAGTGCCTGACCCTGCGGCCCACGGTCTACGCGCATCCGCCGAGCCTGTTCGACGCGATCCTGACGGAGAAGCCCTACAAGGTGCGCGGACTGCTGGTGGTCGGCAACAATCCCGCCGTCTGCTATCCGAACACGGCAGCGGTCACGGCCGCGCTGCGCAAGCTAGACCTGCTGGTGGTCAGTGAGATCTTCATGACGCCGACGGCGGCACTGGCCGACATCGTGCTGCCGGCGGCGAGCAATCTCGAGCGCACCGAGCCGCGCCTCTACATGCACATCAAGGGGCCGGGCGGCACCCTGATGGATACGTCGACCCGTGCCGCCGTCCAGATCGCCGAGCGCCGCTCGGACTGGGATTTCTTCGCCGACCTCGCAGTCGCGTTGGGCCTGGGCGAGCAGTACGGCACGACGGAGAGCATCGCCGAGGAGGCATTGGCGCCCTTCGGGATGAGTTGGGACGAACTCCGCGAGAGGGACTACGTGACCGTCCCGATCGCCTATCGCAAGTACGAGCAGGAAGGATTCGGGACGCCTACCGGCAAGTTCGAACTCTGGTCGACGCAGCTCGAACAGTGGGGTTATCCGCCGCTGCCGGTCTACGAGGAACCGGCCGAGAGTCCGGTCTCGACACCGGCCCTGCATCAGCTCTACCCGCTGATCCTGAATACCGGCGTGCGCACGCCGACCTACTGGAACTCGAACGGGCATCCGCTTTCGACCCTGCGCCGCCTCAATCCGGAGCCGTTGCTGGAGATTCATCCGGACACGGCACAGGCGCGTGGCCTCGAGGATCGCGCGATGGCCTGGGTGGTGACCCGCCATGGCCGGATGCGCCTCCGGGTGCGCTTCAGCCGCCGGACCCGTCCCGACACCGTCTCGGTGCCGCACGGCTGGTGGCTCCCCGATGCGGAAGGACCTGATTTCGGCATCTTCCAGACCTGCTCCAACATTTTGCTCGGGAACGATCCCGACGATTGCGACCAGATCCTCGGTTCGAGCCCGCTGAAAGCCGTGCTGTGCGACGTCGTTGCCGAACCACTGCCGGGAGAGTGAACATGATCGTAGAAGTCGCCCGAATCGACGTGAAGCCCGATGCAATCGACGCCTTCGTGGCCGCCGCGGCGGCAGGGAAGAAGATCTTCTCCGAGGCGGAGGGCTGTCTTTCGATGGAGGTCCGGCAATGCGTCGAGCATCCGGCCAGCTTCCGCATGATCGTTCTGTGGCGCACGCTCGAGGATCACACCGTCACGTTCCGCAATTCCGAAGGCGTGAAGGCTTGGCGGGCGGCGATCGGTCCGTATCTTGCAGCGCCGGTCGAGGTCCTGAACTTCGACCGTGTCGCGGTCCAGGCCGGCACTCCGCTATCGCACTAGCGGAGCAGGAAGGTGGCCAGTGGCTCGGTGGAACGGTGCGATGTCTGACAGGCATTCGGCGCGGCACTCGGACGCGATCATCATTGGTGCTGGGCCGTGCGGCCTCTTTGCCGCTTTCCAACTCGGGGTACACGGCCTCAGGAGCCAGACCGTCGACGCGCTCGACCGGGTCGGCGGCCAATGCATCGAACTCTATCCGGACAAACCGATCTACGACATCCCGGCCTGTCCGGCGATCGGTGCGGCCGAGCTGGTCGAAAAGCTGACCATTCAGGCAGCGTGCTTCTCGCCGGTCTATCACATGGGCCAGCAGGCCACGTCGCTGGAGCGGACCTCCGACGGCGAGTGGGTGGTGACGACTGACAGAGGTCTTGTGTTACAGGCGCCGGTTGTCGTCGTCGCAGCCGGCGGTGGCAGCTTTACGCCGAAAACGCCGCCGAATCTCGGCCGGCTTGCCGAATTCGAGGGCGGTGCGGTGCGTTATGCCGTGCCCAATCTGTCGGCGCATGCCGGCGAGCGGATCGTCATCGCGGGTGGCGGCGATTCCGCAGTCGACTGGGCCATCGCGCTTTCTCCCGTGGCGACGGAGGTCGTGCTGGTTCACCAGCGCGAGGAGCTGCGGGCGCAGAGGCATTCGGCGTCGCGCCTGCAGGAGCTCGTGGAAGAGGGCCGCGTGCGGCGGCTGACCGGACGGGTCGTGGATCTCCACGGCGCCGCGCCCAGCCTGGAGGCCGTCACGGTTCACGGAAAGGATGGCCGGACCGTCGTGCCGGCCGACCGGCTACTGGTGTTCTTCGGCTTCATCATGCGCGAGGGCCCGCTCGCCAGTTTCGGATTCGAACTCTCGGAGGGGCTCATTCCGGTGGACACAGAGCGGTTCGAGACATCGCTGCCGGGCGTCTTCGCGATCGGCGATATCGCGACCTATCCCGGGAAGCTGAAGCTGATTCTTTCGGGTTTCCACGAGGCCGCCCTGATGGCTGCGGCTGCGGCACGGCGCTGCCGACCCGGCGAGAGCCCGTCCACGGAATACAGCACATCGTCGCCGCTCTTCCGGGAGCGGACACAAAGCGAGCTTGGAGGCCGATCGCCATGAAGAGGCAGATGCATCTCGGACTGTTCCTGCTGGGGACAGGCAGTCATACCGGCGGCTGGCGCCATCCGGGCGCGACCAGGAGCTTCCAGGACATCGACACGGTGCTCGAGATCGCCCGTGCCGCCGAGGACGCGAAGTTCGACCTCATCTTCATGGGCGACAATCTCAATGCCGATCCCAAGGGCCATCCCTCCTTCACGCTTCGCCTCGAGCCGCTGACGCTGCTGGCGGCCGTCGCGGTGGCGACGAAGAAGATCGGCCTGGGCGCCACCGTCTCCACCACCTTCAGCGACCCGTTCACGGTCGCGCGTGCCTTCGCGTCGCTCGATCACATCAGTCACGGCCGCGCCGCCTGGAACGCGGTCACGACCGCGAACGCCTCGGCCTCGGTGAACTTCGGCATCGACCATCCCGATCATGCGCGTCGCTACGAACGGGCGGGGGAGTTCGTGGATGTGGTGCGGGGCCTGTGGGATTGCTGGGATGACGACGCCATCGTCGCCGACGCCGCGACCGGCCTCTACATCGATCCGCAGAAGCTGCATCCGCTCAATCACGAAGGGACATTCTTCAAGGTGCGCGGGCCGATCAACATCGGCCGCGCTCCGCAAGGTCAGCCGGTCCTTCTCCAGGCGGGTGGATCGGAAGCGGGCATTGCGCTGGCAGCGCGGACTGCCGACGTCGTCTTCTCGGTCGTACAGGACTTCGACGAGGCGTGCGTTGCCTATGCGCAGGTCAAGGATTCCCTGCCGAGATACGGCCGCCGGCCGGACGACGTCACGGTCATCCCAGGCGTCATGCCGGTGGTCGGCCGCACCGATCGTGAGGCTTTCGACAAGCTGGCCGTCCTGCAGAGCTACACGGCCGGTGGCAGCGGCATCAACGTCCTGTCGGAACGCTTCGGCATCGACCTTTCGGCCTACGATCTCGACGGGCCGGTGCCGGAACTTCCATTGTCCGACCATTATCACAGCTTCACGCGGGTACTCCTGTCCAAGGCGCGGCGTGAGAACATGACCTTGCGCGACCTCTATCACCTGACGGTGGCCGCGCGCGGCCATTGGGTGCTCTGCGGCAGCGCGGAATCGGTCGCTGATACGCTGCAGCACTGGTTCGAGAACGGCGCGGCCGACGGCTTCAACATCATGCCCGCCACGCATCCGCACGGGTTCGACGACTTCACGCAGATGGTCGTGCCGATCCTGCAGGAGCGGGGACTCTTCCGTCGCGACTACGAGGGCGACACGTTGCGCGACCATCTCGGCCTTGCCCGGCCGCCGGTCGCACGGACCGCGACTCAGCGAAAGGCGTCGTGAAAATCATTCATCGTCTGAGTTGACGTACTCCTCCATCAGGGCGGCCGCCGCTCGTCGCAGCGATTCAGCGGCGGCGCTCACGATGGGCGATACCGAGCGATTGACGGCCGTGCCGATGATGAGCTCCGGCGGCTTCAGGTTGCGGTCCTGGAGGGGGATGAACTTGAGCGATCCGTCGCGCAGTTGCGGTTCCACGCCGACCGGCGTCTGAAACGCGACGCCGGCGCCGAAGCGCACCATCGCCGCGATGAAGTTCGGGTCCGACGCCGTCACGGTGTTGCGAAACTGGAAGGATCGGCCCTCCAGCATGCGATCGACGACGATCCGGAAGCTGACCGAGGAATCGGGCAGGATGATGGGCTGGTCCTCGAGATCGTGCAGCCGGACGACCTTCAGATGTGCCAGCGGATGGTCCGGCGCGGCAATGATTCCGAAGGCCATGGGCACACTGATGAGGTGCCGGACCTTGCGGTTGGCGCTCGAATGGAAGGCGATGCCGATATCGGCATTCCCGGCCATCAGTTGCGGCATCACGTTCGCAGAGCCCGTGAAGTCGCACTCGAACGTCACCCGCGGATAGCGCTCGACCAGGCTCGAGAGGGCCTTGGGCAGGAACTCGGTGCCGGCCGCCTGGACGGCCACGATCTTCACGTGGCCGCTGCGAAGGCCGTTCAGATCGTCGAGATGGGCCCGCATCTGGTCGAGATCGCGCAGGACCTGCATGGCATGTGACGCCACGAACTCGCCGGCAGCGGTCGGCCGCAGCCGGGTCGATGTCTTTTCGAGAAGCTGAACGCCCAGGATACCCTCGAGATCCTTCAGTTTGCGGCTGATCGCCGAGGGCGCGATGTTGAGTTTTCGCGCTGCCGCGCGGATCGATCCGCAACGCGTGATCTCGTGGAAATACACGACCCAACTCGCGTGGATCTGGAGCTGCGCATGCGGCTTCTTCTTCACGGACACGCCTTTGGGACGGTCGTGACGGGCGGGCAGCGGGTGCCGACGAGGATCCCTGTCATTGAATGGCTCCGACGAGTCCATCCTGCAATCAGCAAGCTTCGTGCCGTTCACGTTTGGGCAACAGAGTGTGCAGAACTATGCCGATTGTGCGCTCGCCCGATCTGCCCGAATTTTCGAGCGCGGCGTGGATGAAGTCTCGAACGGAGCTTCTTCCCGCGGATGAGGCAAATCCACATGGCACGCATATGGCTTCGGTCCCTTCAGCGCTTGTCGGAAGTGTCCGGCCCCCGGGTCGGCGGGATCGATCGCCCCTTTGCTTCCCGCAAGGCGCCAGCACGAGAGGGGGATCAGTGACGCGGCAAATGCATCTCGGCCTGTTTCTCCAAGGCACCGGCAATCATCCGGCGGCGTGGCGGCAACCCGGCGCCTTCGACAGCTTCACGAACATCGACATGATCCGGCAGATCGCGCAGATGGCCGAGCGCGGCAAGTTCGACATGATCTTCATGAGCGACCATCTGCACGCCGATCCGAAGGCGCATCCGTCGTTTATCGTCCGCTTCGAGCCGCTGACGATGCTGGGCGCCATCGCGATGGTGACATCTCATATCGGGCTGGGTGCGACCGTCTCGACGACCTACAGCGATCCCTTCACGGTGGCGCGTGCGTTCGCCTCGCTCGATCATATCAGCGGTGGCCGCGCGGCGTGGAACCTGGTCACGACCATGAACGCGGCATCGGCGTCCAACTTCGGGACCGTACATCCGCAGCACAACAGCCGCTACGAGCGTGCGGCCGAGTTCGTCGATGTCGTTCTGGGCCTGTGGGACTGCTGGGATGACGACGCGATCGTCAAGGACAAGGAGCGCGGCATCTACGTCGACGCGTCGAAGATCCGTACGCTGAACCACGAGGGCGACTTCTTCAAGGTCAAGGGACCGTTGCACATCGGACGGACGCCCCAGGGCCGCCCCGTCGTGCTTCAGGCCGGGGGCTCGGAGCAGGGGCTGCTGCTCGGGGCGCGAACCGCGGACGTGATGTTCTCGGTCGTCCAGGACTTCGCGGAGGCGCAGCAATCCTATCGGGCGCTCAAGGCCAAGCTGCCCCAGTTCGGTCGCTCGCCCGGTGACGTCTCCCTGCTGCCAGGCGTCATGCCGATCGTGGGTCGCACGAACGCGGAGGCGTTCGAGAAGCTCGCGGCCCTGCAGGGCGAGATCGACGACGGCGTGGCGACGGTCCTGCTCTCGGAGCGGCTCGGCATCGACCTGGCGGAGCACAAGCTCGACGCGCCCGTGCCCGACCTGAAGCTCGCGGACACGTCGCATTCCTTCGCGCGTGTGCTGCTCGCGAAGGCGAGGCGCGACGGGATGACCCTGCGCGATCTCTACAATCTGACGGCGAGCGCCCGCGGCCACTGGGTGCTGTGCGGCAGCGCCGAGACGATCGCCGACACGCTCCAGCACTGGTTCGAGAACGATGCGGCCGACGGCTTCATCGTTATGCCGCCAAGCTTTCCGGACGGCTTCGGTGACTTCATCGACGGCGTGGTGCCGATCCTGCAGGAGCGCGGGCTTTTCAGGCGCGAGTACAGCGGTCCGACGCTGCGGGATCATCTCGGCATCGGGCGGCCGACCGTGCCGTCTCAGATGTCTGCGTGAGGCGCGTTCCCGGGGTGGGGATCGACCCGGGCGTGAAGATTTTGGGGGGCGGGACCAGACCCGCAGTGGGAACTTCGATGGAGGCAAGGATGAGCAAGTTGATCGGTCGGCGCGGGACGCTCGCAGGTGCGGCCGCGGCAGGTTTGGCGATGCCGATGCTGGGGCGCGTCGCCATGGCGGCGCCACGGCAGGTGAAGATCGGCGCGGTCCTGCCGATTTCCGGTCCCAACGCCGCCGTCGGCATCGGCATGATGAACGCCATGGATCTCGCGGTGCGCCAGATCAATGCTTCCGGCAAGCTTGCCGATCTCCAGTTCGAGCTCATGAAGCTCGACGACCATTCGTTACCCAGCGAAGGCGTGGCGGCGGTGACGCGTGCGGCCTCGGATCCGGCGGTGCTGGCCTGCTCGGCCCACTGGAACTCGCCCGTCGCGCTGGCGACGCGCGACGTCTTCCAGCGCCGCGGCCTTGCCAATCTCAATCCCTGCGCCATCAACTGGAAGATCACCGCGGAACAGAAGGGCGACGAGATCTTCCGCATCGCGCCGTCGGACCTGTGGCAGCTCGAGATGGCGGCCAAGATGCCGTTCACGACACTGGGCAAAAAGACCTACTTCCTGATCGACGACAACACCAACTACGGCAAGTCGCTGGTCACCGCCTTCGACGAGAACGCCGTCAAAGCGGGCGGCAGCAAGCTCGGCGCGGACAGCATCGCCGTGGGCGAGAAGGATTTCACCGCCGTTCTGACCAAGGCCAAGTCGTTGAAGCCGGACGTCATCTTCTTCGGCGGCGTGACGACCGAGGCCGCACTGCTGCGCCAGCAGATGGTGCGCCTCGAAGTGCCGGCGCTCTACTACACGGGCTCGGGCACCATGACCCCGACCTATGTCGAGGCGGCGGGGGCGGCGGCCGACGGCACCTACGCCTTCTTCTATGGCTTGCCGTACGATGCGACACCGGGTGGTGCAGCCTTCATCGAAGCCTACAAGAAGGCCGGCTACGACAAGCCCTATGAGACCTACGGGCTGATCGCGTACGCCGCGATCGAAGCGGTGACGCAGGCGGTCGCCAAGGCGGCTTCGGCCGGCGAGCCGACCCGGAAGGGTGTCGTCGATGCGCTGAAGAGCGGCACCTTCACCACGGCGCTGGGACCTCTCTCGTTTCCCCGCCCGGGCGACGCGGCACAGAAAGTGCTCGCCTTCTATGTGGTGAAGGGCGGGAAGTGGACGTTGACGCACTACAGCAAGCCGGACGGCGCCATCGTCGTGGCCGAGCGCCAGAGCGTCTGGGACCTGCCGTGGAAGTGATGTAGCCGGGCAGGGAGCAGCTTCGTCATGTTGTCACAGCAGCTTGTCAACGCGCTCGTACTGGGCAGCGAGTACGCGTTGATCGCGGTGGGATTCACCCTCTATTTCGGGATGCTGAATCTCATCAACCTGGCGCATGGCGCCGTCTATATGGCCGGCGCCTTCGCCGCCGTCGCCGCCTATCGCGCGGCGATCGGCGAGGGCTTTTCGTCGGGCCTGGCGCTCGTGGCGATGTCGATGGGTGGGCTGTTGTTCGCCAGCGCGCTCGGCATGCTGGTCGAGAGGGTGGCCGTGCGGCCGCTGCGGCAGGCACCGCCGCTCGTTTTCCTCATCACGTCGATTGCCGTCTATCTGGTGCTCGAGCAGTGCGTGCTGGTGTTCTTCCCGAACGGCGCCAATCCGCAGGTCTTCCCCGATCCATTCGCCCTGCGTTCCTTCTCCTTCGCAGGCGCGGTGATTGGTGAGGTCCAGATCTTCGTGATTGTGCTCGCGCTGGCGCTGATTGCGGGCCTGCACTTCATCATCAACGGCACGCGGCTTGGCCGTCAGATCCGGGCGATCACGGCCGATCCGATCGGCGCCCGCATGATGGGCGTGAATGTCGATCGCACCGTAGGGTTCGCCTTTGCCCTCGGCTCCGGCCTTGCCGGGATCGGCGGCATCGTCGAGGGGCTCAATTTCGGCTCCGTCTCTTTCACCATGGGCTTCATCGCCGGGCTGAAGGGGTTCACTGCGGCCGTCATCGGCGGCCTCGGCAATGTCTATGGTGCGCTGGCTGGAGGCTTTCTCCTCGCCATCATCGAGGTGCTGGTCAGTGGCTATCTTCCCCAGGGGGCGGCCTACAAGAATGTCGTCACCTTCGCACTCCTGATCCTGTGTCTTCAGCTTCGCCCCGACGGCCTGCTGGGCACCAAGAAGAGCAGCCGCGTATGAGCGCGCCCTCGGTCGAGATCGCCGTGGCGCGCGGCACCCGCGACGGGCTGGCCCGCGTCCTAGCCGCTGCGCTGGCAGTTGCCATCCTCTGTCTGATCCTGGTCGGAATGCACATCCAGGCGGCCAACCTGATGCTCGTCTACCTGGCGGTGCTCGCCTGTGCCGGCGGTGCCGCGGCCTGGATCGCGCGCCAGCGCCTGCCCCTGGTGGCGGCGATTGGACAGCAGAGCGGAATATTCGGGGCCGTGGCGCTGATGGGCGCGGTGCTCCTGCCGTTGATCCTGAACGACCAGTACCAGGTCCATGTCCTGGCAATGGCGGGCATCTTCGCGCTCATGGCGCTCGGGCTCACGGTCACCATCGGTTATGCCGGTCTCGCGGATTTCGGCTACGTCGCCTATTACGCGATCGGCGCCTATACCTCGGCGCTCCTCAACGTTCGTTTCGGCCTCCCGTTCTGGGCGTGCCTGCCTTTGGCAGGCATCGTGGCGGGGCTGCTCAGCCTGTTGGTGGCTTTCCCGGCGATCCGGGTGAGGGGGCATTACCTCGCCCTTGTCACGCTGGGCTTCTCCTTGATCGTCATCCAGCTCATCAACAATCTTACCTGGCTGACGGGTGGGACGGAGGGTATCTCCGGCATCGAGACGCCGGTGCTGTTCGGCTGGGACTTCGCGGCGCCGATCAAACTCGGTCCGATCGCGCTGCCCGGAGAGGCAAGCTACTACATGCTCGTCCTCTTCGTCCTGGTCCTCGCCTTCGTCATCCTCTCGCGCATCACCCGGTCACGCTGGGGGCGCATGTGGACGGCGATGAGGTTGGATGAGGTCGCGGCCGAGGCGGCGGGTCTCAACATCACGCATCTCAAGCTGGTGGGCTTCGTGACGGGTTCGTGTCTGGGCGGACTGGCCGGTTCGCTCTATGCGCACATGGTGGGCTACATCGATCCTTCGAGCTTCCACACGATGGATTCCATCCTGCTGCTCGCGGTGGTGGCCATCGGCAACTGGCGTCTGCCGGGCGTGCTGGCCGCGGCCCTGATCTTCGCGGTGCTGCCGGAGAAACTTCGCGCCTTCGAGGAATACCGGCCGCTCCTTTTCGCGCTCGCCCTGCTGATCATCATGATCATGCGCGGACGGCGGATGATGGCGGCCCGCTGATGACCTCCATCCTTTCCGTCCGCAATCTGGCCAAGCATTTCGACGGGCTGGTCGCCGTCGATGATGTGTCTTTCGACGTTCCCGCCGGCAGCATCGTGGGCATTATCGGTCCAAACGGGTCGGGCAAGACGACATTGATCAACATGATCACAGGCGTCTATGTCCCGAGCGCCGGCGACATCCTGTTCGACGGACAGTCGGTGGCGGGGCGCAAATCGTTCGAAATCGCTCGCATCGGCATAGCGCGCACCTTCCAGAACATCCGCCTGTTCGACGAGCTGAGTGTGCTCGAGAACGTCATGGTGGGCGCCGACGCGGCGCGCGGCGGCGCTTACTTCTCGGCGCTCCTCGGACTGGGAGCCGAGTTGCGACGGGAAGCGGACGCCGCGCGCGATGCGATGGCATTGCTTGCCGCGTTCAGCGACGACCTCGTGCGACGTGCCGACGTGCAGGCGGGCACCTTGCCATATGCCGACAAGCGGCGCCTCGAGATCGCCCGCGCACTTGCGCTGCGTCCGCGCCTCCTGCTGCTGGATGAACCGGCAGCTGGCATGTCGCCCGATGAGATCCGCACGCTGGTGCGCGAGATCAAGGGGCTGGCGGTGGGCGGTCTCACGGTGATCCTCGTCGAACACAAGATGAGGCTGATCGAGGGCGTGACCGACAGCGTCATCGTGCTCGATCACGGCAAGAAAATCGCCGATGCGCCGTTCGATCAGGTCCGTCGCCAGAAGAACGTCATCGAAGCCTATCTCGGCCGGAGTTATGCCGATGCTCAGTCTTGAAGGCGTCAGCGCCGGCTACGGCCGCGCCAAGGTCCTGAACGATGTGTCGATCAACGTCTCGCCGGGCGAGATCGTCTGCCTGCTGGGCAGCAACGGCGCGGGCAAGTCGACGACGCTCCTGACCATCCTGGGCCTCGTGCGCTCGTGGAGTGGCAGCGTATCGCTGGACGGCCAGCAACTCGGCTCGGATACCGCCGAGATCGTGAGGCGGGGCATCGCCATCGTGCCCGAAGGCCGCCGCATCTTCGCGCCGCTGACCATCGAGGAAAATTTGCGGATGGGCGCCGAAGCGCGGCGCTCGACCTCGGCCGAGTATCAAGACGATCTCGACCGGATGTTCACTATGTTCCCCGTGCTCAAGGAACGACGCCACGATGTCGGCGGTGTGCTGTCCGGCGGGCAGCAGCAGATGCTGGCGATCGGACGCGCCCTGATGGCAAGGCCGCGCTACCTGTTGATGGACGAACCCTCGATGGGCCTGTCACCGGTGCTCGTCGACCAGGTGCTCGACACGATCGGCGAGATCCAGAACCAGGGCGTGTCTGTACTCGTCGTCGAGCAGAATGCCTTCGCCGTCCTACGCATTGCCCATCGCGGCTACGTCATGCAAGGCGGCCAGATCGTCCTGCAAGGCACCGCGGAATGGCTGCAGCAGGCGGACATGGTGATTGAGGCTTACTTGTAACCTTTGGCTGCGGAAGGCCTTGGTCTGGAAGCCGGCAAAGCAAGCTACAACCTGATCCCGGTTAAGGTGTCCACCAACTGGCGCACCAGATACAAGCCCGTGCCGGCGATCAGCGCCAGCAGTCCATCCGAGCGCGATGCGGAAAGTCGCATCTCGACGCCAGGACGCCAGTACATCGTCCTTTGCCTCGGTGGCCAGCACGAGAATCGGAGGCTTTTCACTCAGCTTGTAGAAGTTTGCGAAGTACGACGCATCGAGGGTGGTGAGCACGACGCCGGCGAACGAGGCGTGGCGTTGATTGAAGCGTCGCGAGCCGGGGATGATCCGTTGTCCGCCGGAGCGGCTCTTGCAGGATTGCCGATCACAAGACCTGGGTTGGGCGATGCCTGATGCCGCTTGAAATATTCGCAGTGGCCGTTGTCGAAGGCGGCAAGGTCCATTTCAGGACGCCGCAGATAAGACTTGGCGCATGAGGCGAATGCGGCTGTCCTTCGCCTGTGGCCGTTTCATGCCTGTTGCAACCCAAATTGCTCTACTCGGGAAATGACTTGGCCAGCACGGTGAAGATCACTCAATAATCGCATCTGCATGGCAATTTCCCAATTGGCCATGCAAATTTCAGTCGATTTCGATACTGCGTCATTCGGTGGAAACGAAGGGCCGTCCGCCACGTCCGCGAGACAAGCAGGCCCGCAATTGCAAAATATCGCAGTGATAGAGCAATTAGTCTTGGAAAGCAGAATGGGCAATAGTCCAACAATAATTGCCGGTACAAGCGAGTTCAGGACCGAATGTGACCGTGACAGCCTCCTTACCACGCAGGTGCTAGACGCGAGATCTGCTCCAACGGCGCGTCGCTTTGCCTCGGCGAACCGAGTCGCGGGCCTTGTGCCTGTCGACGGCTCCTCCCCTGCCGTCGCAGGATATTGCAATGACACCGCAAATAGTGCACTTTTTCTGTAATATTCGGTCAGCCTCTGAGAATGGCTTGGGGAGAGAATCGGCAATGCCTGTGCATTGGACCATCAATTCGGAAGCGAGGCTTTTCGAGGTTTCCTGCAGTGGCCTGGTCGAATCGGACGAGATTTACCGGATGCTGGATGTCCTGGTCGGCTCGGATGCTCTCGGATACCGCAAGCTGTTCGACGGCAGTCGGGCCGATACGCAGATGGGCGCCCTGGAAATACTGAAGATCGGCGTTCACATGCGCAGCCTCCATCGTGACGGCGTGGCTCTCGGCCCCCTGGCTGTCGTCATCCCCGAGGAAAAGTACCCGCTGCTTTCCCGGATCCTCGGAATCCTCGCGGCGCCCCGCCGGCCGATGCGGATTTTCACCAGGACCAATCAGGCGCGAAAGTGGCTGGAGACTGCCAGCGTTCGCGAGAGCATCCTCGCGCCCAGTCAAGAAGCGGCTCGCCCTCGCGCAGCGCGGTGAACGTCGGGGCCGTGGTCGATTCCCGTATGGACGCCGTTGCCGGGCCGCTGCACCATCGCGGGCCGGCCCGCCCTGTCGCTCCCTGCTTCGCCGGTCGTCATCAGCCTTCCGATCGGTCTTGGATGCGCCATGAAAGTTCGGGCTGCCGTTGAGCCTCCGTCGGCGGAACACTCGTTTTCGTTCGACGGGTTCTGCCTCATCCCGCGCCGCCAGCTGCTGCTTCGCGATGGCGAGCGCGTGAGGATCGGCGGCCGCGCGCTGGACATTCTCACCCTGTTGGTCGAGCGGGCGGGCGAGCTGGTCTCCAACGCCGACCTCGAAGCGCATGTCTGGCCCGAGACGTTCGTCCATGCGAGCAACCTGAAGGTCCACATCGTCCTGCTGCGGCGGATCCTGCGGGAGGCTTCCGGCGATCCGCAGGCGATCGTAAACGTGCCGGGGCGGGGCTACCGTTTCACGCGGCCGGTCGCGCGTCGCGGTCGCGCCGCTCCTGTGTCGGGCCGACCACGGAAATCGGTGCGCCGGGCGTTCGACGCGCTCCCCCGCCTGTTCGGTCGCGAGGAGGAGATCGGGCGTCTGATGGACGCGCTTTCGGCGCATCCTCTGGTCAGCATCGTCGGCGCGGGTGGTGTCGGCAAGACGACACTTGCGCTGGCGACCGCCGCAAGGCTCGGGCGGCGTTTCGAGGCGCCAACCTGCTTCGTCGATTTCTCCTCGCTCGACGACCCGCAGCACGTGGTCCAGTCGATCACCGCAGAACTGGGCCTGCGTGCCGATCCGGGTGATCCGTTGGGCAGCATCGCCGATCATCTGCGGGCCACGCCGCGGCTGCTGATCCTCGACAATTGCGAGCACCTCGCCGCCGCCATCGCCGCCGCGCTCGAGCGCCTCGCCGCCGGCCTCCAGGGATCCGCCATCCTGGCCACGAGTCGCGAACCGCTGCGGACGCGGATGGAGCATGTGCTGCGTCTCGCGCCGCTCGCCTGTCCCGCGGACACGTCCCGGATCGCGGTGGCCGAAGCCTTGCTTCATCCTGCCGTTGCGCTGTTCGTGGCGCGCGCCGGCGACTGTGGCACGTTCTCGCTCCGTGACGACGAGGAGGCGGCGTCGGTGTCGCGCATTTGCCGGCGGCTCGATGGCTTGCCTCTCGCGATCGAGCTTGCCGCGAAACGGCTGGGAACGATGCGGCCGGCCGAACTGCTGCAGCGGCTACAGGATGGGCTCGATGCGGTGGGGTGGGGCGATGCGGCTGTGCCGGCGCGACAGCGGACGCTGACCGCGACGCTCGACTGGAGTTACCGGCTGCTCTCCGCGCCCGACAGCCTGATCCTGCGGTTCGTCGCCGTGTTCGCGCGCGAATTCGCGACGGCCGATGCGGTCGCGCTGCTCGCGCCGCTCGGCCTGTCGGAGGCCGACATCCTCGCAGGTCTGGAGAGCATCGCGTCGAAGTCGTTCGCGACGGTCGAACTGCGGCAAGGTCAGCCCTGCTATCGCCTGTTCGAAAGCGTGCGCCACTATGGCATCGCGCAGCTCGATGCCGGCGGCGAGCGCGAGCGGGCGCGTCTTCTGCATGCCCGACATCTGCTCGAAGTCGTCGAGCGTGCAGAGGAGGAATGGGAGTGGCAGGTGGCCTACGAATGGGTGGGACGCCACGGGGCTCGCCTTGACGATCTGCGCCACGCCATTGCCTGGGCGTTCGGCCCGACCGGAACCCCGTCCATGGGGGTCCGGCTCACCGCGGCGGCGATTCCCCTGTGGGAAGAACTGTGCTCGGTCGACGAAGCGCGTCTTCGGGTCGCCCATGCCCTCGACGTCGCTCGGTCCCTGCCGGACTGCGACGTCCGGCTCAAGGCGAAGCTCGCTTTACGCCACGCCTGGACGTTGACCTGGTCGCAGGTTCGGCTTCCCGAAACGGCGGTGCCATGGACCGAGTGTCTCGATCTCGCGCGGGCGGCGGGCGACAGCGAATATGAGCTTCGCGCGCTGTGGGGACTTGCGACTTACGAGACCTTCACCGGACGGACGGTTGCCGCCATCGATCATCTGCGGGCGTTCGACGCGCTGGCCGAGCGGACGGGCGACCCTTCCGTCCAGCCCGACGGGCAGCGGCTGCTGGCGCTGGCGCGGGCTTATGTCGGCGAGGTGAGGCAGGCCGACGAAGCGCTGGAGCGGCTGGCGCACCAGGTCAACCGCTTCGAGAAGCAGGCGCGCGTCACGCGCTTCTCGATCGACCGCTACTGCATCATCCGCAGCTCGCTCGCCTTCACGCAGTGGCTGCGCGGCTGCACCCGCTCGTCGCTCGCGGCCGCGACGCAGGCGGTCGAGGCCGCGGTCGCGCTCGATCATCCCGTCTCGCTCGCCAACAGTCTGGTCTTTGCCGGCGTGCCGCTGGCTCTCTGGACGGGGCAGCTCGATCGCGCCGAGGCGGGCCTGGCCCTCCTGCGCACCAACCGTGCCATCCGGAACACGTCGGTGTGGCCGCGGCTCGCGCGCTTCTTCGAGGCGTCGCTTGGGCACGCACGGGGCGAGCGTGCAGCGGTGGCGTCCATGCGTACCGCACTCGACGAGCTGCTCGAGACAGGCTTCGTGACGCGGGCGCCGATGTACATCGCCATGCTGGCCGAGGCGCTGCTGGAGCAGGGTCGCCTCGACGAGGCCGGGGCGCGGCTGGACGATGCGGAACGGCGGCTCGCCCTCTATGGCGAGCGCTGGTGCCATCCCGAACTCCTGCGCCTGCGCGGACGGGTCGAGGTGGCGCGCGGTGAAGGGCAGGCCGCGGAGCGCCTGTTCGAAGCCGCGATCGGGGAGGCTTCGGCGCTCGGGACGCTGAGCTTCGAGCTCCGCGCCGCCTGCGACTTGGCGCGCTCCCTCGCCGCGCGCGGTTGCCGCGATGCTGCGATGGGGGCCCTGACTAAAACCTCTGCGCGTTTCACCGAGGCGGGTCCGGAAACCGAAGTCGGTTCGGTGAGATCGCTGATGGAAAATCTCCGCTGACCGAAGGCGCGTGACCGCCCTTGATTCTTAACCACAATTAACTCGTCAGGCCGGCGAGCGGCGACGCACTGTGGCGTGTGCCCGTTTGCAGTGGGTCGGTACGATGAGAGTGTCAGTTGTCCGAGGTGGTGCCGGGGTCGCGTTGGTGCTGGTGGCCGGCGTGGTGGGTTACCTCTGCCTCTGGCCGGTGCCCGCGGATCCTGTGGCATGGTCGGCCGGGACGCCGCCCGGCTATGTCGGTGTGCATGCCGCGAACACCCGGCTCGCCGGCCTGCGGACGATTCCCCTGGGAGAGGAGTTCGGGCCGGAGCAAGTCGCCATCGGCCCCGACGGGCGGCTGTACGCCGCGATGACCAGCGGCAACCTGGTGCGGATGCAGCCGGACGGCACGCAGCAGGAGGTGTTTGCGCAGACCGGCGGCCGGGTGCTTGGCTTCGACTTCGATTCCGACGGACGCATGATTGCCGCCGATGCGATGAAGGGCTTGCTGGCGATCCATCCCGATTCGCGCGTGGATCTGTTGGCCGATCACGTGCGGGCCGGCGATCCGATCGGCTATGCCAACTCCGTCGTCGTGGCGCCGGACGGCACCGTCTACTTCACCGATGCCTCCGCCCGCTTTGCGCCCGCGAACTGGGGCGGCACCTACGAGGCGAGCATCCTCGACATCATCGAGCAATCTGCCACGGGGCGAGTGCTGGCCTACGATCCGGCGCGCAAGTCCATCCGGATCGTGGCGCACGGTTTCTCGTTCGCCAACGGCATCGCGCTCTCGGCCGATGGCCGGTCTCTGTTCGTCAGCGAGACCGGCCGCTACCGGGTCTGGAAGATCGACGCGAACGCACACGACGTCGACGTGAGGCGGGGCGGCGCTGGGACCACCGTGCTGCTCGACAATCTGCCGGGCTATCCCGACAACCTGATGCGCGGGCGCGACGGGCGGATCTGGGTCGGCCTGTTCAAGCCGCGCAATCCCGCCGCCGACAGCCTCGCCGGCTGGCCCTTCCTGCGGAAGGTCCTGCTGAGATTACCGCGCTCGCTGCTGCCGCTCGGCCGATCCTACGGCCACGTCTTCGCCATCGACGAAAGCGGCAAGGTCGTGGAAGACCTGCAGGATCCCGACGGTGCCTATCCCGAGACGACGGGGGCGACCGAGACCGCCGACCGGCTCTATATCCAGAGCCTGCATGCCCGAATGATCGGCTGGCTGCCGCGATGAGGGCACGGTCGTTCCTCGCCCTGCAGGCGATCGTCCTGACCACGGCGATGGGACCGGTACTCGCGCAGGCCGACGTGCGGGCGGGCGCGAAGGAGGACATCTATCTTCTTCGCAGCATCCGCGAGCCGCAGACCGCCGACGCGGCCTGGTGCCATCCGGACAGGATCGGCTTCGAACCCTTCCCGACCGACGCGGAGCGTTTCTTCTCCTTCTGGAGCGTGCAGTCGCGCGCCGAGGACGGCAGGGTCATCGAGGCGCAAGCGGGAAGGGTCGCCGAGCTGCGCGGCTGCTTCGGTCCGACCGCCGAGCCCGCCCGCCAGAACTTCTATGCGGAGATCCGGCTCGGCCCGCTGCTGGTGCAGGGACGGGGCGAGTGTCTTGCCCTCGCGCTCGACTTTCCCGAACAGGGGCTGTTTCCGGTGCGATGCCAGCTCGTGTTGCGCGAGGCCGGTCCCTATGTCGGCGGCCTCCTGACGACAAATACGCTGACCAGTAAGGCGCCCTTCGGCGCTGTCACGGAGCCGCCCGGTTACGCGCAGGCGTCGATCGCCACGATCCGCCTCTGGAAGGCAAAGCCCTAGTTCGACGATCATAGGTGAAAGCGAGGTTGCCGTATCATGACCGACCGTGCCGAAGAGACCGACCCGCAGCGGCGCACCCTTCTCGAAGTCGCGGGGGCGGCGATGCTGGGCGGACTGATCGCCGCCGGCGCCGCGCCGGCCGTGGCCCAAGGCACCCGGCAGCCGGACACCACGCCGCAGGACAAGGATTCGCTCGGCGCGCGCCTGCGCGGCGTGCAGCATTTCGGCCTGACGGTCCAGAACATGGAGCGCGCCTTCGCCTTCTATACCGAGGTGCTGGGCGGCACGGAAATCATGCGCGACGGCGATTTCCAGGGCGAGCGCATCCACAACACACTCCTGACCGCCGAGGAGATCGAGGCGCGCGAGCGGCACGTCAACCCGCGCGGCCGGGGTGTGCCGGACCTGCGCGGCGGCGCGCAACGGCTGGATGTACGCTTCATCCAGTTCGACAACGTCGTACTCGAACTGCTGCGGTATCGCGACGCCGGTCAGCCGATGGGCGGCCCGAACGCCTTCGCCGAGCCGCTCGGCCATATGAGCCCGGCCTTCCCGCGCATGATGCACATCTGCTTCCACATCGGCGACGATGTCGACTTCAACCTCTTCATCCGCGACCTCGAAGCCGAGAGCGCACGGCGCGGCATGATTCAGGTCCGCGCCAACCGCGTGGTGACGGTCACCTCGGAAGCGGAGCGCAAGGCGGCGCCGCTCGAGGCGAACTCCAATCCGATCACCGAAGGCAAGTCGAACGGCTGGCGGCTGATCTACTGCCGTGGGCCGGAGGGCGAGCAGCTGGAATTCGTGCAGGCGCTCGGGCCGGTGAAGCAGGTGTTCGACGGCGCGCTCGAGGCACGCCGCCAGCTTGTCGCGTCGCGCCGCCGCTAAACGTCGACGTCAGGAGAAGTCATGCCGCGCATCCTGCTTCGTGCCGTCATCGCCTTGCTGATCGCCGCCGCTGCGCCGGCGGAGGGCTCGGCAGAGGAAAGAGGAGTCGTCCGCTATGGCGCCATCCCCGCTGGGGCCTATGCGGTGGTTGCGGAGGTTCGGGCAAAGCTTGGCCAGGAGGCGGCGCTTCGTGAGGCTACCCTCCCCCTCGTGGCGAAAGTGCGCGGCGAGCCCAACAACCTTGTCTATTTCCTCCACGAGGACCGCGCCACGCCGGGACGTTTCGTCTTCTACGAAGTCTTCGCCAGCAAGGCGGATTTCGAAGCGCACAACGCCACGCCGCATGTCCAGGCCTGGTTCAGGCGCCTGCCCGAACTGGCCGAGGGTGGCGTGAAGGTCATCCAGATGGAAATTCTCGGCAGTCTGCCGGCACAGGCGCGCTAATCGAATCGAAGGAAGTTCCATCATGAAGTCCGGCAATGAGACCGTGGCGGCGCAGGCCGCGCCAGATCCGGTGGGCGAGAAGCCCGTCATCGTCCTGGTGCACGGCGCCTTCGTCGATGGATCGGGGTGGGCTGGTGTCCATCGCCTCCTGCGCGAGGCCGGCTACGTCGTCGTCGTCGTCCAGAACCCGACGACGTCTCTTCCCGATGATGTCGCGGCCGCCCGGCGGGCCATCGCGGCGGCCGCTCAGGAAGTCGTGCTGGTGGGCCATTCCTATGGCGGGGTCGTCATCACCGAGGCGGGCTCCGATCCGAATGTGACCGCGCTCGTCTATGTGGCGGCGTTCGCGCCAGATCGCGGGGAATCGGTTTCATCGATCGTCGCGCAGGCGCCGGCCGGCGCGCCCGCCTTGCCGATCCTGCCGCCGGTCGAGGGCTTCCTGATGCTCGATCCGGCGGCCTTTCCCGGCGTGTTTGCCGCGGATGTTCCGCCGGGCTTGGCGACGTTCATGGCCGATGCCCAGCAGCCCTGGGGAGCCGCTGCGCTCGACGGCAAGGTTTCGTCGCCGGCATGGGCGACGAAGCCGAGCTGGTATCTGATCCCCCGGGACGACCGCGTCATCCCGCCCGACGCTCAGCGCGGCATGGCGCTGCGCGCGCGATCCACCGTGCGCGAGGTGGCGGGAAGCCACGCCGTCTACGTTTCGAAGCCCGAGGCGGTCGCGGCCTTGATCGAGGAGGCGGCCCAAGCGTCTCGCGGCAAATCGAGATAGCCGCACGGGGGCAGTCTCTTGCAGGAGCGTTTGATTTGCGGCGAATCGTGCAGCTTGTCTTGCACAATGGCCGTATTGCCGGAAGAATTGCACCTCATTCACGAGGCATCCGGGGAACCAGGGGCAATGCAGTTCGATGACGTCATCCTCGGCCGCCGGAGTATCCGCGGTTACAAGCTCGAACCGGTTCCCAGGGCGCTGATCGAGGAGATCATCGCGCTGGCGATGCGCGCACCCTCGTCGATGAACACCCAGCCATGGAATTTCTACGTCCTCACCGGCGAGCCGCTGGACCGGATCCGCGCCGGCAATACGGAGCGGATGCTGGCGGGCGTCCCGCAGTCGCGGGAGTTCCGGACGGGACAGCCCTTCGCGGGTCCCCATCGCGACCGGCAGGTCGGCGTCGCCAAGCAGTTGTTCTCCGCCATGGGGATTGCGCGCGACGACAAAGACATGCGCCAGGACTGGGTGTTGCGCGGCTTCCGCCAGTTCGACGCGCCGGTCTGCGTGATCGTGACCTACGACCGCGTCCTGGACGGCAGCGACGATACGCCGTTCGATTGCGGTGCTGTGACGACGGCGCTGGTCAACGCCGCCTGGTCGCGCGGGCTCGGTGCCGTGATCAACAGCCAGGGCATCATGCAGTCGCCCGTGGTGCGCGAGCATGCGGGTATTGCCGACGATCAGGTCATCATGAAGAGCATCGCGCTAGGGTGGCCGGATGAAAGTTTCCCGGCCAATGCGGTCGTATCCGAACGGAAGTCCGTCGGTGAAGCCACGGTGTTCGTCGGCTTCGGCGACTAGGTCTGCCGCCGGACACCGGCGGCACCGGCCCGAGGATCGGAGTTGCGCGCCGGACTATTACGCGGCACCGTCGCGGCATGGTTCGTGTCGCCAGCATTCTCCTGCCCCTCGTCCTTCTCGCCGGCTGTGACGGCTTCCGGGTCGGCCGTGACAATCCGCAGCCCTCGCCCGGCTGGGTCGGTCACACTGTGGCCGACTTCGCGGCCCGCAATCCCGCGGCAAAGCAAATTCATGAGCAGGACGCGCTGTACGTCTTCGAGAACAGTCCCGGCTACGGCAAGTGCGAGGTCATCCTCAAGACCGACGGCCGCTTCATCACCGACGTCGTGAACCTCTGTGCGCCGGGCTCGCTCTGGCTAGCGCCGCCGTCGCACCGGACGGATGCGGCAGCGGTTACAGAAGTTCGGTGATGTAGGCGGCGATCCTCGGGAAAGACTCCAGCAGCCAGTTGACCTCGAGGGGCGCCAAGACCAGTAGTTTGACCACCGTTTCGGTGCGGACCGATCTTCGGGCGAGGGCGTTTCGGCCGCCGAACGCATCTCCTGGACCGAGCCGCTTGCGGTTTCGTCCCACTTCGACATCAACCTTGCCCTCCGCGATCAGATACAGCGACGTCACGGTCTCGCCGCGCCTCACGATGTACTCGCCCGCGCCAAAGGTCCGGGTGCCAACCGACGGAAGAAGGTTGATGATGGTGCCGGCGTCGATCCCGGCGAAGATCGGCATCCGCGCGATCAATCCGCCCGTTACGACGAAGTTCTGCCGCGCGATGATGCTGACGAAGGCCGTGGCGACGATGCCGGCGGGCAGGGCGAGCATCAGCAGGCCGACGACCATGGTGAGCGCTCCCACGATGCGGCCCCAGACGGTTACCGGCACGACGTCGCCATACCCGACAGTGGTCACCGTGGCGACGGCCCACCACATCGATTCGGGAATGGAGCCGAACTTGTCCGGCTGCGCCCTGTGCTCCAGCACGTAGAGGAAGCCGGCGGAGATCAGAACCACCGACGCCAAGATCAGGACGCACGCCGCCAGCGCGTGACGCTCGGCGCGCACTGCCTCAACCAGAGAGTGGAAGCCGGGCGAGTACCGCGCGAACTTGAAGAAGCGCAGGAGCCGGATCAGTACGATCACGCGCAGGGTCAACAGTGGTGAGCTCGCTCAAGATGAAGGGCGCGACGGCGACGAGATCGATCAGGCCTTGGACGCTCAGAATCCAGCGGAGCCGTGATCGCCAGGCCGGCTCGCTGCTACTGAAGGTTTCGTCTGGGGCGATCCAGACCCTGAGCAGATACTCGGCGGCGAAAATGAAGAGGGAGACGTTCTCGATCGCATCGAAGACGGTCCCGTAGGCGGCGTCCAGACCCCTGACGGTGCTGAGGACCGACGTTGCGACGTTCAGCAGGATCAGGGCAAACAAGGGATAGCGGACACACAGGACGCCCCGGTCCCGATGGCCATGCCCGCCCAGGAGCTGCGAGGTTCGCCGCCTGAGATCCAATACACCCGCCTCGCCTCAGTCGGCCGCCGAGTCTGCTCATCGCAGCTTACTCGACGCTTACGGCTCGGATCGCCGGGGGCACCGACTGTCCAAGCCGCCTCCACGCAGCAGGTGCCACTCGCAAAAAGCGGCTCTCTGAGGAGCCGCTTTGTCGCAATGAGAGGATGGGCCGCAGTCTTTACTGCGTGCAGGGGAGGACCTGGCGCTGATCGGCGATCGAGTAGGAAGCCGGGCCGCAGGGCGCCTTGCCCGAGGCTTGCTCGGCCTTCGGCGTCGGCGGCGTGCAGGGTAGCACGGTCTGGCGCTGGTCGGCGACCGAGTAGCTCGACACGCCGCAGGCTGGTTGGCCGGACTCGGTCTTGGTCGTCGGCGGAGCGCAGGGGACGACCTGGCGCTGATCGGCGGTTGAGTAGGAGGCCGGGCCGCAGGGCGTCTGAGCCGTCTGCTGGGCGGTCGCCGAGGTCATCCACATAGCGGAAGCCGAGAGCACGGCCAAGGCCGCGAGACTTCCCATCGCAAGGATACGCATCATCCAGTCTCCCATTTTTGTGCAGCCGAATTGATCGAACGGCTGCACGCTATCGGGGAGTCGGGGAGCGCTCTGTGAAGCAGGTTACACAGGGCGCGAAGAATTTCGTGTGCGTGTGCGACGATTGAAGCGGACGCGCTACGGCGCGTTGGCCGTCGACGTCGAGCGGTCCATCAGCACGTCGAACTCGCCGCGGCTCGTGCTCACCGAGAACTGGAGGGTCCGGCCGACGGCATGCCCCGAAATCACGAAGGGACCGACGACGTTGCCGGTGCCGCGGATCGGCACCGGGCAGTTGAGGTCGCCCGAGCCTCGGACATCGCCCGTCAACGAGACGGTCATCGAGAAGGCACTGGCGCTGCAGCCTGGAACGTCGATCGTGCCGGCGCCGCTGCCCCCCGAAATCCGAATGCGGGCGGTCACCATTTGCTGCGGGGCCCGCCGCGCGCCAACATAGGCGCCATCGAAGACGTTGGTCGGCGCGGGCGGGGCCGGGGGTGGAGCGGGCACGACGTTCGGCGCTTCCTCCAGCCTGCGATGCTCGTCGTCCCAGCGCGCGATCGCGGCGGCAGCGCCCGCGAGCAGCTGCGCGCGCTGCCCGGCGTTCAGGAAGCCGGTCGCCGGTACACCCATCTTCTTCTGCCAGCCGGCGATCATGTCGCGCGTGCGCGGGCCGAACATGCCGTCGGTGCCGCGTGTGTCGAAGCCCAGCGCGGTCAGCGCGACCTGGAGGTGCTGACGGTCGGCGACGGCGAGATGCAGCGCGCTCTCTGCGACTTCGGCCTCTACCTTGGCCCTGTGCGTGGCAACGATCGCGGCCTCTGCATCGGCCTTCTGTCTGGTTGTGGCTTCGAGCTTTTCCTCGGCGCGCCGCCTGGACGCGGCCTCCTCGTCGGCCTTCTGCCTCGCCGCCTGCGCCTGCACCAGCGCCACATCCGCTAGCCGCTTGTTCTCCGCCTCCAGGGCGGCCTTCTGCAGTGCGTCCTGCTCGGCCTGGCGCAGCGAGGCCATCTCGACCTCGGCCCGGCGATGGGCCTCGTCCTCCGCCGCGCGCCAGGCTGCCGTGTCGGCGAGTTGCTGCTGGCTGGCCGTCGCCGCTTCGCGCCGGATACCTTCGATCTTCAGCCGAAGCTCGGCGAGGTCGGCTTCCGCCTTCTGCCGGTCGAGCCGTGCTTTCTCGAGATCGGCCACGGCCTGCCGCAGCGCTTCGGCATCGGCCTCGGCCTTGCGTTGCGCCTCTTCTTCGAGTCGCTTCTTCTCGGCGGCCGCCGCATCGGCCGCCCGTCGCTCGATCAGGAGCCGTTCCAGATCCTCGGCCTTCAGCGCCTGCAGTTCGGCGAGGGTCGGCGGCGGACGCGGTGCAAAAGCGACATAGGCGATGCCGGCGAGGGCGACGCAGCCCACGACCGCGGCGGACCACAGGGCCAGGCGCACGCGCCTCGCGGCGTGGGGCGACGGCGCCATCGACGGCCAGACATGGGCTGCCGGCGAGATCTCCGGTACCGCCGGCCAGTCGGCGGCATCCCAGTGGACGACAAAGGCGCTGATCGGTCGGTCGATATTCTTCAGTTCGAGGTCGCCAAGCTGCTCGAAGCGGGCCTTGTGCCGCCCCGCCACGGCCTCCCAGACGTTGCGCGACACGACGATGCCGCCCGGCGCAGCCTGTTCCTGCAGGCGTGCGGCGACGTTGACGTCGTCGCCGTAGAGGTCGTCGTGCTCGACGATGACGTCGCCGATATGGAGGCCGATCCGGAAGGCGATGGCGTCGTCGGCCGCAACGTCGCGATTGGCGGCGGCCATTGCCTGCTGGAAATCGATGGCGGCGGCCAGCGCATCGACGGCGCTCGCGAACTCGACCAGGCCGCCGTCGCCCGTCAACCGCACAGTGCGCCCGTCATGGCGCCGCACGATGGGCGCCAGCCGGCGCGTAAGGTGCTCCAACAGCCGGGCCACGGTGCCGCTCTCGTCTCGGCCGATCAGCCGCGACGATCCCACCACGTCTGCAAAGAGGATTGCCGCCAGCCGGCGACGTTGTCGATTCACGGGACCATCCGCCCCTTGCTGTCCAGCGACTCTAGGAGGCACCGCACTCCCTGGCTACCCGCCGTCGATGATCCCGTGCAGCGCATCGAAATCAAGTACGGTCAGGCGGCTGCGCCCCAGTTCGACGATCCCGGCCTCGCGCCAGATCGCAAGCTGCCGGCTCACGATTTCGCGCGAGACGCCCAGCGTGCGTGCCAGCTCCTCCTGGGAGATGTGGATGGTCGCGGCAGTCGTGTCGGTTCTTTCCGGGCGGCCATAACGATCCATCAGGACAACCAGCTGCTTGGCCAGGCGCGTGGCGACCCCGAGGAAGGCCGAGTCCTCGACGAGGTCCGTGGTGCGCCGAAGCCGGCTGCACAGCAGCGCGATGATGCGCATCGTGGCCTCCGGCCGCTGGGCAAGGAACGGCTGGAACACCGCGCGGTTGAGGAAGAGCAGCTCCGAGGGCTCGCGGGCGATCGCCGTTGCCGTGCGTCCCTTGCCGTCGAGCAGGGCGATTTCGCCGAAGAACTCGCCGGGCCCGAACATGTTGAGGATCAGCTCCTTGCCCGCCGCCGATTCGACGGTGACGACGACCCGGCCGGCCAGCACGCCGTAGAGCCCGTCGCCGGGATCGTCCTTGCGGAACACGACATGCCCCGCGGGAACGCGCCGGCGCAGTGCATGCGCCAGCAGCTCGCGGCTTTCACTCTCCGTGAGCGCGCCCAGGAACGGATGCAGGCGGAACAGGTCGTGCGGCGTCATCAGGGGAACGGTGTCGCGGATGCGTGCCACGCGGCGCGGCGCGCCCTGGCTCCGATGTCCGCATGAATAGGCCGCGTCGTCCAGTATCGGGCGTTCGCCGCCGGGACGATGCTGCAGATCGTCTGTCATGGTGCCTCCGCACCCGGTCGCCTCTCCCGGCGATCGACTCCCCATGCGACGGCGGGCGAAGCTTGTCTGTGACATACCGCACACAGAAGCGGCGGTTGTGCGATTCGCTTCTCAGAGGTTCTGGAGCTTGTTCTCGACGCCCAGGATATGGCGCCCGACCATCTCGACATGACCCATCATCGCCTGCAGGTGCTGGCTGGCGCTCATGGCGTCGCGGAAGCGGCGCTCGAACGGCGCCGAGTCCAGGATCGCGGTCGTTCCGGCGGCGCGATAGGCGGCGATCGAAACATCGGTCGCCTCGTTCATGCCGTGTGTGGTCGCAAGGCGCAGCCGCATGCGGCCGTCGACGTCGAGCGTGCCGTTGGCCGCCGCGTCGTAGACCTGGGCCACCTCGGCATGCAGGTAGGCGCGGGCCGCCGACAGGCGCGCTTCGAGCAGGGCGATTTCGCGTTGGATCGCATTGTTGGCCGACATGGCGTTGATCGATGCCCGGCTGTGCTTGCCGCGCGCCAGGTCGATGTAGGTTTCGAGCATCCGTCGCGCGACGCCCAGCGTCACGCTGCAGAAGCCGCTGGCATAGAGCAGCGTCGACATGATCGTGTAGATCGGCCCGGGCTCGCGCCGTTCCTCCAGCGCATCGCGCGCCGGCGCCTGGGCATCGGGAATGAACAGATCCGTGACCGTGTAGGTGTCGCTGCCGGTGCCGCGCAGGCCCAGCACGAACCAGTCGTCGACGATTTTCGCCGCGCTGCGCGGGAAGACGAAGCTGCGGTCGTCAGGTCGGCCGTAACGATGATGCGGCGTGCCGTCGGGGTTCTGCACGGCACTGTGAGCGCCCATCCAGGTCGTGTGCCGGCCGCCGCTGGCGAAGCTCCAGGTCCCGCTCAGCCGGTAGCCGCCCTCGACCCGGATCGCGCGGCTTGTTCCGTTGCGTGCGCCCCAGGCGAGGCCCACGCCGGGATTGCCGAAGAGGGCCGCCGCCGTCTCGGGCGGCATGGCCGCGGCCGAGGTCGCCGAGGAGACGTTCGACTGGTTCACGAACCAGGCGGTGCTGGCATCAGCCCAGGCGATGGTCTCGACAGTTCTGCAGAAATCGAGCAGCGGCAGTTCCTGCCCGCCCAGGCTCAGGGGCAGCAGCAGGCGCAGCATGTCCTGGCCGATGAGCGCGTCCACCACTTCCGGCGCGACCTCGCGCCGGCGATCCATTTCCGCGCCGTGTCGGTCGAGCAGCGGCTGCAGGGCGCGCGCCCTTTCCGGGGCGCTGAGGGTGGGGGCCGGCTGAACGAGCGTGTCCATGGAATCCTCGGGGCTGCGTCGTGCGTCTGCTCTCGCATCCATACTGGACCGCCCGGACAGCCGGTCAATCGATCGGCCACGAATGCCACTACCCAGCGAAAGGGGCCTATCCCGCGATGTCGGCTGCGACGCGCCGGTCGCGCGCGACCGCCGTCGCGATGGCGGACGGTCCGTCGAACTCCAGGGGGATCTGGGCGAGGCGGGCCTGGGTCTGCATCGACCTGTCGCTGCGCAATCCCACCAGCGCCGCCGTCAGCCGCTTCGCCACCGCGGCCGGTGTGGCGGCCGGCGCGAAGATGCCGAAGCTGATCGTGTAGGCGAGCTTCCTGTCCCCCACCAGTTCGGCCAAGGTCGGCACGTCCGGCAGTTGCGGCGAGCGCGCGGCGCCCGAGGTCGCGAGCACGCGCAGCTTGGGGCGATTGCGGGCATTGTGCAGCAACGCTGTCCGCGTATCGACGACCGCGATGTCGGCGCGACGCGTCAGCAGCAGGTCGACGGCGGCATTGCTGCCCGTCACCTCGATCGGCGCGAAGGAGAGATTCAGGCGGCGTTCGACCAGCGCCAGCAGGAGGCCGATGGTCGAGTCGGCGCCCATTGTCGCCGCCCTCAGGCGGGCCGCGCGGGCGGCGGCGAGCAGGCCCGGCCAGTCGCGGATGTCGGAGAGTTCGTTGACCGCCAGCGCGGTCGAGAAGCCGCGCGTTACCTTTGCGATCGGCTGGAGCCGCGACAGCAGCGGCTCGGCCGGCGTCTCCTGCAGCACCAGGTTCAGGATTTCGGCGATCAACAGCATCCGCCCGTCGGGCTCGGCGTCGATCACCTGGAGGGCGGCCCGGCGTCCGGCCTGGCCCAGCGTATAATCGAATTCCACCGGCTCGTTGAGCGCGGCCGAGAAACCGTTCTGGATCAGCTGGGCGCAGAGGTCGGTGGGATTGCCGACGCCGAAGCCGCAGATCAGGCGAACGGCCTCCGACGCGGCATCGGCGCGGCGGCCGATCAACGCGGTCGCGGCCACCGCCGCCGTTCCTCGCAGCGCGTCGCGTCGGGCCAGCTTCATGCGCCGATGATACGTCAACGCGCGAGCGCGGTCTCGCTGGCCGGGTCGCCGGCGATGCGGCTGTGCCACATGATGCGCTTCTGGGTCATGTCCCACGGCGTTGCCTGGTGCAGCAGGCAGCGATTGTCCCAGAGCACGGCGTCGCCCGGCGCCCAGTCGTGGTGATAGACTCGCGGCGGCTGGCAGGCGAAGTCGATCAGCTCCTGCAGGAAGCTCTCGGACTCGGTCGGGTCCATGCCGGGAATGGCGTGGGCGTGGCGGCCAATCAGCAGCGACTTGCGGCCGGTCTCGGGATGGCTCTTCACCAGCGGCCGCAATGGCACAGGGCCGTCGTGCAGCCCATAGCCGCTGTATTCGCCGTCCCCCGTCTTCGTGTGGTGGCCGAGCTTCGACTGGCTGTAGTGCAGTGAGTGACGGGCCTGCAGCGTCTCGACGCGCGCCTTCAAGGTTTCGTCGAGAGCATCGTAGGCCGCGCGCATGTCGGCGAAGCCTGTCTGGCCACCGACGGTAGGCACGACCTCGGCGCTGAACACCGCGCCCTTGGCCTGGACCGGCATGTAGGTGCTGTCGGCGTGCCAGCCCATGTTGCCCTTCAGGATCTTCATCATGTCGTCGTTGTCGGTCTCGACCCGCAGGCTGCCGTCGGGCCGCACGTTGCTGATCGCGGCCATCTCGAACTCGAGCGGCCCGACGCGGCGCGCGAACGCGATCTGCTCGTCACGGTTGAGATGCTGATCGGGGAAGACGAGAAGGGCGTACGCGAGCCAGGCAGCATGCAGTTCGCGCCAGGCGGCCTCGTCGAGTTCGGCGAGCTTCACGCCGGTTATGACGGCGCCGAAGGTGGCGTTGAGTGGAGCGATGTGGAAGGCGCGTGCCATGCGAATCCTCCTGGTCGTTTTCGCCAGTCTAGGATCTTTTCGGGCCAGGTAGAATCACCTTCCTCCCATTCAAATGGGGAGGTAGCGGCGCCTGGAGCTGACGGCGGGAGGTATCGTAGACCGCTCTTTCTTCGGCGCTCACGGACATCGCGAAGCGATGTCCTGACGCTCCTAACGGCCGAGCTTCGCTCGGGCCAGCCCCAAAAGAGAACGGCCGGGCGAATGCCCGGCCGTTCGTGCCTTCCGATGAGGGATCCGGTTACTGGATCACGATCTCGACGCGACGGTTCTGCGGCTCACGCACGTTCGGGCCGGTCTGCACCAGCAGACCCTGCTCGCCACGGCCGAGAACGGCGATGTTGGTCGCCGGCACGCCCTCGCGAACCAGCGCGTCCTTGACGGCGTTGGCGCGACGCAGCGACAGCGCCATGTTGTAGGCCTCGGTGCCCGACGTGTCGGTGTGACCCGTCGCGGTGATGCGGGCGTTGCCCTTCTGCTTGTAGGCGCCCGCGGCCTGTCGGATCGTGGTCAGCGCCTGGTCACTCAGGTTCGCGCGATCCCAGTCGAAGAACACCATGAACGACGGCGGGGCGACGGCCGGCGCGGTCGGCGCCGGCATCGGCGCTGCGGCCGGCTGGCCGAACTTGTAGGCGACGCTCAACATCGTCGTGATGTTGTTGTTCTGGTACGCGCCCGGGTTCGTCGTGCCGTAGTAACGGCCGTCGAGGTTCACACGGAAGTTCTGATCGACGTTCCAGCCAAGGCCGATGATGCCCTGGTAGGCGAACTGGGTGCTGCAGAGCGAGCAGCCGTTGATCGAAGAGTCGGCGAAGGCGATACCGGCGCCGGCGCCGATATACGGGGTGATCGTCGCGCCCGGGATGAAGTCGTAGAGCAGGTTGGCCATGACGGACAGCTGCTCGATGCGACCGCTGGTGTTGCTGAAGACGTTGCCGAAGTTGGCAGTGCCCGTGCCGTTGTTGGACCGGAACACGCCTTCGAGCTCGATCCTTGGACCCACGAAGTCGTAGCCGACGAAGCCGCCGACCGCGTAGCCGAGGTCCATATTGTAGTTATTGTTGTTCAGCAGCCAGTTCAGGCCGCCTTCACCACCGATGTAGATACCGGGGTTGGACGGGCCGGGACTCCACATCGACTGCGCGTTAGCGGCCATGGGAACAGCCATCAATGCTGCAGCAGCGAGAAGTGCCTTCTTCATTTTCAATACCTCGTTGGGTGAAGCGTCCGGGCTGACGGACGCACGCCTGACCAACGAGGGTTGCGTGGATTAAGTTGCGGTTGCCGGGGAACCCGGGGGCACTCGCCCTGCGACCGTGGCCGCAGGGCAACAGTTTGGCAGGTTCACTGCATGATCAGGCTTACTGCATGAACCAGCCGTGGCTGACCACGGCGGACTGCCCGCTGTGCACCGTGCTCTTGGCGGCGGCGTAGAAGAGGACCGCGTCGGCCACGTCGTCGGTCGTCGTGAACTGACCGTCGATCGTGTCCTTCAGCATGACGTTCTTGATCACCTCTTCCTCGGTGATCTTCAGTTCCGCGGCCTGCTCGGGAATCTGCTTCTCGACCAGCGGCGTGCGCACGAAGCCCGGGCACACGACGTTGGACGCCACGTTGTATTCCGCGCCTTCCTTGGCCAGCACCTTGCTGAGGCCGATCAGGCCGTGCTTGGCGGTGACGTAGGGCGCCTTGAGCTTGGAGGCTTCCTTGGAATGCACGGAGCCCATGTAGACGACGCGGCCGTACTTGGCCTTGTACATGTGCTTCAGGCAGGCTTTCGTCGTGAGGAAGGCACCGTCGAGATGGATCGACAGCAGCTTCTTCCAGTCGGCGAAGGGGAAGTCGACCAGCGGCTTCACGATCTGAATGCCGGCATTGCTGACCAGGATGTCGATCTTGCCGTACTTGGCGATGGTGTCGGCGACACCCTTCTCGACCTGCGCCTCGTCGGTGACGTTCATGGCGACGGCGAAGGCATCGCCACCCTTGGCCTTGATCTCGTTGGCGGTCGCCGTCGCGGCGTCGAGATTGAGGTCGGCAATCACCGGCGTGCCGCCCTCGGCGGCGAGGCGCAGGGCGATTTCCTTGCCGATGCCCGAAGCGGCGCCGGTGACGATGGCAATTCTTCCTGTGAAACGCGACATGGCTGATCCTTTTCTCTGTGCCGGTTACTTTGCGAGATAGTCAAAGACCACTTCACCGAGGCCCAGCGTCAGGTCGGTGACATAGTGGCTGGCCGAGACGACCTCCCGCACCGGCAGGCGCGAGACGTCGCACATGGCATGATCGAAGAGCTGGAGGGCGGCGGGGCCGGTCCAGGCGCCCTTCACCGTCACGTCCTCGCAGTAGTAGCGCACGAGCTCGCAGATGCGGGGCGTGCAGTCGACGTGCGGCACGATCTTGATCATGAAGGCCGGCTTGGCCAGCGCCTTGATCAGCGGCGCGTGGTCGAGCTCGCGATGCTTGTAGCCCATGGTGGCGTTGACGCAGAGCACCGAGCCGTAATGCAGGGTGCAGACCAGCGTTTCGCTCTCGTGGCTGATCTTCGGCGTGGCGAGCTTCTTGGGAAAGCCCCAGATCTCGCGACCGCCGGCGATCGGCGAATTGTCGTCGAGGTACATGGCGTGCACATAACCGCCTTCCTGCACCTGACCGTCCTTGTCCTTGAAGCGCACCGGGATGACCTGTCCGGTCTCGGTGTAGTCGCCGAATCCCGTCGAATCGGGCATGCGGATGAACTCGTAGTTCACGGTGTCGCCCACGACCTCGAGCGGCTCCGGCACCAGCGCGCGCAGCACCTCAGGATCGGTGCGATAGGTGATGACGACGAATTCGCGGTTGTAGAATTTGTACGGCGGCTTCGGATAGCTCGGATTGTTGAGCGGCATCGCGAAGGCGTTCTTGCGGACGTCGTCGATTTTCATTTCTGCGGCTCCTTGCGGCCCTGCAGGGCCAGATCGAACGTGAATACGCCGTCCGGACTCTCCGGACGCTGCAAGACCTCGGGATGCTCGAGCGAGCGGGTCATGTCGGAGTAACCCGACTCCCAATGCTCCTCCATCGTACGGCGGGAGAATTCGTAATCCTTCGACGAGCCCTCGTACTTCCGCGCGTGATAGATCGTGTGGATGATGTTGTAGACCTTGCTGTCGGCTTCCTGCGCCACGAGTTCGGCCTCGGGCGTCTGCCGCAGCTCCGGTGGCATGTCGGCAAGGATCTTCGCCATGGCGCGGCGCAACGCCTGTATCTGCCGGAATTGATCGGTGCCGGCACGCGTGCGGCTGGAGTAGCGGATGTCCTTCATGCGCGTGTCGACCTCGACCATGTCGCGCGGCAGGTCGCCGCGCGCGCTCCACAGGTCGATCTGGAAGGCGAGCGTGTCGGCGCGCGGACGGGCGTCGAGCACCCATTGCAGCGGCGTGTTCGAGACGACGCCGCCGTCCCAGTAGAACTCGCCGTCCACTTCGGCCGCGGGAAAGCCCGGCGGCAGCGAGCCGCTGGCGATGACGTGCTGCGGTCCGATCGTATGGGTATCGTTGTCGAAGTAGATGAAGTTGCCGGTCTTGACGTTGGTGGCGCCGACGCTGAAGCGCATTTCCTTGGCGTTGATACGGTCGAAGTCGACCAGTCGCTCCAGCAGGGCCTTGAGCGGGGCGACATCGTAGTAGGCGAGGTTGCCCGGATTGCCGGCGGGCGTGAAGATCGGCGGCGGGAACCGTGGCTTGAAGAAATCCGGCGCGCCGAACAGCATCGTTCCGAACGAGCGAAGCTGGTTCACGAACTGGTGTTCCATGTCGCTGCTGAACTCGAAGCCCTTGATCGTCGGCAGCCCCAGCGGCGACCGGGTGATGGTCTCCCAGAACGTGCGCAGCTTTTCGATGCGGGTCTCCGGCGGATTGCCGGCGATCAGCGCGGAGTTGATGGCGCCGATCGAGATTCCGGCGACCCAGTCGGGATGCAGGTTGGCTTCGGCCAGCGCCTGATAGACGCCGGCCTGGTAGGAGCCCAGCGCTCCACCGCCTTGCAGCAACAGGGCAATCCGTTCGAAGGGCGGGCGGGGGCGGGGGACGGATTGGGTACTGATCGCGCTTTCTCCCTCGTGGTGCAGCCGCCACGGCGCCGCTTTCTGGCGTGCCGGCCGCAGGGCGGCAATGGCTGTTCCGCAAATTGCAGGCCGAAATTAAGCGGCCGCCATTATGTGTACATTACAAAGGTGAAGGTGGACCAGCCGCGAGGGCGGGATCGCAGGCGCGGCTCGCTCGCCCTTTTACGCCGCCGTGGCGGAGAAGCGCAGGTCGGGCAGGGGCCCGGCGCGGTCCACCGCCGCGCCGGCATCGAATTCCCGCAGTTCCGGCAGCACCGTGCGGGCGAACAAGCTTATGTTCCGCGCCGCTTCCTCGTGCGGCATGCCGGCATAGGAGAAGACGCCGACAAAGGCGCTGTTCTTCGTCTGTTCGTGAATGGCCAGGATCTTCCCGTAGACCTGCTCAGGGGTGCCGTAGACCTGGAGGTCGGCGAAGAACTCGATGGCTTTCTGGTCGCCGTAGACCGCGAGCTTCTCGTTCATCTTGGCATAGTACTCGTAGCCGCGCTGGTTCTTCATGTGGGCGCCGGCGAACTGGTAGTGGTCGAGTACGGTGCGGTAGTAGCCGCCGATATATTTCACGGCCATCTCGCGCGCCCGCTCGGCGCTCTCGTCGACGAAGGTCCAGCCGGCCGAGATCGGCTGCGGCGCGTCGGTGCCGTTGATCTCGCGATAGAGCGCATTGTACTCGGTGAGTTCCTTCTCGACCTCGCGCCACGGCTTCTGCGGGATGATCAGCAGGCCGACCCCCAGCCGCGCCATGATGCGCGCGCTCTCGGGCGACACGGCGGCGGCATAGGTGCGGCCACGGAAGCTCTTGAACGGGGCGGGGCGGATCTCGACCGGCGGCTGGCGGTAATGCTTGCCTTGGTATTCCATGATCCCGGTCTCGAGGCCCTTGAGCAGCGCTTCGCCGTACTCGACGAACAGCTCGCGGCTGTCGCCCATGTCGAGGCGGAAACCGTCGAACTCCACCTTGCCGGCGCCGCGCCCCAGACCCAGGATCATGCGGCCGCCCGACAGATGATCGAGCATGGAGATCTGCTCGGCGACCCGCACCGGATCGTGCCAGGGCAGCACCACGACCATCGATCCCAGCCGCACATGCTTCGTGCGGCCCGCCATGTAGGACAGGAACTGCACCACATCGGGGCACATCGTGTAGTCGGTGAAATGATGCTCCACCGACCAGATCGATTCGAAGCCCAGCGGCTCGGCCATGTCGGCCAAGGCCAGCTCGTTCAGGTAGATCTGGCGGTCGCTGAGAGCCCGGCCGGTATTTTGGAAGACCGCAGCCATTCCGACATGCATGGCGTTACCTCCTGCTGGTGGCCGTATGGTAAACGGCGGTTCACATGATTGGGAAGTCCCCGCCGATGCTTGATTCTGCCTTATTCGACCGTCATATCCGCCGCATGCGAACCCTGCTCACTGCCCTTTCTGCCGTTGCTCTGCTGTCATTCGGAACGGTCCACGCCGAGGCTCAGAGCCCGGTACAGCAGGCGCAGGCCCAGGTGCCAGCCTCCAATCCGCAGGTTGCGGAGGTCGAGCGCTATTTCAACGGCATCCGCACCATGCAGGCCCGCTTCGTGCAGTCGAACCCGGGCGGCACGGTGGTGCAGGGCACGCTCTCGGTGAGTCGGCCCGGCCGCATGCGATTCGAATACGATCCGCCGTCGCAGCTCAAGATCGTGGCCGACGGCAGCCAGGTGACGATGTGGGACATCGCCAACCGCGACTTCGGCCAGTGGCCGATTGGCTGGACCGCCGCCTCCTTCCTGGTGCGCGAGCCGATGGTGCTGCAGGGCGGCGACCTCATGGTCGAGAAGGTCGAGCGCACCGACGGCATGCTTCAACTCACCATGAGCCAGGCCCGCAAGCCGAACGAGGGCAAGGTCATCGTGCGCCTGGGCGAGAACCCGATGGTGCTGCGCGGCTGGACCATCATCGACAATCGCGGCCAGCGGGTCGACGTTTCCCTGAACGGCCTGCAGACCGGCCTGCCGCTGGCGGCAAGTCTCTTTAAGTTCGATGGTCCGGATGCGGGCGCCATTCGACGCGGCGTCGATCGCAACTAGGTCTATACTCCCCGCCGGAACCGACGTGGGGATCTGAAGACGTGAGCGGACTGACGGTGAGGGCCTCGACCGAGGCCGATGTGGCGCGTTGCGCCGAAATCTACGGACATCATGTGCTGCACGGGACGGCCTCGTTCGAGGTCGATCCGCCGGACGTGGGCGAAATGCGCCAGCGCCGCGCTGCGGTGCTCGATCTGGGCCTGCCCTATCTGGTGGCCGAGAAGGAAGGCCGCCTGCTGGGCTATGCCTATGCCGGCCTCTACCGCACCCGCCCGGCCTACCGCTTCACCGTCGAGAACTCGATCTACATCGACAAGGATGCGGTCGGGCAGGGCGTCGGCAAGGCGCTGCTCCTGCCGCTGATCGACCTGTGCGCCCGCGACGGCCGCCGCCAGATGATCGCGGTAATCGGCGATTCCAAGCATGCGGCGTCGATCAACCTCCACGCCTCCTGCGGCTTCGCGATGGTCGGCACCCTGAAGAGCGTCGGCTTTAAGTTCGGCCGCTGGCTCGACAGCGTCCTCATGGAGCGGCCGCTGGGACCGGGCGACACGACGCTGCCCGAAACGCAAGAATGAAGGGGAGAGAGACGCCATGCGACTGATCGATTATTTCGACCGCGGCGCCGATCTCTATCCGGAGCGGCATTGCCTGCATGACGGCACGCGCGGCTGGACCTATCGCGAGGTGCGCGGCCAGACGCATCGCGTCGCCAACGGGCTGCTGGCCATGGGGCTCGGGCGCGGCTCGAAGGCTGCCGTCTACAGTCCCAACCATGCCGCGGCCTATGCCTGCCTGCTGGGCATCGTGCGCGCGGGCGTCACCTGGGCACCGGTCAATGCGCGCAACGCGCTGGAGGAAAATCTCTACATCCTGAACAACACCGACGTGGAGGTGCTGTTCTACCATTCGAGCTTCGAGGGCTATCTCGCGCGCATCCGCGAGGCCTGCCCACGCATCACCGGGTTCATCTCTATCGACACGCCGTCCTTCGAGACATGGCTGGCGGCGCAGAAGGAAGAGGCGCCCGACCTGCCCGACGCGCCCGACGACGTGGCGTTCCTCGCCAGTTCGGGCGGCACCACCGGGCGGCCGAAGGGCGTGCAGATCACCAACGGCAACATCGAGACGATGAACTCGATCTTCTGGGCCTGCATGCCGGTGAAGTCGCCGCCGGTCCACCTGATGGTCGCGCCGATGACACACGCGGCCGGGGTCTGCTCGTTCCCGCTGCTGGCCTTCGGCGGCACCAACATCTTCATGGGCACGGCCGATCCCGGCGGCATTCTGGCCGCAATCGAGAAGCACAAGGTCACGCATGTCTACATGCCGCCGACCCTGATCTACATGCTCCTCGCGCATCCCGACGTGGGCAAATACGACTACAGTTCGCTGCAGCATCTCGTCTATGCCTCGGCGCCGATGTCGGTCGACAAGCTGGTCGAGGCCGTGAAGGTGTTCGGTCCCGTGCTGACGCAGACCTACGGCCAGGCCGAGGCCTGCATGATCTGCACCTTCTTCTCGCCGGAAGACCACGTGGCGGCGCTGGAGAGCAACAACCGCCACCGGCTCGCGAGCTGCGGCAAGGTCTCGCCGCTGGTGCGGCTCGAAGTGATGGACGATCACGGCAAGCTGCTGCCGCGCGGACAGCGCGGCGAGATCGTCGTGCGCGGCAATCTCGTGATGAAGGGCTACTACAACAATGTCGAGGCGACGGCCGAGGCGTCGGCCTTCGGCTGGCACCATACCGGCGACATCGGCGTGATCGACGAGGACGGGTTTGTCTACATCGTCGATCGCAAGAAGGACATGATCATCTCCGGCGGCTTCAACGTCTTCCCCGGCGAAGTCGAGCAGGTCCTGTGGAGCCATCCCGCGGTGCAGGATTGCGCGGTGATCGGCATACCCGACGAGAAGTGGGGCGAGGCCGTGAAGGCCGTGGTCGAGCTGAAGCCCGGCATGACCGTGGAGGCCGACGAGCTGATCCAGCTCGCCAAGGACAAGCTCGGCGGCGTCAAGGCGCCGAAGACGGTCGACTTCGTCGACACGCTGCCGCGCAGCCCCGTCGGCAAGGTGCTGAAGAAGACGCTGCGCGAACCGTATTGGGTCGGTCACGAGCGGAAGATCTGATGCGGGACTGGTTGCGGCGTCTCCCGCCCAACGTGCAGGGGGCGCTGTGGCTGGTGAGCGGCGGCTTCATCTTTACCTCGACGGGGGTGATGATCCGCCTGCTCTCCGAGCAGATCGAGAGCGTCCAGACGGCGTTCTTCCGCGCGATCCTCTCGGTGATCATGCTGTTGCCGCTGATGATCTCGGGCCGGGTGAAGCCTTGGCTCAGCCAGCGCATCAAGGGCCACTTCTGGCGCACCTTCATGGGCACCACCTCGATGGTGCTGGGGTTCTACGCGATCTCGATGCTGCCGCTGGCCGACGCGACCGCCATCGCCTTTTCCCAACCGCTCTTTTCCGTCGTGGTGGCCGCGCTCATCGCCAAGGAAAAGGTCCGCTGGCGCCGCTGGACCGCCACGCTCGTGGGCTTTGTCGGCGTGCTGGTCATGGTGCGGCCGGGCGAGGGCAGCCTGCAGCTCGGCGCGCTGGTGGCGCTGGCCAACGCTGCCTGCGTCGCCATCTCGATCCTGCTGGTGAAACGCCTCTCGGATTCCGAATCGCCGCTGATGATCCTGACCCAGTTCGCGATCTTCTCGACCCTGTTTCTGGCACTTCCCGCGATCTGGGTCTGGCGTTGGCCTGACCTGTTCGGCTGGATGCTGGCGATCGGCATCGCGTCGACCGCCACGGTCGGCCAGTATTTCTGGGTGCAGGCCTTCAAGTCCGGCGAGATGTCGGCCATCGCGCCGTTCGAATACATGCGCCTGCCCTTCGCGGTGTTCATGGGCTGGCTGATGTGGAACGAGATGCCGGTCGTCTGGACCTATGTTGGCGCCGCCATCGTCATTGCCTCGGCGCTCTACATCGCCCATCGCGAGCATGTGGTGGCGCGCGAGCGGCGGCGCGCCGCAGCGGTCAGCCCGCCGGCGAAGCCTCCGGCCCGGCCGGGGCCCGGCCCTGCTCCTTGAGCAGCCAGGCCCGCGCCCGCGCGCGATGCTCTTGCGTGATGTGCATGCGGGCGGCGGTGAAGGCCGCCACCAGGATGGCGGCGTCGTCGGTGAAGCCGAGGCCGAGCAGGAAGTCCGGTATGGCGTCGAACGGCAGCACGAAATAGGCGAGCGCCCCGAACAGGGTGGCGCGGATCGGCAGCGGCGTGGCGCTGTCGCTGGCGCAATAGAACGCGGCGACCGCGTCCTCGGTGAAAGGCACGCGGCCCAGGGTGCGGCGGGCTTTCTGCCAGAAATTCCGGCGGACGGTCGTCTCGTTCCGGACCAGGTCGGATGCATCGCTCATGCGGGGAAAGTTGGGTCGGCGGGCCCGCTTGGCAAGGGGGATGGAAATGCTAAAAGCGCCCAACCACGGAGGATACGGATGAACGTCAAGGGTCAGGCCGCCATCGTCACGGGCGGCGCGTCGGGATTGGGCGGCGCCACGGCGTCGGCATTGGCCGCCGCGGGCGCCAGGGTCGCGATCTTCGACCTGCAGGACGAGCTGGGCGAGCAGAAGGCGAAGGAAATCGGCGGCCTGTTCGTCAAGACCAACGTGGCCGACGCCGCCAGCGTCGAGGCCTCGGTGAAGACGGTCGTCGAGAAGCTGGGCGCGCCGCGCGTCGTCGTGAACTGCGCCGGCATCGGCAGGTCTGGCCGCACGGTCTCCAAGTCAGGCCCGCACGACCTCGCGATGTTCGCCCAGGTGATCCAGGTCAACCTGATCGGCACCTTCAACGTGATCCGCGTTGCGGCCTACGCCATGAGCCAGGCCGAGCCGCTGGACGGCGGCGAGCGTGGCGTCATCGTCAACACCGCGTCGGTCGCGGCCTTTGACGGCCAGATCGGTCAGGCGGCCTATTCGGCGTCGAAGGGCGGCGTCGTCGGGATGACCCTGCCGATCGCTCGCGATCTCGCGAGCCTCGGCGTCCGCGTCTGCACCATCGCGCCGGGCCTGTTCCTCACGCCGATGATGATGAGCCTGCCGGCGGAAGCGCAGAAGAGCCTGGGCGCCCAGGTGCCGTTCCCCTCGCGTCTCGGCGACCCGAAGGAATATGCCCAGCTCGCCATGAGCATCGTGGAGAATCCGATGCTGAACGGCGAGACGATCCGCCTCGACGGCGCGATCCGCATGGCGCCCAAGTAACCAGCCCGGAGGGCGTCCCGATGCGGCTTGCGATCCTGTTGATGACGGCCGTCGTGGCGGTGGCCGTTGCCCGGCCGGCCAGCGCCGAACCGCGCTGGCTCGCCTGCAAGGTGACCGACCAGGGCGGACAGGTGCGCAATTTCAATGTCGTGTTCGACGACCGGCGCAACACGGCCGGCGTCTGGGACGGCGCCTCAATGGTCGAGGGGTCGAACGTGGCCATCACGTTCCAGGCGCTGCGGGCGACCTTTCCCAACTTTTCGATGACCTACAACCGCAACGACGGCGCGTTCTCGATGACGCCGCTCGGCGCCAACTACGGTGGCCTGCTGCACGGCGACTGCCGTCGTAGTCTGGCGCCGCCCGGGGTACCAGAAGGGCGGCGCTGACGGCGTCAGTGGCCGTGGTCGGCCGCCTGCTCGCAGCGCAGGTCGGCGATGCTGTTCTCTGTCGCCTGTCGGGCCGGCGTGGTCTGGCCGTTGCAGGTGTAGCGGATGCGCAGCGTCTTCGTGAGACGATCGGGCATGCCGAAGATGTAGGCCATCGCCGGCACCTGGCAGCGGGTAGGACCTTGGCCGCAGATGTCGCGGACCTGCTGGGTCACGTCGATCGTGGAGGTGGGACCGCCCCATGAGGCTTCGACGATGTCGATGCGACGCGGCACGATCGGCGCGCCGCCGACGCACGCCATCCGGACCTTGAAGCTCGGCGTCGCCACTTCCGACAGAACGAAGTTCTGCGGCTGGCACGTCCAGATCACCGTCAGCTTCTTGGCGAGGTCGAAGCGGTTGTCGTTGTAGCTCGGGCCGTTGGCGAACACGTCGCAGGGATAGCCGCCCGGGCAGGTCACCAGGCTGGTGACGTCGGCGCCGGGACCGTTTTGCGGCAGACCCCAGTAGGCGCGATTGATCTGCGCCGTCGAGACAACGCCCTGTGGTGACTGCGTGCACGCCATGACCGTCCCCACGACGGCGAGTGCCAATAGAACAAGACGACCCCAAGTCATGAAACCCCCGGAAGTTTCCGCACTGACGTTCCCAATATTCCCACGGTCAAACTAACCGCGGCCCGCGACCCCGGCAATCGGCCAAGCTTGACACTATTTGCACTGTCTTTCAGAAAGCGGTGATGGGGATCGCGATCTCCCCACGAGGCGACAGCCGAAGCATCGCGTCCTGCTCCATTCACCAAGGACGCCGCACATGACTTCGCCCAACTCGATTTCTCCCGAAAAGCTCGTCCGACTCATTGGACGTCCGGATTCACCTGTACTGATAGACGTCTGCACGGACGAGGACTTCGCCGCCAACCCGCACCTCGTGCCGGGGGCGATGCGTCGGCCGTGGGCCGAGGTTCCTGTGTGGGGACCGGCCTTCGTTGCCGCTCGGCGGCCTGCCGTCGTGGTCTGCAAGAAAGGCCTGAAACTCAGCCAGGGCGTCGCCGCGTGGTTGCGCCACGAGGGCGTACCGGCCGACGTGCTCGAGGGCGGACTCCTCGCCTGGCAGGCGGCCCGGCTGCCGACCGTGCCGGTCGACCGCCTACCGCGGCGCGACGCCGGCGGCCGCACCGTCTGGGTGACCCGCAGCCGTCCCAAGGTCGACCGGATCGCCTGCCCGTGGCTGATCCGGCGCTTCATCGATACGCAGGCGGTCTTCCTCTTCGTCGCTCCCTCCGAGGTGCTCGACGTCGCCGACCGGTTCGGCGCCACCCCGTTCGATGTCGATCACAAGGACGTGCACTGGAGTCATCGCGGCGAACGCTGCACGTTCGATCTCATGATCGAGGAGTTCGGCCTCGAGACCGCGCCGCTGAAGCGGCTGGCCACGATCGTGCGGGGGGCTGACACCGGACGACCCGAACTCGCCCCCGAATCGGCGGGCCTGCTCGCGGCCTCGCTCGGCCTGTCCCGCATGTATGCCGACGACCTCGCTCAGCTCGAGGCAGGGCTTGCCCTCTACGACGCCTTCTATCGCTGGTGCCGCGATGCCGTCGACGAGGGCCACGACTGGCCGCCAGCCGCGAGAAAATCATGAAGCCCACGCCCTTCCATGGCGTTCCGCTCTCCGAGGCCGTGAAGGTCTGGCTGCGGGTCGCCGCCCTGTCGTTCGGCGGTCCGGCGGGCCAGATCGCGGTGATGCATCGCATCATCGTCGACGAGAAGAAATGGATCGGCGAGCAGCGCTTCCTGCAGGCGCTGAACTACTGCACCCTGCTGCCCGGCCCCGAGGCGCAGCAGCTCGCGACCTATATCGGCTGGCTGATGCACCGCACCGCGGGCGGGCTGATCGCCGGCACGCTGTTCGTCCTGCCGGGTCTGCTCGCCATCATGGCGCTGTCCTGGGTCTATGTGCTGCTGGGCAAGGTCACCCTGGTCCAGGGTCTGTTCTTCGGTCTGAAGGCCGCCGTGCTGGTGATCGTGGCCGAGGCGGTGCTGAGGGTCGGCGGGCGGGCTCTGCGCAACAACGCGATGCGCCTGCTGGCGGTCGCGTCCTTCGTCGCCATCTTCTTCTATGGCGTACCGTTTCCGCTGATCGTCGTCGCGGCGGGGTTGATCGGCTTCACGGCCACCAAGCTCGGCCGGACGGACTTCCAGGCCGGTGGCCACGGCGCCGGTGGCCGCCCCGGCTTGAGCGATGCGGAGTCGCTCCTGGGCGAGGACACGCCCGCGCATGCGAGGCCCAACCTGGTCTGGTCGCTGTCGATCGGCGCGCTCTTTCTCGCGCTCTGGCTGGTGCCGGTGGCGCTGCTGTGGGTCGTGCGCGGGCCCGACGATGTGTTCACCCAGATCTCGGTCTTCTTCAGCAAGATGGCCGTGGTTACCTTCGGCGGCGCCTATGCCGTGCTCGCCTATGTCGCGCAGGAGGCGGTCGACAAATACGGCTGGGTGACGGCCGGCGAGATGCTGGACGGGCTCGGTCTCGCGGAATCGACGCCGGGCCCGCTGATCATGGTGACGCAGTTCGTGGGCTTCCTCGGTGCGTGGCGCGATCACGGGGGCCTCAATCCGCTCCTCGCGGGGACCCTGGGCGGTCTGCTCACGACCTGGGTGACCTTCACGCCCTGCTTCCTCTGGATCTTCGTCGGTGCGCCCTATGTCGAGGCGCTGCGCTCGAACAAGGCTTTGTCGGGAGCGCTGGCGGCCATCACCGCGGCGGTGGTGGGCGTCATCCTCAATCTGGCGGTCTGGTTCGGGCTGCAGGTCCTGTTCGGCGAGTTGCGACCGGTCCAGCTGCTCGGCGCCACTGTCGACCTGCCGGTGCTGGCATCGGCCAACATCGCGGCCGTGGCGCTGGCGGTCGCCTGTGCCGTTGCTGTATTCCGCTTCCGCTTCGGGATGATCCCGGTCCTGCTGGCCAGTTCGATGGCCGGCATCGTCTACTCATTGATGTTATAGGAAATCCATGACCGACACGCTCCCCGACCGACTGTCCACCAACCCGAAGAGCCCGCACTATGACGAGGCGCTGCTCCAGCGCGGCATCGGGATCCGCTTCGATGGCCAGGAGAAGACCAACGTCGAGGAGTATTGCGTGAGCGAGGGCTGGATCCGCGTCGCCGTCGGCAAGACGGTGGATCGCAAGGGCAATCCGCTGACCATCAAGCTCAAGGGCGCGGTCGAGCCGTTCTTCGAGCCAAAGAAGTCCTAGGAGACTGAATGGGACTGCCGCCCGCGCATGGAGACGCACCGAAATCGCGCCCGCGCCGGCGTGACGTCCTGGGAGTGGCAGCCTCCGTCGGCAGTCTGCTGCTCGCGCCCGGACCGGCCCGAGCGCAGCCCGTGAAAGTCCGTCTCGGTACGGCGACGCCGGGCGGCGGCTTCCCGGTCTATGGCGCGGCCTTCGTCGAGTTCGTGCGCCGCTTCGATCCCGCGCTCGAGATCGAGGCGATCAATACCAGGGGCAGCACCGAGAACGTGCCCCTGCTCGAGGCCGGCACGCTCGACATCGCGCTGGTCCAGGGCGAGGTCGTGCACGAGGTGCTGCAGGGTGTGGGCCGCGCGCCGGCCGATCTTCGGGTGCTGACGGCCATGTATCCCACCGCCGGCATGTTCGTCGTGCGGGCCGACTCTCCCTATCGCACCATCGCCGACCTCAAGGGCAAGCCGGTTGCCTGGGGCGCCGGCGGCTCGGGGCTGGTGATCCTCGGCCGATACGCGATGGACGGTCTCGGCCTCGATGCCGCCCGGGATTTCCAGCCGATCTATCTCGAACGCGCCGGCGACGGTCCGGCGATGGTGCTTGACGGGCGTGCCGCTGCTCTGTGGGGTGGCGGCAACGGCTGGCCGGGCTTCGTTGCCATGGCCAACAGCAAGGAGGGCGCACGCTTCATCGCGCCCGATGGCGGCGAGATCCAGCGCATCCTGGCCAAATATACCTTCCTGAAGCCGGTGACGCAGGCGGCCGGCAGCTTTGTCGGCCAGCCCGCGGCGATCCCTTCGGTCGGCTCCTGGAGTTTCGTGCTGGCGCGGCCCGGCCTCGACGAGACGGTCGCCTACCGCACAGTCAAGGCGCTCTACGCCGTTCAGCAGGCCGGCAATCCGCCCCCGCAACTCGCCGAAACGACGGCCGCCAATACGGTCGCGGTCGTGCCCGGGCGCGAAAAACTGCACCCCGGCGTCGTGCGCTTCTACCGGGAGATCGGGCTTCTCACGTAACCAACGCCGTGCTGCCGCGTTTCACCTCCGGAAACGAAGGAGCAGGCGATGGACAAGTCCAAGGACAAGATCGAGGGCGAAGGCAGCTACACTGCCACCGCCGATTACAACAAGCGCACCGCCGAATTCCTGAAGAAGGGCAAGGTCGACGGGGCCGCGCACGAGGCCGCAAAGGCGCTCGATTCCGACGAAGCCGCCTCTCTCAAGGCTGCCGAGGCCAAGGGAAAGGCGGGCGATCCCAAGGGCCAGGGCGCGGCCAAGACGAAGTAGGTCCTTCTACTCCGGCTTCAGCAATCCCTTCTTCGCGAGTTCGCCGATCCCGGCGTCTTCGGTCTTCAGAAAGGCCTCGAAGGCAGCCGGCGTCGACGGACGCGCGGTCGCGCCCAGGTCGACGAACTTCTGTTTGATCGCCGGCTCGTCGAGCGCCGCGACGGCAGCCGCATTGAGTGCTGCGACGATCGCCGCAGGCGTTTCCTTTTTGACGAAGAGACCCAGCGTTGTGCCACCGTCGAACGGCATACAGCCGGTTTCGGCCAGGGTCGGCACGTTGGGCAGTTCCGGCGCGCGCTTCTCGCCGACGACGACCAGGGCGCGCAGCTTGCCCGACTGGATGTGCGGCAGCGAGCTGCTCAGCTGGTCGCAGTAACTGTCGATCTGGCCGGCGAGCGCGTCGTTCAGCCCGACGCCCGAGCCGCGATAAGGCACGATCGCGAAGCTCACCTTCTCGTTCTCCTGGATGCGCAGGATATCCGTGTGGTTCGGTGTCCCGTTGCCGGCATGACCCATGCTGATCGTGCCTGGCTTGGCCTTGGCGGCGGCCAGCAGCGACTGCCAATCCGTGAAGCGGCTGTTGGCCGGCACCACGACGATCATGGGGACCGTGCTCAACATGCTGACCGGTGCGAAGGACGGAACCATCGACGGCTTGCCTGCCATCAGCGGGGAAACATAGAGCGTCCCGAAGGCGGCGATCACCATCGTGTACCCGTCCGCCGGCGCCTGCAGCACCAGCTCCTGACCAACGACTCCGCCGGCGCCGGGCCGGTTGTCGATCAGCACCGGCTGTCCCAGTTTTCGCGACATGCCTTCGCCGGCCAAGCGCGCCGTCACGTCGGCATTGCCGCCTGCCGCGAAGGGGACGATGAAGCGAAGGGGCTTGGTCGGAAAGGACTGGGCCCGTGTGCCGAAACCGGTGGCCAAGGCTGTTGTCGCCGCCAATCCGCCGAGCAGGAATTTCCGTCTCTGAGCCACGATGCATTTCCCCCTTTATCGATTGGGGGAAGCATCCGCCCCGGCTCCGCGTCCGGCCACTGAATTCGCCGAGACCTTTCGCGTCCCGAAAAGTGAACCAGCCGCACGGCCCTGCCGACCAGCCTGCCTGCAAGCTGGCCGGCGTCGAGGCGATGGACAAACCGAGCAATGGCGAACTGCTTCGCCATGCTCGAGCGCTTGGTGGCCTAGTTGCTGTTCTCCAGATGCGTCACGACATAGCTTCGGCCATCGCGTTCGAGCTCGAAGCGGACGCGGTCGCCTGCGCTCAATCCTTTGAGGGCCGTGGGATCCTCGACGCTGAAGACCCTCACGCCGCCTTCGGGCAGGAGGGGAAGCGGGCGATAATCGAGGGTGATCTTGCCTGCCGCGGGGTCGATCGCGACGACGCGGCCGCTCGCGCGCTGGCCATCGTTCGTCGGCGCTTCGACCGAACAGTTCTCGAGATCGTGATCGTGCTCGCTATACGCGTCGTAGATGCTTGGCAGGCCCGCAGCGCAAGCGGACTGGGCACCGATAGGGGCAAACGCAACTGCGGCCACGGCCGCAGCAAGCGTGAACATACTCTTAGACATTTGGGCTGACTTCCGATGGTGAACCTTATTCAGGTCCCTCCATCTGGGAAGGCGCCGTCCAAATTCCAGTGGTTACAGGACAGTGACGGTCGATTGTCACATCCCCTCACTCAGGTTTGATGTTGCCCTCGCGGATCACCTTGCCCCAGCGGTCGCGGTCGTTGCTCACGAGGGCGACGACGTCCTGCGGCGGCCCGGCCAGGGGCTCCGCACCGAGCGTCGCCAGGCGCTCCGCGGTGGCGGGCGCCGCGAGCACCTTGTTCACCGCCTCGTTGAGACGCTTCACGACGGGCTCCGGGATGCCCGCCGGTCCGAGGACGACGAACCAGCCCTCGATCTCGGCCGCGGCGAGGTTCAGTTCGCGCAACGTCGGCAGATCGGGCACGAGCGTGCTGCGCCTGGGTCCTGTCACGGCAAGTGCGCGCATCTCGCCCCGCTGCACGTAGGGCAGCATCACCGCGACATTGTCGAACATGGTCTGGATACGACCGGCCAGGATGTCGGCACGCACCGCACCGCTGCCGCGATAGGGCACGTGCAGGATCTCGACCCCGGCGGTGCGTTGCAGGATCTCGCCGGCCAGGTGCTGCGCGGTACCCATGCCCGTGGACGCATAGGCGACCCCGTTCGGCTTGGCCTTTGCCAGCGCGATCAGCTCCGCCACGGTCTTCACGCCCAGATCCGGATGCACGACGAGCAGATAGGGGGTGCGCGCCACCGTGGCGACCGGCGTGAAGTCCTTGATCGGATCGAAGGAGAGGTTGGGATAGAGCGCGCCCAGGGTTGCATGCGAGCTGGGGGCGAACAGCAGCGTGTAGCCGTCGGGGGGCGACTTCACGATCATCTCCGACGCGATGATGCCGCTCGCGCCGCCCTTGTTCTCGACCAGGACGTTCTGGCCGAGCTCGGTGGTCAGGCCCTGCGCCAGCAGGCGCGCGATGACGTCGGTCGCGCCGCCCGGTGGGAAACCCACGACCAGCCGAATGGACTTGTCGGGAAAGGCCGGGGTCTGCGCGGCGGCAGGCATGGCGAGGCCGAGGAGGCTGCCGGCAAGCAGCCCCAGTAACGTCGAGCGCAACATTTTCAATCCTCCCGAAACGTCTTCTTGTCTTGTGGCGAGCCTTTGCGGCTCGCTTCAGGAAACCGCGGCGACCGCCTGCAACATCGATTCGCGATCGGAGCCTGCGGCGTTGTCGGCGAAGCGTCCCGTCTCGATCTCGCCTTCGAGCGAGCAGCGGAACATCACGCGCGGTTTGGTCTGGTCGAAGTCGCCCAGCGCCACGTGGCAGCTGCAGCGATTGTCCCACATCACCACGTCGCCCAGGCTCCAGCGGTGGCGGTAGACGAATTCCGGCGAGGTCGCGTGCGTGTTCAACATCGCCAGCAGGCTCTGGCTCTCCTCGTCGGACATGCCGAGGAAGCGGCGGATGCGCTGGTTCACCAGCAGCGACTTGCGGGCGGTCTCGGGATGCGTGCGCACCACCGGATGGATGACCGGCGGGTTGCGCCGCTTCATCTCGGCGACGTCGGCGGGATCGCGCTGCTCGATGCCGCGGATCATCGACACGTCGTGCAACGCCTCGAGATTTTCGATCAGGCCGCGGATCGGCGGCGTCAGCGTCTCGAGCGCGAGATAGAGGTTGGACCACATCGTGTCGCCGCCGACCGGCGGCTTTTCCTTGCAATGCAGGACCGCGCCCTTGGCGGGACGGGACGTGTAGCTGAGGTCGGTGTGCCAGTTGCGGCCGGAATTGTAGGTGCCTGACTTCTTGCCCCCGACCATCTTGTTGGTCAGGACCAGGATCTCGCGATGATCCGGATGCAGCGTCGACGGCGCCTGCGACTCGTGAGCGTCGAGCACGCCGAACCGGCGCGAGAATTCGATCTGCTGCTCCGGCGTCAGATCCTGTTCCGGGAAGACGAGCACGATGTGCTCCAGCCAGGCCTCGTGGATCCGGCTGTGGTCTTCGTTGCTGAGGGGCTTGCGAAGATCGACGCCGGTGACCTGGGCGCCGGCCGCAAAGCCCAGCGGCCTGATGTTGATTGCACTCATATTGTTTTCTCCCGAGGCCCAACTCTATCCAGCAGAGTGATTATCGGTCAATATACTGTTTATTGTCAGACAAGATTACGGATCGTCGATCATGGACGCCAGCCCCGCCGCAATGCCTCCGCTGGTCGAAACCCCGCTGGGACGGCTCGTGAAGTCGCTGCCGGAACGACTTGCCGAGCGCATCCTCGAGGACGTGATGACGGGACGGCTGCGGCCGGGCGAGCGGCTGAAGGAGGAACTGCTCGCCGAAACCCATGCGGTGAGCCGCGCCACCGTGCGCGAGGCGCTGATCGCCCTGGCGCGGCAAGGCTATGTCGTGCGCATCCCGCGCTCCGGCGCCCGGATCGCCGAATTCTCGCGCAACGATCTCGACGATCTGTTCGAGCTTCGCGCGGCCCTGCTGGCGATGGCGGCCGGTCGCTACACGCGACAGGCCGGCCCGGCGGAACGGGCGGCGATCGAGGCCGAGATCGCGAGGCTCGAGGCCATGGCCGCAAGCCCCGACATGTCACCGCAGGACTTCGCGACCCAGTCCATCCGGATTCAGACCCTGCTGATCGAGCGGTGCGGCAACAATCACCTGCCCGACATGTACAAGCGGCTGGCGGGCATGGGCATGTGGCAGCTCATCCGCGGCCAGGCGAGCAGCTTCCTCACCCTGGCGGGGCGCCGGGAATCGGCGGCGGACTGGCGCCGCCTCGCCGACTGCGTCGCGAGAAAGGATGACGCGAGCGCCGAGCATGCGGCCAGACTTCTGCTGGAGCATTCCGCCGCTCGCGTCCGGCTGCACTTCGACGAGATCGTCCGGGGAGGCGGCTGACGCGAGCGTCGCGGCGCGATTCTAGCCGTGCGGCACGTCGAAGAGATGGCGGATCCGGCCGACGAGGCGTGAAATGGAGGTTTCTCGGGTCTCCGCGCCGGGCTCGCCGGCCCGCATCGCGGCGCCGGCCCGTCGCGAAAGCGTCACACTGATCTCGTCGGCGATACCCGGCCGTTCCTTCATGAGCTTCGAAAGCGCCGCCTGCCCGACCTCGTAGATCACGGTGAAGGTCAGCGCCCGCACCGTCGCGGTCTCGCCGGCTCCGGTGAACAGCCCGGCCTCACCGAAATAGTCGCCCGGTGCCAGCCGGCTCTGCTCGATCTCGCGGCCGTCTTCTTCGCGCGAAAGCGCGACCACGCCCGTCCCGATGATCATCAGCACGTCGAGCCGGGTGCCTCGTGCCGCCAGGACCTCGCCTCTTTGATAGGTCTTGCGTGTGAGGGTCTCTGCAAGCGCGGTCCTTTCCGCCCCGGTGAGCGTGACGAACAGCGGCACCGCATCGACCAGCCGCTGAGCTGTGGTCTGCTGAGCCGTGGTCTGCGCTTCGAGAGGAGCAGGTGCGACCTGGTTCGCGAACACCGTGATGGCCTCGGCCGGCTCTGCAAGCGACAACCCCGCCGCCTTGGCATGGCGGTAGATCAGATCGTAGACCTCGTGGCGGGCTGCGGAAGACGCCGCATAGTCGGTGACGCGGAAAGAAAGTTCCAGCTCGATCGCCCGGGCGTCGAGCGACTTGATCTCGACCGAGGGCGAAGGCGGATTGAGGATGGAGTTGCTGCTGAGAAGGACCGTGCGCATCACGTCCGAAATGACAGAGGGCGCCATGGTGGGCGTGAAGCGCACGCGCAGCTTCACGCCGTGATTGCGGTTCGGACTGCTGAGATTGGTGAGTTGCGCCTTCGCGAGGACGCTGTTGGGAAGAACAACGAGGTCGTTCGACCCATTGAGAAGATGGGTTGCGCGCCAGTTTGTCTCCACGACGCGGCCTTCGATGTCGCCGCCCAGGTCGATCCAGTCGCCGACTTCGTAGACCTTGCTGAAGTTGAGCGCGATCCCCGAGAAGACGTCGGCCAGCGTGCTCTGGAGGGCGAGGCCCAGGATGATGGCGAAGACGCCGGACGTCGCGATCAGCGTGCCGACGGGCGCCTTGAAGACATAGGCCCCGATCGACAGCGCAGCGCTGAGATAGACCAGGCCGGCCACGAGGTCCTGGACCAGGCGCCCTTCATGCGGCAGCCGCTCGAAGACCAGGAAGACCCGGGCGCAGCCGATCAGGACCCAGGCGCCGTTGATCCACCAGATGATCTTGGCCAGCGCGGCGAAGGTCCGTTCGTAGATCGACGTCGTGTCGGGCGAGACCTCGTAGGGGACGACCTGATGCTTGTAGAGCAGGGCCGTCAGCGCCACGAAGAAGACGAGCTGAAAGGCGAGGCGACGCGCCGGATAACGGCGGAGCAGGAGGCGGGTGATCGCGGCGCCCGCCAACGCCAGGAGCCCGGTCTGGACGAACGGATTGGCCGCGAGCTCGGACAGGCTGAATTCTTCCATCAGCGGCGCCACACCGTCATGCGCGGGTGCAGCCCGTCCACGGCCCCGCGCGCATCGTCGATCCTCACAAGCACCTGGCCGGCCGCCGCGATGCTCTCGCCGTGATGGACCAGGGGGTGAGACAGCCCTCCATCGCCACTTCGTCGGAACTCACGCGTCTCAGGTCGTCGGTCATCAATCAGACGATAGCGCGGCGATCCCCGACGACGGTATTAGACTTTTGCCCAAAGCGGCTGCCACGCTCTGCATTCGACATGCAAGCGTCGGTCCATGCTGCGGTTTCGTCAGGCGACGGAGTCGATCACTTTCGCCAGCGCCACGTCCTTCTCCGACAGGCCGCCGGCATCGTGCGTGCTGAGAACGATCTCGACCTTATTGTAGACGTTGGACCATTCCGGATGGTGGTCGGCCTTCTCCGCGGCCATCGCGACGCGGGTCATGAAGCCCCAGGCTTCGTTGAAATCGGCGAACTTGAAGCTCTTCTGGAGGGCGTCGCGTCCGCGCACCTTTTTCCAGCCCTTGATCGAGGCGAGGGCCTGGGTGCGGGATTTGCCGGCGAGTTTGGCGGTCATATGTCTCTCCTCATTTGGCGTGAAGCTTGCCTCATCGCGGGGCAGCAGCCTAGGCTCGCCCCAACAAACCGGAGGCTTTCTTGAAAATCACTCGTCGTACTGCCCTGCTTTCCAGCACGGCCGCCATGCTCGGCGCGGTCGTTGCCGCGCCCGCCTCGGCGCAGAAGGCCGCCGATACGCTGCGCATCCTGTTCAACGACGCCGTGCCCAACGTCGACATGTATTTCAACAGCCAGCGCACCGGGCTGATCCTGGCGCACCAGGCCTGGGACATGCTGGTGCACCGCGATCCCGCGACCTTCGAGATCAAGCCGTCGCTCGCCACCGACTGGAAGTTCACCGACGACAATACGCTCGATCTCACGATTCGCCAGGGCGTGAAATTCCACGATGGCAGCACGCTTTCTCCCGACGACGTCGTCTACACCATCAACATGGCGATCGATCCAGCCTCTAAGGTCGCGACTCCCTCGAACTACGCCTGGATCGACAAGGCCGAGAAGACCGGCGACTGGACCGTGCGCATCAAGATGAAGCGGCCGACTCCGGCGGCGCTCGAATATCTCGCCATGGTGACGCCGATCCATCCCAAGGCCTATCGCGAGAAGGTCGGGCCCGAGGGCTTCTCGGCCAAGCCGGTCGGCGCCGGTCCCTACAAGATCGTCAAGAACGACCAGGGCAAGGAGATCTTCTTCGAGCGCTTCGACGATTACTGGAAGGGTTCGCCCAAGGGCGTGCCGGCGATCAAGAAGCTGCATGTCCGCTTCGTGCCCGATCTGGCCACTGCGGTGACGGAACTGCTGGCCCAGCGCGCCGACTGGATCTGGAACATCAATCCCGACCAGGCGAACGACATCAACAAGATGCCGTTCCTGCAGGCCGTGCGACAGGAATCGATGCGCGTCGGCTACCTCTCGATCGATGCGGCCGGCCGCACCGGCGCCGACAATCCGCTGACCAAGCTCAAGGTGCGTCAGGCCATCTGGCATGCCGTCGACCGCAAGCAGTTCGCCGAGAAGCTGGTCGGCGGCGGCAGCCGCGTGCCGCCGGCGCCATGCTTCCCGAGCCAGTTCGGCTGCGATGCCGACGCCGCCGTGAAGTACGACTACGATCCGGCCAAGGCCAAGGCACTGATGGCGGAAGCCGGCTTTCCCAACGGCTTCGATGTGGAGATGGTGAGCTACGTCCAGCCGACTTCGTGGGGCGCGGCCATCCAGAACTATCTCACCGCCGTCGGCATCCGCGTGAAGATCACACAGCTCCAGGTCGCGCCGGCCATCCAGAAGGCCCAGAAGGGCGAGGCGCCGCTCTACATGGGAAGCTGGGGCAGCTACTCGATCAACGACGTCTCGGCGATCCTGCCGGTGATGTTCGGCGCGGGCGCACTCGACAATTATTCGAAGGATCCCGAGCTTGAAAAGCTGATCGCCGAGGGCGGCGCCACTTCCAATGCCGAGGCGCGCAAGAAGGCCTATTCGGCCGCGATCAAGATTGCGACCGAGAAGGCCTATTGGCTGCCGATCAACACCTACGTGAACACCTACGCCTTCTCGAAGGGCCTGGAGTTCAAGACCTTCCCCGACGAACTGCCGCGCTTCTACTTTGCCAAGTGGAAGTGACACGCCAAAGGCGTGTCATCGCGAGCGTAGCCGAGGGATCTTGCCTGTAGCAGGCAAGGTCTCTCCACTTCGCTTCGCTCCGGTCGAGATGACAAAGACTTAAGGAACGAGCAGACACTCGACGCCGCCGCCGGGCCGAGGCCTGAGCGGCGGCGTTTCCGTCGAGCAGCGTGGTTCGGCGATCGGACAGCGCGGATGGAAGCGGCAGCCCGGCGGGATGTTGGCCGGATCGGGCATGACGTCGCCCAGGCCGACATCGGGCACGCCGAGCCCGGGCTCGGGCGTCAGCACCGAAGCCAGCAACGCCCGGGTGTAGGGATGCTCGGGCGCGTGGAACAGCGCCTCAGTCGGCTTCTTCTCGACGATGCGGCCGAGATACATGACCGCCACTTCGCTCGCGACATGCTCGACGACCGCGAGGTTGTGGCTGATGAACAGGTAGGTGAGGCCGAGGTCGCGGCGCAGTTCGGCCAGCAGGTTCAGGATCTGCGCCTGCACCGAGACGTCGAGCGCCGAGGTCGGCTCGTCGCACACGACGATACGAGGCCGCAGCACCAGGGCGCGCGCGATGGCGACCCGCTGGCGCTGGCCGCCGGACAGTTCGGACGGCAGGCGGGTGCCCATCTCGCCGGGCAGGCCGACACGTTCCAGCATCTCGTCGACGCGCCTGGCAATCTCGGCACGCGAGAAGCTGCCCTGCGCCTGCAGCGGCATTGCCACGATGTCGCGAATACGGGTCAGCGGATTGAGAGAGGAGAAGGGGTCCTGGAACACCGGCTGGATCAGCCGTGCGCGCGCCTTGCGGTCCATGTCGACGACGCGCTGGCCTTCGACCGCGATGTCGCCGGAATCGGGCGTGAGCAGGCCGAGGATGAGGCGGGCGAGGGTGGACTTGCCGCAGCCCGACTCACCCACCACGCCCAGCACGCCGCCCGGCGGCACGGCGAAGGAAACGCCGTCGACGGCCACGACTTTGCGGTCCTTGCCCAGGAGGCCGCCGGAGACACGGAAGGTCTTGCCGACCGACTTGAGTTCGATTGCAGCTTGGGTCGTCGCGTTCATGGGGCCAGCCGGCAGAGATAATCGTGACCCGGCGCCGCGGTCTGGTGCGGGACGGTATGGGCGCAGCTCGCGTCGGCGAAGCTGCAGCGATCGCGGAAGCCGCAGCCCTGGAAGCCCGGACCGATGCGCGGCACCGTGCCGGGGATCGAGCCCAGAGGCTCATCCTGGCGCTGCTTGCCGGGTACCGGCACGCAGCGCAGCAGGCCCTGCGTATAGGGATGTTTGGGATCGGCGAAGAGCTGCGCGGTGGCGGCGCTCTCGACCACTTCGCCCGCGTACATGACGGAAACCCGATGGGCGACGCGCGCCACGATGCCGAGATCGTGGGTGATCAGCAGCATGCCGAGACCGAGGTCGCGCTGGAGCTGCGCCAGCAGGCGCAGGATCTGCGCCTGTACCGTGACGTCGAGCGCGGTCGTCGGCTCGTCGGCGATCAGGAGCTGCGGCTCGCACATCAGCGCCATGGCGATCATCACGCGCTGGCGCAGGCCGCCCGAGAGTTGGTGCGGGAACTGGCCGAGGCGCAGGCCCGGTGCGGTGATGCCGACCCGGCCCAAGAGGTCGGCCGCGCGATCGGTGGCGACCCGCTGGCTCACCTTCTTGTGGCGGCGCATCACCTCGGTCATCTGCGAGCCGATCGTGTAGGCCGGGTTGAGGCTGGTCATGGGCTCCTGGAAGATCATGGCCATGGCATTGCCGCGCAGCCGCGCCATGCCCCGGTCGTCGAGCTTCAGCAGGTCGTCGCCCTGGAAGGTGAGGCGCTGCGCCGTGCGGTGCCCGCCGCGCGCCAGCAGGTTCATGATCGCGAGCGAGGTCACCGACTTGCCGCAGCCCGATTCGCCCACCAGGCAGTGGGTCTCGCCGCGCTCGACCGTGAGCGAGGCGCCGCGCACCGCCGCGGTGCCTCGGAAACCCACTTCAAGCTTTTCGACTTCGAGAAGGGCGCTCATGTGCGGGACCTCGTGGCGAAGGCGTCGCGCAGCCCGTCGCCCAGCAGGTTGATTCCGAGCACGAGCACGAACAGCGCCACGCCGGGGATCACGATCACCCAGGGGCTGAAGAACATGTAGTCCTTGGCCTCGGCAATCATCAGGCCCCATGAGGGGAGCGGCGGCGGCACGCCGAGGCCGAGGAACGAGAGCGTGGCCTCGAGCAGGATGGCGAGCGCGATTTCGAGCGTCGCCACGACGACGAGGTGGCTGGCGATGTTGGGCAGCACCTCGCGCGACAGAACGCGGAAGCGCGAGCAGCCGGCGCACCAGGCGGCGGCGACGAAGTCGAGATTGCGCACCTGCATCGAGGTCGAGCGCGCGACCACGGCGAAGCGATCCCACAGCAGCAGGCCGAGGGTGAGCACCAGCAGCGTCATCGAGGTGCCGAGCAGGCCGACGACCGCGAGCGCCACCAGGACGACGGGGATCGAGAGGCGTGTCGTGATGGCGAATAGCACGGCGTCGTCGATGCGGCCGCCGAAGAAGCCGCCCAGCACGCCGATCGTGATGCCGATCAGGCCCGACACGATCGTGACGGTGACGCCGATCAGCATCGAGATGCGGCAGCCCCAGATCAGGCGGGAGAGATAGTCGCGGCCGAGCTGGTCGGTGCCGAGGATGAAGTCCGGATTGTGCCCCTCCATCCAGAAGGGCACCAGGAGGCGACGGTCGAGGTCCTGCGCGAACGGATCGTGCGGCACGATCAGCGGCGCGAAGATCGCGCAGAACAGGGCAAGGCCCACGATGACCGCGCCGACCCACGTGCCGGCGCTCTTCCAGCCCCGACGCGGGCCGGCATTGATCGAAACGGCGGTGCTCATGCGCGCAGCCGCGGATCGAGGACGGCGTTCATCAGGTCGGAAACCATCGTCAGGGCCACGTAGATGACGGCGAGGACCAGCACGACGGCCTGCACCACCGGGAAGTCGTTCTTGGCGATGCTCTCCCAGGCCAGGAAGCCGACGCCGTGCAGGGCGAAGACCTGCTCGATGACGATCGAGCCGCCCAGCATGAAGCCCAGCTGCACGGCGGCGATCGCGACGACCGGAATGGCGGCGTTGCGCAGCGCGTGCTTCAGCAGGATGGAGGCACGCGACAGGCCCTTGGCGCGGGCGGTGCGAATGTAATCGCTGCCCATCGCCTGGATCATGCCGGCGCGGGTGAGGCGCGTGAGCGCGGGAATGGCCGAGAAGGCGAGCACGATGCCCGGCATGACGAAATTTTCCCACGAACCGGTGCCCGAGATCGGCAGCCAGCCCAGCGTGAGGCCGAAGAGGATCATCAGCAGCAGGCCGAGCCAGAAGGAGGGCATCGCCTGACCGATCAAGGCGACCATCTGCACGGCGCGATCGAAGCCGGTATTTTCGCGCACCGCGGCCAGGATGCCCATCGGCAGCGACACCAGCAGCGCGATGGAGAGGCCGGTCAGGCCCAGGGTCAGCGTCACCGGCATGCGCTCGGCGATCAACGTCGAAACGCGCGTCTGGAAGAAGTAGCTGTTGCCCAGGTCGCCGGTCGCGGCGCGGCCCACCCAGTCGAAGAACTGGCTGAGGACCGGCCGGTCGAGCCCATAGGCCTTGCGCACGGCCTCGATGTCGGCCGCGGTGGCGTTGGGGCCGGCGATCGAGATGGCGAGATCGCCCGATAGCCGCGTGAGGATGAAGGCGAGGGTCATGACCGTCGCCGCCACGAGGAGTGCCACGATGAGGCGGCGTAAGAGGAACTGAAGCATGTGAGGGCGAGTTTAATGCGGATCGATGGGGAAGGCGATCATGCGAATACCGCGCCAAACCTCGGGGAGGTGCCCGAACGGTCACGACGCGGTGCTTGGCGAAGGCGCGCGGGTCCTATAAGGGGGAGTCATGCCGGTCTTCAACAATCCACGGCGTACGCCCGGTTTCGGCATTGCGCCCACTCTCGAGGACTTCGAAGCGATCTCAGCCGAGGCGCTGGCGACGATTCCCGAGGAGTTCCGTCGGCACGTCGGGAACGTGCGCATCCAGATCGACGACTTCCCGTCCGATGAGGTCGAGAAGCAGATGGATCTCGAGACCCCGTTCGACCTGCTCGGTCTGTATCAGGGCGTGTCGATGATGGAGCGCGGCGCCGGCCATGTCGCCAACGACATCGATCGCATCTTTCTCTATCGCCGCCCCATCCTCGATTATTGGTGCGAATCGGGCGAGGACCTGCCGCATATCGTGCGCCATGTGCTGATCCACGAGATCGGCCATCATTTCGGCCTGAGCGACGACGACATGGAAGCGATCGAAGCCAAGGCCGAGGAAGAATCGCAGCGCGCCTAGACGGGCGCGGCGAAGGTCGTTGGCTCAGACCCGCATCGCCTCGCGATAGAGGCGCTCTGCATTGGTCCACTTGATCGCCTCAATGAAGGCTTCGATGTATTTCGCCGTGTCGGTGCCGTAGTCGGCGCCATAGGCGTGCTCGTACATGTCCATCGCGAGCAACGGCACTCCGGCGGCGGGTGCCATCGAATCGTTCTCGGCGCGACAGTTGAACAGCCGCTTGTCGCGCGGCGCATAGGCCAGGATCACCCAGCCGCTTCCCGCGGCGAGCGACTTGCCGGTGAGGACGAATTCCGCCTTCCAGCGATCGAGGCTGCCGAAATCGCGCGACAGGGCCTGGGCCAGAAGACCCGCGGGCTGGGTCGGGGCTTCGCCCAGGCCGTCGAAATAAATCTCGTGCAGGAGCGTCGAGTTCTGTGCCGCCTGCTCGTCCTGCTTCAGTTTGCCGAGCTTCTCCGGTGTCACGTCGGCGAAGTCGATCTTCGAGAGTTTCTCGCCGATCGCGTTCAGCTTCTTCACCTCTTCGGCGTACACGGTGTCGTGGTGTTTGCGCAGCAGGTCGCCCGAGAGGCCCTTCACCTTGTCAGGGTTGATGATCAGTGGCTTGGGGGTGACTTTCGGCACGGGAATGGCAGTTGCTATCTGCGGGGCCATCTGCTGGGCGCGTGCGCCAAAGGTAAGGGCACCAGCCAGCAGGCCGGCGCCCGCGGCCAGGGAGCGGCGGGAGATGTCGGTCATGGGGGCTCCTCGCTTGTTCGCTGGAGCAACGCGTTTCAGGGAGAGGAGTTGCGGCGCACGGGCGGCACGCGATAGGTGCCTTCCACCATGGCCTCGTCGGGTTCGTAGGCGCGCAGCACGAGGCGCATTGGTCCTGCCGGGGCCGGCAGCCAGTTGGTGGCATATTCGCCCTGCGGCCGGTCCTGCTGGATGTAGATCGTGAGCGATCCATCGGCGCTGCGCACCAGTCCGGGCGTGAGGTCGCCGATCGCATAGCGGTCGATCGGATTGTCGACGAAGAAGGCACGTCCGTCCGGCGTCACTTCGTAGGCAGAGAGCGACCAGAAGGCGCGCGCGGGCGGCAGGGCGTCGGCCGGGAAGGCGAGCGTGTAGCGCCGGGCCCCCGAGAGGGGCTGCCGCTCCGCATCGACAGCGCAGCTCACATAGACGGCTTCAGCCGGCGTCAGCGCTCCGAGCGCCGCCAGCGCGGTGGCCGCGCGATAGAGATGGTCGTCACCAAAATTGCCGAGGTGTTTTTGGCCGTAGGTCCAGCCGTCGATCGTGCGGCCGCGTCCGGCGGCGGCGCGGATGTCGGCATGGCCCTGGGCGATGCCCGCGAGGATGGCACGACGTTCGGCCTCGTTGAAGGCGCGCCGGTCGAACTTGCGCCCCGGCTTCAGCTTCAGCGGCGCCAGCATCTCGAACAGCGGCCGGTCGCGCTCGGACAACGGGCTCTCGGCAAGCGCGCGCATGCCGATGTCGAACAGATCGAGCGGATCGGCGGGATCGGCGGCGGGCCAGTCGGCTGTGGGCTCGAGGGGCGCCTGTGTACGGAAGCGCATCAACTCGCCGGCTTCGAGGATACGCCGCTCGTTGCGCATGTCGGGGGTCTCGAGCAGCACGCGGTTCTGGATGATGCGGACACGGTCGAGTTCCGCGGGACTGTCGACCAGGATGCGTCCCAGCAGCCACACCGAATTGGTCGGGGCGCGAACCAGCGTCACGTCGGCCGGCGCGTCGCCCGCCCAGGACGGCCCGACGATCATGTGGGTCGCCAGCCCGTCGGCCTTCAGGCCATGACTGACGACGAGGAAATTGTCGGTGAACAGGTCGAGGAAGGCGTAGCTGTAATAGAGGTCGCCGACCGGTGGCACGGTGAGGAACAGCGGCTCCAGCGTGAGGTCGAGCCAGGCCGAGGAATAGAGCGTGTCGGCGTTCGGTGTGGTGACGTCGCGTGTGCGCGCATCGGCGAGTGCCGGCATGTGGCGGAAGCGGTTGAGCCGCTGGCGGTGCGGGTTGGTCTCGTCGACCGTCGCGCGCCAGCGCGCGCGATACATCTCGTAGACCGGGAACAGATAGATCGTGGCGCGCCGGGCAAGCTCGCGCAGCGTTGCCGGCGGATCCTGCGCGCGCGCCGCTGCCGGCAGGCCGACCAGCCCGGCCAGTGCGGCGCGACGGCCGATCCTCATGCGGCGCCCTGGCGCAATTGTCGCCGTTCGGCGACGAAGGCAGCGGCCTCTTTCCACGGGGCCAAGGTCCAGAACGAGCGCGCCCGGCCCGAGGGCGAGGCCAGCACGAAGGCCACCGCGCCTTCGAGCAGCTCCGCGTGCCGGCCATAGGCGGGCGCTTTCACACCCAGCGCCAGCGCGGCGGCGTGCTTGGAGGTGAAGGCGATGGCGGCGGGACGGAAGCGCCGCAGCTTGGCGTGCAGCGAGCCCGCATCCATCGCCTCGGGTGTCAGCTCGTGGTCCGAGCCGACCTCGGTCTTGTTGAGGTCGGTCAGTCCGAGGCCCAGCGCCAGCAGCTCGGGGTAGCGCTGCGGCGCCAGCCGCTCCGGCGTCAGGCCGACCGCCTGCAGGGTCGGCCAGAAGGCATTGCCGGGATTGGCGTAGTAGGCACGCGCCTTGAACGAGGCCGGGCTCGGCGCGGTGCCGCAGAACACCAGGTCGAGACCCGGCGCCAGCAGGTCCGGGATGAGAGGGCTACTCTGCCTTGATGCCCGCGGCACGGATGACCTCGCCCCAACGTTTGATCTCGGTCTGTATATAGGCGTCGATCTCGGGGACTGTCATGATGCCGGGCTCGAAGCCGCCGGCCTTCATGCTCTCCAGGACGTCCGGCGATTTCAGCGCCTTCTCCGTCGCGTTGCGAAGCTTGTCCTTGATCCGGGCCGGCGTGCCGGTCGGCACCGCCCAGATCGACCAGGAGGTGACGACGAGATCCGGCGACACGACCTCGGCGAAGGTCGGCGTGTTGGGCGTGACCGGCGAGCGCTTGGCGCCGCTCGAGGCCATCGGCTTCAGCTTGCCGGCGCTGACCTGGCTCATCAGCGAATCGATGTTGGAGATGACCATCGGCACATGGCCGGCGAGCACGTCGGCCGCCGCCGCGGCGGCGCCGCGATAGCTGATGAAGGTGATGTCGGCGCCGGTCTTCTGTTTGAACAGCTCCATGGTCAGCGTCGGCGAGGTGCCGAGACCGGACGAGCCGAAGGAATACTTGCCGGGGTCCTTCTTCGCCGCCGCGATCAGCTTGGGCAGCGTGTCGTGCTCGAAGTTCGGGTTGCAGCAGAGAAGGTTCGGCTGCGTACCGATCCACGCCACCGTCTCGAGGTCGGTGACGGCGTTGTAGGCCGGCTTGCGATAGAGATGCGGGACGAGCGCGTGGCTGCCGATATTGCCCAGCAGCACCGAATAGCCGTCGGGCGGCGACTTGGCGACATTGTCGGCGGCGATCGAGCCGCCGGCGCCAGTGCGGTTCTCGACCACGAAGGTCTGTCCGAGCTCGTCACCGAGCTTGGCGGCGAGGCGGCGGGCAATATTGTCCTGCGAACCGCCGGCGGTGAAGGGGCACACGATGCGGACGCTGCGGCTGGGCCAGTCTTCGCCCTGGGCGAGGGCGAAGGTCGGGATGAAGGGCAGCGTCGCCAGGCCGGCCGTGAAGTGACGTCTCCTCATGTCTTTCTTCCTTTGATTCGGAATGTCTTGGCCGCGGATGATGCACGAGCTGTGACGCGCCGCCTAGGGCGGTCCCTTGCCTGGATTTCGTCCTGAGGTTCCGCGGCCTTGTCCGCCTTCTGCCGTCGGGCATGATGGCGGCCGGGAGGACAAAATGAATACGATCGACAAGGCCGACGAAGCCCAGCTTCTCGCCACCATCGACCGCTGGATCGAGCGCGAGGTGGCGCCGCGCGTCAAGGAATTCGACCATGCCGACAGGTGGCCGGCGGAGATCGTCGAGCAGATGAAGGAGCTCGGCCTGTTCGGCGCCACGATCAGCCCGGAATACGGTGGCCTCGGCCTGCCGGCCACGACCTACGCCGAGATCGTGATGCGCGTCTCGTCGGTGTGGATGGCCATCACCGGCATCTTCAATTCCCACCTGATGCTGGCACTGGCCGTCGAGAAGTTCGGCACGCCGCGCCAGAAGGAACGCTGGCTGCCGAAATTCGCCTCGGGCGAGATCCGCGGCGGACTGGCGCTCACCGAGCCGGATGCCGGCACCGACCTGCAATCGATCCGCATGGTCGCGAAGCGCGACGGCAATGATGGCTATGTCATCAACGGCACCAAGACCTGGATCTCCAACGGCATCGAGGGCCATTGCTTCGCCATGCTGGTGAAGACCGATCCCGAGGCCAACCCGCGCCACACCGGCATGAGCCTGTTCATCACGCCCAAGGGTCCGGGCTTCACGGTCGGCCGCAAGCTCGAGAAGCTCGGCTACAAGTCGATCGATTCGGGTGAGCTGGTGTTCGAGGATTACAGGATCCCGGCCGATCACCTGATCGGCGAGGTCGAGGGGCAGGGCTTCGCGCAGGTCGCGGGCGGGCTCGAACTGGGTCGTATCAACGTCGCATCGCGCGGCGTCGGCATCGCCGAGGGCGCGCTCAGGCTGGCGACGAGCTACTCCCAGATGCGCAGGACCTTCGGCAAGCCGATCTGCGAGCACCAGGCGATCCAGCTCAAGCTCGGTGAGATGGCGACGCGCGCCCGCGCCGCCCGCCTGCTGACTCTCGATGCCGCCGCCATCTTCGATCGCGGCGAACGCTGCGACATGGAAGCCGGCATGGCGAAATACTTCGCGTCCGAGGCGGCGCTGGAGAACAGCATCGAGTCGATGCGCATTCACGGCGCCTACGGCTACTCGAAGGAATACGACATCGAGCGGCTCTACCGCGACGCGCCGCTGACCTGCATCGGCGAGGGCACCAACGAGATGCAGCGCATCATCATCGCGCGGCAGCTGATCAAGCGGAACCCGATCTCGTGAGCGGCAAGCCGCTCGAAGGCATTCGCGTTCTCACCCTCGAACAGTTCGGCGCCGGCCCCTATGGCACGATGTTCCTGGCCGAACTCGGCGCCGAGGTGATCAAGGTCGAGGCGCCCGACGGCGGCGATCCCTCGCGGCAGGTCGGGCCGTACAAGCTCGGTGAGAACGACAGCGAGTATTTCCAGGCCTGGAACCTCGGCAAGAAGAGCGTGACTCTCGACATGAAGTCGGAGGAGGGACGGCGGCAGTTCGAGGCGCTGGTGAAGGGCTCCGACTGCGTCGTGAACAACATGCGCGGCACCCAGCCCGCGAAGCTCGGCATCGACTATGCCAGTCTGAAACACCTGAAGCCCGCGATCGTCTGCCTGCACATCTCCGCCTACGGGAGGGACAATGATCGCAAGGATTGGCCCGGCTACGATTTCCTGATGCAGGCCGAGGCCGGGTTGATGGAACTGACGGGCGAGCCCGATGGGCCACCGACGCGGGTCGGCGTTTCGATGATCGACAGCATGAGCGGTCTCACCGGCATCGTCGGTCTCTTGAGTTGCCTGCTGCGTGCCCGCACCACGGGACAGGGCTGCGACGTCGACACCTGCCTCTACGACGTCGCCATGCACCAGCTCACCTATCCCGGCCTCTGGTATCTGAACGAGGGCGATGTCTCGCCACGCGTGCCGCGCAGCGCGCATCTTTCGCTGGCGCCGGTCCAGACCTTCCCGACGAAGGACGGCTGGATCTACGTCATGTGCATGACTCAGAAATTCTGGCTGGCGCTCTGCGAGGTGATGGGCCGTGGTGATCTCGTGGCCGATCCGCGTTTCCCCGATCCCAACACGCGGGCGAAGAACCGCGCGACGCTTTCCGCCGAACTGGACGTGACCTTCCGCACGCGCACGACGGAAGAGTGGCTGGCCGCGATGAACGGGCTGCTCCCTGCGGCGCCCGTCTATCGTCTCGATCAGGCGCTCGACAGTTCTTTTGCGCGCGAAACGGGCATGGTCTCGTCCGTGCCGCATCCGCTGAAGGGCGACCTGCGCATCCTCGCCAATCCCCTGCGCATCGACGGCGAGCGGCTGGCGCAGTCCGCCTGTTCGCCGCTGGGCGCCGACAACGAAGAACTGCTGGGCAAGTCGTCATGAAACTTCAGGGCATCAAGGTCGTCGATCTCTCCTGGTTCCTGCCGGGCCCCTATCTCACCACCTCGCTGGCCGATCACGGCGCCGAGGTGATCAAGGTCGAGCCGCCGGGCGAGGGTGATCCCGGCCGCCACATCCTGCCGCCGGATGAACGCACCTCGGTGTTCTTCCGCAACATGGGTCGCGGCAAGAAGAGCGTCGTGCTCGACCTCAAGAGCGAGCAGGGCCGCGCCGATCTGTTCCGGCTCGCCTGCGAGGCCGACGTGTTGGTCGAATCGTTCCGGCCCGGCGTCGCCGCGCGCTTCGGCATCGGCTACGAGACGGTCGCCGCCAAGAACCCCGGCATCGTCTATTGCTCGATCAGCGCCTTCGGCCAGGACGGCGCCTATCCCGGTCGCGCCGCGCACGATCTCGCGCTGGAGGCGATGACCGGCGTGCTGAGCCTGACCCTGGGCGACGATGGACGGCCGGCGATCCCCGGCATTCCGGTCGCCGATCTGGTGAGCGGTCTTCATGGCCTCGCGGGCGTGCTGATGGCGCTGCTGCGCCGCAAGGACACCGGCCGCGGCGACTATATCGACGTCTCGATGCACGAATCGCTGATGGCCTCGTGTGCGAACGTCGTCGGCACGACCTTCTCCGAGAACAAGGCACCCGACGTGAAGCAGCAGCGCACGACCGGCGGCTCGGCCTTCTACCGCGTCTACGACACATCCGACGGCCGCCAGCTCGTGATCGCGGGCCAGGAGATGAAGTTCATCAGGAACCTGCTGGGCGCGCTCGGCAAACCGGAGATGGCGCCGTTGTGCGAATGGCCCGGCGCCCACCAGAAGCCGGTGATGAATTTCCTCGCCGACACCTTCAAGTCGAAGCCGCTCGCCCACTGGATGGAATATCTGGCAAGGCTCGACATCTGCTACGGCCCGGTGAACACGCTCCCCGAAGCCATCGCCGACGCCAACCTGCAGAAACGCGGCTTCATGGTGACGGATGACCAAGGCCGCCTCCACTTCGGCCCCGTCGTCCGCTTCAAGGACGAACCCTCGAGCCCGGTCTATCGCGAGCCGCTGCTGGGTGAGCATAATGACGAGGTGCTGAAGCGCTAGATAAAGGTCCCTCGCTACGCTCGGAATGACCACAATTGTCATCCCGAGCGTAGCGAGGGACCTTTGCTAACGCCCGCATCAAGCAAGTCCGCCCAAGTCGGATTCGCTGCCTCGACCAGCGCATCCTTCTTTGAGCGCCGCCAACCCTTGATCTGCTTTTCCCGCGCGATCGCGTCTTCGACCTGCTGATATTCCTCGGCATAGACCAACGTATGCACGCGATACTGTCGCTCAACGCGCCGCCCGACCCAGCGCGATGTTCGGCGACGCGCTTCTCCAGGTCATTCGTGACGCCGACATACATCACGTTCCGCTTCACGTTCGTGAGAATGTAGACGTAGTACGTGAACATCGGTCGCCAAACGTCCCTCGCTGCGCTCGGGATGACAATTATGGGTTGCTAACGCACACAATCCATTGAGAAAAAGTTGTCATCCCGAGCGCAGCGAGAAACCTTTATCTTCAGGCCGCCACCAGCGCCACGGCCTTCGCCAGCGGCACCGGGGCATCGTCGAGGAGGAGGTTGATGGCTTCCTCCTCCCAGCCCTGCTCGCCGAGCGACAGCGGGTCCTGCGGGGCCAACCGGTGTTCGATGACGAGGCGTGACAGGAGCAGGCGGCGGGCGTCACCGCCTTGGGCGCCGAGGGTCGCGCCTTCCCAGGCCAAGAGAGCGGCCGTCGTCGCGTGATAGAGGGCGCCGGCGGCGAGGCGGGAGCGCTTTTCGTGCTTGGGATCTGCGGCCACCGCTTCGACGAAGCGTTCGACCCGGTCGAGCGTGGCGCCGAGCAGGCCCTTGTACTGGCCGGGCAGGGCGTCACTCGGCTCGTACTTGGCCTTGAGGGCGGCGGAGAGCGTCTTGTGACCGCCCGACTTGCCGACGGCGCGCTGCACCACGTCGAGCGCGTTGATGTTGGACGTGCCTTCCCACAGGGTGCCGACCTGCGCATCGCGCACCAGCCGCGCCGTCACCCATTCCTCAATGTAGCCCAGCCCGCCCTTGACCTCGAGCGCGGCACTGGCGACCGGGATGTTGTCGCGGCAGGCGCGGAACTTGTAGACCGGCGTCAGGATGCGCAGCAGGTTCGCGGCGTCCTTGTCGCCCTTGTCCGCACGGCCCATCGCGTCGGCAGAGAAGGCGAACATCGACAGCGCCTGCTCGGTCGGCAGCATGATCTTCATGAGCTGGCGGCGCAGCAGCGGATACGCGGCGATGGCGCGTCCGAAGGCGCGGCGGCCGCGGGCGGCGGCCAGCGCCTCGTTGAGGCAGCGGCGCATCATCGAGGCGGCGCGCACGCCGTGGCTCAGCCGCGACAGGTTCACCTGCTCCATCATCTGCTTGAAGCCGCGGTTCACGTCGCCCACGAGATAGGCGGTGGCGCCGTCGAGGATGATCTCGCCCGAGGCCATCGAGCGCGTGCCGAGCTTGTCCTTGAGACGCACGATCCGGTAGCTGTTGCGGCTGCCATCCTCGAGCCGGCGCGGCAGGGCGAACAGGCCGAGGCCAGAGGTGCCCTGTTTTGCTGGTTGGCCCGCCGCACCGCGCGGCCGCGCCAGCATCACCGCGACATCGGCGTCGGCATGGCTGCAGAACCACTTTTGCCCATAGAGCTTCCAGCGCTCGACCCCGTCGGGGCCGACGCCCACCCGCTCGGCCTCGGTTTCCAGCGCGCCGACGTCGGAGCCGCCGGCCTTCTCGGTCATGAACTGCGTGCCCTTCAGCATCGTTGCCGGATCCTGGCTGAGCAGCCGGTCGAGCAGCAGCTTCTTCAGCTCGGGCGAGCCGTAGCGCTTGATGATGAAGTTCGAGGTGTCCGACACCGAGACCGGGCACATCAGGCCGAACTCACCCTGAACGAACAGATAGGTGATGGCGTACTTGACCAGCGGATGCGCGGGTTCCGCGAGGCCGAGCACGCCGGCGCGATGGCTCATCGCGTGCATGCCGAATTCCTCGAAGGCGATCTTCTCCATCTCGCGATAGGCGGGATGGTAGTCGATCCAGTCCTCGTCTCGGCCGAAGCGGTCGCGCGGCTGCAGCACCGGCGGATGCTTGTCGGCGACCATCGCCAGTTCGTCGAGCCGGCCGCCGGCCAGCCCGCCCAGGCGCTCGAAATGCGGCGTCACCTGGCGCAGCAGGCCGGGCTCCATGTAGAGCCGCATCAGGTCCTGGAACTGCCGGTCGATCGAAAAGAAATTCTGGCCGTGCGCGTCGGTGGCGATGTGGTGGGCGCCGTGCGGCCCTTCGTTCAATCCGTGAGTCATGTCGGGCATGGTTTCCTCCGTCTGGTCGTTTCTTATTATCGCCAGCCCTGCGTCAGCACGCGCGTCACATAGGGCGGCACGGTCTCGGTGGCGGGGCCATAGATGTGTTCGTGGAACAGGCTCTTGTTGTCGGTCGGTTCGAGATTGAGCTCGACCGTGCGGGCGCGCGGCGCGTGGCGGCGCACATGCAGGACGAAGCCGGCGGCGGGATAGACTTCGCCCGACGTGCCGATCGCGAGGAAGAGGCCGCAGCGCTCCAGCACTTCGTAGATTTCCTCGAGGTGTATCGGCATCTCGCCGAACCACACGATGTTGGGGCGCAGCTCGCCCACGGAATTGCAGTGAGGGCAGATCGAAGCGGGCGTCAGGTCGTAGTCGGAGGAGAACACCGTCTTGCATTCCATGCAGCGGATCTCGCCGTCGCGGCCGTGCATGTGGATCACCCGCTTCGAGCCTGCCTGCTCGTGCAGCAGGTCGATATTTTGCGTGATGATCGTCACCTCGCCGTCATACTCGCGCTCGAGCCGCGCCAGCGCCTTGTGCGCCTCGTTCGGGCCGATGCCGGCTGCCCGGAACAGGCTGCGTGTATCGTTATAGAAGTCGAGCACCTTCTTCTTGTCGCGGTGCCAGGCTTCCAGGGTCGCGACCTCCTCGAGGTTGACCCTGTTCCACAGCCCGTCGGCGTCACGGAACGTGTCGATGCCGCTTTCCTTGGAAATGCCGGCGCCGGTCAGCACGGCGATGCCGGGCGGGAAGAAATCCTGATGCATGCCGCCAATCTAGCGCCGTGCTAGTGTCCGCGGCCATGACCATTGGAGTTCTGTTCGTCTGCACCGCGAACCTGTGCCGCTCGCCGATGGCCGAGGGCGCGTTCCGGTCTTTGGCTGCGAAAGCGGGCCTTGCCGAGGCGTTCGAGATCGACTCGGCCGGCACCGGCGCCAGCCATGTCGGCCAGCCGCCAACCCAGCTCGCCGTCGAGGCGGCGGCCGCGCGCGGTTACGACATTTCCGGCCTCCGGGCCCGCCAGGTGACGGGCGAGGACATCCGGCGCTTCGACTACGTGCTGGCGATGACTCGCACCCATCTCGTCGAGCTGCGCTGGCTGGCGCAGCGCGAGCTGGCCGACAGGCCGCAGCTCCTGATGAGCTACGCGCCGCCGATCGGCGTCCTCGACATTGTCGATCCGTTCGGCGGCACCCCCGACGATTATGAGCGTGCCCTTGGGCTGATCGAGGCCGCGGCGCGCGGCCTTGTCGCCCGGCTCGCGCCCGAGGTCAGAAAGGCCATTTGAGGCCGAGCTCGCCGAACCGGTTCACCACGTTGAAAGTGAGCCGCGACACGTCGTTGTCGAACTTGTTGTGGGGCAGGCTGCCGCAATAGGTGATCGAGCCCACGGAGAACACCGCGCCGCCTTTCGGCTTCTCGATATAGGTCATGTCGGCGCGGATGAGCTGCTCCAGCGTCTGGCCGGGGATCGTCGTCGTGAAGCCCAGCCGTTCCTCGTGGACCACGACGAAGTTCCGGCGGTCGTGTCCTTCCGACGAGGCCAGAATCACGGCGTTGAGCGGGCTTCCCAGCCGGTGGTCGAGCCGGTCGAGTTCGAAACCCGCCGCGCCGCCGCCCGAGAAGCCGTAGCCGCCGAACAGCTCGTCCTTCACGCCCTCGAACACCCAGGCATGGGTATTGTCGCGCGCCGTCGGCGCTTGCCGGTAGGAATCGCCCACGAAGGTGCCCTGGCTCGAGAAGCCGATGCCGCAGAGGAGATTCGGCGGCCGGTCCGAGCGCCGCCACAGGCCGCCATAGGCGCCGTCGAACGCGTGGTAATACTCGCCCGGCTCGGCCGCCCAGGTGCGGATGCCCCCTTCGGTCCGCCGCACCTCGATGGCGCCGGGCACCTTGGGCGACAGCGCGACCCGCCAGTAGAAGCCGTTGCCGCCGAGATACATCAGCCGGCCGCCGTTCTCGGTATAGGCCTGCAGCGCGTCGAGCGTGCCCTCGGTGTGGTACTCCGGGTGCGAGCCGGTCAGCACGACCTTGTAGGAGGCGAGCAACTCTACGCCCTTCTCGTCGAGATCGTGGTCGGTGATCACATCGAACGCCACGCCCATGCGATCGAGCCAGCCGGTGAGATGGGTGTCGGCGGGTAGGTGGCGCAGGCCTGAGCCCGCCTCGTCGTTGAAACTGAGAAAGTTCGGCCGCCAGGTCAGCAGCGGACGCAGCCGCGAGGAATAGGCCACGCCCGAACCGTCGCGATGATGGTTGTAGGTCGACAGGCCGTAATCGCCGTGCTCGTCGGGATTGTTCGGATAGGCCTTCCAGTCGGCGACGCGCTTGCGGAAGGCGTCGTCGAACATGCCGCGCGAGAAGTTGGAATAGACCTGATAGGTAAAGGTCGAGGCGAGGTAGCAGACCTTGGCCTGCGGCTTGCCGACCTGCGGCCGCACGAAGAACGGGATGATGTCGCGATGGGTCCCGCAGGTGAGCTGCATGCCGTAGATGCCGCTCTTCATTTCCTTCGGGATCGTGAAGGTGAAATCGTCGAGCCAGGCGCAATCGTGCAGGTCGTCGTCGTGGAAATGGATGGCGGCGTAGTGATGCGGCGCACAACGCCAGTCACGCTCGGCACCGGTCCAGGCCGAGCCCTTCATGGCGCGCGTCGGCAGGTTGACCAGCTTTCCGTGCAGGCCGTTCGGACCCGTATCCTCGATTTCCATCGTGTCCATGCGGCGCGTGAAATCCCAGGCCGCGAAGCCCTGGATGCGCGGCGCCTCGATCTTGCCGTTGAAGCAGCGCTGCGCCGGCCGGTCCGTCGCGGCCTCTGCGCCGATCATCACGGCCGCCGCTGCGTCCAGCGCCGGGGCGGAGGCCCGGCCGCTTGCCTCGCCTTCGTCGTCGGTGCCGAAGGCGCGCGCCAGCGGCTGCTGGCCGACGCGCAGGATGCCGGTCTCGGGATCGGCGCTCGCCCAGACGCGATACCAGATGCGCGCGCGCAGCTTCTTGCCCACCACGACGCGCTGCGTGCCGGTCTCCAGCGCCATGCCGTCCGGCGTCAGTACCAGCGCGAAGCCTGCACCGGTGGCCGCATCCCGGCGCGAGATCACGGTCTGCGGTCCGTCCTCGGGCAGGGTCGGCCAGATCAGCGCCTCGACCTGGAGCGCGCCGGGCAATCCGAGATCCTTCGCGCCCTCGACCAGGCCGTAGGACCCGGGCCAGGCGTGCTGGACACGCGACGCGAACCGGCCGTCGAACAACTCGGACAGATCCTCGAACTTGGGCGGTGGTCCGCCGGGATTGGGATCGCCGCGCACGATGCGGACCAGCATCGCGTGGTAAGGATTCGGTCCCGCGCTGGAGACCTTGAAGCTGATTTTTTCGCCGCTCCGTACCGAGATGCGGTCCGAGTAGCCGATCAACGCTGCGGTCACATTTAACTCCCAATTGGCGGTCGATATAGTCGCCTGAAATCAGGGAGCTTCGCCATGACCAATAAGACAATCGCCAAGACAATTGGGCGCCGCAGTCTCATCGCGGGCGCCGTCGCCGTTCCGCTCGCCGCCCCGATGCTGGCCCGCCACGGCTGGGCGCAATCGACCTACCCCAACAAGCAGATTCGCATGGTCGTGCCTTTCGCGCCGGCCGGCACGACCGACCTGCTGGGCCGCATCGCCGCGGCGCATCTCCAGGAAGTCTGGGGCCAGACCGTCGTGGTCGACAACAAGAGCGGCGCCGGCGGCAACGTGGGCGCGGAGATCGTCGCCAAGTCGCCGGCCGACGGCTACACGCTGCTGCTGGGCACGGTCGGCACCGCCGTCACCAACCAGTTCCTCTACAAGAGCATGCCCTACGACAGCGTGAAGAGCTTCGCGCCGGTCGCGCTGTTCGGCGAGGTCGCCAACGTGCTCGCGGTGCATCCCGACGTGCCGGTGAAGACGGCCAAGGAATATGTCGAATATTGCAAGAAGCAGGGCCCCAATAAGGTGAGCTTCGGCTCGCCGGCGGTCGGCGGCACCGGCCATCTGGCGATGGAGTATTTCCAGTCGCTGGCCGGCTTCAAGGTCGAGCATGTCGTCTATCGCGGCAGCTCGCTGGTGCTGAAGGACCTGCTGGCCGGCCACATTCCCAGCACGATGGACAACCTGCCGCCCTACCTGCCGCACATCCAGTCGGGCGCGCTGCGGGCGCTGGGCGTCAGCTCGGGCAAGCGCTGGTTCTCGCTGCCGGACACGCCAACCATCGCCGAGCAGGGCTTCGCCGGCTTCGATGCGGCGCCGTGGTGGTACGTCTCGGCACCGGCCGGCACGCCGCCCGAGATCGTGAAGAAGCTGTCGGACGAGCTGGTGAAGGCGTCCAAGCAGCCCGACGTCATCAAGAAGATCCGCGACGCCGGCGCCGCCGAGCTGGGCGGCTCGTCGGAAGACCTCGCGAAGCACATGCAGAGCGAATACGTTAAGTGGAAGAAGGTCGTCGAGGCCGCCAAGCTGGAGCCGCAATGAGCCGTCCTGAGTTGAAGGGAAAGATCCAGACCGTTCTCGGGCCGATCGAGCCCGAGAAGCTGGGGCGCACGCTGATGCACGAGCACGTGCTCTGTGACATCCGACCGCCCGGCACACGCTCCGACAACGATCTCGGCCCCGAGATCACCCTGGAGAACGTCTGGCAGATCAACTACGGCCGCGGCCTCAAGCGCGCCGGCCGCAAGTACATGCTCGACCTCGAGGACATCGCCACGCGCGAAGTGGCGATGATGAAGCACGAGGGCGGCGACGCCATCGTCGAACTGTCCTGCGGCGGCCTCTCGCCCGATCCGAACGGGCTGCGCCGCATCGCAGCCGGCACCGGCGTCCATCTGGTGATGGGCTGCGGCTACTACGTGAACGACTATCAGGACCCGAAGAATCACGGCCGCACGGTCGACGACTTCGCCGCCGAGATGATCGGCCAGATCCACGACGGCGCCTGGGGCACCGACGTCTGCGCCGGCATGATCGGCGAGATCGGCTGCCAGGCGCCGTGGACCGACACCGAGAAGCGCGTGATGCAGGGCGCATTCATCGCCGCCACCGAGACCGGTGCGTCGATCAACGTCCATCCCGGCCGCGATCCCGACCAGCCGCAGGAGATCGCCGACTTCGCCAGGGAAGCGGGCTTCGCGACCGAGCGCATCGTCATCAGCCACATCGACCGCACCATCTTCGACGAGCCGCGGTTGTTGAAGCTGGCCGAGTCGGGCGTGACGGTGGAGTTCGACTTGTTCGGCCAGGAATCGAGCTATTACGGCCTCTCCGACATCGACATGCCGAACGACGCGACGCGGCTCAAGCTGATCCGCGCGCTGATCGATGCCGGTCATCTGGAGCGTGTCGTGATCAGCCACGACATCTGCTACCGCACCCGGCTCGCGAGCTTCGGCGGCCACGGCTACGGCCATATCTTCCGTAACGTCGTGCCGATGATGCAGAAGCGCGGCTACAGCGAGGCCGAGATCGACGCCATCCTGGTGGGCAATCCGCGGCGGCTCCTGACGTTCGTGTGACGAACGGCGCCAATTGTCATCGCGGGCGGGGTGACCCCCGCCCTGGAGCGCAGCGAAGGATCTCCCACAAGCCAGGGAGTCCCCTGATCGTTCCGTGAGGTCCTTCGCTGCGCTCAGGACGACCGATAACCAGAGCTAGAACGTCAGCGGATACTCCGCTTCCGCCGTGTAGATCGGGCCGCCGCGGCCGAGGCGGCTCGAATAGAGCGTGAAGTGTTCGGCGATCCACGGTTCCAGGCGGAACGTGCCGTGGCTCGCCATGAACTGCGCGATGTGATGGCCGGTCTCGCCGCCCGCGGGGAAGCGCGCCAGGGTGACATGCGGCCGGTAATTGCGGCGGTCGACCTCGATGCCGCAGTTGCGCGCGACGGTCGTCACCTTCTGCTGCAGCCAGTCGAGGCGCTCGCTGCGCTCGACCAGGGCGACCAGCGCCCGGGGCTGCTTGCCGCTGCTGAACTGGTCGACGCCGGCGATCGCCACCGAAAACGGCGGGCCGGCGATGTCGCCCAGCTCCTCCTCGAAGTCGCGCATCGTGCCGCCCTGGACCTCGCCCGCGAAGCACAGCGTGACATGCAGGTTCTCGGCCGGCACCCAGTGGGCGTCGGGGACTCCCGATTGCAGCGCCGAGAGTTCCTCGGCGATCTCGTCAGGGACGGGCAGGGCGACGAACAGACGCGGCATCGTCGAGATTCTTCGTAACGAAGGGGAGGATACGCTCGACAATGATGTCGACGCCCTTGGCGTTGGGATGGATGCCGTCGGGCTGGTTGAGGGCGGGATCCTGCGCCACGCCGTCGAGGAAGAACGGATAGAGCGGCACGCCGTGCTTGTCGGCGAGCCTCTTGTAGAGGCCGTCGAACTGCTTGACGTATTCCGGCCCGTAGTTGCGGGGCGCCATCATGCCGACCAGCCAGACGGTCGTGCCCGCCTGTTTCAATTTGTCGACGATGGCATCGAGATTCTTCTCGGTGCTGGCCGGATCGAGGGCGCGCAGCATGTCGTTGCCGCCCAGCTCGACCATCACGATGTCGGGCTTGTCGGCCAGCATCCAGTCGATGCGCTCGAGACCGCCCATCGTAGTGTCGCCCGAGACGCCGTGATTTATGACGGTGACGTTGCGGCCCTTGTCCTTCAGCGCCGCCTGCAGGCGGTTGGGAAAGGCCTGGGCCGGGGCGAGGCCGTAGCCCGCGGCCAGGCTATCGCCCAGGATCGCGAGCTTCACCGGTTCGGCCCCGGTTTGCCCGGTTTGTGCATGGGCCGTCGCGGGCGCGGTGACGGCCGCAAGGCACAGGATCAGCGCCACGAATGCCGCGATCCGTGAATTGACCGTCGCCGTAAAACCACCATATCGACTTTGCAGTTTCATTCCTTGCCTGTCCCAGGAGCCCGCTTGGCCGAGCCGCTTCCCATCGCACACTTTCCGATCGTTCGCCTGACCGACGTGCATCTCGACATGGCGAGCGATGCCGGCACGGTCAATATCCTGCGCGGCGTCACTCTCGACATCGCGGCTGGCGAGATTGCGGCGGTGGTGGGGCCTTCGGGTGCCGGCAAGTCGAGCCTGATGATGGTGGCGGGCGGGCTGGAGCGCGCGACGTCGGGCCGGGTCGAGGTCGCGGGCAACGATCTCGGACCCATGGGCGACGACGACCGGGCGCGGCTGCGCCGCGACCATATCGGCATCGTTTTCCAGGGATTCCATCTCATCCCGACCATGACGGCGCACGAGAACGTGGCGCTGCCGCTCGAATTCGCCGGCCGCTCCGATGCGTTCGAGCTTGCCGAGGCGGCGCTGAAGCGCGTCGGGCTCGGCCATCGCATCGGCCACTATCCCGCGCAGCTATCCGGCGGCGAGCAGCAGCGCGTGGCCGTCGCCCGCGCCTTCGTCGGCCGGCCGAAGCTGATGCTTGCCGATGAGCCGACCGGCAATCTCGACGGCGCCACCGGCAAGCAGGTGATGGATCTCCTGTTCGAAGTCGCGCGCACCGACAACACGACCCTGATCCTGATCACGCACGACATGGGACTTGCCGAGCGCTGCGACCGCGTGCTGCGCATTGCCGACGGGCTGCTGGTGGCGGACGATCGCCTGCGCGCGCTCGCGGCGCAGTGACGGCATTTCCATGAACCTCGCCTTCCGCCTCGCCCGCCGCGAGATGCGCAGCGGCCTCGGCGGTTTCCGCCTGTTCATCGCCTGCCTGGCGCTGGGGGTCGGCGCCATCGCGGCGATCCTGTCGTTCAGCCGCGCCGTCGAGGAAGGGCTGCGCGCCGATGCCCGCGAGATCCTGGGCGGCGACGTCGCGATCTCGCTGCTCTATCGCGAGGCGACGCCCGAGCAGATCGCCTTCATGCGCGAGCAGGGCGAGTTCGTGCGCTGGCTCGACAGCCGCGCCATGGCGCGACCGACCAAGTCCGACGGACGGCCCACGCTGGTGCAGCTGAAGGCCGTCGAACCGGCCTATCCGCTCTATGGCAAGCTGGAGATGGCCGATGGCGGCACGCTGGCCAACGCCATGGGCAAGCGCGACGGCATCTGGGGCGCGGCGCTCGAGGAGTCCGCGCTGCGCCGCATGAACATGGCGCCGGGCGACATGCTGCGGATCGGCGACGTGGCGGTCGAGGTGCGCGGCATCATCGCGCGCGAGCCCGACCGTGGCCTGAACGCCTTCGCGAGCCTGGGGCCTCGGTTGATGATCCCGCTCGACGCGGCCCTGGAATCCGGTCTCGTTCAGCCGGGCAGCCTGCTCAACTGGGAATATCGCCTGCGCCTGCCGCCCGGCCGGTCGGATCGCGCGGTCATCGAGGCGCTGAAGGCCCGCTTTCCCGATGCTGGCTGGCGGGTGAGGGGCCTCGACGATGCCGGCGGCGGCATACGCTTCTGGCTCGACCGGCTGACGCAATTCATCGGCCTGATCGGCCTCGCCTCGCTGCTCGTGGGCGGCGTCGGTGTGGGCAACGCCGTCTCGAGCTTTCTTGCCGCACGGCTGCGCACCATCGCGACCCTGAAGTGCCTGGGCGCGCCGGAGCGGCTGGTCTTCACCACCTATTTCATCCAGCTCGCCGCGCTGGCGGCGCTGGGCGTCGGCATCGGCCTTGTGATCGGCGCGGCACTGCCGTTCCTGGCCCAGTCGGCGATCGCCGACGTGCTGCCGGTCCGGGCGCGGGTCGCGCTCTATGCCGGCCCCCTGGCGACGGCCGCGGGCTTCGGCCTGCTGGTCTCGCTCCTATTCGCGCTGGTGCCGCTGATGCGCGCCCGCAGCGTCTCGGCGGCGACGCTGATGCGCGGCGCCGTGGTCCAGCAGAGCGGCCGGCTGGCCTGGCGCGACGCGCTGGTGCTGGGCGCCGCGGCGGTCGCGCTGGCGGCCTTCACGATCTTCACCGCCGACAGCCGCCGCATCGCGGCCTATTTCGTGCTGGGCTCGGTCGGCGCCTTCATCGCCTTTCCTCTGCTGGCGCGGCTGCTGATGTTCGGCGCCGCCCGGATCGGCAAGCCCAGGTTCGCCGCGCTCCGGCTGGCGCTCGCCAACCTGCACCGGCCCGGCGCGCCCACGCCCATCGTCATGCTGTCGCTGGGGCTCGGCCTCACCGTGCTGGTGGCGACGGCCCTGATCGAGGGCAATCTTCGCGAGCAGCTCACGCGGCGTATCCCCGGCGATGCCCCGGCCTTCTTCTTCGTCGACATCCAGTCGAGCCAGATGCCGGCCTTCGAGAAGGCGATCGCCGCCATTCCCGGTGCCGGACCGCTCGACAAGGTCCCGTCGCTGCGCGGGCGCATCGTCAAGATCGGCGGCAAGCCGGTGAGCGAGGTCGCCGTACCCTCCGATGCGCGCTGGGCGGTCGAGGGCGATCGCGGGGTGACCTATTCGGCGACCCCGCCCGAGGGCTCGCGCATCGTCGCCGGCGAATGGTGGCCGGCCGACTATCGCGGGCCGCAGCTCATCTCGTTCGACGAAAACCTCGCCAACCAGTTCGGCCTGGGGCTGGGCGACACCATCACGGTGAACATCCTGGGCCGCGACATCGAGGCGAAGATCGCCTCGCTGCGCCGCATCGAATGGACGACGCTCGCCATCAATTTCGTGTTCGTCTACTCGCCCGGCACGCTCGACAAGGCGCCGCACACCTTCCTCGCCACGGTGAAGGCGACGCTGGAGGCGGAGGACGCGATCTTCAAGGCCGTTACCGACCAGTTTCCCAACGTCACCGTCGTGCGCATCCGCGACGCCATCGAGACGGCGGCCGGCGTGCTGGGCAATATCGGGCTCGCCAGCCGGGTGATCGGCTTCCTCAGCATCCTGGCCGGTGTGCTGGTGCTGGCGGGCGCCATGCTCGCCACCCAGCGCCGACGTGTCCACGAGGCGGTGGTCATGAAGGTGCTGGGCGCGACACGGGCCCGCATCGCCGGGACCTTCGCCTGGGAATTCGCCTTCCTGGGCCTCGCCACCGCGATGGCGTCGGTGGGCGTGGGGACCTTGGCCGCCTATCTGGTGGTGCGGCGGCTCATGAACCTCGAATGGACGTTCCTGCCGATGGTGGCGGTGGCCGTCGCCGTTGGCGCCATGACGCTCACCCTGGCCTTCGGACTCGCGGGAACTCTGGCGGCCTTGAGGCAAAGGCCCCTTGCCTTGCTGCGCAATGAGTGAGACCGGGGCTTCCCGTTCTCACTCCTGGACGCAGCGCCTTCGCGGCTAGTTCTCGTAGATGCCGACCACGCGGTTCTGCTCGATGATGTTGCCGTTGTAGCGATCGAGGAACTGTTCGCGGCTGGGCGTGCCTTCCACTTTCGTGTCGAGCGCATAGACCCAGAAGTAGTAGTGGTGAGGTCCGTGGCCGGCCGGCGGCTGTGGCCCATAATAGCCCGGTTGACCTGCGCCGTTCGGGCCGACGCAGAACTTGCTTTGTGAATCGTCGAGGTCGGTCGTGCCCGGCGGCACACCGTACAGCGTCCAATGCGTGAAGCCGTGCGCGAGCGGTGCATCGGGATCGTGGCAGATGATCGCGAGTTCGACCGCTTCCTTTGGTGTGCCGCTGATCCTCAGGCGGGGAATGACATTCCCCTTGTTTCCGGCATGCTCATCCTTCATCCGCCCGAGGGGTGCGAAGTCGAGGCTTTCGATCTTCAAGTCCTTGATGTTCAAAGGCATCCAATTCTCCCGCCGCAATATCCAGAGTCCGACCGGCTACTTCGCGAGTTCGTCGATGGTCTTGCCGCCGACCCGTGCATGGACACGTCCTCCGGACGCGACGCCGACGCAGATCAACAGCTCGTCCGGGCGCGGCCCGTCGGGGACCGCGATCGAGATCGCGTCATAGTGAGAGCGGATGTACAGCTCGTCCTTGTGCGCCAGGGGAATGTCTATGGCCGTACCGGCGACACCGACCTTGGAGGCGGACGAAATCCAGGCGAGTCCGCCGCCAACCGCGGCGCGCAGGGCATCGCCGAAGACGGTGGTCACACAGGCCACGACATGCTCCTGCTCGCCGGCCGTGCCGGCAATGCCACCCTTGCCGTAGCTGTGGACGGGACGGCCGCCAAGCAAGGCCCGCGCGCGTTGACCCAGCGCCTTGCCGAGCGCGGCGCTTGGCGCGATCAGTCGCGACAGGTCCTCGGCGTAGCCGCCGGCAAACGGATTGCGTATGACCACGGCGACCGCCGCCTTGACCAACGCGTCCCGCGGCTTGCCTCCGTCGTGTTCGATTTCCTGTACGAAGCTGTGCCAGCAGCGGACTTCGTAGGCGGCCCGCAACTCGTTATCGACGTTCATTATCCTGCAATCTCCAAGAGGCGACGCGGTGCGGCCGAAGGCACGGCACCGTCGTCTGGCGCGTCATGCGCACAATGAAGGAATCAGCCGGCTGTGAAGTTGGCCTGTCTCACCAGGAGAACACGCGGCGCGTCGGATCGTAGCGTGCCGCTTCGAGCGCCGCGGGCGTGAACTGGTTGCCCTTCGACAAGGACCGGTTCGCCGCGTATTCGCCCGACAGGGCCTGGCAGCGATCGGTGATAGGGCGAATGCGCTTCTCCCAGGAGACAAGGGCCTCCTGAACATCGGGGATTTCCTCGAGTTCCTTGGCGAGGCTGTATGCGTTCACCATCGCGCATCCTGCACCTTGGGCCAGTGCCGGACACATTGCGTGCGCCGCATCGCCCACCAGGGCAACCTTGCCGCGGACCCATTCCGACAGCTTTCTCGTTTCGTAGCGATCATACCGGGCGGTCTTGAGCTTGGCGGCCTCGGCGAGAACCGGTTCCAGGAATGGAAACATCTCGACCCAGGTGTCGAAGTGAACCGGCACCCGCGAGCCTTCCGGATCGGCAGCTGGCGCCATCAGGCCGAGATACAGTTCGTTCTCGTTGCAGGGGGAATAGAGGATGCGCAGCACGCGCGGCCAGAAATTCCACATGTCGATGGTATTGTCCCACTCGCCGTGGCCGAGCTCCTTCTTCATGCGCGGCACGAGAACCCGGATCAGTCCGTCGGTCGAAACCCAGCGGTCCTGCTCGAAGCCGATCGAATCGCGAACCTTCGAGCCGACGCCGTCGGCGCCCACCACGAGATCCGCTTCCAGCACTTCACCGGAGGCCAGTGTGATCTTGCCCGACGGATCGGCCGCAACGACTTCCGAGTTCGTGCGAATCTCGACCCCGGCCTCGCGGGCTCGTTTGGCCAGACCATTGTGGAGATGCTGGCGGGTCATGATGCGCCAGGGCACCCCGTTGAAGGTCTCGCGCGAGACGGTCAGGTTGTGGCGGCGGGTTTCATAGGTGGGAGGGGTGTGAGAGCCCGTCAGAATGTCTTCGAGCGCGCCGACGCCTTCCAGGACGCGCAATCCATTCTGCCACAGATAGATGCCCGCGCCGAAGGCTCGCAGCTCGGGGCCTCGCTCATGCAGGCGCACGCTCCAGCCGCGTTGCGCAAGCGCGGTCGCCGCCGTCAGGCCCGCGAAGCCCGCCCCGGCGATTTCCGCATGCAGCGCCTTGCCGCCATATTTGTTGATATTCGCCATTTGAACCACCGTACGTTTGAACGAAAAGTGCGGCCCCGCCGGGAGGACGGCGAGCGCCGCTGCGTCGCCTACTTGTCCTGCCAGACCAGCGTCTTGAGATCGGCAGTCGAATTGACGATGCCTTCCTTCTTGGCCGCATCGACCCAGAACTGCATCGCTTCCGGCGACATATCCTTCTGCCACCGGCCCAGCCCCATCTTCTCGATTACGGCGGGCGGGACCTTCGTATTGGCGGCGATGGTCTGACGAACGACCGCCGGGTCCTTGAAGTCGTCGAGGGCGCGGTTGATCGCGCGCAGGAAGCGCCGGACGACATCCTTGTTCTTGTCGACGTAGGGCTGCATCGCGACGATGCCGCTGAATACGACCGGCGATTTCACATCGGTGAAATAGTACCCGAGAACCGTCGCGCCCTGCGACTTGCCGAGTGTAATGAAGGGCTCGGTCACACCGGCTGCCGCGATAGTGTTGTTGCGCAGCGCCGGCAGCATGTCGGGGAAGGGCACTTCACGGAACGTCACCGACTTGGGATCGACGCCGTTCTTGCGCAGCCACTCGCGCATCATGGTCCAGTCGGTGTTGTAGCTGAGGTTAGTCGCGACGGCTTTGCCCTTCAAATCGGCCGGAGATTTGATCGACGGATCCGTCGTCAGCACCGCATGGACCGGATCGTCTGACGCCTGCGCGAAATTGAATGAAACGTAGGTTATGGGAATGCCAGCATTGCGGGCATTCAGGACGCCGAGCGCGTCCGAGATACCGAACTGGAGCGAGCCCGACTGCAGGGCGGGAATGATCTGCCCGCCGCCCGCCATCGGCGTGAGTTCGACTTCGAGATTCTCCGCCTTGAAGTAGCCGGCGTCGCGCGCGCGCCAGAGATACGAATAGACGCCGACCGGAATGTATCCGACCTTGAGCTTGGTCACGGCGTCTTGCGCCTGAGCCTGTCGAACCAAACCGAAACTCGACAATCCAAATGCAACGCCAAGCGCGATCGCAGCCCCAATCATTCTGAACTTCATGTCACACCTTCCTGTTCAATCTTCCCGAGACGACTTTTGCACCTGCTGCCGCACGAGCGTGTAGACGCGGTGGCGCAGGCGTAGAAATTCCGGTGTTTCCTTGGTCGCGAGTTGATCGCGGGGGCGCGGCAGATCGATTGCGATCTCTTCGACCACGCGCGCCGGCCGCGTCGACAGCACCACGACCTTGTCCGCCATGAAGACGGCCTCGTCGATGTCATGGGTTACCAGCAGCGCCGAAAGCGACATGGTCCTACAGATCTCCATGACCATGTCCTGAAGGTCGATCCGGGTCTGCGCGTCGACCGAAGCGAATGGCTCGTCGAGCAGCAGGAGATTCGGGGAGACGACGATCGAGCGCGCCAGGGCGCATCTCTGCTGCATGCCCCCCGACACCTGCCAGGGATAGAGATCCGCGGCATGCTCGAGATTGACGGCCCGCAGCGCCTCGTCGATTCGCTTGTCATCCGCGCTGGAGCCGCGCAGCCCGAAGGCGACGTTCTTTCGGACCGAGAGCCACGGGAACAGGCTGCGGTTATAGTCCTGGAAGACGATCGACATCCAAGGTGGTGGATTGTCGAAATGACGACCGCGGTGGAGCACGCTGCCCGTGTCGGGCTGCATCAACGAGGCGATGCAGCGCAAGAGGGTAGTCTTGCCGCAACCCGATGGGCCGACCACCGCGACGAACTGCCCGGGTTCCTGACGGAAGGTCAGGCCGTTCAGGATCGGCGTTGCTCCGGCGGGGAAAGCCTTGGTTACCTTGTCGACCGCCAGGATCGGCTCGTTCATCGCGCCACTATCATCCACGACCCGTCTCCGTCAGTCCGCGCCAGCCGCGATGCCAGGACAGCACGCGCTTCTCGACCGCGAGCAGTGCGAGCGTGAGACCCAGCCCCACGGTGCCGATGGTCAGCACGCCGGCGTATACGTTGGCAGTTTGAAACAGGCGCTGGTTGCGCAGGATGTAGAAACCCAGCCCGTCATCCGCGGCGATGAGCTCGGAGATGACCATCATGACCAGCGCGATGCTGAGCGCGACGCGGATGCCCGAGAAGATGGACGGGAGCGACGCCGGAAGCACCACGCGCCCTAGGCGCTCCGCGGTCGAGAGCCCGACGGCGCGCGCGACGTCCAGCAGGGTCGGTTCGACGCGCCGCGCGCCATCCGTTGCCGCAATCAGCACCGGAAACACCGATCCAAATGCGATGACGAAAACGCGCATCTGATCGGTCGCACCGAACAGGATCAGGGATGCCGGGAGGATGGCGACGGCCGGTATATAGCGGAGATATTCGATCGTCGGACGGACCCAGGGGTCGAGCGAGCGGAGTGAGCCCAGCACGATCCCGATCACACCCCCCATCAGGATGGCGATGGTGAATCCCAGTCCGAGTCGACGAAGGCTCGGCAGCAGCGCGCTGTGGAGCAGGTCGCCATGCCAGAGCTGGAAGTAGCCCTGGGCAATCCGCTCGATCGGCGGCAAATAGACGGCGGGATAGGTCAGCGCCGCCCATTGCCACACGGCGATCAGAGCGAGGATCGTCGCGGCCTGCCAGGCCAGAGGCGTGATGTACCTGCCCCTAGCGGTCACGGTTCTCGGTGCTCCAGGGCATTGTCGCGCGCTCGACGGTAACGAACAGGGTATTGACCAGATAGCCGAGCACACCGGTCACGAAGATCGAGGCCCACATTCCGGTGACAAGGCCGCTCAGGCGGACGTTTTCGATGTAGGATCCGATGCCCGGCTGGCCGGTCAGCATTTCGACCGTGATCGCGACCACGAGCGCAATCGCCGACGCGGTGCGAAGACCGGTCGCGAAAGACGGCAACATCGCCGGCAGGACGATCCGAAAGATCCGCGCGGTGCGCCCGATATGAAGCACGCGACCGGTTTCCACGAACCGCGGATCGACGTCTTCGACGCCGGCTTTGGTGCTGAACAGAATGGGCCAGATGCTCGCGAAGGCGATCATGAAGAGCTGCATCTGCAGTCCGACGCCGAGGACCAGCAGCGCCACGGGAATGAGTGCGACGGAAGGGATCGGGCGCACGAATTCCAGCAGCGGGCGGGTTGCGATTTCAAGGCGCGGTAGCAAGGCGAGCGCGATTCCCGCACCCGCTCCGGCGACGGCTGCAACGGCAAGGCCCGGTGCCCACGATCCGATCGTCGCCAGGACGGCATGGGCCAACCCGCCACTCCAGAGGTCGACCGCAGCGGTCTCGACGATGGATGCCGCCGACGGAAGATCGCGGCGATCGACGAAGCCCAGCGCACGCACGGCTTCCCAGCTCGCGATCATTGCCGCGATGCCGGCGGCGCCTTTGCCCAGTTTGACGGCGCCCGCCCGGATTTTCTTCATTCGGAGGGGCAGGCCCGTGGACGCCCGCCCGGGTGATCCTCGACGCATCATGCTCACGGGAGCCAGGTCCATGCTCTGCATGATGCCTCGCAAGCGATTTGCGCTTCAGTGGCTGGAAGTGAAGTCACGAATGGCCTTCGTCATGACCTCCGGCGCTTCTTCATTGACGTAGTGGTCGACGTTGTCGACCACCAGCACCGGCAGATCCGGCCGCAACTCGCGTGTCTTCTCGAGTGCGGTCGCGGAGACGAGCTTGCTCAGCGCGCCCCGTACGATGAGCGTGGGGCGCGAAACCGACGTGAACGCCGGCACCAGATTCTCGCGGAGACCTTCTGCTGTCTGCGCCATGGCCGGCGCCGACGCGAGCGGCCGGAAGCCGCCATCGACCTTCTGATAGGCCGATGCTGCGCGCAGGGACACCGCTTCCGGCGGCATCAAGGGGTATCGGTTCTGGAGATACTCTTCGATCTCCTCTTGCGACGCGAATAGACGATCGCCGCCATTTACGCGCGTCGAGAGTTGATCCAGCACCTCGGATTCGATGTAGGGCGTGAAGTCGATGGCCACCACGGCGCGAACGAGATCGGGGGCCATCACCGCGGCCTCAACGGCGTTACGTGCGCCGAGCGAATGGCCGATGATGAAGGCCGGCCCCGCGTTCAGGACCTTAATGAGGGCGACGACATCGGCGGCGAGATCCTTTGCGCCGTAGCCCGTCTCCGGTTTGTCGCTGAGGCCATGCCCGCGCTGATCGACGGAGATGCAGCGCAACGTGTCCTTCAAGGCGAGAAGTTGAGGATCCCAGACCGCGGAGTTCGACGTGATGCCGTGCAGGAAGATCGCAACCGGGCCATTCCCGATCTCGCGGACGTTCAACGTGATCCTACCCGTGTCGATCCGATGCATGTGAATTGAATCAGCCATTGGCACCACACTCAAAACTTCTGGCTCTGCGGCGATGGCGGCAGGATCCGCCATCACGCGACGACCTTTTCTCTGTGCGTAGCCAATCACTCGCTAAATCGTCTGTCAATAAGATTGACAGACAATCTTACATTCAGCATGGATATGACCGTTGCGACGCCAACTGAATGCGGCCGTGCCTGAAGTTTGTGCAACGATTGGGCCAGCCACAGGTGACGGCGCGCGGCTTGCGTTGGGAAATGCGTTTGGGCAGGTGGTTATGGTGCCATTTGGTAAGGTCGCTCGGTCCGGGACCTGGACTTGCGGAACAATTGCCGGTTCAAACGCTCCGACATTCGGGGTTCAAGCATGACAGCAACAATCGACCTTCGGGTAAGCCGCAAGAGCGTCCAGCAAGAGACCGTGGAAAAGCTCCGAGGAGCCATACTATCGGGCGTCTTCACGCCGGGTATCCGGCTCGTCGAAGCTGATCTGTGCAACTCGCTCGGGGTCAGCAGGCCGTTGCTGCGCGAAGCGCTTCGTAGCCTGCAAGCCGAGCGTCTGATCGATATTGTGCCGAACCGCGGCCCACAGGTATCGCGCCTGTCATGGCGTGAAGCGGAGGAAATTTACGAAGTGCGAGAACTTCTCGAGGGCGAGGCGGCCGCGCGCTGCGCAGGCATGATCGCGAACGACGACCTCGAGGACCTGGCTGCGAACCTCGAAGCCTTCCGCCGCGCTTCGCGAAGCAGCGAAACCGCCGGCGAACAGATCAGCACCACGAGCGGCTTCTTCGCCATCATCCTTCGCAACTGTGGCAACAAGATCATCGAAGAGACGCTCACGGGGCTTCAGGCGCGCGTGAATTTCCTGCGCGCACGGTCGATGTCCCTGCCCGGCCGCGCCAAGCAGAGCTATGTCGAGATGAGTGCGATTTGTGCCGCGATCACGGCGCGCGACACGCGGCAGGCAAGGAAGGCGGCGCAGGAACACGTCATCAACGCGCGGAATGCCGCCAAGCAGGCATTCGAGGCTGCACGGGATTGAGCGCCTCCCGCCGTTGACCTCGGTGGCGCGGTCTGGGAGTGCTCCGCCGTCGACGCTCCCGGCCGCCGCCTTTGGGGCAGGGGCTCTTGCCTTTTTGCGCAATGAGTGAACTAATTGTTCTCCGGAACGGGTCCAAATTGGAATCCCGTCGCGCTACTTGGCTATTGATTCAGTCGATCTGTAACCCCAGATTATCTGTCGAAGGGGCTCGGCAAACGAGGCCCCCTTGGAGGCTTGAAACCAAATGGTAAATCCGAACTTCGGCACCTTCAATCGCGCCGGCACCGTTGCCGACCAGGCGTCGTTTGATGTCGGTCTGCGCGCCCACATGGTGCGTGTGTACAACTACATGGCTTCGGGGCTCGCCCTGTCGGGCATCGTGGCCTTCGGTCTGTTCAGCTCCCCGGAACTCGCCGGCCTGTTCTTCCAGGTCCAGGCGGGTCGCGTCGTTGGCCTGAACGTGCTGGGCTGGGTCGCGATCTTCGCTCCGCTCGGCCTGCTGCTTCTGACCTCGTTCCGCGCCGCTCAGATGAGCACCACTGCGGTACAGGCGGTCTACTGGGCGGTCACGGCTTTGATGGGCGTCAGCCTGTCGCTGCTGCTGTTCCGCTACACCGGCGCCAGCGTCGCGCGCACCTTCTTCGTAACGGCCGCCGCCTTCGGCGCGCTCAGCCTCTACGGCTACACGACGAAGCGCGACCTGACGGCGATGGGCAAGTTCCTGTTCATGGGCGTGATCGGCCTCATCCTGGCCGGCCTCGTCAACATGATCTGGCCGTCGGGCACGATGAGCTTCATCATCTCCGCAGCCGGCGTGCTGATCTTCTCGGGCCTGATCGCCTACGACACCCAGAAGATCAAGGAACAGTATTCCGAGGCCTGGGGCACGGACATGATCGAGAAGGTCGCCGTGTTCGGCGCTCTGAGCCTCTACCTGGACTTCGTGAACCTGTTCCAGTTCCTGATGAGCTTCATGGGCCAGTCGCGCGACTAGCCGACGGAACCATCGAGACAGTCCAAGGGCGCCCGGGTCGAAAGACCCGGGCGTTCTGCTTTTGAGGGAGCGTGTTCGTCGCGCAAGATTGCGCCGTGCGCCTGCCGCCCTATACTTTGCGAATGCGGCGCACCTCCTACGAACAGATGAACTGCTCGATCGCATCGGCGCTCGATGTCGTCGGCGAGCCGTGGACGCTGCTGATCGTGCGCGACGCGTTCTACGGCGTGCGCCGCTTCGACGACTTCCAGGAGAATCTCGGCATCGCGCGCAACGTGCTGACCGCGCGGCTGAAGAAGCTCGTGGAGGCCGGGATCTTCCGCAAGACCGCCTATCGCCAGCGTCCGCTGCGCCACGAATACCGCCTGACCGAAAAGGGAGCGGCGCTGTTCACCGTGATCGTCGGGTTGAAGCAGTGGGGCGACCGCTTTGGCCCGGCCGCCCGCGGCGGCAAGCCGATGGACCTGGTGGATCGTGCCGACAATCGCGCGCTCGAGCCCGTGCTGATCGACGCCGAGAGCGGGCGCCGTCTCGAACTCACCAACGTGCGCGCGGTGGCGGGGCCAGGCGCCGACGAGAACACCCGCACTTTCTTCGAACGGCTGGCGATCAATCGGCCGGCGCGTTAGGGCCGAGCAAAGCTCGGCCCGCCAAGCGGCAGGACATTGCTTGCAATGTCCGGGAGCGCCGAAGAACGAACGACCACAACGTGACCCCTTCGTCGGCGATTACGCCGCCACCTCCCCATTCGAATGGGGAGGAGGGTAATTAGTCCTTCTTCTCCGGCTCGAGGCGCTTGCCGTCGATCAGACGCGCGGCGCGCTCCGCGGCGTCTTTGTCGGCGTCCTTCTCCACGCGCGTGCGGCCGAAGCGACGGCGGTTCGCGTCGGCTTCCGTCTCGCGTTCGCGTTTCGCCTTGTCCTTGCGGGCGCGTCGCAGGTTGACGATCTCGGCCATGGATTTCTCTATGCCGCGCTCGGCACCGATGCGCTAGTCTCGCCGCGCCGGACCGGGGAGCCCAGCCATGACACCGACCACCCGCAAGCGTCTCCTGATCGGCGGCGGCGGCATCGTCGCCCTGCTGATCGTGGCCCTCGTGGCCTTGCCCGCCCTGATCAACGTCAATTCCTACAAGCCGCTGATCGTCTCGCAGGTGAAGACGGCGACCGGGCGCGATCTGGTGATCGACGGGCCGATCTCGCTGTCGCTGCTGCCCACGCCGACCGTGACGGTGACCGGCGTGAAGTTCTTCAACGTCGCCGGCTCCAAGAACGCCAACATGGTCGAGGTGAAGTCGGTCACCGTGAAGCCTTCGCTGCTGGCCCTGCTGGTCGGCAGCATCGAGGTCAGCGAGGTGACGCTGGTCGAACCCAAGATCGTGCTGGAGATCAATGCCGAGGGTAAGCCGAACTGGGAGTTTGCGCCGTCGGTCGCGGAAGCCAAACCCGCCGCGGCCAAACCCAGCTCGCCGCGGCCGCTGTCGCTCGGCCGGCTCACCATCGACAACGGCACGCTGATCTTCAGCGATTCGAAGGCAGGCGTATCGGTGGTCGCCGAGAAGGCGAACTTCACGGCTTCGGTCGGCTCGATCGACGGTCCCTATTCGCTGGCGGGCGACGCCTCGGTCAACGGCACGCCGCTCAGGCTCGACCTCGCGGTCGGCGCGCGCGGCAGCAACGGCCACACGGCCGACCTCTCCCTGCAGGCGGGCGGCGGCAAGCTCGGCTTCAAGGGCACGCTGAGCGAGTTGGGCGTGGCCGCGAAGATTTCCGGCGTGGCCTCCGCTTCGGCCGAGCAGCTCACGACCTTCGTCGGCACCCTGGTCAAACTCGCCGGTCAGCCCGAGCCCATCCTGCCGGCGATTCTTGCCGGCAAGTTCAGCTTCGACGGCGGCATCGACGTTTCGCAGACGGCGTTTGCCGCACGGGATTTCAAGATCGCCCTGGGCCAGGACAGCGGCTCGGGATCGCTTTCGGTCGCGCTGAAGCCCACGCTCGCCGTCGAGGGCAAGCTTGCCGTGCCCAAGCTCGACCTCGACCGGTGGCTGGCCGCGATCCAGCCCGCGTCTGGCTCAACGCCCTCTGCTCCCGCTGCGGCGCCCGCGAGCGCACCCGCTGCGACGTCGCAGAGCTACCTCGGGGATCTCACGGCCAAGGTCGCCTTCGAGGTCGGCGAGGTGATCTATAACAAGCAGCCGGTCCGCAACGTCGTGCTGGAGATCGATGCCAAGGCTGGCGCCGTGGCGGTGCCGAAGCTCACCGCCACGCTGCCCGGCGACATGGTCCTGCAGGCGCAGTCGACCCTGACGGGCGATGCCGCGCGGCCCGGCGTCACCGGGCAGTTCAGCCTGGTCGGGCCGAAGCTGCGCGAAACCCTGTCCTGGCTCGCCGTCGACCTGTCGTCGGTGCCGCCCTCCAAGCTGCAGAAGCTGAGCCTGCGCGGCCGCATGTCCTCGACCGGCGGCAACGTGCAGGTGAGCGATGCCGTCTTCGAGCTCGACGATCTCAAGGGCAGCGGCGGCGTGACGGTCACCTTCACCGTCCCGCTGTCGATCGTGACCAGCGTCAGTCTCGACACGCTCGACCTCGATTCCTTCCTGGTCCCGGTCGCGGCGCGGCAGAAGCCTGCTGCTGCCTCCGGTGCGTCCGCCCCGCCTTCGGCGCTTGCCGTGGCCGGCCCCTCGGTTGGCCTCAAGGCCAAGGTGGCCAGGCTCATCTACAACAAGGAGACGATCCAGGGTGTCGATGTCGACGTGGCGCTGCAGGGCAGCACGCTGCGGCTGAACGACATCAAGGTCTCGAACCTGGGAGGCGGCCGTCTCGCAGTGCGCGGCACCGTCGCCAATTATTCGGCACCACAGCCGCGGGCCGACATCGCCTTCAATTTCGAGGCGCCCGACATGAGCCGCGTGCTCAAGGTCGCCGGCACCACGGCGCCGGCCGATCTCGGCGCGGTGAGCGCGAGCGGCGGCGTCGCGGGCACGGCCGAGCAGCTCACGCTGCGTGATCTCAACGTCAACGTCCTGGGCCAGAGCGTGAAGGCGAACGGCACCCTGGCGCTGCCCGGCGCCTCCAAGGGCTTGCCGCAGTTGGCCGCCTACAAGGGCAACCTGGTGCTCAACGGCCAGGCGCTCGACGGCTCGATCGATGCCCGCCTGTCCGGCCGCACCACGATCAATGCCGACCTGCGCGCCGGCGTGCTCGATCTCGACCGGATCGGCGGCAGCGGGGGAGCGCCGGCGCGACCGGCTGCGCGAGGCCAGGCGGCCGGCAAGCCGATCGACACGGCGGCCTTGCGCAGCATCGACGGCTCGCTGAAGCTGGTGGCCGGCACCCTGGTCAGTTCGCCGCTGCGCATCGGCAACGCCGACCTTTCGGCTTCGCTGAAGGACGGCATCCTCACGGTGCAGCACTTCAAGGGCTCGCTCTATGGCGGTTCGCTGGCGCTCGCAGGGACGGTCAACGCCACCCAGCCGGCGCTCTCCCTCGACTTCAAGGGAGACGCCAACGGAATCATCCTGGGCGAGATGCTGCGCAGCACCTCCGGCTCGAACCAGTTCGGCGGCGCCATCAAGGTCACGATCGACGGCAAGCTGAACGCCAACGGCATCACCCTGCGCGGCAGCGGCACGACCTCCAACCAGATCAGGGCTTCGATGGCAGGCGGCGCGCAGCTCGGCGGGCACATCTTCGTCGGCGCCGACAAGGCGCTGCAGATGCTGGGCTCGGTGGCGGCCGGTGCGGCCAGCACGGTGATCGACCAGACCCTGGGTAACGTGCTGGGCGCCGTCGGCCAGCGCGGGATGTCGCCCACCAGCATGCTGAACGCGATCTCGCTGGTGTTGAATCGCTTCGTCAACCACGACAGCCCGATCTCGGGCCATGTCGACATCGCGGGTGGCGTGCTGACCGACAAGGGGCTGGCGGTGCAAGGCAATCGCGCGACGGCACGGATCTCCACGCGCACCAATCTCGGCGCCTCGACCACCGACACGACGGTCAATTTCTACATCGCCGAGGACGGGTCGGCGCCCTACCTGATCACGACGGCACGGGGCGCGATGTCCTCGCCGTCGCTCGGCGTCTCGCGCGGCAGTGCCAAGGACCCGCCGGGCATGGCCAGCACCCTGCCGGGCGCGCAGCAGCTGCAGCAGCTGGAGCAGATCCTGCCGGGGCAGCCGCGCTCGCTGATCCCCAACATTCCGATCCCCAATATTTTCGGCCGTTAGGAGTTCCCGTGCTTGATCGTTTGAAGTCCGTGCTCAAGGCGCGGTTCGGTTCCGCGCCCCCTCTGTCGGAGGCGCCGAAGGGCGTCGATGTCCTGGCCGAGATGGCGAACCGCCGCGTCGTGCGGCGCTATTCCGACAAGCCGCTCGATCCGGCGCTGCTGGACACGCTCTGCGCCGTGGCGCTGTCGGCGCCGTCCAAGAGCGACCTGCAGCAGGCCGACATCGTGATCGTCACCGACAAGGAACAGCGCGAGAAGCTCCAGGCCCTGATCCCGGAGAATCCGTGGGCCGCCGCCGGCCCGGCGCTGCTGGTGTTCTGCGGCAACAACCGCCGCCACCGGCTGCTGTTCGATTGGCGCGGCCGGCCCTTCGTGAACGACCATCTCGACCCGTTCTTCAATGCTGCCGTCGATGCCGGCATCGTGCTGGCGACCTTCATCGCCGCCGCCGACCGGGTTGGGCTCGGGACCTGCCCGATCAGCCAGATCCGCAACCAGGCGGCCCGGGTTTCCGAGGTGCTGGGCCTGCCGCCGCACGTCTTTCCGGTGGCCGGCCTCGGTGTCGGCTGGCCGTCCTTCGAGGGCGTGATGAGCCCGCGGCTGGGGCTCGACGTGTCGATTCATCGCGATCGCTACGACGAGACGGGCCTCCAGGGGAAGGTCGAGGCCTACGACCGGCGGCGCAACGAGACCCAGCCCTACAAAACCCAGCGCTTCGTAGAGAAATTTGGCGAGGACCCGGCCTATGGCTGGTCCGAGGACAAGGCCCGGCAATATTCGGTTCCGGAGCGTGCCGATTTCGGCGCATTCGTGCGCGCCAAGGGCTTCAATCTCGACTGATCGTGCTTTGCCTCAACTCGTGGAGTACATAGAGCCGCAGGGCGCTCGACAGGTTGGTGAGCTCCTGTGCCCGGCCGCGGTCGATCTCCGCGACCAGAGCGTTGAGCGACAGGCCGCGCGCCTGGGAGAGGGCTGAAAGCTCGCTCCAGAAGGCATCTTCCAGCGAGATGCTGGTGCGGTGGCCGTCGATGGTGACCGAGCGTTTACGCATGACGGGACTGTGGCAGCGGGCCCCGGCAGCGGCAACACGCCTCCTCAACCTGCCTTGCCGCCGTCACAGAGCGTGCGTATAAGCGCGCCCAACCAACCCTCCGGACAAATCATTATGGAAATCCGTAACGTCGCGATCATCGCGCACGTCGACCATGGCAAGACCACACTGGTCGATTGCCTGCTGAAGCAGAGCGGCACGTTCCGCGAGAACCAGCAGGTGGCCGAGCGCGCCATGGATTCGAACGACCTCGAACGCGAACGGGGTATCACCATCCTGGCCAAGGCGACTTCGGTCGAATGGCATGGCACGCGTATCAACATCGTCGACACGCCCGGCCACGCCGATTTCGGCGGCGAGGTCGAGCGCATCCTGTCGATGGTCGACGGTGTCGTGCTGCTGGTCGACGCTGCCGAAGGGCCGCTGCCGCAGACCAAGTTCGTGCTCGGCAAGGCGCTGCGCCTCGGCCTGAAGCCGATCGTGCTGATCAACAAGGTCGACCGCTCGGACGCCCGCGCCCACGAAGTGCACGACGAGGTGTTCGATCTCTTCTCGGCGCTCGAGGCTTCCGACGAGCAGCTCGACTTCCCGACGCTCTTCGCCTCGGCCCGCCAGGGCTGGGCCGCGACCTCGCTCGAGGCCGAGCACACGGACATGAACCCGCTGTTCGAGCTGCTGGTGAACCACGTGCCGGCGCCGAAGGTCGATCCCGATCCGGCGTTCCGCATGCTGGTGACGACGCTCGAGGCCGACAACTTCCTGGGCCGCATCCTGACAGGCCGTATCCTGTCGGGTTCGATCAAGCCCAACTCGATGGTCAAGGCGCTGAGCCGCGACGGCACGGAACTCGAGCAGACCCGTATCACGCGTATCCTGGCCTTCCGCGGCCTCGAGCGTGTGGCGCTCGAGTCGGCAGAGGCCGGCGACATCGTGGCCATTGCCGGCATGAAGGTCGCCACCGTGGCCGACACGATCGGTGATCTGACGATCTCCGAGCCGATACACTCTCAGCCGATCGATCCGCCGACTCTCGCCATGACTTTCATGGTCAACGACTCGCCGCTCGCCGGCACCGAAGGCGACAAGGTCACGACCCGCATGATCCGCGCGCGCCTGATGCGCGAGGCGGAAGGCAACGTCGCGATCCGCGTCAGCGACACCGAGAACGCCGATTCCTACGAAGTCGCCGGTCGCGGCGAATTGCAGCTCGGCGTGCTGATCGAGACGATGCGCCGCGAGGGCTTCGAACTCGCCGTCGGCCGTCCGCGCGTGCTGTTCCAGACCGATCCGGTCACCGGCCAGCGCCAGGAGCCGATCGAGGAAGTCGTGATCGACGTCGACGACGCCTATACCGGTGCCGTCGTCGAGCAGATCTCGCTGCGCAAGGGCGAGCTGCAGGACATGCGCCCGTCGGGCGCCGGCAAGACCCGCCTGGTGTTCTACGCCCCGTCGCGCGGCCTGATCGGCTATCACGGTGAGTTTCTGACCGACACGCGCGGCACCGGCGTGATGAACCGCCTGTTCCACGAATACGGCGCCTATCGCGGCCCGATCGCCGGCCGTCGCAACGGTGCGCTGATCGCCAATGCCGCGGGCAACGCGGTGATGTACGCGATGTGGAACCTCGAGGATCGCGGCCCGATGTTCATCGAGCCCGGCGTGCCCGTTTACATGGGCATGGTGATCGGCGAGCACAGCCGCGGCAACGACCTCGAAGTGAACGTCCTCAAGGGCAAGCAGCTCACCAACATCCGTGCCGCCGGCAAGGACGAGGCCGTCCGCCTCACGCCGCCGCGCAAGATGTCGCTCGAGCAGGCAATCGCCTATATTGAGGAAGATGAACTGGTCGAGATCACCCCGAAATCGATCCGGCTGCGCAAGCGTTACCTCAATGCCGAGGACCGCAAGCGCGCCAAGAAGCAGGCCGCTGCGGCGGCGGAGTAAAGACTAGGACATGAGCGGCAGGAACGTGGATTTCGGCGATCGCCTTGCGACCGCCGCGGCGGCCAAGCAGGCCTTGCTCGAGAAGGCCAAGGCCAAGGCCAACGATCCGGAACTGATCAAGAAGCAGGCCGAGCGCGCCGCCATCGCGGCCGCCCGCGAGGCGCGCGAGGCCGAGCGCCGGGAAGCCAAGCGGCTGGAAGACGCGCGCATCGCTGCAGAACTGGCGGCGGCAAAGGAAGCGGCCGACGCGGCCGCTGCAAAGGCAGCCGCAGAGGCTGCAGCAGCGGCAGCAGAAGCCGCTGCGGCGGCCGAAGCCGCGGAGGCCGAGCGTGCCGCCCGACGGGCCGCTGCCAAGCCAGTGCTGACCGAGGCCGAGCAGAAGGCCGCTCGCGACGCCCGCTACGCCGCCCGCAAGGCCCGCAAGGGCAAGCGCTAAGGCTCCAAGCCGGCGGGGCGCCTAGAGCGTCCCGCCCGTCAACGAAGCGCGCTGGCTGATCTCGATGTGGTTGCCGTCGGGATCGCAGACGAACGCATAGCGCACCGTCTCACCCAGCACGCGCGGCTCGCCCCCCGAGGCGCCGCCGCGCTCCAGAATGCCGGCATACTCGGCCAGGCAATCCCACACCTGCACCGTCATGTAACGATAGCCGGGGCCGCGCCACTGGCCGACCGCGCTCTCGACTTTTCCGCGCTCGGCCACCACGACAAGCGAGTCGCCGCAGCGATAGCGGCCCTCGCCCGCGCGCTCGAACTGCATGGCGTGCGTCCAGAAGCGGTCGTGGGCGGCGGGATCGTTGACTCGTAGCAGGATGGCGACGCCGTCGACACCGGCCGGGCCCTTGGGCACCAGGGTCACCTTGTTGCCGTCCGGATCGGCCAGAGGCTGCGGCGCCGCCAGCCCCTCGCGCGCGATCTCGAGGCCGATGATGCCGGAGGGCGGTGCGTCGGGCAGGGGCCCGCGCGCATGATTCATCTTCAGGATCGAGCCGTTCATGTGGTGGCGGTGCTGCTGCATACCGCCGCCGAGCTTGCCCATGTGATCGTAGGGCAGACCGACCGTCTGCTGCCAGAAGGCGAGTTGTTCGTCGCGCTTGTTCGAGAACAGGCCGATGTCGAGATGCTGCTTGGCGAGGTTCATGGCGGGAAGTGTAGCGCAGGCCGGAAAACAATTCTTACAAACCCTGCCGCGACTCCGCTGCACCGTGATCCTAGAAGGACGGCGGATGGGGGGCCGGCTGCCGGGGCAGCCGGCACATTGTGGGAAGGGCTACGATGATTCGCGCCATGATCGGCACGCTTGCCGTGCTGGCCGGTTTTGCCGTCGTCGAGCGTTCGGTCGACGCCAGAACCGGCCCGGCCGGATCGTGCACGCCTGTCGACGTCCATTCGCTCCTGCCGCCGGGCGACATGCTCGCGCTGAGGTCGGGGCCGACGCTGCTCTCGCCCGCGATCGGGGCGCTTCGGGGGGACGCTGCGCTCATCCTGTCCGGCGGCCAGAGCGGCTGGGCGCACGTCGCGGTCGCGGACGCTCCACAACTCGATGGCTGGGTGCCGGCGGACCAGCTCTGGGTCGATGTCGTGCCGGGCCGCGCGCTCTACAGCCTGCCGGGGCCGATGGGCAGCCAGCTGGCGATGTCCGAAGGCGACGCGGAGAGCTTCCGCGTCCTCGGGTGCCACGGCACCTGGCTGCGCGTCATCAACGCCCGCACCGGCGGCGTGTGGATCGACAAGACACGGTCTTGAGAGGGACCTTTACGTCGAACCTCAGATCTTCAGGTCGCTGAAGAAGTCGTTGCCCTTGTCGTCGGTGATGATGAAGGCCGGGAAGTTCTCAACCTGGATGCGCCAGATCGCTTCCATGCCGAGCTCCGGATACTCCAGCACCTCGACCTTCTTGATGACGTCCTGGGCCAGGATGGCGGCCGGGCCGCCGATCGAGCCGAGATAGAAGCCCTTGTGCTTGCGGCAGGCGTCGACGACCTGCTTGCTGCGGTTGCCCTTGGCCAGCATGACCATCGAGCCGCCATTGGCCTGGAAGAGGTCGACATAGGAATCCATGCGGCCGGCCGTGGTCGGGCCGAACGAGCCCGAGGCCATGCCGGTCGGCGTCTTGGCGGGGCCGGCGTAATAGACTGGGAACTGCTTGAAATAGTCCGGCAGACCCTCGCCGCGATCGAGACGCTCCTTGAGCTTGGCGTGCGCGGAGTCGCGCGCCACGATCAGCGTGCCGCTGAGGTTCACGCGGGTCTTCACCGGATGCTTCGTCAGCACCGACAGCGTGTGGGCCATGCCCTTGTTCAGATCGACCGAGACGACGTCGCCCGAGAGCTGCGCCGGCTCGATCTCGGGCAGGAACTGCGCCGGATTGTGTTCGAGCTGTTCGAGGAAGACGCCGTCCTTCGTGATCTTGCCGACGGCCTGGCGGTCGGCCGAGCAGGAGACGCCGATGCCGATCGGCACCGAGGCGCCGTGTCGGGCGATGCGGATCACGCGCACGTCGTGGCAGAAATACTTGCCGCCGAACTGCGCGCCGATGCCCATCTGGCGCGTGAGCTCCAGCACCTTCTGCTCCATCTCGCGATCGCGGATGGCCACGCCCTTGTTGTTGCCCTCGCTGGGCAGGTCGTCGAGGTAGCGCGTCGAGGCGAGCTTCACCGTCTTGAGGTTCATCTCCGCGGAGGTGCCGCCAACCACGATGGCCAGATGATAGGGCGGGCAGGCGGCGGTGCCGAGCGTGCGGATCTGGGTGTCGAGGAACTTGAGCAGCGAGGCCTCGTTCAGCACGGCCGGCGTCTGCTGGTGCAGGTAGGTCTTGTTGGCCGAGCCGCCGCCCTTGGCGACGAACAGGAACTTGTAGGCGTCGCCGTCGGTCGCATAGATGTCGATCTGCGCCGGCAGGTTCGTGCCGGTCTGCACTTCCTTGAACATCGACAGCGGCGAGACCTGCGAATAGCGCAGGTTGGTCTCGGTGTAGGTCTTGTAGACGCCCTTGGCGATCGCTTCCTCGTCGCCGCCGCCGGTCCACACCGCCTGGCCCTTCTTGGCCATGACGATGGCGGTGCCGGTGTCCTGGCACATCGGCAGCACGCCGCCGGCCGAGATGTTGGCGTTCTTCAGCAGTTCGAGCGCCACGTAGCGGTCGTTGGCCGAGGCCTCGCCGTCGTCGAGGATGTTGCGCAGCTGCTGGAGGTGGCCCGGGCGCAGCAGGTGGGAAATGTCGTGGAAGGCCGCGGCTGTCAGGGTGGTCAGGGCCTCGGGCGCGACGGTGAGGACGTCGCGGCCGTTGAACCTGGTGGTGCCGACGAAGTCAGAGGTGAGCTTGCGGTAGGGCGTCGTGTCCTCGTGGCTCGGGAACATTTCCTGAAACTGGAACTCGGGCATGCGTCTTCTCTCCTGGCGACCCTGTCGGGGCGCCGGTTTCCTGCCGCAGCCGGGCGGCGGCGTCTACCTACTTCTTTCGGAAGCTGTCGAGCTTGACGACCTTGGAGGCCGCATCCTCGGGCTTGGGCGGTTCGGCGGTCGTGGCGTCGCCCTCGGTCGCGGCGGTCTCGCCTTCCTGGACAGGCGGCGCCGGCCGCTTCTCCGGCACGGGCAGCGGGGTCGGCGCGGCTGCGCCTTCCGGTTTCTCGGCGGAGAGCTTCTCCCCCGTGGCCTTGTCGCGGCGATCGAACTGCAGGCCGAAGCGGACCGACGGATCGACGAAGGCCGAGAGCGCGGCGAACGGCACCTTTATGCGCTCCTGCAGCTTGTTGAAGCTGACCGTGACCTCGAAATCGTCTTCGCGGATGATCAGGTCCCAGTACTGGTGCTGGAGCACGATAGTCATCTCGTCGGGATACTTCGCCCGAAGATAATCCGGCAGTTCCACGCCGGGATCGGTGCTGCGGAAGCTGATGTAGAAATGGTGCGAGCCCGGCAGTCCCGTTTCCGCGACCTGAGTCAGCACGCGTCGCACGACGCTGCGCAGCGCATCGTCGACGAGAGCGTCGTAGTGAAAGCGATCGTTCATGGCCTGTCGGAAATTTGTGAAAGCATCGCCCCCCGATGGGGGAGAGTCAACGAAGGCAATAGCGGGCAATTGCCGGGAAAGAAAGTGGGGATGGCTGGACGGAAGAGTGGGGGGCTTCTGTTGCCCGGTGCCCCCCGGACCGCGCTTACGTCCGCTGTTTAGGCGGCAGCAGCGAGTGTAACGGTGTTATCGTTAGCACTTGTGAATGGCCCGTCACGGCGGAACCATACCGAGCAAAAACCGCGTCTTTACCACGCCCGTCGATCCTGGTTCGCCCCCATCGGTTCCACCCAAGGGTGGAGAAATAATGGTGGAGGCGCCGGGTACTGCCCCCGGGTCCGAAACGCTTATGTCACGCGGCGTTTATCGCCATAGTCGGTTTCCCGACGCGCCCTATATAGGCGCTTCCTTCGGCTTTTTGAAGGCTTCCCGTGGCGTCGATTACCCGCGCGCCTTTCCGAGGTTTTCCCATGGCCTGCCGTCGCTCGCGCCCATAAAGTCCGGCGCAAACAAGGACGACGCAAACGATGCCCCTCTCCAGCGACCAGCAGGCAGAAATCGACCAGGCCCGGGCCGGCGCCCAGCCGACCTTGCGCCCGGTCGCTCCGGCGCTGGAGGAAATCCTCTACCAGGCGCTGCCCGTGCTCGATCACGGCTTCGTCCGCGTCGTCGACTACATGGGCGACGATGCCGCCGTGGTGCAGGCCGCGCGGGTGAGCTACGGCCGCGGCACCAAGAAGGTCAGCGAGGATCGCGGCCTCATCAACTATCTCATGCGGCACCGCCACACGACGCCGTTCGAGATGTGCGAGATCAAGTACCACGTGAAGCTGCCGATCTTCGTGGCGCGCCAGTGGATCCGCCATCGCACCGCCAACGTGAACGAATATTCCGCGCGTTACTCGATCCTCGACAACGAGTTCTACATCCCCAAGCCCGAGCATCTCGCCGCCCAGAGCGCGATGAACCGGCAGGGCCGCGATGCGGTGCTGGCGGGCAAGGAGGCCGAGCGCGTCTTCAACCTGCTGAAGCAGGACGCCGAGCTCGTCTACGAGCACTATCTCGAGATGCTGAACGAGGGCGAGGGCGGCGCGCCGCTCGATCCCGAGCGCTCGGGCCTCGCGCGCGAGCTCGCCCGCATGAACCTGTCGCTGGGCTTCTATACCCAGTGGTACTGGAAGACGAACCTCCACAATCTCATGCATTTCCTGTCGCTGCGCGCCGATGCCCATGCGCAGTACGAAATCCGCGTCTATGCCGAGACGATGCTCGATACGCTGAAGCGCTGGTGCCCGATCAGCCACGACGCCTTCGTCGAATATCGCCTGGGCGGCACGCACCTCTCCAAGACCGGGCTGGCCATCGTCAAGCGCATGCTGGCGGGCGAAACGGTGGATCAGAAGTCGAGCGGGCTCAGCGCCCGTGAATGGCGCGAACTGATGGCGTCGCTCGGTCAGGCGACGTGATCCGCGATCCCGGCCGGCTGCGGCTGCTGCGCCAGCGGCCGCGCGACAATACGGCGGTCGAGGAGATGAACGAGGCGGCCTTCGGCCCCGACCGCCAGCAGAAGACGGTCTACCGGTTGCGCGAGGGCGTGAAGCCGATCCGCGAACTGTGCTTCGTGGCGATCGACCAGAAGGACAGGATGGTGGCCTCGATCCGCAACTGGCCGATCCTGATCAACGACAAGTGGCCGGCGGTGATGCTGGGCCCGCTCGCCATCTCGCCCGAACTGCGCGGCCTGGGCTACGGCAAGGCGCTGATGTGGCACTCGATGGCGCAGTCGCGCATGCTGGGCCACAGCCGCATCATCCTGGTCGGCGACCCCGAATACTACAACCAGTTCGGCTTCCGCCGCGATCTCGCGCTGAACATCCAGCTCCCCGGCTGGGTCGAAGACCGCCGCTTCCTCGCCCTCGAACTGGTCGCCGGCTCGATGATCGGCGTCCACGGCCTGATCGGCCAATGGCGCCCCGGCTGGCGTCCCAAGAAGTCCCGCCAGCGCGGCTGAAACTCTGTCGTCCTGAGCGCAGCGAAGGACCTTGCTTCGCGGTCAGACGATATTTGTGCGGTGACGCAAGGTCCTTCGCTGCGCTCAGGACGACAATGATTTACTGCACCACGATGTTCGGGGCCCTGCGGGCGCCGCGCTGGTTGGCGGACAGCTGCTTCCAAACGCGGCCGGCGATGTTCTTGTAGGCCTGCGCATGGGCGCTGTCGGGCTTCGACACCACGATCGGATGGCCGCTGTCGGACGTGGTGCGGATGTCGAGATGAAGCGGGATCTCGCCGAGGAACGGCACGCCGAGCTTTTCCGCCTCCTCGCGGGCGCCGCCATGGCCGAAGATCTCCGAGCGCTCACCGCAGTGGGGGCACAGGAAGTAGCTCATGTTCTCGACGATGCCGAGCACCGGCACCGCGACCTTGCGGAACATGTTGAGGCCCTTGCGCGCGTCGACCAGGGCGATGTCCTGCGGCGTCGAGACGATGACGGCGCCGGCCAGCGCCACGCGCTGGGCCAGCGTGAGCTGGGCGTCGCCGGTGCCCGGCGGCATGTCGACGACCAGCACGTCGAGGTCGCCCCACTGCACGTCGCGCAGCATCTGCTCAAGCGCGCTCGACACCATGGGGCCGCGCCAGATCATCGGCGTGTCCTCGTTCACGATGTAGCCGATCGACATGGTCTTGAGTCCGTACTTCTCGATCGGCTTCAGCATCTTGCCGTCGGCCGACTCGGGCTTCTCCGTCACGCCCAGCATGCGCGGCATCGAGGGGCCATAGATGTCGGCGTCGAGCAGCCCGGTCGCGAGGCCGTTGGCGGCGAGGCCGAGCGCCAGGTTGACGGCGGTGGTCGACTTGCCGACGCCACCCTTGCCGGACGCCACGGCGATGATGTGCTTCACGCCCGGCACGTCGATGCGGCCGCCGCCGCCGGTCGTCTTGGCCGCGGGCGCGCCGTGGCTGTGGCCGTGGTGGCCGCCCGCCGCAGGCGGTGGGGGCGGCGCGGCGCGCTCCGCCGTCATCACCGCGGTCGCCGAGAGAACGCCGGGCATCGCGCGGATCGCCTGTTCGCAGGCCTGGCGCAGCGGTTCGAGCGCCGTGCCGCGCGCGGGATCGACTTCGAGGGTCACTGCGACGTGGCCGGCGCGGGTTACGACACCGCTCACCATGCCGAGTGCCGCGACGCTGCGGCTCGTCACCGGATCGATCACGGTATCGAGAACCTTGCGGACGGCCGATTCGGTGATTTCCGCCATGTTCTGCTGCTTCCGCTGCGGCGCAATTTCACGTCCGCCGCTTGATTGAAGGTGGGCCTGTCGTCACATATATGCAGAGCGTCTGGAAATCAAAAGCGACAACGCGCCCAAGCGCGGTGATAAGCGGCAGCAGGGGCCCTGAGGTGAAAAATGGCGTGGAATAACAACGGCGGCGGCGGCCCCTGGGGCGGCGGCGGCGGTAGTGGCGGCGGCGGCGGCGGCGGTGGTCCCTGGGGCGGCGGCGGTGGCGGTGGCAACAAGGGTGGCGGTGGTGGCGGCGGCGGCGGTCCGTTTGGCTCGCGACGCCCGCCCGATATGGAAGACGTGATCCGCAAGGGTCAGGAACGCCTCAAAAACCTCATGCCCGGCGGCTTCGGCACCTACAAGGGCATCGCCCTCGTGGTCCTGGGCGCGCTCGTCGTCTGGCTGGCCACCGGCTTCTTTCGCGTGCAGCCCAACCAGCAGGCCATCCAGCTCGTGTTCGGCAAGCCCTACGGAAAGCCGGTCGAGCCCGGCCTGCACTACAATCTGCCGGCCCCGATCGGCAATGTCGTGGTCGTGAACGTCCAGGACCAGCGCCGCACGGTCATCGGTTCGCGTGGCAGCCAGGCGACGACGCCCTATACCCGTGGGCCGCGCCCGACTTCGACGGAAAACCTGATGCTGACCGGCGACGAGAACATCGTCGACATCGAGTTCGCGGTGCTCTGGCAGATCAAAGACGTCTTCAAGTACGCATTCGACGTGCGCAATCCAGAGGAAAACGTGCGGGCCGGCGCCGAGGCCGCCATGCGCGAGGTCATCGGCAAGTCGAACCTGCAATATGCCCAGACCGAGGGCCGCAGCCGTATCGAGCAGGACACCAAGGACCTGCTGCAGGGCATTCTCGACGAGTATGGGCTCGGCGTCCGCATTTCGCAGATCCAGCTCCTGCGCGTGGACCCGCCGCAGGAAGTCATTGCGGCGTTCCGTGACGTCCAGGCCGCTCGCGCCGACAAGGAGAAGCTGATCAACGAGGGCAACACCTACCGTAATCAGCAGCTCCCGCGGGCAAAGGGCGAGGCGGAATCGATCATCCAGCGCTCCGAAGCCTACAAGGCCGAGACCGTGGCGCGCGCCAGCGGTGACGCCCAGCGGTTCGACCAGGTCTACGAGCAGTGGGCCAAGGCCAAGGACATCACCACCGAGCGTCTCTACCTCGACACGATGGAAGAGGTGCTGCGCAACGTGAACAAGGTGCTGGTCGACAAGGGCACGACCAACAACGGCGGCGTGCTGCCCTATCTGCCGCTGCCCGAGCTGCGCTCGGGCCAGACGCCGGGCGTCGGGCCGCAGCCACCGCGCGCACCTCAGCCCCTGCCGGGAGCCACGCGATGAGCAACCGTTCGATCATCGCGCTGGTCGTGCTCGCGATCGTGGGCTTCCTCGTGACCCAGACCTTCTACACGGTCGACCCGACCAAGCAGGTCCTGGTGCGCCAGTTCGGCGCCATCGTCGGCGATCCGAAGACCGACCCGGGTCTCTACGCCAAGATCCCGCTGATCCAGGACATCCAGCGGATCGACCGCCGACTGCTCGACTACGAAGCCGAGGAGTTCGAGATCATCGCGGGCGACCAGAAGCGTCTCGTGGTCGACGCCTATGCCCGCTACAAGATCGTCGCGGCCAAACTTTATGCGCAGACCGTGCCGGGAGGTGAAACCACCCTGCGCGGGCTCCTCGACTCGCTGATCAACTCCGAGATCCGCGGCGTGCTGTCGTCGGTGCCGCTGCATGCGGTGCTGACCGACCAGCGCGCAAACCTCATGGACGACATCACCCGGCGGGTGAACGTCAAGACCATGGAGCTGGGTGTCCAGACGGTCGACGTGCGCATCAAGCGGGCGGACCTGCCACAGGCCAACTCCCAGTCGGTCTACAACCGCATGAAGACCGACCGCGAGCGCGAGGCCGGCCAGCTTCGCGCCGAGGGCGACGAGGAGAACGCCCGCATCAAGGCGACGGCCGACCGAGAAGTGGCCGTCATCAAGGCTGATGCCGGGTTGAAGGGCCAGATCGTGCGAGGCGAGGCCGACGCCTCGGCGACCGAGATCTACGCCAAGGCCTTCAGCAAGGATAAGGACTTCTACGCCTTCTACCGGCGCATGGAGGCCTACAAGCAGGCGTTCGGTTCGGGTGGCACGACCATGCTGCTGAGCCCGGACAACGACTTCTTCCGGTTCTTCAACGACCCGTCCGGACTCCCCGCGCCGAAGCAGTAGGCTCCGGCAAAGATCGTACCGACCGGCGGCTGTGGCACTCCTGCCACGCCGCCGGTTTCTTTTTGGCCACATGGCCAAAACGCCGCAAAACCGCGCTCGATAACGACCTCTTTATTTGCGCCACAATCGGCCCGCAGTTAGACAGTAACTCTAACGCGCGGCGCCGGCCGTATCGACCGTTTGGCCTTGAGCGCCGTTGGAGGTCGGTCGTGATTCTAGCTGATTTTCAAGGCTATTTCAGAGGGGCCGTTCTTGCGGCCATCGCATCCGTCGGCCTCGTCGCGACGGAGCCCGCCTGGGCGCGTCAGCCGACCGAGAGCTTCGCCGAGCTGGTCGACAAGCTGATGCCGACCGTCGTCAACATCACGACCACGCAGAACGTGCCCCAGCAGGGGCCGCGTCTGCGGGACATGCCGCAGCTTCCGCCCGGCTCGCCCTTCGAGGAACTCTTCAAGGAGTTCTTCGACAAGCGCGGCGGTGAGGAGCAGCAGAAGCGCCGCGGCACGTCGCTGGGCTCCGGGTTCGTGATCGATGGCGAGGGCTACATCGTCACCAACAACCATGTGATCCAAGGCGCCGAGGACATCACCGTCATCTTCCGCGACGACACCCAGCTCAAGGCCAAGCTGATCGGCTCCGACAGCCGCGTCGACCTCGCCGTGCTCAAGGTCGAGCCGCCCAACAAGAAGCCGCTGCCGGCGGTGAAGTGGGGCGATTCGGACAAGTCGCGGGTCGGCGACTGGGTGATCGCCATCGGCAATCCGTTCGGCATGGGCCATTCGGTGACGGCCGGCATCATCTCGGCACGCGGCCGATCGCTGAACGACTCGCTCGACGATTACCTGCAGACCGACGCGGCCATCAACAAGGGCAACTCGGGCGGTCCGCTGTTCAACACCGACGGCGAGGTCATCGGCGTCAACACCGCGATCTATTCGCCCTCCGGTACCAATGCCGGTCTCGCCTTCTCGATCCCGTCGAACATGGTGAAGCAGGTCGCCGACCAGCTCCGCGAGTTCGGCAAGGTCAAGCGCGGCTGGATCGGAGTCAGCTACCAGAGCGTCACCGACGACATCGCCGATTCGTTCGGCCTCGACCGCGCCCGCGGCGTGCTGGTGGCCAATGTCACGGCCGACGGCCCGGCCGCCAAGGCGGGCCTGAAGCGCAACGACATCATCCTGTCGTTCGGTGGCCAGGAGGTTCTCGACCTGCGCCGCTTCCCGAGGGTGGTCGCCAATGCCCGCGTCGGCAACACCGTCGACGTCGTGGTCTGGCGCGGCGCCAAGGAAGTGCCGCTGAAGCTGCGCGTCGGCGAGCAGGAAGAGGCCGAGAAGCAGAACACCTCGGCCCAGGGCGGTCCGAAGAAGCCGGCCGAACCCGACCAGCCGGTGACCTCGACCATCGAGCAGCTCGGCCTGACCCTGCAGAAGGTGACCGACCAGCTGCGCGAACGCTACGGCCTCTCCGACCAGGTGAAGGGCGTGATCATCACCAAGGTGGCGCCCAACAGCCCGGCTGCCGAGAAGCAGCTGCAGGCCGGCGACGTCATCCTCGAGGTCGACCAGAAGCAGGTGACGACGCCGCAGGAGGTCACCGACCTCGTGACCAAGCTCCAGCAGCAGAAGAAGCGCTCCGTGCTCCTCTTCGTCGAGCGGCAGGGCGACCCGCGCTTCGCGGCTCTGCGGCTGCAGAAGTAACCCGGGTTCACCGGACAAGGAAAAGGCCGCGCATCGCGCGGCCTTTTTTGTTTCTCTGTCGTCTTGAGCGAAGCGAAAGACCTCACGTCCACAACGCAGGGCGCCGTCTGATCGTTCGGCGAGGTCCTTCGCTGGCGCTCAGGACGACAGACAGGTCAGCCGACCTTCACCACCAGCTTGCCGAAGTTCTCGCCCTTGAGCAGGCCCATGAAGGCCTCGGGGGCCTTGGCGAGGCCGTCGATCACGGTCTCACGGCTCTTGAGCTTGCCGGAGGCCACCAGTGCGCCGACCTCGTTCACGAAGTCGCCCATCAGGGCTGCGTGATCGGAGACGATGAACCCCTGCAGGGTGAGGCGGCGCTGGACGATGGTGAACATCTTCTCCGGGCCGGCCATCGGCGCGGCATCCTGGTACTCGGAGATGGCACCGCAGAAGGCGACGCGGCCGAAATTGTTGAGGCGCGCGAAGACGGCGTGGAAGATCTTGCCGCCGACATTCTCGAAATCGGCATCGATGCCCTGCGGGCAAAGCTTGTCGAGTACCGCGCCGACATCGCTCTCGGTCTTGTGGTTGAAGCAGGCGTCGTAGCCCGCCTCTCGCACTGCCCACTGGCACTTCTGTTCGTCGCCGGCGCAGCCCACGACGCGGGCGCCGGCGAGCTTGGCGAGCTGGCCCGCCACCTGGCCGACCGCGCCGGTCGCGGCGGAGACGAACACCGTCTCGCCCGCCTTGGGCTTGCAGATGTGCTTGATCCCGTACCAGGCGGTGAAGCTCGGCATGCCGAGCACGCCGAGATAGGCCGAAAGCGGCAGGCCGGCGGCGTCGATCTTGCGCAGGCCCTTGCCGTCATGGACCGTGTGGGTGGCCCAGTTCAGCATGCCCATCACGATGTCGCCCTTGGCATAGCGCGGGTTCTTCGACTCGACGACCTCGCCGATCGAGCCGCCGGTCAGCGGCTTCTCGAGCTCGAAGGGCGGCGTGTAGGAGCGCAGCTCGGTCATGCGCGGCCGCATGTAGGGATCGAGCGACAGGAAGCGCTGGGCGATCAGGATCTGGCCCTCGGCGAGGGCGGGGAGCGAAACGGTCTCGGCGCGGAAGCAGTCCGCGGTGACGTCGCCCTCGGGGCGCCTTGCGAGGACGATCTGCTGGATCTCGGTCATGGGTCTTTCCTCTCTTCGAAGTCGCTGCGGCGATAGCCCTGCAGGTAGAGCAACGCGCTCAGGTCGCCCTGGTCGATGCGGGCCGGCACCTGGGCCGCCACCGCCGGCTTGGCGTGGAAGGCGACGCCGAGGCCGGCGGCCTGCAGCATCGGCAAGTCGTTGGCGCCGTCGCCTACGCTTATCGCGTCCGCGTCGCCAAGGCCACGCTCTCCGGCCAGGCGACGCAGGGTCGTGAGCTTCGCCTCCTTGCCGAGGATGGGATGCGCCACCGTGCCGGCCAGGGACGTGCCGTCATGCTCCAGCACGTTGGCGGCATCGAGGTCGAAGCCCAGCGCCTTGCGCACCATCGCCGTGAAGTAGGTGAAGCCGCCCGACACCAGCGCGCAGTAGGCGCCGTGCTTCTGCATTGTCGCCACCAGCGTGGCGCCGCCCGGCATGTAGCGGATGCGCGTCGCGGCCTCGTCGAGCCGGCCGACGGGCAGGCCCTTCAGCAGGCCGACCCGCTCCTCGAGCGCGCCCGCGAAATCGATCTCGCCGTTCATGGCGCGGGCGGTGATGCCGGCGATCTTCTCGCGCAGGCCCAGGAAGTCGGCCAGCTCGTCGAGCATCTCGTTGTGGATCATGGTCGATTCCATGTCCGCGACCAGCAGCTTCTTGCGACGCCCTTGCGCCGGCAGAACCACCGCATCGACGCCGGCCAGGCTGATCGAAGGGGCGGTCCCGTCGAACGGCAGGTCGCAGGCAATGCCCTTGTCGAGCCAGTCGGGCGCGCCGACGGTGGCGCCGCTGCCCTTGAGGGCATCGATGGCGGAGGCCACGACCGCGTCGGTCACGGCGGGGCGGGCGGGATCGGAGATCAGGACCAGGACGTTTTTCACGCCCCGGCTCTAGCGGCGGGGTCGCGGATTTGCAAACAGTGCGCCGCTCATGACATCGCACGCTCAGACCCCCGTCATCGTCGTCGCCGGACCGACCGCCAGCGGCAAGTCGGCGCTGGCGCTCGACCTCGCCGAACGTCGCGGCGGCACGGTGATCAATGCCGATGCGATGCAGACCTACGACGCTTTCCCGATCCTGACGGCGCAGCCGACAGCGGAGGAGCGGGCACGGGTGCCGCACGCGCTCTATGGCGTGCTGCCGCTCGGCGAGACCGTGTCGGCCGCGCGCTGGCGCACGCTCGCAGCGGCGGAGATCGACCGGGTGCTGAAGGAGGGCCGCGTGCCCATCCTGTGCGGTGGCTCGGGCCTCTACATCCGGACCTTGATGCAGGGAATCGCTGCCATTCCAGAGGCGCCGCCGGACCTGCGCGAGCAGGCCAATGCCGACTGGGCGGTCCTGGGGTCGCGGGCGTTCCGGGAGCGGCTGGCTCTGCACGATCCTGAAATCGTCGCGCGGCTGAAGCCGGAGGACCGTCAGCGCCACGTCAGGGCCTGGGAGGTCTGGCAGGCCACGGGGCGGCCGTTGAGCGAGTGGCAGAGGGGGGAGGCGTCGGCGGCGCCCTGGCGGTTCGCCACCGTGCTGCTCGCGCCCGACCGGGACTGGCTGCGCGAGCGTATCGCGCGGCGCTTCGATGTCATGATGGCGGCCGGCGTCATGGCCGAGGTCCGCGCCGTCTTCGACCGGCAGCCCGACCCAGCCTGGCCGGGCCTGAAGGCGCATGGCGCACCCGAATTTTTCCGGCACTTCCGGGGGGGAATTACGCTGGGCGACGTCCAGCGCATCGCCATCGACCATACACGGCAATATGCCAAACGCCAGATGACGTGGTTCCGTCACCAAATGACACCAGATGTTGTGTTGGATCCAAGGCCCGATTCAGATTCGGGCGAGATTGAGAAATATTTGGACAATCTGGCAGGGTGAAACTTTGCGTTTCGATCTTTTCGATTGACCGCTCCAAACGCCGCCCCTATGTTCCGCCGCGCCGCAAAACCCCCGTTTTGCGGCACATTTGTCAGAAGGAGACCGCTGTGTTGAAGCCCGAGGAGCCCGCCACGACTGGCGCCGATCTGTTGGTGAAAGCCTTGATCGACGAGGAAGTCGAGGTCGTCTTCGGCTATCCCGGCGGTGCGGTCCTTCCGATCTACGATTCGCTCTTCAAGCAGAACCGGCTGCGCCACATCCTGGTGCGCCACGAGCAGGCCGCCGTGCATGCCGCCGAGGGCTATGCCCGCTCGACCGGCAAGGTCGGCGTGGTGCTGGTGACCTCCGGCCCCGGCGCGACCAATGCCGTGACCGGCCTGACCGACGCACTGATGGATTCGATCCCGATCGTCTGCCTGACGGGCCAGGTGCCGACCCACCTGATCGGCAACGACGCCTTCCAGGAAGCCGACACGACCGGCATCACGCGCCCCTGCACCAAGCACAATTACCTGGTGAAGGCGGTGAGCGACCTCGCGCGCACGGTTCACGAGGCCTTCTACGTGGCGCGCTCCGGCCGTCCGGGCCCGGTCGTCATCGACCTGCCCAAGGACGTGCTGATGAACAAGCACGAATACACGGCGCCGCCCAAGGTCGCGGTGACGCACAAGAGCTACCGGCCGCAGACCCAGCCCGATCCGAAGAAGATCGAGCAGGCGGTCGAGATGATCGCCAATGCCAAGCGTCCGGTGTTCTATGCCGGCGGCGGCATCATCAATGCCGGCCCCAAGGCCTCGAAGCTGCTGACGCAGCTCGTGCACCTCACGGGCTATCCGGTCACCAACACGCTGATGGGCCTGGGATCGTTCCCCGCGTCGGACAAGCAGTTCCTCGGCATGCTGGGCATGCACGGCACCTACGAAGCCAACCTGGCGATGCACGGCTGCGACGTGATGATCAACATCGGCGCGCGCTTCGACGACCGCATCACCGGCAACCTGACGAAGTTCTCGCCGGGCTCGAAGAAGATCCACGTCGACATCGATCCTTCGTCGATCAACAAGAATGTCCATGTCGACCTCGCCATCGTGGGCGATGCCGGCATCGTGCTGGAAGAGCTGCTGAAGGCCTGGAAGGCGAAGCAGCCCAAGGTCGACCAGAAGGCGCTGAAGGCGTGGTGGGCCGAGATCGAGACGTGGCGCGCGCGCAACTGCCTCGCCTACAAGCCGAACAAGCAGGTGATCAAGCCGCAGTATGCGCTGGAGCGGCTCTATCACCACATCAAGGACAAGGACCACTACATCACCACCGAAGTGGGCCAGCACCAGATGTGGGCGGCGCAGTTCCTGAAGTTCGAGCAGCCCAACCGCTGGATGACCTCGGGCGGCCTCGGCACCATGGGCTACGGCTTCCCGGCGGCGCTGGGCGTGCAGATCGCCCATCCCGAGGCGCTGGTCATCGACGTGGCCGGCGAGGCATCGATCCTGATGAACATCCAGGAGCTCTCGACGGCGGCCCAGTATCGCCTGCCGGTGAAGATCTTCGTGCTGAACAACCACTACATGGGCATGGTCCGGCAGTGGCAGGAGCTGCTGCACGGCGGCCGCTATTCCGAGAGCTATTCGGAATCGCTGCCCGACTTCGTGAAGGTCGCCGAGGCGTTCGGCGCCAAGGGCCTGCGCTGCGACGATCCGGCCAAGCTCGACGATACGATCAAGGAGATGATCGAGCTGAAGCATCCCGTCATCGTCGACGTCATCGTCGATGAGAAGGAGAACTGCTTCCCGATGATCCCCTCGGGCGCGGCCCACAATGAGATGCTGCTGGGTCCGGACGACAAGCAGTCTGCGAAGGTGTCGGAAGAAGGCATGGTGCTGGTGTGAGCAAGGATACGTCTATCGTCGCCCACACGATCTCCGTCCTGGTGGCCAACGAGCCGGGCATCCTCGCGCGCGTGGTCGGCCTCTTTTCGGGGCGCGGCTACAACATCGAGAGCCTGACCGTCGCGGAGACCAACGCGAAGGAAAGCCAGTCGCGCATCACCATCGTGACCAAGGGCACGCCGATGATCATCGAGCAGATCAAGGCGCAGCTCGATCGTCTCGTGCCGGTCTATCGCGTGCGCGATCTCACCGTCGAGGGCCCGCACATCGAGCGCGAGCTGGCGTTGGTGAAGGTGAAGGGCGTCGGCGAGAAGAGGGTCGAGGCGCTGCGCCTGGCCGACGTGTTCCGCGCCAAGGTGATCGACGCCAAGTCCGATTCCTTCGTCTTCGAAGTCACCGGCAACACCGACAAGGTGCAGACCTTCATCGGCCTGATGGAGTCCCTGGGCCTGGTCGACGTCGTCCGCACCGGCATCGTCGCCATGTCGCGCGGCGGCGAGGCGCTGTAGCGCCTATTGCTCTGCTCCTCACCTCCCCCGTCATACGGGGGAGGAGAAGAACGCCAGTTCCGTTAGTAGTTCGACAGCCCCTTGATCGAGGCCACGCGGCCCTCGATCTCGGCCAGGTTGGCCGGCGCCTTGTCGATCACGAACAGCGCCTGGGTGCGCCCGTTCATCTGCAACGGGTCGCCGCCCTCGCGCTGCTGCATCTCGCCGAGGAACGTCCCGGCGGGGCGGCAGGTCAGGGTGGCGCTCAGCCCGCCGAAATTGACCCCGGGATAGCGCAGGCAGATCTGGGTGATCTGCTGGCCGCTGGAATCGCTGGTGTTCTGGACCGTCCATTCGCCCTGGAAGACGCGTCGCTGGCCGACCATCCAGACCAGGTCGCGGCCGTCCGCCGTCGAATAGTGGATCTGGGCCGGGCCGGGGCCGCGCGTCCACAGCCAGGTGTGGTTGCGCATCGCCCGCGCGGCACCGTGGACGGTCGAATTCTCCACCGCGTAGTCGATGCCGGGCATCGGGGTGGCCGGGTTCGTCGGGGCGTCGGAAGGCTGGTTACAGGCAACCAGCGCGAGAGCCAAAGACGCGGGGACGAAGGCGGAGCGAAGGGACATTGCGGGCTTTCCTCGGGGATCTACGGGGCTGGGTTGCCCTCCGAGAGGCATACCATATGTAGAAGCGCAAGGGGGACATGCGATAAGGCGGGATTCGAGGCTGGTTTTTGCGAGCCGGGTTGTCTACTAACCCCCGTTCTTTGCAAGAAGCAGCTGCCAGGAGGATTGGCCCCTATGCGTGTCTACTACGATCGTGATGCCGACGTGAACCTGATCAAGGGCAAGAAAGTCCTGGTCGTCGGCTACGGCAGCCAGGGTCATGCCCACGCCATGAACCTCCGTGATTCGGGCGTGAAGGACGTGCGCATTGCGCTGAAGCCCGGCTCGGCCACGATCAAGAAGGCCGAAGGCGCCGGCTTCACCGTGATGAGCCCGGCCGACGGCGCCAAGTGGGCCGACATCGTGATGATGCTGACCCCGGACGAGCTGCAGTCGGACATCTACAATGCCGACCTCGCCGGCAACATGAAGCAGGGCGCGGCGCTGGCTTTCGCGCACGGCCTCAACGTCCACTTCAACCTGCTGACGCCGCGTCCCGACCTCGACGTGTTCATGATCGCGCCGAAGGGCCCGGGCCACACCGTGCGCTCCGAGTATGTGCGCGGCGGCGGCGTGCCCTGCCTCGTGGCGGTGGCGCAGAACCCCTCGGGCAACGCGCTCGAGATCGCGCTGAGCTACTCGTCGGCGGTGGGCGGCGGTCGCGCCGGCACCATCGAGACCTCGTTCAAGGAAGAGTGCGAGACCGATCTGTTCGGCGAGCAGGTCGTCCTGTGCGGCGGCCTGGTCGAGCTGATCAAGGCCGGCTTCGAGACGCTGGTCGAGGCGGGCTACGCGCCGGAGATGGCGTACTTCGAGTGCCTGCACGAAGTGAAGCTGATCGTCGACCTCATCTTCGAGGGCGGCATCGCCAACATGAACTACTCGATCTCCAACACCGCCGAGTACGGCGAGTACCGTTCGGGCCCGCGCATCGTGACGGCCGAGACCAAGGCCGAGATGAAGCGCGTGCTGGAAGACATCCAGTCGGGCCGCTTCGCGCGCGACTGGATGCTGGAGAACAAGGTCAACCAGGCTTCGTTCAAGGCCACGCGCAAGAAGATGGCGGAGCACCCGATCGAAGAGGTCGGCGAGAAGCTGCGCGCCATGATGCCGTGGATCAAGGAAAAGGCCTTGGTGGACAAGGCGCGCAACTAGCGCGCCTTGGACGCCGGCGGGCGGCAGCGCTTGTAACCAAGCGCGAGAGCCCGCACCGGGCAGAAAGATTGAAGGCGCCGAAACCGGCGCCTTTTTTCTTGTCTGTTCTGCACCCGGTGCGCAACGAGTTGCGCACCTTAGATAATATACCCCCCGCCCGACGCATCGAGCATCGCGCCGGTGATGAAGGACGATTCGTCCGACAGCAGCCACAGGACCGCCTGGGCGATCTCGGCTGAGGTGCCGACACGGCGCATCGGAATCGAGGCTTCGATGCTGCTGAGGAAGGCCGGGTCCTTCAGCCGTCCTTCGGTCATCTCGGTCAGCACCATGCCGGGGCGCAGCGAGTTCACGCGGATGCCCTCGGCCGCGACCTCGCGGGCGAAGCCCTTGGTGAAAGCGTCGACCGCGCCCTTGCTCGCGGCATAGGCCGAGGAGCCCAGCCGTCCGCCGAGCGTCGCCGCCATCGACGAGACGTTGACGATCGAGCCGCCTTTGCCGCCATGCTTGGTCGACATGCGCCGGGCCGCCTCGCGACAGCACAGCATCAGGCCGGTGACGTTGGTGGCGAACAGATTGGCCAGCACCTCGGCGTCGTATTCGTCGACCCGGCCGCGCTTTCCGTTGGTGCCGGCGCTGTTGACCAGATGGGTGATCGGTCCCAGCGCCTTCTCGGTCTCCTCGAACAGCCGCACGATGTCGGCCTCGCGCGCCATGTCGCCGGGCAGGGCGATGGCCTTGCCGCCCTGGGCCTCGATGTCGGCCACGACCTTCTTGGCCTGCGTGTCGCGGGTCCGGTAGTTGAGGGCGATGCCGTAGCCGCGGGTCGCGGCCTGGCGGGCGGTCTCGGCGCCGATGCCCGAGGCGCCGCCGGTGATCAGGAGGGTTTTGCTCATGGGCCGATGGTATAGCGCCGGCCCCGATTCGGGAGCAAAAACTTGAAGCCCGCCGTTCTGTTCAAGCCCAACGACCCGTTGCAGATGACGAGGACGTGGGGCCTGAAGCCGGCCCTAGATGATGTACCCGCCACCCGACGCATCGAGCATCGCGCCGGTGATGAACGAGGCCTCGTCCGACAGCAGCCACAGGATCGCGTCCGCAATTTCATGCGACTCGCCGATCCGCTGGATCGGAAGCGACGCGGCGACGGCGGCGAGGACTCCCGGCTCGTTGAGGCGTCCCTCCGTCATTTCGGTCATCACCGGGCCGGGGCGGATCGCGTTGACCCGGATCCCCTCGGCGGCGACTTCCCGCGCAAAGCCCTTGGTGAAGGCATCGACTGCGCCCTTGGTAGCGGCATAGGCCGACGCGCCGCGGCGTCCGCCCAAGGTCGCCGCCATCGACGAGACGTTCACGATGGCGCCGCCCTTGCCGCCATGCTTGGGCGACATGCGTCGGGTCGCCTCGCGGCAGCACAGCATCAGGCCGATGACGTTCACCGCGAAAAGATTGGCGATCACCGCGTGTTCGTACGCGTCGATCCGGCCGCGGCTGGGGTCGATTCCGGCGCTGTTGACCAGGTGCGTGACGGGCCCGAGCGCACGCTCGGCTTCGTCGAACAAACAGACGATGTCGGCTTCGCGCGCCATGTCGCCGGGCAGGGCGATGGCCTGGCCGCCCGCGGCCTCGATGTCGGCCACCACGGCCTTGGCCTGGGCGTCACGGCTGCGATAGTTGATGGCGACGCGGTAGCCGCGCGCGCCGGCGCGGCGGGCGGTCTCGGCGCCGATGCCGGAGGCGCCGCCGGTGATCAGGAGGGTTTTGCTCATGGCCCGATGATATAGTGGCGGCAACGTTCCGGGAGGAAATTCATGAAAGCCGCTGTTCTGTTCAAGCCCAACGAGCCGCTGCAGGTCGTCGAGTGCGAGCTCGACCCGCCCAAGGCGATGGAAGTGCGTGTGAAGATGAAGGCGTCGGGCGTCTGCCAGAGCGACTGGCACATCATGAACGGCGACTGGCCGTCGCCGATGCCGATCGTGCCGGGCCACGAGGCGGCGGGCGAGATCCTCGAATGCGGGCCGGGCGTCACGACGGTGAAGCCGGGCGACCATGTGATCTTCTCGTTCCGCCCGCATTGCGGGCGCTGCCGTTACTGCACCCAGGGCCGCACCGTGCTGTGCATCGGCCGCGCCTCGGTGCCGCCGGGCTCGCAGTATGACGGCACGCTGCGGCTGAAGCACAAGGGTGAGGGCATCAACCAGATGGCCCGCATCGGCACCTTCGCAGAAGAAGTCGTGGTGCCGGAAGAGATGGTGATCCCGATCCGCAAGGACATGCCGTGGCCGCAGGCGGCCCTGGTCGGCTGCTGCGTGGCGACCGGCGTCGGCGCGGTGACGCGCCATGCCAAGATCGAGGCCGGCTCGACCGTGCTGGTGATCGGCTGCGGCGGCGTCGGCCTCAACGCCGTGCAGGGCGCCATGCTCTCCGGTGCGAGCAAGATCATCGCGGCCGACATTCTCGACAACAAGCTCGAGATGGCCAGGACCTTCGGCGCGACCCATACCGTCAACACCGCGACCGACAACGACCCGGTCAAGAAGGTGAAGGAGATCACCGGCGGGCTCGGCGTCGACTATTCCTTCGACGCGGTATCGATCGGCCCGACGCAGGCGCTGGCCTTCGACGCGCTGGCGCCCGGCGGCCACGGCGTCGCGGTCGGCATCGCGGCGGCGACCGCGAAGGCGCAGTACTCGCCGATGGCGATGGTGTTCGGCGAGAAGACGATGAGCGGCACCTTCTACGGTTCGGTGCGGCCCGATCTCGACTTCCCAGTGCTTGTCGACCACTACATGAACAAGCGCCTGAACATCGACGGCCTGATCAGCCGCACCTACAAGCTCTCGGAGATCAACGAGGGCTTCAAGCGCATGATGGCGGGCGAGGTCGCGCGCGGCGTCGTGGTGTTCGACTGATCATGTCGCCCTTCGAGATCCTGGGCCTCGTGGCCCTCGCCGCCGCCGGCGGCTACGCCTACTACCTGTACCGCCAGGACACGAAGCCGAAGTAGATGAGCACCCTCGACGAGTTCGGCCTGACGGAAGAGCAGGTCCTGATCCGGCGCAACGTCGCCGAATTGCTGGCCCGCGTGCTGCCGCCGGAGGAGATCCGGCGGCTCGACGAGGAGTCGGCGTTCCCGCACGCGGCCTTCGAGGCGTTGGCGGCGGCCGGCTACATGGCGCTGCCCTACGATCCGGCCTATGGCGGCATGGGCGGCAGCCGCAAGGATCTCGTCGTGCTGGTCGAGGCGCTGGCGCGTCACTACAGCGGCGCCTCCTCACTCTACCTGCCGACGGTCGTCTATGGCGGCATGCATCTGCAGCTCACGGCGGGCGAGCATCTCAGGCGGCGCTATCTGCCCGAGATCTGCGCCGGCAAGCTGAAGTCGGCTTTCGCGCTGTCGGAGCCCGACACGGGCTCCGATGCGTCGGGCATCAAGACGCGCGCGGTGCGCGACGGCAACGGCTATCGCCTCACCGGGCAGAAGCTCTACATCAGCGCCGCCCACGTCGCCGACTATCTGATGGTGGTGGCCAAGACCGACAGCGAGGCTCGGCACAAGGGCGTGACGCTCTTCTGGGTCGATGCGCGCGCCGCCGGTCTCACCATGAAGCCGCTGCCGACCTTGGGGCGGCGCACCACGCATGCCAACGAGATCTTCTTCGACGGCGTGTTCGTGCCGGCCGATCATGTGATCGGCGAGGAGAATCGCGGCTGGTCGGGGCTGATGAAGGGGCTGAACCTCGAGCGGCTCTGTCTCGCCGCGCAAGCCTGCGGCAACATGCATTTCGCCATCGAATACGCCAAGCGCTTCGCCCAGGAGCGTGTGCAGTTCGGCCAGCCGATCTCGAAGTTCCAGGCGATCCAGCACAAGTTCGCCGACATGCGCATCGCGCTGCGCACGACCCAGGCGCTGACCTATCGCCTGGCCGACATGCTCGATGCCGGCCTCGATCCGGTCGAGGAGACGGCGATCGCCAAGATCCAGGGCACCGATGGCGAATTCAAATGCGCCCATCTCGCGATGGAGATCATGGGCGGCGCCGGCTACACGATGGCGCACGACATCCAGCGCCTGTTCCGCGACGTGCGCGTGGGGTCGATCGGCGGCGGCACCAACGACATCCAGCGCAACACCATCGCCAAGATGATGGGCCTCTGAGGTGCGCAGGATCGGGACAACCCTCACCCTGAGGAGGCGCGCAGCGCCGTCTCGAAGGGTGGCTTCAAGAGGGATGTGCGTAGTGCGCACCCTTCGAGACGCGCCCCTGCGGGGCGCTCCTCAGGGCGAGGCCGGTCGTTTGCCGGTGAGCGCTTAGTGCGCAAGATCGGCGACGCGTCGTTCTTCCGCATCGTCGATCGACTGCTGGAACCCGGTACGACGCGCATGCCGCGCACCGCCTGGAGCGTCGACGGCGTCGAGTGGCAGCGCGAGCGGCACTCCTACGCCGGCGCCAGCCATGGCTTCACGGTCGAGGTCACCACCGGGCGCAAGACGGGCATCGCGCCGTGGACGATGATCGTGGTGAAGGAATACTGGCGCTCGGGGCGGGGCGACGAACTGAAGTCGCATCAATGGGCGCATATCGAGGCCGGCCGCCGCGCCGACGTCGTGGCCTGGCTCCAGCGGCAGGAACGCCGGCTGGAAGGCGCCTGAAACGCCCGTTGCACGCAACTTTTCAGTCGTTGCGAAGCTTGGACGAGCACAAACGGTGACCATCGATGCGACCGTTTGAATCGCCTTGCGAGCCTTGCCCTGCCGGTCTAAACCCGGTCGCACCCTCGGTGCCGGACCTCGGAATGGCACGAGTATTTCAAGATTTCGCCGTAATTACAGAGACTTAACTCAATGCTGTCGCGCGTCATCGGGCTATTTTCGGCGGACATGGGTATCGACCTCGGTACGGCGAACACGCTGGTCTATGTGAAGGGTCGAGGCATCGTTCTGAACGAGCCGTCGGTCGTGGCGCTCACCACGCAGAGTGGCAAGCGCCAGGTCCTCGCCGTCGGCGAGGAAGCCAAGATGATGCTGGGCCGTACGCCCGGCAACATTCAGGCAATCCGCCCGCTGCGCGACGGCGTCATCGCCGACTTCGAAGTCGCCGAGGCGATGATCAAGCACTTCATCTCGAAGGTGCACAATCGCCGCAGCTTCGCCCATCCGCAGATCGTGGTCTGCGTGCCCTCCGGCTCCACCGCCGTCGAGCGCCGCGCCATCCAGGAATCGGCCGAGAGCGCCGGTGCCCGCAAGGTCTGGCTGATCGAGGAGCCGATGGCCGCTGCGATCGGCGCCGGCCTGCCGGTGACCGAGCCCACGGGCTCGATGGTCGTCGACATCGGCGGCGGCACCACCGAGGTGGCCGTGCTGTCGCTGGGCGGCATCGTCTATCCGCGCTCGGTGCGCGTCGGCGGCGACAAGATGGACGAGGCGATCATCGCCTACATCCGCCGCAATCATAACCTGCTGGTCGGCGAAAGCTCGGCCGAGCGCATCAAGAAGACCATCGCCTCCGCCTGCCCGCCCGATGACGGCGAAGGCCGCACGATGGAGATCAAGGGCCGCGATCTGATGAACGGCGTCCCGAAGGAACTGGTCATCACCGAGCGGCAGATCGCCGAGAGCCTGCAGGAGCCGGTGAGCGCCATCGTCGAGGCCGTGAAGGTCGCGCTGGAGAACACCGCGCCCGAACTGGCCGCCGACATCGTCGACAAGGGCATCGTGCTCACGGGCGGCGGTGCGCTGCTCGCGAACATGGACACCGTGCTGCGCCAGGCGACCGGCCTGCCGGTCTCGGTGGCCGAGGATCCGCTGCTCTGCGTGGCCCTTGGCACGGGCCATGCTGTCGAGAACATCGTACGACTGCGTGGCGTTCTTTCGTCGATGTACTAACAGGCCACGCCGCCGCCCGCTTGGGTTAGGATGGGCAGGAAATGGCGATTCGGGACGACTTCGAGGTAGCCGCGAGCCAGGTGCGCACCGTCGTGCAGCGCTTCGCCCTCGGCCTGCTCGTGATCGTGACCTTCGGCGTCATGCTGGTCGGCAAGGCCGACACCGTCCTGGTCGAGCATGCCCGTGTGCTGGCGCTCGACATGGTGAGCCCCGTGCTGGAGGCCATCGCCCGGCCCGTCGCCTACGCCAATCGGGCCATCGCCGATCTCCGTGAATTTGCCTCGCTGCGTGACGAAAACGCGCGCCTGCGCGAGGAGAATGCCCGCCTGCTGGCCTGGCAGACCGCCGCGCGGAGGCTTGAGAACGAAAACGAGGGACTTCGGAGCCTCGCCAAGTTCCGCGAAGGGCCCGAAGCCTCCTTCATCACCGCCCGCCTCGTGGGCGACAGCGTCAGCGCCTACATGCGCGGGGCGCTGCTGAACGTCGGTCGCCGGGTCGGCGTCGCGCCGGGCCAGGCGGTGGTCACCGGCGAGGGGCTGGCGGGCCGCATCGCCGAGGTCGGCGAGAACAGCTCGCGCGTCCTCTTCGTGACCGACGTAAATTCGCGCCTGCCGGTGCTGGTCGAGCGCACCCGCGAGCGCGCCATCCTGGCCGGTGACAATTCGCCCCGGCTGCGCCTCGCCCTGCTGCAGAGCATCGCCGGCGTGCAGACCGGCGACCGGATCGTCACCTCCGGCCATGGCGGCAGCTTCCCGGTCGGCATTCCGGTCGGCGAGGTCGTCGAGACCAGCGAGGGCACCGTGCGCGTGCGGCCCTTCACCGATTTCTCGCGGCTCGAATTCGTGCGGGTCGTCGACTACGGCGTGACCGGCTTGGTGGGCAGCGGCGCGGGTACCCCTGCGCCGTCGGCGCCGCCCGCCGGCGTGCGGGTCCGCTGACATGCGTACCGACAGCACGCTCGCCATCCTCGACCGCTGGGGCCGCGCGGCGCTTCCCGGCACCGTTCTGCTGTTCTTCGTGCTGCTGACCCTGGCGCCGCTGCGCGCGCCCTATCTGTCGGACACCCTGCCGCTCTTGCCGGTGCTGGTCGTCTTCCAGTTCAGCCTGGCCACGCCTGAGCGCCTGCCGGGGCCGCTGCTGCTGGTAATGGGCGTCCTGCTCGACCTGCTGCTGGGCGGACCGGGCGCGCCCGTTGGCATCAGCGCGCTGGGCTTCATCCTGGTCCGCGCCGCCGTCATCTCCAACCGGCGCTATCTGGTGGGCGTTCCGTTCCTGTTCCAGTGGATCGGCTTCTGCATCCTGTGCTGGGGCTTCGTGGCGCTGGTCTGGGCGTTCACGACGCTGTGGACATGGGCCCCCATCGATCCGATCCCCGCGATGTTGCAGTATATCGTGGTGATCGTGATCTATCCGCTGCTGGCCCCCTTGCTCGCCCGCGTTCGTGCCCGCGATCCCCTGAACGTGCCCGAGCTGTCGCGCGGTTCGGCGCGGCCCGGTGAGACCACGACATGAAGCATTTCAGGAAGGGCGACGGCGAACGCAGCGGCCTCTTCACCCGCCGGGCCCTGCTGCTGGGCGGCGCGCAGGCCGTGCTGCTGACGGCGCTGGCCGGCCGTCTCTACCAGCTCCAGGTCGTCGAGACCGATCGCTTCTCCACGCTGGCCGAAGAGAACCGCGTCAGCATGCGGCTGCTGCCGCCGTCGCGCGGGCTGATCTTCGATCGCGGCGGCGTGCCGCTGGCCGTCAACCGCAACAACTTCCGCGCCATGGCGACGTCGGACCGCGGCCGCGGCGCCGATATCCTGGTCGATCGCCTCGACCAGATCCTGAGCCTGGGCGATGCCGACAAGGCCCGCCTGCTGCGCGAGCTGCGCCGCAGCCGCAACGCGCAGCCCGTCGTGGTGCGCGAGAATCTCGGCTGGGAAGAGGTCGCCCGGCTCGAGTTCAACGCCCCCGACCTGCCGGGCGTATTCATCGATCTCGGCCAGTCGCGCGACTATCCCGAAGGCGACCTGATGAGCCACATCGTGGGCTATACCGGCCGCGTCGCCGACGAGGATCTCGCCGGCCGCGACGATCCGGTGCTGCAGCTCGCGACCATGCGGTTCGGCAAGAAGGGCGTCGAGCGCTCGCTCGAGGATGATCTGCGCGGCCGCGCCGGCGCCGTCCAGGTCGAGGTGAATGCCGTGGGCCGCGTCGTGCGCGAGCTCGAACGGACCGAGGGCCAGCCCGGCGCCAATGCGCTGCTCACCATCGATCTCGACATCCAGCGCTTCGCCGCCGAAAAGATGAAGGAGCACCAGAGCGGTTCGGTGGTGGTGCTCGACGTGATCACCGGCGACGTGATCGCCATGGTCTCGACGCCCGGCTTCGATCCCACGACCTTCGCCCGCGGCATCACGCAGGGCGAATGGCGCGACCTGCTCGACAATCCCGAGAGGCCTCTGCACAACAAGGCGATCGCCGGCGTCTATCCGCCGGGCTCGACCTACAAGATGGTGACGGCACTGGCCGCGCTCGACGCCAAGGTGATCGACCCGTGGACGCGCCTGCCGTGCGCCGGTTTCCTCGAGCTGGGCAAGATCAAGTTCCATTGCTGGCTGAAGGGCGGGCACGGCTCGACCAACGTCAGCGAGGCGATCGCCATGTCGTGCGACTGCTTCTTCTACGAGGCGGCGCGCCGGGCCGGCATCGACCGCGTGAGCGACATGGCCCAGCGCCTGGGCTTCGGCAAGGTGAGCGAACTCGGCCTTCCCGGCGAATCGGCCGCCAACCAGCCGACCCGCGTCTGGAAGCAGGAGAAGATCGGCAAGGCCTGGCAGCACGGCGACACGTTCAACCTCGGCATCGGCCAGGGCTACATGACGGCGACGCCTCTGCAGCTCGCCATCATGACCGCGCGCCTCGCCAATGGCGGCTACGAGGTCCAGCCCAACCTGCTGCTGGCCAAGGCCACGCCGCGCGAGGAACTCGCGCCGCCGGCGCCGCGCACCAAACCGACGGCACCGTCGCTGCGCCTGAACCCGCAGCATCTCGCGGTGGTCCGCCAGGGCATGGTGGACGTGGTCAATGCCGGTCATGGCACGGCCAACACGCTGCGCGCCAAGCAGCCCGAGTTCACCTTTGCCGGCAAGACCGGCACCGCACAGGTCAAGCGCATCACCGAGCGCGAGCGCGAGATGGGGATCACCCAGGCCTCGCTGCCCTGGCACCTGCGCCACCATGCGCTGTTCGTCTGCTACGGGCCGGTCGACAATCCGCGCTATGCCTGCGCCGTGATCGTTGAGCACGGTCAGGCGGGCGGCGCGACCGCAGGCCCGATCGGCCGTGACGTGCTGATCGAGACGATGAAGCGCGACCCGTCGCGCCGCACCGACCGCTTCAAGAAGATGGCATCGCGATGAGCCTCGCCGCCCTGGGCGGCGGTCCGTCGCTCGACGCGCCGGCACCGGTCGGCTTCGCCGAGAAGATCTGGCGGATCAACTGGGGACTCGTGCTGGTGCTGACGGCAATCGCCGGGGTCGGTGTGCTGGCGCTCTATTCCGCGGCCGGCGGGCGCTTCGAGCCGTGGGCGGCGCGCCATGCCGTGCGCTACGGCTCGGCCCTGATGCTGATGCTGGTGGTGGCGCTGGTCCATCCCAAGATCTGGCTGACGCTCGCCTGGCCGATCTACATCGTGTCCGTGCTGATGCTGGTTGCGGTCGACGTGATCGGCAAGATCGGCATGGGCGCCCAGCGCTGGCTGGTCATCGGCCCGCTGCAGATCCAGCCCTCGGAAATCGCCAAGGTGGCGGTGATCATGGTGATCGCGCGCTATTATCACGGGCTGCGGCGCGAGCAGGCCGGCCAGTTCCTCTACACGCTTCCGCCGCTCGCCATGATCCTGGTCGTGGTCGGCCTCGTCATGGTCCAGCCCGACCTCGGCACCGCCATGATGGTGCTGATGGGTGGGGGCGCGTTGCTGTTCGTGGCCGGTGTGCGGATCTGGATGTTCCTGGCCGCCGGCATCAGCGCCGTGGCCTGCCTGCCGATCGCCTGGTCGCTCATGCACGAGTACCAGAAGAAGCGGGTGCTCACCTTCCTCGATCCCGACCGCGATCCGTTGGGCGCCGGCTATCACATCACCCAGTCCAAGATCGCCATCGGCTCGGGCGGCATGTTCGGCAAGGGCTTCCTGAAGGGCACGCAATCGTCGCTGAACTTCCTGCCCGAAAAGCAGACCGATTTCATCTTCACGACCTTCGTCGAGGAGTGGGGCATGGCCGGCGCCCTGGTGCTGCTCGGCCTGTTCGCGCTGGTCGTGGTCTGGGGCTTTTCCATCGCCTTCCGCAGCCAGCATCATTTCGGCCGCCTGCTGGCGCTCGGCGTCACGGCGATGATGTTTCTCTACGTGTTCATCAACACCGCCATGGTGATGGGCATGCTGCCGGTCGTCGGCGTGCCGCTGCCGCTGGTCAGCAACGGCGGCACCGCGCTCCTGTCGGTGATGTTCGCCTGCGGCCTGCTGATCGGGGTCAATGTCTACCGCGATGCGCAACTCCCGAGGACCCGATAGGTCGATCTGAAAATTCTCTCGCACGAGGCTATCGACAAGGCGGAACAGCCTTGGTATAGCCGCCGCCTTCCGGGCAATGACCCTGCTAAGCAGTGGGGGCGCATAGCTCAGTTGGTAGAGCAGCTGACTCTTAATCAGCTTGTCCCAGGTTCGAGCCCTGGTGCGCCCACCAATGCCCGGAAAGCAAAGAAGCCCCGAGAGATCGGGGCTTTTCGCTTTCTGGGTGCAGTGGATGGTGGCTCGCCCAAGGCCTAACTCCGCAAGTTTACATAGCGCGACTGGGCCGAGTTTACACATTTCCTGAGCTTTTCCTGGCGCGCCTGCGGTCTGCTTGCTCTTGAAGCTTGATGGCGATTGCCGCCATGACGGCTGCGCCGAAGCCTGGGAGGCGGGCGAGGAGACCACTAATTCCCGATAAGCCCGCTCAACGACGCGGCGAGCCCCGGCGGAAGCAAACGGTTGTCGGCCTGCATGAAGTCGACCTGGCGCATCGCTTTCAGTGACGCCGGCGGGACAGGCCTGGACTTTCTCCTCGGTACCAGCGCCAACGCCTCAATCCGCGCCGGTTTTCTCCAGCCAGTCATGCTCCAGCAATCTCAGCCTGCTGGTGACGGAAAGCAGGAAGGCTGTCGACCAGCCGAACAGGATCAGCCCGTTGCCCGCCTCGATTGCGCCAAACAGCCGCCAGTTGCCCTCGAGCACGACGTCCCCGTAGCCCAGGGTCGTAAAGGTCACGGTCGAAAAATAGAGTGCCGTTTCGAAATCACTCACGGCACCGATCGCCCAGAAAGCGGCCCCATACAGCCAGATCTCGACCGAATGGATGGCCACCAGCCCCAGGACCACGAACAGGATGACGCCGAGCGGGACGAGGCGGCTTTCGTGGGCCCGGATGCGATGCGCCCTATCGCGCAGCACCCACAAGAGGCCGAGCAGACCGCCGAGATGGACGGCGACGGTGAGGCTGACCATCAAGGTCGCGAGCGCGAGGTTGGCAAACATGCGTTGTCCGACATTCCCCAGATGAACCCTTGGAAGAGCTATGGTCGAAAGTTGGTGACGGTTTTGATCAGGAGGGCGGCATATCGTGGAGTAGTTGAAGCCTCTACCTCTCCATCGAAGGAGTGATATGACGTTTCAAATTCTAACGTCGTCACACTAGTTCAGCCAGGCACTTTCAGCGATCAGCTCACTGAAGTCTTGCGCCGTCTGGCGTGTCGCCCTGCTGGGGAGCAGCCAATCGCGCATAGGCCTCGTCGAGCTTCTTCTGAGACTTGGCCAGTTCCCCCGGGCGGTGGCGTCCTAGCCCGCCAGCGCCTTGAACATGCGGGCCACGTCTTCCCGGAAGGGTGCGACACTCCCCCGTGGGAAGCCTTGGAACGCTGTGGGACACAGTGCTGTCGCACCTGTCGCCAAGCACTTGTTCCCGTCTCGGGACACGAATTTTGATACCGACAGCGTTTACACAAATGCGCAGTTGGCCACGATTATCGTGCGTCGGCTCATGAGCTTACAGCCTAGGATTCTGTAATCGTTTGCAAATTGCCCGCCTCTTAATCAGCTTGTCCCGGGTTCGAGCCCTGGTGCGCCCACCAATGCCCGGAATCAAACGAAGACCGCATCTCTTGGTTTTCATCGCTCGTAGAGGATGCTGCGGACTTGCTTATTGTTGCAGCAGCACCCCTCATCCGTTCCGGAAGCCACCCGGTAGCCACGGTGGATTACAGCCAGACGGCCGCCGCGGGCGTGAATTCTGGGAGTCAGAATTGACGCCGTCGTTTTGCCGTTCGCGCTGAAGGCATTGTCGACGTTGTGTCAGGCGACACTGGGAGCGGTCCGACGCCGCCGGTAGGCATTTACAGACCCGGTCCGGCCAACGAGCCGCTTATGCTTCACTGTAACCTGGACTTCCCGCACTGTGCCCCTCGCTCGCGCCTCGCTTTTCCTCATCGAGACGCGGGAGCGCACGTTCAAGAGCGTGCTTCCGAGAGCCGACATCACCGAGTAGGCCGAAGAAGCGACTTCGTTTGGCATGCCTGGCCATCTCGCTGTTGGCGCTCAAAACAAGAACGCCGCGCTGCCAATAGAAATCGTCGCGGCTCGCAAGGCCGCAAAAAATGCATCCATATTTATGCTATGAGCGTGCTATTACCGGTTGTGTCTGAAATGGGGAAAGCGGCGCCATGAGTGAAGTGGCTACGGCCATCCTGTCAGGTGATTCACATCAGAGCATGCACCCGTCCGTGCAGCTCGACCCTTCCAGAGACAATACCGAACGTCTTCAGGGCGCGCTGAATCTCACCGGAAAAGAAGGCGGCGGCACCGTGCTCTTGCCGGCGGGCGTGTGGCCGATTTCTGCTTCGTTGCGTCTGCCGGACAATGTCACATTGCGTGGCGTGAGCACCACTGCGTCCGTGCTCAGACGCCTCGAGGGCGACGGGCCTTGCATCGAGTTCGGCAAGCGGGAGGGAACGCTTGGGGAAGGGTGCGCAATCGAAAGCCTGACGCTCGATGGAAAAAGTCGTGGAGGCGAGCCGACTTCTTGCGGTGTTCTGATCAATGGAGATGCTGCTTACGGAATCGTCCGACACGTCAAGATCAGCAACATGAACGGTGACGGAATTCGCTGCGAAGGCGGATCAATCAACTGCCTCTATCTTGAGGGCATTTCTATCGAATCTTGCCTTGGCTCAAGCATCTACCTGCAGCCGGATCGTTCATCGAGCGGCATCTTTCTGTCGGATATTTCGGTCAAGAATGCGAACCCGATCAAGAGCTCCCGGCCTTGCGCCGTCTGGCTCCGCGGCAGGTGCATGATTTCCCAGCTTCAAGTGGACCTGGTCCAGTTGGGGCATGTTGGTGTGTTCTTCGATGAGGGAAGCGATTTCTCCTTAGTCAGCGGCCTGTACGTTGGCGGTCATCACGACGAGACTGTCGTCATGGCACCTGGGGTAAAGAATGTTCCGTTGTCCAATATCATCACCAGGCGCGGACCTCAGAATCTTGTGCCCAAACAGCTCGGATCGTAGAGGTGCAAGCTGCCCTTGACCTCCGGAGCTACTTTCCGGGACGGGTCGACCCATCCGATCCGGAGTTGGTTTCGCGAGCCTTTGAGCGGGCATTGCATGACGTCGAAGGAGGTGGGAGCAGCATCTTAACTGTGCCACCAGGTGTCTGGACGCTGGCGAGGAACCTTCGGCTGACCGCCCCGGGAATGAGCCTGTGCGGTGCCGGGATGCGGGCAACCCGCCTGAAGCTGGTCGGTGGCGCTGCCTCTAGTGTCGTTACGGTAAATGCGTCAGGCGTTGTCCTGCGTCGCCTGACAATCTGCGGAAACATCGATGACCCGCCAACGGGAGCACGCCCGCACGGGCTGGTCATCAAGGCGGATCCCGCTCAGACGAACCTGCAGGACTTGGTTGTCGAATCGGTCTGTGGGTACGGAATCCTCATACGGGGTCGAGGTGATGATCGCGGCGCGTTTGTGGATGTCCGATTGCACAACGTGGTTGTTCAGAACTGTGGGAACGACGGCATCGACTTTAAGGCCTTGCGACATCCTCGTTCGTCAGTGAAGGGTTCCTTGTGCGCGCGCGCCTTCCTTCGAAACATTGTGGTGCGAGACTTCAGTCTCTTCAAACCGCATCCCGACCTGCGCGGTGGAGGCGAGTGCGGCGTCGATGTCCGCGGTCAGGTATATATGATCGGCATAGAGATACTCGGCGTGAAGCCCGGGGACTTCGGCAAGCCCGGCGCGCTCGGAGTTCACTTCCGGAAAGAGAACCCCGCTCCAGAACAGCACGGTCGCGGTAGCGGCGGGTCCAGTTTGCAGAACTACTATATTTCACTCCGGGCGCCAGCTGATATCGGTGGCAAACGCGGTCGTGCTTTGGCTATTGGCGGAAATGTAAAGCGTCGGATTGCTATCGGGGAAGGACACGTCGTCGACGAATTCGGTGATGCTCTCAACGAGAAATAGATGGGTCGATCGGCGGTAACAGACCTCCCCAGCTGACAGTGCCCCACCAATGCCCGTGAGTTCCTCACAATTGTATTCCGCCAGTCTCCGGGCGCCGTCAGAAGAGCGGCAGGGGATCTGAAGCCGCCCGCCTTGCCTCTGCGGCGGGAACGCCCAGCGCCCGCAGGATCACCTCGGTCACCCGCGTCGCATGGCCCTTGCGGGCGGTGCCGAGGGCGATGTTGCGCATCCCCTCCATGGTAGCGCCGATCACCAGGTCGAGCGCCGCCGCCGCATCGCCTGCGGTGAACTCGCCCGACCGCAAACCCTTGCGCAGCTCCGTCGCCACGAACCCCGTGATCGTCTTGCGAAAGTCGGGATCGATCGAGGCGACGTCGAGGATGAGCAGCGCCCAGCGCGGCGTGGTCTCGGCCAGACCGAGATAGCGCCGGCAGCCTGCGGCCATCTGTTCCGTGGCCGTCTTCAGCTGGGCCCGTCCCGGTGCGCTGCGGGCGCGGATGGTCCCGGCGATCTCGACGGCGACGGCGCTCACGATCTCGGCCTTGCTGCGGAAGTGGTTGTAGATGGTGCCGACGGTCACGTCGGCCGTGGCGGCGATATCTGGCAGCGATGTCTCGGCGACGCCGCGCGCGGAGAAGGCCTCGATCGCCGAGGCGATCAGCAGGCGCCGTGTGCGCTCCCGCTTCGGATGCCGCGTGCCCGGCGGGGCGGGCTGCAGGAGGTCGGGCAGGGGCTCGAGCTTCATTGAATTAAATACACTTGTCGTCCAATTTTGTATGGGTCATACAAATTTCGGGGGAGTGTCTTCCAGTATCAGGCGTTCGCATGACATTTCACAAGGATCAGAAACCCGACCCGGCCCGACGGGCTTTCCTGGCGGCCGCCTCCGGCGCCGCCGCTGCCTCGCTTCTGGGACCGGCCCTCGCCGGTGTCGCGCGGGCGCAGGGACAGCCGGCCGCGCCGGCCGTCGTTCCCGCCTCGGGCAGCCGGAGCGCCCGGCCCAACATCCTCTTCGTCTTCACGGATCAGGAGCGCTACCACGCCAAATGGCCCCAGGGGCTGTCGCTGCCGGGGCACGACCGCCTGCAGAGCAAAGGAGTCACGTTCACGAATCACCAATGTCCGGCGACGATGTGCACGTCGTCGCGCTCGGTGATGATGACGGGGCTGCAGACTCCCGACAATGGCATGTTCGAGAATCTCGACGTGCCGTGGATGCACGATCTGCCGCTTTCGACGCCGACCCTCGGGCACATGCTGCGCAAGGCCGGGTACTACACGGCCTATAAGGGCAAGTGGCATCTCAGCAAGGCGACCGACACGCGCGAGATCGGCTCGTTCATGACCGCCGAGATGGAGAAGTACGGCTTTGCCGACAACTTCTCGCCGGGCGACCTGATCGGCCATACGCTGGGCGGCTACGGCTTCGACCATCTCACCGCCGGCAGCGCCATCAACTGGCTGCGCACGTCGGGGCGGCCGCTGTCGGACCAGGGTAAGCCGTGGTGCATGACGGTGAGCTTCGTCAATCCGCACGACGTCATGTACTTCAACACCGACGCGCCCGGCGAAAGCGTGCAGGACAGCGGCAAGCTGCGCATGCATGCCGCGCGTGCGCCCGAGCACGCGCTCTACAAGAACAGCTGGGACGTGGCGATCCCGGCGACCCTGCGCCAGCCGTTCGACGCGCCGGGCCGCCCACAGGCCCACCGCGAGTTCGATCGCGTCTGGGATTATATCCTGGGCGACATCCCGCTCGAGGACGTTCGCTGGAAGCGGTTCAACGATTACTACATCAACTGCATCCGCAACGTGGACCGGTCGATGGCGGCGCTGTTCGCCGAGCTAGATGCGCTGGGCCTGGCCGATTCCACCATCATCGTCTTCACCGCCGACCACGGCGAGATGGCGGGCGCGCACGGCCTGCGCGGCAAGGGACCCTTCGCCTATCGCGAGACCAATCACCTGCCGATGCAGATCGTCCATCCCGACGTGAAGGGCGGGCAGGCGTGCCAGGCCCTGTCGAGCCACATCGACATCGTGCCGACGCTTCTGTCGATGGCCGGCGTGAAGCCGGGTCAGGTGGGCGAACTCGCCGGCCGCGAGCTGCCGGGCCGGGACCTGTCCGCCGTGCTCGCCAATCCGGGGAGCCAGGCCGTCGATGCGGTGCGGCCCGCGACGCTGTTCACCTACAGCGGCCTCGCCAGCAACGATGCCGCCGTCTTCGACTTCGCCGCCAAGGCGGTGATGGCCGGCAAGGACCCGAAGGAAGAGGCCAAGCGGGAGGGCTTCAAGCCCGATCTCCGCAAGCGCGGCCACGTGCGGTCGGCCTTCGACGGTCGCTACCGGTTCACGCGCTACTTCTCGCCGCTCGACCACAACAGCCCGAAGACGCTGGACGAGCTGTTCAAGTGGAACGACGTCGAGCTGTTCGACCTGTCGAGCGATCCGACCGAGGTGAACAATCTCGCGGTCGACCGTGCGGGCAATGCGAACCTGCTCACGACCATGAACGGCAAGCTCGAGGCGATCATCAAGCTCGAGATCGGCAAGGACGACGGTCGCGAGCTGCCGAACATCGCGGGCATCGATTGGGGCGTCGACAAGATCGATCTCTAGGGAGCGACGGTCGGCATGGAAAAAGCCCCGCTCGGGAAGGCGGGGCTTTTTCTTTTTTCGGCCAGAGATTTTCCACCGGGCGGGCTTGCTACAACGGACGGCTTCCGGAGTTCGCCACCATGCGCATCGTCTGCATCGTCCTCGCTCTCACGCTTGCAAGTCTCGGCGCCCGCGCGCAGACGGCGGCGCCGGGCTTCTTCGCCTTCGTGATGCTGGGCGAGGGGAGCGATGGCCGGCCCGTGCCGATGGTGCGCAGCGTCGCCGAACGCACGATCGCCTGTCCGGTGTTGCGTTCTTCTGCAGGCGGAGTGACGACGGCCATGGTGCCGCGTCGTCGCCCGCCGGGCGGCCACTTCGACGAGGTGACGGTCTGCGAGGCGCTCTATCCGGTGGGCGAGACCGCCAGCGTCTTCGTGGGCGATCGCCGCATCGACCTGCCGAACGTTTCGCTCGGCACGCCGCGCCGCGTGGTGCTGATCGGCGACAGCGGCTGCCGCGGGCCGGCCAAGGACAAGCCGCAGGATTGCGGCGGTGACGGCTTCGCCAAGGTCTGGCCGTTCGGCGTGCTGTCCGACGAGGAAGCGGACAAGCGTCCCGACCTGATCGTGCATGTCGGCGACTACAATTATCGCGGCACCGAGCGCGGTCTCGTCCTGCCGCCCAGCCTCACCGGCTACGCGGCACCGCTCAGCGTGAACGTCTACGATACCGGTGATCTCGACGACGAGGACATCGCCAGCCTGCCGATCGGTGCGGCCTACTGGAGCCAGAACATCGAAGGCAGCCCGAACCCCGACAAGTGGACCAACTGGCGCGACGATTTCTTCGCGCCCGCGGCCAGGCTCCTGGTCGCAGCCCCCTGGCTGATGAGCCGCGGCAATCACGAATTGTGCAGTCGTGGCGGCCCCGGCTGGTTCTACCTGCTCGATGCCGGTTCGACGCTGCTGGGGCCGGGCCACAAGCAGGAGGAATGCCCGCCGCAGCTGCCGCCGGACTGGCGGCCCGGCGCCTGGCCCAAGCCGCCGGCGCTGCCCTTCGCGGGACTGACCTTTCCCACACACACCGCCGCGCCGTTCCGCCTGAAGCTTGGCCGCCTCAACATCATCGCCGTGGATTCGGCGAACGCCGCCGACGCCGTGCTGTTCAATCTCGATACCTACATTTCGCAATATCGCGAGGTTGCGCGCCTGCTGGCGGAGGACCCGACCCCGACCTGGGTGGTGACGCACCGTCCGATCTGGGCCGTGGTGAAGCGCGACAAGGGCGGCCCGATCGGCCTCACGCCTTACGGCTTCATCAACGAGACCCAGCGCGAGGCGATCGACCGCGTTTTCGGCCGCGGCCTGCCGCCTCACGTCACCGCCGTGATCGCGGGGCACATGCACCGGTTCCAGGCGATCGGCTTCGAGGGGCCGCGCCCTCCTCATCTGGCCGTCGGCACCGGGGGCATGGAGCTGTCGCATGTGCAGCCGCCGCCTTCGCCGGACAATCCCAAGGCCCCCATCCGCGTGGAAGGGCTCGACAGAAGTCCCGCCTGGGTCGTCGGTCTGCGAGACTTCGCGGCGATGATCGTGCGGCCGGTGGAGGACGGGACCTGGACCAGCGTCCTCTACGGCACCGAAGGCGAGACCCTGGCGATCTGCGATTCGCGCTGGCCGGGTCCCGGCCGCAACCGCTCGGTCTGTGAACTCCAGTAAAGTTCAGGAGCGGCGTAGGCCGGAGGCGACCTCGCGCTGGTAGAAGAGCAGGTCGAGCTCGGGCGCGACCTTCCCGAGGCTCGTCAGGATCATGTGGGCGTGACCGCGGTGATGGGTCTGGTGGTTGAACCAGTGATCCAGCGCCGGCATCAGCTCCTGCACGAACGCTTCGGGGTTCGATACGCGGCGATAGCGGATGACGCTGGCAAGGCTCGCCTTGTCGAGACTCTCGATCCACGCCGCGATGCGCCGGTCCTCGGCTTCGCGCGCCGTGCGTAATTCAGTGAATCCTTCATGCAGGATGGCGTCGAGCCGTTCCGGTGCATCGCCGGCGCCGGTAAAGCGTTTCATCCAGATGCGATCGGTTGCCAGCAGGTGATTGAGCGTACCGTGCATCGACTTGAAGAAGGCGCCGCGATCGGCCCGGTACTCGGCATCGCCGAGCTCGGCAGCGGCATCGTAGAGCCGGCGGTTGGCCCAGGCATTGTAGCCGGCGAAGGTGTGGTAGTGCTTCTTCATGCCGGCATCCTGCACCGGTCCCGTCCGCCTTCAAGATTGATCGGTTCTTTCAACCTGTCGTCCGCGGCAGCCAGGAGTCTCCAGATGACCAAACGCATCGGCATTCTCACCAGCGGCGGCGATTGCGCCGGGTTGAACGCCACGATCCGCGCGGTGGCGCTGCGGGCGCATCATGGCCATGGCTGGACGACGATCGGCCTGCGCTACGGCACGCTGGGCCTGCTCGAGCGCCCCGTGGAGGCGGTGGAACTCGATCCCGACCGGCTGAGTGCGGCTTTGGCGCGCCAGGGCGGCACGTTCCTCGGCAGCACCAATCGCGGCGATCCCTTCGCCTTTCCGATGCCCGACGGCAGCCGCAAGGATCGTTCCGGCGAAATGATCGAGGGCCTGAAGCAACTTGGCCTCGACGGGCTGATCGGCGTCGGCGGCGACGGCAGCCTCGCCATCCTGCGCAAGCTGCTGGCGCCCTCGGGGATTCCCTTTGTCGGCGTTCCCAAGACCATCGACAACGATGTCGGCCACACCGAGCGCGCCGTCGGCTACTCGACCGCCGTCGCCATCGCCACCGAGGCGCTCGACCGGCTGCAGCCGACCGGCACCAGCCACGAGCGCACGATGGTGCTGGAAGTGATGGGCCGCGATGCCGGCCACATCGCCATCGCCGCCGGCATAGCGGGTGGCGCCGACGTCGTTCTGATCCCCGAAATCCACTGGAAGCTGGAGCGAGTCGTCGAGCATATCGCGCAGCTGCGCGCCGTGGGCCGCACGTCGGCGCTGGTCGTGGTGGCGGAAGCCGCCGGCCAGTCGGACGAGGCGGTGGATCCCGCCGCCGATGCGCCCGATCACGGCGTCGGGGACTGGCTGGCCAAGCGGCTGGCCAAGGCCACCGGCGCGGAAGCGCGCGCCACGGTCCTGGGGCACGTGCAGCGCGGCGCCATGCCGACGGCGGAGGACCGGCTGCTCGCTTCGGCGCTAGGCGTGCGGGCGGTCGACCTGCTGGCGGAAGGAAAAGGCGACCATATGGTGGCCTGGTGGAACCGCCAGGTGATCGACGTGCCGCTCGCCAAGGTGGTCGGCCGGTCGCGCACTGTCGATGCCGACGGCACCCTCATCCGCACCGCCCGCGCGCTGGGAATCTGCCTGGGGGACGCTGTTTAGCGGCCCTTCCGCCTTCACCTTGAACCGCACTACCTCATCCTCAGGAGCGCCGCGGAGCGGCGCGTCTCGAAGGATGGGTAACAGGCGGGGTGCGCGTGCCCACCCTTCGAGACGCTCACTGCGTTCGCTCCTGAGGATGAGGTCGGTGTTGGAGTGCCCGGCTCGATCTATGGTCGGAGTCGGGCGGATAAACGAAACGAACGAAATAAACGAAACAAACGAAGCCAGAGTCGCACTCCTCCGTGACTCTGGGGCAGTGGTAACCGTTAAGCTTCGGAAAAGCCTTTTAAAACAACCCGCTAAGCGAGATCGCTGCGCGACAGCCAGAAGACCTCGCCCTCGCTCAGCTCGGTGTCGAGCCAGATGAAGGGAAGCCGCGGATAGGCGGCTTCGAGCGGCGGGCGGCCGCGGCCGATCTCGCACACCAGGCCGCCGCTCTTGGTCAGATGCGCGGGCGCTTCCGCCAGGATGCGATGGACGAGGTCGAGCCCGTCGTCGCCGGCGGCCAGCGCCATGCGCGGCTCGTGCCGGAACTCCGGGGGCAGCTTTTCCATCCCGCCGGCATCGACATAGGGCGGGTTGCTGATGATCAGGTCGTAGCGCTGGCCCTGCAGCGGCTTGAACAGATCCCCGCGATGCAGGGTGATGCGGTCGCCCAGTCGGAGCGTCGCCACGTTGCGCCGGGCCAGCGCCAGCGCGCCCGGCGACAGGTCGACGGCATCGATCTTCGCGCGCGGGAAGGCGAGCGCGGCGAGGATGGCCAGGCAGCCCGAGCCGCAGCAGAGATCGAGGATGCGGCGCGGCCTGGCGGTCGGCAGGGCGCCGCCGGCCAGCAGATCGCCAATGAAGGAACGCGGGATCAGCGCCCTGCGGTCGATGTGGAACCGCACGCCGTGCATGTAGGCGGCTTCCAGCAGGTAGGGCGCCGGCATGCGCAGCCCGATCCGCGCCTCGATCAGGGTCATCAGGCGCGCCTTCTCGGGCTCGGTCGGCACGAGGTCGAGCCACGGATCGATGCGGGAGATTGGCAGACGCAGCGCCTCGAGCACCATGAAGGCGGCCTCGTCGACGGCATTGGTCGTGCCGTGGCCATAGGCCAGCCTCGCGGCGCGGAAGCGCGCGACGGCGAAATGGAAGAAATCACCCAGGGTGACGAGAGAGGATTTGGTCGCGCGTGCCATGCGGGCCTACATTAGCGGATATGAATCGCCGCGCGCTTCTTTTCGCCGGACTCGCTGTCGCGGCGGCCGCCGGTGCTCCGGCACGGGCCCTCCCGGCGGAGATCAGGGTGATCCTGATCGGCGGACCGGACTGTCCACCCTGCGTCCGCTGGAAGCGCGAGTATCTCGAAGCCTGGATCGCCTCGCCCGAGTTCCGCCAGGTCGTCTGGGAGGATGTCGAGGCGGCGCGTTTCCGCGAAGTCTATCAGGAGCGATACTGGCCGGGCGACCTCGCGCCCATCCTCGCCCAGATCCCGCGCAAGAGCGGGGCGCCGCGCTTCCTGATCGTGCAGGCGGGCCGCATCGTGTCGAACCAGCTCGGCGTCAGCAAATGGGCCAACACGCTCAACGATCTTCGCAAACTTCTGGGATAGGCACGGGAAAAGACAATATGGCAGGCGCTCTCGACGGTCTGGTCGTCCTCGATCTCACGACCCATCTCTCTGGTCCCTTCTGCGGCATGCAGCTCGCCGACATGGGCGCCGACGTCATCAAGATCGAGAGCCCCCAGGGCGATTCAATGCGCGGCGCGCCGCCGTTCATCGAGGGCGAGTCGGCGCCCTTCATGCTGTGGAACCGCAACAAGCGCGGCCTGAAGCTCGACCTCAAGAACGAGGACGATCTCGAGGTCTTCTGGGGGCTGGTCGACGGCGCCGACGTGGTGCTCGAGAATTTCCGGCCCGGCGTCATGAAGCGGCTGGGTCTCGGCTGGGACGCGCTGCACGCGCGCAACAAGCGACTGGTGCTGGGCTCGATTTCGGGTTTCGGCCAGACCGGTCCTTACGCGGGGCGCGGCGGCTTCGATCTGATGATCCAGGCGATGTCGGGTCTCATGTCCGTGACGGGTCCGAAGGACGGCCCGCCGTACCGCATTCCCCTCGCCATCTCCGATGTGGGCGCCGGCCTCTATCTCACCATCGGCGTGCTGAGCGCGCTGCAGGCGCGTCACAAGACCGGTGAGGGCCAGTGGGTCGAGACCTCATTGCTCGAGGCCACGGTGTCGCTGGGCGTCTACGAGGCCGCCAACTTCTTCGCCAACGGCATCCGTCCGGAGAAGCTCGGCCAGGCGCATCGCGGCTCCTCGCCCTACCAAGTGTTTCAGACGGAAGATGGCTGGCTGACCATCGGCGGCGCGCAGCAGAACTTCTTCCGCAAACTCTGCGCCCTGATTGGCCGGCCGGAGCTGCCCGAGGATCCGCGCTTCAAGGCCAACGCCGACCGGGTGAAGAACAACGAGCAGATCGTCGCCATCTTGCAGGCGGAGATCGCCAAGCGCACGACCGACGACTGGATGGCGGCGCTGGAGAAGGAAGGCATCCCTGCCGGACCCGTACTTCACCATGACGAGGTCTTCGCCGATCCGCAGATCCTGGCGCGCGGCATGGTGACTGAAGTCGAACACGCCAAGGCCGGCAAGCAGAAGACGCTAGGGGTGCCGCTCAAGCTGTCGGCGACGCCGGGCGGCGTTCGCCGTCCGGCGCCGACGCTCGGTCAGCACGATGCTGAAATCCGGGGTGCCAAGCGCCGTTGAAGATAGGCCAGGCTCTGCTTGGCCTGTCACCAGCGCGAGCGCTGGTACTTGTCGGGGACGCCGTCGCCGTTGCGGTCGCGGTCGTAGCGGTCGGGGATGCCGTCCCGGTCGCTGTCCCTCCCCCGATGATACTGCGGCCTCGGCGGGGCCACCGGCACCGGCACATAGCGCGTCTGGGTGACCACCTGCGGCCGGGGCGGCGGCGGTGCGTAGTAGGTCGGGGCCGGCCGGTAGTAGCTCGGCTGGCTGACATAGTTGTTGGAATAACCGGAGTAGCCGGAATAGTTCGACCCGTAGCCGGGGCTGTAGCCATAAGTCGTCGGATAACCCGACTGTTCAACGCACCCCGCCGTCACCATCACAAGGCCCGCGGCGGCGAGCCAACTGACGCAGCGCATTCTGTCCCTCCAAGAGGAACGCCCGGTTTTCGAGGGGGACGTTCCCATGCAAGCAGAGTCGCGAGCGACGGCGGCGGGCCGTGGACGCAACGGCGTCTTAATGAAGGCGAGCTGTGATCGAGTAGTGACCGGACGCGAAAACGGCTCCCGGATTTCTCCGGGAGCCGTTCTGGTGACTCGTGGCCCTAGCGCTGGAAGGCGTCCGGGATGCGATCGCCGTTTGCATCGACGTCACGCTTGTTCGGAACGCCGTCGCGGTCGTAATCGCCATTGGGACCGCGCGGGTTCGGCGGGCGGGCGTAGTTGGCGTTATTGTTGTAGCCGCCGTTGTTGTAGGCGTAGTTGCCGCCGTAGGGCGGACGCGGGGCGTTGTTGGGAACAGTGTTGTAGGCAGGGCGGGTATTGTACCCGCTGTTGTAGGCGTACGAATTGTCGTAGCCGGTCTGGGTGCACGCCGCGGTCGCGGCCAGCAGGCCCGCCGCCATCACGAACTTCAGCTTGTTCATCGCTACCTCCGTTTGGGGTGGAACCGTGTCTCGCGACAGGTGCTTGCCCTCTAGAACGAGGTACGTCGCCGGAAGTGGCATCGCCCGGGCGAAAATATGAAGTTGTGTAAAGTGGAACGCCCGGCAACCACTGGGGATGCCGGGCGTTCGCTGCCTCGTTTCTCTACAGCGCGCCGTTAAAGGGCGCCCGGCGCCGGGCCGCGCGCGACCTTGGCGTTGAGCTTGGGCGGATGCGTGACGATCGACTTCAGCGCCGGCACCGGCTTGTGCAGCTTGCCGATGTTGGGCAGCGGGCGGGCAAGCACGGGGTTGGTCTTGAACGCCTGCTCCATGGCGTGGGCGGCGCCCAGCACCTCGCCGTCGCCGCGGAAGCGGCCGACCACCTGCAGGCCGAACGGCATCTTGTTGCCGTCGACGCCGCAGGGCAGGGAGACGGCGGGGTTCGACGTCAGGGTGACGAAGTACTTGGTCGCCATCCAGTGATAGTAGGTGCCGAGCTTCTTGCCATCCATCTCCTCGATGTAAAGCTGCTTCCAGGGGAAGGGCGAGAAGCCGACGGTCGGACCGATGACCAGGTCGTACTCCTTGTAGATCTCCTGGAAGGCCCGGAAGATCCGGGTCTGCTCGCCATGAGCCCAGGCGAAGTCGGCCAGGCTGAGCTTCGCGCCGAGCTCGTAGTTGGCGATGATGTTCGGCCCGAGCATCTCGCGATTGTTGGCGTAGGCATCGTGGTAGCGCGACAGGAAGCTCACCGCGCGGATCACGTCGAAGCAGCGGTCGGCGCCGCCGTAATCGACCTCCACCTTGTCGAGGCTGCGGAAGAACGGCTTCATCGCCTTGATCTTCTCGCGGAAGGTCTGGCGGATCGACTTCTCGACCGGCGCGCCGCCGAAATCCTCGGTGTAGGCGACCCGCAGGCTGCCGAGATCGACCGGCCACGGGTCGGCATAGGCTTCCGGCTCGAGCGGGAAGCTGAGCGGATCGCTGTCATGCTGTCCGACCTGGGTGGCGAACAGCAGGCAGACATCGGCGACGCTGCGGCCCATCGGGCCCAGCACCGAGATCGGCGTCCAGCCCATGGCGCGCCGTTCGACCGCGACCATGCCGGGCGAGGGGCGGAAACCCACGACGCCGCAGAAGGCGGCCGGGTTGCGCAGGCTGCCGCCGGTGTCCGAACCGGTGCAGACCGGCAGCATGTCGGTGGCCAGCGCGGCGGCCGAGCCGCCGGACGAACCGCCGGCGTTCAGCATCGGGTTGAAGGGATTGCCGGTGGCGCCCCAGACCGGGTTGCGGCTGTTCGAGCCGGCGCCGAACTCCGGCACGTTGGTCTTGCCGACGACGATGGCGCCGGCAGCACGCACGCGGCCGACCATGACGTTGTCGTAGCCCGGCACATAGTCGCGGTAGAGCGGCGAACCGTAGGTGGTCAGCAGATCCTTGGTCTCTTCGAGATCCTTGATGCCGGTAGGCAGGCCGTGCAGCAGCGGCAGGTCCTCGCCACGGCGCACCGCGGCCTCGGCGGCCTTGGCTTCCTTGCGCGCGCGGTCGACGCACATCGCGGTCACGGCATTGACGGCGGGGTTCACCTCCTCGATGCGTTCGAGACAGGCGTCGAGCAGTTCGACCGGTGAGATTTCCTTGGTGCCGATGCGGCGGCGCATCTCCACCGACGACAGGGAGACGAGTTCTTCTTTCGACATAGCTTCCTCTTCTTGAAATCGATTACGGCCGGTGAAGTTCGACGGGGGTGCGCGTCACGGTGCGGCGGCCGTTCTTGTAGGCGGCCAGTACCGGCGCGATGGTCCTGAGCGCCATGACCGAATCGGGGGCATCGAGGACCACGAGGTCCGCGGGTCCGCCGACGGCGATGCCGTAATCGTCCTTGCGCATCAGCTTGGCGGCCGTCTTGGTCGTCATGTCCCACAGCGCCTTCACCTCGTCGTCATTGGCGCGCTGGGTGACGATGGCATGCATGTTGACCTGGCGCAGCAGCTGGCCATCGCCGAACGGCGTGAACGGGTTGAGGATGTTGTTGGAGGCGACGGAGCAGGTGACGCCGCGCTCGGTGAGAAAGTTCAGGTCGAGGACGTTGCGCGGCACGTTGTGGTCGGTGTGGCGGCCGCCGAGATAGAGGTCGGTCGCGGTCAGCACGGTTGCGGCGACGCCGGCGTCGGCCATGCGCTGGGCGACCTTGTCGAGGTCCTTGAACGGCATCGTCGAGAGCTTGCCGACATGACCGACGGCGACGCGGCCGCCCCATTTGTATTTCTCGGCGAGATCGCAGACCAGCAGCGTGTCGAGATGCTCGGCCGTGGGACCGCTGTCGACATGCATGTCGATATCGGCATCGAACTCGCGTGCCAGTTCGAAGACGCGATGGATCTGGGCGGCGCTGTCGCTGTCGTAGCTGGGTGCTGCGCCGACGACCCTCGCGCCGTTCTTCAGCGCCTCGACCATCAGCTCGTCGGTGCCGGGATTATTGGTGAGGCCTTCCTGCGGCATGACGCAGATCTCGATGTCGATCGCCCACTTGTACTTGTCGACCAGTGCCTTCACGCCCTCGAAGCCACGCATCCCGATCTTGGGATCGACCTCGCAATGGGGGCGCATGCGGGTGGCGCCGTGGCCGATGCATTTCTCGATGGTCGCCGAGGCGCGCTCGAACACGTCCTCGACCGTCATCGTGTGCTTGACCGCCGACACGCGCTCCATCGCGAGGTGCGGCATGCGCTTGGTGTTGTGTTCGCAGCGGCCGAGGATGCAGGACTTGTCGAGATGGATATGGGTATCGACGAAGCCGGAGCAGACGAGGCGGCCATGGCCCTTGTATTCTTCCCGGGCGCTGCCGCCCAGCTTCGGCGCTATGGCCGCGATGCGGCCCTGGACGACGCCGATGTCCGTGGTCGGTTGATCGGGCGTACTGTCGGGAAGCCGCACATCGCGCAAGACAAGGTCGAAATCCATCATCACTCCAGTCGCCGGCGGCGGCCGGCACGCATGTTGCACCATGCCATCGCCCATTAACAGCCCGACGGCCCCGGAGGCTCAGCAAGAACCATGCTTTCTCGACGTCATCTCCTGATCGCAGGTTCGGCCGCCGCCGCCTTTCCGAGCATCGCCGCGGGGCAGACCGCGACTCCGCCGTGGCCGACCAAGCCCATCCGCTGGATCGTCAACTTCCCGCCCGCCGGTGCGGCCGACATCATGTCGCGGGCGCTGGCCGAGTTTTTCGGCACCAAGCTCGGCCAACCCATCGTCGTCGAGAACAAGCCCGGCGCCGGCGGCATGCTGGGGGCCGATATCGTGGCCAAGGCGCGCGGCGATGCCCACATCGTCATGATCTCCAGTGCCGCGTCGCACGGCATCGGGCCGGTCCTCTACAAGGACGTGCCCTACGATCCGCTGGCCGACTTCACGCACATCCATCTGGTGGGCACCTTCCCGACCGTGCTGGCGGTGAACGGCACCTCGCCGATCGGATCGGTGAAGGAGCTGATCGAGATGGCCCGCGCCAAGCCGGGCGAGGTGACCTACGGGTCGGGCGGCAACGGCACGATGAACCACCTGGTCGGCCAGCTGCTGGCGCTGTCGACCAAGACGCAGCTCACGCACATTCCTTATCGCGGCTCGGCACCGGCAATGAACGACCTGATGGGCGGCCAGATCACGGCGCTGATGGAGAGCCTGCCAACGGCGAGTGGCTACTTCTCGTCCAAACGGATGAAGCCGCTGGCGGTGAGCGAGGACCAGCGGGCGCCGACCCTGCCGGATGTGCCGACCTTTCGCGAGGCGGGATTTCCGGAAGTCGTGGCGACCAACTGGTTCGGCTTCTCGGCGCCGGCCGGTATCCCGCCCGAGATCGCCAAGCGCTGGGAGGTGGAAATCGCCGCCGCCCTGCAAAGCGCCGAGATCAAGGAGCGGTTCGACAAGCTCGGCATCCGGCCCGGCACCTTGGGCGCGGCGGGTTACACCGCGCTCATCGCCAAGGAACTGCCGCGCTGGCGCGAGGTGATTGTCGCGGGAAATATCCGCGCAGACTGATTGCCTGACGCACCGCTTCCGGCACAATGCGCGCCGGAGGAAATCAAGATGGTGCATCCGCTTCGCGACAAGGCGGCAGTGAGCGGCATTGGCGAGACCGCGTACACGCGCGGCACGACCAAGAGCGGGCTCGCGCTGCAGCTCGAGGCCAGTCTCAAGGCGCTCGACGATGCCGGGATCGACCCTCGCGACGTCGACGGCGTCATTCCGTACTTTCCGGGCGGCGCCATCGCCGAGGACTTCATCGCCAATCTCGGCTTGAAGGATCTCACGCTTTCGGCCTTCATCCCGATGGGCGGCGCCACCTGCGTGGCGGCGATCCAGATGGCGGCGATGGCGGTGACGACCGGCGTCTGCAAGCACGTGCTGATCTCGGTCGGCCGCACGGGGTATTCCGGCTCGCGCGTGTCCACGCGCCTGCAGCAGTTCCCGGTATTCGCGCAGGCCGCCGAGTTCGAGGCGCCGATCGGCATGTTCGCGCCGGCCCAGCTCTACGCGCAGGGCGCACGCCGCCACATGGAGCTCTACGGCACGACGGCGCGCCAGTTCGCCGAAGTGGCCGTCGTCACGCGCCAGCACGCGATCCTCAACGGCAATGTCGTGATGAACAAGCCGCTGACGGTCGAAGACCATCACGCCTCGCGCATGATCTCCGATCCATTCCGGCTGTTCGACTGCAGCCTGGAGAGCGACGGCGGCGCGGCGGTCGTCATCAGCGCCACCGATCGCGCGAAGGACCTCAGGAAGCCGCTCGTCACAATCGCCGGCACGGCCGAAGGTCATCCCGATTCGCCCGCTTCGATCGCGCAGCGGCCTGACCTGCTGGAGTTCGGCCTCGTGAAATCCGCGCCGCGCGCCTTCGCGATGGCCGGCGTCGGTCCGAAGGACATCGACGTGGCCGAGATCTACGACTGCTTCACCTTCACGGTGATCCGCCAGCTCGAAATCCTGGGTTTCTGCAAGACCGGCGAGGGTGGCCCGTTCGTGATGGACGGCCGCATCGCGCTGGGCGGCGAGCTGCCGATCAACACCCATGGCGGGCTGCTGAGCCAGGGCCATGTGGTCGGTCTCAACCATGTGATCGAACTGACGCGCCAGCTGCGCGGCGAAGCCGGCCGGGCGCAGGTGAAGGATGCCGAGACCGGCCTCGTCACCGGCTATGGCGACATGGGCGACGGGTCGATCGCGATCCTGAGGAGGGCGGCATGAGCCAGGCTCCCATACCGGTCGCGCCGGCACCGGAACGTCCGCTGCCGACACCGACCCGCGAAAGCCAGCCCTACTGGGATGGCATGCGCGAGGGCCGCTTCCTGCTGCAATACTGCTCGTCCTGCGGCAAGGTCCGGCACTATCCGCGGCCGGTCTGTTCGCACTGCTTCTCGATGGAGAGCGAGTTCAAGGAGGCGCCGCTGGGCGGCAGCCTCCATGCCTGGACGGTATGTCACCATCCGTTCAATTTCTTCTTCAAGGCCTCGGCGCCCTACATCGTGGCGCTGGTCGACATGGATGCCGGCGTGAGGGTCAATGCGCAGCTGCACGGCATTCCCGAGGCCGAGCTGAAGATCGGCCGGCGCGTGAAGCTCGGCTTCGAGCCGGTCAACAAAGAGGTGACGCTGCCCGTCTTCGTCGCCGAATAGATAAGACAGAGAATCCTGGGAGGAAAAAATGAAGCGTTCCGTATTCGTGGCGTCGGCCTTGGCCGCGCTGCTGCTGCCCTTTGCCGTTTCCGCGCAAGCCGATTGGCCGACCAAGCCGATCTCGATGGTCGTGCCCTATCCGCCGGGCGGCGTGAACGACGCGGTGGCCCGTGTCTATGCCGAGAAGCTCTCGACCGAACTCGGCAAGCCGGTGATCGTCGACAACCGCGCGGGTGCTGCCACCACCGTGGCGTCCAACTTCGTCGCCAAGGCGGCCCCCGACGGCTACACGATCTATGCCGCCGGCACCTCGCTGATCATCAACCCGACGCTTACGGGTCAGGTCCAGTACGACCCCAACAAGAGCTTCGAGCTCGTGTCGCTGATGTCGTTCACGCCCTTCATCCTGCACGTGAACGCGGACTTCCCCGCCAAGAACATGGCCGAGCTGATCGCCTACGTGAAAGCCAACCCCGGCAAGTTCAACATCGCGAGCTCGGGCATCGGCGCGACCAACCATCTCGCGGCCGAACTGCTGAAGGCGCAGGCCGGCCTCAACATCACGCACGTCCCCTACAAGGGTGGTGCGCAGGCCGGCCAGGACGTGGCCTCGGGCCAGGCCCAGATGATGTTCTCGGCCGCGCTCGAAGCAAAGCCGGTGCTGGCGACGGGCCGCACCCGGGCCATCGCCATCTCGAGCCTCAAGCGCTCTCCCGCCTTTCCCGACATTCCCACCGTCGTCGAGGCGGCCGGCCTGCCCGACTTCGAGGCGGTGTTCTGGCAGGGCATGGTGGTGCCCGCCGGCACGCCCAAGGCGATTGTCGACAAGCTGCAGAAGGCGATCGCCAAGATCGCGGTGGAGCCCGAGATGATCGAGCGCTTCAAGCCGCAGGGCGTGGAGATCCGCGCCTCGACACCGGCCGAGTTCAAGACCTTCCTCGCGAAGGAAGAGAAGCGCTGGACGACGCTGATCAAGGAACAGAACATCAAGCCGGAGTAAGTGTCCGGCAGTATAAAAACTCCTCACCCTGAGAAGCACCGCGAAGCGGTGCGTCTCGAAGGGTGAGGTCGGTGACTTGGTCGAGCGCTTTCTAAAGCGCTTTGCGAAGCGTGAGATTGAAGCGGCGGCGTCCGGTCAGCGGATGCTCGCCGCTTTTCAATGTCAGCACGCCGTGATGGAAGAGCCGTGACGGGCCGCCCCAGACGACCACGTCGCCATGTTCCAGCGCGATCTTCCGCACGGGATCGCCGCGCCTGGGGCCTCCGAACTGGAACGTGGCGGGCAGACCGAGCGACACCGACACGATGGGATGATTGTAATCGGCTTCGTCCTTGTCCTGATGCAGCGATAGCTTCGTGCCGGGCTCGTAGCGGTTGATCAGGCAGGCGTCGGGAACGAAGCTTGCGAAGCCGGCTTCGGTCGCGGCTTCGTCGGCGAGCGCCAGAAACCCGGGCGGCATCGCGGGCCATGGGACGCCGCTTTGCGGGTTGTGCGCCTGATAGCGGTAGCCCGTTCGATCCGTGACCCAGCCCGCGCCGCCGCAATTGGTCATCGCCACCGACATCTCGAATCCGCCGGGCGTCACCATGCGCCGGAAGGGTGCCTGGGCCGCGATCGCCTCGATCGCCGCGAGCAGCGCGCGATCACGCTTTCGTGCGAATCCGCGCAACACCGCGGCGCCGGGCGCCAGCGCCTCCTTTCCGCCATTTGCGTCGAACAGGCTTTGCTGCATCGCACCGATATAGGGCATCTTCCGCCGGAAGCATCAGGAGTAGCGTGATGAAGAACTGGATCACTGCCGCCGCTGTGATCGTCGCCGCAACGGCGACCGCGGCCGGCCCCGCCGCGGCGCAATCGGGTGAGGCCGCGAAGGGCCAGCGCATCTTCAATACCCAGTGCAAGTCCTGCCACACGGTGGAGAAGGACGGCGCGCAGGTGACGGGGCCCAACCTGCACGGGCTGTTCGGCCGCAAGGCCGGCACGAACGCGGGCTATGCCTATTCCGATGCGATGAAGAACTCGGGCATCGTCTGGGACGAGGCGACGCTCGCCGAATACAATCGCGATCCCAAGGGCAAGGTGCCCGGCACCAAGATGCTCTACAACGGCGTGAAGAACGCTGGCCAGCTCGCCGACCTCGTCGCCTATCTCAAGGAAGCGACGAAGTAGGCCGCCTCATGGCGTGAAGCTGTCGCGCGCCCGCACATAGGCGAACGAGCCTACGACGAGTCCGGCGGCGAGCATGCCGAACACCCAGCGATAGGCCGTGTCTCCGGCGCCGAAGGCTTCGACGATGTAGCCGGCGGTGGCCGGCAGCACGGCGAGCCCAAGGCATTGGGCCATGTTCACGGTGGTGACGCCCCGCCCCGCCAGCCGGTCGGGAAACAGCGTGCGGCCCTGCGCCACGATCACGGTGCCGTAGGCGCAGAAGAAGCAGAAGGCGATCAGCAGCGAGACCGCGAGCCAGAGCGGCGGATGGGGCAGCGCCGCCAGGATCGCCAGCAGCACCATGGAGATCGCCGCCCCGCCGAACACCACCCGCTTGCGCGAACGCAGCACGCGATCCATCGGCCCATAGGCTAGGATGCCGAGGAGCTGCGCCACGCCCATGGCGAGCAGCACGTTGCCGCGGGTCACGCCATCGAGCTTATGCACATCGTAGAGATAGGGGCCGCCCCACACGCCCAGCACCGTCAGCATCGTCGCGTAGGCAAAGAAGTGCATGGAGAGCACCGGGCCAAGGCCCGGCGTCCGCCAGACTTCCCACAACCCGCGCAGGATCTGACCTGGTGATTCGCGTGCGGGCTCGGGGCCGCGATATTCCGGCGGCCGGTCTTGCACGAAGACCAGGAAACCCACGGCGACCAGCAGCGTGACGACGGCGAGGCCCAGGAAGCCGCTGCGCCAGCCGACCGTGGCCGCGATCCAGGCGAGCGGCGTGGCCGCCGCCAGGGTGCCGATGTTGGAGGCCGCGAACACCCAGGAGAGTCGTGTGGCGAGCTTGGCCGGCTCGAACCAGCGCGAGCACAGGAACACCACCGACATGAACGAAGCGGCGCAGCCCACACCGACGATGGTGCGGCCGGCGATCAGGTCGGCGGCGTCCGTGGCACGGGCGATCCACAGCGAGCCCAGCATGGCGAGCAGGGAAAGCGCGGCCACGGTGCGGCGCGCGCCGAACCGGTCGAACCAGAGGCCGACCGGGATCTGCACCGCGAACAAGGCGAAGAAGAAGGCGCTGCCCGCCCAGCCGAGCTGGCGCGCGCTGAGATCGAGATCGCGCACGAGCTCCGGCGCGATCACGCTGTTCGACACGCGATAGAACTGGCTGAGGCACGTGACGGCGATCAGCAGGATGAGGAGGGGCAGTCTCGACGCCATGGCCCGGCTTGCTACCACGGATGCGACGAACATTCCTTCGGCCTGGACCGAAGGATCGCATACTCACCAATGCGCGGCGATAAGCAGGAACGAAGGCCGCTCGTCGGCACCCGCCCAGTCGGGATGGGCGGCAACGTCGTCAGAGCTCGCGGACCATTCTTCCAGTCGCGCGAGGGTGAAGCCGCTCTCGATCAGCAGGTTGACGTAACTGGCGAGGGTACGGTGCTGCTTGATCACGCCCTTGGCCAGCCAGTCGGTCGAGCGCGCGCCTTCCTGGGCGTAGCGGTTCACCGGCCAGGCGAGGCGGCCGTCGGGATCGTGCGTCCAGCCGGGCTTGGCCGGCGCGGTGTACATCGGGTGCTCGACCGAGAAGACGAAGCGGCTGCCGGGCACGAGGCTGCGATGCACCTCCTCGAACAGGCCGCGCAGGTTCGCGATGTAGTGCAGCGTCAGCGAGCTGTAGACGAGATCTAAAGCGCCCTTGGCCAGCGCGAGTGATTCGAGGTCGGCGCGTTCGTAGCGGATGGCGGAATCGGCCGTGGTCTCGCGCGCCCGCGCCAGCATGTTCTCCGACACGTCGAGGCCTTGGACGGAGGCCGCCCCCGCCTCGCGGGCCCAGCGGCAGAACCAGCCGAAGCCGCAGCCCAGATCCGCGACCCGCAGCCCCTGCAGGTCGGGAAGCATCGACTGCAGGGTCGGCCATTCCGGCGCGGCCGCCAGTCCTTCCACCGAGCGCGGAAGGCGGCTGTAGCCCGCGAAGAACTCGGCGGTGTCGTAGATGTTCTGCGTCATCGTCCTATTTGACGGACGCGGCCGCCTTGGCCTGGCGGCAGGCGAGCGCCAGCGCGGCGCCGAGATCGCCGAGCAGCTTGCCCGTCATCTCGTCGGTGAGCTTGCCGTCGGCAAACTTGTTTTGCGCCTGGGCGATCATGACCTCGGGCTTGTTCACCGGCCGGCCGTCGAGGAACACCAGCGTCTGGCGAAGCTGGTACTGCGCGCGCGCCGTGCCGAGGACGCCCATCGAGGCGCCGAACAGGGCGACCGGCTTGGCCGCGAAGGGCTGCGGGGTCATGCGCGACAGCCAGTCGATGGCGTTCTTCAAAACGCCCGAGATGCCGTAATTGTATTCCGGGCTGACGAGGACGATGCCGTCGGCCTCGAGCATGGCCTTCTGCGCGGCCTGCACCTTGTCGGGGAAGCCCTTGGCCTGAAGGTCGGCGTCGTAGAGCGGCCAGTCGCCGATCTCGATCGTGTCGCAGGTGACGCCGGCCGGGAGCCGCTCGACGAAGGCGTGCAGCGACAGGCGGTTGAACGATGCCTTGCGCAGGCTGCCGCAGAAAGCGACGAGTTTCAGGCTCTCGGACATGCGAAGGGTTCCTTTGTCAGCGTGGGCTCGGGCGGCTACATAGGTGGCCCTTGGATAGTTGGCAAACCCGGGAGCAGGGCGAAAGATGATGCGATCCGTATTCGTGGCCGCGGGCGTTGCGGCCGCCGCCGTGACCCTTTCGCCGCCGGCTTCCGCGCAGGACCAGCCGCCCGACAAGTGGGTGATGTACTGCTCCTCGGAGGGCGGCAAGGATTGCGGCGCGCAGGCGACGATCGACGGCAACAGCCTGCTCGGCCAGTTCCTCGTGATGCGCTACTCGGCGGCCTACAACAAGATCTCGGTGGTCGGCGACGGCCAGGGCGTGCAGGCCAGCATCCAGGTCGATTCCAACCCCTTCATCTCGACCAGCATCTGTGGACAGGGCATCTGCCAGTTCGACGACGCGAAGTCTGCCGAGCTGCTGCAGCAGCTGCGCACGGGCTCGCAGATCCAGGTCCAGCTCCAGTTGCAGGGCACGATGGCGGGACCTTTCGTGCAGTCGCTCAAGGGCTTCGAACGCGAACTGCAGAGGGCGATCCAGGCGCAACGCGGCGGCTGAGCGACGAAGCGCGCCGCCTACTCGAGGCGGCGCGAGAACAGCCAGGTCGCGTAGCCCAGCGTGACGCAGCCGATCAGCGCCATCGGCCAGAGCTGCGGCCAGGCGAGCGCCCAGGAGAGATCCTGCAGGAAGATGCCGCGGCTCAGGGTCACCATGTAGCGGATCGGGTTGAGGTGGGTGAGGGCCTGGGCCCAGTCGGGCATGTTGGCGATCGGGGTCGTGAAGCCAGACAGCACCGCGGCGGGCGACAGGAAGAGGAAGACCCCCAGGATCGCCTGCTGCTGCGTCTTTGCGATCGATGAGATGACCAGGCCGATGCCCACCGCCGACAGCACGAAGACCGCGATGGCGACGTTGAACAGGGCGGCGCTGCCGACGAACGGCACGCCATAGGCGAAACAGGCCAACGCGGCGATGACGTTCGCCTCGACGAAACCGATGCAAAGCGCCGGCACGGTCTTTCCCACCAGGATCTCCATCGGGCGCAACGGCGTCACGAGAAGCTGCTCGAACGTGCCGAGCTCGCGTTCGCGGGCGACCGAGAGGGCGGTGACGAGCAGGATCGCCACGATGGTGAGCAGCACCGTCAGTCCCGGCAGGATGAACCAGCGGCTGTCGAAGTTGGGATTGAACCAGGCGCGCGACTGGATGTTCAGCTCGGCGATGGCCTGGCCCGCTCGCGCGAGATTGTAGCTTTCGACGATTCCCAGCGCGTAGCTCTGCAGGATGAGGGCGGCGTTCGACTTGCGGCCGTCGAGCAGCAGCTGGACGCGGGCGGGGCGGCCGGCCGCGACATCCGCCGAGAAGGTCTGTCCGACATGGAGCACCGCCTTCACTTTCTGCGAGTCGAGTGCGTGCTGGACGGCCTGCGGATTGTCGAAACGCGCGACGACGTGGAAGGCGGGCGAAGCCTCGAAGCGGCTGACCAGTTCCTGCGCCGGAGACGCCCGGTCCTCGATCCAGAGGCCGAGCGCGGCATCCGTGACCTCGAAGGTGGCGGCGCTGGCGAACAGAATGAGCTGCACCAGCGGCGGGACCACGAGCACCATGCGGCTCTTGCGGTCCTTCCACAGCATCTTGAATTCCTTGAGGATCAGCGCGGCGATGCGGCGCCACATGGTCGTTACTCCAGACTGCGGCGGGTGCGGGCGATGGCCAGCGCGAGAAACAGGACGGCGAAGCCCACCAGCATGGCGAGGTTGGGCAGCAGCACCGGCCAGACCGTGCCCGCGAGGAACAGCGTCTGCAGGCTCGACACGAAGTAGCGGGCCGGAAAGACCGTCGTCACGGCCTGTACCCAGCGCGGCATGCTCTCGATGTCGAACATGAGGCCCGACAGGATCAGCGCCGGCATGAAGGTGACGAGGAAGGCGAGCTGGGCGGCGACGAACTGGCTGCGCGCGACCGTCGAGATCAGCAGGCCCATCGCCAGGGAGACGATGAGGAACACCGAGGAAATGGCAATCAGCACCTCGGCCGAGCCCCGGAACGGCACCTCGAAGACGACCAGGCCGATGAACACGGAGACTGCGAGGCCACCCAGTCCCAGCACGAAGTAGGCGACCAGCTTGCCGAGCAGGATCTCGGTCATGCTGGCCGGGGAGGCGAGCATGGCCTCCATGGTGCCGCGCTCCCATTCGCGGGCGACCACAAGGGCCGTCAGCAGGGCGCCGATCATGGTCATGACCATCGCGATGAGGCCGGGCACGATGAAGTTGGTGCTGCGGATCTCGGGATTGAACCAGTAGCGGTTCTCGATCGTGACGGGCGACACAGCCGGCTGGGCGCGATCGCGCCGATGGCCCAGCAGCCACGTCGCGACGACACCCTGGGCATAGCCGGTGACGATGCGGGCATTGTTGGCATCGACGCCGTTGACCACGATGGCGATGTCGGCCGCGCGGATCGGATCGGCCACGCGCCGGGAGAAGTCGCTGCGCAGCACCACGAAGCCTTCGATGTCACCGCGCATCAGGGCGGCTTCGGCCGCCTTCGACGTCAGGAAGGAAAACGGACGGAAGTAGGGCGTGTTAGCGAAGGCCTGGAAGAGGCCGGCCGACTCGATGCTGCGGTTCTCGTCGACGATGCCGAAGCGCACATTGCGGGCGTCGAGAGAGATGCCGAAGCCGATCAGCAGGAGCAGGACCACGGGCATCACGAGCGCGATCGCGATCGACGAGGGGTCGCGGACGATCTGCACGAACTCCTTGTGCAGCAGCCCGCCGAAGCGACCGAAGAAGGCTCGGGGCGATGTCATGCGGCTGCCGCGCCTTGCGGTTCCATGTCATGCTCGCGGATCAAGCCTACGAACGCGTCTTCGAGCGTCGGCTCCGGCAGATCCGCCGTGACGAACCGCTGCTTCATGGCATCCGGACTGCCGGAGGCGATCATCCTTCCGGCATAGACGATGCCCAGCCGGTCGCAGTATTCGGCTTCCTCCATGAAGTGCGAGGTCACCAGCACCGTGACGCCGCCCTCTGCCAGCGCGCCGATGCGCGACCAGAATTCCCGCCGCATCAGCGGATCGACACCCGAGGTGGGCTCGTCGAGGAACAGGACCTGCGGTTCGTGCATGAGCGCGCATCCGAGCGCCAGGCGCTGCTTGAAGCCGAGCGGCAAGCTCCCTGCCTCCAGGTCGGCGACGGCCTCGAGGTCGAAGCTCTCGATCGCCCAGGCGATGCGGCTCGACCGACGACGGCCGGCCAGGCCGTAGACGCCGCTGAAGAAGTCGAGATTGTCGCGAACCGACAGGGTGCCGTAGAGCGAGAATTTCTGGGACATGTAGCCGATGCGTTCGCGTGCCGTGGCGCGGGCGCGCCCGAGATCGACGCCGGCGACATGCGCCGAACCGGCGCTTGGCGCGAGCAGGCCGCAGAGCATGCGAAAGGTCGTGGACTTGCCCGCACCGTTGGGGCCCAGCAACCCGAAGATCTCGCCGGGCTTGACGGTGAAGCTCACCTTGTCGACCGCGCGGAATTTTCCGAAGTCGCGCGTGAGGTCGCGGGCCTCGATCGCGATGCCGTCGCTGGAAAGGGCTGAGCTCGCCTGCATCGCCGGCGCTGCGAAGGGCGGCCGATCGGCCAGGAGCAGGCTCACGAACGCGTCCTCGAAGCGGGGCCGCGTCGGACGTGCGGTCGCGCTGGCGCCGGCGAGTGCCGCGACGTCGGGGAGGACCCGCCCTTCCTTGAGGACGAGCCGCAGGCTGCGGCCCTGGATGGTGGCGTCCGCGACGGCGGGCAGCGAGGCGGCTTCACGCTGAATCCGATGCCGCTGCCCCTCGGGCAGGTCGATCAGGAAAGTGCGCCCCTCCAGCCGGCGCGTGAAGTCGGCAGGATTGCCGGAGGCAAGAAGTCGGCCACCATCGAGCAGAAGGAAGCTGTCGCACCGTTCGGCCTCGTCGAGATAGGCGGTGCTCCAGACGATGGCGACACCTGTTCCCGCCATCGTCCGCACGATGCGCCAGAGTTCGCGTCGGGAGGCGGGATCGACGCCGGCGCTCGGCTCGTCGAGCAGCAACAGCTTCGGTCGCGGCAGCAGGGCACAGGCGAGCCCGAGCTTCTGCTTCATGCCGCCCGAGAGCTGCCCGGCCAGCCGGCGGGTGAAGGGCGCAAGGCCCGTGAACTGCAGCAGCGTCGCGAAGCGTTCGCCGCGCGCTGCCTTGTGCAGCTCGTGGAGATCGGCCTGGAGGTCGAGATTCTCCTGGACCGTCAGATCCTCGTAGAGCCCGAAGCGTTGCGGCATGTAGCCGATGTCGCCGCGCACCGCGTCCCGGTCCGTGGCCGCGTGGCCCAGGACCTCCAGCGTTCCCGTGTCCGGCGTGAGCAGGCCGGCGATCAGGCGCAGCAACGTGGTCTTCCCCGCACCATCCGGGCCGACGAGACCGGTGATCTGGCCGGCACTGACGGACGCCGTCACACCCGAGAGCGCGGCCGTCGTCCCGAAACTCTTGCCGAGGCCGGTGAGGGTGACGCTTGCGGGCATGGCCAGCCTAGCTGGCGCCGAGCGGGACGCGGACCGTGACCGGCATGCCCTGGCGCAGGCGATCGTCGGGATTCTTGATGAACACGCGCAGGCGATAGACGAGCTGGGTGCGCAGTTCGGTGGTCTCGACGGTCTTCGGCGTGAACTCCGCGGTCGGAGAGATGAAGCCGATCCAGCCCTCGTAGGGTCGGGTCGGGTCGGTGTCGGTGACGACGGTCACCGCCATCCCGGGGCGGATGCGACCGAGGTCGGGCTCGGAGACATAGGTGCGGACCCAGACCTTGTCGGTGAGCGATAGGGTAAAGATCGGATTGGCGGGGCTGACCATCGCGCCCGGCTCGACGATGCGGCTGAGCACGATTCCCTCGGCCGGCGACTTCAGCACCGTGTCGGCAAGCCGCCGCTCCGCCAGCGAAAGAAGCGATTCTTCCGAACGCAACAGGGCCTTTGCCTGGTCGATATCCTCCCGGCGGGGGCCGATCTCGGTGAGCCGCGAGGCCTGCTGGGAAATGTCGAGACGGGCCCGTGCCGAATCGTAGCCGTTCTTCGCCTCGTCATAGAGCTGCCGCGAGACGTTGCCGCCGGCCAGCAGTTCCGTCCGGCGCGTGAGCAGGAGTTCCGCGTCCACGACGGCGGCCCTGTTGGCATCGACCTGGGCGCGGTCGCGGGCGATTTCCTCGGGGCGGCTGCCGGTCTCCAGCCGTTCCACGGCCGCGCGCTGCGCCTCGACCCGGGCCCGGGCGAGGGAAGCGGCGTCGCGATAGGTGTCGGCCTCCATCACCGCCACTGTCTCGCGTTCCTTCACCGCGTCGCCTTCCTCCTTGCGCAGTTCCTGGAGGCGGCCGGTGGCGTTGAAGGCGAGGTCGACCTGGCGGATGTCGACGTTGCCGTACAGGGTGAGGAACGTCGGTTGGGCCCGCGGCCAGAAGCGGTAGGCGGCACCACCGCCGGCGGCCAGCGCCACGACGAGCAGCGCGACCAGGATCGGCCAGCGGCGGCGAGACTGGGGCATTCCTTACTCCACGCATCAATTGCTGCGTGGAGACCTAGAACCATTCGGCGTTCCGCCCCTTGATGTCGGTCAAGCCTGCCGGCGATAGAGGAAGCAGTTGTCGGCCTTGGGCATCTTGATGCCTTCGTAAAAGGTCATCGCCGTCGGCGCGGAGAGCAGCAAGGTGGTCGTGTTCGGGCCACCGGCTTCGCTGCGGGTCATCTCGATCAGGCGACGGCCGATGCCCTGGCCCTGGCAGGCCTTGTCGACCGCGAGGTCCGACAGATAGCAGCAGAAGCAGAAATCGGTGAGCGAGCGGGCAAAGCCCACCAGCTTGCCGTCCTGACGCGCGGTCAGGATCAGGTTGGCCTGCTTCAGCATCTGTTCGATGCGGGGACGGTCGGTGATCGGGCGGTTCAGGCCGGACTTGGCGACCACGTCGATATATTCGTCGGCGCCGAGATCGTCCTCGCGGGCATAGATCGTGTTCATTGCGTCAGCCATCTCCTCAGGGCGGCCGATACTTCGGCCGGTTTCTCCAGCGGTGTCATGTGCCCGGAGTCGTCGATGACCTCGAGGCGGGCGTTGGCGATGTCGCTGGCCATCTCCTGCGCGCGCGGCAGGGGCGTGACCCGATCCTGGCGGCCCACGATCACGAGCGTCGGCATCTCGATCTCGACCAGGAGCGGACGGCTGTCGGCGCGGCCCAGAATGGCCTGCTGCTGGCGCACGAAGCCGTCGCCGCCGATGTCGCATGCCATGTCGAAGAGTGGTTGCGTGATGCTCGCGTCGCCAACCCTCGACGGGTGGACGAGTTGCGGCAGCAGGGTCGGGTGAATGCCGTGGAAGCGGCCGATCCGCGTCTGCTCGATGAAGCCGCGCCGCCGTGCGGCCGTTTCCGGCGAATCGGGGGCGGCCTGGGTGTCGATAAGGGCAATGCGTTCGACCCGCTCCGGCGCGCGACGGAGAATCTCGAAGGCGACGTAGCCGCCCATCGAGAAGCCGCACAGGGCGAAGGTCGGTGGGGCCTCGGCGAGCGCAGCCTCGGCCATCGCCGCGATCGTGTCATGGTGCCAGAGCTCGGGGATGGTGAAGGAGGCTACGTCCGCCAGCGCTTCGACCTGGGGGGCGAAGACGCGGCGCGTGTTGAGCAGGCCCGGCAGCAGCACGAGTGGAGAACGCGACATGGCGGGCGGCCTCAGATCTGGATCTGGTTGCCGAGTTCGATAGCGCGGTTGGGCGGGATACGGAAGAAGGTCTTGGTGGCCGAGGCCGAATGGGAGAGCGAAATGAACCAGTCGCGGCGCCAGCGTCCGAGCCTGGAATGCTGCGACGGCACCAGGGTCTCGCGGCCGAGGAAGAACGAGGTCTCCATCTCGTCGTAGGCGATGCCGTGCGGACGGCAGGCCCGTAGCGCCTCGGGAATGTCTGGCTGCTCGGTGAAGCCGTAATGCGCGATCACCGTATGGAAGCCCTTGCCCAGCCGCTCGACCTCGACCCGGCTGGCGTCGGAAACGACGGGAACGTCCATCGTGTCGACCTGCAGGATGATGATGCGCTCGTGCAGGACCTTGTTGTGCTTGAGATTGTGCAGGAACGCGGCCGGCGTGTGGCTGGCGTCGGCGGTCAGGAAGACGGCGGTGCCCGCCACGCGATCCGGCGCGCGCTCCATGCGCTCGAGGAACTGCTTGAGCGGCAGCGAGCCCTCGCTCAGCTCCGCCGCGACCAGCCGGCGGCCGCGGCGCCAGGTCATGATCGTGAAGTAGATCAGGAAGGCCACGATCAGCGGCAGCCAGCCGCCGTCGGGGATCTTGAGGGCGTTGGCGATGAAGAAGGCGAGGTCCGGGATGGCCAGGAAGCCGAACACCGCCGCCGCCAGGGGCCACGACCAGCGCCACACCAGGATCGCCACCGCCATGGCCAGAGCCGCATCGACCAGCATGGCGCCGGTGACGGCGAGGCCATAGGCGCCGGCCAGGGCGCCCGACGAGCCGAACCCGACGACCAGCGCCACGACACCCGACATCAGGAGCCAGTTCACGCGCGGGATGTAGATCTGGCCGATTGCCGTTTCGGACGTGTGGTGGATTTCCATGCGCGGGAGATAGCCGAGCTGAATGGCCTGCCGGGTCAGCGAGAACACGCCGGTGATGACCGCCTGCGAGGCGATGACGGCGGCGAAGGTCGAGAGCACCACCAGAACGATGATGTAGTCCTTCGGCACCAGTTCGAAGAAGACCTGATGCACGACGGTGGGATTCTCGATGATGAGCGCGCCCTGGCCGAAATAGTTGAGCAGCAGGCCCGGCATGACGAGACCCAGCCAGCCGATGCGGATGGGTTTGCGGCCAAAATGACCCATGTCGGCGTACAGGGCTTCGGCGCCGGTGACGGCCAGCACGATCGAGCCGAAGGCCCAGAAAATGCCGAAGCCCTGGTCGGTGACGAGATAGTAGGCGTGGATCGGATTGATGGCCGCCAGGACGGAAGGGTTCTTGACCACCTGCCAGGCGCCGAGCACGCCCAGCACCAGGAACCAGACCAGCATCACCGGTCCGAACAACCGGCCGACATCGGCGGTGCCGCGCGCCTGCAGCATGAACAGGGCGACGAGGATGACCAGCGACAGCGGCAGGACATAGGGCGTTAAGGCGGGCTCGGCCGCGGACAGGCCCTCGACGGCGCTCATCACGGAGACCGCGGGTGTGATGATCGCGTCACCGTAGAACAGGGCCAGCCCGATCACCGCCAGCACCACGATCGACCGGCGGACCTTCTTTGCCTTGCCGTTAAGCCCGCGGGTCGCGAGCGTCGCCAGCGCCAGGACGCCGCCTTCGCCCTTGTTGTCGGCGCGCATGATCAGCACGACGTATTTGATGGTGACGGTCAGCGTCACCGCCCAGAACAGCATCGAGAGCACGCCCAGCACATGCTCGCGCGTCGGCGCCATTCCGCTGCCATGGAGGAAGGTCTCGCGCAGCGCGTAGAGCGGGCTGGTGCCGATATCGCCGAACACGACACCGAGCGCCCCGAGGACCAGGGCCGCACCCACGGGATGGGCAGCGTGCTGGTGACCGGTGGCGGCTTCGGGCGATGAGGATTGGCTGGTTTCGGCTGGTGCCATGATGTCAAACGCCGCCTCGGACGGCGGCGCGGCGAGGGTGTGCGCTTAGCGCCTTGCGCTGTCAACGAGCCAAATAAGGCACCGTTGCGGCGAAAGCACTTGACTTGGAGCGGCCTGAGGGGCGGCCTTGGGGGCAGGGAGGCTACCCATGCAAAAACATGTCGAAGAACATGCCGACGTCAGCCAGCCCCGGCTCTATCGTGAGGACAGCTGGGGGCCGCATTTTGCCCGGCTGCGGCGGCAGGACCCGGTTCACTGGCATGCCGAGAGCCCGTTCGGGCCCTACTGGTCGGTCACACGTCATGCCGAGATCATGAAGGTCGAGCTGGACCCGGCGACCTATTCGTCGGCGTCCGAGCTGGGTGGGATCCAGATCACCGACCAGCCGCAGGGCGAGGAGCTGCCCAACTTCATCCGCATGGACCCGCCGCGCCACACGGCCCAGCGGAAGACCGTGGCGCCGATCGTGGCCCCGTCCAACCTGGCCAACATGGAAGGCCTGATCCGGCAGCGCACCGGGCAGGTACTCGACGGGCTGCCGACGGGCGAGACGTTCGACTGGGCCGACCGGGTGTCGACGGAGCTCACCGCGATGATGCTGGCGACCCTGTTCGACTTTCCCCAGGAGGATCGGCGCAAGCTGACCCGCTGGTCCGACGTGGCGATCTGCAACATCGAGGCCGAGGACGCGATCGTGAAGACCAACGAGGCGCGGATGGCGGAACTCCGGCAGATGGCTGAGACCATGGCGGCGCTCTGGCAGGAGCGCGCGGCGCGGCCGCCGACCTTCGACCTGATCTCGATGATGGCGCACAGCGACGCCACCCGGAACATGCCGACCCGCGAGTTCATCGGAAACTTCGCGTTGCTGATCGTCGGCGGCAACGACACGACGCGCAACTCGATGAGCGCGGGCCTGATGGCGATGCTCGACAATCCGGCCGAGGTCGACAAGGTGCGCGCCGACCCCGGCCTGATGCCGAGCCTGGTGTCGGAGACGATCCGCTGGGCGACGCCGGTGATCCACATGCGGCGCACCGCGCGCCAGGATTGCGAACTGGGCGGCAAGCAGATCCGGGCCGGCGACAAGGTGGTGATGTGGTACGTCTCGGGCAATCGCGACGAGGCGGCGATCGACGAGCCGGAGCGCTTCGTCGTCGGCCGGCCGAAGGCGCGCCAGCATCTTGCCTTCGGTGCCGGCATCCATCGCTGCGTCGGTGATCGTCTGGCCGAGATGCAGATCCGGATACTCTGGGAGGAGCTTCTCAAGCGCGACCTCGAGATCGAGGTCGTCGCGCCGCCGGTGCGCCTCTACTCCAACTTCATCCGCGGCATCCGCTCGCTGCCGGTGAGGATTACGAGCTAGCGCTCTACAAGCCTTTCCTCCCTCGTTTGACGGAGGAGGTGAAGTTGTTTTCGAACTTCAGGACGACGAGCCGCGGATCGTCTCGACGCCCGCCGCAAAAGCCTGCTGCAACAGCCAGACGTCGCCGGCGATCGAGACGAAGTCGTAGCCGAGTTTCACGAACTGCGCGGCCTGCCTGGCATCGACGGCGAGGCGGCCGGCGGACTTGCCGTGTTTCTTCGCCGCCGCGATCGTCGCCCGCTCGGCGCTGAGGAAGTCGGGGTGGTCGAAGGCGCCCGGCTCGCCCATGGCGACGCTGAAGTCGTTGTGACCGAGCCACAGCATGTCGACACCCGGCAGGGACGCGATCTCGTCGGCCGCGGCGGCGCCGCGCGGATCCTCGATCTGCAGGATGATGGCGGTGCGCGCGTTCTGTTCGGCAAAGCGCGGCAGCAGCGGTTCGGAGCGCCGCGCGAAGCGCTCGTGGGCGAGGCCCAGCGCCACGCCACGCGTGCCGTCGGGCCAGTACTTGGCGGCGTCGAGCACGGCCCTGGCCTGCTCGACCGACGAGACGATGGGGACCATTACGCCGTCGGCGCCGGTGTCGAGCGCGCGAGAGATGTGATGACGTGACTGTGAGGGCACGCGCACGACCAGCGGCAGGTTTGCAGCCTGCATGTAGCGCACGACCTGGCGCACGGTATCGAATCCGAAACCGGTATGCTCCATGTCGAGCACCGCGAAGTCCGCGCCCGCGGCTTTCAGGATCTGGCCGATTCCCGGCGTGGCGAACTCGAACAGGAAGGTGCCGATCTTCGTGGGACCGGTGCCGACGAGCGCGCGAAGTCCATTGCCTGTCATTGTCGTTTCCCCCTTATGGACGCGATGCTAGCGTGGACCGTCCCCACGACACACCTTCTTTAGGGAGAGACTCATGAAGCTCTATTACATGCCCGGCGCCTGCTCGATCGGCATCCACGTCCTGCTCGAGGAAATCGGCAAGCCCTACGATGCCCACAAGGTCGACGGCGCCAAACAGGAGCAGTACGGGCCCGACTTCGTGGCGCTCAACCCGAAGTCGAAGGTGCCGACCCTGCAGCGCGATGACGGCTCGGTGCTGACCGAGTTCCCCGCGATTGCCGTGTGGCTCGCCCGCAAGAATCCCGAAGCCGGCCTGCTGCCGTCGGATGCCGATGACGAAGCGCGGGCGCTGGAGGCGATGGACTACGCGGTGTCGACCATGCACATGCAGGGCTTCAGCCGCATGTTCCGTCCGGGCAACTTTGCGCCCACCGAAGCCGACCACGACAAGGTCAAGGCGCGCGGCAAGGAGATCATGGAGAAGGGCCTGGCGCTGATGGACAAGGCGCTCGAGGGCAAGGAGTACCTGGCGGGCAAGTTCTCGGTGGCCGATGCGGCGTTGTTCTACGTCTCGTTCTGGGCCGCCGCCCGCATGAAGATGCCGCTGCCCAAGAACGTGGCCGCCCACTACGAGCGCATGAAGGCCCGTCCGGCCGTGCAGCGCGTGCTGGAGCAGGAAGGCCTTTCGGCCGCCGCCTGAACGCCGCGAGACCCGCGCCGTCCCGCTGTGCGGGGCGGCCCGGCCGCGATCTTGCGACGGCGATCTTCGGTGCCGTCGCGCGCTGAGCTAAGCTCGGGCCATGTCCTTGCCCGCCTCCCTGCGCGACCGCCTCCGCCTGCCGCTGATCGCGGCGCCGATGTTTCTCGTCTCCGGCCCGGCCCTCGTGACGGCCGCCTGCCGTGCCGGCGTCGTGGGCTCCTTCCCGACCGCCAACTGCCGCACCGTCGAGGAACTCGATGCCTGGCTGGCCGGCATGGCAGACGATGCCAAGCGCGCCGCCGATACCGAGGGCCGCGCGCCTGCGCCCTGGTGTCCAAACCTAATCGTGCATCGCTCCAACCCGCGCGTGCTGGAGGATCTCGCCGCCGTGCTGCGTCACAAGGCGGAGATCGTGATCACGTCGGTCGGCTCCCCCGAGCCGGTGATGAAGCCGCTCAAGGATGCGGGCTGCCTCGTGTTGGCCGACGTGGCCTCGGTGCGTCATGCCGAGAAGGCGGTGGCGGCGGGCGTCGATGGGCTGGTGCTGCTGACGGCCGGCGCTGGCGGCCAGACCGGCTGGGCCAATCCCTTCGCCTTCGTGCGGGCGGTCCGGGCATTCTGGGACGGAATCGTGGTGATGGCGGGCGGCATGGCCGACGGTCACGCCGTCGCGGCTGCCCAGGCCTTGGGCTGCGACCTTGCCTATATGGGCACCAAGTTCATCGCCACGCGCGAGAGCCTGGCCAAGGACGGCTACAAGCAGATGCTGGTGTCGAGTCGCCTCGACGACGTGCTGCTCACGCGCGCCTTCACCGGACTGGAGACCAACATGCTGCGCCCGTCGATCGCCGTGGCCGGCCTCGATCCGGACAACCTGCCGGCGCGCGGCAAGATCGATATTTCCAAGGACATCAACGCGGCCGAGCGCGAACGGCCGGACGCCAAGCGCTGGAAGGACATCTGGAGCGCCGGCCATTCGGTTTCGGGCGTGGCGGACGTGCCGTCGGTGGCGGCGCTGGTCGAGCGCACCGCCACCGAATACGACGCCGCCTGTCGCTCAATGCAGCGTGTATAGCCCGCAGGAGAGGCGAAATTCGGCAGGTTTGATCAGCTGCGTGTTGGCGACGGTCACCTTGTGCAGCTTGCCGTCGAGATTGCGGTCCCAGAAATCGAGGAACTTGGTAAGGGCGGGGAAACGAGGGGCCAGATCGAGGTTCTGCCAGAGGAAACTCTGCAGGACATGCTGGTGATCGGGCATCCAGTAGAGGATTTCGGCGGTCGTGATGCGGTAATCGTTGAGCTGCGCAACAAAACTACGATCCATTTAGACCCTCCTTGACTTGGTGCGCGTGGAAGAATAGTCACGCACCGCTCTCGGAAAATCAGCAAAAATCGTTCCAGATCAAATAGTTAGCAGCAGTCCTGCCTGATTGCTGCCAGTGCGAACCTGGTTTGGGAACCTTTCGTGGCCTGTCTTGACTCAGGCACCCGACAACCCTAAATCCCGTGCGCCATTGGCACTCACTCTCTGAGAGTGCTGATAGCACTACATTCACCGCGGCCGTTCGGTCGCGCAGGGTCAATCATTCACTGGAGGAAGAACCATGAAGTTCCGTCCGCTTCACGACCGGGTCGTGGTCAAGCGCGTCGAGGAAGAAGGCAAGACCAAGGGCGGGATCATCATTCCCGACACCGCCAAGGAAAAGCCGATGGAAGGCGAGATCGTCGCCGTTGGTCCGGGCGCCCGCGACGAGAAGGGCAACCTGGTCCCGCTCGACGTCAAGAAGGGCGACCGCATCCTGTTCGGCAAGTGGTCGGGCACCGAGATCAAGCTCGATGGCCAGGATCTTCTGATCATGAAGGAATCCGACATCATGGGCATCATCGAGGGTTCCGCCTCGATGAAGAAGGCCGCCTGAGCTTCGCTCGGCATCACTGAAAACCAAAACGACATTCGAGAGGAATAGAAAATGGCAGCCAAGGAAGTCCGCTTTAGCGCCGACGCACGCGAGCGCATGCTGCGCGGCGTCGACATTCTCGCCAACGCCGTCAAGGTGACGCTGGGCCCGAAGGGCCGTAACGTTGTCATCGACAAGTCGTTCGGCGCACCGCGCATCACCAAGGACGGCGTCACCGTCGCCAAGGAGATCGAGCTCGCCGACAAGTTCGAGAACATGGGCGCCCAGATGGTGCGCGAAGTGGCCTCGAAGACCAACGACATCGCCGGCGACGGCACGACGACGGCGACCGTTCTCGCCCAGGCGATCGTGCGCGAAGGCGTGAAGTCGGTCGCGGCCGGCATGAACCCGATGGACCTCAAGCGCGGCATCGACCTCGCGGTCGAGGCGGCCGTCGAGGACATCAAGGCGCGCGCCAAGAAGATCACGGGCACGGACGAAGTCGCCCAGGTCGGCACCATCTCGGCCAACGGCGACAAGTCGATCGGCAAGATGATCGCCGAAGCCATGAAGAAGGTCGGCAACGAGGGCGTCATCACGGTGGAAGAGGCCAAGAGCCTCGACACCGAGCTGGACGTCGTCGAGGGCATGCAGTTCGACCGCGGCTATCTCTCGCCGTACTTCATCACCAACGCCGACAAGATGATCGCCGAGCTCGACTCGCCGTACATCCTGCTGTTCGAGAAGAAGCTGTCGGGCCTGCAGGCGATGCTGCCGGTGCTCGAGGCGGTCGTGCAGTCGGGCAAGCCGCTGCTGATCATCGCCGAGGACGTCGAGGGCGAGGCCCTGGCGACCCTGGTCGTGAACAAGCTGCGTGGTGGCCTGAAGATCGCCGCTGTCAAGGCGCCGGGCTTCGGTGACCGTCGCAAGGCGATGCTCGAGGACATGGCGATCCTGTGCGGTGGCCAGCTGATCTCCGAGGACCTCGGCATCAAGCTCGAGAACGTCACGCTCGACATGCTCGGCAAGGCCAAGAAGGTCATCGTCGAGAAGGAAAACACCACGATCGTCGACGGCTCGGGCAAGAAGGCGGACCTCCAGGCCCGCATCAGCCAGATCCGCGCGCAGATCGAGGAGACCACTTCGGACTACGACCGCGAGAAGCTCCAGGAGCGCCTGGCCAAGCTCGCCGGCGGTGTCGCGATCATCAAGGTCGGCGGCGCCACCGAAGTCGAAGTGAAGGAAAAGAAGGACCGCGTTGACGACGCCATGCACGCCACCAAGGCTGCGGTGGAAGAGGGTGTTGTCGCCGGCGGCGGTTCGGCCCTGCTCTACGCGATCCGCGCGCTGGACAAGGTCCGCACCTCCAACGACGACCAGAAGGTCGGCATCGAGATCGTGCGTCGTGCGCTGCAGGCGCCCGTCCGCCAGATCGCCGAGAACGCCGGCTACGACGGCGCCGTCGTGGCGGGCAAGATGCTCGAGCAGAAGGACACGAACTTCGGCTTCGACGCCCAGAAGGGCGACTATGTCGACATGATCAAGTCCGGCATCATCGATCCGGTGAAGGTCGTTCGTACGGCCCTGCAGGACGCCGCTTCGGTGGCCGGTCTGCTGGTCACGACGGAAGCCATGATCGCCGAGAAGCCGGAGAAGAAGGCCCCGATGATGCCGCCGGGTGGCGACGGCGGCATGGGCGGCATGGACTTCTAAGTCCAGTCTTCTCAGACAAGTTGGAAAGGCCGGGGAGCGATCCCCGGCCTTTTCTTTTGGTTCGCGCAGGCGGAGCACCAAACTCTTCACCTTCCCCGTCAAACGGGGGAGGCCGGGAGGGGGAAAGCAAAGGACGGGGTTCGAGCTATCCGCGGCATTTCTCGTGTCGAGGTTGTATGATCGGCTGCCGGGGGAGGGCTGAAGGAATGCGATGGCTCTGGGTGGCAGTTGGAATGTTCGCTGCGATGCCCGCTGGTGCGCGCGAGGCGCGTGACTACAAGGCCAGTGAACAGTCGATCGTGAACTGCATCGAAGCGGCCGAGAAGGCTCTGCTGCAAACAGGCGTAGACATCACGCGCCAGTGCATCGGCATCGAAACGCGCAACTGCGATCAGACCTCCGAGGATACGTACCAATCGAACAAGCAAATGTATTGCGCGTCCGCAGAAGCCGAAGTCTGGTCCAGGCTTATGGAAGCTGCCCTTGCCACGCTCATCACGCGCTATTCGGCGTGGGATGCGGAGGGAGGCAATAAGCAGACGGGCGTCGCATATGAGCCAGTCGTTCCGGCTTTGAGGCAGGCACATGAAGCCTGGGAGCAACGTAAGGACTGCGAGTTCGCTCGCATCCAGCCCGGACAGGGAACGGACAAATACGATGTGCCGGCGCGATGCGCCCGAGATCAGGTGGCGGATCGCGCGTTGCTGTATCGTCGATGGCTAACAAGACAACCTTACTGATCATGAGCCACCATCCCCTCTCGATCAAAGGCGTGTTGCTTCACGATAGTCGCGTGCTTCTACTTCTCAACGAGCGCGACGAGTGGGACCTGCCCGGCGGGCGTCCCGATGCTGGCGAAGATCATCGGGCGGCGCTGGTGCGAGAGGTGCGCGAGGAGACGGGGCTAGCCGTCGAAGTCGGCGCCCTCATCGACGAGCATCTGTTCGAGGTTCTGCCGCAGCGTTTCGTGCGGATCGTCGCCTATGCCTGCACGCTGGTGACCGAGGGCACGATTGCCCTCAGTCCTGAACATCGCGAAGCGTGCTGGGTGGAGCTCACGGTGCTCGGCGAGCGTATCGCCGGGCGCTCGTTGCCGGTGGGCTATCTCGGCGCGATCCGCCAGGCCGCCTGCCAACCCTTCTCGCCGTAGCTGCGACTCGTCTCAAGCTTGAGGAAGCGGTCGTGCGCGCCGGCGGCGCCGAGCCACAGCTCGTTCCAGGCATCGAAGCCGGCCAGCGGATCGGCGAGCTGAAGCTCGCGGGCCAGTTTCCAGCCTTCCATGCGAACCACGACTGCGCCGTCTTTCTCCTCCGCCGAGACCTGCTCGCCCTCGGCCGCAAGAATCGTCGTCAGCCAGCGGGCGAACAGGCGGGCGCTGTCGAGATCGCCGGTTTCGACATCCGTCGGCAGGTCGATCTCGCGCGCGGTCTCCTCGTGGAACTGCAGCCCCACCAGACGCGCCACGCGGCCCATCTCGAGCTGGGCGTCCTGCGGGCCTAGAAGGTCCTGCAGCACCGGCAGCATGGTCTGCACGTAACCCATCGCGTAGGAGCGGTAGGTGCGCAGGCGGCGCTCCTCGGGCCAGTTCTCCGTCGCGAGCTTCGGCTGCGTCTTCCAGTCGATGCGCGGCATCTCCTCGTCGTAGGCGAAGCGTACGCGCTCCTCCTCCTTCAGGGGGCGGCCGTAATCGTAATAGTAGCCTTCGAGGCCCGGCTTGCCGTCGACCGTCATGCCGGTGCAGACGAAGCCGAGGCCGGGGTTGTTCAGCGAGACGCCGTTGTGGCCATGCCAGCCGTGCAGGAAGGCCGCCGACACTTCGTGCGGCACGGCGGCGATCGCGGTGCCCTTCCACATCCAGCGCGGCGGCGGGTAGCGCACCCACGCCTTCGTGTCGCTCTCGCGCAGGTAACCGGTCTTCACGCCGCCCAGCGCGTTGGAGTGATAGTGGTAGAGGGCGCAGGCCGGTGCATCCTTCTCGCCCGCGAGGCCGAGCTTCTGGAGGCCCGGCTTGAACTTCTCAAGGTGCTGCCGGCGGAAATGGCGGAAGATGTATTCACGCGCCGTGTCGCTGCCGCGTCGGGAGACGAGGCCGAGGACCAGTGCCGTCATCAGCGCATTGTAGAGGGTGCCGACCGCCCTGCAGGCGGCAGCTTCAGCCCCCTGTCGCTCAGCCATGATGGCCGTCGATCAGGATCGCCTTGGAATGACCCGCCTTCAGGCGCATCGCGAGGACGGGCTTGTATTCCTCGGAATGATAGAAGCGCTCGGCCTTGGCGCGGTCGGGGAATTCGAGCACGACGACGCGTGCCGGCGTCCAGCCGCCTTCCAGGCTGGTGCAGTGGCCGCCGCGCACGATGAACTTGCCGCCGAACTTGGCGACGAGGCCCGGCGTGTGCTTGCGGTACTCGTTCATCAACTCTTCGTCCTTGGTGTCGATCTCGACGATGATATAGGCCGTCACGTCTTCCTCCCTCGTCAGCCGGTTTCCATGGGCAGGGCGGGGTCGTTTGCCCATTCCTGCATGGAATTGTCGTACACCGAGACGTTCCTGTGACCCAAGAGGGCGGTGAGGACGAAAGCGTCCAGCGTGGCGGCTATGCCGCCGCCGCAATAGACCAGCACGCGCTTGTCCGGGGCGGCGCCGACGCTCTCGAACGCGGCACGCAGCTCGGCGATCGGCTTCAGGGACTTGTCCGGCCCGAACAGGCTGGCGGCCGGGACGCAGGATGAGCCGGCGATGCGGCCGGCGCGGCCATAGACCACGCCGCCGGTGCCGCTGTGCTGGTCGTGGCTCAGGGCGTTGAGGGTCAGCGTCGAGGGATCGCCGATCGCGCCCTTGATCGCGTCCTTGCCGACGAAGATCTCCCGCCGGCCGCGCAGCGACAGCGTTGCCGGCGGATGGGTGACGGGCTCGGTCGACAGCGGGCGGCCTTCCGCCTTCCACTTGTCGAGGCCGCCATCGAGGATCGCAACCTCGTCGAAGCCGACGGCGCGCAGCATCCACCAGATGCGGGTCGCCCAGACCGGCGACGCATGGCTGTAGAGGACCACGAAGGTCCCGTGGCCGACGCCCTTGGCCGCGAAGGCCCGGGTGAGGTCCTCAAGCGACGGCAGGGTGAAGCGAAGCGGTGAGGTCGTGTCGGAAAGGTCGGCCTGAAGGTCGAGATAGGCCGCGCCGGGAATGTGACCCGTGTCGTAGTTGGCGCGCCCGCTTTCGGCGATGTAGCGGCCGTCGGGTCCGGGCTTCAGGTAGGTGGTGCAGTCAAACACGCGCAGGGCAGGGGCGCCGAGCTGGCGTGCGAGATCGTCTGTCGTGATCAGGTTGGCCGAATGGGCCATGTCGCTCTCCCGGGGTTGGGGAGAGCGGAGATTAGCGCGGTTCCTGGCGGAGGCGCGCTAAATCAGATCGTCTTGGAGGGCAGCGGCGGAACGCTGACCGGACCGGACGAGGGCGCGGCGGCGGTCGGCGCCGGCGCAGAGGCCGGCGGGAGCTGGCCGACGTCGGGCGACTTCGGAGCGGCCGGCGTGGTGGTGGTCTTCTTCGTCTTCTTCGACGGCGCCTTCGCGACCTGCACCTTCTTCAGGCAGGCACTGCGCTGCGAGCTGCTCTTGATCTTGTTGCAGGAGGCAGTCGTGGCCGTCTTCGGCTTGGCGGTGGGGGTGGTGGTCGGCGCAGGCATGGTTTCGTCCTGCGCGAAGGACGGGGCGGCAAAGGCGACCGCAGCCAGGGCGGCCATGCTGGCGATCAAAAGACGCATGAAATTCTCCCGGGCCGCTTGCGGTGAGGGGACGGGTGCGGCCTCGCTGTATCTGCAAAATGCTATGTGATTTGTGGTATTTATGTCAAATTCTTAATGAGTTAGAGCAACTGCAATCGGAAAGCCTGTGCAGGCCATCTTCAACGTCGCCTTTCCGATCTTCGGCGTCATTCTGGCGGGCTATCTGGCTGGCCGCTGGCGCATCCTGGGGCCAGAGGCGACCACGGCGCTCAACGCCTTCGTGAGTTACTTCGCCCTGCCGGTCCTGTTCTTCGGGACCCTGGCGCGTACGCCGGTGACGGCCGTTCTGGATCCCAGCCTCATGGCGGGCTTCGGCATTGCCGTGGTCGCGACCTTTATCGTCGGCATGATCACCACGCGGCTCGTTTCGCGGGGCGGTCTGGCGGCCATGAGCCTGCAGGGAATTGCGGCCTCCTGGGGCAATGTCGGCTACATGGGCGTCCCGCTCTGTCTCGCGGCTTTCGGCGAGCAGGGTCTGCCGCCGGCCATGCTCACGGTGATCGTGACGGCCGTCGTCTCCATGGTGTTCGGCGTCATGCTGATCGAGCTCGAGGTCGCGGCCGGGCACGGTCCGGTGCGGACCTTCCTGCGCGCTGCCTTCAACGTGGCCCGCAACCCGCTGCCGGTTTCGATCGCGTTGGGGATCCTGGCCTCCTGGGGCGGCCTGCCGATCCCCGTACCGTTCGAGAAATGGCTCGACCTCATGGGCGCCGCGGCGGCGCCCTGCGCGCTGTTCGCCATCGGCCTGTTCCTGTCGGACAAGTCGATCAAGAGCGGTCTCGCCGAGGCGGGCCTCGCCACCCTGATCAAGCTGCTGCTGCAGCCATTGGCGGCGCTGGTGATCCTGCCTTTCTTCGTGCCCCTCGATTCGATTGCGGGCAAGGTGGCGCTGCTGATGGCCGCGCTGCCAACGGCTGCCAACGCCTTCGTGCTGGCCAAGCAGTTCGATGTGTCGGTCGAGCAGAATACCGCGTCCGTTCTCCTGTCGACGGCCTTCTCGGTGGTCACGGTTTCTGCTTTGCTGGTCTGGCTGCGCGTGACCTGACGACGACAAGGGGGAGAAGAGGCATGCTTCAGGAGTTCAAGAAATTCGCGATGCGCGGCAACGTCGTGGATCTCGCCATCGGCGTGATCATCGGCGCCGCTTTCAGCAAGATCATCGACTCGCTGGTCGGTGACATCATCATGCCGATCATCGGCCGCATCGCCGGCGGTCTCGACTTCACCAACTACTTCATCGGCCTCACCCCGGCGGCCAGCCAGGCCGCGACCTACGATGCCGCCAAGAAGGCCGGCGCGACGCTGGGCTACGGCACGTTCCTGACGGTGACGGTGAACTTCCTGATCATCGCCTGGGTCCTGTTCATGGTGATCAAGGGCATGAACCGCGTGATCAAGCAGGAGGAGAGCGCGCCGCCGCCGCCCGCGCCGCCGACCAAGGAGCAGGAGCTGCTGACGGAGATCCGCGATCTGCTGAAGGCGCGCGGCTAGGCCGCCGCCTTCGTCGGGTCGAACACCGCGTCGAGCCGGCGGGCCAGCCCGTCGGAGATCTTCGTGAGCGGCAGGCGGCATTCGGGCGACGCGATCAGCCCCTGACGCCACAGGAGATGCTTGATCGGCATCGGATTGGCTTCGGCGAACAGCAGCGGCACGAAGCTGGCGAGCGGCGCCCAGGCGGCCCGCGCACCGGCGAGATCGTTGGCGCGGAAGCAGCGCTCGACCTCGACGAAGCCTTCCGTCACGAGATGGCTCGCGGCCAGGATGCCGCCCTCCGCGCCATTGGCCCTCATGGTGAAGAACAGCGCATCCTCACCGGTCAGCACGGCGAAGTCCGCCGGCTTGCGCCGCAGCAGCTCCAGCGACTGCTCGATGCTGCCCGAACTGTCCTTCACGCCGACGATGTTCGGCACCTCCGCCAGTTCGAGCAGCGAGTCGTTGGATAGATTGACCGCCGTGCGATAGGGGATGTTGTAGATCACGACGTCGCGGTCGGTGGCCGCGGCGATGCGGCGGAAGTGCGCGATCAGCCCGTCCTGGCTCGGCCGGTTGTAGTAGGGGCACACCGAGAGGATGCCGGCGATCGGCAGGTGACGGAGGCGCTTCAGCTCCTTCTCGACCTTGGCCGTGGCGTTGCCTCCGACACCGGCAAAGACCGGCACGCGGCCGTCGGCAACGGCCAGGGTGCGCTCGATCACGGCCGCGATCTCGTCCTCGTCGAGCGCCGGCGATTCGCCGGTTGTGCCGAGCGGCAGCAGCCCGTCGACGCCTTTGGCGATGTAATGATTCACCAGCCGGTCGTAGCTCGCGAAGTCGATGGCGCCGTCCTTGAACGGCGTGATGAGCGGCAGCCAGAGGCCTGAAATCTTCGTGGTCATGGCGATACGCTAAGGGACGCGAACAGATAACAAAAACGAATGTTTTGGATAGGAACGTTCGGAAGTGCTTATATATGCCCATGCGCAAGGACCTCGATTTGGCGCTGGTGCGCGCCTTTCTGACCGTCGTCGAAGCGGGCGGCGTCACGCGGGCGGCAGCGGCGCTGGGCATGAGCCAGGCCGCCGCCAGCCAGCAGATCAAGCGGCTGGAGGAGGCGCTCGACTGCCGGCTCTTCAACCGCCAGGGGCGCGGGCTGGTGCTGGCGCCGGCCGGCGAGCGGCTGCTCGAACAGGCGCGACGCCTGGTGGCGATGAACGACGAGGTCTGGTCGTCGATGCGCGCGCCGCAGTTCGAGGGTGAGGTCCGCTTCGGTGTTCCTTACGACATCATCGGCAGCTTCGTGCCGGCGATCCTGCGGCGCTTCGCCAAGGCGCAGCCGCGCGTCCGGGTCAGCCTGGTCTGCGAGGATTCGCGTGTGATCCGCGAGGAGTTGACGTCGGGCGGCGTCGATCTCGCCATGACGACCGAGATGGAGTGCGGCCGTCACGGCGAGACCTTGCGCACCGACCGGCTCGTCTGGGTCGGGGCGGCCGACGGCGACGCCCATCTCAAGGATCCGCTCCCGGTCTCGCTCGGCGCGCCGACCTGCGTCTTCCGTCCCATCGCGGTCGAGGCGCTGGGCAAGGCGCGGCGCGACTGGCGCGCGGTCTGCGAGGTGAGCCGGCTGGAGCCGGTCTATGCCGTGCTGGAGGCCGGCCTTGCGGTGGCGCCGCTGCTGCGCTCCTCGGTCCCCGAGCGCTTCGTGATCCTCGGCCGCGAGGCGAAGCTGCCGCCGCTGCCGGAGTTCCGCATCAACCTCTATGCGCCGCCCGGCCTCGGCCCCGCGGCGCGCGATCTGGCCGATCACGTGCGGGCGAGTTTTTCCGGACGGTTACGAAGCCATAACAATTGATACCAAGCGCCCCCTGTGCCGATGGCCCGCCGGCCCGTATCTTCGCGTGCATGGACGGGGCGCGGTTCGAGAGATCGCCGCGGCGGCCAGCGAGTTTAGAGGGGGCGTCTGGGGGCCTGGAGAGTGAAAACTCTCCGGGCCCCCATTTTTTTGCTGACATGAAACGGTCATGGAGGCGTGTTTGATCCGGGCGTCTCAGAGGAGGATCGGGGGATGTCAGTGACGAGCGAGTCCGTGCTCGACAAGCCGAGGGGTGTGGTCGTGGTGAGGCCGTCGACCGAAAGCGACGTGCCGGCCATGATTGCGATCTACACGCACCACATCACGCGCGGCGTTGGCGACGTCGATATCGAGCCGACCCAGTCCGACGACATCAAGCGGCGGCGCAAGAACATGCTGCGGCGCCGGCTGCCGCACCTCGCCGCGGAGCGCGACGGCGTGATCGTGGGCTATGCCTATGCGGTCCCGTTCCGCAAGCGCCCGGCCTACCGCTATGCCGTGAAGCATTCGATCTACGTCCATCCCGACCATGTCTCCACCGGGATCGGCCGCCTGCTCCTTCCGGCGCTCATCGAGGCCTGCGCCGGCACCGGCTATCGCCAGATGTTCGCTTATATCGACGCCGACAACGTCGCGTCGCTCAGCCTGCACGAGACCCACGGCTTCCGCCGCGTCGGCCTGCTCGAGGGCGTCGGTTTCAAGTACGGCAAGTGGGCCGACAGCGTGCTGATGCAGCGCGCCATCGGCGCGGGCGCCAGCACGCCGCCGGTCGAGATCGCCTACTCGCGCACCACGTAGGTGTAGAAGCGCACGCGGCCTTCCTTGTCGATCTCGCGATAGATGCCCTGGATCTCGACGTCGAAGCCGGGGAACAGGTTGGCGCTCTTCTGGAACATGAGCAGGTAGTCGAGCATCGGCTTAGCCCGTTCGTCGAGCCTCTCGCCGGGCACGATGCTGGCGATACCGGGCGGATAGACCACGAACATGGTGGTGGCGATTCGGCCGACCGCCTCTTCGATCGGCACATAGTCGACATTGTTGCGCACCAGCTGACGGACCGCCTCGTGCGGGGGCATCGCCGGCTCGGGCAGGTGCTCGGGCATGAACTGCGCACGCTGCATCAGGCTGACGTTGCTCTCGCGGAAGAAGGCGTGCATTTCGGCGCAGAGATCGCGCAGCCGCATGCCGGCATAGCGGGCCGGCCGCTTGCGCACGAACTCGGCGATGACGTCTTCCAAGCGTGCGTTCTCGTCGTGCAGCCGCTTGAAGATCACGAACGCGCTCAGCAAGGTGCCGGCCTTGCTCGATTCGACTCCGGGTGTCATCAGGAACAGCAGCGAGTTGAGGTCGTTCTTTTCCGGGACAATCTGGTTCTCGCGCAGATACTGCGCGACCACGGGCGCGGGGATGCCGTGCCCGGCATAGTGCCCGGTCTCGCGATCGAATCCCGGAGTCAGCACGATCAGCTTGTTGGGATCGGTGATCGCATAGCCCGGCGCCACGTGCTTGAAGCCATGCCAGGGCGCATCGGGCGCCAGCTCCCAATAGCGCGCGTCGACGGCGAGGTCGTCGGTCGGCACATCCTCCCAGGCCTGCTCGCGGCCGCCCACCGTGACGCGATTGGGCACGAAGGGCTCGAAGAACCAGCGGCGCGCCAAGTCGCGCTCCTTGTCCTCGAATTCGCGGCGGATGGCGCGCATCTTCTTGCGGATCTCGATGCCCAGCCGGATGGTGTCGTCCCACAACACCTCGCCTGAACGCCCCTTCATCATCTGCGCGCCGACGTCGAGCGAGGCGAAGATCGGGTAGAAGGGCGAGGTCGAGGCGTGCAGCATGAAGAATTCGTTGAAGCGGCGATGCTCGATGCGGCGGCGCTGGCCCTTGATATGGCGATCCTTGACGTGAATCTGCGAGGCCTGGCTGAAGCTGGCGAGCTGCTTGTGCGCCGACTGGGTGGCGATGATGCCGGGACTGTCCGGCCCGAGATTGGTCAGGCCCATGGCGAAGCGGCCGGCATAGAGCGGATGGAACTTCATGAAGCCCGCCCATGCCTCGTCGAACAGGATGTAGTCGCAGAGATGGCCGATCTTCTCGACGATCAGGCGCGCGTCGTTGATCGTGCCGTCGTAGGTGCATTGCTCGATGACGGCAACGCGGAACGGCCGCTCGCGCTTCCACGCCTCCTTGTCCTGGACCAGCGGGTTGGTGCGGATCTTCTCGCGAATGGCGGTCTCGTCGAGCGCCTCGTGGAAGATTGGCCCGATCAACCCGTGGGCGTTGCGGTCGGTCTCGAGATAGATGGGAATGCCGTTGCCCAGGAACAGCGCGCCATGATGGGCGGCCTTGTGGTTGTTGCGGTCGAACAGGACGAGATCGCCCTCCGCGACCAGCGCCTGCAGCACGATCTTGTTCGACGACGAGGTGCCGTTCAGCACGAAGTAGGTCTTCTCCGCGCCGAAGATGACGGCGGCTTCCTTCTGCGCCTTCAGTGCCGGGCCCTCGTGGACCAGCAGGTCTCCGAGGTCGAGCACGGAATTGTCGAGATCGTCGCGGAAGACCGCCTCGCCCAGATGCTCGACGAAGATCCGGCCGATCGGGCTCCTGTTGTAGAAGATGCCACCATTGTGGCCGGGGCAGGTCCAGAGCTGGTTGCCTTCCTCGGCATAGTCGACCAGCTCGCCGAAGAACGGCGTCTTCAGCGTTTCGGCGTATTGTTTGAGGCGGCTCACCAGGTTCTTGGCGATGAACTCCGGCGTCTCTTCGGAGAGGAAGATGTAGCCGTCGATAAAGTCCATGAGTTCGACCGGGATGTCCTGCAGCCGCTTGCGGCGCACCAGGATCACGATCGGCATCTCCAGCCCGCGCCGCCGCATCATGTTGATCATCGCCGCAGCCTTGCCGTCGAGACCCTTCTTGCCCCAGTCCACGACCATGCAGCCGATGGCGGCGTCGGTCTGCACCACCATCTCGGCATCCTCGATGCGCCGGGCCCGCACGACCTGGAAGCCCATCTTCTCGATGGAAACCGTGATCTCGCCCAGCCTGTGGCCTTCGAGATCGTCGGCATCGAAGGCCGGAGCGCAGACGAGGAACGTGAAACGCCTGAAGAAATCCATCAGTAGACCGCCGGGACATAGAGTTCGGGAGCGACCGGCGTGCGCGCGTAGTCGGGCTTGTGTTCGCGCTTGGGCAGGACGATCGGTTGGTGTTCGACTTCCTTATAGGGCACTTGCTGCAGAAGGTGGTGAATGCAATTGAGGCGCGCGCGGCGCTTGTTGTTGCCCTCGACCACCCACCACGGCGCCTCCGGAATGTGCGTCCGGGCCAGCATTTCCTCCTTGGCCTTGGTGTACTCCTCCCAGCGCCGCCGGGATTCCAGGTCCATGGGGGAGAGCTTCCACTGCTTCATGGGGTCGTGGATGCGCATCAGGAAGCGCATGTTCTGCTCCTCGTCGCTGATCGAGAACCAGTATTTGAGCAGGATGATGCCGGAGCGCACGAGCATGCGCTCGAACTCGGGCACCGTCTCGAAGAAGTCCCGGACGTCGCTTTCCTTGCAGAAGCCCATGACCCGCTCGACGCCGGCCCGATTATACCAGCTGCGGTCGAACAGCACGATTTCGCCGCCCGCCGGCAGGTGGCTGACATAGCGCTGGAAGTACCACTGGGTGCGCTCGCGCTCGGACGGCGCCGAAAGGGCGACGGTGCGGCAGACGCGCGGGTTCAGCCGCTGGGTGACGCGCTTGATCACGCCCCCCTTGCCCGCGGCGTCGCGACCCTCGAACAGGACGACGACCTTGAGCTTCTGGGCGATCACCCAGTCCTGCAGCTTGATCAGCTCGCGCTGCAGCCGCAGCAGCTCGGTGAAATAGAATTTCCGGTTGATGCCTTCCTGCTGCGGCAGGTCGGCATCGCCATGCTCGGGCAGGCGGGCCAGCATTTCGTCGCCCAGTTCGAGCTCGAGATCCTCGTCGATACTGTCGGCCAGCTCCCGGCGGACGCGGTCCTCCAGCGCCTTGCGGTCCCGTTCGCTCTCCATGCCAAGCCCTCCATCACCTTCAGAGTGGCCGGGAAAGTGAGGGGCGCATATGACAATTTGACGACAGTCAGGCTAGGTCCCGAAGCGCGCCCTCAGGGACGCGGTAGCAGCCCTTTTTCCTGCATTTCGGCAAAGCATTTGCGGAACATCGCCTCGGTATCCATGACCTCGGTGAAGTCGGCCTGCATCAGCTTGATGGTCGAGACCAGCGCCGCCGGTCCCGGCTCCGTGCGGCCGTAGCCCATCGTGTAGTCGGCATATTCAAACGACAGGCCGACGAAGTCCCGCAGGGTGCCCGACTTCAGCCTGTAGGCGGCGCGGATTTCGGCCCATTCGCCTTCGCGCGGCCGGATATCGCGGTCGAGCGCCAGGGGCACATGGGCGCCCGGCTCGAAGCCCAGCGCGTCGGCGATGGCCGGCCAGACATTGGGCCACACGAAGACGTCGCCGTTGGTGACGTTGAAGATCTCGTTTCGAGCCGTCCCGGCCTCGCCCGACCAGGCGATGGCGCGGGCCAGGAGGTCGGCATCGACCGCCTGCGCCACGCGGCCGACCCCGCCCGGATAGTCGAGCTTTGTCTTGCCGGCTTTGCGCATGAAGGCGGCATAGACCCCCAGCGCCGGAATGACGTTCATCGCGCTGCCCACCGAATCACCCACGATCAGGACGGGCCGTAGGATCGACCAGCTCCAGCCCTTGCCCGCCTGGCGTTCGCGAAGGAAGCGCTCCTGGTTCCAGTAGAAGTTCGGCTGCTCGTGCATCTCCGAACGGTTCTCCCTCGCCGGCACGGCAAGCGGACGGACATGCACGCCGTAGGCCTTGGTCCCCTGCAGCAACGCTACATGCCGCAACCCCGGCGCCGCCCGTTCGAGCGGGGCCATCAGATTGCGCAGCATCAGGTCGTTGGTGCGGATCTGTTCTTCTTCCTGCCACCCCGCGACCAGCCCGGGCCGTTCGTAGAGGGCGGCATAGACGAGGTGCGTGATGCCCGCGAATTCCGGCGCCACCGCCTCGCAGGCTGCCCTGTCGGTGAGATCGAGCGGCAGCCAGCGCGCCCCGTGGGTCTCGTCTGGCTTACGCCGCGAGACAGCTACGACTTCGCAGCCCTCGACGGCAGCGAAGTGCTTCATTGCGGCATGGCCGACGAGGCCGGTGGCCCCGGCCACGAGGATCTTCTTTCGGGTCATGCCGGCAGCCTGACACGCGCTGCCGCCGCCGCAAGCCCCTATGACGGGACGCTTAGTAGGAGGAAACCTTGTCCGGCTCGCCCTTGGAGGGCCAGACCCGGCTGTAGAGGTACAACAGCGCCTCGCCGGCCTTCATGCTGTCGAAGGTCGGCGGATGTTCGGCGTCGACACAGGTCGGCAGCGGACGGATGACGGTGTCGTAGTCGGGATTGGCAAACACGCCGACCGAGTAGCGCTCGCGGCCATAGTGGTTGACGACGCGATGGAGCGTCGAGGCGAACCGGTTGTTCGTCCACATCCGCATCGAATCGCCGATGTTGACGATGAAGCTGTTCTCGACCGGCGGCACGATCAGCCATTCCCCGGACTTGCTCTTGATCTCGAGGCCGCCGACATCGTCCTGCTGCAGCATCGTGAAGCCGCCGGCATCCTGATGGGCGCGGCTGTCGCCGCCCTCGAGAGCGGCCTGGGTGTCCTGCGGGAGATAGTGGAGCAATCGGACCTGGATCAGCGGCTTCTTGTAGTACTGCGCGAAGTATCCGTCCGGCAGGTCGAGCCCGCGCGCGAACACCGAGGCCAGCAGGGCGGCGAAGTCGGTCATGGTGGCGTGATAGTCCAGCACCGCGTCCCGGAAGCCCGGCAGGTCGTCGGGCCACAGATTGCCACCATGCAGCGGCTTGCCCGAGACGACATCCGGATCGTCGTCCGGCAGTTCGATCGAGACCTGGAAGGCTTCGTTCTTGTGGGGCTTGCGCGCCTTCATGCGCGACGGGTCGAGGTGAGGCTGGAAGCCCTCGATGGCGGCGCCGCGATAGGCATTCTGCTTGCCGGGCTGGTCCATCGGCAGGTAGCCGCGGAACAGGTTGGAGTTGCCCATGTAGGCCTTCATCTTGGCCTCGAGCGGCAGAGCGAAGAAGCGCTTGGACTGGCGGAAGATCTCTCGGATCTTCTCGGGCGGCACCGGGTGATTGACGATCGTCAGGAAGCCCACGTCGCGGCAGGCATCGTGGACCTCGCGGGCGAGCCGCTCCTTGGCCTCCTCGTTGGCGCGGCCCAGCGGTGCGAAGTCGATCACCGGCAGTTCGTTGGCATTGGCCCAGCGTCCGAGCTTCGGAGCCGGGAGCGGCGCGGGCGTGGCTGACTGGATATCGGTCATGTCGGTTCGTCCTCAGCTCGAGAGCGCATCGATGAGTTGCTGGCGGGCCGCCGTCGCATTCTTGGCGTACCATTCGATGCCGCCCGGCAGCATCTTCGCATAGTTCTCAGGCGCGCCCGGATTGACCTTGTTCCAGTCGGCATCGAGGAACTTGTAGGCCTCGGGATTGACCGGGCCGTAGCCGTTGGACTTCAGAAGCTCGGCCTGCGCCTGGGGATCCTGGGTCATGGCGATGAACTCCCAGATGGCCTTTCCGCCCTGAGCGCCCTTGGGCACCATCCAGCAGGCCCCCCACGACACGCCCTCGTTCCAGGTCCAGTCGCAGACGCCTTTGGTATCGAGCTTCAGCGGCCAGGCACGCGTGTTGAGGAGCTGCCCCAGATGGACCTCGCCGTTGCGGAACGCGTTCTGTCCGTCGGCGATGACCGTGTAGTAGATCGCGTGCTCCTTCATCTTCTTGTGCATGTCGAGGGCGCGCTTCATGTCGATCGGGTAGATCTTGTCGAAGGGCACGCCGTCGGCCATCAGCGCCGCTTCCAGCACCGCGTCGGGTTCGCGGCGGAACGCTCGCTTGCCGGGGAATTTCTTGAAGTCCCAGACATCCTTCCAGCTCGTCGGGACCTCGCCGCCCCACTTCTTGGTATTGTAGGTCAGCACCATGGCGTAGAGATAATTTCCGATCCCCCATTCGACCGCATGCTCCGGACGCACCTTGCTCCTGTCGACGATCGAGTAGTCGATCTTCTCGAGCATGTTTTCCGGGCCGATCTCCAGCGCGGTGTGCAGATTGCGGTCCATGATGTCCCACGTGACCCTGCCGCTCTGGACCATCAGGCGGATGCGGCTCGTGGAGGGACCGGTGCCGTCGATCGCGACCTTGCGGTCGGGAAACTTCTTCAGATAGGGATCGACGAAGGACGCCTTCATCCCGCGCACCGCATCGCCACCCCAGTTGACCAGGACGAGTTCCTTCTGGTCGGCCATCGCCGGACTGAGGCGCGCCGCGGCCGGCGCGATGCCGAGGGCGGCGCACATGCCGAAGAAGACGCGCCGGGAGTAGACCTTGCCTTCGGTGTTCTGGACGAACCGTTCGATATCGCTCTGACGATCACGCACGTCGGACATCATTGACCTCCTAGCTCCTCGATCGTCGGGCCCTCAAGGCGATCTCTGCACTGAGAACGAGCAGCGTGAACAGGATCATGCCCGTCGCCACCACGGCGATGACGGGGTCGAGATTGTCGTTGATGCCGTCCCACATGCGACGCGGCAGGGTGAAGAAGGCCCGGCCCCCGATGAAGATCACGACGATCAACTCATCCCACGAATGGATGAAAGCAAATATCGCGCCCGACAGGATGCCGGGGACGACGTTCGGAACGATCACCCAGCGCAAGGTCTGCCAGACGGAAGCGCCGAGCCCGCGCGCCGCCTGCTCGAGCCTCGGATCGATATTGGCGAGCGAGGCCGAGACGGTCAGCACGACATAGGGAAGGCCGGTGACCGTGTGCGCGAAGACGATGCCGATCGCGGATCCGACGAGGTCGAGATCGACATAGAGCCGGTAGATGCCCAAGGCGTAGACAATCGTCGGCACCGCCATGGGCAGGATCATCGCGGTGCGGACGCGTTCCGACCAGCGGGATGACACGCGCCAGCAGCCGATGGCGCACAGCGTGCCGGCCACGACGGCGCCCAGGGTCGACACCGAGGCGATCCAGAGGCTTTGCCAGATGCTGTCATGCCACTCGCCGCTCGACAGGAAGGCGCGCCAGTGCTGCAGCGACCAATGCTCGTCCGGCATGGCGAGATAGCGCGTGTCGGTAAAGGAGATCGGGACGACGGCGAAGGCGGGCAAGGCGAGGAAACCCAGCACCATCCAGGCGAAGGCCGTCACGATTCCGGTCGCGTGATGCCTGTTCACGAGGGGCCCCTCACGCGCCGAACAGCCGCTTGACGTCGAGGACGCGGGAGAGGGCCCACAGCGCGGCGAGCACGGACAGCATCAGCGTCGCGGCAAGCATGGTGCCCAGCCCCCATCGCAGCGTGTCGTTGATCTGCACGGCGACATATTCCGCGATCATCAGCACCTTGCCGCCGCCCAGCAGCGCCGGCGTGACGTAGAAGCCGAGCGACAGGATGAAGACCAGCGTGCCGGCGCCGATCAGGCCGGGCCGGGTGAGCGGCAGGAACACCATGCGGAACGCCTGGAACCGGCTGGCGCCGAGGCTGCGTGCGGCTGCGACTAGCCGCACGTCGATGCCGCGCATGTTGGCGTAGAGCGTCAGCACCGCATAGGGCAGCATGACGTGGACCATGCCGATCAGCACGCCGGTCTCGTTGCGGACCAGCGCCAACGGCTCGTCGATGATGCCCCATGCCATCAATCCGGCATTCACCGGCCCGCGGCTGCCGAGCAGCGCGATCCAGGCAAAGGAACGCACGAGCACCGATATCCAGAACGGCAGGAGGACGCAGAACAGCATGAGGCGCTGCTGGCCGGTGCTGGCGGCCCGCATCGCGTAGGCCACCGCGTAGCCCAGCAGCAGGGCGATGAACGTGGTGAGCGCGGCGACGCGGAGCGTCGTCAGCAGGGTCTTCTGGACCGACGTGCTGGTGAAGAGCAGCCCGTAATTGTCGAGACCGGGCTTGGGATCCATGACGCTGGTGACGAGAACGTCCGCGAGCGGCACCAGATAGAGAATGCCCAGCATCGCAAGAGCCGGCAGGATGATAAGCCAGTAGGCGCCGTGGCGCGGCCGCCATTCCGCCCGCGCGTCACTCTGCGAGGGCACGGCAATCCTCCGCCTGCCAGCCGATGTCGATCTCCGTGCCGGGAGCAAACGAGTCCTGGCCGGCGGTGTTGGCGAGTTTCACGATGAAGTCATCGGCGCCGAAGGCCACGAGCCGCAGCCGCGTCTGGTCTCCGAGAAACGTCACCTCCGCGATGCGGGCGGCAAAACGGTTGGGCGACGCCTGCGCCGCCTTGCCGAGCAGGATCTTCTCCGGCCGCACGACCAGATGCACCGCCGAACCCGGGGCGCAGGGCACGGGCATCACTGCCGTCACAGTCTCGCCGGTCGCGAGCGTGGCCGCGCAACGGGCGTCGGCGTGCTGCCGCACGGTCGCGGGAAGCGCGTTGCTCTCGCCGAGGAAGCGAGCGACGAACAGAGAGGCCGGCGCCTCGTAGAGGCGGCGCGGCTCGTCGACCTGGCGCAAGGCGCCGGTGCTGAACACCGCGACCCGGTCGGACATGGTCATCGCCTCGACCTGGTCGTGCGTGACGTACACCATGGTGACGTCCAGCCGCTGGTGTAGATGCTTCAATTCGTATTGCATCTGTTCGCGCAGTTGCCGGTCGAGCGCGCCCAGCGGTTCATCGAGCAGGATCAGGCGGGGTTCGAAGACGAGGGCGCGGGCGACCGCGACGCGTTGCTGCTGGCCACCGGAAAGCTGCTGCGGCTTGCGATCGCCAAAGCCGTCGAGCCTGACCATCGACAGCGCCCGCGCGACCTTCGACGTCATCTCGGCTCGAGATACGCCACGGACGCGCAGCGGGAACGCGATGTTCTCCGCCACCGTCATGTTCGGAAACAGCGCGTAGTTCTGAAACACCATGCCGATGCCGCGCTTCTCGACCGGCACGTCGGTGATGTCCTCGCCGTCGACGAAGATGCGGCCCTCGGTGGGCCGCTCGAAGCCGGCAAGCATGGTGAGCGTGGTCGTCTTGCCCGATCCCGACGGGCCCAGCAGCGTCAGAAACTCGCTGCGGGCGACCTCGAGGTTGAGCGCACGGACGGCGTCGACCGTGCCGTCATAGCTCTTGCGAACGTTGACGAACCGAACGAGCGACTCTGGAACCGGCGAGAGCATACGCCGGTGCAGCGAATTCCATGCCAGCCCGCGCGCCGGTGCGACAGGCGGAAATCACTCCACCTTGGCGCCCGATGCCTTGATCACCGGTGCGAGCTTCTTCTCCTCGGCGGCTCGGTACGCGGCGGTCTCCGTGGGCGTCATCCAGATCTGGGTGGCGCCCTGCTGGTCGAATGCGGCTTTGACGCTCGCTTTCTGCAACGCCTGCCTGGTAAGCGCCGAGAGCTTCTCGACCATGGCCGGCGGCACGCCGGCCGGCGCGCAGACGCCGCCCCATGAGGTGATCTCGAAGCCCGGCAGGAATTCCGCGAAGGTCGGCTTGTCGGGCACCGAGGGATGGCGCTCCTTGGATGTCACCGCGAAGCCCTTCACCTTGCCGCCCTTCATCAGGCCGAGCGGCCCTGGAATGTTGTCGAACATCATGTCGACCTGGCCTGCCAGGATGTCCTGATGGGCGGGTGCGCTGCCCTTGTAGGGGACGTGCAGTAGGTTGACGCCGGCCATCTGCTTGAACATCTCGCCGGTGAGGTGCGGGCTGGTGCCGGCACCCGACGAGGCGAACGAATACTTGCCGGGATTGGCCTTCGCCAGCGCGATCAGCTCGGGGATCGTGTTGGCCGGGAAGTCGAGCCGCGTCATCAGCATGTTGGGCACCGACCACAGCATGGCGATGCCGGTGAAGTCCTTGCCCGCGTCGAACGGCAGCTTGGTATAGAGCGTGGGGGCGATGGCGTGTGCGGCGATCGTATAGAGGCCGATCGTGTAACCGTCGGGCGGCGATTTTGCGATGGCGTCGGCGCCGATATTGCCGCCGGAGCCGGCCCGGTTTTCGATGATGAACTGCTGCCCCGTCAGCTCGGAAAGTTCCTGGCAGACGATGCGCGACAGGGTGTCGGTCGGGCCGCCCGGCGGAAATACCACGATGTACTTCACCGGGCGGTTGGGCCAGTCGCTCTGGGCACGGGCGATGCCTGAGGCGATCATCGGAGCGGCGAGTGCACCGCCAGAGAGTAGGAGCGCGCGTCGGCGCGGAATCATGACTTTGGTCATCTTGAACGTAGCCTCCTGTGCTTTCTTTATTGGACGACAGTCTAACTGAGTCGTTCCGCTGTTCAATATGACGCCCGCCGGAGCCTTCGCTTGATTTGAGAGGGCGCGGCCGCCACGGTGGCGCCCGCAACAGGAGACGGTGCGATGAAGCTGGATTTCACGGGCAAGAAGGCAATCGTTTGCGGCGGCAGCCGCGGTATCGGCAAGGCCATCGCGATGGGGTTTGCGGCCTGCGGCGGCGACGTGTCGATCTGCGCACGCGATTCCAAGACGCTCGAGGAGACCCGCGCTGAACTCGCCAAGTACGGGCACAAGACGCATGCCGCCAGCGCCGACCTCGCCCAGGGCGACGCGGTGCGCGGCTATGTGCGGGATGCCATCTCGGCACTGGGCGGCGTCGATTTCCTGGTGAACAACGCCTCGGCCTTCGGCTCCTCCGACGACGACAAGGGCTGGACCAGCAACCTCGCGGTCGACATGCTCTCGATCGTCCACGCCACGCAGGAGGCCCTGCCCGAGCTGAAGAAGTCGCGGGGCAACGTGGTCAACATCTCCTCGATCTCCGCCCATCATCCCGCGGCGCGCCAGCCGCCCTACGGCGCCATCAAGGCGGCGGTGATCCACTACACGGTTACGCAGGCGGCGATGTACGCCAAGGATCTCATCCGGGTGAACTGCATCGCGCCGGGCTCGATCGAGTTTCCCGGCGGCGTCTGGGACAAGCGCAAGACCGACAATCCCGCTCTCTACAACGGCACGCTGGCCTCGATCCCGTTCGGCCGCATGGGCACTGCCGAGGAAGTGGCGAACGTCGCCCTGTTCCTCGCCTCGCCGTTCGCCGGGTGGGTGACCGGCCAGACCATCGCCGTGGCCGGCGGACAGGGACTGTAGTTCCGATGTCCCCGACCAACCGTACCCACGTCCTGCTCTGGACGGATACCCCGACGGCCTATCTCGATGCGATCCAGGCCGCGGGTCTCGCCGAACGCGTCGCGGTCGATACCCTGCCGCGTAAGGAGAAGCCGTCGTCCGAGCAGCTCGCCCGGACCGAGGCGATGATGGCGGGGGCGGTGCCGGCGGGACTGCTGCCCACGATGCCGAGGCTGCGCTGGGCGCAGGCGATGAGCGCCGGCGTCGACAACTGGCTGGCGCTGCCAGATCTGCCACCGGGCCTCACGCTCACCTGCGCGCGCGGCACGCACACCGAGTCGATGCCGGAGAACATCATCGGCGCGCTGTTCCATGTCGCGAAGCCCTACGCACAGGTCGCCGAGCATCAGAAACAGGGCAGGTGGGTCCACACCGTGGCCCAGCCGCTGACGGGCAAGACGCTCGGCATCCTGGGCCTCGGCGTGATCGGCCAGGAAGTGGCGCGCATCGCCGTCGCGCTGGGCATGCATGTGATCGGCACCAAGCGTCGCCCGACGCGCATCCCGAACGTGGCCGAGGTGCTGCCGCCGGAACGCACCGACGAGGTTCTGTCGCAATCGGACTTCGTCCTGTTGCTGCTGCCGGCGACGCCGGACACCGAGAACTTCATCGATGCCAAGCGGCTGTCGAAGATGAAACCCTCGGCATGGCTGCTGAATTTCGGTCGCGGCCAGATCGTCGACGACGCCGATCTCATGGCGGCGACCAAGGACAAGACGATCGCCGGCGCGTTGCTCGACGTATTCCGGCAGGAGCCTCTGCCGGCCGAACACCCGTTCTGGAAGGCCGAAGGCATCGTCGTGCTGCCCCATATCGGCGGGCCGCATCCGCAGCGCGACCGCTTCGTGGCGCGCCTGTTCGTCGAGAACCTGAAGCGCTTCCTCGAGGGTGAGCCGTTGAAGGAAGTGGTCGATCGCACCGCCGGCTACTGAGCGCGACGAGCGGCCAGGCGGCCAGGGCTATTTCAGGCCGTAGACCGTGAACTGGCCGGCGACGTCGGGATCGAGCGTCAATGCCGCCGCCTCGTCGGCTTCGCCCTCGCGCGTTTCGCCGAGCGTGAGGCGCGCGATCCCGCGGCCATAGAGTGCCAGCGGTCGATTGGGATCGACGTCGAGCGCCTGATCGTATTCCTTCACCGCAAGGCGCGGGTCACCCATCTTGAGGAAGAGGAAGCCGCGCGTGTCGCGGACATCGAGATTGAGCGGCAGGAGTGCCTGCGCCTTGTCGCAGTCCTGGAGGCCCGCGGGCAGGTCCCGGCCGGTGGCGGCGCGGACGAGACAGCGGTTGTTGTAGGCCAGCCCCATGTCGGGATCGAGCCTGATGGCCGCGTCGTAATCGGCCAGCGCCTTGTTGTACTCGTGCTTGGCGAAGTGCGCGTAGCCGCGATTGTAGTAGGCGACGGGATTGGCAGGATCGGCTGCGATCGACTCGTCGAGATCGCGGATCGCTGCGTCGTACTTTCCTTGCTCCGAAAAGAGTGCAGCTCGATTGGCGAGCGCCTGCGGATAGCGTGGCACGCGCTGCAGAGCCGCATCGTAGTCCTGCATCGCGACCCTCTTTTCGCCGCGCCGGTTGTTGGCCAGGCCGCGCACGACATAGGCCTGGGCATTGTCGGGCGCCAGGGTAAGGGCGCGGTCGAGGTCGGCCAGCGCCCGGCCGTTGTCGCCGAGCTGGCTGTAGGCATTGCCCCGTGCAATCAGGGCATCGACATTGTCCGGCTGGAGAACCAGCACCTTGTCGAAATCCTCGATCGCGCGATCGTAGGCTCGCTTGCGCGTTGCCAGCAGGACGCCACGACCGAGAAAGGCGAGCGAGTTGGCGGGGTCGATGCGGATCGCGTCGTTGTAGTCGGCGAGAGCGCGATCCGTCTCGCCCGTCGCGTGCAGGGCCGTGGCGCGGCGGTAGAGATTCAGCGCGTCGGGATTTTTGGGATCGATGACGCCATCGTAATGCTTGAGTGCTTCCGAATAGTCATCGGCAGCCAGCGCCTTGTCGCCCAGAGCGGTGCGGGCGAGGCCGCGCGTCAGCCGGGCGAGCGCGATCTCGTCCGGCTTGAGCTGGCGCGTCTGCAAGGCCTTGGAGCAGGCTGCCGCGCGCTCATCGGCATCCTTCACCGTGGGCCAGGCGCCGCGCACGCAGGCTTCGTAGAGCTCCGAAACCGAAGCGCCGTTCGGCGCAGAGGACGGAGTGGATGAGGGAGTAGCAGCAGGAGCAGGGACGATGGGTGCCGTCGCGGAGGGTGCTTGCCGGGTGGTGGCCAGCGCGGGAGGCTGAGGGAAGCGGGAGGCGATGGCATAGAGGCCGGCGCCGACGGCTGCGAGGGCTGCGGTGGCGATCAGGACCTTGGTCGAAGGGCGCATGTCTCGGGGGCTCGAACGGAGGAAGTCACTCAACGACTACCACTCTATCAGAAGGTGTCAGACACGGGACGATCCTTCCCAGCGCAACGAAAAACGGCCCGCTCCTAAAGGGAGCGGGCCGCGTCGTTCGAGACGGAAGCGTCAGCGGGTCGCGCCGCCCGACGCACCGCCAGTACCGGACGGCGCAGGTGCCACGCCCTGGTTCACCGAGCCACCGCCGGTCGTGCCGGCGCCGACGCCCATCGAACTGGTGCTGCCGCCCGGCGCGGGGGCGGTACCGCTCCCGGTAGCGCCGACGCCCGCGCCCGGCGAGCTGCCGCCCGGTGTCGTGGTCGTGGCACCGCCCGTGGTGCCCGTGCCGGTCGTGCCGCTCGGACCCGTCGTCGAGGCGCCACCGCCGACAGAGGCGCCGCCGCTCGATGCGCCGCCGCCAGCACCGGCACTGCCGCCCGCGCTGCCCCCAGAGCTTCCGCCGCTCTGTGCCATCGCCGAGCCGCCGAAGAGAAGTGCCGCTGCGGTGAGGGCGATCAACTTGTTGGTGTTCATGAGTTCCTCCTGTTGCGCTGGTTGTTGCAGGAGAAACAGCCGGTCGGGGCGATCGTTGCGCCGATCTCAACTATCCAGAAACCGCCTCGTTTCGGCCACCGCGTCGGCAAGGCCGATGCGCTCCACGAGCACACCCGGCGGAAAAGCGCTCAACAGACGCGTCGGCAAACGCGAATCGAGCATGACGAAGACTCCGCGGTCGTCGGCCCGGCGAATCAGACGGCCATAGGCCTGCTTTAACCGCAGCCGCGCCAGCATGTCGTCATAGCCGGTGGCCCCGGCGCCGGCCGCCTTCCAATGCGCCTTGCGCGCGCGATGCAGGATGTCGGGGCGCGGCCACGGTACGCGGTCGAACACGATAAGGCGCAATGAGCGTCCAGGGACATCGACACCGTCGCGTACGGCGTCGGTGCCGAGCAGGCACGAATGCTCCTCGGCGCGGAAGATATCGACCAGGGTGGCAGCATCCATGCCACCGACATGCTGGGCGTAGAGTGGCAGTCCGGCCTCTTCCAACACCGGCGCGATGCGCTGGTGGACGGCGCGCAGGCGGCCGATGGCGGTGAAGAGTCCCAGCGCGCCACCGCCTGCCGCCAGGAAGAGTTCGCGATAGGCCGCTGCTACCTGATCGGCATCGTCACGCTTCACGTCCTTCACGACCAGAACCTTGGTCGCGTTCGCATAGTTGAAAGGCGACGCCATCGCCGCGCGCGCGGCCGGGGCCGCGAGATGGCGCGTGCCGGTGCGCGCTTCGGCAACCATCCAGTCGGCCTGCGTGGTCACGTCCTCATCGTTTGCGGCCTGCGGCACGCCCAGCGAATCGCGCAAGGTGGCCGAGGTGATCACGGCGCCATGCGCGGGACGGATCACCGCATTTACGAACGGCTCCGCCGGATCGAGATAGTGGCGGTACATGCCGACGTCGTATTCGCGACTCTGCACGCGCTCGACGGCGAACCAGTCGACGAAAGCAGGATCGGGATCGTTGTGCAGGCCGCGCAGCATGGCGCGCCAGGATTCGAGCGTGAGTTCGCAGCGGTTGGCGAGCGAGCGCGCCACACCCTCGATGCGCGCGCGCTGGCCCGAGTCGAGTTTGTCGGCCTCGCCTTCGAGTTTGGCTCGCAGCGCCTGCCGCAGGCGGCGCACCGGCTGCAGCATCTTCTCCAGTGCATCGGCCAGCTGGTCGGCGGCCTCGATCAGGCCGGGATTGAGCGGGCGCACGTCGCATTCCTGGCCGAAGCCCTGGTCGTCACCGGCCGACCGCGCCCGCACCTGCTGGCGCACCAGCGCCAGGAATTCCTCGGCCGGACCCAGCACGGTGCCGTCGGCCAGCCGCGTCTGCCAGTTGGGCGAGGGTAGTTTCTGGGCGAGATCGAGCAGGCGTCGCAGGGCACCCTGCGCCTCGACATCCTCGCCGAGCAAATCGGTGACTCGACGCTCGAGCCCGCGGGCGCGGCTGCCGCGACGCCCCTCGGCGCCCAGCAGCCAGCGGCGCAGGTCCGACGTCTCGACGCCGCTCAGATGCGCGCCGAAGGCGGCGTCGGCGGCCTCGAACAGGTGATGGCCCTCGTCGAAGACGTAGCGCAGCGGCCGGGTGGCGTCGTCGAGGCCGCCCATCGCGGCCTGGATCATCACCAGCGCGTGGTTGGCGATGACGATGTCGGCCTGACGCGCGCGGCGGATCGTGCGCTCGACATAGCACTTCCGATAATGTTCGCACGCCGAATAGATGCACTCGCCGCGCCGGTCGGCCAGCCGTTGCACCCGGCTGCGGCCCACCAGGTCGAGCAACCACGCCGGGAGGTCGCCGCCGATCATGTCGCCGTCGCGGCTGGCCAGCGCCCAGCGCGCCATCAGCCCGAGACCGACCGCATTCTCCGGCACCAGGCCGGTGCGCATCGCCGCCTCCTGGAAGTTCAGCAGGCAGAGATAGTTCTCGCGACCCTTGCGGATGACGACGCGGCGCCGCTTCTCCGCCGAGTCGCGATGTAGCCGGTCGAGTTCGTTGTCGATCTGGCGCTGCAGGTTGCGCGTGTAGGTCGAGATCCAGACCGGGGCGCCGTTCTTCTCGGCCCACAAGCTGGCGGGCGCGACATAGCCCAGGGTCTTGCCGACGCCGGTGCCGGCCTCGACCAGCACGACATGTGGTTTGCCTTCCTCCTCGCGCGGCGCAAAGGCCGCGCTGGCGGCCGAGGCATAGTCGCTCTGGGTCGGCCGGGCCTCGGCCATGTTGGAGCCGGCCGAAACGAGATGGGCCAAACGCAATCGCGCTTCACGCGGCTCGACGGGCTGGCTGCCCGGCGGCGGTGCGGGCGGCGGCTCTTCCCACACCGGCAGGCTCTTCCAGATATCGAGGCCTGCGCCCGGGCGCGATTTGTTGCTCCCTATGTCGATGCCGAGGGCATCCAGTACCGAATCGCCCCAGCTCCATTGGCCACGGGCCATGGCGAGCGCCGTTTCCTTCATTTCGGACGAAGCGAGTGCTGCCATGTCGTCGAGTTCTTCGAGCAGGGCGCGGGCGACTGCGGACAGGGAGGCCACCTCCTGCTCGGGCGTCGCGGGGACTTCGAGGCCGAGCGTCTCGCACAGGCCGCGCACCGTCGGCAGGCAGAAGCGTGCCGGTCGCACGAAGGCGAAGAGTTCGAGCAGGTCGTGTGCCGGAAGGTCTTCGAGCCCGAGACGCGCCGCGACCGCGGGCGCGTGGCAGACCAGTGGCAGGGTGCCGGCCGCCCGACGCCCTGCGTCGGCGCCGGTTAAACGCTCGAGCGTTCCGTCAGGCGCACGCCATAGGGCGCCGCGGGCGGTCGCGACCAAAGCCGGCCAGGAGGAGGTCGCTGGAAACGTCACTGGGCCGTAGATAGCACAGGGCAAATGCCCGATGCAGCGACTGCCGGTTGCGTTTAGGATGATCGGCTATGAAGCCACCACCTGTCGTCAAGAAGACCACGGCGGTCTTCCACCAGTCCGGCGCCCTGCCAGTGGGCAAGGGCAAGATCACCGGCATCATCGCTCTCACGCTGGGCGGCCTTGCCGTGCTGGCGGTGCTGGCGTTCCATTTCCCCGAGTATTTGACCACGCCGGACCTGCGCAAGAAGTACGATGTGGGCCTGCTCAGGCAGGTTCTGCTGGTCGGCATGGTGATTGCGGGCGGCATGGCGATCGCTAACCTGGCCCAGCGCCGCAATCGCTGGCTGAACGGCACGGCGCTGGCCCTGATCGCGCTCGCCGCCGCGATGGGCGGCCACCGGGTCCCCGTATCCGATTTCCCTGACAACACGCCCTATATCGGCCTCGACTGGTTCATCCTGGATCTGCTCGGTTCGAGCATGATCTTCATCCTGATCGAGAAGATGGCGCCGCTTCATCGCGAGCAGCCGGTGTTCCGTCCGGGCTGGCAGACCGACTTCACGCATTTCATCGTGAATCATCTAGTGGTCGGACTGGCGCTGCTGATCGTGAATTTTGCCATCCATCGCCTGTTCGGCTGGCTGGTCTGGGATCCCTTGCAGAAATGGGTCGGCGGCCTGCCGTTCTTCGCCGCGCTCTTTCTCGTCCTGCTGGTCGCCGACCTGGTGCAGTACTGGACGCACCGCGCCTATCACGAGATTCCGTTCCTGTGGCGGTTCCATGCCGTGCATCACAGCGCCGAGCACATGGACTGGATGGCCGGCTCGCGCCTCCATCTGTTCGAGCTTCTGACGACGCGCGTTTCGATCCTAGGGGTGCTCTACGTGCTGGGCTTCAGCCAGGCCGTCACCGACGTCTATATCGTGATCGTGGGCTTCCAGGCGGTGTTCAATCACGCCAACGTCCGGCTGCCCGCGATCTTCGGCAAGGCGCCGCTCAAGTGGCTGATCGTGACGCCCGACTTCCATCACTGGCATCACAGCTCGGAGCGCGAGGCGATCGACCGCAACTACGCCGCCCACTTCGCCTTCATCGACTATATGTTCGGCACGGCGGTGAAATCCGACCGCCGCTTTCCCGGCAAATATGGCGTGCTGGGCGACTACATGCCGACCGGCTTCGTGCGCCAGCAGCTCTTCCCCTTCACATGGAAGGGCTGAGGGCGCGACGCCTGGCGTCGGCCATCAGCGACAGGACGGCGGCCAGTACAAGCGCAGCTACGGCGGCCAACAGCGGCACCGCGAGACTCCCCGTGGCGTCATAGACGTAGCCCGCGAAGGCCGGCCCCAGGATTTGGCCGATGCTGAACGAGACGGTCATCAGCGCAATACGTCCGCGCGGATCGCTGCCGGTCGAACGTGTGGCGACGAGGCCGAGTGCCGTTAGGCTTACGAAGGTACCACCCACGAACACCGCTGAGATCAAGATGCTGGCCGGATGCAGCCACAGCGCACTGGCCGCGACGCCCGCCGCCTCGACGATACAGGCCACGGCGTAGATGCGAAGGACGCCCCAGCGCCGGCCAAGTGCCGTCCACAGCGCCACCGAAGGGACGGCGCAGAGGCCGAACAGTAGCCAGATGTAGGGCTCAAGAGGGGCGATCGACGAAGTCCCGCGTACCATGTCGACGATGAAGGTGGCGGTGATGACGTAGCCGAAACCGAACAGGCCGTAGGCGAGAAGAAGGGCCACGAACTCGGCGGACAGGCTCATTTCGGCCGGACGTTTCGTCGTCTGCGCCGCCGCCTCGTCGGGCGGCACCAGCCAGGCGACGGCGAAACCTGCTGCGACGGCAAACACCGCGCTCGCGTACCACAGCATGCTCCAGGCGGCGCCCAGCTGGAGCAGAACGGCAACGATGATTGCCGAGATGGAGATGCCGACGCCGACGCCCGCGAAATGCACGGCGGAGAGCGCACCCTGTCCTGAGGCGCTCAGACGGTCGATCACGAGTGCAGAGCTGAAGATCAGCGCGAAAGCGCTTGCCCCACCCGCGACGATGCGCAGGCCGATGAAGACGGGCATTGCGGTCGCAAGGCCCATGCCCAGCAGGCAGATCGTCGTGACCGCGAGGGAAGCCAACAGCCAGAAACGGCGCGAGCCCGGCAGGCGCAGGGCCGCCAGCAGCGCGCCCGCGAGATAGCCCAGGAAATTCGCCGAGGCGATCAGCCCGGCCTGCGATTTGCTGAGGGACAGGGCCTCGACCATGGCCGGCAGGATCGGCGTGTACACGAAGCGGCCGACGCCGATGCCGGCTGCCATCGCCAGCAGGCCGCCGATCGAGAGCGAGAGTGCGCGTTTATTCATTGCAGACGCGGCACTTTGGGCCGCTGCTGCAATTGACGCAAATGGCCCTCGCACCTAGTTTGGCCGACCCATGTCCCAGATCGATCGCACCCTTGCCGAGGCCGCACGCGCGTGGCCGTTTGAAGAAGCCCGCAAGCTCGTCGCCCGCACCGGCGGCAAAGCGCCGGCGAAAGGCTATGTGCTGTTCGAGACCGGCTACGGTCCGTCGGGCCTGCCGCATATCGGCACCTTCGGCGAGGTCGTTCGTACCACGATGGTGCGCCAGGCTTTCCGCCGCCTGTCCGACGTGCCGGCGCGGCTGTTCTGCTTCTCCGACGACATGGACGGCCTGCGCAAGGTGCCGGACAACGTCCCCAACAAGGAGATGTTGGCGGCCCATCTCGGCAAGCCGCTGACGTCGGTGCCCGACCCGTTCAGCAACGAGCATCCGAGTTTTGGCGCGGCGAATAATGCGCGGCTGCGCGCCTTCCTCGATTCGTTCGGCTTCGAGTACGAGTTCCAGTCCGCGACCGAATGGTACAAGTCAGGCCGCTTCGACGAGATGCTGCTCGCCATGCTGCGTCACTACGACGGGGTGCAGGCGGTCATGCTGCCGACGCTGGGCGAGGAGCGTCGCGCGACCTACTCCGTCTTCCTGCCAATCTCGCCCAAGACGGGCCGCGTGCTGCAGGTGCCGGTGATCAAGACCGACGCCGATGCCGGCACCATCGTCTATCGCGACGAGGATGGCTCGATGGTCGAGACGCCGGTGACCGGCGGCAACGTCAAGCTGCAGTGGAAGGCCGACTGGGCCGGGCGCTGGTTCGCGCTCGACGTCGACTACGAGATGTACGGCAAGGATCTGATTCCGTCGGCCGAACTCTCCGCCAAGATCGTGCGCATCCTGGGCGGCAAGCCGCCGGAGGGCTTCAACTACGAGCTCTTCCTCGACGAGGAAGGCAAGAAGATCTCCAAGTCCAAGGGCAACGGCCTCTCGGTCGAGGAATGGCTGCGCTATGCCTCGCCGGAATCGCTGGCGCTGTACATGCACCAGCAGCCGCGGCGCGCGAAGCGACTGCATTTCGACGTGATCCCGCGTGCCATCGACGATTATCTGTCGTTGGTCGAGAAGCTGCCGAAGGAAGAACCCGCCCGCGCGCTGGAGAATCCGGCCTGGCACATCCATGACGGCGCCGCACCGGCCAACTCAGCGGCCGGCGTCACCTTCGGCATGCTGCTCAACCTCGCCGGAGTCGCCAACACCGAAGACAAGGACGTTCTCTGGCAGTATCTGCGCCGCTACGTGCCAGGCGCGACGCCGGAGACCGCGCCGTATCTCGACCGGCTGCTCGCGGGCGCCGTCGCCTACTACCAGGACTTCGTGAAGTCCTCGAAGAAGTTCCGGCTGCCCACCGACCGCGAACGGCCGGCGCTACAGGACCTGCTCGAGACGCTGCGCAAGATGCCCGAGGACGCGACGGCGGAGCTCATCCAGGACGAGGTCTACGAGGCCGGCAAGCGCCACTTCGCTAAGGAGGAGCTGCGGCAGTGGTTCAAGACGCTCTACGAGGTGCTGCTCGGCAGCGAGCAGGGGCCGCGGATGGGCGCCTTTATCAAGCTCTATGGCCGCGACAATGTCGTGAAGCTGATCGAACGCGCGTTGGCCGGCGAGGATCTGGGCAAGGCAGCGTAGGGACCAGCGACATGCATGACGGCGTCGTCTTCGACTATCTCAATCCCGACGTGCCGGCCGGGCTGCGCCTGCTCGACGTTCCCCTGATCAGTGCCAATCGCGAGACGATCAAGGGCTATGGCGAGGTCGTTCGCGATCCGAAGAGGCAGAAGATCGAGATCGTGCCGTGGCCGCTCAGCGGCTCGCGCAAGCTCGATGCCGGCACCGGCATCGAGGGCGGCACGACCGAGGGCATCTTCACCTGCGAATGGCGGGGCAACGAGCTGATCGGCCGCAACGAGGCAGTCGGCGGCCACTATGTCATCGGCTTCCGCGATCTGCCGGAGGCGGTGCGGCCGGGCGTCAAGCTGAGCAAGGGCCGCGTGCTCCTGTGGCACTGCAACTACCACCCAGATGGTGGGCAGCTCTTTTGGCCGCTCGACGGCAAGCCCTTCGTCGTGCCGGCCGCGCTGCCGGGCGACGATCTTCAGCCCGAGACCTTCAAGGCCTTCTGGTCGGACGGCAGCTTCGGCATCTACATCCATCCCGGCATCTGGCACGAAGGTGTGTTCCCGGTGAACGAGACCGGCCGCTTCTTCGACAAGCAGGGCAAGGTGCATGCACGCGTGAGCTGCGATCTTGCGCGCGAGTTCGGCGTGCTCCTCAACGTGCCGCTTCCGCAGGGCTGATCGCGCCGAGATAGGCGACGATCATCCGCACGATCTCGTCCTCGAAGGCGCGGCTTGCGAGGAACTGCTGCTCCTCCAGCACCGCGGCGCGGACGACGCCCATGAGGGCGCGCGACACGACGAAAGCCTGCTCGCGGGTCAGGGGACCGACCAGCGGGTTCGACCCGCGCCCGACGGTCTCGCCAGCTCGCGCGATGAAAGCGGCGACCGGTGCGATCAGCTCGATGCCGGCACCCTGCGCCAGAAGCGCCTGCACGACCGCCTTGCGGGCGCGCTGCCGGCCGCGGAAGGCGTGGACGATCGCCCGCACCATGGCCCGCACGCGGCCCTCGAGCGAGGGATCACCCTCGCCCTGCAAGGCCCGCCCCACCTCGCCCAGGGCGGCTTCCATCTCCTCGCGGGCCAACGCCATCAGCAGTGCGTTCTTGTCGGCAAAATACTGATAGAGCGTGCCGATGCTGACGCCGGCCCTCTCGGCCACGGCGTTGGTGGTGAAGGCGGCCAGGCCGCCCTTCTCGAGAATCTGAGCCGAGGCCTCGACGATCGAGGCAACGGTCTGCGCCGCGCGCGCCTGGCGCGGCAATCTCCGTTTGTTTTCAGCAGCTTGGCGACGTGCAGCCATGGCGGCACCGGGGGCGGGAAGGCGAGTAACGGAACATGAGCATCACTCATATATTCGGCGCCGGCAAGTCATACGGAGGCTCTCATGCAGTCCCTCGCCATCTTCTATCTCGTCATCCTGCCGCTGGTCCTTCTCGCGGCCTTGGCCGAAGGCATCTGGCAATCACGGACGCGGGCTGGGGCTTACGACTGGAAGTCCTGGGCCTGCTCGCTGGCCGATCTTGCCGGCCGCCGCCTGCTGGCCTTCATTCCCTACACGTTCGCCGCGCCCTGGCTGGGCTGGATGTACGAGCACCGCCTGTTCACCCAGTCGCTCGACAGCGCCTGGTCCGTGCTGCTGCTCTTCTTCGGACTCGAATTTTTCTACTACTGGTTCCATCGCGCCAGCCACACGGTGCGCTGGTTCTGGTCCTCGCACTCGGTCCATCACTCGCCCAACCAGTTCAACTTCGCCATGGCCTATCGGTTGGGCTGGATCGGCCGCTTCGCCGGCACGTCGCTCTTCTTCACGCCGCTGGTGCTGCTGGGCTTCACGCCGGAGACGGTGCTGACGGCTTTGTTCCTGAACCTGCTCTACCAGTTCTGGATCCATGCCGACTGGATCCCGAAACTCGGCTGGCTCGAATACGTGCTCAACACGCCGTCCGCGCATCGCGTCCACCACGCGCGCAATCCGGAGTATCTCGACGCCAATTTCGGCGGGGTGCTGATCCTCTTCGACCGGCTGTTCGGGACCTATGTGCCGGAGCGCGACGACCTGCCGTGCGATTTCGGCCTGGTCTCGCCCGCGGTCTCGTCGCGCAATCCGTTCGTCCTGAACGTCGGCCCGTGGCTCGGGCTCGCGAAGGACCTGGCCTCGGCGCGCTCGGCCCGAGACGTCTGGATGTATCTGTTCGGTGCACCGGGCTGGCGCCCCGACGGGACGGGTCTCACAGCCGCCGAGTTGCGGAGGGCACACGCGCTGAGGTCCGTCAGGACCGAAACTCAGCCAGCCATGACGTAATCTCCCTTGAGCCGCCTGGTTACGGCCGACAGATTGGGCGGCAAAGGAGACAGCCATGGCCAAGGACAAGGTCTGCGTCGTGATCGGTGCGGGCGATGCGACGGGCGGTGCCATTGCCCGCCGCTTCGCGCGCGAAGGCTACACCGCCGTCGTCACGCGCCGCAGCGCCGACAAGCTTCAGTCCCTGGTGGCGCGCATCGTCGGAGAGGGGGGCAGGGTTCATCCCTTCGGCTCCGACGCCCGCGACGAGGCGCAGGTCGAGGCGCTGTTCCGCCAGATCGAGACCGAGATCGGCGAGGTTGAGGTCTTCGTCTTCAACATCGGCGGCAACGTGCGTTTCGACATTCGCGACACGACCTCCCGCGTCTATCGCAAGGTCTGGGAGATGACGGCTTTTGCCGGCTTCCTGACGGCGCGCGAGGCCGCCAAGGTCATGGTCCCGCGCGGCAAGGGCACGATGATCTTCACCGGGGCCACCGCGTCGATGCGCGGCGGCCGCGGCTTCTCGGCCTTCGCCGGCGGCAAGCACGCGGTGCGGGCGCTGGCGCAATCGATGGCGCGCGAGCTCGGCCCCCAGAACATCCATGTCGCGCATGTCATCGTCGACGGCGCCATCGACACCGAATGGATCAAGGCCAATTTTCCGGATCGCTACAATGCCGGCCCCGACGCGATCCTCAATCCCGACGACATCGCCGAAGCCTACTGGCAGCTTCACCGCCAGAAGCGCAGCGCCTGGACTTTCGAGATGGACCTCAGGCCGTGGAAGGAAAGCTGGTAATCAAACTTACCCCGTCGTCCTCGTCTTAGCAAAAACGGCTAGCCTTTAGACGCTTCGCAAGGAGCGCGCGGGCCCGGATGGCCATCCGGGCCCGCGCGGCCGGTCGTCGGATCGACGTCGTCTGATCCCTTTGGGGGATGAGCTCAGCAAGATCGCGGCCGGCCTCTTCACCCGATCCGGATGGTTGCCCGAACTCCAGGTTCGAAGACGAGGCAGGATGGACGAAGATGAGCGATGTTAGCATGGTCGTAGCCGGGATCGACATCGGCAAGGCGCGGCTGGACGTGGCGCTGCACGGCGCGGCAGACCGCATGGCGTTCGACAACAGTGCGGCCGGCCATCACCAGCTGATCCAATGGCTCCGCGCGGCGCAGGTCGTGCGGGTCGGTCTGGAATCCACCGGTTCGTACTCGCAGGAAGTGACTGGCACGTTGCGCGAGGCCGGCTTCGAAGTAGCGGTATTGCAGCCCCTACAGGTCCGGGCGTTCGCGCAATACCGCCTGCGCCGGGCCAAGAGTGACCCACTGGATGCGGCGCTGATCGCCACCTGCGCGGCGTTGCTCGACAAGGTGCACGAGGCTTCGGATGCGCGGCTGGTTCCCCTTGCCGAGCATCTGCGGCTGATCGAGCAGCTGGAGGACGACGTGGTGCGGGCCAAGACGCGCCTGGAGGCCGCGCATCTGGCGCATGTGCGCCGCTTCCTGCGCCGGGAGGTCGAGCGGCTGGAACGGCGCGAGGCGGCAGAGCGGATCCTGCTGATGAAGAGCATCGCCGCCGAGCCTGACCTGCTGGCCCGGCTGCAACTGATCCAGAGCGTCGACGGGGTCGGCGAGCGCACCGCGCTCAGCCTGCTGCTGCTGCTGCCCGAACTCGGGCGTCTCGAGCGTGAACCGATTGTCTCCCTGGCGGGGCTGGCTCCCTTCGTGCGGCAGTCGGGCAAATGGAGAGGCCAGAGCCGCATCGGCGGCGGCCGCGATCGGGTGCGTCGCGCGCTCTATGCCGCCAGCCTCGCGGCAGCCTTCCGCTGGAATCCGGCCATCAAGGCGCTGTATCAACGCCTGAAGACCGCCGGCAAACCCCATCGTAAGATCATGATCGCCTGTGCGCGCAAGATGCTCATCCAGGTCAACGCCGTCGTCGCCCGCGGCACCCCGTGGATCTCATCTCGCCGCGTCGCCGCATAGTGCATTCTTAATGGTTGCTGAGCGGAGTGAGCGAAGCGAACGAAGTCGAAGGACCTCTTTTCGCTTCAACGGGTCTTGCGCCGGAAAAGAGGTCCTTCGACTGCGCCGCCCTTTGGGCGGCGGCGCTCAGGACGACGGGAAACTCTACGCCTGTGCCGCCCGCAGCTTCAGGAGGGCCAGCATCATGTCGATGGTCGGCGTTTCGACCCCTGCCAGTTCGCTGAGGTCGGCGATCGAATCGGCGAGCGCGTCGATCTCGAGCGGCTTGCCGGACTGAAGGTCGGTCAGCATCGACATCTTGTGGTCGCCCAGCCCGACCGTGAATTCGATGCGCTTTTCCATCGGCGTCGCCATCGTCGCACCGAACCGGGCGGCGACCGCCTCGGCTTCCGTCATCATGCGCCGCGCGATCTCGACGGCGCCGGCGCTACGGCCGATGCCGCCATTGTCGGCCAGGGTCAGCACCGCGATCGGGTTCCAGGTGAGACTGTTGATCATCTTGCTCCAGATCTCGGCGCGGATGTCGGTCTTCACCGGTGCCTTGAGCCCGGCCTCGGTCATGGCGGCGCTGAGCGCCGTGACCCGCGACGAGTTCGAGCCGTCGGGCTCGCCCAGCGGCAGGTAGCAGACCTCGTTCTCGAGATGCGCCACGCCCGGTGCGGGGACGACGCCGCCCGCCCAATAGGCACAGCCCAGCGCGCGCTCGGGTCCGAACATCGACCATTGCCGGCCGCCGGGGTCCATGCGCTTCAGGCGGCTGCCCTCGAACGGGCCGTTCAACCTGTGAAAGAACCAGTAGGGTGCGCCGGTGGTCGGCGGGATCAGCGCCGTCTGCGGTCCCAGCAGCGGCATCACATTGTCGAGCACCGAGAGATACTGATGCGTCTTCAGGGTGATGAATACGACGTCCTGCGGGCCGAGTTGCGCTGGATCGTCGGTCGCGTTCACCTTCACGGTGAAATCCTCGTGTGGCGAGACCAGGCGCAGGCCGTTCCGGCGAATGGCATCGAGATGGGCGCCACGCGCGATCAGGCTCACCTCGATGCCCTTCACGCGCGCGAGGTGGGCGCCGATGATCCCGCCGATCGAGCCAGCGCCGTAGAGGCAGATTTTCATGGCCGCAGCCTAGCAGGTCGGCGAAAAAGTCAGAATCACGGCAAATAAACGAAACAAACGAAATAAACGAAACAAACGAAGCGGATGTCGCACCCCCCTTAAATTTGGGTCGTGGTGACCGTTGACGGTCGATGTCGCTAGACGGTCCTTCTGAAAAACCCACTTCGACGGCCTGCTGGATGCTTCACGGCCTCTGCGGAACTGGCGTCCGGCGCGTTCGTTGTGTCGCCAAATCCAAAGATTGAGGAGGGGCGGGCATGACCGCGCAGACCATCGACACCAGCAAGCTGTGGGACATGATCGGGGACATCCGTTTCGGCATGCTGACCGTGCGGGGCGCCGACGGGCGTCTCTACTCGCGCCCCATGACCACCCAGAATGGCGAGGCCGATCGCGGCGCGGTCATCTGGTTCTTCATGGCGCGCTCTGGGCAGCCGCTGGCCGACCTCACGGCCTCGCCGGATGTGAATGTGGCCTACGCCGATCACGACTCCGACAAATACGTCTCGGCGAGCGGGACCGCTCGCCTCGTCGAGGATCCGGTGAAGAAGCAGGAATTGTGGAGCGCGGCGGCCAAGGCGTGGTTCCCGGGCGGCGTCGAGGACCCCGAGCTGGCGCTGGTCGCGGTCCTTGTCGCCGACGCCGAGTACTGGGACGTGAAAGCCAACAAGGCGGTGCAGCTCTTCAAACTCGCCAAAGCCGCCCTGACCGGTGAGCCGCCCACCGACCTGGCCGAGCACCGCCGCGCCCGCATGCGCTGACGGCGGCGCCTTATCGGCGGGGTGTCGTCGCCGCACCCACGCCGGCACCGACGGCACCGCCTACCAGGGCGCCGGGCAGCAGTCCGATCGGGGTGAGGGCGCCGACCAGAGCGCCGGTGCCGGCACCGATGCCGCCGCCCGTCACAGCCCGTTGGCCCCAGGTGTCGCCACAGGCGGCGAGGGTGAGAGCCAGAAGGGAAATGCCGACGACCTTCATCATGTGTTCAACTCCGTTGCGTGCCCGAAAGGCTTCCGAGGCTGCGAGGTTTCCACAAATGGCCGCTCTGCGGTGTGTCCTCATGGTGACCTTGGTCTGGCTCGGCCTGTCTTGTCCGCTCCGGGCGCAGACGGTCGGAGGCTTCGACTACGCTCCGGAATACGACTTTTCCGAATTCTGGGCGGCGACCGACGGCCGCCTCTTCCAGGTCATCGTGGCGGGCAATCCCTTTCCGCAGTGGCCGGTCGAGCAGGTGAAGCAAGGGCTGCTGCCGCTGATGCAGGCCAACAAGCCGAGGCCGGCCCTCACCTTCACCTACCAGTCACCCCCTGAAGAACTCCGACCCAGCTACCGTCTCGTGCTGGTTTTCGCTCCAGCCAACGATCTCACAGCGGCGCGCGTCTGTGCCGGGCAGTATTTTCTGAAGCCGCCCACGCCGGGCCGCGTCTATGTGTTCGGCGTCTATTGCCGCAACGACCTCGCGCTTTCCCAGACGACGGCGTGGACCCAGTCGACTGGCCCCGACGATCCGCGGCTCGGACAGATGTTCGCGCAGCTCTTCCTGGTCCTGTTCGACGACCGGCGCTGGCAGCGCTACCCCTTCAATCCGTGGTTTGCCCGCTAGCCGATCCGGCCTAAGAGAGAGGCGACATCAGGGGGATCTCTTGGGTACCGACGTTGAAATCTGGATGCTCTTCGCGCCGTTCTGGCTGCTGGGCATGTTCGCGGCACTGGGCGCGCTCTGGCACTTCATCCGCTTCCTGAGCGTGCACGGCAAGGCGCACGCGGCGGGTCACGTTCCCAAGTACGAGTTGGGCGCGCGCCTGCACCCGCAGGGAACGACGGCGCAAGGGCACCATCACTACAAGCGGGCGCAGATCGCCTTGATGCTGTTTGCGTGTCTGATTGTCCTGGGACTGGTGGCCGGCGTCCTGTGGTCGCTATTCCGGGGCTAGGCCCACGATCTCAATCGGCGACCAGCCCCACGACCTCGTAGTGGCCCGGATCCGAGGACGGAGCGGCAACGAGCACCTGCTGTTCGCAGGCAGTCAAGACGAGAACGAGAAGGCCGAGGGAAGCGAAAACCCTGCGGAACATGACGGAATCCTCCAACTGCCCGAGGAACGCCCGCCGTTTGCCTTTGGTTGCCGTGTTTTGCAGTCTGCGTGCCTGAGACTGGGGAAATAAGCTAAAAGGGGTGGGGGCCCGAGCCTGAACTATGACCCGACATCGTATGCTGCGCCGGATCGCCTATGTGCGGCGCAACCGCTGCAGCGCTCTCGTGGCCGCGCTCACCTTTTTCATCCTGCTCAACCCCCTGCTGGCCAGTTCGGCGATCGGCGGCTCCATGCTCGGGGTGGCTTTGTTCGTCGTGCTCGTCCTTGCTGTCTGGGCGCTGCGACTCGAACGGCCTGTTCTTTGGGGGCTGGGCGTATTCGGGTTCATCACCGTCGATACGCTGATCGCCGACCGGATGGGCCACATCTGGCTGCGGCCCATCGCGCTCGGAGCCACGGCGCTCTTCGTGGGGGCAATAACCATCGCGCTCCTGGGCTATGTGCTCGACCGCCGGCCGATCACGACCGACAAGGTGTTTGGCGCCGTGGCGGCCTACATCCTGATCGCGATGTCCTTTGCCAGCCTGTTTGGCTTCCTCCAGGTGTTCCAGGCTGACGCCTTCACGGCCGCCATAGCCCACGGTCCGGACGGCAAGCTGAACTGGCCGGACCTGACGTACTTCTCCTTCACCGTGCTGACCTCGACCGGCTTCGGTGAAATCACGCCAGCGACTCCGATGGCGCGGTCCCTGATCGTGATCGAGCAGGTGCTGGGCGTCATGTACGTCGCCTTCCTGATTGCTCGACTGGCAAATCTCTACGGTTCGCCGAAGCACCTGCGCTAGCTGCGTCCAATCTCGCTCTGCGCATCGTCGAAAAATCCCCGGCTGCGCTATACTCTTCCGCAAAATCAGGTGAGGAACGCCATGGTTATCGCGGCTGAAGCGAGTCGGACGAGCGAGAGCGTCGAGATTGTCGAGCCCGCCATTCTCGAACAATCGGACGTCATTGTGATCGGCGCCGGTCTCTCGGGTATGTACCAGCTCCTGAAGCTGCGCCAGATGGGATTCAAGGCGAGGGTCTACGAAGCAGGCGGCGGTGTCGGCGGCACCTGGTACTGGAACCGCTATCCCGGCGCGCGCTTCGATTCCGAGAGCTGGACCTACGGCTTCTCCTTTTCGCCCGAAGTGCTGAAGGAGTGGGACTGGAAGGAGCATTTCTCAGGCCAGCCCGAGAACCTGCGCTATTGCGAGTTCATCGCCGACAAATTCGACCTGCGCCGCGATATCACCTTCAATACCCGCGTGAAGGCGGCGCACTGGGACGAAGCGGCCAATGAGTGGGAGGTCGTGTTCGAGAATGGCGGCCGCGCCCGAGCGCGTTTCCTCATAACCGCGATCGGTCCGCTGTCGTCGCCCACCATGCCGACCATTCCCGGCATCGAGGATTTCAGGGGCGAGTCCTGGCACACCGGCCTGTGGCCGCACCATCCGGTCAGCTTCGAGGGCAAGAAGGTCGCCGTGATCGGCACCGGCGCGTCGGGCGTGCAGGCCATCACCGAGATCGCCAAGACGGTAGGCGAACTCACCGTGTTCCAGCGCACGCCCAATTGGTGCACCCCGCTGCGCAACAGCCGTATCGAGCCGGAGACCATGGCCGACATCCGCGCGCGCTACGACCAGATTTTTGCCCAGTGCCGCGAGAACTGGGGCTGCTTCGTCCATACCGCCGATCCGCGGCATTCGACCGACGTGACGCCGGAGGAGCGCGAGGCCTTCTTCGAGAAGCTCTACAGCATGCCGGGCTTCGCCTTCTGGCAGGGCAATTTCCGCGACGTGCTGATGGACCAGGCGGCCAACGACGCGCTGACGGCATTCGTGATCAAGAAGATTCGCGCCCGCGTGAAGGATCCGAAGATCGCCGACAAGCTGATCCCGACCAACCACGGCTACGGCACGCGCCGCGTGCCGCTCGAGAGCGGCTACTTCGAGGTCTACAACCAGCCCAACGTGAAGCTGGTCGACATCCGAGAGACGCCGATCGAGCGCATTACGGAGACCGGCCTGCGCGTCGGTAGTGTCGATTACGAGTTCGACATGATTATCTACGCGACCGGCTTCGACGCCATCACCGGCGCCTTCGATCGCATCGACTTCCAGGGCCGCGGCGGAGAGAAGCTCCGGGACAGATGGGCCGATGGGCCGCACACCTATCTCGGGCTCAATGTCGTGGGATTTCCGAACATGCTGACCCTGGTCGGCCCGCACAATGCGGCGACCTTCTGCAACCTGCCGCGCTGCATCGAGCAGAACGTCGAGTTCGTGTCGGACCTGCTGGACTACATGCGCGACAAGGGGCTGACCCGCATCGAGGCGACGCCGGAGGCCGAAACGGCCTGGACGACGCACGTTTACGAGACGGGCTCCCGGCTGCTTCTGACCAAGGTCGATTCCTGGATGACCGGCGTGAACAAGAACGTGCCCGGCCGCCTCAAGCGCACCTTCATGGCCTATGCTGGCGGCGCACCGAAATACCGCCAGAAGTGCGAGGAGATCGCGGCCAACGGATATGAAGGTTTCGCGCTGAAGTAACCGTTATATCCCTCTCCCCTTATCGGGGAGAGGAGAATGAATTCAGATCGATGCCTATCGCGCGCCGCGGACCAGTCGTCCCGGACGTGCGCCGCTGAACTCGCCGTCACGATACGTCACGTCGCCACTCACGATCGTGGCGACATAGCCTTCGGCCTTCTGTTCCAGCCGCCGGCCGCCGCTCGGTAGGTTGTGCACGGGATGCGGCGCCGAGACCTTGAGACGGTCGAGGTCGATCACGTTGAGGTCGGCCTTGTAGCCGACCTGCAGCCGCCCGCGATCTCCCAGCCCGACCGCGTGCGCCGGCACGTCGGTGAGTTGCTGGATCGCCCAGGGTAGGGACCAGCGTTCGCCCTTGCGGTCGCGCGTCCAGTAGGTGAGGGCGTGGGTCGTGTAGCTCGCGTCGCAGATCAGCCCGTAATGCGCGCCGCCGTCGCCCAGTGCCATCACCGTATGCTCGTGACGCAGCATGCTGGCCATGTTGGCATCGGAGCAGTCCGTATAGTTGGCGCCGGGATGGAACAGGATGGTGCGCCCGTCACCGCTCACCAGCAGGTCGTAGGCGAGTTGGAGCGGCGTGATGCCGAGTCTTGCGGCGCGGGCGTCGAGCCTCTGGTCGGCCGGTGGCGTGTAGTTGGGCGGATCGCCCAGCACGAACATGTTGGCCACGCTGCGCATGAAGGCCAGCATCTGCGGATTGCGATAGGTCGGCTGTTCGGCGAGCAGCTTCGCCTTCAGCGTCGGGTCGCGCAGCTTGGCGAGCTTGGCCTCGAGCGGCAGGCCCTCGACCTCACGATAGCTGGGGCAGGTCGAAAAGGGATGGAACGACAGCTCCAACCCGTACAGCACAGCGACCGGCCGCGCCGCGACCTGGCCGCGGATCGGCAGGCCGTCGCGATGCGCGCGCTCGATCTCGCGCAGCAGCGTCTGCCATCGTCCGGGGTAGAGCGAGAGATCGAGCAGGGTGAAGGAGAGTGGCCGGCCAGAGAGTTCGACCAGCCGGCGCAGCATGGCGAACTCGGTCGCACCCTCCGCCGTCGTGTCGGCGAAATCGTCGAGCAGCTGGATCACGCCCTTGCCGGCGCGTCGCATGCCGCGCGCGATCGCCGCCAGCTCTTCCTCGCCGGCGGTTATGGTCGGCGTCAGCGCGCCCTCGGGCGTGCGATGGAACAACGAGCGTGAGGTCGAGAAGCCCAGCGCGCCGGCGTCGAGCCCTTCCTGGACCAGAGCCGCCATCTCCGCCATGTCCGACGCGTTGGCTGGTTCACGGTCGACGCCGCGCTTGCCCATCACGAAGACGCGCAGCGGCGCATGCGGCACCTGCGTGGCGAAGTCGATGTCGCAATGGCGTTTCGACAGGGCCGCGAGATAGTCGGGAAAGCTCTGCCAGTTCCAGGGCACGCCTTCGCGCATCACCAGCTCGGGAATGTCCTCGACGCCTTCCATGACGTTCATCAGCGTGTCGCGATCCTGCGGGCGGCAGGGAGCGAAGCCGACGCCGCAATTGCCCATCAGCACCGTCGTCACGCCATGGCCCGACGAGGGGGAGAAGCGATCGTCCCAGGTGACCTGGCCGTCATAGTGGGTGTGGATGTCGACGAAGCCCGGCGTCACCGCGAGGCCCTTCGCGTCGATCTCCTCGCGACCGCTGCCGCCGATGCGGCCCACGGCGGCGACCTTGCCATCCTGAATCGCGACGTCGGCCTTGCGCGGCTCGGCTCCGGTGCCGTCGATCACCGTTCCGTTGCGCACGATCAGATCGTATGAGGCGGCCATGGCGTCCTCCCGCAAGAGTTGCTTCTTGTGTGCTAGCACTCCGGTCGCGGCGAGGACAATGCCGACACGAAAACGCCGGGCCCTTGCGGGCCCGGCGTCGTTGCCGAGATATGCAGAAATGCTCAGCGGATGATCGTGACCTGGAGCGCGGTCTGCACGCTGTACACGGTGGTGATCGGTGTGCCCGGCTTGATTGTCTTCAGCGCGGCTTTGCCCGCCTCGCTCACGACCTGCGGCATCTGAATGACTTCGCCGCTGTCGGGCGAGGGCTTGTCGGGTTCGCCGCCAGAGGCGTTGATCAGGAACACGGAGTTGGTCGCGAGGTCGACCTTGGTGCACATGCCGGCCATCGACCAGAGGCGGATGCGCTCCCGTGCGCCGGGGATGCCCTCGATCCGGGCGCCCTGGGCCATCATCGCCTTGGCGCGCGCCGTCACGGCGGGCGTGGTCGGCGCGATCAGGAAATCGACATAGTCGTACCACTGGACGTCGACGATCTGGCCGACGCGGAGCGCGCCGTAATTGGTGACGAGGTCGGCCGCCTTGATCTTCACCCGGCCGAGATCCTGCCAGACGATGACGAAGCCGCGCGTCTTTTCGTCGAGGCTGTGGATCGTGCCGCGCTTGAAGTTCTGGTAAGCGGCAGGAATGTAGAGGTCTTCCTGCGCCCTTGCGGCGAGCGGCAGGACGGGCAGCGTGGCGGCCGAAAGCGCAGCGCCTCCCAGCAACTTCAGAGTCGAACGGCGATTCGCGTGCATTTAGTGTCTCCCCCTCATCGCGCAGGATGATCGGCTCCGGCGCGGGCATGGTCAGCCTCCGAACAGACGGCCGGGTTATGCCGACGAAAATATTACCCGGCAACTCCCTTTGGAGCATTTCTGCGGCTGCGCGCCGGTGAGCGGTTCGGCCGGGCGTCAGAAAAACGTGACTTGCGCCTCGGAGGGCGAAGGTCGGTTATGGCGGTGGAAGGATCATCCCATGCCCAATCCCGTCGCCCTTTTGTCCGTGGCTCATGCCGTGCCGCCGCACCGGCTCCTGCAGACGGAAGCGGCCGAAGCGGCGCGCGGAGCCTTCGCCCACCGCTACGCCGCCTTCGAGCGGATGGCGCCGGTTTTCACGACGTCCGGCATCGACTCGCGGTACACGGTGAAGCCCCTCGACTGGTATTTCTCCGCCCTGGGCTGGCCCGAGCGCAACGCCGCCTATCTCGAGGGCGCCCAGCACTTGTTCGTGGATGCCGTAACGCGGGCGCTTGCGGCGGCCGGGTGCAATGCCTCGGAAGTCGACACGATCGTCACCATCTCCTCGACCGGCGTCGCGACGCCCAGCCTCGAGGCGCGCGTCGCCGGACGCATGGGTTTTCGGGCCGACGTCGAGCGCGTGCCGGTGTTTGGCCTCGGCTGCGCGGGCGGCGTCTCGGGGCTGGCAATCGCCAGCCGTCTCGCGGCGGCGCGGCCCGGCTCGACCGTGTTGCTGGTGGCGATAGAGATTTGCACGGCCGCCTTCCGCATGGACCAGCTCACGCCCGCCAACATGGTGGCGACCGCCTTGTTCGGCGACGGCGCGGCGGCCTGTGTCATGCGCGCCGGCCCGGGCGAGGAGGGACTCGCCCGGATCGAAGGGGCGGGCGAGCATGTCTGGCCCGATACCCTCGACATCATGGGCTGGAAGGTCGATCCGACGGGATTAGGTGTCATCTTCGACCGGTCCATCCCGCCCTTTGCTGAGCAGCAGGTCGGCCCGGCGGTCGACGGCATCCTGTCTCGCATCGGCGTGGCGCGCGCCTCGGTCGATCGCTTCGCCTGCCATCCCGGCGGTGCCAAGGTGATCACGGCGCTGGAAACGACGCTGCATCTGGCGCAAGGCACGCTCGACCACGAACGCGAGGTGCTTCGCCAGTACGGCAACATGTCGGCGCCAACGGTGCTGTTCGTGCTCGAGCGTCTCGTGGATGCCGGCCTGCCGCAGCGCACGGTGCTGACGGCGCTGGGGCCGGGTTTCACCTGCAGTGCCCTGTCGCTGGCCCGTGCCGGCTGAAGGGGCTGCAATGGATTGGGCCGCGCTGATCCTGGGACTCGTCATGGCTCAGCGCCTGGGTGAGCTCGTGCTGGCCCGTCGCAATACCCGTAACTTGTTGGCGCAGGGCGCACATGAAGTGGGCGCGGCGCACTATCCGCTCATCGTTGCGCTGCACGCCTTCTGGCTGCTCGGCCTCTGGTACGTTGCGGTGTATCGCGCTCCGCTGGAGCAGGACCTCAGCCTGCCCTGGCTTGCGATCTTCATCATGCTGCAGCTGGGCCGTCTCTGGGTGATCGCCTCACTGCGAGAACGCTGGACGACGCGCATCATTGTGCTGCCGGGGGCACCGTTGGTGCAGCGCGGACCCTATCGATTCGTGTCCCACCCGAACTACTGGGTGGTGGCGGGCGAGATGCTCGTGCTGCCGCTGGTCTTCGGTCTGCCGGCGTACGGGCTCGTCTTCTCGGCGCTCAATGCCGCCGTGATGTGGATCCGCATCCGGGCGGAAGCCGCAGCTCTCCGGCCTCAGTAGGACGCCAGAACTTCGATCTTGGTGTTCGCGATGATGAGGCGCTTGGCGAGCAAGCGCGCAAGGTTGCCCATGATATGCTCGCAGGCACGGGGATGGAGATTCCGAAAGCTGGCGAAGGCATCGAGGGACAGTTCGAGACATGCGACCGCGGTGTCGGCCCAGACGTCCGCTGATCTTGTCGTTTCGAGCAGCGCCATCTCCCCGACCGCCATGCCTGCCGACAGCGTCGCCAGACGCAGGCCCCCCGGCAGCCTGACACTCACGACGCCGCTCACGACGAACAGCAGCGTGGTGGCCTGCTCGCCGGCCGAGATCATGCGCTCGCCGATCCGGTAGTCGTGCGGGGTCATCAGCTCGGAAAGCGCCGTCAGTGCCGTCGGGTCGAGACCGGCCAGCAGTTGCTGTTCGGCGAGGGCGGCGGGCTTTTCGACGTCGAGCGCTCCGGCCGCGCTTTGAATGATGCGATCTTCCGCCCACTCGATGGCTTCGTCGAGCAAGGTGATGCTGCGCACACCGGCTTTGCCGGCCAGCCACTCTCCAAGAGCGGCTTCGACGGGGGTACCCTTCGGAATGCCGCAGAATACGACATCGACTTTTGCACGAGCGAGGTCGTCCAGGATGTCGGCCATCAGCTGGAGTGCGGCCTCGCTGACCGAGGGCACGCGACGCAGATCGACGATGAGATAAGCCAACTCGGGCGGCAGGCCGCGGACCCGCCGCGAGATATACTCGGCGTTCGCGAAGCTCAACGCCCCTGTGAGCTCCACGATGGCACACTTGGCGTGGTGAGCTTCCAGGATGGCCTGCTCGCGTGGCCGGCGGTTGCGGCGGGACGAAACGCTGCCGACATCGTAGCTGGCCGCGATGCAGGTCCGCACGTCGCCGACCCTGTTGAGCATGTGGAGGCCGTAGTGCGTCGAGAGGGCCTCGCAGGTGCGTAGCCCGCGAACGCTGTTGCCCTGGTCGTCGATGCGCGGCGAATAGGTGCCGAGGCCGAGTTGCGAGGGGAGCGCCGCCACGATGCCGCCGCCCACGCCGCTCTTGGCCGGGATGCCGACGCGATAGACCCAGCGGCCTGCCGAATCGTACATGCCGGAGCTGGTCATGACCGAGAGCGTGCGCGCGACGGCGTAGGACGAAACGACCTGCTCGCCGGTCAGCGGATTGCGGCCCTTGTGCGAGAGGGTTGCGGCCATGACCGAGAGGTCGCGCGCCGACACGCGCAGAGCGCACTGGCGAAAGTAGACGTCGAGAACCTCGTCGACGTCGCCCAGCAGAACGCCGTGATTGCGCAGGAGATAGGCGATGGCGCGGTTGCGATCGCCCGTCGCCCGCTCCGACTGGAAAGTCGCCTCGTCCACGTCGAGGCGACGTCCGGCGAAGCGGCTGAGCGCGTCGTGCAGCCGCGCGAAGGCGCCATCGCCCTCGTTTTCGCAGATCAGGCTGGTGCAGGCGATCGCGCCGGCATTGACCATCGGGTTAAAGGGCCGGTTGTCGGATCGAAGCCGGATGGAGTTGAACGCGTCGCCGCTCGGCTCGACGCCCACGACGGTTTCGACGCGATCGGGGCCGACCGTCTCGAGGGCGAGGGCAAAGACGAAAGCCTTGGAGATCGACTGGATGGTGAACTCGACGTTGCTGTCGCCGATTTCGTAGACGAAGCCGTCGACCGTGGTGACGGCAATGCCGAAGTCCGAGGGATTCGCGAGGGCCAGTTCGGGAATGTAGGAGGCGACTTCGCCGCTATCGTCTTTCGAGAAGTCGGAATGGCAACGCGCAAGGAAGCGCGCGAGGGGAAGCTCGACGGAGGACATCTGGGCTTAATCCATTCTATTCACGGAGACTGAGGCGGTTCAGTGTCAGTCCTGACGGAGCGGAGCAAGCATCATGCCGTGACGAGGGCAGCGATGCTCGCCTACTTCGCCTCGATGATCTCGCGCACCCGGGTTGCCAGAGCGTCCATGGTGAACGGCTTGGTAATGATGGTCATACGTGCATCGAGCGAGCCGGCCGCGAGCGCCGCGTTTTCGGCGTAGCCTGTCATGAACAGCACCTTGAGGTCGGGACGGAGTGAGCGGGCTGCATCCGCGACCTGCCGACCGTTGAGGCCGGGCAGGCCGACATCCGTGACCAGCAGGTCGATACGCTGCGGCGACTGCACGATCTCCAGCCCCTGAGGGCCGTCGACCGCCTCGATGGCGCGATAGCCGAGATCGGACAGCACCTCGACGACCAGGTTGCGGACCACCGGCTCGTCCTCGATCACCAGGACGGTCTCGCCGGTTTCGGCCGGAGCGGCCCGGCTCACGTCCGCCTCGGACTCGTCGTCAGCTTCGCCGTGGAAGCGCGGCAGGCACAGGTGCACCGTCGTGCCGCGGCCGGGCTCGCTTTCGATTTCGGCATAGCCTTCGGATTGACGCGCAAATCCATAGATCATGGACAGGCCGAGGCCGGTGCCCTGGCCCATCGGCTTGGTCGTGAAGAAGGGCTCGAACGCGCGGGCTTTCGTATCGGGATCCATGCCTGTGCCGCTATCGCTGACCGAGATGCAGACATAGTCACCGATCGACCTGTCGGCATGTGCGGCGGCCGTCGTTTCATCGACCTCCCTGTTGCGGGTCCTGATGGTGAGCTGTCCGCCTTCGGGCATGGCGTCGCGCGCATTGATGGCGAGGTTCAGGATCGCGGATTCGAGCTGATTGGAGTCGCAGCGCGTCAACCACAGTCCGCCGGCCAGCCGCAAATCGAGTTCGATCCTCTCGCCCAGCGTCCGCCGCAGCAGCTCTTCCATCGAGCTGATCAGCGGATTGACATGCACGGGGCGGGGATCGAGCGGCTGTCGGCGCGAGAAGGCCAGCAGTCGATGGGTGAGGGCGGCGGCTCGATTGGCCGAGGTCATGGCGCCGGTGATGAAACGGTCGAGGTCGCCCAGCCGGCCCTGGCCGATACGTCGCTGGACCAGGTCGAGGCTGCCGGTGATGCCCTGCAGCAGATTGTTGAAATCGTGCGCGATACCGCCGGTGAGCTGGCCGATCGCCTCCATCTTCTGGGCCTGCCGCAACGCATCTTCCGTCGCGCGCAGTTCGGCCGTGCGAGCTTCGACCCTCGCCTCGAGCGTGGCGTTGAGGGCGCGCAGGGCCGCCTCGGCCTCGCCGCGTTCGATCACCTGTCGGGTCCGCTCGGCCACTTCTTCCATGAAGGCGACCTCGTCGGCCTGCCAGTGCCGGACCGGCCGGTCGTTCAGGTAGACGATCGTGCGCAGGCGGCCGGCGCGCACGAAAGGCACCACCAGGATGGCGCGCGTGTCCACCGCCCGGGCGGTGGCGCGCGTCTCAGCCTCGTCGCTCAGCGGATCGGTCTGCAGATCGCCCACCACGACGGTCTCGCCGGCACTCAGTTTCTTCACGATCTTGATGCCGAAGGCGCGGGCGGGGACGCGGCCGAGAAGCGGCTGGGCGCGCCCGTCCGTCCAGCATACCGAATAGTCGAACACGTCCTCGACCGGGTCGAGATGGCCGTAGCCAACGCGGCTGACTCCGAAGAACTTGCCCATCAGCGCACAGGCTTCGTTCAACGCCTTGTCCGTATCGTTTCCGCGCAGCGCGTCGCTGAGGCCGAGCATGAAGGCGTGACGCGCTTCGGCGAGCTTGCGCGCGCTGATGTCGATGGCGGTGCCGACGGCGCGGTAGCACTTGCCGTTCACGTCGAACAGGCCCTTGCCCTTGGCGGCGATCCAGCGGACCAGCCCGTCGTCGTGACCGATCGTCCGGTATTGCACGTCGTAGGTCGCCCGGATGGCGGGATCGAGGGCCGCACCGAACGCCCGGGTGGTGGCGTCCCGGTCTTCGGAATGGAGGCCACTGTAGAAGTCGTCGAGCGTGCAGACGGCGTCGGGCGCGAAGCCGAACATGGCCTTGGTGCGGGGCGACCAGGTCAGTGTGTTGGTGACGAAGTCGACGTCCCAGATGCCGATCTCCGCCGCCTCGGTCGTCAGCCGGAGCGATTCCTCGCTCAACAGGGACTGGCGCTCGGCGTCCTTGTGGGCCGTGATGTCGTGACCGCCGACGAAAATGCCGTAGACCTCGCCGGCCTCGTCGCGCATCGGCTCATAGAGGAAGTCGATGAAGCGCGTGCTGTCATCGGCGGCGAGGCGAACGGCCATGGCGCGGGCAATGAAACGCTCGCCCGTTCGGTAAACGCCGTCGAGCAGCTCGTAGAAGCCCTGGCCTTCCAGTTCCGGAAGAGCCTCGCGCACGCTGCGGCCGATGAAGTCGCGCTGGCCGGCGATGGCGACATAGGCTTCGTTCACGTACTCGTAGACGTGGTCGGGGCCGCTCAGGACGGCGATGAAGCCCGGAGCTTTCTGGAACATGCGGCGCTGGCGCTCGATTTCGGCCAGGAGCCGCTGCTCGGTCAGCACCTTCTGCGTGGTTTCGCTGCAGACGACCAGCACGCCGCCGACGCCGCACGGGGCATTGGCGTCGTCGATCGGGCTGTAGCTATAGGTCCAGTAGACGTCCTCGCGACGGCCATCGCGCGTGATCGGGACCAGGTGGTTCTCGTTCCAGGTGGCGCCGCGGCCCGCCATCACCTGCTCGATCTGCGGACCGATGATGGGCCAGATCTCCTGCCATACGGCGCGGCCCGGCTGACCGAGCGAGGACGGATGGCGTTCCGGGCCAATCGAGCGCCGATAGGCGTCGTTGTAGAAGCAGATGAGGTCCTGACCCCACCAGATGTACATCGGGTGGCCGCAGTTCAGCAGCAGCCGGACGGCGGTCCGTAGCGACTGCGGCCATCCGGAGGGGTCTCCGAGCGGTGTGGCCTTCCAGTCATGGGCCCGCATGAGCGCGCCCATCTCGCCGCCCCCGGCAAGAAAGCTCGTGTCGCGCTCGGCTGCAGTCATGGCCGGACAGTATCGATTCGCCCCCGGCCTGCAAGCGCGACGCTGACCGGTCGTCCCGTCAGATCACCCGCTGGGTGCGGGCGAAGGCCATGTAGAGGTCATGGGCCCGCGCGGCGATTGGGCCGGGCTGCAGGTCACGATCCTCGTAACGGCTGACCGGTTGCACCTTGCCGGCATTGCCGGTGGTGAACATCTCGTCCGCTTCTTCCAACTCGGCCGGACGGATCGTGCGCTCCTCGACCGTGATGCCCGCCGAGCGCAGGAGCTTGATCGTGCGGTAGCGCGTGATGCCGGCCAGGAAGCTGCCGTTTGGCACCGGCGTCGCGACCACGCCATTGCGGGCGATGAAGAGGTTGGAGCTACAGGTCTCCGCCACATTTCCAAGCGGATCGAGCACGACGCCGTTGTTGAAGCCGCGCTTTAGCATCTCGGCGACACCGCGAGAGGAATTGGGGTAGAGGCAGCTCGCCTTGGCATCGGTCGGCGCGGTCTCGGGCGCGGGCCTGCGAATGCTGCGGCAAAGGCCGAGCGTCAGCGGCGTGCCCGCACGCATCGGCGCGACGTAGGTGCAGAGCAGGAATTGCGCGGAGTCCGGATCGACCGAGATGGGGCCAGCGCCGCCCTTGCCGGCCCAGAACATGGGGCGGACATAGAGTTCGGCCTTGGGGCCGAAGCGGCGCACGCTTTCGTGCATCAGCTTCAGGATCTCTTCCGGCGTCTGGGTCGGGTTCAGGCCTATCGCGCGGGCCGAGCGCACCACCCGTTCCGCATGGAGGTCGAGGTCGGGGCCGCACCCCTCGAAGGCGCGGCCGCCATCGAATACCATGGAGCCCAGCCAGAAGGCATGGTCGCGCGGCCCCAGGATTGCAGGGTTGCCCTCGTGCCAGGTGCCGTTCCAGTAGGTGAGCGTGTCCATTTTATCCTCGTCGTCCCTCGAAGCGCGCGGACATAGCAGACGATGAGCGGTGCGGCCATCCTCGCCTTGGGCGCGGCGTTCTGCTTCGCACTGGCACTGATTCTGACGCAGTTCGGTTTGCGGACGATGCCCTCCTGGCGGTCGCCGCTCTATTCGATCGGCGGTGCGCTGGTCGTGGCCTGGATGGCCGCGATCGTGTTCGTGGACTGGAGCACCTTCAATCTCGACGCGGCGCTGATCTTCGCCGGTGTCGGCTGCATCTTCCCTGTCGTGGTGTCGATCCTGTCGGTGCGCTCGAACGAACGGCTCGGACCGGCGGTGGCTGGAGCCGTGGGCAATGTGACGCCGATCTTCGCGGTGCTCGGGGCGGTGCTGTTCCTTGGTGAGCATCTTGGCCTCCTGCAACTGGCCGGCCTGGCGATGGTGGTGGGCGGCGTGGCATTGCTGGCGCTGCGCGGTGGTACCGGCGGCCGCCACTGGTCGGTCTGGGTGCTTGGCCTGCCGCTGGCGGCGGCGCTGGTGCGTGGCGCCATTCAGCCTGCGATCAAGACGGGGCTTGCTATGTGGCCCGAGCCTCTGGCGGCTGCAGCCATCGGCTATGCGCTTTCGACGGTCGTGATTTTCTCTTTGGTCGGGCGTCGCGCCTTGAGGGAAGGGCCGGCGATCCGCAGCGGGGTGCTATGGTTCCTGGCCGTCGGCTTCGCCAATGGCAGCGCCACCTTTCTCCTCTATGCCGCGCTCGGGTTGGGGTCGATCACCGTCGTCGCGCCGCTGGTCGCGCTCTTTCCGCTCATGGGCGTCGTGATGAGCTGGATCTTTCTGCGCGGTGAGAGGCTTCATGCCGTGGGACTGCTCGGCATCATTGTGAGCGTGGCGGGCGTGATTATTCTGCTCGTCGGCGCAACCTGAGCGTGGCGGAAAAGCGGCCGAAAGAGCGCGCTAATTCCTCAGGTGAGAGGGCCACGTTGGGCGGTCCCAATGCGTATCTCTGTATGACGCGGCGTTGCTGCCGCGCAGAACGGAGGCAGACAATGATGAAGCGTATCGCTCTCACCGCACTCGCCGCCGCCGCCACTTTCACGACGGCGGCGCTCGCACCCGCGGTCTTCACACCGGCAGCCGCCCAGTCCTTCGGCGTCTGGATCGGGACACCCCAGCCGCAGCGTTACTATGCGCCGCCACCGCCGCGCTATTACGCGCCGCCGGTTCAGCGGGTCTGGGCGCCGGGCTATTGGACCTGGCATCACGGTCGCCAGGTCTGGGTCGATGGCCGCTGGATAAACCAGCGCCCGGCGCCGGGTTGGACTCCGGGTTGGGGCTAAGACCTGGGTCGCTGGGACGAAGCTGAAGAGACGGGGCGCTTGGGCGCCCCGTTTTTTCTTTGCTATCGTGCCCACGGCTGCCGCTCCTGCAAGGCCGACCGTGATCGATCCACGCGGGGCGAGCGATGGTTGTGCAGCGAGCAGGAAGCGGTTGCCGCCGGCTGGCGGCGTACTAAGGTCTGATGAGGAATGTCGCCGGAGCGCGACGACCCCGGAGGAAACACATATGACGGCGCCGCTCACCATTCGACTGCATCCCGCCGACAACGTCGTCGTGGCGCGCATGGACGTCCTGCCCGGCACGGCGATCGAGGGAGACGTCGCGGCGGCCACGAGCGTGCCGCCCGGTCACAAAATTCTCACGAGGGCGGTGAAGGCGGGCGAGCCGCTGCGCAAGTACAATCAGATCATCGGGTTCGCGACCGAGGACCTCCCGCCCGGAACGCACATCCATACGCATAACTGCGTGATGGGCGACTTCGAGCGCGACTACGCGTTTTGCGCCGACTCCCACCCGACGGAGTTCATCGTCCCGCCCGCCACCTTCCAGGGGTATCGTCGCGCCGACGGTCGCGCTGCAACGCGCAACTACATCGGCATCGTGACGACGGTGAATTGCTCGGCCGCGACCAGCCGCATGATCGCGTCGAAGCTCGAGCCGTTGTTGGCGGAGTTCCCGAACATCGACGGTGTCGTGCCCCTGACGCATGGCGGTGGTTGCGGCATGGCCGCGTCGGGTCTCGAGATGGACGTGCTGCGCCGCACACTCGCGGGCTATACGAAGCATCCCAACATGGCAGCGGTCGTGGTGCTCGGGCTGGGCTGCGAGACCAATCAGATTTCCGGTCTGATGAATGCGGAGGGCCTCAAGGAAGGGCCGAAGCTCATTCCCATGGCGATCCAGGACGAAGGCGGCGTCTCCAAGACCGTGATGCGCGCCGTCGGGTTTCTGAAGGAGATCCTGCCCGAAGCCAACGACGTGAAGCGCGAGGCCATTCCAGCCAGCGAGCTGATTCTGGCGCTGCAGTGCGGCGGCTCGGACGGCTATTCCGGCATCTCGGCAAATCCGGCGCTCGGGGCGGCGGTCGATCTGCTGGTGCGCAACGGCGGGACGGCGGTGCTTTCTGAAACTCCGGAAATCTATGGCGCGGAACATCTGCTGACCCGGCGTGCGGTCAGCCAGGAAGTGGGCGAGAAGATCGTCGAGCGTATCCGCTGGTGGGAAGAGCATTGCGCCCGCACGGGCGGCGAGATGAACAACAATCCCTCGCCCGGCAACAAAGCTGGCGGCCTCACGACCATTCTCGAGAAATCCCTGGGCGCCGTGGCGAAGGGCGGCACCACCAATCTGGTCGACGTATATAAGTATGCGGAGCCGATCACCGCGAAGGGGTTCGTCTACATGGACTCGCCCGGCTACGATCCGGTGTCCGCGACGGGCCAGGTCGCAGGTGGCGCCAATGTTCTGTGTTTCACGACCGGGCGCGGCAGCGTGTTCGGCTGCAAGCCGACACCTTCACTCAAGCTTGCAACGAATACCGCCCTCTATCGGCGCATGACTGACGACATGGACATCAATTGCGGAACGATCGTCGACGGTGAGGAGACGATTCAGGAAAACGGACGCCGCATCTTCGACCTTATTCTTGCCACGGCCTCGGGCCAGAAAACCAAGTCTGAAGTGCTGGGTATCGGAGACGACGAGTTCGAGCCGTGGAAAATTGGCGCTACAATGTAAACGATCGCCGGGAGCCATTTTGAGGTGGCGGCGTTACGTTCTTCATATGCGACCCTACGACTCCGAACTTGGCCCTGCTTTGACGGCCCCGCTACCAGCGGCCCCGGATCGTCTCGTGAGCTTCACCCCAAATTCCAGGTTGTCGAAGGCGGTAGCAGCGAGCGCTCCGCCAGCGCGCATTTGTTTGCTCGTTCAACTGCCCAGGAGAGAGACATGGCTACAGGCACCGTCAAGTGGTTCAACGCCACGAAGGGTTTCGGATTCATCCAGCCGAATGACGGCGGCAAGGACGTGTTCGTCCATATCAGCGCGGTCGAGCGCTCAGGATTGAACGGCCTCAACGAAGGCCAGAAGATCGACTACGAGATTGCCACCGAGCGCGGCCGCTCGGCGGCGGTCAACCTCAAGGCGGTCGACTGATCGCATGAGAATCGTTCCCCTCGTCGAACGTCCCGATCTGGCCGAACAGGTTTCGGTCTGGGGCTTCGACGAGTGGGGACATCTCAACCCCCAAGAGACGCTCGACCAGCGCCGGGCTCGGATTCGCGGCAAAATGAACCTGGACCGGGTGCCGATCGCTTTCGTCGCCCTGGATGACGATGATGGTATCGTCGGCACCGCTTCCCTGATCTTCGACGACCTCGAAGGCGATCCGCGCAATCCCTGGCTCGCAAGCGTCTACGTTCCCGTCGAGCGCCGCCGCCGCGGCATCGCGTCAGCATTGGTCGGCGCGGTCGAGGAGGCGGCCCGGCGCATCGGATACGAGCGCCTCTACCTTTTCACGACTTCGGCCGCCTCCCTCTATGAGGCTCTGGGCTGGCGGGCGCTTGAGGAGCGAGACTATCGCGGCGAACATATCCAGGTCATGGAGAAGTCGCTGTGAGGGAGTCCGCATGCCAGCCGATCTGCACTATCTGTCGCTCGACGAGGTCGCGCGGCGCCTGAAGGCCCGCAAACTGTCCTCGGTCGAGTTGACCGGCGCGATGCTCCGGCGGATCGGGGAGGTCGATTCCACGCTCGGAAGCTACGCGACCGTGACCGCCGACCGTGCCTTGGCCGATGCTGCGCGCCTCGATGCGGAGACAGAAGCCGGCACATCGCGTGGGCCACTGCATGGCGTGCCCATCGCGGTGAAGGATCTCTGCAACACCGAGGGCGTACCGACCGCGGCCGGCATGGCGATCCATCGCGGCAACGTGCCGTCGCGCGATGCGACCGTGGTTGCGCGCCTGAAGCAGGCGGGGGCGGTTATCCTTGGCAAGCTGCAGATGACCGAAGGTGCCTATGGCGCGCATCACCCGAGCATCCCCGCGCCGCTCAACCCCTGGAACGCAGCCTATTGGACAGGCTCCTCTTCGTCGGGCTCCGGCGCCGCCACCGCGGCCGGTCTCTGCTTTGCCTCGCTCGGGTCGGACACCGGCGGATCGATCCGCTTTCCCTCGACGATGAACGGGCTGTCGGGGCTGAAGCCAACCTGGGGACGCGTGAGCCGTGCCGGCGTCTTTCCGCTCGCCGAGTCGCTCGACCATGTCGGCCCGATGGCCCGCAGTGCCCTTGATGCCGCGATCGTCCTCGGCGTGATCGCGGGCGCCGATCCCGAGGACCCGACCGCGGTCGGCCTGCCCGTGCCCGACTATGCCGCGTCGATCGATCAGGGCGTGCGTGGCAGACGCATCGGCCTGGCCACCAACATGCCGGGTCTCGACGAAGACGCACGTCGCGCGCTCGACGGCGCCGTCGGGGCGCTGACGAAGGCGGGAGCGGCGATCGTCGAGGTGAAACTGCCCGATGGCTTCGACCAGGGCGCGCGCGACTGGGTCCCGCTGTGCGGCGTCGAGGCGGCCGTGGCGCACGACGCCACCTATCCGTCGCGGGCCTCCGAGTACGGTCCCGTCCTGGCCGGACTGCTCGATCACGGCCGTCGTCTCTCGGCAATGGAACTCGCCAGGATGCAGTTGCGCCGTGCGGCCCTCACCGGGGAGCTGAACGGGCTTCTGGCATCGGTCGACCTGCTTCTGATGCCGGTAATGGGCAGGGCCGTCTGGTCGACCGAGGCGCTGCTGGCGGCGGGTCGCGATCCTGAAGTCGTCGCAGAACGACTGCGTTACACGGCGCCCTTCGATCTCAGCGGTCACCCGACATTGACCCTTCCCGGCGGCATGACCGCTGACGGCGTACCGGTGGGCTTCCAGATCGTGGGAAAGGCCTTCGAAGAAGGCCTCATCCTCGCGGCGGGACACGCCTATCAGCGGGAGACCGATTGGCATTCGAGGCGACCCCCGCGTGAGGGGCGCGGCATGAGGCCATCGCATATGGCCTAGAAGGGCCGAAGTAGTTGGCGCATCCAAGAAGGTGAAAGGTCCCGCACTCCGTTCCAGGGCGGGGGGTACCCCGCCCGCGATGAGACTTTTGTTGGGAATTGCGCCGTGCGCTGATCAAACAACGGTGCCATCCCGAACGGAGTGAGGGACCTCTGCCTCATATGCGATAACCCTGGGCGCGGCGGGAGGGCGCGTGGACGCTGATTCTCCTTTCATTTATAGTGCTTCTTCCGCTCCTCCCAGGATGTCCCACGCCGCGCAATGACAAGCCTCTTCGCGAAAAATCTGCGGCTGCGTCCCAGCATCCTGACTTTGTTCGTCCTGCTGACGGTGCCGGTCTTCTTCGCGATCGTTGCGGTGAACTACGTCTCGAATGAGAAGATCGCGCGCGACAACGCCGGCGAGCTCATCGGGCGCTTCAGTACCGAGGCCATCGAAAACATCCAGCATCTCTTCGACCCGATCAAGTCGCTGGTGCGAAGTGCCGCCGCGCTCGGCTCCGAGCAGCCGGAATTCTTCGAAGAGAATCGCTCGGTGAAATATCTCTTCAGCATCTTGCAGCACAGCGATCGCATCATCAGCATGTATGTCGGCCTGAGCGACGGGGCTTTCCGTCAGGCCCGGCAGATCGATCCGGCCGTCGAGATCCAGGGCAAGCTGCCGCCGGTCGGGACTCGCTGGGCCGACCGATGGATCACGCCGCGAAGTGGGTCTGCACCCCTCGATCACTACCTGTTCCTCGACAAGGACCGCCGGGAACTGGGAAGCTCCGAGCAGACAACCTCGTACGATCCGCGTGCGCGCCTGTGGTATCGCACCGCGCAGCAGACCGGCGAGCTCTCGGTCAGCGATGTCGACGTCTTCGCGACGCTGGGGCTGGTCGGCTTCACGGTTGGCGCGCCTTTCTACGCGGACGGCGTGCTGCGCGGCGTCGCCGCGGCCGACATTACGCTCGATGGGATGTCCAACTATCTCGCCGAGCGCAAGATCAGCCCGGGCACCCAGTCCTACATCCTCGATCATCAGGGCCGGGTCATCGCCAATTCCGAACGGACCAAGACCTATACGAGCCAGAACGGCAAGGTCGAGCTGCAACACATTACGTCGCTCGGAGACGACCTGCCGGCGATCGCGTTCAGCTTCCGGCCGCGCGACAACGAGCATACGTTCTCCTTCGTGCATCACGGAGAGCACTACATCGCGAGCCTCACGACGCTGCCGTCCGATTTCGGCAAGAAGTGGCAGCTCTTCGTCATTACGCCGCTCGCGGACTTCACCAGTGCGTTTGACGAGCAGAACAAGCGGCTGGCCCTGTTCGGGGTGATCGCGATCCTGCTCCAGATCTGCATCATCTATTTCCTCTCCAGCGTCGTCTCGACCCCGCTGGAGCGGCTCGCGCTCAAGGTGACGAAGATCCAGGATCTCGAGGGCGACAATCTCCCGCCGCTGAAGTCGCCGATCCGCGAGGTGGCGGTCCTCGCGCGCGCCATCGACACGCTCGACTCCGCGGTGAAGTCGTTTGCGGCCTTCGTGCCCGTGGGGCTCGTGCGCCAGCTCCTCGACTCGGATCAGAAGCTGGTACTGGGCGGCCACAGCCGATTCCTGACGATCTTCTTCTCCGACCTCGAAGCCTTCTCCACCATGTCGGAGGAAGTGCCCTCGCAGGAGTTGCTGGCGCGCGTGTCGGCCTATCTCGGCGTCGTGACCCACGCGGTCAACATGGAGCACGGCACGATCGACAAGTTCATCGGCGACGGTGTCATGGCCTTCTGGGGTGCCCCGGCGCTACTCGAGGACCATGCGCAGCGGTCCTGCTTCGCGGCACTGCGCATTCGCGAGGGCATGAAGGAGCTGAACGCGGGCTGGGAGGCGGCCGGCAAGAAGCCGCTGAACGTCCGCATCGGCATCCATAGCGACGCCGTGCTGGTGGGTAATATCGGATCCAAGGAGCGCATGAGCTATACCGTCATGGGCGACGGCGTGAACATCGCGGCGCGCCTCGAAGGCATCAACAAGGAGTATGGCACGCGAATCTGCGTCAGCCACGCCGTCTTCAAGGAGGCCGGCGAGCGTCTCTGCGTGCGTCCGGTCGACGATGTCACCGTGAAGGGCCGCCGCTCGAAAGTGCCGATCTACGAACTGGTCGGCGCCTACGGGATCGGTCCGGAGTTCGAGCCGGACGAGGCGACGGTCCGCCTGTGCAAGCTTACGCGCGCCGCCTACACCGCGCTGGTCGCCGAGGACTACGCGCTGGCGCTGGCTCGCTATCAGGAAATCGTGGCGGAGTATCCCGAGGATCCCGTTGCCAGCACGATGGCGAAGCGGTTGGCGACGATCGATCCCTCGCGTCTCGTGCCGCTGCAGATATCGCGCTGACCGATGTTCGACGTCCGTAAGTCCTCTCCGGCGGTCGCAGCGCTGCGGCCGAGCGAGTACACGGCGGCACTGGTGCAGGCGCTTCGCGCGGAACCCAGTCGCGTGCTCGGTGGCCGGGCGCTCGAACTCGGATGCGGCAGCGGCGTCGTCCTCGCCGTGCTGGGCAGCCTCGGCGCCGCTTCACTCTGCGGGATTGATGTCGAGCACGATGCCATTGCCACTGGCCAGGCTCTCCTGCAGGACCTCGGGCATGATGCGGAAATTCACCGCGGCGACATGTGGCAGCCGGTAGCGGGACGGCGTTTCGACCTCATCGTCGCCAACCTGCCCCATTTCCCGATGGATCATTTCGAGGTGTCCGGTCGACTGTCGACCTGGAGTTCGGGAGGGATAGACGGCCGCGAACTGCTCGATCCCTTCCTCGAGGGCCTGTCGGATCATCTCGCGGTCAATGGCCGAGCTCTCATCACCCACAACGCCTTCGTCGACGTCGGGCGCTCGCGCCAGATTCTCGAACGGTACGGTCTCGCGATGCATATCGTGAAGACGGTGCTGGTCCACATCGCCAACGAGAAGATAGACCTGATGACACCTTCGATTCTGCGAGCGGAGGAGGGTCGTTCCATCCATCGCTACGGGCCGCACGCTTTCGCCGATATGCATATCGTGGAAATCGCCACGGCCGGGACGCGAGGCTGACATGGCACTGCGTCGCGTTCTGTTTGTCGTGCTCGTGTGGTTCGTCGCGTGTGCTGGACTGCCGGCGCGCGCCGAGACCCCGGATGCGGCACTGAAAAAGCTGATCGATGGGGCACGAGCCGCCGCCGCGGTACCGGGCGCCTGCGAGCAGCCCGGCCTCGACAGATTGGTGCGCATCTTCTGTGACACCAAGATCCGCGTCGGCGTGCGCGAATACTATCCGCTGTTCGGCACGCGCGAGGGCCAGGTCCGCTCGGGCTACGACGTCGATGTGGCGCGCGAGATTGCCAGGCATCTCGGCGTCGAACCGGCGTTTACGCGCGTCAATGCCGCGAGCCGCATCCCCCTGCTCGCTGACGACAAGATCGATCTCACCATCGCGACCATGGGACACAATACCCAGCGCGACGGCCAGGTACGCTTCATTCGTCCGCACTATTACCAGTCCGAGACGATCATCGTCGGGCCGAAGGGGCTCACGATCAAGGACTGGCCCGATATTGCCAGCCGCACGATCTGCGTCACGATCGGCAACAACTCCAACGCCCAGATCGTTTCGCACAATGCCCGCCTGATGCTGTTCGACGAGGCGGGCGTGCTCCCCGACAGATTGCGCGACGAGACCTGCGTTCTGGCGGCCCAGGACGACAGCTTCTTCGACTACTATTTCACGGAGCCGGCATTTGCGAACGCCTATGACAGGAAGTTCGGCTTCGCCCAGCTTCCCTGGGGCATGGCCGTCGCCCTGACCGGCAGCGACCGGCTCGCCCGCGCGCTCGACCTGATGAGCCAGATTTTCCATCGCGACGGAACTTTCCTCGAGGTGGCGAAGCAGAATCGCATCAGCCTTGGCTTTCTCGAACTCCAGCGCGCGGTCTGGAACCGGCCCGACTGCAACACCGATACCGGAAGCACCAGCCCGGCCTGCATCCTCCCGGCGTTGAGCGCGGCGCTGGAGCCCACGCCTTTCGCCGGCCAGGTGGCCGCCTTCGAAACTTGGCTGGAGGCGCACACCGGCATCAGCGTGCAGTTTCCGATGTTCAAGACCATGCCCGCCTGGCAGCTCTTCAAGGCGGGAATCGTGAATTCCCTGATCCTCGTGGCCGGTGCGCTCGTGGCGACCCTGCTGTTCGCCTTGGCGCTGGGCGCCCTGCAGAGTTCGCAGTGGTTCCTGCTGCGCTGGCCTGCGCGCGCGCTCACCATCGTCCTTCAATCCTCGCCGGTCGTGCTGACGCTCGTCATTTCCGCGGCCGTGGCGCTGGCGCTGTTTCCCTATTCCTCGGCAGTCGCGATCGGTGCGGCCATCGTGGCGCTGGGGCTGATGAACGGGGCCAACGCAGGGCAGGCCATCGGCGAGGCGATGCACTCGCTGCGGACCGAGCGGGGAGGGCCCCCCGCGCCCACCGTCGACCTGTTCGGTCGCGCGGTCAGCCGCTCGGCGACCCAGATCGTGTCCTTTCTCGTCAACGCCGCCAAGGGCACGCCGATTGCGAGCTTCATCGGCGCGCCCGAGCTGCTGAGCGCGCTGACCGACATCACCTCGTTCGCCAGCGGCCGGGCCAGCACCTATTCGCTGCTGCTCGTCTTCTATGTCTGCGTGGTGATGGTGGTGGTCTGGCTGTGTGACAAACTGCGAGTCTGGCTCGAACGCCGGCAGATGGTGACGGCATGAGCAAGATCTCTCCCGACTTCGTCCCGCAACTGCTGGCCGGCATGGTCGTCAACTTCGAGATCGCCGCCATTGCGCTGCTGATCGGTCTCGCCGTCGGCGGCCTGCTGACATTGGCGAAGCTGGCGGGCGGCGCGCGTGGGGCCATCGCCACGACGCTGATCGGCCTGATGCGCGCGGCACCGACCTTCGTGGTCATGTTCTTCCTGCTGAACATCATCCCCTCGGACGCGACCCTGTTCGGCGTCCACGTGGCGCCGTCGGGCATCATGACGGTTGCGCTGTCGCTGGTGCCTTATGCCGCGGCCTATGTGGCCGACAATGGCGGCGAGGCCTTGCGGCAGCTGCGCGACGGCTCGCCGCTCGGCGCGCTGCTGTTCCTGCCCAACGTGACGCGTGCCTTCTTCGTGCTGGTCATGTCCTCGAGCGCCGGTGCCGCGATCGGTGTGCCCGAAGGAATCGCCGTTATCCTGCGCGAGGCCGAGCTGATGCCGACGCTCGGTGACAAGATGGTCCTGTTCGCCATCGGCATCCTCTGTTTCGGCATCACCCTGCAAGCCGGATTTGCGCTGATGCGCCTCCTGCAACGCCATCTCGGCCGCGTCGCGTTGCGCGCCCGGGAGGGATAGTCTCCACATCGAAGCGTGGGGAGGAAGATGACAGCCAGCGTGCGCTACGACTCCGTGTTCCGGCCAGATCTCTTCGCCGGCAGGACGATTATCGTCACCGGTGGCGGCTCCGGCATCGGCCGCTGTACCGCCCACGAGCTGAAATCGCTCGGTGCGCGGGTCGCTCTCATCGGCCGCACGATGGAGAAGCTGGAACGGGTGAAGGAGGAGTTGGGCGATCCCGACACCTACATCCATTCGGCCGACCTCCGCCGGGAAGACGAGGTCAAGGCGGCAATCGACGGCGTGATGTCGTGGAGCGGCCGGATCGACGGGCTGGTGAACAATGCCGGCGGCCAGTTTCCCGCGCCCCTGAAGGACATCTCGCTGAATGGCTGGAACGCGGTGATCGCCAACAACATGACCGCCACCTTCCTCGTTTCAAAGGCGGTCTATCTCGCCTCGATGGAAGCGCAGGGCGGCGTCATCGTGAATGTCGGCGCCGACTTCGAGCTGGGCAATCCCGGCATGGCCCATAATGGCGCGGCGCGCGCTGGCCAGACCAACTTCACCTACAGCGCCTCGATCGAATGGGCGCATTCGGGCGTCCGCGTTAACTCCGTCATCCCGGGATTCATCGCGTCGTCTGGCTTCGATCGCTATCCCGAGCGCGCGCACGAGGCGTTGCGTTCGGTGAAGGACCGTATTCCCGCCAAGCGCCATGGCACGGAGTCGGAGATCGCAGGTGCGATCGTCTATCTGCTGAGCGATGCGGCGGCGTATGTCACCGGCGCCACGCTGCGGGTCGACGGCGGATTGCACAACTATGGCAAGTCGACCTTCTACCAGGTGCCAGATCACGGGAATTCGAAGCCCTTCAACGGTTTTCCGCTCTACCGGCCGCCGAAGGTCCTGGAGTAGGGTAGCTTTCCAAATCAACCGTGGAGGAGAGAACGATGCGTTTCGCCCGAGTGATGTGCGGCCTCGTTGCCGTAGCCGGAGTCGCCGCCTTTTCGCTTTCCGTCCAGGCGCAGAGCCCGACCGCAAAGGCGTCGCTGAAGGACGCGGCGGGTAAGGATGTCGGCATCGTCCAGCTTGTCCAGACTCCCCACGGCGTTCTGCTGAAGATGTCGCTCAAGGGCGTTGCACCGGGCGAGCATGCCTTCCACGTCCACGCGGTCGGCAAGTGCGAGGCCCCCTTCACCAGCGCCGGCGGTCATTTCAATCCGGCCTCCAAGAAGCATGGCATGGAAGCGGCCGAAGGCTCGCATGCCGGCGACATGCCCAACCTGTACATCCCGGCCAATGGCGAACTGAGGATCGACGTCGCCAATTCCATGATCTCGCTGGTCAAGGGACAGCCCAATTCGGTGTTCGATGCCGACGGTTCGGCGATCATCATTCATGCCGGCGTCGACGACTACAAGACCGACCCAACGGGCAATGCCGGCGACCGCATCGTCTGCGGTGTCATCACGGAGTGACCTGAAGGCTTCGTCCGCGGTGGTGGGCGAGGGCGCGTATTTCTAGCTGGAGCTGATTGAATGGACCTGTCCCGTTTTCCGCGTCGCATCTACACCCACGCGCCCACACCCATCGAACACCTGCCGCACTTCACCAAGGCCCTCGCCGCCAGCTGCCCGGGCGGCGTCGGTCCGGATGTCTGGATCAAGCGCGACGACCTGCTGGGCCTCTTCCCCGGCGGCAACAAGACGCGCAAGCTCGAGTTCCTGGCGGGCGAGGCGCTGGCTCAGGGATGCGACACGCTCGTCACCTGCGGCGCGCCGCAATCCAACCATTGCCGCATCACCCTCTCAGCCGCGGTCAAGGAAGGGATGAAGTGCCGCTTCGTGATCGAGGAGCGCGTCCCCGGCAGCTACAAGAAAGAGGCCGGCGGCAACAACTTCATGTTCGAGCTGATGGGCGTCGAGGCGATCACGGTCGTGCCCGGCGGCACCAACATGGGTGAGGCCATGTCGAAGGTGGCGCAGGAAGTGGCCTCGCTCGGGCGCAAGGCCTATGTGATCCCGGGCGGCGGTTCCAACGCCATCGGCGGCCTGGGCTATGTGGCCTGCGTGCAGGAGATGCAGGTCCAGTGGCTCGACATGGGCCTGGCGCTCGATGCCGTGGTGGTGGGCTCGGGCAGCTCGGGCACCCATGGCGGCATGGTCGCGGGTTTTCTCGGCAACAATATCAAGATCCCGCTGATCGGCGTCGGCGTCAGCCGCGATCCCGCCGATCAGGAGCCGCTCGTTCTGAAGGAAGCGCAGGCCGTTTGCGACCTGCTCGGGCTCGGCATCAAGGTGCCGCCCTCGGCGGTGAAGAGCTTCGGCGGCTTCTGGCAGCCGAAGTACTCGGTGCCGAACAAGAAGATGGTCGAGGCGGTGCAGATGCTGGCGCGCACCGAGGGCATTCTGCTCGACCCGGTCTATACCGGAAAGATCATGGCCGGCCTGATCGGGCTCGCCCGCCAGGGTCACTTCAAGCCGGGTGCCAAGGTTCTGTTCATCCATACCGGCGGCCTGCCGTCGCTGCACGTCTACGAGGACGTGGTGCTGGGCCGCACCGAGCTTGCGGACTGATGCCATGACGGCCTGCCTGGCTCTCGCGACCGACCTCGCACGGAGGGCGGTCCGGGCCGGGCGGCAATGGCGCAAGCGCTCGCCTACTCAACTCTTTCTGATGAGCGCGCCGCGCGTGGAACGTTTCGTTCGCGTGTGCGCCGCAAAACGATGAGCCCGTTTCATTGACCATGAAGCGGACGGCGGCCAATTTCAGGGCATGATCGTTCTTCGCTCTCGCCGCCCTTTGTGTCGACGCTGACGCGCGACACCGTCTGATCTCCGCAACGTTCATCGAACCCAACGCCCCGCTTCCGCGGCGGCGCATGGAGAAGTCATGCTCAAGCGACGTCACCTGATGGCAGGCCTTGCCGCCACAACCCTTGCCGCCCCTGTCGTTGCACGCGCGCAGGGGGCCTATCCCAACCGATCCTTGAAGATCGTCGTGCCATGGCCCCCGGGCGGTGGCGTCGACGCCTTCGCCCGCGTGCTCCAGGCGCCGCTCAGCGCCCAGCTCGGGCAGACGGTGATCATCGATAATATCGGCGGGAGCGCCGGGCGCGTCGGCACGCTGAGCGCTTCGCGCGCTCAGCCGGACGGCTACACGATCCTGCTCGTGAACGATACGTTTGCAGCGACCGAGGCGCTGCCCGTCGCGGGAACGCCGGCGCTGTATCCGGCTTTCCAGCCGGTGACGCTGGCGATCTCGGGGCCGCAGGGACTGTTCACCCACCCGCGCTCGGGCTTCGCCACGGCGCAGGCGTTTGCCGCGGCGGCCAAAGCCAATCCTGGCAAGCTCAACGTCGGCGTGCCCGGCCTGGGCAGCAGCCAGCATCTGACGAGCGAACTGCTGCTGCGCGCGGCGGGCGATCTTCGCGTGACGCACGTGCCCTATCGCGGCGGCGGACCCCTGCTGCAGGATCTGATCTCGGGCAACATCGACGCCGGTGTCGTCACCTTCGCGGCGGGTGCCCCGCAGGCGCGCGGCGGGCAGCTCGTGGCGCTGGCCATCACCAGCGAACAGCGCTCGAAGGTGTTCACCGATGTGCCCACGGCCGCCGAGACGATTTCGCCGGGTTTCGTGCAGGCGACCTGGCAGGGGCTGCTGGCGCCCAAGGGAACGCCTGCTGCTGCGACCGAGCGCTTCCATGCCGCCGTGCTGGCCGTTCTCCAGGACAAGGCCGTGATCGCGCGGCTCGCCGATCTCGGCTTCGATCCCGTAGGGGCCGACGGGAAGGCCTTCGGCCAGCTGTTCGACCGTACGGTCGACACCTTCGCGGGCATCGCCAAGGAAAGAAACATCGCGTCCGGCGACTAGGACCGCCTGAACCTTTCCGGTCCGCTGATCGCGCCGTCTGTTTCCTTCGTATAGGAAGCAGCCGGCCCCAAGCCGGGAAAGGACTGGGCTGGATGAATACCGCGTCGCTGATGGAGAAGCGCGCCGCACAGGTAAGCTTTGCCGTAGCAGGGGTCGTGCCGGTCGTTGCGGGCTTGTGGGGCGTGTTTCAGCCGGCTGCGGGAACGGTTGGTTCGCAACTGAACCATGGCCGCTATCTCTCGGGGCTGCTCCTGGCCATCGGGCTCGCCTTCTGGGCAGCGATTCCCGACATCGAGCGCCATGCGGCGCGCATACGTCTCCTGACTGGAGTGGTTGTCATCGGCGGTTGTTGCCGCTTCCTGGGCGTGATGCTGGGCGATCCGCTGTCGCCGTCGGTGGCCGGCGCGCTGGCGATGGAACTGGCTGTCACGCCCTTGCTATGCTTCTGGCAGTCTCGCCTTGTGATACGCAGTTGAAGACGGCGAGGGCAGGCCACACATCCCGGGCTTCCCCGATGCAACCGCAGCGAAGTGGTTCCGTTTCAAAGAGATGAAACGTGCCGCCAAGATCCTGGGCTGGACGGCCGGCATATTCATCGGTCTCGTCCTGGTGGCCGCCGGCACGATCTATTTCGTCGCGACGTCGGATTATCTGCGCGGCCAGCTCGAGGGGTGGGCCAGCGATCTTACCGGACGCAAGACACAAATCGCCAAGATCGCCGTCGAGTGGGGATGGACCTCGAACGTGAAACTCGAAGGCATCGAGGTCGCCAACGCGAAATGGGGCAAGGCGCCCTACATGCTCAAGGTTGACCAGGTCGACTTCGACATCCGGCTGTGGCCGCTGCTCGGCGGCAATCTCGTCATGCCCCGTCTCGTGCTGCGTAAGCCTGAGGTTCAGGTCGAGACGGGCGACAAAGAGCAGCTGAACTGGAGCATGGACGAGACGCCGGTCGTCACGGGGGCGGCCAAAGCGCTCGAACCCGACAGCCGCTTCGACGCGCCGGTGATCGGCAGGCTGGAGATCAGCGAAGGCAAGCTGGGCTACCGCGACCCCAAGCGGAAGCTGGAACTCGATGGCACGGTCTCGACAGCGACCGGCAAGGCGGAGGACGCGGCCGAGCTCTCGCTGAAAGGCAAGCTCGAGGGCCAGCCGTTGGAGATGCGTTTTGTCGGCGGCTCGGTGCTGACGCTGCGCGATACGGATCAGCCCTATCCGCTCGACCTCGATGTGTCCTTCGGAGGGACCAAGCTCAAGATGAAGGGGACTGTGCAGGATCCCTTCAAGTGGACGGGTGCCAATGTCGACCTCACGCTCTCCGGTCCCAACCTCTCCGACATCTATCCGCTTCTCGGCATTCCGGGACCGCCGACGCCGCCTTACACCATCACGGGCAAACTCGAACGGGAGACCGGCCTCTGGAAGTTCGTTCAATCCAAATGGCGAGTGGGAGAAAGCGATCTGACGGGCGAAGTCACGATCGACGAGCGGCGAAAGCCTGCGTTTCTGACGGCCAAGCTCGTGTCTCAGAAGCTCGTCTTCGAGGACCTGGCGCCCCTCGTAGGCGCGACGCCCGCGCGTAAGACCAATGTGTCCGCCAAGCAGGCCCAGACACAGGCTCAGCTCGAAGCGTCTGGTGATCTCTTCCCTAACGTACCGCTGCAGGTCGAGAAGTTGCGCGCGATGAACATGGATGTGGCGCTGGATGCCAAGCGGGTCATCGCGCCGCCCTGGTTGCCGGTCCAGGCGCTGGCCTTCCGCGTCCTGATCCAGGACGGAAACGCTACGGTCAAACCGCTCACGCTGTCGGTGCTGGGCGGCGGGACGATCGCGGGCGAGATGGGCATCGATGCGCGCACGGACGATCCGAAGGTGAAAGCCAGCCTCAGGGCGACCGACATCGAACTCAAGAACTTCTTCCGCCAGTCACGCTACTTCGACGCCACGCAAGGCAAGATCCAGGGAAGGGTGGCGCTTGCCGGCAGCGGCCGTTCGCTCGCGCAGGTCATGGGCACGGCCAACGGGCACATGGCGTTTGCGCTCGGGGGCGGCTCGGTGAGCAGCCTGATGGTGAGTCTGGCGGGTTTGCAGATCTTCGATGCGCTGGTGCTCTATGTCGCCGGCGACAACCGCATTCCCATCAAATGCGCCGTGAGCCGTCTCAACTTCCAGCAGGGTACCGTCACGTTCGACCGGACCCTACTGGATACCCAGAAGTCCGTCCTGCACGTGAAGGGTCAGCTCTCCCTCAAGAGCCAGGCTCTCAAGGCCGAAATCGATTCGGATCCGAAGAGCTTCGATCTGCTCGACCTCCACGGTGCGGTGATGATCGAAGGCAAGCTGCGCACGCCGCAGGTTTCGCTGGGTCGCGTGATCCCGATCCCGACCCCCGTTTTTGGAAATGCCAAGGACGTGCCGTGCGCGGGTCTCACCCAGGAGGTTCTTTCCGCCCCCTGAGCGCCTGCCTCCTGCGCGGGAATGAGCGCTTGCCGCGAGAGCGTCGAGCGCCCATTTAGGGAAGGTATTCGGCGACGTCTGCGTCGGCGCCTCCCTATTCCGAAGCATCGGACGATGCCTCGAAGCGCAAGACGAGGTTGCGACATGACCATTGAACGAAAAGCCGAACCCCCGCGTACGCCCCAGGTCATCCTGACTCCTGACGAAGAGGTCACTCTCCGGCGCGTCGCGTTTGGCCAGTCCGACGTGCGCGCGATGCGCGCCCAGGATCTGACACGCTTGCGCAATCTGCGCCTGATCCAGGACGGCAAGGATGGGCCCTGCCTCACAGTGAGCGGCCGTCAGCGCTTCGATGAATTGCCCAAAGCAATGCTGATGGACAAGGGCCCCAAGGACCTGATGTCGGCGATGGCCAAGGTCTTCAAGACGAACTGAGGCGACCCCCAGAATGCGAAAGGCCCCGTCCCTTTGCAGGAACGGGGCCATATCGCGTTGCCGCTCCAGCCGCACGCCCCAGTACATCCGTGGTGGCGCGCAGGAAGGAGGGCGGTCGCCGTTACCGGCGACCCGTGATCAGGATGCGGCCTTGAGATTCTCCGCTGCCATCTTGCCGCTCTTGCGATCGGCGACCAGTTCGAACTCCAGCTTCTGGCCCTCGCTCAGCATGCTCATACCGGCGCGCTCTACCGCGCTGATATGCACGAAGGCGTCGGTGCCGCCATTGTCCGGCTGAATGAAGCCGAAGCCCTTCTGGATATTGAACCACTTCACGGTTCCCGTAGTCGTTGTCATGGGAGACCCCTTTTCTATTTTGGATATGCGAGTCCGTGCACTCATCCCGCGTTTGAACATGCGGAAGCGCGCTGGAGCCCGTCGAAATTGCACTGGCTTTCGGGATCAAGTGTCGTGGAGCGGGCCGCTGAACAATGCCGGCGGGCGCGGACCAAATCAGATGTCCGTGTATCGACGAGCTTCATATGGTCCCTTGTTCCGACACTATCAAGGCCCAAATACAGCTGGTCCTTGCATCCTGGCGAAGGACGGAGGTGTTCATGGAGCCTCGCTCTATCCTCGATCCCATCGATGCCGAGTTGCGCGCGGCGGCCGGCTCATTCGCGCACCCTTCTGCGGCACAAAGCCTACTGCAGCTCGTAACCTCGTTCGGTCCCTTCATCGCGGGTTGCGCGGCCATGTACGTCGCGTGCGGCATTTCTCCGTGGCTCGTGCTGGCCGTCGCCATACCGACCGGTGCGTTCATGGTGCGCGTGTTCATCGTTCAACACGATTGCGGGCATGGCTCGTTCTTCAGGTCGCGTCGCGCCAACACGATCGTCGGCCGGCTCTGCAGCCTGTGCACCTTCACGCCTTTCGCGAACTGGCGCCGCCAGCATGCACAGCATCATGCCGAATGGAACAATCTCGATCGCGGCGATCGCGGCAGTGATATCTATTCCTCGTGCCTCACCGTGCGCGCCTATCTCGCGTTGTCGCCGCGCCAGAGGTTTGTCCACCGGCTCGTCCGTCATCCGTTGATCGCCAACTTCCTGCTGCCGCCTCTGGTGTTCGTGCTGCTCTACCGCCTGCCGTTCGACACGCCGCGCGCGTGGGTGCGGGAGCGCCGATCGGTCCTTCTCACCAATACGAGCCTCGTGGCCTTGTTCGCGACGCTCGTTCTGCTGCTGGGCTGGCGCGATGTGTTGCTGGTGCATTTGTCGATCATGGTCGTCGCGTCGATCCTCGGCGTCTGGCTGTTCACCTTGCAGCATCGCTTTCCCGGGGCGCAGTGGAGCGGTCGCGGCGCCTGGCGCTATGTCGATGCCGCGATGGACGGTTCGTCGTGGTTCGATCTGCCGCTCGTCCTGCGCTGGTTCACCGGCAATATCGGCTTTCATCACGTTCATCATTTAAACCAGCGCATTCCGAACTACCGGCTGCCGCAGGCTCACGAAGCGGCCCAGACAGTGCGCGCCGTTTCGCCCCTCAGCCTGCGTGCGGGCCTCGCCGCGCCGCGGCTCACGCTGTGGGATGAAACATCCAGCCGCCTCGTCCGCTTCTGCGACGTGGCGCGACTGGAGACGCCCGCCTGAACTTGCTCTAGCGTGGGGTTCTCACAGAGGAGCCCCCGTCGATGTCTGTTCCCCACGGCCCGCTTCAGGGCGTCAAGGTCGTCTCCTGCTCCACCGCGCAGGCAGGCACCGTCCCCTGGATGCTGATGGCCGACCTCGGCGCCGACGTGATCAAGATCGAATCGCCCCAGGGCGGCGACCCGTCGCGCCGCATGACCGTGCTGCCGGACATGGGCAGCACCTTCTTCGAGACCAACAATCGTGGCGTGAAGAGCGTGACGCTGAACCTCAAGAGCGAGGAGGGGCGCGAGATCCTGCGCAAGCTCGTCGCGAAGGCTGACATCTTCGGCCAGAACTTCCGCCCCGGCGCGGCCGAAAAGAACGGCTTCGGCTGGGAGGAGTTGCGCAAGGTCAATCCGAAGCTCGTCTATGTCTCGATTTCGGGCTACGGGCCCGACGGACCGCATGCCGACCTGCCGGGCACGGATTCGATGGCGCAGGCACTGGGCGGCATCGCCGAGGCCTTTTCCATGCCGGGCCAGAAGATGCGGACCGGTGTCGTGTCCGTGGCGGACGAGACCTGCGCCATCCTGGCGTTCGGCGGCGCGCTGGCAGCCCTCACGCATGCGCGCACCACCGGAGTCGGCCAGAAGATCGACCTGTCGCTGCTGGGCGGGCAGATCCGGCTGATGGGCTGGACGCTCCAGACGGCGATGTGGCGCGATCGCAATCCGGTCACCGGGCAGGCCCGCATCACCGGCACGCGCGAGCGGCCGGGCATCAGCGCGAGCTTCGATGATCGCGACGGCAAGCCGCTGGTCTTCCAGCTGGTCGGCCCCGAGAACTGGAAGGACGCGATGTCGTCGCTGGGCTTCTACGACCGTCTGGTGGAGGCGGGCTTCGCCGATCTCGGCATCATCATCGACAACGATGCCAAGCGTGCAGAGCTCCTCGCCACGCTCGACGGCCTGTTCGCGACCGGCACGCGGGACGACTGGGTGGGGCGGCTGCGCGGCGCGGACATGGTCTCGGCACCGATCAACACGTTGCTCGAAGCGTCGACCGATCCCGACGTCGTTGCCAACGGCTACGTGACCGAGGTCGACTATCCCAAGCTCGGCAGGAAACTGAAGGTCCATGGCACGCCCTGGAAGTTCTCCGAGACGCCGGCCAGACCCGGGATCGCACCTGAGCTGGGCGAACATAACGACGCGGTGCTGGGTGAATTGGGCTACGGGCCGGCCGAGCTGGCCGACCTGCGCACGCGCAAGATCATCTGACACGAGAGGAGGCTCGCCATGTCCCGTCCACCCTTGCCGCCCTTCACCGAGCAGGCAGCGACCGAAAAGGTTCGCCTTGCCGAGGATGGCTGGAACGGCCGCGATCCCGGCAAGGTCGCGCTGGCCTGCACGCCGGACAGTCAGTGGCGCAATCGCGCGGAGTTCCTTCAAGGCCGCGAAGCCATAGAAGCCTTCCTCGCGCGCAAGTGGGCGCGCGAACTCGACTATCGCCTCATCAAGGAGCTCTGGACCTTCGCCGGCAATCGTATCGCCGTGCGCTTCGCCTACGAGTTCCACGACGACAGCGGCACCTGGTTCCGGGCCTATGGGAACGAGAACTGGGAGTTCGATGCCGATGGGTTGATGCGGCGCCGCATCGCCAGCATCAACGAGCATCCAATCGCCGACGCGGACCGCAAGTTCCATTGGCCGCTCGGTCGCCGGCCCGACGATCACCCGGGGCTCAGCGCGCTCGGCTTCTGACCGAATCCTGCCGATGCTGCGGCCGCGAAGAGCAGCCCGGCCGCAATCGCACGACTCCTGAAATGTGTCGCAGCAGGTGGCCTCGGCGCTTTTCTCCCGATGACGCCGCGAGCGTGTTCCTCTAGGCTTCACTCAACGCAGGGTAAAAGCCCGCGACTGAAAAGCGTCTGGAGGAAACAGCATGGTTCGTTCGATCACGCGTCGTCGTGCATTGCAGGGCGTTGCCCTGGGTGGCCTTGCCGCCCCGATGCTCAACACCGTCACCGCCTATGCGCAGAGCGGCGCCTTCAACTGGCAGCGCTTCAAGGGCCAGACGGTCGAGGTGCTGATGGAGACCGGCCCGCGTGCCGATCTCATGAAGAAGTATCAGAAGGAATTTCTCGACCAGACGGGCATCAAGCTCGGCATCGAGGTCATTCCCGAGCAGCAGGCCCGCCAGAAAGTGGCGATCGAGCTGAACTCGGGCAAGCCCAGCTTCGACCTCTTCAATTTCGCCTTCCACGTCCAGAAGCGCCAGTTCGAGAAGGCCGGCTGGCTGCTCGAGATCACGGACTGGCTGAAGGATCCGCAGATGATGCCGGCCGAATACGAGCTGGGCGACGTTTCCAAGCTCGGCATGAGCTTCGCGACCACCTCGGACGGCAAGGTCAACGCGCTGCCGATCCTCTGCGACTACTTCATGGTCTATTACAACAAGGAGCTGTTCGCGAAGAAGGGCGTGGCCTTCCCCAAGACGCTCGACGAGATGATGGCCGCCGCCGCCGCGCTCAACGACCCGTCGGCCGGCGTCTCGGGCTTCGTGGGTCGTGGCGTCCGCAACGCCAACGTCGTGCTGTGGACGCAGCTTCTGTCGGGCTGGGGCCAGGAGACGGTGACGGGCAAGCCCCTGCGCCTCATCACCGACACGCCCGACGCCATCGCCTCGGCGGAATACTACAAGAAGCTGCTCTCTTCCTATGGGCCGGCCGGAATCGCGGGCTTCAACTGGAACGAGGCGCAGGGCCTTTTCATGCAGGGCAAGGCTGCGATGTGGATCGACGCCACGGGCTTCGCTGCACCGGTCGAAGACAAGACCAAGAGCCGCGTCGTCGGCAAGGTGGGCTACGGTGTGCCGCCGAGCGGGCCCAAGGGGCATGGTTCAGTGACGTTCGGCACCGGCATGGCGATTCCGAAGAATGCCGCCCACAAGGAAGCGGCCTATTACACGATGCTGTGGATGACGGGCCCGAAGATGGCCGGCCGCATGCTGCAGGTCGGTGGCGGCATCCCGTTCCGGACGGCGCCGTTGAAGGATCCTGCCGTCCTGTCGACGCTCACGGTCCCGCGCGAATGGGCGGACTGCGCGGCCGGCTGTGCACCGATCAGCATGCCGGGCCTGCCGGTGATCGTGCCGGTGACCGAGTTCCGCGACGTCATCGGCACCGCGCTGACCAACCTGCTGGGCGGCGCCGACCCGGCGACCGAGATGAAGCGCGCCACCGCCGAGTTCAAGCCGGTCCTCGACAAGAGCGAGGCGAGCTGACCGGAAGACGCGAGCGGGACGGGCGTAGCGTATGGCGGGCGCAGACGTAACGATAGCGGCAGGCACGCGGGCGGCGGGAGAACGCCGCCTGCGTCCCTACCTGCTGTTCATATGGCCGGCCCTGATCGTCAGTTCCGCGGTGATCATCTTCCCGTGGATCTTCACGATCTGGATGAGCCTCAACGACTGGCACATCGGCAGCAAGCAGGTCTTCGTCGGCCTCGACAATTACGTGGCGCTGGCCACCAACCGGCGCTTCCTCGAATCGATCGGCCACACGATCTACTTCACCATCCTGGCGGTCGCCCTGCCGATGGTGCTGGGCACGATCTCCGCCCTGGTGTTCCACAAGAAGTTCCGCGGGCGCGGCTTCTTCCGCACCCTGTTCATCATGCCGATGATGGCGACCCCGGTGGCGGTGTCGCTGATCTGGACCATGATGTTCCATCCGCAGCTCGGCGTGCTGAACTATTTCCTCAGCCTGGTCGGCCTGCCGCCCTCCGAATGGGTCTACTCGCCGAACACGGTGATCCCGAGCCTGATCCTGGTCGAGATCTGGCTGTGGACGCCGTTCGTCATGATCATCGTGCTGGGCGGCCTCGCCTCGCTGCCGACCGAACCCTACGAGGCGGCGCTGATCGACGGCGCCAGCCAGTGGCAGATGTTCTGGAAGATCACCTATCCCCTGGTGCTGCCGTTCCTGGTCGTCGCGCTGATCATGCGCACCATCGACGCGCTGAAGGTCTTCGAGACGATCTGGGTGATTTCCAACGGCGGGCCGGGCACTTCGTCGGAGGTGCTCAACGTCTACCTCTATGCGCAGGCCTTCGCCTACAACCAGGTCGGCACCGCATCCGCCGTCGTCGTGGTTTTCTTCGCCATCATCGTGGCGCTCTCGCTGGTGCTGCTGTGGGCGCGCCAGAAGGCCAAGTGGAACTGACGATGGCTCTTACTCTCCGCACCCGACGAAAGATCCGCAGGGCCGTCGACAAGGCGGCGCTTGCGGTTTCGGTCGCCGTGCTGCTGGCGCCGTGTCTCTTCGTGTTCTTCTGGATGCTGTCGTTGTCGCTCAAGTACGACATCGACAACACCGCCTGGCCGCCGGTCTTCTGGCCCACCGAACCGACCCTCGAGAACTTCGCCAAGGTGTTCGAGGAAAGCCCGATGTTCCTCTACTTCTGGAACTCGGTACAGGTGACCGGCTCGGCAACCCTGGTCGCGCTGTTGCTGGGCGTGCCGGCGGGGTACGGCATCGCCAAGGCGCGCGCGCACAAGATGGCGGCTGTGCTGCTGCTCAGCCGCATGACGCCGGGCCTGTCCTACCTGATCCCGCTCTTCACCTTGTTCCAGGTGCTGGGCCTGATCGGTACGATCTGGCCGATCGCGCTGACCCACATGGTGATCACCCTGCCGATCGTGGTCTGGATCATGATCGGCTTCTTCGAGACCCAGCCGCACGAGCTCGAGGAGGCGGCCCGCATCGACGGGGCCACGCTGTGGCAGGCCTTCCGATACGTCGCGCTGCCGCTCGCCCGCCCCGGCATCGTGGTCGGCGCGATCCTCGCGTTCATCTCCTCGTGGAACAATTTCATCTTCGGCGCGGTCTTCGCCGGCCGCACGACGCGGACCATGCCAGTCGCTGTCTACAACATGCTGACCTTCGAGAGCTTCGCCTGGGGACCACTCGCGGCCGCCGCCCTCATCGTGATGCTGCCGGTCATCGTGCTCACGATCATCATCCAGAAGGAAATCGTGCAGGGTCTGTCGGCCGGCGGCGTGAAGTAGGGCCGTTCGATCCGTTCTGCAGAAAGAATGCAGGTTCCTGCTTCCAGCCCGCGTCTTTGCCGTCCACAATGCGACCGGGGAAGAGGGACGCTTAGGGGAGTATCGCTGTTGCGGATGCGCCGTCCGGTACTTGCGTCGTTCCTTTGGGTGACTCTGGCCCTTTCGACACCGTCATTTGCGCAAGTTACCGACGCGAAGCGCGCTTCCTATCGCGCGGCCTTCGAGGAGACGCTGCGGCAGCCCGACAATGCTGAAGTCCTGCTGAAATACGCGCAGGCCGCCGCTGCGGCCGAGGATTACGAAGGCGCGATCACCGCCTACGAGCGCTTTCTGGTCCTCGATGCCGACCAGCCGCGGGTGAAGTTCGAGCTGGGCGTCCTCTACTACAAGCTCAAGTCTTACGACGCGGCGCGCACTTATTTCGAGCAGGCCCGCGCTTCGGAGAAGACCAGCAAGGAAGTCGCCGAACGCTCGTCGGAGTTCATCCGCGACATCGACCGGCGCTGGGGCCCGTCGCGCCTCACCGGCGAGTTCGTGGCCGGCATCCGCTATTCCGACAATCCCGCCAGCCTGCCCACCGGCACGCTGCAATCCTTCGGCGCGACCGTCGTGCCCAATCCCACCTTCCAGCGCCAGAGCGACTTCGCTTTCGTCGGCGCGGCCTCGCTCAGCCATCGCTACGATTTCGGGCGGCAGGACAGCGGCACCCTGGAGACGGATTTCTCCTTCTACACGGCCAAGCAGTTCCAGGTGACCAGCGCCGACGTGATGCTGCTCGATCTCGGCGTCGGCCCGCGCATGGAGCTGATCGACGGTCCCCTGAGCGGCGTTCAGCTCAAGCCCTTCGTCAGCGGCCGCTACATCACCGTGGGCAACCTGCCGACCTACTGGGCTTGGGGGGCGGGGCTCGAAGCCTCCGTCCCGGTCGCCGACAAGGTGCGTGCGGGTGTCGTGGTGCTGGGGCAGCGGCGTGACTTCGTCGACAACGCCGCCGTGCCCTTCAACGCCCAGAACTCGGGCAACAACGGGACGGTGGCGGCCAATATCCGCGCCGACCTGACGCCCAGCCTGGAGGCGTCGCTGGGCGGCAACTATACGCGCTACATCGCGATGACCGGTTTCCAGAGCTACGGCGAGGCGGGATTTGGCGGCTCGCTGACATGGCGCTTCGAGGATCCGGCGGGCATCAACGGTCGCAAGTGGACCCTGGCGGGCAACGCCGCGCTGGCCTTCGCGACCTACGACCAGCCCGACCCGTTCGTCCAGCCGGGCACGGTGCGCACCCAGACCGACGTCAATCTGGGGGTGCTGCTGTCGGTGCCGCTGGACGATCGCCTGACCCTCGTGGCCCAGACCACGTATTTCCAACGTGCCGCCTCAATCAACAACTACAGCTTCAATTCGTTCAGCAGCCTCCTGGGCCTCGGCTGGCGATTCTGAGGGAGCGTTACGATGTCCTTGCGGAAATCATGCGCGGTCTTTCTGTCGGTCCTTTTGCCTCTGGCAGTCGGATCGGCGGCCTCGGCCCAGCAGGTGGGCGTCACCTCGGCGGCGAGCGGCGATCCGCGCGGCACGCCGCCCTCGCTGCCCACGCGAACCCTGCGCGTCGGCATCGACGTGTTCGGCAACGAGCGCGTGGTCACGGGAGCGGCCGATCGCGCCCACCTCGTCTTCCTCGATGGTTCGGGCCTGACGGTCGGCGCCAACAGCGAACTCGTGATCGACAAGTTCGTCTTCGATCCCAACCGCAATGTCGGCGAGCTGGCGGTCAACGCAACCAAGGGGGCCTTGCGTTTCGTGGGCGGCGCGATCAGCAAGAAGGGTGAGGTCATCATCCGTACGCCGAGCGCCCACATCGGTGTGCGCGGCGGCATCGTGACCGTCACCGTGGGCGCCGACGGCTCGACCACCGCAACCTTCCTGTTCGGCGACCGGATGACCGTGTCGAACGCCGTGGGCACGCAGCGCGCGGTGCGCTACGGCTCCCAGATTTTCGTGCCGGCCGGGGGCGCCGCGCCGCTCGAACCGGTGATCCTGCCGCCCAATTCGCTGCAGGCCTATCTCGCGCTGTTCGAGCAGACGCAGACGACCGGCAACGTCATCGGCCCGGGCGACAAGGTGCTGATCGAAGCGGCGCTGAAGACGCTCAATGCCCAGACGCTACCCTATGCCGATCCCTCGTCGAAGCTGGCGCCGTGGCTTGCCTACCTGCAACTCGTTGCGACGCAGGCCATCACCATCAACAACGCCTCGCGTCCGGTCGGCGGCACTCCCGGCCAGACCGGCGGTTCTTCGCAGACCGGAGGTGGTGGAACGGGCACCAACCCCGGCTCGGGGAGCGGCGGGTTCAGCATGGGTGGCTCCGGCTCCGGCGGCTCCGGGAACCCTTAGGGACCGCGGCCTCGCACTGCGTCACGTCGATCGCGAACGACGACCCTAGGGCAGGATCGCTTCGCCCTCGATCTCGACCTTGGCGTTGGGATCGATCAAGGCCGATACCTGCACCAGCGTCATCGCCGGGAAGTGGCGGCCGAGCGTGGCGCCCCAGGCGGCGCCGACCGCCGCACCGGCGGCATTGAACTCGGCGATGTCGGTCACGTAGGCGCGCAACGCCACGAGGTGCTCAGGCTGGCCGCCCGCGGCCTTCAGCACGGTGACGAGGTTGGACAGCGCGATGCGCCATTGCGTGCCCGCATCGGCGTCGGCGGGAATGTGGGCCTGCGCCGGCTCACGTCCGATCTGGCCGGCGACGCGTATGCTGCGCGTGCCGGTGGCGACCACGGCATGGGAGAAGCCGCGCGGGCGCGGCCAGCCTTCGGGCAGGATCGGCGTGTAGGCGATGTCGGACATGTCTCGTGTCTCCTCCGGTTTCGGTTGGAGGGCACTGTATCCGCTGCCCTCCTAGCGTCCCACCTTCTTGAACGCGGCGCTCGAAGCGCCGTCGCCGGCGGCCTTGGCGTAACCCTGCCACGTCGTGACGAGTCCGTTCGGCGCCTCGGCGATCGCGAACAGCGGCTGGCCGACGCTGTAGAGCTTCACGCCGTACTTGTTCTCGACCTTGCCGGTGCCGAAGCTCACGAAGGTGACGAGCAGGCGGTCGCCGTCCGGCATCGCCTTGCAGCGCAAGGTCTCGTCGGTCTGGAAGCCTTGCGCCACGAGACGGCAACCTTCGGGGCCGCTGATCGTGAGCGTGTGGGTGACGAAGTTCTGCGTGCCGCCGGCGCCGGGCCCGAGGGCCTGCTCGTAGACATAGGTGCCGTCCCACGGTTGGGCGGCGAGCGCGACCGAGCCTGCGGCAAGACCGAGGCCCACGGCGAGGCCGGCGAATACAGACTTCATTAGCGCACTCCTCCTCTTGAGCCTGAGACAACGAGGCGGTCGCGGAGCGGGTTGCGGCAATCGCCGGGTGACCTCATCGTGACCCGCATGGCAGACCCGAAATTCGATCGTTACCTGCGCGCCGACGCCGCCATCCATGCGCTCGGCCTCGTCCTCGGCGCCGTTGGTGCGGCCGCCATCCTGATCGTGGCCGCGCGCTCGTCGCAGCCGGGACAGGTCGGGCCGATCCTCGTCTATGTCGTGGGGCTGCTGGCGATGCTCGGCTGCTCGGCGGCCTACAATCTCTGCCTCGCCAGTCCGCGGCGCGAATGGCTGCGCAGGCTCGACCATGCCGCGATCTTCGTCATGATCGCCGGCACCTACACGCCGCTCACCCTGCTGAAGCTGCGCGAACCGTGGTCGAGCGGCCTCACCGCGGTGATGTGGACGGCGGCGTCCTTCGGCATCGCCGCGAAGTTCCTGCAGCCGCGGCGCATCGAGCAGATCTCGGTCGTGCTCTATCTCCTGATGGGCTGGATCGGCCTGTTCGCGATCGACGAGCTGCTGGCCTCGGTGGAGCGCGAGAGCCTGATCCTGCTTCTCGCAGGCGGCGTGGTCTATTCGCTGGGCACGATCTTCCATCTGTCGAGCCGCCTGCCGTACCAGCAGGCGCTGTGGCATGCCTCGGTCCTTGTGGCGGCTTCTATCCACTATGCGGCGATCCTGTCGCTGTTGACGCCGTGAAGCGGCACCGGTTTACGTGATCACCATGTCGTCGCGTCTGCTTTTCCGCCTGACCGCCGTCGCCGTCGTCGCCGCGGGCCTCGCCATGGCCGTGGCCGGTGTCTCGATGAGCGTGTGGGCCTGGAACACCGCGGACACCCATATCGCCTTCCGCGTGGGTCTGCCGCTCGCGACGGCGTGGCTCGCCGTCACGCTGGTGCGCCTGGTGCGCGTGCTGCCCGAGGCGTGGAAGGGCGAGGAACAGGTCGCTGCGCGCGATCCGCTGGCGGCGCTCGACGCGGCGCCGAAGAAGGACGCGGACGACAGGCTGAAAAAGGCGTCGCCCGACGCGCTCTCGGTGCGCCAGGTCCGACTGCCGCGCGAACCCGAAATCCGGCGGCGTCCCAGGATCGTGCAGAGGGTCGAGCTGCGCGGGGGCGGAACGCTCCATCGCGTCCAGCCGGTCCGGCCGGCACCGATCGCCCGACGCGCCGCCATCGCCGCGACCGTATTGATCGCCTGCGTCAGCCTGTTCTTCCTGCTGGGTCCGATGGACCTCGAGGATGTGAGCTGGATCGCCTCACTTTTCCGCGCGCTCGAGGAGCTGCCGGGCCTTTTTCAGCCCGTCGAGGCAGTTGGCCTCCTGGCCACGCTCGGCTTCGGCGCGCGCCGCGACCAGCACGGCCTGTAGCGCCGTCCGGTCGGCGGCGGAATCTTTCCTCGCTTCGTTCCGGGCCGCCTGCTGCGAGGGCGGCGCCCCCGGTTTCCCGGTCACGTCGGGCATCGTCGGCATGCGGCTGCCGGTGGTGGCGGGCGGGGCGATGACCGAACGGTCCGAGGTCGCCGGCGGTTCGATCACGCCCCCGGACCGCCCCAGCTCGCGCGAGGTCACGCCCGGCGCCTTGTCGGGCGAGGCGGTCGGCGGGTCGGTCGAGATGTTCTGGCTGCGCGCCAGCTCGCGCACCTGGTCGAGGCAGCCCTCGGCGGCGGCGAGGCCGGGCCAGAGGGCGAGGGCAAAGGCTAGGAGACGGATGTGCATACACCGTCAAACGACGCTTTCGGGGCCCCGGTTGCCCTTGAACTGCAGGGGAAGTGCCCTAACATATAGTGTGCAAAACAGGCCGGGATGAACCCGGTGCTACAGGGATGTCCAAATGACCAAGTTTCGTTGGCTCGCGATCCTCGCGGCTTTGATCATTGCGGTGCCGTCGCTGGCCCCGTCGCCCGCCGATGCGCGGGCGGGCGGTGGTGGTGGCGCGGGCAGCCGCGGCAGCAAGTCCGGCCAGGCGCCGGCCCCGACCCAGACCGCCCCGACCTCCAAGCCGGTCGAGCGCAGCACCACGCCGCAGCAGCAGAGCCCGTCGGCCAATCCGGCCAGCGCGGCCGCTGGCGCCAAGCCGGGTGGCTTCATGTCGCGCAATCCGTTCCTGTCGGGACTGATGGGCGGCATGCTGGGCGCCGGCCTGATCGGCATGATGATGGGCGGCGGTTTCGGCGCCGGCCTCGGCAGCATGGCCGGCATGCTGGGCTTCCTGCTCCAGCTCGGCCTGATCGCCGGCATCGTCTACTTCGGCGTTCGCTGGTGGAAGTCGCGCAACGGCGCCCCGCAGGCGGCCTTTGCCGGAGCAGGCGCCGGCGGCGCCGGTGGCAATCCGCTCTCGCCGCGCCCCGCGCCCGACTCGATGGCCCGGACCGGCCTGATGGGCGGCATGCTGGGCGGCGCGGGCGCTGGCGCCGGTGCGGCGTCGGCATCTGCCGCAACGCAGCAGCTCGCGATCGGTGAAGCCGACTACAACGCCTTCGAGGCGCTGCTGGTGAACGTCCAGGCGGCCTACAGCGCCGGCGACCTCGCCAAGCTGCGCAGCCTCGTGACGCCCGAGATGCTGGGCTACTTCACCGAGGAGCTGGCGGGCAATGCCAGCCGCGGCGTCGAGAACAAGATCGACGCGGTCAAGCTCGAGCAGGGCGACCTGTCCGAAGCCTGGAGCGAAGGCGCGATGGAGTACGCGACGGTGGCCATGCGCTTCAGCATGATCGACGTCACGCGCACCGTCGCCGACGGCCGCATCGTCGAGGGCAACGCCCAGGTGCGCAGCGAAGCGACGGAAGTCTGGACCTTCCTGCGCAGCCGCGGCGGCAACTGGATCCTCTCGGCCATCCAGCAGACCTGATCGGCGCATCGATCTTTTGAAATGCAGAATCGGCCGGCCCCAAAGCCGGCCGATTTTCTTTGTGCGGCCCGCTCTTTGCTCGAATAGCCTGTCGCCAAGCCCGTCGTTGGGGGAAGGGAAGGAAGCACATGACCAGCCTGACACGAAGGGCCGCCCTCGCGGGCGCAGCACTCTTGCCGCTCGCCGCCGCCGCTCCGTCGCGCGCGCAAGGAAAGTTTCCCGACAAGCCGATCCGCCTGATCATTCCGTGGGCCGCCGGCGGTCCGGCCGATGCCGGCTTCCGCATCCTCGCCGAGTCGGCGGCGAAGAAGCTGGGACAGCCCGTCATCGTCGACAACAAGGGCGGCGCGGCCGGCGTGCTGGGCGCGCTGGCGCTGCAGGACGCCAGGCCCGACGGCTACACGATCAGCCAGATGCACATGAGCGTGCTGCGCCAGCCGATGCTGAACGCCTCGCTGAAATACGATCCGATCAGGGACCTGACCTACATTCTGCAGATCACCGGCTTCGTCATGGGCGTGGTCGTGCGCCCCGATGCGCCGTGGAAGACGCTGCCCGAGCTGCTGGCCTATGCGAAAGCCAATCCCGGCAAGCTGAACTGGGGCACGCTGGGCGCCGGCTCCACCCAGCATCTCGCGATGGAGAGCCTCGGCCTGCAGCAGGGCCTCAGCTGGACGCACGCGCCCTATCGCGGCACGTCCGACACGTTGCGCGCGCTGATGGGCGGCGAGATCGACTTCGCCTCGGAGTCCTCGGGCTGGGCGCCGCTGGTGATGTCCGGCAAGCTGCGCCTGCTCGCGGTGTTCACGGCGAACCGCGCCAAGCGCTTCCCCGAGGTGCCGACGGTCAAGGAACTCGGCCTCGAGATCGCCGTCGACAGTCCGGGCGGCCTGATCGGCCCGAAGGGCATGGACCCCGCCGTGGTCAAGATCCTGGCCGACGCCTTCCGCGAAGCCGCGGGCGAGCCCAAGCATCTCGAATTCCTCGACAACATGGACCAGCCGCTTCTGCTGCTCGACGGGCCGGCCTATCAGGCGCAGATGGCGAAGACGATGGAGCAGGAGCGGGAGCTGCTGAGGAAGCTCAATCTGCTGGCGACGTAGCGACGGCCAGCCACACCAATCACCTCACCGTGAGGAGCGGCCGCAAGGCCGCGTCTCGAAGGGTGGGCACGAGCACCGCGCCTGTTGCCGATCCTTCGAGACGCGCGCTTCGCGCGCTCCTCAGGATGAGGTGTGCGGGTAATTCTAAGACCGCAACAGCGCCCCATACCCTTCGACCGGCGTGCGGATGCCCGACAGCCGCAGGCAGTGCCACAGGCTCGCCTGGTTGGCGCTGATCACCGGACGCCCGAGATCTCGTTCGAGCGTTTCGAGAATCCCGACGCAGCGGAAACCCGTGCCGCCGATCAGCACGCCGTCGGCCTCGGGCGGGCAGGCCTTGCGGATCTGCGCGTAGAGCGGCTCGATCTCCTGCTCGAAGCCCATGCCCTGCGGATAGAGATCCTGCGGCGGCACGTCCCGCCACTTGCGGCCGGGATCGAGGCGCAGATGACCCACCGGCGCCAGCCCGTGATCGCCGTAGTAGCGCAGCGCCGCCGCCACCGCGCCGTCGGCGAACCACGGCGGCAGGACGAGGAACGGCCGCTTCACGCCCGAATGACGCAACGCCGCCAGCGTATCGAGCCCGTTGGTCGTGACCCTGGCCTCGTCGCCCGCAATGCCCGATCGCACGACCGAAGACAGCGCCGCGACGGTCGCCTCGTCCCAGCCCTTGCCGCCCATCACGCTGCTCGACGTGTGGGCGAAGACGACGGCCTGCAGCTTCATGGCCGAGAACTGCTTGGCGCCGCGCGCCAGATCGTCGGCGAGATCGACGCCGCTCTTGTCGGCGCGCCACTTCGCCCAGGGTGTCGAGGCCGTCACCCGCGCCGCATGCACCGACACGCCCGGCGGCGCCATCGCCCACCACTCGGCCTCCGGCACCGCTTCGTTGCCGACGATGAACAGCCCGATCCGGGCGCGCCAGCCCCAGTTGTCGCGGTGAGTCATGGATCAGAACCCGTAAAGAACCGTCGGATTGTCGACGAGAATCTTCTGCCGCACGCCTGCGTCCGGCACGCAGCGGAAGAAGGTGCGCAACAGGTCGGCCTCCTGCGGGATCGCCTTCGCATCGTGCCCGACATGCGGCCAGTCGCTGCCCCAGACCAGCCGGTCGGGATTGGCCGCGACCAGCGCCTGCATGAACGGCGCGGTGTCGTCGTAAGCGGCGCCCGGCCCGGCGCCCTGGCGGGTGTTGCGGTCGGCGCCCGAGAGCTTGCACCAGTAGCGGCCGGTCTTCAGCCGCTCGCAGAACCAGCGGAAGCCGGCATAGTCGACGCCCTTGTCGGCCATGGTGCGGCCCATATGGTCGATCACGAAGTCGAACGGCATCTTCTCGAGCGTCGGCGCCAGCTCCATCAGATCGCCGGTCTCGACCCAGAGCTGCACGTGCCAGCCGCGCGCGCCGAGGCGCGGCGCCAGCGCCAGAAGGTCGTCGAGGCTCATGCCGCCCGAGGAGACCGGCTTGCCGTCCTGGCGCAGCAGGTTGATGCGCACGCCCTTGAAGCCCGCCTCGCTCAGCTCGTCGAGCCGGCGCTCGCTCACCTCGGGCTTCAAGAGCGCCACGCCGCGCAGCCGGTCGCGATGGCGCTGCAGCGCGTCGAGCGTCACCTCGTTGTCGCCGCCGGCCGCCAGCGCGTGGACGATCACGCCGCGCGCGATGCCCATCCGGTCCCACAGCGCCAGCAGCGCCTCGACCGGCGTCTCCTGCAGCGGCGCGAACTTGCCGCCATGGACGGCGGGGAAGCGGTCGTAGGGACCGTAGACATGGACGTGGCAGTCGGCGCTGCCGGCGGGGAGGGGAAAGCTTTCCTGGGTCATGCGGCCACTCTAGTGACTTTCCGGACAGGAGAGAATCAAGCGGTCTGGCCGACCGCGACCTCACACTGAGAAGCGGAACGAAAATGAACTCAATCAATTCAAGCACTTACCCGATCCAATCCCCCTTACCCTCATCCTGAGGAGCCGTGCGCAGCACGGCGTCTCGAAGGATGGGAACCCGCACCGCGCCCGTTGCCCATCCTTCGAGACGCGCCGCGGAGTTTACCCCGAGGTACTCGAGGGGCGGCGCTCCTCAGGATGAGGGGGGAGAGGAGAAGCGCGATTCGCTGTTTGAGCCAGGGCCGTCGGGCCAACGGGTAGTGGGAAATCTGATGGCCTACGCTTCATATGGTGTCGCGTCCGGCGCGAAGGGTGCGACATTCATTTCGAATGTTTCGTTTATTTCGATTATTGCGATTATCCCGCCCGCCGAGGCCGCCGCGGCGCCCGCCCGGAGCGACCCCCGCCCGCGAAACCACGAAAGGAACACAGGCCCGCAACCCGCGTTGTCGTCTACGCTTTTCGCCCCTCGATCCGTCCTCATGAACCTGGAGTCAGCCCCTCCCATGAAGCCAACCGCCCTCATCGCCGGCCTCGCCGCCACCCTCGCCGCCGCCGGCTGCTCCCAGTTCGACCAGGCGTTGGCCCCGCCGCCGCCCAGCGCGCTGTCGCAGCCGATCCAGGCCGCCGAGATCGACTGGTCGCGCAAGAGCGGCGCCAACACGGTGAGCGGCATCGCGACCATGACGGCCGGCGGCACCACCCACACCTGCGAGGGCCAGGCCGCCAACCTCGTGCCCGACAGCGCCTATGCCAGCGCGCGCATGAAGGCGATCTTCGGCAACGACATGAGGGGCACGCGCGCCTCGAGCCAGGGCCCGGTGAAGTTCGACCGCGACGACCCGCTCTACGTCTCGACCCTGCGCCGCACCACCTGCGACGCCTCCGGCAGCTTCTCCTTCCCGCGCGTCCCCGACGGCGTCTGGTACGTCACGACCGCCGTGAAGTGGGACGGTCCGGGCGACCGCGCCGAGGGCGGCTCGATGATGAAGCGCGTGGACGTGCGGGGCGGGAAGCTGGTGAAGGTGACGTTGCCTTGAGGTGGGGTAAGGCTGGTACATAGCCAGCTACCGGGTGCGGTATTTACTTTGATGTGCAACCTCTGTTGTCCCTTTATCGAGCATCCCACCGTCGCTTGAGTGAAATCAGACGTTCGTCCAGATTGAGGCGGCTATCAGCATCGCCTATTCGGCTTAGATTTACTTCAATGCCGTACGGCCAGATCGCGGCGTTGTCCGGTAAGACGGCGTCCAATAGAGCGAGCGTTTGTTCGGGGTAGAGATCAACAATGTTGTCCTTAGATTTACGAAGATTGGGCAATATCACGTGACCGCGATCGATCTTCGTGAGAAGCGGCAAAACAATCGCAGCTACCTTGGGAAATCGCGATTCATCTGAGAATGCCAAATCACACAAGCGAGCGGAAATAGCCGGAGATTTCGCTGAAATATGCCGCGGCCATACGTCTTGAAGAAATTCTGGCAGTTGTAGAGCCCAGCGACCTTTGTCATCTTTATCTGTAGACCAACGTTCCAGTTTCCACAGGATGCGCAAGCGAAAGTTGTCGTCGACCTTCAGTAGTAAGCCCCGCATTTCTTGGTTTGAAATCAGCCGCTCGCCGTTAATCTCGCTAGTGCTTCCCCATCCTGCCAAGATGATAGCTGCGAGCACTTCACCGTATCCACGGCGTGATGGAAGAGGCTGTTTTGCGAAAGATAATAAGTCCGGCTTGAGACGCGAATACAGTCGTTGGTTAGGAACTCTTGCACCCCACAGAAATCCAGCCCACGCAGCATCCTGATCGTATTCGTTGTCACCACTGAATACGATGAGAAGCTTCTTCTCCGTCCATGACGGATCAATCGTGTAGAACCAATTCAGATTGTGAAAAAATAAAACAATCGCGTGGCGTCGCATATCGCCGCCAAGGTCTAGCAAGGCCTCTACAACATTCAGCCAAGGCGCGAGGAATCCTCCTGAATGCCTAAGTTCATCCTTTCGGGGGTCGTTGAAGAGAGCCTGAGCCATCTTGCCGACAGGCGCATTGATAGCCTCCATGGTCCAATCTGGTTCGTGGCTTCCTCGTATGATGCCCGATCGACCTTTGATGGGGTGGAGGCGAAGCGAATCGATAAGTGTTCGGAGTACTTCGTCGAAGGCCTTGGGGTATGAAGGTGCGAGAATTTTGCTGGCGCGCACAAGCCAATCGGAGATAGGTGCCGCTAGTAAAGCAACAACTTCTGTTGGATAGCGGACCAGCTGGGAGGCTATTAGGAGGACAAGTCGCGCCTTGTCGTTTTCTCGCGCGGCTGGCCTCAAGAACGTCTGCCATGCCCATTCTGGATAGTCGCCAGCCTTCGCGGCATGTGTAAGTGCAGAGAACGCACGAATCGGACGTTCGGCAGATAGGCCTGCAAAAGGATCTGACTCGATTAAGAAGTCTTTGGTTCTTCCGCTCAACTCCTTGGCTCGCGCTAAAGTTGAGGAAAGCGGCTCCTTTAGCAGGGCGTCATAATCGGTTCTTGTTTCGACGAATCCAGATCTCCCCTCTAAGGATTCGGCAGCCGCATCAGCATACTCTGCATCCCATTTTGGAGCTCTTGAGCGGAGCGCTTCCGTGATGCTGCCTAGGTTAAAGCCAAATTTACACCCGCTCTTCGAGAGCCAGTGAATACGGGTAAGAGTGTCAGATGCTTTTCTTTCCTGAAAGTGATCATTTTCCTCGTCTTCCCAGCGTGCTGGTCCAGACAGCAGTCTTCTTTCAATGGAATCTCGCGCGGCTTCGCTTAGGTCGCTCCATCGACCGGATAAGACAAGTAGGAAGTCGCGTTGATGTCTGGAATCCCAAAATGCGTCGTCACTTATGCTGTCGATGACATCACCAAAATCAGTTGGCGATATCACCTTGGCGTTGCCGGCAGCCCATATTCTCAGTCGCGCAAAGATTGTGTCGTCTGTTGTAGGCCATGAATTAAATTCGTGGCGGGCATTGGCGGCGTCTAAGCTCGCGAGACGAGAGAATAATGAAGTAAACTCTATAACTGCTGCAGACAGACCGTGTGCCTGTCCGTAGCTCTCACCGTGATCGTCAGCCAAAATGGGGCTGATATCTGTTAATCCATATCCGCCGACCTCCGTTTCCAGCGCCAGGGCATGCTCAAGATTCCCGCGTAGGCCAGCGGTCATCGCCGCAACCCAGCCATCTGGGATTGACATCGCTTCGCTTTGATCTGGATACGCGACGTCTTTACTGAAAAGGTCTCGGATGCTCGAACTGGAAGACTCGCTTGGCGGCTTAGGGCCACCCCAATAATTTGGCTCGACTTTAAGGATTGGTCGCCGAAGCTCCACATATTGCCTGAGCATGGCGCCATCCCATCCGTCTTTGGCGATGAGAGCTTTTAGTTCAAACAGTTCTCCTGGAAACGCACCCTTGAAGGAATCCCACGCCTCAAAAAGGAAACGCCATGCGCGCCTAATCTCAGGTGCGGAGACTCGGGTGCTCTTTTCAACTTCCCATCTTATGAGGTCTCGAATATCCGGATGAAGTGGCGCTTGATGAGCAGCCCACCAGATGGCAGCCGGGTTGCTTGAAACCTTCGCGATCCAGATACCAAGTTGATGTAGACGTGGTGCCAACCTTGGGGAATGGGTCGCCCAATGGCCACGTAGCGACGGAAGGTTATTCTCATTTAGCAACGCCCAATCTAGCCTGTTCAGTGCAAAGGCATCCCAAGATCCAGTTGCAATCTCACGTTTGGGGGTATGGTCGTCAGGGTTGATCTTGTTTGGGGGAACATCGGAATCGAGGCCGTACAGATCAAAAGGATCGATATATGGACCACGCTCCAGCATGGAGCCTTGATATCCTGGCTTCGCGAAACGACGAGCGGGGTCAAACACGCATAGCCATTCAGCGCAAGGAGGCTCATCTCCCTCTGAGAATCTTTTTGCTCCCTCATACGTCGAGACTATGTGAGCAACTTGTCCTCGTTCGTGTGGCGCCAGGATGTCTGGCCCGCCCTTCGATAACTCAATAACAGCAGAGTACCAGCGATCTGGGTTTCGGGCTCTCTCAGCCCATGCTGCGAGTGTTTGCCAAAGAGCGCTGTGCCCATCTGCTGAGTCGTAGGCTATTGCTTCGACGCCTTTGTGTCGCCAGCGCGATGCGGCGTCATTCACTCCTCCTGATTGAAAGGCGTATACGTTGTCGAGTTTCCCGGATGCTTTGTTCAAGGCCTCTAAGAGATATTGAACAGGTGGATCGTCCGCCGTATAGCCAACGAATACCACTACGTATCGCTGAATAATCTCTCGAAAGAATGAAGTGGCCCAGCCATCGGAAAGATAGGCGCGTCCAAATTCAGAGCTTGAAAGAACAAATCCATCTTTTTCAGCGCCGTCATAATCCGATTTGGCTCTGCCATGAAGATAAACTATTCCATTGAACTCATTGGGACGTGATGGATCCGGTAATCGAGGCGGCTGCCAAGCCGGAAGGTGGCGGTCGCAGTCGTCAAACAGCCTGTCGAAGTTTGTCGTTACAAGTCGGACTATGCCTTCTTGGGTAGTTGCGAGATCGAGGAGTAGTTTGTGAGCGCTGAGGTCGCGGTCTGCCGATGGCTTGAGTGCGGTGGCTACTGCGGCCTCTATATCCCGAGGTAGAAAATCACGCTCTAGAAGTCCAAAGACGCGATCTGCAGATATTACTCCGGAGAGTCCTATTCGCATGTCGATAGTCTCAGCCTCGCGTATCAACTTGCAAGCGGGGCTGTCTTCTGAAACGCCCAGACTGGCTATCACTTTCTTTGCCAACCCAAAGAAATCGGGCAGGTTTGCGCGTGCTCTTGAGACGCCGGCGCCGCAGAAGAAAATAACGCGTCCCTGATCGCGAGCCAGTAGCAGGTTGTCTGGAATTGATGGACCGTCGGCGATAAATCTCATTAGTGTTCTCCGCCGACTACGATCGCAATAAGCTGTGACGAGGGGTTTATACTGCAAGCACTCAGACTGCTTGGAAGACAGGTTGAGATCGAGTAACAGATACTACTAGGAGAAGTCATTTCTTGGATACTAGGTGTCTAGAGTTGTTCCCAACAAAAGCGTTGCGAGGCCAATGATCTTCCATGAGCGAGGGAGGTGGATGGTGAATCGGGAAATACTCATGACCGGAAACTCGCTCGCGTCTACTTGTCCCCAACTTCACCCACCCGTGATCCCCCACGCCTGATCCATCCGCCCGCGTGCTACAGTACCAACCCCATGCCGCCCCTCTCGCGCCGCACCTGGAGCTGGACCTTCGATCTGCCGCCGTCCGTGCTGTGGCCGGTGCTGGCCGACACCAACCGCTTCAACGAGGCGATGGGCCTGCCGCCCTACCTGCTGGAGGAGACGCCGCAGTCCAACGGCACGGTGCTGCGCCGCGGCCGGGGCAAGGCGGCGGGGTTCACGCTCGAATGGGTGGAGAAGCCCTACGAGTGGGTGCTGGGCCGGCATTTCAACGTCTCGCGGGTCTTCTCCAAGGGGCCGTTCCGCCGCTTCGGGCCGGTGTTCGATCTCGAGCCCGACGGCAAGGGCGGCTCGGTGGTCCGCTACGCGCTCGAATGGGAGCCGCTCACCCTGATGGGCCGCCTGTTCGGCCGGCGGCTGGCCGAGCAGGCCGGCGGCGCCGTGGGCAAGCGCGTCCTGGAGGCCGTGTCCTTCCTCAAGGGCCAACGCGACACGACGTTCGAGCTGCCGCAGCCGGCGCTGCCCGAGGGCGCGTTCGAGCGCGCGGCGGCGATGGCGGCGGAGATCGACCGCAGCCCCTACGGCAACGGGCTCGGCAGCGTGCTGACCGGCACGGTGCTGGGCGGCATGGCGGGCGACCTCGCCCATCTCAAGCCCAAGCGGCTGGCGCGCCAGATCGGCGTGGCGCCGCGCGCCGCCATCGAAGCCTGTCTCGCCTCGGTGCGGGCGGGGCTCTTGACCATGAGCTGGGACCTGCTCTGCACCAACTGCCGCGGGCCCAAGCTCTCGGCCTCGGCCCTGTCGGAACTGCCGCGCGGCGCGCACTGTCCCTCCTGCAACATCGATTACGACCGCGACTTCGAGAAGAACGTCGAACTCACCTTTGCGCCTGCGCCCTCGGTGCGGCCGCTGATGGTGGGCGGCTTCTGCCTCTCGGGCCCCATGGCGACGCCGCATGTCGCGGTCCAGCTGCTGCTGGCGCCGGGCGAGCGGCGGCGCGTTTCGGTCGATCTGCCGCCCGGCCGCTACCGGCTGCGCACGCTGCATCCCGGCGGTACGGTCGACGTCGAGCATGAGGGCGGGGTGTTCCCCGGCCTGCGCGTGACGGCGTCGGGCGTCGAGGCGCTGCCTGCATCAGGCGAGGCGGGAACCATCGCGTTCGTGAACGAGGCGGGCTTCGAGCTGGCGGCGCTGATCGAGGACCGGACCTGGACGCGCGAGGCGCTGACCGTGCCGGAGGTGATCTCGCTGCAGGCCTTCCGCGACCTGTTCGCCGCCGCGACCCTGCGGCCGGGCGACGAGGCGGGGGTGAGCCAGGTGGCGCTGCTCTTCTCCGACCTGCGCGGCTCGACCGCGCTCTACGAGCGGCTGGGCGATGCCGCGGCCTACAACGTCGTGCGCGAGCATTTCGCGCTGCTGGCCGCCATCGTGCGCGACCATGACGGCGCGGTGGTGAAGACCATCGGCGACGCCGTCATGGCCTCGTTCGGCGATCCCGCCCACGCGGTGCGCGCCGCCCTTTCCATGCAGGCCCGCATCGCCGACCAGGATCTGTCGCTGAAGCTCGGCGTCCACATGGGCCCCAGCGTGGTGGTGACCCTGAACGACCGGCTCGACTATTTCGGCTCGACCGTGAACATGGCAGCGCGCCTGCAGGGCCAGAGCGAGGGCGGCGACGTGGTGCTGAGTCGTGCCGTGGCCGACGATCCCGCCGTCCAGACCGTCATCGCCGCCGTCCCGATGCGCGAAGAAGAGGTCGCGCTGAAAGGCTTCGACCGGCCGGTGGGGTTCGTGCGTCTCGGCCCTTCCACCTCCGCGCCCCTACAGACAACCACCTCACCCTTGTAAGTCGGCGTCTGCCGGATCGGCTAGACTAGCCGGCGCGGTGGCGGCGGGTAGACCGACTCACCCCGGGGCGTCGAAGCTCGTTCCTCAGCAAGGTCGCCCGTCCGTCGTTCCAGCGAACCCGAACAGTCGCGTGGGCCGCATCGCGAGCTCGCTTTCGCAAGGAAGGGTTGCCATGGAACACCGTCGCATTGTCGGCATCGACGTGTCGAAGGACCGACTGGATGTGCATGTCCTGCCGTCGCAGGAGGCCTTTGCGGTTTCCCGCGACGCAACAGGCCTCGTCGAGCTGTGCCGCCGCCTGGGCGACACGGTGGACCTCGTGGCGGTCGAAGCCACTGGCGGCTACGAGACCCTCGTCGCCGCGACCCTCTCGGACCACGGCATGCCTGTGGTGATCGTCAATCCGGCACAGGTCCGGGCCTTTGCCCAGGCGCTGGGACAGCGTGCCAAGACCGATCCGATCGACGCGTCGGTCATCGCCCGCTTCGCCGAGGCCACCCGGCCCCAGATCCGGCTGCTGCCCGATGGGGCCGCTCGCCTGCTTTCCGATCTGATGGCGCGCCGGCGCCAGATCGTCGAGATGATTGCGTCCGAACGTCAGCGCCTGTATCGCACCGAGCCGCCGCGCGTGCGCAAGAGCATCGAGCGATTGTTGAAGGCTCTTGAGCGCGAACTCGGCACTATCGACCATGACATCGATGGCGCCGTGCGCGGTTCACCGCTGTGGCGGGAGAAGGAAGACCTGCTGGCATCGGTGCCAGGCATTGGCTCGATCATCGCCAGGACCTTGCTGGCCGAACTGCCCGAGTTGGGGCGGCTCGATCATAAAAAAATTGCAGCGCTTGCCGGCCTGGCTCCCTACACACGCCAGTCCGGTCTCTGGAAGGGCAAGGCCCGCATCGGGGGCGGACGGGCGGTGGTCCGAACGGCCCTCTTCATTGGCGCCCAAGTCGCCAAGCGCTGGAACCCACCCTTGAAAACCTTCTACGAGCGCCTCATCGCCGCCGGTAAGACCAAGATGGTCGCCACCATCGCCGTCGCCCGCAAACTTCTTGTCATCCTCAACGCCATCCTCAGAGACAGGACACCATGGCAAAACGCTTGACCTCAGACACAGTCGCTGAGGAGACCTGCGCAGCAGGGCGTCTCGAAGGGTGGGCACGCGCACCTCGTCCGTTGCCCATCCTTCGAGACGCGGCCTGCGGCCGCTCCTCAGGATGAGGGTGGTGGTGGTGGTGGCTTGAGGCGATGGTGGAGTGAGGCCTCACGTCCCGAAGAACGCCCCCATCACCGCGGCGGCCTCGTCATTCGCCTTCAGCCCCTGCTTCAAAAACCGCGTCAGCGAGAAGAAGCCGTGGATGGTGCCGGGGTAGTTGACGTAGGTCGTCTTCACGCCGGCGTCGATCAGGCGGTTGGCATAGGCGCGGCCCTCGTCGCGCAGCGGGTCGTAACCCGCCGTGAGTACGAAGGCGGGCGGCAGGCCCGTGAAGTCTTTCGCCAGCAGCGGCGACAGGCGCAGGTCGGAGAGGTCGGTGCCGGCGGGCACATAGGCCTTCCAGAACCAGTCCATCAGGCCCTTGCTCAGGAAATAGCCCTCGGCGAAGGATTTGCGCGAGCCGCTCTCCTGGCTGGAATCGGTCGCGGGATAGATCAGCATCTGGAAGGCGGGGCCGGCTTCCCTGGCGTCGCGCATCGCCTGGCACACCACGGCGGCCATCGCGCCGCCCGCCGAATCGCCGCCGACCGCGAGGCGCGCCGGATCGGCGCCCAGCGCCGCGGCATTGTCGCGGACATGGCGGAACGCGGCGATGCCGTCGTCGATCGAGGCGGGGAAGGGATGCTCGGGCGACAGGCGATAGTCGATCGAGATCACCTGGCAGCGGCTCCTGTTGGCCAGCCGGCGGCAGGTCGAATCGTGGGTCTCGATGGTGCCGATCACGAAGCCGCCGCCGTGATAGTAGATCAGCGTCGGCAGGCTGCCGGCCTCGATACCGAGCGGGCGATAGCGGCGGTACTTGATCTCGCCGCCCGGTCCGGCGAAGGCGCCGTCGATGGTTTCCGCGACCTCGGGCGCATCGGCCTCGCTGTCCTCCGACATCTTGTCGACCGCCGGACGGCCGATCGCGTGCGGCAGGGATTCCAGCTTCGGCCGGCCGGCCTTGGTGGCCTCCTCCATCAGGTCGAGCAGGATACGGGCTTCGGCGTCGAGCATTCATGTCCTCCGATTCGTCGGGCGGAGTCTGCGCGGCAGGGCGCGGGGCGACAAGTGGGTGTTGCGGGGGTGATGGGCGGGGGTGATCCGGCGGGGTGCTCCCCGGCGTACAACCGGCATGACATTCACCTTGCCGCATCGCTTCTCCCCGCTCGGCCTGCTCGCGCTGCTGGGCGCCTGCGCCTCGCCACCGGACGCGCCGGTCGCCAGTGCGGCGCCGCCGCTGGTGCTGGAACAGTTCTTCCCCGGCCGCACGGTCGGGCAGGGGGTCTTCACCAACAGCTGGACCGGCTCGCAGCGCCGCTTCGACGTGGTGATCGACGGCGCCTGGGACGGCAAGACGCTGACCCTGGTCGAGGACTTCGCCTATGCCGACGGCGAGAAGGACCGCAAGACCTGGCGGCTGGAGCGCACCGCGCCCGGCACCTACACCGGCATGCGCGAGGACGTGGTCGGCCAGGCGCGGGCCTGGACCGAGGGCAAGGTGGTGCGGCTGGAATATGCGGTGAGCCTCGGCGGCTGGACCGTCGACTTCTCCGACGTGCTGGCCCTCAACCCCGACGGCTCCCTGATCAACAAGGCTACCGTCGGCAAATGGGGCATCCGGGTCGGCCGGGTCGAACTGGAGCTGAGGCGCGCGCCGGGGAGTTGAGTCCGTCTTGAGTTAACCGCACAACCTCATCCTGAGGAGGCCCGAAGGGCCGTCTCGAAGGATGGGCTACATACATTACGCCCGTTGCCCATCCTTCGAGACGGTCGCTGCGCGACCTCCTCAGGATGAGGTCATGGGTGTGGTGCAGTTTAGTGCGCTAAGCCTCTAAAACTCGACGTCCAGCTCCTCGACTTCCTCGGGCTCGGACTTCGCGGCCGCGGTCCATTCCAGCACCGCGGGGAAGCGCAGCATCAGGTCGCGATAGCCGGCCGAGGCCTCGTCGAGCTTCACGTTATAGGTCATGAAGCGGGTGCAGACCGGGGCGTACATGGCGTCGGCCATGGTCGGGGTCTTCCCGAACAGGTAGGGGCCGCCGTATTTCTGCAGGCAGTCGCGCCAGATCGCAGTCACCCGCTCGATGTCGGCCTGGGCGCCGCCCCACACCTTGAAGCTTTCGTGACGGACCTTGAGGTTCATCGGCAGGGCCGAGCGCAGGTTGGTGAAGCCCGAATGCATCTCGCCGCAGACCGCCCGGCAATGGGCGCGGGCTGCCGGATCCTTGGGCAGCAGGCCGGCGTCGGGCTTGGTCTCGTGCAGATATTCGGCAATGGCCAGCGTGTCCCAGACCTTGACCGGACCGTCCTCCAGGGAGGGCACCAGGAAGGAGGGGGATAGCAGCAGAAGCTCGGCGCGCGTGGAGGGATCGTCCCACGGCGCAACCCGCTCCTCGAAATCGAGGCCGGCGATCCGGCAGAGAAGAAAACCTCTCAGTGACCAAGAGGAATAGTTTTTGCTACTGATGGTGAGCGAGGCCTTGGCCATGGACTCCACCCCTCCCGGTTGGTGGGACTGTCTGTATCTTAGGTGCCCGCAAACATGCAAATACCGAGCCGGTCGCCCCTTATGCTTTATGCGATGTATCAGACCGCCGCCGACATGATGCTCCCGGTCCGCCTTTGGGCGACAGCGGCAGGGCAGACCCTTTCCACGGGGGGGAGTCCGACGCCCGACAGTTGGCGGGCGGCCAGCGCGCTGTGCGAGATGACGACGCGGGCCACGCTCAGCCATCGCCGTCCCGCCTTCGGCATCACCGAGGTGCCTTACGGCAACCAGACGGTGGCGGTGCGCGAGGAAGAGGTCTTCGCCACGCCGTTCGGGACCCTGCTGCGCTTCGCCAAGGTGGGCGTCCCGCCGCAGCCCAAGGTCCTGCTGGTCGCGCCTCTTTCAGGGCATTTTGCGACGCTTCTGCGCGATACCGTGCGCGTTCTGTTGCCGGACCATGACGTCCACATCACCGACTGGGCCAATGCCCGCGATGTCGGCATCTGGAACGGCCGCTTCGGCTTCGACGAATATGTCGAGCACCTGATCAAGTTCCTCGAGGTGATGGGCGAAGGCGTCCATGTCATCGCGGTCTGCCAGCCCTGCGTGCAGGCGCTGGCGGCGGTGGCGATCATGGCCGAGGACGACAATCCGGCGCAGCCGCGCAGCATGACCCTGATGGCCGGCCCGATCGACACTCGCATCAGCCCGACCAAGGTCAACGAGCTGGCGATGGGCAAGCCGATCAGCTGGTTCGAGCAGAACCTGATCCATCGCGTGCCGATGCGCTATCCCGGCGCCACAAGGCGGGTCTATCCCGGCTTCATCCAGCTCACCGCCTTCATGAGCATGAACGCCGAGCGCCACATCAAGGCGCAGGTCGAGCTCTACCAGCACCTGTCCAAGGGCGAGACCGAGCAGGCCAACACCATCAAGGCCTTCTACGACGAGTATTTCGCCGTCCTCGACATGGCCGCCGAGTTCTATCTCGAGACCGTCCAGTGGGTGTTCCAGGAGCACCGGCTGCCCAAGGGCGAGCTCGACTGGAAGGGCCGCCGGGTCGATCCCAAGGCGATCCGCCGCACCGCCCTGTTCACCATCGAGGGCGAGCGCGACGATATCTGCGCGCTCGGCCAGACCGTGGCCGCCCACGACCTCTGTTCCAGCCTGCGGCCCTATCGCAAGAAGCACTACATGCAGGCCGGCGTCGGCCATTACGGCGTGTTCAGCGGCCGCCGCTGGGCCACCCAGATCTATCCCCTGGTGCGAAACACGATTTTGGCCAACGAATAAGCGGGTCTTTTGGGGGCCGGAAATCCGCAGTACATTGCGGACATGGCCGATTTTCCGAAGAAGACCCTCGCCGACTGGGAAAAGCTCGCAGCGAAGGAGCTGCGCGACCGCCCGCTCGATGACCTCACCTGGATGACCCCCGAGGGGATTCCGGTGAAGCCGCTCTACACGGCGGCCGATCTCGAGCAGATCGAGACGGTGGGCACGATGCCCGGCTTCCCGCCCTTCACGCGCGGGCCCAAGGCCACGATGTACGCCGGCCGTCCCTGGACGGTCCGCCAGTATGCCGGCTTCTCGACCGCGGAAGAGAGCAACAAGTTCTATCGCGCCAATCTCGCGGCCGGCCAGATGGGCCTGTCGGTGGCCTTCGATCTCGCCACCCATCGCGGCTACGACTCCGATCATCCGAGGGTCGTCGGCGACGTCGGCAAGGCGGGCGTGGCGATCGATTCCGTCGAGGACATGAAGATCCTGTTCGACGGCATCCCGCTCGACAAGATGAGCGTGTCGATGACGATGAACGGGGCCGTGCTGCCGGTGCTGGCCGGCTACATCGTCGCCGCCGAGGAGCAGGGCGTGCCGCAGGACAAGCTCGCGGGCACGATCCAGAACGACATCCTCAAGGAGTTCATGGTCCGGAACACCTATATCTATCCGCCCGGACCCTCGATGCGCATCGTGGCCGACATCATCGAGCACACCGCGCTCTACATGCCCAAGTTCAACTCGATCTCGATCTCCGGCTATCACATGCAGGAGGCGGGCTCGACGCTGGTTCAGGAGCTGGCCTTCACGCTGGCCGACGGCCTCGAATACGTGCGCGCCGCCAAGGCCAAGGGCCTCGACATCGACGCCTTCGCGCCGCGCCTCTCGTTCTTCTTCTGCATCGGCATGAACTTCTTCATGGAAGCCGCCAAGCTGCGCGCCGCGCGCTTCCTGTGGGCCGAGCTGATCAAGCCGTTCGAGCCCAAGAAGGCCGATTCGCTGTCGCTGCGCACGCACTGCCAGACCTCGGGCGTCTCGCTCACCGAGAAGGACCCGTACAACAACGTGATCCGCACCGCCTACGAGGCGATGGCGGCGGTGCTGGGCGGCACGCAGTCGCTGCACACCAACTCGTTCGACGAGGCGATCGCCCTGCCGACGCCGACCTCGGCGCGCATCGCGCGCAACACCCAGCTCATCCTCCAGCACGAGACCGGCGTCACCAAGGTCGTCGATCCGCTGGCCGGCAGCTACTACGTCGAATCGCTGACCGCGAGCCTGGTCGCCGAGGCGCGCAAGCTGATCGAGGAAGTCGAGGCGCTGGGCGGCATGACCAAGGCCGTCGAGGCCGGCATGCCGAAGCTGCGCATCGAGGAGGCCTCGGCGCGGCGCCAGGCCCGCATCGACCGCGGCGAGGAGATCGTGGTCGGCGTGAACAAGTTTCAGCTCAAGGAAGAGTCGGCGATCGACATCCTCGACATCGACAACGACGTCGTGCGCGAGGCCCAGCTGAAGCGCCTGCACACGATCCGCACCACCCGCGACGAGGCCAAGTGCGTCGCCGCGTTGAAGGCGCTGGGCGAGGCCGCCCGCACCGGCACCGGCAACCTGCTCGGCCTCGCGATCGAGGCGACGCGCGCCCGCGCCACGGTGGGCGAGATCTCGTCGGCGCTGGAAGGCGTCTACGGCCGCTACCAGGCGACCATCCGCTCGATCTCCGGCGTCTATGCCGGCGAATGGGAGGGCGATGCCGGTCTCGACCGCATCCGCACCGACATCGCCGCCTTCGCTGAGGAGGAGGGCCGCCGGCCGCGTCTCATGGTCGTGAAGATGGGCCAGGACGGCCACGATCGCGGCGCCAAGGTGATCGCCACGGCCTTCGCCGATCTTGGCTTCGACGTCGATGTCGGCCCGCTGTTCCAGACGCCCGAGGAAGCCGCGCGCGCCGCCATCGAGAACGACGTGCACGTGATCGGCATCTCGAGCCAGGCCGCCGGCCACAAGACGCTGGTGCCGCAGCTCATCGAGGAGCTGGCCAAGCAGAACGCCTCGGAGATCATGGTCGTGGTGGGCGGCGTCATTCCCGCCCAGGACTACGACTTCCTGAAGAAGGCGGGGGTCGCGGCGATCTACGGACCGGGCACCAACATCCCGGCCGCCGCCGCCGAAATCCTCTCGATCCTGCGCCAGCGCGACCAGAAGCGCGCGGCCTGACGTGCACTGCGGCCTGGACGCTGGGTAGCGCGGCAACGATGGCGTCTTGTGCGCTCTTTCGAGGTTTCCGATGAAGGAGCCGAGGAAGGATAAGGACGGCAAACCCGCCGGCGGGATCAATGTTCGCGCCGCCTCGCGGACCATCGACCTGTTCGAGGCCTTCGCGACGATCCGCCGTCCGATGACCGTCTCGGAAATGGCACGGGCCCTCAAGGTGCCCGTGTCGAGCTGCTTTTCGATCATCCGCACGCTCGAGGCGCGGGGCTACCTCTTCAACCTGCCGCCCGGCAACAGTTTCTATCCCACCGCCCGCCTGCGCGACGTCGCGGAGGACATCACCAAGTCCGACCCGGTCCTGTCGGTGGTGGGCGGCGCCGTGCGCCAGCTGTGCGACGAATCGCGAGAGACCGCGATGTTCGGCAAGCTCTGTCGCAACAGGGTCATCCTGCTCGCCGTCGAGGTCACCTCGGCGCCGGCGCGGTACATGCCCCAGGTCGGCGACCTGCGGCCCGTGCATGCGACGGCCATCGGCAAGGCCCTGCTGGGATCGCTGCGCGAAGAGGAGCTGGAGAAGATCCTCTCCCACGTGACCCTGGAAAAGGTCACGAAGCACACGATCACCAATGACAGCCAGCTCAGGAAGGAGCTGGCCGCGAGCCGCCGCCGCGGCTGGTACACGAATGCGGAGGAGACGATCGCCGACATGACGTCCCTGTGCGTGCCGCTGACGATGCGCGGCGAGCACTATGCGCTGGCGATTTCCGGCCCTACCGTGCGCATCAAGACGAACTTCAAGGAAAACCTGGAACGGCTGCAGGCCACCGCCGAGGCGATCAGCAGCAACTAGCGCGTCGGCTTTCGCGAGATGCGCTCATAGGCTTCCACCAGGGCCGTGCGATGTTCCGGCGTATTGTGCCCCAGCGCCTGCATCGCCGCCGAGACTTCGAGCAGATGGTTGATCTGCATGTTGCGTCCCATCCTGAGCAGGCGCTTGGTCATGCGCACGCCGTCGGCCGGATGACGCGCGATGCGCCGGGCCAGCGACATCGTCTCCTCCATCAGGCTCTCCGGCGTGACGACCCGGCTGACCAGCCCGATCTCGAGCGCCCGCGCCGCGTCGATCGTGTCTCCGGTGAAAGCCAGCTCGCAGGCATCGGCGAAGCTCAACGTGCGCGGCAGCAGCCAGGCGCCGCCGTCGCCCGACACCAGGCCCAGGGTGACGAATGTCTGGGCGAACCGCGCGGTCTCGGAGGCGATGCGGATGTCGCACATCATCGCGAGGTCGCAGCCCGCCCCCATGGCCGGACCGTTGACGGCCGCGATCACCGGCACTTCGAGTGCCTCGAACAGCTCGGGCAGTTGCTGGATGCCGCGGCGATAGGCCATGCGCGTGGCCTCGGGGCGCTCGCGGTCGACGAGCGACGTGCCGTCCAGCATCGCCTTGAGATCGCCGCCGGCGGAGAAGGCGGAGCCGTTGCCCGTCAGCACGAGGCACTTCACTTCCCGGTCGCGATCGAGCGCGCGGATCGTGTCGGCCACCTCGTCGATCATTGCGACGTCGGTGAAGGCGTTGCGGCGCTGAGGCCGGTTCAGGCGAACGACGGCGATGCCGCCATCCCGTTCGACCAGGACTGCCGGCTCCATTTCAGATCCTTTCATGACGTGATGAACTGCCAGAGATCCGCAGACGGGCCGGCGGATGCCCGCGCGCCCAGCCGCTCTGCCCAGTAGGCGAGCGGACCGAACTCGGCGCGCCAGGCCTGGATGGCCGACGTGTGGCGGTGGAGGTCGTACTCCCAGGCATAGCCCATGGCACCGTGCACCTGATGAGCGACCGCCGCGCATTCGCCGCCCGCGAGGCAGGCATTGATCCGGGCCGCTGCGATCTCACGCTCCGCTGCGCCGCCGCGCGCGAGGGACTCGTAGGCGGCGTCGAGCAGGATCCGTGCTGCGGCGAGCTTGCTGGCGGCCCCCGCGATCTGGTGCTGGACGGCCTGGAAGGAGGCCAGCGGCTTGCCGAACTGCTTGCGGTTCGTCGTGTAGCCGATGGCCAGTTGGAGCGCCTGCTCGGCTGCTGCGCAGATCTGTACCGACCGCATCAGCGCGCCGCGCAGCAGCAGCGCGTCCGCCGGCACATCCGCCAATAGGGCCACGGGACGGTGACGGTGAAAACGCACCGAGTCGCGCGGCTCGCCCGCGAGATTGCGGCCGGCCTCGATGACGCATCCCTCCAGGCTCACAAGCGCGAGCCCCTGGGACAGAGGCAGTACTGCGTGGCCGACCTGGCCGGCCCAGGGGACACCCGTCGCCACGCCGTCGAGCCGTCCCTCGGCCAGCGCGAGACCGGCGCACCCGGCAGGCGCGACGAGGACCAGCGGACCGGGCGGCACGGCATGCCCGGCTGCAGCCAGCAAAGCACCGGCCACGGCCGTCTCCGGCAGCGGACAGCGCGCCGCCACGGCGGCGCAAGCATGGATCACGGCAAGCTCGTCCGGCAACTCGCCTCCGGTACCCCCGAGCTCGGCAGTCACGGCGGGCAAGGTGAAGCCGTCTCGCTCGAGCGTCGGCCAGAGGCTTGTCCAGGCTTCCGGCGCCGGGACGTCGTTGCCTCTGCCGATCGTCGAAATCGGCGCCAGCGCGCGCAGGGCCGAGGCATGGACGGGACTGTCTTCGATCATCAGCGTAATCCCAGGCCGCGCGCGATGATGCCGCGCAGGATTTCGCGGGCGCCGCCGCGAATGGAATAGGACGGTGCGTGAAGCAGCGTCTGGGCGATCAGCCGGTTCATCGTATCGGCGCTCCCCGGATCGGGCGCACTCTCGAGTCCGTCGAGAAGCACCTCCCCGACATCCTGTTCGAGCCGCGACCCCAGTTCCTTCACCAGCGCCGCTTCGAGGTTGGGCAGCTTGCCGTCGTTCAGCATCGCGGCGACGGAAACCGAGAGGGCGCGCAGACCGAGCAGTCGCGCCGTCAGCAGGCCGAGCTTCTCGGCCGGCAAGGTGTGCGCCGTCTTCGTGAGATGTCGCAGCAGGATGAAGGACGACATGAAACGCTCGGGTCCGCTGCGCTCGAAGGCGAGCTCGCTCGTCACCTGTTCCCATCCGTTGCCGACCGTACCGACCACCCGGTCGTGCGGCACGAGCACGTCGTCGAACGTCACCTCGTTGAATTCATGCTCGCCCGACATGTTGGGGATCGGCCGCAGCGTCAGGCCGGGCGATTCCATGTCGACGATGAGTTGCGAGAGGCCCGCATGCCGCTGCGACTGCGGGTCGGTGCGGCACAGCAGGACCATGTAATGATTGCGATGGGCGTTAGAGGTCCAGACCTTGCGGCCGCGAACCCGCCAGCCTTCCGGCGTGGCTACCGCCGCCGTTCGCAAGCTCGCGAGATCGGAGCCGCTGTCGGGCTCGCTGAGGCCAATGCAGAAGAAGAGTTCGGCGCGGGCGATGCGTGGCAGAAATTCCGCGCGCTGCGCCTCGGTCCCGTAGCGCAACAGCAAGGGACCGACCTGCCGTTCGGAAATCCAGTGGGCGCCGACGGGCGCACCCGCGGCCAGCAATTCCTCCAGCAGGATGAAGCGCTCAAGCGACGATCGCTCGCCGCCGCCATACTTCTTCGGCCAGGTCAGGCCGAGGAATCCCGCCTCCGCGAGGCGGCGGCTGAACGCGGCATCGAACTGCGACCAGCAATCGGCGCGCGGTTCGCGGGCGGCGGGATCGGCATTGAGGAAGTTTCGCACACGCTCGCGAAACGCGCCGAAGGCATCGAGGTCGGCGTTCCGGTGCGGAAAGGCAATCTGCAGCATGGGACTCCCTAGGCCAGCAGGCCGGCGGTCTTCAGTGCCTCGGCCCGGGCAGCATCGATTCCCCAGTCGGCCAGCGCGCCTGCCGGGTCGTCCCGCCGCGCCAGCTCCGCCGGCCTGTCGTTGCCCGGCATGCGCGGCGCGGGCACCGGCTGGACGATGCCGTCGAGGGTCGTGAAGGAGCGGCGCGCCGCGAGATGCGGATGCGACGGCGCTTCTTCGACCGAGAGAACGGGGGCCACGCAGGCGTCGCTGGCGGCGAACAGCGCCGCCCATTCGTCGCGCGTCCTGGTGAGGAGCTTCGCCGCGATCAGCTGCCGCACGCGCTCCTTGGCTTCGGCCGTCGTGGGCGTGAGATCCGGATGCCCGCGCAAATCCAGTCCCGCGATGTCCGAGAAGACTTCGCGAAAGCGGGTCTCGATCGGCGCCACGGAGAGGTACTTTCCGTCGGCACAAGGATAGACGGCGTAGTAGGGATCGCTGCCGTCGAGCGCGTTGGTGCCGCGCTCGGTCGAGAAGAGGCCGGCGGCGTTGACGCCGTAGAAGACCGTCATCAGCGACAAGGCGCCGTCGACCATCGCGGCATCCACGACCTGGCCCTTGCCGGTCGCACGGGCCTGAACCAGCGCTGCCAGCACGCCCATCGCGATGTAGAGCGCACCGCCGCCGAAATCCCCGACCAGATTGAGCGGCGGGATCGGCGGACCGTCTTTCGCGCCGATGGCATGCAGGGCGCCCGAGAGTGCGACGTAGTTCAGATCATGACCGGCATAGGCACTGAGCGGACCCTCCTGGCCCCAGCCGGTGACGCGGCCATAGACGAGGGCGGGGCGACGCGCGAAGCAATCGTTCGGGCCCAGGCCAAGTCTTTCCATGACGCCCGGGCGGAACCCTTCCAGGACGATATCGGCCTTGGCCACGAGATCGAGCGCAAGGGCCTTGCCCTGCGCCGCCTTCAGGTCGACGTCAATCGTGCGCCGGCTGCGATAGAGGAGATTGAAGCGCTCCGGCTTGTGCGTACCGAGCTGGACCTTGGCCGTGCGGTCGACGCGCAGCACCTCGGCGCCGAGTTCGGCCAGCAGCATGGCCGCCATTGGCGACGGCCCGATGCCTGCGAACTCGACGATCCGGACTCCGGATAGAACGCCCTTGCCGCTCATTTGCCCGCCTTCACGACGCCCGCCGCGGTGAGTTCCTCGATTCGCTCCGGCGAAAGGCCGAGCTCGGTCAGGATGTCCTGGAAGTCGGCGCCCATGCGCGGCGCCGGTCGGTCGTGCTGCGGCGGCGTTCGCGACCATTCCGACGGCACGCGCATCGACAGCACGCGGCCCTCGGTCGGATGTTCCTGCTCGCGGAAGAAGCCGACTTCCTGGAGGTGCGGATCCTCGAACACGTCGCTCAGCCCGTAGAGGGGAGTCGCCGGGATGTCCGCCTCGGCCATCACGTCCAGCCATTCGTCGGTGGTGCGGGTGGTCAGGATGTCGGCGACGATGTCGTAGAGCGCGTCGGTGTTGCGCGTGCGTGCGCCGATGTCGGCGAAGCGCGGATCGTTCTCGAAGAGTTCGAGCTTGTCGACCGACCGGAAGAAGCGGCGCCACTGCTCGTCGTTGTAGGGAAGGATCGCGAGGTAGCCATCGCGGGTCGGATAGGGGCGGCGGCTGCGCGAGAGCTGGCGCGCATAGCCCGGGGGACCGATCGGCGGGACGAAGGCATGGCCGCCGATATGGTCTCCGAGCACGACGCTGGCCATAGTCTCGAACATCGGCACGTCGATCCGCTGGCCACGTCCCGAACGCGTGCGCTCGTAGAGCGCGCTCGCGATCGTCATCGCCGCATAGAGGCCGACGAAGCGGTCGACGACGGGAAACGGCACATAGCGCGGATCCGAACCGGCCGACTGCCCGTAGAGCGAGGGGATGGCCGTCATGGCCTGGATCAGGTCGTCGTACGCCGGGCGCTTCGCGTAGCGGCCATGACGGCCGTAGCCGTAGACGCCGACATAGAGCAGCTTCGGGTTGATCGCCTCGAAGACCTCGTAGGTGAGGCCGAGCTTTTCCATGACGTGCGGTCGCAGATTGTAGACCAGCACGTCCGCGCGGCGCGCCAGGTCGAGCAGCAGTTGCCGGCCGCTCTCGCTCTTGAGGTCGATCGAGATGCTGCGCTTGTTGCGATTGACCGCCAGGAAGGCCGCGCCCATGCCGTCACTGCGGCCGGGACCGATACCCCGCACCGAATCGCCGCCCGCCGCCTCGACCTTGGTCACGTCGGCGCCGAAATCGCCCAGGAGCTGCGTCGCGTACGGGCCCATCAGCACCGTCGTCAGATCGAGAACCTTCACGCCGGAAAGCGGCATCATCAAACCCCACGAAACGCGATACGTCCTCCCGGCCCCGCGGCAGGACCGGGAGACCCAAGCGACCTCAGTTCTTCTTGGCGAGCTGGTCGCGGTATTCCTTCAGGACCACGCTGCCGGCCTTGCCGCGCTTGTCGAGGTCGGCCGCCCACTGGTCTGCGACGTCGCGCGTCTTGGCATCGAAGTCGGCCTTCTCGGCATCGGTGAGGCGCAGCAGCGACATGCCGCCCTGCACGAGGCGATCGCGGTCACGCACGTCGTCGACCATCACCTTCTCGCAGTTCTGGCGGGAGTATTTTTCCGCCAGCGTCGACATCACCTGCTGGACGTCGGCCGGCAGGGATTTCCACTTGCGGTCGCTGATGATGTAGCTCGAGATCCAGCCGCCGAAGTTCACGTCTGCCGTGCCGGTCTTCACCAGTGGATTGAGATCGTACGGGAACAGGCTGGTGTAGACGAAGTTGATGCCGTCGACCGTTCCGCGCGACAGCGCTTCGCGCACTTCCGGCGTCGGGATCTGCACCGGCACCGCGCCTATGCGCTGCATCACGGCGGCCTTGGCCGAGCCCGTGACGCGGATCTTCATGCCCTGCAGATCCTTCAACGAATTGATCTTCTTCGCCGTGAAGACCTGATAGGGCGGCAGGTTCTGCACCAGCAGCGGGCGGACGCGGTTGGCATCGAAGTCGAGCTTGCGAAGCTGGCTGTCCGCGTTGACCAGGTTGTAGTAGGCCATGGCGCCGTTGCAGCCGACCGCCTCCGCGAGCGGCAGTTCGGCGACCGGCGACAGCGCCATCTTGTCGGGCACGAAGGACGGCACGACATAGGCCATGTCGGCCACGCCGCTCTGCGTCAGCGACAGCATGTCCTTGGCCTTGCCGAGCTGCTCCGCCGGATAATACTCGAACTTCACCTTGCCGCCGGTCTGCTTGGTGACCTCTTCCATCCACGGCTTGGTCATGTTCTCGACGACGTAGTGGCCGGCGGGAAACGAATCGGCGATCTTGATCACGATCTGCGCCGAGGCAGTCGCGGCCGAGCCGGCGACAGCGGCGAACGCCAGCAGCGGTATGCGGAAATGGGCGATCATGTGAATCCTCCTGTTTTCTTCACTGCATGTTGGACGGAAGCCACATCACCAGTCCCGGAACGACCGTCAGCAGGACCAGAATGAGGATGTGCGCGACGACGTGCGGCCAGACGCCGTGGAACACGGTGCCGAGTGGCATGCCCGTCGTTTTGGAGACGACGAAGACGTTGAGCCCAACCGGCGGCGTGACCATTCCCAGTTCCGCCGTGACGACCACGATGACCCCGAACCACACCGGGTCGAAGCCCAGCGCCTTGATGACCGGCAGCACCACCGGCACCGTCAGGATGAGGATGGCCGCCTGGTCCATCACGCAGCCCAGCACGATGTAGCCGAACAGGATGATCGCCAGGATGACGAAAGGATCGAGCGGCAGCGCCGAGACCCAGCTGACGATCGAGTAGGTCGTGCGGGTCAGCGTGAAGAAGTAGCCGAAGATATGCGCGCCGACGATGATCAGCAGGATCATGCAGGTCGTCCGTGCCGACCGGGAGCAGGCCGACATGAAGGCGGTGAGGCTGAAGTTTCCGCTGCGCACCGCGAGGCCCAAAGCCCCGAGGGCGCCGATCGCCGAGGCCTCGGTCGGGGTCGAAAGGCCGGTGTAGATGCACACCGTGATCAGCCCGAAGAGCAGCAGCATCGGTCCCAGTTCCTTCAACGCGCCGAACTTCACGCGCCAGGGAACGGAGACCGCCGTCGGGGCCGCCTTGGGATCGAACAGCACGATCACATAGACGGTGAGCATGATGGCCAGGGTCACGATGAGGCCGGGGATGACGCCCGCGATCAGCAGCTTGCCGACGCTGATGTCGGCGATGACGCCATAGAGGACCAGCGCGACGCTGGGTGGAATCAGCATCGCCAGCGTGCCGGAGATCGCGACCACGCCGCTGGCCAGCTTGGGATCATAGCCCTGGCGCAGCATCGCGGGCAGGCTGGTCGAGGCCAGCGTGGCGGCGGAAGCGGTGCTCGAGCCCGAGATCGCGCCGAACCCGGCACCGGCCAGGGCGGTCGCCATCGCCAGGCCACCGCGGACGCGGCCGACCCACAGCGAGGCCGCCTCGAAGAGACCATTGGCGATGCCGCTCAGGATCACGAATTCGGCCATCAGGATGAACATCGGGATCGAGACCAGCTCGTAGGCGCTGACGCTGGAGAGCGTTGTCGTCTCGAGGATCCCGACCAGGCTGTCCCAGCCGCCGATCATGAACAGGCCCACTGCGCCCGCGACGGCGAGCGAGAAGGCGACGGGCACGCCGAACAGCAGCAGCCCGCCCAGCAGGAGACAGGCGATCAGAACAGGGCTCATACGCCGTGGTCTCCTTCAGCCGCATCGCGTTCCAGCGTCGCGTCGGATTGAACGACCTGGACCAGCAGGCGCAGCACGAACAGGCCGAGCCCCACCGCGACGATCGTGTAGATCGGCCAGGTGACCCAGATGTAAGGGCCAATGATCTCGTCTCCGCTCACGAAGGCATCGAGGGCCTTCACGGCGAAGGCCCCGCAGGCGATCGAGAAGACGGCGGCTGCGAGGACATTGCCCAGACGGTTGAACGCCGACCGCACCGCCGGAGGCAGCAGCTTGACGAACAGGTCGACGGCAATGTTGCCGTGACAGCGCTGGACGTAACCCAGCGGCAGGAAGAACAGCGCCGCCATCACGTAGAGGCCGATGAATTCATAAGCCCAGGCGAGCGGCGCGTTGAAGGCATAACGAAGGATCACGTCACACGCGATGATCGCCATGATCAACACGGTCGCGGCAATTCCCAGGTATCGGGCGCCGTTCTCGCAGGCGCGGATGACTTTGATCAAAGTTCCTCCTCGACGTCCGTTCCGCGGCCGTTTTTTACTTATTGGATACTCTTTCCGTATTTTGAAAGAATATTCAAACTGGAATCGGCGACGATGCCGCTACGCGGACCCAAATGGTCCGGCACGGCCGCACGATGGACGGAGAGGAAGATCGAGGAACGGCGTCACGACGCCACCCGCATCCCGCGGGTTTGCAGACCGTGGCCCGTCGGGCGTCGGTTCCGTCGATGGCGATAGGGCGAATTTTGAGCCGTCGAAAGGCCCGGGCGTCGCAGCCGCGCGAGGCCTGAGTCTGCCCTTTCAGACTCCGCTCCCCGGTAGGGGAAAGGTTGGGTGAGGGGGCGACGCACCTCCTGTAACCCCCTCACCTAGCCACTCCCCCTATCGGGGGAGAGGAACATGAGGGCTACTTCCGCATCGCTTGGCTTTCGTCCGGCGTCATCGGGCGTTCGCGGAAGGAGAGGATGCGGCCGCGGATCGTGCCGAAGCCGGTCTGGGCTTCGAGCTTGGCAGGGTAGCGGATCTGGCTCTGGTCCATATGGGCCAGCCAGACGCGCATCGGCCGTTCGCGCTCGGTTTCGGCCTCCTTCGGTGCGCTGTCGAACTCGCCGGCCACGCGCTTGGTGAAGATCTCGCAGACGAGGACGTCGCCCTGCGCGCCGGGGATCCCGGCGGAGGCGGCGGGCTCGGTGCCGACCTTCTTGATGATGACGTCGATGCGGCGCTTGCCGTCGTTGGTCTGCACCGTGCGGTCGCAGGCCGCGTCGCCGGCCATGCCGACGCTGAGCGCGGCCGAGAGCGGGTCGAGCGAGCCGCGCCGCTGCTCCTCGGAAATGGTGTTCTGCGGCGACGGCGTGTAGGCGGGGTTGTGGCTCTCCTGCACGGTGCTTCCGGCATATTGCGCGATCCAGGTGCGCGGCTTGTCGCCGACGACGATGGACAGCGAGCCGGCGGCCGGCCGCGCGCCTTGCGGGGAGAAGCCGCCCCAGGCGCGATTGCGGCCGTCATAGTGCATGGTGACCGCGCGCAGCACGCCTTCCTTGAAGGTGCGGCTTTCGATATCGTAGTTCGGACCGTTGAACTTGGCGGTAAGGTCGATTCGGAAGCCGGACAGGCCCGCGAAGGTGATCTCGTAGGCAATGTCGACCTGGCGCGCGTCGGAGGCGCCCTGGGCCGATGCGGCCGCAGGCGCGGCCACGCTCAAGACGATCGCTGCCAAGGCCCTACGAAAACTCATGAGACTCCCTTTCCCGGAAGGGCTTACGTCGGCTCCATGGGCACGATAGAAGCCCGACGCTCCCTTCGCCACCCAACATGGTGGCCCAATAAGGCATTTTTCGTTCATGTCGAAACCCGGCCCTGACGGCATCCCCAAGGTCGACGGCCCCCGCGCCTGGGGCGTCATCACGATTCTCGGACGCCATTTGTGGCCGAAGAATGAATTCGCCCTGCGGGTCCGGGTCGTGATCGCCCTGGTGCTGCTGGTGATCGCCAAGGTGACCAACGTCTACGTCCCGCTCCTCTACAAGGACGCCGTCGATGCGCTGGGAACGCCCGCGGCGCAGGCGGTCGCGGTGCCGATCGCCCTGATCGTCGCCTACGGGGCCGCCCGCGTGGCCGCGCAGGCCTTCGGCGAAATTCGCGACGCCATTTTCGCCCCGGTGGCCCAGCGGGCGATCCGCAACCTGGCGCTCGTCGTGTTCGGGCATCTCCATGCACTGTCGCTGCGGTTCCATCTCGAGCGGCAGACGGGCGGCATCAGTCGCGTCATCGAGCGCGGCACGCAGGGCATGGATTTCCTGATCCGCTTCACGACCTTCAACATCCTGCCGACGCTGTTCGAGATCATGCTGGTCGGCGGCATCCTGTGGAGCCTCTACGACTGGCGCTTCTCGGTCGTGACGCTGGTCGTGGTCGGCGTCTACATCGTCTTCTCGATCGTCTTCTCGGAATGGCGCATCAAGTTCGTGCGCTCGATGAACGAGGCCGACACCGAGGCGAACGCCAAGGCAATCGACAGCCTGCTGAATTTCGAGACCGTGAAGTACTTCGGCAACGAGCCGCACGAGGCCAGGCGCTACGATGTCGGCCGCCGGCGCTACGAGGATGCCGCCATCCGCTCGAGCCGCACGCTCTCGCTGCTCAACATCGGGCAGGGAGCCATCATCTCCGTGGGCCTCGTCGCCGTGATGGCGATGGCGGGCCAGGGCGTGATCGCCGGCACGATGACGATCGGCGACTTCGTGGCGGTCAACGCCTTCCTGATCCAGCTCTACATGCCACTCAACATGCTGGGCTTCGCCTATCGCGAGATCCGCAACGCGCTGGTCAACATGGAGAAGATGTTCGGCCTCCTCGACGTGCCGGCCGAAATCGCCGACAGGCCGGGTGCGCCGCCGCTCGCCGTGGCCGGGGCTGAGATCGTGTTCGATCATGTCGACTTCTGCTACGAGCCGTCGCGGCCGATCCTGCACGATGTCAGCTTCCGCGTGGCGCCCGGACATACGGTGGCCATCGTCGGCTCGAGCGGCGCCGGCAAGTCGACCATCTCGCGCATCCTGTTCCGCTTCTATGACGTCTCGTCGGGCCATGTCCGCATCGACGGGCAGGACATCCGCGAGGTCCAGCAGGGGAGCCTGCGCGCCGCCATCGGTGTCGTGCCGCAGGACACCGTGCTGTTCAACGACACGATCTACTACAACATCGCCTACGGAAGGCCCGGCGCCAGCCGCGAAGAGGTCGAGGAGGCCGCCCGCCTGGCCCGCATCCACGATTTCATCGTGGCCCTGCCGCAGGGCTACGAGGCCACGGTGGGCGAGCGCGGGCTGAAACTCTCCGGCGGCGAGAAGCAGCGCGTGGCGATCGCGCGGACCATCCTCAAGAATCCGCGCATCCTGCTGTTCGACGAGGCGACCAGCGCGCTCGACACGCGCACCGAGCAGGAGATCCAGCGCTCGCTGGAAGAGGTCAGCCGCGGCCGCACCACGGTGATCATCGCCCATCGCCTGTCGACCATCATCAACGCCGACGAGATCATCGTGCTCGACCGCGGCCGGGTCGCCGAGCGCGGCCGTCACGGCGAGCTGCTGGCCCGCAATGGCCTGTATGCCGACATGTGGCGGCGCCAGCAGGAGGCCGCCGCCGCGGCCGAGCGCCGCGTCGAGGAGGCGGCCTCCTTCCGCGCCGAAGGGCATTTGCGTGTCGGCGACTAGCACGCCCGCCACCGGCCCCTGGCGTTCCCTCGTTCCCGTCTTCGCCGCCTGCGCCGCCATCGGCCTGCAGTCGGGCGCGGTGATGCCGCTGGTGCCGCTCGCGCTGGAGCGGCAGGGCGAGGACAAGCTCACCATCGGCATCGTCGCCGCCGCCTGGGCGCTCGGCATGCTCACGACCGGGCCGTACATTCCCCGGCTGGCCGCCCGCTTCGGCGCCGTGCCGCTCATCCTGGCCGCCGTCCTGGCAGGTTCCCTGTGCACGGTCGGCTATACGCTGACCACGGATCCGGTCGCCTGGTTCGTGCTCTCCTTCCTGCACGGCGCGGTCGGCGGCGTGCCGTGGGTGGTGAGCGAGATCTGGATGAACCTCGTCGTCGAGGAGAAGCGGCGTGGCCGGGTCATGGCGATCTATGCCGCGATGTTCGCGGGCGGCATGGCGCTTGGACCCTTCGTGCTGCAGCTCGTCGGCGTCTACGGGCCGGTGCCGTTCCTGACCTGCGCCGGGCTCGCCCTTCTGGTCGCCCTGCCGCTGCTGCCCTACAGGTACCGGGCGCCGGCAATCCGGCATCACGCCGACAGTGGATACGGCGCCATCTTCGTGGCGGCGCCGCTGGCCATGCTCGCGGCCTTTGCGGGAGGCCTCGGCGAGCAGGTCGCCTTCAGTTTCCTGCCGGTCTATGCGGTCAGCGCCGGCGTCGCGCCGGAGACCGGCGCGCTGTGGCTCTCGGCCTTCGTGGTCGGCAACGTGGCCCTGCAATGGCCGATCGGCTGGCTGGGCGACCATGTCGACCGGCGCGGCGTGCTGGCGGGTTGCACGCTGGTCAGCGCCGCGCTGGTGATCGGTCTCACCTTCGTGCCGGCCCAGTCGTTTGGCATCGTGGGTGTCATCATGCTGTGGGGCGGCATCTCGTTCGCGATCTATCCGGTGGGCCTGGCACTGCTCGGCCAGCGCTTCCAGGGCGGCGACATCGCGCGCGCGAATACCGCCTTCAGCCTGATCTACGTCGTGGGCGGGCTGGTCGGCCGGCCGCTCACGGGGGCGGCCATGGATGCGGTCGGCGAACCCGGTCTTGGTTGGACGCTGGGCTTTTTCTACGCGATCGCCACGGTGGGCGCCTTGCTGGCAATGCGCCGCCGCGGCTGATAAGGCTGGTTGCCGATGAATGCGTCCGCAGCGATTTCCGGCGAGTCGGCCGACCCCCTTCTTGCGCCCCTGCTGGCGGGCGACCGGCGTGCGCTCGCACAGGCCATCACCCTGATCGAATCGACCCGCAGCGACCACCGTGCGCGTGCCGATGCACTGCTGGCCGAGGTGCTGCCGCACACCGGCAAGTCGGTGCGGCTGGGCATCACCGGCGTGCCCGGCGTCGGCAAGTCGACCCTGATCGAACGCTTTGGCCTGTCGCTGCTGGAGCGAGGCCGTTCGCTGGCCGTGCTGGCGATCGATCCCTCGTCCAAGCGCGGCGGCGGCTCGATCCTGGGCGACAAGACGCGCATGGAAGAGCTGTCGCGGCGCCGGGAGGCCTTCATCCGGCCGTCGCCGGCCGGCATCACCCTGGGCGGTGTCGCCCGGCGCACGCGCGAGACGATGTTGCTGGTGGAAGCCGCCGGGTTCGACACGGTGATCGTCGAGACGGTGGGAGTCGGGCAGTCCGAGACGGCCGTCTCCGACATGGTCGACATGTTCATCGTGCTGCTGCTGCCGGCCGGGGGCGACGATCTGCAGGGCATCAAGCGTGGCGTGATCGAACTGGCCGACCTGATCGTGGTCAACAAGGCCGACGGCGACCTGAAGGCGACGGCCAGGCGCTCGGCCGCCGACTACCAGCATGCGCTGCGCATGCTGCGCTCGCCGACCCCCGGCTGGACGCCCGAGGTCACCACCAGTTCGGCCCAGACGGGCGACGGCGTCCTCGAGATCTGGGATGTCGTCGAGCGCTTCAACAAGGCGGTGGGCGAGGCGGGGATCCAGAAGCGCCGTGCCGAGCAGGCCCGCGCCTGGATGTGGAACGAGGTTGGCGAAACCCTGCTGGCGCAACTGAAGGCGCACCCCGACGTGCGTCGGCTGGTCGGCGGTCTGGAGCGCGAAGTCGAAGCCGGCCGGCTCACGCCCGCCGCGGCGGCCCGGTCCATGCTACAAGCCTTCCATGGTCGCTAAATCCTTCCTGAAGCGCGCCCGACGCGCGGCCGACGCCCAGAAGGAACCCTTCTGGAAGCGCAAGACCCTCGCCGAGATGACCCAGCAGGAGTGGGAATCGCTGTGCGACGGCTGCGGCATGTGCTGCGTCAACAAGCTGGAATACGAGGGCACGGGCGAACTTGCCCAGACCGACACCTGCTGCCGGCTGCTGGATCCCAAGACGGCGCTCTGCAAGGACTACAAGAACCGCAAGAAGATCGTGCCGGAGTGTATCCAGCTCACCCCAAAGGTGGTGGCCAAGATGGATTGGCTCCCCAGGACTTGTGGGTACCGGCTGGTCCACCTGAAGCAGGACCTCTACTGGTGGCATCCGCTGGTCTCGGGCGACCCGAACAGCGTGCACGAGGCGGGAATTTCGGCCCGGGGACGTGTCATCCCCGAGGACCAGGTTGAGGATATCAGCGAAAGAGTGGTGGACTGGTTCGCTTGACGGGCACCCTTTCGGCCCGTAAAAAGCCGGCCTTCCCGCCCCCCGGCGGGATCGTTTTTTTTTAGCGGATATCGCCATGCCTCGTCGTTGCGCCCTCTCGGGCAAGTCCGTCCAGTACGGCAACAATGTGAGCCACGCTAACAACAAGTCGAAGCGCCGGTTCATGTCGAACCTTCAGGTCGCTTCGGTCCTGTCGGATGCGCTGGGACATGCGGTGCGCCTGCGCCTGACGCCGCGCGGCATCAAGACCATCGAGCACAATGGCGGCATCGACGCCTACCTGCTCGACACGAACGACAGCAAGCTCACGCCCGAGATGAAGGTGCTGAAGCGTCGCGTCGTCTCGGCCAAGGGCAAGAAGGAAGCGAAGAAGGCTGCTTAGAGCCTTCTAGGGCTCAGTAGAACTGTATCCTCCCCATTCAGATGGGGAGGTGTCGTCGTCCTAAGACGACGGAGGGGTCATGACCTTCTCAACACTCATGACCCCATCGCCCTGTATGACGGGGCACTTCCCCATTTGAATGGGGAAGCAACGAGCACCAATCTGCCTCTGCTAAGGCGCCAGCTCGAACAGCATCAGAATGTTGCGCTGAAGCGGATTGAAATTGTCATCCGAGATCAGCCAGAGCAGCGTCTCGCCGTTGGCGCCGCGTGTGGCCGCCAGCCCTTCGAGATTGTCGACCGCATAGGGTGAGGCGAGGCGCGCCAGCTCCTCGGGCTGCACCGTCGCGCCGGGCTTGAGCTGGCTGGCCTCGAACCGCATCACCCGGACCCGGACCCCGCGCACCAGGTCGAAGGCCCTCTCCAGGGTGGCGAAAGAGCCATCCGGGAGGAGCGCCAGCGCGGTCGGCTTGTAGTCGGGGATCGTGGCATAGGCGAAAGGGTTCCAGACGTAGCGGCCACTGCCGTCGGGCTTGCCGATCCAGCCGGTCACCGTCGCGGGATGCAGGCTGTATTCCTCGCTGATGGCGATCAGCGTGCCGTCGGCCAGCGCCGTCATCGCCTCGATGCCGCCATTGGCGGGCTGGCGGCCGATATCGGCCGGCCCATCGACGGGCAGCGGCGTCGCCGTGAGCGACGTGTAGCGCCAGAGCCGGTGGCGGCGCTCGAAGGCCACCATCCATGATCCATCCGGCAGGCGTGCCATCGCCTCGGCATCGGCCTCGGGCTTGCTGTCGATCGGCTTGCCGTCCAGTCCGCGCAACTGCCCCATGGTGGCGTCAGCCAACCCCACCAGCATGCCCTTGGCATCGAAGCGGGGCGTCGCGACCAGCCAGGCGCCTTCGTCGGAAATCGAGGTCAGCGTGCGCCCGTCCGGCGTGATGTGCAGATCCGACAGGCCCCCGAAATTGCGCGAACTCGCACGCATCTCGAGGCCGCCCCGCCAGATCAGGCGGCCGACCCGCGTCGCCTTGGGCTCGTCGATCTTGAGGGTGAGCGGCGAGCTCTCGATGGTGACGGGCTGTTCCTGCGCGCCGGCCGGCGGCGGCGAGACGCCGGCGCAGGCCGCGACGAGCAGGCAGGCGGTGAGGAGGAAGCGGTTCGTCACCGGAAGCAGACGCGAGGCTTAGGCCGCGCGCTTGCCGGACTTGCCGCCCTTGCCGGGCTGCTTGCCCGAGCCGCGGGCGGCGCGCGTGTCCTTCTTCTCGTCGTCGTCGAACAGCGAGGCGAGCTGCTCCATCATCGTGCCGCCCAGCTGGTCGGCGTCGACGATGGTGACGGCGCGACGATAGTAGCGCGTGACGTCGTGACCGATGCCGATAGCGACCAGTTCGACCGGCGAGCGCGTCTCGATCCAGTCGATCACGTCACGCAGGTGCCGCTCGAGATAGTTGCCGGGATTGACCGACAGGGTGGAATCATCGACCGGCGCGCCGTCGGAGATCACCATCATGATCTTGCGCTCTTCGGGGCGCGGCAGCAGGCGGCTGTGCGCCCACAGCAGCGCCTCGCCGTCGATGTTCTCCTTGAGGATGCCCTCGCGCAGCATCAGGCCCAGGTTCTTGCGGGCCCGGCGCCACGGCGCATCGGCCGGCTTGTAGACGATGTGGCGCAGGTCGTTGAGGCGGCCCGGGTTGGCCGGCTTGCCGGCGGCGAGCCACTGCTCGCGGCTCTGGCCGCCCTTCCAGGCGCGCGTCGTGAAGCCCAGGATCTCGACCTTCACGCCACAGCGCTCGAGTGTGCGCGCGAGGATGTCGGCGCTCATCGCCGCAACCGTGATCGGCCGGCCGCGCATCGAGCCGGAATTGTCGATCAGCAGCGAGACCACGGTGTCGCGGAAGTTGGTGTCGCGCTCGGTCTTGAACGACAGAGCGTGCATCGGGTTGGTGACGACGCGGGTGAGGCGCGCGGCGTCGAGGATGCCCTCGTCGAGATCGAACTCCCAGGCGCGGTTCTGCTGCGCCATCAGGCGGCGCTGCAGGCGATTGGCGAGCTTGCCGATCACGCCTTGGAGATGCGCGAGCTGCTGGTCGAGATGGTTGCGCAGGCGGCCGAGTTCCTCGGCGTCACACAGCGCGTCGGCCTCGACGATCTCGTCGAACTTGTTGGAATAGGCGTGATACTGCTGGCCGGCGGGCTCGTTGCTGAGCGCACCCGGCGGCAGCCACGGACGCTCGGCGCGGCCCGGCTCCTCCTCGTCGCCCGAGCCCATCTGCATCTCGGTCTGGGCCTGGTCGGCGACGGTCTCGGAAGCATCGTCCTGCTCGGACGCATCCTCGGATTCCTCGCCCTGGGCACCGTAACCCTGGGTCTCGCTGGAATCGCTCTGGTCGTCGCCGGTCTCGTTCGACTGACCGTCGGCGTTCTCCTGGTCCTGCGAGTCCTCGTTGTCGTCGTCCTGCAGTTCGGCCGTCTCGTCGCCGAGCTTGAGGTCGCGGATGAGCTGGCGGGCGGCGCGGGCGAACGCTTCCTGGTTGGTGAGCGAATCGCGCAGCTTCTGGAAGTCGCGGCCGGCGGCGCTTTCGATGTCGGAGCGCCACATGTCGACCATTGCCTTGGCCGATTCGGGCGGCTCGGCACCGAGGAGCTGCTCGCGGGCGATCAGGCCGATCACGTCGGCGATCGGCGCATCTTCCTTGGTCTTGATGCGGGCATGGCCGCGCTGGTCGGAGCGCTGGCGCCACAGGGCGGAGAGATTGTCGGCGACGCCGACCATCTTGCGGGCCCCCAGCGCCTCGACGCGGACCTGCTCGACCGCCTCGAAGATCGCGCGCGCCGCCTCGCCGCGCGGCACGCGACGCAGATGGGTCTTGCGGTCATGATGGCGCAGCTTCAGCGCCATCGAGTCGGCCTCGCCGCGGACGCGGCTGACATCCTCGACTGGCAGATCGCGCGCCGGCACGGTGATGCGGGCTTCCTGGCCCAGCAGTGAACCGCCATCGGGAACGAAGGCTACGTTCACTTCCTTGCGCGACACCGCCCGCATTGTGGTGGCGGTGACGCGACGAAACTCCTCGAGGGGAGTGGAGTCCTTGGCCATGCGGCCCTCTCCGGTTAGTGCAGCTTGCCGCCCTTGGCGCTCGACGACGGCAATTCCTTGCCGAAGCAGCGTTGATAGTACTCGGCGAGCGTGCTGCGTTCGACCTCGTCGCACTTGTTCAGGAAGGTGAGACGGAAGGCAAAGCCCACGTCGCCCCCGAAGATGCGCGCATTCTCGGCCCAGGTGATCACCGTACGCGGCGACATGACGGTCGAGATGTCGCCGGCGATGAAGCCCGCGCGCGTCAGCTCGGCCAGTGCCACCATGGCGGCGATGGTCTTGCGGCCTTCGTCGCTGTTGTAGTGCGGCGTCTTGGCGGCGACGATGTTCACTTCCTGCTCGTGCGGCAGGTAGTTCAGCGTCGTCACGATCGACCAGCGGTCCATCTGGCCCTGGTTGATCTGCTGCGTGCCGTGATAGAGGCCCGTCGTGTCGCCGAGGCCGACCGTGTTGGCGGTCGAGAACAGGCGGAACGCCGGATGCGGATGGATGACCTTGTTCTGGTCGAGCAGGGTGAGCTTGCCGTCGACCTCGAGCACGCGCTGGATGACGAACATCACGTCGGCGCGGCCGGCGTCGTATTCGTCGAACACCAGGGCCGTCGGGTTCTGCAGCGCCCAGGGCAGGATGCCTTCACGGAACTCGGTCACCTGCTTGCCGTCGCGCAGGACGATCGCATCCTTGCCGATCAGGTCGATGCGCGAGATGTGGCTGTCGAGGTTGACGCGGAGGCAGGGCCAGTTGAGGCGGGACGCGACCTGCTCGATATGGGTCGACTTGCCGGTGCCGTGATAGCCCTGGACCATGACACGGCGGTTGTGGGCGAAGCCCGCGAGGATCGCCATCGTCGTGTCGTGATCGAACAGGTAGGCATCGTCGACCTGGGGAACATGCTCGGTCGGCGTGCTGAATGCCGGCACTTCCATGTCGGTATCGATGCCGAAAACCTGACGCGCAGAAACCTTGATATCCGGCATGCCCGAAACATTCTGACCCGCCGCGGTCGTCGTAGAGGCCATCAAACGAATTCCTACAAAACAATGCCCGCCAATTGCGGGCGAATTGATAGTCGCAGGCAGGATTGTGCACTGCAAGCAGCCAAATGCAGGAGCTGCCCCAAGCGGGGCTAAATCATTCGACGGGAAGGTTCTCTGAGGCTCGCAGAGTGGAATAGGCGGCGTTGATTTCCTTGAGCTTCTCCTCCGCCTCCCGGGCGCCGCCGTTGGCGTCCGGGTGGTGGAGCTTCACCAGCTCCTTGTAGCGGGATTTCACGTCTTTCCGCGTAAGGGGCCATGAAAGTTCAAGGACATCGAGGGCGTTGCGCTCCGCCGGGGTGAGTTGCTCGCTGCCATCGTACTTGGGCGGCGGCTTTTCCCCGAGACCGGCATCGTCGGCCAGGCCGAACGGGTCCTTGATGTGGGCATACGGATTGCCGTTGCGGCGGGCGCCCAACGGCCAGACCGGCCGCCGCCAGGTCGTGTCGGCGCGGATGTGAGCCTCGATCTCGTCGGAGTCCAGGCCGGCGAAATAGTCCCACTTCTTGTTGTAGTCGCGGACGTGCTCGAGGCAGAACCAGCGATACTCGTCGAGCTTGTCGCGCGCGCGCGGCGCACGATATTCACCCTGGAGCCGGCAGCCCGCTGCCTCGCAGACGCGCTGGTGCGGCTTCGCACCATCCAGTGCTGCCAGTGGGTTCGCTCTCCGTCGGGCCATCGGGCTAATATGTGTTCAACCAGTAGAACCGGCAAGATGAGGCAAGATGGTCATGGGCAAGGTGGCGACAGCGATTGACAGCAAGCTTCGGGCGGCCTTCGAACCGGTGCGTCTGGCCATCGAAGACGAGTCCTCGAAGCATCACGGCCATGCCGGTTGGCGCGAAGGGGGCGAGACGCATTTCCGCGTGGAGATCGTGTCGCCGGCCTTCGAAGGAAAGACCCGCGTCGCCCGCCAGCGTCTCGTCTATGCCGCCCTCAAGGAAGAACTCGACGCCGGCCTGCACGCGCTGGCGATGGAAACCTTGACGCCGGCCGAAGACGGAAAGCGCTAGCCTTCCATCTCCACGTCCTTGCCTTCGACGGCCGCACGCACGGCTTCGGCGTCGGGGCCGGTATAGAAGTGCGGCACCCAGCGCTTGGTGACCTCGCTGTCGGACGCCCAGGTGTGGCAGGTGTCGAGCATGTAGGGCTTGCGCGGGGGCTTGCGCGGCGCATCGGGATCCTTCGGCGGCAGGGTGCCGGTCTTTTCACGATGCGCCCGGTTGAGATCCTGCGCCTTCTTCGACGAAACGGTCTGGAAGACCGTCGTGGCCACCGGCCCCAGCAGCTCGACGATGTGGGTGCAGCCATGGATGCCGCCCAGCCGCTCGCGCACCGCGCGATGGAAGCCGCCGCCGATGCGCAGGCCGATCAGCTTCTTGAAGGCCGGCGCGATGTCGCCGCACATGCTGTATGGCGACTTGTCGGTCACCGCCTCGGCATCGACGATCGTGAACTTGTGGTCGATCGTCAGCCGGATCGACATGTCGTGCACGAAGTCGCCCGGCTGCAGCGGGCCGCGCCATTCGTTGGCGTGTTCGTAGGTCTTCTCGTCGGTGATGCGGCCTTCGATGTCCCACAGCCCGTCGTCGCGGAAAAAGCCCTGGCAGACGACGCGGCGCGTATGAAGGTGCTGTCGCCCGACCGGCGGCGAAAGCGGCATGGTCGTTCCTCGTTGTGTCAGGTGGAAGTCAGTTGCCTGCCTGTATGGCGGCGGGCGGCACGATCCGCAACTCGGCGACGCGGGTGCCCTCGCGCTTCAGAATCTCGAAGCGGAAACCGTAAAATGCATAAACCTGGCCGACTTCGGGGATGCGTCGCGCCTCGTGCAGCACCAGTCCTGCGATGGTCGTGGCGACACTCTCCGGCAGGCCCCAGCCGAACTCGCGGTTGAGGTCGCGGATCGGCACGTCGCCCCGGCAGACCACGCTGCCGTCGTCGCGCCGGGCGACGCCGCGGCGGATCGCGTCATGCTCGTCCTCGATGTCGCCGACGATCTCCTCGATGATGTCCTCGAGCGTCACGATGCCGCGCAGCGCGCCGTATTCGTCGACCACGATGGCGAAATGCTCGTGCCGGGCGCGGAACGCCTCGAGCTGGTCGAACAGCACCGTGGATTCCGGAATGAACCAGGGCGGGGTCAGGATCGGATCGATCTGCACCGATTTCGGACCGCCCGCCGCCTCGACGGCCCGGAAGAGATCCTTGGCGTGCATGATGCCCACCACATTGTCGGCCTCACCGCGATAGAGCGGGATGCGCGTGAAGGGCGCCGCCAGCATCTGCGTGACGATGGCGTCGGTCGGCTGGTCGGCGTCGATCAGCACGACGTTGCCGCGATGGGTCATGACGTCGCCCACCGTGCGGTCGCCGAGATCGAGAACGGAGCGCAGCATCGCCTTCTCGGCCGGCGCGCTGTCGCCGATCTGGCCCTCGCCGTGCAGTTCGATGGCGCCGCGCAGCGCTTCGCTCTGCTCGTCGGCGTCGGGCGTGCGGTCGGTGCGCACATTCAGAAGCCTGAGGAAGAAGCGCGAGACGGCGGCGACGCCGCGCGCCATCGGGCCCAGGATGGTCAGCGTGACCATGATCGAGGGCGCCAGCGCCAGGGCCACCCGGTCGGCCCGCAGCAGCGCCCAGGTCTTGGGCATGACCTCGGCGAAGATCACGATCAGGATGCCGATGACCAGCGTGGCGTAGACCACGCCGGCCGCGCCGAACAGGGCCGTCAGCACCGCCGTCGACAGCGACGCGGAGAAGATGTTGACCACGTTGTTGCCCAGCAGCACGGCGCTCACCGTCTCGTCCTTGCGGTCGAGCAGCGCATTCACGATGACCGCGTTCGGATGGCCCTGCAGGGCAAGGCGATGCATGCGCGGCCGCGAGGCGCCGGTGATCGCCGTCTCCGCGGCCGAGAGGTAGGCCGCCAGGAACAGGCAGACCACCACGAGGGGAATCGCGAGGGAAAGCGGGATGTCGAAATGCAGCTCGGCGTCCATGCCGCTCCTAGGCCGCGATGGCGTCGTCGAGCAGGCCGCGCAGGCCGGCCTCGTCGACGTCGCGGGTGACGAAGGAGCGGCCGATGCCGCGCGCGAGCACGAAGGTGAGCTTGCCGCCCTCGGCCTTCTTGTCGCCGCGCATGTGCTCGACCAGCTTCGCCGCGTTCCAGGTGCGGCTGTTGTCGCCGCCGATCGTGCGCAGCCGGACCGGCAGGCCGATGGCGCCGAGATGGCGGCGCACGCGCTCGGCATCCTCGGGCGGGCAGAGGCCCAGCCGGGCCGACAGGTCGAAGGCCATCGCCATGCCCGCGCCGACCGCTTCGCCGTGCAACAGCGCCCCGCCGAAGCCGGTTTCGGCCTCCAGCGCATGGCCGAACGTGTGGCCGAGATTGAGCAGGGCGCGGAGGTCCGTGGTCTCGCGCTCGTCGGCCGCCACGATGCGCGCCTTGGAAAGGCAGCTCTGCTCGATCGCGTAGGTGCGTGCCGCGGCATCGCCGGCCAGCACGGCCTCGCCGTTCTTCTCGCACCAGGTAAAGAAGTCCGGATCGTCGATCAGCCCGTACTTCGCGACCTCGGCATAGCCCGCCAGCAGCTCGCGGCGCGGCAGCGTGTCGAGCACCGCGGTATCGGCGAGGACGAGGCGCGGCTGGTAGAAGGCGCCGACCAGGTTCTTGCCGTGGCGGGTGTTGATGCCGGTCTTGCCGCCGACCGAGGAATCGACCTGTGCGAGGAGAGTCGTCGGCACCTGGATGAAATCGACGCCGCGCAACAGCACGGCCGCGGCGAAGCCCGTGAGGTCGCCCACCACGCCGCCGCCCAGCGCCACCAGCGTGGTCTTGCGGTCGGGTCGCAGGTCGAGCAGCTCGTTCATCAGACGGCTGAAGCTCGCGAAGTCCTTGCTGCTCTCGCCGGCCGGCACGGTCACCAGGCGGGTCTCGACGCCCGCTTTGTCGAACGAAGCGGCGAGGCGCGCGCCGTAGAGCGGCGCCACCGTGTCGTCGCTCACGATCGTGACCCGCGGCGCGGCCAGCAGCGGGCGCGCGAGTTCGCCGGCGCGGTCGATCAGGCCGGGACCGATGGCAATGTCGTAGGCGCGACCGGCCAGGTCGACGCGAATGGTGCGAGGTGAACTCATGCCGTTTGTCCTGTCGTCTGGGCCTGCAGATGCGCGCGGATCGCGTCGATCACCTGCTCGGTGGTGCGTTCGGCCGGTTGGGCGGTCGAATCGACCACGATGTCGGCCTCTGAATAGATCGGGTAACGCTGCTGCATGAGGCGCGCGAGAATTTCCTTGGGGTCGCCCTGGCGGAGCAGCGGACGGTGCGTGCGCTTCTTCACCCGGTCGAACAGCACGTCGAGTTCGGCGCGCAGCCACACCGTCAGGGCGCGGGTCTTCATCAGCGCCCGTGTCTCGGGGTCCATGTAGGCGCCGCCGCCGGTCGACAGGACGTGTGGGGTTTCCTCCAGCAGGCGGCCGATCACGCGGCGCTCGCCCGCACGGAATTCCTGCTCGCCATATCTTTCGAAGAATTCAGCGATCGTGCAGCCGGCCGCGCGCTCGATCTCGTCGTCTGCATCGACGAACGGGAGGCCGAGTCTTGCCGCCAGCCGTTTGCCGATGGCGCTCTTGCCCGCGCCCATCAACCCGACGAGGGCCACGGTGCGCGGCAAGGACAGGGGGGAAGTGGCGTCCATGTCGAGCTGCAGCTCATGGATGTCGCCCATAATGCCTCGGGTTTCAAGCGACCGGTCCCGAAGTCGTTCGTCTTCGCTCTCGGCAATTGCCGCCCGGACGGCGGCCGAGTAGGTTGCCGGCGTCGTGGCAATGTTCCGCTCCAGAAACCGATTCAGCATGCCCACCCTGCGTCTCGGGCCTGTGATAATCGTTGCCGTCCTGACCCTGGTGTTTGCCGGGTTGGTGGCCCTTGCGGTCGTCGAACCGCGCCCCCCACTCAAGCACTTCGAGATCACGGTGCCCAATGAACGTTTTGCGCGCTAGCTGCAGCGCGCTGGCGGTCCTTGTCGCTTCCCTGACGTTCGGATGGCCTTCGGCCCAGGCGCAAGTCCCGGCCCAAATCCAGGCCCAGACCATCGATTTCGATAGCCGCCCGAGCGGTTTTCTCACCCAGAAGACCGGCGGCATGCCGGCCGACGCCTGGAACGGCACGTCGCTCGCCACGGCCAAGCGACTGGTTTCGTCCCTGCAGCCGGCGCCGCGCAGCCGCGCCTTGCGCGACCTTCAGTTCAAGCTGCTGGTGAGCGAAGTCCGGCCCCCGGCCTCCGACGGCAGCCCGCCGCCCAGCCTGTTCGCCCGCAAGGTCGATCGGCTGGCCGCCATGGGCGAGGCCGAGACCCTGAACGAGATCGTGCGCAGCATCGGCGGTTATGCCGATCCGCCGCTGGCGGCGGCGACGGTCAACGCGCTGATGATGGCCGGCGAGAAGGACTCGGCCTGCCAGATCGTGCGCACCAATGCCCTGGCCGAGCCTTTCGGGCGCCGCGCCAGCACCGTCTGCAAGCTGGTGGCCGGCGACAATGGCGGGGCGCGGGAAACTGCGGCCGCCCTGCGCAGCAGCGATCCTGCATTTTACAAGCTGGTCGAGATCGCGGCGGAAGGCCTGTCGCCCACCGCGCCGCCGCCCGCCCAGCTCGACGGACCCGCGATGGTGATGCTCGACCTGGCCTATATCCAGCCGTCGGCCGCGACCCTGCGATCGACGCAGCCCTCGCTGATGCGCTCGCTCGTGGCTCACCGGACCCTGCCGGTGCCGACACGGCTCGACATTGCCGAGCGGGGCGAGGCGCTGGCCATCGTCGAGGCCTCGAAGCTCGGTGACCTCTATCTCGAAGCGGTGCGCGACAAGGTCGTGCTGCCGGCGCCGATGGCCAAGCGGGCGCGCATGGTCGCGGCGGCGCGCGGGGCGCAGAACGCGCAGCAGCTCATGAGTGCGATCGCCGCGGTCTATGGCGACGAGCGTGGCGGCCCGCTCTTTCCGACGGTCGCGCGGGCCAGCGCGGGCGCGCTGATGAACGTGGCCCCCAAGCCGGAATATGCGGCCGTGGCGCAGGAGGTCATCCGCGGCTTCCTGCTGCTGGGCGACAAGCAGCAGGGCAAGGCATGGACGCGCCTCGCCGTGTCGACGGCCTTCAACGACAGCCGCGCGATGGGCTCGCTCGAACGGCTGATGCCGTTGATGGCGGTGGCCGGCGTCGATGACGCCAAGCGGCTGCCGCCCGAGGAGGTCAATCGCTGGTATGAGGTGCTGGCTAGGGAGAACCCCGCGCAGGCGCCGCTTCGCGGCTACCTCCTGCTCGAACTGTTCCGCGCCATCGGCTTCGATATCCCCGCCAAGGCGACGAACTTGCCCGAGACGCCGGGCCCGGCCCGGCTCGTGTCGCCGCCCGCGGCCACGATGCAGATGCTGCAGACGGCGGCGACGGGACGGCGGCGTGCCGAGACCGCGTTGCTGGCCTGCATCGCCAGTGGCGAAACGCCGCTCGGCGAGCTGCATCCGGCCGCGGTCGGCGCGATCGTGCGGGCGTTGCGCCAGGTCGGCGAGGAGTATGCGGGGAGGCTGTTCGCGGTCGAAGTCGCGATCGCCTACGGCCTGTGAAGCGCAAGCCTCCCTTCAGGCACGTGCGCGAGGCCGAGATGTTCCTCGAGATGCTGCAGGCCGAGCGCGGCGCCTCCAAGAATACGCTGCTCGCCTATGGCGCCGACCTGGCCGATCTCCAGAGTTTCCTGACGCGGCGCAAGCAAAGCCCGGCGACGGCCGACGCGGCGGCGTTGCGCGCCTATCTGAAGTCGCTCGACTATGTCGGCATGACGCCGCGCACGGTGGCGCGGCGCCTCTCGGTGATGCGCCAGTTCTTCCGGTTCCTGCTGGCCGAGCGGCTGCGCGACGACGATCCGTCGAGCACGCTGGATTCGCCGCGGCTCGGCCGGCCGCTGCCCAAGGTGCTGTCGCGCGAGGAGGTCGACCGGCTGATCGAGGCGGCGCGCACCAAGGATGCGGTCGATGGCGGGCGCATGGCGACGCTGCTCGAAATTCTCTACGCGGCCGGCCTGCGCGTGTCGGAGCTGGTGAGCCTTCCTCTGTCCGCCGTCGAACGCGACCCCTCGATGCTGCTGGTCCGGGGCAAGGGCGACAAGGAGCGGCTGGTACCGTTGTCTGACCCGGCGCGCACGGCCATCGTTGCTTGGCTGCACATGCGCCGCGGTCAGCTCGCCGACGGCGAGACCTCGAAGTTCCTGTTCCCGTCGCGCGGCCGGACCGGGCACCTGACACGACAGCGTTTCGCACAACTCCTGAAGGAAGCCGCGCTGGCCGCGGACATCGATCCCGCGCGGGTGTCGCCCCACGTGTTGCGCCACGCCTTCGCCAGCCATCTGCTGGCGGGCGGCGCCGATCTGCGCTCCGTTCAATTGATGCTGGGCCATGCAGATATCGCCACCACCCAGATCTATACGCACGTGCTCGACGAGAAGCTGCGCTCGCTGGTCCAGGAGCATCATCCGCTGGCCCGGCGAAAGCGCCGGCCGGCCGGTTGACAGGATTCCGCGACCGGGCGACACCTGCCCTCAATGACGATTTACCTCGACTTCGAGAAGCCGGTTGCGGAGCTGGAAGGCAAGATCGCCGAGCTTCGGCATCTTCCCAATTCCGGCGATGTCGACATCGCCGAGGAAGTCATGCGCCTGCAGGAGAAGGCGCATAAGCAGATTCGCGCGACCTACTCCAAGCTGACGCCGTGGCAGCGGGTGCAGGTCGCCCGCCATGCCGAGCGGCCGCACGCGCAGGCCTATATCGACCGGCTGATCACCGATTACACGCCGCTGGCCGGCGACCGCGCCTTCGGCGAGGACGCCGCCATCGTAGGCGGCATGGGCCGTCTGCAGGGTCGCAGCATCGTCGTGCTGGGCCAGCAGAAGGGCGACGACACCGATTCGCGCATCAAGCACAATTTCGGCATGGCGCGGCCCGAGGGCTATCGCAAGGCGCAGCGCCTGATGCGGCTCGCCGACCGGTTCAAGCTGCCGGTGCTGACCCTGGTCGACACGCCCGGCGCCTATCCCGGCATCGAGGCCGAGGCGCGCGGCCAGGCGGAAGCGATCGCCAGCTCGATCGAGACCTGCCTCGGGCTCGGCGTGCCGCTGGTCAGCGTGGTGATCGGCGAGGGCGGTTCGGGCGGCGCGCTCGCCATCGCCTCGGCCGACCGCGTCTACATGCTGGAGAACTCGGTCTACTCGGTGATCACGCCCGAAGGCTGCGCCTCGATCCTGTGGCGCAACAACGCCAACGCGCAGGACGCCGCCGAGGCGATGAAGGTGACCGCCGCCGATCTCAAGAAACTCGAAGTGATCGACGACGTGATCCCCGAGCCGATGGGCGGCGCCCATCGCGCACCCGGCGAGACCATCGACGTCGTGGGTCGTGTCGTTGCCGAAGCGATCGCCGACCTCTCCAAGCTCGACGCCGACACGTTGCGCGAGCGCCGCCAGGACAAGTTCCTGGCGATGGGCAAGAAGGGCCTCTGACTTCCTTGTCGCTGCGTCTCAGCGTTCTCGACCAGTCGCCGATCCGCAAGGGTGGCACGCCGGCCGAAGCCGTGCGCGATACGCTGGAGCTGGCGCAGCTCTGCGACCGGCTGGGCTACACGCGCTACTGGCTGGCCGAGCACCATAGCAGCGAGGCGCTGGCCGGCTCGACGCCCGAGGTATTGATCACGCGGGTGGCGGGCCTCACCGAGCGCATCCGTGTCGGATCGGGTGGCGTGATGCTGCCGCACTACAGCGCCTACAAGGTGGCGGAAAACTTCCGCATGCTGGAGACGCTGTTCCCCGGCCGCATCGACGTCGGCATCGGGCGCGCCCCGGGCAGCGACCAGCACACGATGCGCATCCTGGCCGACGGCAAGCCCAACTGGAGCGATGCGGAGAAATATCCCTACCAGGTGCGCGATCTGGTCGCCTGGCTGCACGACGCGCTGCCGCTGAACCACGAAGGCACCGGCGTCGTGGCGCAGCCCAGCGGCGAGACGGCCCCCGACGTCTGGCTGCTGGGATCGAGCGACGACAGCGCCGCACTGGCTGCGCATTTCGGGCTGCCGTTCTGCTTCGCACACTTCATCAATCCCGACGGCGGCGATGGCGTCACCCGCGCCTATCGTGCCCACTTCAAGCCGTCGTCGCTCCATCCCAAGCCGATGCCGCTGATGGCGATCTCGGTCCTCTGCGCGGAGACCGACGAGGAGGCCGACCTGCTGTCGCGCAGCCGCGAGGTCTGGGCGATGCGGCTGCGGACGCTGGGCAATCCCGGTCCCGTCCCGTCGGTCGCGGAAGCGACGGAAGCCGCCAAGGCGCCCGGCGCGGAGCGCTGGCTGCCGGCGCTTCGCCGCCGCTCGGTGGTCGGCTCGCCCAAGACGGTGAGGGCAGGGCTTGAACGCCACGCCGCGGCCTACGAGGTCGACGAGATCATGGCCGTGACGATCTGCTACGACTTCGAGAAGCGGAAGCGGTCGTACGAGTTGTTGGCCGAAGAGTTCGGGTTAAGCACGTAGCGTCTCATTGGAGCGCGCCACTCCAGTGGCGCTCATGATCATGATTGCGCCACAGGAGTGGCGCGCTCCAATGATTAAAGCCCCGCCAGCGGGAATCCCTTGCCCTTGCCGTTCTGCGGCCGGCGCTTCTCGATCATCGCGCGGGCCTCGCTCACGCGGCCGGCTTTCACCATCGCGGACGTCACCAGATATTCGAGCAGGTCGCGTTGCGCGCGGCTGCCGCCCAGGCGCTCGTGCGTGGCGAGCAGCGGTTCGATCTCGCCGAGGGCACGGTTCCAGTCGCCCTGCGCATAGGCCTCGAAGCCGCGCGCCATCGGCGCCAGCAGGTCGGCCGTCGGGCCGGCCGGGTTCTCGGCGAACTTCGCCAGGGCCGCGCCGTCGCCGGCCATCGCATAGGCCAGCACCGTGTGCATGTCGACGAAGCCCAGGCCCGGCCGTCCGAACCACTTGGTGGCGTAGTCCGCCAGCTCGCGCCAACGCTCCGGCTGGCGCGCTTCGCCCGCCATCTCGGCGCGGGCCAGGAAGGCGGCGCAGTCGGTCGCGACGTTGATCTGGGGGCCCCAGGCAACGGCGGGACTGAGCGCCTCGTCGTAGAGGCGCCAGGCCTCCTCCATGCGACCGGTTTCCATCGACCACAGCGCGAGATGCCAGTTGTTGTGGACGTGCATCAGGCCCTCGCGGGGATAGTTCTTCATCCACTCCTGCAGGAAGGCGAGCCCGGCTTCGCGTTCGCCCAGCTCGTAGAAGAGATGGCCGCGGATGTGCGCGGCATGGGCGCTCTTCGGGAAGGCGGCCAGCGCGGCGTCGATGTTGCGCTGGCCCTCGTCGAGCTTCTGCAACTCGATCTGCGCGAAGGCGAGCTGCGTGCGATACCACCAGTCGTCGCCGTAATGCTTCTCGAACGGTTCGAGAAGGGCGAGCTGGTCGACCTCGCGGCCGGGCTTGCCGGAGAAACCGATCAGGCCGAACACGCTGGTCGCCGGCGCGAGCGCCATGGCGTCGCGCGGCCAGTCCTTCATGTGTTCGCGGATCGCCTCGAGCGCGGCGGCGCCCTGGCCGGTCAGGATCTTCTCGAAGATCGCGATCTGGCTCTGCTCGCGCGGGCTGGCGTCGCCGGCCAGCTCCTTTGCGCGGGCGAGCGGCGCCTTGGCCTCGTGTCCGCGGCCGAGCAACTGCTTGGCGCGCGCGAGCGAGATATGGCCCAGCGCGAAAGTCTCGTCGGCATCGACGGCCCGCTGGAAGGCGGCGTCCATGCCGGGCGTTGCGGCCATCAGGCTGTCGACGCCCGTCAGATAGGCGTCGCGCGCCGCGGCCGATTGCGTGCCGAGTTCGTTGCCGTAGCGATCCTGCAGGCTCATCACTTCTCCTTGCCCGCCGTGGGATCCCACATCGGCGACGCCATGGTCTCGCTGAAATTCTTGAACATCAGGTTGAACGAGATGCTGATGCGGTCGCTCTCGCCGTCATTGGCCGGCACCGTGTGCTTCAGCCAGGACGGGAAGATCACCATGCGGCCCTCCTTGCTCGGCGCATTGGCGCCGTTGGCGGTGAGGCGCGTGTACTGGCGCGGCTTGGGCATGATCATCGAGGCCTGGCCGCGCGGATCCTGGAACAGGATCTGCGAACCGCCGGCCGGGATCGACACGTAGTAGACGCCGCTCAGGTAATTGTTCGGATGGTGATGCATCGGATGGTAGGCGCCGGGCGGATTGACGTTCGCCCAGCAGCCGGTGATCGCCATCGGATACTGATCGACCTGCAGGAAGCGGGCGACACCGCGGCCCGCCGTCTCGACCAGCTTGGCGAACTCCGCAAACGCCGGGCGCGTGTGCAGATCCTGCGGCGTCTGCCAGTTGCTGCCGGCCGGCACCTTGGATCGCGGCGCGATCAACCGCTCGATCTCGGCCTTGAGTTTCGCATTGAGGCTGGCTGCGGCGGCCGGCTGGAGGTCCACGATCCACAACGGGGTCGGGAAGATCTCCTGCACTTCCTGCTTCTCGATCATGGCTGAAAGTATATCCCGCGATTGCCGGATTGTCCGTTAGGTGATCCAATCCGTCGCATAAGCAAGAGCAAGGAGGAAGCCCGGTGGCTGTGTCGATCCATGCCGTGACGCCCGACTTCGTGGCCGAAGTCGGCGATGTCGCCCTGAACAAGGTCTCGCCCGAAGACCTCGCCGCGATCCGCGAGGCTTTCACAAAGTATGCGGTTCTGGTCTTCCCCGACCAGGAGTTCGACGACGACGGCCAGCTCGCCTTCGCGCGCCATTTCGGCCCGCTTGAGACGACCGTATTCATGGCACGCAAGGGGCATAACCTGCGCTTGCACCAGAACATGGCCGATGTCGGCAATCTCGACGCCGAGAACCGCATCCTCGAGACGAACAACCGCCAGCGCCTCTACAATCTCGGCAATCGCCTCTGGCACACGGACTCTTCGTTCAAGCGCCTTCCGGCCTACTGCTCGATGCTGCATGCCCGCTCGATCCCGCCGATCGGCGGCCATACCGAGTTCGCCGACATGCGCGCGGCCTACGACGCGCTGCCGGACTCGACGAAGGAACGGATCGCGGGGCTCGTCGCCGAGCACTCGATCATGACGTCGCGCGGCAGGCTCGGCTTCAAGGATTTCGACGAGAGCGAACGCGCCGCCTTCGCGCCGGTGCCGCAGGTGCTGGTCCGCCGCCTTCCGGACTCGGGACGCATGAGCCTCTACATCGCCAGCCACGCCGGCGCGATCCGCGGCATGCCCGACGACGAGGCGCGCCAGCTCATCGACGAGCTGACCGCGCATGCCACGCAGCGCCAGTTCGTCCACGCCCATCGCTGGCGCGAGAACGACCTGGTGATCTGGGACAATCGCTGCACCATGCATCGCGGCATGGAGTTCGACGACCAGCGCTACAAGCGCGACATGCGCCGCGCCACCGTCTCCGACGTCGCCCCGACCTGCGAGCAGATGGGCCTGTCCGTCGCCGCGGAGTAGCTGCGTCACCCCCTCACCTGACCTCTCCCCCGATCGGGGAGAGGAACATGAATCTCAGACTCCTCTCCACCGCTAGGGGGAGAGGCTGGGTGAGGGGGCTGCGCACGCTCGGTCAATCGAGCAAGCGCCGCATGATCGTCCGCCGCCACGGCGGGTGGCCATGGCGGTTCTCCTCCATCGACTGCATGCGGAAGATGTGCGGCCAGTCTCCGCGCGGCACTTCCTCGAAGCCGCGGCGCTCGTAGTAGGGCGCGTTCCACGGGACATCGCGATAGGTCGACAGATGGAGTGTGCGATGGCCCAGGCTGCGGGCGGCTGTCGCGGTTTGTTCGATTAATGCTCTGCCGAAGCCGTACCCCTGCCAGCGTTGCAGCACCGAGAGTTGGTCGAGCCACGCCGTGCCACCCGGGAGTTTCATCAGCGCGAAGCCCACAGGTCGATTGAGCGGTGAGACCGCGACCCAGAGCCTCCCCTCGCGCCGGCCGGCCTCGAGCGAAGCGAGGCTGGCCGGCGGCATGTCGACGACGAGGCCGAGGCCCACGCGCCGATAGCGCAGGTCGGCCTCGTTTTCGATCTGCGGCAGCAGCTTGATTTCGTGCGGGTGCGGGCGGCGAATCATGGCAGGGGATTGGTTAGGCTGGCTGAAAGTCCGGAGGAAGTACCCATGACCATCGACATCGAACCGCTCAAGAAGGAACTCGGCCGCAAGATCGAGGACGAGGACGTCGTCACGCAGGCGCCGCTCAAGGCGATGATCGCGACCTTCGACCGCGACGACAAGGTGCCGGAAGAGGGCGAGGCGATCGCGCCGGGCTGGCACCTCTGCTTCCTGCATTCGTATGCCCGCCGCAACGTGCTGGCCGAAGACGGGCTGCCGACCGAAGGCGGCGTGCTGCCCAAGATCCCGCTGCCGCGCCGCATGTATGCCGGCTCGACCTTCACGTTCGAGGGCGATATCCGCGTCGGCGACAAGCTCCGCCGCGAGACCGAGTTCTCCGATGTGCAGCTGCGGGGCGGCGGCACCGGCAGCCTGATCGTCACCAGCCAGACGCGCCGCATCTATACGCCGCGCGGGCTCGCCGTCACCGAGGTCGCGAACACCGTGTTCCGCGAGGAGGTGAAGGCGGGCGAGAAGAGCGGCGTGCCAGTGCGCGAGGCGGCCCCCACCGACGTCCCGTGGCGGCGCACGATCAAGGCCGATCCGGTGATGCTGTTCCGTTACTCGGCCATCACTTTCAACCCGCATCGCATCCATTACGACCGGACCTACTGCATCGAGACCGAGGGCTATCCCGGCCTCGTCGTGCACGGACCCTTCGCCCAGCAATGCCTGTTCGACCTGCTGCGCGATTCCAATCCCGGCCGGCCGATCAGGAGCTTCGCCATCCGCGCCCGCGCGCCGCTGTTCGACACCGCGCCGTTCGACGCGATCGGACGGCCGACCACCGATGGCAAGGGGGCCGAGCTCTGGACGGTGACGCCGCAGGGCACGATCGCAGCGCAGGCCACGGCGACCTTCGCCTAGAGTCTGTTTGAATGTAATTGTGATCCAACTACCTCCTCATGCTGAGGAGGCTGCGGAGCAGCCGTCTCGAAGCATGGGCTACAGACACCACGCTCGTTGCCCATCCTTCGAGACGCGCGCTGCGCGCGCTCCTCAGGATGAGGTATTTGGGGGCTGACTTTGAGTCAGAAAGACTCCGGCTTGCGGATGCAAGCACCGCCCCTGCCGCGCTTCCTGATTCCGCGGCTGCCCTTCTTCTATGGCTGGGTGGTGCTGGGCTGCATCTGCCTCGCGGGCTTCGCGCGGCAGGGGCCGGCGGTGGCCGTGCTCTCGATCTTCGTCGTGCCGATGACCGAGGCGTTCGGCTGGTCGCGCACGGAGATGTCGGGTGCGGTGTCGCTGGGCGGCGTGCTGGCGGCCATCCTCTCGCCGCTGATCGGACCGTTCGTCGATCGCCGCGGCGCGCGTCTCGTGCTCTGCCTCGCGGTGGCGGGCACGGGCATCGCCTGCATGGCGCTGTCGCTCATACAATCGTTGCTGTTGTTCTACGTGCTGTTCTGCTTCGCCCGCATGATCTGGGCCGGACCGTTCGACCTCGGCCTCTACGGCGCGCTCAACAACTGGTTCGTGGCGCGCCGCGGCATCGCCGCCTCGTTTGCCACCCTGGCGCAGATGTCGGGGCTGGTGGGGCTGCCGCTGATCGCGCAGTTCGCCATAAGCGGTGCGGACTGGCGGGCCGGCTGGATCGCGGTCGGCGCGACGGTGCTGCTGGTCGGCTTCGTGCCGTGCTGGCTCTTGCTGGTGCGGCGGCCGGAGGATGTCGGCCTGCAGCCCGACCGCTTGGCCAACGGCAAGGCACCGCCCCTGGTCGAGCCGCGCTGGAGCCGGGCACAGGCGATGCGGACGCCGGCCTTCTGGCTGCTCTCGCTCTACACGGTTCTGCTGTTCCCCGTGCAGGCCGGGGTCAGCCTGCACAATGCGCCGCACCTGATCGAGCGCGGCCTGTCGCCGGTCGCGGCGGCTTCGGTGATCGCCTTCGTCGCCATGCTCTCGGGGGCGGCGAGCTTCGGCATCGGCTTCCTGCCGCGCCGATGGCCGGTGCGCTACCAGATGGCGCTGTGTGCCGCGTGCATGGCGCTCGGCAGCTACGGGCTGATCTTCGTCTCCGGGGTGGAGAGCGCGATGGCGGCAGCCGGCCTGTTCGGCATCGGCATCGGGGGCATCCTGCTGCTGCTGCCCGTGGCCTGGGCGGACTATTTCGGACGCGAGAGCTATGGCGCCATCCGCGGCGTGGCGCTGTCCTTGCAGGTCACGGCGCAGGCCGCCGGGCCGCTGGCCTCGGGCATGCTGCGCGACTGGAGCGGCACCTACACCGACTCGCTGCTGCTGTTCGGCACGCTGGCGACGCTGGGCGTGATCGCGGCGCTGGCGGCGCAGCGGCCGCGAGTTCTGGCGATTTAGTCGTTCGCCGCGCCGTAGCGCAGGGGGCGGAAGAAGGCCCTGATGTCCTCGACCAGCAGCTCCGGTTCTTCGAGCGCCGCGAAGTGGCCGCCGCTCGGCATGATCGTGTGGCGGCGGAGATTGAAAGCGCGCTCGATCCATTCCCTGGGCGGGGCCGGCGCGATGTCGGCGGGGAAGGCTGCGAAGCCGGTCGGCGTTTCCACCTTCGCACCCTCGGGCAGCGTGCGGGGCTTCTGCTCGGCGGCGCCACGATAGAGCCACGTCGAGGTGCCGGCCGTGCCGGTCAGCCAGTAGACCATGATGTTGTCGAGCAGCGTGTCCATCGAGAAGCGCTTGAGCGGATCGCCGCCGCAATCGCTCCACGCCTGGAACTTCTCGACGATCCAGGCGGCCAGCCCGACCGGCGAATCGGCGAGCGCCACGCCCAGGGTCTGCGGCCGTGTCGCGTGGATGCGCTGGTAGGCGGTCTTGTCGTCCAGCGCGCTGCCCATCTTCGCAAGCCAGGCCTGTTCGTCGGCGCTCAAGGTGGCCGTCTTGAGATCGAGGCCCGGCCGCAGCCCCATCATGTTGAGATGGACGCCGAGGACGCCAGAGTCGTCCTGCTGCGGATGGTCGAAAGCCAGCCATGACGAGACGACGCTGCCCCAGTCGCCGCCCTGGATGCCGTAAGGGCGGTCGTAGTTGAGCTTTTCGGTGACGAGCTTGTGCCACAGGCCGGCGATGGCACGCGGCCCGATCGGGCCCGTCGTGCCGTCCTCGCGGATCGGCGGACCGGAGAAGCCATACCCCGGCAGCGACGGCACGATCACGTCGAAGGCGTCGAGCGGATCGCCGCCATGGTCTTCGGGATGGGCGAGGACATCGATGAGGTGCAGGAACTCGACGATCGATCCCGGCCAGCCATGGGTCACGACCAGCGGCAGCGGCCGCGGCGCGTCCTCGACCTCGGTGCCGGGTTCGCGGATGAAATGGAGGCGCTGTGGGCCGATATCGACCAGGTAGTTCGGCCACTGGTTGATGGCCTCCTGGCAGCGCTGCCAGTCGTAGCCATGCCGCCAATAGTCGACCAGCTCGGCCAGGAAGGCGGGATCGGTGCCGGAGGCCCAGGAGCCGCCATCGGCAATCGCCACCGGCGGACGCCAGCGGCGCAGGCGCTCGTCGAGATCGATCAGCGCCCGTTCGGGAATGTCGACCTTGAAGGGTTCGGGAGTGTCGTAGCGCGTGTCGGCCATGCCGACAGGCGTAGCGCGGAACTCACCCTTCCAGCAAATCCGCCTTCAGCCGTTCGCGGGCCGCGGCGTCGAGGCCGAGCGCCTTTTCGGCGAAGGCTTCGGGTGAGCCGAAATCGCCGCGGACGACCTCGAAGGCGGCTTCGAGGTAGGGCGTGCGGGCTTCGATGATGGCCGCGCGAGTGTCGATGTCGAGCTCGGGATAGCGGCCGAGATGGCCGGTCCAGAGTTCGTTGGTGCGGAGGTAATCCTCCAGAACCGTTTCCCAGGGCACGCCGAGCAGGGAGAGCAGCAGGGCCGAAGCGAAGCCGGTTCGGTCCTTGCCGGCGGTGCAGTGGAACACCAGCGGCCGATGTGTGCCGTCGCTCAGGGTCGCGAACAGGGTCTGGAAACCCGGCGCGCAGCGGCGCGGATAGTCACGGTAATGATCCGTGAGGAACCCCATCATGATGTGCGGGTTGGCCGTCCCGTCGGCCACGGCGCCGCGGATCTTGTCGCCGACGCCGGGTTCGATGTGCGCGCCGACGATGCGGCACGCGAGACCCTCGATCAGGTGCGGCGTCTCGGCCGCCTCGCTCACGCCGCGCAGGTCGACGATGGTGCGGACGCCGAGGCGTCCGAGAGCGCTGCGGTCCTCGGCAGTCAGGCCGCCGAGATGGGCCGAGCGGAACACCGTGTTGCGTCGCACGGTGCGTCCGTCCTCGGTCTTGTAGCCGCCGAGGTCGCGGAAGTTGGAGCCGCCCTGAAGGGTCAGGACGAAGGGAAGGCTGGTGTCAGGCATGGTGCTTTTCTACCACGCCCGGCCTTTCCGTATCATGTTTGCGCGTCAGAATTTTTGCGCCAGCGTCACGAAGAAGGCGCGGCGCATTCCGTATTGCGGTGCCCCGACGCCCACGCCTTCGCCGGTGCGCAGCTGGTAGACGCCATCGGTCACGTTGATCGCGTCGAGGCGGATCTGGGTGCCCTTGCTGCCGCCGAGCGGCACCTTCTGCGTCACAGAGAGATTGAGCGTGGCATAGGCCGGCAGCGACGTATCGTTGGGGGTCACGACGCTGGTGCGCAGGCCGCTGCCGAACAGCATGTCGGCCGACACCCGGGTGGCCCGGTCGGTGCCCGAGTTGAAGATGTAGGCGGCGCCGGCGGAACCGGTCCAGCCCTGGTCGTGGTCGGCGGCGATCCAGTGGTTGGCGATGTAGTTGAGATCCTCGGTGGAGAAATTGTACTGGGCGGACTTGATGCCGGTGGCGCTGACCTTGGACCAGGCGAGGTTGCCGTAGAGCGACCACGGACCCTGGTCGTAGTTGGCGTAGAGTTCGAAGCCCTTCACCTGCGCGTTCGCGTAGTTGAAGGAGGCCAGCTGGATCGGCGCGCCGAACTGGCCCTTGTCGAGATAGTTCTCCGCGAACTTGTAATAGCCGGAGAAGCCGAGGGTCAGGCCCTCCACCGGCTTCACCGTCAGGCCGACGTCGAAATAATCCGATCGTTCAGCCCTGACCGGATCGTTCGTGTAGTTCTCGGGCTCGGCCGTCGTGCCGGCCCGGGCGGCGAGCGACCCGTAGCCGACCTGGTTGAGCGGAGCCGGCACGAAGTAGCGCGAGTAGCCGGCGCGCAGGCTGATCTGGGATGTGGGTTCCCAGACGACGTTGATGCGCGGGCTGACCTGGTTCTCCGAGATCTGTCCGGAGATGGCGTCGAAGCGTGCGCCGAAGTTCACCGTTACGGTCGGGATGACCTTCCATTCGTCCTGCAGGTAGACGCTGTAGGTCCAGCCGACGAGGGTGGAACCGTCGCTGAAGCCGACCGGACTGTCGCCGGGGATCAGCGCCGTCGGATCGGTGGGGTCGGGAACGAGCCCGAGCGCATTGTTCTGACTGAAGCTCGAGACCTGTTCGCGCTGGACCAGGAAGCCGCCACGCAGCGTGTGATTGGAGGCCACCTTCAAGCTTGCGTCGCCCTGGGCGCCGAACGCGAGGCTGGAGCGCTGCGACCATGGCGCGATGCCGTTGTAGAGCAGGTCGCCCAGCGCGTCGGGCTGGTAGGATAGCTTGGAGTAGCGGCCGAAGCCGGAGAGCTGCATGTTGAAGTTCTGGTAGCTCTTCTGCATCGACGCGATGCCGAAGTACGTATCCTCCCACTGGCGCTGGTCGAGCGCCGCACTGTTCCAGTCGGAGATTCCGTTGACCGTGAAGGAAGGCGTCTGACCGGGCACGTTGGGGATCTGGTAGCGCGCGCTGGCGCCGCCGGCGATGAAGCTCAGGCGGGTATTCTCGTCGGCCACGGCGCTGAGCTTGGTCAGCGCGTACCATTGCGCGGTGGCGTCGTGGAGCGGGGCCGTGCTGGACGTCGGATTCTCGATGCCGATGTTGTTGCTGACATATTGGCCGACAGCGAAATAGTCGAAGTTGCCGGAGCGGCCGCCATATTCCAGCGCCGGCTGCACCCAGTTGTTGGATCCGACCATTGCCGAAACCTCGCCGCCGGGGTTGGTCGTGCCGGACTTCACCGTGATGTCGACCACGCCGGCGGTGCGCAGGCCGTACTGGGCGGGCAGGGCGCCGGTGATCAGCGAGAGCTGGTCGGCAAAGCGTGGCGACATGATGTTGCTGAACAGCGCCAGACCTTCGGGAAGCTGCACGCCGTCGAGCCGGTACTGCAGGCTGCCATGGTCTCCGCGCACGTGGATCTGACCGAACCCGTCCTGCACGACGCCGGGCGCCCGCAGCAGCACCTGGTTGAGCGGGGCATTCTCGCCGAGCGGCGTGTTGCTGATCGCCGTCTTGCTGAAGTCGTAGCGCGTCGCGCCGAGGCTCGGCTGGATCTCGCTGCGCTCGCGGTCGAGCCGCTTGCCAACCACCTCGATCGAGAGCCCGTCCGAGGGGACCTGCGGCGGGGCCGGCTCGGCCGGGGGCGTCTGCGCCAGTGACGGTTGCGCCGCGGAGAGACCTGCCGCGAGGGCCAGTGCCGATACTCCAATGCGCTGCATCCAGGGTCTCCGCTCAAAACGTTATATTATAACTAGTTACAGTATAACGTTAATGAGCGTCAATCGCCATCGTTCCACCGCGACCGCGCCACGGATCCGCCAACAAACGGGCTTGGGCTCGCCGCAATCTCGTCCGCTATAGGCTCGCTCGCTATCTCACTTATGAAGGATCGCTGGAGACGCATACGATGCCGCTGCGCTGGGAAATCCTTCATTCGGAGAAGCTCATTCACGTCATTGCCGAGGGCGAGGTGACGCTGAAGGAGATGGAGGCGCATTTCGACGCCCTCGTCGTGGCCAATGCACTTGGCTACTCGAAGCTGTTCGATGCGACCCGCCTCAAGCCGGTCTACGAAGACGCCGACGTGATGGCGATGGGCGCGCGGCTGAGCGCCTATACCGAGCACTTCCCGAGCGGGCCGCTGGCCGTTGTCGGCCGCGACGAGTCGGCCGTCCTGGCCTTCAAGCGCTTCGTCAACATCTCGCCGTCGAAGCGGCCGGCAGCCTTGTTCTCGACCGAGAAGAAGGCGCGTGCCTGGCTGGCGAAGCAGGCCGCTTTGGAACTTTAGCGGTTGATGCCCAGCCGTTGTCTTGCCCGGTCGAGAAGCCGGCCGAAGCGGCGCAGGGCGGTGGGATGCGTCAGATGGCGGTACAACGGAAGTCTCTGCCGCCATCGCAAGTGGGCGAGCCTGGTTCCGTCATTTCCGGTGGGAATGGGATCGCGGCACAGCCTCTCGAGAATCGCCACGGCCTGATCCAGATCGCCGGCGACCTCGTGGATTTCGCTCTGGGCGCGGCGAACGGCCGGATGATGCGGCTCGGTCGAGGCCGCCCGATCCAAGGCCTCGAAGGCATCGCTCATGCGGCCGGCATGGGCGGCCAGCACGGCAAAATGGGTGAGGCATCGGAGGCCGGCCTGTGGCTTCGTAATGGCACGTTCGGCGAGCGCCAGGCCGAGAGTGTCCGAATGCCCGCGATGGGATGCCCGGTGCGATAGCGTGACGTAGAACTCGGGTGCTTCCTTTCGGCGCCGCCTGGCACGGTGGCGAAACGCGACCGGATCGAACGTGCCCTTGGCAAGGTCGACCACCGCTGCCTGCAGCATGCCGAGTTCCGCGAGATAGAGCGTGCACGGGTGGCCGCTGTTCGGGAGCGGGATATCGGTGACGTTCGTATGCGGTCGGAACAAGTCTGCATGACGGAGATCCGGTCCGTGCGGATCGTAGGCAATGAAGGCCGAGGGGACGAAACGCGAAGAGACGGATTCGTTGACGAAGGTGAGTTTCCTGGCCTGCTCGATCCATCGGCGGTCGAAGGGCACCTGCCGCGGGTCGATGGAGAATTGCGGCGAGAGCGCGAAGGCGGAGCCTGCGCCGACAAGGCCGCCAAACCTGATGGCTGCGTAGCCTCCCATGCTCGAGCCGTAGGCGACGATTCGCTCATATCCCCGGGTGACCTCGGCAACCCGGCGGCACGCCTCGAGAAAATCGGCGTGCTGATACCAATCGTTCTGCGCCGGCAGAATGTGGACCGCGTCGATGCGGCTGGCAGAGAGGAAATTTTCGCCGAACGCCGTTCGATCGAGGTCTGCCGAGTGGCCGAACGGTTCGAAGGTGACGAAACAGCAGTCCTTCGAGAAGCCCGTCACGGCCCGTGCCGCGATGGCTTTCGTTCTAAGGATTTCCGAAGCAACCAAGATGCGAGCGCTCACGATCGGGGCGTGGCGGCCGTCCCGGGAAAACGGTTCTCATCAGACTCGCCCGTTGCAGTGCTTGAACTGCCAAGTGCAGACAAAGAACCACATTTCGTCGAACTTGTTCCGTTGCAAAAGTCCCTGCCTAACAACTGACTGACACTCCAATGACGACACTACCGATTTGTCGTGGGCAGCCTGGGCTGGGGGGGCTGTGATGCCCGGCCCTTCGGTATCATACATACGGCTGTTCGTCCGCTGGACGTGGGCGTTGGACTTCGCAAGACCTTTGAGATCGCCTGTTGCCTCTACCTTCGGGAGCTATATCGGGCGGAGCGTTGCGTGGGAAGGGTCCAATGGTTTATGGCATCTGCTCCTCCCGGAGGATCAAGAATGAAAAGACGTACGTTTGTCATCGCGGGGGCGGCAACACTTTCGATCCCCCTGATCGCCCGAGCGCAGGCTAGAGTGAGTGGCGTGGTCAAATGGTGGGACGAATCCAGAGGTCTTGGTTTCATTACGCCGGTGCGGGGTGGCGACGACGTACTCGTCCGTATCGATGCTGTCCAACGCGCTGGCCTCTTCGGCCTGTCCCCGGGCCAGCCGATCACCTACGTGCTCCACGCTATTGGCGATAAGGCGGTTGCCGTGGATCTCAAGACGGAATGATCGCAGTCTGAGGCCGCGAGCGCCTGCTGCGCCATCCGACACACGATGTTTCCAACAGCGCGTCGCCGGCCCATCAAGCGTGAAGTCGCTTGCTTGCTTGGCTTTCACCAATCCGGCTTGCACATCATGACCTCGTTCCCCGATCTCAGAAAGATATTCGCGTTGCGGTCCACTTGACCGGTCACGCCGTGGGGAAAGGACAAAAGTTCGGGTGAATACCAGGTCACGGAGCCGCAATTGTCGGGGAAGAAGTTGCTGTTGGGTGTGATCCGAAATTCTTGGCCGCTCAGCTCCGAGATCATCACCGTATCCGACATGAGCTTCGTGCAACGGTAGAGGGTGAAATCCTTCGCGAAGGCCGGAAATGCGATAGCCGGAAGTGCTGTCGCAATGATCCATATCTTCAAGGGTTCTCCTTCAAAGATGAATGGCTTCGCCCAGAACAGAGACAAACTGCCCGCACGGACCTCTCTGCAATGTCGCATTGGGAGTCCGGTGTCCATGATGCCCTCGGCACAACCGAAAGTGCCATACCTACGATCAACGCCCTCATGGGCCTGTCCTTCGAAGGCCTAGGTCCAGCAATATGGGCATTGGCGGCTGACGCGAACCGGACGATGCCACCGTCCGTGCTTCTCGAAGCTGATCTTTCTGAGGCCTGCCTGCACGCGGTGTGAAGCGCAGGCATCACACTCGCAACCGATCCGACCGATCAAAGTGCGCTTTTCATGGGTTCATTTCGGCATGGCGGCCCCTGCGGACCGCACTTCATTCCTGGGTTGCCGAGCTCACCGCGTTAATGACTTAAAACTTCCAAGTCGACGGGAGTATGCGCTCCATCTGCTGCTGGCAGTGACTATGCGACCCAAAGAGCGGCTCTGCAGAAAGCGAGGCTTATACGCAGCTAACCTGGATCGCTGGACTCTCTTGAGCGCTGTCGTTGCGCCTTGCTCCGCGATGGATGCATGATGGCTTTGGCTGTCAGCATCGGGGGGGTGAGATGAAGTTCGGTCGGGGTAGGCTTGTCGCGGCGATGTCCGCAGTAGTGGTGTCAGCGGGATTGGCGATCGGGTCGGCATCTGCCAATGAAATTTTCCAGCAGCAGACCGGCAAGAGCTGCGCGGACTGCCATCGCCCGAACCAGGAAAAGCTTGGCGTGCAGGGGCTCAACCCCATGGGGCTCGCTTTCAAGAATTGCGGCTACAAATTCGGATGCAGTGCTGCGGCGCCGCCTTCACCCTCCGCTCCGCCAGCGGCCACGCCGCCTGCCGCGAGCGTCCAGACTCAGAACACGACTGAGACCCACCAGGGTGTCGCCACGTTCAGCAACACGAGATGCGGAGCGCAGACACGTACGGTGGTTGTTCGCGCCGGCGGAAATACCCGCGAGCGGTCCTTGATTCTGTTCGTGGAGCCCAATCAGAAAATAAAGGTGGGCGTTTCGCGCGGGACGACGTGGGCGGCGAGCTGCGAATCGATCAAAGAGGACGCGCAGTTCCGCTTCGTTGCTATCGACCTGATTCTTGATTGACCGCCTACAGCCGCCGGTTCTCGTGGCCGCGATTGCCGTCGGGGCGAGGCCGGTGGTGCAGGAGGAGACGCCCGATCCGGCGGCGGGTGTCCTGCCTCCACAAGCTGGAGGCATGGAAAAGCTGGTCCGCGACTGCGCCACCATGCTCGCTGTCGGACGCGCCGTGCCCAATGCGGATACGCTTCGCGGCAGAGATGGCTAGAGCGCGGTGCGCACTGCGCCCATCACCACGGCGGATTCGCGTAATACTTGCAAATCAGTGAAATTTTGTGCTCGCGTGCCTCTGCCGCTCTGACGTTGAAGAAAGGGTCGTTCCTGCACGCCTCTTCGCTGCTGTACGGGCCCTTTCCCTCTCCGAAGACGCTACCGTCTTGCCTCTGAAATACCATGAACCAGCCGGGCTGGATGTCCTGCGCGAGTTGGAGAGGCGAGGGGCCGCCGGTCTCCGCCGACGCGGGCAGAGTAGCAAGCAACATCATGGCGAACACAATATGTCGAACCGGCATCAGATTTTCCCCGTAGCTGTCACTTTAAGCAGCCGCCGCCCATTCTGTAACCCACATTTGAATTTGGCGCACATTGCTCTCGTACCCGGCGGTCGTCGCGCGGCAAGGCCTGGGTCGCTCGAGAACGCTAAGCGTTCGGCGTCAGGATTGCAGCGCTATAATCATCAGAAGGTGCTCTTTCTAAGTCATAAGCTATGAATCAGCAGCGGCTCTGGTGCGTATGCGAAGTGTCCGGAGCCAGTTATCCTGAATGACGACGGCAAACTTGAATGCATCTCCAAGCCTGCGAGGATGCGATTTCAGGAGTGCTTGAACGACAAATGTACGCAAGAACGGATCGCTTGAAGCCTCATCAGTTTTGCAAAGAATCGGCGAGGCGCATGAGCGCTATGATGAGATGGGAGCCAAAGTAATGTTTGGAGGGCAGAGCCTGCTGGGGCGACATTCAAGCCGAATATTAACAAAGCAACGTGGCGGTTGCGCGAACGGAACCGACATGGTCCTTGGACCATCGGTGCGAAGGTCCGCAAACGACGAACAAAGTAAGCCACCGCCAATGCGCTTTTTGCCCGTTCTGTTGCTTGTCGCGGCGGGCGCCGTCCCGGCATTCGCCCAACCTGTCGACAAGCCGTGGAATGGTTGCCTCGTGAATGCGCTGGGCAACGCCGATGTCATTAGCGACTGCACCGCCGTCCTTACCTCGGGCCAGGGCACGTCCGAGCAGCGCGCCATAGCCTTCAACAACCGCGGTGTCGGCCGAACCAATACTGGGGACGAAAATACCCAGAAGGCCGCGATCCGGGATTTCGACGAGGCGATCAAGCTTAACCCCAAGGTCGCCAAGTTTTTCTACAATCGCGGCTACGCCAGGACAGGCACTGACAATGTTAGCGCCATCGCCGACTTTGGCACTGCGATCGGCATGGACCCGCTGTTTGCGGTGGCCTGGGGCCAGCGCGCCGAGTCCTATCTGCAGTTGAAGAAATGGGACGAGGCGATCCGCAACGCTTCCGAGGCCATCAGACTCGCGCCGCATTACTTGCACTCACTCTACAATCCCTACGAAACGCGCGCTCTCGCCAAGGAAGGCAAGGGCGACACTAAGGGCGCCGAGGCCGAGCGCGCGGGCTACATGAAGATTAACAAGCCAGTCATTGGCCCGAACGCATCAGGCAACCGCTCATGGGAAGGGTACATGAGAATTTGATGAGAGCTTCGAATGACTAGCTGCGTTGCCCAGATCGTGGTCACTCTTATGGAATGTGTCGTCCTCGTTCAACACGATGACTGAACGGGAAGTCCTTCATCAATCCTGTTGATGGTGATGTGGAAAAGTTTACCGCCGCGCGTTCGGCGTCAGTCTCGTTGCTGGTCTTGAGGCTTTTCCATAGATACCGCCGCTCGCCGATGGCGATGCCAGCCCGCGCAAATGCCATTGCGTCTGAACGACAGGAGATTTTCGCCCTCTAGGCGGCGCTCATTGCCCATTTGGGGCAGTGCCGAACATTCGCCTGGCAAACAAACGCTTCTGCGAATGCACAACAAATGCCTACAAAAAATGTCGGGCGTCAGATCGCTAAATCATTGAAAAATAACGATCTTAGACTCGCCCGTGGCAGTGCTTGAACTTCTTGCCCGAGCCGCAGGGGCACAGGGAGTTGCGGGAGACCTTGCCCCAGGTCGCGGGATCGTTCGGATCGACCGGGCCCTTGGCCACGGGACGCGGGCGGTGCAGCGTCGCCACGCCGCCGCCATCCGGGTCCGCCGGATCGTAGGCGGGGTCGTCGCTCATCGACGCGGCCAGGGCGGGGTCTTCGTGCACCTCGTGCATGTTGGACGGCATTTCTGGCATGGGCGGCGGTTCCATGCGGATCTGCAGGGTCGCCAGCAGCGTGACCACCTGCTCGCGCAGGTTGGTCAGCAGGTCGCTGAAGAGGTTGAAGGCCTCGCGCTTGTACTCGTTCAGTGGATCCTTCTGGCCGTAGGCGCGTAGCCCGATGCCCTGACGCAGATGGTCGAGGTGAAGGAGATGGTCCTTCCAGCTCTGGTCGAAGATCTGCATGAGCACGCTCTTCTCGACCTGGCGCCAGACGTCGGGCCCGTACTGCGCGGCCTTCTGCGCGAACACGCGCTCGACCGCGTCGTTGAGGCGAACCTTGATCTCCTCGTCGGCAATGCCCTCTTCCTTGGCCCACTCTTCGACCGGCAGGTCGAGGCCGAAGATGCGCTGCACATCGTCCTTGAGCTCGCCGATCTTCCACTGCTCGGCGTAGACGCCTTCGGGGATGGTCCGGCGGATGAGCGTGTCGACCACGTCGCGCCGCATGCCGGCGACCGTGTCGGACACGTCCTCGGTGCCCATCAGCTCGATGCGCTCCTTGTAGATCTCCTGGCGCTGGGCGTTCATCACGTCGTCGAAGCGCAGCAGGTTCTTTCGGATCTCGAAGTTGCGCGCCTCGACCTTGCCCTGCGCCGTCTCCAGCGCCTTGTTGAGCCAGCGATGGGTCAGCGCCTCGTCGTCGGCCATGCCCTTCTTCTGGACCCAGTCGAGGACCTTGTTGTTGCCGAAGATGCGCATCAGGTCGTCTTCCAGCGACAGGAAGAACCTCGACGCGCCGGGATCGCCCTGGCGGCCCGAGCGGCCACGCAGCTGGTTGTCGATGCGGCGCGACTCGTGGCGTTCGGTGCCGACCACGAACAGGCCGCCCGCTTCGCGCACGATCGGTCGGTCGCGCTCGACGCCGGCACGGATTTCGGCCTCGACGCGGGCAATCTCGGCATTGCGCGCGGCTTCGTCGGGGAACTTCGCGATGATCTCGGGCACGCTCTGCTGCACCAGCATCTCGACGTTGCCGCCGAGCTGGATGTCGGTGCCGCGGCCGGCCATGTTGGTGGCGATGGTCACGGCGCCCGGCCGTCCGGCCTGGGCCACGATCTGGGCCTCCTGGTCGTGGAAGCGGGCGTTCAGCACGTTGTGCGGGATGCCGGCCTTCTTCAGCGCCTCCGAGAGTTCCTCGGACTTCTCGATCGACACGGTGCCGACCAGCATCGGCTGCTGGCGCTTGCGGCATTCCTCGACAAGCTTGACGATGGCGCGCGTCTTGTCGCCCAGCGTCCGGTAGATCTCGTCGTCGGCGTCCTTGCGGGCCACCGGCACGTTGGTCGGAATCTCGACCACTTCAAGCTTGTAGATCTCGGAGAACTCGGCGGCTTCGGTCAGCGCCGTGCCGGTCATGCCCGAGAGCTTCGGGTACATGCGAAACAGGTTCTGGAAGGTGATCGAGGCCAGCGTCTGGTTCTCGCGCTGGATCTCGACCTGCTCCTTGGCCTCGAGCGCCTGGTGGAGACCTTCGGAGTAGCGGCGGCCCTGCATCATGCGGCCGGTGAATTCGTCGATGATGACGACCTGGCCGTCCTTCACGATGTAGTCGACGTCGCGGCTGAACAGCTTGTGGGCGCGCAGGGCCTGGGTGATGTGGTGCAGCACTGAGACCATGGTCGGCGCGTACAGGCTGATGCCCTCGGCCAGCAGACCGTCGGTCCGCAGGATCTCCTCGATCTCCTCGATGCCGGCGTCGGTCAGCACGACTGTGCGGTTCTTCTCGTCCTTCTCGAAGTGCTCGGGCTTCAGCTTCGGGATGACCGTGTCGGCGCGGCGGTAGAGCTCGGAGGAATCCTCGGCCGGGCCGGAGATGATCAGCGGGGTGCGCGCTTCGTCGATCAGGATCGAATCGACTTCGTCGACGATTGCATGGTTGAAGGGCCGCTGGACCATCGCGTCCAGGCGATACTTCATGTTGTCGCGCAGGTAGTCGAAGCCGATCTCGTTGTTGGTGCCGTAGGTGACGTCGCAGGCATAGGCCGCCTTGCGCTGTTCGTCGTCGAGGTCGTGGACGATGATGCCGACGGTGAGGCCCAGAAAGGTGTAGACCCGCCCCATCCACTCGGCGTCGCGGCGTGCGAGATAGTCGTTCACGGTGACGACGTGCACGCCCTTGCCGGTGAGCGCATTGAGATAGACGGCGAGCGTGGCGACGAGAGTCTTGCCTTCGCCGGTCTTCATTTCGGCGATCTTGCCCTGGTGCAGGACCATGCCGCCCTTGAGCTGGACGTCGAAGTGCCGCTGGCCCAGCGCCCGCTTGGCGCCCTCGCGCACCGTGGCGAAAGCTTCGGGCAGCAGGTCGTCGAGCGTTTCGCCCTTGGCCAGACGCTCGCGGAACTCGACGGTCTTGCCTTTCAGCTGCTCGTCGGAAAGAGCGACGAACTCCGGCTCGAGGGCGTTGATCTTCGCCACCGTCTTGTCGAAGCCTTTGACGATCCGGTCGTTGGCCGTCCCGAAGAGCGTCCGGGCAAGCGCGCCAAGCATGAAAACCTCGATATTCTAATGACTTAGGCGGGCACAGCGGCCCGCCCTCCTTGTGAGAGATAGAGAGCGCCCGGTAGAGTGTCAACGCAGCGGACCACCGCAGGCATGCCGACGGGCCGACCATAAAGTGTCATCGCCCTGACATGGACGCCGTACTCACGAAAAAGTGCCGCAATTCAACGCCATCACCCACCTTGCCGGGGAGGCGGCGCTTGCTTGGCCCAACGGGGCCTGTGTAAACGGTCTGCGCCTTTCGAAACGAATGAATCTGCTGGAGTCCGCCATGAGTCATGACCTGCGTTCCTTGCGCCTCGCCCTCCTGAGTGGCGCGGTCGCGCTCATCGCGGGTCCGGTCCTGGCCCAGACCCCGCCGGCCGGCCAGCCCGCCAAGCCCCCGGCGGCGCCCGCAGCCCCTGCCGCCAAGCCGCCGGCCGCCGCCGCCCCGGCCACCATCAAGGACCCGGTCGTCGCCATCGTGAATGGCCAGCAGATCCGCCTGTCCGAGCTCGAGATCGCCCAGCAGTCGCTGCCGCAGCAGTATCGTTCGATGCCGTTGCAGGCGGTGTTCCCGGCGCTGCTCGAGCGCATCATCGACAGCAAGCTGGTCGTTCAGGAAGGCAAGAAGACCAAGACCAACGAGGACCCCGCCTTCAAGAAGCGCATGGCCTTCGTCGAGGAGCAGGTCATGCAGGATTTCTGGATCCAGCGTGAAATCTCCCGCCTCGTCACCCTGGAGAAGATCCAGGCGCGCTACCAGGAGCGCCTGAAGTCGATGCCGCCGGAAGAAGAGGTGCATGCCCGCCACATCCTGGTCGCCACCGAGGACGAGGCCAAGGCGATCATCGCCGAGCTGAAGAAGGGCACGCCCTTCGACAAGATCGCCAAGGAGAAGTCGACCGACAAGGCCTCGGGCGCCGAGGGCGGCGATCTCGGCTGGTTCAAGAAGTCCGACATGGTGAAGGAATTCGCCGATGCGGCCTTCGACCTGAAGAAGGGCCAGACCTCTGAGGCGCCGACCAAGACCCAGTTCGGCTACCACGTCATCAAGATCGACGATCGCCGCACGGCGCCGCCGCCGGCGCTGGAGGAGCTTTCCGACCAGATCCGCGAGGAACTGGCCCGCGAGGCGGTAACCGCCCAGCTCGACAAGATCCGCGCCGGATCGAAGATCGAGAAGTTCAACATCGACGGGACCAAGGTGGAGGCGGCGCCTGCAGCGCCGGCCGCGCCGGCGGCTCCCGCCGCGACGCCCGCCAAGCCCGCGACTCCGGCCCAGCCGCCGAAGTAGAGGCCGCACGCAACTAGAACTCACGTTTTGGGGCATTTCTGGTGTAGGCTCCGCCGCTGGCCGGCCGCGTACCTGTGGCCGTGCCTGAGGGGAGAACCATGTCCGCCACGCACGCCGTATCGCCGCTCGCACCCAAGTCGATTCCGACGCTGCCCCGCATTGCGGGGGTAAAGCTCGGCGTTGCGCGTTCGGGCGTGCGATACATCGACCGCGACGACGTCCTGCTGGCGGTCGTGCCGGCGGGGGCGACCATCGCGGGAGTCCTGACCAAATCCAAGACCTGCTCGGCGCCGGTCGACTGGTGCCGCAAGAACCTGGCCCGCGGCAAGGTCCGCGCGATCGTGGTCAATGCCGGCAACGCCAACGCCTTCACCGGCAAGCTGGGCGACAAGGCCGTCGAGGAGACCACCCGGGCCATCGCCCAGGCGCTGGGCTGCCCGCGCAACGAGGTCTTCATGGCCTCGACCGGCGTGATCGGCCAGCCGCTCGAGTGGGAAAAGATCGCCGCCGTCGTGCCGGCCCTCATCAAGTCGGGCAAGGAAGACGCCTGGTCGGCTGCTGCGGGCGCCATCATGACCACCGACACCTTTCCCAAGCTCGCCACGCGCCAAGCCAAGATCGGCGAGCGCACGGTGACGGTGAATGCCTTCCTCAAGGGCTCGGGCATGATCGCGCCGGACATGGCGACGATGCTCGGATTTGCCTTCACCGATGCCAAGATCCCGGGTGCCGTCCTGCAGAAACTGCTCTCCGACGCCGCCGACAAGTCCCTCAACTGCGTCACCGTCGACGGCGACACCTCGACCAGCGACACCTTCCTGATGGTCGCCACGGGCGCGGCGCGCCACGCGCCGATCGAAGAGGCCGACGACCCCGTGCTGGTCGATTTCAAGCGCGCCCTCGACGAGGTGATGATCGAGCTGGCGCAGCTTCTCGCGCGTGACGGCGAGGGCGCCACCAAGTTCGTGACCATCAACGTGGGCGGCGCCTCGTCGAACGGCGCGGCGCGCAAGATCGGCCTGGCGGTCGCCAATTCGCCGCTGGTCAAGACCGCGATCGCCGGCGAGGACGCCAACTGGGGCCGTATCGTCATGGCGGTCGGCAAGTCGGGCGAGCGCGCGGACCGCGACAAGCTGCGGATCTCGATCGGCGGCGTGCGCATCACCGACCAGGGCCAGGTCGTGCCGAACTACGACGAGGCGCCAGTTGCCCAGCACATCAAGGGCTCCGACGTGGTGATCGACATCGACCTCGGCATCGGGCGCGGTCGTGCCACCGTCTGGACCTGCGATCTCACGCACGGCTACATCGACATCAACGGCAGCTACCGCTCCTGATGGACGGCTTCGACGACGCGTGTCCGGGCGGCCCGCCGCCGCTCGGCGAGCGGCCGCTCGTGCTGGTGGCGGCGGTCGCCCTGGTCGATACCGACAGCCGCGTCCTCATCGCCCAACGCCCGGCCGGCAAGTCGATGGCCGGCCTCTGGGAATTTCCCGGCGGCAAGGTCGATCCCGGAGAGACCCCGGAGCAGGCGCTGGTGCGCGAGCTGCACGAGGAACTTGGCATCGAGACGGCGACGAGCTGTCTGGCGCCGATCGCCTTCACCAGCCACGGCTACGAGAAGTTCCATCTCCTGATGCCGGTCTTCGCCTGTCGCAAGTGGAACGGCACGCCGCAGCCGCGCGAAGGGCAGGTCCTGAAATGGGTCGCCCCCATGGAGCTCAACAAGTATCCGATGCCGCCCGCGGACCTGCCGCTGGTCGGCCTGCTGCGCGACCTGCTTTAGGTCGACGTCCGCAGGGCGGCGCCTTCGCGCCAGCCGAGGAGGTCGCGGAAGATCAGCGCCTGCGCCGTCGCCGCCACCGCGGTGCCGCCGTAGGACACCAGCAGGGCCGCCGTCCAGGTGATCACGGCCGCCGATTCGTCGGCGCCCAGCACGCCGCGCGTCAGGCCGAGCACGACCAGGGTCGCCATGGTGGTGGCGAGCGCACTCGTGAGGAAGATCAGGAACAGCACGCCGATGATCGTCCAGGCGTTGCCGCGGCTGTGGGCCCACGACAGGCGCGGCGAGAACGGCTCGTCGACCGAGGTCGCGGCGAGGCCGTAGCTGACGCGCAGCGCCAGCACGATCGACACGGTGAAGCCCGCCCCGATGGGCGCGGCCAGCGCCTGCTTGCGCGCCACCTCGGGATCGATCGCGGCGCCTGCCGCCAGCATCTCCGGATCGATCGTGCCCAAGGTCAGCACGAAGGCCGCGAGCAGCACGAAGGTGAAGCCGCCGACCTTGATCAGGTGGATGAGGAACGCCGTCTCGCGCGCCGACCAGCCGAGACCGGGCAAGCGGCCGACACGTTGGGGACCGAGCAGGACGACGCGCTGCCACGCCACCATGAACATCACCGTCGGCACGATATCGACGGCCTTCTCGATCAGCATCGGCATCAGCGAGTCGCGGCTCATCGCCGATCCCAGCAGCCGGATCACGAGCGAGGCAATCCACGGAATGGTCACGAGATGGAAGAACAGGCCGAGGTTGGCGAAGACGAAGCCGAAGCTTTGGGCGACCAGGCCGCCGAACGAGAGTTTCACCGCAGGCACTGTCTAGCTCCGTTCCACTTTTTCGCCGGCACTGAATTCCGAGGTTCCGAGCACGTCGGCCAGTCGCTGCGCGGCGCTGCCGGGCTTCAGCGCCTTGGGCTGGGAGGCGTGCGGCGACCAGCCGTGGAGGAACAGGACCTCGAAGCTCGCAGAGACCCGGCCGCCGGGGCGCGTGAAGCGTTCGCCGTAGAGTTCTGCCGCGCGCAGCAGGACGGCGCGTCGCGTCACGGTGCGGCGCCGGCCGACCACGAGGTTGCCTTCGCCCATCCGGCTCAAATCGCGCATCAGGGCGAGCGCACTCTCGTATTCGACCTCGATCGTCTCGCTGTCGGCCACCGGCAGGGCGAAGCCCGCCCGTTGCAGCAGGCCGGCGGCGTCGCGCAGGTCGGCGAAGGGCGACACGCGCGGGCTCAAGCCGCCGTCGATCTCGCTCTCGGCGGCCGCCAGCGCCTGGCGCAACTGCCACAAGGTGGCGCCGCCCAGCATCGCGCCGAGGAACAGGCCGTCGGGCTTCAGGATGCGCGCGATCTGGATCAGCGTGCCCGGCAGGTCGTTCACCCAGTGCAGGTTCATGGCACTCAGCACGAGGTCGAAGCGGCCGGCGGCGAAAGGCAGGAACTCCTCGTCGGCAACGACCGCCGGTCCGCGCGCCCGTCGTGCGAAGCCGTGGCCGAGATCGGCGCGCACCAGTTGCCCGACGGTCGGGCGCCCGCCCAAGGCGGTCGCCACCTCGTCACCGTGGCTGCCGAGATCGAGGGCGAGGGGAAAGGTGCGGCGCACGTCCGTCAGGCGGTCGACCAGCCGGTCGGCGATCTCGCGTTTCAGGAAGTCATGACGCTCCCAGTCGCGGGCGGCGCGTTCGCGACGCTGGCGCAGGAGGGCACGGTCGAACACCAGCAGGGGGTCGAGGCCCGTCACGGGGAGTGTCTCGTCACAGTGGGTATGTAAGACCAAAGAGCGGCTGCGGGTAGGGGAACGCCATCCTGTGGGCGCATTTGCCCGCCCCAATCCGACGCATGTTGCCGAGGGGAATGAGAGGGGCGGTCGCGGGAGCGGGCCGGGCCATGCTGGACGCCGTGTTGCCGCCGCTCTGCCTTGGCTGCAACGAGATCGTCGAAGCGCCCGGAGCCTTGTGCGCGCCCTGCTGGCAGGGATTTTCCTTCATTTCCGCCCCGCACTGCGCCTGCTGCGGCACGCCTTTCGCGGAAGATCTGGGCGACGAAGCCCTCTGCGCCGGCTGCCTGCTGCGCCGCCCGCGCTACCGCCGCGCGCGCGCCGCGCTGGTCTATGACGATCAGAGTCGCCGGCTCGTCCTGCCGTTCAAGCACGGTGACCGCACCGACATCGCGCGGGCCTGTGGCGGCTGGATGGCGCGGGCCGGGGCCGATCTTGTCGCATCGGCCGACCTGGTGGCGCCGGTGCCGCTTCATTGGCGGCGGCTTCTCGTGCGGCGCTACAATCAGGCGGCGCTGCTGGCCCGCATCGTCGTTCGCACGGCCGCACCTCGACACGAATTGCATCTGGCGCCCGACCTGTTGCGGCGGCGGCGCTGGACGGGTTCGCAGGCCGGTCTCAAGGCGACGGAGCGGCGGCGCAACGTCCGCGAGGCCTTCGACATCCACCCGAAATGGCAGCCGCAGGTGGCCGGCAAGACCGTTCTGCTGGTCGACGATGTGCTGACGACCGGCGCCACGGTCGAGGCGTGCACCCGCGCGCTGGAACGCGCCGGGGCCAAAGGGGTTGATGTCCTGACACTGGCGCGGGTTGTCCGGCCAGCGTTATAGTTCGAGAAAGAGGTTCACCATGGCCAAGATCGAGATCTACACGACACCGTTCTGCGGATACTGCGCGCGGGCCAAGAGCCTGCTCGACCAGAAGGGCGCTGACTACGAAGAGACCGACGTGATGATGGACGACAAGAAGCGCAGCGAGATGCGCACGCGCGCCAACCGCACCACCGTGCCGCAGATCTTCATCAACGGGCAGCATATCGGCGGCTCCGACGATCTCGCCGCCCTCGAACAGGCAGGCAAGCTCGACGCGCTGCTCGCACAGCCGGGCTGAGGGGCTTTCATCATGACCGCGTTCAAGGCCGGCCTGATCCAGACCAACGTCAGCAACGACATCGCCGAGAACGTGGCCTCCCTGCGCGAGCAGGCGAAGCTCGCGCGCGACGCCGGCGCCGACTTCATCATGACGCCGGAGAATACCGGCCTGATCGGCGCCAACCGCACCGAGACGCTGGCCAAGGCGCAGACCGAGGAAGAGCACGCGATGCTGGCGGCCTGCCGCGCGGCGGCGCGCGATACCGGCGCCTGGGTCCTGCTGGGCTCGATCCATGTGCGGGTGCCGGGTGAGGAGCAGATCCGCAACCGCTCCTACCTGATCGATTCGTCGGGCGGCATCGTGGCGAGCTACGACAAGATCCACATGTTCGACGTCCAGCTCGCGGGCGGCGAGAGCTACCGTGAGTCCTCGACGTTCAAGCCGGGCGAGAGAGCGGTCCTGGCCGAGACGCCGTGGGGCGTGCTCGGCATGACGATTTGCTACGACCTGCGCTTCCCCTATCTCTATCGCGAGCTGGCGCATGCCGGCGCCACGATGCTGGCGATTCCCTCCTCGTTCACCGTGCCGACGGGGCAGGCGCACTGGCACACGCTGATGCGTGCCCGTGCCATCGAGACGGGCTGTTTCGTCTTCGCGCCGGCTCAGGTCGGCACGCACAAGGGCTCCAACCGCAAGACCTACGGTCACTCGATCGCCGTCGCCCCGTGGGGCGAGGTGCTGGCCGATGCCGGCGGCGAGAAGGCGGGCTTCGTCATCGCCGATGTCGACATGGCGAAGATCGAGGAGGCGCGGAAGATGGTCCCCTCGCTGACGCACGACCGCAAATACGCCCCGGCGACCCTGCACAAGGCCACGATCGCAAAGGCGGCGGAGTAGCCGACATCCGGAGGCGACCTGCGAGGCCATCTCATGGCCAAACAGGTGCGCCCTCCAGGCCTGCCGTTTCCGGCAGGCCGCAGATCAGGTTCGCATTCTGCACCGCCTGGCCGGCTGCTCCCTTGCCGAGATTGTCGACCACGCCCATCGCGATCACCAGGTTGCGCTCCGGATCGGCCGCGTAGCTGACGAACGCGAGGTTCGAGCCGGTCGCCCATTTGGTCTGCGGCGGCTTGTCGGTCACGCGGACGAACGCGCGTCCGGCGTAGAAGTCCCGCGCCGCCTCCAGGCACTGGTCCGTGGTGGCGCGGCCGCGACAGTAGAGGGTGGCAAGGACGCCGCGGGTCATCGGCACCAGGTGGGGCGTGAACACCAGCCCGGCCGCGCTGCCGCCGCTCAGCCGCTCGATCGTCGTGGCCATCTCGGGCATGTGGGTGTGCTTGAGCAGACCGTAAGGCACCAGGTTTTCGTTGCTTTCGGCGTAGCCGAACCTGTTGTCGGCACCGCCCCGGCCGGCGCCGGAGATTCCGGTTTTGGCGTCGATCACGATGTTGCCGGGCTCGATCAGTTTGCCGGCCAGCAGCGGCGCCAGCGCGGTCAGCGTCGCCGCCGGGAAGCAGCCGGGGTTGGCAACGCGGGCCCTGCCTTCGATCTGTGACGGCCAGACATCGGCCAGGCCGTACGCCCAACCCTCGACGTAGCGATGGTCGCCGCCGATATCGACGATCTTCACGTCCTGGGGCACGCGCGCCAGCGCCTCGGCCGAAGTGCCCGTGGGCAGCGACGCGAACAACAGGTCGAGCTTCGGCAGGCTCGCCGGGTCCCACTTCTCGATCACCAGCGCGGCCAGCCTGGCCGGCACGCCGGGGAAGCGGTCTGCCAAACGGCTGCCGGCGCTGCCGTCGCCCGCGGCGTAGACGAGTTCGAAGGACGGGTGGCTCGCGACCAGGCGCATCGCCTCGCCGCCACCAAAACCGCTGATTCCTACAATGCCGACGCGAATGCTCATGGGGGTGTCCTGCTGCTGGAGTAAGGGCAAAGAAAAACCCCCGAAAGCCAAGGGCTGCGGGGGTTCGAAGATGCGGGCTGATGCCGCCTCGGGGGTAGACCGCTAGGGCGCGGACCTCACCGGGAGAGGGGCCTGTCTGCACGCAGCAACGGAAGCCGCCGCTGGAAGCAGCGACGGCGTCGGTTTGCGGTGCAAAGGTGAGCGCCACTCATAAAGGTCACGGTAGTGGTCCGCCCGAACTCTTGTCAACTTAGGAGCTTGCGAGGTCGCCCTAGAACGCTTCGAACAGGTGCTCGTACTTCGTGACGAGGCCTTCCTCGTCGAGATCGAGCCTTGCCGTGAAGCCATCGGACACGCCCTTGTCGACGTAGCGCCAGGCGCGCGGGCCGAGAGGGTCATAGCGCTGGCGTGACGGCTCGCAGCTCAGAGCAGGCGCATCGACGAACAGCGCCAGCAGATCGCCGCCGGCGTCGCCCAGGCGCCGGATCGCGAGGCTGTTGCAGAAGGGCGTCGCCGAGACGTCGACCTCGTGACAGCCTGCGAGGTCGGGCCGGTCCGCGCCATCGACCCGCCAACCCGTATCGCCGGTTCGCTCGATCACGAGTGATTTTTCCTGCGCGTCGGTGCGCTCGATGAGGAGCGTGCGCGTCCGCCAGGACGTGTCGAGGTCCCAGCGGTAGCGCAGGCCGAAGCCTTCCTCACCGGCATGGACCAGTGTCGAACGGACGGTCAGCCCGGAGGCCGTGCTCGACAAGGTCATGAGCTCGAGGCCGGGCTCGTCGAGGCGCCGCCATCTGCGGATTATCTGCCTGGATCGCATGCGTAATCCTCGCGTCGAAACTGGCGAAAATTGCGGCGGCTTCGGCCTCGACCGAAACCTCGAATCGCGCCAGTCTCGGCCACCCATCCGTGGAGCATCCGATGTCCTCTGCCAGACTCGTGATTCGCAATGGCACCGTCGTCGATGGCTTGGGCGGCGATCCCTATGAAGCCGACCTCGCCATCGAAGGGCACAGAATCTCGGCCATCGGGAAGAACCTCCCCAAGGGCGAAGAGGAGATCGACGCGCGTGGCAGGCTGGTGACGCCGGGCTTCGTCGACGTTCACACCCACTACGACGCGCAGGTGACCTGGAGCGAGCGGCTGTCGCCGTCGTCGTGGAACGGCGCCACCACGGTCGTGCTCGGCAATTGCGGCGTCGGCTTCGCGCCCTGCCACGAGGATCAGCACGCGATGCTGATCAACCTGATGGAGGGCGTGGAGGATATTCCCGAGGTTGTGCTGGCGGAGGGACTGCCGTGGAACTGGCACAGCTTTCCGGATTTCATGGATGCCATCGCCGCGCGTTCCTACGATGCCGATGTGGCGACGCAGGTGCCGCACGCGGCGTTGCGCGTCTATGTGATGGGCCAGCGCGGCGCCGACCGGGAGCCGGCGACCGAGCAGGATCGCGATCGCATGGCCGAGCTCACTATCGAAGGCCTGCGCGCCGGCGCACTGGGCTTTTCGACCTCGCGCACGCTCAATCACAAGTCGGCCGACGGCAAGCACATCCCGACCCTGCGCACCGAGGAGGCAGAGCTCACCGCCATTGCCCGCGCGATGCGCCGGGCCGACGCCGGCTGGCTGCAGATCGTGTCGGATTTCCAGGAAGGCGAGATCGGCCTGTTCCGCCGATTGGCGAAGGAATCCGGGCGGCCGGTCACCATCACCTTGCTGCAGTCCAACGCCCGCCCCGACGGCTGGCGCGAGACCATGGCGGAGATCGACGAGGCCAATGCGGAGGGGCTGCGCATCACCGCGCAGGTCCGTTCGCGGCCGACCAGCGTGCTGCTCGGCCTCGAACTGTCGCAGAACCCTTTCTCGGGCCGGCCGAGCGCCGACCGGCTTGAGCGCCTGCCCTTCGCCGAACGTCTGGCGCAGTGGCGCGATCCGTCGTTCCGCGCCCGCTTGCTGGCCGAGAGCTTCGAAGGCGACCGGCGAAACCGGCTGGTTGACCGCTGGGACCGGATGTTCCCGCTCGGAGATCCGCCGGACTACGAGCCAACGGCTGACCAGAGCGTCGCCGCCATCGCGGCGCGGCAGGGACGGCCTGCTGCCGAGGTCGCCTACGACCTGATGCTCGAGCACGGCGGCAAGCAGATTTTCTATCTGCCGGTCACCAACTTCGTCGCCGGCAATCTCGACGTGGTCCGTGAGATGATCGACCGGCCCAACACGCTGCTCGGGCTGGGCGACGGTGGCGCCCATGTCGGCCTCATGTGCGACGCCACGGCCACCAGCTATACGCTGACGCACTGGACGCGCGACCGTCGGCGCGGCTCGTTGCTTCCGGTGTCGTGGGCCATCAAGAGGCTGACCGCCGACAATGCGGCCGAGATCGGCCTGCGCGACCGTGGGCTGCTGAAGGTAGGCCTGAAGGCCGACATCAACGTCATCGATTACGACAATATGCGGCTTCGACGGCCCGAGGTTGTGTACGACCTGCCGGCCGGCGGAAAGCGACTGATCCAGCGAACTGACGGCTTCGACGCGACCATCGTGTCGGGCGCGATCGTCTATCGGCAGGGCGAGGCGACCGGCGCGCTGCCGGGCCGGCTGGTGCGCGGCGCGCGCGGCGCCTGAGCACGACCTAGAGACGGCGGGCGGCGATCCTCTGCACCATCGCCATCTTCGGCTGGCTGATCATGCGCGCTTCGTAGGCGGTGACTGAGAAGCGCCCGCGCACGAGGTCGAGCAGTTCGCCGTCCTTCAGCAGGAACTCCGGTCGGCTCGGCTTTCCGAAACGCTCGTTGCCTTCCATGAAGGTCTCGTAGAGCAGGATGCCGCCCGGCAGCAGCGTCTCGAACAGGGTCGGGAACAGCGGTCGGTGCAGGTAGTTGGTGACGACGATCGCGCCGAAGCGGCGGCCGGCCAGCGGCCAGGGCGAACCATCCTCGAGATCGGCTGCGATCGCCTCGACCGCGTCGGACGCGACAAGGTTGCTCACGTCGCGATCCACCGCGGTCACCCGGTGGCCGCGGCCGGCGAAGAACGCGGTGTGGCGACCCTTGCCGGCGGCGAGATCGAGGACGGCGACGCCGGGTGGGACGAGCCCGGCCCAGGCGGCGACCCAGGAGGAGGGAGTCATGTCTTGCGCGCTCCCGCACCCTTCAGGTTCAGCAGGTTCCCCGAGAGGATCAGCGCCGCGCCGAGGATCGTCAACGTGTCCACGCCCTCGCCGTAGAGCAGCCAGCCCGCAAGGGCGGCCAGCGGCACGCGCAGGAAATCCATCGGCACGACGACGGTCGCATCGGCGTGCTGCATCGCGCGTGTCAGGCAGTAATGGGAGAAGGTGCCGCAGAAGGCGATGACGATGATCCACGCCCAGACATAGGCCGAGGGCCAGCGCCACACGTCGAGCGCCGGCACCAGGCCGATGATCGACTGGATGAGCAGCATCCAGAACACGATGGTGAGCACGCTGTCGGTGCGGGTGAGCGACTTCACCATGGTCACCGAGATGGCGAAGCCGACGGCGGCCGCCAGCGCGATGATCTGGCCGGGCACGATCTCGGTGGTTCCCGGCCGCACGATGATGACGACACCGACGATCCCCAACGCCACCGCGAGGTTCTTCCACAGACCCATCCGCTCGCCGAGGAAGGCGACCGCCAGGATCGCGGTCCAGATCGGCATGGTGAATTCGATGGAGATGACCTGGGCGAGCGGGATCAGGGTCAGCGCCTTGAACCAGGCGAATTGCGCGCCGTAGTGGGCGATGTTGCGGCCGACCTGCTGCCAGGGCCGCGCCGTCTTAAGCTTGGCGAAGCCGCCTGCGACATGGATCAGCGGATAGAGCATGGCCAGGCCGATCACCGAGCGCATCTCCAGGATCTGGAAGACGTCGAGCTCGCGCGTCGTCTCGCGGCCGGCAATCGCCATGACGAGCATGGCCGTCAGCCAGCCGGCCATCCAGAAGGCAGCCTTGAGAGTGGAGGGTTGCGGAGACATCGACGGCTGCTGCTGGTGGCCTCAAGAGGCGGGGCGCGACAATCGGGCCTTGCGTCCGGCCCGACAAGCCACCATTTTTCTGGTTGTCATGATTTTGTATCGCTTGCGCTGCGCCAATGGCCACGAGTTCGACAGCTGGTTCAAGGACAGCAAGACCTATGAACGTCAGGAGAAGAAATCCCTGATCGGCTGCGCCGTCTGCGGCACGGACAAGGTCGAGCGCGCCCTGATGGCGCCGCGCATCGGCAAGAAGGGCAAGGACGCCACGCTGCCGGCCGTCGTCGAGGCCCCTGGGGCAGAGACGCCCGCCGCCGCGCCGTCGCCTGAGCAACAGCAGCAGATCGCGGCGCTCGCCCGGCACATGCCCAAGGAACTGCGCGAGGCCCTGCTGGCGGTCCGCGCCGAGGTCGAGAAGAACTGCGAGCATGTCGGCGACAAGTTCGCCGAAGAGGCCCGCAAGATTCACTATGGCGAAAGCGACAGGCGCGGCATCTACGGCGAGACGAGCGACGAAGAGGCCGAGGCCCTGGCCGAAGAGGGCATCGAGTTCGGCCGCCTCCCTTGGATCCCGCGCGGCAACTGATCCGTTCGACGGGCCGCTATTTCGGCCCCGCAACCCCGTACAGCATGTAGTTCACGTCGAGGTCGGTCTTGTTCAGCGACCATTTGCGGCTGAGCGGACTGTAGACGACGCCGACGATCTCCTGCGGTTCGATGCCGCCGGCGCGCAGGCCGCGCGACACCTCGGATGGTTTGAGGAACTTCTTCCAGTCGTGCGTGCCGCGGGGCAGCCAGCCCAGCACATATTCGGCGCCGGCGATGGCGAGTACCCAGGCCTTGGCGGTGCGATTGAGCGTCGACAGGAAAAGCAGCCCGCCCGGCTTCACGAGGCGGCCGCAGGATCGCAGGAACAGATCGACATCGGCCACATGCTCGACGATCTCGAGGGCCAGCACGACGTCGAATTGCGCGCCGCTTTCGGCCAATGCCTCGGCGGTGCCCTGCCGGTAGTCGATGGCGAGCCCCTGGCTTTCGCCATGCAGCGAGGCGACGGCGATGTTGCGCTCGGAGGCGTCGACCCCGGTGACGGAGGCGCCGAGGCGGGTCATGGGCTCGCAGAGCAAACCGCCGCCGCAGCCGATGTCGAGCAGCGACAGGCCCTGCAGCGGATCGAAGCCCAGCGGATCGCGCTGCCAGTGGGCGGCGACCCTGTCGCGCACATAGCCGATCCGCAGCGGGTTCAGCCGATGCAGGGGCGCGAACTTGCCGGCGGGGTCCCACCACTCGTCTGCGATGCGGGAGAAGCGTTCGACGTCGGCGGGATCGACCGTTCCGGCGGTGGGGTTATGCGCGGTTTCAACCATGGTTCTCTTGACCCATATGGCAGCATCGGTGTCTATAGCCCGCTTTCCGGGCAGGGGCTTGCCCTTCGAGTGGGTTCATGGCGCGCATCGTTCTGAAATTTGGCGGCACATCGGTCGGTGACACGGATCGAATCAAGAACGTCGCGCGCAAGGTGAAGGCCGAAGTCGCGCGCGGCAACGAGGTCGCGGTCGTGGTCTCGGCCATGTCGGGTGCCACCAACCAGCTCGTCAAGTGGGTGAACGAGATCTCCCCGCTGCACGATCCGCGCGAATACGATGTCGTGGTGGCGACCGGCGAACAGGTCACGATCGGCCTGCTGGCGATGGCGCTGCAGCAGGAAGGGGTCAAGTCGCGTTCCTGGGTTGGCTGGCAGCTGCCGATCAAGACCGACGACGCCTACGCGAAGGCGCGTATCGTGGAGATCGACACGGTCGAGATGGCCCGGACGATGGCGGCGGGCGAGGTTCCCGTGGTGCCGGGCTTCCAGGGTATCTCGCCGGAAGGTCGCATCACGACCTTGGGCCGTGGCGGCTCGGATACCTCCGCGGTGGCGCTGGCGGCGGCACTCAAGGCCGATCGCTGCGACATCTACACCGACGTCGACGGGGTCTACACGACCGATCCGCGGATCGTCGAGAAGGCCCAGAAGATCGATCGCGTGACCTACGAGGAAATGCTCGAAATGGCGTCGCTCGGCTCGAAGGTGCTGCAGACGCGCTCGGTCGAGCTGGCGATGAACCATCATGTGCGCGTGCAGGTGCTGTCGTCGTTCGACGAGGCGCTCGGCAGCGACCTGCCCGGAACTCTGGTTGTGGACGAGGAAGAGATCATGGCCCAGGGCCTCGAGAAGTCCGTCGTGAGCGGCATCGCCTTCGCCAAGGACGAGGCGAAGATCACCGTGACCCAGGTGCCCGACCGGCCCGGTGTCGCGGCGGCGATCTTCGGCCCGCTGGCCGCGGCGAACATCAATGTCGACATGATCGTGCAGAACGTCTCGGTCGACGGCAGCTCGACCGACATGACCTTCACGGTGCCCAAGCCGGACCTCGCGCGTGCGGTGCAGCAGCTCGAGCGCGCGAAGGACGAGCTGAAGTTCGCCGAGGTCAAGTCCGACCTCAACGTCTCCAAGGTCTCTGTGATCGGCGTGGGCATGCGCAGCCATGCCGGCGTCGCGCTCAAGATGTTCGAAACCCTCGCCGCCAAGGGCATTAACATCCAGGTCATCTCGACTTCGGAGATCAAGATCAGCGTGCTGGTGGCCGCGGAGTATACCGAACTGGCGGTGCGGGCGCTTCACACAGCCTATGAATTGGACGCTGCCTGAGATCTCCCGGAAGGGTCTTGGAACGCCCCTAATTCGCGGCTGGACTCTGCGAATTAGCCGGTAGGCAGTTCGGCGCGGGTCTTGCTATAAGCGGCGCATGGACGCCGCACTCGCCCATATGTCTTGCAGCAATGCCCGCCCGACCAATTCGGCGGCCGCGGCTTGGCGAGTTTGCGCCTGCGTCATCGACCGCAGCTTCGTCGTCATTCGACTCAAGCATCTAGCGGTCTGACCATGGAGAGATCGACTCCCCTGGCCGGACCGCGAATGCTCCTCAAGCGGCTCCGGGACACGATGGCGCGTGCCGAGTCCGTCGAAGTGACGCTGGGCGAGGTCGTGCGCCTGGTCGCCAACGAAATGGTGGCCGAGGTCTGCTCGATCTACCTGCTGCGGGCGGGCGAGGTGCTGGAACTCTTCGCAACCCAGGGCCTCAACCCTTCGGCCGTCCATGCCACGCGTCTGCGGGTCGGCGAGGGACTGGTCGGCGACATCGCCGCCCATGGCAGGCCGCTGGCGCTCGACGATGCCCAGCATCATCCGCAATTCGCCTACCGCCCCGAGACCGGCGAGGAAATCTACCACTCGCTGGCGGGCGTACCGATCGTCCGCGCCGGCCGGGTGCTGGGCGTTCTGGTCGTGCAGAACCGCACGCGTCGGCAGTACGACGAGGAAGAGGTCGAGACGCTGCAGACCATCGCCATGGTGCTGGCGGAACTGGTCTCGGCCAGTCACGTCGTCAGTCCCAACGAGGTCCAGCAGGTCGATGGCATCGGACTGCTGCCGCTGCGCGTCGACGGCGTGCAGCTCACGCCCGGTGTCGCGATCGGCCGCGCCGTGCTGCACGAACCCCGCATCGTCATCCAGCGGGTGGTCGCGGAGGATGTCGAGCAGGAGAAGGTCCGCTTCCTCGAGGCGCTGCGTGGCGTCCGCGAAGATGTCGACCGCATGCTCGAGGCACACGACATGCAGTCGGGCGAGCAGCGCGAAATTCTCGAGACCTTCCGCATGTTCGTGGACGATCGCGGCTGGGCCGAGCGAGTGCGCGAGGCCATCGATTCCGGCCTCACTGCCGAGGCCGGCGTGCAGCGGGCGTTCGACGATGTCCGCACGCGCCTCGGCCAGTCCACCGATCCCTATATCCGCGAGCGACTGAGCGATCTGCAGGATCTCAGCAACCGGCTTCTGCTGCGTCTCACCGGTCGCGTCGCGACCGATCCCAGCACCTTGCCGGACGACATGATCGTGGTCGCTCGTGACATGGGACCGGCCGAGCTGCTCGACTACGACCGCAACCGTCTGCGCGGTGTCGTGCTGGAGGAAGGCTCTGCGCTCAGTCACGTGGCGATCGTGGCGCGGGCCCTCGACATTCCCGTGGTCGGCCGCGCGCCGAATGTGCTGGCGAGGGTTGAGGCGGGCGATCCGATCGTGGTCGACGGCGATAATGCGCAGGTGCTGGTGCGGCCGGCCGAGGACATCCTGCAGACGGTCTATCTCGCGCTCGATGCGCGCGCCGAACGCCGCCGCAAGTATGCAGCGCTGCGCGACCTGCCGCCGGCAACGCGCGATCAGGCGCGCATCTCGCTCAACATGAATGCCGGCCTGCTGATCGACATGCAGCATCTCGACGATACGGGCGCCGACGGTGTCGGTCTCTACCGGACCGAGATTCCGTTCATGGTGCGTTCGGAGTTTCCCGACGTCGATGCACAGGCCTGGCTCTACGGGCGCGTGCTCGACCTGGCGGACGGACGCCCCGTGGTTTTCCGCACGCTCGACGTGGGAGGCGACAAGGTCCTTCCTTACATCGGCGCCTTTGGCGACGAGAATCCCGCAATGGGCTGGCGCGCGATCCGGATCGGGCTCGATCGTCCGGCGATGCTGCGCCGTCAGCTGCGCGCCATGATCCTTGCCGCGAGCGGTCGTCCTTTGTCGATCATGTTCCCCATGATTGCCGAGGTCACAGAATTGCTACGGGCGCGCCATCTGCTCGATCTCGAACTCGATCGTTCGAGGCGGCGCGGGCAGCCCGTGCCCGAGAGTTTGCGTGTCGGCGTCATGTTCGAAGTGCCGGCGCTGGCGTGGCAACTCGACAGTCTGGTGCCACATGTCGATTTCATCTCGATCGGCACGAACGATCTCCTGCAGTTCCTCTATGCCGCCGATCGCGGCAACACCCGTATCGCCGGCCGTTACGACAGCTTGTCCCCAGCACTGCTGCGACTGCTACATTTTGTAGTGAACAAAGTGCGACCTGCGGGCGTGGACGTTGCGGTGTGCGGAGAAATGGCGGGACGTCCGGTCGAGGCACTCGCCTTGCTTTCAATCGGCATACGCTCCTTGTCGATGTCGCCCGGCGCGATCGGCCCCGTGAAGGCGATGATTCGTTCGCTCGATCTGAATGAGTCGGCAGGTTTCATGAACACTGCGCTTACGCAACCCGATCGTCCGTTGCGAGAGACGTTGCGTCTCTTCGCCGCCGATCACGCGATCGAAATTTAACAGCAGAAAGTCGAATCGCTTTTGCCCTGCCATGGGGCCTCTGCTAAGAGTCGCGACGAGGGGACAAGCAGGGAATATCAATGCCGGATCAGGTTGACTGGCGGGCGATTGAACGCGAGGCCGGACCAGGCCAGGCGGTCGGTCGACTCCTACGCGATCAACGCGAGGCACGCGGTCTGAACCTGACTCAAGTCGAGAAGAGCATCCGCATCAGGCGCTCTCACCTCGAAGCGATAGAGCAAGGTCGCTACGACCAACTCCCCGGCGCCGCTTATATTCCAGCCTTCCTGCGCGCTTACGCGACCCATGTCGGTCTCGACGCTGAGAAGGTCATGACCGCCTATCATCTGTCGGGTGCCGTGCCGATCAAGCGCCCCGTGGCGCTGCCGGCCGATTTCCCGGTCATGGAGAGGCGTGCGCCGATCGGCCTTGCGGTGCTCACGGTTCTTCTCGTGGTCGCTGCCGGCTATGGCGTGTGGCACTACATGCCGCGCGATCAGGCCGTCGTCGCCCAGAAGGTTCCGCCCGTGCCGGATCGTCTGCTCTCCGAGCGGCCGAGCCCGCCGGCTGCCGCACCGAACCCGTTCGTCGCCCAGTTGCCGTCCGCGGCGGCGCCCGACACACGCACCCTCGGCGGCTCTCTGCCCGCGCAGGTCTGGCCTGCACAGCGTGTCGATGGCAGCGTGGCGCCTGCAGCTTTGGCGCCGCCGCCGGTCGTCGTCGCCGTTCCTGCGCCACCGCCACCCGTGGTGATGACCGTTCCCTCGATCGGCCAGGCGCAGGCCGCGCAGCCGCCGGCCCCCATCGATCCGCCGCGCATCGATCAGCCGCGCGCGCCCGTCGAGGAAGCCACGGCCCGACCGGCGGAGCCGGCCGCCCCGCCGCCGATTCCGGTGCGGGTCAACACGCCGATCAGCGTGAAGAGCAACAGCTGGGTCGAGCTTCGCGCCCCCAATGGCGACGTGCTGACGCAGACTTATGTCCGGGCGGGCGAGAGCTACGTCGTCCCGGCGGGAATCGCCTACCGCATTACCGAGGCCCGGTAGGGTCCGTCGCGCCTTTGTAACGGCCGCCCGCTGGCGGAGGCGGGGCGCCGCCGCTACATTGTTCCCATGAGCATCAGACCGTACCGCGACATCCAGCGCCGCAAGTCGCGGCGCGTGATGGTCGGGGCCGTGCCGGTGGGCGGCGATTCGCCGATCACCGTGCAGACCATGACCAACACGCTGACCGCGGACGCCGAGGCGACCATCGCCCAGATCCGCCGCTGCGAAGAGGTGGGTGTCGATATCATCCGCGTGTCCTGCCCCGACGAGGAGTCGACGGCGGCGCTGCCCCTGATCGTGCGGGCCGCGAAGGTCCCGATCGTGGCCGACATCCACTTTCACTATAAGCGCGCCATCGAGGCGGCGCAGGCGGGCGCCGCCTGCCTGCGCATCAACCCCGGCAACATCGGCAGCGCCGAGCGGGTGCGCGAGGTCGTGAAGGCCGCCAAGGACCACGGCTGTTCCATGCGGATCGGCGTCAATGCCGGCTCGCTGGAGAAGGACCTGCTGGAGAAATACGGCGAGCCCTGCCCGGAGGCGATGGTGGAGAGCGCGCTCGACCATGCGCGCATCCTGCAGGACCACGACTTCCACGAGTTCAAGATCAGCGTCAAGGCGTCGGACGTCTTCCTGGCGGTCGCGGCCTACCAGCAGCTCGCCGAAGCCTGCGACTACCCGCTGCATGTCGGCGTCACCGAGGCCGGCGGCACGCGCACCGGCACGGTGAAGTCGTCGATCGGCATGGGCTCGCTCCTGTGGGCCGGGATCGGCGACACGATCCGCGTCTCGCTCTCGGCCGAGCCGGAGGAAGAGGTCCGTGTCGGCTTCGAGATGCTGAAGGCGCTGAACCTGCGGCATCGCGGGGTCAACGTCATTTCCTGCCCGTCCTGTGCGCGCCAGCAGTACGACGTGATCCGCACGGTCGAGGCGCTGGAGAAGCGCGTCGCCCACATCACCACGCCGATGACGGTGTCGGTGATCGGCTGCGTCGTGAACGGGCCCGGCGAGGCGCGCGAAACCGACATCGGCTTCACCGGCGGCGGCTCCAACACCCACCAGGTCTATATTGCCGGCGTTCCGCACCATCGGCTGAAGGACGGCAACGTCGTCGACCATCTGGTCGAGCTGATCGAGAAGAAGGCGGCCGAGATCGAGGCCGCCAAGGTGGAAGAAGCCGAGCGACATCGCACCGCTGCCGAGTAGCGGTCTCCGGTCTTCCTTTCCCGACGATTTTTCAAGGCGATTTCCCGTGAGCAAGATGCAACCCGTGCGTGGCACGCACGATATCCTCCCCGACGATTACCGGCGCTTCGCGCATGTCGTCGACACCGCGCGCGACGTCGCGCGCCTCTACGGCTATCGCGAGATGGCGACGCCGATCTTCGAGTTCACCGAGCTGTTCGCCCGCGGCATCGGCGAGACGACCGACGTCGTGTCGAAGGAGATGTACACCTTCAAGGATCGCGGCGACGAATCGCTCACGTTGCGGCCGGAATACACGGCCGGCATCTGCCGCGCCTTTGTGTCGAACGGCGAGCTGGCGCAGCAGCTGCCGCTGAAGGTCTTCGCGGCGGGACCGATGTTCCGTTACGAGCGGCCGCAGAAGGGACGACAGCGCCAGTTCCACCAGATCGATCTGGAGGTATTGGGTGCGCCCGAGCCCGGCGCCGACATCGAGGTGATCTCGGTCGCGGCCGACATCCTCGACCGGCTCACGATCCTCGACCGCTGCGTGCTCAAGATCAATTCGCTCGGCGACCCGGAGAGCCGGACGGGCTACCGCAAGGTCCTGACCGACTACTATTCCGGTCACGTGGACAGGCTCTCCGAGGATTCGCGCAATCGCCTGGCGCGCAATCCGCTGCGCATCCTCGACAGCAAGGACGAGGGCGACAAGGCGATCAACGCCAACGCGCCGAGCTTCAGCGATCACCTCAACGAGGCGAGCCGCGACTTCTTCAAGTCGGTGCAGGACGGTCTCACGGCCGCCGGCATCGCCTTCGAGGTCGATCCGGCGCTGGTGCGCGGCCTCGATTACTATACCCACACCGCCTTCGAATTCGTGACCACGCATCTCGGCGCCCAGGGTACCGTGCTGGGCGGCGGTCGCTATGACGGGCTGATCGCCGAGCTGGGCGGTCCGCCGACGGCCGGCATCGGCTGGGCGGGCGGCATCGAGCGGCTGATGATGCTGGCCGACGAGCCCAAGCCCCTGCCGCGGCCCGTCGTCATCGCGCCGCTGGGTGCGGCGGCCGAGGCCAAGGCGCTTGGCATCGCGCGGAGCCTGCGCAAGCAGGGCATCGCGGTGGAGCAGGACTATCGCGGCAACATGAAGCGGCGCATGCAGCGGGCCAACAAGCTCAATGCCCGCGCCGCGCTCATCATCGGAGACGACGAGCTGGCCAAGGGCGTGGCGCAGCTCAAGGATCTCGACAGCGGCGCGCAGCGCGAAGTGTCGCTCGACGGTCTCGCTGAAGCCCTGAAGGTTTGAGATGTCGCTGTTATTGAAACTCAATCAGATCGTGACGCGCCACGCCGAGCTGCAGGCGTCTCTCTCTGCGGGCACGCTCGATTCGCAGAAGTTCGTCGCGGCCTCGAAGGAGTATGCCGACCTCGGCCCGCTCGTCGAGGCGGTGAACGAATGGCAAAAGGCCGAGCGCGATTTGAAGGACACCGAGGCGATGGCCTCCGATCCCGACATGAAGGCGATGGCGGAGGAGGAGGCGGCGGACATTCGCAAGCGTCTGCCCGAGCTGGAGCGCACCGTGAAGCGGATGCTGCTGCCCAAGGATGCGGCCGACGAGAAGAACGCCATCCTGGAAATCCGCGCCGGCACCGGCGGCGACGAGGCAGCCCTGTTCGCGGCCGACCTGTTCCGCATGTACCAGCGCTACGCGGGCGAAAAGGGCTGGAAGTTCGAGGTCATGGAACTCTCGGACACGGGCATCGGCGGCTATCGCGAGGCGATCGCCACGGTGACCGGTCGCAACGTGTTCGCCCGCCTCAAGTTCGAGTCCGGCGTGCACCGCGTGCAGCGCGTTCCGGCGACCGAGGCCCAGGGCCGCATCCACACCTCGGCGGCGACGGTCGCTGTGCTGCCGGAAGCCGAGGAGGTCGACATCAAGATCGACGAGAAGGACCTGCGCATCGACGTGTTCCGGGCCTCGGGCCCGGGCGGTCAGTCGGTCAACACGACCGATTCGGCGGTGCGCATCACGCACATTCCGACCGGGGTCGTGGTCAGCCAGCAGGACGAGAAGAGCCAGCACAAGAACCGCGCCAAGGCGATGAAGATCCTGCGGGCCCGTCTTTACGACGCCGAACGCCAGCGGCTCGACGATCTGCGCTCCGCCGACCGCAAGGGCCAGGTGGGCAGCGGCGACCGCAGCGAGCGCATCCGCACCTACAACTTCCCGCAGAGCCGGGTGACCGACCACCGGATCAACCTCACGCTCTACAACCTCGCCGAGGTTCTGGACGGGCGCGGGCTGGACGCGATCATCGATGCCCTGACCGCCGACGACGAAGCCTCGCGCCTGGCGGAGCTTGCGGCCTAGCCGGTGGCGGGGAACGCCTCCTACGACGCCCTGCTGCGCGATACCGCCGTCGCCCTGACGGCGGCCGGTATCGACAATGCCCGCTTCGAAGCCCGCCTGCTGCTGAGCCGCGCCGCGGGACTGACGATCGAGCAGTTGATCTCGCGCGGGCGCGATCCGGCGCCGGCGGCCTCGGCGCTGGCGTTGCGTGAGCTCACCGCGCGCCGGGTGCGGCGCGAACCGATGGCCTACATTCTGGGCGAGCGCGAATTCTGGGGGCTGCCGTTCAGGGTTTCGCCGGCGGTTCTGATCCCGCGGCCCGACAGCGAGACGGTGATCGAGACGGTCCTCGACCTGCTGCCCGACCGCAGCCGCCAGCTGCGGATCCTCGACCTCGGCCTGGGATCGGGCTGTCTGCTCCTCACCTTGCTGCGGGAGTATCCGCAGGCGACCGGGGTCGGGATCGATGCCTCGGAGGCGGCGCTCGCCATCGCCCAGGCCAATGCCGACGCGCTCGGCGTGGCCTCCCGGGCGCGGCTGCAGGCGGGCGACTGGCGGCGGGACGGCTGGACCTCCTCGCTGGAGGGACCGTTCGACCTGCTCGTCTCCAATCCACCCTATATCGAGAGCGCGACGGTCGAGGGGCTGATGCCCGAAGTGTCCGCGCACGAGCCGAGGCTGGCGCTCGACGGGGGCGCCGACGGGCTGGCAGCCTATCGCCTGATCGCCGCGGCAGCGCCGCGGCTGGTCGCTACCGGCGGTTGGGCGGTCGTCGAAGGGGGCGAGGGACAGGCGCCTGATATCGCGGCTCTTTTTGCGGCCGCCGGCTTTACGCCCCGGCCTGCGCGGCAGGATCTTGGCGGGGTCGATCGGGTGGTACCGGCCCAGCATTAAGAGGTTGGCAACCCGAAGGAATGAGACTAGGTTCCCTTTACCCCTTGGGGGGCCTTGGTCCGATCGGTCTGTAGCGGCGGACACCAACTCCCCTGAAATTCAGCCGTGACGGCGCCCGGGAAGGGCAGAGGGGCTCCAACAACATCCGTCCGGCGTGCAACTGGCCCTAGGTTAATGAGACCAAACAATCGTCAGCGGTCGCGCGGCGGTCGCAATGGTGGCGGCGGCGGTGGCGGCGGTGGAAACAACCACCATCACAAGCCCCAGAATTACAATTCGAACCGTCCGGCTAATCGAAATCAGATTTTCGATAGCAGTGGCCCCGACGTCCGGGTTCGCGGCAACGCGCACCAGGTTTTCGACAAATATCAGTCGCTGGCCCGAGAGGCAGCGTCCTCCGGTGATCGCATTCTGGCCGAGTCCTACTGGCAATATGCCGATCACTATTATCGGATGATCCAGGCCCAGGGCGGCTTCGTCCAACGCAACAACCTCGGTTGGGGCGAAAATGGCGAAGAAGGCCAACCCGATCAGCCGGGACAGCAGCAAGGCCAGCCCGGCGGTCAGCCGCAGCAGAATGGCGGCGATCATGCGCCGTCCAACGAGCGCGGTGGTCGTGGCGAACACCCCGATCAGAACCAGGCCGACGAGGGTCAGGGCGATGTTCGCCAGGCCGATCATCGGCAGGCTGACAATCGCCAATCCGAGAATCGTCAATCGGCTCCTCAAGCCGACAATCGCCAGGCTGACCGTCCGGCCGACAATCGCCAATCCGATCGTCAGGCTGACAATCGCCAAGCCGATCGCCAAGCCGATCGTCCGGCCGAGCGTCGCCAGCCCGAACGTCGCCAGCCTGACCGTCGCCAAGCCGAGCAAGTCGAAGAAGAGCCCGGTCTGAACGGCGTGGCTTTTCTTCAGAAGGGCCGCAGCGCGCCGATCAATAACGACCCGGCGGTCGAGGAGCAGCCCGAGCTTCCGGAATTCGTCCCGGCCAGCGGCGGCCGGCGCGCCTGATCGGCGTCGACCTAAACTCTAGAGAAAACGCCCGCTGGCAGTCGCCTGCGGGCGTTTTCATTGGTCCTACAGGTGGATCAGCGTCGGGGCGACGAAGGCGAGCACGGTGAAGGCGAAGCCTACGATGCCGAGGCCCACTGACAGGAAGGTCAGCCAGATCACGGAAGTGAGGGCGGCGGCGCCCGCCAGCACGATGCCGAGCTGGAAGCAGGCCGAGCCGTATTCGAACATGTGATAGGCCGACAGCGACCGGTCGCGATGCTCTTCTTTGATCTTGGCCCGCGCGGCCAGCTCCTTGCGGCCTTCCCCGGTTTCGGGCTCGGTGTCATAGCGCTGCGCCGTGCGCCGCCATTGCTCGGCCTGCGCCTTCAGCGCCGGGGGCATGGGGGCCGGGCCGTCCTTGTAGGTGGCCTCGACCTCATCGGCGGCGGTGCGCAAGGTCGTCTGCCGGATGGTCTTGGACTGGAAGAAGGACCACAGGTTGGACGCGTCGATGTGGCTGGCCAGCGAGTTCGTCTGAGAGCTCTTGCCACCCATTTCCGACACCGCCAGCAGGGCCGCAAGAATGGCGACCAGCAGGGCTATTTTCTTGTTCGATCCGTCAACGTGGCCGTGTCCGCCTGACATATTGAGCTCCGGGTATTGAGTGGCCGGCGTTCTTAACCCGCCTCCGTTACAGGCGAAAGCCGCACGGCCGATGAGGTCTTGCAGCGAGCCGATCCGATCCCATATCGCCTTCAGGATGCTTCTACTGAGAGGGTCCGCTCTTCCGCCCGCCGCTCGACGGGGGCGTAAAGGAAAGGGTTAGTGATGAACCAGGAAAAATACACAGAGCGCATGCGGGGCTTCCTGCAGAGCGCCCAGATGCTGGCACTGCGCGAAGGCCACCAGCGGCTTATTCCCGACCATATTCTCAAGGTCCTGCTCGACGATCCGGAAGGCCTCGCCGCCAACCTGATCGGCTCGGCGGGCGGCGATTCGCGCGCGGTCTACCGTGCCGTGGAAGCCAACCTCGCCAAGCAGCCCAAGGTCGAAGGCCAGGGCGCCGGCCAGATCTACATGGCGCCAGAAACCGCGCGCCTGTTCGAACAGGCCGAGGCGATCGCCGAGAAGGCGGGCGATTCCTTCGTCACGGTCGAGCGCATGCTGATCGCGCTGGTGCTTGCCAAGGGCACGCCGGCGGCCGAAGCGCTGGCCACGGGCGGGGTGAAGCCCCAGCCCCTCGAAAAGGCGGTGCAGGAGCTGCGCAAGGGCCGCACGGCCGATTCGGCCTCCGCCGAGGAGAGCTACGACGCGCTGAAGAAGTACGCCCGCGACCTCACGCAGGCCGCCCGTGACGGCAAGCTCGACCCGGTGATCGGTCGCGACGAGGAGATCCGCCGCACCATCCAGGTGCTGAGCCGCCGGACCAAGAACAATCCGGTGCTGATCGGCGAACCGGGCGTCGGCAAGACCGCCATCGCCGAAGGTCTCGCGCTGCGCATCGTCAACGACGACGTGCCGGAATCGCTCAAGAACAAGAAGCTGATGTCGCTCGACCTCGGCTCGATGGTCGCGGGCGCCAAGTTCCGCGGCGAGTTCGAGGAGCGGCTCAAGGCCGTGCTGTCGGAAATCTCGTCGGCGGAGGGCGAGATCATCGTCTTCATCGACGAGCTGCACACGCTGATCGGTGCCGGCAAGGCCGACGGCGCGATGGATGCCTCCAACATGCTGAAGCCCGCCCTGGCGCGCGGCGAGTTGCATTGCGTGGGCGCCACGACGCTCGACGAGTACCGCAAGCACATCGAGAAGGATGCCGCCCTGGCGCGGCGCTTCCAGCCCGTGTTCGTGGCAGAGCCGACGGTCGAGGACACGATCTCGATCCTGCGCGGCCTGAAGGAGAAGTACGAGCTGCATCACGGCGTCCGGATCGCGGACTCCTCGATCGTGGCCGCCGCGACCTTGTCCAACCGCTACATCGCCGACCGGTTTCTGCCGGACAAGGCGATCGATCTGATGGACGAGGCGGCGAGCCGCATCCGCATGCAGGTCGACAGCAAGCCCGAGGCGCTCGACGAACTCGACCGGCGCATCATGCAGCTCAAGATCGAGAAGGAAGCGCTCAAGAAGGAAAGCGACTCCGCGTCGCGCGACCGTCTCGAGCGCCTCGAGAAGGAGCTGTCCGAGCTCGAGCAGAAGTCGGCGGCGCTGACGGCGCAGTGGACCTCGGCCAAGGACAAGCTGGCCGATTCCCAGAAGGTGAAGGAGCAGCTCGACAAGGCGCGCTCCGAGCTCGACATCGCGCAGCGCCGCGGCGAACTCGCCAAGGCGGGCGAGCTGGCCTACGGCGTGATCCCCGACCTCGAGAAGAAGCTCAAGGAAGCCGAGACCCATGAGGTCGCAGGTGGCAAGGGCGTCAAGGAAGAGGTCATGCCCGAGGATATCGCGGCCGTCGTGTCGCGGTGGACCGGCGTGCCCGTCGACAAGATGCTGGAAGGCGAGCGCTCCAAGCTCCTGCGCATGGAGGAGGAGATCCACAAGCGGGTGATCGGCCAGGACGAGGCCGTCGTCGCGGTGGCGAACGCGGTGCGTCGTGCCCGCGCGGGCCTGCAGGACCCGAACCGTCCCATCGGCTCGTTCCTGTTCCTCGGCCCCACGGGTGTCGGCAAGACCGAGCTTACCAAGGCGATTGCGGCGTTCCTGTTCGACGACGATACCGCGATGGTGCGCATCGACATGAGCGAGTTCATGGAGAAGCACTCCGTGAGCCGCCTGATCGGCGCCCCGCCGGGCTATGTCGGGTACGACGAGGGCGGCGTCCTCACCGAGGCGGTGCGGCGGCGTCCCTACCAGGTGATCCTGTTCGACGAGGTCGAGAAGGCGCATCCGGACGTGTTCAACGTACTGCTGCAGGTGCTGGACGACGGTCGACTGACCGACGGGCAGGGCCGCACGGTCGACTTCAAGAACACGCTGATCATCCTGACGTCCAACCTCGGCAGCTCGCATCTGGCGGCCCTGAAGGACGGCGAGTCCACCGAATCGGTGCGCGAGCAGGTCATGGAGGAGGTGCGCCGGGCATTCCGTCCGGAGTTCCTGAACCGTCTCGACGAGATCCTGCTGTTCAACCGGCTGAGCCGGGCGCACATGACGGACATCGTCGAAGTGCAGATGCAGAAGCTGCTGAAGCTGCTGGCCGATCGCAAGATCGAGCTCAAGATCGACGGCAAGGCGCTGCAGTGGCTGGCCAACCGCGGCTACGACCCGGTCTACGGGGCGCGGCCGCTGAAGCGGGTGATCCAGCGCAGCCTGCAGAATCCGCTGGCGACGCAGCTCCTCGAGGGCAGGATCCGCGAGGGCGATACCGTCGAGGTCGGAGTCGAGAACGGAGAGCTGACGGTCGGCGGTGAGCGCGTGATGAGCGACGCCGCAGACTGACGAACGCTAGTTGCTTTTGGCGACCAGTGACGGCGCAGGTTCCTTCGGGGCCTGCGCCGTTTTCTTTGGCGCGGGCTTGGCTTCCGCGGGTTTTGCCGGCTCGCCGGCCACCGGCGCGCTCTTCAGCTGGGCGAGATACTGCTTCGCCAGGGCCTGGAAGCGTGCCGCGTCCTTGCCCCCCACCGTGCCGCGCATCGCGAACTTCTGGGTGAGCGGATTGACGTGCTTGCCGGCCTTCAGGAACTCGTAGTGGAGGTGCGGACCGGTCGACATGCCGGTCGATCCGACGAAGCCGATCACCTGTCCCTGGCGCACCGCCACGCCAGGCTTGATGCCGGGGCCGATGCGCGACAGGTGGGCGTAGGCGGTCGCCACATCATGCGTATGCTGCAACTTCACGTAGAGGCCGTAGCCGCCGTTCGGCCCGGCGGACATCACCTTGCCATTGCCGGCGGCGAGGATCGGCGTGCCCGGGGGCGCGGCGAAATCCACGCCCGCGTGCAACGCACTGAAGCCCAGAATCGGATGCTCGCGCATGCCGAAGCGCGAGGTGATGCGCGATGCGTCCATCGGCGTGCGCAGGAAGGAGCGCACGACGCTCTCGCCCTGCGGGTTGAAGAAGCCATCCGCTCCACCCTGTGGCCGATAGCGCATGACGACGACGGTCCGCTTCATGAGTCGCAGCTCGCCGGCCAACAGCCGGCCGGGATGCGTGACCTTGCCGTCGCTCGTCACCAGCTGCTCCAGCAGCACGGTGAACTTCTGTCCCTGCTTCAACTCGCGCTGGAAATCGACGTCGTAGGAGAGTGCGCGCACGAACTCGATCATGGCCGCCGACGGCGCCCCGGCCTTGATGCCGCTCTGCTGCAGCGAGCCGTCGCGCTCGCCTTCGACCCTCACGATGCGCGGGCTGACCTTGTAGATTTTCTCCTCGGCATCGTAGGTGCCGTCGTCCTTGCGGCTGACGATGTACTCCCGCTCGGGTTGAGGACGAACCGACAATGCCAGCACACGTGGCGTGTCGGGCTGCTCGGGAATCGTCTGCATCGTGAGCTCGATCGTCTCGCCCACCGCAAGCCGCTTCTTCTTCAGGAGAGACTGGAGCTTCTCCGCGATCTGTTTGCGGTCGACCTCCGCCACGTCGATGTCGGCCAGCATCTTCTCGACCGTGTCGCCCTTCTCCAGGCGCAGGGTGAGTTCGTAGACGTCGCTGGCCTGCGGTTCGGCGTCTCCCGGGAGCGTTTCCGGGGGCTTCATCTGGAAGC
>NZ_OZ257251.1:4617500-5290000 GCF_965279625.1 Reyranella sp.
CTTGATAAGCGTGAGGTCGGAGGTTCAAATCCTCCCTGGCCCACCAAGTTGCCCAATCAAGCGAGGCACCCGGCTCGTTGCGAGGACAGCCGGCAAGAGCCGGCGACGAAGCGAGATCGCGATGACCGATTTTCTCAAACGGGGGCATAGCTCAGTTGGGAGAGCGCCTGCTTTGCAAGCAGGAGGTCGTCGGTTCGATCCCGTCTGCCTCCACCATCACACGCACAGAACGCAGCGCCAAGACGTGGCGCGGCATTGTTCTTTGACATCGTTTATCGGAATGTATTGAGGTCTTTAAAGTCTAGATTACTCCGCGCCCTGCATCTCTCAAAGGCAGGGTGGTAGGAGTGGGTACAAGGCCGTTTACGTAGTGGGGGTCGTCCCCTGCACGGAACGAGCCGATAGGGCGATCGCAAGATCGTTCCATCGCTGACAAAACGTGAAGTTAAGCACAATAAGGGCGTTTGGCGGATGCCTTGGCACTGAGAGGCGATGAAGGACGTGGCAGGCTGCGATAAGCTTCGGGGAGTTGCCAGCACACTTTGATCCGAAGATTTCCGAATGGGGAAACCCCATCCATCAGGATGATCGTTGACTGAATCCATAGGTCAACGAGGCAAACCCAGGGAACTGAAACATCTCAGTACCTGGAGGAAAGGACATCAACAGAGACTCCGCTAGTAGTGGCGAGCGAACGCGGACTAGGCCAGTGCTTCGATTGTAAGAACCGGAACACTCTGGAAAGAGTGGCCATAGCGGGTGATAGCCCCGTACGGGTAGAAAGCAGTCGGAGACTTGAGTAGGGCGGGACACGTGAAATCCTGTCTGAACACGGGGGGATCACCCTCCAAGCCTAAGTACTCCTCAGTGACCGATAGTGAACAAGTACCGTGAGGGAAAGGTGAAAAGCACCCCGACAAGGGGAGTGAAATAGACCTGAAACCGAACGCCTACAAACAGTCGGAGGCCGCAAGGCTAACGGCGTACCTTTTGTATAATGGGTCAGCGACTTACTCTGTGCAGCAAGCTTAAGCCGATAGGTGTAGGCGCAGCGAAAGCGAGTCTGAATAGGGCGCTTAGTTGCACGGAGTAGACCCGAAACCGGGTGATCTAGTCATGGGCAGGTTGAAGGTGCGGTAACACGCACTGGAGGACCGAACCGGTTACCGTTGCAAAGGTATCGGATGACCTGTGATTAGGGGTGAAAGGCCAACCAAACTCGGAAATAGCTGGTTCTCCGCGAAAACTATTTAGGTAGTGCGTCGTGTGATTACCGCCGGGGGTAGAGCACTGGATGGGCTAGGGGGATCCAAAGTCTTACCAAACCTAACCAAACTCCGAATACCGGCGAGTACAGCGCGGCAGACAGACGGCGGGTGCTAAGGTCCGTCGTCGAGAGGGAAACAGCCCAGACCGCCAGCTAAGGTCCCTAAGTCATGGCTAAGTGGGAAAGGATGTGGGAATTCCATAACAACCAGGAGGTTGGCTTAGAAGCAGCCATCCTTTAAAGAAAGCGTAATAGCTCACTGGTCTAATTAAGAAATCCTGCGCCGAAGATGTACCGGGGCTCAAGCCATGCACCGAAGCTGCGGACTCGAAAGAGTGGTAGCGGAGCGTTCCGTAAGCCTGCGAAGGGAGACCCGTGAGGGCTCCTGGAGGTATCGGAAGTGAGAATGCTGACATAAGTAGCGATAAAAAGCGTGAGAGACGCTTTCGCCGTAAGTCCAAGGGTTCCTGCGCAAGGTCAATCCGCGCAGGGTTAGCCGGCCCCTAAGTCGAGGGCGACAGCCGTAGACGATGGGAACCACGTCAATATTCGTGGGCCTGCTGGTGGTGACGGATCCGAAAAGTGGCCCGAGCTCGTTGGCGAATGCTCGGGCGGCCCAAGGGTTCCAGGAAATAGCCCCAGCGTATAGACCGTACCCTAAACCGACACAGGTGGACTGGTAGAGTATACCAAGGCGCTTGAGGGAACCATGTTGAAGGAACTAGGCAATTTACCCCCGTAACTTCGGGATAAGGGGGCCTCTGACGGTCTCGTCAGAGGGGCACAGACTAGGGGGTGGCGACTGTTTACCAAAAACACAGGGCTCTGCTAAGCCGTGAGGCGAAGTATAGGGTCTGACGCCTGCCCGGTGCCGGAAGGTTAAGAGGAGAGGTGCAAGCCTTGAATTGAAGCCCCGGTAAACGGCGGCCGTAACTATAACGGTCCTAAGGTAGCGAAATTCCTTGTCGGGTAAGTTCCGACCTGCACGAATGGCGTAACGACTTCCCCGCTGTCTCCAACATGGGCTCGGCGAAATTGAATTCCCCGTGAAGATGCGGGGTACCCGCAGTTAGACGGAAAGACCCCGTGCACCTTTACTACAACTTTGCAGTGGCATTAGAGAATGGATGTGTAGGATAGGCGGGAGCCTTTGAAACCGGGGCGCTAGCTCTGGTGGAGGCAACCTTGAAATACCGCCCTTTTGTTCTTTGATGTCTAACCGCGGTCTGTCATCCAGATCCGGGACCCTGCATGGTGGGTAGTTTGACTGGGGCGGTCGCCTCCCAAAGAGTAACGGAGGCGCGCGATGGTGGGCTCAGGCCGGTCGGAAATCGGCTGCTGAGTGCAATGGCACAAGCCCGCCTGACTGCGAGACTGACAAGTCGAGCAGGGACGAAAGTCGGCCATAGTGATCCGGTGGTTCCGCGTGAGTGGGCCATCGCTCAACGGATAAAAGGTACGCCGGGGATAACAGGCTGATACCACCCAAGCGTCCACAGCGACGGTGGTGTTTGGCACCTCGATGTCGACTCATCACATCCTGGGGCTGGAGCAGGTCCCAAGGGTTCGGCTGTTCGCCGATTAAAGTGGTACGTGAGTTGGGTTCAAAACGTCGTGAGACAGTTTGGTCCCTATCTGCTGTGGGTGTTCGAGACTTGAGAGGAGCCGTCCTTAGTACGAGAGGACCGGGATGGACTTACCTCTGGTGTACCGGTTATGGCGCCAGCCGTAGCGCCGGGTAGCTATGTAGTGAAGGGATAAACGCTGAAAGCATCTAAGCGTGAAACCCGCCTCAAAACTAGGTCTCGCTGAGAGTCGTGGTAGACCACCACGTTGATAGGCCGCATGTGCAAGTGCAGTGATGCATTCAGCTTAGCGGTACTAATAGCTCGATCGGCTTGACTTCATTCGTTCCGTGCAGCGGTCGACATCCGCTGCATGGCCTTGTGCACGACTTTAAGACCTCAATCCTTTGCGTTCGGACGATCCGGTGGCTCTAGCGAGAGGTGTACACCCGATCCCATTCCGAACTCGGACGTGAAAACTCTCAGCGCCAATGGTACTGTGTCTCAAGGCACGGGAGAGTAGGTCGCTGCCGGATCTTCCGAACGCTAAGGAAATACGTTCCGAGCAAACGATACATCACGCTCATATCAACGCCGTCCTCGAGAGAGGGCGGCGTTTTTGCGTCTGGGTCTCGAATATCCTGCAGCGCAGCTTTCCGTTTGGTCCGCGCGGACGCCCGTGCCAACTTCGTCCGATACGAGACCGGGGGAGGGGGCTTGTTTCGCGCGGTTTTTTTGGTCGTCCTGGCGGCCGTTGTCTTGACCGTGCCGACGATGGCCCGTGAGGCCGCCAAAAGTGGCGGAATACTGCGCGCAGCGTGGGTGCCGACGGCAACCGGACTGATCGACGGAGCCGGCGGGTCCAAGGACGGGGCTACCCCGCTCGATCTTCAGATTCTCGGGGAAGCGGCCCGTCGCGCTCACCTCGGTATCGTCATCCTTCCCATGGGACGCGCCGCCGCCGAAGCGGATCTCGCGCAGGGGCGGGTCGAGCTGCTTCTTCCCGCCGCGATCGCTCCCGGAACCGGCTCCGTCCCTTACCGGGTGGAACGCGAAGTCCTTTTGTGCGCGCGCCGCTTGCTGACGGTCGGCCACCAGGGAGCCGCCACGCTCGAGGAGGCCTACGGCCGCGGCTGGCGGATTGGCGTGGTCCGTGATGCCCCGTATCGTCAGGACATCGCAACACTGACGGCGAGCGACCGCGTTGCGGACCGCACCGTCTCCTTCAGCAATGCAAGCCTGGGGATGGCCGCCATCGTCGACGGTGCCGTGGAATGCCTGGTGGCGCGGCGTCTGTCCATGCTTGCGGCCGTCGCTGCGGCGCCGGAGAGCGAATCGTACTTTGCCCGACGGGCCGTCGACCTGGGAGGGACCGAGCTTCGCCTCCGCTTCGGTGGCAACGTGGCAGCCTCGACCGTCGACGCGCTGAACGGCGCGCTCACCTCGCTCTCCAAGGACGGGACCATCGCGCGGCTGGAAGAACGTGCCGCGCGGCCCGTGATGCTTCGGTTTGCGACGGCGACCTGGTGGTTCTCCCTGCTCGATGTCGTGGGCACCGTGGCCTTCGCATTGTCTGGCGTTCTGATTGCCCGTGCCGAGCGCTTTTCCCTCCTCGGCGCGTTCGTGCTCGCCGGCCTGCCGGCCGTTGGTGGCGGTGTCGTGCGGGATCTACTGCTCGGCCGCGAGCCGATCGGTATCGTGGGAAGCCCGCAGCCGCTCTTCCTCGTCATTGGTACCGTCGTCGTCGCATACGCGGTCATGACCTTGGGGGAGAAGATCGGAAGGGTGCCCACGGGACGTCTCCTCACGTTGACCGGCTTCCTTTCGCCGCGGATGGTTCTCGAAGTCACCGACGCGGCAGGCCTTGCGGCCTTTACGGTCATCGGTGTCGCCGTCGCGGTTGGCGCCGGCGCCGAGCCGCTGTGGTTGTGGGGACCGCTGGCCGCGGGCCTCGGCGGTGCCGGGGGAGGGATCCTTCGCGACCTCCTGCGAAGCGGGTACGAAAGTCCCGCCCTTCGCAGCTCGTTCTACGCCGAGGTCTGCGTTCTGTGGGGCGCGTTCCTCACGCTGGCGATCATTCACTTCCTGCGAGACGACCAGCCGGCGCTGGTCCGCATGACAATAGCCGTCGCCGTAATCGGCGGATTCGCGACACGGATGGCCGTTGTCATCTACGGGACCCGAAGTCCGCGCTTTTGAGGCAAGCCTGCTGAAAAATGACGCGGCAACCTGGGGGCGCCAGGGACGAGTTGCGCCGCCGGTGGCCGTTTGATCGGGGTCAAGTGATTCTGACACCTGAATGCGGTATCCTCCAGCGTGCTTGGCAAGTTCTCCAATTAGGAGAATCCGGGGAGAGGGGCTGTTGATGGTGAACGATCTCGTGGTGGACTTGTCGCGGGCGCAGTTCGCCGCGACCGCCCTCTATCACTTCCTGTTCGTGCCGCTGACCCTGGGCCTCACCGTTATGCTGGCGGTGATGGAGACCATCTATGTCACCACAGGCCGCGAGATCTACAAGCAGATGGCCCAGTTCTGGACCCGCCTGCTGCTGATCAACTTTGCGCTGGGCGTGGCCACCGGCCTCACCATGGAGTTCCAGTTCGGCACCAACTGGTCCTTCTATTCGAGCTTCGTCGGCGACACGTTCGGCGCCCCGCTGGCGATCGAAGGCCTGATGGCCTTCTTCCTGGAATCCACCTTCATCGGCCTGATGGTGTTCGGCTGGGACAGAATGTCCAAGGCCCAGCATCTCATCGTGACCTACGCCGTGGCGCTGGGATCGAATTTCTCGGCGCTGTGGATCCTGGTGGCCAACAGCTTCATGCAGCACCCGCAGGGCGCCGAGTTCAATCCCATCACCATGCGCATGGAGTTGCAGAACTTCGGGGCGCTGTTCTTCAACTCCGATGCCCAGTCCAAGTTCGTCCATACCGTGCTGGCGGGCTACGTGACGGCGGCCATCTTCGTGTGCGGGATCAGCGCCTGGTACATGCTGAAGGGGCGCCATCTCGATCTCGCGCGGCGCTCGTTCCGTGTCGCGGCGGTCTTCGGCATGCTGGGCGGCGGCGGCGTCATCACGCTGGGCGATGCGCTGGGCTATGTCGGCGCCAAGGTCCAGCCGACCAAGCTCGCCGCGATGGAGGCCTTGTGGACGGCCGAGAAGGCGCCGATGGCGTTCAACGCCATCGCCTTCCCGAACCAGGCCGAGCAGAAGAACTATTTCACGATCCAGATTCCGGCGATGCTGTCGATCCTGGTCACGCATTCTCTCGACGGTGTCGTGCCGGCGATCGACCAGCTCGAGGTCCAGGCGCAGGAGCGCATCCGCAACGGCATCCCGGCCGTGCAGGCGATGGAGAAGCTGAGCGCCAATCCGCGCGACGAGGCCGCGCTCGCCCAGTTCAAGGCGCATGCCAAGGATGTCGGATACGGCTTCCTGGCGCTGCGCTACGCGCCCCAGGGCGACCTGACGAAGATCACCGATGCCGAGATCGTCCGCGCGGCGCGCGACACCATTCCGGACGTGTCGATCGTCTTCTGGTCCTTCCGCATCATGGTGGCCTTCGGCCTCCTGATGCTGGCCTACCTCGTGCTGGCGACGCTGATGACCCTCGCCAACCAGGTCGAACGACAGCGCTGGTTCCAATGGGCCGCCCTGCTGATGGTGCCGGTGCCGTTCCTCGCCTGCGAGTTCGGCTGGCTGGTCGCCGAGGTGGGCCGCCAGCCCTGGACCGTCAACGAGATGCTGCCGACCTGGCTTTCGGCGTCGACCCACAGCGTCGGCTACATGGTCTTCTCGCTCTCGGGCTTCATCCTGCTCTACACCGCCTTCGCGATCGTCGAGATCTACCTGATGCTGCTGTTCATCCGGAAGGGACCGGATGAGCATGACACCAGCTCCCATGCTGCGGCCTTCGGCGTGCCCGCCGGCCACAAACTCGCGACGCGTTGAAGGAGACACATCATGGAAACCTACATGATTCTCCTGGTCGTCTGGTGGGTCCTGCTCGGCGTGCTGCTGACGGGCATCGGCGCCATGGTCGGCATGGACATGGGCGTGGGTACCCTCCTGCGCTATGTCGGGCGCACCGACTCCGAACGGCGGGTCGCGCTGAACGTCATCGGCCCGCACTGGGACGGCAACCAGGTGTGGTTCATCCTGGGTGGCGGCGCGATCTTCGCGGCCTGGCCGCTGGTCTACGCAACCGCCTTCTCCGGCTTCTACATCGTCATGCTGGTCTTGCTGTGGAGCATGATCCTGCGGCCGCTGGGCTTCGAGTATCGCAGCAAGCTGCCGTCGCCCGTCTGGCGCGGCGTATGGGATCTCGCGCTGTTCCTGAGCGGCCTGGTGCCGATGGTGGTGTTCGGCGCGGCGATCGGCAATGTCCTGCAGGGCGTGCCGTTCCACTTCGACTGGCGCCTGACGTCCTTCTACACCGGCAGCTTCCTGTGGCTGTTCAATCCCTTCGCCGTCCTGTGCGGGCTGATGTCGGTCGCGCTTGCGGTCTACATGGGCGGTTCCTGCCTCGCCAGCGGTGCCGAGGATCCAATCGGCGCGCGCGCCCGGCGGGCCGCGATCGTGGGCGGCCTGGCTGCGCTCGTGATCTTTACCGTCGCGGGCTTCTGGGTCTCCACGATGGAGGGCTTCAAGCTGGTGGCGGGCCCCGATCCCGGCGTGCCGCAGACGCCGCTGCACCAGCAGGTGACGCGGGTGCCGGGCGGGCTGTTGGCGAACTACGCCGCGCACCCCGCGCTTTGGCTGCTGCCGGCGCTGGTCTATGTCGGGCTGCTGCTCGGCGCGCTGGCGCATGCGATCCGGCGGCCGATCTTCGCCTGGTGGCTGGGGGCTCTGGCCTGGATCGGCGTGATCGGCACGGTCGGTGCCGCCATGTTCCCCTTCATCATGCCGTCGTCCAGCAATCCCTCGCACAGCCTCACGGTCTGGAACTCCGGTTCGAGCCTCGTGACGCTGACCTGGATGGTGGGTTTCGTCGTGATCTTCATGCCACTCATCATCTGGTACACGAGCTGGGCCTTCTGGGTGATGCGCGGCAAGGTTGGCGTGAAGCACGTCGAAACCTCGGATCACGCGTACTAAGGGGGATCGGACATGTTCGTGCGATACATCATCGCCATGACGCTCGCGGCACTGGCCATCCTGTTCGCCATCATCCTTGGCGACTACGGCCCCTGGTACCTCTCCTGGTTCCTCGGCACCGGCTTCATGGTGCTGGTCGCCGTCTCGGCCGGCGTGCTGTTCGAGGCACAGGAAGACGCGGCCAAGGCGGCCGGTGGTCCCGGCGAATCGCTGGACGTCTCCAGCGCCGTCGATGCGCCCGCGACTGCGCCTGCGCAACGGCCCTCGCGCTGACCTGACGATCGCTTTCTCATGACAGGGACCCCGGCGGACGCGCCTGGCCGTCGTCGCGCCGGCGTCGAGCGCTGGTTGCGCGCCGAGATCGCGCAAGCAGCGAGGAGCGGCGTGCGGCGCGCGATCGTGCTGGGTGCCCTGGCGGCAGCCCTCGCCGTGCCGCAGGCCTGGCTGCTGGCCCATGCCATCGCCCCGGTCGTCATGGAGAAAGCACCCATCTCGTCGGCGCTTCTCTGGCTGTTGCCGGTGCTGCCGCTGCTGGTGTTGCGCTTTGTCCTCGCCAACGCGTCCGGTCGCGCGGCGCTCGCGGCGGCCGGCAGGGTGAAGGCCCGCATTCGCTCGGCGCTGCTGCGCCATCTGGCGTCGCTGGGACCTGCAACCAACGCAGGCCGCAGCACGGGCGAGGCCGCGACCGTCGTGCTCGAAGGCGTCGACGCGCTCGACGCCTATGCGTCGCGCTTCCTCGCCCATCTCGGCGTGCTCGTCGTCCTGCCGCCGCTCGTGCTGGTCGTCGTCCTGCCGCGCGACTGGATCTCCGGGCTCGTGCTGCTGGTGACGGCGCCGGTCATTCCGGTATTCATGATTCTGCTGGGGCTCGGTGCCGAGCAGCTGAACCGCCGGCAGTGGCTGCGCCTGCTGCGTCTGTCCGGCCGGCTGCTCGACGGTCTGCAACGCCTGACGACCTTGCGCCTGCTGAACGCCGGGGACCGGGAGGCCGAGCGCCTCGCGGAAGCGGCCGAGGATTATCGCCGCAGCACCATGGCGGTCCTGCGCGTCGCCTTCCTGTCGGCGCTCGCGCTCGAATTCTTCGCGACCGTCGGCATCGCCCTGGTTGCCGTGCTGATCGGCTTCCGACTGCTCGACGGTGCGCTGGGCTTCGAGGCCGCTTTCTTCGTCCTGCTGCTCGCGCCCGAGTTCTATGCCCCGCTGCGCCAGCTCGGGCTCGACTATCACGCGCGTATGGAAGCCCTGGCGGCGGCCGAGCGCATCCTCGACCTGCAAGCCGAGACGCCGATGCCGGCCGGCGAGGCGCGGCCGCCCCTCGATGCGGACGTCACGATCGAATGCGAAGGCGTGAGCTTCGCCTGGGAGCCGGACCGGCCCGCCCTCCGGGACTTCTCGCTGCGCCTCGTGCCGGGCGAGATCGTGGCCCTGGTCGGGCCGAGCGGCGCCGGCAAGAGCACTCTGCTGTCGCTGCTGCTGGGCTTTCTGCGTCCGCAGACAGGCCGGGTGCTCGTCAACGGTCACGACCTCGCCAGCCTCGATCCCGCTCACTGGCTCGAGCATGTCGCCGTCGTGCCGCAGCGGCCTCACATGTTCGAGGGCAGCGTGCTCGACAACATCCGGCTGGGAGACCCCGACGCCAGTCTCGACCGCGTGCGCGTCGCGGCCCGGCTGGCTGCGGCCGACGCGTTCATCGCGGCCCTGCCGCAAGCCTATGACACGCCGCTCGGCGAGCATGGCGAGACGCTGTCGGGCGGCCAGGTTCAGCGCCTCGCGCTGGCGCGGGCCTTTCTCAAGGACAAGGCCCGCGTGCTGGTTCTCGACGAGGGCACGGCCGGCCTCGACCGCGGCACGGAAGCTTCGGTGGCCGACGCGATCCGTCGGCTCGCCGCGGGGCGCACCACGCTGATCGTCACCCATCGCCTCGCCACCGTACATCTCGCCGACCGCGTCGTGTTCCTCGAGGAGGGGCGTATCGTGGAGCAGGGGCTGCGCGCCGCGCTGCAGGCAGACGATGGTCGCTTCGCCCGCCTTCTGCGCGACGCAGGGCTCGCATCGTGAGCGGCCTGGCCCTTGTTCGCCGCCTGCTCGCGCTCGCTCGGCCGTGGCGCGGCTGGATGTTGCTCGCGGTCTTCGTCGCCTGTGCCACGGTGCTGGCGAGCGTGGCGCTGATGGGTGTTGCCGGCTGGTTCATCGCCGCCATGGGAATTGCCGGCGTCACCACCGGCATGATGAACTACTTCCTGCCGGCGGCGGGCATTCGTTTCTTTGCCATCGTGCGGACCGGCGGCCGCTATGGCGAGCGGCTGCTGAGCCACGAGGCTACCTTTCGACTCCTGGCGGGGCTGCGCCTCTGGTTGTTCCGGAGACTGATTCTCCTGTCGCCGGGGCAGCTCCAGTCTCGGCGCGGCGGCGACCTGGCGGGCAGCCTGCAGGCCGACGTCGAGACGTTGCAGCACGCTTACCTGCGCCTGGCCTCGCCAGTGGCCGTGGCACTGGTGTGCAGTGTCGCGATCGTGTTGGTCGTGGCCGCCCTGCATCCGCCGACGGCTCTGGCCCTCGCCGTGCTGCTGATCGTGGCCGGTGGCGTCGTGCCGCTGCTGGCTCGGCGTGCAGCCGCAGCGCCCGGTGCGGAAGCCGTCGCGTCACGGGCCGCCCTGCGCGTGGCGACGATTGACCTTCTTCAGGGCCTGACGGACCTCCGGGTCGCGGGCGCCGTCGAGCGACACCTGGGCATCTGCGATGGTCTGGGCGAGCGACTGGTCGACAGTCAGAGCCGTGCCTCCAAAGCCGGAGTCGTGGCGGAAGCGGCCATCGGTCTTTCTGCCGGTCTGGCCCTGTGGTGCGCCGCCCTGCTGGCCTCGGCGAGCGTCGCCGCCGCTGGGCTTCTCCCCGAGGTTGCGCCCGCGCTCGTTCCGGCGCTCGCGCTCGCGGCCCTGGCGGCCTTCGAGGCGGTGGCGCCGCTGCCGGCGGCCATGGAGCGCTGGGGCGAGGTGAGGGCGGCGGCCCACCGCCTCTTCGATCTCGCCGATCGCACGCCCTCCATCGTTGCCGGGCCCGACCCGTCGCCGGTACCGCGCGACTCGAGTGTCGTCTTCTCGTCGGTGCGATTGCGCTACGCGCCCGATTCGCCGCCCGCGCTGGACGGGCTCGATCTCGAGGTTCCCGATGGCCGGCATGTCGCCATCCTGGGACCGAGCGGCGCGGGCAAGAGTTCGCTCGGCCGGCTGCTGGTGCGCTTCTGGGACTACGAAGGCGAAATCCGGCTGGGCGGGCACGATCTGCGGAGCTATCGGCCGGACGACCTGCGCCGGATCGTCGGCATCGCAACGCAGGATGCTCAGCTCTTCAATGGCTCGGTCCGCGAGAATCTTCTCATGGCAACTCCGGAGGCGGACGCGAACGCGCTGGAGCAAGTGCTCGCGGTCGTGCAGCTCGCCGAATTCGTGCGCGGCCTGCCGGACGGCGTCGACACCTGGATCGGAGAGGCCGGCGCCCGCCTGTCCGCCGGCCAGGCCCGCCGGCTCGTGCTAGCCCGTGCGCTCCTTCGCGATCCCCGGATCCTGATCCTCGACGAACCGACCGAGAATCTCGACGCCGGCACCGCGCGCCGGCTCATCGCCTCCCTGCGCGCCGCAACGCAAGGCCGCACCGTCATCCTGATCACGCACGATCCGCGGGCGGCGGCGCAATTCACGAACGAGATCGTCCACATGGAAAGCGGGCGTATTTCCTAGCGGCAGATCAGGGGGATCATCGAGCGGGTGAAGGCTCGCAATTCCGACGCGGGGACGCCGAGCCGCGCGCGGATGCCGGTGGCATACAGGATAGCGCCCGCCATGCTGGCGCGCTCGGCGGGCGAGGGGATCGGTTTCAGGTCGCTGTTGACGAAGCCGCGTTCGAAGGCCTTCTCGAAGCTGGCCAGGATCTGGTTGGCGGCGGCGCCAATCTCGGGATGGCTGGGCGATTCGACGGTCGCGGTGCCGACGATGATGCAGCCCGGCGGTTTGGGCGGTTTGGTGTAGATGTCGATCGCCCCCTTGTAGAGGCGTCCGAGACGCTGCTCGATCGGGTCGGATGCCGACAGGATCGCGTCCATCGCCTCGACGCTCTTCTGCCCGATGTGCCGCAGCATGCCGATGTAGAGCTGCTCCTTGTCGCCGAAGGCCGCGTAGAGGCTGGGCCGGTTGAGGCCAGCGGCGGCGCAGAGCTCGTCGAGCGATGCGGCAGCGAATCCCTTGGCGAGGAACACGTCGCGCACCCGCTCCAATACCTCGCTGGTAATAAATCCGCGCGGCCGGCCACGTGGACGCGGTTCCTTCACTATTTTTGTACTGTTTCGCATAATTATCCTTGACGCCGACCGCTCCGCGTATTTTTGTACCATCCGGTACATAAATACGAAAGCCGCTCCACCATGAGCCATTTACGCCCCGACCTCTTTCCGGTCGATCCCTTCACGCCAGACCCGGCCGTCCAGTCCGTGCGGGCGCCGCGCCTGCCCCTGCACCGCCGGCTCCTCGCCGTTTTCCGGCTATGGCGTGACCGTGCGCGAACGCGGCACGCCCTCGGCGAGATCGATGCCCGCAGCCTGCGCGACGCAGGCATCGCACCCGCCCAAGCCGCCTTCGAAGCCAGCCAGCCGTTCTGGCGCCGGCCCGGATCGCTTCGCTGATCGTTCAACCAAAGGAGACTGAAGATGGAATTGTTCGCTTCGCCGATGGCCTGCTCGCTGGCCTCGCATATCGCCGTGATCGAGGCCGGCCTGCCGGTCAAAGTCCGCTTCGTCGAGAACAAGAAGACCGACGATGGCGGCGACTTCTTCGCCGTGTCGCCGTACGGCTACGTGCCGGCCCTGAAGCTCGACGACGGTAGAATCCTGAACGAGGGCGCCTCGGTGCTGCAGTATCTGGCCGACCGCAAACCCGAGGCAGGGCTCGCCCCGGCGTGGGGCAGTGACGAGCGCTACCAGCTCATCGACACGCTGCACTATCTCGGCACCGAAGTGCACAAGCGCATCTTCTACAACATCTTCTCGACCACGGTGCCCGCCGAGGCAAAGAAAGCCGCGATGGCCGAACTCGATCCGACGCTGGCGGCGATCGCAAGGCGCCTGGGCGACCGTGAGACTCTGGTGGGTGACGGCTTCACCGTGGCGGACGCCTATCTCGTGACCTTGCTCAACTGGGCGGTCTTCCTGAAGGCCGACCTGGCGAAGTGGCCGGCCCTGCAGGCCTATCATCGCAAACACCTGCAGCGCCCGTCCGTCGTCCGCGCGATGAGTGTCGAGATGGAAGAGCGCAAGCGGCGCGCGGCCTGATCGAGGAGGAGGCGGGCGGCCCCGGCCGCCCGTTTCACCCGTCGCGATTTGAATTGCGACTGGTAATTAATTGCGATCATGCTAGATGTTGGCCCTCGGAGGACATCGACCCATGCGTATCGTCATCGCCGCCCTTCTGTGGCTCTCGTTCACCGGCGCCGCCTCGGCCCATGCGCTCTGGCTCGAGCCGGACGCGGGCGGCTACCAGCTCTATTTCGGCGAGTTCGGCGACAATCTGCGTGAGGGTTCACCCGGCCTGCTCGATCGCTTCGAGCCGATGCCGGCCGCGAAGGCGTTCGGTGCTGCCGGAGACGTTGCCCTGAAGGTCGAGAAGAAGCCGACCGCGTTCCAGTTCACCGGCGCGCCCGAGGGCGCCGGCAGCGTCGTGGCGGAGCAGGCGCGGGTCACCGAGCGCAAGCAGAACGACAAGGTCACGCGCACGCTGGGCCGGCTCTCGGCGCGCTACGTCGCCGACCTGAGCGAGCGCAAGCCGCTGATCACACTCGACATCGTGCCGACCGGCAAGCCCGGCAGCTTCAAAGTGTTCTACGACGGCAAGCCGCTGCCCAAGGCAAAGGCCGAAGTCGCGACCGAGTTCGGCTGGACGAAGGAGTTCAAGACCGACGAGGCCGGCGCCTTCGAGGTGGGGCTCCCGTGGAAGGGGACCTACGCCGTCGAAGTGTCGTTGGTCGACAACACGCCGGGCACTCACGGTGACGCGCCCTATGACGGGATGCGCCTCGTCACGACGCTCACCTTCAAGGTGCCGGACGGACTCGCGGCGCCGGCGCGTCCGCCGGTCTTTACGCCGAAGCGCTGATCAGACCGCTTTCTTGTTGAGAACGCCGAAGCGATCCTTCGGCGCCTTCTCGCGGGCGGCAGCGCCGTAGGTTCCCATCTCGATGCGATGCGGGATGGTGAGCATGTAGTTCTTGAAGGCATTCTCCATCGCCTGCCGCCAGCCCTGCGCGTCCTGGGTCTCGTTGACCGAAGCCTTGGCCAGCTTCAGCGCATAGGGATCGCGCTCGGCGATCCGCTGGGCCAGCGCCATCGTCTCCGCCTCGAGCTTTTCGCGCGACACGACGCGGTTCACCAGGCCCGCCTTCTCGGCATCGGCGGCGCTGATGAAGTCGCCGGTGAAGAGATACTCCTTGGTCTTGCGAGGACCGAAGTCCCACGGCATCGAGAAATACTGCACGTGGCTGCCGCCCCACTTCACGGCGCGATCGGCGAACTGCGCATCTTCGCTGGCGATGATGATGTCGCAGGCCGAGGCGATCATCATGCCGCCCATGATGCAGTAGCCCTGGACCTGCGCGATGGTGGGCTTCGGCAGGTCGCGCCAGCGCATCGTGTTCTCGAAGAAGCGCTCCCACAGGCGGCGATACTCGCCCTTGAAGCCGGGCTCCAGCGGAGTCTTCTTCTGGTCCTCCATCTCCTGCGGGCTGCCGAGATCGTGCCCGGCCGAGAAGTGCTTGCCGGCGCCGGCCAGGATGATGACCCGCACGTCGTTGTCGTCGACCGCCGCCGCGAAGGCATGGTCGAGTTCCTCGAGCAGGATCCGGCTCTGCGCGTTCAACACCTCGGGCCGGTTGGTCGTGATCTTGAGCACCGGTCCGGTGCGTTCGGTGAGAAGCGTCGAATAGGTCATGCGGCTGCCTGTACAGGGTGACGGAGTTCGGACGCGAGACCCGCGCCCATCAGGTCGATGAAGTTGTCGCAATAGAAGCGCTGCTTCTGCGCCTCGTCGATGCCGGCCTTCTCCATCGACGCCTCGAAGCGCTTGAGAGGATGGCGACCGCCTTCGACATGCGGATAGTCGGAGGAGAAGAGGCAGACATCGTCGCCGGTGTTGGCGATGATCCAGCCCGTATCCTCGTGCGGATAGGGGGTGACCCTGACCTGGCGCTGCACGAACTCGCTGGGCTTCAGCGACATCTTCTGCAGTCGCTCCTCGTTGCGATAGAAGGCGTTGTGGGCGCTGTCCATGTTGCGCATCCAGCCCGGCACCCACGACGCGCCCTGCTCGATGACGCCGAACTTCAGTGCCGGGAAGCGGTCGAGCACGCGGTCGACCACCAACGCCGTCAGCGCCTTCATCGGTGGATAGGCGATCGCCATGTAGTCGATCGACTTGAAATTGTCGTCGCCGCCATGGAAGTCCGGCACCGGCGGCAGGCCGTTGTTGAACCAGGCCTCTTCCAGCAGTTTGCCGCCACCTCCGACATGGAAGACGATCGGCAGGCTGGCTTCCTGCGCGATGGCCCAGAGTGGATCGAAGCCGATATGGCTGGGCGAATGGCCATCGGGGCAGCGCGACGGGATCATCAGCGCCTTGGCGCCGAGCTCGATCGCCTCGCGCGCCGCCCGAGCGGTGCGCTCGAAATCAACCAGCGGCACATAGCCGGTCGGCAGCAGGCGCCGGTCGACTGAGCAGAATTCGACCATGTGGCGCGTATGGGCGCGCGCCACGGCATAGGTCAGCTCGACGTCGGATCCGCCTTCCAGCACCGACGAGTAGTTGAGCAGAGCCGTGGTGAACATGAGCTGGCTGGCGAAGCCCAGCAGGTCGATCGAGCGCGGACGGTCCTGGCGGTTCGAGGAACCCAGCGCCTCCCAGTTCTTGCGCAGCATGATCTGGGCCTCGTCGAAATCCTGCGCCGGCCCAGCCCTGTCAGTGTCTGCCTTGAAGCGCGTGCTGTGGAAGCCTTCGTGGCGCGGAAACAAAACCTGGTCGGTGACCGCGGCGCGATGCCGGGCCTCCAAATGTTCCTCGAGGAAGCCGGGCACTTCCATGATGTGCGCATCGGCGTCGTGAATGACGCGGCCGCTGGCGTAGGGCATCGTCTCCTCCAATTCCTTGTCGTTTTGCGAGAGCTTACCATGAGCCAGGACATTTCCCATGCGGTGCAGACCCTCCTCGACGCGCGCCGCACGGGCCGCCAGGCGACGCCGCCTTTCGCCTTGAAGGATCGCGCCGCGGTCTATGCGGTCCAGGACGGCGTCGCCGCAGCCACCGGCCCGGTGGCGGGCTGGAAGGTCGGCGCGCGCACGCCGACCGCCGAGCCCAATCCCGCGCCGCTGCTGGCCGGCGCGCTGGTACTGTCGCCGGCGCGCTTCGACGGCAAGGCGATGCACATGATCGGCGTCGAGGTGGAGATCTCCTTCCACATCGTGCGCGACATCGCGGCCCGCGCCGCGCCGGTCGAGCGCGAGGAGGCGCTTGCGGCAGTTGGCGACGCCTTCGTCGGCATGGAGATCGTCGACACGCGCCTCGCCGACTTCCAAAGCGCCGATCCGGACTGGCTGCTGGCCGACAACCAGATGAACCACGCGCTGGTCGTGGGCGATCCGATCGGCAACTGGAAGTCGCTCGACTGGCCGAAGCTGCAGGTGAAGCTGGTGGTCGACGGCAAGACGATCGTCGACCAGAAGGGCGGCCTCGGCGCCATCGATCCCGTGCGTCCGCTCGCCTGGATGATCGATCACGCGGTCCGCCATCGCGGCGGCCTTCGGGCGGGGCAGGCGATCACCACGGGATCGTGGACCGGGCTTCTCTACTTCCCGCCGGATTCGCACGCGCGCGGTGAATTCGTAGGCCTCGGTGCCGTCGAGGCGAGTTTTTAAAGACACGCGAACGTCGTCACGCCTCCATTGTCATCCTGAGCGCAGCGAAGGATCTCTCGCTCGCCAGGAAGTGCACTGGTCGATCCGCAAGGTCCTTCGCGCGCGCTCAGGACGACAGGTCATGATGCTTCGGCCGACGCCGTAACAACGGCGCGCCTACCGGCGGCAGTGTCCGCCGCATGACAAGTCTCGCTTCTCCCGCGCCCTTCTTCGGCCGCCGCGTCGTCGCGGCCGCTTTCGTGCTCGCCATGTTCGGCTGGGGGCTCGGCTTCTACGGCCCGCCCGTCTATCTCCAGTCGGTGCGCGAGGCGCGGGACTGGTCGGTCGTGCTGGTCTCGTCCGCCGTCACCCTGCACTTCCTGGTGGGCGCCGTCGTGGTCGCCAACCTGCCGGCGCTCTATCGCCGCTTCGGATTACCGGCGGTCACCAAGGCCGGCGCCGCCCTGCTGGCGCTGGGCATCGTCGGGTGGGCGGTGGCGCAAGAGCCGTGGCAGCTCCTGCTCGCGACCTTCCTGAGCGGGGCCGGCTGGGTGGCGATGGGCGCTGCTGCCGTCAACGCCATCGTGGCGCCGTGGTACGTCGTGCGGCGACCGGCGGCCCTGTCGATGGCCTATAACGGCGCCAGCATCGGCGGTGTCGTCTTTTCCCCGTTGTGGGTTGCGGCCATCGCCGCCTTCGGCTTTCCGCTCGCGGCGGCGGTCATCGGCGCGATCATGATGGTCACTGTCTGGTTCCTCGCCGATCGCGTCTTCGCCCATACGCCGCAGTCGCTGGGCCAGGTCCAGGACGGCGAGATCCTGACGCCCGTTGCCGGCACGACCGCAGCGGTGGAGCGCACTCTGTTGGGCGCGCTGCTGTGGCGTGACCGGCGCTTCCTCACCCTGGCCGCGGCGATGGCACTGGGCCTGTTCGCGCAGATCGGCCTGATCGCCCATCTCTTCTCGCTGCTCGTGCCGGTGTTCGGCGGACCGGCGGCCGGCATCCTCATGGGATTGGCGACGGCGGCGGCCATCGCCGGAAGGACGCTGGTCGGGTGGCTGATGCCGCAAGGCAGCGACCGGCGGCTGGTCGCCTGCTTGAGCCATGTCGTGCAGATCGCGGGATCGCTGGCGTTGCTCTGCGCGGGCGGAACGGATGTGGTGTTGCTGGTACTGGGCGTGCTGCTGTTCGGCGCGGGGATCGGCAACACGACGTCACTGCCGCCGCTGATCGCGCAGGTCGAATTCAGCAAGGCCGACGTTCAGCGCGTCGTGCCGTTGATCGTGGCGATCGGTCAGGGAACCTATGCATTCGCGCCGGCCGCGTTCGGCTGGCTGCGGACGCTGTCACCAGCGGAAGGGATGCTGGTGTTCGTCGCGGCCGCCCTGATCCAGGCGGCCGCGATCGCACTCTTCCTCTTGGGAAGAAAGACTTAGTAGTACCAGCCGGGATACGGGTAGCCGCCCCAGGGGCCCCAATCCCAGTCGTTCATCGCGTTCTCGTCGGCCGTCATCTGCTGCTCGTCCGCCAGGTTCTTCTGGAACATGTTATTACGATAGGTGCCGTAGGCCGACGCGTTGCCGACATAGATGCACACGCAGACCGTCGGGTCCGGATAGACGTAGAACACCTGGCCGTTCTTGATCTCGCGCGAGAACTTGTGCGGCGGGAGGTTCTTGAACGCGGCCTGACGCTGCGGTGTGTTCGCGGGCACGAACTTGAAGCCCGCCGCCACCATCATGTCTTCCTTGTTCGCGATCACCTGCTGCGGGTTCTGGCAGGCAGCGACGGCAGCGCCCATTCCAAGAACCAAAGAGAGAGTGGCAATCAGCTTCATTCACGTCCTCCGTATCATCGCTCTGTCAGGCGCCTGACCATTTGGGTGCCCGCTTTCCCAGGAAGGCCGCCATGCCCTCGCGGAAGTCGGCGCTACCGTAAGCCAGTCTGACGAGATCGTCGATGTTCTCGTCGCCCAGGCGCGCCTGCAGGCGGCGCAGCGCCTCCTTGGTGACCTGCATCGTAAGGGGGGCGTGGCCGGCAACGGTGTTCGCCAGCTCCTCGGCCCGGGCGAGCAGGGCCGCCTGGTCGGGCAGCAGCTCGCTGATCAGCCCGCAGGCCAGCGCCGACGGCGCGTCCATCAGCTTGGCCAGCAGGACCATTTCCTTGACCCTCTGGGGGCCGATGAGGGCCGCCAGGCGGGCATAGTTGGCCATCGACAGGCAGTTGCCGAGGGTGCGCGCGATGGGGAAGCCGAACTGGGCGCTGGCCGACCCGATCCGCAGGTCGCAGACCGCCGCGATCGCCGCGCCGCCACCCGTGCAGAAGCCGTGGATAGCCGCGATGGTCGGCACGGGGCAGCGCTCGATTTCACCCAGGATGCGATCCATCTTGCGCTCGTAGGCGATCCCGTCCTCGCCACTTTCGAAGCTCTGGAACTGGGCGATGTCGGTGCCGGCCGCAAAAGCCTTGTCGCCGCCGCCGGTGACCACCAGGGCGCGGACTTCGCCGGTCTTGCCCACGCGGGCGCAGATCTCGGCCAGACCCTCGTACATCGCGAAGGTGAGCGCGTTGCGCGCCTTGGGCCGGTTGAACGTCACCCAGCCGATTTCGCCGCGCTTCTCGAAAAGCAGTTCTTCGGTCATGTCATCCAATTTTGCTGGTTTGTGCGCCGCGACATCATCGTCTATGTCGCCTTGGGCCGCAAACGGGCATAGGCAGGTCATGGCATTCGAACGGCTTCTCAAGGGCTTCGCGGATTTCAGGGTTGGCTACTATCAGGAGCATCTCGACCTGTTCGAGAAGCTGGCGACGGAAGGACAGTCGCCCAAGATTCTGATCATCGGCTGTTCCGATGCGCGGATCGATCCGGGCATCCTGACCCAGACCAAGCCGGGCGACATCTTCACCGTGCGCAACGTCGCGGCAATGGTGCCGCCGGCCCAGATCCCTCCCGACGAGCGCCATCACGGGACCTCGGCCGCCATCGAGTTCGCCGTCCGCGGCCTCGGGGTCGAGCACATCGTGGTGCTGGGTCACGCGCTGTGCGGCGGCATCGGCGCGCTGGTCGACGGCAGCCGCGGCGCCTATGCGCACTATGACTATCTCTCGACCTGGACCAGCATCGCGCAGGACACGCGCGACCTCGTCGTCGAGGAGCTGAAGGACCGGCCGCGCGACGAGGTCGTGCGTGCGGTCGAGCAGGCCGCCGTCGTGAACAGCGTGAGCAACCTGATGGGCTATCGCTGGATCGAGGAGCGGGTGAAGGCCGGGACGCTGACCCTCCACGCCTGGTGGTTCAACCTGACGGTCGGCCAGCTCTATGCCTTCGATCCCGAAACGCTGAAGTTCGCGGCCGTGGTCGGCATCAAGCTCGATGCCGCCGTGACCGGAAGCACGCCGCTCTCGGCTCTGAAGCCCGAAGCCTTCGCCGCGGCCCTCGCCGGCAAGAAGCCGGCGTTCTGAGCTTCATGCTACCGCCCCGTCATACGGGGGAGGTGGCCCGAAGGGCCGGAGGGGGAAGGCCACGAGTCTGAACTCTTCCCGATTTCCAATCTTCGCGTTGCTTTCCCCCTCCCGGCCTCCCCCGTTCGACGGGGGAGGTGGAAGAGATACTTAAGCCGACAGCGACATGATCGCCGCGTCGACGCCGCCCGGGACGAACGGCACGCCCGAGGCCTTCATGGCGAGTTCGGTCGTGGCCAGGCAGCCCAGCAGCATCGGCTCGTTGAGGTCGCCCATGTGGCCGATGCGGAACATCTTGCCCATCATCTTGCCCAGCCCGCCGCCCAGCGACAGGTTGAAGCGATCGACGGCGGCCTTGCGCATCGGGTCGGAGCTGACGCCCTCGGGCATCACGACCGCGGTCACCGAGTTCGAAAGCCGGTCTTCGTTCTGGCAGAAGAGCTGCGGGCCCTTGCCGTCGGATCCCCACACGCGCACCGCGGCGCGCGTTGCATCGGCTAGGCGCGCATGACGCGCGAACACCGCATCCAGGCCTTCTTCCTCGAGCATCTTCAGCGATTCCTGCAGGCCGAAGAACATGTGAACGGGCGCGGTGCCGACGAACTTCTGCGGTGCGCGGCCGGTCATCATCTCCCAGCTCCAGTAGTGGCGCGGCGTCTTGGACTTGCGCGACACTTCCAGCGCCTTGTTGCTGACGCCGGTCATCGACATGCCGGTGGGTAGCATCAGGCCCTTCTGGCTGCCGCCGACCGTGAGGTCGATGCCCCAGGCGTCCATCTTGTATTCCATGCTGGCGAGCGACGAGATCGTGTCGCTGAGGAGCAGGGCCGGATGCTTGGCCTCGTCGATCGCCCGGCGCACCTCGGCCAGCGGCAGGACCATGCCGGTCGCGGTTTCGTTGTGGACGGTCAGGACAGCCTTGATCTTGTGTTCCTTGTCGGCGGCGAGTCGCTCGGCGATCCGCGAAATGTCGGCGCCCTGGCGTTGGTCGGCGGGGATCGTCTCAACCTTGATGTCGAGATGGTTCGCCATCTCGGTCCAGCTCTCGGAGAAATAGCCGGTCTCGACCATCAGCACGGTTTCCCCGGGCGAGAACAGGTTGGCGAGGGCGGCTTCCCACGCGCCATGACCGGTCGAGGTATACATAAACAGATTCTGGTCGGTCTTGAGCACGCGCTTCACGCCGTTGTGGCAGGCGTGATGGATGGCCAAGAACTCATCCGACATGAAATCGATTACGGGCCGGTCCATGGCGCGAAGCACACGGTCGGGAATGTTGGTCGGGCCGGGATTGTTGAAGAATTGACGGCCACGGGGCTTGGCGTTCACGGCGTTCCTCCACCTTTTAGACGGCGGACTGTGGCGCGAGGCCCTTGGCGAAACAAGCGAGACAAGCGATGCTCAGCCATTAGCTGGGTTGAGGGCAAGTATGACCGTACAAGAGAAAGATTCATCGCAGACGAACTCGGCCGTCGTCGCCGACTACAAGGCCAGGACGGGCAAATCGGCGGCTCTGTTCGAGCGCGCCCACAAGGTGCTGCCGAGCGGCATCACCCACGATGCGCGCTACCTCGACCCTTATTCGATCCACGTGTCGCGCGCCGCGGGCCCGCGCAAGTGGGACGTCGATGGCAACGAGTATGTCGATTATTTCGGCGGCCACGGCGCCATGCTGCTCGGCCATTCGCATCCCGCGGTCGTCGAGGCGGTGAAGCGACAGATCGAACTCGGCACGCATTATGGCTCCAGCCATGAACTCGAAGTGCGCTGGGCCGAGCTGGTGTGTGAGCTGACGCCCTGCGCCGAGCGTGTGCGCTTCACCGCGTCGGGCACCGAGGCCTCGCACATGGCGATCCGTCTCGCCCGCGCCCACACGGGCAAGGACAAGATCCTCCGTTTCCTCGGCCACTTCCACGGCTGGCACGATCATGTGACGGCCGGTGCCGGCGCGACCTACGACGGCGGCACGACTCCCGGCGTGCCGCAGGAGGTGAGTTCGCTGTCGATCGTCATGCCGAGCAGCGACGTCGCCGCCGTCGTGAAGGTGATCGAGGAGCGCGACGATATCGCCGCCGTCATGTTCGAACCGTCGGGCGCGTCGTGGGGGCAGGTGCCGCTGCCGCCGGGCTTCATCCAGGCGGTGCGCGATGCGACGACGAAGAAGGGCGTCGTCATGCTGATGGACGAGGTCATCACCGGCTACCGCTGGTCCTCGGGCGGCGCGCAGAAGGCGTTCGGTATCACGCCGGACCTCTGCATCCAGGCCAAGATCGTGGCCGGCGGCCTGCCGGGCGGCGCGGTTTCGGGCAAGCGCGAGATCATGGACCGCATCGATCATGTCGCGACCGCGGCCCGCAAGATCGAGCGCATTCTCCATCCCGGCACCTTCAACGCCAATCCCCTGTCGGCCGCCGCGGCGGTCACCGCGCTGTCGCTGGTGCGCGACGAGGACCTCGCCGAGAAGGCCAACAAGACGGCGGCCGAACTGCGCGCGGCGCTGACCGAGGTGCTGGTCCAGGAAGGCGTGCCGTGGGGCATCTACGGCCAGAGCTCGACCTTCCTGATCTATCCCAATCCGTTCGGCGATCCGATCGATCCGGCGACCTTCGATCCGCTGAAGGTGCCGATCGAAAAGCTCAAGGGCGCGCGCGCCGCGGGGCCGCTCACCGGCAAGATCCGCATGGGCCTGATGACCCATGGCGTCGACGTCATGGGCTCGCCCGGCGGCTTCGTCTCGGCCATGCACGGCGGCGCCGAGATCGAGAAGACGGTTCACGCGCTCCGCCAGACCGTTCGCGCCCTCAAGGCCGAACGCGAAGTGAAGGCGGCTTAGGCGGCTGGGGGCGCGCCACTCCAGTCGCGCGTCTTCGCTGCTGAAACAATGATCGCGCCACTTAAGAGCGGAGGTTACTCCGCTCGCAGTGGCGCGCCCCCTGCGGGAGATTTGACGATGTACGGAATGACCAAGCCCGTTCACGCGACCGAGTTCACGCGGCTGCCGGACAGGTTCCGCAAGCCTGGGCGCACGTCGTGGGGCGATGCCAATGCGGTCGGGCAGTTGCTCGATTCCTTCCTGGAAGGGCCGAGCTTCGACCGCGCGGGCAATCTCTACGTCACCGACATTCCGTTCGGGCGCATCTTCCGAATCTCCCCGGCGGGCGAGTGGACGCTGGTGACGCAGTATGACGGCTGGCCGAACGGGCTGAAGATCCACAAGGATGGCCGCATCTTCATCACCGATTACAAGCGCGGCATCGTCCTGCTCGATCCCGACACCGGCACGGTGACGCCGCTGCTCGAGACGCGCGGATCGGAGAGCTTCAAGGGCGTGAACGACCTGTTCTTTGCCCAGAACGGCGATCTCTATTTCACAGACCAGGGTCAGACCGGCCTGCACGATCCGACGGGGCGCGTCTATCGCTACGATACGGCAGGCAAGCTCACGATGCTGGTGAACACCGTGCCCAGCCCCAACGGGCTGGTGATGAACAAGGCCGAGACCGTCCTCTATGTCGGCGTCACGCGCGGCAATGCGGTGTGGCGGCTACCGCTGATGGGCGACGGCACGGCGAGCAAGGTCGGCCTGTTCATCCAGATGAGCGGCGGCCATGCCGGTCCCGACGGCATGGCGCTGGATGAGGAGGGCGGGCTGGTGATCGCCCATCCGAGCACCACGGCCTGGCGCTTCGATGCGCTCGGCCGGCCGACGCACCATGTCGAATGCGGCGACGACATCTACTGCACGAACGTCGCCTTCTCCGGCCAAGATCTCTATGTCGTGGTGTCGCGCCGCAGCGAGAAGGTGGAGGCCGGCACCATCCTCAAGGCGACCATGCCCGTGCCCGGCAAGGCGATGTTCTCGCACGCCTAGAATATATCTACTATTTGGCGATCGGGTCGTAGCCGTAGTCGAAGGTCAGCTCTTCGCCCTTGGAAACGCGGCGTATGGACCACGCCTCGACCATCCAGCGATCGTGGATCTGGAGCATCCGCCATTCACAGTTTGGCTCCGGATCGTGGTTGATCAGGGAGATATGACCGATCGCGACAAGGCCGCGTCGGGAGTTGAGAGGATGGTCGAAGTAGTTCCCGTTCAGGACAGTCTCGGTGACATGCCTGATGTCCCGCCCGGGCAGCTCCCAGGTGAAGCAGTCATCGATTTTTGTGCGCGGAGCGATGTCTGAGCACGCGGTGAGCCCAAGGCCACGACCGGGGATCGCCGTGACCCGATACGGTCGGACGGTGAGAGGGGTTTTAAGGCGCTTCACGTGCTGGCGGCTTCCGGAACTCTAGGGACTCGCAAAGGGCTCACTTCTTCCCGAACAGCCGCGTGCGGATAATGAGGTGGCAATACTCGATCACCCTGTGGCCGATCAAGTGTTCGAAGCACCCCAGACGCTGAATCCCCGCAGACACAGCCATCGGTGGCTCCGGAGTAGCAATGGCCGTGCCGGTCGCCGGCAAGAGCCTGTATAGTCGGGCGCGATGATCACCATCGGAAAGCTTGAACCGTCCGATCGCGCACAGTGGGAAGTGCTGTTCCGCGGCTACATGGATTTCTACGAGCGCACGCTGCCGCAGGCGATGTACGACCGCGCCTGGAGCGAATTCGCGAAAGACACGCGCATGCACGCGCTGGGCGCCCGGCTCGACGGACGCCTGGTCGGCATCACGCACTTCCTGATCCACGCCAACACCTCGTCCGACGATGTCTGCTACTTGCAGGACCTGTTCACCTCGGCCGAGGTGCGCGGCAAGGGCGTGGCGCGGGCGCTCATCCAGGCGGTCGCCGATTGGGCCAAAGCGCAAGGCTGCCCGCGGCTCTATTGGCAGACGCAGGCCAGCAACACGACCGCACGGCTGCTCTACGACAAGATGGCCGTAAACCGCGGGTTCATTCGTTACGACATCGAACTGACTTAGCGCTTCACCAATCAGCCTCATCCTGAGGAGGCGCGAAGCGCCGTCTCGAAGGATGGACAACGAATGTTGTGTGCGTGCCCACCCTTCGAGACGCGGCCACTGGGCCGCTCTCAGGGTGAGGTCTGTTTGGAATCTAGCGCCGGCCCTTGCCGATGTAGGCGATGGCCTCGATTTCGACGAGGATTTCGGGCGCGGCGAGGGCGCTCACCTCGACCAGGGTGGAAGCCGGGAAATCGCCGGTGAAGAATTCGCGCCTTGCTTCCCAGACCTTGGTGTTGTTGGCGATCCGGGTGAGAAAGACCGTGATCTTCACCACGTCGGACATGGCGCCGCCGGCGGCTTCGACCAGCGACTTGATCTTGCCGAAGATAACCTTGGTCTGGGCGTATTCGTCCATCTTGCCCAGCGCCTCGGGATCGGCGCCGCGCGCGGTCATGCCGGAAACATAGGCGACGCCGTCGACCACGAGGCAGTTCGACCAGCGCTCGGGCGGAGGCTCGGCGACGTCGGGTGAGATCACGCGGCGGATGGTCATGGCGTCTCCTTGCGGTTACCCGGGTTTCGCCCCCGAAGACTTCACGACCGGCGTCCATTTGTCGATCTCGGCCTGGATGAAGCGCGTCACCTCGGCCGGCGTCATGGTGCTGCCCTCGGCGCCGATCTCTTCCCAGCGTTTGATAACGGCAGGCTCCTTCAGCACGGCCTGCATCTCGGTCGCCAGGCGATCGACGATCGGCTGCGGTGTCTTCGCCGGCACGGAGATGCCGAACCAGGAATAGGAAATCAGGTCGGGATAGCCCAGTTCCTTCATCGTCGGGACGTCGGGAAAGGCGGGGCTGCGTGTCTCGCTGCTCACCGCCAGGGCGTTCACCTTGCCGGCCTTGATGTGCGGCGCGGCCGAGGGCAGCGAATCGAACATCACGGGCACGGTGCCGGCGATCGTGTCGATCATGGCAGGCCCGGCGCCGCGATAGGGCACGTGGACCATCTCCGCGCCGATCACCTGGGCAAGCCGCGCGCCCAGCAGATGGTTGCTCGAACCGGCACCCGAGGTCGCGTAGGAGAGCTTGCCCGGATTGGCCTTGGCGTAGTCGACGAACTCCTTGAAGGTCTTGGCTTGGAAATTCGGATTGGCGACCAGCACGCTGGGATTGGTCGAGGCGATGGAGACATGGATGAAGTCGCCCATCGGATCGAAGTCGCCGCCGCCGTAGAGCGTGGGCGAGATCGACAGGCCCGAGATCACCGACATCAGCAGCGTGTAGCCGTCGGGGGCTGCCTTGGCGACGAGGGCCGTGCCGACCATCGCGCCCTTGCCGGGCTTGTTGTCGACGATGATGTTCTGGCCGAGTTTCTGGCCGAGATACTCGGCCACCATGCGGGCCACCACGTCGGTGGTGCCGCCGGGCGCGTAGGGCACGACGAGCTTGATGGGCTTGCTGGGCCACGGCGCGGTCTGCGCGGCGGCAGGAGTGGCGGCAACGGCGAGCGTCGCGACGACGAAGGAGCGGCGGTTGAGCATGCACGGAGTATACTCGGGCGATGAGTGATCCCAAGGTTCTGTTCTCCGCCCTTTTCGAACCGCGACGTGTCGCGCTGATCGGTGCCTCGTCGGATGTCACCAAAACGACATCTCGGCCCCAGCGCTTCCTGCGCAAGCACGGCTTCACCGGCGAGATTTTGCCCGTCAATCCGTCGCGCAGCGAAATACTGGGCGAGCCGGCCTACAAGGATCTCGACGCGATCCCGGGCGACATCGACCACGCCTACATCCTGCTGAACGGCGCGGCCGCGGTACGCGCGCTGGCCGATTGCGGCCGGCGCGGCGTCAAGGTCGCGTCGATCCTGGCCGGCGGCTTTGCCGATGCGGGTGCGGCCGGTGCCTCGCTGCAGGACGAGCTGGCGAAGGTCGTGCGCGAGACCGGCATCCGCCTCGTCGGTCCCAACAGCATCGGCACGGTCAGCACCGATCCCGCCATGGCGCTGACCGCCAATGCCGCCTTTGCCGTGGAGAACTTGCGCAGCGGCGACTGGGCCGTCGTCAGCCAGAGCGGCAGCCTGATCGGCGCGCTGCTGTCCCGCGCCGATGCGCGCGGCATCGGCTTCTCGCGGCTGATCTCCGTGGGCAACGAGGTCGACCTCGCCGTCGGCGAGATCGCGGATCTGCTGGTCGACGATCCGAAGACCAAAGCCATCCTGCTGTTCATGGAAACCTTGCGCGACGGCGAGCGTCTGGCGCGCGCGGCGCGCCGGGCGCACGAAGCGGGCAAGCCGGTGATCGCCTACAAGCTCGGCCGTTCCGACATCGGCCAGGAGCTCGCGAAGTCGCATACCGGCGCCATTGCCGGTTCCGATGCGACCTTCGATGCCTTCTGCCGCCGACACGGCATCGCCCGCGTCTCGATGTTCGAATCGCTGATCGACGTGCCGTCGCTCCTGGTCGGCCACGCAAAGTCGAGGAGCGGCGGCCGACGCGTGGCGGTGGCGACCACCACCGGCGGCGGCGCGGCCATGGTGGTCGACAGCATGGCGATGGCCGGTCTCGACATTGTGGGCCCGCCGAAGAACCTCGTGGAATGGTTGCAGCCGCTTGGCATCGCCGCCGGCGACGGCAAGCTGGTCGATCTCACCTTGGCCGGTGCCAAGCCCGAGATCGTGGCGGGCACGATCGAGCGGCTGCTGGCCGACGAGGGCAACGACGCGGCGATCTTCGTGGTCGGCTCCTCCGCGCAGTTCAATCCCGAGCTCGCCGTCGAGCCGTTGCTGCGCTTTGCCGGATCGGCGAAACCGTTCGCCGTGGCGCTGACGCCGTCGGCCGAGACGTCGCTGGCCCTGCTGACGGCGGCCGGCGTGCCGGCCTTTCGCCATCCCGAATCCTGCGCCGAGGCGATGGCGCTCTGTCTTCTGCGTACGCCGCCGCAGCCCGTCCCGCGTGTTGCCGAACCGTCGATCGACGCGCTTGCCGCGCTGGAAGCCGGTCGTGCGTCCGGCTTCGACGAGCGCCGTGCCGCCGACTTCTTCGCGGCCCTCGGCGTGCCGATGGCCAGGTCGACGACCGTCCCCGATGCAAGGCGCGTCGCGGCGGCGGTGAACGAAGTCGGCACGCCGGTCGTGCTGAAAATCCTCTCCGTCGACATCCCGCACAAGACCGAAGCGGGCGGCGTGGCACTCGGCATTCCGGACGGCCAGACAGCCGCCGTCGCGGCGCGCGAGATCGAGAAGCGCGTGAAGGCCCACGCGCCCGGCGCGCGGCTGCAGGGCTTCCTGGTGCAGAAGATGGAGCGCGGGCTCATCGAAGTGATCCTCGGCTACCGCCGCGATCCGCTCGTGGGTCCGACCATCACTGTCGGCCTCGGCGGCGTGCTGGCCGAGATCTACAAGGATGCCACGACGCGTCTCGCGCCCGTCGACGAAGCCGAGGCGATGCAGATGATTGCTGAAGTGAAGGGGCTGGCGACCATCCGCGGCTATCGCAACCTGCCGAGGGGTGACGTCGCCGCCCTCGCGAAGACCATCGCCGCGTTCTCTGCATTGGCCCACAGGCTGTTCGCCGATGTGGCGGAGGCGGAGATCAACCCGCTGCTGGTGAAGCGCGAAGGTGAGGGTGTCGTCGCCGTCGATGGGCTGGTCGTGTTGGGCTCACCCTAGAAATCCCGTCGTCTCGACCGCAGCACCTAAGGTGCGGAGCGGAGAGATGACGGATTGTTCAGTTAACAGAGGGCCGGTCCATGAGCTGGCGGAAATCGTCGAGCACGAAATAGGTGCTCTGCAGCCGGTCGATCTCGTAGGGGCGGTTCATCGCCACGGTCGCATCGAAGGGGACCCGTTCGACGCCGTCGCCCTCGATCGCGTGCTTCACTTCGGCGGCCGAAGACAGGATGCCGGCGCCATAGGCCTTCATCCCCTGAGGCGTGCGGATCAGGCCGAACTCGACGGTGAACCAGTAGAGGCGTGCCAGCAGATGGACGTTGGGCCCGGCCTCGACACCGCGACGGCCGTACTCCTGCATGTAGTCGGCGAACACCGGGTTGGTGAGCAGCGGCACGTGGCCGAAGAAGTCGTGGAACAGGTCGGGCTCAACCAGATAGTCGATCTCCTCGCGCTTGCGAATCCACACCGTCACCGGGAAGCGGCGATGGGCGAGATGGTCGTAGAACGCCGCATCGGGGATCAGTCCGGGCACGCCAACGATGCGCCAGCCCGTGAGCGGCTCCAGCCGCGCATTGACCGCCGCGAAATCAGGAATGGTGTCGCCCAGGCCGATCGCCTCGAGCCCCTCCAGGAACTCCGTGGAGGCATATCGTTCGGCCAGGGCGCGCTGGCGTTTGACCAGCAGGCGCCACACCGCCTGGTCCTCGTCGGAATGCAGGTCGGGATGCTGCGGCACCGTCCAGTCCGGCGCCATGCCGGCATAGTCGCCACGCAGGTTTTCAAGGGGTGAGGTGTTCATGCCTTGAATATGGGGCCGCCCGGCTGGTGAATCCCTGCGAAGTTGGGCTTCGAAGCAGTCGAATTCAGGGATATCATCTCAGATGCGCGACGATATGAGAGATTATCACCATGATAGAGCTGGATGACATCGATAGACGCATCGTCGCCACCCTGCAGGCCGAAGGCCGGATGCCGATGGTGGATCTCGCGGATCGGGTGGGCCTGTCCCCGACCCCCTGCCAGCGCCGCGTGAAGCGGCTGGAGGAAGAGGGGGTGATCGAACGCTATGCCGCTCTGGTCTCGCCGCCGGCCCTAGGGCTCGCCCTGCAGGCGATGGTGCAGGTGACGCTCGACGATCATTCGGAGAAGACCGTCGAGGCCTTCGAGGCGGCGATCCGTGCGCGCCCCGAGGTGGTCGCCTGCTATGCCGTGACCGGCGACATGGACTTCCTGCTCCATATCTTGGCGCCAGACCTCGCGAGCTTCAGCGAGTTCGCCATGAAGGCGCTGCTGCGCATGCCCGGCGTCCGGGGCACGCGCTCCTCCTTCATCATGCAGGCGGTGAAGAGCGACCTCGTGTGGGCGCCTCAGCCGCCGGCGAGGGTGCGCAAATAGACCGGCCGGTCGATGTTGCCGCCGCTCAGGATCAGGCCGACGCGCTTGCCCGCCATGCGTTCGCGCTCCTGAAGGAGCGCCGCGAGTGCGGCGGCGCCGGCGCCTTCGGCGAGCTGGTGCGTGTCCTCGTAGTAGGCCCGCATCGCCGCGCCGATCTCGGCGTCGCTGACCTGCACGATGCGGTCCGCCCCTTTCAGGATGACCTCGAGCGCTTCCGCGTCAGGGCCGCGCACCGCCATGCCGTCGGCCATCGTGTCGGCGCTGTTGGTCGGCACGACCCTGCCGGCGGCGAAGGACAGGGCGTAGGCCGGCGCCTCGGTCGAGACGACCCCGACCACCTTGGTCCCGAGCCCGAGCGCGTCGCGCACCGCGATGGTGCCGCAGATGCCGGAGCCCAGCCCGATCGGCACGTAGACCGTGTCGAGCGGCGGAGCCGTGCGGAAAAGTTCAAGTGCATAGGAGGCGACGCCCGCCACCAGGTCCCGATGGAAGGACGGCACCATCGTTAGGCCGCGCTCGCCGGCCAGCTTGATCGCCACTTCCCTTGCGGCGTCGAAATCGCTCCCGGCCTCGACGAGTTCCGCCCCGAAGGCACGCATGGCGGCGTTCTTCTCGACCGAATTGCCGTGAGGCACGACGATCGTGGCGGCGATGCCGTTGCGCGCCGCCGCCAGCGCGATGCTCTGGCCATGGTTGCCGCGGGTCGCGCTGACGACGCCGCTGGTGTGGGGCGACCTGCGCTTCAGGCGGTCCATGTAGACCAGCCCGCCGCGCACCTTGAAGGCGCCGGTCGGCGTGTGGTTCTCGTGCTTGATCCAGGTCTCGCAGCCCGTCCGCCGGGCGAGCAGGGGCCACGCATATTGCGCGGTGGGCGGCATGGCGTCCTGCACGATGGCGGCAGCCCGCTCGATCTCGTCGAGAGACAACATGGTCCTACTCTGGTCTAAGATGGTTGAGGTTCCAACCGGAGTACCCCATGCCTGTCCTGCCGCGTACACTTGAAATCCAGGGCGAGATCTCGGCGATCCGTCGCGACATCCATGCCCATCCCGAACTCGCCTTCGAGGAAAACCGCACCTCCGACGTGGTGGCGGCCAAGCTGGAGGAATGGGGCCTTGAAGTGACGCGCGGCCTGGGCAAGACCGGCCTGGTCGGTACCCTCCGCAAGGGCAATTCGCTGAAGTCGATCGGGTTGCGCGCCGACATGGACTGCCTGCCGATGGACGAAGTCAACGATTTCGCGCACCGGTCGACCAATCCCGGCCGCATGCATGCCTGCGGCCATGACGGCCACACCGCCATGCTGCTGGGCGCCGCCAAGGTGCTCAGCGAGACGCGGAACTTCGAGGGCGCCGTCCACTTCATCTTCCAGCCGGCCGAAGAGGGCGGCGGCGGCGCCAAGGTGATGATCGAGGATGGGCTGTTCGAGAAGTTCCCCTGCGACGCCGTATTCGCGATCCACAACAAGCCCGGTGTCCCGGTCGGCCATATCGTCACCAAGGGCGGTCCGCTGCTGGCGGCCGCCGATCGCTGGGACATCCGCATCACCGGCAAGGGCGGTCATGCCGCCCATCCGCATTCGACGCTCGATCCCATGGTCGTCGGCGCGAACATCGTGATGGCGCTCCAGACCATCGTCTCGCGCAACATCGATCCGATCGATTCGGGCGTCGTGACCGTCGGCTTTTTCCATGCCGGCTCGGCCTACAACGTCATTCCGGGCGATGCGCATATCGGCGGCACCACCCGCACGACGACGCCCGAGAACCGCGCGCTGGTGAAGCGGCGCATCGACGAGATCTGCGAGGGTGCCGCCCGGATGCACGGCGTCAAGATCGAGGTCGAGCACAAGCCGGGCTATCCGCCGACGGTGAACGACGTCGAGCAGGCCCGCTTTGCCGCCGATGTGGCCGCCGGGGTCTGCGGCGAACATGCAGTCCAGGACAATACACGCCCGAGCATGGGCGCCGAGGACTTCTCCTACATGCTGGAGAAGGTGCCGGGCGCCATGGTGTGGCTGGGCAACGGCGGCGGTCCCGGGACGGTCAGCCTGCATAATTCCCGCTATGACTTCAATGACATGGCCATCCCGTTCGGCGTGAGCTTCTTCGTGCGCACCGTCGAGCGCTTCCTCGATCCCAAGGCGGCCTAGAGAGACGGGCGCGGACGAATCAAATGGAATTCTTCCGCGTCTATGGCCGTGTGATCGGCCTGCTCCGTGCCGAGAAGGGCCTCGCGATCACGCTGGCCATCGCGAACATCGCGGTGGCCGGCCTGCAATTTTATGAGCCGGTGCTGTTCGGCAAGGTGATCGACCTGCTGAGCACCGCGCGAGACCGGCCGGTCGACCTCCTGTGGCGCGATGCGCGCGAGATCCTGGGCCTGTGGGCGCTGGTCGGCATCGGCGGCATCGTGGCCAACATGGTGGTCTCGCTGCAGGCCGACCGGATGGCCCATCGCCGCCGGCTGGGCGCGATGGCGACCTATTTCCAGCATCTGCTGATGCTGCCGTTCTCGTTCCACAATGCCCAGCATTCCGGCCGGCTGATCAAGATCATGCTGACGGGCGTCGACAACCTGTTCGGCATCTGGCTGTCGTTCTTCCGCGAGAACCTGGCGACCCTCGTGGCGCTGTTCGTCATGCTGCCGCTCAGCCTTTTCATGAACTGGCGGCTGGGCCTGCTACTGCTGGTCCTGATCCTGTTCTTCGCCGTGACCAATGTCTGGGTCGTGAGTCGCACCGACCGGCTGCAGAAGGAGGTCGAGGACCTGCACAGCGAACTGGCGGGCCGTGCGGGCGACGCGCTGGGCAACATCAGCCTCATCCAGAGCTTCGTACGGCTGGGCGCCGAGACCAGCGAAATGCACCGCATCATCGGCCAGACGCTGCAGGCGCAGTTCCCGGTGCTGAACTGGTGGGCGCTGCTGTCGGTGATGACGCGCGCGGCTTCGACGGTCACCGTGATCGCGATCTTCGTGCTGGGCACCTGGCTCTATACACGGAATGAAGCGACGGTCGGCGAGATCGTGAGCTTCATGGGCTTCGCTACCATGCTGATCGGGCGCATGGACCAGGCCTCGGGCTTCGTCAGCCGCATCTTCTTCCAGATGCCGTCGCTGGGCGATTTCTTCCGCGTGCTGGATTCGCAGTCGAGCGTGCCGGACAAGCCCAACGGCATCGACATCGGGCGCGCCAGGGGCGATGTCGAGTTCGACGACATCAACTTCTCCTACGACGGCAAGCGGCCGGCCCTGGTGCATTTTTCCCTCAAGGTGCCGGCCGGCGCGACGGTGGCGTTCGTCGGCCCGACGGGTGCCGGCAAGAGCACCGCGCTGTCGCTGCTGCACCGCATGTGGGACGCCCAGTCGGGCATAATCCGCATCGATGGCGTCGACCATCGCGACATCAAGCTGGAATCGCTGCGCCGGAACATCGGCGTGGTGTTCCAGGACAGCACCATGTTCTACCGCTCGATCGCCGACAATCTGCGCATCGGCAAGCCCGACGCCACCCAGGCCGAGCTGGAGGAGGCCGCCAAGCTGGCCGAGGCGCACGACTTCATCATGCGCCAGCCGCAAGGCTACGAGACGCTGGTCGGCGAGCGCGGCACCACCCTGTCGGGCGGCGAACGCCAGCGCCTCGCGATCGCCCGTGCCCTGCTCAAGAATCCGCCGATCCTGATCCTCGACGAGGCGACCAGTGCACTCGACTCGGTCACCGAGGCCCGCATCCAGAAGGCGCTGAAGATCCTGATGCAGGGTCGCACGACTTTCGTGATCGCCCATCGCCTGTCGACCATCCGCGATGCCGATCAGGTCGTCGTGTTCGAACACGGGCGGGTCGTCGAGCAGGGCGGCTATCAGGCGTTGCTCGCGCAGGGCGGTGCCTTCGCCCGGCTGGTGGCGACGCAGCAGGCTGGCATAGAATCTGCCTGATATCCCCTTGGCGGGCGTGAAATGTCCGCCTAAGAGTCGCCGACAGGGAATTCAGGGGGATCAAGAAGATGAGCAAACTCGCCAAGATTCTGGGCGGTGCAGCGGCCGTCGCGCTCGCCCTGGGCAGCCTGCCGGCCAATGCCCAGACGGCGATCAAGTTCACCCTGGACTGGGTCTTCCAGGGCCCGACCTCGCCGTTTCTGGTGGCGCTGGAGAAGGGCTACTACAAAGCCGAGGGGCTCGACGTCACGATGGACCCCGGCCAGGGCTCGGCCGGCGCGGTGCAGCGCGTGGCCACGGGTGCCTACCAGATCGGCTTCGCCGACGTGAATTCGACCATCGAATACAATGCCAAGAACCCGGGCAAGGAAGTGCTCTGCGTGTTCATGGTCTACGACTTCGCGCCGTTCGGCGTCTATGCGCTGAAGAAGAGCGGCATCAAGACGCCGAAGGACCTCGAGGGCAAGAAGCTGGGCGCCCCGGTGTTCGACGCCAGCTTCCGCCTGTTCCCGGCCTTCGCCAAGAAGAACGGCATCACAAAGTGGGAGCACGTCAACCTGACGCCCCAGCTGCGCGAGCAGAGCCTGGTCCAGGGCACGGTCGACTTCATCTCCGGCCACTATTTCTCGTCGATGCTCGACCTCAAGGCGCGCGGCGTGGCCTTCGAGGACATCGTGGCGATGCGCTTCGTCGACTTCGGCATGGACGTCTACGGCAACGGCATCGTCATCTCGGCCGACATGATCAAGAACGAGAAGGCCGTGAAGGGCTTCCTGGCCGCCACGGTGAAAGGCTGGAAGGACGTCATTGCCAACCCGCAGCTCGGCATTGCCGCCGCCAAGAAGCGCGATCCGCTGATCGACGAGAAGCTTGAAATGGAACGTCTCCAGATCTCGCTGGAGACCAACATCCTGACGCCCTACGTGAAGGCCAACGGGATGGGCGACGTCGACCCCGCCCGCTTCGCCCGTGCGGTGAAGGACGTGTCCGAGGCCTTCGGCCTGCCGAACGCGCCGGCGCCCGACAAGGTGTTCAGCAACGCCTACCTGCCGCCCAAGGCCGACCGGATGGTCGCCAAGTAGAATCAAACACCTCCCCCGTCACACGGGGGAGGTGCCCGAAGGGCGGAGGGGGAAAGCCAAACCATGAATGTCGCTGTCGAGACGATCATGGCGTTGCTCTCCCCCTCCCTGGCCCTCCCCCGTAAGACAGGGGAGGGGAGGATTTAAATGGCCTTCGTCGATCTCCAGGGCGTCAGCCTCACCTACCGGCTGGGCAAGGACACCACACTGGCGCTGGCCGATGCGACATTCGGCATCGAGAAGGGCGAGTTCATCGCCGTCGTCGGTCCGTCGGGCTGCGGCAAGTCCACCATCATGAAGCTGGTCACGGGCCTGCTGCCGCCGTCGGGCGGCGAGGTGCGGGTGAACGGCGCGAAGGTGACGGGACCGATCAAGGGCGTCGGCATGGCGTTCCAGAATCCGACCCTGATGCCGTGGCGCACGACCATGAACAACATCCTCCTGCCCATGGAGGTGGTCGAGCCGCACAAGCGCCGCTTCCGCAGCCATCGCGCAGAGTATGTCGAGCGCGCGATGAAGCTCCTCAAGACCGTCGGCCTCACGGATTTCGCCGACAAATATCCCTGGCAACTCTCGGGCGGCATGCAGCAGCGCTCGAACCTGTGCCGCGCGCTGATCCACGAGCCCGAGCTCCTGATGCTCGACGAGCCGTTCGGCGCGCTCGACGCCTTCACGCGCGAGGAGCTGTGGGGCGTCATGCAGGCGCTGTGGCTCGAAAAGCGCTTCACCGGCGTGCTGGTGACGCACGACCTGCGTGAGGCGGTCTATCTCGCCGACACGGTCTATGTGATGAGCCGCCGGCCCGGCCGGATCGTGCTGGCCAAGAAGATCGACATCCCGCGGCCGCGTACCCTGGAGACGACCTTCGAGCCGCACTTCGTCGACCTCGTCCACGAGCTGCGCGACCGCATCCACCAGGAGCATGCGCCATGAGCGACCTGCGGCGCGAGGCGCTGAGGCATGCCATGCCGTGGCTGGTCCTGGCGGGGCTGCTGATCGTCTGGGAGGTCTGCTGCATCGTCTTCCAGGTGCCCGAGATCATCCTGCCGAAGCCGACCAAGATCTTCGCTGTCTTCGTCCAGCGCTTCGACATCCTGATGGCCTATTGCTGGGACACGCTGTGGACCACGACGATCGGCTTCCTGCTGGCGATTGCGTTCGGCCTGCTGCTCGGCCTCGCGGTCGGCGCCTCGCCCTTCATCTATTCCGGCCTCTATCCGCTGCTGATCGCCTTCAATGCGATCCCGAAGGTGGCGATCGTGCCGATCCTGATGATCTGGGTCGGCGTCGGCTCGCTGCCGGCGGTCATTACCGCCTTCGTGATCAGCTTCTTCCCGATCGTGGTGAACGTCGCGACCGGGCTTGCCACCATAGAGCCCGAGATGCGCGACGTGCTGCGCAGCCTCGGCGCCACGCGCTTCGAGATCCTGACCAAGGTCGGCATTCCGCGCGCCATGCCCTACCTGTTCGCCAGCCTCAAGGTGGCGATCACGCTCGCCTTCATCGGCTCGGTGATCTCCGAGACGGTGGGCGGCAATAACGGCATCGGCTTCCTCATGCTGTCGGCCAGCGCCCGCAACGACGCGCCCACGACCTTCGCCGGCCTGTTCGCCATCGCCATCATGGGCGTGGCCATGTACGCGGTCTGCGCCATGGTCGAGAAGCGCATGACCCGCTGGGCCTTCCGGGGCGAGATCGTCGCCTAGCGCTCCATCGCGCAGGGGCTAGGCGAGAAGAAACAGTCTGGCACCGCGTGGCGCATCGTAATAGATGACATCCCCTTCGCGCCTCCAGGGGATCAACATGCTCGCGTGCGGACTGGATTTCGGAACGTCGAACTCGGCGATCGGCGTGATGCGCAACGGCGTGGCCGAGCTGGCGCCCATCGAGGCGGACAACACGCTGATGCCCAGCGCGGTGTTCTTCGATTACGAAACCAAGGGCCGGGTCGTGCTCGGCAATGCCGCCATCGCGGCCTATGTCGATCAGACCGAGGGCCGGCTGATGCGGGCGCTCAAGTCGATCCTGGGCTCGCCCCTGATCGACGAGGAGACGAGCCTTGGCGGCCGCAAGGTGCCGCTCACCCATGTCGTCGAGATCTTCGTCCGGAACCTGAAAGCCAAGGCGGAAGAATTCGCCGGCCAGGAGATCGCCTCCGTCGTGCTGGGCCGGCCGGTGCGTTTTGTCGACGACGACGACCAGGCCGATGCGCGCGCGCAAGCCGTGCTGGAACGTGTGGCGCGGCAGGCCGGCTTCCGCGAGATCGCCTTCGCCTACGAACCCATCGCCGCCGCCCATCACTACGAGCAGACCGTAGCGCGCGAGGAGCTGGTGCTGATCGCCGACATCGGCGGCGGCACGAGCGACTTCTCGACCGTGCGTGTCGGCCCCGAGCGACGAGGGCGGGCGGATCGCAGCAGCGATGTGCTGGCCAGCACCGGCGTGCGTATCGGTGGCACGGATCTCGACACCGCGCTCAGCCTCGCTTCGGTGATGCCGCTGCTGGGGCTCGGCACGCAGCTCGTGAAGAAGAACTTGCCGATGCCGAACGCGCTCTTTCACCAGCTCGCCACCTGGGCGACGATCAACTTCGCCTACACCTACAGGAACGAGCGCGAGGTGGCCGAGCTGGCGTCGCTGGCCTGCGAGCCCGAGAAGGTCTCGCGGCTCCTCAAGCTGCTGCAGCAGGGGCTGGGTCATCGCCTGGCCTTCACCGTCGAGGATGCCAAGATCGCGTTGAGCGAAGAGGATCGCGTTGCCATTCCGCTCGCGTTCCTCGAAGCGGGCCTGTCGGCCATCGCGACTCGCCGCGCGTTCGACCAGGCCATCGGCACCGCGACGGACCGGCTTTGCGAGGCGGCGGGCGCCTGTATCACCGCCGCCGGCCTGACGCCGGATGCGATCGAGACGATCTTCCTCACCGGCGGATCCAGCCGCGTGCCGGCCGTGCGCCAGTCCGTCGCGCGGGCAGCCCCGGCCGCCCGCATCGCCGGCGGCTCGGACCTCCTCTCGGTCGCGCTTGGTCTCGCGCAGATGTCGGGTCGCAAGTGATGTAATCCACCTCCCCATTCAAATGGGGAGGTGCCCCGGTCTTCGGGGCCGAGGGGTCATCGGTCGCATGAAGGGCATGACCCCTCCGTCGCGTAAGACGCGACACCTCCCCATCTGAATGGGGAGGCTAAGACTTAAGCCTGCGAATCGAAGAAGGCGTCGGCGTCGTCGGTTTCGACCAGGCGGCCCTTGCGGATTTCGAGGAATCGCGTGGCCACGGTGCGCGTGAAGAAGCGGTCGTGGCTCACGAAAATGCACGACACGTCGCTCTTCTCGAGCTGCTCCTCGAGATCTTCCTGGCCCTCGATGTCGAGATGGTTGGTCGGCTCATCGAGCACGTAGAAGTTCGGCCGCAGCAGCTTCATCTTCAGGAACACCAGCCGCGCACGCTCGCCGTGGCTCAGCACGCCGATCGGTTCCTTCAGGCGCACGAAGGCGAAGCCCGCGCCGGCAAGGTGGCGGATCGCTTCCTTCTCGGTCACGCCCTCGGCCGAGGCCACATAGTCGAGGATCTTCATTCGGACCGGCAGCCCGCGCATCGTCTGGTCGAAATAGACCAGGCGACAGGCCGGATTGAAGCGCACGGCGGCCTGTCCGTCATAATGCTCGCGGCCGGGCTCGTAGGCAGCCGCCAGCGCGGCCAGCAAGGTCGATTTGCCGGTGCCGTTGGTGCCGAGCAGGGCGACGCGCTCACCGGCGGCAAGGGCCAGCCGGTCGATACCGATCAGCTTGCGCCCCGACCCCGGCACGGTGATGTCGAGGTTCGACAGGCGCAGCGCCACCTTGGCGTCGATTTCGCCGTCGGCCAGTTCGAGCCGGCGTTCGCGCGCGACATAGGTCTGGGTGCGCTCCTTCTCGATACGCGCGATGCGGCTCTCGACGGCGTTCTTTCGCTTGTTGAGGTCGGGGTTCTTGACCGCCCAGACCTTGTAGCGCGCCGCCGCCTGTTCCAGGCGCTTGATCTCGCGATCCTCCTGCCGCGCCCGCGCCGCCGCTGTGGCGTCGCGGCGCAGCAGCTCCTCGCGCGCGATCGAGAAACGCGTCTTGAAGGCATGGACGCCGTCGGCGCGCAGGAACAGCGTGCGTTCGGTCACGCGATCCAGGAACTCTCGGTCGTGACTGACGATCAGCATCGGCACGGAGAACTCGTCCGTCAGCCAGCGTTCCAGGGTGTTGATGTTGGCGAGGTCGAGATGGTTGGTCGGCTCGTCGAGGATCAGGATGTCGGGTTCCTCGAGCCGTGCCGCCGCCGCGATCAGCATCAGCCGCTGCCAGCCGCCCGAGAGCGTGCCGAACGGCTTGTCGAGAATCTCCGGATCGACGCCGATCTCGTCGACCAGCACGTCGATGCGCCAGTCCTCGCCGTCCTGGCCGACTTTGGTGAGCGACCGGCCAAGAACCTCACGAACAGAATGTGCGGCGAGGCCTTCGGGCACATCCTGCGGCACCTGACCGATGCGCAGGCCACGTGAGCGGGTCACCTGGCCGGCATTGAGCTCGAGCGCGCCCGTGAGGCATTTCAGCAGGGTCGACTTGCCGGCGCCGTTCTCGCCGACCAGCGCCGTGCGCGCATCGTCCAGCAGGAACGACACGTTCTCGAAGACGCGGCCCGAGCCGTAGAAGAAAGAGGCCTGCTCCATGCCGAGCACGGCCTGACGCGACGCCATCGTCCATCCTGACGCGAAAGGGACCGCGCGTTTACCACCGCGGGGCGTCAGGAGCCAGCGGTCGCCTTGCTACACCAGCGCGCCGTCGCGGGCGACGATCCGCCCGGCCTTGACCACCAGGCTGCGGCGCTTGCGGGTCGCGACGGCTTCGGCGAGCGTGGTCGCCTCGACCGTCACGAAGTCCGCAGGCCCGCCGACCTTCAGCCCGTAATCGGTGAGGCCCAGAACGCGCGCCCCCGCTGCGGTCACCATGTCGAAGGCGAGTGCCAGTTCCTCGTCGTGGCGGAAGTTGGCGCGATAGCCGATCAGCATGGCCCGCTCCAGCATGTCGCCGTTGCCGAACGGCGACCAGGCATCGCGGATATTGTCGGAGCCGCCGAACACCTCGACGCCATGCTCGCGTAGCAGCTTGAGCGGCGGAATGGTCGCGCCGCCCGGCCCATGGCTCATGATGGCGACGGCGGCTCGGGCGAGCGTATCGGCGGCGCGGGTGACGCGATCGGTGGAGACCGAGCCCAGGGCGAAGGCGTGGCTGACCGCGACCTTGCCCTGCAGGCCCGTCGCTTCGGTGCGTCTGGCGATTTCGAGAATCTGCGACAGCCCGGCTTCGCCGCCATCGTGAAGATGGATGTCGACTCCGACACCGCGGCGGCTGGCGATGGCGAAGATGGCATCGAGATGGGCATCGAGGTCGCCGTCGATGCCGACCGGATCGAGGCCACCCACGAGATCCGCACCCTGCGCGATCGCCTCGTCGAGCAGCTCCTGCGTGCCGGGGGAGCGCAGGATGCCGCTTTGCGGGAAGGCCACGATCTCGATGGTGACGAGATCGCGAAAATGCTCGCGGATCTTCAGGACTTCGTGGAGGTTGCGGAGCCCGAGCTGGTTGTCGATGTCGACATGCGTCCGCATGTGCAGCGTGCCGCTGGCCACGACCTGGCGCACCAGGTTCGAGCCGGTGTCGAATTCCGGCACCGTACGTGCCGCGCGCACGCGGCGCTCGGCCTCGATGCGGTCCGAAACCTTGTTGCCCGCGGATTGATTGGGCACCCACGGCAGCCCGAGCAGGGTCTTGTCGAGATGGATATGGCCGTCGACCAGCGGCGGCAGGACGATCGTTCCCGTCAGATCGACGGTGTCGCCGTCGGGAGCCTTCGCCGAAGCCGGGAGGAGGGCGGCGATCCGCCCTCCCTCGACCTCGATATCGTGCCGGCTGCCGTCTGGCAGCGTGGCGTTGGTGAAGCGCACGCCTCTGCTCGCCTTACTTGGCGGCCGTCGGGCCGCCTTCCTTGCGGGTGAGGTCCACCGCTTCGCGCGCGGCCTTGGCCATCAGGGCGGCGTCGTTGGCGATGGTGACGAGCTGGAAGCCCTTCTGGACCATCTTCGCGGCGTAGCTGCCGGTGCCGTTGTGCAGGCCGGCGAACTGGCCACGCTTCTTGGTGGCGGCAAGCAGCTTGTCGTAGATCTCCAGGATCTGCGGCTCCTCGCGGTCGAGCATCGGCTTCAGGCCAAGCGACAGGCCAAGGTCTGACGGGCCGATATAGATGCCGCTGATGCCCGGCACGTCGAGGATGGCGTCGATATTGTCGATCGCTTCCTGCGTCTCGATCATCGGGATGACCAGCACTTCGTCGTTGGCCATCGCCTGGTAGGGCGTCGCCTCGCCATAGGCGCCGGCGCGGATCGGGCCGTTGGAGCGCTTGCCCTTGGGCGGATAGAGCGCATAGGAAACCAGCGCCTTGGCTTCGGCGGCCGTGTTGACCATCGGGCAGATCACGCCCCAGGCACCGCCGTCCAGGACCTTGCCGACGATGCCGGGCTCGTTCCACGGCACGCGCACCAGCGGCGTGATGGGATACTTGTCCATCGCCTGGAAGCAGCGGACCATCGAGAGGTAGTCCTGCACGCCGTGCTGCATGTCGACGGTGACGCTGTCCCAGCCGCATTGCGCCATGGTCTCGGCGGCGAAGCCATCGGGGATCGCCAGCCATCCATTGACGCAGGCCTTGCCGGCCTGCAGCCGACTCTTCAGCATGTTCGACATCGATGCGTTTCCTCGTCATTTGAGAACGGGGGAGTTTACACAGCGCCGGAGGAATGCGTGACGCTTTTGTCGCTGCGGGCGGGCCGGCTGGCCGTGGATCTGGCGCCGGACGCCGGGGGCTCGATCGCACGCTTTGCCGTCGAGGGCCCCGGCAAGGATGAAGGCGACCTGCTGCGGCCCGCCACTGATGCTGCGCTGGCTTCGGGAACCGGTATGGACACGGCCTGCTATCCGTTGGTGCCGTATTCCAACCGCATCGCGAACGGCCGTCTCGGATTCGACGGCGACCTGTTCCAGCTGGCGCGCAATTGGCCGGGGATTCGCCATCCCATGCATGGCGATGGATGGCGGCATGCCTGGCAGGTGCTCCACCACGAGCGTACCCGCGCGGAACTCGTCTATGTGCACGAGCGCGGGGTCGCGGGCGTGGACTGGCCGTTCCGCTATCGCGCGCGGCAGGTCCATGTGCTCGATGAGACGGGTCTGACCGTCGAGCTCTCGATCGAGAACCTCGAGGACCGCGATGTGCCGGCAGGCCTGGGCCTCCATCCTTTCTTCGTGTGCGATGCCGATACCGAGCTCGCTTGCCGTCTCGCAGGCGTATGGCGCACCGATGCCGAGGTCCTGCCGCTGCAACGCGTGCCGGTGCCGCCCGAATGGGAGTTCTCGCGCTCGCGCCGCGTCGAGGGGATGGGGCTCGATCACTGCTTCGACGGCTGGGACGGCGAGGCCACCGTCACCTGGCCGCAGCGCGGCCTTCGGCTCGTTCTCACGGCGACGGAGGCATTTCGTCATCTGGTGATCTATGTTCCCGACGGCCAACATCATTTCTGTGTCGAGCCGGTCAGTCACGCCAACGGCGCGATCGGGCAGACGCGGCTCGCTGCCGGCGCCACGCTCGGCGGCGAAATCACTTTCCGGCTGGTCCAGATCTAGAGGAGTGTCATGCCGCCCTTCGCTTCCTATCCCAGCCTCTCGGGCCGTACCGTCTTCGTCTCCGGCGGTGGGTCCGGCATCGGCGCTTCGATCGTCGAGCATTTCGCGGCGCAGGGCGCGCGCGTCGGCTTCGTCGACATCGACGAGGCCTCGTCGACGGCGCTGGTCGAGAGCATCCGGGCGGCCGGCCATCCTGCACCGCTGTTCGTGCCCTGCGACATCCGCGATGTCGCCGCCTATCAGAGCGCCATCGAAGGCGTCGCGGCCAAGCTCGGCACCATTACGGTCCTGGTGAACAACGCTGCGCGCGACGATCGCCACACGCTCGACCAGGTGACGCCGGACTTCTGGGACGAGCGCATGGCGGTCAATCTGCGCCATGCGTATTTCGCCATCCAGACGGTGGCGCCGGGGATGAAGAAGGCGGGCGGCGGCTCGGTCGTGAACTTCAGCTCGGTGAGCTACCACACGATGACGCCCGACCTATCCGTCTACCAGGCGGCCAAGGCCGCGGTGATCGGCATGACACGTGGCCTCGCGCGCGATCTCGGCGGAGACGGGATCCGCCTCAATGCCGTGACGCCCGGCTGGATCATGACCCAGCGCCAGCTCGATCTCTGGGTGACGCCGGAAGCCAAGGCGGCCCAACTCAGCGCGCAGTGCCTCAAGGAGCTGCTCTATCCACCGGATATCGCGCGCATGGTGCTGTGGCTGGCGTCCGACGACAGTCGCATGGTCACGGCGCAGGATTTCGTCGTCGACGGGGGCCGCGTGTGAACACCGCCACGATTGCTACGCTGCCGAGACGCTTCTTCGAGTGGTGGGTCGGCCTGTTCCGGCACCTGCTTCCCCCGACCTGCTATTTCTTCGTTGCCTTCAACCTGATCGTCTTCATGACCAATCTGCTGGCCCGTGACTACTGGTTCAACCTCAGTAGCTTCCTGTTGGCCAGCACGATGGCGCTGATCGTCGGGAAGGTGGTGCTGGTCGTCGACAAGGTCCGCATCATCGACAAGTTCCGCGGCGCGCCTCTGATCCAGCCGATCCTGTACAAGACCGTCTTCTATTCCCTCGTCGTCCTGGTCGTGCGCTTCTTGGAGGAGGTCCTGGACGTTGCCTTCGAGGCGCATAGCCTTGGCCAGATCGTCCAGATGGTGCTGGTCGACTTCACCTGGCATCGCTTCATTGCGGTGCAGGTCTGGATCTTCGTGTGCTTCCTGCTCTACGTGACCGCCAGCGAACTCAATGCGCTGGTCGGCGACGGCCAGCTCAGGCGTCTCTTCTTCCATCATCGGTCGTCGGAATATCGCCTCACCCGCCGCCAGCATATCCGTGCGCTGATGGAGATCAGCCGGCTGGCGCGCGACACGCCGCGCGACCGGTTGCTCGATCCCACGACGCCGCAAGGCAGCCGCCTGGCCGAGCTGATCGACCGCCTGCGCCGCCGCAACGCCTGACGGCGGCCATTCCGCAACATGGTGTCCGTTGCGCATTGCCGGTGGATTGAACTGGAGGCTTTGCGCAAAGTCGGCCGATGCAAACGTCCTATCTCGCGCGCGCCCTGCGTTGCCTTTCGTTAGGCCTCGCCGTCCTGGCTCTCCAGATCATCGGCGCGCCGGCCGAGGCGCAGGATTGGCCGGCCAAGCCGGTAAAGATCGTCGCGCCCTTCGCGGCTGGCGGAAATGTCGACGTCACGGCCCGCATCGTTGCGGCGCGCCTGCAGGCCGAACTCGGCCAGCCGGTCGTCGTCGAGAACAAGACAGGTGCCGGCGCCATGATCGGCTCGGAGTTCGTGGCGCGCTCGGCGCCCGATGGTTACACGCTGCTGATGACCTCGGCCTCGCTGACCAACAGCCCGGCCCTGTTCGGTCGCTCGCCGTACGACTGGCAGAAGGATTTCACCTTCATTACTGCCGTCTCGTTCCAGCCGCTGGTCCTGCTGGTGAATACATCGATGCCGGCGAAGACGATGACGGAGTTTCTGGACCTGGCGCGCAAGGAGGCCGGCAAGATGACAATGGGCACGGCCGGCGCCGGCTCGTTCACGCATCTCGCCGGTCTGCTCGTGGAGCAACGCGCCGATGTGCGCTTCGAACCGGTGCACTACCGCGGTACGGCTCCCGGCTTGGTTGACCTGATGGCGGGCCAGATCCAGTTCCAATTCGAGCCGATCGCGACGGCGCTGCCGTTACTCAAGGATGGCAAGCTGCGGGCGCTCGCCGTCACCTCGCTGCAGCGGGCGCCGGCGCTGCCCGATGTACCGACGGTCGCCGAGACGATTCCGGGCTATGAGGCGATCAACCTGCTCGGCCTCATCGCACCCGCGGGGCTTCCCGAGCCGGTGCTGGCGAAACTGAGCGTTTCGATGAAGATCGTGCTGCAGGATCCCGCCGTCATCCGCCGGTTCGATGATCTCGGCACAGAGGCGCGCTTCACCACGCCGGAGGCTTTCTCCGAGATCATGCGGACACAGGCCGACACCTGGATCCCCGTCATCCGCAAGGCCAACCTCAAGCTCGAATAGGCCATGGCGTTTGGGAGGAGGGGCGAGGTCGAATCTCAGGGTGGGCCGGGCGTCGTCTTCGACGCCGTGGTCCGCCTCGCGCATAGGCTGGCGTTGCGCTACAGGCCCGAGCCATCGATCCACGCGGTGAGCCGTGTCGAGAGCTCGTGCGGCTTTTCCAGCGGGGCCATGTGCCCGCAATCCTCGATGATGCTGAAGCGGGAGTTCGGCAGCGCCTGCGCCATGCGCTCGGTTTCGGCCAAGGTCCGCAGCCGGTCCTGGCGGCAGGCCACGACCAGGGACGGGCAGGCGATGCGTCCGAGATCGGCATAGCCGTCGCGGCGCACCAGGGCGGCCTGACGCTTGCGCACGTCCCGCCCGAGCCGCCGCTGCATGCCGCGCAGGCGCTCGAGCAGCACCGGGTCTGTCTCCCGGTCGGGATGCAGGCCCATCGCGGTGGTGACCGTTCCTGCGTCGCGCGGCGGCCGGTCGCCCGGCCGGAAGCCCGAGATCCGTCGCGCCCGCTCCTCGTCGGAATAGCCGCGCGCCGAGGAGGCGACGAAGGCCACGCCGGTCACACGTTCGGGCGCCATCAGCGTTAGGATGCGGGCGACGAACCCGCCCATCGAGAAGCCGACCAGCACGAAGCGATCCGGCGCTTCCGCCAGTACGCGTGCGGCCATGCTTTCGAGCGAATCGTCCTCGTAGACGTTGCCGAAATGCAGGGCCCCCAACGGCTCGAGTTGCGGGAGCATGTCAGTCCAGAGGTCGGCGTCGCACATGAAGCCGGGGAGGAGGACGAGGGATCTCACGTGGCTGCTTCCTGAGGTCATTCGGCTCAAGCGACGAGCAGCGCGGCCCATGCCGCCGCCAGCATGAGGAGCTGGCCCGGAACGACATAGAACGCGAAGCGCCGACCGCCGGCGGTGAGGGCGAACAGCGTCTTGGTCAGGGTGTTGGTCGAGAAGGCGGTAAGCACCGGGATCACGGAGGCGGCCGGCGTCAGCCGCCCGTCGGCAACGAGCGAGGCGACAGAGATGGCGGGGGCGTGCGTATCGGCAAACCCCGCCGCGCCTGCGGCGAAGATCACGCCGGCTTCGCCGAACCAGTCCTGAAGGGCGGCCGCCAGCAGCAGCACGCCTGCCAGAAGGCCGGCAAAGAGCAGCGCCGTGCGCAGGCTGAAGGCGCTGCCTTGCGTTTCCTCGACCTTGCCGCTGTCCGTCTGCAGCGCCCACAGGGTGAAGGCGCCGCCATAGAGGATCGCCGCCGCCCCCGCGAACAGCAGCGGCATAAGGATGGCGCGGAAAGCGGCGAGGTCGGTGACCGCGATCAGGATGCCGAGCTGCACGACCGTGGCGATGGAGGACATCGTCGCACCGGCGGCCGCGGGCTTCATCAGATGCGGATCGCGCGCCGAGCGTGCGCCCATGGCGCCGATCGTGGCCGAACTCGAGATGAAGCCCGAGGCCAGTCCCGCCAACGGCAAGCCGAAGCGGGGGCCCACGATCCTGACGGCAATGTAGCCCAGAGCGCCGACGCCCATCACCAGGATCACCACCAGCCAGATCGTGCGCAGGTTCAGCGCGCCATAGGGGCCGATCGGATGGTCGGGCAGCAGCGGCAGCACGACCAGGGTGGCGCCGGCGAAGATCAGCAGGTCGTGGATCTCCTCGTCGGTCAGCATCGAGCGGACAAAGCGATGCAGGGCGACACGGGCGTTGAGCAGCAGGGCGACGACCACGCCGACGCCTGCGGCGAAGGCGGGTTCGCGAATGGCGAGCCCGCCCAGCAGCGTCGTCGCCACCAGAGCGGTCTCCGTCGTGAGGCCGGGATCGTTGTCGCGCGCACGCCAGTAGGACAGGCCGGCGAAAGCCACCATGCCCAGCACGACGGCGGCCAGCAGGACATCGCCTCCGGCCGCGGCACCCGTCGCGCCGGCCAGCGAGGCGAGGGTGAAGGTTCGCAGGCCCGCGGCGCCGCGGCCGGGTCCTTCGCCCTTCTTGCGCTCGCGGTCGATGCCGACCAGCAGGCCGACGCCGAGAGCGACGACGAAGCCTAGAAAGAGGGAGTGGAGTTCCAGCATGAGCAGGCGAGTGTAGCATCAGATGGCGCGCGCCACGCAGCGCCTCAGGGCAGACCGCGCCGCGTCGCTGCGCGCTGGTTGGACAGGCCGGCCGCCACGGCGAAAAAGGCCTTGATGCTGCGGCGCATGCTCTCGCTCTTCAGGCAGGCGACATAGTCGCTGCTCGTGATCTTCGTGTCGCGGAAGTGAAGGGTGCGGAAACGTGTCGAAGCGCTCGCTTCCAGCTCCCAGATGACGCTGAAGCCAAGGCCTGCGCCGACCGCTTCGCAGACCGCCTCGCGGCTGCCCAGCTCCAGCACGGTGCGGGGTCGGACGCCGGCCTTCGCCATCGCAGCGTGCGTGATGCGCCGGGTGTTCGAGCCTTCCTCGCGCGCGATCATGGGCTGGTCGTTGAGCTCGGCCAGCCGCACGCTCTCGCGGCCCGCCCAGGGATGGTCGTTGGCCACGATCAGCACTGCGGTATGCCGCCACAGCGGCATGGCATGAATCTGCGGGTGGCGTTCCACGCCAGGCAGGATGGCGAGGTCGGTTCGCCGCTCCAGCAGCTGCTCGCGCACGAAGCGCGTATTGCCCATCGCGACCGACAGTTCGATGTTGGGATGGCGCGCCAGAAAGCGGGCGAACACGCCCATGGCGATGTGCGGTCCGTCAGCGGTCAGGCTGAGCTGGCCGCTTTCGAGCTCGGACGATTCGGTCAGGATCTCGCGCATCTGTTCTTCGAGACTCGAATAGCGGCGCGACATCCGGAACAGGCGTTCGCCCATTTCCGTGAGGCGCACCGACCGGCGCGACCGTTCGAGCAGCTTCACGCCGTAGCGTTCCTCGAGCGCCTTCACCTGGATGGTGACGGCAGGCTGGGTCAGTCCCAGCGCCTCGGCTGCGCGGGAAAAGCTGCCCTGGTGGGCGACGGCATCGAAGGCGCGGATCTGTGTGTGCAGCATGGTCTATTATTAATATTTTTTAAGTTACAGAAGTAATATTGAATTGTCCTATCAGTTCGCGCACCCGATGATCCCCCGAGGGGAAAGGGGGCATTGATGGTCGCGCGGAGGAATATCCTCTTCATCGTCATCGACCAGTGGCGGGCCGATGCACTTGGCTGTGCGGGCAATCCCGTCCTGAAGACCCCGAATCTCGACCGCCTGGCCGCCGATGGAGTGCTCTGCCGCCGCCATTTCGTGCAGGCGGCTCCCTGCGGGCCGTCGCGCGCGGCGCTGCTGACCGGTACCTACCAGCACAACAACGGTGTCATGCGGAACGGCACGCCGCTCGCGCGTCGCTTCACCAACATCGCCCTGGAATGCCGCAAGGCCGGCTACGATCCGGCGCTGTTCGGCTACACCGACACGACGGCCGACCCGACCGGGTTGCCGCCCGACGACCCGGCGCTGCGGACCTACGAATCCGTCATGCCCGGCTTCGCGCCGGAGCTGCATCTGCCCGAACTGCCGTATCCGTGGATGGCCGATCTCAAGGCCAAGGGCTATCCCTTCGCCGACGACGTCACGGAGATCTACCGGCCGGCCGGCCCGGCGGGCGACCGTGGTCCGACCTTTCCGCCGGCACGCTTCAAGGCGCAGGACAGCATCACCGCCTTCCTGACCGATCGCCTGCTCGACTACATCTCGGTGCGCCGCAACGGCTCCTGGTTCGCGCACGCGGCCTACATCCGCCCGCATCCGCCCTTCATCGCCCCGGAGCCTTACAACACGCTCTACGATCCGGCCGACATGCCGCCGCCCCGTCGCGCCGAGACGGTCGAAGCGGAGGCCGCGCAGCATCCCCTTCTGGCGAGCTATCTCAAGTCGCAGAACCAGGCGAGTTACTTCGTCACCGGCCAGGGGCTGGTCGCCGACCTCAGCCCCAGCGACGTCGCGCAGCTCCGGGCGACCTATTACGGCATGGTGCAGGAGGTCGACGACCAGGTCGGCCGCTTGATCGACAAGCTGAAGGAGTGGGGGCTCTACGACGACACGTTGATCGTCGTGACGGCGGACCATGGCGAGCTGCTGGGCGATCACTGGATGCTCGGCAAGCAGGGCTATTTCGACGAGGCCTACAACGTGCCGCTGATCGTGCGCGATCCACGGCCCGCGGCGAATGCAAGCCGGGGCACGGCGATCGAGCGTTTCACCGAGGCGGTCGACGTGATGCCGACGGTGCTCGACTGGCTCGGCCTCGACATTCCGCGCCAGTGCGACGGCCGCTCGCTGCTGCCGCTGCTGCACGGACGTGCGGTCGGGGACTGGCGCCGCGAAGTGCATTGGGAGTTCGATTTCCGCGGCCTCGGCGCCGCCGATTCCGAGACGGCGCTCGAGGTGCCGATGGATGCCTGCTCGCTCGCCGTCATTCGCGACGAGCGCTTCAAGTACGTCCATTTCGCCGCGCTGCCGCCGCTGTTCTTCGACCTTGCCGCCGATCCGCACTGCTTCAACGACCTGTCGCGCGATCCCGCGTCGGCGCCGGCCATGCTGGCCTATGCGCAGAATATGCTGTCGTGGCGCATCATTTCGAACGCGCGCGACCTCACCGGCATGCACGTTTCGTCCAAAGGCCTCCACGTCCGTCCCTGATGCAGAAGGAAACCGTCATGAGAAGAAGACTGCTCGGCGCCTTCGCAGGCATGATCGCCGCTTTCACGGCCTCGGTTGCGGCCGCCGCACCGATCGAGATCCAGTTCTGGCATCCGACGCTCGGTCCCATCGACGATGCGTTGAAGCAGCAGATCGACAGCTTCAACAACTCCCAGACCACCTACAAGGTCGTGGCTTCGGGGCGCGGTACCTACGACGAGACTTTCAATGCCGCGATCGCCGGCTTCCGCGCGAACAAGAGCCCGCACCTGCTGGTCGTGATCGGGCAGGGCACGCAGAGCATGCTGCTGTCGGGCGCGGTCTACCCGGTGCAGGACCTGCTCGCGGCCGAGGGCTACAAGATCGACTGGGACAACTACATCCAGCCGGTACTGAACTATTACCGCACCAAGGACATGAAGCTCCTGTCGCTGCCGTTCAGCGTCTCGACGCCGATCCTCTGGTACAACAAGGAGGGTTTCGCCAAGGCGGGTCTCACGCGGCCGCCCGCGACCTGGGACGAAATGGGCGAGTACCTCACGAAGCTTCGCGCCGCGGGCTTCGAGTGCGGCTACACATCGGGCTGGCAGCAGTGGGTGCACGTCGACAACTACTCGACGATCCACGATCTGCCGATCGCCACCCTGCATAACGGGCTCGACGGGCTCGCCGCGACCTTCACCTACAACAAGACGGACGTGGTGAAGAACATCGCGCGTCTTCAGTCATGGGTCGCCGACGGCCGCTACGTTTATTCGGGCCGCCAGGGCAGCAGCGCCACGCCCGCCTTCGCGTCGGGCCGCTGTGCAATGATGACCCATTCGTCGGCGGTCTTCTCCTCGCTGCAGGCCAGCGCCAAATTCGCCTTCGAGGCCGCGCCCTTGCCCTACGAGGCCGGCACGACCCCGCACAACAGCCTGATCGGCGGCGGTGCGCTCTGGGTGCTGAAGGGTCACAAGCCCGAGGAGTACAAGGGCGTGGCAGCCTTCCTCGCTCACCTCGCGAGCCCGGACCAGCAGGCCAAGTGGCACAAGGACACGGGCTATATGCCGATCACCAAGGCCGCCTACGAGAAGGTCAAGGCCGAGGGCTATTACGACAAGTACCCGCAGCAGGAAGTGGCCATCACCCAGGTCCAGCGCGGCACGCCGACGCTCAACACGATGACGGTGCGGCTGGGCAACGCCAACCAGTATGTCGCCGCGCTCGAGGAGGAGATGGAGGCAGTCTGGGCGAACAAGAAGACGGCGCAGCAGGCGATGGACGATGCGGTGCGGCGCGGCAACGAGATCCTGCGGCGCTTCGAACGGCAGCGCGGCAACTGAGCGGCGGCGGCTGGACGGGCTGATGCAATGATCAAGCGGGTGAATTTCCAGCGGCACAAGCCGCTGGCCTTCCTGCTGCTCGCGCCGCAGATGCTCGTGCTGGCCATCTTCGTCTTCTGGCCGGCGGCGCAGGCGCTCTACCAGGCCTTCACCATCACCGATCCATTCGGCCAGCATTCGACGTTCGTGTGGTTCGACAATTTCCGCGACGTGCTGACCAGCCCGGAATATTTCAACTCGATCTACCGAACCGCCATCTTCAGCACCGGCACGACCGCCTCGGCCGTGCTGGCGGGTCTCGGCTTCGCAGTGCTGGTCGATCGGGTCGCGAGGGGCAAGTCGGTCTATCGGCTGATGATCATCTGGCCCTATGCCGTGGCGCCGGTGCTGGCGGGCGTCCTCTGGCTGTTCCTGTTCCACCCGATCTACGGCGCCATCGCGTTGATGCTGAAGCAGGGCTTCGGCATCCCGTGGAACCCTCTGCTCGACGGCGGTGACGCCATGCTGCTGGTCATCGTGGCCGCCGCCTGGAAGCAGGTGAGCTACAACTTCGTGTTCTTCCTCGCCGCCCTGCAGGCGATCCCGCGCTCGCTGATCGAGGCGGCGGCGATCGACGGGGCCGGCCCGATCCGGCGCTTCGTCAGCATCGTCTTTCCGCTGATCTCGCCCACCACCTTCTTCCTGCTGGTGATCAACGTCGTCTATGCCTTCTTCGACACGTTCGGCATCATTCATGCCCTGACCCAGGGCGGGCCCGGCGGCGCGACCGACATCCTGGTCTACAAGGTCTATGCCGACGGCTTCCTCGGACTCGATCTCGGCCTGTCCTCGGCCCAGTCGGTCATCCTGATGATCCTGGTGATCGGGCTGACGGCCATCCAGTTCCGCTATCTCGAGCGGCGCGTGAAGTACGCCCAATGATCGAGCGGACCCCGAAACTCGATTTCCTGTGCCACGTCCTGCTGATCCTGGGCGTCGTGGCGGTCTGCCTGCCGCTTTACTACGCGCTGATCGCGGCCACGCACACGCTGCCGGACGTGCTGCAGGTGCCGATGCCTCTCACGCCGGGGAATGAACTGCTCGCCAACCTGAAGGTGGCAATCGAGCGCGGCGATCTCGGGCGACAGCTCCTCAACTCGTTGATCGTTTCGGTCGGCGTCACGGTCGGCAAGATCTCGGTGTCCATCCTGTCGGCATTCGCCATCACCTATTTCCGGTTCCCTTTCCGGATGACGGCCTTCTGGATGATCTTCGCCACGCTGATGCTGCCGATCGAGGTCCGCATCGTGCCGACATACGCCGTGGCCGCCCATCCGCTGCAGGGGCTGGGCTGGCTGCTCGACGAGACGGGCCTGCGCGGGCCGCTGGAGAGCCTGACCGGCTGGAACATCGAGGCGGTCGTGAAATGGAGCCTGCTCGACTCCTATGCCGGCCTGATCCTGCCCCTGATGGCCTCGGCGACAGCGACTTTCCTGTTTCGCCAGCTCTTCCTCACCATCCCCGAGGAACTGCTGGAGGCTGCCAAGATCGACGGTGCATCGCCCATCCGCTTCCTGATCGACGTGCTGTGGCCGATGTCGCGCACCAACGTCGTGGCGCTCACCGTCATCCTCTTCGTGTTCGGGTGGAACCAGTATCTGTGGCCGCTGCTGATCACCACCGAGGCCAGCATGACGACGGCGGTGATCGGCCTGTCCAAGCAGATCTCCGCGGCGCCCGAGGCTGTGCCGAAATGGAACACGCTGATGGCCTCGGCGCTGCTAATCACGCTGCCGCCGGTGATGGTGGTGATCGTGCTTCAGCGCTGGTTCGTCAAAGGCCTCGTCGACTCGGAAAAATAGCGGAGTAATCCTTGGCCACCGTCGACATTCGCAAAGTGGAGAAGTCCTACGGGACGTCCCAGGTCCTGCACGGCATCGACCTCGAGATCCGGCACGGCGAGTTTGCCGTCATCCTGGGGCCGAGCGGCTGCGGGAAATCCACGCTGTTGCGCATGATCGCCGGCCTGGAGGAAATCACCGGCGGGGAGATCGCGATCGACGGCCGTGTGGTCAACCGGCTCGAGCCGCGCGAGCGCGACATCGCCATGGTGTTCCAGAATTACGCGCTCTATCCGCACATGAGCGTGGCCGAGAACATGTCCTATTCGCTCCGGATCGCCCATGCCCCCAAGGCGACCATCCGCGACAAGGTGGCGGGCGTCGCCGGCATCCTGGGCATCGGCGACTTTCTCGGCCGCAAGCCCACGCAATTGAGCGGCGGCCAGCGCCAGAGGGTCGCCATGGGCCGCGCCATCATCCGCGAACCCAAGGTCTTCCTGTTCGACGAGCCGCTGTCCAACCTCGACGCCAAGCTGCGCCACCAGATGCGCACCGAGCTGAAGCGCCTGCATCTGCGGCTCGACGCCACCTCGATCCTGGTCACGCACGACCAGGTCGAGGCCATGTCGCTCGCCAACCGCCTGATCGTGATGAATGCCGGCCGGGTCGAGCAGGTGGGCTCGCCGGGCGAAGTCTATGCGCGACCCGCGACCCTGTTCGTGGCGGGCTTCATCGGCTCGCTGCCGATGAACTTCTTCGAGGGCACGGTGGCCCGCGACGGGCGCGCGATCGTTCTCGCGGGCGGCACGTCGATTGCGGGCGAGGCCGAACGCATCGGCGCGCCGGGTCGGGAGGTCGTGGTCGGCGTCAGGCCTGACGCCCTCACCCTGGCGCCGCCGCAGGTCGCCGGCCTCGGGGGCCGGGTCGAGCTGGTCGAGGACCTGGGCAGCGTGAAACTCGTCCATCTCGACGACGGGCGGGGGGGATTCGTGGTGGCGGTGTCGCCCGACATGGAACTGGGCGAGACGACGCAACACGGCGTGATCGTGCGCGGCAAGGACGTGCACGTGTTCGACGCCACGTCGGGCCAGCGCCTCTAGGAAAGCAGGATCGGGAGGAAGACGATGGAACTGCGTCAGTACGCAGCCCTGAGCGCGGTCGAGATGGCGCGACTGGTGCGACAGGGCGAGGTCTCGCCGGTAGAGCTGGTCCAGTCGTCGCTGAATGCGATCGAGGAGACCGAGGCCCGTGTGAACGCCTACAGCGCCGTCTTTGCCGAGGATGCGAAGGCGCGGGCGGTGACGCTGGAGCAGGAGGCGCGCGCCAAGTCATTCCGCGGTTCCCTCCACGGCGTGCCGGTCGGCATCAAGGATCTCTTCCTGGTCGATGGTTACAAGACGCAGCGCGGCTCGAAGCTCTACATCGATTCGGTGGCGACCGAAACGGCGCCATCAGTCGAGCGCCTTCTCGCCGCCGGCGCGGTCATGATCGGCAAGACGACGACGCCCGAGCTGGGCTGGAAGGCGGCGTCCAACTCGCCGCTCTACGGCGTAACGCGCAATCCCTGGGATGTTTCGAAAACTGCCGGCGGATCGAGCTCGGGGTCGGCCGTCGCCGTGGCCGACGGCACGGTCCCTTTGACCCTGGGCTCCGACGGCGGCGGCTCGATGCGGGTGCCCGCCTCGTTCTGCGGCATCTTCTCGCTAAAGCCGACGCTGGCGCGCGTGCCGACTTATCCGCTCAGTCCGACCGAGCATCTGTCGCACGCAGGTCCCATGACCAACGGCGTCGAGGACTATGCGCTGGCACTGGACGTCGTGCAGGGACCCGACGCGCGCGATCCGCAGTCGCTGCCGCCGGCCGGGCTCTCCTATCACGAGACCTTGGGCGAGTTGCCGAAGCTGCGGTGTGTGTTGGCGCCGACCCTGTTCGGCGCCGCCGTGGATTCGGGCATCGCGGCGGTCATAACCAAGGCTTTCGGCGAGATCTCGGCGCATCTGCCGGTCGAGATTGTCGACACGAAGCTCGACTGGCCCGATCCCATCGACATCTTCGATGCCCTTTGGGTGGCGCGCGGCGCACTCTATGCCGGCCTGAAGCCCGAGGATGTGGCGCGGATCGATCAGGGATTTGCCCGCATGGTGGCGCGGTCGGCGTCGATCCGGCTGGAGGATCACTTCCGGACCCTGCAGGCGCGGGCCGCCTTCAACCGCTCGGTGGCGGAGGCGTTCGAGACCTTCGACCTGCTCGTGATGCCGATGGTTCCGATCGAGCCGTTCGCGGCCGAGGCCGATGGGCCGCCGGACATGGATATGGACAAGCCGGTGCCTTGGGCACGTTGGACGCCCTTCTCTTATCCGTTCAACATCACCGGCCAGCCGGCCGCTTCGGTCCCCTGTGGCTGGTCGCCCTCCGGGCTGCCGGTCGGCCTGCAGGTGATCGGGCGGCGGTTTGCCGACGAGAAGGTGCTGCAGTTCTGCGCGGCCTGGGAGAAGCACTTCGCCTGGCGGCAGCGCACCCCGTCGGTCTACGCCGGATCCTGAGGCAGAATTTCGCCGGCTCCGTGAGAATACGCACCCGACGGGCATGATAGGGCAAAAATAAATTACGCCCGGCGGTCCGGCCGGGGAGAAAACGGACCCTCTCGTTCGTCTTATGAATGAGAGGTAGTTGCAGCGTGATTCCGTCCATGACCGGTCTGTCCGTCCTCGTCCGCCTCGTCGCGGCGGTCGGGGGCGGCTACGCCGTGGCGGCGGGACTCGCCGCGCTGGCGGCGGTCGCGCTGCCGGCTGGCGGGCTGATGGCGCGGAGCGAGGCCGTCGTCCTGGCCTCGATGCTGGCCTTCCTCGTCTATCTGGGGCTGCTGATCTGGGCCTTTGCCAACCGGCGGCTGCTGCGCCTTTGTCTCGTCATGGCCGTTGCAGGGATCGCCTCGTGGGGCGGCGCCTGGGGCCTCCTGCGCCTGACCGCGGGCGGCTGAGATGGCGCCCGCTCTCCTGATCGCCTTGGCGCTCGCCTCCTATTTCGGCTTCGCGCTGCTCGCGCTCAGCCAGGATCGTCACTGGGAGCGCGCCGGCGGTGGACGCGACTGCCCGAGGCGGCTCGTCCTGCTGCTGCGGATCGCGGGCTATGGCCTCCTGTTGGCCGCCCTCGCGATCGCTCTCTGGCGTGACGGTCCGAGCTTCGGATCGCTCGTCTGGGCAACCATGCTCAGCGTCGGCGCGGTCGCCGTGACCTGCACTCTCACCTGGCGCGCCAACTGGCTGCGCCCTGTCGTTCGCACTCTTCAGGGTATCGCGTAATGCTGCTTCGTCGTCTGCTGGTCCTTCTTCTGCTGTTCCCGTCGCTCGCCTTGGCGCAGGCGCCGGTCCCGACGGAGCCTGCCCCGCCTGCGGTTACGGGACCCACGGCGGCGCCTTCTGCCGGGACCGCGCCCATGACTACGACCACCGAACCCGCGACGCCGGCCGCGGCGGAGCCAGCGCCTGCTGCCGCGCCGGCTGCGGCCCCGGCCCAGGCGGTGTTGCCGAAGGACCTGTCGGTGTGGGGCATGTTCGCGGCCGCGGACTGGGTGGTGCAGGGGGTGATGATCGGCCTGGTGATCGCCTCGGTGCTGACCTGGACGGTGTTCGTGGCCAAGAGCCTGGAGCTGGCGATGGCGGTGCGGCGTCAGCGGCGCCTGCTGGCCGGGTTGGATTCGGCGGCCTCGCTCGACAAGGCGCCGGCCAGCGACCTGGTGGCAGCGGCCCAGGCCGAGCAGAGGCTGAGCGTCGACACGGTCGACGATCGCGACGGCCTGAAGGAACGCGTGGCCTCGCGGCTGGAGCGTCTCGAGGCGGCCACCGGCCGGCGCATGCTCAAGGGCACGGGCGTGCTGGCGACGATCGGCTCGACGGCGCCGTTCGTGGGCCTGTTCGGCACGGTGTGGGGGATCATGAACTCCTTCATCGGCATCTCGCGCTCGCAGACGACCAACCTCGCGGTGGTGGCTCCCGGCATCGCCGAGGCGCTGCTGGCGACGGCGCTGGGCCTGGCGGCCGCCATTCCGGCGGTGGTGATCTACAACCACTTCTCGCGCCGCGTGACGGCCTACAGGGCGCTGGTCGGCGACACCTCGGCGGCGGTGCTGCGGCTGGTCTCGCGCGACCTGGGACGGAGGTAGCCCGATGTCGGTGAAGCTCGACCACGGCGACGACGAACTGGCGGAGAACCACGAGATCAACGTCACGCCGTTCATCGACGTGATGCTGGTGCTGCTGATCATCTTCATGGTGGCCGCACCCCTGGCCACCGTGGACGTGCCAGTCGACCTGCCGGTATCGACGGCGGAGCGCCAGACCAAGCCCGATACGCCGCTCTATCTCACCCTGAAGGAAGACCTGTCGTTCACGCTGAAGGACACGCCGGTGAGCCGCGAGGCGCTGGCGAAGGCGCTGGACGAGGCGACCGGGGGCAAGAAGGACGAGCGCATCTTCCTGCGGGCTGACAAGGCGGTGCCCTATGGCGAGCTGATGCAGGCGATGAACGTGCTGCGGACGGCGGGCTACCTGAAGGTGGCGCTGGTCGGTCTGGAGCAATGAGGGAGGCGGCCCGCTGGATCGGCTCATTCGCCTTCGTGCTCGCCCTGCACGCGGGTGCGATCCGGCTGGCGCTGGGCTGGGTGCACGGCGAGGTGCCGTATTCGCCGCCACCCGCGGCGATCATGCTGGAGCTGGCGCCGCTGCCGGCCGCGCCGGAGGTCGTGCCCAACGAGGCGCCGCCGGGCCCGGAGCTGAGCGAGGTAGTCCCTGAGCCCGAGGAGCCGCCGCCGGTGGAGATACCGCCGCCGGTGCTGGCGGAGGTGACCCTGCCGGAACCCGAGCCGCCGCCGCCGCTCGACCTCAAGCCGCCACCGCCGCCCAAGCCGGTGGAGAAAAAGAAGGTTGAGAAGAAGCCGCCGCAGCCCAAGGTCTCGGCGCCGCAGGCAGCGCCCGAACAGTCGAGGGTCGCGGCCGCGCCGACGCCGGGCGCCTCGGTCGATCCGCCGTCCAACACGCTGCCGACCTGGAAGGGTCAGTTGCTGCGTCATCTCGAACGTCACAAGCGCTACCCTTCGGAGTCGCAACGCGCGCGCCACGAGGGCGTGACCTATGTGCGGTTCACGATGAGCCGCGACGGCCGCATCCTGGCCGCGCGCGTCGAACGGCCGTCCGGACATGCCGCGCTCGACCAGGAGGGTCTCGACCTGCTGCAGCGCGCCCAGCCATTGCCGCCGCTGCCCCAGGACCAGCCGGGCGAGAGCCTGGAGATCGTCGTGCCCGTCCAGTTCTTCCTCAGGAGGTGAGGAGATGGAGCGGCTGGAAGAACTCTGCCGTAAACGCGGCGTCCGGCTGACGGAGCAGCGACGCATCGTCCTTGAGGTCCTCGAGGCCGCGACCGACCATCCCTGTACCTTCGAGATCCATCGCCGCGCCTCGGTCGGGCGACGCATCGGCGTTGCCACCGTCTATCGTGCGTTGAACAGTCTCGCCTCGGCGGGCCTGGTCACGCGCCACGTCTTCCGCGACGGCAAGGCGTGTTACGAGCGCACCGGCGGCGCACCGCATCCGCACCTGATCGACGTCGCCACCGGCGAGATCGTCGAGCTCGAAGACGATCGGAGCCTCGCGCGCCTGATCGAGGAGGAAGCGGGTCGCATGGGCTTCCGGCTGGTCGAGTTCAGGCTGAAACTGTTCGGCGAAAAAATCTGAGACGCTTCAGCGGATCGGACCGCTCACCCGCACCAGCATGATGGTCGTGATCAAGGCGATCATGGCGACGACGAAGGTGAGGGCGAGTACGCCCTCGGCGCCGTAACTCGCCATCGTTGCCGCCAGGATGGGCGGCGCGGAGGCCGAGACGATACCTTGAGGAAGTGCAAGGCGGCCGAGATAGGTGCCGAACTGGGCGCGGCCGAACAGAGCGAGCGGCAGGGTGGCGCGCAGGACCGCCTTCAGCCCGTTGGCGATGCCGTAGGCCATCACGCAGACCAGCGCGACGGCGAAGTTGCCGCCGGCGAGCAGCGCCAGGCCCAGGCCGAACGGCAGGACGGCGCTGGAGAAAAGCGTCGACGCGGTGATCGTGTAGCGGTGACCGAACCCCAGCTCGAACACCCGCACCGCCACCTGCGCCGGCCCGATCAGCGAGGCCAGCAGCAGGGCCGTCGCGGGATCGTGGCCAAGGCCGCGCAGCACACCGATGGCATGCACGATGAAGCCGGTGAAGATGAAGGCGCCGCACGCAAGCGAGATCGACAGCAGCAGGAAGATCCGCTTGGTGTGCGCCGAGGGCGGCACAGGCGCCGTCGCGGCTGCCGCACCCTGTGTGCCGACCAGCGGCCGGCCGGGCAGCACCAACAGATGCACCGGCGCGCAGATCGCGAGATGGATCGCGGCATAGATCAGCACCACGCCGCGCCAGCCGACGAGGAGTTCGAGCGCCTCCGAGACCGGCCAGAACACGGTCGAGGCAAAGCCGCCGATGATGGCCAGTACGGCGATCGCCTGCCGCGCCCGGGCCCCCGCGATCTGGGCGAGGGCGATGCTGGACGGCGTGTTCAGCGCCAGGGTCGAGGCGACGCCCATCGCGGCCCAGCACAGGAGATAGCTCACCAGCCCTTGCGAGAAGGAGAGCGCGGCGAGCGACAGGGCATAGACGATCGAGCCCACCGTCATGACGGCGCGCGCGCCGGTCTTGTCGAGCAGGCGGCCGACCCGGGGCGCGAACAGGGCGCCGACGCCGAACATCACGGTGATGCCGCCATAGACGATCTCGCTCGCCAGTCCGAGGTCTCGCTCGATGTGGCGGCCCAGCACCGAGGGCATCAGGAAGGTCGTGCCCCAGCCCACGATCTGGGTGAGGCCAAGCCCGGCGGTGGCTTTGGCCGCTTGGCTGACCTTCACGCCGCTCGGGTCTGTCGTTCGGGATAGAGGGACAGAAGCCCGGCCTCGCTGGCGGCGCAGACGCCGCGCTCGGTGATCAGCGCCGTCACCAGCCGGGCCGGCGTCACGTCGAAGGCGGGATTGGCGCCGGCGCTGCCCTCGGGGAGGATCTGCACCGTGGCGAGTTCGCCGGTTACGGTGCCATCCTTCACCAGGCATCCGGTGATGTGCGACAGCTCGTGGGCGCTGCGCTCCTCGATCGGGATGTTGCGCACGCCGTCGAGGAGCGTCCAGTCGATGGTCGTGTGGGGCAGGCCGACATAGAAGGGAATGCCGTTGTCGTGGGCTGCCAGCGCCTTGAGATAGGTGCCGATCTTGTTGCAGACGTCGCCGCCGCGCGTCGTGCGGTCGGTGCCGGTGATGACGAAGTCGACCTCGCCGTGCTGCATCAGATGGCCGCCGGCATTGTCGGCGATCACCGTATGCGGCACGCCGTGCTTGCCCAGCTCCCAGGCGGTCAGGCTGGCGCCTTGATTCCGGGGCCGCGTCTCGTCGACCCAGACATGGATGGGAATGCCGGCATTGTGCGCCTGGTAGATCGGCGCCAGCGCCGTGCCCCAGTCGACGGTGGCGAGCCAGCCGGCGTTGCAGTGGGTCAGGGCATTGATACGACCGCCTTTGTCGCGCGGCTTCAGTTTGCGGATCAGGCCCAGCCCGTTCTCGCCAATGCGGCGGCCGATCTCGGCATCCTCGTCGCAGATTTCGGCCGCGCGCCGGTAGGCGGCCTCGCGACGCTGCGCGGGCGGCAGCGGCGCCAGCAGCGCGCGCTGGTCGTCGAGCGCCCAGCGCAGGTTCACGGCAGTCGGCCGCGACTCCAGCAGCACCGTGTAGGCACGGGCCAGCATGGCGTCGGACGGATCGGCCGCCATGGCGAGCGCCATGCCATAGGCCGCGGCTGCACCGATCAGCGGCGCGCCGCGCACGATCATGGTGCGGATCGCCACTTCCGCGTCTTCCATCGTGCGCAGGTCGCGCACGACGAAACGATGGGGCAGCAGGGTCTGGTCGATGGCCTGGACGGTCGTGCCGTCGGGGCCGAGCCAGATGGTGCGGTAAGGGGTGCCGTCTACTTTCACGCCGCCAGTTTAGACGGCGCGCGCCACCGCGTCGATTATCGCCGCCGCATCGAGCCCGTAGGTTCGATAGAGATCGGGAATGTCGCCGGACTGGCCGAATTTCTCGATGCCCAGCGGCACGACCCGCTGGCCGCGCACCGATCCCAGCCACGACAGCGCCAGCGGATGGCCGTCCATGACCGTCACGATGCGCGCATCGCGCGACAAGGGGGCGAGCAGCCGCTCGACCGGGCTTGGCGAACGGTCTACCAAGCCGGCCGTGCGGCCGCGATTCCGCTGCGCGGCGAGCCAGTCGCTGTGCAGCCTGTCGGGCGAGGTTAGCACCAGCAGGCCGGCGCCCGCGAAGTCGCGCGCCACGCTTTCATGGGCCGCGATTGCCTCCGGCGTCACCGCGCCCATGGCGACGATGGCGACGTCCGCGCCCTCTTCCGGCGGGGCGTACCAATAGCCGCCCGACACAATGTCGGCCTGCTGCTGTCGCGTCAGCGTGCGCTCGGGCTGGGGCAGGCTGCGCGTCGAGAGGCGCAGATAGACCGAGCCGCCATCGTCCTGCTGCATGTAGTCGAAGCCGTGGCGCATCAGCACCGCCAGCTCATCCACGTAAGCCGGCTCGTAGGAGACGAGGCCGGGCTGGCCGATGCCGATCAGCGGCGTATGGATGCTCTGATGCGCGCCGCCTTCCGGTGCGAGCGTCACGCCCGACGGCGTCGCCACCACCATGAAGCGCGAATCCTGGTAGCAGGCATAGTTCAGGGCATCGAGGCCGCGCGCGATGAAGGGATCGTAGAGCGTGCCGATTGGCAGCAGGCGCGCGCCGAACAGCTGGTGGCTGAGGCCCAGCGCGGCGAGCTGGATGAACAGGTTGTTCTCGGCGATGCCCAGCTCGACATGCTGGCCCTTGGGCGTCTGGCGCCAGAGCTGAGCCGACACGACCTTGAGCTCGCGGAACACATCCTCGGCTTCGGTGTGGCCGAACAGGCCGCGCCGGTTCACCCAGGCGCCGAGATTGGTCGACACCGTCACGTCGGGCGAGGTCGTGACGATGTGGCGGGCGAGTTCGCCGTCTTCCGACGCGATCGCGTTCAGGATCTTGCCGAACCCTTCCTGCGTGCTCGACTTCTTGTCATTGGGCTTCGTGAGCTGCGCCGGGATGGCGACGATCGGCGCCTCGGTGCGGCGGCGGCCCTCGGCGTTGAACGGCGCCGCGTCGAGGAAGCCCTGCAGGTCGGTCGGCGACGCGGTGAGGCCCGCGAACTTCTCCCATTCCTGGCCGTCCTCGATGCCCATGCCCTTCTTGAAGCCCGCCATCTGGTCGAGCGTCATCAGGCCGGAGTGATTGTCCTTGTGGCCGGCGAACGGCAGGCCCTGGCCCTTGATGGTGTAGGCGATGAAGCAGGTGGGCGTGTCGTCGTTCACGCCCTCGAAGGCATCGACCACGGCCTGCATGTCGTTGCCGGCCAGGTTGGTCATCAGCCTGTGCAGCGCTGCGTCGTCGTGCTGTTCGAGGATGCGCCGCACGCCCGGATACTGGTTGAGATCGCGCGTCAGCGCCTCGCGCCAGCCGGCGCCGCCCTTGAACACCAGCGCCGAGTAGAGCGAGTTGGGGCAGGCGTCGATCCAGTCGCGCAGATGCGCGCCGTCGGGCTGCGTGAAGGCTGTCTCCAGCAGCTTGCCGTATTTCAAGGTGACGACGCGCCAGCCGACCAGCTCGAACATCTCGGCGACCCGGCCGAACAGCCGGTCGTTCACCACGCCGTCAAGGCTCTGGCGGTTGTAGTCGATCACCCACCACAGGTTCCGCACGTCGTGCTTCCAGCCTTCGAGCAGCGCCTCGAAGATGTTGCCCTCGTCGAGCTCGGCGTCGCCGACCAGCGCCACCATGCGGCCCGTGGGGCGCTTGCCGTCGCCCAGCTTCTTGAGGCGCACATAGTCCTGCACGATCGACGAGAACAGCGTCATGGCCACGCCGAGCCCGACCGAGCCGGTCGAGAAGTCGACGTCGTCCACGTCCTTGGTGCGCGACGGATAGGATTGCGCGCCGCCCAGGGCGCGGAAGCGTTCCAGCTTCTCGCGGGTCTGGTGTCCGAACAGATATTGGATGGCGTGGAAGACCGGCGAGGCATGCGGCTTCACCGCGACGCGATCCTCGGGCCGCAGCACCGAGAAATAGAGCGCCGACAGGACCGTCGCCAGCGAGGCGCAGGAGGCCTGATGGCCGCCGACCTTCAGCCCGTCGCGGTTGGGACGGATGTGGTTGGCGTGATGGATCGTCCAGGCGCTGAGCCACAGCACCTTGCGTTCCAGTTCACGGAGGAGGCGAAGACGCTGGATGGGGGCGAGAGTGGTCATGGATACCGACATACGCCTGCTCCGCTGGAAGGTCCTTGCGTTCGGGTCGCCGGACGGGCTGTATAGGGCAGGATTTCCCTCGATTGTGGCGATTTGAGCAATGATCTCCCTGGACGCGATCGACCGGCGCATTCTCGAACGGCTGCAGCATGATGGCCGGCTCAGCAATGCTGACCTCGCCGAACAGGTCGGACTCTCCTCCTCGCCGTGCTGGCGCCGGGTCAAGGCGCTGGAGGAGGCGGGTGTCATCAAGGGCTATGCCGCCCAGGTCGACGCCAAGTCGGTCGGCCTGTCGGTCAACGTCTTCGTCAGCGTGTCGCTCTCGACCCAGAACGAGAAAGCGCTGAAGGACTTCGAGCGCGCCGCGGCGGAACGGCCCGAGGTCATGGAGTGCTACCTGATGACCGGCGACAGCGACTACCTGCTGCGCGTCGTGGTGCCGGACCTCGAAGCCTATGAGCGCTTCGTCATGGACTTCACCAAGATCCAGGGCATCGCGCAGATCAGGAGCTCCTTCGCGTTGCGCCCCGTGAAGCAGGGCGCAGCGTTGCCGTTGGCCAGGGAAAAGTAAAAGGTCCCTCGCTGCGCTCGGGATGACAATGGTGTTGGGAATGGCGCAGTGCGTCGATCCGAAAAACGCTGTCATCCCGAGCGCAGCGAGGGACCCTTAATCTTCCAACTCGATCACGCCGCTCATCATCGGCTTGCAGCGGCCGCCGATATAGGTCGCGACCACCTTGCCGTTCTTCTTCTCGGCACAGGCCTGCAGCACGCTGGGGCGGCCCATGTCGAAGCCCTGGCCGATCGTCTTCGCCAAGGTGATGTCGGCCTCGCGTCGGTGATGCGCCAGCACGCCGATGAGGGCGACGTTCGCGGCGCCCGTTGCGGGATCCTCGGGGATGCCGTGCTCGGGGGCGAACATGCGGGTGTGGATGTCGATCTCGCCGTCCTTCTCCTGCACGTAGAGATGGATGCCGACGATGCGGTCGCGCGGCAGCTCGCGGGCGAAGATTTCTGCACGCGGTGCAGCGCGCTTCAGCACCTCGCGCGACTTGAGTTCGACGAACAATAACGGCGCGCCACAGGAAGCGACGCGCGGCGGGTGGACGTCGAGCTTCATCTCGTCGGGCCTCAGCGAGCAGGCGGCCGCCACCAGCGCCGGGTCGATCTCCTCACCGAAGCTGAGGGGCACGGGGGCGGCGAGGCGGGTGGCCACGACCGCACCGGCCTCGCGCACGAGGTCCATGGGCACGAGGCCCGCTTTCTCTTCGAAGACCAGACGGTCGCCGGTCACCGGCCGGCCATAGTTGGTACCGGCGCGCGCCAGGACGAAGGCGGTGCCGACATTGGGATGGCCGGCGAAGGGCATCTCGGCCTTGGGCGTGAAGATGCGCACCTCGGCGGTATGGGCCGGGTCCTTCGGCGGCAGCACGAAGGTCGTCTCGGCCAGGTTGAACTCGGCGGCGATGGCCTGCATCCGTTCGCTCGACAGACCCTGTGCATCGGTGATGACGGCCAGCGGGTTGCCCCCGAACTGGCGGTCGGTGAAGACGTCGACGGTGACGAAATGGAGTTTCATGATTCCAAATCTGGCATGGCGCGCTAATCTCGACGCATGACCAAAGCTCAGGCCGCTCCCAAAATCTCCTACGATCACGGCGTCTCGGACAAGAAGCTGATCGGCGAGACGATCGGCGTCTTCTTCGACCGCACCGTCGAGACCCATCGCGACCGCGAGGCGCTGGTGGTCCGCCATCAGAACGTGCGCTGGAGCTGGGGCGAACTCGGCCGCCGGGTCGACGATCTCGCCGCCGGCCTCCTGACGCTGGGGCTGGAGCGCGGCGACCGGGTCGGCATCTGGTCGCCCAATACGTCGGAATGGACGCTGGCACAGTTCGCGACCGCCAAGGCGGGCCTCGTGCTGGTCAACGTCAATCCGGCCTACCGCCGCGCCGAGCTCGACTACGCGATGAACAAGGTCGAGTGCAAGGCGCTGATCCTGGCGCCCGCGCTCAAGACCTCGAACTATCTCGAGATCGTCGAGGATCTCGTGAAGGCGAAGAAGCTGCCGCACCTGAAACACGTGATCCGGCTCGGACCTGAGAAGACGCCGGGCATGCTGAATTTCGACGATGTGGCGACGGCGGGCGGCAACGCGGAAAGGGCACGCATCGCCGAACTGGCGCCCAGGCTGCAGTTCGACGACGCGATCAACATCCAGTTCACCTCAGGGACCACGGGCTTCCCCAAGGGCGCCACGCTCAGCCACCACAATATCCTGAACAACGGCTACTTCGTGGGCGAAGGGCTGAAGCTCACGCCAGAGGACCGGCTGTGCATTCCCGTGCCGCTCTATCACTGCTTCGGCATGGTGATGGGCAATCTCGGGTGCCTGACGCACGGCTCGACCATGATCTATCCGTCCGAGGCCTTCGATCCGCTGGCGACGCTGCAGGCCGTGGCCGAGGAGCGCTGCACGGCGCTCTACGGCGTGCCCACCATGTTCATCGCCCAGCTCGACCATCCCGACTTTGCCAAGTTCGATCTCAAGAGCCTGCGCACCGGCATCATGGCCGGCTCGCCCTGCCCCATCGAGGTGATGAAGAAGGTGCAGAGTCACATGCACATGGGCGAGGTCACCATCGCATACGGCATGACCGAGACCTCGCCGGTGTCGACGCAATGCGCCACCGACGATCCGGTCGAGCGCCGCGTCTCGACCGTGGGCCAGGTACTGCCGCACATCGAGATCAAGATCGTCGATACCGAGGGCAGGGCGGTGCCGCGCGGCGAGACCGGCGAGTTCTGTACGCGTGGCTACTCGGTGATGAAGGGCTACTGGAACGACGAGGCCAAGACCAAGGAAGCCGTCGACGAAGCCGGCTGGATGCGCACCGGCGACCTCGCGACGATGGACGAGGAGGGTTACGTCAACATCGTCGGCCGCCTCAAGGACATGATCATCCGCGGCGGCGAGAACGTCTATCCGCGCGAGATCGAGGAGTTTCTCTATCGTCACCCGAAGGTGCAGGACGTGCAGGTGATCGGCGTGCCCGATCCGCGCTACGGCGAGGCGGTCTGCGCATGGATCAAGCTCCATGCCGGACAGACCGCGACCGACGAGGAGATCCGCACCTTCTGCCAGGGCCAGATCGCCCACTACAAGATCCCGCGCTACATCGAGTTCGTGCCGGAATTCCCGATGACCATCACCGGCAAGATCCAGAAGTTCGTGATGCGCGAACAGACGATCGAGAAGCTCGGGCTCACGGCGCAGAAGACGGCTTGAGTCCTCGCGAATTCACCGACTGTGAAACGATTGCGGGCATTCTTGTGACCCTTTGAGAGGAGGCGCAACGCGTCCGGTGGCCCGTCGTTGTCGGCGGGTCCGAAATCAGCCGGGGCATGTTGCTCGTGAAGTCCGTCGCTGTCGTTTCCGCCGATCCGTTCGCCCGCTCGCACAACAGATATCGTTCCGTTCGAAAGGCGCCGCTGGTTCGCATCGCGCAGCCTGCGAGTCGCTTTCCCGCTTTCGATCATCTTCGTGTCTTCGTGATCGCGCTCGTGGTGCTGCAGCATGTCGCGCTGGGCTACATGGCCGGCGGTCAGGCTGTCTCCGGCGGCTCCTACACCAACGGCAGCGCCCCGGTCGTGGACATGGCGCAATGGTCCGGCTTCAACGTCATCGTCACCTGGACCAACGGCTTCTTCATGCCGTTGATGTTCCTGCTGTCGGGCCTGTTCGTGCGCCCCTCGCTCGCGCGCAAGGGACTGCGCCAGTATCTGCTCGATCGTGCCGTGCGTCTGGGGGCGCCCTTGCTGGTCGGCATCGTGACGATCGTGCCGCTCTCCTACTACGCCGCCCACCTGTTGAGCGGTGGTGGCGAAAGCTTCGTGACCTTCTGGAAACACATGGTGACGATCGGGCCGTGGCCGAGCGGGCCGCTCTGGTTCGTGGGCGCCCTGCTGGTGTTCGACGCCGCGCTGGCGATGGTGCTCGCGCAGGATCGGGTGTGGGACTTTGCGCGCCGTACCGGCCAGTTCCTCGACCGCATGCCTGCGGGCGCTTGGCTGATGTTCTTCATCGTGGCCAGTGCGGCGGCCTACCTGCCGTTCCATCTCGCCTTCGGGACGTCGCACTGGCTGACCGCCGGCCCGTTCGGCATTCAGTCGAGCCGCATCGGCCTCTACTTCCTGTCGTTTGCCGCGGGCGCGATCATCGGCCCCGAGCGGCTGGCGCGCGCGTTCGAGCGGCAGTGGGTGAGGTGGCCTCTGTTGGCCGTGATCGCAACGGCCGCGTTCTTCGCGCTCGACGGACGGCCGGTTCCCGCGTGGGTCGATGGCGTGATGCTGGTGCTGTTCTCGACGCTCACGGCGTTTGCCCTGCTGGCGCTCGCCGTCCGGTTCTCCCGGACTTCAGGTCCCATCGGAAACAGCCTCAGCGCCAATGCGTACGGTATCTATCTCGTTCACTGGCCGATCGTGCTGTGGCTGCAACTGTTCCTTCTGTCGATCCCGCTTTCGCCGCTGGCCAAGGGAGCGCTCGCCGTGACGCTGGGCTTCACGTTGAGCTGGGCCGCCTCGATCCTGCTTCGCCGGCTGCCGGGCGTGGCGCGCGCCGTCTAGCGGGCTGCTGAATAAGGCCTTCCAGCCGGAGCCGGCGGACAATATCGATCCGTACGCGGTACCCTGGTACCTGATTTGGGGGTGCGACTCCGGTTTCGATTGTTTCGTTTATTTCGGTTGTTTCGTTTGTTGGTCAGGGCGCTGCCGGTTTCACGGGCAATTCGGCAATTTTTCTATTGCGAAGGATTCGCAATTGCGTTACAAAGTCTCGTCTTCGAAGAAGATCGTAAGCGTCTCACGTGAGGCAACGCAGTCAATCGTCGTGGCCTTCACTGTCCTGGCCCCGACCCTGCGTGAGACATTCCATCTTGTTTGCATATCTCGGATTGCGCCGTCTGCCGGCGCGTTACGCTGCGATCGTTCTGCCCCTCGTCCTGTCGCTCATCATGACCTTCGTCGTGTCGGGCATTTCGACGGCCCGCAGCGCGGGCCTGTCGCCCGGCTTCGTCGCGACCTGGATGAGCGCCTGGGGCCTGTCCTGGCTGGTCGCGTTTCCCGTCCTTCTTGCCGTCATGCCGCTCGTCCGGCGGATCGTCGGCCTGATCGTCGAGACACGGCCAGGCTGACGACCGGCTCCCTCAGGGGCGGTGCGCCTCCAGGAACATCCTGATGTGGCGCACCGCGAGGGGGACCCGCTCGGGCGTGTCTTTCCACGGATAGAGGGTGACCTGCGCGTTCGGCGCCAGCATCGCCACTTCCATCGCGACCTTGTAGGGATGCGGCGGGCTGTCGTCGGGCGCGACCAGGATCGGGGTCTTGCAGGCCTTCACGAACTCGCGCGGCACGGTGAACACGAAGTCGGATTTCTTGGTGTACATGTTGGTGAGGAACTGGCTCACCTGGTCCATCGTGACGTCGGGCCGCTTGGCCACGAAGTCGGGACCCCAGCCCTTCATGTTGTTGTCGTAGAACTGGTTCGGCAACTCGGGCCGGAAGCCCGAGGGCTGCGTCAGTACGGCGGCAATGACACGGTCGCCGACCCGCTTGATCAGGTTCCAGATCATCGGCTGGCCGATACAGTAGCCCAGCACCATGAACCGGTCGGCGCCGAGATGGTCCATCAGGCCGACATGGTCGTCGGTGAAGGAATCCCAGGTGCGCTCGATGTCGAGCGGACCGGTCGACTGGCCGCCATTGGCGTTGCGCAGGTCGGCGACGACGCAGCGGAAGCGGTCGCTGAATTCCTTCATCGCGCTGAACGGATGCGTCCTGTCGAGCCCGCCGATCGTCGAGTTCAGCCCGCCACCCGGAATGATCAGCAGCGGCAGGCCCGAGCCCGCCTCTTCGTAGTGAATGCGGACATCGCCTTTTTCGTAGAACGGCATGGTGTTTTCTCCCTGCCGCCAGCGTGCCACGCGACGCGTCAGGGCGCAAAGGCGAGGTATTGTCGCCAATGCACAATCGGAGGTAGTGCAGTCTTTCTCGTGCCTGCTACGGTGGCACGGATGAGGGAGAGAGCAACGGATGAACTATCTGGGACGTCGGGACGCGCTGCTGGTGCTCGGCATGACACTTGCGGGATGCACGCCCGAGCAGAAGGCCGTCACGCAGTCGAACGTGGCCGCTGGATCACAGCGAAAGCTCGGGCGAGTCGTCATTGCGATATCGGTTGGTGCGCAGCAGCTGACACCCGCTCAGAACGCGTCGCTTCTCCAGGTCCCCGAACTGAAGAGGGCCTTCGAGGCCAAGTGGCCACCTCTTGGAATTTCGGTCGAGGTCGTCGATGCCGAGCAGGCGGCGGCGGCCAACGCGAGCTTCCGAGCCGATCAGGTGCTCACTTTGTCTCAGGGGCGCGGCAAGATTCGCGGCAACTTTGTCGAAGACTACGAAATCGGTGCAAACCTCTATGACGCGGCCGCGCGCAAGACTGTCTGGCGCGCGACGACCGAATTGCCGGATTTCTGGCGGGCGAGCCACACGGCCTCGGCGCGCCCAGCGGCGGCGGATCGCTACGTCGACAGTCTGACCGCAAAGCTCAGGGAAGACGGATTCATCTGATGCAACTGCAAGCATCCGTGTCGAGGCGGCGGCTCCTGCTGGGCGCGGGCCTCGCCGTCAGCGGTGCCGTTCTGACGGCCTGTGCCGAGCCTTCCTTCGTGCTTGAGCCCGTGGCTGCGGCGCCCCCGCCGGTGAAGATGCAGCGCCTGCTCCTGTGGCTCCCGCCCGATGACAAGACCGTCGACTGGCCAATCTTCGCGCGCCAGCTCGCCTCGGCGCTCGCCCCCTATGGCGTGACGACGGAGACGGGCCGCTCCACACGCCTGTCCCTCTCGCGCAGCGACGACCAGAAAGCGTCGATCGCCAGCTTCAATCCAACCTACAGGCTGGAGATCGATATCGCCGATGCGACGTCAGTAGGAAGCGGCACCGTCACGGCGGCGTCGATCATCGTGATGGGCGCGCTCTATCGCGGTGCCGGCCGGACGCCGCTGGCCAAGTTCCACCATCACGCACGGTCCCGGACCGTGCCGGAACTCGTGCCGCAGCTCGTCGAGATGTTTCGGAAGGGCGGCTACCTCTAGCCCAGCAGGCGCTTCACCACGTCGAGCTGGATGTGGGCGGCGTCGACCATCTCGGCGATCGGCACGCTTTCGTTGGCGGCATGGCCCTGCGCGCCGGAGCCCGGGCCGAAGTTGATGATCTCGATACCGTCGTCGGCATAGTAGCGGCCGTCGCTCACGCCGGTGGCGTTGAGGAACTTCACCTTGCGGCGGCTGTGCGCCTTCACGGCCGCCTCGAAGGCGCCGACGGCCGCGCCGTTCTCGGGCGCGAAGAAGCCGTTGGTGCCGGTCAGGAACTCCACGCCATACATCGACTTCGGCTCGCCGACGCCGTCGACCACCTTCTTCAGCTCCTTGAAGGCATCCTTCACCTTCTCGTTGGGCAGCAGGCGGCGGTCGATCTCGACGGTGCAGGCCGACGGCACGACGTTGGTGTTATGGCCGCCATGGAACATGCCGATGTTCACCGTCGACTTCATCGCGCCGGAGACGCGATCCGCCAGCGCCTTGTCGTAATAGGAGCTGAGCGCGCCGACGAGGCGCATCATGCGCAGGATGGCGTTGTCGCCGGCCGCCGGATTGCCGGCATGCGCCGCCCGGCCCTTGGTGGTGAGGCGCGCCCACATCACGCCGCGCTCGGCCACGATCAGGTTGTTCTCGGTCTGCGCGCCCAGGATCAGCGCGTCCGGCCGGACCTTGCCGCTCTTGCGCAGATATTCCATGCCCTCGGGCCCGAGATTCTCCTCGTCGGCCACGAAGGTGAAGATGAGCTCGCCGGCAGCCGGGCCGCCGCGGCGGGCAATCTCCTCGGCGATCCAGATCTGCACCGCCGTGCTGCCCTTGCAGTTGCCGGCGCCCAGCCCGTAGACGAGGCCGCCCTTGACCAGCGCCTTGTAGGGATCGCTCTTCCAGTTGGCGCGCTCGCCGACGCCCACCGTATCGACATGGGCATTGAAGGCAATCACGGGGCCTTTCGCCTTGCCCTTCATCCGCGCCACGACATTGTCGACGCCCTTCTTGTGCGTCGCGATCTCGACCTTGTAGCCGGCCTTTTTCAGGCGCTTGGCCGTATAGGCGCAGATCTCGACCGAGGTGCCGGGCGGGTAGGGGCTCGGCAGCGCGATCAGGTCGGACAGGATCGCTACGAGTTCGGACTGCATCTTCTTCGACATGGCGCGATATCTTTCTTCAACGACGTGCGTGTGGCGACAATGGTGCGTTAGCGATTCGCTAATTCGGCCAGCACCTCGACGAGCACGCGGGCGCCGGCGGCGAGGTCTTGCGGGGTGGCGTTCTCGATTTCGTTGTGGCTGATCCCGCGCTCGCAGGGAACGAAGATCATACCGGCGGGGCAGAGATGGGCGATGTGCATGGCGTCGTGACCGGCGCCCGAGGGCATGTCCATATTGCTGAGCTTCAGTTCGTTGGTCTTGGCGCGCACCAGGTCGACCACCATCGGATCGAAGTTGGTCGGTGGCACGACAGTCACGCGCTCGATGCCGGCGCTACAGGGGGCGGCCTTCGACGCCACGATCTCCTTCAGCTTCTTCTCGTGCGCTTCCAGCACGGCATCGTCGGGGTGGCGCATGTCGATGGTGAAGACCGTCTGGCCCGGCACGGTGTTGGGCGATCCAGGTGCCACGTCGACGCGACCGATGGTGAAGCGCAGCGTGTCGTCCTTGTCGGTCGTGGCTTCGTACATCGCCTGTGCGATGCGCAGCGCCGCGGCGAAGGCATCCTTGCGGGCGGCGCGCGGCGTGGTGCCGGCATGCGCTTCCTCGCCGTGCGTGGTGACGATGTAGCGACGGCTGCCCTGGATGGCGGTCACGACGCCGATCGTCTTGCGTTCGTTTTCCAGTCGCGGACCCTGCTCGATATGAGCTTCCACGTATCCATCGAGCGCGAAGCCGGGCTTGCCGTCACGCATCGGGGCGGGGGCGGTCTTCAAGGTCTCGGCGAGCGCGTCCTTCAGCACGACGCCCTTCCAGTCCTTGACCTGCAGCATCTCGTCGAGGTCGTTGTGGCCGGCGAACACCGCCGAGCCCATGGCGCCGGGCTGGAAGCGCGAGCCCTCCTCGTTGGTCCAGGCAACGGCCAGCACGGGGCGGCGCGTCGTCACGCCGGCATCCTCCAGCGCTTCCAGCGCCTCGAAGGCCGCCAGCACCCCGTACATGCCGTCGAAGCGGCCGCCGGTCGGCTGGCTGTCCATGTGCGAGCCGCTCATCACCGGCAGCGCCTTGGGGTCGGTCCCCTCGCGGCGCACGAAGAGATTGCCGATCGCGTCGGTCGAGACCGCGAAGCCGCGGGCCCTGGCCCACGCGCCCAGCAGGTTGCGGGCCGCCGCATCCTCGGCCGACAGCGCCTGGCGGTTCACGCCGCCCTTGGGCGTGCCGCCCAGCTTCGCCATGTCGGCGTGGCGTTGCCACAGACGGTCTTCCCTGATCGCGTCGGCTGCGCCCATTGGGCCTCCCCAAGCTTGTCGCGCGAGCTATAGCCGCGCCATAGTCGCGCTTCAATCGCCCGACTGTTGGGCGCCGCGTTTCCGGGGGCCGCATGCACAACCATCTCGACCGCAACCTGATCGGCTACGGCCCCAACCCGCCGGACGCGCAGTGGCCGGGCGATGCCCGCATCGCGGTGAGCTTCGTGCTGAACTACGAGGAGGGCGGGGAGAATACGATCCTGAACGGCGATCCGGCCTCCGAGGTCTTTCTCACCGAGACGCCGGGCGGCACGCCCATCGAGGGCGGCCGCGACCTCTCGACCGAGTCGATGTACGAATATGGCAGCCGCGCCGGCTTCTGGCGCATCCTGCGGCTCTTCCAGGAGCGCAACATGCGCTTCACCTCCTGGGCGGTCGGTCGCGCGCTGGAACTCAATCCCACGGCCGGCAAGGCGATGGCCGAGGCCGGCCACGAGGTCGCGAGCCACGGCTGGCGCTGGATCAACTACAAGGACTTCACGCTCGAGCAGGAGCTCGACCATATGCGGCAGGCGGTGAAGGTAATCGAGCAGACGGCCGGCCGCGCGCCGGTCGGCTGGTACACCGGCCGCTTCGGCCTGCACACGCTCGAAGCGGTGATCAAGCATGGCGGCTTCCTCTATTCGAGCGATTCCTATTCGGACGACCTGCCTTACTGGGTGAAGGTCGGCGCCGAGCCTCACCTGATCATTCCCTACACGCTCGAAGTGAACGACATGAAGTTCGGGGTGGCGCCGGGTTTCACCGCGGGCGATGGCTGGCTGCAGGCGATGAAGGACAGTTTCGATGTCCTCTATGCCGAGGGCGCGCGCGCGCCCAAGATGATGTCGATCGGCCTGCACTGCCGCCTCGCGGGACGGCCGAGCCGGGCCGCCACCCTGGCGCGTTTCCTGGATTATGTGGCCTCGAAGCCCAAGGTCTGGGTCGCCACCCGCGAGGAGATCGCGCGGCACTGGATCGAGACGCATCCTGCGGCCAAAGCCTGATTCGAGGCGGCGCCGTTACAATTGAAACACGAAAGGACTCGCGGCCCGGTTGCGCCGCGGGACGCCGGGCGCGCGCCACCCACGTCACGCGCGGCTATTTAAGCCCGCCCAGTCGACACTTTATCGACATCGGCCAGGCCGCGGCTGCGCCTGCGCTGTCGCTGCAAATGCGGCCCGGCGGCTGGGCGGGCGGGGTTTACCCTGGGGATAAAATCGTGTGAACAATGACGGGTCGTGAACACTCTTCATCCCGCCACTCTGCCGCTCCTGCTCGCCGCGCTCTGCGTCGGGCCGGGATGCGCCAAGAAGCCGCCGCAAACGGCCGCCGTGCCGCAAGGCCCGACGGAGCACGAGCAGTTCGTCCAGTCGCGCAAGGACGAGGTCGTGCAGTCGCTCGCGGTCTGCGAGAGCGGAAGCTGGGGCCCGCATTCGAATCGCATCAGCGGCGGACGTGGTTCCTATCACGGCCGCTTCCAGTACACGGCGCGCACCTACATCACCCTGCAGCAGCGCCGCGATGGCACGGTGCTGACGCCGCAGGAAGCGATCGAGGCGGCGCAGGATTACGAGAAGGCCGCCGCGCTCACCTCATGGGTGATGTTCGAGCAGGGCGAGACCTGGCACTGGCCCCTCTGCAATCGCAAACTCGGCCTCACCAACAAGGTCAGGGAAATCAACGCCCTCTGACCGATGCGGCTCACCGCAGGTCGGCGCAGAACTCCTGGATGCGCGTGCAGCCCTCACGCAGGCTCGCCATGTCGGTGGCGTACGAAATCCTGAAGTAGGGGCTCATCCCGTAGGCGGCACCCTGCACCGTGGCGACATGCTTTTCCTCGAGCAGCGCGGTGACGAAGTCGGTGTCGTTGGCGATCCGCGTCCCGCCCTTCGTCGTCTTGCCGATGCAGCCCGCGATGTTGGGGAACACGTAGAACGCGCCTTCTGGCATGTGACAGGTGACGCCCTTGGCGGCGCGCAGCATGGCCACGACCTCGTCGCGGCGCTTCTGGTAGTCGGCGGCGCGTTCCTTGAGGAGATCCTGCGGGCCGTTCAGCGCGGCGGTGGCGGCGGCCTGGCCGATCGTCGAGATGCCGGACCCGATCTGGCCCTGCATGTTGGTCATGGCCGCAATCATCGCGCGCGGCCCGCCCGCGAAGCCGACCCGCCAGCCAGTCATGGCATAGGCCTTGGACGCGCCGTTGACCGTCAGGGTGCGGTCCTTCAGCGCCGGTTCGACCTCGGCCACGGTGCTGAAGACCGCGTCGCCATAGACCAGGTGCTCGTACACGTCGTCGGCCATCACCAGCACGTGGGGATGCTTCAGCAGCACGTCGCAGATCTGGCGCATCTCGGCCGGCGAGCAGACCGCGCCCGTCGGGTTGTTGGGGAAGTTGAGCACCACCCACTTGGTCTTCGCGGTGATGGCGGCGTCGAGATCGGCAGCGCGCAGCTTGAACTGGTTGTTCTCCGGACAGGAGACCGACACCGGCCTGGCGCCGGCGATCACCGCCTGGTCGGCATAGGAGATCCAGCCGGGGGCGGGGATGATGACCTCGTCGCCCGGGTTCACGCTGGCCATCAGCGCGTCGTACATGATCTGCTTGCTGCCGTTGGAGACCATGATCTCGTCGAGCGCATAGTCGAGATGGTTGTCGCGCTTGAACTTCCGCTGGATCGCTTCCTTGAGCGACCTCACGCCGTCCTGCGGCGGGTACTTGGTGTCACCCGCCAGCGCCGCCGCATGCGCGGCCTCGATGGCATGCGCCGGGGTGGGGAAGTCGGGCTCGCCCGAGGACAGGCCCACGATCTTCACGCCCTGGGCGCGCAGGTCGCGCACCTTGCGGGTCATCGCGGCCGAGGCCGACACCTTCACGTTCTTCAGACGATCGGCAACCTCGAACATGTGTCCCCTTGCTTCAGCTCTTCTTGCGAATGGTGAGCGCGATGCCGCCCAGGATGGCCGCCGACGCGAGCAGCAGCCGCGCGGTGATCGGCTCGGCGAGTAGCACCGCGCCCCCCAGCGCGGCAATGGCCGGCACGCATAGCTGTATCGTCGCGGCCGAGGTGGCGGACAGCGCCGGCAGCGCCGCGTACCACAGGACATAGCCCAGCCCGGACGTCACCGCGCCCGACAGGACTGCGTAGACCAGGCCGGTCTGGTCGGGGCTGGTCCCCGTCGCGGCCGCCAGGCTGAGGATCGCGGCGAAGGGCACGGCGCGAATGAAATTGCCGCCGGTCGCCGCGGTGGCATCGCCGGCGCCGCGCCCCAGCAGGGAATAGATGCCCCAGGCGAGCCCGGCCGCCAGCATCAGCCCCGCCGCCAGCGGCGGCGGCGCCGAGAGACCGGGCAGCAGCAGCCAGACGAGGCCTGCGATGGCGATCAGCACACCCAGCAGGCGGAGGCCCTTGAGCCGCTCGCCGGCGAACAGCCCGTAGCCGGTCATGGTGAGCTGTACCGCGCCGAACAGCAGCAGGGCGCCGGTCGCGGCGGTCAGGTCGCGATAGGCGAAGGAGAAGCAGACGGCGTAGCCGAACAGCATGGCCGCCATCGGCCAGCTGCCCGCCGCCAGCGGCTGCTTCCCACGTGAGCGCAGCAGGATCCACAGGATGAGCGCGCCGGAGGCGAGGCGGATCGAGGTGAAGCTCGCCGCGTCGATCGACGTGTCGCGCAAGGCCACACGACACAGCAGCGAGTTGCCGGCGAAGGCCAGCATCGCGAAGACGATCAGGAGCGCGGTGCGCGCCGCTCCGCCCTCCCGGGCCATTTCAGTTCGCAAGCCCGTAGAGCTTCATCGCATTGTCGCGCGTGATCTTGCGCCTGGTCTCGGCCGAGACTTGCGTGAGCTCCCTGGAAAGGAACTCCTGGCTGTCGGGCCAGATGCCGTCGGGATGCGGGTAGTCCGAGCCCCACATGACATTGTCCTCGCCGAGATGGCGCAGCAATTCGATGCCCACCGGATCGGTCTGGTAGGTGGCGTAGAACTGCCGGTGCCAATACTCCGAGGGCTTCATCTTGAGGTCGAGGTCCTGGAACTGGTCCTCCCATTCGAGGTCCATGTGCTGCAGCACATAGGGGATCCAGCCGAGCCCGGCCTCGCCGATCACGATCTTGAGGTTGGGATAGCGCGCGGGCGCACCCGAATAGATGAGCGACATCAGCATGGTGCTCATGTGCATCTGGAAGCCGGTGATGTGGGTGGCGAAGATGCGGCGCTGCACTTCGGGGGTGAACCTGGTGACGTCGGGCGAGCGGCCGCCGATCGTGTGGAAGTGCAGCGGGATGCCGGTCTCGTGGCCGAACTTCCACAGCGGCTCCCAGAACGGATCCCAGAGCGGCGTCATGTCGGGACGGTTGGCGATGTCGAGCCCCTTCACGCCGCGCCTGGCGCAGCGCATCGCCTCGGTAACCGACTCGTCCATGTCGTAGTTGGGGATGTTGGCCAGGCCGACCAGACGATCGGGTGCCTGCGTGCAGAACTCGTGGAGCCAGTCGTTGTAGATGCGCAGCATGACGATCGCGGCTTCCGGATCGTTCAGCCGGCCACTCGATCCCAGCACGCCATACAGCACTTCGGCCTGCACCCCGTCGCGGTCCTGGTCCTTCAGGCGATGGTCGACCTCGGTCAGGCGGCGGATGCCCTTCTTGCCGTCGCTGTAGAGGCCGGTCGAGGCCATGCGGTCGGAGCGGTGGATGATGCCCGGCACATATTCGCGTCCCGCCGAGCCCATGCCGTTGACCAGTCCGAACTTCGCGCCGTTGGCGCTGGTCCATTCCGGTCCCTTGGGGCCGTCGATGACATGCGGCATGCGCGCTTTCATCGATGTGGGTGCGTTGCTGGTGAAGAGATCCGGCGGCAGCCAGATCAGGTCGATATGCCCATCCGCGGAAATCACGTCGTATTTCATCGTTGGTTCCTCCCGGGCGCCCATTCCTCTGGAGTCGTCCTTCTTCTAGAGTGCGCCGCCTGCATGTCCGTCGCAATGGGATGACAATGACCGAGACCGAGTGGCTTACCGAATTTGCGTCCGCGTTGAAGCGATCGGACATAGATGCTGCGACGGCGCTGTTCGCCGACGAATGCTACTGGCGCGACCTCGTCGCCTTCACCTGGAACATCGTGACGCTCGAGAGCCGCTCTGCGATTGCTGAGATGCTCAAGACGCGCCTCGGCGATGTGAAGCCCGAGTCCTTCGAACTGTCAGGCCGGCCGGGCTGGTTCACCTTCGAGACCGCGCAGGGCCGCGGCACCGGGCATGTCCGTCTGAAGGACGGCAAGGCCTGGACCTTCTTCACCGCACTGATGGAGCTGAAGGGCTTCGAGGAGAAGAAGGGGCCGTCGCGCGAGAATGGCACGCAGCACGGGGCCCTCAGGGATCGCGTGACCTGGACCGACCGCCGCAAGGCCGATGCGAAGGAGCTGGGCTACGACCGCCAGCCCTATGTTCTGGTGATCGGCGGCGGGCAGGGCGGTATCGCGCTCGGCGCCCGCCTGAAGCGGCTTGGTGTTTCGACCCTGATCGTCGACAGCAATCCGCGGCCGGGCGATGCCTGGCGCAATCGCTACAAGTCGCTCTGCCTGCACGATCCGGTCTGGTACGACCATCTGCCGTACCTGCCGTTCCCCGATCACTGGCCGATCTACACGCCCAAGGACAAGATGGGCGACTGGCTTGAGTCCTACACGAAGATCATGGAACTCGATTACTGGTCGTCGACCACGTGCAAGAGTTCGTCGTTCGACGAGAAGACGGGCGAGTGGACGGTCGTTGTCGCACGCGACGGCCGGGACGTGACGCTGACGCCGAAGCAGCTCGTCATCGCGACCGGCATGTCGGGCTTTCCGGAGATTCCGACCTTTCCCGGCGCCGAACGCTTCAAGGGCAAGCAGCATCATTCCAGCCACCATCGTGGCGGCGAAGGCTGGGCCGGCAAGACCTGCGTCGTCGTGGGCTCGAACAATTCCGCGCACGACATCGCCGCCGACCTGTGGGAGCACGGCGCCGACGTCACCCTGCTGCAGCGTTCGCCCACCCTGGTCGTGCGCGCCGATACGCTGGCGCGCAACCGGCCGCTCTATTCGGAGGAGGCGGTGGCCTCCGGCATCACCACCGAGATCGCCGATCTCACCACGGCCTCGATGCCCTACGCCGCCCTGCCGACGGTGACGCAGCCGGTGATGGCGCAGATCCGGCGCGACGATGCGGATTTCTACGCGCGGCTGGAGAAGGCGGGCTTCAAGCTGACCTTCGGCGAGGACAATACCGGCATCGGCCCGATGTATCTGCGTCGCGGCTCCGGCTACTACATCGATGTCGGCGCCTCGGAGCTGATCGCCGACGGCCGCATCAAGCTCAAGTCCGGCGTCGAGATCGAGCGCCTGACCGAGGAGTCGGTCGTGCTGAACGACGGCACCGAGCTGAAGGCCGACCTCGTCGTCTATGCGACGGGATACGGCTCGATGAACCAGTGGGCCGCCGAGCTGATCTCGCCCGAGGTCGCCGACAAGGTGGGCAAGTGCTGGGGCCTGGGCTCCGACACCGCCAAGGATCCTGGCCCTTGGGAAGGCGAGCTGCGCAACATGTGGAAGCCGACGGCGCAGGAGAACCTGTGGTTCCACGGCGGCAACCTGATGCAGTCGCGACTGTACTCGATCTTCCTGTCGCTGCAGCTCAAGGCCCGCCTCGAGGGCCTGCCGACGCCGGTCTATGGCCGGACGCCAGTGCATCACAAAGCGTGATCGAGGGCGGGGACGCCGGGCGGGCTCGCGACGTAGACTGAAGAGTATGCATCGCTCGACCCGCCGCCTCGTCCTCTCGCTCGGCCTCCTGCTGGCCGCCGCGGGCTGCTCGTTCAACATGGGCGAGCCCAACCTGCCGAAGACCGACTTCCGCGCGGACCTGAGCGGTGCGCGCGAGGTGCCGGCCACCGACAGCAAGGGCGAGGGCTATTTCACCGCTACCTACCGGCCGTCGACCAAGGTGCTGGAATACAGGATCAACCTGGTGCGCCTGAGCGGTCCCGTCCGCCAGGTCGGTCTCTACGGCCCCGCCGCGCCCGACCAGAACGCCGCGCAAGTCGTCTGGATCGACATCCCGTTTTATGCCGACGGGTCGACCGTGAACGACGGCGTCGCCCTCACCGAGCAGCAGGCCAAGGAAGTCCTGACCGGCCTCTGGTACGTCAACGTCCTGACCGAAAAGTACCCCGACGGCGAGATCCGCGGGCAGATCCTGCCGCTGAAGTAGCATTCCCGTCGTCTCGACCGGAGCGCCGCAGGCGCGAAGTGGAGAGACCTTGGCTCCACCAAATGCCGGCAATTGGTCGAGACCAGGTCTCTCCACTTCGCCTCGCTGCGCTCGGCTCCGGTCGAGACGACGGAGTCGTTGGTGGAACTATGCATTCCGGGCGCATGGGCGACCTTACTGAGCCAGCTTTCTGTAGAGATCGGCGTACTTTGCATGGCTGCGCTCATAGGCCTCCATCACATGAACGCGCGGTTGCTCAAAAGGCACATCGTAGGCGATTGACCGCTGCTCGCAGCCCTCCGTTTCAGTCGTGAGCTTCTTTCGCGGAGTACTCATGTCGATTCCTCAATGCGATGGCGATCCGCTCAATCGAACTTCAGCTTCCAGTCGATCCATTCGCACAGGCCGCGGCCCATCACGTCCTCGAGGTCGCGGCCCTTGAGCCAGGGCAGTTCCTCGGTGAAGAAGGTCACGCACTGGCGGTAGGTGCATTGCATGCGGGTGATGTCGGTGCCCCAGAAGAAGCGCTTGGGACCGAAGGCGTCGAAGATGCGGTGCAGGCCGTCCTGGATGTTCCGGAACGGATAGCCCTTGGTCGAATAGTGCGGCGCGCCGGTGGCCTTGACGGCGACGTTGGGCAGCTTGGCCAGCGCCACCAGCTTGTCGAGATGGATGAAGGCCTCCTCGTCCTGGCCATGCCGGTTGAGGCCGCAATGGTCGACGATCATCTTGAGGTTGGGATGCTTCTCGGCGATCTCGCGGAACTTGTCGGGGAAGATGCCGCCCATCGTGGCGACCGGAATCCCTTCCTTTTCGGCGGCCGGCCACACCCAGTCGAGCAGCCCGTCGTTCAGCCACTTCTGCTCGGCCGGCTGCAGCAGCGCCCAGCGCAGGCCCATCATGCCGGGCTGGTCGCGCCAGCCCTTGATGCGCTCGCGGCTCGCGGGGGCCTCCAGCGGGAACTGGCCCATCACCGCGAAGCGGTCGGGATATTTCCGCGCGGTGTCGAGGGCGAGCTGGTTGGAGGTCGGATCCCAGCTGTAGGGCGGATGGATCAGCGCCGCAGCGACGCCGGCCTCGTCCATCTCCTTCAGCGCCTGCTCGGCCGTGAAGCTCTCGACCTTGCGATGCAGGCCCGAAGGCGGCGTCACGGTTTGCGACCAGATGTGGATCTGCGCGTCGACGATCTTCATTTGAGCTTCCTCAGTTCGGGGTCGGTGCCGCGGCGTCGAGCAGTTTCTCCTGCTTGAGCTCGCTCCACAGCTCGACCGGGATCTTCACGTTCATGTAGGCCACGTTCTGCTTCACCTCCGCGACGCTGAGCGCACCCGGGATGACGGAGCAGAAGGCGGGGTGGAACAGCGGGAACTGCATCGCCGCGGCGCCGAGCGGCACGCCGTGCCGCTGGCACACCGCTTCGATCTTCTGCGCCTTCTCGACCAGGGGCTGCGGCGCGGCGACATAGTCGTGCGTCGCGCCGGCCTTCACGTTGCCGGTGAGGATGCCGGAATTGTACGGCCCGCCCAGGATCACCGAGACGCCGCGCTTTGTGCATTCGGGCAGGAACTCCTCCAGCGCGCCCTGTTCCAGGAGCGTGTAGCGCCCGGCCAGCAGCATGCAATCGAAGTCGCCGGCCTTGACGAAGCGTGTGCTGGTGTCGCTTTCGTTGATGCCGACGCCGATGGCGGAGATGACGCCGGCCTTTCGCAGCTCGTCGAGCGCGCGGAAGCCCGAGTCCATCACGGTCTTGAAGCGCTCGTCGAGGATCGCGCGGTCCTTGATCGTCCAGAAATCGACGTCATGGACCAGCGCGATGTCGATCCTGTCGAGGCCGAGCCGGAAGTGCGAATGCTCCAGCGAACGCATCACGCCGTCATAGGTATAGTCGAACTGGGGCACGAAGCCCGGCAGGCCGTTCTCGCGGAAGTCCTTGGGCAGCACTTCGCCCGGTTTCCGGACATGCAGGATCCGGCCGATCTTGGTCGAGAGCACGTAGCTGTCGCGCGGCTTCTCCCGCAGCGCTGCACCCATGCGCAACTCGCTGCGGCCGTAGCCGTAGAACGGCGAGGTGTCGAAGTAGCGGATCCCGGAATCGTATCCGTCGTTGGTGAGCTGCACCGCCTCCGCATCGGAGATGGTGGCGCGAAAGCCACCCATCGGTGCCCCGCCGAGCCCGATCTCGGTGACTTCCAGTTTCGTTTTCCCGACCTGCCGGCGCTTGAGCGCTGTCATGTTCGTTTCCTCCGAGGACGGGGGAGAGTACGAATTGCCTCCGGCCAAAGCCACAGGAGATCAAATGAGCGACGAGCGCCTCGTTCTGCACGGCAGTTTCACGTCGAGCTCGAGCTACAAGCCGATGCTCTTCCTCGCGCTCTCGGGCCTGCCGTTCTCGTTCCGCACGGTCAACCTGAAGAACGGCGTGCAGAAGGAAGCCGCGCACCTCGCGATCAACCGCTACGGCCAGGTGCCGGTGCTGCGCCATCGCGGCCTCACGCTGGTGATGTCGAACGTGATCCTCGACTATCTCGCGCGCACGACCGGACACTTCGAGCCGAAGACCGAGCAGCATCGCTGGCAGGCGCGCGAGTGGCTGTCGTGGGAGAACGATGCCATCACCAACGTGGCCCGCGTCCGTCATTTCGCGCGCTTCCGGCCCGACGTGTCGCAGGACATCGTGAACTTCTTCCGGCCGGGTGCCGAGGCGGCGCTCGACTTCGCCGACAGGTCTCTGGCCGGCCGCGAATGGCTGGTGGGCGATGCCTGCTCGATCGCGGACATCGGCTGCTGGGGCCGCATGGTCTTCGCCCACGAAGGCGGCCTGTCGATCGATTCGCGACCCAATCTCGCCGCGTGGCGCGAGCGGATCAAGGCGCTGCCGGGCTTCGCGCTGCCCTACGACCTGATCCCGAAGAAGGATACGGAGTTCGAGGGGCGTTAACTCCACGATACCCCAACAACGACCTCACCCTGAGGAGCGCTCCGCAGGAGCGCGTCTCGAAGGGTGGGCACGAGCACCGCATTTGTTGCCCATCCTTCCAGACGGTCGCTTCGCGACCGTCTGGAAGGATGAGGTGAGGGGGCGGAAAGCGGGAGACGGTCGACGCGTCCTAAGCCGCCTGCTGCCCTTCGACCGTCGGGCCTTCGCTCATGGTCGTGGTGCGGCGCATGTCGCGGACGATGTTGAGGTCGTCGAAGCGGCGGACGCGGTGCATGGTCGTGCGGTTGTCCCAGATCACGAAGTCATGCTTCGTCCAGCGGTGGACGTAGACGAACTGCGGCTGGGTCGCGTGTTCCATCAGGTCGCGGATGAAGGCCATGGCTTCGGGCCTCGGCCAGCCGACGATGGCGCCGATATGCGCCGACATGAGCAGCGACTTGGCGCCCGTCACCGGATGCGTGCGTACCAGCTTGTGCAGCACCGGCTTCATGCGGTGGCGTTCCTCGTCGGTGAAGTTGGTGAAGCCGAGCTGGCCGCGCGAATAGATCAGCGAGTGCTCGCAGACCAGGTCCTCGATCTCTTTCTTCGTGGCCTCGTCGAGCGCGTCGTAGGCGGCGCGCATGTCGGCGAACTCGGTGTTGCCGCCGTCGCGGGTCACGATGCGGCCGCTCAGCAGCGAGTAGCGGGCGGGCACCACGCGGAAGGTGGCGTCGGAGTGCCACAGCCGGTTGCCGAGGGCGGCCATGCGGCGGCGGTCGTCGCGCTCCAGCTTCCTGTTCTCCTTGTCGAGGTTGGAGACGTCGGCGAAGGCATCGTGCAGGCGCATGTCGGCCGCAGTGACGGCCGTGTTGGCGCCTGCCTGCAGCGGACCGAAATTGCGCGTGAAGGCGAGCTGCTGCTCGTCGGTCATGTCCTGGCCGGGCAGGACGAGCACGGCATACTTGTCCATGCCGGCCTCGATCGCGGCGACATCGGCCGGCGTCAGCGGCCGCGTCGCATCGATGCCGGTCATCTCGCCGGCGAAGAGGGGGTGGAGCGGCTGGAGGGGACGCGTCTCGATCGGCAACAGGACCTCCCTTGGGTGAGGAACCCTAGCGCAGGGCGGCCGCGATATTACCACCGTCCACGGTCGTGACAGCGCCCGTCGTCTTCGCCGCTTTGGCCAGCGAAACGAAAGCCTGTGCGACATCGTCCGCCGTCACCTCGAGGCCGAGCAGGTTGCCGCCCATATAGTCGGCCTCGCTGAGACCCCGCGCCTTGGACCGCTGGGCGATCATTTCGTCCGTCAGGAGACCCGTGCGGATGCGGTCGGCGTTCACGGCATTGGCACGGATGCCGTCGGCGCCATGGTCGAGCGCGTACTGGCGCATCAGGAACAGGGTCGCGGCCTTGGGCAGGCCATAGGGGCCGAAGTCCGGTCCGGGATTCACCGCCTGCTTGGAGGTGTTGAACAGCAGGCAGCCGCCCAGGCCCTGGGTGCGCATGATGCGGACCGCGTTCTGTGCCACGCTCTGGTGCGCCCAGAAATTGAGCTCGAAGCTCTTACGCAATACGGCCTCGTCGACGTCGCCGATGCGGCCCTGCCAGGCCGCGCCGGCGTTGGAGACCACGATGTCGACGCCGCCGAAAGTCGCCGCGACCTTGTCGAACGCGGCACGCACCGACTTCGGATCGGTCACGTCGCAGGCGACGGCGAAGCCTTTCACCTTGGAGACGTCGCGATCGAGCACCGCGACCTCGGCGCCCTCGCGCGCGAAGGCGGAAGCGGTCGCGGCCCCGATCCCCGACGCCCCACCGGTCACGACCACGATGCGCCGCGCCAGCGGCTTCTCGGCCGCGGCGCTGAGCTTGGCCTGTTCGAGCGACCAGTATTCGATGTCGAAGATGTCGGGCTCGGGGATGCACTCGTAGGTGCCGAGCCTCTCGGCATCGGCGATCACCGCCACCGTCGTCTCCGCGAGATCGGCCGCGATCTTGGCATCCTTCGACGTGTTGCCGATGCCGAACAGGCCGACGCCGGGCACCAGCGCGACGCGCGGGATCGGGTCGAGTTCCTTCTTCGCCGTGATCTGCTTGCCGTTGTAGCGCGAGAAATAGGCGTGATAGTCGGCGGCGAACTTTTCGAGCGCGGCCTTCGCCTCGCTCGTGAACGCGTCGAGCTTGCCGGCTTCCGGCGCCGGCGCGACGAAGGCCACGTTCTTGGTGCGGATCGCATGGTCGGGAGTCACCGGGCCCTGCTGGCTGTAGCGCGCGATCTCCCTGCCGTTCACATAGGCCAGGATCTCCGGCGAGCTGCGGAACTCGAAGACGAACCGTTGGGCTGCCTCGCGGCCGCCGGCCTTGGCGGGCAGCGAGAACAGTCCGCGCAGGATCGGCGCGATCTCGGCGGCCGTCGCCGGCGTTGCGGGCAGGGTGGCGCCCGGGAAGATCTTGCGCGTGGCCTTGGCGAGACGCTGCTCGGCCATCGTCACGAGATCGATCATGCGGACATAGGCTTCCTCCGCCGTCGCGCCCATCGAGAAGATGCCGTGCTTCAGCAGGATCAGCCCCTCGACGTCGGGGTTCGCGCGCGCGATCTCGGCGGTCTTCTTGGCGAGCGCAAAGCCCGGCATGACGTAGGGGACCAGCGCCGCGCGCTTGCCGTAGAGATCGGCCGCCAGCTCGGCGCCGTCGGGCTGGTCGGTCAGCGCTAGCACCGCATTGGAATGCGTATGGTCGATGAACTTGTGGGCCAAGAACGCGTGCAGCAGCGTCTCGACCGACGGGTTGGGCGCCTTGCTGTCGAGCAGGTTGGCGCGCTGGACGTTCACCATGTCCTCGTCGCTGAGCGCCTGCAGCCCCTCCAGCTCGCGCAGCGGCGCGAGGCGGACGGCCGGCAGGCCCGGCGCCTCGATCGTGCCCATGTCCCAGCCACTGCCCTTGACGCAGAGCACGTCGAGCGCCTGCCCGGTGACGTCGGCCATGCGCGTCTTCACCGAGGTGTTGCCGCCACCGTGGAGCACCAGCTTCGGCTCACCGCCCAGCAGGCGGGTCGTGTAGACCCGCAGGGCCAGGTCCTCGCCGATGCCTTTGGCGGCGTGGCTGGCGATGGCTTGCTTGGCGTCGTCGTCGGACCAGAGGTTCTTCATGGCGCTGCCTATTCTCCCGGCTCGATCCCGGCATCCTTGGCGATCTTCACCCAGGTCGCGATCTCCTGCTCCTGGTAGGGCTTGAACTGCGCGGGGTCGCGCGGTTCTACGGTGAAGCCGAGCTTGTCGATCTTCTCGATGACCTCGGGCTTCTGCAGGCTCTTCATGATCTCGCCCGAGAGGCGGTCGAGCGCGGGTTGCGGCGTCGCCGCCGGCGCGAAGAAGGCGGCCCACGACGAGGCGTTGGCGCCGGTCACGCCCTGCTCCTCGAGCGTCGGGACATCGGGCAGCTGCGGATTGCGCTTGGCGCTGCCGATCGCGATGGCGCGGATCGTCCCGGCCTTGATCTGGGCGAGAACGCTGGGCAGCGTCGAATTGGAGATGTCGATGCGGCCGCCGACCAGGTCCTGCACCAGCGGCGGCGCGCCGCGATAGGGCACCTGGGTCATCTTGATGCCGGTGCGGGCCATGAACAGTTCGGTCGAGAGGTGCGAGCCCGAGCCGATACCGGTGGAGCCGTAGTTCAGCTCGCCGGGCTTGGCTTTGGCGAGCGCGATCAGCTCCTGGATGTTCTTCACCGGCAGGTCGTTGCGCACGACGAAGACATGCTCGAAGGCGCCGGCGCCGGCCAGCGGCGCGAAGTCCTTCACAGCGTCGTAGCCCGGCTCCTTCAACATGAACATGTTGTTGCCGTGGGTCTGGTTGTTGCCGAACGTGATCGTCTGCCCGTCCGGCTTGGCCTTGGCGACGGCGCGCGTGCCGATGGCCCCGGCGCCGCCCGAGACGTTCTCGACCACGACCTGCTGGCCGAGCGGGCCCGAGATGTCGGCGGCGACGATGCGCGCGATCACGTCGGTCGGGCCGCCGGCCGGATAGGCCACGACCATTTTGATCGGACCGGACGGTTGCCAGGGCGATTGTGCGTTCTGGGCAAAGGCGGGCTTCACGAAGGGCGCGGCGAGCAGGCCGGCGCTGAACAGACGACGCTTGATCATGAAATCTGCTTCCTAGGCGTGTGAAATGACGATCTTGCCGAAATGCTTTTGGCTCTTGAGGTGCCGGTAGGCGGCCTGGGCTTCGGCGAACGGAAACACCTTGTCGATGACGGGCTTCAGGCCGTTCGCCTCGATCGCGCGGTCCATTGCCTCGAACATCTGCGTGCTGCCGACATAGAGGCCCTGGACCTTGAGGTTGCGCCGCAGGATCGGCATGGGATCGAGAGTCGCCATGCCCGACAGCAGCCCGATCACCGCGATCGAGCCGCCCAACCGGGTCGCCAGGAAAGAGCGCGGCAGCGTGCCGGCGCCGCCGACCTCGACCGTGATGTCGGCGCCGCGGCCGCCGGTCAGCTTCAGCGTTTCCTGATCCCAGTCCGGCGTCGTCTTGTAGTCAACCACCGCCTCGGCGCCCATCTGCTTCAGCCGTTCGGCCTTGGCGGCGGAGCTCGAGGTGCCGATGACGCGGGCGCCGAACATGCGGGCGAACTGCAGCGCGAAGATCGAGACGCCGCCGGTGCCCTGGATCTGCACCACGTCGCCCGCCTTGATATGGCCGATCTCGACCAGGGCGTTCCACGCCGTGACGGCGGCGCAGGGGAGGGTGGCGCCTTCCTCGTAGCTGAGATGCGCCGGCAGCTTCACGACGCCTTCTTCTTCCAGCACCGCGAGTTCGGTCAGCATGCCGTCGATCGCGCCGCCCATGGCGGAGGGCATGGCGCTCTCACTGATGGCGCCGCCGAACCAGCGCTGCATGAAGCAGCCCGCGATCCGGTCGCCGACCTTGACCCGGTTCACACCCGGTCCGACAGCGACGACCTCGCCCGCGCCGTCCGACAGCGGGATCAGGTCGGGCTTGGGCGCCGAGCGCGCATACTGCGCCTCGATGGTGAGCAGGTCGCGGTAGTTCAGCGAGGTCGCCATGACCCGCACCAGCACCTGCCGAGGCCCCGGCGTCGGATCCGGCCGCTCGGCCAGGGTGAGCGAGTCGATGCCCTTGGGGGCGGGGATGACGTAGCACTTCATGGGGTGGCTCCTGTAAGCGCAGGCGCTTGAATGGCGCACATTATGACGTCCCGCACACTGTCATCCTGAGCGCAGCGAAGGACCTTTCGTGGATGCCAGTAAAGGTCCCTCGCTGCGCTCGGGATGACAATGGTGGTGGTGCAGCCGGGGTGTGCCATCGTCACTTGGCGTCGCCCTTCAGCTCGATGATGGTCTTGGCCATGACGGCCTCCTGGTCCCAGGGGAACAGGATCCAGGTGTCCTGGCTGACTTCGGTTACATAACTGTCGACCACCGGACGGCCGGCGGGCTTTGCATAGACCGTGGCGAAATGGGCCTCTGGCAGCATGGCGCGCACGGCGCGGGCGGTGACGCCGGTGTCAACAAGGTCGTCGACGATCAGCCAGCCGGCGCCCTTCTCGTGCTCTGCGGACGTGCCCTTCAGCAGCTCGACCTTGGCGCCGCGCTCCATGCGGTCGTAGGTCGAGCAGCAGACCGTGTCGATCAGCCGGAGGTTCAGTTCGCGTGCGACAATTGCCGCCGGCACGAGGCCGCCGCGGGTGATCGCGACCAGGCCCTTGAACGGTCCCAGGTCGGCCAGCCGCCAGGCGAGCGCCCGGGCGTCGCGATGCAGTTCCGTCCACGAGACGGGGAACATCCTGTTGTAGCCCGCGCTTCCCGCCATGCGATTTCGTCCCTGGACCCTGTCCGGTTTGGCTTGCCCCTTCGTGAGGGCTGCACTAACACCTTCGGCCGAAGCTTAGAAGCATAGGCCACAGGGAAATTCGGCAGGGGACCGCTGCAAATGGGATTTGAGCTGACGCCCGCTTTCTGGAGCGGCCTGACCCAGATCATTCTGGTGAACATCATCCTTTCGGGCGACAACGCGCTCGTCATCGCGCTGGCCTGCCGGAACCTGGAGAAGAAGCACCAGCGGCCGGCCATCATCATCGGCAGCGGCGGCGCCATTCTGCTGCGAATCCTCTTCGTCCTGATCGTCGACTACCTGTTGTCGATTCCGTTCCTGAAGCTCTGCGGCGGCCTCCTGCTGCTATGGATCGGCGTCAAGCTGGTGCAGGGCGAGGAAGAGAACGAGGACGGCGTGAAGGCCGCCAGCTCGCTGGGCTCGGCCGTCCGCACCATCATCATCGCCGACGCGGTGATGAGCCTCGACAACGCCATCGCCATCGCCGCCGCCGCCAAGGGCGACACGACGCTGATGGTGCTGGGTCTCATCATTTCCATCCCGCTGATCGTGTTCGGCGCCACGCTGATCATGGCCCTGCTCAACCGCTTCCCGGTCATCGTCATCGCCGGCGGCGCGCTGCTGGGCTGGATCGCGGGCGAGGTGCTGGCCACCGATCCGGGCTACGCCGCCAAGCTCACCGCCATCACGCCGCATGCCAAGACGATCATGGAAGTCGGCTGCGCGGTGCTGGTCGTGGCCGTCGGTTACTTCCTGCAGTACCGGGCGAAGCAGAAGCATCGTGAACACGATCCGGTGGATCTCGCGACCGACAAGGGCAAGGAGTAGCGACCATGCACAAGATCAATGCCATCCTCGTCGCGGTCGACGGTTCGGAGACCTCCGATCGCGCGGTCCAGCATGCGCTCGACATGGTCGCCACCGGCTGCGCGGCCGAGCTGCACCTGCTGAACGTGCAGCCGAGCGTCGGCGGCGCCGTCTCGACTTTCGTGTCGCGCGAGCAGATCGATTCGCACCACCGTGAGGAAGGCCAGAAGGCGCTCGCCTCGGCGGTTGCGCTGGCGGGCAAGGCCGGGGTGACGGCGAAAACCCATATCGGCGTCGGCCGGCAGGGTGAGATCGTCGCCGACTTCGTGAACAAGGTGGGCGCCGGCCTGGTGGTTCTGGGCACGCGGGGCCACACCGGACTCGCCGGCGTGCTGATGGGCTCGGTCGCGCAGGACGTGATTGCCCACTCCAAGGTACCCGTCACGCTCGTCAAGTAGCCATCTCGACCGGGACGGCGTAGAACGCGGGCCCTGCAGGAGGACCGCGTTTGGCCGAGGAGATGTGGCGACACGAGGCGCTGGCGCCCTATGCGACGCTGCCGTGGCAGAGCAAGGGGCGGTATCATCGCGAGGCCGAGTCGCCGAGCCGCAGCCCGTTCCAGCGCGACCGCGACCGCATCATCCATTCGACGGCGTTCCGGCGGCTGAAGCACAAGACCCAGGTCTTCGTGTTCCACGAGGGCGACCACTACCGCACGCGTCTCACCCATTCGCTGGAAGTCGCTCAGATCACGCGCACGATCTGCCGCGTGCTGCGCCTCGACGAGGATCTCGGGGAAGCCGTGGCGCTGGCCCACGATCTCGGCCACACCCCGTTTGGCCATGCCGGCGAGGAGGCGCTGCACGGCGTCATGAGCCCCTATGCCGGCTTCGACCATAATGCCCAGACGCTGCGCATCCTCACCAAGCTCGAGGACCGCTACGCCGAATTCAACGGCCTGAACCTCACCTGGGAGACGCTCGAAGGCGCGGTCAAGCACAACGGTCCGCTGCTGACGCCGGGCCGGGCGCTGGGCGAGCTGCCGGCCGCCATCGTCGACTATTGCAAGGACCACGACCTCGAACTCGACGGCCATGCCGGGCCGGAGGCGCAGGTGGCGGCGCTGAGCGACGACATCGCCTACAACAACCACGACATCGACGACGGGCTGCGGGCCGGCCTGTTCGAGGTCGCGGATCTGCTCGACCTGCCGCTGGTCGGCGAGATGTTCTCGCTGGTGAGCGCTAAGTATCCCGGCATCGACCAGACCCGCCTGATCCACGAGGCGGTGCGTCGCGTGATCAACGCCATGGTCGAGGATGTGGTGGCCGAGACGCGCCGCCGGCTGGCCGAAGCCGCCCCAAAGTCGGTGGCCGACATCCGTGCGCTCGGCCGGCCCGTCGTGGCTTTTTCCGAGGCGATGGCGGCGACCGAGAAGACCGTGAAGCGCTTCCTCTACACGCGCATGTACGAGCACTGGAAGCTCAACCGCTCGCATTCCAAGGCCCGCCGCGTCGTGGTCGATCTGTTCAACCTCCTGTTCGCCGAGCCCAACTGCCTGCCCTCGCCGTGGCGCGAGAAGGCCGAGCAGGCGGGAACCCATGCCCGCGCCCGGGTCGTCGCCGACTACATCGCCGGCATGACCGACCGCTTCGCCCTCGACGAACACCGCCGATTGTTCGACCTCTATTCCTGAGCTCCGGTCGAGACGACGGGGAAGGGAAGAGGGGCCCGCGGATGACAAAAGGCGCGGATTCGGCAATACCCGGCCCATGAATCCCTACCGTCATTTCATCGGCGAGATCGTCGCGGCCCTCCAGTCCATGCAGGCCGCGGGGGAATTGCCCGAAAAGCTCGATTTTTCCGCCATCACCGCCGAGCCGCCGCGCGATCCGGCGCATGGCGACATCGCGACCAACGCCGCGATGGTGCTGTCCAAGGCGGCGGGCAAGAAGCCGCGCGACATCGCCGAGCCGCTGCTCGCGCGCCTCAAGGCCAATCCCGACGTGGTCGACGGTGCGGTGGCCGGGCCGGGCTTCCTCAATCTCAAGATCGCCGACGGGTTCTGGCGCGCGCGCCTCGGCGACTGCCTGAAGGCCGGCATCGCCTATGGCGATTCGACGATGGGCAAGGGCGCCAAGGTGAACGTCGAGTATGTCTCGGCCAATCCGACCGGCCCGCTGCACGTCGCGCATGCGCGCGGCGCCATCGTGGGCGATGCGCTGTCCAACCTGCTGCACAAGGCGGGCTTCGACGTCACCAAGGAATACTACATCAACGACGCGGGGGCGCAGGTCGACAAGCTGGGCCAGTCGACCTATCTGCGCTACCGCGAGGCGCTCGGCGAGAAGATCGAGTCGATCCCCGAGGGCCTCTATCCCGGTGAGTACCTGAAGGACGTGGGCGCCGCGATCGCCAAGCGCGACGGCGCCCGCTGGATCGGCAAGCCCGAGGCCGACTGGCTGCCCGAGATGCGCGCCTTCGCCATCGCCACCCTGATGGCCGAGATCAAGGCCGACCTCGAGACGCTGGGCGTCCATATCGACGTCTTCTCGTCGGAGCGCGCCCTGGTCGAGAGCGGCGCGGTCGACCGTGCCTTCGAGGAGTTGACGAAGCAGGGCCTGATCTATCAGGGCCGTCTGGAACCGCCGAAGGGTCAGCTTCCCGACGATTGGGAAGACCGCGAGCAGACCTTGTTCCGGGCCACGCAGTTCGGCGACGAGGTCGACCGGCCGCTCAAGAAGTCGGACGGCAGCTGGACCTACTTCGCCAACGACATCGCCTATCACCACGACAAGTACCGCCGCGGCTTCGCCGACATGATCGACGTGTGGGGCGCCGACCATGGCGGCTACGTCAAGCGCATGAAGGCGGCGGTCAGCGCCATCACCGAAAAGCACGGCGAACTCGACGTGAAGCTCTGCCAGCTGGTGCGCGTGATGCGCAACGGCGAGCTGGTGCGCATGTCCAAGCGCGCCGGTACCTTCGTGACCCTGCGCGACCTGCTGGACGAGGTCGGGCCCGACGTCGTGCGCTTCACCATGCTCACGCGCAAGAACGACGCGCCGTTCGACTTCGATCTCGTGAAGGCCACCGAACAGTCACGCGACAACCCGGTCTGGTATGTCCAGTATGGCCATGCGCGGACGCGGTCCGTGATGCGCCAGGCGACCGCCGCGGGCATCGCGATCGACGGTCTCGACGGCGCGCCGCTCGACCGGCTGTCCGATGTGGGCGAGCTCGCGCTGATCCGGATGATCGCCCAGTGGCCGCGCCAGGTCGAAGCGGCGGCGGTGGCTCATGAGCCGCACCGCGTCGCCTTCTATCTCTACGACCTGGCGGCCGCCTTCCATTCCCACTGGAACAGGGGACGGGAGGAGCCGGGCCTGCGCTTCGTGATCGAAGGAGACTCCGATCTCACGCGGGCGCGTCTGGCATTGGTACAGGGAATCGGATTTGTGATAGGATCAGGATTAAAGGTCTTCGGCGTCACACCCGTCGATGAAATGAGATAAAAAATGCATGTTCGCCGGTCCCCCTCCGGCGACGGACCAACGATCTACCGGCCCAACGAGTCGGTAGCTGTGCGGCTCGATCCTCCGCCTCGGCCCGTCGCGCATGAACCAGATTCCATTCCCCCGCCTCCCCGGGACTCGCTGCTCATGCGGGTCAACCGTCGCCGCGGCCAGATCCTCACGGTGATGGTGTCGGTCGCCGCGGTCGCAAGCTTCGGATCGGTCGTCTGGTGGGCGCACAACCAGGACGTCAAGGCGGGCGGTCGCGGGCTGGAACCGCTGGTGGTGCAGGCCCCGACCACGCCGTCCCGCGTGAAGCCGGAGAATGCCGGCGGCCTCGTGCCGCCCAACCAGGACAAGGAAGTCTTCAACCGCATCTCGCCCGGCGCCGTGCCCGCGCAGCCGGAAAAGCTGTTGCCGGTTGCGGTGACGCCCAAGCTCCCACCCAACGGCCTGCCCCTGCCGGCGGCGCCGAAGGAGACGGAGGCGGCCAAGACGCCGACCCCGCTGCAAACGGCCTCGACCAGCGCGGCGCCGGCCGTCACCGAACCCAAGGTGCCCGCCAATCCGCCGAACATGCAGCCGGCGACCAATACGCCGACCGCTACCGAGAGTGGTCCCAGCATCGCCAGCCTGATCGAGAACATGTCCGGCCCGACCGGCGGCTGGCGCATCCAGGTCGCCTCGGTGAAGAACGAGGACGTCGCCAAATCGACCTGGGCGCGCCTGCAAAGCGCGCACGGCGAGCAGCTGTCGAGCCTGCGCATGCAGGCGGTCCGTGTCGATCTCGGCGATCGCGGCGTCTGGTACCGCGTGCAGGCCGGCCCGCTCGACGAGAAGCAGGCCCATTCCGTCTGCGCCTCGCTGAAGGCCCGCAAGACCGACTGCGTCTCGGTCCCGCCCGCGCGCTAGGGGCTTTCCGATGTGCCTTGGAGCGTCGGAATTCGGAATCGATCTCTTCCCCATTCAGATGGGGAAGTGCCCCGTCATACGGGGCGATGGGGTCATGGGCCGACCAAGGCTCGGCCTCCCTCTGACCCCTCCGTCGGCTTCGCCGCCACCTCCCCATTTGAATGGGGAGGAAGGTGATTCTGCTTCAGACCGAACCCGTCCAGGGGGGATTCCCGAATGAGCCGGCCGCGCACGCTGATCCTGGGCTGCGCCGGGACCGAGCTGTCGGCGGAGGAGCGCGCCTTCTTCCGCGACGCCGATCCGCTGGGCTTCATCCTGTTCGCCCGCAACATCGACACCGTGGAGAGCACCCGCCGCCTGGTCGACGATCTGCGCTCCTGCGTGGCGCGGGGCGAGGCGCCGGTGCTGATCGACCAGGAAGGCGGTCGGGTCGCCCGGCTGCGTCCGCCGCAGTGGCGCAAGGCGCCGCCCGCCCGGCTGCTGGGCGACCTCTATGCCCGCGATCCCGATGCCGGGCTCGAGGCGACGAAGCTCAATTCCCGGCTGCTGGCGGCGGACGTGGCCTCGGTCGGCTGCGACGTCGATTGCCTGCCCGTGCTCGACATCGCCTACCCCGAGACCCATGCCGTGATCGGCGACCGCGCCTATGCCGACCGGCCGGAGCCGGTCGCGGCGCTGGGCCGGGCCGCCGCCGAGGGGCTGATGGCCGAGGGCGTGATGCCGGTCATCAAGCACATTCCGGGACATGGCCGCGCCACGGTCGACAGCCACGAATCGCTGCCGACGGTCACCGCCTCGCGCGCGGAGCTGGAGCGCACCGACTTCGTGCCGTTCAAGCTGCTGTCGGATCTGCCCTGGGCGATGACCGGCCACCTCCTGTTCGAATCGATCGATCCGAAGGACTGCATCACGGTTTCGGCGCGCAGCGTGCAGGACGTGATCCGGTCCCATATCGGCTTCGACGGGCTGCTGCTGTCGGACGACCTTTCGATGCAGGCTCTGGGCGGGTCGCTGGGCGACCGGGCGGCGCGGGCGCTGGCCGCCGGCTGCGACATCGCCCTCCACTGCAACGGCCGGATGGCCGAAATGGTGGAGATCGCCGGCCGCGCCGGCCCGATGACGGAGCGCGCCCACCGGCGTTTCCAGGACGGCCGCAACTTCCTTGCCCGTCATCGCGACCCCGCCGGCCCCCGCGGGCTCGCCGAGGCGGCCCGACGGGTCGCCGAACTCCTGCCGGAATGGGGATAAGGCAGGGCCAAATCATGTGGCGGTAGGCGCTTCCGCTGACTAAACCGGGACAGCATGACCGAAACCGCCAGCCCGCCCCCCGAAGAGGCGCCCGTCGCCGATGGCGCCGCTGCGCCGGCTGACGCGACTCCGGCCCCGGGCGCCGCGGCCGATGCCTTCGCCGCCACCGGACCCGACGTCATCGCGCCGGGCGAAGGCGAGCTGATCGTCAATCTCGAGGGCTTCGAAGGTCCGCTCGACCTGCTGCTGAGCCTGGCCCGCGACCAGAAGGTCGATCTGCGCAAGATCTCGATGGTGGCGCTGGTCGATCAGTACCTGGTCCACATCCACCAGGCGCGCCGCATGCGGCTGGAGCTGGCGGCCGACTATCTCGTGATGGCGGCATGGCTGGCCTACCTGAAGTCGCGCCTGTTGCTGCCGGAACCGCCCGCCGGCGAGGAGCCGTCCGGCCAGGAAATGGCCGACGCGCTGCAGTGGCAGTTGCGCCGCCTCGAGGCGATGCAGGAGGCCGGCGCGCGCCTGATGGCACGCCCGCAGCTCGGCCGGGACATCTTCTCGCGCGGCCAGCCCGAAGGCATCGTCGTCGTGCGCCGCGCCGTTTGGGACGTGAAGCTCTACGATCTGCTGAGCGCCTACGGCTCGCAGGTCAGGCCGAAGGACGCCGATACCTATCAAATCAAGCCGATGGAGTTCTTCTCGGTCGAGGAGGCGGCGGAGCGTCTCGGCCGCATGCTGGGCATCGCCATCGACTGGCAGTCGCTCGAAGCCTTCCTGCCGGCCGGCCTGACCGATCCCGCGCGCCGCCGCTCGGCGATCGCAGCGACCTTCGTCGCCGGCCTCCAGCTTGCGAAGGACGGCCAGATCGAGCTGCGCCAGACCGAGCGCTTCGGCCCCATCCATTTGCGTAAACGCACCGACCAGCAGTGACGGTCCCCGACATGTCAGACATCGAAAACGTCCCCCCCGAGATCGAGGACCCCGACACGCCCGCCCTTGTCCAGGAGCAGGCTGCCGGCAAGGAAGAGGCCGGCAAGGACGAGGCCAGCAAGGACGACGACGAGAAAGAGGATGACGACGTCGAGGACGACGAGTCGGACGATTCCGATGACGATGATGATTCGGACGACGACGATGATGAGTCCGATGACGACGATGATGAGTCGGAAGACGACAAGTCGGACGATTCTGGCGACGATTCGGACGATGACGATGACTCCGACGACGATGAGTCCGACGACGAGGACGACGACGACGACGACGAAGAGGACGACGAAGAGGCGGACCGAGACGATTCCGACGGCGAGAAGGGCGGCGACGACGAGGGTGACGCCGAAAAGCCTGCGAAGGCCTCTTCCGTAGAGGAAGGGTCACCGCCGGACGCTCCTGTCGAGGGCGTCCTGGTCGAGGCTGTTGTGGTCGAGGCCGTTGCGGTCGCCGCCCTGTCCGCGGCGGCTGCCGCTGCCCCGGCCGGCGAAGTGACCGACGTCGTGTCGCCCGATCATGCCCAGCATCTGCGGCTGCTCGAGGCGTTGATTTTCGCCGGCACCCAGGCGCTCGGCGAGAAGGAGCTGGTGGAGCGGCTGCCCAACGATGCGGACGTGAAGCGCCTGCTGGCCGATCTCGCGGAACTCTATGCCGGCCGCGGCGTGAACCTCGTGCAGGTGGCGGGCGGGTTTGCCTTCCGCACGGCGCCCGATCTCTCCGAGAAGCTCAAGATCGAGAAGCCGGTGACGCGCAAACTGTCGCGGGCCTCGGTCGAGACGCTGGCCATCATCGCCTACCACCAGCCGGTGACGCGCGCCGAGATCGAACAGGTCCGCGGCGTCGGCCTCAGCAAGGGCACGCTCGACCTGCTGTTCGAGCAGAACTGGATCAAGCCGATGGGCCGCCGCCGCGCCCCCGGCAAGCCCGTGACCTGGGGCACGACGGATTTTTTCCTCGAGCATTTCGGCCTGCCGAGCCTCGACGATCTGCCCGGCCATGAGGAATTGAAGGCAGCGGGCCTCTTGGATGCCCGCTCGCAGCCCCCCATATTCAGACCGGATGAGCCCGATCTGCCGCTCGAACCGACGGAGGACGAGGCCGACGAGCCCCTCGCCGTCGAGGAAAGCCCCGCGGAGACCGGGCGCTGACGCCCCGGAACCACCTTATTCGATAGGTTGCCGGGGCTTCGGAACGGGTGCCATAATCGGCACACGTAATTCGACACGCCGATTGCAATCGATCTTGGGAGCATTGTGAAATGGGAAGCTTCAGCATCTGGCACTGGCTGATCGTGCTGGCCGTCGTGCTGCTGCTGTTCGGCGGTCGCGGCAAGGTCTCGCAGCTCATGGGCGACTTCGGCAAGGGCCTCTCGGCCTTCAAGAAGGGCGTCGGGGGCTCGCAGGAAGAGACACCGCCGCAGGCTCAGCCGGGTACGCAGCCGGGCGACAGCGCCAAGCCGATCTCAGCTCAGGCGACGACCACGCCGCCGAACGGAACGGTCCACCACCAGGATAGCGCCGCCAAGGTCTAAGAGCGGCGTCGTGAGGGCCTGAACGGCCATGTTCGGTATCGATAGTCCCGAGTTACTGGTCATTGCGGTCGTGGCGCTCGTCGTCATCGGCCCCAAGGAATTGCCTGGCCTCTTGCGCAGCTGGGGCAAGTGGATGGCCCAGATGCGTGGCATGGCCTCGGAATTCCGCGGCCATGTCGACGAGATGGTGCGTCAGGCCGACCTCGACGACGTGAAGAGACAGCTCACGGCCACACCCGGCCTCGACCTCCAGGCGCTCGACCCGACGCGGGAAATCAAGAGCGCGTTGCAGGAGGGCATGGCCGAGGGCGAGAGGGCGATGGCCGAGGCCAAGTCCCAGTTCGACAATCCTCTGGCCGAACCCGAGTCGGCGCCGCAGATCGCGGCCGAATCCCAGCCGGCGCTCGAGAGCGCCCCGGCTACGCCCCTCGCGACCGCAGAAGTGACACCGGCGATCGAGCCGGCTGCCGCCGACACGGCCATATCCGAAGCCCCGGCACCGGTTGTTTCAGCCGAAGAGAAGCCGGCCAAGGCCGTCGCGGCCGGCTGAGCGCCAACTTGCGCTTTGAATTGCGCGCCAAAGGGCGGCATAACGCGGCTCCCAAACCGCGACGTACATTGTGACCCAGGCGCACGACGGACCCGAAGACGACAAGCCGATGCCGCTGCTCGATCATCTGATCGAGCTGCGCAAGCGGCTGATCTATGCGCTGATCTGCTTCTTCGCCGTCTTCTTCGTCACGTTCTATTTCGCCAAGCCGATCTTCTCGTTCCTGATCCAGCCGGCGCTAGCCGACGGCTACAAGGTCATCGTCCTCGATATCTTCGAGTTCTTCTTCGTCACGGTGAAGCTGTCGGCGTTCGTGGCGCTGATCGTGGGATTTCCGCTGATCGCGGTTCAGATCTGGCTGTTCGTCGCGCCGGGACTCTATCGTCACGAGAAGCGGGCGTTCATCCCGTTCCTCGTCGCCACGCCGTTCATGTTCTATGCCGGCTGCGCGCTGATGTACTATGTCGTGCTGCCGTACGTGATCAACTTCATGCTGACGCAGTACGCGCCGCCGGACATCGAGAAGACGCTCCGATCGTCTGACTATCTCGAACGCATCCTGCAGCTCGTCTTCGCCTTCGGCTTCGCCTTCGAGGTCCCGGTCCTGCTGACCCTGCTGATCCAGGTCGGCATCGCCACCACCGAGGGGCTGAAGTCCAAGCGCCGCTACGCCGTCGTCGTGGCCTTCGTGATCGCTGCCGTGCTGGCGCCGCCCGACGTGGTGAGCCAGATCGCGCTCGCGATCCCGCTGATGGCCTTCTACGAGATCAGCATCCTGATCGGCGGCGTGATCGAGCGGAAGCGCGCGGCCGAAGAGAAGGCCACCGAAGAGGCCGAGAAGAAGGCCGAGGAAGCCGAAAAGGCCGACCAGGCGACCGGTAGCTAGCCATGCACGACATACGTTTCATCCGGGAGACCCCCGAGGCGTTCGACGCCGGCCTGAAGAAGCGCGGCCTGCCGCCGCTTTCGGCCGAGATCCTGGAGATCGACCGGCGCCGCCGCGCCGCCATCTCCGAAAGCGAAGCCATCCAGGCGAAGCGCAAGGCGCTCAGCCAGCAGATCGGCATGGCCAAGCGCAAGGGCGAGAACGCCGACGCGCTGATGGCCGAGGTCGCCGCCCTCGAACAGAGCCTGAAGGACGGCGAGCGCGAGGCGAGCCGCCTCGACGAGGAGCTGCGCCTGCGCCTCGAGGTGGTGCCTAACCTGCCGTTCGACGACGTGCCCGAGGGGGCCGACGAGACCGGCAATGTCGAGATCCGCCGCGTTGGCAACCAGCGCAACTTCAGCTTCCCGCCGAAGGACCATGTGGCGCTGGGCGAGGCGACCGGCGAGATGGATTTCGCCGCCGCCGTGAAGATCTCCGGCTCGCGCTTCGTGTTCCTGAAAGCGCATCTGGCGCGGCTGGAGCGGGCGCTCGCGCAGTTCATGCTCGACCTGCACACGGTCGAGGGGGGCTACACCGAGGTCAATCCGCCGCTGCTGGTCAAGGACACCGCCGTCTATGGCGTCGGCCAGCTGCCGAAGTTCGCCGAGGACATGTTCCATACCGACAACGGCTTCTGGCTGATCCCCACCGCCGAGGTCTCGCTCACCAACCTGGTGAACGACATGGTGCTGGACGAGAAGGAGCTGCCGCTGCGCTTCACCGCGTTCACGCCCTGCTTCCGCTCCGAGGCGGGATCGGCCGGCAAGGATACGCGCGGCATCATCCGCCAGCACCAGTTTCCCAAGGTCGAGCTGGTGAGCATCACCACGCCCGAGCAGGCGGCGGCCGAGCACGAGCGCATGACGGGTCGTGCCGAGGAGGTGCTGAAGCGCCTCGGCCTCGCCTATCGCACCGTGGTTCTGTGCGGCGGCGACATGGGCTTCGGCTCCCGCAAGACCTACGACATCGAGGTCTGGCTGCCCGGCCAGAATGCCTATCGCGAGATTTCGAGCTGCTCGAACATGGGCGACTTCCAGGCCCGCCGCATGAACGCGCGCTACCGGCCGCAGGAGGGCAAGGGGACGCGGTTCCTGTGCACCCTGAACGGCTCGGCGCTGGCGGTCGGCCGCACCCTGGTCGCGGTGCTGGAGAACTACCAGAACGAAGACGGCTCGGTGACGGTGCCCGAGGCGCTGCGCTCCTACATGGGCGGCCTCGAACTCATTCCCGCGCCCCCTGCGGCGTCTGCGCCCGCCAAAAAATGAAGGTTCCCAACCTCGCCAAGGCGCGCATTCTCGTCACCAACGACGACGGCATCCACGCGCCCGGTCTCGAGGCGCTGGTCGAGATCGCCACGCAGCTGTCGAGCGACGTCTGGATCGTGGCGCCCGAGGTCAACCAGAGCGGCGCCGGCCATTCGCTGTCGCTGTCGCGGCCGATCCGGGCCCGCGAGGTCAGCAACGGAAAATTCGCGGTCGACGGCACGCCGACCGACTGCGTGCTGTTCGCCGTCAAGCACCTGATGAAGGACCGCAAGCCCGATCTCGTCCTGTCGGGCGTCAACCGCGGCACCAACATCGCCGACGACGTGACCTATTCGGGCACCATCGCGGCGGCCATGGAAGGCTGCCTGCTGGGCATCCCGTCGATCGCCTTCAGCCAGGCGTCTGCCTTCGATCACCCGGTGAAATGGGGCACCGCGACCGCCCATGGCGCCGCCGTGGCGCGCCGGGTGCTGGCGCTCGACTGGCCGCGCAACGTTCTGGTCAACGTCAATTTCCCCGACGTCGTCGCGGCCTCGGTCCAGGGGGTGCGGGTCACCCACACCGGCACGCGCGGCTTCGGCGGCCATATCGTTGAGCGCAAGGATCCGCGCGGCGGCACCTACTACTGGATCGGCTATGCCCCGCAGGAGAGCGAGATCGACGCCGCGAGCGACATCGCCGCCGTCCGCTCGGGCCACATCTCGGTGACCCCGCTGCACCTCGACCTGACGCACGAAAGCATGCGCCGGAAGCTCGTCGCGGAGTTCGAGGCGGCCCCCGTCGAACTCGACTGAGGGGGCTGCGTGAACGTCCCCGCCATGCAGCGTCTGATCGCCGAGCTGCGCAACTCGGGCATCACGGACGAGAACGTTCTGGCCGCGATCGCCTCGGTCGACCGCGAGCGCTTCGTGTCGCAGACCTTCGCCGAGCGCGCCTGGGAGAACACGGCACTGCCCATCGCCTTCGGCCAGACGATCAGCCAGCCCCTGGTGGTCGCCGCCATGACCGAGGCGCTGCGGGTCGGGCCGCGCATGAAGGTGCTGGAGATCGGCACCGGCTCCGGTTATCAGGCCGCCGTGCTGGCAAGGCTGGCGCGCCGCGTCTACTCGGTGGAACGCTTCAAGCCGCTCTCCAAGGCCGCGGAGCGCCTGCTGCTCGACCTCGGTATCTACAACGTCGTGGTCGACATCAACGACGGCAGCAAGGGCTGGCCGGGCCAGGCGCCGTTCGACCGCATCATCGTCACCGCCGCGGCGGAGGAGCGCCCGCAGGCGCTGATCGACCAGCTCGCCGTCGGCGGCATCCTGATTGTGCCGGTGGGCCGCGATCCCACCTCCCAGGTCGTCGAGCGCATCGTGAAGAACGAGAGCGGCCTGCAACGCGACACGCTGATGCCGGTGCGGTTCGTGCCGCTGGTCGCGGGACCGCTGCCGGTGCTGGGGCAGGGCTGAGCGAAGCTCAGCCGGAGGAGCGACAGGACATTGCCCAGGGCAATGTCCGAGAGCGTCGAAGAACGAACGACCCTCGGAGGCTCCTATTCCCGCCAGAATCTCAATGCAGTAGTATGGCACCATGAAGAACGCCCCTCGCTTCCCCTCGCGATGGGCCGGCCGCATGCATACGCTGGGTACAATGGCGGTGCTGTCGGTCGCGCTCGGCGCCTGCAACACCGTCATGGGTGCCCGTGAAGGCACCATGGAATATCCCGGGTCCGCCGCCGGTCCGAACGCCGTTCCCGTCTATGTCGTGAAGGACAAGGACACGGTCGACGCCCTGTCGCGCCGCTATGGCGTGCCGTCGCAGACCATCATCGACCGCAACAATCTCAAGCCGCCGTACACGATCAAGCCGGGCCAGTCGCTCGCCATGCCCGGTGCGCGCTTCGTGCAGGACAGCTACGGCGAGCCCGCCAGCCAGCAGACCTCCGCCGCCAACCCCAACGCGCCGTCCTCGGTGAAGCGCGAAGGCCTGGCGCCGCCGCCGGGCGCGCAGGGCCAGGGCGAGGCGCCGCGCTCCGCCGCACCCGCGGGCGAGCCCACACCGCTCAGCAAGGCCTCGCAGTCGGTCACTGTGCCGGCCACGCCGCCGGCGCGGATGATCTGGCCGGTCAACGGCAAGGTCGTCTCGAGCTACGGCACGTCGGGCGGCCAGAAGAACGACGGCATCGACATCGCCGCCGCCAAGGGCACGCCCGTGAAGGCCGCCGAGGGCGGCAAGGTCGTCTATGCCGGCGGCGAGGTCGCCCGCATGGGCAACCTGCTGCTGATCGAGCATTCCGGCGGCTACATCACCGCCTACGGCAACAACGAAGAACTGCTGGTGAAGAAGGGCGATACGGTCAAGAAGGGCCAGACCATCGCCAAGGTCGGCAATTCCGGCGGCAGCGCCAATCCGCAGCTCCACTTCGAGGTCCGCCGCTCCGGCAAGACGATCGATCCGACGACGGTGCTCGGCGCGCAATAGGCCTGTGGGCGTTCTTCCTTACGTCGCTCCCGGACATTGCATAGCAATGTCCTGACGCTCACGGGCCGAGCTTCGCTCGGCCTAAACCACTTTCCCGATCATCTTGTATTCGCCCTTGCGGTCCTCGATTTCGAGGACCCAGAGGTCGGGATCGCGGGCGACCTGGCGGGCGATGTAGGCGTCGGCTTCGGGCTCGGTGACGGGCGAGGGGCCGGTGCCGCGGCTCCATGCCGCCTCATCGTCGAGCGTGCTGGTCTGCGTGTACACGGTCACGCCCGCCTCGAAGCGGTTGATCTTCAGCAGCACGGTTCCGACATCGGGATCGCCGCGCCGCACGACGGCGGCCGGAATGAACGCGCGGTCGCACAGACGTATTTGCGCGCTGACCCAGAGTCCCGTGGTGAGCCCCATTACCATGCGGCCTTCATGCAGGGCGCCGACCGGCCCGTCAAACGCGGGCTTCGCCTTGCCCCAACCCGGGTTTCGCCCTTGCCCTAACCCGGGCTTCGCCCTTGCCGAGGCGGACGGGTTCGGCCAATACAGCGCGCTCCATGGCCGATCCTCCTCTCCTCGCGCTCAGCGGCATCCGCTTCCATCTCGGCGACCAGACCATCCTGGCCGGCGTCGATCTGGGAATCGGTCCGGGCGAGCGCCTGTCGCTGGTCGGCCGCAATGGCGCGGGCAAGTCGACCCTGCTGCGCATCCTGGCGGGCGCGCCGATCGCCGATTCCGGCGAGCGCTTCGCCCAGCCCGGCGCCGCCGTGGCCACCCTGCCGCAGGAGCCGGATTTCACCGGCCACGCCACGGTCGGCGACTACGTCTCCTCCGCCCTGACCGATTCGCTGGGGCCGGACGATTATCGCGTCGCCGCCATCCTCGAGGACATGAAGCTCGACAACGGGCGCGATCCGACCACCCTGTCGGGCGGCGAAGCGCGGCGCGCGGCGCTGGCGCGCGTGCTGATCGGCGAGCCCGACGTGATGCTGCTCGACGAGCCGACCAACCATCTCGACCTGCCGACCATCGAGTGGTTGGAGGAAAAGCTTTCGAGGTGGCGCGGCGCCTATGTGTTGGTTAGCCATGACCGGCGTTTCCTCACCAACCTGACGCGCGCCGTGCTGTGGCTCGATCGCGGCATCGTGCGCCGGCTCGACAAGGGCTATGGCGAGTTCGAGGCCTGGTCGAACGACATCATCGAGCGCGAGGCGACGGAGCGGCACAAGCTCGACCGGCTGATCGAGCGCGAGACCGAGTGGGCGGGCAAGTCGATCCGCGCCCGCCGTACGCGCAACGAGGGCCGACTGCGCGCGCTTTCAGCCCTTCGCCAGCAGCGCAGCCAGCAGATCGGCCCCGTCGGCCGCGCCTCGATCGAGGCCGGCAGCGCCGAGGCCTCGGGCGCGCTGGTCGTGACCGCGCGCAACATCACCAAGCGCTGGGGCGACAAGGTCATCGTCGAGGATTTCTCGACGCGTATCTTCCGCAAGAACCGCATCGGCCTGATCGGGCCCAACGGCGCCGGCAAGACGACCCTGCTCAAGATGCTGATGGGCGAGCTCGAGCCCGACAGCGGCACGGTCAAGCTGGGCTCGAACCTGATGCCGGTGGTGATCGACCAGCGCCGCATCGGCCTCGATCCCGACAAGACGCCGTGGGAGACGCTGGCCGACCGCAACGACCATGTGCTGGTGCGCGGCCACCTCACGCACTTGATGACCTACCTGCGCGAATACCTGTTCCGCGACGAGCAGGCGCGCCAGCCGGTGCGTACCCTGTCGGGCGGCGAGCGCAACCGCCTGTTGCTGGCGAAGGCGCTGGCCGCGCCGTCGAACATGATCGTGCTCGACGAGCCGACCAACGATCTCGACGCCGACACGCTCGATCTCCTGCAGGAGGCGCTCGACGATTACGACGGCACCGTCCTGCTGGTGAGCCACGATCGCGATTTCCTCGACCGGCTTGTCACCTCGACCATCGTGCTCGAAGGCGACGGCACGGCGACCGAATATGCCGGCGGCTACAGCGACTACGTGAACCAGCGCGGCCCGCGCGTGGAGCCAACGGGCGTCACGCCGTCGCGCGCAAGGGACAAGCCGGCCGCGCCAAAGGCTGCAGGGCAGGGCAAGGCCCGCCTCGGCTACAAGCGCGAACGCGCCCTGGTCGAACTGCCGAAGAAGATCGAGGCCCTGCAGGCCGAGATTGCCACGCTACAAAAGGCGCTGACGGATCCCGACCTCTACCGCCGCGATCCCAAGTCCTTCCAGTCCAAGACCACCCGCATCGGCACCGCCCAGGCCGAGATCGAAGCCGCGGAAAGCGAATGGCTCGAACTCGAGATGCTGCGGGAGGAATTGAACGGCTAAACGCTTCCTTCCCCATTCAAATGGGGAAGTGTCCCCCGTCTAACGGGGGCGATGGGGTCATAGGCGTCGCAAAGCTATGACCCCTCCGTCGGCTCAGCGGCTTGGTTACAATCCGCGATACGCCGCCACCTCCCCATCTGAATGGGGAGGCGTAAGATTACTTCTTCTTCCGCTCGTAATGCGCCGCGATCATCAGCGCCGTCGCGACCGTCACCTTCTTGCCCGTGGGAATGTGCAGGAACTCGTTCGGTCCATGCGCATTCGAATGCGGCCCCAGCACGCCGGTGATCACGAACTGCGTCTTGGGAAACTTGTCGCCCAGCATGCCCATGAAGGGGATCGTGCCGCCTTCGCCCATGTAGGCGACCGGCTGGCCGAAGGCTTCCTGCGAGGCGTCGTTCACGGCCGTCTCCAGCCACGGTGCCAGCGGCGGCGCATGCCAGCCGCTGGCGCCTTCGCCGGCATCGAACTCGACGGTGGCGCCATAGGGCGGATCGGACTCCAGCGCCTTCTTCATGGCCTTCACGGCTTCCCTGGCGTCGAGCGTCGGCGGCGTGCGCACGCTGATCTTGGCCTCGGTGTAGGGCAGCAGCACGTTGCCGGCATCGACCGGCTCCGGATAGCCCGCCATGCCCACGGTCGCGAGCTGTGGCCGCCAGGTGCGGTTCAGCACCATCTGGCCGAGATCCTCGACCATCGGCTTGGTCGTGCCGGCAAAGGGGAACTTGCGATAGACCTCCTCGCCCAGCACGCGCGCGGCTTCCGAGGCCTGCGCGATGCGCTGCGGCGGGATCTGCACGAACAGCTCCGGCAGCTTCATCTCGCCGGTCGCCTCGTCCTCCAGGCGCGTCAGCAGCGCGCGCGTGATGCGGAAGGAGGAGGGCACGATCCCCGATGCGTCGCCCGAATGCACGCCCTCGTTCAGCACGCGCACCTTGAGCGTGCCGGCCGCGATGCCGCGAAGCGACGTGGTGAGCCACATCCGGTCCCAGTCGCCGCAGCCGGAATCGAGGCAGACCACCAGCGACGGGTCGCCGATCCGGTCGAGCAGGTGATCGACGTAGAAGGGCAGGTCGTAGCTGCCGGATTCCTCGCAGCCCTCGATCATGATGACGCAGCGGGTGCGCGGGATGCCCTGCTCCTTGAGAGCCAAGAGCGCCGCGAAGCAGGCATAGATCGCGTAGCCGTCGTCGGCGCCGCCGCGGCCATAGAGCTTGTCGTCCTTGCGCACCGGGATCCACGGCCCCATGCCCTCGGCCCAGCCCTTCATCTCGGGCTGCTTGTCGAGATGGCCGTAGAGCAGGACGGTGTCGTCGTTGTCGTCGCCCGGGATCTCGATGAAGATCAGCGGCGTGCGCCCGGGCAGCCGCACCACCTCCATCGTCGCGCCCGCGAAGGCGGCGACGTGCGGCCGTGCCCAGTCGGTCATCAGCGTGACCGCCTGCTCCATGTAGCCGTTCTCTTCCCACTTCGGGTCGAACGACGGCGACTTGTTGGGGATGCGGATGTATTCGGTGAGCGACGGCAGGATCTGGTTGTCCCAGAAGCTGCCGATGAAAGTCTTGATCTGGTCGGGGTTCATGGAGGGAGTTTAGTCCCCCGGTTCGCCCTCGCAAACTCTCAGCTCTTGGCAGCCTCGACCTTCGTCTCAGTCTCATCCTTGCCGCGTTTCTCGCCTCCGTCCTCGACGCCGGCTTTTGCCTCTTCTTTTACGGGCTCTCCTGCTTCCGCATTCGCAGGCTCCTCGTTCTCGGTGACGGCTCTTGCCTCTTCGTTCACAGGCTCTTCGGCTTCCGTGTTCGGGGTCTCCTTGGCCTCATCTTCGGCAGGCTTCTCCGCTTCGTCCTTCGCCGGCGTCTCGTCCTCGGCCTCGGCCTTCGCAGGCTCCAGCGGCTCGATATTGGCGGGATCGAACCATGTCGCTGCTTTGTCGAAAGCGGCGACGAGGGCGGCGGCTTCGATCGGATCGACGAGGGTTTCGAAGCCGTGGAGAATGTTGTTGCGGATGCGGCGCAGCGTATCGAGCTGGCGCAGCCGGTCCTTCGACAGGTTGAAGCGCGGATCCTCTAACAGGCTTTCGAGCCTGGCCGTCCGGTCGTCGACCATGTCGGCCTGGCGCTTGACCTCGCGTTCGAAGTTGACGGCGGCGTTCAGCACCGCCTGGTAGGGCATCTTGAGGTCGAGCAGCTGCTTCGGCGCCAGCGCTTCGACTGGGGTCCGCTTGGTGGGGGCGTGGGCGAGGTTGCGGAAGAGCGGGCGCTGGCCGTCTTCCGGCTTTTCCGGCTCGGGTTCGGGCAGGGCGCCTTGCTCCTTCAGCTCCTCGATGCCGACCCGGATGCTGACGAAGTCGTTGGCGGGCTTGGGGACAGGCTTCGGGGCGGGCGTCACCGCAGGCTCGGGCACAAGCGCCGGGGCGGGCACAGGGGCCGGCTCCTCGACCGGTTTGGCGACGGGCTCGACGATGGGCTTGAGGAGGGGCTCGACCGTCGGCGCGGCGATGAGCGCGGGCGCGGGCTCCGGTTCCTTCTCCGGCGCTTTCTCGGGAGCGGGCAGCTTGAGCGGCTCCGGGGCGGGAGCAGGCACGGCCTGCGGGGCGGGCTGCGGCTCGCTCCGGGCCGTCCGCGCGGCGCGCAGGACCAGGCCCTGTGCCGCCAGGATGCAGAAGAACGCCACGCCACCGGCCGTCACGCCGTCGAGCGGCATCTGCTTGGCCTGCGCCACCAGCGTGCCGTAGGCGCCGCCGCCGGCCAGCGGGAGCACCAGCTCTTTCAGCACGCGTAGCGCGATTGGCGTCCTGCCAGGCTTCTTCTTGTCCATCGACCCCAATCCATCCGGCCCAATCCATTCGGTCCGCCCACGCGCGCCGGAAAAAGCCCGCGCCCTACTAACAAACCTCGGCAGTGCGACCAAGCGCCAGGGCACGCGGATGGCGGGGGAGAAGCGCGCCCCGCGTGAGTTGACGCCAACGGACCTGTCCGCTACCCCCACGCCACCCCGAAGGACCCCCCAAAAAGTGCCCGATTCCGCCGCTCTTCCCGATTCCGACGCCCGTCTCGCCGGCCATCCCGCCGGGCTCAGGCGCACGTTTGCGATCATCTCGCATCCCGACGCCGGCAAGACGACGCTGACGGAGAAGCTGCTGCTGTTCGGCGGCGCCATCCATGTCGCCGGTGCCGTGAAGGCGCGCGGCGAGGCGCGGCGGGCACGCTCGGACTGGATGAAGATCGAGCAGCAGCGCGGCATCTCGGTCACCACCTCGGTGATGCATTTCGAGTATGGCGGCGCGGTCTTCAACCTGCTCGACACGCCGGGCCATGAAGACTTCTCCGAGGACACCTACCGTACCCTGACCGCCGTCGATTCGGCGGTGATGGTGATCGACGCCGCCAAGGGCATCGAGGCGCGCACCCGCAAGCTGTTCGAGATCTGCCGCCTGCGCGACGTGCCGATCATCACCTTCATCAACAAGATGGACCGCGAGTCCAAGGACCCGATCGAGCTTTTGGACGAGGTCGCCTCGACCCTGGCGCTCGACGTCTCGCCCATGACCTGGCCGACCGGCTCGGGCCAGAACTTCAAGGGCACCTACGATCTCAACAACAACCGCATGCTGGTGTTCGACAACACCGACAGGAGCCGCATCGGCGAGGTGATCGAGAACTACACGATCGCCGATTCCAATTTCGCCGAAGAGGTCGAGCTGGTGCGCGCGGGCTATCCCGCCTTCGATCTCGAAAGCTACCGCGCCGGCCACCTGTCGCCGGTGTTCTTCGGCTCGGCCTACAACAATTTCGGCGTGAAGGAACTGCTCGACGCGATCGCCGCCTGGGCGCCGCCGCCGCGGCCGCAGCCCGCCGAGCCGCGGCCGATCGAGCCGACCGAGCCCAAGGTCTCGGGCTTCGTGTTCAAGGTCCAGGCCAACATGGATCCCAACCACCGCGACCGCATTGCCTTCCTGCGCCTGTGCAGCGGCAAGTTCCGTCGCGGCATGAAGCTGACGCAGATGGGCACGTCGAAGGTCCTGTCGGTCAATTCGCCGATCCTGTTCTTCGCCCGCGAGCGCGAGATCGTCGACGAGGCGTGGCCCGGCGACATCATCGGCATTCCCAATCACGGCGTGCTGCGCGTCGGCGACACGCTGACCGAGGGCGAGACGCTGAAGATCGTCGGCATCCCCAACTTCGCGCCGGAAATCCTGCGCCGCGTGCGGCTGGAGGACCCGATGAAGTCCAAGCAGCTCAGGCGCGCGCTCGAGGACCTGGCGGAAGAGGGCGTGACCCAGGTGTTCCGCCGGGTCATCGGCGGCGACCATATCGTGGGCGTCGTCGGCGAACTGCAGCTCGACGTGCTCAAGACCCGCGTCGAGGCCGAGTACAACGTCCATATCGACCTGGAGCCCGCGCCGTTCGAGACCGCGCGCTGGATCTCGGCCGAGACCAAGGCCGATCTCGAGGAGTTCATGTCCGCCAACCGCGGCGGCATGTCCGAGGACCGCGACGGCTCCCCGGTGTTCCTGGCACGCAACGCCTGGGAGCTGGGCTACATCGCCGAGAAGAGCCCGAAGGTGAAGTTCAGCGACATTCGCGAGCGTTCTTAACTCAACCTGTCGTCCTGAGCACAGCGAAGGACCTTGCGGAGCGATCGGAGTACTCCGTGGCTCGCGCGAGATCCTTCGCTGCGCTCAGGATGACTTGGAGGGCGACCAGCCGTAGGCCTTGGCGCAGGCGCCGCCCATCAGCATCGCGCGTTCGCTGTCGCTGAGCGTCTTGGTCTCGAGGAACGGCGTCACCGCGTTCTCGTAGTTCACGACGGCGAAGGCGCGGGTCCAGTCGGTGCCCCAGAGGCAGCGTTCGAAGCCCCAGGCGTCGAAGATGCGCTTCAGCGGATCCCAGATGTCGGGGAACGGATAGGGCTCCCTGGAAAGTGTGCAGGCGCCGCTGATCTTGATCACGGCGTTCGGGCGCTTCGCGAGGTCGAGGATCTTGGGCAGGTCGGCCCACGGCTCGGCGGGCGCGGGCGGGACGCGCGGCTGCAGGATGCCGAGATGATCGACGATAAAGCGCGTCTCGGGATGGCGGTCGATGATCTGCATGCCCTCGTCGACCCTGCCCCAGAACAGGAAATTGAGCGGCAGGTCGTGCTGGACCGCGGCCTTGCAGATGCGGTCGAGGCCGGGATGGTCGGCGCCGCGCTTTTCCTCCTCGCGCAGGAAGATGCGGATGCCGACGGCGCCCTGCGTCTCCTTCCACTTGGCGATCACGTCGGCCACGTTCTCGTCGTCGGGATCGACGGGCTTCACGATGGCCATGCGGGTGGGGTGACGGCGCGCCACCTCCTCGGCGTAGCTGGCGTCATAGCGGTACGTCGCGAAGGGCGAGATCATGATCGCGCCGTCGACGCCGACCGCGTCCATCGCCGCCACCATCTCGTCGCCGGTCACATGCGGGGGCCAGTTCGGCACGGTGGCCCACGGCCGCTGCAGCGTGTTGGCCTCGTAGGCATGGACCTGGGAATCGATGATCGGCATGGCGTGTCTCCCTTTCAGTCGTCCTGGGCGCCGCGAAGGACCTGACGGATCGACCAGCGGTGATGAAGCTGGCGTGAGATCCTGCGCGGCGCTCAGGAGGACAGTTACTACTTCTTCTTCCGTTCCGTCACAGGCACGGTGACTTCGCTGGCGCGCAACTGCAGCAGCTCGTCCGCCTTCAATCCGAGCAACTCGCCCAGCACCGCATCGGTATGCTGCCCGAGGGTCGGCGCCGGACGCTTGATCTCCGACTTGCCGCCGGTGTGGAGCCGGATGGGCGAGATCGGCACGCGGGTCTTGCCGCGGCGCGGATGGTCGACATCGACCCAGAAGCCGCGGGCCTCGAGATGCGGGTCGTAGGCGACCTCGCGCGCGGTCTTCACCGGGGCGCAGGGGACCCGCGCTTCGTTGAGCGCGGCCAGCACCTCGTCCTTGGTCTTCGGCAAGGTCCAGGCGCCGACCGTGTCGTCGATCAGGTCCATGTTCCGGGCGCGGCCGGGTGTGGTCGCGAACTCGGGATTCGCGAGCCAGTCCTCGCGGCCCAGCATCTCGCACATCGACGTCCAGTGCCGCTCGGCCGAGGTGAAGATCGCGACATAGCCGTCGCGGCAGCGATAGGTGTTGTACGGCGCCATCGCGAGGGCGGGATGACGGTTGCCGGTGCGGTCCGGCACATTCTTGTCGCCGTCCATCACCGCGCCCAGCGCCGAGGCGATCGAGATCGCGCCGGCCTCGTGCATGGCGACCTCGACCCGCTGGCCCTTGCCCGTGCGCTCGCGCTGGACGAGCGCGCCCAGGATGCCGGCGCAGAGATGGATGCCCGCGAGGAAGTCGCAGACCGCGGCGCCGGCCTTGGTCGGCGGCCCGTCGGCGTCGCCCGTCGCATTGGTGATACCGCTCATCGCCTGGATGGTGACGTCCATGGCGGCGAGGTCGCGATAGGGGCCGTCGAGGCCGAAGCCCGAACTGCCGCCATAGACCAGGCGCGGGTTCAGCTTGCTCAGCACCTCGTAGCCAAGTCCGAGCCGGTCCATCACGCCGGCGGCGAAGTTCTCGATCAGCACGTCGGCCTTGGCGACGAGGTCGAGGAAGATCTCCTTGCCGCGCGGCTGCTTGAAATCCAGGACGACCGACTCCTTGTTGGAGTTCAGCATGACCAGCGGATAGGGCTCGACCTCGCGTTTGCGGCGGCGCACCACGTCGCCCTCCGGCGGCTCGATCTTGAGCACGCGCGCGCCCATGAAGGCGAGCTGCAGGCCGCAATAGGGGCCGTTGTAGATCTGGCCGAGATCGAGGACGAGCATCCCGTCGAGGGGGCGGCGGATGGTCATGGCGTTTCTCCGGTAGGCTTGCTCGAACTGTAACGCGATCCGGCGGCGCGGGCAGCGCGGAGTGCGTGTCCGGTCCGTTGTGCGAGGGGACAGGGCGCTTTATGAGGGGCGGATCATGAGCACCATAACGCGAATCGACTGCGGCCCGCGCATGAGCGAGGCCGTCATCCTGGGCAACCGCATCCATTGTTCGGGCATGATCCCCGAGGATACGAGCCTCGACATCACCGGCCAGGTGCAGCAGGCGCTGGCCGAGATCGACTCGCTGCTGGCCAAGGGCGGCAGCGACAAGTCGAAGATCCTGACGGCCACGATCTGGCTGAGCGATATCTCCGATTTTGCCGCCATGAATAAAGTTTGGGACGCCTGGGTCGCGCCCGGCCACGCGCCCGCCCGCGCGACGGTCCAGGCCCGGCTGAACGACCCGAACATGAAGGTCGAAATCATGGTCGTCGCGGCGATCTAGCCTCTGCTAAGGTCCCGCCCGCTTTTGAAGTTTCTTCGAGGAGAGAGAATATGAGCATCAAGCGCATCAACGCCGGCGCCCGCATGAGCAGCGCCGTGGTCCATGGCGACACGGTCTATCTCGCCGGCCTCACCGCCGACGACGCCAAGGCCGACGTGAAGGGCCAGACCAAGCAGATCCTCGACAAGGTCGACAAGTTCCTGGCCGAGGCCGGCACCGACAAGTCGAAGGTGCTGTCGGCCAACATCTGGCTGACCGACATCTCGACCTGGAGCCAGATGAACGAAGTCTGGGACGCCTGGGTTTCCCCCGGCAACGCCCCGGCCCGCGCGACGGTCGAAGCCAAGCTCGCGGCTCCGGGTCTCTCGGTCGAGATCATGATCCAGGCCGCCAAGTAAGGCGCGTCTGCTTCAAGAGAAAGGGCCGGCATTCGCCGGCCCTTTTGCTTTTTCGGGCGCTGTCTTGACGCAATTGCCCGGCGTCGGCTTCTATCCGCCCGTACTCTGGGGAGAGGGTAGATGGTGGTGAAGAGCGTACTCGCGGGCCTGTGCCTGGCGGGCCTGTCGTCGATGGCGCTGGCGCAGGGCGGCCCGCAGCCTTACGGCAAGGGCTTCGACAGCTGGGCGTTCACGCGGACGAAGGAGCAGAGCGGCGTCACGAACTGCCGCGGCTTCCGCCGCGTCGGCGGCCGGGACGACATCCTGGCGATGCGCACCGACGGCCACTCCTATCTCAGCGTCCGCGCCGAGGGCCGCAAGGGCAAGTTCCCCAATTCCATCGTCGTTCCCCTGCGTGAGCCGGCGAACGGTATGCAATGGGATCTGCTGGTCGAGGCCGACGGGAAGCGCATGTGGATGATCCTGCCGCCGGCGGCGATCGAGACCATTGCCGCCAAGGGCGGCTACAGCGTCCTGCTGGGCGGCAGCGAGGATCGCGACGACGTCGATCTCGGCAAGAGCGCCCCCGCCGCCTGGAAGCGCGTCAAGGAATGCATCGTCGCCTCGGGCGGGTGAGTCTTCTTCGCGTCATTTGCTTCCCCATTCAAATGGGGAAGTGCCCCGTTTTACGGGGCGATGGGGTCATGAGTGTCGCGAACGTCATGACCCCTCCGTCGGCGTGAGACGCCGCCACCTCCCCATCTGAATGGGGAGCAATCCTAATTGATCGGGCCGATGATCTTGCCCGGGTTCATGATGTTGTCCGGGTCGATCGCCTTCTTGATCGCGCGCATCAGCGACATCGCCTCGCCGTGCTCGGCGTAGAGATACTTGATCTTGCCGATGCCGACGCCGTGCTCGCCGGTGCAGGTGCCGCCGAGGTGCTGGGCGCGGGCGATCATGCGGTCGTTGAGGCCTTCGGCGCGCGGCAGGTAGGTCGGGTCGTTCGGGTCGACCATCATGGTGAGATGGAAGTTGCCATCACCGACATGACCGACGATCGGCGCGTAGAGGCCGTTGGCCTGGATGTCCTTCTGCGTCTCGAGGATGCATTCGGCGAGCTTGCTGATCGGCACGCAGACATCGGTCGCCCACATGCCCCAGCCCGGCTTGTAGGCCTTGGCGGCCCAGGCCGCGTCGTGGCGGGCCTGCCACATCTTGCTGCGTTCCTCGGCCTGGTTGGTCCAGGCGAAGTCGCCGCCGCCATGCTCGGCGGCGATGGCCTGCACCATCTCGGCCTGCTCCTTGGTGCCGGCCTCGGTGCCGTGGAATTCGAGCAGCAGCAGGTTCTTCTGCGGCAGCGTGAGCTTGGAGTACTGGTTCACCGTGTCGACGGTGTAGGTGTCCATCAGCTCGATGCGCGCCACCGGGATGCCGGACTGGATGGTCTGGATCACCGTGTTGACCGCGCCCTCCAGCGTCTCGAAGGCGCAGGTTGCCGCGACCATCGATTCCGGCGTGCCGTAGAGGCGGAGCGTGATCTCGGTGATGACGCCCAGCGTGCCCTCGGAGCCGACGAACAGCTTCACCAGGTCGTAGCCCGCGCTCGACTTCCGCGAGCGGCGGCCGAGCTGCATGATCCGCCCGTCGGGCGTGACGACCTGCAGCGACAGCACGTTCTCGCGCATCGTGCCGTAGCGCACGGCGTTGGTGCCGGAGGCGCGCGTGCTGGTCATGCCGCCGATCGAGGCGTCGGCGCCGGGATCGATCGGAAAGAACAGGCCGGTGGCGCGCAGGTATTCGTTGAGCTGCTTGCGGGTGACGCCGGGCTGCACGACCACGTCGAGGTCGGCCTCGTTGACCTGCAGCACCTTGTTCATGCGGCTGACGTCGAGCGAGATGCCGCCGTTGGGGGCGCTGATATGGCCCTCCAGCGAGGTGCCGGTGCCGAACGGGATGATCGGGGTCTTGTGGCGGGCGCAGAGCTGGACGATCTGCTGCACTTCCTCGGTCGATTCGGCGAAGACCACGGCGTCGGGCAGGTGCGCTTCGTGATACGAAATGTCCTTGCCGTGCTGTTCGCGGACGGCGTGCGCGGTGCTGACCCGGTCGCCGAACAGCGCCTTCAGCTCGGCGATCGTGGCATCGACGTTGAGGGCTTTCGCCTGGGCCGCTACAGCCATGTTCGTTCTCCTAGCGTAAGCCGTTTGGATACGCTCAAATGGGGCCAAAGCCAACCTGAGGAAACCGCCCCATGCGCGACGTCTACATGATCGGCGCCTACACGACCGTCTTCAAGAAGCACCCGGGCCTCAGCTTCGGCGACCTCGCCCGGGAGGCCTATATGGGAACCCTGGCCGATGCCGGCATGGAAAAGGGCAGCGACATCGAAACCGGCTGGCTGGGCAATTGCGGCATGGGCTTCTGGGGCCAGAACTCGATCCGCGGCCAGGCGCTGTTCCAGCCGCTGGTCGAGGAGGGGCTGTTCCCCGAGCGCGTGCCGATGTTCAACGTCGAGAATGCCTGCGCCACCGCCTCGACCGCCTTCATGGGCGCCTGGAAGGACGTGCTGGCCGGCACGCACGAGCTCACCTTCTGCCTGGGCGTCGAGAAGCTGTTCAGCCCGGAGGCGCCCGAGCGCACGGCGGGCCTTTTCAACCAGGGCTACATCACCAGCCAGCACGACCGGCTGGTCGAGGAGATGAACCGGGTGGGCAAGATGGTCGGCTCCGAGTTCAAGCCGGGCGATGACCGCACCATCTTCATGGATACCTACGCCATGCAGGCCAAGTGGCACATGTGGAAGTACGGCACGACCCAGGCCCAGATCGCGGCCGGCGCCGCCAAGAACCACAATTACGGGGCGCTCAACGAGAAGGCGCAGTACCGTTTCCAGATGACGCCGCAGTCGGTGATGGAGGACCGCCCCGTGTCGTTCCCGCTGACCCGCGCCATGTGCGCGCCGATCGGTGACGGCGCGGCGGCGGCGCTGCTCTGCTCGAAGGAGTATCTCGACGGGCTGCCCAGGGAAGTGCGGGACCGCGCCGTGAAGATTGCGGGCGTCGGCTTCTCGGGCGGCATGTACCGCAACCTCGACGCGCCGGGCCTGACGCGCGCGGCCGCGGACAAGGCCTACAGGATGGCGGGGCTGGGGCCGGAGGACATCGACGTTGCCGAGGTCCACGACGCCACCAGCTTCTGCGAGATCTACCAGTGCGAGATGCTGCGCTTCTGCCCCGAGGGCGAGGGCGGCAAGTTCGTCGAATCGGGCGCCACCGGCCCCGGCGGCAAGCTGCCGGTCAATACATCGGGCGGCCTCGTCTCCAAGGGCCATCCGGTCGGCGCGACCGGCCTGTCGATGCTGGCCGAGCTCGCCACGCAGCTGCGCGGCGAGGCCGGCGAGCGTCAGGTGAAAGGCGCCGAAGTCGCGCTCGCCGAGAATGGCGGCGGCGTGATCGGCATGGAAGAGGCCGTGGCCTCGGTCGTAATTCTCAAGAAAGAGTAGAGGACAGACATGACAATCCGCTTCGACAATCGCGTCGCCATCGTCACCGGCGCGGGCAACGGACTGGGCCGCGCCCACGCGCTGCTGCTGGCCAGCCGCGGCGCCAAGGTGGTCGTGAACGATCCGGGCGGCGCGGTCGACGGCCGTCCCATCAATACAGGCGGCGGTGGTCACGCCGCGGCCGACAAGGTGGTCGACGAGATCAAGGCGGCCGGCGGCATCGCCGTCGCCAACTACGATTCCGTCGCCGAGGCCGCGACGGCCGCCAACATCGTGAAGACCGCCGTCGATGCCTTCGGCACGGTCGACATCGTCGTGAACAATGCCGGCGTCCTGCGCGACAAGACCTTCCACAACATGACGACCGAGGATTTCGAGTTCGTCGTGAAGGTCCACTTCCTCGGCACCGCCTATGTGACGCACGCCGCCTGGCCGATCCTGCGCGCCAAGGCCTATGGCCGCATCGTCGTGACCTCTTCGAACTCGGGCATCTACGGCACCTTCGGCCAGTCCAACTATGGCGGCGCCAAGCTCGCGGTCGTGGGCTTCATGAATGCGCTGCGCCTGGAAGGCCAGAAGTACAACATCATGATGAACGCGCTGGCGCCGATCGCGGCCACGCGCATGACCGAGAGCCTGATGACGCCCGAGGCGCTGGCCAGGCTCAGGCCCGAGTTCGTCTCGCCGATGGTCGCCTTCCTGTGCAGCGAACAGTGCCAGCGCACCGGCGACATCTGGAGCGCCGGCGCCGGCACCTTCGCGCGCATCGAGTATCGCGAGGCCGAGGGCCTGCGGATCGACGGCCGCGCGCCGACCATCGAGGACGTGGCCGACAATATCGAGAAGATCGCCGACGTCTCGGCCAGCCGCGTCTTCCGCACCTCCGGTGAGGAAGTCGCCGCCGTCGTGAGCGGCTCCTGAGCGGCGAGGCGTCTCCCGCCATCGCACCGGCAGCGGATCGGCTGCTGCCGGTTGCGAAGTGGCTGATGCGGGAAGGCCGGCTCATCAGGAGGCCGGACGCCTTCATCGAGCAGCTGATGAACCGCGTGCTCGAGGCTGGCGTGCCGGTCTGGCGAATGTATGTCGGCCTCCAGCTCGTCCATCCGCAGCTCCAGGCGATGGGCTATCTGTGGCGGCGCGGCGAGCGCGTCGAGTCGATCACACGCGCCTACGGCGTGCAGTTCACCCCGGCCTATATCGGCAGCCCGATCCAGGAAGTGCGTGAAGGGGGAGCGCCGGTCCGCTACCGGCTGGATCGCCTGACTGAGCGCCACCATCACGTGCTGCACGAGGTGAAAGACGGCGGCGGCACCGATTACTTCTCGCTGCCGATGCACATCCGACGCGACGGGCCGCTGCCGGTCGTGGCCTTTGCGACCGACCGCAAGCAAGGGTTCAGTGACGCCGACATCGACGATCTGACGCGCCTCGTCGACATGATGGGCGCGGTGACGGAGATGCACATCGAGGAGAGTGTCGCCCAGACCGTTGCCGAGACCTATCTCGGCCGGCAGGTCGGTCAGCGCATCCTGCACGGCATGATCCGCCGCGGCGACGGCGAGGAGATCCGGGCGGTGCTGTGGTTCTCCGACCTGCGCGACTTCACCGGCCTAAACGAGCGCCTGCCGCCCGATCAGGTGCTCGAACTGCTGAACAACTACTTCCAGCTGGTGGGCGACGCGCTCTCCAAACACGGCGGCGAGATCCTGAAGTTCATTGGCGATGGTGTGATGGCCTATTTCCCGGCCGAGGATGCGCTGTTCATGCCGATGGTGACGGCGGCCGCGCTCGATGCCGCGCGCCAGCTGATCGCCGATGCCGAGGCCGCCAACGAGGCGCGCGCTACGGCCGGCGCTGAGCCGATGAAGTTCGGCATCGGCCTCCATGTGGGCACCGTGACCTTCGGCAATATCGGTACCGAGGACCGGCTCGACTTCACCGTCATCGGCTCCGCCGTCAACCGCGCCTCGCGGCTGGAGGGTCTCACCAAGGCCCTTGGCGTCCGCGTCTGCGCCTCCGCCGAATTCAATGCCGATTGCCCGCGCCCGATGAAGTCGCTCGGCAAACACCGCCTGCGCGGTGTGCGAGATCCGGTGGAGATCTTCACGCTGCCGGACTAACTCCTTCCCCATTCAGATGGGGAAGTGCCCCGTCTTACGGGGCGATGGGGTCATGGGCGTTGCAAGCATATGACCCCTCCGACGGCGCAAGGCGCCGCCACCTCCCCATTTGAATGGGGAGGAGAAGAGGAAGATCAGACCTTCGTCTTCCAGCCTTCGATCCAGGCCAGCGCTTCCTCGTCGGGCAGGGGCTGTTCGGAGGCGTCGATTTCGAGACGGTCGCCGACCTTCCGGGCGCCGCACCGCTCCAGCGCCTGGTCGACCTTCTTGCCGCCGCCGCAGAACGTGTCCTGGTAGGTCATGTCGCCGAGGGCAATGACGCCGTAGCGATGGCCCGATAGGTCGGGCTTGTCGCGCTCGAGCGTCTCGACCAGCGGCAGGATGTTGGTCGGGATGTCGCCCGAGCCGTGGGTCGCGCAGACCGCGAGGAGCACGTCGTGCGCCTGCAGGTCGGCGGCGGTCGCGGCCTTGTCGGTGACGTCGACGGCGTGTCCGGCACTCGCCAGCACGGGTTGCAGCGCGTCGGCCACCATCTGGGCATTGCCCGACTCGGTGCCGACCAGGATCAGGATTGTGGCCATGCTCCGGGATACGGGACCGAGTGCCGCGATGCGACGCGACCGGATGGCGCGGCAGATTCGGCCATGCCAGTCTTGCCACCATGGAAGAAACGCCCGTTCTGTCCGCCCTCGAGGGCGGTGTCCTGACCCTGACGCTCAACCGCCCGCAGCGCCTGAACGCCATGAGCCATCAACTGATCGATGCCATGAATGCCGAGCTGAAACGCGCCCGCGAAGACGACGCGGTGCGTGCCGTGCTCCTGACCGGCACCGGCCGCGGCTTCTGCGCCGGCGCCGACCTGGCGGGCGGCGGTCCTGGTGATGCGGGGGCGTCGGGGCCGCGCGACGTCGGCGCCGCAATGGACCGCATCTTCAACCCCATGATCCGCGCCATGCGCGACCTGCCCAAGCCGATCGTGGCCGCGGTGAACGGCGTGGCGGCGGGCGGCGGCGCCAACCTGGCGCTGGCCTGCGATATCGTGATCGCCGCGCGCTCGGCGCGGTTCGACCAGGCCTTCGTGCGCATCTCGCTGATCCCCGACCTCGGTGGCACCTGGTTCCTGCCGCACACGGTGGGCGATGCCCGCGCCCGGGCGCTGGCGATGCTCGGCGCCTCGGTGCCGGCCGAGGAGGCCGCACGCATGGGCATGGTGTGGCAGGTCGTCGACGATGCGGCCCTCATGGACGAGGCCGGCAAGATCGCAGCTAAGCTCGCCACCGGCCCGACCCGCTCCTATGCCGCGATCAAGGGCGCGATCAACGCGGCCGCCACCAACACGCTCGACCAGCAGCTCGACCTCGAACGCGACCATCAGCGCGAGCTCGGCAAGAGCGAGGATTTCAAGGAGGGCGTCGCCGCCTTCCTCGCCAAGCGCGCCCCCAATTTCACCGGACGTTGAGAGACGAAGAATGACCTACGAGAAGATCCAGATCGCCAAGGAAGACGGTCTCGCCACCCTGACGCTGAACGCGCCGGACCGGCTGAACGCCGTGTCGCGCAAGATGATCGGCGAGCTGAAGCAGTGCTGGGAAGAGCTTGCCGGCGACGCCTCGGTGCGCGCCGTGCTGCTGACCGGCGCGGGCCGCGGCTTCTGCGCCGGTGCCGACCTCGCCGACCCCGACCGCGCCAAGGGCAACACGTCGGATTCGGGCGAGGCGCTCGACAAGTTCTTCAATCCCGTGATTCGCCTGATGCGCAGTGTGCCCAAGCCGATCGTGGCGGCGGTGAACGGCCCGGCGGCCGGCGTCGGCATGAGCTTCGCGCTGGCCTCCGACATCGCCATTGCGGGCAAGTCGGCCTCGTTCCTCCAGGCCTTCGCGCGCATCGGCCTGCTGCCCGACGGCGGCAGCACCTGGTTCCTGCCGCGCCTGGTGGGCGAGCAGCGGGCGCGGGCGCTGGCCATGCTGGCGCCGCAGATCAGCGCGCAGCAGGCCAAGGACTGGGGCCTGATCTGGGACGTGGTCGAGGATGCCGACCTCATGAAGACGGCGGGCGACCTGGCGCGCCGCCTCGCGGACGGGCCGACGATGTCGCTCGCCCGCATCAAGGAGGCGATGAACCGCGCCAGCAGCAACACGCTCTCCCAGCAGCTCGACGTCGAGCGCGACTTCCAGCGCGAGCTGGGCAAGAGCGAGGATTTCAAGGAAGGCGTCGCGGCCTTCCTGGCCAAGCGCAAGCCCGCCTTCAAGGGCAAGTAAGAACGACAAGAACCACGGGAGAGACCGCCATGACGACGCCGTTCAAGGAGATCACCTCGGGCCTCAAGTTCCCCGAGGGCCCGGTGGCCATGCCGGACGGCTCGGTCATCCTGGTCGAGATCGCGCGCGAGACGCTCACGCGCGTCATGCCGGACGGCAAGCAGCACATCATTGCCAAGCTGGGCGGTGGCCCGAACGGCGCGGCGATGGGCCCCGGCGGCAAGATCTACGTGACCAACAATGGCGGCTTCAACTGGATCGAACGGCCCGACGGCCGCCTGTTCCCCGGCACGGCGCCCGCCTCGTACAAGGGCGGATCGATCCAGGTGGTCGATCCGGAAACCGGCAAGTATGAGACGCTGTACGACAGCTGTGACGGCCGCAAGCTGAACGGTCCCAACGATCTGGTGTTCGACGATGCCGGCGGCTTCTGGTTCACCGACCTCGGCAAGACGCGCGACTACGACAACGATCGTGGCGCCGTCTATTACGCCAAGGCCGACGGCTCGAAGATCGAGCAGAAAGTGTTCCCGCTCGAGCGGCCCAACGGCTGCGGCCTCTCGCCGGACGGCAAGACGCTCTACGTCGTGGAGACGCCGACCGCGCGCCTCTGGGCGTTCGATCTGTCGTCGCCGGGTGTCATCAAGGACGCCAACGGCCCCTATCGCGGCGAGAAGGGCCGGGTGGTAGCCGGTCTCGGCGGCTACCAGATGTTCGATTCGCTGGCTGTCGATTCCGCCGGCCACGTCTGCGTCGCGACCCTGATCACCGGCGCCGTCTCCGACATCTCGCCCGACGGAAAGTCGGTGACGCAGCACAAGCTGCCCGACCCGATGGTCACCAACGTCTGCTTCGGCGGGCCGGACCTGCGCACCGCCTACGCCACGCTCTCGATGACCGGCAAGCTCGTGAGCTTCGAATGGCCGCGTCCCGGCCTGAAGCTCGAGTATCTGAACAAGTAGGGCCTCAAGCCAAGCGCTCAAACCGGTCAGCCGGTCGGCACCGCGCTCTCGATCGCCGCGAGCGCCTTTGCGGCGTCGGCCTCGTTGTCGGGCTCGAGCGTCTCGCCGCTCCAGTCAACGATCTTGATGGGTGACTCGAGATCCCCTCCGGCATAGGTCTGCCGCACGATCTCGATGATCTCCAAGAGGTTCCGCGGCGTGTAAGGTCCCTTGCGGCCGTTGACCGTGATCTCCTGATTGAGCCGCTCCAGCAGCGAGATATGGAGGGCCTCGCCGATCGTCGTATCGCGACGATCGTAGGACACGGCCTCCTGCCGCCAGCCGGGTTTGGCAATCGGACGATTGGCCAGCGCGCGCAAGGCGAAGGGAAACAGCTTGTATGGGAGCGTGCGCGCGTCGTGCTGGCCCAGCAGGGAGCCGCCGGTGCCGGCATCCCGCCACTTGGCCCTGGCACGGTCGATGGGGAAGTCCGGGCAATGGACAGCCAGCCGCTTCAGCATCCAGTCGAGCGTGACGTCATCGAGAGAGACCAGCTCGGGCTCATTGCGCCGGCGTTCGGCCGACACGTAGCCGCCGCCTATGTCGGCATGGGCGCCGGGAAACCAGACCTGCTCGACCTTGCCCTTCAGCTTCTTGAAGCGGGGCCTGCGCCAGACGGCGGCACTGAACGGCCGGCGATGCTCGTCCACCGCCATCGCCTGCAGGTTCACTTCGGTGATCGATGAAAGCTCGACGTCGTGGAAGCCGTATTTCTCCCGATTGAGCCTTGAGAACCACCAGGCGAAGGGAATGCCGAGCGCCCCGACCGTGTCGAAGACGCCGAGGCACTTCACGCGGACTTCCGCGCGGTCATGCACCAGCCCGTCGAGCTGCACGCTCACGGCCGGCACCCTGTCGGCCGGCGGCGTGCGGTAGTTGCCCCAGGCCAGTGCCTCGTTCTTGCGGCTGCAGTTCTCGCGGGTCAGCAGGCCGGAGGCGCCAATGTATCCCACCAGCGAGCGCGCGGTGTAAGCGCCGCGCGAGAAGCCGAAGACGTAGAGGTCGCAGCCCTTCTCGTAGTGATAGGACAGGAACTTGTAGGCACGGCGGATATTGTCGTGCAGGCCGATGCCCAGCACGCCGCCCTTGAACCTGTCGAAGGCACCCGTGCCGACGCCGCGCTGGTAGAGGACGATGTTCTCCTGGCCGTCGGTGACGTAGCCGTGCGTGAGCTTGCCGATCGTGGCGGCGGTTTCGGTGGATGTCTCCCGCAGCGTCCGGACGATGAGGTCCTCGAGCCGGACGATGTTGGTGTCGTTGTCTCCGGCCGCCGGATCGTTCCACGTGCCGTCGAGCAGCAGGATGATGCGCTTCTTCCGGGCGGCAGGCGTGCCCGCCGCCCTCTCTGTCGTCGACATTCGTCGTTCCCCGCAGGTGAGAGGGGAACTACATCATCAATTACCGGGCGCGACCACATCACCCGTCGATGCAGGGGCGCATATCAGCCCTTGGTCTGTCCCCGCACGTCGCGGCTGGCGACGACCTTGCCGGCGGAATAGGCCTCGTGGTTGGCATCGACGTCGGAGAGCTTGTAGCGGTAGTTCACCATCATCCCGTAGGACTGCTTGAACCCGTTGGCGCTGGTGTCGCCCAGCCAGTTCAGCCGCTCGACGACGGCGCCGTTGCCGAGATGGAAGTGCGCCACCCGGTCGAGCGCGCGGCCCTTGTCGGTGGCGGTGAGATAGACGGCGGCGAGCCGCGTCAGGATCGGGCGAAGCGCCTTGTCGATCGCCGGCACCTCCCACCAGCTGGGCCGGGCCAGCAGCTTGAGGACGGCCGCGGCGCCGTAGGCGTCGTCGATGACCGGCCCAAGCGAGGCGATCTCGCTCTGGGTGAGGGCGCCTTCGCCTTCGGTCTTGAACCGGTGCTCGACATGCTGGCGAAGGCCCGGGATCGGCGACAGGGTGGCGAAGTCCTTGATGTTGGGCAGGTCGCGCGAGAGCTGGTCGGCGACGCGCTTTATCAGGAAGTTGCCGAAGCTGATGCCCGCCAGGCCCTGCTGGCAGTTCGAGATCGAGTAGAAGATCGCGGTGTTGGCGCGCTTGGGGTCGTGCGTCTCGTCGCGCGCGTCGAGCAGGCGCTGCACGTTGCCGGCCATGCCGTCGACCAGCGCCACCTCGACGAAGATCAGCGGCTCGTCGGGCATGCGCGGATGGAAGAAGGCGAAGCAGCGGCGATCCGAATCGAGCCGGTTCTTGAGGTCGCGCCACGAGCGGATGGCGTGGACCGCCTCGTAGGTCACGAGCTTCTCCAGCAACGAAGCAGGCGAGGCCCAGTCGATGCGTACGAGATCGAGGAAAGCCACGTCGAACCAGGCGCCCAGCAGCGAGCGCAAATCCTCGCTCAGCGCCTTGGCTGCGGGATCGCTGCGTCCGAGAGCCAGCAGCTCGGCGCGCAGGTCGACCACGAACTTCACGCCCTGCGGCACGCCGACGAACTCGCGCAGCAGCCGCACTGCCGGCGGCTCCAGTTCGCGAAGCAGCGTCCTGGCAGGGTCCTTGCCGGCGCGCCAATGGTCGACAGTCTTCATCGCGGCCTCGCGCAGCAGGCCGTAGTCGCGCGCCAGGGTCAGCAGGAATTTCTTGCGGCCGGCGGCCGTGAGCGACAGGTAGGCCTGTCCCAGTTCGGCGGCCCGGCCGCGACGCGCCGTCTCGCCGCCCTTGCCTTCGAGGCAGGCGTCGATGCGGCTCTTCAGCCGCGGGATGTCGTCGTCGGGAAGATCGGGCCGGAGCGGCGCGCCCACCGCCTCGCGGGCGCCGCGGGCGGTGTCGATGAAAGCGGTGCGAAGTCGTTCGAGGGTACGGTCGACGGTATTGGAGAAGAGCAGGGCCATTCGCGGATTATGTCACAGCAAACGTGGCACTCCAGTGGCGGCAGATGAACGCGCCTTCATGTCATTGTCGCGCCGTCATGAAGACGGCAGGTCGAGCACGCGCCAAAGGTACCAGCTCGCCACCGTGCGATAGGGCCGCCACTTCTGGCCTGCCTTCTCCAGCGCTTTCGGTGACAGCAGTGCGCGCTTGTGGAACGCCTTCGCATAGGCCTTGCGTAAACTGTAGTCGTCGAGCGGCAGCACGTCGGGGCGGCCGAGGCGGAACATCAGGAACATCTCGGCGCTCCAGCGGCCGATGCCCCGGACCTTCACCAGGCGCTCGATCAGCTCGGCGTCGGGGATCGCCTGCGCCTCGTCGAGCGTCGGCAGTTCACCGCCCTCGACGCGGCGCGCCAGGTCCTGCACGGCCAGCACCTTGGCGCGCGACAGGCCGCAGCCGCGCAAGGCCTCGTCCGGTGTCTTCAGGATCTGCGGCGGCGTGAAGCCGTCGGGTGCGTCGGGATAGAGCGCCTCGACCCTGCCGTAGATGGTGGCCGCCGCCTTGTTGGAGAGCTGCTGGTAGACGATGGCTTCGGCCAGCGCGCCGAACAGGCTGCGCGAGTGTTTCAGCTCCATGCGGAACGGGCCGACCGTCTCGATGATCGCGGCCAGCCTCGGGTCGGCAGCCCTGAGATGCGCGACGGCTTTCGCGGGCTTGAAGGGAAAGCCGCTCATCGGGCCGCGAACAGAGGGCCCGCGCCGACTTCCGGCGCTCCTTCGATCTCGAGCATGCGGCGCTTGGTCGAGACGCCGCCATTGGCCGAGAAGCCGCCCATCTTTCCGTCGGCGCCCAGCACGCGATGGCAGGGCACGATGATGGCGATGGGGTTCCTGCCCAGCGCCTGGCCGACCTCGCGCGAGTCGTGCGGCACGCCGAGGCGTTTGGCGATCTCGCCATAGGTCATGGTGCGGCCGGGCGGGATGGTGCGCGCCACCTCATAGACCTTGCGGTGGAACTCGGGTGCGGCCTCGAGATCGAGCGGGATGTCGGCAAGATCGACGGCGTCGCCCGCCAGCAGCGCCTGCACGCGATCGAGCGCGCGCTGCACGCCGGCCGGCACGGCGTCCGCCTCGACGGCACCGGGCCAGCGCCGCTTCACGCGGGCGCGCGTGGCATCGGCGGTCGGCTCGGGCAGTTGAAGACCCGCGATGCCGCGGCCGCTCCAGGCGATGGCGCAGGGGCCGATCGGCGTGTCGAACAGGGCAAATCCTGGGGCGCTCATGCTGAACCTTCCTGCCTAACCGGTCATCCCGTCAAGTCGGGAGAACCCACAGCTAGCCGTCATCAAACTTGCATCGACAACGGCTAGCGTCGGACGGTCGATATTGAGCCGGAGTCGATTGTTTGATCTATCCGCGGGCCGAGAGCCATTCGATCCTGAAGCAGGCGGTGCGCCGTCATAAGGTGCTGTCCCGCGAGGGACTCCTGGAGAAGCTGTTCGAACGGCTGTTCCGCGGTCTGGTCTACGCCCAGATCTGGGAAGATCCCGAGATCGATCTCGAGGCGATGGCGCTCACGCCGGATTGCCATGTCGTGGCCATCGCTTCGGGCGGCTGCAACATCCTGTCCTATCTCACCGCCGATCCGGCGCGCATCACCGCCGTCGATCTCAGCCGCGCCCATGTGGCGCTCAACCGGCTGAAACTCACGGCGGCGCAGAAGCTGCCGGACTGGTCGGATTACTATCGCTTCTTCGGCGCCGCCGACTCGCGCGCCAATCCGGGTGTCTACGACCGCGAGATCGCGCCTCATCTCGATGTCGAGAGCCGCGCCTACTGGGAGGGCCGCAGCCTGCACCGGGGCGGCCGACGCCGCATTTCGATCTTTGCGAAGAACGCCTACCGTCACGGCGTACTCGGCCGCTTCATCGGCGCGGCGCACGTCGCCGCGCGCGCCTACGGCGTCGACTTCGGCAAGCTCCTCGCCGCGCGTACGATCGAGGAGCAGCAGCGCTTCTTCGACACGGTGCTGGCGCCGCTGTTCGACAAGCCGGCCGTGCGCTGGGCCACCTCGAACCGCCTGTCGCTCTATGGCCTGGGCATTCCGCCCGCGCAGTACGAGGCGCTGGCCGGTGGCCGCGACATGGGCTCGGTGCTGCGCGACCGGGTCGAGCGGCTGGCCTGCGGCTTCAGCCTCGACGACAACTACTTCGCCTGGCAGGCCTTCGGCCGCGCCTATGCGCGAGACGCCAGCGGGCCTTTGCCGCCCTATCTCCGGCAGGAGAATTTTGCCGCGGTGAAGCGCGGCGCCGAGCGCGTCGACGTCATGAACCGCTCGGTGACGGATTATCTCGCCTCCTGTCCCGCCGGCTCGCGCGACCGCTACGTGCTGCTCGACGCGCAGGACTGGATGACCGATGCGCAGCTCAATGCACTGTGGGCCGAGATCACGCGCACGGCGCGGCCGGGCGCCCGCGTGATCTTCCGCACCGCCGCCGAGCCCTCGCTGCTGCCGGGTCGCGTCGCGCCCGCCCTGCTCGACCAATGGCATTACGAGGCCGAGGCGTCGTGCGCCTTCACCGCGCGCGACCGCTCGGCCATCTATGGCGGCTTCCATCTCTACGTGCTGAAGCCGTGAGCACGACCCTCGCCAATGCCGGTCTCATGGACCGGATCTATCGCCGCCAGCGCCACGTCTACGATCTCAGCCGTAAATACTACCTGCTGGGCCGCGACCGGCTGATCGACGGTCTCGCGCCGCCGCCGGGCGGTCGCGTGCTGGAGATCGGCTGCGGCACCGCGCGCAACCTGATCGCCGTGGCGCATCGCCATCCCGCCACGCCGCTGTTCGGCATCGACCTGTCGCTCGAGATGCTCGACACGGCACGCCGTCGCGTCGAGCGCGAAGGACTGGGCGGCCGCATTCGCCTCGCCCATGCCGATGCGACGCGCTTCGACCCGGCGCTGCTGTTCGGCGTGCCGGGCTTCTCGCGCATCTTCTTCTCCTACACGCTGTCGATGATCCCGGAATGGGAGAGGGCGCTGGCGCAGGCGACCATGTGGCTGCAGCCGGGTGGCGAGCTGCATCTCGTCGACTTCGGCGGCCAGGAGCGGCTGCCCCGCTGGTTCCGCGGGGGCCTGCGCCACTGGCTCTCGCTGTTTCACGTCATCCCGCGCGACGCGCTGGAGGCCGCCCTGGCGCAGTTGCCGGCCGATATCGAGGTCCGGAACTTCGAGCGACCGCATCTCGGCTACGCCCAGTACGCCGTCTGCCGCCGCGCGCCCTAGTCCGCCATCCCCGCAAAGACATGGCGCCCCTGTTCCAGGGGCATCGCGCGGGGCATTGGCAACCGCCCGCGGCGGGTGCTAACCCGGCACCAACGATTGCCTGTGTCGGGAGTACCCAAGATGACTGAAGCCTTCATTTGCGACGCGATCCGCACCCCCGTCGGCCGCTACAACGGCGGCCTGGGCGCCATGCGTGTCGATGACCTGGCGGCCCATCCGATCAAGGCGCTGATGCAGCGCAATGCCAATGTCGACTGGGGCTCGGTCGACGACGTCATCTATGGCTGCGTCAACCAGGCCGGTGAGGACAACCGCAACGTCGCCCGCATGGCCGGGCTGCTCGCGGGCCTGCCGGTCGAGGTGGCGGGCGCCACCGTCAACCGTCTCTGCGGCTCCGGCCTCGAAGCGGCGGGCCATGCCGCCCGCGCCGTCAAGCTGGGCGAAGCCGACCTGATGATCGCCGGCGGCGTCGAGGGCATGACCCGCTCGCCCTACGTGATGGGCAAGCCCGAGGGTGCCTTCGATCGCTCGATGAAGCTCGAGGACACGGTGCTGGGCTGGCGTTTCGTCAATCCGCGCATGAAGGCGGCCTATGGCGTCGACCCGATGGGCCAGACCGCCGAGAACGTCGCCACCGAGCACCAGATCAGCCGCACCGACCAGGACGCCTTCGCCTATCGCAGCCAGCGCCGCTGCAAGGCCGCGCAGGACCGCGGCTTCTTCGAGCGTGAGATCGTCAAGGTCTGCGTGAAGAAGGGCAAGACCGAGGTGATCGTCGAGAAGGACGAGCATCCGCGCGGCGACACCACGATGGAGACCCTGTCGAAGTTGTCGGCGGCGTTCCGCGACGGTGGCTCGGTGACGGCCGGCAACTCGTCGGGCCTGAACGACGGCGCCTGCGCCATGATCATCGCCTCGGAAGCTGCCGCGCGCGCCAACGGCCTGACGCCGCGCGCCCGCATCCTGGGCACCGTCTCGGCCGGCGTGCCGCCGCGCGTCATGGGCATCGGCCCGGTGCCGGCGACGCAGAAGCTGCTGGCCAAGCTCGGCATGACCATCGGCGACTTCGACACGATCGAACTCAACGAGGCGTTCGCCGCCCAGGCCTTGGCCGTGCTGCGCCAGCTGGGCCTCGCCGACGACGCCGAGAACGTCAACCCGAACGGCGGCGCGATCGCGCTCGGTCATCCGCTGGGCGCCTCGGGCGGCCGCCTGATGATCACCGCGCTCAACCAGCTCGAGGCCACCGGCGGCAAGCGCGCGCTCGCCACCATGTGCATCGGCGTCGGCCAGGGCATTGCGCTCGCGCTGGAGCGTGTCTGAGGTCTCGACACCGAGACCTTTTCTGAGGCGTGCGGCGCCCGCGCTTCGGTCGCTTCGCTCCCTGCAGCGCTATACGCCGCCGGCGCTGCGCCGGGGGCGCAGCGCCTAGGCCGTCGCGTTCAGATTGATCCCGGCGCGGCGCATGTCGCTCATCATGCGTTTGCGGCTGTCGTCGAGGTCGATGGCGGCCGTCGCTTCCACGACGACGGCCACGTCGAAGCCCGCCTGGCGCGCATCGATGGCCGACCAGGCGACGCAGTAATCGAGCGCCAGCCCACAGAAGATCAGTTTCGTGAAACCGCGCGCCTTCAGGTAGCCGTCGAGGCCGGTGCGCGTCATGCGGTCGTTCTCGCGGAACGCCGAATAGGAATCGATGCCGGTATGGAAGCCCTTGCGCACGATCATCTGCGCCTTGGTGATCTCCAGGTCGGGATGGAACGCGGCGCCCGGCGTGCCCTGGACGCAATGGTCCGGCCACAGGACCTGCGGTCCGTAGGGGAATTGCACGGTCGAGAAAGGCTCGGCGTCCTGCCACGAACTCGCGAACGAGGCATGGCCGGCGGGATGCCAGTCCTGCGTGAGCACGACATGGTCGTGGCGGCCGATCAGGCGATTGACCAGCGGGACGATGGCGTTGGCGCCGGCGACCGCCAGCGCACCGCCCTCGCAGAAATCGTTCTGGACGTCGACGACGATCAGGGCCTCGTTCGGCATCCGGTGCGCTCCGCTACAGGGGTGGGATGTCGCCCAGCGCCTGGTCGCGCTCGAACGAGGCGATCCAGGACTCCAGGGTCTTGCTCTCGATGGCGCCGCGCAGCCCGCGCATCACATCCTGGTAGTAGTGGAGATTGTGCCAGGTGAGCAGCATCGCGCCCAGGATCTCGTCGGCGCGGATGAGGTGATGCAGATAGGCGCGGCTGTGGTGTTTGCAGGCGGGGCAGCCGCACTGCTCGTCGATCGGCCGCGGATCGTCGCGATGGCGGGCGTTGCGCATGTTGAGCTCGCCGCGCCGTGTGAAGGCCTGCGCCGTGCGGCCGGCGCGCGTCGGCATCACGCAGTCGAACATGTCGATGCCGCGCTTCACCGCGCCCACGATGTCGCCGGGGCGGCCGACGCCCATCAGGTAGCGCGGCCGGTCGGCCGGGAGCATCGGCACCGTATAGTCGAGCGTGCCGAACATCAGCTCCTGGCCTTCGCCCACGGCGAGGCCGCCGACCGCGTAGCCCTCGAAGCCGATGTCGATCAGCGCCTTCGCACTCTCCGCGCGGAGCTCCGGGAAGGTACTGCCCTGCACGATGCCGAACAGGCCGTAGCCGGGCCGCTCCACGAAGGCCCTGCGGCCGCGCTCGGCCCATTTCATGGAGAGCCGCATCGAGAAGGCGGCTTCCGGCTCCTCGGCGGGCCAGCTGGTGCATTCGTCGAACGACATGGTGATGTCGGCGTCGAGCAGGCGCTGAATGCCGATCGAGCTTTCGGGCGTCAGGCGATGCTGCGATCCGTCCTTGGGCGAGCGGAAGGTGACGCCGTCGGGATCGAGCTTGCGCAGCTCCTTGAGCGACATCACCTGGAAGCCGCCCGAATCGGTGAGGATCGGGCCCGGCCAGTTCATGAACTTGTGCAGGCCACCGAGAGCCGCGACGCGCTCCGCGCCCGGCCGCAGCATCAGGTGGAAGGTGTTGCCCAGCACGATTTCCGCGCCGGTCTCGGCGACCGATTGCGGCAGCATCGCCTTCACCGTGCCCGCCGTGCCGACCGGCATGAAGGCCGGCGTCTCGATGGTGCCGTGCGCGGTCGTGATGCGGCCGCGGCGGGCGGCGCCGTCGCTGCCCAGCAGCTCGTAGGAAAGGCTCATCGGCGCAACAGACAACAATCGCCGTAGGAATAGAAGCGGTATCGCTTCTCCACGGCATGCGCATAGGCCTGTTTCATGCGTTCGAGCCCGGCGAAGGCGGAGACCAGCATGAACAGGGTCGAGCGCGGCAGGTGGAAGTTCGTCAGCAGCAGGTCGACGGCGCGGAACTGGAAGCCCGGCGTGATGAAGATGTCGGTCTCGCCGCTCCACGGCTTCAGGGCGCCGTCATGCTCGCGGGCCACCGTTTCGAGGAGACGCAGCGAGGTCGTGCCGATCGACACGATGCGGCCGCCCAGGATGCGCGTCGCCTCGACGGCGCGCGCTGTGGCCTCGGAGACCTCGCCCCATTCGGCGTGCATCGTGTGCGCGTCGGTGTCGTCGACCCGCACCGGCTGGAACGTGCCCGCGCCGACATGCAGCGTGACGCCCGCCGTGGTGATGCCGCTGTCGGCGAGCGCCGCCATCAGCTCCGGCGTGAAATGCAGGCCGGCGGTGGGGGCGGCGACGGAGCCTTCATGTCGGGCGAACAGCGTCTGGTAATCCTTCCGGTCCTGCGCGTCGGCGGTGCCGCCGCGAATGTAGGGCGGAAGAGGTACCGTGCCTTCCTGCTCCAGGGCCGTGAGAAAGGCGTGACCCTCCTGGGCGAAGGCCAGCACCAGCGAGCCGTCCTCTTCCTTGGCTTCGACGCGGGCGCGAAGGCCCGAGAAGACCAGCGCATCGCCCGGCCGTAGTCGCTTCCCGGGACGGGCGAAGGCGCGCCAGCGCCGGTTCCCGAGGTCGCGGATCAGCAGCGCCTCGACCGCCACGTCCTGGCGAATGCCCTGGCCCGGCCGCACGCCCTTCAGACGCGCGGGGATGACCTTGGTGTCGTTGAAGACCAGCAGGTCGCCTCGCCGCAGCAGGCCGGGCAGGGACCGCACCGTGCGGTCGTGCAGGGTCTCGCCCGTGACGTCGAGCAGGCGCGCGGAGTCGCGCGGGGAAACAGGCCGCTGGGCGATCAGATCGTCCGGCAGCGCGAAATCGAAAAGGTCGACGCGCATTGTTTGAGGATCTGGCCTTTGTCAGGTCTGGCCGATGTCCATGACCACGCCATCCGAATCGTCGGAAGGGGGCAGGGTATTCAGATCGGCCAGGGCCACGAAGCGGTGCACGCCGTCGACGACGATGCGCTTCACACGCGCACGCGTCTCCAGGCAATGGAGATGCGCCAGCGTCTCGCCGAAGGCGAAGACGATCTGATTGTTATCGAGATGGCGGGGGAACAGGATCGGCACCATGTCCCAGCCGGTCGCGCCGTTCGGTCCCATGCGGGCGATCGCCACTTCCATGTCGTTCAGCCGCGCATCGTGATGGGCCACGAGCTGGTCGAGCCGCGTGTGCAGGCCGATGAACGGGAAGCCGTGGCTCGGCAGCACGAGGGCGTCGGCCGGCAGGCGGCGGAAGCGCGAGAAGCCGTCGAGGAACCAGGTCAACGCATCGGCCAGCGGCTCGTTAGGCCACACGCCGACATTGGTGCTGATCTTGGGCAGCACCTGGTCGCCGGCGATCATCACGTTGAGTTCGGGGCACCACAACGAGGCGTGCTCGGGCGCGTGGCCGCGGCCGACGATGACGTCCCAGCGATGGCCGCCGATGGTGATGGGGTGCGCATGGATCATGCGCCGGAAGGCGGTCGGCAGCGGCACCACGCCCTTGGCATAGCCGCCCTTGTGGCGATGGAAGTTGGCGATGCGGTCGGCCGGCACGCCGTTGCGCGCGACGTGGGCGGCCCGCGTCTCCTCGCTCTCGACGAAGTCGTTGCGCGCGGCCTGCGCGCTCATGTACTCGCCCAGCGTCATGTAGAGCGGCGCGTTCCACTTCTCGCACAGCCAGCCCGCGAGGCCGATATGGTCGGGATGGAGATGGGTGCCGATCACGCGCACCACAGGCTTGCCCTGGAGCTTCTCGGCGAAGATCTTCTCCCAGAGGGTTCGCGTGTCCTGCGAATTGATGCCGGTGTCGACGATCGTCCAGCCGTCCTTCTCCTCGATCAGCCACAGGTTGATGTGGTTGAGCTGGAAGGGCAGCGGCATGCGCAGCCAGTAGATGCCGGGGGCGACGTTCTTGATGTCGCCGGGTTCCGGCACATCGCCGCAGGGAAAACGAAGCTGGGCCAGCAGGCGCTGGGACTCGGAGAGGGCGTCAGGCATGATTTTGAAACTAAAGCATCTTTCCGGCGGCGTCTGCCGGGAGCGGCGCATGCCAGCCTTTCAAACTCCTATCCCCCTATCGGGGGAGAGGAGTTTGAAAGATCAGGCCTTGAGCGCCCGCCAGGCGATGTCCTTGCGGTAGAAGCCTTCCGGCCAGTCAATCAGCTCGACCGCGCGGTAGGCGCGGGCGCGGGCTTCCTCGACGGTGGGGGCCATGGCGCTGACGTTCAGGACCCGGCCGCCATTGGCGAGGATTTTCCCGTCCGGGCCGGCCTTGGTGCCCGCGTGGAAGATCTGCACGCCCTCGACCCTGGCGGCCTCGGCGAGCCCGCGGATCTCGCTGCCCTTGGGATAGGACTCGGGATAGCCCCTGGTCGCCATGATCACGGTGACGGCGGCGTCGGGCGACCAGCGCAGGTCGAGATGCTTCAGCCCGCCCTCGGCGCTGGCCAGCAAGGCCGGCACGAGATCGGACTTGAGCCGCATCATCAAGACCTGCGTCTCGGGATCGCCGAAGCGGCAATTGTACTCGACCAGGCGCGGGCCCTTGGCGTCGATCATCAGGCCGGCATAGAGCACGCCCCGGAACGGCGTGCCGGCCTTCGCGAGCGCCCGCACGGTCGGCAGCACGATCTCATCCATCGTGCGCTGCTGCATGGCGGCGTCGAAGATCGGAGCGGGCGAGTAGGCGCCCATGCCCCCGGTGTTCGGGCCCGTGTCGCCATCGAAGGCGCGCTTGTGGTCCTGCGCACCGACCAGCGGCAGGACATGCTCGCCGTCGGTCAGGGCGAAGAAGCTCGCTTCCTCGCCCTGCATGAATTCCTCGATCACTACCGAGGCGCCGGCGGCGCCGAAGCGGTTGCCCGAGAGCATGTCGCGCACCGCCTCGATCGCCTGCTCGACCGTCTCGGCGATGATCACGCCCTTGCCGGCGGCGAGGCCGTCGGCCTTGATCACGATCGGCAGGGGCTGGGCCTTGATGTAGGCCTCGGCCGGCGCGACCTCGGTGAAGCGCTCGTAGGCGGCGGTGGGAATGTTGTTGGCGCGGCAGAGTTCCTTGGTGAAGCTCTTGGAGCCCTCGATGCGGGCGGCCGCCTTGGACGGACCCCAGGCCTTGATGCCGGCCTCGGCGAAGGCGTCGGCCATGCCGGCCACCAGCGGCGCGTCCGGCGCGATCACCACGAAATCGATCTTCAGGCGCTGCGCCAGGGCCACCTGGCCTTCGATGTCCTCGGCGCCGACATCGACGCATTCGGCCACCTGCCCGATGCCGGCATTGCCCGGCGCGCAGTAGAGCTTCGTGCAGAGCGGGGAGGCTGAAATCGCCCAGCACAGCGCATGTTCGCGGCCGCCGCCGCCCACCACGAGGATTCGCATGGCGAGGCTTTGACCACAGTTTGCGCCGGGGGCACAAGCGGCTAGGTTCGGGCCGCATGGATAACCTCGACGCCCCCGCCGCGCCCTCGAACGTCCCGGAATTCTCGGTTTCCGAGCTTTCCTTTGCCCTGAAGCGCGAGATCGAGACCGCCTTCCCGCGGGTGCGCGTGCGCGGCGAGATCAGCCAGCCCTCCTTCCCGCGCTCGGGCCACTGCTACTTCCGCCTCAAGGACGAAAATGCCGTGATCGACGGCGTCTGCTGGAAGGGCTCGATCCCGCGGCTCGGCATCAAGATCGAGGAGGGGCTGGAGGTCATCGCCACCGGCAAGCTCACCACCTATGCCGGTTCCTCGCGCTACCAGATCATCGTCGAGCGGCTGGAACTGGCAGGCGAAGGCGCGCTGCTGAAGCTGCTGGAGGACCGTCGCAAGAAGCTGCAGGCCGAGGGCCTGTTCGACGCCGACCGCAAACGCCCGCTGCCCTACCTGCCGCAGGTGGTGGGTGTCGTGACCTCGCCGTCGGGCGCCGTGATCCGCGACATCCTGCACCGCCTCAGCGACCGCTTCCCCTGCCACGTGCTGGTCTGGCCGGTGGCCGTGCAGGGCGAGAAGGCGGCGGGCGAGGTGGCCCGCGCCATCGCCGGCTTCAACGCCCTGCCCGAAGGCGGCCCGGTGCCGCGGCCCGACGTGCTGATCGTGGCGCGCGGCGGCGGCTCGCTGGAGGATCTGTGGGCGTTCAACGAGGAGATCGTGGTGCGCGCCGCCGCGACCTCCGACATCCCGCTGATCTCCGCCGTCGGCCACGAGACCGACACGACCCTGATCGATTTCGCCTCGGACCGCCGTGCACCCACGCCGACCGCCGCCGCCGAGATGGCGGTGCCGGTGCGTGCCGACCTGATGACCGAGACGCTCGACTATGCCAAGCGCCTGGTCGGCGGCATGACGCGCCTGCTGCGCGAGCAGTCGATGCAACTGGCCGGCCTCGCCCGCGGTCTGGGCGATCCGCGCCGCCTGATCGAGGAGCGCCAGCAGCGGGTCGATGTCAGCGGTGAGCGCCTGGCGCTGGCGGCGCGCCAGCTCGTCGAGCGGCGCGCGCATCAGCTCTCGGCCGCGCGGCTCGTGAGCCCGCAGGCGGTGATCGCCACCAAGGAACAGGCGCTGGTCGCCGAAGGCCGCGCATTGACCCGTGCCGTCGACCGCTTCAAGAGCGACGCCCTGCAGAAGTATGCCCGCGCCTTCGACCGGCTCGACCAGCTGGGCGACCGCCTCAAGCGCCACGGCAACGATCTGCTGCTGAACGGCCAGCGCCAGGTCGATCAGGCCGCCAAGCTGCTGGAGAGCTACTCCTTTCACTCGGTGCTGAATCGCGGCTTCGCCCTGGTGCGCGACCAGGACGGCCAACCCGTCCTCGCCGCCGCCGGCACCAGCACCGGCCAGACGATCAGCATTGAATTCAGCGACGGCCGCGTCGGCGCGCGCGTGACCGATGGTGCGGGTGCGCCTAAGCCGGTTGCGCCGCCGCCAGCCTCACCGCGTCGTCGTGACGACGGCACCGGCAATCAAGGGTCGTTGCTCTGACGCACGAGCCTGGATGAAATGAAAATTGTCATCCCGAGCGCAGCGAGGGACCTTTAAAGATCCAAGCAAAAGTCCCTCGGCTTCGCCTCGGGATGACAATAATGGTGTTGCGAGGAGAGAGCGCCCATGACCGCTGAACCGCTGTCGGCCGAGACGATCAAAAACTTCCTGTATGCGAGCACGGCGACCGTCTCGATGCAGATGTTGAAGCGCGGGTTTCGCAATGTCGCGGTGAACGGGGTCAAGCCGCTCAATCCGGCGGCGGCGCGGATCGTCGGCCCGGCCTATACGCTGCGCTACATCCCGAGTCGCGAGGATATCGACAAGGCGCCCAGTCCCAGCGATCCGCCGAACGCCCAGCGGACCGCGATCGAGGAGTCACCGCCGGGCTCCGTGCTGGTGATCGGGACGGAGCGCAATACGCGGTCCGGCACCCTGGGCGACATCCTGGCGCTGCGCCTCAAGGTGCGCGGGCTCGCGGGCGTGCTGAGCGACGGGGCGATGCGCGATTCGCCGGTGATCGGCAAGTTCGACTTCCCGGTCTATTGCTCGGCCGCCGCAGCGCCGCCGAGCATGGCCAGCCTGCGGCCGGTCGAGGTGCAGGTGCCGTTGGGCATCTGCGGCGTTCCGGTCTATCCCGGCGACGTCATCGTGGCCGACGAGGACGGCGCCATCGTCGTGCCCCGGCATCTCGCCGATGAGGTGGCCCGCGATTCCTTCGAGCAGGAGCGGCTGGAGAAGTTCGTCGCCATCCGGGTGGGGCAGGGCCATCCGATCACCGGCACCTATCCGCCGAACGACGAGACGAAAATACTCTATCAGGCGTGGATCAAGGCCGGAGAACCTGCCGGAGGGTGAGACGCCTCTCAGGCCGAAGCGGCCGGAATGCGGGCGATCACCTTGATCTCGAAGTCGAAGCCCGCAAGCCAGGTGACGCCGACCGCTGTCCAGTTCGGATAGGGCGCCTCACCGATCTCCTCGCCGCGCACTTTCATGACTGTCTCGAACTGCGCTTCGGGATTGGTGTGGAAGGAGGTGACGTCCACCACGTCGTCGAAGGTGCAGCCGGCGGCCGCCAGCACCGCGCGCAGATTGGTGAAGGCGCGCCGGACCTGATTCTCGAATACCGGTTCGGGCGATCCGTCGTCGCGGCTGCCGACCTGCCCCGACACGAAGAGGAGATCGCCCGAGCGGATGGCCGGCGAATATTTGTGGGCGTCGTACAGCGCATGCCGGTTGTTCGCAGGGAAGATCGCGTCGCGTTTTGCCATGTCAGTTTCCTTCGCCGCCCTGACCCGGAGGATCGCCGTAGGGCTTTGTGATGAGTTCGAGCATGTTGCCGTCGCGGTCCTCGAAATAGACGCCACGGCCGCCGTAGAGGTGGTTGATCTCGCCCGGGCCGCTCTTGTTGGGATGAGCGTAGTAGGCAATGCCGGCGTGCCGGATCCGCGCAAATGAGGCATCGAATTCCGCGTCGTCGACGAGGAAGGCGTAGTGCGTCGTGCGGGGATTTGTCGTGCCGATGAAGTCCAGGGTGATGCCGTTCGACATCTGCACCGGGCGGAACGGGCCCCATTGCGGGCCAGCTTCGACGCCCAGGATGCCGGCCAGGAACTCGGCCGACGCATCCTTGTCCTTGGCGTGGACGATCAGGTGATTGAGGGCTGGCATCGAAGTCTCCTGCGAGCTGTCCTCAACGTGGGGAGGCCGCCGGTGACTTCAACCAGTTACGCGCCGGTGAGCGGCGGGGCGATCAGCCGCCGCCCTTCTCGCAGACGAAGGCCTTGAAGGTGATGATGTCGCTGGGGACACCCTTTTCCTTGCAGTACTCCTCGAACTCCTGCGGCGTCACCGGCACCATCTTGATGGCGTGACGGCGGCTGCGCCAGTCGGACATGCGGCTCATCTCCTTCAGATGCCAGTCGGCATAGGAGCTGAGCGGATAATGCTTCACGATGCGCTGCAGCACCTCGTGGTCGGATGCGGTCACTTTGGCGAAGTACTGGATGGCCATGCCGGTCTGCCCTCAGGAATGCGGACGCCGCATCTACTCTTCCTCGGGGGTGAGCCGCAACCCACAATGAGTGTGGGCAATATGTCGCTCAGGGCGCGGCGGCGTCGGGCACAACGCGATTGCGCAGCGGTTGCCAATGGTTACGCGCAATGGGCTGAAGCGCCTCCAGGAACTGCCGCGCACAGCGTTCCCAGGTGAAGGTTTCCGCATGGCGGCGGCAATCGTCGGGCGTGCGCGATACCGCGGCGAGGCAGGCGGTGCGCAGGTCCTCGTCGAGGGCGCCGACCCTGGAATCGGTCACGACGTCGAGCGGTCCGGGCACGGGATATCCGGCAACGGGAACGCCGGAAGCAAGCGCCTCGACCATCACCAGGCCAAACGTGTCGGTGACGCTCGGGAAGACGAAGCAGTCTGCCTGTGCATAGCGATACGAGAGCTCGCCGGGGTCGACCGAGCCGAAGAACCGTACGTTCGGATAGCGGTGCTGCAGCGACTTGAGCTGCGGACCGCCGCCCACCACCCACTTGGTGCCGGGCAGGTCTAGGTCGAGGAAGGCCTTGATGTTCTTCTCGATGGCGACGCGGCCGGCGTAGAGCCAGATGGGGCGTGGATCGCCGGTATCCTCATGCACCTGCGGCTTGAAGGCGGTGATGTCGACGCCGCGCGACCAAGGCACGAGGTTCCTGAAGCCATGTGCGCCAAGTTCGTCGCGGATCGCCGGCGACACGACCAGCACCGCGGCCGAGGGCGCGTGGAAGCGGCGCACGAAGGCGTAGCTCCACGAGAGCGGCACGCGGATGCGGGCGCGGACATATTCGGGAAAGCGTGTGTGATAGGCGGTCGTGAAGGGAATGGCGCGGCGCCGACAGAAGCCGCGCGCCGCCCAGCCCAGCGGTCCCTCGGTGACGAGATGTATGGCATCGGGCGCGAACAGCTCCAGCATGTGGCTGAGTCGCGACGAGGGAAACAGCGACAGCCTGATCTCGGGATAGGTCGGGCAGGGCAGGGTGCGGAAGCGGTCGGGGCCGAACACCTCGACCTCGTGGCCCTCGGCGCGAAGGATGCGCGCGACCGTCTCGAGCGTGCGGACGACGCCGTTGATCTGGGGCCGCCAGGCATCGGAAACGATGGCGATGCGCAAATCCCTACTCCGCGGCCAGTTGAACGTGGGACAAAGGCAGGCGAGAGGCGCGGCGGGCCATCTCGTCCGCCCAGTGGACGATGCGCAGGCGGCCGTCGAAATCCTCGACAAGCGCGGTGCAGCTTTCGACCCAGTCGCCGTCGTTGCAGTAGAGCACGCCGTCGATCATGCGCATTTCGGCGTGATGGATGTGGCCGCAGACGACGCCATCGACGCCGCGGCGCCGGGCTTCGCTTGCCACGGCCTTCTCGTAGTCGTTGATGAACTGCACCGCGTTCTTCACCCGGTGCTTCAGGAAGGCCGAGAGCGACCAATAGGGCAGGCCGAGCTTGCGGCGGCCCCAGTTGAACAGGGTGTTGAGGCGCAGTGCAGCGGCATAGGCCCAGTCGCCGAGGATGGCGAGCCATCGCGCGTAGCGCACGATGCCGTCGAACTGGTCGCCGTGGATCACCAGCAGCTTCCTGCCGTCGGGCGTCTCGTGGATCGCCTCGTCCTCGACGCGCACGTCGCCGAAGGTGAGCTGGCAATATTGCCGCGCCGCTTCGTCGTGGTTGCCGGGGATGTAGACCACGTTGGTGCCCTTGCGGGCCTTGCGCATGATCTTTTGCACGACGTCGTTGTGGCTCTGCGGCCAGTACCACCAGCGCTTGAGGCGCCAGCCGTCGACAATGTCACCCACCAGGTAGAGATGCTCGCTCTCGTTCCTCCGCAGGAAGTCGAGCAGCAACTCGGCCTGGCAGCCGCGCGTGCCGAGATGGATGTCGGACAGGAAGATCGCCCTGTGACGGGCGGGCTGGTTTCGCTCGTGGAGCGTCATCATACGGGCACGGTCATGTGGATAGTGTGGGGCCGGCACTAAATCTGTTGTGCGAGATTGCACGGTACGCATGGGATTGTGTAAGGGAGCCGTTGCGTGGAGGTGTATCGGTTGTGACTGTTCGATGACATTCGCCTCAATCACCGGCGCGGCCACATCGGTGCTCCTCATTTTCAATCCGACCGCCGGGCGTCGCCGCCGCGGGCTGGTCGATGCGGTCGTGCGCGGGGTCAGATCCCTGGGCTGGACGGTCGATGTCGTCGAGACGGCGGCGGCGGGCGACGCGCGGCGCCTTGCCGAGCAATGCGATGCCGGACGCTATGGCGTGATCGCGGTCGCCGGCGGCGACGGGACGATCAACGAGGTGGTGAACGGCCTCGCGGCCCGCGCCGCCACGGCCCCGCCGCTCGCTCTCGTACCGCTGGGGACCGCCAATGTGCTGGCGCACGAGCTGGGACTGGGCTCGACCGCCTCGGCGCTCGCCCAGGCAATCACGTCCGGCCGCGAGGTGGTGATGCATCCGGGCCAGGCCAGTGGCGCAGGCCGTCCTCGCTGTTTCTCGCTGATGGCCGGCGCCGGCTTCGATGCCAAGGTGGTGGCGGGCGTCAGTGCGCCGCTGAAGCGCCGCTGGGGCAAAGGCGCCTATGTCTGGCGCTCAATGGTCGAGGCGAGGCGCTACCGTCCGGTGCGCTATGCCGTGGAGATCGACGGGATTGCCCACGAGGCGGCGTCGGTGATCGTGACGCATGCCCGTCACTACGCCGGCCCCTATGTCGTGGCGCCGCAAGCGTCGCTCGGCGCCCCGCTATTGCATGTCTGCCTGTTCGAGCGCTGGGGCTGGATGCACGCGCTCCGGTTCGGCGCGGCCCTGGTGCTGGGCACGCTGCCGCGGACGCCGGGCTATCGGGTCGTTGCCGGGCGCCAGGTCAGGATCTCGGTCCTGAACGACGCCGGCGAAGGGCGTCGCCAGCCGGTCCAGATCGACGGCGACGACGCGCTGACCTTGCCCGTATCGATCGGCCTCTCGACCGAGGCCGTGCGGCTGTTGAGGCCGGCTTAGCGCCGGTTCACTGGACGGCCTGCAGGCGGCGCACCGATTCCTGTGTCGGATGGCCATCGGCCGGCAGGGCCTGTTGCTGCTGGAACAGGCGCAGGGCCGAACGGGTCTTGGGACCCAGGAGCCCATCGGCCTCGTCCTTGTAGAGGCCGAGGCGGGCCAGGCGGTTCTGCATGTCGATGACGGTGTTGCGCGAGATCGGCGCGTCGTCGGCCGGGGCCTGCTGCTGCACCGGCGGGCCGCCCGCGATCTGGCGGGCCAGGATGCCGACCGACAGCGCGTAGAGCGTCGAGCGGTTCCAGTTCATCACCGCCTTGAAGTTCGGATAGACGATGAAGGCGGGGCCGCGGAAGCCGGCGGGCAGCAGGATCGAGGCGGCATCGTCGACCGCGGGCAATGCGCCGCCGTTCATCTTCTTGACGCCCATTGCGGCCCAGGCCTTCACCGGCTTCTCGACCGTCGTGTCGGCCTGGTCGAGCGGGAAGCCCTGGGGCAGCATCACCTCTTCGCTCGACGGCAGGCCGGGCTTGAAGCCGACACCCCGCAGGTAGTTGGACGCGGAGGCGAAAGCGTCGGGCAGGCTGTTCCAGATGTCGATCTTGCCGTTGCCGTCGCGGTCGACCGCCCATCGGGTGAATGTCGAGGGCATGAATTGCATGTTGCCCATGGCGCCTGCCCACGAGCCGCGCATCTGGTCGCTGGTCATGTGGTTGGTGTTGAGGATGCGCAGCGCCTGGACCGTCTCGTTGCTGAAGAATTCCTTCCGCTTGGTCATGCAGGCGAGTGTCGCGACCGAGCGCACGACGCGGAAGTCGCCCATGTAGGTGCCGTAGTTCGTCTCGATGCCCCAGAAAGCCATCAGATACTGCGCCGGTACACCGTACTCGGCCTGCAGCTGGTCGAGCAGGGCGCGATGCTGCGCCAGCTTCTGCTGGCCCTTCTGGATCCGATCGAGCGAGACGGTGCCGCCGACATACTTGGCATAGGTCAGCGAGAACTCGGGCTGGCGGTTGTCGAGGTCGACGACCTTCTGGTCGGGCGTCAGTCCCTGGAAAGCGCGATCGATGATCGAGGCCGGCACGCCCTGTTTCAGCGCATCGGCCTTGATGCTGCTCAGGCAGTCGCGAAAGCCGCCATCCTGGGCGTGCGCGGGTGCAGTCCCGACCAGGGCGGGGCTGCAGAGAAGTGCCGTCGTTGCGGCAAGAATTCGTGCATTGGGCATGAAGGTCATGCCCGGCAGTTTATCACGAGCCGGCGACGGTCAGCCCTTCAATTCTCACGGTCGGGGCGTTGGTCGAGCTCTTGAATTCGAGGTCGTTCGCGGCCGTCATGTTGAGGAACATGTCCTTCAGGTTGCCGGCGACGGTGATGCCGCTCACCGGCCAGGCAAGCTCGCCGTTCTCGATCCAGAAGCCGGAGGCGCCGCGGCTGTAATCGCCGGTCACGCCGTTGACGCCGAAGCCGATCATGTCGGTGATGTAGAGACCGCTCTTGATGTCGCCGATCAGCTCCTTCACCGAGAGCTTGCCCTTCTCGAGATAGAAATTCGAGGTGGTGGGCGAGGGCGGACCCGAGACGCCGCGCGAGGCGTGGCCGGTCGGCTTCAGGTTGAGCTGGCGTGCGGCCGCGAGGTCGAGCAGCCAGGTGGTCAGCACGCCGTCGTCGATCACCGCGCGGCGCGACGTCGCCAGGCCCTCGGCGTCGAAGGGGCGGCTGCCCAGCCCGCGCTTGCGCAACGGGTTGTCGAGGATGCGGATGCCCTCGGCGAAGACGCGCTCGCCCATCTTGTCCTTCAGGAACGAGGTGCCGCGCGCCACGGCGCGGCCGTTGATCGCGCCGGCGAGATGGCCGATCAGGCCGCCCGAGACGCGGCGATCATAGATCACCGGCACGCGCGCACTCTGCGCCTTGCGCGGGTTGAGGCGGCGGACGACGAACTTGCCGGCATTGCGGCCGACCTTGGCGGCCGACATCAGATCTTCCAGGTGGACCGCGCTGGTCCACTCGTAGTCGCGCTCCATGCCGGTGCCTTCGCCGCCCAGCACCGAGCAGGACAGCGAGAAGCCGCTGCGGCGATAGCCGCCGGAGAAGCCGTTGCTGGCCGCCAGCATCACAGAGGTGCGGCCCCAGCCGGCCTCGGCGCCTTCGGAATTGGTGACGCCCTTCACGGCGCGCGCCTCATCCTCGGCCTCGGAGGCCATCGCGATCAGCTTCCTGGCCGTGGGGCGCGTCTTGTCGTCGAGGTCGAGGTCGGGCCACGAATGGGCCAGCAACTCCTCGGGCGCGAGGCCGCAGACCGGGTCTTCCGGCACGGCGCGCGCCATGTCGACGGCGCGACTCGCCAGTTCCCGCAGCGAGCCGGGCGCGAAGTCGGTCGAGGAGACGAAGGCCTGGCGCTTGCCCACGAAGACGCGCAGGCCGAGATCGCGGCCCTCGCTGCTCTCGAGCTTCTCGCGCTTGCCCAGCCGCTGCGCCACCGAGATCGACTCGCCGTTGACGTAGAGCGCGTCGGCCGCATCGGCGCCGAATTCCTTTGCCCACTTGAGCAGGTCGGACAGGAGATTGGCGTCGGGCGCACTGGCTGGCCGCGTATTGCGCACCATCTTGGCCACTGGCTTGGCCACGGCCTTGGCGACAGGCTTGCGCACCATCTTGGGCGGCGGACGCTTGGCCACCTTCGGGGCAACCTTTGCGGCCGCCTTCGCGACCTTCTTTGGCGCTGGCTTCTTCGGCGCTGCCTTCTTCACCACCTTCCGGGTGGCGGGCTTCGCCGACTTCTTCGCAGCCGGCTTCTTCGGGGAGGATTTCGGAGCGGTCTTTTTCGCTTTGGCCATGAGGCCGTTCTACGCGCTAACGGCCCGTGTCGTCGAGATAGTAGGAAAAGAACAACACACCGGTCGCAGCGATGCCGAGTGTCCAGAATGTGGCACGCACGATGTCGGCGAGCACGGTCTGGTCGGGCCACAGGCGAGCCACCGCTTCGGCGCCGAACTGGTAGCCGAGCAGGCCGATCATCGTGCCCAGCATGAGCGAGATCGCGGCGTTCCAGACATGACGAACGCCGCGCCGTATCGCGCCTTCCTGCCGCCGCAGCGCCGCCGTGGGCTCGGGAGGCAGCATGTGGCTAGTCGCCCGCGTAGTTGATGCCGGCCTCGGTCTCGTTGATCGCGGCGTTGACCAGGTTGATGGCACGCTCGCGATGGCCGCCCTTGTTGGGACGGGCCTGGATGAGCTCGGCGCGGGCCGCCTGAAGGGAGCTGAGGGCCGCCTGCATGTTGGGCTGGTTGGCACCGGCGGCGCAGGCGCCGATGGCGGCGCCGATCGCAAGGCTGACGGCGGAAACCTTCACGGACGAACTGAGCTTCATCTCTCTCACTCCAAACGGAAACGGGCGGGGAAATCCCCGCCCGTGATGCTAATCGTTCGCAGTGCCTTCGTGCAGCCTTATTTGGAGGCGGCGGCTCTGTTTGCAGCCGAAGTGACGGCTTTGAGCGAAGCGGCCACGATGTTCGAGTCCATGCCGACGCCCCACAGGACCTTGCCGCTCGGGGTCTCGGCCTCGATGAAGCTGACGGCCTGGGCGTCGGAGCCGGCGCCCGTGGCGTGCTGGTGATAATCGCGGACCCGGATCTGGATTCCGCAATTCTTGCCCAGCGCGTCGACATAGCCCGCGATCGGGCCGTTGCCGCGGCCCGAGATGGTCGCCGGCTTGCCGTTGAAGGTCACCTTGGCATCGAGAAGCCGCACGTCGGGATGGTCGGAGTCGGGCACCGTGGTGTGGCTGTCGAACGCCACCGGCGAGGCGTTCTCGAGATACTCCTTGCGGAACGTGTCCCAGATCATCGCCGGCTGGATCTCCTTGCCGGTCTCGTCGGCGATCTGCTGGATCACCTTGGAGAACTCGACCTGCAGGAGACGCGGCATGTCGATGCCGTAGTCGCTCTTCAGGATGTAGGCGATGCCGCCTTTGCCCGACTGGCTGTTGATGCGGATGATCGCCTCGTAGCTGCGGCCGAGATCGGCCGGGTCGATCGGCAGGTAGGGCACTTCCCAGACCTTGCTGTTCGACGCTTCGAGCGACTTGAAGCCCTTGTTGATCGCATCCTGGTGCGAGCCCGAGAACGCGGTGAACACGAGATCGCCGCCATAAGGATGGCGCGGATGGACGGGCAGCTGGTTGCAGTACTCGACCGTCTGGCGGATCTCGTTGATGTTCGAGAAGTCGACCTCGGGATCGACGCCCTGCGTGTACATGTTGAGACCCAGGGTCACGAGGTCGACGTTGCCGGTGCGCTCGCCGTTGCCGAACAGGCAGCCCTCGATGCGGTCGGCGCCGGCCATGTAGCCGAGTTCGGCCGCCGCCACGCCGGTGCCCCGGTCGTTGTGCGGATGCAGGCTGAGGATGATCGAATCGCGATTCTTGAAGTTGCGGTGGCACCATTCGATCTGGTCGGCATAGACGTTGGCCGACGACATCTCGACCGTGGCCGGCAGGTTGAAGATCATCTTCTTCTGCGGGGTCGGCTTGTAGACGTCGGCGACGGCCGCGCAGATATCGCGTGCGAACTCGAGCTCGGTGCCGGTGAAGCTCTCGGGCGAATACTCGAACACCCACTCGGTCGCGGGATCGGCGTCGGCCATCTTCTTGACCAGCTTGGCGCCCGTCACGGCGATGTCGATGATGCCGGCGGTGTCGAGGCCGAACACGACGCGGCGCTGCAGGGTCGAGGTCGAGTTATAGAGATGGACGATGACGCGCCGGGCGCCGCGGCAGGCCTCAAAGGTGCGCTCGATCAACTCGGGCCGGCTCTGCGTCAGCACCTGGATGGTGACGTCGTCGGGGATCATCTTCTTCTCGATGAGCTCGCGCACGAACTCGAAGTCGGTCTCCGACGCGGCCGGGAAGCCGATCTCGATCTCCTTGAAGCCCATATCGCAGAGCAGCTTGAACATCCGCGTCTTGCGGTCGGAGTCCATGGGCTCGATCAGCGCCTGGTTGCCGTCGCGCAGATCGACGGCGCACCAGATCGGCGGCTTGGTAATCACGGCATTGGGCCACTTGCGGTCGGGCAGGGGCACGGGCTTGAAGGGCACGTACTTTTCGGCCGCGTTCGGCATCATGGGCTTCTGGGGATTCTGGGATGACATGACGGGTAGCTCCTCGCGCCGCGCACGGCCGTATGGCTCAAACGAACACTGCGATGGATGGAATTGAGGCGGCGACTGGTTGGGAAAACAGAGACGAACGACAAGCGATCCGCAGGGCCCTTCCGGTTTTCCCGGTCGGGCGGCGGATCAGCCAATAAGTCGAAGCGTCGTCAGTCGCAGCATGATGGCAGCGAACATCGTCGATTTGCCGCCGGGCGTCAACCCGGCTTGTTTTCTCCTCCCCGATACGCGGAGGTAACGTGGGTTAACGCAGCGGGACGTTCACGCCGATGCTGAGGTTGCCGGCAGGGGCGTAGGCCGGGCCGTAAACGGGTGCGTAGCGGGGTTCGTACACGGGCGCATAGCCCATCGGCGACGGATGGACGATCACCGGGCGCGGCGCATACACGACGGGCCGCTGCTGAATCACGATCACCTCTCCACCGTGATGATGGTGGTGGTGATGCTTGTGCCCGCGCCCTTTCTTCCAGTCGCCCGCAAAGGCCGATGTCGCAGCGAGCAGGACGGCACCCGTGGTGGCGGTAGCGGCGAGCAGGCGCAGCATGTCGGGGTTCATTCTTGCGGTCTCCTTTGCTGCAGAATGAAACGCCTGCAGGAGAAGGATGTTGCCTGTGAATTCGCCCGTGAAGGGTGACCAACTTGTGGTAAGCGGGAGTGAAGAAGCGGAGGAAAATTCAGATGGCAGGTCCGTTGGACGGCGTTCGCATTCTCGACTGCACGACCGTCGTGCTGGGTCCGTGGGCGGCGCAGCAATTGGGCGATCTCGGGGCGGACGTCATCAAGATCGAACCGCCCGAAGGCGACACGACGCGCGTGCTGGGACCGGCGCGCAATCCCGGCATGTCGGCCTTCTATCTCGGCTGCAATCGTTCCAAGCGGTCGATCGTGCTCGACCTCAAGCAGGAGGCCGGTCGCGCCGCCCTGTTCAAGCTGGCCGAGACCGCCGACGTGCTGATGCACAATTATCGCCCCGGTCCCGCCAAACGCCTCGGCGTCGAATACGAAGCCTTCGAGAAGATCAATCCGCGCCTCGTCTATCTCGCGACCTACGGCTATCGCGCCGCCGGCCCCATGGGCGCCAAGGCGGCCTACGACGACATCATCCAGGCCGGTTCCGGCCTGGCGGCCCTGCAGACCGTGGTGGCGGGCCAGCCCCGCTTCCTGCCCACGATCGTGGCCGACAAGACCAGTTCCAACGGCGTGGTCTCCGCCCTGCTGGCCGCCTTGTTCGCGCGCGAGCGTACGGGCAAGGGCCAGGCGGTCGAGGTGCCGATGTACGAGACGCTCGTTTCCTTCGTGATGGTCGAGCATCTCTACGGTGAGACCTTCAAGCCGGCGCTCGACACCGCGGGCTACAAGCGCGTGCTCAACAAGGAGCGCCGTCCCTATCCGTCCAAGGACGGTTACTTCGCGCTGCTGCCCTACACCGACGGTCACTGGCGGGAGTTCTGCACGCTGGTCGGCCGCGAGGACCTCGCGCAGGACGAGCGCTTCCAGGGCATGGCCAATCGCCTCAAGAACGTCGAGCAGTATTATTCGACGCTCGCGGGCCTTTGTGCGGAGCGCACCAACGCCGAGTGGGTCGAGTTGCTCAAGAACTCCAATGTGCCGCACGGGCCGGTGAACACGCTCGACGACCTGTTCGTCGACCCGCAACTCGAGGCGACCGGCTTCTGGAAGGAAGTCGATCATCCGACCGAGGGCAAGTTGCGCATGACCGACATCCCGCCGCGCTTCAGCAAGACCAAGCCGGAGATCACGCGCCTGCAGCCCAGGTTGGGCGAGCACAGTGTCGAGGTCCTGCAGGAGGCCGGGTTTACGCAGGGCGAGATCGACGCCATGCTCAAGTCGGGCGCGACCAGGACGGCTCCCTAGAAGAACAGGCCGTCCCCACAACGAGTCGCCGCCCGTTGGGGGAGGCGATCATGATCCTGCGGACAACGCGGCGCGACCTGCTGCGCTACGGCTCGTTCTCGGCGCTAGCGGCCTCGCTGCCGGCGCCGGCTATTGCGCAGGCATGGCCGGCCAGGCCGATCAGGATCGTCTGCACCTATCCGCCCGGCGGGCTCACCGACATCTTCGCCCGTGCCTATGGCGAGTACGTGGCCGAGAAGACCGGCCAGGCGGTGATCGTCGAGAACAAGGCGGGTGCCGCCGGTGCGATCGGCGCGGAGATCGTCAAGCAGGCGCCGCCGGACGGCTACACGCTGATGTTCACCAACTCCACGACGATGGTTCAGAACAAGGCGCTGTTCAAAAAGCTGCCATACGACCCCGACAAGGACTTCGCCCTGGTCGCCTGGTTCAACACCGGCCATCTGCCGACGATGGTGAACAAGGACGTTCCGGTCAGGAACATCCCGGAGTTCGCTGCCTGGGCCAAGGGGCGGAAAGTCTCGCTCGCCACCTACGGCATCGGCTCCTTCGCCCATATCGTTACCGAGACGCTGAACCGCCACTACGGACTGCAGATGGAGGCGGTGCACTATCGCGGCGAGTCGGCAATGTGGCAGGACGTGGCCTCCGGCGCCGTCCAGGGCGCCACCGGCAGCTACGCGTCCGGCGCGGCCGTGTTGCAGGCGGGCAGCGTGAAGCCGATCGCGGTGCCGACCATGGTGCGCATGAAGAGGCTGCCCGACGTCGCCACCTTCTACGAGCAGGGGCTGACGGAGAAGGCGTTCCAGATCCGCGGCTGGGTCGGTTGCGCCGCACCGGCCGGCACGCCCCCCGAGGTGGTGCAGAAGCTCTCGGCGTTGATGGTCGAGGCCGGCAGGACCGAACGGGTTCAGAAGATCAACGATACCTTCGCCATCGACGAGGGCGCGCGCGACGCCGCCTATTTCCGCCAGGTCCTCGACGAGGAGGGGCCGGTCTCGATCGAGGTCATCAGGAGCCTGGGGATCGAGCCGCAGTAGGCGGACCGCACTGCGACGCGGACTTTACGCACTGCGAAATCGCGGCCATGCTTCTTTCAGGCGCGCCCGAGACGGCCTGACCGTCACAAAAATATCGCGCCGCAGGGAGGCAATCGATGATCGTGCGTGCGTCGCGACGTGATGTGCTGCGTTATGGCTCGGCTGCGGCGGTTGCCGCCGCTCTGCCGGCCCCGGCGATTTCCCAGGGGGCCTGGCCCAATAAACCCATCCGCATCGTCTGCGGCTATCCCGCGGGCGGTCTCACCGACACCTTCGCCCGCGCCTATGGCGAATACATCAGCCAGAAGACCGGCCAGCCGGTGTCCGTGGAGAACAAGACCGGCGCCAGCGGCGCGATCGCGGCCGAGCAGGTGAAGTCTGCCGCGCCCGACGGCTACACGCTGATGTGGACGATCTCGACCACGATGATCATGAACAAGGTGCTGTTCAAGAAACTGCCCTACGACCCCGACAAGGATTTCGTCCTGATCTCGTGGATGGATGCGGGCCACCTGCCGCTGATCGTGAACAGCAAGCTGCCGGTGAAGAACCTGGCCGAACTCGCCGACCATGCGCGCGCCAACAAGACCAGTCTCGGCACTTACGGCGCGGGTTCCTACAGCCACGTCGCCGTCGAGGCGCTGAACCGTCACTACAAGCTCGGGATGGAGGCGGTGCATTATCGCGGCGAGGCGCCGATGTGGCAGGACGTTGCCTCGGGCGCGGTGCAGGGCGGCAGCGGCAGTGTCGCCGCCGCCTCGGGCGTGCTGCAGTCGGGCAACGGCCGGCCGATCGCCGTGCCGACCAGGGTGCGGATGGCCAAGCTGCCGGACGTGCCGACCTTTTACGAACAAGGAGTCACCGACAAGGCCTTCCAGGTGCAGGGTTGGATCGGGCTGGTCGGTCCCGCCAGCATGCCGAAGGAGATCGTGCTGAGGCTCTCGGACCTGATGGTCGAAGGCGGAAAGAGCGAGCGCATCCAGAAGATCCTCGCCACCTTCGGCATCGACAATGCCGCGCGCGATCACGTCTTCTTCGAGAAGATCGTGGCCGAGGAGGGGCCGATCTGGATTGAGCTGGTGAAGGGCCTGAACCTCGAGCCGCAGTAGCAGCCAGAGTTGCCGAAGTTATTGGTCTGATGGCGCATGCACCGTGCCGAAAAATGCGGTGAATGCGGTCGATTGGCGATTGCCCTTCTGCTCGTTATGATTGTACGTGTAATGGGATACAAGCAGCTCCCATTCACAAAATCGAACCGAAGGGAGATCGGGGCGTCCATGGCCCTAGACGTTTATGTAGGGTCGCTTACGCGTTACTACGCCGGTGCCTGGGAAAATCTCGCCGAGACCACGGCCCGCAAGCTTGGGGCACCGCGTCCGGCTGGATCCGGCAAGCTGATCGACGCCACCCAGAGTCAGGACCAGATACGTCCGAAGGTGATCGCCTGGCGAACGAAGCTCGCGAAGGCGCTCGGCGAGCGGGTCGACGCTCTTCTCGACTGGGACGAGACCGAAGCGGCACGATGGTTCACGCATCGTCCAGGCTGGGATGGGTTCGGTTCCTTGGTCATATGGGCCGCCTATGCCGAAAATCCGACTCTGCGCGCCCCCGAGACTCTTCCTGAAGAATGGGACGACGACATCGCCCTCGCCCGGTCGACCGCCGATGGCTTCCGCTCGCGCTATTCGCACCTCGTGCGGAACGTCGAAATGTGGCTGCCGGTCGCCTTCGAGATCACCTTCGAGGGTGACGATGTCGACGGGCGGCGCGTGGTGATGGGATCGGTGACGACGCTGCGGCGTCAGTTGGCCGACTTGAATGCCGCAACCTGGAAGGCTTCCGCCGACGAAATTGCAGCCTGGGGCCAGATGCCGCCCGAGAGGCGGACCGTGGAAGGCTGCGCGCGCTACGCCTTCTCCCTCCTAACCGACCTCGCGCAGCGGGCCCACGCCGAGCGCCTGCCGATGAAGCTCGACCACTGACGAAAACGCCCGCGGGGTGAACCGCGGGCGCCTCGTGGCAGGCCTTGTCGTCAAGTCTCAGGACGCGCTGGGAGCCGGCGGCGTCTCTGTTGCCGGGCGGTTGCGACGGTCGGCCATGAACTGGTCGAACTCGGCACGGTCCTTCGCGGCGCGCAGCTTGTCGAGGAAGTCGCGGAACTCGCGCTGCTCCTCGTCGAGGCGGTTCAGCGTCTCCTGGCGATACTCGTCGAAGGCGACGTTGCCGCTGCTGCCCGAGCGGCCCCAACCCTGACGGCGCTTCCAGCCGCGGAATTCCTCACGGCACGCACGGCCATCGGGCATGTTCCACTGACCGTAGCGCTTCGAGCAAAACATGCGTCCACTCCCTTTGAGATAGATGAGAAGGGCCAAGCCGACGGGCCAGAACAGGATGAAGCTCAGCACCGTCAGCGCAATCCACGCCGGCTTGCCGAGGTCGTCTATTTTTTCGATCAGGCCCATGTGGGAGCCCCCTTTGCTGATGTTAACGATGTGAATGTTAACGACATTTACATTGGGCATCGCGCCCTCGGGAGTCAATAGGTCGGCGAAAAACTTTCAGCGCGAAGCGGGAAAACCCAGCCCCTGCAAATAGATCAGGACCTCGGATTCCAGCAGTTCCTCGGCCGTCATGGGCAGCGGCCGGCGGCCGGCGTCGCCGCGGCCGAACAGGGAGGCGATGCCGTGAGACATCGACCAGATGTGCAGGCTCATCATCAGGGCGGGCGGGCGCCCGGCCGCCGGCAGAAGCATCACGAGCTGGTCGGCGGCGCCCCGCAGCACGGCGAAGGCACGCTCCGAAGCAGCGCGCAGATCGGTGTTCGCGTCGGGCGAGATGCCCGATTCGAACATCGCCGCGTAATAGGCGGGCTCGGCGCGCGCGAAGGTGAGATAGGCCTTGCCGATATTGTGGAAGGCCGTGACGGGATCGGGTTTGCCGCTGGCCCAGCCAGCGGCCAGCATCGCGGCGAAGCGCTCGAAGCCCTCGCGCGCCACGTCGGCCATCAGCGCGTCGCGGTCGCGGAAATGACGATAGGGGGCCGCCGGACTGACGCCGGCGGAGCGCGCGGCGTCGGCGAAGGTGAAGCCGGCGGGGCCCTTTTCCTTGATGAGCTCGCGTGCCGCCTTGATCAGCGCCTCGCGGAGACTGCCATGGTGGTACTTCCGTTCCTCGCCGTTGTTGCGCTTCCAGCTCATGTTAAGCGACTTTACATTAAACGCCGTCGGCGCAACAGGAACTAGCGTGCGACTTCGCCGACCAGGATGTCTTCCGTCACCTTACCGGCAAGTTCTTCCTCCGGCTCGATCAGGCGCTTCTTCTTCCAGTCGCCCTTGGCGTAGAGGCAGAGGGTGATCAGCGCGGTGACGATGTTGGCGATCGGCAACGCCCACCAGATTCCCTGCTCGTGCAGGTCCGTATGCTTGGAGAGCACATAGGCGAGCGGGAACTGCACGACCCACTGCGACACCAGGGTCAGCACCATGGTCAGGACCATGTTGCCCGAAGCGCGGAACACGCCGGTCAGCGCGAACTGCAGGCCGAGGAAGCCCCAGGCGAGCGACATGATGCGCAGGAAGCCGGCGCCGGCGGCGATCACGGCGGGATCGGTCGGCACGAAGAAGGCGACGAGCTGGGGCGCGAACAGGAAGACGATGATCCCGAAGACGCTCAGGCTCGCGAATCCCAGCAACCCGCCCAGGCGCCCGATCTGCGCCGCGCGCTCGATGTTGCCGGCGCCGATGTTCTGCCCCACCAGGGTCGAGATCGCCATCGACAGGCCCATCGCCGGCACCATGACGACCTGCAGGATGTTCGAGCCGACGCCATAGACCGCCAATGTGAGGGTGCCGAAACTGGCGATCAGGAACGTCATCACCATCAGGCCCAGCGCCCGCGCCGAGAGCTCGATGGAGGCGGGGAGGCCGAGCAAGAACGCGCGCTTCACGTAGGTGAAGTCGGGAATGAAGTCGCGCCGCCGCACATGGATGCCGTGCAGGCCGAGCCGCAGGACGGCGATGCCGATGATGGCGGCGATCGCCTGGGTGACCAGCGTGGTGATGGCCGCCCCCATCACGCCGTAGCCTGGCACGGGGCCCCAGCCGAAGATCAACAGCGGATTGAGCACGAAGTTCAGGAATACCGTGCCCAGCACGATGTAGACCGGCAAAGCGGGCTTGCCGATGCCGCGCATGATCGACTGGAAGACGAAGAAGGTGAAATTGAAGACGATGCCCACGAACGACACGCGCATGAAGCCCAGCGCGCCGGGATAGACGTCGGGCGCCACGCCCATCAGCCGCAGCAGCGCCGGCGAGGAGAAATAGCCGATGGTGCCCAGCACCAGCGACGCCAGGATCACCATGAGCAGCGTCTGGCCCGCGACATGCGCGACCATCTTGTCCTTACGCGCACCGACATACTGGGCGATCAGGGTCGAGCCGGCGAGCGACAGGCCCGAGCCGATGGCGAAGGTGAGGAACAGCACCGGAAAGCTGATCGATACCGCCGCCACCGCCGCGCCGCCCAGTCGTCCGACCCAGAAGGCGTCGATGATCTGATAGGCCGACTGCAGCACGTTCGCCGCCACGATCGGCACGGCCAGGGTCAGCAGCGAGCGGAGGATTGGACCTTCGAGGAGAGCGTTCTTTGCGGGGGGCACGCACGTCCCTTAGCGGATCAATGAGACTTTTCTGCGAGGCCCAACGCCTGAGGGGCAGCTTGGCTCCTGTCACGACGAGTGCGAGGCGACGGATGTTATTTCCAGATCTTCTTGCCCGAGCCCGGCAACCCGAGCCTGCTCCACATCGCATCGACCTTTTCGATCACCGCGTCGTCCATCTTGATCTGTCGTCCCCATTCGCGATTGCTCTCGCCGGGGAACTTGTCGGTGGCGTCGAGGCCGATCTTGGAGCCGAGGCCGGACACCGGGCTCGCGAAGTCGAGATAGTCGATCGGCGTGTTCTCGATCACCGTGATGTCGCGCGCCGGATCCATGCGGGTCGACAGCGCCCACATCACGTCCTTCCAGTTGCGCGCGTCGATGTCGGCGTCCACCACGATCACCCACTTGGTGTACATGAACTGCCGCAGATAGCTCCACACGCCCATCATCACGCGCTTGGCGTGGCCGGCATAGGCCTTCTTCATCGACACCACGGCGATGCGATAGCTGCAGCCTTCGGGCGGCAGCCAGAAGTCGACGATCTCGGGGAACTGCTGCTGGAAGAGCGGGATGAACACCTCGTTCAGCGCCTCGCCCAGCACCGAAGGTTCATCGGGCGGGCGGCCGGTGAAGGTCGAGAGGTAGATCGGCTTGCGCCGCATGGTGATGGCGCTGATCGTGAAGACCGGGAATTGCTCGACGCTGTTGTAGTAGCCGGTATGGTCGCCGTAGGGGCCTTCGTCGCCGTAATCGTCGAGGCTGACATGGCCTTCGAGCACGATCTCGGCCTCGGCCGGCACCTTGAGCGGTACGGTCTTGCACGCGACCAGCTCGACCTTCTTGCCGCGCAGCAGCCCGGCGAACTGGTATTCCGACAGCGTGTCGGGCACCGGCGTCACGGCAGCGAGAATGGTGCCGGGATCGGCGCCGATCACCACAGCGGCGGGCAGCGGCTCGCGCTTGCCTGACTTATGCCAGCGCTGGTGATGCTGAGCGCCGCCGCGATGCTTCAGCCAGCGCATCAGCGTCGTATTCTTGCCCGTCACCTGCATGCGGTAGATGCCGAGGTTGAAACTGTCCTGTTTGTCGCCCTTCGGGTTCGGCCCCTGCGTCACCACCAGCGGCCAGGTGATGAGCGGCGCGGGTTCGCCCGGCCAGCAGGTCTGGATCGGCAGTTTCCCGAGGTCGATGTCGTCGCCGGTGAGGACGATCTCCTGGCAGGGCGCGGAACTCACCGTCTTCGGCTTCATCGCCATGACGGTGCGCACCATCGGCAGCATCTCGAGCGCCTCGCGCCAGCCGCCCGGCGGCTCGGGCTGGCGCAGGAAGGCCAGCGTTTCGCCGACCGCGCGCAACTGGCCGGGCTCGCGGTCCATGCCCCAGGCCACCCTCTCGACCGTGCCGAACAGGTTGACCAGCACCGGGATGTCGGAGCGCGTGCCGTCGGGCCGCACGACGTTCTCGAACAGCACCGCCGGGCCCTTCTCGGCCAGCACGCGGGTCTGGATCTCGGTCATCTCCAGGTTCGGCGAGACCGGTGCGGTGACGCGCACCAGCCGGCCGCTCTTCTCCAGCCGGTCGATGAAGTCGCGAAGCGAGGCGTATGGCATGCTAGGCACGTCGTTTAGAGGGGCGGACCGATGAGATCAAACGACATTCCCGCGGAGTTCGAGGACCTGCTGAGCCGCGCCGGCCGGCGCGTGCTGGCGGGCACGCATCCTTTGTGCGGGGCGCTGGCCAATCCGCGCACGCGGTTCCTGGCGGCGGAGGACCTGCTCGACCGCGCGAAGGTGGCGCGGCTCCGGCGCGCGCTCGAGACCGAGCTGGAGGACACGCTGGAGCCGATCGAGCGGCCGATCCCGCCCGACACGATCTTCGGGATGGAGCAGGACTATGCCGAGCTGCTGCCCAAGAGCAGCCGGGCGCGCACCATCTATTTCGAGAGCCGCCGCGAGCCCGGCGTGAAGGCCGCCGAACGGATCGGCCTTGCGCGCATGATGCGCAGCCAGAGTTTCCGGGCCTTCGCCGAGGCGCTGGCGGGACGCCCGCTAAAATCGGGTTGGGGCCTGCAGGTGCTGCGCTACGGGCCGGGCGACTATGCCGGCCCGCACAACGACCATCATCCCGAGAACGAGGCGGCGAAGGGCGGTTACATCGACCTGCATCTCAGCCTGTGCACCCCCGGCGTCGAGCACCAGTGGCTGGTCTACAGCCGCGCCGGCCATTTTAGCGAGATCGTGTCGGTGGCCGGACCCTCGACCGTAACGGCCTATCGCCTGCCCTTCTGGCACTACACGACGCCGCTGGTCGGCACGCCGAAAGCCGGCCGCTGGGTGCTGCTGGGGACGTTCCTCTATCGGTGAGGCGAAGGTTCAAGACAGGTCCTTCGCTGCGCTCGGGATGACTATTGGTGGGGCAATAAACCCCGTGTCATCCCGAGCGCAGCGAGGGACCTTTGCCGTCTTGCTAATCCCTGTCCGGCGCGCCCAGCGGGAAGAGCGGGCGGAACGGCCGCGCGTCGTCGACGCAGCGGGCGAAAGACGGTCTTGCGAGCAGGCGCGTGCGATAGGCGCGCAGCACCGGATAGGATTCGGGGATCCGGTGCACCCAGTCGGCATAGAACAGCGATGGTGCGGCGGCGCAGTCGGCCAGCGTGAAGTCGCTGCCGGTGGCCCAGGGGCGGCCGGCCAGCTCGGCGTCGAGCCAGGCGTAGGCGCGCTCCAGTTTCTCGATGGCTTCGTCGTGGCCGTCCTTGCGCTTGGTCGGATCGCCCGTAAGGGCGCCGTCGACCGCGAGCTGCATCATGTTCATCACGTGCAGATCGAAAAAGCGGTCGAGGAAGCGCACGTCGAGCGCCACCATCGGGTCGGCCGGGATCAGGCGCACCGGGCCGGGATGCGCGAGCTGCAGATACTCGATGATGATGCTGGTCTCGACGACGGTGCGCTCGCCGTCGACCAGCACCGGGAACTTGCGCAACGGCCAGCGCTTCAGCCACTCCCCGACATGCTCGGGCGTTTCCTGCCCGAGCGCGCGGAACTCGAACGGCGTGCCGTTCTCGTAGAGCGCCATCAACACCTTCTGGGTGTAGGACGAAAAGAGGTGGCCGTAGATCGCAAGCGACATTGCCAGGGGCTCCCGTTCAGCCGGTCTTCTTCCAGGAAGCGGCCCGCGCGAGCAAACGTTCCGCCCGAATGACGATCGGCAGGTCGACCATGCTGCCCTCGAAGGCGACCGCGCCCTCGCCATTGGCCTTGGCGACCTCGAAGGCCGCGAGCAGGCGCCGCGCACGGTCGACCTCGGCGTCGGAGGCACCGTATTCCTCGTTGATGATCGGCAGGTGCGCGGGATGGATGCACGAGGCCGTGGTGAAGCCCAGTTCGCGGCCGCGCTTCAGGCCGGCGCGATAGGAGTCGAGATCGTCGATCTTGGCGAGCTGGCCCATCGAGCCCATTGGCAGGATGCCGGCGGCGCGGCAGGCGGCCAGTCCCTGCATGGCGAAGACGTACATGCTGTCGGCCGACGGGATCGCGCCCATGTCGGTGGCAAAATCCTCACCGCCGACCGACATGCCGGCCATGCGTGGCTCGGCGGCGATGGCGAAGAGATGCGGCAGGGCGGCCACCGTCTCGATCAGCACCAGGAAGCGCGTATGGCCGATCTCCATGCCGAGCTGCATCTCGCGCTCGGTCACCAGTTCGGCCAGCAGGCGCACATGCTCGGGCCCCATCACCTTGGGCAGCATCAGCGCCGAGACGCCGGGCATCACGGCCGCTTCGATGTCGGGCACGGCCAGTTCGAGCGGGCGGTTGATGCGGACCACGACGTCGGCGCCGTTCTGGGACACCCGCGGCACGGCGGCGGCGATCGCGGCGCGGGCCTCCGCCTTCTTCGACGGGATGATCGAATCCTCGAGGTCGAGGATCAGCGCATCGGCGCCGCGCGTGTGGGCCTTGGCGATGAAGCGTTCGGCCAGCACCGGCACGAACATCAGCGAGCGCCAGTTCGGCGTGGGACGGGTGGTCATTTCATTGTTCTCCGGAAGAAGTCAGCGCAGGCCGACGGGCACGACGCTGATCGAGTTCTGCGGGCTGCCCTCGATCACGCGGTCGGTATAGGTGAGATAGATGAGAGCGCGGCGCTTGGGGTCGTAGAAGCGCACGACCTGGGTGGTCTTGAAGATCAGCGAGGCGCGCTCGCTGAACACCTCGTGCGGGCTCTTGAGCTTCTCGGCCTTGTCGCCGTCGATCGGGCCGACCTGGTGGCAGGAGATCGACGCATAGGGCGGGTCCTCCGCCAGGCCGACCATGCCCTTGAAGCCGCCGGTGCGGGCGCGCGCGAGATAGCAGGTGATTCCCCCGAGGTCGGGGTCGTCGAACGCCTCGACCACGATCTTGTCGTTGGGGCCCAGCCACTTGAAGCGATAGCCGACCGAGCCGATTTCTTCGGCCGCTGCGGGACCGGCGACCATGAGGGCGAGGACGGCGAGGATCGCGCGTTTCATGTCAGACTCCTTTGCTGGCCGGACGTGTGGCGAGGAACAGGCCGGGCAGCACCAGCACCGTTCCGATGAGATGATACCATTGCGGCGCCTCGCCGAGGATGATCCAGGCGAGAATGCCGACATAGAGCGGCCCGAGATACATCGATACGCTGGTGACCGACGGTCCGAGCTCGCGCACGCAATAGGCGAAGGCGCCATAGGCGCCGACGCCGGGAATGACGGCGAGCACCAGGAACGAGGCCCAGGTGCGCCAGTCGGCGAGGTCCGGCGCCTGCCAGAACAGTGCCTCGCCGACCGTGAACGGCAACAGCACGAGAGAGCCCGCGACGGAGATGGCGCAAAGTCTGGTGAGTGGATCGAGCGCGCTCGGCCGCGCCTTGAGCAGCACCGAGTAGAGTCCCCAGCAGGCGGAGGCGGCGGCGATCCAGAGGTCGCCCTCGGTGAACTGTACCGCCAGCAGATTCTCGAGGCGGCCCTTGGCGAACACCGCGGCGACGCCAGCCAGGCAGAGCACGATGCCCGCGATGCGGCCTGCCGTCAGCCGCTCGCGATAGAGCAGGCGGCCCAGCGCCACGACCAGGATCGGCGAGGCGGCGTAGATCAGGCCGATGTTCAGCGCCGGCACCGAGCGCGCGCCGATATAGACCCAGGCCCCGCAGATCCACATGCCGATCGCCCCCAGCAGGAGCAGGTCGCGCCATTCGCGCGAGAGCGCGGCGCGATGGCGCACCAGACGCGGCCACGCGAACGGCAGCAGCAGCAGGGCGACGAAGAACCACCGCCCCAGCGCCAGCGCGTTCGGCGGCACGAACGTGGCGTAGCGCGCCATCAGCATATTGACGGCGAACATCGCGGGCGTGAGCAGCAACAGCGTCCAGGCGATGCGACGGCGGGTAAGGGACGACACGGCGGTGTTCTAGCACGGGGAGGTTCGGAAACAGCCCGTCGTCTCGACCGGAGCCTCGCGCCGCGAGGCGGAGCGGAGAGACCTTCTCTCCACTAAAAGCCGGCTCATTGTTGAGAGAATGTCTCTCCGCTACGCGCCTTCGGCGCTTTGGTCGAGACGACGGAGTAGACCGTTCGACGTCCTCAGCTCGGGCGCAACCCGTCCTTCGGGTATTCGCCGCCGGCATCCTTGATGGCCTGCTTGTAATTCTTCTCCGAGTTGAAGGGCTCCATCTTCGGGAAGTCGCGCGGCTTGCCCGGGCGGATCTCGCCGGTCGACGGCGTCACGATCAGCAGTTCGCCCTTGCGGCCGAGCAGCGGAATCTCGCGCTTCCAGCGGGAGTAGACGCGCCGCGCCGTCGCCGAGTAATCGACATAGGTCTCGAACTCGCTCGGATCCTTGATGAACAGCGCCTCGTAGGCGGTGATGAACTCCTCGACGAACGTGCGGTCGACGACCTCGAGATTGGACATCATCCAGCAGCGGTCCTGGAACACCCAGTAGGTGCCGATGCCGACGAACTGCTTCTGCCGCGTCAGGTAGGGAAAGAAGGGGAAGCCGCGACAGGCGATCGTGCGGTTGTCGCGCTCGCAGTGCCGCGCGCCCTTGCAGTGGATCGCCATGCAGTCGGAGGTCAGCTCCTCGACGATCATCCGGGTGGAATAATCGTAGGGCTTGAACTTGGACCACAGGTCGGTGCGGGTCTTGAGCAGCTCCCACTCGGCCTTGTGCACGACGGGTACTGCGTTCTGCGTCGAACAGCAGACCGGCTCGCCTTCGTTCAGCGGCGCGCACTTGCGGCCACAATCGAAGCGCGAGACCGGCGCGTTGAAGCCCTCGTACAGGCTCGCGAAGTCGGCCGCGCTTATCTTTGATTTCTTGGTGCTAGGGGGCATGTATTTGCTGTAGCCCGATCCGTCTGTGAAAGAACAGTTACGGAATTATAACAGCCTGCCGCCGAATAGCTTCACGAAACGGGCAGGACCCGCCAGACGACGGTCTCGCGCATGCCCCGGTTCTCGAGCTGCAGCGAGGTCGGTATTTCATAGCGACCGCGCTCCTCGAGGCCCTGGGCGCTGAAATAGTTGCGGCCGGGGTCGCCCAGCAGGACCAGCCGGCCCCTGGCGGCATGGCTGCGCAGCCAGGCCAGCGCCTGCTCCGACATCTCGCGCTCGTAACAGACGTCGCCCGCGATCACGACGTCGGCCTCGGGCTCTCCCGGCACCCCGGCCAGCCAGTCCTCGCTGCTCGTCTCGATGGAAAGACCGTTGGCCGTGGCGTTCAGCCCTGCGGCGACCAGGGACAGCCGGTCGATGTCGTTGGCCACCACCGAGGCCGCACCGCAGTGCGCCGCCGCCAGCGAGGAGACGCCCGAGCCGGCGGCGAAGTCGATCACCCGCTTGCCCCTGACCAGGTCGGGATTGTCGAGCAGGTGGCGCGCGATCGCCTGGCCGCCCGGCCAGCAGAAGGCCCAGTAGGGCGGATCGACGTTCTTCTCCTCCAGCCACGACTCGGTGGCCTGCCAGATCGGCACATACTCGCTGGCCAGCCAGAGTCTGAACTCCGGCACCATCGCCGGCGCTTCGAGGGCGGTGTTGGCGCGGATGAATCCTTCGGGATCGTCGGGGAGTCTCGACATCAGTGAATCCTGTCGACGATGACGGCCGCCAGCATCAGCCAGCCGACCAGGCGGTTGGACTTGAAGCGCATCAGGCAGTCGGCCTGGTCGTGGGGTTTCAGCAGTGCGATCTGCCACACCAGGTGCGCGGCGATGCCGGCCAGCAGGACGAAATAGCCGACGCCCAGCGGCGCCAGCAGGCCGGTCGCGATCCAGAATCCGATCGCCAGCACCGCAAAAAAACTCAGCCAGCGCCGCGGCGCGGCGGCGAAGCGGCGGGCCGTCGAACGCACGCCGACCACCGCATCGTCGCGCTGGTCCTGCATGGCGTAGATCGTGTCGTAGACCATCGTCCACGCGACGCCGCCGAAATAGAGCGCGACGGTGGCCCAGGACAGCGTCTGGGTGACGGCGGCGTAGCCCACCAGCGCGCCCCAGTTGAAGGCGAAGCCCAGCACCACTTGCGGCCAGGAGGTGATCCTCTTCATCGTCGGATAGATCGCGACCAGCAGCAGCGAGAGCAGCGCCACGCCGCCCGCGAACTTGTTGAGCTTGAACAGCACGGCGGCGCCGACCGCGCCCTGCAGCGCCATCCAGATCAGCGCGTGATGCAGCTTCAGCTCGCCCGACGGCAGCGGCCGGCCGCGCGTGCGCTCAACGCCGGCATCGACCTTGCGGTCGACGATGTCGTTCCAGGTGCAGCCCGCGCCGCGCATGGCGATGGCGCCCAGCGCAAACAGCGCCATCAGGCCCGCGAGCCGGCCCCAGTCGGGTGCGGCGGCCAGCGCCAGCGACCACCAGCAGGGAAACAGCAGCAGCCAGATGCCGATCGGCCGGTCCCAGCGCGCCAGCCGCCCGTAGGGACGCGCCCAGGGCGGCAGGTAGCGCAGCGTCCAGTGAGTCTGGTCGATATCGGTGAAGCCGGTTGTCCGCCCGGCGGTCATGGCGTCATCATGGGCGTCATCATGCAGCTATGCGCGACAATGATCCATGAAGGCAAACAGATGAGCAGGGATCCATGAGTATCGGGCGTCTCTTCGTGGAGGCCGATCTCGCGGCCGGGGCCGAAGTCCCGCTGGACGAGGCCCAGGTCCATTACCTGCGCCACGTGATGCGCCGGCCCGACGGCGCGCCGCTGCTGCTGTTCAACGGCCGCGACGGCGAATGGCGCGGCACCCTGTCGGCGCGCGGCAAGAAGTCGGCGGTCGCCGAACTGGGCGAGCGCACCCGCGAGCAGGTGCCGGAGCCCGATGTCTGGCTGTGCTTCGCGCCGGTGAAGCGCGCCCGCATCGACTATATCGCCGAAAAGGCGACCGAACTCGGCGTCGCCGTCCTGCAGCCCGTGGTGACGCGCCACACGGCGGTGGAGAGGGTGAATGTCGGCCGTCTGAGGGCCAATGCGATCGAGGCTGCGGAGCAGACCGAGCGGCTCACGGTGCCGGATGTGCGCGAACCGGTCGATCTCGGAAAGTTGCTCGACGGCTGGCCCGAGGGACGGCGCCTGATGATGTGCGACGAGACCGGCGGCGGGCCGCCCATTGCCGAGGCGCTGTCGCGGCTCGACGATGCGGCGCGCGCGGCCCCCTGGGCGATCGTGATCGGTCCCGAGGGCGGCTTCGCCGAAATCGAGCTGCAGGCTCTGCGTCGCATAAAGGATGTAACGTCGGTGGGCCTCGGTCCGCGCATCCTGCGGGCCGACACCGCGGCGCTGGCAGCGCTGGCATGCTGGCAGGCGTTCCTGGGTGACTGGCGCCGCCCGACACCGCGTCTCAGCGGCGATTATAGCGCCTCCAGGGTTACCGTCTGAGCGCTTGCGCAGGCCCCCGGCGATGTGGGAGAGAGCGAATCGAACAGGATGAACCAGCCGCAGGCTCGCGTGAGGATTTCTCATGCGACCGCGCCGCTCCAGCAGCCCTCACAAGGCACGGAGCGATCAGGGAGAGTTGATCGTATGTCCGCACCTCCGTCGGGCGGCGGCGCGCCGATCGAAAATCGGCGGCAGCTGATCGAGTATTTCGCGGCCGGCAACAAGCCCCGCGCGCAATGGCGCATGGGCACCGAGCACGAGAAATTCGGCTACCACACCAAGACCCTGAAGCCACTGGCCTATGACGGGCCGGACGGTATTCGCGCCATGCTCGAAGGCCTGACGCGATTCGGCTGGGAGCCGGTGATCGAAGGCAACAACCCGATCGCGCTGCTGCGCGACAAGGCCAGCATCACGCTGGAGCCGGGGGGGCAGTTCGAACTGTCCGGTGCGCCGCTCGAGACACTGCACGAGGCCGCGGCCGAGAACGCTCAGCATATCGACGAGGTGAAGCAGGTCGCGGGCGAGATCGGCGCGTCGTTCATCGGCCTGGGCTTCGCGCCGGAATGGACGCGCGAGGACATGCACTGGATGCCCAAGGGCCGCTACAAGATCATGCGCGACTACATGCCGAAGGTCGGCACGCTCGGTCTCGACATGATGCTGCGGACCTGCACCGTGCAGACCAACCTCGACTTCGACTCCGAAGCCGACATGGTGAAGAAGTTCCGTGTCTCGCTGGCGCTGCAGCCGATCGCCACGGCGCTGTTCGCCAACTCGCCCTTCAAGGAGGGCAAGGAGGCCGGTTTCAAGAGCTACCGCAGCCACATCTGGACCGATACCGATCCCGACCGTTGCGGCATGCTGCCCTTCGTGTTCGAGGACGGATTCGGCTTCGAGCGTTACGTCGACTACATGCTCGATGTGCCGATGTACTTCGTCTATCGCGACGGCAGGTACATCGATGCCTCCGGCCAGAACTTCCGCGACTTCCTGGAGGGCAAGCTGCCGGCGCGGCCGGGCGAGCTGCCCTCGATCAACGACTGGGCCGATCACATCACCACGGCCTTCCCCGAGGTGCGGCTGAAGCGCTACCTCGAAATGCGCGGTGCCGACGCAGGCCCTCTGGGTGCGCTCAATGCGTTGCCGGCGCTGTGGGTCGGACTGCTCTACGACCAGGGCGCGCTCGACGCGGCGTGGGACCTGGTGAAGGACTGGACCACCGCGGATCACGACTACCTGCGCGCCGAGACGCCGAAGTCGGGTCTCGCCACGATGTTCCGCGGTCGCGTCCTGTCGGAATTGGCGCGCGAGGTCGTCGAGATCGCGCATGCCGGCCTGCGGGCGCGCAAGCAGCTCAATGCCGACGGCGCCGACGAGACGATGTACCTTGCGCCGCTCGACCGTGCCGTCGCCAGCGGCCAGGCGCCGGCCGACGAACTCCTCGCCAAGTGGCATGGTGAATGGAAAGGGTCTTTCGCGGCGCTGTTCCGCGACTGTGCCTACTGAGGTAAGGTCGCGGCATGCTCGATCGATGCGACCGCGTCCAGATCGCCGTGCACGACGCCGCCAAGGCGGCGCAGCGCTTCGGCCAGTTGCTCGGCAGTCAGGTGTCGCGGCACGACCATAGCCGCCACCTCTCGGCCAAGCGTACCATTCTTGCCGTCGGCGAGAGCGAATTCGAGCTCTGCGAAGCCGACGGCGCAGGCCTCACCCAGGATTTCCTGAGCCGGCGCGGCGAAGGCCTGATGACGGCGGGCTACTGCACCGCCGACCTCGACGGCATGGTGAAGCGCTGGGAAGGTCTCGGCATTCCCTACGATCTCGACAACGAGCAGCTCTATCTGTCGGCCGAGACGACCTTTGGGCTGCCGATGGTGATTTCCGAGAGCACTTATCGCCCAAGGGTCGGGCCGGTATCGTTCCTCTACGAGACCACCAACACGCTGATGAGCGACTGGCGACGAGCCGCCGCGGTCTATGCCGGGCTGTTCGGACTTGATCCGTCGCGCTTCAGCGACATCGGCAGCGAGCGCTTCGGCTATATCGGCACGCTCACTTTGTTCGATCCGCCCAACCGGCTCGACCGCATCGAACTGAGCCAGGTCACCGACAACGTCCATGCGATGGGCCGCTACGCCCACAAGCACGGCGACTCGCTCTACATGTGCTACGTCGAGGTCCACGACTGGCCGAACGTGCGCCAGCGCCTGCTCGACGCCGGTGCGCGCTACACGCCCCGCGGATCCGATCCCGTCACCGATCCCGACGGCGGCTGGATCCACCCGAAGGAACTGCACGGGGTGCTGCTCGGCGTCTCGCGCACCGGGCTGGCCTGGGACTGGTCTGGCCGCGAAGAATTGGTGCCCCCCGCATGAGTTTGTTGAAGAGTATTGGAATGACCCGTCGTTCGTTCGTATTCACCGCTCCGGCCCTGTCGGCGGTACCGACGGTCGCCTATGCCCAGGCGGCCGAGTGGCAGACCGTGGTCGGTCCCGACCTGCGCTTCCGGCTGGAGATGCCGGCGCCGGCCAACAAGAGTGCGGCGGCCGAGAAGGAAAAGGGTCATGCCGGCGAGCGGGTCGCCTGGGCCGCCAAGCGTGCCGACGAGATGTTCGACTTCGACTATGTCGACTACGAGCCCGGCTGGTTCTCGTCGAAGGACAGCAAGGAGATGGCACGCGAGCTGGGGCGCGGCGAGGCCGAGAAGGCTTTCCCGCGCGCCACGTTCAAGTACGTGCTCGACGAGCCGGTGACCCTGCAGGGTTGGGACGGCTACGCGCTCGACATCGCCGATCAGCAGGGCGCGCTGGTGATGATGCGCACCTATATCGTCAAGGACCGGCTCTATCGCCTGCTGGTCACGGCCAAGAACGACGAGGAGACGAAGGCGGCGGCCGCGCGTTTCCTCGGCTCGCTCAGATTTGCGGAGACCAAGAGCTAGGATGCGTATCTGCATTTTCGGCGCCGGCGCGATCGGCGGCAACTATGCCACGCGCCTCGCGGCCGCCGGCAATGACGTTTCCGTCGTCGCCCGCGGTCCCCATCTCGAGGCGATCCGGGCCAACGGCCTCACGCTCCTGACCGGCGACAAGACGATCGTCGCCAAGGTGAAGGCGAGCGACAGACCGGCCGATCTCGGCCCGCAGGACGTGGTGATCTCGACCTTGAAGGCCTCCAGCCTGTCGGCGGTCGCCGAAACGGTGGCGCCGCTGCTGGGCCCCGGCACGCCCGTCGTGTTTGCCCAGAACGGCATTCCCTGGTGGTACGGCCACGGGCTGGGCAAGGGCCGGCCCAAGGCGCCCGACCTGTCGCGGCTCGATCCCGGCGGCGCGCTGCTCAAGGCGGTGGGGTTCGACCGCACCCTGGGTGGCGTCATCACCTCGTCCAACCACGTGATCGAGCCCGGCGTGGTGCGCAACATCTCGCCCGAGCGCAACGTGCTGTGGGTCGGCGAGCCGGACGATCGCCAGACGCCGCGCATCGAAAAGCTGCGCGAGACTCTGATCGCGGCCGGCATCTCCTCGCCCTCGACCACCGACATCCGCTACGACATCTGGCACAAGCTGATGGCCAACTTCACCGGCTCGACGCTCTGCCTCATCCTGCGCCAGCCCACGACCATCCAGGCGACGCCGATGGTCAATCGCCTGGCGCGCCGCGCCCATGCCGAGGCGCTGGCCATCGCCGCCGCGAACGGCGTCGTGCTCGACGATTCGCCCGAGGTCCGCTACGGGCCGAAGCGCGTCTATCCCGACCACCGCCCGTCGATTTTGCAGGACTATGAGGGTGGCCGTCCGATGGAGGTCGAGGCCATCGTGCGTGCGCCGCTTGCCTTTGCGCGGAGCGCCGGCCTCGACACGCCCACGCTCGACGCCATCGAATCGATTTGCGTCAGCCTCGCGGAATCGAAGGGCCTCTATCAGTCCTGAGGATTCGCGCTGCCGCCTCGGCGGCCAAGGAAGAGCTGCGCGCATGACCCCTCCGTCGGCGTGAGACGCCGCCACCTCCCCATTTGAATGGGGAGGATAGGACTTGTGACATCGCCTCCCCATTCAAATGGGGAGGTGCCCGCGTCGTCGCGGGCGGAGGGTCGAAATCAGGTCGCGGTGCCGCCCACGGTGAGGGCGTCGATGCGCAGGGTCGGCTGGCCGACGCCGACCGGAACGCCCTGGCCGTCCTTGCCGCAGGTGCCGATCCCGGGATCGAGCGACATGTCGTTGCCGACCATGCCGACGCGGGTCAGTGCCTCGGAGCCGGCGCCGATCAGGGTGGCGCCCTTCACGGGGCGGCCGATCTTGCCGTCCTCGATCAGGTAGCCTTCGGTCACGCTGAACACGAACTTGCCCGAGACGATGTCGACCTGGCCGCCACCGAAGTTGGCGCAGTACAGGCCCTTCTTCACGGAGGAGATGATCTCCTTCGGGTCCTTGTCGCCACCCAGCATGAAGGTGTTGGTCATGCGCGGCATCGGTGCGTAGGCATGGCCCTGGCGGCGGCCGTTGCCGGTCGGCTTCACGCCCATCAGGCGGGCGTTCATGCGGTCCTGCATCAGGCCGACCAGGCGGCCGTCCTCGATCAGCACGTTGCGCTGCGTCGGCGTGCCCTCGTCATCGATGGTCAGCGAGCCGCGGCGGTCGTTCAGCGTGCCGTCGTCGACCACGGTGACACCCGGCGAGGCGATCATCTCGCCCATCAGGTGGCTGAACATCGAGGTCTTCTTGCGGTGGAAGTCGCCTTCCAGCCCGTGCCCGACCGCCTCGTGCCACAGCACGCCCGACCAGCCGGCGCCCAGCACGACCGGCATCTCGCCGGCCGGCGCGTCAACGGAGTCGAGGTTGACCAGCGACTGGCGGATCGCCTCGTCGGCTTCCTTCTGCCAGTAGGACGGCAGGAAGATGTCGCCATAGGCGGCGCGGCGGCCGCTGCCGGTGCTGCCGGCCTCCATGCGCGTGCCGTCGGCGCAAACCACGCTGACGTTCAGGCGCACCAGCGGGCGCACGTCGGCGGCGCGCCAGCCGCCGGCGCGCACGATCTCGACGACCTGCCACGAGCCCGACAGCGAGACCGAAACCTGGCGCGCCTTGGGCTCCTTGGCCCGGACGTAGGCGTCGATCTCCTGCATCAGCGCGACCTTCTGGGCGAAGGGCACGCCGTCGATCGGATTGTCGTCGGCATAGAGCAGCCGATTGGTGCCGCGCGGCGATTCGTCGGAGGTGCCGCCGCGGCCGGACCGGACGGTCTTCACCGTCTCGGTCGCGCGCTTCAGCGCCTGCTCGTCGAGCGCCGAGGCGTGGGCGAAGCCCGTCACGTCGCCCGCCACCGAGCGCAGGCCGAAGCCCTGCGAGGTGTCGTAGGACGCGCTCTTCAGCTTGCCGTCGTCGAACGACAGGCTCTCGCTCTGGACATATTCGAGGAACAGCTCGCCGTCGTCGGTGCCGGCCAGCGCGTCGTCGACCATCTTCTCGGTCTTGCGCTTGTCGAGGCCGCCCTTGCCGAAGAACAGGCCGTCGGCGGTGGCGAGATGGTTGATCGATTTGCTCATGGGGAACCTTTCCGACTTCGCGTCATCCTGCCTTCGTCCTGTCATCCTTCGCTACGCTCAGGACGGCATCGAGGCCTCGGACGGCACGGACAATCTATTCAAAATGGGCATTGGCCTTCCTGCGTGCAAGCGCCGCTCACCGCAGTTTGAGCACCAGCTTGCCCTTGAGGTGACGGCGGGCGCTGACCCGCAGCGCATCCGCCGCCTGGGCCAAGCTGAATTCAGTGATTGGAGGTACGCGAACGGCGCCGATGCGGTGAAGCTCCACGATGCGTTCGAGGTGTGCGCGGGTGCGGGGAACGGCGGGCCGCAAGGCGGTGACATCCCCGCGGTTGGGCTTGGGTGCCTGGGCCCCCGAGGCGATGAAGGCCGCGCGTCCACCAGGCTTCAGAACCGAAAACGATCGCATCGCGACGTCGCCGCCCACGGTATCGAACACTGCATCGCAATCGCTTGCCGCCTTAGTGAAGTCGGTCGAATTGTAATCGATGACCTGATCGGCGCCGATCTCGCGCAGATACGGAGCGTTGGCAGCACTTGCCGTGGTGATGACATGGGCGCCGAGATGCTTGGCGAGCTGAATGGCGAAGCTCGCCACGCCGCCAGCACCGCCTTGGATCAGGATCGTTTCGCCCTTCTGCAGCTTAAGGGCGTTTTCGATGGTGCACAAAGCCGTAAGGCCAATAAGCGCCAAGGCTGCGGCTTCGACATGCGTGAGCGTCGCTGGCTTCCTCGCAACGATGGGCGCGCCAATTGCCAGCTTCTCGGCATAGGTGCCATCGCGGCCGGTTTCCAGGACACCGAACACCGCGTCGCCGACACGCAAGTCCGACACGCCATCGCCAAGCGTCGCGACAACGCCGGAGAAGTCGCGTCCCAGGCTCAAGGGAAAGCGGGGCTGACCGGGATATTCGCCGGCACAGACTTTCGCATCGGCGCCATTGATGCTGGCTGCCGCCGTGTCGACGACGATCTGGCCTGGGCCGGCGACGGGATCGGGGAGCTCACCGACGATCAGAACCTCGGGTCCGCCGAATTTTTCGATGTATGCGGCTTTCATGAGGTACCTCTCAGACCACCAGGACGATTTTACCGAAATGAGCGTTCGCCTTCATGTGCGCAAGCGCGGCGGCGGCCTCCGACAGGGGGAAGGTCTTGTCGATCGGCAGGCTGAGCTTGCCCTCCTCGATGGCGGTCCACAGGTCCTTGCGGGCCGCCTGCACGATGTCGCGGACCTCCTCGGGGCTGCGGGTGCGGAAGGTGACGCCGATATAGTCGATGCGCTTCAGCGCATGCAGGTCGAAGTTGAACTCGCCCTTCATGCCGCCCAGCCGGCCGACATTGACGATGCGGCCGAGGATGGCGGCGGCCTCCATGTTCTGGTTCATCACGCCGCCCGAGACCTGGTCGACGATCAGGTCGACGCCCTTGCCGCCGGTCGCTTCCTTGACCTTCTCCGGCCATTTCGGGTCGCGCGTGTCGATCGCCACGTCGCAGCCGAACTCGCCCAGCCGCGCGCGGCGGCCGTCGTTGGTCGAGCTGCCGAGCACGACCGAGGCGCCCATGATCTTGGCGATCTGCATGCCGAGCAGGCCGACGCCCGAGCTGGCGCCCTGGATCAGCACGGTCTCGCCCTTCTTGAGACGGCCGGCGCCGACCAGCGCGTTGTGCATGGTCTGAACGGCCACGGGCATGCAGGCGGCCTGCTCGTAGCTCATGTTGTTGGCCGGGATCTTGTGGGCGCGGCCGGAATCGGTGACGGCGTATTCCGCGAAGCCGCCGGCCGCCGCGCTCATGACCCGGTCGCCCGGCTTGAAGTCCTTCACGTCGGGGCCGACCGCCTCGACTTCGCCGGCGCATTCCAGGCCGACGATGGTGCCGGGACCGCCGATGCGGCCGTGCGAATGGCCGGACGCCACCGCGAGGTCGGCGCGGTTGAGCGACGCCGCCTTCACCTTGATCAGGATTTCGCCCGCCTTGGGCACGGGCTTGGGGGCGTCGGTGAACTGGACGCCCTTATCGGTGACGACGGCTGCCTTCATGGTGATCTCCCTAAACTGTGGAGACACCCTTAGCACATCGGCGGAGGCCGGCGACCGCCTAGGCGATCTTGCTCGTCCGGCCCTGCCAGTAGCGGTCGCGCAGCAGGCGCTTGTAGAGCTTGCCGGTCGGATGGCGCGGCAGCTCCTCCTCGAAGTCGACGCTGCGCGGGCACTTGATGGCGGAGAGGTGCTGCTTGCAGTAGGCGATCAACTCCTCCGCGAGCGCCGGGCCGGCGTCGGCCATGTCGCGCGGCTGCACGACGGCCTTCACTTCCTCGCCGAAGTCCGGGTTCGGCACGCCGAACACGGCGCAGTCCATTACCTTGGGATGGTTGATCAGCAGGTTCTCGCATTCCTGGGGGTAGATGTTCACCCCGCCGGAGATGATCATGAAGGCCTTGCGGTCGGTCAGGTGCAGGAAGCCGTCGGCATCGACATAGCCCACGTCGCCCAAAGTGCTCCAGCCCTTGGGATGGCGCGACTCCGCGGTCTTCTTCGGATCGTTGTGATACTCGAAGGAACGGCCCTCGGCGAAATAGACGGTGCCGGATTCGCCGGTCGGCAGCTCGTTGCCCTCGTCGTCGCAGATCTTGAGCTTGCCGATGATGGCGCGGCCGACCGTGCCTTTGTGCGCCATCCATTCCTGGGCGTTGCACATGGTGAGGCCGTTGCCTTCGGTGCCGCCGTAATACTCCCAGATGATCGGGCCCCACCATTCGATCATCGCTTCCTTGGTCGGGATCGGGCAGGGCGCCGCGGCATGGATCACGCACTTGAGCGACGAGACATCGTACTTCGCGCGCACGTCCTCGGGCAGCTTGAGGAAGCGGACGAACATGGTCGGCACGACCTGGGTGTGCGTGATCCGGTGCCTGGGAATCAGCGACAGATATTCCTCGGCGTCGAAATGCTCCATGATCACCGAAGTGCCGCCCAGCCGCATGACGCTCATGTTGAAGCGCAGCGGAGCCGCATGATAGAGCGGCGCCGGCGACAGATAGACCGTGTCGCTGTCGATGCCGTAGAGCCTGCGACTCACCGCCAGCAGCGGATTGTCGAAGTCGATCGGCTGCTTCTCGACCACCGGCATGACGCCCTTGGGCCGTCCCGTCGTTCCCGACGAGTAGAGCATATCGTGGCCGGCCGTCTCGTCGGCGATCGGCGTGGCAGGAAAGCGCGCAACCGCGTCTTCCCAGGAGTCATAGCCGGGGACCGTGCCGTCGATCATGAAGCGATGCGGCGCACCCTTCATCAGCGGCACCAGCTCGGCGGCCTTGTCGGCCAGCGCCTTCGAGGTGACGAACAGCCGGGCGCCGCAGTCGGTGACGATATAGTCGACCTCGGCGGCAGTGAGCCGCGAACTGATCGCCGTGTAGACTAGGCCCGAGCGCTGCGCGCCCCAGCAGATCTCGAAGAAGCGCGGGTTGTTTTCGAGGAAGATCGCGACATGGTCGCCGGCCTGGAGGCCGAGAGAGCGGAAGAGCTGCGCGATGCGGTTGGACTGCTCGTCGAGCTGGCGATAGGTCACCGTCTCGCCGCTGCCGGCCATGATGTAGGCGGGCTTGTCGGGATGGGTGCGGGCGTGATGATAAGGATGCATGACGGCCGCATAAGAGCCGACCGGCACAACACTCGCAAGCGTTGTGCCAGTTCCGCTCTTCGGTTCTGAATGCGCGCGCTTCAATGGCGCGCGCGACACCGTTGCTGCGCGAGCGAGTGTGCCTACTTGCGAGCAGCGACACCAGCGCGGCGCAAGGCGTCGGCCAATGCACCGCCCGGGGAAGGCGCCTTCGGCGGCTGCACGCGCGCCTGATCGCGCCGGGACGCGCCGCCGCTATCGGGACGGGACGAGCGCGGAGATTGGGCGCCGGCCTCGTCGTCGAGCCGCAACGACAGGGCGATGCGCTTGCGCGGCTTGTCCACGTCGAGGACCTTGACGCGCACGATGTCGCCCGGCTTCACCACGCTGCGCGGATCCTTCACGAAGGTCTTCGACAGCGCCGACACGTGCACCAGCCCGTCCTGGTGGACGCCGATATCGACGAAGGCCCCGAAGGCGGCGACGTTGGTGACGACGCCTTCGAGGATCATGCCCGGCTCGAGATCGTTCAGCGTCTCGATGCCGGCCTTGAACTCTGCCGTCTTGAAGGCCGGGCGCGGATCGCGGCCCGGCTTCTCCAGCTCGCGCAGGATGTCCGTGACGGTGGGCAGGCCGAACCGGTCGTCGACGAAGGCGCTGGGCGACAGGGCGCGCAGCACGGGGGCATTGCCCAGCACGGCATCGATCCGGCTCTTGGTCGCCTCCAGGATCCGGTGCACCACCGGATAGGATTCGGGATGCACCGCGGAGGCGTCGAGCGGGTCCTCGCCGCCGGGGATGCGCAGGAAGCCGGCGCACTGTTCGAAGGCCTTGGGCCCGAGACGCGGTACGTCCTTCAGCGCCTTGCGCGAGCGGAAGGCGCCATTCGCGTCACGATGGGAGACGATGCTCTGTGCCAGCGACGTGCCGATGCCGGAGACGCGCGCCAGCAGCGGCGCCGATGCGGTGTTCAGGTCCACGCCAACGCCGTTCACGCAATCCTCGACCACCGCATCGAGCGATCGCGACAGCTTGAACTCGCTGAGATCGTGCTGGTACTGGCCGACGCCGATCGACTTGGGATCGATCTTCACCAGTTCCGCCAGCGGGTCCTGCAGCCGGCGCGCGATCGACACGGCGCCGCGCAGGGTCACGTCGAGGCCGGGCAGTTCCTCCGACGCATAGGCCGACGCCGAATAGACGGAGGCGCCGGCTTCCGACACCACGATCTTCTGCAGCTTGAGGTCCGGCAGACCTTTCACCACCTCGATCGCCAGCTTGTCGGTCTCGCGCGACGCGGTGCCGTTACCGATCGCGATCAGCTCGACCTTATGCTCGCGCACCAGCCTCGCCAGGATGGCGAGCGATTCGTCCCAGCGCCGCTGCGGCTCGTGCGGATAGATCGTGCTGGTCGCCACCACCTTGCCGGTGGCGTCGACCACCGCGACCTTCACGCCGGAGCGGAAGCCGGGATCGAGCCCGAGGGTCGGCCGCGTGCCCGCCGGCGCGGCCAGCAGCAGGTCGCGCAGGTTCGAGGCGAACACCCGCACCGCTTCTTCCTCGGCCGCCGTCCACAGGCGCAGCCTGAGGTCGATCGACAGCATGATCGTGATCTTGGTGCGCCACGCCCAGCGCACCGTATCGGCCAGCCATTTGTCGCCGGGCCGTCCCTGGGCGGAGATGCCGTAGGTCCGCATGATGCGAAGCTCGTAGGCGGTGGGGACCGCCTGTGCCGCTGGCGGGCGCGTCGCGGGATCGTCCGGCTCAACGGTCAGGCCGAGGATTTCCTCGCGCTCGCCGCGGCACAGGGCCAGCACGCGATGTGAGGGCATCTTGGCCAGCGCTTCGGAGAAGTCGAAATAGTCGCTGAACTTGGCGCCGGCTTCCTGCTTGCCTTCGCGCACCTTGGAAACGAGGCGGCCATTGGCCCAGAATTCCTCGCGCAGCGCGCCGATCAGGTCGGCGTTCTCGGCAAAGCGCTCGACCAGGATGGCGCGCGCGCCTTCCAGCGCCGCCGCTGCCGTGGCGACGTTCTTGTCCTCCGAAACGAAAGGCTCGGCGCGGACCAGCGGGTCGACGGTCGGATCGCCGAGCAGCAGGTTGGCCAGCGCCTCCAGACCCGCTTCCTTGGCGATCTCGGCCTTGGTGCGGCGCTTGGGCTTGTAGGGAAGATAGATGTCCTCGAGGCGGCCCTTGCTGTCGGCGGCCATGATCGCCGCTTCCAGCGTCGCATCGAGCTTTCCCTGCTCGCGCACGGAATCGAGGATGACCTTGCGCCGGGCTTCGAGCTCGCGCAGGTAGCCCAGGCGCTCCTCGAGGGTGCGGAGCTGGGCATCGTCCAGCGAGCCGGTGACTTCCTTCCTGTAGCGCGCGATGAAAGGGACCGTCGCGCCGCCGTCGAGCAGCTCGACCGTGGCCTGGACCTGTTGTTCCTTGACCCCGAGTTCTCCGGCAATGCGCGCCTGGATGGATAGCACCAAGTAACACCTCTGGGTCGGATGAGAGAGACGGGAGCGCACGCACGTGCCACTCCGGGGCGCGGATATGAACGGCGCGCCTGTGGGACTTCAAGCTGATTGTTCGCTTGCACAATGGCTTGCGAAGAGCTGTGCTCGGCGACGTCTTCCTGTATTCAGAGGGCCGTGTAGCCGTTGAGTGTGGTGAGCAGATGGCCGGTATGACGACGCGGAGCGAGCAGGCCTGCTTCGGCGGGACGATCGGCTTCTACAGCCACGCCTCGACGGAGATCGGCGCCGAGATGAAGTTCTCGGTCTTCGTGCCCGGCAAGGGCCCGGCGCGGCCGCTCCCGGCACTCTACTTCCTGGCGGGTCTCACCTGCACGGAAGAGACCTTCATGATGAAGGCAAATGCACTGCGGCATGCCGCCGAACTCGGTCTCGTTCTCGTGGCGCCGGATACCAGCCCGCGCGGCCTCGGCCTGCCGCGCGAGGAGGATGACTGGGATTTCGGCACCGGGGCGGGCTTCTATCTCGATGCCGAGGCCGAGCCGTGGCGGCGGAACTATCGAATGTACTCCTATGTGACACGCGAACTCCCCGCGCTCGTCGAGGCGACCTTCCCGGTCGCGGCCGGGCGGCGCGGCGTGTTCGGCCACTCGATGGGCGGCCATGGCGCGCTGGTGGCGGCGCTGAAGAACCCGCAGGCCTATCGGTCGGTCTCGGCCTTCGCGCCGATCTGCAATCCTGTCGCCGTGCCGTGGGGCGAGAAGGCGTTCGGCAACTATCTCGGCCCGGATCGTGCGCGCTGGGCCGAGTGGGACGCGAGCGAGCTGCTGAAGCAGGGGAGCCGCTTTGCGGGCCCGATCCTCGTCGACCAGGGGATGAAGGACCAGTTCCTCGCAGGCCAGTTGCGGCCCGACGCCCTCGAAGCGGCAGCCCAGGCCGCTGGCCAGGAGCTGGTGCTGCGGCGGCACGAGGGCTACGACCATTCCTACTGGTTCATCCAGACCTTCATCGAAGATCATCTGAAATGGCACGCCGAGAGGCTCCGCGCGTAAGGGCAGCATCTGCCGGGGGGGGGCGCGGGACGCGGCCACCGCAGTTGACCCGGTTCCACCCTTCGGCTTTATTCCCCGCGCACGACAGTGTGCCCCCGTGGCGGAATTGGTAGACGCGCCTGACTCAAAATCAGGTTCCTCACGGAGTGTTGGTTCGAGCCCGACCGGGGGTACCATCGTGCGGAAAACGTCGGACTTTCGGCGTTTCAGGGCGGATTCAGTCTAGTCTGTCCGCTGGACCAAATTCGTAAGGCAAGACCGCGAACGCGCGGCCAAAAAGGGCGGGTGTAAAGCCTGCCGCCATTCCTCAACATGCGCATGGCGAGCGGCGCAAGCCGCTTCGCGGCTGCCATGTTCTCCATGCCGAGATCTGGCGGTCCTTGTCTTCCTAGAATTCGACCACGGGAGGGCGACGCCGGGACTATATCAAATCTCGTGTTCATCGCTGCCTGGGGCCGACCCTCGTCCCGGTTCACGGCTCGTCGTTGCCGTTCAAGCAGCAACCGACAACCTTCCCGTGCCCGCCGGAAAAGGTCTCTCGCCAGCGGTGGGAAGATGTGACGTTGGCTATCGTAAGACCGACATGGAGTAGATCACGATCGCTGAAACCCCAATCACGAAGCCGACCGCTGCGCATAGTGCGAGGATCTCGTTGTTCACGGGCCGAAGCTGAACGATTTGTTCTGGAATCGCCAGCAGATTGGGGCCTTGCCACAACTATTAAGTGGTATGGCAATCCCATTGCCACTCCACCGGAGGGACTGCAGTTGGAAGGCGTCGCCCGCCGTCTGGGTGCGGAGCTGCTTTTCGTGCGCGCGTCCGGCTGAAGGCCGCCGCCAGCGAGAGGGGTCGTCGATACTGCCTGGCGGGGATCCCCAGGAGTTTCTGTTGCAGGAGAATCCAACCAAGATTGCACGAGCTGCGGATGACGCGACGCGAACCCTTCAGGGATCGTCAACGGAATGCCGGCGTAGCGGGTGGAGAGGTTTTCGGGCCGACCGTAAATGCGCGTTGGGTGGGGCATCGGGGTTTCCGGTGCCGGCCTGTTCTCAACCGGGAAACGCTACCCACCGCTGCATCGATCAGGCTTCGGCCGCAGCGGCATGTGGATCACATGCGGTGGGGCGTGCATCGCGCGCCGAGGGCGCTCGGCGCCCTATTGGCCTCTGCATGCAGGGAACGGAGATCATCACTTCGCCGGCTTGGAGTTCAAATCCTCGACACAGAACCGGGCGACGAGACGACGGGCCGATGTGATCCGAGTTCGAATGCCGCGCGCTGCAGCGAATCTTGTAAAAAGGAAAGCTCAGTCTTCAATACGCTGGCTTGTTTTGGATACTTCCCAACCCTGCGTGATCGCGAATGAGTATGAGCGTCCTGCGTGTCGTGATCAAACGCATGCCTTCAATCTCAGCGAGACTCGTCGTGATTGTTTGCCGCCTCGTGCCGAGCAGATTCGCCAAGTTTCCGTGAGTGATGACGAGAGACGCCCGTCCCGTGGCTTCGTAGCCACGGTACAGCCAGCGTGCCAGGTCCCCTATGCGCGATGCCCTTGCGCGGCCTACTGAAACAAGCGCCGACTGATAAAACGCAGCTTGGTACGCTTCAGCAAGGCCCGTTTGGATCGAGTCATCAGCCGCTGCCAGCGCCTGCAGCTTAGACGTTTCAATCGACCATGCGCGCCCCCCGATCGAGACCACGACGTCTAACGGAAGTGCAGCGGCACCCAGCGCAAGTTCAGGAAAACTCGAGCCCTCACGCCCGACACTTAGCGCTTCGATACCATCAGGCGATACGATGCTGAGAAGGCAATCGACCGGGAAATACGTAATGTCAGGTCGCTGACCCGCCACTCGGAGGAGCTGGCCGGCAACCAGCTCGGCTTCCGAGAGGTGAGGCATCAGAACGCCGGACGCGGTGTCTCCAAAACGGCGAATAGCGTGATAAAGTGTCAAGGTCGCGGTGGCGATATCTGCTTGTGAGGCGGCGTCGTTCGACGAGGCTATCCAGCCGTGTGCGGTTAGGGAACCGTTGGTCCGGTTTCGGACAGTCGACCTGTCAAGCGATCCTGGTCACGCGCTTTCAGCAAGCGCCATCCTGCAATCGACGTCACTCAGGAAAGCTGCCCTCACTGGAGAATGCGCGGGACGAGGGCTGCACACGGCCGCATCGTGTCGCAAAGGCATTTGCTCTGCCGGCCTGATCGTCGCGCCTAACGCGCGAGTGCTTCTGCACAAGAAAGGCACGCGGTAGTAGTAGGCGGACCCCACCGCCTCGATGCCAGCCAAGGGCAGATGGACCGACGCGTATTGAAGCCGAAGAGGAATGCGAGGCGTTCAGACGCTTTGATTGAGAGCGAGAATTGACCAGTCCTCTGACAGTTCGCGGAACAGACACTCAGCGATCCAGTAATTGCCATAGGGCATGACGTCTTCTTGCGGGAAGCGACCGAGGCGCGGATGGCCTGGTTCGATATGGCGCATACGGCCCCATGAGCCGTGAAGCAGCACGCCGCCCGGCGACAAGAAGTTTGCGATGAGCGCTTTCATGGTCTCTCGCGCGACGTGACGATATCGATCGGCGCGGTCGGGCAGCCAGCACGCCAGCCGCATCAGCTGCGCGGTCGCGATAGCGGCGGTGCAGGAGCAGTAAGGTAGGCTTTCTCGCTCGGGGTCCTGGAAGTCGTAGCGCGGCACCCATTCCGGCGGCACGTTCGCGACGTACCAGTCGGCGGCACGGCGCGCAGCATCGAGATAGGCAGGCTTGCCGCTTGCTTCGTAGCCGTGCGCGAAGTCGAGCATCGCCCAGCCCTGCCCACGTGCCCACACCGTGTCGTTGGAGTAACCCTGTAGGCTGAACAAGCCGGTAACGGTACGTTTCTGAGGATCGAGCGCGGCCGCATGGCAACTCGACCCGTCGGCTCGGATCAAGCCGATTTCCAGCACCGTGTCGAGATGGCGATAGGCCAGCGTGCCCCGCGCGGTGTCCTCCTGCGCGGCCCAGAGCATCGACGGCAGGTTCAGTCCGGTATCGATCACGATGCGGTCGGCGCCAGCGATCTGCAAGAATGCGCCGGCCTTATGATCGAAGATATTGGCGAAGTTGTCGCCGCCCGCAAGCGTCCACTGCTTCAGCCGCGGATCGCGCGTGATGCGATATCCGAGCACCAATGCGTAGTACATGTCGAGACCGGTCGACGAGAAGACGGTCGGGTGCCGCGCTAGCACCGGTCCGATACGCTCGCAAAGCTGCAACGCCGCGTCGGCGTAGCGCGGCTCGCGCGTCATCAAGTGCAGGAGCCACAGGCGGCCGGCGAGGAAGCCAACCCACTGGAAGTTGGCCCAGCTGTCCCAGACATAGTCTGCGTCTTCCCAGGTGTAGCCGCCGGTCAACGAGTTGAGCCGCGGCACGCGGTCCGGCGTCATGTCCTCGCAGATGACATCGGCACCGGCGCGGAGGGCGCGGAGTGCCTGCCCCAGCATCCGCGAGTAAGAGTCATCCATGGCTTCGGCTCAGGTGCCGACGACCTTGGCGATCGCCGTGTCGAGCAACGCCAGACCCTCGTCGAGTTCCTCGTCCTTCACGATCAGCGGTGGGGCGATGCGCATCGTGCCGCCGGCCGTTCCCGAGCGAACGATGTTCGCTGCGAGGCCGACCGCAAGGGAGGCCTCAGTGACGGCGTTGGAGATGGACGTGGCGTCCCGCGAGCCCACGCTGGTGAATTCGAGGCCGCGCAGCAGGCCGCGGCCACGCACGTCGCCTATACAGGTGTGGCGTTGCTTCAGGCGCAGGAGGCCCGCACCCAGCCGCTCGCCCGCTTCCTTTGCGCGCCCGATCAAGTTGTCGCGCAGGACGATCTCCAGGACCTTGAGGCCAACGGCCGCCGGCAGCGGGTCGTTCACGTGGGTCGTGTAAAAGAAGAACTTCTTCTCGTCGGCGAGCTTGGCGACGCGGTCGTTGGTCATGACCGCCGAGAGCGCCATGCCGGCGCCGAGCGTCTTGGAGAGCGTCAGGATGTCCGGCACGACGCCATCACGCTGGAACGCGAACATCGTGCCGGTGCGGCCGAGGCCGGTCTGCGCCTCGTCGAGGATCAGCAGCATGCCGCGGCGCTGGCAATGTTCCTTGAGCGCGGCGAGATAGCCTTCCGGCAGATCGATCACCCCGCCGCTCGACAGGATCGGCTCGCCAATGAAGGCCGCGAGATTACCGGTGCACTGGCCGTCAATCTGCTCGAAGGCGTCGTCGAGTTCCTGTCGCCAAGTCACGCCGGCGAAGCGCGGCTTGTACGCGTTGGGCGCGGGGATCGCGAAATAGCCAGGCGCCATTGGACCAACGCCGGTCCGACCGACCTTGAACGTCGCCGCCGCAGAGCCCGCCGTCACGCCGTGATACGACTTGGTGAAGGTCACGATCTCCCACTTGCCGGTCACCGTCTTGGCGAGCTTGATTGCGGCCTCGTTGGCTTCGCCGCCCGTTGACAGGAACATCGCCTTGGAGAGCTCGGGTTCCTGCTCCGAGAGCCGCTCGGCCAGCGCCACGACCGGCTCGGAGATCATCGCCGAGAAGAGGTGGTCGAGCGTGCCAGAGGCTTGCTTGATGGTCGCATGAATTTCGGGGTGTGAGTGGCCGAGAATGGAGCTCATTTGCCCGGACGTGAAGTCGAGCATCTTGTTGCCCTCGCCGTCGTATAGCCAGCATCCTGCGGCACGCACCGGCACGAAACTGGCGAAGTCGCAGCCATAATGGAGAAGGCTGTTGTTGGCGCGCGCCGCGAAGGCGCTCTGCAGGCTCGACTGACCCATACGGCAACTCCCCTGGATGGATATCGGAGCTTCAGGCGTTAACCCGCGCAGGTCGACCGCAAAGAATTTGTCAGTCAGGTGAAAAAAATGCACCTTAGAGCAGATGAAGCAACCTAGTTCGAGTCCGCGGCAATCTCGTTTACCGTTGCGGGGCATAGCCGTGTTCGAGGCGGCGGCGCGGCTCGGTAGCTTAAAGTCAGCTGCTCGCGAACTAAGCCTGTCGCCCTCCGCGGTCAGCCATCAGATCCGCGCACTGGAGGAGGAGCTGGGCGTCGAGCTCTTCAAGCGGGTAAGCCGTGGCGTGCAGCTCTCTGGCGATGCCGCCAAATATGCCGATGTGCTGCACGGACTTTTCGAGCGGCTGCGTCGCGCCACGATTTCGGTTGCGGCGCCGGGCTGGAGCAAGACCTCGGCGCGTGTGGTGCGCCTGATGACGCCGCCCTCGCTTGCGACGCACTGGCTGATGCCACGCCTGGTTAACTTCATCGCCGCCCATCCTGGCATCGATCTGAGAGTCTTCGCGCTGCGCACCGCCGATGGCAATCCGGAGGATTTCGACCTCACCATCGGCTACGGTGACGCTAGGCGATGGCGAGGACGCGCGCGGCCGCTGCTCAAGGAGAGAATCCAGCCGTATTGCGCGCCGGCGCGGCTGCTCGGAGCGAAGTCACTCACGCCCAAGCAATTGCTCGCTCAGCCGTTGATCCAGAGCCACGAGAACGCAGTGTCATGGGAAAGCTGGTTCGGTCAGCGCGGCCTTTCCTTCGACGATGCTGGGAGCAGCCCGCTGCAGCTCGATCCGAGCTATGTCGCTATCGAAGGCGCAGTGAAAGGTATGGGCGTGATCCTCGAAAGTAGCCTTCTGACGAGCGAGCATGTGGCGGCCGGGCGGCTCGTGGCGCCAGTTACCGAGCAGCGGCCGCCCTCCACGGCCTATTGGCTGCTGCCGATCCCCAGAGGGGCACGTCGGCCGGTCGTCGATGCGCATGCATGGTTGGCAACCCAGGCAAATTTCTCCTCGTCATCCCGGAAGAAGCGATAGCCGCTCGGCGGTATGCCCGGGGTGATGTCGACTTGTTGTATAATGCGGACCTCGTCTGACACCTACGGCCAGGAGATCACAGATGGCTGGAGCACAGAAAATTGCGGCCTTTTGCACGCAATGCCGGTCGCGCTGCGGCTGTGTCGCCGTCGTGGAAGACGGGCGGTTGCTGGGGATCGAGCCGTTGCCGGATCATCCCACAGGCCAGGCGCTGTGTCCCAAAGGGCGGGCAGCGCCCGAACTCGTCTATCATCCCGAGCGCGTGACGCGCCCGCTGCGCCGCACGCAACCGAAGGGCGCCGCCGATCCCGGCTGGCAGCCGATCGGCTGGGACGAGGCGCTGGCCGAGATCGCCGCACGCCTCTCCGATATCCGGGCGACGCACGGCGCCGAACAGGTTGCCTTCTCCGTCACCACGCCGAGCGGCTCGCACATTTCGGATTCGATCTCCTGGGTCGAGCGCTTCATCCGCGCCTATGGCAGCCCAAACACCATCTACGGAACGGAGATCTGCAACTGGCATAAGGATTATGCCTCGCGCTTCACCTATGGCCACGATATCGGGACGCCTGATTTCGCCAACACCGGATGCGTGGTGCTGTGGGGCAACAATCCCGCGGCCACCTGGCTGGCGCGCCAGGTGGAGATACAGAAGGGCCTGAAGAGCGGTGCGCGGCTGATCGTGATCGACCCGCGGCCCACGGTGCTGGCAAAGCGCGCGACCCAGTGGCTTCGGGTGCGCCCCGGCACCGACCAGGCGGTTGCCCTCGGGCTCGCGAACCTGCTGGTTTCGAGCGGACGCTTCGATCGCGACTTCGCAGCGACCTGGACGAACGCCAGCCTGCTGGTGCGCTCCGATACGGGCCGCTTCCTGCGCGAGAGCGACCTTCGGGCCGATGGCCGGATCGAGATTCTGTTTTCCCCCGCGGCCGAACGCGGCGGCCTGCTTTCGTTCGATGCGACGCGCGGGAGCTGGGATCCCGGAAGCGCCACGCCCGCCCTGCGCTGGCAGGGCACCGTCGAAACGCTGTCCGGCCCCGTGGTGTGTCACACCGCGCTGGAGTTGTTCGCCCGGGCGGCCGCCGAATATCCGCCCGAGCGGGTGGCCGAGGTGAGCGGGATCGAGCCTGACGACCTCATAAAAGCCGCCGACATCATCGCCGGCGCCCCGTCGATTGCCTATTACGCCTGGAACGGCGTCGGGCAGAGCGTCACGGCCACACAGACCGATCGTGCGATTTCGATCCTCTACGCACTCACCGGCAGCTATGGCCGCAAGGGCGGCAACGTGCCCGGCGGCGCGGCGCCCTTCGTCGATATTTCCGGCCAGGATCTGCTGCCCGCCACACAGCGCGACAAGGCGCTCGGCCTTGCCGAGCGGCCGCTCGGTCCTGGCCTTCACGGTTGGGTGACGGCACGCGACGTCTACAAAGCGGTGCTCGCGAAGGCGCCCTATCCGGTGCGCATGCTGATGTCGTTCGGCACCAACCTCCTGGTGTCGCAGCCGGATACGGAGATTGCCCGCAAGGCGCTGTCGGCGCTGGAATTCCATGTCCATGCGGACTTTTTCATCAACGCGACGGCGCGCTACGCCGATATCATCCTGCCCGTCGCGACCTCGTGGGAGAGGGAGGGACTGCGCACCGGGTTCGACGGCAGCCTCGAGGGGCTGCGGCACGTCCAGCTGAGGCCCCCAGTCGTCGAACCGGTCGGCGAGGCACGCTCCGACACCGACATCGTGATGGGGCTTGCCGCCGGGCTCGGTCTCGCCGATCGGATGTTCGATCTCGATGCCGACCGTGGCCACGATGCCGCTCTGGCCAAAGCCGGATTGACCGTCGAGAGGCTGCGCCGCTCTCCGGAGGGCATCGCGGTCGAGGGAGCGGCGCAGGTCGATGCCCAGTCGATCCTGCAGGACGGCCATCCGCGCGGCTACCCGACGCCGACCCGGAAGATCGAGATCTATTCGGAACGGCTGCTGCTCTCGGGCTACCGGCCGATCCCCGGTCTCGACGCCAACGATCTCGCACCACCGGAACCGGGTTACCCGTTGCGCCTCGGCAGCGCCAAGAGCGTCGCCTACTGCCACAGCCAGCATCGCAACATCGCCTCGCTGCGCCGGCTGGTGCCCGACCCGATCGTGGAGATGTCGCCGGCCGATGCTGCCGCCCGCGCCATCGCTCAGGGTGACTGGGTTCGCATCAGGACGCGGAGCGGTGACGTGGTCGCCCGGGCCGCCCTCGTGCCGGCTCTCGCCTCAGGGGCCGTGTTCGGCCAGCACGGCTGGTGGGTCGAAGGCGGGGAGGGCACGCCCTACGATCGCCGTCACCCTCTGGCGGCGAACCTGAACGGCGCCATCGGCACAGACCGGGCCGATCACGTCAGCGGCTCGATCCCGCTGCGGTGCTCATGGTGCCAGATCGAGAAGATTTCAGGTGAGCCCTCATCGGGGTGATGGCGTCTGGCGCTCTTCTCCGCTCGTAGGACGCCCAAGCGGATCCGGTCGGTCCGGCTCTCCCCGACCACGGTGCGGCTTCTGCAGCCGACCTGACACCGATCAACAAACCGACGCGGTTCCTTCATGGGCCGGCAACACGCCTGGCATAAGGGTTTTCCCGTGGTGTCCCGGAGTCGTAGCATCCTCGACCAGTGCAGGCCGTCTCTCGCCTGCTGGATGATCGTTGCCGCCGTGCTGGCCGGCGCCGCGATCAGCCGTGAGCCGGCCTTCGCGATCTACCTCGTCAGCTTCGTCTATTACGGCCTCTACTGGTACGCCTTCGCCTGGGGCGTCGACTCGTTCCGCGTCTTCAAGCGGGACGCGATGCTGCTCAAGGCCGTGTCGGTCGCCGCGCTCGCCTTCGTCTACCTCCAGGCACCGCCCGACTTTCTCTCGCTCGGCGTGATCGGGCTCGGCATTCTCCTCAACGCCCGTGCCGCCTCGGTGCTGAGGATCGACCGGACCTACTATGGCCACGAGCTCGCCGGGCTGACCGAGCGGCGGATCACCGCCTTTCCCTATTCCCTGATGTCCCATCCGATGATCGTCGGAAACGTGATGGCCTTCGGCGGGACTCTGCTCAATCCGGCCTTCCGCGCCGCCTGGTGGCCGCTTGCCACCCTTCATGTCGTGTTGAACCTCGGCCTGCTCGCGATGGAACGGGCCGGGACGCGCCGCCGGCCGGCCATCAGGCTGGCGGGGCTCCTCATCCTTGCGGTCACGGCGGCGACCGCAACGGTTGCCGCCGGCAACGACCCAGATTCGAGCCGCCTCAGCCAGGGAACCTCGTGACCGACATTCTCGACTCCACCGCTGCCGGCTCGACGCGGGGCGCGGTCTCGTCCTTGTTTCCCGCCACGCTCGGCCGTTTCGAGCCAGCCGAAGACCGCGCCCTGATCGACGGCCTGTCCCGATGGGTCGAGGCGCATTTCCGCGAGGAACTCGGCAAGCGGCCCTCCTGCCACGTCTATGTCCAGACGCTTCCCGCCGAGATCGTCGCCCTGATCGATCGGCTGCGCGACAGCCCGGTCATCCGCGAGCTGATCCTGCGGCAGGTTCCGGCCGGCAGCAGCTTCGAGCCGATGAAGCACACCGACGAACTCTACATCTCGCACTACAACAAGGACCGGGGTGGCGACCAGGGCCTGTTCGACCGGCATTATGACGGCAACCTGCGCTTCCTGTCGTCGAGCATGGTCGTGCGGGCGCTGATCTATCTCCAGTCCGACGCGAGCTACAAGGTGGTGTTCGGCGACAGCCGGGTCGAGAAGGCCTTCACCACCTACGAGTTCGGCCTGCTCGACTTCCATCGCGAGCTGCACTGGGTCGAGGGCAGCTACACGCAAGGCGCACCGCAGCGCATCCTGCTCAAGTGCAACTACCTCGTAACTGCCCCGGGCGCCGGCGCCCGCGGCCGCTTCGCGCTGGCGGCCAACACGGCCGTCTTCTACGTGGTCAAGGCGGCCATGGAATACTCGAAGAGCCCGCGCACGCCGGCAGAGAAGGCCGTGGGCTACCTGTGCAACCTGTTCCGTCGCCTCAACATCGTTCACCCGCTGGTTCCGCTCGCGGCGATTGCCGCGACCGCGATCGGCGTGGCCGCCCTCGGATATTCCGTCGTCAACCTGTAGCGCCGACCCCACACCCCCCGAGCAGAGGAAACGCCATGACCGGACTGTTGAACGAGTTGAAGGTCCAGCGATGGGACGACCATCGCTACTACCATCACAGCAAGGTCAACCAGTCGCTGCACCTGCTCAGCGCGACCAGCTTCCTGTTCGCCTACGTCGTTGCCTTCACGGATCCGGCCATGGCGGCCCTGATCGGCTGGCTGGTCGCGATGACGACCCGCCAGATCGGCCACCTGTTCTTCGAGCCGCGCGGCTACGACGCCGTCAACCAGGCGACGGACGAATACAAGGAGGAGATCAAGGTCGGCTACAACATCAAGCGCAAGCTCGTCCTGCTCGCGGTCTGGGCGGCGTCGCCGCTGCTGCTGGTGGCTGATCCGACCCTGCTCGGCGTCTTCACGCCGCACACCGACTGGACCGGCTTCGTGACGCATGTCGGCGAGCTGTGGCTGGTCGTCGGGCTGGCCGGGATCGCCTTCCGCGCCCTTCAGCTGTTCGTGACCAAGGACCTGACCACCGGCCTGGTGTGGGTGACCAAGATCGCCACCGATCCGTTCCACGACATCAAGCTCTATCACCGCGCGCCTTGGGAACTCCTCACTGGCCAGCACAGCCGCCACACGCCGGAGGCCGTGGCCGCTCCGATCCTTCCTGACGAGATCCTTCCCGAGGTCATGCCCGACCTGGCCCTGACCGTTGCCGAAGACGCCGTCGCCCCCGCCTCAAAGGGCGGCGTCTAGAGGACGCGGCTCGGCCAGGCGGGCCTTGCGTCCCCGTCCCGGGAAGCCCAGCAGGTGCGACGCCATCTCCCGCAGGATGCGCCGCTTGATCGCCCGGTCGGTGGCCAGCGCCCCCGGCTCCCACCAGCCGTCGCGCTGCATCGCTTCGGCCGCCGCGACGAAGCGGTCGGCCACTGCCTGGAACTGCTCCTCCGTGAAGTTCAGGCTGAAGATCAGGCGCCCCGTGCCCACCCAGCTCAGCGCAATGCCATGGGCCTTGAGGTAGTACTGGAACATCCAGTGATAGCGCGAGGCCGTCGGGTAGCAGACCGTCCAGATCGACGAGAGGTGCCCGATGCGCACCGGCAGCCGCCGCTCGGCCAGCCGGCGGTTGAGATCGCCAGCCCGTCCATCCCAGGTCTCGTCGAGCTCACGATAGACCTGCTTCATTTCGGGCGAGTCGAGATGGAGCAGGAACTCGTTCATCGCGCCCATCACGTAGGGATGCGCGTTGAACGTGCCGCGCGCGAAGCAGATGTCAGCCGGCCGGTCGTCCCGGAACCGCTTCATCAGCCGGTGGTCGCCGCACACGACGCCGATCGGCAAGCCGCCGCCCACTGTCTTGCCGTAGGTCACGAGGTCGGCCTCGATGCCGAAATATTCCTGGGCGCCGCCGGCCGCGAGCCGGAAGCCGACGAACACCTCGTCGAGGATGAGAACGATGCCGCGCTCGGTGCAGACCTGGCGCAGGGCCTTGAGCCAGGCGGCATAGGTTTCGCGGCTGACGCCGCGGTCGGGCCGGCTGGCGATCAGCGTGGAATCCGCGGGCGCGCCGTGGTTGGGGTGCATGGCCTGGATCGGATTGACCAGCACGCAGGCGATGTCGGTGCGGCGGCGCAGGACGTCGAGCGTCTTCTCCGAAAGATCCGCCAGCGTGTAGGTATCGTGGGCAGCTACCGGATTTCCGACGCCCGGCTGCACGTCGCCCCACCAGCCGTTGTAGGCGCCGCAGAAGCGCACGAGGTGGGAGCGGCCGGTGTGGTACCGCGCCAGCCGCACGGCCTGCATCACCGCTTCCGTGCCCGACATGTGGAACGACACTTCCGGCTTGCCGGAGATGCGGGTGAGCCGCTCGGCATTGTCGGCAACGAGATCGGGATAGGCCCCGAGAACGGGGCCGAGTCCGGCGACGCGCCGCGCCCCGCGCTCCATGCAGCCCTTGTAGAAGTCGTAGCCCAGCAGGTTCACGCCGTAGGAACCGCTCAGGTCGTAGCGCGCCGTGCCGTCGAGGTCGGTGACCTGGACGCCCTCGGAGGAGACGACGAAAGCGCCGGCGGGCAGCGCCGTCCGGACGCGCGGACTGAACTGGAACGGCACCCGGTAGCTTTCGGTGAACTGCAGGTCGGAGATGTGGCGCGTCGCCTCCGAGGTCAGCCGCAGTGTGCGTCCGTCTCCCGAGCGCAGGGTCTCCGCCAGCGCGTCGAAGCCCGCCCGGCGGCGGGCTGCGATGGCCTCGCTCGCCTCGTCGGAGCGGAAGAACAGGTCGCCCTCATAGACGTAGCTCGGCATCAGGCCGGCGATCCGTCGCGACATCCGCGCGTGGCCGGCGAGGGACCGGTGCTTGGCCCGCGAGAGCATCAGGCGGTTGCGCACCCTGGGTGCCAACAGGAACAGCGCCAGCCCCCCGGCCACCAGCGCCGCTACGGTCTCACCATCCATCAGGTTCATCATTCAGCTTCCCCGGAGTTTTCGACGTGGCCAAAAGCGTTCATTTGCAACTGCTGAAGGTCCTCCAGCAGGAGGACATCAATTTCCTGCTGACCAACCGCATCCCGCGAAGGCTCGCGACGCGGTGGATGGGTTGGTTCAGCCGCATCGAGAGTCCGGCCCTGGCGCGCGCCGCGATCGCGGTCTGGCGCCTGTTCACCGATCTCGATCTCGCCGAGTCGAAGAAGAAGTCCTTCGGAAGCCTGCGCGACTGCTTCACGCGCGAGCTGCGCGCCGGTGCGCGGCCGCTCGACGTCGATCCCGCGATGCTGGTCAGTCCCAGCGACGGGATCGTGGGCGCGTGCGGCACCGTTCGCGGGACCGAGCTGTTCCAGGCCAAGGGCTTTCCGTACCGGCTCGAGGATCTGCTGATCGATCCGCAGCTGGTCGAGACTTATCGCGACGGCACCTACGTCACGCTGCGCCTCACCTCGAGCATGTACCATCGCTTCCATGCGCCGCACGACGCCACCGTCGAGCGCGTGACCTACGTTTCGGGCGACACCTGGAACGTGAATCCGATTGCTCTGAAGCGCGTCGCGCGCCTGTTCTGCCGCAACGAGCGCGCCGTGCTGCGGCTTCGCCTCGCGTCTGGCGGCCACCCCGTGACGCTGGTGCCGGTCGCGGCGATCCTGGTCGCCAGCATCCGCCTGCACTTTCTCGATGTCGTGATGAACATGAACTATCGCGGGGCGGCCGACATCGCCTGTTCCACGCGCGTTCGACGCGGCGACGAGCTGGGCTGGTTCGAGCACGGGTCCACAATCATCGTCTTCGCGCCCCGCGGCTTCCGCCTGTGCGACGACATCGCCGACGGCACGAAGATCCAGATGGGCCAACGCCTGATGGTTCTGCCCTGATGCGACCGGGGAGCGAGAGGCGGACACTCCCTTCCCAGTGCAACAGTCTCGTTGCCGTCTCGTGAGGCTGGCATGTCAGTTCGGTGACCGGCCGCGCGCTCTTCCCGGCGAGCCGGAGCCGATTTGCGAGATCAGCGCGTGGGGAAGGCAGCCCGTGCCGTTGGTGCTGGCACACGGCATCGAAGTGACGGCTTACGTTTGTGGCTCGACCGAGGCCCCGTTCCGTTGGGGATGTCAGATCGCGTCGCCGGTCTTGGTTTCTCCATCGGTTCTGATCGGCGGCGGAAGATCGGCGACTCCCTCGCTGCGATCGCGATAGAGGGCGGCGCGGCCCAGCAGCATCAGCGTGACCGGTGTGGTCACCGTCAGGAACACCGCGATCAGCACTTCGTGCAGCACCGGGCGCGATTGCTGAATAGAGAAGAAGAGGATGGAACCGAGCAGGATCCCGCCGGCGCCCCAGGTGGCGCCCAGGCTGGGGGCGTGCAGGCGATCGTAGAAGGTCTTGAGGCGCACCAGTCCGATGGCGCCCACCAGCGTGAAGCTGGCGCCCAGCAGGACCAGGAAGGAGGCGAGGAGGGCGGCCCAGGCCGGCAGGTCGGCGGCGTGGCTCATTCGATGATCTCCCCGCGCATCAGGAACTTGGCAAGCGCCAGGGTGGCGATGAAGCCCAGCAGCGCGATCACCAGCGCCGCCTCGAAGTAAAGCGTGCTGCCCGTCCGGATGCCGAACACCAGCAGAAGCAGCATCGCGTTCACGTAGAAAGCATCGAATGCCATGATGCGATCCTGCGCCCGTGGACCGCGCAGCATGCGGAAAGCGGCGATCACCATCGCGAGCCCGAGCAGAACCAGGGCGACCAGCAAGGACCAGGAGAGGATTGTTGCGCTCATGCCAGGATCTCCAGCAGCAGCCGTTCGTAGCGGTTCTTGATCAGATCGATCCAGTGCATCTCGTCGACCAGGTCGAAGACGTGGATCAACAGTTTGTTGGCCGTCGAATCGTACTCGACCCAGGCCGTGCCCGGCGTGCAGGTCAGGATGCAGGCGAGGATCGCCAGCGCGGCCGGATCGCGCAGTTCGAGCGGCACGATGACGAAGCCCGACACGCGCTTGTGCTGGCCGGGAAACAGGATCAGCCGGGCAACTGCGACGTTCGAGCGCCAGACATCGAGCAGGACGATCGCCACGAGCTTGGGAATGAGATGCCAGCGCCTGATGCGCGACCTGTCCGGCTGCAGGGCGGCGGTCACGTTGGAGGCGGCGACTGCGATCACGCTGCCCAGCACGAAATGTCCCAGCGACAGGCCGTTCAGGAGCAGCCACATCGCCAGCAGCGAGACCGCCAGCAACGGATAGGGTAGGAGGCGGGTCATTGGAGGCCTGCCTTGGCCGGCGGAACGCGCGGCGCCGACAGAACGTCCTCGATGTAGGAGGCGGGTGCCAGCACGGAGCGCGCCGTCTCCTCCATATATTGCATCACCGGTCCGCCCTTGATGGCGAGGACGAGCGTGAGCAGCAGCAGGGCGAACACGGGGGCCACTTCGACCGCGAGAACCCGGGGCGCGACCGCATCGACCGGCGCCCAGAAGGCGCGGATGCCGACGCGCGACAAGGTCATCAGCGTCGCCACACCGGACAGAAGCAGCAGCACGATGAACGTCCAGTTCGCGGGCGAGAGGCCGGCCGCCGCACCTTCTCCGGCCGGCGCGAAGAGCGCCGCCAGCAGGGCCAGCTTGGCCACGAACCCCGACAGCGGCGGCAGCCCGATCAACAACAGGGCGCAGGCGACGAAGCCGGCGCCGAGGATGGCCAGCGTGCCGGGAAAGCCCATGCCCGCCTCGCTGCCGCCAACTTCGTCGGGCTCGGCATGCAACGTTTCGGCGGTGACGGCGATCAGGTCGGCGCCGGGGTTCTGGCCGCGCTCGATCAGCTCGATCAGCAGGAAGAAGGCGCTGATCGTGAGGGTCGAGCTGACGAGATAGAACAGGGCGCCGCCGGTCACCTGCGCGTCGGACAGGCCGATGGCGGCCAGCACCGTGCCGGAGGAGATCATCAGGCTGAAGCTCGCGATCCGGGTCATGGCCTGCGAGGCGAGCACGCCCAGAATGCCGAAGGCGATCGTTGCCAGGCCGCCGGCGAACAGGAGCGTGGCACCATAGCCCGCGACCTCGCCGGCCTCGCTCCCGAACAGCAGGGGGCGCAGGCGCAGCAGGGCGTAGAGGCCGACCTTGCTCAGAATGGCAAAGATCGCGGCGACCGGCGGCGCAGCGGCCGGATAGGCGCTGAGCAGCCAGAAGCCGAGCGGCCACATCGCGGCCTTCACCAGGAAAGCCATGCCGAGGATCGCCGCGCCGACTTCCAGCAGGACACGGTTCTCGCCGGCGAGGGCGGGAATGCGCGCGGCCAGATCGGCCATGTTCAGCGTTCCGGTGACGCCGTAGATCAGGGCGACGCCGACCAGGAAGAAGAAGGCGGCGGTCAGGTTCACGACGACATAGTGTACGCTCGCCTGGACGCGCCGCGGCCCCGATCCGTGCAGCAGCAGGCCGTAGGACGAGGCCAGCATGACCTCGAAGAAGACGAACAGGTTGAACAGGTCGCCGGTGAGAAAGGCGCCGTTCACGCCCATGACGAGGAACTGGAAGAGCGTATGGAAGTGGGGGCCGACCGTATGCCAGCGGGCCATCGAGAAGATCAGCGACGCGGTCGCGAGGACGGCCGTCAGCAGGACCAGCATCGCCGACAGTCGGTCGAGCACCAGCACGATGCCGAATGGCGCCGGCCAGTTGCCCAGCAGGTAGACGCCGGGCGCGTCCGTATCGGCGGCCTGCAGCAGGACGATGGCGATCGCCAGGTTCGCGAGCGTGGAAAAGAGGTTGATCAGTCCCTTCAAGAACTGCCGGCGCTCGTCGTAAACGGCCAGCAAGGCTCCCGCCACCAGCGGCAGCACGATGGGAGCGATGATCAGGTGACGTGCCCAGTCCGACATCACCGCTCCTGGCCGTCGACATGGTCGGTGCCGGTGAATCCGCGCGCCGCCAGCAGCACGACCAGCAACAGCGCGGTCGTCGCGAAGCCGATGACAATCGCCGTCAGGACCAGCGCCTGCGGCACCGGATCGGCGTATTGGGCGAGAGTGCCTGTCTGGCCCGCGAGGACCGGCGGCGCGCCGGAGCGCAGCCGGCCCATGCTGAAGATGAACAGGTTGACCGCCAGCGCGCAGAGCGAGAGGCCGATGACGACCTGATAGGTGCGCGGCCGAAGCAGCAGCCAGACGCCGGACCCGGCCAGGATGCCGATGCAGACGGCAAGGAGGAGCGCCATTACGCTTCCTCCCGCGCCGGCTGCGTGGGCGTCGCGCGCGAGGCGCGCAGGTTGCGCACCGACTGGTGGGCGAGCGCGATCAGCATCAGCACCGTCGCCCCCACGACCAGGCCGAAGACGCCCAGGTCGAAGAACAGGGCGGTGGCGGCCGGCACCGCCCCGATCAGCGGGACTTCGACATACTGCGAATGCGAGGTCAGGAAGGGATAGCCGTACAGCCACGACGCCATGCCGGTCATGGCGGCCAGCAACAGGCTCAGTCCGATCCAGTTGACCGGCAGGATGCGAAGCCTGTCCTCCACCCAGATCGTGCCGGACGCAAGGTATTGCAGGATGAAGGCGGTCGCGAGCGCGATGCCCGCGGCGAAGCCGCCGCCGGGCAGGTCGTGTCCGCGCAGGAAGAGGTAGATCGCCAACACGATGATCACCGGGAACAGCCACTTCATGATCACCGAGGGCACCAGCAGATAGTCGCCCAGCGTATCGCCCGCCTTGCGGTCGGGTTCGGCCTCGTCGAAGGCGTTCTGCCGGCGCTGCTGCAAGGGCGAGCCGATATTGTCGGAGGCCGGCCGGAAACGGCGCAACAGCGCGAAGATCGTGAGGGCGACCACCGCGAGCACGGTGATCTCGCCCATCGTATCGAAGCCGCGGAAGTCGACCAGGATCACGTTCACGACATTGCGGCCGCCACCTTCCGTATAGGCGCGTTCCAGGAAATAGCTTCCGATGGTTTCCGGCAGCGGCAGCACCATGACGGCATAGGCAAGGGTCGCCATGCCGGCGCCGACGATGAAGGCGATGCCGAGGTCGCGCGAACGCCGCAGCCGTCGTCGCCACGGATTTTCCCCGGTCTCTATTTCCTCGAAGCGCTTGGGCAGCCAGCGCAACCCCAGCAGGATCAGGATCGTGGTCACGACCTCGACCAGGAGCTGTGTCAGCGCCAGATCGGGCGCAGAGAACCACGCGAAGGTGATGCAGGTGGCGAGACCCGCGCCGCCCAGCAGGACGAGCGCGACCAGGCGATGATACTTGGCCTGGTAGGCCGCGCCGATTGCGCAGCCGGCGCCGGCCAACCAGACCAGGGCGAGCCCGGGGTCGAGGTCGCTCCAATCCGGTCCTTGCAGGCCGAGGCTGCCCATCGAGAACGGCACCAGCGCCGCCAGGGCGCCCGCCAGCAGCAGGATCCGGAGCTGCGGCTGCAGGCGGCGCGTGCTGAGGACCATCTCCGCGGCCCGCGCCCATTTCAGGGACAGTACGATCACGCCCCGTTCGAACAGGTGGCGGCCGTTCAGGTGCCGCAGCACCGGCGGTCCCTCCGGGCTATGCCGCAGGTAGTTCCTGAGCGCGAGGTAGAGCAGCGCCCCGACGACGAGGGCCACGGCACTCATGATCAGCGGCAGGTTGAAACCGTGCCAGACGGCGAGACTGAAAACCGGCGTGCGGGTGCCCAGCACGGACTGCACGGCCGTCAGCAGGTAGGGGCCGACGGTCGCCGCCGGAAAGATGCCGATCACCAGACAGGCCAGCACCAGGAACATGCTGGGCACGCGCATCCAGAATGGCGGCTCGTGCGGTTCCCGCGGCAGGTCGTCGGGCTTTCGACCGAAGAACACGGAGTGGATGAAGCGCAGCGAATAGGTGACGGCGAAGGTGCTGGCCAGCACCGCGACATAGGGCTGCGAGGTATCGAGCAGCGAGTGGACATGGGTCTCGATCGCCTCGGCGAAGAACATCTCCTTCGACAGGAACCCGTTGAGCAGCGGCACGCCCGCCATCGCCGCACTGGCCACCATCGCCAGGGTGGCGGTGACCGGCATGTAGTGGAACAGGCCCCCCAGTTTGCGCATGTCGCGCGTGCCGGTTTCATGGTCGATGATCCCGGCCGCCATGAACAGCGAGGCCTTGAAGGTCGCGTGGTTCATCATGTGGAAGATGGCGGCGACCGCGCCCAGCGGGCTGCCGAGGCTCAGCAGCATGGTGATCAGGCCGAGATGACTGATCGTCGAGTAGGCGAGCAGCCCCTTGAGGTCATGCTGGAAGATGGCGAAGAAGGCTCCCAGCACCAGCGCCGCCATGCCAGCGAGTCCCAGCAGCCAGAACCATTCGGGCGTGCCGGCCATCACCGGCCACAGGCGCGTCAGCAGGAAGACTCCGGCCTTCACCATGGTCGCCGAATGCAACAGGGCCGAGACCGGCGTCGGCGCGGCCATGGCATTGGGCAGCCAGAAATGGAACGGGAACTGCGCGCTCTTGGTCAGCGTGCCCAGCAGGATCAGAATGAGGGCCGGCAGATAGAGAACGTGCGAGCGGATGGCCTGGCCGGAGGCCAGCACCCGGTCGAGATCGTAGCTGCCCACGATCTGCCCGATCAGGATGACGCCTGCGAGGAGGGCCACGCCGCCGAAGCCGGTGACGACGAGGGCCATGCGGGCGCCGTCGCGCGCGCCGGCCGTGTGATTCCAGTATCCGATCAGCAGGAACGAGAAGATGCTGGTCAGCTCCCAGAAGAACAGGAGGATGATCAGGTTCCCGGCAATGACGATGCCGAGCATGCTGCCCATGAAGGCGAGCAGGAACGAAAAGAAGCGCGGCACCGGATCGTTCGGCGACATATAATAGCGCGCATAGAGAACGACCAGGAAGCTGATGCCTGTAACCAGCAGCGCGAACATCCAGGCGAAGCCGTCGAGGCGGAGGGAAAACCCGAGGCCGAGTGCGGGAATCCACTCGGCTTCGCTGCGCAGCACTCCGCGTTCGACAATCGCGGGATAGGCGGAAATCAGCAGGAAAAGGCAGACGAGCGCGACGCCGCCGGCCAGCCAGGCTTCCGAGTTACGCGCGTTGGGGCGGAACGTCGCAGCGAGGAGGCTGCCCACGAAGGGAAGAACGATCAGGATTGTCAGCAGTACGTCGTCGGTCATGAGCCTTGGCGATGCGTATCTGGGGTGTGTCTGCGGCTAACTCTAGCATTTTCGGCTCAAATAGTTCCCTTCGAGACGAGTCTGCGCGGCTGGCCTCACACTGTGCTGCATGAACCAGCCAATGCAAAGCTGCCGCCGGATCGTGGCGATGCGAGGGCCGTGGACGGCGAGCGATCCGTTCCGCGCGTGCGATGCGTGCACTGTACTTTGGTATAGGGCGCTGCCTGCTCATGTACGATGGCGGTGAGCAGCCTTCTGGGCCAACCTTGCGCTGCGTTTACAATCGCAAGGGGACTTCACATGGCTTTCATCACGACGAAGGACGGAACCCAGATCTTCTACAAGGATTGGGGTCCCAAGGACGCGCAGCCCATCGTGTTCCATCATGGCTGGCCGCTGAGCGCGGACGACTGGGATGCGCAGATGCTCTTCTTCCTGGGCAAGGGATTCCGGGTGATTGCCCATGATCGTCGCGGCCATGGCCGTTCGACGCAGACCGATACCGGCAACGAGATGGACACCTATGCCGCCGATGTCATCGAGCTCACCGACCATCTCGATCTGAAGAACGCCGTCCATATCGGCCATTCGACCGGCGGCGGTGAGGTCGCTCGCTATGTCGCGCGCGCCAAGCCGGGTCGGGTTGCCAAGGCGGTGCTGGTCAGTGCCGTGCCGCCGATCATGGTGAAGTCGGACAAGAATCCGAAGGGCTTGCCCATCGAGGTGTTCGACGGTTTCCGCGACGCCCTCGCGGCCAACCGCGCGCAGTTCTATCTCGATGTGGCCAGCGGTCCGTTCTACGGCTTCAACCGTGAAGGCGTGAAGGCCCTTCCGGGCACCATCCAGAATTGGTGGCGCCAGGGCATGATCGGCGGCGCCAAGGCGCATTACGATTGTATTGCCGCCTTCTCCGAAACCGATTTCACGGAAGATCTCAAGGCGATCACGGTGCCGACGCTCGTGATGCACGGGGACGACGACCAGGTGGTGCCGATCGCCGACGCGGCCGAGCTCTCGATCAAGCTGCTGAAGCACGGCACGCTCAAGGTCTACAAGGGCTATCCGCACGGCATGCTGACCGTCCATGCCGATGTCCTCAACCCCGACCTGCTCGCCTTCATCAAGGCTTGAGGGAGGGGATCGACATGGATGCGGAGACCTTCGATCTCATCGTGTTCGGCGGTGGCAAGGCTGGCAAGACGCTGGCCATGGATCAGGCGCGCGCTGGCAAGCGCGTGGCCATGGTCGAGCGCGGTCTGATCGGAGGTTCCTGCATCAATGTCGCCTGCATTCCGAGCAAGGCGCTCATCCGCAGCGCCCAGATGCATGCCCTCGTCCGCCGGGCCGCAGATTACGGAACGCCTGTCGAGGCGGGACTCGACATGCCCGCCGTCGCCGGTCGGACCGCCGGTGTCGTCGCCGAAATGGTTGCCTTCAACCGAAAGGGCTTCGAGGCCTCCGGTCTCGAGCTTGTCCTCGGTTGGGGGCGTTTCGTGGCGCCGCGAGTGATTGAGGTGCAGTCGGGGGACGGGCCCCGTCGTCTGACCGCACCGGCGATCTACCTCAATCTCGGGACGGTCGCGGCTGTTCCGCCGGTGCCCGGCCTGGCGGATGCGGAGCCCTTGACGCACGTAGAGGCCCTTCGGGTCGAGGAGCTCCCTCGCCACCTGTTGATCCTGGGTGGCGGCTATATCGGGCTCGAACTGGGCCAGGCCTATCGCCTGCTCGGTGCCGAGGTGACGATCATCGAGCAGGCGCCGCGCGTCGCGGCGCGCGAGGATGACGATGTCTCCGACGCGCTGCTGAAGGTGCTGGAAGGAGACGGGGTCGCTTTCGCAACCGGTGTCGCGGTTTCGCAGGTTGCCGGTCGATCGGGCAACGCCGTGACGGTGACACTTGCCGACGGTCGCTCGATCGGGGGATCGCATATCCTGGTGGCCGCGGGCCGCAAGCCCATGACGCGCGACATCGGCCTCGAAATCGCTGGCGTCGCTCTGGACGAGCGCGGGTTCGTACGGACCGATCCTTCACTGCGTACCACGGCTGAAGGGATCTGGGCCCTGGGTGAGGTCGCCGGCACACCGATGTTCACCCACGCCTCGCTCGACGACTACCGGATCATCAAGAGCGGTCTTGCTGGTGGCGGCTACGTCTCCACAGCCCGGATCATTCCCTATTGCGTGTTCATCGAACCGGAACTGGCGCGCATCGGCCTGAACGAGAAGGAAGCCCGCGCCCGGCGCCTGTCCTGCCGTGTCTTCAGGATGCCGATGGACGCCGTCCCGCGCGCCCGCACTTCTGGCGAGCGCAAGGGCATGATGAAGGCGCTGGTCGATGATACCGATCGAATCGTCGGCTTCACGATGTTCGGCGCCCACGCGGGCGAAGTGATGACGGCGGTGCAGATGGCAATGCTGGGTGGCCTTCCATACCAGGCTGTGCGTGACGCGATCATCGCGCACCCGACATTGGCTGAAGGGCTCGGTCTGCTCTTCGGAACGGCACCGGGCAATACGTGATCGGGCATACCACAGGCGGATCAGCTGGACCGCGATCCGTCCAGCCCGAGTGGCAGACGACGTTGTCTCGCTGATCCCAGCTACGCGCCGCACTCCCTCATCGTGGATGCGGTCCCGACAGATCCTTGCGGCAAGACGCTATGCCCAGCGGTGCGGTGCCGCCGGATTTGGCGTTCATCCCAGCAAACCAGCCAATTCGGCAATGAGTCCGACAGTGTCGAAAGGTTTGACCAGGAGCCGTCGGACGCCGGCAGCTGCCGCCTGCTGCGCGATTTCGGCTGTCGGGAATGCGGTGATCAGAATAATCGGGATCATCCTCGACTGCATGATGCGGGCGAGCTGCAGGCCGCTGGTGCCGGGCATCTGGACATCGCTGACGACGCAATCAATCCGGGCTGCACTGGCAGATTCCAGAAACGAATCGGCCGTCTCGAACAGCTCCGCCGAGTAACCACAGCTCCTCAGAAGGTCATGCAGTGATGTGCGAACATCCTCGTCGTCGTCGATGATCGCAACAAGAGGCGTTGTGTTCGGGGAACGAAAAGACACCGGCTCTGGATCTCCAATTGACCTGCCAAGCGTGGTGGTCACTCGAGGTTGTCGCAATCGTCCTAAGGTAGGCGCGTCGGTTTCAAAAGGGAGCGTCGGCTCCGCGCCCACACTACGTCGCAGCATCCGCAGGCGATCGCATCCCATACCATGGTATGGCTGGGGGTGAGAGCCGCAGGAAAGGTAGGTAGGTTCGTTGGATATTGGAGCGATCGGACTTCGATGCCTTCGACTGCGTCCCTGCATCTTGGCCGAGGCAATCCACTATGCGCCTCTGAAGGTCCTTGATATCGTCAAACTGCCGGATTCGGCGAACGGAGCAGGACTCGTCGTGCCCCGACTGCGGGTCAATTTAGCATTTCAAGAAGAGCCGTCGCGGCATGAATGAGCGATTGAGAAGTCCCTTGATCTTGACGCTGGCCGCGCTGCTGGCGGTGCTCGTCTTCTGGATCGACTGTACCGCAGAGCGCGAGTTTTCAGTCTCCATCGTCTACTTGGCTGTCCTGGTCATTGTTTCTGCTGTGGGCAAGATAAAGGCGATTACGCGCGCGGCTCAGGCGTGTGTGGTGTTGACGATCGTCGCCTGGATCGTCAGCCATATCGATCAGCCTTCGTCGGCGAGCGCCGTTCGATGCCTGTTCATCTGCTTTGCCATAATCGTCACCGCTGCCTTACTCGTCAGCCGCAAGCGGCTGGAAGGAACCCAGCGGGACCTCGAAAGGAGCAGGTCCGAGGTCGAACTCTTTGCCAATTCCGTTCCATACGTCCTGTGGCGTTCCAATCCGCGGGGTGAGATCGAATACTTGAACGAGAGCTGGACCGCCGTGACGGGACTGGACCGGTGGTCGGTGCTCGCGGGGCAGCGCTACAACGACGTGGTGCATCCGGACGATATTCCCGTACTCAACGACACGGTGTCGACCGCCGTTGCGACCCGCACCATGACCGATCTCAAAGTACGGATACGCCAGGCGGACGGGTCCTACCGGTGGATGCAGATCTACGACAATCCGGCATATTCACCTCTTACCGGCGAAGTGGAGCGCTTCGGCGGTCTTTCGGACGTGCATGATGAGGTTCTCGCGAAGGAGGAGCTGCAACGGGTCCAGAAAGAGTTGGAAGCAAGCAGGGCCGAGTTGATCAACTTCACCGACTCAGTACCGCAGATCCTATGGCGTGCCGATGCAGATGCCAGGATTGATTTCTACAACCGCCGATACACTGAGGTGACCGGGAGGCAGTTTCAGGAGACGATCGAACTTCAGGATTACATCGAAGACTACCATCCGGCGGATCGGGAAGAATTTCGCCGTCTGCAGCACGATGCATTCTCCACGCGTTCCGAACTGCGCGCGAGCTTCCGACTGCGTCATGCGGATGGAAGCTACCGGTGGATGTCGCTCGTGGGGCGGCCGGCCCGTGTCGCGGAGGGCTCCGAAGCGGTGCGCTACTATGGCGGTATCTCGGACATACACGACGAGGTGATTGCGCATCAGAGGGTCCGGGAACTCAACGATACGCTGGAGCAGCGCGTCGCGTTGCGAACTGCAGAGTTGTTGCGTACGGAACGCCGATATGCCGCGCTGTTCGATGTCAGCAATATGACCTTCGCGGAGATGGACTTCAGTGCCGCGGAGAAGATCCTCGACTCTCTGAAGGCGACCGGCGTTGCCGACCTCCGGGCTTATATGGCGGCGCGTCCGGACGAGCTGGCCCACGTCTTGAAGACGGTAAAGACGACGCGGGTCAACGACGCGCTGGCGCGCCTCATGGGGTACGAAAGCGTGTCCGACCTCGTCGCAAACCCGCCAGCGGAGAACGCTGACGACGGTCCGGAAGTGCTCCTGCGACAGCTCGAAATGCATTACTACGGCATCGATCACATCGACGGTCGGACGGTGCTCATCGGGAAGCAGGGCCGGCGAATCCCCGTATATTTCACGGTGATCAGACTGGCTGACGGATTGCATCTGTCGAGCCACGTGGACCTGTCGGAGCAGGAGCGGATCGAGGGGCTGCGCCGGGCCGCACAAGCAGAGCTGGCGCGGGCGAACCGTGTGGCCACAGTCGGGGCCTTCTCTGCGTCCATAGCCCATGAATTGAACCAGCCTATCGCGTCCATACTCATCGATGCCCAGACCGGATTGCGCCATATAGCTCGCGAAAGCCCCGACCTGGAGGCTCTCGGCCGCATCCTGCAGCGTGTCGAGAGGACCGCACAGCGCGTCGCCCGCATCGTACAGCGGACCCGGGAGAACATCGTCAAGGGCCGAGGCGTGGCACAGGCCATCGACCTCCCGCGTCTTGTCTCGGACACGCGCGATCTCCTGGACCACGATCTCGAGCGTGCGGGAGTCGAGCTGGATATCGTCAGTGCGGAATACATCCCGATGATCAAGGGCGATCCAGTCGAGCTCCAGCAAGTGTTCGTGAATCTCGTGAACAACGCGGTCGAAGCGATGCGCGACAGGGCCGGCGTACGATCGATAACGATCGAGATCGTTGCGGAGGAAGCGGGCGTGCTTGTAAGGGTCGCAGACACCGGGCCGGGGATTCCCGAGGAGCATATCGAGAAGCTGTTCGAGCCGTTCTTTACGACCAGGTCGGCTGGTATCGGCATGGGACTGCAGATCTGCCGGTCGGCGGTAGAGGCGATGGGGGGCCAGTTGACGGTAGCGAACCGGCCTGGTGGCGGAGCTTGCTTCTCGTTCGATCTTCCGGCTGCAGTTGAGGTGTCTACATAGGTTGAGCGAGTCGGCTCGCTGCCGGGATTGGTTGCCTTCAGGCCCACACACTAACGTATTGGTCTCTACGTGATACGGTAGAATGGCCTCGCCTTATTCGTTGCAGCATCCTTCCCGTCAGAGAGGGCGATACGCTCTTGTCGCTGACGATGCCATGAAAGAGGTTGGCAATGACGAATTCGGTTATTCACACTGGACTTTCGATTGTGGCGTCACCCCGTTCCGGACGAATCGGGATCAGTGCGATGCAGGTCGCGATCGCGATCATTTTCCTTTGGATCGGTGCCCTGAAGTTCGTGCCATACGAAGCAGACAGCATTACCCCTTTCGTCGCCAACAGTCCGGTGATGTCGTTCTTCTACAAGGATCCAGAGAACTACAAAGCGCATATGACGCACGAAGGCGAGCTGAAGCCCACCGAGCGCGCCTGGCAGACGGCGAACAACACTTACGGCTTCTCAAAGGGGCTGGGCACGCTGGAGCTTTTGATCGGCGGCCTTGTCCTCGCAGGACTGGCTTCCCCGCGGCTGGGCTTCGCCGGCGCCGTGCTCGCCTTTGCGACGCCGTTCGTCACTCTGTCCTTCCTGCTGACAACGCCTGAGGCGTGGGTACCGGCCGTTGGCGACGCCCATCACGGCTTCCCCTATCTTTCGGGTGCGGGACGATTGGTATTGAAAGACGTTGCGCTTCTCGCAGGCGCCTGGTTGCTCATGGTGAGCAACGCCCGGGTGCTGTTGCAGGAGAGTGAAGAGGCGAGGGGTCTTCAATTGGCTCAGGCAGCCACGGTCGGTACCCACCGCTTGTCCCGAGTCACCAATTGAGACGTCTGGAGCCGCCGGTTGGAGAGACAATGGGCCTGCGCAGGCGCGCCATGGGCTCAGCATGGCGCTGTGTCTGCACCATACCGAAGTATGGGGGGCGGGTTCTGGTCGGAGTGATCTCTTGGCGATAGATTGCGAGGTGCCGACGATCGTGCGGCCCTGAGGGAGCCCATATATGAATGCAGCAATAGGGGCGGAAAGGCGTGAACTGGCCGCGAGGAACTCCGCCGCCCCGCTGGTACTCATCGTGGATGACGATCCCGATATGCGATCGAGTCTTCAGGACATGTTCCTGGCGGTGCGGATCGACGCCATCGCCTTCGAGACGACGGCCGCTCTCCTTTCGCACGGCTTCCCGGACAGACCCTGCTGTCTTGTTCTCGATCTGAGGTTACCCGGATCTAGCGGTTTGGATCTGCAAGCATATCTTACCTCGCACAATGTCCAGATTCCGATCGTCTTCATCACCGGACATGCGGACGTGCCGACTTCGGTGAGGGCAATGAAGGCAGGGGCTGTGGATTTTCTGCCCAAGCCTTTTGCCGAGCAGGAGTTGCTCGATGCCGTGAACCAATCGCTGCGGGCGGACGGCCTGCGGCGTGTCGAGGTCAGCATCAAAGGTGAATTGCAGCGACTGGCAGAGCAGCTAACTCCACGCGAGATCGAAGTATTGCGAGGCGTGGCTCGAGGCCTACTCAACAAGCAGATCGCTTACGAGATGGGGATCACCGAGATCACCGTTAAGATGCATCGATCGAGCGCGGGCCGAAAGCTCAAGTCGGTTTCCGTAGCCGATATGATCAACAAGATCGAGCTGCTCGATCTATAGGATGCTTGCCGGCGCAATGACTGATGTTGCTTCGTACGGCGTGATCGCCCATTCCGTAGCGTGCGGGGCGTATCACGTGGTGTCGTCGCTCCTGCGCCAGAGCGTAGATGGCTCGTACGGCCTTTCCGGGTTCAGGTGAGTACGATGCTGTCGAGATCGATCGAGACGACGAGGGGCTCAGCCAGCGCCTGACCATCGGGCTGACGCGGGAAAATGCGGCGCCTTGTCGGGAACTTGAGCCCTTGAAACTCGGCGTAGTCGGATACGTAGTGGGCGCCAGGGGTGTTGCCCGCGATCTCGACGTCATAGTCGTGACGCCTCAGCAAGCCGTCGCGACCGCAGTAAAGAGTCTGGACGGTGCTGTGCGTGGCGATGGACGGCGGGAACTCGACACGCAGCCGGCGCCAGGTCTCCCCTTTCTCTTCCCAAGAGTCGACTTCGCGCGATTGCACGCCCTCTTCGGCAAGAAGGAAGGGCATCGTGAGGTAAGTCCACATGGCGACCCCTGCGAAGTAGGCGAGTTGGAGATCGCTCCAGGGAGTCTCGAGTTTGTGTCCCGCGAACGAGTCCCGCGGGTTGGCGAGCGACTCAAGGAGCTCTCCCTCTGTCGTCCGAAGCTCGACGAGATCGGGGGTGAACGAGGACTTCCGCGAGGCACTTCCGAAAGGCGCATGAGAAACTGCCTCGCGCCAAAAGTCGATCGTGACGCTGGTGTCGTCGAGAACGCCGGCCTTGCCCTTCAGACCCCATAGAGCGCCTCCCTGGACGAGGTGAGCGCTGACGGTATTGAACGACTTCCAGCGCTCGAGCCCGCCATGCGCGTTGATGATGTCCGAAGTGAGTTTGTCCATGATGCCCTCCGTTCGATCGAACCTACGGACGGCGGAGGAATCTGGGAATGACTACCAAGGTATGACCGATCCTGGCGGAAGGTATCACCAAACCTTGGTATGGTATGGAGCCTGCTTTGGTGCGATGGCACGGCCGAAGCTTCCGGGACAATGTCGAACCGCACTGTCCTTTGAGAGATTGGAAGCCAGATGATCGAGACTCCGCGCAACCCCGCTTATGCCGACCCGCCCAATCCCGCCCTTCCGGCATCGACCTTCAAATTCGACCGGCGACGAGCCGCGCTCGTGGTGACCGATCCACAGATCGATTTCCTCGGTGAAACGGGAGCCGCCTTCGCCGTGTTCAAGGAAAGCATCGAGGAGCAACGCACCGTCCCCAATCTTCGCCGCCTGTTCGAGGCGGCTAAGCAGGCGGAGGTGCCGGTGATCATTTCCCCGCATTACTATTACCCGCACGATCACCATTGGGAGTTCGCGGCGCCCGGCGAGATCCTGATGCACAAGCTCGGCATGTTCCAGCGCCGGTCTCCGCTCTCGGCAGAGGGTTTCGAAGGATCAGGGGCGGACTGGCTGCCGGCGTTCAAGGATCTGATCGACGACGGTAAGACGATCGTCTGCTCGCCGCACAAGATTGCGGGTCCCCAGACAAACGATACGCTGTTTCAGGTGCGCAAGACCGGCGCCACCCAGGTCATACTGGCCGGGATGGCGGCGAACTTCTGCGTCGAGTCTCACTTGCGGGACTTTGTCGAGCATGGTCTGGAAGTGGCCGTCATCCGCGACGCAACCGCCGGCAGCAAGATTCCTGAAGGAGATGCCTATGCGGCGGCTCTTCTGAATTTTCGCTGGTTCGCGAACGCCCTGTGGTCGACCGACGAGGCGGTTCGCCATTTGGCCGGCTCGCCCTGACCGGGAGCGTGCCATCGATGCAGGGTCCTTTCCTGCATCGATGTCACCACCCGGCTCGGCGTGGGTCGTCAGACCATCATCACCTTGCCGGTGGGCAGGTCGTAGTAGGCACCCACGACCTTGAGCTTACCGGCCGCGACCATGTCGCCCAGGATCGGCTTCTCGGTCTGCAGGCGGCGAACGTTGGCCTGGACGTTGGCGATCATGGCGCGCTGCTGGAGATCGGCGCCCGGCGTCTTGAGGACCGGCTCGATGCCGGGCTTCATGGCGCGCACGAGATCCGCGATGTGGCCGGGCAGGTTGTTGCCCTTCTGCAGGGCGTCGACCGTGGCGTTCACCGCGCCGCAGCTCGTATGGCCCAGCACCATGATCACCTTCGTGCCCAGCACGGCGGCGCCGTATTCGAGGCTGCCCAGCCCGTCTGGCGTGACGAAGTTGCCGGCGACGCGGACGACGAAGAGCTCACCCGGCGCCTGGTCGAACGCCAACTCGGGCGCCACGCGCGAATCTGCGCAGCCGAGAATCGCGGCGAAGGGCGCCTGGCCCTGTGTGCGGGCGACACGGCCGGCGGAGAAGTCACGCTCCGACATCTGGCCGGAGGCGTAACGCGCATTGCCTTCCATCAGGCGGGCCAGCGCCGCATCGGGCGTCTCGACCGAACGGGTCGGTTGCGCCTGGGCGGAATTCGACGCCAAGGCGCCGAGCGCGGCCGTGGCCGCGAGACTGCCGATTCCCGAAAACAGACCGCGACGTGACGGACAGAAATTGCACATTGGGCTTCCTCCAAGATTGGGTGCCCACCATACGTTCCACGTCTCGAGGAGCAACCGGCGTCGATGCATAGCTTGGCGGGCGCTTGAGAAATGTTCCGACACTGCCATGCTGGTGGCACTGGAGCCTTCATGTCGCCCAACGTGCTCGACCGCTTTCGTCTGACGAACCGCACTGCCCTGGTGACCGGCGCGCGCCGCGAAATCGGCCGGGCCATCGCGCTTGCCTTGAGCAGTGCTGGCGCGCGGCTCGCGATCCATCACGCCGACACCGAGGAGGAGGAGGCGGATGCCGCCTCCGTCGTGCGCGAGATCGAGCTGGCGGGAGGCACCGCACGCGCTTTCGCCCAGGACTTCTCTCTCGCGGACGCGGGACACCGGCTGTCGGAGTCTGTTTCGGCCTGGTCGCCGGTCGACATCCTGGTGCTGAATGCCTCGATCGAGATTCCGGAATCCTACGATGCGATCACGCGCGAGCGGTTCGACCGGCAGATCGCCGTCAACCTGCGCAGCCCGCTGGAGCTGCTGCAGGAACTCGTGCCGCCCATGGGGCGGCGTGGCTGGGGACGTGTCGTGACGATCGGCAGCGTGCAGCAGGTCAGGCCGCATCCCCAGATGATGGTCTATGCCGGGACGAAGGCCGCTCAATTGAACTGGGTCTGGAATCTCGCCCGTCAGTTCGGCGGGCAGGGCGTCACGGTGAACAACCTGGCGCCCGGCGCGATCATGACGGCGCGCAATCGCCAGCAGATGGCGGTCGAGGGCGAGGCGCTGGTGCAGCGCATCCCGACCGGCCGGTTCGGCCAGCCCGACGATCTCGCGGGCGCGGCGTTGCTCCTGTGTTCGGACGCGGGCGCCTACATCAACGGCGTCAATCTTTACGTCGATGGGGGCCGCGCGATCGCCTAGGATCGCTGCGTACGTCACCAGGGTTCACATGGCCGCCGCTCCCCAAACGCCCCTTTCCGCCGCCGAAACCAACGCACTCAAGACAATTGCCGGAACGATGATTCCCGAAGAGGCCACCCTCGGCATGCCGGGCGCGGACGATCCGGCCATCCTCGACGACATCGTTCGATCGATCGGACGCGACCTTCCGCTGGTGCGCGAGGCTCTGGCTGCCATCATGGTCAAGGCCGGCGATGGCTTCGCCGGTCTGGAGCGCAGCGGCCGGGAGGCTCTCATCAACGACTGGTACGCGAGCGGCGGGGCGCCGGCGGCGGCGCTCGGGCGGGTGATCCTCAGCGCCTATTATCGCGACGATCGGGTCCTCGTGGCGCTTGGACACGAAGCCCGCTCGCCCTTCCCGAAGGGCTACGTGCTGGAGCCGGGCGACTGGTCGCTGCTCGACGCGGTCCGCGACCGGCCGCCCTTCTGGCGCGACGATCGCATCGTTCCTGACGGAGAGCGCTGACATGGCCGCCCACGAGAAGGTCGATGTCCTCATCATCGGGTCCGGCGCATCGGGCGCGGCAGTGGCCTGGAGTCTCGCCGAAACGAAAATGCGCATCCTGTGCCTGGAGCAGGGCGACTGGATGAAGTCGACCGAGTTCCCCAGCAACGGCCGCGACTGGGAGGCTCGGCGCTATACCGATTTCGAGATCAGCCCCAACCGTCGCGGGCGCGACACCGACTATCCGGTCAACGACGACAATTCGCTGATGAAGATCGCCAACTTCAACGGCGTCGGCGGCGGCACCCTGATCTACACCGCCCACTGGCCGCGCATGCATCCCTCGGACTTCAAGGTGAAGTCGCTCGATGGCGTGGCCGACGACTGGCCCGTCGACTATTGGGCGCTCGAGAAGTTCTACGAAGAGAACGACCGGATGATGGGCGTCTCGGGCCTCGCCGGCGATCCCGGCGTGCCGCCGCGCCATCCGCCCATGCCGCCGATCGCGCTCGGCAAGACCGGCACCCGCTACGGCCAGGCGATGAACCGGCTCGGCTGGCACTGGTGGCCGTCGGACACCACCATCGCCACGACCGACTATGACGGCCGGGCGAAGTGCATCAATCTCGGCCACTGCACGCCGGGCTGCGCGCAGGGCGCCAAGGCCAGCACCGACATCACCTACTGGCCGCTGGCGCTACGCGCCGGCGTCGAGCTGCGCACCCGCTGCCGGGTGCGCGAGATCACCACCGACGAAAACGGCATGGCGGCCGGCGCGATCTACTACGATGCCGATGGCGTGGAGCAGTTCCAGCCGGCCGAGGTCGTGATCCTGGCCTGCAACGGGGTCGGCACGCCGCGCCTGCTGCTGAACTCGGCCTCGGCGAAGTTCCCGAACGGCCTCGCCAATTCGTCCGGGCTGGTCGGCCGGAACCTGATGCTGCACCCCTGGCCGATCGTGAGTGGCTATGTCGAGGAAACGATGGATGGCGGGCGCGGTCCCATCAACTGCATCTGGAGCAAGCAGTTCTACGAGACCGATCCGTCGCGCGACTTCGTGCGCGGCTACACGCTGCAATTCGGCCGTGGCACCGGGCCGGCCACACAGGCCGTGATGGGCGCCGCCTCCGGCCTGCTGCCCTGGGGTCGCGATCATCATCGCCGCTACGCCAAGATGCTCGATCACCGGCTGAGCATCGGTGTCGCCTGCGAGGATCTGCCCGAGGAGCACAACCGGGTCACTCTCGATCCGGTGCTGAAGGACAGCCACGGCATCCCGGCACCGAAAATCGACTATACGATCAGCGAGAACACGCGCCGCATGATGGAGCACGGCATCGCCCGCGCCGAGGAGATCCTCACCGAGGCCGGCGCCACCGATCTCTACGCCTCGCGCACCGCGCTCAACTATCCGGGCCACCTTCTCGGCACGGCGCGCATGGGCACCGATCCCGAGCGCTCGGTCGTGAACGAGTGGGGCCGCACGCACGACGTGAAGAACCTGTTCATCGTCGACGGCAGCATCTGGGTGACCTCGGGCGGCGTGAACCCGACCTCGACCATCCAGGCGCTCGCGCTCTATATCGCCGACCAGATGAAGCAGCGGCTGGCGACGCTGTTCGACTGAGTGACGCTACACTGTCAGAAATCAAGAGGTGCGTTGTCGATGACCTCTTTCATGACGAAGAACGTTCTCGTCTGCCGAACGCCGGGCAGGGCGATCAGCTTCTCGCCATGCATGCGGTTGAAGCCCTCGATATCCTTCACCCGGATCTTCAGGAAATAGTCGAAGTCCCCTGCCACAAGATGGCAGTCGAGGACGAACTTCAGCTTGGCGATGGCCTTCTCGAATTCGCCGAAGCTTTGAGGAGTCGAGCGGTCGAGCACGACGCCGACGATGACCAGGGCGCCCCTCTCGACCTTCCTGGGTGCCACCGTCGCCCGGACGCCGTCGATATAGCCTTTCTCGAAAAGGCGCTGCGTCCGGCGATGGCACGTGGCGGGGCTGACGGCGACCAGCTTCGCCAGCTCGGCATTGGAGAGTCGGCCGTTACTTTGCAGCAGGCGCAACATTCGGAGATCGATTCGGTCAAGTTGTTCTGACATGGAAGGATCTTCCGTAAAGGTCCGCTTACGCGGAAATATTAAACTGAATATTTATCAGTGATCTGTCGATCAGCCAAATGTGGCTCAGCATTCGAGAGCACCTTCTAATCCGGTTTCGCTACGATCCGACCAGATTGAAGCGTCTCAGCGGAAGGAACTTCCATGCTGTCCAAGTTCGAGCGGTATCCCCTCACATTCGGGCCAACCCATATCGAGAAACTCGAACGGCTTTCGGAGCATCTCGGCGGCAAGGTCGAGCTCTATGCCAAGCGGGAGGATTGCAATTCGGGTCTCGCCTTCGGCGGCAACAAGCTGCGCAAGCTCGAGTACATCATTCCCGACGCGATCGCGTCGAACGCCGACACGCTGGTTTCCATCGGGGGCGTGCAATCCAACCACACCCGCATGATCGCCGCGGTCGCCGCAAAGATCGGATTCAAGTGCCGTCTGGTTCAGGAGAGCTGGGTGCCGCACGAGGATGCGGTCTACGATCGCGTCGGCAACATCATGCTCAGCCGCATCATGGGCGCCGACGTGCAGATGGTCGACGAAGGTTTCGATATCGGTATCCGACGGAGCTGGGAAGAGGCCATCGAGGACGTCAAGGCCAAGGGCGGCAAACCCTATGCGATCCCCGCCGGGGCTTCGGTCCACAAATATGGCGGCCTGGGCTATGTCGGCTTTGCCGAAGAGGTCCGGGAGCAGGAGAAGGAACTGGGCTTCGCCTTCGACTACATCGTGGTCTGCACCGTCACCGGCTCGACGCATGCGGGGATGTTGGTGGGCTTCGCCAAGGACGGACGCGAGCGCAAGGTCGTTGGGATCGATGCGTCCTTTACGCCGGCGCAGACCAAAGCGCAGGTTCTCGAGATCGCGCGCAACACCGCCCGGCTGGTCGAGCTGGGCAGGGACATCGTCGAGGACGACGTCGTGCTCGTCGAAGACTATGCCTATCCCGTCTATGGCGTGCCGTCCGAAGAAACCAAGGAAGCCATTCGCCTATGCGCGCGCCTCGAAGGGATGATCACGGATCCCGTCTACGAGGGCAAGTCGATGCAAGGCATGATCGACCTTGTCCAGAAAGGCTATTTCCCCGCGGGCTCGAAGGTTCTCTATGCGCACCTGGGCGGCGCCCCGGCTCTCAACGGATACGGCTATGCGTTCAGGAATGGATAGCATCCCGTGGGCGCGTTGATCCTCTGTACGTTCCCCGCAGACCGGGCCGATATCCGGACGTGGATCCTCGACCGCGTCGTCGTGTTGGCCACCCGGAACGAAGCCGGCATCAAGTTCGTGGGAACGGAACAGGGCGAGCGAACCGGATCGGCCCTGAGCACCGTCGGCGTTCAGGTTGCGAGTGTGACGCGCGCCAGGTCGATCTTCTCCGAATGGCGATCGGAGGAGAGTTACATCCGCTCGGCCGACGTCAGACTGCTGCTGATGGAGGTGGTTGGTGGGAGCGAACATGCCGGCGCCCTGTTCCCCTGAAGAGTCCAGCAAGCGAGCCGCCCGGAGCCGGCTTTCGGCGGACATCGATCTCTATGCCGAGGGCAAGGCGGCGGGCTTCGTCCGCGTGCCACACTCGGTGCACCGCTCGGCGTACGGTTGGATTCCGGTGCCGATCGTGCGCATCCGCAACGGCGAAGGTCCGAATGTCCTGCTGGTGGCGGGCAATCACGGCGACGAGTGGGAAGGGCAGATCGGACTGGGAAACCTGATCCGGAACATCGAACCTGAGGATATCCGAGGGCGCCTGATCATCCTGCCCTCCGCCAATTTTCCGGCCGCACTGGAGGGCCGACGCACGTCTCCGATCGACCAGGGCAATCTCAATCGCGCTTTTCCCGGGGACGCCAACGGCACCATCACGCAACAGATCGCCTATTGGATCGAACATGCGCTGCTGCCAGGCTGTGACTATGCCGTCGACTTCCACTCGGGCGGCAGTTCCCTGATCTACATTCCAAGTGCCCTGGTCGCGCACCATCCGGAGCCCGCAATACTGGAGAAGACCATTGGCCTGGCAAAGGCCTTCGGTGCACCCGTGACCTTCATCTCAAGGGCGCCTGGGGGCGAGCGTGCGTTCACGTCTGCCGCGTCCCGGCAGGGCGTCGTTGCGTTGACGACCGAGCTGGGCGGTGGAGGGTTCGTTACACCGGAGTCGCTCTCCATTGCAGAGCAGGGCATGCGCCGCGTGCTGGCACACGTCGGACTGCTGCGGGGGCCCGTACCTCCGCCTGGCCCCACGCGGCTGACGGAAACCGTGGGCGATGACTACTACGTCCATGCCACCGAAAGCGGCCTGTTCGAGCCGCTCGTCGAGTTGGGCGAGGAAGTGAGCGCGCGTCAGCCGGCAGGTCGAATCCATTTCCACCACACGCCCTGGCGCGAACCGGAAGTCGTCGCTTTCCAGCGATCGGGGCTTGTGATCTGCAAGCGAGTGCCGGCGCACTGCGAGCGCGGCGACTGTCTGTTCCAGTTGGCGACGACCACAAGCGCGTACTAGCCGAACTTTAAAAACCCGCCACCGGGACGCTGGCCGGGCCCGGGCGCCGGGCCGCGGTCAGATGCTTGGCCTCTGCCTCGCGCCCGGCGGCCAGGTAAGCCCGGAGCAGCGTCGCTTCCACCAGGTCGCCCTGCGCGCGGCTGCCGCCGATCCGTTCGCGCTCGGGCAGCATCGGCTCGATGAGCTCGATGGTCGCCGCATAATCTCCGCGCTGGTAGGCCGCGAAGGCACGGGCCACGGCGGGGATCACGGATCCGGAAGGATAGCGGCCGGCGCGCGCCAGCTCCTCGATCGCCTGGACCCAGTCCTCGAGCGCGGCATCGTCGCCGGTGGCGGCAAGAGTGAGCCCGACATGCCAGTCCGCGAGCGACATGCCGGGGCGCGGCAGCTTCTCGCGTGCATAGTCCTTGAGCTTCGCCCAGCGGGCGGGATCGCGCGGATGGCCGGCCAGTTCGGAGCGCCAGAGGAAGGACGCTGAATCGGAGAGCTTCTGGTGAACGGCGCCGCGATGGTCGTCGGCGCAGAAGGCGTCGCCGTAGAGGCGGAGCCCGCCTTCGAGATTGCCGGCATGCAGTTCGAACAGGCCGAGGTGCCAGTTGAGATGGCCGAACAGCCCTCCGCCACGATCGTAGATCGGCAGCCAGTCGCGCAGGAAGGCAATGCCGGTGTCGCGTTCCCCGGTCTCGTAACAAAGATGGGCGAAGGCATGCGCCCCATAGCCATTGCGCCGATACCGGGCGAGCGAACGCTCGATCATCGGGCGCGCCTCGTCGTGCCGGCCGATCTCCGACAGTGCCATCCCGCGATGCCCCTCGAACCACCAATCCTCGCCGTAGTGCGGGGCGAGCCCGTCGAGGAAGTCGGCGAGGTCCTGCTCGCGGCCCGAGAGGCCGGACATGCCGATCAATCCGCCCTGGTTGGCGGCGAGGCTGAGCACCAGCGCGTCGCGCGGCCAGGTCTGCACGTGGGCGCGCAGCGTCGCCAGCGCGGCGACCGGCTGGCCGGCGAAGAGCGACCGAAAGACCTCAATCTGGCTCCGCTCGCGCGCCGACACGCCCTCGGCGAGCGACGAGGCCGTGGCGAGGTCCGCGCGCATCGCCTCCAACTTGCCCGCGAGCTGGGAAGCCCGCGCCCGGCCGATATAGGCCAGCGCCAAGGCGGGATCGGCGGCGATGGCTCTATCGAAGGCGGCAGCCGCACCGGGAAAGACCGTCAGCAGCAGGTCGACGCCCTCGACATAGGCATCGCGCGCGGTGACGTTCGCGGTCGAGAGGAGAAGGCCGTAGCGGTCTGTCAGCATGTCGTCACCAGAGCCAATTGTTGTCGATCGTCACCGTGCGTCGACCGTGACGCGCTTTCAAGCTTCCGGAAGAGCGGAAGCCATCGCATTGTGAATTTGTTATCGGGCCATGGCCCTGTTGCTCAAGGACGTATGCAATGGACTTCGTGCCCAATCTGGTCGGTCTTGCCACCATGCACCTTCTGATGGCCATGCTGCCGGGGCCGAACACCGTCGTCGTGGGGTGGTACGCCGCAACGCGCTCGCGGAGCGATGGTCTCAAGGCCGTCGCAGGTGTGGTCGTGGCCTCGCTGCTGTGGGTCGTGCTCGCCATCGGAGGAGTCGGGGCGCTGCTCCTCGAGGCGGGATGGCTGTATCGCGCGCTGCGCTTCGTCGGCGCGGCCTACCTGATCTATGTCGGCGTCCGCTTGTTGCGGGCCGGGTTCGGCCCGAAAGGGAACGCACGGGGAGCGCCCCCGCAGCTGGCGGGGCGCAGCCCCTTCATGGCCGGCGTCATGACCACGCTTAGCAATCCGAAGTCGGCGGTGTTCTGGACCAGCGCCTTCCTCGTGGCGCTGCCGCCGCATGCACCGGGCTGGGTCTATCCCACGATCGTGGCAATCGTCGGTGTCCAGTCCGCGATCTGGTACGGCACGCTGGCGCTGTTCTTCTCGACGGGCGCCGCCCAGAAGCTCTACCAGCGCATTGCGCGTTATCTCGACCTGCTGGCCGGTGGGGTAATGATCGCTCTGGGGCTCAAGCTGGTGGACGAACTGCGGCGCGAGGTCTTCATCAAGGCCGCTTCCTGACTTTCGGTGCGATCTACCGACTTGTGAATGTCCGATGCGACGTCATCTCCGTGTCCTTGTCGTCCTCGCCCTGACCCAGATTGCCGGCTGGGGCGTGATCGGCATCCTGCCGGTGATTGCGCCCAGGGTGGCGGGGGAGTTCGGACTCTCCCTGTCGTCCGTGTTCCTCGGTACCTCGGCGATGTTCGTTGCGATGGGACTCGCCGCTCCCTGGGCGGGGCGAGCCTTTCGCCGCTTCGGATCGCGGGAGGTCATGACCGTGGGCGCCGCCGGGATCGGTCTCGGCCTGTGCCTGCTGGCGCTGTCTCCGAACCTCGCCGTCTTCCTGATGGGCTGGGGGACGGTCGGATTGGCCGGCGCGCTGTTCCTGACGACGGCCGCTTATGCCTACATCGCGTCCTATGCCGGTGAACAAGCGCGCAGCCTGATCGGCACGCTGATGCTGGTGACGGGCCTCGCCGGCAGCGTCTTCTGGCCCGTGACCGCCTTCCTGGAAGATCAGGTGGGCTGGCGCGGCGTCGGCTTTGCCTATGCTGCGATCATGGTTCTCGTAGCCTGCCCACTGGTCTGGTTCGGCTTGCCCGCGCTTGAAGATGCGACCGACACGGCACCCGCCGCGGGACGACTGCGCAAGGGCCGGGTCTTCGTCCTGATGGTGGCCGCCATCGCCCTGAACAGCTTCGTCACCTTCGGCATCGACGCGGTGGGAATTCAGCTCCTGAAGGCGATGGGCATGGACCTCGCCGGCGCCGTCGCCATCGCCTCGCTGCTGGGCGTCTTCAAGGTCGGCGGGCGGGTGATCGACCTGCTGGGCGGGCGGCGATGGAACGGCCTGTCCACCGGGCTCGTCGCCGGGGCGATGATCCCGATGGGGTTGGCGGTGATCTGGATCGGCGGCGCGGGAGTCATCTCCGTGGCCGGCTATCTCGCGCTGTTCGGACTGGGGAGCGGCGCCTTCGCCGTGGCGCGGGCGACGATGCCGCTCGTCTTCTTCCAGAAGGCCGACTATGCGGCGGCGATGTCGACCATCGCCTTGCCCATGAACCTGATCAACGCTCTGGCGCCACCCGTTCTCGCCGGACTCATGTCCGGCATCGGTGCGCAGGCGACATTCGCAGTCCTCGGCGGACTGAGCGTGACCGCTCTCGCTCTCCTGCTGCTGTTGAACCGTATGAGGGGCAACGCCCGCAGCGCCTGATCGCGCGTCTGTTGATCAGGCAGCCCGCGCCAGCTCGGCCGCGGCCAGCACCATCGCTGCGCACTTCTCGCCGATCATGATCGTGGGGGCGTTGGTGTTGCCGCTGGTGAGGGTCGGCATGATCGAGGCGTCGGCGACCCGCAGCCCGGCGATGCCGTGGACTCGCAGTTCGGAATCGACCACGGCGCGCGGATCGTTGCCCATCTTGCAGGTGCCGACCGGGTGATAGGTCGTCTCGGCATTGTTGCGCACCCATTCGAGCAGTTCGGCATCGGTCTGCAGATGGGCGCCGGGGGCGATCTCCTGGCCGGTGACTTCCTTGAGCGGCGAGGTGGCCATCAGCTCGCGGCCCTTGCGCAGCACGTTCACGATGCCGGTGCGATCGTGGTCGGTGGACAGGAAGTTGAAGCGGATCGCCGGCGGTTCGGCGGGATCGGCCGACTTGATGTGGACCGACCCGGTGCTTTCGGAGCGCAGCACGTTCACGTTCATGGTGATGCCCTTCTGCGCCGAGACGCGCCGCTCCTTGCCGACCATCTCGTAGAGGAAGGGCGCGATCGAGATGGTGGCGTCGGGCGAATCGAGCCCGACGCGCGTGCGGAAGTAGAGCCGGATCGGCACCGACGTGGAGGCGAGGAAGCCCTCGCGGAGCACCGCGTACTTCAGCGCCTCGCGGGCCAGCCGCCAGCCGCGCGCATTGTCGTTGAAGGTGAGGTTCTTGCCCGTGATCTCGAACTTCATGCGCGGCGAGTAGTGGTCGCGCAAATTCTCGCCGACGCCTGGCAACTCGTGCACCGGCGTGATGCCGAGCGCGCGCAGCCGCTCGCCCTGGCCGATGCCGGAGAGTTCGAGCAGCTTCGGCGAATTGATCGAGCCGCCCGAGACGATGACCTCGCGCGTGGCGCGGGCTTCGTGCTTCACGCCATCGATGGAATAGCGCACGCCGACGCAGCGCCGGCCTTCGAGGATCAGGGACTCGGCGATGGCGCCCTGGTCGATCTGCAGGTTGGCGCGGCTGCGGGCGGGGTCGAGGTAGCAGAAGGCGGTGCTCTGGCGTCGGCCCTTGGTGATGGTCACCTGGGACATGCCGATGCCTTCCTGCGAGGCGCCGTTCTGGTCGGGATTGTAGGGCAGGCCCATCTTCTCGGCCGCCTCGATCATCTTCTCGAGCAGCGGCACCTTGTTGCGCGGCGTGTGAGTGACGGGGAGGATGCCGTCGCGGCCGCGGAACTCGTCGGAGCCGCCCTCGAACCGCTCCATGCGCTTGAAGATCGGCAGCACGTCCTGGAAGCTCCAGCCGCGATTGCCGAGCTGGGCCCAGTGATCGTAATCCTGCGCCTGGCCGCGGATATAGACCATGCCGTTGATCGAGCTGGAGCCGCCCAGCATGCGGCCGCGCGGCACGGCGATGCGGCGTCCGCCCGAGCCTTCGTCGGGCTCCGACGAGTAGCACCAGTTGACCGCCGGATCGTCGATCATCTTGGCGACGCCGACCGGCACCTTCGACCAGAAGAAGTTGGAGCCCTGGGTGCCCGCTTCGAGCAGCAGGACGCGATGCTGGCCGCTCTCGGTCAGCCGGCTCGCGACGACCGCGCCCGCGGACCCGGCACCGACGACGATGTAGTCATAGGTCGAGTCTCTCTGCATTTCGTTTCTCCCTTGGGCGCAAGGGGAGCAGTCCGCATGGGGGCTGACAAGGCTCGATGCACGCAAAAGGGCCCGTTGGTTTCGCCAATGGGAATGCCGCGCGGGATCCCGCCCTGCGACGTGGGCTTCGGCATCATTGTTGCTGGCGTCGCGGTGCCGGCAATAGAGTTGGAGGCGCTTCCCATGTCCAATCCCACACGTACCAGCATGCCCACCCGCAAGAGCTTCCTCAGGCTTGGCCTCGCTGCTGCGGCGAGCGCCGGCCTTCCTCGGTTCGCTGCCGCACAGGACGCCTATCCCGACAAGCCGGTGCGGGTCGTCGTCTCCTATGGCGCGGGCGGTGCGATCGACGTCGTCGCGCGCATCGTGGCCGAGCATATGACCGGTACGTTCGGCAAGACGGTGCTGGTCGAGAACAAGCCGGGCGCCGGATCGACGATCGCCGCCGACCTGATCGCGCGCGCCGCGCCGGACGGCTACAATCTCCTGGTCACGGGCATGGCGCATTCGGTCATTCCCGAACTCTTCCCGCAGGTCACTTTCGATCCGGCGACGGCGTTCCAGCCGATCAGCCATCTCGGCCTCATGCCGTTCGTGCTCGCGGTGCATCCTTCCGTGCCGGCCACCGACTACAAGAGCTTCATCGCCTACCTCCGGGCCCATCCCGGCACCGTGAACTGCGGGTCCGCCGGTCCCGGCAGCTCGGCCGATCTGGCCCAGATGCTGCTGGCCAAGCTGGAGAACGTCGAGTTCACGCGCGTGCCCTATCGCTCGACGCCGGCGGCGATGAACGATCTCGTCGCGGGCCGGGTCGGCTTCATGATGGATTCGCAGAACGTGCTGGTGCCGCATGTGAGGAGCGGCGCGGTGCGCGCCTTCGCCGTCTCGTCGCTCGAACGCTCGCGGCTGGTGCCCGAGGTGCCGACGCTCGACGAACTCGGCCTCAAGGGCTTCGAGGTCGGGAGCTGGCAGGCCATGCTGGCCCCGGCGAAGACGCCGCGGCCCATCGTCGACCGCATCGTCAAGGCAGTAGATGCGACGCTGAACGATCCTGCCGTGCGCGCCCGCTACATCGAGCTGGGCTACAACCTGCCGCAGAAGACCGGGCCCGAGGCGCTGTCGATGTTCCTCGCGGCCGAGGCGGCCAAGTGGGGGCCGCTGGCCAAGGCGACCGGCACTGGCGGCTGATCGCACCAGGAAGGGACGAGACACGTGACCAAGCTCAGCCAGGCGGAGGTCGACGCCTTTCATCGCGACGGGTACTTCGCGCCCGTCGATGTCTTTTCGCGCGTAGAGGCGAGGGCCTGGCGCGCCGACCTCGAAGCCTTCGAGCGCACCCTGCCGCCCGGGCCGGTCTCGGCAGGCGACCGGCGCAAGCTGCATGTGCGGCTGCCTTGGGCGCGCGACCTCGTGGAGGATCCGCGGCTGCTCGACGTGATGGAGCAACTGCTGGGCCCCGATATCCTGGTGTTCACCAGCACCTTCTTCATCAAGGAGCCGAACACCGACGCCATCACCGCCTGGCACCAGGATGCGACCTTCTTCGGCCTGTCTCCCTACGAGCACGTCACCGCCTGGGTGGCGCTGTCCGAGGCCTCGATAGAGGCGGGCTGCATGGAGTTCGCGCCGGGCAGCCATCGCCTCGGCCAGCTGGCGCACGGGCAGACGGCCACGCCCGGCACCATCAATGCCGGTGCCCGCTCGATCAGCGAGCCGCTCGATACCTCGCGCGCCGTCTTCGCGCCGGTGAAGACCGGCCAGGTGTCGCTGCATCACACGCTGGTCGCGCACAATTCGCGGCCCAACCGCAGCGACGACCGCCGCATCGGCTTCGGCATCAGCTACATCCCCGCCCATGTGCGCCATGGCGGCAGCAAGCGCATGACGGCCACGCTGGTGCGTGGCGTCGATCGCTACGGGCACTTCGATCTCGAGGACGATCCGCGGACCCTCGACGCCGACGCGCAGGCCGAGGCGCACAAGCGCGCCTACGGCCGCTATCGCGAAGGCCACGCCGAACAGCAGGCGCGCTACGGCGTCATCGCCTGAGCCCGGAGAGAGAATGAAACCGTTGCAGGGAAAAGTCGCGATCGTGACGGGCGCCTCGTCGCCCGTGGGCATCGGCGCCGCCGTGGCGCGCCGGCTGGCGGCATCGGGCGCGAGGCTGCTGCTGGTGGCGGACGATTCGCCGGAGGCGGTGGCGACGGAATGCGCCGGATTGCTGGGCGATGCCCGCGGCGTCGTGCCGCTCACCGCCGATCTCGGCGATGCCGACGCGGTGCTGGCCATGGTCGCCGAGGCGGAGAAGCGCTTTGGCCGGATCGACCTCCTGGTCAACAATGCCGCCATCCGCCTGAACCGCAATTTCGGCGAGTTCACCGCCGCGGAGTTCGACAAGGCCGTCGCGGTCAACCTGCGGGCGCCGTTCCTCGCCAGCCAGGCGGTCCTGCCGTCGATGCGGCGCCAGGGCGGCGGCCGCATCGTGCATGTCGCGAGCCAGCTCGGCTCGGTCGCCTATCAGACGCGCACGATCTACGGCATGACGAAGGCGGCGTTGATCCATCTCGCCAAGTCGATGGCGCTGGAACTGGCGCGCGAGAACATCCAGGTCAACACCGTGTCGCCGGGACCGATCGCCACCCAGCCGCTGCTCGACCGCGCGCGCGACCAGCCCGAGGAATCCGCCCGGCGCATGGACTACGTGCCGATGGGACGCTTCGGTCGGCCGGAGGAGATCGGCGAGGTCGTGCACTGGCTGCTGACCACGGACGCCTCGTTCCTGACCGGCCAGGATCTCATCGTCGACGGCGGCTATACGATTCACTGATCCGCGAGGGCGCCAAAGACTGCTCGCTCGGGTTGGCGGGGCGAGGCTACCATGCGCGCCAACGCTGCGGAGTCTCCCCCTAATGTCGCCTCATGTCTTCGCGCCGGCTCGAACGAAGATCGTCGTGCCGGTGCTCACGGCCATCGTCGCCGTGGCGATCTTCGTCGTCGACACGCTGACGCCGCTCGATATCGCCGTCGCCGTTCTCTATGTCGCCGTCGTCCTGCTGGCGATCGATTTTGCCGGATATACCGGCATTCTGGCGATCGCCGCGGGATGCGCCGTGCTGACGATCGTGAGTTTCGTTCTCACGCACGATCTCACGCCGGGCACGGGTCCGATGCTGCGCTGCTTCGTCAGCCTCGCCGCCATCGCCATCACCGCGCTGCTGGCGGGCGCAACCAGCTGGCCGTGGCGGCGCTGCGCGAGCAGGCGGATCTCCTCGACCTCACGCACGACACGGTGTTCGTGCGTGACCGCAACGACGTGATCAAGTACTGGAATCGCGCGGCGGAGAATCTCTACGGCTGGAGCAGCGACGAGGCGGTCGGAAAGCCGGCGGCGACGCTGCTGAAGAAGGTTTTCCCGGTGCCCTATCCGACGATCCTCGCCGAGCTGGAGCGCGACGGCCGTTGGGAAGGCGACATCGTCCACACCTGCCGCGACGGCCGGCAGGTCACCGTGAGCACGCGCTGGTCGTTGCAGCGTGATTCGCAGGGCCGTCCTGCCGCCGTGCTCGAGACCAACACCGACATCACCGCCCAGCGCGCGGCCGAGGACAAGTTCGACCGCACGCGCAGCGAACTGGCCCATCTCTCGCGCATCTCGACGATGGGCGAGCTCACCGCCTCGATCGCCCACGAGGTCAACCAGCCGCTCGCCGCCATCGTCGCCAATGGCGAGGCCGGCCTGCGCTGGCTTGGGCGGAACACGCCAGATCTCGGCGAGACGAAGAAATCGATCGAGGCGATGCTGCGCAACGCGCAGCGCGCCAGCGACGTCGTCCGCCGACTGCGCGCCCTGTCGGCCAAGTCGGCGCCCGCAACCGCACCACTCGATCTCACCGAGGTCGCAGAAGAAACTGTCCAGCTCGTCGAGCGGGAACTGCGCGCGCAGGGCGTGCAGCTGTCCGCCGATCTGCCGGCAGGCCTGCCGCCGGTCGACGGCGACAGGGTCCAGCTCCAACAGGTCCTGCTCAATCTTCTGCTGAACGCTATCCAGGCGCTGGGCACGGTCCCGCCCGAACGGCGCACGATTTCTGTTAGAGTGCAGCGTGGTGCGAGAGAGAGCCTGGGAGATGCCATCGTGGTGACAGTCGAGGATAGCGGCGCGGGAATTGCCGAAGCCGACCTTGCCCATCTGTTCGACGCCTTCTTCACGACCCGAAGCGACGGCATGGGCATGGGCCTCTCCATCTCGCGCTCGATCGTCGAGGCCCATGGCGGTCGCATCGAGGCCGCCAACCGGCCCGAAGGCGGGGCGTCCTTCCGCGTTTGCCTGCCGGTCGCCGGGAGGGCGGCATGAACCGCCGGCTGCCCGCGCCGGCCCCGGCAGAGCTGACGCCGGTGGTCTTCGTCGTCGACGACGACGAGGAACTGCGGCTGGCGCTCGACAATCTCTTCCGCTCCGTCGGCCTGCAGGCAAGGCTGTTCGGCTCGGCCGCCGAATTCCTGAAGGCGGGTCCGGGCGACGCGCCCGGCTGCCTCGTCCTCGACATCCGCCTGCCGGGCGTGAGCGGCCTCGAGTTCCAGGGGCAGCTCGCCCGCACCGGCATCGAACTGCCCATCGTGTTCATGACCGGGCATGGCGACGTGCCGATGTCGGTGCGCGCGATGAAGGCCGGCGCCGTCGACTTCCTCACCAAGCCGTTCCGCGACCAGGACATGCTCGATGCGGTCTCCTCGGCGATCGAGGCGGACCGGCGGCGGCGCGCTGCGGCCGAAGCGGGGCGGGACGTGCGGTCGCGCTTCGAGAGCCTGTCGCCGCGCGAGCGGGAGGTGATGACCCTGGTCACGCGTGGCCTGATGAACAAGCAGGTTGCCGGCGAGCTGGGATTGAGCGAGATCACCGTGAAGCTCTATCGCGCCCAGGCGATGCGCAAGATGGGCGCCGACACGCTCGCCGACCTCGTGCGCATGGCCGAGCATCTGGCCCTGCATGCCGGTCGCGACTAACACGCGCTCTGCAATTTCATAAACGTACGTATGGCTACCGGCGTCGCCGCACCTGCCGCAAGGTGGCGATGCCATGTCGTCCCCGTCAGACCGCTCGAACCCCAACTCGTCCCCGTGCATCGCCGTCGTCGATGACGACGAATCGGTGCGCGAGGGGCTGCGCAACCTGCTGCGCTCGGTGGGTTACGAGGTGCGGGCCTTCTGCTCGGCAGAGGATTTCCTCGAGCGGCCAGAGGGCGAGGCCTTTTCCTGCCTGGTGAGCGACATCCAGATGCCCGGCATGGGCGGCCTCGAACTGCAGAAGCGCATCGTGGCGTCAGGCATGCCGTTGCCGGTCATCCTGATGACCGCCTTTCCGCGCGATCACGTGCAACGGCAGGCCGAGGAGCAGGGCGCGGCGGGCTTCCTCACCAAACCATTCGACGGCAGCCGCATGATCGAGTGCGTCGAGCGCGCCCTGCGGCCGCCCGCGTAAGGCCCCGTCGTCTCGCCCTTGCCGGGCATCGGTCGAGACGACGGGTCTCCCGATCACCCGTGGGCGCGGGCGCTTTCGAACAGGAACCAGGTCCGGCGCTCGGTCTCGTCGATCCAGACCTCGACCAGGCTGGCCGTGGCGACGTCGCCATGCTCGTCGCACAGCGCATGGACCTCGCGCAGGATGGACGTGAGCTGGCGGTTGTCGTCGCGCAGCTCGGCCAGCATCGTGCCCGGCGGGACGAAATCGGCATCGTTGTCGAGCAGGCGCTGCTGCCGGGCGATCTGGCCGATCGAGCGCAGCGTCGTGCCGCCGATCTTGCGGGCGCGCTCGGCGATCGGGTCGGTCATGGCGAAGATCTGGTCGGCCTGTTCGTCGAGCATCAGGTGATGGTCGCGGAAGTGCGGCCCCGACATGTGCCAGTGGAAGTTCTTGGTCTTCAGGTAGAGCGCGAAGCAGTCGGCCAGCAACGCCGTGAGCGATGCCGCCAGATCCTTGACGGCATTCTCGGAGAAGGTGCTGGGCGTCTGCAGGGCGGCGGTCCTGCGATCCTGGACGGTGGTCATTGGCTTTACTCCTTCGTGGGTGGGAACGGGTGGAGGCGATGCACCTGGTGGGTTTCTCCCGGCGTGGCGAAGGCCACGACGACAGTCAGCGTCATCGCGATGCAGACGAGGACGAAAGCGAGGGCGAGATCGACTTTCAGCAGCTTGCGCATGATTGCCTCAGTGCGCCGCTGGCGCGTGGCCGCCGAGCTTGACCTTGCGCAGGGTGAGCGCGAGCGCCGCGGCGGAGAGCGAGATCGCCATGAGTGTCCAGAAGACGTCGATGAAGGCCAGGAACGAGGCCTGCGTCGTGACCTGCTGACCGATCCAGGCGATGGCCTGCTTCTGGGCCTCCAGTGCGGAGCTGCCATGGCTCGCGAAGTAGTCGGTCGTCTGGCGCAGCGTCTGCTGGTAGGCGGCGTTGGACGGGACGGCGTGCTCTACGAGACGGCTCTGATGGAATTGCTCGCGATGGGCCAGCACGTTGGACGACAGGGCGATGCCGAGCGAGCCGCCGATGTTGCGCGCGACGTTGACCAGCGCCGACGCCTGATCGACCTTGTCCGCCGCAATGCCTTCGTAGGAAGCGGCCGTAATGGACAGAAAGATCAGCGGCAGGCCGACACCCAGCAGCATGCGCGAGTGGGCGAGATACCAGAAGCCGACATCGCCATAGATCGAGGTCAGATTGTACATCGAGAGCGCGATGATCGAGCCGCCGGCGACGATCAGGTATTTCGGCTGGATCTTCGTGAGCAGGCGGCCGGTGATGAACATCATCGCCATGGTCACCAGGCCGCCGGGTGACAGGACGAGGCCGGCCCATGTCGCCGTGTAGCCGAGATCCTGCTGAACGAGCTGCGGCAGGAACTGCGTGGTCGCGAGCAGGATCGCACCGGTCGCCAGCATCACCAGGAAGCAGGCGCCGAACTGTCGCGTCGCCACCATGCGGATGTCGACGGCCGGATTGCGGCGCGTCATTTCCCACGGAATCATGAGGAGGAAGGCGAGGGCGCAGACGGAAGCCACGGCGACGATGAAGCCGGAGCCGAACCAGTCGTCCTCCAGGCCGCGGTCGCACACGATCTCGAGCGCGCCCAGGAAGGTGGCGACGAGCGCGAAGCCCACGAGGTCGAAGCCGCCGTCGGTCCGCCGCAGCCGTTGCCGGTCCTCCACCTGGGCCCGCGTCTCGCGCAACAACAGGGCGATCGACACGATCGTCAGCAGGCCTACCGGTCCGTTGATCAGGAAGCACCAGTGCCAAGAGGCGTTGTCGGAAAGCCATCCGCCGAGCGTCGGTCCGACCACGGGGGCCACCACGACGGCGACTCCGAACAGGGCGAAGGCCTGTCCGCGCTTGGCCGGCGGGAACGTATCGACGAGGATCGACTGCGAGACCGGCACCATGCCGCCGCCGGCGATGCCCTGCAGGACGCGGAACAGCAGCAAGGCCTGCAGGTTCCAGGCGAAGGCACAGAGCACGGAGCTCACGGTGAACAGGGCGAGGCAGGCGATGAAGAAGCGCCGCCGGCCGATCCGGCGGACCAGGAAGCTGCTGGCGGTGAGGCTGATGGCGTTGGAGACGAGATAGGTAGTCACCACCCACGAGGCTTCGTCCTCGCTGACGCCGAGGCCGCCCGCGATATAGGGCAGGGCCACGTTGGCGATCGTGGTGTCGAGCACTTCCATGAAGGTGGCGATCGCCACCACCACGGCGATCAGCCACGGATTCGGTGCCCGGGTCGCCGCCACGGTGCTCACAGCCAGCTCCGCAGCCGCTCGTAGAGAGACGGCGACAGGTCGGTTCGCACCGTGGGAACCACCGACATGCCGGGTCCCAGCGCGACGTCGGTCGGCGCCTGGTCGATGACGACCTTGACCGGCACGCGCTGGACGATCTTCACGTAGTTGCCGGTCGCATTTTCGGCCGGCAGCAGCGAGAAGGCGGTGCCCGATCCCGGCTGCACGCTGGCGACGTGGCCGTGGATCTCGCGGCCCGGATAGGCGTCGATCCCGAAGCTCACCGGCTGGCCCGGACGCATCGCGTCGAGCTGCGTCTCCTTGAAGTTCGCAACGACCCAGATCTCGTCGGGGACGAACATCGACAGCGCCGTACCGGCCTGGGCGAACTGGCCGACCGCGGCGCCGAGCTGGACGATCCGCCCCGGCTGGGCCGCCGTCACCGTCGTATAGGACAGGTTGAGTTGCGCTTGATCACGTCGCGCCTGCTCCTGCTGCAAGCTGGCGACGGCCGAGTTGCGTTGCGCCTTGAGCGATACCAGTTGGCGATTTGCGACGGTGACGTTGGCGCGCGCATTCGCGAGCGCGGCTTGCTGCTGGTGGAGCTCCGATATCGCGAGTTCGCCGGTTTGCCGGCTCGACCAGCCCTCCTTGGCCAACTCGCCGTAGCGCTCCGATTGCTGCTGTGCGTAGACGAGGCGGGCCTCGCTGAGCTTCACCTGCGTCTCGCTGGCGGTGATCTGCGCCTGCTGGACCTGGATCTGCGCATCGATATTGGCAATGCCGGCCTGTGCAGCCGCGACGGCCGCCTCCGCCTGGGCAAGCGCAACCCGGTAGTCGCGCTCGTCGATATGGGCGATCACCTCGCCCGTGCCGACATGCTGGTTATCGGTGACCGGAACCGACGTCAGATAGCCCGGCACCTTGGGCGCGACCGCGAACTGTCGCGCGGCGATGAAGGCGTCATCGGTGGTCGCGAAGTGAGCGCCATAGTCGACATAGAGGCCCGCTACCGAGACCGCGGCGATCATGGCCAGCAGGCCGACGCCGCCGAGCAGCGCGCGGCGCCCGGTGAAGCCTCCACGCGGCGCCTTCTTCGAAGGTGCCTCGTCCTTCGTCGCCGGTTCTTCGAGAAGCAGCTTCTCCGGCGGCGGCGCCTCGCCCACGACCGGCGCAGGCGGCGGGGGGCTGCTCTCCGTCGGGCGACGCAGCGGGATCAGGGTGGCGGGGCGGCTGGGCGACATGGCGGGATCTCCTATCGCGGGCCACGCACCAATTGCGGGGCTGATCGAGAGGATAGAGATCGGGGAAAAACGGCCAATTCAGATGGACGTCTGATGCGGGCAAACTTTGGTATAGGCAGTCAGCGACCGCTTTTTCGCCCAAGATCGGCCCACCTCATCGGACCGGGAGCAGGATCATGGCCGCGAACAAGCGCATACGACCCTACAAGCAGCCCGCCGGTGGATGGGGCGCCCTGAAGGCGCTGGGCGAGCATCTCGTCGAGCAGGGCATCGCGATCAAGGGATCGCGGACGCTTCTGCGCATGAACCAGCCCACGGGCTTCGACTGCCCGGGCTGCGCCTGGCCCGATCCCAAGCATACGTCCTCGTTCGAGTTCTGCGAGAATGGCGGCAAGGCGGTGGCCTGGGAATCGACTGCGGAACGCTGCTCGCCAGCGTTCTTCGCCGAGCACACCGTCTCCGAGCTGGAAGGCTGGGGCGACTACGAGCTCGAGATGGCGGGACGGCTCACGCACCCGATGGCCTACGACGCGGCAAGCGATCGCTATCTGCCGGTGAGCTGGGACGAGGCCTTCGCGACCATCGGCCGGCACCTCGCGGCGCTGCCCGATCCGAACATGGCCGAGTTCTATACCTCGGGCCGCACGTCCAACGAGGCGGCGTTCCTCTACCAGCTGTTCGTGCGCGAATTCGGCACCAACAATTTTCCCGACTGCTCGAACATGTGCCACGAGGCCACCAGCGTCGGCCTGCCGTTGTCGATTGGTGTCGGCAAGGGAACGGTCCTGCTGGAGGATTTCGACAAGACCGACTGCATCTTCATCTTCGGTCAGAATCCCGGCACCAACAGTCCGCGCATGATGACCAGCCTGCGCAACGCCTCGCGCCGCGGCGCCACAATCATGTCCTTCAACCCGTTCCGCGAGCGCGCGCTCGAACGCTTCCAGGCGCCGCAGGACCCTGTCGAGATGGTGACGCTGAGCGCGACGCCGATCAGCTCGCGCCTCTACCAGGTGCGGGTCGGCGGCGACGTCGCGGTGATCAAGGGCCTGATGAAGGTCCTGGTCGAGGCTGACGAAGGCGCGCGCGCTACGGGCGGCGCCGCCGTGCTCGACTGGGATTTCATCCGCGAGCACACGGTGGGCATCGACGCGCTGATCGCCGACCTGAAGGCGGCGGACTGGGTCTCGCTCGAGCGCCAGTCCGGCCTCGTCCGCTCGGAGATCGAGGAGGCGGCGCAGGCTTACATGAAGGCCAGGCGCGCCATCGTCGTGTACGGCATGGGCATCACGCAGCATCGTCACGGCGCGCAGGCGGTACAGCAGCTCGCCAACCTCTGCCTGCTGCGCGGCAATCTCGGCCGCGAGGGCGCGGGCATCTGCCCGGTGCGCGGTCATTCGAACGTGCAGGGCGATCGCACGGTCGGCATCACCGAGATCCCGGCGGCCGATTTCCTCGCGCGCCTGGGCAAGCGGTTCGGCTTCACGCCGCCGGCGGCGCCGGGCCACAACGTCGTCACCGCGCTGCAGGCGATGGCGCGCGGCGAGGCTCGGGTCTTCTTCGGCATGGGCGGCAACATCGTGGCGGCGATGCCCGACTGGCAGGTGACGCGCGACGCCTTCCGCCGGCTCGACCTCAGCGTCCACGTCTCGACCAAGCTCAACCGCAGTCACCTGGTGCGCGGCCGTGAAGCCCTGATCCTGCCCTGTCTCGGCCGCACCGAGCTCGACGTCCAGGCGACCGGCCCGCAATCGATCACCGTCGAGGATTCGATGTCGATGGTCCATGCGTCGCTGGGCCTGAACAAGCCCGCCTCGGACGATCTGAAGAGCGAACCCGCCATCGTGGCCGGCATCGCCCGGGCGACGCTCGGGAAGCGCTCGGTCGTGCCGTGGGAGGAGCTGGTCGCCGACTACGACCTGATCCGCGACGCCATCGAGGCCGTGATCCCGATCTTCCAGGACTACAATGCCCGCATCCGCGTGCCCGGCGGCTTCCATCTCGTCTCCACGGCGCGCGAGCGCATCTGGAAGACCAGCTCGGGCAAGGCGAATTTCCTGATCTACGACGGCATCCGCGAAGACCCGTTGCAGAAGGACGATGACGTGCTCTGGCTGACGAGTGTGCGGAGCCACGACCAGTATAATACGACGCTCTACTCGATGTCCGACCGCTATCGCGGCGTCTACGGCCAGCGCGACGTCGTCTTCCTCAGCGCGACCGAGATCGAGAAGCGCGGGTTCGAGCCTGGCGACCGCGTCGACATCGTCGCGGTGAACGAGGACGGCATCGAGCGGCGCGTGAGCGGCTACCAGCTCGTGGCCTACTCGTTTCCGGAGGGGAGCTGTGCTGCCTACTATCCGGAGACCAATCCGCTGGTCGCGCTGGAGGCTCACGATCCGATGAGCTTCACGCCTTCCTACAAGGGCATTCCCGTGCGGCTGGTCCGCGCCGCGGCGAGCAACGCCTGACGGGAGGGCCCGGTCATGGCACCCTTCGAGATCGTCCTGATCCTGCTCTCGGCTGTGGTGGTGAGCGGTGCCTGTGCCCGTATGCTGCCGCTGCCCGTGCCGGTGCCCCTCGTCCAGATCGGGCTCGGTGTGTTCGTTGCCGCCGTTGCCAATCTCGGCGTGCGCCTCGATCCCCAGCTCTTCTTCGTGCTGTTTCTGCCGCCTTTGCTGTTCTTCGACGGATGGCGGCTGCCCAAAGCCAGCCTGCTGCGGGACAAGGGGATGATCCTGGCCCTCGCACTGGGTCTCGTCGTCTTCACCGTGCTTGGCCTCGGACTGCTGATCCATTGGATGATCCCGGCCATGCCATTGGCGGTGGCCTTCGCGCTCGCGGCCGTCATCTCGCCGACCGATCCGGTCGCGGTGAAGGCCATCGCCGCGCGTGTGCCAGTGCCGAAGCGGCTGATGCGCCTCCTGGAAGGCGAGGCTTTGCTCAACGACGCATCCGGTCTGGTCTGCCTGCGCTTCGCGGTCGCCGCTACGCTGACCGGCACGTTTTCACTGACCGATGCCGTCGGCAGCTTCGTCTGGGTGTCGGCCGGCGGATTGGCAGCCGGCTTCGCCGTGACCACCGTGGCCGCGCAGGCGAAGAACTGGGTGTCGCGCCGCTACGGCGAGGATGTCGGTGCGCAGATTCTGATCAGCCTGCTGATCCCCTTCGGTGCCTACTTCCTGGCCGACCTGGTCGGCGCCTCGGGCATCCTGGCCGCCGTCGCGGCGGGCATCACCATGAGCTACGTCGAACAGGGGGGCGGGGCGCTTGCCGAGACCCGCGTCCGGCGCAGCGCCGTGTGGGAGACAATCCAGTTCGGCGCGAGCGGCGTCATCTTCATCCTGCTCGGCGAGCAGCTTCCCCGCATCGCCAGCGGCGCCGCCAGCGTGGTGCGCGAGACGGGCCATGCCGAGACCGGCTGGCTGCTCTTCTACGTCGCGGCGATCGCGTTCGGCGTGGCCGCGCTGCGTTTTGCCTGGGTGTGGGTGCTGGTGCGCGTGGCGCTGTCGCGGGCAGCCAGTTGGCGTCTGGTCGCGGCCCTCACCGTCGCGGGCGTGCGCGGCACAGTCACCTTGGCGGGCGTGCTGTCGCTGCCGTTCGTGCTGGCCGACGGCAGTTTTTTTCCGGCGCGCGACCTGGCGGTGTTCCTGGCGGCGGGCGTGATCATCACCTCCCTGATCGCGGCGACCGTGTTGTTGCCTGGCCTGCTGCGACACCTCGACTTCGCTGCCGAGCCGGGCGAGGAGGCGGCGGAAGATAGCGCGCGTGTCGCGGCCGGAGAGGCGGCGCTGGCGGCCATCGCCCGTGCCCAGGGTGGGCTCGTGACCCGCCCCGGCGACGCGGATCTCGGGGCGGAAGCGGCAACGCGCGCCATGGCACCTTACCGCCAGCGTATCGAAGCGCTCTCGCGGTCGGGCGCCGAGGGCGATCTCGCCCGCCGCATCGAAGAGATCGAGCGCGAGCTGGAACTGATCGGCGCGCGGGCCGAGCGCGAACGCCTGCTCGAGCTTGCCCGCAGTGGCCGCTTGTCGGATGAGGTGGCGCGCAAGCTCGTGCGTGAGGTCGATCTGGTGGAAGCGCGCATCGCGGGCGCCTGATGCTCACGCGTTCTTGACAGGGCGGCAGTCACTGCCGCAGCCATACTCTGCACGCCGACCAGCCAGGAGTTTCCCATTTCACGATCATCCCCCGGACCTTCCCGCAGCCCCCTCGCATCCCTGGCCATGATCGCGCTGATCGTGGCGGGCAGCGCGGGCGCCTTCGCCTACACGGCGGGCTGGTTGTCGCCGGAGCGCCTGACGCCCACCAAACTCGTTGCCGCACTGGCGCCGCCCGTTGGCCCAGCGCTCGGTCACCGGCGCAACCATGCCAAGGGGGTGTGCTTCACCGGCGAATTCCAGTCGAACGGCAATGGCGCCTCCCTGTCGAGGGCGCAGGTCTTCACATCCGGCACCTGGCCGGTGCTCGGCCGTTTCAACCTGGCCACGCCCAATCCCAACGCCGCAGACGCTACGGTGCGGGTCCGTGGCATGGGCCTGCAGATCACGACGCCGAACGGCGATGTCTGGCGCAGCGCGATGATCGACGCGCCGGTCTTCGCCGTGTCGACGCCGGAGGTTTTCTACGAACTGCTCCAGACGGCGCCGAAGGGTGGGGAGGCGATGAAGGCGTTCATCGGCCGGCATCCGGAGTTCCTGACCTTCGCCGGCTGGGCCGGGACGGCGCCCTGGACCTCGAGCTATGCGGAGGACCCGTTCAACAGCCTCAATTCGTTCCTGTTCACCGACGTCGGCGGTACGTCGCGCGCGGTCCGCTGGTCGCTGCGGCCGGCGGCGACGCCGGTGCCGATCGCGCCCGATGAACTCGCCAAGAAGGGGCCGAACTATCTCGAACGGGAGATCGCGAGCCGGGTCGCCACCGCGCCGCAACGCTGGACGATGGTCGTGACCGTCGCCGAGTCCGGTGACGATACGGCCGATCCCAGCAAGGCCTGGCCGGCCGGCCGGCGCACGGTCGAGGTCGGCACGCTGGTGGTGAAGCGCGTCGAGGCGGAGCCCGACGGCCCGTGCCGCGACATCAACTTCGATCCGACGGTCCTGCCACGCGGCATGAGCGTTTCAGACGACCCGTTCCCCGCCGCCCGATCCTCGGCCTATGCGCGGTCGTATGACCTGCGCACCTCCGAGGCGAAGGACTATCCCCGCACGACCGCCACCGGGAGCGCCAAGCCATGAGCCGCCCGATGACCGTCGTGGCGAACCACACTCGCTTCTCCGGCGCCCAGCGCCTCCTGCACTGGACGATGGCGGCCGGCATCGTGGCGATGCTGTTCATCGGCGTCGGCATGCTCTCGACCGTCGCGCCGTCCTACGTGCCGCTGGTCGCCACCCACAAGACCCTGGGTATCGCGCTGTTCGCGCTGGTGCTCGTGCGCCTCGTCCTGCGCCTGGTTCTGGGTGCGCCGCCGCTGCCGGCCAGCCTGCCGCCCCTGATGCGGCTCGGCGCGGTCCTCTCGCACTGGGGCCTCTACGGGCTGATGATCGTCCTGCCGCTGCTGGGCTGGGCGATGCTGTCCGCGGCCGATTATCCGGTCGTGCTGTTCGGCAACTTCCGGCTGCCGCCGATCCTGCCACAAAGCGACTTGCTGCATACGCTGTTGTGGGCCGCGCACCGTTGGCTGGCCTTCGCCTTCTTCGGGCTGATCCTCCTCCATGTCGCGGCGGCTTTGTTCCATGCCCTGGTCCGCCGCGACGGTGTCTTTGAGGCCATGTCGCCGCTGCCGGTCCGGACGTCCGATCAATCGGACGGGTGACTCCGGTCCAGATCCTTTTTCGTTTGTTTGGAATCGCACGCTGGCATTTGTGCGACTCCGCATTGGGAGGTGTGACTGAATGTTGAGAGGCTTTTTTCGCCTCACACATCAACTGTTCGCACTTTCTATAGCCGTTACAGAAGCTTGGTGTTTTTTGCTAATTTAATGTGTGAAAACTACGTGCTTATGCAATATTCCGAATAGCTTATATTGAGTATGTCTGAGGTGACGCACTACGACTGATAGTGTATCTGAATCGCTCGGTGGAGTTACAGACATGCCGATCAAGAACAATGACGATGTTGCCCATCTTCTCGACGCAATGGGCCGGACCGGATCGACCTATCGGGAATTCGAAACGTCATCGGATCAGATGTCGGCCCCCCTCATTGACGCGATCTTCGGCAAGGAGCCGCCGCTGCCCGTCCGGGAGGACGCGCCCCTTGCGCTGGGGGCCACCTCCGGCAACGACCTGCTGGCCGACGTCTTCGATCGGTCGCCGGCCCTAGCGCAGGGCAGACCGGCCGATACGGGCATGCGGCATCCAGAATCCCCGCGGCAGTCCCCGCTTGCTGGCATCCGTACGCCCGTGGCGGGACCGGGTGCGGCGATGAGAACCCTGAACGATATTCGCCGCATCATTACCCAGCCTGTCGAGCAGTCGGCGGCGGCGCCATCGATTGGCAGTCTCAACGGACTCTTCGACCGACTGGCGCGTTGATGTCCGTCGTCTGTTTTTGCTCGCCCAAGGGCGGTGTCGGAAAGACCTCTCTCAGCATCAATGTTGCCGGCGTCCTGGCGCGCTCCGGCTTGCGCGTGCTCGTCGTCGACCTCGACGTCCAGAATTCGCTCCGCCTGCATGCCGGTATCCAGCTCGCCGACGACCGCGGCTGGGCACACTGCCTCGTCTACGGGCGCTCGATCCGCGAGGGTGTGCTGCCGGGCGGCGGCAATCTTCTCGTCCTGCCGTTCGGGCAGGTCACCGGCGCCCAGCTTCATGCCGTGTCCGATCATCTGGCGCGCAACGAGAACTGGCTCGCCAGTACCCTCGCGCCGTTCGTCGAGCGCGGCTTCGTGGTGGTCATCGATACGCCGCCGGGTCCGTCGGTCTTCCTCGACCAGACACGGCCGATCTCCACGCTCGATATCGTGGTTCTGCAGGCCGACGCCACATCCGTGTCCTTGCTGTCGACGGTGGAATCGCAGAGTTTCCTGGGCCCTGTGCCCGAGGGCAACCAACGCCAGGTACGGTACGTGTTCAATCTCGTCGACATGCGTCGCAAGCTGACGCGCGATGTCACCGCGCTGCTGCGGCGCCGGCTGGGCCAGGCGATGCTCGGCACCGTGAACTACGACGACAGTTTCGGCGAAGCCGTGGCGCATCAGCAGCTCGTGATCGATCGAGCGCCGACGAGCAAGGCGGCGGCCGACGTGCGGGGCCTGGCCGCTTCGGTGCAGGGACTGCTACTCGACGGCATGGACCCCGGGCGGCGATGACTTCGATCAGTACCGAAGAGCTCAATCCCAACCGGCGGGTCTCGATCCTCACGAGACTTTTCTACCTGTTCATTGCGATCGTCGCCCTCGGGCCGGCCGCCTTCGTCATCATCACACCCTTCGATCTGCAGACGCAGGCGATTTTCGCCGTCTTCACGGCCGCCATCTTCCTGCTGGTGAACCGCTTCAAGAATCGCACCGCGACCCTGATCATCGTCGTGTTGTCGGCTCTCGTGTCGACCCGTTACCTGTGGTGGCGCACGACCGAGACGCTGGGCTTCGTCGATCCGTTCGACATGATGTTCGGCTACGGGCTCTATGCCGCCGAGGTCTATGCCTGGATCGTGCTGATGATCGGCTACTTCCAGGTGATGTGGCCGCTCGAACGGCAGCCGGTGCCTTTGCCGGCCGATGTCCAGGAATGGCCGACGGTCGACGTCTATATCCCGACCTACAACGAAACCCTCGATGTCGTTAAGCCGACCGTGCTGGCGGCGATGGTGATGGATTACCCCGCCGACAAGTTCAAGGTGTACATCCTGGACGACGGACGACGGCCGGAATTCAAGCGTTTCGCCGAGGAGGCGGGGTGCGGCTACCTGATCCGGCCGACCAACGAGCACGCCAAGGCGGGCAACATCAACCACGCCCTGACCATCACCAAGGGCAAGCTGATCGCCATCTTCGATTGCGACCACATCCCGACGCGGGCGTTCCTGCAGATGACCGTCGGATGGTTCCTGCGCGACCGCAAGATGGGCATGCTGCAGACGCCGCATCATTTCTATTCGCCCGATCCGTTCGAGCGCAATCTCGGGACTTACGGAAGGGTGCCGAACGAAGGCCAGCTCTTCTACGGACTGATCCAGCCGGGCAACGATTTCTGGAATGCGACCTTCTTCTGCGGCTCGTGCGCGGTGCTGAGTCGCGAGGCGCTCGACGAGGTGGGCGGCATCGCCGTCGAGACGGTCACCGAAGACGCCCACACCTCGCTGCGCATGCATCGCAAGGGCTGGAACACCGCCTACCTGCGCTGGCCGCTGGCGTCCGGCCTGGCGACCGAGCGGCTGTCGATCCATATCGGCCAGCGTATGCGCTGGGCGCGCGGAATGATCCAGATCTTCCGGACCGACAATCCGCTGCTGGGGCGGGGGCTGAGCTTCGGGCAGCGCATCTGTTACCTAAATGCGATGATGTACTTCCTGTTCCCGGTGCCGCGCCTGGTGTTCCTGACGGCGCCGGTGGCTTATCTGATCACGTCGCAGAACATCATCGTGGCGAGCGCGTTGATGGTTCTGGCCTATGCCGGGCCGCACTTGTTCCACACGCTGAGCACGCAGTCGCGACTGGACGGACGCTACCGCTATTCCTTCTGGGGCGAGATCTACGACAACGTGCTGTTGTTCCACATCATCGGACCGACGCTGCTGGCGCTGATCAATCCCAAGGCCGGCAGCTTCAACGTCACGAGCAAGGGCGGCATCCTTGAGAAGGAGCTCTACGACACGCCCATCATGCGACCGTTGATGATCCTGGCGGTGGTGCTGATGGCGGCCATCGGGGTCGGGTTCTACCGCCTTCTCTTCACCGAGCTGTTCCCGGGCGACGCGCCGGTGCTCTGGATGAATCTCTTCTGGTGTTTCTACAGCGCCTTCACCGTGTTCGCCGCGCTCGCGGTCGGGCGCGAGAGACGACAGGTACGAGCCCAGCCGCGCGTGCGCGTCCGGCAGCCGATCGCGCTCTACTTCGACGGAAGGCGCTCGCTGATGGGACGGACCGAGGATCTCTCCCTCGGCGGCGGCCTGCTCCGGATGGACGACGTCGCGACCGACGTGAAGGTGAACGAAGAGGTCGTCGTCAACTTCGAGCAGATCGAGGACATTTCCGCCGTGCCGGCCCGCGTCGTCGCCGTCAACGGCCGTGAAGTCCGTCTCGAGTTCATGCCGACGAACCTGGAAGAAGAGCGGACGATCGTCAGTGCCGTGTTCGGACGCGCCGATGCCTGGCTCAACTGGGACGACCGTCCCCCCGATACTGTCGGCAAGTCGCTGATCGATCTCTCGGGCGCCATTCGCGGCCTCGCCGGCATGGCTTCCCGGAACATCCGCCGGCCCCGGCCCTCGACACAGCAACCGCTGCCGGCGCCGTCGAGGCCGACGTGAGGTTTATAAGAGTCCGTCGCGCAGCGGTGGCCTTTGTTTTCGCTCTGATTGCTCCTGCGGCCGCACAACAGGACACCGGCTCGCAGCCGAAGCCGTTCTTCCCGCCGGAGGTGAATCCGCCGTCTCTCCAGCAGGGGCCCTCCACGCAACTCCCGCCGAGGTTCGAGTTGCCGTCCACCCTGCCGTCCGTTCCATCGGGCGTGGCGATCATTCCGTCGCCCGATGCGCAGGGCCAGCGGCAGCAGACTCCGTTGCCGACCACCACGCCGATGCCCCCGGCGAACGTGGCGACGCCCATCGTGCCGCCGACGATATCGCCGAACCCCAATCCTCCCGTGCCGGCCGGCTCCCAGCGCTCGACGGCTCCCCAGGTGCTTCCGCCGGCCGCTCCGCAGTCGCTTCCCCCGGCCGCGCCGGCGACGCCGCCGCAGGCGACGGCCCCTGTTCCCACGCAGGGACCTGTCCCATTGCCGGCTCCCGTGCCCGCGGCGCCCGCTCCGGCGGCTCCGGCCGTCACGACAACGCCTGTGACTCCGCCAGGGCCCAACCGGCCCGACATATTGCCGATCCCCTCACAGATCCCGACGGCGAACTATCCGATGTTCACCGGAATGGTGGAGGGTCGCAGCCAGCTCATCCGTCTGCGCGATCTGCGGAGCAAGGCCCTTCATCTCGAGGGAGCCTCGGCCGAAACCGGGATTGCCTTCACGACCCGCCAGGACGATGCCTTCGTCGCCGCCCGCATCAGCCTCGTGTTCAGCTATTCGAATGCCGTCGCCCGCGATGACGGTGTGCTCCAGGTGTTTCTCAACAACGAGCCGATCGGCTCGGTCACGCTGGGAAAGTCGAGCGGACCGAAAGCGCGCGCCGATTTCACCTTCACGCCCGCCCTGTTGTCGACCGACAACCGCCTGCAGTTTCGCTTCGCGCTCAAGGGGCAGGGCGCGAAAGCCTGCACGCTCGATCGAGACAAGGCGATCTGGGTGAATATCGAGCCGGCGACGTTCATCTATCTCAGCACGACGCGGTTGCCGATTGCCGATGACCTGGCGTCGCTGCCACGCCCGTTTGCCGATCCCAAGGATCCGTTGCCGCTCAACCTGCCCTTCGTGCTGCCGGCGGGTCCCGAGCCCGGCGTCCTGCAGGCGGCCGGTATGGTGGCAGGCTATTTCGGGCTGATCGCCGGCAACAAGGGCGCGTCCTTCCCGGTGCAGTACACGGGCCTGCCGGCCAGCAACGCCGTGGTCCTGGTTGCGGGCGACCACTATCCGCCGGGCGTCGCCGCCATTCCGGGCGAGGGACCGCGGGTCGCGGTGGTCGCCAACCCTTCGCAGGTCGACAGCAAGCTCCTGCTGGTCATCGGCGACGATGCCGAGGAGTTGCGGGCTGCCGCGGGCACCCTGGCGACCTCCGCGTCGCGATTGAGCGGCGGCTGGTCGGCTGCCAGCGAGCCGTTGCCACCGCCGCGGCAGGCCTATGACGCACCGAAATGGATTCCGACCAATCGGCCGGTGCGGCTCGGCGAGCTTCCCGACGGAGGGGTCATCAACGGCCGCCGGCTTCTCGATTCCCCCAAAGTGTCCTTCCGCACCGCGCCCGACCTGTTCTTCGGCGCCCTGTCGGGCGGCAAGATGTACGTCCACATCCGCCGTGCCGACGACAGCTGGGTCGATCCCGGCAATTCGCGCGTCTTCATCGACCTCAACCAGCGCACCGTCGGCGAGATTCCGCTGGAGCCCAAGCTGAAGGTGTTGTCGCGCCTGAAGGAATGGATGTTCCCGGGCGACGCCGGGGATCGGGTGAGCCAGGTGCTGCTGCCGGGCTTCCAGCTGCACAGCCAGAACCAGCTCGATTTCCTGTTCGAGCTGCGGGCGAAGGCGGATGCCGATTGCGAAATGCTCGACTGGAGCGACCGCACCGGTATCGATCCAGACTCGACGATCGATCTGAGCCGAGTGGCCCATTTCGCCGCTTTCCCAAACCTCGCGCTGTTCGCCAATGCCGGCTTCCCGTTCACCCGCTATGCCGACCTCTCGACCACGGCGTTCGTGATGCCGGAAACCTCGTCATCGGAAGAGGTACAGTCGCTCCTGAACCTGCTGGCGATGATGGCCGATGCCACGGGCGTTCCCCCGACCCGTTTCGAGGTGGTCGAGCCCGCGAAGGTCGAGACGATGGCCGACCGGGACCTCATCGTCATCGGGCTCAACTCGAACCAGCCTCTGCTCAAGCAGTGGGAGTCCCACAACTCGGTCCACATCACGTCGGCCAGCGTCACGGCGGTGCCCGGCCTCAGCTTCCTGCGGCGCCAGTTCCAGCCGACCGATCCCCGCGCGCCGTACTATCGCGGCGCCGCCCCGGAACTCGCGAAGGCCAATCTCGGCAAGCCCTTCGCCTACCTGTCCAGTTTCTGGTCGCCGCTGAATGGCGACCGGCTCGTGGTCATGGTCGGCGGCACCCAGCCGGCCTCCCTCGTCGATATGAGCAGCCATCTCAACGATCCCGAGGTGGCGGCAAACATTCAGGGCGATTTCTATTATCTGACAGGTGCTAAGGGCGAGTTCTACACGTCAGGTGTCAGGAGATTTGTCGGTGGATTGCCGATCTGGTGGCGAATTCAATGGCTTGCCGGGTCATTTGAACTTGCTGCATTCATTTGCCTGGTTTGTGTTATATTGATTTTTGCAGTCGCTATTGAACGATTCTCGGCACACAGGGCTAACCGGCTTCTCTCCCGGACGTTCGCGGACGGAAGTCGATTGAGTTTGGGGTCTCATGAGAAGGTCTGAGCGTTCGCAGCGTAGCGGGGGAATTGCCAGCGTTCTTGCCAGCGCGGTCGTTGCCCTGTCGGCTTCGGCCGAGGCCCTTGCAGCGCCGCCGACGACGTCGGAATCGTCCTCCTCGTCGATCTACGGCCTGCTGTTCGAGCAGGCGTCGATGTGGCGGGAGCGCAATCGCCCCGACCTCGCCGCCCAATCGCTGCGCAAGATACTGGAAAGCCAGCCCGACAATACCGAGGCCCTGTTTCAGCTCGGCTCGATCGAGCTGCAGAATCAGCGCTTCGAACAGGTGCGCGCCACGATCGCGCGCCTGCGCCAGATCGATCCGAACGACGCGCGTGCCGCGGAACTCGAACGCGCGATGGCGCTGGGCCAGACCGACGAGGTGGCCCTGGCCGAGGCCCGCCGGCTCGCCGCGGCCGGCGCCTACGATCGCGCGGTCTCACTCTATCAACGGGCCTTTCGCGGCGGCCCGCCGCCCTTCGACCTTGCCGTCGAGTATTACGAAACGCTCGCGGGAACGGGGGCGGGCTGGGATGAGGCGCGGCTCCGGCTCAAGGCTTTGGCGGAGCGCAGCTATGCGACCCCGCGCATCAAGTTCGCCTATGCCCGGATCCTCACCTACAACGAGCAGACACGCCGCGAAGGCATTGTCCTGCTGGCCGAACTGGCCAGCGACCCTGCTGTCGGGCAGGCCTCGTTCGAGGCGATGCGCCAGGCCATGCTGTGGCTCACGCTCGGGCCTCAGGACAAGCCGTTCTTCGAATCCTATCTCCAGCGCTTCCCCGGGGACACGCTCGTGCGCGACAAGCTCACGGACGCGCAGCGGCCCGTCCGGCAGGATCCGGTGGGTGCTGCCCTTGCCGAAGCCTACCGGCTTTCCGACCAGGGCCTGAACGACCTGGCCGTTGCGCGCTTCGAAGGCGTCCTGCAGGCCGATCCCAGCAATGCGGACGCGGTTGCAGGCATCGGCATCGTGCGCTTGCGCCAGGAGCGCTTCGCGGACGCGCGCGACCAGCTCGACAAGGCCATCAAGATGGCGCCCAGCCGGGCGGCGGACTGGGCTCAGGCCCTCGAATCGGCAAACTTCTGGCTGTCCTACCGCGAGGCCGCGGCGTTGCGGGATCGTGGCGACTTCAGCCAGGCCGAGAAGATCGCCCGGCCCCTGGCCGACCGTACCGGTGCGCCCAAGGAACGTGGCATCGCGCAGGCCCTGATGGGCGATCTCCTGCGTCGCCAGGGCAAGCAGCGCGAGGCCGAAGGCTACTATCGCGATGCCCTCAGCCGCGATCCGGGCAACAAGGAAGCGCAGGCGGGTCTCTACCAAGTGCTCACGGCCCAGGGACGTGACACGCGCAGCGATCCGCTGCTCGCCAATCTCGATCCGTCGGTCCGAACCCGCATCCAGTCGGACGGGGCGCAGGAGGCGGCGCAGCGCCTGCGCGTGCAGGCGAGCGGCCTCGAACGTTCGCAGCCCGAGCGGGCCGAGCAGCTCTATCGCGAAGCCATGCGCATGGATCCGTCCAGCCCTTGGATCCGCTACGACCTCGCGAAGTTCCTCGCCAAGAGGGGCAAGGTCGCCGAAGCGCAGCCGTTGATCGACGAGCTGGTCGCCAGCGGGCGTCCCGAAAGCCTCTACGCGGCGGCGGTCTACTATTCCGAGCAGTCGCGTACCGGTGAGGCCGTCGCTCTGCTCGACCGGATCCCGGTCAACCAGCGGTCGGCGCGCATGAACACCCTGCGCAACGACCTGCGCAATGCCGGCGACACCGACCAGCTGATCGCCGCGGCGAAGGCGGGCGATGCCGGCGCGCGGGCCACTCTGGCGTCACGCGCCAACGCGCCGAACGCGACGCCGTCGCAGCAGGCCAATGCGGCTCTGGCGCTAGCCAAGGTCGGCGATCGCGCGCAGGCCATGGCGGTGGTCCGCCGCCTCTCGGCCCGCAACGACCTCAGCGCCGATACGCTGCGCACCATGTTCTACGCGGCGTCGGAGGCGGGTCAGGACGCCGAGGCCAGTACGCTGCTGGCGCGCATATCCAAGAACACCGGCGGCCGCGACGTCGCCAACCTCCAGGAATCGCTCGCCATTCAGCAGTCCGACCGGCTGCGCGCGCAGAAGAACGTGACGGCCGCCTACGACGTGCTGCTGCCCTATGTCTCCGGGCCGTCGCCCAGCGTTGGCGTGCGGCTGGCACTGGCGCGGGTCTACAAGGATTCGAACTTCGGCGAACAGGCGATCCAGGTCCTCGACGGCATCATGGTGTCGTCGCCGGCCGATGCCGATACGCTGCAGCAGGCGGTGAACATCGCCATCGATCTCAGGCGTTACGAACGGGCCGACGTCTGGCTCGCCGAGGCGCTGCGGCTGCAGCCGCAGAACCCGCGCCTCTTTATGGTCCAGGCGCGCCTGTTGCGGGCACAGGGCGACAATACCGGCGCCAAGCGGGCGCTCGAAACGGCGCAGCAGCTCAACCGCGGCCTGGGGCAGACCGAGCTCGTGCCGGCGCCGTCACCTGCGCCGGGTCGCGAAGCGCCCGTTCAACGCGCCGCTGTCGACTCGCGGGAGGGTGCGAACGCGCCCGTGGCGTCGCTTCGACCCGATGGCAACGGCGACGATGCCCAGTTCATGGCCGAGTTCGAACGGCGCGTCGCCGCGAAGAAGGCTTCGCTCACCAGCACCCACGGCGCGCCCGGTCGGGCCGACGTTATGTCGCTGGACCGGCCGTCGCAGGCGACGCCGGCCGTGCTGACCGCCCAGGCGGGACCGGCGCAAGCCCCGCCGCCCGTTTACGTGGCGCAGAATCCGCTGGTGCCGCTGCGCCGTCCGGGCGGCGAGAGCAGTGCGAGCCCCTCGGTGACCGCGATGACGCCGCCGCCCTTGCCGGGAACGCCGGGTGCGCCCTCGGGGTCGATGAGCGACAACGATCCGCTCAGCCGCGAGATCGAGCGCGAGCTCACGACCCTGAAGAAGTCCACGGCGATCATCGTGGATGGCGGCATCGGCTTCCGCGGCCGGTCGGGTGAATCGGGTCTCGGCCGCATCAACGAGATCAACGTGCCGATCAAGGCGCGCATTCCCATCGGCAACGCTGCCCTCGTGCCGACGATTATGCCCGTGACGATCAACGCCGGCACGATCGGGGGCGATCCCGCGACCCTGCAGCGCTATGGCGCGAATGCGATCGCCGGACTGGCGGGTGGCCTGCAGCCGAACAATGTGCAGTCCACGGGCATCGCCTTCGGCATGGGCCTCGAATGGGGGCGTCTCACCTTCGACGTCGGCAGCACGCCGCTCGGCTTCCCGCTCACCACCATCGTGGGTGGCATCGCCTGGAATCAGCCCCTGGGCGAAAATATGAACATAAAGCTCGAGGCGTCGCGCCGGTCGGTGACCGACTCCGTGTTGTCCTACGCGGGCGTCACCGATCCGATCACCGGACTGACCTGGGGCGGGGTGACACGCAATGGCGGCGAAGCGATCATAAGCTACGACGATACAACGCTGGGTATCTATTCTAAGTTTGCCTACGGCTACTACATGGGCACGAACGTCGCGGACAATCAGTCCTATGAGTTCACGGCAGGCGCCTATTTCCGGCCCATCAAGGACGAGACCCAGGAACTCAAGGTCGGCATCTCGGCAACCTACCTGAGCTACAACCAGAATCTCAGCTACTTCACCTATGGCCAGGGCGGTTATTTCAGCCCGCAGAGCTTCTACAGCCTGACGTTTCCCGTCGACTGGTCGGAGACTGCAGGCAAGTTCAAGTACAGTGCGGGGGCCACGCTCGGCGTGCAGAGCATCCAGCAGAGTTCGTCGCTGTTCTTCCCGACAAACTACTACTTCCAGAACGCCGCGAACATCCTGGCCACGACCGGAGCAGCGGCGTTCGCGCCGCTCTTCCCGGCGCAGAGCAATACGGGCATTGCCTTTGGCCTGCGTCTCGGTTTCGAATATGCAGCGACCGAGCGGACTTCGATTGGCGCCAAGGCCAATTTCGACAACGCTTATCAGTACGACCAGGGCACAATTCTGCTATTCCTCAGAAGCTCCTTCAACTGAACCTGCCCACCAACGGACCTTCGATGACTGTCCGCGCCGCAAGCAATTCCTTCGATGCGATGACCCTAGCCGTCGCCGCGCGGCATTCATGCCCGCCGCAATGGCGGATCTTCATGGAGGCGCTGGCGACTTCCCTCTCGCAGGTCGCCGGAGACGAGCAGGCGCTGCGTGTCCTGGCCGGAGTCGGCTCGGCCATCGCCAGGGAACAATCCATTCCGGCGTCCAATTCCCTCGCCGAACTCAAGGCGGCGATGAACGCAGGGTTGCAAACCCTCGACTGGGGGCAGGTCGATATCTACGAGGCCGAGAAGGCGCTCGAGTTCGTCGTCATCGGCTATCCCTGCTTCGAGGGCGTCGAGGCGCAGACCGCCTTCGCCGCCATTCTGGAAGCGCTTCTGGAAGGCTGGCTGACCCAGCAGGCGGCGCGACCGGGCCTCGCGATGCGCCTGGCCGAACGCGGCGGCGGCTCCTATCCGCCGCTGGTCTTCCGCTACGAACGGACCGGGCCTTAGCGGTGGACCAGGGTGGGGTGCCCGCCGGGTCGCGCCGACGACTCCTGAAAGCGGGCATCGGCCTCGCGGGACTTTCGCTCTGGTCGCCCTCCGCCCTGGCGGATCAGAATTGGCAGACCTTCAAGCGTCGATTCGTCGTCGACGACAGGCGTGTCATCGACAGCGGCAACAACAACGTCAGCCATTCCGAGAGCCAGGGTTGGGGGCTTCTCTTCGCGCAGAGCTACGACGACAAGGAGACCTTCGCGAAGATCTGGGAGTGGACGTCGAAGTCGCTGCAACGGGGAGACGGCCTCTTCTCTTGGCGCTGGTCGCCAAACACGGCCGATCCGGTGCCTGACAAGAACAATGCGGCCGACGGGGACATCTTGATCGCCTGGGCGCTCGCGCGGGCTGCCGCAAAATGGAACGAGCCGCGCTGGCTGGCACCGTCCAGGCGTATCCAGTCCGCCATCCTCGACCGGCTGGCGGTCGATTTCCAGGGGCGACTGATCCTGCTGCCGGGAGCCCAGGGATTTGCCCGTGGCAACCGGTATGTGGTCAACCTTTCCTACTATGTCTGGCCGGCGATCCACGACTTTGCCGAGCGGGCAGGGGATCAGGGCCGCTGGCGCCGCCTCGAAGCCGACGGACTCTGGCTGCTCGACAATGCCGCCTTCGGCGATTACCGGCTTCCGCCGGACTGGCTGCTGTTTGGGCCGCAAGCCTTCAGGGTCGCCGACGACTGGAAGCCGTACTTCGGTTTCGACGCCATACGCGTCCCGCTCTACCTGGCGTGGCACAACCAGGCGTCCCGGCTCGGCCGCTTCGTGACGGCCTGGAAGACACCGAGGTTCGGGGGACGTCCGCCGGCCTGGATCAACCTGGACGACGGGTCGGTGGCGCCCTATCCGTCCAGCGGCGGCTACGCTGCCGTGGCAGCGGTCACGGAGTTCATGGCCGACGGGGGCAAGAATGCGGCCCCGGTTGCCGAGATTACCGGCGATGACGACTACTATTCGGCGAGCCTGAAGCTGCTGTCGAACCTCGCAGGCCAGGAAGGGCCTCATGCGAAGCGGACCTAGGCGGCGGCGGAGGCGCGATTTTCATGACTCGACGTCCGCAATGGATCATGACAGAGCCAAGACGGTCCGATACTTTGACGGAGTGGCCTTGAGTATCGCTAGGCTAATATGATCGGGCCGATGTGATGCCGCAGATGTTCCGCGCCCTGGTGGTAAGCGGTGATGACGATTTCAGGTCGGAATTGGCCGAATGGTCGATTGGTCTCGATTTTACCGTCCGGAGCATCCGTTCAGCCGATGAGTTGCCGGGTTTCCTTCAGGGGCGTCATTTCGATTGGCTGTTCCTCGATGTCGAGATCGGGCACACGCAATGCCTGCAGATCATAGAGACGCTCAGCGCCCGGTTGCGGCCGAGAACTGTCCTGGTCGGCGCAATCGATGAGGAAGCCCGCAAGAGCATCCGGCGGAATGCCGGTCTCGCGGGCATGGATGTCGTCGGCATTCTGGCGAAGCCTCTTTCTCTGTCTTCCCTGGCTCCCCAGCTGATCGCGCTTCAGGGTGCTGGGAAGCACAGTCCCAATGCCGACCTCGCCGCGCGCGGCCTCGATGCGATCCCCAGCGGCGAGATCGAATTGCACTATCAGCCGATCGTTTCGATGTCGGACAGGGTGGTCCGCCGTACCGAAGCCTTGGTGCGCTGGCAGCATCCGGAGTACGGCCTCATGCCTCCGGACGAATTCATCAGCCTGGCCGAGCGTTCGGGCGCCATCGTCCCCCTGACATGGGACGTGCTGGCGAGGGCCATCGATCAGCATGTGGCGTGGACCAAGGAAGGCCTGCAGCTTTCGGTGTCGGTCAACATGTCGACACTGGTTCTCACGTCGCCGGAGATCGCCGCAAACATACTCTCGCTGCTGAAGGAAAAGGGTGCCGCTCCACGCAGCCTCATCCTCGAGATCACGGAAACGGAACGGGCGCCCGATCCCGCCATAGCCCGAGGGCTGCTGGCGCGGTTGCGCGAGGCGGGCGTCGGGATATCGATGGACGACTATGGCGTCGGCTATTCCGATTTCGGAAGACTGCGATACTACCCGTTCACCGACCTGAAGATGGACCGCAGCCTGGTGGCGAGGCTGCCCGGCGAGCAGGAGAGCAAGGACATCGTTTCGGCGCTGGTTTCGCTGACGGTCGGCGAAGGCATCGGCCTGACGGGCGAAGGCGTAGAGACGCAGGCGCAGTGGGATGCGCTGGAAGCGCTCGGCTGCAATTTTGCCCAGGGATTCCTGATCGCGCGGCCGATGCCCGCCGATCAGGTGCCCGACTGGATCGCCCGAATGGCGGAGGCCGGCCGGTATTGGCCCACCAAGGCCGGTTGAAGGGTGTTGCGCCGTCCGGCGAAACGGCCTGACCGCTTGCTGCCCTAGCGTACGGCGCTCGAGGTTGCGTCGTCCGCGCTGCGCACCTGGTTACGGCCCAAGGCCTTGGCGCGGTAGAGCGCGACGTCCGCCCTGTGCATCGCTGCTCCCAGATCCCCGTCCAGCTGCGCCACGCCGATGCTGGTGGTGATGCGAAGGACCCGGCCGTCGACGCCGATCGAGAGCTCGGTCACCGCCGCGCGCAATCGCTCTGCAACCTGTAGGGCTTCCGCCTCATCGGTGTCGCGAAGCACCGCGCAGAATTCCTCTCCTCCATAACGGGCGATCAGATCTGTCGGGCGAAGCTGCTGGCGCGCCAGCACGGCGAAGGCGATCAGCGCCTGGTCGCCACCGGCATGGCCGAAAGTCCTGTTGACCTCTGAAAAATGATCGAGGTCGATCATCAGCACACAGGCACGCCCACCCGGGCGTGCGCCCTGAGCGAGGAGAAACCGGCGATTGGGCAGGTTTGTCAGCTGGTCGGTGCTGGCCAGCTTCTCGTAATGATGCCTCAGGCGTTCGTTGGCCATCATCAGGAAGCCGAGCGTCATCGCGACGACGCAGATCGTGTTGACGAGGAGCGATATGCCCAGCGTCGGATCGTAGAAGGGCGTGGTCTCTCCGACCGGCGGATCCTCGACCAGGGAGAAGATCGTGCGAACGACCATGGCTAGCGCCATCAGCAGAAGGGCAAGTGCCGTCGGGATGCGGCTCTTCAGCGGCTCCCCGATCCTCCCTCGGAAAACCTCACGGCCGGCGAGCAGGGACAGGATGGCGAGCACCAGCGAACAGATTGCGACCCGCACATTGACGTCGGTCCCGGCCGCGAGAGCTACGCCGTAGATAACGACGAAGACGGCCGTGGGAACCACGGCATGGCGGACGCCCCGTTCACCGCTGTTGAACCGCCGCACACTCATCCAGACGCTGGCGTAACCGGCGACGACCAGCGAGTTGGCCATGAGGACCAGCAGGAGCGGAGAGCTGGTGGTGCGCAGGCTGAGTTCGAGGGAGCCCAGAGATCCTAGCAACAGCGCCGCGCTCCAGCCGCGCAGCCCAAGGATATCGCGCTGGTGAATCCACGAGAAAAAACAGATTCCCGCCATCACCAGGCCGACTAGGAAATTCAGCAGATAGAGGGTCAGGATGTCGACCGACATCGACAATTTCACGCTGCCTCGTTGTGCACGTGTGAGCTAGGCGCTTTCCGCGCCACGCCAGGCGACGACCTGGCCCGACATGACGAAGCGGTCCCGGCCGGCATGCTTGGCGGCATAGAGTGCGCGGTCTGCGGTTGCGACCAGCATTGCATGGTTGTTCGCAGTCTCCGCATTCGGCCAGCTCGTGGCGCCGCCGGCGCTCAACGTAACCCGCTTGCTGGGCAGGTTCTGGGCATGCGGTATGTCCAGCGCGTTCAAGGACTCATGAAGCCGTGCGGCGACGCTGGCGCAGCCAAGCTCGTCCGTGTTCGGCAGCAGCAACACGAATTCTTCGCCGCCGTAGCGGGCCGCGAGATCGGCTGGACGCCGGGCTTCGGCCGCGATCAGCTTGCCAACCGCCCGGAGGCAGGCGTCCCCGGCCTGATGGCCATACTGGTCATTGTATTTCTTGAAATTGTCGACATCCACCATCAACAGGGAAAGCGGATTTCCCTCGCGCTCGGCACGCCGCCACTCCTGCTGCAGCTTCTCATCGAAGTGGCGGCGGTTGGCCAGACCGGTCAGGCCGTCCTGGCGTGCCAGGATAGCCAGCTTTTCCTCGAAGTCCTTCTGCTCCGTCACGTCCCGCGAGATCGCCACCACGCCATCGACTTTGTGAGTGTCCGGATCGTGGGTCGCGCGCAAGGCCGTCTCCAGCCAGATCTCGCCACCCTCCCGATGCCGGGTCCGGTAGACGAACCTCGTTTCCTCGATCTCACCGCGCTTGATGGACTGGACGGTCTCGCGCACGAGCGGAAGGTCCTCGGGGTTGATCCCTGTCAGCGCGGGCGTGCCTCTCAATTGCTCGGCGCTCCAGCCCAGAATTCGATTACACGCAGGCGACACGTAACGGATGCGCTCGTCAAAATCGATGCGCATCACCATGTCGCTCGACTTCTCGGCGAGAAGGCGGAAGTCCGCCTCCTTGGCGGACAGCGCTCCCGCCATGCGCTGACGTTCCAGCAACTGGCGCACCAGGTACACGCCCGTGCTGGCGATCAGCGCCATCAGCACAAGGCCGAGCGGGATACGGAAGGTTGCATCTCGACGCCAGGCCGCCAGCACATCGTCCTTTGTCTGGGTGGCGAGTACGAGAATCGGAAGCTTTTCACTCAGCCTGTAGAAGCCCAGGCGCCATCTCTCATCAAATGGCGACCTGAAATAATAGACGCTGGCCGGAGAACGCGAATTCATGTCCTTGATGAGGGGCGTTCCTGATGTGTCGCGACCGACGGTGCCTTCATTGTCGACGCTTCTTGCGAGCACGAATCCGTCCCTCTTGAGCAGCGTGATGACGCCCGTCGAACCGATCTCGAAGTGCCTGTAGAAGTCTGCGAAGTAGGACGCATCGATGGTGGCCAGGACGACGCCGGCAAATGAACCGTCGGGATGATCGAAGCGTCGCGAGAGGGGGATGACCCATTGTCCGCCGGAGCGGCTTTTGACCGGGTTGCCGATCAGCAGGGCCCGGTTGGACGATGCCTGGTGCCGCTTGAAATATTCGCGGTCGCTGTTGTTGAAGGAGGCCATGTCGACGGACTCCGAAGTCGCCAGCCAGCGGCCATTCTGGTCATAGACGAAGAGGCCGCGAACCCGGCCCATCGTTCCCTTGCGGAGATTTATTTCATTCTGAAGCCTTGTGATGGCAGCAGGATCTGTGCCCTCCGCCTCCAGGCGATGCACCAGCCCTACGACGAGGCTGTCGGCCAGTTCGAACGAGTCCTCGGCATGCTGCACCAGCGACTGGGCCAGGTTGGCGAGATCCACCTCGGCACTCTTGAGCGCGTCCCGGCGCACTTCCACCTCGCGCGCAATGCTGAAGGCCAGCATCGCCACGCAGGTGAAGACAACGAAGCCCGCAGCAAGGTAGGCGAGTTGACGATAGCTGCCGTGGCGAAGACGGAGCATCATCTCACAGAGCCTCAGCCACACATGCTGCGGCAGGCGGCTTCGGATGCCGTCGCACGACATGTGCAATAGGCTCCATCGCAATTTCCCACCCCAACGTTACCCCACCCAAGACAAGCATTGGTAAGCACGGCCAGAAAGGCATCCAACATTGCATTCGCAAGGCAATTTCCCACTTTGCCTGCGAGGCAGCTGACAACCTAGTTACTGCGTTCGTCCGCGCGCATGAAGTCCTATCCGCCTGCTCGGTCGACGAAAGGGCGTTGCGCGCCGCAAAGATATTGCACGTTACATGTTATAAATCAATGCAAGCCCGCTTCGCGTACCTTGGAAACGTTCGGCCAGCACGCTGTACATGCGCCTGTGGTCGCATCAGCGTCACAGCAGGACAGAGCGACGAGAGAGGCACTGTGAAAGTAGTGGTGAAGAAGTCGAAGATTCACGGCATGGGCCTGTTCGCCGCGCAGGAGATCCCGTGGGGAACGAAGATCATCGAGTACAAGGGCGAGCGGATTCCCGACAAGGTCGCGTTCGCGCGCATCGCCGAAGGTGCCGACTACATCTTCGAGCTGGGAGACAATCAGAGTATCGACGGCGCCTCCCGGGGCAACGAGGCGCGCTTTGCCAACCACCGCCGCCGCAACCCCAACTGTTTCATCCTGCGTGACAAGGGCCGGATCTGGATCGTCGCGGGCATCGAGGGTGTCGCGACGGGCGAGGAGATCACCTTCGACTACGGATCGACCTTCTATCCGCGGTAGCGCGGCCGGCTACCCCGCGAGGATGCCCTCGACGATCTCCTGAACGTTCAGCGCTTCCTCGAGCGTGGCGAGATGATGGGCCTCGCCGCGCGCCAGCCTGGCCACGCCCTCGAGCTGGCGCTTCAGGGCCAGCGGCCGCGCCCGTTCGTTGGGCATGGCATCCGGTGCGGGCTGCCAGGAGCCGTCGGGCAGGCGGCGCTCCGCGATCGACCAGTCGCAGAGACGCACCGCGCCACGGTCGCCCTCCAGTGTCCAGACATTGTGATCGTCCTTCGTCATCGCGCCGACCGCGCCCGAGAGCGTCACGGGCAGGTCGCCGGCGCGCAGAGTGGCCGCGATGTGCCGTTCGGACTTGCCCGCCTCCGGAAAAGAGGCCTGTCCGCTCAATCCGTGCAACGGCCCGACGAGACGCCGCGCGAGGAAGAGGAAGTGCGAGACCACCTCGCGCGTGAAGCCGCCCTGCTGTGGCCTGTCCAGCCACGCCACGGCATCGGCCTGCCAGGGCCGCGGCCAGATCCTGAAGCCCACCTCGATGTCGATGCGCCGCGGCGTGCCGATCTCGCCCTTGCCGAGCCAGTCGCGCAGCGCGGCCACCGCAAACGACGAGGCGAAGGGAAAGTTCACGGCGCCCCGGTTGCCCGCTTCGGCCACGAAGGCCCGTGCATCGGTGACGTCGACCGACAGCGGCTTCTCGCCGAAGAAGTTCTTACCGGCGGCAAGGGCCGCACGCGCGTGACCGAGATGCGAGGCCGGCGGCGAGGCCACATAGACGCATTCGCTGGCCGCAGTCACCGCCGCCGCATCAGGCAGGCGCGGCACGTCGGGGAAGGTCCGCTCCATGCGCCGCATCGCGTCGGGCGAGGGATCCCAGATGCCGCATGCGCGGATCAGGGCGGGATCCTGCTGAAGGATCGCATTGAGCAACCGCTCGCCCATGATTCCGGCGCCGATGATGCCGATCGCTACGCTCTTGTTCGTCATTCCGTTCATTCGCTCCGTCGATGTCGCGACAAGCGTCGCACGAATCATCTCGGGGCGGCAGGCGCGCACACGCCAATAATCGGAAAGATTCGGCTATCGAGCCCGATCTATAGGCACCGCTACCACCCCCCTCGTGCGCGGTCGCCGCGTTCGCCTGCCGGAGCCGACCCGCTCCGAGCCGATTCGCGTCGACCTCACCGAGATTCCCAAAGCCCCGCTTGGCGATGAGGTCGTTCTTTTCGGGAGACGAGGAGATCACTCGCAAGGTCTCAGTTGGCAACGGGACATCGATATCTCGGCTTTATATTCGCCGGTCGGCAAGTCCATCCGTCGCGTCTATGTGAGTTTTAAGGCTTGCTGATCGATTCGCCACGCCGACGAGCCGGCTTCAGATCAAGAGTCGTTCCTGCGCGGTGGAGAAGCGTCTCTCGAGGTGGCGGCTTAGGGTCGATAACGGCGCACAGAGTGAGAAGTAGATCGCCGCCGCGACACCGTACATGAGGAGCGGCTGGAACGTCGCGTTGGTGAGGTTGATACCGGTGCGGCTGAGCTCCGTGAAGCCGATGATTGAGGTCAGTGACGTGCCTTTGATGATCTGCACCAGAAAGCCCACTGTGGGCGCCATTGCCGTGCGGATCGCCTGGGGGAGAATGATGAACACCATCTGCGCTCGGAAGCCGAGGGCCAAGGCGGTGCCCGCTTCCCATTGGCCCGCGGGAACGGACTCGACACTGCCTTTCCAAGTCTCGCCGAGGAACGCGGCAGAAAATAAGCTCATGGCGACAGCCGCCGCCACGAATGCAGGCAACTCAATGCCCAGGATCGGCAGGCCAAAGTAGATCAGAAAGAGCTGGATGAGCAGGGGTGTGCCCTGGAATATCTCGACGAAAAGCCGGGCGCCACGTGCGATCGCGGTACGCTTGCTGAGGCGTGCCAGCATGACCACGAGGCCGAGCAGGCTACCGCCGACGACAGCCGCCATCGAGAGGACGATTGTGTAGTAGGTACCGACCAACATTGCACCGAAGATGTCGGTTGCGCTGAGATCGGTCACGGCCGGTAAACCCAGCGTCGGCCGATCTCGGCCAGCAGGCTGCGGAAGCTCAAGGCGAGCACTAGATAGATGGCACCCAAAACGAGATAGACCTCGAAGCTACGGAAATGCCGCGACTGGATGAGCCCGCCCATTGAGGTCAACTCATCGGCGCCGATCTGCGAGGCCACGGAGGTGCCCAGCATGATCAGCACGATCTGGCTGCTTAGCGCCGGATAGACGCGCTGCAGGGCGGGCACGATCATTACGAGCCAGAACACTTTCAGCCGCGACAGGCCGAGGCTCAGTCCGGCCTCGATCTGCCCGCGCGGTGTCGCGGTAAGGCCGGCCCGCAGGATGTCACCGCAATAGGCGCCCATGTTGATCGAGAGTGCGATCGTAGCGCCCGAGGTGGGCGAGAGCCGCAGGCCCATCGAGGAAAGGCCGAAATAGATGAAGAAGAGCTGCACCAGCAGCGGCGTGTTGCGAAAGGCCTCGATATAGCCGACGCAGATCGCTCGCAGCAGCTTGACCCGCGAGATGCCGCCATAACCGGCCGCCAGACTTAGGACAAATCCGCATACCGTTGTGACTGCGGTCAGTTCGACGGTCACCAGCAGTCCCAGCGCGATTTCCTCGTATCCCTTTATGACCGGTGAAAAGTCGAACTTGTAGCCAGCCATTAGAGCGGAGCCAGGGGCACACCGAACCATTTCTTGGACAGGGCATCGAGTTCGCCGCTCTGGCGCAGCTCCATCACCAGCTCGTTCATGCGCTTCACCGTGCGTTCTTCGCCCTTCCGGACGCCGATGCCGATGGGCAGGCCGGGGAAGACGATCTTCATCTCGGGTTTCGCGGCAGGGCTCTTCTCGCCGATCATCTCCGGCACGTTTGCGCCCACGGCCATGAGGTCGGCCTGGCCGCTCATGAAGGCGGTCGCCAGGATGTTCGTGTCGTCGAAGCGCACAATCTTGGTGCCCGGCGGCGCCATCTTGTCGAGCGTCACTTCCGACGGTGTACCGCGCTGCACGGCGATGGTCTTGCCGGCCAGGTCCTCTGCCCTGCTCACGGCGATCTTTTTCGGTCCGTAGATGCCGAATGTGAAGCTGCCGTAAGGAATGCTGAAGTCGATCGCTTGCTTGCGTTCCTCGGTGATGCTGAGCGAGCCGATGACGACGTCGACCTTGTCGGTGGTGAGGAACGGGATACGGGTCGGCGCCACGGCTGGGACCTGCACCAGACGGACGCCGAGCTTCCTGGCGATCAGCTCGGCTACGTCGGTGTCGTAGCCCAGAATCTTCTGGTCCTTGTTCATAAGGCCGTAGGGCGGGAAATCAGGACTCGCCGCGACGCGGATGACCTTGGTCTGAAGGATGGTGTCGATCGCCTCGGCTTGGGCCGTTGCGAGCGGTAAGGCAAAGGCGCAGAGCACGGCCGGCAAGGCGGCGAGTGTTCTGATACGGCGAAGGAGGCCGAGCGACTGCATGGACTTGTCGTGCATGTTGGCCCTGGAATGTTTGACGCGGTGCTCGGTACAATGAACGGGGAGCCTCGGACGCGAAAATGCTCAAAGTGCGCCACAATGTGTTGCGGACTTCGCAACAGGCGCGGAACGCCTTACTGTCGCGCGATGATCTCCCGCCGAACCATCCTCTCCGGCTTGGCCGTCACGACGGCCGCCGCGTGTACTCCCCAACAGCCCGTTTCGACGGCCATGCCCTATCCGATCGCCCCGCCGCCGCCGGACCGGGCGACGTTGGGTCTGGATGCGGTGATCGATCTCAGCCGCAGCGTCACGGTCACGGATTTCCGTGCGGTGCGCCGGAGCGGCATGCTCGGCGTCGTCCACAAGGCGACCGAAGGCGGCGACTATCTCGACACGGCCTATGCCGGCCGGCGACCGCAGGCCGAGGCGGCGGGCCTGCTGTGGGGCGCCTATCATTTCGGCACCGGCCAGACCTCGGGCGCGCGGCAGGCTGCTTACTTCCTCTCCATCGCGCGGCCGGGCCCGCGCACCCTGCTGGCGCTCGATCTCGAAGCCAACGAGAACAATCCGCGCAACTCGATGCGGCTCGACCAGGCCGAGGAGTTCGTGCAGGCCGTGGCCACAGCCACCGGCCGGCTGCCGGTCGTCTACGTGCATCCGACCTGGGCCAACGGCGATCCGCTGCCAAACTCCAACCTGAGCCTGGGCGCGCGCATCACGCCGGACTCGATCGTCGCGCGCTGCGGCCTGTGGATCGCCGACTATCACGACTCGCCCGAAATTCCCTTCGCCTGGGAGCAGGCGGGCTGGCGACTCTGGCAATATGCCGGCGACGAGAGCGTGGGCAAGCCGGCCTACGGCCAGACCAACATCGTGAACGGCGTCAGCCACTGCGACCGCAACCTGTTCAACGGTGACGCGAGCGAGCTGCAGCGCTTCTGGGGTGCGTGATCGCTTCTCGATGCGCGGGTGATCTTGAAGCTGTGACCTAGCACGCGTTTTGCGTCATCCTTCCCGACGGCGCGGGTCGCCCGGAGGGTTTGGTATGCTGTCAAACGTGAAGCGCAGGGTCCTCGGTCATCTGGTCGGCGGAGCGGCGGCGGCGCTGCTGGCCGCTCTCCCCGTCACGGCATCGGCGCAGAAGCCGCCTTCCATCCTGAAGGTCGTGATGCATTCCGACCTCAAGGTGATCGATCCCATCTGGGTGTCGGCGCAGATCGGGCGCACGCATGCCTATCTCGTCTACGACACGCTGTTCTCGCTCGATGCCGACCTGAAGCCGCAGCCGCAGATGGTCGACAGCTACACGGTCAGTCCGGACGGGCTGGTCTATACCTTCAAGCTGCGCGACGGCCTCTCGTGGCACGACGGTGCGCCGGTGAAGGCCGAGGACTGCATCCAGTCGGTCAAGCGCTGGGCCGAGCGCGACGGCGTCGGACAGCGCCTGATGCAGCACACGCAATCCTTCGACGTCGTCGACGACAAGACGTTCAAGCTCACGCTGAAGAACCCCTACGGCTTCGTCATCGCCTCGCTCGCCAAGCCCGGCAGCACCGTGCCCTTCATGATGCCCAAGCGCGTCGCCGACACGCCGGGCACGCAGCAGATCAAGGAGGCTACCGGTTCGGGCCCGTGGATCTTCAAGACCGACGAGTGGAAGCCCGGCGAGAAGGTCGTCTACGTCAAGAACCCCAACTACAAGCCGCGCGCCGAGCCCGCCTCGGGCCTGGCCGGCGGCAAGGTCGCGAAGTTCGACCGCATCGAATGGCTGGCGATGCCCGACATCCAGACGGCGGCGAACGCGCTGATGACCGGCGAGATCGACGCCATCGAGGCGCTGCCGCTCGACCTGGCGCCCATGGTCGAGAAGAACAAGTCGATCGCCTTCATGCGCGGCAAGTATCCGGGCCAGTACACGCTCCGCCTGAACTGGCTGCATCCGCCGCTCAACAATCCGAAGATCCGCGAGGCGATCGGCTATGCGATCGACCAGCGCCCCTATCTCGAGGCCCAGATCGGCAACGAGAAGTTCTTCCAGCTCTGCAAGGCCTACTTCATCTGCAGCACGCCGCTGGCCAGCACCACGGCGATGGACGGCCGCCTCGAAGGCAATGTCGCCAAGGCGCGCGAGCTCCTGAAGGAGGCGGGCTACGACGGCACGCCGCTCGTGGTCATGCACACGACCGACCTGCCGGCGCTCATGAACCTGGCGCCGGTGGCGAAATCGCAGCTCGAGCGCGCCGGCTTCAAGGTCGACATGCAGTCGATGGACTGGCAGACGACCGTGGCCCGCACCAACAAGCGCGACGCGCCGGACAAGGGCGGCTGGAGCGTCTTCCTCACGAGCTGGGGGGCGCTGGATTCATCCGATCCGATCGTGTCGCAGAACCTCAACGCCTCCTGCGAGAAGGCAACGCCCGGCTGGCCGTGCGACACGCGGATCGAGGAATTGCGCGACCAGTTCGCCCTGGAAAGCGACGCCGCCAAGAAGAAGGCGATTGCCGACGAGATCCAGACCCGCGCCGTGACGCTCGGCACGCACTATCCGCTGGGCGAGTGGTACGGCCAGTTCGCCTACCGCACGAGCACCAAGGACTGGCTGCCGCCGATGACGGCCATGCTGTTCTGGAACGCGGAGAAGACGCAGTAGCCGAGGTTCAGTGCAAGAAAGGGTCTGCCGGAATCGGCAGCCCCATGTTCTCGCGCAAGGTCGTGCCCCTGTAGTCCGGCGGACGCAGGCCGCGGCGCTGGAGTTCCGGCACGACCAGCTCGACGAAGTCGCGCAGGCTGCGCGGCTGGACGGGCATGGAGAGCATGAACCCGTCGCACGCCTTGCCGGTGTACCAATCCTCCATCATGTCGGCGATCTCGACTGGATCGCCCTTCACCATGTTGCCGCCCATCGACGGCAGGACGCGCTCGTAGGTGCCGCGCACGCTCAAGCCCTCGCGCGCCGCCATCTCCAGCACCGAGCGGCCGATCGCGGTGCCGCCGACACTCTCGCCCGGGCTCGCCGGCATCGGCCCGTCGAGCGGGGCGTCGGTCAGGTCGAAGCCCACCAGCTTCGACAGGTAGCTGACGGCCAGCGACGGCGCGATCAGGGACTGAAGCTCTTCATAGAGGGCATCGGCCTCGGCGCGGGTGCGGCCGACGAACACGCTGAGCGCGGGCAGAATCTTGAGCGCATCCGGTGGACGGCCGTACTTCGGCATCCGGCCCTTGATGTCGGCATATTCCTTCTGCGCCTGCGCCTTGCTGCTGGCCGTGCCGAACAGGCCCTCGCCGCCATAGGCCGCCAGCTCCTTGCCGGCCTCCGACTGGCCGGCCATGAAGACCACCGGCTGGCCCTGCGGCGTGCGGGCGACGTTGAGCGGTCCCTTGACCGCGAAATGAGTGCCGCGGTGTTGGGTCAGGCGCACCCGCGCCGGATCGAGATACTGTCCCGTCGCCTTGTCCTGCGGGAAGGCATCCGTCGCCCAGGAATCCCAGAGGGCGCGCACCACATCGAGGCTCTCGTGCGCCCGCTCGTAGCGCTCGACACGCCCCATGTGCTCGTCGCGGCCGAAATTCTTCGCATCCTCGACATATTGAGTCGTGACGAGGTTCCAGCCGGCCCGGCCGCCGCTCAGATGATCCAGCGAGGCGAACTTGCGGGCGATGCTGAACGGCTCTTCGTAGGTCGTCGTCGCCGTGGCGACCAGACCGATTTTGCTCGTGTGCTGCGCCAGGGCGGCAAACAACGTCACCGGCTCGAACACCGCCGGGCGATCGGACGGGCTGTTGGCCGCGAACAGGGCCGGCTTGTCCATCTGCCGCACGCCATTGCCATCGGCCAGGAACATCATGTCGAGCTGGCCGCGTTCGGCGATCCGCGCCATCTCGACCATGCACTGGAGCTGCATGGTGGTCGTCGGGAAGGAATCGCGATGACGCCAGCCGCCGAGATGGCCGCCCAGGGCGCCGCCGGTGAAGCCCAGCACCATCATGCGGCGCCGCGCTCCGCCTTGTCCGGTGCCGCGTGCCACTGGCTGGGCGCCTCGGGCAGGCCGAGATGGCCGCGCAGGGTGGTGGTCTCGTACTCCTTGCGGAAGATGCCGCGGCGCTGCAATTCGGGCACGACCAGGTCGACGAAGTCGCTGAGGCCGCTTGGCTGGACCGGTGCCATGATGGTGAAGCCGTCGCCGGCCTTGCTCCGCCACCAATCCTCCATTTCGTCGGCGACCTGCGTCGGGCTGCCCTTGAACACTGGGCCGCCCAGCGCTGGCAGCGTGCGCTGGTAGGTTTCGCGGAGGGTGAGGTCGTCGCGTCGCGCCATGTCGATGATGTATCGACGCAGGCTGCTGCCACCCAGCGTCTCCTCGGCGAGATCGTCGAACGGCAGCGGGCCGTCGAGCGGCAGGTTTTCGAGATCGTGCACCAGCATCTTGGAGAGATAGTGCACACCCAGCGCCGGCGAGATCAACGATTGCAGTTCCAGGTACAGGTCCTCCGCTTCGGCGGCGGTGCGGCCGGTGAAGACGCTGACTCCCGGCAGGATCTTCAGCATGTCGGGCGAGCGGCCGTAGCGCGCCATGCGGCCCTTGATGTCGGCATAGGCGTCGATGCAATCCTGCTTGGTGGTGCCGGCGCCGAACAGGGCGTCGGCATAGCGCGCCGCCAGCTCCATGCCGGGAGCGGACTGGCCGGCCATGAACACGATGGGCCGGCCCTGCGGCGTGCGCGAAATGTTCAAGGGGCCCTTCACCGTGAAGTGCGGCCCGCTATGGTCGATGGGCCGCACCCGCGTCGGGTCGAGATACTGGCCGCTTTCCTTGTCCTGCGGGAAGGCGTCGTCGGCCCAGCTGTCCCACAGGGCCGCGACGACCTCGTAGAATTCCTGCGCCCGCGCATAGCGGTCCTCGCGGCCCATATGTTCGCTGCGGCCGAAGTTCAGTGCGTCGCCGGCATTGGAGGCGGTGACCAGGTTCCAGCCTGCGCGGCCCTTGCTGATATGGTCCATCGAGGCGAAGCGGCGGGCGACCATCCAGGGTTCGTCGTAGGTGCTGGTCGCGGTGGCGACGACGCCGACATGTTTGGTGACCATCGAGACGGCCGAGAGCAGCGTCGTCGGCTCGAAGAAGGAAGGCCGCGCCGAGGGATGATTGGCGGCGAACAGGGCCGGGCGGTCCATGTCGCGCACGCCATTGCCGTCGGCCAGGAACACGCAGTCGAACTTACCGCGCTCGGCGATCTGCGACATCTCGATGAAGGCCTCGAGATTCATCACCGGTTTGTCGAAAGCCTTCTTGTGGCGCCAGCCACCGAGATGGCCGCCGACGAGATTGGGAATGCAGGCGAGATGCATCATGGCATCGGCTCCTCGTTCGGACATCGGCGGCGGCTGGCCAGTGTGGCAAGATCGTTTGCCTCGCCGGATGCCGTCGCAAGAAGCGGGCCGTAGAGGGCGCCTAGGGCTTCGTGGCAACCGGCCAATAGTGGCCGTCGGGAGTCGAGCGCTTGCCGAAGATCGCCTCGCCGACGCGCACGACGTCGGCGCCCTGGACGATCGCCTCCTCGAAATCGTTCGACATGCCCATCGACAGTTCCCGGATAGCCGGATCATGCCGCATGACCGTATCGCGCAGTTCGCGCAGGCGCTCGAAGCAGGGACGCACCTTGTCGAGGTCGGTGCTGAACACCGCGAGCGTCATCAGCCCGCGTGGCTTCAGACGCGGAAAGCGCCGGAGCTCGTCGAGATACGGGAGCAGCTCGCCGGGCTGCAGGCCGTATTTGCTCTCTTCGGCCGACGTGTTCACCTGGACATAGACGTCGAGGGAGCGATCCTCCCTGTCGAGGCGGGCGTCGAGCGTCTCGGCCAGCCGCACGCTGTCGAGTGCATGGAATTCCCGCGCGAAGCGGGTCAGGTATTTGACCTTGTTGGTCTGGAGGTGGCCCACGATGCACCAGTCGATGGCGAGGTCCGAAAGCTCGGCCCGCTTGGCCACGGCCTCCTGGATCTTGTTTTCGCCGAAGTCTCGGATGCCGGCCGCGTAGGCGAAGCGCAGGACATTCGCCGGCACCGTCTTGGTGATCGGCAGCAGGCGCACAGACTCGCGCGGCCGTCCGGCACGCGCGCAGGCCTGCACGATCCGCTCCTCCACGGAGGCGAGGTTGCGGCTGAACATGGCGAGGGGATCGGGGCCGAAGCGCTTGACGTCTTCGGGTGTCAGGCTTGCAGGTTGGGAAGAAGCGTTCATGGGTATCCGGCCGGAGTGTCCGGCAGAGATACCCTAGTCGAGTTTGCGCGTCGCTATGAACACGCCGATGCCGACGGCGATCGACACGGTCGTCACCACGATGACGACCGGCCACAACAGGCCACCCAGGAATTCCAACATGGGAGCCGAACGGGCGACGCGCCGCAGCGTTCCGAGAGTATTCGGTAATCGGGGGGCGACACCTACAGGCCGGATTGCTTCACTAGGACTGTCGAATGCTGCGGAGACAGCCCCACCTTCAGCCTGTATCTGCTGGTCATGACTTCCTCCCCGAAACGCAGGGGCGTGCCTTTCAGCATCAGCCTCGTGACGCTGATGCTCGTCGTGGTCGGTCTGTTGTCCGCGGCACTGCTGCTCCTCGGCTGGCAGACGACCAGTACGCTCGAGGAAGCCAACATCGATCTCCGGATGGCGGCGCTCGACGAATCGGTGACCGGCTGGCTCAGCAGCAACATCCGCTCGACGGTCGACGTCCAGCAGGCCCTGGCCGTGACGCCGGCCTTCTCGCGGCGGGCGGGCCCGTCGGAGAACGCGGCGAACGGCGTGGAGGCGCGCCGGCAGCTCGCCATCCTGCTCGACCATCATCCGGTCATGGCCGCCGCTTACGCGGGCTATGCGGATGGCAGCTTCGACTATGTCGGCCGGATCGCCGAGCTTCCCGAAGCGCTCCAGCGGGAGCTGAACGTGCCGCGCAGCGCGGTGCTGTTCGTGCGCTCGCTGGCGGGCGGCGAGGGCGCGCGCCCCGAGCAGTGGTTCTTCCTGGCGGCCGACGGCTCGGCGCTCTCGGAAGCCATCCGCTCCCTCGATTTCGATCCCCGCAATCGTCCCTGGTACAAGGAGGCGAACGCGACGACCCGGTCGATCATCACCGAGCCCTACGCCTTCGCCGTCTCGGGCACTCAGGGCGTTTCGGTCGCGACGCAGATCGGCCGGCACGAGGGGGCGATCGCCTTCGACTTCACCCTCGACGCGCTGTCGCAGGTCACGGCCGGGCACAAACCGGCGCGCGGTGCCATCGTCATGGTGGCCACGGACGCGGGCAACATCCTGGCCGATTCGTCGAACTGTTCGGCGCGCGATGCCGCCTGCGTGCCTGCCGACCCGGCCATGCGCGAGCTGTTGCGTCGCGAGCTGGCCGACGTCTCGCACCACAGCGATCGCCGCCTCGACATACGGCTTCGGGTCGGCGGCATGGACTGGGAAATGCTGGTCGATCCGATGCCGGCGGTGTTCAACGAGCGCTTCTACGTGGGCGCCGCCGTACCGATTGCCGAGATCACCGCGGAATCCCGCCGGCTGCTCCTGGTCTCGGGGGCGACGGCTGCCGTCTGCATCCTGCTGGCGGTCCTGGCGGTCCTTGCCGGGGCCGTGTTCATGTCCCGCGCGATCGGCCGCATCGCCCTGAAGACCGACAGCATCCGCGACCTCGATTTCACCGATCGCACGCCGATCGTCAGCCGGATCCGCGAGGTCCAGCAGCTCTCCGACGCTGTGGAACGCATGCGCGACGGGCTGGAGATCTTCGGGCGCTATGTCGCGAAGAACCTCGTCCGCCAGATCATGCGCTCGCCGGAGACGGCGGGCGTCGGCGGCGCGCAGCGCCAGGTGACGGTGATGTTCTCCGACATCGAGAGCTTCTCGCGCATCAGCGAGGGCCTGTCGCCCCAGGTCCTGACCGGCCGCCTGTCGCGCTACTTCGATGCGCTGACGGCGCCGATATCCGCGGGACACGGCACGATCGACAAGTTCATCGGCGACAGCATCATGGCCTTCTGGAATGCCCCCGAGCCCGACGAGCGTCATGTCGAGAACGCCTGCCGCGCGGCCCTGGGGGCCGCAACGGCGAGCCAGGATCTGGTCGAGAAATGGCAGCGGCGGGACCGGCCGGTCTTCCGCACCCGCTTCGGCCTGCACACCGGCCTCGCGGTCATCGGCAATGTCGGCGCCCGCGACCGCATCAACTACACGCTGGTCGGCACGATCGTGAACCAGGCCTCGCGGATCGAGGGGCTGAACAAAGTCTACGGTACGGAGGTCCTGGCGAGTGGCGAGGTGGTGGCGCTGACGCGCGAGCTCTTCACCTGGCGCTTCATCGAACGGGTGATCCCGGCCGGCACCGACGACCCGATCGATCTCTTCGAGCTGGTGGCCGAGGGGCAGGGCGGGGCGGACCATCCGTTCCTCGCGGTGTGGCAGCGCGCCCAGGCGGCCTACGCCACCGGTGCGTTCCGCGAAGCGTCGGCCCTGTTCGACGAAGCCACGCGCCTGCGGCCTGGCGACGGACCGGCCGGGGTCCTGCTCGGGCGCTGCAGGCAATGGCTCGATACGCCGCCGCCCTCGCCGTGGAACGCCACCTGGCGCTTCGAGACGAAGTAGCAGAGCGGCAAAGCGAAACCGGGATCATTGGAGGCCGACCGGCGTTATAGGCGCCATGTCGCCCCTTTTTCAGCCCGGACGCACCGCGTGGAAGGTCGAGCACGCCGAGAGGGCGGCCGTCCTGATCGATGGCGCGGCCTTTTTCGCGGCCGTTCGCCAAGCCTTCCTGCAGGCCAGGCGCACCATCTTCATCGTCGGCTGGGATATCGACAGCCGCACCGAACTGGTCGGCGACCGGCCGCCCGAGGATGGGCTGCCGACCAACTTCGCGGACTTTCTCACCGAGTTGCTGGCGCGCCGGCCGGAGCTCCGGATCCACCTGCTGCTGTGGGATTATTCCCTGGTTTACGCGCACGAGCGCGAGCCCTTGCCGCAGCTCTTCCTCAACTGGCAGATGCCGCCGCAGGTCATTTTCTGCCTCGATTCGACGGTGCCGTTCGGCTCCTCGCAGCACCAGAAGCTGGTGGTCGTGGACGATGCTCTGGCCTTCTCGGGCGGCCTCGACCTGACCATCCGGCGCTGGGACACCAGCCGCCACGATCCCGACGATGCCCGCCGCGTCGATCCGGGCGGTGAGCCCTATCGGCCGTTCCACGACGTCCAGATGATGGTCGACGGCCCGGCGGCGCGGGCGCTGGCGCTGCTGGCGCGGGCGCGCTGGTGCCATGCCAATGGTGGCGAGCCGGAGGTCGAGCCTGAAGGCGATCCCTGGCCTCGAACCTGCGAGCCCGACTTCACCGATGTCGAGATCGCGATCGCTCGGACCCAGCCGCGCTACCACCTCGAGGAGGAAGTGCGGGAGGCCGAGGCGCTGTTCGTCGAGAGCATCGCCCGCGCCGAGCGCACGATCTACATCGAGAACCAGTTCATGACCTCGGGTGTGGTGGCGTCCGCGCTGGCACGCCGGCTGCGCGAGCGGCCGGACCTGGAGGTCTTGATGGTGGCGCCGCGAAGTCATGATTCCTTCATCGAGCGGCGCACCATGCGCAACGGCCGCATCCGCTTCTGGCGCACCGTGAAGACGGCCGGCGGCGACCGGGTGCGGCTGCTCTATCCGTCGATCGAGAAGCAGGGCGAGAAGGACGGCGATTCCACCTACACGATGATCCATTCCAAGATCATGGTCATCGACGACTGGTTCCTGAGGGTGGGCTCGGCCAATCTCAACAACCGCTCGATGGGCGCCGATACCGAGTGCGACCTCGCCATCGTGGCGGCGTCGGATCGCGAGCGCGCCGCCATCGTGCGCCTGCGCGACCGTCTTCTCGGCGAGCATTGCGGCGTGTCGGCGGAAGAAGTCGCGGGCGCCCTCGCGCAGCAGCGATCGCTCGTCCGCGTGGCCGATTCGCTTTGCGGCAAGGGTCACTGTCTCAGTCCCATCGATGACGGCCAGCCCGACCGCACCCTGTTCGCGCGGCTGGCCGAGCGGGTTGCCGATCCGGCGCGGCCGCTGCGGTTGGGGCGTCTGGCCGGCCGTCTGCTGCCGCGTCTGCTGTTCCACGGCAGCCGGACCATCGGTCGCCGGCTGGCCAAGCGCGAGGATCGACGCGCCGCCGCCAGCAGGAAAGAGGTCGAGACGGCGCGAAGGCCGGCAAACAGCGACGAGAGCGAGGAAGGCATCCTGGGCAGCGCGGGGCTCGTCGTGGCCGGCGCGATTGCATTGATCGTCGTGCTCACGCTGGCCTGGCAGTTCACCGGGCTGAAGGAACTCGCGCAGCCCGACCATATCCGTGAATTGCTGGAGGGAGCCCAGGGCGAACCGTGGGCGCTGGCCGTCGTGCTCGCACTGTTCCTGCTGGGCGGCGCAGTGGCGTTTCCCGTCACCATCCTGATCCTGGCGACGGCGGCGGTGTTCGGCCCGTGGTGGGGCATGCTCTACGCCAGCGCGGGCGTGGCAGCCAGTGCGGGGGTCATGTTCGCGATCGGCGCCCGTTTCGGCCAGGGCGTGCCAAGACGCCTGCTCGGCAAGCGCTGGGACAGGCTGCGCGACCGGCTGCAACGGCGCGGCCTGCTGGCCATGGTCGCATTGCGCGTGGTGCCGGTGGCGCCGTTCTCGCTGATCAATCTCGCGGCCGGCGCCGGATCGATCCGCGTCGTCGATTTCGCGCTCGGTACCTTGATCGGCATGGGACCGGGGCTGATCGCCATCGCGCTGATGGGCGACCGCATCGTCAAGGTGTTCGCCGATCCCAGCGCCAGCCAGATTGCCGTGCTGGCGCTCTGTGTCGCGGGCTGGATCGGCCTCTCCTTCGGCGCGCAGGCGATCGTGTCACGGCTCGGGGAACGGACGTCTTGAACTCCATCCGGTTGATGACCTGGAACATCCACGGCGCGCTCGGGTGCAACCCGCGCTTCGACCTCGATCGCGTGATCGAGCTGGTGAAGAGCCATGCGCCCGACATCGTGGCGCTGCAGGAGATCGACTCGCGGCGCGTCCGCGAGGCCCAGGCCGGCAATCCCTTCGATGTGCTGCAGGAGGCCCTGGGCACTCATGGGATCGGCGCCAAGACGGTGGTGACGGCGGACGGCGAGTATGGCCAGGCGCTGATCAGCCGGTGGCCGCTGGAAAACACCCAGATCCTCGATCTCTCCTATCCCGAACGCGAACCGCGTCGCGCGATCTGCTGCGACGTCGCCACACCGTTCGGACCGCTGCGTGTGATCGCCACGCATCTCGGCCTCGCGCTCCGCGAGCGGCGTAGCCAGACGATGGCGCTCCTGAAGATGCTGGGCCGGCTCGACCGCCCGACCGTCGCGCTGGGCGATTTCAACGACTGGCTGTGGGCAGGCTCGGTGCGGCGCGGCCTCGCGCGCGCCCTGCCGGGCTTCAGCCGCCATCGCACCTTTCCCGCGCGACTGCCGATCTTCCAGCTCGACCGCATCTATCTGTCGCCGGCCTCGGCCCTGATCGGCAGCAGCACCGACCACCGGGCGCGGGAGCTGTCGGATCACCTGCCGGTGATCGCCGACATCGAGGTCTGACGTGGCGCGCACGGGCACCGTGGCGATGGAGGCCCGGCAGGTCGACAGCCTGCCCGAAGGCAAAGGCTGGCAGTACGAACCGAAATGGGACGGGTTCCGCTGTCTCGCTGTCAGAGCCGGCGACAAGGTCGAGCTGCTCGGGCGCTCGGGCAAGAGCCTGTCGCGCTACTTTCCCGAAATGGTCGCGGCGCTGGCGCGGGTGAAGCGCGAGCGCTTCGTGCTCGACGGCGAGCTGGTCATTCCTGTGGGCAAGAGCCTGTCCTTCGAGGCGTTGCAGATGCGGCTGCATCCGGCGGCCAGCCGCATCAAGCGTCTCGCCGAAGAGACGCCGTCGCAGCTGATCGCCTTCGATCTTCTAGAGGACGAGAAGGGACGCGACCTGCACGCCGAACCGCTCTCCGAGCGGCGCGCGGCGCTGGAGCGTTTCTTCGCTGCGCTCGGCGAGGTCGAAGACCTGCGGCTGTCGCCCAAGACGACGCGCCTTGCCGACGCCCGCAAGTGGCTGAGCCGCGCGGGCAGCGGGACGCTGGACGGCGTCGTCGCAAAACGTCTCGACGAATCCTACAAGGCGGGCGAGCGCGCCATGCTCAAGATCAAGAACCTGCGCAGCGCCGACTGCGTCGTCGGCGGCTTCCGTTATGCGACGGCACGGAAGGCAGGCCGCAAGGAAGTCGGCTCGCTGCTGCTTGGCCTCTACAACGAGGCCGGCCTGCTCGATCACGTCGGCTTCACCTCCGCGCTCGGCGGTCTCGACCGCGAGGCGCTGACGGCGAAACTCGAGAGGTTGAAGGGCGGCGGTTTCACCGGCGATGCGCCGGGCGGTCCCAGCCGCTGGTCGACGGAACGTACCGCTCAATGGGTGCCCGTGAAGTCCAGGCTGGTCGTCGAGGTGCAGTACGATCACGTGACCGGCCACCGCTTCCGCCACGGCACCGGCTTCCTGCGCTGGCGCCCCGACAAGGCGCCGCGCGACTGTTCGTTCGATCAACTCGTACAGGAGGCCCGCCCGTCGCGGGTGATGCGTCTGCTCAAGCGGGCTTGAGCGGCGCCCGTCAGACCTTCTTCTTGCCCTTCGCCGCCGTCTTGCGCTTCGTGCCAGCCTTCCTCTTGGCTGCAGTCTTCTTCTTCGCGGCCGTCTTCTTCTTCGCCGGCACCTTCTTGCCCTTGGCGCGTGCCTCGGAGAGGCCGATGGCGATGGCCTGCTTGCGGCTCTTCACCGTGCCGCCCTTGCCGCCAGGTCCGCTTTTCAGCGTGCCCTTCTTGCGGCGCTCCATCGCGCTCTCGACCTCTTTGCTGGCGCTGCGGGAATATCTCGCCATGGTTCCTCCTTATCCATCGTTCAGCGGCTAACGCTATGCCCGCGTTTTGGCTGCAGGCTCCCGTCAGCGAGAAGGCACAGGAAAGCCCGCGACCCCTTTGCACATGTTGCGATGGACGAAGGGTGCGGGCTTTCCGCAGGAGATGCCAGGGACGAAGCGTTCGACCATCGCCAACGAAACGTGTGGCTCTCCTGCCCTTCATCAATGCGCGGGCGCCCCGATCGGTTGCCGCTGCCGGCAACTCGTTTCAAGCCGGTGCATTTCTTCGGTGCCGGCGACGAAGAGAGCGGGCCGGTCCCACCCACGGAGGAGTCAATGGCACGCCACGACGACGACTATCGCTTCCGCAACCATCCCTCTCGCGACGAAGAGAGCCGCCACGGCGGCCATGAAGGCGAGCGCGGCGACATCTATCATTATGCACCGGCCGGCCGCCGCGGAAACGAGCACGGCTCGTCGTACGGCCGCGGCAACTACGAACAGGATGACATGTCCTCCGCAGGTGTGGCCGGCGGAGCGCGCGGCTACGGCTACGCCCAAGGTCCCGGGCATGGCGGCGACCGCTACACCGGCCGGGGCGGCTCGCTCGGCGGCATGAGCGACGAGATGGGCGGCCGCCATTCCCAGGGAATGGGACGCTACGACCAGGATCAGGGCCGAAGCGGCGGGTTCGGTGGTCGCCCCGGCGGTGCTGGGCGCTACGGCAGCGAACATGCCGGCATGGGCGGAGGCTTCGGTATCGGCGCCTCGGGCCAGGAACATCACCGTGCAAGGGACCGAAGGGCTACACGCGCTCCGACGACCGGATTCTTGAAGACGTCTGCGACTGCCTGACCGAGGATCCGATGCTCGATGCCGGCGAGATCGAGGTCCAGGTCAAGAATGGCGAGGTAACCTTGTCCGGTACCGTGACCGATCGTCTGGCCAAGCGTCACGCGGAGGACATGATCGAGCGCGTGACCGGCGTGAGGGACGTCCAGAACGACATCAAGGTGAAGGGGCGCGATGCGGCCAAGCGTTGAACAGCAGGCGGCTGCTTCGGCAGGAGCGCCACGTCGAGGCGTGAGCGCCGGGGATCGGCCGTCAGGGGCGGCCGATCTCCGATAGCGCGCGCTGCAGGGGCTCGCCGGAGATCTGCAGCCAGCTGTGATGCATGGGATCGCCGAGCTGCAGGATCAGGAAGATCGCGCCGGTCACCGCGAGCGAGGAGAGGAAGAGACTGGCGACCACCGTGAGGTTGGGCGGGGCGAACACGCCGAAGCTCAGGAATACCAGGAACAGCCAGAAGATCAGCACGAACAGGAACGGGGTGGGCACCGTCGTGCCGGGATTCTCCCACAACAGCCAGCGCTCGGCATAGATCTGGTTGGTGAGTGTGAGCGCCTGATTGGCCAGCGCCGTGTGCCGTCGGTCGGGTAGGTCGAGCGACATGATGGAGTCGGCCAGCCTGTCGAGAAGGTCGGCGCTGACCCGGGCATCCATGCGCGGGGGCGGGTTGGCGGGGAACAGTTCCTCGCTCTTGTGGCCGGCATAGGCGCGCAGGCTGGCGCGTGCCTCGCTCGCCTCCGGCCCGTAGGAGCGCAGCAGATGGTCGAGCTGGACGATGTCGGCACCAAGCTTGGTCACGATGCCGGCATTGACGGAGTAGGCCCCGTTGGCCGCCGACAGCATGAGGGCCAGGACCAGCGAGGTCAGCGACGCCACGATCGCCGCCGCCAGCTTGACCACGGCGCCCGATTCCTTGGTCAGGTGATGCTCGGGCAGGGCGCGCGCGACATAGAGCCCGATCAGCCCGCCCCCGAACATGGCGATCAGCGCGAACACGCAGGTGATCAGGTACGAGCGATCCAGCATCCCACCTGATAGCAGGTTCGCAGGCCCGGCGCCCGTTCGGCGTTGAATGCCTATCCGGTCTCGCTGGGCGGGCCAGGTTTGTTGCCTCTTCGAAGGTGCGGGCCATAGTATCGCCCGCCCGATTGCAGAGGACGAAGAATGGCCACCCTGCTGAACGAAACCGACCTGATCGATCGCATCCTGGCGCACATCGACGGCAAGACGACGGACAAGGGCAGCGTGGTCTGGCGCGAGCCGGTTGAGAACTATCATTCGCCCGAGCGCTTCGCGGCCGAGATCGCGGTGCTGCGCCGTGTGCCGATGGCCTTCTGTCCGTCGGCGGCCTTGCCGGAACCGGGCTCCTACATCGCGCGCACGACGGTCGGCACGCCGCTCCTGGTGGTGCGGGGCACCGACGGCGTGGTGCGCGGCTTCCGCAACGCCTGCCGCCATCGCGGCATGAAGCTGGAGGAAGGCGAGGGCTGCAAGCGCGCCTTCGCCTGCCCCTATCACGCCTGGACCTACGGGCTCGACGGCTCGCTGCGCCACATTCCGGGCGAGGACGGTTTTCCCGGCCTCGACAAGGAAGCGCACGGGCTGGTGCCGGTGGCTTCGGTGCAGGAGAGGAACGGCATCGTCTTCGTGACGCAGGACGAACCGCTGTCGGACGGACCGCTCGGCGACCTGCCGGAAGTGCTGACCGACGACTACGTGCTGTTCAACAAGATCGAGTTCGACGACAAGGCGAACTGGAAGGTGCTGGGCGAGACCTCGATGGAGGGCTACCACATCAAGGCGCTGCACAATCAGTCGTTCTTCCCCTACGGCTACGACAACCTCAACGTCGTCGAGCTGCACGGCCGCAATTCGCGCATCGTCTTCCCGTTCCGACGCATCGAGAAACTGCGCAACATCCCGCGCGAGGAATGGAGCACGCAGGGCCGCATCACCGACGTTCACCAGCTCTTCCCCAACACCCATGTCAGCGTGCTGTCGAGTCACGCCATCCTGATCATCCTCGAGCCTGTGTCGCCGTCGGAGACGCATTGGGTCGTCTACCAGCTCGCGCCCCGCATCAAGAACGGCAAGCCGCTCGACATCGAGCAGGCGCGCAAGGACGCCAACTTCGTACAGGAAAGCGGCATCCTCGAAGACCGCCACGCCGCCCGCGAGATCCAGGCCGGCCTGGCGTCGGGTGCCAACACCCATTTTACCTTCGGCCATTACGAACAGGCGATCGGCCACTTCCACCGGCACCTCGCGGAACATGTCGAGATGCTGAAGGCGGGACGCAGCTAGAGCGCCCCTGCGCTGGCGGCCGTCGATGGAATCGCGTAGGGCCTGCGCGCACATCCACCTGTTCACTCCGAGGTTCGCATGATCCACACGCTCGTCGTCTCCCAGTTCAGCAAGATGCTGGGCAATCTGCAGGTCATCCTGAACGAGGCCGAGAAGTATGCCGGCGAAAAGAAGTTCGATGTCGCCGTTCTGCTGCAGGCGCGTCTGGCGCCCGATCAGTTCAACCTGATCAAGCAGATCCAGACGGCCTGCGATACCGCCAAGCTCGGCGCCGCGCGTCTGGCGGGCACCGAGAAGGACGCTCCCGTCAATGCCGATACCGAAGCGACGCTGGGTGAGATCAAGGCGCGCATCGAAAGCACCGTCGCCTATCTGCAGGGCTTCACGGCGCAGTCCTTCGCCGGGGCGGCCGAGCGCCGCATCACCCAGCCGCGCTGGAACGGCAAGTCGCTCTCGGGCGAGGAATTCCTCGTCCAGCACGTCATTCCGAATTTCTACTTTCACGTCACGACGACCTACGCGATCCTCCGCCACAACGGCGTTCCGGTCGGCAAGCGAAACTACCTGGGCGACATGCCCTATCGCGAACCGGCGTAATGCGCCGCGGACAATGAACGGAGCAACCGTTCCGCACGCGATGATGTAGACGGCGATGGCGGCACCGGTTTTTCAAGGGAAGAGATATGACAAAGCGGGTTGAAGGAAAAATCGCCGTCGTCGTCGGCGCGGGACAGACTCCGGGCGAAACGATCGGCAACGGAACCGCCATTGCCGGCCTGCTGGCGCGCGAGGGCGCGTCGGTCCTCTGCGTCGACAGGAGCGGCGAGCGCGCGGAGAAGACGGCCAAGGACATCTCGTCCACCGGGGCCGTCGTTTCGTCGATGGAGGCGGACATCACGGTGGCCGACGATTGCGCCCGCATCGTCAAGCTCGCCATGACGCGCTACGGCCGCATCGACATCCTGATCAACAATGTCGGCATTGGCGGCGGCGGCGACGCGCCGGCCCACCGCATCGAGGAGCGGGTGCTCGACCGCATCCTCGACGTGAATCTGAAGGGCATGTGGCACACGATCAAGGCGGCGATCCCGGTGATGCGGGCGCAGAAGTCCGGCTCGATCGTCAACATCTCCTCGCTGGCCGCCACCAGCGGCGCGACGCAGATGGCCTATGAGATTTCCAAGGCGGCCGTGAACCGGCTCACGACCCATGTGGCGCAGTCCAACGCGCGCCACGGCATCCGCGCCAACGCCATCATGATGGGCTTCATGGACACGCCGATGGCTATCACCGGCATCGCCCAGGCGACCGGCCGCCCGACGGAGGAGGTCCGCGCCGAGCGCAATGCCATGGTGCCGCTGCGGGGCAAGATGGGCACCGGCCACGACACCGCCTACGCCGCGCTGTTCCTCGCCTCCGACGAGGCGCAGTTCATCACCGGCGAGATCCTGCGCGTCGACGGCGGCATGGGGCTCGGTCTGGCCTAGCGACGTTTCGACGTAGATTGGCTTCCCCATTCAAATGGGGAAGTGCCCCGTCATACGGGGCGATGGGGTCACGGGCTGAGCGAAGCTCAGCCCGAGAAGCGGCAGGACATTGCCTCGGCAATGTCCGCAAGCGCTGAAGGAAGGACGTCCGCGGGAAGCCTCTGGCCCCTCTGTCGTCTGGCGGCTTGGTTACAAGCCGCGCGACGACGACATCTCCCCATTTGAATGGGGAGAAAGGTGATTCGACGTCGCCTTGAAAGACTCTAGCCCTTCAGTGCCGCCTGCCGGGCGCGCAGCTCGTCGCTGGGGCGGATGTCGCGGGAGCGGCTGTAGACCGTCACGGCGAGCAGGAGCACCACGACCATGAAGCCGAACAGGGTGCGATAGGCCTCCTCGGAGCGGGAGCCGTCGGGCAGGGGCGTGAAGGCGCCGACGATGACGCCCGACAGGGTCTGCATGCAGGCGACGCCCAGCATGACGCTGGTGTTCATGGTGGCAATGCCGCGGCCGATCAGCCGGTCGGGGAAGATGCCGCGGCCATGGGTCATCACCATGGTGCTGGAGGCGCTCAGGAAGCCGATGCCGGTGATCGCGCTCACCGCGACCCAGAGCGGCGCCTTCGCCCAGAGAGCGAGCGTCCCCAGGATCGCGGCGATCAGCAGGGTGCCGGCGATGGCGATGCGCTTGCGCGTGTCGAACACGCGGTCGAGCGGGCTGATGGTCAGCATGCCGATCTGGTAGGCGATCACCGCGACCAGCAGCACGTTGCCGGACTCGACGCGCGTCAGCCCGTGGACCTCGCGCAGGAACGGGCCGCCCCACAGGCCCTGTACGGTGAAGGTGCAGGCATAGTTGCAGAAATTGAGCGCGATGATGAACTTGAGCTGCGGGTTCTTCAGCACCTCGCCCAGCCCCTGGATCATTTCCGACGCGGTCTCCGGCGTGCGCGCGAGGAAGGGATGGCCGGGCGGCGCGTCGCGCACGATCACCCAGACGCCGAGCGCCGCCAGCGCGGTGAAGGCCACCATGATCGCGAACACGCCGCGCCAGCCGATCAACTCGGTGCCCCAGGCGAGCGGCGTGGTCGCGAGCAGGTTGCCCAGCAGGCCGACCGACAGCACCACGCCGGCCAGGGTCGCGAACCGGTCGGGCGGGAACCAGCGCGAGATCACCACCATGCTGCCGATCAGCATGACGCCGAAGCCCGCGCCCATCAGCGCCCGGCCCGCGAGCAGCTGCGGCCAGGCCGGCGCCACGGTGAACAGCGCCGCGCCGATCACCGCGACCGCCAGCATGCCGGTCACGGTGCGGCGCGGTCCGTAGCGGTCGAACAGGAAGCCACAGGGGATCTGCATGGCCGAGAAGCCGAAGAAGAAGGCGCCGGTCAGCGCGCCCAGCGCTTCCGGCCCGATGCCGAGGTCGCGCATCAGGTCGAGCCCGATCGTGACGTTGGCCGCGCGGAAGAAGTGGCTGGCGACATAGGCGGTCGCCAGGGTCGCCACGATGATGACGGCCTGCCGCCGAATCCCGGGCGACATCACGAAGCGTTTCCTCTTTCCATTCCCGCTTTCTCATCCGGCCGGGCCGGTGGCGCGTTGGTTCGTTGACGTAAGTGCTATCGATAGAGCAGGGGCATCGCAATCGCCCCGCGCCTCATCATTCCGCCCGCCGGATGCGGTTGCGGCTATGCGACTGCTTCCGCCGAGCCATGTACCGCGGCTACACACGCAGCGATCATGGCCTCCCTTGAACCGCCGCCGCTGCGCTCCCTCGAACGACTGTCGATCCATCCGTGGCTGGTCGTCGGCGTCACCTGCGCGGGCGCGTTCATCGGGCAGCTCGATGCCAGCATCGTGCAGCTCGCCCTTCCGCGACTGGCGAGCGGGTTCGACGTGCCGGTCGACGCGGTGCGCTGGGTGGCCATCGCCTACCTCCTGGCCTTTGCCGCAAGCCTCGCCGTATCGGGCCGGATCTCGGAAATGATGGGGCGCAAGCTGCCTTATCTGGTGGGGTTCGCGCTGTTCACCGTGGCCTCGCTGCTCTGCGGTTGGGCCGAGACGCTGGACCAGCTGGTGGCGCTGCGGGCGCTGCAGGGGGTGGGTGGCGGGCTCCTGGGCGCCAACAGCATGACGATCCTGGTGACCGCGGTGCCCCAGGACAAGCGCCCGCACGCCATCGGCTGGTTCACCACGGCGCAGGCGGTCGGAGTCAGCACCGGTCCGATCGTCGGCGGCTTCCTGCTCGAGCTGCTGGGCTGGCGCTGGATCTTCTGGGCGGCGGTGCCATTCGGCCTGCTGGCCTTCGTGCTGGGATGGCTGGTCCTTCCACGCTCACGCGACGAGGACGTGAAGCGGGACGAGACCTTCGACCTCGCGGGTGCGGCCCTGCTGGTGCCGGCAGTCGGGTTGGGCGTGCTCGCGCTCACGCAGGTGTCCGTCTGGCCGCTCGCTTCGCCGTCGATGCTGGCCTGCGTCGCCGCCTCGATCCTGTTCCTCGTGCTGTTCCTGCAGCGTGAGAGGAAGACGCGCTGGCCAGTGGTCGATATCGAGCTGTTCCGCTCGCGCGACTTCTCGGCGGGCTTCATCGGCGTGGTGATGGGCTATGCGCTGCTCTATGGCATGCTGTTCCTGATGTCCTTCGCCTTCGTGAAGGGGCTCGACAACAGGGCGCATGTGGCAGGGCTGAAGCTCGCCACCATCCCGATTCTGCTGGGGCTGGTGGCGCCGCTCGGCGCGCGGCTTGGCCAGCGCTTCACGGCCCGGTGGGTCGGCGCCACGGGCATGACGATGTGCCTGGCGGCGATCCTCGCGCTCGTCGCGATTGCCTTCGGGCCCGACCAGCTGGTGGTGCGCCTCGCAGCGCTCGCTTTGTTCGGCGCCGGCCTCGGCCTGTTCCTGGCGCCCAACAGCCATGCCACCATCGATGCCGCACCCAAGGGCCATGCCTCGTCGGCCGGTGGGCTGGTCAATCTTGGCCGGGTGCTGGGAAGCTGCATCGGCGTCTCGGCCGCTTCCTCGATGCTGTCGTGGCGTCTTGGCCTCTCCGGCCATGACGAGCGGATGGGGCCGGCCTTCGTCGAGGCCGTGGCCGGCAGCCTTCTGGTGCTGGCAGCCTTCGCCCTCGTGGCGATCGTGGCGATCGTGGCGTCGATAGTGTCCCGGTCAAGGGCCCCGGCATCGTAACCCGGCCGTTGGCTCCTCAAGGCACGTCGAGCAGACACGCCGTCGCCACGGCGACGGGATCGCGTCGGGCGTTGTAGATGCTCAAGGCCAGCGCGGCGCCATCCTTGCGATGGCCCTCGATGCTCAGCACATCGTCGCGCTGCAGCATGCGGGTGAAGGTCGCGTCGAGACTTCCGCGCGAGATCCAGGCATCGTCGCCGAAAATGTCCTGCGCGAAGCGGGAAAGGTAGGCGAAAGACATCATCGCCGCCGGGATCGCGACGCGCACGCCCATCGCCTGCGCCAGCCGATCGTGCGTGTGATAGTTCTCGGCCGGCAGGCTGAACAGGCGCGACTTCTCCAGCGACATTTCCATGCGGCGGGGCGGAAGCTCGCTCGGGGATGTCGGTACCGGCGGTGGAAAAGGCACCGCCGCGCGCTGCACCTCCTCGCTGCGGATGGCGCAGGTGTGATCGAAGACGGCGAGCGCCGCGTCGTCGGCATCGAAGAACGACGCGCGCATGACGATGAAGTCGCGCCCGCGCCGGTGGTATTTCTCGGTCACAGCCACGTCGGCCCGGATCCGGCGGCCGAGGCGGAACGGCCGCCGGAAGCGTGCCGACGACTTGCCGTGCAGGAACGGCGTGCCGACCAGATGGTCATGGCGCTGCCGGAACAGCTCGAAGTGCCCGATCTCCCCCGGCGCGCGCAGGTAGAAGCCCGATGGAAACCACATGTAGGTCGACAGGAACAGCGGATGCACGAGCGCCTCAGCCGGATCACCTACCAGCCAGCCGCTTTCATCCTCGACGGCATAGGCGAACTTGCGCACCTGCTCGATCGCCGGGCTGAAGAAGGTTGAGCCCAGCGGCAGGGGAAGGGACAGTTCGTCGAAGGTCGGGCCGGCATCGTCTGTCATGTGGCCCACGAACACGTAGCGGTTCGCGCAGTCCGATGCAAAGCCGATAAGCTCGTGCTGCCGCGCTACTATTTTGGCTTCGGCTTGCACGCCGCCAATTCCCTGCGGCGTTCGGCGTCCTCGAATTCGTGCCGGCTTGCGGGCGTCCGATTGCACCAGTTCACATGCTGAACCAGGTTGGAACTCCACCGCATCCCTTCGAAGACGCACTCCGACTGCAGCGACTGGGCGAGCTCGACCTGCGATCGTGACCTGGCCGCGTACTCGTTGCAGTTCTTGATCGGAGCCGTCCCGAAATCGCCCCGGCAGGTGCCCAGGGCCTTGCGGCGTTCGTCGTCTTCACGGCCACGGTCACGTGGCGATGCAGCCTTGCACCATGCCATATGGTCGGCCGGGTCCAAGCTCCAGCGCGAGCCCGGAAAGTTGCAGCCGGACGCCATCTGAACCTGGCTCGTCGCCTTTGCCACGTAGTCGGGGCAGCTTTCGATGGAGAGCGGGCCGAAGGAGCCTTGGGCAAGGACCGGCGTAACCGCCGACAGCGAGAGGGACGCGGCGCAAACCGCCAAAACCCTGTAGTTCATGTCATTCCTCCACCGTCGCGCCTGTAACGCCGCCCCGTCGGTCGCGTTCCTTCGCGTTGATGGTTTGGAGTCAGTGTCCCCGGCGCTTCGTCGAGCAATGGCCATCTACTTCGTTGCAAAAGGTTATTGAATAAGTCATGCAGCCTGTCGGGCGTGGACGTATGGTTTGTGACGCTCAGAAGCCCCGTTCAGCGTCGGCTTCGACAAGGACCTGGAGTTGAGACATGAGATACGGGGCGCGCGGTTTTGGGCAGCTTTCCCTTGCTCTCGGTCGACGCCTTGTCGGATGGCTTCCCGGTCTTCTTCTCGGCCTCTCCTGCGTCCTTCCGGCCGCGGCCCAGACGAAATCCGCCGAGAATGCGCCGCCGGTCGTGCTGGTGCGGCCGGTCGAGGTGCGGACGCTGGCGCCGCAGTCGGAATATGTCGGCCGCCTCGCGGTGTTCGACAAGGTCGAGCTGCGGGCGCGGGTGAAGGGCGTGCTGGGCAAGCGGGAGTACGCCGACGGCACCAAGGTCGCCGAAGGCCAGCTCCTGTTCACCATCGATCCGACGCCCTACCGCATCGCCGTGAACCAGAAGCGGGCATTGCGCGATGGGGCGCAGGCGGCCCTGATCAATGCCGACGCGCAGCTCAAGCGGGCCGCCGAGCTGCTGCGCACCAACAACGTCTCGCAGGTCTCCTACGACCAGCGGCTGGCCGAGCAGCTGCAGGCCAAGGCCACGCTCGACGACGCCCAGGCGCAGCTCGACGATGCCGAGCTGCAGCTTTCCTACACGCAGATCACGGCGCCGATCGCCGGCCTGATCGGCCGCTCCAGCGTCTCGCCGGGAAATCTCGTCGGCCCGGAATCGGGCGTCCTCGCCACCATCGTGAACGAGCGGCAGATCCGCGCCCTGTTCTCGGTCCCGCAGGCGGACCTGCTGAACGTGCGCCGCGACCTGCGCGCGGGCGAGCCGCTCGCCGTGCGGCTGCGACTCGCCGACGGCAAACTGTACTCCGAGAAGGGCAAGGTCGATTTCATCGACGTCGCGGTCGATCCCACAACCGACGGCCAGATGGCGCGCGCGGTTTTCGACAATGCCGACGAGCTGCTGACCGACGGCCAGACAGTGCGGGTCATCGTCGAGGGCAATGAACCCGCCAAGGTGATGGTGGTGCCGCAGGCCGCCATGGCGATCGACCAGACCGGCCGCTACGTCTACGTCGTCGACGGCAAGGGTGTCGTCGAGCAGCGCCGCATCACCGTCGACTTCGTGCGCGACGGCATGATCGCGGTGACGAGCGGCCTCAAGGAGGGCGACCGGGTCATCGTGCAGGGCCAGCAGCGGGTGCGCGCGGGCATGGTGGTCGAGGCGCAGCCGGCGCCGGCGCCCGCCGGCCAGCCGAAGCGCTGATTCCCATGGGCATCGCCTCCGTCTTCATCCGCCGCCCGCGGCTCGCCTTCGTCGTCTCCGCGATCATGGTGATCGCGGGCCTGCTGGCGCTGGGCAGCCTGCCGATCGCGCAGTTCCCCAACATCGTGCCGCCGGAAGTCACGGTCACGACCAGCTATCCGGGCGCCTCGGCCCAGGTGGTCGAGGAGAGCGTGGCGCAGATCATCGAGCGCAACGTCAACGGCGTCGAGAACATGATCTCGATGAGGTCGACCTCGGGCAGCGACGGCAGCTACGCCCTCAGCGTCTATTTCAAGGTGGGTTCCAACCCGCAGGACCATACGGTCAACGTCAACAGCCGCATCAGCCGGGCCATGCCGCAGCTCCCCGACGAGGTGCAGCGCAACGGCGTGCTGGTGAAGAAGCAGTCCTCGGCGCTGCTGCAGGTGGTCGCCGTCTATTCGCCCAGGGGCACGCGCGACGCGCTGTTCCTGTCGAACTTCGCCACCATCAACGTGCTCGACGCCATGCAGCGCGTGCCGGGCGTCGGCTCGGCCGGCCTGTTCGGCGGCCTCGACTATGCCATGCGCGTGTGGCTCGACCTCGACCGCATGTCGAGCCTCGGCGTCACCTCGCAGGACGTGGTGAAGGCGATCGAGGCCAAGAACATGCAGGCCGCCGTGGGCCGCGTCGGCGCCGCGCCGCTGCTCGACGGCGTCGATTTCCAGCTCAACATCACGGCCAAGGGCCGGCTCACCTCGCCGGAGGAGTTCGGCAACATCACAGTGCGCGCCAACCCGGACGGCGCATTGCTGCGCATCCGCGACATCGGCCGGGTCGAGCTCGGCTCGGCCAATGCCGACGTCACCACGCGCTACAACGGCAAGCCGGCGGCCGGCATCAACATCTACCAGCTCGCGGGCGCCAATGCGCTGGCCACCGCCGAGGGCGTGCGCCAGGTGCTGAAGGACCTCGAGGACCGGCTGCCCGAGGACGTCGCCTTCGAGGTCATGTACGACACGACGGTGTTCGTCGAGGCCACGATCAAGAGCGTCGTGAAGACCCTGATCGAGGCCTTCGTACTGGTGGCCATTGTCGTCTTCCTGTTCCTCGGCAGCGTCCGCGCGACGCTGATCCCCATCATCGCCGTGCCGGTGGCGCTGATCGGCACCTTTGCGGTGATGCAGATGATGGGCTTCTCGCTCAACACCGTGTCGCTGCTGGCGCTGGTGCTGGCCATCGGCATCGTGGTCGACGACGCCATCGTCGTGGTCGAGGCGGTCGAGCATACGCTCGAGAGGGAGCCGCATCTCACGCCGGCCGAAGCCACCGAGAAAGCGATGTCCGAGGTCACCGGACCGATCATCGCCATCACCCTGGTGCTGCTCTCGGTGTTCATCCCGACGGCCTTCATGCCGGGCATCGCCGGCAAGCTCTACCAGCAGTTCGCGCTCACCATCTCGGTCGCCATGGTGATCTCGGCGATCAACGCGCTGTCGCTTTCTCCTGCGCTCTGCGCCCTGCTGCTCACCCGTCGCGGCGCGCCGCGCGGCCTGATGGCCCGCATCCAGCGAGGCATCGACGCCACGCGCAACGGCTACCTGCGGGTGGCGGCGCCACTGATCCGGCGCAGCGTGCTGGCGGTCGGCCTGGTCGCCCTGTTTGCGCTGGCCACCGGGGGGCTGCTGCGGATCGTGCCCACCGGCTTCCTGCCCGAGGAGGACCAGTCCTCCTTCATGGCCGAGATCCAGTTGCCCGACGCCGCCTCGACCAGCCGCACGCTGGAGGCGGTGACCGAGGTCGAGGCCATGCTGACGGGCCAGCCGTGGCTGCAGAACTTCTTTACCGTCAGCGGCAACAGCCTGATCGACGGGCTGAACCTGCCCAACCGCGCCATGATGATCGTGTCGCTGAAGCCCTATGGCGAGCGGCCCGGCCACGATCTGTCGGCCTTTGCGGTGCTGGAGCGGCTCAACAAGGCCTTCCAGCGGGTGGCCGTGGCCAACATCTACGCTTTCAACCCGCCGCCGATCGCGGGGCTGGGCAACTCCTCCGGCTTCGAGTTCGAGGTCCAGAGCCTCACCGGCGCGCCGCCGGAGGAGCTCGTGGCGGTGGCGCGCGGCGTCATCAACGCCGCCCAGGCCGCGCCCGAGCTGGCCGGCGTCTTCACCACCTACAGCGCCTCGACTCCGCAGATCCGGCTCGAACTCGACCGCGACCGCGCCGAGACACTGGGCGTCGCCATTCCCGACATCTTCGCCGCCCTGCAGACAGCGATGGGCAGCCGCAACGTCAACAACTTCAACATGTTCGGCCGCACCTGGACGGTCCGCGTGCAGGCCGATGCCGCCGACCGCCGCACCGTCGAGGACGTGAACCGGGTGCGCGTGCGCTCATCGAATGGCACGCTGGTGCCGCTGCAGGCGATGGCGACGCTCGAACTCACCACCGCGCCCGCCACCATCAACCGCTACAACAACCTGCGCTCGGTCACGCTGAACGGCGCGCCGGCCGCGGGCTATTCCTCGGGCGAGGCGATCGCGGCAATGGAGCGGGTGGCGCGCGCCAGCCTGCCGCCGGGCTACGGCTTCCAGTGGGCGGGCACGGCGCAGCAGGAGAAGGAGGCGGGCAGTCAGACCGGCTTCGTCCTCGCGCTCGCGGTGCTGTTCGCCTACCTGTTCCTGGTCGGCCTCTACGAGAGCCTGGCGCTGCCGGTGGCGGCGCTGCTGTCGGTGATCGTCGGCCTGTTCGGCGCGCTGGCCGCGCTGTGGCTGACCGGCCTCGCCAACAACATCTACGCCCAGATCGGCATCGTGGTGCTGATCGCGCTGGCGGCCAAGAACGCCATCCTGGTGATCGAGGTCGCCATGCACGAGCGCGCGGGCGGCAGCGACCCGGTGACGGCCGCCACCTCGGCCGCCGGCCAGCGTTTCCGCGCCGTGATGATGACCTCCTTCGCCTTCATCCTGGGCCTGGTGCCGCTGGTGATCGCCTCGGGGGCGGGCGCGGCGACCCAGCGCGCGGTCGGCACCGCCGTGTTCGGCGGCATGCTGGCCGCCTCCTGCCTCGGCATCTTCGTGATCCCGGGCCTCTACGTCGCCTTCGAGAAGATGCGGCGCACCGTGCCCGAGATGCTGCGGAATCCCTTTCGCGGTTCGAAGCGTCCGGAGAAGCACCAGAGCTGACGCCTCCGTCCTGCCGGCAGCGGATTGAAAATGATTCGCATTGGCCTTAGAGGAGCAGGGTGGCGGACAAGGACATCCGGGCCCTGTTCCTGGCCCATCGGCGGGAATTGCAGGCCTATCTCACAGGCAAGGTGCGCGACCGCGAGACAGCCGCGGAGCTGACGCAGGAGGCGTTCCTGCGTTTCGCCGAGCAGGGCAGCCCAGGTGCCGCGTCCGTCGCCCATCCGCGATCCTACCTGTATCGGACCGCGCACAATCTCGCCGTCGACCATGTCCGCCGCCAGCGCCGGGAGCGCACCGATCCGGTCCCGGTCGACGACATGGAGGGGGTGGCCGACGAACGGCCGTCGCCCGAGCGGGTGGCCGGCGGCCTGAGCGATGTCGCGGCGGCGCGCGATGCGCTGCTGGAACTGCCCGAACGCACCCGCCAGGTCTTTGCTCTGACGCGTATAGAAGGCCTGACCTATGGCGAGGTGGCGCGGCGCCTGCAGATCTCGGACAGTTCGGTGCAGAAGCATCTCGCGAAGGCCGTGAAGCACGTCATGCAGCGGCTGCGCGGACGCTAGCCGGACTCGCTCAAATAAACTTCGCGATGGTTTACCGGATCGGCGGCGGGACTCGTCTTACTGGCGTGGCGATCCCCCTATGTCGACGAGAAGGTCAAGGCCGGCGTGACTGAGCCCAGCGAGCAACAGGACGAAATCGACGAGCGGGCGTCGCTGTGGCTGGCGAAGCTGGGCGATGGCCCGCTGGCGCCCGCCGAGCATCGCGCGCTCGAGCAGTGGCTGGCCGAGGACCCGCGCCACTCGATCGCTTTCCGTGAGGCGCAGGACGCCTGGAGCCTGATGGATGAGGTGGCGAACGCGCCGGGTGCCCTGTTGCACGATGTACAGGTTGCGGGCGTGTCGCCGCCGCGCCGCGCTGCCGGGCGTTGGCGCACGTTTGCAGCCCTGGCCGCGAGTCTCCTGGTGCTGGTTGCCGGCGCGATCCTGTGGATCGGCGATCCGATGGTGATGGTCGCGGCCGACCATCGCACCGCGCCCGGCGAGCGGCGCACGGTGCATCTCTCCGACGGCAGCACGGTCGAGTTGGGACCGGCCAGCGCGATCGCCCTGCATTTCGATGCGGTCGAGCGGCGAGTCGAATTGCTGAGCGGGCTTGCGTATTTCACCGCCGCGCCGCGCAAGGGTGAGGAGCGGCGGCCCTTCGTGGTGCAGGCCGCGGCGGGGAACGCGCGCGCGCTCGGCACGCAGTTCTCGGTGAATCGCCTGTCGGACTCCGTCGAGGTCGTCGTCGTCGAGCACGAGGTCGCGGTCTCGGTCGCGAACGCCGGAGGCCGTCCGGCGGAGATCGTGCTCTCGCCCGGCCAGTCGGTGCGCTATGCCGAGGCGGGACTTGGGCCGCCGCGCCCGGTCGACGTCGAACAGGCGCTGGCCTGGCGGCGGGACCGCCTGGTGTTCGATCGCGTGACGCTCGGCCATGTCGTCACCGAGCTCAACCGCTATCGCCGTGGCCGCATCGTGATCGGCAACGCGAGCCTCGCGAACCGCCGCGTGTCCGGCGTGTTCGCCCCCGCCGAGCCCGATACCGTCCTCGCCACCATCGCCCGCGAACTCGGCGTGCGCACGGCGTCGGCGCCGCTGGTGACGGTGCTCTACTGACGCGAGCGACGGAAAAAATCCGCCAACTCTTTACCGACTCCCGTCTTCACTTCGTCTCAATCAGGGAGAGCCGAGCCGAACGCCAGGCACTGCAAAGCGTAAGGGAGAGTGCGGTCATGGCGAAGCGGGCAACGGTGCGGAAGGCTCTTCTCGCGGCGACATATGTCGCCGCGCTTTCGATCGCGGCGCCCTGCGTGCACGCGCAAGGAAGGGAGCCCGAACTCGCACAGGCCGTCGTGGCCTATGATATTCCCGCCCAGGACCTGAACACCGCGCTCCTTACCCTCGCCAGCCGCGCGGGCCTGCAGATCTTCTTTGACGTGCAACGCGTGCGCGGCCTGCGGAGCAATGCGCTCGCCGGCACCTTCACGCCACAGCAGGCCCTGACCCAGCTTCTGTCGGGCACCGGCGTCACCTTCCGGTTCACCGGGGCGAACACCGTGTCGCTCGACCCGCCCGGCGCGACCGGCGGGGCGATGCAGCTCGATCCCGTTCAGGTGCAAGGCAACCTGGTGCCGCCCCAGGCGATGATCGACAACCTGCCGCCGGCCTATGCGGGCGGGCAGGTGGCGACCGGCGCTCAAGTCGGCATCCTCGGCGAACGCAGCTTCATGAACACCCCGTTCAATCAGACGAGCTACACATCGGAACTCATGCGCAACCAGAATGCGCGCACCCTGGCGGACGTGGTCGCCAACGATCCGTCGGTGCGCAATTCCTGGTCGGCATCGAGTTACACGACGCCGTTGATGATTCGCGGCTTCAGCTTCAACAACAACGACTGGGCCTTCAACGGTCTCTATGGCGTTGCGCCGCCCGTGCAGGTGCTGCCCGACTATCTCGAAAGGGTCGAGATCCTGAAGGGGCCGAATGCCATGCTGAACGGCATGCCTCCGTTCGGCAGCGTCAGCGGCAGCATCAATCTGGTGCCGAAGCGCGCCGGCGACGAACCGCTCAACCGGGTGACCGCCACCTACGCCACGGGCGCGCAGTTCGGGGGTGCCGTCGATTTCGGTCGTCGCTTCGGCGACGACAAGGAATTCGGCGTGCGCTTCAACGGCACCTATCGTAACGGCCAGACGGCGGTCGACCGCCAGACGCAGGAGCTGGGCGCCGCCGTCTTCGGCATGGACTTCAAGGGCGATCGCGTCCGGCTCTCGTTCGATTACGGCTACCAGACGCAGACCGTGAACTCGCCGCTGCGGCCCACCTATGTAGCCGCCGGAGTCGCCGTGCCGGCGGCGCCGGGCGGCCGGGCCAACTGGTTCCAGCCCTGGACCTATATGCAGACGGACGACCTGTTCGGCGCCGTCCAGGGTGAGTTCGACATCACGCCCGACTGGACGGCCTTTGCGGCGATCGGCGGCCGCCAGCAGAAATATTCCAGCCTGTCGGGTTTCGCCACGATCACCAATGCCAACGGCAATCTGACCGACGCGCCCTTCAACTTCCCCGGCTGGTCGAACGCGGATACCCAGACGGCGGGCGTGCGCGGTCGCGCCACGACCGGTCCGGTGAGCCACGCTCTGTCGGTCACCGGCACGCGGGTCTACCTGGAGAACGGATCGCTCTCGCCGGTACTCGTCTCCGTCCCGTCGAATCTCTACAATCCCACCTTCGTCGCAAAGCCCTTCGTGCCGACCCTCAATGCGCCGAAAATCGCCGGCACGCAGCTCACGAGCCTTGCCGTGGCCGACGTGGCGTCGGTGTTCGACGAGCGCATCCAGTTCATCTTCGGCGGACGCCTGCAGCGCGTTCAAGTCACCAACTTCAGCAACGTGACCGGTGCGGTGACGGCGTCTTACGACCAGAGCGCCTTCTCGCCGGCGCTCGGCTTCATCGTGAAGCCCTGGGACAACGTGTCGATCTACGGCAACTGGATCGAGGGGCTGCAGCAGGGACCGACGGCGCCGGCCGGCACGGTCAACGCCGGCCAGATGTTCGCCCCCATGAAGACCAGGCAGTACGAGGTTGGCGCCAAGGTCGATTTCGGCAAGTTCGCGACGACGCTCAGCCTGTTCCAGATCGAACAGCCCTCGGGCTTCACCAATCCGTCGACGGCCGTCTACTCGGTCGACGGCATACAGCGTAACCAGGGGATCGAGCTGATGGTCTTCGGCGAGCCGTGGGAAGGCTTCCGGCCGCTGGGCGGCATCACGCTGCTCAACGGCAAGCTGCTCAGCACCGCGACGCCCCTTACGCAGGGCAAGACCGCGCCGGGCGTGCCCAACGTACAGCTCAATCTCGGGGCGGAGTGGGACGCCAGCTTCCTGAAGGGCCTGACGTTCTCGGGGCGCCTGATCTACACGAGCGCGCAGTATCTGGACGCGGCGAACTACCAGAGCATCCCGGGCTGGACGCGCTTCGATGCCGGCGTGCGCTATGCCTTCGAGCGGCCGGGCGGCAAGCCGGTGGCGCTGCGCCTCAACGTCGAGAACCTGTTCGACGCCAACTACTGGGCCTCGGCGACCAGCACCTTCGGTCTGTCGATGGGCGCACCGCGAACCTTCCTGTTGTCGCTGACGACCGACTTCTGACGGACGTATGGCAAGAGACGACATCATGAGACTGCGGCGCTGGGCGCTGGTCCACAAATGGACCAGCCTCGCCTGCACGGTGTTCCTGCTGCTGTTCTGCGTCACAGGGCTGCCGCTGATCTTCGGCGACGAGCTGCGCGATCTGCTGAGCGACGAGCCGCCCTTCGCCGACCTGCCGGCGGGAACGCCGAACGCGAACCTCGATCGCATCGTGGCGGCGGCGAGGGAGAAGCGGCCCGATCACCATGTCTGGTTCGTCTTCGTCGACGACGACGAACCTAAGGTGCTGGTCGGCATGCTGCCGTCGCCCACCGCCGATCCGAAGACCACGCGCCGCTTGCGGTTCGACTCGCGCACCGGCGAACTGCTGAACGAAATCGAGCCCGCCGACGTTCGGCCGCTCACCTTCCTGGACCTGATGCTGCGCCTGCATCGCGACTTGTTCGCCGGACTGGCGGGTGAATTGTTCCTGGGCTTCATGGGGCTGGTGTTCGTCGTGGCCGTCGTGTCGGGCGGCGTGCTCTACGCGCCCTTTGCCCGGCGGCAGGCCTTTGGCGCATTGCGTGGCGCCTCGCGTCGCCTGTGGTGGCTCGATCTGCACAACATGCTGGGCGTGGTGACGATCGCCTGGGCGCTGGTGGTCGGCGCGACCGGCGTGATGAACGAGCTGTCGCAGCCGCTCTTCGCCGTCTGGCAGCGCACGGACGTGCAGGAAATGCTGAAGCCCTATCGCGGACAGTCGGTGCCCGAGGTCAGCTCCTTCTCCTCGGTGCAGGCGGCGTTCGAGCTGGCGGCCAGAACTCTGCCGGACCGTCATCCAACGAGTGTGGTGTTTCCCAATGGCCGGGTCGGCAGCCCGCATCACTTCCTGATCTGGACGAAGGGTAATGCTGCGCTCACGGCGCGCCTGTTCACGCCGGTGCTGGTCGAGGTGGTGAGCGGCAAGCTCACGACCGTCGTGGAGATGCCGTGGTACCTGCGCACCTTGCAGGTCTCGCGTCCGCTGCATTTCGGCGACTATGGCGGCCTGCCGCTCAAGATCATCTGGGCGCTGCTCGACCTCGTGACGATCGTGGTCCTGGGCAGCGGCCTCTATCTCTGGCTGTCGCGCCGCCACTCGCCGATCGAGCTGCGTCTCAGGGAAGAGGCAGCGACCCTGGAGTCCGCGCGGTGAAGTGCTGGCGTTGGCCGCTGGTGCTGGCGGTGCTGACCGTCGTCGGCCTGCTGTCCGCCCTGCTGGGCGAGGGCGGGCCCTTCTGGCTCGTTTCGTGGGGGGCACTCTCGATGCCGCTGCTGGTCATCGCGCTTGCCGTCTTGCGATCACTTACATCGCGCAGGAGCTGATTGCAGGGTTGGGACACCGCCATTACGCTTCCGTGCCTGCCGCTCCATCGGGAGATGCCGCGTGTCCGCGAGAACCATCCTCATCACGATCGGGCTTTCGGCCTGGCTGCTGGCGTCGGCGGCGGCCTTTCTCTTCGTCGCCTATACGACTTTCTTCGGGATCGCCGTCATCGGCCTGGCCATTTGCTGGACCGCCACACAGTTCGAATTGGATGCGGATGCGCCGGTGGGTAATGCCCTCAACCCGGGATTCCTCGCAGCGCAAATTCAGGCCAGGCGACCTGTCGAAAGAGCAACGCCTCTCCGCGCAGCATGAGCAGTCGCTTGCGATCCAGTCGGCGCGCTTCTTCAAACTGTTTGGCTTGAGCCTCGTCGTCATCGGCCTGTGCGGCGGCCTGTACTACCAGCTCTGATGGCTCGGCCCGTCTTCCGTCAGGGGCGTGACGGGTGGTGCAGCCGGTGCCGCAGGCGATCGGCGTGCGTGTGGAGGTGGTGGCGTAGCCCGCGAAGCAGGCCGCCTTTTGCCGTCGCCTCGAAGATCTCGTCGGGTCCCTCGGGATCGAGCACCTGGTTGTCGGCCAGCCACTTTTCGACCTCCTCGAGGTCGGGGACCTCGTAGGGGCGTAGCGACCGGCCGTCGCCGCGCAACGCCTCGATGGCCTCGATCAGCGAGCCCTTGGTCTCGATCGCGGCGGCGACCGTGTCGGCGGGGACGCCCAGATGCTCGGCGAGCAGGCTGTCGCGCAGGGAGCGGATCTCGCCTGCGGCGGCCTCGTTGCCGGGATGAGCGGCATCGATGGTGACGTCGCATTCGGTGTCGAGGCGCATCGAGCGGTTGTTCAGGTTCGAGGAGCCGACATGCAGCACTTCGTCGTCGACGATCGTCATCTTCGCGTGCACGTAGATCGGCTCGCCGGCCTGCGTGAAGGGGTGATAGATCCGGAACCGTCGATGGCAATCGAGGTGTTCCAGCGCCCCGTAGAGCCGGGCGCGCGCCGTATCCATGGCGACCGGCTCCAGCCAGCCCTGCGATTTGAACGGATTGACCAGCACGATCTCGGGCCCGTCGGGCTCCTCCAGCCGGTGGGCGATCGCCTCGGCGATGCGACGCGACGCGAAGTACTGGCTCTCGGCGTAGATGTATTTCCGGGCGCGGGCGATCAGCGCGAGATAGGTCGCCTCGATCTCGCGCACCGGCGCGCCGCCCTTGCCGTCCCCCTCCGGTCGCGAGCGGCAGATCGCCACCGCAATGTCGCGGAACTGGGCGTCGAGCCCATCGGGCCAGCAGTCGCAGGCGCCTTCGACCGGGGCCAGCACCGCGCCGCCGGCCGCCTGCCAGCGCTGCCGTGCGAGCTCGCCCAGCGCCGCCGCCACCGGGCCTTCGAGGATGGTGGTCGCATCGTGCCACGGCGCATAGGGGCTGCCACCGGGACCGACTCGGCGCGGATCGTGGTCGTGATGCTCGGGCGTGTCCCAGCGATTGCTGGTCATGTCGATGCCGCCGCAGAAGGCCAGGCAGTCGTCGATCACGACGATCTTGTGATGGTGCGAGGCGCCCAGGGTCACGGCACTGTCGAGCCGGGTGTGGATGCGCGGGTGCGCCATCCAGCGCATCAGCGTGAAGATCGTGGTGCCGCGGAACAGGGTCTTCACCGCGCCCATGTTCCAGCGCAGCAGGAACACTTCGAGCTCGGGATTGTGCTTCACCAGCCACAGCACGAACTCGCCCAGGGTGCGCGGCTCGCCCGGCAGGCGCTCGTCGGAGAGCTCGATGCGGGCGTCGAAGTCCCAGCCGATCAGCATGATGCGCTTGCGCGCCTTCAGCATCGCCTTGCGGCCGACCTCGAAGTAGGCCTTCGCATCGACGATCAGCCCGGCCCGCGTCGCGGTCTCCCGGCGCCAGTACGGGGCCGTCGTGTCGGTGCTGTCGCTTGCCTTCATCTGTCCAGTCTAGCGCATGCCGGGGAGAAGGGTGGGCCGCATCTGCTTCAGAAGTGCCAGGCGAGGCGCAGCGTTGCGCTCTGATTGAGGTACGCCGTCCCGGCCGAAAGCCCGTAGGCCGCCTTGGCCTCGAAGCCATGGGTGCGATAGACCTGCAGCCCGGCCTCCAGGGTGGCGAGGAGGTTGGGAGCGGCTACCGTCGCCTGGAACGCGCCCAACCCCGCCAGTGGGCCGGAGACGAACCAGGTCTGGAAAGTCGAGCCGCTGTCGGGCAGCACCGTCGCGCCCGCCACGAGGTAGGGCCGCAGGATCGTGTCCTGGGCCACGTCGATCCGGCCGCCGACTTCCAGCGCCGGCACGATCGCCGGGTGAACCGTGCTCTCGCCGCCGAATCCCATCGCCAGCCCGGACCCGCCGGACTCCTGGAACGCCGGCCGATTGAAGTAGCGCAGCTCGAGGTCGAGGCGCGGCCGCAGGTACCAGCCGTCGAAGGGAACCTCGTAGGCGCCGCGCAGCCGAAAGCTGCCGCCATAGGAGGAGCTCGCGCCGGTGATCTGGCCTGCCTCGCGTTGCAGCGCGTTGACGCTCGCCCCGAAGGCGAGGCCGGCCGCCAGCAGCCACGGACCGCGCACCCACTTGAGCGCGAGGGCGCCGTCGTAGGTCTGGCCGGTGCTCGACACGTATCCGCCGCCGGCCTGGCCCGACGCGAAGCCGATCCCCAGGAATCCGCCCAGGAACCAGTCCTCGGCCACCTGCGTCTGGCCGCCGATGCGAAACACGGCCGCCTGGGACGTGCCCGACGCGTCGCCGCTTCCCTGGCTCGTCCACTGGCCGGACACGGTGCTCCACAGGCAGCCATCCTCGGTCAGCAGGAGCGATCCGCCCGCGAACACCGGGCAGCTGAAGGCCGGCGTCGGCGAGACCGCGGCGCCGGCGGCCGAACCCGCAGCCGCCCCGGCCGAGGCGGTGGTTCCGCCCGTGCCCATGGCGCCCACGATCATCGCGCTCGCCACCACGACGTCGGCGACGATCGTCGCGTCGCGCGGCGGCAGGCCCAGCGAGGTGAGCGCGTTCTGCAGCGTCGAATCGATCTGTGAGACGGTGCCCGGCCGTCGGATGTCGTCGGCTCTGGCGGAATGCGTGCCCAGGACGAATGCGCCGGCCAACGCCAGCAGGCCGATGCTTCGCACGATCCACGCCCTCTCGACTACTCGAACGCCGGCCGATGCCCGCCGTGGGCATCGCCATTCCAACGTTGGTCATCTCGCACGAGCGGGGATTGGCGCCAAGCGAATATAGCCCCCGTCTGGTCCGGGTCGGAACCGATCGTCGTCCATCGTTGTCTCGGTGCTGGGGAGCCGGGGCCGTGGTATCTGGAGGCATGGCAACGACGCGATTGCGCGAAAAGTTCCGGGACCTCTATTTCGGCGACGGTCGCGAGGCCCGCCGGTTCCGCTACGGGCTCGTCGGCTTCGACCTGGCCACGATCGCCCTGTTTCTCGTCGCGCCTTTCGGCGGCCACCAGCCGTGGATGATCGCGCTCGATCTCGTCATCGGCATCCTGCTGTCGATCGAGTTCATGGCGCGGCTCTGGGTGGAGCGCCGGCCGTTGCGCCATCTGTTCAGTATCACGACGGCCGCCGACCTGATCGTGATCGCGTCGCTGCTGCTGCCGGTCTTCCTCGAGAACTTTGCGTTCCTGCGCATCGCCCGGGCGCTGCGCCTGCTGCGCTCCTACCACCTGCTGCGCGACCTCAGGCGCGATTCGGCGTGGTTCCGCCAGCACGAGGACATCATCCAGCGCACGGTCAATCTCGGCGTCTTCATCTTCATCGTGACGTCGGTGGTCTACGTCACCCAGCACCACATCAATCCGCAGATTTCGAACTACGTCGACGCGCTCTACTTCACCATCACGACGCTCACGACCACCGGCTTCGGCGACATCACCCTGAAGAGTCCGGGCGGCCGGCTGCTCGCCGTGATCATCATGGTGGTCGGCGTCGGCCTGTTCCTGCGCCTGCTGCAGGCCATCTTCCGGCCCAACAAGGTCCGCTTCGAATGCCCCTCCTGCGCCCTGCTGGTGCACGATGTCGACGCGGTGCACTGCAAGCATTGCGGCATCGTCCTGCCGATCCCGAACGAGGGGATTTAGACGAGATCACACTCTTCCCCTTTGCGGAGTCCGCAAAGGGGAAGTGCCCTCGTCTTACGAGGGCGATGGGGTCATGACCCCCTGCGCCCCTCCGGGGCACCTCCCCCGAGACGGGGGAGGGGAAGATGCTCTATAGCGCCGGTCCCGCGAGGATGCTCCGGGCCTCCGCAGCGATCGTCTCGGCGATGGTGGCGTAGCTGTCGGCATAGGCCGAGCCGTCGCGCCATACCGCGGCGAGGGAGCGGCTGGCGCTCCAGCCGGCCATCGGGAGGCGCGTGACCATGTCGGCGCCGCCCACCTCCGACCGCAGATAGAGTTCCGGCAGGATGGCGAAGCCCAGACCCGAGCCGCACATCTGGCGCAGGCTGTCGAGGCTGGTGCCTTCATAGTCCTCGAGCAGCGTGGCCTTGAGGTCGTCGCAGATCTCGCGGGCCTGGCGGTGGGCATGGTGGCGGCGGTCGAGGCTGAGGAAGCCGATCCCCGCCAGGTCGCCGCGGCGCACTTTGCCTGCGCGGCCGAGCGGATGCTCGGGCGGGCAGACGATGTGCAGCGGCTCGCGGAACAGCGGCTCGATGTGCAGGTCGCTGCCCGAGACGGGCAGGGGCGACAGCACCATGTCGAGCTCGCCGCGCGCCAGCTCGCGCGCCTGCTCGTCGGGAATGCCCTCGCGGATGTAGAGTCGCAGGTCTGGGAAGCGCCGGTGCAGCGAGGCCACGATGCGCGGCATCAGGTAGGGGCCGAGCGTCGGCGTGACGCCGAACCGGATCGTGCCCGCGATGCCCGCCCGCGAGCGCCGGACCATGTCCTCGGCATCCTTCACGTCGAGCAGGATGCGGCGCGCGCGCGTCACCAGGTCCCGGCCGATCGGCGTGAGCTGGACCGGGCTCTCGTTGCGCTCGACCAGGGTCACGCCCAGCCGCGCCTCCAGCGCCCGCACCTGCTGGCTGAGCGTGGGCTGGGCGATGTGCACGGCGTCCGCGGCCCGCCGGAAATTCCGGGTGTCGGCCAGGGCCACCAGATAGGAGAGCTGGCGCAGCGTGGTCATGGCGGGATCATGGAGGGGTGATAGTCCATGACTATCGACTCTGGCCCATTCTTTCTATTTCTACAATCGCCCGCGGCCGCCCATCTTCGCCCTCTCACCCGCAGAGGACGAACCAACATGCGCCGCCCCACCCTTCGGACCCCGGTATGACCGAGCTTCTGGTCCAGCCCTTCCTCGGCACGCCCGTCTGGTTCTGGCTCGCCTTCGTGACCCTGGTGGCGGCGCTGACCGCCTTCGATCTCGGCCTCCTGCACAAGGAGGACCGGGTGATGGGCATTGGCGAATCGCTGAAGCTCTCGGCCTTCTACATCTCGATCGCGCTGGCCTTCGGCGCCTGGGTCTGGGTCGAGAAGGGCGCCGAGCTGGGCATGCAGTACTACACCGGCTTCTTCATCGAGAAGGCGCTGTCGATCGACAATATCTTCGTCATCAGCCTGATCTTCACCTTCTTCGCCATCCCGGCGAAGTACCAGTATCGCGCGCTGCTGTGGGGCATCATCGGCGTCATCGTGCTGCGCGGCCTGATGATCGCGGCCGGCGCGGCGCTGGTGAGCGAAGCCTACTGGGTGCTCTACCTGTTCGCCGCCTTCCTGATCGTGACGGGCATAAAGATGTTCTTCACCAACGACCAGGAGCCCGACCTCGCCAACAACGCCGCCATCCGCTGGATCTCCACCCGCCTGCGCGTGACCAAGGAGCTGCACGGCGACCGCTTCTTCGTCTCCACGCCCGACCAGCGCACCGGCCGCATGGTCCTGGCCGCGACGCCGCTGTTCCTCGCGCTGGTGGTGATCAACCTCGCGGACCTGGTGTTCGCGGTGGACTCGGTGCCGGCGATCTTCGCCATCACCACCGACACGTTCGTGGTCTACACCTCGAACATCATGGCGGTGCTGGGCCTGCGCGCGCTGTACTTCGCGCTCTCGGCCATGATCGACCGCTTCCACTACCTGAAGCACGCGCTGGCCGCGGTGCTGGTCTTCATCGGCTCCAAGATCTTCGTCTCGGACTTCCTCCTGGACGACGCGAAGTTCCCGCCCATCGCCAGCCTCGCCGTCACCATCGGCCTGATCGCCACCGGCATCGCCTGGTCGATGTGGAAGACGCGGGAGGGGGCGGCGCAGCGGTGAGGGGCGTGCTTCATAAGGCGGTAGTTTTCTGGTGGAAAACTCCGTTGGCGGGTCCGCAGGGAGTCATCTGATTGCCTTTTTCACACCCGCGCACCACGCATCGAATGAAGCAAGTTCGACGGAAAGCTGCTCAATCCTCTTCCATTCCGTCTCTGGATCCACAGCTGAGATAACTGCTTTGCCTGAGTGATGGGCGTGTTCGCCGCGGAGCTCCCCGAACGTTTGCAGGCTTGGGAGAAGCGTAGATCCAAACGCTGATGCCGGAATGCCCAGTGGGACAAACAGGCTGAGAACATTGGCCTCTTTGATCCCGTGGTTATCTTTGATTCGGCTATAGAAGTCTTGAAACAGCGCTGTCGCTGCGCCGTTAAACAACTGTGGACTGTCGTTCGCATTATTCAAGACGGTGGGCACACCAATCTTCTTGATCATGGTGGCAAGAAGAAAGCCAAACGGTACGCTTACTTTCCCGGACTTCTTCCAAAGCTTCTCACTGTTGCGCGCAATATCTTTTGCCCACTCTTCAAAGTAGCTCTCAAAAGCCGCATGACACAGGACCAGAAAAGCTCTTGTGCTCGCTTGAACCTTCGGCATGTCTGGATAGACGCCGAGATTATCAAATTGCGCCGGAAGAAACTGTTTCCTCAACAGCACGATCTCGCGCTTCAGACTCGCCAATCTCTTCGAGTCGGCCATGGCGCTTACTGACTGGCCCCTCTCGTCGATTCTGTAGATCTGTTTGCGACGGGTATCTTTGGAGCTTTGACGGGATTGCCGATGATCTTGGAAAGTGCAGCCGCCCATATATTCAATCGAGTCGATGTGTTCGATGCACCCGCGGTGTCGCTCTCAATAGCCTTGAGAAATTTCGAATCTGTTGAGAATAGGTCCTTGTAAGCTTTTCTTACCTCCGCAGCTTTTGATCGCAAGGCCTTGCGCACTGCAGGCTGAGAGTGGAAATAAATCAATGCATCAAAAATGGCTCGGTTGAACTGTCGCGAGCTGGGCTTCTTGGCTAACTCATCACCAAACACATTCACCAGTTCTTTTACCCCATCTTCAAAGTCTGAGACCGCCCTTTCAACAGAAGGACCGTTGTCGGCCCAATTCGAGTTGAATGTCTCGAATGTCGCATCTAGAAATCCCTTCATTCTTCCCGGGTAACCCTCGGCGAAGAATCTGAAGCTGATAAAGCGAGCCAATATCTCAGTGTCTCGCATTCTGGGGTCGGGCCCGCTGATACCCAATAGTTTCCGAAGTCCGGCGGATTCGGCGGCTCTGTCATCAACGAAATTTGCAAACTCACCGGGTAGTAGCGCCTGTCGCAATTCCTGGGGAGATAAGCTAACGCTGCCTGTATTCAAACGCAGAAATACAGTGTGAAGGAAATCTGTATCCTTCCAATTCCTGATAACAACTGTCCGTATAGTCTGGTTACACAGCGCGTCGAAATCATTCCTGCTAGATTGTTCATTTGATAGATCGGCAAATGACTTTCCATCCAGGTCCTCACGAAGTGTCATACCCGAGAGTCTATACTCATTATTAGTTCCCTCGCCGTTACCCCAAAATTGAAGAATGGTTAGAAGTCGCTGCTTGCCATCGAGAACGATAAACTTGCCGCGTTGTCGCTTTGCTTCGGCTAGTACAATTTGTGGGATCGGCAAGCCCACAATCAGGGATTCGATAAAGCGGCTCTTTCGATCTTGCTTCCATGCGTCTCGGCGCTGGAACCGCGGATTAAGTTGAATGTTGCCGCGCGTGAGTTGAGAAACGATCGTTTCGGTGGTCCAGTCAGTGCCAGTTACAACAGCGGCTATTTCACCGGGCTCGAGTTGTTCAGCAACGCCTTCCTCATCCGCCTCATCGTCGAATTGGAGATCAGGATTTAGAATCTTCTTTGCCATCAACTAGGCTCCACATCGTCCAATCGTCAGCGTGTACAACTTTCGGCCCGCTTGCAGCTACCGTCAACCCGAGCCGAGTGACGAACTGCTTCGCTCTCTATTTCCGAAAGCGGGTTCAGGTGGGAAAGCGCGAGATCGCAGCGAGACTAGGTGAAGTTGGTCTGATGTGGATGAAGTTGGCTGCTGGCCGCCAACGCCTGCGTCAGATCCGCGATCAGATCGTCCGGATGCTCGATGCCCACCGACAGCCGGATCGTCGTGTCTAGAACGCCGATGCGGTCGCGGACTTCGAGGGGGACGCCGGAGTGGGTCATGGCGGCGGGGTGGCTGGCCAATGACTCCGTGCCGCCGAGGCTCACCGCGAGCTTGAAGATTTTCAGCGCGTTCAGGAAGGCGAAGGCTTCCTTTTCGCCGCCCTTGATGTCGAAGGAGAAGGTCGAGCCGGCACCGGTGCATTGGCGCTCGTAGAGTGCCTTCTCGGGCGAGCCCGCCGGCAGCAGGCCAAGATAGTGGAGCTTGGCCACGCTGGGATGGGCCGCTAGCCATTCGGCGACCAGGCGGGCGTTGGAGTTGGCGCGTTCCATCCTGAGGCCCAGCGTTTCCAGCGAGCGACCCAGCATCCAGCAGGAATGCGGGTCGAGCTGGGTGCCGAAGCTGCCGCGCAGGGCGCGGATCGGGCCCATGATCTCCTTCCGGCCCATCGACGCGCCGGCGATCAGGTCGGAATGGCCGCCGACATATTTGGTGAGCGAATAGAGCGAGACGTCGGCGCCGTGGTCGAGCGGGCGCTGGAAGACAGGCCCCAGCAGCGTGTTGTCGCAGACCAGCACGGGCGGCGGCGTGCCCTGGGCCGCGCCGATCTCGTCGGCGAAGCGGCGGAGCAGGGCGATGTCGACCAGCGTGTTGGTCGGATTGGCCGGCGTCTCGATCATGATGACGGAGATGCGCCCCTTCGAGCGTGCCTGGGCGACGGCGGTGCGGATGGCGGCCTCGCTCACCCCGTCGATGAAGCCGACGGCGCTGATGCCGAAGCCCGACAGGGTCTTGGCGAGCAGGGTTTCCGTGCCGCCATAGAGCGGTTGCGAGTGCAGCACCACGTCGCCGGGACGCGCGAAGGCGAGCAGGGTCGTGGAGATCGCCGACATGCCGGAGGAGAAGAGGGCGCAGGTCTCGGCGCCCTCGTAGACCGCCAGCCGGTCCTCGACGATCTCGCTGTTGGGATGGTTGAAGCGCGAATAGACCAGGCCGGCGGCGCTGCCGGCGGGCGGCGTCTTGCGGCCCGAGGCATAGTCGAAGAAATCGCGGCCTTCCTCGGCCGAGCCGAACACGAAGGTCGAGGTCAGGAACACCGGCGGCTTCACCGCGCCTTCCGACAGCGCCGGGTCGTAGCCGTAGCTCAGCATCAACGTCTCGGGCTGGAGCTTGTGGTTGCCGATATGGGTGCGGGACGGGCGCGGTGCGGTCATGGCGTGTCTCCTGTCGCAGGGGCGGGCCTCATCCGCATGATGACGGCAAGGTGTGTCGAAACGGTGTGCCTGCCAGAAAAACAGACCTCCCCTGAGGAGCGGCCCGAAGGGTCGCGTCTCGAAGGGGGGGTACGCGCACCCCGTCTGTTGTCCATCCTTCGAGACGCCGTGCTTCGCACGGCTCCTCAGGATGAGGTGGAAGTGTCCTAAGCCCCCATCAACACCGCGATCTCCGCGCGCACGCTGGCGGAGCGCCGGTAATACTGGTGCGAGCCGGCGAAGCCTGTGTCGTAGTCGGTGAAGCCGCTGCAATCGATCCTGCGGTAGGTGGCGGGCGGGAACAGGATGGGGTCGCTGCCGCCCAGCGGCCCGTCCTGGCCGAGGCGGTGGCAGAAGTTCAGCGTCTCGCTCAGCCCGTCGAGCACCTGGTCGCGGCGGTTGTGCAGGACGGTGATGCGCCGGCCCAGCCGGCAGAGCGGCGCCAGGCTGTTGGTCACGGCCGCGTCGAAGGCATCGTCGACGATGTCGGCCGCGGCCAGGAAGATGTGATCGAACATCTCGGCATCGCCGTTGCCGTTTTCGAACCAGGCCTGCACCGCCCCCTGCAGCGCGAGGTTGCCCATGCTGTGGGTCAGCAGGAAGGTCCGCCGCCCGTTGCGCCGCGCCGTCTCGAGGATGGGCAGCAGGTTGGCGAAGAAGCGCATCAGCGGCAGGCCCGAGCCGCCGGCCATCCGCTGGTCCGAGCGGTAGGGCAGGGTCGGGAAGGGGACCGTGAACAACTGGCCGCGCGAGGGCCAGCTGAAGGTGACGACGGCGGTGTCCGCATCGGCGACGCCCGATTGGGCCAGCCATTCGCGGTTGAAGGCCGCGCGCGTCAGCGCATCGGCGAAGCTGTTGGCGAAGCCGTGGATGAAGACCAGGATGTTGCGCCCGCCCTCCGCCAGATCGTCGATCGCGGTCTGACTGAAGCCGCCTTTCTGCAGATCCTGCAGCGAGCGGATCGCGCCCACCGTGTCGGCCGTCAGCCCGGCGCTGTCGACGAAGGCCGTGCCGTAGGTCACCTGCAGCGGATTGTCCGGCGCGACCATGCTGAACGTATAGTTCTCCGGCCGGTCCGCCGGATGGTTCGCCACTCGATTGGTCGCGAAATAGACGGTGGTCGTCATGATGCTCTCCCCGCGTCGCCCCGCAGCGTGATCCTCTGCCGTTCTTTGTCAATCGGCATGGTTGCACGACGGGCCGTGCGCTCGCGCGCTAGGGGCCCAGCAGCCGCGCCACCTCCGTCACGGCGCGATGGGCCAGCATGATGGCGGGCGGGTCGATCGGCGTGACGAGCGAGGAGAGCTTCACGATCACGAGCCCGTGGTCGGGCACCACGAACAGGTTCTGGCCATGGATGCCCATGGCGAACAGCAGGCGCGGCGGGCCGTCGACGATGTACCAGCCATTGCGATAGCGCGTCGTGCCGAGACCCATGGCGCCGAAGCTCGCGCCGAACTGTCCGGCGCGCCAGGCGCCGGCGTCGCCTCCGGTCCACAGATCGTCGATCACGCTTTGCGCCACGACCTGATGTGGGCCGCGGCGGCTGCCGTCGAGGACGAGCTGTCCCAGGCGTGCGACATCGCGGGCGGTGGCACAGACGCCGCCGCTGCAGCGCGCGGCGCCGCGACTGTCGACGGTGATGAAGGCGTCATGCGCTGCCCCCATCGGTTGCCACAGAAGCTCGCTCGCGAGCTGCGCGTAGGAACGGCCGGTCGCGCGTTCGAGCGCAAGGCCCAGCAGGTCGGTGTTGGCCGAATCGTATTTGAAAGCGCCGCCATGGGCGCCGGACACGGGCGCCATGCCGGCGAAGAAGCGCGCGAGGTCGGCGGGTGGCGCGCCCGCGGGCAGGGCCTCCCAGCCCGTCGCCGCGGCGTAGGCGGCGAGCGTCGCGGCATCGAGCGCGGCGCCGGCCCGCATCTCGAGCAGGTGGCGCACCGTCGCGCCGCGCCACGAAGTGTCGGCGATCTGGGGGACGAGCGTCGCGACGGGCGCCTCGAGGTCGAGCGTGCCGGCCTTGCCCAGCAGGCTGGCAACGAGGCCGGTCACCGCCTTCGACATCGACATCAGGATGTGCGGCGTCTCAGCGTCGAGTCCGTTTCCGTAACTCTCATGGACGATCCGGCCGTGTTGCAGGACGAGGAAGGCGTCGGTCGCCGTGGCGGCCAGCAGCGCCGGCAGGTCGAAATGCCGATCGGGCGCCAAGGCGACGTCGAAGGCGCCGAACTCGGCCATCGGTCCTTCGGGCAGGTCGGAGGGCGCGCCGGGCGCGGCCGCGATGCGCGCGGTCGGGATGAAGTCGGGGACGGTGCGGAACGCGGTGGCGATGACTTCAGGCGTGCGCCAGGTGGCGAGCGTGACGGGACTGTTCTGGGACATGGGCCACGCTAGCCAGATCGGCGGCCTTCCACTATCCGTGAGGCCCCGCTTTTCATTCGAGATCGTCCGAACGTGGATCCGCTTGGGCAGACCGTCGCGCTGCTGCGCCCGAAGGCCCTGCTGTGGAAGCAGATGCAGGCCAACGGCAACTGGACCGTGCGCTTTCCGGCGAGCACCGGTGTCGTCTTCTGCTTCGTCGCCTCGGGCCACTGTGAGTTCGGGGTCGAGGGCGAGCCGCCGCGCGCGCTGGAGCAGGGCGACTTCCTGCTGCTGTCGAGACCGCCAAGCTGGCGTCTCGCGCGCGAGACGGACGCGGCCCGGCCGACGGTCGTGGTGGACTACACGCCAAGAGCGGGGGGCCCGGAGCGCGCACGCTTCGTGGGCGATGCCTCGCGGCCGCCCGAGGTCGAGATCCTGGGCGGCCGCTTCACCTTCGATCCGACCAACGCCGACCTGCTGACTGGCCTCGTGCCCCGCCGCGCCGAGATCCTGTCGCATAATCCGACGGGTCCGCGCCTGCATCATCTCCTGGCGCTCATCCGGGACGAGTCCTCGTCGGAACGTGCCGGGCAGGCACTGGTGCTCGAACGGCTGCTCGAGGTCCTGCTGGTCGAGGCGATCCGCCAGGCCCCCGCGCCAGGTGTCGTTGCAGAACCGGGGCTGCTCACCGGCCTCGGCGACCCACAGCTCGCCAAGGCGCTGAACGCGATGCACGGAGACCTGCGCCGGCCCTGGACGGTGGAGCGGGCGGCCCGCGTCGCCGGCCTGTCGCGCTCGGCATTTGCCGAGCGGTTCACGGCGGTCGTGGGCCTGTCGCCGATGGATTATCTGCTGCGGCTGCGCATGGCGCTCGCCAAGGACAGGCTGCGCTTCGGCGGCGCGCGGCTGGCCGAGGTCGCGACGGCGTGCGGCTACCGCTCGGTGAGTGCGTTCAGTACTGCCTTCCGACGCGTCGTCGGAATCGCACCGGGGGCCTTTGCCTCGCGCCCGTGATTGCGAGGCAGCGGTGAAATCGCCGATCGGTGCATGCTAGGTTGCCCCCATGACGACGTCCCTTCGCGAGGCCTGGGCGGCCCTGCCGTCGCGGCTCAGGCTGCTGGAGCCGGTGACCTTCTCCGATGCGGAGTGGTCGCTGCTCGAACGCCTGCACGGAAACTTCAACGATCGCGAGGCGCATGCGGACCTGCCGCTGGCGATCGCCCGCTTCCGTGACGCTGCGGTGAAGGAGATTTTCGAGCGGGCACGGCAGTTCGACGATGTGGTGACGGTGAACGTCGACGAACGCTGGGAGGAAAGGGCTGCCGTCGGCGCGGGCGATGCCATGGTGCCCTGGGTGCGGCTCTACAACGAGGAAGTCGACGCGATGATCGCCGTGCTGGTTCCCCCGGCACGCTATCGCAAGGAGCACTATGCCTACGGCAGGTTCGTCTTTCCCGAGCCGCACGGGCTGCACACCGACCACAGTCTGGAAGATCCGGCGGCCGGCGGCGAGCCGATCTGCATCGCGCGGATCGAGACGCTGGGCACGCACTATGTCGACGGCGACTACCGGCTGCAGGATGCCGCGACACAGAGCATGCTGAAGGCGCTGCGCTATTGGACGCCCGTTCCCGAGGGCGAGCCTGAGCAGGTCTTCGCCGAGCTGCTGCGGCGCGGCACGCTGAAGACCATCCCGGTGAACCATGTCATGCTGATGGTCGCCGGCAATGCCGCGGACAACGCCCAGGTCACGCAGCACATCTCCGCCCGCCCGCCCGAGGGCGGCCTGCACTCGGCGTTCTTCCAGCGACAGTACCGGCTGGCCTAGCCCGGGAGGGTGCTTCGTTCCGCGTGACGCGCCGGACGCGTCGCGCGTCATTGACCCTCTCCGGGGCGATGCTTACTGTCCGCCCCCGAGCGACACCAGTGGAACGCCGTGCTCCGGGGGAGCCAGTCGTCCTTAGGGACGGGGCGTTGTTCGTGTCCGCCAGATCATCATTCCGACGTTGTCGCCGCCCGACCGAGCTGCTGCCAATTTGGCAGTTCGTCGGCGCGGGCGCGTCTTTTCGTGGGACGGCGGCCAGGTGGAGCAGGGAGCATTTCCGGCAGCGGACGACCAATGGAACGCCGGCCATCTCGGCTGCGGGCCGCTCGTGCTCGACCTGCGCAAGAAGCTGAAGGCGATGCCCGGCGGCGTGCTGCGCGTGATCGCGCTCGACATTTCCGCGCCGCACGACATTCCGGCCTGGTGCCGGCTCACGAACAACGAACTGCTCGCGCACGATCCGGCGACCCAGAGCTTCTGGATCCGCTCGCGCGCCGACTGGTCCTGAAGTCAACAAGGAGGAGAGAGACATGCCCGGTTCATTCGTCGTCAGCCTGACCCACGCCAAGAACGACACCGACAAGGCCACGGTGGCCTTCGTCGTCGCCAACGCCGCCGTCGCGTCGGACAAGAAGACCATGGTCTTCCTGTCGATCGAGGGCACGCGGCTGTCGCAGAAGGGCTATGCCGACGACATCCACGAGGAAGGCTTCGCGCCGCTCAAGGACCTGATGAAGAGCTTCGTCGAGGCCGGCGGCCAGATCTTCGTCTGCTCGCCCTGCTTCAAGAAGCGCAAGCTCGACGAGAACAACCTGGTCGACGGTGCGCTGGTGGTCGGCGGCGCCAAGCTGGTCGAGTTCATGGGCGAAGCCTGCCCCAGCGTCAGCTACTGAGCGAACGATCGCCATGACGATCCTCAAGTCCAACCGCCGCGGCTTCATCGCCGCGTCGGGCGCGCTGTCCGTCGCCTCGCTGCTCGCCAGCCCGGCGATCGCGCAGGGCAAGAAGAAGCTGCGCTTCGGCGTCGGCCCGCTGATGCCCACGCCCGACGACACCAGGAAGGCCTATCTGCCGCTGTTCGCGCATCTCGCCAAGGAACTAGGCAATCCCGACTTCGACCTGGTCGCCACGACCGACTGGGCCGGCATGGCCGTCGCCATGGGCTCGGGCCAGCTCGACGTCGCCTGGATGGGCCCGTGGGGCTACATCATCGCCAACAACGCCACCGGCTGCCAGGCCGTGGCGACGGTGAAGTACGACGACAAGCCGACCTACCTTGGGATCATCGTCGCCCGGCCCGACCTGCAGGTGACGAAGTTTCCCGACGACACGAAGGGCAAGTCGATGTCCTTCGCCGATGTCGGTTCGACCTCGGGCTGGCTGATCCCGACCTACTACGCCAAGGAAGTCTGGAAGATCGATCCCAGGACCTTCTGGAAGTACAGCGAGGGCGCGACGCATCCGGCCAACGAGATGGCGGTGAGCTCGGGCCAGGTCGACATGGCCACCGACTTCGACCGCCAGCGCAACGCCATGATCGCGGCCGGCCGCATCAAGGAAGACAGCAACAAGATCATCTGGACCTCGGATCCGCTGCCTAACGATGCGATCGCGCTGCCGGCCAATGCGCCCAAGGAGATGGGCGCCCAGGTGCAGAAGATCCTGACCTCCATCACGGCCGACCAGGCCAAGACCCTGCTGCCGCCGCGCTACACCGGTTTCGTGTCGGCGACGCACAAGAGCTACGACATGATCGAGAAGGCGGGCATCGCCGTCGGCAAGATCAAGCCGAAGGCGTAGAGTCTTTCTGGGCACGATGGAAACACGTCCGGTTTTCCAACAAAGCCCTCATCCTGAGGAGCGCTCCGCAGGAGCGCGTCTCGAAGGATGGGCACGCGCACCTCGTTTGTTGTCCACCCTTCGAGACGCTCACTGCGTTCGCTCCTCAGCGACTGTGTCTGAGGTCAAGCGTTTTGCCATGGTGTCCTGTCTCTGAGGATGGCGTTGAGGATGACAAGAAGTTTGCGGGCGACGGCGATGGTGGCGACCATCTTGGTCTTACCGGCGGCGATGAGGCGCTCGTAGAAGGTTTTCAAGGGTGGGTTCCAGCGCTTGGCGACTTGGGCGCCAATGAAGAGGGCCGTTCGGACCACCGCCCGTCCGCCCCCGATGCGGGCCTTGCCCTTCCAGAGACCGGACTGGCGTGTGTAGGGAGCCAGGCCGGCAAGCGCTGCAATTTTTTTATGATCGAGCCGCCCCAACTCGGGCAGTTCGGCCAGCAAGGTCCTGGCGATGATCGAGCCAATGCCTGGCACCGATGCCAGCAGGTCTTCCTTCTCCCGCCACAGCGGTGAACCGCGCACGGCGCCATCGATGTCATGGTCGATAGTGCCGAGTTCGCGCTCAAGAGCCTTCAACAATCGCTCGATGCTCTTGCGCACGCGCGGCGGCTCGGTGCGATACAGGCGCTGACGTTCGGACGCAATCATCTCGACGATCTGGCGCCGGCGCGCCATCAGATCGGAAAGCAGGCGAGCGGCCCCATCGGGCAGCAGCCGGATCTGGGGCCGGGTGGCCTCGGCGAAGCGGGCGATGACCGACGCGTCGATCGGATCGGTCTTGGCACGCTGTCCCAGCGCCTGGGCAAAGGCCCGGACCTGTGCCGGATTGACGATCACCACAGGCATGCCGTGGTCCGAGAGGGTCGCGGCGACGAGGGTCTCGTAGCCGCCAGTGGCTTCGACCGCCACGAGGTCCACCGTGTCGCCCAGGCGGCGGCACAGCTCGACGAGGCCTGTTGCGTCGCGGGAAACCGCAAAGGCCTCCTGCGACGGCAGGACATGCACATCCAGTCGGTCCTTCGACACGTCGATGCCGACAATGCGACGGTGTTCCATGGCAACCCTTCCTTGCGAAAGCGAGCTCGCGATGCGGCCCACGCGACTGTTCGGGTTCGCTGGAACGACGGACGGGCGACCTTGCTGAGGAACGAGCTTCGACGCCCCGGGGTGAGTCGGTCTACCCGCCGCCACCGCGCCGGCTAGTCTAGCCGATCCGGCAGACGCCGACTTACAAGGGTGAGGTGAGTGGGTCAAGGACGGTCGACGTGTCGAGTATGCGTTGATGGCGAGCGCGGCCGAAAAAGCGCTTGCCGAACTCGAGGCGCAGGGGCGTGGCTTCAGTGTCCGACGCCTGCGCCTTTGGCTCATCGCGGCGCTCGTCCTCGCTTTCTATGCCGTGTCGTGGGACCTCGCGGGCATCGACCTCGAACGGCTGGCGACCGGCCTGCCCAGGCTCGGCCACTGGATCGCGTCGGCCTGGCCGCCCGACACGCGCGAGGTGCCGCTGTTCGCCTATCGCATCGCCGAGACGGTGGCGATGGCAGCGCTGGGCACGACGCTGGCGACGCTGCTCGCCATCCCGATGGCGATCCTCGCCAGCCGCAACATCACGCCGTGGCCCGCGCTCTATTACCCGGTGCGTTGGTTCCTGAACGCGCTGCGCGGCATCGACTCCTTCGTCTTCGCGCTGCTGTTCGTCGCGGCGGTCGGCCTCGGCCCCTTCGCGGGCGTGATCGGCATTGCGCTCCACACCTGGGGCAGTGCCGCCAAGTTCTTCGCCGACCATATCGAGAATGCCAATCTCGGGCCGCTCGAAGCCGTGCGCACGACCGGCGCCGGGCGCTTCACCGCGATCTGCTATGCGCTGGTGCCGGACATATTGCCGGTCATGCTCTCGACCACGCTCTTCTGGTGGGAGTTCAACATCCGCGCCTCGACCGTGCTGGGTGTGGTCGGTGCGGGCGGGATCGGGCTGGAACTGAAGAACAGCATGGACCTGCTCGACTTCCCGCGGCTCTTCACCATCATCGCCATGATCCTGGTGGTCGTGACCGTGCTCGACCAAGTCTCGGCCTGGCTGCGCAAGCGGCTCATACGTTCATGAGCGGCGCTCCACGTCTTACAGCCGTCGGTCTCGGCAAGGCCTTCAAGGGCCATGCGGCGATCGACGACATCAGCTTCACCGTGCGCGAGGGCGAGTTCGTTGCCGTTCTGGGGCCCAGCGGCGCCGGCAAGACGACGTTGTTCCGCTGCCTGACCGGCCTGCTGCCACCCGACAAGGGCGAGGTCCGCGTTGACGACGACGATATCGCGAAGCTGCACGGACGCGCCCGCCGCCGCATCGCCGTGGTGTTCCAGCAGTTCAACCTGGTGAGCCGCCTCAGCGCCCTCGACAATGTGCTGGCCGGCCGTCTCGGCCATGTGCCGGCGTGGCGCGGCGTGATGCGTCGCTTCGACCGTGACGACCGGCTGCTGGCGCTGGAATGCCTCGATCGGGTCGGGCTCTTGCGCCAGGCGATGCAGCGCGCCGACACGCTGTCGGGCGGCCAGCAGCAGAGGGTGGCGATCGCACGCGCCATGGCGCAGCGGCCAAGCCTGATCGTCGCCGACGAACCCGTTGCCAGCCTCGATCCCGCCGCCGGCGCGGGCGTCCTCGAACTGCTGCAGCGTATCGCGCGCAGCGACGGCGTTGGCGTCGTCTGCTCGCTCCACCAGGTCCATCTGGCGCGCACCTACGCCGATCGCGTCGTCGGCCTGTCGCAGGGGCGGAAGGTGATCGATAGTCCGGTGGCCCAGTTCGACGAGGCCGCGTTCGGCCATCTCTACGGCAACAGCGAGACCCCGCCATGAAACCGACCGAGACACATGCGTTTCCCGAGGGCATCACCGGTGCCGATGTCAGCTTCGACGGCGGCGATCTCGATTGCGGCAACGGGCTGCTGCTGCTGATCCGCAAGCACATCGATCCGATGGCGCGCGGCCAGCTGCTGGAAATCCTCTCGACGGAAATCTCGGTCGACGAGGACCTGCCGGCCTGGTGCCGCCTCACCTCGAACGAGCTGGTGTCGTTCCGGAAAGTTGGCAAGCAGCGCAGCTTCGTGATCGCCAAGGGCAAGCTCGCGGAGCGCGGCCAGGCGCCGCTGGGGGTGCGCCACTCCAGCGGCGCTCATACTCAAGCGTCGTCGCAGCCCCAAGCCCCCCGTACCCCCATCGCCGCGCCGTCTGTGCCTCCGATGTCCGTCATGGGCATCGGCTCCTGGCCGCGTCCGCGCTGGATGGTTGAGGCCATGCATTCCTACGTAGAAGGCAAGCTCGACGAGGCCGCGTTCCACGAGACCGCCAACGACGCCGTGCGCCTTGTGGTCGCCGCGCAGGAGCGGGCCGGGGCGGGCGTCCTCACCGATGGCGAGCAGCGCCGCGATTCCTATGCGAGCTTCGTGGCGACCCGGCTCGACAATTGCCAGCTCATCCCGCTCACTGACCTGCTGCCGCTGGTCGACGATCCCGAGAAATTCGAGCGCGAGCTCAGGGCGCTCGACGTGCCGGCCGCCGACGTGCGCCATCCGGCGGTGCTGGGCCGCATCTCGCGCAGCCGGCCGCTGGCGGGCCACGAGGCCGATTTCCTGCGTACCCTGACGGCGAAGCCCCTCAAGGTCGCGCTGCCCGGCCCCTATCTGCTCACGCGCACCATGTGGATGGAGTGCCTCAACGAGCGCGCTTATGAAAGCCGCGAGGAGCTCGCGCAGGACATCGTGACGGCGCTGCGGGCCGAGCTGAAGGATCTGCTCGATGCCGGTGTGTCGCTCGTCCAGTTCGACGAGCCCGTCCTGTCGGAGGTGGTGTTCAGCGGTGCCAAGAGCGGCCCGTCCTTCATGTGCGGCGCGCTTTCGGAATCGCGCGAGCCGGCGCACGAGCTTGCCTTCGCGCGCGACCTGGTCAATGCCGTGGTCGAGGGAAGCCCGCGCGAGCGCATTGCGCTGCATGTCTGCCGCGGCAACTGGACGCCCGACGAATCGGTGGCGCTGAGCGGCGACTATCGCCCGCTGGTCGACACGCTGAAGCAGATGCGGGTCGGCGCCTATCTCCTGGAGATGTGCACCCCGCGCGCCGGCGAGCTAGAGATCCTGAAGGCGCTGCCCGACGAGGCCCGGATCGGCGTCGGCGTGGTGAACCAGAAATGCGCCGAGGCCGAGCCGGTGGAGGAGGTCGTGGCCAAGATCGCCCGCGCCATCGACCTGTTCGGCAAGGACCGGCTGCTGTTCCATCCCGACTGCGGCTTCGCCACCTTTGCCGACAACCCGATCTGCAGTGCGGGTTCTGCCGAGGAAAAGCTCAAAGTCATCGCCCAGGCTGTCGAACGGGTGCGCTGAGCCCAGGCCTCACCACACCATGCGGATGCCGGTGGTGAGCGCGTGGCTGGACGTCTGGCTGGAGACGTCGCCCTCGTAGCGGAGATAGGCCGAGGTCGAGTCGGCCAGCGCCGTGCTGGCGGCGAGGCCCAGCACGACACTGTCGCGCTGCGGCGCCGCACCGAAGGTCGTGAAGGGTGAGGCCGGGGCACCGATGAACGAGGCTGTGACCGGGCGAGCCGTGTCGGCGAACTCGTGGCCCCAACCCAGCCGGAACTGCAGGGCAAGCTTCTCGCGCCAGCCGAGGTCCATCGCGCCGCCAAGCTGCGCGCCGAATACCGTGCGCAGCGAATTGGTCGTCTGCGCGGCGACGCTGAGGCCAAGCGAGCCGGCGCCGGTCTCGGTGAAGGCATTCTGGGTTGCCGTCGAGGCTTGCAGGCGTGCGAACGGCGTCACGAAGGCCTGAGCCAGGCCGCCGATATCGAAGCGATAACCGGTCTCGACCTGGCCGAACACCTGATTGACGCCGGCGCGGCCCTGCGCGGTCGCCGCCGGAATGCCGGGGATCGCGATCTGCCGCGTCATCTGGTTGTCGGAATAGGCATAGGCGGCAAGCGCATCCACGTACACGGGGCCGCGCGCGTAGCTGCCGTAGAGGCCGGCCTGCACCGTGCCGGTCGTACCCTGGCCCTGGAAGCCTTGGACCCATTGCGTGCCGCCACTGTAGCCCACGGTGACACCGAGCAGGAAGTCGGGCGAAAGCTTGCGGTCGATACCCGCGGCGAAGCCGCCGAGATTGTAGGTGAGGGTGCCGGCGTTCGTCGTGCCGAGGATGGTGCCGAGACCGCCGACCGCGCCGCCCCAGGCGCCCCACAGCGCCGGAGTGACGCTGTCGCAGGCCACGTCGCAGGCCTCGGCCAGCGCCACGCGGTTGCTGCCGCCGGAGGAACCGCCGGCCTGGCCTGCGAAGTTGCTCATGAAGAGCTGCGCGCCCGCCACGCCAACCGAGGAAAAGCCGGAATAGTTCTGGCCGCTGAGTGCGTTCAGTGCCGCCGTGCCCGCGGCGGGCGACAGGGTGGTGAGGGTGGCGATGGCGCTGCCGAACGAGCCGGTGGCGGTCGCGGCGCTGGCGTCGAACGCCGCGCCGACCGCCGCCTGGTTCGGCGTCTGTGCACCGCGCGCGAAGCTGCGCGAGACGGTGAGGTAGGCGTTGTTGGCGTCGTAGCTCAGCGACGGAAACAGGAAGGCGTAGTTGCCCATGGCGCCGGCAAAGCTGCCGGTGACTCCGCCGGTGGCATTCACGATCGTGTAGGTCTGCTGCGCGGCGTAGGAGCCGGGGTCGCCAATGAAGTTCACTGTGCCGCCCAGCACGGCAGTGCCGGTGACGTTCACGCGATCGGCCTGGCCCTGGTTGTTGAGTTCGACCTGATAGGTGCTGCCTGTCGTCTGGGTGAGGTTGCCCGTGACGGTCAGCGTGCCGATCGAGTTGCCAGGGGCCAGCATGCCGCCGTTGGTCACGCTGCCGAAGATCGTGCCGGCACCCCCCAGGCTGCCTCCTGGACCGACCGTCACGTCGCTGGTGATGCTGCCGTTCACCGCAAGCCGGCCGTTCGAGACCGTGGTCGGGCCGGTATAGGTGTTTATGCCCGTCAGGTTCAGCAGCCCCGTGCCCTGCATCGAGAGGCCGCCGCTGCCGGTGAGGACGGAGGCGAGCGTCGTGCTGGCCGACTCCGTGACGGTGAGCGTGCTGGCGCCCAGCGAGATCGTGCCGCCGGTTCCCTGGAGCAGGGCGACGCTGACATTGTTGCCATTCAGATCGAAGGTACCGCCATTGACGACGAGTGCGCCGAATGGCGATAGCGATGCGCCCGCCGCGAGACGCAGAGTACCTTCGTTGACGAAAGTGCCGCCGGTGTAGCTGTTGGCGCCCGACAGCGTCAGGATGCCCGGGCCCGTCTTGGTCAGGCCGCCGCTGCCTCCGATCGCCCTGCTGACGCGCAGGTCGTTGCCGTTGGTGTCGAAGGTGCCGCCGCCGGCACCCACCGTGACCGAGCGGTCGATGGTGAAGGCCGAGGTCGCCTGCAGCGTGCCGCCGGTGAAGGTGAGGCCGCCCGACAAAGCGCCCATGGCGGCATCGGTGCCGGCGCGCAGCGTGCCGCCCGAGGCGATCCACAGGCCGCCGGTGAAGGTGTTGCTGCCCAGCAGGTTGACCGTGCCGCCCGAGATGGTGAGGCCACCTGGCCCGGAGATGGTGCCGGAGAAGGTGCCGGTACCCGTCTGACTGAACGTCGTGTTGCCCATGAGGTAGGCGTCGAAATCAGTGGTGAAGCCGCTTGCAAGCGCGAGCGTGCCCGTCAGCGCCAGCATTGGATCCAGCGTCGCAGTGGTGGTCAGACCGGAATCGGACAGTGAATAGCCCACGAAGCCGTTCACCGGATCGAACAGGTAGTTGAAGCCGGCAAAGAACTGCCGGCCGGTGTTGAGGAACGGCGTGCTCGAGGTGGAGCCCTCGACGCGGCACGGCTTCATCGAGTTGCTGGAAGTGGTCGCACACTGCAGCTTTGAGCGGTCGATGTCGAAACTGTAAAGGGCACCCGTCGCCGAGGTGCCCGGCATGGAGATGTCGACCCGTTCGTTGTCGTGGCCGAACGGCTTGAGGAAGGCATAGTCGATGCCGGTGTCGTGGAGAATCGTTCCGCTGCCAGCGGCGCCGCTTCCGACCTTGAGCGAGACCGGAATGCCGTTCCAGAGGTTGGGCCCGTTTGCCGCATCCGGAGTGAGCTGGACGAACGAATAGCCGTTGTTGGCCGTGGTCAGGCCGACGACGATCCGGTCGTTCATGACGACATAGCCCTGGTTGGGCAACGCTGTGCCGTTCACCGAAACGTTGAGCAGGGGATTCATCCCCACCGCCGAGACCTGCGTGAGATTCCCTTGAGCCACGTTCTGGGCAAAGGTGAGAGAGGGGTTGATCGTGCCGCTGTAGACGTTGTTCCTGTTGTTGCCGATGCCGAAATACCTGGTGTTGTCGTCGTTGGTAACGACCAGCACCTTGACGGTGGTTGAACCCGTCGCGGGGGTGCCGCCCGAGGTGCCGCCGAGCAGGCTGACGGGCAACTCATAGAACGTGCCGGACGGCGAGGCGCCGCTGCTGTCGTAGTTGATGGTGCCGGCGCCGAGCGGCTTGTAAGCCGCGAGCGATGGAAGCAGAGCGGCCGAGATTGCGATGCCGGTGGAGCCGGTATCGATGGTGAACCCGTTGATCCTGGCGCCTCCAATCGCAACGTCGATGAGAGCGGCATGATTGCCGGCCACGCCGCCCGAAACCGTGTTCAGAGCGCCGGCCGTGTACTGGATCTCGAGGCTCGTACCCCCCTGGTACATGTTCCAGGCGGGAGCCGACGGCTCCGCCAGGGCCGGCATGCCGGCGACTGCAACAAGAATTAGGGTCAGTCCGGGAAGAAGTGATTTTTGCGGAAACATCATGAAAAGCTACGACCCAGGACTGCCCAAAATGCACAGTCCTATGCATATGCCAAGGAGAGCAAGTTAGGAACTCGCCGTGGTTTCACGTCTCCACGACCCGACCGTGCTTCGGCAATCCCGCCGCGCGCCTCCTATCCGTGCTACACAGAAGCATGACGGTCCACGCCCCCGAAGTTCTTCCGTTTTCCAGCGAACGGGCCGACGGGAACTCGTTCCGCCCGTTGGCCGAGGGCGTACTGGACTATGCCGTCTACATGCTCGATCCGGCTGGCAACGTCGTGAGCTGGAACAGTGCGGCGGAGCGCTTCAAGGGCTATAGCGCGGCCGAGATCGTCGGCAGCCATTTCTCGTGCTTCTATGCCGAGGAGGATCGCCGCTCCGGCCTGCCGGCGCGGGCGCTCGACCTCGCGTTGCGGGAAGGCAGGTTCGAGAACGAGGGCTGGCGCGTGCGCAAGGACGGCACGCGTTTCTGGGCACACGTCGTCATGGAACCGATCCGTGGTCCGGACGGCATGCTGCTGGGCTTCGCCAAGGTCACGCGCGATCTCACCCGGCGGCGGGCGGCCGAAGAGCAGTTGCGCCGCAGCCAGGAGGAAACCCGCCTGCTGGTGCAGAGCGTCACCGACTACGGCATCTACATGCTCGACCCCGAGGGCAACGTGGCGACATGGAACGCCGGCGCCCAGCGCATCAAGGGCTATACGGCCGAGGAGATCGTCGGCCAGCACTTCTCGCGCTTCTACACCGAGGAGGACCGCGCCGCCGGCGAGCCGCAACGGGCGCTGGCGACGGCGGTCCAGGAGGGCCGCTTCGAGAAGGAGGGCTGGCGCGTGCGCCGCGACGGCACGCGCTTCTGGGCCAGCGCCGTCATCGATCCGGTGCGCGGGCCCGACGGCGCGCTGCTGGGTTTCGCCAAGGTCACCCGCGACATCACCGAACGCCGCGACGCCCAGCTCGAGTTGGAGCGCGCGCGCGAGGCGCTGTTCCAGTCGCAGAAGATGGAGGCGATCGGCCAGCTCACCGGCGGCGTCGCGCACGACTTCAACAACCTGCTGACGGCCGTGATCGGCAGCCTCGAACTGGTACGCAAGCGCCTGTCGCCGGACGAGAAGAACCTGCTGCTGATCGACAATGCCATGCAGGCGGCGCGCCGCGGCGCCACCCTGACGCAGCGCATGCTGGCCTTCGCGCGACGGCAGGAGCTCGATCCCGAACTGGCCTCGGTCGCTGCGCTGGTGGCCGGCATGACGACGCTGTTCGACCACACGCTCGGCCCCGCGATCGTGCTCGACGTCGACTGTCCGCCATCGCTCGCCCCGGTACGGGTCGACGTCAACCAGCTCGAGATGGCGTTGCTCAACCTCGTGGTCAACGCGCGCGATGCCATGCCGCGCGGCGGCACGATCGCCATCTCCGCAGCCGAGGTTGAAGCGGGGCCGGCCTCGCCGTTCCCGCTGCCGTCCGGCCGTTACGTGCGCCTCTCGGTGCGCGACCAGGGCCATGGCATGGACGCGGCCACGCTGGCGCGCGCGACCGAGCCCTTCTTCACGACCAAGGGCGTGGGCAAGGGCACCGGCCTCGGCCTCTCGATGGTGCACGGCCTCGCCGAGCAGCTGGGCGGCCGGCTGCAGCTCGAGAGCGGGCCGGGCGCCGGCACGACCGCGTCGCTGTGGATCCCGGTGGCCGCCGGCGCCGATGTCCCGACGCAGCGCTCCCCCTCGGCGCCGGCGCCGGAAGCGACATCGCTTCATATCCTCGCGGTCGACGACGATGCGCTGATCCTCGTCAACACGGCTGCCATGCTGGAGGATCTCGGCCATGAGGTCACCACCGCCTATTCCGGTCACGAGGCGCTGTCGGCCCTCGCGCGGATGAAGAGGGTCGATCTCGTCGTCACCGACCAGGCGATGCCGGGCATGACCGGCACCGAACTGATCGCCGCGATCAGGCGGGAACGCCCCGATCTGCCGATCCTGCTGGCGACCGGCTATGCCGAGCTGCCCAACGGCGAAGGCACCGGCATCCCGCGCCTCAACAAGCCGTTCCTGCAGGCCCATCTCGACCAGGCGATTGCCGAATTGATGCGCGACCGAAACCGGTCGTCCTGAGCGCAGCGAAGGACCTCACGGAACGACCAAAGGACTGTGTCGCGAGGGTTGGATCCTTCGCTTCGCTCAGGATGACAAGGGTTCAGGCGCTGCTGCGCCCCACCTTGGGCTCGGTGCCGGCGAGCAGGCGCGCGATGTTGGCGCGGTGGAGTGCGAGCACGTAGAGGCCGCCGGCGATGACCAGCAGGCGAGAGGGCAGCGGCTCAGGCAGGACACAGACGAGGATCGCGGCCGTCACCGCGGCCAGCATCGAGGCGAGCGACACGATCCGCACGAGCGCCAGCACGGCGAGGAAAACGGCCGCCGCGCCTATGCCGACCGGCCAGGACAGAGCGAGCAGGACGCCAAGTCCCGTTGCCGCCGATTTGCCGCCGGTGAACCCCAGCCAGATCGAGCGGCTGTGTCCCAGCAGCACCGCCAGGCCGCACAGGCACACGGTCCAGGGCAGCCACGCCGCCGGCGCCTGCAGCCAGGGAAAGAGCCAGCGCGCCAGCAGGATCGCCGCGACCCCCTTCAGCACGTCGACGACCAGCACCGCCAGCGCCGGTCCCTTGCCCAGCGTGCGCAACACGTTGGTCGCGCCGGTCGACCCCGAGCCATGTTCGCGAATGTCGATGCCGCGGAGCCTGCCCGCCAGATAGCCCGTGGGTATGGAGCCCAGGAGATAGGCGAAGGCGACGCCTGCGATCCCGAACAGCGAAATGAATAGCGGCGATGTCGCGTCGTGCAGCGGAAGGCTCCTTCGAATCCGTTCCGACTGTAGCGCACAAAGTCGCGACCGTGCGCCATCTGCTTGCTGCCTTCACTCGTCCTGAACTAGTGTTCCGCCCGCAAGATCAAGGGGCGCGAAGGCCCTGGATCAGGGAGGACTGAAGTATGCGTACACCGACTCGTCGCGGGCTCATCGTTGCGGGTGCGGGCGCTCTCGCGGCGCCGGCTCTTTTCGCCACCTCGTCGCGGGCGCAGGGCGCGTTCCCGAACAAGCCGATCCGCATCCTCGTGCCCTATCCGGCGGGCGGCCAGACCGACGGTATCGCGCGCGTCTATGGTGAATATCTCGGCCGAAAGCTCGGCACCTCCGTGGTGGTCGAGAACAAAGGCGGCGCCGGCGGCACGATCGGCGTGGCCGAGGTCAAGCGCGCGCCGCCGGACGGCTACACCATCCTCTGCACCATCTCCTCGTCGCTGATCCAGAACCGGGTCACGGTGAAGGACCTGCCGTACGATCCGGAGAAGGACTTCACCTATCTCACCATGACCACCAGCCTGGGCGGTCCGGTCGTGGCGGCCGAGAAGACCGGTGCCACCAACCTCAAGCAGTTCCTCGAATACGCCAAGAAGGTCGACAAGCTGAACTTCGGCGCCTACGGGCCCGGCTCGACGCCGCAGATGCTGATCGAGACGATGGCGCGCCAGTACGGGTTCAAGGTCGAGGTCGTGCAGTATCGCGGCGAGGCGGCGATGTTCGCCGACGTGGCGGCCCAGCAGCTCGACGGCGCGGCCGGCAGCCCCGCCGGTGCGGCGGCGGTGATCGCTTCCGGCAAGGGCAAGGCCATCGCCATGATGGGCGACCGTCTGCCGGCCTATCCCGGCGTCGAGACGATGGTGGAGCAGGGCGCCGTCGGCGGATTCTACGAGACCCGCGCCTTCGCCGTCTTCGCCGTCCCGGCCGCGACGCCGAAGGACATCGCCAAGAAGCTTTCCGACACGCTGATCGAGGCCGGCACCGACGAGAAGGTGAAGGCGCTGATGGCCAACTTCCTGATCGTGGGCCCGCTCAGCTTTGAGGAGACCAACAAGGTCTTCCAGCGCGACAGCAAGATCATGCTCGAGGTGATGAAGGAGATCGGGATCAAGCCTGAATAGGACCGGGCTTCGCCCGCTCCCATTCGGGCCGTGAGCCGGTGCAACACATCTCTTGAACAGCGAGGAAACAACCATGTCCTTCACCGTGACCAGCGACAGCTTCCAGGAAGGCGCCGCCCTCGGCATGGAGCACATCCTGTCGGCCGAGTACGGCTTCGGCTGCGGCGGCGGCAACAAGTCGCCGCACCTGCGCTGGTCGGGCGCGCCCGAGGGCACCAAGAGCTTTGCCGTGCACTGTTTCGATCCCGACGCGCCGACCGGCTCGGGCTTCTGGCACTGGGTAGTGGTCAACATCCCCGCCGGCACGACCGAGCTGGCGCTCGATGCCGGCAACCCGAAGGCTGGCCTTCTCCCGAAGGGCGCCCTGCAGACGCGCACCGACTTCGGCGCCCCGGGCTATGGCGGCCCGTGCCCGCCGCAGGGCCACGGCCCGCACCGCTACGTGTTCACGGTGTTCGCCGTGAAGGAGGAGAGCCTGCCGGTGAATGCCGAGACTTCAGCCGCCGTCGTTGGGTTTCAGTTGCATTTCAATACGCTGGCCAAGGCCGCGCTGACCGGCACGTTCGAGCGATCGGCTTAGAAGGCCGAGCGAAGCCCGGCCTTCTAAGCCGGTGAGCGTCAGGACATTGCCTTCGGCAAGGTCCGGGAGCGACGTATGGCTCTCTCCACGCCTATCTTTCATCCAATGGCGGAAATTTCCACTTCCCGTCCCGGATCGGCAGGAACGATCCGTCGTCGACACCCACCTCCTCGGCGATGCGCTCGTTCGTCACCTGGTTGAGCGCGAGGATGAGGTCGCCGTTCTTCTTAGGGTCGAGCGCCAGGTTGGCCATCTCGTCGGGATCGGCCTGCAGGTCGTAGACCTCGAGGTCGTTCTTCGCGAGCAGCTCCTCCATCGTCTTCGGCGTGTTGAACAGGACAGGCGAGAAATAGCGCGAGAAGCGGTAGCGGCCGTCGAAGATGCTGCGGATCGACGTCCGGCTCCGGAAGTCCGGCGGATGCCCCGTCAGCATCGCCTCCTGCTGCGCGGGTGGCTTCGTCCTGTAGGTGCGGGTGTCTATCGTCATCGCAGCCCAGGTGGGATCCGCGTAGGACAGCATGTCGAAATTGAAAAGAGTGGCCGGTCGCACGGCCTTCTCTCCCGCGGCGTCCGGGTCGCGCAGCAGCGCGGAGAAGTCCTTGCCCGGCAGCCCCTCGCCGGCCCGGGCGCGGGCGGCGGCGTCCTTGCCGGTGAGTGCCAGGATCGTCGGCGTGAGGTCGAGCTGCGAGGTCAGCGCCCGGCACTGCTTGCCGCCCGCGAGAGCGGGATGGACGATCATGAGGGGCAGGTGGTTCTGTTCCCGGTACGTGGTCGTGCCCTTGCCGCGCATCTGGTGGCTGCCGCCCAGCTCGCCATGGTCCGCCGTGAAGACGACGATCGTGTTCTGCGCCATGCCGTTGCCTTCGAGCGCCTGCATCAGGCGCTCCACCTTGCGGTCGCAGTCGCGGATGGCGTTGAAGTAGTAGTTGCGCAGGGCGCGCCAGCGCCGATCCTCGTCCGGCCAGGCGCCCACCAGCAGGTCGATGGATTGCTGGTAGTAGAGGTGTGCCTTCGGCCGCCCCGGCGCGTCGAGCGGCTGGTGGCGGCTCGCGGGGAGTGGCACGCCGTCCCAGGTCGCGCGGTAGAGTTCGTCGTCCGGAGCGCGGGCGATGCCGAACGCGTGGCGCTTGCCCTGGATGTTCTCAGCTCCGATGTCGGAGTCGAAATACATCGTGTCGTGCGGGTTCACGAAATTGACGGCGAGGTACCATGGCTGGCCCTTGGTGCGCAGCGTCTGAGCTTCCGTCCGCAGCCACGAGATCGCCGTCGCGAGCGTACCGTCGTCGTACGAATAACCACCCAGGGTTCCGTCGATCATGTCGCCGATGCCGAAGAAGTCCTGGAAGCCGTAGGACTGCATGGTCTTGTGATAGTCGAGCAGCGGCGCGTCGACCGGCTTGTCGTTGAGATCAAGGTTCGCCGAGAGATGCCACTTGCCCTGATAGGCGGCGTGATATCCTAGCTCGGCGAGACGGTGGCCGATCGTCTTGATCTTCGTCGAGAGGTCGCGTTGCCAGATGGAGTTGAGGTTGTCGGCGATGCCGGTGTGCTGGATGTGCTGGCCGGTATAGACGACCGAGCGCGCCGAGGAGCAGACGCAGGAGGCCGCCTGGTGATTGAGGAAGGTGACGGCCTTCTTCTTGATCGCCTCGCGCCCTGGCACCGGGAACGGCCAGGTCGGGAAGAAATGCTCCTGGTCGACCAGCACGAAGAGGATGTTGTAGCCGGCGGGCATCGCGGCGCTTGCGGGAGCGGCCGGAGCCGTGGCGGGCGCCTGGGCCTGCGCTTGAGAGACACCGCCCGCCAGCAGGGTCGTGCCCAGCAGGGCCGCACCGGACGTCATGGCCATTCGGCGGGACGGGAGCGACGAGTCGTCTTCGGGCTTCGTCATCCGGTTGCTCCTGTGTGAACGCGCCTCATGCTACGCGGAATGGACGGTCGATTACATACGAAATGAACTCGGCGATTGGGGCGCACTGACGTAGGTTCGGCGTAACGGAGCAGGGAGCGTGAACATGTCTTTTCGACGTATCGCGGTCGAAGAAGCTTTCGTGACGCCCGAGATCCTGGCGGAATGGCAGAAGGTGCTGGCGGGAGCCGACGTCGAGCCGGGTTTCGCGAAGATGGGCGAAACGATCCTTGCGCAGACGCCGGTGAACAAGCCGATGGACGATCGCCTGCTCGACATCGGCGCTGCCCGCATCGCCCACATGGATGCAATCGGCATCGACATGCAGGTTCTCTCGCTCACCTCGCCGGGCGTGCAGGTGTTCGAGGCCTCGCTCGCGACACGGCTCGCGGCCGAGTCGAACGACGCGCTGGCCGCCGCCGTGCGCGCCCATCCGACGCGCTTCGCCGGCCTGGCGGCGATCGCGCCGCAGGATCCCGCGGCGGCCGCGAAGGAGATCGAGCGCGCCGCCGGGAGCCTGAAACTGAACGGCCTGATCGTGAACTCCCATACGAAGGGCGAGTATCTCGACGCGCCGAAGTTCCGGCCGATCCTCGAGGCGGCCGAGGCGCACGACATGCCGATCTATCTCCATCCCCGCGAGCCCGCCGCCTCCTGGGTCGCGCCCTATCTCGACTATGCGCTGTGGTTCGCCGGCTGGGGCTTCGCCGCCGAGACCGGCCTGCATGCGATGCGCCTCATCATGTCGGGCACCTTCGCGCGGCATCCGAAGCTCAGGGTCGTCCTCGGGCACATGGGCGAAGGCCTTCCCTTCTGGCTGCAGCGCATCGACAACCGATATCGGCTGGAAGTGCAGATCGGCGCCTGCCAGAAGCTGCCGCGACTCCCGAGCGAATACTTCCTCGACAACTTCGTGATCACCACGTCGGGTGTGACCTCGATGCCGGCGCTGCGCCTCTCGCTGGACGAGTTGGGCGTCGACCGCATCCTCTTCGCCGCCGACTTCCCTTACGAAGACGACGCCGATGCCGTGCGTTTCATGGACGGGGCGAGCGTCACGGAGGAGGAGCGAAAGAAGATCTACGAGACGAATGCCCGGCGGGTTTTCCGCTTGGCGTAGTCAGCGTCAGGACATTGCGCAGCAATGTCCGGGAGCGCCGCTTGGTGTGGCGACACTCACCTCGAGGGTCGAGCCTAAGCGCGACGTTCTCAGTAGAGCTTGAGGCCGTAGTTCAGCACCACGCGCAGTTCCTCGCTGTTGGTGACGGTGCTGCCCTGCCACACGGTGGACCGGCCGTACTGCGTGCGGAACCAGAGACCCCGCAGCGGCTTGTGGTCGGGACGCCAGTCGATGTGGAAGTCCCATTCGCTCTCGACCAGCGGCGCACCCGCGGCGGGCGCGCTGGTCCAGCCGTTGAAAAAGTGGGCGGACAGCGCGATGCCGGGCAGGCCGACCGGCTTCAGCGTCTGCGACAGGCCGATCATCACCGCCTGTTCGCCGGCGCGCTGGAAGCCCTGGATCAGGGCATCAGTGTAGAAGGGGTTGGCGCTCCACGGCGTCAGGATGCCGAGACCGGGATTCACGACCGAATAGCCCAGGGTCAGGATGCCGGTGTCGTAGCCGAGATCGACCTTCATGCCGAGCTGGTTGGTGGCGAAGGCGTTGCCGCCGTTGATCAGCGTCTGCCCGGTGCTGTTCTGGGCGACGAACTGCGCCGCGGCGAGCGCCGTGAAGCCGCCGCCGAAATCGTGGCCGACCTTGCCCTCGGTGTAGAAGATGTTGAGCAGGTCCTGGCTGTAGTAATTGATCGCGCCGATCGAGACCGGTCCCCAGTTCATCAGGCCGCCCAGGATGCCGACGCCGGCATTCGAGGTGGGCGCGCCCGCCGCGCTGGCCATCGACTGGAAGGCGAGCGCGTCGCGCGGCTTCATGGCGTCGATGTAGGCGACCCCGTAGCGAAAGCTCGGTCCGCCTGCGTCGCCGTTGAACGTGCCGACCAGCCGGTAGCCGGAGAAGGTGTTGGGCGACATGCGGTTGTCGTGCGCGCCGAGGAAAGGCGTGTTGTAGAGGTGGCGACCCAGCGTGATCTCGTAGGCATCGCCGAGATGCACCTGGGCATAGAGCTGGCCGAACACCGCATAGCCCTGCTGGTCGGGCAGCAGCAGCCCCGTGTTGCCGTAGTGCGGCGGCGCGATGACGGGGAAGGACGTGTAGAGAACGGCACCCAGCGAGACGAGGTCGAACAGCTTGCCGGTCTCGGCCGAGACCGAGCCGCCGCTTGCCCAGGCCTCCTGGATGGTCGTGCTGCCCGGCGGGCGTACGGCGTCGCGGTAGTAGCTGCGGGCGTCGATGCTCACCTTGGAATCGCGCAGGAACGCCGGTGTGTCCTGCCAGCGTTCGCGCAGTTCCGGAAACGCGGTGAGCGGCGGCGGCTTCGGCGGCGTGAAGACCCGCTCGATCGCCGTCAGGTCCTCCGACGGGCTCCGCGGGATCGGATATTCCTGCTTGCTGGCCTGCGCCAGCGCGCTGCCCGATCCGGCGAGGATCCCTATGACGCCCGCCACCGCAAGCCCTGTTGCGGCGAGAGATTTCACGAAGACATCGACTCTAACAACGGCACGAACCTCCCTTTTTTGTTGGCGTCGCTGGCGTTCAAGCATGGACGTGCGTCGCCTGTATCGGCGTCAGGTGATGTAGACCTGCGCACGATGATAGGTGAGATAGGCCCGCTGGCTGTCCGAGAAGCCTTGCGCCAGCCAGGGCATCGGCGCTTCGGAGAAGCCGAGCTGTTTCCACGCATGTTCGCCGAGCCCGAGGCGGCGAAGGTCGCCCTGGTCGAAGCGAGGAGAAACCCGCACCTCGCCGCTGTCCTCGAACGAGATGAAGCCGCGATCGAACAGCAGATCGGCATCGGGCGTCAGCAGGAGACCATTGGCGCCGTCGAGTCGCTGGTCGGCGGTCTCGCAGGATCGCCAGGGCCTGATGTGGCTGGCGATCAGGAGGGCGGGATTGGTGATGCCGGTGAGCCGGCAGGCTTGCTCCATCTTCTGCACGTTTGACCGGAAAGTACCCTGACCGCGGCGCGCCTGGATCGTGGCGTTGCGGATCGTGTCCTCCAGGCTGAGGTCGCTGCGAATGGAGGCCTCGACGCGGTCGTCGAGTTCGTCCGTGACGGTGCGGAAGCTCAGCCGGTTGGCGCCGCCGGTTTCGAGCCCGACCGCGTCGACATGCGCGTGCGCCGTGATGATGTCGTGCACTTCCCGCGGAATGGCCGCGAGGTAGACGCCCTGATTGCCGTCGCCGGAAGAGGCGCGAATGGGCGAGTACTTGTCCGGCAGCAGCGGCCCGATCAGGGCGAGCAGATCCTTCGGCCGCACCGGCGGGTCGAGGCGGGTCCAGAAGACCGGCAGCAGCCACCCTTCGTTGTTCCAGTACGTGCCGGTCGCGCCGAACTCCGACGGCTTGGGGGCCGTGAAGGCGAACTCCGCGACCCGTCCGACGTAGCGGATGAGCTGGTTGGCATAGGAGAGGACGAGGTCCCCCGGATTTGCCGCGCGCATATTGTCGTAGAAGCGGTTGCGGGCACCGTTGCTGGAGGTCTTGGGCGACCACAGGTACTGATGCTCAATCTCTTGATTGAACGTCTGCTTGTGATTGACCCACCAGTATTGGCGCATGCGAGTGGCAATCTAGCCGCTGCCTGGGGCACGGGCCAAGGGCCCCGCTTCGGCGGCCCTCAAATCCCCCCTTTCGTTCGGGCGAGGCGCCCGCCATAAGACGGGATGGGGGAGGGCCGATCGACGGCCTTCGTGTTCGACAGGGAACTGAAATGGCCGGGCTTTTGGGGGATCGCGGGACACAGGTCCGCAGGCTCGTCGTGGCAGCGGCGGCGGGCGCGCTGCTCACGGCCTGCGCGAGCAGCGACAGCACGTCCTACCAGGAGCAGGCGCTGCGGGCGTCGGAGGGCGGCGACCTCAAGGCGGCGACCAGCCTGGCGCAGAAGGAGGTCGAGAAATACTCGGCCACCGACCAGTGCTCCTCCACCACCAACTATAATTGCGGCACCCTGGCGCTCGCCTATAGCAGCCTGGCCGAGTACCAGATCCGCAGCGGCAACCTGGCGGCCGGCGAGCGCAGCTTTGACCGCGCCAAGGGCACGCTCCAGATGGTGCCGAAGGACAACAAGCCCAGCGCCACCGGCATGGTCTATCGCGACGTGTCCGAGGCCTTCTGGAAGGCCGGCGACAAGCGGCGCGCCATCGCCGTCTTCAAGGAAGGCACGACCCGCGGTGCCGACGAGTGGCTCTACACCACCTCGGCCGCCAAGGCCGTCTCCCAGCAGGAAGGCCGCCCCGCATCCGCCGGTGCTGCAGGCGCGCCCGGTATGCCCGCCGCGCCAGGCGCGCCGGTTCCGCTCGGCCCCGCCGTCATGCCGGCGTCGGCGAGCGAGCCCGACACGATGGTGAAGCCGACCCAGGTCAACGACCCGGCGACCGGCGATCCGGCGATCAACGATCCGATGCGCGGCCGGGCGCCGAGTTCGGCCGAACCGGCGCCCGCCCCGCTGGCGCCGAGTCCGCTCACCCCGACCCCTTTGCAGAGATCGCGCTGAGGCGCACGCGCCGTCGGGAGGGAAGGACGCCGCAGGCATGCCCAGGGAGTAGGTAGGCAATGAAGGATTGGTTGTTGGCCGGTGGCATCAGTCTCGTGGCGGCTGTCGCGGCCGCTCTTGCGTTCGGGGCGTGGAAGAACGCCGACTTCGTGGATGGGCAGAGCGACCGGCTTCGCATGGAAGGCACCTTCGTCAACGGCTTCTACGACCAGGGCCAGGGCAAGGGCATTCCGGATGTCGGCTTCATCGCGCTACCGAACAAGCACGTCACGGCCCGGAGACTGCTGGACGATCGCGTGATCTACGATGCGTCCTACACGACGGGGGCCGATCATTTTCGTGTCGTTCCCAAGGTCGAGAACGCCCAGCGCTGCGTCCTGCTGTTCGGCGATTCGTTCACGTTCGGCGAAGGCGTGAACGACGACGAGACCACGGCGGCCCAGATCGTCGCCAAGAGCAAGGGACAGGTCGAGGTCAAGAGCCTGGGGATCGGCGGCTGGGGACCGCACCAGTTCCTGTCCGGTCTCCAATCCGGCCGCTTTCAGAAGGCGATCACCTGCAAGCCGACCGATGCGGTCTATCTGTTCATCCCCGCCCATACCGCCCGGGCGGCGGGGCGCGGGAAATGGGACAGGTACGGTCCGCGTTTCGTGGTGGACGACAAAGGCCGGGCGGTGCGTGACGGGAACTTCAATACCGTCGGCAAGAGCTGGCGCGAGCTGGTCGGGTTCAACCGCCTGACCGAAAGCGAGGAGGAGGAGCTGGCGGCGGCGATCATCACCGAAGCCTCGCGCGAGCTCGAGCGCCTGTATCCCGGCATTCGCTTTCATGTCTTCACGTGGGACGGCGTCACCGCCGGCGTGATCGATCGCCTGAAACAGAATGGCGTGCGTGTGCACACGATCCGCCAGATCATTCCCGACTATACCGACGCCTACCTGATCGCCCCGCCGTTCGAATATCACCCGACGCCGGCCGCCTACCAGCGAGTCGCCGACTACCTGCTGACGCTGCTGAAGTAGCGGTGTGCGGTCACCGGATCGCAGTGCAAGCTTCCTCGCAAGAAGGGGGAAGCGCATTTGAGGTAAAGGTCCCTCACTTCGTTCGGGATGACACTGTTTGTTTGATTGAGCGCACTGCGCAAATCCCAACAAAATTGTCATCCCGAACGAAGTGAGGGACCTTTCGCTTTCTTGAAAGGTGAACGGCAACGGCGCTTCAGCTCTTCGATCGCTCGAACACCTCGTGGCGCTCCCGGACATTGCTGCGCAATGTCCTGACGCTTGGGGAACTCAGCGCGGGCCAAGCCAGGCTTGGCCCACGCTTAGCTCACACCTGTGCCAGGCCGCCGTCGACGAAGACCTCGCCGCCGGTCATGAAGCTCGAGTCGGAGGAGGCGAGGAACGCCGCCACCGCGCCGGTTTCCGACGGCTCGCCGATGCGGCCGAGCGGGGTCATGGCGCCGATCGCTTCGAAGGCTTCCTTGCCCACCACCTCGAGTGCGAGGTCCGTCCGGGTCGGGCCCGGCGACAGGACGTTGACGCGGATGCCGGTGCCCTTCAGGTCGAGCGCCCAGCTGCGCGCCAGGTTGCGGACGGCGGCCTTGGTGGCGCTGTAGATGCTGAACTGCGCCGTGCCCATCTCGCCGGTGGTCGAACCGGTGAGGATGATCGAGCCGCCGGCCTTCATCAGCGGCAGGCCCTTCTGCACCGAGAAGATCAGCCCCTTCACGTTGACGTCGAAGATCTGGTCGTACTGCTGCGGCGTGATCGCGCCCAGCGGGGCGAAGGCGCCGGTGCCGGCATTGGCGAACAGGATGTCGAGCCCGCCGCGCTCCGTCTTCACGGTCTCGTACAGCCGGTCGAGGTCGGCCATCTCCGTCACCGAGCCGCGCACGGCGCGCGCCGACGTGCCGAGCGTCGCCACGGCGGCGTCGAGCTGTTCCTGCCGTCTCCCGAAGAGATAGACGAACGCGCCTTCCTCGACGAAGCGCTGCGCGGCGCCCAGCCCGATACCGGTGCCGCCGCCTGTGATCACCGCCGTCTTTCCTTTGAGTCTGCTCATCCTGTGCTCCTGCGTTTGAGGTTGCAAAGAGCTGGAGGCGTACCCACCTAAGGACAAGTATGCACCTTTTGGTAAGTGCCTAAAAATGTCGAAGACCTCCCCGCAGGCCCAGACCTGCACCCCGACCCTGCCGGGCTTCACCTGCGGCCTCGACGCGACGCTCCGGGTCATCGCCGGCAAGTGGAAGCCGCTGATCCTCTACTTCCTGGCCCAGGGTGGCCCGACCCGCTACGGCGAGCTGCGCCGCGCCATGCGCGACGTGAGCGACAAGATGCTGATCCAGCAGCTCAAGGAGCTGACGGCCGACGGTCTCGTCAAACGGACCGACTACAGGGAGGTCCCGCCGCGGGTCGACTACGCCCTGACCCCGCTCGGCGAAAGCCTCGCCCAGGCCCTGGTGCCGCTCTGCACCTGGGGCACGGACAACCTCGCCGAGGTGACGCGGGTCTTCGCGCAGCGCGCGGCCGAGCGCGAGACGTCGAGCGGGAAGGGACTGTAAGCGGGTTCCCCTGTCGCGCGGCCATTGATCGGCGGTCGCTGCCATGGGCAGAGTGGCCCGCAATGAAGCGGCGGTCCTTTCTCGGTTCCTTCGGCGCAGGCATCGCGTCGGCAACGGTCGGCGGCTGCAGTGCGCCGACCCGATTGGCGGCTCTCCCGGAGAGGCGCCTTGACCACGGGCGTTTCGCCGGCATGCCGGACGATTGCCGGGTCGTGCTCGACGGCAGCAACGACAGGCTTTTCGGCCGCATCGCCTTCGCCGCCCTGCGTCGCGAGATGGCCTACGCGCAGCGGACGGGTGGGACCTTGAGCGAGGCCAGCTTTCTCGCGATCTCGGGCGGTGGCGAAAACGGCGCTTTCGGCGCAGGGCTGCTGACGGGCTGGACGCAACTGGGCACCCGGCCGGAGTTCAAGGGCGTGACGGGCGTCAGCACCGGGGCGCTGAGCGCGCCATTCGCCTTTCTCGGGCCGGACTACGACCGGGACCTCGCGAGCGTCTACACCGACAGCGCCGTCGCCGACATCATGACGAGCCGCGGCGTACTGAGGGGATTGCTGGGCGATTCACTCTACGATTCCGCGCCGCTGTTGCGCACGATCCGGCGCTTCGTCACGCAGGGGCTGCTCGCCGCGATCGCCCGTGAATACACCGAAAAGGGCCGCCTGCTGTTCGTTGCGACGACCAATCTCGACGTGCCGGTCGGCGTGCTGTGGAACATGGGGGCGATCGCCGCCAGCGGGCACGCGCGCGCAGCGGACTTCTTCGCCGAGATCCTGCTCGCGTCCGCGTCGATCCCCGGCATCCTGCCGCCGGTGATGTTCGACATCGAGATGGGCGGCGAGCGCTATCAGGAAATGCATGTCGATGGCGGCACGGTGGCCCAGGTGGTCCTCTATCCGCCGTCGCTGGGCGGCGACAACCTGCTGCGCGACGCGTCCGACGCAAGTCCCGGCATGATCGAGGCGCTGTCCCGTCGGCCGCGGCGGCTCTACATCATCCGCAACGCACGGCCGGGCGCCGACCAGGAGACGGTGCCGCGCAACACGATGAAGATCGCCGACCGCGCCATCGCCACGCTGATCCAGGCGCAGGGGCTGAGCGATCTCTACCAGCTCTACGTCATCGCCCAGCGCGATGGCATCGAGTACAACGTGGCATTCATTCCCCAGAGCTTCAGCGACAGGTTGAGCGGCCCCTTCGACCAGGCCTATATGCGCAAGCTCTACTTGGTCGGCCGCGACACCATGCTGAACGGCGCCGCCTGGTTCAGTGCCCCGCCGGGCTTCAACGCGACCCCGGTCCAACGGCTCTCCCTGAACGGGCAGCGAACCTCACCGTGAGAAGCGCCCTCACCCCATCTTCTTCGCCGGGGGCGGGGACCAGCTGCCGTCGATGATCGACGGCGGCGTCTCGTTGGGCCAGTACATGCGCAGCATCAGCTGGAACTTGCCCTTGGGCGCGGGCAGCCAGTTCGACTCCTTGTCGGCGCCGGGCGATTCGTTCTGGATGTAGAGGTCGGTCGAGCCGTCGGCGTTGGCCTTCAGCTTCTGCCGCGCGCTGATCGAGTAGCGGTTGATCGGGTTGGCGACGAAGAAGAAGTCGGCGTCGTACATGGTGAGCGACCAGAAGCCCTTGACCGGCGGGAGCTGGCCCTTGGCGAAGCGCACCACGTACTTGTTCGCGCCGTCATAATCGCGCCCGCTGGCATCCTTCAGCGACATCGGATAGATCGCGTCCTGCGGGCGGTTGGCGCCCAGCCCGATCGCCGTGACCAGCGCGCGGTTCAGATAGTCGGTGCCGTAGATCCCGGTGACCGTGTCGTAGAGCCAGCCGTTCACGTTCTTCACCGACTTGCCGACCTTGAGCTGCAGCATGATGCGGTCGAAGGCGATGTGCGGGATGCGCGCGACGAAGTCGGCATTGAGCTTCGTCTTGTCGAAGTCCTGGCCGGGCACCAGGCCGATGCGGGCGAAGCGCGCGACCGCGGCGGCGTCGGCCGCGACCGGCGGGTTGGTCTTCATCAGCTCGGCCAGCAGCGTGAAGTAGGAGACGGCGTCGAGCGCGTTCACCTGCTCGCGCACCGCCGTCTTCATGTCGACCGACGCGTCGACCGTTGCGGCCGGCGGCGTGTAGTCCTTGCCCCAGGCGCTGAGCGGCACCAGCTTGCACTGGTCCTGGAGCGCATGGACGGCGGCGTAATCCTCCGGCGTGCCGGTGCAGTAGATGCGGCCCAGCATCCAGACCAGGCCGGTCGGCGACTTGTATTCCTTCACGCCGGCGGGAAGCGTGCCCTTCCAGCCCGGGCCGGTGATGGCATAGGTCTGCGCGCCCGTGCCGGTGGTGCGCGCGCCGGGCACCTGGAACACGGTGGTCCAGCCGTCGAGCAGCGGGAACAGGTAATAGCGGCCCTTCATGTCGGGCAGGCTGAGCACCCACGGCTCCTTGCCGACATCGGCCCAGGCGATCGTGTAGAGCGTGTCGGCGTTGGGCGCGGTGACGTCGCGGAAGGCGGCGTTGGGATATTCGCGGATGCGCGCGAACTGGCCCATCGGCGCGCGCGTACCGGCGGGGGCGGCGACGTTGGTCATGATCCGCCGCGTCATCTCCATGGTGACCAGCGGGTAGCCGTAGACATAGGCGTCGGTGGCCAGCCAGAACTCTTCCAGCCCGCCGAGCACCGGCACACCTTCCTGGGCGCGCGCGCCGGACAGCGGCAGCAGGCCGCCGAGGGCCGAGAGCGTGCCGGCGAGACCGCCCAAAGTGGCGTTGCGACGATTGATGGCCATGATCGAACCTCTCTCTTTCAGAATCGGAAACTCGCGCCGACGACCGGGCCGTAGAAGACCTCGTTGAGGCCGAAGGCGGTGGCGCCACTGCCGCTGTTGTAGTTGACGCCCAGCGCACGGAAGCCGAGCAGGGCTGCGATCCGGTAGCCGCTCATCTGCCAGTCGTAGGAGTAGACGGCGAGCGCCTGCCAGCTCAGCGAGTTCTGCAGGTTGAAGCCGCCGATGTCGCCGCGCACCGTGATCGTCTGGTTGGGCGCGAGCTGGTGGCGCAGGCGCAGGCCGACCAGCGGATCGACCCACGCCGTGGTGCCGCTGTCGGCCAGCGCGAAGCCGGCGCTTCGGCTCAGGTTGAAGCGCGTCGTGTCGGCGGTGATCAGCGCGTCGAAGGTGCCGGTGAGGTTGACGTTCCAGTAGCGGAAGCCGCCCACCGCCTCGAGCGTGGTGGAGCCGCCGCCGGCGCCGCCCCAGCGCGCCAGCTCGTAGACGCCGCCGATCTCGACGATGAACATCTGCATCGTGAGCGCCGCATTGGCCGTCGCGCTGAGTTTCAGGCCGGGAAGGGGATTGCGATAGGCGGCCTGGCTGGTGGTGAAGCCCATCTTGGTGAAGACGAAGTCGGCATAGACGCCGAGCGGTCCCTTGTCGGCCTCGAGATAGCCCATGTAGCCGATCAGCGAATCGCTCTTCTGCAGCAGGTCGATGAAGCTCGCATTGGTGTCGACCGTCTGGCCGTGCGAGGTGGTGCTGCCGCTCACGCTCATCAGCCAGCCATAGGTCGCGGCCTGGAAACGCCAGGCGTCGCGATCCGCCGTCGCGGTGTTGGCGGCCGCCGGCTCCGCCATCGCAACGCCCGTGCAGGCGAAGACACCCCCAACGACGATCGCAGCGGCCGCCAACTTCAGATTCAACGAGGCTTCCTCGATCATTGCGATGGGCCCGATATGTCGGCGGCGGTGTGCCAAAGCGCACCGCCCGACGCCATGACAGTTTGCGCCAAAAGTGCAACGATCGGGACAAGGTGACGATTCTCGCGACATCCAAAGAACCCGGCGCGCTCGCCCGCTGCAGCGGCTCTGAAGGCCGGGCGATGCGGGTCGGGCCCATGCTGGGCCTCGAGGCCTTGCTGGCGCGGTTCGGCGTTGCGCTGGCGCCGCTGCTGGCCGAGAGCGGCCTTCCGCCCGACAGTCTTGACGATCCCGAGGCCCGCTGGCCGGTCGACCGGCTGCTCGATCTCGCCGCGCGCGGCGCCGAACGGGCGGACTGTCCGCATTTGGGGCTGCTGCTCGCGGAGCCGGTGGGACCCGACGCGTTGGGCGCGCCGATCGCCGGCCTGCTGGGCGGCGCACGCTCGGTCGAGCGGGCGCTGCGCGGGCTCACGATGAACCTGCATCTCAACGGCGAGGCGCTGGTGCCGGCTCTGACGGTCGGCGCCGACGGCGCCCGCTTCAGCTTCACGCCCTACGCCTATCACCGGCGCGGCACCGACCTCCTCGAGGACTTCTCGCTGGTGGCGGTGGCGAACATCCTGCGCCTCCTGTGCGGGCCCAAATGGACCCCGTCGCGCGTCACCTTCGCCCGTCGCGCGCCGGCCGACCGGCGGCCCTACGAGGCGTTCTTCAAGGTGCCGCTCGCCTTCGGCGCGCCGCTCAGCGCCGTGGTCTTCGATCCGTGCTGGCTGCCGCGCCGGCCTGAGCCCGTGCCGCGGGGACCGACAGCGCCGCCTGTGCCGCCATCGCCCGGAGAGGAACTGGACATCGCGATCCGCGCCCGCCGCGCCATCATCCGCGGGCTGGCGCAGGGCGTCGTCGACGCCGACGCCGTCGCCTCCGCCCTGGGTTTGAGCAATCGCACCCTGAACCGCCGCCTCGCCGAGCGCGGGACCACGGTCCGCGATCTGATCGCCGAGGTCCGCCTCCAGGTCGCGCAGAAACTCTTGCGCGACACCGATCTCACCGTCGCCGACATCGCGGTCACCACCTGCTACGCTGACGTTGCCGCTTTTTCGCGCGCTTTCAGTGCCAGGATGGGCCTGCCCCCGGCGGCCTGGCGGAACCACGTTCGGTGAACACCCCGTGCAGCGCGCAACTTCGCAGGGGCGGAAAGCGTTGCTGCGATGGAACTGCACCTTGGAGGGTCGGCTATGTTGGGAATGTCTGCGAGGCTCGCGCTGGTTGCCGCTATCGGCCTGGCGGCCGCTGCCTGCCAGCCCGCGCCGGCCTACAACAACGCCTACGGGGCGCCCCCGCCGCCGCGTAACACCTATTCCCAGCCGGCGCCCAACTACTACCCCAACCAGCAGGGCTACAATCCCTACCAGCAGCAGAACTACCAGCAGCAGAATTCGGGGCGCTACAATCAGGCCGACGGCCGGCGCTACACCACCGTCGCCGTGACCAATCGCGGCCAGAACGGCTATCAGGATCAGGTCGTGCAGCAGCAGGTCGTCTGCGGCAGCCAGTATTACGACGGCTATCGCAGCCGCACCGCGCCCTACTGCTGATCGGTTCCCCGCGCGCGAAACTCGAAGCGCGGAACAGGACAGCTTACGTCACACCGAAATCCCGGCGCCCCCCTGCTATGAGGCGCCGGAATTATCTGGAGGTGTGTCATGCGTAGGAACAGCTTCATCGCGCTCGGCCTGTCGTTCGCGGGCGCCGCGCTGGTCGGCCCCGCGGCGGCCCTGGCGCAGACGGCGGACTTCCCCAGCAAGCCGATCACGATCCTCGTGGGCTACGCGCCCGGCGGAAACATCGACGTGACGGCGCGCACCGTCGGCCAGGCGCTGTCGAAGCGGCTGGGCCAGGCCGTCGTCATCGAGAACCGGCCGGGCGCCGCCGGCCTGATCGCCCAGACCGCCGCCGCGAAGGCCAAGCCCGATGGCTACACACTGGTGCTGGCCGGTACGACCGGCTTCGTGCTGGCGCCGCGCCTGGTGGCGCAGCCGCCCTATACCGTCGACGATTTCGCGGGCCTCGGCACGGTGTCGGAGACGCCGCTGGTGATCGAAGTCCCGGCCACCAGCCGCTTCCAGAGCTTCGCCGAGCTGGCGGCCTTCGCCAAGGCCAACCCCGAAGCGGTGCGGATCGGCCATGCCGGCAACGGCACCACCAACCATGTCGCGATCCTGCGGATGCAGCAGATGCTCGGCGCGAAGTTCACCGCCGTTCCCTACAAGGGCTCGTCGCCGGCCATCGCCGACCTGATGGGCGGGAACATCGACGCCGTCGTCGACCAGCTCCCGAGCTCGATCGGCCAGCTCCGCGCCGGCACCTTCAAGCCGCTGGCGGTGACCAGCCTGAAGCGCGCCGCCGACCTGCCCGAGACGCCGACCCTCGACGAGCTCGGCCTGAAAGGCTTCGAGGTCGTCACCGGCTCGGGCCTGCTCGCACCCGCCAGGACGCCGCCCGCCACGATCAAGGTGCTGGGCGACGCGCTGCAGAAGGTGCTCGACGATCCCGAGGTCCAGGCCAGGCTGAAGAACCTCGGCACCGAGGCGCGCAAGATGACCCCCGACCAGTACGACGTTCTCCTGAAGAAGGAAGACGCGGCGGCGGCGCAGATGATCAAGGACGGGCTGCTGAAGGGGGAGTAGGGGCCGGCCCGTTTTCGTAGAGCGCGCTGCGCGTGCTAAGGTGCAGCTCGCGCCAAGGGCCCGCGAGACGCTTCGGTGATCAATTCGTACCATCGACTGATTGAATGGGTGGATCGCCCGTCGGTACTCCTCCGGCTGGCCATCGCTTTCATTGCCGGGTGGGCGATCTTCTTTTTGCAGGTTTCCACTCTCGACCAGGTGCCGCCCGATTATGTCGACAAGGGTATGTATTGCCTCCACGCTCTGGGCCACACCCTGAGCATGGCGATGTTCCGAAGCCTGTTCCCCTGGCTGGTCGCCGCACAGATCGCCAGCGTAGTGCTCATCGCGCTCCGGATCGTACCGCTTGTCTAGATCCCGCTCGTGGTCTTGCCGCTGTTCTGGGGCGGGCTGGTCGGCGCCTGTCCTTAGTGCGAAGTCGCCCTCAATTTGGGCGGCCCATCATGGATGAGGCGACGCGCACAGCGCAGGCCCTGAGTTCTTGCTTGCTGTAAGAGGTCTCGGCCATCTGCAGACAGAAGAGGTTCGCGGTCGTCAGGTATCCGATCTCCGTGCGAACACGGACACCACGCCAAGGGTCCGGATCGTCGTTCGCGCCACTACGCCGGCTCGCGCTGGCTTCTATCTCAAGAAGCTCGGACCGCAGCCGTTCCTTTACGTCGAGCAGGGAGAGCCAGACGATCTTCTGCACGAAGTTGAAGCGACAATTCCAGACAGGTTGATTCTGCTCGAAGTAGACGTACGAGCTGTCCCAATCAAAGGCGCCACTACCGTGAACCAGCGCTCCGTCGGCACTGCGGTAGAGGCCCGAAAGGACACTTGTGTTGCCCGCATGCAGGTCCAGGGCCCTGGCCCTTGCTGACAAATCTTGATCTGAAGCGCGCTTGGCGTCGTCCGCCCACGTATTGAAGGGCTCGTCCGAAAGATCAGCCTGTTTGCCGATAACGTCGCCGATGACCAGCGTGGCCGTCGCCGGGACACCTTGTGGCAGTATCCGGATCGGCCGTCGGGTGTCGCGGCCAAGCGCCTTTACCTGCTCCTCGAACTGTGACCTGAGGGCTGGGGCGCATGTGGCATCCGGCGGTTGAAATCCGCGCTGCAGGAGCGTCAATGATGTCGTGAAATCCGGCTCGGCTGCGACCTTCGGGAAGTCCCTCTTGGCGATGAGTGGCTGCATCGCCGCTTCCGTCCGGTCGGCGATCTCGTCGGCCACCTTCATGACCTCAGGCTCAAGCGCGAGAGCCGGGGGTGCGCCACCCGCAACGATCAAGAGAGTCAGCAGCAGCAAACGTGAGATGACCATCGGGCGCCCTCCGCCTCATCCATTTATCGGATGAAGCAGTGTGATTATCAATTCCTGGTGGCGCGGCCCGAGCCCATTAGCGAACTCCCCCCAGTCGTCCGGCACGATCGACGCGGCAGCGTGGCTCGCTGATTGAGTGCGCTATCGTGAGACTGCTAAACACCATTCCTTGTCATCGCGTCAGAAGAAGGCACGCCAATGAAAAACAGCCCCCGCATCATCATCAACTCCGACGTGCTCGCACCCTCGGCCATGGCGTTGCTCGAGGCGCGGGGGGCGGAGGTGCGGATGTTGCCGACGCGGGCCACCGAGGCCGAGATGATCGCGGCGGTGTCGGAGGCGCCCACCCATGCGATCCTGGTGCGCACCACGAAGATCACACCGGCCGTCTATGACGCCGCGCCGGATCTGCGCGTCGTGTCCAAGCATGGCGTCGGCTACGACAATATCGACGTCGCGGCCGCGAGCGCGCGCGGCATCGCGGTGCTGCGCACGCACGGCGCCAATGCCCGCTCGGTGGCCGAGCTGGCGCTGGGCATGATGATCTCGGTTCTTCGCTACATGGTGCCGTTCGACACGGCGCTGAAGCAGGGCACGTGGCCGCAATCGGCCTTCATGGGCCGCGAACTGTCGGGCTCGAAGCTCGGCATCGTCGGCTGCGGCGCCGTCGGCTCCTCGCTGGTCGCGCTGTGCCGGCCGTTCGATCTCGAGATCCGGATCTACGATCCCTACCTCGCGCCCGACGCGATCCCCGAAGGCGTCGGCCGCGTCGATGTCCTCGACCAGCTGCTGGAGTGGGCGGACATCGTCACGCTGCATTGTCCGCTGACCGAGGAGACCGACCGCATGATCGACGCGGCGGCGCTCGCCCGCATGCGCCAGGGCACGTTCCTGGTGAATGCCGGCCGCGGCCCGCTGGTCGATGACGTGGCGCTGGTCGCCGCGCTGGAGAGCGGCCATCTCGCCGGCGCCGCGCTCGACACCTTCGTGGTCGAGCCGCCCGATCCGAACCATCCGCTGTGGAAGCAGAAGAACGTGGTCTTCACGCCGCATATCGGCGGCTCGACCCGGCAGTCGCTGGAGCGCGTCGCCGTGCAGGCGGTCGAGAACATTTTCTACGTGCTCGACGGCACGCCGCTGCCGGCGAAGTGCGTGGTGGGGTGAGAGCGGCCCGCCTGCGGGCGTCGCACACAACCTCATCCTGAGGAGGTCGCGCAGCGACCGTCTCGAAGGATGGGTGTCAGGCGCGGTGCTCGTTCGACCCTTCGAGACGCGCTCCAGAGGAGCGCTCCTCAGGGTGAGGACGGGTCACCCCACGTCCGGCATCTTCTCCAGCAGCTTGTCGAGCGTGATCGGGTAGTCGCGGACGCGGACGCCGGTGGCGTTGTAGATCGCGTTGGCGACGGCGGCGCCGACGCCGCAGATGCCGAGTTCGCCGACGCCCTTGGCCTTCATCGGCGAGGACAGCGGATCGGTCTCGTCGAGGAAGATCACCTCCTGGTGCGGGATGTCGGCATGGACCGGGACTTCGTAGCCCACGAGGTCGTGGTTGACGAAAAAGCCGTGGCGCGTGTCGACCGCCAGCTCCTCCATCAGCGCCGCACCCGCGCCCATGGTCATGGCGCCGATCACCTGGCTGCGCGCCGATTTCGGATTGAGGATGCGGCCGGCGGCGCAGACCGCCAGCATGCGCCGGATCCGTACCTCGGCCGTGGCGGCATCGACGCCGACCTCGACGAAATGCGCACCGAAGGTCGAGAGCTGGTGCTTCTTGTCGAGGCCACCGAATTCGATCGAATCCTCGGCCACAAGCTCGCCCGCCTTGGCCGCGTCGGCCAGCGCGATGCTGCGTTCACCCGAGCGGACCTGGCCGTCGGCGAACTGCGCGTCGGCGGCGTTGAGACCGAGCTTGCCCGTCACCGCCTCGCGCAGCTTCACGCAGGCGGCATAGACGCCGGCGGTCGCGGAGTTGGCGCCGAACTGTCCGCCCGAACCGGCCGAGACGGGGAAGGCGGAATCGCCCAGCTTCACCACCACCTTGTCCAGCGGCACGCCCATCATCTCGGCCGCGGTCTGGGCGATGATCGTGTAGCTGCCGGTGCCGATGTCGGTCATGTCGGTCTCGACGGTGACGATGCCCTTTGCGTCGAGCCGCACGCGCGCGCCCGACTTGATCACCGGCGAGCCGCGATAAGCGGCTGCCATGCCGAGGCCGATCCGCCAGCGCCCCTCGCGCATCTGCCGCGGCGTGGCCTGGCGGGCCGACCAGCCGAAGCGACCGGCGCCGGTCCGCAGGCATTCGGTGAGCTGGCGCTGCGAGAATTTGCGCTCGGGCTTCTCGGGATCGACCTGCGTGTCGTTGCGGATGCGGAACTCGATCGGGTCGAGTCCGAGCTTCTCGGCCATCTCGTCCATGGCGATCTCGAGCGCCATCATGCCGGGCGCCTCGCCGGGCGCGCGCATCGAGTTGCCTTCCGGCAGGTCGAGCACGGCCAGCCGCAGCCGCGTCAGGCGGTTGGCGCCGGCATAGAGCAGCCGCGTCTGCAGGACCGCCGTTTCCGGCTTGCCGTCGGGCAGGTCGCCCGACCAGCTGTCATGGCCGATCGCGGTGATGATGCCGTCCTTGGTCGCGCCGAGGCGCAGGCGCTGGATCGTCGCCGGACGGTGGGTGGTGTTGTTGAACATCAGCGGCCGCTGCAGCGCCACTTTGACGGGACGCTTCGCCGCGCGCGCGCCCAGCGCCGCCAACACCGCGTCGGCGCGCACCCACAGCTTGCCGCCGAAGCCGCCGCCAATATAGGGCGACATCAGGTGGATCTTGTCCTTGGCGATGCCCAGCGTCTTGGCCATGTCGCCGACGCTCCAGGCGATCATCTGGTTGGAAGTCCAGAGCGAGAGCTTGTCGCCCTCCCAGGCGGCGATGCTGGCGTGCGGCTCCATCATCGCATGCGCCTGGTCGGGCGTGGTGTAGGTGGCGTCGAGCGTCACCGGCGCGGCGGCAAAGGCGCCGTCGAAGGCGCCGACAGCACTGTCGGCGGGCTCGTCGTCGGTGCCGGCGGGCTTGGCCTTGTCGCGGGACGCGGCGAGGTCGTAGGCGCCCTTGGCCGGCGCATACTGGACCTTGATCAGCTCGGCCGCGTGGCGCGCCTGTTCGAAGGTCTCGGCGACCACCAGTGCGATGGCCTGGTGATAGTGCTGGATCTCGGGCCCGCCCAGCAGCTTCGCGGTATTGTACTCACCCTTGCCGAGCTTGCCGGCATTCTCGGCCGTGACGACGGCCAGCACGCCGGGCGCGGCCTTGGCGGCGGCGATATCCATCGAGGCGATGCGGCCCTTGGCGATGGCCGCTCCCAGCACATGGCCATAGGCCGCGTCGGGCGCGACATCGTGGCGTTCATAGGCATAGGGCGCGGTGCCCGTGGTCTTCAGCGGTCCGTCGATGCGGTCGAGCGGATGGCCGACGATCTTCAGCCGGTCGATCGGATTGGTCGTGGCGGGTGTATCGAATTTCATGGCTCAGCCCCTCGGCTCGGCCAGCACGGCGGCGAGCGCGCGCTCGGCCAGTGGCACCTTGAACTTGTTCTCTTCGGTCGGTTTGGCGCCGGCGAGCAGCTTCGCCATCACAGGCTTCGCGCCGCGCGACATGTCCGCTTCGGCGTCCTCGCTGCGCCATGGCTTGGGCGCGACGCCGCCCAGGGCCACGCGGCCGCTGCCGTCCGGCTGGACGATGGCGGCGATCGACACGAGCGCGAAGGCGTAGGAGGCGCGGTCGCGCACCTTGCGATAGTGCTGCGTGCCGCCGGCCGGCTTCGGCAGCGTCACCGACGTGATCAACTCGCCGGACTCCAGCACCGTCTCGATCTCGGGCGTATCGCCGGGCAGGCGGTGGAAGTCGGCGATCGGGATCGTGCGCGGGGCGCCCTGCGGCTTCACGGTTTCCACCATGGCGTCGAGGACGCGCATCGCCACCGCCATGTCGGACGGATGCGTGGCGATGCAGGCGTCGCTGCCGCCCACCACGGCGAGCTGGCGGCTGTAGCCGCCCAGCGCCGAACAGCCGCTGCCGGGGCGGCGTTTGTTGCAGGCCATGTTGGTGTCGTAGAAATAGGGGCAACGCGTGCGCTGCAGGAGATTGCCCGCGGTCGTCGCGCGATTGCGCAACTGGCCCGAGGCGCCCGACAGCAGCGCGCGCGACAGCACCGCATAGTCGCGCCGCACGCGGGCATCGGCCGCGAGATCGGTGTTGCGCACCAGCGCGCCGATACGCAGGCCGCCGTCCGGTGTCGGCTCGATCTTGTCGAGGCCGAGGCCATTGACGTCGATCAGATGCGCCGGCGTCTCGATCTGCAGCTTCATCAGGTCGAGCAGGTTGGTGCCGCCGGCGATGAAACGGGCGTCCGGCTGGCGCGCGGCCGCAGCGGCGGCCTCGGAGGGCGAGGCGGCGCGCTCGTAGGTGAAGGGCTTCATGCCTTCCTCCCGGCGACTTCGGTGATGGCGTCGACGATGTTGGAATAGGCGCCGCAGCGGCAGATGTTGCCGCTCATGCGCTCGCGCAGTTCGTCGCCGTTCGTTTGGAGCTTGGCGTTGAGATCGGCGGTGACATGGCTCGGGATGCCGGCCTCGATCTCCTCCAGCACCGCGACCGCCGAGCAGATCTGGCCCGGCGTGCAGTAGCCGCACTGGTAGCCGTCGTGCTTCACGAAGGCGGCCTGCATCGGGTGCAGCTTGTCGGGCGTGCCCAACCCCTCGATCGTGGTGATCTCGCCGCCCTGGTGCATGACCGCCAGCGTGAGGCAGGAATTGATGCGCCGACCGTCGAGGATCACCGTGCAGGCGCCGCACTGGCCGTGATCGCAGCCCTTCTTGGTGCCGCCGAGATGCAGCCCCTCGCGCAACGCGTCGAGCAGCGTCGTGCGCGGATCGAGGTCGAGGTCGCGAGGCTTGCCGTTCACGGTGAAGGAAACTTTGAGTGTCGGCGCGGCGGTGCCGGGGCCGGCGGCTGCCGGCGGGGCGCCGGGAGCGGTCTGCGCCCCGGCCCGTGCGGCCACGGCGCCGACCGCGGCGGTGGCGACGGTGGCCGCCATCAGGGTACGTCTTTTCACATCATTTTCGCGGGGAGTGGCCATGGCTGGCTCCTGCTTGCGGTGGCGCCGGTGCGGGGTTCAGGCCGCTCAACGCCGCGTCCGCCGTCCTCGTTGCGCCGAATCCCGCACCGCTCTTGCCGCGCGCGGCCTGTACCAGCTTCCCCCGTGCGCGCCCGCCGTTGGCTTCGAAGACTGCATAAACGGGGATCGGGCAGCCCACCCGCGCGCCGGGAGCAACCGGCAATCTCCATAGCAAGGGAGAAGTGCGCCTTCGCTCAGGACTCTCTAACGAGCATTGCCGAAAGGAGGCGAAGGTGAAGCGGAAGGTCTGGCCCCGAGAGGACGACGAGGCGCTGAGATACTGCACGCCTGCCCGTACACGGCCGGCCGGATCTCCATTGAGCTCGAATGCTCGCGGCTGACCATCATCAGACTATCCGACGGCGAATCGCCTGGAGGCTGGAGCACTGCAGCTAGACCATCCTGTGGCAGCGTGAGGCGATAGGGCTAAGAGAGTCGGCCACCCGCGCGGGTGTTCAACTGCCGCGGCGAAAGTCTGCACTGATGGTTCAAGATTGAAGCGCAGATTCGGTCTCAACTCTGGATAGTCGCAGTGATGACGAAAGAATTTCATCACGCCTGAGTGAACCGTTGGCTGATTTCCACGAAGTAGCATGACTCATGCCCGGCCTAACTGCAGAGTGTGCGGAGGGGGAGACACAAACTAGGAGCAATCAGAGGGAAAGTAGCGTTATGGGTGCCTTGGGATGGACGATCTACCGGCCGGAGCAATTGGTCGTTATTAGCGGCGTCGGAATATTCGACATCTCTTTCGCCACGGCATTCCGAGAGGCCATGCGGGCAGAGGGTGCCGCCGGCTTCTGCAAGCTGTTTGATTTCAGCCGGCTCGATATCAAGCTCAGCGACCAGGACCTTCAGAGCATGGTTGCCAGCACGCGACTTGCGGGTCCTATAAAGTCTGGGCCGATCGCGCTCTATCTGGGCAAGACACCGCCGCCGCTCCTGGTCGACATGGCGATCCTCTTGAAAGACAGGATCGGGTACCGCAGGCGGATCCGCCTCTTCACCGACGAGTTCGTTGCACGACAGTGGCTACTGTACGAAGGGCCGGCCTTGAACGCTTCACACGAGGCTTTGCTTACTTCGACGACAGATACAGTCGGCGCCCTCGTTCGGCGGTAACGGCCCTCGCTCTCACGGTTTGCCAGGCAGAGAAAGCCGCATGGCTCCCCGACACCGGCGGGGAGCAGGCGGGTCATGTACCGCATTCAGCTCGCTCAAATCGGGCAGGTATCTTGCCTGGCGTGACGCTCTGACACCGAAACAGGCAGACCTTTGGCCAACGAGTTCATCGCCATCGAGATCTCTTTCGCTTTGGCGATGAGCTGCGCCGGATCCGACCCGTCGGACATCGAAACCGAGACCAGCATCCCGCGCTGACGGCGCGAATAGCCGGGCCTACAGCCAATAGGCAAAAGAGAACGATCTATTTGAAACGAAGAACGCCATTGTGAGGATGGCGAACAGTGCCACAGACAGCGCGAATTTGAGTTTCCCAGTCTTCTGCCACACGCGCAGCGCCTCGAGCCAACGGATACGCCTTCGACATATCCGGGTCGCGAGCGGGCTGGGCGGCGTATCCATTCGAGGCGATCAACTTGGGGGCGTTGACGATCCGTGCGCCACTGCCCCTTGGCAAGCAACTCGCGGAAGCGGGCGCTGGCGGCACAAGGCGCATTGGTGAATCCGGCGCGCCGCGAAGAAAGCTGCACTGGCGATTCAAATTAGAGACGGAATCGCAGTCTTTTCGTTGCATAATTGCATCGATAAAGCAAAGTAATAGAAATTTAATAACGATAATATGATATTTAAGGACGTATTGATCCAAGGTTTGGACCTAAAAAGAAATATGATGACTATTACCCGGTCCGATTGCAGGATGCTTTTGGGGGAGAATCGATGGACGACAGGAGCGATCAGAAGGGGGATTAGCGTTATGGGTGCCTTGGCGTGGACGATCTACCGGCCGGAACATATGGTCGTTATTCGCGGTTTTGGCGTATTCGACATCTCCTTCGCCACGGCGTTCCGGGAGACCATGCGGGCAGAGGGTGCTGCCGGCTTCTGCAAGCTGTTCGACCTGAGTCGGGCTCACATTCACCTCAGCAACTTGGATATTCAGACCATGGTCGCGAGTACGCGCCTGCGCGGACCCATTCAATCGGGGCCGATCGCGATCTGTCTCGGCAAGACCCCGCCCCCTCTGCTGGTGGACATGGCGATCCTGCTGAAGGAGCGCATCGGGCATCGCCGCCGGATGCGCCTCTTCACCGACGAAAGCCTTGCGAGACGTTGGCTTGCCGCAGAGGGGCCGGCCGTGAACCCGCCCCCGGCGCTTATTCAACTCCCGTCGAGACACACGATGAGCGTCAGCCTGAGGCGGTGACGCGCGCTCCAACGATCTGCCGTGCGCTGACGGACGGCGATCTCAGCCAGCAGCCTCAGGCAGCGGCGTCCATCACGTCGAGCAGGGCCGGCCGGACGCCCAGCTGCTCGACGAACTGATCGAGCTTGCGGCGGGCCTGCGGGTTGGACTGCTGGTGGCGGGTCGCGAGGATCAGCTCGTTCTTCAGCGTGTGTTCGAGGCCGGTGAACTCGGTCACGCGCACCTTGTAGCCCCGGGCTTCGAGCACCAGGCCGCGCAGCACGTTGGTGGCATGCGCGCCGAACTCGCGGCGATGCAGCGGATGGCGCCACAGCTGGTCGATCGGCGAGGGCTTCGCATGTTCGAGCAGCGACGCGACCTCGGCCTGGCAGCACGGGATCAGCGCCACCACCTTGGCCTCGTGGCGCAGGGCGAAGCGGATCGCGTCGTCGGTGGCGGTGTCGCAGGCATGCAGCGCCGTCACCATGTCGGCGCGGCCGTTCGGCAGCACCGTGTCGGCAATGCCGCCGGCCACGAACGACATGCGCTCGAAGCCGCCGTCGCGGGCCAGCGCCTGCGAACGTTCGACCAGCTCGGCACGCACGTCGACGCCGACGATCGAGCCGCACCCGGCCGGTCCGACCACCAGGTCGTAGAGGATGAAGCCGAGATAGGACTTGCCGGTGCCGAGATCGGCGATCACCGGATCGCTGCCCTCGGCCAGCAGCGTGTCGATCGACGGCCGCAGCAGCTGCACGAGATGCAGCACCTGCTTCAGCTTGCGCCGCGTGTCGAGGTTCAGCCCGCCTTCGCGCGTCAGTACGTGCAGCGCTTTGAGCAGCGTCACCGAACTCTCGCGCGCCGGGCCCGGCCACATCTCCGCCAGCACCTTGCGCGCCGCGATCACGTCGGGCCGTTCGCGGGAGGAGGAGGGCGGTCGCTTGAGGGAATGCTGCTTCGACATCGGGGGAGCTTGTGGGCGAGACCGCAGGCCGCCGCAAGCTCCCCGCGTCGTTTCTAGTGGCGCGCCGGCAGGGGCAGGATCACCGGGACGGGCGGCGGCGGGATCAGAGGCAGGCCGAGCCTGTGGTTGAGCTCGGCCACGTCGTCGATCCAGGGCGAGAGGCGGCCCGAGGCGCCGATCGACGGAAAGGGCTCGGTGGTCACCATCTGCCTCACCGTCACGGAGTCCGGTCGGTGCGGGCCCGCGCCATAGGCGAGGTGGAAGCGGCGCCCGTCGGTGAGGCTCGCGACGCAGTCCAGCGTGCTGAAGGCCAGTGCGCTGAAGGTGCCCGCGCGCTGCATGCGATAGGCCTCGATCTGCTCGAGGTCTTCGAAGGTGAAACCGTAGGGCTGTTGCGCTGCAAGCTCGAAGGCGCGGCGGATCAGGCTGGCATTCCTCTCGAGCGGATCGCGTGCCCCCAAGTCCCGGGCATTGGGCAGGCAATCGAAGGCGATGGACATGGGCTCTCCCTTACAGATGGTGCAGGCCGCGGCAGCAACGCCAGAACCATGCCCGGTGTTCCCGCTCCGCCCATTCGATCATCACGCCTGCATAGTTCCGCGGGTCGGCGATGGTGGGATGGGCCTTTTCGATCAGCTTCGCGGCGTTGAAATGCGCGGTGTAGGAATAGGTGCCGACATGGCGCTCGGCGCGATAATGCGCGACCACCAGGCGGGTCATGCCGGTCAGGCGGCCCCAGGCGAGGATTTCCTCGCGTTCGGCCGCCATGCGCTCCCATTCCAGCGCCACTTCCTCGCGCGTGCCGCCGCGCGTGCAGTGGGCCTTGAGGCGATGAAGCCGCAGCTCCAGCGCATGTTCGCAGAGTTTCGCGGCCTGTTCCGGGCAGGTGAAGTAAAAGCGCCGGATGCCGTTGAACTCGCCGCTGCGCACATCGTCGAACTGGCGCAGCCACCCGTTCAGCTCAGCGTGCTCCGACGCCGTCCAGCCGCCGCGGTGGATGATGGAGGTGGTGTGCGGGAAGGCCCGCTCGAGTTCCGCCGACGTATCGCACCGCACGCGCACCGGCGGCGGTGGCGGGGGAGGCAGGCTGGCACCCATCATCGTCGCCTCCCTTAGTGATTGCGCACGAAGGAACGCACGGAGGCGGCCGACAGGAAGCGCGTGACGCTGAAGGCGCGCGAGCCGCACTTGCCGCAGACCACGCCGGCCTGTTCGAGCGTCCGGCGGTCGCCCGCCACAGCCTTCAGCGCGGCGGCCGTGACGACCACGCGGCGCACGCAATGGTCGCATTCGATGCCGATGGGATGGGTCCCGGTGGCGACGTCGTGAAGCGTGAGAACGGTCATCCAGCACCTCCTTGCTGGGTGGACTCGTATGCGAACAAAACAGGAACAACAAGCCACTTAATGCAGGGGCTCGTAACGGCGAAAACCCGCTAGATGTGGGCTGAAAGCAGTGCTGGCAGCGCCTTCCGCGTCAGTCGGCCGGCATGCCGATATACGGGATGATCTGCCGCTCTGGCTGGTCGAAGTCGATCAGGATGCGGCCGGGAATCTTCGCGATTTCGAGGTTCCTCGTCAGGAAGGCGCGGCTGCCGAAGCGCGGCAGGAACTCGGCTCTCGTCTTCGTCCAGTCGACGAACGCGCAGTACTGCGCGGGCGGCAGGGTGCAGGGATCGCGGGGCGGATCGATCTGGGAAAATCCCAGCGGATGCCAGTCGTGATAGAGGCTGCCGATGAAGCGGCTGGCGGGATAGGGGGCCGGGCCGCAGTTGAACTGCCGCGCCAGCTCGCAGTAACGCGGGTACAAGTCGCGGAAATCGCTCACGCGGTACGACGCAATGTCGGTCGATTGCAGGTCCTTAAGCTCGGCGGGCGTGAGCACGTCGCGGCCTTCGAGGAACCGCTCGCCGATCGCCTCGCCTTTCTCCTGCTCCACCGCGCGGATGATCTGCAACAGGCCGCGCGCATTGGCGGGATAAAGTTCCGTGCGCCGCGGGAAGATGACGGCGGACACGTGCTGACCCTTGCTCAAGCGCAGGCCGTTCTTCTCCAGCGCCTGCTTGGCCGTATAGCCCGCCATCTCCTCGTAGCTCGCGACGAACGAATAGAGCTGGTCCGGTGGCCCGAGCCGCGCCAGCCGGTCGATCGCCAGCCCGGGTTCCTTCTGCGGATCGTAGGCGACCAGGCGAATGAGATGGCCGACAGAGGCGTTGCTCTCCAGGTTCGCCCAGGCCTGCGTGGCGCTCATGCGCGCGAACGCCGGCGTCGGCGCGGGGCGAGGCGGGGCGAGGCCGATCGCCACCGCGGCGAGGATCACGGCGGCGGCCAGGCTCGCGAACAGGGCACTCCTGAGGAGCCGTGTCGAAGAGATCTTCATTCAACCTTCTCTATACCCCGAGACGATCGCCTATGAGCGAAAGGTCCCTCGCTGCGCTCGGGATGACACCGTTTGTTTGATCGGCGCACTGCGCTAATCCCAACATAATTGTCATCGCGGGCGGGGTAATCCCCCCTGGAGCGCAGCGAGGAACCTTTCCCTTTCACGCCTTGCCATCTTTCGGACGTGGTGACACCCCACATCGGAAAGTCATGCTTCGAGGCGACGATCTGGTGACACCTTTCTCCCGACTTAGAACCGCGGCCGGCTCCACCTTGGAAGGCATCGCCGCGGCGTTCGATGCCTCGCCGCTCTCGCAGCGGCGGCATCGCATTGCCGTGACCGGGCTGCAGCGCTCGGGCAAGACCGTGTTCATCACGGCCTTCGCCCATGCGCTGCGCACGGCGGCGCAGGCGCCGATGGCGGCCTTCCCGTTCTTTCCCTGGCGCGCCCATGTGCGCGACGTCGAGCTGCTGGAGATTCCGGGCGTGCCGCGCTTTCCCTTCGAGGAGCGGCTGGACCAGCTTCTTGCCGACAAGCCCGCCTGGCCCGCCCCGACCACCGGCCTCAGCGGCCTGCGCGTGCGCATCCGTCATGGCGATGTCGGGCTGTTGCGCTCGGCGCTCTCGTCCACGGCCACCACCGATCTCGATCTCATCGACTATCCCGGCGAATGGCTTTTGGACCTGCCGATGCTGACCCAGTCGTTCCGCGACTGGTCGCTGCAGATGGAGGAGCTGGCCAACAGCGCCGGGCGGCACGACCTCGCGACGCCGTGGCTGGAGGCGGTGCGCACGCTCGATCCCGCCGCGCCGGAGAACCCGGCCGAGCTGGCACGCATCGGCTCTCTCTACCGCGACTATCTCCTGCGCTGCCGGCAGGAGCGCAGCCTGTGCTTCGTGCAGCCGGGTCGCTTCGCGCTGGCCGACGAAACGGTCGATCCCGCCGCCTTGTTCTTTCCGCTCTCGTCGGTGCGCTCGGGCCTGCTCTCGGCCAAAAGCGGCACGATCGGCGCGGCGCTGCTGCGGCGCCATGCCGACTATCTGAAGCGCGTCCGGCAGTTCTACGGCGAGGTCTTCGGGCGCCTGGGCAAGCAGGTGCTGCTGGTCGATCTCCTCTCCGCGCTGCAGCAGGGGCACGAGGCTTTCGCCGATCTCGGCCTCGCCATCCGCAGCATCAGCGACGCCTTCGACGAGCTGCGGCACCCGCTGCTGCGCCTGCTGCCGATCGCCCGGGTCGACCGGCTGGCGCTGGCCGCGACCAAGGCCGACCATGTCACCGCCGACCAGCACGCCAACCTGGTCAACCTGCTGCGCGACCTGATCGGCGAGCCGTTCCTGCAGGCGACGGCGCGGCAGTCGGGCCTGATGGCCGTGGCCTCGGTGAAGGCCACGACCGATCTCAAGCTCAAGGTGAACGGGCTGGCGACGCCGTTCCTGCGCGGCATCCCCGCCGGCCGCGACGAGGTGCTCGACCTCCAGCCCGGCGTCATCCCCGGCACCATTCCCGCCGCCGACCAGTGGGCCGAGCTGGGCTTCAACATCCGCCGCTTCGAGCCGCCGCGGCTGGGGCCCGCCTTCCGCGACCGGCCGCTGCCGCACGTCAATCTCGACAAGGTCCTCCAGTTCCTCCTCGCGTGAGCATCCCCATGAGCATGACCCCACAGGCTGAGACGCCCCGCCGCCTCGTCGACATGGAGTTCCGGCCGGGCGACCTGCCGCCCGCCGACGCGCCGTCGCTCGACGAGGCGCTGCCGGAGGTGACGACGCGCCCGCCCGCGATCCGCTGGCCGGCGAGGCTGGCGCTGGGCTCGGCCGGCCTGCTGCTGCTGCTCTTCGTCGTGGATGGCGCGGTCTCGCTGCTGCGCAGCGCCATCGAGCAGGGCAGCCTGCTCGACCTCGCGCAGTTCGCCGTGCTCGTAGCCCTCGTCGGCTCGACGCTGTGGCTGCTGGCCGGACAGGCCCGCGCCTATGCGCGGCTCAAGTCGGCGGAGCGGGCGCGCGAGCTGGCCGAGCATCTGTCGCGGCTGGGCGGCGTCGGCAGCGGCGGCCGGCTGGTCGGCGTCCTCGACGCGCTCTACGCCGGCAATCCCGAAGTGCGCGGCAAGCTCGGCGCCGTCTCGGCCGCGCTGCAGCCGCAGCACACCGACGCCGACGTGATCGATCTTCTGAACCGCGAGATCTTCGTGCCGATGGACCGGCGGGCCGACGACCGCATCCAGCGCGCCGCGCTGCGCGCCAGCCTCGGCGTCGCGGCCTGTCCGCATCCCGCGCTCGACGCGCTGGTCGTGCTGGGCATCAGCGTCGCGCTGGTGAAGGACCTGATGCAGATCTACGGCCTGCGCCACAGCGCGCGCGCCGTCTGGCGCATCATCTCGCACGTCCTGTTCTCGGCCTCCTCGACCGCCGTCATGAGCAGCGTCGTGGAGTTCGCGATGAAGGCCACCCACGACCGCATCGCCGCCGCCGTCGTCGGCACCGCCGGCGAAGCCCTCGTCGTCGCCCGCCGCATGTTCGCGCTCGGCATGCTGGCCAAGGAGGAGATCCGGCCGCTGCCGGCGCCGCGGTGAAGCGGCATCTTCCTCCTCCCCATTCAAATGGGGAGGTGGCCCGCAGGGCCGGAGGGGTCATGACCCCATCGCCCTCGTAAGACGAGGGCACTTCCCCTTTGCGGAGTCCGCAAAGGGGAAGAAAATGATCGCTCAGGCGCCGCGGATCTTCGCCACGTGGTGCGCCAGCTTCGCCAGGGTCTGGCCGCCATATTCGACGGCGCCGAAGCCGATCGCGCCGTCGCGTTGCGCCCTGGACGGATGCATCTGGCGCAGGGTGAGGACGGTCTTGCCGTCGCTCTGCTCGTCGAAGGTGACGAGCATGCGGAAGCGGCCGGGATCCTCGTCGAGGTCCGAGCCGTGCTCGACCTCGATGAGGGACGGCGCCTCGAGGCGCAGGAAGCGCATGCGGTTGTCGTAGCGCGTGCCGCCGGGCGCCACCATGTCGAAGCGCCACAGCCCGCCCGGCCGCAGGTCGATCGTGTGGCTCTGTATCTCGAAGCCCTCGGGCCCGAACCAGACCTGGATCTGCTCCGGGTCGGTCCAGGCGGCATAGACGAGGGCGCGCGGGGCGTCGATCACGCGGGTCAGCACGATCTCGCGGTCGAGGGGCCAGTCCTGCCACGCGGACGGCGGCGGCGTGTAGGTCGCGCTCATGGTTCTAGTGCTTCCTCTTCATGCGTTGGACATGGGCCTCGAGGCGATCGAGGCGCCGCTCCCAGGTGGCGATGTGCCGGTGGATCCAGGCTTCGGTCTCCTGCAGCGCACGCCGCTCGATCCGGCAGGTCCGCACGCGCCCGGTCTTCTCCGAGCTGATCAGCCCGCTCTCTTCGAGCACTCGCACATGCTTCAGGAGCGACGGCAGGGCGATCTCGAACGGCTCGGACAACTCGCTCACCGACCTCGGCCCCTCGCACAGCCGACTGACGATCGCCCGCCGGATCGGATCGGAAAGCGCTGCGAAGGCTCTGTCGAGGTCAGGAGAAAGGTTAGCCATGACGGAAACTATTGGACGACGCGACAGCGGCGTCAAGAAAAAGTTTCACGAATGGCTAAGTGTTCAGCCAGCTATTGCTTGCTCAGACGAAGCCTCCGCCGGCAGGTACGTCGCGTGGGATCGCATTGCCGCGACGGCGGACATTGCAGTAAATGGTCGGCGAGTGTTCGCATCGTCCACCGACTGCGGGCTGACTTGGCCACGCCGAATGAGCCATGCCCACCGCACTCATTCATGTTCCGATGCGCGTGCATGAGGGCTGCCTCGCAGGCGCGTCAAACTTTAATGCCAGTCAATGAGACTACGCGATCTTGAAAGTCTTGATAGTCGTGACCAGTTGCGGCGATCAGGTCCGATATCTTATAGAAGCGATTTGTGCTGGGGCTTTCTCTGCGAGCGGTGGTCAAGTCGATCTTGTCCACGTTAACGACAGTCCAGCACTCGACGTAGCCGTTCGCCTTTGCTTTTTGATGGCTCTTTTCAGCTTCGCCAATCCGGTTGTGGATGTTCGAAAAATCAGAACCTGCTTTGACCTCGATAGCAATTATCTGCCGATAAACATTAGGTCGCATTTCTTCGCGAATTATGATGTCCGGATCGGGGGCAAATTCAATAAGGACTTTCCTTCCGGTCGCATTCACTATTTCCATCTGCGAATCTGTGCGGGTTTTAACAGATGCTTTGACGATTTCGTGCACAGCGTTGAAAACCGTGCGAATTCCTGCTGCGCCTTTTCGTACGTTTGCCCCGCCGCGGAGTTGGGGGCCTAGCGTAAGCAAGGTAAGATCATCTAGCAAAGCGGCACTTATTTTCGCTGCGCCAATCCCGCCTATGAGTAGAGCGCCTGCAAGGCACAAGGCCGTTGCTAAGTCTGGGATGTCTTTGACTACGTCTCTACGAAGCGTGCCCCGTTCTTCCATTCCCTTGAAGCGCCCGAGACCCGTTGAAGTGGTGTAGAACTCCTTCTGACTGTAACCATACAGCAGTCGATAATATCCTAAGAGCTTCGGGTTTGCGGTGAGGATTAGAGGAACGGGAAATACCATCTCGCCTCGCAATCCATGTGCAGCCAAAGTTGTGAGGCTTTGCGCAGGGACATGAGCTGCAAGCTCCTTGTCGATATCAGGAACAGACAATGTCCTAACCGTCTCGGACAAAGCGTCTTGCAAGTACTGGCTACGAATCCCTGTCAGCGCAGTAGCGAAGTCAATCTGCGCATCTGGTGGCGGTACTATGATTGTCATGCTGCAATCCTGACAATCTTCACATCCTCGAGGCCATCCCGATTGGAAGCGATTTCCACATATTTCGGATTCAGCTCTATTCCTACGTAGCGGCGGTCGAGCGCCTCGGACACGACCCCAGCCGTTCCAGCGCCGGAAAAGGGATCTAGAACGAAGTCACCCGGCCGGGTGGAAGCCTTAATGCAGGGCTCTACGAGCTTCGGTGGAAACGTGGCGAAGTGTGCTCCGCTGAAGCCCTGTGTATGGACGTTCCACACCGAGCGGCGATTCCTACCATTCAATTCTAGGATAGCCTTGCGGTCGTAAAAATAACGCTCACCCTTCGTGAACATGAAAATGTATTCATGAGCGCGAGTTGGTCTGTCCTTGACGCTTTCTGGCATCGCGTTGGGCTTGTTCCATACGATGTCGGCGCGAAGATACCAGCCATCTTCCTGCAACGCGAAAGCCAAGCGCCAGGGGATTCCAAGGAGATCCTTTGGCTTGAGACCTTCTGGTGTTTCGGGGCGTACGTCCATAGCGCGAGCAGGGTTCTTTTTGTCGGGCGCTCGCCACCCTCTGTTCCCGCTAGTGTAACCATCTCCAATGTTCAGCCAGAATATGCCGTCTTCTCGCAAAACACGCCGAAGTTCGGCGAATACAGTTCGGAGGCGATTGATGAACTGTGGAAGGGTCGGCTCTAGGCCAATCTGATCCGGGATGTCGTAGTCCCGAAGTCCCCAATAGGGAGGTGAGGTAACGGCGCACTGGACACTGTTTGACGGCAGCCTTTGCAGGACCGTGAGAGCGTCTCCCTCAAAGAGAATCGAATCTTCGAGAGACAGAAATTCAGGCTTGGCAATTTTCTTAGTTTTCATTTGAGGAATGCCCACATTGTCTTGATATTTTTGGTGACCGTGCCCCGGTGAGTCGACTAGGTCAACCCAGCTATCGCCAACCTCGCCCCCTAGATTCTTTTCTTCCTTCGTAAGGGCCTCGATGCGTCGGTCCGCTTCCCGCTGAAGCTCTTTCTTTCGCCGTTTCCCGTGCTTCGTCTCGGCGATGCGCTTTGTGTCAGACGTCTTTTCAGAGCCGCCGGTATTCAAGCCTCCCGGACCCAGCTGATTCAACTGCCGATCAAGAAGGGATTGAGCATCTTGCATTACCAGTAGCTGGCCCATGTCGAGTTGATCCTCGAAGATGTCGAGCAATATGATGGTGAGGCGATTGAGCTCCCTGTTCTCGTTCTGCCACGTCCGCAGGCCCATCTTCTCGGATTTATGGTTTGCTTTTTCGGCAGTTAATTCCGAAGGCGTAAGGCTCTTGGCTGCGTAGACCAGCGTGGCTTGTGTCCGCTGGTAGAATTCGCGGGCGGCTTCCGTAGTGCCATCATAGTCTTGGCACAGCGCGCAGATCCGACGAAGCTCGCGGTAGACACTGGCTTCGTCGGAGCGAATTTCTCGAATGATCTCGCGGAGTACAGCGACCTGATCGACATTGTCAGGTTGCTTCAGGCTTGCGGCATCGACCACGAAACCCTTCTTGGAGAATTGCACCAGAATGCCTGTCGCCCAGCGGCGAAAGACTGTGGCCTGGCCGAAGGAAACCCGGTAGCCCACCAAGATGACGACATCCAGGTTGTAGCAATCGATCTGCTTTTCGACCTTGCGGGAGCCCTCTTGGCGAACTTGTGCAATTTTTGCACTAGTTGCCTCGGGCTCTAGCTCCCCCTCGGCATACACATTGGCCAGGTGCTTCGTGACGACCGAGCGATCCACGCCGAACAGTTGGGCGATCTGCGCCTCAGTCATCCACAGGGTCTCACCCTCATAACGGATGTCGAGCCGCAGGCCCTTGTCCGTCCCGTACACAAGGAACCGGTTGCCAGTCTCGTCCTCAACCAGATGCACCGGCTCATTGTCAGTCATGGATTGCCCATCTCGAATGTGAGAACATTCTAGCAACATTTGGCGCGCAATGCGCCACCTGAGTCTTCCGTCAGGACAGGGCCTTTTGGTAGCGGCGCATCTGCCGGAGAAAGCCCGACCACAGGGTGCGCCGCTTCGCGAACCAGACCACTCGCTCATCCTCGCGCCAGGATCGGAACGGGACGCCACTCCACGGCGTGCGCTTCTGGTTTTCGTGGGTCTGCAGGTGGGAGAGCCAGACCAAGGCAGCTCCGGCGTGGGCTTCGTGGGGGAACTGGCCGAGCTGTTCGCAGTCGGGCTCGAGCCAGCGGTCGAAGCCGAGGCCGAGGGCGCGTTCGACCCTCTGGAAGTCGCGGCTGCGGTGGGCGACCTCGGCGCTGCAGATCGCGACGGCGCGGGCGCGGAAGGTCTCGATCTTGATGACAGGCGCGGGGAGGGGGCGGCGGTGGCGGCGGATCAGGTCGGCGACGGTCTCTTTCGGGCGTACGGAGAGACTGTCGGGCATGGGGATAGTATCGGATCGGGGTCCGGATTTTTCAAGTCAAAATCCGGAGTAAAGTCCGGATCTCTGTCTGTCGTCCTGAGCGCAGCGAAGGACCTAACCGGGCGGTCAGGGGACTCCCTTGCGGGCGTGAGATCCTTCGCTGCGCTCCAGGGCGGGGGTTACCCCGCCCGCGATGACAAGGCGTGAACGGCTCGTTCTGCCTTCGACGCTCCCGGACATTGCTACGCAATGTCCTGACGCTCCCCCGCGTTAGCCGAGCTTCGCTCGGCTAACGCCCACCTTTCATGAGTTCATCCCACTCCAGCACGCGGTAGACGCGGAACACCATCTTGCGGTCGACGTCGAATTCCTTGGCCGGACGGTACTGCGCGAGCTTCAGGGTCTTGGCCGAGATGCCGACCAGGAGCTTGACCACGGTCTGGCGCACGCTGGAGCCGGCGATCGGCCTGAACTCGACCACGACATGGTCGTTGACGCTCGGGGCGCGGTCGCGCTCGACATAGATCAGGCTGTTGGGCTTGCGCCACGGCCACATCGAATCGCCCACCACGTTCAGCGCGAACACGTCGCCGCGGCCATGGATGCCCGGCGGGCGCGCGACATGGTCGATCACCGTGCCGTTCATCTCGAACTCGCCGTTGCCGTCGCCGCCCATCGCCGTGCCATAGAGCGGCACGTCGTTGGCCATGTGGCCGAGCATCGGCCGGGCGGGCGCATCGAAGGCGGGCACGACGTTGCCGGCGAGATCGGTCAGGAAGGAGGAGGCCGCGCCGTCGGCCGTCGCGGGGGACTCGCCCTGCAGCTCGGCGACGCCGACCGGACGGCCGGTCTTCTTGGCAGCACCGGCCGCCAGCCGTGCATAGGTCTTGTCGGTCAGCGTCTTGGCGCCGGTCGGGTCGTCCAGGAATTTGCGCAGCGTTCCGTCGCCCAGGCCTGAGAGCGATTCCCACTGGGCGACGTTGAGGCCGGCCCCGGCCATGAAGGCACGCAGGGCCTGGCGGCGCTGGTTGGCGTCGAAGGCCATGCCGTCAGTCTGGCATGTTCCGGACTGATTTCCGAGTGGAGTATTTTCCGGAATCCGGCTTGAAGTCGGATATTAATCCGGATATCTTTCCGGGATGGTCGCTCCGAAGCTTTCCCCTCCCGTCCTCCACCCGTTCCTGGTCGAGGACGCCGCCGACTGCCTAGGCTTCGAACGGGCCGGCGGTTACTCGGCCCGCGCCGCCCGGATGGCGACCCGCGACATGCTGGCCGACCGCGCCCGCGCGCTGGGCTATCCCGAACGCGAGATCGAGCGGGCGGTCGATGCGGCGCTGGCGGCCGCGTCGCTGCAATGAGGACCCGTCGTCTCGACGACGAGGGGCGTGGACGGGCGTTACTTCTCGCCCAGCCAATGCGGCCAGCTGCCCTTGCGCGCCTTGCGGGCCTCGAACTCGGCGTCGGCGTAGCGCTGGGCGGCGCGCGGTTCCCACGACAGCGGCTCGTCGAGCTCGTGGCCGTAGACGACGCCGGAGGCCAGCATGGCGCCGCCGAGATCGATCGGCTGGGCCTCGTCGAGCGCGCATTGCGCCACGAGACGGCATTCCGAATCGTAACGCGCGATGCGGCACTTCACCTTGTGGTCGGCACGCGCCAGCAGGTCCTCGAGCGTGGCCCGCGCGCGCATGCCGGGCACGGTCTCGACCCGCTGGGCATCGCGCAGCGCCGGCGCCTGTACGCCCCAGATCCGGAGCGGCGTCTTGAGGCCGCTGCCGCCCAGCGACTCGCCGTCGAGGGCGAAGGCCTGGCCGGACCAGTTCTGCGGCAGCGCGCCGTTGCTGGCGGTGCAGCCCTGCGGTTTGGCAGGCGCCGCGGCCGGAGCCGCGGGCGCAGCGGCCGGCGGCTTGGCGTTCTGCGCCCAAGCGGCGGGGGCCAGCAGCGCGAGTGAGAGGGCGGCGAGGGCAACTCTTTTCATGCGCCGACCGTGACTTCCGTTTGAGGCGAGGTAAAGGCCGATGGCACGCAACAGAACGATCAAGCTCGAGCTTCTCCTTTCCAGTCGCGCAGGAGCGAGGCCATGAGCCGCGGCCGTCCCTGGAGCGCCGACGATGCGGCGCAGCTCCGCCGGCTGGTCGCCGCCGGCGAGACCGATGCGCGGATCGCCGAGGCGATGGAGCGGCATCCCGACATCATCCGCCGTCAGCGCCGCGCCGCCGGCCTCGCGCCCGGCCAGTCGCGCGCCGCCACGATCATGCTGATGCGCGTGAACCGGCGGCGGCTCGGCAAGAAGGTCGCCGGCAAGTACGACACGGAGAGAACGTGATGGCCGAGCGCCCCACAGAGTTCAGCGAGGCGCTGGCCGCCGAGATCTGCCGCCGCCTCGCCGACGGCGAGCTGCTGTGCGACATCTGCCGCCCGGCCCGCATGCCCAGCCGCGACACGGTGCGCCGCTGGCAGAGTGAGAACGGCCCGTTCCGCGACCGCTATGCCGCAGCCCGCGACCAGCAGGCCGACGCGCTCGCCGAGGAAGCGATCGGTATCGCCCGCAACGCCGATGCCGACACCGTGGCCGTGTGCCGGCTCCAGATCGACACGATCAAATGGCTCACCGCGAAGATCGCGCCGAGGCGCTACGGCGAGAAGGTGGTGCCCGACGCGACCGTGAAAGTCTCGATCGGCGACGCGATCGAGAAGGGGCGGGAGCGGGTGGGGCGGATGCGGGAGGGGGGTAGCTGACCAAACGGAGTGGATTATCTCTAGCGCGGCTCTTCCATGAGGGTCGCATTCGATACTTGTGCCATAACGTCGCTTAAACGAGGCAAGCTGACAAAGCTACCATCGCTTTGAATTAGCGAAATAGCGACCCCCACCACATCGGACGTAAATGGGTTGGGTGCCGTTCTTTCGACGGCTCGAAATGTCTTCCAAGAGGCAGCGTCGATTTTGCCCGGCCCCCACGTCATCACATGAATGCTTCCGGGCCAGCCTCGCGGCTCGGTATTTTTGCGAGTCCGTCTGTTGGCAATCGTAAGTCCTCGTTGCCCGAAAAGAACGGAAGGACGTGCAAGGAAGTGCTGACTGGAGCCAACTTTCTCGCCTCCCGACGGTAAGACTGCTCCACCGTCGAAATACTCAGTTCGAATACCCAGCGTTATTCTTGACGGGTGAAAATCGAAAAACGTAGCCAAGACGATTTCTCGGCCAGGAATAATCTTGAATGGGTGTGCTAATTCCGGTCCCCAGTCGGCCCTGAAAACGAAAGCCTCGCGCTGAACGTCGTAGAAAAATTGCCCAATATCCTCACCATCCCACAATGTAGCCTCCACCCGACCGTCATTTAAAATGGCGGGACTTGCTCTGCATCGTGCAAATATAAAAGAAGACCGCTGCCCCAAACTTAGCCCTCCCAACAAATATGGGGCCGGGGGCGGGTTATCGCCGAATGTTAGCACTGCTAGTTCTCGTGACATGGCGGCCGGAATATTCGAGACAAACAACTGGTGCCGTAGCGGCGCATCGTCAGTCACTATGAACGCATCAAGAGTTGTCGCCGCGCGGGCAAGATGCAGATCTTGCCGCTTGACCTTCAACCCTTGAATTCCGTCGCCGGGCGGTACCGACAATATTGTATGCCGCGTGGAGCAATCTACGAGTAGTCGTTCCAAAGCCTCGAATGGAATAGTCGTCCGGTGCTTATGTTTTCGCAGAATGCGAACAGCGTCTTGATATGCGATGTCATCTACAAACAGCGATACTCCTGCGCCACGCAGCACGGCTAGAGCCTTCGCGCCGAACCCGTCGGAGACAAGGGACGCGTCTAGCAGCACGTTTGTATCTATAACGGCCCGCTTTGGGTGCTCTTCAATTGGGCTTTTGTCCGGAGCGTAACTAGGGGGTGAAGAGGAAGGAAAATCACGATGAGAAAAGACCACCTTATTGGGTGCTTGCTGCTCCCGAAAATATTCGACTAGTTTGGCTCGATCTCCGTGCCCGAGCCGCTTTGTAATCAGCCATTGCGTGAGTTCAAACGTGGTGGAACTGCAACCAATCACTTGAAAGTTAATAGCCGCGCTGCTTGGCCCTAGATCAATTTTTACAATCTCGGACGCGCGCAGCTCGCCGTTGACTTCAAGTTCGAGCTGACAAATTGCGTTGCCGCTACATTGCGCCATCGCGATGAGCGCGATTGGTTTTCCAAAAAATGGGGCGAGGATTTCAGCCTTAATAGCAACGGTCTCGTCGGATACTTGGAAAACCAAGTCGTGTGTGTCACTGATCCAAAGTTCGGCAGCGGGAGGGCGTACTCCGTAGTCGCTTTCAGCGGTGTACCACCTGGCCAGCGACTGTCGCTCGGCCGATGGCTTGGTCGGATAGAACGTTCCAACTAGGATGCATCCTAGTCCCGCCTGGAGATCGATATGGATTTCCCCGGTGAAACCTTGCCCAGGACCAAACGTGATATAACCGCCTGCCACTCTAGGAGGCTTGGGGGCGTTCATGGCGGGACGCCGCGCGAGGTTCGCCGGAATGTGCAGTGAGGCATTATGTGGCCCCCGCATAGAGTGGGGATTTGAGCGTCCGCATGTCTCCCAACCGTGCGCCCTTCAACTCTATTGTGAGGGCGGTAGCGTGAAGCGCGATAGGATCAATATGCTCTCCCAAACGTTCCCTAGATGGCACCAAGGGGCATACAACGCCATTAGTATCGAGCCCGGGGCCACAAGAACCTATTCCAACGCCTGGGAATGCTGAATTGTTAGGATCGAACCAAGTTTATGTTCTACTGAGAAAAACTCCACCGTGCAGTCAGTGAAAAGAGGCCTTCGATCGGACATTGCATCTTCTGCGGTAAGTCCGCGCCGCATTAGGCGACGAGCACATCATTCCCCGCGCGTTGGCTAGTGTACCATCGGAGAGGAACCCGTTTCTGATGTCCCCGATGTCGGCATTCTTCTGGATCCGAGCGGAAGAGATGGCTGATCGGGGTTAGTTCCTTGGCGCCATTCCTGGATGCTGAGATGCTGATATTATAAAACTATGGGTTGATTTCGTTAATCTCGGCCGAAAGGCCCGATCCGACCCATGCCTCACTCAGTCATCGCTCTCCTGCCCCAGCCGGGCGAGGCGGGTGCGTGCGGCGGTGCGCGTCTTGTCGCGACGGTGCTTGTAGGCGAGCAGGTCTTCCGCGCGGATGCGGCGATGGGTGCCGATCTTGTGGTGCGGGATCTCCTTGGTCTCCAGCATCTTCACGAGAAAGGGCCGGGAGACCTCGAGCATGTCGGCCGCCTGCTGGGTGGAGAGATCCGCGCCGGACGGCACGAGCGTGACGGCGTCGCCCTTGCCAATGGCCTGCAGGAGATCGAGCACCAGGCGGGCGACCGCCGGCGGAAGGTCCACGTCGGCGCTCTTGGCTCCCTTCTTGACGTGAAGCGACAGGCCGCCGCGCTTGTCCCGGTGACTCGCCAGGACGGTGCCGGCCTTCGCGGCTTTCTCGGCTTCGGCCGGGGTCGGGAGGCGTTCGGAAAGCGAGTCGTCGACGGGCATCGGGGTCTCCACCTGGTGTGTGTCGCCGCAGGGGCGGGACGGGCACTATAAACGAAACAATCGAAATAGTCGAAACATTCGAAATCAATGTCGCAGGCAGGCGAGCGGGGCCGAAATCGGCAGCCGGTTGCGAGAATTGCGTTGACATACAAAGGCCGGAATGGGCGCACAGGGTCTTTCGTCATGGCCACCAGTTCGATCGAATGGACGAACGCGACCTGGAATCCGGTCGCGGGCTGCACGGTTCTGACGCCGGGCTGCACCAATTGCTACGCGATGCGCCTGGCGGCGCGTCTCGAAGCGATGGGCATGGCGAAGTATGCCGGGCTGACGCGCATGTCGGGCGGGCGGGCGAAGTGGACGGGCGCGGTGCGGCTCGATCGCGCGGCGCTGGGCGTGCCCGTGGGCTGGAAGAAGCCGCGCATGATCTTCGTCAACTCGATGTCGGACCTCTTCTGGGAGGCGGTGCCGGACTCGTTCGTCGCCGATGTCTGGGACGTCATGGCGCGGACGCCGCATCATACCTACCAGATCCTCACCAAGCGGCCCGAGCGCATGGAGGAACTGACGGCGCGGCTGCCGCTGCTGCCCAACGTCTGGCTGGGGACGAGCGTCGAGAACGCCGACCATCTCTTCCGCCTCGATCACCTGCGCCGCGTGCGGGCGGCCGTGCGCTTCCTGTCGCTGGAGCCGCTGCTGTCGTCGCTGGTGTCGTCGGTGCCGGGCGGCATCGATCGCGGTGGAATCGATCTGAGGGGCATCGACTGGGCCATCGCCGGCGGCGAGTCCGGTCCCGGCGCCCGGCCGGTCGATCCGTCGTGGGTGCGCGAGATCCGCGACGCCTGCCGCGCGCAGGGCACGGCGTTCTTCTTCAAGCAGTGGGGTGGGACGAACAAGAAGAAGCAGGGCCGCACGCTGGATGGCCGGACCTGGGACGAGTTTCCGGCGGCGGGCTTGCGGGCGGCTTGAGCGGCGTCATCGATCGGCGCCACGGGCCGCAACGAAACCGGGCTGCGCTCGTTACGCGCCACACCCCTAACCCCGGGAGCGCGCCATGAGCGGTTTGTTCGATTTCGTGAAGACCATCGGCCGGAAGATCTTCGGCGACGACGAGGCCGATCCCTCGGCCAAGATCAAGGCCGAGATCGAAAAGGCCAATCCCGGCATCAAGGATCTCGGAGTCTCGTTCAAGGACGGTGCCGTCTCGCTCACGGGCAGCGGCCCGGTCGAAGCCTTGCAGAAGGCCATCCTGATGGCGGGCAACATCATGGGCGTGAGCCAGGTGAAGGTCGACGGCGCCCAGGTCGCCTCGATCGACGACGGCACGCAGTATTACGTCATCAAGTCCGGCGACACGCTGTCGGCCATCGCCAAGCAGTTCTATGGCGATGCCAACACCTACCCGAAGATCTTCGAAGCCAATCGCGAAGTCATCAAGGACGCCAACCTGATCTTCCCCGGCCAGAAGATCCGCATTCCCAAAGCCTGAGCCGTCGTCGCGACGCGCGCTATCGCCTCCGCCCTGCGATAGCGCCCGCGCCAACCCGATAGTCCTCCCCGACCGCATCCTCTAGGCTTCCGGTCAAGCAGGCGACATGACCTGCCGGAAACGATCGGGGAGGAGACATCGATGCGCCTGACACGTCGCGCCGCGCTGGGCGGCCTTTTGGCTGCGTCACCCGCTTTGGCTACGTCACCTGCCATTGCGCAGACGCGTGCGCCGGCAAGCGACTGGCCCAACCGGCGGCTGCGGCTGGTGGTGCCGAGCGCGGCCGGCGGCTACGAGGTCTATGCCCGCATCCTGGCGCCGCGCCTCGCCGAGCTGCTGGGGCAGCCCGTGGTGGTCGACAACAAGCCCGGCGCCAACGGCATCATCGGCATGCAGGAGGTCCAGCGCAGCGCGCCCGACGGCTACACCTTCATGTTCGCCCATGTCGGCGCCATCTCGATCGGCAGCAGCATCTATCCCAACATGCCGCTCGATCCGGTCGACGATCTCGCGTCGATCTCGGTGGCCGTCACCTCGCCGCTGGTCTGGGTGGTGACGCCGTCGCTGCCGTTCAAGACGATGCCGGAGTTCATCGCCAAGGCGCAGGCCGAGCCCGGCCAGTGGCGCTACGGCCTGCCGGCGTCGGGCAGCATCCCGCACCTGGTCGCCGAGGACACGAAGATCCGCCACAGGCTCGACATGCCGGCCGTGCCCTATCGCAGCACGCCGCAATCGCTGCTCGCGGTGATCAACGGCGAGGTGCCGATCACGGTCGACAGTCTGGGCGCCAGCGCCGGGCACATCGCGGGCGGCAAGCTGCGGGCGCTCGCGATCACCTCGCGCGAGCGCTCGCCGCGCCTGCCCGACGTGCCGACCATGATGGAACTGGGCCTCGATGCGCGTGAGTGGGTGGCCTGGTACGCCTTCATGGCGCCCAAGGGCACGCCCGAGGAGATCGTCCAGCGGCTGAACGGCGCCATCAACCAGGCGCTGCAGGAGGAGGCCATCGCTGCTCGCATCCGCGATCTGGGCGCTTCACCCCGGACCACGACGCCCGACGAGACGCTGGCCTTCATCGCGCAGGAGCGCACCGATTTCGGCGCCATCGCCAAGGCGGGCAACATCCGCGTGGAGTAGGGGGCCGCCGCGTTTCGCCTCGCGTACGGTTCTTGTCCTGCGGCCCCGTCGCCGGGCAAGAACCGTGAAGGTGCGGGCGGGGCGAACGAACGAAACGAACGATTGTTGCCGGGAGTGAGGCGCGGCGCGCCATTCCGGAGTAGGATGCACCGATGTCTGATATCGAAGCTCTCCGCAAATCGCTGGCCCTCTCCTCCGAGGGGCTGGCTTCCGAAGACAAGAAGAAGATGGCGGTCGACGCCATTACGACGATCATCGACGCGCTGGGCCGCGGCGTCGGCCCGTTCGGCGAATGGGAACAGCGCTGCCTGGCCGCCGCGATCGTGGCGCTGCGCGCCGGCAAGAACGACGAGTCCCGCTCGCTGGCGCGGCGCGCGATCTGGCCCGAGGAAAACCGCCGCAATTCCGGCGTCGCCCGCCTGCTGCTGCGGCCGGGCATGCTGACCCTGCCGGAGCTCACCCGCGAACTCGAAGTCGCCGTGACCATGCCCTCGCGCCGCGTCCGGCCGGTCGAATAGGGTCCTTGGACCGCTCCCAAATACAATTGATACAAAAGGGCGGGGGGTAACGCCTCGTCCGCGCCCCGGCCTGTCATGATATCCTGCCACCGGCGCTTTTATGAGGGTACCGGTGCGCAGGGACGACAGGAAGCTTGCCGAGCTCGAGACCAATCTCAACCGGCTCCGTGACGATCTCAACGATCTGTCGAAGGAGCTGAACGTCAATCCGCGCAACACCAGCCTGGTGATCCGCAGGGTCAACCTGATGGGCCGGATCGTGGCCACCCAATCCAACGTCGAACAGCTGCGCGGCACCCTGCGCCACGCCTGAGCGCGCACGGCATCGCTTCTGCGCGGACGTTGTCGTCGCGCCTGCGCTATTGCCGCGACGCCACGCAGCCGTCGATTCGGGCGCTCATCGTGTCGGGATCGCCGAGATCGAAGCTGCGCGTGACGTTGCGCGCGGGGAGGCGCACCTCCATGCGCTTCGACGCGAAGAACACGTCGGTGAAGTCGTTTTCCAGGACCGGGCTCCACAGCCGGTCCGTCGAGCGCTGGGCCAGGGGGAAGGTGAAGCGCTTGCCGCTGGGCTGCAGGACGACGATGGCCTCGTCCCGGGCGCCGCTCGTGGCCGGACCCGGCAGGATGAAGTGACGCCGGCCGTCCTCGCCGAAGCTCAGCCGCAATCCCTCATTGTCCGTGCCCGTCGTGTCGGCGACGCAGCTTACGAACCGGCCCTTGTCGTCGAGGAGGCTGATCGCCCAGCCGCCGAACGTGCCGATCTTCTTCGTCTGCGCGGTCCCGGGCGCCGCCGCGGCGAACGCCCCCACCATCGATCCCAGGACCAGCAGGCCCCGCCACCGCCCGACCATCTCGAACTCCCCCAAGGCGCCTCGATATGCCACGTATTTGCATGCCCGTGCAGCCGGATCCTGTTGCCGTGCCGTGCCCGATGGGCCAGAACAGGCGCGGGTGCCCGCGCCTCGCCGCGGTCAGGGATTAGCGCTGGTCGGGCCGCCAGCGATTCTGTTTCCATGTGGCACCCATGACCCGCAATCCTCACGTGCGTCCGACCCTGTTGCGCCGCTTCATCGATAACGAAGCGTCGGGCGGCATCGTCCTGATGGGGGCCGCGGCGCTGGCGCTGATCGTTGCCAACTCGGCGCTGGCTCCTGCCTATTTCGCGATGCTCAAGGTCTATGTCGGGCCGCTCAGCGTTTCGCACTGGATCAACGATGCGCTGATGGCGGTGTTCTTTCTGCTGGTCGGGCTGGAGATCAAGCGCGAGGTCGTCGACGGCCAGCTCTCGACCTGGTCACGGCGCATCCTGCCCGGCCTCTGCGCCGCCGGCGGCATGGCGGTGCCGGCGCTGATCTTCGCCGCGCTCAACTGGCACAACGGCGAGGTGATCCGCGGCTGGGCGATTCCCACCGCGACCGACATCGCCTTCGCGCTGGGCGTGCTGTCGCTGTTCGGCAACCGTGTGCCCGCGTCGATGAAGGTGTTCCTGACGGCGCTGGCGATCATCGACGATCTCGGCGCCGTGCTGATCATCGCCGTCTTCTACACCGGCAATCTCGACCTCGCGGCGCTGGGCGGCGCGGGCGCGGTGCTGGTGGCGCTGCTCGTGCTCAACCGGCTGGGGGTGCGGGCGCTGCTTCCCTATCTGATGCTGGGCGCGGTGCTGTGGCTGCTGGTGCTGTTGTCGGGCGTGCATGCCACGGTCGCGGGCGTGGCGCTCGCCTTCACCATCCCGCTCGGTCGCCCGGTGGCCGGCGGGCGCGAGTCGGTCCCGAACTCGCCGCTGCACACGCTCGAGCATGCGCTGATCAAGGTCGTGCCGTTCTTCATCATTCCGATCTTCGGCTTCGCCAATGCCGGCGTCTCGCTCGCGGGCTTCGACGTGGCGGCCCTCGTCGATCCGCTGACCCTGGGCGTCGCGGGCGGGTTGGTGCTCGGCAAGGTGATCGGCGTCTATGGCACGGCTCTTGCGACCGTGAAGCTTGGCTGGGCCGACGGTCCGACCAACGCGGCGCCGCTGCATGTGCTTGGCGTGGCGCTGCTTTGCGGCATCGGCTTCACCATGAGCCTGTTCATCGGCCTGCTGGCCTTTCCGGACAGCGCGGCCCTGCAGGACGGCGTGAAAATCGGCATTCTGCTGGGCTCGTTGCTCGCGGCGGTGCTCGGGACGATGGTCCTTCTTCTGAGCCCCCGTCCGGGCGGCGCAGAGGCGAGGGCCTTTTAAAACCTGGGGTTGTTTCCAAGGCCGCCCTACCGCCTTTCGTTGTTGCGCGGCGGGCGCATACTGTTAGTAGTCGTACGATTCTCAGCAAGGACTGCCGAAGGCATGCCACTCCACTGGACGATCGATTCGCGCTCGAAGATCATGGTCGCCACCGGCGACGGTCCCGTCGACCTCGACGAAGTCAATCGCATGCTGGACATGATCGCTGGGTCCAACATCCTGGGTTATCGCAAGCTGTTCGATGGCCGGCTGGTCCAGACGCAGATGGAGCCCGAGCATCTGCTCACGGTCGGCGTCCGCCTCCGGTCGATGCACGAGGCGGCCGGCAGCGGGCTCGGTCCGCTCGCCCTCGTGGTGCGCGACGAGAATTACTGGCAGGTGGCGCGGCTGCTGGGCATCCTCGCCGTGCCGAAGCGGCCGATGCGCGTTTTCAAGCAGGCGGACAAGGCCCGCATCTGGCTCGATTCGCCCGTCATCCTGGCCAGCACGCCGGGCTGAAACGGTCCGGCTAGGGCGTCGGAACGGCGCCCCCGCTGACGTCCGGCGCCTGGTCGTAGAAATCGACCTGCATCCGCATCTTCCCGAGCGGCTCCACGTGGTGCGGCTGGTCGGGCAGGACGAGGCCCGGGCGATCCGGGGTCAGGATCGTTTCCGCGCCGCCGACGATGACGAGCCTGACCTCGCCCTCGAGCACGCGGATTATGCCCCACACGCCGGCCTTCGTCCGGTGCTCGCGCCGCAGCGCCGCGGGCAGCGTCGTCTCGTCGAACACCGGCGTGGATTTGTAGGAGGTGGGGGCGGGCATTTCGTTCCTCATGCGCCGGCGCTAAATCCGCGACCTGGCCACGTCCTGGCCTCGCGTCGCGGCGTCTCAGATGCCCGCGCCAAAGCGGGCGAGGTTCAGCTTGAAGCTCTCCGCGATGCGGGCGGCCTTTGCCTGCAGCGAGCGCGCGGCGGCGGGCGGCATCTCCGCTTCGGTGGCCTCGCCCCACAGGGCGAGCCAGCGGTCGAACATCGCCGGCGTGATCCGCGCGCGATGCCGGAAATGGGCCGCCATCGGCCTGCCGTCGTAGCGGCCGGTGCCCAGCATCAGCGAGGACCAGAAGGCGGCGAGCTTGTCGAGATGCAGCGGCCAGTCGTCGATCGCGTCGTTGAACACGGGGCCGATCAGCGCGTCGGACCGGACGGCGGCATAGAAGCGGCCCACCAGCCGGGCCAGGCTCTCTTCGTCGACGCCTTCGATCTCGCCAAACGCCAGGCCGCTCATCGCCCGCTCCCCTCCTGTGACCGCGAGACATCTATGGCGCGGCATCGACCCTGTAAATCGCGTCACGCGCCCCTGAAGACCCGCACGGCCCGCGAGGTGGCGCGGCCTCAGTATTTGGTGTCGCCGCCACCGCTGGCGGCGCCGCGCGCCGAGTCCTCCTTGATGCGCTGCATGAGCATGGTCGACGAGCTGGTCGTGCCGTTCCAGGTCGCGTTGACGTTGGAGCGGACGCCCATGTAGCGCTCCGACGCCGCGCCGGTGGCGCCGGGGTTGCCGCCGGTCGGGCCGGCCGTGCCGGTGTCGGCGGTGCCGCTGCAGCCGGCCAGGATCAGGAACAACGCCACGAACGGCATCTTCTTCATCGACATGCGAACCTCCACGGAAGAGCTACGGGGCCTGCCAACAGGCGACCGCCGACGACGTTGCATGGTTTTCCCTGGGCGCGCCGTTGGCAAGGCCGTTGGCGGCACGACATCGCCTGTGTAGACAGCACGCGTCATGACGATCGGCGATCCCGGCTCCCGCCCCCATCCCGGCCGATGGCGGCTCGTGCGCTGGGCGGCCTCGTCGGCGACGCTGGGCTTCCCGCAGGCCGCGGCGCCGGTCGCCTTCGCGCTGCTGGCCGTCAGCCTGGGCGGCGCGGCGAGCGGCGGTGCCGCCATGATCCTCGCGATGACCTTGGCGCAGGTCGCGGGCGCGCTGCCGCTGACGCGGCTCGGCCGGGCGCTGCCGATGGCCACTTTCCTGAAGCTGCTGCTGGCGGTCCGCACCGCGGCCCTCGTGGCGATCGCGCTGGGCGCGGCCTTCGGGATGTCGCTGCCATGGCTGATCGCGCTCGCCGCCTGCGCCGGGCTGGTGAACGGCGCCGCCGCCGGCACCCTGCGCGCGGTCCTCAACCAGTTCGCGCCGGTCTCGGGGATGTCGCGGGCGCTGGGGATCGCGGCCACGCTCAACGAACTCACCTTCGTCGCCGCACCGGTGGTGGCCTCGGGCCTCGGCTCGATCTCGCCGGTGTTTGGCATCGTGGCGATGGCGGCGGTGGGTGCGCTGCCGGCGCTGCTGATTCCGAACCTCGGCCCGGCCGCGGCACCCGAAGACATCCCGCGCGAACGAACCTCGATCCTGAGCCCGCCGATCCTGCTGTGGCTCGCCTGCACGATGGCCGGCGGCGCGACCGTAGCCGCCGTCGAGATCGGCGCCGTCGCGCTGGCGTTGGCCTTCGGCTACGAGCCGGCGCTGGCGATCCTGTTCACGGTGCCGCTGTGCCTCGCCTCGGTGGCGGGCGGCATCTGGGTCAGCGTGCGCAACCGGCGGCCGTCGCGCCGCACGGTGATGGCGCAGCTGCTGGTCATGTGCGCCGGCTCAGGGCTGGCGGCGGCCGGCCTCTCGGTGGCCGCGACGCTCGCGGGCGCGGTCCTGATCGGCCTCGTGCTGGCGCCGCTGGCGACCCACTACTCGCTGATCCTCGACACGCTGGCGCCGCCGCACCGCCGCCCGGAAGTCTTCGCCCTGATGCGCACCGCCAACGCCTGCGGCGTCATCCTCGCCAGCGCCCTCCTGACGGCGGCCTCGCTGCCGACTGCGCTGCTCGCGATCACGGGGGTGATGGTGGCGGCGACCGTCGGGGTGGGCGTGGCGGGGGTGAGGGGACGGCACGCTTCGGCGGCGCGGGTAGGGGGCTCCGGAAAGTCAGGCGGCACTTAGGCCGTTGGCGTCGCGGAAGGAGTCCGATCTTCTTTGCCGACTACAGGCGGCCCGAACTTGTTGAAGCGACGAATCTGCTGCGGTTGTCGGAGGTAGGGTAGGGGAGTCGGACTGCGACGGCTAGAGGTGGCCTTTGAGGAGGTGCATGTCTTGCTTGAGCCCCAGCAACTCAAATCGTGCTGACATTGTGTGTTGAAATGCATGGAGCGCGAACAGTCCAGCGCGCGCTGTATTCTTCATCGCACCGGCGGTAAACGTAGTGTTCCCGTGAAGATACTGCACCTTATAGTTCTTAGTCTTTCCCTCTTCGGTCATCGACATGTTGGCTGTCAACGACTTCTCGTTTGGATGGGCGCCGAAGTCGATGCAGTACTCATATAAGCCTTCAAAAACGCGTAGCAGGCTAGGGTCAACCTGCATCAATGCGTCTTTGACGGCGCGCACCGTAAATGTGTTTCTGACCCTCTTCCTTTCGGTTGGCCCGTCGTCTCTACTCAACCATGCGCTGCCAAGTGTTGGATCGCGATGGATGAGCAGAGCGTAGCCGGCGGTCTCCAGAATGGTTCGCACTAAGGGATAGGTGTCGGTCGGCATGCCTGACGCCGCGATTAGTGTAGCAGCGCGATATGCGGAATGAGTACGAAGTAGAAGAAGTGCGACAAGAGCACTTTGAGGTTCTATCTGGTTTGTTGCTATTCGTTGGAGTAGTTCGTCCACGCGATGCAATAGCCGCAATTCCGATGATGCATGCGCAAAGCTCGCAACAACATTGCCTTCTGCTGCTTCCCAGAACGCACTGAGGGAGTCCTTCGCCCATCGGACGGGCACGTTGCGAGTAACGCAACGTGATAAAACGGGGTCTGTTTCGCCGGCTTTCTCTGGAATATTGCTGGTCACTATGCGCCTGCCATATCTCTGCTAGCTGTCGTAACTCGTTGAACAATTGGCGGTGGGGTTGAGACATTACATCCCGCCATTGTCTCCTTGAACAAATCGAACGATGGAGTCGATTTCTGCCACTGTTGTGTCGAACCACTCAGTGCCAGGGGCATCGCGCTTACGTCCCCGGGCGCTGAGAGTGAAGTGAATTGCGTGTTCAACGGCGGAGACTCTCAAGACGCGCCACGTCTGTAGAACCTTCGGATATTCGAAGCAGCAAGTCTGTCGGCATTGTTGCCGGACGCGAGCATCTGCATCGTCTGAGCGAGTCAAGCCAATCTTAATTGGAAAGGCCACATCATGGCGCTCTATGGAAGGAAATGAATAAGCATAGATAAATGCGGGGGCATCGTCGCGGCCTTCTTCTACCTCGGCGTCTGCTTCAGCTTCGGCTTCTTCGATCTCTCCCGCCTCGTCTGCGCGCGAGAGATTCTTGAATATTCCTCCACCGCATCTTTCGAAGATATTCAAGTTCTTGGCGAGGAATGGAATGTAGAAGCCGAATATTCGGCTCATTCTTTCCACCTCGTCGGACTGTTCCTTCTTAATCTCTGTATCCAACTGTTCCTGACTGTATGTCTCCGACAATACTCGCCGAGACAATTCGCGGAGAAGGAAGGGTTGCTCCCCGAATTCACGCGCTAGCTCGGCAATCTTGGGGAGAATCTCGTACCGAGTCGCTCTGTAGACATATGAGCGAGTCGGCTCAAACGGGATTGTCATACTCAGTTCTCTCTATGGTTGTGATCACTGGAGCATTGGCAATGGCGCGCGCGACTTAGATAGCACCTATGGGAAAGAGCCGCATGTATTGCGTGTGACCGTGCTCGCCTTCTCGAGGTGCGCGAGCATCACGCCAGCTTTTGTCTCGCGCTAGGCGTCACGTGAGAGGCGGCGGGTGCGATGGCGACGGCGCGCGATGCGTCCGTTGCCGCCGTCGAACGGGTGGATGGTGACGAAACATAAAATGTGCGACGGCCGCCGCAATGATCGGATCGCGGTCGGAAGAGGCCGGAGACGACTCCCCCCGTACGTAAGCGCTGTTTTCTCCGCAGAATGTGCGGAGAAAGAGCGCTCCATTCACCGCATCGGCGGTACTCCCAGTTTGCAGCCCTGCGTTCGAAATCGCACACACACCGCAATTGTTGCCCCTCGCCGGATGGGCCATAGGAAGGCGTGGCGTGAGCAGGGTGCAGCGGGGCAAATGAATACCGGCGAGATCTTTGGCTACATCGCTTCCGTTCTCGTGTTCGCCACCTTCTACATGCGCACCATGCTGCCGCTGCGCATCGTGGCGGTGGCCAGCAACCTCGCCTTCATCACCTACGCCGCGATCGACGGGCTGACGCCCATCCTGATCCTGCACTCGGCGCTGCTGCCGCTGAACCTGCTGCGCCTCATGCAGATCCGCGAACTGGGCGCGCAGGTCGAACGCGCCTCCAGCCACGAATTCTCGGCGGCGGCGATCCTGCCGTTCATGCGCAAGCGCGGGGTGCGCGCCAACGAGGTCCTGTTCTCGTCGGGCGACCTCGCGGAGGAGCTGTTCTACGTGCTGGAAGGCGAGGTCTTCCTGCCCGAGGTCCAGCAGACGGTCGGGCCCGGCGCCTTCTTCGGCGAGATCGCGCTGTTCTCGGCCTCGGGCCGGCGCACCGCCACCGCCATTGCGCGCACCAACGGCATCGTCATGGCGCTCAGCAAGAAGGCGGTGCTGGCGGCCCTGTTGCAGAGCCCGCAGCTCGGCATCCATCTCCTGCGCATCATCACCGCCCGCATGCTGCAGAACGCCGGCCTGCGTGACGAGTCGATGGTGGCAGTCGAGGAGTCGCCCGCGGTGGTGGCGGCTTCGGGGCCGGGCGCGGCGCGTCGCCCGCTGGCGCAACGCTTCGGGCGCAAGAGCCGGATCGCGCTCGTGGTCGGGCTCGGCCTCATCCCTATCTGCGTCGCGGTGTTCCAGCCGCTCTACATCATGCTCGATCGCGATGCCGCGGTGACCTCGTGGCTCAGCCTCGCCACGGCGCCGATCGGCGGCACGCTCGAAGGCTTCGACACGCGCATCGGACAGCAGGTCGGCGCGCGCGGCGACGTCACCACCATCGTCAATCGCAGCGTCGACCGCAGCGGCGTGATTCGCGCCGAGGGCAACGAACGCCGCGCCGAGGCCCGGCTGGTGCAGCTCCGGCTCTATCAGGAGCGCGTGACCCTGCTCGCCCGGGAATGGTCGGAGCGCCGCGCGCGCTATGCCGAGGGCTTCCGGCGCGACCTCGACATCGACATCCAGGATCTCGACAAGCGGCTCGCGCTCCTGAAGGAGCGGGTGGTGCTGGCCGACGCCTCGGCGCAGCGCCGGCGCTCGCTGCGCGCGACCGGGACCGGGTCGCAGGCCGACGAGGACGTGGCCACCTCCCTCCATCGCGAGCTGCAGGTGACGATGACCCAGATGGAGAATGCGCTGGCCCGCGTGCGCGAACGCCGCCGGCTGGCGGGCGAGGGCGTCTACCTGCAGGCCGACGCCAAGGAGCCGGAATGGTCGTGGCGCAGCCTCGACGAGATCAACCTCGAGGCGGCCCGCGCCAACCGCGCGCTGTCGGACGCGCAGGAAGAACTCAATACCGCGCGCGCCATCCTGGTCGACGAGCGCCGCAACCTCGAAGCGCTGTCGACCGCGACCATCCGCATTCCTCCGTTCATGACCCTGTGGTCGGCGCCGGTGAGCGATGGCGCCACGGTGCGGCAGGGCGAGAAGCTGTTCTCGTGGATCGACTGCAAGGTGCTGCTGGTCGACGTGCCGGTGACCGAGACGCTGGCGGCGCTGCTGCAGGAGGGCATGCCGGCCACGGTGCTGCTGGAAGGCGATTCGCGCAGCCATGCCGGGACGGTGCTGCTGACCCGCGGCGCCTCTTCGCGAATTGGCAGCGACGATCTCGCGAGCCTCAGCCGCGGCCACAAGAGCTGGAGCGCCCAGGCCCTCGTCGAGATCAAGGACACCGTCGGTCTTCCAGAATGCCCGCTCGGCCGCCGCGCCTTCGTCGGCTTCCCCGAAATCCGCCTCGTCCAGTACCTGCGCGCCTATCTGCCGGGGTGGTAGGGGCGGCAGCCTTTCCGAGCGCGACAGAATCACCAACACCCACCTCATGCTGGGGAGCGCTCAGCAGGAGCGCGTCTTGAAGCATGGGCACGAGCACAGCGTTTGGTGCCCATCCTTCGAGACGCACGCCTTCGGCATGCTCCTCAGGATGAGGTCGTGCGGGAAATCGCGCCCTCAACCTGTGTCGTTGCCGCCGCCGTCGGCGCCCATCGCGCGCGGGCCTCGTTCAGCACATCGGCGACGCGCTGGGGCGGGAGTTCCCAGAAGCTGCCGAGTTCGAGACTTCCGGTGAGGTAGCGCCGCCAGGCCGGCTTCGGCGGGCCCTCGTGCGCGAACTCTCCGACGACGACGGTGAACCGCCGCGGTCTGGACAACACGAAGAAACGAGCGAAGGCGCTCCAAGGATATTCGACGGTGCGGAACGTATGGCGCCAGATCAGTCCGTGCGGGTCGAGAATGAGCGTCGCGGGGCGTACGGCCATCGCACCGAATGTCACGACGCCAAGTCCCAGAAAGCCCAGGAAGATGAGATGCCAGGCGGAGTACACGCGCACGGGGATCAGCAGGATGAGACCGCCCACGACCATGAGACACAGGCCCAACAAAGACAGTTTCAGCCGGTCCTGGCGCAGCACGATCGGCGGATCGTCGAGCGACCCTTCGACCGCCGGCATCCATTTGGGAAGCCCGAGCTCTTCCTTGGTTCGCAGTCTGGCATGCCGTGTCATCTGTCCCGCCAATCTTGCGAAGGCGATTGGCCTTTAGCAATGGCTGCCGCTGGCCTCGCCTAGCGCTGGCGCAGGGAGGCGACGGCGCCGTAGCCGGCGAGGGCGCAGAGGCCGGCCAGCAGGACGAAGAAGAGGGCGAAGGGATCGCGGCGGCCGAAGCCCATCCAGAGCGCGGCACCGACGAAGGCCAGGGTGAGGACCAGCGCGCTCCACCAGATGGCGCGCACGCCGACGCGGAGCGTCTGGATGCGCTCGACTGGCTTCTGCTTTTCGTCGGGAGTCCCGGGCGGAGCGTCCGGGGCGGGGGCCGGTGGAGCCTCCTTCGGCGGGTCGGCCGCGCCGGGAGGGTCGCCGATCGGAACCTCCTTGCCGGGCTTGGGATCGTCGATGGGGGGATCGGAGACCGTGCGGGAGTCTGACATCGTCCGTAACGCAGCAGGCCGCCGGGGGCTGCGTCGCCGGCCCCGACCTGTGGCCGCCAGGACACGGTTCGCGCAAATGGGGCGTCTCGGGGCGCCGTGGCTGGAACTGTCGGCGAATGGCCGCCGTTCGCTCTTCCGTCGCAACTTTCAACGACGATTTAGAACAATGAACGGGCAACGGGATACCGACATGGACGACAGCTCTCGCCACCTCCTCCTCGCGACCTTCGGCTACCTCGTGTTCATGGGCGGTCTCATCGGCAGCCTGGGCGCCGCCTTCGGGGGCTGACGCCCTAAGGCCGCGCATGTCTTCAGGCGCTCCCGACCGGGTTGCCAGACGCCCGCGATGAGCGCCCTATGGAGTCCGCAGTCCAGCCCAGGGGGGCGCATGACATGCAGGACTTCATACGCCGCAAGAACATAGAGAACCTGACGAAGCAGCTGGCCGGAGGCCGGCTCGACGCCGGACAGTGTCGCTATGCCGAGAAGCGGCTGGCCGAGGAGCTGGCCACCGAGAAGGCCGACGAGCTAACGAACGCGCGGGCCCACAAGCCCGTGCCGGATCCCGCTCCCTGCTGATCGCGACGCGGTCTCGTGCGTAGCGTCAGGCGCGGCGCCGGTCGATCTCGGCGCGGGCGTTGCGGCGCGCCATCTCTTCGGCCACTGCCGTGGGCACGCAGACCTTGTTCACCGGATTGAGCACCGTGCCCAGCGACTTGGCGATCACCAGGGCGACCGGAATACCGACGATCGAGAAGCACAGCGCGAACACCTGGATCGCGTTCAGGATCACGAACAGCACGCCGAACGGCAGGTAGACCAGCATCACCAGCGTCGAGTAGGCGCGCCACAGCGGGTTCTGAGGCATGTCGAGGTCGGACTTGCTCACCATCTCGTTGCCGAACGGCGCCAGCAGGAACTTGCCGAACTCCATCAGCCCGAGCCCCAGCGGCGCGGTGACGACCAGCAGGGTGAGCACCAGGCCGAGCAGCCAGTAGAAGGCCGCGGTGAGGAACCCGAGGAACGGGATGTGCCACAGAATGTTGCCCAAGGTCCTCAACGTCTCTCTCCTCCTGCCGCCACCTGCGGCGTGGCGGCCACCATGCCCCGTGCGCCGGGCACGTGGCAATCGCCGCCCGGCCGTCCGCCGTCCATGAGGTGAAGGAATGAACCGTCGGGCCGAATGAATTTCCAGCCGGCGTGACGGCACCCTAGCCTCCTTCACCATGAATGAAGAGGAGGCCGGGATGGCAGGACGTCGGGCGATGGGATGGCTGGCGGCGGCCGCGGTGGCGCTGATGCTGCCGGTGGCGGTCGAGGCGCAGCAGCCGAAGACGCTGCGCGTGGTGATGCATTCCGATCTCAAGATCCTCGATCCGATCTGGACCTCGGCTTTCATCGTGCGCAACCACGGCTACATGGTCTACGACACGCTGTTCGCGCTCGACGGCGACCTCAAGGTCAAGCCGCAGATGGTCGAGACCTGGAACGTCACGCCCGACAATCTCACCTGGACCTTCACCCTGCGCGACGGGCTCGAGTTCCATGACGGAAAGCCGGTGACGACCGAGGACGTGCTGGCCTCGCTCAAGCGCTGGGCGGTGCGCGATTCGGTGGGCCAGATCCTGTGGTCCAAGCTCGCCGAGGCCAAGGCGGTCGATGCAAAGACCTTCCAGCTCGTGCTGAAGTCGCCCACCGGCGTCGTGCTGCAGGCGCTGTCCAAGCCCTCCGGCAATCCCTTCATCATGCCCAAGCGGGTCGCCGAGACCTCGCCCAACGACCAGATCAAGGAGTTCGTCGGCTCCGGCCCGTTCATCTTCAAGGCCGACGAATGGAAGCCCGGCGACAAGACGGTCTATGTGAAGAACCCGAAGTACAAGCCGCGCGCCGAGCCCGCCTCCGGCCTCGCCGGCGGTAAGGTGGCGAAGGTCGACCGGGTCGAGTGGATCGCCATGCCCGATCAGCAGACCGCGGTGAACGCGCTGCAGACTGGCGAGATCGACATCATCGAGGCGCCGCAGCACGACCTCTATCCGCTGCTGAAGCAGGACCGCAACGCCGAGCTGATCAATCCCAGCAAGTGGGGCAGCCAGTACATCTATCGCTTCAACCAGCTGCACAAGCCGTTCGACAATGCCAGGAACCGGCAGGCGATGCTCTACGCGCTGAACCAGAAGGACTTCCTCGACGGCGTGATCGGCGATCCGGAGTTCTACCAGGTTTGCAAGGCGATGTTCATCTGCGGCGGGCCCTACGAGACGACGGCGGGCTTCGCCGACAAGTACGAGAGCGACTTCGCCAAGGCGAAGCAGCTGCTGGCCGAGGGCGGCTACGACAATACACCGGTCGTGCTGCTGCATTCGACCGACCTCTATGCGCTGGCCAACATGGCGCCGATCGCCAAGGCGCTGATGGAGAAGGCGGGCATGAAGGTCGACATGCAGTCGATGGACTGGCAGACGCTGGTCGCCCGCCGCGCCAAGAAGGATCCGCCGGACAAAGGCGGCTGGAACGTGCTGATCACCTCGACCTCGGCGCCGGATGCGCTCGATCCGCTGGCCTTGGGCTTCATCGTGGCGACCTGCGACAAGGCCCCGTTCGGCTGGCCGTGCGACGAGGAGCTGGTGCGGCTGCGCAGCGCCTTCGCCGACGAGCCCGACGAGGCCAGGCGCAAGGAGATCGTCGAGAAGATCCAGCTCCGCGCCGCCGAGGTGCCGACCCATGCCTTTCTCGGCCAGTACACGAGCGCGATGGCGCGCCGCAAGACCATCACGGGCAACGTTACCTCGCCGGTAACGGTCTTCTGGAACGTCGAGAAGCGGTAGGGAGGGGAGTTCCGACATGGCGAGCCGGGTCCTGATCGCGCAGTTCATGCACGAGACCAACACCTTCTCGAAACTGCCGACCACGCTGGAGGATTACCGCCGCCAGCGCCTGATCGAGGGCGCGGCGATCGTGCCGAACTTCAGCGGCACGCGGAACGAGCTGGGCGGTTTCATCGATGCGGCGAAGACCCATGGCTGGGAGGCGGTGTGGGGCGTGGCCGCCAACACCATTCCCTCGGGGCCGCTCACGCGCGAAGCCTGGGAACATATACGCGACCGCATTCTCGACGCGGCGCGCGGCGGCGGGGACGGGAAGGGCAAGGTCGACGCGGTCTGCCTGTCGCTGCACGGCGCCATGGTGAGCGAGACCGAGGACGATGCCGAGGGCGCGTTGCTCGAAGCGGTGCGCGGCGTGGTCGGTCCCGATGTGCCGATGGTCGCGACGCTCGACCTGCATGCCAATGCCACGGCGCGGATGGCGCGCCATGCCAATGCGCTGGTGAGCTATCGCACCTATCCGCATGTCGACGGCTACGAGCGCGCGCAGCAGGCCGCCCAACTCGTCGAGGATGCGCTGCGGGGACGCAAGAGCCCGCGCTGCCTGCTGGTGCAGCCGGTGATGCTGAAGGGCGCCGATCACGGCCGCACGACGCAGCCCGGCATCATGCGCGACCTGCTGGCCCGCGCCGACGCCTTCGAGAAGCAGCCGGGGCTGAACGTGGTTTCGATCCAGGTGGGCTTCACCTGGTCCGACATCCAATGGGCCGGCCCGTCGATCGCCGTCAGCCACGAGCCGGGGGCGGAAGCCGCCGCCACGCAGGCGGCCGAGGCGCTGATCGCGGAGATGTGGGCACGCCGCAACGAGTTCTCCTCGTTCTATCGCTCGATCGACGAGGCGGTGATGGCCGCGCGGCGCGGCGGCGACCGGCCGCTGGTGCTGGCCGAGGGCACCGATAATCCCGGCGGCGGCGGCTACAACGATGCGCCCAATCTCCTGCGCGCATTGCTCGACGCCGGCATCCCGAACGTGGCGGTCGGCACGATCTATGATCCCGGCACGGTGCGGCAGGCGCTGAAGGCCGGCGTCGGCGCGCGCATCGCGGTGGCGCTGGGCGGCCACACCGATCCGTCGCTCGGCGCGCCGGTGCAGGCGACGGCCGAGGTACGGCATCTCTCCGACGGCAACTTCCGCAACGACGGGCCGATGAACGCCGGCGTCCAGGTGGCGCTGGGCGCGACCGCCGTGCTGCGGCTCGGCGACAGCATCGACGTCGTGGTGACCTCGACGCGCATGCACACGATCGACCTGCAGGTCTTCCTCAGCCAGGGCATCGATCCGCTCGGCCGCAACGTGCTGGTGGTGAAGAGCTCGCAGCATTTCCGCGCCGCCTTCGAGCCGATCGCGCGCGAGGTGATGCTGGTCGATGCCGGCGGCCTGTGCTCGACCGACGCCTCGCGCTTCACCTACGCCAAGCTGCGCCGCCCGATCTGGCCACTCGACCCGGTCGATGAGCCGCTATCAGCCGCTCACATGCGATAGGCGCTCGCAACCTGGGGAGCGTCCTGCGGATCGCGGGTGAAGCCGAGAGGGGCGGCTTCGGCGGCGCCCAGCCACTTCATCTGCGTCGGGCCCGTCAGATGCAGGAACACCATGATCGAGGCGTAGGGCGTGCCGCGCGCCATCGCGTTCTGCGCGATCAACTCGTTGCAGGCGACCGACCGGCTGCGGTCGCCGGCCGTGTGGCATGAATGCAGGCCGAGCCGGCCGCTGCCCTCGATCGTGCGGTGAGCGCCCGACAGGAACAGGATCTGCGCGCAGGCCGAGGCGCAGCTCGCGCCCTCGCGCACCACCGTCGCGACGCGCTCGCGGTCCATCACATCGACCATGGCGAATGCCTCGACGATCGCTCCGCCGGGACCGTCGAGCGCCAGCACCTTGTATCCGGCCGGATCTCGATCGGCCGATCGTAGCGCCACCCGCAGCCGCGCGGCGTCGCCCTCGGCCACCGGCCCTTCGGCCAGCACGATGCGCGTGCCGTCGGCCCGAGTCAGGGTCGAGAAGGTCATGGCCCCGGCGGGCGGGGCAGCCCAGCCGCTCAGGAAGGCGGCGATCAGAAGAGCGGCGAACAGCGCCCCGGGGCGAGCACGGGATGCGGATTCAACGACGCGCATGCATGGGTACGACGGCATCGCCGAACGGCGATACGCGATCGCCCGGGCCGGCGAGTTCCTCCGAGTTCCGAACGTCCGCCGCGACAATGCGGTTCATCATCCGGCAGAGGTCCCGGCGTTGATAGGGCTTCACCAGCAGGTTGGCATTGGGCTTGATGTTGCCCCTCTCGACCAGCGCGTGCTCGAAGTAGCCGGACGTGAAGAGGATCCTGATGTCGGGCCGGATCGTGCGTGCCTCCTCGGCGACCTGGCCGCCGTCCATGCCGGGCATGATGACGTCGGTGAAGAGCACGTCGATACTCTCGTCACGGGCCAGTATGTCGAGCGCTTCCTCGCCGCTGGCCGCAGTGAGCACCTCGTAGCCGAGGTCCTCGAGCTGGTGCATCGCCGTCACCCGCACGACCTCTTCGTCGTCGACCAGCAGCACTTTGGGCGCCCGCCGCGCCGGCGTCGCTGCCAGCCCCGTGGCGGCGTCTCTCGCGGCCTCCAGCGCCTGCATCATGAGGCCGAAGGCCACCAGATTATGCTGCGGATCGCGCAGCGGGATCACGACCTCGCGCAGCTCGAGACCCGTGCCGTTGCTGTGCGTGCGCCGGCAGATCTCCTCATGCCGGCCGTATCGCCGGGCCTTGGCCAGCGACGGCGGCGCGCCGGCCGCGTCGAGGGTTTCCGGCGGAACGATGCGGGCGAATGGCTGGCCGACCGCGTCGGCCTCCTCGTAACCCAGCAATCCCTTTGCGCCGGCATTCCAGCTCAGCACCTTGCCCTCGGTGTCGAGCAGCACCAGCCCGCAATCGCGCAAGTTGTCGACCATGAGCTGCTTCAGAATATCTGATCCCAGACTATACACTTGCCGCTCCGCGGGTTGAAAAAGCAGCGCCGCTGAATAGCCCTGCAACCATTACTACGCTGGAGCGTCAGATTCGGTTTCAGGACGGATTCAGCCCTCACGATTCGTGACGTCACGTGGGGACCATTGGCATCGAGCGAGGGCGGCATGACGGATGTACGAGAAATGATGCGCGAGAGGGTCACGGGCGGGGCGGGCTTCGTGGCCGCGCTCGACCAGAGCGGCGGCTCGACGCCGAAGGCGCTGGCACAATACGGGATTGCCGCTTCCGCCTATGCGAACGAAACCGAAATGTTCGGCTTGATGCACGAGATGCGCGTGCGAATCATGCGGGCGCCGTCGTTCAGTGGCGAGCGCATCCTCGGCGCCATCCTGTTTGAGCGTACGATGCGCGGCACCGCCGACGGTACGCCCGTGCCGGCCTTCCTGTGGAACCGCGGCATCGTTCCCTTCCTCAAGGTCGACGAGGGGCTGCAGCCCGAGCGCGACGGGGTGAGTCTGATGAAGCCGCTGACAGGGCTCGAGGCAAGGCTGGCGGAGGCCACACGCCTTGGCGTGTTCGGAACCAAGATGCGCTCGACCATCCGCAATGCTTCGCACGATGGCGTCGCCGCGGTGGTCGACCAGCAGTTCGAGATCGCGCTGCAGATCGCACGTCTGGGGCTGATGCCGATCATCGAGCCTGAGGTGCTGATCGACAGTCCCGACAAGGCCGCCGCCGAGGCGGTGTTGCGCGACGCGCTGCTGCGCCGCCTCGATGCCCTGCCCAAAGGAATGCAGGTCATCCTCAAGCTGACGTTGCCGAGCGATCCGGGCCGCTACGGTGACCTGCTGGGCCACGCCAGCGTCGCGCGGTTGCTCGCTCTGTCCGGCGGCTACCCGCGCGTCGAGGCCTGCCGCCGCCTCGCCGCGACACCGGGCATGATCGCGAGCTTCTCGCGCGCGTTGACCGAGGGCCTGCAGGTCACGATGAGCGATCGCGAATTCGATGCGGCGCTCGAGCGCTCGATCGCCGAGATCCACGAAGCGTCGACGCGGAAGCGGGTCGGCGACTAGCAACTTCAGGCGGCGTCTGGCGGACGCGCTGCCGCGGGCGTCAGCGGCGGGCCTTGCGGGGCGAGGCGGCCGTCGTGCAGAAGGTGGCGCTGCGCGCTAACCTGCCTTGCAGAGGCCGAGGCAGCTGGAGACGCTTGGATGGCACAGAGTAAAAAGGCAAGCCCGCGCATCGGCCGCGCCGCGACCGCGAAGCCGGTCGCCCGCGGCGTCTCCGGCGGCAAGCCGGTGTCCTGGGAACGACTGGTGAGTTGGCACCCTGCCTGTCATCTCGTGACCGGCGAGTACGAGGCCGACCGGGTCGACCGGCTGAAGCTGTTGGGCCGCCTGATCGTTGCCTTGCGGGCCAAGGGCGACTGGGCGATCCGCGTCAGCCGCGACCGCGGCCGACTGCTTGTGCAGGCTGCCTTCGAAGACGAGAACGACGGGCTGCGTCTGACCGAAGTGGTGGGCGCCAAGCCGGTCCGCCGTTATGTCGGCTGGGCCACCCAGCAGGAGTTCGAGTTCACGCCGGAGGTCGCCGAGCGCCTACGCAAGGCGCTCATGCTGACCTAGAGTCTTTCCGGCCGAACCAGGCACCTTCCTCCCGATTCAGATGGGGAGGCGTCGTCGTCGGACGACCACGGCGGGGCAGGATGCGCGGAGACGATCGGCATGACCCCATCGCCCCGTACGCCCCGTATGACGGGGCACTTCCTCATTTGACTGTGGTAGCTGTTAATGCCGAACTATCGCGGCTCAATTCACATCGGAAGGATGCCTGCGAGAGGCGGGGGCTCCGGCTTCGCTGTCGCCAAATGGCCGGAGGTTATTCCATCCGCCCACCCGCCGGATAATCCCCCGGGGCGCTGCGTTGCGCTGACTTACTGCGGCGTGAGCCGGACCGCCTTCAGGTAGCGGGTGTTGTAGTAGTCGGCGTCGAGCGACGTCACCATGACCGGCGAGCCACGATGCGTGGCGTGCACGAACTGGCCGTTGCCGCTGTAGATGCCGACGTGGGTGATGGCGCCGCGATAGCCGAACATCACGAGGTCGCCCTTCTGCAGGTCGCTGCGCGCGACCGGCGTGGCCTCGCGCACCATGTCGTGCGGCATGCGCGGGATACGCTGTCCGAAGACCGCGTCGTAGAGATAGTAGACGAAGCCGCTGCAGTCGAAGCCGGTCTTGGGCGAGGTGCCACCGTAGCGATAGGGCGTGCCCAGATAGTTCATGGCGCGCGATACCAGGCGGTCGCCCCATTCGCTGTTGCCGGTGGACGGGTTGGCCTTCGCCGCGCCGGCCGCGGGGCCGGTCGAGAAGGACGCCGGGGTTGCCCGCGCAGCGGCGGCGGGCGTCGCGGCGCTGAAGCCCGCGAAGGCGGCGTTGTCCTGCTGCCACTTGGCATTGAGCTGGTCGGCGACGCTGTCCGTCGGATCGGCCGGGGCCGCCTTGGGTGCGGGCTTGAACTTGGACTTTGCCGGGACCTTCGCCTGGGCCATCGCGGGGGAAACGACTGCGGTCGTTCCGAAGAGTGTAGCGGCGGCCAGCACCGCCACCGACCAGGCGGTGGCCCGGGAGAGGAGGCGAGTGCGTGAGGGGATCGGTTGACCGGCTTCGAACGCCATTAACTTTTCTCCGTGGTGGAACCAAAGGTGGCGGCCTGCGGCCTCGGAGATAATGGCCGACGAAGGGCGTCCCGTCCAACAAATGTTGTAATTTTGCCACAGTAAAAATTGGCCTCTAAGTGATTGATTAATCACGATTTTCGACCATTTGGCGCGTCCCGTGAATGGTTGGGCACCCTGCGGAAAGCCTTTCGGAGAGGGTCGATGGCGCGATCCCGGTGGGCAGTGCTAGCCTTCGCACATGTGCGGCAAGTTCACGGCCCAGGCTTCCTGGCGCGAGGTCGTCGCCTTCTCCCAGCCGCTCGCGCCAAGCAGCGGCGGCGAGGGTGAAGGGGACGGGTTCGGAGCCGAAGGCGGCGACGATGCCATCGTCACCTATCGCGTCGGCGCGGCAGTGCCGGTGGTTGTGTGGGACGCCGAGGCGGGCCGGCGACGGGTCGTGCCGATGCGCTGGGGCTTTCCCGATCCAAAGGACTGGCGGCGGCCGCGCCCGATCCATGCGCGCTCGGAGACGATCGACGCGAAGGAGCCGTTCCGCACGCCCTTCCACGCAGGCCAGCGCGGCATCGTCGTCTTCCGCACCTTCAACGAGGGCGAGGAGGTGGTGAAGCCGTCGGGCCGGCCCGAGACGCGGCAATGGACGATCGATCCGCGCGACGGCCGCCCGCGCGGCTTTGCTTTCGTATGGCGGCGCTACGAGATCGAGGGCCAGCCCGCGCCGCTGCTGTTCTGCGTGATGGCCACGGTGCCGGCCAACGATCTTATCCGCCGCACGATCAAGACCGGCGAGGACGATCCGCGCATGCCTGCGATCCTCGAGGATGGCGCCTGGGCCACCTGGCTCGGCGAGGATGGCGCGGCGGCAGCCTCCGCCAAGACATTGCTCCGGACGATGGAAGGGGTGAACTGGACCTCGGCCCCCGAACCGAAGAAGCCGCGCAGGCCGCCGCCGCGCTGACCGGTCGGCTAGGCTATCGTCCGGCGCCGATCGGCATGGCCACCGCGCCGCCCGGATCGCGCCCCGCAGGCGCCCGATCGTCCCCGGGGGCTGCGGAAGGCGACGCCATGGGCGCGTTGGGGACGGCGGTCGGGCGCCATTCACTCGACGGGGTAGGGGCTGGCGAACCATTCAGGCGCGCGGTCGCCGCCTGCAGTTCCTCCGTCAGCGCCGCGCGTTCAGCCTTCAGTTCATCCAGCCGGCGGCTCAGGAACCGGCGGCGACGGCGAATCTGGCCGGCCTCGACCTCATCGGCCGTCTCGAGCTTGGTCTTCAGGACGTTCCCCTCCGTCTGGAGACGGGTCAGATCCTCCTTCACTTCCGCGAGTCGGTCGATGCAGTAATGGCGTGATTGCACCAGCCGCTGGTTCACTTCGTCAGCCATCTTCTGCCGCTCCTCATCCTTCTCGACCAAAGCGCCGGACTGCGCGGTGTTTCTTCCAGTTCCATTCTCATTTCCACTGAATAATGGCGACCGGTTGCGGGTTCCAGACTGTAACTGGCGAGAATACGGCAAGTCTCAAAAAGGATTACGGCAATGGAATGTCGACATTGACCATTCATTCCAACCAGACACGCTCTCCGTGTCGGGGCCACCGATCATCCACAGGTCATTTTCGCGGGGAGCCCAAGCGCCTGGCCGATAGAAGTCTGCCGGCGGGGGCATCGTCGGCGCGGCGTTCGCAGTGAAATCCGGTCCGCCGCCCACACGCGACGGACCGGTATCGACACCCATCACCCGTGTCTACGGAACATCAAATCGATCGGCCTCGCTGTCTCGAATTGTACACTTCCGAGAAATCGTCGAGAGGGGCGCAACTATGTGTTGTCGATCACCATTTCGATCAGCTTCGCGATCTTGTCCCGCGTGAGGTCGCCGGAATTCGAAATGAACGGCTCGGCGTCGGGGCGGTAGACATAGGCGACGCCCTTGGCGGTACCGCCATCGCCGGTACGCGTCACGACCACGTTGCCCAGCGCCGTCGAGATGCTGGTGGTGCCGCCATCGCCGATGATGAACGACACGCCGACTGCGCGGTGATCCTGCATGTCGATCTGGTGGGAGTAGGCGAACTGGTCGGGCCCGAGACGCTCCTGCAACTCCGCGAGGAACGGCAGGACGTTGTTTTCCATTGCGGTCTTGCAGTACTCGACATCCGCGCCGCGCTTGTCGATGAATTCGGAGACTGGCGGTTTCGCTCGTTGGCCGCCGCGCCCATCTTGGCCTCGAATTTCTCCGCGAGTTCCCGGGCGTCCATCGTCTTCCTTCCCCCATGCTTGCGGACCCGGAGATCGAGACCACGGGGGGCAATGGGCGGTTCGTCTTCCGGTTCCGCCTCGGGCGTGATTGGCGAGCGGGGTGCGGCGAAGGGTTGGACGTCCTTCGCCGCACGTTCGCGACTTGATGATGTCAAAGTTGGGGAAGGACGCGCGGCCAGCTCATCGGCGGTGGCGAGACCGCGTAGGGCAGCTCCTCGTCAGTCAGGCGCGGGGCGGCCATGACGGTTGCCAGCGCTTCGAGCAGGCGCGGCCGGGAGAAGGGCTTCTCCAGGATCGGCGCGCCGGCATGGCGGGCCGGCAGCGGATTGGAGCGCGCCGTCAGGAACAGCACCGGCACGCCGGCATCGACAATCCTGTCGGCCAGGACGAAGGCCAGCCGGCCGGCATCCGCGTCGACGAGGGCGGCATCGACCGTGCCGCGGGCCAGCAGCGCCTCGACGGCGGGCAGGCTGGTGGCCGGCCCGAGGACGCGGTAGCCCGCTTCGCGCAGGGTCCGCTGCAGGTCGAGCGCCACGACCGCCTGGTCCTCGACGATCAGGATGCGGCCACGCGGTCCGTCGGCTGCCAGCTGAGGGGGATGCGACGTGTGGGGGAGAGTGTGAACGGACTTCCACTGGGTGTTCGTGGAAGCAGCTGAACCAGTCATGCCTGTCCTCCTATTGAACGAAACGAGGGAAGGTCGGGACGCTATTGCCGCGCGATCGACGCGCGCGGCTCCGCCTTTTCCACGGCGATCACGCGCGGCTTCTTCTCCTCCGGCACCTCGCGCCGCAGATCGACGGTGAGCAGCCCGTTGGCCAGGCTCGCGCTCACGACCCGGACATGGTCGGCGAGCTGGAAGGTGCGCTCGAAATTGCGACTCGCGATGCCGCGATAAAGATATTCCCGCTTGTCGTCGCCGCCGGTGGCCTGGCCGCCGATCAGCAGCTCGTTCTCCTTCTGCACGACGCTGAGTTCGGCTTCGCCGAAGCCGGCCACGGCCATGACGATCCGGTAGGAATCGTCGCCGGTCTTCTCGATGTCGTAAGGCGGATATCCGGGCGTGCCGGAGCGGCTGGCCACCGAGTCGAGCAGGTCGAAGACCCGGTCGAAGCCGACGGTGCCGCGGTGAAAAGGTGCGAAATCGATGGTGTTGCGCATGAAGCATCCTCCGATGAGCGATGGTTGCGACCCGGCCCCCGGACGGCGGCCGATTCTGCGAGACCGGTTGGTGGAACCGGCAACGGATCGATCTAGAAAGGCCCTTTGGGGCTTCAAGGGGGCCTGAAAAAAAAATCCCGCGAGAGCAGGTGAAGTCCCGAAACACCGCGGGGCACCTTTGCGGCGGTCGGGCGTTCACTGGCCATGCCCGACACATCATCCGCGGCGACGGCAGAGGCCGACGTCGAGAAGCTCCGCCGCCATGTCCGCATTCTGGTCGAGCTGGGCCGGCTCGCGGGCCACGATTCGACACCGGAGCGCTTTCTCGACCATGCGGTCGTCCAGGTCGGGCGGGCGGTCGAGATCCACCACGTCAAGGTGCTGCGCTACCGTCCGACGACGGCCGATCTGCTGATGGTGGCCGGGACCGGGTGGAAGGAAGGCCTCGTCCGCTCCGCGACCTTCTCGTCCGATCTGCGCTCGCCCCCCGGCCGCGCCTACCGGACGGCCGAGCCGGTCTGCATTGCCGATTTCACGAAGGCACCGGACTTCGTCGTTTCCGAAGTGCTGAAGGAGCATGGCATCGTTTCCCTGGCGAACGTGCCGATCCTCACCGACGGCGCCGCCTGGGGCGTGCTCGAAGTCGACAGCACGAAGCCGCGCGATTTCACCTCGGATACGGTGGAGTTCCTGATCGCCGCGGCGGCGATCATCGCGTCCACCGTGCGAAGCCACAGCTCGGCGCGCGGCGAGGCGGCGGCTCTGGCGGAGGCCGCGTCGGAGGCGCAGCGGCGCGAGGTGCTGCTGCGCGAGCTTCAGCACCGGGTGAAGAACAATTTCCAGCTGATCCTCGCCTCCATCAGCCTGCAGAAGCGGCGCTTCAAGGAGGGGGAAGGGCTGCGCGCGCTCGACCACATCGCCAACCGCATCAACGCCATCTCGCTCGCACACGACCAGCTGGCGCCGCGGCAGGATGCGCAGGCCGTCGACGTCGCGGGCTATCTCCGCGCGCTGTGTGCGTCGATCGAGCAGCAGGTGGAGAACGTCTCGATCGAGATCGAAGCCGACGAGGTCGAACTTTCGATCGAGCGGGCCGTGCCGCTCGGCCTGATCCTCAACGAGGCGGCGACCAACAGCGCCAAGCATGCCTTCGCCGAGAAGGGGGGGCTCATCGTCGTCAGGCTCCAGGCGGGGATCGGCTTCGGCGAGGGACGGCTGACCATCTGCGACAATGGCCATGGCTTTCAGAAGACGTTGTCCAGCGGCTCGGGGCTCAAGCTGATCGATTCACTGGCGCGACAGATAGGCGGACAGGTCTTCACCGAGAGTTCGAAGGGCGGAACGTCGACGTCAGTGATCTTCCCGATCATCAGCTGACCAGGCGAGACGTGCGGCGTTTCAGCTTCTCCGCTTCCGTACGGGAACTAACCCGGGATACCACTCGTTGTCCCATCTCGTTCGGGAGGCCGAAGGAGTCCGGATGTCTCTGGATCGCGGCTTTGGGGGGTGAGCGTTGGAAAAGACATCGGTCCTTGTTCTGATTGCCGAAGACCAGGCGGAAATCGCCGACGTGCTCACGATGTCGTTCGAGGATGGCGGTTACGAGGTGCTGCTCGCCTCGACGGCGGACGAGGCGATGGGCGCGCTGGACTCGCGCGGCGAGGAAGTGCGCGCGCTCGTGACCGACATCAAGCTGGGTTCCAGCGCCACCGGATGGGACGTGGCGAGGCACGCCCGCGAGATGAAGCCGGACATGCCGGTCGTGTACATGACCGGATCCGAGGGCAACGACTGGGCCTCGCTGGGCGTGCCCAACAGCATCCTGGTGCCCAAGCCCTTCGCCGCCTCGCAGGTGCTCACCGCCGTCTCCCAGCTCCTGAACGCGACCAACACGCCCGGCTCATAGCGGACGGCGCACGTGTCCGGGGAATCCGCTCCGAATAGAGGGGCGGGGCCCGGGAGGCCGGGCTATGGTCCCCAATGATCAAAATCGCGCCCCTCAAGAAATATTCGCTGCGGGCCGAACGCCCCGGCACACACCAGTACCTGACCGAGGGCTACAACTCGCTGGGCAAGGCCACCGAGCGAAAGGCGGCGCTCGAGGAAGCCGGCTACACCGTCCTCGTCACCCTGTCCGATCCCTCGGCCGCCTGAGCTGAGTAGGCGGCGCGAATCGAAGGGCTCCATCCACGCCGTGTTCATCCGCCGAACACGAGCGCGCGGTGGAGGGAGGTGCCCGCCGTGACGCCGTCGGCCACTGCCCAGCTCACGCTGTGCGGCGCGCGGGCGATGTCTCCGGCGGCGTAGAGGCCGGGGACGGTGGTCATCCTGTCGGCGTCCGTGCGGATGATCGGACCGATCGGCCCCTCGTCGATCGCGACACCGAGCTGTTCGGCGATCGGGCTCGCCAGGCAGGATTGCGGCGCGATGTAGAGCGCCTCGACGGCACGCTCGTGTCCCTCCTCGAACGCGACTCCGGACAAGTCGGTGCCCTCGCCGACGAGGCGCTTCAACCTGCCGCGTTCGACCGTTACGCCGTGTCGCGCAAGCATCTCCGCACTCTCGGGCGCGAGGTCCGCGCCGTTCAGGAACAAAGTCGTCGGCCCCCATTCGGCGACCAGGCAGGCCTGGTGCACCGACATGGGCGTGCGAAAGAGCACCCCGAGCGGCCGGTCGCTGAATTCGAAACCGTGGCAGTAAGGACAATGCAGCACCGTCCGGCCCCAGCGTTCCTTCAGGCCCGGGATCGGCTCCAACTCGTCGCGCAGCCCGAAGGCGAGGAGCGCCTTCTGCGCCGCGATCTCCTCGCCGCTCTGCAGCGAGACGGCGAAGCCGTCACCCCGGACGCGGGCGCTTGCGGCTTCGCCCTCGACGAAGGTCACGCTTGGATAGGCCGCGAGCTGCGCGCGCGCCCGCGCCAGGACCGACGACGGCGCGCTGCCGTCCGACCCCAGGAAGCCATGCGAGGCCTCGGCGAAACGGTTGCGCGGCCGGCCCGCATCGATCACGCACACGCGCCGCCGCGCGCGGGCGAGGTAGGTGGCGGCGGCGAGGCCGGCGAAGGCGCCTCCGACGATCACGACATCATGCTGCATGGTTCGTCTCCAGGTCGGTCGACCCGCCGCGCCGGGCGAGGCGTTTGTGGAAGTCGGCGCTCAGCGCCGCGAGGGTGAGGGCGCCGAAGCGGCGCAGGAGCAGCGCTTCGGCTTGGTCGAAGGCGTCGCCGAGGGCAGCGTTCACCGCCTGCTCGACGAGACAGCCGGGCGCCTCGGTGCGGTTGCCCATGGCCAGCAACTCGGGCCGGCCGAGCGCTTCGTAGACGTCGCGCAAGCTGACCGCGGCGAGATCGCACGCGATCGTCCAGCCGCCGCCATGTCCCTTCTCCGATTGAACGAACCCGCGCTCGCGCAGGCCCGCCATGAGGCGGCGGATCACCACCGGATTGGTGCCCATGGCGCGCGCCAGCATCTCCGACGTCATCGGACCGGCATGCTCTGCCATGTGCAGCAGGACGTGCAGCACGCCCGATAGTCGGCTGTCTCTTCTCATGTAACTTCATATGTTGCGACTCGTCTCCGGTTTCAAGCCTTTTCGCGGGAACGAGATTGAGCGGTGCCAATGAGGGGATCGCAACGATGATCGCGGCGTGCAGGAAGTTCGTCGCGCTTCGCCAGCCCGGCGCCGGCCAATGAACGAAACAAACGAAATAAACAAGATATTCGAAACCGACGTCGCACCTCCCCGAGCAGGTATCATGGTACCGCGCCCGACGTCCCGGCAACCGGCGGCGCCCCGAAACGTTCCTGCGGCATCGGGAGGGAACGGAGGGATGGCGCGGAAGCTCAAGGCCTTCACGACCTCGGCGGGCTTCTTCGATCTCGCGGTGTCCGCGCCGTCGATGAAGGCGGCGCTCGAAGCCTGGGGCGCCGGGGCCAATCTGTTTCACCAGGGATTTGCCAGGCAGACCGACGATCCGGCCATCGTCGAGGCCACGATGGCGCGGCCCGGCATCGTGCTGCGGCGGCCGGTCGGCACCGACCAGCACTTCAAGGAGGACGCCGAGGCCTCCGAGGCCGCCTTCGAGGGCAAGCTCGAAAGAAAGTCCAGGCCCGCGCGCCGGCGGCGCGAGCCGGTGGTGGCAAAGGCGACGGACCCCAAGCAAGAGCGTGAAGCCGCGCGCGCCTTCGAGAAGGAGCGCGAGCGCCGGGAGCGCCTGGAGCGCAGGCAAGAGGCGGCGCGGCTGGCGGAAGGGGCGCGGCGGGATCGCGTCATTGCGGCCGCGCAGAACGCGCTCGACGAGGCCGTGGAACGCCATGCGGCAGAGGTCGCGGAGATCGAGCGGGCGCGGGCCGCGCTCGATGCCAAGGCCGATCGTGAACGCGAGCGGTGGCGGCGCGAGAAGGATGAACTCGAAGACGCGTTGCGTCGCGCCCGCGTGCCGCGGCATCTGCGGCCGGTGTGACGACGACCCTCTGCAACCTTTTCCCGGAAAGGCCGTTTCGGGATTGGCTCACAGGGGAGAGAGGATGAACGGGCCCGCATCACCGACATCGACGTTGCAATCATCGACAGGTGGCCGATGACCGGCGTTCGCGGCCGTCGCCTCGACTGGAACGCGTTCTTCCAGACCGTCCAGGAGCCGCACGGTATTCGCATCAGGCTCTCGACAGTCGACGCTGCGTCGCCGGCGGCGATGACGGCCGAGAAACGCGTGCTGCGACTGATCAGATCCAAGCTCGCGTCCGAACGCTTCGCCCTGCGGCGCTCCTTCTCGACGGGACCCACTGTCATAGAGTGCGTGTTCGACTCCGCCCCCCTGGCCGACAAGTTGGCCCGCGAATTCGGTGCCGGGCGCGGCGAGGCGGTTCCCGGCTGGACGAGCGGCCGTGCCCTCGTCGCCGACGAGCGGGCGCTACGGCATTTGCTCAAGCAGGGCGCTGCGGCGCCGCGCGAGGCGAAGCAGCCGGATGAGGTCGTCCCAGTTAAAGGGCCGGTCGACGAAGCGAGGTCGCGGCTGCAGAGGATGTCGCTGGAGGAGCAGGCTGCAGCGCTGTTCAAATCGATGACGCGGGGGCCGTGATGGCAGTCGTGCGGCGACGCAAGCAGATGCTCGAAACGGCGCTGGGCGGCGTCAAGGCCTACGAAAGGGGGCTATCGGGTGAGGAGGGTCTTAGTGCCGCACGATCATCTGACCGGAGGTCGTCTGCACCGCGTCATCGGCTGCGCCGCGCGCGATCGAGTCGGAGGAGAAGGCTGGCGGGATAACGAATCTGCCGTAGTACGTTAAGGTGGACGCGCGAAAACGCCGCCGAACTGCCGTGGCACAGAGTTGGTGAGATTGAAGTTCAGGCCCTGGAGCGTCAGCACTGTCGCTCTCCGGGGGAGGGGAAGCAACCTGTCTTCTGCCGATGGCGGGCGGGTGCGGCGAGGATCATCGCCAGAAGGGCAATGCGCGCATAACTTTCGCGGCGTTCGACCCGTTCATCCGCGGCCAACGCGGGAGCCGTCTGCCGTGGCGACCACGCCAGCGCGTTTGTCGGAGTGTGTTGGCGGGAAATGAAAGGCGCTGCCGGCCCGAGGACCGACAGCGCGATGGTCTGTAGCGAAGGCCGGTCCTACTTGGAGGCGCCTTCCGCCATCGCTGCCTTGTGCTTCCGCAGCCATTCGCGAGCCTGCGCCTTGCGGACGCGCAGCTCCAGCAACTCGACCTCGGCACGCAGGGCGACGACAACGTCTTCTGAATTCTTCGGTTCTTTTGCCATTACCATCTCCACTTCAGTTTCTTCGTTCAGCTCGACTGTAGCTTCTTCGCTCGTCTTTACGGCCACTTTCTCGGGGCTTGTAGCAGAGCCCCGCTTGAATAGTCGTGTGACGCTGAAGCGCGGCTTCTTGCTCATTTCAGTTCCGCGAGGCGTAGTTGCTCAGCACGCTCACAGGCCTCACTCGCGCCCTTGTATTGTTTAAGGTCCAGATGCGCACGTGCCAAAAATTCATAATGAGTGGGCTTTCTGTAGTCGTTGGCCGCAACAGACTTTAGCAAATGTCGGGCCGCCGAGCGCTGGTTGACTGCGGCGAGGGCACGAACCGCCAGGCACGTGGCTTCGAGGCGCAGGGCGCGATCGGTCTTGATGCCCGCAATGCGCTCATAAAGGCTCGACACCCCATCCCAATCCGCGCGAGCGAACGACGACCGAATTTCCCGAATGAGTTGTCCTTCCGGCTTCGTATCTTCCTCTGTCATCACCGCATTCTCCCCCAATATCGTCTCAAAATGATGAACGGGCTCCCGGTGATGCCGGAAGGTCTTGCCAAGACGGCGCCCGCCGTGGGGCGTCGCAATCTCCGCTGCGGTACCGGAAAGGTTTCGCTGTTGGGGGACGCCCTGGAGGACGTCTAGCGCAAATCATGCCATCCCGACTAGTTAAAGGCTTAAAGCGATCTTTGGATCGTTACCAATATGGTGAGATTTGCTCAAGGGAGAGCTCGACGCCGGATGGCGCCGTTCAGGGCGAGGGAATTCGAAACTTTCTGCACTCATGTCCAGACTTGCGAAGAGCGCTTCAATGATCGCAGGTCACACGGTGATATTGGTCTGCGACCTAAAGCTACGTAGCCCCACAAGGACCGAGCGGCTCGTTCGCAGGAGGTCATGCCGGCGACCGATTGCCTAATCATTGCACAGCCAGACGGGCTTTCGCGGCTTACCAAAAGTCGCCTTGGGTGAGTTCGATCGTCTGACCATGCGGGGTCCGGTCCGCGGCATGCTCCCACGCGTGAAAGTAACGGTCGAGCGTTTCCGTCGACGCGATACCCTTGCGCGCGACCAGCCGCTCCAGCGTGGCGAGCCAGTGGCGGTAGTAGGTCGTGCCGTCGTCGGGATCGCCCTCGGCGATGGCGGCCTTGATCTGGGTGCCGAGCTCGTCGGCCCATTCGTTCCAGGTGAAGACGCCGCGCTGCTGCAGGCTGAGCGCCATCGCAAAAGCCTGGGCCTCCCACGGCTCGACGAACACCGGCGCCTCGCCTTCGCAGGGAACGCCGGGCACGGTCTCCAGAACCGCGCGGACCGAAGCGGGATCCTGCGTCATCACGCCGGCTCCAGGTAGGGCTCGAACGCTTCGATGGAAACCGTGGCGCCGTCCTCCGCGTCGGGGCCCCACAGTTCCCGTCCGTCGAACACCACCGTGTAGAGCCATTCGCCCTGCTTGATACCCTTCTCGACCATCGCGTCGGGAAAAGTGTGGCAGCCCTGGATGCGCTCGATCGTGCCGAGGTGACCGCGCGCGAAGCGAGGCAGGCGCGTATGCGAACGGGGATGGATGTTGCGGGCGCGCACCTTCTGGCCGACCGCGAAGAGGGCGGGCGCGCGCGGCGGCTGGTCGTGATTGGGGCGGCTGACGGCGGTGCCGGCCTGAGGGCCCGACAGCGGCTTGCGTTTCAGCGCCCGACCCGGTGCGCTCGAATGGCCGCTTGCCAGCTCGGCCTCGGAGACGAGGCCGCGATCGAGGCACAGACGCTCGAGGCGCAGGAACCACTTCCTGTAATAGGACGAGGAAAGATAGACCGCGGGCGGCAGCGTCTCGATCCAGTAGCGGCCGACATCGATGTTCCATTCGCCGGCCGAGCCCATGACCCGGTTGAGCGCGAAGGAGCGCGCCTGCCAGTCGGCCTGGAAGGGCACCTCGTGCGGATCGGGCGCGACCTTGCCGAAGCCGTCCATGCCGCCCATGTCGTGCACGCCGTTCATGCTGCGACCTCGTTCGCCGCCTTCGGGAACCCGGTCCCGATCATCGAATCGCGGGTGACCAGGGAGGCGAGCTGCTCCTCGGACCAGCCGTCGGTCGCGGCGGGCCGCATCGGCAGCACGATGAACCGCGTCTCCGCCGTCGAGTCCCACACGCGCACCTTCGTCTCGTCGGGAAGGCTCACGCCGAAATCGGCCAGCACCTTGCGCGGCTCCTTGACGGTGCGCGCACGGTAGGGCGCCGACTTGTACCAGGCCGGCGGCAGGCCCAGCAGATCCCACGGGTAGCAGGAGCACAGGGTGCAGACGATCATGTTGTGCGTGGCGGACGTGTTCTCGACGGCGATCAGATGGTCGCCGACCTTCTGCTGCAGGCCGAGCTGCGCGATCGCCTTGCTGGCGTCGGCGAGCAGCGCTTCGCGGAATGCCGGATCGGCCCAGGCCTTGGCCACCACCTGCGCGCCGATATGAGGTCCGATCTTCGTCTCGTAGGTCTCGATGATCGAATCGAGCGCGGCTGGATCGACATAGCCCTTTTCGGTCAGGATGGTTTCGAGGGCGCGGACGCGAAGCTGCATCTCCGAAAGCTCGGATCCATGCTCGTGGTCGTGATCATGGTCGTGCGACATTGCACCTCCTGAGACTGAAGCGGGCAGCCTAGTGCATTCCGCCCGGGCGAAACAGGTCGGGCTGCTCCGCCGTCAGTGCGGCACGGCGCCCAGCTCGACGCCGGTCTTGTCGTGCAGGGCGAAACGGTCGACGAGGTCGGCGCTGGCCTCGTTGTAGCCGATGACCTTCACCTCCGAGCCGTCGCGGCGCAGGCGGGCCACGATCTTGTCGAGCGCGCCGACGCCGGAGATGTCCCAGAAGTGCGCCGCCGACACGTCGATCGTCACGGTGCGTCCCTCCTCGGGCAGGAAGGCACGGGTGAAGCGGTCGACCGAGGCGAAGAAGATCTCGCCGCTGATGCGATAGGTGATCCTGCCGTCGCTCTCGCTGCGTTCGACCGCGAACATGCGGCGGACCTTGCCGGCGAAGAAGATGCCGGAGAGCAGCACGCCCGCCACCACGCCCTGCGCCAGGTCGTGGGTGAAGACGACGACGCAGACCGTCACGATCATCACCACGCTCGAGGTCGGCGGATGGCGGCGCAGGTTGGGAATCGAGTTCCAGCTGAATGTGCCGATCGACACCATGATCATGACCGCGACCAGCGCCGGCATCGGGATGCGCCCGACCAGTGGCCCCAGCACGGCAAGCAGGAACAGCAGCGCCGCGCCCGCGACGAAGGTCGAGAGGCGCGTGCGACCGCCCGAGGTCACGTTGATCACCGACTGGCCGATCATGGCGCAGCCGCCCATGCCGCCCACCAGGGCCGCCGCGATGTTGGCGCCGCCCTGGCCCAGGCACTCGCGGCGCTTGTCGCTGTCGGAATCGGTCATGTCGTCGACGATCTGCGCCGTCAGCATCGATTCGAGCAGGCCGACCGCCGCCATGGTGAGCGCATAGGGCAGGATGATGCGCAGCGTCTCCCAGGTGAACGGCACCTGCGGCAGGGCGAGGCTCGGCAGCGCCTCCGGCAGCTTGCCCATGTCGCCCACCGTATGGACCGGCAGATCGAGGCCGATGCTGAGCGCCGCCAGCACGACGATGGCCACCAGCGGCGAGGGCACGGCGGTGGTGAGGCGCGGCAGCAGGTAGATGATGGCGAGGCCGGCGGCGATCATCGCATAGGTGTGCCACGACACGCCGACCAGCTGCGGGAGCTGCGCCATGAAGATCAGGATGGCGAGCGCATTGACGAAGCCGGTGATCACCGAGCGCGAGACGAACTGCATCAGCAGGTCGAGGCGCAGGAAGCCGGCCGCGATCTGGATCAGGCCCATCAGGATGGTGGCGGCGAACAGGTAGTCGACGCCATGTTCGCGCACCAGCGGCGTCACCACGACGGCGACCGCGGCGGTGGCCGCCGAGATCATGCCGGGCCGTCCGCCCAGCAGCGAGATGACGATGGCGATCGCCACCGAGGCCCACAGGCCGACCTTGGGATCGACACCGGCGATGATCGAGAAGCCGATGGCTTCGGGGATGAGGGCCAGCGCCACGACCAGGCCGGCGAGGAAATCGCGGCGCGCCTGGCCGAGGCTGCCGAACCATTGCGTTCTGAAATTGCTGAACATCGAGCCGTCTATGCACATGCACATGGCGCCACGGGTCTTCCTCGCCTGGAGGCGAAGATGGTGTGTGGGACGTTCCATGTGAGAGTTGCCCGGCGGATCGGCGGCCGGAATAGCCACCCGGGGTTTCACCGGGTCCATGCGAGTGAGCGCGTGCGTAGACCACGCCCGGCGCTCGATTGCAATCCCGATGCATTGACGCGCCTTCTGCAACTTCCTCGGCCCGGGATGCGTTCAACGCCCCACGTCATGTAAGGAGCAAGCGATGGCTGCGAAGAAGAAGGTCGCGAAGAAGGCGGCGAAAAAGAAGGTAGCGAAGAAAGTCGCGAAGAAGGCCGCGAAGAAGAAGACGGTGCGCAAGAGCGCGGCCAAGCGCGAGCTGATCGACACGGGCACCAACAAGCTGTTCGTGCGGCGCAATGCGCTCGGCACCTCCTTCAAGGAAGTCGAGGATGTCGGCCGTTCGCTGACGGCCGATCGTCGCCGCAAGGCCAAGACCGTCGCCAAGCGCGGCCAGGGCGACAAGGGCGACCGGCGCCGCTAGCACGGAGGAGGCTCTTCATGAGAGTTCGCAAGTTCGGACTGGCCGACGCGACGCTCGAGCGCTCACCCGGGCAGGAAGGCGACATCTTCGCGGGCAACGTGATCGACCAGCGCCAGGGCGGGCCGATCACGATCGGCTATGGCCGCTATGGTCCAAACCAGCGCCTCGACGAGACCATGGCGGTGGACGACGTCATGCTGATCCTCGAGGGGCGGATCTCAGTCACCAGTCGCGACGGTACCGTGACAGGCGGGCCGGGCGAGTTCATCTACATGCCCAAGGGCGAAGCGGTGACCATCGTCTCGCACGAGGAGGGGGCGTTGACCGCCTACGTCACCTACCCGCACTGGCAGGAAGCGCGCGGCTGACGGGCTCAGGCGCTTCGCGCCGACAGGCGATGCTCGAGGAAGAAGCGCACGAACTCGGCGCTGGCGTCGGGACCGCGCGGATCGGTAAAGGAGCCGGCCGCGCTGCCACCGGACCAGGCGTGGCCGAGGCCCTGCAGCACCCACAGCTCACCAACGTCGCGTCCCTGCGCGTCGAAGCGAAGGGTCCGGGTGAAAGCGATGCCGGTCGCGGTCTCGCCGCGGGAGACCTGCGTGCGCACGCCAGGCCCGCCCGACGCCTGTTCGCTGGCCTGGTCGCCGTTGACCGGATTGACCGTCTCGTCACGATCGCCGTGGAAGACGATGGTCGGGACCACGGGGCCGGTTCGCACGGTAAGCCGTGCCGCAGGCGCGCCCTGCCGCATGGCCGAGAAGGCGGCATGCATGTCGCGCGCCGCGCCGCAGGCGAGGCCCGAATGGATGCCCACCGCGGCATAGAGGTCGGGATAGGTGGCGCCCATGATCGCTGCGGCCGCGCCGCCGGCGGACAGGCCCGCGACATAGACCTGGTCCTCGTCGACGGCCTGGTCACGGATGATCTGCCGCGTGAGCTCGGCGATCAGGTGAGGCTCTCCCAGGTCGCGGATCTGGTCGCCGACCTTGAACCAGTTCCAGCACTTGCTGGGGTTCGCGGTTTCAGGCTGCTCGGGATAAGCCACAAGGAACCGCCGCTCGTCGGCGAGTTCGTTCATGCGCGTGCCGGCGGCGAAGTCGTCGGGCGACTGCGTGCAGCCGTGAAGCATGACGATCAGGGGCAGGGGCCGCCGGTCGTGGCCGGCGGGCACATAGAGTTTGAAGCGCCGGTTGCCCGCGGCATTCGCCACACTGTGATACTCGAATGAACCGGGGGAGGTCTCGGAACGGGGTTCCGTGAGGGCTCGCATCGCTTCGACGAGCTTGCCGTCACGCGCCAGTCGGAGGACCTCGATCACGTCGGCGCGGTGTAACAACATGGGTACTCTTTTCTATACGCTGGCAGAGGACTGTTCGAGGAGCGCCTTTGCGGCCACTTACAACGGTCGCCCTCGGTCCCGCCACCTTCAACTACGCATTTGCCGGCGTCGAGTTGCGCTCAATGCGTCGTTTGTCGCAACTCCCGGCCCCCCAAACGGTTGAGGAGAAAGGTCCGGCAGCTTTGGGAGGCAGGCGTGCGTATTTTTTCGGTGGCAGTCATCGCGGGTGTCGGCATCGCCCTCTCGACGGGAGCGTTCGCCGAGTCCTGGCGGGCGAAGCCCGTCCTCGAGTCGCAGTCTCCGCTGCTCTGCCGGCAGGCCGATGTATCGAAGCTGTTCTTTGCGTTCGCGGAAATGGGCAGTGACCTTTCGGTGAAGGCGGGCGAGTCGGACGCTTTCCTGGTGCCGGTGTCGGCAGACGGTTCGATCTCACGGACCCTCTCGATACCCGTCGGGCAAAAGACCTTCACCGTCGACCTCACCGGGAACGCCAAGGGCCGCGACCTTCAGGTCTACAATCGGGACTATGCCTGTCTCTTCAAGCTCGAGCCGCTGCCCTGACGCAGCCCTAACAAAGAGGCAGCTTCGCGTGGTGGGGTTTGGCGAGGGGCGCGCTGCCCTGCGCCACTTGTTGCGCCCGAAGGGCCTTGCGGCGCGCTTTCTCCTCGGCGGTGAGGGGCTGCTTGGCCTTGGCCTGGCGGCAGGCGCGCGCGCCGGGCGGCGTTGCCACGCCAGCCTGGTTCGGCGCGGGTGATGCGACAGGCCCGGACGTCGTGCCCGGCGCCGACGGCGGCGCCCCGGACTCCGTCGTCGGCACGCCATCGTTCGCAGCCATCGCCGACGTGGTGGACGCCACCACCAGGAATGCGCAGAGCATGTGCCTCAAGGACATGATCCCTCCATGGATATGATGGACGTGACATGGCCGGAGCATTGCGTCGACAAGGTGTGAGGCCGTGGGCGGCGGCAAGGCACTGGCTGCGGCAAAGAGGATGCCCTTGTTTGTAATTGCGAACCATTCGCACTTCCAATATCGTCGCCGCCGTGCCGTCCGACACCACCACCACCCTGTATGTGGAGCATCGAGGCTCGCTGGTCGATTATGCGACTGGCATCGTGGGCTCGCGTCCGCAGGCGGAGGAGCTGGTGCAGGAAGCCTGGCTGCGCTTCGACGAGGTGGCGCGGCAGCGCTTCCTCGATGAGCCACTGGGCTATCTCTACCGCATCGTCCGCAACCTGGCGCTCGACGGCCGCCGCCGCAGCGCGCGCGAGACCGAGGCCCTGGCGAACGGCGTCGCCGAGGCCGTGACGCTGCCCGGCGCCGCGGCCACGCCGGAAATGCTGACGCTCTACCGCGACGAGCTTCGCTTGCTCGAGCAGGCATTGGCCGAGTTGCCGGAGCGCACGCGGCGCGCCTTCGAAATGCACCGCCTCGAAGGCTGCAAGCTCAGGGAGATCGCCGCGCATCTCGGCATCTCCCTGCCGCTGGCGCACAAGCTGGTCTCGGACTCGATCCGGCACTGCAAGAAGCGACTGGGCTGGAAATAATTTCCGCGCCTCGCATTATTCCATAGAAAACCGGACGGTCCGGTCGTTGGCAGTGTGCGGGGCAGCTCTCCGCATGAGGAGGGATGGAGCGCGTGACGGATGCCGACGCCGAACGGGCCTCGAACGAAGCAACCGACTGGCTGATCCTCCTGCAGGAGGAGCCGGACGATGCCGACCTGCGCCAACGGTTCGACGAATGGCTGAAGGCCCGACCGGAGAACGCATCGGCCTGGGCCTCGACGCAGACCTTTTCCGACATCGCCGCCCTGCTGCCCGCCGCGCGCGAGGCCGGCGTCGTCATCGCGCCCACGAGAGCCGGGGCGAAGGTGTTGCCGATGAGGCCGCGGAGCACCGGGCGCCGCTGGGCGATGCCCGCTCTTGCTCTCGCGGCTGCCGCCTGTCTTGCCCTGTGGGCCGGCCCCGGACTGCTCCTGCAACTCCGCGCCGATCACGTCACCGGCACGGCCGAGCTGCGCCAGCTAGAGCTGCCCGATGGCAGCCGCGTGACCCTGGCGCCGGCCAGCGCCATCGCCGTCGCCATGGCCGACGAACGCCAGGGGCGGCGCGTACAGCTCCTCTCGGGCGAGGCCTTCTTCCAGGTGCGGCCCGATCCTTCGCGCCCCTTCCGGGTGACGGCGCGTGACGTCGAAGCGACCGTGCTGGGCACCAGCTTCGACGTGCGTCTCAGCAGCGACGATGTCGCCGTCTCGGTCGAGGAGGGTATCGTCGCCGTCGCCGCCGCCGGCGCTCCGCCCGAGTCCGCGGCGAAGCTCGTTGCTGGGCAGTTCGTGCGGGTCACGAAGGGTGGTGGAACGACGAGGGGCAGCGAGCCGCCCGAACTGGTCGCGGCCTGGCGGCAGGGCCAGCTCTATGCCCAGGAGACGCGCCTCGGCGACGCGATCGACCAGCTGCGTCGCTACTTCGGCGGCACGATCGTGCTGACCGACGGCGGGCTCGCAGAGCGCCGCATCACCGGTGCCTACAATCTCGCCGACCCCGAGGATGCGCTGCGCGGCATGGCGCGTGTGCATGGCGCCAAGGTGCGCCGCGTGACGCCGTGGCTTCTGGTCGTCTCCGCTTCGTGAAGCCGAAAGTTTCGCCCGAACGATTTTGTTAGAAAAGTCGACGGGCCGCTCGTTGCCTCAGTGAAGGAACGAGGACGCGCTGCCCCTCCATCGCCCGTCGATGTGCCGCGTCGGATGTTCCTGCTCTGCGGGGAGATGTTGCGGCGATGGATACGCGTTTGGGTTCTCTTGGCGTAAAGGCGGCACTGGCTACGTCCGCGATCACGATGACACTGGCGACGGGCGCAGCGCCCGCCTTCGCGCAATCGTCCGACGTGCAGACCGTGCAGGCGCCGGCGCAGCGAACCTTCAACATCACGGCACAGTCGCTCGCCAGTGCGCTGCCGTTGTTCGGTCAGCAGTCCGGCCGCCAGATCTCGGCCGACAGCGCACTCGTGCGCGGTCTCGCGACGCAGGGCGTGCAGGGCACGATGAGCGTTGACGAGGCGCTGCAGCGCCTTCTCGCCGGCACCGGACTCACCTACAGCCTGCTTGGCGGCACGACCATCGCGCTCCAGCGCGTGGGACAGGCGCCGCTCGATCCCTCGACCCTGCAGCTCGATCCGGTGCAGGTGCAGGGCGTCTTCCCGGTGCCGTCGCAGGCGATGATCGACAACATCCCGCCCGCTTATGCCGGAGGGCAGGTGGCAACCGGCGGCCAGCTCGGCTTGCTGGGCAATCGCGACGTCATGGAAACGCCGTTCAACCAGACGAGCTACACCGCGCAGAAGGCGCAGGACCAGCAGGCGCAGACCATTCGCGACGTGCTGATCGACGATCCCTCGGTGCGCATCGTGCGGCCGACCGGGAACAACGGCGCGCAGAACATGACGATCCGCGGCTTCACCGTCGAGAGCACCGACATCGCCTATGGCGGCCTCTATGGCCTGCTGCCGTCCTATTCGATCGGCGTCGAACTGGCCGAACGCATCGAGGTGCTGAAGGGGCCCAGCGCGATGCTGAACGGCATGGCGCCCACCGGCGCGATCGGCGGCACCATCAACGTGGTTCCCAAGCGCGCGCACGACGAGCCGATGAATCGCGTGACCGCCGCCTATAGTTCTGCTGCTCAGTTCGGCGGCGCCGTCGATGTCGGCCGCCGCTTCGGGCCGGAGAAGGAACTGGGCGTTCGCCTCAACGGCGCCTATCGCGCCGGCCAGACGGCGGTGATGTGGAACGCCGAGGAATTGGGGCTGGGCTCGATCGGCGTCGACTATCGCGGCGACGGGTTCCGGCTCTCCTTCGACGGCGGCTACCAGTCCCAGTACATCAGCGGCGGCGTCGGCTATGTCAGCGTGGCGGCGGGCGCACAGGTCCCGGGCGCGCCCGACCTCAACAACAACTTCATCCTGCCCTGGACCAACACCTATTCGCAGGATCTGTTCGGCGCGCTGCGGGGCGAGGTCGATGTCTGGCCCGGAGTGACGCTCTATGGCGCCATCGGCGCGCACGACAATCGCTGGAACTCGCTGTGGTCAGGCGATCCCATCGTCTCGAGCCTGAGCGGCGCCAGCACGCAGACGCCCTATTCCAATACCTCCTACGAGACCAAGTGGACGAGCGAGATCGGACTGCGCGGCGAGGCCGAGACCGGCCCGGTCGGGCATACATTCGCCGTGAGCGCGACGCGCTACCAGCAGGTTTCCGGCTTCGGCCGCGGCATCGGCACCGCCTATGCGTCGAATATCTACACGCCGAACGTCATCGCGCGCCCCAACATCACGACCCAGTCGCCGCGCAAGTCGAGCACGCTCCAGCTCACCAGCCTCGCCGTTGCCGACACGCTCTCCTTCGCCCAGAAGCGCGTCCAGCTCACGCTCGGTGCGCGCTACCAGCAGATCATGGGCGAGAATTTCGACCTCACGACCGGCAGCACGACGTCGGGCTACCTGCAGGACGCGATCAGCCCCTCAGTGGCGCTGGTCGTGCGTCCGTGGAAGGAGGTGTCGTTCTACGGCAACTTCATCCAGGGCCTGCAGCCGGGCACGGTCGTCGGGCCCACCTACGCCAATGCCGGTCAGGTCTTCGCGCCCTACCAGTCGACGCAGTTCGAGGTCGGCACGAAGATCGACTGGGGCACGTTCACGACGACGCTCAGCGCCTTCCAGATCAGCCAGCCCAGCGCGATCGCCAATGCCGCGACCAACACGCTCACGCAGAATGGCCTGCAGCGCAATCGCGGCATCGAGGTCAACGTGTTCGGCTCGCCGGCCGAGGGCGTGCGGCTGCTGGGCGGTGCGATGTTCCAGGAGGCGATCCTGGCGAGCACGGCGGGCGGCCTGAACGACGGCTGGCAGGCGGCCGGCGCGCCCAACGTGCAGGTCAACCTGGCGGGTGAGTGGGACACACCCTTCGTCCGCGGGCTGACGCTCGACGGCCGCATCATCTACACCGGCCCGCAGTATGTCGGCCTCACCAACCCGCGGCAGAGCATCCCCGACTGGGTGCGCTTCGACGTCGGCGCGCGCTATGTGATCGCCGACGCGCAGAGCCCGACCGGCAAGCCTGTGGCGATCCGCTTCAATGTCGAGAACCTGCTCGACACGAATTATTGGTCGATGGTGTCGTCCACCACGCGCCTCAACGTCGGCACCCCGCGCACCTTCCGCCTCGCCCTGACGGCGGACTTCTAGGGCGTCGTTGCGCGGTGGCAGGGATGGGCACGGGTTTTCGCGCCTCGATGGACTGGCTGCACACCTGGGCCGGGGTGGTGCTGGGCGGATTGCTGTTCGCCATCTTTTGGATGGGAACGCTGTCGGTGTTCGATCGCGAGATCGATCGCTGGATGGCGCCGATGACGCGCCTCGCGCCGACCGATCAGATGACCGCGGTCGAGGCGCTGCGCGCTTCCTACGAGGCGGCGGCCGCCGCCAGGGCGACTTCGTGGTTCGCGCAGCTTCCAACGGAACGTGCTCCGGTGCTGCAGGTCACGTGGCGCGAGGGAGCGCGCCAGCTCGTGCGCCTGATCGACCCCGCCACCGGCACCGCGCTGCCCGATCCCGGCACCTGGGCGGGCACGGGCTTCCTCTATCCCTTTCACTACATGCTGCATGTCCGGCTGGGCTACTGGATCGTCGGCGTGGCGGGGATGGCGATGCTGCTGCTCTGCGTCTCGGGCGTGGTGATCCACCGCAAGATCTTCGCCGACTTCTTCACCTTCCGGGCCGACAAGCAGCCGCGCCGTCTGGTGCTCGACCTGCATAATGTGACCGGCGTGCTGGGCCTGCCGTTCCACTTCATGATCACCCTGTCGGGCGTGATCATCTTCTATGGCGTGTATTTTCCCGGCACGATCCAGTTCGCCTATGGGGACGAGGCCCGGGCCTTCGCTCGCGAAGCCTACGGGAACTATGACAGGCCGAGGCTCGGCAAGTCCGGCGCGCTCGCCTCGCTCGACGGCATGGTGGCCGAGGCGCGGCGCCTTTGGGACGGCGAGACGCCGCGATACCTGTTCGTCCGTCATCCCGGCGATGCCGCCGCCGTGGTGCAGGTGGCCCGCCACGGCGAGGATCGCGTCGCCGGCCGTTCCGACATCGCCTATTTCGACGCGACGACCGGCGCGCTGCTGCAGCAGCGTATCGCGCCGCAGCCGGTCCTGTCGGCGCAACGCTTCATCGCCGGGCTGCATCTCATCCAGTTTCGCCACTGGACCCTGCGCTGGGTCTACTTTGCCCTGGGCCTCACGGGCTGCGCGCTGATCGCCACCGGCTACCTCTTCTGGTTGGAGTCGCGCAAGAAGAAGGACGGCCGCCTCGGCCCGCGCGGCGTGCGCCTCGTCGAGGCGCTGACCGTGGGCTCGGTGAGCGGCATCGTCATCGCCACGCTTTCATTCTTCGTGTCAAACCGGCTGCTGCCGCTGGGCGCGGTCTTCCTCGGCGAGGATCGCGCGACGCTCGAAATGTGGGTCTTCCATCTCGTTTGGCTGGGCACGCTCGCGCATGCCGCTCTGCGGTCCAGGCGGGCCTGGAGCGAGCAATTCGGGGCGATCGCGGCCCTCGCACTCGCTGCCGTGATACTGAACTGGATCACCACTGGCGATCATCTCGGCCGCAGCCTCGGCCAGGCTCATCTCTGGCCGGTGGCCGGAATGGATATCCTGTTGATCGGCAGCGCAGCAACGACCGCGTGGGCGGCCTTTGCCCTGGGCCGGCGGCGGGCGCGCGCAACTTCGCTTGGTCCTGCCCGTTGATTGCCTCGCGCATCGGGAGGAAATTGGAGTTCATGAGCAGCCTGCAGGACGCCACCAAGGTCGCCGCCGCCTTGCGCGGCCAGAAGAAGTACCGCGAAGCTATCGACCTGATCGAGAAGGCGCTGGCCGCCGCACCCTCTGAGGATTTTGCGCGACTCGATGCCAACCGCGAGGGCTTGCGCGCCGCCGAAGAAGCGGGCCTGCACGACGTCGCCAGACGGTTTGCCGATGCCATTTCCCTCAGGCAAACAGAAGACGATTCCGACGAGGATTGAGTGAGGGACCTTGCCTCAAGCGCACGCCGACGTGAACGCCACGGGCGAGCCGGTGATCAGCATCGCGCCCGCACCTGCGAGCACCGTCGCGAGCGTGACGCGTCTCTCGAAGTCTGACGATGCCGACCGGGTGAGCCGCAGAAGCGCGAGGCCTGCTGCGACCAGCAGCAGCCAGGTCACGACCAGGACCCAGCGCAGCAGCGCGGCCCCGAACAGTTGGATATCCTGCCAGCCATAGGCGCAGCCCGCGCCCTGCAGCGCGTAGAGCAGCGAGAAGCCGAAGGCCCAGAGCAGGAAGCCGGCGCTGATCCGCGTGAGCAGGGTCACGACATCACCGACGGAGCGAGAAGGCAGACGAGCACGATCGCGAGCGTCGCTGCCGAATAGTCGCTGAACAGCCGCGCCACCCGGAGGTCGAGCGTGCGCCGGGGCGAGACCTGGCCGGCTGCGATGCGGGCGCGGCCGAAGGCCACACACAGCAGAGCGATGAGGGCGTGCAGCAGGGAATAGGCGAGCAGCGCCCAGCTGCAGGCGGCATAGGCATGCTCCTGCGGCGCGGGCAGCACCGTGACGCCGAGCGTCACCAGCGCGACGATCGTGCCCAGCTGCGCGGCAACTCCGGCCAGCGCCGCGCGTCCGGCCGGGGCCAGCGCGCCGTCGGCGCTCGCGGCGAGGCTTCGGCGAGCGAACAGGCTGCCTGCCGTCGCGGCCACGACTGCCACGAGGCCGGCCCCGAGACCGCCGTCGATGCGCTCGGGCGGCGGCCAGTTTGGCGCGATGACCCAAAGGAAAGCGTAACCGAACAGCAGGGAGGCGAGCGCTGTTCCGTCGGCCACCAGCAGGAAGGCGCTGCCCCACCAGCCAGGCGCGCCCGCAGCCTCGCGATGAATCGCCGCCGTCTCACCATGGCCGATCGCCAGCGGCCCGATGTCCTGGCGCCAGTCGAGCACCCAAGCCCAGCGCAGGCCGAGCGCCACGACGGCCGCGAGGGGGAGGATCGACAGCCAGTATTGGCCGGCCAGCAGGCAGAGGAAAAAGCAGCCCGTCACCGCGGCCGTGACGATCGGCAGGCGCGTGTTGCCGGGCAGCACGACGACGTGATCGATCGCGCCGGTCGTGGTCTCCACCGCCATCGTCTCGCGCCAGCCATGGCGTGGTTCGCCGAGATAGCCTTCGCCGCGTGCCAGCGACGTCGCGAGGGTGGGGGCGTCGGCCAGCGGCTCCCGATCGGTGACGGTGGGAAGGCTCGCGATGTTGTAGGCGGGCGTCGGGATCGGCATCGCCCATTCGAGCGTGCCGGCGGTCCACGGATTGCGGCGCCGGCGGCGCGCGTAATAGAGGTGCAAGGCGACGTCGATGGCGAACAGCGCGAAGCCGAAGGCCATGACGAAGCTGCCGACCGAAGACAACAGGTTCAACAGCGTCCATCCCGCCTCTTCGGGATAGGTATGCACGCGCCGCCGCATGCCCAGCAGGCCGGTCAGGTGCATCATGAAGAAGGTCACGTTGAAGCCTGTGAAGATCAGCCAGAACGCAGCCTTGCCCAGCAGGTCGTCGCGCGTGCGGCCGGTGAAATGCGGCAGCCAGTAGTAGGCGCCGGCGAGCATCGGGAAGATGAAACCGCCGATCAGCACATAGTGCAGATGCGCGACCACGAAGTGGGTGTCGTGCGCCTGCAGGTCGAAGGGCACCATCGCCAGCATCACGCCGGTCATGCCGCCGATCACGAAGATCACGAAGAAGCCCAGCAGGTAGAGCATGGGCAGCTTGAGCTCGGGCCGGCCGTTCCACAGGGTTCCGATCCATGCGAAGACCTGCACCGCCGTCGGCAGCGCCACCAGCGCCGAGGCGGCCGAGAAGAAGCCCAGCGCCATGTGTGGGATGCCGGTGGTGAACATGTGGTGCACCCACAGGCCGAAGCTGAGGAACGCTAGTGCCAGCAACGCCGCCACGATCCAGCCGTAGCCCAGGATGCGTGTGCGGGCGAGCACCGGTAGGACGGTGGAGATCACGCCGGCCGCGGGCAGGAAGATGATGTAGACCTCGGGATGGCCGAACAGCCAGAACAGGTGCTGCCATAGCAGCGGACTGCCGCCGCGCGCGGGATCGAAGAACGGCCAGTCGAAGGCGCGTTCCACCTCGAGCAGGATCGAACCCAGGATCAGCGGTGGAAAGGCCACGATCATCATCAGCGCGGTGATCAGCAGATACCAGGCGAAGAGCGGCATGCGGTCGAGCCGCATGCCGGGCGCGCGCAACTTCAGGACCGAGACGGTGATCTCGATGGCGGCCGAGATCGCCGAGATCTCGACGAAGGTGATACCGAGCAGCCAGACGTCGGCGTTGATGCCCGGCGTATAGGCCTTGGAGGAGAGCGGGGTGTACATGAACCATCCGCCGTCGGGCGCCACGCCGAACGCCATCGAGGCGATCAGGATCGTGCCGCCGAACAGGTAGCACCACCAGCCGTAAGCGGAGAGGCGAGGGAAGGCCATGTCACGGCTGCCCAGCATCTTCGGCAGCATGTAGAGCGCCAGCCCCTCGAACATCGGGATGGCGAACAGGAACATCATGATGCTGCCGTGCATCGTGAAGAGCTGGTTGTAGATGTCGGGCCCGACGAAGGCGCTGCCGGGGGTCGCCAGTTGCGCCCGGATCATCATCGCCAGCACGCCGCCGATTGCGAAGAAGACGAAGGCCGCCACCACGAAGCGCTTGCCGATGTCGGAATGGTTGACCGACACGGCGGTGCCGCGCCAGCCCGTCGGCGCGCCCCAGATCGCCTCGAGGACGCGGTGGCGTCGCAGCGCGTTCATCGCGTCCCCCCGCGCTGGAAGGCGGCCCAGCCCGCTTCGTCGTGCGCGATCACGCGGAACAGATGGCCGGAATGTCCGCTGCCGCAGAACTCCGCGCACTGGCCCTCGTACACACCCGGCTCGGCGGCCTGGATGCGCAGCACGTTCACATGGCCGGGGATGGCGTCCATCTTTCCGGCGAGCCGCGGCACCCAGAAACTGTGGATCACGTCGACGGCGGCGATGCGCAGCACGACCGGCTGGCCGGCGGGCATGTGCAGCTCGTTGTGCGTCACCCGCGTCTCCTCGTCGGTGCGATGGCTGAACTCCCATGACCATTGCCGCCCGGTCGCATCGATGACGACCGTGCCGGAGAGACCGGGCGCGATGATGCGCTCGCCCAGCATCAGCGCGTAGCCCACCAGCGCCAGCAGCACGACGATGGGCATGGCGACGCCGAGACCGCCGATCCACAGGGTCGGGCTGGTGCGGCTCTCGCTCCCGCGGCGCAGGAAGGCCAGCAGCAGCAGCACGAAGACCAGCAGGCTGAGCGCCGTCGCACCGGCCAGCATCGCCCACCAGAAGGTGGCCACGCGCGCCGCCGCCGGTCCCGCCGCGTCGAGCGTCGACAGCGGTCCGGAACATCCGCCGACAGCCATCGTTACCAGCGACGCACCCAGCGGATGGAGGAGGGACCGATGGCTATTGTTTCCGAAGGTTCCCCGCCGCGAGAGGCAGAGGTCCGAGTCGATCCGATCGAGGCTCAGTCCCATTTCCACCGGACCGAATCGCGCATCGCCGTCGCCGGCCATCCGATCCACGCCATGCTGGTCACCTTCCCGATCGCGCTCACCATGTGCACGCTGGGCGCCGACGGCTTCTACTGGTGGACGGGCGACGGCTTCTGGGCGCGCGCCGCCCTGTGGGCCAGCGGCATGGCCTTCCTGCTGGGCGTCGCGGCCGGGCTCGCCGGCACGGTCGAACTGCTGCTGGTGCCGGGTATCCGCGCCCGCTCCGCGAGCTGGACGCACTTCGTGCTGGCGGTGATGCTGCTCTCCATCCTCGGCGCCAACTGGGGTTACCGCCTTGCGGGCTACGAGCAGGCCGTGCTGCCCTGGGGCGTTCTGCTCTCGCTGCTCGCGGCGGGGTTCACCGCCATCACCGGATGGCACGGCGGCAAGCTGGTCTTCGACTATCACCTCGGCACCTCGTCCACCGGCAAGAGATGACCACGCGGTGACAGGAGCCACGCCGGCACGATCTCGTCGCCGACGAGCGGCTTTCCGAGCACCAGGAGCAGGATCACCAGCATCGTGAGGCCGGAGACCATCAGCAGCGGCGCCGGGTGCGGCGTCGTATAGTCGCCCTGCCGCTCGCCGACCTGCAGGGTGATGTGCCCGAGCCAGGCGTGTGCGAGCACGAGCAGGCCGACCAGCGCCAGCTTCACGAACATCCACGGCACGAAGACGTCGCGCAGGAAGATTAGTGCCGTGCCCAGAGCGATCGCGATCACCGCCGCCGGCGTCACGACACCGACATAGGCCACATGCGTCACCCGTCGGCGCCTCGAATATTGGTGCTGGTCGTCCCCCCGGCTGTGGCGCGCGAGCAGCAACGGCAGGCCGACAAGGCCGGCGCACCAGATCGACAGGGCGGCGATATGGAGGAATTTCAGCGCCGCGATCATGCCGTGCCGGCGGCCCGGATCCAGACCCGGCGCGCGATCAGCGCCGTCGCCAGCGCATAGGGGATGACGCCGGGCACCCACATGACCAGGCCCGCGAGCTGCTGGTCGGCGACCTGCTCCAGCCCCCAGGGCAGCGTCGACGCGGCATGGCTCGTATAGAGCGGCGTGCGCGCGAAGGTGAGCAGTGCGCCCAGCATGCCCATCTGCGCCATGGCGAGGATCGAAAACATCGACGCCGTCACCGGCGGCGCGGCGAACAGCTCCCGCCAGAACCAGATCGCGGTGCCCAGGAGGGTGAGCTGCATGAGCCAGTAGATCGCGGTGTCGCCGAGCGCGCGGTCGTAGAGCGCGGGGAGGTGCCAGGCCCACAGGGTCGCGGTCGAGGCTACGAAGGCGATGCCGAGATGTTTCGATCCACGCCCCGGAAAGGCGAGTGCCGCCAGCGGGGCGGCCACCGCGACCAGCAGCACGTGATGCACGGCGCGCGCCGAGAAAAGCGCGACGCTGAGTGCGCAGAGCGGCGACACGAACGTCACAGCGAGGATGCCGACCGACGCGAGCAAGAAGCGCGGATGCGACGACCGCATCGCCACCGCGGCCGCGACGGCGAGCGCCACCAGCAGCACCGGGTCGAAGTTCCAGCGGCCGATCCAGTCGTAGGGGTGAGGAGGAGCGCCGCAATAACTGGTCATGGTTCTGCGACGCCGTCCGCCGATAAAAGAGGGTCTTGATTCGGAACGCAACTGGCGGGCGGGAGTTCCCGCCAGCGCATCGCGTGTGACTGGAAGGTCCCTCGCTGCGCTCGCAATGATGGACCTTTCGCTTCCTTAACGAGACTTCTGCCTCAGCGCGTCATTGCCGTAGGCCAAGGCGAGGGCGAGCAGGGCGCCGCCGACGATGTTGCCCGCCGTGCTGACCAGGAGATTGAGGAGGCCCGAGGACCAGTCGACGCCGCCCGGCAGGCCGCTCAACCATCCCATCGGGATCAGCGACATGTTCGCGACAGAATGTTCGAGGCCGGCCGCGACGAACAGCATGATCGGGCCGACGATGGCCAGGATCTTGGCCGGTAACGTGTTGGCGTTCATCGACATCCACACCGCGAGGCAGACGAGGGCGTTGGCGAGGATGCCCGAGCAGAAGGTAGCCTGTGGCGACTTGTCGAGCTTCTCGCCGGCGACGCTCCGCGCCGCATCGCCCACGCCTCCCTCCAGCCCGCCGCTGGCCGCGAACAGCAGGGCGACGACGACGCTGCCGGCGAGATTGCCGAGCCACACGACGGTCCAGGCGGCAGTCATTCGGCCGGCGGGCAGCGCGCCCGTGGTCGCCGGCAGCACCATCATCGTGTTGCCGGTGAAGAGCTCGGCGCCCGCGATCATCACGAGGATGAGCCCGACCGAGAAGGCCAGTCCGGACAACAGCCGCACCGGACCCGTCGCCGGGCCCTCGCCGAGGCCAGACTGGGCGACCAGCGAGATCACCGATCCGAACGCGATGAAAGCGCCGGCGAGAACGGCCAGCACCGCCATGCGCGGCCACTCCTGCTGCGCCTTGGCCGCCAGCGTCTCGGCCGCGGCCTGTGCGATCGCTTCTCCGACCGGATCCTTGCCTGTGTCGTCCATCAATGCGACCTCGCTGGAGTCCGGTCCGCTCAGGCGGCCTCGATGCGAACCGGCACGGCCTTGACCGCGGGGGTCTTCGACTTGCGATCGTGGTGCTGCAGGGCGATCAGCGGGTTGAGTTCGGGATAGTAGCCCGCGATGGTGCCGTCCGGCAGGTCGAACGGGATGACCTCGAGCCCGTTGATGCGTCGGACATGCCCGTCATCGGCGTCGCCCACGAGGGACACGCGCTGGCTCGCGACGAGGCCCGCGCGTTCGATGTCAGCGGCATTCATCAACACGACGTCGCGCGTGCCCTCGATGCCGCGCAGCCGGTCGCTGTAGCCATAGATTGTCGTGTTGAACTGGTCGTTCGAGCGCAGCGTGATCAGGCGATAGCGGCCGGGCGCGTCCTCGACGTCGGTGGCCGCCAGCATCGCGGGCGCGGTGAACTGCGCGCGACCACTCTCGGTCTTCCATTCCCGCTCTCGCGCCGGGTTGCCGCGATAGAAGCCGCCCGGCTCGAACATGCGCTCGTTCATGTCGAAGAACTGCTCGGGATAGGTCTCGGCGATCAGGTCGCGCACCAGCGCGTAGTTGGCCGTCCAGTCGTCCCAGCGGACCCGGGAATTGGGCGCCAGCGTTTCCTTGGCGATGCCGGCGACGATCGCGGTCTCGGACAGGAGATGCTCGCTGGCCGGCGCGCGATGGCCGAGCGAGCCGTGGATGTGGCTGAAACTGTCCTCGATCGTCACCGTCTGCGGACCGCTCGCCTGCATGTCCTCCTCGCTGCGGCCAAGGCAGGGCAGCAGGTAGGCGACACGGCCGCTGAAGAGATGGCTGCGGTTCAGCTTGGTGGCGATCTGAACGGTGAGATCCATCCGCTCCCAGGCCGGCTCGATGCGCGTCTGGTCGGGAATGGCGCGCAGGAAGTTGCCGCCCAGCCCGATGAAGGCCTGCACCTCGCCGGCAAGGAGTCCCTCGCAGACGGCGACGGTGTTCATGCCTTCGGTGCGCGGCGGATCGAAGTCGAACATTGCCGCGAGCTTGTCGAGCGGCACCAGTTCGGGCTTCTCGGCAATGCCCACCGTGCGTTGGCCCTGGACATTCGAATGGCCGCGCACCGGGCAGATGCCCGCGCCCTCGCGGCCGATATGCCCCCGCATCAGGAGCAGGTTCACCAGCATGGCGATGTTCTCGAAGCCGTGGACATGCTGGGTGAGGCCCATGCCGTAGACGCCGATCACGCGCTCCGCCTCGACATAGACGCGGCCGGCTCCCTCGATGTCGGCGCGGCTGAGGCCCGATTCCTGTTCGATCCGTTCCCAGGAGGTCGCATCCGCCTTGGCGTGGAAGGCCTCGAAGCCGGTGCAGTGCTGGGCGATGAAGGCATGGTCGATCACCGTTCCGCCCTGGCGTTCGTCTTCGGCCAGGACGAACTTGCAGAGCCCCATGATCGCGGCGATGTCGCCACCGGCGCGCGGCTGGAGATACTGGCAGCTGATCGGAGTCTCCTGGCCCGTCAGCATCTGCAGCGGACGCTGCGGATTGACGAAGGAGGTGAGGCCCTTCTCGCGGATCGGATTGAAGGTCACGACCTTGCAGCCACGCTCGACCGCCTTCTGCAGCGGATGCAGAAAGCGCGGGCTGTTCGTGCCGGTGTTCTGGCCGAAGAAGAACATGGCGTCGCACTTCTCGAAATCGTCGAGCACGCAGGTGCCGACCGGCGAGCCGATCAACTCGTTGAGGGCCACCGACGTCGTCTCGTGGCACATGTTCGAGCTGTCGGGCAGATTGTTGTGCCCGTACAGCCGGGCGAACAGGGCGTACAGATATGAGGTCTCCAGCGAGGCCCGGCCGGAGGCGTAAAACACCGTCTTCTTGGGATCGCTCGCCTTCAGCGCCGTGCCGATCGCCGTGAACGCGTCCTGCCAGGTGCAGGGCACATAGCGGTCGCTCGTGGCGTCGTAGCGCAGCGGATGGGTGAGGCGGCCCTGCTGTTCGAGGTCGTGGTCGGTCCAGCTCCGCAGCTCGCTCACGGTATGGCTGGCGAAGAAGTCGGGCGTGCAGCGATGGGTGGTCAGTTCCCACAATGTCGCCTTCGCGCCGTTCTCGCAGAATTCGAAGGCGTGCGGATGTTTTGGCTTGCCCCAGGCACAGCTCGTACACATGAAGCCGCCGGTCTTGTTCTGCTGGCGCAGCGTGTCGAGCGCGCCCACGGACGACATCTCGCGGCCGATCGTCTCCACGATGCCCCGCAGCGACCCCCAGCCGCCGGCGCTGCCGTCGTAATCGGTGTGTTCCGGCTGATCCGTCATCGCCCTTACCCTGCATTTCAGTCGGTATGCAAAGCGAGGGCGACGCAAAGGTTGCGAGGGATTCCGGCCTGTTACCTATTGGCAGACGACAGACGCGCGCGGAGAGAGCGACGTAGCGCCAGGAGCTTTGCGTGGTCCTTGTCCCCCGCGGCGGCGGACACTGCGGCGAGCGCGGAAGCGAGCGCCTCCAGCACGTCCGGGTCTGTGCCTGCATAGTGCGCCACGGAGGAAAACGCGCCGGCGGCCACCGCCTCGAACGAGACGGGCGCCGCGACCACGCGCAGCCGGCCGTCAGCGTCATGGCGGCACCCCGAGGGAATCGGCCGATCAGCCAGGCGCACCAAGGCCTCACGGAGCCGGTCGATGCAGTAGAGCGCGGTCGTCGGGTCGTTGATGCCGGAGGAGAGCGCGCGCTGCGTGATCTCGACGATCCGCCGGATTGAGAAATCCAGATCCTGATAGGGCGTGCGTTCGATCCCGACGATGAGGGTGGCGCGCAGGGCGTCGCGCTTCTCTTCTTCGGGAGCCTTCGTCGCGATGACCCGCAGCAGCGGATCACGCTCGGTCACGAAGGTGCCGGGCCGTGCCACGACGTTGACGATCAGGTCGTCGTGGCTTGCAAGGCGCAGCATCGCGGCGCTGTCCACGGACTGAACGTATCCGCTCGTCTTTGGATGGATGACCAGCCCCTGGTCGAAATCCGGAGGCTCGGCTTCCGTCTCCGGCTCTCCATGGCCGATCTTCTCCGGGAACAGGCGGTCGATCGTGGCGGCGGTCTCATCCGCGAGCGATGCCAGCAGCGTCTCGAGGCGGATCGAGCTGGCGGTGTGGTGAATGAAATAGATCAGCACGGCGAGGCTGGCGACGGCGAGCACGACGCCGATCGCCACGGCCAGATGCGGCACGAAGCTCGCCCCCTCAACGCCTTTGACGGTGCGCAGTACGAGCAGGCAGTAGACGAAGGTACTGATGAAGGTGCCGAGCACCAGCTGATTGCCGCGGTCGCGCATGAAGTTGCGCAGCAGCCGCGGCCCGAACTGCGAAGAGGCGAGCTGCAGCGTCAGCATGGTGATCGAGAAGGTGAGGCCCGCGACCGTGATCATCGACGTCGCTACCGCCGACAGGATGGCGCGGGCGCCCTCCGGCCCGAATAGATAGATGAACTCGAAGCGTCCGTAGGCGTCCGCCTCCATCGCGGCGTCCAGTTTGACCGCCCCGAAGGAAAGCAGCACGGCGCCTGCCGCCATCAAGCTCGGCAGGAACCAGAAGCTGCCCCGCAGGCTCTCCCAGATGGAAACGAGGCGTGTCACAGACAGAAAGGCGCGCATCGGCATCAAACGCTGACCGCTGGCGATTGCTCCGCACGGGACGCCGCAAAAGCGTCGGCGTCGTCGTGTCGGAACCCCGTGCATCGCATCGCGTTCAGGAACCAAGGTGTAACGAGACCCGTGTCGTGGCTCGTATGTGGCACCGCCTTTCCCGCCGTTACGCTGCGGCCCTCGAGCTGCACCGCTGCCCCTCGTTCGAGGAGGGAGAAAGCATGAAAACAATGACATCCACCGGACAGGAGATCACTTCGCTCACCGGCGACGTGCTCAAGGAAGTCTCAGCGATCGCGAACGGCCCGTGCCTCTCGCTGTATCAACCGACCCACCGGCGCCATCCCGAGAACCAGGAAGACCCGATCCGCTTCCGCAATCTCGTGAAGGAGCTGGAAGCCTCCCTGCATCAGAAATATCCGGCGGCCGAGGCCAAGCAGCTCCTAGAGCCGTTCCACGCGCTGGCGCAGGACGGCGAGTTCTGGAATCACGCGCTGGAGGGATTGGCCGTGCTAGGCGCGCCGGGCTACTTCCGGGCGCTGAGGTTTTCGCAGCCTGTCGACGAACTGGTCGTCGTGGCCGACAGCTTCCACACGAAGCCCTTGCGACGCTTCCTTCAGACAGCTGATCGCTACCATGTGCTCAGCCTCAGCCTGCACGGCATCCGGCTGTTCGAGGGCAACCGGCGTTCGCTCGACGAGGTCGATATGACGAAGGCGGTCCCCGGCACGATCGACAAGACGACGGGCGAAGAGTCGCCCGAGGGCGCCGCCGGCGGGGCGGGGCTTCCCCTGCGGCATGGGCTGGGCGGCAAAGGGACCGAGGCGGACAACGAGGCGGACCGCTACTTCCGGGCCGTCGACCGCGCGGTGCTCGAGCACTACTCGCGGCCCTCGGGCCTGCCGCTCATCCTGGCGGCGCTGCCGGAGCATCACCATCGCTTCCACGAGGTCAGCCAGAACCCCTTCCTGGTCGCCGGGGGCATCAAAATCAATCCGGAGTCGCTGTCGGCGGACAAGCTGCGCGAGCTCGCCTGGGAGGTCGTCGAGCCGCAGTATCAGGCGCGGCTTGAGACACTTCACGGAGAGTTCGAGCAGGCGAAGGCGCGGGGCACCGGCAGCGACGAGATCGCCGAAGTCGCCGAGGCTGCTGTTGCCGGTCGCGTCGCGACCCTGATGGTCGAGGCCGGCCGCGAGATCGCCGGCCGTCTCGACGTCGAGACCGGGCGCATCGAGAAGGCCAAGCTGGATGCTCCCGATGTCGACGACATGCTCGACGATCTCGGCGAGCTGGTTACGAAGATGGGCGGAACCGTGCTGGTGGTTCCCGCCGAGCGGGTATCGCTGCCGACCGGCCTGGCCGCGACCTACCGATACTGAGCGGGGTCTACGCCCGCGCCGGGAGCGCGCCCTTGGCGGCGCGGATCTCGGCGACGGCGCGGTCCCACGCCGCGAGGCGTTCGGGGCCGGCCGGATGGGTGTCGAGCATGCCAGTGTCGCGGCGTCCCGACGCGCGTGCCATGGTCACCAGCAGGCCGCGTGCCTGGTCGAGGTCGACGTTCGAGCGATAGAGGATCACCGCCGCTAGATAGTCGGCCTCGCGCTCCTGCTCCTTGGAGTAGGAGATGCGGCCGATCGCGCCGCCGACCTGGGCTCCGGTATCCATCGCCGATCGCGTGATCTGGCCGACATAGGGGCTTCTGTAGGACGCGGCAGCGCCGGCGGCCCCCAGGAGGATGGCGCCGATCAGCGCGCCGGTCGTCGTGTTGCGCTTGTTCGTGGCGAGGTGGTTCGCGGCCTGATGGCCCATCTCGTGGGCAAAGACGAGGCAGACTTCCTCCTCGTTGGATGCGTACTCGACGACGCCGCGGTTAATGAAGATCGATCCGTTGGCGCCTGCACCCGCGTTCATCGAGCGGTTCGCCGTTGCGGTTATCTGCCAGTTGCACACGCCCACATTCATCTCGCGGCATGTCTGTTCGGCCGTCGGGCGGATTCGGTCCAATGCCGAGCGCATGATCTCTCCGGCCTGTTCGTCGGTCAGCGCGCGGCGCGCCGGCGGGCCGCCCGCACCCTGCACCTCGCTCTGCGCCAGGCTGAGATGATTGTCGCTGACCTGCGGCAGCTGATGCACCGCCCCGGCACACCCGCACAGCATGCACGCGCCCCCAAGCGCGAAGAAGGATCGCCGATTCATATACGCCCCCAAGCGCCGCCCCCGGTTGCAGCGTTCGGGGCGACGCTACCTAGAGGTAGGGCGCGGAGTCAACGCCGCGGTCTCTTCGCCGCGAAACAGACTACCGCCCGTGCTCGCCCGCGAGGTTGGCGGGTCTCATGATGAGGAACGCGGCGAGGGCCACCAGCATGAGGACGGCGACAGCGAGGAAGGCAAGGCCCCAGGCCATCGGCGACATGCCGCCGGCGAGGTCGAGCGTCCAGCCGACGACGAGGGGACCGACGAAGCCGCCCGCATAGCCCAGGGTCGAATGCACCGCCAGGGTAGCGCCGCGCCGCGCAGGCTCGGCATTGCCGGCCGCGCCCGCCGTGACTGACGAGGAATCGAGCCAGACGACGACGCCGTAGGCGATCACCAGGAACACCGCCAGCCAGTAGCCGGTCGATCCCGCGAAGCCCAGGATCGCGGCGAAGCCGATCGACAGGATCATCGCCGTGGCGACGAGGCGGCGGCGGCCGAAGCGGATCGAGGCTTCATTGCCCAGAACGCTGGCGAAGGTCCCGAGCAGCGCCATCACGGTCACCACCAGGGCGGGCGACAGCGTGCCCTCGGTGACGCCGGTGCTGCCTGCGACGAAGGCCAGGAAGGCGACGCCCCAACCGCGCAGCGCACTCATCTCGAGGGTATGGACACAGTAGACGACCGAATAGGCGAAGGCCGACCTGTTGCGGACCACGGGGCGGAAGTCGAACAGCGCCCCCTGTGCCTTGGCGCGCGGCGCCGGGGTCTTCGCCGGCACCGACAGCGCCACCATCGTCCAGGCGGTCGCGGCGGTGAGGGCGGCGAAGGCGAAGGTCCAGCGCCAGCCGATCTGGTCGGCCAGCACGTCGCCCAACAGGTAGGAGACCGCACCGGAGATGCCGATGCTGGCGGCATGCCCGGTGACGGCGCGCGACATCAGCTTGGAATCGACCTGGTCGGCCAGCAGCTTGAGGCCCGTCATGTAGGTCCCCGCCCAGCCGATGCCCGCGAGCGCGCGCGTAAAGAAGGCCGACCAGAAGCCGTCGGCGAACAGGCCGAACATCAGGTGGCCCGCGACCGTGCAGGCGACGCCGAACAGATAGACCTTCTTGCCGTCGATCCGGTCGGTGAGAGTGACCAGCACCGGCACCGCCACCATGTAGGCGCCGAAAAAGATCGCCGTGATCCAGCCCGCCTCGCTGTTCGACAGGCTCCAGCGCTGCATCATCTGCGGCAGCAGCGCGGGCCAGAAGCCGGCACCGATCTGCACGAAGATCTGGGCCGCGCAGACGATCGCGACCAGGCGCGCGCCGCTCGTCGTCCGGGTCGGAACTTCAGTCTGCATGGCTGGCCGTCGGTTGCGGTACCGGGATCATCCAGAGTGCCGCGAACGCCGTGAGGCAGAGGGCGGAGGAGATGATGAGGACTCCGGCCCCCAGCCGGTCGATCAAGAGGGCGAAGCCGAAGGGTGCCCCGGCCGACAGGAAGCGCGATGGGGCGCCCAGCAGCCCCAGCCGGTAGCCGTAGCTCTTGGGCCCATAGAGCGCGAGGGGCACCGTGCCGCGGGCGATGGTGATGACGCCGTTGCCCATACCGTGCAGCACCGCGAAGACGCTGGCCGCGATACCGCCGCCCAGGCTGAGCAGGATCGCGCTGCCCAGCGGATGCGTCGTGGTGGCGAGACGGCCCGAGGTCAGCGGATGGAGGTGTCGCAGCGGCCCGGCTTCGAGTAGGCGTGCCGCGACCTGGGCAGGGCCGATCAGCGCGCCGGCCGCGATGGCTTGAGTGGGCGTGGCGCCGGCCGCTTCCATGATGCGTGGGAAGTGCGCCGCCATCCCCGACGAGACGATCCATGCGCCCGAGAAGGCGATGGCCAGCAGGACCATCGTGCGGTCGAATTGCACCGGCTCGTCGACCGCCTTGAGGGTGGCGGCGAGATCGGTCGGGCGCGGCAGCAGCAGGAAATTGCAGGGAAGGCCGATCACGACATGCGCGGCGGCCCACAGCAGGCAGGTCTCGCGCCAGCCGATCTCGGCGGCGCCCCAGGCGGTGAGCGGCCAGGCGACGGTGCTGGCAAAGCCTGCCAGCAGGGTGATGCCGGTGATCGCACCGCGCGCATCCTTGCCGTAGAGCCGTCCCAGCGCGCCGAACGCGGCGTCGTACAGGCCGAGCCCCATGCCGATGCCCAGGAGAGTCCAGGCGACGGCGAAGGGCAGGAACGACTGCGCCTGCGACAGCAGCACCAGCGCCGCGGCGAACAGCAGGCTCGACGCCGACAGCACCCCGTTGCCGCCGGCCCGGTCGATCATCCGTCCCACCTTCGGCCCGATCATCGCGGAGATGATCAGTGCCGCGGAGAAGGTGCCGAAGAACAAGTTGGTCGTGATGCCGATGTCGCGCGCCATCTCGTCCGCCAGCACGGCCGGCAGATAGTAGGTCGAGCCCCAGGCCAGCGTCTGCGCCGTTCCCAGGACGATAATCGACGAAAGCTTGCGACGATCCATCACGCGGCTTTGGGGCCGGCGCAACAGCCGGTGGCGGCGGGCGCTGGCTTGGCCGGCGCACAGCATCCCGACGCCGCCGCAGGTCCGGCCGACGCGGCCGGGCCGTTGCAGACACCGGTTTCCGGCAGCACCAGCTCGACCTTGCGGGCCGCGTCATGGTCTCCCGCCAGCTCCGCGGCGATCGAGCGGACCTGCTCGTAGCCCGTCATCATCAGGAAGGTGGGCGCCCGTCCGTAGGACTTCATGCCGGCGAAGTAGAAGCCCGCCTCGGGCTGCGCCAGCTCACGCGCGCCATGGGGACGAACGGAGCCGCAGCTATGTTCATTGGGATCGATCAGCGGCGCCAGGATCGGCGGGCATTCCAGGGCGGGGTCGAGCGAGAGTCGCAGCTCGCGCAGGAAATCGAGCTCGGGCCGGAAGCCGGTCGACACCACGAGCTCGTCGACGATCACGGCACGGCCGCAGCAGGCCGAGCCCGCCGCCACGCGCAGCCGGTCGCCATCGCGCCCGATATGGCCGACCGCGAAGCCGGTCTCGCTGCGGATCTTTCCGCTGGCGACCAGCGCGGCGAAGGCGGAACCCAGCGCCCCGCGCACCGCGAGCTGGTCGGCCGCGCCGCCGCCGAAGGACCTGGCCGGATCGGTCGAGCGCAGCAGCCAGACGATCTCCGTTGCCGGGTTTTCGTCCTTGAGGCGGGCGAGGTCGATCAGCGTGCCGACGGCCGAATGGCCGCCGCCGAGGACCGCAACGCTGCGGTCGGCATAGCGGGCGCGGTCGCGGCGCAGTACGTCGGGCATGCCGTAGGCGATGCGGTCCTGCGCCTCCGTCTCGCCGATCGCCCGCAGCCCGTTCGCGCCGGCGGGATTGGGCGAGAACCAGGTGCCGCTGGCATCGATGACGGCGTCCGCCGTCAGTCGGCCGGGGCTCTTGCCATTCTCGGTGCGGATCTCGAACGGCGCCGATTCGCGGCCCTTGGTCTTCACCTTGTCGAAGCCAGCGCGGCCGATGGCGGTCACGCGATTGCTGGTGCGGATGCGATCGGCGAGCGGCGTGCGCGTGGCCAGCGGTTCGAGATACTGCGCCACCAGCTCGGCACCGGTCGGATAATGATCGGGCGCCGGCCTGTTCCATCCGGCGGCGGTCAGCAGGCGGTCGGCGGCCTTGTCGATGTTGTATTCCCAGGGCGAGAAGGTCTGCACGTGGCTCCACTGGCGGACCGCGTGTCCGACCGTGGGACCGGCCTCGATGACGACGGGCTCCAGCCCGCGTTCCAGCAGATGCGCCGCCGCGGCGAGGCCCACGGGACCGGCGCCGATCACGGCGACCGTCTTTTTCGTAGGGGTGATCGAATCGGGCATATTAGTCTCCTATCCTTCTAGAATATTGGAAAGACCAGGCGCAACAAAATCGTCATCTAGGCGACGCATGTCTTCCCTGTGGCCGGGCGGACGCCGTCGGCGCAGCATTCCTCGGCCAGGAAGGCGAGGAGATCGTGCATCAGTTCATAGTTGGCATGGCAGACCAAGGTCGCGCCTTCCCGCACCTGGGTGACGAGGCCGACGATCATCAGCGACTTGATGTGGTGGGACAGGGTCGAGGCCGCGACGTCGAGCTTGGCCTGCAGACGGCCGACCGGCATGCCTTCGGCGCCGGCGCGCACCAGGGCCCGATAAATCTTCAAGCGGGTCGGATTGCCCAGCGCTTCCAGGCGGGCGGCGGCATCGTCGAGCTTCATAACGACAAGGTAGGTTCCGCGGCCGAAGAGTCAACTATATTTCTGGAATGATAGAAATACACTCAGCTCGCGGACGCATGGACCTTGCCGGTCGCGCCGGGCAGCAGGAAGGTAACGGCCCAGCAGGCGAGGAGCATCGCCGCCGAGCCGCCGAGGCAGAAGCCGATCCCGCCCCACTGGTAGAACAGCCCGGAGAGAAGCGTGCCGGCGAGGCGGCCGCAGGCGTTGGCGGCATAATAGAAGCCGACGTCCTCGGCCGCCTTCTCCGACCCCGCATAGGCCAGGATCAGGTACGAGTGCAGCGAGGAGTTGACGGCGAAGGGCAGGGCGAAGATCGCCAGTCCCACCACGACGACGAGATCGGGGCGCAGGTCGAGCGGACTGTTCAGGGCGAGGGCGATTGCCAGCGGCACGGCAAGCAGGAGGCCCGCCCAGACGCGCGCGCCCGACACTTCACGGCTGAGCCCGTCGACGCTGCGCGGCACCAGCGCGGGCGCCACCGCCTGCAGCCCGCCATAGGCGATCGTCCAGGCGGCGAGGAACGCGCCCACCTCCACGAACCGCCAGCCCGAGGCGTAGAGGAACACCGGCAGGCCGACGACGAACCAGACGTCGCGCGCCCCGAACATGAAGACGCGCGCCGCGGCGAGAAGATTGACGCCCGTCGACTTGGCGAACAGTTCGCGCATGGTCTTCGATGCCTTGGCCTTGCCGAGTTCGCGCGGCAACAGCAGCAGTCCGGCAAGGAGGACGACGAACAGCAGCCCCGCCATCAGCCAGAGCGCGGCGCGAAAGCCGGCCGCCTCCAGCAGCAAGCCACCCACGAAGAAGCCGATGCCCTTCATCGCGTTCTTCGACCCGGTGAACCACGCCACCCACTTGAACAGACGGCCCGCACCGTCTCCCGCGGTCGCCTTGATGGCCGACTTCGACGCCGTCTTGGTGAAGTCCTTGGCCAGCCCCGCGATGCCTTGCGCCGCAACGACCCAGGCGATGGAGACGAGGGCCGTCCACGCGGGATCGAGCGCGGAGAGCATGAGCAGGCTCGCGATCTGCAGCAGCTGGCCGGTCATCAGCATGCGCGGGATGCCGAAGCGCGTGGCCAGCCAGCCGCCGGCGAGATTGGCCACGATGCCGGCGAACTCGTAGAGCAGGAACAGGAAGGCGAGCGTGAACGGCGAGTAGCCGAGCCTGAAGAAGTGCAGCAGCACGAGCATGCGCAGCGCGCCGTCGACCAGGGTGAAGCCCCAGTACGATGCCGTGACGATTAGATAGTCGCGCGCCTTCGTCCCCATCAGGCGCCTGCTTCGATCACCATTTTCGCCAGATCCACCATGCGGCAGACATAGCCGACCTCGTTGTCGTACCAGGCATAGACCTTGAGCAGCGTGCCGTCGGTCACCATGGTGCTCGGCGCGTCCACGATCGAGCTGCGCGTGTCGTTGCAATAGTCCGCCGACACCAGGGGCCGCGTTTCGTAGCCCAGGATGCCGGCCAGCGACCCTTTGGCCGCGATCTGGAACAGCTCGTTGACCTCGGTTTCGGTGGTGCCGCGCTTCAGTTCGAACACGCAGTCGGTGAGGCTGGCATTCAGGACCGGCGCGCGGACGGCGTGGCCGTTCAGCTTGCCCTTGAGTTCGGGATAGATGACCGTGATCGCCGTGGCGCTGCCGGTCGTCGTCGGTTGCAGCGACAGCATCGCCGAGCGAGCGCGGCGAAAATCCTTGTGCGGCGCATCGACGACGACGTTGGTGTTGGTCGGCGCATGGATGGTCGTGATCTGGCCATGCCGGATGCCGATCGATTCGTGCACGACCTTGACCACGGGCGCGAGGCAATTGGTGGTGCAGGAGGCAGCTGTCAGCAGGTGATGACGGGCGGGCTCGTAGAGATGGTCGTTGACGCCCAGCACGAGGTTCAGCGCGCGTTCGTCCTTGACCGGCGCCGCCACGATGACCTTCTTCACGCCGCGATCGAAGTAGGCCTGCAGCTGCTCCGGCTTCAGGAACTTGCCGGTGCATTCGAGCACCATCTCACAGCCAAGGTCGCCCCAGGCCACGTCTCCGGGCGAGGCGGCGGCGCTGAAGCCCAGATAGGTGCCGCCGACCGCCAGGCCGCGCTCGCCGTCCAGTTCGAAGGATGTGTGCCAGCGGCCATGCATGCTGTCGAACTCGAGGAGATGCGCGGTGGCGGCCGCACCGCCCTTGATCTCGTTGACGTGGATGACCTCGAGGCGGTTGTCGCGCCGGGGATCGTCCAGCGGGCGCTGTATGCCGCCGAAGGCGGCGCGCAGCGCGAGGCGTCCCATGCGCCCCATGCCGTTGATTCCGACCTTCATCGTCCGCTCCGCCGGCTCACGCCGGTGCTCTCGCAGAGTCGCCGATCTCGTCGAGGCGCTTCTTGAGTGCCATCCGGTCGAGCGAGGCATAGGGAAGATTGACGAAGATCTCGAGGCGCCGGCGGATCATGCCGTAGAGCTCGTTGATCATCGTGGCACGCTCGACCTCCGATCCCATGAACTTGGCGGGATCGGGCAGTGGCCATGCGCCCGTGACGGGCCGCTCGCCGAAATCCGGGCACTGTTGGCCCTGCAGCACGTCGCACAGCGTGATGACGAAATCCATGCGCGGGGCGTTCGGTCCAGTGAACTCGTCCCACGACTTGCAGCGCAAGCCCTCGACCTCGTGACCGAGGGCGCCAAGCTTGGCCAGCACCTCCGGCATCGGCTGTCCCGCCGGTTCGGAGCCGGCGGAGTAGGCGTTGAACCGGCCCTTGCCCACCTGCTCGAGGATCGCCTCGGCCATGAGCGATCGGGCGGAATTGTGCGTGCACAGGAAGAGGACGTTGAAGGCGGGGGTCATGTGAACCTCGGGTTGATCCTCGGGGAGGAGTCGCGCCAGGTCGCCACAGAGCTCCGGTCGCCCGCCACAACACGTCTCCGTCAGGAAGCTGAAGAGCGCGCGCAAACCGGCGAAGCGGACCGCATAGATGATGCTGCGCCCCTGCCGGGTGGACTGGACGAGGCCGGATTGTTCGAGAGCGGCCAGATGGAACGACAGCGTCGAGGGCACCTGCCCCAGGGCGCTGGCGAGTTCGCCGGCCGCCATGCCGGAAGCGCCCCGGGTCGCCAGGAGCCGCATCAGGTTGAGGCGGGTTTCCTGCGAAAGGGCACTGAATCCGGCAGCGGCGTCTGACGATTCCATAGTTCTCGAATAATCCAATAATGTGACATACGTATTACTCGGTTGGCCGTCATGAGTCGATGGCGATCCTCGGCAGATCGATCCGGAGGCGGCCCAGATGTCCCTATTCGAGCGCTACCTGACCCTGTGGGTCGCCCTGTGCATCGTCGTTGGCATCGCGCTGGGGCAGTTCTTTCCCACGCTCTTCCACGCCGTCGGCCGGGCGGAGGTGGCGCACGTCAACCTGCCGGTCGCGGCGCTGATCTGGCTGATGATCATCCCGATGCTGATCAAGGTCGACTTCGCCGCCATCGCCGAGGTGCGCCGGCACTGGCGCGGCATCGGCGTGACGCTGTTCATCAACTGGGCGGTGAAGCCCTTCTCGATGGCTCTGCTGGGCTGGCTGTTCGTCGGCCATCTGTTCAGGCCTTGGCTGCCGGCCGACCAGATCGAGAGCTACATCGCCGGTCTCATTCTGCTGGCCGCCGCGCCCTGCACCGCGATGGTGTTCGTGTGGAGCAACCTGTCGGACGGCGAGCCCGACTTCACGCTGACCCAGGTGGCGCTGAACGACACCATTATGCTCGTGGCCTTCGCGCCGATCGTGGGGCTGCTGCTCGGGCTCTCGGCCATCATCGTGCCGTGGCAGACGCTGCTGCTGTCGGTCGTGCTCTACATCCTGGTGCCGGTGGTGCTGGCCCAGCTCGTGCGCCGTGCGAGCCTGGCGAAGGGCGGCCAGGCGGGGCTCGACAGGCTGCTGGCGCGTCTGCAGCCCGCATCGCTGGTCGCGCTGCTGGCGACGCTGGTCATGCTGTTCGGCTTCCAGGGCGAGCAGATCATCGCGCAGCCGCTGATCATCGCGCTTCTGGCCGTGCCGATCCTGATCCAGGTCTACTTCAACTCTGGCCTCGCCTATCTCCTCAATCGCGCGGTCGGCGAGGACCATCGCATCGCCGCCCCCTCGGCGCTGATCGGCGCCAGCAACTTCTTCGAACTCGCCGTGGCGGCCGCCATCAGCCTGTTCGGCTTTTCCTCGGGCGCGGCACTGGCCACCGTGGTCGGCGTCCTCATCGAAGTACCGGTCATGCTGTCGGTGGTGAAGATCGTGAACGCCAGCAAGGGCTGGTACGAATCCGGCGCCGCGGTGTCGCGTCGGCGTTGAGCGTGTGCGGTGGCGGGCGACCGCCTTACGGAACCGGCGCCGCGCTCGCGGTTTCCCGGTGAGCAACGGCTGCTATCCTCCGCCCGCGACAGGGAGCGTAGGAGCAAATGGATTTTCAGGAACTGGTGCACAGCCGCCGCAGCACCCGCGGTTTCAAGGACAAGGCGATCCCGAAGATGGTGATCGCCGAGATCATCGAGGACGCCAAGCGCGCGCCCTCATCGATGAACAGCCAGCCCTGGCACGTTCACGTCCTGGCCGGTGGGCCGCTCGACGAGGTGCGCTGCCGCAACATGGAGGAGATGGTGGCGGGCAAACCCTCGAAGAGGGACATCTTCACCCATGGCCCCTACGAGGGAGCGCATCGCGAGCGCCAGGTCGGCGTCGCCAAGCAGCTGTTCGCCGCCATGGGCATCGCGCGCGACGACAAGGCGATGCGCCAGGACTGGGTGCTGCGCGGCTTCCGTCAGTTCGACGCGCCGGTCTCGCTGGTGTTGACCTACGACCGCGTGCTCGATCCCGGCGCCACCTGCCATTTCGATCTCGGCGCACTGTGCTACGGCATCGTGCTGGCGGCCTGGGACCGCGGCATCGGCGCCGTGGTGAACGGCCAGGGCATCGCCCGCTCCGACATCGTGCGCGAGGTCGCGAACATCCCCGAGGACGAGGCGATCATGACCTGCGTGGCCCTCGGCTATCCCGACGACTCGTTCCCCGCCAACGCCGTCCGCTCCGAGCGCACGCCCGCCGAGGAGTTCGTGAGGTACGTCGGCTTCGACTGAGAAAATCGGAAGTCAGTGAAATAAAGCGTACTTCGAGGGCTGGCATCGCGTGGCGCGCAGACGCGCGCTCTCCAGACGACTGGCTCGCGCCCGGGGCGGGCTGCGTCTTGCCGTCGCGTCGGCTACATGCATTGCGCCTGGACGGTCATCGCGGTCTCGAGGCCCTTCATGACCTTGGGCGTCATTTCGGGCGAAGCGGGGGTGCCGCCTTTGGCCATCACGGCGTTGGTCGTGGTCATCGCCCCGATCACGTCGGCGCGGTCCGCTCCGGTGATCTTGTCCGACATGCACTTGCAGATCTTGTCGGCTTCCGGAACGGGTGTGCCGATCTTGCACTGGGCCATGAAATCGTCGGCGGCCGCGGTTATCGTGGCGGTGACCGTCAGGCCGGCCGACAGAGCGACGGCCACCGCGGCGACGCGGAAGCCTGTTCCAAAAATACGCATTGATTGTCCCGTGGTGGCCGGCGTCGGAGTCGACGTCGCGCGCCGTGACCTGCTCACAACGGGCGCGCCGGCTCAAGCAGGAAAGGACGCTCCACGAGGGCGCCTGTATCGGCGACCGCCGCTTTCCGGACTTTCGCGCGCGCCACGGCCCTGCGGGTCGCGGCTCGCTTTAGAAGGCGATACTCGCCTCGCATGCCTACCAGGCATTGAGTCTTCGTGCCGCGGTGCCGAATTGGCCCAGCTGGTAAACGGCCGCGCCGGCTGGCGAAAAGGTGAAGGGCTGGAACGGCTCTGCGAGAAGCCGGTCGAGGAACGCGCGGGGAGCCACGCCGGTTGTGACGTGGGGGTTGAAGTCCGCGCCGGAGGATTTCGGGACGAAGGACGAGACATAGGCGATCAGCGCCGGGTCGATCACCGGATCTTCGGGCGTCGTGACGAAGGCCGTCGAATCGCCGGACGGCACGGTGAACGGCGTCACGGCGGCTATCAGCTCCCGCTGCAGCATGAGCAATTCCGGCGTCGGCCGCGCGGAGATTCCGGCGAGACCGCTGTCCTGGCTCGGGATGTAATAATACCGGAACGCTTCGAGCTTGAGGGCCCGGACATTGGCGCGCTTAATCACCGGCTCGATCGCGGCGTAGAGTCTGTCGAGGTCGGCCGTCCGCACGAAACGCTGGACCATGGTGATGTGCGGGCGATGCGTGGCATCCAGCCCGAATCCCTGCGGAAAGACCGCACGGAGCTGCGCGTTGCTGGCGGTGGAGCGCTCAAGCATGACGCTGTCCGGTTCGAGCAGGATGTCGATCGCCGTCACGGGCGGTTGTTCCGCGAAGACCCGCTTCCAGTCGTCCTTCATGCTGACGACGGTCCAACCGTCCTTCTTCGCCTGCTCGTAAAGTGCCTGCGGGAAGGCGCCCAGCGTGACGTCCGGCAATCCAAGCGCCGGGCCGTAGGCGTATTCGCGCGCGGCATCGTCGTGCAGCACCAGCAGCATGAAGCGCGCGCCGGCGCCGCCCTGCGTGTACTCCAGCATCTCCCTGTCGCCCCGGGAATTGCCGAAGGCGGCGATCGGCCACCGGCCGATATGTTGATTGATGGCGACGGGCTTGCCGGCCTTGTCGTCGTTGAAGTTCAGTTCTGCCAACCGCAGGAGGACCGGCTTGCCGTCGCGCATCTCGAACTTCGTCCTGATGCTGCTGCCGATCACCTGCTCCGGCGGGATGCCATAGGCCTTCTCGGTCCATGGGCGCATGAACTCGATGCCGCCGCCCGAGACGATGAAGTTCTGGAACCCGTTCGCTTTCAGGTAGGCCAGCAGCTCGACCATGGGCTGGTAGGTCATTTCGGTGAACAGCTTGCCCGTGCCCGGATGCCGGGCGGTCGCGATCCAGTCCCTGACGATCTTCTCGAACTCCACGGTGGTCATGCCGGCGTGGGTCGTCAGCATGAGGTCGAGGACGGCGTGGTCGCCGCCGGCGAGCGCCGTCTTGAAATCGCCTCTAAGCATCGACGCGAAGGGTTCCTGCGTCTTCCACTCCGGATGCTGCGGCGCCAGCGCCTTCACGCGGTCGAGCGCGAAATAGAGCTGGACCGGCACCGGCTGCTCGCACCACAGGGTGCCGTCATTGTCGAAGGTCGCGATCCGCTCGGCGGGCGGCACGAAGTCCGGCGAGCCCGGCCGTGTCACCTTCTCGACGAAGGCGACGATCGATCGTTTCGCCGGCCCGTCGTTCCACGAAGGCAGGGGCCCAGGAGGCGCTGGACCTCTCTGGGCGAAAGCCGGCGTGCCCAGGACGAGCGACGCGGCCGACAGCAGCGACACGAGGAAGCGTCTGGAGATCATGAAGCGGACCCTCGGTCGACCTTGAGGGAAAAGCGCTACTTCGGCGGTGCGCCTAGGCCCTGGTTCTCCAGCAGCATCACGTCACCCAGCTTTGAGATGACTTCGTCGAGGTTGAAGCTGGCGGCCTTCTGACGCTGGGGGAACTCTTTGAAGCTGGCCAGGAACTGGCCGACGTAATCCTGCGCGGGGATCAGCAGGAAGACGTGATCCATCAGCCAGTCGTAGTAGGTGTTGGACGTGATGTCGGCGCGCTCGTAGGGGTCGGTGCGCAGGTTGAAGATCTTCGGAACCCGGAGATTGACGAACGGCGCCGCCCATACCCGCAGCGTGCCCGGCACCTGCTGTTCCAGGAACACGAGCTTCCAGTTGTCGTAGCGCAGTGCCGTCAGCTGCTGGTCGTCGTTGAAGTAGAGAAATGAGCTGCGCGGGCTCTTCGGTGTCTGGCCCGTCAGGTAGGGCACGAGATTGTCGCCGTCGAGATGGACCTTGTAGGTCATGTCGCCCACCTTGTACCCGGCGGCGAGCTTTTCCTTGATGCCCGTCTCGCCGCCGATGGCCAGCAGGGTGGGCAGCCAGTCGAGATGCGCGACGATCTCGTTGGAGACCTGGCCGGGCTTGATCCGGCCCGGCCAGCGCACCATGGCCGGGACACGGTAGGCACCTTCCCAGTTGGTGTTCTTCTCGCTGCGGAACGGCGTCATGGCGCCGTCGGGCCACGAGTTCATGTGCGGCCCGTTGTCGGTCGAGTACATGACGAATGTGTTGTCGACGATCTTGAGATCGTCGAGCACCTTGAGGACCTGCCCGACATTGCGGTCATGGTCGATCATGGTGTCGTGATAGGGGCTCTGGAACGGCCCTGCCTGGCCGAGGCTTCCCGGCTTGGTGTGGGTGCGCAGGTGCATGTGGGTGAAGTTGACCCAGACCAAAGCGGGCTTGCCGGCCTTGTTCTGACGCTGGATGAAGTCGATGGCGCGCGCGGCGATGTCGTCGTCGATCGTCTCCATGCGCTTCTTGGTGAGTGGGCCGGTGTCGACGCAGACCTGCTTGCCGACCTTGCCGAAGCGCGGCTCGATCGTGGGATCGTCCTTGTCGGTGGCCTTGCAGTCGAGCACGCCGCGCGGGCCGAACTTGGCGCGGAACGCGGGGTCCTTGGGATAGTCCGGCAGTTCCGGCTCTTCTTCGGCGTTGAGATGATAGAGGTTGCCGTAGAATTCGTCGAAGCCATGGACCGTCGGCAAGAACTCGTTGCGGTCGCCCAGGTGGTTCTTGCCGAACTGGCCGGTCGCATAGCCCTGCGCCTTCAGCAATTCGGCGATCGTCGGATCTTCCTTGCGCAGGCCCAGCGGCGCGCCGGGCAGGCCGACCTTGGTGAGGCCGGTGCGCAGGCCTGACTGGCCGGTGATGAACGAGGCGCGGCCGGCCGTGCAGCTCTGTTCGGCGTAAATGTCCGTGAACATCATGCCTTCGCTGGCGATGCGATCGATGTTGGGCGTCTGGTAGCCCATCAGACCGCGCGAGTAGGCGCTGACGTTCGACTGGCCGATGTCGTCGCCCCAAATGATGACGATGTTGGGCTTCTGCGCTGGGCCCTGCGCATGCGCCGAAAAGGCAGCCAGCGAGGTGGCCAGCAGGCTGGCCGCACCCAGCAGGGCAGCGCGGCTGAAGAGCTTCTTCGAGTTCGGCTTCATGCATCCTCCGCGGACCTGTAGTCGGTCCATCGGAGGCCTATAGCCCGGCGGAAGCGAGCTCTCCTTGATCTGCGTCAACGACCAGGCGATCGATCCTGGCACGCTGTGCTTCGGCACCGGCGGCGTCGTGAACGGCGAGGGCATCGCCCGCTCCGACTTTGTCGGCAGTGTCGGCGTCGCCTGAGGCCTCAGCCGCGGCCCATCGCATAAAATTCGGGGTTCGGGCGCATGCTGGTGACGTTGGCCATGCGGTTGGACAGGCCGAAGAAGGCGGCGATGGCGGCGATGTCCCACACGTCTTCCTCGTCGAAGCCGTGCTTTCTCAGCGTCTCCATGTCGTCGTCGCCGACCTGGTGGGCGGACTGGCTCACCTTCACCGCGAAGTCGAGCATCGCCTTCTGGCGCGGCGAGATGTCGGCCTTGCGGTAGTTGATCGCGACCTGGTCGGCGATCAGCGGGTCCTTGGCGCGGATGCGCAGGATGGCGCCGTGGGCGATCACGCAATACTGGCACTGGTTGAGGTTCGAGGTCGCCACGACGATCATCTCGCGCTCGGCCTTGCTGAGGTTGCCGGGCTTGTCCATCAGCGCATCGTGATAGGCGAAGAAGGCACGGAACTCGTCGGGGCGATGCGCCAGCACCAGGAAGACGTTGGGGATGAAGCCCGATTTTTCCTGCACCTTCTCTATGCGCGCGCGGATGTCGGCTGGCATGTCGGCGAGGGCAGGGACGGGGAAGCGGCTGACGGCGGTAGCTTTGGCGGACATGGGGGTTCTTTCGAAACTCGTGAGCGTAATGGCCGCTCAGCTTTCCTCTTCTTCGTCGCCGCTGTCGAGCCACTCGACGACGCGGACCATGCGACCGTCCTTGTCGAACACGATCCTGAGGCTGTCATATTCCGTGCCGTCCGGCGTATCCTTCAGATACTGCCAGTGGGCCACCGTGCCGCTGCCATGGCCGCGCACGCGGACGGCCTTGCCGAACTGGCCTACGACGTCGGCATAGGTCGATCTGCCCGGCGTCAGCTTCTCGACCGCACCGGCATCAATCGGCTGGCCGATCTCACGGGCACAGGCGCCGAGCGCAAACACGCAGGCCACGGCGGCAATCGCCAGGCGGATCGCTCCCAGCCGTTCAGTTCGTATTGGCATGCTACACACCTCACCGCACGCTGACCGGTCGAAACACACCATGGATTCATGGCGATTCCTTGGCGGGCAACAGGTCCCACTTCGGCTCGTCACGATCCGCCGGCTTGCTCTTCCGGATGTGGCCGTCGAGCTCGATGTGCAGTTCCGAGAAGCGGCCGTTGCGCTTGACCAGCACCTCGAAGTGCTTGGGCTTGCGGCGCGGCTTCGCGGCCGGCTCGTAGCCCGCCGCCCGGGCGGCGCGGAGCACGATCTCAGGGTCCGCTGGACCATGATGGTGCTCGTGATGGTGGTCGTCATGGTGGTGATGATGGTGAGGCTTGTCATGCTCGATCTTCACGGTGCGGCCGTCGAGGACGAGGCGGGACACTTTCAGCTCCGAAGGTTTCATTTGGCCGTCGAGCGTGACCGTGTCGCCGACGTTCAGGGCGACCCGGTCGAGCCCCTTCGGGGTGACGTCGGCCAGGAGGGCGCCGCTCTTCGTCTGGACGACGAAGCGGTGTGCGAAGACGTGCAGGATCTTGCCGGAAACACTGACGTGATGGTCGGGCATTGCGAACTCCAGGACATGCGGGAGAGAAGGCGGCCCGAGCGATTGCGGCTCTGGCCGCCAGGGTCGGAGGCTCAGCGCGGCGCGGGCGGCGGCGGGCAGCGGCCCGGACCGCGATCGGCTTCACGGCCCGGCGGAGGCGGCGGCGGGGGACCGAAGGCCTCGCTGCGGCCGTCGGCACGCGACAGGACCTGCGCGGCGACGAAGCCGCGATCGAAGCGGCCCTGCACCGAGACCTGCTCGCCCTTGGTCACGACGGCGCGCTCGTCGCCGCGCGGTCCGAGATCGACCAGCATGCGCCCGCTGTCATCCTCGAGAATGAACTTGTTGCCGTAGATCTCCGCGACGCTGCCCCTCACGGCGACCACGTCGGACGGCTGCAATTTAGCGATCGCCATCGGCGTGATGAGCATCACTGCCTGCGGCTGCGCGGGCGCGACGGCCGGAGGCGGGGCGACACCGGCAGCCGGGGGTGGCGGTGGGGTCTGGGCGCCGGCGACGCCGCCGATGCCGGCAAGCAGCAGTGCGCCCGCGGCGACGGCCAGGGCCCGGCCGCGGGGCCTGCGCGATGAGGATGGAACGAGGGCGTTGGTCGTCATGATCGCCTCCTGTATGTGTTGCGATGGCGTCAACATAGGAGGCGCCTCTAAATGCACGCTGAACCCCGCGGTTCAGCCTGTGTTCAGCTTCGAGGGCCTATTTCAGCCGGCATGAGGCCCATGCCGGAGCCAAGGATGCCATGAAGGTTCTCCTCGTCGAAGACGACGGACCGCTCGCAGAGATGATCGCGCGCGCGCTGCGGGCCGAGAACTTCGCCGTCGACATCGCCGCCGACGGGCTCGACGGCCAGCATATGGGTGAGACCGAGGCCTATGACGTGGCCGTCCTCGATCTGGGCCTGCCCAAGGTTCCGGGCGCGACGGTGCTGCGGTCCTGGCGCAAGGCCGGCCGGCAATTGCCGGTGCTGATCCTGACGGCGCGCGACGGCTGGACCGAGAAGGTCGACGGCTTCAAGGCCGGCGCCGACGACTATCTCACCAAGCCCTTCCGGGTCGAGGAACTGATCATGCGCCTGCGTGCGCTGGTGCGGCGCTCGACCGGCCATGCGACGCCGCGCATCGAGAGCGGCGCAGTCTCGTTCGACGCCCAGACAGGCGTGTTCGAGCTCGACGGATTGCCGCTCAAGCTCACGGCTCTGGAATGGCGCGTGCTCGAATGCCTGATCCTGCGCAAGGGTGTGGTGATCGAGCGCGGCGATCTCACCGAGAAGGTCTACCAGGGCGACGTCGGCACCGATTCCAATTCGCTCGAGGTCATCGTCGCCCGGCTGCGCCGCAAGATCGGTCGCGACGCGATTGAGACGGTGCGCGGCCGCGGCTACCGTCTGACGGCGGCGGCGCCGTCGTGAAGGCCGACGCGTCGCTCGGCCGGCGATTGCTGCTTGGCGCCTCGGTCTTCATCGTCGTGGCACTGGTCGTCGCGGCCACCGTTATCGCCTTCGTGCTGCATCACTTCGTGCAGGGCCAGATCGACCAGCGCCTCGACACGCAGGTCAACTTCCTGGCTTCGACGGTGCGTGTCACGCCGGCGGGCGACCTCTCGCTGGACGGCAGCGCCGATGGACCGCCCTTCGACCGGCCGGGGCGCGGCTGGTATTGGCAGGTGAGCGGCCCGCGCAACGTGCTGCGATCGCGCGCCCTCGGCGACGATACGCTCGACGTTTCCGGCCTGCCGCTGCCGCCACCACCCCCGCCGCCGCCTCATCGCACTGGAACTCCGCCGCCGCCGCCACGTGCGGTGCCGCCGCCACGTCCGGCCGACGGTCCCGGTCCGGGCGGCGAGGCGCTGCACTACCGGATCCAGCATGTCTTGATCGACGGCGTGCCCGTCGAGATCGTCGCCACGGCGCCGCGGGCGGCGGTGATGGGCCCCTTGCGAGAGGCGATGACGACGCTCGGGCTGTCTCTGCTCGTGCTGGGTGCGGCGCTCGTGCTGGCTATCGTGCTGCAGGTTCGGCTGGGCCTGCGTCCGCTCGACCGGCTGCGCGGCGCCATCGCTGACGTGCGGGCCGGACGGAGGGCGACCGTCCCCGAAGAGCAGCCCGCGGAAGTGCGGCCGCTGGTCTCCGAACTGAATGAGCTCCTGAAGCAGAACGCCGCCAATCTCGACCGCGCCCGCGCCCACGTCGCCAACCTGGCGCATGGCTTGAAGACGCCGTTGGCGACTCTCAGCGTTGCGCTTTCTTCCAGAGGTGATGCCGGAAAGGACGGCAAGTCTGCGCTCGCCGAACTCGTCGAGGTAATGGAGCGCCGCATTCGCCATCATCTCGGCCGTGCGCGGGCCGCGGCGCTCGCCGGACCGACGCGGTCACAGACATTGCTGGCGCCGGCGATCGGCGACCTGGGTGCCGTGCTTACGAAGGTCCATGCCGGGCGCGGCGTCGCCTTCGCCGCCGACATTCCGCCCGGCCTGGCCGTGGCGTGCGAACCGCAGGATTTCGACGAGATCGCCGGCAACCTGCTCGACAATGCCTTCAAGTGGACCTCGACGTCCGTGACGGTGCGGGCCGTTGCCGAGGAGCGGAGGGTGCTCCTGCGAATCGAGGACGATGGGCCGGGCCTGTCGGCCGAACAGGTGCCGCATCTTTTGAAGCCCGGACAGAGGCTCGACGAGACCGCGCCGGGCTTCGGGTTCGGCCTGTCGATCACCCGCGAGCTGGTCGACCTCTACGGCGGCAGCCTCGACTTCGCGGCGGCGCCCGACGGCGGCCTGCGTGTCAGCCTGCGCCTGCCGATGGCGGGCCAGTGATGGCATTGGTCAGAGACGGAAGCGTGTCCGATGATCACGGGCGGAAGGAACTGTCGCGACGGAGGGCACGTGCGTGAGTGAGCGCGACCGCTACATCAAGGCCTGGGGTGATCGCCGTGCGCGCCTGTTCATGCTGTGCGTGGCTGTCCTGGGCTTCGCCTTCACCGTGCGGTCATCGCACTGGATCGCGGGCCTCTGCTTCATCGGTGCAATGGTCGGCGCCTATGGTTACTACGAGTTCCGCTGTCCACGCTGCCACCAGCGCTTTCTGCCGGTCCTGCGCGCCCAGATTTGGTTCGATAATGGTCGGTGCCAGGGTTGTGGGCTCCGCGTGAACCTGCTCCCACCTGATGAAGGTGCCGGATCGGCTTAGTGCTGGCTGGTGTTCGGTAACCCCGGCCCGTGCAACGGCTTCGATCTTTCGTCGTTGGTGCCCATGGACATCGACGATTTTGCCGGCACCTCGCCGGAATTGCTTCCCGAGACCTATCTCGCCGGCGACCTCGAAGGTTGGGGCGTGGTCGAGCGCGTGACCGGCGGCCTGCAGCAGCGCTTCACCGTCAAGGCGCGCGGTACCTGGAATGAGGCGGCACACGTGCTGAGCTTCACCGAAACCTGGACCTTCGACGATGGACGCCAGGATACGCTCACCTGGCGCATCGCGAAGCTCGCGTCCGGACACTACAGCGGCCAGGAGTCGCGTCTGGACGGCGAAGCCGAGGGCGACCGGGCGGGCTGCGCGTTCCATTGGCGCTATACACGCGACACGCCGCAGAGCGGCGGTGACGACAAGTCGATGGTGTTGAACTTCAACGACTGGTTCTACCGCATCGACGAACGGGTCGTGATGGTGCGCGGCAGCGCCGGGCGCGCCGGCATTCCCTTCTCCATTCTGCACGCCACCTATCGCCGGATCTGAGTCGCATGCCGGCGATCAGGAGCTGGCCAGCGCCGAGCTCGTATACTGCGCGATCATGCGTTCCTCGTCGGTCGGCACGATCCAGGCGGAGACGGTCGAGCCGTCCGTGCTGATGCGTCCCTCGCAGGTGTGGTTGAGTGCGGGGTCGAGGGCCACGCCGAGCCAGCGGCAGCCCTCTAGGATCTCGGCGCGGGTCGCCGCATCATTTTCACCAATGCCGGCCGTGAACACGATGCCATCGACGCCGCCCAGGGCCGCCGCGAGCGAGCCGATCTCGCGCACGATGCGGTAGACGAACAGGTCGATGGCTTCGCGCGCCGCCGGCTCGCTCGAGGCGCGCAGGGTGCGCATGTCGGAGGAGATGCCCGACACGCCGAGCAGGCCCGATCTGCGATAGAGAAGATCCTCGATCGCCGCGAAGCTCATGCCGCGCTGCTGGGCGAGGTAGAGCAGCACGCCGGGATCGAGCGCGCCGGCCCGCGTTCCCATCATGAGTCCGTCGAGCGCCGTGAAGCCCATCGTACTCGCGATGCTGCGCCCATCGTTCGTAGCGCACAGGCTGGCGCCGTTGCCGAGATGGGCGATGACCAGCTTTCCCTCTGCCAGTGCCGGCTGGGTGGCGCGCAGGCGTTTCGTTACGAAATCGTAGGACAGGCCATGGAAGCCGTAGCGCCGCACGCCGCCCGCGGTCAGTTCGCGCGGCAGGGCGAATTCCTGCGCGAGCATCGGCTGGGTACGATGAAACGCGGTATCGAAACAGGCGATCTGCGGCAGGTGCGGGGCCGCGTCCAGGATCGCGGCAACCGGCGCCAGATTGTGCGGCTGGTGCAACGGTGCCAGCGGCACGAGCGATTCGAGTTCGGACACGATCGCCCGGTCGATGCGGACCGGTGCCACGAACTTCGTGCCGCCATGGACGACGCGATGGCCGAAGGCGAGGACGGGGCGGCCGGCGAGCAGCGCCTGGCCATGCGCCATGATTTCGGCCGTCGCGCCGTGATGGTCGAGCGCGCGGTCCGGCCATTTCCGCTCGGCCACCGTCTTGCCTGCGGCGTCCCGTACTTCGAGGTGTGGACCGACGCCGATGCGCTCGATCTGTCCACGATAGAGGAGGGCGCCGTCGGCACCGGCGTCGTAGAGCGCGAATTTGATGCTGGAGGAACCCGCGTTGAGGACGACGATGCAGCCGGTCTCGGTCATCGGGTCGGCCTCAGGCGACGATGCTGGCGCCGCCGTCGACATACACGGTGCCGCCGGTGACGCGATGGGCGAATGGCGTGGCCAGATAGGCGCAGGTGTAGCCGACATCCATGATGTCCACGAGCCCGCCCAGCGGCGCCTTGTGCGCGGCCTCGTTGAGCAGCAGTTCGAAATCCTTCAGCCCCAAGGCGGCACGGGTCTTGAGCGGACCGGGCGAGATGGCGTGGACGCGGATGCGGCGGGGCCCCAGCTCGTAGGCGAGATACCTGCACGCCGCCTCGAGCGCGGCCTTGACCGGTCCCATGACGTTGTAGTTGGGCACGACCCGGTTGGCGCCATAGTAGCTCATGGCGAACATGGTCCCGCCGTCCTTCATCAGTGGTGCCGCAAGCCGCGCCATCCGGATGAAGGAATGGCAGGACACGTCCATCGCCTTAGCGAAGCCCTCCGCCGAGCAGTCGAGCAGCCCGCCGCGCAGGTCGTCCAGCGGCGCGAAGGCAATGGAGTGAACGAGGATGTCGAGTTGGCCCCAGCGGTCGGCGATCTGCTCGAACACCGCCTCGAGCTGCCCCGGCACGGCGACGTCCAGGGGCATCTGGATCTGGGCGCCGAGCTCGCGCGCCAGCGGCTCGACATGGGGCCGCGCCTTCTCGTTTAACCAGGTCAGGGCGAGATCGGCCCCGGCTTCGCGAAAGGCCTGGGCGCAGCCATAGGCGATGGACTGGTCGTTGGCGACGCCGACGATCAAAGCCTTCTTGCCTGACAGAACGGGCCGCATCTGCTCGGTCATGGTGTCCTCAGGCGATGGACGTGGCGGAACTGACCCGGCGCGCGGCCGCCACCAGCGACGCGACGGCGCAGGAGGCCAGCCGCGTGGTCAGCGAATCGGCGCGGCTGGTCAGGATTATCGGCACGCGCGCGCCGAGCACGATCCCGGCGGCGTCCGCTCCGGCCAGGAAGGTGAGGCTCTTGGCCAGCATGTTGCCGGCCTCGAGGTTGGGGACGATCAGCACGTCGGCGCGGCCGGCGACCGGCGACGAAATGTTCTTGATCGATGCCGCCTGGAGGCTGATCGCATTGTCGAGGGCGAGGGGACCATCGAGGACCCCGCCGGTGATCTGGGCGCGATCGGCCATCTTGCACAGGGCCGCGGCCTCGATCGTCGAGGCGACCTTCGGGTTTACCGTTTCCGTGGCGCTCAAGATCGCGACGCGCGGCTGGGCGATGCCCAGCGCATGCGCGAGATCGATGGCATTCTGCACGATGTCGACTTTGTCCTCGAGCGTCGGCGCGATGTTCACCGCGGCGTCGGAGATGATCAGCGCCTGCTCGTGGCGGGGCACGTCCATGACGAAGCAGTGGCTGATGCGTCGCGCCGTGCGGATGCCGGTCGCGCTCGAAACGACCGCGCCCATCAGCTCATCCGTATGGAGGCTGCCCTTCATCAGCGCCTCGGCGCGACCGCAGCGCACGAGCTCGACCGCCTTGGCCGCGGAATCGTGACTGTGGGCCGATTCGACGATCTCGAAGGCACCAATGTCGAGCGACGCCTTGGCCGCGACGGCGCGGATGCGGGCCGCAGGACCGACCAGGATGGGCGCGAGCAAGCCTTCGCGCGCCGCCTCCATCGCGCTCTCCAGCGAGACCTCGTCGCAAGGATGCACCACGGCCGTGGTCAGCGGCTCGTGCATGCGCGCCGCAGCAATGAGCCGCTCGTACTTCTCGCGCGGGGCCGCGGACGAGGGCGTGGCGTCAGGCATCCTGGTTCTCCTGCGGCAGTGGACGTGCGCCAACGAACATGGGCTCCAACCGCTGCATGAGCCGCTGCTCCTCCGGCGTCAGATTGCCGGAGGCCGTCAGAATGTCCTGAACGACCTGCCAACCGGCTGCCCTCGACTGCGGATCGTCGGGCAGGAGCTGCGGGATGGCCCGGATCGCGCGCTCCTCGTCGAGCCGCATCAGCAGGTATTGGTCGCGGAACAAGAGCTTCAGCTCGTCGAAGCCGATGCGCCGGTTGGCGGGCAGGATCTGGCGCACCGCCTGCAGCACGGCGAAGCCACGCTCATCGACCGTCCGCCGCGGCAGGCGAACATGCATCAGCGCACGGACCACCGCCTCGGGCAGTCCACCGGTCTCGAAACGTGCCTCGAGGTCGGCGCGCCAGCGCCCGGCGATGACTTCGCGCGCGAGATCGCGGCCGATTTGCCGTCGTGCGGGCACGGCGTCCGCTGCGAGCCCCACCGCCGCCTGCAGGGCTGGCGCCCCGTAGGTGCCGAGGAACATCGCCTCCGTCGTCGCGTCGCGGACCAGCCGATAGCCTTCCAGGCAAGTCGAGATCCAGGTGGACGTCATCTTCTCCAGGGTGAGCAGGGGATTGTCCGGCGCCGCCGGCTCGCGATGGCTGCGGACGGTCTCCGCCAGCGGCTTGATGCAGGCCATGGCGGGATTGCGGTCGGAGAAGGCAGCGAAGCGCAGGCGGTGGGCGTTGGCCGCGCGCAGAAGCTCGGCCGATTGCGGTGTCACCATCGCGCGCACGACCGGCTGAGCGAAGGTGCGGTAGAGGCCGTGGTTGATCTCGGAGACGCGCGCGACGGTGGCGAAACGCTGCTCGTCCTCGTCACTATTGCTGCCGAGCTGGCGGATGTCGTCGAGCGTCCGCGCCTCGAGCTGGAACAGGTACTTGCCGTGGATCAGGGCCGGATTGGCCGTCGTGCCGTCGATCTCGGAAATCACCGCCTCGTAGAGGCCCGGCGGCAGCAGGTCGATCATCTGCATGCAGGAGGCGAACTCGGCATGCTCCTTGGTCGCGACCTTGCCCGAGACGAAGATGCCGAGATGCCCGATCGTCTGGTGCAGCGTGTAGACGATGGTCTGCCCATTGGCGACGATCTCGTCCTCGTGGCCGTACAGGTCGGTAATCCAGCCGAGCGCCTGCTGCGGCGGCGTGATGTTGTCGCCCCATGAGCACAGAACGATGATAGGCGAGCGGATGTTGCGCAGGTCCACGCGGGTGCCGTCGGAGGTACTGATCTCGCCTGAGGTGAGCTTGTTGCCGACGAAGAGATTGTCGGCGATCCACTGCATCTCACCGGCATTGAGCAGGACGGGGCTGCCCCACCAAGTCTCGAAGTCGAGGAAGCGGGTCGTCTCGGTGTCGACCTTCGAATAGAGATTGTAGGGCTTCGCCCACAAGGTGTTTGCGGGGTTCAACGATTCGAAATTGCCGACCAGATGGGCGCCATCGAAGATGCCGTTGCCGAGGTCGCCCGTCAGGGCGGTCAGCCAGGTGCCGCCGAGCGACCCGCCGAGATAGCGCATCGGATTGCGGCCGTGTACGCCCGCCCAGTAGGAGAGCGGCGACCCCGCCAGCAGGATGGGTCCGAATAGGTCCGGACGGATGGCTGCCGTCATCATGATCTGCCAGCCGGCCTGGCAGTTGCCGACCACTACGGGCTTACCCTCAGCCTCAGGATGGCGCGCGGACACGGCTTCAAGGAACGCCGCTTCGGCCCGGCAGACATCCTCGATCGTCTGCCCCGGTTCGGGGGCCGACCGGAAACCGATGAAGTAGGTGGTATGGCCCGCGGCCAGGGCGACGCCGATCTCGCTGTCCTGCTTCATGCCGCCGATGCCCGGGCCGTGGCCGGCGCGTGGGTCGACGACCACGAAGGGCGGCTTGGCCGGATCCGTGACCGTACCTTCGGGGGGTACGATCCTGACAACGAAATAGTTGACCGGCCGCGGCAGGGTGCGACCGTCGAGGACCGGCTCGAAGGCGAAGCCCAGCACGTTCGGAACATCCTCAGCACTGCGCTCGATGAAAGTGTTCCCGCGCTCGCGCAGGGCATCCAGTGTCAGGACGGATCGCTGCCAGGCATCGATCCAGTATTCCTGGAAGAAGTTGAACGGCGATTCGACCGACACTGGGCTCTCCCCGAGATTGGCCTACACGCTAGAGGGTGGGGCGGATGCGGGCCTTGATCTTCGTCAAGTATCGTGTCGGCGCAATGACGCTGGGTGCGGCCGTCCGAGGTCCCGTCAGGCCGCCAGCAGGTCAGCCACCGCCGCCCTCTGAGCCTCGGTCAAGGCCACACTCCGACGTGTGGCGGCGTCGACATAGACGTGGACGAAGTGGCCGACGGCGGCGGGTGTCTCGCTTTCGCGGCTGAAGATCGCGAGCTCGTAGCGCAGCGAGCTGTTGCCGATGTGGCCGAGGCGGATGCCGACATCGACCGTCTGGGGAAAGTCGACCGGCGCCAGGAATTCGCAGCCGCTGGCGATGCACAGGCCGATCGAGGTCTGGCCCGGCGCCCGCAGGATGCCGCGTTCGATGGCGAGCGTGGTGAGAGACGTGTCGAACCAGTTGTAATAGACGGCGTTGTTGACGTGGCCGTAGGCGTCGCAGTCCGACCACCGGCTCGCGACCGGCATCCACCATCCATAGTCCCCGCGTCGCTCGTCCTTTGCCGCCTTCACGCCCGCCATCCCGATCCCCTGATCTTGCTGGGGGACCTTGTACAAGCGGCGCAGGAAAAGGGGCAATACGCAGAATCCGCGGGATCTCCGCTGTGAGACTCCTAGAACTCCGCCTTCACCGGCATCCGGAAGAGGAACGTCGTCTTCTCGGGCGTGGAGGTGGCTGTGAGGGTGCCGCCATGGGCGCGGGCGATCTCGCTGCAGATGTAGAGGCCGAGGCCCAGACCCTGCTGACTGGCGCGGGCCTCGCCGCGGAAGAATGGCTGGAACAGCTTGGCCAGCGCCACGTCGGGAATCGGGTTGCCGGCATTGCGCACGCTGAGTTCGAACGTGCCGTCCTTCACTTGCGCCTCGACCTCGATGGGCGTGCCGGGGGCGCCATGGACGACGGCATTGCCCAGCAGGTTGGAGAGGAGCTGACCGATGCGGCCGGGGTCGCAGAACACGCTCTCGCTCATCGCGATGCTGGCGGCAATGCGGCGGTCGGGCGCCGTGGTGCGCAATTCGTTGACCACCTGCGTCAGGGTCGGCGCGAGCAGTACATCGCTGCGCGCGAGATCGATGCCGGTGCCCAGCCGGCCCCGCGCAAAGTCGAGGATATCGTCGATCAGGGCCGACATGCGCGAGACGCTGCCCTGGGTGAGTTGAAGCATCTCGTCGAGCGTGAGCTTGCCGCGCTTTACCAACTGGGCGCCGGCCTGGATCGACGCCAGCGGGTTGCGCAGGTCGTGTCCGAGCACGGCGATGAACTGTTCACGCAGATCCGATTCACGGTTGGCATGCGCCAGCCGGGCGGTGGTCGCCTCGGCGTGCGTCTCGGCTCGCTCGCGCGCGATGCGCTCGGTGGCATTCAGGCGGCGCAGTTCCATCATCTTCATGATCTGCCGCGCGGTCAGGCGCAGCAGGGCCTTCTGGTTCTCGTCGAGTTCGCGCGGCTTGTAGTCGAGGACGCAGATCGTGCCGAGCGGCAGGCCGTCCGGCGTTTCGAGCAACGCGCCGGCGTAGAAGCGCAGGCGGGGATCGCCGGTCACCAACGGATTGTCGGAAAATCGCTCGTCCGCCAGCGTGTCAGGCACGATGAACAGATCGGGCTGCAGGATCGCATGCGCGCAGATCGACGCGGGCAGCGGAGTCTCGCGGACGCCCAGTCCGACCTCGGCCTTGAACCATTGCCGCCCGCTGTCGACCAGGTTGATGACGGATATCGGCGTGCCGCAAATCGCGCTGACGACGCGGACGACCTCGTCGAACTCGTCCTCCCGTGGCGTGTCGAGAATGTCGTACGCCCGAAGCGCGGCGACGCGCCGGCCTTCATCGGAGTGTCGGCGAGCTTCCATCAGCCCTTGTAGCAGGCGCCGCCGCCGTCGTCCCCCCTGCGCCGGCTCGCCCATCAGTTCGTGCACGGCCCGCGCTACCGCCTCAAGGGTGTAGGGCTTCTTCAACACGTTGCGGCTGCGATGTTCTCTCGGCAGCTACGCGTGCTCGCAGCGGTCGCCAAGATTGAGCGCCGCCTCGATGGTCGCCGCCATCGCGACGCTGTCGGCACCCAGGCGGTGCAGGATGTCCTCGGCATCGAGCGCTCGGTAATCGTCGTGCCGAAACCCTTGTGCCGGGGCTGCTGAACCGTCGGACCGTCGCTCTCGGACCATTCGAGAATGAGGTCGTCGCGCACGGCGGAGCGGAAACGGGCAAGAGGCACGTTCCCATATTGTCGCGTTGCGAACACGGTCTTCGCGCCCTATCTCCCGCCGGCATGGGAATTGAAATCGAGCGCAAGTTTCTCCTCATCGGCGAGGAATGGCGCGCTAGCGCCGTTCGCGAGCAGCATCTGAGGGACGGTTTGGTGGCCATGACTGGCGGCCGCAAGGTCCGCGTGCGCATCTGCGACGGGCAGGCGACCCTTACCGTCAAGACGCGCGAGGCGCCGGGCGTGAACGCGGAGTTCGAGTATTCCATTCCCCTCGCGGATGCGGAGGAAATGCTGACCCGACATTGCGATGGCAACGTCATGAGCAAGACCCGATCCTTCGTGCCCTACCGCGACTTCACCTGGCAGGTCGACGCCTATGACGGCGTCATGGCAGACGTGGTCCTGGCCGAAGTCGAACTCACCCGCATCGATTGCGATGTCCCGCTGCCCCCTTGGGTCGGACGGGAAGTCACTGGGGATCCCGCCTATCGCAAGATCAACCTGTTTCGTGCCCGCACCGGCCGGACCGCGGCAGATTGAACCCGGTGCCGAGGGGGCGGCGGCTCACTCTGGCGATCGCGTCGACGGTGACGGAGGCGCTTCTTGTAAGCCGCCTGAGGCTGCTGTCGTGGGAGGGAGCGGCTGGAACCCGTTGTCAGTCGATGATCACGTCCTTGCCGGTCCCCTTCAGGCGGGCGATGCCGTCCTTCATTTTCTGCAACTGCTCGGGCGTGTGGCCCTTCCATTCCACCACTTCGCCCACAATTCGAAGCGGTTCGCGAGAGCGGTATGATTTCGTCGGGTTTCCTGGGAACTTCTTGTCAGTCAGGTTGGGATCATCGATGAACAGGCCGACGGGCTCGACGATGTAGATCCTCTCCCGCCCTTCGCCTGCTGCAAGTTCGGCTCCCCAGATCGCGGCTTCCAGGGTCTGGCTGAAATAAACCCAGGACATCGGCGTTCCCTCGCGGTAGTTCGACCTGAATCCCACCCGGATGAGGTCGCCCGTTCGAAGGTCCGCGCGTGTCCCGTGATAGAAGCAATCAGCCGTTCCGGAGTCTTGCATGCAGACCCTCCCCGTTGAGATTCTCCGGCAGACGCTACTCGGACAGACGCTGTGGGTTCCGTCGGGCGACCTCGATATTTCTCGTGCCCCATCGAGACGCTGAGAACCCAGGGTCCCGTCCTGTCGTCCCCGACGCTGCCAGCGAAAAATGAGGGCAGCTCCGGCCGTCAGGTCAGAACATTTCCGGCCGCCGGTCGGCCGTCGGTTCTCTCGGGAATATTCGCCAACACATCTTGCCCCTCCGCGACGAGCTGCCGGTACGACTGTTCGAACCAGCCGATACGTTCCTCGAGGGCGGCGAGGTAAGGGGGGCGCTCGATCTGGTGCGCGACCGCCTGAACACTCTCGCAGATCGTGTTGTCTTCGCGGATGACGCGGCGGGAATAGTGCTGGACCAGGCGATTGCGAACGAGATCGCTTGCGTGGCGCCACAGGCGCGCGTGCCAGGGGCCCTCCACCGGAAAGGGCGCGGGATAGACCCAGGCGCGCAGGAGCGACCGGTTGTGCGCCACCGGAACGAATTGCTGGATGCAGCACTGAAAGATGTCGCGGTCCGACCGGAACAGCGCCACGAGGAAGTTCGGCAGGATCTGCAGGATGCAATAGCAGGTAGGTCGGAACGAGCCGTCGGCGCAGGCCGCGGATAATTCCTCGAAGACCTGCGGCCGGTCGCTATTGATCAGGGCGCTGTGGGCGCCGAAACGGGCATAGGTGAGCTTTTCGCGGTCGAGATAGCCGGTCTTGCCGAAGGTCGTCGGATGGACGGCGACCGTGTGGTAGTCGTCGAAGGTGATCTGGAGTCCGAGTTTCCAGTTGGCCGCAAGCTCATGGGAAAGCGCGAGCGGCTTGTGGGGGGAGCGCGACAGGGTTGCGAGGATCGGGAAGCCGGGGCCGAGGAAGTCCGCGAGCGAGCAGCGCTTGCCCGAGGCGGGGAAGCGGCCGAAGACGAGTGTGCCGCAGGTCGCGATCTCGATGGGATTGAGGCGCGCGCCGAGCGCGCGCGACACGGTGCCGAAATTCTCCTGGCATTTCGGGATCCCGATGGCTGAGCCGTCGTGGTCGTATCGCCAGTGATGGAAGCCGCAGACAATCGGCCCGTTACCCTTGTCCTTCGTCCGCAGCGGATAGAAGCGATGGGCGCAGACATTCTCGAAGCCCTTCAGTTCCGTCCCGAACCGCTGCACGAAGACCGATCGCGTCGCCAGCGAGGCGCGGAACCAGTCGCCATCCTTCTCGACATCGTCCGTAAACCCGAGGAACGTCCAGACATAGGAAAGGCAGCGTTGCTCGTGCGCGAACGCAAGCGGGTCGACCAAGGTGCGCGCCCAGTCGGGGGCGAAGGCGGAATCACCGCGTAGAGCCATTGTGTGCCCAAGCTGCCATCTTGCGATGGCTCCGTCCATCCATGGCCTCAGAACTTCACCTGGCCCGATTTGCCGACGGAATTCTTCAGCACGAGCGAGACGGTGGCGCCGGCGGGGATCGCGGACTTGGCCTCGCCCTTCAGGGCGGTGTCGTCCGACGCAGCGAGCGGGACGGTTTCGCGCGTGCTGCCCGAGACAATCAACACCGAGCCCGAAAAACCCTTGGCGGACGTGGGTTTGTTGTTCTCGTCGAGGATGTTGAGGGTGACGGTGTTGCCCGCCACGACCAGCTCGGCGTGGACGCCGGCCACGTCCTGCACGACCCCGCCGTTCGGCCCCTTGGTGCTGCCGTGACTGTGCTGCGCGGTCGCCGCGCCGGCCCAGAGGATGGCAAAGGCGAGGATCAGGAACTTCATCATGTGCTTTCTCCTTGTTGTCGAGCGGCGGTGCGGTCGCGATGGAACAGCGCGTAGAGCGCTGGCAGCACGACCAGGGTGAGGAGGGTCGAGGAAAGGATGCCGCCGATGACCACGGTGGCGAGCGGCCGCTGAACCTCCGCCCCGGCACCAGTCGCCAGCGCCATCGGCACGAAGCCCAGCGAGGCGACCAGTGCCGTCATCATCACCGGGCGCAACCGTTTGGTCGCGCCGGTGCGCACGGCCTGGTCCACCGTCATACCTTCGGCGCGCAGGCGCTGGATGAACGAGAGGATCACCAGGCCGTTCAGCACCGCGACGCCGCTCAGCGCGATGAAGCCGACGCCGGCACTGATCGACAGCGGAATGCCGCGCAGCGCGAGCGCCGCGATGCCGCCGGTCAGCGCCAGCGGCACGCCGCTGAACACCAGCGTGGCATCGGCCATCGAGCCGAGGCTCATGCAGAGCAGGGCGAAAATCAGCAGCAGCGCCACCGGCACCACCACCGCCAGCCGCTGCGAGGCGCCGACGAGCTGCTCGAACTGGCCGCCCCAGCCAATCCAGTAGCCGGCCGGCAGCTTCACCTGTTCCGTCACCTGTCGCTGCACCTCGCCGACGAAGGAGCCGAGGTCGCGGTCGCGCACATTGGCGCTGACGACGATCCGGCGCTTGCCGTCCTCGCGGCTGATCTGGTTGGGACCCGGCGCGGTTTCGATCGCCGCGACCGCCGATAGCGGCACGTAGGGCGCGGCCGCACCGCCTCCGGTCTGCACGACCGCGCGCCGCCCGGTGTCGCCCGCCGTCGCCGCCGCCTGCGGCACCGGGATGGGCAGCGAGGCCAGCGCCTCGAGATCGACACGTAGATGCTCGGGCAGGCGCACCACGATGTCGAAACGTCGGTCGCCCTCGAAGACCAAGCCGGCCTCCTTGCCGCCGACCGCGATCTCGACCACCTCCTGCAACTCGGCCAGCGTGATGCCGTAGCGCGCCAGGGCGGCGCGGCTGGGCTTCACGGTCAGCATCGGCAGGCCGCTCACCTGCTCGGTGCGCACATCGGCGGCGCCGGGGACGCGCTGCACCACCGACTGCACCTTGTTCGCGAGGGCGAGCAGCGTGTCGAGATCGTCTCCGAAGATTTTTATGCCGAGGTCGCTGCGCACGCCGGAGATCAGCTCGTTGAAACGCATCTGGATCGGCTGGGTGAATTCGTAGTTGTTGCCCGGCACATCCGAGACGCGTTTCTCGATCGCTGCCACCAGGTCGGCCTTGGGCCGGTTCGGGTTGGGCCATTGGCTGCGGGGCTTCAACAGGATGAAGGTGTCGGCGACGTTGGGCGGCATGGGATCGGTGGCAACCTCGGCCGTGCCGATCTTGCCCGCCACTTCCCTGACCTCGGAGAATTCGAGCACGGCCTTCTCGACCGCCTCCTGCATCTGCACCGACTGGCTGAGGCTGGTGCCGGGGATGCGCATGGCATGCATGGCGATGTCGCCCTCGTCGAGCGAGGGAATGAACTCGCCGCCCATGCGCGACGCTGCCACGCCGCTCACCGCGACCAGGAGGAGGGCCAGCCCGACCACGGCGCCGCGCAGGCGGATTGCCTGGTCGAGCACCGGGGCGTAGAGGCGGAGCGCGCCCCGCATGAACAGGTTTTCCTTTTCCGCCACCTTGCCGGTGACCAGCAGCGCCACCGCAGCCGGTACGAGCGTCATCGAGGCGATGGCGGCGCCCGTGAGCGCCAGCAGGACGGTCAGTGCCATCGGCGTGAACATCTTGCCCTCGACGCCGGTGAGCGTGAGCACCGGCAGGTAGACGACGCCGATGATCAGGGTGCCGAACAGGCTCGGTTTGATGACTTCGCGGGAGCCGGCGAGGATCGCGGCGAAGCGCTCCTGACGGGAGAGCACGCGGCCGCGCCGGTGCTGCTCCTCGGCCAGCAGGCGCAGGCAGTTCTCGACCACGATCACCGCCCCGTCGACGATGATGCCGAAGTCGATGGCGCCGAGGCTCATCAGGTTGGCGCTGATATGGTTCTCCACCATGCCGGTGATGGTGAAGAGCATCGACAGCGGGATGACGCAGGCTGTGACGAAGGCCGCGCGGAAGTTGCCCAGGATCAGGAACAGTACGACCACGACCAGCAGCGCGCCTTCCAGCAGGTTCTTCTCGACCGTCCGTATCGTGGCATCGACGAGCTTGGTGCGGTCGTAGAAGGCGCGCGCCACGACGCCCTCGGGCAGCGAACGTTCGACCTCGGCAAGCCGCGCGGCGACGCGCTGGGCCGCCGTCCGGCTGTTCTCGCCGATCAACAACATGGCGGTGCCGATCACCGCTTCCTTGCCGTCGACCGTCGCAGCGCCTGTCCGCAGCTCGTTGCCTTCCTTCACCTCGGCGATGTCGTCGATGCGGATCGGCACGCCGCCGCGCGAGCCGACGACGATGCCCCGGATGCCCTCGATGTCGTCGACCTGGCCCGGCGTGCGCACGAGATACTGCTCGCCATTGCGCTCGATATAGCCCGCGCCGACATTGGCATTGTGGGTGGCAAGTGCCGCCATCACGTCGCGGAAGGTCAGCCTGTAGGCCATCAGCTTCGCGGGTTCGGGCAGGACGTGGAACTGCCGCTCGAAGCCGCCGATCGTGTTGACCTCGACGATGCCCGGCATCGTGCGGAGCTGGGGCTTGATGATCCAGTCCTGGATGGTCCGCAGCTCGGTGGCCGAGTAGGGCGCACCGTCGGGCCGCTTAGCACCGGGTTTGGCCTCGACCGAGTACATGTAGATCTCGCCGAGCCCGGTCGAGACCGGCCCCATCGAGGTCTCGACGCCGGGTGGGAGCTTGTCCTTCGCCTGCTGGATGCGCTCGTTCACGAGCTGGCGGGCGAAGTAGATGTCGGTGCCATCCTTGAACACCACGGTGATCTGGCTCAGCCCGTAGCGCGACAGCGAGCGCGTATGGTCGAGCTTCGGCAGGCCGCCCATCGCCGTTTCCAACGGGAAGGTGATGCGCTGCTCGACCTCGAGCGGCGAGTAACCCGGCGCCACGGTGTTGACCTGCACCTGCACGTTGGTGATGTCGGGCACCGCGTCGATCGGCAGGCGCGTGAAATTCCAGGCGCCCAGCGCGCCGACGGCGATGGTGGCGAAGATGACCAGCCAGCGGTTCTGGATCGAGAAGGCGAGGATGCGGTCGATCATGGCTGTGTCCTCCACACCACCACCGTCGTCCTGAGCGGAGCGAAGCGCAGTCGAAGGACCTCCTTTTTTCCGTTCGAGGGATCGTGCGCAGTGAGGCGCAAGAGAGGTGCTTCGACTGCGCCGCCTTTCGGGCGGCATCGCTCAGGACGACGGACGGGCGGGTGGCGCCCCTCAATGCTCATGCGCCGCTCCCGCCTTGCCGATCTCGGCCTTGATGACGAAGCTGTTCTTCGCGGCGTAGGTGTCGCCGGCGAGCACGCCGAAGAGCACCTCGACCCAATCGGCGTCGCGCGCGCCGAGTTCCACCTCGCGGGCGGCGAAGGTCTCGCCCTCGCGCACGAAGACCACGGTCTTGCCTTCCAGCGTCTGCAGCGCGGCGGCACGGATCGCCACGTCGACCGGCTTGGCCGACAGCACGACTCTGCCGTCGACGAACAGGCCGGGCCGCAGCCGGTTGTCGCCGTTCTTCACGATCGCCCGCGCGATAGAAGTCTGCGTGTCTGTCGAGCCGATCGGGGACAGATAGTCGATGCGCGCCTCGACCGGGGGGCCGCCGTCGCCGACATCGACGGCAACGGTATCGCCCGTGCGCACGCGGCTGAAGTCGCGGCGAAACACGGCGAAGTCGATCCACATGGTCGAGAGATCGGCGATGGTGAAGAGCGGCTTCGCCTCCGACGCGAACTCGCCCAGCGTGCCGTCGCGGTCGATGACGGTGCCGTCGATCGGCGCCTTCAGCTCGTAGCTGGTCAGGCTCTGGTTGCTCTCGACCGTCGCCAGCACCTCGTCCTTCTTCACCCTGTCGCCCAGCCGCTTCCGCATGCTTCGGATCACGCCGGGGAAGCGCGGCGTTACCTTCACCAGCGTCTCCTGGTTGGGCTGGATGATGCCGTTGAGACGAAGCATGTCGCGCAGCTCGTGCGGGCCGGCCTGCAGCAGTTCGATGCCGGCCGCCGCGACCTGCGCATCAGAGAGCTTCACGCCCTCGTCATGGCCGTGGGCGCCTTCTTTCTCCTCGCCGTGACCCTGGCCGCCCCTGGCCGGGCTCGCCGTCTTGGCAAATCGCGGATCGAAGGCGTACCAGCCGGCGGCGCCCGCCGCGCCGACGCAGACCAGCGCGATGGCGAGATATCTCAGGAACCGCATCATTTCGCCCTCGCGAGCTGGAGAGGGCTGCCGGTCAGCCCTTCGATGGTAGCGATCGAGGTGTGGAAGCTCGCCAGCGCCTCGTGTTCCTGGAGCTCGGCATCGGCCACGGTCCGGTAGGCGTCGAGGATTTCCAGCAGCGTGTAGCGGCCCTGGCCGTAGCCCGCCTCGACGGTCGACAGGGCGGCCCGTGCCGCCGGCAGCACCGTGCGGCGCAGCAGCTCGACCTGGGCCAGCGCGCCGGTCGCGGTGTCGTGTGCCTTGCCGACGATGGCGATCAGGGTGAGCCGGTTGACCGCCCGTTCGGCGCCGGTCTTCTGCGCGGCCTCCCGCGCTTCGCGGATCGCGCCCGTATTTCGGTCGATGACGTTGATCGGCACCGACACGCCGAGGCGGAGTGCGTTCTGGCTGGACTCCGCATAGTGGCGCCAGGCGACACCGGCGGTGATGTCGGGCAGCGGCTTGAGCCGTGCCGACAGCAGCGCGCCATCGCGCTGGGCCCGCACCGCCGTCCAGCGCATGAGCTGTGGATTGTCCTCGATGGCCTTGATGGCGGTGTCGAGCGGTGCCGGCCGCGAGATGCGGCCGAAATCGCCCGCGACGGCGACGAAGTTCGGCCGGTCGAGGCCCATCAGCGCGGCGAGCTCGCGCCGCGCGACGTTCAACGCCGTTCGCGCGCGCTCTCGGTCGAGCCGCACCATGCCGGCCGCGGCCTGGGTGCGTGACACTTCGGACGGCGAGGAGGCGCCGGCCTCGACCCGCTTCTGCATCTGCGGCACCAGCCTGTCCAGGGCAGCGGCATGGCGCTCGAGTAGGGCGATCTTGCGCTCCACAGACAGCGCCTCGACGAAGGCGATGGTCGTCTCCGACAAGAGCTCCAGCCGCGTCGCCTCGCGTTCCCAGCGCGCCGTGTCGTAGTCGCCGAGTGCGGCCTGGACCCGGGCATTGCGCTTGCCGCCCAGTTCGAAGAGCTGGCTGATCTGCAGCGTGTATTCGGCGCCGCTGGTGAGGCCGTTCTGGCCATAGGCGAAATTGTCGACCTCGACGCCCAGGGTCGGGTTGGGCCTGGCGCCCGCCTGCTCGCGCCGTCCGTCCGCCATGTTGATGGTGCGGTCGGCGACCGACAGGCGGGGATTGGCGGAAATGACGGTGCGCAGCGCCTGCGGCAGCGACAGGGCGCCGGCGCGCTGTGCCGCCATCTGGCCCGTTTGGGCCATCGACGGGTGCGCCACGACGACGGCAAGCGTCGCGCAGAGCCAGAGATTGGGAGACATGCAGACTCCGATCGCGGGAACGGGAACGACCCGAAGCCTTCAGGCTTCAGGCGGACGACGTACGGCGATCAGGCTCTGGGTGGAGGCGGGGCGAGGGAGGTCTGGAAGGAGACGAGGTCGCGGACCGGCGTTTGCCGAACGGCGACGGCGTCAGGCGATGCTTCGGCCGTTTGCGTCAGCGCCGGCAGCGAGACCATTGCGCAGATGTGACACTTCTCGGCCGACAGGCCGGCATCGGCCGGCTGAGCATCGTCGGCTCCGGCGGCATAGATCGCCGTCGGCGCGTAGGCGCTGGCCGTGGCGATGCCGCAGACATGGAAGGTCGTGACGAAGGCCACCGCCAGCGCGCAAAGCACACGGAGCATTCGCGAGGGAAGATGACGCGTCACGGCGCGGAGTGAACAACACGCGGTCCGCGCGGTCAACGGCGTGCGACGATGTTGGTCACATCGGACTCCTGCCATATCGCGGGCGTAGCCTCGACAAGGCCACCGCGCAGCGGCTCTGGAGCCTTGATGCAGGCTGCCTGTTCGTGCCCAATGCCGGGGCTTTGAGACTCAAGGGACGAATGAAAGGTCCGGCCATGCGAAAGAACAAGATCAAGGAAATCTGGGCGGCGGGGAAATGCGCGACGCTGGGGTGGCTCTCGGTGCCGAACACCTTCACCGCCGAGGTCATGGCGCGGCAGGGCTTCGACGCGCTGTGCGTCGACCTCCAGCATGGGCTGTCGGAGATGAAGGACGTGGCGCCGATGCTTCAGGCGATCTCGCAGACGGACACGGTGCCGGTTGTGCGCGTGGCTTGGAACGAGCCGGCCGCCATCATGAAAGCGCTGGACCTCGGAGCCTACGGCATCATCGTTCCGCTGGTGAACAATGCCGAGGAAGCCGCCAAGGCGGTGGCTGCCTGCCGCTATCCGCCCGTGGGCATGCGTTCCTCCGGCCCGGTGCGCGCCCTTCATTATGGCGGCGCCGACTACGTCGCCAAGGCCAATGACGAAATCATCGTCATGGCAATGATCGAGACCAAGGAGGGTCTGGAGAATCTCGAGGCGATCTGCGCGACACCGGGCCTCGACGCCGTCTATATCGGCCCGGCGGATCTCTCATTCGCGCTGGGCCTGACGCCGCGCGGCGACAATCCCGACCCGCTGCACATCGCGACCTGCGACAAGATCCGGGAGACTGCCCACAAGGCCGGCATCAAGTGCGTCATGCATTGCGCTGCCGCGCCGTTCGCGGCCGGTGCGGTGAAGCGCGGCTTCGACATGGTGATGCTGACCGCCGATCTCTCCTGCATGATTGCCGGCGCCCGCCAGCAGCTCGAGGAACTCAAGTCCAAGTCGGCCTAGGCGCGATCGAAGAGGGGGCGAGCACAACCTGCGGACGTCAGGCATCCTTCCCCGGTCCCACTTCAGGGCAATTTCAGATGACCTAGAAAGGCCGGACAGTTGGCGTTCCTAAGAAGCTGAAAGGTCCTTCACTCGGTCTGGGATGGCAGCGTTTGTTGATATGCGCAGTGCGCAAATCCAATAAAGTTGCCATCCCGAACGGGAGTCAGGGAATGGGGGAAGTCGCAATTGTCCGTCTCACTCACCACCGTGCCCCTCGTGAGGTTATACGTTTCCTTGAAGGCAGGCTTCGTTGCGGCCCCGGCCTTAGTCCAGAAGACGGTGCGCTCGACCCTCGTCCCGTTAGCCATGGAAGGCGAAGACTTCATGTGAGGGGCCGCTAAGCCGCGTGACGTTGCAGGATGCTACTCCAAAGTGGCGAGGACCTGTCGAATCTGCCTTTCGGCGCTTGGCCAACGTTCGATCGCCTGCTCGGGTTTCAGCACCTCGGTCTCCAATCCCGATTTGGTGTAGATGAGTTCGCCGTCCTCATTGACCTCGAGCGTGCCGTCTAGCCCCGCGATCGCAATTTCCCTAGCCATTCAATGCCTCCATGTCGGTGCTTGTGGGGACTACGCAAGTCTGCGCGATCTGTTGCATTGCACGGTCACGATCCCGCTTTGCCCCAATTAGGCCGAAATCTTCACAGATAATGTAACTAATGGCGATCTACGCGTCAGCAATTTGCGTGCTTGAAGCAACGAGTTTACAGTTCGTTGAGCCGCATATCATCGCGATGCATCGTAATGCTTGGATGCTCACCCTTGTTGAGATAGTGGTGAGGTCATGACGGATTTGGCAGAAGCGACACGTCTCACACTTTGCCAGCGTATCCACCGTTTCGTGCTGGTGTTGGAACGCTTCAGGCGCAATCCGAATCGTCGGGAGGCCTATCACATCCTCTCGGCCATAGAGGCCCTGCGTGAAGAGCGCTATGAGGCCGGCGTGCAGTGCATACGCGCCGCCGAACATGTCGAACCGATCCCCGACGGTCTGGCGCTTCTGCCCGGTCTGCATGACGATATGACTGCCGCAGAACTGCGTCAGGCGCTGCGCAACGTCATGCGGCCGGCCAACGGCGTCGCCGGAGCCGGCCAGACCGGTTCCATTGGAGAGATCGGCGACCTGAGCAAGTAGCGGTTCGACTCGACCTGCGCGATGTTTTGACCTTCTGAGCTTGCCGCTGATTTATCACGACTGCCTTGCAACCGCCCTCGTGCTGCCCCGTTGGCAGGATGGCGCGGGTCCGTCCACCCGCTCCAGCCAGCGTGAGGAGGGGGAAGTTGCCTACCGATATCGTTCCTGTGAGCTTGGGCTCCGAAGTGGCGTCTCTGCGTGCTCTCGGAGAAGTGCGCCGTCGCCAGTCGCTTGCGGACCGTCTTCTCCGCGAGCGTCGTGAGACTCCGCCAGCTTCCGAACGCGTTCGGAATCGCCGGACCCGAACAAATGCTCCGCTCGCGCCTGTCGCGGGCAACGAGCCCTAGATCGCCCACGCGAGGAGCCATTGCCGATGCCTCGTCTCGCCTGGACCGATCTTGCCAGTTCTCCCGGTACTGCGTTCCTTCTCGTCGGTGAACTCACGCCCTGCTTCGCCGGCGGCCGGCGCGAGGATGATCCCTTTGACAGCGCGCGCCTCAGGTTCGCGGCCAATCTGATCGTCCGCACGTGCAGCCACCTCAAGCTCAAAGGCCCATTCGCCGTTCAGCCGTCGCGAGAAGGGAATATGCTGGTGATCCAGTGCGCGGTGACGGAGCTGCAAGATTTCCTGCGACTGGCCGACTTGACGGGCGGCCGGGAGATCGAAGCCTCGCTGTGGCGCGGTCATCGCCATTTCCAGCTCGACGATCCCAAGCACGTATCTCTCCTCGCCATTGCCGGACCACCGGACGGACGCGGTGCAGGCCGGCGCGCTCGTGCCGCGTCGCGTGAGTCGGAAGAGCAGCGTCACCGCTGGGGACAGGACTGAAAGACGCTGCCTTTCCGCTCGAAGCTGCGGCGACGATCCATCTCTGCATAGATATGCAGCGACTGTTCGCCGACGAGACCGCGTGGCAGGTGCCATGGCTGCCGCACGTGCTGCCCGCGGTTGTCGAGATCGCCACCCGGCACGCCGCGCACACCATCTTCACCCGCTTCGCTCCACCCGCTACGCCGAGCGTGGCCGAGGGCGCGTGGCGCGCTTACTACGAACGCTGGCCGCAGATGACGCGAGAGGCGCTCGATCCAGGCCTGCTCGATCTGGTCGGCCCGCTCGCGCGTCTGGTCCCGCCGGCCCGGCAGGTCGACAAGCCGGCCAATTCCGCCTTCAGCCGTCCGGGGCTGGCCTCCGCACTGAAACGGCGAGGCATCACGACCCTGGTGGTGACGGGGGGCGAGACGGATGTGTGCGTGCTCGCGACCGTGATGCAGGCGATCGACCTCGGCTTCCGCGTCGTGCTCCCCACCGACGCGCTGTGCAGCACCAGCGATGGCGCGCACCATACCGTGGTCGCCCTGTTCGGGGCGCGCTTTTCCTCACAGGTCGAGGCGACAACGACCCAGGACCTCCTGCGTCGCTGGTAGTTTCGTTTGTCGCCGGACAGCGGGACGTAGTCGAGCCTGCCATGCTGGTCGCCCTCGTTCTTGCTGCCGGGAGACCACCGTGCCGAAAGTTCCATGGGTAGACCTCGCGTGCCACCCGCGCCGGGCGCATCTGTTGGTTGCGGAACTCGACCCGTCGTTCTTTGGTGGCAGGATCGCCGACGACCCGTTCGATTCCCAGCGTCTGCGTGAGGGCGTCAACCTGGTGAGCCGCGTATGTACGCGTCTGAAACTGCGCAGTCGCTATTCGGCGACGACCTCGCGCGTCGGCTGTGGCAGCGTGGTGCTTTGCGCGTTCGAAAGCGACAAGGATCGCGACAGGGTGGCCGATCTCGTTGCCGCGCGGGCGAGTATCGGAAGTGACTGCGAATGGGGCAGCCGCCGTACGTTCGGGCTCAACTCGGCGACGCATGAGCGGCTCGTGACGGTCGGCGGCGAGACGGACAATCGCTATGCCGGGCGGCGCCGCCGCGACCGCGAGCGCAGCGCTGCCGAACAGACTTTGCGTTGGGGGGACGTCTAGCAGGCCGGCACGCGCGATACGTCGGGGCGGGCAATGCGGATCAGCGCGGCGGGAAGAATATACAGCGCATTCGAGGTACGCGGGCAGACGGAACTTCCCGGCGGTTGCGGATAGTTTCTGTTCCTCCCACTCATGCGAGGATACGATGCGAACCACCGTCGGCTTTCTAATGACATTTGCGGCGGCCGTCGCCACCGCGCTTTCCGTCGCGCCTGCCGCCGCAGCCACGATCGGCGGCACTTACTATGCGGTACAATACGATTTTCAGGAGTTCTGGACGGCCAGCGACGGCAAACACTTCCGGGTCGTCCTGGCAGGCAACCCATTTCCTGCGCTGCTCCCAGAGCAGGCGGGGGCGGGCCTGTTGCCCGTCATGCAGGCGGCCAAGCCGCGGCCTGCGCTCACCTTCACCTACGACGCGCCACGCGAGGAGCCGCGACCGGATTATCGTCTGGTGCTGGTTTCCAACGCGGCCAACGACCTGAATGGCGACAGCGTCTGCAAGGGAACCACACGCTTCAAGCCTGGTCGTCCCGGTGTGGTTAACCTCTTCGCCGTCTACTGCCGAAACGACATGGCGATGTCGATGACGACGGCTACCACACGAGCAGCGATGCCCACCGATTCGAGCGTATCGTTGCTGTTTCGAGAGCTGTTCATGGTGGTGTTCAGCGACTCGCCGGCGCTCAAGCCCAATGCGGGGGGAATCGACCGCCGCTAGCGCAACCGTTCCGAAGACTACCCGTTGCAGGCGGACTCACCACGCACAACTGATCGGAACTTCCTATGGCCAAGAAGCCTGCATCGTCCCCCATGGCGCCTCCCTCCCCGCGCACGGCAGGTCAGGATACGCCCCTCGACCAGGAAAAAGCGGGACGACAGGAAACGGCCAAGACCAGTTCGATCCAGCCCGACACGATGCCGCCGGGCAATCTGCTGACGACTAACCAGGGCGTCGCGGTCAGCGACGACCAGAACTCGTTGAAGGCGGGCGTCCGGGGGCCGACGCTCCTCGAAGACATCCTGATGCGCGAGAAGATTACGCATTTCGACCACGAGCGCATCCCGGAGCGCGTCGTGCATGCGCGCGGTACGGCGGCACATGGTGTGTTTCAGGTCTATGAAGACCTTTCCGAGCTGTCCTGTGCGCAGGTCTTTCGCGACCCCAAGGTCCAGACGCCGGTCTTCGTGCGTTTCTCGACGGTGGCGGGCTCGCGCGGCTCGGCCGATACGCCGCGCGACGTGCGCGGCTTCGCTGTGAAATTCTACACGCAGGAGGGCGTGTGGGATCTGGTCGGCAACAACATGCCGGTGTTCTTCATCCAGGATGCCAACAAGTTTCCGGACCTCATCCATGCGGTGAAGCCCGAACCCAACAACGAGATTCCGCAGGCGGCCTCGGCGCACGATACCTTCTGGGATTTCGTCTCATTAACGCCCGAGAGCGCCCACATGCTGACCTGGGTCATGAGTGATCGCGCGCTGCCGCGTACCCTGGCCACCATGGAGGGCTTCGGCGTCCATACCTTCCGGCTGGTAGACGCCCAAGGCGGTTGGCGATTCGTGAAGTTCCACTGGAAGCCGGTGAAGGGCGTGTGCTCGATGGTGTGGGACGAATCCCACCTCCTGTGCGGGCGCGATCCGGACTTCCAGCGTCGTGACTTGTTCGAATCGATCGAGCGGGGCGACTATCCGGAGTGGGAGCTCGGCCTGCAGATCGTCGAGCCCGCCGACGAGCACAAGTTCGACTTCGACCTGCTGGACCCGACCAAGATCATCCCCGAGGAACTGGTGCCGGTCCGCAAGGTTGGCAAGCTGACGCTGAACCGTAATCCGGACAATTACTTTTCCGAGACCGAGCAGGTGGCCTTTCACACCGGACATGTCGTTCCGGGGATCGACTTCTCCAACGATCCCCTGCTTCAGGGCCGTCTGTTCTCCTACATCGACACCCAGTTGCGCCGCGTTGGTCCGAACTTCCACGAGCTGCCAATCAACCGCTCGCTGCGGCCGGTGGACAACAACCAACGGGATGGGTTTGGGCGCCATACCATCAACCCCGGCAAGGTGGCCTACTTCCCCAACAGCCTGGGTGGCGGTTGCCCGATGCACTCGCCGACGGCCGCGGCCGCGGCCGCGTTCCGCTCGGTGGCGGTGCAGGAGGCCGGCGCGAAGCTTCGCCAGCGCAGCGAAAGCTTCAGCGATCACTTCAGCCAGGCCACGATGTTCTGGAACAGCATGAGCGACTGGGAGAAGGACCATATCGCGGCCGCCTTCTCCTTCGAGCTCAACATGGTCGTCGATCAGGGCGTCCGGAACCGCGTGATGAACGAGCTGCTGTGCAACATCTCTCCGCAACTGGCCGACATGGTCTCCGGTGCCACCGGAATCGAAGTCGCGCCGGCCGGTACGCCCGAGGCGCCGACGCCGTCCGCGCCGACCCCCTCAGGGCCGCTCAATCCGAAGGCCGCCGAGCTGCGCTCGCCGGCGCTCTCGATGGACAAGGCGCCGCCGGTGGTGCGGGGCCGCAAGATCGCGATCCTGGTCGGCGACGGAGTCGACTCGGCCATCGTGAAGACGATGGTGAGCGAGCTCGCCAAGGCGGGGCAGGTTCCCGAACTGATCGGGCCGACCGCCGGCGCCGTGATCGACGCCTCGACAAAGCCGCTGGCCGTCAACCGCGCTGCGCCCAACGCGCCGTCGGTGATCTACGACGCCGTGCTCATCCCGCCCGGCGTAGCCGATGGGCTGATGGCGATGCCAATGGGCCAGCGCTTCATTGACGAGGCCTTCCGACACGGCAAGCCGATCGCGGCGGCGGGGGATGCCAAGGCCTTGCTCGCCAAGCTGGAGATCCCGGAAGCCGAAGGCGTGGTGCTGGGCGGCAACAAGCTGGTCGCGCTCTTGCTCGACAACCTGGCCCAGCATCGCTTCCCACGCCGGTTGTCCAACCTGGCGCCCAACTGAGCTCGCTTTTATCTGCAGAATCCCGCTTTAGAGGAGAAAACATGGCTACGAACGAGAATGCGGTCGCGCTGCTGAAGGCGGACCATCGCAAGGTCGAGCAGCTTTTCGAATCCTTCGAAAAGGCCAGGACGGATGATCGTAAGAAGGCGCTCGTCCAGCAGATCTGCACCGAACTGATGGTGCATTCCACGATCGAGGAAGAAATCTTCTATCCGGCGTGCAAGGGCAAGATCGAGGACGAGGAATTGCTCGACGAAGCCTATGTCGAGCATGACGGGGCGAAGGTGCTCATTGCCGAGCTTCTGCAAGGCACCCCCTCACACGAATTCTACGAGGCCAAGGTCAAGGTGCTGTCTGAACTTATCAAGCACCACGTGAAGGAAGAGGAAATGCGGTCGGAGGGGCTGTTCGCCGAAGCGCGCGATGCCGGCGTCGATCTCGACGATCTCGGCGAGCGGATGAAAGCGCGCAAGGCCCAGCTCCTCACCCAGTTCAAGGAGGTTGGCAAGCTGCCGGCGCCGCAGACCCGTTCGTACACCGGACACAAGCTCACCCAGAGCCAGCCGGTAACGGCATAGTTCGCCTCAAGGGAGGGGCCGGCTTTGGCCGTTCCTCCCTTGAGGGAGAACAGACAGCGAAACCGAGACAATGAAAAAGCGCGACGCCGTAAGGCGTCGCGCTTTTGCCTAAGTCGAGTTGTTTTAGCGCGACGGAGTGGGCGTGGGCTCGATAGTCGAGACGGGATCGCTCCCGGGAAAGCTGTCCTTCAGGGCCTCGTCGAGCTTCCGCTCCATCCTCTCGGAATCCGAGCGCGGCTTGTCTGCCTTAGCGGCAGCCTTCTCGTTCCCGGAGCGGCCGATACGCTGTTCCAGCGCCAGCAGCTCCTGCTCCATCATCTTCAGGTCCGAACTCTCGCGATCGGACTCGGTCTTGGTTTCGCGCGCGCTGGCGATCTTCGCCTGGAGGTCGTCGCGTTCCTGCATGAGCAGTTCAGTCTTGGTCATCAAAGCCCCCTTCGGATCTGTGTGTGCAAGCAACGCCTGTCGCCTTGCGAAGTTGCCAGCCAAGTGCCGCCCAGCGTTCGTTTGCGAACCGCAACCATCGAAACGTGGCACGTTGAGATCGCGGCTGAAATGCTCAGCTCCCATTCGAGAGGAATGAAAATGAAGAAGATGTTTGCCCTCGCGGCCGCCGCGTTCGCCGTTGCCAGCGCTCCCGCATTCGCTGCCACGGACGCCGAGTGCCAGGACATGTGGAAGAAGGCCGACACCAACAGCGACGGCACTGTCTCGGGCGGAGAAGCCATTCGTTACATGTCTTTCATGCGAGTCGCCGGAATGACCGTTGCGACCGAAGGCACGATCACGCAGGGCGAGTTCATGACTGCCTGCAAGGCGGACACCTACAAGGTGAAGCAGGCCGATGCCGGCGCGCCGCTGAAGGGCTCGAACTCCTTCACGGAGGCCCAGGCCAAAGACCGCATCGTCGCCCAGGGCATGGATAACGTGACCGGCCTGACGAAGGACGGCGACGGCATCTGGCGCGGCACGGCGCAGCACGCCGGCAAGCCGGTCCAGGTTGCCGTCGACTACAAGGGCAACGTCGTCATGGCCAACCAGTAAAACCGAAGAACAAAGGGAATTCAAAGATGAAAACCGTTAGCCGAGCCTACGATAGCTACGCCCAGGCCCGTGCGGCCGTCGACGCCATCGAGAAGGCGGGCGTCCCGAGCAGTGACGTCAGCATCGTCGCCAACAAGTATGTCAGCGCCGAATATGCCGACGTCGATGACGTGAACAAGGCAGCCGCGGGTGCCGGCATCGGCGGCGCGGTCGGTGCGGGCGCCGGGTTGCTCGCCGGCCTCGGTCTGCTGGCCATTCCGGGCCTCGGCCCTGTCGTGGCGGCGGGCTGGCTGGCCTCTACTGCAGCCGTGGCAGCCGGTGGTGCGGCCGCCGGCGGGATCGTCGGCGCGATGGTCGAAGCCGGCACCGACAAGGAACATGCCGAGGTCTATTCGGAGGCTGTTCGTAGGGGCGGCACGCTCGTGACCGCGCGCGTGCCCGACGGTGACGCCTCGCGCATCGAGGCAATCCTGGCCGCGTCGAGCCCGATCGATCCCGTCGCACGTGGCGCGGAGTATCGCGCCGCCGGATGGAAGAACTTCGACCCCAAGGCCGCGCCGTACCGCCCCAGCCAGACCGAGATCGACCGGATGCGTGCCAATTGGCCGGGTTGAGCTGTCCTGAACGAAGCTAAGGAGGGGCCCGCTCGTCGGGCCCCTTTTTTGTGTCTGTCAGTTGGTGTGCAATTCTTGATGGAGACCGCGGCAGTCACGCAACAACCACAGCGTCCGGTCATTGAGTCAAAAAGGGAAAGGTGACTGACATGGAAACGGCGAGGACGCTTCTGGAAGATATCGCTCAGTATTTCGGCGGTCCCGCTACGCCGCGTGACCAACTCGACCTGCTGCGGCGCGACCGGCTCGATGCGGAGGCCGAGATCCGGACGGTCCTCGATAGGCTGGCGAGCAAGTATGGAGTGGCGAGCGAGGATGTCGACGACACGATGAACAGCATCGGCGCCGCCATTGGCGACATGACCTACGAGCCAGAGACCAAGTGTCTGGAAGAGATCGACGTCAAGCCGCCGGTGTGAGATCAAGCATTTACGGCCGCCGGTGGGTTCTCGCGCCAGGAGGAATACGTGCATCGCATAGGTTGTTGTGTCGTACTCCGGCTACCTCTCGTCAATTGATAACCGCGACTTCGATTTACGCTTGCAAAGGCAGGTCCGGGTCATCAGCAACTGGCATCTTGGCAGACGTTCTGGTTTCTTCTTCCTCGCCGTCCCCCATCCTCGATCCGCTTGGCGTCGAGGTCGGCACCTATGCGCACGATCCGCTGGGGTTCGTGCTGTTCGCCTTTCCGTGGGGCGAGGCGGGGACGGTTCTGGAGAAGGATGCTGGGCCCGAACCCTGGCAGCGCGATGTGCTGGGGCATATCGGCTCATCGCTCGGCAGAATCTCCGATGCCATCCGCATCGCCGTGGCCTCGGGCCACGGCGTCGGCAAGTCGGCGCTGGTGGCATGGATCATCGTCTGGGCGCTGGCGACCTTCCGCGACACGCGCGGCATCGTGACAGCCAACACGGCGACCCAGCTCAAGACCAAGACCTGGCCGGAACTCACCAAGTGGCTGCGGCTCTCGGTCTGCGCCGACTGGTTCGACATCTCCGCCACCACGATCGCCAGCAGGGAGCCGGCGCACGAGCGGACCTGGCGCATCGATGCGGTGCCGTGGAGCCTGCGGGCCACAGAAGCCTTTGCCGGCCTGCACAACCAGGGACGGCGCCTGTTCGTCGCCTTCGACGAGGCCTCGGCCATTCCAGATCCGGTCTGGGAGACGATCGAGGGCGCGCTGACGGATCGTGACACCGAGATCCTGTGGTTGGCGACCGGTAATCCGACGCGCAACACCGGGCGCTTCCGCGAATGTTTCGGCCGCTTCCGGCATCGCTGGCAGCGCCACCAGGTCGACGGCCGCAAGGTCTCGCTCACCGACAAAAACGAGATCTCGCGCTGGGCCGCCGACTATGGCGACGACAGTGATTTCTTCCGCGTCCGCGTGAAAGGCGAGTTCCCGAGGGGAGGGGCCATGCAGTTCATCGACGGCGAGACGGTCGAAGAGGCGGCGGCCCGTCCCGCCGAGAGTCACCTGCGCCAGCCGCTCGTCATGGGCGTCGATTGCGCGCGCGGCGGCGACGACCAGAGCACCATCTGGTTCCGCCGCGGCCGCGACGCGCGCTCCGTGCCCGCAATCAAACTGCGCGTTGGGGACCTGATGGTCCTATCCGGCAAGGTGGCGGAACAGGCGCTGCGGCATCGCGCGGCTGCGGTGTTCATCGACGAAGGCGGCATCGGCGCTGGCGTGGTCGACCGCGTGCGCCAGATGCTGGCGGGCCACCTCGTCGTCGGCGTCAACTTCGGCGGCCGCGCCGACCGCTACACATTGGGCGACGGCATGCCGCTCACCGCCAACAAGGCCGCCGAGATGTGGGCGTCCATGCGCGCCTGGCTGAAGACCGGCGCCATACCCGACGATCCCGAGTTGAAGGCCGAGCTGACGGGGCGCGAATACGGCTTCGATATGCACAACGCGCTGCGGCTCGAGAAGAAAGAGGACATGAAGAAGCGCGGCCTGTCCTCGCCCGACAATGCCGACGGACTGGCGCTCACCTTTGCCTATCCGGTGGCGGACATGCCCGAGGCGACTCAATTCGAGGCGGGCGGCAGAACGAGCGTAGCCGCCGCCGCAATCCAGTCCGACTACGACCCGCACGCCGATCTTTAAGCGCTGGACTCACACGGACTGCATTGGCATGGTCGGCGCCAGTCGCCCGCAGAGGCGACCGGGAGGCATCCTGGGCGACCGCTCGATCGGCCGACTCGGTGTCTGGAGGCCCGCCGTTCCCCTCTTCCCCGAGGGGGCGGCGGGCCTTTTCGATTGGCCGTGCACGTCTGTTAGGGCATCAAGATCCCGACGCGCGGACGTTCGACCCGGTCTACCCCAGAAGACCCTGATGCCACGGCCGACATCCACAATCACGGCCCGCACGCCTTCCCCAGCGCACAGAACTGCGATCCATGCCGACGCGGGAAAGGTTAGCCGAGAGGCAGTCCTAGAAGTCCTGCTTCTTTCGAATCCAGAATTGGTACATGCCGACAAACGATCCAAGGTTCTCACGCTCGAAATCGTGCCATTGTGTGAGGTTGGTCGCTGCTCGATCGTCTGGAAGCGTGCTCAGTATGATTGCAGAAAGCCGGGGCCGACGTCGAACTCCAGAAAAGTAATGTCATTCTCCTCGAGAAAAATCCCGATCTCGGTGAGCGTTACGTGATGCTCCTGAACAAGAAACAGAAGCTCGCGGCAACTGCTGATGCTGAACAGATCGGAGGGATGTCCGTCTGCGGATCCAGCTCCACTGCTTGCAGTCATGAAGTCCTGGCGCCTTCGGCGGTCGTGCCATAGCCCTGCGCCGATATGGATCCCCGCAGTCCAACCAGTTGCTGTCGCGCGATGCTGCTGTAGAGGCCGACAAACATGAACCCGCCAGGACGAAGTATCGATAGCAGAGTCCGCCATTTAATCCATGGATCGGCTAGATGGTGGAGTACTCCGCCGGCTTCGAGCAGGTCGAACTGTCTGTCGAGCGAGCCCAGCTTCAAGAGGTCCGCCTGGGTATACTCGATCGATGACACAGCTCGCTCGCGCGTCTTCCGAATAGCGTAGGCGAGGCTGTCTCGGCTCAGGTCGATGGCCAGAATACATACTGGGCGACACGGCCGGTGCGGGTGAGGCTGACGCCCTTGCCCTGCGCGCCAAGGCGCGCGCGAGGCCTACGATTACCAAGTGGCCGGAGTCGGCAACACGGGAGTCCTGGAAACCAACCGCGCGCTCAATTCGACGTCGAGTCCGAGCTATCTGGGCGCGGGGGCGTCACTCCTCTCGAGCGCATCGACGCTCGCGGACAAGTGGCGGAACTTCCAGGCGGAACGCTCCAAGTCTTACATCTAGAGCGTGTTGTGAAGTGAGTGCGGGTCCCAGAGTGGCCTTGCACTCGGTCGTCAAGTGCCAACAGGACACTTCAAGCCTCTATCCATAACTCAGTCACACTGGTAATTCTGCGTAATGTCAGGTCTGCACATCAACTACTCACCACGAATGACGGCCGCTCTAGTCGAAGCTGGCGCATTCAAGGAGCAACCGTTTACTGTCGTGGACGTCGGCGCTCGCGGCGGTGTCGCGTCGTATTGGTCTGTCTTCGGAGATCATTTGCGTATTGTCGGTTTTGATCTCGACCCTGACGAATGCGCGCGCCTCAATGCCCTTGACCCCCGGACGCAATACCTGCCCTATGCACTCGATGCTCAAAGCCATCGCCGGACCGTATACGTCGCCAACTATTCCGCTTCGAGCTCATTTTATCGTACTGACGCTACCTACTTTGATCGCTACACGGCAGGTCAAAATGCAGCTGTAATGTCGGAGCCGATGCTGGAGACCACTACGCTTTCCGCAGCGTTATCATCGATTGGTCTTTCCTCCGCGGACTTCATCAAAGTTGATGCTGAAGGTGCTGAACTCGATATCCTTCAGGGTGCGCAAGATCTGTTGCCCGGTTTGCTGGGCATCCTCTCCGAAATGCGCTTCACAAGGAAATTTTGCGGATGTCCGGAATATTGGGAGGTCGAGAAGTATCTGCGGGAACAATCATTTGAGCTCTACGATCTAGATGTCTACCGACTGAGCAAGAAGGCATTGCCGTATCCATATCTCTATTCCAACTACTTTGATGACGGCCGCCCCGCGGCAGGTCCATCAACGCAGGGGCAGGTACTTTGGGCGGATGCGCTCTATATGCGGGACCTGCTTGGTGCCAACCCCAATAAGCGAAGCCTAATCGTTGCTGTCTGTCTCTTTGAGATCTTTGGATTGAGCGATTGTGCCGCCGAACTAATCCTTGCGCACCGCGCTACGTTCGAATCGTTGGTCCCATCCGATGAGCTGCTCAATCTCTTGGTGCCGGAGGTTAAGGGTCGACGTCTGACCTATAGACAGTACATGGAAAGAGATTTGGTGGGTGACCACTTGCTGCGGCCTACCGATGGCAGACGTTTTCCTGAATCAGTAATCCCACAATATGACGGCAAATTTGTTCCGTCTTGGGATACCAAGAAAACAAAAGCGTCCTTTTGGCAGAGGATACTGGCTCTATTTGGTTAAGGAGCACAATGCACGGAGACGTTGGGTGTGCTCTCGCCTGTATTGTAATGGCGACGGTTGGAACTAAACAGCCCGATCAAACTCCATTAGAAGGCGGTTGATGTATCGATCGCGAAGCGTACCTTGTAGATGGGTCGGTACAAAGCGAATCCCTAAGGGACCTCTTTCGAGGTCGGCCGAATTCGTGTTCGGGCCAAGCCCGTAGCGCGCCCATATCACGAGTCGGTCCGTGCGAGTTGGGACGATGCCGCGATGCAGGGCGAGTGTATTGACGAGGAACATCGATCCGGCTGGCCCGGTCAATTGCACCGCGGCATTCTTGAAATGTTGCTCGCAGGCGAGAGAAAAGTCCTTGCCCATGTCATCCACGAAGCTGCGCTCGACGTCCATTTTCGAACGCCAAAACGGGATACCCTTGATCAGCTTCTTCATGCCCTCGAGGGAGTGCGACTCGGGCACGACCTCGTGCGGTCCTCCATCGGCAGCAACGTCCGTGAGGTAGATGAAGAGTGTCACGAACCGCCAGTCGTCCGTGTCGCGATGAAAATATTGCACGTTGGTCATTTCCGGCTTCGGAGCGACGAACGACCACCAGGCGTTGACTGAATATAGAGTTGGCACGCATCCGAGATAGGCTTCGATCAGATGCAGGAGGCGCGGATCGTTCATGGTGTCGATCAAACCAGGGGCCCGAATGACCGATTCAGCCGAGTAGGCAGCCAGCGGGAAATCCTGCCGTGCGGCAGCAAGTGATTTCGCACGACCGTCGAATGACAAGGCATTGGCGCCCTTGTGAACAGGCTGATCGTCGAAATACCGGCGCAACTCATCGACATTGGGCAGCGTCATAGGGACTTTGACATGCGAGCGGTCCCGCGAATTGCCTATGAGCCCATCGAAGTGGCAGGACGGCGTTTCTTCTCGAAGGTGCGCCTCGATCCCGTGACGGTCGCGTGCGATCATCTCGGCTACCTGGTCCCATTGATGCTTTGGCAGGCTGCGCCTGATCACAGTCAGGGCGCGTGCCGTGAGGTCTGTGTAAACGGTCATGTGACGACCTCAATTCAAGAACGTGCTTACGACGTCGCCGCCAAGTGCGCTTGCGTACGGGACGATGCGTACGTTCGCTGGAATTGGCTGAATCTGTTCGGGGGAGAATACGTAGTTGTGGCGGACGAGGCGATCGCAGCCAGATATGTGGAGATAGCAATTGATCGACCAGAACACCCTCATCTCGAAGATCGGGTAGTACATCTGGTCTAGGACGTTGTCGTTGATCCCTAATCTATCAAAGAAATCACGGCGGACGAAAATGGCGTTCCAGGTCGTCGCGGCAGCGAGTTCGTAGCCCAGCGCCGTGGCGAGTTCGATCAGAGCGCTCAGGGAGGCGCCGTCGTTCTTCAATGCACTGTCTTCCTGGACGAAAAGCACATCGTTGGGGATCGTCGGATTGAAATCGATCATGACGACGCGCGGCCGATATCCTCGGAGGTTCGCCCACAAGTGGTAGTCATTGCCCTCGACGTCGATGCAGAGGAAATCAATCTCGGTCGGCGCCGAAGCGCTCGCAAGCAGGTTGCCGAGGCTGTTGGTGCCGGTCGAGGCCACCGTTGCATTCACCGTTCGGACCCGGTCCGACCCCCGGTAGGTATTCTCGAGCTTCCCATAGACGGCGGCATCGCTCTCGATCATCAGTCCGGACCAGCCTCGATCACGTATGAGTGCAAAGGTATTGGAGAAGCGGACGCCGTCGTTTGCCCCTACTTCGACGCAGTAGCTACTGGCTGCGCCCAGCCTGTCGAACAGATGTGCGAGAATGCCGTCTTCGCCGCACTCGGACGACACGTTGTTCTGGAAGTCCAGCAACTGATTGGATGGAATCCTGGACCGGTCCAGACGGCCGGCATTCTCTTCCAGAAAGGTGTTTTTGTAAGTCAGTCGGGGTTGGAATACGCGGAGGCCTTCCGGCAGGACCTGGATGTCAGCGTCCGACACGTGGATGCGCTTGATCTCCCCGTTTCGGTCGCGTTGATGGCGCCAGATCAATTCCCGATTGCCGGCCAGGAAGAGGGTGCCGTCGTAGCTTTGAAACAGTCGAGTGTTCGCGAATGACCGGAACATGCCTTGAGGGGAATTGTCGCGGATCTCGAAGAGGGATGCGTATTCGTGGAGCACGAAGAGCGCGTTTCCACCGACGACGGCTATGAGATCGTAGCCTTTTTGCTTGCCGAGATCGCAGACTGCGGAGAGGGAAGCCGACGAAGGTCCGGGCGCGACCGGATCCTTCACATAGTAGATCTCCGGCGGGCAGAACTCGCTGAACTCGATCATCACGACCTTGGGACGGTACCCCTGCAGTGACTTCCAGATATGCCAGTCATTGCTGTCGATATCGATGACGAGGAAATCGAAATCCCTGAGCAGGGGAGTCCGCGCAAGCAGTGCGTCAAGGGATTTAGGACCATCGATTTCGATGAATTCATTGATGCAGTAAACATCCGGCAAGGCGGAGGAGTTCTCGACGAGCTTTGCGAAAGCCGTTTCGTTGGCTTCGATATAGACGGCCTTCCATCCGCGATTGTGTACGAGGTCCCATGTATTGGCGTTGAACTTGCCGTCCCAGGCGCCGAACTCCACGCACCAGCCGCCGGCTATCTCCAGCCGGTCAAGGATGTGGGCAATCACACCATCTTCCCCCACCTGGGACGTGATGGACTTGCCATAACGAATTAGAGGATTGTTTCGGTCGATACGTTCGCGTTCAGACGCCTCATCGGGGTAAATGACTTCGAGACGCCGCTTGCCGGAGCGCAAGCGTGCCAATTCTGGCTTAAGGAAACGATCCACCCACTGTAAGGTTTGGTCAAACACGCCCACATCCTCCGGCATAAATGGCGGCAGTTCTGAGCGTGCCATCACGCGTTACACGTCCCGTTTTGTGTGGGACATAGACCTGAAGCGAAAACCGCTTTGCCTATTTGGCGACTTGGGAGGCGTGCCGGCGGTGACCGAGGCACTGCCGGCAATCGAGGCAGAGCCGGTGATCATGAACTGTCCGTAGATCTCAACTAGCAACGCGCGGGCGGTTTGAACGTTGCTAGCGCACCAAATGCAATGTCGGAGATCTCGATGGGCCTGCTCGACGTTTTGACCGGAGTGCGCAACGGTCCGCGAGGCGGCAGCGGCGGTGGAGGGGGCATGTCGCCCGTCATGATGGCCCTGCTCGGCCTGCTTGCCTACAAGGCCGTAAAGGGCTTCGCACCCTCTGCAAATCCGCCTGAAGGGACGCCGGGCAAGCCCGGTGAGGCCGCCCCGCAGGGTGGTGGAGGCCTTTCCGACATTCTCGACCGGTTGGGGATGGGAAACAGCCCGCTCGCCCGCGGGTTAGGGGCGAGCGGCCTCGGCGGCATCCTGAGCGGCGGCCTGGGCGATCTCCTCAAGCAGTTCCAGGGCGCCGGCAAGGGTGACGTGGCCGACTCCTGGGTGAGTACCGGCCAGAACAAGCAGGTCGCCGCGGAGGAGTTGAGCGAGGTCCTCTCGGAGGACCAGATCGCCTTCCTGATCGAGAAGACGGGATTGCCGCGCGAGGAGCTGTTGAAAGGCCTGGCCGACGAGCTGCCCAGGGCGGTCAACGAGCTGACACCGACCGGCCGCCTGCCGTCCCCCGGCGAATTCGACAAAGCGATCTGAGGACCCGATGCTCTGGATCGTCGTCATCGGCTTCGTGGCCGGCGTCATCGCGTGTCTGCTTTCCTCGGCGCCGAACAAGCCCGCAGGCTTCCTTCTCACGACCCTTCTGGGCATCGCCGGCGCATTCGTCGCCACCTTCATCGGCCAGGCGGTCGGCTGGTACCGGGCCGACCAAGGCGCGGGCTTCATCGCGGCGACCCTCGGCGCGCTGGTGGTGCTGTTCATCTGGAACCGGTTCGCGGCCCGTCGGGCCTAGTCCCGGCGGCATTCTTCAGGCTGGAGCCTCTAATGGAGATCGACTGGGCGGCGATCTTTGTGCCGCGCAATTCCGTGCCCGAGCTCGTGCTGCGCGGCACGATCATGTACCTGCTGATTTTCGTCATGCTGCGCCTCGTGCTGCGACGGCAGGTTGGCGGCATCGGGACGGCCGACATTCTGGTGATCGTGCTGATTTCGGAGGTGTCGGGTAACGCCGTCTCGCCCAATGAGCAGTCGGTTGTCGAGGGGGGAATCCTGGTCGCCACGATCCTGTTCTGGAGTTTCGTCACCCAATGGCTGCAGTACCGGTTTCCGGCCTTCGAAAGGCTGGTCCGCGACCCCAAACTCAAGCTCATCGAGAACGGCCGCCTCCTGCGCAGGAACATGCGCAAGGAGTTCGTCACCCTGGACGAACTCATGGCCCAGCTGCGCGAGAACGGGCTGGAGGACTGCAGCGCCGTAAAGGCGGCCTACATGGAAGCAAATGGCTGTATCAGCATCATAAAGGCGAAGGAATAGCGGGGCCGGCTTCGCCGCCGCCCTAGTGCCGGTGGCGTCGCGCCCCTAGGAGCGCTCACACCCGCAGCTCTCGCGATGAGTGCGCGTCGTCTCCACGGCCTCCATCCAGATCGCGTGCGCCGCCGCCCTGATATCTTCAGGATACCCGACCAGGCGTTCATAGCGCTCGCGCGCTTTGCGTTCGGCCTCCAACAGTTGGGCAAGGGTGGGTTCCGAGTGCCTGTTCGATGTGACCATGGGATGCCAACACCACTGTGGCGCCGAACGTTGCCTCGGATTCGGTCGTCACTTGAACCTGTCGGCCGGAGGCGGCGGCAGCGCTGGCCAGCCCTTTTGAACTTTGCAGGCCAACCCGCAAGGGCGGTCAAACAGGCTGCGCCCATGACTTCGAAGACATGATCTTCCAGCCCGATTTCACGAGCAGCACCGGGAGCGGCCTGCAGGTCTGACGCGCTGTCCCGACTCAGATCGGGCGGGTCGCCTCTTCGAGCCAGGCGCGGGTTGCGTCATCGACGGTCGCGCCCACCGTATCGCGCACCCTGCGGTGATAGTCGTTGAGCCACTGCCGCTCGGCCTCGGTCAGGAGCTTGGGCTCGACGCAGGCGAGGTCGATGGGCGCGAGGGTCAGCGTCTCGAATTCGAGATAGTGGCGGTCGGCACCCTCGATCTCGACCTCCTTCACGGCGACCAGATTCTCGATGCGGATGCCATAGGCGCCGGTCTTGTAGTAGCCGGGCTCGTTACTGACGATCATGCCGGGCTGCAGGGCGACCGAATTCGGCATCTTGGAGATGCGGTGCGGTCCCTCGTGCACCGACAGATAGGCGCCGACGCCATGCCCGGTGCCGTGATCGTAGTCGAGGCCGACCTGCCACAGCGCAGAGCGAGCCAGCACGTCGAGCTGCGAGCCGGTCGTGCCCACCGGGAAGCGGGCGCTGGCCAGCGCAATGTGTCCCTTGAGGACGCGCGTGAAGCGATCCTTCATCTCGGGCGACGGCGTGCCCACCGCGACGGTGCGGGTGATGTCCGTGGTGCCGTCGCGATACTGGCCGCCCGAGTCCACGAGGTAGAGGCTGCCGGGCTCGAGCCTGCGCTCGGTCGCTTCCGACGCCCGGTAATGCACGATGGCGCCGTTGGCGCCGGCGCCCGAGATCGTGTCGAAGCTGAGGTCCCGCAGCTTGCCGGTTTCCTCGCGCAGCGCCTGCAGCCGGTCCGACACCTCGATCTCGCGAAGCCGTCTGGTCTTCGACTCGCGGTCGAGCCATCCCAGGAAGCGGCTGACGGCGCCGCCGTCGCGGCGATGCGCGGTGCGGATGCCTTCGAGCTCGACGGCGTTCTTGCAGGCCTTGGGGAGCGAGACAGGATCAGCGTCGCGGACCAGCGTGGCGCCCGAGGCCTGGAGCCGTGTCGCGGCCCAGTAGGGCGCCGTCGAGGTCTCGACCAGGACGCGCTTGCCGAGCTTGCCCAGCATGTCGAGCGCCCCGCCCAGTTCGTCGGGCGGCGCCAGGGTCACGGCGTTGCCCAGCCAGGCAACGGTGCGGTCGGGGATCTTGCGGCGATCCATGTAGAGGTCGACATGCCCGTCGGTATGGATCAGCGCGAAGCCCAGGGCGAACGGCGTGCGTGGGACGTCGCCGCCGCGCACGTTGAGCAGCCAGGCGATCGAATCGGGTGCGGTGATCAGCGCGACGTCGGCGCTCCGGGCGGCCAGGATCGAGGCGATGCGGGCGCGCTTGCTCTCGCTGGTCTCGCCGGCAAAATCGACCGGGTGCGGCAGCACGGGCGCGAGCGGCGCCGGCGGACGTTCCCGCCATACCGCATCGACGGGATTGGCCTCTACCGGCACGAAACTGCCGCCGGCACGCTGGCAGGCGCGGGCGAAGCGATCGTGGCCATCGACCGTCTGCAGCCAGGGATCGAAGCCGAGCTTGCCGCCCTTGGGCAGGTTCTCGGCAATCCACTGCTCCGCCGACTGCTCGGGAATCTGGTGCGGGACGAAGGCCTCGACGTCGACCTGGTCGCGGACGGCCAGCGTGTAGCGCCCGTCGATGAAGATCGCCGCGCGGCCGGCCAACACGATGGCAAGGCCTGCCGAGCCGCTGAAGCCGGTGAGCCAGCCCAGCCGCTGCGAGCGGCGCGGGACATACTCGCCCTGGTGCTCGTCCGCACGGGGCACGACGAAACCGTCGAGGCCGCGGCGCTTCAGTTCGGCGCGGAGATCGGCGAGGCGAGAGGCCGGCGCCGGGCTCGCCTGCAGCCCGTCGTCGGCGGCCGCAAGCTCTGCCCGCCAAGTAGACAGCGCTGTGGTCAATTCGGCATCAGCCGCCGGATCGACCAGCTCGACCCACTCTGGCCCGGACAGGCTTTCGGGGGCGGCCGCCACACCGCGCATCAGATCGTCGAGCGCGGCGGGGTTGGCTACGCGTCCACGGCGGCGGAGGAGGGCGATAACGTCGTCAGGAGCGGTCGTCATGATGAGTGGGAGCCTACGCGGGGCAGTCGGTTCGATCAAACCGAGTAATAATATTTCGTTCGCATCTGCGAAATGCTGGAATATGATGCGCCATGCGTTAAACGCATATCGACCCTTCAGAGACCGCACTTATTGTTGGAACTCAAGGCTCTATATTTGCTGGGTGCAGTGCAGCATCGACTATCGCGCCGCACAATAGAAGGAGAGACTCATGATGACCCAGCCGATTCGGACCTTCAAGGATCTGACCAGCGAAACTGCGCCGGCGGGGGGAAACGCGACTTCCAAGATCAGCTTCACCATCGACGATCGCCGCCTGCTCGAGCTGCGCGCCCGCTACGCGCGTGCCGAATGGCTGGCGAACGCCCTGGGTGACGCGATCCTGTGGATCGGCCGCCGCTACGAGCGCGCCGTCGGCGGGATCAAGGCCGACCTCAAGCTGCGTGCCGCCGAGGCCCAGCTCCATCGCATGAGCGACCGCGAACTGTCCGACCTCGGCCTGTGCCGGGCCGACATCACCTTCGCGATCCGTGAGGCCGCCGAGGGCGTGGCTCCGCGGTTCGACGATGTCGGCGGGCAGGTCACTGCGGCAAACCAGAATCTGCGCCGCGCGGCGTAGCCGATTGTTGAGTAGCGTAGCGTAAGCGTAAGGGGGCCGGCGAAAGCCGGCCCTTTCGCGTTTTGGGCGTCAGGTCCGGCGCAGAACCAGGCTGCGCCACCAGGCGCCGCCCGTTTCGAGATCGATACGGCGCTCGAACGCGAAGCCGCAGCGCCCGTAACCGGCGACGATGTCGGCCGCCTGCTCGACCAGCAGACCGCTCAGCAGAACGCGCCCGCCGGAGCGGACCGACGCGCCGAATACCTCCGCGAGATCCAGCAAGGGCGCGGCCAGGATGTTTGCCACGACCAGATCGTAGGGCGCACGGCTGGCCAGCTCGTCGGCCTGCAGGCCCGCGGAGACGAAGAAGGAGCACAGCTCCGGAACTCCGTTGAGCCCCGCATTCTCACGCGCGACCTCCACGGCCTCGGCATCGTTGTCGCCGCCGATTACCGGCCGCTGCCACAGCTTGGCCATCGCGATGGCGAGGATGCCGCTGCCGCATCCGACATCGACGGCGTTGACCGTTTCCGCCGGATCGAGGGTCGCCAGCATCTCGAGGCATCCGCGGGTGGTGGCATGCGTGCCGGTGCCGAAGGCCAGGCCGGCGTCGATGCGCAGCGGCAAAAGGCCTGCGGGCCGGCCGTCCATTACGTGCGACGGGTGCACCCAGAAGGGGCCGACGGCGAAGGGGCGGAAGGAACGCTGGTTCTCGGCCACCCAGTCGATGTCGGGCAGCGCCTCCCAGCGCCAGTCCGGCCGGTCGAGGCCAAGGGCGTGGGCCGCGGCGTCGATGGCTGCTTCCACCAGCGCCTCGTCGCCCTCTCCGAAAATGTCGATGCGCCAGGGGCCGTCGCGCGAGACCTCGCAGCTCGCGACGATGAAGCCTTCCTCGCCCAGCCGCTCTTCCAGAAGGATCTCCCAGTCGGCGCGCTGGGCGGCGGGCGCGACGAAGCCGGCCTTGCGTACTTTGCTCATGCTCATGCCGGAAGGAAGAGCATGCGCCGGGGCGGCAAGTCCACGCCGACATTGTCGCCGACGGCTCGCAGCTCGCTGCCGGACTGGAACGGCGTCTCGATCAGGACCTCGCTGTCGCCGATGCGCACGGCATAACGGACGGTCGCGCCCAGGAATTCGCGATGCGTGACCGGACCGCGGAGGGCCGCACCTTCGGGAGACGTCAGGGCGGCATGCTGCGGCCGGAACACCAGGCGCTTTCCGGCGGGAACCGGCACGCCGGCGCGCTCGTCGAGGATGTTGGCCGAGCCCAGGAAGTTCGCCACGAACAGGTTCGCCGGGTTTTCGTAGAGCTCCATCGGCGTGCCGACCTGCTGGACCTTGCCGGCGTCCATCACGGCGATACGGTCGCAGATCGTGTTGGCTTCCTCCTGGTCGTGGGTCACGAAGATCGTGGTGAGGCCAAGCCGCTGCTGCAGCGACCGCAGCTCGCGGCGCACGCTGACCCGCATCTTGGCGTCGAGGTTGGACAGCGGTTCGTCGAGAAGCAGCACCTTGGGCTCGATGGCGATGGTGCGCGCCACGGCGACGCGCTGCTGCTGGCCGCCCGAGAGCTGGGCAGGCCGCCGCTCCGCATAGGCGGAGAGCCCCACCAGTTCGAGTGCCTGCGCCACCCGCCGGTCGATCTCGGCGCGCGGCAGGCGGCGCTCCTCCAGCCCGAAGGCGACGTTCTTCGCGACGGTCATGTGCGGCCACAGCGCGTAGCTCTGGAACACCATGCCGACATCGCGTTTCCACGGCGGCAGTGGCGCCACGTCCTGGCCGTCGAGCAGCACCTTGCCGGTCTGTGCCTGGGCGAAGCCCGCGATCAGCCTCAGCAGGGTGGTCTTGCCGCAGCCCGAGGGGCCCAGGAAGGCGAAGAACTCGCCGGGCCGGATCGATAGGGCGACATCCTTCAGCACATGGGTCGAACCGTAGGAGAGGTTGACGCCCGTGATCTCGATGCCCACGGCCCGAGCCGGCTTCGACATGGTCATGTCCGTCATATATCGAGGCCCCGTGCCCGTTGCGAGCGATCGACCGCGAGCTGCGACAGCCACATGCAGACCGCCACGATGAGCACGGCGATCACACCCAGCGCCGCGCCGGCGCCGCGTCCCGCCGGGGTCTGCATCAGCACGTAGAGCCCGTAGGCCAGCGGCGCGTCCGAGTTCGATTGCACCAGGATCAGCACGGCCGACAGCTCGACCGCCGCCGTGGCGAAGCTGGTGACGAAGCCGGCCAGCAGCCCGCCGGTCATCAGCGGGATCACGACCCGCCGCACCGTGCGGGCCTTGGTGGCGCCGAGATTCTCCGCCGCTTCCTCCAGCGAGACCGAGATCTGCTGCAGGGCCGCATAGGCCGCACGTAGCGCATAGGGCAGGCGACGGATGGCGATGGCCAGCACGATCACGATCCACAGCGTCGCGAGCGGCGTGCCGTCGGGGAGGTTCACGCCGTAGAAGGCGCGCAGATAGCCGATGCCCAGCACCACGCCGGGTACCGCGAGTGCCGTGCTGGCGGCCCAGTCGAGCCACTGCCGTCCGCGCAGGCGCGTGCGCAGCACGAGATAGGCGATGGCGCCGCCGATCACGACGTCGATGGTGGCGGCGAGGCCGGCATAGAGCAGCGTGTTCTTGATGTAGACGGAACTGTCGCCCAGCACGCGCGTGTAGTGCGCCAGCGTGTAGCCGTCGGGCAGGGGGCTGTAGGACCAGACCGTGGCGAAGGACAGCAGCACCAGCCCGACATGTGGCGCCAGCACCAGCGCCAGGATCAGGATCACGACGGCATAGGCCAGCGCCTGTTCGCGCGGGCGCAGCTGGCGTCGCGCGAGGCCGCCGCCGCCGCGCTGGGTCGTGGCGTAGTCTTTGCCCTTCATGACCAGAGCGGTCGCCCACATGGTCGCGACGGCGACGAGGATCAGTACGACGGAGATCACGTAGCCCATGGGATCGTCGATGCCGATCGAGGTGATGCGCAGATAGGCCTGCGGCGCCAGCATCTCCTTGACGTTCAACAGCAGCGGCGTCGCCACATCGTCGAACACTTTCACGAAGACCAGACTGGCGCCGGCGATGTAGCCCGGCAGCGCCAGCGGCAGCGCGATGCGGCGAAACAGGCGCAGACCGTGCGAGCCCAGGTTCTGTGCGGCCTCCTCCATGCTGCGATCGATGTTGCGCAGCGCTGCCGAGAGGTTGACCAGGATGAACGGAAAATAATGGATCGCCTGCAGGAAGATGACGCCGTTCAGCCCTTCCATGAAGCCGATCTTGAAGTCGAACCACTCGTCGAGCAGCAGGTTCACCGAACCGTTGCGGCCGAACAGGAGCTGCATCGCCACCGCCCCGACGAAGGGCGGCATGATCAGCGGCAGGAAGCCCAGCGTCTGCACCAGCATGGCGCCGCGGAATTCGAAGCGGGTCGTCAGATAGGCGAGCGGCAGCGCCAGCACCGACGCCCACACGACGGTCATCGCCGACACGTAGACCGAGTTCCAGAACGAGCGCACGAACAGGTCGGTGCGGCCGAAGTCGAGGAAGTTCACGAGCGTGAGCCCGCCGCCGCCTTTCTCGGTGAAGGCGACGTAGACCACCGTCGCCACCGGCACGACCAGGAAGACGCCGAGGAACAGCGCGATGGCCAGCGCCAGTGCGACCTGCCCGGGGGAGCGACTCATACGCCTCCCCATTCAAATGGGGAGGTGCCCCTGTGATCAGGGGCGGAGGGGTCAAAAGTCGTGACCCCGGCCGCGATGACCCCTCCGCCCGCGTAAGACGCGGGCACCTCCCCATTTGAATGGGGAGGCAGGGAATAGGAGCTCCGCACTAGCGTGCCAGCTTCAACGCCTCGTCGGCCTTGGCCTTGGCGGCGGCGTACTTCTCCTTGGCGAAGGATGCCCACTGCTGCTCCAGTTCGGCCTGGCGCGAAGACTTTTCCTTGGCGCCGGTGAAGGCGGCCTTGATCTCGGGCGAGGCGGCCTGGGCCTCGGTGATCGGCATGGCGGCGATCAGGTCGCGTGCTTCCTTCGCCAGAGCGCGCGCCTGGGCATTGTCCTTCTTCTTCAGCGCGGCATCGACCTCGTGCAGCACCTTGGTCACGGCCTTCAGCGGCTCGAGCTGGAAGGTGATGAGCTGGTCGAACAGCGTGTCGACGGCGGCGGTGCGGCCTTCCGATAGCTCGGCGTTGAAGGTCAGAAGGCCCTGGAGGTTCTTGTCCTTGAAGGGGTTGGGATAGTCGGCTGGCGCCTTGGCGTAGGTCTCGGGGCGTACCGGCAGGCGGCGGATCGTCGGTTCGAGCAGGACTTCCTGGCCCACGGGCGACAGCAGGAACTCGATGAAGGCCTCGGCGCCCGCCTTGTTCGGAGCGTTGGCGACGACGCCGACATTGGCCGGCACCAGGGTCGTCACCGACGGATAGACGAACTTCACCGGGAAGCCCGCGCCCTGAGAGGAGAAGGCGAAGAAGTCGATCACGATGCCGTAGCCGACCTGGCCGGAGTTCACCGCCTCCGGCACGCCGAACGAGCGGTCGGTCACGGTGCGCAGGTTGCCGGCGATGTCCTTGGTCGTGCGCCAGCCTTTGTCCCAGCCCTCGCCCTGCAGGATCGTCTCGATCGTGAGATGCGTCGTGCCCGAGCGCGACGGCGCCGAGATCGACACATGGTCGAAGTACGGCGCCTGCGCGAGGTCCTGCCACTCCTTCGGCGTCGGCAGCTTGTTGGCCTTCACGTAGCGCTCGTTCCACATGATGCCGTAGCCCGAGGCGGCAAAGCCGGAATAGAAGCCGTCCTTGTCGTTGACCGGATAGGAGCCGACCTTCTCGGCGATGCCGGTGGCCTTGGGCTTGTAGGGGCTGAGCAGTTTCTTGCCCTTCAGCACCTCGAAGGCGTCAGGCGCCGAGGCCCAGAAAAGATCGACCTGGTTGTTGCCCTTGGTCTCCTCGATGAACTTCACGCCGGCATTGGTGTTGCGGTTCTGCACTTCCAGCATGGCGCCGGGCACGGCCTTCTCGAACGCCTTCTTGATCGGGTCGGTGACGTCCTTGGAGAAGGACGTGACGACCGTCACCTTGCCGGTCTGCGCGAAGCCGGTGCCGGAGGCGAGCACGACGCCCAGGGCGGAGCCGAGGGCAAGGGCGGAGCGGCGGAACATGACGTTTCTCTCCTGTCGTTTCTGATCAGGCTGCTTCGATGAAACTGTCGAGCACCTTCTTGGAGCCGGCCTTCTCGAATTCGATGTCGAGCTTGTTGCCGTCGACCGCGACGATGAGGCCGTAGCCGAATTTCTGGTGGAAGACGCGCTGGCCGATGCTGAGATCGACCCTGTCGCCTCCGGTCGCGCGCCGGTCGTCGGACGTCTCGTCGCGATAGCGGCCGCGGCGGCCCGTGACGCCCAGGCTTTCATATTCGAAGCCGCTGGCCTGGTCGCGCAGGCCGCCATGATGGCCCGCCGAGTAGGTCGCGTAGAGGCCGGCGTCGCTGCTCTCGGCGAGCTGGCCCGGCGGCAGTTCGCGCAGGAAGCGCGACGGGATGGCGGCCTGCCACTGGTTGAAGACACGCCGGTTGGCGGCGAAGGAGACATAGGCCCGCTTGCGCGCCCGCGTCAGCCCGACATAGGCCAGCCGCCGCTCTTCCTCGAGACCGGACTGGCCTTTGTCGTCGAGCGCGCGCTGGTTGGGGAACAGGCCTTCCTCCCAGCCCGGCAGGAAGACCGTGTCGAACTCGAGTCCCTTGGCGGCGTGCAGGGTCATCACGCTCACCATGTCGGTGTCGTCGCGCGATGCCATGTCGGTGAGCAGGGCCACGTGCTCCATGAACGCCGGCAGCGAATCGAACTCCTGCAGGGCGTTGACCAGCTCCTTCAGGTTCTCGAGCCGGCCTTCCGCCTCGGGCGAGCGGTCGAGGCGCAGCATGTCGGTGTAGCCGGATTCGTCGAGCATGGTTTCGACCACCTCGACATGGCTCATGCCGTCGAGCATGGCGCGCCAGCGCTCGAAATTGCGGATCAGGTCGCCCAGCGACTTGCGCGGGCGGGCCTTCAGCTCGTCGGTTTCGAGCGCCCGCCGCGTCGCCTCGAACAGCGAGATCTTCTGCGTGCGCTGGATCAGCCGCAGGGTGCGCAGGGCCGATTCGCCCAGGCCGCGGCGCGGCGTGTTGTAGATGCGCTCGAAGGCGAGGTCGTCGTCGTGCTGGATGGTGACGCGGCAATAGGCCAGCGCGTCGCGGATTTCCTGGCGTTCGTAGAAGCGTGGCCCGCCGATCACGCGGTAGGGCAGTCCCATCGTGATGAAGCGTTCCTCGAATTCGCGGGTCTGAAAGCCGGCGCGCACCAGGATTGCGATCTGCGCGAGCTTGTGCTTGTCGCGCTGCAGCGCCTCGATCTCCTCGCCGATGGTGCGCGCTTCCTCGTCGCCGTCCCAGACACCGCGCAGAGAGATGCGCTCGCCTTCTTTGGCGTCGGTCCACAGCGTCTTCCCGAGGCGTCCCTCGTTATGGGAGATCAGGTGCGAGGCGGCGGCCAGGATGTGCGGCGTCGAACGGTAGTTGCGCTCCAGCCGGACGATGGTGGCGCCGGGGAAATCCTTCTCGAAGCGCAGGATGTTGCCCACCTCGGCGCCGCGCCAGCCATAGATCGACTGGTCGTCGTCGCCGACGCAGCATACGTTTTGCGTGCCCTGCGCCAGCAGCCTCAGCCAGAGATACTGGGCGACATTGGTGTCCTGGTATTCGTCGACCAGGATGTGGCGGAAGCGACCGTGGTAGATCGCCAGGATATCGGGATGCTTCTGCCACAGGGTCACGCAGTGCATCACCAGGTCGCCGAAATCGACGGCGTTCACCTCGGCGAGGCGCTCCTGATACTGGCGATAGATGTCGGCGGCCTTGCCGTTGGCGAAGTCGCCGGCCTCGGCGCCCGACACCTTGTCCGGCGTCAGCGCCCGATCCTTCCAGCGCTGGATGATCCCGGACAGGATCCGCGCCGGCCATTTCTTGTCGTCGATCCCCTCGGCCTGCAGCAGCTGCTTGATCAGCCGCGTCTGGTCGTCGGTGTCGAGGATGGTGAAATTGCTCTTCAGCCCGATCAGCTCGGCGTGCCGGCGCAGCACCCGTACGCCGATCGCGTGGAAGGTCCCCAGCCACATCCCGTCCGCCGCGCCGCCGATCAGCTTCGCTACGCGGTCCAGCATTTCGCGGGCCGCCTTGTTGGTGAAGGTGACCGCCAGGATCTGCGATGGCCGGGTCTGGCCGGTGAGCAGCAGATGGGCGATGCGGGTGGTGAGCACGCGAGTCTTGCCGGTGCCGGCGCCGGCCAAGACCAGCAAAGGCCCGCCGGCATGGGTGACGGCCTGTCGCTGCTCGCCGTTCAGCCCGTCGAGATGGGCCGTGGGCGCGAGGGCGCGCCGCGCGGGCGCGGGATCGGCCGGAGCGGGGTCATCGGTGATTTCGAACGGATCGGCGGGGGGCGCCATGCACCGTCATATAGCAATCGCGACGGCGGACGCCTATCTTTGAGACTGTGGACGCGCGTGGTGCGCGGCGGAGGTGTGCGGATGGCCCGAGGGTTGAACGGTTCCGCAAACGGGTCTGGCCATTGGCCGCCACCCGGCGACGAGGGCGTGGTCGCCCGCGCCCCCGGCGGGGGCTCGAACCTGCCGCCTCTGGTCGCGGCGGCGTTGCCCGCCGTTGTCGGCGTCAAAACCACCATTCCGGAGCGCCGCCGCTCGGCCCAGACTTTGGGCACGGAGCGTGAAGGTCACGGCATCCTGGTCGACGAGCAGGGCCTCGTCCTCACCATCGGCTATCTCATCATGGAAGCCGACACGGTGACGATCACCGACATCGAGGACAACGAGCTTGCCGCCCGCATCGTCGGCTACGACTACGAGAGCGGCTTCGGACTGGTTCGCACCGAGACGCCGATTCCGCTGAAGCCGATGCGCTTCGGCGATTCCGATTCGCTCATCCTGCGCGGCGAGGCCTATGTCGCGGGGCTGGGCGGCGAAAAGGCGGCCCTCAAGGTCAAGGTCGCCGGCCGGCGCGAGTTCGCCGGCTACTGGGAGTATCTGCTCGAAAGCGCCATCTTCACCGTGCCGGCCTATCCGCTGTGGGGCGGCTCGGCCCTGATCGGCCGCGAGGGCGAGCTTCTGGGTGTCGGCTCGCTGCTGGTGCAGGAAGCGCTCGGACCGGGCTCGCCGGCCTTCCCCGGCAACATGTACGTGCCGATCAACCGGCTGAAGCCGATCTTCGACGAGCTGGTCTCCACCGGCCGCCTGTCGACGCCGCCGCGCCCTTGGCTCGGCATCTACACGGTCGAGCATATGGGCCAGCTGGTGGTCGGCGGCATTTCCCAGGGCGGTCCCGCCGATCGCGCCGGCCTGCAACGCGGGGACATCCTGCATGCGCTGGATGGCGAGGTGCTGGACGACGTCGGCGACTTCTATCGCAAGCTCTGGGCCATCGGCCCGGCCGGCTCCGTGGTCAAGCTGAAGATGGAGCGTGACAGCGACACGTTTGACGTCACCGTCCGCACCGGCGATCGCGCGACCTATCACAAATACGGCGACGACTGACGGGGCCGTGCAGGGGGCTGTGAATAGCAGCGCTTTGACTCAGGGCCAGCCCGCTGCCTAGGTTCTCTTCAACCGAAAACGGGGAGACCATCGATGGCCAAGGCGTTCGCCTCGCAGGCGGATATGACGGACAAGAAGATCACCTTCAGTCGTCTGTCCGAGCACGCCTACGCCTTCACCGCGGAAGGCGATCCCAATACGGGCATCGTGGTCGGCGACGACGCGGTCATGGTGATCGACGCGCAGGCGACGCCCAAGATGGCCGAGCAGGTGATCGAGCGGATCCGCACCGTCACCGACAAGCCCATCAAGTACGTGGTGCTGTCGCACTATCATGCCGTGCGCGTGCTGGGCGCCAGCGGTTACAGCCCGGAGCACATCATTTGCAGCGAGGCCACGCGCGACATGATCGTCGAGCGCGGCGCGCAGGACTACAAGTCTGAGCTGCAGCGCTTCCCGCGCCTGTTCCAGGCGGCGGAGACCATTCCCGGACTGACCTGGCCCACCATCACCTTCGCGGACCGCATGACCCTGTGGCTGGGCAAGCTGCAGGTCGACATCATCCATGCCGGCCGCGGCCACACCAAGGGCGACACGATCGTCTGGCTGCCCGAGGAGCGCACCCTGTTCAGCGGCGATCTCGTCGAGTATGGCGCGACGCCCTATTGCGGCGATGCGCACTACAAGGACTGGCCGGCGACGCTGCAGAAGCTTCGCGACCTCAAGGCCGAGGCGCTGGTGCCGGGCCGCGGCGACGCGCTGATCGGCGAGGGCCCGGTCGAGGAGGGGATCGCCGGAACCCAGGCGTTCCTCAGCGACCTATACAAGGTCGTGGAGAAGAGCGCGGAAGCCGGCGACTCGCTGAAGGTGGCCTACGACAAGGCGATGACCGCGCTGCAGCCACGCTACGGCAACTGGGTGATCTTCGAACATTGCATGCCGTTCGACGTCAGCCGCGCCTACGACGAGGCCAAGGGCCTCGACCATCCGCGCATCTGGACCGCCGAGCGCGACATCGAGATGTGGGCGGCGCTCGAAAAGGCCGAGTGACGCTGCTTTCCGTGGCGTGCTCCGATGAGTTCCTACACCTATCGACATTACGAGTACCGAAAGCCGCCTGAATTCGATGGCGAGCGCAGGCGCCGGCCGGTCGTGATCGTCGGCGCCGGCATGGCCGGGCCGACGCTGGCCCTGGCACTCGCCCGGCGCGGCGTGCCGTCGGTCGTGCTCGACGAGGACGATACGGTGAGCCTCGGCAGTCGCTCGATCTGCCAGGCCAAGCACAGTCTCGAAACCTGGGATCGCTTCGGCGTCGCGAGCCGCATGGTTGAGAAGGGCATCACCTGGGAGCAGGGCGAGCTCTATCTCCACGACAAGCCCGTCTTCCGCTTCAACCTGCAGCCCGAGCCCGGCCACAAGTTCCCGGCCTTCGTGAACCTCCAGCAGTATTACGTGGAGGAGTATCTCTTCGAGCGCTGCCTCGCCGAGCCGCTGATCGAGATGCGCTTCCGCAACAAGGTGGTTGCCGTCACGCCGAGCGAAGAAGGCGTAACGGTCGAGGTCGAGACGCCGGACGGGCGCTATTCGCTGGATGCCGACTGGCTGGTCGCCTGCGATGGCGTGCGCAGCACGGTGCGTCATCTGATGGACCTGCCGTATCCCGGCGAAGTGTTCCACGACCGGTTCCTGATCTCCGACATCCGGCTGCTGAGCGAGCTGCCCAAGGAGCGGCGCTTCTGGTTCTACCCGCCGTTCCATCCGACCAACTCCGTGCTGCTGCATCGTCAGGCCGACAACGTGTTGCGCGTCGATTTCCAGCTCGGTCCCGACGCCGATCCGGAGGAAGAGAAGAAGCCGGAGAACATCGACCGGCGCCTGCGCCAGATGTTCGGTCCCGAGGCCCGCTGGGAGCATGAGTGGACCAGCGTCTATACCTTCACCTGCCGCATGATGGAGCGCTTCGTCCACGGCCGGGTGGTCTTCGCCGGCGATGCCGCGCACGTCGTCTCGCCGTTCGGCGCGCGCGGCGGCAATGGCGCCATCGCCGATGTCGACAATCTCGCCTGGAAGCTGGCGATGGTCCTTGCGAAGACTGCGCCTGTATCGCTGCTCGACAGCTACTGCAGCGAACGGCGCGCCGCGGCGCAGGAGAACATCCTGAACTCGACCCGCAGCACCGACTTCATCACGCCCAAGTTCACCGCCTCGCGCGCCTTTCGCGACGCCACGCTCTCGCTGGCGCGCGACTTTCCCTTTGCCAGAGCGCTGATCAACAGCGGCCGACTCTCGGTGCCCACCGCGCAGGCGGGCTCGCCGCTCGATACGCCGGACGGCGACGCCGACTGGGGGCGCGGGCCGGGGCCCGGCCGGGCGATGCTCGATGCGCCGGTCGGACGGGACGGCAGCGGATGGCTGATCGACCGGCTGGGGCCGGGCTTCACCCTGCTGACCTTCGGCGACACGGACGTGCCGGTCGGCGACCTGCCGTCCGGGGTGACCTGTGTCCGCATTGCGGGCGACGGGCTCGCCCGTCAACGCTATGATGGCAGGCCCGGCACGACTTATCTGATCCGGCCCGACCGCTATGTCGCGGCACGCTGGCGCCGTTTCGATGCGTTGGCGATCGCGGCCGCTGTCACGCGGGCCACGGGCAACGGCTGAAGGAGATCGCGATGGCCGACATCACGACCGGCGCCCTGCGCCGCACGCTCAATCTCGCGCGCCCCGACGACGTCTACAACGCGATCGTCGACGCGCATCGGGACCTCAACGACGAACAGTGCCGCGCATTCGACGCGCGGCTGATCCTCTTGCTGGCGAACCAGGTAGGCGACGAGGCGGTGTTGCGCGAGGCGCTGAAGGCCGCGCGCGAGACGATGGAGGGGACATGAAGGACACGCTCAAGGGCCGGTTGGCGCTGGTCACCGGCGCGGGCCGGGGCAACGGCGCCGCCATCGCGCGTGGCCTCGCGGCGGCCGGCGCGCGCGTCATCGTCACCGACGTCGATCTCGAGGCCGCACGCTCCATCGCCGACAGCATCGTCAAGGCGGGCGGCGAGGCGCGCGGCCATGCGCTCGACGTCACCGACGCGGAGAGCTGCACGAAGCTGGCGCAGGACGTCTCCCTGCTGGTCGGCCCGATCAGCATCCTGGTGAACAATGCCGGCATCTTCCTGCGCGGCGGCCTGACCGAGCCGGACGGCCGGGCGCGCTGGGAACGCACGATGGAAGTGAACGTCCAGGGGCCGTTCAACGTCACCATGGCCTTCGTGGACCAGCTCAAGCACACCAAGGGCAGCATCGTGAACATCGCCTCGATCAACTCGTTCGTCGCGCCGGCCGGCAGCGGCGTCTATCCGGTGTCGAAGGGCGCCCTGGCCCAGTTCACGCGCGCACTCGCGACGGAACTGGCGCCCGACGGTGTGCGGGTGAACGCGCTGGCGCCGGGCATCATCTCCACGGCGATGACGGAGGTGACACGCGCCGACCCGAAGAAGCTGGAAGGTTTCCTCGCGCACGTGCCGATGAAGCGCGTCGGACAGCCCGAGGAGTTGGCCGGGCCGGTGGTGTTCCTGTGTTCGGAGGCGGCGAGCTACATCACCGGCGCCATCCTGCCGGTCGATGGAGGGTATCTTGCCGTCTGATCCCGAGAAGCTCGTCGTGCGGCCGGCCACGGTCGCGGACGTCGACACGCTGCATCGTTTCTCGGTCGATCTCGCGACCTACGAGGACGAGCCCGACGCCGTCGGCTCGACTCCGGAGACCCTGGCGCGCGACGGCTTCGGCGAGAACCCGCAATTCGCCGCCTTGATCGCCGAGCGTGGGACAAAGCCGGTGGGCTTCGCGCTCTATACGTTCAACTACTCGGTCTGGACCGCGGCACGGGGCATCTTCATCGAGGACATCTGGGTCGTGCCCGAGGAACGTCGCGGTGGTGTCGCCCGCGCGCTGATGCAGGGCCTTGCCCGCGAGTGCGAAGCCAAGGGCTACAAGCGCATCGACCTCAACGTGCTCGACTGGAATTCGGCGCGCGGCTTCTACGAGCGCCTGGGTTATCGCTGGATCCGCAACTGGCTGCCCTATCGCCTGAGCGGCGAGGCCCTGTCGAAGCTTGCGGGCGACCAGGGTCCAGCCTCATGAGGCCCACCACCCGATAGCAGCGACGAGACAGGCGGAAGCTAGGAAATTTCTGGCGAGCCCGTCGTATCGAGTGGCGATGCGCCGGAAGTTCTTGAGCGCGCAGAAGGCGTTTTCGATGCGGTGCCGTTGACCGTGGATCTCCTGGGCTCGCGACTTTGCGCTGGCCGCGTTGTTACACGCTCCGATGCGCAACGACTTTATTGCGGCCGGTAGCTTTGGCCTCATACAGGGCTCGGTCGGCCAGCTTTAGCAGTTCCTGAGGATGGACGACTGTACCCTCCCGTGCCGCTACGCCGAGGCTGACCGTTACACGTATGGGACTGCCGCCGAGTTCCACTGGATGTCTTTCGACCACGCGCCTCAGGCGCTCTGCGGTTTCACACCCTGCCTGTAGATCTGTCTCGGCAAGCGCCGCAGCGAACTCCTCGCCGCCCACGCGGCCGACTACATCCGACTTGCGGAGCACGCTGCAACAACGTTCGGCCAGCGCACGCAGTACAGTGTCTCCCGCAGCGTGGCCGTGGCGGTCATTGACCTGCTTGAAGTTGTCGGCGTCAATCATCAGAACGACCAGATTGGCGTTGCTTCGAACAGATCTTCGGTACTCAGCTTCCAATGAGGCCAGGAATTGCCGACGATTGAGCAATTTTGTCAGGTCGTCGATCGTCGCCAACTCACGCAGCTGTTCAATTGCATGTACGTGATCGGTAACGTCTGTGTATGTCAGCATTCGTCCCCCGTCAGGCAGGGCGATGCATTCGAAGCTCAGGGTGCGACCGTCCGATCGGAGCAGCTGCATCGGCGGCTGGGTGCCGGCTTCGACCAAGACGATGCGTTGTTCGACGTATCGGCGCATTTCCTCTGGAGTTATTTGGTAAGCAGCCGTTTGCTGGCCGTGCTCCATCAACTCTCTGAATGTGTAGGTCGCGCCCGATCGAGGCGGGGGCAAAGCCCACATTTCGTAGAAGGCGCGATTGATAAAGAGGGCGTGAAGGGCCTTATCGAGCAGTACCACCCCATAACGCACCTCGTTCAGCGCCGCCGTGACGACGTCTGCCCAAGCCGAGTGCAATGTACCCTCACAATTGACCAGCTGCCCACGGCTGGGTTGCCGAAGCGTGCTGGATTTTAAGATCGCATGCAACAGGGATGCGGCACGCAGTAAGCCTGCGGCTTCACGGGCTGAGCAAGAAGATCAGCGATGCATGTAGGAGCATTGGCGCGAGCAGGCCCCTCCGACCTGCACCAGACCGTGTGGCTCCTTCTTTAAGCGTATCCCGGGTGGGGCGCGTTGGGGCTTTGCGCAGGCCGAGCCGAGGTCCTCCAGCACGTCTCTGCGCGATCCCTGCGGTATCCAAGTACCGCCTTTTCACCCGGGCGGGTTCGTTTCGTTCGTTTCGTTTATTTCTGTTATTTCGTTTGTGCGCCCGTTTCGGAGGGTCAGGCGAGGCGTGGCCGGGAACGCCTCGCCAACCGTCATCGCTTGGTGAGACCCATGACGCGGCCGGCCTTGGCCGGCTTGGGCAGGACCTTGTGGGTCTCCCAGAGCGTGTCGAGACGCTCGGTCACCGGCACCGGCCAAGGGCCGGAACGCCGCGTCTCGTAGTCGATGTTCATCAGGATCGTCTCGTTGGTCGCCGCCAGATAATCCTGCTCGGCATGATACATCTCGTGGAAGAGATGGACCTTCTTCGCGTCGCGCGCGAGCAGCTGGGTGGTGAAGCGCAGAGGTGCGCCCTCGCGCAGCTCGCGGTCGTAGGTGACGTGGGTCTCGAGCACGAAGGTCATGCCGAGCTTGCCGTCGACGTAGCGGCGGCCCAGTCCCATGTTGCGCATGAAGGCGCCGGAGGCCTGGTCGAAGGCGGTGACATAGAAGGCCACGTTCATGTGGCCGTTCCAGTCGACCCATTCCGGAAGGACGGCGGAGCGGTGGGTGTCGAGCGGGGCGCGGGTGATCAGTTCGGGAAGTTCGTACGGCAGGGACTGAAGCATGGAAGCTGTTACTTCTTCTTGATTCCGATGAGACGGCCGGCCTGGGCCGGGCGGGGGAGGGCGGCGTGGGCCGCGGCGAGCTTCTCGATGCGCTCCATGGCGAAGTCGGGCCAGGGCGCCGAGCGGCGGGTCTCATAGTCGATGTTCATCAGCATGAGTTCGTTGGTGGCGGCGAGATAGCCTTCTTTCGCATGATACATCATGTGGATGTAGTGGATGCGCTTGGCGTCGTGATCGAGGATCTGCGTGGTGATGCGCAGCTCGTCGCCTTCCTTGACCTCGCGATCGTAGGTCACGTGCGCTTCGAGCACGAAGGTCATGCCGATCTTGTCGCGCGTATATTCCCAGCCGCAGGCGAATTGCTGGCAGAGCGTGTCGGTCGCCTTGTCGAAGGCCACGACGTAGTAGCCCACGTTCATGTGACCGTTCCAGTCGATCCAGTCGGGCAGCACGGTGGCGGGATGGCGATCGAGCGGCGCCCTGAGGTCGAGATCGATCATGGGGTACGGAGCTAATTTCATGCGATCGACCGTAGCGAACGGCCATGAGGCACCGCAAGTTCTGCGCAACGGCGTTGCGAGGAGCGAACATGGCGAAGAAGACGAAGGCGGTCGTATTGGGCGTGGGCGCCGAGCGCGGCCTGGGCGCGGCTGCGAGCCGCCGCTTTGCGAAAGAAGGATATCACGTGCTGGTGGCCGGCCGGACCGGACCCAAGATCGACAAGGTCGTGCAGGGCATCCGCGAGGCCGGCGGCTCGGCGACCGCGTTCGTGGTCGACGGCACGAAGGAGGACGAGGTCGTCGCGCTGTTCGACAGGGCGATGGCCGACGATGCGGACGGTTCGCCGGCCGACCTGCTGGTCTTCAACATGGGCAACAACGCCGCCGTCGATTTCCGCGAGATGACGGCCCAGCATTTCGAGGACTCCTGGCGGGTCGGCTGCTTCGCCGGCTTCCTGTTCGGCCGCGAAGCCATGCGCCGCCTGGCGCCGCTGGGTCGCGGCACCGTGATCTTCACCGGCGCCTCGGGCTCGCTGCGCGGCCGGCCGCGCTTTGCCGCCTTCAATGCCACCAAGGGCGGACTTAGGCTGATGGTGCAGTCGATGGCGCGCGAGTTCGGGCCGCAGGGCATCCACGTCGCGCATGCCATCATCGACGGCGGCATCGAGGGCGAGCGTCTGCTCTCTCGCATGCCGGACCGCGCCGACAAGGCCGGCCCGGACGGTCTCCTGAACATCGACGCCATCGCCGACAGCTACTGGCACTTGCACCGCCAGCACCGCAGCGCCTGGACGCACGAGATCGACCTGCGGCCCTACAAGGAGCCGTTTTAGAACCCGTACCACCTCATCCTGAGGAGCCGTGCGAAGCGCGGCGTCTCGAAGGATGGGCAACAAACGCGGTGCGCGAGCCCCCCCCTTTGAGACGCGGTCCTGCGGACCGCTCCTCAGCGACTGTGTCTGAGGTCAAGCGTTTTGCCATGGTGTCCTGTCTCTGAGGATGGCGTTGAGGATGACAAGAAGTTTGCGGGCGACGGCGATGGTGGCGACCATCTTGGTCTTACCGGCGGCGATGAGGCGCTCGTAGAAGGTTTTCAAGGGTGGGTTCCAGCGCTTGGCGACTTGGGCGCCAATGAAGAGGGCCGTTCGGACCACCGCCCGTCCGCCCCCGATGCGGGCCTTGCCCTTCCAGAGACCGGACTGGCGTGTGTAGGGAGCCAGGCCGGCAAGCGCTGCAATTTTTTTATGATCGAGCCGCCCCAACTCGGGCAGTTCGGCCAGCAAGGTCCTGGCGATGATCGAGCCAATGCCTGGCACCGATGCCAGCAGGTCTTCCTTCTCCCGCCACAGCGGTGAACCGCGCACGGCGCCATCGATGTCATGGTCGATAGTGCCGAGTTCGCGCTCAAGAGCCTTCAACAATCGCTCGATGCTCTTGCGCACGCGCGGCGGCTCGGTGCGATACAGGCGCTGACGTTCGGACGCAATCATCTCGACGATCTGGCGCCGGCGCGCCATCAGATCGGAAAGCAGGCGAGCGGCCCCATCGGGCAGCAGCCGGATCTGGGGCCGGGTGGCCTCGGCGAAGCGGGCGATGACCGACGCGTCGATCGGATCGGTCTTGGCACGCTGTCCCAGCGCCTGGGCAAAGGCCCGGACCTGTGCCGGATTGACGATCACCACAGGCATGCCGTGGTCCGAGAGGGTCGCGGCGACGAGGGTCTCGTAGCCGCCAGTGGCTTCGACCGCCACGAGGTCCACCGTGTCGCCCAGGCGGCGGCACAGCTCGACGAGGCCTGTTGCGTCGCGGGAAACCGCAAAGGCCTCCTGCGACGGCAGGACATGCACATCCAGTCGGTCCTTCGACACGTCGATGCCGACAATGCGACGGTGTTCCATGGCAACCCTTCCTTGCGAAAGCGAGCTCGCGATGCGGCCCACGCGACTGTTCGGGTTCGCTGGAACGACGGACGGGCGACCTTGCTGAGGAACGAGCTTCGACGCCCCGGGGTGAGTCGGTCTACCCGCCGCCACCGCGCCGGCTAGTCTAGCCGATCCGGCAGACGCCGACTTACAAGGGTGAGGTCATTGCTGGTGTGTGCCGCCCACTCACTGCGGAATCGCCAGCAGCTCTGCGGCCACCAGGTCGGGCGCCGAAATGATGCAGTTGTGGCCGGCTTCGATCGAGCGGTAGCGGACATGCGGCATCGCCTGGACCTTCTCGTGCATGCCGGCCGACACCGGATAGCGCGGCTTGGTGCAGGCGATGTAGGTCATCGGGCGGCCGTTGCCGGCGGGATGATGGAGCGTGATCGGCTTGGTGTAGCAGGCGACGGGGTGCGGCGTGAGATGGCTGTGCGTCCAGGCGGCCAGCTCGGGATCGTCGATGATCAGGCTGCCGACCGGCGCGAAGGGCAGGACCTCGGTGCCGTTCACGACCTTTATCAACTTCTTCCGCTTGGCCACGATCTCGGGCGGGATGCGGCCGAAGATCGACTGGCCATCGGTCGCGATGCCGCCGTCGACGATGACGAGATGGCCGATGCGGTCGGGGATGCGGTCGGTGACGAGGGTGGCGATCAGGCTGCCGAAACTGTGGCCGACCAGCACGATATCGCGCAGGTCTTCGTCCTCCAGGGTGGCGATCGTGTCGGCCAGGAACACGTCATTGTCGAGCTCGGGCGAGAGTTCCGCCGCGCGCTCGCCGATGCCGCGAAAGGGCAGGGCGCGGGCGTCATGTCCCGCTACGGTCAAGCGCTCGATCACGAATTTCCAGGACCAGGCGCCCATCCAGGCACCGGGAAGACACACGTAGGTACGGGACTCACTCATTCAGCGCGCGCCGGCGGCCTCCAGGATCGAGGCGATCTCGCGCTGGCCGCGCTGGCGTGCGTGACCCAGCGGCGTGATGCCCTGGTTGTCGGGAAGATTGACGTCGGCGCCATGCGCGAGCAGCAGGCGCGTGATTTCGATATAGGCCGGGCCGCCGTCGCCCAGGATCACGACCTCGAGGAGCGCGGTCCAGCCGAGCCGGTTCACATGGTTCACGTCGATCGCGGTCGTCAGCAACTCGCGCACCGTCTCGACATGGCCGTGATGGCAGGCCGGGATCAGCGCCGTCCCGCCATAGCGGTTGGTGCTCCTGAGGTCGGCGCCGGCCTTCAACGTAAGTTTCAGAATTTCCAGCCGCCCCTCGGCGCCGGCCAGCAGAAAGGCGCTGTCGCGCTTCTCGTCCTGGGCGTTGACGCTCGTGCCGGCGGCGATCAAGCGGCGCGCGGTCTCGACGTCGTTGCGCTCAGTCGCCGCGATCAGGGCGCGTTCGTCTTCGGTGAGGGTCTGGGCTGTCACGGCGCCACTCCATAGCAGAAGGAGCAGGGCCAGGACGAGGCGCAGCGTTTCGCGGGCTTTCATCGGCATGATACCGTGCCGCAAACCAACGGAGGATTCCATGGCCACCAATCGTCGCGTGCTGCTGAAGTCGCGTCCGCAGGGCGAACCGACGCCCGCCAATTTCGACGTCGTCGACCAGGCGATCCCCGAGCCCAAGGACGGGGAATATCTGTCGCGCACGATCTGGCTGTCGCTCGATCCCTACATGCGCGGCCGTATGGCAGAGACGAAGGGCTACGCGTCGAACGTCAATCTCGGCGACGCGATGGTCGGCGGCACGGTGGGCCAGGTCGTGAAGTCCAAGAACCCGCGTTTCAAGGAAGGCGACTATGTCGTCGAGTATGCCGGCTGGCAGAGCTACGCCGTCTCTACCGGCGACATGTCGATGAAGCTCGATCCCGATGCCGCGCCGCTCTCGACCGCGCTCTCGGTTTTGGGCATGCCGGGCATGACGGCCTGGTGGGGCCTCATGGAGATCGGCAAGCCCAAGGCGGGCGAGACCGTCGTGGTGTCGGCCGCGTCCGGCGCCGTCGGCTCGGTCGTCGGCCAGCTCGCCAAGCTCAAGGGCTGCCGCGCGGTCGGCATCGCCGGCGGCAAGGAGAAGTGCGATTACGTCGTGAACGAGCTGGGCTTCGATGCCTGCGTCGACTATCGCGCGGCCGGGGGCAACCTGTTCAAGGAGCTGCGAGCCGCGGCGCCCAAGGGCATCGATGTCTATTTCGAGAATGTCGGCGGGGCGGTGCAGGCCGCCGTCGTGCCCCAGCTCAACGACTTCGCGCGCGTGCCGCTCTGTGGCCTGATCTCGCAATACAACGAGATGCAGATGAATCCCGGGCCCGACTGGCGCCTGCTGCTGGTCAAGCGCGCCACCGTGACCGGCTTCATCGTCTCCGATCACTTCGGCCAGATGGCCGACTTCTGGAAGGAAGTGCCGGCTGCGGTGAAGGCCGGCAAGATCAAGTACCGCGAGGATATCGTGAAGGGCATCGAGAACGCGCCCGAGGCCTTCATCGGCCTCCTGAAGGGCCGGAACTTCGGCAAGCTGCTGGTGCAGGTCGCCGAGGATCCGACCCGGAAGTAGGCCTCAGACGGCGGGGCGGTTCTTCAGCGCTAGCCCCATCGTTACCCAGCCCGACCCGATGAAGATCAGGTCGATGCCGAGGAAGATGCCCAGCACGAAGAAGCTGGAGGCCGGCCACTGGGCGATGATCATGGCGCCCAGGAGCAGGGTGACGAGGCCGGAGACCACGACCCAGCCCCACGGCTTGCCGGCCGACTTCATGCTGAACGCGAGGAAGATGCGCAGCACGCCGCCGGCCACGAGCGCCGCGCCCAGCATCAGCGTGAGGATGGTGGCCGCCGCGAAGGGGTTGCCGATGGCAATGACGCCGGCGCCGACATAGAGCGCGCCGAGCAGCATCCAGACGATGAACTTGCCCCAGCCCTTGACGCTGAAGGCCGCGACGATTTCCGCGACGCCGCCCATGATCATCATGATGCCCACGATCATGACGGCCGAGGCGGTCGCGGCGACGGCGCTTCCCAGCGCGATGAAGCCGGCGATCAGGAACACGACGCCCAGCGCCACGATCCATCCCCACTTGGCGCGCAGGACCTTGAGGCCTTCCGCCAGATTGGGAGGAAGCGGAGTATTGGTGGACATTGTCATGGCGTTGCTCCTTCAGAGCGGAATGGACAATGTCAGGATACACCCGCCCAATGGCACTGTCGCTGGTTGTATGGGAAGCTTCAGTGTCACAGGAATGCAGGAAGAGATGACCGAACCCAAGAAAGAGGGCGCCGCGCCGCGGCCCGCTACCACCGTGCTGCTGCTGCGCCCGTCCCAGCCGGGCGACGCCGGATCGCCGCTCGAAGTATTCATGGTGGTGCGCCATCACCAGATCGATTCCTTCTCGGGCGCGCTCGTGTTTCCCGGCGGCAAGCTGGAGGAGGCCGATGGCGACAAGTCGTTGCGGGCGCGTTGCGGCGGCGCCGACAAGATCGACGATGCCGAGCTCAAGTTTCGCGTCGCCGGCGTGCGTGAGGCCTTCGAGGAATGCGGCGTCCTGCTCGCCCGCAAGCGCGGCCAGCGCGCCCTGATCGGGGCGGCCGACCTCAAGGGCATCGAGGAGCGCTGGCGCGCCAAGCTTGCCAAGGACGAGGCCAGCATCGTCGACATGGTCGAGGCCGAGGACCTGGAGATCGCGACCGAGCTGATGACGCCCTACGCGCACTGGATCACGCCGACCTTCGTGCCGAAGCGCTTCGATACCTGGTTCTTCCTGGCCGAGGCGCCGGAAGACCAGATCGCCCTGCACGATGGATCGGAGTCGACGGACTCGGTCTGGATCGGGCCGCAGGAAGCGATCGAGGAAGCGAAGGCCGGCAAGCGGACGCTGGTCCACGCCACGACGAAGAACCTCGAGCTGCTGGCCGAGGGCAAGACGGTCGCCGGGGCGATCTCCGCAGCGAGTGCGCGCAAGATCGTCACCGTCCAACCCTGGGTCGAAGAGAAGGACGGCAAGAAGTTCCTGCATATCCCCGAGGGCGCGGGGTATCGCAATCTCGTGCGCGAAATGCCGCCCAGTGGAGGGGTTCCGCAGACCGGAAGATAATTTCGCGGAATGCGCCGCGGAGAAGAAAAGCGGCTCGCCCGACCGGGGCGAGCGCGCTAAGAGCGACGCCATAAACGCTCGTTCATAAACCGACTTCGGTCGGACCAGGTGGAGGAAGAAATACGATGGTCGGAATCGTGGCCTATGGCGCTTATGTGCCGCGCCTTCGTCTCAACCGTCAGGCTGTCTATGACGCCAACAAGTGGTTCGCCGCCGGCCTGCGCGGCCTCGCCAAGGGCGAGCGCTCGATGGCCAACTGGGACGAGGACTCGATCACCATGGCGGTCGAGGCGTCGCGCGACTGCCTGACCAGCCACAAGGCCGAGGACGTCCGCAACATCTACTTCGCCTCGACCACGCATCCGTTCAAGGATCGCCAGAATGCCGGCGTGGTCGGCACGGCGCTGAACGTCGAGCAGAACCTCTCGGCCACGGATATCGGCGGCTCGCTGAAGGCCGGCACTTCGGCCCTGATCGCCGGCCTCAACGCCTCGAAGGAAGGCGCGCCGACCCTGGTCGCCGCCGCCGACAAGCGGATGGCCCGCGTCGCCTCGTCGAACGAGCTGAACTATGGCGACGGCGCCGCGGCGCTGCTCTGCGGCACCGAGAACGTGATCGCCAAGCTGGTCGGCCATCATTCCGTGTCGATGGATTTCGTCGATCACTTCCGCGGCGACGAGTCTGACTTCGACTATGGCTGGGAAGAGCGCTGGATCCGCGACGAGGGCTACTCGAAGATCGTGCCGCCGGCGATCAAGGCCGCCCTTGCCGCCTGCAAGCTCAATGGCTCGGACATCACGCACTTCATCATGCCGAGCCTGATGCCGGCGGTGCCGAAGCAGATGGCCAAGATGGTGGGCATCGGCGAGGGCGCGGTGCGCGACCTGCTCGGCGCGACGCTCGGCGACACGGGTGCGGCCCATGCGCTGGTCATGCTGGTCGACGCGCTGGAAGGCGCCAAGGCGGGCGACAAGATCATGGTCGTGGCCTTCGGCCAGGGCGTCGACATCCTGGTGTTCGAGGTCACGGCCGAGAAGGACAAGCTTCCCGCGCGCAAGGGCCTGTCGGGCTGGATGGCGCGCCGGAAGGAAGAGAAGAACTACATGAAGTTCCTCGCCTTCAACGAGATGCTGCCGATCGACAAGGGCATGCGCGCGGAGTTCGACAAGAAGACCGCGCTGTCGGTCCTGTGGCGCAAGCGCGACATGATCTACGGGCTGGTCGGCGGCAAGTGCAAGGTGTGCGGCACCGTGCAGTTCCCGCGCAGCCTGGTCTGCGTCAATCCGAACTGCCATGCGATGGACAGCCAGGATCCCTATGCGATGGCCGGACTGGAATGTTCGGTGATGTCGTTCACCGCCGACTCGCTCACCTATTCGCCGGACCCGCCGGCGTACTATGGCATGATCACCTTCCCCGAGGGCGGGCGGTTCATGGCCGACTTCACGGACAGCGACAAGGATCAGGTGAAGGTAGGCGCCAAGATGCGCATGACCTTCCGCATGCGCGACAACGACCAGATGCGCGGTGGCTTCAAGCGTTACTTCTGGAAGGCGACCCCGGTTTGAGCCTGTCGGCTCGGATCGCCTTCCCGGTTCAAGAGTTTCGTTAGTTTCAAGAGTTCAACCTCACCACCAAGGAGACCTGCAATGGCTCGTGGTATCAAGGACAAGGTCGCTATTCTCGGCATGGGCTGCTCGAAGTTCGGCGAACGCTGGGACAGCGGCGCCGAAGAGCTGATGCTCGAAGCCTACAAGGAATGCCTGAAGGACGCGGGCATCGACCAGAACCAGCTCCAGGCGGCCTGGTTCTCGACCGCCATCGACGAGGTCCATGTCGGCAAGTCCGGCATTCCGCTGTCGATGACGCTGCGCCTGCCGAACATTCCCGTGACGCACGTCGAGAACATGTGCGCGTCGGGCACCGAGGCCTTCCGCGGCGCGTGCTACGCGGTCGCCTCCGGCGCCGCCGACTTCGCGCTGGCGCTGGGCGTGGAGAAGCTGAAGGACACCGGCTACGGCGGCCTTCCCGGTGGCCGCGGCGGGCCGCTGCAGGTCCTGTGGAACGCCAATGGCACCGCGCCGGGCAACTTCGCCCAGCTCGCCACCGCCTACATGACCGCGCACGGCGTTTCCGGCGAGGACCTCAAGAAGGCGATCGGCCACGTCTCGTGGAAGAGCCACCAGAACGGCGCCAAGAACCCGAAGGCCCACCTGCAGAAGGCCGTCGAGATGGACACCATCCTCAACGCCCCGATGATCGCCTCGCCGCTCGGCCTGTTCGACTGCTGCGGCGTGTCGGACGGCGCGGCCGCGGCCATCGTGACGACGCCGGAGATCGCCAAGGCGCTCGGCAAGAAGGACATCGTGAGCGTCAAGGCGCTGCAGCTCTCGGTCTCGAACGGCTCCGAGTCGGGCCACAATTCGTGGGACGGCAGCTACTTCCACACGACCCGCATCGCCTCGAAGAAGGCCTATGAAGAGGCCGGCATCAAGAGCCCGCGCGACGAAGTCTCGATGTTCGAGGTCCATGACTGCTTCTCGGTCACCGAGCTGGTGACCATGGAAGACCTGCACATCTCCGAAACCGGCAAGGGCTGGAAGGACGTGCTCGACGGCTTCTACGACGCCGACGGCAAGATCCCCTGCCAGATCGATGGCGGCCTCAAGTGCTTCGGCCATCCGATCGGCGCCTCGGGCCTGCGCATGCTCTACGAGATGTACCTGCAGATCCAGGGCAAGGCCGGTCCCCGTCAGCTCAAGGACCCGCGCATCGGCATGACGCACAATCTCGGCGGCGCTCCGCGCGAGAACATCGCCAGCGTGGCCATCGTCGGCCGCTACGAGTAGTCACGAATCGCGAAGCCCTCTCTCTGGCTCAAGGCAGTCGGGGAGAGGGCTTTTCTTTGCACCCGATCAGGAGGAGACCTTCATGGAGCTCGACAAGAAGCTCATCGGCCACGAATTCGCGCCGTTCACCGCCACCGTCGAGGCGGGCAAGATCAAGCTGTTCTGCAAGGCCATCGGCGAGGAAGACCCGATCTATTCCGACGAAGCCGCAGCGAAGGCCGCGGGCTACCCCGGCATCACCGCGCCGCTCACCTTCCTGCGCGCCCTGCAGGCCGACGACCCCAACAAGGGCGGGCTGCTGCGCCTGCTCAACGTCGATATCGGCCTGATCCTCCACGGCGAGCAGCACTTCGAATACTACGCGCCGGTCGTGGTGGGCGACGTCGTCACCTGCCAGGAGAAGGTCGTCGACATCTACGACAAGAAGGGCGGCGCCCTTTGGTTCGTCGTCCAGGAAATGGAGATGAAGGACCAGGCGGGCAAGCTGCTGGCCAAGGGCCGTGGCGTAACCGTCGTGCGCAACCCCGACGCGGCGAAGAAGTAAGGGAGGCACTTATGGCAACCGCAAACGCTCCGAAATTTGCAGACGTGAAGGTCGGCGACGAACTCAAGCCGCTGGTGCTGCCGCCGATCAGCCGCCACCAGCTCGCCCTCTACTGCGGCGGCTCCGGCGACCACAATCCGATCCACGTCGATCTCGACTTTGCCAAGAAGTTCGGTTTCAAGGACGTGTTCGCCCACGGCATGCTGTCGATGGCCTTCCTCGGCCGCCTCGTCACTTCCTGGGTGCCGCAGAAGCAGGTCCGCGGCCTCGGCACCCGCTTCACGTCGATCACCTGGGTGGGCGACGTCATCACGGTTTCCGGCAAGGTCACGGGCAAGCGCGAGAAGGGCGGCGAGACGCTGGTCGATCTCGAGATCAAGTGCACCAACCAGAACGGCCAGGACACGCTCCAGGGCAACGCCACGGTCGCGCTGAGTTAGCGTCGAGCAAGAGGGGAACGACATGGGTCAGATGGATGGCAAGGTGGCGATCGTCACTGGTTCGGGACGCGGCATCGGCAAGGAGATCGCGCTGCGCCTGGTGCGCGACGGCGCCAGCGTGGTGATCAACGACATCGACGACGCGCCGGCCGAGGAGACCGTCGCCGAGATTGTCAAGGCGGGCGGCAAGGCGGTGGCCTGCAACGGTGACGTCTCCAAGCCCGACTTCGGCGATCGCATCGTGAAAGCCGCCGTCGACGCGTTCGGCGACTGTCACATCGTCGTGAACAATGCCGGGTACACTTGGGACTCGGTCATCCAGAAGATGACCGACGAGCAGTGGTACGCGATCCTCGACGTCCACCTGACCGCGCCGTTCCGCATCCTCCGTGCCTTCCAGCTGCATTTCAAGGATGCCGTCGAGAAGGAGCGGGCCGAGGGCAAGCGCATCGTGCGCAAGGTCGTGAACATCTCCTCCACCTCGGGCGTCAATGGCAATGCCGGCCAGTCCAACTACTCGGCGGGCAAGGCGGGCATCGTCGGCTTGACCAAGACGCTGGCCAAGGAGTTCGGCCGCTACGACGTCACGGTGAACGCCGTGGCCTTCGGCTACATCCAGACCCGCCTCACCAAGCCGCTGGCCCAGGGCGAGACCGGCGAGATCGAGGTGCAGGGCCGCACCGTCAAGATCGGCGTCCAGGGCGGCCGCCTCGCCGCGCTGAACCAGATGATTCCGCTCGGCCGCGGGGGCCTGCCCGAGGAAGCGGCCGGTTCGGTTTATCTTTTCTGCAGCCCCGATAGTGACTATGTCAGCGGTCAGTGCCTCGTCGTGAACGGCGGCCTCTGAGCGCCGCTCGCCCACAGACGGATCGAAGGGTGGCCTGCAGGCCACCCTTTTTCGTTGTATGGGGTACCAGGGCTACGAGGGTGGATGGCGTTGGGGTCTCTTGAGATCGGTATCGTGGGCTGCGGCATTGCCGGACAAGCCGCCGCAAGCTTTCTTGCCGACGCAGGACATGTCGTCACCGTGCTGGAGCGCTTTGAGCAGCCGCATCCGGTCGGGGCCGGCCTGCTGCTGCAGCCCACCGGGCTTTCGGTCCTGCGCGCCCTCGCGCTCGAGCCGGACGCCCTTGCCACCGGCGCCCGCATCGACGGGTTGGTGGGGGAGAACCAGTGGGGCGTCCGGGTCATCGACCTCGCCTACGGGGACCTGCATCCCGCGGCTTTCGGCCTGGGCATCCGCCGTTCGGACCTGTTCGACCTGCTCAATCGCCGTCTGCTCGGATCGGCCGCCCGGCGGGTCACGGGCGTCGAAATCGTCGATGTCGAGCGCGACGGCGCCCGGGCGGTCGCGGTCGACCGGAAGGCCCGCCGGCACGGTCCCTTCGATCTGCTGGTGGTCGCCGACGGGGCGCACTCGGCGCTGCGGCAACGCGTGTTTCCGCGGGCCCGCGCGCCGCTCTACCCCTGGGGCTGCATCTGGACCACCCTGCCCGACACCCAGGCCTTCGGCGCCATACGTCTCCTGCGGCAGCGCTTTGCCGGCACGTCGTCGATGATGGGCGTCCTCCCGGTCGCACCCGACAGGCTCACGATGTTCTGGAGCCTGCCCACGCCCACGCTTGAAGCCGACCAGCCGCTCGATCTCGATGCGATGCGCCACGAGGCGCTGGCGCTCTGGCCGGACGCGGCCCCGATCATCGAACGCGCGTTCGACACGGGCGATTTCGCGCGCGCGACATACCGGCACGTCTCCCTGCCGGGCTGGAACGACGGCCCGGTCCTGTTCGTCGGCGATGCCGCGCACGGCACCAGCCCGCAGCTCGGCCAGGGGGCCAATCTCGGCCTGCTCGACGCCCATGCGCTGGCCCGCAGTCTTGCCGAGGCCGGCGACGTGCCGCAGGCGATGGAGCGGTTCGCCGCGCGGCGCGGTCCGACCAACCGTTTCTATGGAACTGCCAGTCACCTGCTGACGCCGTTCTTCCAGTCGCACCACGATCTCCTTGCGATCCCGCGCGACCTGGTCCTGCAACACGCCTGCCGGACGGCGATCGGCCGGCGGTTGATGACCGGCGCGCTCGCGGGCCTGCGTCGCGGCTGGCGGTCGGCCGAGACCCTCGATGCCGACGGCCGGTATCCCCTCTAACTTGGACGCGACAGGGCGGCCCAGCGGCCCGGCGTGACGCCGAAGCGGGCGGAGAAATGCCGCGTGAGATGGCTCTGGTCGGCGAAGCCCGCGGCGGCGGCGGCCTCCGACAGCGCGATGCCCTCGACGATCAGGGCCTGCGCACGCAAAAGTCGCCGGCCGATCTGGAAACGATGCGGCGAGGTGCCGAACACCGATCGGAAGTGACGGGCGAGGGTGAAGCGGTCGAGCCCGCTGACGCGCTCCAACTCGTCGGAGCCCACGACACGGCGGGATTCGGCCACCAGGAAATCGCGGGCCAGCCGCACGGCGCGAAGGGCGACGCTGCCGCGTGCGCGACGGGTGCCGCCATCGCCGCGCCGCGCCAGGAGATCGGCGAGGCGGCCGATCGTGGCGTCGATCGCCAATGGCTCCAGAGGTTGCGGGAAGTCGACGAAGGCTTCTTCGATGACCCTCGCGGTCGCCGGATCGTGCGCGACGGCCTCCGCGACATGGGGCGGGCTGGCGCCGTCGAGGGCCTGGGAGATCGAAGCGGGATCGAGATAGAGCATGCGATAGGCGAAGGCGCCGCCCTCTCCGGCGTGGCCGTCATGGGCCTCGTCGGGATGCAGGACCAGCACCTGCCGCGCCCGGCTGGCCCGCAGGCTGCCGCGGTAATGGAACTGCTGCACGCCGTAGAGCGTGAGCCCGACGCCGTAGGTCTCGTGCCGATGCAGGTCGTACGCATGTCCGCCGAAGCGCCCTTCGAGACGCTGCAAGCCGGAGGCCGGTCGGTCGAGGCGGATCTGGTCGAGAGTCATGCACGAACGTTCAAGACGATGGGGGCACCATGCCCCATATCGGTGGCATGATCTACGAAACCAAGACAGCCCTCGTGCTGCGCAAGGATATGCCCGCCTGGCAGGTGGCCAATGTCGCGGCTTTCCTGGCGGGCGGCCTCGCCGGCACCCACGCCCATCTGATGGGTGAACCCTATCGCGATGGCGGCGGCCGGGCCTACACAGCCCTGATCCGCGAGCCGGTGTTCGTCTATGGCGCGACACTGGAAGAACTTCGGCGGACGCATCAGCGGGCGCTGTCGCGCGAGCTGGTGCCCGCCATCTACATCGAGCCGATGTTCACCACGACCAACGACGCCGACAATCGCGCTTCCGTGGCCGCAGCCCCGGTCGATGCGATGGATTTCGTCGGCATCGGCGTGCACGGGCCACGGAAAGCGGTCGACAAGGTGGTGAACGGCCTGAAGTTCCTGGCCTAGGCCGGGCGCCGCCTGCGCATCAGGATGAAGACGGAGGCCGCGAGGTTGAGCCCCATGCAGACCGCCAGCGGCACGCCGTAGCCGCCCGAGGCGTCGCGCAGGACCCCGAGCAGGCCGGGCCCGAAGGCGTAGAGGGTCTGCATGACCGCCGTGGAGAGCGCGACGATCGCGGGGAACCGATCGGCCGTGAACTCGCGCTGCACGATCATCGGCGCCAGGGTGATGATATTGCCGACGGCGAGGCCATAGGCGGCACAGGCGCCGTACACCGCGAGCGGCGTCTCGACAAATTCCAGCACGGCGATGGCGCCAGCCTGCACGACGAAGCAGATCGCCGAGGCGCGGCGCGGCTCCAGGCGGTCGATGACCAAGCCCAGCACGATCCGACCGACCAGAGCCGTCACGGCGTTGATCCCGACGGCAAGGGCCGGATCGATCGCAGCGCCGCTGGCGGCCGAGCGGGACGTCACGAGCGGCACGAGATGGGTGAGGAAGCCGACCTGGGATGTCAGCACGAGGGCGAACGGCGCGGCGATGCTCCAGAAATGCCACTCCCGCAGGGGCGCCAGCCGATGGAGCCGCACCGTCGTCGGCCTGGGCGACAGGGGGCCCCTCCGAACGAACAACGCCACGGCACCGGCGGCCAGGACGATGCCGACCGCCACCAGCAGCCGCTCGGCCGTCGCAAAACCCAGCGCCGGAATGGCGGCCAGCAGGACGGGCGTGACGACGAGGCCGGCGAGGGTGGCGCCGCTCAGCGCGAGATTGAGCGCGAGGCCTCGCTTGCGGTCGAACCATTGCCCGACGGTGGCGGCGATCGGCGCCACGCTGGTGGCGTTCCAGCCCGGCGCCATCACGACGTAGAGCAGGATCAGCTGCCACGGTTCGGTGACCGACGGGAGCAGCATCAGGGCGGCCGTGGTGGTGGAGAGGCCGGCCAGGAACACGGCGCGCGGCCCGAACCGGCCGATCGCTTCGGCAATTCGCGGCAGCAGCAGCGCGCCCAGCAGATAGTGCGCGGTCACGACCGATGAGATGAAACCCGTCGACCAGCCGCGGGCGCGCTGCAGTTCGACGAGGTAGATGCCGTGGGCATAGAAGCCGAAGCCCCAGGCGAACACGGCCGTCACGAAGCAGGCGAAGACGACGCGCCAGGCGGCCGGCGATGTGTCCGCAGCCGTGTTCAGCGACATGGTGGGCGCACGTTCACGACCGGCTGACGTGGGCCGAAACGCAGCGCCAGCCCTCCGGCCGCAATTGCCAGTCGTCGGTGTACCAGCCGCCGCCCGTGCTGCCGTCGGGCTTCGTGTAGCTCGTCCGCGCATGGATGATGGCAAAGGAGCCCAGCAGGCGGATCTTCACATCGTGTTCGCGAATGTCCTTCACCGCCGAGCCGCGACCGATCTGCGCCAGGAACGCTGCCCGCTCGATCAACGTGCCGTCGGGATTGGTATTGTGGAAATCGTCCGAGAGATGCCGGTCGAACCATTCGACATCGGCTTCGCCGACCGAGCGCACATAGTGGTGATTGAGCTGCTGCAGGGTCGCCAGATGCCGTGCCGTCGAATCGTCCGCCATGACGTTTCCTTCCCCTGTCTGTTCGTTCCTCACGATACGAAGAGACGCGCGCCGACCGGCAAGGTGCGGGCCTTTTCGAGACCTTCCATCGTCGTGCGATAGCCGAGTTCGATCGCCGCGTCGAAGCTCGTCCAATCGAGCAGGTCGATATGGGTCATCGGCGGCACGATCAGCAGATCCGCAGCGGCACGATCCTCGGCCGCGCGCGAGGTGCTGGCGACCAGCGCCGAGCGCAGCAGGATGCGCACGATCGAGGGGATGGGCAGCATCTCGTTCCGCTTCCAGACGAGGCGCCGGAAGAACTGCCACGCCGACCAGGGCTCCATGACGCCCTCGCCGGCGGACAGCGCGCCGCCGGTGTCGATGTCGACGCCGATGGTGAGGCCGCGACCCAGCCGCTGCATGGCGCGCACGGGAAAATTGTCGATGACGCCGCCATCGACATGGACTTCGCCCGCTTCGTTGAAGGGCGGCATCACACCGGGAATCGACACCGACGCGCGCAGCCATCGCCACAGCCGCCCGACCGTATGGATGTCGGCCCGGGAGGTCGTGAGGTTCGCGGTCATGCAGTAATAGGGGAGGATCAGGTCCTCGATGTCCTTCTCGCCGAAGGCCATGCGCAACAGGCGCGTGACCCGGCGGCCGCCAAACAGCGAGATCAGCGGTACCGTGTAGTCACTGAGCGGATTGTTGTCGACGAAGGCGCGGCGGAAACGCGCGTCGAGTTCCTGGTCGCTCCAGCGCGAGGCGACTCCGGCCGCGACGATCGCCCCCATGCTGGTGCCGCCCACCAGGTCGATCGGCACGCCGCACTCGCGCAGCGCCTTGACCACGCCGATATGGGTGAAGGCGCGCGCGCCGCCGCCCGCCATGACCACGCCCACGGCATGACCGGTGAGGGTGCGGGCCAGCCGGTCGATGTCGGCATGGATGTCGAGCCGGACGTGATGGTGGTTGCCGTAGAGGCCGCCCGCCAGCAGCGGCGCGGTCGAGCCGGCCTTCGGATCGTGACCTTCGTGCAGCAGCACCAGTTCGCGGCGCCGGTGGAACACCGCACCGCTCTGCGCCGTCTCGATCTCGAACGGCACCCGGGTCGGCGCATCGTTGTCGGCATTGCGGATCACGACCAGGCAATCGGCCTGGCGCAGGCAAAGCTCGGTCCACGGCGTCAGGGTCGGATCGGCGCGGTAGAGCACGAACGACGATTCCATCTCGCAGCGCGCGAACCACTCGGGCTCCTGGTCGAGCGATTCCGATCCCAGCATCTGCACCTGGGTGCCGATGCGCCCGAGCGCATTGGCCAGCATCACCGCGAACCGCGCCGAGGGCACGTCGGGGCCGCTCGGCAGCAGCGCGAAGGTGCGCGACTGGCGGCGTCCGCCGCCTGCGTCCTGCGCATTGCGCGCCACGACGCTGCGCATCAGCGCCGGCAGCACCTCGGGGTGGTTGGAGGTGAGGGCGTGGAAGCTGGTCTGCGGCAGCCGCCAGACCTCGCTGTCGCGCAGCGCCGCGACGCTGCGCGTGCGCTTGCCCTGCGACAGCAGCGACATCTCGCCGACGAGATTGCCCGGCGGGATTTCCGCGATCAGCAGGGGCTCGCGGGAATCGCCGGCCTCGTAATGACGAAAGACCCCGAGGGAGCCGCTCGTCACGACATAGACGGCGTCGGCCGGTTCGCCCTGGCGGAACAGCGGCGCGCCGCCCGGCAGCACCAGCAAGGTCAGCTGGTGCTCGACAGCGGCCAGGGCGTCGGGGGCGAGGTCGGCGAACAGCGGGGTCTGCTGCAATACCTTCTGCAGACGCAGCCGGGCGGTGTCCTCGCTCGGCACGGCGAGGCTCATCCCCCGGTCATGCCCTTCAGCGCCCAGCCGATCGTCTGGTCGGCACGCGCCCACACCATCTCCCGCCATTTGTCGCCGGCCGGGAAGAAGCGCTCCTTCATGTCGGCCTTCAGGGCGCGGCCCTGCGCCGAGCCGAGGTCGCCGCGATGATGCAGCCAGTTGTCGGCGCGCACCGCGCCCAGCACTTCCGGGACCGTGTAGGTGCCGTATTCCAGCGCGACCGGCGTCACCTCGGCATCGGGCAGTTCCTGCGGGAAGGCATCGGTCATGACGCCCACGACCACCGCCGAGGTCGAGGTGCCGCCTTCGGGCGAGGTCATCTCGTCGCCGTACCAGGCCTTGGCACGGCCGAACGACTTGGCGGCGGGCGACACCGCACAGATCAGTTCGCCATGGCCGAACGGGCCGAGGCCGGTGTGGAAATCGATGATGCCGACTCGCCTGGCCTGCGACAGCTCCTCGCGGGCGATGGCGCGGATCGTGCGATTGCTCCAGGTGGGCGTGTTGCCCCCGAAGAAGATCCCGTCGGGGTGCGTGTACTGGCCGCCGCTGATCGCGCTCTGCAGGCCGAAGGCGCCGTGCTTCTGGGCATAGGCCGCGAACACGCGATCGGTCTCGGCGGCGCTCGCCTCGTTCCACTCGACCGGCAGGACCGCGTTGGCGATCTCGAGATAGCCGTCGTTCGCCGGATAGCCCTTGTCGTGATCGACGAAGTTGCGATTGAGATCGACATTGTCCTCGGTGACGCGGCGCGTCCACGCGAAGCCATAGGGATTGAGCGCATGGATCAGCAGCGCGCCGGTATCTGGCGGCAGCTTCGCGGCGCCACCCGAGCGCATCCACGCGATCTCGGCCCCCGATCCGCAATGGCCCTCGACGCCGTGCGTGCCGGCGATCAGCACCAGCATGTTCGCGGCGTCGGCCGGCCCGAAGCGTGCCGTGTCGAGAAAGAGAGTCTCGCCGTTGGGACCGCGTGCCTTCGGATTGAGCCAGGACCGCAGCGCGCCCCCGGCCTCGGCGGCGGCGGCGCAGAACGTCGCGCGCGCCTCGGCATAGGTATCAGAGAAGCACTCGGACACTGAGAACATGCATTTCCTCCGGCCCGTATCGTAGCCGGTTTGGCGGCAGCGCGGAAAGCATGTCGGACAACAATGACCTCACCCTTGTAAGTCGGCGTCTGCCGGATCGGCTAGACTAGCCGGCGCGGTGGCGGCGGGTAGACCGACTCACCCCGGGGCGTCGAAGCTCGTTCCTCAGCAAGGTCGCCCGTCCGTCGTTCCAGCGAACCCGAACAGTCGCGTGGGCCGCATCGCGAGCTCGCTTTCGCAAGGAAGGGTTGCCATGGAACACCGTCGCATTGTCGGCATCGACGTGTCGAAGGACCGACTGGATGTGCATGTCCTGCCGTCGCAGGAGGCCTTTGCGGTTTCCCGCGACGCAACAGGCCTCGTCGAGCTGTGCCGCCGCCTGGGCGACACGGTGGACCTCGTGGCGGTCGAAGCCACTGGCGGCTACGAGACCCTCGTCGCCGCGACCCTCTCGGACCACGGCATGCCTGTGGTGATCGTCAATCCGGCACAGGTCCGGGCCTTTGCCCAGGCGCTGGGACAGCGTGCCAAGACCGATCCGATCGACGCGTCGGTCATCGCCCGCTTCGCCGAGGCCACCCGGCCCCAGATCCGGCTGCTGCCCGATGGGGCCGCTCGCCTGCTTTCCGATCTGATGGCGCGCCGGCGCCAGATCGTCGAGATGATTGCGTCCGAACGTCAGCGCCTGTATCGCACCGAGCCGCCGCGCGTGCGCAAGAGCATCGAGCGATTGTTGAAGGCTCTTGAGCGCGAACTCGGCACTATCGACCATGACATCGATGGCGCCGTGCGCGGTTCACCGCTGTGGCGGGAGAAGGAAGACCTGCTGGCATCGGTGCCAGGCATTGGCTCGATCATCGCCAGGACCTTGCTGGCCGAACTGCCCGAGTTGGGGCGGCTCGATCATAAAAAAATTGCAGCGCTTGCCGGCCTGGCTCCCTACACACGCCAGTCCGGTCTCTGGAAGGGCAAGGCCCGCATCGGGGGCGGACGGGCGGTGGTCCGAACGGCCCTCTTCATTGGCGCCCAAGTCGCCAAGCGCTGGAACCCACCCTTGAAAACCTTCTACGAGCGCCTCATCGCCGCCGGTAAGACCAAGATGGTCGCCACCATCGCCGTCGCCCGCAAACTTCTTGTCATCCTCAACGCCATCCTCAGAGACAGGACACCATGGCAAAACGCTTGACCTCAGACACAGTCGCTGAGGAGCGGTCCGCAGGACCGCGTCTCGAAGGGTGGGAACGAGCACCACGTCTGTTGCCCATCCTTCGAGACGCCGCGCTCTGCGCGGCTCCTCAGGATGAGGTCTCTAGCTGTCGTACTGCAGCAGCGTTTCGACCGGCGGTGTCAGTCTCTTGCGGCCTTCCAGGAAGGTGAGCTCGATGATGACGGCGGTCGCCGGCACCACGGCGCCGACAGTTTCCAGCAGGTTCACGGCGGCCGACATGGTCCCGCCGGTTGCCAGCAGATCGTCGACCAGCACGACTCGCGCGCCCTTGCGCACGGCATCCTGCTGGATCTCGATCGTGTCGGTTCCGTATTCCAGCGCATAGGTGTGGCGCACCGTCGTGCCGGGCAGCTTGCCCTGCTTGCGCATCATCACGAAGCCGGTGCCGAGCGCGAGCGCGAGCGGCGCGGCCAGGAGGAAGCCGCGCGATTCGATTCCCGCCAGCATGTCGGGCTTGTGCGGGCGGATCAGGTCGGCGAGCCGTTCGATGGCCGTATGCCAGGCCTTGGCATGCGCCAGCAGCGTCGAGATGTCGTAGAAGAGGATACCCGGCTTGGGAAAGTCGGGGATCGAGCGAATGTGGTTCTTGAGATCGATATCCGTGGACATTCTGGCTCCTGAGCTCAGCTATAGGCCGGCGGCGGCACGAAGCCGCGATATTCCTTCTCGAGCAGCTTGGCGAACTGGATGCACTCGTAGTCGCCATACTGCCGGCCGATGATCTGCACGCCGATCGGCAGGCCTTCCTTGCTCTGGCCGATCGGGGCGGCGGTCGACGGCATCCAGGTGACGCCCGAGTAGCCCGCCCAGAAGATCTGGTCGACCACCGGCACCTGCTTGTTGTTCACGACGATCGTGCGCTTGTGGCGCAGGCCCGCCTGATCGTGCGGGAAGGCCGCGGTCACGGCGACCGGGCAGAGCATCAGGTCGTAGTCCTGGAAGAACGCATCCCAGGCGAGCCGCATCCTGTGGCGCTTCTCGTTCAGCCCCAGCCAGGCACGATGCGACAGCGAGTTGCCCCGCTGCATCTGCGCGAAGTAGCTCATGTCGGAGGCGGGCAGGCTGGCCGCGTCCTTGACGGCCTGCTCGTGGACAGCGTCGCTCATGCGGCCCGACGTCGCCGCCCGCAGCAGGCGGATGTAGACGTCGTTCAGCTCGACCGTGTCGATTTCCGGCCGCGCCTTGTCGTTCACCTTCACCTTGTTCTTGGCGAGGAACGACGCGAGCCTGGAAATCTGCTCCTGCACCGAATCGTCGACCTCGGCGTTCGGGTCGGTCAGCAGCACCGCCACCTTGAAGTCGCGCAGCTTGGTCTTCTTCGAACGCGGCAGCGTGAGCGTCCAGCCGCGGCCGTCGATCGCGTCGGGACCGGCCATCGCAGTGAGCGCGATCTCGAGATCCTCAGCGCCACGGGCCAGCGGGCCGACCACGCCGATATCGCCGTAAGCGACCGCGCCCGCGAGGGCATGTCCCTTCGGCGAGACGACGCCCCAGCTTGGCTTATGGCCCCACACGCCGCAATAATGGGCGGGGTTGCGGATCGAGGCGCCGATGTCGCTGCCGGCCTCGATGCCGGTGAGGCCGGCGGCCAGCGCCGCGCCCGAGCCGCCCGAGGAGCCGCCGGGAGTCCGGCCGAGATCCCAGGGATTGTTGGTCGAACCGTAGACCTCGTTGTAGCTCTGCCAGTCGGCGAGGTTCAGCGGCACGTTGGTCTTGCCGAACAAGGTGACGCCGGCATCCATCATGCGCTGCGTGACCAGTGAATTCTGGGTCGCGACCGTGTCCTTGAAGGCGGGATCACCCCAGGTGGTGGGCAAACCCGCGACGTCGAAGGATTCCTTGATCGTCATCGGCACGCCGTGCAGCGGTCCCAGCTTCTTGCCGGCCTTGACCGCGCGGTCCGCCGCCTTGGCACGCTTGCGGGCGCCCTCGATGTCGGTCGCGATGATGGCGTTCAGCTCGGGATTATAGGCCTCGACCCGCTTCAGGTAGAGGTCGAGCAGTTCGAGGCAGCCGATCTTCTTCTTCCGGACCGCAGCGGCGAGCTGCTTGGCGGTCTGGAACGGGAGGGCGAGGGACATGGGGGAGGGCTTCCGCAACGGGGATGGACGAGGTCCAAGCCCGTACCATATTGTCCGGCCCGCCGTGAAGAAACTCCCCGCCCGAACGATGCACATCGCCATGCCACTGGCGCTGACCTTCGTCATGACCTTCATCGTTTCCGGAATCGCCACGATCCGGGCGATCGGATTCGAAACGGGCATGACCGCCCGCTGGATGGAATCATGGATGGCGTCCTGGATGGTCGCCTTCCCGACCATGCTGTTCCTGATGCCGCTGATGCGGCGCCTGCTGTCGCGGGTGATCGAGACGCGGTAGCGCTTAGCGCGGTCGGGGGCGCGCCCTTGCCGTGGGCTCGGCAACCAGCGGATCGTCCGGCCAGTAGTGGCGCGGGTAGCGGCCCTTGAGTTCGGATTTCACGGCTTTGTAACCATTGGTCCAGAAGCTCGCGAGATCGCGCGTCACCTGGACCGGCCGGCGCGCCGGCGAGAGCAGGTGGATGGTCAGCGGCACCTTGCCGCCGGCAATGCGCGGCGTCTCGGTGAGCCCGAACATCTCCTGCAGGCGGACCGACAGCGTCGGCTCGTCGGGATTGGCATAGTCGATGGCCACCCGCGATCCGCTCGGCACTTCGACGTGCGTCGGCACCAGCCGCTCGACCTCGCGCTGCTTCTCCCACGGCACCAACGCCTTGAGCGCCGCGGCGAGATCGATGCGCCCGAGATGATCCTTGCGCGACACGCCATCGAGAGAGGGGCCGAGCCAGTCGGTCAGCGACGCGAGCAGCACCGCGTCAGAAAGATCGGGCCAGTCCTCGCCGGCATGGCGGCGCAGGAAGCCGATGCGCTCGCGCCAGCGCACGAGGTCGTCGCTCCAGGGCAGGGCGCCGAGCCCGAGCTGGCGCACGCCGTCGAGCATGGCGGCCTGCACCTTGTCGGGATCGGGCCTGGTGAGCGGCTTGTCTTCCAGCGCGAGCGCGCCCAGCCGGCGACGCCGCCGCGCCAGCACCGCGCCGTCGCGCCCGCTCCACTGCACGAGCTGCTCGTCGACGATGCGGTCGGCGTAGAGGTCTTCGATCTCGGCGGCGGTAATCGGAGCTGCCAGGAAGATGCGCGATTCCTGTGCCGATCCATCGAGGTCGGCGACGACGAGGAACTCCTCGTTGGCCATCGGATCGCCTTCGGGCAGCGCGGCACCGCGGCCGCCCGACAGGAGGTAGCGCCCGGCGGTGCCTGGCCGGCGGCGCCCGATCCGGTCGGGATAGGCCAGTGCCAGCAGCGGACCCGTCATGGCGATGTCGGCGCGTTCGTCATTGCCGCCGCGCGGCATCAGGCGTCGTGCCGCCTCCTGGATCAGGCGCAACGTGCCGTCGCGCCGGCCGCTCAACGCGATGTCGACCCGGTGCCGGAGATCGGCGTCGCGCTGGCCCGGCGGCAGGCGCAGGAAATCGCGTTCGCCCAGAATTGCGGCCAGCAGGGCGGCGACCTTGCCTTGCCCCAGCTCGCGGCCCTTGAGCACGAGATGGGCGATGCGCGGATGCTGGCCGATGCGCGCCATGGCGTGGCCATGGGCGGTGATCGCGCCAGTGCCGTCGATCGCGCCGAGATCGGCCAGCAGCGCCCGCGCCGTGGCGAGCGCAGCGGCGGGCGGCGGCGTCAGCCACGGCAGGCTCGCGGCATCGCTGGTGCCCCAAGCGGCCAACTCCAGCGCCAGCGGCGCCAGGTCGGCGTCGAGGATCTCGGGCGGTGTGAAGGGCAGCAGCCCGCGCTGTGCCTGCTCCGGCCACAGGCGATAGCAGATGCCGGGTTCGAGGCGTCCCGCGCGGCCGCGCCGCTGGTCGGCCGAGGCCTGGCTGACGCGCACGGTTTCGAGCCGCGTCATGCCCGAGCGCGGCGAGAACTTCGGCACACGCATCTGGCCGCTGTCGATCACGATGCGCACGCCCTCGATGGTGAGGCTGGTCTCCGCGATCGAGGTCGCCAGCACGACCTTGCGCCGGCCCGGCGGCGAGGGCGCGATGGCGCGGTCCTGGTCGGCGGGCGACAGGTCGCCGTAGAGCGGCGCCACGTCGACGTTGGCGCCGATGCCCTGCAGCCGCTCCTCGACCCGGCGGATTTCGCCGACGCCCGGCAGGAACACGAGCGCGCTGCCGGTTTCCTCGGCCAGCGCGCGGCGCACGGCAGCAGCAACGCCGTCCTCGATGCGGCCGGCCGAGTCGCGATCGAGATAGCGCGTGTCGACCGGGAACATGCGGCCCGCACTCTCGATCACCTCGGCACCGCCCAGCCGCGCCGACACCGGGCCGGGATCGAGCGTCGCCGACATGGCCACGACGCGCAGATCCTCGCGCAGCGCGCTCTGCGCCTCGCGCACCAAGGCAAAGGACAGGTCGGTTTCGAGGCCGCGCTCGTGCAACTCGTCGAAGATCACGCAGCCCACGGACTCTAGCGACGGGTCGTCCTGCAGCAGGCGCAGGAACAATCCATCGGTGACGACCTCGATGCGGGTGCGCGGCCCGACCTTGGCATCGAAGCGCACGCGATAGCCCACGGTCTCGCCGACCGCCTCGCCCAGGCTCGCGGCCATGCGGCGGGCGGCAGCGCGCGCGGCGAGCCGTCGCGGCTCCTGCATCACGATCCTGCGGCCGCCGAGCCAGGGCGCGTCGAGCAGCGCCAGCGGCACGCGCGTGGTCTTGCCGGCGCCCGGCGGCGCCACAAGCACGGCTGCATTGCTGGCCACCAGCGCGGCCTTGAGACGCGGCAGCGCCTCGTCGACGGGAAGTGGCTCCATCGAACCCTGTTAGCGCGCCGGTGGATGGACGGGAAGGAGGGGCGGGTTCACTCTGAGACTCGTCAATTGAGGAGCGTGCAATGGCTGTCGTTGTCGAGGCTCTGGACCATCTTGTCATGAACGTGCGCGACGTCGAAGTCGCGGCGGCCTGGTACGAGCGCGTGCTGGGCATGACGCGTAAGACCACCGAGCCCCGGCCCGGTCATCGCGTCACGTCGATGCACTTCGGCCGCCAGAAGATCAACCTCCGCCCCGAGACCGCCACACAGAAGCAATGGTTCACCGGCAGGACGGTGGCGCCGGGCAGCGACGATCTGTGTTTCCTGACGCAGTCGATGCCGCAGGCGGTGGCCGATCATTTCAGGAGCTGTGGCGTCGAGATCGAGGTGGGTCCCGCTGAAAAGAGTGGCGCGATGGGCACGATCGTCTCGGTCTATTGCCGCGATCCCGACGGCAACCTGATTGAGGTCTCTTCGTACAAGTAGGCTTTCGCAGACATGACCGCGCCATTCGAAGCCTTCGCCCATTCGCTGCGACCGCTGTCGCCGTTGCGGGCCGCCATCACGGCGGCCTATCGCCGGCCGGAACCCGAGTGTGTGCCGCCGCTGCTCGATCTCGCGACCCTGAGCCCGTCCGCGACGGCCAAGGCGCGTGCGCTGGCGCAGCGACTGGTCGAAGCGTTGCGCGCCAAGGTGCCGGCGGGCGGCGTCGAGGGGCTGATCCACGAATATGCGCTCTCCAGTCAGGAGGGTGTGGCGCTGATGTGCCTCGCGGAGGCGCTGCTGCGCATTCCCGACGACGAGACGCGCGACGCGCTGATCCGCGACAAGATCGGCGGCGGCGACTGGCGCGCCCATCTCGGACGCAGCCCGTCGCTGTTCGTGAACGCCGCGACCTGGGGCCTGATGCTGACCGGCCGGCTAACGGCGACCAGCAGCGAGAACAGCCTGTCGGCCGCGCTGGCGCGGCTGATCGCCAGGGGTGGCGAACCGCTGATCCGGGGCGGCGTGAACATCGCCATGCGCCTGATGGGCGAACAGTTCGTCGCCGGCCAGACGATCGAGGAGGCGCTGGCCAATGGCCGCCGCTTCGAGGAAGAGGGCTTCCGCTATTCCTACGACATGCTGGGCGAGGCGGCGATCACCGCCGCCCAGACCGAGCATTACCGCCAGGCCTACGAGCGGGCGATCCACGCCATCGGCAAGGCATCGGCCGGGCGCGGCATCTACGAGGGCGCCGGCATCTCACTCAAGCTCTCGGCGCTGCATCCGCGCTACAGCCGTTCGCAGGTCGAGCGCGTCCATGCCGAACTCTATCCACGCCTGCGCGATCTCGCGGTGCTGGCGCGCCGCTACGACATCGGCCTCAACATCGATGCCGAGGAGGCGGACCGGCTCGAACTCTCCCTCGACCTGCTGGAGAGGCTCTGCTTCGAGCCCGCGCTCGAAGGCTGGAACGGCATCGGCTTCGTGGTTCAGGCCTACAAGAAGCGCGCCGCCTTCGTGATTGACCATCTGATCGATCTCGGCCGTCGCAGCCGCCACCGGCTGATGATCCGGCTGGTCAAAGGGGCCTACTGGGATAGCGAGATCAAACGCGCGCAGGTCGACGGGCTGGAGGATTTCCCGGTCTTCACCCGCAAGATCCACACCGACGTCTCCTATCTCGCCTGCGCCCGCAAGCTGCTGGCCGCGCCGGATGCGGCCTTCCCACAATTCGCCACGCACAATGCGCTGACCCTGGCGTCGATCCACGCGATGGCGGGCGAGAATTTCTATGCCGGCCAGTACGAGTTCCAGTGCCTGCATGGCATGGGCGAGCCGCTCTACGAGGAAGTCGTCGGTCGCGAAAAGCTCAACCGGCCATGCCGCATCTATGCGCCCGTCGGCACACATGAGACGCTGCTGGCGTATCTGGTGCGCCGGCTCCTGGAGAACGGTGCGAACACCTCCTTCGTGAACCAGGTCGCCGATCCCGACCTGGCAATCGAGACCCTGCTGGCCGATCCGGTCGAACGCGCCCGGGCCCTCTCACCGGTCGGCGCACCGCATCCGCTCATCGCGCTGCCACGCGACCTGTTCGGGCCACAGCGGGCCAATTCGCGAGGTCTCGATCTGGTCAACGAAAGCGTGCTCGCCTCGCTGGCGCGTGAGCTTGTTGCCGGTGCCTCGACTCTGCTGCGCGCAAAGCCGGCCCTGGCCGACGGTCCGCGCGACGGCACCGCGCGAGAGGTGCGCAATCCCGCGGACAGGGGCGATGTCGTGGGCACCGTCGTCGACGCCATCCCGGACCTGGTGGATGAAGCCTGCGCGAAGGCCGTGCCGTGGTCGGCGCCGCCGGCCGAGCGCGCGGCGACCCTGCGTCGTGCGGCCGATCTCCTGGAAGAGCGCCTGCAGGCGCTGCTGGGGCCGATCGTGCGCGAGGCCGGCAAGACGCTGGGCAACGCGGTGGGCGAGGTCCGCGAGGCGGTCGATTTCTTGCGCTACTACGCGAACGGTGTCGAAGGATTGGACAACGAGACTCACCGGCCGCTGGGTGTCGTCGCCTGCATCAGCCCGTGGAATTTTCCGCTTTCGATCTTCACCGGACAGGTCGCGGGCGCGCTGGCGGCGGGCAATGCCGTGATCGCCAAGCCGGCGGAAGAGACGCCGCTGATCGCCGCCCTCGCGGTGGACATGCTGCACGAGGCCGGCGTCCCGCGCGCCGTGCTGCAGTTCCTGCCGGGCGACGGCGAGATCGGCAAGCGGCTGGTCACCAATCCGGTGGTGGCGGGCGTGGTCTTCACCGGCTCGACCGAGGCGGCGGAATCGATCAACCGCACCCTGGCGCGCCGTCTCGGCGCCGATGGCAGGCCGGTGCCCCTGATCGCCGAGACCGGCGGCCAGAACGCGCTGGTGGCGGATTCCTCCGCGCTGCCCGAGCAACTGGTGATCGACGTACTCGCGTCGGCGTTCGACTCGGCCGGCCAGCGCTGCTCGGCGTTGCGCGTGCTCTGCCTGCAGGACGACATTGCGGGCAGGGTCGTGCCGATGCTGCAGGGCGCGATGGCGGAGCTGGGGATCGGCAATCCGGACCGGCTGTCGGTCGATGTCGGTCCCGTCATCTCGACCGAGGCGCAGAAGCGCGTGCTCGACCATGTCGAGCGCATGCGCGCGGCCGGCCATCGCGTCCACCAGGTGGCGCTTCCCGACGAAGCGGCGCGAGGGACGTTCGTGCCGCCGACCCTGATCGAGATCGGCGCTCTCCCGGACCTGCCGGGCGAGGTCTTCGGCCCGGTGCTGCACCTCCTGCGCTATCCCCGCGAGGAGATGGAGCGGGTGATCCACGCGGTCAACGCGACCGGCTTCGGCCTGACCTTCGGCGTGCACAGCCGCATCGACGAGACGATCGACCGGGCGACGGCGGCGAGCGCCGCCGGCAATCAATACGTCAACCGCAACATGATCGGCGCCGTCGTCGGCGTGCAGCCGTTCGGCGGGCACGGCCTGTCGGGCACCGGGCCGAAGGCGGGCGGGCCGCTCTATGTCCGCCGCCTTTTGACGGGGGGACCGGCCACCGAGGTTGCGACGGGCGAACTCGTCGGGCCGGTTGGCGAACGCAACAGCTACGCCCTTCGTCCCAAGGGCGCGATCCTGTGCGTTGCGTCGGATCCCGCAGAGCTCCGGGCGCAGCACGAGGTCGTGCGGGCGACCGGCAATCGCGTCGCCTCCGGCGAAGCCGAGGAGATTGCGGCCGTCCTGTTCGCCGGTAGCGAAGGGGCCCTATTGGACCTCACCCGCCGGATGGCCGACCGGCCGGGTCGCATCGTGCAGGTCCATGTCGCGCCCTATTCGCGCGCGTATTTGTTCGAAGAGGTGTCGCGGAGCGTCAACACCGCCGCCGCCGGCGGCAACGCCAGCCTGATGGCGATCGGTTAGCGGTCGAGCCGCGGGGACTAGTACAGGCCGTACTTCTTCGGCGGGCCGGGATGGTTCACGCAGAGCATCTCGGGCGAGGTGATCGGTCCCTTCTTGATGCGTTCTTCCTCGCACTTCTCGTAGGTGAAGGGGCCGCCGAACACTTTGGGGCCACCGCCGACGATGATGTAGGACTGTTCGAGGTACCAGCCGGGGCCGGTATAGGCCTGGCTCGCGCCGGGCCCGGTGCAGGCACCGAGGGCGGCAGCCAGCAAGGGAGCTGCGAGCAGGGTCGTCCAGCGACCGATCGAACGTTCCGACATCAGCTCAGTCTCTCCCCCGGGCAATGAACGCTGCCCACGTGCAGCGGGCAAATTAGGCCAAGGGCGCGATGTCTTCAATGCATGGAGAACGACGGTTAGGATGCGGCACATGCGCCGGTTCCTGTCCTTGCCGCTCTTGATGGCCCTCGCTTCGTGGCCGGGAAGCCTGTTCGCCCTCGATTGCGCGGCCCTTACCGACACCGACATTCCCTTCGCCCTTGCCTCCGAGGTGACCACTCGGCGGGCGGGCGAGGCGCCCACGACGCGACTCCAGCAGATGCAGGTGTTCCGGAAGGGCGGGGAGGTCACCACCTTCACTGTGGATTCGCCGACGATCTATCTCAGGACCCGCGGCGCCAATTCCCTGTTTCCCGTGGATGCGTTCTATTCGACCGAACCCAACGACCCGCGCAAATGGAGCTATTCGATCGGTCCCACGGTCTCGCTCGCGCGCGGCCAAGCCGTCAGCTACAGCGCCGACGTGAAGAGCGCCGACGGGAAACTCCGGTTGGCGGCCAGGATGACCCTCGAATTGCTCGAATCCGGTACCCTCGAACTGAGCGGGTGCCGTTTCAAGGTGTTGAAGTACCGGCGGACGCTCAACGGTCTGGCGGACCGCCATCCGGTCTCCAACAGCGAGGAGCTGACGTTCGTGCCCGCCCTGCGCACCACGCTCGCGTCCATCCTGCGGACCGGCGACATCGAGGTTGTCAGTTCTCCCACGGCAATATCCTTGGATTTCAAATACATAGAGTAACTTCCTCACACCTGCATTTGTGGCGTAACGAGGGCTTTCGTTTGCAGGGGCGGCCGGGCTAATAATGCGCCGATAAGCAAACGCATCCGGGGGGATGCTGGGCCAGCTCGCGCGCCAGCAGGATTGATCATGGGATTGCCTGAGAAGCAGGGACTGTACGACCCACGCAACGAACACGATTCGTGCGGCGTGGGCTTCGTGGCCGATATCAAGGGCCGGAGGACGCACGCCATCGTGCGCCAGGGCCTGCAGATCCTGGTCAACCTCGACCATCGCGGCGCCGTCGGCGCCGATCCGCTGATGGGCGATGGCGCGGGCGCTATGATCCAGATTCCCGACGCGCTGCTGCGCGACTGGGCGCGCAAGGAAGGCGTCGACCTGCCGGAGCCCGGCCACTACGCCGTGGCAATGTGCTTCCTGCCGCCCGACGAGAAGGCAAGAACGTTTGCAATCAAGCGGTTCGAGCATTTCATTAAAGTCGAAAAGCAAAAGCTTGTGGGTTGGCGCGATGTGCCGACCGACCTGACGGGCCTCGGCCAGGCGGTCATCGAATCGATGCCGGTCATCCGCATGGCGATCGTCGGCCGGGGCGCAAAGGTCGCCGACCAGGATGCCTTCGAGCGCAAGGTGCTGGCAATCCGCAAGCAGACCCAGAATCCGCTGGCCGAACTCGAGAAGAAGCACAAGCTTCCAGGCCTCTCGCAGCTCTACATGCCGTCCTTCTCGTCGCGCACCGTGGTCTACAAGGGCCTGCTGCTCGCACACCAGGTTGAGAGCTTCTATGAGGACTTGAGAAATCCTCTTTGTGAATCAGCGCTTTGCCTCGTTCACCAGAGATTCTCCACGAACACGTTCCCGTCGTGGAAGCTGGCCCATCCCTACCGCTTCATCGCCCATAACGGCGAGATCAACACGGTCCGCGGCAACGTCAACTGGATGTACGCCCGCCGGCGCACGATGGAATCAGACCTGATCGGCGCCGACCTCGACAAGATGTGGCCGATCATCCCGCATGGCCAGTCGGACACGGCCTGCCTCGACAATGCGCTCGAACTGCTGGTCGCCGGCGGTTATTCGCTGAGCCACGCCATGATGATGCTGATTCCGGAGGCCTGGGCCGGCAATCCGCTGATGGATGCCAGCCGCAAGGCCTTCTACGAGTATCACGCGGCCCTTATGGAGCCGTGGGACGGCCCGGCGTCGATCGCCTTCACCGACGGCCGCCAGATCGGCGCCACGCTCGACCGCAACGGGCTGCGCCCCGCGCGCTTCCTCATCACCGACGACGATCTCGTGGTGATGTCGTCGGAGTCCGGCGTCCTGCCGATCCCCGACGAGAAGATCGTACGCAAGTGGCGCCTGCAGCCCGGCAAGATGCTGCTGATCGACCTGGAAGAGGGCCGCATCGTCGAGGACGAGGAGCTGAAGCGGACCCTGGCCGAGGCCGAGCCCTACGAGGAGTGGCTGAAGGAGACGCAGCACAAGCTCGAGGAGCTGTCGGAGATTCCCGATGCGCCCTCGCCGGTGGCGTCGAACGATCCCTCGACCCTGCTCGATCGCCAGCAAGCCTTCGGCTACACGCAGGAGGACATCCAGTTCTTCCTCGAGCCGATGGCCAGCGTGGCCGACGACCCGATCGGCTCGATGGGCACCGACACGCCCATCGCCGTGCTCTCGAAGAAGCCGAAGCTGCTCTACAACTACTTCAAGCAGAACTTCGCCCAGGTCACCAATCCGCCGATCGATCCGATCCGCGAGGAGCTGGTGATGTCGCTGGTCTCGATGATCGGCCCGCGCCCCAACCTGCTCGGCCGTCATGCCGGCATGCACAAGCGGCTCGAAGTGGCCCAGCCGGTGCTGACCAACGCCGAGCTGGAGAAGATCCGCTCGATCGAGGACCTGCTCGACGGCTCGTTCCGCACCGCCACCATCGACACGACCTGGCTCGCCTCCGAGGGCGCGGCCGGGCTCGAGAAGGCGCTGGACCGGGTCTGCGCCGAGGCGACCGACTGCGTGCTGGCCGACCGCAACATCCTCATCCTGTCGGACCGGGCGCTCTCGGCTGAGCGCGTGCCGATCCCGGCGCTGCTGGCCACCGCGGCGGTGCATCACAGCCTGATCCGTCGTGGCCTGCGTACCCAGACCGGCCTCGTGGTCGAGACCGGCGAGGCGCGCGAGGTCCATCACTTCTGCTGCCTGGCGGGCTATGGCGCCGAGGCGGTGAACCCCTACCTCGCCTTCGAGACGCTGGAGGCGCTGCGCGTCCAGAACGGCCTGCCGCTGAAGCCCTACGAGGTTCAGAAGAACTTCATCAAGGCGATCGGCAAGGGCCTGCTCAAGGTCATGTCCAAGATGGGCATCTCGACCTACCAGTCCTATTGCGGTGCGCAGATCTTCGACGCGATCGGCCTGCATTCCGGTTTCGTCGAGAAGTACTTCACCGGCACCGCCACCACGATCGAGGGCGCGGGCTGGCAGGAGATCGCCGAGGAGACGGTGCGCCGTCATCGCAACGCCTATGGCGACGATCCGGTCTACCGCACCATGCTCGATGTCGGCGGCGACTATGCCTTCCGCCTGCGCGGCGAGGACCATGCCTGGACGCCCGAGAGCGTGTCGCGCCTGCAGCATGCGGTGCGCGGCAATTCGTCGGACGACTACAAGGCCTTCGCGACCTCGATCAACGAGCAGAACGAGCGGCTGCTGACGATCCGCGGCCTGATGCAGTTCAAGTGGGCGGACAAGCCCATTCCGGTCGAGGAGGTCGAGCCGGCCGCCAAGATCGTGAAGCGCTTCGCCACGGGCGCGATGAGCTTCGGCTCGATCAGCCGCGAGGCGCACACAACGCTGGCCATCGCCGTGAACCGGATCGGCGGCAAGTCGAACACCGGCGAGGGCGGCGAGGAGGCGGATCGCTTCAAGCGGATGGCCAACGGCGATTCGATGCGCTCGGCCATCAAGCAGGTCGCGTCGGGCCGCTTCGGCGTCACGGCCGAATACCTGGTCAATGCCGACGACATCCAGATCAAGATGGCCCAGGGCGCCAAGCCCGGCGAGGGCGGTCAGCTGCCCGGCCACAAGGTCGATGAGAACATCGCCCGCGTGCGCCGCTCGACGGCCGGCGTGGGCCTGATCTCGCCGCCGCCGCACCACGACATCTATTCGATCGAGGACCTGGCGCAGCTCATCCACGACCTCAAGAACGTGAACACCGCGGCCCGCGTCTCGGTGAAGCTCGTCTCGGAGGTCGGCGTCGGCACGGTCGCCGCGGGCGTCAGCAAGGCGCGCGCCGACCATGTGACGATCTCGGGCTACGAGGGCGGCACCGGTGCCTCGCCGCTCACCTCGCTCACCCATGCCGGCTCGCCCTGGGAAATCGGCCTCGCCGAGACGCAGCAGACGCTGGTGCTGAACGGCTTGCGCGGCCGCATCGCCGTGCAGGTCGACGGTGGCCTGCGCACCGGCCGCGACGTCGCCATCGGCGCGCTGCTGGGCGCCGACGAGTTCGGCTTCGCCACCGCGCCGCTGATCGCGGCCGGCTGCATCATGATGCGCAAGTGCCACCTCAACACCTGTCCGGTGGGCGTGGCGACGCAGGACCCGGTGCTGCGCAAGCGCTTCACCGGCCAGCCCGAGCACGTGATCAACTACTTCTTCTTCGTGGCCGAGGAACTGCGCGAGATCATGGCGCGGCTGGGCTTCCGCACGCTGAACGAGATGATCGGCCACGTCGACCGGCTCGACATGCGCAAGGCCATCGACCACTGGAAGGCGGGCGGCGTCGACCTGTCGAAGCTGCTCTACCAGGCGCCGACGCGCCTAGGCGTGGCGATCTGGAATGTCGAGCGCCAGGACCACGGCCTCGACAAGGCGCTGGACCACAAGCTCCTCGAGGCGGCGCAGCCGGCTCTCGAGACGGGCGAGCCGGTGCAGATCGAGCTGCCGGTCACCAACGTGAACCGCACCGTCGGCGCCATGCTGTCGGGCGAGGTGGCGCGTCGCTACGGCCATGCCGGCCTGCCGGAGGACACGATCTCCGTGCGCCTCACCGGAACCGCCGGCCAGAGCTTCGGCGCCTTCCTGGCGCGGGGGGTGTCGCTCGAACTGTCGGGCGACGGCAACGACTATGTCGGCAAGGGCCTGTCGGGCGGCCGAGTCGTCGTGCGCCAGCCGAAGGATTGCGCGCGCGATCCGCTGAAGAACATCATCGTCGGCAACACCGTGCTCTACGGCGCCATCGGCGGCGAGGCCTACTTCGAGGGCGTGGCGGGCGAGCGCTTCGCCGTGCGCAACTCGGGCGCGGTCTGCGTCGTCGAGGGCACCGGTGATCACGGTTGCGAATACATGACCGGCGGCGTCGTGGTCGTGCTGGGCGATACGGGCCGCAACTTCGCGGCCGGCATGTCTGGCGGCGTCGCCTACGTCTACGACCCCAGGGCCCGCTTCAAGGACCTGTGCAATCCCGCGATGGTCGACCTGGAACAGGTCGGGCCGGCCTCGGCCGAGGGCGACGAGACCGGGCGTCCGCGCCAGCGCGCGACCGACGTCGAGGATAACGGCATGGGCGACGTGCTGCGCTTCGACGCCGAGCGGCTGCGCATCCTGGTCGAGCGCCACCATCTCCATACCGGCAGTGCCCAGGCACGGGCGCTGCTGGAGGATTGGGACAATGCGCTGCAGAGCTTCGTGAAGGTTATGCCGCGCGACTACAAGCGCGCGCTCCTGCAGGCGCGCGAGCAGGCGGCGGCGAAGGCCGTCGCGGCGGAGTGACGGCCCCTGGCCGTCATCCCGAGCCCTTTCGAGGGATCTGCAAAGATATGAGCTGGAGCAATTAAATGGGTCTCGTCACAGGCTTCCTCGAGATCGAGCGCAAGGACCGTTCTTATGAATCGGTCGAGCAGCGCCTGAAGAACTACAGGGAGTTCGTCCTGCCGATGCCGCCGGCCGAGGTCTCTCGGCAGGGCGCGCGCTGCATGGATTGCGGCATCCCGTATTGTCACAACGGATGCCCGGTCAATAACATCATCCCGCAGTGGAACGAGCTGGTGCGCCGCGACCGCTGGAAGGATGCGCTCGAGGTCCTGCACTCGACCAACAACTTCCCGGAGTTCACCGGCCGCATCTGCCCCGCGCCCTGCGAGGCCTCGTGCACGCTAAACATCGACGACAACCCGGTGACCATCAAGTCGATCGAATGCGCGATCGTCGATCGCGGCTGGCAGGAAGGCTGGATCCAGCCGCTGGTGCCGGCGCACAAGACCGGCAAGCGCGTTGCCGTCATCGGCTCCGGGCCGGCGGGCCTCTCCTGCGCCCAGCAACTGGCGCGCGCCGGCCATTCGGTGACCCTGTTCGAGAAGGCCGACCGGGTCGGCGGCCTGCTGCGCTACGGCATTCCCGACTTCAAGATGGAGAAGCACCATATCGACCGGCGCATGCGCCAGATGGAGGCCGAGGGCGTCGAGTTCCGGACCGGCGTCGAGGTCGGTGCGACCCTGTCGATCAAGTCGCTGCTCGAGGGTTATGACGCGGTCGCCCTGACCGGCGGCGCCGAGCTGCCGCGCGATCTCGAGGTACCCGGACGCGAGCTGAACGGCATCCATTTCGCGATGGATTTCCTGACGCAGCAGAACAAGCGCAACGCCGGCGACGACGAGGCGCGTGCTGCGCCGCGCGGCACGCTCACCGCCAAGGGCAAGCATGTCATCGTGATCGGCGGCGGCGATACCGGCTCCGATTGCGTCGGCACGTCGAACCGTCATGGCGCCGCTTCGGTGACGCAACTCGAGGTCATGCCGCAGCCGCCGGTGCGCGAGAACAAGGCGCTGACCTGGCCCGACTGGCCGCTCAAGATGCGCACCTCGTCGAGCCACGAGGAAGGCGCGGCGCGCGATTTCGCCGTGCTGACCAAGCGGGCACTGGGCAGCAACGGCAAGATCGAGGCGCTGGAGTGCGTGCGCGTCGAATGGGCGAAGGGCGCCGACGGGCGCATGGGCATGCAGGAGGTCGCGGGCAGCAGCTTCGAGCTCCGGGCCGACCTGGTGCTGCTGGCCATGGGCTTCCTCGGGCCGCGCCGGCCCGGCCTGGTCGAGCAGGCAGGCGTCGCGCTCGATCCGCGCGGCAACGTCGCGGCCAACGTGAAAGACTACCAGACCTCGGTGCCGAAGCTCTTCGCCGCCGGTGACATGCGTCGCGGCCAGTCGCTGGTCGTCTGGGCGATCCGCGAGGGCCGCCAATGCGCTCGCTCGATCGACGAAAGCCTGATGGGGACTTCTACCCTGCCGCGTTGACCTGCGGAACGGGCTTGGTTCGCTTGTGAGCGAAATTGCCCTAGAGTTCGTACGATGAAGCTTCTGCTGATTCAGGGCGCGAACATGGAGTATCTGGGCCGGCGGCAGCCCGAGCTCTACGGTACGACCACAGCCAAGGAACTCGATGCCGCGGTCCGGCGTCGGGCCAGGGACCTCACCGTCTCGGTCGAGATCGTCTACACCAATTCCGAAGGCGAGGCGGTGTCGGCGATCTACAAGGCCGATCGCGCCAAGTTCGACGGGTTGTTGTTCAACCCCGCCGGGTTTCTCCATGCCGGCCACGCCTTGCGTGACTGCCTGCGGTCGATCTCGATGCCGGCGATCGAAATCCACATGACCAACATTGAAAAGCGCGGCTTCGGTTCGGTCACCTCGGAAGCGGCGGTCGGCATGATCGCAGGATTCGGGATCGATTCCTACCTGCTGGCGATCGAGGCCATGGTGGCGCGGTTGCGGTCCGCCGTAGCCTGACGGCCGCTCTCCTACCAGATGCCAGTGTGCAGCGTACTCGGTGCGTAGCTGCCGAACGTCGAGCGATAGGGGAATGCGGACGGCGTGCGCCAGGCGCGCGCCACCTCGACGCGCCACAGCCGCTCGGCGCCGTCCGGGGCCGCCTCACCGGGATGCCAGTCGATGGTCACAGTGCCCTGCAGTTGCAGGACCTCCGCGGTATCGAAGTTCACGAACAACAGGCCGGCCCGCGGATCGCCCAGCAGGTTGCCCAACGTGTTGAAGAAGCGGTTGCCGCGAAAGTCGGGGATGACGAGCGTGTTGCCGTGGACGCCGACGAAGCCCGGCCGGCCACCGCGGTGTGACATGTCGAACCCGCCCTCGGCGCCCAGGTCTGCACGGGACCGGCTGGCGACGAAGAACGTGTCGACCGATTCGATGAGATCGCGCGCCGCCTCGTCCAGGCCGGTGAGCGCCTCGGCGGACTCGGCCTTCGTGTCGCGGGCGACGACGTTGCGGGTCTGGATGTATTGCGGACAGTTGCCGAAGCTCTGGGTGACATGCACCGTGAGCCCGCTGTCGCGTGCGATGATGCGGCCGTTGGCGCGGTTGCGCCGCCGCGTCCCCAGATCGATTCCCAGCAGACCGATCCCGGCGTCGGCCGAGAAGCCCGGACCCGCAGGATCGCCGTCCCGCGGCAGGGCAGCAATCCGCAAGGTCGCGGGATCTGGAGACGTGACGAACCCCGGAGGACCGGCCAGCACCGAAGCCATTGGCCAGCCGGTCGCGTCGGGTGTCGAAGTGAACAGGTAGGGTAGCAGCGAGAAGAAGGCGCGATGCTGCTCGGGCAGGAAGCGTCGGATCGGCGCGAGGCCGGTTCGCTGTCCGGCCAGCTTCTGTGCCGCCTCTTCGTCGGCGTGGAACGGCAGGAAGTCCATCGTGTCGGCAGCCATCACACGCCCTCCTGCTTCTCGGGCACATTGACCTTGGGGTCGTACCAGGGGGCGGCGTCCGAGCGCCAGATATGGACCTGTGGCCGCTCCATCACTTCGGTGTCGAGACACCCAAGGCGAAGCAGCACGACAGGCTGTGCCACCCTTTCGGCCATCACGTGCGAGCCGCACCTGCTGCAGAAGCGGCGGAACTTGCCGGGCGAGGACTCGATGGCGGCGAGCGCGTCCTCGCCGCGCAGCCAGCGGAACTTGTCGCGCGGCACCGCCGTGACGGACGAGAAGGCCGTGCCGTGCGTCTTTCGGCAGGTGTGGCAATGGCAGTGCACGATCCGCTCGACGGGCGCGTCGGCCTCGTAGGCGACGGCGCCGCAGAGGCAGCTTCCCTTCAGCATGTCGGTGTCCTCCTGAGTTCCCTCCCAAAGTAAGTCCCGACGTTTGCGCCGAAAATGGCAAGAATGCTAAATTGATAATTACAATATCAGAAAGAATTAGATGGACCGGCTGGACGAGTTCGCGATCTTCTTGCGCATCGTGGAGGAGGGGAGCTTGGTGCGCGCGGCGCAGCGCCTGCGCCGTTCGGCGCCGGCGGTGACGCGCGCCCTCGCGGCCCTCGAGGACCGCCTGGGCGTGCGCCTGATCGATCGCACGACACGGCGGCTCGCGCCGACCGAGGCCGGCCGTGCGCTCTACGAGCGGGCGCGGGGTGTCGTCGAGAGCTACGAAGCCGCCGCGGCGGGTGCCCGCGAGGCGCCGGTCCGCGGCCTGTTGCGCATCGCCGCGCCGGTGCAGTTCGGCCGGCGCCATGTCGCGCCGCTGACAGCGCGCTTCCTCGACAGCCACGAGAGTGTCGAGATCGAGCTGTTGTTGAACGATCGCAATGTCGACCTCATCGAGGAAGGGATCGACGTGGCGGTCCGCATCGGCGCGCTGGCTGATTCGAGTCTCGTGTCACGGCCGGTCGGGCATGTACGGCGGCAATGGGTGGCAAGCCCGGCCTATCTCGCCCGCCAGGGCACGCCGAAGGCGCCGGCAGATCTTGCACGGCACGAGGCGCTGCTCGGCACGTCGCGTGGGGCGATGGAATGGACCTTCGGCGGCCGCCGTCGCGGTGCGCCGCCCCATCTCGCGGGCCGGCTACGCGTCGACGACATCGAGACCCGGCTGCGGCTCGCGCGCGAGGGCCGCGGCATCGCGCAGTTTCTCTCTTATCAGGTCGCCGAGGATCTCGCGGCCGGCCGTCTCGTACGCCTGTTGCGCACTTACGAGCCGCCGTCGCTGCCGGTACAGCTCCTCACCAAGGGACGTGCCCATCGCGCGCCGAAGATCGATGCCTTCCTCGATTTCGCCGCCAGGAAATTGTCGGCCCTGCCCATCCTTCGACCGGATTGACACATCCAGCGTAGCGAAAGTTGCCCGCAGCGCGATGAAATCTTGCTGATCGGTCGAGGGGATGAGGACGACCGTATGCGCGTAGCGCTTCCATGCGGAAGATGCGTGGCGCGCTCCTGGTGGGTGCAACAATCCTGGCCTTGCCCCTGGTGGTAGGCGCGCCCGGTGCAGCGTTTGCGCAAAGGATCGGGATCACGTCGGCGGTCACGGGGGATCCGACCGGCAAGCCACCCGATGAAACCGAGCGGGTCCTCCATGTCGGAATCGACGTGAGGGCAGGCGAGGTCGTGACCACGGGCGCGGCGGATCGTGCCCACCTGCTGTTCCTCGACGGAACGGCCCTGACGATCAGCAACCAGGCGCAGGTCACCCTCGACAGGTTTGTCTATGACGCGGACCAGAAGCTCGGCGATCTGGCGGTTACGGCGACGAAGGGCGTGTTCCGACTGGTTGGCGGCAGGATCAGCAAGAAGACGCCGATCATCGTCGTGACCCCGTCGGCCACGCTCACGATTCGCGGCGGTATCACGATGTTCAGCGTCGAGCCGACGAAAACCACGGCCACCTTCGTGTTCGGCTATGAAATGACGATGACCGGCCAGCGAAGGACACAGACCGTGACGGTACCGGGCTTTCAGGTCAGCACGCTCCTTGGCCAGCCACCCGGACCGGCGATGCGTCCTGCCCGAGGAAGCCTCGTCGACAATATGAGCCGGCTCGAAGCGGTCGTCGGAGGCAGGCCCGACGCGAGCGCCAACAGGGCGGCAAAGGAAACCGGCTTCGCCGACGCCAATTCCGGCAAGGGCCCGAACGCCCTCGGCCCGGTTCAGGGCGGGCCGGCGCCCCGCAGTGCGGGTGCGGCCAGCGGTCCGGGAGGACAACCGAGGATGGGCGGACCGGGGATCGGTGGCTTCGACTCCGGCTTCGGCCCGACGCTCAGTCCGCCGACGCCAGGAAGCGCGCAGCGCCCCGCGCCGTAGTCCTATTTCACCGCGACCAGACGGATGCCGCCGAGGTCGCGCCTCAGGATCAGCTCGACGAACCGGATGTAGGATTCGTGGAAGGCATCGTGGCCCATCGGCGTGCCGGCCTGACGCGCTTCCTCACGCAGCCTTTGGTACATGGCAAGCCGCTGCTCGAGGATCGGCCCCCATTCGTCCGTGAGGTCCGTGGCCGACTGGACGCGGAAGCCCGCTTCCTTCGCGATGTCGCCGTACGACGACAAAGTCTCCAGCGGCTGGATGGCCATGCCATCCCACATCAGCTGCGCATCCTTCGCCGAGAGCGGCGTGTTGGCGATCCAGTCGGTCATCGCCAGGCGCCCGCCGTCCCGCAGGATCCGGTACGCTTCCGCCAGGGTCGCGCGCCGGTCCGGGACGTGACAGAGCGCCTCCTGGCTCACGACGACCTCCATGGAAGCACCAGGCAGTGGCGCGTCCATCACGTTGCCCTGCCGGACCCGCGCTCTGTCCTGGAGGCCCACCAGCGCAATGAGTTCCTGCGCGGCGGCGATGCGTGACGGGGTGAGCTCGATGCCGGTGACGTCGGCGCCGTAGCGATGGGCGAGGTAGCGCACGGTGCCGCCGAGGCCGGCGCAAAAGTCCGCAACTGCCGTGCCGGGGCCGATCGAGGCCGCCAGCGCCAGCGCGTCCGTGGCGGCGATGCCGCCATAGTGGTCCTGGTCGTGCGGCCAGAGTTCCTCCGGCTTAACGTCCTTGAGATGGCCGCGCGCGGCCCGCAGCTTGGCCTTGATGATCTCGCCCGACATCGGATGGCGGTCGTAGAAATAGATCGCCTGGGCGGTCGCGTGGGTCATGGGGCTCCCTCGGTCGGGGAGACCCCGACACTTCATGATTGATTGAGGGATATCTTCCGGATCGCGCTCGACCCGTCAAACGGTCTCAGTCGGGCGTCACCCCGAAGCGGCGCTGCCAGAAATCGCGGGACCGGCGCTCGCCCACGTCGCAGCCCAGTTCGTATTCCGGTCGCACGAAGCGGGTGTAGTCGTCGTCGGCCTTGACCGTACGGCGGCCGGACGTTCCCGATTGGGCGAGCTGCAGGCCGTCGCGGGCCGCGCCAAGTTCGCCGATATCGAAATCGTTCAGCGGGCCGATGTCGGCCACCTCCTGCAGGAGCTTCTTGCGAATGGCGCGGGGGAAATCCTCGAAGCTGCGCGCGACCTCGACGAAGGAACGCGGGCCGCCGGTCACGCAGTGCAGGTAGTATTTGTCGAGGTCGTCCTCTGCCGGGAAGCCGAACGGGTTGGGGCGGCCGTTCATGATCGGCAGGCCGTTGATGATGATGCGCTCCTTCAGCGCGTCGTGACGGACATCGGTGACGAGGCCGCCGTCGTTGTTCGATCCATCGCCCGATATGTCGAGCACCTTGCGCTCGGGTTCGTAGGGGCTGCGGCCGTACATCGGAATGGCATAGCGGATGGCGCCGCTGATCGAGGTGCGGCGCGAGATCGAAATCGGCGCGTCGGCGAGCCGGCGGGCGAAGTCCGCGATCGCGGCCTCGGAATCGAGCAGGGTCCAGTCGATCAGCAGCTTCTGGATCCAGGAATCGGACCATTCGAAGTAGGCGACGGCGATGCGGCCGTGATTGCCGCCCAGGATCGCCCTCACGATGACCGGGTCGCTGAACGCCTCGACATAGCCCTGGCGCTGCATCCTGGCCTCATCGGGATCGATGCTGCCGGAGATGTCGATCGCCAGCACCAGCGCCAGGTCGACTTCCTTGCGCTCCTGGGCCGCCGCCGGCAGCGCCAGGAAGAGAAGGGCGATCAGACCAACCAGTCGGGCCACGGCGACCTCCGCGTTCGTTACGCTTCAGAGGCAAGAACCATACCGCCCGTCGAGCGCTCGTGTCAGCACGCCACTGGACGGGTGGCGGCGGTGGTCGCTAGCCTCTCCGGCAAGAAAAAAGCGGAGGAAGTGCGATGGATCTGGCGCTCAGCAAAGAAGACGAAGACTTCCGCCGCGAGGTTCGGCGCTTCCTCGACGAGAACCTGACTGAGGATCTGCGGGAGGCCGGGCGCAAGACGGCCGGTGTGTTTTCTGATTATGCCGCCGGTATCCGATGGCACAAGATCCTGGCCCGCCGCGGCTGGTCGGCGCCGAGCTGGCCCACGGAACATGGTGGCACCGGCTGGAGCGCGACCCAGCGCTACATCTTCAGCCGCGAATGCATCGCGGCCGACGCCCCGCGCGTCTTCTCGATGGGGCTGCGCATGGTCGGGCCGGTGATCATGAAGTTCGGCACGCCGGAGCAGAAGGAAAAGTACCTGCCGCGCATCGTGTCCGGCGACATCACCTTCTGTCAGGGCTATTCCGAGCCGGGATCGGGCTCCGACCTCGCCAGCCTCCGGACCCGCGCCGAGCGCGACGGCGACGACTACGTCATCAACGGCACCAAGATCTGGACCACGGGCGCGCATGTCGCTGACCACATGTTCTGCCTCGTGCGGACTTCAACGGAGGGCAAGCCGCAGGACGGCATCTCCTTCGTGCTGATCGATTCGATGACGACACCGGGCCTCACCGTCGCGCCGATCCTGACCCTGGCCGGCGACCACGAGGTCAACCAGGTGTTCCTCGACAATGTCCGCACGCCGGTCGCCAACCGCATCGGCCCCGAGAACGCCGGCTGGACGGTCGCCAAGTACCTGCTCGAGTTCGAGCGCGGCGGGGATGCCTACACGCCGAACCTCTATGCCCGTCTCGACGATGTGAAGCGGGTGGCCCGCGAGGAGGCGGCCGACGGGTCAGGCCGACTGATCGCGGAGCGCGGCTTCGTCGAGCGGTTGGCGGAAGCGGAGATGGACATCCAGGCGCTGGAGATGATCGAGATGCAGGTCCTGTCCGACCTCAGCCGCGGCCGCAATCCCGGCGCCGTCTCTTCCTCGATGAAGATCAGGGGCAGCGAGACCCTGCAGAAACTCGACCATCTCGGGGTCGAGGCGCTGGCCTGGTATGCCGCGCCGTTCGAACCCGAGGCGCGCGAACTCGGCCACAACGCGCCGACCGTGACGCCCGAGTGGGGGATCAGCGCCATGCCGCTCTACCTCAACAACCGGGCCTCGACGATTTATGCCGGCTCCAACGAGATCCAGCGCAATATCATCGCCAAGGCGGTACTGGGCCTGTGAGAGCCTGTCATAAAGCTCTTGTAAGCTCGCAATACACATCACATCTGTAGGGCTATGACAGATCCTTATTCCGTTCTGGGCGTGCCGAGGACTGCCTCCGAGGACGATATCCGGAAGGCGTTCCGCAAGCTCGCCAAGAAGCACCACCCCGACCTCAATCCAGGCGACAAGGCGGCCGAAGCCAAGTTCAAGGAGATCGGCCAGGCCAACGACATTCTCTCCGACACGGAGAAGCGCCGGCGTTTCGACGCGGGCGAGATCGACGGCACCGGCCAGGAAATGCCGCCGCGCGGCTTCTATCGCGACCAGGCGGGCGGCCGCGGTGGCAAGTACGAACATGCTGGCGGCCACGAATCTTTCGTCGACATGGGCGGCATCTTCTCCGAGATGTTCGGCCAGCGTCGCGGCGGGGGACCAGGCTTCGGCGGCGACGGCTTCGACACAGGCGGCATGCCCGTCACCTACAGTTTGCGCGTGCCGTTCCTGGTCGCGGCGCGCGGCGGCAAGCAGCGGGTCACGCTTCCCGATGGCAAGACGCTCGACATCGACGTGCCCGAGGGCACGACCGACGGCCAGACCCTGCGCCTCAAGGGGCAAGGCATGCCGGGGTCGCAGGGCCGTCCGGCCGGCGATGCCTATGTCGAGATCCATGTCGACCCGCACGCCTTCTTCCAGCCGCGCGACAACGATATCCATGTCGAGCTGCCGGTCACGCTCACCGAGGCCACGCTCGGCGGCAAGGTAAAGGTGCCGACGGTGGGCGGCGCGGTGATGCTGAACGTGCCGGCGGGATCCAATGCTGGCACGTCGCTGCGGCTCAAGGGCCGCGGCCTGCTCGACCGCAAGTCGGGCCAGCGCGGCGACCAGTATGTGAAGCTGAAGGTCGTCCTGCCCGAGACGCCGGACGACAAGCTCAAGCAATTCCTCGAGGGCTGGGAAGCCGGTCGCGCCTACGATCCACGCAAGGAGATGGAGCAGTTCACATGACGACGTTGGACGAACTGCTGCGACAGCACGGTCAGCTGACGGTAGTCCATGTCGAGCGCTGGGTGTCGCGTGGCCTGCTGCGACCGGCCGGCAGCGGCGACAGTTGGCGTTTCGAGCAGATCGACGTGGCGCGCGCGCGCCTGCTGGGCGAGCTGGTCGACGAGCTGGGTTTCGACGACGAGTCCGTGGAAACGGTGGTCGACCTGGTCGACCAGGTGCACACGCTGCGCCGCCAGCTCGACCTGCTGGGCCATGCGCTCGCCGAGCAACCTGCCGCGACTCGCGAGGCGATTGCGGCGGCGCTCGACCGCCTGTCGCGGCGCTAGAGTCTTTGCGAGTCAGACAGACTCATATCAGTCTTCCCAGGGAACGACCCTAGCTCAGCGCGCGGACCGGCCGAGGGCGCGCATGCTCTCGAAGTGTCGGGCCATGGCGGCGGGCTTGGCCGTTGCGACGCCGCCCACGATCGTGTCGCGCACCGGCGCGTAGCCCACGAACCCCAGGATGTTGCGCTTCAGGTTCTTCACCGCGTGCGCGCGGAAGTACCAGCGGTACACGAACGCCGGCATGCCCATGGTGACGACGATCCGGGCGCTGCGACCGGCGAGATGCTTCTCCGGGAAGCCGTTGGGACGATAGGCGAAAGCGAAGCCCGGCCGCAGGGCCTGCTCGAAGAAGCCCTTGAGCAGGGCCGGCATGTCGCCCAGCCACAGCGGGAAGACGACCACCAGGTGTTCGGCGCGGCCGATCGCCTCCTGCGCCGCCGCGATGTCGGGCGGCGCCGTGCCGTTCTCGAATTCGCTCTGGGATCGCATCAGGTCGAACTGCAGCGTCCCGATATCGAGCCGTTCGACCGTGTGGCCGCCCGAGGCGGCCCCGTCGGCATAGGCGTCGGCCAGGGCGCCGCACAGGCCCTTGCGGGAAGTGTCGGGATGGCCGTTCAGGATCAGGATTCGCTTCCCCATGCGCGCGACGCTCGCATGGGGACGCCCTCCCGTCCTTGATGTGGATCAGGCCCGATCGCTCATTCGGGCTCGACGCCGGCGCGCTTCACGGCGTCGCCCCAGGCGGCACAACCGGTCTTCATGATCTCGGTCATCTCCGCCGGTGTCGTGCCGGTGGCGATCAGACCCATGTCGAGGAGCTTCTCCTTGCCCTCGGGAGTCTGCACCAACTTGCGGATCTCCGCGCTCAGCCGCTCGACGATCTCCTTGGGCGTGCCGGCCGGCGCCATGACGCCGTTCCAGCCGGTCAGGTTGATCTTGTAGCCGGCCTCCTCGAAGGTCGGCACGTTGGGCAGGCGCGGCCAGCGCTGGGCGGAGGTGACCGCGAGCGGCGTCAGCTTGCCGCCGCTGATCGCACCGCCACTGGCGGCGAGGTCCTGGATGGTCATCGGGATGTGGCCGGCCACGACGTCCTGCACGGCCGGCCCGGCGCCCTTGTAGGGCACGTGCGTCATGTCCAGCTTCTCGGCCTGGTTCAGCATCTCGCCCCAGATGTGCGAGGAGGAGCCGTTGCCGAACGAGGCGAAGTTCACCTTGCCCTTGCGCTCGTTCGCCCAGGCGACGAAGTCCTTCACCGATTTGATGCCCAAAGAGGGCGGCACGACCATCGCGAGCGGCGCGAGGCCGTGCTGGGTCACCGGCATGAAGTCCTTGAAGCCGTCGTAGGGGATCTTCTTGTAGACGTAGGGATTGATGCACATCATCGACGAGTTCACGTAGACGAACGTGTATCCGTCGCCCGGCAGGTTCTTGACGATCTCCATGCCGACCATGCCGTTGGCGCCGGGCTTGTTGTCGACGATCACCTGCTGGCCCAGCACACCCGAGAGCTTTTCAGCGAAGTAGCGGGACACGACGTCGGTTTGGCCGCCCGGCGGATAGGGCGCGACCAGCTTGATGGGTTTGTTGGGCCACGCAGCCTGGGCAAAGGCCGACGAGGCAAACACGATCAGCGCGCCCGCAAGCGCGGCTGCAGATTTCTTGGACATGCGTTTCTTCTCCCTTGGCCCTGGAGCCTAGCGGGAGCGAAACGTCCTGCCAATCGTCACGCCGCGACGAGCTTCACCGGAATCTTAAGATAGCTCTGGCCGTTGTCATCCGGCGGCGGCAGACGACCGGCGCGGATGTTCACCTGCACCGAGGGCAGGAGCAGAACGGGTGCGGCGAGCGTGGCGTCGCGCTTGGTGCGCATCGCAACGAACTCGGCCTCGGGCACGCCGTCATGGACATGGACGTTGCGCGCCCGCTCCTCGGCCACCGTGGTCTGCCAGGCATACTGGTCTCGCCCGGGCGCCTTGTAATCGTGGCACATGAACAGGCGCGTCGCCGGTGGCAGAGAGAGCAAGCGCCGGATCGAGCGGTAGAGCGTGGGCGCGTCCCCACCGGGGAAGTCGGCGCGGGCCGTGCCGTAGTCGGGCATGAAGATCGTATCGCCGACGAACACGGCATCGCCGATCCGGTAGGCGACGTCCGCCGGCGTGTGGCCGGGCAGGTGCATCACCTCGATGCGCAGATTGCCGAGTGTCAGTGTCTCGCCATCGGTGACCAGCCGGTCGAACTCGCGTCCATCCTCGCTCACGTCGGCCGCGTTGAAGACCTTCTTGAAGATCTTCTGCACGTCGCAAATGTGCTCGCCGATGACGACCTTGGCGCCGGTGCGGGTCTTCAACAGCGGCGCCGCCGTCAGATGATCGGCATGGGCATGGGTTTCCAGAATCCAGTCGATCGAGGCCTGTCGTTCCGCGGCCTTGGCGAGGACGCGTTCCGCCGATCTGGTCGAGGCCTTCCCGGACTTGGGATCGTAGTCGAGCACCGGGTCGACGATCGCGGCGCGGTGCGTTTCGGGGTCGGTCAGCAGATAGGTCACCGTGTAGGTCGCTTCGTCGAAGAAGGCATCGATGAGGGGCTGGGTCATGAATTTCTCCGTTCTCTGATTGACAGATATATTAGCAATAGCTAAATTAGCAATACCTAAAATGAAAACGAAGCAAACCATCGATCCCAAGGCGCTTCAGGCGAAAGCCGGCGAAGTGGCCGGCATCCTCTCGGCGCTCGCGAACGATCGCCGCCTGCTCATCCTCTGCAAGCTCGTGGAGGTGGGTGAGGCGACCGTCGGCACGCTCGCGGCCGAAGTCGGCCTGTCGCAATCGGCGCTGTCCCAGCATCTAGCCCGCATGCGGGAGGAGGGGATCGTCGCCTTCCGGCGCGAGGCGCAGACCGTCTGGTACCGGATCGGCGACGCCCGGATCGAGACGCTGCTGTCGACGCTTCATCGACTCTATTGCGCGGACTGAACGGCCGCGCGGAAAGGATCCATCATGTCCCTGCCCGTCATCGATGCCGCCCGGGCGCGGCAGCTCATCGCCGAAGGTGCAGTCCTGGTCGACGTACGCGAGGCTGATGAGAGGGCGCGCGAGCACATCCCCGGCACGCAGCATGCGCCGCTCTCCAGTCTGCGGAGTGTGGAAGCGCCCGGCGCGAAGGCGGTGATCTTCCATTGCCGTTCCGGCGCCCGCACCGGCGCCAACGCCACGCGCCTCGGTGAGGCGGCGGGATGCGAGGCCTATCTGCTAGAGGGCGGGCTCGAGGCGTGGAAACGCGCCGGGCTTCCGGTTTCGGCCGACCGGAGCCAGCCGATCGAGATCATGCGGCAGGTCCAGATCGTGGCCGGCAGCCTGGTGGTGCTGGGGGTGGTCCTCGGCCTCTGGATCGCGCCGCCGTTCCTTGCCGTCTCGGCCTTCGTCGGCGCCGGTCTCGTCTTCGCTGGCAGCACGGGCTGGTGCGGCATGGCCAAGCTGCTGGCCCTGATGCCGTGGAACCGGGCGGCACGGAAGGCGCTGGCGTGATGTTCGCCCCGGTCGCGGCGCTTGCCTCGGGCGGTATGGTCGGCCTTGTTCTCGGACTCATCGGGGGCGGCGGCTCGATCCTTGCCGTGCCGCTGCTTCTCTACGCCGTCGGCATGCCGTCGGCGCATGTGGCGATCGGCACCGCCGCCTTCGCCGTTGCCATCAATGCTGCGGCGGGCCTGGCGATGCATGCCCGCAAGGCGCCGATCCGCTGGCCCTGCGCGATCGTGTTCAGCCTCGCGGGTGTTGGCGGCGCCTTCGCCGGCGCCGCGCTCGGCAAGGCGATGGACGGGCAGAAGCTCGTCGCGCTGTTCGGTATCCTGATGATCGTCGTCGGCCTGCTGATGCTGCGCCCCAAGGACAAGGGTGGCAGCCAGTCGGCCTGGCTGACGCGCGAGAATGCGCGGCAGCTCCTGCCGCGTCTCTTGGTGCTCGGCGCGGGCGTCGGCCTGCTATCGGGCTTCTTCGGAATCGGCGGCGGCTTCCTGATCGTGCCCGGCCTGATCCTCGCCGCCGACATGAAGCTCGAGGAGGCGGCCAGTGCCTCACTCGTTGCGGTGACCGCCTTCGGCATCACCGCCGCCGGCAGCTATGCCTGGTCCGGGTTGGTCGACTGGCACGTGGCGGCGTTGCTGATCGCGGGCGGCGTGGCCGGAGCGTTGTTCGGCACGAAGGCCAATGCCGTACTGGGGCGGCGCAAGGGCGCGCTCACGAAGCTGTTCGCCCTGTTCGTGATCGCGGCCGGTCTCTATGTCGGCGGCCGCGGCCTCTTCGACCTGCTGCAGGCCTGATCAGCCCTTCGGCAGCGCCGCCCAGACCTTGGCGGCGGTCAGCGGCATGTCGATATGGCGGATGCCCAGCGGCCGCAGCGCGTCGAGCACGGCGTTGGCCAGCGCCGCCGGCGCGCCGTTGGTCGGCAACTCGCCGACGCCCTTGAAGCCCAGCATGTTGTTGGGCGAGGGCGTCGCGATCGTCTCGATCCCGAACGAGGGCACGTCGTCGGCCCGCGGCAGGGCGTAGTCCATCAGGGTGCCGGTGAGGAGCTGCCCACTCTCCTCGTCGTAAAGCGCCTCTTCCATCAGCGCGTTGCCGAGACCGTGCACGATGCCACCATGCATCTGGCCCGCGAGCAGGCGCGGATTCACGACCGGGCCGCAATCGGCGACGGCGAGGAAACGGTCGATGCGCGTTTCGCCGGTCTCGGGATCGACCTCGACCTCGCAGACCATGACGCCTGTGGGAAAGGAATCGATCCTGTCGGCGAACACGGCATCGCCGTCGAACGGCTTCCAGGCCGCCAGCTCGAACAGGCCGACCCGCCGGTCGGTGCCCACCACCTCGAAGGAGCCGTCGCGATAGGCGATGTCCGCGGGCGATGTCTCGAGCCGTTCGGCGGCGAGGTCCCGACCGCGCTCGATCAGTACGTCGGCCGCGCGCTTGAGCGTCGTGCCGCTGATGATGGTCGAGGAGGAGCCGCCGGTGCCGCCGCCGTGCGGGATGCTGCGCGTGTCGCCCTGCTGGATCTCGATTCGCTCGACCGGGACGCCGAGCGCTGCGGCCAGGATCTGGGCGAACACGGTCTCGTGGCCCTGGCCCTGGCTCTGCGTGCCGACCCGAGCGACCAGCCGGCCGGCCTCGGCATTCACCACGACATGCTCGTCGGCGATGCCGCCGGTGCCATGCAGGTGACAGGAGAGGCCCAGTCCACGCCGTTTGCCCGCGGCTTCGCTGGCCGCGCGCCGGGCCGCGAAGCCCGCTTCGTCGGCCGCCGACAGCGCCGTCTCGAACAGCCGGGTGCAATCGGCGGCGTCGTAGGTGTAGCCGCTCGCCGCCGCATACGGCATCTCGTCGGCGCGCAGCAGGTTGAGGCGTCGCAGCTCGACCGGCGTGCGGCCGGTCTCGTGCGCCGCGAGGTCGACCAGGCGCTCCAGCAGGAACAGTGCCTCGGGCTTGCCGGCGCCGCGAATGGCGTCGACTGGCACGGTGTTGCTGAAGACGCAGTCGAAGTCGATGCGGATCGCGGGAATGCGGTAGAGGCCGGAGATGACCTTGGCGAGTCCCGTGGTCGGGATGGTCGGGGCGAACATCGAGACATAGGCGCCGTAATTGGCCTGGGCATGCACGCGCAGGCCGATGAAGCGGCCCTCGGCGTCGAGCGCGAGATCGGCCGTGGCGACGAGGTCGCGAGCATGGCTGTCGGCCAGCGCGAGCTCGCTGCGCTCGCAGGTCCAGCGCAGGCCGCGGCCGAGCTTGCGCGTCGCCCAGGCGATCAAGGTCGATTCGGCATAGATCGGAAACTTCGGCCCGAAGCCGCCGCCGACATCCTCGGTGATCAGCCGCAGCTTTTCCTTTGGGACGTGAAGCACGCGCTCGCACATCAGCCGGTGCGGGATCTGCACGCCTTGGGACGAGAAGGTCACGGTGACGAGGTCTTCGGCCGCGTCGTAGCGCGACCAGGCGGCCCGCGTCTCCATGTAGTGCACGATCTGGCGCGGCGAGCGGATCGAGAGCGTGGTGACGTGCGCCGCCCGCGCAAACGCCGCCTCGGTCGCCGCACCGTCGCCCTTGCCCCAGCGGCACATCAGGTTGCCGGGCACATCGTCGTGTACGAGCGACGCATCGGGCGCCAGCGCCTGCGCCGCCGTCACGACGGCGGGCAGCTCCTCATAGTCGATCTGGAGAAGCTCGGCGGCATCGCGCGCCTGGTCGATCGTGCCGGCCACGATCATCGCCACGATGTCGCCGACATGGCGCACCTTGCCGACAGGCATCGGCAGATGCTCCGGCTCGCGATGGCGATTCCCGGCCTCGTCCTTGATCTCGCTGATGGCCGGCAGGTGACCGACCTTGTCGGCCACGAGATCCTGCGCCGTATAGATCGCCTCGACGCCGGGCGCTGCGAGCGCGGCCTCCGTATCGATGCCCAAGATCCGGGCATGCGCATGCGGTGAGCGCACGAACAGCACGGCAAGCGCATCGGCCGGCGCGGTATTGTCGGCATAGCGCCCGCGGCCGGTCAGGAAGCGCTGGTCTTCACGCCGCGTGATCGAATGACCGAGCCTCAGGGGAGCGTTCATCGGGCCTCGCCGGGACGGTACTTGGCAGGGCGCCGAACGAGCCAGTCTGCTGTAATCTTTGCCACCAAATGCACTCAGTCGTTGGTTAAAGATCATCATACACCGGTTCCGGCAACCAGCATCGACGATGAAATCTCGGGTTTGGATCAAGTCTGCCTTGGCTGCGGCCTGGGGAGTGCACTGCTTCGCTTCCCTCGGCCAAGCGCAATCGCCGGCCGCTGCGACGACCCTTGAGCGCACGACGCTTGGCCGCGCCGTTGAGTTGATCGACTCTCACCTCGACAAGGCGCAGCGCGAGACGAATGCCGACCTGAAGCGGCGGATGCAGGTCGAGGCCTATCTGGCGCTGCTGTTCCTGCCATCCAACCATCGCCAGTACGAGGCCGCCGACAGGCTGAGGGTGATCGACGAGGCGCTGGCCGAGAAAGCCGCATCGGGCGACCGCGAAGTCATCGAAGTCGGTTTGGGCTCGGCCAGGGGGCTGGCGGAGGGGCGCGATGACCTGCAGCGAATCTTCCTGCTCGACCGGCAATATGCCGGCCTCTCGTCCGGCGAGGGTGTCAACAAGCAGTACTTCCTTCAGCTCATGCGCGCGAACGATGCCGACGCCATGACCTGGTTCTTCCAGTCGATGCAGCCGGGCGTCGGCGAAGCGGCGGGCCTCGTCAATCGCAGCGTCGGCGTCGACTGGCTGTGTCAGCATGGCCATCGGGCCCTGGCACGGCAGGTGGCCACGCGCCTGACGGCGCCCGAACTCGACGCCGCGATGGGGCTGAGGCTGGCCGATCTCGGGGCCGCGACCGAGGCCGAGCAGCGCGCGGCCGGCAGCATGACCCAGACCACGCGCCGGGCGCCGGCGGGGCCGGAGATCCTGGCGCGTCTGGCCGTCGTGGCCAGCCGCCGCGGCGACAGCACCGAAGTCGAGCGTCTCGTTCGCAAGGTCATCGAGGCGGTCGAGCCGCGGCAACTGTCACCGGAGCGCCGCGTGTCGGTCGACTATGGCGATTGCGACTGGACGCTCGATCGTGACTTCGCGCGGCGTTGGCAGGCGCGCAGCGTCTACTGGCAGTCGGCCTTCAAGCTCACGTCGCAACCGGCCGCTGCGGCGGCGGGGCAGCCCTATCTCGTGGCTCTCGCGGAAGCGGTGGCGGGGGCGAGTGCCGGACCCCGGTCGGTGGAACTGGTCGAACAGTTGATCGCCATCTTCGACAAGAGCGCGCGCGAGAACGGCATCGATCTGACGAATGCTGCGATCCTCGCGGCCGATGCACAGACCGATGTCGCGCGTCGCAACAATGCGCCGACGCTCGCCTGGTACGGGGCGCGGCAATCGCTGATCCTCGCGCGCATGGCCGCAGGCGGGCCGATCGACGATGCGGCGGCCAATGCGCTCGGCCTCGACTGGGCCGTATCCTTCCTGGCGACCTATCCCCGGTCCGAGCTCGCCCGAAGGTTCGCCGACCTCGCCGCGCCCGAACGGCAGACCATGGATCGCATCAATCCCAAACTGCGGTCGCAACTCCAGCTCATCGCGCTGGTGCTCGAAGGCAATGCGGTCGATGCGCGGGCGCTCATGGAGGCAGAACCGGCCGCGATCGAGCTCGATGGCGGTCTCATCGTTCACATCATCGAGGCGCAGCAGAATGCCGGGCTGACGGCGCGGGCCGCGGCCGCGCTCGACGCCTATCTCCACGTCTCTCCGGGCAAGGATCTTCCGGCGCTCCGGCTCCTGCTGCTGCAGGGGCAGGTCGACAAGGCGAAGGCGATGCTGCGCGACTTCGTGGCCGGCAGCGCCGGCGCCTTCGGCGTCTCCGACATCTTCGTGGGCGTCATGCTGCTACGCGAGCAGGGCGACCGGACGGACGTCCCGACGCTGGTGGGTCTGCGGCAAGGCGTCGACGCGCAGGAAGCCAGCCGCCGCCTGGTCGAGGTGGCCGATGCGCTCGCCTGGGACGGAGCAGCGGCCGAGATCGAAGCGGCGGCCCGCCAGCTTCCGCGCGAGCTGGCGCAGCTGCCCGCCAAGGACGCCGCCTGCCTGCGCGACACGTTGCAGGGATTGCAGGCCGTCGCCCTGGCGCGGCGCGGCGAGCTGGAGGCCGGCCTCCGCCTGGTCGCCGGTCGCAGCCTCGACCAGCGCCAGTTCTGCTGGGTCGGCAAGGGCTATGACAGCAAGCCGATTTTCGACCTTCGCTTCCTGGTCCAGGAATGGGTCCGCCGCGGCTACGCCGCGCCATAACTCGTGATGATGCTCACGGGAGCGCGCAACTCCAGTTGCGCTCTCTTTTTGCAGCTTGGCGGTTCATGAGCGCCACTGGAGTGGCGCGCTCCAATGAAGAGTCATTTCATCTTAAGCCGCCAGCGCGTCGCTGATCACCTTCAGGGCGCTGTCGATGTCGGCCTTGTTGACGTCGAGATGGATGACGGCGCGGATGCGGTTGCCGGCGGCGGTGCCCATGCCGACGCCGCGCTCCTTGCAGGCCTCGACCAGCCTGGCCGGCGTCCAGCCGGGCTTGGTGACTTCGAAGAAGACGAGGTTGGTCTCCATGCGGGCCGCGTCGATCTTCAGACCCTTGATGTTGGCGATACCCTCCGAGAGATGGCGGGCATTGTCGTGGTCCTCGGCGAGGCGGTCCCAGTTGTGTTCGAGGGCATAGAGCGCGGCGGCGGCGATGATGCCGGACTGCCGCATCGAGCCGCCCAGCATCTGCTTCTGGCGCCACGCCTCGTGGATGAACTCCTTCGAGCCCGCCAGGCTGGCGCCGACCGGCGCGCCCAGGCCCTTGGTGTAGTCGAGCCACAGCGAGTCGACGCAGGCGGCGTAGTCGCTGGCCTTCGTTCCCGATTTGACGACCGCGTTGCAGAGGCGCGCGCCGTCCATGTGCAGGCTGAGGCCGGCGTCGCGCGCCACCTTGGTCACGCCTTGCATGGTGGCGAGCGGCCACACGGTGCCGCAGCCGCCGTTCGAGGTGTTCTCGATCGACACGAGGCGCGAGCGCGGCGCATTGCGACTGTTGGGATCGCGGATGGCTTCCTTTACCTGCTCGCCGGTGAAGACGCCTTGGGGGCCGTCGAGCATGCGGATCATGACACCGGCATTGGCGGCGGTGCCGCCCGACTCGGCGTTGATGATGTGCGCCGTGCGGTCGGCGATCACCTCGTCGCCCAGCCGGCAATGCACGCGGATGGCGATCTGGTTGCCCATGGTGCCGCTCGGCAGGAACACCGCGTCTTCCTTGCCGAGCAACTCGCACACCCGGTCGCGCAGGCGGTTGACGGTGGGGTCTTCCATCTTCTGCTCGTCGCCGACCTCGGCGTCGGCCATCGCCTTCCGCATGCCGGGGGAGGGCTTGGTCTTGGTGTCGCTGTAAAGGTCGATGAAACGGTTTTGCATGGCGTGATCTGATCTCCTGCGCCACCATAACGGCAATCGCCAGAAGGAGGAAACATGAGCCAGTTTGCGGCCGCACCCACAGCTTCGGTATTGCCGGAGGAGTTGCTCTACGCCGTCGACGGCGCGATCGCGACGGTCACGCTCAACGCGCCGCAGCGCATGAACACCATCTCCGGCCCGATGCTGAAGCAACTCACCGATGCGCTGGTCAAGGCGAACGAGGATCGCGCCGTGCGCGTGGTGATCCTGACGGGCACGGGCCGCGCCTTCTGTGCCGGGCTGAACCTCGAAGCGCAGAACAAGGGCACCGACAATCTGAGCGTCGGTTCGGGCGCCACGCCGACCAACATCGACCTGCGCAACACGCCGCCGCCCGTCCTGCACGCCATGGACAAGCCGGTGATCTGCGCCCTCAACGGATCCGCGGCCGGCTACGGGCTCGACCTGGCACTCGGCGCCGACATCCGGGTGATGGCGCAGTCGGCCAAGCTCGCCGCCTCCTATGCCAAGCGCGGCGTCCTGCCGGAATCCGGCGGCACCTGGTACCTGCCGCGCATGCTGGGGTGGGCGAAGGCCGCGGAGCTCATTTTCACCGGCCGGACCTTGACCGCCGCGCAATCGCTGGAGATCGGCCTGGTGAACAAGGTCGTGCCGGATGCCGACGTCATGGGCGCTGCCCGCGACCTGGCGCTGGAGATCGCCGCGAACGCGCCGCTCGCGATCCAGGCGGCCAAGCGGATGATGCGCATGGCGTGGAACGAACCGTTCAACGAGCATGTCCATCACGTCTTCCTGCAGCTCCTGCCGCTGATGCAGACCGACGACATGAAGGAGGGCATCAAGGCGTTCCTGGAGAAGCGCGAGCCGCACTTCACCGGCCGCTAGCGCTGCACGGGGACTGAAACCGTGGCGCCCTCAAAAGGGCGATTTTCCCGACGAGGGTGGCTACACTAGACGCTCGGAAAAACGCCCCCGATTGGAGCTACAGAGAATGATCAGGACCTTTGCCGCAACGACCGTGGCTCTCATGCTCGCCGCCGGGGCGGCGCAGGCGGAGCCGGTCGCCTACACCTGGACCGGCTACGGTGCGAACGTCCCGGGCAGCGGCAAATGCCCGACCTACAAGATGGCGATCGACATCACGGTCGATGGTGACATCGTGAAGGGGCGGTTCCAGCAGGACGGCCGGCCGGAGCGCACGTTCGAGACGACTCTCGGCAAGAACGGCGCTATCAAGACTGCGGCCATGGTCGGCGGCGGCGGCATGATGGACGTCATCGGCCAGATCAAGGACGGCGATTCGAAGATCAAGCTCGACGGCTACTGCGTCTTCGAAGGCAAGCTGACGAAGAAGTAGCATACGCGCGGCGCGCGACGCCGCGAGCCTCTCTGCATCCATCAGTCGTTGACAACGAACAGGTCGATGGTTTCCACTGGTTGAAAGATCGGGGGAGAAACTATCTATGGTAGTTGCGCGCGTTTTCGCGGGAGCGATTCTTGTCTGTGTTTTCGTTTCGGCCTGCGCCCAACCCCCTGTAACCCCCATACCGGACAGTACGCGAAGAACGATTACGTCGATTTCCGGCGACATTTCCGGGATCAAGAATTCGGACACGTCGCAGATCGGCGCGCGGGGCAGCGCCGAAGGCGGCCAGCGCGGCGCCGCTCAGGGCGTTGCCACGATGACAAGCGGCGGCAGCTTGCTCGGCTTGCTCCTGGCGCCGGTGGGCGCAGCGGTCGGCGGTGCGAAGGGCGCCTCTGAGGCTCAGTCGGAGGATGTGGTCGACACGACGCGCGCCGACCTTCGGCTTGCCATGCAGGACACCGATTTCGCCGAGGACCTGCGGGCGCGTCTGGCAGCCTCGACGATTGCCGGCGACATCATGGTCTCCAGCATGACGTCGGGAGCATCGACGGCTGCCCAGCAGAGCGCGAGTAGCGCCTCGGCCGGCGGCCCGCTGTCCCACATCATCGCCGTCGAGTACAAGCTCGCCATATTCCATCAGGCGCACGTCAACCCGAAGATCGCGCTGGTCGCGCAGGTGACGGCTCAGGTCCAGTCGCCCGATCGCAAGCAGATGTTGCACAAGGCGACCTGGACCTATTGCGGCCAGCCTTACGATTTCGTGCAGATGGCGGCGAACAACGCCGCCCTCCTGCGCGGACAGATCAACACCGCGGCCGCCGTATTGGCGGAGGCCATCCCCTACGACCTGTTCGTCAGCAAGGTGCCGCGATCCCTGAAGGGCTATTGCATGGACTTCACCGACCTGCCGAGCGGCACCGGCACCAAGGCGCCCGGCCTGATTTAGGCGGCCGCGCCGTCCATCACGATGGCCACGCGGCCGGTGACGCTGCGCTCGAGGAGCGCGCGCATCGCCTGCGCCGCCTCGGGAAGGGCGAAGGTCCGATCGACGTGCGGGTGGCAGAGCCCTTGTTCGCACCAGCCGCGGATGCGTTCGGCCAGCGCGAAGGTGCGCGGCGCTTCCTCGAAGCGCGCATCGTGCGGGCTCCAGCCGACATAGTAGCCGTAGTTGAAGCCCATCACGGCGAGGGTCTTGACCAGAAGGATATTGGCCGGGATCTGGGGAATTGTGCCGCTGGCGAAGCCGATGGGACAGATGCGGCCGCCCACGGCCATGCAGCGCAGGGATTGCGTGAAGACGTCGCCGCCCACCGGGTCGTAGACCCGGTCGACGCCGCGCCCGCCGGTGATCTTCAGCACCTCTTCGCGGAAGTCGGTCGCGTTGTAGTCGATCACGTGGTCGGCGCCGTGCGCCTTGGCGAATGCCGTCTTCCGCGGGCCGCCCGCGGTGGCGATCACCGTCGCGCCCAGGATCTTGCCGATCTCGACCGCGGCCATGCCGACACCGCCCGCCGCCGCATGGACCAGCAGGGTGTGGCCGGGTTGAACGTCCAGCGCCTCGGGCCAGGTCAGGGCGCCGGCTGACGTCGGGTAGGAGATGGCGAGCTGGATCGCCTCGACGAAGCCCACCGTGCTGGGCTTCGGAAAGACGTTGACCTCGTGCGCCACGACTTCCTCGGCCAGCCCGCCCCAGTCGAGAACGGCCACGACTTCGTCGCCAACCTTGACCCGCCTGCACGCGGGGTCGACTTCCGTAACCACACCCGACGCCTCGGTGCCGGGCGCGAAGGGGAAGGGCGGCCGCCGCTGGTACTTGCCCGCGATGACCAGGGTCGTGGCGAAACTGACCCCGGCCGCGCGGATCCGGATGCGCACCTGGCCGGGCTTCAGCGGCGCCGATTCGACCTCTTCCAGTCGCAAATCCTCAGGCCCGCCCCACTGGCGGCAGATCATAGCCCGCATGTTTCTCCTCGGCTCAGCTCGACCGGCGGGACCTTACGATCTGCAGTCGTCGATCGCAAAAGCCCGTCTGCGCATCGGCGCTCTTGAAATGGCAAGGTGACCGGTCATATCGAAAGTCATGGCACAGAAGACCAACGTCCGGGAACGGCTGCTCACCTCCGCGCTCGAGGCCCTGCACCAGAATGGCTTCAATGCCACCGGCGTTCAGGACATCACCGATGCCGCCAAGGTCCCCAAGGGATCGTTCTACAATCACTTCGAGAGCAAGGACGCGATCGGTGTCGAGGTGGTCGAGCGCTACGTCTCCAAGGGCGCGGAGCGGCGGCGGGCATTGGTCGGGGGACCGGGCGCACCGCTCGCCCGGCTGAAAGCCTATTTCAGGTCCCTCAACCAGCTCGGACCGGCGACCGGCTTCAGCCGGGGGTGCCTGCTCGGCAATTTCAGCGCCGAACTGTCGAGCCAGAGCCCCGGCATCAGGGGGGCCGTGGCGGGCGCGATGACCGATTGGACGAAGGACATTGCGCAGGTCGTGGCGGAGGCCCAGCAGGCGGGCAATGTGAGCCGGGACATCCCCGCCGCCACGCTGGCGGCTTTCCTGCTCAACGCCTGGGAAGGCGCGGTCCTGCGCTCTCGAGTGGACAAGAGCGCGGCGCCGCTCGACGCCTTCATGTCGGTCGCCTTCAACAAAATTCTGATCTGACGCAGGAAAACTCTCTCGAAGAGGCGTCGTGCCGTTCCCATAGTAAGACGACCGGTCATCTTGACCTTCTGGAGACGTATCGTGCAAATCAAGGACTCAGTTGCCCTCGTGACCGGCGCCAATCGCGGCCTGGGGCTTGCCCTCACCCAGGCGCTTCTCGCCGGCGGCGCCCGCAAGGTCTATGCGGCCGCCCGCGATCCCGCTTCGGTCAAGCAGCCGGGTGTCGAGCCGGTCCGGCTCGATGTGACCGACGCCGCAGAGGTCGCGGCCGCCGCGCGCGATCTCAGCGACGTCACCCTCGTGATCAACAATGCCGGCATCATCCGCGGTTCGGGGTTTCTCGGTGAGAAGGGTGTCGAGGCGGTGCGTGCGGAGTTAGAGACCAACTTCTTCGGACCGGTGCTCGTCAGCCGCGCCTTCGCACCGATCCTGGGTCGCAATGGCGGCGGCGCGATCGTGAACGTGCTGTCGGCACTGAGCTGGGTCGCGTTCCCGTCTTCCTCGACCTACTCCGCCTCCAAGGCGGCGGCCTGGGCGTTCAGCAACGGGTTGCGCAACGAGCTGCGCGGGCAGGGCACGCAGGTCCTTGCCCTGCATGTCGGCTATATGGATACCGACATGGTGCGCGAGGTCGCGGCGCCGAAGTCGAAGCCCGAGGATGTGGCACGGCAGGTGCTCGAGGCGCTCGAGGCCGGCAAGTCGGAAATCCTGGCCGACGAGGTCAGCCGCCGCGTCAAACAGAATCTGTCGGCCGAGCCCGGCGTCTACCTGCTGCCGCCGGCGGGCTGAACCCAGGGCCCGAAGGGCGGCATGTCCTTCGAGGGCTTCAGGGGAAAGACGGGCGCGCGCTTCTCGAAGAACGACTTGATGCCTTCCTGCGCATCGGCGCCGGCCGCGAGATGGCCGACGCACTGCAGGTCGAGCGTCACCGCATCGAGCGGATCCTGCGCGCCCCACATGCTCCACATCAGCCGCCGGTTGACCGCCGCCGCCACGGCGGAGGAGGTCGCGGCGGCGAACTTCGCGGCCAGCGCCTGCGCCGCGGGCAGCAGTTCCTCCGGCGCATGGACGGACCGGACGAGGCCACCCTTCAGCGCCTCGTCCGCGCCGAACAGTTCGGCGGTCATGACCCATTCCTGCGCCTGCTGCATGCCCACGAGGCGGGGCAGGAACCAGCAGCTCCCGGCCTCCATCGCCATGCCGCGCTTGTTGAAGACGAAGCCGATGCGCGCCGTGCTCGACATGATGCGGATGTCCATCGGCAGGCACATGGTGATGCCGACCCCGACGGCGGCGCCGTTGATCGCCGCCACGATGGGCTTCAGGCAATTGAAGATGGCGAGCGTGATGGAGTCGCTGGCCTCGCGCTTCTGCGGCTTGCTGCCGTCGTTCCAGACCTGGAAGGCGGCGGTGCCGCCCGAGATGTCCGCGCCGGCGCAGAAGGCGCGGCCGGCTCCGGTGACGACGATGGCGCGCACCTCGTCCATCGCGTTCACGCGCTGGAAGAAATCGATCAACTCGCGGCTCATCGTGGTCGAGAAGGCGTTGAGCTTGTCGGGCCGGTTGAGCGTCACGGTCATCACGCCGCCGTTCAGCTCCGTCTGCAGGGTCTCGTAGGCCATGGTCAGAATCCCTCCCGGTTTGGTTCCGCCCAGCAAGACGGAATGTCGTTGCGTGGCTCATTGGTTTGGGAAACATTCGCCGCAACACCCGCCAACCGCAATCCCGGAGGAAGTCTATGTCCCACCTGATCAAGACCGTCGAAGACGGCGTCATGAAGATCGTGCTCAACCGTCCCGAGGCCATGAACGCGCTGAGCCGCGACATGATGCAGGCCCTATCCGACTCGCTCGAGGAAGCGGCGGGCAATCGCGCCATCGGCTGTGTCGTGGTGCGCGGCGCGGGCGACAAGGCCTTCTGTGCTGGTGGCGACGTGAAGTCGATGGCGGCGGGCCGCGACCAGGAAAAGACCTACGAGGACAAGGTCCACGACATCCGCGAGCGCATGAAGGTCTCCGAGCTGCTGCACGAGATGGGCAAGCCGACGATCGCCATGGTGAACGGCGTGGCGGCCGGCGCCGGCCTGTCGCTCGCCCTCGCCGCCGACATGCGCTTCGCCGGCAAGAGCGCGCGCATGACGACCGCTTTCGCCAAGGTCGGTTTCTCCGGCGATTTCGGCTCGCACTATTTCCTGCACAAGCTGGTCGGCACGTCCAAGGCGCGCGAGCTCTACTTCACCGCCGAGATCCTGAACGCCGAGCAGATCGAGAAGCTCGGTCTCGCGACCCGCATCGTCGACGATGCCAATCTCGATGCCGAGACGATGGCCTTCGCCAAGAAGCTGGCCGCCGGCCCGCGCGTCGCCTGGTGGCACGCCAAGAAGAACATGAAGGTCGCGGAAGAGGGCACCCTCTCCGAGGCGCTCGACAGCGAGGCCGCGCGCATGATCCGCACCGGCGAGACGGAAGATCACAAGGAAGCGGCGCGCGCCTTCGTCGAGAAGCGCGCCCCCAATTTCAAAGGCCTCTAGACTTCAAGGGCCTCTGAGCTTCAGCCGGACGGCGAGGCGGGCCAGCGCGCCCGCCACGCCGTCGGGCATCGCCACCATGGCGGCGATCAGCAGCACGCCGTAGAGCAGGGCGGAGTAGCCCTTGCCCAGCCCCGCGGTCACGTCGGGGAAGAACTGCAGGAAGAGCCCGCCCAGGATCGCGCCGCCGGCCGAGTGCATGCCGCCGATCACGAGGCCGAACAGCATCTGGACCGACAGCGCGAAATTGTAGCTGCTCGGTCCCACGAATCCGAACTGCCAGGCCGACAGGCAGCCGGCGACGGCGAGATAGGCCCCGGCGATCCCGGAGGCCGCGGCGCGCGCCTGCGCCACCCGGATGCCCTGGGCAGTCGCCGCGAAATCGTGATCGCGCGCGGCCTTCAGCGCGCGGCCGGCGCGGCTGTGGATCAGATTGTGTGCCAGCCAGATACCGGCGCCCAGGATTGTGAGCGCCATCAGGAAGGCCCAGCGATCGTTGCTGAGCAGGTCGCTGGGCGGCGTCGGGAAGTCGAGATAGAGGCCCTGCACGCCGCCAGTCCAGTGCTCGATCGGCCGCCAGCGCAACAGTTGCGGGAAGGCGATGACGACGGCATAGGTGACGAGGGCCTGCGTCCAGAGCGTATGGGATCCGGCGACCCGGCCGACGCCATAGCCCGCAGCGAAGCCCAGGAGCGGGGCGAGGGCGAGGCCGGCATAGGGCGAGAACGGCGTGTGGGCCGCCAGCATCGCAGCACCATAGCCGCCGATGCCAAACAGCGCCGCCTGGGCGAGCGAGAACTGCCCGCTCACCCCGCACAGGATCACGAGACCCATCAGCGCGATCGACCAGATCGCCGCCTGCGTGAAGCGGAAGACGACGAAATCCGGGAAGCAGAACGAGAGCGCGGCCGCCGCGACGAAGCCCATGGTCCATACGGTCCGCATGGCGTTACGATAGACCACACAACGAAGGAATGGGAGCGAAGCGATGAGATTGAGGCAATGCGTCTTCGTCTGCAAAGACCTGGAAAGCTCCACCGAGGAGCTGTGCGACATTCTCGGCATCGAGGTCGCCTATCGCGATCCCGGCGTCGCCAAGTGGGGCCTGGCCAACGTCGTCTGCCCGACCGGCAACGATTTCCTCGAGATCGTGTCGCCCTTCAAGGACGGCACGTCGGCCGGCCGCTACATCGAGCGCCGACACGGCGATGGCGGCTACATGGTGATCCTGCAGGTGCCCGATGCGGTGGCCGAGCGCCAGCGCGTCACCTCGCTCGGCGTCCGTGCCGTGGCGGAGAAGGACCTGCCGGAATATCAGTATACCCACTTCCATCCCTCGGACACGAGCGGCGTGCTGCTGTCGCTCGACACGACCTTTGCGCCTCCGGGCATCGATCCCGCTTTGTGGTGGCCGCCCGCGGAGAAGGACTGGACCAAGCATGCGCGCTCGGACGTCACCAACGGTCTCGCAGGCGTGGAGATCCAGCATGACGATCCCGACGGCGCCGCCGCCTCCTGGTCGCGCATCCTCGACCGGCCGGCGGTCGACAACATCATCCGGCTCGACGGCTCGCAGATCCGCTTCGTGCCGATCGTCGATGGCCGCGGACCGGGCGTGTCGGCCTACGACGTGACCGTCGTGGATCGCGAGCGTGTGCTGGCCGCGGCCGAGAAGCGCGGCCGCCGGCACGGCGTCGGTCAGGTCGAGGTCTGCGGCTGCCGCATCAATCTCGTCTGAGGGGGCGAGTTCAGGCATAGAAGCAGGATCGTGCTGCGCATCCGACCCTTCGTCATGGGCCACCTTGTTGCCGCTCTTCTCGTGGGAACGGGGGCGGGCGCTTTCCTGGCGGCCGAGGCCATGCTGATCGGTGGCCTCGGAATGCTGGCCGGCGCGGTCGTGAGTTCGTTCGTTTGCCAGTGGAAACCCGGCGTCGAGGCGCCAGCCTGGCAGCTCTGGGCGGTCGCCGTCCTCGCCAACCCGGTCTTTCTGGCCGCGCTCGTCTTCATGGCCCTCGACTGGCAATGCGTCGTGGGCGTCCAGCGCGGGTGGGGCTGCCTCGTCGCGGCGATGGCCATCATCGCCGCGAGCCTGTGTTTCCTGCCGCCGCTCGGCGGCTTGCTGTGGCGAAGCTGGAAGCGCTACCGCGCGCGACCGCGGTCATAGGAGCGCGCAACTCGAGTTGCGCGCTCCCTTGATTGCGCCGCCGAGCTAGGCCGCGAGCGACTTGGCGAGGCGGCCGCGGATCATCTCCTCGGCTTCGCTGACGATACGTTCGACCAGCTCCTTGCAGGAGGGGATGTCGTTGATCAGGCCCATGCAGGTGCCGGCCGACCAGATGCCGTGTTCCATGTCGCCGGTTTCGTAGACCACCTTGCCCTTGGCGCCGGCGACGATCGGGCCGATTTCCTGGATGGTCTTGCCTTCGCCTTCCATCTCGATGGTCTTCTTGGCGATGCTGTTGCCGTAGACGCGGCTGGTGTTGCGCATGGTGCGCAGGATCAGCGACGTGCTGCGCTCGTCGGAGGAGACGATCTTCTCCTTCACGTTCTGATGGATCGGCGCTTCCTTAGTGGCCATGAAGCGGGTGCCCATGTTGATGCCCTCGCAGCCCAGCGCCAGCGCCGCCACGAGGCCGCGCGCGTCGGCGAAGCCGCCGGAGGCGATCATCGGGATCTTGATGACATTGGCGGCGGCCGGCAGCAGCACGAGGTTCGGCACGTCGTCCTCGCCCGGGTGGCCGGCGCACTCGAAACCGTCCATCGAGATCGCATCGACGCCGGCCTTCTCGGCCGAGAGACCGTGCCGGACCGCGGTGCACTTGTGGATCACCTTGACGCCCGCTTCCTTGAGCTTGGGCATGAAGGGCTTGGGATTGTTGCCGGCGGTCTCGACGATCTTGATGCCGGAATCGATGATGGCGTCGATGTATTCGCCATAGGGGCGCGGCACGAGCGTCGGCAGGATGGTGAGGTTCACGCCGAACGGCTGGTCCGTCATCTCGCGGCAGCGCTTGATCTCCTTGCGCAGATCCTCGGGCGTCGGCTGGGTGAGGCCGGTGAGGATGCCGAGCGCGCCCGCGTTGGACACGGCCGAGGCAAGTTCGGCGCGGCCGACCCACTGCATGCCGCCCTGTACGATCGGGTGCTTGATGCCGAACATCTCGGTGAAGCGCGTCTTGATCATCTTGCCGTTCCCCCTTGGGTGATTTCCCAAGCATTAGCGAACCGGAACGGCCGGGGCCAGTCCACGGATCGCACCGTGGACATGCCGTCCGCGATGCGGATCAAGTGCGGTCGATGAAGGAGATCGTGTCGTCCAGGGAGGGGGCGCGCTTGCGCAGCAGCTCCGAGAAGGAGCCGACGATGTCGATATGGTCGACCTCGGGATAGAGCTTCAGTTCCGCCTTGCCGCCCGCCTTGCGCCAAGCCGCGGCCAGCCGTTCGCTGTTGAAGGGTTTGACCGTCGTGTCGGCGGTGCCGTGCAGCAGCAGGAGCGGCGGCAGCGGCGCGCGGGCATATTCGATCGGCTGCGTCTCGCGGCGATCACCGCCGAAGATCTCCCTCAAGCGGCGCGAGGTAAGAGGCAGGAAATCGTAGGGACCGGCGATGCCGATCCCGCCCGGCAGTTTCATGCGGTCGACACCGGCGGCGGCCAGATAGGGCGTGTTGGCAACCAGCATGATCGCGATGTAGGCGCCCGCCGAATGCCCGGTGACGAAAAGCTTATCGATGCCGACCTTGCTTGCCGCCCAGGCCGTCGCCGCCGCGCCATCGTCGAGGAAGGCGGGATAGCGAACCTCAGGATAGACGCGGTAGTCGGGAATGATAGTCGTGATGCCGCGTGCGGCCAGCGCCTGGCCGACGAAGAGATAGTCGCCCTTGGCGCCGGAATCCCATGAACCGCCGTAAAAGAAGATCACCGCCTTGCCGTCGGCACGCGGCTGCTCCGGCGTGTAGACGTCGAGGTTCTGGCGGGGAAGGCTGCCGTAGGGGATGTCGGCGTCGAGCTTGTAGCCCGAGCGCGCAACGGTGGTGTTCAGGAGCGCCGCGGGAGAGCAGCCACCCAGCAGGCCGAAAACGCTGGCAAGGAGGCCTCGGCGCGCCAAAGTCATGCAGAAACGGCGAGATCGCGCACCTGCTCGGCGAGCGCCAGCGAGGCGGTGAGGCCGGGCGATTCGATGCCGAACAGGTTGATGAGGCCCGGCACGCCATGGTCGGCAGGCCCCGTGATGGTGAAGTCCTGCGCCGGCGCGCCCTGCGGCACGATCTTCGGCCGGATGCCGGCGTAGCCCGGCTGCAGTGAGCCGTCCTTGATTCCGGGCCAGTACTTGCGCACGGCAGCATAGAACTTGTCGGCGCGATGCGGATCGACCGTGTACTCGATGCCGTCGATCCACTCGACGTCGGGCCCGAACTTCGCCTGGCCGCCCATGTCCACGGTGATGTGCACGCCCAGCCCGCCCGGCACCGGGACGGGGTAGATGAGGCGGGAGAAGGGGGAACGGCCGGTCAAGGTGAAGTAGTTTCCTTTGGCGTAGTACGCGGTCGGAATATGCCCGGATGGCATCCCGACGATTTTTTTTGCAAGCGTCGGCGCATGAAGGCCCGCCGAATTGATCAGCAGCTTGCAACGCAGGTTCATCGGCTCGGTTCCGCCGACTTCGATTTCGACGCCGCCCTCGACGACGCGGCCTGCTTTCACCGGACTGTTGAAGGCGAACATCGCCCCGTGCGCTTCGGCGTCGCCCTGCAGCGCCAGCATGTAGGAATGGCTGTCGACGATGCCGGTGCTGGGCGAGAACAGGGCGGCCGTGCACTGGAGATTCGGCTCCATCGCCATCGCCTCGGTGGCACTGAGGAAGCGCATGCCCTCGACGCCGTTCGCTTCCGCACGGCCCTTGATCTCGGCGAGCTTCTCGCTCTCCACCTCGTTGGTCGCGACGATCAGCTTGCCGCAATTGAGATGCGGCACGCCGTGGTCCTTGCAATAGGCATACAGCATGCGCCGGCCGGCGACGCAGGCCCGCGCCATCAGGCTGCCCTTGGGATAGTAGATCCCGGCGTGGATGACCTCGGAGTTGCGCGAGCTGGTTTCGGTGCCGATGGCGTCGGCAGCCTCCACGACGATGACCTCGCGGCCGGCCAGGGCGAGCGCGCGGGCGACGGCAAGGCCGACAACACCTGCGCCAATGACAACGCAGTCGACAGTTTCGAACGGGGACGAATTCATGGTCGCATGCTAGAACCGCCGCCTCTTTCAGTCACCAAGGGCGGGTGTCGCATCATGAAAGGCGCGTTGGTTACGGGGGCGGGATTAAGGATCGGCCGTGCCCTGGCGCTCGCGCTGGCGGCCGACGGATTCTTCGTCTTCGTGCACTACAAGGCCTCGGCAGCCGGGGCGAAAGAGACCGTCGCGACGATCCACGAGGCGGGCGGGAAGGCGGTCGCCGTGCGCGCCGACCTCGCCTCGGCGCGGCAGGCCGAAGCGTTGGTGGGCAAGTGTCGGGCGCGCGGCGTGCGGCTCACCTGCCTGGTCAACAGCGCCTCGCTGTTCAAGCTCGACCGGGCGCCGACGGCGACGGCCGCCGATTTCGACCTGCACATGGCGATCAACCTCAGGGCGCCAATGCTGCTTGCCCAGGCGCTGGCGCGGCAGCTGCCGGCAGACGAGACGGGCCTCGTCGTGAACGTGCTCGACCAGAAGCTCTACAACCTCAATCCCGACTTTCTCACCTACACCCTCTCCAAGATCGGTCTGCAGGGGCTGACGACCTTGCTGGCGCAATCCTTCGCGCCGCGGCTGCGGGTGGCGGGCATCGCGCCGGGCCTGACCCTGCGCAGCGGCAGCCAGACGGATTCGCGCTTCGCCGAACAGCATGCCGCCAATCCGCTCGGGGTGGGGGTGACGGTCGACGATCTCGTCCGCGCGCTCCGCTTCATCGTGGCCACGCCGAGCTACACCGGCGATACGCTCCTCGTCGACGGCGGCGAGCACCTGATCGGCCGTCCGCGCGACATCGCCTTCGACATGAAGAAGAAGAAATGACCATGGTCACCTCCGAGCGCCGCATTTTCATCCGCGACATGCGGCTGCCGGTGTCGATCGGCATCTATGACTTCGAACTGGCCAAGCCGCAGGCCGTGGTCATCAACGTCGAACTTCTCCTGGCGACCCCCGACCGCGCGCACGACGACAGCATCGCCAACGTGTTGAACTACGACCTGATCCATGACGGCATCGCCGGGCTCGCGGCGAGCCGCCACTTCAACCTCCAGGAGACGCTGGTCGAGGGCATCCTCGATCTGTGCCTGGCCCAGCCCCAGGTCGTCGAGGCGCGCGTCTCGACCGAGAAGCCCGACGTCTACAAGGATTGCCGGGTCGGCTACGAGGCGGTCCGCCGTCGCGCTACGGGCTGAGCGGCACGCTTGATGCCGCCCTCCGTCGGCGCGTTGCGGCGCGCCAGCCTGGTCCTGCTGCTCGCCGCGTTGATCTGGGGATCGATGATTCCGGTCCTGGCAGCGCTGGCCGAGCACTACGACAACTGGCTGCTGTCCTGGTCGCGCTACGTCCTGGGGCTGCCCGTTCTCTGGCTGGCCGTGCTGCTGAGCCGAAAGCCGGCGGCGCCGCCGCGACCGCTCGACTGGGGGCGGTTGCTGAAGCTCGGGACCGCCATGACGGCCTTCTCGGTGCTCTACACGTTCGGCGTGGCACACGCCCATCCGGCGACCTCGGCGATCGTGCTGATGTGCGGTCCGATCTGGGCGACGTTGCTGGCGCGCGCGATGCTGGGCTCGACCACGCCGCCCGGCTTCGCGATCACGCTGCTGCTGGTGGTGGCCGGCGGCATCGTCGTCGTGCTTGGCACGCCCGGCCGTGCCGCGGGCTCCTTCGGTCTGGAGGGCGGGGAGGGGCTGCTGGTGATCGCCCAGCTCTGCTGGAGCTGGTACTCGATCCGCGCCCAGCAATGGCTGTCGGACCGTGGCCAGATCGCCCTTTCGGCGCTGACCTCGACGGTGGCCAGCGTGCTGCTGGGCGTGGTCTGCGCCGTCGTCTGGGCGCTGGGCGGCCTCGTCTGGCCGACGCGGCCCCCGACGCCGACCGAGTGGGGCATGGTGGCCTGGATCGGCGTCCTGGGCGTCGCTGCTGCAGTCCTGCTGTGGAACACCGGCGTCTCGCTGGTGGGCGTACCCGTCGCCTCGTTGTTCGCCAACTCCGCGCCGATTTTCGCCATCGGCCTTGCCGCCCTGATGGGACGGGAGCCGAGCTGGCTGCAGGTCGCGGGCGGTGTCATCGTGCTGGCCGGCATCGCCCAGCTCCAGATCCGCCAGACGCGGGCGGCGCGGCAATGACGAAGGTTCCGCGAGTCGATCGGCACCACATGCTGGGCGCCTTCGCGGCTATGCTTTTCGTGGGCGTGAGCTGGGGTGCCAACGTTCCCGTCTCCAAGGTCATGCTCCAGCACTTCGACGTGGTGCCCATGCTCACCATCCGCACTCTGGCGGCGGTGGCGACGCTTGGGGTGCTGCTGGTGCTGGCGGAGGGCGTCCGGAACCTGCGGATCGAGATCGGCCTCAAGCGCTTCCTGCTGATCGGCCTGATGATGAGCGGGTTCTTCACGATCTTCCTGGTGGGCATCCGGTTCAGCAATCCGATCTCGGCGGCCGCGGTCCAGGTGGCTGGGCCGCTGGTCGCCGCGGTCACCGTACGTCTGGTGACGGGTGCGCGATTCGATCCGGGGTTCGGCGTGGCGCTGGCGCTGACCCTGACGGGAGGCGCCATTCTGGCGGCCGGCAGCCTGTTCGGTCGGGGCGCGCTGACCCTGGGCGGCGGCGAGATCATCGTGCTGCTCTCCAACGCGCTCTGGACGCTCTACAGCCTGAAGGCGCAGGCTTGGTTCGACCGGGCGAGCCAGCTGCACCGGGCGTATGTCGCGTCGCTGTCGGCCCTGGGCTGGATGGTGGCGCTCACCCTGGTGTTGATCGGTCTGGGCTGGGCCAACTCGCCCTTCGCGGTGACCGACGGCTGGGTGTGGAGCCAGCTTCTGCTCGTCGCCGTCTTCTCGAGCGGTGTGGGCGCCTATCTCTGGAATGTCGGCGCGAGCCGGCTGGGGGTTGCAATTGCGTCCCTCTGGGTCAATCTCGTGCCGTTTTTCGCCGTATTATGGTCAATGACCTATGGCTTTATTCCCAACGCCTACCAGATCGCCGGTGGGCTCGTCGCCCTGAGCGGCGTCGTCTACATGCAATGGCGAAGGCTACAAACGACAAAACGATAAGACAGGCTCTGCCATGCCCGACATGTCTCTTCCTCATCTCAAAGTATCCAATTGCCGCTGGCTTTCGGTCCCCGGAAGGGGCGACGTTCGCGGCAAGATCAACTTCCTCGAGTTCGATCAACAGCTGGGCTTCACGGTTCGACGCCTCTTCTGGTTGCACGACATCGCAGCCGACCAGTGGCGCGGCCGGCATGGCCATCGCGAGTCGCACCTCGTGACCCTGGTGATGAACGGGTCCTGCCAGCTTCATCTCGACGACGGCAAGGTGAAGGAGACGGTGGTTCTCAACGATCCGGGACGGGCGCTGCATATCGGTCCGATGGTCTGGCACGAGCTGGATCACTTCGCGCCGCAGACCGTGATCCTGGTGATCGCCTCAACCTTGTACGACGAGAGCGAGTACCTGCGCGACTACGAGGCCTTCAAGCGCGAAGCCGCGGCTGCGAGCCGCGCATGATCCCCTTCCTCGACATGAAGTCGGTCTACACCGAGCTCAAGCCGGAGCTCGATGCTGCCTATTTGCGCGTGATGGAGTCCGGCTGGTTCGTGCTCGGCAAGGAGGTCGAAGCCTTCGAGGCCGAGTACGCTGCCTTCTGCGGCACGAAGCATTGCGTCGGGCTCGGCAACGGTCTGGAAGCGCTCGAGCTCGCGCTGCGGGCCTGGGACATCGGCGCGGGCGATGAAGTCATCGTGCCGTCCAACACCTACATCGCGACATGGCTTGCCGTGACGGCGGTGGGCGCCAAGGTGGTGCCGGTCGAGCCGACCCCCGGCGGTCCGAACATCGATCCCGACCGCATCGCAGCGGCTATCACGCCGCGCACGCGCGCGATCATGCCTGTTCATCTCTACGGCCAGCCGGCCGACATGGACGCGATCATGGCGCTTGCCGCCAAGCATGGGCTGAAGGTGGTCGAGGATGTGGCCCAGGCCCAGGGCGCCAGGGTGCGTGGCCGGCGAACCGGCTCGCTCGGCGACGCCGGCGCGCACAGTTTCTTTCCCAGCAAGAACATCGGCGCCTTCGGCGATGGCGGCGCGGTTACGACCGACGACCCGAAGCTTGCCGAGCGGCTGCGGACGCTGCGCAACTACGGCAGCCGTGTGAAGTACGTGAATCTGGAGAAGGGTCTGAACTCGCGCCTCGACGAGCTGCAGGCGGCCTTCCTGCGCGTGAAGCTCACGAAGCTCGACGAATGGAACGATCGCCGCAGGACGGTGGCGTCGCGCTATGACGACAGGCTGTCAGATATCACGAGCCTCGCCTTGCCGAACGTGCCTCAATGGGCCGACCCGGTTTGGCACCTGTATGTCGTGCGAACCAACCGGCGGGCCCACCTGGTGAAGGCGTTGGGGGAGGCCGGCATCGGATCGCTGATCCACTACCCGATCCCGCCCCATCTTCAGGAAGCCTATGCCGAACTCGGCCAGGGCAAGGGGACGTACCCTCTTGCCGAGAAACTGGCCGAGACCGTGCTCAGCCTCCCGATGGGCCCGCATATCCCCCTCGACTCCATCGACGAGGTCTGCGCCGTGATTCGCAAGACGCTCGCCTAAAGTTCCGGCGCCGAGTGAATGCCGCGGCTTCCCCATTCAAATGGGGAAGTGCCCCGTCATACGGGGCAATGGGGTCATGGGCGTCGCAACGCGTATGACCCTCCGTCGGCTCAGCGGCTTGGTTACAAGCCGCGATACGCCGACACCTCCCCATTTGAATGGGGAGGAAAGCTATTCTTCTAGTGATTGTGCAGGATCTGACCGAGGAACAGCTTGGTGCGCTCGTTGCGGGGATTGGCGAAGAACGCCTCGGGCTCGTTCTGTTCGACGATCTCGCCGCGATCCATGAAGATCACGCGGTCGGCGACGGCCCGGGCGAAACCCATCTCGTGGGTGACGCAGAGCATGGTCATGCCCTCGCGAGCCAGCTCGATCATGACGTCGAGCACTTCCTTCACCATCTCCGGATCGAGCGCCGAGGTAGGCTCGTCGAACAGCATGATCTTAGGACGCATGCAGAGCGCGCGGGCGATCGCCACGCGCTGCTGCTGGCCGCCGGAGAGCTGGCCGGGATACTTCAGCGCCTGCTCGGGGATGCGCACCCGGGTCAGCAGGCTCATGGCGACTTCCTCGGCCTCCTTCTTCGGCATCTTCTTCACCCAGATCGGCGCCAGGGTGAGGTTGTCGAGGATGGTGAGGTGCGGGAAGAGGTTGAACGACTGGAACACCATGCCGACCTCGCGGCGGATCGCCTCGATGTTCTTCACGTCGTTCGAGAGCGTGACGCCGTGGACCACGATGTCACCGCGCTGATGTTCCTCCAGCCGGTTGATGCAGCGAATCAGCGTCGACTTGCCCGATCCCGACGGTCCGCAGATGACGATCTTCTCGCCTTCCTTCACGTCGAGATTGATGTCGGACAACACGTGGAACTGTCCGTACCACTTGTTGACGCCTTTGAGCTGGATCACCGATTCGACCTTCGAGAGATCGCGGGCGGTTGCGGCCATGATTTGCTCCCCTGACGGCGCCTAGCGGCGCGTACCCTTGTTGAGCTCGAATTCGAGGTACTTGCTGTACCGCGACATCGAGAAACAGAAGATGAAGTAGACGAACGCAGCGAACAGGTAGACCTCTCCGGGGAAGCCCGCCCAGTTGGGGTCGACCAGCGCCTGGTTGGCGGTGTTCAGGAAGTCGAAGATGCCGATGATCAGCACCAGCGACGTGTCCTTGAAGAAGCCGATGAAGGTGTTGATGAGCGGCGGGATCACCACGCGCAGCGCCTGCGGCAGAATGATCAGCAGCGTCTTCTGCGGGTAGTTCAGGCCCATCGCATCGGCGGCCTCGAACTGGCCCTTGGGCAACGACTGCAGGCCGCCGCGAATGACCTCGGCGATGTAGGCGCCGGCGAACAGGATGACGGCGACCTGGGCCCGCAGGAACTTGTCGATGGTCGTGCCCGAGGGCAGGAACAACGGCAGCATGACCGAGGCCATGATCAGCAGGCTGATCAGCGGCACGCCGCGGATCAGTTCGATGAAGCCGACGCACAGACCCTTGATGAGAGGCAGGTTGGAGCGCCGGCCCAGCGCCAGAAGGACGCCGTAGGGGAAGGCGAAGGCGAGACCGTAGGTCGCCAGGATCAAGGTCACCGGCAGGCCGCCCCACAGGCTGGTCTCGACGTAGCTGAGCGGCGCGATGGCGATGCTCCAGCTCGGCAGCACGCCCATGATGCGCAGGACGAGGCCGACCGCGCCGATGGCGATCAGGGCATAGTAAGCTATCCGCTCGGACGGTGCCGCCAGCGCGCTGCGCAGCGTCATGCCCACCACGCCGCCAAGCAGCGCGACGAACAGGATGAGGCCAAGCGGAATGTGGATCTGACCGAACATCAGGATGAACGTGATGAACGAGCCCACGCCCCAGATCACCAGCAGGCGCCAGTTCCACATGCGACGGTCGGCGCTCAGCACCAGCATGGCCAGCATGGCGATCACCGCGAACAGCGGACGCCAGTGCTGCTCGTAGGGGAAGGAGCCAAAGAAGATGTAGCGGAACTTCTCGCGGATCAGCGCCCAGCAGGCGCCGCCGCCGCGGCATTCGGCGCCGGTCGAGGCCGTGAAGTTGGCGGTGAACAGCGCCCAGTCGAGGAACCAGGAGAGCACCCAGATCACGAATGCGATCAGCACCACCGTGGTGATGCCGTTGCCCCAGCTCGAGAACAGGTTCTTGCGGGCCCAGCCGAGAACGCCGGTCTCGTCGACGGGCGGGGCGAGCGGCTTGCGGTCGCCGACAGGCATGGCGTCGGTCATGCTCAGCGCTCCCTCAGGGCGATACGTTTGTTGTACCAGTTCATGAACGCCGAGATCGACAGGCTGACCGACAGGTAGGCGGCCATGATGATCAGGATGTTTTCGATCGCCTGACCGGTCTGGTTGATGGTCACGTTGATCGAGGCGACGAGGTCGGGGTAGCCGATCGCGATGGCCAGCGAGCTGTTCTTGGTGATGTTGAGATACTGGCTGGTCATCGGCGGGACGATCACCCTCAGGGCCTGTGGCAGCAGCACGAGGCGCATGGACTGGCCGCGCGACAGGCCGAGCGCCGCCGCCGCCTCGCTCTGGCCCTTGTGCAGGGCCAGGATGCCGGAGCGCACGATCTCGGCCACGAAGGCGGACGTGTAGAGCACGAGGCCGACCAGAAGCGCGGTGAACTCGGGCTGGATGACGGTGCCGCCCGAGAAGTTGAAGCCCTTCAGCTCGGGCCAGCTCATATGGTGCGGCGCGCCGCCGGCCAGCCAGACGAGAGCCGGCAGGCCGATGATGATGCCAAGGCCCGCGGAAATGCCGGGGAAGGGCTGGCCGGTGGCTTCCTGACGCTTCTTGCCCCAGCGATTCACGAACCAGGCGCCGGCGATGCCGGCGAGAAGGGCGAGACCCATCCATGTGTGGATGGGGTCGGCCATGGGCATCGGGAAATAGACCCCTCGGTTACTGAGGAACACGCTGTTCCAGAGCAGCGAGATCGCCTGCCGTGGACCGGGAAAGGCCTCGCTGATCAGCTTGTAGAAGAGGAACAGCCACAGCAGCAGGGGCACGTTGCGGAAGGCCTCGACGTACCAGGCGCAGATCCGGCTGAGCAGCCAGTTGGGAGACAGGCGGCCGACGCCGACCAGGGTGCCGAGAAGGGTGCTGAGCAGGATGCCGAGAACGGCGACGCGCAGCGTGTTGAGGATGCCGACCCAGATGGCGCGGGCGTAGGTGCTGGCTGGCGAGTACTCGATCATCGTATCGCCGATTTCGAAGCCGGCTTCGCGCTCGAGGTAGTGGAAGCCGCTGGCGATCTTCTGGCGCTGCAGATTGTCGATCGTGTTGCTGACCAGATACCAGGCAAGAAACCCGACGAGACCGACCACGACGATCTGGAACACCCAGCCGCGAATGACCGGATCGTTCCACGGTGCCACTTTCACACGTGGCGTAGAGCCGAGAGCCTCGACCGCCATACGCTATTCCCCCTGCCTTGTGCGGTTTTCCCGCGCGGGCGTTATATGCCCGGTATTGCCCTCAGTGTATGTGGGAATTGCCCCTGCGCAACGGGACAAATCCCGACGTCCCCTGCCTCGGTCCCCCGGCATCAACGGATCGGCGGCGAGTATTGCAGGCCCCCCTGGGTCCACAATGCGTTCTGGCCACGCTCGATCTTGAGCGGCGAGCCCATGCCGACATTCCGGTCGAAGACCTCGCCGTAATTCCCGACCTGCTTGACGATGTTGTAGACCCACTTCTCGTCGACCCCGAGCGCCTTGCCCATGCCGGGCGTGACGCCGAGGATGCGCTTGATCGAGGGATTGTCGCTCTTCAGCATCTCGTCGACGTTTTTCGAGGTGATGCCGGCTTCCTCGGCCTCGACCATGGCGTAGAAGGCCCAGCGCACGATGTCGGCGAACTGGTTGTCGCCATGGCGGACGACCGGTCCCAGCGGCTCCTTGGAAATGATCTCCGGCAGGATGACGTAGTCATCGAAGGTCTGGGGCGGCGGCACGTTGGCGGCGCGCGTGGCGGCGAGGCTCGATGCGTCGGTCGTGTAGACGTCGCAGCGGCCGGAGAAGAAGGCCGAGCGGATCTCGTCGACCTTCTCGATGACGACCGGCTTGAAGGTCATCTTGTTGGCCCGGAAATAGTCGGCGAGGTTGAGTTCCGTGGTCGTGCCCGGGGCCACGCAGACGGTGGCGCCGTTCAGCTCCTTGGCGCTCTTCACGCCGAGCTTCTTCGGCACCAGGAAGCCCTGACCGTCGAAGTAATAGATGCCGGTGAAATCCAGTCCCAGCGCCGTGTCACGCGTCAGCGTGTAGGTGGCGTTGCCCATCACGATGTCGACTTCGCTCGACTGCACCGCGGTGAAGCGCTGCTGGGAGGTGAGCGGGACGTACCGTACTTTCTCGGAATCGCCGAAGATCGTGGCCGCGACGGCGCGACAGACATCGACCGAGAGACCCTTCCACTTGCCCTGGCTGTCCGCGAGCATGAAACCCGCCGTGCCGATGCCGACCCCGCAGTTCACCATGCCCCGGGCCCGGACGGCATCCAGGTCCTTGCCGGCGTGAGCCGTCCCGGCAACGCCAAGCAGCGCTACGACGATACCGGCAGCCGCCACGATCTTGTTGTGCATGTCACCCCCCTTGTTCTTGAACACAGCATGCCGCCTTCTCCCCGCGGCTTGCAAGCCGCAGGCCAAAACGAGGGCGGGGAGCCCAAACGAAAACCGCCGCCCTTTCGGGCGGCGGTTCGTCTCGATGTTGGATTGGAAATCCTAGCGGATCGGCGGGGAGTACTGCAGGCCGCCGTTCGTCCACAGAGCGTTCAGGCCACGCTCGATCTTGAGCGGCGAGCCCATGCCGACGTTCCGGTCGAAGCTTTCGCCGTAGTTACCGACCTGCTTGACGATGGTGTAGACCCACTTCTCGTCGACGCCGAGCGCCTTGCCCATGCCGGGCGTGACGCCGAGGATGCGCTTGATCGAGGGATTGTCGCTCTTCAGCATCTCGTCGACGTTCTTCGAGGTGATGCCGGCTTCCTCGGCCTCGACCATCGCGTAGAAGGCCCAGCGCACGATGTCGGCGAACTGGTTGTCGCCCTGGCGGACGGCCGGTCCCAGCGGCTCCTTCGAAATGATCTCCGGCAGGATGATGAAGTCGTCCGGCTTGGCAGGCGCCGGGGTGTTCGCGGCGCGCGTCGAGTACAGGCCCGAGGCGTCGGTGGTGTAGACATCGCAGCGCCCGGCATAGAAGGCGGCGCGGATTTCCTCGACCTTCTCGATGACGACCGGCTTGAAGGTCATCTTGTTGGCGCGAAAATAGTCGGCAAGGTTGAGTTCGGTCGTCGTGCCCGGCTGGACGCAGACGGTGGCGCCGTTCAGCTCCTTGGCGCTCTTCACGCCGAGCTTCTTCGGGACCATGAAGCCCTGGCCGTCATAGTAGTTGATGCCGGTGAACTCGAGGCCGAGCGCGGTATCGCGGGTCAGCGTGTAGGTCGTGTTGCGCGAGAGAATGTCGACCTCGCCCGACTGCAGGGCCGTGAAGCGCTGCTGGGCCGTCGTCGGCACGTACTTGACCTTCTCGGAGTCGCCGAAGAGCGCGGCCGAGACCGCGCGGCAGACGTCGACGTCTAGGCCGGTCCACTTGCCCTTGTCGTCCTGCTGCGCGAAGCCCGCGACGCCCGTGTTGATGCCGCAGACCAGCTGGCCGCGGGCCTTCACCGCATCGAGATCCTTGCCGGCATGCGCCGTACCGGCGACACCGACCAGACCGGCGGTGACGACGCCGGCCATCATTTTCTTGAGCATTATGTCATCCCTCGTGGTTTGCCTCTGGCGTTCCCGTCGGTCGCCTGTCGCGACCGTTCAGGATCGGTGACGCAATTGGTAGGCGAACAACCGGAGGCGCGCAACGGCAGTGCACTGCCGGTGCGGTGACTCACAGGCGGTCGGCGGCGCGAGACGAGAAGGGGTTGGACGACCACGGATCCGCGCCCTGCAGACCCGGATAGCGGGTGTCGCTGCTGCCGCGGCTGCGCTCGGAGGCGCGCTTGATCTCCTGCTGCCACTGCCGATAGGAGACGAGTTGTTCGCCTCCCAGGGTGCCCTGGCCGCCCTTGTCGGAAATGTAGGGTTGCGGATCGACGAACTGGCCGTTCACGATCACCGAGAAGTGCAGGTGCGCGCCCGTCGAGCGGCCGGTCGAGCCGACATAGCCGATCACGTCGCCCTTGCGGATGCGCGTGCCCGGGCCCATCCCGTCAGCGAAGCGGGACATGTGCGCGTACAACGTCTCGAAGTTGTCGGCGTGGCTCATCTTCACCGTGCGGCCGTAGTTGAAGTACCAGCCCTGGTGATTGATGACGCCGTCGGCCGCCGCATAGATCGGCTCGCCGGTCTTGCCTTCGTAGTCGATGCCGTTGTGGAAGCCGCCGCCGCTCTTGCGGCCGTAGTAGCGCCGTGTGCCGAACGGTGACGACTGGCGGGCGCCCGGCCGCGGGTCGGCCAGCGCCGTGCCGCCGAGACGTCGGCCCTCGTCATCGAACCAGCCTTCCGGCTGGTTCTGGGGCGCGAACCACCAGAAGGACCGTTTCGCGGCGCCATCGCCGAGGCTGGCGACGAGGATGCGCGGCGCACCGTCCACGGTGCGGCCCTGGACGACGTCGATCTTGGCGGCGGCCGGTGCGAAGCCGGAAAGAGCCTGGGTCAGCTCTTTCAGGGCGGCCGGGTTGGCGCCGGTCGGAGCCAGGGTGCTGGCAAGCGTCGCGCTGCTCGTCTTCACCGTTTTGACCGAATCGGCAACCACGGAGCGGGCACCCGGGCCGGCGGTCGACGGGGCGGAGCCCGGCAGGCTCGAGACGCGCTCGTCATCGTCCTCGGTGGCACCGGGGGCAAGCTTGAAGCCGAACGAGCCATCGGCTCCACGGGCCAGGTCGACGGCCAGCGACTTGTTCGAATAGAGTTGAAGGGAGACGAGACGCTTGGGCTGGCCGCCGCCCTGCGGGGCGAGCACGGCGCGGCCGGAACTGGCGGCCTTGACCTCGGGCTGGCTCAACGCCTTGCCGACGGCATCGGCGGCAGCCTGCGCGTCGGTCGGATCAACCTGCAGGATGATGAGCTGCTGGGCAACCGAGCTGTCGGCTGCAATGGAGAAGGACTGGACGTCTTCGCTGGGGACAGGTGCGGGGGCCGACTTCGCCACCGGCTTCTTGAGCTGGTTCTTGGACGGGGCCTTCACCTGCGCCATCGCGCCGGCAGCACAAAAGAGAGAGGAGACTGCAAGGGTCGCCGCCGTGAGGCTGCGGATGGTTCGCCAGCTATAGGCGCGTTGGAGACGCGTCATGTTGGACGTCATCGTTGGGCCGCTCCCGTTCCATTGAACGCAACTAATTGACGGTTGAGGCAACTGACGATCCACCGACTCCCCAGTCGATGCCCCCGCGTGCCCCGCTTGAGGGTCACTTTGGCCACGGAGTATCCACAAGTCCACAAAAAGTTGCAAAAATGCAACACCCGTGAAAACTCCCTAACATGTTGTAAATGCTAGAGTTTCAGACTCGCGGATCCTTGCGGTCGTCAAAGGTCACAGGGGAAAGACGCCAATATTTGCTGCATTGCGAATAAGCGCGCTGCGGGCAAAATTATCCGCTCGCCGAGACCTACACCTCGACGTGGGTCTGCGGGGATTGACCCGCACGACCCTTCCGCATAACCGGCATGACCGAGCATCTGCATGACCGCGCCACCCCAAGAGGTGGCCCGTTCGTCGGTAGGCGTTGGGCGCAATGGTTGCAGCACAGGCGTAAGAGGAGAACACGATGGCCGATCCGATCGAGCTTCTGATCCAGGGACGGGCGCACGATCTGGGAGGCGGTTTCGCGGTCCGCCGTGTCCTGCCCAGCGTCAAGCGGCGCACCGTCGGGCCCTTCATCTTCCTCGACCATTTCGGCCCGATGGACGTGCCGCCGGGCGGCGGGATGGAAGTCCGTCCGCATCCCCATATCGGCCTGGCCACCGTGACCTACCTGTTCGACGGCGGCATCTACCATCGCGACAGCCTGGGCTATTCGCAGGCGATCCGGCCGGGCGATGTGAACTGGATGACCGCCGGCAGTGGCATCGTCCACAGCGAGCGCACCGAGCCCGAGATGCGGGCCACAGGCTTCCGTATGCACGGCGTCCAGACCTGGGTGGCGCTGCCGAAGACGCACGAGGAGACGGCGCCGGCCTTCGAGCATGTCGAGGCAGCGCGACTGCCCGCCTGGACCGAAGGCGGCGCTTCGCTGCGCCTGATCGTCGGTACCTATGCCGGCCGCACGGCGCCCACGACCCACTTCTCGCCGATCTTCTATGTCGGGGTGGAGATGACCGCCGGCGCCTCGCTGGCCGTCACGCCCGATCACGAAGAGCGCGCGATCTATGTCGCCGAGGGCATGATGGTGGTGGGCGAGAGCCAGCTCGGCGTCGGCGACCTGGCGGTGCTGGCGCCCGGCCAGACGGTCGAGGTGCTGGCGGGCCCCGAGGGCGCCAAGGCGATGCTGCTGGGCGGCGCCACGATCGACGGCCCGCGCCACATCTGGTGGAACTTCGTCTCCTCGAGCAAGGACCGCATCGAGAAGGCCAAGGAAGACTGGCGCGAGAAGCGCTTTGCCATGGTGGCAGGGGACCCCGAGTTCATCCCGCTGCCGGACCGGTAGAAGGAACGGGACACCATACTGTCATCGCGAGCGGGGTAACCCCCGCTGTGGAGCGCAGCGAAGGATCTGGCGCTAGCCAAGGAGTCCTTTGGTCAATCTGCTAGGTCTTTCGCTTCGCTCAAGACGACAATGGCCGCCTACTTCTTCTCGACGTTCCAGAACACCGTGATGGGCGATTCGATGTTGCCTGTCACTCCCTTGCGCCGGGCCATGGGCTGGAGGAACTGGCCGAGCGGCACCGTCACGCCCTGCTCCAGGATGCGCTTCTGCACCTGCTCGGCGATCTCGAACTGCTTCTTCGCATCGCCCTCGCCCACGAAGGCCATGCGCAGCCGCTCGATCTCCTCGTCGAGCGGCCAGCCGAACTGGGCGCGGTCGCCGCTCGCCTCGGCGTAGTGGTTGTTCACCGGGTCGATCAGCAGCACCGCGGCGCCCGCCGTCATGGCGATGTTCCATCCACCCTGGGCGATCGGATCCTTCTTGGAACGCCGGGCGACCAGCGTCTGCCAGTCCATCGACTGCATGTCGACCTTGAAACCGCCGCGCTCCAGCAGCGTCTTGGCGACCGGTGCCAGGTTGGTCAGGACGGCGAGGTCGGTCGACTGCAGCAGCACGATCGGCGTGCCATCATAGCCGGCCTCCTTCAGGATCTTCTTCGACTCCTCGAAGCGCGATTCCAGGATTCCCTCGGTGCCGGCGGCATTCTCGAGCGGGGTGCCGCAGCCGAACATGGCCTTGCAGACCTTGTAGTAGCGCGGATCGCCGATGACGGCCTGCAGGAAGTCCTTCTGGTTGAGAGCGACCATGGCGGCGCGACGGTAGCGGACGTCGTTGAACGGCGGCTGCTTCCAGTTGAAGCGCAGCACGTAGCTCGAGCCGAGATGGTCGGGAATGACGATCTCGACGTTCTTGTCCTTTTCGATGACCGGCAGCAGGTCGTGCGAGGGCTGCTCGATCATGTCGATCTCGCCCTGCTGCAGGGCGTTGATCGCGGTCTGCGTGTCGGGGATCGAGACCCATTCGATCCGGTCGACCTTGGCCACCTTGCCGCCGGCCAGCCCCGACGGCGGCTCGGCGCGCGGCTTGTAGTCCGGATTGCGCAGGTAGACGACCTTCTCGCCGGGCTTCCATTCGTCCTTCTTGAAGATGAACGGTCCCGAGCCCGTCGTGTCGGAGAGCTGTTGGGTGACGGGCGTCTCGGCGACCCGCCTGGGCATGATGAAGAGCGGGATCGAGGAGGGCTTGGCCAGCGTCCTCAGCATCATGCCGTAAGGCTGCTTGAGGGCGATCTGGAAAGTTCGGTCGTCGATGGCCTTCATCTCCTGGGTCTGCTTGCCCAGCAGGCCGCCCAGCGTGTCCTTGTCGGTGAAGCGCTTGATCGACGGCAGTACGTCGGCCGTCGTCACCGGTTGTCCGTCATGCCACTTCAGCCCCTCGCGTAGCTTGAACGTCCAGGTAAGCTGGTCGTCGCTCACCGTCCAGCTCTCGACCATCTGCGGTCGCGGCTCGAGCTTGCCGTCGAGCGCGAAGAGCGTGTCGTAGATGAGGTAGCCGTGATTGCGCACGATGTAGGCGGTCGTCCAGACCGGATCGACGATCTTGAGATCCGACTGCATGACGACTTTCAGCGTCTTGCTCGGCTGGGCGTAAGCGGGCGCTGCGGCGAACAACGCAAGGGCGGCAAACAGGGTACGGCGCAGCATGGAAGAATCCCTCAATTCGAGGCCGGAGGAGTCCAGCTCGTTTCCTCGTCGAGCGGATAGACGGGCCTCGGCAGTTTGGTCCAGGTGAAGTTCGCCAGCACCGGCGACGTCAGGCCCGGACAATCGACTTCGTAGATCTGCTCCGGCCTGAAGAACTCGTCGAAGCCGCCGCGGAAGTGGCCGCGGCTCTTCACGACCACGGTGCGTGCCTGTGCAATGTCCAAGCCAAACATCTCGAACTGGCGCGGGTCCATGCACTGGCAGCGGATGCTGATGACCACGATCAGGATGCCGCCGAGATCGAGCAGAGCCGACGGGCCCATGTCGGCCGAGACGTTCTTGAGTACGCCGCGGCGTCCGACATACTGGCCGTCGGAGAGCTTGACGACCTTGGCCTCGCAATCGAACGGCAGGGAGAATACCTGCTGTTCCTGGGTGTTGAAGGAGGCGTTGAAGATCGCACCTTCGCCCAACTCGTGCGCCTTTGCCGCGAGCGCCGCGTCGTTGAACACGCCGAAAAACACGCCCTGCGCCCGGGCGCCCTTCAGCGCGCGCAACAGATAGGTCGTGTTGCCGCGTCCGCCGCCGCCGGGATTGTCGGCGACGTCGGCCAGGATGATCGGCTTGCGGCGCTTGTCGCGGCCGATGGCGGTGGCATGCTGGACGGCGTCGGCCAGGGTCATCATCTCACGCTTGAAGCGTTCCCTCGTCCCCCAGGCGCGCTGGGCGATGTCGAGCGCAAGGTCGGCCGCCGCCTTGCGGTTGCCGTTGCGCGCGGTGACGACGGCGGTGAGGCCGTTCTTGGGACTGTCGCTATAGGCGAAGCCCGCCATCACCGAGACGTTGAGGATGTCGCCGCCGACCTTGGTCTGGCCGTACTTGATGAGGTCGGCATAGGGGCCGCGCGCGGTGAGCAGCGCGATCTGCGGCGGCACCAGCGGGATCTTGACCATCTCGACCGCGGTGCGCGTGCCGGCGAGCAGTTCGCGCATGTGCTTCGCCGCCTCGACGCCGCGCTCGTAGATGTCGACATGCGGGTTCTCGAGATAGCCGACGAAGACGCTGAGATTGTCGGTCATGCGGCGCGAGACGTTGGCGTGCAGGTCGAACACCGAGACGATGGGCACGTCGGGGCCGGCGACGCGGCGCAGCATCTCGAACAGGTCGCCGTCGGGATCGTCGGTGCCTTCCGCCAGGGCGGCGCCATGGCAGGACACGAAGATCGCATCGACCGGCAGGACGGATTTCAGGCTGGCTTCGATTTCGGCGAGATAGGACTTGAAGAACTGTTCCTCGACCGGGCCGCCGGGCTGCGCCAGCGAGACGCGCAGCGGCACCGGCGTCCAGGTGCCGGTGCGATCCATCTCGGTGAAGAAGCCGGGCAGGTCGGGCATGGTGATCGACTTGCCGGAGCGCGCCTCGCTCACGATGCGATTGCCGCGGATGTCGACGTCGTGCTCGAAATCCTCCGCCGTCGTCACCGGCGCAAACCGATTGCACTCGATGGCGAAGCCGAGAACGGCGATACGCGGATTGTCCTGGGACAAAGAAACCTCCTAGCGCTGTCGCGCGAGGAACGCGTCGACCAGCGCGTTGAACCTAGCGGCCTGCTCGAAATATGGCGAGTGTCCGGCCTCTTCGATGGTCTCGGCTTCGCCGCAGGGCAGGCTTGTGGCGATGGCGCTTGCCAGGAACGGCGGGAAAACGATGTCCTCGCTGCCGGCGATCAGCAAGGTCGGCACGCGAAACGTCTTCAACTCGGCCACGGTGCGCGTCGCGGTGCGGCGCAGGCCGGCGCGCAGCTTCTCCTTGTCGAGCCTGCCCGCCATCTCGTCGATGCTGCGATAGAGCAGGTGCAGCGCGGGGAAGCGCTCCGCCGCACGTTCGCCCATCGCCGGATGAATGCCGCGCGCCATGCCGGCCGCGATCGTGGCCTCGGCCGCCGCGAACCAGGCATCGTACGCGGCGCCGCCGGAAGGATCGCTGCCGCGGCGGTCGAGCGTGCCCGAGGTCGAGCTCAACACCAGCGCCTTTACGCGGTCCGGATGGGCGAGCGCATATTCCAGCATCGTCCAGCCGCCCATCGATTGCGCAACCAGGCGCACGTCGGCATAGCCCAGATGATCGATCAGGGCGGCGAGGTCACCGGGATAGTCGGCGGGATCGACGCCATCGGCGACCGGATCGGACGGCGCGAAGCCGCGATGGGCAAAGGTCACGCAGGTGTAGCGCGGCGCAAAGTGCGCCACCTGCTGCCACCAGCTCAGGTGATTGCCGCCCAGCCCGTGCGCGAAGATCAGCGCGGGGCCGCTGCCCGTGACCTCGTAGTAGAGATCGCCGAACGGGCGCTTCAGCCGCCCGACGGTGCGGGACGGCGCGGCGTAGGAAGTCATGCGGAGCGTCTCCTCAGAGCAGGGGTTCGATGTTGAAGGCTTCGAGATCGGTCGTGAGATCGGTGAACCAACCCTCCATTCCGGCGATCAGCTCGTCGGCGATGCCTTCAGGGGTAGCCTCGGCCTCTATGCCGACGACCGGGCGCGGCTGACTAAACACGAAAATCTCGCGACCTCTCACGCCCAGCAGCTGGCCCGTGATCGTCCTGGCTTTGGGCAAACAGAGCGCCGTCACGAGGCTGGCGACATGGTGCGCGCCGATCCTCAGCGCGCGCTCCTTGTAGGCTTCCTCTGCCTCGTTCGTCGGCTGGAGGGTTCCGGTGACGCGAGTGCGGGCGAAGGGCACCACGGCATTGGCGGTGATCTGCGCCGGCGCGAGGTCCATCGCGGTGACGCGCGTGAGTCCGAACAGCCCGGCCTTGGCGCTGGCATAGGCGGCCTGCCCGAGGGCGCCGTAGAGTCCTGTCGAAGAGACGATGTTGACGATGCGGCCCCAGTCGTAGCCGTCCCTGCCGCCACGGGCCGACCTGTCCTGCTCGCGCATGACGGCGGAGGCGGCGTTGATCAGATAGAAGGCTGCGGAGAGGTTGGTGCGGATCACGGCGTCCCAGTCGGCCGGATCGGCGCGGAAGACCGGAGCGTCGCGCCGGATGGCGGCATTGTTCACGACGATGTCGATGCCGCCGAACGTTTTCACCGCGAGATCGACGAGCTGCTTCGCCACACCGGGCGAGGCGACGCTTTCGGTGAAGGCGAGAGCCTTCCTGGCACCCGCCTTGTCGTTCAGTGCCTGGGCGGCGGCGCGCGCCACCTCCGGATCGCCGCCATCGCCCGCGATCGAGGTGCCGTTGTCGGCCACGATGACCTGCGCTCCCTCGGCGAACAGCGACTCCGCGATGGCGCGGCCGATCCCGCGGCCGGCACCGGTGACGAGGGCGACCCTTCCCTGCAGAGGACCGCTCATTGATCCGCGCCCGTTTTCTTTCCCGCGCTCGCCATTTCGGCCGCTGTGTAGAAGGCATCGGCATGGATATCGAGGCGCCGCATGCCACGCTGCTCCAGCAGCAGGGTCGCGGCCTCGACCATTACAGGCGGGCCCGCGAGATAGGCCTTGCAGCCATCGACCTCGTCGAAATCCTGGGCCACCGCCTCGTGCACCAGACCTTGCCGCAGGCTCGACTCACCGCCTTCGCTCAGCACCGGGATGAAGTGCAGGGTCTTGTGTTTCTCCGCCAGCGCCGCGAAGTGGTCGTGGAGATAGAGATCGCGTTCGCTGCGGACGCCGAAATAGAAATAGATGTGCTGCGGCAGTTCCTTCTGCAGCGCCCGCTCGACGATCGACTTGATCGGCGCCATGCCCGAACCGCCGGCCACGGCGATGATCGGACCGCGATGGCTCTCGCGCAGGTAGGAGGCGCCGAACGGGCCTTCGACCCGCACGCCGTCGCCAACTTTCAGCTTCTCCCACACATGGGCGCTGGTGGCGCCCCCTGCGGTGCGGCGAACATGGAATTCGAGGATCGGGTCGCCCGGTACGTTGGCCATCGAATAGTCGCGCGGCGGGCAGCCCTCGAAGGTCACCGAGGCGAACTGGCCGGCCGAGAAGTCGAAGGGACCGCCCGAGACGATCTCGAGGCGGATGCGCTTGATGTCGTGGGTGGCGTCGTCGAGGGATGAGACCCTGCAGGCGAGGAGGCGGCGCGAATGGACGATCAGGTCGTCCTCCTCCTGCCACGCGACTTCGCACGCGTCCGACGGCACCGCGCGGCAGGCCAGGATCAGGCCGCGCGCCTTCTCCTCGTCGGACAGCGCGAACTCGGAATAGCCCTCCATCGTCACCTCGCCCTTCACGAGCAGCGACTTGCAGGCGCCGCAGTTCCCGGACTGGCAGCCGAACGGATAGGAGATGCCGGCATCGAGCGCGGCGTCCAGGATGGTGGCGCCGGCCGGCACGTCGATCGTGCGGTCGGCCGAGGCGATGCGGACTTTGAAACTCATCTGGTGCGCCGGCGAATGGGTGTGCTTCCGAAACTGTCCGCGTCTAGCGCTCTGGCGAAGGGCCGTCCACCTGCCAGGCTTCGCCGGGCGTCCTTTCGACGGCCGAAACCCCGACCCCGATCGATCTTCGGGAAAAGGTGCAGGCTTTCGCCCGTCCGTTATAGTCCCCGCCCCATGAGCTCAGCCCATCCAGACTTCCAGAACTTCCCCAAGGATCTCATGCACGATTCGGAGATGCTCCAGATCCTGCGTGCCAATCCACCCGAAGCGTTGAAGACGCTGAACGGCGAACTGCTCGATATCGATTCGGCGCGCGGCTTCGCGCGGTTCCGCTTCGAAGTCGTGCCGGCCTTCTGCCATTCGCAGGGCCGCATCTGCCAGGGCGGCTTCCTGACCGGAATGGTCGACACCGCCATGGCCAATGCCGCCATCGTCAAGGGCAAGCTCGGCGTCGCCGTGCCGACGCTGGAACTCAAGATCAGCTTCTTCGAGGCGATGGGGCCGGGCATCGTCTATGCCGAGGGTCGCGTCCTGCGCTGGGGCGGCTCGGTCGGCTTCCTCGACGGCGATCTCAAGGACGAGAAGGGCCGCCTGATCGTCCACTCGACCTCGACGATCAAGATCGTGCGCCCGAAAGTGAAGGCTTAGAGCCTTTCTGCCCTAACTCGATCCATACCCGAACCACCTCATCCTGAGGAGGCGCGCGAAGCGCGACGTCTCGAAGGATGGGCAACGGACGTGGTGCGTGTGGCCCATCCTTCGAGACGGCTGCTGCGCAGCCTCCTCAGGATGAGGTTAGCTGTGTGGCTACCCGCCGAACCGCGCCTGCCAGTGTTCGGCGATCTGGCGGCGGGTGGCGAACCAGGCGCCGCCCTTCTGCTTCATGTGCGAGACGATGCGGTCGAGCGCGGCGATGCGGCCGGGGCGGCCGATCATGCGCAGGTGCAGGCCGATCGACATCATCTTCGGGAACCGCTCGCCCTCGGCCCACAGCGTGTCGAACGCGTCGGTCGTGTAGTCGGCGAAATCGCGCGCTGAGACGAAGCGGTGGAAGCCCTGGTGATAGTGCATGTCGTTGGTGTCGAAGCTGTAAGGCAGCACCAGGTGCCGCCTGCCGGCGACCTCGACATGGAACGGGAGATCGTCGGAATAGTCGTCACTGTCGTAGAGGAAGCCGCCTTCCTCGACGAGCAGGCGCCGCGTGTTGGGCGAGGGCGTCGAGCGGGTGTGCCAACCCACGGGGCGCGTGCCGGCGATCTCGGTCAGCGCCTTGACGGTGCGGGCGATGATCTCGCGCTCCTTCGCCTCCTCCATGTGGGCATGCTTCTCCCAGCGCCAGCCATGGCAGGAGATTTCATGGCCGCGCACCACGGCGTCGTGGATCAGCCAGGGCGAGAGTTCGGCTGCGAGGCCGCAGGTGCTCACCGTGGCCGGCACACCCAGCCGCTCAAGCGAATCGGCGATGCGCCACCAGGCGGCCTTTGTGCCGTACTCGAAGTGCGATTCCATGCACCGGTCGGGGACACCCACGACCTCGTCGGTGACCTCGTAGACCTTCTCGTTGTGGGCGTCGCCCGCCGACAACGACATCTCCGCGCCTTCCTCGAAGTTGATCACGAAGGAGACTGCGGCCCGCGCGCCGCCGGGCCACTGCGGATCGGGTGGCGTGCGGCCATAGCCCTTGAGGTCGCGCATCGCGGTCACGAGTCCCGATGGGCGATGATGTCGGCCAGGGGACCTGCGAGGCCCTTTGAGTCCTTGGCGGCAGGGCGGCGATAGGTACCCTGGGTCGCCTTGCGCGGATTGAGCCGCACGAGGCCCTCGGCCATCGTCACCGCGGCCTGGATGCCGTCGACCAGCGGCACCGGCACGCGGTCGCGAATCGTGTTGGCAAGGCCGGCCAGAGGGGCGCCGGCGAGGATGACCACGTCGGCGCCGTCGTTCTTCACGGTGCCGAGGGCGAGGTCGATCAGCACCTGTTCCTTCTCATGCTGCACGTCGTCGATCGAGCGGAACCCCTCGTCGGGCGTGCGAATGGCGGCGCAGCGGCCGGACATGCCATGCCACTCGACGATCTCTGCGAACCAGGGTTCGAGCGCCTTGGCGAAGCTCACGATCGCGAACTTGCGGCCCAGCGTGCAAGCGACCAGCATCGCGGCCTCCGCCATGCCGACGACCGGGAAGTCGAACAACTCGCGCGCGCCGCCGAGGCCGGGGTCGCCGAAGGCCGCGACGATGGCGGCATCGAAGGTGCCGCGCCGCTCCGCCAGCATCTCGAGCATCATGGCGCTGCCGATCGCGGCTTCGGCGCGCGTGGCGATGTAGGGCACGCCGCGCGGCGCAGTCATCGGCAGCAGGTCGGTGCCGGGGCTGGCGACCAGCTTGCCGGCGGTCACGAGCCGGTCGGTCACGCCGGTCGAGGTATTGGGATTGGCGACGAGGATTTTCATGGGGCCATTCTTAGAAGTCGGCGAGCTTGCGCAAGCCCACGAGCCGGTCGCCGATCACGAGCGCCACGATAGCCAGCAGCACGAGGCCGGCGGAGATGGCGGCGATGGTCGGATCCGGTCGCTCCTCGACATATTGCAGCATCTGGATGGGAAGGGTCTTGGTCCAGGCATCGGTGAAGAACATCGAGATCGGATAATTGTCCATCGACGCCAGGAACGCGAACATCCCCGAGGTCAGGAAGGCCGGCGCGAGCGATGGTACCAGCACCCGCGTGAGCGCCGCCGGATAGGAGCAGCCCAGGGTGCGGGCAGCGTCGATCAGCGAGAAGTCGAACAGCGAGAGGGCGCCGACCACGGTGCGCACGATATAGGGCAAGGTGATGACTACGTGGGCGACCAGCAGGCTGGCATAGACGTCGCGCAGCCCCATCGCCTTGAAGCCCTGCAGCATGGCGATGCCGATCACCAGGCCCGGCAGCATCAGCGGCGACACGAGGAAGGTCGAGATCGTCTCGCGGCCGGGAAAGCGCCCACGCACGAGGGCGATGGCGCACAGGGTGCCGAGGACCATGGCGACGGCGGTGGAGACGGCGGCGATCTGCAGTGAAACCACGAGGGCGGGGAGTAGCCCGCGCATGCCGGCCAGACGCTCGTACCAGCGCAACGACCAGTCGGGCGGCGGCAGGGTGAACACCGTCGAGGAGCCGAACGACACTGCGATGGTGACGATGAGCGGGGTCATCAGGAAGACGACGGTGAAGCCCGCGATGGCCCACACGAAATACTGTGTGGCGCGCTCGATGGTGGTCATGTCTGGCTGCCTCCGATGCGGCGCGCCAGCCAGGTCGAGCCCACGACGATCGACACGGCCAGCACCAGCAGGATGACGGCGGTGGTCGAGCCCAGTTGCTCGTTGCGCATCAGCAGGAAGGAACGGCCCGTCAGGGTCGCCAGGGTCTGGAAACGGTCGCCGATCAGCAGCGAGGGGATGACGAACATCGAGACGCTCATCGAAAAGACGAAAGCGACGCCAGACACGATGCCGGGGAGGGTGAGCGGCAGAGTGACGTGGGTGAAGCGGTAGAGCGGCGTGGCACCCAGGGTCGCGCCGGCCTCGCTGAGGCGCGGATCGATCAGCTTCACCACCGAATAGATCGGCAGGATCATGAAGGGCAGGAAGATGTTGGCGGCGCCCAGCACCAGCCCGGTTTCGGTGAAGAGCAGCCGCTGCGGCTCGTCCCAGAGGCCGAGCCCGACCAGGATCTGCGAGACGATGCCGTCGCGGCGCAGGACGATCTGCCAGGCGAAGGCCTTGACGACGGCGCCGACCGAGAGCGGCAGGATGATCGAGATCAGCATCACGGCCTGCAGGACCGCGCCGGCTCGCGCCAACGCGAAGGCGGCGGGATATCCGATCATGAAGCAGACCACGGTGACCCAGGCGGCGACCCGCAGCGTGTTGCCGACGACACGCCAGTTGAACGGATCGCTCAGGAAGGCGACGTAAGGCTGGATCGTGAGTCCGGTGGGACCGGTCAGGCTCTTCATGAAAAGCCAGAGCAAGGGGAAGGCGTAGACGACCAGCAGGTAGAGAACGGCCGGCGCCGCGAGGAGGGCGACGGGATCCCGCCACGCCGAGGGGGCGCTCTTCGTCGTCATGGCGCCGGGTAGATCAGCGTGTCGGCGACGGCCCAGCCCAGTCGCATTTCAGTGCCGGGCGCGGGCAGTCCGTCGGAGAGGTCGGCTGTCTCGACCATGAGCTGGTCGCTGCCCTGCGTCTCGAAATAGAGCTGGACCTTCGAGCCTTGGAACACGGCGTCGCGCAAGCGGGCGACCAGTGCATAGTCGCCGGGCGCATCCACCTTGATGCGTTCGGGCCGCACCGCGAGCATCACGGAGGCGCCGACCACGAAGCTGCCGGGCGCGCGCAGCGGACCGAATGCGGTGTCGACGATGACCTGATCGTAGTCCTGGCCGACGACCGTGCCGGCGAGGCGTGAGGACAGGCCCACGAATTCCAGCACGAAGGCGGTGGCGGGCGTGCGGTAGATTGCGGCCGGCACGGCAAGCTGCTCGATGGCGCCCTTGTTCATCACCGCGATGCGGTCGGACATGGTGAGCGCCTCGTCCTGGTCGTGCGTCACGAACACGGCGGTGATGCCCAGTTCGCGCAGCAGCCGGCGCAGCTCGATCTGCATGTTTTCGCGCAGCTTGCGGTCGAGGGCGGAGAAGGGCTCGTCGAGCAGCAGCAGCTTGGGCTGCACCGCCAGCGCGCGCGCCACCGCGACCCGCTGCTGCTGGCCGCCCGACAAGGCCCGCACCGAGCGGTCGGCGAAGTCCGTCAGATGGACCAGGGACAGGAAGCGCCGCACGGTCGGGCCGATTTCGCCGGCGGGATGCTTCCGCGCCTTGAGGCCAAAGGCGATGTTCTCGGCAACGGTCAGGTGCGGGAAGAGCGCGTAGTTCTGGAAGACGACGCCGACATCGCGCCGGTGCGGCGGCCGCGATCCGATCTCCTCGCCGTCGAGCCGGATGGCGCCACGGTCGGCCGCCAGCAGGCCGGCGACGATGCGCAGCAATGTGGTCTTGCCGCAGCCCGAGGGGCCCAGCAGTGAGATGAACTCGCCGGCGGCGACCTTCAGGTCGACGCCACCGAGCACGGTGACGCCGCCGAAGGACTTTTCAGCTCCGGCGACGTCGAGGAATGAGTCGGAGGTCACGAAGCGGCTTCCCGACTACATCGCCATGTCGCGGTCCCAGCGTTTCACCCAGTCGGCGCGATTGTCGGCGACGAACTTCCAGTCGATGCCGAAGATGGTCGCGTTGGTCGGCGCCCCGGGCGGCACCGGCGTGTCCTTGTTGGTCGGCAGCGAGTAGGTCGCGGCCGAGAGCTTGGCCTGGACCTCCGGTCCGATCATCTCGTTGATGTAGCCCGCGGCCAGCTCCGGCTGCGGTCCGCCCTTCACCAGCGCGACGCCCGACGGCATGGCGAAGATGCCTTCCTTCGGCACGGCGATCTCCACCGGGGCGCCGGCAGCCTTGCGCTCGAGGGCGACCTGCGAGATCGCGCTCGAGATCATGAAGCCCTCGCCCTGTTCCAGGAGATTGTAGGCCTGCGGCATCTGCGTGTAGGCGGTCAGCAGGTTGGGCTTGATCGTCACCAGCTTCTTGAAGGCGGCATCGATGTCCTTCTGCGCCTCGGGCATCGGCTTTCCGGTGGCGAGGAAGGCCGCCATGAACAGGTTGGCGAGGCCTTCCGTGTTCTGCAGCGACGGCAGGATCACGCGACCTTTGTACTTGGGATCGTAGGCGTCGGCCCACGAGGTGGGCGCCGTCTTCATGGCCTTCGGGTTGTAGGCGATGCCCAGCCAGGGCTGGAGGTAGTTGCACCACATCCCGTCCATGTGGATCGTGCCCGGCTTCAGGGCAGCGAGGTTGGGGACCTTTGCGGCGGTCAGCGGATCGAGGAGCCCCTCGGCGACGGCCGGGATCATGACCGGATCGTCCATCATGACGACCGACAGATACTGCTTGTCCTTGTTCTTCTGCATCTTCTCGAGATTGACCAGAGAGCGCGAGCCCTCGAACACGACCTTGCAGGAGAATTTCTTCTCGACGACCGGTGCGATGATGGTCTCGACGAAGCCCTTGTGGCTGGCGGCGCCACCGACCACGAGTTCCTTCCCCTGCGCGCGCAGGATGCGCGGCGCGGCGAGTGCCGCCGTGGCGGCGCCGGCAGCCGCGAGGACCGTGCGGCGGTTGAGGACGGCAATCTTTGACTTGTTCATAGGCAATTCCCCCTGCTCGAAGCCGGGGAAGCAAGGACCGTGCCGAGCCTTGTCATCCAGAGCGAAGCGAAGGATCTCGCGTTAGCTGCGGAGCACTCTGGCCATACCGTCAGGTCCTTCGCTGCACTCAGCAACCATTAAGAATGCACTATGCGGCGACGCGGCGAGATGAGATCCACGGGGTGCCGCGGGCGACGACGGCGTTGACCTGGATGAGCATCTTGCGCGCACAGGCGATCATGATCTTACGATGGGGTTTGCCGGCGGTCTTCAGGCGTTGATACAGCGCCTTGATGGCCGGATTCCAGCGGAAGGCTGCCGCGAGGCTGGCGGCATAGAGCGCGCGACGCACCCGATCGCGGCCGCCGCCGATGCGGCTCTGGCCTCTCCATTTGCCCGACTGCCGCACGAAGGGAGCCAGCCCCGCCAGGGAGACAATCGGTTCACGCTCGAGACGCCCGAGTTCGGGCAGCAGCAGCAGCAGGCTGAGCGCGGTGCGCTCGCCGACCCCGTCGACGCTCTGGATCAGTTGCAGCCGGGCCAGCAGGTCAGGCTCGGCGGCGATGCTCTTCATCAGCAGGATCCGCTCTGCCGCCTCGCGCCGTTCCAGCCGCTCGACCTCCCGGCGCAGGAAGCGGCGCACATGCGCCAGATGCGCGGCCTCCAGGCGCGTCTTGGCCCGCACCACGTCGTCCTCCAGCTGCTCGATCAGCCGCAGATGCTCGGCAAGGGGAACCAGCCGCGCATCCGAAGCCTCGTGCACCTTGTCGAGCAACGCCGCGCAGGTGGCGATCAGCGCCGCATCCAGTGGGTCACTCTTGGCCCGGCGCAGGCGGTATTGCGCGAACGCCCGGACCTGTAGGGGCTGCAATACCGCTACTTCGAAGCCGGCCTCGCGCAACGTGCCAGTCACTTCCTGCGAGTACGAACCGGTGGATTCCAGACCGACCCGCACGACCTGCGCCGCGCGGAGCCATTGGATCAGCTGGTGATGGCCGGCCGCACTGTTGTCGAACGCCATGCGGTCTGCCGCGCCGTGCAGCGCCACGTCCAGCCGCGCCTTGCCGATGTCGATCCCGGCTACGACCATGCTAACATCGCTCATCTTCGTCCATCCTGCCTCGTCTTCGAACCTGGAGTTCGGGCAACCATCCGGATCGGGTGAAGAGGCCGGCCGCGATCTTGCTGAGCTCATCCCCCAAAGGGATCAGACGACGTCGATCCGACGACCGGCCGCGCGGGCCCGGATGGCCATCCGGGCCCGCGCGCTCCTTGCGAAGCGTCTAAAGGCTAGCCGTTTTTGCTAAGACGAGGACGACGGTGCGCCTATTGACCTTTGAGCCGTGCCACTTCTTCTTCGAGTTCCTTGATCCGCCGGGCGAGGCTGTCGACGGCCGGGGCGATTTCAGCCTCGGTGTAGCGCGGCACGATGTGCTGGCGGCAGTTGATGTCCCAGGCTTCGATGGTGAAGGCGATCGCCCGCTGCGGCCGTGCGCGGTAGGCCGGGTCGACGAGGCGTTCCATCAACTCGAGGTCGTTCTCGACGATCCGCGCCCGGCCCCAGAGCTTCAGGCGCTGCTGGCTGGCGAAGTGCAGGACGAAGAGGTGGGCGCGGTCGTTTTCCCGCAGATGGCCCAGGGAGATGTACTGCTGGTTGCCCGCGAAATCGGCGAAGGCCAGCGTGTGGGTTCCGATCGGCTTCAGGAAGCCCGGCGGCCCGCCGCGGTGTTGTATATAAGGTCGGCCATCGGCGCTGGCCGTTGCGAAGAAGAACGTGTCGATGACGCCCAGGAACTGCCGGAGATCGTCGGTGATCTCCGTGTTCCAGGTCCGGCCCTCGAACTGGGCGCGCGATCCGAGACGCGTCTGCTCCGCCTTCACGCCGGCTGAGAACATTACGTCGTCGGGATCGCTCATCCCAGCCGCTCCATCGTTACCCCAGCTTCTTGCCGAGCTCGCCCGCGATCTCCTGGATGAACTGCCAGGCGACGCGGCCCGATCGGGATCCGCGCGTGATCGACCATTCGACCGCCCGCTTGCGCAGTTCGTCCGTGGGAAGGTCGAGCTTATAGAACTCGCAATAGCCTTCGATCATCGTGAAGAACGTATCCTGGTCGGCGTTGTGGAAGCCGAGCCACAGGCCAAAGCGATCCGACAGGGAGACCTTCTCTTCGACGGCCTCGGACGGGTTGATGGCCGTCGAGCGCTCGTTCTCGATCATGTCGCGCGGCATCAGGTGGCGCCGGTTCGAGGTGGCGTAGAAGACGACGTTCTCCGGCCGGCCCTCGATGCCGCCGTCGAGCACCGCCTTCAGCGACTTGTAGGCGGCATCCTGCCCGTCGAAGGAGAGGTCGTCGCAGAACACGATGAAGCGACGGCTCGAATCGCGGATCATGGTCAGCAGGGCGGGGAGGGACGGGATGTCCTCGCGATGGATCTCGATCAGCGCCAAGGGACCCGGCGGGCCGCCCTGTTCGCGGTTCACATGGGCATGCACCGCCTTCACGATCGAGCTCTTGCCCGCGCCGCGCGAGCCCCAGAGCAGCGCATTGTTGGCCGGCAGGCCCTTGGCGAAGCGCCGGGTATTCTCCACCAGCGTCTCTTTCTGCCGGTCGATCCCGACCAGGAGGTCGAGGTTCACGCGGTTGACCTTGGGGACCGCTTCGAGGCGGTGGCCGGCGGCGTGCCAGACATAGGCCTCGGCCGAATTGATGTCCGCGCCGGGAGGCGTCGGGGGCGCCAGGCGGTCGAGGGCTGCCGCAATACGTGAGATAGTGGCTTTAAGGTCTTGATCCATTGTCGCCAGCCGCTGAAAAGGGGGGCGACCATATCGTCCCCCGCTTGCGTTGCAAAGCGGGGGGAGACCGCTATAGTCCGCGCGCTTTTTCGACGGCCGGAAGACTCGGGAGCAGAAGATGTTTATTTCGCAGGCGTGGGCGCAGGGTGCGGGTGGCGGTGGCGGGGATTTCCTCGTCCAGCTGTTCCCGCTGATCCTCATCTTCGTCGTCTTCTACTTCCTGCTGATCCGTCCGCAGCAGGCCAAGGTGCGCGCGCAGCGCGAGATGCTGTCCGGCGTGAAGCGTGGCGATCGCGTCGTCACCGGCGGCGGTATCATCGGCCTGGTCACCAAGGTGATCTCCGACAACGAGGTGCAGGTCGAACTTGCCGAGGGTGTGCGGGTTCGCATCATCAAGCAGACGATCACCGACATCCTGACGCGCGGCGAGTCGGTGCGCGGTCCGAAGGACAGCAACGAAGACGACGACAAGCCGATGCTGCCGCCGCCGGCCCCGACGGCGGAGCGCAAGAGCCTGCTGGGCAGCCTATTCGGCGGCGGCAAAAAGTAACGGCTGCAGAAGGGCTTAGGTCGGGATGCTCAACCTTCCGCGCTGGCAGACCATCGTCATTGCCGGCATCACGCTTCTGTCGGCGCTGTTCGCTCTGCCGAACCTGCTGCCGGCCAGCGTGCTGCAGCACCTGCCCCAGTGGTATGCGAGCAGCCGCATCAATCTCGGCCTCGACCTGCGCGGTGGCGCCCATTTCCTGCTGGAAGCCGACCTGCGCTCGGTGCTGACCGAGCGCCTGACCAACCTGTCGGACGCGGTGCGTTCGGAGCTGCGCAAGCAGCAGGTGCCGTTCAAGGACGTCACGGTCGAAGCGGGCCGCGCTCTGGTCGTGAGTCTGCGCGACGAAGCGAACCGTTCCAAGGCCCTCGAGGCGATCCGCGCCGTCGATCCCGCCCTGGCGCTCTCCGGCAGCGGCGAGACGATCCGGGTTGCCTATTCCGATCAGGAGATGGCTAAGAAGAAGAAGGAAGTGATCGACCAGTCGATCGAAATCCTTCGCCGCCGCGTCGACGAGACCGGCACCCTCGAACCGACCATCACGCGTCAGGGCGACGAGCGCATCCTGTTGCAGGTTCCGGGCATCAAGGACACGAGCGACCTCAAGCGCAAGATCAACCAGACCGCCAAGCTGACCTTCCACCTGGTCAACGAGGATCTCGCGGCGACCGGCCAGAACATCCCGCAGACCGTGCCGCCGACCACTTTCCTGGTGCCGACGCGCGAGGGCATGCTGGAGCTGCGCCGGACCAATCCAAAGGCCTGGGAGGATATCCAGGCCGCCAATCCGCGCCTGTCGCCCGAGCAGATCTGCCGCCGCTATCAGCCGCAGTGCCTTCCCGTGCTGAAACGCGTGGTCGTCGGCGGCGAGGACCTCGACGATTCCAAGGCCACCTTCGAGCAGCAGCAGGGCGGCCGCCCGATCATCAGCTTCACCTTCAACTCGGCCGGCGGCCGCGCCTTCTGCACCGCCACCCGCAACAACATCGGCAAGCGGCTGGCGATCCAGCTCGACGGCGAGATCATCAGCGCCCCGGTGGTGCAGAGCGCGATCTGCGGCGGCAGCGGCATCATCACCGGCAGCTTCACCACCCAGCAGACGCAGGAACAGTCGCTGCTGCTGCGATCCGGCGCCCTGCCGGCGACTCTCAGCATCATCCAGGAAAGCACCGTCGGCGCCGATCTCGGCGCGGATGCCATCCAGGCCGGCACGGTGGCGGCGCTCACGGGTACCGTCCTGGTGGCGGTCTTCATGTTCGTGGCCTACGGGCCGGTGTTCGGCGGCTTCGCCAACCTCGCCATGCTGGTGAACCTGCTGATGGTGTTCGCCGGCATGTCGATCCTGGGCGCCTCGCTGACCCTGCCCGGTATCGCGGGCCTCGTCCTGACGGCAGGCCTCGCGGTCGACGCCAACGTGCTGATCTACGAACGCGTGCGCGAGGAGAAGGCGCTGGGACGTTCCCCGTTCAGCGCGCTCGCCACCGGCTACGAAAAGGCGATGTCGGCGATCATCGACGCCAACCTGACGACCCTCATCGCCGGCGTCCTTCTGTTCGGCTTCGGCTCCGGGCCAATCCGCGGCTTTGCGACGACGCTGACGCTGGGCATCATCACCTCGATGTTCAGCTCGACGATCTTCACGCGCATGCTGCTGGCGGTCTGGGTCCGCTGGCGCCGCCCCGCTGAACTCGTGATCTGAGGCGAAGCCATGTGGAAGCCCGTTCGCCTGTTCGCCTTCAAGAAGAAGTTCGACTTCCTCGGTCAGCGTCGCATCGCGCTGATTCTCTCCACCCTGATCAACATCGTGTCGGTCGTCGGCGTGCTGACGATCGGCCTCAACTTCGGTATCGACTTCAAGGGCGGCATCGCCATCCAGGCCAAGGCCAAGGACGGCAAGGCCGAGCTCGACCAGTTGCGTAACACCGTCGGCGCCCTTGGTGTCGGCGAAGTGTCGCTGCAGGAATTCGGCGATCCCAGCACCGTCCTGATCCGCGTCCAGCGCCAGGAGGGCGACAACCAGTGCGTCGCCGGCGCCCAGCGCGTGATGCAGAAGACCGCAGGCCAGGGCTGGCAGGTGAAACCCGGCCCCGCCGGTACGGGCGATGTCGAGTTTACGTCGCCGACCGCGCTCGACGGGGCCAACTGGCGCGATGCCGTGAGCCGCGCCGGCCTGACCCTCCAGGAGCGCCAGCTTCCGCGCGGCTCGACCAACACGGCCAAGATCGACATGTCGGTCGAGCAGCGGGCCGAATGGTGCCAGCAGGTCGCGATCAAGCTGGTCGAGGATGCGATCGGCAGCAATTACGAACTGCGCGGCACGGAGTCGGTCGGCCCGAAGATCGGCGACGAGCTGATGCGGAGCGGCATCTGGGCCGTGATCGCCACCATGGTCGCCATCGCCATCTATGTCTGGGTGCGCTTCGAGTGGCAGTTCGCGATCGGCGCGCTGATCGCCATGCTGCACGACGTCATCTCGACCGTCGGCATCTTTGTGCTGTTCCAGCTCGACTTCAGCCTCACGGCGCTCGCCGCGGTGCTGACCATTGCCGGCTACTCGATCAACGACACCGTCGTGATCTTCGACCGCGTGCGCGAGAACATGCGGCGCTACAAGAAGATGCCGCTGCTGGATCTGCTCAACCACAGCATCAACGAGACGCTGTCGCGTACCTTGATGACCTCGGCGACGGTGTTCGTGGCCGTGGGCGCGCTGGTGCTGTTCGGCGGGCCTGTCCTGCACAGCTTCTCGGTCGCCATGCTGTGGGGCGTCATCGTCGGTACCTACTCTTCGGTCTGGGTTGCCTGCGCCGGTCTCGTCTATCTCGGCTTGCGCGCCGACCGGCTTCGTCCGGAGGACGAAAAGTCGGACAAGACCGACAAGGCGGAGCAGGCCGGGGCGTGAAGCCGCCGCTTCCAGGACCGGCCGACAAGACCCTGCCGACACCCGATCCGGCGCAGGTTCAATATATTCGCAGCTACGGTCCCGGTCGCTTCATGATCAGCGACAGGGAATGGCAAACGCCCGTCCTGGTGACGCCGACGATTACCCATCCGTGGGAGATCACGCGGATCGAGGATCTCTCCCTCGACAGCCTGGCGCCGCTGCGCGAGGCCGCGATCCCGACGGAACTGCTGGTGCTGGGCTGCGGTGCGCGCGCCGTGTTCGTTCCACCGGACCTGCGGGCGACCCTGAAGGCCGCGGGCATGGGGCTGGAGGTCGTCGACACCGGCTCGGCCTGCCGCATCTACAACGTGCTGCTGGCCGAAGGCCGGCGGGTGGCGGCGGCCCTCATTCCGCTCTAGCGAGCAGGGGCGGTCCAACGAAAACGGGGCCCCGTGGGACCCCGTTTCCTCGTCCGGCTCGAGGTCCCTCAGATCGGGGCGTTCTGCTGGGCCAGCATGCAATAGAGCATGCCGATCGAGAACATGGTGTTGAAGCGGCTGGCATAGAGCGCCCGCGGGGCCGCTGCGGCCTTCTCTTCGGCCGTGGCTTCGACGAGGCCCAGGATCTTCTGCTGGTTCGGCCAGATGATGAACCAGACGTTGAAGGCCATCACCAGCGCCATCCACATGCCGACGCCGATCATGATGAACCCGGGACGCAGGGTCAGCGCCTCGACGATGTACTTGTTCATCGCGGCGACCAGGAGCCCGGTCAGGACGGTGGCGAGGGCGGCGTAGCGGAACCACCACAGGACGGTCGGCGTGATGAACTTGGTGAGGGCGGTGCGGCTTTCCACCGGCTGGATCTTCGGCATGGTGGGCACCTGCACGAAGTTCAGGTACCAGAGGAGGCCGATCCACATGACGCCGCAAACCACGTGCAGCCACCGCATGATGACCGTCGCATAGGCATGGTCGATCCTGATCGACTGTCCCGTCACGGCGCCTGCGATCACGACGATCAGGATCAGCAGCACCACACCGGCGGCAACGGTTCGTCCAAGCGAGGTAAACAAGGCACCCATGTTGAACTTCCCCCTTTATCTTATTGAAGGGATTGATGAATCCCTGACCGGCACACTCTAGTTCGAAGACATTCTGCGTTCAACTGTCGCACCCAGGCTTTAGCACCGTCATGACCGGCTCTCCGCCCAACAGCAGTTACCGCGCAGCCGAGACTTCGCACCGTTACGTGCTCGACCTCGTGCGCGCCGCCGACCGGGAGCGCTTCCTCGGCGCCCTGTTCGCACCGGAGCCGCAGCGCAGCGGATTGCTGGCCCTGCTGGCCTTCGACCATGAGCTGGCGCGCACCCGCACGGTGACCCGAGAGCCGATGCTGGCCCGCATCCGCCTCGAATGGTGGCGCGAGGCGGTGGGGGAGGCGTCGGGGACGGGAACGCCGCGCGCCCAGCCCATCGTCGATGCGCTCAGCGAAGCGACACGCCGGCACCGACTGACGCTCGAAGGTCTGGTGGCGTTGATCGACGCGCGCGAGGAGGAGATCGAGGGGCCGCTCGACGTCATGCGGGCCGGCCATGCGCTCGCAGACCTCCAACTCAGCGTCTTGGGGGTCGAGGATGCGGCGTCGCGGCAAGCCGCCCATGCGGTCGGCGCAGCCTGGCTGATGGGCGAGGGACCCGAGCGCGACCAGCTCGTGGGCGACGCGCGGTCGCTTCGGCGCAAGGTCGATCCGGCCGCCCTGCCGATCCTGCTGCCGGCGCTGTCGCTCGACCGGCCGCTGGGGCCGTTGCGGCGGCCGCTGGCCTATTGGTGGGCGGCGAGGCGCGGGCGATACTGACGGGAGGAACCCCGGGAGGAAGCGTGGCACGCGCGAAGGCAAACGGCATCGAGATCGAGTACGAGACGTTCGGCAGCCGGAAAGATCCGGCGCTGCTGCTGATCATGGGCCTGGGCGCCCAGCTCACGCTCTGGCCGGAGACAATTTGCGAGGGGCTGGCGGCCCAAGGCTTCTTCGTCGTGCGCTACGACAACCGCGATGTCGGCCTCTCGACCGACTTCGATGAATGGGGCGTGCCCGACCTGATGGGCGCCTTCGCCAAGCTGATGAAGGGCGAGACGGTCGATGCGCCGTATCTGCTCGCCGACATGGCCGCCGATGCGATCGGGCTGCTCGACGCGCTGGACATCGACCGTGCGCACATGGTCGGCGGCTCGATGGGCGGCATGATCGCCCAGGTGATCGCCGCCACCTATCCGCAGCGCACGCGCTCCCTCGTCTCCATCATGTCGACCAGCGGCCGCTATGGCCTGCCCGCCGGCAAGCCCGAGGCGGTGGCGATGCTGTCGGCGCAGCCCGAGGGATCGGAGCGCGAGCAACTGATCGCCCACGGTATCAAGTTGCGCACCGTCATCAGCGGTCCGGGCTATCCGACGGAGCCGGCTGCCATGCGAGCGCTCGTCGAACGCAACATCGACCGCCGCTACTATCCGCCCGGCGCGGCGCGCCAGTATCTCGCGATCATGGCCTCGGGCCCGCGCGTCGATCTCCTGAAGACGGTGAAGGTGCCGACGCTGGTATTGCACGGCGAGGACGATCCGCTGCTGCCGGTCGAGTGCGGCCGTGACGTGGCCGCCCTCGTGCCTGGCGCGAAGATCGAGACCTTCCCCGGCTGGGGACACGACGTGCCCGAGCAGATGGTGCCCAAGCTGGTCTCGAGCATCTCGAGCTTCTGCAAGACAGTCTGAGGAATCACGCCCATGAAGTTCGGCATCTTCTACGAGCATCAGCTGCCCCGGCCGTGGGGCGAGAAGAGCGAGTATCAGCTCCTGCAGGATTCGCTCACCCAGATCGAGCTCGCCGACAGGCTGGGCTACGACTATGCGTGGGAGGTCGAGCATCACTTCCTCGAGGAGTATTCCCATTCCTCCGCGCCGGAAGTGTTCCTCGGGGCCGCCAGCCAGCGCACCAAGCGCATCCGGCTGGGCCATGGCGTGATCCAGCTCACGACCAACAATCCGCATCGTGTCGCCGAGAAGGTCTCGACCCTCGACCTGCTTTCGGGCGGCCGTGTCGAACTCGGCATGGGAGAGGCGGCGGGGCCTGCTGAACTGCATCCGTTCAACATCCGGGTGCGCGACAAGCGCGAGCGCTGGGAGGAGGCTGTGAAGGCCATCGTCCCGATGTTCTCGAAGGAGAGCTGGGAATTTCACGGCGAGTATTACGATTTCCCGGCGCGCAATGTGATCCCCAAGCCATTCCAGAAACCGCATCCGCCGCTCTGGGTCGCCTGCTCGAACATCGCCACCATCGGCAAGGCGGGCGAGTGGGGCATGGGCGCGCTGGGCTTCACCTTCGTCACGCCGGAAGCGGCGCGCGCCTGGGTGCACAAGTACTACAACAACCTTCTCAACAACTCGAAGAAGCTCGCCGACTATCCCAGCAATCCCAACGTGGCGATGGTCTCGGGCTTCATGTGCGCGGCCACCGACGAGGAGGCCGAGGCCAAGGCCGCCGGCTGGACCTTCTTCATCTTCGCGCTCTCCTACTACGGGCGCAAAGGCGTCGATGCGCCGGGGACGTCGAACCTGTGGGACGAATACCAGGCATGGCGCGGCGGACCGGAGGAGAAGAAGGCCCTCGAGTCTGGCCTCATCGGCTCGCCGGAAACCATCCGCCGCAAGTTGCGTCAGTTCCAGGCCAGCCGCGTCGATCAGGTGATCCTGCTGAACCAGGCCGGCAAGACCAGCCACGAGGACATCTGCGCCTCGCTCGATCTCTTCGCCCGCGAAGTGATGCCGGAATTCCATGCGGCCGAAGCCGAACATGCCGTCTGGAAGCAGAAGGTGCTCGACCGCGAGATCGAGCTCGAGGATCTCGACGTGGCAAAGTACGACATCTTCAGCCACCAGAACGAACACATCGTCCGCCTCACGCCCGAGCAGCTGAAGCAGAAGATGGCCGAGAAGGAAGCCGCCGCGAAGCGCGCCTGAGCGCTCTGCGAGGCGCGATCGCCGGCGGCGGGATCGGCGTGCCGTGGTGGCGGGCGTCAGGGACGAACGGGCTGCCCCGCGTCGTCTATACGGGTGCAGTTGGTCGCCTTGGTCATCAGGCAATCCTGAAGCTGGGATGTCCTGCGCAGTTCGTGCGTCAGGAACACACCTCCGAACAGCAGCAAGGCCATGCCAACGAGCGCGATCAGGCTATTGCGACGTCCGGCGGCTTCGCGTTCCTCCTCTTCCCGTTCGGAACGTTCCCGGTCGTCGGACATTCGCGGCCTACTCGGCCGGGTGCAGGCCGGCGGCTGCCGGCGGTGTTTCCCCGGCCGCCCGCCGCTTGCGCGCATTCAGCCTCTGCTGGAGGCGATCGAGATAGAGATAGATGACCGGCGTCGTGTAGAGCGTGAGCCATTGCGAAACCAGCAGGCCGCCGACGATGGCGATGCCCAGCGGACGGCGCAGTTCGGATCCGGCGCCCTGGCCGATGGCGAGCGGCAGGCCGCCGCCGATGGCGGCGAAGGTCGTCATCATGATCGGCCGGAAGCGCAGCAGGCAGGCCTCGTGGATCGCTTCCAGCGGCGTCTTGCCCCGCTCGCGCTCCGCCTCCAGCGCGAAGTCGATCATCATGATGGCATTCTTCTTCACGATGCCGATCAAGAGGATGATGCCGATCAGTGCGATGACGCTGAGGTCGTAGTGGAAGAGCATCAGCATCGCCAGCGCGCCGACGCCGGCAGACGGCAGTGCCGACAGAATGGTGATGGGGTGCACATAGCTCTCGTAGAGCATGCCCAGCACGATATAGACGGCCAGGATCGCCGCGGCGATCAGGAGCGGCGTCGAGGAGAGCGATGACTGGAAGGCCTGCGCCGTTCCCTGGAACGCGCCGTCCAGGGTGATCGGCGTATGCAGGTCGGCTTGCATCTGCTTGATCTTCTCGACCGCTTCGCCCAGCGCCACGCCGGGTGCGAGGTTGAACGACACGGTGACGGCGGGAAACTGGCCCTGGTGGCTGACGGTGAGGGGCGCGACCTTGTTGGTGAAGCGCGCCAGCGTGCCCAGCGGCACCTGCGTGCCGGTGTTGCTGGCCACATAGATGCGCGACAGGGCGGTCGGGTCGGCGCGGAATGACGGCAGAACCTCGAGCACGACCTTGTACTGCGTGCTGGATGTGTAGATCGTCGCCACCTGGCGCTGGCCGAAGGCGTCGTAGAGCGTCTGGTCGATGAGAGCGAGGCTGACGCCCAGGCGCGAGGCCGTGTCGCGATCGATGTCGATCGAGATGTGGGGCGCCGCAATCTGCTGATCGGATGTGACGTCCTGCAGCTCCGGCAGCTTGGCCATGTTCTGCTCGATGATCGGCGCCCAGTGGTTCAGCTCCGCGACATCGGTCGAAGTGAGCGTGTACTGGAATTCGGTCTTGCTGAGACGGCCGCCGACATTGATGTCCTGGCCGGCCTGCATGAAGAACTTCACCCCCTGGACCGCCGCCACCTTGGGCCTGAGGCGCTGGATGATCTCCTGGGCAGATGCGTCGCGCTCGCTGAACGATTTCAGCTGAATGAACATGCGGGCGGTGTTTTCCGACGAGTTGCCGCCGGTCGATCCTACGAATCCGAAGACGCCCGAAACCGCCGGATCCTGCTGGATGATGGCGGAAAGCTGGGTCTGCAGATCGGCCATGGCGGCGAAGGAGATGTCCTGTCGCGCCTCGCCCTGGGCGAAGATGAAGCCGGTGTCCTGCTCGGGAAAGAAGCCCTTGGGAATGATCGCATACAGGTAGCCCGTGACGGCGATCAGGACGACGGTCGAGAGCAGCATCAGCGGCTGGTGGCGGAACACCCATTGCAGGCCGCGGTCGTAGCCGCGCACGACGGCCTCGAACACGTCCTCGCACATCTGGTCGAGCCGGCCGCGCTTGTGACCCGCCTTTTCGCGCTTCAGGAATTGAGCGCACATGACGGGTGTCAGCGTGAGGGACACGAAAGCCGACATGACGACCGCCACCGTGACAGTGACGGCGAATTCGCGGAACAGGCGGCCGACGATGCCGCCCATGAACAGCAGGGGAATGAACACCGCGATCAGCGAGAAGGTGATCGAGACGATCGTGAAGCCGATCTGGCCCGCGCCCTTGAGCGCGGCGTTGAACGGTGTCTCGCCTTCCTCGATGTAGCGCACGATGTTCTCGATCATGACGATCGCGTCGTCGACGACGAAGCCCACGGCGATCGTGAGGCCCATCAGCGAGAGATTGTCGATGCTGTAGTCGAGCACGTACATGATGCCGAAGGTGCCCACCAGCGACAGGGGCACCGTGATGCTGGGGATGATCGTGGCCCACAGGTGGCGCAGGAAGATGAAGATCACCATCACCACCAGGCCGATGGTCAGCACCAGCGTGAACTGCACGTCCTCCACCGAATCGCGGATCGATTGCGAGCGGTCGGAGACCAGGTCGACTTTCACGCCCTTGGGCGCGGAAGCGAGAAGGCGAGGCAGCTGCGCCTTGATCGTGTCGACGATTTCCACGGTATTGGCGCCGGGCTGGCGGAACACCAGGAGAAGCTCGGAACGCTTGCCGTTGAACCAGGCGCCGCTGCGCGGGGCCTTGGTGGCGTCGATCACGTCGCCGATGTCGGTGAGCTTGACCGGGGCGCCGTTGCGGTAGGCGACGATGATCTGCTTGTAGGTCGAGGCCTGGAAGAGCTGGTCGTTCGTGTCGATGGTGAATGACTGGTGCTCGTTCTCGAAATTGCCCTTGGCCTGGTTCAGCGTGGCGTTGCTGATCGCCTGCCGCACGTCCTCGAGTCCGATCCCGTGCGCCGCGAGGGCGGAGGGATTGGCCTGGATGCGGACCGCGAAATCTTGTTGGCCGCCCACCAGCACCTGCGACACGCCCGGAATCGCCGAGATCTTCTGGGCGAGGATTGTGAAGGCATAGTCGTCGACCTTGTAGATCGGCATGTCGTCGGACTGGACGGCATAGATGAGGACCGCGCGGTCGGCCGGATTGACCTTTCGGTAAGTGGGTGGGTTCGGCAGGTCCTTCGGCAACAGACCGCTGGCGGCGTTGATGGCGGTCTGGACGTCGGTGGCGGCGCCGTCGATGTTGCGGCCGAGATTGAACTGGAGAGCGATCGACGTGGTGCCGAGGCCGCTCGTCGAATTCATCGAGGCGAGGCCCGGGATGGCGGCGAACTGCTGTTCCAGCGGCGTCGCGACCGACGACGCCATGGTTTCCGGACTGGCGCCGGGCAGGGTCGCCGAGACGGTGATGGTCGGGAAATCGACGTTGGGAAGAGCCGCCACGGGCAGCAGGCTGTAGGTCGCCGCGCCGAACACGAGCAGGCCCAGCATCAGCAGGGACGTGGCGATCGGCCGGCGGATGTAGGTCTCGGAAATGTTCATGGTGTCAGCCCGCCCTGGGCGTCGGCGTCGCGACCGCTGCCGGCGACTTTACCGAAGGCTCCGCTGCGGGCGTTGCGGGGGCAACTTTGACGAGGGCGCCGTTGGACAGGCGGTACTGGCCGTCGACCACGATCTTCTCGCCGGCCGTTATGCCCTTTTCGATGATCGCGATGTCATCCTGCATGCTGGAGGTCTCTACGTCGCGCCGCTCGACGGTGCTGTCGGGGCGGATGACATAGGCATAGTAGCCCGAAGGGCCCTGCATGATGGCGCGTTGCGGTACGGTCACCGCACCGTTCCTCGTCGACAGGACCAGCCGCACGTTCACGAACTCACCCGGCCACAGGGCCTCGTCGCTGTTCTGAAAGGTGGCCTTCATGCGCAGCGTGCCGGTCGCGACATCGATCTGGTTGTCGATCAGCGAGACCTCGCCCTTGGCCAGCAGCTTCCTGTCGTCGCTGGCATAGGCATAGACCGCCAGCGGCGCGGCGGCCTGGTTGTGGCGGATCGCCTCCGCATAATCCTGCGGGACGGTGAAGTTCACGAAGATGGGTTTGATCTGGTTGATGCTGACCAGGCTCGTGCTCTGCGAGGACTGGACGAGATTGCCGAGGTCGACGGGAAGCTGGCCGGTGCGGCCGTCGATCGGCGCGCGAATGTCGGCATAGGAGAGGTTCAGCCTGGCCGTGTCGATCGCCGCCTGATCGACGGCGATCGAGCCCTTCAGTCCGTCGACGGTGGCCTGTTGCTGGTCGACGCTCTGGCGCGACTGGAAGCCCGAGCCGGTCAGCTTGCTGTAGCGCTCGAGGTCGAGCTGCGCGCCGAGAAGAAGCGCTTCGTTGCGTGACTTGGCGGCGGTGGCCGAATCGAGCGTTGCCTGATAGGGGCGGGGATCGATCTGGAAGAGCGGTGTGCCGGCGGTGACGTCCTGGCCTTCCTTGAACAGGACCTTGACGATCTGGCCGTCAACGCGCGCCTTGATCGTCACCGTCTTGAAGGCCTGCACGGTGCCGAGCCCGCGCACGAGAACCGGAACGTCCTTCGTCTCGGCGACGCCGTCCGACACCGGGACGGGCGGCGGCGAGGCAGAGGCCCGTGCGCTGGTATTGCCAGACTGATGGAGGAACAGATAACCCGAAACGGCCAAGATGATCGCGAGGCCTGTGCCCGCGAGCCTGGTCAGTGTCGATTTCTTCATCTCTGAACGGCCTTCCCTCGGCACTCACATGAGAGAGCGAGATTGGGACTCGGCGCTTCAAAGAGGGCTGCAAGGCGGCGCTGCGCTTACAACAAGCTGACAGGCCCGTGCTCTTTGACGCAGGCGCAATTGCAATTTCTTCATCACTGCAATCGCACGCGTGGTCGAAACTTCTGTCATCCTGAGCGAAGCGAAGGATCTCGCGCCAGCCACGGAGTACGTTGGTCGTTCGTCAGGTCCTTCGCTGCGCTCAGGACGAGATAGGCCTAACGCGCTGGCGGCACCTGCGTCCGATACCAGTCGAGGATCTCCGCGCCGGTCCACATGACGACGTCCTCGTGACCGAGAATGTAGTCGTAGAGCATCTCGAGATACTTGATCCGGTGCGGCACGCCGGTCAGATAGGGGTGGATTGAAATCGCCATCACGCGCGGCGCGGTCTTGCCGTCGAGGTAGAGCCGGTCGAACTGGTCGCGGCCGCGCCGGAAGATCTCGTCCGAGGGCTGCTGCTGCACCGCGCTCATGACGACGTCGTTGATCTCGACCGTGTAGGGCACCGAAACGATCTCGCCATGCGCGGTCTTCAAGGGCAGCGGCTGTTCGTCCATCACCCAGTCGGCGACGTATTCGATGCCGGCCTCCGCCAGCAGGTCGAGCGTCTCGTCGGTCTCGGTGAGGCCGGGGCTTTCCCAGCCGCGCGGCGGCTTGCCGGTGAAGTCCTTGATGGCGCGGATCGTGTCGGCGATCGCGCTCTTCTGGTCCTCGACCTTGTGCATCGGCTTCTGCACCCAGCCATGGCCCATGAAGTCCCAGCCAGCCTCGTGTGCGGCCTGGCAGGCCTCGGGGTAGAGCTCGCAGGCCGTGCCGTTCACGGCGAAGGTCGCCTTGAGCTTGCGCGCGTTCAGCGTCTCGAGGAAGCGCCAGAAGCCGACCCGCATGCCGTACTCGTGCCAGGCCCAGTTGGGCACGTCGGGCAGAAGCGGCACGCCCATCGGCGGCGGCAGGACGGTGCGCGGCATCGCCCCGGCCGGACTCCAGTTTTCGACGTTCACGATCGTCCAGACGGCGACGCGCGCATTATTAGGGAGGCTGAGCCGCGGCCGCTTGTGGATCGGCAGGTACGGCGTGCGGCCGCGGACGGTGTCTCCGGTGTCGCGCGTCATCGCCCGGGCTACGCCTTGTTCGGGTTGATCAGGAACTTCTCGCCGGTCGCGCGCTTGGCGTAGGCGGTCAGGTTCTGGAGGTCGAGGGCTTCCTGCAGCGAGATGGTCTTCGTGTAGTGGCTCACGAAGGTCGTCTTGAGCGAGTTCACGACCCTCTCGCGCAGGCGCAGCTGGTCGGGTCGGCCGATCTTCTGCAGGAACGGCGTCAGCAGCCAGCCGCCGACGCCCCAGGCCATGCCGTAGTTGCGCGTCAGTTCGACCGGGCCGGTGCTCAGGCTGCCATAGACATAAACCTGCTTGTGCACAGAGGAGCCGTAGCGGTTGTAGGTCGTGGCGGTCTTGTTGATGGCGATTTCCATGGCCGTCAGGATCTGGCTGGCGAGCTTGCCGCCGCCGATCGCGTCGAAGGCGATGGTGGCGCCGGTCTCGACCAGCGCCTGCACGAGATCCTCGTTGAAGCTCGCGGCGCTCGAATCGACGACATGCTTGGCGCCAATTCCCTTCAGCAGCTTCGCCTGCTCGGCGCTGCGCACGATGTTCACGAGGCCGATCCCGTCCTCATTGCAGATCTTGACCAGCATCTGGCCGAGGTTGGAGGCCGCCGCCGTGTGGACAAGTGCCTTGTGGTCCTCGCGCTTCATGGTCTCGGTCATGCCGAGTGCCGTAAGCGGATTGACGAACCACGAGGCGCCTTCGGCCGCCGTCGTGCCGGCGGGGAGGGGCTGGCAGTCGCGCGCGTTCAGTACCCGGTACTGGGCGTACATCGAGCCGCCGACCATGGACACGAGCTTGCCCTTGAGCGCCTGCGCGGCGTCGGACGAGCCCGCCTTGATCACGGTGCCGGCGCCTTCATTGCCGACCGGCAGGGACTCGCCCAGGCGTGTCGACAGGAACGGCAGCGCCGCAGCGGAGACTGGCGCCGTCACCTTCACCCCGTCGCCGCTGCCGGTCGAGGTCGCCTTGCTGAGGTCGGCAGGACCTGTGAGCAGGCCGAGGTCGGAGGGATTGATCGGCGTCGCCTCGACCTTCACGACGACCTGATCGGGGCCGGGCTCCGGCACGTCGATCCGGGCGAGCGACAGTTCGAGCTGGCCTTCCGTGGAGATCAGGGAGCGAAGCTGCAGTCCCGATAGCTTGTTGGTGTCGCTCATCTCAGATCTCCCGTTGGTTTGAAGGCGCGCACGATGCCAAGCGCGATGAGGTCGAACAAGCCTTTCCTGTGCGATGACGCGGCCTGTTTGAGGACGGTCTACGCGGAATTGAGCCGGTCGAGGTAGGCGGCGAACATATCCCCCATCGCCGAGGCCAGCCGCTCGACCTCAGCGGCCCGGCGGCCTTCCTCCGAGACCTGGGCGCCGACCGCGCCCATCGACATCACCATGATGTCGGCAGCGGCGCTGCGCTCCCGTGGGGTTGCCCTCGGCAGGGCTTCGCGCATGAAGAGCATCACGTGGCGACGACCGGCCTTGCGGTGCGCTTCTGTCTCCGGCGCGTCGCGATAGAGCGGGGCCGCATCTGCGAGAGCGATGCGGAGGGTCGCTTCCTCGACTTCAGATCTGAAGAAGGCACGCACGATCGCCCGCAAACGTTCCGCCGGCTGCAGGGTGCGGTCGGCCAGCATGGTCTGGAGGAGGCCGCCCGTCTGTTTCCATTCGTCGCTCTGCAGCCGGAAGAGGATCGCCTCCTTGTTGGGGAAGTACTGGTAGAGCGAGCCGACGCTGACGCCGGCCCTTTCCGCCACGCGCGCGGTCGTGAATCGTCGTGCGCCGTCCTGCGTCAGAACACGAACCGCCGCCTCGAGTATGTCCGAAACGAGCTGCGCCGAACGGGCCTGCCGGGGCTCTTTTCGTGAGGAGATACTGGGTGTTTTGCGAGTGGTCATGGACGGGCGCCCGAACGCGAATATCAAATGCGACGAATCATTCGTATTTTACGAGCGAGCAACTTCTTTGGAAAGACCGATGAAAAACACACTTGCTTCTTCGCCGCTCTCTTCGGTCCTCGACGGGCTGTTTGCGGAGGCCGACGCCTCCATCGCGGGCATTCGCCAGGAGATGGCCACGCTCTCGCCCGAGGAACGGTCGACCATGATGGCGACCAAGACCGAGTACCGGGCGTTCTACGAGCGGGCGAAGGACTTCCCGCTGGCCGTCTCGCGCGAGACCGGCACCTTGCTCTACATGCTCGCACGCTCGATCGGCGCCCGGAACATCGTCGAGTTCGGCACCTCGTTTGGTGTCTCCACGCTGCACCTCGCCGCCGCCCTCAGGGACAATGGCGGGGGGCGCCTCGTCACGAGCGAGTTCGAAACCTCCAAGGTCGCGCGCGCCCGGGGCAACATTTCTGCCGCCGGCATGGCCGATCTCGTCGATCTTCGCGAAGGCGATGCGCTGGAGACGCTGGCGAAAGACCTTCCGCCTGCGATCGATCTCGTCCTGCTCGACGGTGCGAAAGGGCTTTATCCGGCAATCCTCGGGCTGGTGGAGCCGAACCTGCGGGACGGGGCCTTCGTCGTTGCCGACAACGCAGACTGGAGCCCTGAGTATCTGGCGCGCGTGCGTTCGCCGGCAAAAGGATATCTGTCCGTGCCGTTCGCCGACGATGTCGAGCTGTCGATGCGCCTCGGCTGATGCTTCAGCCGGTCCAGGCCCGGCGCGTGGTCGAGAAGGCGAGCACGGCGGAGAAGGCGACGATGCCCAAGGCGACGCAGGTGTAGAGGCCCGAGACGCCCCAGCCGAAATGGTCGAGGGCCAGCAGGCTGCCGCCGCCCGCGATGGTGATGCGGGTGAGGTTGGCGGCGACCGGCCAGACCATTTCGCCGGTGCCCTGCGAGGCGAAATAGAGCGCCATGGCCAGGCCGAAGAAGCCGTAGGCCGGCCCGACGATGCTGAGATAATGACGACCCGACGCGAGCGCGGCCGGGTTGCTGGTGAAGAGGCCGAGCCACAGGTCGGGCCAGAGTGCCACGACGATGCCGATGGTGGCGGCGACGGCGCCGGCCATGAAGGCGCCGGTCCAGGCCATGCGCTGGGCGCGCGCATATTGCTTGGCGCCGATGTTGGTGCCGACCAGCGCGGTGAGGGTGGCGCCGATGCCGAAGCTGATCGGGATCAGCATGTATTCCAGCCGCGAGCCGATGCCGTAGCCCGCGATGGCGGCGTCACCTTCGCGCCCGATCAGCCCGGTGACGACCAGCACGGTGCCGTTGGTCAGGATGACCACGAGACAGGCGATCAGCCCGACCTTCAGGATGTCGCGGAAGGCGCGCCAGCGGAACCCGTCGATCGGCCAGCGCAGCCTGAGCGGCGCCTTCGCACCGGTCAGTTTCGACAGCATCCAGAGGGCGGCGAGAGCAAAGGCGACCACCGCGGCGATGGCGGGGCCGCGGATCCCCAACGCGGGCAGGCCGAACCATCCCAGGGTCAACGCGCCGGTGAGGGGGATCTGGATGGCCGCCGTCACGACCAGCGCCAGGCCGGGCGTCTTCATGTCGCCGGTGCCGCGCAGGACCGAGGCCATCGAGTTGGCGACCCAGTGGGCGACGCAGCCCGAGAACAGGATGGTGGCGAAGGCCTCGGCACGGTCGAGGGCCGCGCCGCTGCCGCCCAGCGCGCCATAGATCTGGCGGCCGAAGCCCACGAACAGGATGCCGAACAACGCAGCCATCCCGATCGCGATGGCCAGTGCATGCGCTGCCGCCGCCTCGGCGGCCGCCTTGTTGCCCGAGCCCAGGGCGCGGGCCACCGAGGAGGAAATGCCGCCACCCATGGCGCCCGCCGACATCATGCCGAGCGTCATCTGCGTCGGGAACACCAGCGCCAGCGCCGCTAGGTCGACGACGCCAAGCTGGCCGATGAAATAGCCATCGGTGATGCTGACGAGGCTCTGCATGGCCACGTTCAGCACGTTCGGGGTGGCGAGGGTGAGGATGGTGGGCACGATCGGCCCGGCCAGCATCATCTGCCGGCGTTCTGCGGGAGTCATTGCAGGCGATTTAGCACGCGCCGCGCCGCGTGCTCGCTAACTTATCTCATGGGGTAGGGAGTTTTGTCAGCGCTTCGCGCGCTGCGAAACGACGGCCTCGGCGAGCTGGTCGATCGTCACGATGTCGGCTGCGACGTGCATCGGGATGGTGACGTCGAACCGGTCCTCGAGCTCCATGATCACGTCCATGATCGTGAGCGAATCGACGGTCAGCCCCTTGGAGATGACGGTCTGCGGGGTGATCGGCTTGCTGCCGACATTGTACGGCGCCAGAAGGGTGAAGATCTCGCGCATCACGTCGTACTGCAGCGAAAGCGCGGCGGGGGCGACCAGTTCCTGAACGGCCTGCATGAGTCACTCCTCGAAAGGGGGTGAGCCATTCTCGTCCTGATGACGGCCGCAGGGGAAATAACGTTTGGTTACCCACTGTTGCGGGACGTTACGAAATGTTTCCGCCGTTCAGATGACGTGAACGATGGGCCGTCTCACTCCGCCGCGAGAGGCGTCGGATTCAACCATTCGTCGAAGTCGCGCAGCGCCCGCACCGCCATGGCTTGCTTGCGCTCCTTGCCCTTGAAGCTGCCTGCGATGGGCGGGAACAGGCCGAAATTGATGTTCATCGGCTGGAAGGTCGTGGCGTCGGCGCCGCCGGTGATGTGGCCCAGCAGCGCGCCCATCGCCGTGGTGGGTGGCGGTGGCGCCTGCGTGCGGCCGAGTCTCTCGGCCGCGGCAAACCTTCCGGTCATCAGGCCGACGGCGGCGCTCTCGACATAGCCCTCGCAGCCGGTGATCTGGCCGGCGAACCTCAGCCGCGGCATCGCCTTGAGGCGCAAGGTGCCGTCGAGCAGGCGTGGGCTGTTGAGGAAGGTATTGCGGTGCAGGCCGCCCAGCCGGGCGAACTCCGCCTTCTCGAGGCCGGGGATGGTGCGGAAGATGCGCGTCTGCTCGCCGTGCTTCAGCTTGGTCTGGAAGCCCACGATGTTCCAAAGCGTGCCCAGGGCATTGTCCTGGCGAAGCTGCACCACGGCCCAGGGGCGATGGCCGGTGCGCGGATCGCGCAGGCCGACCGGCTTCATCGGGCCGAAGCGTAGGCTCTGCGGCCCGGTCGAGGCGATGACCTCGATCGGCTGGCAGCCCTGGAAGTACGGCGTGTTGTGCTCCCACTGCTTGAACTCGGTCTTTTCGCCGGCCAGGAGTGCTGCGACAAACGCCTCGTACTGCGGCTTGTCCATCGGACAGTTGAAGTAGTCCGCGCCGTCGCTGCCCTCGACATTGCCGGGGCCGACCTTGTCGTAGCGCGACTGCTTCCAGGCGATCGACTGGTCGATGCTCTCGTGGTGGACGATCGGCGCAATGGCGTCGAAGAAGGCGAGCGAGTCCTCGCCGGTGAGTTTCGCGATGGCGTCGGCGAGCGCCGACGAGGTCAGGGGACCGGTCGCCACGATGACGCTGTCCCAGTCCTCGGGCGGCAGGCCGGCCACCTCTGCGCGTTCGAGCGTCACCAGCGGATGGGCGAGCAGGGTTTCCTGCACGGCGGCCGAGAAGCCATGCCGGTCGACCGCGAGGGCACCGCCGGCCGGCAGCTTGTGCGTGTCGGCCGAGCGCATGATCAGCGAGCCGGCACGGCGCATTTCCTCGTGGATCACGCCGACGGCGTTGTTGGCGGCATCGTCGGAGCGGAAGGAGTTGGAGCAGACCAGCTCGGCCAGGGTATCGGTCAGATGCGCCTCGGTGCCGCGCACCGGGCGCATCTCGTGCACGACGACCGGCACGCCCGCCTGCGCGAGCTGCCAGGCCGCCTCGCTGCCTGCGAGACCGCCGCCGACGACGTGTACGGGCTTGGTGCTTGACGTCATGCTCTCCGACCTGAAACCGTGCGCCTCCCTTACAATGGAGCGCCCGGCATGACCATCAAGTTCCACAATCCCAAATCGGTCTCCGTGGCCGGCAAATACAGCCTCGGCGTCGAGGTCCCGCCTGAGGCGCGCGTGCTCTACGTTTCGGGTCAGGTCGGCGTGGATTCCGCAGGCAAGCTGCAGGACGGTATCGAGGCGCAGAGCGAGCAGGTCTGGAAGAATATCGGCGAGGTGCTGAAGGCCGGCGGCATGGACTTCCGCGACATCGTCAAGCTCACCGTCTTCCTGACCGACAGCCGGTTCATTCCCGCCTTCCGAGAGGTGCGCGGCAAGTTTGTCGGGCAGGAACCCTATCCTGCGTCGACCTTGCTGGTCGTGGCCGGCCTCGCCGATCCCTCGATGCTGGTCGAGGTCGAAGTGGTGGCGGCTAAGTAGCCTGCTGACCGGAGGGGAGAATGGTTCGCCTCGAAGTCGTCTCGCGGGACGCCTTTCATGTAAGCGTGAACGCGGCGTCGGAGGCGATCACGCGCGCGGGTGGCTGGGTCTCCGGCCACTCGCTGCTCTCGGACGCGATGGCGGTCCTCAATTTCGAGATTCCCGGCGACCGCCTGCGCGAGCTGGCGGACGAGCTCGAGGTGCGCGGGCTGAAGGCGGAGCTTCCACGCGAACTGTCCAGCAGCCCTCAGGATGTCGCCGGACGCCTGACGTTGTTCTTCACGCAGGGCAGCGGAGACCTGCGCCGCGACGTGCTGCCGTTCCAGTGAAATCGGCTCCCGCGGGGGTGCCGTGCATTAGGTTGGAAGCCTGGAAAAGGAACGTCGGGAGCGGCCTGGTCGGGCTCATGCCCAACTGATGCGACCCGCAATGACCGCTCCCGCCGTGCCGTTCGCGTCTGCCGCTATGCCGATGCCCGAACGATTGCCTCGACAATCACTGCGGCACGTTGCTTGGGTGGATTCATCAAAACCTCCCGACTGAACGTGACGATCGAATTCACGCACCAGCGGGCGCAGCTGTCAACGGTGTTTCGCGACGGCGGACTCGCCGGCCGGTGCATGCGGTGCCATTATTGTCCCTTCGAAGTCGAGGCAGGCGCGCGTTGGTTCCCAGCATCAAGAAGCCCGTGGTCGGGGTGATCGGCAATTCAGGCGTGATCAACGACCGTCACAACGTCCAGCTCGTGGGACAGCGCAACATGCGGGCGGTCGCGGACGTCGCCGGGGCGCTGCCGCTGATGTTTGCCGGCACGCCCGACATCACCGACATCGAGGCATTGCTCGGCGCGGTCGACGGCATCCTGCTCACCGGGGCCCGCGCCAATGTCCACCCGACGCGCTTCGGGGCCGAACCGCATCCCGCCCACGAACCCTACGATCAGGAGCGCGACGCAATGGCCTTGTCGCTGATCGACGCCTGTGTCGAGCGCGGCGTGCCGATCTTCGGCATCTGCCGCGGTTTCCAGGAAATGAACGTCGCCTTCGGCGGCTCGCTTCATCCCGAGATCCGCGAGATTCCCGGCCGCATGAACCATCGCATGCCGCGGCTGGAGAACGGCGAGGTCCATCCCGACCCAACCGTGGTGTTCGCCGACCGGCACGAGGTGCAGCTCGTGAAGGATGGCTATTTCGCCCGGCTGCTCGGCTGCGAGTGCATCCGCGTGAACTCGCTCCATGGACAGGGGATCCTCGATCCGGGCGCGCGCGTCGCCATCGAAGGCGTGGCGGAGGACGGCACGATCGAGGCCATCTGCATCTCGGAGGCTCCGGCCTTTGCGGTCGGCGTCCAGTGGCACGCCGAGTACGACCCGCAGAGCAACCCGATCAACCGCGCCCTGTTCCAGGCATTCGGCCAGGCTCTCCGCGAGCATATGCGCTCCTCCTGAGGCTTATGATGACGGACAAACTCAGAGTGGGATTGGCCCAGCTCAATCCCAAGGTCGGCGACGTGGCGGGCAATCTCGCCAAGGTGCGGGCCGCCCGTGCGGAAGCGGCCCGGCAAGGCGCCGACCTCGTGCTCACGTCGGAGCTGGTGCTTGCGGGCTACTCGCCCGAAGACCTGGTGCTGAAGCCCGCCTTCCAGCAGGCCTGCCACGACGCGGTCGAAGCCCTGCGCGCCGACACCAATGACGGCGGTCCGGCCTTGTTCGTCACGACGCCGTGGCGCGAGGGCGAGAAGCTGCACAATGCCATCATCGCGCTCGACAAGGGCGAGATCATCGGTAAGCGCTTCAAGGTCGACCTGCCGAACTACGGCGTGTTCGACGACAAGCGCATCTTCGCGCCCGGTCCGATGCCAGGGCCGCTGGTTTTCCGAGGTGTCCGCATCGGAGTGCCGATCTGCGAGGATGTGTGGACACCCGATGTCGTCGAATGCATCGCCGAGACCGGCGGCGAAATCCTGCTGGTGCCGAACGGTTCACCCTATGAGGCCGGCAAGACCGACGTTCGGGTGCAGCTCGGCGTCAAGCGCGTGGTCGAGAGCGGCCTGCCCTTCGTCTATCTCAATCAGGTCGGCGGCCAGGACGAGGTCGTCTACGACGGCGCTTCCTTCGCGCTGGGCGCCGATCGCTCGCTCAAGGCCAAGCTCGCCTCCTTCGCCGAAGAGGTCGCGACCATCGAGTTCCGGCGCGGCGCTGGCGGTTGGGAATGCGAGACCGGTCCGATCGCGCGCGAACTCGACCAAATCGAATCCATCTACCAGGCGATGGTGCTCGGCCTGCGCGACTATGTGAACAAGACCGGCTTTCCCTCGGTGGTGATCGGCCTCTCGGGCGGCGTCGATTCGGCGATCACGGCGGCGGTGGCGGCCGACGCGCTGGGCCCCGAACGCGTACATGCGATCATGATGCCGTCGCCCTATACCAGCCGCGACTCGCTGGAGGACGCCGAGGCCTGCGCCCGGGCGATCGGCGTGCGCTACGACATCGTCGACATCGGGCCGGCGATGGAGGCGTTCCGCGGCATGCTGGCGCCGCTGTTCGGCAACAGGCCCGAGGACGTGACGGAAGAGAACATCCAGAGCCGCGCCCGCGGCGTCACCCTGATGGCGGTGTCGAACAAGCTGGGCGGCATGGTGGTGACGACCGGCAACAAGTCGGAGATGGCCGTCGGTTACGCCACCCTCTACGGCGACATGTGCGGTGGCTTCAACGTGCTGAAGGACGTCTACAAGACCACGGTCTTCGAACTCTGCCGCTGGCGCAACGCGCATCTGCCGGCGGGCGCGCTGGGACGTGCCGGCGTGGTGATCCCGCCGCGCATCGTCGACAAGCCGCCCTCTGCCGAATTGCGGCCCGACCAGAAGGACTCCGACTCATTGCCGCCTTATCCGACGCTCGATGCCATCCTGAGGGGGTTGATCGAGCGCGATCTCGACACGGCGGCCCTGGCCAGGGAGGGACTTGATCCTGCGACCGTCGATCGCGTCTGGCGCCTGCTCGAAGGCGCCGAATACAAGCGCCGCCAGGCGCCGCCAGGCGTGAAGATCACATCCCGCAACATCAGCCGCGAGCGCCGTTACCCGATCGTGAACGGGTTCAGGGGGCAGGGCGCAGGAGTTGCGAAGTGAGCGACGAACTCGGACGCCTGGCCACCCGCGAGTACGACGTGACCCTGCCGGATGGAACGCAGGGGAGGCTGGCTTTCGCGCTGTGCGATCTCGCGAAGGAAAATGCGCTGGCCGAGCATGCCCGCCGGCGGAAGGCCGTCGCCTTCGGCCTGCTGAGCTTCGCGGAGCTTCCCGGCGCGCCGCGCAACGCGCTCCTCTGGGTGCGGACCAGGGACGGGATGGAGATGACGACGGCGGACGGCGACAACCAGCCGGGCGGCGACCTGCAGAGACTGGTTGCACGCCACTTCATCGTGTTCTTCGACGAGATCAAGGACCTGATGCCCGAGCTCGCGACGTTGCCCTTTCACCTGAAGGATGCATCGTGATGCTCATCGCCCAGATCTCGGATCCGCACGTGAAAAGCGATAGCGAACTTCTCTACGGTCGCATCGACACGCAGGGCTTTCTCGAACGCGCGGTGTCACATGTGAACGGGCTCGATCCGAGACCCGACATTGCCCTGGTGACCGGCGATCTGGTCGACAAGAGGGAGCCCGCGGAATACGCCAACCTGAAGCGCCTGCTGTCGAAGCTTGAAATCCCTTTCTACCTGATCCCCGGCAATCACGACGCGCGGGACGCCTTGCGCGAGGCGTTTCCGGACCACGCCTACCTGCCGAAGGCCGGCTTCCTGCAGTATGTCGTGGAAGATCGGCCGCTGCGCCTGATCGCCCTAGACACGCTTGTCGAAGGCAAGGGCCATGGCGCGCTCTGCAGCCAACGGCTGGACTGGCTCGAGGCGCGTTTGGCGGAGAGCAACCGCACGACGCTGCTGTTCATGCATCATCCGCCGTTCGATGTCGGCATAGCGCCGCTCGATGCGGCGCGCCTGCTCGAAGGCGGAGAACGGCTGGAGGCACTCGTCCGTGCGCACGGCAACGTCGAACGCGTGCTGTGCGGCCACGTGCACCGGCCGATCCAGGTACGCTGGGCCGGCACCATGGCGTCGATTGCCCCCAGCACGGCCCATCAGGCCACGCTGGATCTGCGCGAGGGCGCCAGGCTTTCGATGACCATGGATCCGCCGGGCGTGGCCCTCCATCTGTGGCGGCCCACCACGGGCCTGATCACCCATGTGAGCTATGTCGGCTCCTATGAGGGGCCGCGCCCGTTCCGCTGACGCTCTGTTGCAGTCGGTCGGAAGGGGAATGCAGGTGGACTATCGCACCAGGTCAGCCCATCGCTGTCCGACTTGATCGCCGCTCGCACGCTGTTGCCCATCGACATGGAACTTGCGCGGTGGTCTTCCGTTTCGGAGGCAGGATGGTCGCAACAAACACTCAGGGACTGATCAAGAGGCTCGGTCCTGGCGTGATAACGGGGGCCGCCGACGACGATCCCAGCGGCATCGCGACCTACTCGCAGGCGGGCGCACAGGCGGGTTTCGGACTTCTCTGGACGGTGGTGCTGACCTGGCCGCTGATGGTCGCGGTGCAGTCGGTCAGCGCCCGCATCGGCCGGGTCACCGGTCGTGGCCTGGCCGCCAACATGTGCCGCGCATTTCCCCGACCGGTCGTGCTTGGTGCAGTCCTTCTGCTGTTCGTCGCCAACACCATCAACATCGGCGCCGACCTCGCGGCCATGGGCGCGGCGGTGGCGATGCTGGTGGGCGGGGGACAAATCCTTTTCACCTTCATGTTCGCGATCGCCTCGGTACTGGCGATCGTGTTCATCCCCTACAGCCGTTATGTCGGCTTCCTGAAGTATCTGACGTTCTCGTTGTTCGCGTATGTCGGCGTGGTCTTCACCGCCCATATCGACTGGCGCGCGGTCGGCATTGGCGCCGTGGTCCCGAAGTTCGCCTTCGACAAGGACACGTTGATGCTGATCGTCGCGATCCTGGGCACGACGATCAGCCCCTACCTCTTCTTCTGGCAGAGTTCACAAGAAGTCGAGGAAGAGGAGGGCGATGACGAGGCGGGCCCTCTGACCGACAATCCCGAGCAGGCGCCGCGCGAACTCACGCGCATCGGCTGGGAGACCGGCATCGGCATGGCGATGTCGAACCTGGTCGCCTTCTTCATCATCCTGACGACGGCGGCTACCCTCAACGCCAACGGCAAGACAGACATCGAGAGCACGCAGCAGGCCGCCGAAGCGCTCCGGCCAATCGCCGGCGACGCGGCGTTCCTGCTGTTCAGCCTGGGCATCATCGGCACCGGTCTGCTGGCGGTGCCGGTACTTGCGGGATCGGCCGCATACGCGCTGGGCGAGGTGCGCAGCTGGAAAATTGGCCTGGAGCACGATTTCTCGGAGGCCCGGCCCTTCTACATCACCATCGCGGTGGCGATCCTGGCGGGGCTCGGGGTGGTGTTGCTGCCGATCGACCCGATCAAGGCGCTGATCTGGAGCGCGGTGCTGAATGGCGTGATCGTGGTGCCGATCATCGGTGCGATGATGATCGTGGCGTCCCGTCGCGAGATCATGGGAGATTTCACGGCGACCCTCTGGCAACGCGTCCTGGGCTGGCTCACGCTGGTTCTGATGGCGACCGCCGCCATTGGGATGTTCGTGTTGATGTAGAACCGCGCCCGCGTAAGCTGTCGCCATGAAACTCTATTCCGGGCCGCTCAGCATGTTCGGTGCCAAGGCCGAGATTGCCCTGCGCGAGAAGGGCATTCCCTTCGAGCTCGAAATGGTGCCCTTCGAGATGAAGACGCTCTACGAGCCGAAGCATCCCGAGGTCGTGCGCATCAATCCGAAGCGCCAGGTTCCCGTCCTGATCGACGGCGACCTCGAGCTGTTCGATTCGACGCAGATCTTCGAGTACCTGGAGACGCTCAAGCGCGATCCCGCGCTGTGGCCGGCAGAGCCAAGGGCCCGCGCACGGGCGCGCCTGCTCGAACACAAGTCCGACGAGGTCTATTTCCCGCACATCGTCCGTCTGATGAGCGATCCCGCGGCGCCGGGCGCGCACGACGCGGCGGCGCGCTTCCACGAGGAGATGGAGCGCACGATCGGCGGGCAGGAGTGGATCGCCGGCGCCTACAGCTATGTCGACATCGCCTTCTACATGGCGCAGCTCTTCGGCGAACGGATGGGGGCGCCGATCCCGGCCGACCTGCCGCGTCTGCACGCCTGGCGCGACCGGATGAGCGCCCGTCCGGCGGTGCGACAGGTGGCCGGCGCCATGGGGCGCTATCTTCTCTCAATCGGCCGCACCCTGCCGCCGTTCATGGGCCAACTGGGGCTGAATACATGACAAGACCGCGTATCCTGTTCCTGCCGGGTGCCGGCGGCTCGCCTCAATTCTGGAAGCCCGTCGCCGAGGCCCTGCCTGCGACCTGGCCCAAGGAGCATTTCGGCTGGCCGGGTCTCGGCGCACAGCCGCACGATCCGACGATCCGCGGCGTCGACGACCTGAAGCGGCTGGTGACGGAAAGGATGGACGAGCCGGTGGATCTGGTGGCGCAGTCGATGGGCGGCGTCATCGCGGCGCGGATCGCGCTGGAGCATCCGGAACTGGTGCGCCGCCTCGTTCTCTGCGTAACGTCAGGCGGTGTCGACATGGCAGGTCTCGGCGCCTCGGACTGGCGCGCTGATTACCGTCGCTCCTTCCCTAAGGCCGCTTCGTGGATCACGGACGGGAGTCCGACGTCGCCGCTGCAGGTGGAGAGGATCGCGGCACCCACCCTGTTGATCTGGGGCGACGCGGATCCAATCAGCCCCGTCGCCGTCGGCCGCCATCTCGCGGAACGTCTGCCGCAGGCCTGGCTAGAGATCGTGCCGGGCGGCGATCACGACGTGGCCAGCACCCATGCCGACCTCGTCGCGCGTTTGATCGCCAGACACCTGTCCTAGGGTTTGACGGTCTTCTTCAGCACCGACTCGTAGACCTGCAGGATCGCCGAGCTGTCGTTGTTGCCGAGGCCCATGCGGCGGGCCATGCGCTGCAGATTGTGGGTGGCCGATCCCTGCGGCAGCGGCACGTCGAGTTCGTCGGCCAGCTCCATCGCGAGGTGCAGGTCCTTGTGCGCAAGGTTGAGGGCGAAGGACGGCGGCGAGAACTGGCCCGAGAGGGCGCGCTCCGAGAAGGCCTTGAACACCGAGGAATTGCCGCTGGAGCTGGCGATCACCTGCACGAGCTTCTGCGGATCGAGGCCGGCGGTGACGCCCAGCATCAGACCCTCGGCCGCGGCGGCGGCGTTGCAGAAGGCCATCATGTTGTTGACCAGCTTGGCCACCGTGCCGGTGCCGAGCTCGCCCATGTGGATCACGTTGGCGCTGAACGACTGAAGCACCGGCAGCGCGTCGTCGAACACCTTCTTGTCGCCGCCGACCATGATGGCGATGGTCGCGGCCTCGGCGCCCACCGTGCCGCCGCTCACCGGCGCGTCGAGCATGGCGATGCCCTTGGCGGCCATGGCCGCGCCGATCTTCTTCACCATCGACGGCGCGTTGGTGCTGAGGTCGATATAGGTCTGGCCCTTGCCGAGATTGGCCAGGATGCCGTTGTCGCCCAGGGTCACGGCCTCGACGTCACGGGGCATGGGGAGCGACGTCATGACGATGTCGGCGCCCTTGGTCACCTCGGCGACGGACTTCGCGGCGCTGGCACCGAGATCGGTGCAGGTCTTCACCGCCTCCGGGTTCAGGTCGAACACCGTGACCGAATGATTGCTGCGCTTGATGAGGTTGCGGCACATGGGACCGCCCATATTACCGACACCGATATATCCGACCTTCATCGCTTCCTCCCGGGAACATGCAGTTGCCGCGACTATACGACAGAAACAGCCTGCCCTTGCTATAAGCACCGCGACACTGGGAGACCCGACGCCTCATGCCGCGAAACAAGCCGTCCGATTCCTTCCCGATGCGGTCAGGCCGACCGGAGAACGGCGCGCGGGTGAGCCGTTGAGCCGCGACGCCGAACGCGCCCGCTCCCTGCGAAGGGTCAAGCTCGCAGCCACGCTGTTGTTGGTAGCGACGGCGGTGCTGTTCGTCGTGGCCCGGCATTACGAGCCGCTTCACTGGGCCTGGGGGTACGTCGCGGCCTTTGCCGCGGCGGCCACGGTGGGCGGGTTGGCCGACTGGTACGCCATCGTGGCCTTGTTCCGCCGGCCGCTCGGTCTGCCGATCCCGCACACCGCGATCGTTCCGCGCAATCACCATCGCATCGCAGAGAATCTCGGCGAGTTCATCGAGACGAACTTCCTGGCACCCGAGCCGGTCGAGGCCCGCCTGCGCGACGTCGACTTCGCCGCGCTTGTGGCCGACTGGCTCAGCGACCGCGAGCGCAGCGCCGCCCTCGCCGGCTTCATGGTGCGGCTGGTGCCGCAGGCCCTGGCCGCGGTCGAGCAATCCGGACTCAAGGGCTTCCTCGGCAAGCGTGCGATGGCCGAGCTGGAGCGCATCGAGCTCGCGCCGCTGGCGGCAGGGCTGCTGGGTGCCGTCACCGAGAAGGGGCGGCATCAGCGCGTTCTCGACGAGTTGCTGGTGGCCTTGGAAAAGGTGCTGGCGAACGAGGACACGCTGGCAGCGATGCGCGAGAAGATTCGCAAGGAGTTACCCGCGCTGTTCAATCTCTACCGGGCCGACGCCTACCTGCTGCGCAAGATCGTCGCTTCGACCACGGCTTTCATCAAGGATGCGCGCGACGATGCCGACCATCCGCTGCGGCGGGAGTTCGACAGCTTCGTTGGGAATTTCATCGAGCGCCTGCGCACCTCCGACTCCTTCGCCCGCCGTGCCGAAGGGCTGAAGCGTGACCTGCTGGCCCGGCCGGAAGTCGCGGCCATGGCCGAGGGCGCGTGGGACAGCGTGCGCGCGTTTCTCGCAAAGGACGCGCAAGCCGGCGACAGTCAGGTTCGCCGGCATCTCGAAGCAATGCTGGTCGATGTCGGCAGCCAGCTGGCGCGCGATCCGGCAATTCGTGCCGAGATCAATCGCGGCATGGTGCGCGTCCTCGCAGATTTCGTGCAGAGTCAGAAGAGCGGCGTCGGCCGCTTCATCGCCGACCAGGTGAAATCCTGGGACATCGACGTGCTGATCGGCCGCATCGAACTGACCGTCGGGCGCGATCTGCAATATATCCGCTTCAACGGAGCCATGATCGGCGGGCTTGCCGGTTTGGCCTTGCACGCGCTGGAGCAGGGGTTGAAGCTGGGCCTGTAACCACAGGAGGTTCGCATGGCCGACCCAGCACAGGGCTTCACCGACATGTTCAAGAAATTCGGCGAGCAGCTCAAGGTCCAGCCTTTCGACATGACGAAGATCATGGAGCATCACCAGAAGAACCTGGAGGCCATGACCAAGTCGTGGCAGGCGATGGCGGAAGGCGCGAGCGGGATCGCGCAAAAGCAGAAGGAAATCTTCGAGGCCGCGATGAAGGACATGGCCGAGATGGCACAGTCCTACAAGCCGGGCGGCAATCCCCAGGAAGTGATGGCCAAGCAGGCCGAGTTCGCGAAGAAGGCCATGGAGGCGGCGATCGCCAACACCAAGGACATCGCCGAGCTGGTCCAGAAGTCGAGCACCGAGGCCTTCAAGATTGTTCAGGACCGGATGAAGGAGTCTTACGAAGAGATTCGGACTTCGGTCGAGAAGAAGTCATAGCGCGAACGAAACTAAGCCGGAGGTGGCGCAGTCTGCCTGGGAGCGCGCCGCCTCACTGGCCTCGAGAGGTTCTGGGAGAGAGACGACGTGGACCGGTTTTGGCTCAAGAGTTATCCGCCGGGCGTGCCGGCGGACATAGATCCGTCGGCCTATCCCAGCGTTGTGTCGCTGTTCGAGGAGAGCTTCTCCAGGCATCGCGACAAGAAGGCCTATGTCTGCATGGACAAGGCCCTGACCTTCGGCGAGATCGACTCACTTTCGACGGCGCTCGGCGCCTGGCTGCAGGGACGTGGTCTGAAGCGCGGCGCACGCGTCGCGATCATGATGCCAAACGTCCTGCAGTATCCGGTAGCGGTCGCCGCCGTGCTGCGGGCGGGATACGTCGCGGTCAACGTGAACCCGCTCTACACGGCGCGTGAGCTCGAGCATCAGCTCCAGGACTCCGGCGCCGAGGCCATCATCATCCTCGAGAATTTTGCAACGACCTTGCAGCGGGTGATCGCGCAGACGGGCGTCAAGCATGTCGTGGTCGCTTCGATGGGCGACCTGCTGGGGTTCCCGAAGGGCCTGATCGTCAACTTCGTCGTTCGCACCATGCGCAAGATGGTGCCAGCCTGGTCGCTGCCGGGCCATGTGACGTTCAACGAAGCGCTCAGGGCAGGGCGCAGCATGGCCCTGGCGAAACCGCAGCTCGGTCCCGACGATGTCGCGGTCCTGCAATACACGGGCGGCACGACCGGCGTCTCGAAGGGCGCGACCCTGCTTCATCACACCTTGGTCGCGAACCTGCTGGCTTCCGAGGCCTGGATGCAGCCCGGCCTGAAGCGCAGGAAGATCAGCGGCCAGCTCACGATCGCCTGTGCGCTGCCGCTCTATCATGTGTTCGCGTTCGTGACCTGTGGCCTGCTCGGGTTGCGCACCGGCGCGCTGAACGTCCTGATCCCGAACCCGCGCGATCTCGCGGGCACGATCAAGGATCTGGCCAAGTACAAGATCAACGTCTTCCCGGCGGTGAACACGCTGTTCAACGGGCTGGCCAACAATCCCGAGTTCGCCAAGCTCGACTTCTCGGAGCTGGTCATCTCCAACGGCGGCGGCATGGCGGTGCAGGAGGCGGTCGCCAGGAAGTGGTTGGCCATCACCGGCTGTCCGATCTGCGAGGGCTACGGGCTCAGCGAGACGTCCGCGGGCGTCACCTGCAATCCCACGGACTCCGAGACCTACACCGGGACGATCGGGCTGCCGCTGCCCAACGTCGAGATCCGCATCCTCGACGACGTCGGCAAGGAGGTCCCGATCGGGCAGGCGGGGGAGATCGCGATCCGCGGCCCGCAGGTCATGCGGGACTACTGGCAGCAGCCTGAAGAGACCGCGAAGGTCATGACGGTGGACGGCTTCTTCAAGTCCGGCGACATCGGCATCATGGACACCCGCGGCTACACCAGGATCGTGGATCGCAAGAAGGACATGATCCTGGTCTCGGGGTTCAACGTCTATCCCAACGAAGTCGAAGAAGTCGTCGCAGCCCATCCCGGCGTGCTCGAATGCGCGGCGATCGGCGTGCCGGATGCCAATTCCGGCGAGGCGGTGATGCTGTTCGTGGTCAAGAAGGACCCTTCACTCACGAAGGAGGCGTTGGCGGCCTACTGTCACCAGGAGCTCACCGGCTACAAGCGGCCGAAGTACATCGAGTTCCGGGCCGAGCTGCCGAAGAGCAACGTCGGCAAGATTCTTCGCCGCGAACTCAGGGACGGGGCGAGCATCAAGGCGGCGTAACTCTCGCAGGCAACCTGCAACCCTGGGGGGCTCGCCACGTTCTGTGGCCTTCAATTCCCCGGAGGACCGCATGAACGCCCCCAAGATTCTCGCCGCGACAGCTCTCGTCCTGTCGGCCGCCGCCTGCAGCAGCACCAGCACCACCTATGAAGCCCGGCCGGCGGGTGCGCGCTACGCGGTCACCGGCTCCGAGCAGGCCTGCGTGGATTACGGCTTCCGCGTCGGGACCGACAACTACAACCGCTGCGTCTCCCGCGAGACCGCCGCCCGCGCCCAGGGCCGCGTGCCGGTGGGCTACACCGTCGCCAGTCTCGACGCCGATGCCCGCAACGCCTGCTATTCCTACGGCCTGACGCCCGGCAGCTCGATGTACGACCGTTGCGTGGGGCGTGAGATCGACGCCCGTCGTTACCGCGATCAGGCCTACGGAAACCCGGTCCCGGCGCCGGCTCCCGGCTCCTCGACGACCACCTACTACACGAGCGCGCCGGCCGCCCCGACCTATTACGGCCCGGCGACGACCGTCTCGACCACCACCTACAGCACCCCGCCGGTCGCCGCCCAGACGACCCCGCCGGCCGGCGTTGAGGCCTTCCGTGACGAGTATGGTTTCCGCTATGATGGTCAGGGAAACAGGCTCGACCGCAACGGCAACATCATTAGCCCGCAGTCGACCACACGATGAGGGGGCTTGATGGCTGCGAGACGTTTTATGGCCGCGACGCTCGGCGTTTCGATGCTCGCCGCCTGCGATCCGCTGCCCCAGCCCCTTTATAATGAGACGACGCCGCCGCCGGCCTATCGGGCCCAGCCGGGCGGCGTGCGCGTCGACAATGAAGGCTTTCAGATGGATCCGGAAGGCTACCGGATCGACAAGAGCGGGGCCCGCGTCGGGATCATCGACGTCCCGGCCAAGACGGCAGGGGATAACTCCAATGCCGTCGCCGGCTATTACATCAGCAATATCGGCGCGGATGCCCCGGGCCGCGTCGCGTCGCCCAGCGAAGGGGCGGGCTCGGGCGTAGGAACGGGGCCCGGCGCGGCGAACGTGCCGACGCCTGCCCAGATGCCGCAGCAGGCGCCGATCGCGCCGGCGCCCAGCAACGTGCCGCCCCCGGCCGGCTACCGGTAGGAATTCTCCCTACTCGATCTTGACGCCGGCTTCTCGGATCACCGGCGCCCATTTTGCAATCTCGTCCTTGATGAACGTCGCCGTGACTTCGGGCGAGGTGTTGGTCGTCGGGACGGCTGCGATGTCCTCCAGGAACTTGATGGTGGCGGGGTCCTTCATCATCTGGCGCGCCGCCTGGTCGAGCACGTCGACCACCGGCTTCGGCACGTTGGCAGGGCCCAGGATCAGGTTGAAGGTGTAGGCCTCGTAGCCCTTCACGCCGGCCTCGATCATCGTCGGGATTTCCGGCGCGATCGGCGCACGCTTGGAATAGGCATAGGCGAGAATGCGGACCTTGCCGGCCTTGTGGAGCTGCAGCGTCGTGCTGAAGGTCTCGAACATCCAGGCGGTCTGTCCACCCATCATGTCCTGCAGCGCCGGCATCGAACCCTTGTAGGGGATGTGCTCGACGTCCATGCCGCCGACCTCGCGCTTGAAGTACTCGCCGGCGAGATTGATGATCGAACCGGCGCCCGAGGAACCGTAGGAGTACTTGCCCGGGTTCTTCTTCATCAGCTCGACCAGGCCCATCACGGTGTCGGGCATATCGGGTCGGGCCACCAGCACCAGGGGGTTGACGCAGATCGAGGCGATCGGCGTGAAGTCCTTCACCGCATCGTAGGCCGGCTTCACGAAGGCCGTCGGGTTGATGGCGTGGGTGGAGGAGGGCGCGCAGAGCAGCGTGTAGCCGTCCGGCTTGGCGTTCTTCACGTCCACCGCGCCGATCGAGCCCGCCGCCCCCGCCTTGTTATCGACGATGACCTGCTGGCCGAGGATGGCGGTGAGCTTCTCCGCGGCCATGCGGCCGATGATGTCGGTCGGCCCTGCCGGCGCGAAGGGAATGACGAAGCGGATCGTCTTGTCGGGATACTTGCCCTGGGCACGGGCGATGGACGGGGCGGCAAGCGCCGCAGCCCCGGCGATGATCAGTTGGCGGCGTTTCATCTTCTTCCTCCCTGGTGTTTCGCGTTCTAGTTCAGTGTCTCGTCGAACAGCTCGATCATGGCGTTCCACGACCGGCGGTCGGTGGCCTCATGATAGAAGAAGCCTTTCATGCCGCGCGAATCGGCCGCCGGATTGGTGAAACTGTGACCGGCGCCGCCATAGAGCTGAAGGCGCCAGTCGATGCCGGCCGACTTCATTTCCTTCTCGAAGGCCAGGCGCTGCTCGGGCGGAATGATCGGATCGTCGGCGCCGATGCAGACCAGCACCCTGGCCTTGATGTTCGTCGCATCCTGCGGCCGCGCGGTCGCGAGGCCCGAATGGAAGCCGACGACCGCCTTCACATCGGCGCCGCTGCGGGCGATCTCGAGCGAAGTCGTGCCGCCAAAGCAGTAGCCGATGGCCGCGAGCCGCGCCGGATCGACCTCCTTCTGGGCCTTCAGCGCGTCGAGCGCGGCCAGCGCCCGGGTGCGGATACCGGTCGGATCGGCCATCCAAGGCTGCAGCCGCGCCATCGTCTGGCTGGGATCGGCAAGCGGCTTGCCGTCGCCGTGATAGTCCATCGCGAAGGCGGCGTAGCCCAGGCCCGCGAGGCGCGCGGCGATCTTCTTCGTGTGGTCGGTGAGGCCCGGCCCCTCGTGGCAGACCAGGACGCCGGCCCGACGGCCCGGTTTGCTATCGTCGACCACATACTGTCCGACCATGCGGACGCCGTCGGCCTGGTACTCGATATCCTCGGTGCGCATTGTGGTTGGTTTCCTCCGGTTGGAACGGAGACTAGCGGAGCCGGCTCGACCCGCCAACGACCCGCCGCCTCAAGGCGCCGCCATGGTCACACCCGCGTCCCCGCCCGTCGTCCGTTTCGCGGCCGGGCCCGCGCGACCGAACGGCTTCACGGGCGCGAAGCCTGAGAAAGCGTTGCCACGGGGCCTGAATTGCGCGGCAGGAACCCATCGTATAGATTGCCGCCATGTCGCAGTTCTTTCTTCCCGGCGCGTCCCTCGCGCGATGTATCGAGGCCTGAGGCCCAGCGGGCCCTGTTAGCCTTCGTTCGTTTTTGAGTCGGGAGAAGGGGCGATGTCCCTCGTCGTTTACAACACGCTATCGCGCGAGAAAGAGCCGTTCGTGCCGCTCGATGCGGACCATGTGCGCCTCTATGTCTGCGGCCCGACGGTCTACGACTATGTCCATATCGGCAATGCGCGGCCGGTCGTCGTGTTCGACGTCCTCTACCGTCTGCTGAAGCGACGCTATTCGCGCGTCACCTATGTCCGCAACATCACGGACATCGACGACAAGATCATGGTGCGCGCCGCCGAGAACAAGGAGTCGATCGACGCGCTGACGGCGCGCACGGCCGCCGCCTATCAGAGCGACATGGGTCGTCTCGGGGCGTTGTCGCCGGACGTCGAGCCGCGCGCCACGAAGTACGTGGGCGAGATGATCGCGCTGATCGAGCGGCTGATTGCCCGCGGCCATGCCTATGAAGCGGAAGGCCATGTGCTGTTCGACGTGCCCAGCATGGAAGACTACGGCCGGCTGTCGCGCCGCTCGCATGACGAGCTGATTGCGGGCGCCCGCGTCGAGGTCGCACCCTACAAGAAGGACGCGGCCGACTTCGTGCTGTGGAAGCCGTCGACCGATGCGCAGGCGGGTTGGCCGAGCCCATGGGGCCGCGGCCGTCCGGGCTGGCATATCGAGTGCTCCGCCATGAGCGGTGCGCTGCTCGGCGAGACGTTCGACATCCATGCCGGCGGGCTCGACCTCATTTTCCCGCACCACGAGAACGAGATCGCGCAGAGCCGCAGCGCCTTTGGTCACGCCATCATGGCGAAGTACTGGATGCACAACGGCTTCCTGAACATCTCAGGCGAGAAGATGAGCAAGTCGCTCGGCAACTTCTTCACCGTGCACGAGCTGCTCGACCAGTATCCCGGCGAGGTGATCCGGCTGCTGCTGCTGTCGGCGCAGTATCGCCAGCCGCTCGACTTCACACCCGAGGGGCTGGCTCAGGCCAAGGGCACACTCGATCGCTGGTACGGGCTGTTGCGCGGCAAGGCGGTCGAGCCGAAGCCCATTCCGGCTTCCGTCGAGGAGGCGCTGTCGGACGATCTCAACACGCCGCTTGCGATCAGCGCGCTGCACCAGTTGCGCGATCCGTCGGAGCTGAAGGCGGGTGCGTCGGCGCTCGGCCTGCTTCAGCAGGATCCGGAAGCCTGGTTCCGGTGGACGCCGGCGGCGGCTGCCGAAGGTCCCTCCGATACTGAGATCGAGGCCGCCATCGCGGCCCGTCAGGCGGCGCGCAAGGCCAAGGACTTCAAGGAGTCCGACCGCATCCGCGACGACCTGAAAGCCAAGGGCGTGATCCTCGAGGACGGGCCGAAGGGCACGAGCTGGAAGCGCGGTTAGTCATCGGAGCGCGCTGAGGCGCGCTCCGATGAGCATCACCGCTTCTCGAAGATGATGCTTTGTACGGCGCGGCCGAAATAGCCTTGGCGGTCGGCGAGCCGTGCGGCGGCGATGCCGACCGAGTCCGGCCCGATCCAGGTCTCGGCGTCGAGCAGCACCCACTCTCCGACCGGCTCGCGGCCGAGGCTGACGGTCAGGTCGGCGTTGATGAACGTCCACTCGTTCATGTCGAAGACCGACGAGGTGCCGTTGCAGAAGTCGGCGGCGATGACCGCCCGCATCAGCGGCGAGATCTCCGCGCCTTCCACGAGGGGCCGCGTCGCGCGGTACCAGACGGCCGCCGGGCCGGGGATGCGGAAGCCGCCCTTGGCCGTGCGCATCTCGATGCCCTTGAGGAACGGCGTCTCGGTCGCGAAGAAGTCGGGCGGGCTGCAGTGCTCGGGCATCGGAAGCTCGACCGATGGCCCGTTGGCGATCGCCGGCATCTCCTTGGGATCGATGCGGATGCGCAGCGCGCTTGCCCGCACCACTTCGGCGCCGTCGGCCAGCAGCCGCACCGACACGAGCTGGATCTTGCGGCCTTCACGGACGATCTCGGTCGCGATCGTGAGCGGCGCCACCGGCACCGGGCGCATCAGGTCGACGGTGAGGCGGGCGACGCGCATCGGCACCGGTGACGGCAGGCGCTCGACGGCCCAGCAGATCAGCGACGAGGGTGCCGCGCCGTGCTGAAGTTTCGGACTCCAAGGCCCGCCGGCAAAGGCGCTCGTCTCGGCAATGGCGCCTTCGACGCGGTAGATCGACTCCATACGCTTCAACTCCGTGCGAACCGGAGCAGGTCGTTGTTGAAGCGCTCGCGGTCTGTGATGAAAAGCCCATGGGGCGCGCTTTCATAGACTTCGACGCGACTGCCGGCAATCAGCTCCCCGGTGCGGCGGGCGTTGCTGACCATCGACGGCATGTCACCCGATCCGTAGACGATCAGCGTCGGCACCCGGATCGTGCGCAGGTCGGACCGGAAGTCGGTTTCGGTGAAGGCTCGCAGGCATTCCTTTAGCGCGCTGGGATCGGCCTGATAGGACATGTCGAGCGCCCACTTCACCGTCTCGGGCGCCGGATTCTTGCCGAGCAGGCCGGGCGCGCCGGCCGCCAGGTATCCTTTGGGATTGGCCTCGAGTGCGGCAACGAGCTGGTCGAAAACGTTTCGGTCGGTGCCTTCGGGATTGTCCTCGGTTTTCACGGCATAGGGTGTCGTGGGCGCAACGAACATCGCTCGCGCGATGCGCTCGCCGCCGTGTCGCGAGAAGTAGCGGGCGATCTCGCCACCCGACATTGAATGGCCGACCAGCGTGGCGTTCGCGACGTCAGTACGTGCGAGGACCGCCGCGAGATCGTCCGAGAGCGTATCAAAATCATATCCTGTAACGGGCTTGGTCGAGCGTCCGTGTCCGCGCCGATCATAGACGATCACGCGGTGTCCGCTGGCCATGAGAAAGTCGGTCTGTGGCTGCCAGATCTCGCCCGACAGGGATCAGCCGTGGAGGAAGACGACGGGCGTCCCGTTACCAGTGTCGCTAAAGGCGAGCCTCTGTCCGTCGGGCGTGTCGATGAACCTGGTGGCGGCGCGCGAAGCGGGAGCGGCGAGAGAGCTGGCGACCAATGAGGCGATGACGGCTCGGCGTTTCATGAGGGTCCTCCTTCTGTGTGCGGTTGAAATGCGCCCGGGAGGCGGAGACGTCGATGATGCGGCAGGTAATCGCCGACGGGGCGACTTGACGGATTTCTGTATTTAACATATTTGTTAAATATGGATTCTCTCTCGCAGACCTTTTCCGCCCTCGCCGATCCGACACGGCGCGCCATTCTCGCGCGGCTCGCCAGCAGTGGCGCCACGGTCGGCGAACTGGCCGAGCCGTTCGACATGTCGCTGCCGGCGGTGTCGCGCCATCTCAAAGTTCTGACGGAGGCCGGGCTGATCGAACGCCATACCGAGGCGCAGTGGCGCCGCTGCGAGCTGCGCGGCGAGGGGTTCGCAGCGGCGGCGGACTGGATCGAGCACTACCGCAAGTTCTGGGAAGCGAGCTTCGATCGGCTCGACGCATTCCTGAAGAGCACCGAATCCGATGATCCCAAGCCGACGAAAGGAAAGTCAAATGCCCGACGCAAGGCTCGATAACAACACGCTGCATCTCAGCCGGATCTTCGACGCCCCGCGCGCGCGGGTGTTCGACGCCTGGGTGAACCGCGACCAGTTCGTGCGCTGGATGTGCCCGCCCGGCGTGGAGATCACGCTGTGCGAGGTCGAAGCGAGGCGCGGGGGTGCCTGGCGCATCGATGGACGCAACGAGCGCGGCGTCTTCTCCTCGTCGGGCATCTATCTCGAGGTCGCCCGGCCCGAGCGGCTGGTGTTCACCTGGGCCCATCACGCCGATGGCGATTACAACCGGGCGCGCGGCCACGAGACGACGGTCAGGGTCGAGCTGCGCGCCCTGGGGGAGCGCACCGAACTCATCCTGATCCACGGTCCGTTTGCCGATGCCGAAGACTTCGCCTGCCACAATGAGGGTTGGGCGGGTAGCTTCGACAAGCTCATCGCCTTTCTCGGGAGGACAGCATGACCGCGCACGTCGTTTCCCACCAGGAATGGCTCGCCGCCAGCCGCGAACTTCTCGCGAAGGAGAAAGAGTTCACGCGCTTGCGGGACGAGCTGTCGCGCCAGCGCCGGGAGCTGCCCTGGGAACGGGTCGACCAGGAGTATTCCTTCGAGGCGCCCGAGGGCCGCGTGGCGCTGGCCGACCTGTTCTCCGGGCACAGCCAGCTTCTGGTCTACCATCTCATGTTCGGTCCGGACTGGACCGAGGCGTGCAAGAGCTGTTCCTTCTGGGCCGACAACTTCAACGGCGTCGACGTGCATCTCGCGCATCGCGACACGGCGCTGGTCGCCGTCTCGCGGGCGCCGCTCGCGACGCTCGAAGCCTACGCCAAGCGGATGGGCTGGACCTTCCGCTGGGTGTCATCCGGAGGAGGCGACTTCAACTTCGACTACAAGGTTAGCTCGCGGCCCGGCGAGGATACGCTGGACTACAATTTCGGGACGATGAAGGTTGGCCCCGGAGAGATGCCCGGCTTCAGCGCCTTCCGCCGTGGCGACGACGGCGCGATCTATCACACCTATTCGACCTACGCGCGCGGCGTTGACATGCTGAACGGCGCTTACCACTTGCTGGATCTGACCTCGAAAGGCCGGGACGAGTCGGGGCTCCCCTTCACGATGAGCTGGGTGAAGCGTCGCGACCAGTATTGAGAAAGGAAAGGCAGCCATGAAGGCCGTGTGGCAGGGCAACGTTATCGCCGAGAGCGACCGCACGCTCGAAGTCGATGGCTACCATTACTTTCCGCGCGAAGCGGTGCGCATGGACTTGCTGAAGCAGACGCCGAAGACTGGCAGCGACCTGCAATGCCCGCATGGCGTTCAGTTCTATGATGTCGTGGAGGGTGAAGCGCGCAGCCCGCGCGCCGCCTGGTCCTATGAGGCCCCGCAGGCGCGTATGCAGGCGGTCGATCATTGGATCGGGTTCTGGGAAGACGTCAGCGTCGGCTGACACCCCACAAAAGAAAACGGCCGGCGAATGCCGGCCGTTTGAAACGTCTGTCGGGAGTGTCTCAGCGCGCCGGCGAGATGGCGGTGATCGTCAGCGGGGTCGTCATGCCGATCACGACGTCGCCGACCTTGATCTTCTTCAGCATGTCCTGCTTGGCGATGGAATTCGCCGAATAGGTCCGGACCGGGCCGCCGCGGCCGTCGATCACCGAAACCATGTTCTTGGCGAGGTCGACGCCGACGACGGTGAGGGTGAAGCGGCCGGCCTCGACGTCGGTCTGGTTCGGCTGGCCCATCTGGTCCTTGCGGGCGAGCTGGGCGCCGGGGCCCTTCTGGCGCAGGTTCAGCATGGTCACCACCTCGGAGTAGGTGACGTCGGCCATCGAGCCATCATCGATCGCATCGAGGTTCTTGACGCTTTCGGCCACGGGAAGGATCTCGAGCTGGCCGTTCGGCATCGTGAAAGCCACCGTGCGGCTCTCCGGGTCGGCCGACTCGATCTTGACCCGCTGGGTGACCACATTGTTGAAGGCCACACCTTCGCGCGGCACAGGCCTCACCTGGGCCGACGCCTGCCGCTCGGGCAGGCTGGCACCGATCGCCAGGACCGCCGCGAACAAGGAGACGCCTGCGGTCATCTTCATCGAACGGATCGTCATTGCCGTGTTACCTCGCAAAACCCCTAACGCGCCGGACAATAGCGATCCGAACCGGCGAAGCAACCACCAAGGGCGTGAGCCTCTCAAGCAAAATGGGCCAATATCGCCCGCGCGACCGCGTCGGGCTGGTCGAGATAGGCCAGATGGCCGGCATTGGGCACGGTTTCGACCCGAGTCGTGCCGTTGATCCCCCTCTTTATTCCCTGGGCGAACTTGTCCCCATAGCTGGAGGGCAGAATGGCGTCGCGATCGCCCCACAGGATCAGGGTCGGCGCCGCGATCAATCCCAGGCGCTTTTCCAGACGCGTGTTGCCGAGCGGCCAGAAGGCCCGCGCGGCGGCTTCGGAAGCCCGGGTCATCTCGATCGGCCATTCCACCGAATTGGCACCCTCGGGCGGAGCGACGAGTTCGTTCCAGTTGGCGGCGTCGGCGCACATGAGGCCCGGCAGCACGTCCTTGCGCTGCGCCCAGGGATCCGCCGCCGGCTCCCTGTCGTCGAACAGGCCGAAAGGGGCAATCAACGCGAGCCGGCGGACATGGCCGGGAAAGATCGCCGCCATTTCGGCCGCGAAGGCGCCGCCGACCGAGGCGCCGACCAGATCGGCCCCGGCGAGGCCTGCCTGGTCGACGATCTGGCGCACCGCCAGCACCCAGTCGAGATGGCTGTCGAGCTCGGTATGGCCGGTCGCGCCGGGATAGCCGGGCAGCGACGGCGCGATCACCGTCCGGGTCTCGGCGAGCCTGTCGAGGAAGGGCAGCCAGCGCGGCAGGCCCCCGAGGCCGGCCAGGAAGCCGAGCTTCGGGCCGGTGCCCTTGGTCCAGACGCGGCAGGGGTGGCCGTTGACCTCGACGGTCGTCGTGGCGGGCTGGGACACGCGACTACTCCGCGGCGACGGTCTGGGGGCGGAAGGCGGGAACGGCGGCGCGCTGGCCCTTCGCCATGGGCTTCGGCCACCACTTGTCCTCCCAGTCGCCGAACAGGTCCTTGACCTTCGGCATCACCTTCTCGGCGAACAGGCGCGTGTTGTACTTGGTCGTGTCCTTGCTCATGTTGCCGTACTGCAGCAGCAGCATAAGATGGCCCACGTTCAGGCTTTTGGCGACGTGGCGGATCTGCTCCACCACCTCGTCGGGCGAGCCGACGATGACGTAGCCGCCATCCACGATGTCCTTCATGTTGGTGGCCTTCATGCTGAGCTTGCTCGAATAGCTTGCGGTGTTGGCCGCCTTGCTCACCATGCTCTGGATGCCGGCGCGCTGCGTGGCCTCAGTCGTGTAGCCCGGCGGCGTCGCGAAGCGTGCATCGACATGCAGGCAGCGACCGTAGAAATACTCTGCCGGCTCGGTGTAGAGATCGAGCGCCTGCTGGCGGCTCTCGGCCACGCCGACGAACTGCAGGAAGCCCGCGCGGTAGGGATTGCGGTCCTTGCCGAGCTTCTCCATCTCGTTCCAGAAGCCCTGCATCGTCGTGAGACCGGCCTTGTAGCCGTAGTACGAGAGATAGCAGTAGACGTAGTCCATCTCGGCGCACCAGCGCCACGTCTCGACCGAGCCGCCGCCGGGAATCCAGATCGGCGGATGCGGGTCGTTCTGGATGGGGCGCGGCCAGATATTGACGTAGCGCTGCTGGTTGTAGCGGCCGTTGAAGGCGAAGGTGTCTTTCTCGGTCCATGCCCGCTTCACGAGGTCATGCGCCTCGAGATAGCGCTCGCGCAGCAGGCTCGGGTTCTGGCCATAGGCGTAGCAGGTGTCCATCGGCGAGCCGACCGGGAAGCCCGCGATCAGCCGGCCGCCCGAGATCACGTCGATCATGGCGAACTCTTCGGCCACGCGCGTCGGCGGATTGTAGAGCGCCAGCGAGTTGCCCATCACGCAGAGCGCGGTGTCGGTGGTGCGGCGCGCCAGCGACGAGGCGATCAGGTTGGGGGAGGGCATCAGCCCGTAGCCGTTGGAATGATGTTCGTTGACGCAGACCGCGTCGTAACCGAGCTCGGCGGCGTACTCGAGCTCGTCCATGAAGTCGTTGTACATGTGATGAGCGCGCTTGGGGTCGAACAGCGAGGAATGGATGTCGACCCAAACCGACGGGTGCTTCCGGTTGAAGTCTTCCGGAAGCTCCGTGTACGGCATCAGGTGGAACCACATGAGCTTCATGGTGCGCTCTCCCTAAACTCGAGCTGCTTGGTAAACGACCGTTTACCGCTCAAGCCTGCCGCGACTCCCGGAAGCCGGCAATGCGGAATTTCCGCAGGGCGTGGGTAATTTTGTTGTTTTTCCCCTGTGCCAACCGTTCCGATTCGTATTTGTGCATTGCACTCTCGCGAATGCAGCAATAGTTTCGCCGCAACGCAGGAGGATTTGCCATGTCCGTCGTCGCTTTCGCGGCTCGCCCTCATCCCACGGCCAACCAGCCGAAGAAGGATCTCTACGAAGTCGGGGAAATTCCGCCGCTCGGACACGTGCCGAAGAACATGTACGCCTGGGTCATCCGGCGCGACCGTCACGGGCCGCCGGAGCAGTCGATGCAGCTGGAGGTCGTGCCGACCCACACGATCGGCGAGGACGAGGTGCTGGTCCTCGTGATGGCGGCGGGCGTGAACTATAACGGCGTGTGGGCGGGTCTGGGCCTGCCGATCTCGCCGTTCGACGTGCACAAGCAGCCCTTCCATATCGCCGGCTCCGATGCCTCGGGCATCGTCTGGGCGGTCGGCGCCAAGGTGAAGCGCTGGAAGGTCGGTGACGAGGTCGTCATCCACTGTAACCAGGACGATGGCGACGACGAGGAGTGCAACGGCGGCGACCCGATGTTCTCCACCAGCCAGCGCATCTGGGGCTACGAGACGCCCGACGGTTCGTTCGCCCAGTTCTGCAAGGTGCAGGCGCGCCAGCTCATGAAGCGCCCGGCGCATCTCACCTGGGAGGAGAGCGCCTCCTACACGCTCACCCTCGCCACCGCCTATCGCATGCTGTTCGGCCATCGTCCGCACATCCTGCGTCCCGGCCACAACGTGCTGGTGTGGGGCGCGGCGGGCGGTTTGGGCTCGATGGCGATCCAGCTCATCGCGACGGCCGGCGCCAACGCCATCGGCGTGATCTCCGATCCGTCGAAGAAGGATTTCGTGATGTCGCTCGGCGCGCGCGGCGTCATCAATCGTAACGACTTCGACTGCTGGGGCCAGCTTCCCGACGTCGACGACCAGAAGACCTATGCCGAGTACATGAAGAAGGTGCGCAAGTTCGGCGCCGCCATCTGGGAACATACCGGCAAGGGCAACGACGTCGACTTCGTGTTCGAGCATCCCGGCGAGCAGACCTTCCCGGTGTCGTGCAACATCGTGAAGCGCGGCGGCATGGTGGTCTTCTGCGCCGGTACCACCGGCTTCAACCTCACCATGGACGCGCGCTTCGTGTGGATGCGCCAGAAGCGCATCCAGGGCAGCCACTTCGCCAACCTGCTGCAGGCCAGCCAGGCCAACCAGCTGGTGATCGAGCGCCGCATCGATCCCTGCATGAGCGAAGTCTTCGAATGGGCCGACATTCCCAAGGCCCACACCAAGATGTGGAAGAACCAGCACAAGCCCGGAAACATGGCGGTGCTGGTCTCCGCCAAGCGCCCCGGCCTGCGCACCCTCGAGGACGCGCTGGACGAGTAAGAGTCCTGCCTCCCCCGCAACGCGGGGGAGGTGGCCGAAGGCCGGAGGGGGAAAGCCCCCCGTCCGGTTTGTTGTTTTCCCCTCCGCCCCTTCGGGGCACCTCCCTCGTGAGACGGGGGAGGAGATGATTTGAGCCTGCCATGTCCCTGATTCTCGCTGACCTTCTCCCCCTCTGCGCCGAAGCCGAGGGCGCGGCCGGCCGCCATGAGACCGCTGCCCGCGAAGCGGTGCGGGCGCTGGTGGCGCCGCAGGGCAAGGTCGATGCGAAGCTGCTGGAGCGTGAGCAGTTCGCCGCGCACGGCTTCGCCTGGATCGCGACCTACGTGGCGGCGCTGCGCCAGATGCGGCGCTGGGCCGAAGCGGGCGCGGGTGGCGAACTCGAAAGCCTGATCCTGCAGTCGGCCTATGGGGAGTATCTCGCCCAGCTGAAGGGCGGCATCGCCATCAGCCAGGTCGAGATCGTGCGGCCGGGCGACTTCGGGCTGGACGGTTCGGCGCTAGAGACGCCCGCCGTCGCGAAGCTGATCGCCGGCAACACGCCGGCGGTGCGCGGCCGCATCGCCGAACTCATTTCGGACGGCCTCGACACCGGCGGCTTCGGCGCGCTCGGGCTGGATGATGAGGCGCTCGACGAGGTGCGCCGTCAGTTCCGCCGCTTCGTCGACACCGAGGTGGCGCCGCACGCCCATGGCTGGCACCTGCGCGACGAGCTGATCCCGTTGCCAGTGGTGCAGCAGATGGCCGATCTCGGCGTGTTCGGACTCACGGTCCCCGAAGAGTGGGGCGGACTGGGCATGGGCAAGCTGGCCATGTGCGTCGTCACCGAGGAACTGTCCCGCGGTTATATCGGCGTCGGCTCGCTCGGTACGCGCTCGGAGATCGCGGCCGAGCTGATCCGCTCCGGCGGCACCGAGGCGCAGAAGCAGAAATACCTGTCGCGCATCGCCTCGGGCGAGCTGCTGCCGACGGCGGTGTTCACCGAACCCAACACCGGTTCCGACCTGGCCAGCCTGCGCACCCGCGCCGTGCTCGAGGGCGACACGTATAAGATCAACGGCAACAAGACGTGGATCACCCACGCCGCGCGCGCCGACATCATGACCCTGCTGGCGCGCAGCGATGCCTCGAAGCCCGGCTATCAGGGCCTGTCGATGTTCCTTGCCGAGAAGCCGCGCGGCACCGACGCCGAGCCGTTCCCCGCCAAGGGCATGAGCGGCGGTGAGATCAGGGTGCTCGGCTATCGCGGCATGAAGGAATACGAGATCGGCTTCGACGGGTTCGAGGTGCCGGCCGCCAACCTGCTGGGCGAGAAGGAGGGGCAGGGCTTCAAGCAGCTCATGGCGACCTTCGAGAGCGCGCGTATCCAGACCGCGGCGCGCGCCGTCGGCGTGGCGCAGAACGCGCTCGAACTCGGCCTGCGCTACGCCAAGGACCGCATCCAGTTCGGCAAGCCGCTGTACGCGTTTCCGCGCGTCGCCGGGAAGATCGCCTGGATGGCTGTCGAGACCATGATCGCCCGCCAGCTCACCTACTTCGCCGCGCGCGAAAAGGATTCCGACCGGCGCTGCGACATCGAGGCCGGCATGGCCAAGCTGCTGGCCGCGCGCGTCGCCTGGAGCAATGCCGACAATGCGCTGCAGATCCACGGCGGCAACGGCTACGCGATGGAATATCCCGTCAGCCGCGTCCTGTGTGACGCCCGCATCCTCAACATCTTCGAGGGCGCGGCCGAGATTCAGGCCCAGGTCGTCTGCCGCGGCCTGATCGAGGGCCGCAACTAGACACACGCTCGTTCCGGGGCTGGCCGTTCGGCCCAGGGATCGTGCTGAGCGGAGTGTTACCCGTACAGCGGCCTGAGCTTTGCCTCAGGCGCGGCTGGCCAGATACCAAAGCGGTATCAGCAGGACGGTGATCAACTGCAGCCGGACGCGCCAGACCATCAGGCGGTTGCTGCGGCTCGCGCCGGCCGTCGCGTCGGCTTCATCGCGCCCCATCGAGAGCACTCCGACGAACAGAACCACCAGAGTTGAAAATGCAGAAACGAGGACGAGCACGAAGAGGAAGTTTGCCAGTGTCATGAGGGCTCCAGACCGACGCGGCGGTCGATTGCCTGACAGTTGGTTGTGCAAGCGTTCGGCGGCAAGTCCCCACGATGGCTGGGGCTGCCATGTCGCACGCGTGATCCGCCACCGCTCCCGACGCGTACTGGTTGCAGTGTTCACAAGGATCAAAACATGAGTTCTCTTTATCGCGCCGTCATGGACTCCAGCGTCAACCCGCTTCGAACGCTGCCGGCGGCCCAGCGATTCCAGCTCATGCTGTTCCTCAGCGTCATGTGGACCAACATCTTCTGCCTCAGCGCGGGGGCATGGATCTGGTACGGCGAACTCATCGTGTTCCATGTCCTCGTCGCGGCCGGCGTCATCATCACGGGGCTCGTCTTCCGGCAGGCTTCGATGACTTCCGCCTATCGCACCTACCGTCATTTCCCCCTGAAGGACGGCACCGCCCGCTATGACGATGTCTGGGGCGGCTGACGCGCATCTCCTGGGAGGCATTGCCATCGTTGTCGGCTCGTCGGGAGGGATCGGCAGCGCATTGCATGAACACCTCTCGGCGCAATCCCGCTTCGGCACGGTGCTGGGATTGGGTCGAAGAAGCTCACCGCCGCTCGACCTGACGGACGAAGAGAGCATTGCTGGAGCGGCCCGCCATGTTGCCGGGCTCGGGCGAGACGTCCGCCTGATCATCGATGCCAGCGGAATCCTTCACGATGATGGGCTCTCCCCTGAAAAGAGCTGGCGCGATCTCGATGCGGCGCAGATGGCCAAGGCCTTTGCCGTGAATGCCATCGGGCCGGCTCTGCTGATGAAGCACTTCCTGCCGTTGCTGCCGCGCCAGGGGCGCTCGGTATTCGCCACTCTGTCGGCCAGGGTCGGCAGCATCGGCGATAACCGGCTGGGCGGCTGGTACAGCTATCGCGCCTCGAAGGCGGCGCTCAACCAGTTCGTCCGCACGGCGGCCATCGAGCTGGGCCGCCGCCAGCCGGCCGCACTTTGTGTGGCACTTCATCCCGGGACGGTGGCCACAGCGCTCTCGTCGCCCTTCGTCAAGGCAGGTCTCGACGTGCAAACGCCCGACCTGGCGGCCGGGCGTCTGCTCGAAGTGATCGAGCGCCTGCCGCCCGGCAGCACTGGCGGCTTCTTCGATCACCGCGGCGCTCCGATTCCATGGTGACAGTGTTCAAGGTCTTGGATTCGGCAGGCGGCTACTCGCGCTTGTCGTCCACCTTGATGCCCATGATCTTCTTGGCGGGGTACTTCTTGAAGGTACCCAGATGGTTGCGCATGCCGAGCTGGAAGGCCTCGATGTAGGCCAGCTTGCGCGTCAGGTAATTGTGCTGCTCTTTCGGGTCGAGATAGAGGTTGAACAGCTTCGGATAGGTGTAGCGCTCCAGCACGCCGGTGAAGCCGCCGGTGCCGAACGCGTCCGTCGCGTTGTCGCTCGTGGCCGACAGCACCATCTTGTATTCGCCGCAGCGCATGCCCGAGAAGGTCTGGCTGAGCCAATAGTAGTGGTACTTGCGATTCGAGAGGCCATCGGGCGCCAGCAGGAACGAACTCTGGTCGACGCCATCGATATAGCGGTCGGACGGCAGCAGGTCCGAAGCGCCGGCCAGGCCGAGCGCCGTCGGTACGATGTCGTTGAAGTCGAACAGGCCGTCGCTCTGGCGGCCTGCCTCGATCGTGCCCGGCCAGTACATCAGGCCCGGGACGCGCACGCCGCCTTCCCAGGTCGAGCCCTTGGCGCAGCGGAACGGCGTGAAGGCGGCGTCCGGCCACGTTTCCATATGCGGGCCGTTGTCGGACGAGATGAAGATCAGCGTGTCCTCGAGCTGGCCGGACTTGCGCAGCGCCTCGACGAGGCGGCCCATGATCTCGTCGAGTTCGAGCAGCGTGTCCTTGTAGGGATGCTTGGCCGGCGACTTGCCGAGGAACTTCTCGCCCGGATAGTTGTCGAAGTGTGCGCCGCGCGTGCAGTGATAGAGCAGCCACGGCTTGTCTGACTTCGCCTGCTTCTCGATGAACGCCTCGGAATACTTGCACCACTTCTCGTCGAGTTCGGAGAGGACGGGGATCGTCACCTCCTCGACGTTGGTCAGTTCCTTGCCCTTGGTCGCGTGCACGAAGCAACGGTTGAAGGGCATGTTCTTGATCCACTCGGTGCGCGCGTCCGAATAGACGATTTCCGGGAAGAAGTGCGGGTCGCGCCATTCCGTGTACATGTCGGAAACGGAGAGGAAGCCGTAGAAGTCGTCGTAGCCGACATGCTGCGGCTGGCTCTCCACGTTCTCGCCGAGATGCCATTTGCCGACCGCCTGCGTCGTGTAACCGGCTTGGCCGAGCAGCATCGGCAAGGTGATCTCGCCCTGCAGCCCGCCGGGTTCGCCGTACATCGGCGGGCGATGCAGCCCGTGACGGTTCGGAACGCGGCCGGTGTGCAGCGTGGCGCGCGACGGCGAGCAGGAGGGCTCGGAATAGCAGGAGGTGAGCTGCAGTCCGCCGCGTGCGATCCTGTCGAAGTTGGGCGTCGGAGCGCCGACGGCGACACCGCCGCCATAGCAGCCGAAATCGCCCCAGCCGACATCATCCATCAGATAGATCAGGATGTTGGGCTTCTTCTTCCGGGCGGCGAGTTTTCGCGCTGCGGCCTCGACGTCTTCATTGTGCACGAAAGCGGGTTCGAGATGGCTTGCCTTGCGCACGGTCTGCGTTGCGATGGCGTCGAATGCCGGCATGTTTCCTCCGTTGATTTGCGCGCAAACTACTCGCTCGCGGCGTCGGTGGCGATGGCGCGTGCGAGCGCAGTCAGCGGCGCGCCGTAGCGGGCGCCGGCCTCGGCTTCGCTCATTGCCGAGCGTGTGAAACGCATCGAGATGCATCCCAGCACGCGCTCGTTTCTCTGTATCGCGACGGCGATACCCTGCAGGCGGGCCGGCCGCGTCACGACCGAGAAGGCATGGCCCTGCCGGCGTATGCGGGCAAAGGCCTCTGCCAGTTTTGCGTCGTGGCGTACGCCAAGATCGCGCAGGATCGCGCGGCGCTCATCGTCTGCCGAGAAGGCGAGCCAGGCGCGCCCCAGCGCGCCCGACAGGATCGGGCTGCGGCGATGGAGGGCCGTCCGTTCGAACGACATCGGGCTCTCGGCCGCGGTCGAATAACGGATGGTGATGGCGCGGTGGCTGATCGAGCCGAGATACAGTGGCCAGCCATGCTCCTGCGTGAAGCGCTGCATGTGCGGCGCGGCGATGTCGACGAGATGATCGATGAAGCGAATGCCCTGCGCCAGACCCAGCACGCGGTCGGTGAGGCGATAGCCGATCAGCCGCGAGACCTGGGTCACGTATCCCAGTTCGACCAGCGTGTTGAGCAGGCGCGCAACGGTGGGGCGGGGCAGGCCCGTCTCGTTTGCCAGCGCCGCAATCGTTCCGTGCGGGCGCTGGCTCAGCGCTTCCAAGATTGCGAAACTGCGGCGAACGGGCTCGATGGCCATGCGGGAAGCTATTCCGTAATACGGACTATGTCGACTTCAGCCCGGCGGTCGACGGCAAAAGGGTCTATAGGCCGATGACAAGAAAAGACGAGGAAACATGATCGGCAGACGGCAGTTCGGGATGGGGCTGGGCGTTGCGGCCTTCGCGGCGCCTTCCATCGTGCGGGCGCAGAAATTTCCCGCCGGTCGCGTCACGATGGTCGTGCCGTTTCCGGCCGGCGCGGCGACCGACATCAGCGCGCGCGTCTACGCCGAGCGCCTCTCGGCGCTGTGGGGTCAACCCGTCGTGATCGACAACAAGGGCGGCGGCAATGGCATCCCCGCGGCCGAATCGGTCGCGCGCGCCAAGCCCGACGGCCTGACGCTGTTCGCCACCTCGGCTATGACGCAGGTCGTCAATCCGGCGATCTACGACAAGCTGCCTTACGACCCGATCGCCGACTTCGCGCCGATCTCGCGCATGGGCACCTCGCCCTTCGTGCTGCTGGTCGACAGGAACAGCCCGATCAACACCGCGGCGGAACTGACGGCGAAGCTGAAGGCCGAGCCCGGCAAGTACAATTACGGCGCGGGATCGCTGCCGGCCCGCGTGGCCTCCGAACTCTACAAGATGGCGGCGGGCGTGGACGCGGTCTATGTCGGCTATAAGAGCAATCCGCAGGCGATCCCCGACGTGCAGAGCGGGTTGCTCACCTTCATGATGATCGACACCGTCAACGCCAAGATCGCGATGGACCGCGGCGCGCTCAAGGGGTTGTTCGTCACCGACAGCGAACGCTACGCCGCCGTGCCGGAGATGCCGACGGCGGCGCAAGCGGGTCTTCCCGAGGTTCTGCTGACGACCTGGACGGGCTTCTATGCGCCGAAGGGAACGCCAGCGGAGATCGTGAACCGGATCAACGCGGACCTCTACACCGTGTCGGCGATGCCCGAGGTCGTCGAGCGCCTTGCGGCGCTGGGCGGCACGCCCAAGCTCATGCCTCCGGCCGAGTTCGCGGCCTTTGCCAGCGCCGAGAAGGACCGCTGGGGGCAGATCATCCGTCGAGCCAACATCAAGGTTGAATAGGAGAGACCCATGGCAGGATCCCTGAACGCCAATGCCGGCCCGCGCTACCGGCACACGACCGATGAAAGCGCCCCGTACGAGACGATCACCATCGACAAGCTCACGCCGATCCTCGGTGCCGAGATCGGCGGCATCGACCTCAGCCAGCCGCTGTCCAACCGGCAGCAGGATGAGATCCATCGCGCGCTGGCCGAGAACCTGGTCATCTTCTTCCGCGACCAGCATATCAGCCAGGATCAGCACCTGGCGTTCGGCCGCCTGTTCGGCGATCTGCACACCCATCCCGCGGCGCCGAGCGAACCCGGCAAGCCCGAGCTGATGATCATCCATGCCGACAAGGATTCGCCGCGCGCCAACGGCGAGGGCTGGCACACCGACGTGAGCTGCGACCTCGAGCCGCCGATGGGCAGCATCCTCTACATCAAGAAGTGTCCGCCGAAGGGCGGCGACACGCTGTTCGCCAGCATGTATGCCGCCTACGAGGCGCTGTCTGATCGCATGAAGACCTATCTCGACGGCCTGACCGCCGTGCATGACGGCGAGTCGGTCTATCGCGGCCTCTACAAGAACTATAACGTCGTCGACAAGCCGGAGTATCCGCGCGCCATCCATCCGGTGGTACGGACCCATCCGGTGACGGGCAAGAAGGGCCTCTACGTCAATCGCGGATTCACGCGCTCGCTGGTCGGCCTGCCACGCGACGAGAGCGATGCGATCCTGCGCTATCTCTACGAACACATGGAAAACCCGCTGTTTCAGTGCCGCTTCCGCTGGCAGGAGAATTCCATCGCCTTCTGGGACAATCGCTGCGCCCAGCACCGCGCGATGTGGGACTACTGGCCGCACACCCGCAGCGGCAACCGGGTCACGGTGGCAGGCGACAAGCCTTACTGATACTCCTGGGGCGTGCTGGTCATATTCGATTGCGACGGGGTGCTGGTCGACAGCGAGCCCCTCGCCAACACCTGCTTTGCCCGCGCGCTCCGGCGCGAGGGTCTCGACTGGAACGTCGAGGACACGATGCGGCGCCTGATGGGCCGCTCGATGAGGTCGTGCGTGGAGATCGTCGAAGGCGAACTCGGCCGTGCTCTGCCCGTTGATTTCGTCGACCGTCTGCAGGCTGACACAATGCAGGCTTTCCGCGACGCGCCGCTGCGCACCGTCCCCGGCGTCGTCGAAGCGATCGATGCAATCGAAGCGGCGGGAATTGCGACCTGCGTCGCGAGCTCCGGCGGTCTGGACAAGATGCGTGTCACGCTCGGCATCACCGGCCTGTGGTCGCGTTTCGAGGGCCGCATCTTCAGTTCGACCCAGGTGCCCCGCGGCAAGCCCTTCCCGGACCTCTTCCTTCACGCCGCGATTGAGATGAACGAGCAGCCTTTCGACAGCGTCGTCGTCGAGGACTCGCTCCCCGGCATCCAAGCGGCCCGTGCCGCCGGCATGCGCGCGCTCGCCTATGTCGGCGCCCCGTACAGCGACGCCGAGGCGTTGCGCGCTGCGGGCGGTCGGACGTTCGATTCGATGTCTTCGCTGCCGATGCTCGCATGGGCCGGACGGTGAGCCGCACCGGTTCGTGGTCGATGGGATCGGGCAACGGCGAGCGTATCGTCGTCGTCGGTGCGGGCATGGCGGGGCTGGTCGCGGCCAGGCTGCTGCAGGATTCGGGTTTTGCCGTTAGCGTGCTCGAGGCGCGGGGACGTATCGGCGGCCGGACCTGGACGGACGATCGCGTCGGCGCGCCGGTCGATCTCGGCGGATCCTGGGTGCATGGCGTCGAGGGAAATCCGCTCACTTTGTGGTGTGAGAAGCTCGGCATCGAACTGGTCGAATCGCAGGGCGAGCGCCTGCTGATCGACAAGCGGGCGACCTCGCCGACGCGCGAGGGCCAGCGCCGGCGTGCGGTGATGGGGCGGCTTGCCTTCAAGGCGGCCATCGAATGGGCGAGCTGGAAAAGCAAGGCGCTGACCCGCGTCCGCGGTCCGCGCTCGATCTCCGTACGTGAAGCCGTCGAGCCGCTGCTCACGGCGTCGTGGCTGCCGGAAATCGACCGGCTGGTGGTCGCGACCTTCGTCGAGATGAGTGAGGGCGTGCAGAGCGCGCCCTGGGACGCGGTTGCGGCAGAGGAGTGGTTCCCCACAGAAGGACTCGAGCGCAACGCCCAGCCAAGGGGCGGCTACAGGTCCCTGGTCGACGACGTCGCGCACGGGCTCGACATCCGCCAGGGCGCGGCGGTCGAGCGGGTGGTATGGACGGGCGACGGGGTGACCGCGATCCTGCAGGGCGGCGAGCGCATCGAGGCGGATCGCGCGGTGATCGCCGTGCCGGTCGGGCTGCTGCGCGCGGGCCTGCCGGCGCTTGATCCCGCCCCGCCGGAACTTCAGCGGACGGCGATCGGCCGGATCGGCTACGGCGCCGGCGTCCTGGGCAAGATCTACCTGCGCTTTCCGCACCGCTTCTGGCCGGAGTCGCCGAAATGGTTCGGGCGCCTTCCGGATTCGCCCGAGCGGCGCGGTGGCTTCAACACCTTCGTCAGTCATCAGCAGGAGACCGGCCTGCCGATCCTGCTCAGTTTCTGCAACGGCCACACCGCGATCCATCTCGACCGTGAGGCGAGTGATGCGGAGGTGACGGGCGTTGCCATGCGATCACTGCGCGCGATGTTCGGCGACGACATTCCCGAGCCCGTTGCGATGGTCTTTCCGCGCTGGCTGAGCGATCCCTGGTCGCGCGGCGGCTATTCCTATCCCGGTGTCGGCAGCGATCCCGACGACTGCACCGAACATGCGCGGCCGCTGGGAAATCGCGTGTTCTTTGCCGGCGAGGCGACCGAGCCGGTCGAGTACGGCACGGTACACGCGGCCCTGTGGTCGGCCGAGCAGACCGCCGAGACGATCTTCCGCCTCGCCACCGGCACGGCAGCTTCGCGCGACGCGCGGCCCTGGGCGGGCGCCCGTACTGGCGCGGGCAGGCACAATGCGGGATAAGCCCCTATGACTCTCGCAAACGTTCTTTTCGTCCTCGTGCTGGTGTCTGCGTTTGCCACGCTCGGCACGCTGTTCGCCGGCCTGATCAACATGAGCCGCAACCAGGACGGCAACATCGAGGGCAGCCGCCGCAGCAACCGCATGATGTGGTGGCGCGTGCGCCTGCAGCTGCTCACGGTCGTGCTGATCCTTCTCTGGTACCTCGCGAGCAGGAGCTAACCGATGGCCGTCACCCTCAATCGCATCTACACGCGCGGTGGCGACACCGGCATGACGTCGCTCGGCCGCGGCGAACGCGTGGCCAAGCACGACATCCGTGTCGAAGCCTATGGCACGACCGACGAGGCCAATTCGGTGATCGGACTGGCGCGCAGCGCCATCACGCGCGCCGGCAGTGCCGATCCGCGCCTCGCCGAAGCCGACGCGATGTTGAGCCGGATCCAGAACGATCTGTTCGATCTCGGTGCCGATCTCTGCACGCCCGAAGGCAAGGCGAAGCGCGACGAGCCGGCCCTGCGCATGGTCGCCTCGCAGGTCGAGCGCCTCGAACGCGAAATCGATGCGATGAACGCCGAGTTGCAGCCGCTCAAGTCTTTCATCCTGCCGGGTGGCAGCGAGACCGCCTCGTGGCTGCATCTCGCCCGGACCGTGGCGCGTCGGGCCGAGCGCTGCATGACGCATCTGGCGGCCGAGCAGGAGATCAATCCGGAGGCGGTCAAGTACATCAATCGACTCTCGGACCACCTGTTCGTGCTGGCCCGCCGGGTCAACGACAATGGTGCGGCAGATGTGCTGTGGGTACCGGGCGGGGCGCGCTAGCCGGCAAGCTGTTGAAAAATTGAGAAAAAAGCTTCCACACTGCGGTTTTGTGCAGTGCGCCATAGCCTTGACATGATCGGCTCAACACCCCTACACGAAAACCCCTTCGCCGGACGGGTCAGTCCGGCCGCAACTCACCGATAGGCGCAACGCGATGAAAGTGCTGGTCGCGGTCAAGCGGGTCATCGACTACAACGTCAAGATCCGCGTAAAGGCCGACAACACGGGTGTCGAGACGGCTAACGTCAAGATGTCCATGAACCCCTTCGATGAGATCGCCGTGGAAGAGGCGATCCGCATGAAAGAGAAGGGCGCCGCTACCGAAATCATCGCCTTCTCGGCCGGCCCGGCCCAGTGCCAGGAGACGATCCGCACCGCGCTCGCCATGGGCGCCGACCGCGGCATCCTGGTTCAGACCGACGCCGAACTGCAGCCGCTGGCCGTCGCCAAGCTGCTGAAGGCCGTGGTCGACAAGGAGCAGCCCGGCCTGGTGATCGTCGGCAAGCAGGCGATCGACGACGATTCCAACGCCACCGGCCAGATGCTGGCCGCGCTGCTCGGCTGGTCGATCGGAACGTTCGCCAACAAGCTGAATGTCGCCGACGGCTCGGTCGAGGTGAAGCGCGAGGTCGACGGCGGCCTCGAGAACATCAAGATCAAGATGCCGGCGGTGATCACCACCGACCTGCGCCTGAACGAGCCGCGTTACGCCTCGCTGCCCAACATCATGAAGGCGAAGAAGAAGCCGATCGAGACGCTGGCGCCGGACGCGCTGGGTGTCGACGTCGCGCCGCGCCTCAAGACGCTGAAGGTCGAGGAGCCGCCCAAGCGCAAGTCGGGCATCAAGGTGAAGACCGTCGCGGAGCTGGTCGAGAAGCTGCGCAACGAAGCGGGAGTGATCTGAGATGGCCGTCCTCGTTGTCGCCGCGCATGACGGCAAGACCGTTCGCGCCAATGTCGCCAACGCTGTAGCGGCCGCCGGCCAGATGGACGCCGAGGTCCATGTGCTCGTGGCCGGCAGCAACGCCGGCGAGGCCGCCAAGTCGGCGGCCGCGATCCAGGGTGTCGCCAAGGTGCTGCAGGCCGAGGACGCGGCCTACGCCAACTGGCTGGCCGAGGACATCGCGCCGCTGGTCGTCAAGCTGGCGCCGAACTACAGCCACATCGTGATGGCCGCCGACTCGGTCGGCAAGAACGTCGCCCCGCGCGCCGCGGCCCTGCTCGACGTCGCGCAGGTCTCCGAGGCGATCCAGGTCGTCTCGCCCGACACCTTCGTGCGCCCGATCTACGCCGGCAACGCGATGGCGACGGTTCAGAGCACCGACAAGATCAAGATCGTCACGGTCCGTCCGACCAACTTCAAGGCGGCGGCCGGCGGCGGTTCGGCCACGATCGAGCAGATCGAGGGCACGGGCAGCACGGGGCTTTCGTCCTTCGTCGGCGCCGAGCTCTCCAAGAGCGAGCGACCCGAACTGACCAGCGCCAAGATCGTCGTCAGCGGCGGTCGCGGCCTGCAGAGCGGCGAGAACTTCAAGATGCTCGAGACCCTGGCCGACAAGCTCGGCGCCGGCCTTGGCGCCAGCCGCGCCGCGGTCGATGCGGGCTACGTGCCGAACGACTATCAGGTCGGCCAGACCGGCAAGGTGGTCGCGCCTGACCTCTACATCGCCATCGGCATCTCCGGCGCCATCCAGCATCTCGCCGGGATGAAGGACAGCAAGACGATCGTGGCGATCAACAAGGACGAGGAAGCCCCAATCTTCCAGGTGGCCGACTACGGACTTGTGGGCGATCTCTTTCAGCTCGTCCCCGAGCTCACTGCCGCGATCGAAAAAAAGTAAAGTAACCCGAGGGTACCCATCATGATCAAGCGCATCGGAGTCATCGGTGCCGGCCAGATGGGCAGCGGCATCGCCCATGTCTGCGCGTTGAAGGGCTTCGATATCCGGCTCGCGGATATCGACCAGGCCCATCTCGACAAGGGCATCGACGCGATCAGCCGCAACATGGATCGGCAGATCGGCCGCGGCATGATCCGTCCAGAGGACAAGGACTCGGCGCTCAAGCGCATCTCGACCGCCACGGATTACAAGCCGTTCGCCGATTGCGACCTGATCGTCGAGGCGGCGACCGAGAACGAGGCGGTGAAGCGCGAGATCTTCAAGAAGGTCTGCGAGGGCCTGCCGGCCAACGTCCTGCTCGCGACCAACACCTCGTCGATCTCGGTGACCAGGCTTGCGGCGGTCACCGACCGGCCCGGCAAGTTCATGGGCATGCACTTCATGAACCCGGTCCCCCTGATGGGCCTGGTCGAGCTGATCCGCGGCATCGCTACGGAGGAGGAGACCTTCCGCACGGTGCGCGAGGTCGTGGTCAAGCTCGACAAGAAGCCGGTCAATGCCGAGGACTTCCCGGCCTTCATCGTGAACCGCATCCTGCTGCCGATGATCAACGAGGCGGTCTATGCGCTCTACGAGGGCGTTGGCAACGTCGAGGCGATCGATACCGGCATGAAGCTGGGCGCCAACCATCCGATGGGCCCGCTCGAGCTGGCCGACTTCATCGGCCTGGATACCTGCCTCTCGGTGATGCAGGTGCTGCACGAAGGCCTGGCCGATTCGAAGTATCGTCCGTGCCCGCTGCTTGTGAAGTATGTCGAGGCCGGCTGGATCGGCCGCAAGGTCAAGCGCGGCTTCTACGACTATTCCGGCGAGCGCCCGGTCCCGACGCGCTAGCGGGGCGGGCGGCGCGATGCGTATCGCCGTCCTGCAGTTCGCCCACGAGACGGTGACGTTCCTCCCGAACGACACCACGCTCGCCGATTTCATCTATCCCGGTTCCCCGGCCAGCGGCGAAGCGCTGCTGGCGCACGATCCCAGGTCCTACATGGGCGGGTTCGTGAAGGTGGCGCGCGAGTATGACGGTGTCGAACTTGTCGGCATTGAATCGCCGCTGTGGCCGCGGACCGGCACCGGCTCGGGCTGGATCACGGAAGAAGCCTACGAGACCTTTCTCGGCCGGATGGTCGCCGGCCTGAAGGAGCAGGGGCCGTTCGACGGCGTCTATCTCAGTCTGCACGGCGCAATGGGCGTGCGCGGCGTCGCGCGGCCGGAGGCCGACATCGCCCGCCGCGTCCGCGAGGTGGTCGGGCGCAACGCCTTCATCGTCGGCACCTTCGATCCGCACGGCAACGAGGACGAGGCGTTCCTGGCCCAGGCCGAGATGGCCTTCACGGTCAAATATTTCCCGCATTACGACAGCCATCTCCAGGGCGAGCGTGCGGCGCGCATGCTGGTGCGCGCCATCCGCGGCGATTACGTTCCCGCCACGGTGACGGTGAAGGTGCCGATCATCACGCCGACCGTGCTGCAATGGACCGGCGCCTCGCCGTGGATGGACCTCGTGCAGCGCGCCCTCGTCTGGGAAGCGCGCGAGCCCGACCTCTACGTGAACGTCTTCTTCGGCTTCCCCTTCGCCGACGTGCCAGATGTCGGCATGACCTTCCAGGTCATGACCAACGGCAATCCGGCGCTGGCCCAGAAGGTCGCCGACGACATGTCGTCCTGGGCATGGCGCCGCCGCGAAGCGCTGCTCAATACAGCGAAAGTCCATCCCATCCCCGAGGGCGTCCGGCTCGCCAAGGAGGCGATGGCGCGCGGCGAGACTCCAGTCGTGCTGGCCGACCATAGCGACCGGTCGGGCTACGCGACCTGGATCCTGAAGGAAGTGATCGAGCAGGATCTCTCGGACGTGCTGATCGCCACCATCGCCGATGCCAAGGCCATCGATGCGCTGAAGGCCGAGGGCGTGAAGGTGGGCGATGCGTTCGACCGGGAAATCGGTGGCCTCGCCGACGAATCGGCCGGCCAGCCGGTCCGCGTCACCGGTACGGTGATCGGCGCGCACGAAGCCCATGGCACCCTCTGGGTGAGCGTCGCCTTCGGCCGGGGCAACGTCGTGCTGATCAGCCGCTATCTCACGCAGATCGTCGAGCCGTCGGAACTTGCGGGCCCGGCCTTCGACCTCGCGCAGTTCAAGGCGATCGCCATCAAGTCGCGCGTGCACTTCCGCCGCGGCTTCGACGATAGCGGCTTTGCCAAGACGATCCTGCTGGTCGAGCCGGTCGAGCCTTTCCTCGGCACCGTGCGGCTCGACGGGTTGCCGTATCGCAACGTCGATCTGAAGAACTTCTATCCCTACGGCGACGTAGAATTCCCGCAAGCGAGACGTCCATGACCAGCCCGCTCTTCCGACCCTTCTCGACCAAGTCGCTGTCGCTGCCCAACCGTGTGGTGATGGCGCCGATGACGCGCTCCAAGAGCCCCGACAGCATCCCGGGCGCCGACGTCGCGGCTTACTATCGCCGGCGTGCCGAAGGCGGCGTCGGTCTCATCGTTACCGAAGGCACCACCGTCGACCGGCCGGCCGCCTCCAACGACACCAACGTGCCCGATTTCCATTCGCCGGCCAGTCTCGCGGGCTGGCGGCACGTGGTCGAGGAAGTGCATGCCGCCGGCGGCAAGATCGCCCCGCAGATCTGGCACCAGGGCATGATGCGCAAGACGGGGACGGGCCATCATCCCGAGGCGCCGTCGGACGGTCCGTCCGGCCTGTCCGCGTCCGGCAAGCAGGTCGGTCCGGCGATGACTGACGCCGACATTGCCGACACGATTGACGCCTTCGCGCGGGCCGCCGGTGCGGCGCAGGAGATCGGCTTCGACGCCGTCGAAATCCACGGCGCGCATGGCTACCTGATCGACCAGTTCTTCTGGGAGGGCGCGAACAAGCGTAGCGACGTGTGGGGCGGCGACTTCGTGCAGCGCACGCACTTCGCCGCCGAGATCGTCAAGGCGATCCGCGCGCGCGTCGGCGCGGACTATCCCATCATCTTTCGCTTCTCGCAGTGGAAGCAGCAGGACTTCACGGCGTGCCTGGCGCTGACGCCCGACGAGCTTGCGCGTTTCCTGGAGCCGCTGACGGCGGCCGGCACCGACATCTTTCACTGCTCGACGCGCCGCTTCTGGGAGCCCGAGTTCGAGGGCTCGACGCTGAACCTCGCGGGCTGGACGAAGAAGCTGACCGGCAAGCCCACCATCACCGTGGGCTCGGTCGGCCTCAAGGGGGCGGATTTCGTGCAGACGTTCCGGACGCGCGAGGATTCCGAGATCGGCGATCTCGGCGAACTCGAGGCCCGGCTGGAGCGCGAGGAGTTCGATCTCGTGGCGGTCGGCCGCGCTTTGTTGGCCGATCCGCAGTGGGCGGCCAAGGTGCGCGAGGGACGCTTTGGCGACCTGGCGCCGTTCTCGGCTTCATCGCTGGCGACGCTGGCGTAAGAAAGAGTTTGCTTGGGGGCGCGCCAGTCCAGTGGCGCGATCTCACCTGGTGCTGGTAATACGCGCCACTGGACTGGCGCGCCCCCAGCAGAACAAAGCGACAAAGAGAGCCGACGCATGCATAGGATCTTTAAGTCTCTCGTCGCAGCCGCGCTGCTCTCGAGCTTCGCGCTGCCGTTCGCCTCGGCTGAGGCGCAATGGGTGTTCGTCGCCCGCAAGGCGCTGGGCCGCATCCACCAGATGACCGAAGGCGGCCAGCCGGACGGCCGCGCCGGCTACGATTTCGCGACGGTCCTGCTCGATGCCCATGCCGACAGGATCTTCTCGACGGCGCTCGACCTCGCGCGAAAGAATCCGTCTGTCCGCATCCTGATGCAGGATCCCGGCGCACGCCGCCGCCAGATCGCCGAGGGCGACCGCACCGCCACGCTCAACGTCGTGCCGTTCAACGACGACGTCTCCCAGCTCATGATCGCGGGCCATGCCGGCGCGGGCGAGAGCTCGACCACGTCGCTGGTGGTCCAGGCAGTGCTGCGGGTCTGCAAGGAAATGGGCAAGCACTGCGAAGTCAGCAATTAAGACCAAGATCCTTGCACTACGACCTCATCCTGAGGAGCGTCGCATAGCGACGCGTCTCGAAGGATGGGCAACAGACGCGGTGCACGTGCCCACCCTTCGAGACGCACGCCTTCGCCGCGCTCATCAGGGTGAGGGCTGCTTAGCTTTGCCAGTCGAGGCCGATGTCGAGGACGCTGGCGCTGTGCGTCAGCCAGCCGGCTGAGATGAGGTCGACGCCGCTAGCCGCGATGGCCGGCGCCGTCTGGGGTGTGATGCGGCCGGAGGCTTCGGCGAGGGCGCGTCCGTCGATCATGCGAACCGCGGTGGCGAGCTGCTCGGGCGTCATGTTGTCGAGCAGGACCGCATCGACGCCGGTCGCCAGCGCTTCTGCGAGCTGATCCAGCGTATCGACCTCGACTTCGATCTTCACGAGATGGCCGACGCCGCGGCGCGCCGCGAGGATCGCCGGCCGGATGCCGCCAGCCACGGCGACATGGTTGTCCTTGATGAGGACGCCATCGTCGAGGCCGAAGCGGTGGTTCATGCCGCCGCCCACGCGAACGGCGTATTTCTGCAGGGCGCGCAGCCCCGGCATCGTCTTGCGGGTGCAGCAGATGCGCGCCTTGTGGCCGCGCACCGCCTCCACCAGAGTCGCCGCGCCACTGGCGACGCCGCTCAGGTGCCCGAGGAAGTTCAGGGCGACGCGCTCGGCGGTCAGCATGCCGCGCGCCGGGCCGGCAATCGTGGCGATGCGGTCGCCGGGTGAGAGCGCCGTGCCGTCCGGCCGCTCGATCGCAATCTCGATCGAGGGGTCGACCAGCCTGAAGGCCATGGCCGCTGCGCCAAGCCCTGCGACGACGCCTTGCTGGCGTGCGACCAGGGCCGTCTTTGCCCGTGCCGTCGCCGGCACGATGGCGTCAGTGGTGAGGTCGCCAGCGCGGCCGAGATCCTCCAGGAGGGCGGCACGCACCACGGGTTCGACCATGAGAGGGAGAAGGGACGGGACCATCATCCGAGCCTCAGATTTCCAGCATGCGTTCGACCGCGCGGCGGGCCGGCTGGGCCACGGCGGGATCGATCGTTACTTCGTGTTGCATTGTCTCCAGCGTGCGGCGGATCTTCGGCAGGGTGATCTGCTTCATGTGCGGACAGAGATTGCAGGGCCGGATGAACTCGACCTCGGGATGCTGGACGGCGACGTTGTCGCTCATCGAGCATTCGGTCACGAGGACGACGCGCGCCGGCCGCTTGGAATCGACATAATCGATCATCGCCGCCGTCGAGCCGGTGAAGTCCGATTCACCCACGACCTCGGGCGGGCATTCAGGGTGGGCCAGCACCACGATGCCGGGATGGCCGGCACGGAGCTGGCGGATGTCCTGTGCCGTGAAGCGTTCGTGTACCTCGCAGTGCCCGGCCCAGGTGACGATCTCGACGCCGGTTTCGGCGGCGATGTTCTGCGCCAGATACTCGTCTGGCAGCATGATGACCTTCGGGACGCCTAGGCTCTCGACGATCCTGCGGGCATTGCCGGAGGTGCAGCAGATGTCGCTCTCGGCCTTCACCGCAGCCGAGGTGTTCACGTAGGTAACGACGGGCACGCCGGGATAGCGCTGGCGCAGCAGCCGGACATCGGCGGCGGTGATCGATGCGGCCAGCGAGCAACCGGCGTCGAGGTCGGGGATCAGCACGCGCTTTGCCGGATTGAGGAGCTTGGCCGTCTCGGCCATGAAATGGACGCCGGCCAGCACGATCACCCCGGCATCGACCTTCATGGCCTCGCGGGCCAGCGCCAGGCTGTCGCCGACGATGTCGGCCACGCAGTGGAAGATCTCGGGCGTCTGGTAGTTGTGCGCGAGGATCACGGCGTCGCGCTCGCGCTTCAGCGCCAGGATGGCGTCGATGTCCTCGGCGAAGGCTGGCCATTCGATCGACGGGATCACCGATTTCACGCGGTCATAGAGCGGGGCCGTGCGGGCCATCAGGTCCGGCGCAAAGGACAGGGACATCTCCAACCTCATTATGCTCAATGGGAGTATTAATTATTTATACTAATAATGAGCATTAATCAGGTCAAGTTTTCAGATCGGGCGGGAGAGGGGGAGCTTGCTGCCGGCGACGGCGCGTTCGAGGACGATCTCGCGGCGGAAGCGGAACAGCTTGGCCGGTCGGCCCCGCGCCTCCGCGGTCGACGCGCCGGTCGGCTCGACCAGCCCCTGCGCATCGATGAGGCGGCGGAAGTTCTGCTTGTGCATGGGGCGGCCGGCCAGCGCCTCGACGGCGCGCTGGAGCTGCAGCAGGGTGAATTCGGGCGGCATCAGCTCGAAGAAGACCGGCCGGTATTTGATCTTGGCGCGCAGCCGCGCAATGCCGGTGGCGAGGATCCGGCGATGGTCGTGACGCATCGGCATGCCCGGCACGGGATCGGCCGCCGCCGGCTTTGCTTCGGGCACCAGACCGGCCTCGTAGAGCAGCTCGTAGCGCTGGAGGACCAGGTCCTCGTTCCAGTTTTCCTGGCCGTCGCCGAAGTTCACCTCGACCCGCTGCTGCCGCTCGCGCCGGCTCGCCGCATCAATGCCGGCCTCCGCCCAAGCTGAGAGTCTCGGCAGGATGGCCCCGGCGATCAGGGGGGAGGGGCCGGCACGCCAGTCCTCCCAGGGGAAATAGCGGTACCAGCTGCGCCATTCCGGATCGCGCGCGCCGGCGGCCAGCCGCTCGCGGGTGAGGCCGAGATAGCTGATCGACACGACGCGCTGCCGACCGTCCAGGCCAAGGCGGTTGCGATCGGCGAAGGTGTAGAGCTGCTCGACATAGCCCAGCGGATGATGGGTCTGCCGTTCGACCCAGGCCCGCAGACCGCTCTGGAGAGTCGGATGCTCGGTGGCGAAGGGCCCCGAGGGCAGGACGGTGCCGTCTTCCAGGGTCAGCACCAGCGGCTGGTCCGCCGTCAGGGCGACCAGCACCGCATTGAGTTCGATGGCAACGGCGTCGGAAGGCGCGGGAGGCGGCGTCATGTCGGCCGCATTATGCACGAACGCAGGGCGACTTCGCGCCCGTCAGGCCTTGCCCATCGCCGCCTTCATCAGGGCGATCGATTCCGGCATGTCCCAGTCGGCATCGCCTTCGATGCGGCCGAGCTCGCGGCCCTGGGCATCGACCAGGATCGAGGTTGGCAGCAGGGTGACGTCGAGCCCCTGCATGGTCTTGCGGCCCTTGTCGAAATAGATGCCGAGGTTGGTGAGCTTCTGGTCCTTGTAGAAGGGCGCGACCTTGGGCTTGGTCGGGCCGTCGATCGACAGCGGCACGATCAGGAACTTGTCCTTGGGCAGCGCCGCCTGCAGGCGGTCGAGGCTCGGCATTTCCTTCACGCAGGGCGCACACCAGGTCGCCCAGAAGTTCAGCAGCACGACCTTGCCCTTGAAGTCGCCGAGCTTCAGCAGCTTGTCGTCGGCGCCCTGGATCTCGAGGTCGGGCAGCGGCTTCGGCGTCTTGGCGATCTTGAAGCGTTCCATCGCGCCCCTGGCCATGTCCGGCTTCACGCCGGCGGAGGCCTGTCCCGCGAAGACGGGCAAGGCGAGGACGGCCAGGCCGCCGGCCAGGACCGACCGTCTGCCGGGGAGGAAATCTCGCTGGGGATGTGCCATAAGCCGCGTTCCTAAAAGGATATATGGCTGAATTCATGGCACGGAAGAACACGACTGCGCGAGCGGCCAAAGGTGGCTCCAATCGTCGCTCCAACACGATGTGGGGCGGCCGCTACAAGCTCGGGCCCGCGGAAATCATGGAGAAGATCAACGCCTCCATCGGTTTCGACCGGCGGCTCTATGCGCAGGACATTGCGGGCTCCGTCGCGCACTGTGACATGCTGGTGGCACAGGGAATCCTGACGGCCAAGGACGGCCGCGACATCAAGCGTGGGCTGGCCCAGGTCAAGACCGAGATCGAGAGCGGCAAGTTCAAGTTCTCGACCAAGCTCGAGGACATTCATTTCAACGTCGAGCAGCGGCTGACCGACATCATCGGGCCGACCGGCGGGCGGTTGCACACCGCGCGTTCGCGCAACGACCAGATCGCGCTCGATGTCCGCCTCTGGGTGCGCGACACGATCGACAAGTTCGAGGAGATGCTGCGCGACCTGCAGGCCGCCTTGATCGACCGTGCCGACGAATATTCGGCCACCATCATGCCGGGCTTCACCCACCTGCAGACGGCCCAGCCGATCACCTTCGGCCACCACCTGATGGCCTACGTCGAGATGATCGGCCGCGACCGCAGCCGCTTCGCCGACTGCCGCGCGCGTCTCAACGAATCGCCGCTGGGCGCCGCGGCGCTGGCGGGCTCGCCGCATCCGATCGATCCGCGCAAGACCGCCAAGGCGCTGGGCTTCGATCGGCCGATGGCCAACTCGCTCGATGCCGTGTCGGACCGCGACTACGTGATCGAGTTCATCGCTGCTGCCTCGACGACCGCCGTGCACCTGTCGCGCCTCTCCGAGGAGATCGTGATCTGGTGCTCGGCGCCGTTCCGCTTCATCGCGCTGTCGGATGCCTTCACGACCGGCAGCTCGATCATGCCTCAGAAGCGCAATCCCGACGCCGCCGAGCTGACGCGTGCCAAGGTTGGCCGCATCGTCGGCAGCTTCGTGGCGCTCTGCACCATCCTGAAGGGTCTGCCGCTGACCTACGGCAAGGACATGCAGGAGGACAAGGAGCCGCTGTTCGACGCCGCCGATTCGCTGGAACTCGGCATCGCGGCGATGACCGGGATGATCCGTGACCTGAAGGCCAATCCCGAGCGCATGCGCGCCGTGGCTTCGGCCGACTATTCGGTGGCGACCGATCTCGCCGACTGGCTGGTGCGCAAGGTCGGCCTGCCGTTCCGCCAGGCCCATCACGTCACCGGGCGTCTGGTCGGCATCGCCGCGGACAAGGGCATTGACCTCGACAAGCTGTCGCTCGACGAGATGCAGGCGGTCGAGCCCAAGATCGACCGCAGCGTCTATCGCGTGCTGACCGTCGAGGCTTCGGTCAACGCCCGCAAGAGCCTGGGCGGAACCGCGCCTTCAAATGTCGTGCGCGCCGTCGCCGAAGCGCGGCGTCGCTTCCTGGGCAAGGCCGGGGGACGCTGAATATGAGCTTCTTCGCTTACAAGGACGGCGAGATGCACGCCGAGGGCGTGGCGCTCGCCTCCATCGCGGCCCAGGTCGGCACGCCGTTCTATTGCTACTCCGCCGGGGCGCTGCGCGCCGGCTGGCAGGAGTTTGCCGACGCCATCAAGGGCATGAACGCCAGCGTCGCCTATGCGATGAAGGCCAACAGCAACCTGGCCGTCATCCGCCTGTTCGGCGAGATGGGCGCAGGTGCCGACATCGTCTCGGTCGGCGAGATGAAGCGGGCGCTGGCCGCCGGCATTCCGGCCAAGCGCATCATCTATTCCGGCGTCGGCAAGAAGCCGTCGGAGCTGATGGCGGCGCTGGAAGCGGGCGTCGGCCAGATCAACGTCGAGAGTTCGGCCGAACTGGAGACCCTGGACGCGGTGGCGGGCCAGCTCGGCCTCAAGGCCGACATCACCATCCGCGTGAATCCCGACGTCGACGCCAAGACGCACGCCAAGATCACGACGGGCCGCAAGGAGAACAAGTTCGGCATCGACATCGACCTGGCGCGCGAGGCTTTCGCGCTGGCGGGCCGGCTGCCGAACCTCAACGTCGTGGGCGTGGCCATGCATATCGGCTCGCAGCTCACGTCGCTCACGCCCTATCGTGACGCCATCGTGCGGGTGCGCGAACTGATCGCGCAGCTGCGCCAGGACGGCCATACGATCGACCGGTTCGACATCGGTGGCGGGCTGGGGATCGTCTATGCCGACGAGAAGCCGCCCTCGATCGCCGAGTTCATGGCCGTCGTGGCGCGCGAGACCGAGGGGCTGGGCTGCGAACTGGCTTTCGAGCCGGGTCGGCGGCTGGTCGGCGAGGCGGGGGTGCTGGTGAGCGAGGTCATCCTCGTGAAGCCCGGGTCCGCCAAGACTTTCGTCATCGTGGATGCGGCGATGAACGACCTCATCCGGCCCACGCTCTACGAGGCCTGGCACGATATCTTGCCGGTCCGCCAGCCACGCCCCGATGCCGCCACGATCCGTTGCGACATTGTCGGTCCCATCTGCGAATCGGGTGACTTCCTTGCGCAGAATCGTGATCTACCGCCGCTGGCGGCGGGCGACCTCGTGATGGTACGGTCGGCGGGCGCATATGGGGCGGTGATGGCTTCCAGCTACAACAGCCGTCCGCTGGCGCCCGAAGTGATGGTGGATGGCACGAGGTTTGCGGTTACGCGACCGAGGCCGACCGTCGAAGAGATGATCTCCGCCGAGCGGTTCCCGCCCTGGATGGAGCCGAAAAAGGCCTAACGAAAGGACGTCGATGGACGCCAGCCAGACCACCCCGACGATCCAGGCCCCCGGGCTCGGACGCAAGATCGGTTTGGCGCGGGCGGCCTTGGCATGGGAAAGCCTCTGGCCGCGTCTGGTGCCGCTGCTTTCGTTCGTGGCGCTCTTCGTGGCCGCCGCCCATCTCGACCTATTCGCCGGGCTGGATCCGTGGGTGCATACCGGCATCCTGGCGGCCATTGCGGTCGCCTTCGCCGGTCTCGCCTGGTGGCGCCTGCGCGATTTTTCCTGGCCGACGCGGGAAGCGTCGATCCGCCGGCTCGAGCGCGACAGCGACATTCCGCACCGTCCGCTCATCGCCGTACAGGATCATCTGGCCACCGGTAATGCCGACCCGATGGCCGTGGCCCTCTGGGAGGCCCATCGCCGCCGCGAGGCCGAGCGCCTCGCCGGACTGACCAACCGGCCGGCCCATCCTGGCCTCGCCGTGCTCGACACCTGGGCATTGCGCTTCGTGCCGCTGCTGGCCCTCGTCGTCGCCATCGCCGTTGCGGGTGGCTGGCGCAGCGACCGCATGGCCGCCGCCGTGACGCCGGCTTTCCCGATGCCGCCGCCGGTCGTCGCCAACCTGTGGATCGCGCCGCCGGCCTATACCGGCAAGCCGCCGGTCTATCTGGACATGGCCGAGCACGACAAGGTCCTGCGCGTTCCTGTCGGCAGCAAGATCGCGGGCTTCGTCGACGACGTGCGGGGCCGCAAGCCGCCGCAGCTCCTGATCGACGGCAAGGCCACCGAGTTCTCGACTGTGAGCAAGGGCAAGTACCAGGTCGAGGAGGTCATCACCGAGGGCAAGCAGATCACTCTGCAGGCGCGCGGCGACGAGCAGGCGCACTGGAAGCTCCACGTCATTCCCGACCTCGCTCCGACCATCGACTTCACCCGCCCGATCGGCGTCGACAAGTGGTCGACCAAGATCGAATACGTCGCCGGCGACGATTTCGGCGTGACGGGCGTCCAGCTCCAGATGCGCCTTCATGGCAGCGTCCTGGGCGACGATGCGCTGAGCAGCGACGAGGAGCCCGAGGTGCTGCGCGTCGACCTGCCGGTCGCGGGCAATGCCAAGAAGATCGCCGACACCTTCGTGCGCGACCTCACCAGCCATCCGTGGGCCGGCCTCAAGGTCACGGTGATGCTGTTCGCCACCGATGCGCTGGGCCAGAAAGGCCGCAGCTCGGTCGAGACGTTCCTGCTGCCCGAGCGTGTCTTCAACGACCCGACCGCGCGCGCCCTGATCGTGCTGCGCAAGGCGCTGACCCGCGATCCCAAGGGTTACCGCATCGACGTCGCCGACGGCATGCGCATGATACATGCGAATCCGTCGAGCTATCGCGAGGACCCGGTCGTCCAGCTCGGCCTGCGCATCGGCTCGGTGCGGCTCGCGCAGAACGACAACAAGGAGACGATCACCGACACGCAGAAGCTGCTGTGGGACCTCGCCATGCGCCTCGAAAGCGGCGCCACGTCCGACGCCGAGCGCGCGGTCGAACAGGCGCGGCAGCAGCTGCAGGACGCCATGCAGCGCCAGGCGGGCGACGAGGAAATCGAGAAGCTGATCCAGCAGCTCTATGACGCGATGGCGCGTTGGCAGCGCGAACTGGCCGAGAAGATGAAGGATCCCGACGAGCGCCGCCGCATGGAAGAGCAGGCGGAGAAGATGGATCCGAACAACACCATCACCGGCGACGACCTGCAGAAGATGCTCGACAAGATTCGCGAGATGGCGAAGAACGGCCAGCGCGAAGAGGCCAAGCGCATGCTCGAGGAGCTGCGCAAGATGATGGAGAACGCCACCCCGATGATGGCGAATCCCAACGGCCAGCAGCGTCAGCAGCAGGGACAGCGCGGCCAGCAGGGCCAGGGCAGCCAGCAGGGTCGCGAGATGATGAACCAGCTCGACCAGCTGTCGCGCCGGCAGAACCAGCTGCTTGGCGAGTCAGAACGCGAGGGCCGTCAGCAGCAGGGACAGCGTGGCCAGCAGGGTCAACAGGGACAGCAGGGTCAACGCGGCCAACAAGGGCAGCAGGGACAACAGGGCCAACAAGGACAGCAGGGGCAGCAGGGCCAGGGCCAACCCGGGCAGCAGGGGCAGCCGGGCCAGGGGCAGGGCCAGTGGGGCGATCAGCAGCGCGGCCAGCAGGAAGGCCTGCGCGGCCGGCTCGGGGACTTCATGAAGAAGCTCGACGAGAACGGCCTGCAGATGCCGGAAGCGCTGGGACGGGCCGAGCGCTCGATGCGCGAGGCCGAGGAGGCGCTCCGTCGCGGCGACCCGCGCGAGGCGTCGCGCGCCCAGCGCCGGGCGCTCGACAACCTGCAGCAGGGCATGGGCGACATGGCCGAGCAGATGCGTCAGCAGCGCGGTCCGGGCAACAACCAGGACATTGCCGAGATCGAGGAGCGTGAGCGCCGCAGCGAGGACCGCGATCCGCTGGGCCGGTCGGACGGCAACTACGGCGATGCGGTCGACTCTGGCGCCGACCGGGTGCCGCTCGAACTGGAGCGCCAGCGAAGCCGCGAAATCCTCGACGAACTGCGCCGCCGCGCCGGCGACCAGCTGCGCCCGAAGGAAGAGCTCGACTACATCGATCGTCTGCTGAAGACGTACTAGGGGCCGAGCGACAAGTCAGTCTGAGGCGAATCTGTCGTCCTGAGCGCAGCGAAGGACCTGACAGATCGACCAGAGGGCTCCCCTGCTGGCGGGAGATCCTTCGCTTCGCTCCAGAGCGGGGGTTACTCCGCTCGTGATGACGAGAGCGCGCTTTCTACTCCGCCGTCTTCTCGACCACGCCGATATAGGGCAGGCCGCGGAAGCGGTGGGCCCAGTCGAGGCCGTAGCCGACCAGGAATTCGTCACCCGCCTCGAAGCCCACGAAGTCGGCCTTGAGGTCGGTCCGCCGTTTGCCGGGCTTGTCGAGCAGGGTGCAGATCGATACGCGGCGGGCGCCGCGCTCCTCGAGCAGCTTCTTGGCGAAGCTGAGCGTCAGGCCCGACTCCAGGATGTCGTCGACCAGCAGCACGTCGCGGCCCCGCACGTCGTCGACGATGTCGCGCACGACGCGGACATTGCCACTCGTCTCGGTGCCGCTGCCGTAGCTCGAGAGGGTCAGGAAATCCATCGACCAGTCGGCGCCGGCGCGGTTCAGCGCCCGGATCAGGTCGGCGGCAAAGACGAAGCTGCCCTTCAGCACGGAGACGACCAGCGTGTCGGACTCGAGCTTGTCGGAAAGGTCGGTCGCCATCTCCTCCACGCGCGCGGCGATCTCGGCGGCGGAGAAACGGATCGAGACGATCGGACGGTCGGAGGTGGTGCGGTCGGGCAACGTGAACTCTCGTCTGTGGGTCGCTAGTCGACGGTCGGCACGATACTGGTCGCACCGGAGGGAGGCTCGTCGAGCGGAAGGCTGAAACTCAGGCGCGCGCCGGGCGCGATCGGCCCCTCGACCAGCGGCATCGCGCGCTCGGCCAGGATCTGGTCGCCAGCCCGGAAGACAATCTTCAGGCGGCGGGTCGAGCCGGGGGCGGTGCCGGTGTTGATCAACTCGCCCGCCACCACGTAACGCCCTTCGATGATATCGATCTTGGTCGTCGCCATGTCGAGTCCGACATGCGCTTGCGCCACCTGAGGCGCGTTACGTGTCGCCTGCGCGGCGTCGAGATGCAGCAGCGCGCGCCAGGAGGCGGGCAGGCGGGACTTGATCTGGTCGCGATAGGCATAGCCCGCGCCGCCCAGCAGCACGATCAGGACGATCGCGTAGGCGATCCAGGTGCCCCAGTTTCTCTTCCTGGGCGGAGGAGGCGTGGTCAGGGCCGGCAGGCCGGCACCTGGAGTCGACGGCCGGATGACGACGTCGGGGACGGGGGGAGCGGCTGGCGCAGGCAGTGCTTCCGACGAAGTCTCGGCGACCGGCGACGCATCGGGCTCCTGGAACCAGCGATGATCGCAGCGCACACACTGAACGGTGCGACCCGTCGGGCCGATTGCCATCGGGTCAACGGCGTATCGAGCGCCGCAGTTTGAACATGTAACTTGCATGATGAGCGGGGTATGCCCCACCAGATGTCCTTTGCGCGGGGACACTAGGCCACTACAAGTTGGCATACAAGCAACACGTCGCTCGTGAATACGTTTGAGATGATTGGCCTCCGGCTGCGCTCGTTCTTCTTCAATGTCGGCTGGTATGTCGGCACCACGATCCTCGCCATCGCCGGTTCGCCGATCCTGCTGATGCCGCGGCGGTTCGTGGTCGCCTGGTCGCTGGTCTGGATCGACTTCTGCCTGTGGTGGCTGCGCGTCACCTGCCGGCTGACGCATCGCGTCGGGGGGCTGGAGAACATGCCTGCGGGGCCGGTCATCTTTGCGTGCAAGCATCAATCCTCTTGGGAGACGCTGGCGTTCTCACGTCTGTTTCCCGGCGCCGCCACCGTGATGAAGCGCGAGCTGGTCCTGATTCCAATCGTCGGCTGGGCGATGGCGCGGGCCGGCAACATCGCCGTCGAACGCGGCGATGGCGCCAAGGCGCTGCGCGGGCTGGTGAAGCAGGCCAAGGCAACCCTGGCCGAGGGCCGGTCGATCCTGATTTTCCCTGAGGGGACGCGCGTCGCCGTCGGCGACGAGAAGCCCTATCAGGTGGGAACGGCGGCGCTCTACCGGCAGCTCGGCGTTCCCGTCGTTCCGGTCGCGCTGAATTCCGGTATGTTTTGGGGCCGGCGCAAGTTCATCAAGTGGCCGGGTGTGATCGACGTGGAAATCTTGCCGGCCATTCCGCCGGGCCTGGGCCGCGACGTCTTCATGTCTACCCTGCGCGACCGGATCGAGGGTGCCACGGGCCGACTCGTTGCCGCAGCCTGCAAGCGTGAACAAAAATAGAACGATCTGTTGATATCGACTGGCCTTGGGCCTAGTTTTTCGGAATGGAATGGGCTCCCGTCTCCCAGCGGATCTGGGACATGAAATATCGCTTCAAGAGTGCACCCGGCGGCAGCGCAGCGGCGACGCCGGACGCCGATCTCGACGCGACCTGGTGGCGTGTGGCGCGCGCGCTGGCGGCGCCGGAACGCGACCCCGAGCTCTGGGCCGGGCGCTTCCACGAGGCGCTGTCGGGCTTCAAGTTCCTGCCGGCCGGGCGCGTGATCGCGGGCGCCGGCACCGGGCGGACGGTCACCCTCTTCAACTGCTTCGTGATGGGTACGATCCCCGACGACATGTCGGGCATCTTCGAGAACCTGCGCGAGGCCGCCCTCACCATGCAGCAGGGCGGCGGCATCGGGCACGATTTCTCGAGCCTTCGCCCGCAGGGCGCGCCCGTGGTGGGCGTCGGCGCCGATGCGTCGGGTCCCCTGTCGTTCATGGACGTGTGGGACTCGATGTGCCGCACCATCATGAGCGCGGGCTCGAGGCGCGGTGCCATGATGGCGACCCTGCGCTGCGACCATCCCGACATCGAGGCCTTCGTCGACGCCAAGCGCGATCCGAAGCGGCTGCGCATGTTCAACGTCTCGGTGCTGGTCACCGACGCCTTCATGAAGGCGGTCGAGGACAATGCCGACTGGCCGCTGGTGTTCGGCGGCAGGACCTTCCGGACGGTGAAGGCCAAGGCGCTGTGGGAACGCATCATGCGCGCCACCTACGACGTGGCCGAACCCGGCGTCATCTTCATCGACCGCGTGAACCGCCGGAACAACCTGCGCTATTGCGAGACCATCCAGGCTACGAACCCGTGCGGCGAGCAGCCACTTCCTCCGTACGGCGCCTGCCTTCTCGGATCGATCAATCTCGCGGCGCTGGTGAAGGCGCCGTTCACGCCCGGGGCGACGCTCGACGACGAGGCGCTGGAGCGGCTGGTGCCGCTGGCCGTGCGCATGCTCGACAATGTGATCGACGTGTCGCGTTTTCCGCTGCCTGAGCAGGAGAAGGAAGCGAAGGCCAAGCGGCGCATCGGGCTCGGCGTGACCGGGCTCGCCGATGCGCTGATCTTCTGCGGCGTGCGCTACGGCTCGCCCGAAGCGGTGCGGCTCACCCGCGAATGGCTGGGCGCCGTGCAGCGTCTCTCCTACATGGCTTCGGCGGACATCGCGGCGGAGAAGGGCAGTTTCCCGCTCTACGAGCGCGGCAAGTACCTGGCGGGCGAGACGATCAAGGCCTTGCCCGAAGAGGCCAGGACGGCGATCGGCCGCTACGGCATCCGTAATGCGCTGCTGAACTCGATCGCGCCCACCGGCACGATCTCCCTGCTGGCTGACAACGTCTCGTCCGGTATCGAGCCGGTCTTCGCCTTCAGCTACGTGCGCCATGTCCTGCAGCCGGACGGCACGAAGCGCGAGGAGAGCGTGGACGACTATGCCTTCCGTGTCTGGCGCGAGATGAAGGGCAATGAGGCGCCGCCGCCGGACGTCTTCGTCGATGCCCAGACCCTGTCGCCCGCCGATCATCTGGCGATGCAGGCCGCGGCACAGGATCATGTCGACAGTTCGATCTCCAAGACCATCAACCTGCCGCGCGACATTTCCTTCGACGCCTTCAAGGGCGTGTACGAGGAGGCCTATGCGCAGAACTGCAAGGGCTGCACCACCTACCGTCCCAACGACGTGACCGGCGCCGTGCTCGAGGTGAAGCCGGCCGAGACCGCGAAGCCGGTCCCGGCTGTGGCATCGCCGGACAGCGACGTCGTCTACCTTGCCCCGCCGCTCGACCGGCCGGAGGAACTGCCGGGCCGGACCTACAAGATCAAATGGCCGGGCAGCGACCACGCGATCTACATCACCGTCAACGACGTGGTGCAGGAGGGGCGTCGGCGGCCCTTCGAGATCTTCATCAACTCCAAGAACATGGAGCATTACGCCTGGACCGTGGCGCTGACGCGCATGATCTCGGCGGTGTTCCGCCGCGGCGGCGACGTGTCGTTCGTGGTCGAGGAGCTGAAGGCCGTGTTCGACCCGCGCGGCGGGCAGTGGATGGGCGGTCGTTACGTGCCGTCGCTGCTGGCCGCGATCGGCGGCGTGATCGAGCGCCATCTGGTCGAGATCGGCTTCCTGGCGCCGACCGAGCAGCCCAGCCTGATCGACGCGATCGAGGAGCGCATGCGCCTCGCCGCCGGCGCGAAGGAGCCGGCGGCCAGCGGTGGTTCAGCCAAGTCGATGGGGCAGTGCCCCAATTGCGGCGCCGCGGCACTCACCCACCAGGAAGGCTGCGACGTCTGCCTGAACTGCGGCTACTCCCGCTGCGGGTGAAGCGCTCAGCCCAGCTCGAGTTCGATGCCGGCCGACTTGCTGACGCCGGCCCACAGGGTGGCAAAGTCGCCGACGAAGGCGGTGTATTCGGCCGGGGTCATCGGCTTGTCGCCGGGCAGCAGCACCACTTCCTTGAAGCGCTCCACGACCTCGGGGGCCTTGTAGGCCTTCTGCAGCTCGTCGTAGAGCCGCGCCACGACGTCGGGCGACATGCCCTTGGGACCGGAGACGCCGACCCAGGTCGAGGTGGTGAGTTTCGGGAAGCCCTGCTCGGCGAAAGTCGGGGCATTCGGATACATGTCGAGGCGCTTGTCGGAACTGACCGCCAGCAGCCGGACCTTGCCGGAATTGATGTGCGGCACGTTGGTGGTGATCGGGTCGAACATCGAGGGGATGGCGCCGGCCAGCATGTCCTGCAGCGACGGCGCCGAGCCGCGATAGGGGACGTGCTTCAGCTTGACGCCGGCCAGGCTGCCCAGCAGCTCACCCATCAGGTGGGTGTTGGAGCCGATGCCGGAGCTGCCGAAGGCGATCTCGTCGGGCTTGGCCTTGGCGGCGGCGATGTAGTCGGCCAGCGTCTTGTAAGGCGAATCGCCCGGCACGATCAGGACGTTGGGCGTGTGACCGATCAGGGTCACGTGGGTGAAGTCCGTGACCACGTTGTACGGCAGCTTGGGGTAGATTCCGGGCGCGATGCCGAGCGGCGAAGCATGCGAGATGACGAGCGTGTAGCCGTCCGGCGCGGCCTTGGCTGCCAGGTCGGAACCGATCGTGCCGCCGGCGCCGGGCCGGTTCTCGACCACCACCTGGGTGCCGAGTGCGGCCGAAAGCTTCGGCGCGAGGATGCGGGAAATCGTGTCGGCTGTGCCGCCCGGCGGGAAGGTGGCGATCAGCTTGATCGGCTGCTTGGTCGGCCAGCCGGGGCTTGCCTTGACGGCGGGGGCGGCCAGCGAAGAGCCCAGGGTGGCGGCCGATGCGGCCAGGACGGTACGGCGGGTCAGTTTCATGAAGCGCTCCGGTTTCCTCTCACGCCAATGGCTGGCGTGTTGTGCCGAAGCCCTGCAATCGATATGCCAGCGGATATCCGCCCTTGATTTGCCGCAAGAGAGGCCGCAAATCCGGGCCGACCAAGGAGATGTCTATATGATGCGGCGGCTGGTTCTGGCGGCGGTTCTCGTGGGATGCGGTGCGGCGACTTCCGTGGCCCCGGCCGCCATGGCGCAGGGGCTGCCGAACTCGCGCAGCGAGCTCGCCTATTCCTTCGCGCCGCTGGTCAAGCGCGTCTCCCCGGCCGTGGTCAACATCTACACGACCACCACGGCCCGCGTGCAGCGCCGTCTCCCGTTCCCGTTTCCCGGCGTGCCCCAGCAGGGCGGCGAGCGGGTGCAGAACTCGCTGGGCTCTGGCGTCCTGGTGGGCGCGGACGGGCTGATCGTCACCAACGCCCACGTCGTGAAGGGCGCCGACGAGATCCGCGTCGTGCTGGCCGACCGCCGCGAGTTCGAGGCGAAGCTCATCACGCAGGACGAGCGCTACGACCTGGCGTTGCTGCGTATCGAGAGTTCCGACGAGAAGTTCCCGTTCCTCGAACTGCGCGACTCCGATTCGATCGAGGTGGGCGACGTCGTGCTGGCGATCGGCAATCCGTTTGGCCTGAACCAGACCGTAACCAGCGGCATCGTCTCGGCCGTGGCGCGCAGCGCCGGCGGGATCAACGATTCGAACTTCTTCCTGCAGACCGACGCGGCCATCAATCCGGGCAATTCGGGCGGCGCGCTGGTCGCGCTCGACGGGAGGCTGATCGGCATCAATACGGCGATCTACTCGCAGAGCGGCGGCTCGGTGGGCATCGGCTTCGCCACGCCCTCCAACATCGTCGAGCGCATGATCTCGACCGGCACGAAGGGCGGCAGGATCGTGCGGCCGTGGCTGGGCGTCAGCATGCAGCGCGTGACGCCGGACCTCGCCTCGGGCTTCGGCCTGTCGCGGCCCGCAGGCCTGGTCGTCAAGGATGTCTATGCCGGCGGTCCCGGCGCCGACGCCGGCCTCAAGCGCAATGACGTGATCGTCGGCATTCGCGAACAGGCGATCGACGACGAGGCGGGGCTGCGGTTCAGGCTGTCGACGCTCAACGTCGGCTCGGTCGTGCCGGTGAAGGTCATGCGCGGCGGCAAGGAAGTGGTCGTGGAGTTGAAGCTCGCGGCGCCGCCCGAGGATCCGCCGCGCGAGCTTTCGGTGCTGGAGGGCAGGCAGCCTCTGTCCGGTGCCTCGGTCGTCAACATGTCGCCCGCGGTCGCCGAGGAAATGGGCCTGGCCGAGTGGCGTCCCGGCATCATCATCGTCGACGTGAAGAGCGGCGCCTATGCCGGCCGCTTCGTGCGCCCCGGAGACATGATCCTGGCGGTCAACGGCCAGGAGGTGAAGAACGTCGCTGAACTCAAGAAGCGCGTCGCCAGCGGCATCAACAGCATCAACGTGGGCCGCGACGGCGTGGTGTTCCCCGTCCAGTTCCGCTGACCCCATGAAAGTGTCGGGCCGTGCCGGCTGAACTCTTCGCCTCGCTCGCCCCGACGCCGCTGGCCGAGCGCCTGCGCCCGAAGGCGTTGGGCGAGATTCTCGGGCAAGACCATCTGCTCGGTCCCGAGGGGCCGCTCGGCCGCATGCTGGAGGCGCGCAAGCTCGGGTCGCTGATCCTCTGGGGACCGCCGGGCTGCGGCAAGACCACCATCGCCCGCCTGTTGGCCGAGGCTGTGGACCTGCATTTCGAGCCGCTGTCGGCGGTGTTCTCCGGCGTGGCCGACCTGCGTCGCGTCTTCGAGGGAGCCCGCCAGCGCCGCAAGGACGGCAAAGGCACGCTGCTCTTCGTCGACGAGATCCATCGCTTCAACCGCGCCCAGCAGGACGGCTTCCTGCCGTACGTCGAGGACGGCACGGTGACGCTGATCGGCGCCACCACCGAGAACCCGTCCTTCGAACTGAACGCCGCTCTCCTGTCGCGCTGCCAGGTGCTGGTCCTGCGCCGTCTCGACGACGCGGCATTGTCGACGCTGCTGGCGAGGGCCGAGGAGGCGATCGGCCGCAAGCTGCCGGTCGACGAGACCGGCCGCGAGGCCCTGTTCGCCATGGCCGACGGCGACGGCCGCTACATGATCGGGCTGGCCGAGCAACTCTCGCAACTGAAGGACAAGGGACCGGTGCCGCCGTCGCGGCTGGCGACGCTCCTGCAGAAGCGTGCGCCGCTCTACGACAAGGCCCAGGAGGCGCACTACAACCTGATCAGCGCGCTGCACAAGTCGCTGCGCGGGTCGGACGTCGATGCCGCGCTCTACTGGTTCGCGCGCATGCTCGATGGTGGCGAGGATCCCAAGTACATCGCCCGCCGCCTGGTGCGCTTCGCCGTCGAGGATATCGGCATGGCCGATCCGCAGGCTCTGACCCAGACCCTGGCGGCGTGGGAGACCTACGAGCGGCTGGGGTCCCCGGAAGGCGAACTGGCGATCGCGCAGGCGGTGATCTATCTCGGCACAGCGCCTAAATCGAACGCAGCCTATGTCGCCTTCGGGGCCGCCAAGCGCGCCGCCAAGACGCACGGTTCGCTGACGCCGCCGATGCACATCCTGAATGCGCCGACCAAGCTCATGAAGGAGATCGGCTACGGCAAGGGCTACGAGTACGACCACAATGCCGCCGACGGCTTCTCGGGCCAGAACTACTTCCCCGACAATATGAACCGCGAAGAGTTCTACCAGCCGGTCGAGCGCGGCTTCGAGCGCGAGATCCTCAAGCGGCTCGAATACTGGAAGAAGCTCAGGGAAAAGAAGCGGTAGAGGGCCGAGCGAAGCTCGGCCGCTGAGCGTCAGGACATCGTGAAACGATGTCCGGGAGCGCCGAAGGACGAACGATCGCGCCGAGCCTCAGGGCTTGGCCATCGCGCGCACGACGCGGCGGTCGCGGCCGTAGACGTCGTCGCGGAAGGTCGGCACGCCGTCGGCATTGGCGCTGACGGTCCGGTAGGTCACGTAGAGCGTGATCGGCTCGGGGAAGGTGTAGTGGGCCTGCTGGCCGTCCTTGATCGCCTGCTGGACACGGTCCTTGCTGAAGCCGTTCTTGCCGTTGAATACCTTCTCGACGAAGTCGAGCGGGTTCTGCAGACGGATGCAGCCATGGCTGAAGTTGCGGCTGCCCTCGGTGAACAACCAGCGGCTCGCCGTGTCGTGCATGTAGATCCCGTACTTGTTGTTGAACGGGAAGAAGATGTAGCCCAGCGCGTTCGACGCGCCCGAATCCTGCCGGATGCGATACGGGAACGCCTTGGGATGGATCGAACTCCAGTCGATCGTGTTGGGGTCGATTTCGTCGTCGTGGCTCCAGCTCGCGAAGATCTTGAAGCCACTGCCAGACAGGGCATTGGGATCGCGGCGCAGGATCGGCAGATACTCCTCGCCGGCGATCGACGGCGGCACCGTCCAGTACGGGTTGGTCTGGAAGCCGCGCATGGTCGACTGGATCTCGGGCGTCGGGTCCTTCGGCGTGCCGACGATGACCTGGCTCTGGAAGGCAATCTTGCCCTCGTTCACGAACACCATCGAGTAGTCGCCGGTGTTCACGTAGACGAAGCGGCTGCCGAGATCCTCCGGCAGCCAGCGGCGGCGTTCGAGGTTGGCGACGATCTGCTCGATGCGTTCGTCGATCGTGGTGTTGAGCGAGCGGACGGTCTTGGCGCCGATGACACCATCGACCGTCAGGCCCTTCATCTCCTGGTACGACTTGACCACGCCGACCAGCGGCTCGTCATAGAGATCGGCGACGGCGCCGGCCGGCGGCACCGTGAAGTCGAGTTCGGTCAGGCGCTTGCGCAAGACGGGCACGCGGGCGTCGATCATGCCGGGCTTCAGCGCGCTGCCGTCGGGCATCGCGGTGTAGGTCGTGCGGGTCTTCTTCTCCCGCCAGGCCGCCAGCGCCTTCTGCAGCGCCGGGTAGTCGCCCTTGGGCGGCAGCGAGGCGAGGTAGGCCGCGAAGTCGGGCGCGTCGGCCGCAGCCTGCAGCAGCTCCGCCTTGTCGGCCTTGCGCTGGATGATGTCGATTTCCTTGTCGACCCTGTTGGCGCGGACGCGGCCCGTCGAGACGTCGCTGGCATAGGCCACGAACGCGGCGGACAGCATGGCTTCGGCCGCGCTGGAATCGGCGCCCGGCGCCATCGCTCTTTCAACGTCGGCGAGGTTGTACCAGGCGGGATCCAGTCCGTGATCGCCGGCGCTGCGCAACGCCTTCAGCAAGGCCTCTGCACGTGCCGTGGCGAGGCTGGATCCAGTCCACAAGACGCCCGAGGCGTAGGAGGACGATGCTCCCGAGAAGGAGAGCGCGAGCGCCAGGAAAGCGGCGAAAAAATTGATTCGAATCACACCGGAAGTATAGGGAGAACCCGCCGATTCGTCCATCAGCGCACGAATCCGTGAACGGCGAGGAAAGCGATCAGGTCGGCGCTGGCGCGCTGCTTCAGATCGGCCGTCCCGCCGCCGGCACGGGCACCTCGGGTGACGCAGTGCTGTCGCGCCCAGGCCTGGAACTCGGGCTCGTCCATCGCCTGTCCCAGCGAGGGCACGAAATGGCGGCCGTCATCCTCGATGATGTTGCGGCAGCACGACCAGTTCTCGGCGTCCTTGATGTCGAAGACGGGACCCAGCGATTCCCAACCATGATGGGCGCCGCCATAGACCTTGACCTTGATCCGGTCGTTGCCGGCCGCCCGCATGCGCTCGGCGTACTCGATGGCCAGCTCGGCCGGCGTGTAGTCGTCCCTGGCGGCCAGCATGAAGAACATCGGCCGTCCGTGCGTGGTGGCGTCGCGATGCTGGGCCGTCGCGCCGGGGCAGAGGGCGACGTGGATGTCGAACAGGTGCGGGAAGTCGCGTCGCCAGCGCTGGCGCACGGCGAGGGCGGCATTGAGCGTCGCCACCCCGCCCTTGGAGACGCCCATGATACCGATGCGTGCCGGATCGATGCGGCGGTCGGCGCGGAGCAGGGCGAGGGCTGCAAAGGCGTCGCCCTCCATCTGGGCCGCCGAAACCAGGCTCTGGTCGGCCACGGTACGCCGCACCCCACGGCTCCTGAAACTGTCGACGATCAGCGCCGCCGCGCCTGCCGCGTTCAGCAGGTCGGCGTAGTAGTGCTCGCGATGGCGCTGGACGCCGGCGCTGCTGGTCAGGATGACCATGCAGGACACCGGTTCCGGTCGGTCGGCGGGAATGTGCAGGGTCGCGGAGATTCGCGCCGGCCGGCAAGCCGTCGGATGGTCGAACGTCAGCGTGTCGAAGGACACCGATTCCATGGACCCTGTGTAGCTTGTCCCGTAGTTTGTGCGCCATGAGTGACAGCCCTGCCAGTGGTGGTAGCCAACAGACCAAGGTCCAGAATCGCGCCGTCACGGACGACGAGACTGGCATGCGCCTCGACCGGTGGTTCCAGCGCCACTTCCCCGAACTGAGCCACGGCGCTTTGCAGAAGCTGCTGCGCACTGGCCAGGTCCGGATCGACGGCAAGCGGGCCGAGGGCAAGGACCGGATCGAGCCGGGGCAGTCGATTCGCCTGCCGCCCGGCGTCACGAATACGCCGGCGCCCAAGCCGCGAACGGAGGCGAAGCCGACCGTTTCCGATCGCGACGCCGCCGAGATCCAGCGCATGGTGATCCATCGCGACGATCACGTGATCGTGCTCAACAAGCCGCCGGGACTCGCGGTCCAGGGCGGCAGCGGCACGGATAAGCACATCGACGGGATGCTGGACGCGCTGCGGTTCGGCTTCGAGCAGCGGCCGCGCCTGGTCCACCGGCTCGACAAGGACACCAGCGGCCTGCTGCTGATCGCGCGAACGGGGCAGGCCGCCAGGCGCCTGACGGAATCCTTCAGGGATCGCGAGACCGAGAAGCTCTATTGGGCGATCGTCGTGGGCGTGCCGCCAAAGAAGGAAGGCACGATCGACCTGCCGCTGGCCAAGCGGCCCGGCGCCCGCGACCGCGAACTCATGCAAGTCGACGAAGAGAACGGGCTGAAGGCGATCACCCATTTTCGCGAAGTCGATCGCGCCGGCCGGCGCGCCGCGCTGCTGGCGCTATGGCCGCGGACGGGGCGCACTCACCAGCTCCGCGTTCATTGCGCGGAAATGGGCTGCCCGATCCTGGGAGATCGCAAGTATGGCGGCGAGGAAGCGCTGCTGGTCGCGGTCGCCGAGGGGCGCCGGCTGCATCTCCATGCCCGCCGCCTGTCTCTGCCGCACCCGTCGGGCAAGGGGGAGCTGAAGGCCGAGGCCGAGTTGCCTCCTCACTTCCGCCGCACCGTCGAGGCATTTGGCTTCTCGACGGACGGTGTTTGAGCGAGAATCGGTCAGGATGCGGATTCCCTGGAGGCGAGTGGCCGTGATCACGGCGGTGGCGGTGCCGGTCGCCGCCGTCGTCGGCGTCATCTGGGCGGCCACGCGCGATCTGTCGAGCTATCAGGCGCGGCTGACCGAGCAGGTCCGCAAGGTCACGGGGCGCGAACTGGCCGCCCGCGTGCCGCTCAGCGTCAGGCTGGGCAGCGAGCCCGCGATGGTCGCCGAAGGCGTCACGCTCTCCAATGCAGCGTGGGGTTCCCGGCCCGATCTGGCGCGCGTGCGCCGCATGACGCTTTTTCTCGACCCGTTTTCGCTGTTCCTGGGCGATGTCAAGATTGGACGGATTCTGCTCGAGGGCGCCGACATCCTGGTCGAGCGCAACGAGGTGGGTGACTCCAGCCTCGAGATGCTGCCGCCGCCCGACGGGTCGGGGCCGCATCCCGGCGAGAACCGGTCTCTCCGGCTTCGCACGTCCTCGGCCTTTCCCTGGATCAGCACGGTCGAAGTCCGCGACTCCGTCCTGACCGTCACGGAAGGAGCGGGCCGGCCGCCGGTGGTGATCGACGTGCCGAACGCGACCTTCAAGGCGCAGGCCCCGAACCAGACCTTGCAGGTCGAGGGGCGGTTCGGCGTGGCGCAGGGCGTGCCGATGGACCTCACGGGCACCGCCGGCTCGTTCAACGGCTGGATGGCCGGGCTGCCCGGCAACATCGACCTTCAGGGTGGATTCGGCGACGGCAAGATTTCGATCAAGGGCAGCATCAACGCCAAGGGCACGTCGCTGCAGGTCAATTCCGAAGGCGCCGACGTTTCGGTGCTTGGACCCTACATTCGCCTTCCCGTCCCGGTGGGCGGTCCCTACGTGATGAATTCGAAGGCTTCGACCCAGCGCAACGGCTTCAAGGTCGAGGTCACGGCGCTGAAGGTCGGCTCGAGCGAGGGGGCCGGCGAGGCGCTGTTCCGCGTCGATCGCAAGGGCACGCCGACTATCATCGTCAATGCCGACATTACGCGCCTCGACGTCTCGGAACTGAAGGCGCCGCCCGCGACCGCCGCGCCCGCGGCACCCGCAACGGCTCCGATGCAGCAGCCGCGCCTCATTCCGGCCCTGCCGTTCTCCGCAAGCTGGCTCGGCCGGTCGGCCCTCTCGGTGACGGTGAGGCTGGGGGAGGTCGTGGGTCTTGGCGCCAAGATGCAGAACGCATCGGTGACGCTGGCTTCGGGCGAGACGCGTTTCACCTTTCGCGCGGCGGCGACCGTCGGCGGCGGCTCGGCCGGCGTCGATCTGGTCTACGACCCGGCTGGTCGCATCGGGCAGACCACGCTGACGGCCACCGCCAACCGAGTCTCCCTGGGCGAGCTGTCGACCCTTCTCGGCCTCGATCTCGGCCTGCGCGACGGTGTTGCCGATGTCGACCTTCGCCTGCGCGGCGGTGGCCGCACCACGCGCGACGCGCTGAACACCGCCAACGGCTCGATCGACGTGGCCATGGGCAAGGGCATGTGGCCCCAAAGCCAGCTCGCGAACTGGCCGCCCGAGACCCAGCGGCTCCTCGGCGGCACCGAGGCCGGCGTGCCGTTCAACTGCATCGCCGGCCGGTTCGAAGTGAGTGGCGGTGTCGCCAACCTGCGGCGCCTGGTCGTCGACACGCCGCGCGGCGTGCTGGTCGGCGGCGGCTACCTGCATCTGCGCACCGAGGGCTGGGAGTTCATCGTCGCCCCCGAGGCACGCGACCATCAGAACGCTTCGCTCGCCACGCCGATGCGCATCAAGGGCGGCGCCGGCAAGGCCACGGCGAGCGCGGTCGATCCCAACCTCTCCAAGCTGCTGGTGGGCGGCGGCCCGATCCCGAGCCTGGTCGCCCAGGTGGGGCAGGCCGGCCGGCAGGCCGGCGCGAATGCCTGCGCCGTGCTGGCGCCGCGGGTCGAGGCCCTGCGGCCGGGGCTGCGGGCGCAAATGCCGGCGCCCACGTCGGACATTCGTCAGCGGGCGTCGCGGCCACAGGGGCAGACGCCGGGTCCGCAGCGTGGCCAGAGCCGGCCGTGAGCGAAGAGAAGAGACCAGAAATCGCGATCCCCGTCAGTCGCTCGAAGGTCGGCTTTCTGGCGATTGCCAGTCTCGCGATGGCGGTGGCGGCGGGTTGGATGCTCATGGCGGCGCCGGGCGTCGGATCGAATTCGTTCCACCAGTTCGTGCTGGGATTCGGTATCTTTTTCTTCCTGCTGCTTGCCTACGGCCATCTGAGAACCCTGACTGCGACAGAGCCAGGGCTCGTCATCAATCGACAGGGGTTCTTTTTTCGCCCGACCGGCCTGGCATTCGGCTGGGTCGATTGGGCGGACGTGACCGAAATCAGGGAAGGCATGGGGAGGGGCGGAGCCTTTCTCTCGATCAGGCTGCGCGATCCTCAAAAGTACATCTCACGCGGCAACAGCCTTCAGCGGTTGGCGAAGGCCATCAACTGGCGCCTGTCCGGAAGTCCCGTCACTTTCACCAGCGGTTCGCTTCAGGCGGATCCTGCCGAATTCGTGCAAATCATCCGATTGTTCTTTTCGGAGGCGAAACGGACTGAATCGGGAGCCTTGTCGCCCAGCCCATCTCCCATGTAAGCCCCTCGCGCAGGTCGTAAGGTGCGATGCAGGAATTTCGTATCGTGGATATCTTGCGCTGCTCGGGAGCAGAATGAAGCGCTTCTACAAGGATACGGGCGTCGATGAGGGAGAGGGCGGGTTTCGCGTCCTGCTCGATGGCAAGCCCATGCGGACGCCGATGAAGGCGACCTTGGTCGTGCCGACCCGGGCGCTTGCCGAGGCCATCGCCGCCGAATGGGCGGGCGTGCCCGACAAGGCCGAGATCAACGCCGCTCACCTGCCGCTGACGCGCCTTGCCGCAACCGCCATCGACCGCGTCGTGGCGCGTCGCGACGAGGTCATCGCCGATACGGCCAAGTATGCCGGCTCGGATCTCCTCTGCTATCGCGCGACCGCGCCGGAGAGCCTGGTGAAGCTGCAGCTTGAGCTGTGGCAGCCCTTGCTCGACTGGGCAGCCGAGCGCCATGGCGCCCGGCTGGTCACCGCCGAAGGCATCGGCTTCGTGGATCAGCCGGAAGCGGCGAAGGCGCGGCTTCACGAAGCGGTTTCGGCACACGGCGATCTGGCGCTGTCGGCGCTCTACAATCTCACGCACACGGCGGGGTCGGTGATGATCGGGCTGGCGGTGTCGGAGGGGCGCCTCGATGCGGCCGGCGCCTTTGCCGCCGCCCAGATGGACGAACTCTACCAGGTCGATCGCTGGGGTGACGATCCGCTGGCGGAGAAGCATCGCGAAGGCGTGCGCAGGGACATCGAGGCGTGCGCCCGCTTTCTTTCATTGCTGGAGAACGCGCGTCTGCGCGGCTGAGAGGGATCATGGGAGCGGGCACCAGGCTGCGGAAGATCATGGCCGACAAGGGCCTCGTCGAGGCGATGGCGGCGCACAGCCCGCTATCGGCGATGCTCGCTGCAGAAGCAGGCTTCGACGCGATCTGGGCCTCCGGCTTCGAACTGTCCGCCCTGTACGGCGTGCCGGACGTCAGCATCGTATCGATGACCCAGCATCTCGACATGACGCGCGCCATGGTCGACCGGTCGGGCCTGCCGGTGGTGGCCGACATCGACACCGGTTTCGGCAATGCCATCAACGTCCTCTATGCGGTGGAGCAGTACGAGCGCGCCGGGGTGGGCGCGATCGTGATGGAGGACAAGAGCTTCCCCAAGGTCACCAGCCTGATCGCCGGTGGCCGGCAGGACATGGTCCGCATCGAGGAGTTCCAGGGCAAGATCGAGGCCGCGCGGTCGGCCCGGCGCGATCCCGATCTCGTCGTCGTGGCCCGCACCGAGGCGCTGATCGCCGGCCTCGGCCAGGACGAGGCGCTGAAGCGAGCGCGGGCCTACGAAGCCGCCGGCGCCGACCTGATCCTCGTCCATTCCAAGCAGAAGACGCCGGACGAGATCGAGGCCTTCATCAAGGCGTGGGATGGCAAGGTGCCGATCGCGCTGGTGCCGACCGCCTATCCGCAGATGACGGTGGCGCGGGTGAGGGAACTGAAGAAGGTCGGCCTGCTCATCTGGGGCAACCACGCCATCAGGGCTGCCGTCGGCGCCATGCGGGCGACCTTCGCACAGATACGCAAGGATGGCGGCATCCACGGCGTCGAGGGCAGCATCGCCACGGTCGACGAGGTGTTCGATCTGCAGGGTATGGGAACGGTCAAGGACAACGAGAAGCGCTTCCTGAAATGATCGGCCTGCCGGGGCTTTTCGTTCCTCTGACGATGATTGCGGCCCCTGCGATGGCGCAAAGCTTGCAGGGCGTGTGGCAATTCGAGCGGCAGGCGCATAACGGTCGTCATGCCGGCATCGTCGTGATCGATGGTGACGACGCGCGCAGCACCGCCCGCGGCCCGGTACAGGAATATGCTCAATGCGGCTTCGTTCGCATCGACGTCGAGCGCGTCGAGATCGTGTTCACCAAGGTGGCGGCTTCCCGGCCGTACAGCCCCGACCGCTTCATCTGCACCGCATCGGGCGGTTCGTCGCTCGTATGCTACAACCGCGATGCAGCAGGGCACCGGGAACCCACGAGTTTCGCACTACGGCGCACCGGCGACCTTCCCGATACGGCCTCAGGCCGGCTCGAGGATATCTGCCGGCCGCGCGAAAAGCCGAATTCGTGAACTGGACGCCTCGAACATTTTGCCTGAAAACGGGCCGGCGAGCCGGAGTGAATTGAATGCAGAAAATGTTGGAAGAACTCGAGCGCAGGCGTGCAGCGGCGCGTCTGGGCGGAGGCGAGCGCCGCATCGAGGCGCAGCACGCCAAGGGCAAGCTGACGGCGCGCGAGCGCATCGATGCGCTCCTCGATCCCGAGTCGTTCGAGGAATACGACATGTTCGTCGAGCACCGTTCGATCGATTTCGGCATGGAGAACCAGAAGATCCCGGGCGACGGCGTGGTCACCGGCCACGGCACGATCAACGGCCGGCTGGTCTATGTCTTCAGCCAGGATTTCACGGTGTTCGGCGGCGCCCTGTCCGGCATGCACGCCACCAAGATCTGCAAGGTCATGGACATGGCCATGAAGGTCGGCGCGCCGGTGCTTGGCCTCAACGACTCGGGCGGCGCGCGCATCCAGGAGGGTGTCGATTCGCTCGCGGGCTATGCCGACGTGTTCCAGCGCAATGTGCTCGCGTCCGGCGTGATCCCGCAGATTTCGATGGTCATGGGTCCCTGCGCCGGCGGTGCGGTCTATTCGCCGGCCATGACCGACTTCATCTTCATGGTGAAGGACAGTTCCTACATGTTCGTGACCGGTCCCGATGTGGTGAAGACCGTCACGCACGAGACGGTGACCCAGGAAGAGCTGGGCGGCGCGCTCACGCACACCCAGAAGTCGGGTGTGGCCGATCTCGCCTACGAGAACGACATCGAGGCGCTGCTGCAGCTTCGCCGCTTCGTCGACTTCCTGCCCTCGAACAATCGCGAGAAGGCGCCGGTCCGCGCGGCGCTCGATCCGATCGATCGTGACGACTTCTCGCTCGACACGCTGGTGCCGGAGAATCCCAACAAGCCCTACGACATCAAGGAACTGATCCTGAAGGTCGTGGACGAGGGCGATTTCTTCGAGCTGTCGCCGGAATGGGCCGCCAACATGGTGGTGGGCTTCGGCCGCATGGCCGGCCGGACGGTGGGTTTCGTGGCCAACCAGCCGATGGTGCTGGCGGGCTGCCTCGACATCGACAGCTCGCGCAAGGCCGCCCGCTTCGTGCGTTTCTGCGACGCCTTCAACATCCCGATCGTGACCTTCGTCGACGTGCCGGGCTTCCTGCCGGGCACGACGCAGGAATTCGGCGGCATCATCAAGCACGGCGCCAAGCTGCTCTACGCCTATGCAGAGGCCACCGTGCCGAAGGTTACGGTGATCACCCGCAAGGCCTATGGCGGCGCCTACGACGTGATGGCGTCCAAGCACCTGCGCGGCGACGTGAACTATGCCTGGCCGGGTGCCGAGATCGCGGTGATGGGCGCCAAGGGCGCGGTCGAGATCATCTTCCGCTCCGACGTCGGCGACGCCGGCAAGATCGCGGCGCGTACCGAGGAATATCGCCAGAAGTTCGCCAACCCGTTCGTGGCGGCCAACCGCGGCTTCATCGACGACGTGATCATGCCGCACGGCACGCGCCGCCGGATCTGCAAGGCGCTGGCCACGCTCGAGACCAAGAAGCTCGAGAATCCGTGGCGCAAGCACGGCAACGTGCCTCTGTGACGGCGACGCCGTGCATCTGTCTCCCGAGGAGCGCATGAGGCGCGGCCGGATCGTGCGCAAGCACCTGATGGTCGGGCTTCTCGCGCTGCTCGTGATCATCCCGCTGAATTTCATCGTGAGCCGCCAGTATCCGTGGTGGCTCTGGGTCCTCATCGTCTGGCTGCCCCTGATCGGCGCTCACTCACTGTGGGCCAGGGGCTTCTTCGATCGCAGAAAAGAAGGAATCTGAGCATGGCCGCCAAGAAGAAGGTCGCCAAGGTCGCCACCAAGAGTGCGCCCAAGAGCGTGCCCAAGAGCGCATCAAAGGGCGTCGCGGCTGCGAAGAAGGCGCCGGCTCCGAAGCCTGCCGCCGACGGACCGCTGTTCGACAAGATCCTGATCGCCAATCGCGGCGAGATCGCCTGCCGGGTCATCCGGACCTGCAAGCGTCTCGGCATCAAGACCGTGGCGGTCTACTCCGAAGCCGACGCCGACGCGCTGCACGTGCGCGAGGCCGACGAGGCGGTGCTGATCGGACCGCCGCCTTCCGCGCAGTCCTACCTGCTGATCGACAAGATCGTCGAGGCCTGCAAGGCGACCGGCGCCCAGGCGGTGCACCCGGGCTACGGGTTCCTCTCCGAGAAGGAGGCCTTCCAGAAGGCGCTGGCCGAGGCCGGCATCGCCTTCATCGGTCCCGATGCTCACGCCATCTACGCCATGGGCGACAAGATCGAGTCGAAGAAGCTCGCGCAGGCGGCCGGGGTCAGCACCGTGCCCGGTTACCTGGCGGCGATTCCCAATGCCGACGAGGCGGTGAAGATCGCCCAGAAGATCGGCTACCCGGTGATGATCAAGGCCTCGGCCGGCGGCGGCGGCAAGGGCATGCGCATCGCCTACAACGATGCCGAAGCGCATGAAGGCTTCGGCTCGGCGACCAACGAGGCCAAGGCCTCGTTCGCCGACGATCGCGTGTTCATCGAGAAGTATATCGAGGAGCCGCGCCACATCGAGATCCAGCTCATCGCCGACGGCCACGGCAACTGCATCTATCTCTGGGAGCGCGAGTGTTCGATCCAGCGCCGCCACCAGAAGGTGATCGAGGAGGCGCCGAGCCCGTTCCTCGACGCGAAGACGCGCAAGGCGATGGGCGAGCAGGCCGTCGCGCTGGCCAAGGCGGTAAAGTACAAGAGCGCCGGCACCGTCGAATTCATCGTCGACAAGAACCGCAAGTTCTACTTTCTCGAGATGAATACGCGCCTGCAGGTTGAGCATCCGGTGACCGAGCTGATCACCGGCCTCGACCTGGTCGAGCTGATGATCCGCGTGGCGGCGGGCGGCAAGCTGCCGTTCCAGCAGAAGGACGTGAAGCTGCAGGGCTGGGCCGTCGAGGCGCGTCTCTACGCCGAAGACCCGTTCCGCAACTTCCTGCCCTCCACGGGACGGCTGGTGAAGTACCGCGAGCCCGAGGCGGGACCCGACGTCCGCGTCGATACCGGCGTCTACGAGGGCGGCGAGATCTCGATGTTCTACGATCCGATGATCGCCAAGCTGTGCACGCACGGCAAGACGCGCGACGAGGCGATCGACCGCATGCGCCGCGCGCTCGACGAGTTCTACGTCCGTGGCGTGTCGCACAACGTGCCGTTCCTGGCGGCGCTGATGGCCCATCCCAGGTTCCGGGCGGGCAAGCTCACCACGAACTTCATCGCCGAGGAGTTCAAGGGCGGCTTCACGGCCGAGCATCTGCCGCCGAAGGACGCGGCGGTGCTGGCGGCGGTCGCGGCCGTGGTGGATCGCATTCATGCTCATCGGGCAGGGGCGCCTCAGTCCGAGCGCGTCGTCATGCTCAATCGCGCGCCGATGCCCGTCTCGGTGAGTGGCGGCGGCCTCGAATTCGCCGTGGACATCGACGCCCGCCGGATCGAGATCGAGACCGCCTGGACGCCGGGTGAGCCGCTGTTGCGGGCGAAGGTCGATCAGCATCCGGTCGTGGTGCAGGTCGACACTCTGGGCTCCGGTTGGCGCCTGACGCATGAAGGCGGGCAGGCGGATGTGCTGGTGCTCACGCCGCGCCAGGCGGAGCTCTACGCGCTGATGCCGGTCAAGGCGGCGCCCGACACCTCCAAGTTCCTGCTGTCGCCGATGCCGGGCCTGCTGGCCTCCGTGGCGGTGAGCGAAGGGCAGGAGATCAAGGCCGGCGAGGCGCTGGCCGTGGTCGAGGCGATGAAGATGGAGAATGTGCTGCGCGCCACGCGTGACGGCACGGTCAAGACGCTGCACGCCAAGGCCGGCGACAGCCTGCGCGTCGACCAGAAGATCATCGAGTTCGCCTGAGCCGGATGGCGTTGCAGGCGCGCCTCGCGATCACCGGCCGGGTCCAGGGCGTGGGCTACCGCGACTGGGCGATGGCTGCGGCTCAGCGGCTCGGCCTCAGCGGCTGGGTGCGCAACCGCTCCGACGGCTCTGTCGAAGCACTGGTCGTCGGCGACGACGACGCGGTGGGCCGGATGATCGAAGCCTGCCGTCGCGGCCCGACGCTCGCGCGCGTGGACGCCGTCGACGTCGAGCCGGTCGACCTCGACGTCCTTCCGGCAGGCTTTACGCGGCTGCCGACGGCCTGATCTCGCCGAACACTTCCTGGAAGGTCTCGGCCAGCGCCGCGTCGAGATCGGCCAAGGTGACCGGCAGGCCGAGATCGACCAGCGACGTGACGCCATGGTCGGCGATGCCGCAGGGGACAATTCCCGCATAGTGCGAGAGGTCGGGCTCGACGTTGATCGAGATGCCGTGGAACGCCACCCAGTGGCGGATGCGCACACCAATGGCCGCGATCTTGTCCTCGCGCGGGCTGCCATCGGGCAGGGGCGGCTTGTCCGGTCGTACGACCCAGACGCCGACACGGCCCTCCCGCCGCTCCGCCTTGACGTTGAAGCGGCCGAGCGTGCGGATCGTCCATTCCTCGAGGTCGGAGACATAGCGGCGGACGTCCTGGCGGCGCGCCCTGAGGTCGAGCATCACATAGGCCACCCGCTGGCCGGGGCCGTGATAGGTGTACTGGCCGCCGCGGCCGGCGACGTGGACCGGAAAGCGGGCAGGCTGCAGCAGGTCCTGCGTCCGGGCGCTGGTGCCGGCCGTGTAGAGCGGCGGGTGCTCCAGCAGCCACACCATTTCGCCATCCGTGCCGGCACGGATGGCCGCGACACGCGCTTCCATGGTGGACAAAGCCTCGTCATAGGGGACGGCGTCGTCGGAGATGCGCCATTCGAGCCTTTTCATTGTGGCAAAATCGGCACTTCCGCTCGTTCGTGCAAGCCCGCCTTGCCACTGCGGGAGCGATTTGGTATCCCCCGCGCCATCGAACCGGCGCGGCCATGGCGGAATTGGTAGACGCGCTAGCTTGAGGTGCTAGTGCCGCGAGGCGTGGAAGTTCGAGTCTTCTTGGCCGCACCATCGCCGGTTCGAACGAAAAGGTAAGGTCGCCGCCTGTTGGCAGATGCCAACGGGCGGCCCTTTTTGTTTGCAGGTGGGAGAGTGCTTTGGCCGACGATCTCAGCGAAAGCGCCCTCCGTTACCATCGCCTGCCTCGACCCGGGAAGATCGAGGTCGTCCCGACCAAGCCGCTGGCGACCCAGCGCGACCTCTCTCTGGCCTATTCGCCCGGCGTAGCGGCAGCCTGTAACGAGATCGTGCGCGATCCCGGGATGGCTGCCGAGCTCACCGCTCGAGCCAATCTGGTCGCCGTCGTCACCAACGGCACCGCCGTGCTGGGGCTGGGGGCGATCGGCCCCCTGGCGGCCAAGCCGGTGATGGAGGGCAAGGGCGTCCTCTTCAAGAAGTTCGCCGGCATCGACGTCTTCGACCTCGAACTGGCCGAACTCGACCAGGATAAACTGGTCGATATCGTCGCCGCTCTCGAGCCGACCTTCGGCGGCATCAACCTCGAGGACATCAAGGCGCCGGAGTGCTTCTACGTCGAGCAGAAGCTGCGCGAGCGCATGAAGATCCCGGTGTTCCACGACGACCAGCACGGTACCGCCATCATCGTCGGCGCCGCGCTGTTCAATGCCCTGTCGCTGGTCGGCAAGGACATCGCCAAGGTGAAGCTGGTCGTGTCCGGCGCGGGTGCGGCGGCCCTGTCGTGCCTCGGCGTGCTGGAGAAGCTCGGCCTGCCGCGCGAGAACATGTGGGTCACCGACATCGCAGGCGTGGTCTGGAAGGGCCGCAACGAGCAGATGGACCCGTGGAAGGAGCGCTATGCCCGCGACACGCAGGCCCGCACCCTGGGTGAGGTGATCGGCGGCGCCGACGTGTTCCTCGGCCTTTCGGCCGCCGGCGTCCTGAAGCCCGAGATGGTGGCCCGGATGGCCGCCCGGCCGCTGATCTTCGCGCTGGCCAATCCCAATCCCGAGATCTCGCCGGAAGACGTCGCGGGCGTTCGCGACGACGCCATCATGGCCACCGGCCGCAGCGACTATCCCAACCAGGTCAACAACGTCCTCTGCTTCCCCTACATTTTTCGCGGCGCCCTCGACGTCGGCGCCACGACCGTCAACGACGAGATGAAGATCGCCTGCGTGCGGGCGCTGGCGGCGCTGGCCCGCAAGGAGCCCTCCGAGGTCGTGGCGCGCGCCTTCGGCGAGCAGGCCGGCGGCTTCGGCCCCACCCAGATCATTCCCAAGCCCTTCGATCCGCGGCTGATCGTCGAGCTGGCGCCGGCCGTCGCGAAGGCCGCCATGGACAGCGGCGTGGCGACGCGGCCGATCACCGACTTCGATTCCTATCGCCAGCAGCTCAGCCAGTTCGTCTTCAAGTCCGGGCTCGTCATGCGGCCGGTGTTCGCACAGGCGCGCTCCGATCCGAAGCGGGTGATCTTCAGCGCCGGCGAGGACGATCGCGTCCTGCGCGCCGCGCAGATCATCCTGGACGAGGGCATCGCCAAGCCGATCCTGATCGGCCGGCCGGAGATCGTGCGGCGGCGCGCCGAGCGTCTCGGCCTGCGCTTCCAGCCCGGTGTCGATGTCGAGCTGGTCGATCCGTCCAGCGACCCGCGCTACGACAAGTACTGGGGCGCCTATCTCGAGCTGATGGAGCGCAAGGGGGTCACCGAGCCGACGGCGCGCAACCTCGTGCGCTCCAGCCCGACCTTGATCGCCGCTCTGGCGGTGAAGCTTGGCGATGCCGACGCAATGATCGCCGGCGCCTATGGCCGCTTCCGCACCCATCTGGCCCATGTGCGCGACGTCATCGGCCTGCGCGAGGGGGCGAAGAACATGGCGGCCCTCAGCCTGCTGGTCATGCCGACCCGTGCGCTGTTCATCGCCGATACCTACGTGAACTACGATCCCGATCCCGAGACGCTGGCGGAGATCACCCTGCTGGCGGCGGACGAGGTCCTGCGCTTCGGCCTCCAGCCCAAGGTCGCGCTGATCTCGCATTCGAGCTTCGGCGGCTCCGAGCATGCCTCGGCCAAGAAGATGGCCGCCGCGGTGAAGATCCTGCACCAGCGGGCGCCGACCCTGGAGGTCGACGGCGAAATGCATGGTGACGCCGCGCTGAATGTCGACATCCGCAACAGCGTCTTTCCGCGGTCCAAGCTCAAGGAAGCGGCGAACCTGGTGGTCTGCCCGTCGCTGGACGCCGCCAACATCTCCTTCAACCTGCTGAAGGAGGCGGCCGACGGGCTGCACATCGGCCCGATCCTGCTGGGCACCGATCTGCCGGCGCATGTGCTGACGCCGTCGGTGACCGCACGCGGCATCCTCAACATGACCGCGCTGGCCGTGGTCGAAGCGCAACGCCTCGCCGAGGCGCGTGGATGAGTGGCGAGATCGACCATCTCGACGAAGTGACGCCGGAACTCGTCCGGCGCGTCGAGGCGGCGCTCACCGAAGACAGGCAGGAGGATGCGCGGGCGCTGCTGAACAACCTCAGCGCCACGGGCCAGGCCTCCATTCTCGAACAGATCTCCGAGGATCAACGCGACAAGCTGGTCGGCATCCTCAAGGGCGACCTCGATCCCGAGGCCCTGACCGAGCTCGACGAGGAGGTCCTCGAGGACGTTCTCGACCAGCTCGACAGCAAGGAGATCGCGGCCGCCGCGCGCGAACTCGAGGCTGACGATGCGGCCACCATCCTCGAGGACCTGACGGAAGAGGAGCGGCAGGAGGTCCTGGCGGAAATTCCGGCCGAAGAACGCGCCGACATCGAACGCGCCCTGGCCTATCCCGAGGACACCGCCGGCCGCCTCATGCAGCGGTCGCTGGTCAAGGTGGCCGACACCTGGACCGTGGGCGAGGTGATCGACCATTGCCGTGAAGCCACCGATCTGCCCGACGACGTCTACGACATCTTCGTCGTCGATGCGGGCGGCCATCTGCGCGGCTCGGTGCCGCTTGGCCGGATGCTGCGCAGCAAGCGGCCCGTCCCGATCCTCGATATCGTCGATCCCGATATCCCGTCGCTGCCGGCGATGTCGGACCAGGCTGAGGTGGCACACGTTTTCCGCGACAAGAACCTGGTCTCGTGCCCGGTCGTTGACGATGACGGACGGTTGTTGGGCGTGATCATGGTCGACGACGTGGTCGACGTGATCGACGAGGAGGCGGAGGAGGATCTGCTCAAGATGGGCGGCGTCGGCTCCGACGACATGCACGCCGACACCGTGCGCACGGCGCGTCTACGGGCCCCCTGGCTGCTGGTCAACGTCGCCACGGCGCTGGTCGCCTCGGTCGTGATCAGCCAGTTCGAAGACACGATCGAGAAGATCGTGATCCTGGCCGCTCTCATGCCGATCGTCGCGTCGATGGGCGGCAATGCCGGCATTCAGACCGTCACCGTCACGGTCCGTGCTCTGGCAATGGGCGAACTGACGGCGGCCAATGCCGTGCGCTTCATCGGCAAGGAGGCCGTGGTCGGCAGCCTGAACGGACTGTTGTTCGCCACCTTGCTGGCGGTCGGGGTCATTCTCGTGTTCCACGACTGGCGGCTGGGTGCGGTCATTGCCGCTTCGATGGTCTGCAACCTGATGGCCGCGTCGCTGGCCGGCTCGCTGATTCCGCTCGGCCTGCAGAAATTCGGCGTCGATCCCGCGGTCTCCTCCACGGTGTTCCTGACCATGGTCACGGACGTGACCGGCTTCCTGACCTTCCTCGGGCTGGCGACGATCTTCCTGCTTTGAGGTATCGTCCCCGACGGAGGTTTCCGTGTCGACAGTCCTTCGCCTCGTTGCCGCATTTCTCCTGCTGCTGGGCGCTTCCGTGGTCCAAGCGCAGAACAGGGTCCCGTCCGACCGCGTGCTGGAAGCGTTGGTCAAGAGTTCGTTGCTCAGCCTCAACGACGCCAACGTGACCGGCAACTACGCCGTCCTGCACGCCAAGCTTTCCAAACCGTTTCGTGAGCAATTCCCGCCTGAGAAGCTCAAGGAGACGTTCAAGGAGTTCAGCCAGGGCAACGCCGACTTCGACATCATTGCGGCCATGCCGCCGACCTACGACCCCAAGCCCGTGGTCGACGAGGACGGCAAGCTGGTGGTGAAAGGCAGCTTTCCCACGGAGCCGTCGCGCCTCCTCTTCGAGTTGGAGTTCATCCCGTCGGACGGCGAGTGGAAGTTGATCCGCATACAGGTCAAGCTGGGCTCCAAGTCCTGATCCAGTCCATCAACAGGTAAGACAAAAATGATCCCGAATGCGATGCCGCCGTTCGACTTCGGCCTGGGTGAGACCGCCGACGCGCTGCGCGACCAGGTCCAGCGATTCGCCTCGGCCGAGGTCGCGCCGATCGCGGCCGAGATCGACAAGAGCGACCGGTTCCCGCGCGAGCTTTGGCCGAAGATGGGCGAGCTTGGCCTGCACGGCATCACCGTCGAGGAAGAGTTCGGCGGATCGGGCCTCGGCTATCTCGAACATGTCATCGCGGTCGAAGAGATCAGCCGCGCCTCGGCCGCGGTCGGGCTGAGCTACGGCGCCCACTCCAACCTCTGCATCAACCAGATCCGCCGCACCGGCACCGACGAGCAGAAGAAGCGCTTCCTGCCCAAGCTGATCTCCGGCGAACATGTCGGCAGCCTGGCGATGAGCGAATCGGGCGCCGGCTCCGACGTCGTGTCGATGAAGCTGCGGGCCGAGAAGAAGGGCGACCGCTACGTCCTGAACGGTACCAAGATGTGGATCACCAACAGTCCCGATGCGCAGCTCGTCGTGGTGTATGCCAAGACCGATCCGGCGGCCGGCTCGCGCGGCATCACGACCTTCATCGTCGAGACCGACCGCAAGGGCTTCAAGGTCGCCCAGAAGCTCGACAAGATGGGCATGCGTGGCTCCTCGACGGGCGAACTCGTCTTCGAGGATTGCGAGATCCCCGAGGAGAACGTACTGGGCGCGGTGGGCAAGGGCGTCAACGTGCTGATGAGCGGGCTCGACTACGAGCGCGCCGTGCTGGCGGCGGGCCCGATCGGCATCATGCAGGCGGCGATGGACATCGTCGTGCCCTATGTCCACGAGCGCAAGCAGTTCGGCCAGGCGATCGGCGAGTTCCAGCTTGTGCAGGGCAAGCTCGCCGACATGTACACCACGATGAACGCCTGCAAGGCCTATGTGTACGCCGTCGCCAAGGCCTGCGACCGCGGCCAGACCACGCGCAAGGATTCGGCCGGCGCGATCCTCTATGCCGCCGAGAAGGCCACGATGGTGGCGCTCGACGCCATCCAGCTGCTGGGCGGCAACGGCTACATCAACGATTATCCGACCGGCCGCCTGCTGCGCGACGCCAAGCTCTACGAGATCGGCGCCGGCACCAGTGAGATCCGCCGCATGCTGATCGGCCGCGAACTGTTCGCCGAGACGGCCTGACGGACGACGGGATTTGACCGGGCGGAGGCTTTTTCGTACACGGTGTGTATGAAAGGCCTTCGATGCCGCGCTATCTGACCGAACAGGACATCGCCGATTTCCGCGCTGAGCTGTGCCGGGTCGCCACCGAGCGGTTCGCCCGTTTCGGCTATGAGGGCGTCACCATGCGCCAGCTGGCCGAGGCGCTGGGCTGCAGCCCCAAGACGCCCTATCGCTACTTCAAGGACAAGGCCGACATCCTGGCGACGGTGCGGGCCGAGGCCTTCGCCCGCTTCGCCGACGCGCTCGAGGCCGCGGCGGCCGAGGGTGAGGGGCCGCTCGACAGGGCGCGCTGCGTTGGCGACGCCTATCTGCGGTTCGCGGACGAGCATCCGCATGCCTATCGCATCATGTTCGAGATCGACCATCCGATCGGCGACGAGCATCCCGACCTGCTGCGCGAGTCGAGGCGGGCGCACAGCTTCGTGACCCAGCAGGCCGAGGACATGGTGAAGGCCGGGTTGATCGATGCCGATCCTTTGTTGTTCGGCCTGTCGATGTGGGCCGCCACGCACGGGCTGGTCATGCTGAAGCGCGCGGGCATGCTCGATCACGGGCCGGATATCGGGAAGCTCGCCGGCTATCACGGCGCGCTGATGTTCAAGGGCGCGCTCGTGCCGCCCAAAAAGAAGGGAGGAAAAAAATGAATGCAGGCGTTACGGCGGGCGAACGATTCCGGAGCTGGGCCGAGATCCAGGCCAATGCCGCGCGCGCGGCCGGCGGACTCGAGGCGCTGGGCGTCGGCGAGAATGGCAGCGTCGCCCTGATGTTGCGCAACGACTTCGCGACCTTCGAAGTGAACATGGCCGCAAGTCAGCTCGGCGCCTATGCGGTGCCGATCAACTGGCACTTCACGCCCGAGGAAGCGAACTACATCCTGCGCGACAGCGGCGCGAGCGTGCTGGTGGCCCATACCGACCTGCTGGCGCAGATCGCCGGCGGCGTGCCGGAGGGCGTGAAGGTCTTCGCCGTCCCGACACCTGACGAGATCGCTGCCGCCTACGGCGTGCCCGCCGAGAAGCGTCGAGTACCGGCGGGCGCCGCGTCCTGGGAGGATTTCGTCGCGGCTTCAGTTCCGCGCACCGCGCCGCCGCGACCCTCGCGCGGCAGCATGATCTACACGTCCGGGACGACGGGGCGCCCCAAGGGCGTGCGGCGCCAGCCGAGCACGCCTGCGCAGCAGGCGGCGGGTGCTCAGGAAGCCGCCCTGTTCTGGGGCCTGAAGCCCGATCCTTCGATCGTCGTCCTGATGAACGGCCCGATGTACCACTCCGCTCCGGCCGCCTACGGCATGGCGAGCGCGCGGCTCGGCCTGCACATGGTGCTGCAGCCGCGCTTCGAGGCCGAGGACATGCTGCGCCTGATTGCGCGGCATGGGATCACCCACATGCATATCGTGCCGACGATGTTCGTGCGCCTGCTGCGCCTGCCGGCGGACGTCCGGGGGCGCTACGACGTCTCGTCGCTGGGCTTCGTCAGCCACGGCGCCGCTCCCTGCGCGCCCGCGGTGAAGCGCCAGATGATCGAGTGGTGGGGGCCGGTCATCAACGAGTATTACGGCGCGACCGAGACCGGCGTCGTGGTCTGGCACGGCTCGGAAGAGGCGCTGCGTAAGCCCGGCACGGTCGGCCGCCTGGTGCCCGGAGGCGTCCTGCGAATCGTGGATGAGGATGGGCAGGACGTGAAGCAGGGCGAGGTCGGCGAGATCTACCTGCGCGGGCCTCATCTATCGGAGTTCACCTACAACAACGACGATGCCAAGCGGCGCGAGATTTCGCTCGGCCAGCTCGTCACGGTGGGCGACGTGGGCTACGTCGATGCCGACGGCTTCCTGTTCCTGTGCGATCGCAAGCGCGACATGATCATCTCCGGCGGCGTCAACATCTACCCGGCTGAGATCGAGGGGATACTGATCCAGATGCCGGGCGTGCGCGACTGCGCCGTGTTCGGCATCCCCGACGAGGAGTTCGGCGAGCAGATCTGCGCCCATGTCGAACCGGCTGCCGGTGCCTCCCTGGATGCGGCATCGGTGCGCGCCTATTTGTCTGAGCACCTGGCGCGCTACAAGGTGCCGCGGGTGGTCGAGCTCACCACCGC
>NZ_OZ257251.1:5295000-5801083 GCF_965279625.1 Reyranella sp.
GGTCCGTCGTCGAGAGGGAAACAGCCCAGACCGCCAGCTAAGGTCCCTAAGTCATGGCTAAGTGGGAAAGGATGTGGGAATTCCATAACAACCAGGAGGTTGGCTTAGAAGCAGCCATCCTTTAAAGAAAGCGTAATAGCTCACTGGTCTAATTAAGAAATCCTGCGCCGAAGATGTACCGGGGCTCAAGCCATGCACCGAAGCTGCGGACTCGAAAGAGTGGTAGCGGAGCGTTCCGTAAGCCTGCGAAGGGAGACCCGTGAGGGCTCCTGGAGGTATCGGAAGTGAGAATGCTGACATAAGTAGCGATAAAAAGCGTGAGAGACGCTTTCGCCGTAAGTCCAAGGGTTCCTGCGCAAGGTCAATCCGCGCAGGGTTAGCCGGCCCCTAAGTCGAGGGCGACAGCCGTAGACGATGGGAACCACGTCAATATTCGTGGGCCTGCTGGTGGTGACGGATCCGAAAAGTGGCCCGAGCTCGTTGGCGAATGCTCGGGCGGCCCAAGGGTTCCAGGAAATAGCCCCAGCGTATAGACCGTACCCTAAACCGACACAGGTGGACTGGTAGAGTATACCAAGGCGCTTGAGGGAACCATGTTGAAGGAACTAGGCAATTTACCCCCGTAACTTCGGGATAAGGGGGCCTCTGACGGTCTCGTCAGAGGGGCACAGACTAGGGGGTGGCGACTGTTTACCAAAAACACAGGGCTCTGCTAAGCCGTGAGGCGAAGTATAGGGTCTGACGCCTGCCCGGTGCCGGAAGGTTAAGAGGAGAGGTGCAAGCCTTGAATTGAAGCCCCGGTAAACGGCGGCCGTAACTATAACGGTCCTAAGGTAGCGAAATTCCTTGTCGGGTAAGTTCCGACCTGCACGAATGGCGTAACGACTTCCCCGCTGTCTCCAACATGGGCTCGGCGAAATTGAATTCCCCGTGAAGATGCGGGGTACCCGCAGTTAGACGGAAAGACCCCGTGCACCTTTACTACAACTTTGCAGTGGCATTAGAGAATGGATGTGTAGGATAGGCGGGAGCCTTTGAAACCGGGGCGCTAGCTCTGGTGGAGGCAACCTTGAAATACCGCCCTTTTGTTCTTTGATGTCTAACCGCGGTCTGTCATCCAGATCCGGGACCCTGCATGGTGGGTAGTTTGACTGGGGCGGTCGCCTCCCAAAGAGTAACGGAGGCGCGCGATGGTGGGCTCAGGCCGGTCGGAAATCGGCTGCTGAGTGCAATGGCACAAGCCCGCCTGACTGCGAGACTGACAAGTCGAGCAGGGACGAAAGTCGGCCATAGTGATCCGGTGGTTCCGCGTGAGTGGGCCATCGCTCAACGGATAAAAGGTACGCCGGGGATAACAGGCTGATACCACCCAAGCGTCCACAGCGACGGTGGTGTTTGGCACCTCGATGTCGACTCATCACATCCTGGGGCTGGAGCAGGTCCCAAGGGTTCGGCTGTTCGCCGATTAAAGTGGTACGTGAGTTGGGTTCAAAACGTCGTGAGACAGTTTGGTCCCTATCTGCTGTGGGTGTTCGAGACTTGAGAGGAGCCGTCCTTAGTACGAGAGGACCGGGATGGACTTACCTCTGGTGTACCGGTTATGGCGCCAGCCGTAGCGCCGGGTAGCTATGTAGTGAAGGGATAAACGCTGAAAGCATCTAAGCGTGAAACCCGCCTCAAAACTAGGTCTCGCTGAGAGTCGTGGTAGACCACCACGTTGATAGGCCGCATGTGCAAGTGCAGTGATGCATTCAGCTTAGCGGTACTAATAGCTCGATCGGCTTGACTTCATTCGTTCCGTGCAGCGGTCGACATCCGCCGCATGGCCTTGTGCACGACTTTAAGACCTCAATCCTTTGCGTTCGGACGATCCGGTGGCTCTAGCGAGAGGTGTACACCCGATCCCATTCCGAACTCGGACGTGAAAACTCTCAGCGCCAATGGTACTGTGTCTCAAGGCACGGGAGAGTAGGTCGCTGCCGGATCTTCCGAACGCTAAGGAAATACATTCCGGATAAACACGCGCTCAGCGCGATCGATTTGACGCGGGGTGGAGCAGCCCGGTAGCTCGTCAGGCTCATAACCTGAAGGTCGTAGGTTCAAATCCTGCCCCCGCAACCATAGAAACCGACATTCCAACGGCTCCGGCCGAAGGGATGTCGGTTTTTCTGTTTCTGCGCGAAGCGTCAGGTGTCGAGCGCGCGGCTGACGCCGTCGAAGACCTGGTGGAACATCTCGGTCGTGAGGCGGCCGGTGTTCGTGTTGTAGCGCGAGCAGTGATAGCTGTCGGCGAGCATCAGGCCGGTGGGAAGCTCGTGCAGGCGGCCATGGATGAACGGGTAGGCGCCGGCCGGCCGCACGGTCAGGGCGCGCAGGATCTGGTCGTGGGCTCCCTTGCCCAGGGCCACGAGGATCCGCAGCTTCGGCATGACGGCGAGTTCGGACTGCAGGAACGGCCGGCAGGCGGTGAACTCGAGGGGCAGGGGCTTGTTCTCCGGCGGCAGGCAGCGCACGGCGTTGGCGATGCGGCAGTCGACGAGCCGCAGCCCGTCGGTCGGATCGGCCCGGTAGGTGCCCTGGGCGAAACCGAACTTCAGCAAGGTCGAGTAGAGGAGGTCACCGGCATAGTCGCCGGTGAAGGGGCGGCCGGTGCGGTTGGCGCCCTTCATGCCGGGCGCCAGGCCGACGATCAGCAGGCGGGCGTCGAGCTTGCCAAACGACCGGACCGGCGCATTCTTCCAATCCGGAAACTTGCCCTGCAGCTCGTGACGGAACGCCACGAGCCTCGGACAGAGTGGGCAGTCGAGCGGCGGCTCTTCGAAGGCTTGCGCAGGCACGGGGTGAGGCGGCCTTAGGCCGATCGCATCATCGACTCAGGCGGCGCCTCGTCGAATTCCCCTTCGGCCTCGCGCGGTGTACCCGGCGCGGCGGCCGGACGCGGCGCGCGCTCCGACGGATTGCGGGCGATCAGCGGCGCCAGCTCGGACAGCTCGATGAAGTCGTCGGCCTGACGGCGCAGCTCATCCGCCACCATCGGCGGGGCGGACTTGATGGTGCTGACGACCGAGACCCGGATGCCGCGGCGCTGAACCGCTTCCACCAGCCGGCGGAAGTCGCCGTCGCCCGAGAACAGGATCACATGGTCGAGATGGTCGGCCATTTCGAGCACGTCGATGGCCAGCTCGATGTCCATGTTGCCCTTGATCTTGCGGCGACCCATGGCATCGGTGAACTCCTTGGCCGGCTTGGTGACCATGGTGTAGCCGTTGTAGTCGAGCCAATCGATCAGCGGCCGGATCGGCGAATATTCCTGATCCTCGACCAGCGCGGTGTAATAATAGGCGCGGACCAGCCGGCCCTTTTCGCGGAACACCTTCAACAGCCGGCGATAGTCGATGTCGAAGCCGAGGGAGCGGGCGGCCGAGTAGAGATTCGCACCGTCGATGAACAGCGCAACGCGCTCGTTCTCGTAAAAATTGCCTTTCATGGCGATCAAGCCCTTATGAATAATATGCGCAGGTCGAGCGTAAAATATGCGTGGCCACCGAAGGCTGGTAACTCCCAGCGCTCGGAAAGTATATTAAGAGTAGGTATTTCATCCATAGATCACAAGGGGTTGGGGGCGCTTGCTGGTGGACAATAGAGACCGCCGACCGATTTTCATTGGCGCCGGAGCCAATCTGCCCCACCCGTCCTATGCCTCGCCCCAGGAGACGCTCCAGGCCGCGCTGCTGGAACTGGACCGGCGGCAGGTGCGCGTACTGCGCTATTCCCGCTGGTACAGGACGGCGCCGGTGCCGGCGTCCGATCAGCCCTGGTACGTCAATCTGGTGGCCGAAATCGCCACGTCCCTGTCGCCCGACGAGCTGCTGGCCACCCTGCACGAGATCGAGGACCTGTTCGGCCGTGTCCGGAGCGTGCCGAATGCGGCCCGCCTGATCGACCTGGATTTGCTCGATTATCGGGGGCACATCGCGGCTCCCGGCCCTTCGAAGGCGACCCTGCCGCATCCCCGGATGACGGGGCGGGCCTTCGTATTGCGCCCGCTGGCCGATCTGGCCCCCGCCTGGCGCCACCCGGTCTCGGGAGCTTCGATTCGCGAATTCCTGGACGCCTTGCCAGCGGACCAGATCGCCCAGCCCTTCGAACCTCCCGGCTTGCCTTTTGGGCAGGGGCTTGTATAACCCGCGACTTCCAAGAAATTTGAGGTCCCCGCCATGGCGCGTGTCACCGTCGAAGACTGCATCGTGCAGGTTCCCAACCGTTTCGAACTGGTCATGTTTGCATCGCAGCGCGCTCGCGATATCTCCGCCGGCGCCCAGATCACGCTCGACCGCGACCGCGACAAGAACCCCGTGGTGGCGCTGCGCGAGATCGCCGAGATGAAGCTCGACCAGGTGGTCCTGAAGGACTCCCTGATCTCCGGCATGCAGAAGCACGCCGACGTCGACAAGCCCGAGGAAGTCAACGAGATGGCCGAGCTCGAGCAGGAGCTGGCCGCGGCGCTGGCGCAGGGCGGTGCGGAAGCCGCCCAGCCCAAGGCGCTGCCGATGGCCGAGGAAGACGACGTCGCCGAATAGCCGGACGGCGGGCTGAGCCCTAACAGGGTTCAGCCTGCTATTCGCGCAATCGTCGTGGAGTGATCGCAATCGTCCCCATATAGTGGGCGACTGCCATGATTCGCCAATTTGAACTCGTCGAACGCGTACAGTCCTACGATCCGGATGCGGACGAGGACGTTCTGAACCGTGCCTACGTCTATGGGCTGAAGAAGCACGGCAACCAGCTTCGCGCCTCGGGCGACCCCTATTTCTCCCATCCCGTCGAGGTCGCCGGCCTCCTGGCCGAGATGCGGCTCGACACCGACTCGATCGTCACCGGCCTGCTGCACGACACGCTGGAGGATACCGACGCCACGCGCGACGAGATCGCCAGCCTGTTCGGCGAGGACATCGCGCGCCTGGTCGACGGCGTCACCAAGCTCTCGCGCCTGGAGATCCAGTCGGAGAGCACCAAGGAAGCCGAGAACCTGCGGAAGCTGGTGCTGGCGATGTCGTCGGACATCCGCGTGCTGCTGGTGAAGCTCGCCGACCGCCTGCACAACATGCGCACGCTCCATCACATCAAGGAGCCGGCGCGCCGCCGCCGCATCGCACGCGAAACCATGGACCTCTATGCGCCGCTCGCCTCGCGCATCGGCATGGAGAAGGTGAAGCGCGAGTTGGAAGAGCTGGCGTTCGCCGAACTCAATCCCGATGGCCGCGCGTCGGTGCTGGCGCGCCAGGGTTACCTGCGCGAGCGCGGCGACAAGCTGGTGCCCCAGATCGAGGTCGAGCTGGTCCGCACGCTGAAGGAGGGCGGGCTCGAGGCCCAGGTTTCGGGCCGCGAGAAGACGCCCTATTCGATCTGGCGGAAGATGCAGAAGAAGAACGTATCCTTCGAGCAGCTCTCCGACATCATGGCGTTCCGCATCATCGTCGCGGACGTGGCGCAGTGTTATCAGGCACTCGGCCTGTTGCACGGCCGCTACCAGGTGCTGCCGCAGCGCTTCAAGGACTACATTTCGGTTCCCAAGCCGAACGGCTACCGCTCGCTCCATACCGGCGTCATCGGCCCGCTCGGCCAGCGCATCGAGATACAGATCCGCACCGGCGAGATGCAGGACCAGGCGGAGCGCGGCGTGGCCGCCCACTGGATCTACAAGCAGGGGGAGCCATCGACCGACGCGCCGCAATATGCCTGGCTGCGCAGTCTCATGGACATCCTCGACAAGGCGCCCAACGCCGAGGAGTTCCTCGAGCACACCAAGCTCGAGATGTTTCAGGACCAGGTCTTCTGCTTTACGCCCAAGGGCAAGCTGATCGCGCTGCCGCGCGGCGCAACCCCGATCGACTTCGCCTATGCCGTGCACAGCCAGGTGGGCGACACCTGCGTCGGCGCCAAGATCAACGGCCGCATGTTGCCCCTGCGTACGCAGCTCACCAACGGCGACCAGGTCGATATCATCACATCGAAGGCCCAGACCCCGTCGCCGACCTGGGAGCGCTTCGTCGTCACCGGCAAGGCCAAGGCCGCGATCCGCCGCTTCATTCGCACGCGCCAGCGCGAGCAGTACATCCAGCTCGGCAAGTCGCTGCTCGACAAGGCCTTTCACGAGGAGGGCTACGAGGTCACCGAGAAGGGCCTCGAGGGCGTGCGCCTCAACTTCAAGCAGGCCTCGACGGACGATCTCGTCGCCACGGTCGGCGCCGGGCTTTTGGGCGCCCGCGAGGTCCTGACGGCGGTCTATCCGGGGCTGAAGCAGCCGCGGAAGGGGGGCGCCGACGTGGTGCCGATCACGCGCGCGCGTACCGGCAAGTCGGGCAAGGCGGGCGAGGGCGCGCGAGGGGGCAAGCTGGACGGCGAGCAGATCGCCATTCGCGGGCTGATCCCGGGCATGGCGGTGCACTTTGCGCGCTGCTGCCACCCGCTGCCCGGCGATCGAATCGTGGGCATCATCACCACCGGCAAGGGCGTCACCATCCACACGATCGACTGCGCCACGCTGGAGAGCTTCTCGGAGTCGCCGGAGCGCTGGATCGACGTCGGCTGGGATTCGGTGAGCGAGGGGGGAGGTGGCGTCTACACCGGCCGCCTCAAGATCACCGTCGCGAACCAGCCTGGCAGCCTGTCGAGCCTGTCCACGGTGATCGCCCGCCACGAGGGAAACATCTCCAACCTGCGCATCGTCAACCGGTCGATGGATTTCTTCGACATGGTGATCGACGTCGAGGTGTCCGATGTGAAGCATCTGGCCGACATCACCGCGGCGCTGCGCGCCACCCCCGCCATCAACGCCGTCGAACGCGCCCGCAATTGACGGCTTCCTCGACCTCTCTCCGCGAAAGTTGCGTATGACTGCGCCCCATCCCCTGCGTCTCGGCATCAACATCGATCACGTCGCCACGGTACGGAACGCCCGTGGCGGGCATCTGCCCGATCCGCTGCGCGCCGCGCGCCTGGCCGAGGCGGCCGGTGCCGACGGCATCACGGCGCATCTGCGCGAAGACCGGCGCCACATCGTCGACGCCGACATCGACGGGCTGATGCGGGAGCTCAAGGTGCCGCTCAATTTCGAGATGGCGGCGACCGAGGAGATGATCGACATCGCCTTGCGCCATCGCCCGCACGCCGCCTGTATCGTGCCGGAGAAGCGCGAGGAGCGCACGACCGAAGGCGGGCTCGACGCCGCCGGTCAGCACAATCACCTCAAGCCGATGATTGCCCGCCTGCGCGATGCCGGCATCCGCGTCTCGCTGTTCATCGAGGCCGATCCCCGGCAACTCGAGGCGGCCGTCACGCTGGGGGCGCCGGTCGTGGAATTGCACACCGGGCGCTATTGCGAGATCGAGGGCCCGCCTAAGCAGGCGGAATTGCAGCGCATCGCCTCGGCGGCGGCGCTGTGCGCCAGACTCGGCCTGGAGTGCCATGCCGGCCATGGGCTGAGCTACGCCGACGTCGGGCCGATTGCCGCCATTCCCGAAGTGCGCGAACTCAACATCGGCCATTTCCTGATCGGCGAGGCGATCTTCGTCGGTCTGGAACCGGCGATCCGCGAAATGCGGCGTATCATGGACGCCGCGCGCGCCGCGGGAGCCGCGGCGTGATCATCGGCCTGGGCAACGATCTCTGCGACATCCGGCGCATCGAGAAATCGCTGGAGCGCTTTGGTCAGCGGTTCATTCAGCGCGTCTTCACGGAAACCGAGCAGAAGCGCTCGGAAGGCCGGGCGACCCGGGCCGCCAGCTACGCCAAGCGCTTCGCCGCCAAGGAGGCCTGCGCCAAGGCGCTGGGGACGGGGCTGCGGGCGGGCGTCTTCTGGCGTGACATGGGTGTGATCAATCAGAAGAGCGGCAAGCCCACCCTGGCCCTGACGGGCGGGGCGTTGGCCCGGCTTCAAAAGATCACGCCGGCCGGCATGACGGCACAAATCGACTTGAGCATCACCGACGAATACCCGCTGGCTCAGGCGGTCGTGATCATCTCCGCGGTGCCCGGCCCATGATCCGACGGGTGCTTTCGGCAGTCGGCACGGCTCCCATGCCGCGGTTGGGGCGGGAGACAGGGGCGCCGGGCCCTGCTATAGCCCCGGCTTGTTCAAACTGGTACGGCGATGACGGACGTGGCTGAGCGTCGCAAGAGAGCACAAGAGAAGACCGGCGGGTGGGGCGAAACCGTCCGGACGGTGGTCTATGCCGTCCTGATCGCACTGGTCGTGCGGACCTTTGCCATCGAGCCTTTCAACATCCCCAGCGGCTCGATGATCCCGACCTTGCTGGTCGGCGACTACCTGTTCGTGTCCAAGTATTCGTACGGATACAGCAAGCATTCCTTCCCGTTTTCGCTCGGTGTCTTTTCCGGACGGATCTTCGGCTCGCCCCCGGAGCGCGGTGACGTCGCCGTGTTCAAGTATCCCGGCGACCAGGGCCAGGGCGTCAATCGCACCGATTACATCAAGCGCATCGTCGGCATGCCGGGCGACCGTATCCAGGTGACGAACGGCCTGCTGCACATAAACGGCGTGGCGGTCGACCGGCTGAAGATCGGCGATCATGTGAAGGGCAATAACGGGCACTATCAGAAGGGCACGCTCTACAGCGAAACCCTGCCGAACGGCCGCCGCTACACGGTTCTCGAATATCGCGACGATGGCATGGCCGACAACACCCCGGAATTCCTGGTGCCGGCCGGCAGTTACTTCGTCATGGGCGACAATCGCGACGATTCGCTCGACAGTCGAACGCGGCTGATGCTGCGCGACTTCACGGGCTCGACACGCGATCGCGACCAGCTCGGCTGGTATGTGCCGGCCGAGAACCTGGTGGGCCGGGCGGAATTCATATTCTTCTCGCACGATCCATCAGCCGCAGGGTGGCTGGAGCCGTGGAAATGGCCCGAGGCGATACGCTGGAACCGCTTCTTCATGGCAATCCACTGAATTCGACAGACGTCGATCTCGCGGCGCTGTCGAAGGGTGTGGGTCATGTTTTCGCGCATCCAGAATTGGCTTCGGAAGCGCTGACCCATCGCAGCGCGCTCGACCGCCGGCCCGAGCTCAAGGCGGCCTTCCCGAACGGCAACGAGCGGCTGGAATTCCTGGGCGACCGCGTCCTGTCGCTCGCCATGGCCGATCTTCTGTTGCGCCACTTCCCGCACGAGCGCGAAGGCGAGCTGGCGCGCCGCCACGCCGCTCTGGTGCGCGCCGAAACGCTGGTCGAGATCGCGACGGAAATCGGCCTCGGCGTCCATTTGCGGCTCGGCGATTCGGAGCGGACGCAGGGCAGTAGCGTGCGGCCCAACATCCTGGCCGATGCGCTGGAAGCGCTCCTCGGTGCCATCTTCCTGGATGCCGGCCTCGAAGCCGCGGCGGCCAGCGTGGCCGTGCTGTGGGGCGACCGCCTGAGCAGTCGGGTGGCGGTGCCCCGCGATCCCAAGACGGCCCTGCAGGAATGGGCCCAGGCGCGCCGCCTGCCCCTTCCGGTCTATCTCGAGGTTGATCGCGAGGGGCCGCCGCACGCGCCGGTCTTCGTGGTCGATGCGATTCTCAAGGGACACGAACCCGCCCGTGGCCGCGGCGGCAGCAAGCGCGAGGCCGAGCGGCTGGCTGCCATGACATTGCTGGAAAGGTTGAACGAGGCATGAGCACACCTGCAACGCGGGCCGGCTTCGTCGCCGTCGTCGGCGCGCCGAACGCCGGCAAATCGACCCTGGTGAACGGGCTGGTCGGGTCCAAGGTGAGCATCGTGTCACCCAAGGTGCAGACCACGCGCATGCGCGTGATCGGCATCGCGATGGCGGACATTCCCGACACGGGCGACGGTTCCTCGCGGGCGCAGGTCGTGCTGGTCGATACGCCCGGCATTTTCCGCGTCGCCAAGCGACGCCTGGAGCGCGCCATGGTCGCCGCCGCCTGGCAGGGCGCCAACGATGCCGACCTGGTGGCGCTGGTGGTCGATGCCGAGCGCGGTATTGGCCAGGAGACCAAGGCGATCGCCGAGCGGCTCAAGGATTCGAAGACGCCGCGCATCCTTGTCCTGAACAAGATCGACCTGGTGGCGCGCGAGACGTTGCTCGCGCTCACCGCCGAACTCAACGCGATCGTGCCGTTCGAGCGCACCTTCATGGTGAGCGCGCTCAAGGCTGACGGCATCGGCGACCTGCTCGCCGCTTTCGCGCTCGCCGTCCCGCCGGGGCCGTTCCTCTACCCGGAGGATCAGGCCGCCGACCTGCCGCTGCGCTTGCTGGCGGCGGAGGTGACGCGCGAGCAGGTGTTCATGCAGCTTCACCAGGAACTGCCCTACGAGGCGGCGGTCGAGACCGAGAAGTGGGAGGATCGTCCCGACGGCAGCGTCAGGGTCGAGCAGATCATCTATGTCCAGCGCGAGGGCCAGCGCGCGATCTTCCTCGGCAAGGGCGGGGCCCGCATCAAGCAGATCGGCGCGCGCGCGCGTCACGAGCTTTCGCAGATGCTCGAGCGTCCGGTGCATCTCTTCCTGCACGTCAAGGTGAGCGAGCGCTGGGCCGAAGATCCCTCGCATTACCGAACGATCGGGCTGGATTATCAGTCCTGAAGTGACGGCCTCAGGCCGCGTTCACAACTGTCGTCCTGAGCGAAGCGAAGGACCTGGCGGAGCGACCAGCGGACTCCTTATCAGCCGTTAGATCTTTCGCTGCGCTCAGGATGACAGAGTTGTTGTTTCTAGGACGGCGCCAGTTCCAGCGAATGGATGACCTTGCCGCTCGCGTCGCGATGGCTGACCGTCATTGCGCCTGAGCGGCCATCGATCTTCACGTGGCCGAAGTGGCACGATCCTTCGAGCGGCGAGAGATCGAAGCGGCCGGGCGGCGGCACCTTCTGGAAGATCACCTGAGGTCCAAACGTGCCGTCGAGTGCGTTCGGTCCGAAGCCGCCGGCGCAGAGCGGCCCCGACACGAATTCGTAGAACGGCGTGAAGTCCTGGAAGGCGGCCCGGGCGGGATCGTAGCGATGGGTGGCGGGATAGTGCACGTCGGCGGTGATCCAGTGCACGTTGCGGATGTCCTCGCGCCTGATGAAGGACAGCAAGCCGGCGATCTCCAACTCGCGCCCGAGCGGCGGCCCGTCGTCGCTATTGGCCACCGCCTCGAAGCCGGATTTGCGGCGCCAGTCGTCAAAAACGACGAGCCCGAGCGGCATGTCGGCCGCGATGATCTTCCAGGTCGCCGTTGAGGATTTGAGCGCCTGTTTCAGCCATCCGACCTGTTCGAGGCCGAGAAAGGCCGTGTCCTTGTCCGCCCCCTCCTGCCGGTTGGGACCGTTGGCGGCGCGGAAGCTCCGCATGTCGAGGCGGAAGAGATCGAGACGCGGACCGAACGAGAACTTGCGATAGAGGCGCATCGGTCCGTCCAGTCCGCCGGCCAGCGGCATGAACTCGCGAAAGGCGCGTTCGGCGCGCTGCGCCAGCACGCCCACGCTCTTCTCGCGATAACGCGGGTCCTCGTCGAGGCGCTTTTCCCGGTACCAGTTGTCGACGACGTCGTGATCGTCCCACAGGGCGATCATCGGGACCTCGGCGTTGAAGTGGCGCAGGTTGGCGTCGAGGAAATTGTAGAGATGATTGCCGCGGAACTCGTCGAGCGTCTCGGCGACCTTCGACTTCGCGTCCGTAACGAGGTTCTTCCAGAGGCGCCCGTCCGGCAGCTTCTTCTCCGACGCGAGCGGATCGTCGGCATAGATCGTGTCGCCGCAATGAACGAAGAAGTCCGGCGCCAGCGACCTCATCGTCTCGTAGATCGTCATGCCGCCGATGTCGGGATTGATGCCCCAGCCCTGGCCGACCGTGTCGGCAGACCACACGAAGCTCACATCTGCCGCGGCAGCCAGGGGCGTGCGGAAGCGGCCCTGCACCCAATCGCTCGTCGCGCCTGCGATGGCCGGATCGGCATAGGCGACGCGATAGAAGATCGTCTGCCCCGGCGGCAGCTCGCCCAGACGCAGGCGTGACGTGAAACCGGCCGCTTCGAGCGCGAGCGGCCCTTCGATCCGCCGAGCGTCCGTAAAACGCTCTGTCGTTGCATATTCGACGATCATGCGGGCCGCCCGGTCCGAACGGCTCCACAGGGTCACGCCGTCGATGCTGATGTCGCCTGACTGGACGCCCTGCATCAGACGTGGCCGCGCGGCGGCGGACGTCTGGGCGAAGACACGAGAGGGCAGGGCGGCGAGCGCGCCTGCGCCCTTCAAGGCTCGCCGTCTCGATATCGGCCCCGGTCGTTTCGCCATGGCGCAACCTAGCGCGATTTGCCCCGGCGGGGCATACACGAGCATGGAATGGACGGACGAAGGCATCGTGCTGACAGCACGGTCTCACGGCGAGACCGGCCTCGTCGTGTCGCTGCTGACGCGCGATCATGGGCGACATTCGGGTTTCGTCCCGGGCGGCGTCTCGCGGCGCGCCCGTCCGGTCTGGCAATCCGGGAACGTGGTTGAGGTGGCCTGGCGGGGCCGGCTTCCCGAGCAGCTGGGCAATTACTCGGGCGAACTGCGCGAGGCGAATGCCGCCCGCGCCATGGACGATGCCTCGGAGCTGGCGGGGCTTGCCTCGGCGTGCGCCGTCATCGACGCCGCCCTGCCCGAGCGGGAGCCGCATCCGGCGATGTTCGACGGGTTCCGGGCGTTCCTGGGCTCGATCGGTCATCCCGGTTGGCCCACGATCTATGTCCGCCTCGAACTGGGCCTGCTGCAGGAGCTGGGCTTCGGCCTCGATCTCGAGAAATGCGCCGCCACGGGGTCGACCGAGGAACTGGCCTATGTCTCGCCGAAGACGGGCCGTGCCGTCTCCCGCGCGGCCGCCGGGCCCTACAAGGAGAAGCTGCTGCCGCTGCCGGGCTTTCTATCCACCGGTGGGTTGTCCTCGGATGACGTGGAGCTGAGCCAGGGCCTCGATCTGACGGGCTTTTTCCTCGAACGGCACGTTTTTTGGCCGCACAACAAGCCCTTGCCTCCCGCACGGTCGAGATTTATGGAATCGCTCCAACGCTAGAATAATCACGGCCGCGGCTGGAACTGCGGCTCTTCCCCCTCGTCACGCTGGTCCATGGCAAAGCGCAATAACGTCGTCCAACTGGCCGAAGTGAAGCCGGTGCAATTCGGAGACGCGCTCCGCGAGCGCTATCTGTCGTATGCGCTGTCGACCATCATGTCGCGGTCGCTGCCGGACGTGCGCGACGGGCTGAAGCCCGTGCATCGCCGGTTGATGTACGCGATGCGCCAGCTGCGGCTCGATCCGACCAGCGCCTTCAAGAAGAGCGCCCGCGTGGTCGGCGACGTGATCGGCCAGTATCACCCGCACGGTGACCAGTCGATCTACGACGCTCTGGTGCGCCTCGCGCAGGAATTCGCCGCGCGCTATCCGCTGATCGAGGGCCAGGGCAATTTCGGCAACATCGACGGCGATAACCCCGCCGCGATGCGTTACACCGAGGCGCGCCTCACCGAGGTGGCCGAGGCGCTGCTGGGCGGCATCGACGAAAACGCCGTCGACTTCCGGCCCAACTACGACGGCTCGACCGAGGAGCCGATCGTCCTGCCGGGCGGCTTTCCCAACCTGCTGGCCAATGGGGCTGCGGGCATCGCCGTCGGCATGGCGACCTCGATCCCGCCGCACAATGTCGGCGAGCTCTGCGACGCGCTGCTGCATGTCATCAAGACGCCCAACTCGCGCATCGAGACCCTGGTCGACTTGGTGAAGGGGCCGGATTTCCCGACCGGCGGCATCCTGGTCGAGCCGCGCGAGGCCATCGTCGAGGCCTACAGGACCGGCCGTGGTGCCTTCCGCCTGCGCGCCAAATGGGAAGTCGAGCAGCTCCCGCGCGGCCAGTACCGCATCGTCGTCACGCAGATCCCCTATCAGGTGCAGAAGGGAAAGCTGATCGAGCGGATCGCTGAGATCATCAACGCCAAGAAGCTGCCGATCCTCGAGGACGTGCGCGACGAGTCGGCCGACGATGTGCGCATCGTGCTGGAGCCGAAGACCGGCAACGTGCCGGCCGAGCTGCTGATGGAGCAGCTCTTCAAGCTCAGCGACCTCGAGACGCGTTTCCCGCTGAACCTCAATGTCCTCGACAAGGACAACACGCCGCGCGTCATGGACCTGCGCGAGGCGCTGCAGGCCTTCCTCGACCACCGCCGCGAGGTGCTGGTCCGCCGTTCGACCTTCCGGCTGGCTGCGATCGAGCGGCGCCTGGAGATCCTCGAAGGCTACCTGATCGCCTATCTGAACCTCGACAAGCTGATCAAGATCATCCGCGAGGAAGACGAGCCCAAGCCCAAGATGATCGCGGCATTCGGGCTCACCGACATGCAGGCCGAAGCGATCCTGAACATGCGCCTGCGCGCCCTGCGCCGGCTCGAGGAATTCGAGATCCGCGGCGAGCACAAGAAGCTCAGCGCCGAGCGCAAGGATCTCAAGGCCCTGCTCAAGGACGAAGGTCTCCAGTGGGAGGCCATCGCCGACGAGGTGCGCGAAACCAAGAAGAAGTTCGGCGGCAAGACCGAGCTGGGGCGGCGCCGTACCGAACTTGCCGACGCGCCGGCCGAGATCGAGCATACGATCGAGGATTTCGTCGAGCGCGAGCCGGTCACGGTCATCCTGTCCGAAAAGGGATGGATCCGCGCTGCCAAGGGCCATCTCGACGACAAGGCTGCCGGCGAACTGAAGTACAAGGAAGGCGATACGGCACGCTTCGCCATTCACGCCCAGTCCACGGACAAGATCCTGCTCTTCGGCAGCAATGGCCGTTTCTACACGGTAGGGTGCGATCGCCTCCCGAGTGCGCGCGGCCATGGCGAGCCGATCCGGCTGATGATCGAGCTGGGCAACGACCAGGACATCGTCCAGCTCGACGTGTTCAGAGGCGGCCGCAAGTTCCTGGTCGCGTCGGACGCCGCCCGCGGCTTCATCGTGCCGGAAGACGAGGTCGTGGCGCAGACCAAGAACGGCAAGCAGGTCCTGAATCTTGCCGACAAGGAAAAGGCCCAGGTCCTCGGCATCGTCCCCGACGGTGCGAACTCGATTGCCGTGTTGAGCGAAGGCCGCAAGCTGCTGATCTTCCCGCTCGACCAGGTTCCCGAGATGGGGCGGGGCAGGGGCGTGCTGCTGCAGAAGTCGAAGGGCGACCAGCTCTCGGATGCGCAGGCCTTCGTGCTTTCGGCAGGGTTGCCATGGGGCAATCGGACCATCCCGGCAGCCGAGTTGAAGTTCTGGCGGGGCGAGCGTGCGCAGGCGGGGCGCATGCCGGAGAAGGGCTGGCCGCGGGCCAAACGCTTCAAGGATTGAGAATGGACCTGACGCTGATCTGGAAGGCGCTGCTGATCGGCGTTATCGAAGGTCTCACCGAGTTCCTCCCTGTCTCGTCGACGGGCCACATCATCCTCGCCGAGGAACTGCTCCATTTCGAGGGGCCGCCGGGCAAGGTGTTCGAGATCGTGATCCAGCTCGGCGCGATCCTCGCCGTCTGCCTTCTTTATCGCGCGAAGATCTGGACGACCGCGATGGGCGTGCTGGAGCGCGACAAGCAGGCGACCCGGTTCACGGTGGCCATCCTGGTGGCTTTCCTGCCGGCGGTGATCATCGGCGTGGCGGCTCATAAATACATCAAGTCGGTGTTGTTCAGCCCGTGGGTTGTCGCCATCGCCCTGATCGTGGGCGGCATCGCGATCCTGCTGATCGAGCGCTTTGCGCAGAGGCCGCGCATCAAGAGCCTCGATGAAGTCGACCTGAAGACTGCCCTCTACATCGGTCTCTGCCAGTGTGTGGCGATGATCCCCGGCGTCTCGCGCTCGGGCGCCACGATCATGGGCGCTCGCATATTCCGCGTGGACCGTGCAACGGCTGCCGAGTTCTCTTTTTTCCTCGCCATGCCCACAATGTTGGGGGCGACAGTCTACGATCTCTACAAGAACTGGTCGTCGTTGAGCTGGGACCATGGCGGCGTGATCGCCCTTGGGTTCGCCGCCGCCTTCGTGTCGGCGATGATCGTGGTCCGCGCCTTCGTGCGTTTCATCAGCCGCCACGGGTTTACCGTTTTTGCCTGGTACCGCATTGCAGTGGGCGCATTGGCGCTCACGCTATTGCTCATGCGTTGAGCCTTTCTTCCGATGCAGCGCGCGTGTCATAAGCCGCGCAAATCAGGCGGCATCCGGTGTCGTCCTGCAACACGAGCTGGGAGTCCTAGTTTCATGCAACGTCGCAAGTTCATCCGTACGGCCGGTGTCGGCACCGCCGCCGTCGCCGCCACCGGCGCGCTGGCCGCGCCGGCCATTGCCCAGTCGTCGCCCGAGCTGAAGTGGCGCATGGCGTCGAGCTTCCCGAAGTCGCTCGACACGATCTTCGGCTCCGGCGAGCTCTTCACGAAGTACGTGTCCGATGCCACCGACGGAAAGTTCCAGATCCGTCTGTTCGCCGCGGGTGAGATCGTCCCCGGCCTCCAGGTCGCCGACGCCGTCCAGAACGGCACTGTCGAGATGGGCCATACCGCGTCTTACTATTACGTCGGGAAGGACCTGACCTTCGCGCTCGATTGCGCGGTGCCGTTCGGCCTGAACGCGCGCCAGCAGGACGCCTGGTGGAACTGGGGCAACGGCCGCCAGCTGATGAACGAGTTCTTCAAGGACTACAACATCCACTCGATCCCGTGCGGCAACACCGGCGCCCAGATGGGCGGCTGGTTCCGCAAGGAGATCAAGACCGTCGATGACCTCAAGGGCCTGAAGTTCCGCGTCAGCGGCTTTGCCGGCGAAGTCCTGACGAAGCTCGGCGTGGTGCCGCAGCAGATCGCCGGCGGCGACATCTACCCGGCACTGGAGAAGGGCACGATCGATGCCGCCGAGTGGGTCGGCCCGTACGATGACCAGAAGCTCGGCTTCAACAAGGTCGCGCCGAACTACTACTATCCCGGCTGGTGGGAAGCCGGTCCGCAGCTCTCGGCCTACGTGAATCTGGCCAAGTGGGCGGAGCTGCCGAAGTCGTACCAGGCGATCGTCGAGGCTGCCGCCGCCAAGGCGCACACTTCGATGCTGTCGAAGTACGATGCGCAGAACCCGAAGGCTGTGCGCGAGCTCGTTGCCTCCGGCACCAAGCTGCTGCCGTTCTCGGCACCCGTACTCGAGGCCTGCTACAACGCGACCAACGAGGTGTTCGCCTCGCTCAACGAGAAGAACCCGAAGTGGAAGAAGATCTTCGAATCGTGGAAGCCCTTCCGCGCCGAAGAGGTGCTGTGGTTCCGCGTTGCCGAAAACACGATGGACAACTTCATGGCGCGACAGTCGGCCGCCAACAAGCTCTAGGGTTTACTCCCCGGAGACACGTGAAAACCCCGCTTCGGCGGGGTTTTCTTTTGTCTGCCGCCCGCCTGCACATGCTTTTCATCGCCGTTGCGCTATGCGATAAACCGCCACCAACAAGGTAGTTCGCCCTGCAGAAGAGGCGATCATAAGCAAGAGACTTTAGGGGGATATTCCATATGCAACGTCGCAAATTCATTCGCACGGCCGGCGTCGGCGGTGCGACGGTCGCCGCAGCCGGCGTCCTGGCCGCTCCGGCGGTTGCCCAGTCGATGCCGGAGGTGAAGTGGCGCATGGCGTCGAGCTTCCCCAAGTCACTCGACACGATCTACGGCGCCGGCGAGTACTTCGCCAAGCGGGTCGCGGCCCTGACCGACAATAAGTTCCAGATTCGTGTCTTCGCGGCCGGCGAAATCGTCCCGGGCCTGCAGGTCGTCGACGCCGTCCAGAACGAGACCGTCGAGTGCGGCCACACGGCGGCCTACTACTATGTCGGCAAGGATCCGACCTTCGCCTTCGATACGGCACTGCCGTTCGGCCTCAACACCCGCCAGCACAATGCGTGGGTCTACTTCGGCGGCGGCCTCGAGCTGATGCGGGAGTTCTACAAGGAATACAAGATGACCTCGTTCCTGATGAGCCATACCGGCGCTCAGATGGGCGGATGGTGGCGCAAGGAGATCAAGACGCCCGAGGACATGAAGGGCGTGAAGATGCGCATCGGCGGCTTTGCCGGCCAGGTGATGGCGAAGCTCGGCGTGGTGCCGCAGCAGATCGCCGGCGGCGACATCTACCCGGCGCTGGAGAAGGGCACGATCGATGCCGCCGAATGGGTCGGCCCGTACGACGACCAGAAGCTCGGCTTCAACAAGGTCGCGCCGTATTACTACTACCCTGGCTGGTGGGAAGGTTGCGCCGCCCTGTCGCTCTACTGCGGCGATAAGGCGTTCGATGCGCTGCCGCCGATGTACAAGGAGGCGATCGCGGTGGCTTCGGGCGACACGGTGAGCTGGTCGGTCGCCAAGTACGACGCCCAGAACCCGCGCGCGCTGCGCGAGCTCGTGGCCGCAGGAACGAAGTTCCTGCCGTTCCCGCAATCGGTCATGGAAGCGTGCTTCGGCGCCGCCAACGAACTCTACGCCGAGACCATTTCCAAGAATCCGAAATTCAAGAAGGTCTACGATTCCTGGAAGCCCTTCCGGAACGAAGAAGTTCTCTGGTTCCGTGTGGCCGAAAACACGTTCGACAACTTCATGGCGCGCCAGTCGGCCGCTAACAAGCTTTAGGACCAGCCGGTCTGCCGCTCGAAAGCCCCGCTTCGGCGGGGCTTTTTATTGCCCGGACAGACTCAATTCACGGCTGAAGATTGCATATTTTTAAGGAATTTCCGGCATCCGGACGCTTTTCAAATCCAATTTCGCATGCCAGTGTTGCAATCACTGAAGGGGGCCATGAAGGCAACCGCGGGAGGAAACAGAAAAATGCAGCGCAGGAAATTCATCAGGACGGCGGGCGTTGGTGCCGCGGGAGTTGCAGCGGCGACGACGATTGCCGCACCGGCGATTGCCCAGAGCATGCCGGAAGTGAAGTGGCGTCTGACGTCGAGCTTCCCCAAGTCGCTCGACACGCTGTACGGCGGCTCCGAGCTGTTCGCCAAGGTCATCGGCGAGATGTCCGACGGCAAGTTCCAGGTCCGCGCCTTCGCCGCCGGCGAAATCGTCCCCGGCCTGCAGGTGGCGGATGCGGTGCAGAACGGCACCGTCGAGGCCGGACAGACCGCGGCCTACTACTATTTCGGCAAGCACCCGAACTTCGTGTTCGAGACCGGCCTGCCGTTCTCGGTCAACCAGCGCCAGCTCTATGCTTGGTTGTACTTCGGTGGCGGCCATCAGCTGATCAACGAATTCTACAAGGAGTATAATTTCCGCTCCTTCGTCTTCGGCGGCACGGGCTGCCAGATGGGCGGCTGGTTCCGCAAGGAAATCAAGTCGATGGACGACATGAAGGGCCTGAAGTTCCGCGTCGGCGGCTTCGCGGGCCTGATCCTGGAGCGTCTCGGCGTCGTGCCGCAGCAGATCGCCGGCGGCGACATCTATCCCGCGCTGGAGAAGGGCACGATCGACGCCTGCGAATGGGTCGGTCCGTACGACGACGAGAAACTCGGCTTCAACAAGGTCGCCAAGTACTACTATTACCCCGGCTGGTGGGAAGGCTGCTCCGGCGGCTCGCTCTACATCAACAACCAGGCCTGGGAGAAGCTGCCCAAGAACTACCAGAGCATGGTCGAGGTCGCGTCCGGCCTGGTGACGTCCTGGATGGTGCCCAAGTACGATGCCAGCAATCCGGCGGCGCTGCGCCGGCTGGTGGCGGGTGGTGCGGAGCTGCGGCCGTTCCCGCGCTCGGTCCTCGAGCCCTGCTTCAACGAAGCCTACAAGTTCTACGACGAGCTGGCGGCAAAGGATCCGAAGTTCAAGAAGATCTACGAGAGCCTGAAGGCGTTCCGCTCCGACGAGAACCTGTGGTTCCGCGTGGCCGAGAACACGTTCGACAATTTCAACTTCGCGATGTCGGCACAAGGCCGCTGAGCGAAGCGAAGCGCCACAAGAGAAAAGCCCCGCCGGTTGGCGGGGCTTTTTTTGTGTCTTCGATCTACTTGAAGACGGGTGGAGCGGAGTCTTCCGACGGCGGTGCCTGGATCTCGATCGTCACCTTGCTGGGATCGATGCCGTGCGGCTTGTCGAGGAAGTAGGTCACCGATTGCGGGATCGCGATCACGATCGCCACCATGATGAGCTGCAGCAGCACCCACGGGATCGAGCCCCAGTAGATGTCCGAACTCTTCACTTCCTTGGGGGCCACGCTGCGCAGGTAGAACAGCGCGAAACCGAAGGGCGGGTGCATGAACGACGTCTGCATGTTCACGCAGAGCATGACGCCGAACCAGATGAGGGCGGCATCGGCTCCCACGACCGGTGCGAGCAGCTTCTGCGCGACCGGCGCCAGCATCGGGATGATGATGAAGGCGATCTCGAAGAAGTCGAGGAAGAAGGCCAGGAAGAAGACGAACAGGTTGACGACGATCAGGAAGCCCCAGACGCCGCCCGGCAGGTTCGACATCAGATGTTCGACCCACTGGTTGCCGTCGACACCCTGGAAGGTGATCGAGAAGCAGGTCGCGCCGACCAGGATGAAGGCCACCATCGCGGTGATGCGCATCGTCGCCTGGAACGCCTGAACGATCAGGTCCCGCAGCTCCTTGTGCTGCCAGGCCCGCCAGCACAGCCAGATGATCGCCGCGAACATGACCGTGAAGGCGACCTTGAAGGCGAAGGACTTGAAGGCGACCGTGCCGATCAGGGCGCCGATGATGGCGGCGGCGCAGCCGCCGAAGAACATGAGCCGGTCGAACTTGGTGAGCGGTGCGTTGCGCACCACCGCCAGGACGATGGCGCCGATCGTGCCCATCGCACCCGCCTCGGTGGGCGTCGCCAAGCCCATCATGATGGTGCCCAGCACGAGGAAGATGAGCACGGCGGCGGGGATGATGCCCCAGGCGCACTTGACCAGGAGGTCCTTGCCGAACAGCGTCCGCGGCACCGGCGGCAGGGCCTCCGGCTTCACGATCGTCAGATAGAAGGTGTAGCCGGCGAACAGGGCGATCTGCAGCAGCGAGGGGCCCCAGGCGCCGAGATACATGTCGCCCACCGACTTGCCGAGCTGGTCGGCCAGCACGATCAGCACCAGCGACGGCGGCACGAGCTGCGTGATCGTGCCCGACGCGGCCAGCACGCCGGTCGCGTAGCGCATGTCGTACTTGTAACGCATCATCACCGGCAGGGTGATCAGTGCCATGGCGATGACCTGCGCGGCCACGGTCCCGGTGATGGCGCCGAGGACGAAGCCCACGATGATCGTCGAATAGCCCAGTCCGCCCTTGATGGGGCCGAACAGCTGGCCCATCGATTCGAGCATGTCCTCTGCCAGCCCGCATTTTTCCAGGATGGCGCCCATGAAGGTGAAGAACGGGATGGCGAGCAGCAGCTCGTTCGACAGGATGCTGCCGAACACGCGACCCGGGATGGCCTGCATGAAGGCCATCGTGAAGTAGCCCATCTCGATCGACAGGAACCCGAAGAAGAAGCCGACGGCGCAGAGCGAGAAGGCGACCGGGTAGCCGATGATCATGAAGACGACGAGGCCGCCAAACATCAGCGGCGGCATATAATCGAGAGGGATCATTGGGTGGGCCTCTCGTAGTGAGCTTCGAGGCTATCCACGGCATATCCGTTGAGGAAGGCCACCCGCTTGATGAGTTCGGAAATGCCCTGCAGGGCGACCAGGCCGAAGCCCAGGGGAAGCACCAGCTTGATCGGCCAGCGCAGCAGCCCGCCGGCATTCGAGGAATGCTCGTTGACGTTGAACGACTGCATGAAGAACGGCCAGCTCAGCCAGGCCAGGATGCTGCAGGTCGGCAGGAGGAAGATCAGCGTGCCGAGAATGTCGACCCAGAGCTGCCCGCGGCGGCTCAAGGTCATGTAGAAGAGGTCGACCCGGACATGCTCGTTCCGCTTCATCGTGTAGGATGCCCCGAACATCACGATGACGGCGAACATGTACCACTGGATTTCGAGCCAGCCGTTCGAACTCGTGTCATAGGCGTAGCGCACCATGGCGTTGCCGGCACTGACGACGCAGGCCAGCAACACGAGCCAGTTGCAGATATTGCCTATCTTTTCGTTTAACGCGTCGATCAGCGCGCTGAATCCCAGCAATGAGCGCATCCCGTCTCCCCTGATTGCGAGTTATTATTTGCCGCCCATCCGTTCTCGCCGACGGATAGGCTTTCTTAACTTGGTCCGCTGCGCGATGCCAGAGCTTGCATTGATCCGCAATGCGGACGAGGTGCGTCAAGACGCTCCACCGTCACGACATTGCCTACGCCGTAGGCAGCTCCGTCCATCCATCGGGACCGAAGGATTCCAAAGGGCGGAACAAGCGCTTGTAGGACATCTTGCTCGAATCGGCGATCCAGTAGCCGAGATAGACATAGGGCAGGCCGCGTTTGGCGGCGGCTGCCGCAAGCCACAGAATCATGTGCGTGCCGAGCCCGCGCCGCGGGTCCTGCGGATCGAAGAAGCTGTAGACCGCCGACACGCCGCTCGACAGCCAGTCGACGAGGCAGGCGCCGACCAGCCGACCATCGGCCGAATCGTCCCGGAACTCGATGATCGCCGTTTCGACCGGGCTCTCCTCGACCATGGCGCGATAGTCGTCGAAATCCATGTCGGCCATGTCGCCGTCGCGATGGCGCGTCAGGACATAGCGCGAGAACAACGAGAACTGCTCGCCGGTCGCTAGGGCCTGCGTCTCGACGGCATGGACATGCTCGTTCCGGCGCTGGATGCGGCGCTGCGCCCGGCTGGGCTCGAAGTCCCGCACGCGAATGCGCACCGGAACACAGGCTCTGCAACCGTCGCACAGCGGTTTGTAGACGAAGTGGTGCGAGCGGCGGAAGCCGGCGTCGGTCAGCGTGTCGTGCTGGGAGATGGCGTCCGGCCCGCTCAGTTCGGTGACGAGTTTGGTCTCCAGACGATGCGGCAGATACGGACAGCGCATCGCCGGCGTCGTGCGGAAGAACCGAAGGGACTGGATGTTCTGGCGGATGAACATGTGCTTGCGATTGTGAGTGTACGCTTCGGGCGGGCGAAGGAAAGCGTCAGTTGTTCCGCCAAAGGTCGATGGAGGGGCCTGCGGTCAGGGCCCCTGTTGCAGGCCCCGGGTTAGCCGGCGAAACGGTATCAGGGCCAATCGTATGAGCTTGGGCAGGAGCCATATCAGGAGCACCACGAACACGGCCAGGAGGCACAAAAAAGTGATCGGATGGGCGATCGCCAACGTGAGCCCGCCGAGGACGGTGACGTCCTCGCCCAGCGAAGCGAACACGTTGGAGAACGGCTCCGGCGAGGTGTTGATCAGGGCGCGCGATCCGGTCTTGGCGAGGTGGGTCCCGGCCGCGAGCGTCCCGCCGAGCAGGCCGGCGATGATCGAAAACTCCGGACTGAGGCCGGCGGCGGCGCCATAAGCCAGGAGCATGCCCGCGGGGATGCGCACAAAGGTCTGAAGCACGTCGTTGATGCTGTCGACGTAGGGGATCTTGTCGGCCAGGAAATTGAGCGCGAACAGGATCGCCGCCACACCGAGCACCCAGGGCGATTCCAGGACCTGCAGATCCTGCGGCAGGGCGACCACGCCGAGACGTTGCGCGATCCCGAGGACCAGCACGGCGGCGTAGGCGTTCAGGCCGCTGGCCCAACCGGCGCCCAGGGCGATGGCGATGGCGGTAAGGGTTTCGGCGCTCATGCGGGCAAAACTACAGCGCGCGCCGCGCCTTGAAGGCGGTGGCGAGCGTCCCGTCGTCGAGCCAGTCGAGTTCGCCGCCGACCGGCACGCCGTGCGCCAGCCGCGTCAGCGGCACATCGTGGTCGGACAGCCGCTCGGCGAGGTAGTGCGCCGTGGTCTGGCCGTCGACGGTGGCATTGGTCGCCATGATCACTTCGCGGACGCCGCCGGCGGAGACGCGCTCGACCAGGGTGCCGATGTTGAGCTCCTCGGGGCCGATCCCGTCGAGCGCCGACAGCGAGCCGCCCAGCACGTGATAGCGGCCCGAAAAGATGCGCCCACGCTCCATGGCCCACAGGTCGCCGACATCCTCGACCACGCAGATCAGTCCGGTATCCCGGCGGGGATCGGCGCAGATCGAGCAGGGATCGATCGTATCGAGGTTGCCGCAGACGCTGCAGGACCGGATCGCCCGCGCCGCATCGGCCAGCGCCGCGCCGAGCGGCTGCATCAGCGTCTCGCGCTTCTTCAGGAGATGCAGCGCCGCGCGTCGGGCCGAGCGCGGCCCCAGGCCCGGCAGGCGGCCGAGGAGCTGGATCAGCCGCTCGATCTCCGGGCCGTTCATCTTTGCAGCTAGAGCTTGAAGCCCGGCGGCAACGGCAGGCCGCCGGTGATGCCGCGCATATGCTCCTGCACGGTCTGCTCGACCTTGGCTCGGGCGTCGTTGGCGGCGGCCACGATCAGATCCTCGACGACGCCCTTGTCCTCGGGCTTGAACAGCGAGGCGTCGATGTCGATCTTGCGGGTCTCGTTCTTGCCGTTGACCGTGACCTTCACCAGGCCGGCGCCGGACGAGCCGACGATCTCCAGGCGCTCGAGCGCCACCTGCAGCTCCTGCATCTTCTGCTGCATCTGCTGGGCCTGCTGCATCAGGCCGCCAAGGTCCTTGAGCTTGTCGAACATTCAGAACTCGCTTTCCGGGATATCGTCGTCGGCCGGGTATTCCTCGGCGGGAGGTGGTTCTTCGGTGATGAACTCGCCCAGCATGGATGTCTGCTCGCCCTTGCGTTTGACGGCCTCGAGCTTGGCGCCGGGGAATGTCTTCAGTATGGCCATCACCAGCTCGTTGTTCTCGGCGGAGCTGCGCAGGTCGTCGGCTTTGGCCGCCTTCTGCTGGATGAGCGTCGGCTTGCCCTCGGCGCTCGAGACCGAGGCGATCCAGCGACGCCCGGTCCACAGGCTCAGCAGTTCGCTGAGGCGCGGGGCGAGGTCGGCCGGGGCCTTGGGCTCGGGCCGGAACTCGATCAGGCCCGGCTCGCAGCGCACCTCGTGCACATGGTGCATCAGGCTATGGACCATACGCGGCTCGCGGCGGGTCTCGAACAGCGCCACGACCTCGGTGAAATTGCGCGGGGCCGGCATCGCCGGTGCGGGCTGGGCGGCGACCGCCGTGGCCGGCTGGACCGCGAGACGCGCCGCCGCCCCGCCGCCACCGCCATTGCCTCTCGGCATCGCCGGGGCGGAGGCACCCGCCGTAACACCGCCGCCATTCTGCAGCATCTTGATCGCGTCGCCGGGCGCGGGGAGGTCGGCCACATAGCAGAGCCGGATCAGCGCCATCTCGGCGGCGCGCAACGGCGAGGGCGCGGCGAGGGTTTCCTGCAGGCCCTTGAGCAGCAGCGTCCAGGCCCGCGTGAGCGAGGCCATGGAAAGCTTGCCGGCCATGGCGAGCCCCTGCGCGCGATCGCTGTCGGCCGTGGAGGCGGCGGCTTCCGGCGCCACCTTGAGGCGCGTCACCCAGTGCGTGAGTTCAAGCAGGTCCTGCAGCACGACCACGGGATCGGCGCCGGAATCGTGCATCTCTCCGAGCGAGGCGATCATCGCCGGCGCATCGCCGCGCATCGTCTTCTCGAAGAGTTCGAGCACGCGGCTGCGGTCGGCCAGGCCCAGCATGTCGCGGACCTGCGCGGCATCGACCACGCCGCCGCCATGGGCGATCGCCTGGTCGAGCATGGAGAGACCGTCGCGCACCGACCCGTCGGCGGCGCGCGCCAGCAGGGTCAGGGCCTCGGGCGAAATCTCGACCTTCTCGGCCTGCGCGATCTTGCCGAAATGCTCGGTCAGCGTCTCGTGCGGCACCCGCTTCAGGTCGAACCGCTGGCAGCGCGACAGCACCGTCACCGGCACCTTGCGGATCTCGGTGGTGGCGAACAGGAACTTCACGTGCGGCGGCGGCTCTTCCAGCGTCTTCAGCAACGCGTTGAAGGCCTTCTCCGACAGCATGTGCACTTCGTCGATGATGTAGACCTTGTAGCGGGCGGAGACCGGGCGATAGCGCACGCCCTCGATCAGCTCGCGGACGTCGTCGATGCCGGTCCGCGAGGCCGCGTCCATCTCGATCACGTCGACATGGCGGTCCTCGGTGATGGCCTTGCAGTTGTCGCAGACGCCGCAGGGATCGACCGTGGGCCCGCCGGTGCCGTCGGGCCCGACACAGTTCAGGGCACGGGCGATGATGCGGGCCGTCGTCGTCTTGCCGACGCCACGCACCCCGGTGAGCATGAAGGCATGGGCGATGCGGCCGGTGGCGATGGCGTTGCGCAGGGTGCGCACCATTGCCTCCTGGCCAACCAGGGTCGTGAAATCGACGGGGCGGTATTTGCGGGCGAGAACGCGATAGGGGACTGCCGGGTCTTCCGAGCCCGTGGTGGCCTGAGCCATGGCGATCACCCGCTATCCTGCGCCGTGGCCACATTGGGCCCGGCGGTCATCGCGCCTGGGCCACCCGCCCTCCGCGTCGGCGCGCGCAGGGGAACAGGGTGAGAGACCGGCATGACCCGAAGCGAATTCGTTACGGCTGCTTCCTTCCGGATCTGACCGGGTTGGCGACTGCTCCGCCCACACCGGCCCCTCGAGGCGGTTATATCAGGAGTCCGGGCGTCTGGCGCAAGGGCCGAATGAAGTCGATGTGATCTACTTTCGGAAGATGCTTCAAGTTGTTGATATTAAAAGACTATCGGCGGTGGCGACAATCGGAGGGCCGCTCCAGCCCGAGATGATCGCGCAAAGTCGTGCCGGTGTAATCGGCGCGGAACAGGCCACGCTCCTGCAGGATCGGCACGACACCTTGCGCGAAGGCGTCGAACTGGCCCGGGAAGAAGGGCGGCATGACGTTGAAGCCGTCTGCCGCGCCCTGTCGGAACCAGGTCTCCAGCGTGTCGGCGACCTGCAGCGGCGTGCCGATGGGTAGCAGGTGCCCGCGCGCCGCCGCCACGCGATGGAAGAGCTCGCGCAGCGTGAGGTTTTCGCGACGCGCCATCTGGATCAGCAACGCCGCCCTGCTCTTGAGATGCTCGGTCTCGGGCACCTCGGGGACCGGCCCGTCGAGCGGATGGACCGACATGTCGGCGCCCAGCCGCTCCGACAGTACCGTGAAGGCCTGCGCCGCGTCGATGTTGCGATTGAGTTCGGCGAAGATCTCCTGGGCCTCGCGCTCGGTCCGGCCCACCACCGGCATCACGCCCGGCATGACCAGGGCGGCGCTCGCGGGCCGGCCGTACGTCGCAAGCTGCGCCTTCACGCTCCTGTAGAAGGCCTGCGCTTCGCCAAGGTCGTTTTGCGCGGTGAACACCACATCGGCGATACGGGCGGCCAGCGCCTGGCCGGGGCCCGAGGAGCCGGCCTGGATCAGCACCGGATGGCCCTGAGGCGAGCGCGGCACGTTGAGCGCGCCCTGCACCGAGAAATACTTCCCCTCGAAGGCGGGGACGTGGAGGCTGCCCGGCCGTACGAAGACTCCGGCCTTCTTGTCGGCGATGAAGGCGTCGTCGTCCCAGCTATCCCAGAGCAGGCGGCAGGCCTCGACGAATTCCTCCGCCATGGCATAGCGCTCGGCATGCGGCGGATGCGGACGGCCGAACACGGCGCTCGACTTGGCGTAGGCCGTCGTGACCACGTTCCAGCCGGCGCGCCCGACGGAGAGATGGTCGAGCGAGGCAAAGCCGCGGGCCACGTGATAGGGCTCGGCATAGGTTGTCGATGCCGTCGCCGCCAGCCCCAGTCGCGTGGTGCCCATGGCGAGGGCGGAGAGCAGGCTGAGCGGCTCGAACTTGCCGATCGTCGAGGGATGCTCGCCGTAGCCGGTAGCGAAGCCGTCGCCCAGAAAGAACATGTCGAACTTGGCCGCCTCGGCGGTGGCCGCGATGTGGCGCATCAGCGCCAGATTGGGCGTGCGCGCGTCGGCTTCGGGATGGCGCCATCCGCCCACATGATGGCCGGGCGTCTGAACGAAGACGCCGAGACGCATCTGGCGGGCCGGTGGGCCCATTACGCGGAGCTGAGAGACGCGGGTCCTACGGCACCGGGCGATTCAACGGCAAAGTCCACGGTGACGCTGCCGGCCTTCTCGAAGACGAGCGTGACCGGCAGTTTGCTGCCGGCCACCAGCGGCGCGGCGAGGCCGCTCATCAGCAGGTGATAGCCGCGCGGCTTGAGGACCTGCTGATTGGCCGGCGGAATGACGAGACCGCCGTCCATCTTCCGCATCTCGAGGCCAGGTCCCTTGACCCGGATGGCGTGAATGTCGACCGTCGGGGCTGCCGTGCAGGAAGCGGAGACAAGCCGGTCCGCTTCGCCCTCGTTGATCACCGTCATGTAGCCGCCGGCGATGGCGGGATCGGACGATGAGGAGCGAGCCCAGGGCTTGACGATCTGCAACTGGCCGAGGGTCGCGGCCGGAACTTCCTTGGGCTCAGAACGACGAAGCCACTTCAGCAAGATCCATCCTCCGCCCGGCGCTGTCAGTGCGCGAAATAGTGCATGCCGCCATCCACCGGAATGACCGCGCCCGTAATGTAGCGCGCCGCCGAGGAGGCAAGAAAGGCGACGAGGTTTGCCACATCCTCCGGCTCCCCGAAATACCCGATGGGGATGTTTTGCTCGATGAAGCTGCGGCGGGCCGCCTCGGTCGGGTGGAGTTTCTGCAGGATCTGCTCGCTGTTGATGCGGCCTGGCTGAATCGTGTTCACCGTGACGCCGTCGGCCGCCACGTCGCACGACAGGCCCTTTGCCCAGAGATGCAATGCGGCTTTGGCCGCGATGGCGGCGTTCAGGCCGCGCGGCTCCATGGAGCCGCTGATGTTGACGACCCGGCCCCATTTGCGCGCCCGCATGGCCGGCAGCAGCGCCTTGGTCAGCAGGCGCGCCGCCGTGAAATTGAGCGCAAAGGCTTCCTCCCAGACGTCCTCGCCGGCATCCGGTCCGGTCGGCCGCGAGCCGCCGGCGCAGTTCACCAGAATGTCGATCGGGCCCAGCACCTCGTGGGCCTTGGCCGCGATGCGCGCGAGATCGGCCGTGTCGGTGACGTCGCCCGCAATGGCGGTCACACCGGCGAGGCGCTCGATCTTCTGGGCGCGCCGCGCCGTGGCGACGACCCGCGCGCCTTGCTGCGCGAGGAGCCTGACGACGCCGGCACCGATGCCCGAACTGGCGCCGGACACCAGGCAGGTCCGGTCCTTGAGCTGATAGTCCATCGCGCCTTGATGGCGGAGAAAGCGGGACCTGCCAAGAGACGGCGGGGCGTGGCGAGAGGTCAGCCGCCTCGCACCTTCCGTGTCGCCTCGGCGTCGACGACGCCCTTGCCCGAGATCACGACGCCATAGTCGCGGAGCGCCGTTTCGACCGAGATCACTTCGTCGAGCACGTCGTCGGCCACATTGGCCGGATCGCGCTCCATCGGGTTGCCATAGCCACCACCGGCCGGTCCGTAGCAGACGAAGCGGCCGTCCTTGGCGATGTTCATGTGCGGCACCTTCGAGGGCAGCGCGCGGTCGGCGTGGCCGGGCACCATCAGGTCGAGCTTGGCCGGCATTCCCTCGCTGCCGCCCAAGAAGCCCCACGGCCGATAGCGATGGCCTTCGCCCTCGACCGAGGCGCCGCCGTCGCTCAGGAATGCGAACTCGCGCACCGAGCCCAGGCCGCCGCGCCATTTGCCGGCGCCGGCCACGTCCTCGCGCAGTTCGTAGCGCAGCACCCTCAGCGGCAGATGGGTTTCGATGTCCTCGATCGGGTTGTTGCGGGTGTTGGCGTAGAGCGTGTCGACGGCGTCCATGCCGTCCTTGCCCAGCCGCCCGCCATAGGAGCCTTCGAAGATCTCCATGTGCACCCAATGTGTCTCGTCCTTGAGGCCGGAGAAGGCGATGACCTTGAGATTGCCGATGCCGGCCGAGACATTGCCGGGCATCGCCTGCGACAGCGCCTTCATCACAGTGTCGGCAAGCTGGTTGCCAGGACAGAAGCGCGCGATGGTCGGAGCGGGGAAGGTCGGGTTGGCGAGGCAGCCCTTGGGCGCCACGATGGTGATGGGCCGGATGAGTCCCGCGTTGACCGGGATGTGGCCGTGCACCTCGGTGTCGAGCAGGACCGAGCGGATGGTGAGCCAGATCGCGATGTCGGCGGTGCCTTCGAGCGGCATGTTAATGGGCCGGTCGGGCACCTGCGGCGCTGTTCCCGTTAGGTCGACCACCAGGGAATCGTCCTTCTTGGTGATGGTAACGACGATGGGCAATTCCTTCTTGGTGGGATCGTCGCTGTCGAGATAGCCGTCGATCGCCGTCTCGGCGCGATAGACGCCGTCGGGCAGCTTGGCGATCGCCTGCCGCATCAAGCGTTCGGCGTGATCCATCAGCGCGCCGCACGCCTGCTCGAAGGTCTCCAGCCCGTAGCGTTCGACCAGCTCGACCATGCGCTCCGCGCCGATTCGCGCCGCCGCCACCTGGGCATCCATGTCGCCGACCACGAGGTCCGAGGCGCGGATATTGTCGCGCACGATCTGCCATACGGCGTCGTTCCGGACGCCGCGGTCGTAGACCTTGATCGCCTTGAACTGCAGGCCCTCGGCATAGGCGTCGATCGCTTCGACGATGCCGCAGGAGCCGGGCGACAGCGCGCCGATGTCGAGATGATGCGCGGTGGTGGCGGCAAACGCGATCAGGCGGCCCTGGACGAAGACCGGCACGATGAAGGCCACGTCGGGGCCATGGCTTGCGCCGGAATAGGCGTCGTTGTGCATGATGACGTCGCCCGGCCGGATCGTGTCGCCGCGCTGCTTCAGGATGCGCTGGATGCCGCGCACGTAACCAGGGATCGGGCCCGACTGCAGCGGCGTCGACTGGGCCGATTCAGCCAGGCCACGGCCTTCCGCATCGACGAGGGCCGCTCCGAAATCCTCCGACTCGCGGATGATCGAGGAGTAGCTCATGCGCATCAGCTTGTAGCCCATCTCGATGGCGATGTTCTCCAGCGCGCCCTGGATCACGCTGCTGGTGATAGGGTCGATGCGGTCAGGCTTGGTCGCGGGCTGCCGGGCGGTGGCGGGGCTCATTGCTTGGCCTCCTTGCGAATCACTAGATTGCCGGCCGCGTCGGCCTCGAAGCTGAAGTGCGGCGGCACGACGGTGGTGGTGTCCATCTGCAGGACGATGGCAGGACCGTAGATACGCTCGCCGATCGGCAGCAGGTCGCGGCGGTAGAAGGTCGTCGGGTAGTCGCCGAGCTTGCCCTCGACCCGGAAGGTCCCGTTGCCGGAGCGCACCGTCGCACTGCTTAGAGAGCGGGCGCCGTCCGGTGCGGGCTTCGCGATGGTCGCGGCGCTGGCCGCTCCCACGAGGCGCAGGTTCACGATCTCAATGGCCGAGTCGGCGAAATGATGACCGTACTCGCGCTTGTGGACCTCATGGAAGGCCTCGAAGGCCTTGGCGAGGGCCGCCTCGTCGAGAACTCCGTCAGGGAAGATGACCCGGAGTTCGTAGCCCTGGCCGACGTACCGAAGATCGCCGCGGCGCTCAAACGTCACCTTCGAGAGATCGATGCCGTCGGCGGTGAAACGTCCGGCGAGTTCCTTGGCCATGGCGTCGAAATCGGCGTTGATGCGCAAGAGGTCGGCGGCGCCCGACACCTGGAACGAGGTGCGGATCGCGTCGTAGCGCAGGTCGCTGATCAGCAGGCCGACCGCCGAGGTGATGCCGGGATGCGGCGGCACGATCACCTCCGTGACGCCCAGCATGTCGGCCACTTCTGCGCCATGAAGCGGGCCGGCCCCGCCGAACGCCACCAGCGCATAGTTGCGCGGATCGATGCCCTTCTGGACGGTGCGGGAGCGGATGGCGTTGGCCATGTTGGCGTTGATCAGGGTGATCACGCCCTCGGCGGCTTCAAGATCCGAGAGTTCGAGCTCGCGCGCCAGCTCGCCGATCACGCGCCGCGCCGCGACCTCGTCGAGCGACATGCCGCCGCCCAGGAAGTTGCCGCCATCGAGCCGCCCCAGCACGACGTTGGCGTCGGTCACCGTGGCCCGCGTGCCGCCGCGTCCATAGGCGGCGGGACCGGGCACGGCGCCCGCCGAGCGCGGGCCCACCTTGAAGGCGCCGGCCTGATCGACGAAGGCGATGGAGCCGCCGCCGGCACCGATCGTGTGCACGTCGATCATCGGCACCAGCACGGGAAAGCCCGCGATCCAGGTGTCGCGCGCCGTGGCCTCGCCGAAGCCGCCCTCGGTGACGATGCCGATATCGGCCGAGGTGCCGCCGACATCGAAGGTGATGAGGTTGCGCTTGTCCGAGAGCGCGCCCGCCCAGTCGCCGCCGATCACGCCGGCGGCCGGTCCCGAGAGGAGGGTCAGCACCGGCCGCTCGGCCACCATGCCGGGCGTCGCGACGCCGCCGTTGGAAGCCATGATGCGCAGGTCGGCCTTGAAGCCCGAGGCCTCGATCTCCGATTCGAGGCGGGTCACGTAGTTGCGCACCTTCGGGCCGACGAACGCATTCATCGCCGTGGTCGTGAAGCGCTCGAACTCGCGGAACTGCGGCGACACCGACGAGGAGGTGGTGGCGAAGCACTCCGGATATTCCTCGCGCACGATCGCGAGGGCGCGCGCCTCGTGGCTCGCGTCGAGATAGGAAAAGAGGAAGCAGATCGCGATGGCCTGGACGCCGGCCTCCTTCAGCTCACGAACGGCCTGGCGCACGCCCTCCTCGTCGAGCGGCTCCAGCACCTCGCCGCGCGGCGGCACCAGCCGCTCCGTCACCGTCTTGCGATGGCGCCGCTTCACCAGCGGCCGGTCCTGCCAGGGAATGTCCTGCATGATGGAGTAGTGCTGCGGCCGCTGGTGGCGGCCGATGTGCAGGATATCGCGATAGCCGCCGGTGGTGATCATGCCGGTGACGGCACCGTCGTGCTCGAGGATCGCATTGGTTGCGATGGTCGTGCCGTGGAACACCGTGTCGATGGTCTCGCGCGGGATCGAATACTTGTCGCAGAGCGCCATCAGCCCCTGCACGACGCCGCGGGACGGATCGTCCGGCGTGGTCGAGACCTTGTGCACGGCGGTGCGGCCGGCCTCGGTATCGGCATAGACCAGGTCAGTGAAAGTGCCGCCCACGTCCACGCCGATCAACCGCATCGCCGCCTCCCTCTGCCTCGCATTGGTCCGGATCGAGCAAGGACCGCGCCAACGCCGTGCCGGTTGAACTTCCGTCCCCAGGGAATTTTACAGCGCTGGCATACAGCTTGCTTGCCACGGTTGCATGGCCAAGCAGCCGGACATTGAACTCGTTTCCCTGACCAAGCGCTACGGCGACACGGTGGCGGTCGATTCGATCGGCCTGCGTATCCCGGCCGGGTCCTATTGCTGCCTCCTGGGTCCCAGTGGCTGCGGCAAGACAACGACGCTCCGCATGGTCGCCGGGCACGAGGAGGCGTCCGAGGGCGACATCATCCTGGGCAACGAGAACATAACGGATCTGCCGCCGGCGGCGCGCGGTACGGCGATGATGTTCCAGTCCTATGCGCTCTTTCCGCACCTCGATTGCACCGACAATGTCGCTTTCAGCCTCAAGATGCGCGGAATCGACAAGGACACGCGCCGGGCGCGTGCCCTGGAGATGTTGAAGCGGGTCCACATGGAGGCCTATGCCGGCCGCCTGCCGGCGCAGCTTTCCGGCGGCCAGCAACAGAGGGTCGCTCTCGCGCGCGCGCTGATCACCGACCCGCAGGTCCTGTTGCTCGACGAGCCGCTGTCGGCGCTCGATCCCTTCCTGCGCATCAAGATGCGGGAGGAGCTGAAGAGCCTGCAGACGCGTCTCGGCATCAGCTTCATTCACGTGACGCACAGCCAGGACGAGGCGATGGCGCTGGCCGATCTCGTCGTGGTGATGAACGGCGGTAGGATCGAGCAGGCGGCGCCGCCACGCGAGGTCTTCAACCGCCCGGCGTCGGCTTTCGTCGCCAAGTTCATCGGCGGCCACAACGTGCTGCCGGCGGCCGTTGCTCGCGCCGGGGCGGGCGAGGGGCCATTCGTCGCCATTCGCGCCGACCGCATGTCGGTGCAGGCCGGCACGTCCGGGGAAGCCGGCGTGACCTCCCTGCAGGGCGTCACCCGCTCCGTCGAGTATCTCGGCTCGACCGTCCAGGTCGGGATCGACGTGGTCGGCCTCGAGACTTTGTCGGCGACCCTGTCGGAGGCGCGCTTCGATGCCTCGCCGGTGCGGCCCGGCGAGCCCGTCATTCTGTCGTGGAAGGCCGAGGACGTTCACGTGCTCGGCCGTTGAGTAAGGGAGACGGCCCCGCGCCGTCGTGGCTGTAGGAGGGAAGACGAGATGGCTCGGAAATCGAATGGCGGCATCGGCCGCCGCAGGATGCTCAAGGGCGCAGCCGGCATTGCGGGCGCGGCCGTCGGCAGCGGCGCGATCACCGGCTTCCCGGTGATCTGGGCGCAGAACAACAAGAACATCGTGCTGCGCCAGTGCGGCACCGGCGTGTCGGCAATCAACGAGATCGCCGAGAAGTGCAAGGCCGACCTCGGCATCACGCTGCAGATGACGGCGCTCGATTCGGATGCGGTGGTGCAGCGCGTCGTGACGCAGCCCAACTCCTTCGACATCGGCGACATCGAATACTGGATGATCAAGAAGGTCTTTGGCGCCAACACGCTGCAGGCGATGGACGTCAAGAAGATCAAGCTTTTCGACAAGATCGTGCCGATCTTCACTACCGGCAAGCTCAAGGCCGACAGCGTCATCGCCCAGGGCACGGCGCCCAGCACCGTGAGCTTCGTCGAGGGCGCGGGCTCGACCAAGTTCGCCAAGGGCCAGACCCAGTGGTTCACGATCGTGCCCACGATCTACAACGCCGACACGCTCGGCATCCGGCCCGATCTGGTCGGCCGCAAGATCGATTCGTGGAAGGACATCCTCGATCCGAAGTTCAAGGGCAAGACGTCGATCCTGAACATTCCGTCGATCGGCATCATGGACGCCGCGATGATCTGCGAGGCCGCCGGCATCGTGAAGTACGGCGACAAGGGCAACATGACCAAGGCGGAGATCGACAAGACCATCGATTTCCTGATCAAGACGAAGAAAGACGGCCAGTTCCGCGCCTTCTGGAAGACCTTCGACGAGTCGGTGAACCTCATGACCTCGGGCGAGGTGGTGATCCAGTCGATGTGGTCGCCGGCGGTCTCGGCGGTGCGCGGCAAGGGCGTGCCCTGTACCTACCAGCCCCTCAAGGAAGGCTATCGCGCCTGGGGCGGCGGCCTGGCGCTTGCCAAGCACCTACAGGGCGCGCAGCTCGATGCGGCCTACGATTACATCAACTGGTACCTGTCCGGCTGGGTCGGCGCCTTCCTCAACCGCCAGGGCTACTACTCGGCGGTGCTGGAAACGGCCAAGGCCAACATGTCGGCCGACGAGTGGGGCTTCTGGATGGAAGGCAAGCCGGCCCAGGGCGACATCAAGAACCCGCAGGGCCAGATCGTCGAGAAGGCCGGCGCCGTACGCGACGGCGGCTCGTTCTACGACCGCATGGGCGCCGTCGCCTGCTGGAACGCGGTGATGGATGAGGACCGCTACATGGTCCAGAAGTGGAACCAGTTCATCGCCGCCTGACCGTTTCGAGTATTTCGAATATTGAGTTTAACTTCCTCAAACTGCCTCTCCCCCACAGGCGCTTAGACAGTGCCGAAGCGGGGGAGAGGGTATGAATTGATGAACCGCGTAAAGTCCTGGGTCACCTATCTGCAGGTCGCGCCGCTCGCGCTGGTGTTCCTGCTGTTCCTGATTGTCCCGATCGCCACGATCGTGGTGGTGAGTTTCTTCGACTACAACACGACCCAGATCATCCCGGCCTTCCTGCTGCAGAACTACGAGGAGCTGTTGCTCTCGCCGGTGACGTGGCGGACCTACCAGCAGACGATCCAGTTCGCGCTGATCACCTGGGCGCTGACCCTCCTGATCGGCTTCACCGTCGCCTACTTCGTGGCCTTCCACGTGCGCTCGCCCACGATGCAGACGGTGCTGTTCCTGCTCTGCACCATCCCGTTCTGGACCTCCAACGTCATCCGCATGATCTCGTGGATCCCGTTCCTCGGGCGACACGGTCTCGCCAACACGACGCTGATGAACCTCGGCCTGATCAAGGAGCCGCTGGAGTTCCTGCTCTATTCCGACTTCTCGGTCGTGCTGGCCTATGTGCACCTCTACACGCTGTTCATGGTAGTGCCGATCTTCAACTCGATGATGCGCATCGACCGCAGCCTGCTCGAAGCGGCACGCGACGCCGGTGCGACCGGCTGGCAGACGCTGGTCAACGTCATCCTGCCGCTGTGCAAGCCCGGCATCGCCATCGGCTCGATCTTCGTCGTCACCATCGTGATGGGCGACTTCGTCACGGTGCGGATGATGAGCGGGGGCCTCAGCGCCTCTGTGGGCCTGATGATGGCGAACGCCATGTCGCTGCTGCAGTATCCCGCCGCCGCAGCCAATGCGGTCGTGCTGCTCCTGCTGGTCCTGTTCATCGTCGCGGCCATGATGCGCCTCGTCGACATCCGCAAGGAGCTGTGACGTGCAGCACGGCAAGCGCGGCCCCGCCTTCTGGCTCCTCGGTGCCTTCTTCTGCCTGTTCGTGCTGTTTCTCTACGGCCCGACCCTGACCATCCTCATCCTGTCGTTCCAGGGGCCGGGGGGCGGACTGACCTTCCCGATGAACGGCGTTTCGCTGCATTGGTTCAAAAACCTGTTCGAGAAGCAGATGGTGGGCGACTTCGCGGGCTCGCTGCAGCGCTCATTGATCCTCGGTGCCGCTGTCATGCTGGTGACGGTCGCGGCCTCCTTCTCGGCGGGGCTTGCCTTCCGCTCGCGTTTCCGCGGCTCGGGCATCCTCTTCTATCTCGCCATCGCCAGCCTGATCGTGCCCTCGATCCTGATCAGCCTGGGCATTGGCCTCCTGTACCGTGTGCTGGGATGGGATCCTGCCTGGTACAGTTCGGCCTTCGGCGCGCACCTCACCTGGACCCTGCCGTTCGGCCTGCTCATCATGTTCGCCGTCTTCAACCGCTTCGACCGGCGCTACGAGGAGGCCGCGCGCGACCTCGGCGCTACCTCGTGGCAGACGATCCGGCATGTCGTGGTGCCGATCCTGTTGCCGAGCCTGATCGGCGTCGGCCTGTTCGGCTTCACGCTGTCCTACGACGAGTTCGCCCGGAGCCTCTACACCGCCGGCACCTTCAACACGCTACCCCTCGAGATTTACGGAATGACCACCAACGTGACGACGCCGGTGCTCTATGCACTTGGTACGGTGACTACGGGCGTCTCGTTCCTTGTCATCGCGCTGTCGCTGCTGTCGGTCACCTGGCTGCGTCGCCGTCGGGCGCGGCATGGCAGCGATGCCGGAAAGGCCGCCTGAGATGAGTCGCCAGACAAAGGTGCTGCGCCTGCCGACCGCGGGCCCGCAGGATACGTCTCCGCTCGTCGCCGCCATCGAGGCGGGCGAGCTCGACCCCGCAACCATCGTGGCCATCGTCGGCAAGACCGAGGGCAATGGCTGCGTCAACGATTTCACCCGCGGCTATGCCACCCTGGCCTTGAAGCTGGTGCTGGCAAGCGCGCTCGGCTGCCCGCTGGCGGAGATCGAGAAGCGGGTCGCCATCGTGATGTCTGGGGGCACGGAAGGCGGGCTGTCGCCGCATCTGCTCGTCTTCTGTCGCGAGACCGCGCCGCCACCGGCCTCTTCGGGGCCGCGGCTGGCCATCGGTGTCGGTTTGACGCGGTCCTTCAAGCCCGAGGAGATCGGCCGCACGGTGCAGATCCAAGAGACGGCGGCGGCCGTGACTTCGGCCATGAAGGATGCCGGCATCACCACGCCGCATGATGTGCATTTCGTGCAGATCAAATGCCCGCTGCTGACAAAGGAGCGCATCGAGGAGGCGGCAAAGCGCGGCGCCGCAACCGCCACCGACGACACCTACCATTCGATGGCCCTGTCACGCGGCGCTTCGGCACTGGGTGTGGCGCTGGCACTGGGCGAGGTCAGGGACGCACCGGAGGAGGCGGTCTGTCGCGACTGGTCGCTCTACTCGCGCGTGGCCAGCACCTCGGCGGGCGTCGAGCTGCTCCGCAACGAGATTGTGGTGCTGGGCAATGCGCACGGCTGGTCCGGCGACCTGCTGATCGATCACGACGTGATGCGCGACGCGATCGATGCCGGGGCGGCGCATCGCATCCTGGGGCGGCTTGGCGTGACCGGCGAGGACGTTGCGGCGGTGCTCGCCAAGGCGGAGGCCGCGCCGTCGGGCGCGATTCGTGGACGACGCCACACGATGCTGGACGACAGCGATATCCATTCGACCCGCCATGCCCGGGCGCTGGTGGGCGGCGTGCTGGCCGGCGTGATCGGTGACACGATGCTCTATGTTTCCGGTGGCGCCGAGCACCAGGGGCCGGCCGGTGGCGGCCCGATCGCGATCATTGGGCGGGTCTAAGCGGCTGGGCTAAGCTCGCCGCATGAATCAGGCAGACCCTTACGACCGTCTCGGCGTACGTCGCCGCATCAATGCAGCCGGCGCGCTCACTCGCCTTGGAGGCGCGGTGATGGCGCCCGAGGTCGTGGCCGCGATGGCGGCGGCCTCACGCGGGTCGGTCGACATCGGCGAACTCCAGGACGCCGCCAGCGGCCGCATCGCCGCGGCGACGGGCGCGGAGGCGGGGCTGGTCACGACGGGCGCGGCCGCGGCCCTCACGCTCGCGGCCGCGGCTGCCATCGCGCGCTGGGACATTGCGAAGATGGCGGCCCTTCCGCATGCAGGCGCCTTTCCGCACGACATCCTGATCCCGCGCACCCAGCGCACCGGCTACGCCCATGCACTGGCCGCCTCGGGCGCACGGCTGGTCGACATCGGCCACAACGACCGGGGCACCGGCGCCGGCGTGCGCGGGCTCGAAGCCTGGGAGATCGAGACGGCGCTGTCCCCGTCAGTGGTGGCGATGGCCTTCTCGGTCAATGCGACCAGCATCGTCGATCTGCCGACCGCGATCGCTGCCTGTCGCGCCAACGGCATTCCGCTGATCGTCGATGCGGCGGCGCAGTTGCCGCCCAAGGAGAACCTGCGGCGGTTCATCGACATGGGCGTCGACCTCGTGGCCTTTTCCGGCGGCAAGGCGCTGGGCGGCCCGCAGGCGTCGGGCATCCTCGCCGGCCGGCGCGATCTCGTGGCCTCGGCGCTGCTGCAGCAACTCGACATGGATGTGGCCCCCGACACCTGGACGCCGCCGCGCCTCGTCGATCGCGCAAATCTGCGCGGCGTCCCGCATCACGGGATCGGACGCGGCTTCAAGGCGGGCAAGGAGGAGATCGTGGGTCTGCTCGTGGCGCTGGAGCGCTTCATCGAGGCCGACGATTCAGCCGCCAATGCCGCGCTGCAGACGCGGCTGGAGGCCATCGCCGCGTCGCTGGACGGTCTCGACGTCAAACTGATGCCGGCGGCGCAGACCGGGCGCGTCCCCGTTCTGGAGATCACCGTGTCGGACGCGCTCGCCGCCAGTGCGAGGCTGCAGAAAGCGGATCCGCCGGTTCATCTGTCGGAGCGGCACGCCGCGCGCGGCGTGCTCACGCTCGATCCGCAGGTCCTCTTGCCCGAGCACGATGCGCCGCTCGCGGCGGCGCTTCGTGCCGTGCTTCAGTCCACGGTCGCCTGACCCTCGTCGCGATAGGCCCAGCAGGTGTCGGGCGGCATGGTGATCGCGACCTCGCCGTCGGTGTGCCGGGCCGCGGTGCCGAGTTCCAGCACCTCGAGCTTGTGGCCGCCGAACTCGACGTCGTAGACGGTCTGCATGCCCTGGTAGCGCCGTTCGATGACGCGGCCGGTGAAGCTGTTGGCGGGGCCGCGTTCGCCCAGGCGGATGTTCTCCGCCCGCAGCGCCACGCGGGCCTTGTCTCCGACCGCGAGCGGTTGCGGCGTCCAGGCCTCGATGCGGCCGGCAGCGCCGAGATCGATGACGGCCTGCTCGCCCTTGCGCTCCAGGACCTTGCCCAGCAGCACGTTCGACGCGCCGGTGAAGTTGGCGACGAAGGAATCGGCCGGCCTGTTGTAGATCTCGCCCGGCGGCGCCATCTGCAGCAGCTTGCCGTTGCGCATGACGCCGATGCGGTCACCCAGCACCACGGCCTCGGACTGGTCGTGGGTCACGTAGAGGCCGGTCATGCCGGTCATCTTCAGGATGCGGCGCAGCTCGTCCCGGAGGCGGATTCGCAGCTTGGAATCGAGATTGGACAGCGGCTCGTCGAGCAGAAGGAGCTGTGGCCGGTAGACCAGGCTGCGCGCCAGTGCGACGCGCTGCATCTGTCCGCCCGAGAGGGATGTGACCGGCCGTTCCGCGTATTCGCCGAGACCGACCAGTTCGAGCGTCTCGCGGACCTTGGCGTTGATGTCGCCTCCGCTGCCCTTGCTGTTGCGGCGATACTTCAGCGGATAGGCGACGTTCTGGTGCACCGTCATGTGCGGCCACACCGCATAGGACTGGAACACCATGCCGATGTCGCGCTCGCGCGGGCTGACCAGCGTGCCGCGCTCGGGTTCCGAGACGATTCGGCCGCCGATCGAGATGCGGCCGCCGGTCGGATGTTCGAGGCCGGCCACGCAGCGCAGCGTCGTGGTCTTGCCGCAGCCCGAAGGCCCCAGCAGCACCACGATCTCGCCTGCCGGCACGTCGAAGTTCACGCCATCGACGGCCGCCTTGCCGGTCCCGAACTTCTTGACCAGATCCTCGACGAGAAGCGCAGCGCTCACTGGCGATACCCGTAGGTCTTGTTCCACTCCTCGATCCAGGTCGCGCGGAGCTTGTCGAACTCCTCGAACTTGGGCACCCAGACCTTGATGACCTTGGGATCCCAGCCCTTCGGATAAGCCGGCGGCTCCTTGAGGGAGGTGATGTTGCCCAGCTTGTTGATCATGAAGGTCTGGCCTTCCTTGGACAGGCGCCAGTTCATGAACAGGCGGGCGGCGTTGGGATTCTTCGACGCCTTGGTGATGCCGTCGGCATAGGGGACGATCGGCACGCCCTCGGGCGCGAAGATCGCCTCGGCCGGGGCGCCTTCGACGATCTTGGTGTAGATGATGTTGTAGAGCAGCGGCGCGATCGAGACCTCGCCGCGCACCACGGCGTCGGAGCAGGGTGCGCCCGACGGGTAGAGGGCGATGCCGAGCTCGGCCTGCTTCTTCCAGTAGTCCTCGCCCAGCACCTGGCGCTCGAACATGATGCGCGTCCAGGTCGTGCCGCCCGACGGTCCGATCACCTGGCCGATCTGCTTGTTCTTGTACTCGGGCTTGGTGAGATCCATCCAGGTCTTGGGCGGGTTCTTCACGAGCTGCGTGTTGTAGGCGATCGCCCAGCCCAGGGTGACGCCCGGCCACAGCTTCGGCGAGACCAGCACGTCGGTGCGATAATCGGCGGCGTTCGGCGGCGCGTAATCCTGGAAGAGGTCGGCGATCTCCAGCATCAGGCCGCGGTCGGAATGATTGACCACGTCGGCGCCCAGCTTGTCGGCCGCGGCTTCGGTCTTGATGCGGGTGATCAGCTGGCCACCCGGGGCGCGCACCATCGCGACCTTGATCTTGGGGAAGCGCTTGTTGAATTCCTTGATCACTTCCTGCTGCGTCTCGGCGAAGTCGGCCGTGTACAGGGTGAGCCCGCCTTCCTTCTCGGCGGCGGCGATCAGCTCCTTGGAGCCGAACTGATCCTGCTGGGCGCGGGCGGGAAGGGCGGCCGTTGCCGCGGCGCCGGCGATGCCGGCCAGTATCGTTCTGCGCTTCATCTTATTTCCTCCAATTGGTTGGTTTGTTAGCCGGCGCGTCCGGCGCTCTCGGCCGAGCCGCGGGAAAGCCAGGTGGTGATGCCGAGGAGAACTCCGAGGATCACGGTCTGCACCAGGCTGAAGGCGGCGGTCTTTCCGACGTTTCCGCCTTCGTAATAGTCGAGCAGCAGCACGGCCATCACGGTCGTGTCGCTGGTGTAGAGGAACAACGACGAGCCCAGCTCGCGCACCGCCAGGACGAACAGCAGCGTCATCGACGCCACGATGCCGGGCCGCGCCAGCGGCACCATGATGGTGGCGATGGTGCTGAGCAGGCCGCGGCCGCAGATCCAGGCGGCTTCCTCGAGCTCCTTGTGAATCTGCATGAAGGACGTCGACAGCGACTTCACCGTGTCGGGGATGAAGCGCGCCACGAAGGCCAACGCCAGGATCCAGATCGTGCCGTAGAGCCCGCCGGGCAGGCCGATCCAGGCCCAGAGATAGGCGACGCCGACGACCAGTCCGGGAATGGCGACCGGGATGGTCGACAGCAGGTCGATCGACTTGCGGCCAGAGACCTGCGTGCGGTTGATCGTGTAGCCGATGGCAAAGGCCAGGACGCCGCCGATGACGGCGGTGATCACGCCGACCTTCATCGTGTTCCAGATCGAGATCATGGTCAGCGGATTGTCGAAGATCGAATTGAAGTGAACCCAGCTATAGGCCTTCATGTCGAACACGGCCTCGAAGTCCTTGAAGAACAGGAAGCGGCGGAAGGCGGCGATCACCAGGGCGATCGTGGGCAGCACGACGACGACGAAGAGATAGGCGAGGGCGAGGCTGAAGGTGAGCCAGCGCCACGGCCCGAGGTTCAGGCTGCGCGGGCGGAACGCCTTGCCGGCGACGGTGGCGAAGCTGCGGCCCGACAGCACGCGCTGCTGCGCCCAGACGAGGATGGCGGTCACCATCATCAGCAGGATCGCGACGGCGGCGGCCGTGTTGTAGAGCGGCGGACTCCAGGCGGTCAGCTTGAAGATGTAGGTCGTGAGCACGTTGATGTTGGCCGGCGCACCCAGCGCGGCCGGCACGCCGTAGATGCCGAGCATCACCACGAAGGACAGCAGCGAGCCCGCCAGGATCGCCGGCGCGATCAGCGGAAAGGTGACGGTGAAGAGGGTCGTGAAGGCCGAGGCACCGGCGACCTCCGAGGCTTCCTCGAGGCTCGGGTCCATGTTCCGCAGCGCCGACGCGGTGAACATGTAGACGTAGGGTGCGTAGTAGAAGCCGAAGACCAGGATCAGGCCCGACATCGAATAGAAGTCGAAGCGGAAGTCGACGCCCATCCACTTGAGGGCGGTGTTGAGCAGGCCGGTCTTGGGCGATCCGAGGATGCTCCAGGCGACGCCCGCGACCAGCGGCGGCACGAACAGCGGGATCATGCTGGCGGCCGCAATGAACCCCTTGAAGGGCGTGTTGGTGCGAACGACGATCCACGAGAAGGCGAGGCCGATCACGACGGCGAGAACCGCACCGCCGCCGCACGCCACCAGCGCATTGAAGAAGGCCAGGCGCACGTTCTCGTTGCCCAGCACGGCGATGAAATGGGTCAGCGACGGATTGAACTTCGCGAAACCGTCGATCACCGGGTTGGAATCGCTGATCGCGCCGAAGAACAGCATCAGCAGCGGATAGATCACCAGGAAGGTGAGGATGAGAAGCAGGGCGCCGACCCAGAGCGGCGCAGCCCACCGCCGCGCGGCGGGCGCGGCGTTCGTGGTCGCAGGCAAAGCGGCAGCACTCGTCGCCGTCAACGCGTTCTTCCTCCCGGTTCGTCCACTGCCTCAGCAGGCAGCGGCTTCTTCATTAAGTCTGCGACCGTAGCCCATCCGGGTTTCCCGCGCTACGCCCGGGTGATGCGCGGAGTCGTCGCCCGGCGGTGTGCAGTCCCGCTACTGGTCGCCGTTAACGCCGGTCAGGAATCTCTCCGAGTAGGAGTTCATGATCTGCTGCCAGCTCGTCCGGGTGCCGCGCGCCGACCACTCGAAGATCGGCTTCAGGGTCTTCGTTGTGAAGTCGGTCATCGAGCCGAACGAGCCGGTGATGCCATTGGTGATGATATTGGCGTTCCTCATGCCTTCCGGATCGGCAGGCGAGGCCTTGGCCGCGAAATAGGAGAGATTGTAGTAGCTGTAGCTGGAGCAGCCGAAGAACGCGTAGATCTGATACTGATCCTTGTTCATCTTGATGGGCGCGCCGATCTGTTCGCCCATGTAGGTGAGGTCCAGCAGGCCGACGCGGGAATGTCCGGCATAGAGGAAAACGGAACCGCGTTCCGCGGCCTCCTTCGCCATGCAGAAGAAGGCGATGCTGTCCTCCCCGATGTTGGTGACGCCCCAGAAGAGACGGACCACGAGTTTGCGGGTGCCGTCGGTCCGGACATATTCCTCGACATGGCCCGGCGAGGCGGCCAGCGACTTCGTGTTGCCGCAGTCACGCTCGCGCTCGGCCGCCGGGACGGTGCGGCCTGCGAATCCCTGGTTCACGAGGAACTTGCGAATGTCGCGGTAATTGCCGGCGTTGTAGTCGGTGTTCTTGTCAGGCGAAATATTGCCGTTTTTGTCCTCGTCCGCGCCGAAGGTCAGGACGACGCGGATCTCGCCGTTCCCATTGGCCAGTCGCTCGTAAGCCGGGGTGGAATTGGCGGTATTCGCGCGCTTGGCGAGGATCGTGGCGTCCGACGTGGTGTAGTCGATGCCATCGACCAGCGGGCACCCCTTGTTAAGCGGCGCCCAGAAATAGGCCATGCGGTACTTCTCGCCCCAGCTGAAGCACTTGTCGGTCGAGCGATCCCACACCTCGTCGAGGTTGAGAGGCAGTCGGACCTTCACGACGTCCTGCAGTCCGTTGTCGAGAACGAACGTGCCGGTGTAGCGGTACCGCACATAGTGCTTGCCGGTCTTGCTGTCGCGTTGCCGGCCCAGAATGTCGACCTTCGCGTCGTTCTTGGCGGCGGCCTTCTTCGGGGCGGCCTGCAGCGGACCCGCGAGATAGAGGAGCTGCCGGTTGATGTAGGAGGGCAGCAGGACGTAGTCGGGCGTATCCTCGGCAATCTCGACCCTGCTCTCGAAGCTGACTTCCGCTTCGTACGAGTCCTTCGAATAGTAGGCGAAGGCCGGTGAGCCGGCGAAGATGAGCAGGCAGCTGGTCAGGGCAGCCGACATCAGACGTTTGAGCATGGCGAAACCGTAGCCCTTCGTGGCTTGCGACGTTAGTTTGTCGGGATGGAACTGAGAACACACGACCGGTACGACTATGTCCCGCTGCGGGGCCGAGCCGACTACAGCTGGCCGGCTGGCCGGCGACTCGCCGTCTATTTCGCGCTCAATCTCGAGCATTTTTCCTACGGCGAGGGTCTTGGGGCGGAGCTGGCGCCAGGTGGTCCACATCCCGACATTCTCAACTATGCATGGCGCGATTATGGCAATCGCGTCGGTGCCTGGTACATGCTCGACGCCTTCGACGCTCTTCGGCTGCCGATGGCGGCGCTGGTCAACAGTTCCATGTACGACTATGCGCCGGAGCTGGTGGCGGCCTGCCGGGCGCGCGGCGACGAGATCGTGGGGCATGGCCGCACCAATGCGGAACGCCAGGGCGTGCTCGCCGAGGCGGACGAACGGACCCTGATCGCCGAGGCGACGTCGCGCCTCGCGAGAGCAGAGGGCCGTCCTCCCGAAGGCTGGCTGGGGCCGTGGATTTCACACAGTTACGTTACGCCCGACCTTCTGGCCGAAGGCGGGTATCGCTACCTGCTGGACTGGTGCATGGACGACCAGCCCGTCTGGTTCCGGTGCCGCGGCGACAAGCGCATTCTCGCCGTGCCCTATCCCCAGGAAGTGAACGACATTCCGCAGATCGCCGGCCGCAAGATCGGCGGCGACGCCTTCGCCGACATCATCGTCGACCAGTTCGACGAGATGCTGGAACTGTCGCAGGAGCGGCCGCTGGTGATGGGCGTGGCGTTGCATGCCTACCTCGTCGGCCAACCGCATCGTCTGCGGCATCTCAAGCGCGCGCTGCGTCACATCGCGAAACATCGCGACCGCATCTGGCTCACCACGCCGGGCGCCATCGCCCGGCATTGCCTGTCCCTTCCCGCCGGTATCGTCCCCTAGGAGTTCCATGCGTCTGTTTGCTGCCACGCTTGCCACCGAGACCAACACCTTCTCCCCCTTGCCGACCAGCCTGGAGAATTTTCGCGAGACGGTGTTTTTCCGTCCCGGCGAGCATCCGACCGATGCGCCCCGCATGTGCACCGCGCCGCTGTTCGTCGCGCGCGCCCGCGCCAAGGAAGAGGGCTTTGAGCTGATCGAGGGAAGCTGCTTTGCCGCCAGCCCGGCCGGCATAACCAACCGCGCCGCCTACGAGACCATGCGCGACGAGATCCTGGGCCAGCTCGAGGCGGCGCTGCCGGTCGACGGTCTGCTGCTCGGTATGCACGGCGCGATGGTGGCGCACGGCTACGACGACGTCGAAGGCGACATGATCGAGCGCTGCCGCGCGATCGTGGGACCCAAATGCGTGATCGGAGTCGAATTCGACCCGCATTGCCACCTCACGATGAAGCGGGTCTCCAACGCCGACATCATGGTGTTCTACAAGGAATTCCCCCACACCGACGTCGTCGATCGCGCAGAGGACGTGCTCGACCTCGTGCTGGCCACGTTACGCGGCAAGGTGAAGCCGGTCATGTCGGTCTACGATTGCCGGCAGATCCAGAGCTATCCGACGACGATCCAGCCGATGCGCGGCCTCGTCGACCGCATCATGGCCATGGAAGGCAAGGACGGCATCCTGTCCGTCTCGATCGCACACTGCTTCCCCTATGGCGACGTGCCCGAGATCGGCACGCGCGTGCTGGTGATCGCCGACGGCGACAAGAAGAAGGCCGATGCGCTGGCCACACAGTTAGGTGAGGAGCTGGTGGGGCTGCGCGGCAAGACGCAGCCGAAATCGTTCGGCGTCGCCGCGGGAGTCGACGAGGGGGTGGCCTTCAACGACCTGCCGGTGGTCATCGCCGATCCGACCGACAATGCCGGCGGCGGCGCGCCATCGGACAATACCGACATCCTGAAGTACCTGATCGAGAAGAACGTCGAGAGCGCCTGCCTCGGCCCGATCTGGGACCCGATCGCGGTCCGCATCTGCTTCGACGCGGGCCTCGGCGCCCGCATCGGCCTGCGATTCGGCGGCAAGATCGCGCCGAGTTCGGGCCAGCCAATCGATGCCGAGGTCGAGATCGTCGGCCTGAAGCGCGATTCCTGGCAGAGCTTCGGACCGACGCAGGTGCCGGTGGGCGATTGCGTGGCGGTGCGGATCGGCGGCGTCGAGGTCGTCCTGATCAGCAAGCGGACGCAGGCGACCGGGCTGGAGTTGTTCACCAATGTCGGCATCGATCCGACGCAGCGGAAGATCGTGGTCGTGAAGTCGACGAACCATTTCATGGCGGCCTACGGGCCGATCGCCAAGAAAGTGGTCTATGTCGAATCGAGCGGCCCGCTGCGCCGCGATCATCGCAAGGTACCGTACACGAAGGTCGAGCGCCCGATCTGGCCGCTCGACGAAGACGCCAAGCCGCGGGGCTTGATCTACTAGCGTCGCGCTGGACAAATCGGAACACTGCTTTGCATACTCTCTGCGGGGAGTAAGGGAGTGTTCAGAATGTTCAACCGAGTCTTCGCGGGCGCGCTCGCGCTGGCGCTTCCATTTGCTGCGGTCCAGGCGCCGGCACAGGCACAGGAGAAGGTCCTCAAGGCGGTGATGCACGCCGACGTGCGTGTCATCGATCCGGTCTGGACGACCCAGACGATCGCCAACATCCACGGGGCGTTGGTCTACGACACGCTGTTCGGCAACGACGCCGACCAGAAGCCGCATCCCCAGATGGTGGGCAAGTACGAAGTCAGTCCCGACAAGCTCACCTACAGTTTCACCCTGCGCGACGGGCTCAAGTTTCATGATGGCTCCCCCGTCACGACCAAGGATGTCATCGCCTCGCTGAAGCGGTGGGGCGCCAAGGACGGCGTCGGCCAGCGCCTGATGGGCTTCGTGACGAAGATGGAGCCGGTCGACGACAAGACCTTCACCATGGTGTTGAAGGAACCCTATGGCATGGTGCTCGAGTCGCTGGGCAAGAGCGGCAGTTCGATCGCCGCGATCATGCGCGAGAAGGATGCGCTCACCGACCCGCAGCAGCAGGTCAAGGAATCGGTCGGCTCCGGTCCCTATGTCTTCGCCAAGGACCAGTGGGTGCCCGGCAGCAAGGCGGTCTATCTCAAGAACAAGGACTATCAGCCGCGCACCGAGGCGCCGTCGTCCTTCGCCGGCGCCAAGATCCCGGGTGTCGACCGCATCGAACTGGTCTGGATCTCCGATCCGCAGACGGCGATGTCGGCGCTGATCAACGGCGAGATCGATTTCTACGAGGCCCCGCCCAACGACTTCCTGCCGCTGCTCGAGAAGGCCCGCGGCGTGAAGCTGCTGAAGACCGGCAAGATCGACAGCACCCAGGGTTTCATCCGCCTCAACCATCTCCAGCCGCCGTTCGACAACGTGAAGGCGCGGCAGGCGATGTACTACCTGATCAACCAGGAAGATTTCCTGCGCGCCATCGTCGGCAATCCGAAATACTACAAGGTCTGCCCGGCGCTGCTGACCTGCGGCGGCCCCTACGAGAATGCCGGCGGCCGCGAGTGGATGAAGGAATACAACCCGAAGAAGGCGCTGCAGCTCCTGAAGGAGGCGGGCTACAAGGGCGAGCCGATCACCGTTCTGTCGGCGAGCGACCATGCGACGATCACGCCGGCCACCCAGGTCCTGATCCAGGCGATGCGTGAGGCCGGCATCAACGTCGATGCGCAGTCGATGGACTGGGGTTCCGTCGTCACCCGTCGCGCCAAGAAGGATCCGCCGGCGCAGGGCGGCTGGAACATCTTCGTCACGACTTCGGGCGGCGTCGGTTCGGCCAATCCGATCCTGCACACCTGGATCGGCGCGGCATGCGACAAGGGCCTGTTCGGCTGGCCGTGCGACGCCAAGATCGAGGAGCTGCGCAACGCCTTCGGCATGGCGCAGACCGAGGAGGAGCGGAAGAAGATCGCCACCGAGCTGCAGGCCCGGGCGATGGAGCAGGTCGTGTACATTCCGTTCGGCCAGTGGGACACGCCGCTCGCCTATCGCGCCGACAAGATCGATGGCATCGTGCCGAACACGGGCCTGGCCGTGCTCTGGGGAATTACGAAGAAGTAATGTCGTCTCGAGTACGCGTAGCCGTCGCGCGCAAGGAGGCCTTGCCTGAGTGGGGCAAGGCCTCGTCATGACCGCGTATATCGTCCGCCGTCTCTTCGCCACGCTGCCCGTCATGGCGGTGGTGGCGCTGTTCGTGTTCTTTCTGCTCAGGTTCGCGCCGGGCGATCCGGCGGCGATCATCGCCGGCGAGGACGCCACGTCCGAAGCGATCGCGGCCGTCCGCGCCAAGCTCGGCCTCGACCGTCCGATGGTCGAGCAGTTCTTCGTCTGGACGACGCAGCTCCTGCAGGGCGACATGGGCGTCTCGATCTTCTCCAACCTGCCGGTGACGCGCCTCATCTCCCAGCGTCTCGAACCGACCGTGGCGCTGACGCTCTCGACGCTGTTCGTGGCGGTGGCGCTGGCCGTTCCCATCGGCGTGCTGGCGGCGTGGAAGGCGCGCAAGCTGGTCGACCGTCTGGTCATGGGCTTTGCCGTGCTGGGCTTCGCCATGCCGGGCTTCGTGCTGGCCTATATCCTGATCTACTTCTTCGCCGTGCAATGGCAGCTTCTGCCGGTGCAGGGCTACCAGCCGATCCGGGAAGGGTTCTGGCCGTTCGCCGAGAGCCTGATCCTGCCGTCGGTGGCGCTGGGCATCACCTACATGGCGCTGATCGCCCGCATCACGCGCGCCTCGATGCTCGAGGTGCTGGCGCAGGACTATATCCGGACCGCCAATTCCAAGGGCCTCGCGACCGACAGGGTACTGCTGCTGCACGCGCTGAAGAACGCGGCCGTGCCGATCATCACGGTGATCGGCATCGGCATCGCGCTCCTGATCTCGGGCGTCGTCATCACGGAGACGGTGTTCAACATCCCGGGCCTCGGCCGCCTCACCGTCGATGCCGTGCTGAAGCGCGACTATCCGGTGGTGCAGGGGCTGATCCTGGTGTTCGCCGGCGCCAAGGTGCTGGTGAACCTGCTGATCGACATTTCCTACGCCTTCCTCGACCCGCGGATCCGGTACTGACATGGCCGTTCTCGCCGACGACCTCGCCCTGCCGACCACCCGCCGCTTCTCGCTGTGGAGCGCGATCCGGCGCAATCCGACGATTGCGATTGGGTCGGTGCTGCTGGCGGTGCTGATCGTGATGGCCGTCTTCGCGCCGCTCATCGCCACCAACGATCCTTTCAAGATCGCGCCGGTTAACCGGTTGCGTCCGCCGTCGGAACGCTGGTGGTTCGGCACCGACCAGTTCGGCCGCGACGTCTTCTCGCGCACCGTCTATGGCGCCCGCGTGTCGCTGATCGTCGGCCTGTCGGTGGCGGCCTTCTCGAGCATCCTGGGCCTGGCCCTCGGCCTTGCCTGCGGCTATTTCCGCAAGGTCGATTCGATCGTCATGCGCATCATGGATGGGCTGATGGCGATCCCGTCGATCCTGCTGGCCATCGCGCTGATCACCCTGTCGCGGCCGGGCCTCGGCATCGTCATCGTGGCCATCGTGATCCCCGAGGTGCCCCGCATCGTGCGGGTGGTGCGCGCCGTCGTCCTGTCGATCCGCTCCCAGCCCTACATCGAAAGTGCCATCGCCGGCGGCACGAAGAACTGGAAGCTGCTCACGCGCCATATCCTGCCCAACACGCTGGCGCCGCTGATCGTGCAATCGACCTATGTCTGCGCATCGGCGATGCTGATCGAGGCGAGCCTCAGCTTCCTGGGCGCCGGCGTGCCGCCCGAGGTGCCGAGCTGGGGCAACATCATCGCCCAGGGCCGCACCTTCTTCCAGATCGCGCCGTGGACGATCATGATCCCGGGCGCTTTTCTTGCCGTCACCGTGCTGGCGGTGAACCTGCTGGGCGACGGCCTGCGCGACCGGCTCGACCCGCGTCTGGCGAGGCGCCTGTGAGCGCTACCCCGGGGCCGATCCTCGAAGTCCGCGACCTGCACACGCAGTTCAGCACCCTCGATGGCGTGGTTCGCGCCGTCGACGGCGTGTCGTTCGATGTCGCCCGCGGCGAGACGCTGGGCATCGTGGGGGAATCGGGCTGCGGCAAGTCGGTGACGGCGATGTCGATCCTGCGCCTCATCCCGCCGGAAACCGGTCGCATCGCCTCGGGCTCGATCAAGTTCGAGGGCGAGGAGCTGACGACGCTCTCCGAAGCGGAGATGAAGCGGCTGCGCGGTCATCGCATCTCGATGATCTTCCAGGAGCCGATGACCAGCCTCAACCCGGTGCTGACGGTCGGCACGCAGATCGCCGAGAACGTGGTGCGCCATCTTGGCGTGTCGTGGAAGCAGGGCCGGGAGCGGGCCTTCGAGATGCTCGACCTGGTGCGCATCGCCGACGCGCGGCGCCGGCTCGACGAATATCCCCACCAGCTTTCGGGCGGCATGCGCCAAAGGGTCATGATCGCCATGGCGCTGTCCTGCGATCCGCAGGTGCTGATTGCCGACGAGCCGACGACGGCGCTCGACGTCACCATCCAGGCGCAGATCCTCGACCTGATGATCGAGCTCAAGGAGAAGACGGGGACGGCGATCGTGCTGATCACCCATGATCTCGGCGTCGTGGCCGAGACGACCGAGCGGGTGGTGGTCATGTATGCCGGCCGCAAGGTCGAGCAGGCGACGGTCGAGGCCCTGTTCGACGAGCCGCTGCATCCCTACACGCGCGGCCTGATGCGGGCGATCCCGCGGCTCGACGTCGAAGCCGATGCCGCCGGCACGCGGCCGCGCCTGCAGGAGATTCCCGGTCTCGTGCCGATCCTGACCCAACCCATTATTGGCTGCGCCTTCGCGCCGCGCTGCGGTTTCGCGACCGACCGTTGCCGCAGCGAGAGGCCGCCTCTGATCGATGCCGGTGGGAGCCATCTCGTGGCCTGCTGGGAAGTCGAGCGCGTGCGGAGATCGGCATGAGCGACGCACCCGTCCTGCAGGTCGAAGGCCTGGTAAAGCACTTCCCGATCCATGGCGGCCTGCTGCAGCGCCAGGTCGGCGCGGTGAAGGCCGTCGACGGCGTCACCTTCTCGATCCGCCGCGGCGAGACGCTCGGCCTGGTGGGCGAATCGGGCTGCGGCAAGTCGACGATCGGCAAGGTCGTGCTGAAGCTGATCGAGCCCACCGCCGGCAGGATCGTGCTGGCGGGCGAGGACGTGACCGCGCTCAAGCCCGGCGCGATGTGGACCCATCGCCGGCGCATCCAGACGATCTTCCAGGACCCGTACTCCTCGATGAACCCGCGCCTGCCCTCGGGCACGATCGTGGGCGAGCCGCTGGAGAATTTCGGAATCACCAGGGGCAGGGCGCGTGACGAGCAGGTGGCGCAGCTGTTCCGCCGCGTCGGCCTGCGGCCCGAGGCGATGCGCAAGTACGCCCATGAGTTCTCAGGTGGTCAGCGCCAGCGGCTGGGCATTGCCAAGGCGCTGTCGGTCAATCCCGACGTGATCGTCGCCGACGAGCCGGTCTCGGCGCTCGACGTGTCGGTGCAGGCGCAGGTGCTGAATTTGCTGATCGACCTGCAGGAAGAATACGGGCTCGCCTATCTGTTCATCAGCCACGACCTCGCGGTCATGCGGCACATCAGCCACCGCATCGCCGTGATGTATCTCGGCCGCATCGTCGAGCTGACCGACAAGCGCACGCTCTTCACGCAGCCGCTGCACCCTTACACCGAGGCCCTGCTGTCGGCCGCGACCGCGCCCGACCCCAAGCGCCGCGGATTGCGGAAGAAGATCGTTCAGGGCGACGTGCCCAGCCCGGCCAATCCGCCGCCGGGCTGCCACTTCCACACACGCTGCCTCTATGCGACGGCGGAGTGCCGCGTGACCGCGCCGCCCCTGCTGGAGGTGGCCCCCGGCCACCATGTCGCCTGCCTGCGCCGGCCCGTTGGCGGCGATCCGGGGCAGCTCACCGTTCCGTAGGAGCAGAACGCGTCAGGACGATTCGAACAGCAGGACGACCTGACCCTCGGCGACCGCATCGCCATCGCTCACGCGAAACTCGGCGATCCGCCCCTTTTTCGGCGCGAGCACCGGGATCTCCATCTTCATCGATTCGAGGATGAGCAGGATGTCATCTGTCTCGACCTCGACGCCGACGGTCCCCTCGATCTTCCAGACGGTTCCCGAGATCTCCGATTTGAGCGGAACGGCTTTCATGTGCACCTCACTGCGGCTCGATGTTGAGTTCGCGGACCGCCTGCGTGAGCAACGGGCCCATTTCCCTGATGAAGGTCGCGAAGCTCGCACGACCCTGCGCGCCCTCGTCGAGGCCGAACTTGTCGACGAACTCGCGCATGCGCGGCTGCGTGTTCATTTCGACCATTCCAGCCGACAGCGCCTCGACGACCGGTGCCGGCGTGCCGGTCGGTGCGACACAGCACACCATGCTCTCTAGCAGCAGGTAGGGATGCGTGACGCCCTGCTCGTAATATGTCGCGACGTCGGGCAGCCGTCGCGAGCGCGTCATGGTCGGGACGGCGACGGGCGGGCGTTGCCGGCCTGGATCGCCGCTGAGGCGCCTTGCAGGGTGGAGCAGGCGACCTGCGTGACACCGGCCGAGAGGTCGGCCCACATCGGCGCCTCGCCCCGGTAATGCACCGGCTCCATCTCGATGCCGAATGTGTCGTTGAGCTTCATGCAAAAGATGTGGGCTAAAGATCCGATGCCCGTGGTGCCGAAGCTCGTCTTGTTCTTCCTCGCGTAGGCGACGAGGGCGGCGAGGTCGTTGTTGCCGGGCACGGAGGTGTGGACGCAGAGCGGGACCTTGCCGGCCGAGAGCATCGCGACGGGCGTGAAGTCCTTCGCCGTGTCGTAGGGGACGCTCTTGAAGACCACCTGGTTCTGGAACATCGCCGTCGAGTTCGTGAACAGCAGCGTGTAGCCGTCGGGGGCTGACTTGGCGACGATGTCGCCGGCGATGATGGAGCCGGCACCCGTGCGGTTCTCGACGATGAAGGGTTTGCCGTATCTGGTCGTGAAATGCTCGGCGGCCAGGCGCGCAAACAGATCGGTCAAGCCGCCGGCGGCGTAACCACAGACAAACCGCACAGGCTTGCCCGGCCAGTCTGGCGTCTGGCCGAAGGCACCCATAGGCACCAGCGCACCCGCCGCCGCGCCGGCGGCCATGAAGCGGCGGCGCCTGATCCTCCCGTGGATCGTCATGTTCTTTCTACTGGTTCTTGTTCGGGCATCGTATGATACTTGTTGACTGACAAGCAAGTGATGAGCGGATGGAATGATCCCGTCGATACAGGAGACCTCGGTTGCGAGGCCGCGCCGGACCCAGGCGACGCGGCGCCAGGAATCGGACAGGCGCATGTTGCGGGCTGCGGCCCGGTTGTTCGCCGAGGGCGGCGTATCCGGCACGAGCCTCGCGGATGTCGGCGTGGCGGCCGGTTACAGTCGCGGCCTGCCGGTCGAGCGGTTCGGCAACAAGGTGGGGCTGATCACGGCGCTGCTCGATGCGATGGATGCGTGGTTCCAGGCGCATATCGCGCGGCTGCTCGACGGCACGACGGGCATGAAGGCGGTGAAGGTGCGCATGGAGGCGCATCTGGCCAGTGTCGCGCGGGACGCCACCTCCACGGCGGCGCTCTATTCGATCTACACCGAGTCGCTGTTCGTGATGCCCGAGCTGCAGCAGCACGTCGCCGCCGTCACCGGCCGATGGTGCGACGGGCTCGCCGCCAATCTTCGCGAGGCGCGGCGTAACGGCGAGATCGGCAAGAAGGTCGATTGCGACGGCGAGGCGCGCTTTCTGCTGGCGGCCATGCGCGGTCTGGTCATCCAGTATCTGCTCGATCGCTCCGATGCCGACTTCGCGCGGTCCAAGAAGATCCTCCTCGCGCACCTGGAGCGCCTGCAATGAACCCCTGGTACGACCGCCGGATCCCGGCCCCCGAGGAGTGCGTGCTGCAGCCGTTGCTCGACCGCCGCGCCCGCGCGACTGCGGACAAGGTGTTCGTCCAGTTCGCCGATAGCGGCGCCAGCTGGACGTACCGCGACCTGCGGGAACATGTTCTCGAAACCGCGGCGGCGCTGCAGGCGCTGGGCGTACAGCAGGACGAGCCGGTCCTGACATGGTTGCCCAACGGGCCCGAGGCGCTGCGCACCTGGTTTGCCATCAACTATCTCGGTGCGATCTACATCCCGCTGAACCTGGCCTATCGCGGCCAGATCCTCGAACATGCAGTCCGCAGCTCCGGGGCGCGCCTGATCGTCGGTCATCCCGACCTGCTGCCGCGCCTGGATGCGATCGACGCCGCAAACATCCAGCATCGTGTTCCGATCGAAAGCGCGCGGTCGTTGCGCCAGCCGGGTGGTGTGCCGGAGCCGCCCGCGCGGCCGATCATGCCGTGGGATACTCAGTCGGTGATCTACACGTCCGGGACGACCGGCCCCTCGAAGGGAGTGCTGTGCTCCTATCTGCACGCGGCATCTGCCGCCAACGCCTTCTATGCGGCGACCTCCGACGATCGCAACATGGTGAACCTGCCCCTGTTCCACGCGGGAGGCACGGGCGCGATTTACCGGATGCTGGTGAAGGGCGGCTCGATCGCGCTCGTCGAGGCGTTCGACACGAACAGCTTCTGGGACACAGTGCGGGCGACCGGCACGACCTGCCTGACCCTCCTCGGCGCCATGGTGCCGTTCCTGCTGAAGCTGCCACCGGGTCCGCGCGATCGCGACCATACGCTGAAGAAGGTCGTGCTCGTCCCTCTCAGCGACGCTTCGGAAGCGTTCGCCGACCGGTTCGGGGTCGACGTCTACACGACCTTCAACATGACCGAGACGTCGTGGCCGCTGGTCTCGGAGCGCAACCCGTCGGTCCGGGGGACCTGCGGGCGTCCGCGCTCCGGCATCGAGGCGCGCATCGTCGACGAGCATGACTGCGAAGTGGCGCCGGGCGTGACCGGCGAACTGATCCTGCGCAGCGACACGCCCTGGACCATGAACCATGGCTATCACAACAACCCCGAGGCCACGGCCCGGGCCTGGCGCAACGGCTGGTTCCACACCGGTGACGTCTTCAAGCGCGACGCCGACGGCAACTACTTCTTCGTCGACCGTCTGAAGGACGCGATCCGGCGCCGGGGCGAGAACATCTCCTCCTTTGAGGTCGAGGCAGAACTGATGGCCCATCCCGCGGTGCGCGAGGCCGCCGCCATCGCCGTGCCGTCGGAGCTGGGCGAGGACGAGGTGCTCGCCGTGCTCGCGCCGGTCGCCGGCAAGTCGATCGATCCGGCCGAGATCCTGGCATTCCTCCTGCCGCGAATGGCGCACTTCATGGTGCCGCGCTTCGTGCGCGTGCTGCCGGAGCTGCCCAAGACGCCAACGCAGAAGGTGCAGAAGAACCTGCTCCGCGCCGAAGGTGTCACGCCCGAGACCTGGGACCGCGAGGCCGCGGGCATCCGCGTGCGTCGCGAGCGCCTCACCAAGACATCTTCATAGGGAGCGATCATGGCCGGCGATCCGACGATGCGAGACCTGATCGAGCGGGTGGAGGCGGTGCGCACATCCTTGGACGATAGCGCCCGCCAACCCGCGATGGAGAAGCTGGCCCGGCGCGGGCGGTTGAGCGCACGCGAACGCATCGCGCGACTGGTCGATGCCGGATCCTTCAGCGAGATGGGCGGACTGGTCGCGGCCGAGGAAGACGGCATCGGCGCGGACAGGTTCCCGGTGCGCACGGCGTCGCCCGCCGACGGCGTGGTCGCCGGGACGGCGCAGATCGAGGGCCGGCCGGTCGTTGTGTTCTCGCAGGACTTTTCCGTGTTTGGTGGCAGCATCGGCAAGCTGGGAAGCGCCAAGGTTCAGCGTGCGTTGCAGGTCGCCATCACGCGCGGCCTGCCGCTGGTGATGATCCTCGACGGCGGCGGCCACCGAATCCAGGACGGGCAGGATGCCCGCCACTTCGCCAACGCCAACGGGACCTTCCACAATTTTGCACGCGCCTCGGGGTGGGTGCCCATGGTGGCGCTGATGCTCGGAGCGGGTTTCGCCGGGCCCACCAACTACGCTGGCATGGCCGATTGCGTGGTCATGGTGCGCGGCCTCTCGACGATGGGCATTGCGGGTCCGGCGCTGGTCAAGGCGGCGACGGGCGAGGACATCGACGCGATGGAGTTGGGTGGCGCCGACGTGCAGGTCGATCGCCAGGGCCTCGCCGATCTCGGCGTGGACAGTGAGGACGAAGCCATCGCCGCGGCGAAGCGATTCCTGTCCTTCCTGCCAAGCAATGCGCGTGCGCCGCAGCCGATCCTTTCCGAACCGCGCCCGCTCGGCCGGTTGCCCGATTCGATCCTCGACCTGGTGCCGGTCTCGACGCGGAAGGCCTACGACGTCCGCAAGGTTCTGCGCGAAATCGCCGACCCCGGCACGCTGTTCGAGCTGAAGCCGACCTTCGCCGGCAACATGGTGACGGGCTTTGCCAGGCTGGGCGGCCGACCCGTCGGCTTCCTCGCCAACCAGCCGCTGCGGCTGGGCGGCATGATCAACAGCGATGCCTGCGACAAGGCCGCTCATTTCATCGCGCTCTGCGATGCGTACGGCCTGCCGATCGTTTCCTTCATCGACGTGCCCGGCTTCTCGATCGGCTCGAGCGCCGAACGGACCAGCCTCGGCCGGCGCAGCGCCAAGCTGGTGTTCGAGTGGGGGCACGCCACGGTGCCGCGCGTCTCCATCGTCCTGCGCAAGGGCTACGGCCTCGGATACTTCGCGATGTGCGGCGGCCGCAGCTTCTCAGCGGATGCCGCGCTCGCCTGGCCCTCGGCGGAGATCTGCGCCATGTCGATCGAGGGCGCGATCGATGTGGCCTTCCGCAAGGACTACGAGGCGGCGCGCGACCCGGCCGCGCGGCGGGTCGAGATGATCGAACATACACGGGCGCGGATCGGCGCGCTGCGCGCCGCCGAGGGATTCGGCATCGACGACATCATCGATCCGCGCGACACGCGCCGCCGCCTCGCCGAGATCCTCGATTCCGCACAGCCGCGCCGACCCGCCGACCACCCGCCCAAGTTCCGGTCGATCGCGCCGATCTGACGACAGACGACCTGCCTCGTGCAGCACGGAAAAAACAATAAAGGAGGAAGCCCATGGTCAAGAGAATGCTCGTCTTTGCACTGCCGATATTGGGGGCGGCGCTCGCCGCCCTCACGATCCAGACGGCCACGGCGCAACAGCCGGCCCTCTCGGATCGTCCGATCCGGATGCTCTATGGATTTGCCGCCGGCGGATCGGGCGATCTGGCGGCGCGGTTGCTGGCCGACGTGGCGTCGAGGGAGCTCGGACAGCGCGTCGTGGTCGAGAACCGTACCGGCGCCAACGGCATGATCGCCGCGGAGGCGGCGGCTCGTGGCCCGACCGATGGCAGCAACGTGCTGTTCTGCACCACGGGCAACATGACGATCGTGACCGAGTTGCCAGGCGCTCAGCTGCCGATCAATCCCGCCACCGACCTGATCGGCATCGGTCAGCTCCTGCGGTCGACCTTCGGGCTCGTAGTCGGAAAGGACAGTCCCTATCGCTCCATCCAGGATCTGGTGACCGACGCCCGCGCCAATCCGGGCAAGGTGAGCTACGCCACGCCCGGCGTTGGGTCGGTCCAGCACCTGTCGACAGAACTTCTCGGCCAGAAGATCGGGGCCCAGATGGTTCACGTGCCGTACAGGGGCTCGCAGGCGGCTCTGCAGGATCTGCTCGCCGGCCGCACGAGCTTCTCCATTACGAATCTGGGCGATGTGATCGGCCACATCCGGTCGGGATCGCTGCGCCTGCTGGCGCTCGGTGATCCGCTCGGCAAGCGCTTCTTCCCCGACGCGCCGATGATTGCCGAGGTGGTGCCGGGCTTCGAAACCTACGCGTGGTTCGGTCTGTGCGGTCCGACGGGTATGCCGGACGCGGTCGTCAAGCGTTGGGAGAAGGCCATCAAGGCCGCCGTCGACGATCCGACGGTCAGCCAGAAGCTGCTCGACAATGGCATGGTGCCGGCCTTCGCCGATTCGGCTGAGCTGAAGAAGACCATGGAAGAGAACCGGCGCAGCTATCGCGAGGTGATCCGCGCCGCGAACATCAAGGCCGAGTGATGGCCGGCGAGGAGAAGCGGGACATGCCGCGCGTCAGCGTCGAGCAGGTGCGGGGGGCGCGGGCGGCCCTCGAGGACGCCGCGCGGCCGGACGCCGTGGCGCGGCAGAAGGCGCGCGGAAGATGGACCGCGCGCGAGGGCATTGCGGCGCTCACGGATGCGGGCTCGTTCGTCGAATATGGCGGCCTGGTGCGGCCGGCTCTTGCCGACATGCAGGGCGCCGCCGACGGCCTGGTGATGGGGACGGCGCGGGTCGAGGGCCGCGCCGTCGACATCGTGTTCTACGACTACAGCGTCCATGCCGGGACGCAGAGCGCCAACAACCACGCCAAGATCAGCCGGATGTTCAGCCACGCCCTGCAGAACCGGCTGCCGGTGATCTGCTGGCTCGACGGCGGGGGAGCCAGGCCGCACGACATGAAGGTCGAGGGGCGGGGATCGGCCCATACCTTCGTGCTGTTCGCGCGCCTGTCAGGTCTCGTGCCGACGATCGCCATCGTGCCGGGCCGGGCCTTCGCCGGGCACGCGAACCTGGCCGGCATGTCGGACCTGCTGATCGCGACGCGTGACAGCGCCATGGGCATGGCGGGACCGCCGCTCGTCGAGGCGGCGCTTGGCATCAAGCTGAAGCCCGAGGAGATCGGCCCGCCGGAGGTCCACTACGCGGCAGGCGCGGTCGACCTGCTGGTCGACGGCGAGGCGGAGGCGGTCGAAGCTGCCAAACGATACCTCTCTTATTTCGGTCCGCCGCTGCCGGCGGGCGAGGCGCCCGACCCGGCGGCCTTGCGCACCCTCGTGCCGGACAATCCACGCCGGGCCTACGACGTGCGCAGGGTCATCCGCGGCATCGCCGATATCGACAGCGTGATGGAGCTGCGTGGAGGCTACGGGCGCGCGATGGTGACGGCCCTGGCGCGGCTGGGCGGCAGGCCGGTCGGCGTGATCGCCAACCAGCCGATGTTCCTCGCCGGCGCGATGGACGGGCCGGCCTGCGAGAAGGCCGCGCGCTTCGTCCAGCTCTGCGATGCCTTCGACCTGCCGCTGCTGGTGCTGTGCGACACGCCCGGCCTGATGGTGGGACCGGACATCGAGAAGACCGGCCTCGTCCGGCGCAGCGCCCGGCTGCTCGCGGCGCTGGCCAATTCGACCATGCCGATCATGACGGTCGTGCTCCGCAAGGCCTATGGGCTGGGCTACTACATCATGGGCTCGCGTCCGCTCGACCCCGCGATCCTGCTGGCCTGGCCGACCGCCGAGTTCGGCGGCATGGGACTGGAGGGGGCCGCCAGCATCATCTATCGCCGTGAACTGGAAGGGATCGAGGATGCCGACGGCCGCGCAGCGCGGCATCGCGAACGCACGGACGAACTCAAGCGGTACAACACCGCCCTCGAGGTCGCCGGCCGCTTCGGCTACGACGACGTCATCGATCCGGCCGATACGCGGCCCATCCTGCTGAACACGCTGGCGACGTTGCCGCCCCCACCGCCGCGCAGCGAGCGCAAGAGAACGATCGAGCCCTACTGAGCGCGGCGGGGCCCGACGGGGATCTACCGCTGCGGCGTCTCGGCCGGCTCGGTCGCCTTCATCGAGGGGCGTTGCGCGACGGTTTCGTACCAGGCTGCGAGAGCCGGGGCGGCCTCGCGCCAGCCCGGCCCGTAGCGCCATTCGTCGTAGCCGCAGGCGACCGCCGTCGTGATCCGCGCGAGATCGAACGTGTCGCCGAACGACGACATTTTCTTCTCGAGCGCCGCGAAGCAGCGCAGCCCACGGTCGCGCATCTTGGCGATGAAATCGTCGGAGCGGTCGGCGCCGGTGCGCAGCAGTTCGGCGCGGCGCATGATCTGCGCTTCGAGGATGGCGCAAGCCAGCGCATTGATCTCGAGCGCGCGCCACCGCGCGGGTCCGTCGGCGGCGAGCAGGCGATGGGTGCCGAACGAGCCGTCGAGAAAGTCCACGATCGAATGGGAGTCGGTCAGCGTGACGTCGCCGGTGACCAGCGCCGGGATGCGCACGACCGGTGTCGCAGCCACGAAGTCGGCGGGCATCTCCACCGTTCGCGTACCCCAGGTGTGCGGCCACTTCGTCTGGACATAGTCGAAGCGGTCGGAGATCCCGAGCTCCTCGATACAGACCCTGACACGCCGGACCCAGGGTGAGGCCGGCGTGACGTAGAGGCGCATCCGCTCGGCCCCCGGATCAGGCATTGCGGGCGCCCGGCGCGGTGTCGCGCAGGTAGGTGAGGGCGGCCTGGGCGCCGCCGGCCTTGTGCGGCACCTTGGCGAGGCCCAGCGCCATCTCGACGCCGGACAGGGCGCCCATCAGCATCAGGTCGTTGAAGTCCCCGAGATGGCCGATGCGGAAGACCTTGCCCGCGACCTTGGTGAGGCCCTGGCCCAGCGACATGTTGAAGTTCTCCAGCGCGACCTTGCGGAAGGCGTCGGCGTCGTGGCCCTCGGGCATGACGATCGCCGTCAGCGAACCCGAATAGGCCTTGGGGTCGCTGCACAGGATTTCGAGGCCCCAGGCGGTGACGGCGGTGCGCGTCGCCTCGGCATGGCGGGCATGGCGGGCGAACACCGCGTCGAGCCCTTCCTCCAGCAGCATGTCGCAGGCCTCGTTGAGGCCGTAGAGCAGGTTGGTGGCCGGCGTGTAGGGGAACCAGCCGTTGGCATTGGCCGTCAGCATCTCGTCCCAGTTCCAGAAGGCCTTCAGCATCTTCGACGCCTTCGAGGCCTCGATCGCCTTCTCGCTCAGGGCGTTGAAGGAGAGACCTGGCGGCAGCATCAGGCCCTTCTGCGAGCCCGCCACCGTCACGTCGACGCCCCAGGCATCGTGGCGATAGTCGATCGAGCCCAGCGACGAGATCGTGTCGACCAGCAGCAGGGCGGGGTGCTTGGCGGCGTCGATGGCCTGCCGGACGGCGGAGATGTCGCTCACCACGCCGGTCGAGGTCTCGTTGTGGACGATGCAGACCGCCTTGATGGCGTGGCCGGTATCTTCCTTCAGGCGCTTCTCGATGGCCGCCGGATCGGCCGGCTTGCGCCAGTCGCCACCCATGAATTCCGATTTGATACCAAGCTTGTCGGCCATCTTCTTCCAGAGCGAGGCGAAGTGGCCGGTTTCCCACATCAGCACCAGGTCGCCGGGCGACAGGGTGTTCACGAGGGCGGCTTCCCAAGCTCCGGTCCCGGATGCAGGATAGATGATAATAGGTTGTTTTGTCTGGAAAATTTGCCGGACGGAGCGAAGGACCTTCTTGGCCAGCGCGTTGAACTCGGGGCCCCGGTGATCGATCGTCGGGTAATCCATCGCGCGAAGAACGCGGTCGGGCACGTTGGTCGGACCGGGAATTTGCAGGAAATGACGTCCGGCGGGGTGTGAGTTCAGGCGCATCTGGCGTTCCTCTCGGCTTGGCTGTTGCATTTTGTATACAATATGCCAGAGTGAGTCCAGAGATGGATGGTTCAACCCTCCCGATTGCCCGTTCGACGCTGCCCGAAGCGGCAGCCGAGCGGCTGCGCGCCCTGATCATCGAAGGCGAGCTGCCGCCGGGCGCCAAGCTGAACGAGCGCGAACTCAGCGAACGGCTGGGCGTCTCGCGCACCCCGCTGCGCGAGGCCTTCCGCATGCTGGCGGCCGACGGCCTGCTGGTGCAGCTGCCCAACCGGGGCGCCCAGGTGGTGGCCCTGTCGCCCGCCGACGTGCGCGGTGCCTTCGAGGTGATGGGCGCGCTGGAGGGACTGGCCGGCGAACTGGCGGTGGCCCGGGTCACCGACGCCGACATTGCCGATCTACGGGCGCTTCAGGGGGAGATGGAGGCCGCCCATGCCGGCCGCGACCTGTCGACCTATTACAGGATCAACCGCCTGATCCATGACCGGCTGAATGCCCTCGCGGGCAACGCTGTGCTGGAGCAGACCTACCGCACGCTCAACGCAAGGCTGCATGCCCTGCGGTTTCGCTCCAACCTCAACCCTGCCAAATGGGATCAGGCGGTCGCCGAACATCGCGCGATGATCGCGGCGCTTGCGGCGCGGGATGGCGCTGCGCTACGTGACCTGCTCGTCGGGCACCTGCGCGCCAAGCAGCAGGCCGTGCTCGATTCCATGGAAAACAAGGACGACAAGAACCTTCAGGGAGGAAAAAAAACATGACGACGATTTCTACGACGTCGCGCCGCCGGGCCCTCAAGCTCGGCCTCGCCGCCACCCTGGCCACTCCGGCCATGGCCCGCGCCCAGCAGGGCTGGCCGAACGGGCCGATCACCTGGGTCAATCCGTTCCCCGCCGGCGGCGGCACCGACGTGTTCGCCCGTCCGCTGGCGGCGCAGGTCGGCGAGCAGCTCGGCGTGCAGATCCTGATCGACAACAAGGGCGGCGCGGGCGGCACGGTCGGCGCCTCGCAGGCGGCCAAGATGAAGCCCGACGGCCAGACCTTCTTCGTCGGCGCGATCCATCACACGATCGCCCCGTCGGTCTACAAGACCCTCGACTACGATCTCGAGAAGAACTTCGAGCCGATCACCATGATCGCGCTGGTGCCGCAGGTCATCTCGATCAATCCGAACAAGATCCCGGCCAAGACCGCGCAGGAATTCATCGCCTACCTGAAGGCCAACCCGAACAAGGTGAATTACGCGTCGGCCGGCGCCGGCACGGCGCATCACCTGGCGGGCGAGCTGTTCAAGCTCGAGACCAAGACCGAGATCGTCCACGTGCCCTATCGCGGCGCGGGTCCGGCGATGCAGGACCTGCTGGCCGGCAATGCCGACATGATGTTCGACGGCATGGGCACCTCGGCGCAGCAGATCAAGGCGGGCAAACTGCGCGGCCTTGCGGTGGCGACGACCGAGCGCGTGCCCGAGTTCCCCGACATGCCGACCGCGGCCGAGATCGGCGTGCCGGCCTGGATCGTGTCGACCTGGTACGGGCTCTGGGCCATCAAGGGCACGCCGCAACCGATCGTCGAGCGCATGTACGCCGAGGTCGTGAAGGCTCTCAAGGCACCCAAGCTGCAGGCCATCTGGAAGGAGCAGCTCGCCCAGACGGGCGGCGAATCGCAGGCCGAGTTCGCCAAGCGCATCCGCACCGAGATCGAGAAGTGGCAGAAGGTCGTGAACGCGGCCGGCGTCAAACTCGACTGAGGGTGGAGAGCGTTCGCCGATGAGCCCGATTTCATTCACGACGCCCTCTCTGCCTGCGTATTGCAAAGGGGCGCTTTAGGGTTCCATCGGACATGTCCAAGCTCGAACAAAATCTGCGGCGCAGCCTCAAGGGAGAGGTCCTGTTCGACCGGGCCTCCCGTGGTCGCTATTCGACCGACGCATCGATCTACCAGGTCGAGCCCGTGGGCGTGGTGATCCCGCGCGACGAGGCCGATCTGGCGCTCGCCGTCGACGTGGCGCGCGATGCAAAGGCTGCGATCCTGCCGCGCGGCGCCGGCACGTCGCAGTGCGGCCAGACGGTGGGCGAGGCGCTGATCATCGACTGTTCGAAATACCTGCGCGAGATCGTGGGCTTCGACAAGAGCAAGGCCCAGGTGACGGTGCAGCCGGGCGTCGTGCTCGACCAGCTCAATGCCTGGCTGAAGCCGCACGGTCTGTGGTACCCGGTCGACGTCTCGACCTCGGCGCAATGCACGCTCGGCGGCATGGCCGGCAACAATTCCTGCGGCTCGAGGTCGATCCGCTACGGCAACATGGTCCACAACGTCGCCTCGATCGACGCGCTGCTGGCCAACGGCCAGCGGGCCCGCTTCGGCTCGACGCGGCCGGAGGACATGCCCGCGGGCGTGCGCGCCATCGCCGACAAGGTGGCCGAGCTGGCTTTTGCCGAGCGCGCCGAGATCGAGCGCATGTATCCGCACGTGCTGCGCCGGGTCGGCGGCTACAATCTCGATATCTTCTTCCCGCAGTCGGAGCGGCCCTACACGACCGACAACTCGGTGAACCTCGCGCACCTGCTGGTCGGGAGCGAGGGCACGCTTGCGGTGACCGAGCGACTCACGCTCAACCTGGCGCCGCTGCCCAAGCACAAGACGCTGGGCGTCGTGAACTTCGCCAGCTTCTACAAGGCGATGGACAGCGCCCAGCACATCGTGAAGCTGAAGCCGGCCGCCGTGGAGCTGGTCGACCGCACGATGATCGAGCTGGCGCGCGCCAACCCCGCCTTCCGCCCGGTGATCGAGCGGGCGCTGATCGGCCAGCCCGAGGCCATCCTGCTGGTCGAGTTCGCGGGCGAGGAACGCGCGGACCAGCTGCGCGACCTGGCGCGGCTCGTCGAGCTGATGGGCGATCTCGGCATGCCGGGCAGCGTCGTGGAGATGCCGGAGCCCAAGCCGCAGTCGGAGCTGTGGGAAGTCCGCAAGGCCGGCCTCAACATCATGATGTCGATGAAGGGCGACGGTAAGCCGGTCTCCTTCATCGAGGACTGCGCCGTCCCCCTCGAACATCTGGCCGACTACACGCAGCGCCTGACCGACGTGTTCGGCAAGCACGGCACGAGGGGCACCTGGTACGCCCATGCCTCCGTGGGCACGCTGCACGTGCGGCCGATCCTCGACATGCGCCGCGACGGTGCCGAGAAGATGCGGGCGATCGCCGAGGAGGCCTCGGCCCTGGTGCGCGAATACAAGGGCGCCTTCTCGGGCGAGCATGGCGACGGGCTGGTGCGCTCGGAATGGGTGGCCTGGCAGTTCGGACCGCGGCTCACCAAGGCGTTCGAGACGGTGAAGGACCTGTTCGATCCCGAGAACATCCTGAATCCCGGCAAGATCGTGCGGCCCTCGCGCATGGACGACCGCTCGCTGTTCCGCTTCAAGCCGGGATACGAATCGCTGAAGTACGAGCCGGTGCTCGACTGGTCGGCCTGGAACGTCCAGACCGATCCGGTCACCGAGATCTCGACCGCGCCGGGCACCGGCGGCGACCTCGCCGGCGGCTTCGCGAAGGCGGCGGAGATGTGCAACAACAACGGCCATTGCCGGAAGTTCGATGCCGGCACCATGTGCCCGTCCTTCCGCGTGACGCGCGACGAGAAGCATCTGACGCGCGGCCGGGCCAACACGCTGCGCCTCGCACTGTCCGGCCAGCTCGGATCCGAGGGGCTGCGCTCCGATGCGGTCGCGGCGGCGATGGATCTCTGCGTGAGCTGCAAGGGCTGCAAGCGCGACTGCCCGACCGGCGTCGACATGGCGCGCATGAAGATCGAGGTGAAGTCGGCGCGTCGCATGGCCAAAGGCTTGAGCTGGCGCGACCGGCTGATCGGCGCCACGCCGTCGATGGCGCCGTATGCCCGCCGCATGCCCTGGCTGTTCAACGCGGCCTGGTTTGTGCAGTCCTATCTCGGCTTCGCCAAACAGCGGCGCCTGCCGCAGTGGCGCGGCGACACCTTCCTCTCCACCACCGAGGTCGACGATCGCGACGCCACGGTGGTGATCTTCGCCGACACCTTCTCGAACAATTTCGAGCCTGAGATCCTGCACGCCGCCCGGCGGGTGCTGACCGCCGCCGGGCATCGCGTGGCGGTCGCCTGGCCGACGCTGGGCGCGCCGGCCCTATGCTGCGGCCGGACCTATCTGGCGACCGGCCAGGTGGAGCGGGCGAGGGGCGAGGCGCTGCGCACGCTGAATGCGCTGCGGCCGTTTGCCGTCAAGGGCGTGCCGATCATCGGCCTCGAGCCGTCGTGCCTCTTTACCCTGCGCGACGAGTTCCTGGCGCTCGGGCTCGGCGAGGATGCCGAGGAGGTCGCGGCCCATGCCGTGCTGTTCGAGGAGTTCCTGGCACGCGAGAAGAAGGCGGGACGCCTCGACCTGGCGCTCCAGCCGCTGCCGGAGAAGAAGGCGCTGCTCCACGGTCACTGTCACCAGAAGGCCTTCGGCGCCATGAGCGCGGTGCAGGAGGTGCTTTCGCTCGTGCCCGACCTCGCGGTGACGCCGATCGAGTCGAGCTGCTGCGGCATGGCCGGCAGCTTCGGCTACGAGGCGGAGCACTACGAGACCTCGATCGCCATGGCCGAGCTGTCGTTGCTGCCGGCGGTACGCAAGGCCGATGCGGGAACCCTGGTCGTGGCTGATGGGACCTCGTGCCGGCACCAGATCGCCGACGGGGCCGATCGTCAGGCGATACACGTGGCGCAGGTCCTGGAGCGCGCCCTGATCTGAGGACGTGCGCCTGCCAATTGCGGTGCGGGCGGCCCTGTGGCACGGTCCGCGGCCTATGAGAAATCCAAGAAATCCCTATTCCAGCGCCGAAATCGACCGTGCCAGCCATGAGCGCGAGAACGATGAACGGATGATCGAACTTGCCTCCTCGGGGGCCGCACGCTTCGTGCCGATCGACACCGAGAAGAACCTGGTGAAGACCGGTGGCAATCCGGAAGCCGTGTTCCTGCAGGGCATGATGGGTCGCGCGATCGCCAATTCGAGCGACGTCCAGATCTTCCTGGGCTACGTCGAGGGCACGCCGTACTTCGCCGTCGACGTCACCGGCAAGGACGTGCCGCTGAAGGATCTGGGCGAGTTCGTCGACCTGCGCCAGGTCGGCCCGCTGCTGTTCGCGCGAGAGGGTTCGATCCTCGCCTATGCCCGCGGCATGACCTACTGGCACCGCCGCCATCGCTATTGCGGTGTCTGCGGCGCCACGACCAAGGTGACTCGCGGCGGCCACGTGCGCATGTGCACCAACGAGAACTGCAAGACCGAGACCTTCCCGCGGACCGATCCCGCGGTGATCATGCTGGTCCACTACGGCGACAAGTGCCTGCTGGGTCGCGGCAAGCATTTCCCGCGCGGCATGCACTCGACCCTGGCGGGCTTCGTCGAGCCCGGCGAGAGCTTCGAGGATGCGGTCGCCCGCGAGGTCTACGAGGAAGTGAAGGTCAAGGTGAAGGACGTGATCTATCGCTCGTCCCAGCCCTGGCCGTTCCCGGCGTCGGTGATGATCGGCTTCCATGCCGAGGCCGAGTCGATGGACTTCAGCGTCAACGAATCAGAGCTCGAAAGCGCCCGATGGATGAGCCGCGAGGAGTTGCGCACCGAGAATCTTCCGAAGGACGGTTCCTTCTTCATGCCGCGTCGCGATTCGATCGCCCGCCGCCTGATCGAGGAGTGGCTGGGCCACGAGGCCGGACCTTCGATCAACGGCTGAAAATCCAAGGACTCCCATGACCGCCCAACTCTTCACCCCCGTCGAGCTCGGCGGCGTAACCCTGCCCAACCGCATCGTCGTCTCGCCGATGTGCCAGTACTCGGCCGTCGACGGCAGCGCCCAGCCCTGGCACCAGGTGCATTACGGCATGCTCGCCATGTCGGGCGCCGGACTGCTCTGCCTCGAAGCCACCCATGTCGAACGCGAGGGTCGTATCACGCAGGGCTGCCTCGGCCTCTACAGCGACGAGAACGAGGCGGCGCTGAAGCCGGTGATCGACTGGGTCCGCGGCTGGATGCCGGGCGTGAAGCTCGGGGTGCAGCTGGCCCACGCCGGCCGCAAGGCCTCGGCGCAGCGTCCGTGGAAGGGCGGCGGGCCGCTGACGCAGGCCGATGCGCCGGATCTTCCCTGGACGACCTATGGTCCGTCCGCGCTGGCCTACGATCCGGCGAAGAAGTGGCACACGCCGGTGGCGCTCGATGCCGTCGGCCTGAAGCGCGTGAAGGAGGCTTTCGTCTCCGCCGCCGAGCGCAGCCTGCGGCTCGGCTTCGACGTGATCGAGCTGCACGGCGCGCATGGTTACTTGCTCAACCAGTTCCTGTCGCCGCTCAGCAATCATCGCACCGACGAATATGGCGGCACCGCCGAAAAGCGCCGCCGCTTCCCGCTCGAAGTGTTCGAAGCCGTACGCAGGATCTGGCCGGCCGAAAAGGCGCTGGGCGTGCGGCTGTCGGCCATCGAATGGGTCGAGGGCGGCATCACCCTCGAGGATTCGATCGAGACCGCCCGCCAGTTCAAGGCTCTCGGCTGCGACTTCGTCGATGTCAGCTCGGGCGGCAACGCGCCGGGGCAGAAGCTCTCGGTCGGACCCGGGTACCAGGTGCCGTTCTCGGCTCGCATCCGCAAGGAAGCCGGCATCAAGACGTGGGCGGTCGGACTGATCACCGAGCCGGAGCAGGCGGAGAAGATCATCGCGGCGGGCGAGGCCGACTGCACGGCGCATGCCCGCCCGTTCCTGATCGATCCGCGCTGGGCGTGGAATGCGGCGCGGGCGCTGGGTGTGGAAACCCCGCCCTTGCCGTTACCCGCGGCGCGCGCCACAAGCATTCTTCCGTTCAAGCCAAAAGCCGCCGCGCCCAAAGCGGCCGAATAGGGCTCCCGCATGTCGAGTGTGTTGCTGGCTGAAGACGAGTTCCTGATCCGCGCCGTCCTGGTGGACGCGCTGAGCGACGTCGGAGTCGACTGCATCGAAGCGGCGACCGGGCGCGAGGCGCTCGATGTCCTGCAGAGTGACACGCCGCTCGGTGTCGTCATCGTCGATATCGGCTTGCCCGACATGTCGGGCGAGAAGGTGATCGAGGCGGCAGCGCTGCACCGCCCCGGTCTTCCAATCATCCGCTGCTCGGGCGCATCCGCTCCGAGCACGCTGCCGGCCGGCATCAGCATGCATTCCTTTCCCAAGCCATACAGCGCGTCGGAGCTTTCCAATTTCGTGGTGTCGCTGATCCGCAAGGCTCCCTAGGCGCACGTGCGGCGGCTCCTGAAATTCGAGACTTGGACGCTGCGCGGCAAGACGGCGGCCGATGCGTCGTTCGTTCTGCTCGCCGCCACGCTCGTCGTGCCGGCCCTGCTTTTCGCGGGCGCAAGCTGGCTGGCCTACGGCGAGACCCAGCGGCAATTCGAGGAGCGGCTGAACCGGACCCTCGATCTGCTCTATGTCGGGTCCCGCGCCACCTTCGAGACACAGCAGCTCATCGTAAGCAACGTGGTCAGCCTCGTCGACGATCTGAACGACGATGAGATCCGGCAGCACGAGGCCCGGCTACACCAGCAGTTGAAGCACCTCGTTCAGAGCCTGCCGCAGGTCGAGGACGTCTTCATCCTCGACAGGGAAGGCCGCCCGCTGGTCGCCGCCAACGTCCATCCGATGCCGGCCAACGTCACGGCTGCAGACCGGCCGTATTTCATGGCGCATCGCGACGAGCGGCAGCAGCGATACGTCAGCGAGACGTATCGCAGCCGCATCAAGAACCTCGACATCTTCCAGTACAGCGAGCGGCGGCTGCGGCCGGACGGCGGCTTCGACGGCGTCATCCTCGTGACGATACCGCCATCCTATTTCGGCAAGCTCTTCGAGCAGGCGGCCGGGGCGGACAATTACACAACGTCCCTCGTGCGCGCCGACGGCGAACTGCTGGCGCGCTATCCCGCATCTGCAGGGCCAACGAGATTCGAACCCGGCTCGAGGTTCATGCAGGCCATCGCCGCAAATACCGCGTCCGGCACATACAGCACGCCGCAGGCCAGCATCGACGGCATTGCGCGGACGGTGGTCTATCGCAAGCTGCCCGACCTGCCCGTCTATGTGGCGGTGGGCGTGGCCAGCGACGCCGTCCGCGAGGCCTGGATCCACCGCATGTCGGCACATCTCCTGTTCGGGCTGCCGGCGACGCTGGCGCTGTTCGCCCTCGCGCTTCTCGCCTCGCGCCGGGCCGCGGGCCAGGCCGAGACGCTGGAACGGCTGCGCGAAGAGCAGGTCCGGCGCGCGACGGTTGAAGAGAGCCTGCGCCAGTCGCAGAAGATGACGGCGGTGGGACAGCTCACGGCCGGCATCGCCCACGATTTCAACAACCTGCTCACGGGCATCGGGGGCGCGATCGAAATGGTCGGTCGGCGTGTGCCGCAGCCGACGCCCGACGTCGTGCGCTTCCTCGATCTCGCCCGGACCGGCGTATCACGGGCCGCCACGCTCACCCAGCGCATGCTGGCTTTCGCGCGCCAGCAGCCGCTTCAGATCGAGGCGGTCGATGCCAACCGGCTGGTCACCGGCATGTCGGAGCTGCTGCGGCGAACCCTCGGCGAGACCGTGCAGATCGAGACGGTCCTGGGCGGCGGCCTGTGGCGCGCCAGTGCCGATCCGGCCCAGCTCGAAGCGGCAGTTCTCAACCTGGCGATCAACGCCCGCGATGCGATGCCGGGCGGCGGCACGCTCACCATCGAGACGGCCAATGCCCATCTCGACGATGCCTATGCCGCAGCCAACGTGGAGGTCACGCCTGGCCAGTTCGTGATGATCGCGGTCTCAGACACCGGCACCGGCATGGATCAGCAGACGATCGCGCGGGCCTTCGAGCCGTTCTTCACCACCAAGGAGCGCGGCCAGGGCACGGGGCTCGGCCTCAGCATGACCTACGGCTACATCAAGCAGATCGGCGGCCATCTCAAGATCTACAGCGAACTCGGCCACGGCTCGACCGTGAAGGTCTATCTGCCGCGCACCCAGGCTGAGGCGGGAACCCATCCGGAGACGGCGGCCGCGGTCAGCGTCGCGGCGGGGGCGGGGCCGGTCGTGCTGGTCGTCGAGGACGATCCCGTCGTGCGCGAGTTCGCCGTCGCGGCCTGCCGCGAGTGCGGCTGCACGGTGTACGAAGCCGGCGACGGCGAGCAGGCGCTGCGCCTCCTGGAGAAGCAGCGCGATATCGCGCTCCTGTTCACCGATGTGGGCCTGCCCGGCGGCATGAACGGACGTCAACTCGCCGGGACGGCCTTGGCGCAGCATCCCGACCTCAAGGTTCTCTACATGACGGGATACACGGCGAACGCGATCGTTCACCACGGCGTCATCGATGCTGGCGTGAACTTCCTCGGCAAGCCGTTCTCCGTGTCGGCGCTCGCGGCGAAGATCAAGGGCATGGGCTTCTAGCTCCGGGCACGTTACTTTGCGGACGCGATGCCGCCCGACGTGACCCCTCCCGGACAGACCGAGATCGTGCCCGCCGCGCCGAAACCCGTCGCGGTGCCTGCGCCGTCGCCCGAACCAACCCCGGTTGCGGCACCCGAACCGCCTCCAGCCCCGGCGCCGTCCCCGAGGCCGGCCGTCGAGACCAGCCGGCTGCATCGGCTGCTCACCGTCGGCGGGACGATCCTGGCGCTGTTCGTCTTCTACGAGGTGTTCACGTATTTCGTCGCCTTCACCGACGACGCCTATGTCCGTTCCGATCTGGTGGCGGTGGCGCCACAGGTGACCGGGCAGATCATCGAGGTCCATGTCGTCGACAACCAGGACGTAAAGATCGGTGACAGGCTGTATACGATCGACCCGGAGCCCTTCCAGCTCGTGGTCAATCAGTGGAAGGCGCAGATCGATCGCGCCGCGGCCCAGCTCAAGGTCGCGCAGGAGGAGCTGGCGCTTGCCCAGGCGGCCCTGCAGGTCTCGACGTCGAGCCATACCTACGCCGTCCAGGAACAGAGCCGGTTCTCCGATCTCGCCAAGCGCGAATTCGCACCCATCGCCGAACTCGACCGCGCCAACGACGAGCTGCGCCGGTCCCGTGCCGAGATGACGATCTCCACGGTGGCGATCGCCAAGGCGGAGACCGACATCGGCGCCCATCAGGCGGCGTTGGAACTCGCGAAGGCCCAGCTGGCGTCGGCGCAGTGGAACCTCGACCGCACCATCGTGCACGCGCCGAACAACGGGGCGATCACCAATCTCACGATCCGCAAGGGCGACATGGCCACCACCGGCGTGCCGAACGTCGGCATCGTCGATTCCGACGCCTGGCGCATCATGGCCAACTACAAGCAGTACTACATCCGCGACTTCAAGATCGGCGACACCGCCTGGGTCTGGCTCGACAGCTCGCCGTGGCACTTCCACAAGGGCCGGATCACCGGCGTCGCCCGCGGCTTCAGCCGCAATCCCGGCGTCGACAAGCTTCTGCCCTATGTCGCGCCGACGACCGACTGGATCCGCCTGCAGCGTCGTATCCCGGTCACGATCGTGCTCGAGGACCTGCCACCCGGCTACAAGCTCTACATGGGCGCCGATGCGCGCACCGTGATCTTCCCGTGAGCCGCGGCTCGGGAATCAGGCACTACGCAAGGGGGGCCGTAGAGGATTTCCGTGAAGGTGCGCGGCTCCTGGACCGGACACTGACCGGCTTCTGGCGCGAGCTGGCAGACATCGGCACCCGCCCGGCGCAGTCGCGCATGGGCACCGTCGCGGCGGTTTCGGTGATGCTCACGACGACGGTCGCGCTGGTGATGCAGCTCGACGCGCCGTGGTGGGCGGCGATCAGCGGTTACATGTCCCTGATGTCGACCGGTGCAGCCTCTGTGCGGCGTGGCGTGCTGCGGCTCAGCGGCACGATCGCAGGCGCCGTGCTCGGGTTCATCATGGCCCGCTGGCTGCCCTACGACCAGGTCGCGCTGTGCCTGTTCCTGGGCTGCGCGACGATGGCCGGCGTCATCGCGGTGCAGGTGAGCCCGCACGGGCTGGCCTGGCTGTTCATGGCGATCACCTCCAGCCTCGTGTTGCTGATGAGCCTCAACGACCCGACCCAGGCGTTCGAGATCGCCTGCTACCGCACGCTCGACGTGGCGGTCGGGGTCTCGTGCGCCATGGTGACGGCCAAGCTGCTGCAGGAGTGGCATGCCGAGCCGGCCCCCTCGGCGCCGGGCTGGCGGCACCTGTTGGGCGCACAATGGCCGTCGGTGCTGCACGGGGTCCGCGCGGCCATCTCCGTGGTGACCGTGATGATCGTCTGGGTGATGGTCGACCTGCCGGACGTGGGCGAAATGGCGGTCACGATCGCCGTCGTGATGGCGGCGCCGCTGATCGCCGACGGCGGCACGACGACGCGCCACCTCGTGGCGGAGAAGTCGTTCCACCGCTTCATGGGCTGCCTGCTGGGCGGCATCGTCGCGCTGGGCTGCCTCGCGCTGCAGGTCGAATCGTTCTTCTGGTGGCTGGCCATGCTCGGCGTCGTCGTCTGGGTGGGCATGCACATCCAGATGGGCCGGCACGGCGTTCCCTATGTCGGCACCCAGTTCGCCTTTGTCTTCGTCGTCACGATGGTGCAGGGGCTGGCGCCGCCGGACAGCATCATGCCGGGCGTCGACCGCTTCGCCGGGATCACCGGCGGCCTGGGCATCCTGATGATCGTCTCGCTCCTGTTGTGGCCGTCCGACCAGGAGCTCACGACGGAACTGCGCACCTGACGTGCAACGGTGCCAGTGCCAGCATCCGAAACGACCCATGCGCTGCAGGCGCCCGCTTAGTCCGCCCCTGCACTTGTTGGCCGGCGCCAGCAGGTTAAGTTGCCGCCGATGAGTGCCAGCGCGTCCCCGCCGACCGACCGGATCCTGCGGGCCATCCTTTCGATCATATTCTCGGTCCTGTGCTTTTCCGTCCTGAACGCCATGTCCAAGACGCTGAGCCAGACCTATCCGGTCATCGAGGTGATCTGGGGCCGCTACGCCTTCGCCTTCATCTTCATGATGGCGATCTTTCTGCCTCGCGCCGGGCTGGCGCTGTTCCGCTGGCACAATGTGCCGAGCCAGATCGTGCGCGGCCTGCTGCTGTTCCTGTCCTCCTACCTCTACTTCCACGGCATCGTCGACATGCCGCTGGCGTCGGCGGCCTCGATCTCGCTCACCAGCCCGCTGATCGTCACGGCGCTGTCGTCGAAGTTTCTGGGCGAGCCGGTCGGTCCGAAGCGCTGGGTGGCCGTTATGGTCGGATTCGTCGGTGCCCTGATCGTGGTGCGCCCGGGCTCCGCGCACTTCGAGTGGCATTCGCTCTGGATCGTCGGCAGCACGATCTCGAGCTCGCTCTACCAGCTCTTCTCGCGGCGCTACGGGCAGGCCGAGCGGCCCGATGCCTCGGCCACGATGGCGACGATCGTCGGCACCGCGGTGGCCCTGCCGCTGCTGCCGTTCGAATGGGTAACGCCGACCTTCGGCTGGCACTGGGTGCTGTTCATCGGCATGGGCATCATGGCCGGTGTCGGCCACTATTTCCTGACAATCGCCTACAGCCAGGCGCCGGCTGCGGTTGTGGCACCCTTCAACTACGTGCAACTGCTGGGCGCCGCCCTGCTGGGCTACCTGGTGTTCGGCGACTTCCCCGACTTCTGGACCTGGGTGGGCGCCGGCGTGATCATCTGCTCCGGCCTCTATCTCGGGCACATCGAGCGCCAGCGGCATCGGGCACTGATCAAGAAATAGCACGCGTGACCGGGAATTGACCTGAGGCTGCACGGCCGCGGGTCGTATGCGAGCCGCCACCGCTGGTTTTCTGCTGTGGCACATCCCTTGCTTCAAATGTTGGCAGCGCAGAATCGCGCTAGCGCGATTCTTCTCGGTTGGCGTGCCGGCACCTTTGAGGACGGTCGCACCGAGTAGCGACCGACAAGGAGTTGTCAGTCGCAGACTCGCCCAAGCCAGCAGTCCCTGTCCAAATTTTCTCCGCTGCCCGAGGAGGCTCTCCATGTGTGATCGCATCGGCTGTACGCATTTTCCGGATCTGTCCAAGATGAACTTCGGCGGCGCTGTCGCGCCGTCCCGCCGCGGCTTCCTGAAGGGCGCCGCCGCCGTCAGCACCATCACCATGGCCGCCGGTCCCGGTATGCTCGTGGGCGGACAGGCTCATGCCGCGGCCAGTCTCAAGTCGACGCACGGCACCGGCTTCTGCAACCTCAACCTCTTCCTCGCCCATTCGCGCCAGTACGCCAAGGCGAGCGGCACCGAACTCGTGTTCGTGAACACGCCGACCTCGGCCGAGATGGTGACGTTCCTCGGCATGGGGCAGGTCGATCTCGGCCTCATGCCCTACACCAGCTTCATGGCGCTCTACGACGCCGGCGCTCCGGTGAAGATCGTGGCCGGTGGCGGCGTCGAAGGCTGCGCGATCGTGGCGCGTCCCGGTCTCGACACGCCCGAGAAGCTCAAGGGCAAGACGCTGGGGACGTTCCAGCTCGATACGCTGGAGGTCATGCCCTACGACTACCTGAAGAAGCACGGCATCCCCTTCAAGGACGTGAAGGTCCGTTACATGGGCAACACGCCGGAGGCCGTCGAGGCCTTCAAGGCGGGCGCCATCGACTGGATCTGCACGATCGAACCCTACGCCTCGGCGCTGGTGAACGACGTCAAGGGCGCGGTCATGCTGACCAACGGCATCGACCTCTACGGCAAGGGTTACACCGACTGCGTGCTGGCCTCGCGGTCAAGCCTGATGAAGGACAATCCCGCCGGCCTCAAGGCGATCATCAAGAGCATGATGCAGGCCCAGCTCGATGCCGAGACCAATACCGACGACGTGCTGAAGGAGCTGGTCGGCAAGTATTACAAGACCTCGATGGAGAACGCCAAGATCGCCCAGGGCAAGCAGCCGGCAATCGTCGATGCGCGCAGCCAGACCGACTTCATCCTGCAGCGCACCGACAGCGTCATGGAGATGGGCTACATCAAGAAGAAGCCCGGCCGCGACGCGATCGACTGGACGTTGCTCGAAGAGGTCATCAAGGAGAACCCCGACCTCTACGGCAAGCTCAAGTACAAGTCCGCCTGATGGCTGTCGTCACTCGCGACAGCGAAGCGTCGGGCGCCGCCGCCGGGACATCCCGCCCGGCGGCGGTCTCGCGCTTCTACACCGGCATGGTCAACCTCGAATGGTTGACCAAGGCCTGGTGGACGATCCTGTCGATCAGCCTGTTCGCCGGCCTCTGGGAACTGTGCTGGTTCTTCGGCTGGGCCGATCCGAAGCTGCTGCCGCCGCCGCACATCTTCCTCGGCAACCTCGCGGAGCAGGGCAAGTTCTTCAACACCGCCACGCGCTGGCAGGTCGGCCAGGCGATGAACGCCGGCCCCTCGGCCTTCGAATCGGTGATGATCACGGTGGGGGCCACGACGGCCCGCGTCTTCATCGGCCTGGCGATGGCCTCGGTGCTGGCGATCGGGATGGGCGTGCTCATCCGCTACCACCATGTCTTCGACAAGCTCGTGCTGCCGACCATCACGCTGCTGTCGCCGGTGTCGCCCATCGCCTGGCTGCCGGTTGCCATCTTCCTGTTCGGCATCGGCAATGCGCCCGCCATCTTCATGGTGGTGGTGGCGCTGTTCTTCCACATGGTGCTGGCCACGGTCGCCCAGATCGACGGCGTCAGCCCCAATTTCATCAACGTCGCGCGCACCATGGGCGCGTCCAAGCGGCAGATCTATGCGCGGGTCATCGTGCCGGCGATCCTCCCCGGCATGCTGCAGGTGCTGCGCCTCAACCTGTTCGGTGCCTGGATGGTGGTGCTGGTCGCGGAGTCGACGGGCGTCGGCTACGGCATGGGCCAGGTCATCATGCTGGCGCGCAACACCTTCAACCCCTCGCTGGTCTTCTTCACCATCGCAGTGATCGGCGTGCTGGGCTTCGCCTTCGACTGGCTGTTGCGCCAGGCCCAGCGGCGTATCCTCTACTGGCTGCCCGACACCAAGGAGAAGCTGCGTGGCCTTTGATGCACCGCCGACATTCTCGTCCAAGGATGCCGTGGTCTGCCGCGGCGTCGGCAAGACCTGGGCGGCCGGCACGAAGCGCGCCCACAATGCCCTGACCGACATCGACCTCGACGTCGCGCCGGGCGAATTCGTGGTCCTTCTCGGCCCCTCCGGCTGCGGCAAGAGCACCTTGCTCTACCTGATCGCCGGTCTCGAGGACGCGACCGAAGGCCAGCTCTGGTCGTTCGGCGACCTTGTGGAGACGCCATCGCCGCAACGCAGCCTGATCTTCCAGGAAACCTCGCTCTTCCCGTGGCTGACCGTGTGGGAAAACGTGAGCTTCGGGCTCTCCATCCGCGGGGCGAGCAAGGAGGAGCGCCGCAGCGTCGCCGCCGAGGCGCTTCAGCGGGTCGGGCTGAAGGCCGCAATGGACAAGCGGCCGGACGAATTGTCGGGCGGCATGCGCCAGCGGGTCGCCGTGGCGCGGGCGCTGGCCATGCGCCCCAAGGTCCTGCTGATGGACGAGCCGTTCGCGGCGCTGGACGTCCAGACGCGTGCCCGCATGCAGGACTTCCTGCTCGACGTGTGGCGAGATTCGGGTGCGTCGGTGCTGTTCGTCACCCATCATATCGACGAGGCGGTGGCGCTGGCCGACCGGGTCGTCGTCTTCACCTCGCGGCCGGGCCGCATCAAGACCATCGTGCCGATCGACATGCCGCGTCCGCGCAATCTCTTTTCGCGCGAGGCGGAGGATCTTCGGATCCGGCTCACCGACCTGCTGCGCGACGAAGTCGACCGCGCCTTCGCGGAGCAGGAAGCGCTCGCCGTCACCGCCTGATTCAGCAACCACAGACAAAGGAGAAGCCGACATGGCCACCAGCCTGATCCGTAGCCGCGCCGCCATCACGGGCACCAAGGACCGTTTCACCTGGAACGAGATCAAGGACGGCGCCGTCCTTCAGGAAGACGGTGTCATCGTCGAGGTCGGCACCTATGACGACTTGCACCGCAAGCACCCGACTGTGCCGGTGATCGGCACCGGCAAGGAGATCCTGCTGCCGGGCTTCGTCAACGGCCATCATCATGTCGGCCTAACGCCGGTCCAGCTCGGCTCGCCCGACATGCCTCTCGAGCTGTGGTTCATCACCCGCATGGTGATCCGCAACCTCGACCTCTATCTCGACACGCTCTACTCGGCCTTCGAGATGATCGGCTCGGGCATCACCACGGTGCAGCACATCCAGGGCTGGATGCCCGGCACCCTGCCCGATGTCGAGAAGCGCGCGACCGAGACCATCAAGGCCTATGAAGATGTCGGCATGCGGGTCAGCTACTGCTACGCCGTGCGTGACCAGAACCGTCTCGTCTACCAGGCCGACGAGGAATTCGTGCGCAGCCTGCCGAAGGACCTGCAGGGCCCGATGCAGCGCTGGTTCGACCGGTTCAAGATGGGCCTCGACGATGCGATGGACATGTTCAAGTCCTTCCATTCGCAGCATCACAACAAGCGCCGGGTGAAGATCCAGCTGGCGCCGGCCAACCTGCACTGGTGCTCGGACCCGGCGCTCACCAAGCTCAGCGAGGCCTCGGCCAAGTACAATGTGCCGATGCACATGCACCTGCTCGAGACCGCCTACCAGAAGGAATATGCCTGGCGGCGCGGCAACTGCACGGCGCTGGAATACATCGACCGCTTCGGCATGGTGAACGAGCGGCTGACCCTCGGCCATGGCGTGTGGCTGAACGAGAAGGACATCGACCGGCTGGCCGAGGCCAAGGGCTGCGTCTGCCACAACTGCTCGTCCAACTTCCGCCTGCGCTCCGGCGTGGCCGCGCTCAATCACTTCGAGAAGAAGGGCATCAACACCGCCATCGGTCTCGACGAGGCCGGCATCAACGACGATCGCGACATGCTGCAGGAGCTGAAGCTGGTCCTGCGCGCGCATCGCGTGCCGGGCATGGTCGAGGCCGACGTGCCGACCATGGCGCAGGTACTGCGCATGGCGACGGTCGGTGGGGCGAAGACGACGCCGTTCGGCGAGAGCATCGGCACTTTGGAGGTCGGCAAGGCCGCCGACATGGTGCTGATCGACTGGGACAGCGTGGCCTATCCCTATCTCGACGAGATGACGCCGACGCTCGACGCGGTGGTGCAGCGTGCCAAGCAGCAGGCCGTCACCATGACGATGTGCGACGGAGAGGTGATCTACAAGGACGGGCTGTTCACCAAGGTCGACAAGACCGCCGCGCTGAAGGCGCTGCACGACGATCTCAGCAAGGCCCTGGCCGACGATGAGGTCGAGCGCCGCAAGCTCTCGGTCGCGCTGCTGCCGCACGCCCGCAAGTTCTACGAGAACTACATGGACCCCTCGAAGCACCAGCCGTTCTACAGCCCGAGCTCCAGGGTGTGATCAAAGGCTGGGGGCGCGCCACGAGAGTGGCGCGTCTTCCTCTTTAGTCTTGAACGCGCCACTGGAGTGGCGCGCCCCCAGCCCTCAATCAGGTTGTGGTCAGGCGCGCGATGTAGAAGCCATCGAGGCCGCCGCGGTCGGCCCACATGAAGGGGTAGGTGCGGACGTCGCCGCGCGGGGTGATGGCGTCTTCGAGGCCGGGCAGTTCCGCCGGCGTGACACGCACGCGCTTGAGCTGCGGATTGCGAACGAGGACGCCGTTGATGCGCTCGACGCCTTCGTCCTCCTGCAGCGAGCAGACGGCGTAGACCAAGGTACCGCCGGGCTTGAGCATCTCGAGGGCGCGCACCAGCAGGCGGTCCTGCGTGACCGTCAGACGCGCTACGTCCTCCTCGTCCTTCAGCCAGGCGATGTCGGGATGGCGGCGCAGGGTACCGGTGCCGGAACAGGGGGCGTCGAGCAGGATGGCGTCGAACTTCTCCTCGGGCATCCACTTGCTGGCGTCGGCGGTCACGAGATTGGCCGACAGGCCGGCGCGCGCGAGATTCTCACCGAGGCGCGTCATGCGGCGGGCGGAGATGTCGACGGCCGTCACCTGGGCGCCCGCGGCGCAGAGCTGCATGGTCTTGCCGCCCGGCGCGGCGCAGAGATCGGCGACCCGCTTGTCGGTGACGTCGCCCAGCAGCCGCACGGGCAGGGCGGCGGCGGCGTCCTGGACCCACCAGGTGCCTTCGGCAAAGCCCGGCAGCTCCGCGATGTGCCCGCCGCCCTTGCGCCGCAGCGTGCCGGTCGGCAGCTTTTCGGCCTCGAGCTGGCCGGCCCAGAAATCGGCATCCCGGCGGACGGTGAGGTCGAGCGGCGCCTCCTGCAGATGCGCCGACGCGATGGCGCGCGTCGTATCCTCGCCATAGGCGTGGATCCAGTTCTCCCACAGCCAGCGCGGCGTATTGAGGCGGGCAGGATCGCGATCCACCAGCAGGGCGTCGCCGTCGCGCGAAATCCGGCGCAGCACGGCGTTGGTCAGGCCCTTCAGGTGATGCAGGCCGGCATCCTCGACCAGGCGCACCGACGTGTCGACGGCGGCGTGGGGCGGCGTGCCGAGGAACATCAGCTGGGCGGCGCCGAGGCGCAGGACCTGACGGCCGACCGCGTTCGCGCCCTCCAGGGGCTTGGTGATCAGGCCGGACAGCACGCCCTCGATCTCGCCCAGGTGGCGCACGGTCGTGGCCAGTAGCAGCCGGACGAAGGCGCGGTCGCGCGGATCGAGGGCGGTGAAGCCGCGATGGCCGGCCAGCGCGTCATCGAGCGGCTGGCCCTTGTCGAGGCAGGCCATCAGCACATCGACTGCGGCGCGGCGGGAGGCGAGAGGGGTGGCATCCATCGTGCGGCGCTATAGCTGCCGCAGACGCCGTTGTCATCGTCGCGCTGTCTCGGCAGTGTGCCGCCCGAAAGGATTTCCTGCATGAAGAGCGTGAGTTCCTACTTCGGCGACTGGTGGCGGCTGGTCGTCCCGTACTTCCGCTCGGAGGAGCGTTGGATCGCCATCGCCCTGCTGGTGGGCGCGATCGTGCTCACCCTGGCGAGCGTCACGGTCAACGTCGCCTTCAGCGAATGGAACCGGCGCTTCTACGACAGCCTGCAGAACAAGGACGAAGCGGCCTTCTGGATCGAGATGGTCAATTTCGGCTGGATCGCGGCGCTCGCCATCGCGTTCGGCGTGGCGCGCGGGCTGGTCAGCCCGTACCTGCGCCTCCGGTGGCGGCGGTGGCTGACGGGACATTATCTCTCGCACTGGCTCGACGGGCGCGGCTACTACCGCATCGAACTCGAGCGCAAGGTCGACAATGCCGATCAGCGCATCTCCGAGGATCTGCGGCTGCTCGGATTCTACACGATGACCCTGCTGCTGGGCCTGATCAGCGCGGTGGCGACGCTGATTTCGTTCCTGTTCATCCTGTGGCAGCTGTCGGGTCCGATGTCGTTGTCCTTCATCGGCCTCGACGTGGTGATCCCCGGCTACATGGTCTGGGCGGCGCTGATCTACGCCTTCCTCGGCACCTGGCTGGCCAACCTGGTCGGCCGGCGACTGATCCCGCTCAACTTCCTGCAGCAGCGCTACGAGGCGAACTTCCGCTTCGGCCTGATGCGGGTACGTGAGAACGCCGAAGGCATCGCGCTCTATCGCGGCGAGCCGCGCGAGAACGCGGTGCTCGAGGAAAAGTTCACCGACGTGTTCAACAATGCCTGGCGCGTGCTGGTGACCGAGATGCAGCTCGTCTTCTACCAGATCGGCTATGGCCAGCTCGCCATCATCTTCCCCTACATCGTGACGGCGCCGCGCTTCTTTGCGGGTGCGATCACGCTGGGCGTCGTCATGCAGACGGCGCAGGCCTTCGGGCAGGTGCAGTCGGCACTGTCGTTCTTCATCGACAACTACACCAACGTGGCCGAGCTGCGCGCGGTGATGGACCGGTTGAAGGGGCTGCAGATCGCCATTGAGGACAAGCCGCCGGAGAACATCACCGTCGGCGCGGAGGCCGGGCGCACCGATGTCGGCACGAGCGGCCTCGATCTCGCTTTGCCGACCGGACAGACCCTGCTGAAGGACCTGAACCTCACCCTGCCGAAGGGGGCCTGGACGCTGATTTCCGGGTCGAGCGGGTCGGGCAAGAGCACGCTGTTCCGGGCCTTGGCCGGCATCTGGCCGTTCGGCCACGGGCGGGTGCTGATTCCGTCCGGCGCGCGCGTGCTGTTCCTGCCGCAGAAGCCCTACATCCCGATCGCCACCCTGCGCGACGCGGTGAAGTATCCCGACGAATCCTCCACGGCCAACGATGCCGAGATCGTGCAGGCGCTGGAGGCGGCCCGGCTCGGCCACCTGGCCGGACGCCTCGACGAGGAGGCGCACTGGAGCAACATCCTGTCGGGCGGCGAGCAGCAGCGGCTGGCCATTGCGCGGGCACTGGTCTTCAAGCCCGACTGGCTGTTCCTCGACGAGGCCACGGCCTCGCTCGACGAGGCCAACGAGGCGGCGGTCTACAGCGTGCTGAAGGAGCGGCTGCCGCAGGCGACGGTCGTCTCGATCGGTCACCGGCCGTCGTTGCGGCAATGGCACGAGACGCGTCTCGAGCTGAAGCGCGCCCCGGGCGAGACAGGGACCTTGGGCGCCGTGAACTGAGGAGCATCGTCCGATCCAGTCAAGGGGCGTTGCTCTGTAGGACAGAGACTTGCCCATAAGGCGCCAAGGGCATGGAGGCGACCGTGTCTCCTCCCGGGCAGGAGCACTGCTACGTGCTCAGGGGCGAAGTGCTGTTCCATGTCGGCGACGCGACGTACCGACTGAAGGCGGGTCACGGCATCCTGCGGCTGGAGCCGGGCGGCTGGCATCCCGATATTGGCTTCGCGCAGGTCTGGCTGGTGCTGAAGGGCGAGTTCGTCATCGACGGCCGCAACTGTACGCCGGGCACGATGCTCTATCACCCCGACCCGAATTTCGAGGGCGAGTTCAGGACCGAGACCGGCGGCGAGATCCGGATCGTGCAGTATCCCGGCCCGACGACCGGCGAACGGCCGATCTATGCCGGCCGCTTCAACATGGAGACGCGCAAGTCGGTCGCCGAGGAGCGGGTCGACCTTTAGAGGCTAGTGCTGCGCCCACCTCAACATTCCGACGATCCAAATCCGCGTCGGAAAGCTCTATGGCACGCTCGTCAGGCTTGCGGTGGAAGGGCGGGCGAGGGCTTCCAGAAATGGAGGACCAGCCAAGCCGCAATTCCGAAGCCCAGCAGACCACCGAGCGGCAGTCCGACACTCACGCCGCCCATTGCCGCAGAGCCCTCGAACGAGCCCCAGATCGCGGTGAAAAGGATCGCAAGGCCGATCGCCATCAGGCCGGCGCCGACGCAGGCGCCGACGAGGGCGGCAAGCAGGGCGACCAGCCAGCGGATCAGCGCAGGCTCGCGTTGATCTTGTCGAGCGCCGAGGTGCCGGGGCAAAGCTCCGGGGCGTTCAGCGTGTTCAGCGGCACGTCGACCGTGTTGAGGTTGGCGTGCAGGTCGCTCGGGGTCGGATCGACATAGAGCAGGCCGGTCACGACCTCGCCGGCATGCAGGCCTTCCTGGACGCGCTTCACGGCCGCGACCTTGTCGGACGGATCGTAGTCTTCGCCGAGCTTGCGCAGGCGCAGGACCGAGCCGTCATGCTGCTGCACGATCTTCGTGGTGCCGGGATCGTAGGAGGTGGTGATCTCCTCGCGGGTCTCGATGAAGTCGATGCGGTTCAGCGCCTCGTTGTGCTCGCGCACATAGTCGTAGCTCTTGGTCGAGCCCGCATGGTTGTTGAAGGCAACGCAGGGGCTGATGACGTCGAGGAAGGCCGCGCCCTTGTGGTCCATCGCCGCCTTGATCAGCGGCACGAGCTGGTGCTTGTCGCCCGAGAAGGAGCGGCCGACGAAAGTGGCGCCCATCAGGATGGCCAGCGACACCATGTCGATCGAGGAATCGGGGTTCGACACGCCCTTCTTGCTGATCGAGCCCTTGTCGGCGGTGGCGGAGAACTGGCCCTTGGTGAGGCCGTACACGCCGTTGTTCATGACGATGTAGGTCATGTTCACGCCGCGCCGCATGACGTGGGCGAACTGGCCCAGGCCGATCGAGGCGGAATCGCCGTCGCCCGACACGCCCATGTAGATCAGGTCGCGGTTGGCCAGGTTGGCGCCGGTCATCACCGACGGCATGCGGCCGTGCACGGTGTTGAAGCCGTGGCTGGCGCCCACGAAGTAGGTCGGCGCCTTGGACGAGCAGCCGATGCCCGAGAGCTTGGCGACCTGGTGCGGCAGGATGTCGAGTTCGTAGCAGGCCTGGATGATCGCGGCGCTGATCGAATCGTGGCCGCAGCCGGCGCACAGCGTCGAGACGGCGCCCTCGTAGTCGCGGCGCGTGAAGCCCGCCTTGTTCTTGACCAGCGAGGGGTGATGGAGACGGGGCTTGGCGATGTAGGTCATGACGCGGCCTTGTCGAACGAGACAACCTTGAACTGACCGAGCTTGGTGGCGATGTCGGTCGCGATGAAGCGCGCCGTGATCGGCGTGCCGTCATAATGCAGGACGGGCACGATCTTGCGCGCGTCGAGCGTGTATTCGCTGAGCAGCATGGTGCGCAGCTGCGCGTCGCGGTTCTGCTCGACGACGAAGACGCGATCGTGCTCGTGGATGAAATCCTCGACACTCTGCGCAAAGGGGAAGGAGCGAACGCGCAGCGCGTTGACGTGATGGCCCTCGGCCTCGAGATGGTCGAGCGCCTCGTCCATCGCGGGGCTCGTCGAGCCGAAGTAGATCACGCCGAAGCGCGTCGGCTTGGGCGAGGAATAGCGCAGCGGCTGCGGCGCGATCTTCTTCGCGGTCTCCCACTTCTTCTGCAGCCGCTCCATGTTGCGCACATAGACGGGGCCTTCCTCCGAGTAGCGCGCGAACTCGTCCTTGGTCGTGCCGCGCGTGAAGTAGGAGCCCTTGGTCGGGTGCGTGCCGGGATAGGTGCGGAACGGGATGCCGTCGCCGTCGACGTCGAGGTAGCGGCCGAAGGTCTTGCCGGCCTCGAGGTCCTCGGCGGTCATCACCTTGCCGCGGTCGAGGACGCGGGTCTCGTCCCAGGCGAACGGCTTGCACAGCCGGTGGTTCATGCCGATGTCGAGATCGGTCATGACGAACACCGGGGTCTGCAGCCGGTCGGCGAGGTCGAGCGCGTCGGCGGTGAACTCGAAGCACTCGCGCGGATCCTCGGGGAACAGCAGCACGTGCTTGGTGTCGCCGTTCGAGGCGTAGGCGCAGCCCAGCAGGTCCGACTGCTGCGTGCGCGTCGGCATGCCGGTCGAGGGCCCGCCGCGCTGCACGTTCACCAGCACCGCCGGGACTTCGGCGAAATAGGCGAGGCCGATGAACTCGGTCATCAGCGAGATGCCGGGGCCGGACGTGGCGGTGAAGGAGCGCGCGCCGTTCCAGGCGGCGCCGATCACCATGCCGATCGAGGCCAGCTCGTCCTCGGCCTGCACGATCGCGTACTTGGCCTTGCCGGTCTCCTTGTCGTGCCGGAACTTCTTGCAATGGCTCTGGAACGCCTCGGCCAGTGACGAGGAGGGTGTGATCGGATACCAGGCGCAGACCGTGGCGCCGCCATAGACGGCGCCCAGCGCGGCTGCGCTGTTGCCCTCGACGAAGATGCGGTCGCCGACATTGTCGGCATGGCGCACCTTGAGCTTCACCAGGTCGGGGTCGACATGCTGCTTCACCCAGTCGCGGCCGAGGTTCATCGCCTTCACGTTGGAATCGATCAGCTTTTCCTTGCCCTTGAACTGTTCGCTGAACAGCCGCTGGATCTGCTTCTCGTCGATGTCGAGCAGCACCGAGAGCGCGCCGACATAGATGATGTTCTTGAACAGCTGGCGCTGGCGGGCGTCGGAGTAGGTGGCGTTGGTGATCGCCGTCAGCGGCACGCCGATCACGTTGATGTCCTCGCGGAACATCGACGACGGCATGGGCTTGGTCGAATCGTAGAACAGGTAGCCGCCGGGCGTAATCTCCTTCACGTCCTCGGCCCAGGTCTGCGGGTTCATCGCGACCATCATGTCGACGCCGCCGCGCCGTCCGAGATAACCCTTCTCGGTGACGCGCACCTCGTACCAGGTCGGCAGGCCCTGGATGTTCGAGGGGAAGATGTTGCGCGGGCTGACGGGCACACCCATGCGCAGGATCGACCGGGCGAAGAGTTCGTTGGCCGAGGCCGATCCAGATCCGTTGACGTTCGCGAACTTGACGACGAAATCGTTAACGGCGGCTATTGCTTGCGGCATGCGTGCTCCGCGTGTGTCATTTCGATGTAATACTTGCGCATGTCCCATGCGCCGGTCGGGCAGCGTTCGGCGCACAGGCCGCAGTGCAGGCAGACATCCTCGTCCTTGACCATGACCCGCTGGGTCTTGAGGCCGTCGGCGATGTAGAGGTCCTGTGTCGGGTTCATCGCCGGCGCCGTGAGGTGCGTGCGAAGTTCCTTTTCCTCACCGTTCTCGGTGAAGGTGATGCAGTCCATCGGGCAGATGTCGACGCAGGCGTCGCATTCGATGCAGAGCTGGCCGGTGAACACCGTCTGGACGTCGCAGTTGAGGCAGCGCTGCGCTTCTTTGAAGGCGAGCTGCGGATCGAAGCCCAGCTCGACCTCGGCCATGATGTCCTTCAGCGCCTCCTTCTTGGGGCGATGCGGGACCTTCAGGCGATGGTCGATGGTGGGGGCGTTGTCGTAGCTCCACTCGTGGATGCCCATCTTCTGGCTGGCGACGTTGACGCCGGGCGCCGGGCGCTCCTCGGGGTTCTCGCCGATCAGCATCTTGTGGATGGAGGTCGCCGCCTCGTGGCCGTGCGCCGCCGCCCAGATGATGTTCTTCGGCCCGAACGCCGCGTCGCCGCCGAAGAACACCTTCGGATGCGTGCTGGCGAATGTCTTCTCGTTGAGCTGGGGCAGGCCCCACTTGTCGAACTCGATGCCGGCGTCCTTCTCGATCCACGGGAAGGCGTTCTCCTGGCCGATCGCGACCAGCACGTCGTCGCATTCGTGGAACTCGTCGGGCTCGCCCGACGGGACCAGCGAGCGGCGACCCTTGTCGTCGTACTTCGCGACCACCTTCTCGAACACCACGCCCTTGATCTTGCCGCCCTCGTGACGGACTTCCTTCGGGACGAGCATGTTGAGGATGGGAATGTCCTCGCCGATCGCGTCTTCCTTCTCCCACGGCGACGCCTTCATCTCGTCGAAGCCGGAGCGGACGATGACCTTCACGTCCTCGCCGCCGAGGCGGCGGGCGGTGCGGCAGCAATCCATCGCGGTGTTGCCGCCGCCCAGCACGATCACGCGCTTGCCGACCTTGTCGATGTGGCCGAACGAGACCGACGACAGCCAGTCGAGGCCGATATGGATGCTGGCGGCGGCTTCCTTGCGGCCGGGCACGTCGAGATCGCGGCCGCGCGGCGCGCCCGAGCCCACGAACACCGCGTCGTAGCCCTCGGCCAGCACCGCCTTCAGGGAGTCGACCCTCTGGTGGCGGAACTCGATGTTGCCGATGCCGGTGATGTAGCCGACTTCCTCGTCGATCACCGACTCAGGCAGACGGAAGTGCGGGATCTGCGTGCGGATGAAGCCGCCGAGCTTGGGATCCTGGTCGTAAATGACGATCTCGTAGCCCAGCACCGCAAGATCGCGCGCAACGGTGAGGGAGGAGGGGCCGCCGCCGATGCATGCGATCCGCCTGCCGTTCTTCTCCGCCGCCTTGGGCATCTTGGAGTCGATGTCGTCGTCGTCCTTGTAGTCGGCGGCGACGCGCTTCAGGCGGCAGATCGCGACCGGCTCCTTCTTGCCCTTCACCAGCGTCTCGTCCTCGACGCGGCTGCGCCGGCAGGCGGGCTCGCAGGGACGGTCGCAGGTCCGACCCAGGATTCCCGGGAAGACGTTGGACTTCCAGTTGATCATGTACGCATCGGAGTAACGTCCGTGCGCGATCAGCCTGATGTACTCGGGGACGGGGGTATGGGCAGGACAGGCCCATTGGCAATCGACGACTTTATGAAAGTAGTCGGGATTGGCGATGTCAGTCGGCTTCAACATAAACTCCAGGCGGCGGCGGGAGCGCAGACTCAAGAAACTGGTAAACGACGGTTTAGATTACCCTAAACGGGGGGCGCATTGGGTGATTATTACCATCCAGCGTCAAGCGCTAACCATTTGCAATCGTGCGGTAAATCCCGCACGCGCCGGAGGGTCTTAGCGGGAAGGGCGATAGGCGCTGGGGGAAGCCCCCGAGGCGCGCCGGAACATGGCGCTGAAGGCGCTGACGCTTTCATAGCCTAGCTCGAGGGCGACCTCGGTCACGGCCTGGCCGCCGCCCAGACGGCCCATCGCCTCGAGCACGCGGGCTTGCTGGCGCCAGGCGCCGAAGGTCAAACCGGTCTCCGTCATGAACAGGCGGGCCAGCGTCCGCGGGCTCGCATTCGCCCAGCCCGCCCACTCCTCCAGGGTGCGCTGATCGCCGGGATGGGCGAGGAGGGCCGAGCAGAGGCGATGCAGCCGCTTGTCGCGCGGCATCGGAAGGTGCAGCGGCAAGGACGGTTCGCGGTGCAACTCGTCGAGGATCAGCGCCACGACATGGCCCGCGGCGCCGCGCTCGTCATAGTCCATCGGCATTTCGGTCGCGCGCACGATCAGTTCGCGCAGCAGGGGAGATATGTGCAGGACGCGGCACACGTCCGGCATGCCAGCCGCTGCATCCTGGCGCAGATAGAGCGTACGCATCGTCACATCGCCCGACATCACGATCGAATGGTGAACGCCGGGCAGCATCCAAAGCGCGCGCTGGGGCGGGACCACCCAGACGGCTTCCTCCGTGGAGATGCGCATCGTGCCGGCGGTCGCATAGATGAGCTGGGCGCGGCGATGACGGTGCGGCGCGATTTCGAAACCGTCCGGAAAGTCCTTGGGCATGGCCGCGACCGCCCGCGGGACGTGCTGGTAATCCTCGGGGTTGGTCGAACGCAGAGCGGCTTGGCGTTTTCGCGACATTAATTGGCAATATAGCGCAAGCCAGACAGGCGGACCAAGTCTAGTCTCGGCGTTCCTGGAGGAACAACAAGATGAGCCACAGCAGTCCGACTTCTCTCCTGCTCAACATCGGCCATGCCATGGATCACTGGATCCTGGTGGTCTTTGCCTATTCCTGGGGCGTGATCGCCGGGGTGTGGGGCGTCGAATGGACCGAGCTCACGCCGTTCAACTATGGCGCGCTCTTCATGTTCGGCGCCGGCTCGATCGTGAGCGGCCGCCTCGGCGACCATTGGGGCCGCTGGATCATGATGGTGATCTTCTTCGTGGGCATGGGGGTCTCCGCGCTGATCATCGCGCTCTGCACCAACAAGTGGCAGATCGGCGCGGCGCTGACGCTGATGGGCGCCTTCGCCTCGATCTATCACCCGGTCGGCATCCCGATGCTGGTGCAGAAGGCCAAGAACCCCGGCTTCACGATCGGCGTGAACGGCCTGGCGGGCAACATGGGCATCGCCATCGCGGCAGGCCTCTCCGTCTACATCGCCCAGCGCTTCGGCTGGCAGGCGGCGTTCATCATCCCCGGCGTCATCTGCCTGATCTGCGCCGTCGCCTTCGTGGTCCTTGTGCCGCGCGAGGAAGAGGCGCCGGCCAAACGCAAGGCCAAGATGCTCGACCTGCCGCCGTCGGTGATGGCGCGCGTTTTCGGGATCATGACCTTCACGGCCGTGACCGGCAGCATCATCTTCAACTTCACGACCAACGGAAACGGCGAGCTGCTGGCCAACCGCGCCAAGGCCATTGCGCAGGATCCGGCCATGCTGGCGACGATGCTGTTCGTCATCTTCGCGCTGGCTTCGCTCGCCCAGCTCGTGGTCGGCAAGATGATCGACCGGTATCCGCTGAAGAATATCTACCTGCCGATCGTGCTGCTGCAGGTGCCGCTGTTCCTGATCGCCTCGCAGGTCGAGGGCTGGGCGCTGTTCTTCACGGCCATCGCCTTCATGCTGCTGGTGTTCGGCGCCATTCCGTTCACCGACGCCATGATCGTGCGCTACATCGACGACCGCATGCGCAGCCGCGTCACCGGGGTCCGCCTGGCGATCGGCTTCGGCGTGAGTTCCTTCGTCGTGGCGCTGATCGGCCCGGCGGTGAAGGATGCGGGCTTTCCCGTGCTGCTTTCGGTTCTGGCCGGCGTGGCTTTCTGCTCGTTCCTTGCCCTGTCGATGCTGCCCAGCGAAAGCGACGTGCATGCCGCTTCGGCGGCGCCGAAGCCCGCCGAGTAGCATCGCCTCCCTGCAAACGGCGGCCGCGCGCATTGCGCGGCCGTCGCGCGTTTGCGATCCTGCCTGCAAACGAAAACAGCGAGGGTAGGATCATGCTCAAGAGACGTGGTGTGCTGGCGGGTGCCGCGGGCTGGACGATCGTCGGAGCCTCGTCGGTGCGGGCCCAGGCCTGGCCCAGCCAGCCGATCCGGCTGGTGGTGCCTTATGTGGCCGGCGGTTCGACCGACACGGCCGCCCGCATCGTCGCCGAGAAACTGTCGGGCATGCTCGGCCAGCAGGTGATCGTCGAGAACAAGGGCGGCGGCAACACCATCATCGGCATGGATGTGGTGGCCAAGGCCAGGCCCGACGGCAACACGCTGCTGCTGGGGGCCGCCACGATGGCGACCAACGTCGCCCTGGGGCTGAAGCAGCCGTTCGATCCGCTCAAGGATTTCCAGATGATCTCGACCCTGGTCGACATCCCCGATCTCCTGGCGATCGACGGCAAGGCGTTGCCGGCGAAGAACTACGCCGAATTCGCCGAATGGGTGAACAAGCAGCCGCAGCGCGTGCGCTACGCCACGTCGGGCATGGGCAACCAGCCGCACCTGTGGGGCGAGCTGTTCCGCACCCGCAACAAGCTCAATCTCGAGAGCGTCAGCTACAAGGGTGCGGCCGATGCGCTGCGCGACGTCATGGGCGGCCACCTGCCGATCATGATCGACGTCGTGCTGCCGACGGGCACGCACGTGGCGGCCGGCCGACTCACCGGCATCGCCGTCGCCTCACCCGAGCGCTCGACGGTCTGTCCCGACGTCCCGACCGTAGCCGAACTCGGCATGAAGGATCTGGAGAGCGCCGCCTTCTTCGGGCTGGTGGGTCCGGCCGGGCTGCCTGCACCGATCGTCGAGAAGCTCAATGCGCTCTGTCTCGAGACGCTGAAGGATCCGGCGGTCAAGAAGCGGTTCGCCGAACTCGGCTTCTTCACGACGGGCAGCACGCCGCAGGCCTATCTCGACCGGGTCAAGTTCGAGACCGAACGCTGGACCAAGGTCGTCAAGGAAAACAACATCAAGGTCGAGGGTTAGCAGTCATGGCGTCCGCGTCGGCAGTTCCGGTTCCATCCTCCCATCTCGACGCCGCACGCGACGCCGAACCCGCAACCAAGGCCGCCAATGCGGCGATGGCGGCGCATCTGCCGTTCGCCGACACGGACGACTTCGAGGCTGCGAAGCGCGGTCTGGTTGCGACCGTGCCCGAGGGGATCGTGCGCACCGGCGGTGGCACGGTGCTCTGGAACCTGGGCGAATACGCCTTCATCGACGGCGAGCTGGCGCCCGACACGGTCAATCCAAGTCTGTGGCGTATGGCGCGACTCAACCTTGCCAACGGGTTGTTCAAGGTCACCGACCGGCTCTACCAGCTGCGCGGCTTCGACATCGCCAACATGACGGTGATCGAGGGTGACAGCGGGCTGATCCTGATCGATCCGCTGACCACGGCCGAAGTCTCGCGCGCCGCGCTCGAGCTCTATTATGCGCATCGGCCGCACAAGCCGGTGGTCGCCGTGATCTACACCCACAGCCATGTCGACCATTACGGCGGCGTGCGCGGCGTGATCGACGAGGCCGACGTCAAGGCGGGCAAGGTCCGGGTGATCGCGCCGGCCGGCTTCATGGAGGCGGTATCGGGCGAGAACGTGCTGGCGGGGCCGCCGATGGCCCGGCGTGCGCAATTTCAGTTCGGCACGATGCTGCCGCGCGGGGCCCGCGGCCAGGTCGATGCCGGCCTCGGCAAGAGCGTCGCGCGCGGCACGCCCGGCCTGATCGCGCCGACGCAGTCGATCGCCAAAGCGGTCGAGACGCACACGATCGACGGTATCGAGATCGTCTTCCAGCTCGCGCCGGAGACCGAGGCGCCGGCCGAGATGCACATGTTCTATCCGCAGCTCGGCGTGCTCAACATGGCGGAGAATGCCTGTCCTCTGTTGCACAACTTCATCCCGTTGCGCGGCGCCGTGGCGCGCGATCCGCGCATCTGGGCCAAGTATATCGGCGACGCCATCGCGATGTACGGACCGAAGACGAAGGTGCTGATCGGCCAGCATCACTGGCCGACCTGGGACAACGCGAAGATCATCGACTATCTCGAGGCGCAGCGCGACCTCTACAAGCACATTCACGACCAGACGCTGCGCTACATGAATCGAGGTTGGCGCCCGGCCGAGATCGCCGAGGTGATCGACCTGCCGGCGGGCCTCGCCGAACGCTGGGCCGTACGCGGCTACTACGGATCGGTCAGTCACAATGTGAAGGCCGTCTATCAGCGTTATCTCTCCTGGTACGACGGCAATCCCTGCAACCTGCATCCGCTGCCGCCGGCGCCAGCCGCCGCCAAGTTCGTCGAGTATATGGGCGGTGCCGCTGCCGTGATCGAACGGGCGCGCAAGGACTTCGCCAGGGGCGAGTATCGCTGGGTGGCGCAGGTGATGAAGGAGGTCGTCTACGCCGAGCCGGGCAACGAGGAAGCCCGCGCCCTCTGTGCCGATGCGCTGGAGCAGATGGGCTACCAGGCGGAGTCGGCCACCTGGCGCAACGCCTTCCTCTACGGCGCGCAGGAACTTCGCCACGGCGTCTTCCAGATGCCGGTGCGTCCCGGCATGGGCGCCGACACCATCGCCGGCCTCACCAGCGACGTCTTCTTCGACCTGCTGGCGATCCGCCTCGATGCGAAGAAGGCGGCCGGACAGTCGCTGGTCGTCAACTGGCGCTTCACCGATCGCGACGAGACGCTGGTGCTCACCTTGAAGCACAGCACGCTCACGCACCGCATGGGTGACACGGCGGCGAATGCCGATGTCTCCGTCACGACGACTCGCGCCACGATGGACGCGATCGTGATGCGCAAGCTCACCATTCCCGACGCGCTGGCGAGCGGGGCCCTGCAACTGCAGGGAGAAATCCCGAAGCTCGGCGCGCTGTTTGCGATGATGGACCCGCCGGCGGGAATGATGTTCGAGATCCTCACGCCGGGGGAGGGCCGGTAGCGCGAAACGCTTGACAGAACCTCCCGCGTTCCCTGTGATGGGGACAAGAAATATTAAAAGTATATGGGAGGAGTTCATGCTCATGCGTAGGGCTGTGCGCTTTTTGGGTGGGGCGGTTGCTGCCGTCACGGCGCTGGGCATGGCGGTTTCCGCCCAGGCCCAGGAAAAGAAAATCAAGATCGGCGTCATCTACGATCTGACCGGCCCGCTGGCCGGTGGCGGCTCGGAGCTGAACTACACCGGCGCCAAGATCATGATCGACAACTTCATCAAGCAGGGTGGGGTCGAGGGCTACAAGATCGAGGCGATCTACGCCGACGCGCAAAGCAAGCCCGACGTCGCGATCAACGAGGCGGTGCGCCTGATCGAGCAGGAGAAGGTGAACCTCGTGCTCGGCTTCTTCTCCTCGGCGCAGTGCGTGCCTGTGGCGGCGCGCGTCGAGCAACTCAAGAGCTTCATGTGGATCACGACCTGCATCTCGACGGGCGTGGTCGAGAACAAGAACCTGAAGTACGTCTTCCGTCCGCAGGCGAGCGGCCAGCAGTTCGGCCTCATGGCCGCCGACATGATCGAGAAGAACGCCAAGGCGAAGTTCGGCAAGGAGCCGAAGGACATGCGCGTGGCCATCATCCACGAGGATGGCTCGTACGGTGTCGACGTCGCCAAGGGCAACGAGGCGGGCTCCAAGAAGGCCGGCTTCAACGTCGTCATGAAGGAAGGCTATTCGGCGACCGCGCCCGACTTGTCGTCGCTGGTGACCAAGCTGAAGCGTGCTCGTCCCGACGTCATCTTCCACACTGGCTACAACCCCGACATCACGCTGTTCGCCCGACAGGCGCGCGAGCAGGGCCTCAAGTTCGGCGCGCTGGTCGGCCATGGCGCGGGCTACGGCGTCTACGAGAAGCTCAAGGACGGCATGGGCAGCGATGTGAACTACGTGTTCAACATCGACCCGATCTCGATCTGGCTGGCCAACCAGGCGACGCTCGATCCGAAGCTGCCGCCGGTGATCAAGATGGTCGGCGAGGAGTTCGACAAGGTGAAGCCCGGCGTCGCGATCCGCTCGGCGCATGTCGGCATCGCGGCCTCCAATACCTACGTGTTCTTCACCGAAGTCCTGCCGCGCGCGATCAAGAAATACGGCGGTGTCGATCCCGAGGCGCTGCGCAAGGCCGCTCTCGACGTCGACCTGCCGGAAGGCGGCACGATGCTGGGCTTCGGCGTGAAGTTCGCGGGCGAGGGTTCGCCGATCGCCGGGCAGAACGAGCGCTCTTTCCCGGTCATCATCCAGTATGTCGACGACAAGTCGTACGTGGTGTGGCCGAAGAGCCAGCAGCAGCGTGAGCCGGTGCTGCCGCTGCCCAAGACCTCGGGCTTCAGCAACCAGTAGGCCGCGGCCGCAACGAACGAGGGCGTGCCGTGCTGGTCGTCGAGGGTCTGGTAAAGCGTTTCGGCGGCTTCACGGCCGTGAACAACGTATCGTTCAAGGTCGATCAGGGCGAGATTCTCGGCCTGATCGGTCCCAACGGTTCGGGCAAGAGCACGATCTTCAACATGCTGTCGGGCACGTTCCCGCCGACCGCCGGATCGATCCGGTTCGACGGGAAGGAGATCGCTGGCCTGCCGCCGCATCGCATCATCAACAGCGGCGTCGGGCGCACCTTCCAGATCCCGCGGCCGTTCCGCCGGCTCACCATCTTCGAGAACGTGGCGCTGGCGGGCTATTACGGCCAGGGCAGTCACAGCCTGGCCAGGGCCGAGGAGGCCGCCGAGCGCGCGCTCGACATGGTCGGCCTGCCGACCGACCGGGGCGCCAGCGTCGACGGGCTGGGGGCGGCGGGCCTCAAGAAGCTGGAACTCGCCAAGGCGATCGCGACGGGGCCGAAGCTGCTGCTGGCCGACGAGAGCCTGGGCGGTCTCGACGAGACCGAGATGGACCAGGCCGCCGACATGCTGCGCAAGATCCGCACCGAACTGGGCATCACCATCATCTGGGTCGAGCACATCATGGGCGTGCTGATGAAGGTCGTGGACCGCGTCATGGTGCTGGATCATGGCGAGAAGATCTCGGAGGGCCTGCCGAGCGCGGTGTCGCACGATCCCCGCGTGATCGAGGTCTATCTCGGCACTGATGCGCATGCCACGCAGGCGACGGCTGCCGCCGCCGCTGCCGCGGGCGGCAGCCCGGCCAAGCGCTGACGGGGCCGAGAGCATGCTTGAACTCAGATCGATCGACGCCGGCTACGGCAGGTTTCAGGCGCTGTTCGGCGTCGACCTAGACGTCAAGGCCGGCGAGGCCGTGGGGGTCATCGGTCCCAACGGCGCCGGCAAGACGACGCTGATGCGCGTGATCTCCGGCCTGATCCGCCCGACCAAGGGCTCGATCAGCATGCAGGGCACCGATGTGCTGACGACTGCGGCGCATCGGATCGTCAGTCTCGGCATCGCGCACGTGCCGGAGAACCGGCGGCTGTTCCCGCGGCTCAGCGTCGAGGACAATCTGCGCATGGGCGCCTTCATGCCCGAGGCGCGGGCGCGCTACCGCGAGCGCATGGACTTCGTCTTCGACCTGTTCCCGCGCATGAAGGAACGTCGCAACCAGCTCGCCGGGACCATGTCGGGCGGCGAGCAGCAGATGTGCGCCATCGGGCGCGCCCTGATGAGCGATCCCAAGCTGCTGCTGCTAGACGAACCGTCGGCGGGGCTGGCGCCCGTCGTGGTCCAGCAGGTGTTCGAACTGGTGAAGCGCATCCGGGCCGGCGGCCTCACGGTGCTGATCGTCGAGCAGAACGTGCAGCAGGTGCTGCAGGTCGTCGATCGCGCCTACCTGCTGGAGGCCGGTTCGATCCGGGCCTCCGGCGCGTCGGCCGATCTGCTGGCCGACGATTCCATCCGGCAGGCGTATCTCGGTGTGTAGGTGAAGCGATGATGGAAATTTTCGACATCTACCTGCTCGAGGCGCTGGTTAACGGCATCCTGCTGGGCGGCGTGCTGGCGTTGCTGGCGCTCGGCCTGAACCTGATCTTCGGCGTCATCGACGTCACGTGGATCTGCTACGCCGAGCTGGTGATGATCGGCATGTACGGCATGTACTATATGTTCTCCGTGTACGGACTGCCCTACTGGGTCGCCGCGCCGATCTGCATCCTGCTGGTGGCGGCCCTGGGGGCGGCCCTGCACTTCCTGGTGATCGAGCCGCTGCTGGGGGCGCCGCCGATCAACCAGTTGCTTGCCACGGGCGGCGTCCTGTTTGTGCTGCAGAGCTTCGCCACGGTGGCTTTCGGCATCGACTTCCGCAATCTCGGCATCCGCCTGCCGGTCCTGGCGCTGGGCGAGATGCATTTCAGCTACGCCCGGCTTCTCGCCTTCATCGCCGCGCTGGTCGGCATGGTCGCGGTCTATCTCTTCATGACGCGCACCTACACCGGCACGGCCATCCGGGCGATCGCCCAGGATCGCCAGATCATGGCCTTGATGGGCGTCGACACGAAGAAGATCTACCTGGTCACGTCGGCGCTCGGCGGCGGACTGGCGGGCCTGGCGGCCTGCCTGCTGGTGCTGCAGTACGACGTTCACCCCTTTGTCGGCCTGTCCTTCGGACCGATCACCTTCCTGATCTGCGTGCTGGGCGGGCTCGGCAACTTCGTCGGTGGCTTCGTGGCCGCCTTCCTGTTCGCCGAGATCATCTCGCTCGGCGGTCTCTTCGCCGACCTCGAATGGGGCTATGTGCTGGCCTTCGCCTTCTTCATCGTCATGATGTTCATCCGGCCCGCCGGGCTGCTGGCGAAGCGCTCATGAACAAGCAGCTCGCCTGGGGCCTGGGTCTGGCGGCGCTGGTCGCGCTGCCCTTCGTCTATCGCGACCCCTACCATCTGCACATCCTGGTGCTGATCCTCATCTGGTCGTTCGCCTACACATCCTGGTCGATGATGGGGCGTTTCGGGCTGGTGTCGCTGGGCCATGGCGGTTTCATGGGTGTCGGCGCCTACGTGACGGCGTTGCTGTGGAACCATCTCGGCGTCTCGCCGTGGATCGGCATTCCGGCGGCCATGCTGTGCGCCGGGGCGCTGGCGATGGTCGTGGCCTACCCGTGTTTCCGCTTCCGCATCACCGGCCATTATTTCGCGCTGGTGACGCTCGCGCTGTCGGGCATCGTCCTGCAGATCATCATTGCGACCCGCGACTATACCGGCGGTTCGCTGGGTTACACACCGGAGCGCACCAAGGGCAGCCATCTCCTCGCGTTGCAGTTTGACGACAAGGTCGTGTGGTACCTGATCGCGCTCGGCGTGTGGGCAGGGGGCCTGGCGGTCTGGTACTGGATCGATCACAGCATGAGCCGCTACGCGATGGAGGCGATCTCGGAAGACGAGGACGCGGCGGCGGCGGCGGGCGTCAACGTGACCGCCGAGAAGCTGCGCATCACCGTGATCAGCGCCGTCATGACGGCGATGGCGGGCGCCCTCTATGGCCAGTATCAGATGTTCATCGCTCCCGACACGGTGAGCGGAATTGCCGTGTCCCTCCAAATGGTGTTCGCAGCGGTCGTGGGCGGAATATACGTGGCGCTCGGACCGACGATCGGCGCCATCATCACCATCATGTTGGCCGAAGTCCTGCGCATCGGCTTCGGAACCAAGGCGGTGGGCTGGGACAATCTGCTCTACGGCGTGCTGCTGGTGGTCTTCATCATCTTCCTTCCGAAGGGCATCCTTGGCAGCTTGCTCGCGTGGCTGAAGTCGCCTAGCAAGCAGAGGAATGGATGAGTTCGACTACGTCGTCGTAGGGGCGGGATCTGCTGGCGGCCCCCTCATTGACCGTCTGACGGCAACGGGGCGCCATTCCGTGCTGCTGCTCGAGGCTGGCCCCGAGGCGAGGAGCCCGTGGCTCTCGATCCCGGCGGGCTTCGCCGTGACGGTGCGGGATCCCGCCGTAAACTGGAAGTCTTCGACGGAGCCTGAGGGGTATCTCGGCGGCCGCCGCATCTATTGGCCGCGCGGCAAGGTCATGGGCGGCTCGAGTGCGATCGGCGGCACGGTCTATGTCCGCGGGCTGGCGTCGGACTATGATGGCTGGCATCGGCTGGGCAACGAGGGATGGTCCTTCGAAGATTGCCTGCCGTACTTCCGCCGCCTGGAAGCCTTCGCCGATGGTGGGACGGAGCTGCGTGGCGACAATGGTCCGGTCAAGATCACGCAGAGCGAATATCACAACGAGCTGGGCGACTCCTTCCTGGAAGCCTGCACCGAGATCGGCCTCAGGACGACATCCGACTTCAACGGCGCCCAGCAGGAGGGCGCGGGCTACTACCATGCGACAGCGAGCGACGGCCGGCGCAATTCGACGGGTCGCGCCTATATTGCGCAGGCACGCCGCCGAGCGAATTGTCGGATTCTCACCCGCGCCCTGGCCGAGCGCGTTGTGGTCGAGGGGGGCCGCGCCGTCGGCGTGGCCTACCGTCTGGGGGGAATCAGCCGGGTCGTGCGGGCGCGCCGTGAGGTGATCCTGAGCGCCGGCGCCGTCGGCTCGCCGCAACTGCTGCAGCTTTCGGGCATCGGGGACGGGGCGCACCTGTCATCGCTCGGCATCCCCGTCGTCTGCGATCTCCCGGGCGTGGGCGACAACCTGCAGGATCATTACTGCGTCCGCTCGACCTATCGGACCTGGTGGCAGCTGTCGCTGAATGACGACTTTCACGTCATTCACCGCCGTCTCAGCGCCGCGCTCGTCTATGCTCTCGGGCGCAGCGGCCCGCTCATCGCGACGCCGGCCTTTGCCGGCGCCTTCGTGCGCGTGCTGCCGCAATCGGCGGAGCCCGACACCCAGTTGCATTTCCTTCCGTGGTCATTCGACAGCACGGAGAGAAGGCTGCATCGTTTTTCGGGCTTCACGATCCTGGCGAACCAGTCACGGCCCGAAAGCCGCGGCCATGTCCGCATCACGTCAAGCGAGGCAGATGTGCCGCCGGCGATCGTGGCCAATTATCTGTCGACCGACGGCGACCGGCGGGCCGTCGTCGCGGCCGCCCGGTTCACCCGTCTCCTCGCACGCAGTCCCGCTCTCGGGCGCATCGTCACCGAAGAGGTTTTGCCGGGAGTCGAAGTGTGGAACGACGAGGACTTCCTCGCCTTCGCCCGACAGGAGGGCCAGTCGGCCTTCCATCCGGTCGGCACCTGCCGGATGGGGCGCGACCCTGGGGCGGTCGTCGATCCTCAGCTTCGGGTGCATGGGATCGCGGGCCTTCGCATCGCGGACGCCTCGGTGATGCCGACGCTGGTATCGGGCAGTACCAATGCGGCCTGCATGATGATCGGCGAGAAAGCCTCAGACCTGATCCTGGCCGACGCGCAGCGATAGCGCGGCGATCTCCAGCGGCGCGTCGCGGCCGCGGATCGACAGGGTCGGCAGCGGCTCGGCCTGGAGGTCTGACGGAAGCCGGGCCAGCCCCAGCAATTCGGCGGAGACGAGCACGTCGCGCCCGAGACCCTTCGAGGCGTCGAGCAGGCGCGCCGCCACGTTCAGCGTATCGCCGACATAGGCGATCTCACGGCGGACATCTCCGATTTCGCCGGCGACGATCTCCCCGCAATGCAGCGCCGCCCGGAATCCGGGGACCGCGCCGAACCGGTCGCGATAGTGCGTGGCATTGCGGGCAATGTTCTGGCGGGCGAGGAACGGGCAGGCGAGACAGTCGCCCTCCTTGAGCGCGGGGCCGGCGGGCCAGGTGAGGATCACCTCGTCGCCGACGTACTTGTGGATCTCCGCATCGCATTCCATCGCGGCGTCGGCGACGTCGCGGAAGAAGGCGTTGAGCAGTTCGTGGAACCGGATCGCGCCCAGCTTCTCCGCAAGCCCGGTCGAATCCTTCATGTCGATCAACAGGAACGCCTTCTGCTCGTTTCGAGGCCGGGCATAGCGCCCCAGCAGCAGGTTCTTCAGGGTGCCGAACCCCAGCAGGCGGCCCGTCTCGATGATGAGGTTGCCGACCACCGACATGGCAATGGCGAAGAATACGGAGTTCCGGAAGATCGAATCGAAAATCACGAAGTGCCGGGTTCCGATCGACATCAGCAGGCGCGCGAGGATCAGGCCGGCGACGATGACGACGCAATAGAACACGACCTTGACGATGAAATAGCCGGCGAGCGGCAGTCGCCGCATCCAGCCGAGCGAGTTGATGCGGGCGCGTCGCACCTCGAAGAACACGATCGGTGTGGCGATCAGCAACGAGGTGAGGGTGCCCTGCAGCACCCCACGCAGAACGGGCTCGCTCGGGGCCACCGCCTGGCCGAAGTAGGCGCTGATCACGGCGCTGGCCAGGCTGATCCAGAGGATGATCCGCCATTCGCGTCGGTTGCGCCGCGACATCGTCATGCGGCGATGCGGTCCGCCCGGTCGAGCGCGCGCTTGAAGGTGGCATGGTCGACATTGCCGCCCGAGCAGACGACGGCCACGGCCCGGCCCTTCACCGGCAGCTTGCCGGTGAGCGCCGCTGCGAACGCCACGGCGCCGCCTGGCTCGACCACCAGTTTGAACTCGCGAAAGGCCACTTCCATGGCGTCGAGCACTTCCTCATCCGTGACGACGAGCCCGGGACCGAGGAGCTGCTGCGCCAGTGGGAACGTCACGTCGCCGGGCGTCGGCGCCAGCAGCGCGTCGCAGATCGATCCGGAGAGCTTTTCGTTCTTCTGCTTGGTGCCCGATGCGAGCGACCGAGCGAGATCGTCGAAGCCGGCGGGCTCGCCGGCATGCACGTACGTCGCCGGGCTGACGCCCTTGACCCCCAGCGCCACGCCGGTCGCCAGTCCGCCGCCCGAGCAGGGCGCCGCCACGGCGTCGAGGGTGACGCCCAGGGCCTTCGCCTGCTCGGCGATCTCGAGACCGGCCGTGCCCTGTCCGGTCAGGATCCAGGGATGGTCGTAGGGCGGCACGATGGTGGCGCCGGTCTTCGCCGCGATGCCCTGGCCGATTTCTTCCCGGCTGTCCTTGATGCGGTCGTAGAGGACCACCTCCGCGCCGCTTGCCCGCGTGTTGGCGACCTTGAGGGCCGGCGCATCGGCCGGCATCACGATGGTGGCCTTCGTGCCCAGCAGCCGTGCCGCCTCGGCCAGCCCCTGCGCGTGATTGCCCGACGACCAGCCGACCACGCCCCTGGCGCGATCGGCCTCGCTCATCGACGCGAGGAAATTGTAGGCGCCGCGCAGCTTGAAGGAGCCGGTGCGCTGCAGGCACTCGGCCTTCAGGAACAGCCGGCCGCCGAGCTGCCGGTTGACCCTCTCGTTCTCGAGCAGCGGCGTGCGGATCGTGACGCCCTCTAGTCGGCGGGCCGCGGCCTGTACGTCTGCAAAAGTCGGAAGCGAACTCATCGAGGAACACCAATCAGGTCGGGGAGCTCGGACAGGTCGCGGATTTGGGCCGAGAGCCTGCCGGGCAGGTTGTCGTTGGGCGCGCCGGTGCGGTTCACCCAGACGGTGCGGAAGCCGAACTGTGCAGCGCCATGCGCGTCCCAGCAGTTCGACGAGAGAAAACACACTTTGTCCGGCGTCACGCCGCAGCGCGCCTCGACGAGGCGATAGACGCGCGGGTCCGGCTTGAAGACGGCGGCCTCGTCGACGCTCAGCACCGCCTCGAAGTGGTTGGCGAGGCCCGATGCCGTGACCATCGGGTCGAGCATACCGGGATTGCCGTTGGACAGGATCGCCGTGCGCATGCCGGCTCGCGAGAGGCAGGCCAGCATGCCCGGCGCCTCGGGAAAGGGAGCGAGGGCCAGATAGGCCCCCATCAACCGCTCGCGCACGGCGGGATCGGCGATGCGATGGGCGGTCAGGCAGTGGTCGAGCGCCTCGCCCGTCACCTGCCAGAAAGGGGCGTAGGTGCCCATGGCATTGCGCAGCCATGTGTATTGGATCTGCTTGGTTCGCCACAGGTCCGACAGCGCATGGGCTGAAGGCCCGATCGCCTTGCGATGGCGCGACACTGCCGAATTGAAGTCGAACAGCGTGCCATAGGCGTCGAAGACGCACATCTCGATGCCAGGCAGGGGAACGGCCATTCAATTGCTCCAGAGCGGGCTAGACCGTAGGCTAACAAGCATGTTCGTCGCCATCGTTCAAATCCCCATGACGAAGCGTCCACCGGACGTTGCCGTCGAGGCTGCCACCAGATCGGCGCCGACCTACACGGCGCTCGGCGCGAAGGGCCTCCTCAAGAAGTACTATCTGAACGGCGAGGCGGGCGGCGGCGGTGTCTATCTGTGGGCCTCGGAAGCGGCAGCCCGCGCCTGGTATACGCCGGAATGGGAGGCGCGCGTGGAAGCCGCCTTCGGCGCCCGGCCGATCGTCACCTACTATGACAGCCGCGTCGTCGTGGACAACGAAACAGGCCAAGTTCGGATCGAGCAGGCCTGACGGCGCAACAGCCGTTGCGCGAGCCGGCCGAATGGCAGGGAGGAAAGTATGCAGAAGCGCAGGCTCGGCCGGACCGGGCTCGAGGTTTCGGTGCTGGGTTACGGTGCCGGCGCAGTCGGCGGGCTGTTCACGAAGGGCGCTGCGCAGGATCAGGAACGCGCCGTGGCGCGTGCGATCGAGGCCGGAATCAACTATTTCGACACGGCTGCGAAATATGGCGACGGCGAATCCGAGAAGAACCTTGGCCGTGTCCTGAAGGCGCTGAAGGCCGACGTCGTGGTCGGCACCAAGTTCCGCCTGACCGCCGCCGATCGCGCCGACGTCGCAGGTCTGGTCACCCGGTCCCTCGAGGAAAGCCTCAAGCGGATGGGCCGCGACCATGTCGACCTGCTGCAGCTCCATAATCCTCTGACGGCCAGGGACGGCGGGGACAATCTCGACGTCGAGATCGCCCTGAACGAGGTGGTGCCGGCGCTGGAGAGGCTGAGGAAGCAGGGCAAGACCCGCTTCATCGGCTTCAGCGGCGTGGGCGAACCCGCCGCACTCCTGAAAGCCGTCGACTCGAAGCTCTTCGACACGGTGCAGGTCGTTTATAACGCATTGAACCCCAGCGCCGGCGGGCCGATGCCCAAGGGGGCGCCCGGCCTCGACTATGGCCGCCTGCTCGACCGGGCCGAGGCCGCCGGCATGGGCACGATCGTCATCCGCGCGCTGGCGGGCGGCGCGCTCTCCGGTACGATGGACCGCCATCCGCTCGCTCAGCAACAGGTCCCGCCGATCGGCTCGGCCCCCGACTTCGCGGGCGACGTAGCGCGTGCCCGGCAACTGGAGCCCCTCGTGAAAGAAGGTGTAGCCGAGAGCCTCACGGAACTCGGCGAGCGCTTCGTGATCTCGCATCCCAACGTGTCGACGATGCTGGTCGGGTACTCGACCTCGCAGCACCTCGAGGAAGCGATCGCCGCGGTGAACAAGGGACCGCTGCCGGCGGCGACCCTGCAGCGGATCGCCGGCTAGGGCTTACGACAGAGCCAGTGCGTCGCGCGTCCAGCGCTCGATGGCGCTCGCGTCCATGGCGCCGGACTGGCGGGCGATCGGCTTGCCGTGGTGGAACAGGATCATGGTCGGAATCCCCTGGATGCCGAAGCGTTGCGCGAGTTCCTGCTCGTCGTCGGTGTTGATCTTGGCCAGGCGGACGGCGGGTTCGAGGCGGGCGGCCGCGCGCTCGAACTGCGGTGCCATGGCCTTGCAGGGGCCGCACCAGGGCGCCCAGAAGTCGACCAGGACCGGCAGCTCGCTCTTGGCGGCATGGGCTTCGAAGCTGCCGGCATTGAGCGCGACGGGATGACCGTCGAACAGCGGCGCGCCGCACTGGCCGCACTTGCCCTTGTTGCCCGCCGCCAGCTTCTCGCGTGGAAAGCGGTTCAGGGTGCTGCAGCGGGGACAGGCGAGGAGCAGGGCATCGGTCATGGCGTACCTCTTGGCATTTGAGCACGATGCGGCCGCAGCGACACGGCAGCCTTGATGCCGATCAACGCCGCGCCGCGCCGGACGTTTCGGCGCGAGCTACGAGCGGCCCACGGCCGGCGGCACGGTCTGGAACGGGCCGGCGAGGCGGCTGCGGTAGACGGCGAGGCCTTCCATGATGCGCTGGACGTAGTTGCGGGTCTCGCGGAACGGGATCATCTCGATCCAGTCGACCATGTCGATCTTGGCGGTGCGCGGGTCGCCGCCCGCCTCGATCCAGCGCGCGACCCGGTTGGGGCCGGCATTGTAGGCCGCCAGGGCCAGCTCGTAGGAGCCGCCGAAACGCTGCAGCATCTCGGCGAGATACTGGCTGCCCAGCTGGACGTTATAGGCGGGATCGCGCGTCAGCTTGTCCTGGATGAACGGCACTTTCGCCCGGCCCGCCACGTCGCGCGCCGTACCGGGCAGGAGCTGCATCAGGCCGAGCGCGCCCGACGTGGAGACGGCGCCGGCGTTGAACGAGCTCTCCTGCTTGGCCAGCGCCAGGGCGAGCGCGCGCTCGATCGACCCGGTGGCGCCGAGATCGACCATCGGGAAGGCCGCATCGAACAGGACCACGCCATTCTCCGCCCCGCGGCGGGCCACGGTGAGGCCGACATCGGGGCGCTTCAGCTCCAGGGAGAGCTGCGCCAGCAGCGCCACTTCGCCCGGCGTCGTGATCGAACGCGCGAGGCGCAACAGGAAGGGGCGGGCGCGGTCATAGTCGCCGGCCTGTCCGAGATAGCGCGCCATCGTCGCCAGTTCGCGCCCTGCCAGCGCCTGCTTGTCGCCGGCGGTAGGCACCGGATCGACCGGGAACTTAGGCTCCACGCCCTGCAGCTTCTTGGCCGCGAGCTGGCCGTAGAAGGTCTGGCCGTAGCCGGCGGCACGCGCATACCAGTCGGTAGCATCCTTGGTCTGCTTGGCGGCCTCGTAGGTGCGGGCGAGCCAATAGGCGCCGCGGCTCTTGGAGATGTCGGTCGAGACGCCGTCGTAGAGCGTGGAGAAATGCTTCAGCGCAACGGCCGGTTTCTTGAGCTGGCGCAGCGCGATCCAGCCCGCGAGGAATTCCGCTTCGGCGAACGACACGCCCTTGGTGAGTCCGTGACCGGTGGCGACGGTGTAGGCGTCGGCCGGACGATCGGCGTCGAGCAGCGCCCGCACCACGAGGTTGCGCTCGCTCCACCAGGCATCGGTCTGGTTGGGAATCGGGCCCGTGAGCGCCGCCTTGGCTTCATCGAGCGTGCCCGTCTTGCGAATCCACTGCATGCGCTCCAAGCGCAGCGTGGGCTCGGCGAGGCGTGCCGGCGGGACGGCGCGCAGGAGCGTGGCCGCGTCGGCGGCACGGGTCGCCATGGCGAGGCGGGCATTGGCGACGGGCTGGTAGTCCGGCGGCAGCTTCGGCACGAGATCTCGTGCGACCTGATGGCGACCTTCGCGCATGATGCGGTCGAAGCGGGCGACTTGGTCGGGGCCGGTCAGGAGCTGGGCGTAGCGATTGAGGAAATCGTTCTCGTCGGAATTGCGCAGCGTGGCGTTCTGCCAGGTGTCGCGGGCGAGCCGGGCGACCTCATTGGGCGCCGCTGTCGAAGCCGCCTCAAGCCGGCGCATATGGCCGGTGCTGGTGAGGGGCGGGAAGGCCGTGAAGTAGCGGACGACCTCGGAGGCCGGCGTCTCAGGTCCGATCCGCTCCTCGGCCTGGCGCCGCAGCACTTCGGGCTCGGGCCAGTCGGGTTGCTCGCGCAGGAAGCGCCAGGTCGCGGCGAAGCTCGCCTCGGTCCGCGGCGCCGCGCGCAGGATGCTCCAGGCGATGTAACGCTCGAGCAGGGTATTGCGGAAATTCGCGACCGCGGCCTGGGCATCGGCCCAACGATTGTCTTCGATCGCCTTGAGGGCGGCGGTGAAGGCCGTCGTCTCCGCCGCGTTGAGCGGATTGGCTGCCACGGCCGGGCCGGGGGGCGGCGGTGTCGCCGCGGAAGGAGAGGGCGAACTTCCCTGCACGGACGGTGCGGAGGCCGGCGCCGGCGGCGGGCTCGGCTTCTCGACGTCGCCCGGCAGCCGCCGCACGCCGGTGGTCGGCGCGGCGGACTGGGCCAGGGCGGGTGCTGCGGTGAGCAGCACCGCCAGCAAGATGAAGGGGGATTTCATGGGTTTCACGCCAGGAATCGTAGGCAGGGAGTTACGGCATCACAATGGCAAGTTGCCCAACTTGCAGCGCCAAACCCCGGAGCCTAGAGTGGTTCTTCAAGGGAAAATCGGAGGAAGACCATGTTCACCGGATCGCTCGTTGCGCTGATTACGCCGTTCAAGAACGGATCGGTGGACGAGAAGGGATTCGAGAAGTTCGTGGCCTGGCAGATCAAGGAAGGCACCGACGGTCTGGTCCCGTGCGGCACCACCGGCGAATCGCCGACCCTCTCGATGGAAGAGCACAAGCGCGTCATCGACATCTGCATCAGCGCGGCCAAGGGCTCGGGCGTGCCGGTGATCGCCGGTACGGGCTCGAACTCAACCGCCGAGGCGATCGAGCTGACGCAGCACGCCAAGAATGCCGGCGCGGACGCCGCCATGCTGGTCGTGCCCTACTATAACAAGCCGACCCAGGAAGGCCTGTTCCAGCATTTCAAGGCGGTGGCCGAAGCCGTCGACATCCCCATCCTGCTCTACAACGTGCCGCCGCGTACGGGCGGCGACATGCAGGTCGAGACGGTGATCCGGCTGTCCCAGGTCAGGAACATCGTCGGCATCAAGGACGCGAGCTACGACATGGCGCGCCCGACCCTGACCCGCCTCAAGGCGAAGAAGGGCTTCGTCCAGCTCTCCGGCGAGGATGCGAGCGCACTCGGCTTCCTGGCGCAGGGCGGCGACGGCTGCATCTCGGTAACCGCCAACGTGGCGCCGCGCCTGTGCGGCGACATGCACGATGCGTGGAAGAAGCGCGACCTCGACAAGGCGTTCGAGCTGCAGGACCGGCTGATGCCGCTGCACAAGGCGATGTTCTGCGAGACCAGCCCCGGCCCGGTGAAGTACGCCGCCGAGCTGATCGGCCAGTGCAGCGCCGAGATGCGCCTGCCGATGGTGCCGATCGCCGAGAGCAGCAAGAAGGCGGTGCACGAGGCCATGGTCCAAGCCGGCCTGATCAACTAGAAACCGGGTTCTTCCAACTCACGAGTGTCCTGTGGCCCCTAAACCGGAACTGGACCGCACCGTTGTGGCCCAGAACCGCAAGGCGCGGCATAACTACTTCATCGAGGAGACTTTCGAGGCCGGGCTTGCGCTGACCGGCACCGAGGTCAAGTCGCTGCGCGGCGGGCGCAGCACGATTGCCGAATCCTATGTCACGGAGGAGGGCGGCGAGGCGTGGCTGGTCAATGCCAACATCCCGATCTACGCCTCGGGCAATCGCAACAACCACGAGCCGCGCCGGGCGCGCAAGCTGCTGCTGCATCGGGGCCAGATCAACAAGCTGATCGGCGCCATCCAGCGCGAGGGGCGCACGGTCGTGCCGCTGCAGGTCTATTTCAATCCGCGCGGTCGCGCCAAGATCGAGATCGCGCTGGCCACCGGCAAGCAGGCGCACGACAAGCGTCAATCCATCAAGGATCGCGACTGGCAGCGCCAGCGCGCCCGGATGATGTCGACCCGCCGCTGAGGCGCCGGTCGTTCAGCCAAAGGAGTACGCGATGAGCACAGTCCTGATCACCGGTGCCGCGCGCGGCCTCGGCCTCGAATTCGTCAAGCAGTACGCCGCCAAGAGCTGGAAGGTTCACGCCTGCGCGCGCTCGCCCGAGTCGCTGAAGGAGGTCGCGGGCGACATCCATCTCCACAAGCTCGAAGTCACCGACTACGCGGCCGTGAAGGCGCTGGCGGCAGAGCTGAAGGGCGAGGCGATCGACGTGCTGGTCTGCAATGCCGGCGTGTCGGGTCGCGAGGCCGCCGATCTCGGCACCATCGATCCCAAGGTCTGGCGGGACACGTTCGAAGTGAACGCACTGGCGCCGCTGATGATGGCCGAGGCCTTCGTCGAGCAAGTGGCCGCCTCGAAGGATCGCAAGCTGATCGCGATCTCCAGCCGTCTGGGCAGCATCACGCACAATGACGGCGCCCGGTACGCCTATCGCGCCAGCAAGACGGCGCTCAACATGGAATGGAAGAGCCTGTCGAAGGACACGGCCTCCAAGGGCCTGATCTGCGTCGTGCTGCATCCCGGCTGGGTGCAGACCGACATGGGCGGCCAGGCGGCGACGCTCACCATCGCGCAGAGCGTGCCGTCGATGGTGAAGGTGATCGACGGGCTTAAGCCCTCCGACAATGGCCGCTTCCTGAACTACGACGGCGCCGAGCTGCCCTGGTAGCCATGCTGCTCAGCGAAGAACAGACGCTCATCCGCGACACCGCCCGCGCCTTCGCGCAGGAGCAGGTGCTGCCGCATGTGCGGGCCTGGGAAGCCGCCGGCGAGATTCCCCGGTCGCTGCTGGCCGAGATGGGACGCCTCGGCTTCATGGGCATGACGGTACCGCCCGAGTGGGGCGGCGCCGGCGCCGACATGGTGTCCTACGTGCTGGCGCTGGAGGAGATCGCGGCGGCCGATGGCGGCCTGTCGACGGTGATGAGCGTCAACAATTCGCCCGACTGCGCCGCACTGCTGGCCTATGGCTCGGACGAGCAGAAGGAGAAGTGGCTGAAGCCGCTCGCGCGCGGCGAGATGCTGGGCGCCTTCTGCCTGACCGAGCCGCACGCGGGCTCCGACGCCTCGAACCTCAAGACGCGCGCCGAGAAGCGCGGCAATGGCTGGGTGCTGAACGGCGTGAAGCAGTTCATCACCTCGGGCCGCAGCGCCGACATGGCGCTGGTCTTCGCGGTCACCGATCCGTCGTCGCCCAAGCGCGGCATTTCCTGCTTCATCGTGCCGACCGACACGCCGGGCTATCGCGTCGCCTCGGTCGAGAAGAAGCTCGGCCAGAAATCCTCCGACACCTGCCAGATCGCCTTCGAGGACTGCACCGTCGGGGCCGACGCGATGCTGGGCGGGGAGGGCGAGGGCTATCGCGTGGCGCTGGCCAATCTCTCGGTCGGACGCATCGGCATTGCTGCCCAGTCGGTGGGCATGGCGCGGGCGGCCTTCGAGGCGGCGCGCAGCTACGCCCAGGAGCGGGAGGCGTTCGGCACCAAGATCGCGAACCACCAGGCGGTCCTGTTCCGGCTCGCCGACATGGCCACCAAGGTCACGGTCGCCCGGCAGATGGTGCTGCATGCGGCAACGTTGCGCGACGCCGGCCGTCCATGCCTCACCGAGGCCGCAATGGCGAAGCTATATGCTTCGGAAATGGCTGAGGAAGTGTGCTCGGCCGCAATTCAGATCCATGGCGGTTACGGATACGTTTCCGATTACCTGGTGGAGAAGATCTGGAGAGACGTCCGCGTCTGCCAGATCTACGAGGGCACCAGCGACGTACAGCGCATCCTGATCGGCCGTGGCCTGGCAGCCTTGTAGTCTCGCCTTTCGCTTGTTCCCGATCACGCCGCGTGCGAGCATCATGAGGTGTGAGGCCGCGAAAGCGGTTTTTGGGGAATTTGGGGGAGCCGGGCGACGGATGGTCGGTCGTGCGCCGTAACTTTATGAAACTGATTGCACTTGCCGCAGCCCTGCTGTCGGTGACGGGCGCTGCTGTTGCGCAGGACACCAAGGCGGTGCCCAAGAACGTGGCCGCGCCGTCGACCACTCGCATGATCCAGATGCAGACGGCCTTCAATCCCGCCCTGCCGGGGTCGGGGGACGGCGTGCGCGTCTTCACCCGGTCCGTGAAGCACATGACGGCGGGTGCTTTCGCCATCAAGATCCTGGAGCCGGGCCGCGTGGCGCCGACGGCCGACATGCTGGATGCGATCATCGCGGGCGATCTCGAAGCTGCCTTCACTTGGTCGGGCTATGCCGCCAGCAAGGCGCCGGTTTTCAACATCTTCGCCACCGTGCCGTTTGGTCTGGGGCCCGAGGACATGGCGTCCTGGATGCTCGAGGGCGACGGGTCCCGCATTCACCGCGACGCTTACGACAAGCTGGGCGTGGCCGGCATCCCCTGCGGCATCCAGGGCCCCAAGGGCGGCGGCTGGTTCCGCGGCGAGGTCAACACCGTGGCCGACTTCAAGGGCTTGCGGCTGCGCTACGGCAAGCTGGCGGCCGAGGTGATCGCGCGGCTGGGCGCGGTTGCCGTGCCGCTGCCGCCGGGCGAGTTCTTCTACAAGCTGCAGCAGGGCAACGTGGACGGCGGCGAGATGTCGACGCCGGCCATGGATGCGGCCCTGGGCTTCGACAAGCTCGGCCTCCCTTACTACCTGCCGGGCTGGCAGCAGCCCTCGGCCGTGCTCGACTTCCTGATGCGCAAGGACAAGTGGGCGGCCCTGCCGGCCTCGCTGCGCGCCCAGATCCAGACGGCCTGCCAGGCCAACATCGCCTGGATGCTGAGCCGTTCGCCCAATGTGCAGGGCGTGGCGCTGGAGAAGCTGAAGGCGTCGGGGGTCGTGGTGCGCGAATGGTCGCCCGACGTGCTGGCCGCCTTCCGCAAGAACAGCGACATCGTGGTCAAGGACCTGGCCGAGCGCGATGCCGACTTCGCAGCCGCACTCGCCAACCAGCGGGCCTTCATGGCGCAGGGCGCGCACTGGCGGATGCTCTCTCGCCTGCCGTAACCACCGGCTTGCACACGGTCACGTGTCCGGGCAGTTTGCCCTGACATGACCGTACTTTCCTCCGAGATCGACACCCGTTCCGACACCTTCAAGCGCAACGCCGAGTCGATGCGGGCGCAGGTCGAGGATTTGCGTCGCCGCACCGACACGGTCCGCCTCGGCGGCGGCGAGGACTCGCGCAAGCGCCATGTCTCCCGTGGCAAGCTGCTGCCGCGCGAGCGGGTAAGGGCGCTGCTCGATCCAGGCTCGCCCTTCCTCGAACTGTCGCCGCTGGCCGCGCTCGACATGTACGACAACGAGGCGCCGGGCTCGGGCGTGATCACCGGCATCGGCCGCGTGAGCGGCGTCGAGTGCGTGATCGTCTGCAACGACGCCACCGTGAAGGGCGGCACCTACTATCCGATGACGGTGAAGAAGCATCTCCGCGCCCAGGAAGTGGCGATGGAGAACCGACTTCCCTGCGTCTATCTCGTGGATTCCGGCGGCGCCAACCTGCCGCAATGGCCCGAGGTGTTCCCCGACAAGCACCATTTCGGCCGCATCTTCTACAATCAGGCCAACATGTCGGCCCAGGGCATCCCGCAGGTCGCGGTGGTGATGGGCTCGTGCACGGCGGGCGGCGCCTACGTGCCGGCGATGAGCGACGAGACGGTGATCGTCCGCAAGCAGGGCACGATCTTCCTCGCTGGCCCGCCGCTGGTGAAGGCCGCGATCGGCGAGGTGGTGAGCGCCGAGGATCTGGGCGGCGCCGACGTGCACGCCCGCACCTCCGGCGTTGCCGACCACTATGCCCAGAACGACAGCCATGCGCTGGGCATCGCGCGCCGCATCGTGGCCAATCTCAACTGGAAGAAGTCGCCGTCGGCCTCGCTGCTGCCGCCGCGCGATCCGAACTACGCCGCCGAGGAACTGTACGGCGTGGTGCCGATGGACACCCGCACGCCCTACGACATCCGCGAGATCATCGCGCGCCTGGTCGACGGCAGCGAGCTCGACGAGTTCAAGCACCTCTACGGCACGACCATCGTCACCGGCTTCGCGCGCATCTGGGGCTATCCGGTCGGCGTCGTCGCCAACAACGGAGTCCTGTTCAACGAATCGGCGCTGAAGGCGGCGCACTTCATCGAACTGTGCGGCCAGCGCGGCATTCCGCTGCTGTTCCTGCAGAACATCACCGGCTTCATGGTCGGCAAGAAGTACGAGGCGGGCGGCATCGCGCGCGACGGCGCCAAGATGGTGACCGCCGTCTCGACGGTGAACGTGCCGAAGTTCACCGTGATCGTCGGCGGCAGCTACGGCGCCGGCAACTACGGCATGTGCGGCCGCGCCTACAGCCCGCGCTTCCTGTGGATGTGGCCGTCGGCGCGCATCTCCGTGATGGGCGGCGAGCAGGCGGCGAGCGTGCTGGCCACCGTGCGGCGCGACAATATCGAGGCCAAGGGCGGCACCTGGCCCAAGGACGAGGAAGAGAAGTTCAAGCAGCCGATCCGCGAGGCCTATGAGCGCGAAGGCCATCCATATTACGCGACGGCGCGGCTGTGGGACGACGGCATCCTCGATCCCATCGACACGCGCATGACCCTGGGCCTCGCCCTGTCGGCCTCGATGAACCAGCCGATCGGACCGACGAAGTTCGGCGTCTTCCGGATGTGATCCGGACATGACCGACACGATCCTGACGAAGATCGAGGGCGGCGTGGCCACGCTGACGCTCAACCGGCCCAAGGCGATGAATTCCTTCGACGGCGACACGGCGCGCGCCATCATCGACGCGGTGGAGGGTTTTGCCGCCGACGATGCGGTGCGCCTGCTCGTGGTGGCGGCCGGAGGCCCGGTTTTCTGTGCCGGCGGTGACTTCAACTGGGTGCTGAGCTGGCCCGAGCTCGACGCCATCACCCGCAAGGTCGGCGCCGATTCGATGATGGCGGCGGTCCAGGCGGTCTACGATTTCCCCAAACCCTCGATCGCGCGCGTCCAGGGCGCGGCGGTGGGCGGCGGCGTTGGCCTGATGCTGGCCTGCGACTTCGCGGTCGCCGTTTCCTCGGCACGCTTCGGCCTCACCTCGGCGCGCAACGGGCTGCTCGCGGGCATCGCGATCCCGGTGCTGATCCAGGCGGTCGGCCCGCGCATGGCGCGGCAGCTCCTGATGCACGGCGGCATGTTCGACTCCGCCACAGCGCTGCGCATCGGCCTGGTCGACCAGGTGGTCGAGGAGGAGGCGCTCGACGCCACGATTGCGGCCCTCGCCGACGAGCTGCGCCGCGGCGCGCCCTCCGTCCAGACCCTGGTCAAGAAGCTGATCACCGAGATCGATGCCATGCCGCACGATCGCGCGGTCGCCGACCTGATCGGCGAGCACGTCGCCGTCCAGTGCACCACCGACGACGCGATCGAGGGCATGAGCGCGTTCCTGAACAAGCGCAAACCGAAGTGGGCCGTCTGATGTTCTCCAAGATCCTGATCGCCAATCGTGGCGAGATCGCCTGCCGGGTCATCAAGACGGCGAGGCGATTGGGCATCAAGACGGTGGCGGTCTATTCCGACGCCGACCGCACCGCGCGCCACGTCGCGATGGCCGACGAGGCCGTCCATATCGGCCCCTCGGCGGCGCGCGAGAGCTACCTCGTGGCGGACCGGATCATCGACGCGGCCAAGCGGACCGGGGCGCAGGCGATCCATCCGGGCTACGGGTTCCTGTCGGAGAATGCCGGCTTTGCCGATGCCTGCGCCGCGGCCGGAATCGTGTTCATCGGACCGCCGGCGGCTTCGATCCGGGCCATGGGCTCCAAGAGCGAAGCCAAGAAGATCATGGAGAAGGCCAGGGTGCCGCTGGTGCCGGGCTATCACGGCGACGACCAGTCGCCGGAGCTGCTGGCCGCTGAGGCCGCGAAAATCGGCTTCCCGGTGCTGATCAAGGCCTCGGCCGGCGGCGGCGGCAAGGGCATGCGCGTGGTCGAGAGCGCGGAGAAATTCGCCGACGCGCTGGCGGGCGCCAAGCGCGAGGCCAAGGCCTCCTTTGCCGACGACCATGTGCTGGTCGAGAAGTACCTGACGCGGCCGCGGCACATCGAGATCCAGGTCTTCGCCGACGGGCAGGGGAACTGCCTCTATCTGTTCGAGCGCGACTGCTCGATCCAGCGCCGCCACCAGAAGGTGATCGAGGAGGCGCCGGCGCCCAATATGGATCCGGCGCGGCGCAAGCAGATGGGCGAGGCGGCCGTCGCGGCGGCGCGGGCCATCGGCTACCAGGGCGCCGGCACGGTCGAATTCATCGCCGACCAGGACGGCACCTTCTTCTTCATGGAGATGAACACCCGCCTGCAGGTCGAGCATCCCGTCACCGAGGCCATTACCGGCCAGGATCTGGTCGAATGGCAGCTCATCGTGGCCGCCGGTGAAAAGATGCCGCTGACGCAGGACGAACTGCGCATCGACGGGCATGCCGTCGAGGTTCGCCTCTATGCCGAGGACCCGGCGCGGAACTTCCTGCCCTCGACGGGTACGCTGGTGCACCTGAAGCTGCCGGAAGAGGGCGCGCATGTCCGCGTCGATACCGGCGTGCGCCAGGGCGATACGGTGACGCCGTTCTACGATCCCATGATCGCCAAGGTGATCGTGCACGACCGCGATCGCACGTCGGCCCTGCGGCGCATGGCGGCGCTGATGGACGAGACCGAGGTAGTGGGCGTCACGACCAACTCGGTGCTGCTGAAGGCGCTGTGCTCGCATCCTGCCTTCGTGGGCGGCGAGGTCGATACCGGCTTCATCGAGCGCCATCGTGCGACCCTGTTCGCGAAGCCGGCGCCCGCTGGCGACCGTGCCTTCGCCGTGGCCACCCTGGCGCGCCTGCTCGAATGGCAGGACGCGGCCCAGCCGGCGGCGGGCGATCCGTGGTCGCCGTGGAACCAGCAGAACGGCTTCCGTCTGCTCGACGAGGGCCATGAGGAAGTGCGCTGGAAGGACGGCGAGCGCGAGGTCGTCGTGATCGCGCGGCGCCTGCGCAGCGGCGGCGTGCGGCTGGAACTCCCCGAGGGCACGTGTGAGGCGCGGGTGGAGCGGCGCGACGACGGAACCCTGTCGATCGGATTGGGCGAGGACACGTTCCAGGCCACGGTCGTGCGGCGCACCGCCCTCGACGGCGGCATCGACTACACGCTGTTCATGGACGGCGGCAGCCTCCGCCTGCGGCTCGTCGATCCGCTCGACGTCACGCAGTACGAGGCGACGGCCTCGGCCGATGCCGTGGTCCGCGCGCCGCTGCCGGGCAAGATCATCGACCTGCGGGTCAAGGCCGGCGACACGGTGAGCAAGGGCCAGGCGCTGCTGGTCCTCGAAGCCATGAAGATGGAGCACACGCTCGCCGCACCGGCCGACGGGACGGTAAAGAGCCTGCGCTACGCGGTGGGCGAGCAGGTGCCGGAGGGTGCTGAACTGGTCGAGTTCGAATGAGCGTGCGATGAGATCGCGCTCGACGGGGCGGTCTTTCCAATGATGACGATCGCTTTCGCCGTGCTGTTGGCGGCGTTCGTGCTCCGTCTTTTGAATCTGCCGCGATCGGCGATGGTCTGTCTCTTCCTGTCCTCCATCATGGCCATCGGCCTCTTCCTCTGGGAGATCTACAGCCCCGACTATGGCTTCCGCATGCCCTGGCTGCAGGTCGAGCTGAGGCACGCCGTCACTTCGGGAAGCACCTGAATGCGCGGGCTGCGCATCGAGCCTTCCACCCTGATCATGCTGGATCGGCTCGTCCTGCTTCTCCTGACGATTATTCTGTCGGCGGTTCTCACCGCCGCGATGGTGATGCAGTTTGCCTTCGGGGAAATCCCGTGCCCACTGTGCCTGCTCCAGCGAGTGGCAATGTTCGGCTGCTGCTTCGGGTTGCTTCATCAACTTCGCGCCCGTGAAACGGAGCGGGGCGGCGGCATCGCGCTGCTCTTTGCTCTGCTGCTCCTCGTCATCGCCGCACGGCAGACTTTGATCGATATCGTGCCGCGCCCCGGTCACGCCTATATCGGCACCGCGGTCTTCGGCCTTCACATGCCGGTCTGGTCGGTCGTGGTCGGCGTGTGTCTGCTGCTCGCCCTGGCTCTTCGGCTCACCCTCTTCGGAGCGCCGCGCCTTCTGCCGCCAGCCGGACGGCCACCGCTTGCCCGGGCGGCGCGCCTTCTGGAGTTCTACGTCGTGGTGATCTGCGCCCTCAACTTCGGGGCGGTCGTTCTCCAATGCGGCTTCGACCAATGCCACACGTTCGGATATCGCCTCCTGACATAGGGCGAGGGGGCTATCGGTCGTGCGCGATCTACTCGACCTTCCTCCTCATTCAGATGGGGAGGTGTCGTCGTCTCACGACGACGGAGGGGTCAAGATGTGCTGTAGCGACGAGCATGACCCCATCGCCCCGTATGACGGGGCACTTCCCCATTTGAATGGGGAAGCGGGTGATCCCGAATTTGGGCGGTTCAATCCACGTCGGAAAGACTCTAGCGTCGTGCGGCTCCCAGCACGGCGTTCAGCAGGATCGCCCCGAAGGTCGCCGTCCCGATGCCGCCCAGGGCGAATTCGCCGAACTTCAGGGTGAAGTCGCCGGTGCCCAGCACGAGCGTGATGGCGGCCACCATGAGGTTGCGGCTCTGGGTGAAGTCGACCTTGTTGTCGACCCAGATCTTGGCGCCGGCGACGGCGATCAGGCCGAACACGACGATGCTGACGCCCCCCATCACCGGCAGCGGAATGGTGTGGATCAGCGCGCCGAACTTCGGGGAAAAGCCCAGCAGGATCGCGAACAGGCCGGCGACCACGAACAGGGCGGTCGAGTAGATGCGCGTCGCGGCCATCACGCCGATATTCTCGGCATAGGTGGTGACGCCGGTGCCGCCGACGCTGCCCGCCACCATCGTCGCCACGCCATCGCCCAGGAAGGCGCGGCCGACATAGGGATCCATGTTGCGGCCCGTCATGGCGCTGACGGCGCGCAGATGGCCGAGATTCTCGGCGACCAGGATCAGCGCGACGGGTGCGATCAGCACGATCGCCCTGGTGTCGAAGACCGGCGCGGTAAAGGCCGGCATCCCGAACCAGGCGGCTTGCTCCAGCAAGGCGCCGCTCACCGGCTTGCCCCAGCCCAGCCCGTTGGCCAGCAGGCAATAGACGAGGGTCGCCACGACGAGGCCGACCAGCACCAGCAGTCGCCGGGTCATGCCGCGCGTGAAGACCGCGACCAGGGCGATGCTCAGGAAGGTCACGGCCTGCATCCAGGCGTCGAACGAGGTCGGGGCCATGTTCTTGATCGGCACGGCGGCGAGGTTGAGGCCGATCACGGCGACCACGGCGCCGGTCACGACCGGCGGCATCAGCCGTTCGATCCAGCCGGTGCCGCTCGCCATCACGACCAGGCCGATCAGCGCATAGAGGGCGCCGCAGATCACGATGCCGCCGAGCGCCAGCGCGATGTTGGCGTTGGCGCCCTGGCCGGCATAGCCGGTCGCTGCCACCACGACGGAGATGAAGGCGAAGGAGGAACCGACATAGCTCGGGACCCTGCCGCCCACGGCCACGAAGAAGATCAACGTGCCGACGCCGCTCATCAGGATGGCGACGTTGGGATCGAAGCCCATCAGCAGGGGGCCCAGTACGGTGGCGCCGAACATCGCCACCACATGCTGGATGCCCAGCGCCACGGTCTGCGGCCACGGCAGCCGCTCGTCCGGCGCGACGACCATGCCGTCGGCCGGCTGTTTCACCGTCCAGTGGAGCATTCTCCCCCTCAGTCTTCTTGGTTCACGACGACCTTTCTATAGAGGTGCCACGTCGCGTGGCCCAGTACCGGCAGCACGATGGCGAGTCCGATCAGGAGAGGCAGCGCGCCGATCGCCAGGCTCGCCGCCACGATAACGCCCCACATCGCCATCGGCCCGGGGTTCATCCGCACCGCGCGCACCGAAGTCGCGACGGCGGTGCCGACGCCGACAGGGCGATCGAGCAGCATCGGAAGCGACACGACGCCGATCACCAGGACGACCAGCGCGAACAGGAAGCCCACGCCGATGCCGACGATCGTCATCGTCAGGCCCTGCGGCGTGGTCAGCGCATCGCGCACGAAGGCCTGGGCCGAGACGGGCGCGTCAGGCCCGAGGGTGACGGTGTAGAGCAGGTTCGCCGCGAACAGCCACAGGCAGAAGATCGCCAGCAGCAGCAGGCCCATGACCATGATCGAGCCGATATTGGGCGAGCGCGCGACGGCGAAAGCATCGGTCCAGCGCGTTTCCAGGCCGCGCTCTCGCCGGCGGCTGATCTCGTAGAGTCCGAGCCCGAACAGCGGCGCGATCAGGGCAAAGCCGGCGATCAGCGGGAAGACCAGCGCCAGCATGCCGTAGTCGAAGGCCATACGCGAGATCGCGAGGCCCGCGAGGGGATAGAGCAGGCAGAGCATCACGACGTCGGTGCGGGCGGCGCCGAAATCACGGACCCCCTTGGCGAGCGCGTCGCCGACATCGGCGGCGGTGATGCGACGGACCGTGGGCGGCGCGATCGCGCGGTCCTCCCAGGCTCCGTCCATCGAGTCGGCCGTCGACCCGACGGCCTGGCTTGTCTGCTTGAGATGGTCCCATCCCCATTCGAGGGGATTGCGTACGTGGTTCTGGGTCGCCATGACTGCCTCCTTGCGAACGAAAGTCCGAAGGTCGCGGTCCGTCGTGATCACGACAGAGCGCGATCCACCACAAGGAAAGAGTCTACGCCCGGCAGAGGGGGAAGTCTCCCCCTCTCGGTGTACGGCGCCGAGAGCCGTTCCTTACTTCGAGAACTTGAGGTACTGGGCCACGAAATCGCAGCCGACGCTCTTGGAGTAGGCGTCGATCAGCTTCTTCGTGATCGGGCCCGGCGCCTTGCCGTCGCCGACCGGTGCGCCATTGAAGCTCTTCACCGGCAGGATGCAGAGGCTGGTCGAGGTCAGGAACATTTCCTCGGCATTGGCGGCGTCGAACAGGTCGATGTCGCCCGGCGTGCACTCGACGCCGATCTGCTTGGCCATGTCCATGGTCATCTGGCGGCTGACGCCCGGCAGCACATAGCGCTCCGACGGCGTGAAGAGCTGGCCCTCGCGCACGATGAAGATGTTGCTGCCCAGGCCCTCGGCGAGGTTGCCGTTTTCGTCGAGCAGGATCGGCCAGGCGTCCGGATTGAGAGCCTTGATCGGCTTCTCGGCCATGATCATGTTGAGATAGTTGTGCGTCTTGGCGCGGGGCGAGAGCATCGACGGGGCGATGCGGCGCGCCGTCGTGGTCATCGCCTCGGCGCCCTCGCGATAGAGCTTGCCGCGCTTGGAGAGCGGCAGCGGCGTCATCTCGATCACGACCTGCGGGCCGACATTTTCCCAACCTTCGTCGCCCACGGCGTCGACGCCGCGGCTCACCCGCTGGCCCAGCCACCAGTCGCCGACAGCGGCGCGCAGATGCTCATTGCGGGCGACGACCTCCTCGCTGTGCGCGATCATCTCCTTCGGCGACAGGCCGGGATCGATCTGCAGGTAGCGCAGCGAGCGGTAGAAGCGGTCGATATGCTCCTTCAGACGGAACGGCACGCCGTTGAAGGTGCGGGTCATGTCGAAGGCGCCGTCGCCATACTTCCAGCTGCGGTCGCGGAACGGGATCATGACTTCGTTCTCCGGCACGAACTTGCCGTTGAACCAGGCGATGCGTTGATTGCTGAGCTGCTGGGCCATTGATGTGTCCTCCTGATCAGTTGACTTGAAGTTCGAAGACGGCGGCGCTGGCCGACGGACGGCGTCGCTTCCCGGCGGTCGCCGGGATGGCCGGCGCGATGTTGCCATTCTCGTCGGCGAGGCCGGCGACATAGGAAAGGGCGCGGCGAATGTCGTTTTCCATCTCGCGCCGGGCGGCTGCCGAATCGCCGGCCTGCAGGGCCTCGATGAGGCGCTCGCGCCCGGCCGGTCCGCGGGCTGAGGAGATGAAGTCGGGATAGAGGAGGTTCATGTAGGGACCGGTCTGCAGCCACAGGCCTTCGATCAGGCGCAGCAAGGTCGGCTGCGCCGCCGCGGCATAGACGGCGAAATGGAACTCGCGCACCTTCTGGCGATCGGTGGCGTTGTCTCCGCGGCTGCGGGCCGCGATGATCTCGCGGGCGGCGCGGCGGATCCCGGCAATCTGAGGGCGCGTTGCGGCGAGGGCCGCCTTGGCGGTCGCGAGACCTTCCAGCTCCATGCGGATGTCGCGCAGTTCGAGGACCTTGTCGCGGGTCATCAGCGGCACGCGCACCGACCGGTTGGGGTTCATCTCGAACGCGCCCTCGGCGACGAGGCGGCGCAGCGCCTCACGTACCGGCGTCAGGCTGACACCGAGGACGCCCGCGACGTAGCGGAAGGTGACCTTCTGGCCCGGCGCGAATCGGCCCATGGTCAGGGCCTCACGCAGCGAGAGGTACACCTGCTGGCGGAGCGAGGTGTCGGCGGCATCCGGAGGGGGCGCACTGCGGGGCATCGGCGGTGAAGCTTAGCGCAGGCCGGCGAGATTTGTGATCACAAAAATGCATTGCTGGGGTGAGAAGCGGCGGCTAGGCTCGGCTCGATTCGTGATCACAATTTTCTGCGGTCGCCGCGCCGCGGGCATCAATCTTGCTGGGTGAAGGACATGCGCTCCTACGCGAAATCGATCGCACTCTACGACAAGACCCGAAAGCACCTGGCCGGTGGCGTCAGCAGCAACGTGCGCTACGCCAGCGTTCCCGTGCCCCTGTTCTTTGCACGCGGCGAGGGCGCGCGCCTCTATGATGTCGATGGCAACGTGCACATCGACTACGTGCTGGGCAACGGACCGGCCATCCTCGGCCACGCGCCGAAGAAGGTGGTGGAAGCCGTCGCGGCCTCCCTGGGCGAGGGCCAGCTCTTTGCTGCGCAGAACCCGCGCGAGACCGAGCTGGCGGAGCGGCTGTGCGGCCTGCTGCCGAGCGCCGAGGTCGTGCGCTTCACGACGTCGGGAACGGAAGCGGTGCTGATGGCCTTCCGTCTGGCCCGCGCCTTCACCGGCCGCGACAAGATCCTGAAATTCGAGGGCCACTATCACGGCTGGAGCGACCAGGCCTATATCAGCGCGCGGCCGCCGCTGAACGAGGCGGGACCTGCCGACGCGCCGGTCCCCGTCGCCGGTTCGCCGGGCATGCCGGCCAGCGTCCTGGGCGACGTCGCCGTCTGCACCTGGAACGATCTCGACCTGCTGGAGCAGACGCTGGAGCGCCATCGCGGCGAGATCGCCGCGGTTATCATGGAACCGATCATGGTGAACGGCGGGGCGATCCCGCCGGCGCCCGGCTATCTCGAAGGCGTCCGTGCACTCTGCGACAAGCATGGCGCCCTGTTTATCTGCGACGAGGTCATCACCGGCTTCCGTGTCGGCCTGGGCGGCGCGCAGGCCAAGTTCGGCGTGACGGCCGATCTCAGCATCTATGCAAAGGCGGTGGCGGCAGGCTTCCCCCTCGCGATGGTCGCCGGCCGGCGCGACATCATGGATACGCTGGCAGACAAGGGCGTAATGCACGGCGGCACCTATAACGGTAACGTCCAGAGCATGGCGGCGTCTCTGGCGGCACTGGATATCCTCGAAGCGGACGGCGGCGCGGTTTATCGCGATCTCGAAGCGCGCGGCACCGAGCTGATGCAGGGTCTCGCGTCGCTGGCCGCCAGGCACAAGCTGCCGATCCGGGTTCAGGGCATGCCGGCGATCTTCCAGACCTTCTTCACCACGGCTCCGGCGCCCCGTAACTATCGTGAATCGGCGGCCTGCGACCGCGACGCCATGCTGGCCTTCCATGCGGCCCTGCAGGAAGAGGGTGTTCGTGCCCAGCAGGCCGGAAAGTGGTTCCTCTCCACGGCGCACGACAAGCCGGTGATCGAGGAAACGCTCGCCGCCGCCGATCGCGCCATGGCCAAACTGGCACGCGCCTAGATGTCGGATATCCGTCTCGAAGCGGTGACCAAGCGCTACGGCACGTTCGCCGCGGCCGACGCGGTCGACCTTTCGGTGACGCAGGGCGAGTTCGTCACCATCCTGGGGCCGAGCGGCTCGGGCAAGACGACGCTCCTGTCGCTGATCGCGGGGCTCAACCGGCCGACCTCGGGGCGCATCTTCATCGGCGGCCGCGATGTCACCAACGCGACGGCGCAGGAGCGCAATATCGGCCTGGTCTTCCAGTCCTATGCGCTGTTCCCGCACATGAGCGTGCTCGAGAACGTCCTGTTCCCGTTGGGCGTCCGCAAGATCGGCGGCGCCGAGGCGAACAAGCTGGCGCGCGATGCGCTGAAGCTGGTCCGGCTCGACGGTCTCGAGGCACGCCGTCCATCGCAGCTTTCGGGTGGGCAGCAGCAGCGCGTGGCGCTGGCGCGGGCCGTGGTCTTCAAGCCCGACATCCTGCTGCTCGACGAGCCCCTGGGCGCGCTCGACCGCAAGCTGCGCGAGGAACTGCAGGTCGAACTGAAGCAGCTCCAGCGCACGCTGGGGGTCACGACGCTCCTTGTGACGCACGATCAGGAAGAGGCGCTGTCGCTCTCCGACCGGATCATGGTGCTCGACAAAGGTCGCACGCAGCAGGTCGCGGCGCCGACCGAGGCCTATCTCAGGCCGGCGAACCGCTTCGTGGCGGAGTTTCTGGGCATCGCGAACTTCGTCGACTTGCCCGACGGCCGCCAGGGCGTGGTGCGGCCGGAGCGTGTGCGTCTGTCGGCGGGCGAGCAGGGCAAGACGGCGCGTGTCGTCGAGGCGATCTATCTGGGCCAGATGGTGCGCTATCACCTGGCTCTCGACGACAATCGCTCGCTGGTCGCGGCCGTGCCGTTCCTGGGCACGGCTCATGCGCCGGGAGAGCGTATAAGCGTTTCGTGGGAGTCGGCCGATGTGTGGCCGGTAACATAAAGGGGATCGAGATGAAGAGACGTACGTTCGTCGGTACCGCCGCCGCCCTGCCGGCCGTGAGCCTTCTGGGAGCGGGGAGCGCCCGGGCACAGGTCAAGGAAATCCGCATGATCGAGTCGGGCGGCAAGTCCGGCGATTCGATCGAGGTGGGATACATCGAGCCCTTCACCAAGAAGACCGGCATCAAGGTCATTCGCGAGAGCCCGAACTCGCTCGGCAAGCTGCGCGCGCTGGTCGAAAGCGGCCAGACCAGCACGGTGCTGATGGAACTGGGCTCGGGCACGCTGGTGCAGGCCAAGAACCTGAAGCTGATCGAGCCAATCGACTGGGCCGCCGTGAATCCGGCGCCGATGTTTCCCGAAGCCAAGAACGAATACGGCTTCGGCTACCAGTACTTCTCGACCATCATGGCCTGGCGGGCCGGCGCCAAGGCGCCCAAGAACTGGGCCGAGTTCTTCGACACCAAGGCCTTTCCGGGCAAGCGTTGCCTGCCGGACTTCCCGCATTACAGCCTGCCGTTCGCCGTCATGGCGACGGGCGTGCCGGCCGACAAGCTGTTCCCGCTCGATGTCGAAACCGGCTTCAAGAAGCTGAACGAGATCAAGAAGGACATCGCCGTCTGGTGGAAGGCGGGCGCGCAGCCGCCGCAGCTCATGAAGGACAACGAGGTCCAGTACGTGATCTGCTGGTCGGGCCGCGTCGTGGGCGATCCCGCCTTCGGCTGTAACTTCGACGGTGGCATGGCCGACCTGTCCTACTTCTCGATCGTCAAGGGTTCGAAGCCCGAGGATCGCGCCGCGGCCTACAAGCTGATGTACGAGATGTCGCTGCCCGCCAACCAGGCCAAGGCGGCGACGGTGGTCTCCTACACCGGCCCGAGCCCCGATCTCGATGCGCTGCTGCCGAAGGACAAGCTGTCCGAGTTCCCGTCCAGCAAGCAGAACAAGGCCGTTCAGTGGTTCCAGAACGCCGAATGGTGGGCGGCCAACGGCGAGGCGGTGAACAAGAAGTGGGAAGCCTTCAAGCTCAGCCTGTAAGGAGCGCACGCTGTCATGCCAAGCGCAGCGAGGGACCTTTGCTGAGCAGTAAAGGTCCCTCGGCCGGAGTTTACCCTGAGCTGCGCCGAAGGGGCCTCGGGATGACAGTCTTTATGTCATGAACAGAGCCAGTCGCCTCGAAGGTTTCGGATTCATCGCGCCGCTGCTGGTGCTGATGGTCGTCGCCTTCAATGCGCCCATCGTCTACATGCTGGGCCTCGCCTTCTGGGAGAAGGGGCGGGGCTTCACGCTCGAACACTACGAAGGCCTGCTCGAAGCGCCGGTCTATCTGCGCGTGCTGGGCAACACGATGCGCATCGCGTTGATCGCGACCGTGGCCAACATCCTCATCGGCTATCCGCTGGCGCACTGGATGCGGGGTTTGAGCAGCCGGGGCCGCATGATCGCGCTGGCGATGGTCGTGCTGCCCTTCTGGGTCTCGATCCTCGTCCGCACCTATGCGTGGATCGTCGTGCTGGGCAATGGCGGCATCGTGAACCGCGCGCTGCAATGGAGCGGCCTCACCGATGCGCCGGTGTCTTTCCTCTACAACGAGCTGGGGGTGACCATCGGCATGGCCAACGTGCTGCTGCCGTTCCTCGTGCTGCCGCTGTTCGCCGCCATGACCCGCATCGACGACCGGCTGCTGCAGGCCGCCGCCTCGCTCGGCGCCCCGCCGCGCACCATCTTCTGGAAGGTCTATTTTCCGCTCACCCTGCCGGCGCTGGCCGCGGGGGCGCTGCTGGTCTTCATTCTCTGTCTCGGCTTCTACGTGACGCCGGCCATCCTCGGGGGCGGCCGCGTGCCGATGATCTCTAACCTGCTCGACACGCTGATCAACCAGATCCCGCGCTGGGAGCAGGCCTCGGCGATCTCGACGATCCTGCTGATCGTGACCCTCCTGATCTTCGCGGCCTATCGCCGGCTCGACCGCAAGGCCTCGGCATGAAGGAGGGGGCATGAACCGCGAAGCGATCGGCGGCTCGGTCTGGACGCGGCGCGGGCTGGCGGCCATGGGCATCTTCGGCCTGGTCTTCCTCACCGTGCCGCTGGTCATCGTGATCCCGATGTCCTTCTCCTCGGCGCGGGCGCTCACCTTTCCGCCGCCCAGCCTGTCGCTGCGCTGGTACGAGACCTTCTTCGGCGATCCGCGCTGGATGGAGGCGATGTGGACCTCGACCTTCGTGGCCGCGATCTCCTCGGTGGCGGCGCTGATCCTCGGCGGCCTCGCGGCCTACGGGCTGCGGCGCGGCACCTTCAAGGGGCGCGACTGGGCCGAGGGCAACTTCATGGCGCCGCTGATCGTGCCGACGATCATCGTGGCCATTGCCCTCTATCTCGGGCTGGCCAAGGTCGGGCTGCTGGGTTCGCTGGTGGGTCTCGTGGTCGCGCACACGCTGCTCAACGTGCCGCTGGTGATGATGGTGCTGGGCGTCGCGATCCGCGAATTCGACCAGCGGATCGAACAGGTCGCCTGGAGCCTCGGCGCCTCGTGGGGCTACACGATGCGCAAGGTGGTGCTGCCCAACCTGGCGCCCAGCGTGTTCGCGGCCTGGATCTTCGCCTTCATCGGCAGCTTCGACGAGGTCATCGTCACCTCGTTCATCGCGGGAAAGTACGAGACCGTGCCGAAGAAGATGTTCAACGAGCTGGTCCTCGAGGTGAATCCGACCATCACGGCTGTCGCGACCCTGCTGATCGCCTTCACCGTGCTGGCGCTCGCCGCCGTGGCCTTCGTGCTCGGCCGAGCCGGAAAGCTCAAGGAGACCGTGGTCTAGAAGGCCGCCAAAACGCCGGAGTCCCGGCGGATAATCGAAACAAACGAAATAAACGAAACAATCGAAGCGGGAGTCGCACCCCCGGGACCGGCGCCGTCCGCGCAACAATATTGCTCTATAGTCCCGGCAGAGAGGCCGTTTTTTTCTGCCGGAAACGGCTTGTTCTCCGGTTTTTCCGTCGTGGACTTGGAAACGAGTGAAGCTACAAACTCCCCTCGTTATGCGGACAGTGTCCTCCGTGATCCCGGACGAGGAGATTTGTGTGGCTGGTATCGAGAGTTTCCCCAATTACGACCTGCTGACGAGCGACGCGCAGTATTTCGACTACAGCTCGGCCGCAAACCCGATCCAGCAGGGCATCATCCCGCCGGTACCGTACCGGACCTTCTCGCCGTCCTTCTTCGACGAGGGGCCGACCCGTGTGCAGCCGCTTGATGTCAGCGAAGAGTTGGGGATCGTCGGTCCCGCGACCAGCCCGGCGCTCTGCGCCAACTTCATCCGTATCGTCCGCGGCTCGGTGATGACCTCGGCCGAGGCGACCAGCCAGGTGTTCTTCGTGTTCCGCGGCAACGGGCGGACGGACGCGTGCGGCGAGACGATCCACTGGTCGGAAGGCGACTACATGGTGCTGCCGGCGCACGGCCACGCCCTGCATCATTCGGAGGGCGAGGCCGGGCTCTACTGGGTGCACGACGCGCCGCTGCTGCGCTATCTCGGCGCGACGCCGACGGTCGCGCGTTTCAAGCCGACCTTCTATCAACACAGCAAGGCGCAGCAGAAGCTGGCGGAGATCGCCACCGATCCCAAAACCGCGAACGCCAACCGCGTCAGCGTCCTGCTCGCCAACCGCAATTTCCCCAGCACGCGGACCATCACCCACACGATGTGGACGATGTTCGGCCTGCTGCCGAAGGATGCGGTCCAGTACCCGCACCGCCATGAATCGGTGGCGGTCGATTTCGTCATCGACTGCAAGCCCGGCTGCTACACGATGATCGGCACGGAACTCGACGAATCCGGGATGATCAAGAACGGTCGGCGCGAGGACTGGGTCCCCGGGGCCAGCTTCATCACGCCGCCCGGCTACTGGCACTCCCACCACAACGAATCGGGAGAGGACGCCCATGTCCTGCCGATCCAGGATGCCGGGCTGCACACCTACCTGCGGACGCTGGAGATCATGTTCAGCCATCCCGGACACGATCGCACCGCGCATATTTCGCAGACGCCGTAGGGGCGAAAATCCTGTCTGGCGGCCCTCCCACTGGTGCAGTATGTGGCGCCAGGATCGGGAGACAACGATGAATCATCCCAAGCACGTGCGACTCGTGGAAGTGGGCCCGCGCGACGGGTTGCAGAACGAGGCGAAGCCGGTGTCGGTCGAGGCCAAGGTGGCCCTGATCGACGCGCTGTCGGCCGCCGGCCACTCGGCCGTCGAGGCCGGCAGCTTCGTGTCGCCCAAGTGGGTGCCGCAGATGGCCAACACCGACCAGGTGATGGCGCGCATCCAGCGCAAGCAAGGCGTGAGCTATCCGGTGCTGGTGCCCAACAAGCAGGGCATGAACGGCGCGGTCGAGGCCGGGGTCGGCGAGATCGCGATCTTCACCGCGGCGTCGGAGGCTTTCTGCCGAAAGAATACGAACTGCTCGATCGACGAGAGCTTCGAGCGTTTCGCGCCGGTGATGGAAGCGGCGCAGAAGCACGGCATGAAGGTCCGAGGCTACGTCTCGACCGTGATCGCCTGCCCCTATGACGGCAAGGTGGCGCCGGCCAAGGTGGCCGAAGTGTCCGAGCGGCTCTTCCGCATGGGCTGCTACGAGGTCTCGCTCGGCGACACGATCGGCGTCGGCACGCCCAGCGACTGCGTCGCCATGATCGATGTCGTGGCCGAGAAAATGCCGCGTGACAAGATCGCCGCGCACTTCCACGACACTTACGGCCAGTCGCTGGCCAATATCCTGGCGGTCATGGAGCGCGGCATCGCCGTGTTCGACACCGCCGTCGCCGGGCTCGGGGGCTGCCCCTATGCCAAGGGCGCCTCGGGCAATGTCGGCACCGAGGACGTGATCTACCTGCTGAACGGTCTCGGCATCGACCACGGCGTCGACCTCGACGCCATTGCCAAGGCCGGCCGCGAAATCTGCACCGCCTTGGGCCGCGAGCCCGCCTCCAAGGTGGCCCAGGCGCTCAAGGCGAAGGTGGCCGCTTAGGCCTCACGAACGTTCAAGACGGAAGCCCATGCCCCGCCGTCATATCGGGGCATGGATGCACTTCCCGGATTCCTGATCGCCGCGGTCGCGCTGGCCGGTAGTCCCGGTCCGGCGACGCTCAGCCTTGCGGCCGCCGGGGCTGCATTTGGTGCGCGTGGTGGCATGACCTATCTCGCGGGCATCGTCGTGGGCATGGTCGCCGTGATGGCGATCGTCGCGAGCGGGATGGTGGGTCTCCTGCTCGCCGTGCCGGGCGTGGCACCCGTCGTGGCGATCCTGGCCGCACTCTACTTCCTGTGGCTGGCGTGGCGGATCGCGACCGCGCCGCCTCTGTCGGAAGAGGGCGTGCGGCGGGAAGCGCCGACCTTCGCCGCCGGCCTGCTGCTGTCGCTGGTCAATCCCAAGGGCTATGTCGCGATGGCCGCGCTCTATTCCGGCTTCACCCTGCTGCCCGACCGGCTCGGCGCCGACGTGGCACTGAAGCTGGTCGTACTCACGCTGGTCATTGCCGCCGTGAATGTTGCGTGGCTGCTCGCCGGCGCGGCGCTCACGCGCTTCTTCCGTGATCCGCGCACCAACAGGCTCATCAACCTCGTCTTTGCCGCCGCGCTGGTCGCATCGGTCGCTCTGGCGTTCGCCATCTGATCGCTTCTATTGCCGCTGTACGATCCTGACGGTCACCGAGGTCGAGCGGCCGGCTTCGTCGACCACGGCGAGGCGGGCGGTACCGGCAGCGTCAGGCACCCACTGCGTGCCCTCCAGCGGGCGGCCGTCGACCAGCCAGCGCAGGCGGCCCTGGCCGCCCATGGCGTTCAGGGGGACGGCCTCGCGGGCGGCCAGTTCGATGCGGGCATCGGCCGGCGGATAGGCGATACGCGGGCCGCCGCTGGTCTCGCTGTAGGGCGCGAGGGTGCGCATGCGCGGCGGCAGCTCGCGATGCGACGCGACCTTGATTGCGTCGGCGGGCGGTCTGATCGCGCGATTGTCCTCGCCGGGCAGGCGGCCATAGGCCTTGAACAGGATGGGCAGCGCCGAGAGCCGGCCGAGTTGGCCCGGGCGCGGCGTGCCGTCGGCGTGACCGACCCACACCACCACTGTCCAGTTGGCGCTGTAGCCGGCCGCCCAGGCGTCGCGGTAGCCGGCCGACGTGCCGGTCTTGAAGGCGATGCGGCGTTCGCGCAGGGCGACGGGCAGGGAGGCGAAGCCTTCGGGCAGCGGCGCTTCGGTCAGCACGTCCGAGACGTACCAGGCGGCGGTCGGTCCGATGAGGCGGAGTGGCTGCGGCTTCGGCCGGTCGCGGCGGACCTGGGGCGGCGCGAAGCTGCCGCCATTGGCCAGGCCCGAATAGAGTCCTGCCATCTCGATCGGTGAGATCGTGGCGCTTCCGAGCGCCACGCCCAGCGAATTGCCGTTGTCGCCCGGCGGCAGGCCGGGGGCGACGCCGGCGGTGCGCAGGGTGGAGAGGAAGCGCTGCGGGCCAACCTTCTCCAGCGCCAGCACGGCTGGAACGTTCAGGGATTGCTGCAGGGCGCGGCGCACCGTCACCGCGCCCTGATGGTCGCGATCGAAGTTGCGTGGCAGCCAGTCGCGGAAGCGCACCGGCACATCCTCGACCAGGGTCTCGGGATGCAGGGTGCGGTCGTCGAAGGCCATGGCGTAGATCAAGGGCTTCAGCGCCGAGCCCGGCGAGCGGCGGGCGCGCACGAGGTCGACCTGACCGGCGCGGCCGAAGAAATTGTCGCCGCCCAGCCAGGCCACGACGCCGCCGGTCCTGTTGTCGAGCACGACCATGGCGATCTCGGCGCCGTCGCCGAGCGGGCGCCTTTCCTCGTGCACCATCTGGGCGAGCGACTGCTGCAGCTCGTAGCGCAGCGTGGTCGGCACGGTGGTGCCGGGCGACTGGCCGGCCAGCCAAGTCGCGAGATGCGGGGCCTGCATCGGCATCGCGAGCCGGCGGTCGGGCGCGGGGCGGCTGCGCGCCATCTCGAGGAGTGGCGCATCGATCACGCCGTGCTCTACTCCGCGTTCCAGCACGCGGTCGCGCGCCGCCTGCGCCACGGGAGACGCGCGGTCGGGGCGTCGCCGCTCGGGCGACTGGGGGATGGCTACCAGCAGCGCGGCCTCGGCGGCGCTGAGCTGGCGCGGTTCCTTGCCGAAATAGGCCAGCGAGGCGGCGCGCACGCCTTCGAGGTTGCCGCCCATCGGGGCCAGCGTCAGGTAGATCGCCAGCACTTCGCGCTTCGAGTAACGCCACTCAAGCTGGAGTGCGCGGGCCGACTGGATGGCCTTCGTCGTGAAGCTGCGCGGGCGGGGATCGAGCAGCCGGGCGGCCTGCATGGACAGAGTCGAGGCGCCCGAGACGATGCGGCCGCGCTCGGCGAGCTGGCGGGCCGCGCGCACGGCCGCCAAGGGATCGACGCCCCAGTGAGAATCGAAGCGGCGATCCTCGTAGGCCTTGAGCAGGCCGAGATAGAGCGGATCGACATCGTCGACCGACGTCTTGAGCCGCCACTTGCCGTCGGCCGTCGTGAATGCGCGCAGCAGCCGGCCGTTGGCGTCGACCACCTCGGTCGACCGGTCGTGATAGCGCGACAGGTCGGGCGGGAAGTTTCGGTCGAGCGTCAGCGCCGTCGCTGCCAAGGTCGTGGCGGCGACGGCGAGGCTGGCCAGCAGAGGCCTGAGGCGCATGGTGCCTACTTCGTTCCCGCCGGAACGATCGTCAGCGTACGCATCGCGGTTCGGCCGACGACCCGCGGCGCATACATGTCGGACACGTTCGTTGCCGGGACGGCATAGGTGCCGGGCGTCACGGCGCGAACGATGTAGGCGACGTGATAGGAGTTCGGGTTCTTCGCCGAGGAATCCCACCAGGTCTGGTAGGGCCGGGTCCCCATGTTGAAGGACGCAAAGAAGCGGTCGTCGCGTGCCTCGGCAATGCGGGTCTCGGTGATGTCGGGCAGGAACGGGAAGGACTTCGCCGTCTCGTCGTTCAGCACCGCTTCGATCTCGAAGCCGGCCGGCAGCAGGTCGAGCAGCGCCACCTCATGGTAACCGCCCTCCAGGTTGCGGCCGGAGATCGAGACGATGAAGCGCTCGTTCTGCACGACCTGTCCCAGTGAAGCAGGATCGCCGTTGAACTTCAGGAACTCGCGCTGGACGCTGATGCCGGCCGTCGCCGCAGGCTGCGGATCGACCGGCACGCCGCGCGCCGTCACCTGCATCCAGATCGGACGGTCGGTGTCGTTGCGCAGCTTGAGGCCGCGCGCGAGGGCGGCCGCGTCGGGGTTGATCGTCACCGGTTCGGCAGCCGCCTGGCGCTGCTGGCCGTCCACCGAATAGGCGAGTTGGGCGCTACCGCTCATCGCCCGGGCTGCCATGACCAGCCACGCTTGTTCCTGCGTGGTGGTGAGCCCGATCGATGCGGCAAGCCTTTCGCCCACCAGGCTCGTCACCTCGGTGAGGGCGTCGCGTCCGCCCGCCTCGACCGCGAGCGTGACGAGGGCGGCGCGGTTGCGCAGCGGCGAGCCGTAATAATCGGACGGGTCGCGTTCGTCGATCCGCTGGCGGGCCAGCGCAAAGGCGAGGCGGCCGCGTCCCGGTTCGCCCACCTGGTTCAGCGCCGCGGCCAGCATCGCCCAGGCGATGCCGCCCTTCATCTCGGCGGCCTTCGTGTCCTGGAAGTAGCGGACGCGGCCGGGATCGGCGTAGCCCGACTTCGCCAGCACGTACCATGCATACGCCTGGGCGTTGGGCGAGAACTTGTCGGCGGTCTTGTTGAGCCAGCCCAGCGCCCGCTGCAGCGACGCGGAAGGCACGGCCATCTGCTGCTGGTTCGCGCGCACCAGGAAGTCGAGCACGTAGGTCTGCAGCCATTCCGCCGCCGGCGTGGAGAAGGGTCCCCACATGCCGAACGAACCATCAGGCAGCTGCATGTCTACGATGCGATAGACCGCGTCCTGCACGCGGTCGTTGATGCGCGGATCGGTGGGTCCGTATCCGAGCAGCGCAACGTCGTTGTAGTAGAGCAGGGGCATGGCGCGGCTGGTCGTCTGCTCGATGCAGCCGAACGGATACTTGTCGAGCGAGCGCAACAGTCCTGCAACGTCGATGCCGGGAATGCGCGTGAGCGAGGCGCTGACCTGCGCCGTACCGGGCGCGAAGGACGCGATCACGTTGCGGTCGACCGTGGCTTCGTTGCCCGCTCCGAGGCGCGTTACGGTGTCGACGGCGCTGGGCGTCTGAGCCGGCCGCACCTGGATGTCCCATTCGCGCTGGACGGAGAAGTTGCCCGGTCCCTGGACGGCGACCGTGACCTTGCCGAACCCGGCCTCGCCGGCCCGCAGCGGCCAGGTCAGCAGCTCGCGCTGGTTGGCGGCGAGACGCTTGGTCTCTGCGACCGGGCGTTCGAGCGAAACCGAGCCGCTGGCGGTCAGCGTCACGCGGTAATCGCCCGCCTGGCCGTCGACATTGTGCAGCGACAGCGCCACCCGCCCGAGATCCTTCGGCGCGAGGAAGCGCGGCAGCACGACGTCGGCGGTGACGGCATCGCGCACGAACAGGCGCTGCTCGCCCGAGCCGACACGGGTCTTGTCGTAGGCGACCGCCATCAGGCGGAGCTGGCCGATGAAGTCGGGGATGTCGAAGGCGATCTTCGCCTCGCCCTTGTCGTCGAGCTTCACCGGACCGCTGAACAGCGAGACGGTGCGCGTCGGCACGATGTCGAGCCCGCCGATCTCGCCGGCGTCGCCGCCGGCCCGGATGCGGCCGAGTTCGTCGGCGCGCGTGTCGAGCAGGCGGCCGTAGTCGTCGCGCATGGAAACCCCGAGGCGGCGCTTGCCGAAATAGTGGTCCGCGGGATTGGGCGTCTTGTAGCGGGTGAGCTGCAGGATGCCCTCGTCGACCGCGGCGAGGGTGACGAAGGCTTCCTGCCCGGCCTGCAGGTTGGACACCTTCAACGGCACCTCGATGCGCTGCCGCGGTGTGATCTTCTCCGGCGTGCCGATCTGGATGCCGAGCGTGCGCAGGGCCGGGTTGAGGCCGATCCAGGTCGCGCCGATTGCGCGCGTGGGGGTGCGTTCGGCCGGGGCCGCCAGCGGCCGCCAGGCCGTGACCAGCGCGTAGGCGCCGGCCCCCCATTCGCCCTTCACCGGAATGTCGACGGTCGTCCCGCCGGCCGGCACCTGCACCGACTGGGTGGAGACGATGCGGTCGGTGGCGATGGCGATCAGCGCCTCGCCGGCGAACGGCGCCTCGATGCGCAGGCGGGCCGTGTCGCCCGGCGCATAGTTCTGTTTGTCGCTGGCGACGCGCAGCGTATCGGGCGCCTCCTCGGTGCCCGTGCCGCCGTACCAGCCGACGTAGAAGGTGAGGCTGGTCGAGGTCTTCTTCTCGTTGTCGATGATGGTGAGCTTGTGCTGACCCCAGTCCAGCCTTTGCGAGAGACGGGTCGGCGTGTCGGCCTTCAAGGTCACCTTGTCGGCCGTCAGCAGCCGCGTGTTCGTGACCGATTGCCAGCGCCAGCGGCCGTCGACCTGGAACCACTGATAGGCGTAGATGATGCGCTCGATCCGGTACTCGACCGAAGGCCGCGCGATCTGCGTGCCGGCCGCGTCGACCGCCACGATGTCGAACTCGGTGTCGACACCCTCGCGGGAATAGCGGCCCTCGAAGGTCGGGCGGACACCGATATAGGTGTCGCGGGTGCGCACGGGCATGACCTTCTCGGTCTTGGTCGCGCGGCCGCCGCCCGGCTCGAAGACGCGCGCCTGGATCTGGGCGCGCAGCGGCAGGACCGTCTCCTTGGCCAGGTCACCCGCCCATTCGAGGCTCGACTTGCCGGCCGGGTCGGTATTCTCGCCCTTGAGCTCGATGAAGGGCGGCTCGAACTTCTCGCGATCGTCCTCCGGTCCGAACCGGTACTTGGCGAAGGCCGGGAACGGCACATCGTCGACCGTGATGCGCATGTCGCCTTCGACTGCGAGATCGGAAGCCGGCGCGCCGTATAGAAAATCAGCCGAGAGGACGAAGCGATTCACGCTCCCCGGCCGGATGATCGGCTCGTCGGACGTCAGCTCGATCTTGAGCTTCTCGGGCACGAAATCTTCGACCGAGAACTCGGCCCGGCCGACGGGCGCGCCCTTGGGGTCGATGTGGGCGGCGACCGACCAGCGACCGCGACGCGACGATTTCGGCAGGTCGATGGTCTGGGCGATCGCGCCTGAGCCCTGCAGGCCGTGGGTGAAGCGGGTGAACTCGCTGCCGTCCGGCCGCTTCACGATCAGGGTGACGGGCAGGTTCGAGAGCGCGTTGGCTGCGTCGTCGCGCATCAGCGCCATGAGCTGCACGGTCTCGCCCGGGCGGTAGATGCCGCGCTCGGTGTAGAGGAAGGCATCGACCGGGCCCGGCTGCGGCCGGCCGTCGACGCCGCGGTCGGACAGGTCGAAGGCCGACTTGGTGAGTTCGAGGCGCGAGAATTCCTTCTTTGCCGGATCCTGCGCCATGATGGCGACCGCTTCCGCCGCGCCGGTGCCCTTGAGCAGCCCGGCCGCGAACGTGGCGCGACCGTCGGCCCCCGTCACCACCTTGCCGATCGGCTCGTTGCCGCGCGACAGGACGGTGACCTCGATGCCGGCCAGCGGCTGGGCGGTTTGCAGCGAGCGCGCGAAGACGTTCAGCCCGTCGTCGCCGCTGAAGGAGGTGAGGCCGATGTCGGTGTCGATCACCCACAGGCCGGCTGCGGCGCCGCTGGTCGACTCGTCGTCGTCATAGTCACGCGCCGGCGGCTTGGCGGCATTCCACACGACGACGAAATAGGCGCCGGGCTTCCAGTCCTGGATGGTCTCGCGGATCGGGAAGGCGGTGACGACGGCCTGGTTGGGCACGTTGCGCACTTCCATCGTGCCGCTCCACTGCTCGGCGCCGTTGCTGCCGTTCAACCAGCTGCGCAGCGACCAGGGTTCGGTGATCGGCTCGGAGCCTGGAAAGGAGACGTCGTAGGAGCGGTCGGCGGAGAAGCGATCGATGCCGCGCTCGTTCACCCGGTAGACCGAGATGCCGACCTTGGAGACGTTGATGGTCGTGACAGGCAACCCTGCGGCGCTGCCGCGCGGCAGGATGAAACCCTTGCCCGGCAGCGTGACCACGGCGGGACGGGCCCCCAGCGCCACGCTCACGCTCTGCTCGCTGCGCAGCTTCTCGCCATCGCGCCCCGGAAAGCCCGCCAGCAGCTTCACCGTGTAGTCCTGGCCGTAGGTGAGGCCGGCGATGCACAGCCGGTCGTCGACGGTGCGGAGTGCGGTCTTGGCTTCGGGCTCGATGCGGATGAAGTCGCCGTACTTCACGTCGCCGGTGGCCAGCGGCTTGTTGAAGGCGAGGCAGGCTTCCGCTTCGCTGCGGCTCGAATCGACGCCGACGCGCCGGAAGGAGAAGGGATCGGAGGGCGACGCCGGCGGCGGGGCGATCGGCGCGGGCGCGGCCGATTGTGCCGTCTGGCCCGCCGGTGGGGTCGAAGCCGGAGGCGGGGTGGCAGGCGCCGTGGCGGGAGGCGTCGTGGATGCCGTCGTCGCCGGCACGGCCCGGTCGACGGAATCGCCCGGTCTCCCGATCAGGTAACCCGCAATGCCGGAGCCCAGCATCAGGGCCACAACCACGGCAGCCAGCGTCGATCGATTCATGAGAACCCCCGCAAAAAGCGACCGGACAATAGAGCTTGGATTGTGCAGACAGTGTGGAGTCTGAAATCCGGTCGGCAATTCTCGCAGCCTGTGGCGGGAAGGTCACGCTGTGGATAGGCGGGCTTGAGCAGGGGACCGGTCACGTACTAAGCGCAGGCGATGGCGTTGCATCTCATCAAGCTCGCGGTCGGCATCGACGATCTCGCCCACATGAAGAAGGTCCAGGCGGCGCGTCGCCAGGAGCGCGGGCAGTCGGCGCGCTCGCCGCACTGGGTCTACACCCGCAACTCGCCGCGGCGAGCCGAAGATCTGCTGGGCGGCTCGCTCTACTGGGTGGTGCGCGGCGTCATCCGCTGCCGGCAGGAGCTGGTCGGCTTCGAGGACGATTTCGACGAGGACAGCGGCAAGAAGTTCTGCCGGATCAAGCTCAAGCGCCCCTTGATCGAAATCGCCCCCCGCGCCTGCAAGGCTTTCCAGGGCTGGCGCTACCTCGAGCCCGACCGTGCGCCACCTGACTTGTCGAGCGGCGACAGCGCCGACATGCCGGCCGAGATGGCGGCGGAGCTGAAGAGACTTGGGCTTCTTTAGGCTTCGACGCGTCCTGTCATCCTGAGCGAAGCGAAGGATCCAGCGCCAGCTATGTAGCCCTATGATCGTTCCGCAAGGTCCTTCGCTTCGCTCAAGACGACATGAGCTCAGCGGTTCGTCAGCTTGAGCTCGATGCGGCGGTTGCGGGCGGTGTCGGTGGACGAGAGCGGCTGGTACTCGCCGTAGCCTGCGGCCACCAGGCGGTCGTTCGGGATGCCTTCGCTGTGCAGGAACTTGACCACGGCGATGGCGCGGGCGGCGGAGAGTTCCCAATTCGACGGATATTGGGCGCTGGCGATGGCCTTGCTGTCGGTATGGCCGTCGACCTGGAGCACCCAGTTGACCTCCTTCGGGATCGTGGCGGCGATCTCGACGAGGCGCTTCGCCACGTTCGCCAGCTGCTTCTCGCCGCTCTCCTGGAGCTTCGCCGAGCCGGAGGCGAAGAGCACTTCGGACTGGAACACGAAACGGTCGCCCACGACCTGGAGGTCGCGCTGGCCGCGCAGGGCCTCGCGCAGCTTGCCGAAGAATTCGGAACGATAGCGCGCCAGCTCCTCGACCTTGCTGGCCAGCGCCCGGTTGAGCTTCTGGCCGAGATCGACGATCTGCACCTGCTGTTCCTTGGCCTTGGCGTCGGCGGCATCGAGAACGGTGCTGAGGCGCGCCAGCTCTCCCTTTAGGGCGGCGAGCTCGGCGGTCAGCCGCACGACGGCGGCCTTCTGCTCGGCGCTGAGTTTCTGCTCTTCCGTGAGATCGCCGAACAGCTTGCCCTTGTCCTGGTTGGCGGCGGCCAGGGAAGCGGCGAGGCGGGTGAGCTCCAGCCGCTGGCGTTCGATCTCCTTCTGAAGGTCGCCGGCCTTGGCGGCCGCCTCTTTATTGGAACTCTCGAGCGAGGAGGCCAGCCGGTCGCGCTCCGCCAGCATCGAGGTCAGGCGTTCCGTGAGCTGGTCGCGCTCGATCTTGAGCGCGTCCGACGCGGTGCGCTGGGCGGAAAGGTCGGCGCCGAGCCGGTCACGTTCGGCCTGGTTCTGGCGCAGTTGCAGGGTGAGCTTCTCGATATCCTGCTTCAGGCCTTCGCTCGCCGCCTGCTCGATCGAAAGCACGCTGGCGAGATTGCCGAGCTGCTTGTTGAGGGCGTCGATGGCGCTGTCGCGTGTGTTGAGCGTGTCGGTCAGCGTGAACTGCGCGACGCTGAACAGCGACAGCAGGAAGATCAACACCATCAGCAGCGTCGTCAGCGCATCGACATAGCCCGGCCAGGTGTAGTCGGCCGAACCTCCTCCGCGACGGCGGGATGCGGCTGCCATGGCGGCTAGTGGTCGCCCGGCGTCGCGCCGCGCGTCGAGGCAATGGTGCGGGCGAGCAGGCGAAACTCGCCGCGCAGCTCGTCGGCCAGCGCGGTGCGGCTGCGTACGCTCTCATCGATCAGCCGGCTGAGGCCGGCCTCTAGGTTGCGCTGGTGCGCAAGGAGCGCCTCGCTGTCGGCCTCCGGTTTGCGCTCGGTCAGGCGCGCGACGGTGCCGCGCAGCTCGATCGACTGCTCGGCCAGGCGTGCCAGCAGCGCCTGCTGCGAGCGCATGCTTTCGGTCAGGGACGTCAGGCGCTCGACCAGGGTGGCGTTTGCCGTTGCGGCCTGTTCGCGGCCCTCCTCGCTGCGGCGCAGCGTACGGGCGAGATCGTCGAGCCCGTCGGCGGTGCGCTCCAGCAGCGCCTCGACATAGGCCGAGACGCCCTGTTCACCTTCGGTCTGCAGGGTGCCGCTCGACAGCCGCGTGGCGCCCGCCAGCCACTCCTCCAGTTCGGTGTGGAAGCGGCCTTGGGCCTGGCTGGCCTGCAGTTCGAGGAAGCCCAGAACGAGCGAGCCGGACAGGCCGAACAGCGAGGCGCCGAAGGCGGTCGACATGCCCTTGAGCGGGCCCTCGATGCCCTGTTTGAGCTTGGCGAACATCTGGACGGCATCGCCGCCGGTGACCTGCATGCCGACGATGGCATCGGCGACGGCGCCGATCGTCTCGAGCAGGCCCCAGAAGGTACCGAGCAGGCCGAGGAAGATCAGCAGGCCGATCATGTAGCGGCTGAGTTCGCGCCGCTCGTCGAGGCGGCTGGCGATGCCGTCGAGCATGGCGCGCGTCGCCGTGGGGGACAGGCGGAAATTGTCCTGGCGGTCGCCCATCATGACGGCCATTGGCGCCATCAGTTCGATCGAATCGGTCTCGAGCAGCGGGGCGCCGGGCTCGCGATGCTGGAAACGCCGCAGCCACCGAACCTCGGGCCACAGGGACAGAACCTGGCGCATCACGAAGAAAATGCCGATCGCGAGGACGCCCAGGATGACGCTGTTGAGGATCGGCGTGTTCAGGAACACACGCAGCAGGTCATGGTGGAGCAGGTAGGCGATGCAGGCCACGATCGCCAGGAACAGAAGCATGCGAACGAGATACGGAAGCGGGTTACTCATGCGTACTTCCGATGCCTGCGCGACGTTGGCGGGGAGATCATGCCAGTGGCACCCCGGATGCGCCCTGCATCCCGGTTCCGCCCGCCGTACCGCCGTCCGGCGAGCCTGCGTCGCCGGAGCAGGGACCAAAGGCGGCGCGGCTGGGGACAGCGGCCGAAGAGGGGGGCATAACCAATTGCCTTTCCAAGGGATTTGGCGGATCGACCATAACGAATGGTCGACCCGCGCTCAACCGCTCGCGGCAAGGTCCTGCGGACTGGACGCGGCCGTCAGGCCTTGGACAGGATCTCGACCATCGGGTCGCGAAGCCCGAAGTTGCTGGCGAGGATCGACGGTCCGCCCAGCTCATAGGGCTGACCGGAAATGTCGCCGACGAGCCCGCCGGCTTCGCGCACCATGAGGATACCCGCAGCGACGTCCCACGGCGCCAGGCCGAACTCGAAGAAGGCGTCGTAGCGGCCGGCCGCCACGAAGGCGAGGTCAAGCGCGGCCGCGCCCCAGCGACGGACGCCGGCCGTGCGTTCAGTGACGGCGGCCAGCTTGGCGTGATAGGCGGCGTGATTACCCTTGCCGATATGGGGGATACCGGTGCCGACAAGCGCGCGGGCCGGCTCCTTGCGGCCGGACACGCGCAGACGCCGCGAACGGGCGTTCGGCGTGTCGATATAGGCGCCGTTGCCCTTCTCGGCCCAGAACAGCTCGTCGGAGATCGGCTGGTAGATGACGCCGGCAACGATCTCTTTCTCGCGTTCCAGCGCGATGGAGATGGCGAAGTGGGGAACGCCGTGCAGGAAGTTGGTCGTGCCGTCGAGCGGATCGACGATCCAGCGGTTGCGGCCGTCCCCCTTGGTCTCGCCGCCTTCCTCGCCGAGGAAGCCGTAGTCGGGACGGACCCGCGAGAGCTCGGCGCGCAGGGTGCGCTCCGCCTTGATGTCGGCGTGACTGACGAAGTCGCCGGGGCCCTTCTCGGAGATCTGCAGATGCTCGACTTCGCCGAAATCGCGCTTGAGGTTCTTCGCCGCGGCAAAGGCCGCGCGGATCATGACGGTGACGGTGGCCGAGCGCTGCGCCAGCGATTTGCGCTCGGGCGGGCCTGAGCGCTCGCGAGCCTCGCCCATCGGGGCGCGGCCCACGCGGGCGACGGGAGTCTCTCGCGGGGGGCGATTGGTGGGGAGGGCCACGGTGCGCGCCTAGTCCTTGGCGCGTTCCATGTAGGTGCCCTCTTCGGTGTTGATCACCAGCCGCGTGCCCACACCGATATGGGGGGGCACCATCACGCGGATGCCACCCTCGACGATCGCCGGCTTGTAGGAAGAGGAGGCGGTCTGACCCTTCACGACGGCGTCGGCCTCGGTGACGGCCAGAACGACGGTCTTGGGCAGCTCTGCGCCGACCGGCGTGCCCTCGTAGAGGGACACGGTCACTTCCATGCCGTCCTGCAGCCAGCGCGACTGGTCGTCGTCGAGGACGTCGGCGCCGACCACGAGCTGCTCGAAGGTCTCCTTGTCCATGAACGTGAAGCCGTTCTCGTCCTTGAACAGGTAGGTGCACTCGCGTTCGTCGATATGGACGCGCTCGATGGTCTCGCCGGAGCGGAAGCGTTCCTGCAGCTTGTTGCCCTCGCGCAGCGCCTTGGCCTCGATCGCCACGAACGCGCCGCCCTTGCCGGGGCTGATATGCTGCACCTTGGAGGCGACCCAGAGCTTGCCGTTGTACTCGATGACGTTGCCGGCTCGGATGGAGTTGACTTGGACTTTCATGAGCTTACCCGGCCTTACCGCTGTCTCGGATGAATGGAATTCGGCCTCGTCCGCGGAAGCGGTTCGAGGCCGGCGCGGCCTTCTATCAAAGGCAGCCCTGGGTCGCAACCGGCCCGCCCAGGGCGATCCGGCGCTATTTCAGGCCGAATTCGGCCCGTTTCTTCTTCGAAAGCCCCGCCGCGATGACGGCATGCGCCTGCCTCAGATAGGCTCTCGTCTCGGCGGGTGTCAGCACCGCGGGATCCTCGAGGGCGACCCATTTCGCGCGGGCGAGATAGGGGGCCGGCTTGAATCCCCTGGCGTGCGAAAGCGCCTCGTAGTGCTCGGGCGGGCACTTGAAGCTGATCCGCGCGACGGAGTGGCCCGGTGGCCCGATCAGGCAGAACATCTTGCCGCCGACCTTGAAGACGGTGACGCCCTCCCACTGCACGCTCCGTGTGGCGGCCGGCAGCTTGCGGCAATAGGCATCGATCTGCTTGGGCGTCATGACGATACCCTACACGCCGCGCCGTTCGCGTGCGATGGTCGGGCATGACCGAGTGGCGCCCCGATAAACTCGCCCGGCGCCTGCCGCACCTGCAGACGCGCACCCGGATACAGGCCGCGATACGGCAGTGGTTCGCCGCTGAAGGATTCGTCGAGGTCGAGACGCCGATCCTGCAGGCGGCGCCCGGCGCCGAGGTCCATCTCACGGGCTTCGCCACGGAGTGGGAACTGCCCGACGGTGAAGAGCGCGAACGCTGGCTGCACAGCTCGCCCGAGTTCGCGATGAAGAAGCTCCTGGCCGGCGGCCTGCCGAAGATCTTCCAGTTCGCGCGCGTGTTCCGCAACGCGGAGGGCTCGTCCCTGCACCATCCCGAATTCACGATGCTGGAATGGTATCGCGCGGGGGTGGGCTACGAGGCCATCATGGCCGACTGCCAGGCGTTGCTGGCCGCTACCGGCGTCGACGAACTGCGCTGGGCCGGCCATGTCTGCGATCCCCGGGCCGAACCGGAGCGGCTCACCGTGGCGGAGGCCTTCGTCCGCCACGCCAGGGTCGACCTGTTCGCGACCGTCGGCAATGCCGCGGCGCTGGCGGGTGCATCGGGCATCGCCATGCATGTCGGCGACACCTGGGAGGATGTCTTCTTCCGAATCATGTTCGAGAAAATCGAATCGAAGCTCGGCATGGGCCGGCCGACCATCCTCTGCGAATATCCGATCTCGATGGCGGCGCTTGCCCGGGCCAAGCCCGGCGATGCGAGAGTGGCGGAGCGTTTCGAACTCTATGTCTGCGGCGTCGAACTGGCCAATGCCTTTGGCGAACTCACCGATCCCGCCGTCCAGCGCACGCGGCTTGCCGCGGACATGGACCTGAAGGACGAACTTTACGGTGTGCGCTGGCCGGTCGACGACGATTTCCTCGCCGCGCTCGATCACGGCCTGCCGGATTGCTCCGGCATCGCGCTCGGCTTCGATCGCCTGGTGATGCTGGCGACGGGCGCGTCGCACATCGAGGACGTTCTATGGCTCCCCGTCCGCTGATCCGTGGGCTGCGAAGAGCTCGTTGAAGGCACGCACCGCGGCTTCCGGGCCATCCTTGTAGCTCCACACGCCCCCGGCGACGGCCAGGAAGTCCGCGCCCGCGGCGATGAGCGGCCGGCAGTTCTCGACCGTGATGCCGCCGATCGCCACACAGGGAACTTCCATCAGGCCGCTCCACCATTCGACGATCTCGATTTCGGCCGGCGTCGTCACCGGTTTGGTGGAGGAGGAGAAGAAGGCGCCGAAAGCCACGTAGTCGGCGCCGGCTTCTGCCGCGTCCATCGCGAGGTGCCGCGACGCCTTGCAGGTGACGCCGACCTGGCGCTCAGGCCCCACGATCCGGCGCGCTTCAGCGTAGGGCATATCCTCCTGGCCGACATGCACGCCGTCGCAATCGAGCTTCACCGCAAGGTCGGGGCGATCATTCATGATGAAGGCGACACCGCGCTGCTGGCAGATCGGCCGCAGCGTATCGGCGGCGCGGACGATCGCCTCGTCGGAGACGTCCTTCAGCCGCAGCTGGAAGGCCGCGACGTCGCCGCCATCGAGGGCGGCGCGAAGGTCGTCGGCAAAGATCGCCGGATGCTCGATGCGGGCGGGAGAGATCAGATAGAGACGGGTCACGGGCTTCCTGATTTTCGTGTGGTGTATGCGGAACCCGGCGTCCCGTCGAGAGCCGGGTTGGGGGAATCCTCCCATTGTCCTGGCGCTTCGGCCTGGGCTAACTGACGGCAGCCTTCTCGCCAGGAACCATGAACAAAGTCATCAAGACCCTTCTTCTGGTTCTCGTTTCGACCGCCGCCAGCCTGCTGGTCGGGATCGCGATCGCCAGCTACCTGACTGTCCCGCGCATTCCCCTGATCTCCGAAGGCGACCGTCTCCTGGTGTTCGATCCCGAGATCGGTGCGATCGCCAATCCCAGTTCCCAGGCGAGGCGCATCTACCCCGCCGTGGCCGACCGCAAGACCTTTGCCTTCGACATCTATACCGACGATCGCGGCGCGCGGGTCGACGAGCCCGGGCTGCAGAGCCCTGAGCGCGTCGACGTCCTGGTCGTCGGCGACTCGTTCACTTGGGGCTACGCGCTGGCCAACGAGCAGACCTATGCAAGGCTGCTGTCACGCGAGCTCGAAGCCAGTGTGTCGAACTTCGCGATGGCGGCCTACGGAACGACCCAGTCGCTGCAGCTCTTGCGGCGCAACGGCGATCTCTCGCCGAAGCTCGTGGTCTACGGCATCATCGCACATCACTTCGAGCGCAACGTCTCGCCGTGCCTTCCATCCTACTATCCGTTCTGCTTCAGCGCGTCACACGTCGCCTGGGACGACGAGGGGCAAGCGTCGATCGCCCCGCCGCAGAGCAACGGCGTGCAGCGCTTCCAGCGGCACCTTGCCGGCGACTTCCTGCATCCCGTGACCTGGCTGCTGCATGGCATCGATGTGGTGCGCGGCCGCTTGGAATATGGCCGGGCCGCCTACGGCGCGCGGAGCGACGAGCAGAAGGAAGAGGCCGTGGGCTACCTCCTGCGCGAAATGCAGCGATCGGCCGACGAGATCGGCGCGAACCTGCTCGTGGTCTATCTGCCCACGAACTATTACTCGGCGCCGGAAGCCCTGCCGCGCGTCATCGGCGACATCGACTTGCTCGACCTCACCGAGGCCTTCCAGCGGGAGAGAGAGAAGGGCGCCAACCTCTACATCGTGGGCGACGGGCATCCGAACCAGGCCGCCCACGAGCTGATCTCGCGGGAAATCGCGAAGTACGTTCGCGACAACGGCCTGCTCGAGGTCACGAGCTCGCGCCGCCGGCCCGGGTGAAGCTCAGGCGTTCCGACCACGCCGGATCGAGGCGGGAGCGCAGCCCGTAGACGTCGCCCAGCACCCACAGGTCGCGCACCAGCGGCCCGTCGAACGTGAAGATGGGAGCGCCGTACCACCAGACGCGGCTGTTGGTCGGCGGCTCTCCGAACAGCGTCCGGCGATGGATGCCGTGGAAGCGCAGCTTGCCCGAAACGCGGTGACCTTCTTCCATCAGCTCGAGAATGTCGGACGTGTAGTCGTCGAGCGTGTCGGTGAGCCAGCTCACATAGTTGCTGAATTGCTGGTGACCGACCAGCACGGGCCCGAGCGAGCCGCGAAAGGTGAAGTCGGGGTGGAATATCTGCGGGACGAGCGAGAGATCGGCCTTGTCCCAGAGATCCTTGTAGAACACGCGCACGACATTCTTCTGCGCACTCAGGCGGGAGGGTGTCAGGTCGACTTCCGTCTCATGGGGCAACCCAGGCTGCTTCTGCTGATCCTTCATCGCACGTCCTCCTCCGAAATCCGTGACCCCGCCTGCCAACAAAAAGGGCGCTGGTTGCCCAGCGCCCTCTGCAGGCAGGCCTCTCTGGCCGTCCTTACATCTTGCCCTGGTAGATGCTGATGATCTTGTCGAGCATGTCGAGCGCCTCGGCGCGAGGACGCTGGAAGGTGTTGCGGCCGATGATCGAGCCGTTGGCGCCGCCATCGCGGAGGCTGCGGATTTCGGTGAACAGGCCCTCGAGGTCCTTGGCCTCGCCGCCCGAGAAGACGACGATGCGGCGGCCGTTGAAGGTCGCCTGCATCACGTGCTTGATGCGGGCGGCCATCGTCGAGATGTCGACGTTGGCCTTCTCGTAGGCGGCCTTCGCCTCGGGCTGCCACAGCACGTTGGTCGGCGGCTTCACCTTGATGATGTGGGCGCCGAGCAAGGCCGCGATATGGGCGGCGTAGGCGCAGACGTCCATCGCCGTCTCGCCGGCCTTGTCGAGCTTGCCACCGCGCGGATAGGACCACATGACGACGGCGAGGCCGACCGACTTGGCTTCCGCCGAGAGCTCGCGGATCTCTTCCATCATCTCGTACTGGTCTTCGGCACCCGGATAGATGGTGAAGCCGATCGCCGAGCAGCCCAGGCGCAGCGCGTCGGCCACGGTGGCCGTCACGGCCTGGTCCTTGTTGGTCGACAGCGAATTGGCCGAGTTGCACTTGAGGATGGTCGGGATGGCGCCCGCGAAGCTGTCGGCGCCGGCCTCGAGCGGGCCCAGCGGGGCGGCATAGGCGTTGAGGCCGGCGTCGATGGCCAGCTGATAGTGGTAGTGCGGATCGTAGGCGTCGGGGTTCGGCGCGAAGGAGCGGGCCGGGCCGTGCTCGAAGCCCTGGTCGACGGGGAGGATCACCATCTTGCCCGTGCCGCCGAGGCGGCCATGCATCAGGATGCGGGCCAGATTGGCCTTGGTGCCGGGGCAATCGCTCTCGTAGTTGTCCAGGATCTTCTTGACGGTGCGGGTGATCTTCACGTCCGGGCTCCCATTTTGTGCGGTTGCGCGGTGATAGCGGCGCCGGAAGAGCGGTTCAAGTCCCGGTGGGCACCCGGGAGGTCCGACTACCTGCCACGTCATTGACCTCGGGGCGGGCGTGGGGACAGGGTATCACCCCCTCCGGGCCACGATGCGTCTGGCGAAACGCGAGAAAAAGGAAAAGTCGGTGCCGTCTCCCCAGTTGCCCGCGCGATCCGCGTCGTTCGCGGCGCGCCTGCCTTTCTTCTTCGGCTGGGTGATCATCGCGGTCGCGTTCCTGACCGTCGCCGTGAGCGTGACCACCCGCACGGCCTTCTCCCTGATGTTCCCGCCGATCGTCGACGAATTCGGCTGGGATCGCGGCCTGGCGGCGGGCGCCTTCTCCTTCGGCTTCCTGGTGTCGGCCGTGATCAGTCCCGTCGTCGGCCGGACCATGGACCGGCGCGGACCGCGCTTCGTGATCGAGATCGGCGTCGTGCTGACCGCCGCGGGCCTGCTCGGAGCCACGGTGATCGACTCGCCGTGGCAGCTCTACGCAACGCTGGGTGTGCTGGTGGGGGCGGGGGCGAACTGCATGAGCTTTTCCGTGCAGTCGCAATATCTGCCCAACTGGTTCGTGCGCCGCCGCGCGCTGGCGACCGGCCTGGCCTTTTCCGGGGTGGGTGTGGGCGCAATTCTGATCCTGCCCTGGCTGCAGACGATCATCCTGAAGGACGGTTGGCGCAGCGCCTGCTGGGCGCTCGGCCTGATGACGCTATTCGTGCTGCTGCCGATCAACCTGATCGTGACCAAGCGCCCTCAGGACCTGGGCCTGCTGCCGGACGGGGCGAAGGAAGCGGGAACCGCCGCGGCGCGCCGTGCCGCGGCCATCGTCGACGCGCGCTGGGTCGCCATCGAATGGACCGTCGCCAGGGCGGTCCGCACACAGCGCTTCTGGTGGCTCTGCATCGGCTTCTTCAGCACCGGCTATGCCTGGTACGCGGTGCAGGTGCACCAGACCAAGTACCTGGTCGAGATCGGCTTCGGCCCGATGCAGGCGGCCTGGGCTCTGGGCCTCGTGGCGATGGTAGGTATCCCGGGCCAGATCCTGCTCGGCGGCCTGTCGGACCGTATCGGTCGCGAGATCGTCTGGACGATCGCCGGCACGGGCTTCGTGATCTGCTACGCGGCGCTGCTGGCGCTCGGCGCCGGCCCGTCGGAGCCGCTGCTCTATCTCATGGTCCTGTCGCAGGGCGTGCTGGGCTATTCTTTCACCAGCCTGATGGGATCGGTGGTGGCCGAGATCTTCGAGGGCCCGCACTTCGGCTCGATCTTCAGCATCATCATGGTCTCGCTGCTGGCCGGCGGCGCCGCGGGCCCCTGGATCACCGGCGTGCTGTACGACTATGAGGGCGCCTATCGTCTGGCCTTCATCGTGGCGCTCGCGTTCAGTGTCCTGGGCGCCGCCTCGATCTGGTTCGCCTCGCCCGGCAAGGTCCGCATGGTCGCGGGGCGCGCGAAGGTCTGACGTCCGCTGACGTATCGAGCGCGACGATCGCGCGGGGCAAGAGAAAGGTCCCTCACTTCGTTCCAGGGCGGGGGTTACCCCGCCCGCGATGACAATGTTTGTTGAGTTTTGCGCAGTGCGCCGATGCAAGAAAATGCTGTCATCCCGAACGAAGTGAGGGACTTTTAACTCTTACTTGCTCTTGCAGAGCGCTTTATTCGTTCAGTCCCTTGCCGGGATACGGATGTGTCGCGATCCAGTGCTTGGCGATGTCCAGGCGCTTGGTGACCCAGACGCCCTCGTGCTTCTGGACATAGTCGAGGAAGCGCCAGAGGCCGGCCATGCGGGCGGGGTGGCCGATCAGGCGCTGGTGCAGGCCGACCGACATCATCTTGGGCTGCGTCGAGCCTTCCTTGAAGAGGACGTCGAACGCGTCCTTCACCAGGCCGAACCACTGGTCGGAGTGGACCATGCCGGCGGCATACTTCCCGTCGTTGTTGGTTAGCGAATAGGGCACGACGAGGTGCGGCTTGCCCTCGACGGTTTGCCAGAAGGGCAGTTCCTCGCCGTAATAGTCGCTGTCGTAGGTGAAGCCGCCTTCCTCGATCAGCAGCCGGCGGGTGTTCACGCTGGGTCCATAGCGGCAGTACCAGCCGGCCGGCCGCTCGCCGACCGTCTGCTCCAGCGACTTGATGGCCTTCTGGATGTGCTCGCGCTCCTCTTCCTCGGAGAGCTGGAAGTGGCGCACCCAGCGCCAGCCATGGCAGCAGACGTCCCAGCCGGCGGCCCGGATCGCCTCCGCGGCCGGCAGATTGCGCTCCAGTGCCAGCGCGCAGCCGAACACGGTGAGCGGCATTCCGCGCTCCTGGAAGGCACGGTGGATGCGCCAGAAGCCGACCCGGCTGCCGTATTCGAACATACCTTCGCCGGCGAGGTCGCGGCCCTTCAGGCCCTGCGAGGAGGTGCTCGATTCGGTGAGGCCGGTCTCGGTGTAGCCCTCGCCATCCTGGACCGAGGGTTCCGAGCCTTCCTCGAAGTTCACGACGAAGTTGATGGCGAGGCGCGCGCCGCCCGGCCATTTCGGATCGGGCGGATTGGCGCCATAGCCGATCAGGTCGCGTTTCGGTTGCCAGCTCATGCAGGTCTCCTCACCAGTTCGGCGCCCATCTGACGGGCGATGTCGGCAATTTTGTCGTTCCAGGTGCGCATCGACAGGGTGCGTACCCCGGCGCGCAGACAGGCCAGCGCGTAGCCCGGCGCGTCGCCGCAATCGACGATCAGCGTGAAGGCCACGTCCGCAAACTCCTCTCGCGCCCGTTCCTGCAGGGCGCCGAGATAGCCCGCGCCGTAGAACGAGGCTGCATCCTCAGGCGTCAGCAGCACCGGCGCCGTCCCCGCGGCGCGCGCCGCGAGCAGCGCCGCCTCGGTCTGCTTCCAGTCGCGTACCAGGATCACCGGATGGTCCATCGCCGCCACAATACACGGTGTCACTCATTCAGGCCCTTGCCCGGATAGGGATGCGTCTCGATCCAGTGCCGGGCGATGTCGAGGCGGCGGGTCACCCAGACGCCCTCGTGCTTTTGGATGTGGTCGAGCAGGCGTTGCAGCCCGACGGCGCGCGCGGGATGGCCGATCAGACGCATGTGCAGGCCGATCGACATCATCTTGGGCTGCGTCGCGCCCTCGCGGTAGAGCATGTCGAAGGCGTCGCGCACGAAAGAGAACCACTGGTCCGACGTACCGATCGACGCGCCGAACTGCCCATCATTGTTGGTGACGGAATAGGGCACGACGAGCTGCGGCTTGCCGTCGACGGTCACCCAGAAGGGCAGCTCCTCACCGTAATAATCGCTGTCGTAGAGGAAGCCGCCTTCCTCGACCACGAGCCGGCGCGTGTTCACGCCCGGTCCATAGCGGCAGTACCAGCCGAGCGGCCGCTCGCCGGTCATCTTCTGGATGGCGGCGATCGCCTTGCGGATGTGCTCGCGCTCGGTCGCCTCGTCGAGTTCGTAGTGCTTGATCCAGCGCCAGCCATGCGAGCAGACATCGAAGCCCGATTTGGCGATGGCGGCCGAGGCTTCGGGATTGCGCTCCATCGCCAGCCCGCAGCCGAAGATCGTCATCGGCAGGCCACGCTCCTGGAAGAGGCGCATCAGCCGCCAGAAGCCGACGCGGCTGCCATATTCGAACAGGCCTTCCGCCGCGAGATCGCGGCCCTGGATCGACTGGCCCATACCGGCCGCGTCGCTGAGCCCGATCTCGGTATGGCCCTCGCCGTCCTGGATGGAGGGCTCGGAACCCTCCTCGTAGTTCATGACGAAGTTCACGGCGATGCGCGCGCCGCCGGGCCATTTCGGATCGGGCGGGTTGGCGCCGTAGCCGATGAAATCGCGGCGGACCTCGTAGGGCATCGTCTCGGCTCCGGGTCAGGGAATGCGAATGGTAAAGGGGGGAACCGGCACGAATTCCTCGTCGCCCTTGCCGCCGTCGCGCCACATGAAGACGGCGAAACGGCCCGGCCGGTCGAGCACGGTGAGGCCATGATGCCAGGTGTCGGGCCGGTAGGTGACGCCCTGCTTGCCGGTGGCGATGAAGGCTTTCATGCCGCTCACCTCGGGGCCTCCGGCGGCGGCATGCGGCGCCACGACGATCAACCATCGCTCGACATCGAGAGGAACGAAGGTCTGGGAGGAATATTCGTGACGTTCGAGATAGTCGCTGCGCAGCGGCCGGTCCGGCGTCTCGGCCTTCAGGCTGACCGAGAGGCTCGCATGCGCGGTCGGACGCAGGTTGCCCAGCGCGTCCTCGTAGTAGGTGCGGCCCGGAGCGTCGGGTACGTCGATCACGTCGCCGAACGGGGCGAAGGCTTCTTTGGTGAGGGGCTGGGGGATCAGTTCCATTGGCGGGTCCTCGTCAGTCGCGCATGCGGCGGGTCAGTCCCACCGTCCATTCCATGATCAGCATCAACAGGAAGGCGGCCGTGATCAACACGCCCGACACGGCGGCGATGCGCGGGTCGAGCGTGGATTCCATCATGCCCCACATGCGGATCGGCAGCATGTCGGTGCGCGCCGTCGACAGGAACAGCGACACCGGGACGTTGTCGATCGAGGCCATGAAGGCCAGGAACGCGCCGGCGAAGATGCCGGGGGCGATCAGCGGCAGGGTCACGCGGCGCATCGTGTAGAACCAGCTGGCGCCCAGGCTCTGCGAGGAATCATTCAGCGCCGGGTCGAGCTGCGAGATGCTGGCGGATGTCGTGCGAATGATGAACGGCACGGTGACGATCATGTGGCCGGCGATGATCAGGTTTATGGACGGCCGGAAGCCGATCAGGGTGAAATACATCAGCGCCGCCAGGCCGAAGGTGAGGCCGGGCAGGACCAGCGGCGACATGAACAGCCCATCGGCCACGCGCGCCAGCCGGTGGCGGTTCCGTGCCAGCCCGAGCGACGCCATGCTGCCGAACAGGATGCCGAAACCGGTCGACCAGGCGGCAACTTCGAGTGAGTTGTACACCGCACGATGGATCTGCCGCGACTGCGAGGCGTCGAACAGGGCTTCGTACCATTGCAGCGAGAAGCCGGTCGGCGGGAATTTGAGCGAGCGGCCCTCGGTAAACGACGTCGTCAGCACGATCACCACCGGCGCCACGATGATCAGCAGCGCCAGCGCCGCCAGCGTGCCGATAACGAGGCTGTAGGAGAGGTCGGCGAGGCTGCGGCGCCTACCCATGGACATAGCCTCCGGAGCGGCGGCCCAGATAGGACAGCGCGCTCACCACCGTCAGCACCGAGACGAGCAGGGTGAGGGACACCACGGCGGCGAAGGGCCAGTTGAAGACGACAAGCGACTGTTGCCAGATGAGGAGCGGCAGGTAGATCAGGCGGACGCCGCCGATCACGGTCTGCGAGATGAAGGCGGTGGTGGAGCTCGCAAACACCAGCAGGCAGCCGGCGACCAGCCCGGGCATGCTGAGCGGCACGATCACCTTGAACAGTGTCCGCCAGCGCGAGGCGCCGAGGGCGGAGGAGGCGTCGCGCAGGTTGGGATCGAGCCGCGACATCACGCTGATCAGGGGCAGCAACATCAGCGGCATCTCGATCTGGGTGAGTGAGATCACGAGGCCGAGTTCGGTCTGCAGCAGGCGCAGGGGCTCGGAGATGATGCCGAGCTGCATCAGCAGCGTGTTCACCACGCCCTCGCGGCCCAGCACGACGATCCAGGCAAAGGTACGCACCACCACAGAGAGCAGCAGCGGCATGACGATGATGAAGATCAGCACCTTCTGCAGGCGCGGCGAGGCGTCGAGGTAGATCAGGGCCAGCGGATAGCCGATCACGATGGTGGCGCACACCGTCTTGAAGCCGAGCATCATCGTGTCGGCGATCACCTTGTAACTGAAGGGATCGCCGAGAAACTTGGCCCACTGACCGAAGCCCGGCTGGCTGATCTTGTCGTCATTGAAGAAGCTGACGCCGACCAGCATGAGCAGCGGCGCCAGGAAGATCGATGCAAACGCCAGCGCGAGCGGCAGCGCGAGCTGCCACTCCGCCAGCTTCCTCACTTCGCCATTTCCTTGTTGAACTTCTCGATCCAGCCGGCGCGCAGCGGATTGATCTTGGCCCAGTCGTGCCGGATGTAGCTCGACATCTCGTCGAGGCTCTTCATCGGCAGGTAGGACGGGACCGGCACGTCCTTGTTCACCGGGATGAAGTTGTACGGCGGCTTGGTCAGGGCTTCCTGCACCTCCTTGCCGGCGACGATGTCGATATACTTGTAGGCGTTCTCGACGTCCGCAGCGCCCTTGGCGATGTGCAGGGTCGTGAGGAACGTGATGGCGCCGGTCTCGGGCTTCACGAATTCGATGTCGACTCCGCGGCCCTTGAGCGTCGCGACGGTCTGGGTGTTGGTGTACATCACGTCGCACTGGCCTTGCTGGAACAGGCTCGGCATGGCGGCCGGCTGGCCGACCGCGGCGATTTTCGGCAGGACCTTCTTCAGTTCGACGAGCGCCGGCTCGATGTTGGTCTCGGAGCCGCCGAATACCTTGGCGATCTCGATCAGCGACACCGTTCCGAAGGTGGTCTGGAAGCCGGTGAGGCCGAGACGCGACACCCACGGCTCGACGAACAGGTCCTTCCAGCCCTTGGGAGCCGGAACCTTCTTCGGATTGTAGGCGATGCCGACGACCTGAGCGTTGACGCCGACGCCCCATTCGTCGACCAGCCCGGCCGGCAGCTTCGAGGCATTGGTGATCTTCTTGATGTCGAGCTTGTCGAAGAGGCCGTCCTGGATCGCGGTGATGCGCGGGCCCGGATCGAGCACGAAGGCGTCGAACGGCGGCGCTCCGCGCGCGGCCTTGGCCTTGGCGACCTGGTCGACCGCGAAGAGCGGCTGAAGCTCGAGGTCGACGCTGTCCTTCTTCTTCAGCGCCGGCGCCACGATGGCGCGAAAGGCTTCTTCCCAGGTGCCGGGATAGATGGCGGCGGCGACGCTGCCCTTAGCGTGGGCGATCGAGGGAAGGAACGAGGCGCCGCCGAGGGCGGTGGCACCGGCGAGCAGGCGTCTGCGGCTGAACATGGAAGGATCTCCGTGGTTGTCAGGTGGTACGCGGAAACAGCGTGGGACGCGCATCGGCGGCCAGGGTGCAGTAGGTCCGGGCCGCCTCGCCCGCGACCGTGCGGCGCGGCTCGATGATCTTCAGGAACGCGCCGTCGGTCGTGCGGGCCTCGTGGACGAGCTGGGCGCCGATCGGGAGGGCGAGCCCGGGCTCGATCTTCCAGGCATCCGGGCCGGGGATCGCGGAGAGGGCCAGTTGCTCGGGCCGCACCGACATCAGGACGGGCGCGCCGATGCCAAGACCGCCGGGGGCTGCAAGGTGACGGTGGCACCGGCCTCCAGCGCTACGGTGGCCGTGCCGTTCTGAAGCGAGGCGACCCTGCCGTTCATCAGGTTGGTGGTGCCGATGAAGCCGTTCACGAACAGCGTCTGCGGCCGGTCGTAGATCGCGACCGGCGAGTCGAACTGCTCGACTCTGCCCTTGTTCATGACGGCGATGCGGTCGGCGACGCTCATCGCCTCGTCCTGGTCGTGCGTTACCAGTATGGTCGTGAGACCCAGCGTCCGCTGCAGGCGCTTGATCTCGATCTGCATGTCGAGGCGCAGGTTGCGGTCGAGCGCTGCGAACGGCTCGTCGAGCAGCAGGATCGAGGGCTCGATCGCGAGGGCACGCGCCAGCGCCACGCGCTGCTGCTGGCCGCCCGAGAGCTGACGCGGCAGGCGGTCCTTGAAGCCCCCGAGCTGAACGGTCTCGAGGAAGCGCGTGACCCGCGCCTGGACCTCCGGCCCCTTGAGGCCGCGGGCGCGCAGGCCGTAGGCCACGTTTTCCGCCACCGTCATGTGCGGGAAGAGCGCGTAGTTCTGGAAGACGATGCCGATGTTGCGCTGGTTGGGCGGGAGGTGGTCGATGGTGGCGCCGTCGACCCGCACGCGGCCGGCGGCCTGCCGCACGAAGCCGGCGATGACCCGGAGAAGGGTGGTCTTGCCGCAGCCCGAGGGACCGAGCAGCGCCACGACCTCGCCGGGCTCGATCGCGAGCGTCACGCCGTCGACCGCGGTCGACGTTCCATAGCGGACGCTCAGATCCTCGACGTCCAGCGTGCGCGCCGCGTTGGCTTTCACTGCTTGCTGCAACTGTTCCGCCTCCCTGCGACTGCAAACGCAAGGGGCATGCCAACCATCGGCGGAGCACTCATGCCGGGAACTGTTCCCGCCACGATTGCGCGATGGCGTCGCGCCGCGCGATCCACACCTTTTCGCCGTAGGATTCGAGCAGCGCGAGCACGCGCTTGAAGGCGGCGAAACGGCCGGGGCGTCCGGCGATGCGCAGGTGCCAGCCGATGTTCAGCATCTTCGGATGGCCGGCCTCGCCTTCTTCGAGCAGCGTCTCGATGGCGTCGCGTACATAGTCGACCATCTCGTCGGCGCGCACGAAGCCGTTGGGATGGAAGAACTTCATGTCGTTGCTGTCGAGCGCGTAGGGCACGACCAGCAGCGGGCGCTGCGCGTCGGCCCTGTCCCAGTAGGGCAGGTCGTCGTCGAAGCCGTTGCTGGCATAACCGAAGCCGAGCTCGCGCAGGATGGAGCGCGTTTGCGTGCTTTCACTGCCGCGGCAGAAGAAGCCCGTAGGACGCTGACCCGTCGCGCTTTTCATGACCTCGACGCAGCGCTGGAGATCGTTCAGTTCGCTCGCCCTGTCGGCGTATTCGGCATGCGCACGCCACAGCCAGCCATGGCAGGCCGCCTCGTGTCCGGCCTCGACGATGCGCCTTGCAAGCTGTGGCAGGCGCTCGACGGCGCGGCCGCACATGTAGAAGGTCACGGGCGCCTGATGCTTCTCAAGTGCGGCCAGCATGCGCCAGATGCCGGCGCGCATGCCGTAGGCGAAGATCTGCTCGTTGCCCTGGTCCCAGCGTCCAGGCGGCACGACGCTCACCACCTCGGAAATCTTCTCGGCCTGCGGATCGCCGTCGCTGACGGCGAGTTCGGCGCCCTCCTCGAAATTGACCACCAGGGAGACGGCGAGCCGGGCCCCGCCGGGCAGCTTCCAGGCCGGCGGCGTTCCGCCGTAGCCCACCAGGTCGCGCGTCTGGCTCACGCCTTGCATGTCGTCCTCCGATCAGATGTGCACATTTCTTGGCGTTATGTGCACATAATTTTACCAACCGCCGGCAGGCCCATGACCGAACTCCACCGCGACCTCGATCCCGAAACCGCCCTGGCAGGCCGGTGGTTCGAGCACCTGCGCACGCATTCCAAAGGCCGCCTCGGCGTCACCCGCGCTTCCTACGGCGAGGGTGAGCAGATGGCGCACGACCTGATGCAAGGCATCGGCCAGTCGCTGGGGCTGGAGACGCGCACCGACGCTGCTGGCAACCTCTATGTGACCCTGCCGGGGCAGGACCGGTCACTGCCTGCCATCATGACGGGCTCGCATCTCGATTCGGTACCCGAGGGCGGCAACTACGACGGCGCAGCAGGTGTGGTCGCGGGCATGGCGATGCTGGCGCGCTGGCATCGCGCCGGCCGCCGGCCCAGGCGCGATATCACCGTGATGGGCGTGCGGGCCGAGGAACTCTCCTGGTTTCCCGCGCCCTATATCGGCAGCCGCGCCGCCTTCGGCCTGCTGGAGCCCGAAGCGCTCGATGGCTGCCGGCGTCCCGACACCGGCCGAACGCTGGCCGAGCACATGAAGGAGGCGGGCTTCGCACCCGACCGCATCCGCGCCCGCGAGGCTCAGCTCGATCCCGCGCGCATCGCCTGCTTCCTTGAGCTGCATATCGAGCAGGGGCCGGTGCTGGTCCAGTGCGGCCTGCCGGTCGGGATCGTGACGGGGATCCGAGGCAACATCCGCTATCGCGATCCGCACATCGTCGGCCGCTACGGTCATGCCGGCGCCGAGCCGCGTCTGTCGCGCAACGACGCGCTGCTGGCCGGCGTCGAGTTCGTGTCGCGGCTGGAGGCGTTTTGGCTGGAGCACGAGGCGACGGGCAAGGATCTCGTCTGCACCGTCGGCCAGTTCCACACCGACACCGCCGTGCACACCATGACCAAGATCCCCGGCGAACTCTGGTTCTCGATGGACATCCGCAGCGAGGACAACGAGGTGCTGCTCGCCATCGACCGGCGCCTGCGCGAGATCGCGGCGGAGATCGGTGCACGGCGTAGCGTCACGATCGATCTCGGCGCGCTCACCAACGCAAAGCCCGGCCCGATCGACCGCGGACACCGCGTGCGGCTCGAGCGGCTGGCGAAGCAACTCGGCATCGAGGCGCTGCCGATGGCGAGCGGAGCGGGCCACGATGCGGCGGTGTTCGGCATCCTGGGCGTGCCGACAGCGATGATCTTCATCCGCAACGACCACGGCAGCCACAATCCCGACGAGGCGATGGACCTCGGCGATTTCGCGCAGGGACTCCGGTTGCTGGTCGCCGCGGTGGAGGAGATCGATGCCGCGTAAGCCGAGAAAGGGCGACGTGGCCGCCGACGAGGCGGTCTACGGCGCCATCAGGCGGGCGATGCACATGGGCCGCCTCTCGCCAGGCACCAAACTGCAGGAGCCGGCACTCGCGCGTGTGCTCGGCGTCAGCCGCGAGCGCGTGCGCAAGGCGCTGCACCGGCTGGTGCACGAGGGTTGGCTGACCGCGATCCCCAATCGAGGGACCTTCGTGCCGTCGCTCACGGTCGAGGAAATGCGCCAGATCTACGACGTGCGCTCGATGCTCGAGGCGGCGATCGTGCGTCGCCTCAGCGAGGGCCATACGGCGGCGGCGGCGAAGCGCCTCAAGGCGCATGTCGCCGAGGAGAAGGCCGCGACCCGCCGCGACGATCGTGGCCGCCTGTTCGAACTGTCGGGCGAGTTCCACGTCCTGCTCGCCGAACTCTGCGGCAATGACGAGCTGACGCGCCTGCTGCGCGGCCTGCTGACGCGCTCCACCATGCACTTCTCGCTCGCGGCCCCGCGCCAGCTCACCAACTGCGCCGGCCCGCACGACCATGGCGACATCGCCGACGCGATCTTGGGCGGCCGGGCGGACAAGGCGGCGAAGCTGATGCTGTGCCATCTCGCCGGCCTCGTGACCCTGCAGGCCGCGCGCCCGCCGGAGCATGAGGGAGTCGATCTGGTGGACGCCTTTCGCGGCATCAAGGCGCGGCGGCCTAACGTCGACTGAGGTTGCGGACTCGGCTCCAAACGAAAACGGGCGCCCCGAAGGGCGCCCGTCGTTTCCTCGCGGAACGGTTGGATCAGCCGAGCTTGCCCATCGCGACGGCGGTGTCGGCCATGCGGTTCGAGAAGCCCCACTCGTTGTCGTACCAGCTCATGACGCGGACCAGCGTGCCTTCCAGGACCTTGGTCTGGTCCATGTGGAAGGTCGACGAGTGCGGGTCGTGGTTGAAGTCGATCGAGACGTTCGGCTGGTCGGTCCAGCCCAGGATGCCCTTGAGCTGGTTGGCGGCGGCCAGCTTGACGGCCTTGTTGATCTCTTCCTTGTCCGTCTTGCGCTTGGCGACGAACTTGAAGTCGATGCACGAGACGTTCGGCGTCGGCACGCGGATCGACACGCCGTCGAGCTTGCCGTTCAGTTCCGGCAGAACCAGACCGACGGCCTTGGCGGCGCCGGTCGAGGTCGGGATCATCGACATCGCCGCGGCGCGGCCGCGGTAGAGATCCTTGTGCATCGTGTCGAGCGTCGGCTGGTCGCCGGTGTAGGCGTGGATGGTCGTCATGAAGCCGTGGTCGATGCCGACCGCGTCGTGCAGGACCTTGGCGACCGGAGCCAGGCAGTTCGTCGTGCACGAGGCGTTCGAGACGATGATGTGGTCCTTGGTGAGCTTGTCGTGGTTCACGCCATAGACCACCGTCAGGTCGGCGCCGTCGGCGGGGGCCGACACCAGGACGCGCTTCGCGCCGGCCTCGAGATGGGCCGAGGCAGCCTTCTTCGAGGTGAAGAAACCGGTGCACTCGAGCACGATCTCGACGCCCAGCGCCTTGTGCGGCAGCTTCGCGGGATCGCGCTCGGCGGTGACCTTGATCGGGCCGCGGCCGACATCGATCGTGTCGCCGGCGACCTTCACTTCACCGTTGAAGCGGCCGTGCACCGAGTCGAAGCGGAAGAGGTGGGCATTGGTCTCAACCGGGCCGAGATCGTTGATTGCCACGACCTCGATGTCCTTGCGGCCGGACTCCATGATCGCGCGCAGCACATTGCGGCCGATACGGCCGAAGCCATTGATTGCAACACGAACAGCCATCTTATTCCCTCCGTTATTGCGCCAGACGGCGCGCCGCTTGTGCGATCGCTTCGGCCGTAATGCCGAAATGCTTGTAGAGTTCCGCGGCCTTGGCCGAAGCGCCGAAGCCCTTCATGCCGACGAACGCGCCCTTCGATCCGAGCCAGCGCTCCCAGCCGAAGCCGGTCGCCGCCTCGCAGGCGACGCGAACCGTGCCGTCGCCGCCCATGACCCTGTTGCGATATGTGTCTTCCTGCGCCGCGAACAACTCCCACGACGGCATGGAGACGACCGCGGCGGAGAGCCCGTCTTTTGCCAGCAGGTCGCGTGCGGCGAGGGCAAGCTGTACTTCCGAGCCCGACGCGATCAGGCGGATCGGGGCGATCTCTTCGCCGGCGAGGATGTAGGCGCCCTTGGCGCATAGATTCTCGTCACCGGCGCCGCGCACCGTCGGCAGGTTCTGGCGGGTCAGCGCGAGGACGCTCGGCGTGTGCCTGGATTCCAGGGCGATCTGCCAGCATTCGGCCGTCTCGATGGCGTCGGCGGGACGCAGGACCTGCAGGTTGGGAATGGCGCGCAGGGCCGGGAGGTGCTCGACCGGCTGGTGGGTCGGGCCGTCTTCGCCGAGGCCGATCGAATCGTGCGTCATCACATAGATGACCCGCACGCCCATCAGCGCCGAGAGGCGGATCGACGGCCGGCAATAGTCGGTGAACACCATGAAGGTGCCGCCGTAGGGGATGATCCCGCCATGCAGCGCCATGCCGTTCATCGCGGCGGCCATCGCATGCTCACGGATGCCGTAATAGATGTAGCGGCCGGCCGTGTCGGCGCGCGAGGCGCCCTTCAGCGTGGCGGTCTTGGTGTTGTTCGAGCCGGTCAGGTCGGCCGAGCCGCCGACCGTGTCGGGCAGCACCGGATTGATGACCTCGAGCGCTTCCTGGCTCGACTTGCGCGTGGCCCAGGACGGCTTCTCAGCCGCAAGCTTGGCCTTGAACGCGGCAATCGCCTCGCCCACGGCGGGGGGGATGTCGCCCTTCTGGCGGCGGTCGAACTCGGCACGATCCTCGGGCGCCATCGCGGCGAGGTTCTTGGTCCACTTGCGGCGGGCCGACTTGCCGCGGGCGCCGATCTTGCGCCAGGCGGAGAACACCGCCTCGGGAATGTCGAACGGGCCATGGATCCAGCCGAGCTTGGCGCGGGCGCCGGCGATCTCGTCCTTGCCCAGCGGCGAGCCGTGCGTGGCGGCGGTGCCGGCCTTGGTCGGCGCGCCGTAGCCGATCACCGTCTTGCAGGCGATCAGCGAGGGCTTGTCGGTGACGTTGCGCGCCTTGCGGATGGCGCGCGTGACAGCCTCGGCATCGTGTCCGTCGACGGCGAGCACGTGCCATCCGGCGGCGGCGAAGCGCTTCTTGTGGTCCTCAGAGGTCGACAGCGAGGTCGGGCCGTCGATCGAGATGCCGTTGTCGTCGAACAGCACGATCAGGCGGCCGAGGCCGAGATGGCCGGCCAGCGTGATCGCTTCCTGGCCGACACCTTCCATCAGGCAGCCGTCACCGGCGATCACATAGGTGTAGTGGTCGACGACGTCGCGGCCGAACCGCTCGGCGAGGATGCGCTCGGCGAGGGCGAAGCCCACCGAGTTGCCGAGGCCCTGGCCCAGCGGACCGGTGGTCGTCTCGATGCCGCTGGCATGGCCGTATTCGGGATGACCCGCGGTGCGGGCGCCGAGCTGGCGGAACTTCTTCAGCTCGTCGAGGGTCATGTCGGCGTAGCCGGTGAGATGCAGCAGCGAGTAGAGCAGCATCGAGCCGTGGCCGGCCGACAGGATGAAGCGGTCGCGATCGGGCCAGTTGGGCTCCGAGGCGTCGAACTTCAGGAACTTGGAAAACAGGACGGTGGCCACGTCGGCCATGCCCATCGGCATGCCGGGATGACCCGAATCCGCCAACTGCACGGCGTCCATGGCCAAGGCCCTGATGGCGTTCGCCATGTCACGCGGGGCAGCGGTCTGATCGGTCATTTTATGCTTGTGCCGTATAGGTTTTCGGATGGCGCGCAACATGACGACCACCCCTTGGCCCGTCAATGCGCAAAAACTCGGGCCAGGCCAACATATTGCGGGCCTTTACCCTCCACAGGGGCAAGATGTTGACCGCTAACAGGCACACCACTTAATCTCGCCCAATGGAGCAGATTCAGCCGGGCGACCCACGGCGATCCGCTGTCGGGGGAATGATGTCCAAGGCAGCCAGCGTAACGGACCGAGTCGACAGCGCCCTGAGCCGGCTGGAGTCGATGCTCGACGAACGTCTGCGTGTCGAGCGGGAGCGTTCCGACGCACTCGCCGCCCGGCTCGCCAAGGTCGAGAGCGAGCACGAAGAGCTGAAGCGGGTCGCGACCGAGGTCGAAGGCCGCCTCGAACGCGCGATGGAATATATCCGGTCGCTGCTGGCCGCCGATCAGTCGTAGCGGATATCCGGTTCTCCCCAGCCCGTGCGTGCGTCGCCGGAAGCGACGTGGCAAACTCTATCTCCCCTCAGACGCCGAACACGGCGCAATAAAACAGGAGAAGCGGAAAATGCCGCAGGTTTCGGTTCAGATTGCCGGTCGTAGCTACGAACTCGCTTGTGGCCAAGGCGAGGAAGCGCGTGTCCAGGAGTTGGCCGCCTATGTCGAGGAGAAGGTGACCGAACTTCGTCGCCAGCTTCCCGGCACGCCGGAATTCAAGCTACTTGTGTTCGCCTCGCTGCTGCTCGCCGAGGAAAGCCGCGAGGCGCGTGGCGTCGCGAAGGCCGCGGAGAATGCGCGGGTGACCGCAACGGACAGTGCCGACACGCTGGCCACCGCGCTCGAGGAGCTGATCACCGCCCGCGTCGACAAGATGTCGAAGAAGGTGTCAGGAGCCGCGTAGGCGGATCCTGACATCGCGTGCGAAGCGCGGGATCTGCATCAGTACGGTGTCCTCTCATTGCGATGGCCGCCCCGAGTCCCTACATTGGGCGTGGGGCGGAATTCTGCGCAGCGCGTGGCCCGCTTAAAACCCCGGGGCCAATAAGAACTCCTGGGAGTTGTTCCTGGCTCTGACCTTGGTCTAGGCTACACGACGCCCACCTGCTTACGCAGGCCTTGGAGGTTCTACGAGCCACGGCCCATCGTGGAGCCGCCCCACTTGTTTCCCTTGCCGGCATGACCCCGATCGAGAGCAAACGGGCGCTTCGCGCCGCCATGCTGGCCCGCCGGCAGGGTCTCGGCGAGGCTGAGCGCCGGACTGCAGCCGAGGCCTTGCTCGAGTGCTTCCGCCTCGAGCGCCCCATCAAATTGCCGGCCATCGTCTCGGGCTTCTGGCCGATTAAGGACGAGATCGATATCCGCCCGTTGATGGCCCATCTGCACGGGGAGGGCTGCCGGTTGGCCCTGCCGGTCGTGCAGGGGCGTGGCCAGCGGCTGTCGTTTCGCGCGTGGCGTCCCGGCGACCCTCTGGAAGCCGGCGTGTTCGGCACGCTGCAGCCCCAGGCCAGCTGCGAGACGCTCGAGCCCGACGCTTTGCTGGCGCCCTTGCTGGCCTGTGATGCCGAAGGCTGGCGGCTGGGATATGGCGGAGGCTTCTACGACCGGACGCTCGAGGACCTGCGCAAGCGCCGCAAGGTGACGGCGATCGGCGTCGGCTTCGACCAACAACTGGTGCCCGACGTGCCGCACGGCGCCGATGACCAGCGGCTCGATTGGCTGTTGACCGACCGGCGCGCTTGCGCCTTTGTCTGACGCATGAAAATCATGTTTTGCGGCGATATCGTCGGCCGCGCCGGCCGCGATGCCGTCATCAAGGAAGTGCCGCGGCTGCGTCGTGAGCTGGGGCTCGATTTCGTCGTGGTGAACGGCGAGAACGCGGCGGCCGGGTTCGGCATCACGGCCAAGATCTGCGCCGAACTGCACGAGGCGGGCGTCGACTGCATCACCACCGGCAACCATGCCTGGGATCAGCGCGAGATCATCCCCTACATGGCGCAGGACAAGCGCCTGTTGCGGCCGATCAACTTCCCGCCCGGCACGCCGGGATGGGGTGCCAACCTGTTCCAGACGCCGCGCGGCCACAAGATCGTCGTGATCAACGTCATGTGCCGGCTGTTCATGGACGCGCTCGACGACCCGTTCCGCGCGCTCGATGCCGAACTCGCGAAATATGCACTGGGTCGCAGCGCCCAGATGATCCTGGTCGACGTCCATGGCGAGGCGACCAGCGAGAAGCAGTCGATCGGTCACTATTGCGACGGCCGCGTTTCGGCGGTGCTGGGCACCCATAGCCATGTCCCCACGGCGGATGGCTGGGTGCTGCCCGGTGGTACGGCCTACCAGACCGATGTCGGCATGTGCGGCGACTACGACAGCGTGATCGGCATGAAGAAGGACGTCGCGATCCAGCGCTTCGTCCGCAAAATGCCGGGCGAGCGCCTGTCCCCGGCCGAGGGAGAAGGCACTTTGTGCGGGGCGGTGGTGGAGACCGACGACCGGACCGGGCTGACGAAGTCCATCCGGCCGGTCAGGACCGGGGGGCGGCTGGCTCCGGCGATCTGACTTCCCGCATCTTGTATCCGCAGGGCACGGTTAATAGCTATTAGCGGTGGCCGAAGAGGGGCGTTGACGGCCTGGGGAAAAAGCGGCATCCTTTTGAAGTTAAACGGTTTTTCGCCGGATTGGCGATCTGTCTTCCAGGTTAGAGGGGGCGTCGGAATCAAGGTTCCGACGTTATTTAGCGGGGGCTTCGGCCCCCGCCTTTTTTTGTCCTGAACGCCTCAGGAGGCCTCTCCAGCCTGCCAAAACCCACGAGAAGTGGTATAGCCGCCTCTTCCGGTTACCTAATCTGGTTGTTGGCAATGGCGGGGCATTCCCAGTTCAAGAACATCATGCACCGCAAAGGGCGTCAGGACGCCGTGCGGGCCAAGATCTTCACCAAGCTGATCCGAGAGATCACGACGGCGGCCCGGCTGGGTGCGACCGATCCGGCGTCCAATCCGCGTCTGCGGGCGGCCATGATCGCCGCGCGCGACGCCAACATGACCCGCGACACGATCGATCGCGCGATCAAGCGCGGCTCTGGCCCCGACGCGGACGCGAACTACGACGAGGTGCGCTACGAAGGCTACGGCCCGGCCGGCGTCGCCGTGATCGTCGAGGCACTCACGAACAATCGCAACCGTACCGCCGGCGAGGTCCGCTCGAGCTTCTCCAAGCACGGCGGCAACCTGGGTGAATCCAACAGCGTGTCGTTCATGTTCGACCGGCTGGGCGAATTCCGTTTCCCGCTGTCCGTCGGCAGCGCCGACGAGGTGCTGGAAAAGGCGATCGAGGCTGGCGCCGACGACGTGGTGAGCGGCGAAGGCGAGGGGGCCGTCCACGAAATCTACTGTGCGCAGGACAGTTTCAACGTGGTGCGGGAAGCGCTCGAGAAATCGCTGGGCCAGCCCAGCGTGGCCAAGCTGACCTGGCGTCCCAAGACCGGCGCGCCGGTCGAGGGCGAGACCGTGCAGACGCTGCTCGACCTCATCGCGGCCCTGGAAGACAACGACGACGTCCAGAACGTCTACGCCAACTTCGAGGTGTCGGACGACGCTCTGGCGAAGTTCGCGGCCTGAGCCGGGCAGGATGAGACTGATCGGCCTCGATCCCGGCCTGCGGTTGACCGGCTGGGGCGTGATCGAGGTCGAGGGCAACCGGCTGCGCCATGTGGCGCACGGCGTCGTCAAGGTCGCAACGACAGGCACGCTGGCGGAGCGGCTGAGGGAATTGTTCGAGGGCGTCGTGCGCGTCGTCGAAGCGCAGCGGCCGGTCGAGGCTGCGGTCGAGGAGACCTTCGTGAACGTCAATCCGGGGTCCACCCTGAAACTCGGTCAGGCGCGCGGCGTCGTCATGCTGGCGCCGGCCCGCGCCGGCCTGCCGGTGTACGAATATGCGACGAACCTGGTGAAGAAGTCGGTGGTCGGGACGGGGCATGCCGACAAGAACCAGATCGCCATGATGGTCGGCCGGCTCCTGCCGGGCGTCGATGCCAAGCAGGACGCAGCCGACGCCCTGGCGGTCGCGATCTGCCACGCCCATCATCGCGCCACGGCGCGACGCATCGAGGCCGCCCTGTGATCGCCAAGCTGAAAGGCCTCGTCGACTCGGTCGACACCGACAGCGCCGTCATCGACGTCGGCGGTGTCGGCTATCTCGTGTCGGCCTCGGCGCGCACCTTGCGCGACCTGACCGTCGGCGGACCGGCGACCATGCTGGTCGAGACGATCGTGCGCGAGGACGCCATTGCGCTCTACGGCTTCCTCCAGGCGAAGGAGCGCGACTGGTTTCGCATCCTGACGACGGTGCAGGGCGTCGGCGCCCGCGTGGCGCTGTCGATCCTGTCGACCCTGTCGCCCGACGAGATCGTCCGCGCGATCGCCGCCCAGGATCGGGCGACCCTGAGCCGTCCCCCCGGCGTCGGTCCGAAGCTTGCCGCGCGACTGGTCACCGAACTGAAGGACAAGGCGGCCGCGTTCGGTATCGCGCCGTCGCCCACCTTGGAGAGCCGGTCCGGAGAGGCGGCGAGCCCCGCCGGATCGATCAACGAGGATGCGGTCTCCGCCTTGGTCAATCTGGGCTACAAGCGCGTCGAGGCCTTCGGGGCGGTGGCGCGCGCGACCCAGCGGCTCGGTGACGGGGCCGGGCTCGATGCCGTGATCCGCGCTGGCCTCCAGGACCTCGCACGATGAATGCCGCTCCCGACCGCCTGGTGACGCCGAAGCGCTCCGAGGAAGACGCCGCCGAACTGGCGCTGCGCCCGCAGACACTTGACGATTTCATCGGCCAGAAGCAGGTCCGCGAGAACCTGAAAATTTTCATTGCCGCCGCCAAGGGGCGCGGCGAGGCGCTGGACCACGTCCTGCTGCACGGGCCACCCGGCCTCGGCAAGACGACGATGGCGCAGATCGTGGCGCGGGAGATGGGCGTGGGCTTCCGGGCGACCTCCGGCCCGGTCATCCAGAAGGCGGGCGACCTTGCCGCGCAGCTCACGAATTTACAGGCACACGATGTGCTGTTCATCGACGAGATCCACCGTCTCAATCCTGCAATCGAGGAGGTTCTCTATCCCGCGATGGAGGATTTCCAGCTCGACCTGATGATCGGCGAGGGACCGGCCGCGCGCTCGGTGCGCATCGAGCTGCCGCCCTTCACCCTGGTCGGCGCGACGACGCGGTCCGGCCTCATGACGCGGCCGTTGCGCGAGCGTTTCGGCATCCCGCTGCGCATGATTTTCTACACGCCAGCCGAGCTCGAGACGATCGTGCAGCGCGCTGCCCGCGTCCTCAAGATGTCGCTGGCGCCCGATGGCAGCGCCGAGATCGCCAAGCGTTCGCGCGGCACGCCGCGTGTTGCCAACCGACTGCTGCGCCGCGTGCGCGACTTTGCGGCGGTCGCCGGGGATGTCGAAGTCACCTCCAAGGTCGCTGATGCGGCGCTGACCCGGCTGGAGGTCGACGGACGCGGCCTGGACGCGATGGACCGCCGTTATCTCGCGTGCATCGCCGAGAACTACGCCGGCGGCCCGGTCGGCGCCGAGACTCTGGCGGCGGCGCTGGCAGAACAGCGCGACGTCATCGAGGACGTGATCGAGCCCTACCTTATGCAGCTCGGGCTGTTGATGCGCACACCGCGCGGCCGCCTGTTGTCCGAGGCCGGCTATCGCCATCTCGGTCTGGCAATGCCCAACGGGCAGAAGCAGCAACTCGACCTGCTGGCCGCGGGCGATCCGGCGGAGGATGCGTGAGCGCCATGCCGACCTCCGGCCACCTGCACGACGGCAGCCATGTGTTGCCGCTGCGCGTCTATTACGAGGACACCGACGCCGCGGGCATCGTCTACTATGCCAACTGGCTGCGTTTCCTCGAGCGGGGCCGCACGGAACTGCTCCGCTTGCTGGGGCAGCAGCACAGCTCGTTGCGCGAGGAGCGCGGCATCAACTGGGTCGTGCGCCGCTGCGCCATCGACTACCTCAAGCCCGCGCGGCTGGACGACACGATCGAGATCGTGACCCGCTGCGGTGAGTTGCGCGGCGCGTCGCTCGACATGATTCAGCATGCGCGCCGCAATGAAGAGACCCTGGTTCGAGCCGAACTCGTCGTCGCCTGCATGGGCGAGGGCGGTCGGCCTGTCCGATTGCCGCCGCTCGTGCGGACTGCCCTGGCCCAGGTAGCCGTGAGTGGATCGCCCCGCTCACGCCATATTCGGATACAACCCTCTTGAACCAACGGAGAACATAAATGGACGCGCTAGCGCAGGTCGCCGGAGCCCCCCTCGGCGGCGGCACGGGGACAATCGACATGTCCGTATACGGCCTGTTCATGCAGGCCGACTGGGTCGTCAAAGGCATCATGATCCTGCTCATGCTGGCTTCGTTCTGGTCGTGGGCAATCATCTTCGAAAAGGTTCTCCGCCTGCGCTCGCTGAAGCGCAGCGCCCAGTCGTTCGAGGACACGTTCTGGTCCGGCGTCTCGCTCGAGGACCTCTACGACCGCGTCGGCGCCAAGCCCGACGATCCGATGTCGAGCATCTTCGCCGCCGCCATGCGTGAATGGCGCCGCTCGGTGTCAAAGGGGCTCGCCTCCAGCGCCACGGCCCGCGCGGCCCTGCGCCAGCGCATCGAGCAGGTGATGGGAGTTACCATCCAACGCGAGATGGAGGGGATCGAGAAGCGGCTGGGCTTCCTGGCCACGGTCGGCGCCAACGCCACCTTCGTGGGTCTGTTCGGCACGGTCTGGGGCATCATGAACAGCTTCAGCCACATCGCGCAGTCGAAGAACACTTCGCTGGCGGTTGTCGCCCCCGGCATCTCGGAGGCGCTGTTCGCCACCGCGATCGGGCTGGTCGCCGCCATTCCCGCCGCTGCCGCCTACAACATCCTGTCGGGTCAGGTCTCGCGCTACGCCCAGCAGCTCGAGGCGTTTGCCGGTGAGTTCATCACCATCCTGTCGCGTCAGCTCGAGGAACAGGTCTGATGTCGGGCGTCATCCCGGCACCCGGCGCCAATTCCTCGGGCAGCAAGTTCAAGCGACGGAGCTACACGCCCATCGCCGACATCAACGTGACGCCGCTGGTCGACGTCATGCTGGTGTTGCTGATCATCTTCATGGTGACGGCGCCGCTGCTCCAGGTCGGCGTGCCGGTCGACCTGCCGAAGACCAGCGCCAGCCAAGTCGGCGGCAAAGACGAGCCGATGGTCGTGTCGGTAAACTCCCAGGGCGAAGTGTTCCTGGGCGAGACCAAGTACGACATCGCCGAACTCGGCGCGAAGCTGAAGGCCGTGCACGAGGAGAAGCCCGACCAGCGGGTCTTCATGCGCGGCGACAAGAGCGTCGACTACGGCAAGATGATGGAAGTCATGGGCGTCGTGATCGACAGCGGCTTCCGCCAGCTCGGCCTGCTCGGCGAGCAGGCGCAGGCCCTGGGACGGGGCACCGTCACGCCGGCCGCGCCCGGCCAGACCGCGCCGCGCGCCCCGCAGGCCCCGGCCCAACCGCAAACCCCGGCGCCGACCCCGCGGCGCTGAGAGAACGGACACGAAGAAGACGATGGTTCGTCGCCATCCCGCCAGCATCGAGATGCGCACACCGGCCATCGTGTCGGCGATGGTGCACGTCTTCGTGCTGGGGGCGGCGGTGCTCAATCTCGACTTCTTCGGGCGCACACCGCCGATGGAACCCGAACCCGTGATGGTCGAGTTCGAGGCGATCGACAAGAAGGCCGGCGCGCCAACGGTGGCCAACCTGCCACCGCAGCCAAAGGATGCGCCGATCGCCCAGGAGACGACCAAGGCGCCGCCGGTGAAGTCGGCCGAGCCGCCGCCATCGCCGCCCACGCCGAAGCCGCCCGAGGTCGTCGAGCCGCCGAAGCCGCAAACGCCACCCAAGCCGGAAGAGAAGCCCAAGACGGAGGCCGCCAAGCCCGTCGAGGATCTCGTGGCGATGAAGCCCAAGGAGCCAGAGCCGCCGAAGGTCGAGAAGCCGCCGGAGCCGCCCAAGCCCGCGCCCGAGGCCAAGAAGCCCGAGCCGCCGAAGCCGCCGCCGCCCAAGCCTGCGCCGCCCAAGCAGAGCGTCGATTCGATGATCGACGACATCCTGAAGAACAAGCAGTCGCAGCAGAAGATCCAGACGCCGGAGCAGAGCCCCAAGCCGGTGCAACAGGTCACCCGTCAGGCGCCGGCCGCGCCGAACCTTGCCGCTGTCGTCACGGCGAGCGAGATCGAGGGCGTGCGCCAGAAGATCCGCCCCTGCTGGAACACCCAGGGCGGCTCTCGTGACCAAGCTATGATCATTACGTTGACCGTCGAGATGAATCAGAACGGCATGCCGGTGAAAGCTGAACTGCGCGACACCGGACGCTATAACAGCGACCCGGTCTTCCGCGCCGCCGCCGACGCCGCGCATCGCGCGATCATGAATCCGCGTTGTCAGCCGTGGCCGCTCTCGCCGGACAAGTTCACGAGCTGGAAAACCATAACGTTCAATTTCGACCCCCGCGACTACTAGACATCAACGGCTTAATAGAAACCTTGGAATGAAGAGGTCCGACATGATGCTTCCTCGACGGACGACCCTGCTCGGCGGTGCGGCGCTTGCCACCGCCGGCATTGCGGGCACCGCGCGCGCGCAGCTCACCATCGACATGACGCGGCCGAGTTTCGAACCGGTTCCGATCGCCATCGTCGACTTCAAGGGCGATCCGGTGGGCGCCCAGATGGCGGGCGTGATCCGCAACAATCTGCAGAATTCCGGCCTGTTCCGGGTGATTCCGACCAGTGCCTACATCCAGAAGGATGTCGACGCGACGACGCCGCCGCGCTTCCCGGATTGGCGCAGCGTCGGCGCCGCCGGTCTCGTCGTCGGCCAGGTCACCTCGGTGGGCGGCAGCATCAAGGTTGACTTCCGGCTATGGGACGTCGTCACGAGCCAGCAGGCGACGGGCCTCTCCTTCACCAGCCAGCCGAACAACTGGCGTCGCCTTTCGCACATCATCTCCGATGCGATCTACAAGCGCGTGACCGGCGAGGAGGGCTATTTCGACACCCGCATCGCCTATGTGTCCGAGACCGGGCCGGGCAACAACCGGACGAAGCGCATCGCCGTCATGGACCAGGATGGCGCCAACAACCGCTATCTCACCGACGGCAAGACCATCGCGCTGACGCCGCGCTTCTCGCCGACCCTGCAGGAAATCGTCTACATGGCGTACGGCGAGAACAACGGGCCGCCACGGGTGTATCTGCAGAACGTCGATAGCGGCCGCCGCGAGCTGCTGGGTAATTTCCCAGGCATGAGCTTCGCCCCGCGCTTCTCGCCGGACGGCACGAAGGTCGTCATGAGCATCGCCGAGAACGGCCGCACCAACCTCTATGAGATGGATGTGCGCGGCCGGCAGCTCCGCCGCCTGACCAACTCGCCGGCCATCGATACCTCGCCGTGCTTCTCGGCCGATGGCTCGCAGATCGTGTTCAACTCGGACCGCGGCGGCGCGCAGCAGCTCTACGTGATGAGCGCGGGCGGAGGCGGCGAGCGCCGTATCAGCTTCGGCGACGGACGCTATGCCACCCCGGTCTGGTCGCCGCGCGGCGATTTCATCGCCTTCACCAAGATCGGAGCCGGCGGCTTCGGCATCGGTGTGATGCGCTCGGACGGCAGCGGCGAGCGCATGCTGGCGAGCGGCTTCCTCGTCGAAGGTCCGACCTGGGCGCCCAACGGACGCGTGTTGATGTTCTTCCGCGGGCAGCCCAGTTCGGGCGGCCGCGCGGGTTCGGCTTCACTGCATCAGATCGACATCACCGGCCGCTTCGAACGCCAGGTGCCGACGCCGACCGATGCCTCGGATCCGGCCTGGTCGCCCTTGATTCCGCAGTAGCGAAATATATGATCTTTTTTGTCGACCCGTGCGCCCTCGCGCGGGTCGATTCCGTCAGGGAGTGGATCGAAATATGAGCATGATCAAGGCTTTGTCGGCCCTTGCCGCGATGTTCCTCATCGCGGCCTGCAGCAATAACAACGACACGCAGACGGCATCCGCTGCAACCACGTCCGTGACGCCCGGATCGGTTGGTGACTTCCGGCAGAATGTCGGCGACCGAGTCTTCTACGATACAGATTCCTCCACCGTGCGCGAGGACGGTCGCCAGACCCTCAACCGCCAGGCCGAGTGGTTGAAGAAGTACGGCAACTACCAGATCACCATCGAAGGCCATTGCGACGAGCGCGGCACGCGCGAGTACAATCTGGCCCTCGGCGAGCGCCGCGCGAATGCGGCGCGTCAGTACCTGATCGCGCAAGGCATCCCGGCCGCGCGCATCAAGACCGTCAGCTACGGCAAGGAGCGTCCTGATCCGGTCGGCTCCGACGAGGCGTCGTGGGCGCGCAACCGCCGCGCCGTGACGGCCCTGGAATAGCGCCAACCTCGAACCGAGGCGGAGTGCAGGAAACGCCGGTCGTCATGCGACCGGCGTTTTCATTTGGAAGCGAGGCGGCCATGCCTGAAAATGGCCGCGTTTGATGTGAACAAAGCGTTGGCCATGAAGATCCTTCCGTCCCGGCTCGTCCTCCTGATTGCCCTCGCCCTGCCCACGGCAGCAGCGGCGCAGCGTGGGGGCGACGCGGTCTATCTCGAGGACCGGTTCAATCAGCTCCAGCAGTCTCTCACCAACCTGACCGGCCAACTCGAGCAGCTGCAGAATCGCAATGCGAAGCTGCAGCAGCAGATGGAGAAGATGCAGGCTGACTACGAGTACCGGATCGAGCAGCTGGAGAAGGGCGGCGGCGCCCGTCCTGGGGGAGCCGCACCGCGTCCGGGGGCGCAGGCCGCCGCTCCGGGAGCGCCTTCGACGCCGACGCCAACCCCACCGCCGGCTGGTGGCACGCCCGAGCAGCTCTACGACGACTCCGTCAAGAAGCTGCAGGACGGCGACTACGCCGGCGCCGAGCGCGGCTTCAAGACCTTCATTCAGCGCAGTCCGCAAAACAAGCTGGCCGGCAACGCGCAATACTGGCTTGGCGAGACCTATTACGCGCGTCGCGACTACAACAGCGCCCTGACCGCTTTCGCCGAGGGCTACAAGGTCTACAAGACCAGCCCGAAGGGCCCCGACAATCTCCTGAAGCTCGGCATCACGATGTCGGTGCTGGGGCGCAAGCCCGATGCCTGTGCGGTGTTCGCGCGGTTCAACCAGGACTATCCGCGGGCGACCGACCTGCAGAAGCGGCGGATCGAACAGGAGCGCCAGAAGAACGGCTGCGGGTGATCGAGCTCGCCGAGCCGCGAGACGTCGACGGAGCGACCTTCGCGCGCCTGATGGCGTCGTTCGACCCTTTCGAGACCAATCCCGAGCTCGCCGTCGCCGTTTCCGGCGGCCGCGATTCGCTCAGTCTCGCCCTGCTGGCACACGAATGGGCCGCCGGTCGGGGCGGCCGGGTTCTTGCGCTGATCGTCGATCACGGCCTGCGACCGGCGGCGGCGGCGGAAGCGCTGACGACGGCCGGTGTGCTGCAGAGATCCGGAATCGAAAGCCTCGTCCTGCGTTGGACCGGGGACAAGCCGCCGGCGGGCCTGCAGGAGGCCGCGCGCGCCGCCCGCTACCGGCTGCTGCGCGAGGCCTGCCGGGAGCGGGGCATCCTGCACCTTCTCGTGGCGCACCACTCAGACGACCAGGCCGAGACGATCGCGATGCGGGCTGCCCGGGCGAGCGGTCCGGACGGGCTCGCCGGCATGGCGGCGCTGGTCGAATGGCCGGAGGTTCGCCTCCTGCGGCCGCTGCTCCCGGTGCCGCGTGCGCGGCTGACAGCCACGCTCCGGTCGCGGGGCATCGCCTGGATCGAAGATCCCTCCAACGGCGACCCGCGCTTCGAGCGGGCCCGCCTGCGCCGCGCGGGGACGGTTGCAGTCATCCTGCCGGATGCAGATCATGTGAGGTCTGGCCGCGAGCTGCAGGCTGCCCGTACCGGTGTGGCGCTGCTCCAGGCCCGCGAGGATGGCAGCATTGCGATCGACCGCGCGGCGATCGAGCGTCTGCCCGTCGATCTTCGTCGCAGGCTGGCCAGTCGTGTCGTGCAGGCCCTGGGCGGGGGCGATCATCCGCCGCGGCGCGAGCGTCTGGAGCGGGCGCTGGTCCGACTGTCCGGAACGCCCGAGCGTGGCAAATCGGGCCGGGGGCAGGATTTCACCCTCTCGGGCTGCCAGTTCGCCCTGCGGCAAGCTACCGGCTCGCGGCAGCTTGAGTGGATTGTCCGACCCGAAAATGGCAGGAAAGGAAGGCAGCCCTTGATTCCGGCTGCATTTTTCGCTTGCTACCCTGCGGCCGCAACCCATCTTGATCGTAGCCCCACTTAACGGAAGCCATCAGTGAACCCGTTCAATCGCAACGCTGCCCTCTGGATCGTCATCGTCCTGCTGCTCGCGCTGCTTTACAGCGTCTTCCAGGGTGGGGCGACGCGGACTCCCGGCAACACGATCTCGTACTCGGAATTCGTTCGCGCGGTTGAGCAGCGGCAGATCCAGGATGTCCGCATTCAGGGCAATACGATCAACGGCACCTTCCGCGAGCCGCGCAATGGCGTGCAGAAGTTCTCGACCTACGCGCCGAGCACGCCGCCCGACGACCAGCTGATGCCGATGCTCATCAAGAATGTCGACCGCGTCGACGCGGGACCGGCGGAAGAGGGCATGAACCTCGGCAGCATCTTCGTGAGCTGGCTGCCCGTACTCGTGCTCGTGGGCGTCTACATCTTCTTCCTGCGCCAGATGCAGAGCGGCACCGGCCGCGCCATGGGCTTCGGCAAGTCCAAGGCGCGCCTGCTGACCGAGAAGCACGGCCGCGTCACCTTCGACGACGTCGCCGGCATCGACGAGGCCAAGGGCGAACTCGAGGAGATCGTCGACTTCCTGAAGGACCCGCAGAAATTCCAGCGGCTGGGCGGCAAGATCCCCAAGGGCTGCTTGCTGGTCGGTCCTCCGGGTACCGGTAAGACGCTGCTGGCGCGCGCCATCGCCGGCGAAGCCAACGTGCCGTTCTTCACCATCTCGGGCTCCGACTTCGTCGAGATGTTCGTGGGCGTGGGCGCCAGCCGCGTGCGCGACATGTTCGAGCAGGCCAAGAAGAACGCGCCCTGCATCGTGTTCATCGACGAAATCGACGCCGTCGGTCGCCATCGCGGCGCTGGCCTGGGCGGCGGCAACGACGAGCGCGAGCAGACGCTGAATCAGTTGCTGGTCGAGATGGACGGCTTCGAGGCCAACGAGGGCGTCATCCTGATCGCCGCCACCAACCGTCCCGACGTGCTCGATCCCGCGCTGCTGCGTCCGGGCCGCTTCGACCGCCAGGTCGTGGTGCCGAATCCCGATGTCGGCGGTCGCGAGAAGATCCTCAAGGTCCACATGCGCAAGGTGCCGCTGGCGCCGGACGTCGATCCGCGCGTGCTGGCCCGCGGCACGCCGGGTTTCTCCGGCGCCGATCTGGCCAATCTCGTGAACGAGGCCGCCCTGCGCGCCGCGCGCGTCGGCAAGCGTCTCGTGACCATGGGCGATTTCGAATACGCCAAGGACAAAGTGCTGATGGGCACCGAGCGCCGCTCGATGGCGATGACCGACGAGGAGAAGACGCTCACGGCCTATCATGAGGCGGGCCACGCGCTCGTCGCCATGCATGTTCCCAAGAGCGATCCGCTCCACAAGGTGACGATCATCCCGCGCGGTCGCGCGCTGGGCGTCACCATGCAGCTCCCCGAGCGCGATCATCTCAGCCACACCAAGCAGTACTTGGAGTCGCGACTGGCCATCATGTTCGGCGGTCGCCTGGCCGAGGAACTGGTGTTCGGCCCGGAGAACGTCACGACGGGTGCCGCCAGCGACATCCAGGTCGCGACCCAGACGGCGCGCGGCATGATCACGGCCTACGGCATGTCCGAGAAGCTCGGCCGCGTGCGCTATCAGGCGAACGAGCAGGAGGTCTTCCTGGGCCATGCCGTCACGCAGACGCAGAACGTCTCCGAGGCCACGTCGCAGCTGATCGACCAGGAGGTTCGCCGGCTGATCGAGGAGGCCGAAGGCCGCGCCCGGACGATCCTGACCGAGCGCCTCGAGGACCTGCATACGATCGCCAGGGCCTTGCTCGAGTACGAGACGCTGAGCAACGACGAGATCGGCACGATCCTGCGCGGCGAAAAGGTCGTGCGCGACGACACTGGCGGTGCCGGCACGTCTGATCGCCGCCGCCGCGCCTCGGTTCCGACCACGACCACCGGCCCGGCGCCGGGTGCCAACCCCGAGCCTCAGCCGGGCGTTTGACGCGGAGCTTCGCGGGCCTCGCGCTCGATCGCCCTCTCGTGATGGCGATCGTGAACGTGACGCCCGACTCCTTTTCCGACGGCGGTGAACGCCTCGACTCGGCGCGGGCCATCGACGATGGCCTGCGCTTCGTGGCAGAGGGAGCCGACATCCTTGATGTCGGCGGCGAGTCCACGCGCCCCGGCTCGGCGGCTGTTTCGCCCGAGGAAGAATGCCGGCGGGTTCTTCCCGTCGTGGAAGGCCTGGTGCGGCAGGGCGCCATCGTCTCCCTCGATACACGTCGCGCCCTCGTCGCCGAAGCCGGATTGGCCGCGGGAGCGCGAATCGTGAACGACGTATCGGCGCTGCGCGATGACGTCGCCATGCTGCCCCTGGTGGTGCGGAGCAAGGCGGCGGTCGTCCTGATGCACCGGCGGGGAAGGCCGGAGGAGCGCTATGCCGGCCCGGCCTACCAGGACGTCGTCGAAGACGTCCGGCGGTTCCTGCTCGATCGCGCGGCGGCCTGCAAGACGGCGGGCGTGGAGCGGCAGCGCATCGCCCTCGATCCCGGCCTCGGTTTCGGCAAGAACGTCGAGGAGGAACTTGCGCTGATCGCGGGCACGAAGCGCCTTGCGGAGGAGGGCTATCCGGTGTTGATCGGCTGCTCCCGCAAGAGCTTCATCGGCCGGCTCACGGGCCTCGAAAAGCCCGCCGATCGCGATCCGGCATCGGCCTGGCTGGCGGTAGAGGCTGTGCATCGCGGCGCTTCGATCGTTCGCGTTCACAACGTCGTGGCGACGCGGCAGACCCTCGCCGTCTTCGAGGCGATGCGTTAGATTCCCCCAATGGTTCGTTCACTCTTCGGCACCGACGGCGTTCGCGGTCGTGCAAACACCGCTCCTATGACCGCCGAAATGGCGATGCGAATCGGCATGGCCGCCGGCCAGGTCTTTCACCGCGGGGCTCACCGAAACCGCGCCGTGATCGGCAAGGACACGCGTCTGTCGGGCTACATGCTGGAGCAGGCCCTGACGGCCGGCTTCCTCTCCGTAGGCGTCGACGTGTTCCTGCTGGGTCCCATTCCGACGCCCGCGGTCGGCTTCCTGACGCGGTCGATGCGAGCCGATGTCGGCGTGATGATCTCCGCGTCGCACAATCCCTATGAAGACAACGGCATCAAGCTGTTCGGCCCGGACGGCTTCAAGCTGTCCGATGCCGTCGAGAGCGAGATCCAGGCCCTGGTGATGAGCCCCTCCGACCTCGTCCTTGCCGACGCCGCCGCCATCGGCCGGGCCAAGCGGCTCGACGACGTGCAGGGCCGGTACATCGAGTCGGTCAAGGCATCGGCACCGCGCGGCCTCGACCTCAGCGGCCTCAAGGTCGTCGTCGATTGCGCCAATGGTGCCGCCTACAAGGTGGCGCCCACGGTGCTCACGGAGCTCGGCGCCGAGGTCGTTCGCGTCGGCGTCGCGCCGGATGGCTTCAACATCAACGGCAATTGCGGCTCGACGCACCCAGGCGTGCTGCAGGAGCAGGTCGTCGCCCACCATGCCCATATCGGCATTGGCCTCGATGGCGATGCCGACCGCGTCATCCTCGTCGATGAGACCGGACGCGTGATCGATGGCGACCAGCTGATGGCGACGATCGCCGATCAGTGGAAGCAGAGAGGCCTCTTGTCGGGTGGCGGCGTCGTGGCGACGGTCATGTCCAATCTCGGGCTGGAGCGCTACCTTGAGGCGCGTGGCCTGAAGCTCGTGCGTACCCAGGTCGGCGACCGGTACGTCCTGGAGCGCATGCGGGCCGACGGCTTCAATCTGGGGGGCGAACAGTCGGGCCACATCATCATGACGGACTATGCCACCACGGGCGACGGGCTGATGGCGGCGCTGCAGGCGCTGTGCGCCCTGATCCTCTGCGAACGTCCGGCCAGCGAGTTCTTCCGCGCCTTCGAACCGGTGCCGCAGCTGCTCAAGAACATCCGTGTCGCCGACGCGACGGCCGCCCTCGATGCCGTCTCCGTTGCAAAGGCCATCGCCTCCGGAGAAGAACGGCTCGGCAAGACCGGGCGCATCCTCGTGCGCAAGTCGGGTACCGAGCCGTTGATCCGCGTCATGGCCGAAGGCGACGATTCCGAACTCGTGCGCAGCGTGGTCGACCAGATCATCGACGCGATCCCGCGGCAGGCGGCATGAAGGGCCGCGTGCTGATCGTCGCCGGATCGGACTCCGGCGGCGGCGCCGGGATTCAGGCCGACATCAAGGCGGTCACCGCGATGAAGGGCTTTGCCGCGACGGCCATCACGGCGCTCACCGCACAGAATACCGAGGGTGTGCATGGCGTGATGGGCATCGAGCCTTCCTTCATTGCCCAGCAGATCGAGGTCGTGCTGAGCGACATCGGTGCCGACGCGGTGAAGACCGGCATGCTGCACAGCGCCGAAGTGATCGCTGTGGTGGCGGCCGGCATCGCCCGGCATACGGCCGGCGTGCCTCTGGTCGTCGATCCGGTGATGGTGGCCAAGGGCGGACACCGGCTTCTGCTGAGCGAAGCCGAAGCGGCGCTGCGCGACACGCTGCTGCCGATGGCGGCCCTTATCACGCCGAACCTGCCGGAAGCGGAAGTGCTGGTGGGGTTTCCGGTGAGGGTCGAGACCGACATGAAGCGCGCCGCCGAACGTCTGGTCGAACTGGGCGCCGGCGCGGTGCTGATGAAGGGCGGCCATCTCGAAGGCGATCGCGTCGTCGACCTGCTGTTCCACGATGGAAGGTTTGACCGGTTCGAGGATGCCCGGATCGTGAGCCGCAGCACCCATGGCACGGGCTGCACGTTGGCCTCGGCCATTGCGGCGGGTCTGGCGCAGAAGATGACGCTGCGTGATGCCGTTGCGCGCGCGCGGGACTATGTCCGCAGGGCGATCGAGACCGCGCCCGGCTTCGGGCGCGGCCATGGCCCGCTCAACCATGCCGTGACCATCGGATCGTGACGCTCAGATAAGGCCGGCGCCTTCGGTGACCGGCTGCCGTCCGGTCCATTTGCCCGCTTCGGCCAGGACGATGAAATTCCAGAGCTCGCGGTTGAAGGCGTCCGGCTCCTCGAGGTTCACCGCATGTCCGGTCTTGGCGAACATCGCGAGGCCGGCGTTCGGCAGGACCTGCTTCAGGTACAGGCTCGGCTGCAGGCAGGGATCGTCCTCGTCACCGCAGATGATCAGCGTCGGCAGGTCGAGCTGCTTCCAGTCCTGCTCGAAGTCGTAGAGAGACGGCCGCTTGCCCTGGTAGTTCTCCATGGTATTGGCGGCGCCGACGGCAGAGTGCTCGGAGAGATGCTTCGTGAATTCGTCGAAGCCGCGCGGATCCTTCAGCTTGAAGCGCGAGCGCGTCGGATTGGTCGTGAGGCTTTCGGCATACTTCGCCATTCCGTCCTTGCGGATCAGCCCGGCTGTCGTCACGGCATCCTTCTTGAACTGTTCGTGCCCGTCGAGGCCCGCGCCGGAGCCGACACCGGCGAGGATGAGCGATAGAGCGCGATCAGGATAGCAGCGGCCGAAATGCGCGGTCGCGAAGGCGCCCTGCGACAAGCCGACGATATGCGCCTTCTGGATCTTCAGGTGATCCAGCATGTGCAGAGCATCGTCGACGGCAGGTTGCTGCCCGTAAATGTCGCCGCTCGGCGGCACGTCGGAACCGGGATAGCCGCGGAAGGAATAGGTGATGCAGCGGTGGCGACGAGCGAAGAAGCGCATCTGCGGCTCCCACGCCCGCCAGTCGCCGCAATATTCGTGGACGAACAGGATCGGCGTGCCGCTACCCGCTTCCTCGTAAAAGAGCTTCACCCCGTCGGGCGTGGTGGCGTGGGGCATGGCGCGTTCCTCTTCGCAGCGTTGATGACGGCGGCGGACAGGCCGGCATTCCTACACGCCGAACCGCTCCAGTCGCTCGAGAACCGTCGGGATCTTGTCGTCGGTGACGTTGGCGAAGGCGAGGCGGATGAAGCGCTCCTGGCCCGCACCGAACATGTCGCCGGGGATGGTGAGCAGGTTCTCCTCGTCGGCCATGCGCTTGGAGACTTCGGTGGAAGCGGTGCCGGCGAAAGGATGCTCCACGTAGGCGAAGTAGGCGCCGATGCTGACCAGTCGCCAGCGGTTGGAGCGTTCGAGCCCCTGGCCCAGCAGGTCGGCCCGTGCCTTGAGGCCGGCGGTGTTGTTCCGCGCCCAGGGCAGCAGGTTGCGCAGGCCGTACAGCGCGGCCTCCTGCGCAAGCCGCGGCGGGCAGATCGAAACGCAGTCCATCGCCTTCTCGATCTCCGCCATCAGTTCGGTACCCGCGGTGACGGCGCCGACGCGATACCCGGTCAGCGCGAAGACCTTGGAGAAGCTGTAGAGGTGCACCAGGGTGCCGCGCCAGTCCGGCCGGCTGAAGAGATCGTGCGGGCGCTCACCGGCGGGGAGAAAATCTTTGTAGGTCTCGTCGAGCAGCAGGGCGATGCCGTGCTTTCTCGCGAGCTCGAAGAAGGCGTGGATCGTTTCGGGCGGATAGACCGCGCCCGTCGGATTGTTGGGCGAGATCAGGATGATCGCGCGCGTGCGCGGCCCGATCAGCTTCTCGGCATCCTCAGCGCTCGGCACCGCGCCGGAGCCCGGCCGGAAGTCGAGCGGCACGGGCTCGACGCCCTGCATGCGCATCCACATGTCGTGATTGAAGTAGTGGGGCCGCGGCACGATCACCTGGTCGCCCGCCTTGGCGATGCTCATCAGGGCGAGGCAGAAGGCCTGGTTGCAACCCGACGTGATGCCGACTTCGGCGGGCGTGACGGGCGCGCCGTAGAAGTTGGAGAGATGTCCCGCATAGGCCTCGCGCAGAACCGGCAGGCCGAGGATCGGGGTGTAGCCATGCATCGTCGGATCGAGCAGCAGCTCGCCCAGGTGCTGGCGCAGCTCGAGCGCCGGCGGATAGCCCGGCACGGCCTGACTGAGATCGATCAGCGGCCGGTCGGTCGGAAAGGTGCGGCCCAGCACCCAGCGCTTGGTTTCGCCGATGGGCGAGGGGGCGACGGCGGCGAGCCACGGATTGGCTTTAGGAACGGTATTCATGAGGAGGCGTAAGCTTCTTTCAAAACAGGCGGCCGAGAAATCCGGCGATTGTCGCGGCGTGTAATTTACAGTGGTTTCTAGCAGGAATTGCAGGTCCCGATTCAACTCGGGCGGCGGAGCATCCAAGCCCATCCGTGGCCTGTCAAATCGATCCTGATTCGAAGTCGCATGTCAAAATGCGTTGCTTGACCGGCATCTTGTGCATAGCATCGCCTCAAGGCTCCGAATGAGAGCCATTGCCTTTGCGTCAAAGCAGGCCCGGGTCAATCGGCCGTACGAAACGGCTCTGAGGAGGAAACATGGTCTCGAGGAAGGTCAATCGTCGTCGATTCGTGGCCGGTACCGCTGCGGTTTCCGCAGCGTTCGTGGCTGCGCCCTTCGTCCGCGGCGCTCACGCCGCGGGCAAACTCACCTGCGGCTTCTGGGACCACTGGGTGCCCGGTGCGAACAAGGCCACCGAAGATCTCTGCAAGGAGTGGGGTGAGAAGAACAAGGTCGATGTCCAGATGGACTTCATCACCTCGCAGGGCAACAAGCTGCTGCTGACTACCGCCGCCGAAGGCCAGGCCAAGTCCGGCCACGACGTGCTCGCCTTCTCGACCTGGCTGCCGGCACGCTATTCCGAGCAGCTCGTCGCCATGAACGACGTCATGGAGCCGCTCATCAAGGAGAACGGCGCGGTCAACGGCACCGTCGAGTATCTCGGCAAGTTGAACGGCAAGTGGCTCGCCGTGCCGGCCACCGCCGGCAGCCAGATCAAGGGACCGTGCTCGCGCATTGACCTTCTGAAGAAGCATGCCGGCATCGACATCCAGGCGATGTACCCGGCCGGCCAAGCGCCCAAGGCTGACGACTGGAACCTCGACAACTTCCTCAAGGCGGCGGAAGCCTGCCAGAAGGGCGGCAACCCGTTCGGAATCGGGCTCGGCACGACGTCGGACAATGTCGACAGTGCCGGCGCGCTGTTCCACGCCTTCGGCGCCCAGCTCGTCAACGCCAAGGGCGACATCGTCGTGAAGAACGACCAGGTCCGCCAGGTGCTGGATTACTACAAGAAGCTGATGCAGTTCCTGCCGCCCGACGTGCCGTCGTGGGACGACGCCTCGAACAACAAGTTCCTGGTCTCGGGCCAGGGCTCGCTGATCATGAACCCGCCCAGCGCCTGGGCCGTCGCCAAGCGTGACGCGCCGCAGATCGCCGAGCAGCTCTGGACGCACGGTTTCCCCATGGGACCGAAGGGCCGCTACGCGCCGTTCCTGCCGTACTTCTGGGGCATCTGGAACTTCAGCAAGAACCAGTCGGCGGCCAAGAGCCTGATCACCTTCCTCTCGCAGGCCAGTTCGGCCGAGAAGATGACCAACGCTTCGCAGGGCTACGACCTGCCGTCGTTCGAGAAACTCACCACGTTCAAGGTCTGGTCTGAAGAGGGGCCGCCCAAGGGCACGCTCTATCACTACCCGAACCCGCACAACCACCAGACGCTCTCGATCGCCGCCGCGCCCGCGCCGCACAAGATCGCCGAGCAGATCTACACCCAGGCCATCCAGACCCAGATGGTCGTGCGCTACGCCAAGGGCGAAGCGATGGACAAGACCATCGACTGGGCGGCCAAGGAGCTCGAGGGCTTCACCCGCAACTGATGCGAGTCCGCCCGCCGGCCCCCCACAGAGGGATTGGCGGGCGGCTCCGAGATCGGTCCCGGAATCGGCCTTCAGCGCCGGTTCGGGAGGAAATGGGGTGGTCCTGCGGCTGGCAGGGCGGCCGCCGCTTCCGACACGGCGGGCCGGTCCGGCGTTGGTCTCGTAGCCTGTTTCACCCTGGCGTTTCCCGCATGGCCCGACGGGGCCTGGAGTACCCGATGGCAGACATCGCCGCCCGCAACCCTGCCGGGCACCCGACACAGCAGCGCAGCGGCCTGCACAAGCTCATGCAGCGCAAGTCGACCATCGCCTTCCTGATGGCCCTGCCGCTGATCCTCCTGATCCTCATCCTGGTCGCCTATCCGGCGGGCTATGCGGTCTATCTCGCGACCCTCAACAAGGGGATGACCCGCTTCGTCGGCTTCGGGAACTTCGAGTTCCTTTTCGGTCGCGACACATTCTGGCTGGTGGTCTACCAGTCCTGCCTGTTCGCCATTACCGCGGTGATCTTCAAGGCGATCATAGGCTTCGTGGTCGCCCATTTCGTCCACAACATTCCGGCGAAGGGGCAGCGCAAGTGGCGCGGCATGCTGCTGGTGCCGTGGGTTATCCCGCCGGCCATGAGCACGCTCGCATGGCTGTGGCTGTTCGATCCATCCTACAGCGCGCTGAACTGGCTCCTGGCGATCTTCGGCTTCGAGGGCATTCCCTGGACGGGCGAGGCGGGCTGGGCCCGTTTCTCGGTCATCCTGGTCAATGTCTGGATCGGCTCGCCGTTCTTCATGATCATGTATCTGGCGGCGCTGAAGTCGGTGCCCGAGCAGCTCTACGAGGCGGCCTCGATCGACGGCGCCACCTGGTGGCAGCGCATCTGGTACGTGACCCTGCCGATGATGCGCAACATCATCGCCATCACCGCGCTGTTCTCGCTGATCGTGACCTTCGCCAACTTCGACATCGTGCGCGTGCTGACCGCGGGCGGTCCGCTCAACAGCACGCACATCTTCGGCACCTGGGCTTTCCGCGTCGGCATCGAAGGCGGTGACATTCCGCTCGGTGCGGCCGTGTCGCTGTTCATGGTGCCCATCCTGGCCGTCGCCGCGACCTTCATCCTGCGCGACATCACCAAGCGGGGGAGTGAAGTCTGATGGCAAACGCCGCAATCGCCACCGGAGAGCCGAGCCGTCCCAAGTACGGCAGCATGAGCCGCGACCGGACCTGGGCGCTGCGCTGGTCCTATTTCTTCCTCGTGCTGTTCGCCATCTTCTTCCTGATGCCGCCTGTCTACATGCTGATCACCTCGCTGAAGACCAGCGCGGAGATCTCGGCGGCGAAGAATCCGTGGTGGATCAGCAGTCCGACGTTGCAGAACTACATCGACCTGCTGTCGCAGAACCAGTTCCTGGTCTTCTTCCGGAACTCGGCGATCGTGTCGATCTGTGTCGTGATCCTGACCATGCTGATCAGCGTGATCGCCGCCTTCGCGCTCGCCCGCATGAAGTTCTGGGGATCGGCCACGCTGGCGACCGGCGTGTTCCTCACCTATCTGATCCCCGAAACCCTGCTCTTCATCCCGCTTTTCAAGATGTTCGCGTGGGTGAACGAGGTGTTCGACGTCCAGCTGATGAATCACTGGTGGACGATGATCATCCTCTATCCGACGCTGACCGTGCCCTTCGCCACCTGGATCATGATCGGCTACTTCGCGTCGATCCCCAAGGAGCTCGACGAGGCGGCCCTGATCGACGGCGCCACTTGGATGCAGACCTTGACCAAGATCTTCATTCCGGTGGCCCTGCCGGGGATCATCGCGGCGACGATCTTCACCTTCACCGTCGCCTGGGCTCAGTTCCTCTACCCGCTGGCCTTCACCACCTCGACCAGCGAGCTGGTGCTGCCGGTGGGCATCATCACGACGCTGATCAAGGGCGACGTGTTCAACTGGGGGCAGATCATGACGGGCGCGCTGCTCGGCGCGGCGCCACCGCTCATCATCTACGCCTTCCTCATGGATTACTACATTGCGGGTCTGACCGCGGGCGCGACAAAGGGATAGTCGACACATGGCTCAGGTAACGTTGCGTAAGGTCGTCAAGAAGTACGACGAAGTCCTCGCCGTCCGCGGCATCGACCTCGACATTTCCGACAAGGAATTCATCGTCCTGGTGGGACCGTCGGGCTGCGGCAAGAGCACCACCCTCCGCATGATCGCGGGGCTGGAAGAGATCAGCGGCGGAGACATCGCGATCGGCGGCGACGTCGTCAACGACGTGCCGCCCAAGGACCGGGACATCGCCATGGTGTTCCAGAACTACGCGCTCTATCCGCACATGAACGTCTACGAGAACATGTCGTTCGGACTGAAGCTCAAGAAGACGCCGAAGGACGAGATCGACAAGCGCGTCAAGCAGGCGGCGCAGATCCTCGACATCACGGAGCTGTTGGATCGCAAGCCCAAGCAGCTCTCGGGCGGCCAGCGCCAGCGTGTCGCCATGGGCCGCGCCATCGTGCGCGATCCCAAGGTGTTCCTGTTCGACGAGCCGCTGTCGAACCTCGACGCCAAGCTGCGCGTGCAGATGCGCACCGAGATCAAGAAGGTGCACCAGAAGGTTCGCACCACCACGGTCTACGTGACCCACGACCAGGTCGAGGCGATGACCCTGGCGGACCGCGTGGTGGTGATGAACGGAGGTCTGATCGAGCAGGTTGGCTCGCCAAACGATCTCTACCACTCACCGGCGACCAAGTTCGTCGCGGGGTTCATCGGCTCGCCCGCCATGAACTTCATCACGTGCCAGCTCGAGCAGGCGGCGGGCGCCCTCAGGGTGCGGGTAAACGACACTCTGTCCTTCCCGGTGCCGGCCGACCGCACGGCCCGCTATACCGCCCATGTCGGCAAGCCCAGCCTGATGCTGGGGCTGCGGCCCGAGCACATCACCGAGACCAAGCCACACACCGAATCGAACCAGCACGATTTCGACATGCTGATCGACGTCGTCGAACCGATGGGCATGGAGACGCTTGTCTATTTCACGGTGAACGGCCGGGAAGTCTGCGGTCGCGTCAACCCGAATGCGGGCGCGGCGGCGGCACAGTCCATGAAGCTGAGGGCCGACCTCAGCAACATGCATCTGATCGACGACAGCACCGGCAAGGTGCTTTAATCGCCGCTTTCTGGCGTTGAGGAGAATTTCATGGGTTCGTTGACGGGCAAGGTTGCCTGGGTGACCGGTGCTGGCTCGGGAATTGGCCAAGCGGCGGCTGTGGCGCTGGCCAAGGACGGTGCGACCGTAGTGCTGACCGGGCGCCGCCGCGAGGCGCTCGAAGAGACGGCCGAGATGATCCGTAAGGCGGGCGGCACGGCCGAGGTGAAGCCTGCGGACCTGATGAAAGCCTCTGCGGTCGAGAAGACCGTTGCCGCGATCGCCAAGAAGCACCGCCGCATCGACATCCTGGTGAACAATGCCGGCCTCAACATCCAGAAACGGAGCTGGAAGCAGCTGACGCCCAAGGGGGTCGACGAGGTCGTGCACGGCAACCTGTCGAGCGCCTTCTACTGCACCTCGGCGGTGCTGCCGCTGATGCGCAAGAACAAGGGCGGCGTGCTGATCCATACCTCCTCGGTGGCCGGCAAGGTGCCGAGCCTGCTGTCGGGCCCGGCCTATTCGGCGGCCAAGCACGGCGTGGTGGCGATGAGCCACACGATCAACATGGAGGAATGCGTCAACGGCATCCGCTCCTGCGTGGTCTGCCCGGGCGAGGTGGCGACGCCGATCCTCGACAAGCGGCCGATCCCGATCACTCCGGCCGAGCGCAAGCGCATGGCGCAGTCGGAGGATGTCGGCGACCTGATCCGCTACATCGCCTGCCTGCCGCCGCACATCGTGATCAACGAGGTGATGATCAACCCGACCTGGAACCGCGGTTACGTCGCGAGCCTGCAGCGCGGGAAGTCCTGACATGGGCAGCGTGACGATCAAGGCGAAGGAACTCGAATCCTTCGTCGCGGACATCTTTGCCACGGCGGGATGCTCGAAGGAGGAGGGCGGTCGCATCGGCCGCTACCTCGTCAGCGCCAACCTGTCGGGCCACGACAGCCACGGCGTGGTGCGCGTGCCGCGCTACGCCTCGCAGAAGAAGAGCGGCACGGTCGTCGCCGACGTGACGGTCGACGTGCTGGTCGACACTCCGGTGATCGCCGTGGTCGACGGCAAGTATGGCTTCGGCCAGACCGTGACGCCGCAGGCCGTGCAGATCGGCATCGAGAAGTGCCTGAAGAACGGCCTCTCAGCGGTGACGCTGCGCAATGCCGGCCATGTCGGCCGGGTGGGCGACTGGGCCGAGATGGCGGCCGAGGCGGGTCTCGTCTCGGTGCATTTCGTCAATGCCTCGGGCAGCGTGCTGGTGGCGCCCTATGGCGGCGTCGAGCGCCGCTTCTCGACCGCGCCCTACTGCGTCGGGGTCCCGCGGGCGGGTGAAGATCCGCTGGTCCTCGACTTCGCCACCTCGATCGTGGCCGAGGGCAAGGTGCTGGTGACAAGCCAGGGCGGCAAGAAACTGCCGGAAGGGGCGCTGATCGGCCCCGACGGCAAGCCGAGCGCCGACCCGCATCTGCTCTACGGCGACTACACGCCCACGGGGCCGCGCGACCACAGCAAGGGCACCGGCGCCATCCGCGCCTTCGGCGACCACAAAGGCTCGGGTCTCGCCTTCATGTGCGAGATCCTGGGAGGGTCGCTCTCGGGCACCGGCGCGACCGATCCCAAGCGCGGCCGCTTCGCCAATGGCATGCTGTCCTTCTACGTCGATCCCAAGGTGTTCGACGCCGAAGGCTTCTTCCCGACGGACATCGCCAAGTACGTTTCGTTCGTGAAGGGCTCCAAGCCCGCGACTCCCGGCGTCGAGATACTGGTGCCGGGCGAGCAGGAATCGCGTACCCGCGCCCAGCGTCTCGCCGACGGCGTGCCGCTGCCGGACGACACCTGGGCCGCCATCGTGGAGACGGCGCGCTCGGTCGGGCTCGACGAGCGGCGCATCCAGCAGGCGACGATGTAGGCCGTCAGCGGCCAGCGGTTCGCTGCAGCCGGTAGACGGACCCCGCGACCGGATCGACGGACACCGGCGTAGCCAAAAAGTCGGTGCGCAGCATGCGTTGCAGCGCACCGAGCCGGGAGGCATCGGCGACCATGCCGGTCTCGGTCAGCAGCTGCGCCTCGGGAATGTCCCACAGGCGCACGACCAGCACCTCGTAGCCGAGCGCCAAGGCGCGGTCGATCTGTTGCCGCAGCGATTCGACGTGCCGCTCCGTGCTCCAGTCGGGATGACGCAGGACGTCGCCGGTGAAGCCGATCCATTTGAACTTCGGCAGCGCCTGCGGGGCCTGTCCGAGGTCGGCGACACCGGGCTCCGCCGTGCCCCAGTGCAGCGAACCGTAGACCATCGTCCAGTCGAAATCGTGCAGCAGGAAGACGGTGCGCGCCGGATCGCCCTGTCGTTCCAGGCGCCCGATGGCCTCGCGCCACTTGCTGTCGAGGCCGCGCAGCGGGGCGATGCTCCAGACATTGTAGGCGAACAGCGCCATCGTCACCGCAGCCATGGCGGCGGGGCCGCGCGCCGGCCAGCGGCGGTGCGCAGCCAGCAGCACCAGCGACCAGGCGGGCGTCACCCAGGCCATGACGTTGATCTGCATCTGCGGGTCCTGCGGCTGGGAATAGAGGTTGAAGACCTCGCCCGCGAGGAAGGTGACGCCGAATACGGTCAGTACGGCGCGCGCACGGCCCTCGTCGCGGGCGCGCCACAGGGTTGAACACGCGACGAAGCCGATGCCCAGCAAGACGAAAGTCGTGGTGAAGCGCCAGATGTCCCAGCCGGGAAGCCCGTCGAACGTCGTGACACCGGTTCCCAGCAGGTAGGCCACGATGCCGTCCCAGAGATAGCCGACCTTGGCCCAGGTGAAGCCCGCCCACACCGAGCGCACCGCCTTTCCCGTCCAGATGAGATCGAACGGCCCGACGGCGCCCGCATGGCCGCGCCAGGCCAGTGCCACGAGGGCGGCCGTGGCGACCAGGCAGGCCAGGAACAGCGCGATCCAGGCGAAGCGCCGGGCGAGGCGCGGCTCGCAGAACCAGAGGGCGGCCAGCATCGCCGGCAGGGTGGGGAACATCAGCCGCCATTCAAACAACCAGCCGATCGAGAACAGGACGGAGACGGCCGCGACCCTCGCCGCAGACGGCCGCGCGAACCAGATTGCGCCCAGCGCCATGGCCGCGAACATCACCGTGTAGCTCGGCATGATGTCCTCGTTGACGATGGCGAGGAACATCACGTGACTGGTCGCGAGGTGGAACGCGGCCGTCAGCCAGGCGATGGCCCGATCGCCCGTCATGGCGCGGGCGAGAAGATAGGCCACTCCAGCGCAGAGGCTGGCGCTCACCGCGTTCAGGATGGTGAGCTGCCGCCGTGGGTCGCCGGCGAAGACGCCCAGCAGGTCGAGCAGCCGGCAGAGTGCACCGTAGACGGGGTAGAAGAGATAGTTCGAGGCGAACAGCGGGGCGTTCGCCGGATCGACCACCCAGGGTTTCAGTTCGAGGCTCTTGAAGACGCCGTTGCCGGTCAGGCCGCCCTGCGCATTGTCGAACCACAGGATGAGGGCAATCAGCACGGCGCTTCCGCCCAGAACGAGCAGGGCGAGATCGGCGGGCGTGCCGCGTGCCTTGCGGTCCTCGCCGAAAGGGTTGGAAAGAGCCACGGGGGTCACCCGGCTGCCGGGCGGCGTCGCCCAGGGTGCTTGCAGCAGGGCCGAAGCGCGCGCACCATCCCCTCCGAGAACAGAATCAGGCGGGTGGCATGTATCGAGTAACTTCCCAGTTCAAGGCGACGATATTGGCGCGTTTCGCGGCGGCGCTGCATCAACTCGACGATTGGAATCGCGAGCCCAACTATCTCGAGGAGGAGCGCCTCTTCCGTGCCTTGGGCTACATGAAGCGTGGGAACTTCAAGCTGGCCGAGGCCGAGCTGAAGGAACTGAGCGGCGTTTTCGCCTCCCCGCCGGACAAGAATGCCGTCGTGCCGCTGATTACGCGTGAACGCTACACGAAGGCCCTGATGCGGCGCGGACTCGCCCAGTTGCGAGGGGAGGCGGCCTAGCGCCGCGCCAGACACGCGAGATTGCCCCATAGAAATATTTCAGTAGCGCTTGTCTGCGGCATTCTCAACGATGCCGCCAATGAAGTTCTATGGAGGAAACGATGAAGAAGGTGATGAGGCGCGCGGCCTGCGCGCTCGTGCTTGCGATGGTCGCAGGTCCGGTTTGGGCACAGGACTTTCCGTCCAGGCCTCTTAAACTCGTCGTGCCCTATGCGCCGGGCGGCGGTGCCGATTCGGTGGCGCGGATCGTCGCCAAGAAGGTTGCTGAGAATATCGGCCAGCCGATCGTGATCGAGAACAAGGGCGGGGCTGGCTCGATCGTCGGCACCGACCTGGTGGCCAAGGCCGAGCCTGACGGTTACACGCTGCTGCTCGGCCAGTCCGGCCCGATCTCGATCAATCCGGCCGTCTACAAGTCTCTGCCCTATGATCCGGTGAAGGACTTCGCGCCGATCACCATGACGACGGCCTATCCCTACATCCTCGTCGTCAATTCCGAGTCGTCGGCCAAAACCCTGCAGGAGTTCGTGGCGCTGGCGAAGAGCAAGCCCGGCGCCCTGAACTACGGTTCGACCGGTGTCGGCGCGGCCAACCATCTGGTGGCCGAGTTGTTCGCCAGCAAGGCCGGACTCAAGATGACCCACGTGCCCTATCGCGGCACGGCGCTGGCGGTCGGCGATCTCGTCAGCGGCACGCTGAACGTCGTGTTCGGCGATCCGATCAGCGTCCTGCCGCACATCAAGTCCGGCAAGCTGCGCGCGCTCGCCGTTACCAGCCTGGAACGCTCGCCGGTGGCGCCCGAAGTGCCGACCGTCGCGGAGAGCGGCTATCCCGGCTTCGAGGCGCTGGCCTGGCACGGCATCCTGGCGCCGGCCAAGACGCCGCCCGCCGTCATCCAGAAGCTGAACGCCGAGATCGCGAAGGCCTTGGCAGATCCCGCCACCAAGGAGCTGCTGGAGAAGCAGGCCATGCAGACGGTCGGGAACTCGCCGGAAGCGTTCGCGGCCTTCATCCAAAAGGACATCGCGACCTGGAAGGCGGTCGCAGCGGCCGCCAACGTCACCGTCGAGTAGGCACCGCCAACGCCAGCAGCGAGGAGACATCCTCGCTGCGATCGAGCGCCCACACCGCGTCGATCAGCGGCTGGATGTCGTGGTCCGGCTCCCAGCGCCTTGCTTCGTCGCGGAGCTTGCCCTCGATCTCGGCATCCTTCAGCGGGTTCGATGAGCTGCCGCGCGCCGCCGGGGTGGAAAGCGCGTGCTTCTTGCCGTCGATGGTCCAGATGTCCATTTCGGCGGCGATGGTCGAGATTCGGTCGTCGCTCGTGCACTCGAACTTGCCGCGCAGGGCCTTGATGGCGGGATCGGCGACGCAGGCATCGGTCAACTGGTCGAGGCCGGCCTTGCCGAGCACGAGCGCGGCCGCCACGCAATGCTGCAGGCTGACCTGGGCCTCGCGCCCTGTGGCGATGTCCGCACGATCCGTTCGTTGCAGGAGCAGGGGATTGCCGCGCACGGTGATCCGCTCGACGGCGACATCCGGATGGGCGCGGCGCCAGTCGAGCGCCAGGTCGAGCAGGGGATGGATCACAAAGCCCGCAGCATAGGGCTTGATCGAGTTGTGATTGACCTGCCAGTCCTTGCCGAGTCCGTCGAGCAGGGCCGCCCAGTTAGGCGGCTCGCCCATGGCCGCGAGGAAGCCCTGCGCGCCGGCGATCGGCTCGGGCGGGCCGGCGAAACCCTTCTCCGCGAGCAGGGCCGAGAACAGCCCGTTGCGGGCCGCGTTGCCGACGCTGACGCTCTTGGCAGGCCAGCCCAGGCATTCGCACAGGCCGGCGGACTGCGTCGCGGCGCTGCCCAGCGCCCATACGGTGCGCTCGACGTCGAGGTCCAGCAGCTTGGCTGCGCCCGCCGCCGAGCCGAACACGCCGCAGGTCGAGGTGATGTGCCAGCCCTTGGGATAATGGCCGGGCGAGACCGCACCGCCCACCCGGCATTCGATCTCGAAGCCCAGGGCGAAGGCCAGGAGGAGGTCCGGGCCGGTCACGTGGCGGATCTCTGAGAGGGCCAGCAGCGCGGGTGCCAGCGGCGACGTCGGGTGAACCACGGTTGGCAGATGGGTGTCGCAATAGTCGAAGACGTTGGCGCCTGCCGCATTCAGGAAGGCGGCCGTCAGCGGATCGATGCGCTCTGAGCGGCCGACTATGGTGGCCTGCCGGCCGCCGGAGAATTCGCCCAGGGTCCGCAGCGCCAGTTCGACCGGCTGGGTGCGGCATCCCGCGATTGCCACGGCAAAGAAGTTCAGCAGGGCGCGCTTGGCTTCGTGACGGGCCTTCTCGGGAAGGTCACCCCACTTGGTGTCGACGATGAAACGGGCCAGTTCCGGGGTGACGCCTTGTCTGGGCAGCATGGTTTACTCTTTCAATCGGTGAAGCGGGTCTATTCGCGGACCGGAGAGCCGTCGAGCCTGAGCGGCGCATCGGCGGCGGGCTTGATGCCTTCGTCGAGCCGCAGGCAGCCGGCGTTGAGCCCGTCCCCCGGCTTCTTGTCGACCGGCGCGATGAACAGGGCGGTGACCTTGATGTCCCCCACGGCGAGGCGCGCCTCGCTCAGCCAGCGCGTGGCGCGGATCGACGCACCGCCCTTGTCGAGCGGGACCCAGCCGCAGATCACGGTGCGTTCGCCCGACGGGTCGATACGAACATGCGCGGTGTCGTTACCCTTGAAGCTACCGGCGGCGCTGTTCACCTGCCATTCGAAGGGGACGGCGCGGTAGAGCTTTGCGTCATCGGCCGAGACGTCGATGGTCCCGACATAATCGGCCTTCGCCAGCGACGGGTCGCGCAGCCAGCCCTGCGAGACCGCGACGGCGTAGAGCGCGAAGGCCGCGGCCGCCAGGAGCATCGCCCAGCGCGGAATGCCGGTCATGGTCAGGCGCGTCCGATCAGGCGAGGATGGTGGTCAGGCCGCCATCGACCACCAGCGTGTGGCCGGTGATGTAGCTGCCCGCATCGGATGCGAGCAGCAGCAGCGCGCCGCGCAGGTCCTCGGGCTTGCCCCAGCGCGCGGCCGCGGTACGCCGTTCCAGCATGTCGCTGAATTCCTTGTTCTGCTGCAGGGGGACGTTGAGCTCGGTCCGGATGTAGCCGGGTGCGATCGCGTTGGCGGTGACGTGCGGTCCGAACTCGGCCGCCAGGTTCTTGGTGAGGCCGACCAGCCCGTGCTTGGCGGAGACGTAACCCGCGACCGAGGCGCGGCCGAGCACCGCCATGACCGACGAAATATTGACGATGCGGCCATACTTGCGCGCCAGCATGTGACGGCCGACCTCGCGGGCGACGATGAACTGCGAGACAAGGTCAGTTTCGATCACCTTGCGGAAATCGGCTGTTGCCGTGTCGACGATGTCCTGGCGGTGCACGATCCCGGCATTGTTCACCAGCACATCGATGCGGCGGTGCTTGGCCACGATGGCCCGGACCTTGGCGACGACGTCCGCCTCGTCGGTCACGTCCATGGTGACGACGTGGGCCCTGCCGCCCTTGCGGTCGATGGCGCGGGCCGTCGTATCGAGCTCTTTCACCGTGCGGCCGGCGCAGAGCACTGTGGCGCCGGCCTCCGCCAGGGCCAGCGCCATGTCGCGCCCTAGTCCGCGCGAGGCGCCGGTCACCAGCGCCACGCGATTCTTCATCGAAAACAGATCGGCCATGATCCCGCCTGACATGCGTTTCTTTGCCTTGAGCCCCGATCCTAGCCTATGAAAGGTGCTGCGAGATATCGGGAGAAACGACATGGCGAAATCGAACAAGGTGGCAATCGTGACGGGCTCGGCGACCGGGCTGGGCGCCTCCTGCGCGCTCGACCTGGCGGAGCGCGGCTGGAACGTCGCGATCAACTACACCAAGAGCAAGAAAGAGGCGGACGAGACCTACGAGGCGGTGAAGGCCAAGGGCGTCGAGGCGATCCTCGTCCAGGCCGACATGGGCCAGGACGTCGACTGCCGGAAGCTCGCCGACGAGACGATGAAGCAGTGGGGCCGCATCGACGGTCTGGTGAATAATGCCGGCACCACCAAGTTCCAGAACCAGGGCGACCTCGACGGCGTCACGCCGGAGGATTTCGACCGCATCCTGCGGGTGAACGTCACCGGCCCCTACATGATGAGCCGCGCCGTCTACCCGATGATGAAGAAGCAGTGGGAGAGCGACCAGGATCGCGGCTCGATCGTGAACATCTCCTCGATCGCCGGCGTCATGGGAGTCGGCAGCTCGATCCCCTATGCCTGTTCCAAGGGCGCGCTCAACACCCTGACCCTCACGCTCGCGCGCTGGCTGTCGCCGGCGGTGCGGGTAAACACGGTCTGCCCGGGCTTCATCCAGACGCGCTGGCTGCTGGGCGGCATGGGCGAGGAGAACTACAACAAGATGAAGATGGGGCAGGAACAGAACACCCCGCTGCGGCAGGCCGGTACGCCCGAGCAGATGGCGGAAGCCGTCATGTTCTTCCTGACCAGTGCCAGCAACATCACCGGCGAGTTCCTGATCGTCGATGCCGGCACCCATCTCGCCAGCCTGCCGATGAAGGCTCGGTAGACGGTTCTATTCTGTCATCGCGGGCGGGGTACCCCCCGCCCTGGAGCGCGAGCGAAGGATCTGACGCCGGCAGGAGAGTCCGCTGGCCGCGATGTGAGGTCCTTCGCCAAGGCTCAGGACGACTCTTAAGTCGGAATCTCGTGGCCGCGACCGATGTTGCGGACCACTTCCTTGAGGTGCGGCTTCACCTCGAGCAGAGCCCTTCGATAGGCGACCAGGCCGCGCAGCATGGCGCCGTCGCGCTTCAGCAGCGTGTCGGCGAACTCGATCATGCGGGTGTTGGGCCAGCCATGCTTGCGCAGGTCCAGCAGCTTCAGGAAGGCCTCTTCCTCGTTGCCCGGCGCGAACTGGGTCATCAGGATGGCGGCCGCCGCCGTCGAGCGCGAGATACCCGCGTGACAATGGACGAGCACGTGCCCGTCGGGCTGCGCATGGACGCGCTCGCCGAAGGCCAGGACCTTCTCGATATGAGCCTGCGTGCAGGCCTCGAAGCCGGGATACTCCGCCACGACGTCATCGAAGCGGATCAGCTCGTGGTCGATGCCGGAGTAGGTGTCGAGCGCGGGCGGGCGCGGCTCGTGGGTGTCGATGATCGACAGGACGTGGCTGACGCCGACGGCGCAGTGCTCCGGCAGCTCGGGAATGCCGCAGATCGTGACCTTGAAGGGAGGGAGTGACATGGCCCGACCCTACAACAAGCCACGCGCCATGTGCAGCCCGAGGGCCAGCAGCCCGATCAGGAAAACCCGGCGGAACATCTCGGGCGACAGGGCATTGCGCGACTTCTGGCCGAGCCAGACGCCGATCGAAGTCGGCACGATGGCGGCAATCCCGCCAATGACGTTCGTGGCGTCGAAGGCGCCCTGGCGGAACAGCGCAAAGGTGAGCGAGCCGATCAGGAAGATGAAGAGGATGCCCAGCGCCTGGACGAGGTCGTCCTTGTCGATGTCCAGCGACTGCATGTAGGGCAGGAACGGTACCGCCGCGATGCCTGTGAAGCCGGCGACGCCGCCGCTGGCGATGCCCATCAGCGGGTTCATCCAGCGTTCGGCCCGGCGCGACACCCGCGGGCGCCACGCCAGGAGTACGATCGTTGAATAAAGAGCGAGCATGACACCCAGCCAGGCGGAGGCCTGGGCCGAGCCGAGCTTGTCCAGGCTCGCGGCCACGAGGATCAGCGTGACGGTCGCGGTCAGGGCGAGCGTCCAGAAACGGCGGAACAGGCGCATCAGGCCGCGCCCATAGGCCGCCTGCCAGATGTTGGTGACCAGCGTCGGAATGGTCATGATCGCCAGCGCGTCTTCGAGCGGCACGGCCAGCGTCATCAGCCCCACGGCGATCGGTGGCAGTCCGATGCCGACCGCACCCTTGGCGATGCCGGCAAAGATGAAGGCGACGAAGATCACCAGTATCTGGACTTCGGTCATCAGCTCAGCACACCCTTCACCAGCCGGTCGAACGCTTCCCAGAACAGGGCCCGGATCTCGTCGGTCTCCATCATGATCTCATGACGGGCGTGGCCGATCGTGAAGTGCTCGCCGTGCTTCAGGCGGGCCACCAGCGGGGCATGGGACCGGGAGTCGATCAGCCGGTCCTCGCCGGCGCTGATGACGAGGAGCGGAATGTCGATGCGCTCGAGATAGCCCGGGGCCTGGACGGCGGCCATCGACCGGACGGCCTGCCGGGACCAGCCGAGAGTCGGACCGCCCATCGAGAGCCGCGGATCGGCCGTGTACCAGTCCTCAGTGAAGCGATAACGGCGCTCGTCGTGGGTCACGAAGTTCGAGGCGAACTCGCGGGCCAGCAGGACGAAGGGGCCGGTTCCGAACAGGTAGCGTTCCTCGACGGCGGGCACCTCGGGCATGATCATCAGGACCGACCGAAGCATGGCTTCGCGGCGGAGCGCCGTCATCGGCGCCACGAACAGGGCGGCGGAAAAGGGACCGGTCCCGTTCTCCGCCATTTCGCGCATCATGATGTGGCCGCCCATCGAGTGGCAGAGGGCCAGCACCGGACGAGGCGCGTCAGGTGAAACCACGGTTTCGAGGAACAGCCGGATGTCGGCCATGTAGGTCGTGAAGGTGTCGACGTGTCCCTTGCCGCGATCCGGCAGCGGCCGGTCCGAGAGGCCCTGGCCACGCCAGTCGACGGCGGCCACGGCAAAGCCGCGCTTCAAAAGGTCACCGACCACCTCGGTGGCATATTTTTCGATGAATTCGCCCCGGCCCGTGAGGATGACGACGGTGCCGCGGGGGACCCCGAGGGCATTCCACCAAGCGTAACGGAGGTGCGCGCCGGCGCGCTCCAGAAAGCCGTAACGATCTGCCGTGCGATAGGTTGCGCGAAGAGAGGGAGGGACCGCAGCGGGCGCTGCAGCGGGGTCCTGTTCAGTCATGGTTTGTGGCGTTTTGGCGAAGGACGGGCGACAAGGCCAGCGACAATTAGGCATTTTAGCCATCATCGCTTTGGGTCTCTTTACCGTACCCGAAGCCGCAGGCTATAGATTGCGGTGTCGCCTTACCGGCTGCGAAGGGTCGCAGCCGAGGAAATCGGGCGCAAGGAAACCTCGAAGAGGTCCGCCGCACTGCGTGGTAGTCGGCTCGCTGGAAGAGTCGATCCGGGCACGGTCCTTGCGTCGACGATTGTCGTCCGCAGGAGACATGCGACCGCGATCCCGAAGCGAGCGTCAACCACCGGCGGATTTGCCGGAGCGATTGTCCCTTTATGATGCGTCGGGGCTTGGTTCTACTCATCGTCGTCGCCGCCACGCTGGTCGGTTGGCGTCTGCTGGACGGCCGTGTGACGGCAGCCGACCTGGAAGGGCCGCTGCATGGCGTGACGTACGCCCCGTGGGCCAAGGACCAGGATCCGCTCGCCGGCAAGGCCAGCGGCATCTGGAGCTTCCTGCGCACGGCGGTGAACGAGACCGCCACGCCGCAGATCAAGCCGCGCAAGGACCAGATCGAGCGTGACTTCGCGATGCTCGGCGGCAAGGTCAACTACGTCCGTACCTATCGCACCACCGACGGCGGCGATTCGATGCCGGCCCTGGCCGCCAAATACGGCCTTAAGCTGGTGCCCGGCGCCTGGATCTACAGTCCCAACGAGGCCAAGCTGCAGTTCGGACGTGAGTCGAGCGAAGTCAATGCCGAGGAAACCGGCGCGTTGATCCGCATGGCCAACCAGAACCCGAACATCGAGCGCGTCCTGGTCGGCAACGAGAACATCCTGCGCTTTGATGGCGAGAAGGACCTGCGCGATCCCAACGCCACCAGCCCCGCCCAGCTCATTCGCGAGATCCGCAACGTCAAGCGCAACGTCAAGGTGCCGGTCAGCACCGCCGAGCCGTGGCACATCTGGGAGCGCTATCCCGAGCTCGCGCGCGAGGTCGACTATCTCGCCGTCCACATCCTGCCCTACTGGGACGAGCAGTCGAGTTCGACGCCGCTCGAGTATGTGAAGGAAAAGATCGGCCTGCTGCGCAAGCTCTACCCGAACAAGAACATCATCGTGACCGAGGTCGGCTGGCCGTCGAACGGCGCCGCGCGCCGCAGCCCGGGTTCAGGTGTCGTGAAGTATGCGACGCCGGCCGAGCAGGCCAAGAACATACGTGACATGGTGGCGTGGCTGCGCTCGCAGAACATCGACACGTTCGTCGTCGAGGCCGTCGACCAGCCATGGAAGTCCTACGACCTGGAAGGCAAGGCGGGCGGCTACTGGGGCCTCTGGAACGCCGACCGCGAGGCGAAATTCTCCTGGACCGGCTCGATCGAGACCTTCCCGCAATGGCTGTCCTGCGCCGCCTGGTCGCTGGTGGCGTCGCTGCCGCTGATGCTGATCTTTCTGTGGCGCTGGCCGCGGCTCGGGATGGCGGGGCAGGTGGGCTTCTGCGCCCTGGTGGCCCTGTCGGCGAGCGCCGTGGCCTACGGTGCGTCCGTCGCCGCCGGCACCTACATGGTCGCCTCCGAGATGGTCGGCTGGGGGGTGCTGGCCTTCTTCCTGGTGTCCAGCCTGGGCATGGCGCTCGTGCAGGCGCTTGAGATGGCTGAGACGATCTGGCGGGGCCGCTGGACGCGCGAGGCGCTGCCGGCCGCCGAGATGATCGCGCGCCAGCCGGCGGACCGCGACTGGCCGAAAGTCTCGCTGCATCTGGCGATCTGCAACGAGCCGCCGTCGATGGTCATGCAGACGCTCGATTCGCTGGCCGGGCTCGACTACCCCAATTTCGAAGTCATCGTCATCGACAACAACACCAAGGATCCCGCGGTGTGGCGCCCGGTGCAGGACTACTGCGCCCAGCTCGGCGAGCGCTTCAAGTTCTTCCATTTCGACGTCATGAAGGGCTTCAAGGCCGGCGCCCTCAACTTCGTGCTGAGCCAGACCGCGCCCGACGCCAAGGTGATCGGCGTCATTGACAGCGACTACATGGTGCGCCCGGATTGGCTGAAGGCGCTGGTGCCTTATTTTGACGATAGCAAGATAAGCTACGTTCAGGCGCCGCAGGACCACCGCGACTGGCGCGGCGACCGGTTCAAGGAAATGCTGAACTGGGAATATGCCGGTTTCTTCGACATCGGCATGTGTCTGCGCAACGAGTACGACGCCATCATCCAGCACGGCACGATGACCCTGGTCCGCCGCTCCTGCATGGAGGAGATGGACGGCTGGGCGACCTGGTGCATCACCGAAGACACCGAGCTCGGCCTGCGCCTGATGGAGAAAGGCTACGGCGCCATGTACAGCCGCGAGCGCTTCGGCCACGGCCTGACGCCGGATCATTTCTCCGGCTACAAGAAGCAGCGCTTCCGCTGGGCCTACGGCGCCATGCAGATCATGAAGGCGCATGCCGGCAAGATGTTCTTCGGCGATACCAAGCTGACCTTCTGGCAGAAATACCATTTCGTGGCCGGCTGGCTGCCCTGGTTCGCCGATGCGCTGAACCTGATCTTCACCTGGGCGGGCCTCGCCTGGGTGCTGGCGGTCGTCCTGCCGCCGCTGTTCGGCCTGAAGCCGGTCGGCCTGCCGCCGGCCGAGTTCATCGCCCCGACCATCGGCATCTTCGTCTTCAAGCTGCTGTACTCGTTCGGCCTGTATTTCGACCGCGTGCGCTGCACTTTCCGGCAGAGCATCGGCGCATCTCTGGCGGGCCTGGCGCTCACCTACACGGTCGGGCGCGCAGTGATCTATGGACTGGCGACCAGCCGCCTGCCCTTCATGCGCACGCCGAAAATGGACGAACGCGCGACGCTGGGCATGGCGCTCGGCATGGCACGCGGCGAGGCGATCCTGGCCGCGCTGCTGTGGATTGCGGCGGCGGTGCTGTGGTTCGGCAACGGTGTCGTCGATCCCGAGGCCCGCCTGTGGTCGCTGTTCATGATCGTGCAGTCGCTGCCCTACGCGGCCGCCGTCTACGTCTCCATGGTCAACGCCGTGGAGCAGATGCGGCATGCCGAGCCGGTGTTCGAGGCGCCTGCCCAGGCGCCTGCGACGGAGCCCGTCCTGCAACCCGCGCAATAGGGAGCGGCTGCTTTTTCCTGTCGACCTGGAGAAGCGTCTGTTAGCGTTCCGCCATGCCCCCGATCGAGACCCGTGACGACCTCGGCTCGCGCGCCGGCACCGCCCTTTTCCTGAAACGCTGGCTGCGCCGGCCGTTTGCGGTGGGGGCGGTCGTGCCGAGCGGGCGGTTGCTGGCAGAGGCGATGGCCCGGACAACCCTCGCCGAAATGATGGGCCGTGAGGGCCATGTGATCGAACTGGGCGCCGGGACGGGCGAAGTCACCAAGGCACTGCTCGCCGCGGGCATCCCCGCCCAGCGCCTTGCGCTGGTCGAGCGCGACCCCGAACTCGCCTCCTTCCTACGCCGGCATTTCGCCGGACCGCAGATCGTCGAGGGCGATGCCGCCCGGCTACCCCGGATTTTGGCGGAGCAGGGGATCGGCACCGTGTCGGCCGTCGTGTCGAGCCTGCCGCTGCTGTCGCTTCCCGCAGATGTCGTGCGCGGTATCGTGGAGGGTGTGTTCGATGCCCTGCCGCGCGGCGGCGCCCTGGTGCAATTCACCTATGGTCCGGCGCAGCCGGTGCCGCGCAACCTGTCCCAGGCACTTCGGCTCGTCGGCACGCGCGGCCCCCGGATCTGGCGCAACATACCGCCTGCCGTGGTCTGGACGTTCCGGAGACCCGCCGGCTCGTGAGCCCGATTCCCTTCGATGAGGCCTTGCGCGCCAGGGTCACGCAGCATCTTGGCCGCTTCGATCTGCGCCGCCGCATCGATGCCGGCGGGCTCAAGCGCGCGGCCGTGGCCATCGTCATCGCCGAAGCCGACGAGCCCGGCGAGGCGGCGTTCCTTCTGACGCGGCGGACGCCGAAGCTGCGTGCCCATGGCGGCCAGTGGGCCCTGCCGGGCGGGCGGGTCGATCCCGGCGAGACGATCGAGCAGACCGCCCTGCGCGAGCTGCACGAGGAGTTGGGCGTGCTGGCCTCCACCGACGACATACTGGGGACGCTCGACGATTATCCGACCCGGTCGGGCTACCTGATCGCGCCGGTGGTGGTCTGGGCGTCCGGCGTCACGCTGACGCCCAATCCTTCGGAAGTGGCGGGGGCCTACCGGATCGGCTGCGCGGAGCTGTTCCGGGAGGGCTCGCCGGAGATCTTGGCGATCGAGGAGTCCGACCGTCCGATCATCCGCCTGCCGCTGCCGGTCGCCACGGTGAATGCCCCGACGGCGGCGGTGCTGTTTCAGTTCCGGGAAGTGGCGCTGGCCGGCCGCGACACGCGGGTCGACCACTACGAGCAGCCGGTCTTCGCCTGGCGCTAGGCAGCGGCGCGCCGCTTCAGGAAGACCGTCGTCTCCTGTTCCATGACCTGCTCGCCGCGCTGGTTGATCGTGACCTGGCGCAGCCGCGCAATGCCGCGGTCCGGCTTTGAGGTGGAGGGCCGGAGCTGGACGATGTCGGACACCACGCGCAACGTATCGCCGGGCCGGACGGGACGGGGAAACTGGACCTCGCCGATGCCGGGTGAGCCCAGGCTGCAGGCGCGGAAGATGCCGAGATCGAGCCACAGGCGCAGCGTCGCCGCCATCGTGTGGAGACCGGACGCGATCAGGCCGCCGAACGTCCACTTTGCGGCGAACGCGGGATCTGTGTGGAAGGGCTGCGGATCCCACTGTCGCGCGAAATCGATGATGGCGGCCTCGGTGATCGTCATGCCGCCGCTCATGAAGCGGTCGCCGACCTTGAAATCCTCGTAGAAGCGATCGGTCAAAGGACCAGCTCCATGTAGACGGTGCCGGGCACCGGACTGGGGTAATAGGGCGCGATCTCTGTGAAGCCCATCGTCCGATAGAGCTTGATCGCTGCCTCCATTTTGGGACCGATTGTGTCGAGCCTGAGACGTCGATGACCGCAGGCGCGTGCAGCCTCGACGATTCGCAGCGCAAGCTCGCGGCCGACCGAGTTTCCGGTCTCGGAGCGTTCCCGGCGGAAGCCCGGCCGGACGTAGAGCCGCTTCATCTCGCCGATCCCGGGCTCGAGTTGCCGGAGCGCCACGGTGCCTGCCGGTTCGCCATCGACCCGAGCAAGCAGCAGGGCACCGCCTGGCGGGCCATACTTTGCGCCAAGGTCGGCGAGTTCTGTCTCGAAGTCCTGGTAGTCGAGGGAGAAGCCGAGCGATCCTGCATATTCCCGGACCAGATCGGCTATGGCGCCGTGGTCCACCGTATCGCGGGGCGGAGCGATATGAATTCTGCCTGTCATGCGGTCATTTTCGGGGGCCTGTGGTACCCTGTCACTCGAAACGAACTGGGAGGTTCCAGAAATGAATCCGACGCGTCGCCATGTCATGGCGCTCGCAGGAGCGGCAGGCGCAGCGCTTGCCGGACCGGCCATCGCGCAGTCTGCGTGGCCCAACAAGCCCGTACGCTTCATCGTACCTTTCCCGCCGGGACAGGCCGCCGATATTTTTGCGCGTCTGATGGCTGAGAAGCTGTCGGAGAAGTGGAAGCAGCAGGTCATCGTCGACAACAAGGCGGGGGGTAGTGGTATCCCCGCCACCGAGTACGGCAAGATGGCAGCGCCCGACGGCTACACGCTGATGGTCGTGTCGAGCGGCACGTTCGGCGTCAATCCCAGCCTCTATCCCGACTTGCCCTACAAGCCGCTGACGGACTTCCTGCCGATCTCCAACATCTTCCTGGTACCGCTGGTGATCGTGGCGCATCCCAGCCTGCCGGTGAACACGCTGCCTGAGCTGATCGCGCTCGCCAAGAAGGAGCCGGGACAGCTCTCCTACGCTTCCGCCGGTCCTGGCACCTCGCAGCATCTGGCCATGGAGCTGTTCAAGCTCAAGGCCGGGGTCGACATCGTGCATATTCCCTACAAGGGCAGTGGGCCGGCGATGGCCGACCTGCTGGGTGGACACGTCAAGCTGATGATGGACAGCACCGCGTCCGCGCTCAATGCCATCAAGGACGGACGCATCAAGGGGATCGCCGTCACCACGTCGCGCCCCGCGCCACCGCCGCTCGACAAGATCCCGCTGATCGCGGCCACCATCCCGGGCTTCAATGCCGCCGGCTGGTCTGGACTCGCGGCACCGGCGCGCACGCCGCTCGAGATCGTGGCGAAAGTCAGCCGGGACATCCAGACGCTGTTGAACGACGAGGCGGTGATCAAGCAGATCGAGCAGCGCGCCGCGCTACCGGCCCCCGGCACGCCCATTCAGTTCGCCGAGTTCATCAAGAACGAAATCGACACCTGGGGCGAGGTCGTGAAGGCGACCGGCACCAAGCCGGGGAATTAGAGTCCCGCGGCCCGCAAGCCGTAGATCAGGCCGACGACCAGCAGGCCGACGAAGATCGTCTCGGTGATGAGCAGCATCACCGGGGCCATGCCGATGCGGACCAGCGCCAGCAGCGACGTCTTCATACCCAGCGCCGCAATGGCGGTGATGATCAGGAAGGCGGAGATCTGGCCGACGGCATCGCGGACGGCGGCAGGAATGATGCCCAGCGAGTTCAGCGCGGCGAGCGCCAGGAAACCGAACAGGAAGACCGGTGGCGTCGGGCGTGCCGAGGTCTGCGGACCGCCGCTCCTCGCCACCCACCAGGCGATACCGGCGATGGCCGGCAGCAGGGCCGCCACACGCAGCAACTTCGTGATGATCGCGTCGCTCAGCACCTGCGGGCCCATCGTCTGGCCCGCGCCCGCAACCTGCGCCACGTCGTGGATGGCGCCGCCCAGGAAAACGCCCATCTCGAACAGCGAGAAGCCCAGCGTCTCGCGCAGGGTTGGGTAGATCACCATCACCACCGTGCTGAGGAAGTTGACGCCCATCACCGTGAAGGCGAGGTCGCGGTCGGAGTTCTCGTGCTTGGGCAGCACGGCCGAAGCGGCCATTGCCGCCGCCGCCCCGCACACTCCGGTCGCACAGCCTGTGAGCAGGCCGAAATTCTGGCTGAGGCCGAACAGGCGCGACACCCAGGCGCCGAACACGATGGTGCCTCCGACGGCGGCCACGGCGACCACGATCGGCAGCGCACCGCCTTCGACGAGATTGCCAAGGGTCAGGCGCGCCCCCAGCAGGGCAACGCCGATACGGAGCAGCGTGCGCCCGGCGAACTCAAGGCCGGGCTTGAGCACGGGCTTCGCCGACAGCGGCTGCAGCGCCATGCCAATGACGAGGGTGAGGATCAGCGGTGGTACCCAGACCGCGCCGAATCGTAGAAGGCTCCTCGTGTCGGCGTAGTAGGCGACGGCGGCAATGGCAGCGCACAGGGCGATGCCTGGGGCGGAACGGCGGAGATTGTCGGGCGCCCAGAGCTTCGCGAGGTCGGCGGCGACGGCGCTGTTACGCATCGAGCACGGCCACGAGCTGGCCTTCGCCGATTGCCTCGCCTTCGCTGACCTTGAGTTCCTTGATGACCCCCGCTTTGGGCGACAGGACGGGAATTTCCATTTTCATCGATTCGAGGATCATGATCTCGCCATCGGCTTCGATCCGATCGCCCGCCTTGACCTGGATCTTCCAGACATTGCCGGCGATCTCCGACTTCACATTGACGACGGCCATGCCCCAAGCGTCTCCCGTTCAGCTTTGCCGAGCTTTTTCTGCCAGTGCGCGCGTCAGTGCAAGCGCGGAGCCTCCCACGCGCGCGCCGAGCCGGTATGCGGTTGTGTTGACGTCGGAAATCGTTCCGTCCTGCAAAGTGGATCGCCCATCTCCGATGCGTGCCGACTGCGCAGCGACTGCGATGGCGGCGATCTCATCCTTGTCGAGTTCGGGCAGGGCCAGCACGCCACCGCGGTCGGCGCCGAAGCCTGCGTCGTTGAACATCAGCAGCATTGCCCGGAAGGGCGCCGTCGCCCTGTATGAGTTGAGCGCGGCGTGACTGCCGGTCGCGACGATCCGACCGCGATCCTGCGGCAGCAACAGCGTCGCCGAATCGGCGCAGACGGCACCCTCGATCTCGTGGCGGCTTTCGCCCTTTGCGGGTGGCATCGTGTGCGGCCACGGCGCCCGCTTGAGCAGCTCGGCCGCGTCGCGGGCCGGCATGCCGGGGATCACGCCGCAGGCGGTGGCGAGGCCATTGGCGCGGCTGATGACGCCGCGCGCTTCCAGATCCGCCCCGTCGCCGATGCGCGCGCTTTCCGTTGCCACCGCCGCCATCGCCATGCCGAGCTTGTCGGCGTAGGCGAGGCCACTGACGCCGGCTTCGTCCTTGCCGATGCCGGCATCGTGGTGGATCGCGGCGCGGCATCCGAATTTCGCCGACATATAGGCGGCATAGACCGCGGCATGGCTTGCGCCGATGACGACCGCGCCGTCCGCTTCAGGGGGCAGCTTGGTCACGCTATCGAACACCAGGACCGGAACGTGAGGAGGGACGGGCATCGCGCAACCCTAGCCGGGAGGCTATACCCTCGGCCATGACTCAGCCGGTGGACAACAAGGTCACGATCCTCGTCCTGCAGCATCCGCAGGAGCAGGACCGTGTGCTGGGCACGGCGGGCCTGCTGGTGGGTGGGCTCGCGAATGCCAAGGTGGTGGTGGGCTTGTCCTGGCGAAACCTCGCCCATGCGCTGGGCGGCGAGGCGGCCGAGCCGCGCGATTGGGGCGTGCTTTATCTAGGGTCGACGCAAACCAAAGGCCAGACGACCCCGCTGGTCGCGATCGATGGCAAGGGCCAGCCGCTGCCTGACCAGGAAGCGGCGCGCGCCGGCTTGAAGGGCTTGATCGCGCTCGACGGCAACTGGGCGCAGGCCAAGGCCCTTTGGTGGCGGAATGCCTGGCTCACCAAGCTGCGCCGCTTCGTCGTGGTGCCTGACGGTCCCTCGCTCTACGGCGAGCTGCGGCGCGAGGCGCGGCCCGATGCCGTCTCGACCCTGGAGGCGGTGGCGCTCTCGCTGCAGGTGCTCGAAGGCGATGCTGCGGTGCGGGAGAAACTTCTCGTGCCGTTTCGCGCCCTGCTGGCGAAGGCGCGGCGCGAGGGCGTTCGCGATTCCAAACGGGATCGTCGCGTCCGGCGTTAGCCCCTATACTTCGCGCCATGCTCGACCAGCCGGCGGCCCAACTTCCCGTTTCCCAGCGGACCAATCCCGAGCGCTCCTTCACCGAGGAGGTACGGGCCCTGCGCTTGGGCGACGGCGAGATTTTCCGCGGCGAGGGAATCCTGGCCGTCACCAAGGCGATCCTGCAATCCGGCGTCGCCTATGTCGGCGGCTATCAGGGCGCACCGGTCTCGCATCTGGTCGACGTGCTGGTCGAATCGCAGGACCTGCTGGACGAGCTGGGCGTCCATCTCGAGACCTGTACCAACGAATCCTCGGCGGCGGCGCTGCTCGGCGCCTCGATCAACTACCCGATGCGCGGCTGCGTGACCTGGAAGTCGATCGTCGGCACCAACGTGGCGGCCGACGCGCTCTCCAACCTCGCCTCGCCCGGCGTGATCGGCGGCGCGCTGATCGTGGTCGGCGAGGATTATGGCGAGGGCGCCTCGGTCATCCAGGAGCGCACGCAGGCCTATGCGCTGAAATCCTCGCTCTGGCTGATGGACCCGCGGCCCTCGCTGCCGACCATCGTGCGCTGCACGGAGAAGGCCTTCGAGCTTTCCGAGGCGACTAACACGCCGGTGATGATGGAACTGCGCATCCGCGCCTGCCACGTCACCGGTGAGTTCGTGGCCAAGGACAACGTTCCGCCGGCCATTTCGCGCAATCATCGGCTCGCCGAGCCCGCCGCACACAATTACGACCGCATTTCGCATCCGCCGTCGACCTATGCGCACGAGAAGCTCAAGGTCGAGGTCCGCCAGCCCGCCGCCGAGCGCTTCATCGTTGAGCACGGGCTGAACGAACATCTGCCGGGCGAGCGGTCCGATCTCGGCATCATCGTCCAGGGCGGCATCACCAACGTGCTGGTGCGCGGCCTCGACCGGCTGGAGGTCGAGGGCAAGATCCCTACGCTGGTGCTCAACGTCACGCACCCGCTGGCGCCCGACCAGATCGCCGACTTCTGCAAGGGCAAGCGCGCCGTTCTGGTCGTCGAGGAGGGGGCGCCCGACTACATCGAGCAGGCGATCCACGTCCTGCTGCGCAAGCGCGACATCGACACGAAGATCTATGGCAAGGACGTGCTGCCGATGGCCGGCGAGTACACCGCCGAGGTGGTGACCGAAGGCCTGCTGAAGTTCTTCGCCCAGTCGGCCAACGACATCGACCTGAGCGGCCCGCGCGAGCGTTTCGAGGCGGCGCGAGCCGGACGCGCCGAGGCGCAGCGCCTGCTGGGTGGGCCGCTGCCGCTGCGGCCGCCGGGTTTCTGTGTCGGCTGCCCGGAGCGGCCGGTCTTCTCGGCGATCAAGCTGCTCGAACGCGAGGTCGGCAAGGTCCATATTTCGAGCGACATCGGCTGCCACTCCTTCGCGACCCTGGCGCCGTTCAATCTCGGCAATTCCATCCTCGGATTCGGCATGTCGCTGGCGGCGGCCGGCGCCGTGGCCCCGGTAATGCAGAAGCGCACGATCTCGGTGATGGGCGATGGTGGCTTCTGGCACAACGGCCTGCTGAGTGGCGTCGCCTCGTCGATGTTCAATCGCGGCGACCGCGTGCTGGTCATCATGCAGAACGGCTACACCTCGGCCACCGGCGCGCAGTTCATTCCCAACACATCGGGCAACCGCCGCGATGGCGAAACGACGTCCGACATCGCCGCGACCCTGAAGGCGATGGGTGTCGGATGGCTGCGCACCATCCGCACCTACAATGTCGGCACCATGCTCCAGACGCTGCGCGAGGCGATGAGCACGGACGACAAGGGCCTCAAGGTCATCGTCGCTGACGGCGAATGCCAGCTCGCGCGCCAGCGCCGCATCCGCCCGCAGATCGCGGCTCAACTCAAGCGCGGCGAACGGGTCGTGCGCACGCGTTACGGTGTCGACGACGAGGTCTGCACCGGCGACCATTCCTGCATCCGGCTCTCCGGCTGTCCCTCGCTGGTGGTGAAGCCCAGCCCGGACCCGCTGCGCAGCGATCCCGTGGCGAGCGTCAACAACGGCTGTGTCGGCTGCGGCCTGTGCGGCGAGGTGGCGGATGCCGCCGTTCTATGCCCGTCCTTCTACAAGGCCGACATCGTGCAGAACGCGACCTGGTGGGATCGGCTGAAGTGGAAGGTGCGGACGAAGGTCATCGGAGCGATGGCAGGTGCCTAAGCCCGTCACCATCCTGATCGGCGCGCTGGGCGGCGATGGCGGCGGCGCGCTGTGCGACTGGATTGTATCGGCGGCGCAGAGCCGCGGGCTTGGCGTTCAGGCGACGCAGATTCCCGGCGTCGCGCAGCGCACCGGCGCCACCACCTACTATGTCGAGGTGATGCCGGCAGGGGCTGCCCCTTCGTCGGTGCTGGCGCTCAATCCGGCGATCGGCGAGGTCGACGTCGCGCTGGCGACCGAGCTGCTGGAAGCCGGCCGCATGATCTTCAACGGCTTCGTGACGCCCGACCGCACGACGCTCATCGCGTCGACGCATCGCGTGCTGGCGATCGGCGAGCGCATGGCGATGGGGGACGGCAGCTTCGATGTCGGCCGGCTGCTGCGCGCGGTGAAGGAGCGCAGCCGCGAGCAGATCCTGTTCGATATGGACCAGGCGGCCGAGGAGTCCGGCGGCGTCCTCAACGCGGTGCTGCTGGGCGCGCTGGCCGGCTCGGGCAAGCTGCCGATTCCCGACAGCGCCTTCGAAGCCGCGATCCGGCAGGCGGGCAAGTCGATCGACACCAACCTCGCGGCCTTCGCCTTCGGTCGCGGCCATGCGCGCGGCGAACTGGAGCAGGCGGTGCGCGAGCATCGCAAGCGGCAGACCTCGGTGCAGGGCGCCGAGGACCTGGTCGATCGCGGGAGACGGAGTTATCCGGCCGCCAGCCTCGATGTCGTGGAGGAGGGCATCCGCCGTCTCACCGCCTATCAGGACCGTCGCTACGCCGCGCTCTATCTCGACCGACTCGACACGGTCCAGGCGCTGGGCTCGGCCGAGCTGCTGCGCGAGGTCGCGCGCCATCTCGCCGTGCGCATGTCTTTCGAGGACGTGATTCGCGTGGCCCAAGCCAAGACTTCGGCCGAGCGGGTCGCGCGCGTGCGGGCCGAGGTTCGTGCCAAGGATCACGAGCCGCTGGAGGTCACCGAGCATTTCAAGCCGGGCATCGAGGAGATCGCCGCCCTCCTGCCGCCGTCGCTGGCGGGGCGCCTTCTGAATTGGGGGCAGCGAACCGGGCGCGTCGGCAAGGTCTACTTCTCGATGCATGTGCGCACGACCACCATCCTAGGGTTCGCGCGGCTGCGCCTCGTCGCCGGCCTGCGTTGGTGGCGGCCACGCACCTCCCGCTATGTCGAGGAGCAGGCCGAGATCGAGCGTTGGCTTGGACAGATCCGTGCCGCTGCGCCGCTGGGACTCGAGCTCGCGCGTGAGATCACGGAATCCGCGCGTCTCATCAAGGGCTATGGCGACACCCACAGACGCGGGCTCGGCAACTACCGCCGCATCGCCGACGAGGTGATTGCCCCCGCTCTGGCCGGCCGGATAACGCCGCGCGCCGCGGCCGACGCCGTCGCCAATGCACGTGTGGCGGCGCTGGCCGATCCCGAAGGCGATTCGCTTTCGAAGACGCTGGCCGCCATCGCGGCAGCGATGCCGCTGCGGCAGGCTGCCGAATGATCGACGTCTCTGCGCTGGCAAGGCGGGATGCCTTCACCCTCGGCCTCGGCATCGAGTTCGTCGAGGCCTCTCTCGGCCGGGCCGTGACGCGGGTTACGATCGAGGAGCGCCACCTCAACTTCAATGGCGTGGGCCATGGCGGTCTCACCTTCACCCTGGCCGACGCCGCCTTCGGCTATGCCTGCAACTCGCAGGGCGTCGTCTCGGGCAGCATCGACGCGCACATCGTCTACAGCGTCGCTGTCCGCCTGGGCGACGTGCTGACCGCGACGGCCGTCGAAATCTCGCGCTCCAGCAAGGCCTCGAACTATCGCATCGACGTGCTGCGCGGCGACGGCAAGCTGGTCGCCGCAATGACCGGCACCGCGCTCATCAGCGGCAAGCCGGTGGTTGGCTAACGACATACAATTCATGTCATCCTGAGCGCAGCGAAGGATCTGACGCCAGCAACGGAGTCCGCTGGTCGCTCCGCAAGGTCCTTCGCTGCGCTCAGGACGACAGGGCTCTTTGCTAAGCAGCGCCCTTCAAGATGTCCGCCATCTTTTCGCCGACCATGATTGAAGGCGCGTTGGTGTTGCCCGAGGGCATGGTCGGGAAGATCGAGGCGTCGGCGACGCGGAGGCCCTGGATGCCGTGGACCCGCAGCTTGTCGTCAACCACGGTGTTCGGGCCCTCGGGGCCCATGCGGCAGGTGCCGATCGGGTGATAGGCAGTCTGCGAGTTGTTGCGGATCCAGGTGAGGATCTCCTCGTCGGATTGCACCGACGGGCCGGGCGAGAACTCCTCGTCGCGGTAGCGATCCATGGGGGCCGCATCGACGATCTTCCGCATCATGCGGAAGCCGGCCGTCATCGCGTCCTGGTCGATCCTGTCGGCCAGGAAGTTGAAACGGATCGCCGGATGCGCCTTGGGATCGGCCGAGCGGATGTGGATCGAGCCCAGGCTCTCGGGGCGGAGCTGGTAGCAGGCGATCGTCATCGACGGAAAGTCCTGCAGCTTGCGCGTCTTCGGGTCCTTGATCGAATAGGGCACGAGATGCATCTGCACGTCGGGCGTCTCGAGCTCCGGCCGCGTCTTCAGGAAGCCCAACAGCGGCGCCGAGGGCAGGCTCATGAAACCGCCGCCGGTGGCGAGGTACTTCATCATCTGCGTCACCGCGCCGATGCCGCGCGCCATGTGGTTGTAGGAGACGCTCGCCACCTTCAGGCGCCAGATGATGCGGGCATTGATGTGATCGCGGAAGTTCTCGCCGACCGCCTTCAGCTCGTGTTTCACCTCGATGCCGTGCTTCTTCAGCAGCTCCGGCTGGCCGATGCCCGAGAGTTCGAGGATCTGCGGACTGGCGACGCCGCCGGCCGAGAGGATCGTCTCCTTCGCCTTGGCCTGAATCGTCTTGCCGTCCTTCTCGTACTCGACGCCGACGCAGCGCTTGCCCTCGAGCAGGACGCGCAGCGTGTGGGCGTTGGTGACGACGTGCAGGTTCGGCCGCTTCATCGCCGGCTCGATGTAGCAGTGCGCCACGCTCATGCGCCGGCCCTTGTAGATCGAGGTCTGCGTCTTCACGACGCCTTCCTGGTCCTCGCTGTTGTAGTCCGGGTTGGTCTTGAAGCCGGCGGCCTTCGACGCCTCGAACAGCGCGTCGTAGAGCGGGTTCTGGTCGGGAACGGTCGAGACCTTGAGCGGCCCGTCGGTGCCCCGGCCGTTCGAGCCGTCGCCGTCGACGAAGTTCTCCATGCGGGTGAAGAGCGGCGCCACGTCGCGCCAGCTCCAGCCGCGGCAGCCCATCTGCGCCCAGGTGTCGAAGTCGAGCGGCTGGCCGCGGACCCAGACCAGGCCGTTGATCGAGCTGGAACCGCCCAGCACCTTGCCGCGCGGCACCGGGATCACCCGGTTGGCCGTGCCGGGCTCGGGCTCCGACTGGTAGAGCCAGTTGGCGGCCGGATTGTCGATCAGCAGGCCGAAGGACAGCGGCATGCGGGAGTAGGGGTGGCTGGCCGCGCCGGCCTCCAGCAGCAGCACCTTGTTGGTCGGCACTTCCGTGAGCCGTGCCGCCAGGGCACCTCCCGCCGAACCCGCGCCAACGATGATGTAGTCGTACTCGGCCATTTCCCCTGATCTCCCCGGGCATTCGCTGTCATGCAAGCGTAGCGCACCGCCATGCAGATGACAGGGGCAATCTCGCCTCGACAGGTCAGAACAGCCATGTTCCGATGGGCGAGCCGCCACGGCTGGGGAGCGCAGCGGCTCACACTTGGGTGGAAGTACAGCCTAGATGATTGGTTTGGTCCGGGTCGCGCTCAAGCGTCCCTATACGTTCGTCGTGATGGCGCTCTTGATCCTGATCGTCGGGCCGCTCGCGGCCCTTCGGACGCCGGTCGACATCTTCCCCGAAATCCGCATCCCCGTCATCGCCGTGGTCTGGCAGTACACCGGCCTGCCGCCCGACCAGATGTCGGGCCGCGTAATGCTGAATTTCCAGCGCTCGCTCACCACCACCGTCAACGACATCGAGCATATCGAGGGCACGTCCTATACCGGCGTCGGCATCGTGAAGGTGTTCTTCCAGCCGGGCGTCGACATCAGCATCGCCAATGCCCAGGTCACCGCGATCGCGCAGACCGTGCTGCGGCAGATGCCGCCCAACATCACCCCGCCGCTGATCCTGAACTACAACGCCGCGACCGTGCCGATCATCCAGCTGGCGCTGGCCGGCAAGGGCGTCTCGGAACAGGCCGTGTTCGACCTGGCCATCAACACGGTGCGCACGCCGCTGGTGACGGTGCCGGGCGCGGCCATTCCGTTCCCGTTCGGCGGCAAGTTCCGCCAGATCCAGATCGACCTCGACCCGGCGGCCCTGCAGGCGCGCGGCCTGTCGGCCGCCGACGTTGCCAATGCACTGGCGGCGCAGAATCTGCTGACGCCGGTCGGCACCCAGAAGATCGGTGGCCACGAGTACGCCATCCAGCTCAACAACGCCCCGGTCGACTTCAACGCCCTGGCAGATATCCCCGTGTTCGCCGCGAACGGCACCGTCGTCTACCTGCGCGACGTGGCACAGGTGCGCGACGGCAACCCGCCGCAGCAGAACATCGTCCATGTCGATGGCGGCCGGTCGGTGCTGCTGGCGGTGCTGAAGAACGGCGCCACCTCGACCCTCGCGATCATCGCCGGCATCAAGGAACGCGTGGCGGAACTGAAGAAGGCGCTGCCGGAGAACGTGTCGCTCGCGATCCTGGGCGACCAGTCGCTGTTCGTCGAAGGCGCCGTGTCGGGCGTGGCGCACGAGGCCGTGCTGGCCGCGGTGCTGACCAGCCTGATGATCCTGCTGTTCCTCGGCAGCTGGCGGTCGACGGTGATCATCGCCATCTCGATTCCGCTGGCGATCCTGGGCTCGATCGCGCTTCTCGCGGCGTTCGGCGAGACCCTGAACATCATGACCCTGGGCGGGCTGGCGCTTGCCGTCGGCATCCTGGTCGACGACGCCACGGTGACCATCGAGAACATCAACTGGCATCTGGAGCAGGGCAAGGACGTCGAAACCGCCATCATGGACGGCGCCCAGCAGATCGTGGCGCCGGCCTTCGTGTCGCTGCTCTGCATCTGCATCGTATTCGTGCCGATGTTCTTCCTCGAGGGCGTGGCACGCTTCCTGTTCGTGCCGATGGCGATGGCGGTGATGTTCGCGATGGTGTGTTCTTTCGTCCTCTCGCGCACGCTGGTGCCGACGATGGCGAATTACCTGCTGAAGCCGCATGTCCTGCACGACCACGGCGCGGAACCGCCGCGCTCGCGCAATCCGCTGGTGCGCTTCCAGCGCGGCTTCGAGGCGCAGTTCGAGGGTCTGCGCGCCGTCTATCACGACCTGCTGGGGCTGGCGCTGCGCCACCGCCCGGTGTTCATCGTCTGCTTCATGGCCTTCGTGCTGGGGTCGTTCGCGCTGGTGCCGTTCCTCGGCCGCAATTTCTTCCCATCCGTCGACTCTGGGCAGATCCTGATGCACGTGCGCGGACCGATCGGCACGAGGGTCGAAGAGACCGCCAATCAGTTCGTGGCGATCCAGAAGGCGATCCGCACCATCATCCCCTCCAATCAGATATCGACGATGGCCGACAATGTCGGGATGCCGGTCAGCGGCATCAACATGGCCTACAACAATACCGGCACGATCGGGCCGCAGGACGGCGACATCCAGATCAAGCTGACGCCGGACCACAGGCCGACCGAGGCGTACGTCGCCGAGCTGCGACAGCGTCTGCCCGAGCTGTTTCCCGGCTTCACCTTCTCGTTCCTGCCGGCCGACATCATCAGCCAGATCCTGAATTTCGGTGCGCCATCGCCGATCGACGTGCAGGTCCGCACCTCCGATATCGGCGCCGGCTTCGAGCACGCCAACAGGCTGCTGGCGCGCATCCGCAAGATCCCCGGCGTGGTCGATGCGCGCATCCAGCAGGCGCGCGGCGCGCCGGTCTTCGCCGTCGACGTCGACCGCTCGCGTGCCCAGACCGTCGGCCTGACGACGCGCGACGTCACCAACTCGCTGGTCGTCAATCTCGCGGGCTCCAGCCAGGTGGCGCCGACCTACTGGCTCAATCCGGCGAACGGCGTGACCTACAACATCGTCATGCAGACGCCGCAGTACCGGCTGGATTCCCTGGCATCGCTCAGCAACCTGCCGATCATGGCGCCGGCCGCCACTCAGCTGCAGGTGCTGGGCGGCGTGGCAGACATCCGGCGCGACACCGCCAACGCCGTTGTCTCGCAGTACGATCTCCAGGGCGTGGTGCAGGTCTATGCCGCCGTGCAGGGCCGGGACCTTGGCTCCGTGGCGGCCGATGTGCGCGCCGTCGTGGCCGAGCTGGCGCCGCTTCAGTCGCCGCGCATCCGCTCGGTCAAGGTCCAGGGGCAGGTGAAGACCATGGAGTCGGCGTTCTCAGGCCTGCTGTTCGGCCTGCTGGGCGCCGTCGTCCTGATCTACCTGCTGATCGTGGTGAACTTCCAGTCGTGGAGCGATCCGTTCGTCATCATCACCGCCCTGCCGGCTGCCCTGGCGGGGATCGTGTGGATGCTGTTCGCCACCGACACGACGCTCTCGGTGCCGGCGCTGACCGGCGCCATCATGTGCATGGGCGTGGCCACCGCGAACTCCGTGCTGGTGATTTCCTTCGCCCGCGAGCGACTGACGGAGCTGGGCGATGCCACGGCGGCCGCCCTCGACGCCGGCTTCGTCCGGTTCCGCCCCGTCATCATGACCGCGCTCGCCATGATCATCGGCATGGCGCCGATGGCGCTGGGCATGGGCGAGGGCGGAGAGCAGAACGCCCCGCTCGGCCGGGCGGTCATCGGCGGCCTCATATTTGCTACGATCGCCACGCTGATCTTCGTCCCCGTGGTCTTCAGCCTCGTCCATCGAAATCATGGCAAGGCGGCCGACAAAGCACACGCTGCCGTCCCCGGAGCACCTCATGTCGCCTGATACCTCTCCTGCAGTGCCCAAGCCGCGGTCGCGCCGTGGGCTCGCCTTGTTCGGGATCGCCGCCGCCCTTGGCCTGGGCGCCGTCGTTGTCAACGGCATCTGGAGCCGGCAGGCCAGCGAAGCCAAGCTGAAGGAATGGACCGACACCCAAGCCGTGCCGACCGTCAGCGTGATCAACCCCACCACGGGGGCGAACAAGACGTCGCTCGACTTGCCGGGCCGCCTCGAGGCCCATTCCCGCGCGCCGATCTATGCCCGCGTCGGCGGATTCCTGAAGGCCTGGTACGTCGATATCGGCGCACCCGTGAAGGCAGGCCAGCTCCTCGCCGAGGTCGAGGCCCCCGATCTCGACCAGCAGCTCCTGCAGGCCAAGGCGTCGCTCGCGAGCGCCCAGGCCTCCGAGCAGCTGGCGACCGTGACGGCCGGACGCTGGCAGCAGCTCGGCGGCGCCAACACCGTGTCGCGTCAGACGGTCGACGAGAAGACCGGCGACCTCACGGTGAAGCAGGCCCTGACCAAGGCGGCGCAGGCCGCCGTCGACCGGCTCGAAGTCCTGTCGGCGTTCAAGCGCATCACCGCGCCGTTCGATGGCATCGTGACGACCCGCAACACCGATGTCGGAGCCCTCATCGGCGCGGAATCGAGTTCCGGCCTGGCGCTGTTCGTGATTTCCGACGTGAACAAGCTCCGCCTCAACGTCAGCATTCCGCAGAGCTATGTGCCGGCGGTGAAGCTGAACAGCGCGGTGCAGATCACGGTCCCGGAGTACCCCGGCAAGGTCTACAACGGCGTCGTCGAGGCGTCGGCGCGCGCGGTCGATGCCCAGACCGGCACGACGCGCATGCAGGTCGTGGTCGACAATGCCAACGGTGAGCTGATGCCCGGCGCTTTCGCCAACACCCGGATCGAGCTGCCCTCCAGCATGCAGTCGCTGGCCGTGCCGTCGGGAGCCCTGATCTTCGACCAGAAGGGCCTGCGCGTGGCCACCGTGGACGCCAACAGCAAGGTCGTCCTGAAGCCGATCACCATCGCACGCGACCTCGGCCAGATCGTCGAGATCGGCAGCGGCCTCACCGCCCAGGATCGCGTGATCGAGAGCCCGCCGGACGGGCTGGCGAACGGCGACCCGGTTCGTGTGATCGATACCGCGAGGCCTGCCGCCGTGCGATAAACTTCGCCGCCAACGGGGCGGGGGAGACGGCGATGATCGACACGGAAAAGGGCAGGGCGGAAGTCACTCGGTTCACGATCGACGTTGCGATCCGCCTCGGCCTGATCGCCTGCGTCATCTATGTCAGCCTGCTCCTGCTGCAGCCGGTGGCGGCCCTGATGATGTGGGCCATCATCCTGTCGGTGGCCGTCTATCCCTTGTTCGACATGGCCCGGCGCCGCCTGCACCTGCGGGACGGGATCGCGGCCTCGCTGTTCTCCATCCTGCTGCTCGTGCTGCTGCTGACGCCGGTCGTCCTTCTCGCAGCGTCCGCCGTGGGAAGCCTCGACGAGTATGCCCGGATGCTTCTGCGCGGCGAGCATGTCGTGCCGCCGCCGCCCGAATCGGTGAAGGACTGGCCGATGGTCGGCGCGCGCGTCTACGACTTCTGGCTGACTGCGTCCAACGATGCGCGAGCCCTGGTGACGGCCCATGTCGGGCAGCTGGCCTCGGTCGGCCGCTGGATGGGAGGTATCGCGGCGGGAACCTTTCTCGGCGTCCTGCAGTTTGCCGGCGCCATCGTCGTGGCGGGCGTCCTTCTGGCCTATTCCGACGAGTTGACGGGAACGCTGCGCGGCCTCGCGGTGCGGGTGGCCGAAACGCGCGGCCGGCACTTCCTTGAGATCGCCGGGTCGACCATCCGCAACGTGTCGCAGGGCGTCATCGGCATCGCCCTCCTGCAGTCGGTGCTCCTGGCGATCGGCATGCTGGTGGCGGGCGTCCCGTTTGCCGGCGCCATCACCTTCGTCTGCCTTGTGCTGGCGATCGTGCAGGTCGGGCCCAATATCGTCATGATTCCGGTGATCATCTGGACGTGGATGTATCTGCCGGCCCTGCATGCCGGCCTGTTCACGGCCTATACGCTGCCGTTGCTGCTGGTCGACAATGTGCTGCGACCGATCCTGATGGCGCGCGGCCTGCCGACGCCGATGGCGGTGATCGTGGCCGGCGTCATCTGTGGCACGCTGGCAGGTGGCCTCATCGGCCTGTTCGTGGGCCCGGTGGTCCTGTCGGTCTTCTACGATTTGCTGGTGGCCTGGATCGCGGCGGGCCGGAAGGTCGATCAGGTCGACGTTCCGGCCCCCGCGGCCTGATTACTTCTTCTTCGGACGGATCGCGTCCCACTGCTCGTCGGTCCAGTCGAGCATGGCCGAGGTGTTGGCGCCGCCGCCGCCCGACTGCAGCATCTTGCCGCCGTCGATGACGATCGCATCGCCGTTGATGTAGCCCGCGCCGTCGCTCACCAGGAAGGCCGCGAGGTTGGCCAGCTCGATATGTTCACCGGTGCGGCGCATCGGGATCGCCTTGATCATGTCGTCCTGCGCGCCGCGTTCCTTCGGCATCAGCCGACTCCAGGCGCCCTCGGTCGGGAACGGGCCGGGCACGATCGCGCAGGTGCGGATGCCCTTGGGACCCCATTCGACGGCCAGGCTCTTGGTCATCGCGAGCACGCCCGCCTTGGCCATCGCCGAGGGCACGGTGAAGGGCGCGCCGGTCAGCGACGAGACCGTGAGAATCGACATCACGACCTTGTTGCGTTCGCCGGCATCGATCCAGCGGCGGCCGGCCGCGACGGTGCAGTAGGCCGAGCCGTGCAGCACGATGCCCAGCACGGCGTCGATCGCCCGCGAGGACATCTTGTGGGTCTGAGCGAGGATCTGGCCGGCGGCATTGTTGACCAGGATGTCGAGCGGGCGCTTCTCCCAGATCTTGTCCATCATCGCCTCAACGGCGTCGGGGATGCGCACGTCGCAGCCCACCGTCTCGATCTCGCCGCCGGTGTCCTTAGCGAGCTCGGCCGCGGTCTCCTTCAGCACGTCCTCGCGGCGGCCGCAGATGATCACGTTGGCGCCGAGTTCTAGGTAGCGGTGCGCCATCGAGCGGCCGAGGCCGGTGCCGCCGCCGGTGACCAGGATGCGCTTGCCCTTGAGCAGGTCGGGTTGGAACATCTTCTTTTTCCTACTTCTTGATTTCAGTGAGCGCGATGCCGGCGGCGACCAGACTGTCGATCTCGCCGGCGGAATAGCCGGCTTCCTGGAGCACCGCGCGGGTGTCGGTGCCGAACTTCTTGGGCTTGGTGCGCACCTTGGGCGGGGTCCGGGAGAGCTTCACGGGATTGCCGACGTTCCGCCAGCCGTCCTTCTCCCACACCATGCCGCGATGCTTGGTGTGCGGCGCCTCCATCACGTCGGAGACTTCCAGCACGGCGGCTGAGGGCACGCCGCCCTTCATCAGCTCCTGCGAGAGCTCGTTGGCGTCACGGTCCTTCAGCAGCGCGCGCAGCTCGGTCTCGAGCTCGGCGCGATGGGCGACGCGCTCTTTGTTGGTCTTGAAGCGCGGATCGTCGGCCAGTTCCGGCTTGCCCAACATCTTCGTCAGCTTGGCGAACTGCCCGTCATTGCCGGCCCCGACCACGATGTTGCGGGTCTTGGTCGGAAAGTTGGAATAGGGTACCAGGCTCGCGTGGCTGTTGCCGACGAGCTTGGGCTTGAGGCCCGCCATGAAGTAGTTCGGCGCATGCGGCTGGTGCAGCGCAATGGCGCTGTCGTAGAGCGTCGCGTCGACGAACTGGCCCTTGCCGGAGCGGTTGCGCTCATAGAGCGCCATCATGATGCCGATCGTGGCGTTCATGCCGGTCGAGAGGTCCACCACCGGCACGCCGATGCGGACCTGGCCGCCCTCGGGCGAGCCGTTGACCGAGACGAGGCCGGCCGAGGCTTGCACCATGGCGTCGTAGCCCGGGAAGCCGCCCAGCGGCCCATCGGCGCCGAAACCCGAAACGCGGGCATGGACCAGTCGCGGGAACTTCGCGGCCAGCACGTCGTGGTAGCCGATGCCCCACTTCTCCATCGTGCCGGTCTTGAAGTTGTCGATCAGCACGTCGGCGGTCTCGAGCAGCTTCAGCAGCACCTCGCGGCCCTCGGGCTTGGAGAGGTCGAGCGCGATCGTGCGCTTGTTGCGGTTGATACCGGCGAAGTAGGCCGAGATGCCCTCTGCGTCGAACGGAGGGCCCCAGGTGCGGGTCTCGTCACCCTGCGGCGGCTCGATCTTGATCACGTCGGCGCCGTGGTCGGCCAGCATCTGGCCGCAATAGGGGCCTCCCAACACACGCGACAGGTCGATCACTTTCAGGCCCTCGAGCGCGCCCCCGCTTGCCACCGCCATTTCGTTCCACTCCTCGCATTCAGACAGGAGGCGCGGTTATAGACCATGGGGCTGGAGCCCGGTACCGTGCGGGCATGATCGAACGCGAGCTGGATATCGCCACGCAAGATGGCGCCATGAACACTTATACGGTGCGGCCCGACGATGGCGGGGCGCTACCGGTCGTCATCATGCTGATGGACGCGCCGGGCGTACGCGAGGGACTGACGGAAATCTGCCGGCGGATTTCGCAGTCCGGCTACTACGTCCTGCTGCCCAATCTCTACTATCGCAGCACGCGCGAATTCGTCTGCGGCCCGACCCGCAACCATCCCGACGGCGAGGCCAATCTGAAGCGCATGTTCGGCCTGATGGAGTCGATCTCCAACGCAAGGGTGGCGGCCGACACGGGCGCGGTGCTCGACGTGCTGCCGACCTTGCCCGACGCCAAGCCCGGCAAGGTGGGGCTGGTCGGCTATTGCATGAGCGGCGCCTTCGTCACGGCGGCGGCGGCGGCGCATCCCGACCGTATCGGCTGCTTCTCCTCCTACTATGGAACGCGCCTTATCACCGAGAAGCCGGACTCGCCGCACCTGATGCTGGGGGACATCACGGCCGAGGGCTACTACGCCTTCGCCGAGCACGACACCTACGTGCCGCTTTCTGACGTCACAAAGTTCGAGACTCTGCTGGCGTCCGCGCCGTTCCCGTCGCGCGTCGAGACCGAGGCGGGCACGCATCACGGCTACGCCTTCTCCGACCGCGGCAACCTGCACGAGGCCGCCCGCGAAAAGCACTACGAACGCATGCTGGCGCTGTTCCGACGGCACTTGAGTTAAGCGCATCACCTCACCCTGAGGAGCGGCCAACGGCCGCGTCTCGAAGGGTGAGCAACAGTCTTGTCGTTGCCCATCCTTCGAGACGGCGCTGGCGCGCCTCCTCAGGATGAGGAGGGGGAGTTGGACATGTTGAACGGTATCCACGGACATCAGGACATCGAGCGCGTCGTCTACGGCAAGCCGGCGGGTGTCGCGTTGCGCGCCGAGGCCGAGCGGCTGGGCGCGAAGAAGGTGTTCATCACCACCTCGAAGTCCGTGGCGCAGAGCGCGCTGCTCGCGTCCGTGATCGACGGTCTGGGCGACCTGCACGCGGGAACCTATGCCGGCATCACCGCGCACTCGCCGCGGCCCTGCGTCGTCGAGGGCGCCGCGATGGCGCGCGCGGCCGGTGCCGATCTGATCGTCGCGGTGGGCGGCGGCTCGGTGATCGATGCTACCAAGACCATTCTGATCGCGCTGTGGCAGAACGTGACTACGGTCGACGAACTCGATGCCTACCGCGCGGGCAAGCCGAAGGAGGGCGCGGCGCCGCCGTCCGAGGCCATCCGGCCGCCGGCCGATGCGATCCGCATGATCGCCGTGCCGACGACGTTGTCGGCCGCCGAGTTCAATGCCTTCGCCGGCATCTCCGATCCGCGCAAGGGCATCAAGGAGAGCTTCGGCCATCGCCTGATCGTGCCGCGGGTCATCGTGCTCGATCCCGCCGCCACCCTGGCGACGCCCATGGACCTGATGCTCTCCACCGGCCTTAAGGCCGTCGATCATGCCGTCGAGCGTCTCTGCTCGCAGCAGGCGCATCCCTTCGTGCTGGGCACCGCCACCGAGGCGCTGAAGCTGCTCGCCCGCGCCCTGCCGGCGCACAAGGCCAATCCCGACGACATGGCGACGCGGCTCGATCTCCAGTTCGGCATGTGGCTGTCGATCGGCGCCGGCACCTCGGGCGTCGGCGTGGGCGCGAGCCACGGGATCGGCCATGTGCTGGGCGCCGCCTGCCATGTGCCGCACGGCCATACGTCCTGCGTGATGCTGCCGTCGGTGCTGCGCTGGAACCTGCCGGCCAATGCCGAGCGGCAGAAGCGGGTAGGGGAGGCCTTCGGTCAGCCGGAGGCCGCGGCGGGAGACCTGGTGGAAGGGCTGGTGAAGTCCCTCGGCCTGCCGGGACGTCTCTCCGAAGTGGGCGTCGGCAAGGATCGCTTCCGCGAGATCGCCGAGAAATCGATGCATGACCGGGCAGTGCTGAACAATCCGCGGCCCATCAAGGGGCCGGAGCAGGTGATGGAGATCCTCGAACTCGCTGCCTGAAGCGACATGACCCCATGAAATCTTCTCGTGAGCCCGAGGGGTGGCAAGCAGCTAAAGCCACACGACCTAAGAGGAGCCAACGCAGTCACGGGTGAAACCATGGTCGATGTCCGAACCGCCGAATCCACCGCTATGCGGCCGCCGCTCGCCGGCTGGGTCGATGCACCGGTGAACTACCTGGCCGATCTCAGCGTCAAGCCGGTGACCTACAATCCACCGCATGGGACTGGCCTGCCGCGCCGGGACGGCAACTACCGTGACTTCACGGTACGGATTCACGATGCCCGTCCGATCGCGCGCGATCTTTCGCTCGATCGCCAGGCGTTTATCCTGACGCACCACGACACGGCGGTGCGTGACTTCTATGACGAGGAAGAAGTGCGCACGAAGTACCACGCCGAGGTCGAGGCGCTGATCATGCGCGAGACCGGCGCGTCGAAGGTGGTGGTGTTCGACCATACGGTGCGCACGGCCGACCGCGCCGTCGAGCGTGGCCTTAGGACACCCGTGCGCAGCGTGCACAACGACTACACCGAGAGGTCGGGCCCGCAGCGGGTTCGCGATCTGCTCCCGCCCGAAGAGGCCGAACGGCGCCTCCAGAAGCGCTTCGCCGAGTACAATGTCTGGCGCAACATCGATCACGCGCCGATCGAGATGGCGCCGCTCGGCTTCGTCAATTCGGAGAGCATCGCGCCGCGCGACCTGGCGGTCTGCGACCTGGTCTATGCCGATCGTACCGGCGAGATCTATCAGGGCGTCTACAACGCCGATCACCGCTGGTTCTACTTCCCCAAGATGACGCGGGACGAGGCGATCCTGATCAAGTGCTACGACTCGCTGAAGGACGGCCGTGCGCGCTTCTCGTTGCACTCGGCCTTCGACGATCCGACCTCGCCCGCCAATCCTCGGCCGAGGCAGAGCATCGAGGCGCGGGCGTTCGCGTTCTTTGATTAAAGCGCGTTCACACGCGCCGGTTCAAATTGCGCACTTCTTGTCATCCTGAGCGAAGCGAAGGGTCTAACGTTAGCTGCGCAGTACCCTGGTCGTTCCGCTAGGTCCTTCGCTTCGCTCAGCAACCATTAAGAATGCACTATGCGGCGACGCGGCGAGATGAGATCCACGGGGTGCCGCGGGCGACGACGGCGTTGACCTGGATGAGCATCTTGCGCGCACAGGCGATCATGATCTTACGATGGGGTTTGCCGGCGGTCTTCAGGCGTTGATACAGCGCCTTGATGGCCGGATTCCAGCGGAAGGCTGCCGCGAGGCTGGCGGCATAGAGCGCGCGACGCACCCGATCGCGGCCGCCGCCGATGCGGCTCTGGCCTCTCCATTTGCCCGACTGCCGCACGAAGGGAGCCAGCCCCGCCAGGGAGACAATCGGTTCACGCTCGAGACGCCCGAGTTCGGGCAGCAGCAGCAGCAGGCTGAGCGCGGTGCGCTCGCCGACCCCGTCGACGCTCTGGATCAGTTGCAGCCGGGCCAGCAGGTCAGGCTCGGCGGCGATGCTCTTCATCAGCAGGATCCGCTCTGCCGCCTCGCGCCGTTCCAGCCGCTCGACCTCCCGGCGCAGGAAGCGGCGCACATGCGCCAGATGCGCGGCCTCCAGGCGCGTCTTGGCCCGCACCACGTCGTCCTCCAGCTGCTCGATCAGCCGCAGATGCTCGGCAAGGGGAACCAGCCGCGCATCCGAAGCCTCGTGCACCTTGTCGAGCAACGCCGCGCAGGTGGCGATCAGCGCCGCATCCAGTGGGTCACTCTTGGCCCGGCGCAGGCGGTATTGCGCGAACGCCCGGACCTGTAGGGGCTGCAATACCGCTACTTCGAAGCCGGCCTCGCGCAACGTGCCAGTCACTTCCTGCGAGTACGAACCGGTGGATTCCAGACCGACCCGCACGACCTGCGCCGCGCGGAGCCATTGGATCAGCTGGTGATGGCCGGCCGCACTGTTGTCGAACGCCATGCGGTCTGCCGCGCCGTGCAGCGCCACGTCCAGCCGCGCCTTGCCGATGTCGATCCCGGCTACGACCATGCTAACATCGCTCATCTTCGTCCATCCTGCCTCGTCTTCGAACCTGGAGTTCGGGCAACCATCCGGATCGGGTGAAGAGGCCGGCCGCGATCTTGCTGAGCTCATCCCCCAAAGGGATCAGACGACGTCGATCCGACGACCGGCCGCGCGGGCCCGGATGGCCATCCGGGCCCGCGCGCTCCTTGCGAAGCGTCTAAAGGCTAGCCGTTTTTGCTAAGACGAGGACGACAGTCTTAGCTCGCCGCAATCGCCGCGAGATGTTCCACGAGTTCTTCCGGATTGCTGAAGAACGGCGAGTGTCCGCTTTCCAGTCGCAGCACCTTGCACGGGGTCGCCTTCACCATCGTGCGCTGCAGGGCGATGCGAATGGCGTTGTCGTGGAGGCACTCGATGTACCAGCGCGGCACCGAGCCGAAGCGCTCCTCGGTGAGGGTCAACGGGGTGGTCGAGATGGCGATCGGCTGCGGGCGGAGCCGTTCCATCGCCTTGTAGCGATCCTCCGGCGAGACGTCGGCGTAGAACAGGCTCGGCAGCTTGTCGCGCGCGAAGGTATAGGTCTTGCCGTCGGGGCTGACCTGCCGCGACAGCCGGAACATCGTGTCCGGTTCCAGCGCCGTCATGTCCTTGCCGCTCTTGCCCGAGGTCGGCAGCAGGGCGCAGAGATAGACCAGCGCCTTGATCTTGCGCCGCCGCGCCTCCGCGAGCTGGCTGATCGTGACGCCGCCCAGCGAATGGCCCACGAGGATGACCTGCTCCTCCATCTTGTCGAGGAGGCGCGCCAGCTTCTCGACATTGTCGGCAAGCGTGACGTTGGCCGGCGGGGTCTGGTCCTTGCCGAGGCCTGGCAGGTCGGGCGCGCAGACCTTGTGGCCGGCCGCTTCCAGCAGCGGCACGACCTTCTCCCAGCACCAGCCACCGGTGCAGGCCCCATGGACCAGCAGGAACGTCGCCACGCGCTAGGCCTTTCCGACGACGGTGCGCGCGCCGGGGGCGGGCACGAAGAAGTCGGGCATCAGCGGCGTGCCAGGCGAGACGGCGTATTTGTCGAAATCGGTGACGCCTTCGGCCGCCAGCACCTCGTCGTCGATGAAGAAGTTGCCGGTGCAGTCGCGCGACGGGCGGCTGAAGATCGCGTGGGCGGCATCGGCCATGATCTCGGGCTTGCGGCACTGCTTCATGCCTTCCTCGCCGCCCAGGATGTTCTGGATCGCCGCGGTGGCGATGGCGGTGCGCGGCCACAAGCAGTTGAAGGCGACACCCTTGCCTTTGAATTCCTCGGCCATCGACCAGGCGAAGACCGACATGCCGTACTTGGCGAGCGTGTAGGCGGCGTGATTGGCGAACCACTTCACGTCGAAGTCCAGCGGCGGCGATAGGTTCAGCACGTGTGGGTTGGCGGCCTTCAGCAGGTGCGGGATGCACTTCTGCGAGACCATGAAGGTGCCGCGCGCGTTGATCTGGTGCATCAGGTCGTAGCGCTTCATCGGCGTGGCGAGCGTGCCGGTCAGGCTGATGGCGCTGGCATTGTTCACCAGGATGTCGATGCCGCCGAACTTCGCGACGGTCTCGGCCACGGCCTTTTCCACGCTCTGCTCGTCGCGGATGTCGCAGGCGAGCGGCAGCGCTTTGCCGCCGGCCTTCTCGATCTCGTCCGCCGCGGTGAAGATCGTGCCGGGCAGGCGCGGATCTGGCGTCACCGTCTTCGCGGCGATGGCGATGTTGGCGCCGTCGCGCGCGGCCCTCAATGCGATCGCCAGTCCGATGCCCCGGCTTCCACCGGTAACGAACAGGGTCTTGTTACCCAAGCTCATAGCGTCCCCAAGAAATCTTCGGGCTCTATAGCCGGGCCGGGGTAGCGGCGGCTAGTGTCGCCACACTCAAGGGAGACATGCATGAATCCGTGCTTCGAAACGGCGACCAGACTTGCACGCGCCATACGAAACGGACGCTTGAGTTCGGTGGAAGCGACGAAGGCGCATCTCGATCGGATTTCACGTGTGAACGGGACGCTGAATGCACTCGTACTGGTCGACGAGGCCGGAGCGATGAAAGCCGCCCGGGCCGCCGATCGTGCCCGCGGCCAGAAGAAGGCCCTGGGACCCTTGCACGGCGTGCCGATTACCATCAAGGAAGCCTTCGACGTCGCGGGCCTCAAGACAACCTCCAGCCATCCCCCCTTGAAAGACAATGTCGCGGCGGAAGATGCCAGCCTCGTCGCACGTCTGCGGGCAGCGGGCGCGGTGATCCTCGGCAAGACCAATGTGCCTGAGCTGTGCGCAGACTTTCAGACGGACAGCCCGATTTTCGGCACTACCCTCAATCCATGGGACGAAAGTCGTACGTCGGGTGGCTCCACCGGCGGAGGCGGCGTCGCCGTGGCGGCCCGCCTATCGCCGCTGGAACTCGGCAGTGACATCGGCGGTTCGGTGCGCAATCCGGCGCACTTCAACGGCATCTTCTCGCTGAAGCCTACCGAATGGCGCGTGCCGGGACACGGCCACGTGCCGGATCTCCCCGGAGCGACGCGAAGCACCCGCTACATGGGCACGTTCGGCCCGCTGGCGCGCTCGGTCGACGATCTCGAGGTCGCGCTACGCATCATCGCCGGGCCGGACGGCTACGAGACCGAGGCAGCGCCCGTGCCGCTCGGGCCGACGCCCAAGCTCACGGCCAAGGGGCTGCGCATTGCCGTCCTGACCAGCAATCCGCTGGTGCAGGTTTCGGCCGCGACGGCTTCGGTCGTCGAGGCGACGGCGAAGCTTCTGTCGAAAGCCGGCGCAAAAGTGAAGTATGCCGAGCCTGAAGAGATGGACTGGCAGCAGGGCTGGGACGACTGGTCGGACCTGTTCCAGTACATGATCCAGAGCGAAAAGCCGCTTGCCGAGCGCGAGCGGCATTTCGACAGGCTCGAGTCGCCCGATCCGACCAGACGCTCGCTCGCTCGTGCCGCGCGTCTCAGCATGGCCCAGTTCTTCGCCGTGCTCGACCGGCGGGACCGCATCGTGCGTCAGTGCGAGACCTTCCTCGACGACTACGATGCCTGGCTGATGCCCGTGATGCCGGATGCGGCGTTCGTCCGCCAGCCGCAGAAACTGCCGCTCAAGGTCGACGGCGTCGACCATCCCTATTTCTTTGCGGGCACCGCCTACAACTTCCTGGGCAACCTGACGGGCCAGCCCTCGATCGTGCTGCCCTGCGGCTTCTCGAAGGAGGGCTTGCCGATCGGTCTGCAACTCACCGGCAAGCGCTGGGGCGAGGCAAAGCTGCTTGGCGTTGCCAAGGTGCTGGAGAAGCTCCTGCCGCCGTGTCCGATGCCGCCGTCTTTCGCGTCGTGAGGGGCCGCCTCACTCCACCTTCACGCCGGCCTTGTCGATGATCGGCTTCCATTTGGCGAACTCCGCCTTCTGGTAGGTGCCGAACGCATCCGACTTCATCTGCTCGGGCGTCGGAATGTCCTGTCCCAGATCCTCGAGCTTGCGGCGGATTTCCGGATCCTGCAGGGCCTTGATGGCCGCCGCGTTGAGCTTTTCGACAATATCCTTCGACGTTCCCTTGGGAGCCCAGAGCCCGTGCCAGATCGCGACCTCGATGCCGGGAAAGCCGGCCTCGGCGGTCGTCGGGATATCCGGCGCCGCCGCAGTGCGCTGCCTGGCGGTGACCGCGTAGACCTTGAGCTTGCCGGCGCGGACATGCGGCAGCGAGTTCGACGACTGGTCGATCATGACCTGGATCTGGTTGGCGATCAGGTCCTGCACGGCGGGGCCGGTGCCGCGATAGGGCACGAGCTGGTAGTTCGTGCCGGTCACCGCGAAGAAGGCCAGTGCGCCGATATGCGAGCCCGAGCCCATGCCGGCCGTACCGCCCGAGATCTTGTCGGCATTGGCCTTGAGGTAGGCCACCAGCTCCTTGAGGTCCTTGGCCGGGACCTGGTTGGAGGTCACGACCAGCAGCGGATTGGACGGCAGGAGCGCGATCGGCTCGAGATCGTTGATCAGGTCGTAGTTCAGGTTCTTGTAGATCGCCCCGTTCACGACGTTGGTGCCGAGATGGCCGATGCCGATCGTGTAGCCATCGGGCGTGGAGCGGGCGAGCTTGCCCATGGCGATCGATCCCGCCGCGCCCGTGACATTGTCGATGATGAACTGCTGGCCCAGTTCCTTGCCCATGCGCTCGCCGACGATGCGCGCCATGAGATCCGTCGGGCCGCCAGCCGCGAACGGGACGATCAGGTTGATGGGCTTGTTGGGATAGGCCTGGCCGAAAGCGGGGCCGGCAGCGGCAACCACGAGCAAGGCGAGCGCAACTCTACGCAGCATGGCAAATCCTCCCAGAACTTCTCTTGTTGGGAGGGAGCGTAGCGCTAAGCGGCGTCCGGCTCCATCGCCACCAGGACGGTCCGGTTCGAGACCTGCTGGCCTTCCTGGACCGAAATCGTCTCGATCTTCGCGTCGAGCGCCGCCTTGAGCTGATGCTGGATCTTCATGGCCTCCAGCACGATCAGGGTCTGGCCGCGGCTGACCTTCTCGCCCGCACTCACCTTGATCGACACGATCCGGCCGTCCATCGGCGCACGCAGCTTGCCGTCGCTGCCGGCTGCCGCTGTCTCGGGCGGAGCATAGGTCTTGTCGGTGAATCGAACGGTGAGCGCATCGATGTCGAGCACGATGTCGTTGCCGTCGATATGGAACGGCACTTCGACCGGATCGGGCTCGCGGACCTGCACAAGCCGCTCCTGGCCGCCTGCAGCCAGTCGGATCGGCGTCGGCTCGGGATTAGAATTGCGCCAACCTCGCATCGCCGGCGGATACTTCTGCGCCGAGGCCTGCCACAGCAGGTTCGCCGCGGCGGTCCAGTGCGCGTCGCTGATCGCCGGTGCGGGGAACTCGTGCTTGGTGAGGAAGGCGGTCGTGGCCTCGCCGGCGGCGAAGTCGGGATGCTCCAGCAGGCGGATCAGGAAGTGCCGGTTGGTGGTCGGTCCGAGCACGACCGTCTCAGCGAGCGCTCTGACCAACCGCAGGCGAGCTTCCTCGCGGGTGGCCCCATGCGCGATCACCTTGGCGATCATCGGATCGTAGTAGGGCGAGATCGCGAGCCCGTCCTTCATGCCATGGTCGATGCGAACGCCGGGGCCGGTCGCCGGACGCCACACGTCGATGCGACCGGTCTGCGGCAGGAAGCCGGCATAGGCGTCCTCGGCGTACAGGCGCACCTCGATGGCGTGGCCGGTGAACGTCACCTGCTCCTGGCGCAGCGGCAGGTGCTCGCCGCGTGCGACGCGGAGCTGCCATTCGACCAGGTCGAGGCCGGTGATGGCCTCGGTCACGGGATGCTCGACCTGAAGGCGGGTGTTCATCTCCAGGAAATAGAAGGCGCTGTCGGCCCCCAGCAGGAACTCGACCGTGCCGGCGCCGCGATAGCCGATGGTCCGCGCGGCGGCCACGGCCGCGGCGCCCATCTGGTCGCGCAGCGTGGCATCGACGGCGGGCGAGGGCGCTTCCTCGATCACCTTCTGATGGCGGCGCTGCACCGAGCAGTCGCGCTCGCCGAGATGGATGACGTCGCCATGGGCGTCGGCAAAGACCTGGATCTCGACATGTCGTGCATCGACGATGGCCTTCTCGAGGATCAGTTCACCCGAACCGAAGGCGCTCTCGGCCTCGGCGCGGGCGGTGCGGATCGCCTCCTGCAGGTCCCTCTCGTCCTGGACGAGACGCATGCCGCGCCCCCCGCCGCCGGCCGCGGCCTTGACCATGACCGGCAGGCCGATCTTACGCGCCTCGGCTTCGAGATTGGCGTCGCTCTGATCGGCGCCCTGGTAGCCCGGCACGCAGGGCACGCCGGCGTCGATCATGCGCCGCTTGGCGGCGGCCTTGTTGCCCATCGCGGCGATGGCCGCCGGCGGCGGGCCGATGAAGGTGAGGCCTGCCTTCTCGCAGGCGGTGGCAAAGGCTTCGTTTTCAGACAGGAATCCGTAGCCGGGATGAATGGCGTCGGCGCCACTCCTGTGTGCGGCTTCGAGGATGCGATCGATGCTGAGATAGCTCTCGCCCACGGGCGGCGGGCCGATGCGAACCGCCTCGTCGGCGAAGGCGACATGCGGCGCGTCCCGGTCGGCGTCTGAATAGACCGCGACCGTGCGATAGCCCATCGCCTTGGCGGTCCGCATCACTCGCCAGGCAATCTCGCCGCGGTTGGCGACCAGGATCTTGGAGAAGGTCATTACTCGATGGCCCAACGCGGCGGCCGCTTCTCGGCAAAGGCGCGCAGACCCTCGCCGGCTTCAGGGCCGCGGCGCGCCTCGGCGAACTTGTCGGCGGCGAAGTCGAGCACGGCCGACAGCGGCTCGGTCCCGACCTTCATCACCACCTGCTTGGTGAGCGCGTTGGCGAGGGGGGCGCACTTGTCGATCTGCTTCAGCACTTCTTCGAGCTTGGCGTCGAGGGCGGCGGAGTCTGCGACCAGATAATGGGCGATGCCGAGCCGCAGGGCCTCGGGCCCCTTGAAGCGCGCGGCCGTGAGCGCCAGGTGCCGCGTCTGTGGCACACCGATGCGCTGGGCGACGAAGGGCGCGATCTGCGCCGGCACGATGCCGATGGCGGTCTCGCTCATGGCAAAGCCCGCGCCCTCGGTACAGATCGCCACGTCGGAGACGCAGAGAATGCCGAAGCCGCCGGCAATGGCGTAGCCCTCGACCGCCGCCACGACCACCTGCGGCGTGCCGTTCAGCATTTCGAGAAAGGCGCCGAACTGGCGGTTCCAGACCGCGATCGGATCCTTCTCGCCGGGCTTGGGCTTGTCGGTGAAGCTCTGCTCCATGTTCTTCAGGTCCGCGCCGGCGCAGAAGGTGCCGCCTGCACCGCGCAGGATCACGACCTTGATGTCGCGACGGTCGCGCAGGATGCCGAACACCGACTTCAGCTCCTCGATCAGCGTCGGGTTCAGCGCATTCTTCACTTCCGGCCGGTTGAGCGTCACGTAGAGACGCGAGCGCTCGCGACGGAGGATGAGGGCTTCGTACTTGTCGGCGAATTCAGTCATTACAAACTCCTCCGCAACGCACTTCGGTTCCCACGCCATGACAGGGTTGTTGTCGCGACGGCCGTGCGCAATTTATCTGTTCTCCACCCGCGGCAGGGTGCCCATGTGCTTGGAGATGATCTGCAGCATCACCTCGTCGGCGCCGCCGCCGATGGAGGCGAGGCGCGAATCGCGGAAGGCGCGCGCGGTCGGCGACTCCCAGAGATAGCCGGCGCCGCCCCAGTATTGCAGGCAGCCGTCGGTCACCAGGCGCACCATGCGGCCGGCCTTCAGCTTGGCCATCGAGGCCAGCATCGTGACGTCCGCCCCGTCGAGATACTCCTCGCAGGCCCGGTAGCAGAGCGAGCGCACCAGCTCGATCTCGGTGCGCAGCTCCGCCAGCTTGAAATAGATCACCTGGTTGTCGAGCAGGGGCCGGCCGAACACCTTGCGCTCGCGGGTGTACTCGATGGTCTGATCGATCAGCCGTTCCATGCCGACGACGGCGCTGATCGCGCCCCACAGCCGCTCCTCCTGGAACTGCTGCATCTGGTAGATGAACCCCATACCCTCCTGGCCGATCAGGTTCCGGACCGGCACCTTCACCTCGTCGAGGAAGATCTGCGCGGTGTCGGAGGAGCGCATGCCGAGCTTGTCGAGCTGCTTCACGACCTCGACGCCCTTGGTCTTCATTGGCAGGCAGATCAGCGACTTGTTCTTGTGCATCGGGCCTTCGCCCGTGCTGGCCAGCAGGCACATCCAGTCGGCTTGCGTGCCATTGGTCGTCCACATCTTGCCGCCGTTGATCACCCAGTCGCCGCCGACGCGGCGGGCCGTCGTCTTGATCGAGGCGACGTCCGAACCGGCGCCGACCTCCGAGACACCGAGGCAGGCGACATAATCACCGGCAATCGAGGGGCTGAGAAACTCCCGGCGCAGCTCGTCGCTGCCGTGGCGGGCCAGCGCCGGCGTTGCCATGTCGGTCTGCACGCCGATCGCCATCGGCACCGAACCGCAATGGATGTGGCCCAGCTCCTCGGCCATCACCATGGCGTAGGAATAATCGAGGCCCATGCCGCCGAATTCGGCAGCCTTGTTGATGCCGAGCAGGCCGGCGCTGCCCAGCTTCTTGAAGACCTCGTGGGCGGGGAAGATGCCGTCCTCTTCCCACTGGTCGACATGCGGATTGATGTCCCGGTCGATGATCGCCCGCAACGTGCGGCGGATCTCGTCATGTTCCTGAGTGAACTGCATGATCGCCTCCTAGCGGTTGCCCAAGCGGGGCAGGGTGCCCATCAGCTTGGAGATGATCTGCAGCATGACCTCGTCGGCGCCGCCGCCGATCGAGCCGAGACGGCCGTCGCGATAGCCGCGCGCCACCGGATTGTCCCAGAGATAGCCGGCGCCGCCCCAGTATTGCAGGCAGGCGTCGGAGACCTCGCGACGCAGGCGGCCGGCCTTCAGCTTGCCCATCGAGGCCAGCATGGTGACGTCCTTGCCGGCGAGATAGTCCTCGCAGGCGCGGTAGACGATGGAGCGCAGCCCCTCGACCTCGCTCTTGAGTTCGGCCAAGCGGAAGTGGATCACCTGATTGTCGAGCAGAGGCTTGCCGAAGACCTTACGCTCGCGCGTGTACTCGATGGTTGCGTTGATCAGCCGCTCGCAGGTGTTGAGCGAGCCCGCGCCGGCCCACAGCCGCTCCTCCTGGAATTGCTGCATCTGATAGGTGAAGCCCATGCCGGGCTGGCCGATCGTGTAGCGTACCGGCACCTTCACCTCGTCGAAGAAGGTCTGGACGGTGTCGGAGGCGCGCATGCCGAGCTTGTCGAGCTTCTTGGCGATCTCGAGGCCCTTGGTCTTCATGGGCACGACGATCAGCGACTTGTTCTTGTGGGCGGGTCCGTCATCGGTGCTGGCCAGCAGGCACATCCAGTCGGCCTGGGCGCCATTGGTCGTCCACATCTTGCCGCCATTGATCACCCAGTCGCCGCCGACCCTACGGGCCGTCGTCTTGATCGAGGCGACGTCGGAACCGGCGCCAGTCTCGGAAACGCCGAGACAGGCCACGTAGTCACCGGTGATCGAGGGGACGAGGAATTCCTTCCGCAGTTCGTCGCTGCCGTAGCGGGCGAGGGCAGGCGTCGCCATCGAGATCTGCACACCGGTCGCCATCGGGATCGAGCCGCCATTCACCCAGCCCAGCGATTCGGCACAGACCATGGCATAGGAGAAGTCGAGGCCCGAGCCGCCATATTCGACCGGCTTGTCGACGCCCAGCAGCCCGGCATCGCCCATCTTCTTGAAGAGTTCATGGGCGGGGAACTGGCCGTCCGTCTCCCACTGGTCGACAAAAGGATTGATCTCGCGATCGATCAGCGTCTTCCAGGTCTGGCGCAGCGCCTCGTGCTCGGGGGTGAACTTCATCGTGAGGTCCTTGCTCCAAGGTGTTCCTCCCCATTCAGATGGGGAGGTGTCGCGGCAAGCCGCGACGGAGGGGTCATAGGTATGGAGGTGTCGCTGATGACCCCTCCGTCAGCGTAGGACGCTGACACCTCCCCATCTGAATGGGGAGGAAGACGGAAGCGCTGGATCATCCCTCACATCCTCGCCACGCCGAAGGAGATGGGATTGAGCGGTCGCACGATCGATTCGCGTGCGATCGACAAGGTGAAGGCCAGAACCCGGCGCGTGTCGCGCGGATCGATGATGGCGTCGTCCCACAGGTGGGCGGTGCCGTAGAGTGCGGTCGATTCGCGCTCGAACTGGTCGACGATGCCTTTGAACATCTTGTCGATCTGTTCGTGCGGCGGCTCCTTGCCCTCGCGCAGGAACTTCTGCTCGGTCACTGTCTTCATGACGCCGGCGGCCTGTTCGCCGCCCATCACCGCGGTTCGGCTGTTGGGCCAGGCGAAGATGAAGCGCGGGTCGAAGGCGCGGCCGCACATGCCGTAGTTGCCGGCGCCGAAGCTGCCGCCGATCACGATGGTGATCTGCGGCACGGTCGCGTTGGCGACTGCCTGGATCATCTTGGAGCCATGCTTGACGATGCCGCCGCGCTCGCTCTCCGTGCCGACCATGTAGCCGGTCGTGTTCTGCAGGTAGACGATCGGCGTGCCCTGCTGGCAGCAGAGCTGGATGAACTGCGCGGCCTTGACGGCGCCCTTGGCGGTGATCGGGCCGTTGTTGCCGATCAGCGCCACCGGCTCGCCCTCAATGGCGGCCCAGCCACAGATCGTCTGCTGGTCGAACAGGGCCTTGAACTCTAGGAAGTCCGAGCCGTCGACGAGGCGCGCGATCACCTCGCGCACGTCGTAGGGATCCTTGTGCGAGGGAGGCACCACGCCGCACAGTTCCTCGACGTCGTAGAGCGGCTCCTTGAACGTCCGCTCCGTGCGTGGCGGCAGGCCATCGTTCCAGTGCCACTTGGCGATCACGTCGCGCGCCATGCGGATGCCGTCGGCGTCGTTCTCGGCCATCCATTCGGCGACGCCGGAGACGGTGGCGTGCATCTCGGCACCGCCCAGCTCTTCGTCGGTCGCGATCTCGCCGGTCGCGGCCTTGAGCAGCGGCGGCCCGGCCAGGAACACCTTGGCCTGGTTGCGCACCATGATGACGTAGTCGGAGAGGCCCGGCAGATAGGCACCGCCCGCCGTCGAGGAGCCGTGGACCACGGTGACCTGAGGGATGCCGCGCGCCGACATGCGCGCCTGGTTGGCGAAGCCGCGGCCGCCGGGCACGAAGATCTCGGCCTGGTAGAGCAGGTTGGCGCCGCCGGACTCGACCAGGTTCACGACCGGCAGCTTGTTCTCCATGACGATCTGCTGGACGCGCTGGCCCTTGCGCTGGCCGGAGGGCGCCACGGTGCCGCCCTTGATCGCGCTGTTCGAGGCCGTCACGACGCAGCGCACACCCTCGACATAGCCGATGCCGGCGACCGAGCCGCCTCCGGCGCTCGACCCGTCCTTGTCGTCGTGCATGCGGTAGCCGGCCAGCGGCATCAGCTCGAGGAAGGGGGCGCCGCGATCCAGCAGCAGCGCGATGCGTTCGCGCGGCATCAACTGCTTGCGCTTGGCGAAGCGCTCACGGGATTTCTCGGAGGCCGCCTGGACGCTGGCTTCGGCCTCGCGGAATTCGGCGATGGCGGCGAGCATGCGTTCGCGGTTCTGCTTGAACTCGTCGCTGTTGCGATCGACCTGGCTTTCGAGGATGGGCATGTCTTCCTCAGCCGCCCAGGACCTTGGGCGTCTTGGCGAGATGGAAGCCGTCGAATAGCTTCGATCTGTCCGTCGCCGGCAGGTCGACCGAGCGGTTGGCGAGCGGCACGCCGCCGTCGATGCGGATCTCCGTGCCGGTGATGTAGGAGGAGGCGTCGCTCAGCAGGAAGCAGACGGCGGCGGAGACTTCGCTTTCGGTGCCGAGACGGCCCAGCGGGCAGTAGCCCTTGAGCTTGGGGATCTGCTCCTTGAAGTCGCCGGTATAGGTGTCCATGCCCGAGGACGCGATCCAGCCCGGCGCCACCGAATTCACCCGCACCCCCGCGGCCGCCCATTCGTAGGCCAGCGTCATGGTGAGGTTCGCCATGCCGGCGCGCGCGGCCCCGGTGTGCACCATGTTGGGGAAGCCGTTGCGGTAGTCCGCCGTCATGTTGACGATCGAGCCGCCGTGGTCCTGCATCGACTGGGTGAAGACCTCGCGGCTCACGATGAAGCCGCCCGTCAGGTTGTTGCGAAGCACCACGTCGAAGCCCTTGGCGCTGAGCGACGCCGCAGGGGAGGGGAACTGGCCGCCGGCATTGTTGAACAGACCGTGGATGCGGCCGTTCTTCGCGACGATCGCGGCGACCGCTTCCTTGACCTGGGTTTCCTCACGGATGTCGAAGATATGCGTCTCGCAACTGCCGCCGGCGGCCTCGATCTCGGCCTTCACCGTGTCGAGCTTTTCCTGTTTGCGGCCGGTGATGATGACGTGTGCGCCCAGCGCTGCGATCTCGTGCGCCGTGCAACGGCCGATGCCGCTGCCGCCGCCGGTCACCATGACGGTCCGGCCCTCAAACAGTCCCGGTTTGAAGACCGAGCGATAGGTCATGTTTCCTCCGATTGAACGACCGTTTACCGGCCTGTAGTTGACGTTTACGTAAAGGTCAAGTAATCCCCCCGGACCATTGCCGACGGGAGGAACACGCTCATGACCTTGCAGGAAATCACCGCGAAAATGAAGGAAGGCGCTTCGAAGAAGTCGGCCTTCGGCAGCAGCGTCAAGTTCGCCACGGATCAGGGCGTCGTTCTTATCGACGGCAACCAGAATCCGCCCAGCGTCACCAACGAAGACACGGCCGCCGACTGCACCATCAAGATGGACTTCAGCGACTTCGCCGACCTGATCGAGGGCAAGCTCGACGGCATGAGCGCGTTCATGACCGGCAAGCTCAAGATCGAAGGCGACATGGGCGTCGCCATGAAGCTCCAGTCGATCCTGCGCTAAGCGCTTAGCGCCACGCCGTACTAACCAAGGGCCCCTTCGTGGGGCCCTTTCTGCGTCTGTTTGGCCTTGTGGTGGTGCCGCCTGGCCTTGGCGCGGTTGCCGCAGGACGACATGGTGCACCAGCGCCGTTTGCCGGCCCGGCTCTCGTCGAGAAACAGGTAGAGGCACTCCGGGTTGGCGCAGCGCCGGATCTTGTCGAGCTTGCCGCTCGCCAGCAGGTCGCCCGCCGACCACAGGACGGGGGCGAGGAGGGCCAGCGCCGTGCCCGATCGCATGTCGACCTCCCAGTCGAACGTCTCCTTGCCGCGCTTCAGGACCGTACGCGCCGGCGCGCCGGCCAGCGCCGCATTCAGACCCTCGAAATCACGGCTGGCGGGCGCCTTGCCTTGGGCGACGGCATCGAACAGGCGATGGATCGTCTCGCGCAGCTCGAGCGCGCGCTCGAACTCCCTGGGGGCGGGGGCCTTCGGCGCCTTGGCCCAGACTGCCAGATCCGCCGGCGTGTTCAGCGTCTCCGTCGGCATGTCCTGGCCGCGCCAGTAACGCGTGTTGGCGAAGTCGAGGCAGAGGTCAGGGCGATTCATCGAGCGGACTTACTAACCGGTTGTCCGGTTGACAAGGAATGCATGTCAACATAACCATGTAACCAGTTACATAGTTATACAGGAGGGAATTGCCATGTTCGACCATGTATCCATTGGCGTCGCCGACATCGCCCGCACCCGGAGGTTCTATGACGCCGCGCTGGAGCCGCTCGGTTATGCGCGGCTTAGCGACGGAGAAACCTCGCTGGGCTACGGTGAGAAGGAAGTCGGCCTGTGGATCGGCAAGGCAGTGAAGCCTGTGAAGGCCGATCTGGAATCCGGCCTGCACTTCTGCTTCGTTGCGAAGGACCGGAAGTCGGTCGACGCGTTCCATGCCGCGGCGCTCAGGAGCGGCGGCAGCGACAACGGCAAGCCCGGCCTTCGTTCGGACTACAGCCCGACCTACTATGCGGCCTTCGTGATCGACCCCGACGGTTACCGGCTCGAGGCCTATTGCGGGAAGTGAGGCCCGGCGTCCCGATCACGACGGAGGTGGCGATGCTGAAAGGCGGTTGTTTCTGCGGCACCGTCCGCTACGAGGCCGAGGGCGAGCCCTGGCACGAGACGGTTTGTCATTGTTCGATCTGCCGTCGCACCACCGGCGCGCCGATCGTGGCGTGGTTCACCGTCAAGACCGGGGACTTCCGTATCGTTGCCGGCGAGCCGGCGCGCTTCCGGTCATCCGGGGCTGCGACGCGAACCTTCTGCGGGGCGTGCGGCACCGCGCTCACCTTCCAGTCCGCGGACCATCCCGACGAGATCGACGTGACGACCTGCTCGCTCGATGACCCCGAACGGGTACCGCCGAAATCCCACACATGGCGGGCGTCCGGCCTGGCTTGGGTGAAGAGCGCGGACGGTCTGCCTGCCTACCCGGAGAAGCGTCCGGATTAGGACCGGCCGGTCAGGCCGCCTTCTTGCCGTGGTGGCTGTGCAGCTTGTTGCTCAGGACGCGGCGGATGGCATTGAATTCAGGGCTGGCCACGTCGCGCGGCCGCGGAAGATCCAGCATGTTGTCGCTTTCGATGCGGCCCGGGCCGGGTGTCATCACCACCACGCGGTTGGCCAGCAGGATCGCTTCCTCGACCGCATGGGTCACGAACACGACGGTGAGCTTGGTGCGCTCCCAGATGTCCAGGAGCTCGTCCTGCAGGCGCTCGCGCGTCATGGCATCGAGGGCGCCGAACGGCTCGTCCATCAGCACCAGCTCGGCATCGTTGGCCAGCACGCGGGCGATCGCCACGCGCTGCTTCATGCCGCCCGAAAGCTGGTGCGGATAGGCGTTGGCGAACTTGGCGAGGCCCACGAGGTCGATGAACTTGTCGACGATCTGCTTGACCTCGGCGGCGCCCAGGCCGCGCGCGGCCGGGCCGAATCCGATGTTGGCGCGCACGCTGAGCCACGGGAACAGCGCATAGTCCTGGAAGACCATGCCGCGCGACGGATCGGGTCCGGCGATCGGACGGCCCCACATCAGCGCCTCTCCCGACGAAGGCTGGTCGAACCCGGCCATGATGCGGAGCAGGGTGGACTTGCCGCAGCCCGAGGCGCCGATCAGGCAGATGAACTCGCCCTTGTTGATCGAGAGGTTGGCGTCCGAGAGCGCATGGATCGTCTGATCCTGTAGCTGGAAGACCTTGGACACGCCCTTGATCTCGACGATCGGAGTCGCAGACTCAGCCATGGTGATTGGGGCTCCAGCGCAGCAGGTAGTTGCCGAGCGCCACCACGACGCGGTCGGACAGGTAGCCGGCGAGGCCGATCACGATCATGCCGCAGATCACCAGCTCGGTGCGCGACAGGGTGCGGCCGTCCATGATCACGGCACCCAGCCCCTGCGGCACGCCGGTCATCTCGCCGACGACGATGACGAACCAGGCGAGGCCGAGGCCGAGCCGTAGGCCGGTGAAGATCGACGGCGTGGCCGCCGGCAGCACCACTTTGTAGAACTGCGCGTTGCCGCGGCAGCCCAGCATCGAGGCCGCTTCGAACAGCTTGGGATCGACCGAGCGCACACCGAAGATCGTGTTGAGCAGGATCGGATAGAAGGCGCCGAGGCAGACCAGGGCGAAGGCCGACTTGGCGCCCAGCCCGAACAGGATCATCGACAGCGGCAGCCAGGCGGTGACCGGGATCGGCCGCATGACCTGGAGGAACGGATCGAGCAGCATGCGCGCGGTCGGCACACGCCCGACCAGGATGCCGATGGGCAGTGCGAACATCGCAGCCAGCGCGAAGCCGCCATAGACGCGGCTCATCGACGCCAGCAGATGCGTGGCCAACGTCGCGGAGTAGGCATCGTCGTAGATGCCGCCCACGGCGAAGTCGATCATGTACTCCCCGACCGCGTAGGGCGTCGGGATCAGCCGGGTCCATTGCTGGGTGGTCGCCACCTGCCAGAAGGCGAGCAGCATCAGCGGTACGATCAGCGCCAGCACTGTCGGCTTGAAGCGCGACCATGTCGAGCGCGTCGCTCTGCGCGGCACGACGGCGGTCGGTGCCGCCGCGTGAACCGATCCTGTCTCGACGATCGCCATGGTGCGCTCCGTCGCCCGTCTTCCGGCTAGCTGGCGATCTCGTTCGAGAACTTGGGATTGAGGAAGACGTCGAACTTCGGCAGCGCGCGGATCTGCTTCAGCTCCAGCATGTGCTGGGCGTAGGTCTTGGCCTGGCCCTGCACCTTGTCGTCGAGCTTCCACACATACTCAACATTGTCGGCGCCGAGTGCCTGCTCGACCGCGGCGCGGTTGGCGCCAAGCTTCTGCACCGTCATCTCGACCACGGCCGGCTTATTCGCCGACATGAACTCGACGGCCTGGCGGTGGATCTTCAGCATGGCGCGGATCATGTCCGGGTTCTTGGTGACGGTCTCCTCATTGGTGCCGATGATCATGTTGAGGCCGCCCATGGACGTGCCATAGGGGTACTCGACGAGCTGACCGACGCCGGACGTGATGGAGAGCGCCGGGCCGGGCTCGGCGCCGACATAGGCGTCGATGTCGCCGCGCGCGAGCATGGCCGGCATTTCGCCGAACGGGACGCGGACCGACGTGATGTCCTTCGGCGTGAGACCCTCCATGCGCATGCGCTCGAGGATGAAGACTTCCTGCGTGGAGCCCGGCCAGATGCCGACCTTCTTGCCTTTGAGGTCCTTGATCGTCTTCACGTCGGAGCCGGCCTTGGAGATCACGCCCATGCCCTTGTTCGACATCGCGCCCACCACGACGACCGGTTCGCCGGCGGCAGCGCCCAGGATACCGGCGGCGATGCCGAACGTGCCGAGGTCCACCGACTTGGTGACCACAGCGTTCTTGCAGTCGGTCGGGCTGTCGAAGGTGATGATCTCGATCTTGAGGCCGGGAGGCGCGAACTGCGCGTAGAAGTGCGGCGGCATCGAATGAACGAGTCGAAGGGCGCCCATCTTGACCGTCTGGCCGGCTTGCGCACGAAGGACGGACGGCGCGGCCAGGGTTCCCACGGCAGCAAGGCTGGCCCCGGCCAGCAGACGACGACGATTGATCATTAAAATGCCTCCCAAGCAGTTCCCTTGGGAGGCAACAAGCGTGCCAATTCTCATGGTCCTCTCCGCCCGCGCGGCGGGGGAGAGGACATATGAGGGCGGTCGGTCCTTAGAACCCGACCGCGGCGCCGTCGCGGCGGCTCTCGGAGGCGCCGAGATAGGGGCCGCCGTCGGGGAAGCGCCAGATGATCTGGCTCGATCCGAAGGCGAAGCTCGGCCAGCCCGTGCGCGTGATCTTGTGGCCACGCTCCTCGAGGCCGGTCGCCGTCGCCGCGGGGAAGTGATCCTCGGTCCACACCGTTCCGTCCGTCTCGTGCACGCGCCAGCGGCCGGCGTCGATGGCGGCCTGCGGGTTCTGGCCGTAGTCGACGATGCGCGAGAAGACCTGCATGTGGCCCTGCGGCTGCATGGCGCCGCCCATCAGGCCGAAGGTCGCGACCGGCTTTCCGTCCTTGGTGATGAAGGCCGGGATGATCGTATGGAACGGCCGCTTCTTGGGGCCGACCTCGTTGGGATGGCCCTTATTGGTGACGAAGCCGGTGGCGCGGTTCTGGAGCGCGATGCCGGTGCCGGGGACCACGACGCCCGAGCCGAAGCCGGTGTAGTTCGACTGAATCAGCGACACCATCATGCCGGACTCGTCGGCCGTGCCGAGATAGATCGTGCCGCTCTCCTTGGGCGTGCCCGGACCGAAATCCTGCGCCTTCTTCGGATCGATCAGCTTGGCGCGGCTCTTCAGGTAGCCCTTGTCGAGCATCTGCGCCGGCGTCACTTCCATGAAACGAGGGTCGGCCACGTAGCGATAGATGTCGGCGAAGGCGAGCTTCATTGCCTCGATGCGCAGATGCGCGACCTCGGGCCCGTCGGGGTCGCGGCCGGCCAGTTCGAAGTTCTCGAGGATGCCCAGCGCCATGCAGGCGGCGATGCCCTGGCCTGAGGGCGGAATCTCGTGCAGCGTCGTTCCGCGATAGGTGAGGCCGATCGGATCGACCCAGTCGGGCTTGTGCTCGGCGAGGTCTTCCTTGCGCAGCGCGCCGCCGGTTTCGCGGGCGTACTTGTCCATCATCTCGGCAAGTTCACCGCGATAGAAGGCTTCGCCCTTGCTCTCGGCGATCTTGGTCAGCGTCCTGGCCTGGTCGGGGAACTTCCAGAGTTCGCCCGGCTGCGGCGCGCGGCCGTTCGGCAGGAACGCCTTCACCCAGCTCTCCTGGCCCTTCAGCCGGTCGATGGCGCTCTCCCATTGGCGTGCGACCATGTAGGAGACGCGGAAACCGTCATGGGCGTACTTGATGCCGGGTTCGAACAGGTCGGCGAACGGCAGTTTCCCGTAGCGCTTGTGCAGTTCCATCCAGAGCGACACCGCGCCCGGCGTGGTGACGCTGCCCCAGCCGACATTGGGCATGTTGGCCTGCCCCTCATAGCGATCGGGCGTCATCAGCGCCGGCGAATGGCCCGAGGCGTTGAGGCCGACCAGCTTCGTGCCGTCCCACAAGATGCAGAAGGCGTCGGCGCCGATGCCGTTCATCGTCGGCTCGACGACCGTGATGGCGACGGCGGCCGCGATCGCGGCGTCGACTGCGTTGCCGCCCTTGGCCAGCATGCGCAGGCCGGCGGTGGCCGCGAGATGCTGCGAGGAGGCCACCATGTTCGAGGCGAAGACCGGCAGTTTCTTGGACGCGTAGGGAAACTCATACGAAAAAGACGGCACCTCGAAATCCTTTCTACTTCTTCGAAGCCTGGAGGGCTTCTATGCGCGCCACGAAGCGTGGCGTCTGCAGGAACTGGCGATGATCCGTGGCGGTCTTGCCGAACAGACGGGAGAGATCCAACACGCCGGAGCCCGCGATCTCGCCCATCCGGCCGGAAAGCGTCACCCTTTCGGCAAGCCGCAGGGTTTTTAGCGCCGCGACGGCCGGTTCGGAAAGGCCCGGTGGCGGCGTGGCACGCGATCGTGTGGAGAAAAAGTCGGTCACCGTGCCGGCAAAGGCCAGCGCCCAGTCGTTGAACGCGTAGAGCGAAACCTGCCGGCCGATGTCGATCGTGACCGTCGCGGTCTGGGCATTGCCCTCGATCTTGGTCAGCGTGCCGCACCAGTCGCCGAAGGCCCCGACCTTGTCGGCGAGGGCCACGCTCTGACGGGCGGCTTCCTCGACCCGCAGCGGGTTGTTCGAGGCGAGGGCGGGCTTGGCCAGCTCCTGCAGCCCGTCGAGGAACGCCTTCTGCGCCGGATTGCGCTCATGGCACGGCCGGTCGAAGCAGCCGCCCAGCACCAGGGTGGCGCCGCCGAGTATCAGAACGCGTCGCCTCATCTTCCTTCCCCGTCAGACGAGGGAGGTGCCCCCGTAGGGGGCGGAGGGGGAAGGCAGCGGACGAGGTGCATGAACCTATTGTGCCACGAATATCTTGCCTGTGGCTCTCCCCCTCCGGCCAAAGGCGCCGTAAACGGCGCCGGGGCCACCTCTCCCGTATGATGGGGGAGGTGTGAGCCGGCCTAGGCCGCCTTCGACTGCGCCTTGGCCCGTTCTTCTTCCTTGAGTTCCTTCTTGGAGAGCTTGCCGACCGGCGTCTTGGGCAGCTCCGCGCGGATCTCGAGGGCGACCGGCATCTCGTGCTTGCCGATCTTGCCCTCGAGATGCTTCTTCAGCTCCTCGAAGGTGAGCGAGGCGCCGGGCTTCAGCTTCACGAACACCTTGGGCGCTTCCTGGCGATAGGGATCGGGGATGCCGATCACGATCACCTCGTCGACCGCCGGATGCTCGTAGACGGCCTCCTCGATCATGCGCGGATAGACGTTGTAACCCGACGAGATGATCAGGTCCTTCGAACGGTCGACCAGGTAGAGCCAGCCGTCTTCGTCCATGTAACCCATGTCGCCGGTGCGCAGGCCCATCCAGTTGCTCGACGGATGGCGGAACAGGACCTTCTCGGTCTCCGTCGGGTTCTTCCAGTAGCCCTTCATCACTTGAGGCCCGATGATGCAGACTTCGCCGACATGCTCCTTGCCGACGGGCAGCACCTTGTCACCGTCCTCCATGTCGCGGATCTCGATGATGGTGCCCGGCATCGGCACGCCGCACGAGCCGATCCGGCGCACGCTCTTGTCGACCGGGCAGATCGCGCCGGTGGGCGACGTCTCCGTGAGGCCGTAGCCTTCGATCAGGGTGGCGCCCGTCAGCTTCTCGAAGCTCTGTTGCACTTCGACCGGCAGGGGAGCGCCGCCCGACATGCAGATCTTCAGCGAGCTGAGGTCGAGCCCCTGCGCCTTGGGATGCTTGTTGATCGCGGTGTAGAGCGTGGGAACGCCGGGCAGGAAGGTCGGCTTCTTCTTCGCCAGATCGCTCACGATCATGTCGATGTCGGGTCGCGGGTAGAGGATGAGCTGGTTGCCGTTGCGCACCGCGCCCAGCATGATTCCCGACAGCGCGTAGATGTGGAACAGCGGCAGCACGCAGACGACCTTCTCGGTGCCGGGCGTCGTGTAGGGCGTCGTCCAGGCCTGGCCCTGGCTCATCGCCGCCATCACGCAGCCATGCGTCAGCATCGCGGCCTTGGGCAGGCCTGTGGTGCCGCCGGTATATTGCAGCAGCGCCACCTCGTCCCACAGGTTCTCGCTCGCGGGCTGGTAGGCCGCGTAGGCGCCGTCGTTCGCCAGCAGGTCCTTGAACGACATGTGCCAGTCGTCGCGCGGCCAAGCCGACAGGTCCTTCTTCTTCGCGATCGGGTAGAGCCAGTTCTTGGGCCACGGCAGGTAATCGGCGATCGATCCCACGATCAGCTTCTTGAGCCGCGTCTTGCCGCGCATCGCCGCCATCTTCGGGTAGAGCGCGGTGACCTCCAGCGTCACCAGGATGTCGGTCTCGGAGTCACCGATCTTGAATTCGAGTTCGCGCGCGGCGTCGAGCGGCGAGTAGTTCACCACCCGGCCGCCGGCCTTCAGTACGCCAAAGAAAGCGATGATGTAATGGGGCGTGTTGGGCAGATAGAGGCCGACATTGACGCCGGGCTTGACGCCGAGCTTCTGGAAGCCGGCCGCGGCACGGTCGGAAGCCTGCTTGTAGTCACGGAACGTCATCACCTTGTCGAGGAAGTCGGTGAAGGGCCGGTCGCCGTACTTGGCGCAGCTTTCCTCGAAGCTCTGATGGATCGTCGTCTTCGGGACGTCGAGTTCCCACTTCACGCCCGGCGGATAGCTCTTTTCCCACGCATAGTTCGACATTTATGGATTTCCTCCCTGCATCGACTATGCGAGGCCTGACGCGGGAGGGTCAAGAAGTCGGCGGGATCAGATACTCGTACTCGTAGACCGTGCGGAAACCCTGCGCCGCGTAGAGGGGCATCGCCGCTGCATTGGTGGCGACCACCTGCAGGTAGGCGAAGCGCGCGCCCCGTTCCCAGGCCCAGGCATACAGGCTCTCGGTGATGCGCCGCGCCAGACCCTGCCGCCGCGCCTCTGGCATCACCAGCACATCGAACAGCCCCATGTGATCGCCTTCGACCGCGCCGATCGCCATCGCCATCGGCCGGCCCTCGTGCTGGACGAAGGCGAAGCCGGCAGGCTGGGCGATCGCCTGCAGCATCCGCTGCATGGTCTCGCGATGCTCGGGTCTTACGGGGCTGTGGGCCGCGAAGGCCTCGATCCAGGCGGGGGACGGGCTCAGGGAAATTCCGACGGCGGAATCCGGCCGGAACCCCTCGTGGAGCGGGCAGCGCTGAAGGAGGCTGCGCTCGATTGGCGCGTAGCCCCGTGCTTTCAGGAGATCGGACATGCCGGCGGGCGCCAAGGGCGTGAGACGCCAGACCGGCGTTCTTCCGCGCTCGCGGAAGGCTGCCTCCACGGTTTCGACGTCAGTTGAAATTTTGTCTCCTAGAGCACTGATCGAATTGGCTCTTTTTGTGTAACCGCCAGAGAAGCGCAGATGCCATCCCTGGACATCACGGCTTTCGAGAGCCGGCCAGCCCCGGAAGGCAAGGGCTTCTAGTCGACGAACTTCATCCAAATTCTTAAGAGGTGACATGATGCGCAATCTCTGCTACTTTAAATGATAATTATAACAGTCGCTTATTTTATAAACTGTATGTGACGCATGAAGTCTGACCCCCTCGATGTCGGCTTTCGCGTTTGCTGGCAGCCCTCCGGTCGTTTCCATTGTTTCCCGACCGGGCACCGGCTGCCAGCACTCCTTTCGCTCGTCCTCGTGCTGGCACTTGCTCTGGCCGGATGCGGAGGGGGCGGATCGGGCCCTGATGAAAGGCCGCCCAGCGACAAGGTCGCCTACACCGCCTGGAAGGAATGGTCGAAATTCGGCCGGGCCACCGTGGTCTATGGCGGGCAGGCCAATGGCTATACCAACCGGTACGGCATAACCGAGCGCAGCGAGCCTCTGTCGAGTCGCGTCGGCGAGTATTGGGGCGCCTGCGGCCGGCCACAGTGGAACGGCACCTCCGACAAGCCCTGGTCGGGCGCCTTCGTCACCTGGGTGATGGTGCAGTCCGGCTACAGCGCCTCGCAGTTTCCACGCGACGGGCGCCATGGGAGCTATCTGGCCTCGCTGTACGATCGCGAGCGCGCGTCGCGCAGCGCACCGTTCCTGCTGCACGCGCCGAGCGAATATTCGCCCAAGCCGGGCGACCTCGTCTGCTCGGGTTCCGCCGGTCCGACCTGGCGCTATGCCGACCCGCGCACCGCCCACCGCCGCATCGACAACACCGCCGCCCATTGCGACATCGTCACCGAGGTGCGCGGCGGATACGTCCACGCGATCGGCGGCAACGTGAAGGACAGCGTGGCCATGAGCCTCTTCCCGGTCGACTCGCGCGGCCGCCTGATGAACGTCTCGGGCCGGCCCTGGCTCCTTGTCGTGGAAAAGCGCGGCTAGGCGGAATCTCCGAGGGATTTAGGATTTGAGCTTGCACACGTTCTGAACCAGGATCGCGCCGCATTCATCGGTTCGGGAGCGTACAATGTCGACTAGCCTTACGATCGCTCTCAGCCAACAGCTTCAGACGACGCTGTCGAGCACGTCGAACGGTCAGATCGGCCTATGGGCCGTCTACTTCACGGACACGGGTGCGCCCGTCGCGACCGCTCTCCAAGTGGGGAGCACGCCCACCCCATCGACGCAGATCACGCTGCCGAATCCGTACGACGGCGGCAAGGTCTACCTGCTCATCCAGAGCTACGATACCGCCAATCCCAATTCTCCGGCTGAACTCACCTTCGGAGCGGGCGGCGTCATCCAGCAGGAGTCGGACATCAGCTGGGACGTCGCCGACACGAACCAGTTTCGCTACGACAGTTTCGAACTCTCGCTGCTGGGCGCCGCCGCGGATGCCGGCAACCTGACCGACGTCAACGTCTTCGGTATCCCGATGTCGGTCGATATCGCGTTTCCCAACGGCGCGGTCACTCAAACCCGCGGCTATCAGGTCAACGGAAGCGCGGTCTTCAGCGACATCGAAACCGCCTTCACGGCCGACGGTGGGCTGGTTCACAACTTCGAGTACGGACCGCTGGCTGGCCAGCCCCGACTGGCGGCCGCGCCGACGACGGCGTTGGCGCCCGGCGGACCCGGGGGCGTGTCCGCCTCCGACTGGAACGCCTATATCGAATCGATCGGCAACGAGATGGCTTCGAGCGTGAGGATTGCCGGCCAGTACAATGGCGCGGGCACGGTCGACTACGTGGTTGGGCAACCGCCAAGCGCTTCCTATACGGAATGGCACAATGCCGGTTTCTATTCGTACAAGCTGACCTACGAGAAGCAGCCGGCGACGGTCTACGATGCCTCGACGACGCTGGGAGCCAATCCCTTTTCGGTGCAGCTGAACAGCAGCGCCATCACGGTCACCGATCCCAACGCCAGCCAGTACGTCGCCGGCCAGACCTATGTGACGTTCGAGAACGTCGCGCCCTTTGCAGGCTTCTCCGCAGCTGAACTCAACTCGACCTATCTCGTTAGCAACGTCATCGATGCGAACACCTACCAGTTCGTCATCCAGGCCACGCAGGCGAACGAGACGACGACGGGAGGCGGCAGCGCCATCGTCAGCTCGGTACCTCTGGGCGACAACCCGTTCTCGGCCAATGCGGGCGACATGTTCTTCACGGTGACCGATCCCACCGCCTCGAAGTATGCCGCCGAGGGGGTCGAAGTCACGTTTACAGGCGCTGAGGCCTTCGCGGGATTTACCGCCGATTATCTCAACGGCACGACGTTCACCATCACCAAGGTCCTGAATGCCACGCAATACGAGCTCGGCATCTCGACGACCGCCCAGCAGGGCACGGGCGGCGGAGATACGGTCTCGCCTACGTATGTTCGCCCCGACGCCGGCACGTATGTCTTCACGCCGGACGTCAACAGCCAAGTCAAGGGTACCATCAAGATCGATACCCAGGATCTCGCGAACAGCATCTACTCGACCCTCGGGTTCGCGCAGATCTACAGCCCCGACAAAGCTCCGTACGAGTTCTCGACGCTCGTCAACAATGTCGGCACCGCGACGACCGATCTGAATACCGGCTTCAACACGCAGTGGGGTGCCTTCTTCGTCAAGCTGCTGACGGGCTATATCGGCGGCTACATGGGCGGCCAGGGGCATTTGCCGAACCAATGGACGGGCGGTCCGACGACCGTCGACCTCAGCCAGAACTGGAATTTCGATCCCAGCTACGCCTTCAGCGCCAACACGATGACGCCTTGGACCTGGGACGTGTCGACGTACGGAGCGGGCGTTTCCTACGACAAGTATGCCGAGATTTTCTTCTCCCACACGAACTCGTACGGGAACGGTTACTCCGACGCCCTCATGAGTCTGTTCCAGCAGGGCGGTCCGCTGATCCCGACCGGCTATACCGTCCCGCTCGGCGCCAACCCTTTCACGACGACGGCTGGCTCGAACATCGTCTCCGTCACCGACCCCAATGCCGGGACCTATGGATACCAGGTGGGCGACCTGGTGACGTTCGCCGGGGCGGGCACCGTCGGGGGCATCAACATGGCGGCGCCCCCCAGCCTCAACATACCGGGCGATCCCGGAAAGGCTGCCTTCGTCATTAAGAGTGTCGCGGGCGGTAGCTACACCGTCGAGGCAGCGACCAGTGCAACGTCCTCAGTCACCGGCGGCGGGTCGGCGGTCGTAGCCGGATTGGACGTCACCAACATCACCCTGACTCTCTACGACGACAACGAGACGGCGCCCGCGGGCAGCACGTTGCCGGACCACCAGCTCTACACACCTACCGAGATCTACAAGACGAGTCCCGGACCGTTCGTGAATGCGTTGGGTTCGACCGACACCATCGATGTCCAGTTCGCGCTCGGGCTTGGGCAGATGCGGCCCGTGACCGGCTTGAAGGTCAGCCTGGGCTTCTTCACTGGAGGCGCCGCAGGCGACTACAAGTTCGAGTACGTTGTTTTCGATACGGCAACCGAGACACTCTATCAGCAGTGGAACTACGACGCCGCGACCAAGACCCTGACGGCCGCAGGTGGAGCCGCACCGACGGGCACCGGCCTTACGATCAACGACTTGCCCTACGCGACGGGTGTGAACTGGTATCAGCTCGTCTTCTCCGAGAAGAACGAGCACAACCCCATCAGCCGCACCTACAACATCTACATGAACGGGGTGGCGGGATCGGGGATCCTCAATCCAAACTACGTCGCCACGGGCGTCAACCAGGCGGGCAGCATAGCCATCGACGGTCTGGCCTCGTACGTGGGAAGCGACGTCGCGGACCAATACCTCACGGGGACTGGCGGCCTGTCGTTCAACATGTTCAACGGCAACACCTTGTCGATGGACCCGCGGCTGCTCGAACTGATCACTGACCAGACCATCATCGAGGCCAATCCCACTGTCTGGCAGGCGCCGCTGGCGCCGGTGCTGGGCACGCGCACGAACTCCATCTTCAGCAACTGGGGCGGTTCGACCACGCTGGGCACGCCAAATGCCGATCTCTCCGACGTGACCGACGGTTCGCTCGCGTTCGGCTGGTACGCGTCGGACCAGGCGTGGCTGAACCACAATGCGGAGAACGGCCAGGGTGGCGTGATCGCGAACTTCACCAACAAGATCGGGGCGCTGAATACCGCGCAGATCTCCTTCCTGTCGGGCGCCGGCCTGTCCTCGCACGTGCCGATCACGGCCGTGGCGGATATCGATGGCAAGTGGACGACCGCCGCTTCGTCGTTCGGCAGCGGCACCTATACCGCCGTGCTGACCGAATTCCTGGGCTATGCCACGTCGCATCAAATTGGTAACCCGAGCAGCTACCTGACCTTCACCGTGGACCTGGACAGCCTCGATTTCCAAAGCGCCAGCAGCTATATCGCGCTCGACGGAGCCAGCGGCGATGCCGCGGGCAACTGGATCACGCTGCAGACGGCGAATTCGAGCCTGCCAAACGGCACGCTGCTGGTCTATGCGACCGACGCCAACGGAGATTTGGTCGGCCGCGACGGACAGGTCGGCGCGTCGCTGGAGGAGTCGGTGCTGGCGCGCATCGGCTCGGTCGCCTTCGACAGCGGGACGGTCATGGGGCAGGGCACACAGTCCGTCTACCTGTCGGTCGGCCTGCAACTCCAGTTCGCGATCCAGACCGGCGCGAATTCGATCGAGCAGCTTCCGGGCATCGTCGTGACGGGCAGCGGCGCGCTAGCGGTCAACGTCAGCGGCGCCTTCGGAACGCTCAATCTGTCAGCCGCTGTGGACAACACGCTTTCTGCCGCGGCGCAGCTTGCGCAGAGCCAACAGCAGGACGATCAGGCCTGGGTGTATCTCACGCAGGGCTCGACCATGCAGGTCGACGTGGCGGGCAGCGCCTGGAATCTCAATACGATCCACTTCGTGAAGATCGACGTCAATTCGACGACCGGAGAGTGGAGCGTCGGCGGTGTTCCCTACAGCAATACCGACGCCTTCCGGACGGCGGTGCAGCAGAACTGGGATCCGAACTTTGCGGTGTCCGGAGGACGCGGCAACTTCGCCGCGTCGGACGACTGGGTTGTCTCAAAGGGAACGGGATACTACGCGCCGGTCCTCTATACCGAGAGCGGCAACACGTTCGTCCTCGGGACGGCCAACGCGGACGGGCAGGAGCATATCCGGACCTACGGCCAGAACATGTTCGGCTTCGAGGACCTACTCGCCAGCCAAGGCAGCGATTTCGACTACAACGATCTCGTCATGAAGATCGCGATCGCCTGAGCCGGCGGCCCCGGCTCAGTTCGTCATTCCCGCCGCGTGCATGATCGCGGCGGTGCGCTCGGCGAGCATGATGGTGGGCGCGTTGGTGTTGCCGCCGATCAGGGTCGGCATGACCGACGCATCGACCACGCGCAGTCCCTCGACGCCGTGCACCAGCAGCTTGTCGTCGACCACCGCCATGGGATCGCTGGCCGGGCCCATCTTGCAGCTGCCGACCGGGTGATAGATCGTCTCGCACTTGGTGCGGATCCACTGCTCGATCTCGGCGTCGGTCTTCACGGCCGCGCCCGGCGCCAGTTCATCGGCGCGATAGGGATCGAGGCCGGACTGGGCGAGGATGTCGCGACCCATCTTCACGCCGGCGATCAGCGTGTCGAGGTCCTGGCGCTCGCCGAGATAGTTCGGATCGATCAGCGGATGTTCCTTCGGGTCCTTGCTGCGCAGCCGGATCGTGCCCTTGCTCTCGGGCCGCAGGGTGCAGACGTGCAGGCTGTAGCCGTCCTTGTTCAGGCGGGTGCGGCCATGGTCCATCACAAGCACGGGCAGGAAATGAAGCTGGATGTCGGGCGCCGCCAGGCCCGGGCGTGTTCGCAGGAAGCCGCCCGACTCGGCGATCGGCGAGGTGCCGGGCCCCTTCTTGTTAACGACATACTGGTAGAGCGACGCCAGCTTGTTGGCGCGGTCGTAGGTATCGCGCGTCTTGCAGAACTGCAGCAGCGAGGCGTCGAGATGGTCCTGCAGGTTGGCGCCGACGCCGGGCAGATCAAGCAACGGCCGGATGCCGATCGACTTCAGGTGATCGGCCGGGCCGATGCCCGACAGCATCATGAGCTGCGGCGAGTTGATGGCGCCGCCGCACAGGATGATCTCGCGGGTGACGCGGGCGACCTCGTCGCGGCCTTCCAGCGTGTAGCGCACGCCCATGGCGCGCTTCTGGTCGAAGATGATGCGTTCGGTGAGGGCGCCGGTGACGACCTTGATGTACGCGCCGCTGTTCTCGACCGCGGGGCGCAGGTAGGCACTCGCCGCGCTCCAGCGCTGCTTATTCTTCTGTGTCACCTGGTAGAGCCCGACGCCATCCTGCTCGGCGCCGTTGAAGTCCTTGTTGCGCTTGTGGCCGGCCTGCTCGGCGGCCTTGAGGAAGGCCTCGTTCAGCTTGCTGGGATCGACCTGGTCGGCGACGTTCAGTGGACCGCCGGTGCCGTGGAAGGCGTCGGCGCCGCGCTCGTTGTTCTCCGCCTTCTTGAAGTACGGCAGCACATCTTCATAGGACCAGCCTTCGTTGCCGAGCTGGCGCCAGTGGTCGTAATCCGAGGCGTGGCCGCGTACGTAGAGCATCGCGTTGATCGCGGAGGAGCCGCCCAGAGTCTTGCCGCGCGGCCAGTACATGCGGCGATCGTTGCAGTTCTTCTGGGGCGTCGTCTCGTAGTGCCAGTTGTAGGGATTCTTCTCGCCCAGCGAAGCGAAGCCGGCGGGCATCTTCAGCATGAACGACTTGTCTGGTCCCCCGGCCTCGAGGACCAGGATGCGCAGGTTCGGCCGTTCCCAGGCCAGTCGTGCGGCCAGGGCGCAACCGGCCGAGCCGGCGCCGACGATGATGTAGTCGTAGAGCGAAGACATTGTCCTTCCTTCAGGGCAGCCGGTTTTCGATGACCGCGAAGACGGGTCGGCCGGATATGGGCGACAAAATACCGTTCGCGTCCAGTGGAAAGACGCTGCGGGTAACGGAGTCCCCTACATTGCCGCCGATCGCGGAGAGATGGCCCGGCTGGACGTCAACCACGATGTCGCAATGTCCTGCCCCTCGATTCAGGTTTTGCAGGGTCGTGCCGCTGCCCTCGCGCGAGGCGCAGACGAGATCGCCCACTCTGGGCGCATAGGCGTCAGGCTGGTGCGGGAAGAACACCGCACCCGGCCTCTTCGCGCGTTCGACGATTCGCTCGACGTAGATCGTATGGCGCTGGTCGGGGCAGAAGAGGTCGCGCGGCACGCCGGCACTCTCGATGTCCCACGAGATGAAGGCCGCCGACCACGGCACGTCGTTCAATCCGCTCAGCCTGTTGCCGACCGAAGCCCAGTAGTCGGCGATGCGCTGCGGCGCCTCGCGCTCCCTGATGCCGAGTTGTTCCGTCCGGGGCGGTCCATCCTTCGAGTAGGTGATAACCTGCTTGCCGTAGCGACCCCATTCGCCGACCGCCAGCAACACCATCGACGTCCTAGCACTCGACGACGGCGGCGGCGATTCGGGTTTCCAGGACGATGCTGGGCAGGGACCGAGCGGCGGCAAGTCCTTGGCCTGCACGACCGGCTTGCTGGTCGGCGGCGTCGTACAGGCGGCGGCGAGGACGAGAAGCGGGATCGCGAGGAGGCGACGCATAGGGGGCTGTTCAGCCTCCCTGCCAGCGGCCGACGCTGCCGATCAGGATCGTCGGCACGCCTTCGGTGGCGTTCTTCACGGTGAAGATCTGGCTCCCCGGCCGGCGCCCGTCGCGCGGCTCGGAGACGTCGAGCCCGGCAGCCTTCAGCCGGACATGGGCAGCCCCGATGTCGGGCACACGCCACGAAAGACCCCAGAGATGATCGGGTTCGTCGCACACGCCCTTCTTGAGGTCGTGGGCGATCTCGACCACCAGGTCGCCGCAGCGGAAGAACAGCAGGCGCGCGCCCCACTTGGGATTGCTGCGGTCGAGCCGCAGGTCGAGGCCGAGCCGTCCGGCGTAGAAAGCGACGGCGCGCTCGGGGTTGGGCGTGCGCACGACGACATGGTCGAGGCTGGCGACGGCAGCCGCCGCCTCCACCGCGAGGGGAGAAGGGGATTCTTCCGACTGCGCGCACAGTCCGATCGCGACGCCATGAGCGAGGAGCGCCAGGCCCTCGTCCGTTCTCGTCGACGGGACGGCGCGGCGCTCCAGAAGCGTCGCCGCCTTGTCGAGGTCTTGCGTCGCGAACACCATCGATCGCAGGCCCCACGCTTCGGGCTCAAAACGTACTCCGACATTGTCGGTGCGCAGGCGCCCGTCCACCGCACGTCGCCCCAGCAACGTCTCGTACACGGCGGGCGAGCCGCCGACGACGAGATGGTCGAGTGCCGCGATCATGATGTCAGCCGATGCGCTTCAGGTTCGCCTTGTAGTCCTGGCCGCGCTGCACGTAGCTCTCCGCGCTCATGGCCAGACGCGAGGCGTTCTCCTCGCTCAGCTCACGCACGACCTTGGCCGGCGAGCCCAGGATCATCGACCGGTCGGGAAAGCTCTTGCCCTCGGTGACGATCGAGCCGGCGCCCACCAGGCAGTCCTTGCCGATCACCGAGCGGTTGAGCACGACCGACTGGATACCGATCAGCGAACCGTCGCCGATCGTGCAGCCGTGCAGCATGACTTGGTGGCCGATCGTCACGTTGCGGCCGATGGTCAGCGGCGCGCCGGGATCGGTATGCAGGACGCTCAGCTCCTGGATGTTGCTGTCGTCGCCGATGACGATCGGCTCGTTGTCGCCGCGCAGCACGGCGCCGAACCAGATGCTCACCCGTTCGCCCAGGATCACCGACCCGATGATGGTCACGCCCTCCGCGATGTAGCAGGAGGCCGGAATCACCGGCACGCGGTCGTTCAGCTGGTAGATCGGCATCTGGAATCCTTCTGCGAGCGCACTCGTGGGACAGGCCGTCCGGCATGCCAGCTTGCCATGGCCAATTCAATAGACCCGGCGGAACCTGGCTTCCGTAAACGCTCGCTTACGTGAGCGGCGTTTGACGTTTACGTAAACGTCAACTAAATCACCTCCATTATGTCAGTCGCTGCCATTCCTTCGGCCAAGACGCCGGCGCCGCGAGACGCGCAGCGCATCTACAGCATCGCTGAACTGTCGCGTGAATTCGCGATCACGCCGCGCACGATCCGCTTCTACGAGGACGAGGGGCTGATCAAGCCGCGGCGGCACGGCACGACCCGTCTTTACACCGTGGGCGATCGCACGCGGTTGAGCTGGATCCTGCGCGGCAAGCGCCTCGGTTTCTCGCTCGCCGAGATCCGCGAACTGCTCGACCTCTACCAGGTCGACCGCACGGGCATGCAGCAGCTGCGCGAGCTGCTGCGCCGCTGCCAGCTCCATATCGGCGATCTGGAGCGCAAGCGCGCCGATCTCGACCAGCACATCAGCGAGTTCAGGGAAGTCGAAGCACAAGTGAGCGCCGAGCTGAAGCAGCGCGGTCTCGATCCGGAAAGCGATTAGGAAAACTGCGACCGAGGAGGAAGCCATGGCCGTCTACAAGGCCCCGATCAAGGACATCCAGTTCGTTCTGAACGAAGTCATCGACGTGTCGAAGCTCGCCAAACTGCCGGGTTATGAAGACGCGACCCCCGACACGATCCACGCCATCGTCGAGGAAGCCGCCAAGCTCTGCGAGAACGTGCTGTTCCCGCTGAACCGCACCGGCGACGAGGAAGGCTGCCACTACGAGAACGGCGTCGTGCGCACGCCCAAGGGCTTCAAGGAAGCCTACAAGCAGTTCGCCGAGGGCGGCTGGACGGGCATCACCTGCGATCCCGAGTTCGGCGGGCAGGGGCTGCCAGCGACGGTGGGCTTCGCGCTGCAGGAGATGTTCACCGCCGCGAACCAGGCCTTCGCGATGTATCCGGGCCTCAGCCACGGCGCCTACGAGGCGCTGTCGCGCCACGGCTCGGACGAGCTGAAGAGCCGGTACCTGCCGAAGCTCGCCGACGGCACCTGGTCGGGTACCATGTGCCTCACCGAGCCCCATTGCGGCACCGACCTCGGCATGCTGCGTACCAAGGCGGAGCCACAGGCCGACGGCAGCTACAGCATCACCGGTACCAAGATCTTCATCTCGGCCGGCGAGCACGATCTCACGGAAAACATCATCCATCTCGTGCTGGCGCGCCTGCCGGATGCGCCGGGCGGGACCAAGGGCATCTCTCTCTTCATCGTGCCGAAGTTCCTGCCGAAGGCGGACGGGTCGGTCGGCGAGCGCAACGGCATCCGCTGCGGCGCTCTCGAGCACAAGATGGGCATCAAGGCCAACGCGACCTGCGTGATGAACCTCGACGGCGCCACAGGCTGGCTGGTCGGCGAGGCCAACAAGGGCATGACGGCGATGTTCGTCATGATGAACGCCGCGCGCCTCGGCGTCGGCATGCAGGGTCTCGGCATTGCCGAGACGGCCTACCAGAGCGCCGTCGCCTATGCGCGCGACCGCCTGCAGGGTCGCTCGCTCACGGGCCCGAAGAACGCCAGCGGCCCGGCCGATCCGATCATCGTGCATCCCGACGTGCGCCGCATGCTGATGATCCAGAAGTCCTTCACCGAGGGCGCCCGCGCGCTCTCGCTGTGGGTCGGCATGCTGATCGACGAGGCGCATTCGCATCCCGACGCCGCGACGCGCGAGGCGGCCGACGATCTCATCCAGATGCTGACGCCGATCATCAAGGCCTACTTCACCGACATGGGCAGCGAATGCGCCAACCTCGCGGTGCAGACCTGGGGCGGCCACGGCTTCATCCGCGAGAACGGCGTCGAGCAGCTCGTCCGCGACGCGCGCATCACCCAGCTCTACGAAGGCACCAACGGCATCCAGGCGCTCGACCTGGTCGGCCGCAAGCTGCCGATGAAGGGCGGCCGCGCCGCTCAGCGCCTGCTCGGCGAGATCGGCGGCTTCATCGCCCAGCACAAAGCCGACGAGACGATGAAGGAGTTCGTCGAGCCGCTCGAGAAGGCGATGGGCCGCGTGCAGGACTCGGCGCTGTTCCTGATGCAGAACGCGATGAAGAATCCTGACGAGGCCGGCGGCGCTGCCACCGACCTGCTGCGGCTGATGGCACTGACGGCGATGGCCTATATGTGGAACCGCATCGTCGTCGCCGCGCACAAGGGACTGGCGGCCGGCAACGACAACGGCTTCTACGAGGCCAAGATCGTCACCGCGCGCTTCTTCATGGCCCGCGTGCTGCCGCAGACCGTGTCGCTCAACCACCAGATCAAGGCCGGCGCCTCGACCCTGATGGCCCTGCCGGCCGACGCCTTCTGAAGTCGATCCTCGCCTACGGGGCAGCGGCGTTCCTCGAGATCGCCGGCTGCTTCGCCTTCTGGGGGTGGTTGCGGCTCGGTGCATCGCCCTGGTGGCTGGCGCCGGGCCTCGTGGCCCTTGGCCTGTTCGCCTGGCTGCTCACTTTCATCGAGTCGGATGCGGCGGGCCGCGCCTACGCCGCGTACGGCGGCGTCTACATCGCCGCGACGCTCGTCTGGCTGTGGGCCGTCGAAGGCACGCGGCCCGATCGCTGGGACATCACCGGCGCCCTGATTTGCCTGATCGGCGCCGGCATCATTCTTTTCGCGCCGCACCGCGCGACGGGCTAACCTTGGGGCGTCGTACAATAAACGCTTGAGGAAATTGCCCCATGTCCGCACCGCACGTTCTCGCCGAAGTCAAAGATGGCATCGGCTGGATGACGCTCAACCGGCCCGAGTCGCTGAACGCGCTGTCGATGGAGATGCGCGACCTGCTGATCGAGCACAGCGCGAAGTTCGAGAAGGACCCGGCGGTGCGCTGCGTGGTGATCCGCGGCGCCGGCACGCACTTCATGGCGGGTGGCGACATTCGCGGCTTCCACAAGTCGCTGACCGAGGACAAGGAGGCCCATCTCGCCGGCTTCGAGATGCGGGTGGTGAAGGCGCACCAGGCGATCTACCAGATCCGCCGCATGAACAAGCCGGTGCTGGCCTCGGTGCAGGGCGCCGCCGCCGGCTTCGGCCTGTCGCTGATCCTGAACTGCGACCTGGCCATCGCGTCCGACGATTCGTTCTTTACCCTGGCCTACCGCCATATCGGCCTCAGCGCCGATGGCGGCGCGACCTACTTCCTGCCGAGGGTGGTGGGAGAGCGGAAGGCGCTCGAGATCGCGCTGCTGGGCGAGCGCTTCTCGGCGCAGGAGGCCAAGGACAACAATATCCTGAACTGGGTCGTGCCGAAGGATCAGCTGGTGGCCGAGACCGAGAAGATGGCGCGCAAGCTGGCCGACGGTCCGACCTACGCGCTGGGCGTGGCCAAGAAGCTGATCCGCAACTCGTTCGACAATAGCTGGGACGAGCACTCGCACCGCGAGGCCGAGGGCCTGGCCGCCTGCGCCGCCACCGAGGACCATTTCGAGGGCCTGAGCGCCTTCCTCGAAAAGCGGAAGGCGAAGTTCAAAGGCAGGTAGTCGAGATCAAATGACGGCAGGTGAGGGGCGTCCGATCGCGGACGCCCCGCCCAAACCCGCTTAGCGGCCCTTCCAGTTCGGCTTGCGCTTTTCGGCGAAGGCCTTCGGACCCTCGACCGTGTCCTCGCTGTGCGCCATGGCGACGAAGGCGGGGTAGGTCTGGTTGCGCATGCCGATCTCGAGCGACGGCTGGTCGAGCGAACGCATCACGACCTGCTTGGTGGCGCGGATCGACATCGGCGAGCATTCGAGGATCTGGGCGGCCCACTTCTTCGCCGACGCCATCAGCTCGGCGTGCGGCACCACCTCGGTGACGAAGCCCAGCTCGTAGCCTTCCTTGGCCGGTACGTGGCGCCCGGTGAGCATCATGCCCATCGCCCTCTTGAGCGGGATCATGCGGCTGAGGCGCTGCATGCCGCCGGCGCCGGCGGCCAGGCCGACGCGCGGCTCGGGCAGGGCGAACTTGGCCTGGTCGGAGGCAATGATGATGTCGCAGGCCAGCGCGATCTCGAAGCCGCCGCCCATGGCGATGCCGTTCACCGCCGCGATCACCGGCTTGTCGAGGTCGAACCGGTTGGCGAGGCCGCCGAAGCCCTTGGCCGGATGAACCGGGCGCTTGCCGGTCTTGGCCTGGATTTCGGCGTGATACTTGAGGTCGTTGCCGGCGCAGAAGGCCTTGTCGCCGGCGCCGGTGATGATGGCGACCCAGAGGTCCGGGTTGGCCTGGAACTCGTCGAACGCCTCGACCATCTCCTGGTTCGCCATGGGATGGCAGGCGTTGTAGACCTCCGGGCGGTTGATCGTAACGATCATCAGATGGCCGTCGGTCTCGACTTTGCTGTACTGGCCCATGGCGATTACTCCCTATTTCGTGAACGCCGATTTACCGTCCAAAGTGCCACGGTGAAAAGCCGGACGATGCTGCCTATCTGCATCGTGAAATGACATTCTCAGTGTTCAGATACGCGTTCGGCGGCTTCCTGGGGGCGCTCGTCGCTCTCCCGGCCGGAGTAGCTTGCGCGGCGACCTTAAACCAGAATCTTCAGACCGGCCTGACCGGACCACAACCCATTGTAGTGGGGGCAGGCCCGACCGCGTCGTCTGCACCGCCGCCGCATGTGGTTTCGACGGCCGAGCTCAAGAAGCCTTTGCCGGGTGTAAAATCGGCTGAGCCGGCCACCGCCGCAGAGATCGCTGGCAGGTTGTTGGCTCCCGAGTCCTCCAATCCGGACATGCCTTTGCCGCATCCCGGCCTGTCTGAAGAGTTCTCCGACAGGACCGATGTCCCGAGACCGCTGACGGGCCTCACCCCGTTCGGACGTGGCGAGACGGGGGGCGGCATCCTGGGCTTCCGGTTGCCTCTTCCGGCGCCACGCAGCAAAATAGACCGAACCACTACATCTAGTCCTTGATATCTGAGGCTGGGACGCCCTCCGGAGAGCCTTTCGAGGCCTCCAACTTCCGCACTGTTGCGTCCGTGTCACAGGTTTCAGGCGAGTCGGCGCGGGCAGGGTGGTTTGGTTGCACCGCACCAGTGGTGGTGTGTATATTAAAAACAGTTGGCGAAACCACAGCGCGCCGACGGTCAAGAACACAGTTTCAGTCTGCAAGTATTCAGAACGAGGGGAAGAACTCATGAAGAAGGCTCTTCTGGCGGCCGCCGCCATTGTCGCGCTGCCGGTGGCGGCGCAGGCGCAGGCCCCGCAGCCGGGTCTGTACATTGGTGCCGAAGGCGGCATCAACTGGCTGACGAACTTCACGGCCAACACGAACATCCCGGCGTTCCCGACGGTGAACGTGACCCCGCAGCTCGGCTGGATGGCCGGTGGCGTGATCGGCTACGACTTCGTCGGTCCGCGCGTTGAGTTGGAAGGCATCTATCGCTGGAACCCGACGAACGTCGGCGTCCCGGGCACGGCCGTGAACAACCAGGTCGGCCAGCTGGGCATCATGGCGAACCTGCTGTACGACTTCATGCCGGGTTCGGTCATCACCCCGTACATCGGCGCTGGCGCCGGTCTGGGCCTGGTCGACGGCAACTCGTCGCTGTCGAGCACGGTGTTCGCCTATCAGGGCATCATCGGTCTCGGCTGGAACGCCGACACGAACTTCCGCGTGAACCTGGACGGCCGTTACTACGGCACGTCGAACCCGACCGTGAACGGCGTGGGTTGGACGAACAACAACTTCAGCATCATGCTGGGCCTGCAGTACAAGTTCGTTTCGGCTCCGGCCGCCCCGCCGCCGCCGCCGCCGGTCGTTGCGCCGCCGTCGTTCATGGTGTTCTTCGACTGGGATCGCTCGAACCTGTCGGCTCAGGCTCTGAACACGATCAAGCAGGCTGCCGGCGCCTACAAGGCGAAGGGTAACGCCCGCATCACGGCGACGGGTCACACCGACACGTCGGGCACCGAGGCCTACAACATGGCGCTGTCGCTGCGTCGTGCGAACGCCGTCAAGGACGCCCTGGTTCGCGAAGGCGTGCCGGCGACCGCGATCGCGGTGGTTGGCCGTGGCGAGCAGGGCCTGCTGGTCCAGACCGGCCCGAACGTCCGCGAGCCGCAGAACCGCCGCGTCGAAATCGTCATCCAGTAAGACGATCCGAAGCGTTGACTTCAGGAACGGCCGGGGGCAACCCCGGCCGTTTCCATTTTCGGCTATGTGCTTTTCGGGTTGGCGGCGGGGGAGTCGGCCTCTATATCCGGGCACAGGAGAGTGAATTCATGTCGCAAGTGTTGATGCCCAAGGCGACCGCCGTCTGGCTGGTCGAAAATACGACCCTGACGTTTGACCAGATCTCGGCCTTCACCGGCCTGCATCCGCTCGAAATCCAGGCGATCGCCGACGGCGAAGTCGCGGGCGGCATGACCGGATACGACCCGACGACCAATGGTCAGCTCACCAAGGAGGAGATCAAGCGGGTCGAGGCCGACAGCAACGCGCGGTTGAAGCTCAGCCCGCGGGACGTGCCGATGCCGCAGGCCCGCTCCAAGGGGCCTCGCTACACGCCGGTGGCCAAGCGCCAGGATCGTCCCGACGCCATCGCCTGGCTGCTGAAGACCCATCCCGAACTCCAGGACAGCCAGGTCGCCAAGCTCGTCGGCTCGACCAAGAGCACGGTCCAGTCGGTGAAGGACCGCTCGCACTGGAACATGCAGAACGTGCGCCAGCGCGATCCGGTGACGCTCGGCCTGTGCTCGCTGAAGGACCTGAACGACGCGGTCGACCGCGCGCGCCGCAAGGCCGCCCGCGAGGACGCGGCCCGCAAGAAGGAAACGGCACAGGCCGGCGTGGTCGAGGAGGTCGCCGAGGAGGCCGACCTCGATCCGGCCGAGGCCGACCAGCCCGACGTCGCCGAGCGTTAGACCTAGACGGTCATCATCACCTTGCCGACATGGTCGGCGCGCTCCAGCTCGGCATGCGCGCCGGCGGCGTCCCGAAGCGGGAACGTCTTGTAGATGATCGGCTTGATCTTGCCGCCTTCGAGCAGCGGCCAGACCTTCTCCTTCAGACCGCGCGCCATGCGGCCCTTGCTCTCGATGCTCTGAGGACGAAGCGTCGAGCCGGTGAGGGTGAGGCGATTGACCATCAGGAAGCCGGCGCTGATCGTGGCGGTCGCGCCGCCCTGGACGGCGATCACGACACAGCGTCCGTCGAGCTTCAGCAGCGACAGGTTCTTCGGCAGATAGTCGCCGGCCACCATGTCGAGCACGACGTCGACGCCGCCCGACAGCTTCTTCACCTCGGCCGCCCAGTCATTGTCCTTGTAGAGGATGGCGTGATCGGCCCCGAGGGCCTTCACCGCATCGGCCTTCTCTTTCGTCCGCACCGTGGTGAGCACCGTCGCGCCGAACGCCTTGGCGAGCTGAATGGCCGTCGTGCCGATGCCGCTCGCACCGCCATGGATCAGCGCGGTCTCGCCGGCCTTGAGCTGGCCGCGCTCGAACAGGTTGTGCCAGACGGTGAAGTAGTTCTCCGGCAGTGCCGCGGCGTGCAGCAGGTCGAAGCCCTTGGGCGGCGGCAGGCACTGCGGCGCCGGCACGACGCAGTATTCGGCATAGGCGCCGCCCGGCGTCAGCGCACAGATCTCGTCGCCAACGGTCCAGCCGCTGACCCCTTCGCCCAACTCGGCGACGGTGCCGGAAGCCTCGAGACCCGGCAGGTCCGAGGCGCCCGGCGGGGGCGCGTAGTTACCCTGGCGTTGGGAGATATCGGGCCGGTTGACCGCGGTGGCGGCGACCTTGATCAGGATTTCGCCGGCCTTGGGCCGGGGCACCGGCCGCGTCGCCGGCACCAGCACTTCCGGGCCGCCATACTTGGTGATTTCGATGCAGGTCATCGTGGCGGGCAGGGCACTCATGGTCGGCCTTTCGAAGCGGGTGGAGCGGTGCTAGTCCTGCCTTAGCCGCTTCCGTGGAGACGCGCCATGGCCTTCGATCTCGACGATCTCGACCCCAGACAGAAGAAGACACAACCGAAGAATCTCGACGTGATGAACGTCGAGGACCTGAAGGAGTACGTCGTCGCGCTCAAGGCCGAACTCGAGCGGGCCGAAGCGAAGATCAAGGCCAAGCAGAGCCACGCCGCGGCAGCGGCTTCGCTGTTCAAGAATTAGCGGCGGCAAGATCGCTCGCTGAGAGGGAGACAAAGTGGTCGAAGCCAAGTTCCTGAGGCCCGATACGCTGGCGCTGCACGCCGGTCAGCATCCCGATCCCGCGACCGGCGCGCGCGCGGTGCCGATCTACCAGACGACGTCGTTCGTGTTCCGCGACGTCGACCACGCGGCGAGCCTCTTCAACCTCGAAGTGGGGGGCCACATCTACAGCCGCATCTCCAATCCGACCGTATCGGTCTTCGAGGAGCGGGTGGCGGCGCTGGAGGAGGGCTCGGGCGCGCTCGCGGTGTCGAGCGGACAGGCGGCGCTGCACATCGCCATCGCGACGCTGATGGGCGCGGGCAGCCACATCGTCGCCTCGACCTCGCTCTACGGCGGCACGCGCAACATGCTGGCGCTCACCCTGCCGCGCTTCGGCATCGAGACGACGTTCGTGCATCCGCGCGATCATGACGGGTTCCGCAAGGCCATCCGTCCCAATACGCGCCTGGTGCTCGGCGAGACGATCGGCAATCCGGGCGGCGAGGTGCTCGACATCCCGGCCATTGCCGCGATCGCCCACGAGGCCAGGATCCCGCTGATGATCGACAATACCTTCGCCTCGCCGGTCCTGTGCAAGCCGCTGACCCTGGGCGCGGACATCGTCTTCCATTCGGCCACCAAGTTCATCGGCGGCCACGGCGTGGCGATCGGCGGCGTGATCGTCGAGTCCGGCCGCTTCGACTGGGAAGCTTCGGGCAAGTTCCCGACGCTCACCGAACCCTATGCCGGCTATCACGGCATCGACTTCGCCGAGGAGTTCGGCCCGCATGCCTTCGTGATGCGCGCCCGCAGCGAGGGCGTGCGCGACTTCGGCTGCTGCCTGTCGCCGCAGAACGCCTTCTATCTGATCCAGGGCCTCGAGACGCTGCCGCTCCGGGTCGCGCGTCACGGCGAGAATGCCCGCAAGGTGATGGCGTTCCTGAAGTCAAACCCGGCGGTCGAGCGCATCGCTTCGCCCGACATGCCGGATCATCCCGACCATGCGCTGGCGCAGCGGATGCTGCCCAAGGGGACGGGGTCGATCTTCAGCTTCGACATCAAGGGCGGGCGCGAGGCCGGCCGGCGCTTCATCGAGCGGCTGAAGCTGTTCTCGCATCTGGCCAATGTCGGCGACGCCAAGTCGCTGGTGATCCACCCTGCCTCGACCACGCACGCCCAGCTCGATGCCGCGGCGCTCGCGCAGGCGGGCATTGGCGAGGGCATGATCCGGCTCTCGGTCGGCCTCGAGGATCCCGAGGACCTGGTCGACGATCTCGGGCAGGCGCTGCGCGCCTCGCAGAAGGGCTGACCATGAAGCTCACCGTCGATGGCCGGACCGTCTTTGCGACGACCGGCGGCACCGAATTCGATGCGGCCAAGCCCGCGATCGTCTTCCTCCATGGCGCGGGCTTCGACCGCACGGCGTGGCGCCTGCAGACACGCTGGTTCGCCCATCACGGCCGCAGCGTGCTGGCCGTGGACTTTCCGGCGCATGGCTGGTCGGACGGGCCGGCGCTCGACAGCATCCCCGCCATGGCCGACTGGACGGCACGCGTGATCGACGCCGCCGGTTTGAAGCAGGCGGCGCTGGTCGGTCATTCGATGGGAGCGCTGGTCGCCCTCGACTGCGCGGCGCGCCACGGCGACAAGGTGCGGGCGCTCGGCCTGTGCGGCGTCGCCTCGGAAATGCCGGTCCATCCCGAGATGCTCGAATCGGCCAAGGCCAACACGGAAAAGGTGCAGGAGCTCATGACCTTCTGGGGCATGGGCACGGCGCTGCACAAAGGCGGCATGGTCTCGCCTGGCCTGTGGCTGCGGCGAGAATCGCTGGCCGTGCTGGCGAGCAATGAACCGGGCGTGATCCATACCGATCTGGCCGCCTGCAATGCCTACAAGGACGCGCCGGCACGCGCGGCTGCCGTGACGTGCCCGACCGTGTTCGTGCTGGGCGACGGCGATCTCATGACGCCCGCCGCCAAGGCCAAGGCGCTGGTCGCCGCGATTGCCGGGTCGACGGCCGTGACCATTCCCGATTGCGGGCACTTCATGATGGTGGAGCGTCCCGACGAAACGCTGGAGGCGTTGAAGTCCCGTGTCTGATCGCATTGCTCTCGTCACCGGTTCGACCTCCGGGATCGGCGCCGCCATTGCGCGCCGTCTGGCGCACGACGGCTACACCGTGGCGCTTCATTCGCGCAGCTCCGCCGAGGTCGGAAAGGCGATGGCCGCCGAGCTGCCGCGCGCGAGCTACCACCAGGCCGATCTCGGCGACGAGACGGCGGCGCGCGGCCTGGTCGCTTCGGTCCTGGAGGCGCATGGCCGGCTCGACGTGCTGGTCAACAATGCCGGCCTCTCGATCCGCATTCCGCACACGGACCTCAAGGCCGCGACGCCGGCACTGTGGCGGCAGATGCTCGACGTCAACCTGATCGCGCCCTTCGTCCTGGTCGCGGAGGCCGAAGCCGCGCTCCGCGAATCGGCCGGGGGCGGCCGTCCGGCCAGCATCGTCAACATCGGCACGCATGCCGGCTCGCGGCCCAAGGGCTCGTCGATCCCGTATGCGGCGTCGAAGGCGGCGCTGCATCACGTCACCAAACTGCTGGCGCTGTCGCTGGGGCCGGACATCCGCGTCAACGCCGTGGCGCCCGGTCTGGTCGAAACACCAATGACGGCGAACTGGCCCGACATGCTGGAGACCTGGAAGGCGAAGTCGCCGATGAAGCGCCCTGCGAAACCGGAGGACATCGCCGATCTCGTGGCCGCGCTGTGCGCCAACGACTACGTTACCGGAGAGATCGTCATCGCCGACGGTGGGTTGAACCTCACCTAGCCAGACACGGAGGAAACAACAATGAACGTCCAGACGCTGCCGCCGGGCTACAAGACCGCCCCATGGACGCCGCCGGAGACCATCACCGGCGCCATGCTGGCCGAGGCCAGCAACAAGCTGATCGAACTGCTGCGCATCCGCACCCAGCCGATCGGCATGCGCCTGTTCGAAGACCCGGCCGAGATGGACAAGATCAAGGGCGTGCGCAAGCCGACCGAGGGCTTCAAGTTCACAATGTGCCAGATGGTGACGCAGTCACGCTGGTACGGCTTCACGCTGGGCATCACCGTCGACAATACGCGCGGCGGCAATTGCGGCGGCGTCGTCGGCCTCAACCATCCGGGCGAGGGCTTCCTCTCGGGCGACCACATGAACGGCGTGTGGTTCGGCAACAAGGAAGCCTCCGCTGCCCATCAGGCGCAGATGCCGCGCGTGCCGGACGGCAAGTACAACGGCCTGGTCGTAGCGCCGCTGCGCTCGGCGCGCCTCGATCCGCCGGACATCTGCCTGTTCTACGGTACGCCCGGCCAGATGATCTATTTCATCAACGGCCTGCAGTATCACCGTTACCGCCGCTACGACTTCACGGTGACGGGCGAGAGTGCCTGCGCCGATTCGTGGGGCCGGGCGCTCGCCACGCGCCAGACCTCGCTGTCGCTGCCGTGCTTCGCCGAGCGCCGCTATGGCGGCGTCGCCGACGACGAGCTGCTGATGGCCTGCCCGCCGGACGAGCTGCTGCGGGCGGTCGAGGGCATGGGCCATCTCGGCAAGAATGGCCTGCGCTATCCGTTCCCGCCCTATGGCGCGGTGATGGATCCGGCGCTCGGCATGGCCAAGAGCTACAGCTGAGATGCTCTACGTCGTGGCCTGGCCGGTGCTCGGCGAGGCCGACGACACGGCGCTGCGCCGGTTGCGGGCGCAGTACCATCCGGGTGAGGCGGCGCTGATCGGCCCGCACTTCACGCTCGTGTTCGGCGCTGCGGCCGAACGCGAGGAAGAGCTGCGCACGACGCTGCGGGGCGTCACGCAACGGCCCTTCTGGTTCATGATCGAACGCATCGTGCGCTCCGACCTCTATCTCTATGCCGAACCCTCCGATGGCGCGGCGGAGCTGGCGGCGCTGCATGAGGCGCTGAATCCCGTGCCGGGTCGCGCGCCGTTCGAGCCGCACATCACGCTGGGGCGGTTTCGCAGCCCCGCCGAGGCCGAGCAGGTGGCGCGCATCGTGGGCCGCCAGAACCTGCCGATGACCGGCCGGATCGAGGAGCTGGCCCTGTTGCGGCGCACCGGCGACACTCTCGACACATTGGCCAGCGTGCGCCTCGGCGCATGAAGGCGCTGCGCCGCCTCGCGATCGTCCTGTTGGCAGGCCTCGCGCTGCTGTTCGTCTTCGGCCGGCCGATCGTCTGGACCGAGGCCGTGCTGGTCATGTGGGACGTGGCGGCGGGCGGCACGCCGACCCTGTGGCAGAAGCTGACCGCGGCGCCCGAGGAACAGGCGATGCGCTGGGAGACGGGCGAGGGGGACCTCTACCTGCCGGCCAGCCAGGCGCGGGCCGCGATGGTGCTGGTCCCGGGGGCTGCCGTGTTGGGGCGCGACGAGCCGAGGCTGCAGGCCTTTGCCCGGACGCTTGCCCGTGCGGGCTTCGCCGTTCTGGTGCCGGAACTGCCCGAGGTGCGCCAGCTCGTCCTGTCCCGCGCCGACGGCGAACGGGTGGCCAACGCGTTGCGGCAGTTGAACAAGCGCCTGCCCGATCTGCCGCTCGGCGTGGCGGCGATCTCCTATGCCGCGGCCCCCGCTATCATCGCGGCGATCGAGGACGATCTCGCCCCGCGCGTCGCCTTCGTGGTCGCCATCGGCGGCTATCGCGATGCATACGCGGCCATCCGCTTCGTGACCACGGGCGCCTTCCGGCCGAGAGGCGACAGTCGTGAGTTCCGGGTTGAGCCGAACGCCTATGGTCGCTGGGCGATCCTGCGCGCCAATGTCAGCCGCCTCGACGATCCGCGAGACGCGCGCCTCCTGGAAGAGATCGCGCTGCAGCGCTTCCATGACCGCAATGCCGACATCTCCCGCGAGGTCTCGATGCTCGGACCGCAGGGCCGCGCAGTGCTGGCCCTGGTCGACAATCGCGATCCCGATGCCGTCAACCGCCTGATCGAAGAGCTCCCCGAGAGCGTGCGTCGCGAGATCGATGGCCTGAACCTCGCCTTTTACGATCTGTCGAAGCTGCGTGGCCGTCTGATCCTGGTGCATGGCCGCACCGATCCGATGGTGCCCTACAGCGAGAGCCAGGATCTGGCGGTCGCGGCATCGAAGGCGCGCGTGTCGCTGTTTCTCATCGACGATATCGGCCATGTCGAGTTCACGGCCGTCAACGTCGCCAATGCCTGGAAGATTTGGCAGGCGATCGTCGCGCTGCTGGAAGAGCGGCGATAGGGTCTTTCCACTTCAGCACCACCTCATCCTGAGGAGCGGCCGCAGGCCGCGTCTCGAAGGATCGGCAACAGGCGCAGTGCTCGTGCCCATGCTTCGAGACGGCTGCTGCGCAGCCTCCTTGTATCAAGGGACGGCCGCGCCGGCGTAGAGTTGCGGGTGCGGTCTCGGTGGAGAGCCCGGAGGCTCCTGGGGCCTACAAGCCCGTTGCTGAGCGTGGTGCCTCCACCGTTGATTTTGTGATCCCGAACGGTCGCCTGGGCCGAACCGCGAGCCCGCATGCGCAAGGATGGGAGCCAAGATCCATGTTCGTAGGTATCGATGTGGCGAAAGATCACCTGGATGTTCATGTTCGCCCTGCCGGCGAAGCCTTCACCGTTGCCCGCGACGGAGAAGGCATCGAGGACTTGGTTGGGCGGTTGAGTAAAATGGCGCCCGCTCTGATCGTGCTCGAAGCAACCGGTGGCTTCGAGACGATCGTGGCGGCAGGTCTGGGCGCGGCGGGCCTGCCCGTGGCAGTCGTCAATCCTCGGCAGATCAGGGACTTCGCCCGGGCCACCGCACGGCTGGCCAAGACCGATACCCTCGATGCTGCTGTCATCGCTCACTTCGCCGAGGCGGTGAACCCACCGGCGCGGCCGCTCGCCGACGAGCAGTCCAGGTTGTTGGGCGAACTGATGGCGCGCCGCCGTCAGCTCATCGAGATGATCGGGGCCGAGAGCAACCGCCGGCGCATGCTCACCGTCCGACGCACCCTCAAGAGCGTCGATCGAGTGCTTGCGACCTTGAAGGCCCAGCTCGAACAGATCGATGACGACATCGATACCGCCGTCCGGGGAACACCGGCCTGGCGCGAGGCCGAGGATCTTCTGATCAGCGTTCCCGGCATCGGGCCCAGGATCGCTCGCACCCTGATCGCCGAACTGCCTGAACTGGGCCGTCTCGGCCGACGAGAGATCGCTTCGTTGACCGGCGTCGCCCCGTTCAATCGCGACAGCGGCACCTTGCGTGGCCGCCGTACCATCGCGGGAGGACGACCCGCCGTACGGGCTGCCCTCTACATGAGCATCCTCGTCTCCATCCGCCGCAAGCTGCCCTTGGCGCTGACCTATCATCGCCTGCGCGCCGCCGGAAAGCCGGCCAAGGTCGCCATCGTCGCTTGCATGCGCAAGCTCGTGACCATCCTCAACGCCATCCTCAGGGACAGAAAGCCATGGGCAAACGCTTGACCGCCACGACGGTCGCTCAGCATGAGGTTGGTGGTGGTGATTCTGTCGGAATCGGAAGGACCCTAACGCCAGAGCGGCGGCAGCGGTGGCAGGCGGACGTTGCCGGGGCGCGTCGCCACGCCGAACTTCGCCAGGGCCTCGCGGACCTCGCGGGGCATCGCCAGGTTCGGTGACGCCGTGACCCCCGCCAGCTTGAACACTCGATCGATGAGGCGCTGAAAGCGATCGGTTTCGTCGGGATAGCGGCGGATTTCGACCTTGCGGCCCTCGTCGATGCCGGCCTTTGCCTTGGCGATGTTGAGGGCGAGCTGCAGGCCGCCCAGCTCGTCGACCAGTCCGGCGCGCTTGGCGTCGATGCCGCTGAACACGCGTCCGCGGGCCGCCGCGTCGATGCGGTTGGCGTCGAGGTTGCGCGACTCCGCCACCTGGGCGGTGAAGGCGGCATAGATCACGTCGAGCTCGCGATTGATGGCGGCGCGCTGCGCCGGCGTCGGCGGCTGGAAGGTCGAATGCATGCCGGCATTGCGGCCGACCGACACGCGCTCGACGTTGATGCCGACCGACGTCAGCAGCTCCTGGGCCATCGGCCAGATGCTGAACACGCCGATCGAGGCGGTGATGGTCGTCGGCTGGGCGACGATCACGTCGCCGCGCACCGCGGCCAGATAGCCGCCGGAGGCCGCTATGTCGCCCATCGAGATGATGACCGGCTTGCCGGCGGCACGGGCCCGGCCGACCGCGTCGGCAATCGCGTCGGCGGCAGGGTAGGTGCCGCCGGGCGAGTCGATGCGCAGGACGATGGCGCGCACGTCCTTCGCCTGCGAGGCGTTCTCCAGCGCCTCGACGACGTCCTCTGCATTGGCCATCGCTTCGTCGTCGAGCGGACTGCCGTTGCCGCCGCCGGACGCGATGGCGCCGCTGGCGCGCACTAAGGCGATGACTTCGCCGTTCGTCTTGGGACGCGCGCCGTCGCCGGCATATTCGTCGAGGGTCACGAGATCGCGCTTGCCGTTGGCCCGCTGGTAGACGTCCTCGAGCGCATCGGTGCGATAGCCGATCTTGTCGACGAGGCCGTCCCGACGCGCCTGCTCCGATTCGTGAGGCGCGGTGTCGATCAGGCGGCGAAGCTGGGCGGCCTCTATCTTGCGGTCGCGGGCCACGTCGGCGACGAACTGGTCGAACAGGCTGTCGATGAGCTGCTGCAGATTCTCGCGCGCAGGGCGGCTGTAGCCCGTCTCCGTGAACGAGTCGGGGGCGCTCTTGTACTCGTAGCGCTTGCCGCCCTCGACCTTGACCCCGAGCTTGTCGAGGCCGCCCTTCAGGAACGGCGTCTCGACGGCGATCCCGGTGACACCGAAGCCGCCGCTCGGCTGCAGCCAGATCTGCTCCAGCGCGGCCGCGAGATAATAGTCGGCGACGTGGCGGCCGCCGCTGCCGAGCGATTCCGCGAAGCCTACGGTGAACTTGCCCTTGCCGCGGAAGTGGGCGATCGCCTGACGCAGCTCCTGGACGCGGGCCATCCCGCCATCCTCGTCGCCGATCTCAACGTAGAGGCCGACGACGCGCGGATCGTCGGCCGCCTGCCACAGAAGCTGAACCGTCTCGACGATGTCACGTGAGCCGCCGAAAAGGCCGCCGCTCAGCAGACCGGTCGAGGTCGTCTCCGGCGGCAGGGAGCGCAGGTCCAGCGACAGGACCATCTGCTGCGGCAGCGGCTTGGCCGAGAAGGGCCCCGAGGCGAAGAAGGCCACGCCGGCGACGACCCCGAGGAGAACGAGGGTGCCGATGGTCGCAAGAAAGCCGACGATGAAACGCCGCATGCGAATGTTTCCCTCTTGTGACTGTGTGTGCTGGCTAGGACTGGACGAGATTCGGCCGGAACGTCTTCACGGCGTCAAGCATGGCCACGGCTTTTGTATCGAGGCCATTGTCGCGGACCAGGATGGCGGTCGGCATGCCCCGGATCGGCCGCAGGCTGTCGTCGAGGTTGAGGAGCGACAGGCGCAGGTCGGCTGCGAGAAAGGCCCGCGGTTCGACGCCGATCTGAAGCTGGGGGCGCAGGGCGAGGCGACGCAGGCGCACCCACTGGATGTCGTTCCAGGCGAGGCGGGCGTTGCGGCCAAATCCCAGGGTGATGCCGTCATGGTCGATGACGATCTGCGGGGTGCGATTGAGATAGCGGCTGATCCCTGCGTAGACATAGTAGGCCATCGCCAGCGCGAGGACCGAGAACAGCACGAACCGCGGATCGTTCAGGGAAAGCGTCGGCGCGTTGGCCGAGTTGCCCGAGGCAAAATGGGCGATCGCCGTGCCGATCATCAACAGCGAGACGACGGCCATGCCCGCGTTGTGAAGCGTGCCGTAGCGCGCTTCCAGGGCTTGCCGGGCGGCCACGCTGAGCGCTAACCGGCCTGCGCTCGGTGGCGCAGCAGATGGTCCGCGAGGACACACGCCATCATAGCTTCGGCGACCGGCGTACCGCGGATGCCGACACAGGGATCGTGGCGGCCCTTGGTGCGCAGCTCGATCTCGCGGCCGTTGCGGTCGACGCTGCGGACCGGCGTCAGGATGGAACTGGTGGGCTTGACCGCGAGACGGCAGACGATGTCCTGGCCGGTCGAGATGCCGCCCAGGATGCCGCCGGCATGGTTGCTGAGGAAGGCGGGGTGGCCGTCCTGCATGCGCATCTCGTCGGCATTCTCCTCGCCGCTCATCGCCGCCGCGGCGAAGCCGTCGCCGATCTCCACGCCCTTCACGGCATTGATGCTCATCATCGCCTTGGCGAGGTCGGCGTCGAGCTTGTCGTAGACCGGGTCGCCCAGGCCCACGGGCACGCCAGAGGCCACGATCTCGATCACGGCGCCGCACGAGCTGCCGCGCTTGCGCACATCGTCGAGGTAGCCCTCCCAGTTCTGCGCCGCCTGACGGTCGGGGCACCAGAAGGGATTGTCGCCGGTGGCGTCCCAGTCCCAGTTGGCGCGGTCGATCTTCTGCGTGCCGATCTGGACCACGGCGCCGCGGATGGTGACGCCATCCCCCAGGATTTTCCGCGCGATGGCCCCGGCGGCAACGCGCACCGCGGTTTCGCGCGCCGACTGGCGGCCGCCGCCGCGATAGTCGCGCACGCCGTACTTCATTTGATAGGTGTAGTCGGCGTGGGACGGGCGGAACTGGTCCTTGATCTCGCCGTAGTCGCGGCTGCGCTGGTCGACATTGTCGATGTGCAGTCCGATCGGCGTGCCGGTCGTGACGCCCTCGAACACGCCGGACAGGATCTTCACCGTGTCCGGCTCCTGGCGCTGGGTGACGAAGCGGGACTGGCCGGGACGGCGCTTGTCCATCCACACCTGGATATCGGCCTCGGTGAGGGCGATGCGCGACGGCGTGCCGTCGACCACGCAGCCGATCGCGGGCCCGTGGCTTTCGCCCCAGCTGGTGAACCGGAAAAGGGTACCGAAACTGCTGCCGGCCATGGCCTGCCGGCCTCCTGCGCTACTCGCCTTCGAAGTTGCCGAGCAATTCGGCGATCTGCTTCGCGGACGAGGTGTTGATCATGCCGACGACATGGTAGCCGGCATCGACGTGCATCACTTCACCGGTCACGCCGGTGCCGAGGTCGGACAGGAGATAGAGGCCGGCATTGCCGACTTCCTCGGTCGTGACGTTGCGCTTCAGCGGGGAGTTGAGCTCATTCCACTTCAGGATGTAGCGGCCGTCGTTGATGCCGGCGAAGGCCAGCGTCTTGATCGGGCCGGCCGAGATCGCGTTGACGCGGATCTTCTGCTCGCCGAGATCGGCCGCCAGGTAGCGCACGCTTGCCTCGAGGGCGGCCTTGGCCACGCCCATGACGTTGTAGTGCGGGATCACCCGCTCGGCGCCGTAGTAGGTGAGGGTGAGGAGGCTGCCGCCATCCTTCATCAGCGGCACGGCGCGCTGCGCCACCGCGGTGAAGGAGTAGACGCTCACGTTCATCGTGAGGGTGAAATTGTCGGACGAGGTGTCGAGATAACGGCCGCGCAGCTCGTCCTTGTTGGAAAAGGCGATGGCGTGGACGACGAAGTCCAGCTTGCCCCATTCCTTCTCCAGCTTGGCAAAGACGGCGTCGATGCTGGCGGGGTTGGTGACGTCGCACGGCTCGATGATCTTGGCGCCGATCGAGTTGGCCAGCGGCCGCACACGCTTCTCCAGGGCTTCGCCCTGGAAAGTGAAGGCCACCTCGGCCCCCTGGTCGTGGCAGGCCTTGGCAATCCCCCAAGCGATCGAGCGTTCGTTGGCGACGCCCATTACGAGGCCTTTTTTACCGGCCATCAGTTGTGCAGCTACGGTCATGCCTCGTTCTAGCTGGGGAACGGTATTGGGACAAGATGCCGGTGGTGGAACGGGCCGGGCCCCCTCATATTGTGGTCATGATCAGGGAAACGACCGATCCGCTTGAGCTTTTCGCCGCCTGGTACGGCGAAGCCGCCACTTCCGAGCCCAATGACCCCTCCGCCATGGCGGTGGCCACGGTCGGTCCGGACGGCACGCCCGCCGTACGCATGGTCCTTTTGAAGGACTATGACGCCGACGGTTTCGTGTTTTACACAAACTATGAAAGCCGGAAGGGCAACCATCTCCTGGCCCATCCCAAGGCGGCGCTGCTTTTCCACTGGAAGTCGCTGCGGCGCCAGGTTCGCCTCGAGGGACCGGTCACCCAGACGACCGCCGCCGAGGCCGACGCCTATTTCGCGAGCCGGGCGCGGGGCAGCCAGATCGGCGCCTGGGCCTCGGAACAGTCGCGGCCGCTGGAGAGCCGGTTCGCGCTGGAGAAGCGGGTGGCGGAGTATGGCGCCCGCCACGTGATCGGGACGGTGCCGCGGCCACCGCACTGGTCCGGCTTCCGCCTGCAGCCGAACCTGATCGAATTCTGGCAGGACGGCGCCTTCCGGCTGCACGACCGGCTGGAATATCGGCGCAGCGCTCCCACCGAGCCGTGGACCACGCGTACGCTTTATCCGTGAGGGCGTGATGGCGATGGAGCCCCAACGGCTGATGCGACTGGCGACCGTCGCTTCGATGTCGACGGCGCTCATCCTGATCGTCGCCAAGTTCCTGGCCTGGCGGCTCACCGATTCGGTGAGCATGCTGTCCTCGCTGGTCGATACGTCGCTCGATCTCGTCAGCTCGATGGTGACCTTCTTCGCAGTGCGGCAGTCGCTCGTGCCGGCAGACGACAATCATCGGTTCGGTCACGGCAAGGCCGAGGGGCTGGCGGGACTCATCCAGGCCGGGTTCATTGCCGCCTCGGGGTGTGCGCTCCTGGTCGCGATCGTCGAGCGACTGGGCAATCCCCGGCAGGTTCGCGAGGAAGGGATCGGCCTTGCCGTCAGCGCGGTGGCGATCGGGCTGACCCTGTGCCTCGTCACGTTCCAGAAGTACGTCGTGCGGCGCAGCGGGTCGCTCGCCATCAGTGCCGACATGGCCCACTACAACACCGATCTCGTGGCGACCCTGGTCACCGGCGCGGGCGTCTTCCTGTCGGGCCTGCTGGACCAGCCGCTGATCGACAGCGGTGTCGCGGCCCTCGTGGCGCTCTACCTGATGCATGGCGCGTGGACGGTGGGCCGTGAATCGCTGAACGTGCTGATGGACCACGAGCTGCCGGCCGAGGACAGCCGGAAGATCGAGGCGATCGCGCGGGCGCATCCCGGCGTGAAGGACGCGCACGATCTGAAGACCCGGTCGAGCGGGCTCACCAAGTTTATCCAGCTCCATATCGAGGTCGATCGCGACCTCTCGGTCGTGCTGGGACACGCGATCGGCCTCGAGGTGCAGGCCGAGATTGCGAGGGCCTTTCCCGGGGCGGAGATCATCATCCACGTCGATCCGTCTTCGTTGAATGCGAAAGGTCCTTCGCTGCGCTCGGGATGACAGCGGTTTTTGCATGAACGCACTGCGTCCGTTCCGGCAAAATTGTCTTCCTGAGCGCAGCGAAGGACCTTTGATCCGACACCCCAACCCATAAACGTCCCTTTCCAGGAACCCATGACCATGCGTCCTTCCTTCATCGTCGAGGACCAGTCCGAGACGGTTGCCTTCCTCGAGGCCGAGCTGAAGCCGGAGCGGAAGATCGACACGCACGGCGCCGTCGTCTTCCTGTGCCGGGAGCGCGCCTACAAGCTGAAGCGGGCCGTGAAGTTCCCCTACATGGACTTCTCGACCGAGGCCCGGCGCGCCGCGATGTGCGCCGCCGAGATCGACGTCAACCGGCGCTCCGCCCCGGAAATCTATCTTGGCATCGCCCCGGTGATGCGGCGCGACGGCAAGCTGGCGCTGGGCGAGGTCGGTGAAACCTCCGGACAAGCTGTCGACTGGCTGGTCGTGATGCGGCGCTTCGACGAGGAGGGGCTGCTCGACCGCATGGCGGCGCGCGGCGCGCTGACGCCGGAGCTCATGGCGGCGCTCGGCGGCCGCGTGGCACAGTTCCATGACGGGTTGCCGGCCATCGCCTCGGGTTTCTGTTCGCCCGACGATTACCGTCATTCGGTGGCGGCCGATGTCCGCCAGATGCGCGAGGCGGGGGACCGGCTCGATCCACCGACCAGCGAGGCGCTGGCCGAGGCGATGCCGGGGTCGCTCGAGCCTTTCGTGGATCTCGTGGCGCGCCGCGTCGCGGCCGGCGCGATCCGGCGCTGCCATGGCGATCTGCACCTGCGCAACATCGTGACCCTGAACGGCCAGCCCGTGCCGTTCGACGCGATCGAATTCTCCGACAAGATCGCCAATATCGACGTGCTCTACGACCTTGCCTTCGCGCTTATGGACCTGGCGCGGCAGGGGCTGGGGGCGTTGGCCAACCGGCTGCTGAACGAATGGCTGTGGCGGGTCGGCGAGGTCGAGGGCGCCTCGCATGAGGAGGCGCTGGCGTTGCTGCCGATGTTCCTCGCGCGCCGCGCCGCGATCCGCGCCTATGTCGATTCGGCGGTCACGGCCGTCAGCGGCGCCGACAATGCGCCGGCGCGCGCCTACCAGAAAGCGGCGCTGGCCTTCCTGCAGCCCGCGCCGCCGCGCCTGGTCGCGATCGGCGGCCTGTCGGGCAGTGGCAAGACCACGCTGGCGCTGAAGCTCGCCCCGGAGATCGGCCGCACGCCAGGCGCCGTCGTGGTCCGGACCGATGTCGAGCGCAAGCGACAGGCGGGCGTGCCTCTGGAAGATCGCATGCCGGCGGGGAGCTATTCGCCGGAGGCGTCCGCTCGAATTTATGCCGCGTGCCTCGCGCGCGCCGGGCGCGTGCTGCGGGCGGGGCACAGCGTCGTGTTCGATGCCGTTTTCGCCCGGGCCGACGAACGGGGCGCGGCCGAGGCGCTGGCGCGCATGGTCGGCGTGCCGTTCCAGGGCATCTGGCTCGATGTCCCCAAGGACGTGGCGCAGCAGCGCGTGACGGACCGCAAGGGCGACGCTTCCGACGCCACGGCAACGGTGGTCGAGCGCCAGTTCGCCTACGATTTGGGACGAATCGACTGGGAACGTCGCTGACCTCGGCTTGACGGAAATCCCATGAGTGAGCAATCACTCAATTATAAAATCGGCGAAGGCTATCGATGTGTCGGACGGCGCGGCCTCCGGTCATGTGCGCCAGCGGGAGGCCGAAGCCTTGGCCGTTCGCGACGCCTGCCTCGGCTGGCTGCCGCTCGGGGGATTGCTGGCCAGGCTCGCCGACCCGATCGTGCGCGCCTGGATGAAGCGGGCAGGGACCGCCTACGCCGCCGAGATCGACATCGTCGCCCGCACCCTGAGGAAACCAGGCATCTGGCTCCTGCACGGCGCCTACCTCTTCGGCTGCACCGCGCTGGCCGACGACACCGCGCAGGGGCCGCGTCTCCGTCGCACGCTCGACTGGCCGTTTCCCGGTCTCGGCCGCCTCGTCGAGGTGAGGCGCCAGCACGGCGCGGCCGGCGGATTTCTGAACGTCACCTGGCCGGGCTTCGTCGGCGTGCTGACCGCGGTGGCCCCGGCGCGCTTCGCCGCCTCGATCAACCAGGCGCCGATGCGCCGGCGTTGGCGGACACCGGTGTTGCTGTGGCTCGACTATGTGCTGAACGCGCTGGGCGGCCTGCCGGGCAGCGGGCGCCTGCCGCCCGAACATCTGCTTCGCCACGTCTTCGAGACCTGCACGAGCTTCGACGACGCGCGCCGCCAGCTCGAGACCTCGCCGGTCGCACGACCCGTCCTGTTCCTGCTGGTCGGCACCCGGCCCGGCGAGCGCATCGTGATCGAACGCAAGGAGACCAGCGCACGGACCTATCGCGACGACACCGCCTTCGCCAACGACTGGCGCGAACGCCATCCGGAGTGGCGGCCCCGCGCCTGCGGTGACGGCGAGCCGGTCGAGAACAATATCCGCCGCCGCAGCGCGCTCGCCGCGTGGACCGGGCGTGACGCGGCCGATCTGGAGTGGGTGGCCGCGCCGGTATTGAACGCCTGCACGCGCCTCTCGGTCGAGATGTGCCCCGCGACGGGCCAGCTGACCGTCGCGGGCTGGGAAGCCGACGAACGAGGCAGCGCCGCCTGCGTCACCGCGATCTCGACCTTCCAGCAGGCCGCTCAAATAAACCGGCGTCCTGGCCAATAAACGAAACAACCGAAATAAACGAAATAAATGAACCGGATGTCGCACCCCCTCCCCCAAATCAAGCTTCGTGTTGGGGGTTGAGGGAGGCAGGAAGCAGCGCGGGGCTCCTGCTCACCCTTCGAGACGCTCACTGCGTTCGCTCCTCAGAGGCTGGCCGGAAATGAATGCAGCTAAAACAAGAGGCTATGAACAGCCCCGTTGACCTCACCCTGAGGAGCATCGCGCAGCGATGCGTCTCGAAGGGTGGGAACGCGCACCGTGCCTGTGGCCCATCCTTCGAGACGCCGCGCAAGGCGCGGCTCCTCAGGATGAGGTAAGTGTGGGAGGCTCGGATCGATTCAATCTCGCCCGGAAGGGCTCCGGCTCCTAAGCGCGCTTCTTTGCCGTCGAACTGCGCGGCAGCAGGCGGGCGAGGTACTGGCCCGTATAACTCTCGGGCACCTTCACGATCGCCTCGGGCGGGCCCTCGGCGACGAGGCGGCCGCCGCCGGATCCTCCGTCGGGGCCCATGTCGAGGACCCAGTCGGCGGTCTTGATGACTTCGAGATTGTGCTCGATCACCAGCACCGTATTGCCGGTCTCGACCAGGCGATGCAGCACTTCCAGCAGCTTGCGCACGTCCTCGAAGTGGAGACCGGTGGTCGGCTCGTCGAGGATGTAGAGCGTGCGGCCGGTGGCGCGGCGCGACAGTTCCTTCGCGAGCTTGACCCGCTGCGCCTCGCCGCCCGACAGGGTCGTTGCCTGCTGGCCGATATGGATGTAGCCGAGGCCGACCTGCTGGAGCGTCAGCAGCTTGTCGCGGATGACCGGCACCGCCTTGAAGAACTCGCAGCCCTCGTCGACCGTCATGTCGAGCACGTCGGCGATCGACTTGCCGCGGAAGATGATCTCCAGCGTCTCGCGGTTGTAGCGTTTGCCCTTGCAGACGTCGCACTCGACGTAGACGTCGGGCAGGAAGTGCATCTCGATCTTGATGACGCCGTCGCCCTGGCAGGCCTCGCAGCGGCCGCCCTTCACGTTGAAGGAGAAGCGGCCGGGCTTGTAGCCGCGCTCGGTCGATTCCGGCAGTTGCGAGAACCAGTCGCGGATCGGCGAGAAGGCACCGGTATAGGTCGCCGGATTCGAGCGCGGAGTACGGCCGATCGGCGACTGGTCGATGTCGACGATCTTGTCGAGATGATTGACGCCCTCGAGCCCGGCGTGGGCGCCGGCATGCTCGCGCGCCTTGTTCAGCTGCTTGGCCAGCGCCTTGTAGAGCGTCTCGACGATCAGGGTGCTCTTGCCGCTGCCCGACACGCCGGTGACGCAGGTGAAGGTGCCGAGCGGGATGCTGGCCGTCACGTTCTGGAGATTGTTCTCCTTGGCGCCCTTCAAGGTCAGCCAGCGGCCGTTCTTCGGCGGCGGCTCGCGCCGCACCTTCGGAATGGGGACCTGGCGGAAGCCGGAGAGATACTGGCCGGTAAGGCTCGCGCTGTTGCGCATCACCTCCTCGGGCGTGCCTTGGGCGACGACGCTGCCGCCGAGCGCGCCGGCGCCGGGGCCCATGTCGACGAGATAGTCGGCCGAACGGATGGCGTCCTCGTCATGCTCGACCACCAGCACCGTGTTCCCGAGGTCACGCAGGCGCGTCAGCGTCTTCAGCAGGCGGTCGTTGTCGCGCTGGTGCAGGCCGATCGACGGCTCGTCGAGCACATAGAGCACGCCGGTCAGGCCGGAGCCGATCTGGGAGGCGAGGCGGATGCGCTGGCTCTCGCCGCCGGACAGCGTGCCCGACGTGCGGTTGAGAGTCAGGTAGGACAGGCCGACATTGTCGAGGAAGCCCAGCCGCTCGTTGATCTCCTTCAGGATGCGGGCGGCGATCTCGCGCTGCTTGGCCGTGAGCTTGGGATCGAGCGCCAGGAACCACTTCACCGCCTCGCCGATCGAGAACTCGGTGGTCTGGCTGATGTTGAGGCCGGCGATCTTGACAGCGAGCGCCTCGGGCTTGAGGCGGGCGCCGTTGCAGACCTCGCACTTGCTCTCGTGCTGGAAGCGCTCCAGCTCCTCGCGCACCCACGAGGAGTCGGTCTCCCGCCAGCGGCGGTCGAGATTGGGGATCACGCCCTCGAACGGCTTGGTCGTCTGATACTGGCGGATGCCGTCGTCGTAACGCATGGCGACCGACTCGCTGCCGCTGCCGTACAGGATCGTGTCGCGCACCTTCTTCGGCAGGTCGCGCCACGGCACCGAGGTCTTGACCTTGAAGTGCTTGGCGAGGCTCTCGAGCGTCTGCATGTAATACTGGCCCGACGAATCGGCCCACGGCGCCACCGCACCTTCGGAGAGCGAGAGCCGGTCGTCCGGCACCACCATCTCCGGATCGAAGAACATCTTCACACCCAGGCCATCGCAGGCCGGACAGGCACCCTGTGGTGCGTTGAAGGAGAAGAGGCGCGGCTCGATCTCCTCGATGGTGAAACCTGAGACCGGACAGGCGAAGCGGGCGGAGAAGACCGTGCGCTCGCCATTGTCGGCGTTCTCGGCGATGGCCAGGCCCTCGGCGAGGGTAAGCGCCGTCTCGAGCGAATCGGCGAGGCGGTTGCCGAGATCGGGCTTCACGACGATTCGGTCCACCACCACGTCGATGTCGTGCTTGAACTTCTTGTCGAGCGCGGGCGCCTCGGCGATCTCGTAAAGCTTGCCGTCGACCTTGACCCTCTGGAAGCCCTTGCGCTGCAGGTCCTGCAGTTCCTTCCGGTACTCGCCCTTTCGACCGCGCACGATCGGCGCCATCAGATAGAGGCGCGTGCCCTCGGGCATCGTCTTGATGCGGTCGACCATCTGCGAGACGGTCTGGCTCTCGATCGGCAGTCCGGTCGCCGGTGAGTAGGGCACACCGACGCGCGCGAACAGCAGGCGCAGATAGTCGTAGATCTCGGTGACGGTGCCGACCGTCGAGCGCGGATTGCGCGAGGTCGTCTTCTGCTCGATCGAGATCGCGGGCGAGAGGCCTTCGATCGAATCGACGTCCGGCTTCTGCATCAGCTCGAGGAACTGGCGGGCATAGGCCGAGAGACTTTCGACGTAGCGACGCTGGCCCTCGGCGTAGATCGTGTCGAAGGCGAGCGACGACTTGCCCGAGCCGGAGAGGCCGGTGATCACCACCAGCCTGTCGCGTGGCAGGTCGACGTCGACGTTCTTGAGATTATGCTCGCGCGCCCCCCGTACGGAGATGAAGCGATGCGGCTCGGCAGCGGGTAAGCGGGACTTGGCCATCAGGACCGGAACCATAAGGTATGCGCGGGATCAGCGCATATGGCGATTATCCCACAGCTCCGCCAGTGCCCTGCGTCAAGCTGGCGATGCTTGCGCTGCCAGCACCCGAGCGGTCGGCCGGTCGTTCATCAGAAGCTGCGCGGTACCCGCGATCAGCCCGATCAGGACGCCGATCTTCCAGGCGAGGTCGTAGGAGCCCATCAGATCGAAGAGATAGCCGCCGCCCCAGGCGCCGAGGAAGGATCCGGCCTGGTGGCTGAGGAAGGCGATGCCGGTCAGGGTCGACAGGAAGCGCAGGCCGAAGATCTGCACTACCAGCCCGTTGACCAGCGGAATGACCCCCAGCCAGAGCGTGCCCATGGCGGCACCGAACAGCACAACCGAGAGCGGCGTCGGCGGGAACAGGAAGAACAGCGCCACCGCCAGCGAGCGCAGCAGGTAGATCGTCCCCAGCAGCAGGCGCTTGGGGTATTTGTCACCCAGCCAACCGAACAGCCATGAGCTCAGGATGTTGAAGCCGCCGATCAGCATCAGCGCCACGGCGCTGTAGGACGGGTCCATGCCGCACTGGGCGAGATAGGTCGGCAGGTGGGTGGTGATGAAGACGAGCTGCAGCCCGCAGACGAAGAAGGCGAGCGCCATCACGACATAGCCGGTGTGGCGCCGCGCCTCGTCGAGCGCGCCCGCCAGGGTGAGGTTGCGATCGGTCGACAGGGTGTTGGGCAGCTTGTCGGCGCGGCTGCCGATCCAGGCGGCCGGCAGCATGGCCAGCGCCAGGATGACGAAGGCCCAGACCGCCGCGCGCCAGCCGTCGGTATTGAGAAGGTAGGCCGCGATCGGCGCCGTCACCATGGTGCCGACAGAGCCGGCAGCCGAGACGATACCGAAGGCCAATGTCCGGCGCCCCGGTTCGACGACGCGGGCGGCGATATTGGCGGTGATACCCGAGGTCGTGCAGGCCAGCGCCACGCCGATCAGGACGCCGGCGCCCAGGATGATGGGCAGGGCGGCCTGCGCCGTGGCGGTCAGCCAGATCCCGAGGATGTACAGGGCGCTGCCGATCATTGCGACCCAGCGCGTCCCGTATTTGTCGGCGAAGAAGCCGGCAACCGGCTGGCTCAGGCCCCAGGCGACCTGCTGCACGGAGATCGCCAGGGCGAAGTCCGAGATCGCGATTCCCAGTTCCTTGGAGGCCGGCGCCTGGAACAGGCCGAGATTCTGCCGGATGCCCATTGCCAGGGTCATCATCAGGGCCGCGCCGCCCAGCATGGCGTAGGCTTGGCCGGTCGAAACCTGGGGAACGTGGAAGGATTTGCTCATGGCCGGGGAAGATACGGGAGAGTTTGTTGCCGGAACCAATGAATTGTCGGAGGGCGCTCATGAGCAGACCTAACTTCACAACCGAAGTTAGGTGTTTCCCACAGGCTCCCGGAGCTAGGTTGCCCGCCGTGAGGTAGGTGCCGCGTCCTGCGGTGCCGGGAAAGCCAAGGAGGCCCCCATGGCGGGCAGCGTCAACAAAGTCATTCTGGTCGGCAATCTCGGCCGCGACCCCGAAGTGAAGTCCATGCAGGACGGCCGTTCGCTGGTGAACATGTCGGTGGCGACGTCGGAGACCTGGCGCGACCGCAACAGCGGCGAGCGCAAGGAACGCACCGAGTGGCACCGCGTCGTGATCTTCAACGACAAGCTGGCCGAAGTGGCCCAGAAGTTCCTGAAGAAGGGCGCCAAGATCTATCTCGAAGGCCAGCTCACCACCCGCAAGTGGACCGACCAGAGCGGCCAGGAACGCTACACGACCGAAGTGGTCATTCCGCGTTTCGGCGGCTCGCTCACCATGCTCGACGGCCGCAGCGGCGGCGGTGAGGGCGGCGGGGGCGGCGGCATGGACGACGATTTCGGCGGCGGCGGCATGTCCGGCGGCGGCGGGATGCCGAGCGGCGGTGGTGGTGGCGGGGGCGGCCGCGCTGCACCGCGCGGCAAGGCCGAGCTCGACGACGACATTCCGTTCTAGGCCATGCGGACGCTCGTCCTTGGCGGGACGGGCGTCTTTGGCGGCAGGCTATGCCGCCTGCTGGCGGACGATCCTCTCATCGATCTCACGATCGGCGCGCGCGATCGCGCGCAGGGCGAGGCGATGGCCGCAGAATTGGGCGTGGCCGGCCTCGCGCTCGATTGGCGGCGCGACCTCGATCGCCTGCTTGCCTTGCGGCGTTTCGACGTTCTGATCCATGTGGCTGGGCCCTTCCAAGGCCAGGACTATGCGGTCGCGGAAGCCTGCATCCGTCACGGCGTCCACTATCTCGACCTTTCGGACGATCGCGCCTTCGTCTGCGGCATCGACTGCCTGGACGCGGCGGCGAGAGCTGCGGGCGTGTTCGTTTGTTCGGGAGCAAGCACGGCGCCTGCACTCACCGGCGCCGTCCTGGAGCAGGCGTTGCAGGAGGGTATGACCGTCGACCGCGTGTCGTTCGGCATCGTGCCGGGAAATGACGCGCCGCGCGGCCGCGCCCTGATCGAGGCCATCCTGTCGGGTGCGGGGAAGCCCATTCCTGATCAGCCGGGCCGGCATGTCTGGGGCAGCCTTCGCCGTTTCGCCGTGCCCGGCTTGGGCCGGCGTTGGGCGGCTTCGTGCGACCTGCCCGAGCCGGCCCTGTTTCGTCAGCGTTTCGGCGTCGCCAAGACCTATGCCGGCGCGGGTCTGGAACTCTCGGTCCTGCATCTCGGCCTCTGGCTGCTGGCCATCCCCGTCAGGCTCGGGGTGCTTCGCTCGCTGCAACCGGCGGCGACGCCGTTGGCCTGGATCGCCGACCGCCTGCGCGCCTTCGGCACCGACAGAGGCGGGCTGCGCATCGATCTCGAGGGCGCGGGTGGTTCGCGCACTTGGGCCCTGGTGGCGGAGGCCGGCGATGGTCCTTTCGTGCCGGCGACGCCTGCGGCAGCGCTGGTTCGCAAGCTGGCGCGCGGCGAAGTCTCCCAGCGGGGCGCCATGCCCTGTATCGGCCTCCTGTCTCTGGCCGAGATCGAGGCCGAGTGGGTGCGGGCGCATCTGCGCATCGCATCGGGATGGGGCGAGGACGGCGCGTCGTTCCGGCCCTCGCTCTATCGCCGCGTCCTGGGCCGTGCCTACTGTGCGATGTCCGGTGCCGGGCAAGTCCTTCATGACGGCGGCGTCGTGAGGTGGAGCGGGCGGTGCATGGTCGAGGGGCCGACCAGCCTCGCCGGACGGGTCGTGGCTCGACTGTTCGCCTTGCCGCCCGAGGCGGAAGATGCCCCCATCGAGGTCGACTTCGTCGTACAGGGCGGGCGCGAGACCTGGATCCGGCGGGTCGGTGGCCGCACCATGCGTTCACAGCAAGATATCGGGCTGCGTCGACCCATGGGCTGGATCGTCGAGCGGTTCGGGCCGTTCGCCTTCGATCTCAGGCTGGCCGTGAAAGGCGGCCGGCTCGAACTGGTGATGCTGGGGATGCGTTTCGCGGGCGTGCCGCTGCCGTCCTTCTGCTGGCCCCTCATCAAGGCGGTTGAGACCGAGGATGAGGAGGGGCGTTTCCGGTTCGATGTCGAGATCGGCCTGCCCTGGATCGGCCGGCTGGTCCGCTATCGCGGCTTCCTCACAGGTCGATGAAGCGGTCCCGCGTCTGCGGCGACGGCACCAGGCAGGAATCGAGTCGGCCGAACCAGCGGATCCGGTTGCGTGCGACGACGTCGTAGATCGGGTCCCGCAGGATCTTCGGGAGCAGGATCATCGGGTAGAGAAAGCGTGCGGGGCCTCTCAGATGGCGCAACGCCCGCAACGCGGCGGTCGAGCGTGTGTGGACCTGGCCGTCCTCCAGCAGCAAGATCGTGTGGTCCAGCGTGTCATGGGGCAGGTCGAGGGCGGCGAGGACCCGCTTGCCAAGGGCCGACTGTGCGCTGGCGAACCTGAGGCGCCCGTCGGCATCGCGCTTCAGGCAGAAGGCGACGAAGCGGCTGCACAGGACGCATTGGCCATCGAAGAAGTAGAGCGGCTGCGGCAGTTCCGCCAGAGCCGGAGGTATCTTCATGCCGGAAGGCCGAGGGCCCGCAGTTCGGCAATCGTCTCTTCTGCCGAGCGGTGATGGATGGCGCTCATGCCGGTGGCCCGGGCCCCCTCCACATTCGCCACCACGTCGTCGATGAACACCGCATCCTGTGGACTGAAACCGCCGGTGTCGCAGGCAAGCCGGTAGATGGCGGCGTCGGGTTTCCAGCAGCGGACGTTGCCGGAGACGATGAAGTCGCGGAAGCGACCGACGAAGGGGTGTTTTGTCTTTGCCGGTCCGCGCAGCCACGCGTCGAGGAAGCCGGGCGCGTTGGACAACAGGTAGAGCGGCACGCCGGCGTCGCCTAGGCGCTCGACAAGGGCGGCCATCGCCGGGAAGGCGTGGTCGAGCATCTCGTCGAAACGGTCGTAATAGGCCGAAATCAGCGCCTCCTTGCCCGGATGACGCGCCTGCAGCTCGCGCGTGGCGGTGGCGGGATCGCCATCATAGTCCTGCCGCATGTGCCATTCGCGGGTGGTCACGTTGGCCAGGAATGCCTCCATCTCCGCCTTCTGCGGGATCAGCTTCCGGTAGAGGTGTCGCGGATTGTAGTCGATCAGCACGCCGCCCATGTCGAAGACCACGACGGAGGTGCGGGACGGGGCATTTTCTGGGGGCAATTCTCGGCCTTTCCGCGAGGTATTTTCGGTGCGAATTTAGTCAATAATATCAAAGCATTAAAGGGCAGTTCTTCGGGCGATTTTTGTTGGTCTTCCGGGGCATGTTTGGTAGGTTGCGAAATACCCCTGCCGGAGTCTCCGGACGGGCTGCAAGAACGAGAAAAATCCCAGGTCTCCGTGAGCGACGATACGACACTGCCGCCGGCGCCGCCGCCGCCCTCCGACGCGCCTCCGCCCCCGTCATCTCCGCACGATATCGCCCCGATCACGATCGAAGAGGAGATGCGCCGCTCCTACCTCGATTACGCCATGAGCGTGATCGTGTCGCGCGCTCTTCCCGATGCGCGCGACGGCCTGAAGCCCGTGCAGCGCCGCATCCTCTACGCGATGAAGGAGGGCGGCTACGACTCGACGCGGCCCTTCCGCAAGTCGGCGCGCATCGTCGGCGACGTGATGGGCAAATATCACCCGCACGGCGACAGCGCGATCTACGACGCCATGGTGCGCATGGCGCAGGACTTCTCGATGCGCCTGCCGCTGATCTCGGGGCAGGGCAACTTCGGCTCGATGGACGGCGATCCGCCGGCGGCGATGCGCTATACCGAGGCGCGTCTGGCCAGCGTCTCCGAGACGCTGCTTGAGGACATCAACAAGGACACGGTCGAGTTCCAGCCGAACTACGACGAGCGCGAGAGCGAGCCGACGGTGTTGCCGGCGGCCTATCCGAACCTGCTGGCCAACGGCGCCGGTGGAATCGCGGTCGGCATGGCGACAAACATTCCGCCGCACAATCTCGGCGAACTGATCGATGCCTGCCTGGCGCTGATCGCCAATCCGGAGCTGACCGTGCCGCAGCTCACGGAATACGTGCCGGGTCCGGATTTTCCGACCGGCGGCATCATCCTCGGCCGCAACGGCATCCGGGCTGCTTTCGAGCTAGGCCGCGGCTCGATGATCATGCGGGCCAAGACCAACATCGAGGCGAAGTCCGGAGGCCGCGAGTCGATCGTCGTCACCGAGATACCTTACCAGGAAAACAAGGCCCGGCTGCACGAGCGCATCGCTGAGGTGGTGCGCGACAAGAAGGTCGAGGGCATCTCCGAGATTCGCGATGAGAGCGACAGGGATGGCGTGCGGCTGGTGATCGACCTGAAGCGCGATGCCATGTCCGATATCGTGCTCAACCAGCTCTATCGCTTCACGCCGCTGCAGACGAGCTTCAGCGTCAACGCCCTGGCGCTTGACGGCGGCCGTCCGAAGCTGATGAGCCTCAAGGAGCTGCTCGAGGCTTTCATCCGGTTCCGGGCCGAGGTGATCACCCGGCGCACGCGCTTCGAGCTCAACCATGCGCGCGACCGCGCCCATGTGCTGGTCGGTCTCGCGATCGCCGTCGCCAATATCGACGAAGTGATCGAGATGATCCGTCGCTCGCCCGACCCGAACGTGGCGCGCGAGCGGTTGATGGCCAAGGACTGGCCGGCTGCCGATGTGAAGCCGTTGATCGACCTGATTGCCGAGCCCGGCCGCGAAGTGTCGACCGAGGGAACCTACCGTCTGTCCGAGGTGCAGGCCCGCGCGATCCTCGAACTGCGCCTGCAGCGCCTGACCGGCCTGGAACGCGACAAGATCGCCGAGGAGTTGACCGAGGTCGCGAAGCTGATCGAGGGCTATCTCGAGCTGCTGGGCGATCGCGGCAAGCTGTTCGCGCTGATGGGCGAGGAGCTCCGCGAGATCAAGGAGAAGTACGCCACGCCGCGGCGGACCCAGATCGTCGACAACGAGTTCGAGCAGGACATCGAGGACCTGATCCAGCGCGAGGACATGGCCGTCACGGTGACCCATGGCGGCTATGTGAAGCGAGTGCCGGTGTCGGCCTATCGCGCGCAGCGCCGAGGCGGCAAGGGCCGCTCGGGCATGGCCACACGCGAGGACGATTTCGTGTCGAGCCTGTTCGTGGCCAACACGCACACGCCGGTACTGTTCTTCTCCAGTCGCGGCATCGTCTACAAGCTCAAGGTCTGGCGCCTGCCACTGGGCGCGCCGCAGGCGCGCGGCAAGGCGTTCGTGAACCTGCTGCCGCTCGGCGAGGGCGAAACCATCAGCGCCGTCATGCCGATGCCCGAGGACGAATCGAGCTGGGCGAAGCTGAACGTCATGTTCGCGACGGCGCGCGGCGGCGTGCGTCGCAACGAGCTCAGCGATTTCACCAGCGTCAACCAGGGCGGCAAGATCGCCATGAAGTTCGAGGGGGAAGACGCGGGCGATCGGCTGATCGGCGTAAGCGTCTGCTCCGAGGAGCAGGACGTTCTGCTGGCGACGCGCCAGGGCCGCTCGATGCGCTTCCCGGTCTCCACCGTGCGCGTATTCGCCAGCCGCAACTCGACCGGCGTGCGCGGCATCGCGCTGGCCGAGGGCGACGAGGTGATCTCGATGTCGCTGGTCGACGGCGGCAAGGGAATCCCCACCGAGGACCGCGACGCTTACCTGCGCCAGTCGCGCGCGCTGCGTCAGGCGGAGAACGCGGTGGACTCCGGCGAGCCGGTCGCGGAAGCGGCAGAGGAGGAGGCGGTCGCGGGCGAGGAGGCATCTTCGACGACCTACACCCTGTCGCCCGAGCGTTTTGCGGAGTTGCAGGCCAAGGAGGAGTTCGTCCTCACGGTGGCCTCGTCTGGCTTCGGCAAGCGCACCTCGGCCTACGAGTATCGGGTGACCGGTCGCGGCGGCAAGGGCGTGGAACTGATGAGTCTCGCCAAGGGTGGCGAGATCGTCGCGGCACTGCCGGTGCTCAACACCGACGAGATCATGCTGGTGACAGATGCCGGCACGCTGATCCGTTGTCCGGTGGATGGAATCCGCATCGCGGGGCGGGCGACGCGCGGCGTGCGCATCGTCAACGTGAGCGAGGGCGAGCGCGTCGTGACGGCTGTGCGGATCGGCGACGACGATGCCGGCAACGTCGGAAATGGCGACATCCAGGCGGAGCCGGGTACGGGAACAGAGCAGGACTCCAGTTCCGAAACAAACGGTGGATAAGGATCGGTCGTGTCGCTAAGACTTCGCCGTCGCAGTCTGCGCACAAGGGGGAGACATGGCCGTAGAACGCACCGGGGTGTATCCGGGCACGTTCGATCCCATCACGAGCGGGCACATGGAAGTGGTGCGGCGCTCGCTGCGCCTCGTCGACAGGCTGGTGATCGGCCCGCACATCAACGTGGGCAAGGGACCGCTGTTCTCGCTCGAGGAGCGGATCGAAATCATCAACGAGGACATCGCGGATTTTCCACAGGCGGACCGCGATCGCATCACGGTGGTGCCGTTCGAGGGGCTGCTGATTCACTTCGCCCGCGACGTGAACGCGTCGGTCATCATCCGCGGACTGCGGGCCGTCTCGGACTTCGAGTACGAGATCCAGATGGCCAACATGAATGCGCGCATGGAGCCTGCAATCGAGACGATCTTCCTGATGGCGTCGGACCGTCACCAGTTCATCGCCTCGTCCCTCGTGAAGGATATCGCCCGTCTGGGCGGCGACACGTCGCAATTCGTGTCCAAGAGGGTATTCGAGCGTCTGAAAGCCAAGTTCAGCAAGGCGTGAGGCCGGCAAGGTCGCGTTGACCATCGGCCCCCCGCACTTTATATGGGCGCCGCGCGGCGGAGAAGCCCGCGGCGCGGAACCGGAAAGAGCCCGTAGCTCAGCGGTAGAGCATCTGACTTTTAATCAGAGGGTCGTGGGATCGTACCCCACCGGGCTCACCACTGGACCCAAGAAGGAGAAGAACGGCTCATGCCGTCGGTGAAAGTCGTCAACGGCAAGCAGATCGTGGTCGAGCATCTCGGTCCGATCGAGCGCCTCTTCAGCTTCATCGTGAAGCCGTTCGTCCGCATGCTTCAGCATCGCGACCTGATCGCTGCCATCCTGCGGCGTGAAGTGCGCGAACGCTTCAAGGGATCGATCGCCGGATGGATCTGGGCGATCATTGCGCCCCTGCTGATGATCGCCGTCTATTCCTTGGTGTTCAGCACGGCCCTGACTCTGCCGCTGCCCGAAAATCTGGCCAAGAGCCAGGCCGGTTACGCCCTATTCATCTTCGGCGGCCTCATCATCTTCAATTTCTTCTCAGAGATGGCATTTCGTGCACCGATGCTGCTGCACGAGTACACCCATTTCATCAAGCAGACGATCTTTCCCAGCGACATGCTGGCGGTGATCTCGACGCTGCGCGCCACGGCCTATACGCTGATCTCCCTGGGGGTGATGCTGCTGTTCCAATTGGCGGTGATTGGCGAGCTGCCCGTGACGGTGCTGTTGCTGCCGTTCATTTTCATCCCGTTCATCGCGTTCTTGATCGGCATGTCATGGTTCTTGGCGGCTCTCGGAGCATTCACGCGCGATGCCGGCTATCTGATGATCACGATCGTGCCTCTTTTCATGTTTGCGACGCCGATTTTCTATCTGCCGTCGATGGTGCCGGCGCCCTACGATTTTTGGATGTATGGCAATGCGCTGGTTTGCTTTGTCGAAATTCTGCGCGACTTGGTGCTGGGGGGCAGATTGCCCAACATGATCCTCTACGGCTGGACATTGTTTATTTCGCTGTTCAGCTTCTATTTCGGCTACTGGTTCTTTGACAGGTATCGGAATGTCATCGTCGACGTCCTCTGAGATCGTCGTTGAGGCGAAGAACCTCGGCAAGGCTTTCCAGCTCTATGCTCACCGCAATGACTGGTTGAAGCAGGTCCTGTTCGGCTGGTGGAAGGCGTACTTCAAGCCGTTCTGGGTGCTGCGCGACATCAGCCTCGAGGTCAGGAAGGGCGAGAGCATCGGCATCCTGGGTCGCAACGGCTGCGGCAAGTCCACTCTGCTGCAGGTCGTCTGCGGCATGACGCTGCCCAGCCATGGTGAACTCAGGGTCAATGGCCGCATCGCACCGGTGCTGGCCCTGGGCTCGACCTTCGACATGGAGTTGTCGGGTCGCGAGAATGTCCTGATCGGAGGCGCCGTGCTCGGGCTGAAGCGCAGCGAGGTCCTGCGCAAGTTCGACTCGATCGCCGAGTTCGCCGGCATCGGCGAATATATGGACCAGCCGGTGAAGCACTATTCGATGGGCATGCGCACACGCCTGGCCTTCTCGATCTGCGCCCATGTCGAGGCCGAAATCCTGGTCGTCGACGAAGCGCTGTCGGTCGGTGACGCCGCGTTCCAGCGCAAGTGCCTCGACTGGATCGACAATTTCCGCAAGACGGGGACGCTGCTCTTCGTGTCCCATTCGATGGCCGAGGTCCGCCGCCTGTGCACGCGCGCGATCTGGATCGAGGAGGGACGCATCCGCGAGCAGGGCGATCCGAACGACGTCATCCGCTCCTACCATCGTGCCCTGCTGGTCGAGAAAGACGACGTCCAGCGCTTCTCCTCCGGCAACGCCAAGCAGGTTGCTGCGGGCGAGTAGTGCCGCATGGAGCCGGGCATCCTGGCATGGCTCGGCTTCGGCTGGTGGTCGCTCGGCTCGGCCATCCAATGGACAAGTGCCGCACTGGCGCGGTCCCCCCGGCAAACCCTCGCTGCGAGCCACACGCCGCGTGATTTCAGCATCGTGGCGCCCATGGCCGGCGTCGAGGATGCGACGGCGGACTATGTGCTGGTCCTGCGCCGGCTCGCGGAGGCCGGTGCGGAAGTTCTGATCTGCGTGGCGCGCGACGACGATCCCGCGGTGGCGCCGACGATAAGAATCTGGCCGGAGGCGCAAATCCTCGTCGGCACAGACGATACCTTCAATCCCAAGATGAACAATGTGCGGAAGGGGCTCGAGGCGGCCAGCCGGGAAGTCGTCGCCCTGTGCGACGCCGGCATCCAACTCAGCCTTGAGGAGTTGACCCGGGCAGCCGCGCCGCTCGCGGCAGGGACGGGGCTGGTGCTCGCTCTCAAGGCGGCCGACGCGCCGCAGAACTTCGCGGCCGAGATCGAGCGTGCCTACATCGACGGCCATCAAGCGAAGTTTCTGTTTGCCGCCGATCGGCTCGGTCTCGCCGTGGCCTCCGGCGGCGTTACGATCATGACCCGCGACACGCTGCAGCGGATCGGCAACTGGAGGGGCTTCAACCGCTGGATTGCCGACGACTATTCGGTCGTGCGCTCGGTTCGCGAACTGGGCCTGCCGACATCTCTCGGGGCGGTGATGCCGCGCCTGCCACTCGGGGAGCGGTCCTGGTCGACCGTGTGGCGGCGTCAGGTGCGATGGGCCCGCACGCGATTGCGTCTGCCGGTCTGGCCGCTCGTCCTCTGGGAGCCCGCGATCGGCTGGGCCGCTACGGGCGCGGCCGGCGTCGCCGCCCTCGTCTGTTCGGGGGCGAACGGGGGGCTCGTCGTTGGCGCCCTGTTGCTCCATACCCTTGCCTGGCTGTTGGCCGAGAAATGGTTCATGACGGGACGCGGCCTGCCGTTCGGGATGCGCGGAGCGACCGCGGCGCTGGTGCGAGAGCTCCTCGCACCCGTCTTGATCGTAAGTGCTTTGTCGGGTCGTGCCATCCAGTGGCGTGGCACCGATCTCGGAGGCCAGTGGCGGGATCGACGCGGACCCGCTGAAGACTCGTCGAAGAATACCGAATCCGGGAAGCCCACATGAACAGCAACAGTAGCAGGCAGCCGATTTCCACCGTGATGTTGCCGGCGAAGGTCGACACGGTGACCGTATCGGCGGTCGAGGGCATGTTGTTGGCAGCCCTGCGCCCTGGAGCGCGTGTCATCGTCGACGGAAGCGAGGTCGCCTACATGAGTGCTGCCGGCGTGCGAACCTTCGCGACCGTGATGCACAAGGCGGCTAAGGTGCAGGCGCAGATCGTTTTCTGTCGCTTCGGAGGCGCCGCCTGGGACTGTCTCCTGGTCAGTGGCTTTTCCGAACTTCTCGAAATCGCCGCGACGACCGAAGAAGCCGCGGCACGACTTGAGAAGGATCCGCGCCCATCCACTGGGGAAAGCTTGCACCGGCGCCGTACCGCGGGTTAACTACGGTTTGGGCTGAGAGCGATATCAATGAGTTGGGACAAGGCGCGACGCGAAGCGTGGCGACAGTTCCGGACGGAGATTGGGATTTGACAATCTGGAGCTGGCTGCGTGCTACCGCGCGCCCTACCGCCATTGTCCTCGGCTTGGGAGTTGGCTTGGCGGCTTGTACCGCCTTGCCAGGCGATGGCCCCTGGATGGGAGGCGCATCCTCTGCTGCGACCGATGCGTTGCCGTTCGATGTGATCGACCTCACGCCCACGACCATTGCGAACTACCGCCAGCCCCCGCCCATCGACAGACCCTCGACGGTAAGCCAGCTACCGGCTGGAGCCAGGGTCGCGGTTGCCCCGGGTGACGCCATCAAGGTCCGGATCTTCGAGCCCTACGAAGGCAGCATTTTCCCGACCATTCAGCGGCCGGGAGCGGATTTCGGTGTCCAGCGCGTAACCGACGACGGGACGATCAACGTGCCCTTCGTCGGCACGGTCAAGGTTGCAGGCCTCGACCTGAGCCAGATCGAGAAGAAGGTTGCCCAGCAGGTGGCGGCTTCCGGCAAGGCCCAGGACCCGCAGGTCATCGTCGAATTCGTCGCCGACCGGACGCACACGGTCATGGTCTCCGGCGATGTGAGGAACCCCGGGCGGGTGTCCCTGCTTGAAGGGGTGCGCTCCGTCGTCGAGGCCATCAACAAGGCGGGCGGTCCGTCCGGCATCGGCGGGCAGGCCCCCAACGGCGTCGGCGCCAACCAGTTCGAAGTGGTCGTCCGCCGCAACGGCCAGATGATCCTGCAGTCGCAATTCTCCGACCTGCTCGCCGGGGCGGACATCGCTCTCCAGAAGAACGACGAGATTGTCGTGCGCCCCAATCCGCGGATGTTCACGGTGCTTGGCGCTGTGATCAAGGCGGGCAATGTCGACATGTCCAAGCACACGATCAGCCTGCTCGAGGCCATGGGCATGGTCGGTGGGCTCAATGATGCCCGTGCGAACAAAACGGGCGTTTATGTGTTCAGGATGGGGGATTTGCAGAACAATCCCACGGCCCGGGCGCGCGTTTTCCGGCTGGACCTTTACCAGCCCGTGTCTATTTTCATCGCGCAGCAGTTCCCGGTGCTGCCGAAGGACGTCGTCTATATCACCAACGCCCCGCTTTACGAGTACGACAAGATATTGACATCAATCTATCGTACTTTCTCGATCGTGGGGGTCGCGCGAGGAAATCTCGTCACGTCGACCAGCTTCTAACTAGGGGCAGCGTGCCCGAGGGTTTTCTGGTACCATCTATTATGGCGCAGGCAAAAAAGTTCACTTGGGGCGCCGCAGGATTCGCCGTGTTGCTCGTTGCCGCGGCGCTGACCCTGTGGATCATGCCCAGTCGGCAGACGAGTAGCGCTCAGGACGGACCACGTCCGGTGGCGCCGCTGATCACGCGGGGATACACCGATGCTCCGGCCGGCACGGCGCTGATTGCCGGCGATCCCGCCGGCGGCGGCGTGCTGATCGAACTCAAGATCTCCGACGGCCAGAAGGTGAAGCGCGACGAGGTCATCGCCGTGCTCTCCAATTATCCCAAGGCCGACATAGCCGTGCGTACCACGGAGGCTGAACTCTCGAAGACCCGGCAGGCCCGCGAAGCGATGGTCAGCGGCTATCGTGCGGCCGAGATCGCCATGCAGGAAGTCGTGGTCAAGTCGACGGCCGAGGAGGTCAAACTCAAGAACCTCGAAATGCAGCGTTCGGGTAAGCCGCCGGATCAGAAGCAGCTCGAGCAGAGCATTTCCCTCCAGAGTCTTGAGCGCGAGCAGGCCAAGCTCCGCGTTCTGAAGGAGACGCTGCAGACTGATCTTCAGCAGATCGATACCGATATTTCCATCATCCAGGCGAAGCTCGACAATGCGCGCAACACGCGCGAGCAGGCGCTGGTGCGTTCGCCCCTCGATGGGATGGTGATCCAAGTTTATACGCGCCAGGGCGAGCGCGTCTCGCAGAACGGGATCGCCAAGATCGTCGACCTGTCGCAACTCCGCGTTCTGGCGGATGTCGACGAGTTGAACGTCGGGCGAATTGCGACCGGCGGGAAGGTGGAGGTGACGTTCCGCGGCAGCCCCACCGTCTACTACGGCACGATCTCGCGCGTTGCGCCGACCGTGAAGCGCATGCAGCGCATGGAGCCCGATGGCGGTTCCTCGACCGACGCGCGCGTGGTCCAGGTCGAGATCCAACTCGATGACCCGTCCAGCATGCCGCAGGTCCTCGGCCGCGAGACGCGCGTCACCTTTCTCTGATGGCGTTGACGCTGCCAGCGGTCAAGTCGCTGCCGCGGCGCTGGGCTAACTGGCGTCCGAGCTTCTCGCTCGCCCGGTTGCGTGCAGCAGCTATAACCGCCACGCGCATGCCGCTGGGCTCCCAACAGCTCAAGCGCCAGCGTACGAGCACACTTCTGTCGCTCGCCGGTGTGACGGCCAGTTTGCTGGTGATCTTCGCACAGCTCGGCATCGAGCGTGCCGTATACGATTCGGCGATCCGTCTTCATCGCTCGGTGGTGGGCGATCTCGTCCTAGTGCCCTACGGCTTCAAGTCGCTGCAGCTCCATGCCGAGGTGCCGGCGTCCTTGACCGACGTCGTTGCAGCCAACCCGGCGGTAACCAACACGCTGCCGTTCTGGTTCGGCGTCATGTCGATCATGCACAAGGGCATGGAAAGCGCACGCCGCATCGCCTGGTATGCCGTCGATGTCGAGCGGCCTGCGATCGACGTTCCCGGGCTGCGAGAGAATCTCTATCGCCTGCGCGAAGCCCGCAGGATGCTCTACGATCGCGAATCACGGCCCTATTTCGGCGACCTCGCAGATCAGGTCGGCCCGGGCAAGCCGGAGTTCCAGGTTCTGGGGCCGCCGGACAATCGCGGCCTGCTGCGCCAGCTTTTCGTGGTCGGCAACTTCTCGCTCGGTCCCAACGTGCTGAACGACGGCTCGATCATCATGTCGGAGGACACGATGGCCGAGGTGTTCGGGTCGTGGTGGTCGGACCGGCCGGCGTTCATTGCGATCCAGCTCGCGAAGGGCTCCGACGTCAGCGCCGTTCGCCAGGAAATCAACACGGCCCTCGCCGGCCGAGGTGAGGTCCTCACGCTGCGTGAATTCGAGAAGCGCGAGCGCATCTACTGGTCGCGCGAGACGCCGGTCGGCTACATCACCGATCTCGGTTTCGTCATGGGCGTGATGATCGGCATGGTCTTCATCTACTATGCCCAGTACCAGATCATCCGCTTCTACCTGCCCGAATATGCCATCCTGAAGAGCCTCGGTTACGACTGGTGGTTCTTCCTGTTCATGATCGGCCAGATCGGCGCGGCCATCATCACGCCGGCCTTTCTCGTGGCCTTCACGCTCGGTCGCTTCGTCTACGGCGCCACGGAAGCGGCCATGCATCTGGGCATGACGATGGGCCTGCGCGAGATGGTCGTGGCGCTGGTCGCCTGCCTGATCATGACGCTCGTCTCCAGCCTGTTCGCCATCCGGCGGCTGTGGCGGGTCGATCCCATCATGCTGTTCGAGTGACCGAGATGTCAGACACGCAGGGGTTCGGGCCGGCGGTCGTCGAGGCGGTGGATGTTCACCACCACTACGGCGAGGGGCCGCAGCGGGTGGACGTGCTGTACGACATCAACATGCAGGTCCGCGAGGGCGAGCTGGTGATCGTCACCGGCCCGTCGGGCTCGGGCAAGACGACGCTGCTCACCATTCTCGGCACCATGCGCAAGCCGTCGGAAGGCAAGCTACGGCTGCTCGGCACCGACATCGTGGGGCTGGGCGGTTCGGACCTCGACGTCCTGCGCAATCGCATCCGCTTCCTGTTTCAGAAGCGCAACCTCCTGTCCTCGCTGACGGCGCTGCAGAATGTGGTCGCCGGCGTATCGACGACGCCGCTCGCCGATCCGGCGTGGGACGAACTGCGGGCGCGGCATCTGCTCGGCATGCTTGGCCTCGGCGACAAGGCATCCGCTTGGCCGGACGAGCTGTCGGGCGGCCAGCAGCAGCGCGTCGCGATCGCCCGTACCATGATCGGGCTGCCCGATTTGATCATCGCCGACGAACCGACCTCGGCGCTGGACCGCGTCTCGGGCCGTCTGGTGGTCGACCAGCTCAAGGATCTGTCGATGCGCGCCAAGTGCGCGGTGGTCCTGTCGACACACGATGAACGCATCTTCGACGTCGCCTCGCGTCGCCTCCACATCGAGGACGGCCGCTGCTTCGAAGTGCCCATTCACTATCACTGAGAGCGGCGGCCCGGCATGCTGCTGTTCCTGATCGATCTCCTCGTTTTCCTGTGCCTGGCCGCGCAGTTCGCGATCGCGGGCTATTTCCTGTATCTCGTCTACTGGCTGTTCGAATTGCCGCGCGACGAAACCGCGGCGCCGTCATTGCCCGAGGAACTGCCGCGCGTCCTGGTACAGGTGCCTGTCTACAACGAGCCGCTCGTGGTCGAGCGCTCAATGGCCGCGATGGGCGCGCTCGACTGGCCGCGCGACCGGCTTACCATCCAGCTCCTCGACGACAGCACCGACATCACCTCCGACATCGCCGCGCACGCCATTGCGCGCCTGCGCCGGGAAGGCATCGACGCGCATCACGTCCGCCGCAGCGACCGCGGCGGCTTCAAGGCCGGTGCGCTGGCGGCCGGCCTGGCGCTCGACGATGCGCCCTATGTCGCGGTGTTCGACGCCGATTTCGTGCCGCCGCCCGGCTGGCTGAAGCAGGCCATGGCCGCGATGCTGAGCCATCCGCGCGCCGCTTTCGTTCAGACGCGCATTGAATGGGGCAATGGCGAGCGCAACTGGCTGACGCGCGCCCAGCGCCTCATGCAGGACGCGCACTTCGCCGTGGAGCAGGATGTGCGGGCTCGGCGCGGTGTGCCGTTCCAGTTCAACGGTACCGGAGGCATCTGGCGCCGGGCTGCGGTCGAGGAGGCAGGCGGCTGGTCGCACGACACGCTGTCGGAGGACCTCGACCTGGTTCTGCGCACCTACCTGAAGGGCTGGACCGGCGTGTTTCTGATGGACACGCATGTGGTCGGCGAGCTGCCGCAGAAGGTCGAAGACTTCGGCGCCCAGCAGAGCCGCTGGTCGAAGGGCTTTGTGCAGGTTGCCCGCAAGCTCCTGGGACCGATCTGGAGGTCGGCCTGGCCGACCGAGGCCAAGCTCACCACGACCGTGGCGCTTGCCCAGCAGCTGATCTTTCCGCTGCTCGTGGTCGGAGTCCTGAGTCTGGTCGTTTCGATCCTGGGCCATGGCCGGGTGCTCGGCCTTTTCCGTTTCGGTCTCTGGCTGTGGCTGATCGGCATGCTCGCCGTGCTTTTCGGCATGACCTGGGGGGCCTATCGACGCCTGAAGCGCGGCGGAACGGTGCGCTACCTGGTCACGGCTGCCAGCGTGCCGGCGCTCATCGTATATCTTGCCGTCGCCAACGCCACCGCGATCGTTGGCGCAGGCTTCGGAAAGAAGACAGAGTTCAACCGCACCCCCAAGACGGGTACCTGAGGCAGCGTCGATGGCCATTCTCGCCACCCTGGCGCTTCTCTTTGGCGCTGTCTTCGCGATCTGCTGCGTATTGCTCGCGGCCTTCATCGGCAGCCTTCTCTACATGGTCGTGCTGCATCATCGCCTGAAGCCTGCGGGCCTTCGTCGTGAGGAGCTCCTCCTGGCGACGCCACTGCCGCGCGACGCCGACCTGCCGCATGTCGTGGTGCAGATACCGTCGTTCAACGAAGGCCCTGTGGTGCGTCGCGGCGCCGAATCGGCGGCGGCGCTCGACTGGCCGCGCGACAAGCTCCATATCCAGCTCCTCGACGACAGCACCGACGAGACGGCGGAGATGGTGCGCCAGGTCGCAGCCGAGCTGCGCGCGAAGGGCTTCGACGTCGTGGCGCTGCAGCGCACCGACCGCAGCGGCTACAAAGGCGGTGCCCTGCACGAGGCGATGCAGAAGACCCCTTACGACTTCTTCGCGATCTTCGACGTCGACTACATTCCTCCGGTGGACTTCCTGCGCGTCTGCATGCGCCCGTTTTTCGCCGAGCCGAAGACGGCCTTCGTCCAGGCGCGCTTCGATTTCCTCAATCCGCACGAGAACGCCCTGACCGAGATGCAGATGGTCACGCTCGACGCCCATCTCGGCATCGAGCAGGCGACGCGCTGCTGGGCCGGCCATCCGCTGCCCTTCAACGGCACCTGCGGAATCTGGCAGCGCGCGGCGATCGAGGCCGGCGGCGGCTGGAAGGGTGACACGGTCACCGAGGATCTCGATCTCACGTATCGCGGCTGGGTGAAGGGCTGGCGGGCCCTGTTTTTGACCAGCGTCGGCGTGCCGGGCGAACTGCCGGCCGACACCAAGACTTGGCTGCGTCAGCAGCAGCGCTGGCAGGACGGGTTCCGCCACGTTTCGATGCGGATGTTCCCCGAGATTCTGAAGAGTCGCGACATCACCCCATCTGCCAAGCTGGCGGCCCTGCTGCATCTGTGCATGGCGCTGAACCAGCCGGTGCTCCTGGTCGGCGTCGCGTCGGGCATCCTTGCGGGCCTGCTGGCGCCGTCGCTCGTGCCGCTTCTGCTCACGCTGTTCGTCGTGACGGTGGCATGGGTTCTGGTCTGTGCGACCACCTTCCTGCGGGCCGGGCACAACTTCATCCGCGGCGGCGAGATCCCGCCGCTCCAGTTCGCCGTGGTGCTGCTGCGCTTCGTGGGCGGGCAGGTCGCGACCGTGGTGCGCTCGCTCGGTGTCCACGTGAAAAAGCTGTTCAGCAAGCCCAAGCCGGTCGTCTTCGACCGCACGCCCAAGCGCGGAACCTAAGCCAGCACGCTCTCGCGCAGCAGCGGATGGTGGGCACAGCGCAGGCCGCCCCCGGTCCTGATCGGCCCGTCGAAGAGAAGCGGGATGACGTCGACCTTGCGCTTGCGCAATTCGTCGATCACGTGCCGGTTGTCGGCGTCGATGATGACCCGCCCCGGTTCGAGGACGAGGGCATTGGTGGCGAGAAGCGTGGCTTCCTCAGGCGAGACCTCGATCTTGTCCCAGTCGCGCAGCGACATCGGCAGGCCGTCGATCAGCTTTTGCGGGCAGTGGATGACCAGGCCGGGCTGGATCAGCGCCATCGCGCAGTCGAGATGGAGGACGTGCGACTTCAGCGCGACCGGGATCACGCGATAGCTGTCGCCGAGCAGGGCCTGCAGCCAGTCGGCGCCGGCGAGATCGGAGGCGCAGCCCGAGATTCCCACATAGATTTCGCGGCCGTTGAGCAGCGTATCGCCGCCTTCGAGGAAGGGGCCGTCGACGCATCCCGGCGAGCCCAGCGGGACGCTCGACCATTGTGCGCCCTTGGTTGCGACGGCCTTCTGGACGACCGGTCGCAGGCCATAGCGCTCGCGCTGGCGGCACTTCAGGCGCAGCGACGCATCGATCACGTGCCTGTCGACGACGATCATCCCGTCACGCGCAAAGAGCTGGGCGCCTTCGCCGTTCGGGGCGAGGAAAGTGCGCTCCTCGCCCTTCAGCCGCTGCGGGCGGTGAACAGTGACGCCCTCGCGGGCCACGAGTTCGGCCAGCGCATCGACTTGGCGCTCTATGCGGTGCGCCCATTCGGGATCGACGTCGATCAGGCGCTGTCCGGCGTGGCGACGGCTGAATTCGAGTCCCTCCGGCGTCAGCCAGCGGCAGGACTCCTCATGGAAGACGACAAAGTCTTCGGCCGGCGAGATGCCGATCACTACTTCGTGCAGCTTGCCCCACTCATGATGTGCGCCGAACAGCATGCTCAGACCCGGGCGTAGATGTCCTCGTAGCGGACGATATCGTCCTCCTCGACATAGTCGCCGGTCTGCACCTCTACCACTTCGAGCAACTCGGTCCCCGGATTGGCGAGGCGATGGACGCCGCCGATCGGAATGTAGGTCGATTCGTTCTCGCGCAGCGTCATGATCCTGCCGTCGAGCGTGACCTCGGCGATGCCCTTCACGACGACCCAGTGCTCGGCGCGGCGGTTGTGGCTCTGTAGGCTGAGCTTGGCGCCCGGCTTCACCGTCAGCCGCTTGGCGCGGAAGCGCTCGCCGCGATCGATGTCCTGATAGCTGCCCCATGGACGATGCATCACCGCATGCTCGGTCGCGGCCCGGTGCTTACCATCGGACATGCGCTGCACGACGTCCTTGAGACGGGGGAGGTTGTCGCGATGGCCGACCAGCACGGCGTCGTTCATCGACACCACGACGACGTCCTCCACGCCGATCACGGCCGTGAGCGGACCATCGGACCGGATGTAGGAATTGCGCACATGGTCGATCTCGACCGGACCTTCGGTGACGTTGCCTTCGCTGTCGGCATGACCGACATCGAGCAGCGCGTCCCAGGTGCCGAGGTCGGACCACCGGAAGCGGGCGGGCACCACCCAGCATTTGTCGGTGCGTTCCATCACGGCATAGTCGATCGACTTGGCCGGGGCCTTGGCGAAGGCCTCGGCGTCGAGGAACACCGTTGAGCCGGTCGTCCTGGCCTTGGCCACGGCCTCTTCTGCCGCGGCAGCCATCGCCGGCTCGAAGCGGGCCATTTCCGACAGCAGGAGGGCGGGGGCGAACAGGAAGTTGCCACTGTTCCACAGCAGCCCTTCGGCGATGTACTGCATCGCCTTCTGGGCGTTGGGCTTCTCGACGAAGGCCGCGACTTTCATCACCGGGCCGATCTTCTCGCTGCCCGGACGGATGTAGCCGTAGTCGGTCTTGGGCTCCGTCGGCGGAATGCCGAAGGTGACGATGCCGCCCTGTTCGACGGCCGCGAGGCCTTCGCGGCATCCGGCGAGGAACTCTTCCGCGCCGATCACCAGATGGTCGGAGGCCAGCGCCAGAACCGCCTTCGCGCCCAGGCCGCGCGTGTAGGCGGCGGCGGCGGCCATGGCCGGTCCTGAATCGCGTCGGGACGGCTCGACCAGGATGTCGATGTCGACGCCGATCTCCCCGGCCTGGCTCTCGCACATGAAACGATAGGCGTCGTTGGTCGCGATCACGGGCTTGCCGAACAGGCCGCGATCGGCCACGCGCAGCAGGGTCTGCTGGAAGGTCGACTGCTTGCCGAGCAGCGGCACGAACTGCTTGGGCATGCTTTCGCGCGACAGCGGCCACAGGCGCTTGCCGGAGCCTCCGACGAGGATAACGGGCGTGATGAGCGACATTTCGACGGCTTTCGTTACGGAGGGGCTTATTGGCCGGCTTCTGCGGCGGCGTGCCGGGCCGCGATATAGCCGAAGGTAAGGGCCGGGCCAATGGTGATGCCAGCGCCGGGATAGGTGCCGCCCATGACGCTGGTCATGTCATTTCCGGCGGCATAGAGGCCGCGGATCGGGTCTCCCGCGGCGTCGAGGACGCGGGCGTGGCCGTCGACCCGCAGGCCGAGGAAGGTCCCGATGTCCCCGGGCAGCATTTTCATCGCGTAGAAGGGCCCTTGCTCCAGCGGTGCCAGGCAGGGATTGGGAGCGTGCGTCGGGTCCCCGTTGAAGCGGTGATAGGCATCGGTGCCCTTGCCGAAGTCGGGATCTTCGCCTCGTGCAGCATTGGTGTTGAAGCGACGGATCGTATCTTGCAGATCGTGTGAATTGATGCCGATCTTTGCGGCAAGGGCCGACCAGTCGACCGCCGTCAGAAGATAGCCGTTCCGCAAGTGCGGTCCGAGCGGCAAGGGGGCGGGGCCGATGGCGCCCATGCCGTAACGCCGGATGGCGCGGTGATCGCACAAGAGCCAGCAGCTCGTCTCGCTGCGACCGCGGCAGGCCTCGACCATGGCCGGAACGAAGTCGTGATAAGAGGCCGATTCGTTGGCGAAGCGGCGGCCGGTCGGATCGACGGCGATGTAGCCGGGCTTGCCGCGCTCGTAGAAATGCGGGAACGGCAGGGTCGAGCCATCGGGCTGAGGGACCAGCGAAACGGGGACCCAGGCCGCAGGATGGGCGACGTCTTCCGCCATCGCGCCGCCGGCCGATTGACCGAGCCGGATTCCGTCGCCGCGGTTGCCCGGCGGTGGTGCCGAGCGATGGAAGTGCCCGTCCCGCACATGGCCGTAGTACCGACCCTTGAGCTCGTCGTTGGCGGGGAAGCCGCCACAGGCCAGCACGACGCCGCGACGCGCCCGGATCTCCTGGCGCTTGCCCTCGCGCAGCACGATCACGCCGGTGACAGCGCCATCGCGCTGCGACAGCTCGATCACCGGACTGTCCAGCCAGAGTTCGATACCGCGCTCCTCGGCCGAAAGAGCGAGAGCGGCGATCAGGCCGTTGCCGTTGGTGAGGCGTGTGCCCCGATCGTGGTTAAGCCGGTCGACCGCGTACCGTGCCGTCATGCCCGCTACATGGAGTGCCGAGCGGACGGACCGGGTCATCTTGAAGACGTGGGGCAGGTCGTTGCGGCCGAGCATCATGCCTCCGAAGGCCATCATGGTGCGCAGCGGCGCCCGCAACTGGTCGAACCGCTTGCCCAGCCGCCGTCCGTCGAACGGCAGGGGCAGTAGCGATCGGCCGCCCTGCGCGGCCCCCGGCTTGGTCGGATGATAGTCCGCCCAGATCGGCACGGCCTCATAGCGGACGTGCGTGTTGTTCTCGATGAACTCGACGGCGGGGTTGCAGTTGTCGAGGAAGGCGTTGGCTAGTTCGAGGTTGAGGCGGTTTCCGGCCTCGTGTTGCAGGTAGGTCAGCGCGTCTTCCTTGGAATCGGCGATGCCGAGGGCGCGTCCGTGCCGGTTGCCGGGGATCCAGATGACCCCGGCCGAATAGGCCGTGGTCCCGCCGAACAGTTTCTCCTTTTCGACCATGAGCACGTCTAGGCCGGCATGGGAGGCCGTCAGCGCGGCCGAGAAGCCGGCGGCGCCGGAGCCCACCACCAGCAGGTCGGTTTCGATCACGGTTTCGTCCCACCGGGCGAAGAACCCTCCGACTGCCGCCCGAGATTCTCCTCGTGCCGGCGCCGGGCTTCGTTCTCCACCGCCTCGGCAAGGGCCGGGATGTGGGACGCGATCTCGTAGAAGTCGCTGGCATAGAGAACAAGAAGGGTGGTCGGGGCCGTCGTGACGATGGAGGCGGCCCGAGGCTGGCGATTGAGAAGCGACATTTCGCCGAAGAAGGCGCCATCGCCCAGGCGCACGGTGCCGCCGGTCGGCAGCCGCACCTCGACCTCGCCGTTGCAGATGAAGAACATCGAATCGCCGGGATCGCCACGTCGCAGCACCAGCACGCGCGCCGGGTAGTAACGGGTGCGTAGCTTGCCCACGATCTCCGAGAGCGTCACCACGCCCAGCGACGCGAAGATCGGGACCCGCGTCACCTGGTCCCAGACCCGCAGATACTCGCGCCGCCGCTCTTCCTGCGCGAAGCCTGTGGCGAGGACGCCGGTCATCAGTGCCAACACCGCGATGCCGCTGATCATCAGCAGCGAGCCGATGATGCGGCCCATTGGCGTGAGCGGTACCACATCGCCGTAGCCGGTCGTCGTCAGGGTGACCACCGACCACCACATGGCGTTGGGGAGGCTGCCGAACTGCTGCGGCTGGCCATCACGCTCCACGATGTGAGCGCCGGTGGCCGCAGTCATCAGCAGGATCGCGAACACGATCAGCACGCTGGCGATGGGCGCGCGCTCGTTGGAGATCACGCGCGCCAGGGTACCGAAGGCCGGTGCGTGGAGCCCCAGCTTCAATATCCAGAGGATACAGAAAATGGAGGCAGCATCCGTCCCGGCGATGCTGTACCCACCCGCCAACATGATGGCGGGCATGATCGCGAGCAATCCGATCAGGCCGGGTATGCTGCCCGCCCAGCGCAGCCTCGCCGTAGAGGGAGACATGTCGGCCATGTGAGGCAGTTCGGGCGCCGCCCATAGGCGCGCCACGTACTCGACGAGGAAGAAGAGCGTCACACACCAGATCGCGCCACGCAGCATCACCCGCTGGGAGGACGACATTTCATCGATCGACAGCAGAATCACGGCGAGCAGCCCGACGCCGAGAACGACCAGATGGGCTTTCCGCCACCGGCGGGCGCCCGGCGTGGGGACGTTAGGGCGCAGGATGTCGAACAGCTGCGCGCGGAGCTTCTTGTTTGGAGCCGTCACGGAGTGACCATAGGCGCGCTGGCCTGCGAATTGCAACGCGGGGGCGCCCAGTCTACCGTCAGGGCCTTTCCCCAGACAGAGGTTTGCATTCAAGGTGGTCAACGATTTGCGCATTGCCGTCGACATTGGCGGCACGTTCACGGACGTCGTGTTGGAAGAGGGAAGCCGTCGGATCACGCGCAAGCTGCTGACGACGCCGCAGAGACCCGAGGAAGCTGTTCTGGAAGGGGTACGCCTTATCCTGGGGGATGCGGGCAAAGGGTTCGGCGATGTGGGCGTCTTCGTGCACGGCACCACGCTGGCCACCAATGCCGTCATCGAGCGACGCGGTGCGCGCACGGCGCTGATCGCCACGGAAGGCTTCCGCGACGTGCTCGATATCGCCAACGAGAGCCGCTACGACCAGTACGATCTCGGCATCGAGAAGCCCAAGCCACTGGTTGCACGGGCAATGCGCTTCACCGTGCCGGAACGCACGGATGTTCATGGCAAGGCCCGCCTGGCTCTGGACGAGGACGCGGTTCGGACCTTGGCCAGAACGCTTGAGGCCGAGGGAATCGAAAGCGTCGCCGTCGCCTTCATGCACTCCTATGTAAATCCGGCCCATGAACGGCGGGTGCGCGAAATCCTGAAGGCGGAGTTGCCGAAACTGTGGGTGACGCTGTCGAGCGAAGTCTGTCCCGAGGTCCGTGAGTACGAGCGGACGTCGACCGCGGTGGCCAATGCCTACGTGCAGCCGCTGATGGACTCCTATCTCGAGCGCATGCAGGCGGCCCTGGCCGCGGAGAAATTCACAGGCACGATCTATCTCGTGACCTCCGGCGGCGGTCTCACCGCCATCGAGACCGCGCGGCGCTTTCCGGTGCGTCTGGTCGAATCCGGTCCGGCCGGCGGCGCGATTTTTGCGGCGCAGGTGGCGGCACGGGCCGGCGAGGCGCGGGCGCTGAGCTACGACATGGGAGGCACCACGGCCAAGATCTGCCTGATCGACGACTACCAGCCGCACACCGCGCGGCTGTTCGAGGTCGATCGTGCGGCGCGCTTCCTCAAGGGCTCCGGCCTGCCGGTCCGCATCCCGGTGATCGAGATGGTCGAAATCGGCGCAGGGGGCGGCTCGATCGCCCGGCTCGATGCCCTGAAGCGCGTCACGGTCGGCCCGGAAAGCGCGGGCGCCGAGCCTGGGCCTGCCTGCTACGGGCGCGGCGGCCGGCATCCGGCCGTGACCGACGCCAACGTCGTGTTGGGAACGATCGACCCGGCGCATTTCGCCGGTGGCTCGATTGCGCTCGATATCGACGCGGCGCGCGGCGCCATCGAGCGCGACGTGGGCGAAGGCCTCGGCCTCTCGACCGAGATGGGTGCCTACGCCGTGTATGAGATGGTGTCGGAGAACATGGCGAGTGCGGCGCGCGTGCACGGCGTCGAGCGTGGCGCCGTCGTCAACCAGTACACGCTGATTGCGTTCGGCGGCGGTGCGCCGCTCCATGCCGCGCGCGTGGCCGAGAAGATCGGCGTTCAGCGCGTGATCGTACCGCCCAATGCCGGCGTCGGCTCGGCGGTCGGCTTTCTGGCGGCACCCGTATCATTCGAGCTGGTGCGTAGCCGCTACATGCGCCTCGACACGTTCGACGCGGCCGGGGCAACCGAACTGCTGGACGAGATGAGCCGGGAGGCGACCGCGCTTGTGGTGCCGGGCGCACGCGGCCTGCCGACCTTCGAACGCCGCGTCGCCTTCATGCGTTACGTCGGCCAGGGCCACGAGATCATGGTGACCCTGCCGCAGCGGCCGCTGACGGCGTCCGATACCGAGGCGCTGCGCGAGGCCTATGAGCGCGACTATGGCGTGCTGTTCGAGCGCCACATTCCCAACGCCGCCATCGAGATCCTGAGCTGGTCCGTCCAGGTGTCGACCGAGGCCAAGCGGCCCGAGGTGCAGGGCAAGGCGGGCAGCGTCCCCGCGCCGCAGCCGGTCGGGCGCCGGCCGGTGTTCGACGGCCGCAGCGGCAAGACTGCCGATGTGCCGGTCTATCGCCGCGAGAAGCTGCCGCCCGGCAGCATCTTCAGCGGCCCGGCGATCGTCGCCGAAGACGAGACCTCGACCTACATCTCGGCCAGTTTTGCCGCGCATATCGATGCCTCGGGTTGTATCGTCATGGAACGCAAGGCAGCGTGAGGAGCCACAGATGAGCCAGTCCAACAGCGTCGGCCTGATCGATCTCCAGATCATGTGGAACCGCCTGATCGCGGTGGTGGAGGAGCAGGCGCAGACCTTGATGCGCACCGCCTTCAGCCCGATCGTGCGCGAGTGCGGCGACCTTTCCGCCGGCGTATTCGACCTGCAGGGGCGCATGCTCGCGCAGGCCGTCACCGGTACGCCGGGCCACGTGAACTCGATGGCCGAGTCGGTGAAGCATTTCCTGCGCTTCTTCCCGATCGAGACCATGAAGCCGGGCGACGCCTACATCACCAACGATCCGTGGATGGGCACCGGCCATCTCAACGACTTCGTCATTACAACGCCGTGCTTCCGCAACGGCAAGCTGGTGGCGCTGTTCTCCTGCACCAGCCATCTCATGGACATCGGTGGCATCGGCTTCGGCCCTGACGCGACCGACGTGTTCATGGAGGGGCTCTACATCCCCATGCTCAAGCTGTTCGACCAGGGCAAGGCGAACGAGACGCTGATGGCGATGATCCGCGCCAACACGCGCCAGCCGGTCGACACCGAGGGCGACGTCTACTCGCTGGCCGCCTGCAACGATGTCGGCGCCCGCCGGCTGATCGAGATGATGGACGAGTTCGCCATCGACTCGCTGGACGAGCTCGGCGACCATGTCATCGCACGCTCGCGCGAGGCGGTGCTGGCTGAGATCGCCAAGCTGCCCAAGGGCACCTGGCACAACAGCATGACGGTCGACGGCTACGACGAGCCGGTCACCCTGAAGGCGGCGCTGACCATTTCCGACACCGGCATCCATGTCGATTTCTCGGGCACGACGGGCGTGTCGCGGCGCGGCATCAACGTGCCGCACGCCTACACGACGGCCTACACGGTCTTCGGCCTGGGCTGCGTGGTCTCGACGAACATCCCGAACAATGCCGGTTCGCTCGAGCCGCTTACGGTTTCCGCGCCGGAGGGTTGTATCCTGAATGCGCCCAAGCCGACCGCGGTCGCGTCGCGCCATGTCGTCGGCCAGATGCTGCCCGACGTGGCGTTCGGCTGCCTGCGCCAGGTCGTGCCGGACCGCGTGCCGGCCGAGGGCACCTCGTGCCTTTGGAACATCAACGTGCGCGGCCGGATCAAGGGCGGCGACGGCGGCAACTACGGCTTCGGCATGGCGATCACGTCCAACGGCGGGACCGGCGCGCGTCCCGACAAGGACGGGCTGTCGGCCACGGCCTACCCCAGCGGCGTGCGCGGCACGCCGGTCGAGATCGCCGAAACGCAGACGCCGCTGATCTTCTGGCGCAAGGAGTTCCGTCCTGATTCGGGCGGCGCCGGTCGCACGCGCGGCGGCCTCGGCCAGATCATGGAGATCGAGAGCGGCATCGACGAGCCGTTCGACCTGCTGGCCGCCTTCGATCGTATCGACTATCCGGCGCGCGGCCGCGACGGCGGTGGCGACGGCGAGGCGGGTGTGGTGGCGCTCAAGTCCGGCAAGACCCTGAAGGGCAAGGGCTTCCAGCTCATCCCGCCGGGCGAGCGGCTGATGGTCCTGACGCCGGGGGGCGCCGGCATCGGCGCGCCGAAGGAGCGCGATCGCGTTCAGGTGGCCAATGACCTGGCCGACGGGCTGATCTCGGGGGAAGCGGCCGAGAAGCTCTACGAATTCAAGCCGTCGCAGGCCGCGGAGTAGGGCGACGTCGGCTGAATACGGGGAAAGCAATCAACTCGATAACGATGGGGGCTTCGATGAAGTTGGGACGCAGGAACGCCTTGAAGGCTGGCGTGGGAGCGGGGGCGTTGGCGATGGTCGGTGCGCCGGCCGTGGTGATAGGACAGGCGGCGCTCAAGCTGCCGCTGGCGACCGTATGGCCGGATGGGAATTTCCACACGGTCAACGTCAAGCGCTTCGCCGAGGACGTGAAGAAGGAGACGAACGGCGCCGTCGAGATCGACGTCAAGGCGGGCGGCCAGCTGGGCTTCAAGGGCCCCGAGCAGATGCGCGCCGTGCGCGACGGCCTCGTGCCGATGGCCGACATCCTGAACATCCAGCAGATCGGCGACGAGCCGATCTTCGGGGTCGAGGGAATCCCCTTCATCTGCAACAACATCGAAGAGCTGAAGGTGCTGCACAAGTATCTGCGGCCCGAGTACGAGAAGGTTCTGCTCAAGAACAACCAGACGATGCTCTACACGGTGCCGTGGCCGACGCAGTACCTGCACCTCAAGATCAAGGCCGAGTCTCTGGACGCGCTCAAGGGCATCAAGATCCGCGTGCCCGACAAGAACGCACAGGAAATGTGCAGCGCCATCGGCATGGCGCCGGCACTGATTCCCTGGGGTGAGACGATTGCGGCCCTGTCGTCGGGCGCGGTTTCGGGCGTGTCGACCTCGTCCGTCTCGGCCGTGGACGGCAAGTTCTGGGAATTCCTGAAGTTCTTCCACCAGACCAATCATGCCTGGTCGTCGGAGATCGTCACGATCAACAACGACACCTGGAAGAAGATCTCGCCGGCCAACCAGAAGATCATCGTCGATCTCGCGAAGAAGCTCGAGCCGGAGTTCTGGCAGTCGTCGTTGCAGGCCGACAAGGACAGCAACGCCCGCCTGATCGCCGGCGGCATGCAGCTGGTCATTCCGCCGCCGGCCATGACGGCTGAATTGCAGAAGAAGACCGCGCCGATGATCGCCGAGTTCTACAAGCGCGTCCCGGCGGCGGAGAAGCCGATCAAGGCCTATCTCGCGGAGATGAAGCGGACGTGAGCGGCCACGGCCCCAATCCCAACGCCGGCGCGCCACCCGTGCTGCGCGCCTTCCTCGACGGGGTCGACATGCTGGGCCGCCTCGACGGTTGGATGGGCGCCGCCTGCCTGGTGGCGCTCACCTGCCTAATGCTGGGCGAGGTCCTGGTCCGGGCGTTGTCGGACATCTTCCCCTGGGTCCCGGCCGACATTCCCGTCGCCTGGGAATATAGCTCCTACCTCATGGCGGCGGCCTTCACCTTCGGGGCCGCCATGACCCTTCGGGCCGGCGGCCATATCCGCGTCACGCTCGTGCTGGCGCGGATCGGCCCGAAGGCCCGGCGCTGGCTGGAAACGGTCCTCGCGGCGCTGGGCGTCGGCTTCTCCGGCTATCTCGCGCTGGCGATGGTGAACTTCACCTGGCGCAGCTTCGTGTCCGACCAGGTGTCGATCTCCAGTGCGACACCGCTGTGGATTCCGCAGGCGCTGGTGACGTTCGGAATCTGTCTGCTGGTCATGCAGTTCGTCGCGCGATTCTTCCAGGCCCTGTTCGGCCTGCCGCTCGAGGACCTCAACATGCGCGCCGGTTCCGTCTCTGAGTAGTTTTTCGCGCGAGTTGAGATCTCATGTTTGAAGTTGTCCTCACCATGTTCGTCGTGCTGTTCGCCTTCCTGGCGGGCGGCCTGTGGATCGGCTGGACCCTGGCCGTTACCGGCACGGTGCTGCTGGCGATCTTCCGCGACATTCCCCTCGACAAGCTGCTGGCCCAGTACACCTGGAACATCCTGACCACGCAGGAACTGCTGGCCCTGCCGCTGTTCATCATCATGGGCGAGATCCTGTTCCGGACGCGGCTGTCGCAGACGCTGTTTCGCGGCCTGTCGCCGTGGGCGGCGATGCTGCCGGGGCGGCTGCTGCACGTGAACGTCATCGGCTGCACGATCTTCGCCGCCATCTCGGGCTCGTCGGCGGCGACGACCCAGGTGGTGGGCCGCATCTCGCTGGCGGAGCTGCTGAAGCGTGGCTATTCGAAGGACGTGGCGGTGGGCTCGCTGGCCGGAGCGGGCACCCTCGGGTTCCTGATTCCGCCCTCCAACATCATGATCATCTATGGCGTCCTGGGCGACGTCTCGATCGCCAAGCTGTTCACGGCGGGCTTCATTCCCGGCTTCCTGCTGGCGGGCTGCTTCATGGGCTGGATCATGATCTACACCGCGCTGAAGCCCGAGCTGGTGCCCGAGGCGGAGCGCAAGGTGCGCATCGCCTCGGCGGCGGAGTTCCTGACGTCGATCCGCGACCTGGGACCGGCCGTGTTCCTGATCCTGTGCGTGCTGGGGTCGATGTACGGCGGCCTCGCGACGCCGTCGGAAGCCGCGGCGGTGGGCGTGCTGGGCGCGCTGGTCGTGGCCGGGATCCAGCGGGAACTGTCGCTGCCTGCGTTGAAGGCCATCGCCATCGGCTCGGTGCAGACCTGCGCCATGATCGCCCTGATCGTGCTGGGCGCCTCGATCCTGGGTAGTGCCGCAGCCTTCCTCGGCATTCCGGCGGCCGTCGCCGAGTTCGTGAGCAGCCTCGGACTTTCGTCGTTCATGCTGATCGTGGCCCTGATCATCTTCTACCTGATCCTGGGCTGCTTCCTCGACGGCTTCAGCATGATCGTGATGACTCTCCCGATCGTCATGCCGATCGTGAAGGCTGCCGGATTCGATCCGATCTGGTTCGGCGTCTTTCTCGTCCTGGTCGTCGAGATGGCGCAGATCACGCCACCCGTCGGCTTCAACCTGTTCGTCATCCAGGGACTGACCGAGGACGGGCTGGGCTATATCGCCCGCGTGACCTTGCCCTTCCTCGCGATCATGGTGTTGTTCACCATGGTCATCGCAGTATTTCCTGATATTGCCCTCTGGCTTCCGCGCTATCTCAGCAGCTAGTCTGCCGCGGGGTAGCGAGGGGAGTTGGATGGAACCGCGACAGGTCAAGACGGCTGCAGATGCGCTGAGAATCGTCAAACAGCGGGGACTCACCCACGTGAAGGTGGGCGTCCACGACATCGACGGCATCCTTCGCGGCAAGTACATCCACGTCGACAAGTTCCGGTCCGCGCTCGAGGGAGGCTTCGGTTTCTGCGACGTGGTGCTGGGCTGGGACATGAACGACCAGCTCTACGACAACGTCACCTACACGGGCTGGCATACCGGCTATCCCGACGCCAACGTCCGCATCCTGCCGGAGACCTGCCGCGAGATCGCGACGGAGCCCGGCAACCTGTTCTTCCTCTGCGAATTCGTCGACAAGGCCGAGGAGATCTGTCCGCGCGGCACCCTGCGCCGCGTGCTGGCGCGCGCCAGGAAACTTGGCTTCGATGTGAAGGTCGGTTTCGAGTACGAATTCTTCGTCTTCGCTGAGACACCCGAATCGATCCGCGAGAAGGGCTATCGCAACCTGAAGCCGATCTCGCCGGGCTTCTTCGGTTACTCGGTCCTGCGCAACTCCGTCCTGTCCGACTGGTACCGTGACCTGCTCGCCATGTGCGAGACGATGGACATGGGCATCGAGGGTCTGCACACGGAGACCGGCGCCGGCGTACTCGAAGCCGCGCTTCGCGTCGACGATGCGCTGGCCGCCACCGACAAGGCCGCCCTGTTCAAGATCTTCACCAAGGTGCTGGCACAGAAGCAAGGCTGGCTCGCGACCTTCATGGCCAAGTGGTCGAAGGACTGGCCGGGCTGCGGCGGCCACATGCATATGTCGCTGTGGAAGGGCGGCAAGCCGGTCTTCTTCGACGAGAAGGCGCCGCATCGCATGAGCAAGACGATGCGCCAGTTCGTCGGCGGGCAGGCCGCGCTGATGCCCGAGTTGCTCGGCATGGTCGCCTCCAACGTGAATTCCTATCGCCGCCTGATCCCGGGTTTTTGGGCGCCGACCGCCTCGACCTGGGGTGTGGAGAACCGCACCACCTCGCTGCGCGTGATCCCGGGATCGGCCAAGTCGACCCGGGTCGAGTATCGTGTCGCTGCTGCCGACGCCAATCCCTATCTTGCGATCGCCGCCGCGATCGGCTCGGGCCTGTGGGGCATCGAGAACGACATCGATCCCGGCGAGCCCGTCACCGGCAATTCCTACGAGAAGAAGCACCCGGCGAAGTCGCAACTGCCGCGGACGCTCATGGAGGCGGCGGGCCGGCTCAAGGCCTCGAAGCCGGCGCGCGACCTCTTCGGCGACGCCTTCGTCGATCATTATTCCGCAACACGCGAGTGGGAAGAGCGGGAGTTCCGCAAGGCCATCACGGACTGGGAACTCGACCGCTACATGGAAATCATCTGATGTCGTCTCCGGCGCCGGATTCGACTAGTCCCGCGCCGGACAATGGCCCGAGGTGAGCAAGGACCGCAGCACATGACAGTTCCGTCCCAGGCCCGCGTCGTCATCATCGGCGGCGGCATCATGGGCTGCTCGACCGCCTATCATCTGGCCAAGCTCGGCTGGAAGGACATCGTGCTGCTGGAGCAGGGGCGGCTGAGCGGCGGTACGACCTGGCATGCGGCGGGGCTCGTGGGCCAGTTGCGCAGCGTTCAGAACCTGACGCGGCTGATCCGCTACAGCACAGAGCTCTATTCGAAACTCGAGGCAGAGACCGGTCTCGCCACCGGCTGGAAACAGTCGGGCTCGCTGATCGTGGCGCGCACCGAGGAGCGCATGACGCTGTTGCGCCGTTCCGCGGCCATGGCCAAAGGGCAGGGTGTGGAGTGCGAGCCGCTGACGCCGCAACAGGCCGGCGACAAGTATCCGATCATGCGCACCGACGATCTCGTCGGCGCGGTATGGCTGCCGGGCGACGGCAAGGCCAACCCGGCCGACATCACCCAATCGCTGGCCAAGGGCGCGCGCAACGGCGGCGTCCGCATCTTCGAAAAGGTGCGCGTCACCGCGATCGACACGGAAGAGGGGCCGGGCGGCCCGCGGGTCACTGGCGTGCAGACAACCGAGGGGCCGATCAAGGCCGACATCGTCGTCAATTGTGCGGGCCAGTGGGCACGCCAGCTCGGCCGCATGGTCGGCGTGACGGTGCCGCTCTATTCTTGCGAGCACATGTACATCGTCACCGAGAAGATGGAGAACGTGCCGCGCGACCTGCCGGTGATGCGCGATCCCGACGGCTACATCTACTTCAAGGAAGAGGTGGGCGGCCTGCTGATGGGCGGCTTCGAGCCCGAGGCCAAGCCCTGGAACAAGGACGTCATCCCCGACGATTTCGAGTTCGGCATGCTGCCGGACGACTGGGACCAGTTCCAGATCCTGATGGACAATGCGCTGATCCGTGTGCCGTCGCTCGAGAAGACCGGCATCAAGACCTTCATGAACGGGCCGGAAAGCTTCACGCCCGACATGAACTACATCCTGGGCGAGGCACCGCAGGTCCGCGGCTTCTATGTCGGCGCCGGCTTCAACTCGATGGGCATCGCGAGCTCCGGCGGCGCCGGCATGGCACTGGCCGAATGGATCGTCGCCGGCGAGCCGACGATGGACCTCTGGCCGGTCGACATCCGGCGCTTCGCGGGCTTCCACGGCAACGATGCTTGGCTGCGCAGCCGGGTCGCCGAGACTCTGGGGCTGCACTACAAGATGCCGTGGCCGCAGCGCGAGCAGGAGAGCGGTCGGCCGTTCCGCCGCTCGCCGCTCTATGATCGTCTCAAGGCGCGCGGCGCCTGGTTCGGCAACAAGATGGGCTGGGAGCGGCCCAACTGGTTCGCGGGCGACGGCAAGACGCCCGAGATGGAATATGGCTGGGGCCGCGCCGCCCCTGGCGGTTGGTTCGACGCGGTCGCCGCAGAGCATCGCGCGACCCGCGAAGGCGTCACGGTCACCGACGAGACCTCATTCGGCAAGCTGCTGGTGCAGGGCCGCGATGCCGAGGCTGTGCTGCAGCGTCTTTGCGCCAATGATGTCGCCGTGCCGGTCGGACGCACCGTCTATACCGGCGTGCTGAACGAGCGCGGCACTTTCGAGAGCGATCTCACCATCGCGCGGTTGGCCCGCGACAAATTCATGGTCATCACCGGTTCGGCCCAACCCATTCGCGACATGGACTGGCTTGGCCGGCATATGCCGCCCGATGCCAACGCGGTGCTGACCGACGTGACGTCGGGCTGGACCGTGCTGTCCGTCATGGGACCGAAGAGTCGCGCGCTGCTGCAGAAGGTGAGCAAGGCCGACTTCTCGAACGATGGCTTCCCCTTCGCCACGATCCGCGAGATCGGCGTTGGCTATGCCACCGTGCTGGCCTCGCGCCGCACCTACATGGGCGAGCTGGGCTGGGAGCTCTACGTGCCGGTCGAGTTCGCCGTCACCGTATTCGAGACGCTGCACGAGGCGGGCGCCGAATTCGGCCTGCGCGATGCGGGCTACTACGCGATCGACACGCTGCGGCTGGAGAAGGGCTATCGCGCCTGGGGCCGCGAGCTGACGCCCGACGACACGCCGTTCCAGGCCGGCCTCGGCTGGGCGGTGAAGCTCGACAAGCCGGGCGGCTTCATCGGCCAGAAGGCGCTGGTCGAGGCCAAAGCGAAGCCGCTCGCCCGGCGGCTCGTCTCGGTGGTCCTCGAAGACGGGGAACCGCTGCTGTGGGGCGGCGAGGCTTTGCTGCGCGACGGCAAGCCGGTCGGCGATCTCACCTCGGCAGGCTACGGCCACACGCTCGGCGCGTCGGTCGGGCTGGGCTACGTGAAACGCGGCGACGGCGGAACAATCGACACGGCATGGCTGGAGGGCGGCCGCTTCGAGGTCGACCTGGCCGGCACGCGACTTGGCGCGCGGGTCTCGCTGCGCGCGCCCTACGATCCGACGGGAGCGCGGATCAAGCTTTAAAGAACTCAAACGGGGAGTGGGGCATGCGTCTGTTTGTGATTCTCGCGACGGCAGTGCTCGCACTGTCGGGCGTCGCACGGGCTCAGGAAGTCGTCGTCTATACTTCGTACGAACGCGAGGATCTCGCGCCCTACAAGGCGCGCGCCGAGAAGGATCTGCCGGGCATCACCATCCGCTGGGTACATGATGCCAACGGCGTCCTGACGGCCCGCCTGCTGGCCGAGAAGGCCAATCCGCGTGCCGACGCGGTCTGGGGCGTCGCGGCCTCGAGCCTGGGACAACTCGCCGATGCCGATGTGCTGTTGCCCTATGCACCGCCCGGCCTCGACAAGATTCCGACCAAGTTCCGCGATCCCGCCAACCCGCCCCGCTGGTTCGGCAACTCCGCCTGGGTGGCCGCCATCGTCTACAACGAGGCAGAGGGCAAGAAGCTCGGGATTCCCAAGCCCGAGACCTGGGCCGATCTCACGAAGCCCGTCTACAAGGGCAAGGTCGTGATGCCCCATCCGCTGTCGTCCGGCACCGGCTTCCTCGACGTCTCGGCCTGGCTGCAGGCCTTCGGCGAAGCGGAGGGCTGGAAGTTCATGGACGGACTGCACGAGAACATCTGGCGCTACACGCACTCGGGCTCTCAGCCCGCGACCCTGGCGGCGCGCGGCGAAGCGGTCGTCGGCATCGCCTTCGACATCCGCGCGGCACGCGAGCTGGCGCAGGGCGCGCCGGTGGCCATCGTGTTTCCCGAGAAGGGGCTGGGTTGGGAGATGAATGCCTTCGCCGTCGTGAAGGGCGCACCCCATATCGAGGCAGCGAAGAAGCTCGCGGACTGGGCCGCCTCCGATGCGGCGATGCAGATGTACGCCGAGAGCCGGGCCGTCGCGGCGCGGCCGGAATTCTCCAAGCCGGTCAAGAACCTGCCAACCAACCTCGCGGACCTGTTGATGGTGAACGACTTCGCCTGGGCGGCGGCCAATCGCGAGCGCATCCTGGCAGAGTGGTCCAAGCGCTACGACAACAAGGCCGATCCTAAGAAGTGATCAGAGAGAAGGGGCGGCCTGGCCGGCTGTCTCTGTCGCGGTCGTCCTGAGGCGGGTTTCGGCAAGTTCGCCGGCCGCTTCAAGGATCGGATAGGCAACGGTCGCGAAATGGCCGTTGATGCGCTTCAGGTCGCGGATCACGTCCATGTGGATCGAGCTGGTCTCGATCGATTCGGGGCGTCCCTCGCGCAGGCGCGCATAGTGGCTGTCGGCGGCGCGGGCCTCGGCCTCGCGCATCGCGGTCTTCTCCGCGACCAGGCGGCGGGCCAGGGTGATGTCGCGAGTCGTGAAGACGTTCAGCGCCAGCCGCAGATTGTCGAGCACACGGGCGTGGAAGGCGCGCAGCTCCGCCGTGCCCTCGGCCGAGAAGGCGTAGCGGTTCTTGATCTTCTTGGCCGCCAGTTCCATCAGGTTCTTGTCGATGATGTCGCCGGCATGTTCGAGATTGGTCACGAAGGTCAGGATCTCGACGTAGCGCTTGCCGTCGTCTTCCCCCAGTTCCGTGCGCGATGTCTGGATCAGGTAGAGCTTGATCGCCTCGTAGAGGCTGTCGACGGCATCGTCGGCGGCCTCAATCGACTTCACCGCGCGGGCATCGTTCTTCTCGAACACGTCCATGGTCTGGCGCAGCATGTCGGCGACCCTGTCGCCGAGATTGAGCGTCTCGCGCATGGCGCAGCCCAGCGCCTCTGCCGGCGTGTCGAGCACGTTGGGGTCGAGATTGCGCGGCTTGCCGGGGTCGTCGGTCTGCGGCCGGTCGGGGACCAGACGCCGGCACAGCGTGGCGATGGGATCGATCAGCGGCAGGAAGACGATGGCGGCCACCACGCTGAAGGCGGTGTGGAAGTCGACCAGCAGCCGCCCGGGCGCCGGATCGATCATCATTAGCCATTGGTGGAACTGCCCCAGGAACGGCAGCAGCGCCACGCCGACCAGGACACGCGTGATGAGGTTGCCGAGCGGCAGGCGCCGCGCCTCGGTGTCGGTGGCCGCCTGGTCGAAATAGGGGGCGACCGCGCCGCCGATATTCGCGCCGATCACCATCGCCATGCCGAGCTTGGGATCGATGATGCCGCTCGACGCGAACGACATGACCAGCAGCACGGTCGAAAGGCTGGAATGGATGAACCAGGTGGCGGCGGCCGCAACCAGGACGCCCATGACATACTCGTTCTGCAGGCCCGATAGCACGGCCACGAAGGCCGGCGCGGAGCGCAGCGGCAGGGCGGCGGCCTCCAGCAGGTGAAGCGACAGCAGCATCAGGCCGAGGCCGATGGCGACGCGGCCGAGATGGCGGGCCCGGTCGGAGCTGTTCGACAGGAAGGCGATGACGCCGCCCGCGATCATCAGGGGCGAGACCCAGCCGAGAGGGAAGGACAGGATCTGCGCCGTCAGCGTCGTGCCGACATTGGCGCCCAGCATCACCGCAAGCCCGATCGACAGCGAGATCAGTCCGCGTCCGGCGAACGAGGCGAGCAGCAGGGCGGTCGCGGTGCTCGACTGCAGGACACCCGTCAGCACGACGCCGCCGGCGAACGCCGAGAATCGGTTGCGCGAGCAGGCGCCGATGGCGCGGCGCAAGCTGGCGCCGAAGGCGCGCGTGAGGCCCGTGCGCACCATGCGCACGCCCCACAGCAGCAGGCAGACGCTGCCGAGAACGTTCAGGATGGTGTCGACGCCTTGCATTATCGCGGAATCCTACGCCTCGTCGTTCGACGATGAAAGTTTTTTGACAATTTTGTTACGTCGACTGCGTCAAGAGGCAAGCCGCGTCGCTTCATCCATGAAGGCTCGAACGAGCGCCACGCGCCGACGCTCCTGCAGGCACACGGCATATTCAGCGACCGCGAGATCCTGATCGGCGATGGTGATGCGGCGGAAGCGGCGATCCTCGCCGAGCTCGCTCGCGAACACCGCGCCGATTCCAAATCCGGCCGCCACCGCTTCGCGCACGCCCTCGCGGGTCTGCACCTCGACGATCGACGCCGGCCTGATATCGGCGGCCGCCATCGCCTGTTCAAGCACTTCGCGCGTGATCGATCCGCGTTCGCGCAGCACCAGGTCCTGGCCGGCCAGCGCCGAGAGGGGCGTGCGGCCGCGTCTGGCGAGGGCATGAGCGGCGGGCGCAAACAGGACCAGCCGGTCGGTACGCAACCGCACCGCATGAAGGCGCGGGTCGGACAGGCTCTTGGCCATCACCGCGACATCGGCTTCGTGGCGCAGCAGGCGCTCGAGCACCACGGCGGAATTGTCGATCGAAAGCGCGAAGGTGAGGCCGCCGGCGCGTTCGCGCAGGGCGGCCATGATCGGCACGACGTGGTGGGCGGAGTCGGCCGCGATCCGGAGATGCCCGCGCGTCAGCGCCTGCTCGCCCAGCAGCAGCGCCTGCGCCTCGTCCTGCAGGGAGAACAGACGGGTGGTGACGCCGTGCAGCTGGCGGCCGGTTTCAGTCGGCGTCACGCTGCGGCCGCGCCGGTCGAACAGGTGCACGCCATAGGCCTTCTCCAGCGCCGTCACCTGTCCGGAGAGATTGGGCTGGCTGAGACCCGACGCGCGGGCTGCGGCCGAGAACGAACCGGCCTCGGCCACGAGGTGGAAGGCGCGGAGCTGGGTGGGCGTCATATATGGGAAACCGATAGTTAACATATGGATTATATACTGGACGGATAGAAACAGCGAGACGATCATCCGCGCCATGACCACCAAGCCTGCTGCCTCCGAAACCGGCGATCCGCTGCTGCTGACGCCCGGCCCGCTCACCACCTCGGCCAGCGTGAAGCAGGCCATGGTCCATGACTGGGGCTCGCGCGATCAGGGCTTCATCGCCATCAACAAGATGGTGCTGGAGAAGATCGTCGAGCTGGCCGGTGCCCAAGGAACGCACGTCACCGTGCCGGTCCAGGGTTCCGGCACCTTCGCCGTCGAGGCGATGATCACGAGCTTCGTGCCGAAGTCGGGCAAGCTCCTCGTCGTCATCAACGGCGCCTATGGTCAGCGCGCGAAGAAGATCGCCGAGATCGCCGGCCGTGCGGTCGCGACCTACGAGACGCCCGAGGATACGCCTCCCGATCTCGCCAAACTGGAAGCGATGCTGGTCGCCGATCCGGCCATCACGCACGTCTTCGCCGTCCATTGCGAGACGACGTCGGGCATTCTCAATCCGATCGGCGAGCTTGCCGCGCTGGTGAAGAAGCAGGGGCGCCGGCTGCTGGTCGATTCGATGTCGGCTTTCGGCGCGATCGAGATCGACGCGCGCACCGTCTACTATGACGCCCTCGCGGCCTCCTCGAACAAGTGCCTCGAAGGCGTGCCGGGCCTCGGCTTCGTCGTCTGCCGCAACAGCGCCCTCGCCGACTGCAAGGGCAACGCGACCACGCTGGTGCTCGACCTGTTCGACCAGGCCGAGGGCTTCGCCAAGACCGGCCAGTATCGCTTCACGCCGCCGATCCACGTGATCGTGGCGCTGGGCAAGGCGATCGAGGAGCATTCCGAAGAGGGCGGCGTCGCGGGGCGCGGCAAGCGCTACCGCGAGAATGCCAAGGTGCTGATCGACGGCATGCGCGCCATGGGCTTCCAGACGCTGTTGCCGAACGACCTGCAGGCGCCGATCATCATCACCTTCCACATGCCGACCGATCCCAAGTTCGTCTTTCAGCGCTTCTATGACGGGCTGAAGGATCGCGGCTATGTGATCTATCCGGGCAAGCTCACCGTGGCGGATTCGTTCCGCATGGGCTGCATCGGCCGACTCTATCCCGACCACATGCGCGGCGCCCTGGCGGCGGTCCGCGAGGTGCTGGACGAGATGCGGGTCACCAACGGCGGCCCGGCACTGGCCGCAGAGTAGGGGAACGAACATGGCACCCGACAGCATCAACGTCAGTGGCGGCGACATCTCCGTCAACGGCCGCAGCTACCGCCTGCCCAAGCAGCCCGTCGTCGTGGTCTGCGTCGACGGCTCGGAGCCCGGCTATATCGAGCGCGCCGTCGAGGCCGGCCAGGCGCCGTGGTTTGCGAAGGTCCTGAAAGAGGGCACCAACCTGATCGGCGAGTGCGTGGTGCCGAGCTTCACCAATCCCAACAACCTGTCGATCGTCACCGGGCGTCCGCCGGCGGTCCACGGCATCTGCGGCAACTACTTCCTCGACCCCGAGACGGGCAAGGAAGTGATGATGAACGATCCGAAGTTTCTGCGGGTCGAGACGCTGTTTCCGGCCTTCCAGCGCGCCGGCTGCCGCATCGCCGTCGTGACCGCCAAGGACAAGCTGCGCGGCCTGCTGGGCAAGGGGCTCGAGCTGGGCGCCGGCAAGGCCTGCTCTTTCTCGTCGGAGAAGTCCGATAAGGCGACGCTTGCCGACAACGGCATCGACCATGTGAACGAGGTGGTGGGCATGGGCGTGCCGGACGTGTACAGCGCCGGCCTCTCGGAGTTCGTGTTCGCCGCCGGCGTCAAGCTGATGGAGCGCGACCGGCCGCAGATCATGTACCTGTCGACCACCGACTACATCCAGCACAAGCACGCGCCGGGCACGCCTGTCGCCAATGCCTTCTACGCCATGATGGACGGGTACCTGGCCAGGCTGGACGCCATGGGCTGCACCATCGTCGTCACCGCCGACCATGGCATGAACGCCAAGTTCGGCAGCGACGGCCAGCCGGACGTGATCTACCTGCAGGACGTGTTCGACGGCTGGGTGGGCAAGGACAAGGCCCGCGTCATCCTGCCGATCACCGATCCCTATGTCGTGCATCACGGCGCGCTGGGCTCGTTCGCAGTGGTCTATTGCGACAACCCGCAGGAGTGGGCGGCCAAGCTGAAGGCCATGCCGGGGATCGAGGCGGCGCTCACCAAGGAAGAGGCCGCGGCCCGGTTCGAGCTGCCGGCCGATCGCCTGGGCGATCTCATCGTCGTGTCGACCAAGCACAAGGTGCTGGGCACCTCGGCCTCGCGGCACGATCTTTCGGGCCTCACCGAGCCGCTGCGCAGCCACGGCGGCGTCTCCGAGCAGCGCGTCCCGCTGCTCTGCAACCGCAAGCTCGCGAACGCTGACACCGGTTCGCATCGCTGGCGCAACTTCGACGCCTTCGACCTCGCCCTCAACCTCGTCGCCTGAGAGACCGCCCAGATGGATACGATCACCCGCACGGGCTCCGACGTCCGGCACGAATATCTCCGCATCGCCGGGAAGAAGGTCGAGACCAAGGCGCGCCTCGAAGTGCGCTTCCCCTGGGACAACCGCCTGGTCGGCACCGTGCCGCGCGCCACGCCCGAGCTGGTGGCCGAGGCCTTCCAGATCGCCCATGACTACAAGCCGAAGCTGACGCGCTATCAGCGCCAGCAGATCCTGCTCAAGACCGCGGACCTGCTGGTTTCGCGCAAAGAAGAGCTGTCGCGCCTGATCACGCTGGAGTCGGGTCTCTGCCTCAAGGACTCGCTCTACGAGGTCGGCCGCGCCTACGACGTCTTCACCTTCGCAGGCCAGCTCTGCATGCTGGACGACGGACAGACCTTCTCCTGCGATCTCACCCCGCACGGCAAGTCGCGCAAGATCTTCACCCTGCGCCAGCCGCTGAACGCCATCTCGGCGATCACGCCGTTCAACCATCCGCTGAACATGGTGGCGCACAAGCTGGCGCCGGCCTTCGCGACCAACAACTGCGTCGTGCTGAAGCCCACCGAGCTGACGCCGCTCACGGCGCTGTTTCTGGCCGATACGCTCTACGAGGCGGGCCTGCCGCCAGAGATGCTGTCGGTCATCACCGGCAATCCGTCCGACATCGGTGACGCGATGATCGTCGATCCGCGCGCCGATCTCGTGACCTTCACGGGCTCGGTCCGGGTCGGCAAGTACATCGCCGAGAAGGCGGGCTACAAGCGCATCGTGCTGGAGCTGGGCGGCAACGACCCGCTGATCGTCATGGAGGATGCCGACCTCGACAAGGCAGCCGAACTGGCCGTCGCGGGCGCCACCAAGAATTCCGGCCAGCGCTGCACCGCGGTGAAGCGCATCCTGGTTGTCGACAAGGTGGCCGATGCCTTCGTCGAGCGGGTGCTGGCCAAGGCCAAGAAGCTGAAGGCCGGCGATCCGCTCGATCCCGAGACCGATGTCGGCACCGTGATTCACGAGCGCGCCGCGACGCTGTTCCAGAACCGCGTGAGCGAAGCGGTGGCGAAGCACGGCGCGAAGCTTCTGCACGGCAACGACCGCCAGGGCGCGCTCTTCCCGCCGACCGTCGTCGATCATGTCGACCCGCAGGCCGAACTGGTACGCGAGGAGACATTCGGCCCGGCGATCCCGATCATCCGCGTGAAGGACATCGCCCACGCCATCCAGGTTTCCAACGGCACCGCCTATGGCCTGTCGTCGGGCATCTGCACGGATCGTCTCGACTACATCACGAAGTTCGTCGACGAGCTTCAGGTCGGCACGGTGAATGTCTGGGAAGTGCCGGGCTATCGCATCGAGATGTCGCCGTTCGGCGGCATCAAGGATTCAGGCCTCGGCTACAAGGAAGGCGTGCTCGAAGCGATGAAGAGCTTCACCAATGTGAAGACCTGGTCGCTGCCTTGGCCTGGCTAGAGACCGCCGTCACGGCGGCGTTACGTCTGCCTTCTCCCAGCTCTTGTCCGGATTGTAGACGTTGATCGCGGCGGCCTTGGCTGCCGTGTCGGGGCCGAGATCCTGTTCGTAGACGACGCCGTCCTGGTTGACCATGAAGCTCATCACGCCGGTGTCACCGTAGCGGACCGGCCAGGCGAGGATGGCGAAGCCGCCGATCATCCGGCCTTTCACGAGATAGTCGTACGCGCCGCCCGGCGCGTCGGGGCCCTGTGAATAGAGCAGGCGGAAGCGGTAGCCGTAGTAGCCGTCTTCGGTGCCGCCCTGTCCCTGCGCCTGTGCGGTTGCGAGGGCTGGACCGATCGGGCTCTCCGGTTCGCCGGGCGCGGCATCCCAGTAAAGCCCGTCCTTCTTGCCCGGCGAGCTCAGCAGCCGCCGCGCATAGACCGGCGCGCCCACCTTCATGGGGTCGAGGGCCGCGTATTCATGCTCCGCATCGACCAGCGCCAGCAGGCTCTGGATGACCGACAGCTCGTTGCGGCCGATCTGCCGGGCGATGATTTCCTTGCGGCCGGCTTCGACGTCGAAGCGCCACTGATCGCCATCCTTTACGAGCGGGATGGGACCGGCCCAGCCACTCGTGCCGACCTCGATCGTCGCCTTGTTGCCGTCGATGACGACCTTGTGGCCGGCATCCCAGGCCTGGAGAAACTTCTCGCGCACGCGCTCCTCGTCCTCGGGCCGGCCGAGGACAAAGTCGCGCCAGCCGGAGCCCAGCGCGGCGCTAACTGCCTTGTCGTCGTCGCGACGGATCGCCTCGGTGAGTGCATCGGCAGCCGCCTCTGGTGTCGCGAAGCCCTGCGGCTTGGCTGGCTGCGCCCATCCGATCGTCGACAATCCGGCTGTGAAGCTGCCGGCCAGGAGGAGGGCGAGGATCGCCCTCTTGAGCAGTGAAGCGTTCATCGCCGTCCTCCTCCATGGGCACCGCCGCCGGCGTGGCCACCGCCGCCACCACCGCCGCCACCACCGCCGCCACCACCGCCGCCACCACCGCCGCGCGCAGCGCCTCCGCCTCCGCCTGCACGCGCGCCACCGCCGCCGCCGCCGCCGCCGCCGGATGCATGCGTCGCCGCCCGGGATTGCTGCGCCCGGCCGCGTGCGGCCTCGCGATTGACCTGCTGGCCATTGTTGACGCCGCGGATGGCGCCGCCGCCGCGCGGGGCGCCGGCGTGATTCTGGATATTGGGATGCTGGCCACCCGCGGCGCGATTGGCGACGTTGGGCCGCTGCGCCGGGCCCCCTCCAGCCGGGCGGTTCGGCAGGTTGGGTCGCGCGTTGGCTTGTCCGCCGCCTGCGGGGCGGTTCTCGAGGCGGCCGCGGAATTCCTGGCGCTGGTCGGCGCCCGGGCGCACCTGGTTGAAGCGCTCACGGGTCGCGGGATCGCGGTAGGCCACCCCCTTGCGGTGGATCGGCTCGTGCTGCCAGCGACCGTTGTTGATGTTGTTGACGTTGAAGTTGCGGTCGATGTTGACCGCGCGATTGACGTTCACGTTGACATAGCTGTTGCCGCGTCCCCAGTTCCAGCCGCCGAAGATCGCGCCGGCGGCTGCGATGCCAACCCCGAACATCAGGCCGCGCAGCAGGGCGGAGCCATAGCCGTAGCCGGGCGGCGGCGGATAGTAGGTCGGCGGATAGGCCGGGTAAGGCCAGGTGCCATATACGGTGTTGGGATTGTAGGCCGGCACGTAGATCACTTCCGGATTGGCCGGAGCGATGACGATCGTGCGGTCGCTCCCCGATCCCTGCGAGGTGACCGTCTGCTCCTTGCCGCTCTGCAGATTGCCGGCGTCGGCCGCCTTGGCGCGCAGGCGCTGGATCGAATCGGCGACATCCTGCTGCTGGGCAATCATCGCGTCGCCAACCTTCTGCATCCAGTCGAGATTGTCGCTGAGCTGGCTGAGGACCTGCGGGAAGGCAACCAGTGATTTGACGCTGACGTCCCAGCTCTTGTCGTTGACGGCCGCGACCGCGGCGTCGCCCTTCAACGTCGGATTGGCCTTGGACCAGCGTGCCGCTTCGACGACCTCCAGGGGATAGCTCGCCGCCATCAGGGTCTGTGCGAGTACGGCATCGGGATAGAGCGCGATCGGGGCCAGCATCTGGTCGAGCTGTTCGGACGTGAATGGCTTCTTGCCCGTGTCCTGTGCCCGCGTGGCTTGCGAAACCCCGACCGCGAGCGTGGCGGCAAGGGCGGTCATCAGGCTACGACGCTGCATGATATTCTCTCCCCGAGACCGCGGTCCGTCGACGATGCAGTCTGCTCTTGTGGCAAACTCTGCGCGATCAGGAGCCATTTGCGCGCTTCGGCAGTGCCGCTGCAAGAAGAATTGATCTCCCGTCGCGGCCAGTCCGCGCGCAAGTCGGGCTATTGACCGGTCTGGGCGAAAAATCCAGCCCAAGGGAACGACCTGTTAATTATTGGCGGGCTGATGAGTCACTGGCCATGCGATAGCTTCCATCATGACCGTCGCACTTCTCGTCCTCCTCAAGATCACCGTCACGATCATCATCTTCGGCATCGGCCTCGACTCGACCCTGCATGACGCGGTCCGCCTGTTCCGCCAGCCCGCGCTGCTGTTACGCTCCCTGCTGGCCATGTACGTGCTGGTGCCGCTGGCGGCCGTCGGACTGGTCATTCTGCTGCCGCTGCCGGCGGGAGCGGAGGCCGGCCTGCTGGTGCTCGCGGTCTCTGCCGGAGCGCCGCTGCTTCCGCGTAAGCTATTGGGCATCGGCGACGGTGCCTACACCTTCAGCCTGGTCGCGGTCTCTTCCGTCCTGGCTGTGATTCTCGTGCCGTTGTGGCTCGAGATGCTCGGTCCGATGTTCCCTCGACTGCCGCGCCTCGCGCCGGAGAAGACGGCGCTGGTCCTGGGCGAGTCGTTCTTCCTGCCGCTGCTGGCGGGCATGGCCGTGCGCCGATACTTCCCGAAACTGGCCGCCTGGACCGGCGGGCGGGTGGTCGGCCTGGCAGGACTGGCCATGACGCTGGCGGCGGTCGTGTTGTTGGCCGTGAACTGGCATGTGGTGCTCGAAGTCAGATGGCAGGGTATCGCCGCTCTCGCGCTCCTGATCCTGATGGCACTGATCATCGGACACCTGGTCGGCGGACCGAAAGAGGAAGACCGCTCGGCGCTCGCCGTTGCCTGCGCCACCCGCCACATCGGCATCGCGGTGGCGGTCGCGACGTCGCTGCCCGGGGCACGCACTGCTGTCGTGATTTCAATCTATATCGCCATCTCAGTGGCGATCACGCTGCCCTATACGCGCTGGCGCCGGGTCGTTGCGGGCAGGCATGGGGCGCCGTTGAAATAATCTCGATTGTCCCGCAGAGGGCGGGCGAGACAAACTCCATCCGGTTGTTCGAACGAGGGAAGTCCATGAGTGTGAGCCAGGCCGAGAAGGCTCGAAAATTCCGGGCGCTGCACGAGGCGTCCGGCGCATTCGTCATTGCCAATCCGTGGGATGCAGGCTCGGCGCGTATCCTGGCCGGGCTCGGATTCGAGGCCCTGGCAAGTTCGAGCGGTGCCAAGGCGGGCGTGTTGGGCAGGCGTGACGGCCGGGTGACGCGTGAGGAGGCGCTGGCCAACGCACGGCTGATCGTGAACGCCACAGACCTGCCGGTAGCGGCCGACCTCGAGAAGGGCTTCGGCGATTCGCCCGATGATGCGGCCGAAACGATCCGCCAGGCGGCGGGCGTGGGCCTGGTCGGCGGTTCGATCGAGGACGCGACCGGCAACCCGGACCAGCCGCTCTTCGATATCGAAACGGCGACGATGCGCATCAAGGCTGCGGCCGACGCGGCGCGTTCACTGCCGGTACCGTTCGTCCTGACGGCGCGCGCAGAGGGGTTCCTGAGGGGCAAGCCCGATCTCGGCGACGTGATCAAGCGGCTGCAGGCCTACGAGGCGGCGGGCGCCGATGTCCTGTTCGCGCCCGGCTTGCCCGATCTGGCTTCGGTCAAGAAAGTCTGCGGCGCGCTCCGCAAACCCTTCAACTTCATGGTCGGCATCAAGGGGAAGTCCTTCAGCAAGGCAGAACTCGAGGCAACCGGCGTGAAGCGGATCAGCCTCGCCACCTCGCTCTATCGCGCGGCAATGACCGGCCTGATCGACGCAGCGACCGAGGTGAAGGAGAAGGGCACTTTCACCTATCTCGACCGGGCGATTCCCACGTCCGATTTGAATGCGTTCATGAAAGAGTAGACTCGCGAGATGCTGACTGAAGACGAGATGAAGCGCATCGCAGCCGAGGAGCGCTATCGCCATTCGATCCGCAAATCCCTGGAAGAGGAGTCCGGAGGGCCCGCGCCTGAGCCGCCACCCCCTGCGGCCCCGCCGGGCTTCGGCTCCAAACTCTACGAGTTCCTCAACAGCTCGGTGGGCATGTGGCTCTTGTCTTCGGTCGTGCTCACCGGTGGCGCGGCCTTCCTGCAGCAGGTGCAGCACCAGCATGAGATCGATCAGAAGAACAGGGCAGACCTGATCAGCCATCGCTTCGAGATCGAACACCGGCTCGACGGCATGAACTTCCTGCTCCGCCGCGCCGTCACGGTGGGGGACGCAAAGGCGGCCCTGAGCGGGGTATTCAAGAGTGCGATCCCGGTCACGCCGGAGCTGGAGAACCGCAGCCTCGCCTCGCTCTATCTCTCGGTCTATCCCTTGCTTGCCGGCACGGAAAAAGAGAAGACCAACAAGGCCTACCATCTCGTGAAGGAGCTGGAGGACGTCGAGCTGTTGTTGCAGCCTCTGCCGGACAACAAGCCGCTCGACGACGCCCAGCGAACCCAGATCGCCAAGCTGATGAAGGCGATCCAGCAGCTCAAGTTCGACGACGGAAAGTAGGCGTCAGCCCTTGTCGACGGCGCCGCCGCTGTCGACCCAGTCCTTGAAGGCACCGAGGTTGAAGACGTTGGCGTAACCGAAATCCTTCAGCACCTTGCCGCTGAGGGCCGAGCGGCCGCCGGAGGCGCAGTAGACGATCACCGTCTTGTTCCTGTCGAAGGCCTTGTCGTGTGCGGGCGACTCAGGGTCTGCCCGGAACTCGAGCATGCCGCGCGAGACATGGACCGCGCCCGCGACCTTGCCGCTGTTGGCGACCTCGGCCGCGTCGCGCACGTCGACGACGAGCGTATTGCCCTTGGCGATCATCTCCCTGGCCTCGACCGGCGTGACCCTCGGCACGGCGGCGTTGGCCGCTTCCATCATCTGCTTGACGCTCGTGGACATGAGATCCTCCCTCGGGGTGGCGTGGAGGGGTAACCTAGCACGGCGCGTTGGCCGGCCTCCGCTGTTTGTCTGCGGTCGCGTCGGGTTCATAATGTCGACGTTTTGCGAGGGAGTTGGAATATGAGTACCAGTGACATCACGCGCGTGCCCAATCCGAGGGTGCCGGCCAAGTCTTCGGTCGCCGTCTACCGGCTGCCCGGCGGCGGCGGCTTCCTGTGGGGCGTCGCGACTTCGCCGGACCGGACCCAGGACATCCGTGTCCAGACACTGGGCGCGCTGGGCGTCATTGACGGCTACCTGAAGGACGCCGGCCTCGACCGGACGCGCATCGTGAAGGCCGAGATCGTCGTCACCGATCACGACAACAAGCCGGCCTTCGACGAGGCATGGGCCACCTGGATGCCCGCCAACCATGGCCCTGTCCGCTCTTTCGTGCAGTCGGTCATGCCCGAGGGCGACCTCATCGAGATCATCATTACGGCGGCGCTCTAGGACGAGGCGGGGCACGCCGGGAAAGGCGAGTTGCCAGTCCCATTTCTTTCCGCGATGAAGTCTGGATGGATACCATAGTCGCCCCCGCGCCTCAGGGCCGCACTGCCTCTGAACATTTCGACGTGCTGATCGTCGGGGCCGGGCTCTCGGGCATCGGCGCCGCCTGGCATTTGCAGAAGAACTGTCCGGGCAAGAGCTACACGATCCTCGAGGGGCGCGGCGCGAGCGGCGGGACGTGGGACCTGTTCCGATATCCTGGCGTGCGCTCGGACTCTGACATGTACACGCTGGGCTACCGCTTCCGGCCGTGGAAGGACGCCAAGGCGATCGCCGACGGCCCGTCTATCCTGAGCTACATCCGCGAGGTCGCGAGCGATCACGCTATCGATCGCCATATCCGCTACGACCATCGCGTCGTGGGGGCCTCCTGGTCGACGCCCGACGCGAGATGGACGGTCGAGATCGAGCGCGGCGGCGAGCGCGTGTCCCTGTCGTGCGGCTTCCTGTGGATGTGCAGCGGCTACTATCGCTACGAGGCGGGGTATCTGCCGGACTTCCCCGGCATCGACGGCTTCAAGGGCAGGGTCGTCCATCCGCAGCACTGGCCGCAGGATCTCGACTATGCCGGCAAAAAGGTCGTGGTGATCGGCAGCGGTGCCACCGCGGTGACGGTGGTGCCGTCGATGGCCGAGACCGCCGGTCACGTCACCATGCTGCAGCGTTCGCCGACCTACGTCGTGGCGCGTCCGGCGCAGGACCCGTTCGCCAACAAGATGCGGCGCCGGCTGCCTCTCAAGCTCGCCTATATGGCGACACGCTGGAAGAACGTGCTGATGGGCATGTATTTTTACCAGATGTGCAAGCGCAAGCCGGAGAAGGTGAAGAGCCTGATCCTGGGCGGCGTGCGCCAGATGCTGGGTCCGGACTACGACGTCGCCACGCACTTCACGCCGAAATACAATCCCTGGGACCAGCGGCTCTGCCTGGTGCCGGACGCCGACCTGTTCCGCGCTATCCGCAAGAAGAAGGCGTCGGTGGTCACCGACCAGATCGAGACCTTCACCGAGACGGGCATCAAGCTGAAATCCGGCGCCGAGCTCGAGGCCGACGTGGTGGTGACGGCGACCGGCCTCGTGGTGCAGCCGCTGGGCGGCGCGAAGCTGGTGGTCGACGGCAAGCCGGTGAAGCCGTCCGACACCATGATCTACAAGGGCATGATGTATTCGGACGTGCCGAACCTCGCGTCTGTCTTCGGCTACACCAATGCCTCGTGGACCCTGAAGGCCGACCTGGTCTGCGAATATGTCTGCCGGCTTCTGAACTACATGGACCGCAAGGGCTTCAAGCAGGCAACGCCGCACAACAGCGACCCGGCCCTCACGGAGGAGCCGTGGGTCAACTTCTCCTCCGGCTACATCCAGCGTGCCCTGCCGCACCAGCCCAAACAGGGCAGCAAGCGGCCATGGAAGCTCTACCAGAACTACGTGCTCGACCTGCTTACCCTTCGCCATGGCTCGCTGCGGGACAAGGCGATGGTCTTCTCCAAGTAGATGGGCGCGCAGGTAAACTCGCCGGCCCGCATCCTGGTCGCGAGTCTCGTCGGAACGACGATCGAGTTCTTCGACTTCTACATTTTCGCCACGGCGGCGGTGCTGGTCTTTCCGCACCTGTTCTTCCCGACCAGCGATCCCGCCTCGGCGGTGCTGCAGTCGTTCGCGACCTTCTCCATCGCCTTCTTTGCCCGACCGCTGGGTGCGGCGGTGTTCGGTCACTTTGGCGACCGGATCGGCCGCAAGGCCACGCTGGTGGCCGCGCTCACGACCATGGGCCTGTCGACGGTCCTGATCGGCTTCCTGCCGGGATATGAGACGATTGGCGTCTTTGCACCGCTGCTGCTGGCCATCTGCCGCTTCGGCCAGGGACTCGGTCTGGGCGGCGAATGGGGCGGCGCCGTCCTGCTGGCCACGGAGAACGCGCCGCCTCACCGCCGAAGCTGGTATGCGATGTTCCCCCAGTTGGGCGCGCCTCTCGGCTTCGTCCTGTCGGCGACGTCTTTCCTGCTGCTGACGGAGACCCTGACCAACGCCCAGTTCCTGGCCTGGGGATGGCGGCTGCCCTTCATCGCCAGCCTGCTGCTGGTGATGCTCGGCCTGTATGTCCGGCTGAAGATCACCGAAACGCCCGAGTTCCAGAAGGCCGTCGATACCGAGGCCAGGGTCGCCGTCCCGCTCGTGGTCCTGATACGGAACCACAAGCGCGCGCTGCTTCTGGGCACGCTGGTCGCGCTGGCGACCTTCGTGCTGTTCTATCTCATGACGGTGTTCTCGCTGAGCTGGGCCACCAGCAAGCTTGGCTATTCACGCGAGCGCTATCTCGAGCTTCAGCTGATCGGCGTGGCCTTCTTCGCCGCGACCATTCCCCTGGCGGCCTGGCTGAGCGACCGCTACGGCCGGCGCGGTGTGCTCGTGATCGCCACCGCCTGCACCGGCCTGTTCGGCCTGTTCTTCGAACCGCTGCTCGCCAGCGGCCTCACCGGCGCGCTCGCCTTCAACGTCGTGGGCCTTGCGCTGATGGGCTTCAACTACGGCCCGATCGGGGCGGCGCTCGCGTCGCCGTTCCCGGTTTCCGTGCGCTACACCGGCGCCTCGATGACGTTCAACCTGGCGGGCATATTCGGCGCATCGCTGGCGCCCTATATCGCCACCTGGCTTGCGATCAATTTCTCGCTGGCCTGGGTCGGCTACTATCTCCTTGGTGCCTGCGTCCTCACCCTGGCCGCGATGCTGATGAGCCGCGACGTCGAACTGTCGTCCTGACGCAGGGCTGCCGCCCCTTGGGGGCGGTCAGGTGAAAGAGACCGTGACCGAACCGAACGGGCCGAAATCCGCCACGTAGGTTTCGCCTTGCTTGGGCGCCAGCATGCCGGTGAGGGTGCCGGTGCTGACCATCTGACCTGCCTTCATGCCGACGCCGGTGCGCGACAGTTCGTTGGCGAGCCGGTCAGCGGGACCATGGGATGGTCGAGCGCTGCGGCCGCCGTTCCCTTGCGGCGCGGGCGGCCATCGGAGGAGAGGGTAGCTTCCTGGCCCGCAATGTCGCGGTTCCGCCAGTCGTCGATGGCCGGGCCATAGACGATCGTGCCGGAGCCGGCGCCGTCGGCCAGGATCGCGGGCAGCGGCGGAAAGGAGTTGTCGTGAAGGAAGCGGCACTCCGCCAATTCTAGTCCGGGATGCAGTGAGGCAACCGCGTCGGTCACTTCGTCGACCGTGTAGGGCTTTTCCCGCGGTGGCAGATCGCGACCGAGCCTTGCCTGGTACTCGACCTCGGGGATCGGGCTTGCAAGCGTTGCATGCACGGCGGTGTGCGGCGTCTCCGTCGCGAAGTAGACGCGGCCGTAGATCGGCGAATCCGTCCGCAGCGCCTGCTGCATCTCCTCCTTCATCGCCGCGATTTTCCAGCCCAATACCGGCCAGCCCAGTTCCTCGGCGACCATGCCGGCGATCCGATAGGCCGTCGCCTTGTCCGGCGGCACGAGATGCGGGGCGAGTCCGCTCTGGCTGCGCAGCTCGCGGCGCAGCGAGGCGAGGAGGCGGGCGAGTTCCCGTTGCGCTGTCATGTCCATCGGTGTTCCTTATCAGAAAGCGGAGGAGACGAGATGCGCAACCAGGCCGAAAAGGGACGGGTGTTTCGCGAGCTGCACGAGCGGCCCGGACTGCTGCTCCTGCCCAACCCGTGGGATGCGGGCACCGCCAGGCTGCTGCAGTCGCTGGGCTTCGAGGCGCTGGCTACGACGAGCCTCGGCATGTCGAACGCGCTGGGCCGCGTCGACGGCGACAATGCGGTGAGCCGCGCCGAGCTGCTGGAGAATTGCCGCGTCATCGCGGGCGCCACCGACCTGCCGGTGAATGCCGATCTCGAGAACGGCTATGCCGACGATCCGAAGGAGGCCGCGACCATCCTGCGCGATGCCGCGTCGGTCGGTATCGTCGGCGGTTCGATCGAGGATTGGAGCGGCGAGCGGATCTATGACTTCAACCATGCGGTCGAGCGCGTGGCGGCCGGCGCCGAGATGGCGCGGTCGCTCGATGTGCCCTTCACCTTCACCGCGCGGGCGGACAATCTGATCCGCGGCGTGAAGGACCTCGACGACACGATCCGCCGGCTGCAGGCCTTCGAGAAGGCCGGCGCCGACGTGCTCTATGCACCGGGCCTTCGCGATCTCGCGACCATGCGCACGGTGGCCTCCGAGGTGACGAAGCCGCTGAACGTCGTGATGAGCGCCGGCGATCCCGACCTGAGGGCGGAGCAGATCGCGGCGACCGGCGTGAAGCGGATCAGCGTCGGCGGCGCACTCTCAAGACTGGCGCTGGCGGCCTTCATGAAGGGGGCGAATGACATGAAAGCGGGCAGTTTCCAGTGGATGCGCGACACGATGCCGACGAGCGACCTGAAGAAAGTGTTCTCCGGGGCATGACCCGCAAGGCGAAGCCCGCTCCCGCGATCCCGGATGCGGGTGAGGGCAAGCGCGGCCCGGAAGGCCATCTCGGCTACCTCGTTAGGCAGGCCCATGCGGCGGTGCGCGGGGCGATGGAGAAGGCGCTGGCCGACCTCGACGTCACGCCGCCGCAATTCGCCGTTCTGACCATGGTCGTGAACTATCCCGGCATCTCTGGCGCGGAGCTTGCTAGGCTCACCTTCCTGACGCCGCAGACGATCAACGTGATCGTTCGCAACCTGGTCAGGGCGGAACTGGTCGGGAAGTCCGCCGATGCCGCGCACGGCCGCATCCTGCGGCTCCATGCGACGGCCCGGGGCGAGGCTTTGCTGAAGCGATGCCGGGCCCGGGTCATGGAGCTCGAGGGTCGGCTATCGGGAATGTTGGGGCAGGATGAGGAGCGGGTCGTTCGGCAATGGCTCGCCGCCGTTGGGGAGAAATTGACCGAAGAAGATTGAGTGCACTCTTCGCGAGTGCTGTAACATAAGGTCATGAACGGCCTGTAGCTGCAGGCGTTCGAGGGGCTGACAAGACAGGGGGATTTCCAAAAATGATCGATCGGACCATCTTCAGGCGTGCCACGCTGGCGGGCGCCGCTGCACTCGCGATGTTCGGCCTGGCATCGCCGGCCTTCGCTCAGAAGACCAAGCTTACGGTTTACACCGCGCTGGAGAACGACCAGCTCGACCCGTTCAAGAAGGCCTTCGAGGCCGACAATCCCACGATCGAGATCGCCTGGGTGCGCGACTCGACCGGTGTCGTTGCCGCGAAGCTGATGGCCGAGAAGGACAATCCCCGCGCCGACATAATCTGGGGTCTCGCCGCGTCCAACGTCGGCCTGATGGCCGCGTCCGGCATGCTGGAGCCCTACACGCCGGCTGGCTCGACCTCGTTGAACCCGATGTTCCTGAGCGGCAAGTCGCCCCAGACCTGGGTCGGCATGGACGCCTATCTCTCGCTGGTCTGCTTCAACACGGCAGAAGGCAAGAAGGGCAACAAGCCGGTCCCGACGAGCTGGGCCGACCTGATCAAGCCGGAATACAAGGACTCGATCGTGATGCCGAACCCGGCATCGTCGGGCACCGGCTACCTCACCATCGCGGCGTGGCTGCAGATCATGGGCGAGGAAGCAGGCTGGAAGTACATGGACGCGCTCCATCAGAACATCGCGCAGTACATCCACTCGGGTTCGGCGCCCTGCGTCCAGGCCGCCAAGGGCGAGCGCCTGATCGGCATCGGCCTCGACACCCGCGGCGCCTCGGAGAAGACCAAGGGCGCCCCGCTCGAACTGGTGATCCCGAAGGAAGGCCTGGGCTGGGAGCTCGAGGTCACGGCGATCGTCAAGGGCACCAAGAACCTGGACGCCGCCAAGAAGCTCGCCGACTGGGCCGCCTCCAAGAAGGCCAACGAGCTCTACGCCAAGACCTATCCTATCGTCGCCTATCCGGGCGTCGCCATTACACCGCCGAACTATCCGCCGAACCTGGAGAAGGTGATGGTGAAGAGCGACGTCGAATGGATGGCCAAGAACCGCGACCGCATCCTGGCGGAGTGGACGAAGCGCTACGACGGCAAGTCCGCGCCCAAGGCCAAGTGACGCAAGTCATCCCGAGCATCGCGAGGGATTCTTCAACGAGCCGTAAAGATCCTTCGCTTCGCTCAGGATGACACCAGCTGCCATGGCGAACTACCTCGAGGTCCGCAACCTCTCCAAGCGGTTCGGCGACTTCTCGGCCCTCGGCGACGTCTCGCTCGACGTCGTCGAGGGTGAGTTCGTCTGCTTCCTCGGCCCCTCGGGCTGCGGAAAGACGACGCTCCTGCGGGCCATTGCCGGCCTCGATCCCCAGACCTCCGGCACGATCCGCCAGAAGGGGCGGGACGTCTCGGCGCTGCCCCCCGCGCAACGCGACTTCGGCATCGTCTTCCAGTCCTACGCGCTGTTCCCCAACCTCACCGTCACCGACAATGTCGGCTACGGACTGGTGAGTCGCCGCCAGAACCGGGCGGCGATCCTGAAGCGCGTCACCGAATTGCTGGCGCTGGTCGGCCTGCCCGATGCCGGCCCGAAATATCCCGCCCAGCTTTCGGGTGGCCAGCAGCAGCGTGTGGCGCTGGCCCGCGCGCTCGCGACCTCGCCCGGCCTGCTGCTGCTCGACGAGCCGCTGTCGGCACTCGACGCGCGGGTCCGCCTGCGTTTGCGTCACGAGATCAAGGCGCTGCAGCGCACGCTCGGCGTCACCACCATCATGGTGACGCACGATCAGGAAGAGGCGCTGACCATGGCCGACCGGATCGTGGTCATGAACCAGGGCGCCATCGAGCAGGTTGGCACGCCGCAGGAGATCTACCGCAGGCCCACGACCGCCTTCGTGGCCGATTTCGTGGGGTCCATGAACTTCCTCGCCGGGACCCTGATGGCGCCGGACAAGGTGAGGGTCGCCGGCATCGATTTCACCTGTCCGGTCCAGGACGGGCTGGCGCCCGGCCAGAAGGTGAGCCTCTGCATCCGGCCGGAGGACGTGCGCGTGCGCGACCTGCCGGCCGACATCGCCAATCGCGTTCCGGTCGAAGTGGCGGAGCTGGATTTCGTCGGCGCCTTCTGCCGCGCCACGCTGCGGGCACGGGCGGCGGCCGATGTCGCCGTGACGGCCGACTTCTCCAGCAACCTGATCCGCGACCTCGGCGTCGACATCGGCACGAAGCTCGACATTGCCCTGCCGCCCGACCGGCTCAGGGTCTTCGCGTGAGGGGACGCCGCCCGTGAGCCTGGCGATACCGGGACTGAAGGTCGGCCTGTCGCGCGACGACCTGATGATGCGCGCCGGTGTGGTCGTGCTGGCGGGCGTACTGCTGGTCATGGTCGGCCTGCCGCTCTGGGCGCTGCTCGCCAAGGGCTTCGAGGACCGCGACGGCAAGTTCATCGGCCTGGCCAACTACGTCTCGTATTTCGCGACGCCGGCGCTGTTCCAGTCGGCGCTGAACAGCTTCCAGGTCGCCTCGATCACCACCGTGATCGTCGTCCCGCTGGCCTTCCTCTACGCCTATGCGTTGACGCGCACGATCCTGCCGATGCGCTGGCTGTTCCAGGGCATTTCCCTGATCCCGATCTTCGCGCCGTCGCTATTGCCGGGCATTGCGCTGATCTACCTGTTCGGCACGCAGGGCTTCTTCAAGGCGCTGCTGGGCGGCGGCTCGATCTACGGCATCGACGGCATCGTAATCGCCCAGGTCTTCTACTGTTTCCCGCACGCCACCCTGATCCTGACGACCGCGCTCGCGACCTCTGACGCCCGCCTGTACGAGGCGGCGGACGTGCTGGGCGCCTCCAAGCGCCGCGTGTTCTTCACGGTCACGTTGCCCGGCGCCAAGTACGGGTTGATCAGCGCCGCGCTGGTCGTGTTCACCCTGGTGATGACCGATTTCGGCATCGCCAAGGTGATCGGCGGCAACTTCAATGTGCTCGCCACCGACGTCTACAAGAAGGTGATCGGCCAGCAGGATTTCTCGATGGGCGCCGTGGTCGGCATGGTGCTGCTGGCGCCGGCGGCGCTCGCCTTCCTGGTGGACCGGCTGGTGCAGCGCAAGCAGGTGGCGCTGCTGACCGCGCGCGCGGTGCCGCTGGTGCCGCGGCCGAAGTTCGCGCGCGACCTGTTCTTCACCCTGTTCTGCGCGGCGGTGTCGGCGGCCATCCTCGCCATCCTCGGCATGGCGATCTGGGGCTCGCTGATCAAGTACTGGCCGTACAATCTCAGCCTCACGCTCGAAAATTACGACTTCGCCAAGTTCGACTCCAACGGCTGGGATTCCTACTGGAACTCGGTGCGGATGGCGTTGGGCGCGGCGGTCTTCGGCACGGTGCTGATGTTCACCGGGGCCTGGCTGAACGAGAAGACGCGCGGCTTCGGCATGATGCGCGGCGTCGTGCAGCTGCTGGCGTTTTTGCCGATGGCGGTGCCCGGCCTTGTGCTGGGCCTCGGCTACATCTTCTTCTTCAACGCACCCAGCAACCCGCTCAACTTCCTCTACGCCACCATGGGCATCCTGGTGCTGAACACGGTGGCGCACTTCTACACGGTGGGCCACCTTACGGCGACGACGGCGCTGAAGCAGATCGATCCGGAGTTCGAGGCGGTCTCGGCCTCGCTCAAGGTGCCGATCTGGAAGACGTTCGTTCGGGTGACGGCACCGATCTGCCTGCCGGCGATCCTCGACATCGCCATCTACCTGTTCGTCAACGCCATGACGACCGTCTCGTCGGTGATCTTCCTCTACGCCCCCGATACCAAGCTCGCCTCGGTGGCGGCCGTGAACATCGAGGAGGCGGGGACGACCGCTGCTGCGGCGGCGCTTTGCGTCGTGATCGTGCTCACCTCGGCCGCGGTCAAGGCCGCCCACCTGATCGCCGACCGCTTCCTGTTCGCCCGGCTGCAGGTGTGGCGGCGACGCTGATTTCGCGCGAACATCGTGCCATGAAGCAGCTCCGTATTCCCGCCGTCTACATGCGCGGCGGCACCAGCAAGGGCGTGTTCTTCCTGGCGCACGACCTGCCGTCCGATCCCGCGGCGCGCGACCGGCTGCTGCTGCGCGTGATCGGCAGCCCGGACCGCTACGGCAAGCATACCGACGGGATGGGCGGGGCGACCTCGAGCACCAGCAAGGTGGTGATCCTGTCGAAGTCGGAGCGCGAGGGCTGCGACGTCGACTATCGCTTCGGCCAGGTGGCGATCGATGCGCCGGTCATCGACTGGTCGGGCAATTGCGGCAACCTCAGCGCCGCGGTCGGGCCTTGCGCGCTGGGCATGGGCCTGGTCGAGGGACCGGCCGACGGCACCGCGACGGTGCGGATCTGGCAGGCCAATATCGAGAAAGTCATCGTGAACCACGTGCCCATGCGGGGCGGCGAGGTACAGGAGCTGGGCGACTTCGAACTCGACGGCGTGGCCTTTCCGGCCGCCGAGGTGAAAGTCGAGTTCCTCGATCCTGCGGCCGACGAGGAGGGCGGCGAAGGCGCGGGTGGGGGCGCCATGTTCCCGACCGGCAATCGCATCGACGTGCTGGACGTGCCGGGTGTCGGCAGGATCGAGGCGACGCTGATCAATGCCGGCAATCCGACGATCTTCGTCGATGCCGCGAGCCTCGGTCTCAAGGGCACCGAGTTGCAGGGCGACGTCAACGGCGACAAGGACCTGCTGAAGCGGGCGGAGGCCGTGCGTGCGCTGGGCGCTGTCGCGATGGGCCTTGTCGCCACGCCCCAGGAGGCGACGGAAAAGCGCCCGCACACGCCCAAGCTCGCCTTCGTGGCCAGGCCCGCGGCCTACACCGCTTCCGACGGCAAGAAGATCGACGCCGGCGCCATCGACCTGCTGGCCCGCATCTTCTCGATGGGCGTCCTGCATCACGCCATGACCGGCACGGGGGCGGTGGCCATCGCCGCCGGCGCCGCGATCCCCGGCACGATCGTGAGCCGCGTCGCGCCCGCCGGCGGCGATGGCAGGATCCGCTTCGGCCACCCGTCGGGCAGCCTCAACGTCGGCGCCGAAGCCCGCGAGGAGGGCGGTCAGTGGACCGTCAGCAAGGTCATGATGAGCCGCTCCGCCCGCCGCCTGATGGAGGGCTGGGTGCGGGTGCCGGGCGAGCCGAGGCCGGGCGTAAGATGAAATCAGATGTCGTGGTGATCGGCGGCGGGGCGATGGGATCGTCGGTCGCCTACCATCTGAAATCCGATCCTTCCTTTGCGGGGACGGTGACCGTGGTCGAGCGCGATCCGGCCTATATGCGCGCTTCGTCGGCCCTATCGGCGAGCTCGATCCGGCAGCAGTTCTCGACGCCGCTCAACATCCACCTGTCGCGCTTCGGGATCGGCTTCCTGCGGCGCGCGCGGGAGCTGCTGGGCGTCGATCTCGGTCTCAAGGAGCCGGGCTATCTCTTCCTCGCCAGCCCGGCCGGCGAGGCCGTATTGCGGGCGAACTATGCCGTCCAGAAGGGCGAGGGATGCGCGGTCGAACTGCTCGATCCTGCAGCCTTGAAGGCTCGCTTCCCCTGGATCTCGGAGGACGGGCTGGCGCTGGCCTCGCATGGCACGGCCAACGAAGGCTGGTTCGACGGGCCGTCGCTGATGCAGGGGTTCCGGCGTACGGCGCGGGATCTCGGCGCGACCTACATTGCCGACGAGGTCGTCTCGTTCGATGCGGGCGGCGTCGATCTGAACGAAGGCGGGCGCCTGGAGGCGCGCACGGTCGTCCTGGCGGCGGGCCCTTGGTCCGGAGAGGTGGCGGCGCGGTCCGGCATCGCCCTGCCGGTGGAGCCGCGGCGGCGCTCCGTGTTCGTCTTCGACGTCCGCGAGGCGCCGGGCCTGACGCCACTCACCATCGATCCGTCGGGTACCTGGTTTCGGCCGGAGGGCCGCTTCTATATCGCCGGCACCACGCCGGCCGAGGGCAACGATGCGCCGGGCGCGCCACTCGAGGTGCAGCACCAGGAGTGGGACGACATCGTCTGGCCGACGCTGGCGGCCCGCGTGCCGGCCTTCGAGGCGGCCAAGGTCGTTAACGCTTGGGCCGGCTACTACGAGTACAACACGTTCGACCAGAACGGCATCGTCGGCCGCCATCCGAGAATCGAGAGCCTGATCTTCGCCACCGGCTTTTCAGGCCACGGCATCCAGCAGTCTCCGGCGGTGGGCCGCGCCGTCGCTGAACTGATCGTGCATGGGGATTACCGAACGCTCGATCTCAATACTTTTGGTTATAACCGCATTGAATCGGGCCGGCCTATCCGGGAGCTCAACGTCGTGTGATACTCGCCGCCTCATCCGAGGAGAGTGACGTGCCCGATCAAGCGCTGGTGAATTCCGATTTGCAGTCCGCCCTGACGGAGGCCAAGCAGGCCTATGTCGACCGCAATCCGAAGAGCTTCAGCCGTCACCAGGATGCCTGCGTCGCCATGCCGGGCGGCAACACCCGCACCACGCTCCACAATTCGCCGTTCCCGCTCACGGTGGTGCGCGGCGCGGGCTGCAAGCTGTGGGACGCGGACGGCCACGAATATATCGATGTGCTGGGCGAATATACCGCCGGCATCTACGGCCATTCCCATCCGGTGATCCGCAAGGCGATCGACAAGGCGCTCGACCATGGCTGGAACTTCGCTGGCCGCAACGAGAGCGAAGGCAAGCTCGCCAAGCTCGTGGTCGACCGCATACCGTCGATCGACCTGGTGCGTTTCACCAACTCCGGCACCGAGGGCAACGTGATGGCCCTCGCGGGCGCGCGCGTCTTTGCCCAGCGCAAGGGCCGGACCAAGGCCACCAAGGTCATGGTGTTCCACGGCGGCTATCACGGTGGCGTGCTTTACTTCGTGAGCGGCGGTTCGCCGGTCAACATGCCCTACGAGTATGTCGTGGCGCCGTACAACGACGTCGAAGGCACCCGAGCGCTGCTCGCCAAGCATGGCGAGGAGCTGTTCGCCGTTCTGCTCGAGCCGATGCAGGGTAGCGGCGGCTGTCTGCCCGGCAATCTCGACTTCCTGCAGATGGTCCGCAGCGAGACCAAGGCGCGCGGCATCACCATGATCTTCGACGAGGTCATGACCTCGCGGCTGTCGCCCGGCGGCCTGCAGGAGAAGACTGGCGTGATTCCCGACATGACGACGCTCGGCAAGTATATCGGCGGCGGCATGTCGTTCGGTGCCTTCGGCGGCCGGCGCGACATCATGGAGCTGTTCGATCCGACCAAGCCCGATTCGCTGCCGCATGCCGGCACGTTCAACAACAACGTGCTCACCATGGCCGCGGGCGTCGCGGGCTATGGCGAGGTCTATACGCCCGAGGCGGCCAAGGAGCTGAACGATCGCGGCGACAGGATCCGCGAGCGGTTGAACGCGATCTGCCGATCCGCGGGTGTCGAGTTTCAGTTCTCCGGCATCGGCTCGATGATGACGGCGCATGCCACGACGCGGCCGATCAAGAACGCGGCCGACCTCGCGTCGAGCAACCAGGACGCCAAGGAATTGTTCTATTTCGACATGGTGGCAGCTGGCATCTGGATCGCCCGCCGCGGCTTCGTGGCGCTGAACATCATGATCGGCGACGCCGAGGGCGACCGTTTCGTGGCGGCGGTCGAAGAATTCGTTTCGGCGCGAAAGGCCCTTTTGCAGCCGTCGTAACGGCTTACACTGGGGGAATGACCAGGAGCCAGGACTTCCCCCAGCCGGTCGCCGGCACCGTGGTGCCGCGCTTCGGCGACGTCGCCACCTTCATGCGCCTGCCGCTGTTTCGCGACCCGGCCGAGGTCGAGATCGGCATGGTCGGCGTGCCATGGGACGGCGGCACGACAAACCGTCCCGGCGCGCGGCACGGCCCGCGGCAGATGCGCGATCTCTCGACGATGATGCGGCGCATCCATCACGTGACGGGAATCGCGCCCTATGAACTGGCCCGGTGCGGCGATCTCGGCGACGCGCCGGTCAATCCCGCCAGCCTCGACGACTCGCTCGACCGCATCGAGAAGCACTATGCCAGGCTCCATGCCGCGGGCGTGGTGCCCTTGTCGGCCGGTGGCGACCATCTGATCACGCTGCCGATCATGCGCGGCATCCGCAAAGGACTGCCGCCGCTCGGCATGGTGCATTTCGACGCCCACAGCGACACCTGGGACACCTATTTCGGCGGCTTCAAGTACACGCACGGCACGCCGTTCCGCCGCGCCGTGGAGGAGGGGCTGCTCGACCCCAGGCGGGTGGTCCAGATCGGCATCCGCGGTTCGCTCTACAAGGCCGATGACAACCAGTGGGCCCTCGACCAGGGCATGCGCGTGATCACCATCGAGGAGTATTTCGACCTCGGCGTTGAGAAGGTGATCGCGGAGGCGCGCCGCGTCGTCGGCACCGGCCCGACCTATGTGAGCTTCGACGTCGACGGCCTCGACCCGGCCTATGCGCCCGGCACCGGCACCCCCGAGATCGGCGGCTACACCCCGCACGAGGCCCAGCGCATGCTGCGCGGCCTGCGTGGCCTCGATCTTGTCGGCGGCGACGTCGTCGAGGTCTCGCCCCCCTTCGACATGAGCGGCAACACCGCGCTCGTCGGCGTCACGATGATGTGGGAGATCCTCTGCCTGCTCTCCGAAGCGGTGGCGAAGCGCAAGGGGCGGCTCTGATCGTACTCCGGCTCAATGGTCCCTCACTGCGTTCGGGATGACAGCGTTTTCTGCATCGACGTCCGCCGCCAATCCGCGAAAATTGTCATCCCAAACGCAGTGAGGGACCTTTCGCTGGCGTCTGGCGCATTGGCCCAAGCCCGGATTATCGTCCGGCATGCGTGCCTTTTTCCTGAGCCTCCTCCTGGCCTTCGTCGCCTCGTCCGTCGCCGCCCAGCCGGTGCCGCGCTGGATGACGCTGCCACCCACGCCCACGCTGCCGCCGGCCGTGAGCAGCGGCCATGCGCCGGTCAACGGCATCTCGATCTGGTACGCGACCTTCGGCAGCGGGCCGCCGGTCATCCTGCTGCACGGCGGGCTCGCCAATTCGAACTACTGGGGTCATCAGGTTCCCGAACTGGCGAAGACCCACCGGGTGATCGTCATGGACAGCCGCGGCCACGGGCGCAGCACGCGGGACGCCCGGCCGTACGGCTACGCGCTGATGGCGTCTGATGTGTTGGGACTGATGGACTATCTCGGCGTGCCGCAGGCCGCGGTGGTGGGCTGGAGCGACGGCGCCATCATCGGGCTCAGCATGGCCATGTCCCATCCGCGGCGCGTGTCGCGGCTCTTCGCCTTCGCCGCCAACTCCGATCCTGGCGGCGTCAAGGACGTGGACAAGAGTCCCGTGTTCATGGCGTTCATCGCCCGCGGCGAGAAGGAGTACGAGGCCCTCTCGGCCACGCCGCGCGAGTACAAGAAATTCGTCGAGGAGATCAGCACCATGTGGGCGACGCAACCCAACTGGACGGCCGCCGATCTCGCCGGCATCACGGTCCGCACCTGGATTGTCGACGGCGATCGCGACGAGGCGATCAAGCGCCAGAACACCGAGTTCATGGCGGAGGCGATCCCCCAGGCGGGGCTGTTGCTCCAGCCGGAGGTCAGCCACTTCTCGATGCTGCAGGCGCCTCAGCAGTTCACCGACGACGTGAAGCGCTTCCTCGACCGGAAATGGGACTGACCGGCTTCCCGGCCGCAGCGTCAGGTCGCACAACCGAAATAAACGAAATATTCGAAACAAACGAAGCCAACGTCGCACCCTGCGAGTGGCCCCTGAATTTGCAGCCATGCTGCGCTTAAGCGGCCAATTCCAGGATCTCCTTCACCTCGGCGGGCGTCGGGATCGGGCGCGGGTTGCGCGGCACCCAGGGCGTGCCCATCGCCTGCTGGGCGATGCGGTCGAACTGCTCGCGGCCGATCTTCACGTCGGACAGGTGGCGCGGCATGTCGAGCCCGCGAATGAACCGGTCGAGCACGTCGCCCGCGTCCTCGCCGGGATGGCCCATGGCATTGGCGATCAGGGCCTGGCGGTCGGCATTGGCCGGCTTGTTCCAGCGCATCACCCACGGCAGCATGATGCAGGACGTATGGCCGTGCGGCACGTCGAACACGGCGCCCAGCACGTAGCCGATGCCGTGGCTGGCGCCCATCGGGACGCCGGCGGCGATGCCGGTCATCGAGAGCCAGGAACCGGTCTGGCAGTCGAGACGGGCGGCCATGTCGGAGGGATCGGCCTTCACGCGCGCGAGCCCCCGCGCCAGCAGGGAGAGACCGTGCAGTGAGGAGGCATTGCTGAACTCGGTCGATTCGTTGGAGCAGACTCCCTCGACGCAGTGATCGACGGCGCGGATGCCGGTCGAGAGCAGGAGCCACATCGGCGTGTGGCGCGTCACCTCGGGGTCGAGGATGACGGCCTGCGGGATGGTGAGGGGATGGCGGAACATCTCCTTCACCTTCGTGGCCTCGTTGGTCACGCCGGCGATGGCGGAGAATTCGCCGGCCGAGAGGGTGGTCGGGATCGAGATCTGGCGCACGGTTGGCGGCTTCACGTCCGACTGGCCGCGGATCCGGTCCATGTCCTCGGGCGTGCGGACGTCATTTGACAGGCAGAGCTGGACAGCCTTGGCGGCGTCGGTGATCGAGCCGCCGCCCAGCGTGACGATCAGGTCGGCGCGGGCCTCACGGGCTTGCTCGGCGGCGGCGACCACGGCGCTGCGCGGCGAGTGGGCCGGCATTTTGTCGAAGGTGCCGACGCACTTGTTGCCCAGCGCCTGGCGCAGCTTCTCGATCTCGTCGGTTTCCCGGTTGAGGGTGCCGCTCACCATCAGGAAGACGCGGTTCGCGCCCTGGCGCTCGACCAGTTCCGACAGGGCCTGGGCGGCGGGCCGTCCGAACACCACTTCTTCCATTTTGCTGAAAACGACGCGGCCCGAAGCGGTCATGCTCATCTCCCTGTAATTTTGCTATCGTGGCGGCGAAAACAGGCAAGGGAAAGCATGACCGGGACACGGGATGGCGCGATCGCTCGCGCTGAGAAATACTTCGACGAGGGCGGCTTCCTCGAGGAGCTGCAGCGCCGGGTCGCCATTCCGACAACCAGCCAGGAGGCCGGGTCCATGCCGGCGCTGCAGCAATACGTCTCCGGCGAGATGACCGAGTCGCTGCAGAAGCTGGGCTACGACTGTACCGTCCTGCCGAACCCGCGCAGCGAGTACGGCCCCTTCCTGATCGCCCGGCGGGTCGAGGACCCGGCCAAGCCGACCGTGCTGACCTACGGGCATGGTGACGTGATCCGCGGCCAGGAGGAGCAGTGGCGCTCCGGCCTGTCGCCCTGGAAGATCGTGATCGAGGGCGAGAAGATGTACGGCCGCGGCACGGCCGACAACAAGGGCCAGCACACGATCAACATCGCGGCACTCGCCTGCGTCATGCAGGAGCGCGGCTCGCTGGGCTTCAACTCGACGATCCTGATCGAGACCGGCGAGGAGACGGGCTCGCCCGGCCTCGCCGATTTCTGCAAGGCCAACAAGGAAGCCCTCAAGGCCGACGCCCTGATCGGGTCCGACGGGCCGCGGCTCGACCATCGCCGGCCGACCATCTTCGGCGGCACGCGCGGCACGCTGAACTTCAACCTCTCGCTGACGATGCGCGAGGGTGGCCACCATTCCGGCAACTGGGGCGGGCTGCTGGCCAATCCCGGCATCATCATGGCGCATGCTTTGGCCACCATCACCGACGAGCGCGGGCAGATCAAAGTGCCCGAGTGGCGGCCCAAGACGCTGACCAACTCGATCCGCGCGGCGCTGGCCGACGCCCATGTCGATGCGGGCGAGGGCGCTCCGGAGATCAACGAGGATTGGGGCGAGAAGTCGCTAACGCCGGTCGAGCGCGTGTTCGGCTGGAACAGCTTCGAGATCCTGGCCTTCAAGACCGGCAACCCCGACCGGCCGGTCAATGCGATCCCGCCCAGCGCAGTGGCCTACTGCCAGCTGCGCTTCGTCGTCGGCACCGATCCGCACGAGATCATCCCGGCCCTGCGCCGCCATCTCGACAAGCATGGTTTCGGCATGATCGAGATCGAGCAGGCGCGCGACGTGATCATGAATGCGACGCGTCTCGATCCCGAGAACCCTTGGGCGAAATTCGCCTCCGGCTCGATCGAGAAGACGGCGGGCCAGAAGCCCAACATGCTGCCCAACCTGGGCGGTTCGCTGCCCAACGCGGTGTTCACCGACATACTGGGCCTGCCGACGGTGTGGGTGCCGCACTCCTACGCCGCCTGCTCGCAACATGCGCCGGACGAGCATCTGCTGGCGCCGGTCGTCCGCGACGGGCTCAGGCTGATGACCGGCCTGTTCTGGGATTTGGGGGCACAAGGCCGGCCGGGGTAAGCTCCCGCCCGATGATTTCCGCCGAAGAGGCCGCAGACCTGATCGACGCCATCGCGACCCGCCAGGATCGCGCGGCGTTCGCTCGTCTGTTCCAGTATTTCGCACCTCGCGTGAAGGCATTCATCATGCGCGGCGGCACCGATCCGGAGGTGGCGCAGGAAGTCGCGCAGGAAGCCCTGATCATGGTCTGGCGCAAGGCCGCGAGCTTCGACCGGGCCAAGGCCTCGGCCTCGACGTGGATCTACACCATCGCCCGCAACAAGCGGATCGATCACCTGCGGCGCAACAACCGGCCGGCGATTGATACCGAGGACTGGCTCACGGTTTTTGCACCGGAAGACGACAGCGCCGACAAATCCGTTCTCGCAGGACAGACGTATACGCGGGTGAAGGAGTTACTCGGGGGGCTGTCTGCCGATCAGCTGTTGGTGATCGAAAAGGCGTTCTTCGAGGACAAGACCCACACGGCCATCGCCGAGGAACTGAAGCTGCCCCTCGGGACGGTGAAGTCTCGTATCCGCCTGGCGTTGGCCCGCCTGCGCGAAGCACTGGAGAAAGACGAGTCATGAGTCGCCATCCGGCGCCCGACGAAATTCTGCTGGATTATGCCGCAGGCGCGCTGCCGGACGGGCCGGCCCTTGCCGTCGCCTTGCATGTCGCCCTGGATCCGCAGTCGCAGCGCACGATCAACCGGCTGAACGCCGTGGGCGGGGCCCTGATCGAGCGCGAACCGGTCGCTGAGTTTGGCGCGATCGACAATGCGGTGCTCGAAAAGGCTCTGGCTCGCCTCGAAGAGGTACCAGTGGAGCCGCGACCCGCCGCTCCCGGCCGCCATCATCCAGCATTTGACTGGGCGCCGGCGCCCCTGGTGCCGCATCTGCGGCCGGGCATGGACTGGCGCCGGGTGATGGGCAAATTCGACGAGATCCGGCTCGACCTGCCGGGTGACTTCCATCGCGTTTCGCTGCTGCGACTCGAGTCGGGGCGCGGCCTGCCCGAGCACAAGCACGCCGGCTATGAATATACGGTCGTGCTGCAGGGCGGTTACACCGACGATACGGGAAATTACGGCGTCGGCGATTTCGCCGTCGGGCCGGGCGATCACCGGCATGAGCCGATCGCCGATCCGGGCGAGCCCTGTATCGCCCTGATCGTGGTCGAGAATCCCATTGTGCTGACGGGGCCATGGGGCCGCTGGCTCAATCCGCTGGTCAGTCGCGGCTGGATCTGAAGCAGCGTTGACCGCGCAAGGGGTTCCCTTCAGGTTTGCGGCCTGAAGAGAGGACCCCAATGCCGCGCATTCCGTACTACGAAGTCGAAAACGCCACGGGCAAGCATGCCGAGCTGCTCGGCAAACTCAATCCCATGCTCAACATCTACCGGATGCTGGCCAACTCCGAGCAGGGCGCCAAGGGCTTCCTGCGCATGGGCAACGGGCTGCTGTATCGCTGCGAGCTCGATCCGGTGCTGCGTGAACTCGCCATCATCCGCGTCGGCCGCCTGAGCCGCACCGCTTACGAGGTGTTCCAGCACGAGCGTATCGGCCGCGACGTCGGCGTGAGCGAGGAGAAGATCGCCGCCCTGCGTGACGCCACCATCGAGGCGCCCGCCTTCACCGACAATGAAAAGGCCGTGCTGCGCTACGCCGACGACGTGGTGCGCAACGTCCGCGCGTCGGACAAGACCTTGAAGGCCGTGCAGACCTTCCTGACGCCGGGCGCGCTGGTCGAACTCACCCTGACCATCGGCTACTACATGATGGTCTGCCGCTTCCTCGAATCGATGGGCGTCGACGGGGAAGAGGGCCAGGCCGAGTGGCTCAAGACGGCCAAGCTGTAGCGATCAATTCCTCCCCCGTCATCGGGGGAGGGAGGCAATGGAACCAGGAGTAAAGAGATGGCGTACCGTGTCCTGATCGCGCAGTTCATGCATGAGACGAACACCTTCAGCAAACTCGAGACGACGCTGGAGGATTACCGCAAGCGCTGGCTGATCGAGGGCGAGGAGATGGTGCCGCGCTTCACCGGCACCAAGAACGAAGTCGGCGGCTATATCGACTCCGTGAAGAAGTACGGCTGGGAGCCGGTCTGGGCGGCGGCGGCGAATGCGACGCCCTCGGGTAAGCTCACGAAGGAGACTTGGGAGCATATCCGCGACCTGATCCTGAATGCGGCCAAGAAGGCGGGCAAGCTCGACGCGATCTGCCTGTCGCTGCATGGCGCGGCCGTGACGGAGACCGAGGACGATGCCGAGGGCGCGCTGCTCGAGGCGCTGCGCGCCATCGTCGGGCCGGAGATCCCGGTCGTTGCCACGCTCGACCTGCACGCCAACGCCACGGTCAAGATGGCCAGGTATGCCAATGCGCTGGTGAGCTATCGCACCTATCCGCATATCGATGGCTACGAGCGCGCGGTGCAGGCGGCGGCGCTCGTCCAGGAGACGTTGGAGGGCAGGAAGAAGCCCACATGCCTGCTGGTCCAGCCGGCGATGCTGCAGGGCGCCGATTCCGGCAAGACCACGCAGCCCGGCCTGATGCGCGACCTGCTGGCCAAGGCCGATGCCTTTGAGAAGGAGCCGGGCATCAACGTGGTCAGCGTCCAGGCAGGCTTCACCTGGGCCGACATTCCCTACACCGGCCCGTCGATTGCGGTGAGCCACGAGCCCGGCGCAGAGGGCCGTGCAAAGGAAGCGGCGGCCGCGATCCTCGACGAGATCTGGAAGCGCCGGACCGAGAACACGTCGAACTTCCGTCCCGTGGCCGAGGCGATCGCCGCGGCGAAAGCAGGCGTCGGCAAGGAGGGGCCTCTGGTCGTGGCCGACGGCACCGACAATCCGGGCGGCGGCGGCTACAACGACACGACGCCGGTGCTGCAGGCGCTGATCGATGCCAAGGTCGAGAACGTGGCCTTCGGGACGATCTACGATCCCGGAACCGTGCAGCAGGCCATCGCGGCCGGTGTCGGCGCGGAGATCGACGTGGTGCTGGGCGGCCACACGGATCCGTCGATGGGCGCGCCGGTGAAGGCCAGGGCGATCGTGAAGATGCTGTCGGACGGTTCGTTCAAGAACGACGGGCCGATGAATGCCGGCGTCGAGACCTCGATGGGGCCGACCGCAGTGCTGCGCATCGGCGGCATCGACGTCGTCACCATTTCCAACCGGATTCAGACCATCGACCTGCAGGTTTTCCTGAGCCAGGGCATCGATCCGCGCACCAAGAGCGTGCTGGTGGTGAAGAGCGTCCAGCACTTCCGGGCGGCCTATGCGCCGATCGCCCGCGAGATCGTGCTGGTCGATTCCGGTGGCATCTGCTCGCCGGACATCACGCGGCTGAACTTCACCAAGCTGCGGCGGCCGATCTGGCCGCTCGACGGCGTCAACGATCCCTATGCGGGGCAGCGCTCCTGAAGGTTGGCACGGCACTGGCATGAGGATGGGCATGAACTTCACACGCGAGGCGCCTTTTCCCGGCGCATCCTTTGGCGCAACGCTGCGACTCGAGGGCGATGCCGCGAAGATCGTGGCGGCGGCCGAGAGCGATCCGAAGGCCCTTCCGGCGGCATTGGCCGAGGCGAAGGGGCTGCTTCTGATCCAGGGCATGAACGGCATCTCCGACGATCCGGACCTGCTCATCCGCCTCAGCCGCGTCTTCGGACCCGAGGTCGAGGATTATCGCCACACGCTCACCAACCTGACTTCTGTGCATGTTTCCGTACCCGAAATCCTGCTCGTGTCGAACATGGCCCCGGTCAGCAAGGCGCCGCCCAAACGCCCCGAGCCGCCGCTGGCGGCGGACGGACTCATCCCGACCCAGTATCCCCATCGCATGGGCTGGCACACCGACCAGAGCTATCGCCGGCCGCCGCCCGACATCTCGCTGTTCTATGCCGTGACGCCGGCCGAGCGCGACACCGGCCAGACCCTGTTCGCCAACGGCATCCTGGCCTACCAGGCCCTCCCGCCGGCACTGAAGGCGAAGGTCGATACCCTCGTCGGCCTGCACGCCCAGCCGGGCAGCGGCCGCTCACGCGAGGCCGCACTCGCCGGGCGCACGCCGCGGGCCTTCGCCGTCCACGAGCGCTCGCAGCCGCAGCCGGTCGTGCGCGCCCATCCGGTAACGGGGGAGAAGTCGCTCTACCTCTGCGAATGGGGCCAGATGGACTGGTTCGAGGGGCCGTTCGTCGGCCTGGAGCCGGGGCCGCACGGCGCCGGCGCGGCGCTGCTCGACGAGATCATGGCGCACTACACGGAACGCCGCTTCTGCTACGCCCATGAATGGACAGAGGGCGATCTCCTGATCTGGGACAATCGCTGCCTCGTGCACGCCGCGACCTGGTTTGACGGCGATCGCGAGGGCCGGCTGATGTGGCGCACGACGGTGCACGGCAATCCCGGCGCCGCTTATGCTGGCGAGAAGAAGAGCTGGATTCCTGCGCCTGCAGCCTGAGGCCGCCTGATGCGGCTCAGCGCTTCTGGCGAAAGAAGGTCGTGAGCGCGTAGCGCCGGCCCCGGGTCACCGGGCCGACCTTGTGTAGCAGGGAGCACGAGAAGACTGCGGCGGCGCCCGCGGGCGGGCTGACGCGCACGCCGGCATATTCTGGAAACACCAGCTCGCCGCCCTCGAAATCGTCGTTGAGGTTCAACGATACGGCGAAGGCGCGATCGGCCGTCGTCGGCGCGCCATTGTCGCGATGCGCGGCAAAGAAGTGCCGGCCTTCGGCGCTGTAGGACAGCACGACATGGGAGTCGAAGGTGAACTCGCGATCGAAGGCGAAGACCTTCGTGAGTTCGGGGCCGATGCGATAGGCGAGGCGATCGGACACCGCCTTCAGCATCATCGGCTCGACGATCGTATAGTCCTCGGTGCGCTTCAGGGCTGCCATGTCGACATTGCCGTAGCGGCTGGAGACGCCCGAATCCTTGTGGTCGCCCTTGCCCCACAGGCGGATGAGCTGGGTGCAGAAATCCGGCTCGAAGACGCGCGGCAGGACCAATACCGGCGCCATCGCCGTGTTGAGCAGAAGGTCGGCGCCGCCGTCGGCGCGTACCGATGCGGCAAGCCCGCCCATGGCCTCGGCAGCGGCCAAAAGGGGCCGGGTGTCGAACGTGCTGGCGACCCTCTGGTTGGGATCGAGCGCGATCACGCGCTGGCGCATGCCCATGCCCTGGCCGAAGGACACCGCGCCGGTCTGGGCGAGAAACGCCGGCAGGAACTGGCCCTTGCCGTCGCAGAGCAGCAACGGTTCTTCAGGCTCTGCGCCGAGCTTCTTCCAGAGCGGCCCGGCCGCTGCGACCGGATTGCCGGCGACCACGACGAGCTTGGTCGAAGCGGCGGTACAGGCCTCGCGCAGGGACGCGAACTGCGCAGCGTCGAGCGCGGAGAGATCCGCCACCGCGAGCAGCGCCACCGGGTCGCCGTTGAACGACCAGACGAATTTCCGCAGCTTGCCATCGAGCCCCGGCAGCACGAAGTCGGGGAGACGGTCACCGGGCCGGAGAGACAGCGTGTTCGTCATCATTCGTTCGGTGGGCTGCCGAAAGGTGGGGAGGGCTGGCGGACCAGACTGTGCGAGCCGACCGTGAATACAGGAAGAATAAGATACTGGAAGCGCCGGGCTCGTTGCGCCGCAAGTCGCCGCACTCTGTGGATAACGGCACGCGACCGGTCAGCAGCCTTACCCCTTAGCCAGGCCTTCCAGCAGCAGGGCGATGGCCTCCGCCCCCGGATCAGGAACGCCCTCTAGGTGCAACGACGAGATGTAGCTCGAGCGGCCGGCGCGAGCCGACTGCATTCGGGCGGTGGCATCGGCACCCGCGCGCGCGGCTTTCGCGGCGTCGTCGAGGCCGCTCGACAGGGCCGCGAGGGCCGGCGCGATGGCATCGATCATGGTGCGGTCGCCAGGCTTGGCGCCGCCATAAGCCATCATCTTCGCGAGGCCGGCCGACAGGGAGTTCTGCCAGCTCGCACCACCCGATGCGGACTGGCTGGCGGCCGAGAAGAAGATGGCCAGCAGCACACCTGACGATCCCCCCATGGAGCGCGACAGCGCCTCGCTCGTGGCCGCGAAGAAGCGGTCGAGCCTGGCGAGCGGCATCAGGGGCAGCGCCGCCTGCAGGTGACGGGCTGCCGTGGCGACGGTCGTGCCGGTATCTCCGTCGCCCACCTTGGCATCGAGCACGTTCAGTCTTCCTTCGGCCGCAACGAGGATGTCGCAGGCCCGGCTCACCAGCGCGCTCAGCGCCCGATTGCCGCTGGCCCTGGCGGGCTTGCTCTTCATCTCGCGAGGCAGCTTCACGAGCTTTGGTTTCACGTGGGCGCGCACCCCCGGCCAGACCAGCGGGCTGGCCGGGGAGAGCAGGGCCTTCTCGAATTTCGGTGTCAGCGGCAGCAGGCTCAGCGAGAAGCCATGCATGTCGAGAGAGGACACCAGCGTGGCGGGGCCCAGCACCAGTTTGACCTTCGCGCCGCGCCGGCTCGCCAGCACCTCGTTTGTGAGCAGATTCATCTCCAGCGCCGTGGTCGAGCCGAGGTTGTTGACCAGAAGGGCATACGAGCGCGCCGGCTTTGCCGCCGCGAAGAGGCGGTCGACGAGCACGAGTGCCGTCTGGCGGGCGCCTTCGAAATTCACCAGGTCGACACCCGGCTCGCCATGGAGCCCAAGGCCAAGTTCTGCCTTGCCGTCGGGTACGCGGTCCTCGCGGCCGATGCCGGGCAGCGTGCAGGAGGACAGCGAGATGCCGAGCGAGACCAGGTCATCGGCGGCCTTCCGGGCCATCGCGGCCACGGTTTCCAAGTTTGCCCCCAGCTCGGCGTAGTGCCCGGCCACCTTCTCGACGAACATGACGCCGGCGATGCCCCGCGGCTGGGGAATATCCGGCAGCGCGATGTCGTCCTTTACGATCACGACCTCGACCTGCTTGCCGAGCGCGCGGGCGCGTTCCACGGCGAGGCCGAAGTTCAGGCGGTCGCCGGTGTAGTTCTTGAAGATGACGAGGCAGCCGCCTTTGCCCGTCACTGCCATGATCGCGGCGAACACGGCGTCGATCGAGGGCGAGGCAAAGACGTCGCCGCAGACGGCGGCGGTCAGCATGCCCTTGCCGACAAAAGAAGCATGCGCCGGCTCGTGACCCGATCCGCCGCCCGCGACGATGGCGACGCGGCCGGGCTTATGGTCGGTGCGGAGAACGACCTTGATGCCGGGGTAGCCATCGAGACGCGCCAGATTGGCGCCGCCGCTGCTGCGCAGGAGCCCGTCGATCGCGTCGACGACGAGACTGTCCTTGCTGTCGATGAATTGCATGGCGTCTCACGTCGTCGGGTTGCAGCGAAGTGATCCGTATAGCCGGGGAACGGTCGTGTGCGGAAGCGTACTGGCCCGGGGTGAGATCAGTCAGGCGGGCGAGCGCCGGACCAGCGTCCACCAGCCGATCAGCCCGACGATACCGGTGATGGCAACGCCGATGCCGATGTTCATCTGCGTATCGTGCGGCACGTAGCCGACGAGCAGGGTCAGGACCGCTGCGGTGACCATCTGCACGAAACCCATCAGCGCCGAGGCGGCGCCGACCCGGGTGGCGGGGACGGCAGACAGGGCGCTCGCCATCGCGTTCGGCATGTTGAGCCCGTTGCCCCAGCCCATCAGCATCAGCGGCACGATCAGCGCCAGCGGTGTGATGTATCCCAGCGCGGCCGTTGCCATCATCGCCACGGCGCCCAGGGTGAGGATGCATTGGCCGACCGGAATCAGGATCAGGCTTTTCACCCGGCCCTGCAGGCGGCTGGAGACCAGGCTGCCGAGGACGAAGTTTCCAGCCCAGGCGAGGGTGAACCAGCCGAAGGACTCGACGGCCACGCCCATGACCTGGATCAGCAGGATGGGGCCGCCCGAAAAGAAGACATTGAACCCGGCCGAGGCGCAGGTGGTCGCGGTCATGAGGCCGATGAACCGGCGCTCGTGCAGCACCGCGCGGAAGCCGTCGAGATAGTCGCGCACGACACCCGTCGTGCGCGGGGCGGCCTTGGGCGCGGTCTCTGCGACGATGCGCCAGACCAGGACGAGTACGGCCACCCCGCAGGCGGCCGTGAACCAGAAATTGCTGCGCCAGCCGAAGAAGCCGAGCAGCTGGCCGCCCAGCAGCGGCGAGAGCGCCGGCGCCAGCGCCATGGAAGAGGCCATGTAGCCCATCGCCCGGGGGGCTTCGGGGCCGCTCCGGCTGTCGCGCACGATGGCGCGGCCCAGCACCACGCCGCCGCAGGCGCCGCAGGCCTGGATCAGGCGTGAGGCGATCAGGGTCTCGATCGTCGGACTGAGCGCGCAGCAGACGCTGCCGATCGTGAACACGACGAGGCTGGCCAGCAGCATCGGCCGCCGGCCCACGCTGTCCGAGAGCGGCCCCACGGCCAGCTGGGCAAAGGCGAATGCGAACAGATAGATCGAGAGGGTGAGCTGGGCGGTGCCGTAGGAAACGCTTAGATCGCCGGCGATCGTCGGCAGGGACGGCAGGAAGATGGTCAACGCCATCTGCGAGGAGACGGTGGCGCTCATCAGCAGCCAGATCGGCGGTTTGGTCGTGCGCATGCGCGGCAATTTCACGTGTCCGCGACAGGCGGGTGGGCGCTCATAGCAGCCTTCGACCGGATGGGGCAGTGCTGCGGTCCGTCAGGCGGTCGGCAGGCGCCCCTGGACCGAAAGCTGGCCGCCAGCCATGCGTTGCATCACCACGATCTCGCCGCTGCCGGGAAAGATCTGGCTGATCGCCGTCACCACGACCTGATGCGTCACGAACACGGCCGGCTTCGCGAGGTCGAGTTGTCCGATCCACTGCCGCAGCGCCTCGATCTGCGCGGCTTCGCGGGACCGGTCCTGAAAGAAGGAATTGAGCAGCGGCTGAGGGCGCACCTCACCCAGCTTCATCAGGCTTGCCGTGTCGAGGCAGCGGCACCACTGGCTCGAATAGACCTCGGCCTTGGCAATCGAGTTGGTACGGAACAGGTCGCCGACGCGACTGGCCTGGGCGCGGCCCTCGGCCGACAGATTGCGCTGCGTCGCACAGTCCTCGAGCCGGAAGCCCGGAGGATCATTGGTCCCCGGCGCCGTGGCATGGCGAATCAGGGCAAAGGAACCTGGCCTCCGCAGGACCGCCCAGAAATCACTCTGGGCCGAAACGGCACGACTGCCGCCGCCTGCCGTGAAAGCCACGAGACCCGCGATCAGTGCACGTCGCGATTGAATGGTTTGTGAGACTCGAGAGAAGGAAGGTGTCACGAACCGACGTTACGTGCGGCCCTCTTGCGGGTCCACGGCGGGGGCCCCGCCCTCACTGTGCTTTGATCGAGCGTGAGCCTGCTTCTTTCAGAGCCTCGCGAACCACCTCGGGCTCGCTTCCGTGGTAGTCGACCGATACCTCGATTTCGCCACCGAGTTCCGGCGTGCCGCGCTTCTGCGGGCCATGGCCGCTCTCGACATCAGCGCCCGCGGCCCGGGTGCCGGCCGAATTCGATTCGCCCTTGGCGCGGATGAAGATGTCGGTCCGCGCGACCCCATGCGCCTGAACGAGGTGTTCGACGGCAAGATCGGCGTCTCGTCGTGTATCGAAGTGGGCGACGATCGTGCGCTCCATGATCAACTCCATTTGCTGTGCTGGGACTTCAACCTCCCCAACTGCAAACGGTTCCTAGACCGAAACCCGCTCGCCAGTGGCCTCGGCATCACAGCCAAGATGCTGGCCATCCTGTTCGGTGTGCAGACCGTCCGCCTGCCTGGCGCGTGCGCGAGACCGCCGTAGCCTAGCGCGCGGTCGACACGGAGAAGCTCCGTCACGCCAACTTTCTGAAGAACCTGGCGACCGAATCGCTGCGCGTCGGGCGCGAGGCCAAGGCGAAGTCCGACGCCAGCATCAAGGGAACTCGCCGAGGAGGTCCGCACGTCGGCCTCGTCGCCAGCCAGCCAAAACGGAGATCCGCCTTGTCCCTGCATTGAAAGGCGGTCCGTGCGAGCGCGATCCCTCGTCTTGGTCTCTTTTTTCTTCGCCCCTCACCGGGGCAGCGGGTTTTTGTTCGTTTTGAGGATGAGCACCGCCTCCGCCGGAAGCCGCATGCGGATTGCAGACGTGTCGCGCTTCCGGTGTTCTCTAGCTGTGAAGCCGCTATCAGGACCTGCGAAGGGGCGAATGGCTTATCGAGAAGGATGCTGTTCCGCGCCCCAAGCGAAGGCCAATCGCCGCCATCCGAACCCGTCGTTTAGACGACAGGTATGGTCGGATGTGCTTCTCTCGCTCGCCGGGCGACTTCCCATCCCGTTTGGATGCTTTCCAGCTTGATGTCCCTGACCAGGGGCACGAATGTGCCGGGCTCGATCCTGAAGGGCCTGGAGGCTTCTTCGGCACCGTAAGCCGCGTGAGTTCTGCTTTGTGCATCCCGCGTGTAAGTTACGCGTCAGGTTTGTGAACTACTCTGCATCCGTGGGCTGATCGGTCTCGATCGGGCTTGGGTATCTGGCGGCGGAAGCCGATCGGGTCTGATGGTGTTCGATTGCCCGTGGGAAGGTGGTCGCGCCTTCATCGAATAGTGCCGCTTTTGGCGGTTGGGCACGCGGGCGGCTGAGGCTGCGCGCAATAGGGTGGGTTGCGATGCCAATTTACACGGACGTAAGTCCTCTCTACCGGACGATCGTGGTCGTGGCTCGAGGGCTCGTCAGCGTCGAAGAAGTCATCGAGTGCTTCGAGACGCTGACTGAGCCGAAGATCAGGAGCTACGCGAAGATTCTCGACGTCACGGGTTTGACGTCTGCGGTGACCAGAGAGCAGGTGGATCTTATGGCCATCGCTCTCCGTGGTCGGCCAGACGCCCCACCGCGTGGTCCTCTCGCCGTCGTGGTGGATCCTGTACGCAGGGGGTTCGCGGAAGTTTTTGCCAATGCGACCAGCGATGACCGCCCGGTCAAAATATTCGAGAGTCTCCATGCGGCCCGAAGGTGGCTGATGGAAAATCTGGTCGAGAGGCCGATTCGACCAGTTGTGAGATCGCAGAGTACTGAAAGACAATCTGGCATAACTCCGCAAAGCGCCTGATCTCCGGCTACCATCGATCCCTCGCGTGCGTCCTCAGGCCCTGTCGCGCTCGAACCCGCGGGGCGCTTCCGAAGCGAGTTCGCCGCGCTGGCCTCACCCGGGTGCAACGTAAGGGGCAGGGCTCATACTTCCGATCCTCACGGCGCGGGGAAGGGTCATGTCGGTGAAGCGTCGGCAGCGGTGGCAGATGATTTAGTGGTGGCCAAGATCGTCTGCAGCACGCGGAGCGTCCCCGGCGGGTGGCGGCAGGGGCCGACCCTCAGGACGTCTTGGTGCAGTATGCCGAAAGCTGAGGGCCGTTATAGGAACCTGGCGCGGGCCGAGTCTCGATGCCGGACTCGGCGATCCAGCGCTGCATTGCCTTGGCCGCGGTTTCCATGGCGAATTGGATCAGCTCGCAGCCCCAGTCGGCCCGCATCCCGGCGACCCAGTACCAGCCGGCGGGCCCGGTGATGCGACCAGGCCGCGGCATGCCATGCGGCCTTGTCCGCTTCTCGGAAGGGCTCGTCGCGACGCATCCGTGCGAAGTGGGGCAGCTCTCTCAGGCGGAGCTCGTGACTGTTCCAGCTGCGCCGGGGTCGGGCCATGGCGCAAGATAGCAAACCGCCCATCCCGGCGTTGCACTATGTTCCGTGCCTGTTCACGCCGTTTCGTGCCCTCTCATGCAGGATGGGCATGAGGGGCAAAAACCAAAATAGCTGATGATTTCCGGAGGGTAGATGGTGGGCGCTGTAGGGATTGAACCTACGACCCCACCCGTGTGAAGGGTGTGCTCTCCCGCTGAGCTAAGCGCCCGGAAGGGGCGCGTATAGTGCAGGCGGGCTTGGTCGTCAACGGGCCGATGCGAGCCGGGCCAGGGCCTCGGGCAGGGCGTCGAAACGGTCGATCACGGCATCGGCGCCGAGTTCGCTGGCGGGCTTGGCCGTGTAGCCCCAGCTCACCAGCACCGCCGGGATGCCGGCGCCGCGCGCGGCCTCGGCGTCGTGCGTCGAATCGCCGATCATGACGGCGCGCTTCGGATCGCCTCCCATCCGCTCAAGCAGCATCAGGATGTGGCGCGGGTCGGGCTTACGGACCGGGAAACTGTCGGCGCCGGCCACGTCGCTGATCGGCGGCATCAGCTTCAGATGCTCGAGGATCATACGCGAGGGCTTCTCGAACTTGTTGGTGCAGACGCCCTGCTTCAGGCCGAGGCGGGCGAAGGTCGCGACCACGTCGGCGACGCCCGCGAAGGCGGTGGTGTGGCTGATCGGATCGGCCTCGTAATAGCGCACGAATTCGCGCGTCACCGCGGTCAGGGCCTCGTCGTCCAGCGACCGGCCGTACTTGGCGAAGGCCTTGCCCATGGTCACCTTGCTGCCCTGACCCATGAAGATTCGCACATCCTCCTCGGTCACGGGCGGCAGGCCGTGGTCGGCCAGTACGTGGCTGACGGCCAGCTGCATGTCCTTGGCGCTATCGATCAGGGTGCCGTCGAGGTCGTAGACGACGGTGTCGAACCGGGCGGTGATGAGTTTTTCAGCATCTGTCTGCATGCTGTTTTCTCTAGCACATCCGCCTTGCCCGTCCGCCAGTCGCGTGGCATCGGACGAGCATGAAATCACCCATTGCCGTGGTCGTGCTCGCAGCCGGCGCCGGGACCCGCATGAAGTCGGCGCTGCCGAAGGTCCTGCATCCCCTGGCCAACCGCCCCATGCTGGCCCATGTGCTGGCCAATGCAGCGGCACTGAAGCCCGCCCGCATCGTGGGGGTGATCGCCCCCGGGGCGACGGAAGTGGCCAAGGCTTTCGCGCCCCATCCGACGGTGGTGCAGAAGCGCCCCCTGGGAACGGGTCATGCTGCCAAGGCGGCCCTGGGCGCGCTCGAGGGGCACAAGGGTCCTGTGCTGATCGTGTTCGGCGATGCGCCGCTCGTCACGACGGGCAGCCTGCGCAAGCTGGTCGCGGCCTGCGACAAGGCCGGAGCGGCGGTCGGTGTGCTGGGCTTCGTCGCCCACGATCCCACGCCCTATGGCCGGCTCATCGTGCAGGACGGCGAGCTGGTGAAGATCGTCGAGAGCAAGGATGCCGACGCGATCGAACGAACGGTCGCCTTCTCGAATTCCGGCGTCATGTGCATCGACGGCAAGCTGATCGCGTCGCTGATCGGCGCCCTCCGCAACGACAACGTGAAGCGCGAATTCTACCTCACCGACGCCGTGCGGCTGGCGCGTGAAGCCGGACACAAGGCGATCGCCGTGGCGGGCGAGGAGGCGGAATTCCAGGGCGTCAATTCGCGGGCCGAGCTGGCCGTGGCCGAGTTGGCGCTACAGCAGCGGCTGCGCGCCGCCGCGATGGCAGGCGGCGTCACCATGACGGATCCCGGCACGGTCTGGCTGTCGGTCGACACGAAGTTCGGCACCGATGTGACGATCGGGCCCAACGTGAGGTTCGGTCCGGGTGTCAGCGTCGGTGAGGGCACGGACATCAGGGCTTTCTGCGACATCGAGGGCGTGCGCATCGGCAGGGGCGTCCTGGTCGGGCCGTTCGCGCGAATTCGTCCGGGCTCGGAGGTCGCCGACGGCGTCCATATCGGCAACTTCGTGGAACTCAAGGCCACCCGCATGGGCAAGGGCGCCAAGGCCAATCACCTCGCCTATCTGGGCGATTCCGATATCGGGGCGGGCAGCAACATCGGCGCCGGCACGATCGCCGTGAACTACGACGGCTACGGCAAGCACCGCACGGTCATCGGTCCCGACGTGTTCATCGGCTCCAACAGCTCCCTCGTGGCGCCGCTCAGGGTCGGCCGGGGCGCCAATGTCACGGCGGGCAGCGTGGTGACGGAGGACGTTCCGGCAGATGCCGTGGCTTTCGGCCGGGCCCGCCAGGTTACAAAGAAGGGGCGGGCGACGGCGCTTCGTGCAAAGCTGCGGGATCGGGCGGCAGCCGCCAAGAAGGCGGCCAGCGAACGGTCCGGCAAGAAATAATCCCCCTCCCTGTCGAGACAATCCCATGTGCGGCATCATCGGCATCATCGGCAAAGCGCCCGTCACGCCCCTCCTGGTGGAAGCGCTGAAGCGGCTCGAATATCGCGGCTATGACTCGGCGGGCGTCGCGACCCTGGTGAACGGGCATATCGACCGCCGGCGTGCCGAAGGGAAGCTGGTGAATCTGGAAGAGCGGGTCAGGCAGGAGCCGCTTCCCGGGACCATCGGCATCGGCCACACGCGCTGGGCCACGCACGGCAAGCCTTCGGAACGCAATGCCCATCCCATCGCCACCGACCGGGTGGCGGTCGTGCACAATGGCATCATAGAGAACTTCCAGGAGCTGAAGGACGAGCTGGTCGCCAAAGGCCGGAAGTTCGAGAGCGATACCGACACCGAAGTGGTGGCGCAGCTCCTGACCGCGATGCTCGACGAGCAGAAGTCGCCCGAACAGGCGATGGGCGAAGCGATGGGCCGGCTGCGCGGCGCCTTCGCGCTGGTCGTGCTGTTCAGTGGCCGCCACGACATTCTGCTCGGTGCCCGCCGTGGCAGCTCGCTGGCCGTCGGCTATGGCGACGGCGAAATGTACATCGGCACCGACGCGCTCGCGTTGGCACCCTTCACCCGGAAGGTGAGCTACCTCGAGGACGAGGATTGGGTCGTGCTGAGTCATGGCGGCGCGAAGGTCTACCAGGGGACCCAGGAAGTTACCCGTGAAGTCCGCCAGAGCGGCATCACAGGGGCGATGATCGGCAAGGGCAATCACCGCCACTTCATGCTCAAGGAGATCCACGAGCAGCCGGCGGTGATCGGCGACACGCTGCGCAGCTACCTCGACCCTGCGACACGCATGGTGACCCTGCCGCAGCTGCCGGTCGATTGGACCAAGGTGAGCCGCCTCACAATGACGGCCTGCGGCACGGCTTTCTATGCCTGCATGATCGCGAAGTACTGGTTCGAGCAGCTTGCGCGGCTGCCGGTCGAGGTCGAGGTCGCGTCCGAGCTGCGTTATCGCGAGCCGCCGTTGCCCAAGGATGGCGTCTGCATTGCCGTCTCACAGTCGGGCGAGACAATCGATACGCTGGCGGCGATCCGCTACGCCAAGGCCAACGGCCAGACCATCCTGTCGGTGGTCAACGTCCCGGAGAGCGCGATCGCCCGCGATTCGCACGGCGTGTTGCCCACCCTGGCGGGGCCCGAGATCGGGGTCGCCTCGACCAAGGCCTTCACGACCCAGCTCACCGTCCTGCTCTGCGCTGCGATTGCCGCCGGCCGCGCGCGCGGCACCTTGAGCGCGGCCGACGAGGCCAAGATCGGGCTCGCCCTGACAGAGCTGCCGGCGCTGGTCAACGAAGCGCTGAACAAGGAAGATCAGTACCGCCAGATCTCCGAAGATATTCTCGCCGAGGCGCGCGACGTACTCTATCTCGGCCGCGGCACGTCCTTCCCGGTCGCGCTCGAGGGCGCGCTGAAGCTGAAGGAGATCTCCTACATTCACGCCGAAGGCTACGCGGCCGGCGAGATGAAGCACGGGCCGATCGCGCTGATCGACGAGTTGGTGCCTGTCGTGGTCGTGGCACCCAACGATTCACTGTTCGACAAGACGGCGTCAAATTTCGAGCAGGTGAAGGCGCGCGGCGGCAAGCTGGTGCTCCTGAGCGACGCGGCCGGCGTGGCGCGACTGGGCGCACAGGCGGTCGCCACGCTCACCCTGCCGGCAGTCGACCCCGTCGTGGCGCCGATCCTCTACACCATCCCGGTGCAGTTGCTGGCCTACTACACGGCCGTCGCCAAGGGCACAGACGTCGACCAGCCGCGCAATCTCGCCAAGAGCGTCACGGTCGAGTAGCGGCGCCCGGGCATAAAAAAGCCGCGGGCCTTTCGGTCCCGCGGCTCTTCATTTGTCGAACCAGCGTCGTTAGCGCGTGCCTTGCGGCAGGCCCGGCGGCGGACCCGACGGCTGTGCCGGAGCGGGCTGGCCGCCACGCGGCTGGGGCTGGGCAGGGCGAGGCTGCGCCGGCTGGGCCGGCATCATCGTCTGGACGATGGCGCGGATCTTCGCGGCCTCTGCTTCCTGCGCCTTCTTGAACTCTTCCTCGCTGATGAAGCGGTCCTTGTTCAGGTCCATCTCGCCGAACTGCTTCAGCGCATAGGCGGAGAGCTCGACGCGCTCGATCTGGCCGTCCTTGTTGGTGTCGATCTCGGCAAACTTGCGCATGGCGATCTGCTTGCGCATGTCGAACGGCAGCAGGTTTTTGGCCTGCGGTCCGTCCGCCGGACCCGCCAGGACCACGTATTCCGGTCCGCTGATCTTGGTGTCCTTGTTCTTATCGAGTTCGTCGGATTGCCTCAGCTGCATGTCCATGAACTCGTTCAGGGTCATCATGCCCTGGCGACGGCGGGCCTCGACCTGCTGGCGTTCGGCCGCCTCGCGCTGCATCGAGCGCTGTATGATGAGGCGAACCTCAGGCTCGGTGACCTTGTTGTCGCGATCGGTGTCGTAGTTGTTGAACTCCGAATGGACCACCGCCTCGGCCTCGCCGCGCTCGAGGAAGCCGTCGCGGTTGGTGTCGAGGGTCTGGAACTCAGCCTTGGCTCGATTGCGGCGCTCTTCCAGCGGAGGCAGACCGGGGGCATCGGCGGGCGTTGCCGGCGGTTCGACGACCTTGACGAACTCCTCGACCGACAGCTTGTTATCCTTGTTGAGGTCGAGCGCCTCGAAGGACTTCATCCGGTACTTCAGGAACTCGGCGCGGGTGACCTCACCCTTCTTGTCGACGTCGATGTCGACGAACCACTGCGGCAGCGGGACGGGGGCGGCGGAAGCCAGGGGTGAACCCGCGGCCGGGGGAGTGGCCCCCGCAGCCGGGGGAGCGGCCGGCTGCCCCGGAGCGGCTGCCGGCGGGGCGGCCTGAGCCGGCGGCCGGTTCTGGGGCCAGGCCTGCGTCGGCGGCGTCTGCGCCATCGCCGGAACGGCGAGGCAGGCTACTGTGAGGAAGAGGGTCGGGCGAAACATGCGATTCATCTGCGGTGAGCCCGCTTTTGGAGGGGGAGTTTTCGTATCGGTTGCAATGGACGGCGTGTCAATGTCTGCAAAGCCGCGCAAACGTGCGGCGCAATCGCGCCGAAAGCATGGCGCGTCGCCATTTGAGTTGCACGCTACCTCTGGATAAGTCATCGTTATCGAAGTGCAGACTCCACAGAAGAGTCGCAAGTAGTTGGGAGGCAAGGGTAATTTCGCCACGCTGGCGCGTGTAATACGCCGGCCGGCGAAACCAGCATCGACATGGCAGGACCATCTTCAACTCGCGGCTCGCCGCTTCTGAGCGTGCGCGACGTGTCCGTCCGGTTCGGCGGAATCGTCGCTCTCGATGGTGTAACCTTCGACGTCTTCGCTGGCCAGGTCGCCGGCCTGATCGGCCCGAACGGGGCCGGGAAGACCACGCTCTTCAACTGCCTGAGCCGGCTCTACACGCCGAACTCCGGCGACGTGCTGTTCGAGGGCAAGACCATCCTCGACCAGCCGCGGCACGCCATTCCGAAGATCGGCATCGGACGGACTTTCCAAAACGTGGCGCTGTTCGACAAGATGTCGGTCCTCGACAACGTGAAGGTCGGTTGTCACAGCGTGAGCTCGACCAGCTTCTTCGAGAACGCGATTCGGGTCCCCAAAGTTAAAGTCGAGGAAGCAGCGATCACCCGGCGGGCCGAGGAACTGATCGCCTTCATGGACCTCGCACCCTTCGCCAACGCGATGGCGGGGCCCTTGCCATTCCCGATCCGCAAGCGCGTCGAGCTGGCGCGCGCACTGGCCTCCAGCCCCAAGCTGCTGCTGCTCGACGAGCCGGCGGCCGGCCTGAATCATGACGAGATCGAGGTGCTGAAGCACCAGATCAAGCGTGTGCGCGATCTGCAGCACGTCACCGTGCTGCTGGTCGAGCATCACATGAGCCTCGTCATGTCGGTGTCCGACAAGGTGGTCGCCATCGACTTCGGCAGGAAGATCGCCGACGGCACGCCGGCGGAAGTTCAGCGCGATCCCGAAGTGATCCGCGCCTATCTGGGGACGGCGTGATGGCTGCACTTCTCGAGGTGAGCGGCCTGAAGGCCTTCTACGGCCAGACCCAGTCGCTCTATGACGTCGGCTTCGAAATTCCCATGGGCGGCATCACGACTCTGCTGGGCGCCAACGGCGCCGGCAAGACGACGACCCTGCGGGCGATCTGCAACATGGTCCGCACCGACGGCACGATCCGTTTTGACGGCAAGAATATCCGTGGCATGGCGACGGAAGAGATCGTCCGCCGGCGCATCGCCCATGTTCCGGAAGGACGCGGGACCTTCACCACGCTCACCGTCGACGAGAATCTCCGCATCGCCGCCTATACCCGCAAGGACAAGCAGGCTGTGAAGGACGAGCTGGAGCGCGTGTTCGTTTACTTCCCCAGGCTCAAGGAGCGCATCCAGCAGCAGGCCGGGACGCTGTCGGGCGGCGAGCAGCAGATGCTGGCGATCGCGCGGGCGCTGATGCTGAAACCGCGGCTGATGCTGCTCGACGAACCGTCGTTCGGCCTGGCGCCACTGATCGTGCTCGAGATCTTCCGCATCCTGCGGCGCATCAACGAGAAAGAGAAGGTGAGCATACTGCTGGTCGAGCAGAACGCCGCCCTGGCGCTCGACCTCGCCACGCACGCCTATGTGCTCGAAACCGGCAAGGTCGTCATGTCGGGCCCCTCGGACGTCGTGAAGAACGACGAGAACGTCCGCAAATCCTACCTCGGCTACTGAGGCAGCCCCCAAATGGAACAGTTTCTTCAGCAGATCGCCTCGGGCCTCGCGAACGGCGCCATCTATGCCTGCGTGGCCCTCGCTCTGGTCATGATCTACGTCTCGACCGACCACATCAATTTCGCCCAGGGCGAGATGGCGATGTTCAGCGCCTACATCTCCTGGCAGCTCATGTCCTGGGGCATGAGCTTCTGGGTAGCCTTCGCGCTCACCGTGGTGATCTCCTTCGCCATGGGGGTGTTGATCGAACGGCTCATCTTGCGGCCGCTGCACAACGCTCCGGTGCTCTCGATCATCGTGGTCTTCATCGGGCTTCTGGCCATCTTCAATTCGATGGCCGGGGCTTTCTGGAGCTACCTGATCAAGGAATTCCCGTCGCCCTTTCCCAAGAGCAGCTTCGGCATCGGCGGCGTCATCGGGCCCCACCAGCTCGGTGTCGTGATGGTCACCCTGATCGTGCTCGGTCTCCTGTTCGTATTCTTCCGCTACACGCCGCTCGGACTTGCCATGCGCGCGGCGGCGCAGAACCCGCAGATGGCCCGGCTGGTCGGCGTCCGTGTCGACTGGATGCTGGCGCTGGGCTGGGGCCTCGCGGCCTCGGTCGGCGCCGTCGCCGGCATCATGGTTGCCCACATCGTCTATCTCGAGCCCAATATGATGGGCGGCATCCTGCTCTATGCCTTCGCGAGCGCCCTGGTCGGTGGCATCTCCAATCCGGCCGGCGCAGTGGCGGGCGGCTTCATCGTCGGCATCCTCGAGAACATGGTCGCCTATGCGGGCAACCAGATCGAGAAGGCGACGGGCATCTACATCATCGGCAACGGCGAGAAACTCACGGTGGCGCTCATCATCGTGATCTTCGTGCTGACGGTTAAGCCCGCCGGCCTGTTCGGCCGCGTCGTCGTGAAGAGGGTCTGACCATGACCGCCTCGTCGAAAAAATGGGTGCTCGGCGTCATTGTCCTCGCGGTGCTGGTGCCGCTGCTGCGGCCGGTGTTTCCCGATGTAGTCTCGGACTACCGGCTGTTCCTCGTCAGCACCATGATCATCGCCTCGATCGCGGTGCTCGGGCTCAATCTGCTGACCGGGTTCAACGGCCAGTTCTCGCTGGGTCACGGCGCGTTCTACGCGGTCGGCGCCTATACGGCGGCGATCCTGATGGACAAGCTGAACGTGCCCTATTGGGCGACGATCCCGGCGGCGGCCATCGTGTGCTTCATCGTCGGCTACCTGTTCGGTCTGCCGGCGCTCAAGCTCGAGGGGCATTATCTCGCGCTCGCGACATTCGCCCTGGCGCTCGCGGTGCCGCAGATCCTGAAATACAAGTGGCTCGAAGGCCTGACCGGCGGAGTGCAAGGCATCGTGCTGATGAAGCCGGAGGTGCCGTTCGGCCTGCCGCTCAGCGAGGACCAGTGGCTCTATTACTTCTGCCTGCTGGTCATGATCGTGCTGTTCTGGGGCGCGTCGAACATGCTGAACAGCCGCAGCGGTCGCGCCATGATGGCGATCCGCGACCAGTACATGGCGGCCGACACGATGGGCATTGACACGGCGCTCTACAAGACGGTGACCTTCGGCATCAGCGCCGCCTATACCGGTATCGCCGGTGCGCTCTCGGCCTGCGCCATCGCCTTCGTGGCGCCCGACAGCTTCGGCATCTTCCTGTCGATCAAGTTCCTGATCGGCCTGGTCGTGGGCGGCATCGGCTCGCTGTTCGGATCGGTGCTCGGCGGCATCTTCTACGTGCTGGTCGACAATTCGGCGCAGTCGCTGACCCAGTTCATCCGCAACGACCTCGGCCTGCCGTTCGACCTCTCGGCCTACACCGTCTTCGGTGTGTTGCTGATCGCCATCATCTACCTGATGCCGATGGGCATCGCCGGTGGGCTCTACATGGCCTACCGCAAGCTGCGGGGTGCACGGGCGTAGCCCGGGCCTCTTCGTCGGAAGGTCGCCGGAAGGCGGCCTTCTTTCTGGCCAAAATTCGGACGAAGCTCCGTCAGGCCTGAGTCACTTGGGAGGAAAAGAAATGCGTACAAGCAGGCGTGGTTTTGTGGCGGGTGCTTCGGCGTTCGCGGTGCTGGGGGCGAACTCGGCTTTTGCCCAGAAGAAGTACGACGACGGAGCGACGGACTCCGAGATCAAGATCGGCCACACCGGCCCCTATAGCGGCCCGGCATCGTCCTACGGCCAGATCGGCAAGACGATCGAAGCCTTCTTCAAGTCGGTGAACGATGCGGGCGGCGTCAACGGCCGCAAGATCAACTTCATCACGCGTGACGATGGCTACTCGCCGCCGAAGATGGTCGAACTGGTCCGCCAGCTCGTCGAGCAGGACAAGGTCCTGTGCCTGTTCAACACGCTGGGCACGCCGACCAACACCGCGATCCATCGCTACATGAACCAGAAGAAGGTGCCGCAGCTCTATGTCGCCACCGGCGCGTCGAAGTGGGGCAAGCCGAAGGAATTCCCGTGGACGATGGGCTTCCAGCCCGACTACCACACCGAGGGCGTCGTCTACGCCAAGCACATCCTGGCCAACATCAAGGACGCCAAGATCGGCGTCCTGATGCAGAACGACGACTACGGCAAGGACTACTACGAGGGCTTCCGCGAGGGCCTTGGCAAGGAGACCGGCAAGATCGTCAAGCACGTGACCTTCGAGGTCACCGACCCGACGGTCGACAGCCAGATCATCCAGCTGAAGGACTCCGGCGCCAACGTCTTCTTCAACATCGCGACCCCCAAGGCCGCCGCCCAGGCGATCCGCAAGGCGGCCGACATTGGCTGGAAGCCAGCGCAGTACCTGAACAACGTGTCGGCCTCGGTCGGCTCGGTGATGAAGCCGGCCGGCCTCGACAACAGCCAGGGCATCATCACCGCGCAGTACCTGATGGATCCCACGGACAAGCAGTGGGAAAGCAACGACGCCTTCAAGGCCTGGAGCGCCTGGATGGACAAGTGGATGCCCGGCGCCAACAAAGCCGACGCCAACCACGTGTTCGGCTATGCCGTCTCCAACCTGATGCTCGAGACGCTCAAGAAGTGCGGCGACACGCTGACGCGAGAGAACGTCATGAAACAGGCCGCCAACTACCAGAAGTACAAGCTGCCGCTGCTGCTGCCGGGCATCACGATCAACACCAGCCCGACCGACTACTATCCGATCCAGTCGGTGCAGCTCGCACGCTTCAAGGGCGAGACCTGGGATCTGTTCGGCGATGTCATGTCGGCCGAAGGTTCCTGAGCACCAGCTCATTTGCAGTGAGAATGAAGGCCGCCGGCATCCCGGCGGCCTTTTTCTTTGTCGATTTGGGTCTTCCCAAGACACCTCTTTGGCGAGAGGCTTCCTCCATAAATACAAACAAAGGAGGAAGCGTTGATTACCAGCAGGCGTGGTTTCATCGGCGGCGTGTCGGCCGCGGCTTTTCTCTCCGGCACCGGTTCTGCGTCCGCGCAGAAGAAGTACGACGACGGTGCGACCGACAAGGAGATCAAGGTCGGTCACTTCTGTCCCTATAGCGGCCCGGCCTCCGCCTATGGCGTCATTGGCAAGGCGCACGAAGCCTATTGGAGGAGCGTCAACGACGCGGGTGGCATCAACGGCCGCAGGATCGTCTTCGTCACCCGCGACGACGGCTACAATCCGTCGAAGTCGGTCGAGGTGACCCGCGAGCTGATCGAGCAGGAGAAGGTGCTCTGCCTGTTCAACACACTGGGCACGCCGACCAACACGGCGATCCACAAGTACGTGAACCAGAAGAAGGTGCCGCATCTCTTCGTGTCGACCGGCGCCTCGAAGTGGGGCAAGCCCAAGGAGTTCCCCTGGACGATGGGCTTCCAGCCCGACTACCACACCGAGGGCGTGATCTACGCCAAGCACGCCCTGGCCAACGTGAAGGATCCGAAGATCGGCGTGCTGATGCAGAACGACGATTATGGCAAGGATTACTGGGAAGGCTTCAGGGAGGGTCTCGGCAAGGACGCCAACAAGGTCGTCAAGCACGTGACCTACGAGGTCACAGATCCGACGGTCGACAGCCAGGTCATCCAGCTGAAGGATTCCGGCGCAAACGTCTTCTTCAACATCTCGACGCCGAAGTTCGCCGCTCAGGCGATCCGCAAGGCAACCGATGTCGGCTGGAAGCCGGCGCAGTACCTCAACAACGTCTCTTCGTCCGTTGCTGCCGTCATGAAGCCGGCCGGCTTCGAGAACAGCCAGGGCGTGATCACCGCGGCCTATCTCAAGGATCCAACCGACAAGCAGTGGGATGGCGACGACGAGATGAAGGCGTGGCGCGAGTGGATGACGAAGTACATGCCGGGCGCCAACCAGGCGGACGGCAACTATGTCTTTGCCTTTGCCGTCGCCACGATGCTCCGCGAGACGTTGAAGAAGTGCGGGGACAATCTCACGCGCGAAAACGTCATGCGCCAGGCCGCCAACTTCCAGAAGGCCCGCATCCCGCTGTTGCTGCCCGGCATCCTGGTCAGCACCAGCCCGACCGATTTCTACCCGATCCAGGCCGTCCAGCTATCGCGCTTCAAGGACGATAGCTGGGAACTGTTCGGCGACATCATGGCTGCCGAAAGCACCTGACGGGCCGTTGCCCTTGGACCTTCCCCCGGCAGATGCGGGGGAAGGGACGGGGCGTCAGCGCGCTGCGGGTTTGCGCTGGAGCGCCTGGCGGCACTCGGCCGTATCGATGCGGCCGTTCTTGTCGAGGTCGCAGCGCGCGAAGTTGCGGTCGGCTCCGGCCATGAATTCGGCTAGCGTGACGACGCCGTCCTTGTCGGTGTCGAGAAGCAGGAAGTAGCTTGATTGCTGATTGGCCTGACGGTCGGTCGGCAGAACGCTGTTGCCGACGGCGGGCGTGCGGGCAAACAGCTCTTCCTTGCTGAGCTTGCCGTCGCCATTGGCGTCGAGGCGCTTGAACCTCGCCTGCTGGCCGGTCTTCCATTCCTCGATCGTGACCGAGCCGTCCTTGTTGGTGTCATAGCGCATGATGCCGCTGTCGACCCGCGCCGGCCGGGCCGAGGGGGAGGCGGGGGCCGTGGGCGTTTCGTCAGGAGCGGCGAAGGCAGGGCCGGCCAGGAACAGGAAGGCTGTCGCAATCAGGGCAATTCTCTGCATGGGAGTGTCCTTAAAGTTGTATCAGGAGACAGCAATGCACGCGCCATTTCCCTTACCGGCCCGTCTAGGCCTCGATATAGTCTGCCCGGCGACCGAATTATGGCCGCGTTGAGGTTTTGTTCTCTCTGGGGATAACCCATGGCCTATGATTACGATCTGTTTGTCATCGGCGCCGGCTCGGGCGGCGTGCGCGCTTCGCGAATCGCGGCCACCCACGGGGCGCGTGTCGGCATCTGCGAGGATTACCGCGTCGGCGGCACTTGTGTGATCCGCGGCTGCGTGCCGAAGAAGCTCCTGATGTACGGCTCCAAGTTTGCGCATGAGTTCGAGGATGCGGCGGCCTACGGCTGGACAGTTCCGGAACCGACCCATTCGTGGGCGACGCTGCGCGACAACGTGAACAAGGAAGTCGACCGGCTGAACGCGCTCTACCTGCGCCTCCTTGAGGGCGCAGGCGTGAAGCTGCATATGGGTCGGGGCCGCCTGATGGACCGCCACACGATCCAGGTCGGCGAGGAGACGATCACCGCCGAGAAGATCCTGATCGCCACCGGCGGCCATCCGGTGATTCCGTCGATTCCAGGCTGCGAGCTTGCGATCACGTCGAGCGACGCCTTTCACCTTCCCGAGTTGCCCAAGCACATCACCATCGTCGGCGCGGGCTACATCGCCGTCGAATTCGCCGGCATCTTCCACGGGCTGGGGGCCAAGGTCGATATCGTGTTGCGCCGCGACCGCGTCCTGCGCGGCTTCGACGAGGAGTGCCGCACCTTCGTGCACGAAGCGCTGAAGGACAGCGGCATTCGCATGCGCACCGAAATTGAAATCGGCCGCATCGTCGCCAAAGGGACCGACGGCAAGAGCGGCCCGTTCGAGGTCCATACGCCGATGGGCGGCATGTTCGAGACCGATTGCGTGATGTACGCAACCGGCCGCGCGCCCAACACGTCCGGCATCGGGCTGGAGAAGGTGGGTGTGCAGCTCAACAAGGCGGGCGCGATCGCGGTCGACGAATGGTCGAAGACGACGGCCGACAATATCTGGGCCGTGGGCGACGTCACCGACCGCATCAACCTGACTCCGGTCGCGCTCATGGAAGGCCACTGCTTCGCCGACACCGAGTTCGGCAAGAAGCCGCGCAAGGCCAACCATCACGACGTGCCTTCGGCCGTGTTCTGCCAGCCCGAGATGGCCAATGTCGGGCTGAGCGAGGAGCAGGCCAAGCTGCAGCTGGGACAGCTGCGCATTTACACGGCGGCGTTCCGGCCGATGAAATACACGGTCTCCGGACGCCACCAGCGCACCTTCATGAAGATGATCGTCGAGGATGCGACCGACCGGGTGGTCGGCATCCACATGGTGGGCGACGACGCGGCTGAGCTGATCCAGGGCCTGGCGGTGGCCATGAAGGCGGGGGCCACCAAGGCCCATTTCGACGCCACCGTGGGAATCCATCCGACCGCCGGCGAGGAGTTCGTCACCATGCGCACGGCGCGGGCGGATTCGACCCCGACCCGGGCAGCCGCGGAGTAGAACGAGGCCGGCCTGCCGGCTGGTTTTTTATCCACAGCACGTATAGGTTCACCCACCCCGCCGGTCCCCTTGGCCTTGCGGGTCGAGGAGGAGTTGATGACCGCGATCCAGGGTCAATCCAGGACCGATTCGCGGGCCGCCGCAAAAGGGCAGTCCCGCAGTTCCAGTGCCGCCGACTGGTCGCTGACCAGCTGGCGCAGCCGGCCGGCCCTGCAGATGCCGGTCTATCCGGATGCGGCCGCCCTGGCGAATGCCGAGGCGCGCCTGCGCCGCTACCCGCCGCTGGTCTTTGCCGGCGAGGCGCGCAAGCTCAAGGCGTCGCTGGCCAAGATCGCCAACGGTGAGGCCTTTCTGCTGCAGGGCGGCGACTGCGCCGAGAGCTTCGTCGACTTCACCGCCAACAACATCCGCGACACGTTCCGCGTGCTGCTGCAGATGGCCGTCGTGCTGACCTACGGCGCCGGCGTGCCGGTGGTGAAGGTCGGCCGCATGGCCGGCCAGTTCGCCAAGCCGCGCTCGTCCAACGTCGAGAAGGTGGGCGATGTCGAGCTGCCGTCCTATCGGGGCGACAACGTCAACGGCTTCGAGTTCACCGCCGCCGCGCGCCTGCCCGATCCGGAGCGCATGGTGCAGGCCTACAACCAGTCGGCAGCCACGCTCAACCTGCTGCGTGCCTTCGCCCAGGGCGGTTATGCCGACCTCCACGAGGTCAACCGCTGGAACCTCGACTTCGTACGCAGTTCGCCCGCCTCGGCACGCTACGAAGACCTCGCGGCGCGCCTCGACGAGACGCTGAACTTCATGGCGGCCTGCGGCCTCAGCTCCGCGACGACGCCGCAGATCGCCGAGACCGATTTCTTCACCAGCCACGAGGCTCTGCTGCTGCAGTACGAAGAGGCGCTGACCCGCGTCGATTCGACGTCGGGCGAGTGGTACGACTGCTCGGCCCACATGCTGTGGATCGGCGACCGCACGCGCCAGCCCGACGGCGCCCATGTCGAATTCCTGCGCGGCGTGCGGAATCCGATCGGTTTCAAGGCCGGGCCGACATTGCCGACCGACGATCTGCTGCGCCTGATCGACACGCTGAACCCGTCGAACGAGGCCGGTCGCATCGTGATCATCGCCCGCATGGGCGCTGACAAGGTGGGCGACAAGCTGCCGGCGCTCGTCCGTGCCCTGAAGCGCGAGGGTCGCACGGTCGTGTGGTCCTGCGACCCGATGCACGGCAACACCGTCACCGCCTCGAATGGCCGCAAGACCCGGCATTTCGATGCGATCCTGCACGAGGTGAAGGACTTCTTCGCCGTGCACCGCGCCGAGGGCACTCATCCCGGCGGCGTTCATTTCGAGATGACCGGCCAGGAAGTCACGGAGTGCATCGGCGGTTCGACGGACATCACCGTCGACAACCTCAACGAACGCTACGAGACGCAGTGCGACCCGCGGCTCAACGCCAGCCAGGTGCTGGAACTCGCCTTCCTGCTCGCCGAGCAGCTCAAGGCGGAGCGCCTGTCCGTCGCAAGGGCGCGCCCGGCCGTCTGACCGACGTCACCGGCTGAGCGCGCGAGAGCCCGGGGAGGGCCGATGACGCATCCTGAGAATGGCGAGATCGAACGCTATACCGACCACTACTTCAATCGCTCGAAGCAGGTGGTCGGCAAGTTCGGCGATTGCCAGGTCACCTACGCCATCTTCATGCGTCGGCCGGTGGTGTTTGCGCCGCGGCTCGCGCTGGAATGGCTGGAAGAAACCTGCCGCGCCCGCAATGCGACGGTGGACCTCGACCTGCGCTACCGCGAGGGCAAGTGGGTCGGCGCCGGCGAACCGATGATGTACATCACCGGCTCGTTCTTCCATCTCGTCGATCTCGAGACGATCTTCCTGCAGAAGCTCGGACCCGCCTGCGTGGCCGCCTACAATGCCTGGACGATGTGCGCGGACATGCCGAAGTCGGCCTTCCTCGCCATGGATGCGCGTCACTGTGCCGGCCAGGAGATGGCCGAGATGATGGCCTATGCCGCCTCGGTCGGCTCAGCCCGGGCCAAGCGCAAGGTTGGCGCCATCGGCTTCATCGGCAATGCCACGCACGCCACCGCCCACTACTTCGGTCGCGAGTACGGTCTGGGGACGATGCCGCACGCGTTGATCGGCTATGCCGGTTCGACCCTGCGTGCCGCCGAGATGTTCCACGAGACCTTCCCGACCGAGGGGATGACGGTGCTGGTCGACTATTTCGCCCGCGAGATTTCCGATTCGCTCGAAGTCTGCCGGCGCTTCCCCGAACTCGCGGCGCAGGGAAATCTCTCGCTGCGGCTCGACACGACCGGCGGCCGCTACATCGAAGGGCTCGATCCCGCATCGTCCTACGCCGTATTGGAGCGCTTCTCCCCGGAATCGATCCGCGGCTACCGTAGCGAGGAGGAGCTGCGCTATCTCGTCGGGACCGGCGTATCGGCGGCGGCGATCTTCCATCTGCGCGCCGAACTCGACCGCAACGGCTTCGACAAGGTGAAGATCGTGGCGTCCTCCGGCTTCGGTCCGGCCAAGTGCCGGATCATGGCCGAGGCCAAGGCGCCGATCGACGTCGTGGGCTCGGGCTCGTTCCTGCCGTCCAACTGGTCGGAAACCTATGCCACCGCCGACATCGTCGAATATGACGGCGAGAAGCGCGTGAAGATCGGTCGCGAGTTCCTTCACCGGAACCGGCCGGCCGACGCAACGCGTCCGCTCTAGCTTTCCCGTCCGGTTCTCCGAGGATCAACATGCTCAAGCTCTATTTCGCCCCCGGCGCCTGCTCGACCGCATCGCATATCGGGCTGGAGGAGAGTGGGGCGACATACGATTCGCAGGCGCTTTCGTTCGCCAAGAGCGAGCAGCGGACGCCTGAATATCTCAAGGTGAATCCGCGTGGTCGCGTGCCGGCGCTCGTCGTGGACGAGGGCACGATCGTGGAGAACACGGCGATCCTCGACTACGTCGCTGCGACGTACGCGCCGCATCTGATGCCGAAGGATCCGGTCCAGCGCGCCCGTGCCCTCTCGCTGATGGCCTGGTTCTCCAACGCCGTGCATCCGAATTTCACCCACATCGGCCGTCCCGAGCGCTTCGCCACCGACGCAGCCGTCTTCGAGCATCTCAAGGCGGTAGGCCGCGAGAACTTCTTCGCCAACCTCAAGGAGATCGACGTCCTCCTGGCGGAGAAGACCTGGATCCTGGGCGAGGAGTTCTCGGTGGTCGACGGCTACGCGCTGGTGTTCTACGGCTGGGGCAAGCGCATCGGTCTGCCGGTGGCCGAACTCACGAACTATACGGCCTGGAAGGACCGCATGCTGGCGCGGCCGGCGGTGAAGCGCGTACTGGAGCGCGAGCAGAGCGTCCTGCTCGCCGCCTGATTCGTCAGCCGACGACGAAGCTCTGGTACATGAACTGGAGGTCGGCGCTTTCCTGCGGCGTGATCTCGCCGTCGAGGACGCGGCCTTCCCAGGAACGCAGCTTGCGCTTGATGTCGACCGGCGTGCGCGGGCTCAGCAGCACCATGAAGAACTGCTCGTGCGGCGAGAGTTCGCGCTCGCGGCGGTAGCCGAACGGCCCGGCACCGGGCGTGCGGGCCTGGGCCGGCTCCTGCGCCGCAGACGAGGCGGCGGCGCGCGGCAGGATGGCGTCGTCGATCACCTGGTCCCAGGTGAGGCCCGCTTCGCGCACCATGGCCGAGGCGAGCTTGGCGGCCGCCAGCGCCTCCTGGGCGTGGCTGCTGTCGAGGATCTCAAGAACCTTGACCAGGGTATTGCGATTGAAGGTGGACACTTGCGTTCGGCGCCTTTGACTATCGCGTGAGCAACGGGCACTAAGTGCCTACAACGTATAGATGGATGTGCCTTGGATCAAGGCAAGCCCCCTGCCAACTCTTTCCCGGTTTACCTCGCGGGCCTCGCCAGCTGGTTCGTGCCGCTGGGCATCCAGATGGTGCTGTTCCCGTGGCTGGTCGCCGTGGTCCTGCACATGGATGCCTTTGCCGTGGGCGTCGCGCAGGCGGCCGTCATGGCGCCGTCGCTGCTCTTCCTGCCGCTCGGCGGCCTGGTCGCCGACCGCGGCAACGCCCGTCGGCTGCTGCTGCGCTACCACCTGATCTACGCCCTGCCGCCGCTCGCCCTGGCGCTGGTCCTGTGGTCCGGCGGGCTGAGCTATCCGCTGCTGATCGCCTACGGCGTCATCGCCGGCGCGATCGGCGCCTTCGCCATCCCGACCCGCGACGCGCTTCTGCCGGTCGTGGCGCCCAAGGGAGGCCTGCCCAAGGCGGTGGCGCTGGCGACGGCGCTGCAGTTTGGCGGCCAGCTCTTGGGCATCGCCTGCGCCTCGACCGCCGACCGGTTCGGCGCCCTGCCGCTCCTGCTGCTGCATTCCGGCATGGTGCTGGCGGGCTGCATCTTCGTGCGCCGGCTGCCCGACCCGCCGCCGCATCCGAAGACCGAACACCCCGGCTTCTGGCGCAGCATCGGCGAGGGCGTGTCGGCCGCGGCGAAGTCGGATCAGATCTGGCCCGTGCTGCTGCTCAACTTCGGCGTCGGCATTTTCTATGTCGGCCCGTTCATGGCGGTGCTGCCGCTGGCGATCCGCGACCACTATGCCGGCGGCGCGGCCGAACTCTCGTACATGAACCTGGCCTTCTGGGCCGCGACCATCGTGGCCAGCATGGCGCTGGTCGGCCTCGCGCGGCGGCTGACCCTGCGCGGGCGCCTGATCGGCAGCGCGGTGCTGACGGGCGCGCTGGTCCTGCTGTCGCTCGCCACGCTGCCGCCGTTCCCGGTGTTCCTGGCCCTGATCTTCGTCTGGGGACTGGGCGCGGGCATCACCATGACGCAGAGCCGGACGGTGGTGCAGATCGTGGCACCCGCCAGCCACCGCGCGCGCCTGATGTCGCTGTTTCAGTTGGGCTTAAGCGGCGGCGGCCCGATCGGCGCCTTCCTCACCGGCACGATCTGCTCGGTCTGGGGCCTCAAGGCCGCGCTGCTGATCCCCGCGATCGCGATGCTGCTGATGATCGCGATCGTCCTGCTGCGCTCGCGCCTCTGGTCGATGCGGACGGTGGAGTAGTAGCGCTACTCGGCTGCCGCCCGGGAGCCGAGGCCCAGGGTCTGCCAGACATCCTGCAATGCGGAGACCAATCGGGTCATGTCGTCGTCGCCGTGCAGCGGCGTCGGCGTGAGGCGCAGGCGCTCTGTGCCGCGCGGCACGGTGGGATAGTTGATCGGTTGCACGTAGATGGCGTGACGGTCCAGCAGCAGGTCGCTTGCCTGCTTGCAGAGGGCGGCATCGCCCACGAAGACCGGCACGATGTGTGTGGTCGACGGCATCACCGGCAGGCCGGCGGCGGCGAGGCGGCGCTTCAGAGTGGCGGCGCGCTCCTGGTGGCGGACGCGCAACTCGGGCTGGCTGCTGACCAGCCGCACGCTGGCCAGCGCTGCAGCGGCGATCGCCGGCGGCAGCGAGGTCGTGAAGATGAAGCCCGAGCCGCAGGAGCGCACGAAGTCGACCGTGGCCGCGGTCGAGGCGATGTACCCGCCGACCACGCCGAACGCCTTGGCGAGCGTCGCCTGGACGATGTCGACCTTGTCGAGCACGCCGTCGCGCTCGGCCACGCCCGCGCCGCGCGCGCCGTACATGCCCACGGCGTGGACCTCGTCGAGATAGGTGAGGGCGCGATGACGATGGGCGACGTCGCAGATCTCGCCGATCGGCGACACGTCGCCGTCCATCGAATAGACCGATTCGAAGGCCACGATCTTCGGCGTCGCGGGATCGGCGGCGCTGAGAAGCTCCTCGAGATGGCGCGGATCGTTGTGCCGGAAGATTTTGCGGGTGGCGCCTGAGTGGCGGATGCCGGCGATCATCGAAGCGTGGTTGAAGGCGTCGGAATAGAGCTCGCAGCCCGGCAGCAGGGCGCCCAGCGTCTGCAGCGTCGTCTCGTTGGCGACGTAGCCGGAGGTGAAGACGAGGGCGGCCTCCTTGCCGTGAAGAGCCGCCAGTTCGCGCTCCAGCGCGGCATGCAGCGTGTTGGTGCCCGAGATGTTGCGCGTGCCGCCGGCACCGGAACCCTGCGCGCCGATCGCGGTCTGCATGGCCTCGACAACCCCAGGATGCTGACCCATGGCGAGATAGTCGTTGCTGCACCAGACCGTGACGTCGCGTGGCGCTTCGCCTTCGCGATGCAGGCGGGCGCGGGGGAAGGCGCCGACGATGCGTTCCAGTTCGGCGAAGACGCGATAGCGCCCCTCGTCGCGAAGGCGGCACAGATGGCCGTTGAAGAAGGCTTCGTAGTCCATGCGCTAGTGTCTCCCGCGCACTCATTCTAGGCGCAAGGAGCTTTTACCCGCAGCCACAATTGGTCGCGGTGAAATGCCAGAACTAAGAACGGTTCGCAGAGATTGTCAGCTCAGGAGCGGCAGCAGGAGCGCGAGGCTGAGGAAGAGAGAGACCGACAGGAGCGGAAGTGCGCCCAGCCAGCGCGTCTGTGCCGGCAGACCGTCCCAGTGGCGCAGTGTCGGTACGGCAGCCCACAGGGCAAACAAAAACCCCAGCGCCCAGAACAGGAAGGCGAGGGGCATCGCGACGTTCACCTGGTCGTCGGTGGCCGTCGAGATGCCGAGGCCGACGACGGCCGGCGGGATCGCGGCGGTGAACAGGGACACCGCCCAGATCGCGCGAGTGCGGATGCGCTGGCCCGTTCCGAAGGGCGGCGGGCGAACGGCCGTCGCGCCGCCGCCTTCGGAACCAGCGCTCACGGTCAGCCCTTGAACAGGCCTTCCGACGTGAGGTCGGCCAGCGTGGCGTCGAACGCCTGGCGCAGGCGGCCGAACAGGTCGCCGAGCTCGGTCTCGTTGATGACCAGCGGCGGGCAGATGGCGACGCGGTCGCCCATGTTGCGGATGAACAGGCCGCGCGCCACGGCGTGGTTGTAGACGCGCAGGCCGGCGCCGACGGCGACGAGGTCGAACGGCGTCTTGGTCTTCTTGTCGGCGACGATCTCGATCGCGCCCATCATGCCGATGCTCATCGCTTCGCCGACCAGCGGGTGATCGGCAAACGACTGCACGTGCTTGGTGAAGACCGGGCTCATGCGCTTGGCGTGACCGAACAGGTCGGTCTCGTCGTAGATCTTCTGCGCTTCGAGGGCGACGGCGGCAGCGACCGGATGGCCGGAGTAGGTGAAGCCGTGGCCCCAGGTGCCGATCTTGTCGCTCTCGCTCATCAGCGCCTGGTAGACCTTCTCGCTCACCATCACCGCCGAGATCGGCAGGAACGACGCCGACAGCGCCTTGGCACAGGTCAGGATATCGGGCTTGATGTTCATCGTCTGGCTGCCCCAGACATTGCCGGTGCGCCCAAAGCCGCAGATCACCTCGTCGGCGACGAACAGCATGTCGTACTTGGTGCAGACCGCCTGGATCTTTTCGTAGTAGCCCTTGGGGGGAACGATGACGCCGCCGGCACCCATCACCGGTTCGCAGATCATCGCGGCCACCTGGTCGGCGCCGCCTTCCTTGATGATGAGCGCCTCGAGCTCCTCGGCGCAGCGCGTGGCGAACTGCTCCTCGGTCTCGCCCTCGACGCCGAAGCGATAGAAGTGCGGGCAGGTCGTGTGCAGCACACCCTGGATCGGCAGGTCGAACGAACGGTGGTTGGTCGGCAGGCCGGTGAGGCTGGCGGAGGCGACGGTGACGCCGTGATAGCCCTTGATGCGCGAGACGATCTTCTTCTTCTGCGGACGGCCCAGCGCATTGTTCATGTACCACACCATCTTCACGACGGTGTCGTTGGCCTCGGAGCCGGAGTTGGCGAAGAACACCTTCGACATCTCGACGGGCGCCATCGACTTCAGCTTCTCCGCGAGGTTGATCGCGGGCTCATGCGAGCGCTGGTTGAAGGCGTGGTAGAACGGCAGCTGCTTCATCTGCTCGTAGGCGACCGTCGCCAGCCGCTCGTTGCTGAAGCCCAAGGCCGCCGACCAGAGGCCGGCCATGCCCTCGATGTATTCCTTGCCGTCGTCGTCCATGACGTAGACGCCGCGACCGCGCACGATGGTCAGGGGACCGGTCTGCTCGTGCTTCTTGAAGTTGGTGTAGGGGTGGAGATGGTGTGCGATGTCCCGCGAGGCGTTGGAATTGCCGCGGAAACTGCGAGAAACGTCGTTCATGCCGGTACCCCTGAAACTGTGGTGGCGCGTACGATAGCCCGCTCGAGGCCGAAGTACACTGTATCTGACCATGCAAATTTTTTGTGCAATTGACGGCCTCAGAGCCGCGGTGCAATTTGTGTGAAATATCGCTGACGCAGGGCCGGCGGCCGGGGAGGCCTCTTGCGCACGCGAACGGGGACCATCGAAGGGGTTGTATTCATGCACTTCAAACTGCGGCATTCAGTGGCGCTGGCCGCGCTCGCCTGCGCCGGCTTTGCGTTCGCGCCGGCGGCCGACGCCAAGACGTTCAAGTGGGCCAATTCGGGCGACGTGAGCTCGATGGATCCCTACGCCCGCCAGGAGACGTTCCTCCTGACTTTCACCGCGAACATCTACGACCCGCTGGTCCGCCGCGACAAGGACCTCAAGCTCGAGCCGGCGCTCGCCACCAAGTGGGGGCAGACCAGCCCGACCGAGTGGTTCTTCGACCTGCGCGAGGGCGTCAAGTTCAGTGACGGCACGCCGTTCACGGCCGACGACGTCATCTTCTCGATCAACCGCGCCAATGGCCCGGGCTCGAACGTGAACGGCAACTTCTCCTCGATGAAGGAGATCCGGAAGGTCAACGACCATCGGGTCGAGGTCACGACCAGCGTTCCCGATCCGCTGCTCGCCGACAAGTGGGCGTCGATTTCGATCATGTCTAAGGCCTGGGCCGAGAAGAACAATGCCGTCCAGCCCGCGGACATGATCAAGAACGAAGAGAACTTCGCGACCCGCAACGCCATGGGTACCGGCCCCTTCATGCTGAAGGAGCGCCGCGCCGGCGAGAAGACGGTCCTCGTCCCGAACCCGACCTGGTGGGACAAGCCGGTCCATAACCTCACCGAGGTGGTGTTCACGCCGGTTCCGAACGCCGCGACCCGCATCGCCGCGCTCAAGGCCGGTGACATCGACATGACCTACGAGGTCCCGCCGGCCGACACCGACAACCTCAAGAAGGACGCCAACATCAAGGTGCTGGAAGGGCCGGAGACGCGCGTCGTGTTCCTCGGCTTCGACCAGGAGCGCGACGAGCTGGTCGAGTCCAACGTCAAGGGCAAGAACCCCTTCAAGGACAAGCGCGTGCGTGAGGCTATGCACCGCTCGATCGACGTCGACGCGATCAAGCGCACCGTCATGCGCGGCCAGTCGTTCCCGACCAACCTGATGGTCGCCCCGGGCATCAACGGCTACACCAAGGACCTCGACAAGCGCCCGGCGCTGCTGAAGCCCGAGGAAGCCAAGAAGATGCTGGCCGATGCCGGCTATCCGAACGGCTTCGAGACCGGCATGGATTGCCCGAACGACCGCTACGTCAATGACGAGAAGATCTGCCAGGCCGTCGTGGCGATGCTCGCCAAGATCGGCATCAAGGTGAATCTGCGCGCCCAGACGCGCAATCTCTACTTCGCCAAGATCCTGCGCAGCACCGCCGACGGCAAGCCGAGCAACACCAGCTTCTACATGCTGGGCTGGTCGCCGGCGACGACCTACGACGTGCACAACGTCTTCGAGCAGATCATCCAGACGCCGGACGCCAAGGCCAAGAAGGGCCTCTATAACGCCGGCGGCTACTCGAACAAGAAGTTCGACGAGCTGTCGAACAAGGTCGAGGTCGAGACGGACAAGGCCAAGCGCGATGCCATGATCGCCGAAGCCACCAAGATCTATGTCGACGACTTCGCGTACATCCCGCTGCACCAGCAGGCGCTGGTCTGGGCGACCCGCAAGAACGTCGACCTGGTCCAGCCGGCCGATAACAGCTTCCCGCTCCGCTTCGTCAACCTGAAGTAGCTCCGGCAACCAACGACCGGCCTCGGCGCAGATAGCCTGCGACCGGGGCCGGTTCCGTTATGGCGCCATTCCTGCTAGGGCTGCGCCAGGCCAAGAACAGCATATGCTCGCCTTTATCCTCCGACGACTTCTTCAATCGATCGCTGTCCTGCTGACAGTCGGTCTGGTGTCTTTTTCACTCTTTCGCTACGTCGGCGATCCGATCAACGCCATGGTCGGCCAGGACACGCCGGCCTCGGAACGCGAAGCGCTGCGCGAGCGGCTGGGGCTGAACGACAGCCCACCGATCCAGTTCCTGCGCTTCATCGGCAATGCGGCGCAGGGCAAGTTCGGCCTGAGTTACCGCACCTCCGAGCCGGTCGGCCGGATGATCCTGGAACGCATGCCGGCCACCCTGGAACTGTCGTTCTGTGCCGCGATCTTCGCATTGTTCGTGGGCGTCCCCATGGGCGTCTATACCGGGCTCTATCCAAAGCACTGGTCGAGCCGGCTGATGCAAGCTGTCTCGCTGATAGGCATATCGCTGCCCACCTTCGTGATCGGCATCCTCCTGATCCTCGTCTTTGCGGTGTGGCTGCACTGGCTGCCGTCGTTCGGGCGCGGCGAGACGGTCATGCTGTTCGGCTGGTGGCCCACCAACTTCCTGACGGTGAAGGGCCTGCAGGCGCTGATCCTGCCCTCGATCACGCTGGGCCTGTTCCAGCTCACCCTGCTGATGCGGCTGGTGCGCTCGGAGATGCTGGAAGTGATGCGCACCGACTACATCAAGTTCGCGCGGGCGAGGGGGCTTACCAACCGGGCGATCAATTTCGGGCATGCGCTGAAGAACACGCTGGTGCCGGTAATCACCGTCACCGGCCTGCAGCTCGGCGCGCTGATCGCCTTCGCCATCGTGACGGAGACGGTGTTCGCGTGGCCGGGCGTCGGCCAGCTCTTCATCCAGTCCGTCCAGTTCTCCGACATTCCCGTGATGGCCGCCTATCTGATGCTGATCGGTCTCTTGTTCGTGCTGATCAACCTCACGGTCGATCTTCTCTATTTCGTCGTCGATCCGCGCCTGCGCAGCCAGGGCGGGGCGGCGCGCGTGGCAGGGCATTGAGATGAGCGACCATCCCTCGACCTCCCCCGGCTGGCTCCACAGGGTCACCGACAGCGACATCTGGTGGAGCTTCAAGTCATCCTCGCTGACGGTCGTGGCGGCCGTGGGCACGATCCTGATCATCCTGATCGCCTTCCTGTCGCCGGTGCTGGCGCCGCACACGCCGTTCGACCCGGCGACGCTCAGCCTCAGCGACGGGCTGAAGCCCCCGGTGCTGCTGTCGCCGGATGGCGAATGGGCCTTTCCGCTGGGTACTGACGACCAGGGCAGGGATATCCTCTCCTCGATCATGTACGGCACGCGGCTGTCGCTGATCGTGGGTTTCGCGTCAGTGGTCGTGGCCATGTCGATCGGCATCGCGCTCGGCCTGCTCAGCGGCTATTTCGGCGGCGCCATCGATGCGCTGATCATGCGCATCGCCGACGTGCAGCTCACCTTCCCGGCGATCCTGGTCGCCCTGCTGATCGACGGCATCGTGCGCAGCGTGATCTCCGTGCAGCGACACGACGAGATCGCCGTCTTCGTGATCGTGGGCGCCATCGGACTCAGCTTCTGGGTCCAGTATGCCCGCACCGTCCGCGGCTCGGTCATGGTCGAGAAGAACAAGGAATACGTCCAGGCGGCGCGCGTGATCGGCCTGTCGCCGCTGCTGATCATGGTGCGCCACGTGCTGCCCAACGTGACCGGCCCGGTGCTCGTGATCGCCACCATCAATCTCGGCCTCGCCATCATCACCGAGGCGACGCTGTCGTTCCTGGGGGTCGGCCTGCCGTCCACAGAGCCGTCGCTGGGCACGCTGATCAGGCTCGGCAACGACGTACTGCAGTCGGGCGACTGGTGGATCACCGTCTTCCCGGGCATCACGCTTGCGGCGCTGGTCCTGGCCGTCAACCTGCTGGGCGACTGGCTGCGCGACGCCCTCAATCCCAAACTGCGATAGTCACGACCGATGGCCGCCGCATCCAACACCGCACCGCTCCTCGAGGTCCGCAACCTGCGGGTCGAGTTTCCGACGCGCCGGGGCACCTTGCTCGCCGTCGACGACGTCTCCTTCGACATCGCGCCCGGCGAAGTGCTGGGCGTGGTGGGCGAGTCCGGGGCGGGCAAGTCGCTGACCGGCAATGCCATCATCGGCCTGCTGGAGCCGCCGGGCCGCGTGGCCGGCGGCGAGATCCGGCTGGAAGGGCGGCGGATCGACAACCTGCCCTATGAGGAGATGCGCAAGATTCGCGGCGCGCGCATCGGTGCGATCTTCCAGGACCCGCTGACCAGCCTCAATCCACTCTATTCGGTGGGCCGCCAGCTCATCGAGACGATCCAGACCCACATGCCGCTCTCGGCCAGCCAGGCCAAGGCGCGCGCGATCGAACTCCTGAAGGAGGTGGGCATTCCCGGCGCCGAGATGCGCATCGACCACTACCCCCACCAGTTCTCTGGCGGCATGCGCCAGAGGGTCGTGATCGCGCTGGCGCTGTGCGCCGGCCCGCGGCTGATCGTGGCGGATGAGCCCACGACCGCGCTCGACGTCTCGATCCAGGCGCAGATCATCGCGCTCCTGAAACGCCTGTGCCGCGACCACGGCACGGCGGTGATGCTGGTCACGCACGACATGGGGGTGATCGCCGAGACGGCGGACCGGGTCGCGGTGATGTATGCCGGCCGTGTCGCCGAGATCGGCCCGGTACGCGAGGTCGTGAAGCACGCCAAGCATCCCTATACGAAGGGCCTGATGGGCTCGATCCCGAGCCTCGGCGTACGCACCGACCGGCTGACGCAGATCGACGGCGCCATGCCGCGTCTCACCGAGATCCCCCGTGGCTGCGCCTTCAACCCGCGCTGCACCTTCAAGGGCCAGCGCTGTCTGGTCGAGCGCCCGAACCTGATGCCGGCCGGTGCAACACGCGCGGCCTGCTGGCTGCACGATAGCGGCGGCGTCGGCGCCCCCATCCTCAAGGAGACGGTCGATGCCTGACGGCGGCGCCGATTTTGTCCGCATCGAAGGGCTGAAGCGTCACTTCGATGTCTCCGCGCCCTGGCTGGTGCGCAAGCTTGAAGGCCGGCCGCGCCAGGTCGTGCAGGCGGTCGACGGTATCGACATCGAGATCGCCAAGGGCGAGACCTTCTCGCTGGTGGGCGAGTCGGGCTGCGGCAAGTCTACGGTCGCCCGCCTCGTGGTCGGCCTCTATCCGCCCACGTCCGGCCGCATCGAGTTCGACGGCAACGATATGGCGGGCCGTCACAGCCGGTCGGACATGGCGGCGCTGCGGCGGCGTATGCAGATGATCTTCCAGGATCCGTTTGCCAGCCTCAATCCGCGCTGGCGCGTATTCGACATCATCGCCGAACCGATCCGCGCTTTCGGCCTCTCGACCGGTAAGGCCGACCTCGAGGCCCGCGTCGCCGCGCTGCTGCGGCAGGTGAAGCTGAACCCGGCCGACGGTCGCAAGTATCCGCATGAATTCTCGGGCGGCCAGCGCCAGCGCATCTCGATCGCCCGCGCGCTCGCCAGCGAGCCGGAATTCCTGGTGTGCGACGAGCCGACTTCGGCGCTCGACGTCTCGGTGCAGGCGCAGATCCTGAACCTGATGGTCGACCTGCAGCGGCGCCTGCAGCTCACCTATCTGTTCATCAGCCACAATCTCGCGGTCGTCTATCACATCTCCACGCGCGTGGGGGTGATGTACCTCGGCCGGTTGGTCGAGGTGGCCCCGACCGACACGTTGTTCCGGCGGCCCAAGCACCCCTACACGCGGATGCTGCTCGACACGATCCCCGACCTCGAGATGACCGGCCGCCAGCGCAGCCCGGTCGGCGGTGAGGTGCCAAGCCCGATCAACCCGCCCTCCGGCTGCACCTTCCACCCGCGCTGCCCGTTCGCCAACGACCGCTGCAAGGCCGAGCGGCCCAAGGCGTTGCCGATCGAGGGCGGCACCGTGGCCTGCCACGCAATCGAGGAAGGCCGGCTGCCGATCGAGGACCGGACCTACGCGCTCAATACCTGACGCCGCCTGCGGGAAGGCGCTTCCGTATCAGGCCTGATGTGCGTCGACGGACGCCGAGCACGCTTGATCTGTGGCGGGGCTCGCTTACGATCCGGCGCAACAATTTCAACGGAGATTTCAGGATGCCGGTCATCAACCGCATTGCCTCGTTCCACAAGGACATGACCGCGTGGCGTCATGACATTCACAGCCACCCGGAGACGGCCTTCGAGGAGGTGCGGACGGCCGATGTGGTCGCCGAGAAGCTGGAAAGCTTCGGCATCGAGGTCCATCGCGGCCTGGCCAAGACCGGTGTCGTGGGCGTGCTGCGCTCGGGCACGTCCAATCGGGCGATCGGCCTGCGCGCCGACATGGATGCGCTCGACGTCCACGAGACCAACCAGTTCGATCACAAGTCGACGATCCCGGGCAAGATGCACGCCTGCGGCCATGACGGTCACACGGTGATGCTGCTGGGCGCCGCCAAGTACCTCGCCGAGACCAAGAATTTCGACGGCACCGTCTACTTCATCTTCCAGCCGGCCGAGGAGAATGAAGGCGGCGGTCGCGTGATGGTGGAAGAGGGGCTGTTCGAGAAGTTCCCGGTCGAGGGCGTCTACGGCATGCACAACATCCCGGGCATCCCGGTCGGCAAGTTCGCCGTCCGTCCCGGCCCGATGATGGCCGCCTACGACATCTTCGAGGTCGTGCTGAAGGGCGTCGGCGGACACGGCGCCATGCCGCAGCACACGATCGACCCGGTCGTTGTCGGCGCGCACATCGTGACGGCGCTGCAGTCGATCGTGGCGCGCAACGTCGACCCGATGGACACCGCCGTCGTCTCGACGACGCAGATTCATGCCGGCGACGCGTGGAACGTCATCCCGCAGGAATGCGTGCTGCGCGGCACGGTTCGCACCTTCAAGAAGCCGGTGCAGGACCTGATCGAGAAGAACATCGAGAAGATCGCGCGCAACGTCGCCGCGGGCTTCGGCGCCGAGGTCGTGAAATGGCGCTACGAGAAGCGCTATCCCGCGACCGTGAACAGCGTGCAGGAGACCGAGTTCGCCGCCCAGGCCGCAGCCTCGCTGGTCGGGCTGGAGAACGTGAACCGCAATCCGACGCCGGCCATGGGCTCCGAGGATTTCGCCTGGATGCTGCTCAAGAAGCCGGGCTGCTACATCTGGGTCGGCAACGGCGACGGCGTCGGCAGCTGCATGGTTCACAATCCGGGCTACGACTTCAACGACGAGATCCTGCCGATCGGCGCGTCCTATTGGGCAACACTGGTCGAGCAGCAGCTCGTGCGTGAGGCGATGCCGCAGGCGGCGGAGTAAAGCCGCAACTCCCCCAGCCTGCGACGCGGTCGTGTCAGGTCTGCACCCTTACGCCAAGGCCCGCATCGGGCTGGCGACGATGCACGAGAAGGAGCGGGCGCTAGGGCCCGCCTTTCGCCGCGTGCTCGGGGCGGAAATCGTGGCCGCGCCGGAACTCGACACCGACATGCTCGGGACCTTCTCTGGCGAGGTGCCGCGACCAGATGCTCTGGTCGAGACCTCGCTCCTCAAGGCCGAACTGGCCTTCCGGACGATGGACGTCGATTGCGCGGTCGCGAGTGAGGGCAGCTACGGGCCGATCGACCGCGTGCCGCTCAATCCCGGCGGGGTCGAGATCCTGGCCTTCATCGACCGCAAGCGCGGTATCCGGCTGGTCGACACGTTCCAGACGCACCACACGACCTGGCGACTGTCGCGCTTCCGGGCTGGCGATCCGGCGCGCCTCACCGTGCTACGCGCCATGGGCTTCCCGCGTTACGGCGTGTTCGTCGCCTGCAGCAGCGACATGGATCACCCGGTCAAGGGCCTCGCCACCGAAGAGGAAGTGATCGCCACCATGGACCGCGAGGCCGAGCGCTCCACGGAAGGACTCGCCGTGCTTTATTCGGACATGCGCGCGCATCGCAATCCGACCCGCATGAAAGTGCTGCGTGCGGCAGGCTGGCAGCTCGCGAAACGCCTGCAGTGTCTTTGCCCCAAGTGTCACGCGCCGGGCTTCGGCCGCATCCAGTCGCGCCGCGGCCTGCCCTGCGAGGCCTGCGGCGATCCCACCCACTGGATCGACTTCGAGATCGACGGCTGCAACGTCTGCGGCCATGCCGAAGCGCGACCGCGCAAGGACGGCCGTCGTACTGCGCCGAAGCTCTCCTGCAAGCACTGTCGGGTGACTTGAATCTGTCGTCCTGAGCGCAGCGAAGGACCTGACGGACGACCAGGGTATTTCTGAGCAGGCGCAAGATCCTTCGGTGCGCTCCAGGGCGGGGGTACCCCGCCCGCGATGACAGAGGGTTCGGAGTGGTGGTTCTCCCGTCGAGCTAAACCGCCAGGTCCGTCGCCAGATGGAACAGGCAATCGCCGCGTTCGCAGCGCGCCGGGACGCGCTTGCAGAGGACCAGGCCGGCGCGCTTGAACGTCACCACCTCGGGCTCGCGCCACGGCGTGTGATGGAAGTGGATGCGGCCGGCCGGCTGGTCGGCCTTCACCTCGTCGCCGAGCTCGACCAGCGGCTCGAACAGGCCGCCGTCCGTCGCGTAGACGTAGTAGTCGTCGCCGCCGATCTCTGTGAAGCGCGTCTTGGTCGGCGCCGGCACCGGGCCCTGCAGCAGGCCGACATGGGCCAGCACACGGCGCATGCCGTCCTCGGCCACCTTGAGCGACCCGGGGGTCACGAGACCGCCGCCGCCCAACTCGGTGCCCATGCCGACCACACCCTGGCGGTACGATGCCGAGGTGAAGGTGCGACCACCGCCCTGCGGGGCGGCAGAGATGTAGCTCACCGGCGCACCGAAGGCCTTGAGCAGGCCCATGACCTTCTCCATGCGGGCGGCGTCCTGATGGCGCGGTGCCAGCGCGCTCGGGATATAGGTGAGCGAGCTGCCGCCGGAGTGGAAGTCGAAGGCGTAATCGAACCCCGGCAGCAGCGCATGCTCGATCCAGTAGGCGATCTGCTGCGTGATCGTGCCCTCGGCGTCGCCGGGAAAGGAGCGGTTCAAGTTGCCCTCGTCGATCGGCGAGGTGCGGCGGCCCTCCATGGCGGCCGGGAAGTTGGCCGAGGGGAGGATGACCAGGCGGCCCTTGATGTCCTTCGGTTCGATGGCGCGGATCAGGTTGCCCAGGCCGATCTGGCCTTCCCATTCGTCGCCATGGTTGCCGGCCTGCATCAGTACGTTCGGGCCGTCTCCGTTCTTGATGCGCACGATGGGGATCGGAATCCAGCCATAGGCCGAGCGGTGCACTGAATGCGGCACGCGCACGAAGCCCGTCGCCTTGCCCTCGGCATTGAGGTCGATGTCCGGCGTGAGGCGGCTCATCGCGGTGAATTCGGTGGACTTCAATGTTGCGTCGGTCATCAGCGTCTCTCGCTTCTGGGATCGAGGGCATCCTGCAGTCCATCGCCGAGGAAGTTGAAGGCGATCACGGTCAGGAAGATCAGCAGGCCCGGCCACAGGGCCAGCACGGGGGCCTCCTGCAGCAGTTCCTGGGCACCGGTCAGCATATTGCCCCAGCTCGCGGCCGGCGGCTGGATGCCGAGGCCGAGGAACGACAGGGTCGATTCGAACAGAATCAGCGTGCCGACTGACATGGTGGTGGCGACGACCAGCGTGCCGGCCGTGTTGGGCAGGATGTGGCGGAACATGATGCGTCCTGGCCGTGCGCCCAGCGCGACGGCTGCACGCGTGAAATCCCGCGCCTTCAGCGAGAGCGTCTCGGCGCGCACCAGGCGGGCCACGGTCGTCCAGCCGGTCAGCGCCACGATCACCACGATGCGATAGAGCGAGAACATCTCCGACTGGGCGATCTCCGCCGGCACGCCCAGCTTCCGGGGATCCACCGCCGCCAGCACGATCAGCAGGGGCAGAAGCGGCAGGGAGATGACGCCGTCCGTGAGGCGCATCAGGAAGGCGTCGAGCCGCCCGCCGAGATATCCCGCCAGCACGCCGATGAAGGCGCCGAGGATTGCCGACAGGAGCGCGCCGGAAATGCCGACCAGCAGCGAGACCCGACCGCCGTCGAGCAGGCGCTGGAAGAGATCGCGTCCGAGATCGTCGGTCCCCAGCCAGTGCCGGGCGGAGGGGCCTTCGAAGCGGCGGAAGAGATCGGTCTCGGTCGGATCGATGCCGCGCAGGTCGGCAATCAGCGGGGCGGCCACGGCCAGCACCAGCAGGATCGCGAGGAAGGCCAGGGAGAGCCAGGCGAGCCGGTGGCGCAGCATGCGCCGCCAGGCCGTCGGCTGGAGGGTCGCCGCCGTCATGGCGTGGCATCCGCCAGGGAGACGCGCGGGTCGACCCAGGCATAGGCCAGGTCGGCCAGCAGGTTGCCGCCGATGGTGGCGGCCGTGGCCACCAGCAGGCCGACCAGGGCGAGGTTGTAGTCGTTCTCGAGAATGGCCTGGTAGATCGCCTTGCCCATGCCGGGCCAGGCGAACATCGTCTCGGTGATCAGCGCGCCCGAGACGAGCCCGCCGAACGAGAGGGCGAGGATCGTCAGGACCGGCGACAGCGCATTGGCGAAGGCGTGGCGCCACAGCACGATGCGCTCCGAGGCGCCCTTGGCCCGGGCTGTCCGCACATAGTCCTGACGCAGCGCCTCGATCATGGCGCCGCGCATGAAGCGGGTGTAGCCGCCGAGCTGGACGAGGGTTAGCGTCAGCACGGGTAAGGCGAGGTGGCGCAGTTGCTCGGCCAGCGCGGTCGTCCACGGCGTGCCGGCCCGTATGTCGGCCATGCCGCCGGCCGGCAGCCAGCCGAGCTTCACGGCGAACAGGGTGATCAGCAGAAGCGCCAGCCAGAAGGGCGGCGCGGAGATCCCCCCAAAGCACAGAAGGTTGATCAGGTAGTCGGCCCGGCTGCGCGGATGGGCGGCCGCCCACATGCCGAGTGGCAGGGCGACCGCCACCGAGATCACGAAGGCGAGGCCGGCCAGCAGCAGCGTGTTGAGAAGGCGCGGCCAAAGCACGGTCAGCACCGGCTGGCCGAAGGAGCGCGAGTAGCCGAAATTGCCCTGCAGGGCCTGCAGCAGCCAGGCGAGGTATCGCTCGAACAATGGCTTGTCGAGGCCATACGCTGCGCGCAGGCGGGCGGCATCGGCACTGGTCATCGTCGGATCGCCCGAGATCATCATGTCGATCGGATCGCCCGGCATCAGGCCGATCAGCAGATAGACGACCAGACTCATCAGGAGGAGGGTGACGACGGTTTGGACGGCGCGCGCGACGAAGTAGCGGCTCATGTCCCCGTCCCGCCGGGAGGGGAAGCGAAAGGTCCTTCGCTGCTCTCAGGATGACAGCGATTCCTGTGTCGGCGCACTGCGCCAATCCCGGCAAAATTCTCATCTTGAGCGCAGCGAAGGACCCTTAGGTTACGCGCGACTGGCCTATTCATCTGGGCGGAGCGCCATCTAGTTCTCCCAGCGCCACTGCTCCACCCACAGGGTCGAGCTGTTGAGCGTGCCGGTCGGCGTCACGCCCTTTAGCGGCTTGGGGATCACGAACGGGTCGACCCGGAAGAACAGCGGCAGGGACGGCAGGTCGTCGGCCGCGAGTTTCTGGATCTGGGCGAACAGCGCACGGCGCTTGACGACGTCAAGTTCGCGTTCGGCGGCGTCGAGGACCGTGTCCATCTCGGGATTAGCGTAGCCCGGGTAGTTCTGCCCGCTCCAGCCGTTGGCGGCCGACGGGATTTCCGTGGAATGGAGCGACGAGCGCGGCACGCCTTCCGGCCGCTGCACCCAGGCATACATGCCGAGCCCGCCATAGGTCCGCTTGCCCATGGCGTCGAAGAAGATGCGCGGCGGCTCTGCCTTGAGGCGCACCTCGATGCCGACCTGACGGAGCTGGCTCTGGATCACCTGCGCCACCAGCTCGCGTACCCTGTTGCCGGCGGTCGTGCCGAGTTCGACGGAGAGGCGTTCGCCGGCGGCGTTCTGGCGGACATTGTTGCGGAGGGTCGAGAATCCCGCCTCGTCGAGCAGCCTGCGGGCGGCCGCCGGGTCGTAGCCGTACTGGCGGGCGGCGGGGCTGAACATCGGATCGAGTTCGCTGATCCCGCCATGGGCGATCGGCTGTTTGCCCTCGAACAGCTTCTCCGAGATGGCCTTGCGGTCGATCGCCAGCAGCATGGCCTGGCGGACACGGCGGTCGGCCAGCAGCTTGTTGTCGAGGTTGACGTCGATATGCTCCCAGATCAGCGCCGGCTTGTAGACGACGTCGTACTTGTCCTTGTGGCGCTTCTCGAAGGCGATGGCCTGGTCGAGCGACAGGCCGAGCTCACCCAAGACATAGTCGACGCTGCCCGACAGGAGGTTGGCCTCCAGCGCCGCGGTGTTCTCGATGATTCGGACGGTGATGCGCTTGAAATGGGGTTTCTGGCCGGTCCAGGTCGGGTTCTGTTCGAGGACCACCCGGCTGCCGGGCACGATCTCAGTCAGGCGGTAGGGGCCGAAGGCGAGGCCTGGATTGGTCGACTGGGTGTCGTAGGCGGTCTTGTTGCGATACTCGGCCGGGTTGGCGTCGAAGATCGGCTTCTCGATATGCGCCGGCAGCAACTGCAGGGCGATGCTGTTGTAGTCGAAGGTGACGCGGTCGATCGTCATGGTGAAACGACGGTCGTCCTTCACATCGAGCTTGATGATCCGCTTGTAACCCTCTGACGACGCAACACCGGACAGCGGGTGCTGGCCAACCTCAAGGGTGAAGGCTACGTCCTTGGCCGAGACCGGCGTGCCGTCGCCCCAGCGCATGTCGCGCAGCTCGACGTCGATCTCCATGCCTTTCTTGCCACCAGCAAGATCGATCACCCGGGCCCTTCCGTTCTCGATCGTGGGCAATTCGGTACAGACCAGGCAGACCAACTTCCAGTCGGCGTCGTAGGCCGTGACCGGCCGCGCCGTCATGTTGGCGATCAGCGACTTGGCGAGCATGGAGCTGATGATCGGGTTCCAGGTGCCCGGCATCTGCGTCATGGCCACGACGAGTTCGTCCTTGGCCTGCGCCATGACGGCGGCAGGAGAGGCGAGGGCGCCGAGCGCCAGGAGGGTCGAGAGGAGGCGGCGGATCATGTCCGCCGCACCGTAGCAAAGTGCCGGCTAGCGGCCCAGCGCGCGCGAGGGCGGGCGGCCGCCATGGCTGGCCGACCACTTCTCCGGCGCCTCGAGGAAGGCGCGGGTCTCGGTCAGCCCCATCTCGTCGAAGTATTTGTGCTTTTCGGCGGCTTCCAGCGCGTCCCACCAAGTGGCCAGCGCATGCAGCTTCACGCCGGCCGCGGCCAGCATCTCGATGCTCTGCGGGAAGATGCCGTAGTGGAAGACCACGAAACAGTCGGTGACCTTGGCCTCGGCCTTCTTCAGTGCCTCGATGAAGACCAGCTTGCTGCCGCCGTCGGTCGCGAGGTCCTCGACCAGCAGGACGCGCTTGCCGGGCTTCAGTTCACCCTCGATCTGCGCCATGCGCCCGAAGCCCTTGGGCTGCTTGCGAACGTAGATCATCGGCTTCTTGGAGAGGGCCGCCAGGAAGGCAGCGAACGGGATGCCCGCGGTCTCGCCGCCGGCCACCACGTCGATCTTGTTCCAGCCGATGGCCTTCTCGATCGCCTTGTGGGCGTGGGCCATGATCTTGGCCCGCGCTTCCGGGAAGGAAATGATCTTGCGGCAGTCGATGTAGACCGGGCTCGCGCGGCCCGAGGTGAAGATATACGGGTTCTCCGGCCGGCAATGGATTGCCTCGATCTCCAGCAGGAGACGGGCGGTGTCCCGCGCTTCCGGTGTGCCGCTGGCGCGCGGGTCTGTCGTGCCACTTGCACGCGCTTCTTTGGTGCCGCTGGCACGGCCGGAATTCGCTTTTTTTGTCAACTTCTTAGCGGCCTTGGTTGAAGGCGCGGTTGCAGTCGACTTGACCTTCTTCTTCGTCGCCATGCTGCTCTTTCCCCCACGCCGCTTGCGACAAAATGACGGCCGTGTGTTTAGCGTCCATGCACCCGACCGGCAAGGGCGGCGCGGGCATTCTGGCGAGAAGAAGGCGAAATTTTAGTCAGTTTCCGGGTGAAACTTATGTTTCGTGACCGCCACGGGAAGTCGCCAGCCCCGGTAGATCGACATCACCCGAAGGAACAGGCAAATCCCCGCGCCCGCCAGGGCGGTCGGGAACATGGGCCAGCCGGCCCAGAAGCCCACGGATATCGTGCCCGCCCCCGCCAGCGCGGCCACGGCGTAGAGTTCCGAGCGCAGAACCGTCGGGACCTGAAGGGTGAGGAGGTCGCGGGCCACGCCGCCTCCGATGCAGGTCACCGTGCCCAGCATGGCCGCCATCAGGGGGCTGAGCCCGTAGAGCAGGGCCTTCTCGGTGCCGGTGACGGCAAACAGGCAGAGGCCGGCGGCGTCGAACAGGAGTACCGGCGTGCGCAGCCGGTCGATCACGTCCGATGCGAAGAACCCCAACAGCCCGGCCGCGGCCGTCGCCGCGAGATAGCGCCAGTCGACAATCGCCGCCGGCGGCACGGCCCCGATCAGGAGGTCGCGCGCCAGGCCGCCTGCGACCCCGGCCAGCCAGGCGAGGACCAGTACCCCGAACAGATCCAGCTGCTTGCGCACCCCGCGTGTGGCGCCGCTGATGGCGAACACGAAGGTAGCGACCAGGTCCATTGCGTCGAAGAGCATGCCGGGACTTTACAGCGATTGCTGTCCGCCGCCGAGATGCCACAGTGGTACATGGAACCAGCATGACCGAATCGACCGTCCCACCCCGCGGCTTTCGCCGCTTCGTCCACGCCCGCACACGGCTGCTGATCGCGCTGGCTGCGGGCCTCGCGCTGTTCCTGCTGCTGCCGCAGGACATGAGAATCGAGACGAGAGGGCTGCTGGGCTGGGACCTGGCGGCCCTAGCCTACATCGTCATGACTCTGGCCATGATCGCCAAGTCCACGGTGGAAACCTGCTACGCGCGGGCAGCCTACTATGACGAGGGCGACTGGGTGATCCTGCTGGTCGTCGTCGTGAGCGCCAGCGCGAGCTTCGCCACGATCTTCTCGGAACTCGCGGCGCTGAAGACGCCGCACGGCTCCCTTTGGCATGCGCTCGTGCTCACCGGTGCAACCGTGGCCCTCTCATGGACGTTCACGCACCTCGTGTTCACCCTGCACTATGCCAACATCTATTACCGTCCGGACGACGACGGACCGGGCGGGCTGGAGTTTCCCGGCGACCGCCCGCCGGACTATGGCGATTTTCTCTACTATTCGTTCGTGATCGGCTGCGCGGCACAGACCGGCGATGTCGGCACGGTATCGCCCGCGATGCGGCGGATCACGCTGGTCCACGGCATCGTCTCCTTCGTATTCAATACGGCGATCCTCGCCCTCACCATCAACGTCGGAGCGAGCCTTGTGTCATGAGCACGAAACGATCTGATCTCGGCACCGGCAAGGACATCCTTGCGCTCGTGCTCTTCGTCGGCATCTGCCTCGGCATCGGTGGGTTGGGAGGGGCGGTGACGGCCGCCAGCGTGACCGAGTGGTATCCCACGCTCACCAAGCCGTCGTTCAATCCGCCGAACTGGATCTTCGGTCCGGTCTGGACGACGCTCTACGTCATGATGGGCATCGCGGCCTGGCGGGTGTGGCGCGCGGCCGACCGCGACACGGCCCGCGGCCCCCTGGCGGTCTTCGCGCTGCAACTGGCGGTCAACCTGGGCTGGAGCGTCGCCTTCTTCGGCCTTCGCGATCCCGGTCTGGCTGTTGCCGTCATCCTCGCACTCGACCTGCTCGTGGTGGCGACGGCGCTGATGTTCCGGCGGATCGACCGGATCGCGGCGATGTTGCTGGTGCCCTATCTGGCCTGGATCGCCTTCGCGACGGTTCTGAACATCGCCATCTGGCGCCTCAACTAGTGCTCGGGCGGATGGTCGGCGGACTTGTCGTGCCTGCTGATGTCGCCGCCGTCGTCGGCCTTCAGCTCCATGAACACGACCGACGAGAGGACCGTCATGGCGCCCAGGATGAGAAAGGCCTGCTGAACGCCGTAGATCATCGTGCCGGCGTGGGAATGCATCTCGGCCGGCACGAACATGGCCGCGATCAGCGACGCGCCCGCCACGCCGAAGCTTATCGAAAGCTGCTGGCCCGTGGCGGCGATCGTGCTGGCGCCGCTGGTCTGCGAGCCTGACACGTCGGCGTAAACCAGCGTGTTCATGCTGGTGTATTGCATCGAGGTGAAGAAGCCGAGCACGAAGGCCTGCAGGACGATGCGCCAGACCGGCGTCTCGGCGCCGACGGTGGCGAACGACATGATGAGCAGCCCAACGACGATCGTGTTGAAGACCAGCACGTTCCGATAGCCGAGGCGCGCCAGGATGGCCGGCATGAAAGTCTTGAGGCCGATCGACGCGATGGCCTGGGGCAGCACCAGGAGTCCCGACTGGATCGGCGAGAAGCCGAGACCGATCTGATAGAGCAGCGGGAAGAGGAATGGGATGCCGCCCAGGCCCAGCCGGGTGAAGAAGCCGCCGTTCACGGCCGCCCGGAAAGTGCGGATCCTGAACAGGGCGAGGTTGAGCAGCGGGAATTTCGTCAGGGATGCCCGGATGCCATATCCCGCCAGCAACGTTGCGGCGACCGCCAGCAGGCCTAGGACTTCACCGCGCGACAGCGTGTTGTCGCCGAACACTTCCAGCACATAGGACAGAAGCGCGATACCGCCGCCGAACAGGATCAGCCCCAGCACATCGAGCGGATGGGTTTTCTCCTCCCGATAGTCGGGCAGGTAGCGGCGCACGAAGTAGAGCCCGACGATGCCGACCGGGATGTTGACGAAGAACACCACGCTCCAGTGCAGCCAGTGGACGATCGCGCCGCCCGCCACGGGGCCGATCATCGGGCCGATCAGGCTGGGAATGGCCACGAAACTCATGGCTCTGACCAGGTCGGCCTTGCCGTAGGTGCGGGCGAGCGTCATGCGGCCGACTGGCATCATCATGGCGCCCCCCGCGCCTTGCAGGACGCGGCAGCCCACCAGCATGTCGAGCGTGGTCGACAGGCCGCAGAGCAGCGACCCCAGGCAGAAAACCGCGATCGCTGCCACGAAGACGCGGCGCGTCCCGAACCGGTCGGCCATCCAGCCGCTCACCGGAATGAACACCGCCAGGCTCAGCGTGTAGCTCGCCAGGACAGACTTCACGTTGAGGGGCGTCACATTCATCGCCTGGGCGATGGCGGGCACGGCGGTGTTCAGGATGGTCGTGTCGAGCGACTGCATGAAGAACGCAACGGCGACCAGCCAGGGCAGCAGCCGCTTGATATTGATGTCGGGCGAGGGGGATGCGGGCATGCTCATGTTCAATTCGTCCGCAGTCTGACCCCGGACCGGCTGAGGACGCAATGCACCGATTCGTATAGGGTCCGGCAGGAGGCCTGCATGTACCGGATCTTCGTTTCAGGAATCATTCTGCTCTGGGCCGCCGGCGCGGGGGCCCAGCCCCAGCTGGCAAATCCGGCGTCCGTCAACTGCACGCAGCAGGGCGGTACGCTGACGATCGAGCGCCGACCCGACGGCGGCGAGTTCGGGGTCTGCGTCTTTGTTGACAACTATCAGTGCGAGGAATGGGCGCTGCTCAGAGGCGAATGCCCGAAGACGGGCCTCAGGGTGACAGGCTTCGCCACGCCGGCGGGGCGTTACTGCGCCATCACCGGCGGGCGCTATTCGGTCACGTCTCCTCCCGGTGTGATGCCGGAACACGGATCGTGTGCCCTCGTGAACGGCAAGGTCTGTGAGGCCGACGCCTACTACGCCGGCAGCTGTTCGGGGCGGTAGCGCAGCGCGCTGATGGCGCAACGCGCGCACAGGAGCGACCGTTGGGGTCCGTCATGCGCATTCAGGTCATTCACTGCCATCCGCTCGAAGACAGCTTCAACCACGCGCTTTTCCAGGCGACCGTGGAGACGCTGCGGAAGAACGGTCATGACGTGATCGCAACCGACCTCTACCGCGAGGCCTTTCAGCCGGCGATGACGGAGGCCGAGCGTCGGACCTACATGGGGAATGGGTATGACGATTCAGCCGTCGTTCGCTATGTCGAGACGCTGACCAGCGTCGACGGCGTCATCTTCTGCTTTCCGCACTGGTGGTATTCGATGCCAGCCATGCTGAAGGGCTATGTCGATCGCGTCTGGGGACCCGGCACCGCCTTCGTCTACGATGCCAAGGATAATCACCTCGAGCCGAACCTTCGAAACGTCAGACTGCTGGGCGTGGTCACGACTTTCGGCTCGCCCTGGTGGATCGTCCGGCTGTTCGCCGGCGATCCGGGACGGAAGGTCTTCGCGCGTGGACTGAAACAGATGTGCGCCAAACGCGTTTCGACGTTCTGGCTGGCTCACTATGACATGGATCATTCGACCCAGAAGGCGCGCGAAACCTATCTCGACAGAGTAAAGGCGCGGCTCACGCGAATTCGCTGAAGCCGCGCCCTTTCACGCCCGTCGGAAAGGCTAGCGGGTCGGGGTGGAATAGGTGGTCGTGGTCGTCGTCGGGGTATAGGGGTCGGACGAGACAGTGGTTGTGCGCTGGGTGGTCGTCTGGGCCGGAACCTCCACGACGCGTTCGCTACGGACCGAGCAGCCCGCGACGACCGTGCCGACCAGCGTAACGAGAACGATTGACTTGATCATGGGCGCTCCTTTGCTTGCAATTGATGCAGCGCAACGGGAGCGGTACGCGCGGGTTGCGTGCGGGCGAACTGGATCGCTGTGCGGTGGTGATGCGTTGCAGATGGGCCACACTCGCCGCTAGGGTGTCGCATGCTTCTCGACCCGAATCCCGACTACGACGCGATCATCGTCGGCTCCGGCATGTCCGGCCTTTTTCAACTTTACCGCCTTCGCGAGCTCGGCCTTAAAGTCCGAGTGTTCGAGTCTGGTACCGGCGTGGGCGGTACCTGGTACTGGAACCGGTACCCCGGCGCTCGCTTCGATTCGGAGAGCTATTCCTACGGCTATTCCTTCTCCAGGGAATTGCTGGAGGAGTGGGACTGGACCGAGCATTTTTCGCCCCAGCCCGAGACGCTGCGCTACCTCAACCACGTCGCCGACAAGTTCGACCTGCGGCGCGACATCCAGTTCCGCAGCAAGGTGATGGCCACCCACTGGCACGAGGAAACAAGGAGCTGGCAGGTCACGCTGGAGGATGGCAGCCGCCACACCGCACGCTTCCTGATCACGGCCATCGGTCCCCTGTCGGCGTTCACGATGCCGCGTATCGAGGGCATCGACAGTTTCGCGGGCCAGAGCTGCCATACCGCCCGTTGGCCACACGAGCCGGTGAGCTTCGAGGGCAAGCGCGTGGCGGTGATCGGCACCGGCGCGACCGGCGTGCAGACCATCCAGGAAGTGGCCAAGACGGCAAAGGCTCTCACCGTGTTCCAGCGCACCCCCAACTGGTGCGCGCCGCTGCACAACGGCAAGATCGACGCCGCCGAGATGGCGCGGATCCGCGCCGACTATCCGGACATCTTCCGGCGTTGCCAGGAGACCTTCGCGTGCTTCCTGCACACTGCCGATCCGCGCGGCACCTTCGAGGTGACGCCGGAGGAGCGCGAGGCCTTCTTCGAGAAGCTCTATGGCGAGCGCGGGTTCGGCATCTGGGTCGGCAATTTCAACGATATCCTGACGAACAAGGAGGCCAACGCGCTGATCTCCGACTTCGTCGCCCGCAAGATCAGGAGCCGGGTGAAGGATCCCAAAGTCGCCGAAAAGCTCATACCGAAGAACCACGGCTTCGGCACCCGCCGCGTGCCGCTCGAGACCCGCTACTACGAGGTCTACAACCAGCCCAACGTCGAACTGGTCGATCTCACGGAGACGCCGATCGAACGCGTGACGCCGACGGGCATCCGCACCAGCGCGCGCGACTATGACTTCGACATGATCATCTATGCCACCGGCTTCGACGCCCTGACCGGCGCCTTCGACCGGATCGATATCCGCGGCGTCGGCGGCGGCAAGCTCAAGGACAAGTGGGCGGAGGGCGCAGAGACCTTCGTCGGCATGTCGGTCGAGGGCTTTCCCAACATGCTGATGCTGCTCGGGCCGCACACGGCGCTCGGCAACATTCCGCGCAGCATCGAATACAATGTCGAGTGGGTCACCGACCTGCTGCGATTCATGCGCGACCGCGGCCTGACCCGCATCGATGCCCGGCCCGACGGGGTGAAGGGCTGGATGAAGACGGTGCAAGAGGCGTCGGTCGGCCTTCTGTCGAACGACGTCAATTCGTGGTTTACCGGCGTCAACACCAACGTCGAGGGCAAGCAGACGAGGCGCATCTCGCGCTACAGCGGCAGCGCCCCGGCCTATCGCGCCCGATGCGACGAGGTCGCCGCGGGCGACTACCGCGAAATGGACCTGGGATAGTCAGCGGCCGAACCAGCCGGCGACGGTGGCTCTCACCCTCGGCGAGGTGAAGGGCAGCGCCAGCCAGGCCAGGAGCAGGAACTCCATGTGCATGTCCGGACGAAAGAACGGGATCATGCCAAGGCCGATGAGCGCCATCACGAGATGACGGTGGATCCGGCGCGCCGGCATCCAGGGGGCAAGCGCCCGGTTCACGCGTTCAAGTTGTTCCTTGTCCATGGCAGCGCGAGACTCAACCGTTCCTCGAGGCGGACGGAAATGTGACGAGCCGCTCGCCTGATGGCAAGGCCGCACCACGGTGCAGAAGGGTCGGCTTGACCCTGCTTCGATCCGCTTCCTAGCCTCGCCGCATAATGAAAGTGGGAAGGAAACGTCGGATGATGATCACGAGACGCGCCGCGGGCGCGGCGCTCCTGTCTGTTGTCGCCTCCGGTGTCGCCGCGTCGACGGCGCAAGCGCAGGCGTATCCGTCCAAGCCGCTCCGCATCGTCGTTCCAACGGGGGCGGGCGGCATCACGGACATCGTTGCCCGCATCGTCGGCGCCCGGCTTTCCGAGCGGCTGGGGCAGCCTGTGATGATCGACAATCGGGCCGGGGCGAGCGGCATCATCGGCACCGAAGTCGCGGCCCGCGCGGCGCCGGACGGCTACACGCTGCTGATGGTCTATCCCAGCCATCCGGTGAACCCGACGCTGAAGAAACAGCTTCCCTACGACACGCTGCGCGACTTGACCGGCGTCACGACACTCACGACCGTGTCTCTGGTCCTGCTGGTGCCGCCGGCGCTGCCGGTGAGGAACATCAAGGAGCTGATCGAGCTGGCGAAAAAGGACAGGGTCACCTTCGCCTCGGTGGGCGCCGGCAGCCTGGCGCATCTCGGCGCCGAGCTCTTCCGGGCCAGGACCGGCATCGAGATGACGCACGTTCCCTATCGCAGCGCTCCGGCGGCCCAGCAGGCGTTGATGAGCGGCGAGGTCATGGTCTTCTTCGACACCCCGATCACCGCCGTGCCGCTGGTGAAGGACGGGCGCCTGCGGGCCCTGGGCGTCAGCACACGCACGCGCTCGCCGCTGCTTCCCGATGTGCCGACCATCGAGGAGGCCGGCGTACCAGGCTACGAGGTTCTCGGCTGGAACGGGATCCTGGTCCCCTCGGGGACCCCGGATCCGATCGTGCAGAAGCTGAACGCCGAACTGCGCGCCATCCTCGCGGAGCCGGAGATCCGCGCGAAGCTCGAGCAACAGGGCGCCGAGCCGGCGCCGATGGAGCAGGCCGCCTTCGCCAAGCTCATTCGCGACGACGTCTCCAAGTGGGGCGATCTCATCCGCGCTGCCGGTATTCAGCCCGAGTAGGAGCGAGCCATGCCGCGCGCCAAGATCACCCCCGATCTCGACATGTATTATCGCGACGAGTGCTTTGCCGATTCCTGGTCGGAAGCGGAGGCCATGCTGCTGCTGCATGGCAACGCCGAGAGCGGCGAGGCGTGGAACGGCCTGATGCCCGTCCTCGGCCGCCGTTTTCGTGTGGTGCGGCCCGACATGCGCGGCTTCGGCCAGTCGACGCCGATGGCGCTCGACTACAAGTGGTCGGTCGACCGGCTCATCAACGATTTCATCGCCTTGGCCGATTCGCTGGGGCTCGCCTCGTTCCACATCGGCGCGGCCAAGGTGGCTTGCCCACTGGCGCTGCGTCTCGCGGCCCGCCACCCCGGCCGCGTGCGCTCGCTCGCGGTCCTGGGCGGCATCGTGTCGGGCGAGATCTCTGTCGGCTCGCGCGCCGACGCGTGGCTCGAGCATATCGAGCAGAAGGGGGTCGAGAGCTGGGCCCGCTGGACGATGCCGGGCCGGCTCGGTAGCACGTGCGATCCGGCGATGATGGAGGGCTGGGCGAAGCTGATGGGTAGGACTCCGCTCTCGACCCAGCTTGGCTTCATTCGCTCGGTGCCGCGCATCGACGTGCGACCGGACCTGCCGTCGATCGCCTGTCCGACGCTTGTCGTGACGACGGACGCGAGCGGCCTGGGCTCGGTCGAGGCCGTACGCGACTGGCAGCAGACGATCCCGAAGTCGGAATTCATGGTGGTGCCGGGCGATTCGTATCATGTCGCGGCCACACACGCCGACCTCTGCGCCCGGTCGATGCTCGATTTCATCGAGCGCCGCGCGCCACCTGGTTCCCGGACGCTGACTTCACGGTTCGAAAACATACACAACTAGTGTAAAAGGCGGAGAATACTGGCTGAATTGAACGTGAGTTAAGGAAGGATCGAGATCGTGAACGCTCTTCGCACACTCGCATTGGCGTTGACGCTTGCCCTTGGGCTGGGCGTTGCGGCACAGGCTCAGACGGCAGGCGCGCCGCCGGCTGGCCTCTCGCAGGAGCAGTTCGACTCACTGGTCGATGCAATCAGCAATTCCGTCTCGGAGAAGCTGAAGGCTGAAGGCGCGCATGCGCCGGCTCCCGCCGCGGCGCCCGCAGCGACCCCAGCCAAGTCCAAGGCGCCGCCGCCGCCCAAGATCGTGCGCGTCGAGCCGAAAGCGGGACCAGATCCATTTGCGGCCTTCATCGATGGTACGGTCAAGGTCGTCGACGCACTTCCTGTTCTCGGCGTCCAACTCGCGCGCATTCCGAGCCTTCTCGACCAGCAGACGGAAGGCGGCCGCGGACCATCGACGTTCCTGCTGCTTCTTTGCGCCGTGGCGGTGGCTGCCGTCGCGGCCGAGGCCATCCTGCGCCTGCTGCTTCATCGGTTCAGGACGAAGCTGGCGGCGAATGCCGGGCCCGAGAACGGTGTGCGGTCGATCGCCCACCTGGTGGGGCTCGCCGTACTGGACGGGTTGGGCGTGCTGGCTGTCTGGCTGATCTGCAATGCGGCCACCGGAGCGTGGTTCACCGGGACCACGGGACAGGACAAGCTCGCCGCCGCCGTGTTGGCAGGCATCTTCTCCTGGCGACTCTACATCCTGCTGTTCCGCGTCATCCTGCAGCCCGAGTTGCCGACCGCGCGCCTCTGCGCGGCCGACGATCACGAGGCGAAGACCATGTACCTGCGGATCTCCGTGGTGATGCTGGTCATCGTGCTGATGCGCATCCTGGGCCAGGTCCTGGTCGCCATGCGCACCCCGGCAGAGGCCGTCGCCGCTTTCCAGGTCATCGGCGGCTTCCTCTACCTGGCGACGTTCCTGTGGCTCGCGTACCGGTCCCGCGTCGCCGCGCGGCAGTGGTTCGGCGGCCTGGGAGAGCTTGCGCCGGTGATCGGCGGGCTGGGCCGCAAGTGGATCCCCATCGCTCCTCTGTTCTTCATCGCGCTCGGTGTGACGCTCATCTACGGCGCCGTGTCCGGGTCCTTGCATGTCGGCTCGGCGATGGTCCTGACGCTGAACCTGGTCGTCGGCGTGCTGATCTTCGAGACGCTGATGCAGGCCTTCGTGCGCCGCCTTGACTCGCAGCTCGCCGGGCGGACGCCCGCCAGCTCGACGCCCAAGCTGCCGGACGTCGTGGCGCGCTGCATCCGCGTGGCGGTGTTGATCGCTGTGTTCGTGATGATCGCCGAGAGTTGGGTCGTGCAGGTGCTGCACCTCGTGAACGACAGCGAGTGGGAGCAGCTCACGAAGTCCTCCCGCACCGCCGGGGTCACGTTGTTCGTGGCCTTCGTCGCTTGGGAGCTCTTCAAGTACATGACCGAACCCTACATGGGGACGAAGACCAAGGATCCGGCGCAGGCGATCGCCGACGGCGATGCGGCGGCAGGCCCGGCCTCGCGGCTCAGCACCATGATGCCGCTGATGCGGCGCACCGCCGCCGTGCTGATCATCCTGATCGCCGTGATGGTCGCGCTGCAGGATTTTGGCATCAACATCACGCCGCTGATCGCCGGCGCCTCGGTGTTCGGCATCGCCATCTCCTTCGGCAGCCAGACGCTGGTGAAGGATATCGTGTCGGGCCTGTTCTACCTCTCGGACGATGCCTTCCGGGTCGGCGAATACATCGACTGCGGCAAGGCCAAGGGCACGGTCGAGGGCTTCACGCTGCGCTCGATCAAGCTGCGCCACCAGAATGGGCAGGTGCATACGATCCCGTTCGGCCAGCTCGGCCAGATCACCAACTTCAGCCGCGACTGGATCACCACGAAGTTCAATCTGCGCTTTGCCCGCGACACCGACATCGAGAAGCTGCGCAAGGCCTCGAAGAAGATCGGGGCCGACATGATGGAGATGCCGGCCATCGCCGACCAAGTCCTGGCACCCTTCAAGATGCAGGGTGTTGCCGACATCGCCGACAATGCCATCGTGGTGCGCTTCAAGTTCACCGCCAAGCCGGGTAATCCGGCGGCAATCCAGCGCGAGGCCATGAAGCGGATGTTCAGCACCTTCCCGGCGCTCGGTTTCGAGTTCGCGACGGGAGGGGCTGCCGTCGTGGTCCATACCGGCCCGGCGTCCAACGATCCCGGAGGGGAGGGGCTGCCCCCGTTGCCCGCGCCGGCGAATATGCCCGCTGCAGCGGCGGGCTGACACGGTCGATAAATCCGGTGTTGCTCCTGACAATCCCGAGCGGTCGCCCCATATGAGAGGGGGCGGCTGCGCAGCGTCCGCGAAGTCGTGCGCCAGAGGGAATGATGTCCACGCGCACGACGCTTACATCTGTAACGTTCAACCGTCCGTTCACGCTCTCAGCCGTGGATGAGGAGCAGCCCGCCGGCACCTATCGCCTCGTGACAGAGGAGGAGCCAATCGAGGGGCTGAGCTTCGGGGCCTATCTGCGGACGGCGACGATGCTCCACCTTCCGGCGGCCCCGGCGCCGGGCCAGACCCGTCAGGTCGTGCCCGTCGATCCCGACGAACTCTCCGCCTTGCTGGCCGCCGACAAGGATGGCCTGACCTAGGAGTGTAACTGCACACCGGTTGCAAGAGGCCGCGGGATCGGGCAAATGCCCGCTCTCGACACTCCCAAGAGGGCTCTTATGGCGACCGATGAAGTGCGTTCCGAACCCGTGCGTGACCCCCGCCGCCTGCGGCCGATCCCCCGGTTCATCTTCGCCTCCCGATGGCTGCAGCTTCCGCTCTATCTAGGCCTGATCGTGGCGCAGGTCGTCTACGTCTTCCTGTTCCTGAAGGAACTCCTGCATCTCGTCGTGGAAAGCCCGAGCGTGACCGAACTACAGGCCATGCTGATCGTCCTGGGCCTGATCGACGTGGTCATGATCTCCAACCTTCTGATCATGGTGATCGTGGGCGGTTACGAGACCTTCGTCTCACGCATGGAATTGAACCGCCATCCCGACCAGCCGGAATGGCTGAGCCACGTCAATGCGAGCGTCCTCAAGATCAAGCTGGCGATGGCGATCATCGGCATCTCGTCGATCCACCTGCTCAGGACCTTCATCGAGGCCGGCAGCCTCGGAAAGCCGAACGCCACCTACACCGAGGCGGCCATCATGTGGCAGGCGATCATCCACGCTCTGTTCATCCTGTCGGCCGTGGGCATTGCCATCGTCGACCGCATCTCCCAGCCGCCCGCCCGCCATCACTGACTGCCAGCGGCGGAGTGCCGGAGTTCCTCCCGCCGACAGGGCGCCGGCGGGAGGAGTTCCGCGATTACTGCGCCGCGCCGCCCGCCCAGGGCGACATGATTTCGTTCATGCCAGTGAGCTCTCCCGTCTTGGGATCGCGAACGATACAGGAGGGATTGGCGAAGCCCAGGGGCGAGACCGGATTGTCGACTTCGACGATCGGCAGCTTGGCAGCGATCGCCTTCTTCACCTCGTCCGGCAGGTCGCGGTTTACCCGGATCGGACCGACGCCGGAAATGTCAACTCTCGGCTGATGGAACGCGGCCTCCACGTCCATGCCCCGGTCGATCATCATCAGCGAGAGCTGCGAGACCGCCGGGACGATGCGCCGCCCGCCGGAAGCGCCGATGCAGAACCAGGGCTGGCCGTCCTTGACGACGACGACCGGGCAGATGTTGCAAAGCGGCTTCTTGCCCGGGGCGATCGAGTTGGGGCGATTCGGTTCCGGGTCGAACCACAGCATGCCATTGTTCATGGTGATGCCGGTCTTCGGCAGCATCACGCAGGAGCCGAACAGGCTCATCAGGGTCTGGGTCAGCGCCACCATGTTGCCTTCGGAATCGGCGGCACAGAAATGCGTCGTGCAGGTATCCGTCGGCTTGTCACCCAGCGTCTTCAGCCGCTCGTCGTAGGCCTTGTGCATGCCCTCGGCGATGGCGGCGAAGAAGTCGGCGCCGGGCGCGCCCTTGCCCCTGGTGGCGGCGCCGGCGAGTTCGATGGCGCGGCGCAGCGTCGGGCCGGCCGTGAGGCCGCCCGCGACGTTGATGGTGACGCCGTTATGCTCGAAGGCAAGGGGATCGACGATTCGGGCTTCGTAGCTTGCGAGATCGTCGTAGGAGATGGCCGACCCGCCGGCCTGCAGGTCGGCGGCGATGTCGCGCGCCAGGCTGCCTTCGTAGTATTCGCGCGGGCCGCCCTCGGCGAGCCGCCGCATCGTCTCACCGAGATTGCCGAGCTTGATGTAGCGGCGGGTGCCGGCCCAGTCGCTGGCCGGCACGCGGCCGTCGTCGCACAGGTAATTGGCCTTGGAGGCGGGGAACTTCTCGAGATGCTTGGCGCCGTTGGCGATCATCACCTGCATGTACCAGTCGAGTTCCATGCCGCGCTGGGCAATCTCGACGCCGGGCTGCAGCACGTCCTTCCAGGCAACCGTACCGAAGCGCTCCAGCGCCTTGGCGAGACCCGCGACCATGCCGGGCACGGCGATCGAGTGATAGCCGACCTCGTTCCTCTGCTCGAGGATGTCGGGCCAGGCGAACGGATTGGCGGGGCCTGGGCCTACGATCTTGTAGACGGACGGATCGAGCTTCTTGGCCGAGACGGGACCGTAGTCGACCGTCCATGCCCGCTGCTCCTTTGCGCTCCAGATCGTCATGAAGCCCACGCCGCCGATGCCGCTCATCCAGGGCTCGAGGGCGCCGATAGCCATACCGGTGGCGACGGCCGCGTCGATGGCATTGCCGCCCTTGCGCAGGATCGAGGCGCCAACCTCGGCAGCCTTGGCATTCTGGGCGACGACGACGCCCTTGCCGCGAACCGCATGCTTTGTGAATTTCAGTTGCCGTGTCAGCGACTCGCTCATCAATGCTCCTCAAATGATGGAAGGACTGTAGCGGGGCCCCTTTTCGCCACAAAGCCCGTTAAACTGCAGGGCGGACAGGCAGAAAGATCGTGGCGTGGCTGAACTGAACCAGATCGATCTGCAGGCGCTGACCAAAGGCGACAAACGCACATGGGATGCGTTCGTCCTTGCCGCCGCCCCGCTGATCAATGCCGTCGTGCGGCGGACCCTCAGCTCCCACCGGGTGGGGGAGGACGACGTCATGGACGCCGCACAGGATGTCTTCGTCCGATTGTGCGCCCAGGATTTCAGGCTGTTGAAAACCTACGATCCGAGCCGGGCCGGCCTGCCGACCTGGCTGTCGGTGGTCTCGCGGTCGTGCGCCATCGATCATCTGAGGCGGCGCCGGCAGGCCACCGAGCCGATCGATGACGTTCCAGAGGCTTTTCTTGGCGTCGAGGACCGCCATGTCGAGAAGCTGAAGATACCCGAGGGCCTCCTGACCGCCCGGCAGGTCCTGATCCTGAAATACCTTTATGACGAGGAGCGGGACGTCATGGAAGTCGCACAATTGCTGTCCGTCGATGCCCAGACCATTCGCAGTACCCACCACAAGGCCTTGCAGAGACTGCGTGCCCATTTTCGTGAGGAAGATCCCGGCAGTCGGGGATGAACCGCGGTGTTTTGGCGTAGTATGAGCAGGAGCGACCCATGAGCACCCAGCAGACCCCGAGGAGCGACAAGGAGCTGTGGCGGAGCCTCGCCGGCGGGCCCGAAGTCGCGCCTGTGGTGGTTAGCGAGATAGAGCTCGCCGCCTGGCTGGACGGCCGTCTCACGGAAGAGGCGGCCGCCCCGATCGAGGCCGCCGTCGCGGCGGATCCCGCGCTCCGTCGCGCCGCGCTCGATCTTGCCGATATCCTGGGCAGGCCGTTGCCGGCCGCCCCGGAGCGGATGGTTGTGCGGGCTCGCGCGCTGGTGGGCTTCGAGGCGGAGAGGAGGGCGTCGGGTGGCGGTCTGGTCGGACGATGGTTCGCAGGGCGGGGCCTCTTCGCCGGTCCTCGGCATGCGCTTCAGCAGGGTGTGATGGCGGCGGCCGCCGTGGTGATTGCGACGGGCGGCTTCATGGTCGGCGGCGGCTTGGGCGAGTCACTCGCCCAGCAGCGCGACGGCTATTCCACGACCGACTCGGCCCACGCGAAGACGACGGCCTCGAATGAGGTCAGCGAGTTCTTCGCCGGCGATGGCATCTGAGATGAACGCGCGCCTGCTTCAGGTCCTGCTCGCTCTGTCCTTGCTGCTGAATACTTTCGTCCTGGTCGGCTTCGTCTACCGGAGCTGGATCGAGCCGCCGTTCGAGATGCGTGGTCCTCCGCCGCTGCGCGGCGAGCCCGGCCAGCCAGGCGGTCCGCGTTTCAATCCCGTCGAGATGGTGGTGCACGATCTCGGTCTCGACGGCGAACAGCGCAAGATCATGACGGGTTTGTTCGACCAGTATTCCAGGGAACGCCGCAACCGGCTTCAGGAGATCCAGCGAATCCGCGAGCAGACGGCTCTCGAGATGGGACGCACACCCATCGACATGGCTAAGATCGACGGACTGATCGATCAGGTCAGTCGGTTGCGAGCAGAGCAGCAGAAGGAGACGCTGCGCACCCTGACGCAGCTTGAGCCGTCTCTGCGCGGCGACCAGCGTGAGCGGCTGCAGAGGCTGCTCGTCGACCGGGTTTCTCCGCCGCCGCCGCCGCCACCGCCACCGCCGCCTCGTCCGTCGGCGGGAGGCCCGCCGCGACCGCCGCAATAGGAAGCTTGTCATGAGTGCACGCCTTGGCCGTCGCAGTTTCGTGGGAGGCGCTGCCGCCTTGTCGGTGGGCCTTTCCTCGGGTTCTTGGTCGGCCTTTCCCGCACGGGCGGCCCAAGCGATGGGCTTCGACGAGGCGCGGCACCTTCTGTCTCGTACAGCGTTCGGCACGACGCCGGCTGAAATCCAAGCGCTTGAGGCTGTCGACTATCCGATCGCGGTCGATCGCCTGCTCGCCAACCCTCGCCGGGAGGCGATGACGCCAGCGCCGGACTGGATCGGCCTCGGCCCGGCCGAGGTGCAGCGTCGCCAGCGGATGGCGGAGTCGGAGCGTAAGAAAGGTGTCGACGGCAAGGATCTCAGTATCGTCCGGCCGGTCCAGGAACAGGGGCGCGAGCTCAGGAACTGGTGGGTCGAGGAGATGATCGCGACCGACCAGCCGCTGGTCGAGCGCATGACCATGTTCTGGCACGGCCACTTCACTTCCTCGCTCATGAAGGTGCGCTATCCGGCGTCGCTGTTCCGGCAGAACGCACTGTTTCGACGCGAGGCGCTGGGAAACTATGCGAGCCTGTTGAAGGCGGTCGCCCGCGATCCCGCGATGCTGATCTATCTCGACGGCAGGGGATCGGTGGCGCGTCAGCCCAACGAGAATTTTGCCCGTGAACTGCTGGAGCTCTTCACCCTGGGCGAGGGGCACTACAGCGAGGCCGACATCAAGGCCGCGGCACGCGCCTTCACCGGCAGGAGCGTTGATCAGGAGTCGGGGCGGTTCGTCGAGCATGGCGGCCAGCACGACGACGGACAGAAAGCCTTTCTCGGCAGGTCCGGGCGCTTCGATGGCGACGATATCCTGACGATCCTGCTCGCTCATCCGCGCACCGCCGAGATGATCGTCGAGAAGCTTTGGCGCGAGTTCGTCTCCCTGAAGCCCGATCCCGCCGAGGTCGCCCGACTCGCGGTGGCGTTCCGGCAGGGTGGCTACGAGATCAAGCCGCTGATGCGGGCGATCTTCCTGTCGGCTGCCTTCCGCAATCCCGCCAACCGAGGCGCGCTCATCAAGTCACCGGTCGATCTGATCGTCGGCACAGTGCATCTGCTTGGCCTGCCGGTGCCGGAGAAGACGGGCCTGGTCCGCATGCTGCAGGGGTTGGGCCAGGTCCCGTTCGATCCGCCGAACGTGAAGGGATGGGCCGGCGGCGAGAATTGGATCTCGACCTATACGCTACTGCTGCGCCAGCAGTTCCTGCGGCGCATGATCGAGGCGACGACGGTGGCGGTGGTGGAAGGCGGCATGAGGATGGCCGACCGTCCCAATCGCCGTGCCGACCGCCGCGAACAGCTCCCGGCCACCGACGCGACGATGCAGGTGATGGAACCGGCGCGTCCGGTCGAGGGCCGCAGCCTGCGCAATGCCGGCCATGAGGTGCGACTGGGATCTACGCTCGCCGGTGTGGACGGTGCGGTGCTGCTGCGCACGCTGCTGCCGCGCCAGCCGGTCGACAGCCTTGATGCCAGCGGGACCGCCGGTGCGATCGTGGCGTCAGCGCTGCTCGACACGTCCTATCAACTCAAGTGAGGAGTGTGCGTTGGGCCGTATCCTCCTGCTGGTCGAACTGAAGGGCGGCAATGACGGGCTGAACACGCTGGTGCCCTATGCCGATCCGAAGTACCGCGACCTGCGCGCCGGCATCGGCGTGCCCCGCGAACGTGTCCTGCAGCTCGACGAGAAGGTCGGCCTGCACGAAAAGCTCGCGCCGCTTCTGGAGTCGTGGAAGGCAGGCGATCTCGCGATCGTGCAGGGTGTCGGCTATCCGTATCCCAACCGCTCGCACTTTCGCTCGATCGAGATCTGGGACACTGCTTCTGCCTCTTCGCAGACGCTGAGCGAAGGCTGGGTCGCCCAGGCCTTCAACGGCGCCAGGCTCGCCAAAGGGGTGGGCGTCGACTGCATCGTGGCCGACACCAATGCGCTGCCCTCGACGGGCCCGTCATTGCGCACCATCGTTATGCAGGACGCCGAGAATTTCCTGCGCCAGGCCAACGCCATCGGTGCCGCATCGGCGAAGGCCGATGGCGGCAACCCCGCGCTTCATCACCTGCTGGCGGTGCGGCAAGAAATCAATGCGGCGGCGGCAGGCCTGCGCGACCGGATGCGCGACGCGCCGGCGCCAGCCCAGGCCTATGGCCAGGAGTATCAGCTGGGCCACCAACTCGACCTCGCGACGAGGATCCTTGCGGCCAAGGTGCCGGTGGTGGCCATCAAGGTGGCGTTGGGCGGCTTCGACACGCATGCCAACCAGGTGCCGACACACGAACGCCTGTTGGCCTTCCTCGCCGCGAACCTAGCGATCCTGCGCAGAAACCTGATGGCGGCCGACCTCTGGAAGGACGTTGTCGTGGTGACCTATTCGGAGTTCGGCCGGCGCGCCCGGCAGAACGCCAGCGGCGGCACCGACCATGGCACGGCGGCGCCCCAGTTCGTCATGGGCGGAGCCGTGAAGGGAGGCCTGCACGGTGTCTATCCCTCGCTGTCCGATCTCCAGGACGGCGACCTCAGGCACACGGTCGACTTCCGCAACGTCTTCGCCACGCTGGCCCAGGGGTGCTGGGGCCAGCCATGCGATTTCGGGCTGCGTCAGCCGCAGAGGCTCGGCTTTCTCGCCTAGCCTAGCTTAGGGTGGCAGCCCTCCGCCCCAGGAGTTCGTCACGCACAGAGCCACGGTCAGCCTCGATCCGGATGTACCAGATCAGCAGTGCAGCGATGATCTTGATGACGACCGGAACGGCGATATAGACGACGATCAATGCCGTCCCGCTGTACAGTCCCTCAGACGGATTGAACCCCAGAAGCGCGGCCACGGGCAGCGAGCCGGCCGCGCCGATGGCCGTCGCGAGTTTCGTCGAGAGAGCCCACAGGCCGAAATAGGCGCCGGTATCGCCCTTCGTATCCTTGCCCTCATCGGAGTTGATGATGTCGGCCAGGACCGACGGCGGCAGGCCATAGTCGGCCCCGATGCCCAGGCCGGTGATGATGGCGATCGGCATGAACCAGACGAAGTCGCCGGCGCCGAGGAAGACGCCGAACGACATCGCCACGGCCGTCAGGACCATGGCGATGAACCAGGCGGCCGTCTTGCTGAAGCGGCGCGACAACAGCATCCAGAGCGGCACGCTGGCGGCGGCGGCGCCGAAATAGACCAGCAGGATGATGCCGGCCTGCAGCTTGTTCCCCTTCAGCACATGCTCGACGTAGAAGAGCATCACCGAGACCGCGACGCCCAGCGCCGCGCCATTGACGATGAAGACGAGCAGCAGGCGGCGGAAGAGCCTGTTCTTCAGCGGCGCGAAGAACGGGATCAGCGTCTTGATCGTGGTGCTGCGCTCCATGTTCCGGGTCGGCCGGACCAGCGACGGCATCATGCCAATCAACCAGTCGCGGAAGTACCGGACGTGGATTTCCGGGTTCTCGCGCACGACAGGCGGATGGACCGAGGGTGGCGACCAGAGCAGGGTCGGCAGGGCGAACAGAACGGCGATGGGGATGAAGATCAGCCCCATGTAGACGTAGCCGGCATGTTCGCCCATCTGGGCGGTGAAGTAGGTGGGAAGCACCACGGCCAGAGTCATGCCGATCAGGCCGAAGACCTCGCGGCCGACCGTGACCCTGGTTCGCTCATTGTAGTCGTCGGTCAGCTCCGCCCCGTGGGCGTGATAGCTGATCGAGACGCCGGCATAGCCGAGATGGACCACGAGGAGCGCGACGAACAGCCAGGTCGCCAGCCACACGGGCTGGGTGAACAGGGACTGCGGCGGATGGAACAGCATATAGAAGCCGCCGACCAGCAGCGGCAGCATCAGGCCGACGAAGGTGAGGCGCCCGCGCGGGCCGCGATGGGTGAACTTGTCGCTGATCAGGCCGATCACCGGGTCCTGGATGGCATCAATCACGCGCGTCGTGATGAAGATCAGCCCCATGATGCCAAGCGGCACCTTCAGGACTTCTCCGTAGAAATGGCTGACGTTGAGCACCACCGGCAGGGCCGCCATGTTGAGGGGCAGCTGGTTGGTGGAGTAGGCGATAAGACGGTCGAAACGCAGCCTGATCGACGTCGTCGAGCCGAGGCCGGACTTGGGCGCATGCACGCGGATTTTGCCTTCCTGTTCGGCTCACCTTTGACCGGCGGCCTCTTGATTGCCGACAGTTATATATGCCTGAAGTGTGCCTGCAAAACGTCCGTGCGGCGCGTGGAGAAGCCTGCGGCACAATAGGCAAGGTAATACCGCCACATGCGGCGGAAACGCTCGTCGAATCCCATGCGGCCGACCTGGTCGGCTACCCCGTCGAAGCGTCCGAGCCAGGTTTCCAGGGTCCGCGCATAGTCCAGTCCGAAACTGTAGAGTTCGGCCACCTTCAGGCCGGCCTGCCGGCACTGCTCGCGCAGGCTCGAAGGGGACAGGAGCATGCCGCCGGGGAAGACGTAGGTCTGGATGAAGTCGGGGTGCTTTCGGTAGCGGTCAAAGAAATCATCGGCGATGACGATGGCCTGCACGATGGCGGACCCACCGGGCATCACATGGCGCTTCAGCGTCGCGAAATAGTCGGGCCAGTAACGTTCGCCGACCGCCTCGATCATCTCGATCGACACGATATGGTCGTAGCGGCCCTCGATATCGCGATAGTCCCGGAATTGCAGGTCGACCCGGTCAGCCAAGCCCGCCCGCTGCAGGCGAGCACGGGCATACTCCAGCTGCTCCCGGGAGATGGTGACGCCCGTCACGCGCATGCCGCGCCGGGCCGCGACCTCCGCAAAGCCGCCCCAGCCGCAGCCGATCTCTAGGATACTGTCGCCCTGGCGGGCGCCGAGCTGGGACAGGATGCGCTCGTACTTGGCGATCTGGGCGGCTTCCAGCGGCTTCTCCGCCTCGCCTTCGTAAAGGGCGGAGGAGTAGGTCATCGAGGGATCGAGCCACAGGCCGTAGAACTCGTTGCCCAGGTCGTAGTGGGCATGGATGTTCTTCTTCGATCCTTCGCGGGTATTCGCGCGCCGGCGGTGGAGAAGCTTCAGCAGCATACCGTGGAAGACGTTCGTCCGGGTCATCTTGCCGAGCGCCTGTTCGTTGGCCAGCAACAGGGCGATCAGGCTCGGCAGATCGGGGGATTCGCAGAAGCCCTCCATGTAGGCTTCGGCAAAACCCATGTCTCCGTCGAGCAGGACACGGCGAAAGAGGCGCCAGTCCCGGACGTCGATCTCGGCGTGTGGGGTTGCGTCGGCCTTGCCGAAGACGCGCACGTTGCCGTCCGGAAGTCGCACTGTCAGGCGACCGACGGACAGACGTTCCAGGGAATTCAGGACAAACCGGGCGGCGAGGGGCATGCGGTCCGAGGGGAAATCAACGGGTCACGAGCTCCGACGGCGGTGCTGGCTTAGTGTAAAATCTCGCCCGCTTCCGCCACAGATGCAAGGCCTGCCAGTGGATCCGAACCACGACGCCCAGCGTCATGGTCGGGTTTGCCAGAAAGCGCCGCAAGACACCGCGGTCGTCCAGCGGCTGGCGCCGGCCGCCGACCGAGGTTGCGAGCATCAGCCCCTGAGCGTCATGGTAGTTCACGTCGACATGGGCCCGCTCGTCGTCCAGCCGAAAGCGGAACCGATAGCCACCCTCGATCGGCAGGAAGGGCGAGACGTGAAAGACTTTGCGGCCTTCCAGCCACTGGTCGGGCTCGATCGACGCACTGTCCTCGTGGTGGACGAGATAGCAATGGCTCTCGCCGAACGTGTTGTTGACCTCGCAGAGGACCGCTCGAAGAGCCCCCGCGCGGTCGCGGCAGAACCAGAAACTCACCGGATTGAACACGTAGCCCAGCATGCGGGGCATGGTCATCAGCTCGACCTCGCCGTCGCAGATGTCCGCCACGCCCTGCTGGCGCAAGATCTCCTTCAGCCAGAGCTTGAGATCCGACCCATCTCGCGCGCCATGGTCGGCGCGGCGGAAGGAGACGGCGCCGCGGCGGTCGACCTTAAGCCAGCGGCCGGCGGCGCTTTCCAGCGCATCGAGGCCGAGGCAGAGATAGCCCACCTTGTAGCGGAAGGCGTTCTCGCGCGGCCTGAGCCGTCGGTGGACGACAGTGGCGTCGACGATCGAATGAGGTGAGGTCCGGCTCACGGTGTCTCGGCCGCGGCACGGGCCGCTACGGGAATCGGCAGCGGCGGGATCGCCGGCCGGTCGGCCACGACGCGCGGCGGGTCGCCGATCCGGCGGTGCTCGTCGGGACGCTGCCAGGGGCGATGGACGCCAAGCTGCTCGGCGACATCGAGGCCGGCCGACAGCGCGTCCTCGTGGAAACCATAGCCGCAGTAGCTGCCGCAGAAATAGGTGTCGCGCACGCCCTGGATGCCGTGCAGATCGCGTTGCGCCCGGATGGCCGCCGCGTCGTAGATTGGATGCTCGAACGAGAAGCGGGAGTGCGCCGCGGCCGGTGCGGGCGTGCGGCCGGGATTCACCGAGACGAAGAGCGGCGAACTGTCGGGCAGGTTCTGCAGCCGGTTCATCCAGTAGGTCACGCTAACGGTGGTATCGCGGCTGCGACTGTCGGCAACGTAATTCCAGCTTGCCCACGCGCTGCGGCGCTTCGGCATCAGACTCTCGTCGCTGTGCAGCCATACCTCGTTGGTCGAGTAGGCAAAGCGGCCCAGCAGATCGCGCTCGCGCTCGTCGGCATCGGTGAGAAGCGAAAGAGCCTGGTCGGCGTGGCAGGCGAGCACCACTCGGTCGAAGCGATCCCAGTGGCCGCCCGCATCACGCACGTCCACGCCTTCGGCGGTGCGCCGGACCGCGCTGGCCGGCGTGGCCAACCGTGCACGGGCGCGCAGCGGCGCCGCGATGCGCTCGACATAGGAACGGCTGCCGCCACTCACGGTACGCCACTGCAACTGCGGACCGATCGTCAGGAGTCCGTGATTGTTGAAGAAGCGTGCGAAGGTCTGTGCCGGATAGTCGAGCATGCGTCCTGGCGGGGTCGACCAGATGCAGGCCGCCATCGGCACGAGATAGCGGTCGCGAAAGGCAGAGCTGAAGCCGGCCTGATCGATGAAATTGCCAATGGTGAAATCGAGGTCTTCCGCCTTGTCGAGAAGCTGCGGGGCCATGCGGTTGAAGCGCAGGATATCGTGCGTCATGCGCAGGAAGGACGGGCGGGCGAGGTTGCTGCGCTGCGCAAAGTAGCCGGCGAAGGAGCTGGCATATTCGAAGCCGCCGTCGTCCAGGCTGACGGCGAATGACATGTCCGACGGGTCGGTCCGCACCCCGAGATGGTCGAAAAGAGCGACAAGATTGGGATAGTTGCGCTCGTTGAAGACGATGAAGCCGACATCCACCGGCAGGCGGCCCTGCTTCGTCGGAGCTTCAACCGTGCAGGAGTGTCCGCCAAAGCGGTCCTCACGCTCGTAGACGACCACGTCGTGGCGACGGCTGAGGAGCCAGGCGGCTCCAAGACCGGATACACCGGCGCCGATGACGGCGATTTTCATTTTTCGCAAGCTCCCCTGGACGCTTCTACGCTGATTTCTTGAGGGTTTGGAAGGCGGCCAGCGCCCGGTCGCGGGCGGCGCCGTGCTCGACGATGCGCCCTGGGTAGTCATTTGGCGGCATCGCCGCTGTCCATGGACGGTGGATCGCATCGTTGGGCAGGTGTGCGATTTCGGGAACCCAACGCCTTACATAGTCGCCGTCGGGGTCGAACTTCTCGCCCTGCAGGACGGGGTTGAAGACCCGGAAATAGGGAGCGGCATCGGCGCCGCAGCCGGCGACCCACTGCCAACCGGTGGCATTGTTCGCGAGGTCGGCATCGACCAGCGTATCCCAGAACCAGCGCTCGCCCTGGCGCCAGTCGATCATCAGGTCCTTGGTCAGGAAGGACGCCACGATCATGCGGACGCGGTTGTGCATCCAGCCGGTCGTCCAGAGCTCGCGCATCCCGGCATCGACGATGGGATAGCCCGTGCGGCCGCGTTGCCAGGCGGCCAACGCTTCGCCCGGGTCGGTCCAGGGAAACGCATCGAACTCGGGTCGGAAGTTCCGCTCCGCCAGATCGCCATTGTGGAACAGGAGATTGTAGGCGAATTCCCGCCATCCCACTTCCGCGAGGAATTTCTCGGTGGCGGCCGACGCGCCGCGGGTCATCGCGGCCTGCCAGATCTGGCGGGGGCCGATCTCGCCGAAGGCGAGATGCGGGGACAGGCGGGACGTTCCTTCCACCCCTGGCAGATCACGGGCCTGGCGATAGTCCTCGATCGCGTCATCCAGAAAGTGCGCGAGCCGTTGCTTCGCGCCGTCCTCGCCGGGCGTCCAGCCGGCGCGCAGTCCACCGGCCCAGTCAGGCGAGGTCGGCGGCAGGCGCCACCCCGCCAGCGGTTCACCGGCCGGCCAGGCCTCTGGCGCCGCCAGGCGCTGCGGTGCGGGCAGCGGCGCAGGGGGCGGCGGCAAAGCGCGGCAGGCTCGCCAGAAGGGTGTGAACACCTTGAAGGCGCCACCGCTCTGGGTCGTGACCTCCCACGGCTCGAAGAGAAGGCTGGCCTTGAAACTCTCGGCCGCGACGCCCCTCGCGGACAGTGCCTTCTTCAGGCGCGTATCGCGCTCGCGGCAGCCGCGATCATAGGCGCGGTTCCAGAAGACCGAAGTGGCCCTGCATTCGGCGACGAGTTCGCCAATCACTTTCTCTGCCGGACCCCGGCGCAGGATCAGGCGGGATCCCAGCCGGCGCAGGGATGCGCCGAGGGTGTGGAGACTGTGGTGCAGCCACCAGCGCGAAGCGGCGCCAAGCGGCCTGACGCCGTCGGTCTCCTCGTCCAGCACGAACACCGGCACGACGGCATGGCCCGACTCCAGCGCCTTGATCAGCGCGGGATTATCCGAGAGGCGAAGGTCGCTGCGGAACCAGACGATCGAAACCGACATGTGCAGCATACGCACATGGCGAACGAACGGATGATCGGACGCGGCTAGGTCAGGAGCGGGGGCAGTTGGGCGCCGGCCGCATCTCCAGGCTTTGGAGGTCCGCCGTCACGGTGAGCATGCCGGTATCGACGGTGAGCCGATCGAGCACGCCATTCTCGAAGACCTGCGCCGTCACCGAAAAGAGCGGGCGCTGGGCCTGGTCGCGACCGCGCGTGAAGGTCATGGCTACCGGCCAGGACTTTCCCTTCGGCGTGGCGACGGGCTTGTCCGTCGGCCGCGACGCCCGGAGGCGGCCGTCGTCGAGTTGCGTCACGTCGATCAGGAATCCGTCCCCCATCACCTCGGGGTCGAACATCAGCGCAGGAAACGAGGCGGCATTGGCACGGAGCCGTTCTGTGAGGTGGTCGATCGCCGCAACCGGCATCAGGGTGGCGAAGGGCAGGAGGACCTGGGACGGCTGAGATCCCGCCGTCGCGATCTCTGCCCGCAACTCGCCTTTCGCGCGCTCGACGCGACCCTTGGTTTCGCGCGTGTTGCCATTCTGAATTTGCGTGGTGCGGTATCGGAAATTGTTGCCGCTGCGCGGCTCCTCGGCATCGAGCTTGGAGGACAGGCTCATCTTCCACGAAGCGGTCAGCGCGATCTCGGTCGCGATGTCGCGCTTGAGATGCCAGCCTGCGCAATCCTGCGTGAGGTCATGGACAGCGGTGCCGATGCGAGGCGCATTGGCGGCGGCTCCCAGTCGCAGCACATACTCGGCGCGATGCGGCTGCATCTGCGCGAAGGCCAACTGTGGTCCACACAGGACAGCAGCGACGACGAAACACACAAGGCGATGCATGGCGGCACCTTGCGCATGCGCCCGCATCAGGTCAATCGTGCTTCACATGAAATTACGAGAGATCGTGGCAGCATTCTGGCAGCGCTCCGTCCCGCCACGCCTATCCGGAGTCTCGCTGGCGTTTCCTCGATGATGGGTCTGGAGTTCATCTGCGCGGGCGAGCGCCTGGAGGCGCTGCCGATGGGCGCCCTGCACTGGCCGGCCGAGCGATTGCTGGCCGTCGCCGACCTGCATCTGGAGAAGGGCTCTTCTTACGCCGTCAATGCCCGCAAGCTTCTGCCGCGCTACGACACGAAGCAGACGCTCGCCCTGCTTTCGACGCTGATCGATGCCGTGCAGCCCCGAACGATCGTCTGCCTGGGTGACTCCTTCCATGACCGTGCAGCCGTCGAGCGCCTTCCCGACGCTGAGCGCAGCGAGATCGAGCGGCTCACCGCCGCAACACGCTTCGTGTGGATCGCCGGCAACCACGATCCGGCGCCGCCGCCGGCGGGCTGGGGCGAGATCGCCGAAGAGATCAATGCGGGACCGCTGATCTTCCGGCACGAGGCGCTGTTCGGTCCCGCCGATGGCGAGGTCTCCGGCCACTACCATCCGGTGGCGGCACTTACCGTGCGCGGACGCGGGCTGCGTCGTCGTTGCTTCCTGACCGACGGCAGGCGTCTCATCCTCCCGGCATTCGGTGCCTATGCCGGCGGTCTCAACGCGCTCGACCCCGCGATCGCGCAGCTGTTTCCCGACGATTACGATGCGCTGGTGGTCGGTCGGGACGCCGTGCGACGCCTGTCGTGGCGGCAGCTCCGGCCCGACCCGACCTTCAGATAGGCGTTCCTAATTCGGCAGTTCGTACTTCAGCGTCACTTCGCCCAGCCCCTCGATCCTGCCGGTGGCGGTGCTGCCCGGCGGCACGAACTGGCAGGCAACCATGCTGCCCGAGGAGACGATCATGCCCTTCTTCAGGCGCTTGCCGTGCTCACCGAGCTTGTTCGCGAGCCAGGCCAGCGCGTTGTAGCAGTGGCCCAGTACGTCGCCCGAGTGGCCCTCGCGCACGACCTTGCCGTCGAAGGAGACCGAGCCGTTCAGGTTGCCGAGATCGAGCTTCGCCCAGTCCTTGTTGGGCTTGGCGAGCAGCGAGCCGCCGTTCCAGCCGGCATCCATGATCAGCGGATTGACCGCGAGGCGGCTGTAATCGGCGCCGCGGTCCTCGATCAGTTCGAAGCCGGCGCGCGCTTCGCCGACATATTGCGCGATCGAGTCCCTGTCGTAGGGCTTGGCCTTGGGCGCCGGCACGTCGGCGTTGACGATCAGGATGATCTCGAGTTCAGCGCCCAGTCGCGTCCAGCGATCGGCGCGGACGGTCGCCTTGTGCTCGAGCACGCGCTTCTTGCGGATCGGCCCGTAGGCGGGACCCTTAAGTCCGGTCTGCGCCAGGATCTGCGGTGAGGTCAGCGCGATCTTGTAGCCAACCAGCGGCCCCTGCTTGACGACCTGCTTCTTGAGGAAGGCGTCCTGGACCTTGTAGGCGAGGCGTTCGTCGTCCGTCGCGAACCGCTCCGGCCACCATCCGACCACGGCGCGCGCTCTGTCGACCTGATGCAGCCACGTGGCGGCCTTGGCGATGCTGAACGTCATTGGAGGCTCCCCCTTGCTTGATTTCTTCAACTTCGCATAGTGCTACCATGGCGACGAGAACGTTGCAGAAATTCGGACCCGTGCGCAGTGGCGCCGTCGTGGGCGTCGTGCTGGCCGGCGGCGAGGGACGGCGGATGGGACCAGGCGTGCTGAAGCCGCTGCGCGTGCTCGCCGGCCGGCCCATGGTGGCGCATGTGGTGGAACGCCTGCGACCGCAGGTAATGGATCTCGTGATCGTGGCCAACGATCTGGCGCCGGAATTCCGCGGGCTGGGCGTGCCGGTGATCGCCGATCCGCTCGATGTCCAGGAGATGGCGCAGCGCGAGGGACGGCGGCTCGGTCCTCTGGCCGGCATCCTCGCAGGCATGGAATGGGCCCGCCAGCACCACCCGCATTCCGGCTGGATCCTGACGGCGCCCGCCGACGTGCCGTTCCTGCCGCTCGATCTCACCGTCAGGCTCTGCGGCCTGATGCACGTGCCGGAGCCGGACGTCCTGATGGTGCGTCATGGCAAGCGCCGCGAACACACACTTGCCATCTGGTCGGTGAAGCTTGCCGCCGATCTGCGCCGCGCCATCCTCGAGGAGGGCATGCGGCGGGTCGAGACCTTCGCCCAGCGCTATGCCTTCGAGGAGCTCGTCTGGCCGGGCAATGCGGCGCCGTTCCTCAACGTCAACACGCCGGTCGAACTCAGCGAGGCGATGCGTCGTCTGGAGCGAGTTCGATGACGTTCCCGTCGATGACGACCTTGCCGGCATTCTCGAAATTGACCGTGATGCGGTGGCCGATCATCGACTGGATCTGGCCCAGGCCCCAGTCCGGTCGAGCGGGATGACGCACGAAGTCGCCGGGGCTCAGCAGTCCATTGCCGGGTTTGTCGAACAAGTTTTCGTTACTCCACCTCTGTGCGTACGATGGCGGCTGCCTGACGCCCTGCCGCCTCAATCTGCTGTATAGACTGGGCGTCGTCATGTCATGGAGGACACAATGAACAGCACTCGCGCAGCCATTGCTTCGGCTCTCGCCGCCGCCCTCGTGCTGCCGGCTGCCACCAGCCAGGCGCAGGGCAATATGGAGAAATGCTACGGCATCGCCAAGGCCGGCAAGAACGACTGCCAGACGGCGAAGTCATCCTGCGCCGGCACATCCAAAGCGGATGCGCAGCCCGACGCCTGGGTGTCCGTGCCCAAAGGCGCCTGCGAGAAGATCATCGGCGGCAAGCTCACGCCCAGCTGAGCATGAACCCGGTTGCCGGCATCGGGCTGCGGTCGCCGCATCTGGCGGAGATCGCGCGCGACCGGCCGGCAACCGGCTTTCTCGAGATCCACGCCGAGAACCATCTCGCGAGCTCTCCGGCGCTTCGGACCGTCGAGCGCCTGCGCGAGGACTATGAAGTCTCGGTCCATGCGGTCGGCCTCTCGCTCGGTTCGGTCGACGGGCTGGACGAGGGGCATCTCGATCGTGTTGCGGCGCTGATCCGTCGCCTCGAGCCCGCGTTGATCTCCGACCATCTATCGTGGAGTGTCGCGGACGGCCGCTATTTCAACGATCTGCTGCCGTTGCCCTACACCGAAGAGGCGCTCGAAGTCGTCGTGCGCAATGTCCTCCGGCTGCAGGACCGGCTCGAGCGGCAGGTTCTGGTCGAGAATCCGTCCTGCTACCTGGCGTTCGCGCATTCCACCCTCTCGGAACCTGAATTCCTGGCCGAACTCGTCAGCCGAAGCGGCTGCGGGTTGCTGCTGGACGCCAACAACATCGCGGTCACGGCGCATAATCTGCGGCTCGATCCCGGCGCCTGGCTCGACGGGCTGCCGGCATCGGCGATCGGTGAATACCATTTGGCCGGTCATGCGGTGAACGATGCGGACGGCAAGCCGATCCTGATCGACGATCACGGCAGCCGGGTCGGCGAGTGCGTGTGGGCCCTGTTCGACGAGATCGTGCGCCGCTACGGCCCGCGGCCGACGCTGGTCGAATGGGACACCGATCTTCCGGTTCTGGACGTGCTGCTCGACGAGGCAAGGCGGGCGGGGCGAGCGCTCGACATCGCGGTGGAGACCAATGCTCGGGCTGCGTGATCTGCAGGCGGCGTTCGCGGCCCACTTGAAAGGCGAGGAGGGCTCCGGCCTCGCCGACGCCGTCGTGGGCGACACGATTTCCGCCCCGGCCCGTCTCCGTGTCCATCGCCATCACGTGGCGCAGAGCCTGGCGGAGGCGCTCGCAGCCACCTTCCCGACCGTGCAGGCGATCGTCGGTAAGGCGTTCTTCCGGACCATGGCCATTGAATTCGTCGTGGAGAACCTGCCGGTGCAACCGGTGCTGGCGGAGTTTGGCGAGGGATTCCCGGCGTTCGTTTCGGACTACGGTCCTGCGGCCGCTCTGGCCTACCTCGCCGACATGGCCCGGCTCGACTGGGCCCTGAACCTGGCGTTCCACGCGCCGCTGGTGGACAGGCTGGCCGCGCCCGACCTTGCCGGGCTCTCTGCCGAACGCCTGTTCGAGCTGAAGGTGACCCTGGCGGCCGGTTCGACCCTGGTCAGTTCGCGCTACCCGATCGATCGAATCTGGCACGCGTCGCAGCCGGGTGCGACCGTCGGGACCGTATCCCTGGAGGAGGGACCGGCCTCGGTGGTGGTCCTGCGTCGGGCGTACGATGCCGCTTTCGCGAGCCTCGCTCGGGCGGAAGCGACGTTCCTGGAGGCGCTCGGCGGGGGCGCCAGCCTGGGCGGAGCGGCGGAAATTGCGTTAGCCGTCGAACCTGCCTTCGATCCAGCCAAAACCCTCGCAAGACTGCTGGCTTTGCAGGCATTTGCTGCACTGCAGCATTGATAGTGAGGCCGAGGCCTAAAAGGCTCGAAACTTGGGGATTATTACAACCGCTGTAATTGTTGCGCTGCACGGCTGAATCGGCGCGCGACCCCGAAACGATCTTGCTCCGGGAAGGCCCGTCCCTATACTCCGCGCGCTTCGAAAAGGGTCTGCCTTCCCCTGGTGGACTATCGTGGCTTCGAGTGGAGTTGCCGACGATGTCGATTACGTTGCCGCAGAATTATCGGCCGACAGAACGTGAAGCTTTCATGAATCCGATGCAGCAGGAGTACTTCCGGCAGAAGTTGCTGAAGTGGAAGGGCGAGCTGATCGAGGAATCCAACCAGACGCTCCAGAACATGCAGGAAGAGAGTCTGGCGCAGCCCGATCTCGCCGATCGCGCGACTGCCGAGACCGACCGCTCGCTGGAGTTGCGGACCCGGGATCGTTTCCGCAAGCTGATCTCCAAGATCGACCAGGCGATGAAGTCGATCGACGAAGGCACTTACGGATACTGCGAGGAGACCGGCGAGCCGATCTCGCTGAAGCGTCTCGAGGCACGACCGATCGCGACCCTGTCGGTCGAGGCGCAGGAGCGCCACGAGCGCATGGAGCGCACCCGCCGCGACGAAGGCAACGACTGAGGAATAAAAAAGGCCCGCGTGAAGCGGGCCTTTTCTTTTCTCGGGTGTGACGACCTGGCGCTCAGGCCCTGGCTTCGTCCTGCATGGCCTGGCGGTTGAGCGCGCGGCCGGCCTGACCGCCGCCGGGCTTGCCGTCGCGCCAGGCGAAGGCGCCGTTGCAGATCACCGTGTCGATGCCCCTGGCCGGCGAGATCGGCTTCTCGAAAGTGGCGGTGTCGATGACTGTCGCCGGATCGAAGATGCAGAGATCGGCATAGAAGCCGCGCTTGACCTCGCCGCGCTTGGCCAGGTGGAAGCGCTGCGCCGAGTAGGACGTCATCCGGCGCACCGCGTCTTCGAGAGGGAACAGCCCGAGGTCGCGCGAGTAATGGCCGAGCACGCGTGGGAAGGTGCCCCACAGGCGCGGATGCGGATGGGCGTCGAACGGGATGCCGTCCGAGCCGATCATGGCGCCGGGATGGGACATCGCCGCCTGCACGTCCTTCTCGTCCATCATGAAGTAGATGGCGCCGGCCGGCTGGATACGGTCGGCGGCCTCCTTCATCGAGCAGCCCATCTCCTCGGCGATCTCCCTGAGGTCGCGGCCGCTGAGACCCGGGACCTTGTCGGACCAGGTGATGAGGACCTTGTCGGCACGTTCCAGCATGTCGCTGCGCAGGATCGTCGAGCCGGCAACGTAGGGGTAGACGTCGAAGGCGATCTGCTGCTTCTTCATCGCTTCGTTGAAGTGCGGCAGCGTCTCCTTCATGCGCCCGAAGTTGGAGCGGCCCGAGCACTTGTGGTGAGAGACGATGATCTCGGCACCGACGCGGCGGCCGATCTCGAACGTCTCGTCCATCGCCTTCAGGATATGGTCGCCCTCGTCGCGCATGTGGGCGGTGTAGACGCCGCCCCAGCGACCGAGCGGGGTGGCCACGTCGACCACTTCGTCGGTCGAGGCGTGGCTGGAGACGGCATAGAACAGGCCGCTCGACATGCCGATCGCGCCCTGCTCGAGGCTCTGGTCGAGCAGTTCGCGCATCTGCGTGATCTCGGGGGCGGTGGCGACGCGGTTGAGGTCGTCGCCCATCGAGTTGATGCGCAGCGTGCCATGGCCGATCAGGAAGGCGCCGTTGATGGCCGGGTTGGCCGCATCGACCTTGCCCGCGAACTCCGCGAAGTCCTTGGAGAGGTTCTCCTTCTTCTTGATGATCAGCGACATCCAGTGGCCGACATCGGGCCGGACGTACGGTGCGGCGGAGACGCCGCAATTGCCGCACACCACGGTCGTGACGCCCTGGCTGGCCTTCATCGCCATGGTCGGATTGTCGATCAGCGCGGTGTCGTCGTGCGTGTGCACGTCGATGAAGCCTGGCGCCACGACCTTGCCCGTGGCGTCGATCTCGTTGTCACCGCGGAGCGTGCCCGGCGCCTCGATCGCGACGATGCGGTCGCCCTTCACCGCCACATCGGCGGCGAAGAGCTTCTTGCCTGTTCCGTCGGCCACCTGGCCGTTGCGGATGACGATGTCGTAAGTGGCCATCTGAAAAACTCCTGGAGAAAACTCTTCACCTGCCCCGTCTCACGGGGGAGGCCGGGAGGGGGAGGGCAACGCGGGAACCTTGGGCCGGGGAAAGATCAGGCTGGTGGCTGTCCCCCTCCGGCCCTCCGGTCTTCATCCCCCGTAGGACGGGGGATGAAGACCGTGGGCGCAGCGGCGTAACTCTAGACTTCGTTGCGGCCGAGCCGCATGTCGAGGTCGAACGGATACAGCGGCCGCTTGACCCGCTCGTACTTGAAGAGCTTGAGGTCGGAGGCGGTGCAGCCGTCGCCGTCGCACATCACGATGTGCTTGGCGATTGGCTCGAAACCGGCGCGGAAATGCTGGCGCGACTTGATCAGCACGTACTTCTTGCGCCGCGGATCGATGCCGCAATGGGTGAAGACGCCGAGATCGTAAGGCTCGGCACGCTTCTCCGACACGACGATCTGCATCTTGCCGGTGTCGAGCACGGCGGTGCGTCCCATGCGCACCGTGGTGCCGGTCGCCATCGGGCCGGTGACGGTGAACTGGCCGTCGGTGATGGCCTTGACCTTGCCGGTGACCTTGAGCGGCTTGCCCTTCAGGCCCATGGCCGGCATGTCGATCTTGCCGCCCAGCTCGAGCGTCACTTCGGCGCCGACACCGGCCTTGATCATCTGCTCGACGCAGGCCGGATCGCAGATCGGGCCCGCGACCGCGTCCTCGAGCTCCTGCTTCATCGCCTCTTCGATGACGCTCATCACGTCCTGGGTACCGCCCGAGGCGGTGTTGTCCCCATGGTCGGCCATGACGACCGGATAGTCGATATAGCCCTTGGCGCGCCCGACCTGGACCGAGAGCGGCTCCGGATGGAACAGGAAGCCTTCGCGCTTCTCCCAGGCCGTATCGAGGATGCGGTTGAGCAGGATTTCGCCTTCCGCCGTCCGCTTGTCGCAGACGATGACCGAGGAGAGGGCGAGATGGGGGATGTCGGCCTGCGGGAAGCCGCCGAACACCGAGGCGTTCAGGACCTGTCCGGTGTCCTCGGCCTGGTTGGCCATGCCCATCAGGGTCTTCATCGGCTCGCGCGAGGGGGTGTGGACCAGCGAACTGCTCATGATCGGGCGGCTGCCCCAGACCATCTTAGGGTCGATTTCGCCGGCCAGCATCCTCATCAGGGTGCGACCCGACCGGCGGGCCGTGTCGGCCATGTCGATATGCGGGTAGGTCCGGTAGCCGGTCATGATCGTGGCGCCGTTGACCATGGCGTCGGTCATCTGGGTATGGAAATCGAGGGCGACGGCGATCGGCACGTCGGGCGCGATCTTGCGGAGGCGGTTCAGCAGTTCGCCTTCACCGTCGTCATAGTGCTCGGCGACCATTGCGCCGTGCAGGGCCAGCAGGACCGCATCGCAGCCTTTCCTGACCTCGTCCACGATGGCCGTAGTCATCTGCTCGTATGCCGCTTTGGTGACCAGGCCCGACGGATGGGCAGAGGCGGCCATTGGGACGGTGAACTCGGCGCCGGCCTTGCGCGCCACCTCAATGAAGCCGCCCAGAGAGGTATTGGTCCCCTCGGCCTCCTTGATCGCACTCGGTCCGCTCAGCGAGCCGGCCCGGGCGAAGGACTCGATTGGGGTGGGCAGGGGCGAGAACGTATTGGTCTCGTGCATCATCATGGCGACTACGAACTTCTTGGCCAACAACCCCTCCACTTGAGCTTAAGTATTTGAACATCTTACATAATCCGCACACCACGCGCGTTTGCCGAAGCAATGCGCTCAGTGCAAAGCTGCATCGCACTATTCTTGTGCGTTGCAAAAACGCCACACCGCCGGCCCTACATCAACGAGCGCTAAATATGTGAATTCAGGGCTCTTTTTCGCGCTTGCATTCTCTTCGCAGGTGCACCATTCTTTGTGGGCAGCAAACGCTACCTCGGTAGCCGCATTGTTTGCTGTATGCCCGTCTTGGGCGTTTCCTCCCTAAACTCGGGCCGCGCTAGTCGCGGCCCCTTTTTTTTTGCGCGGTCGGCTTTTGCGCAGGCGGCTGGATCGGGTGATTTACTCGGCGGCGAGCGGTCGCGGCGGCGGCAGCGTTTCCTGAGCCTGCTGGGCCATCGTCTCCAGCAGGCCGGTCATGAGCCGGGCGATGACCCCGGCCACGGGAAGCCTCTCGTGCCGCGCCTCATCCATGTAGAGTGATCGGTTGATCTCGATCTGCAGCGTATGCCGGGCGAGGGCGGGCCTTCCGTAGCGCTGCGTCGTGAAGCCGCCGGCATAAGGCTGGTTGCGCAATACGCGCAGGCCGCCTGCGCGGAACCACCGTTCGGCGGCGGCGGTGAATTCAGGCGCGCACGCCTCGCCGTGATTGTCGCCCAGCACGATGTCGACCCTCTGATCGGGGTCCCGCGATCCCAGATTGGAGGCCGAGGAGGGCATGGAATGGGCATCGATCAACAGGGCGCCGCCGAAACTGCTGTAGGTGTTCTCGACCAGCAGGGAGAGGGTCTGGTGATAGGGACGCCAGCAGGTCTCGAGCCGGTGCTCGATCGTCTCGGAGGGGACCCGGCCGCGGTAGATTGCCTCCCCGCTGGCGGCAACCCGCGGAATCATCCCGAGGCCGGCCGCTACCCGCGTGGTCCGATGGTTAAGCGGCCGCGGCAGAGGCCCCTCGAACATGCCGGGATCGAGTTCATAGGGTTCGCGGTTGGCATCGACGTAGGAGCGGGGGAAGCGCGCGGCCAGGAAGGGCATGCCGAGCGACGGCGCGGCAGCGAACAGCTCGTCCACGAAGGCGTCTTCCGCCCGGCGGAGCGCGGAGAGCGAAACCGCCGCCTGTTCGAGGAACGAGGCGGGATAGATCGATCCGCTATGCGGCGACGCAACGACGACCGGCACGGTCTGTTGCGCCGGCAAACGGCAATCCAGGGCCTCGTGATCGGTCAGGACCGGGGCGAAATCCATTCTTCGGTCATAGCCCGCGAATCCGGTCGCGTCACGCTTCGCGCACTTGCCAATCCGTTTGCGGCAATGTAGACGACCGGCCTCCGCGCTCCGGGGCGTTTCGAAACCCGGGCAGCAGCAGGTGATGGGCGCGTAGCTCAGCGGTAGAGCACTGTCTTGACATGGCAGTGGCCACAGGTTCGATCCCTGTCGCGCCCACCATCGCCTTCTCTTTCCAGCACCCCTTGATCGAAACCGGTGTCCAAGGCACCACTAGGGAATGGCTGGAGTTCCGATGTCTGATTTCTTTTCGCTTTATTCCCATGAGTTCGTGCGCGTGGCCTGCTGCGTGCCGCGCACCCGCGTGGCCGATGCGGCCTACAATCTGGCCGAGACGCTGAAGCTCGCCAGCCAGGGCGATGCGGCGCGGGCGGCCGTCATGGTCTTTCCCGAACTGGGGCTCTCTTCCTATGCCATCGAGGACCTGCTGCTGCAGGACGCGCTGCTCGACGAGGTCGAGCGGTCGATCGCCAGGGTCGTCGAGGCCTCGCGCGATCTCTTCCCCGTCCTGATCGTCGGGGCGCCGCTGCGCGTGACGAACCGGCTCTACAACACCGCGGTCGTCATCCATCGCGGCAAGGTGCTGGGCGTGGTGCCCAAGACCTTCCTGCCGAACTATCGCGAGTTCTACGAGAAGCGTCATTTCATCTCGGGCGCCAACGTCATCTGCCAGGAGCTCGAGCTGGCCGGACAGACCGTGCCTTTCGGCACCGACCTGCTGTTCAAGGCGACCGGCCTCGATCTCACCTTCCATGTCGAGATCTGCGAGGACGTTTGGGTCCCGATCCCGCCGTCGAGCCATGCGGCGCTGGCGGGCGCCGAGCTTCTGGTCAACCTGTCGGCCAGCAACATCACCATCGGCAAGGCCGAGGCGCGGCGGCTGCTGTGCGGCAGCCAGTCGATGCGCGCGGTCGCTGCCTACGCCTACTCGGCGTCGGGGCGGGGGGAATCCACGACCGATCTCGCCTGGGACGGTCACGCCGCGATCTACGAGCTGGGTGACCAGCTCGTAGAATCGCAGCGCTTCGAGCTTGAGTCGACGATGATCCAGGCCGACGTCGATGTCGGCCGCATCCGCCAGGAGCGGCTGCGCTACAACGGCTTCGCCGACTGCGCGCTGCAGGAGAAGGAAAGGGTCGAGCGCTTCCGGCAGGTCCGGTTCGCGTTCGATCCGCCGCAGGACCGTGTCGCGCTGGACCGCGCCATCGAGCGCTTCCCCTACGTGCCGTCCGATCCGGCCAAGCTGCGCGACAATTGCTACGAGGCCTACAACATTCAGGTCCAGGGGCTGGCGCAGCGCCTGCAGTCGAGCCGCACGGAGAATGCCGTCATCGGCGTCTCGGGCGGCCTCGATTCGACGCATGCGCTGATCGTGGCCTGCCGCGCGATGGATCAGCTGGGGCTCAGCCGCAAGAACGTCTTCGCCTACACGATGCCGGGCTTCGGCACTTCCGACAAGACGCACACCAATGCCTGGCGTTTGATGAAGGCGCTCGGCGTCACAGCGGCGGAGATCGACATCAAGCCGGCCGCCACCCAGATGCTGGCCGATATCGGCCATCCCTTCGCCAAGGGCGAGAAGCTCTACGACGTGACGTTCGAGAACGTGCAGGCGGGCCTGCGCACCGACTATCTGTTCCGCCTGGCCAACCAGCAGCGCGGCATGGTGGTCGGCACCGGAGATCTGTCCGAGCTGGGGCTGGGTTGGTGCACCTACGGCGTGGGCGATCACATGTCCCACTACAATCCCAACGGTTCGGTCTCCAAGACGCTGATCCAGCATCTGATCCGCTTCGTCGCCGCCTCCGGTGACGTGAGCACGGACACGGCGGAGATCCTGCACGACATCCTGAACACCGAAATCTCGCCCGAGCTCATTCCGGCGGGGGAGAAGGGCGTCGTGCAGGCGACCGAGAGCTTCGTCGGTCCCTATGCGCTGCAGGACTTCAATCTCTTCTACCTGACACGGCTGGGCTACCGGCCGTCGAAGATCGCCTTCCTCGCCTGGAATGCCTGGCACGACATGGAGAAGGGCGCCTGGCCGGCCAACCTGCCGGAAGGAACGCGGCGTGCTTACACGCTCGAAGAGATCCGCAGCTGGCTCGCGCTGTTCCTGCGCCGCTTCTTCACCAACCAGTTCAAGCGCTCGGCGCTGCCCAACGGACCGAAGATCTCGTCCGGCGGGTCGCTCTCGCCGCGCGGCGACTGGCGGGCGCCCTCCGACGGCAGCCCCGACGTGTGGCTCGAGGAGATGAAGGCCATCCCGGGGACCGGCGGAAAATAGCTGTAGCGATTTTCACGCGGCGAGCGGGCGGTCGTTTGCGCGCTCGGGCCAAAATGCTACTGACGCTCGAAGCAAGCGCGTAGGAGGATACGATGCCGCTCGAAATCAAGAAGACGGTCCAGCAGATGGTCGACGAGGCCAACAGCCAGATCGAGACGCTGTCGCTGGCCGACGCGATGAAGATGCACGGCCAGCCGGACGTGACCTTCATCGACATCCGCGACCCGCGCGAACTGTGGCGCGACGGCACCATTCCCGGCGCCATCAACGTGACGCGTGGCATGCTGGAAATGTGGATCGATCCGCACAGCCCCTACGCCAAGGATTACTTCCAGACAGGCAACAAGTTCGTGTTCTTCTGCGCCGGCGCCTGGCGCTCGGCCCTGTCGACCAAGACGGCGCAGGACATGGGCCTCACCCCGGTCGCCCATTTCGAAGGCGGCTTCGGCGCCTGGAAGAAGGCCGGCGGTCCGGTGGAGACGGTCGAGCCCAAGAAGTAGGTCAGTCGTGAGCGTCGAGCCGCCCGCCAGCCAACCTACCGTGCCGCAGCCGGTCATCGACGACATTCCCGAGTTCACGTCGATCCCGGCCTATGTCGCCCGGCATGCGCTGAGCCATCCGGGCAAGCCGGCGGTGAAGTGCGACGGCGTGGTGCGGAGCTGGCAGGCGTTCGACGCCCGCATCAACAGGATCGCCCGGCGTCTGTCGGAAATGGGACTGGGGCGCGGCGACAAGATCGCGATCCTGGCCGCCAACTCGATCGAGTATCTCGAGACCTTCATGGGCGGCCTGCGGGCCGGCGTCTGCGTCGTGCCGCTCTCGACGATGGCCGCCGCGGACGCACTCGAGAAGATGCTCGACGATTGCGACGCCAAGGTCCTGTTCCTGTCGGACCAGTATCGCGCTCTGGTCGAGCCGTATGAGGGTCGCCTGGGCAAGCTCGTGGCCGGCGGCCGCATCGCCTACGACTTCGGCCGGCCGGGGTGGCAGGATTTCGAAGCCTGGCTGGCGCCGGCCAGTGACGCGCCGTTCGAGACGGGGATCGGTCCGCTCGACGACTTCAACATCATCTACAGTTCCGGCACGACCGGCCTGCCCAAGGGCATCCTTCATTCGCACGCGCTGCGCAGCCAGCTTCCCGTGCGCTTTCCGGCCTTCGATTACGGGCCGGACACGATCTCGCTGGTCTCGACGCCGCTCTATTCCAACACCACGCTGGTCGCGCTGCTGGCCACCGTCGGCGTTGGCGGCACGTCGATCCTGATGCGCAAGTCCGACGTGGTGAAGTTCCTCGACCTGGCCCAGGCCGAGCGGGCCACGCATGCCATGCTGGTGCCCGTCCAGTATCAGCGCATCCTGGCCCATCCCGATTTCGACAAGTACGACCTCGGTTCCTTCAAGGCCAAGCTCTCGACCAGCGCGCCGCTGCGCGCCCAGGTGAAGGCCGACTGCCTCGCGCGCTGGCCCGGCCGGCTGATCGAGATCTACGGCCTGACCGAGGGCGGCGGCAGCTGCATGCTCGAAGCCAACCTGCATCCCGACAAGCTCCACACGGTCGGCAAGCCGGGCTTCGGCGTCGAGCTGAAGATCCTCGACGAGCAGGGCCGGGAGCTGGCCCAGGGCGAGGTCGGCGAGATCGCCGGTCGCGCCGAGATGATGATGAAGGGCTACTACAAGCAGGACGACAAGACCCGCGAGCTGTTCTGGCACGACACCGACGGCAGGCTGTTCTTCAAGTCCGGCGACATGGGCAAGCTCGACGAGGACGGGTTCCTGATCCTGCTCGATCGCAAGAAGGACATGATCATCTCGGGCGGCTTCAACGTCTACGCCGCCGACATCGAGGTGCTCCTGCTGAAGCACCCCGACGTGATCGACGTCGCCGTGATCGGCGTGCCGAGCGATCAGTGGGGCGAATCGCCGATGGCCTTGTGCGTGCGCCGCGCCGGTGCGACGGTTGGCGAGGAAGCGGTGCGCGAATGGGCGAACGGCCAACTCAGCAAGACGCAGCGACTTGTCGCCGTCGAGTTCCGCGACTCGCTTCCGCGCAGTACCATAGGCAAGATCATGAAGCGCGAACTCCGCGCTCCCTACTGGGAAGGTCGGACGGCCAAGATCTGACGGCCAAGATTCGAGGATTAGCATGAGCGAACCGACTCTCCGTTCCACCCATCTCTTCACGCTGGCGCTCCAGGTCGATCCTAACTTTGTCGATGTCGGCGAGACGCCCTATGGCCGCCGTCGCATCGCGACCGTGACGGGCGGCACGTTCGAGGGCGAGGAATTGCGCGGCACCGTCCTGCCAGCGCCGGCCGGCGACTGGCTGCTGCTGCGGCGCGACGGCATCCTCCAGCTCGACGTGCGGCTCACGCTCAAGACCGACGACGGACACCTCATCTACATGAGCTATCGCGGCATGCGGCACGGGCCGGCGTGGGTGATGGAGCAACTCAACATGGGCTTGAAGGTCGACCCCAGCCAGTATTACTTCCGCGCCACGCCCTGGTTCGAGACGGCGTCGGAAAAGTACCGCTTCCTCAACCGCATCGTCTGCGTCTCGACCGGCCGGCGCGAGGCCGCAGGACCGGTCTACGAGGTCTTCCAGATCCTCTGAGGGGCGGTGCCGCGCATCGCGATCAGCGCTCGCGCTGTGGGCTGTTCGTCAACCCGCTGCCGACCAACGGCCCGACTCCACCGATCCGTCCCGACGCACACTCAGCAAAGAAGGATGTATCGTAGGATCGGTGTTCTCCAGACCAGGGACCAAAGACGACCCTTTACCTTTTCGTAGGCATCGGCGTCTCGACTGGACAGGACTTCGACACCTTGCCGGCGTAGTCGGCGTACGACTGCGCTTTGCCATGTGCGCTGCTCCTGGGTGCCGGTACTCTCCGGCAGGCGAGCGAGGCCACGTATATGGCTGTAGGCTTCAAGAGACCAGCCATCCGGTTCGCCACGCTTGGCATAGAAGCTCACCGTATAGCCGATGGTCTGGGCACTGGGCAGAACCCGGCACTGACAAACGACGAGCGCAGAGTCCCGTCGGTCCGATGATCCTGGCGAGACCACGGCTATCACGCTTCCAGCTCGAAGCGAGACGAGAGGGTTGCCGTCCGAGCGCGCTCTGCGTGCTCCGGCTTTCCGGGGGCTGGGAATCGATGCATTTGGCTTCCGTGGAACTATGAAGCGCGATCGACCAGATTGAACGGGGCGATGGCACAAGGGATGGGTACAGTCCCGGACAACGGCAGGAAACGCAGCTCCTACATTGTTTCGATATGCTGCTGCGGGCTGACCCGAAAGGTCCGGCAACAACAACCTTGCATCTCTGGATACGTAGCCCGATGGCCAGGCGAGCCCACTTCGTGCCGAGGCCGGACGTGCCGCCGCAAGTGTGTTTCCAGGAATTTCTGACGAGGGAGCGAAACGAGCGGAAACAACTCCGAGCGTGTTCGTCTTAGACACAAGGAATGCGCCTCCAGATAGTGACCGGGAAACCAAGCGAGGACACTAATGAGCTGGCGCTCCTGCATTTCCCGCGGCCTCGCGTACGCGCTCGTCGTTGTGTCTCTTGTCGTAGCGCTGTTTGTTGCAACATCGGGCGGCAACCACGGAATGGATCGCGGCATGGATCGCCCCTCGGATCATAGAGGCCTTTCCAGGTGACAGAAGCGCGGGTGCACCACCGTGATGTCGGCGCGGAGGTCAGATGCCGGTCTGCATTCGGCGTTCGTCGGCGCTGAGAGCGTCAGTCAGTGCTTCATCGCTTCGATTATGGCGCGCCCGACGCATTACCCGCGCGTTCAATTCCGCCCGCTGGCGGCTTCTGCGGCTTCCTGGAGGGAGCGCTCGGTGGACTGCCCGATGCGCTTCCGCCGCGGGCTTCCTCGGCAGTCAGCTGGCAGTCGCGGTTGCGATCGTAGCGGACGAAGACAGGATTGGGCTTGTCGGCAAACTCACGAAGGTCGACGCGCCCATCCCCGTTGTCATCGAAATATGCCAGATCTGCCTTTGCGAAGATCGGTTCGTGCTTGCCGAGGGTCGCGAACTCCTCGCGCTCCAGCACGCCGTCGCCGTTCTTGTCTGAGCGCCGGAAGAGTTGCTCGGCGTATCGTTTCCATTCCTGACAGGTCAGTACGCCGTCGAAATCCAGGTCCCAGCGCGAATAGCCTGCGAGCAATGGGTCGGGAGTCTGTCGCGGATCATGGATTGATCCTTGTACCGGCTGCGCGGGCAGGGAAGCCCCGGTACCGCTTAGCGCCAGAAGAAGAACACCTGTAGTGAAAACCTGCAGGACCCCTCGCGCAGGCCGAGCGGACGCCGCAGGAGGGCGACTCGTTCGGATCCAGGGAAGTGTGGAGGTGGACCACGCCAGGCAGACCTTGGAGAGGGAGAATGAAGGCCCTTCGTGGGGGAGGAACCCGGCGTGATCCGAGGGAACAGTGCCATACTCTTCGTGTCCTGACGCCTGCCGGGCCGTCGAGAGTTGTAACGGATTCTGTCGACCGGCCGAGCCGACATGCTTGGATACGATTGATTGGCTGTCGGCGCAGGTAACCACGCGTGCGTGCGCTGAAGGCGCAGAACGTCTTTCACCAGACGCGCGTGCGCCGCGGCTCGCGGAGCAAGCGGCTGCGAAGGCTGTTGGCCGGATGTTCACGGCGCGCCGAAAGCAATGGCAGGGACGCAGGTGCCAATGCGCCAGCTGGAGACGATGCGGTTGGCATGGCGGGCAAGCATCGCGCGGCTAGTCGCGCTGCCGAAGGTCAACGGTGCAAAGGCCGTCGCGAGGGCTGGCCTTCGCAAAGGCGCAGGCCGTGGCCCGACGCCCAGGGCGCATGGCAAGTTCGTCGTCCTGCAATTCCATATTGAGCCACACGAAGGCACGGCAACGGTCCACCGCAAATCGAAATTCATCCGAACTCCTTACGACTGCCGAATGCCGCTCCCGACCGGCGCAATTTCTGGCCGCGGCGCACGGATCGTCCAGCGTTTCGCAGCCCCGAGCGTAGCTCGTGGGAAATTCTGATCGGTACAAGAAGTTGTAACGAAACGTGTCTGCGGGGCTTGAGACAAGGTGAGTTACATGGGGTACGTAACAGTAGCCTTGGTCCGGCAACGCCGTGTTCGAGTGGCTCTGAGTGACCTCGTTCAATCCTTCAAGACGCCGTAGACCGACGCCGTCCGATAAAGCGCCGTCAATGCCTTGTCGTATTCATACAGGGGCGCATTCGTGACGTAGATGACGTCTCTGTCGCGCACATTGAACTGCTGGGCCACGAACATCGATACCGGCTGCATCAAATCGAGCCGGAATATCTTCGACCTGCTGGTCGGGTCATCGGGATCGCCCAGCCTGAATACGTACACACCGGTCTTGTTGGCGCGCTCATCCATCAGGCCGCCGACGGCGCCGAGGGCCTCGAGCAGGCTGAGGTCGGGCCGCGCAATGTCGACGTTCCCGGCCTTCATGACAGCGCCAAAGGCCGAGAAGGTCCGTGCATTCGGCCTGAGAACGATCTCGTCACCCGGTTCAATGCGGATGTCGTTGCCATTGAGAACCTTGGGAAGCTGAGTGCGCAGGAGGAGGCTGCCGCTACGGCGCACAACAACTTCCAGGTGGGATGTCGACTGCGTCCCGGTGGCCGCTCCTCCAGCCCGGTTGATGGCTTCCACGACAGTGTTTACGCCGTCGAGCGTCGAAAGACGGCCGGGGCTTTTGATCTCTCCCGAGATCATGATCGTGTGGGATCGGTCTTCGGCGAGTTCGACCACCACTTGGGGATCCTGCGTCTTGTCGGGCAACTGGGCCAGGATGTGCATTTCCGCTTCCGGGATCGTCAGTCCGGCGACGCGGATATTCCCCGCATAGGGCACTTTCACGGTGCCGGTCTCGTCGATACGACGCGCGCCGAAGCCTGCGCCACCATCCCGTAGCGTCGGGTAAGGCCCGCCTTCGTACTTCCCGTAGATCTTCACGCGTACGGTGTCGCCGCTCGCCAGCGTCGCCTGGCCGCGTTTGAGCGTCGGAGCAGGGGCGGGCGCGCTGTCGGAACGGTCAGGACGGTATGCGGCGACGGTGCTGGCATCCAGATTGACCACGTCATACGGCAGCGCAGACGTGGACTTGCCAGCCGCGTCATTCATGTTTGGGCCGGCGCCTGGCAGTATCTGGCAGCCTGCAAGGGTGACGGCCAACAGGATGGCACACAGAACGCGAACAGGTGGGCACTCACACCCCTTGACCGTTGGTCGTCGCACCTTTGTGTCACCCCGCGCTTCGAAGATGCATCTCGTTCCGGGTCAAAAGCGTGTGCCAAAGCTGAAGCGGACGTTCTGCAGCTTGTCCCAGGGCTCATATTGAAGCGGCAACGCATAGTCGATGCGGATTGGTCCGAACGGCGACGCCCATTGGATCCCTATGCCTGCCGAGACGCGCATCAGCTCGCTCGTCAGGACCGAAGTGTTGTTCGAGGTCACCGACTGCACGCCCCACAGCGATCCAATGTCCGTGAAAGCCTTGCCAACGAGACCGACTTCCTTGGGCACGAGGGGGATTGGAAACGAGAGTTCGGCCGAGGCGGTGTAGAAATACGTGCCTCCCAGGGAATCGGTGGTGTAGCCGTCACGCGGGCCGACGCCGCCGACGGCGAAGCCACGCAACGAGTCACCGCCGAGGAAGAAGAGGTTGTTTAGCCGAACGTAAGCGTTGGAATAGGGCGCTATGGCGCCCACGGAACCGGTGATCGAGGCCACGACCTCCGCGAAGAGCGGCTGGAAATACGCCGCATCGACATTGCCTCTCAAGTAGAACTGATCGCCTCCGGGCCCCGCCGCAGAGAGGCTCCCACGCAGCAGCCAGCCCTTTGTCGTGTTGAGGCGCTGATCTCTCGTATCCCACGCGACGGTCGTGGACAGTTCGGAAAGGGTCGAATAGCCGGCCTGGGCCTGGATGACGGAAGAGGCCCAGTACTGCACATCGTAAATGTTGGTCTGCTTGAGCGTATACCGTAGCGTCTGCCGGAGGGCTTCAGTATAGGCCCAGCCGCCGCGAAAGGCGAAACCGAGACTGGAATCGCTGTAGCTCGAAGTGCTCTGACGGTCGTTCTGCGTCACGAAGAGGTCGACGCCCGCCGACAATTCGCGATCGAGGAAGTATGGCTGGGTGAAGCTGATCGTGCCCTGGCTGCTTTGGGTGCCGAGAGAAACGCTGAGGTTCACGTCCTCGCCGGCGCCTCGCAGATTGCGTTCACGGACGGAGATCGTCCCGACGACACCCGAGGAGCTGCTGTAGCCGGCGCCGAAGGATATTTCGCCCGTGCTCTGCTCGACGACCTGAACCTCGAGATTGGTTTTGTCCGGCGCCGAGCCCGGTGCCGCCGCGACGTCGACCTTCTCGAAGAAGCCGAGGTTGCGCAGTCGCTGCTGGCTGCGGCGGACTTTGGCGGTGTTGAAGGCATCGCCCTCGGCCAGGCGGAACTCGCGCCGGATCACCTTGTCGAGCGTTCGCGTGTTGCCCGAAATGTTGATGCGCTCGACGTAGACGCGAGGTCCCTCCTGGACGTCGAACGTCACGTCGACGGTGTTGTTGTCGCGGTTGCGCTGGATGTTAGGGCGCACGTCCACGAACGCGTAGCCCAGCGATCCCACCGCCTCGGAAATGTTCGAGACCGACTTTTCGACCTCGTCCGCGTCGTACCAGTCGCCTGCCGCGATGGTCAGGAAGGTCTTGAGGACGTCGACGTTCAGGCCCTGGAACCGGCTCGTCACATCGACCTTGCCGAATTTGTAGCGGTCGCCCTCGTTGATCGTGAAGGTAATGAAGAACCCTTCGCGATTGGGGGCAAGCTCGGCGACGGACGAGACCACGCGGAAGTCCGCGTACCCTTCCGAGAGATAGAACTTGCGCAGAAGCTCGCGATCGAGGTTCAGGCGGTCGGGATCGAACCGGTCGTCCGACGACAGGAAACGCCACCAGGCGCTCTCCGACGTCCGGATCTTGCCCCGCAGGGTGCCGTCGCCGAATGCCTGGTTGCCGACGAAGCTGATGCGCTTCACGCCCGTGACGTCGCCTTCGTTGATCTCGAAGACCACGTCGACGCGTCCCTGTTCGAGCCTGATGATCTTGGGCTCGACCGAGGCGTTGTAGCGGCCGCTGCGGCGATAGATGGTCAGGATGCGATCGACGTCCGCCTGGACGCGCGCGCGCGTGAAGACCTGCCGCGGCTTCGACTGCACTTCGTCGCGCAGCTTGTCGTCGTCGACCTTCTTGTTTCCCTCGAACGCGACGCGATTGATGATCGGGTTTTCCGTGACCTTCACGACCAGGGTCGAGCCCTGCATCTCGATCACGACGTCTGAGAACAAGCCCGTCGCAAAGAGCGCCTTGAGCGAGCGGTCGGCCGCGGCCGCGTCGAACGGTTCGCCGACCTTGAGCTGCAGGTACGAGCGGATCGTCTCCGGCTCGGAGCGGACATTACCCTGGATCTGGATACCAGCAATCGTGCCTGCGGGGGCGCGCTGGGCGACTGCAGGCCAGGCGATCGCACACAGGGCTACGAGGGTGAGCAGTGCCTTGCCGAAGGAGGTCCAGCGATACATGCCCGGCCGTGCGGTGGAGTTCAACGCCGGCAACGTATGCCACGCTCGACATGGTACCCACGCGCTGGTGCAATGCTTCCGCTCACACGAACCTCCACGACGATTTGAACGCTTCACTCGGAGTAGCTGTGTATGGCTGACGAATCGGGCGGACGAAGAGCGCGCTTGCTCGAGATTTGTGTCCGCACCTTTCTGATTCAGGATGAGAAACAACTGGAAGGAACAAACTCGAGGCGATCCGCAGAGGACGTAGCCGTGCATGAACACACACGATGGTGACCGCCCGAGCGGGTGGCCGGACGGTGCCGCGAGAGTCTGGATTGTGTGGAAGGCGAGAGCGGCGAAGTGCTTCGCCGCGACCCTATGGCTCGATGCCGTACTTCGTCAGGAATTCGTTGAGCTCCTGAAGCGGCGTCGCAAGTCCAACGAGATAGTGACCCTGCATGAGGATCTCCTCGAGTACCATGGCCACGACCTGGCCATGCGAGAGTGCGACTTTGACGCCGTCCGGCTGCTGCCAGATGAAGGTAGACCCTTGCTCGGCCTTCAGTGCGTTGAGCGCAGACACGGTGCTGTCGGAGAGCGGGGACATGGTGCCGGCGAGTATCCCGATGACATTCCCTTCCTTGTCGAAGAGGGGGCTGCCGGCCAGGCCAGAGTTGTAGTTGCCACCGAGAATGAGCTTGCTGAAAGACCGCCCGGGCTCGATCTGCATCCGATAGATGCCCGACACGTATCCCAGAAAGAGACGGGCCGAATTGCCGATGTGTCCCGCAGGGTATCCTATGGTCGCCGTTGCGGTGCCTATGGGTACGTCCTGCAGCCGTGCAAGCTCCAGCGGCCGACCGGCAATCGGTGCTTTCGGCAGCAGTATGGCGAGATCCATTTGCGGGTCCCGCGCAATCACCTCGGCGATGATCTCGTCACCGGACGGCAGACCGACGATCACGTCGGTGCAGCTGCGGATTGAACTGTTGGATGCCAGCAGGTATCCGCTCTTGTGCTTGAACGCCGTGCCAACGATGCCGGAAGCCTCACAAGTGATGCGGACGATGGAGGGCGCTCCATCGGGAAACCGTCCTTCCGGGAGCATCTCCGGGGCGACCGCCACGTTTTCATCTGTGGCGAGCGGTCGTGTCTGCGCCGATGCACCGTTGACGGATACGACGCTGGCGGCGGAAAGAAGAAGCGTAGCGGACATCAGTCGGCACGCGCGGACCCATGGCGCCTCGATCCGATTGCTCATCTCGACATCTCTTTGCGGAGGTGAGCGGCCGCTAGGCGGGCATGTCCGCGCGTGCGGTAGGAAGAACCGCTCAGTGCAGCATAGAGGTGCGATACCGCAAAGAAGCGGAAGCGGCGGTTATGCTCGATCAGAATGCCGGCAGGTTCGCCCCAGACCTCGATCACGTACGGGTCACTCATCGTGTGGACGCCTCATGTCGTTGCTGTTCGCTTTGCGTGTCCCATCGTACGAGGTCGGGACTCGCCCTGGAACATGGGCGGCCGAGCGATTTGCTTCTGAAGATGTCGCGATTGGAGATGGCAACGTGTCGTGACAAGCGATTCCCGAATGTCACGTGCGTCATCACCAGCGCGAGCATCGGCCTCTCTAGTGGCGATAGATTTCCACGAACGCGATCGCGGGCGGGCTGTTAGGAGAGGGGCGCTGTGTATCGGTCTGCGAAGGCCAACCCAGGCCGGGTGGTCGAGCGGGAAGAGGATCCCTTCCGGCAATCGTACCGCGCCTGCCATGTCAAAGGATGCCGATAGGATTTCGGCGTCAGCGGGCGTCGCTTGAAGGACCTGGCAAGGGCCCGCGCCTCCTCGTCGGCACTGACTGGATACCGGGCGAGGAAGCGCGGGTGCCGGTCGCCGATGAGACGTGAGTCCCATCGGCGACCGGCCATCGGCCAGGGGGCTGGTTCATTGGCCGATGGATGGAGAAACGTTAGTGACGCAAAGACAGAAAGTGTGGCGGCATAATGTGCGCGCAGCTACGGATTACGGTTTGCCAAACCGGTACGTCGCCCCCAGCATCACCGAGATATCGTTGTTGGTATAGGTGCCGGGATTTGTCGTTCCGTAGTAGCGCGCATCGAGGTTGACGCGCATCGACGGGCTTGCGTTGTATCCGACGCCCAGGATCGCCTGGTAGGCAAAGTTGGTGCTGCACATGCTGCAGCCACTGCCCAGGCTGGGGTCCGCGAAGGCCATGCCGATGCCGGCACCAGCATAGGGTGTGATGATGTCGCCGGGCCGGAAGTCGTACAGGCCGTTCACCATGGTGGAGAGCTGCTTGGTCTGGCCGGTCGCCCATCCGTTGGGGGCCGGGCCGTTGCCGGAGTTGTTACGATACATGACCTCCAGTTCGAGCCGAGGACCGAAGAAGTCGTAGCCGGCAACGCCGCCAACGGCATATCCGGTCTGGTTGCTATTGCCATTGCTGTTCAGAAGCCAGTTGAGGCCGCTCTCCAGGCCGACATAGAAACCCTTGCCCTGAAGCGATGAGGCGGCCTGTTGCGCGGATGCGGCGATCGGTGCCAACGCGAGCAATGCACCAACCGCCGGAAGTGCGATCTTCAGGGCGCGGTGGCGATAGGATTCCCGTTGCACGGAATGGACATGCTCAAGCGATGACGTCTTCTTGCGATTTCTCGCCATGTTGGTTCCTTTCAGGGGGCGCTCGATGTGAGCGCACGAAACCTACGCGTTGGCGCCCCAGCTTTGAATGCTCGGCGGCGGCGGACTTGTTTCTGTGCGTGTCGATGTCCCCGCCGGAAGCAAATCGTGACGAGTTGTTCGTGTGCGATGGCGGAGAGCGATCGGGCGGTGGGTCGGACTGGTCAGAGATCACGCTCTTCCGCGCGCGACGCCGGTGGCAGCGTCAGATCGGTTCGACAAGCAGACGTATTCGCGCGCGCAGTCCGTGCGGCACGCAATCGTGCAGGGTGAGTATTCCTCCGTGATCGCGCGCGACCTCGAAGGCGATGGCCAATCCGAGCCCGAAGCCGCCGGGATCCTGTCGCGCGGTATCGGAGCGGTAGAAGGGTTCTAGAACGGCTTCCTTCTCCTCATCCCGGATGCCGGGGCCGTCATCCTCCACATCGATTACTGCCGTTTTGCCTTCCCCCTGCAATCGTACAACGACGCGTGTTCCGTACTTCGTCGCGTTCTGCACGAGATTGGTGATCGCGCGCGTGAATGCCTGGGGCCTCAACGTGGCGGCGAGCTTGTCGGGGCCGATATACTCGATCGTGTATCCCGCATCGGCAAAGTCGCTGCAGATGGATTCCAGCAGGGACGGCAGGTCCGCGCGGACGCGCGCTTCCCGTGCGCTGACGTGCCGGAGATTGGTGACGGCCTCCGAGATCGAGGACTCCATGAGCTCGATATCCCGCAGGATGCCCCGCCTTGCTTCTTCGCTGGCAACTTCCTCCGCGCGCAGCCGCAGTCGGGTGAGGGGGGTCCGCAGATCATGACTGATCGCCATCATCATCTGCGTGCGATCGTCGATCAGGCGGATGATACGATTGCTCATTCGGTTGAACGCGGCGGTAGCAAGCCGGATCTCGACAGGACCCTCTTCTGCGAGGGGCTGTGCCTGTCCTGCCACGCCGAATTTGTCGACGGCCAGGGAGAAGCGCCTCAGGGGGGCCACGATCCGGAGTGCAGTCCAGATCACCAGCGCGATGCTCAGGGCTGCGAGGAAAAGAAGGGGGGGCAGAAACGGCACCGGGGCTACGGGTGGCGGTTCGAGCTTCAGATCGAACCGCACCGCCGTCCCGTCGACGAGTGTCGTGGATACCGTCATCCAGTGGTTGGGTTGCTCGATGGCGGAAGTGACGTGGCTACCGCTTGGTAGGTCCCGCGCGATCAGCGAGATTATGGGATGGCTTCCCGCTGATGGTGTTTGCGGTCCCGCAGAGCCTGAGGGGAGCAGCTCGATCGTGAGATCGCTGCCGGCGTAGGCACTGGCGACGCTGGCACGGCCGGAGGGCGGAAGCACGTCCAGCACCCGAATGAGAGTGCCGATGCGCGTTGCGGCGCTGCGATGCGGATTGTCGGGCACCGCCTGGTCGTAGGGCAGATTGAAGATCACCAGCGTGATGACGCTGAGCGCCAGCACGCCCGATGTGAACACCAAAGCCGTGATCTGGACCGTGATACGACCCGACCGCAGCCAGTCTCGTACTCTCATTCGGACACGACTTCCGGGGTGAAGATATAGCCGCCGCTGCGGACCGTCTTGATCAGCTCCGGGTCCCGCGGGTCATGTTCGATCTTGCGCCGGATGCGACTGACCAGGATGTCGATGCTGCGGTCGAGCGGAGCGCCGGCGCGCCCCTGCGTGAGGTCGAGTAACTGGTCGCGGGTCAGCGTACGCTGGGCATGACGGCAGAAGGCGGTTAGGAGATCGAACTCCGCGCTTGTGAGGGTTATCCTGCTGCTCTCGGGATTGATGAGCTCGCGAGCGATGGTATTCAGTTGCCAGCCCGCGAAACGCATGATTGCAGGTGCGGCGGCTTCCAGGGTCGCCGGCATGGCGCTGGCACGCCGCAGGACTGCCTTGATGCGCGCCAGGAGCTCGTAGGGGTCAAATGGCTTGGCGATGTAGTCGTCCGCGCCCATCTCCAGCCCGACCACCCTGGCCGTCGGCTCGCCGCTCGCCGTCAACATGATCACGGGCATCGCGGAGTCGGCGCGGATGCGACGGCAGATGCTCAGACCGTCCTCTCCGGGCAGCATGATGTCGAGGATCATCAGGTCGATCCGGGCGGCGGACAGGATCTTGTCCATCGCGCGCGCGCAATCGGCGGCCGATACACGGAAGCCGTGCTTCTGCAGGAAGCGCGTCACCATGGTTCGGATCTCGCGATCGTCTTCGACGATCAGGATATGGGATGAGCGAGCCATCAGGCAGGATCATACAATGGCTTGCCGAACGAAACTGGTTTGATTTTTCGTTTGCGCACGCTGTCCCGTAGTACGTCCCTCAGAATGGCAAGGGGGGCATCGAACGGTCGATCTGCTTCTGCTGCTCGATTGAGAGAGTGGCCGTCAGCTTGCGCAAGGGGTCTTTGATCTTGCGGAGATGGGCCAGTTGACGGGCGGTTCGTTCTTCTGCCGTGTCCAGCCGTTGCAGGACGGAAAGATCTGCAGGCGTCGCTGGCAGCTTCGCGCAGGCCTGGCGCTCTTCCATGTCGCCTTCGGTCGCGACCGCGTCGAGTTCCTGCCACATTGGAAGCTGCTGCGGTGTGAGGTCGAGGCGCGCCTTCAGATAGGCCCGCGCGGCGGCCCGATGCGCCAGGCTGTCGGCGCAGACTTCCGCAAAGCCGGGCCATTCCGGCGACTGTGCATGGAGTGGTGGCCTTGGTATGCCTTCGCCGGGACCCCATGCCATGGCGGGGGAAAATGGAGGACGGCCCGGCGGCGGCGGCATCATCCCCGGCGAGGGCGGCAGGTTCGGGAGGGGGCCTGTACCGGGCGGCATTGGTTGTGCCGATACCGTCCAGGCGGCGGCGATCAAACCCAAGGCCCCGCCGAGTACCCAGTAGAATCGTGACATGTAGCGTCCCCAATTGTGCGCCCGGAGACACTCGCACAAGTTCAGCAAAAAGGAGCGGGGTGCGCCTTCTCAATTGGTGCCGACAGGTTTCTCGTTGCCTGTCCGAAACACATGGAAACAATATTCCGCGACTCGTCTCGTACCATCGCATCACGTGCGGGGCCGCTTCGCGGAGAGGCGCTTCCGGGGCTGGGGGCTTTCACTTGCAAGACTCGTTATGAGCCAGCTGAGCTTCTGGCGCAGCACGGCGGGGTGGATCTTGTAGTATGCCCGAACCAGCTCGAGCGTTTCGCGCCGGGACAGCAGGTCGAGCGAGGGCGGGACGTGGTCCTCCCGATCCGAGCGGGGCTTGCCTGTTACCCCGGATGCACCAGAAGCAGTTGCCGGGATTTCGTCGAAGAAGTAGGCGACCGGCACACCGAGAACCGCAGCGAATTCGAACAAGCGGCTCGCCCCCATGCGGTTCGCGCCGCGTTCGTACTTCTGCACTTGCTGGAAAGTGAGGCCGACCGAGCGTGCCAGCGCCGTCTGGCTCATGCCCAATAGCGACCGACGCTGTCGCATGCGGTTGCCGACATGTACATCGACGGGATGATAACCCAAAACAACCTCCCCGAGTGCTATCGGCTATCAGTGATTGGACAGAACGCGAGCGCTGACGCTGGCGATCGGCACGACGGCAAAGCCGTTCTGCCTGTGTCGGGCAGGGAGATCCGATCCCGCTAGCACGCGCATGGCGCACAGGGTGGAAATGAACAAGGTGATGAGGAGCATTGTCCGGCGTCCCGTCATGACTCTTGATAGCGCGCGATGCGTGGGCGTATCCACTAGTTGCGGCGGCGTATATGCTGCAACCTGTGTCTATTGATATTCGCGAAACATTTGGAAACGCAATTGGTGGCGAGCCGCAGATTTGTATCTGGGTGTGTCTGCCTTGGATGTCGTTACCGGCCGTTACAATGGCGCGCTTTGTCTAAAGGAGCCGACGCACCACATTGCCTGGAATGCTTCGTATCGCGTTGATCATGCTCATGAATGAGCGGGGAAAGTACATTGGCATCGTCGCGGCCTTGTCCTTCACGGCCTTCATGATGGTGCAGCAGCCGGCAATATTCCTTGGAATCCTGTCGCGGAGCACCGCGGTCATCACCGAGCTTCCGGTGGTCGACCTGTGGGTGGTGGACCCCAAAGTCGAGAATATCGACGATGCCAAGGCCCTGCAGGATACCCAGCTCTACCGGGTGAAAGGCATCACCGGTGTCGCCTGGGCGGTGCCCCTCTATCGCGGGTCGATCAAGGTGCGCCTCGCCGACGGCAATTCCGTCGCCAGCCAGATCATCGGCATAGACGATGCGAGCCTGATCGGGGGGCCGGCGCAAATCTCACAGGGCAATCTGAGCGATCTGCGCCAGAGCGATGCCGTGCTCGTGGATACAGCCAGCGCGAATGGACGGCTCGCGCAACCCAATGGTTCGGGGCCGGCGACGCCGCTCGGTATTGGATCGACCCTGGAGCTCAACGACAAGCGCGCCACCGTCGTCGGGCTTCATCAGGGCACGCCCGGCTTCCAGTCGCAGCCGGTCATCTACACGACCTATTCCCGTGCGAAGACCTTCCTGTCGTCTGAGCGCAAGATCCTCTCGTTCATCCTGGTCAAGTTGAAGGACCCGGCCGATGCGCCCCGCGTCGCGGCCGACATTCGCAAGTACACCGGGCTTGCGGCCTACACGAGCAAGGAATTCCGCAACCTCAGCCGCGAGTTTTTCCTGTTCAAGTCGGGTATCTTCCTGAACTTCGCGATCTCCTCGATCATCGCCTTCGCGATCGGCGGAGGTATCGCCGGACAGACCTTCTACAATTTCACGCTCGATCACCTGCGATATTTCGGCGTGCTCAAGGCGATGGGCGCCAGCAACAGGCTGCTTCTTGCGATGATCGCCTTTCAGGCATTGACCGCGGCCATGCAGGGCTTCGGTATCGGCATCGGTGCGGTGAGCTTCTTCGGGTCAAGCGGCAATTCCGGCCCCATCGCCTTCGAACTGAACCTCTGGCTGGTGGCGGCAGGCGCGGGGGCGGTCGTGACCGTCAGCCTGCTTGCCGCCGCGATTAGTGCGCGTCCCGTCATGCGTCTCGAGCCGGCGACGGTGTTCCGTGGCTGAGCCCCAAATAGCCATCCGCTGCCGGGGATTGACCAAGTCGTTCGGCGAGGGCGAAGCGCAGGTGAAGGCGTTGCGGGGCGTCGATCTCGACGTGCCGCTGGGCGAACTGCTGATGCTCGTCGGGCCATCGGGCTGTGGCAAGACGACCCTGATCTCCATCATCGCTTCGGTCCTGGATCATGATGGCGGCGACTGCCAGGTGCTCGGCCGCGATCTCGCGCGCCTGAACGCCAGTGAAAAGGCGAAGCTTCGCCGGGCCGACATTGGCTTCGTTTTCCAGTCCTACAATCTGATCCCGTCGCTCTCGTCGGCCGAGAACGTTGCGGTGCCCTTGCTTCTCAATGGAGTCGGGCGCCGTGAGGCACTGGCCAAGGCCGGGCGCGTTCTGGAAAGTCTGGGATTGGGGGGGCGCGGCGGCGGCAGACCGAATGACCTTTCGGGCGGCCAGCAGCAACGCGTCGCCGTGGCGCGGGCGCTCGTGCACGAGCCGCGGATCCTGGTGTGCGACGAGCCCACCAGCGCGCTCGACGAAAAGACCGGGGACACGCTCATGCAGCTCCTGCGTGAGGTCGCCCTGCGCGACGGTCGCGCCCTCGTCATCGTCACGCACGACAACCGGATCTTCAAGTATGCCGACCGCATCGCCACGATGAACGACGGTCAAATTGTCAGCATGGAATTGAAAGCATCATGAGAAGCAGGTTCAATCTGCTACTGCGTGTGGCAATCCCGGTGCTCGCCTTCGCCGGGCTCGCCTTCGCGCTCGTCATCGCGACACGGGCGAGCCGTCCTGCCGCGATCGCGGAGATCGTCGCTCAACCAGCGCAAGCCCCGTACGATTCCTACATCGCCGGCGCCGGTCTGATTGAGGCGGCCACCCGAAATGTCGAAGTGGCGACGCCTGTTTCCGGCGTGGTCGAGGAGATCTTCATCAAGGTGGGGGACAAGGTGCAGGCGGGGCAACCGCTGTTCCGCATCGAAGGCGCCGACGCCGAGGCCGATCTGCGGGTCAAGGACACGGCGGTCACATCGGCGCAGGCAAAGGTGAAGGAAGCGGAGGCGACGCTCGAGGATTATCGCCAGCAGTTGCGCAACGTCGAGCGCCTCGACACGCGCGCTGTCAGCGGCGAGGAGACCGCCAAGCGCCGCGCCAACGTGGCGATCTACACGGCGAAACTCACGCAAGCCATCGCCGATCTCGACAATGCCAAGGCCCAGCGCGACAGCGCGCGCGTTGCCATCGAGCGTCGCATCGTGCGCGCGCCGCTCGAGGGCGAGGTGTTGCAGGTTAACGTGCGCAAGGGCGAGTTCGCTGCCGCGGCCGTGAACGCGACGCCCTTGCTGCTGCTGGGTGAGACCAGCAGCTTTGCTGTTCGCGTCGACATCGACGAGAACGATGCCTGGCGGATGAAGGCGGGAGAGCCGGCGCGCGCCGCCGTCCGGGGCAACAGGGACCTCGCCACCGATCTGAAGTTCGCCTATGTCGAGCCCTATGTGAAGCCCAAGACCTCGCTCACGGGCTCTAGTACCGAGCGGGTCGACACGCGCGTCCTTCAGGTCGTCTACACGTTCGATCGCAACAGCATGCCCTCCTATATCGGGCAGCAGGTCGATGTCTTCATCAAGGCGCCGCCGCTGGCGAGCAGCACTGGAGCCCGGCCATGAGCGCCCTTCGATGGCTCGCCCTGACCGGCCTCGCCGCGATGCTGCCGGGCTGCATGGTCGGACCGGATTACACGACGCCGGACATCTCGACGCCGCAGACCTGGACCGAGGCCTCGACGCCCGGCGGCGTCTCGGCCGATGCCCGATGGTGGGATGCCTTCCATGACGACATCCTGGCCAAGCTGGTGCAGGATTCGACGGCGCAGAACCTTGACGTGGCCCAGGCCGTGGACCGGCTGGCCGAGGCCCGTGCCAACCTGGGCGCCACGCGGTCGGGCCTGTTCCCGACGCTGGACGGGAGCGCCTCAGGGACGGCCTCCCGCGGCGTGAGCTACGGCGTCGCCGGAAACAGCATGAACAGCTCCTCGGTGTCGACGTCGAGCAATACGTCCGTCGCCACCTCGGTGTCCGGCAGTGTCGGTATCGACGCGAGCTGGGAACTCGATCTCTGGGGCAAGACGCGGCGGTCGGTAGAGGCATACAAAGCCGAGGCGGAGGCGGCGGAAGCGGACGTTCGCTCGGCCCGCTTGTCCGTCGTCGGTGACGTCGCCAAGGCCTATGTCGACCTGCGCACGGCACAGCTGCGCATGCAGGTCGGCGAGGCGGCGGTCGGGCGTTATCGCGACACGCTGGCGCTCACCCAGGCGCGACTCAACGCCAACCTCGTCTCGGAGTCCGATGTCCTCAAGGCCAAGGGCTCGCTGGCCGCGGCGGAGGCCAACCTGCCACCGTTACGTTCGGCCGCAGCCGAGGCGCGACACAAGCTCGCCGTGCTGATGGCCCGGTCGCCCACTGATCTCGACGCCTGGCTCGGCGTCAGCAAGGCGCTGCCGCGTTTCCAGGGCGCGATCGACACGGGCATCCCGGCGGATCTCCTGCGGCGCCGCCCGGACGTGGTGAAATCCGAGCGTAAGCTGGCGGCCGCGACCGCGCGCATTGGCGTGGAGCAGGCGAAGCTGCTGCCGGCCATCTCCCTGACCGGCAACATTGGCGCAAGCCAGACCAATATCAGCGGCGTCTCGATCGGCGTGCCGGGCACCTGGTCGATCGGCCCCTCCATCAGCCTGCCGATCTTCAATGCCGGCAAGCTGGGCTACCAGAAGGATGCCGCGATCGCTCAAGCCAACCAGGCGGCCGGAGCCTATCGAGCCTCCGTGCTGGCGGCTCTGCAGGACGTGGAGAACGCCTTCGCGAACTATCGCGCCGACCGGCAGAAGGCCGTCACCCTGACCGCCGCCGTTGCGAACTACGGCTCGGCCCTGAAGCTCGCGAAAGACCTCTACAGCCGGGGCCTCACGAGTTTCCTCGATGTCCTCGAAGCCGAGCAGTCGCTCTATAGCAACCAGGATTCACTGGCTGTGGTCGAGGGCCAGGTGCTGAAGGACATCGTGGCGATCTTCAAGGGCCTTGGCGGCGGTTGGTAGCCGGCGCCGGAGACTTCAAGGTTACGGGCGGGAACTCATGGCGATCTTGTCCAGCACGGGCAGGATGTATTCACGGAACTTCGTCGGGTTCTCGCTCATCGGGAAGTGGCCGAGTTCCTTCATGACCTGTACCTGCGCGCCGGCAATCTGCGACGCCGTGCGCAGCGTGTCCTCGGCGGTGCAGGAGAAGTCGTACTCGCCGGTCAGCAGATAGAGCGGGCAGAACTCGGTGTCGATCGACTTCACCTTCTCGCGCAGATCGCCGTCGACCCGATAGAAATAGAGATCGCCTTTGAAGATGCCGGGGCCGCCCTGCATGTACATCCACAGCGTCTCGTGGCGACTGACCGGCGGGCTTTGCGGCGCGATCAGGCCTGAGATCAGAGCGGCGCAGACTTCGCCGCCATGGACGTCGGGACGGTGCAGCCACGCCGTGTCGTACCACGGCTGCTGGAAATCGGCGGCTTCGAGCGCCACGAGGGCACGGAACTCGGCTGCGTGTTCGATGGCGAGGTTGAGCACGATGCGGCCGCCGATGGAGCAGCCCATCACCACCGGCCGGTCGAGTTCCAGGGCCTGGCAGAAAGCGCGGATCGCGGCGGTGTAGGAGGCCGTGGTCAGGCGGTACTCGGTCGTCTCCCAGCCGTCCGGTGGCGTCGACTTGCCATGCCAGGGCATGTCGAACGCGATCACGCGGAAGCGGCTGGTGATCTCGGGGTCGGCGAGGAGATGGCGGAACTGGCGACCGTCGGCGCCCGCCGTGTGCAGGCAGACGAGGGGGATCCCGCTACCGGCCTCCTCGAAGTACAGGCGATGCGGCGTGCCGTCGATGTCGAGCCGCAGGTAACGGCCGACCATTGGGTCGAAAACGGGCGCCATGTCAGGGGGCCTCCGGCAGGCGGCGGGGCAGGGCCAGCAGGTCCTTGAAAACCTGCAGGTTCTGCAGCAGCGGCCGCAGATCGCCTTCGAGCGAGGCGGCGCCGCGCTTGGTGAGCGCGAACAGGTCGTGCCAACCGGGCTCGGGCATTTTGCGCCAGTGATGCCGCCACGCTTCGTCGCTGCCGCGTACAGTAAAGGCAGTGGATCGCATCAGGCGCGTTCCGCGATCGAAGGAGGCGAGGGTGCCGTCCCTAAAGGTCAGATGGAAAGGCTCGCTACCGATGTCGATCCTGCACTCGACGTTCAGCCAGCGGCCGCGTCTCAGGAGGTCGGCATCGTCAGACAGGAGGTCGGGCAGCCTCGCGAAACAATCTGCAGGTATCATTCCTGCAGTATGTACTCGATCGTAGACCCGTCGGAAGCCTTGAAAGAGGCCTTCACCCAGCGGCCCCGATCATCGAACCACTGATCCATCTGAACATCGCCGGTATAGGAATATCGCGTCGCCTCAAGGGTGCCGTTGGCCGTCTTGATGGTCTCGCGGCCCCTGGGCGTGATCTGGACCTTCGCGAGCGCGCCGTTCTGGCTGTTGAGCATCGCCGACTGTTTGACCTGGTTCAGATTCCAGTGGGTCGACGGAAGCGTGCCTGCCGGGAGCGTTTCCTGCTTGGCACCGCCCTGCTGGAAGCCGACATCGTCGGCCGACAATTTCGGTGCGCTGCCACCGTCGCGGACGACTGCAACACCAGCGGCGTTTTGCTTGGCCTTCACGCCGTACTTGGTGCCGTTATCATCGGTCTGGGTCGAGATCGATTCGAACGTGTTGCCGTTCCAGACCTCTTGGCCGCGATGCATGTAGCGATACATGGTCAAGCCGAGCGCCTTGACCGCAAAGTCGATCGAGGTCGTCACGACACGCTTGTCGCCACTCTGCTGGAAGGTGAGCGTGTGCGTACCGATCCGCTCGCCATTGCGGAAAGCGGCAAAAACGTGGCTTTGGCCATACGGCAGGTCCTGCGCGGCCAGCACTCCTGCCGAGTTGCAGAAGCCCGCCGTCATCAACGCAAGCAGTAGACGTCGCATCATGGGTCAGCTCCTGAGCCATTATACGCTCTTAGAAGCCCCTGGATCAGCCCCCCTCAAACGACCCGGTCGGTCCTCAACCTGGCAATGTCGTCAGCGCCGTAGCCCAGTTCCTGCAGAATCTGGTCCGTGTGCTCCCCCAGGGTCGGCGCGCGGCGCCGGATGGTGAGGGGGGTGCGCGATAGCTTCACCGGCTCCTGGAGGACCGGCACGCCCATCTTGGCGCCCGGATAGTCCATCGAGTGGAAGAATCCGGCTTCCTGCACGTGCTTGTCGTCGAGCGTCTGCTGCGGCGTGTACACGGGACCGGCCGGAATGCGGCTGGCTTCGAGCGCCGCCAGTGTTTCCGCGACCGTGCGGCTGTCGCACCATTTCTGCATGATCGCCGACAGGGCCTCGCCATTGTCGCCGCGCGCGAGGTCGTCCTTGAAGCGCGGATCGGCCGCCAGGCTCTCGTCACCCATCAGCTTGCACCAGCGCACGAACAGGGGCTGGCCGATCGTCATGGCGTAGATCCAGCCGTCCTTGCACTTGAACGTGTCGGACGGGCCCGCGGTGAAGCCGCGGTTGAGGGTGGCGATGCGGTTGAGGTCGAGCATCGCCTGCTCGATCAGGTGGCCGTTGGTGATGTTGATGGCGGTGCGCAGCAGGGCGGTTTCGACCTTCTGGCCCTTGCCGCTCTTGGCGCGGTCCATCAGGGCCGCGAGCACGCCCACGGTGTTGAGCAGCGCGGTGCCGAAATCGACGAAGGGAGCGTTCATGCGGGTCGGCGTTTCGCCGTCGCCCGAGAGGTGCATGGCGCCCGACATCGCCTGGCCGATCGTGTCGAAGCCGACGCGGGTCTTGTAGGGGCCTTCCGAGCCGAAGGTCGAGGTGGTGGCGAGGATGATGCGCGGGTTGATGGCCGAGATGGTCTCGTAGTCGATGCCCATCTTCTGCAGGTCTTCGTAGGGCAGGTTGGCGATCACCACGTCGGAAGCCGCGACCAGCTTCTTCACGATCTCGCGGCCCTCGGGCTTCATCGGATTGAGGGTGAGGCCGAGCTTGTTGCGGCCCATCTGGAGGAACATGGCGCCTTCGCCGCCCTCGACGACCGGCGTCACCCAGCGATCCTCGCTGCCCTCGAGCTTCTCGACCCGGATCACCTCGGCGCCGAGATCAGCCAGCATGGTGCCGCAGAACGGACCGGCGATGTAGCGGCCGAAATCGAGTACGCGGATGCCTTCAAGAACGCCTGACATATGCCTCTGCCTCCCTTGCGCCAGCCTCGACAGGGCTGGCTGCGACGGAGCATTAGCAGAGGTCGGGGAGCGGTTCTATTCGAAGACCGCGCCCGTTCCGGCGCCGGCTAGTCGAAGAAGGTATTGGGCTTCAGGAAGATCGCGAGCATGAGGCAGCCTTCGTCGGTCCAGGCATCGTGGCGGCTGCCGGCCCGTCGCCAGACATAGTTGCCGGCGCGGCACACGCCGGCGTGGTCGGCAAACGATCCCTCGAGCACGTAGGTCTGTTCGATGGCGACATGCTCGTGCGCGGGCAGGCGGGCGCCCGGCGCCCAGCGCATCAGCACGGTCGAGAGGCCGGTTTCCTTCTGCTCCATCAGGATCTTCCACTCGACCCCGGGGAAGCGGGTCGGCTGCCAAGGCACCCTGGCGACATCGACATAGGTTGAATCCGGGACGATGCCGGCCAGTGTCTCGACGTTCATGCGGCGACCTCTCGCTGGGCAGTGACGGGGACGCGGACGCTAACGCTGACACTGACCATCAAAATGCAAAGGGCCCCGAAGCGCAAGCTTGGGGCCCTTTTCAGAGTATTGGAGGAGGGGATCAGCCCTCTTCTTCGACGAATGCTTCTTTGCGCGCCTTCTTGAAGCTGGGCAAGGCCATCAGGAGTAGCAGGACCGCCGTCGTGATGAGCAGGCCCAGGCTGATCGGCCGTTCGAGGAAGACCATCGGATCGCCACGCGAAAGAAGCATGGCGCGCCGGAAGTACTCCTCCATCTGCGGCCCCAGCACGAGGCCCAGCAGGAAGGGAGCGCCTTCGCAGCCCAGTTTGACGAAGACGTAGCCCAGCACGCCGAAGATCGCGACCTGCATGACGTGGAACGTGCTGTTCTGGAGACTGTATGCCCCGATGCAGCAGAAGAGCAGGATCGCCGGTGCCAGGAAGCGGTACGGCACCGTCAGCAGCTTCACCCAGATGCCGATCATCGGCAGGTTGATGATGACCAGCATGGCGTTGCCGATCCACATCGAGGCGATCATGCCCCAGAAGAGGTCCGGCTTTTTGGTCATGACCTCAGGCCCCGGCTGGATGCCCTGGATGATCATGGCACCCACCATCAACGCCATGACGGCGTTGGAGGGAATGCCGAGGGTGAGCATCGGGATGAACGAGGTCTGGGCGGCGGCGTTGTTGGCCGCCTCCGGTGCCGCAACACCCTCGACCGCACCCTTGCCGAACTGGCCGGGGTTCTTGGAGAGCTTCTTCTCGAGCGTGTAGGCCGAGAAGGCGCCGAGGGTCGGGCCGCCGCCGGGCAGAACGCCAAGCGCCGCGCCCAGGAAGGTGCCGCGCAGTGCGGCGGGAATGGCGCGCCTGACTTCTTCCATGGTCGGCCACAGCGAGGTCACCTTGATGGTGCCGCCGGTGCGGGTCAGATGTCGCTCCAGATTCACGACGATCTCGGCGATGCCAAAGAGACCCATGGCAATCGGCGCGAAGTCGATGCCGTCGCTCAGCTCCGGAATGTCGAAGGTGAAGCGCTGGGCGCCGGTGTTCACGTCGGTGCCGACCAGTCCGAACAGCAGGCCGAGGAAGATCATGGCGATCGCCTTGACCACCGAGCCGCTGGCCAGGATGACCGCGGCGACGAGGCCTAGGGCCATCAGCGAGCAGTAGTCCGCAGGGCCGAACTTCTGCGCCATGCGTGTCAGCGGTTCCGCGAACAGCACGATGATGATGGTGCCGACGGTGCCGGCAAAGAACGAGCCGACCGCGGAGATCGACAGTGCCGCGCCGGCACGGCCGTTGCGGGCCATCTGGTAGCCGTCGAGACAGGTCACGACCGAGGAAGCTTCGCCCGGCAGGTTCACCAGGATCGACGTCGTCGAACCGCCATAGGCCGCGCCGTAGTAGATGCCGGCCAGCATGATCAGCGAGGCCGTGGGCGGCAGGTGGAAGGTGATCGGCAGCAGCATGGCGATGGTCGCCACCGGCCCGATACCGGGAAGAACGCCGATCAGGGTGCCGAGGAGGCAGCCCAGCAGCGCGTAGGTCAGGTTCTGGAAGGAGAGGGCGACGCTGAAACCCAGCGTGAGATTGTCGAGCAGATCCATCTCACCAGACTCCGCGCAGGATGTAGATGTTCATGCCCAGCCCGACCTTGAAGACGAGCGTGCAGAGGACGGAGAGGACGACGATGTTGCCGATCACCTCCACGAGCTTGAATTCCTCACCGGCCAGGGAGGCAATCATGATGAGAACGACCAGAGCAGGGATCAGTCCGGCACGCTCGAAGAGCAGCGCGAAGCAGACGATGCCTAGGGTGACCAGGGTGATCGGCTTCCACTTGGGCCGTTCGACCGGCTCACTGCCGCTCACCACAGCGATGATGCAGACCAATACTCCCAGACCCAGCAACGTCAGGGACAGCATCCGCGGCACATAGCCCGGTCCCATTCGGACGGGCGTGCCAAGTGCGAGCTTCTGCCCGAAATATAGCGCGACCAACCCGAAGCCAATGAACATCAGCCCGGACAAGAAGTCCTTGCTTAGGAATCGATTCAACGATGCCTCCCCAGAAACGCGTAGTCTTCGATGTGCTGTTGGGTCCAAACCCCTGGACCGCCAACAGCTAAACACAATTCGGCCGCTTTGCCCAAGTGCCAAGTGCAATACAAGTGCTAAGTGCACTACCTAAGCAGCAGACAGGCTGCGATTATGGCCAGGCAAAGCGCGAACAAGCGCCGCAGCAGGGACACGGGGACCCTCGCGGACCATCGCGCCGCGATCGGCGCGACAAAGAGCGCAGGCAGGGAGAGGGCCGCAACGCAAAACATCGCCACATCGCCTAGCGCGTCGCCGGGACGGCCCGGCGCGTCCCGATCCATCTGCAGAAAGACAAGGGTCGCGGGCACGGCGATCATCAGATTGAAGAGGGCGCCGGCCCCGATCGCTCGTTTGATGGAAAATGAGAACAGCGTCAGGACGGGTGTGCTCAATGTTCCACCCCCGACCCCGACGGCGGCCGCCAAGCCCCCGACCAGGGCGGGCGAGAGGTGAGAGAGGAGACCCCTAGGCTCGCTGTGCCCAATAATGAGGCGGTCACCCGCCGCCATCTTGAGGGCGAGCGCCGCCGCCACCACCGCAAACAGCGTGGTCAATACCTTCGTGGGCGCCAGAGGGCTCAAGGCCAACCCGACGATGGCGCCGGCCATCAAGGCCGGCAGCCAGGCCCGGACCAGCTCGCGATCGATCGTTCCGGCACGCCAGTGCGCCGCTGCGGCCGTGATCGAGGCTATAAGAATGCTCGCCTGGGCCGTACCCACGGCGAGGGGCACCGCTTGCGTTTCCGCGACGCCCTGAAACTCGAATATTTCCAGCAGGATAGGGACAGCTACGATGCCGCCGCCCACACCCAGGAGGCCGGCCAGCAAGCCGATGAGAATACCCGTCCCGAGCAGCGCCGCCCAAGCGGCCGGCGGGTAGGCCGCTAACAGAGATTCCACGTCAATGTCCCCGTTGGTCGATATTGCATGCGCACCAGCGGGCGAGCAAACTCCCGGCCAATATGAACGGTCGTTCAGGAGGTTTTCGGGTGTCACGGCGAGGGGACGACTATATCGGCACGATGGCGGTGCAGGAAAAGCATCGGTTCGACGAGCAGTCGCTCGGCCGCTTCATGTCCGCCCATGTGGACGGATTCACACTGCCGGTGCGCGTCGAGCAGTTCAAGGGGGGGCAATCCAACCCGACCTACCGGCTGACCGATGGCGCGGAGCGCCGCTACGTGCTGCGCCGCAAGCCGCCGGGAAAGCTCCTGCCTTCCGCCCATGCGGTCGACCGGGAATTCCGGGTAATCTCGGCCCTCAATCGCACCGACGTGCCGACCCCCCGGGCCTACGCGCTCAGCGACGACGAAAGCGTCGTGGGCACGCCTTTCTACATAATGGAATATTGCGACGGCCGCGTGCTGTGGGATCCGCTGCTGCCGGACGTACCGAAAGAAAGCCGGCAGGACATCTACCGCGCCAAGTTCGAGGCGCTGGCCCGCCTTCACCGCGTCGACTATGCGGCTCTCGGCCTTGCCGATTTCGGGCGGCCCGGCAGTTACGTCGCCCGCCAGATCTCGCGTTGGGGCAAACAGTACAAGGCGTCGGAGACCGAGAAGATCGAGTCGATGGACCGGCTGTTCGACTGGCTGCCCGCCAACCTTCCCACGAACGACGAGACGGTGCTGGTCCACGGTGATTATCGCCTCGACAACATGATCTTCCACGCCACCGAGCCGCGCGTGCTGGGCATCATCGACTGGGAGATCTCGACGCTCGGCGACCCGCTGGCCGAACTCTCCTATCTCTGCATGCTTTGGCGCACGCCCAAGGACTGGGGTGGCCTGCAGGGACACGATCTCGGCGAACTCGGCCTTCCGACCGAGGCCGAGATGGTGGACTACTACAGCACCCTGTCGAAGCGCTCCGTCCCGGAGCCCGCGCTCTGGGAGTTCTACATGGCCTATAATCTATTCCGGGTGTCATGCATCCGTCAGGGTGTTTACGCCAGGTCACTCGACGGCACGGCGGCCAACATGCGCGCGGCCGACTCGGGCAAGCTGGTCAAGCCCGCAGCCGATCTCGCCTGGGAGATCGTGAGCAACATGTCCGGAGCCTCACGATGAGCAAGCGCAAGACGATCCTCGCCGACGAAGAGCCCGCAGAAGTCATCGCCGAACGCGAATCGCGTCCGCCGGTCGAGGCGATCCGCGCCGCGGCCTTCGCCCAGTTCGCCGAGCGCGGTTACCCGGTTGTGACGGTGCGCGACATCATGAAGGCCTGCGGCTTGACGCAGGGCGCCCTTTACAATCACTTCAAGTCCAAGGACGAGCTGCTGCACGACATCATCGCCTCGACACAGGGCGAGCTGGAGCGGCTCTGCCAGCAGGCGGTGGCAGGGGCGGGCGGTGATCCCCGCGCCGAACTGGCGGCTTTCGTGCGGGTCTATGTCATGCGCCATTGCCGGCTGCGCATAGAGGCGCTTGTCGCCAACCGGGAAATCGGCTGGCTGGACACCGCGCGCGTGGCCGACATTCGCCGCAGCCGGCGCGCCATCCGTGACATCGTCGTAGCGATCCTGAAGCACGGCGTCGAACGCGGCGCCTTCGATCCGCCGCGCGTCGAGGGAAATCACGATCTCAAGGCGATCGCAATGGCGCTGCTCGACCAGTGCACCCATGTCTCGATGTGGTACGGTCCGGGGGGCGATCTCACTGAACAGCAGATGGCGAAACTCTACACCGACATGGCCTTGCGCATGGTCGGCGCCGCGCCGCAGACCGCTTAAGAAGATCTGGAGCAGCAGAGTATGTTGATTCGCGTCGCAGCCCTGGTTGCGTTGCTGGCTTCGCTGATCGGCTGCACGCCGGACTCCGACGCCGCGCCGCCGTCCGGCCGCAACACGGCGATGGCACCTGCGCCCGGAGACGTGCCCGCAGCGCGCTGGCATGCCGTGCTGATTGCCGGCGACAACAACAGCCCGTCCTTCGACAACGGTATCGATGCGCTCCGCGACAAGCTGTCGGCGCGCGGTGTGCGGGATATCCGCCTGCTCACCTCGGACCCGGGGCGCAACCCGTCGGCCGAGGTCGCCAGCGCGGCGAACGTCTCGAATGCGCTGCGCAATGCAGGAGGCGCCGGGGCCTGTCTCGCCTTCATCACCAGCCATGGAAATGAAACCGGCGTCTTGCTGCGGCAGGCCAACGGCGTCATCCGGCCCGCCACGCTCGACAACGCCCTGGACGCGGGCTGCGGCACGCTGCCAACGGTCGTTGTCGTCTCGGCCTGCCACAGCGGGGTCTTTCTGACTTCTTCCATGCGGCAGCCCAACCGGGTGGTGCTGACGGCCGCCGCGGCCGATCGCGTGAGCTTCGGCTGCGGCGCGGGCGACCGCTTCACCTACTACGACCAGTGCCTGCTGCAGCAGTTCGATGCCGCCTCGACCTGGGGCCAGCTTGCCCAGGCCACGCGGGCCTGCGTGCAGAACCTCGAGAAGAGCATGGGCATCCGCACGCCGTCGCAGCCGCAGATCTTCGTCGGATCCGCGGTCGCGAACCTTCGCCTGCCGGGGCGCTAGATTCGCTCCATCGCCATGTCGCGCAGGCGGGCGCGCTGGATCTTGAATCCGTTGGGCGAGGGCGTCTTGGGGAAAGCGTCGAGCGCGAAGACCCGCATCGGCACCTTGTAGTTGGCGAGGCCGTGTTTGCAGTGCGCGATGGCAGCGGCCTCGTCGAGCGTCGCGCCGGGCGCGAGGATCACGAAGGCGACCGCGCGCACGCCGTCCGGGCGTGGCACCGCGATGGCCTGGCAGCCGGCGATGCCGGGCAGCTTCTGCAGATGGGTCTCGATCTCGAGCGGATTCACCAGGAAGCCCGAAAGACGCAGCACATCGCCCATGCGGCTCAGAAAGGTGAACCCGCCGTTTCCGTCGAGCTCGGCGAGGTCGCCGGTGCGGACATAGCCGTCGGCGGTCACGGTCTCGGCAGTGGCCTTTTCGTCACCGTAGTAGCCGACCATGAGCGACGGGCCCGCACATTCGAGCGCGCCGGGTTGGCCGACGCCCAGCAGTTCGCCGGTCTCCGGATCGCGGACGCGGACATGGCCGAGCGGCGAAACGGGAACGCCACCACCCTTCTTGCGGCGCGCGACCTCGGTGTCGATCGGCTGCAGGGAATAGAGCGCCTGCACCTCGCTCATCCCATAGAGGCCGCAAAGTCGGAGACCGCGCCGTTCTGCGGTTTCCGCGATGTCATCCAACGACGCGTTGAAGGCGGCGTAGCCCGCCCACTTCACCGAGGGGAAGGGGCAGTCGCCGGGCGCGGCGTCGAGCAGTCGGGCGAACATGTCGTCGCTGCCGAACAGGGTGGTCGGCCGATGACGCGCGATCAGTCGTCCGATCTCGTCGATCTCGGAGGAATCGACCAGCACGCAAGGCCTGCCGGCCGCGAGAGTCGCCATCGTCTGGTCGAAGCCGTAGACGCCGCACAGCGGCAGGATCGAGAGCGATAGGGTATCGCGCGCGGTGAGGCCGAAGGCGCGCGCGACCTGCTGGGCGTGGCTGGCGATCGCGCCCTGGCGGTGCAGCACGAATTTGGGTGCGCTCGTGGTCCCTGAGGTCGTGAAGATGTTGCAGGGGGCGCTGGCCTTCGCATTGTTCAGGCCGAGTCGAGGTCGCGACAGCAATCGCTCGAATGGCACGCGCCGCAGCCGCTCGATGGCAGCCGGGATCGACACGGGCTCGTCGCCCACGGTGACGATGGCTGCGAGCCTGTCGAGGGCTTCGGGTTCGATGTCAGCCAGGATGGACAGAAAGTCGATGCGCCGGAAGCCGGGCGCGCAGGCCAGCACCTTGGCGCCGGAGCGCGCGACGATGTCAGCGACCTCGACGGCGCGATAGCGCGTGTTCACGGCGACGGCGATGGCGCCGAGGCGTATGCAGGCGAGATAGAGGATCGGATAGGCCGGCACATTGGGCAACCAGAGCGCCACGCGATCGCCCGGGCCTATGCCGAGGTCGGCAAGCCCCTGGGCCGCGCGTCGCGCGCTCTCGGTCAGCTCGAAGAAGGAAATCGTTCGGTCGCCGTGCAGGAAGGCCGGGGCGTCGGGAGTCTGCACTGCGATGTCGGCGACGAGCGTCCAGACATCGGCGGCGGGTTGGGCGAGAGGCATGCGCGCGGAGACTACCCGAAGACGGCTTCATCACAAGCGGGGCAACTTGACCCGGCACGCTGCTTGCCTAAGGCTCGCCATTGGGGATTGGGAGTCGTGATGTTCCGTCGAAGTCTGCTTGCCGCTCCGTTCATCCTCGCCGCTGCCTCGGCACGCGCGCAGCAATGGGTGCCGAAACAGCCGATCAAGATCCTGGTGGGCTATGCGCCCGGCGGCACCGCCGACATCGTCGCCCGCATCGCGGCTGAGACGATCCAGCGACAGCATGGCTACACTGTGATCGTCGACAACAAGACCGGTGCCGGCGGCTTCATCGCGCTCAAGGCCGTGGCCCAGGCACCGGCCGATGGTTACACGGTGGGCATCGGCATCATGGGCCAGCTCGCGGTTGGACCCGTCGTGCCGGGATCGCAGATCCCCCTCGATCTCGACAAGGATCTGACTCCGATCTGCAATCTGGTCGGCGTGCCGATGGCCCTGATCGTGCGCGTGGATGCCCCATTCAAGACCATCCCCGAGTTCGTTGCCTACGCAAAGGCCAATCCCGGCAAGGTGAGCTATGCCTCCACCGGCCTCGGCTCGACCAACCAGCTCGGCGCGGAGTTCCTCGCCGCCGAAGCGGGCGGCCTGAAGCTGATCCACGTTCCCTATCGTGGCGGCGCGCCCGCCATTGCCGACGTCGCGGCTGGAAACGTGGACGTGTTCTTCGGCAACGTGTCGGAGCTGATCGGCCAGGCGCGCGGCGGCAAGGTGCGGGTGCTCGCGCTCGCGGCGACGAAGCCGACGCCGCTCGCCCCCGAACTGCCGCTGCTCACGAAGGACATTCCGGCCCTCGACATCAACAACTGGTTCGGACTGATGGGACCGGCCGCCCTGCCGGCCGATATCAAGGCCGCCCTCGCCAAGCTCTTCATGGAGGCGATCGCCGATCCTAGGAATGGCGAAACGCTGGCCAAGCAGGGACTTGAGCCGATCGACCAGGGGCCCGATGCTTTCGCCGCCTACATCGCCAAGGACCGCGAGCGTTGGGCGAGGGTCGCCAAGCAAGGCAATGTAAGAGCCGAATAGCAAAGGAAGTGTAATGAGTGCGCCGCTTTCCCTCGGAATCGACATCGGGGGAACTTTCACCGACCTCGTCATTCATGATCCGCGCACCGGGCGGGCCGTCATCTGGAAGGAAAGCACGACACCTGACGATCCTGCCCGAGGGGCGCTCGAAGGCACGCGGCGTGTACTGGAGAAGGCGGGCGCCAGGCCGCAGGATATCGGCCGCGTCGTCCATGCCACCACGCTGTTCACCAACGCGCTGATCGAGCGCAAGGGCGCGAAGACGGGCCTGCTCACGACCGCGGGCTTCGGCGACGTGTTGGAGATCGCGCGCGAGCGGAAGTACGAGCTCTACGATCTCTTCATCGAGATGCCGAAGCCACTGGTGCCGAGGCCATGGCGGCGCGAGGCGAAGGAACGGCTCGGGCCCGACGGTTCGATCGAGATCGCACTCGATGTCGAGGCGGCGCTGGCCGAAGTCGCCGATCTGGCGGAGCAGGGCGTGGAGAGCCTCGCCATCTGCTTCCTGCATTCCTATGCAAATGCCGCGCACGAACGCGCGATCGGCGCGGCGGTGGCCGAGCGCTTCCAGAACCTGTCGATTTCGCTGTCGTCCGACATCGCGCCGGAGATCCGCGAGTATCTGCGGGCCAGCACGACGGTCGCCAACGCCTATGTGCGGCCGCTGGCCGAGATCTATCTCGAACGGCTCGAGCAGGCGCTGCGGGACGAGGGCATTCCGGGCGGACTGTTCCTCATGCTGTCCAATGGCGGCCTCACCCATGTGAGCGAGGCCAAGCGGGCGCCGGTGCAGCTTCTCGAAAGCGGGCCCGCGGCCGGCGCGCTGGCCGGCGCGTGGTTCGGCCGCAACGCCGGGCTGGAGCGCGTGCTGGCGTTCGACATGGGCGGCACGACCGCCAAGCTGGCGCTGGTCGACGACGGCGAGCCGCTCGTCGCCTGGGGCTTCGAGGCGGCGCGCGAGAAGCGCTTCCTGCGCGGCTCGGGCCTGCCGATGCAGATCGCCACGGTCGAGCTGATCGAGATCGGCGCCGGCGGCGGCTCGATCGCGCACAGGAGCGACTTGGGGACCTTGAACGTCGGGCCCGAGAGCAGCGGCGCGCAGCCGGGACCGGCCTGCTATGGCCGCGGCGGCACCGAGGCGACGGTGACCGACGCCGACCTGACCCTTGGCTATCTCAACGCCGACTTCTTCCTGGGCGGGGCCATGAAGATCGACGCGGTGGCGACGAACGCCGCTTTCGGAAAACTGGCCGGCGCTTTGGGCGTCGAGTCGGGGCGTGCAGCCTTCGGCGTGCACGACGTGGTGAACGAGAACATGGCTGGCGCGGCGAGGGTCGCGATCGCCGAGCGCGGCCGTGTGCCCTCCGAGTACGCACTCCTCGCGACGGGCGGAGCGGGCCCCGTCCATGCCTGGCACGTGGCGCGCAAGCTCGGCGTCAGCCGCGTCGTCTGCCCGCCGGGCGCGGGCGCGGGCAGCACCATTGGCATGCTGATGGCGCCGGCGCGCGTTGATCGCGTGGCGAGCTTCACGACCGCGCTGGCGGGTGCGGATCTCGCCGCCGCGGATCGCCTCTTCGCCGATCTCGAGAAGGAAGCACTGGACGTGCTGCACTTGACCGGCGCCGATGTCGAGAACCGAACCGTTCGACGCCTCGCCGACATGCGCTACATCGGGCAGGGCAGCGAGATCACCGTCGTGCTGCCGAAGATCCTCAGCGAGAGTGAGGTGAAGACGTCCTTCGAAGCAGCCTACAAGGCGCTGTTTGCGCGCACGCCGCCGGGGGCGGCGATCCAGTTCGTGGCCCTGCGCCTCTCGGTCAGCGCGCCGATGCCCGGCACCGGCGGCAAGCTCGAACTGCCGCGACATGCTTCGGCGACCGCCCTCAAGGGCACACGGCCCGTGTTCTTCCCCGACGAAGGCAAGACGCTCCCGACGCGCGTCTGGGACCGCTACGCGCTCGAACCCGGCGTGAGCATCGACGGGCCCGCGGTCTTCGAGGAGAACGAGAGCACCTTCATCGTCGGCCCGAACTCCACGGCCCGGCTGCTGGCCGACGGCTCCATTCTGGCGGAGGCAAACTGATGTCGCGCACTTTCGATGCCATCGAACTGGAATTGTTGTGGCGCCGGCTGATCTCGCTGGTCGACGAGGCGGCGGCGGCCATGGTGCGCACGTCGTTCTCGACGCTGGTGCGGGAGAGCTACGACTTCTCCTGCGTCGTGACCGATGCCTCCGGCCAGTCGCTGGTGCAGGCGAGCGAGAGCATCCCGAGCTTCATCGGCACCCTGCCCGAGACCGTGAAGCACTTCCTGCGTCACTTTCCGGAAGACCAGCTCTCGCCGGGTGACGTGCTGATCACCAACGACATCTGGCTGGGCACCGGCCATCTGCCGGACGTGACCCTGGCCAAGCCGATCTTCCGCAACGGCAAGCTGATCGCCTTCAGCGCCACCACGGCGCATGTGCCCGACATCGGCGGCAAGATCAGGAGCCCCGAGCCCCGCGAAGTCTTCGAGGAGGGGCTGCAGATCCCGCCGATGAAGATGATGGCGGCCGGCAAGACGGATGAAACGCTGGTGGCGCTGATCCGCAAGAACGTGCGTACGCCCGACCAGACGATGGGCGACCTCTACGCGCAGATCGTGGCGCTCGACCTCATGGAAGACCGGCTGCTGGTGCTGATGGAGAATTACGGCCTGCCCGATCTCACCGATCTGGCGCGCGAGATCCAGGGGCGTTGCGAGGCGGCGATGCGCGCGGCGATCCGTGAGCTGCCGGATGGAACCTATCGCAGCGAGCTCAAGACCGACGGCATCATGGACAGGCCCATCACCATCAAGATGGCGCTCACCATCAAGGGCGACGAGATCCTGATCGATTTCGCCGGCACCGATGCGCAGGTCGACCGGGCCATCAATTGCGCCATGTGTTACACGAACGCGATGTGCATGTATGGGGTGAAGGTCTGCACCAACTCCAACCTGCCCAACAATGAAGGCGCGTGGCGGCCGATCACGCTGACCGCGCCGCCGGGCTGCATCGTCAACCCGCAATTCCCCGCGCCGGGCGGGTCCCGCATGCTGATCGGCCATTACATCCCGATGCTGGTGTTCGGCTGCCTGGGCCAGATCGTGCCCGAGCGCGTGATGGCGGCCTGCGGTTCGCCGATGTGGGGTATGAACCAGTCGGGCGTGCGGGAAGGCGGCAAACCCTACGCCAACATGTTCTTCTACAATGGCGGCATGGGCGGCAACATCCAGAGCGACGGCGTCACCTGTCTCTCTTGGCCGTCCAACGTCAGCTCGACCTCGATCGAAATCAGCGAGCACATCGCGCCGCTGCGCTTCCATCACAAGAAGCTGCGCCCTGACTCGGGCGGCGCCGGGCGTCATCGCGGCGGGCTGGGGCAGGAAATCCGGATCGAGAGTCGCAGCGACACGCCGATCGCCGTTTCGTTCCTTGCCGAACGCACGATCTTTGCGGCTTTCGGCATCGAGGGCGGCAAGGACGGCGCGCCGGGCGAGCTGCGCATCAACGGCGAGAAGACCGATCCCAAGAAGCAGTACGTACTGAACAAGGGCGATACGGTCTCGCTGGGCACGCCGGGCGGCGGCGGTCATGGCGATCCCAAGCTGCGCTCCGCGGGCGCGCTCGCCGCCGATATCGCGGCGGGATACGTGACGGCAGCGTCAGCATATCAGGGTGACGACTAACGCGGCGATTGAACCTCCGGGCAGCGGTCGATACGCTCGCTGCAAATAAAAGCCAACCGGAGGAAACAATGAAGCTGTTCGCTGCCGCGTCCGCGGCACTATGCGCTGTCGCTTTGGCCGCTGTTTCCCCGGCCAACGCACAATCCAACGCCGGGGGCAAAGTCTGCGACAAGCCTCAGCAGATGGAGGGCTTCAAGACCTGCGCCGACATCGCCAAGGCGAAGGCGGAAGGCGCGTTCACGCTCTATTCAACGGATCCCGAGCAGGGACAGGTCAAGCTGCTGGCCGCCTTCAACAAGGTGTTCCCGGAGATCAAGACCAGCTACGTCCGACTGCAGGCCGGCGCGCTTTACGCCAAGGTGCTGTCGGAGCGCCAGGCTAAGTCCTACCTGGTCGACGTCATCCAGCTCTCCGACATGGGCATGATCCTGGATATGCAGCGGAAGGGCGGCTTCCGGCAGTACGTCTCGCCCGAGATGCAGTTCTTCCCCAAGGAGGCGAAGAGCCAGCCGGAAGGATTCTGGACCTGGGGGTCGGTCATCATGGCCGGCATCGCCTACAACCCGAACCAGGTATCGGCCGCCGACGCACCCAAGAAGTGGGAGGACCTGCTCGATCCGAAGTGGAAGGACAGCATCAACGTCAAGGTGTCGAACTCGGGTCTGCAGCACGGCGTCTGGTACATGCTGATGCCGATCCTCGGCATGGACTACTTCAAGAAGTTCGGCGAGCAGAAGCCGCGAGCCTTCGATTCCTACGTCCAGCAGTACGGCCGCCTCGTTGACGGCCAGGACAAGGTCATCATGGGCGCCCAGTATTCGGGCTACATCGAGTTCAAGGCCAAGGGCGCACCGCTCGCCTTCGTCTTCCCGGAAACCGGCGTGCCCGCGGTGCCCGAGACCTACGGTATCGTCGACCAGGCGCCGCATCCCAACGCTGCCGAACTGTTCATGGACTGGTTCCTCTCGCCGGTCGGCCAGAAGGCGCTCGCCGACGCCCTGTTGCTGCATTCGCCGCGTCCGGACGTCCAGCCGCCGGGTGGAGCCGACACCGTACCGCTCAGCAAGATGAAGCTGCTCACGCCGGCTGACTGGAATGCGTTCGAGAAGGATCGCCCGGCTTTCGCCAAGGAGTGGAATCGCATCGTCGGTACCGGACGCTAGGCTTTGGCTGACGGCCCGACGGGCATTCTGCGCCCACGCATAAACTGGCAGGCCCTGACGACGCTCGCGGTCCTCGTGATCGTGGGCTTCCTGGTCCTGCTCCCGATGGTCTTCCTGGTCGAGGAGTCGCTGAACGTCGGCGATCCGATGGCGTTTCCGCCGGTCGAGTTCGGCATCGCCAATTACATCTCGATCTTCGAGGAGGACCTCAAGACCGTGTGGAACACGCTGGTCATCGCCGTGATGGCCACCGTGATGGCGATCTTCATCGGCTTCACGCTGGCCTGGATCCTGACGCGCACCAACGTGCCGGGACGGGAGAAGCTCGAACGGCTGATGGAGCTGCCGTATTACATGACGCCGCTGGTGGGCGCGCTCGCCTGGGCGGTGATCGCCGGACCCAAGAGCGGCTTCATCAACCAGATGTGGAAGGCGATCGGCGGTACCGGCGACATCGCCGACATTTACACTCATTTCGGCATCGCCTGGGTGATGGCCCTGTTCGAGGGCACCGTCGCCTTCGTCATGATCTCGGCGTCGATGAAGTCGATGGACCCGGCGCTCGAGGAATCGGCGCGAGTCATGGGCGCCTCCAAGCTCCGCACCATGCTCACCGTGACGCTGCCTCTGGTGATGCCGGGCGTGCTGGGCGCCATGCTGTTCGTCTTCGCCGAGATGCTGGGCTCGTTCGCCGCCGCCCTCGTGCTCGGCATTCCCGGCCGCATCTACGTCATCACCACGGCGATCTGGGATTCCACGCTCGCCTATCCACCCGATTACGGCCGCGCCTCGGCGATGGGCCTGTCGCTGTTCGTCGTCATGTTCTTCATGTTGTCCTTCTATCGCCGCATGATCCGCCGTGGCACCTTCACTACGATCAGCGGCAAGGCTTTCCGGCCGCGGCCGATGGACATGGGAAGGCTCGCCTGGGTGCTGTTCAGCGTCTGCGCGCTCTATGTGGCGCTGGCGGTGGTCTTTCCGATCGCGGCGCTCCTCATGACCTCACTGCAGCGCTTCGCCACCGTGCTCCTGCACCAGGCGCAGTGGACGCTCGCCAATTACGAGACCGCCCTGTCTCTGGGACCGGTTCGCACGGCACTGTTCAACAGCATCATGCTGGGCCTGGGCGTCGCCACGGTCGGCGTGGTGATCATGGCGTTGCTGGTCTGGATCATCTACCGCTCGCAACTGCGCGGCCGCGGCGCCATCGAGTATCTCGTGATGTTTCCGCAAGCCGTGCCCCGCCTCGTGTTCGGCCTGGCGCTGCTGTGGGCCTGGCTCAATATCCCGATCGGCATCTACGGCACCTTGTGGCTGCTGGCGCTGGCCTACTTCACCGTCATGCTGCCGCTCGGCGTGCGCACACTGGCGGGCGTGGTGCTGCAGATCGACAAGAGTCTGGAAGAATGCGCGCGCGTCTGCGGCGCCTCCTGGGCCTACCAGATGCGCACCGTCACCCTGCCATTGCTCAAGCCCGGCATCCTGGCGGCGTGGCTGCTGATCTTCATGGCCTGCGTGCGTGAACTCGGTGCGTCGGCCTTCCTGATGGGGCCGAACGCCAAGGTGATCGCGCCGTCGATCGTCAACGCCTTCGCCACCAGCGGCACGGAGCTTACGGCGGCGATGGCATTGATCCAGACCTTCACCGTGATCTTGGCGCTGGTCATCCTGTTCCGTGTGGCGCGCGGCATGACCAAGGAGTTGCAGTGAGCGAGACGCGTATCGAAGTGAAGGACCTGGTCGTGCGCTACGGCGATCAGGTGGCGGTGAATGGCGTGAGCTTCACGGTCGGTCGCGGCGAGCATCTGACCCTGCTCGGGCCTTCGGGGTGCGGCAAGACCACGACCTTGCGCGCCATCGCCGGCCTCGAACATCCGTCAGGCGGCAGCATCCGCATCGACGGCCGGATGATGTATGACTCAGCCGAGCGCAAGAACGTCCAGACCGAACAGCGCGGCGTCTCGATGGTGTTCCAGTCCTACGCCATCTGGCCGCATATGAGCGTATTCGACAACGTTGCCTATGGCCTCCGGGTGCGCAAGCAGGGCCAGGACGGCATCAAGGCCAATGTGGAGCGGGCGCTCGACCTGGTGCAGATGCGCCATCTTGCCGAGCGCGGCGCTTCCAGACTGTCGGGCGGCCAGCAGCAGAGAGTTGCGCTGGCCCGCGCCATCGCCTTCTCGCCGACCGTCGTACTGTTCGACGAGCCGCTCTCCAACCTCGACGCCAAGCTGCGCGCCGAGATGCGGGTCGAGCTGCGTGAGCTGCAGCGCCGGCTGGGCATCACGTCGGTCTACGTCACGCACGACCAGGAGGAGGCGCTGGCCATTTCCGACCGTGTGATCGTCATGAACGTGGGCGTGATCGAGCAGATCGGCACGCCGGAAACAATCTACAACCGGCCGCGCAGCCGCTTTGTCGCCGACTTCGTGGGCTCGGCCAACCTGATCAAGGGCAAGCCCGGCGGTGACGGCACCTTCGTCACGGATGGCGGCACGGTGCTGAAGGTCATGGCGCCGCACAAGCCGCACGGCAGCGAAACCGAGGTTGCCGTCCGCACCGCCTACATCGATCTGGAGCCGCGGCCCGGCGACAATCACGTGCCGGGGACGGTGCGGCAGCGCCTTTTCCATGGCGACTTCGTGCAATACGTGATCGACAGCGCCGTTGGTCCGATGATCGTGCGCCGGCCGCCGGTCAATCTGCTGGAAGAGCGCGCTGCGGTGACGCTTTCCTTCTCACCCGAGCACTGCGTGCTGCTGGAGGCGTAACGGGAGCTAAAACGGCTCCGTCCCCGCCACGATCACCCGGTGCATCAGCCGGCGCTCGCCCTCGGGGTAGTCGGCGTTCGCCTTGTGCATCGTGCAGCGATTGTCCCAGATCACGATGTCGCCCTGTCGCCAGACATGGCGGTACTCGTATTTCGGCTGTGTCGCGTGGGCGATCAGCTCGTCGAGCAGCCGGTCGCTCTCGGCCCGATCGACGCCTGCGATCTGTTCCATGCGGTTGGGATTGAGATAGAGCGACTTTCGCCGCGTTTCGGGATGAGTGCGCACGAGGGGATGCGTGGCCTCGGGCATCGCCGCCATCTCCTCGGCGGGCCGGGTCGAGATGCGGCTCAGCTTGCGGCTCGAATGGTATTTGTGGATCACCTTCATCGAATCGATGCGCGCCTTCATGTCGGCCGGAAGGTCCTCATAGGCGGCATACATGTTGGTGAACTGAGTATCGCCGCCGCGCGACGGGACTTCCACGCCATAGAGCATGGTCAGGGAGCAGGGGGCCCGCATGAAGCTGTCGTCTGTGTGCCAGTTGGCGCCGTTCACGATCTTCTTGCCGTCGCCCAGAGTGTCGCGGTCTTCGCTCGAGATGATGTTAACCTCAGCGCATTCCGGCGTGCGGGCGAGCTGCTTGCGCAGCATCGGGGTTCCGAATTGTGACATGGCCGCGAGGAAGGTGGGCGGCGACAGGTGCTGGTCGCGAATACAGATCACGAGATTGCCGTGCAGGACGTCCGTCAAGGCCGCCTGAGTGGCCCGGTCGGCCGGCTCGTTGAGGTCAATGCCGCTTACCGCTGCGGCCATGTGAGAGCCGAGTTTCTCGGTCTGGAAATTCATGGCGTTGCTCCCGGAAGGCGGGATAACGTGCGCGCCGATCCGACGAATCTCAAGGGGGACCGCCATGAAGATCGCCTACTCTGCTGCAAGCCCGTATGTCCGGAAAGTGATGGCTTGCGCTATCGCGCGCGGGCTCAACGACAAGATCGAGCGCTGGAAGGTCGGGACGACCGATCCGGCGCTGTTGCCGGTCAATCCGCTGTCCAAGGTCCCGAGCCTCATCACCGACGACGGCATGTCGCTCTACGATAGCCCGGTGATCTGCGAGTATCTCGACAGCCTCGGCAGCGCGCCCAAGCTGTTTCCCGCGCCCGGTCCGGCGCGCTGGAAGGCGCTGACCCAGCAGGCGCTGGGCGACGGCATTCTCGACGCCTCCCAGCCGCGCCGCCGCGAGATCGCGCTGCCGCAGGACGAGGGTCGCCAAGGCTACATCGCCCTGCAGCAGGGCAAGGTCACGCGCTCGCTTGACGTTTTGGAGAATGAAGCCGATTCGCTCGGAGAGCTGACGACGATCGGCGAGATCGCGATCGGCTGCGCACTCGGCTACCTCGACTTCCGCTTCGCCAACGAGCCGTGGCGTCCGGGCCATCCCAAGCTGGCCGCCTGGTACGACAAGGTCGTGAAGCTGCCGCCCCTTGCCGAGACGATGCCGGTGGGCTGAGACTGTCGCTCGTTGGTGCCCTCAAGGAAACTGACGGGAGATCGATGAGCGATATCGATACCAAGCCGCAGGCAGTGGAGCGGACCAAGACCAAGCAGCCGCCGCTCTACAAGGTGATCCTGCTGAACGACGACTACACGCCGCGCGAGTTCGTGGTCGTCGTTCTGAAGGCCGTGTTCCGCATGACCGAGGAACAGTCCTACGTCGTGATGATGACGGCGCACCAGCGCGGCGCCTGCGTCGTGGCCACCTACACCCGCGATATCGCCGAATCCAAGGCCAGCGAAGCCAACGACATGGCCCGCGGTGCGGGCCATCCCCTGGAGTTCAGCACGGAGCCTGAGGAGTGAGGCGCCGACGCGGGTCCAGCCCCCTTTTGCAAGCCATTGCAATCATTGGAGAATTCGGCGAATCAGGCAAAAAGGGCCTGAGAAACTTCGGTGGAGAATCAATGGGTTGACTGGAGCGGCTGCGGTCCGTATTTTCCGCCCGCTTTCGGAATTCACCCCGGCCCGGCCGGGGCTTTTTGTTGAGTTAGGGCCATGAAGATCCGTCATTCTCTCAAGTCGGTGAAGCTCCGTCACAAGGACTGCCGCATCGTGCGCCGTAAGGGCCGCGTTTACGTGATCAACAAGACCAACCCGCGCTTCAAGGCCCGCCAGGGCTGAGACGGCGTCAGCGTCTTGCTGAAAAAGCGGCGGGAGCTTCGGCTTCCGCCGCTTTTTCATTTGGCGTATGAGCGAAGCATGGAGATGCCGCCGCTCGATCCCGCCATCCTCGCCCGCCGGTCGGAGATCGTCGCCGCCTTGCGCGCCATATTGCATGGAGGAGGGCCGGGCGAGGGCGTCATCGACGATCTCGACGGCATGCGCCCCTACGAATGCGATGCGCTGTCGGCCTACCGCCAGATGCCGCTGGTCGTGGTGCTGCCCGAGACGGTGGCCCAGGTGGCCGCCATCCTACGCTACTGCCAGGACAACAAGGTGAAGGTCGTGCCGCGCGGCGGCGGCACTTCGCTGTCGGGCGGGTCGATGCCGGTGGGCGATGCGATCCTGCTGGCCATGGGCAAGTTCAACCGCGTGCTCGAGATCGATTACGCCAATCGCTGCGCCCGCGTGCAGCCGGGCGTCACCAATCTCGGCGTCACCAAGGCGGTCGAGCACGAGGGCTTCTACTACGCGCCTGATCCCAGCTCGCAGATCGCCTGCTCGATCGGCGGCAACGTCGCGGAGAATTCCGGCGGCGTGCACTGCCTGAAGTACGGCCTCACCACCAACAACCTGCTCGGCATCGAGATGGTGCTGATGAATGGCGAGGTGGTCCGGCTGGGAGGAAAGCATCTCGACTCCGGCGGCTACGACCTGCTCGGCCTGATGACCGGCTCGGAAGGCTTGCTGGGAGTCGTCACCGAGGTGACGGTGCGGCTGCTGCGCAAGCCCTCGACCGCGCGCGCTGTGCTGCTGGGCTTCCCGACTGAGGCGGGCGCCGCCGACTGCGTCGCCGCCGTTATCGCCTCGGGCATCATCCCCGGCGGCATGGAGATGATGGACAAGGAGGCGACCAAGTGCGCCGAGGCCTATGTCGGGGCCGGCTATCCGCTCGATGCCGAAGGTCTGCTGATCGTCGAGCTCGATGGACCGCCGGTCGAAGTCGACCATCTGGTCGATAGGGTCGCCGAGATCGCCCGAGGTCGCGGCGCGACGACGGTGCGCGTCAGCAACGACGAGCAGGAGCGCGTGCTGTTCTGGGCCGGCCGCAAGGCGGCGTTTCCCGCCGTCGGCCAGATCTCGCCCGATTACATGTGCCTCGACGGTTCGGTGCCGCGCGGCAAGCTGGTCGAGGTGCTGGCCGAGATGCGCGTTCTGTCGAAGCAGTATGGCTTGCGCGTCGTGAACGTCTTCCATGCCGGCGACGGCAATCTTCATCCGCTGATCCTGTTCGACGCCAACGATCCCGACGAGCTGCGGCGCTGCGAGGAGCTGGGCGCCGACATCCTGCGGCTCTGCGTGCGGGTCGGGGGCGTGCTGACGGGCGAGCATGGCGTCGGCATCGAGAAGCGCGACCTGATGGGCGTGCAGTTCACCGAGATCGATCTCGACCAGCAGATGCGTGTGAAGTGCGCCTTCGATCCCGACCACCTGCTCAATCCCGGCAAGGTCTTTCCGAAGTTGCGCCGCTGCGCCGAACTCGGCCGGCTGGTCGTCACCCAGAACAACCTTCCGTTCCCCGACATCCCGCGGTTTTAGCTCAATGACTGGTACGATCAGGCCGCGCGACGCGAAGGAGCTGCGGCAGGCTGTGGAGTGGGCGCTGAACGAGGGCGCCACGCTCGATGTGCGGGGTGAGGGCAGCAAGCTCGCGCTCGGCAAGCCGCTGCAGTGTGCCCAGGTGCTCGATCTGTCGGGCATCTCCGGCATTGTCGACTACGCGCCCGAGGAACTCGTCGTCACCCTGCGCGCCGGCACACCGATGCGCGAGGTCGAGGCGCTGCTGGCCCAGCGCAATCAGATGCTGGCCTTCGAGCCGCCCGACCTCGGTCCTCTGCTCGGCCAGGGGCCGGGGCGAGGGACGCTGGTCGGCGCGGTCATGGGCAATCTCGCGGGCTCGCGCCGCCTCTCGGCGGGTGCGGCGCGCGATCACCTGCTGGGTTTCAGCGGCGTCAACGGGCGCGGCGAGGCCTTCAAGTCGGGCGGCCGCGTCATGAAGAACGTGACCGGCTACGACCTCTCCAAGGTCCTGGCGGGCTCCTGGGGGACCCTGGCGGTGCTGGACGAAGTCTCGGTCAAGGTGCTGCCGGCGCCGGACCAGACGGCGACGTTGCTGCTCCTGGGCCTCGACGATGCGGCGGCCGTGCGGGCGATGTGCGCGGCGATGGGCAGCCCCCACGAAGTCTCCGGTGCCGCGCACGTGTTCGGCAAGACGGCCCTACGTCTCGAAGGCGTGGCGCCCTCGGTCGAGGCGCGGCTCAAGGGCCTGCGCGAACTGATGGCGGATGCCGGTGCGAAGATGGAGGAACTCGGCACGCTGGAGAGCCGCGCTTTCTGGCGAGAAGTGCGCGATGTCGCTCCCTTGAACGCCGGTCCCGACGAAATCATCTGGAAGATCTCCTGTCCGCCGACCGAAGGGCCCGCGATCCTGGCGCGCATCAGGACGCGGCGTCCCACGGCACAAGCCTTCTACGACTGGTCGGGCGGGCTGATCTGGCTGGCGCTACCGCCGTCGGCCGACGCCGACCATACGATCGTTCGCGGGGCGCTTGGCGCGACCGGCGGTCACGCGACCCTGATCCGCGCTCCCGAGGCTGTGCGTGCGGGCGTCCTCGTGTTCCAGCCCCAGTCCGCCGCGCTCGTGGCACTGGCGGCGCGAGTGAAGGAAAGCTTCGACCCCAAGGGTCTCTTCAATCCAGGCCGGATGGGCTGACGTGCAAACCAACTTCACCCTGGCCCAGCTTGCCGATCCCGAGAACGCGCGCAGCGAACAGATCCTGCGCAAGTGCGTGCATTGCGGCTTCTGCACGGCCACCTGTCCGACTTTCGTGCTTCTGGGCGACGAACGCGACAGCCCGCGCGGCCGTATCTATCTCATCAAGGCGATGCTGGAGGGCGACCGCGCGCCGACCATGCAGGAGGTCCGGCACGTCGATCGCTGCCTGTCTTGCCTTTCCTGCATGACGACCTGTCCGTCGGGCGTGAACTACATGCATCTGGTCGATCACGGCCGGCACCGCATCGAAGAGACCTATACGAGGGCGCCGACGGACCGCTTCATGCGCGGCATGCTGGCCTGGCTGATGCCGCGCCCCACGGCCTTCCGCTGGGCCATGGTGCTGGGGCGTCTCGCCAAGCCATTGGCCCCACTGCTGCCGGCAACCAGCACCGATCCGGGCGGCGCCACCTTCCTGCGCCGGCTGCGCGCCATGCTCGATGCCGTGCCGGCGCGCCTGCACGGCCCGTCGCCGGTCGACCGGCCGCAGACCTTCCCGGCAAAGGGCCTGCGCCGCAGGCGCGTTGCGCTGATGCCGGGCTGCGGCCAGCAGGTGCTGGCGCCGGAGGTCAACGAAGCGACGGTGCGCCTGCTGACGCGTCACGACATCGAGGTCGTGAACGTCGCGGGATCGGGCTGCTGCGGCTCCTCCGTGCTCCACGTCGGACGCAACGAGCAGGCGGTCGCCTTGGCCAAGGCGAACATCACCGCCTGGCTGCGCGAGATCGACGGCGCGGGACTCGACGCGATCGTGATCAACGCGTCGGGCTGCGGCACGACGGTCAAGGACTACGGCAACATGCTGGCCGACGAGCCGGAATGGCACGAGAAGGCGCTGCAGGTCGCGAAGCTCGCCAAGGATGTCAGCGAGGTCATGCTCGATATCGGTCTCGTGAACGTCGAGCCCAAGGGACTGACCGTGGCCTATCATTCGGCCTGCTCGATGCAGCACGGCCAGAAGGTGATCGAACAGCCCAAGCGGCTGCTGCGCGATGCCGGCTTCGTCGTGAAGGACGTGCCGGAGGGGCATCTCTGCTGCGGCTGGGCGGGCACCTACCAGGTGCTGCAGCCCGAACTGTCGCGCCGCCTGCGCGACCGCAAGGTGGCCAACATCGAGAGCGTGAAGCCGGATGTGATCGCGGCCGGCAACTTCGGCTGCATCGGCAATATCGCGTCCGGCACCGGCATACCGATTGCCCATACCGTCGAGCTGCTCGACTGGGCTACCGGCGGCCCGAAGCCGGCTGCGCTCGACTGATCACGATCCGGGGGACGGCATGAACGCTCTTCGTGCTTGCCTTGTCGCCCTTCTCGGCCTGATGCTCGGGGCCAACGTGCAGGCGCAGAACGCCGGGAGCGGCACCGTGCTCGATACCCTGTTCATCAAGCTGCAGAGCGCCACCGATCCATCCGCCATCAAGTCGCTGGAGGCGGCGATCTGGGAACAGTGGGTGATGGTCCCCGACATGAGCCAGCGGGCGCTGATGATGCAGGGCATCGCCGAGATGCAGCAGCAGGAACTCAAGACCTCGATCGAGACCTTTACGCGTCTGATCGATGTTGCGCCGGATCTGTCGGAGGCCTGGAACAAGCGCGCGACGGCGCACTGGCTGATGGGCAACTTCCCGGCCTCGCTGGCCGACATCTGCGAGACGGTGAAGCGCGAGCCGCGCCATTTCGGCGCCTATTCCGGTCTCGGCATGATCCGCGCGGAAATGGGAGAGAATGCGCGCGCCGTTGCGGCCTTCGAATTGGCGCGCAAGTGGAACCCGCACATCCCGGGAATCGAGGACGAGATCGAGCGTTTGAAGGTTTTGGGCGGAGATAAAGGGATGGACGCCGACCCATTGGGTTGCGGCCGGCCCTCGACGTAGGTCAAAGTCGCCGCGCGTTCAGATTCGGGAGTTGGTGAATGGCCACGTTGTATGTCGGCGGTCGTCTTTTCGACGGCGAGAAGGTGCAGGACGGGCAGGCGGTGCTGGAAGAGGGCGGCCGCATCAAGCGCGTCGCCCCGGCAGGCGAGTTCAAGGGCTTCGCCGGCGAGGTCGTCGACACGTCGGGGGGCACGCTGATTCCGGGCATCATCGACTGCCATGTTCATTCGCTCTCGGGCGCCGAGGGCAATCCCGGTGCCGTGCAGGATCGCCTGAGCGCCGCCCAGCTCACGGTGCGCGGCATGGAGTTCATGCGCCAGACCCTGGAAGGCGGCGTCACCGCCGTGCGCGACTGCGGCGGCAAGGACTATATCGAATTCGCGATCCGCGACGCCTACAACGCCGGCCGCTTCCTGGGCCCGACGATGCGCTGCGCCGGCCGCATGATCTGCATGACCGGCGGCCACGGCAATCGCACCGGCCGCGTTGCCGACGGAGTGGACGAGGTCGTGAAGGCGGTGCGCGAGCAGGTCCATGCCGGCTCCGACCTCGTCAAGATCATGGCCACCGGCGGCGTGATGACCCAAGGCGTGAATCCCGAGGACGCGCACTACAGCGCCGAGGAGATGAAGGCCGGTATTTCGGAGGCGCATCGTTTCCACAAATGCTGCGCCAGCCATGCCCAGGGCGCGCTCGGCATCCTGAACGCGGTGCGCGGTGGCATCGATTCGATCGAGCACGGCATCTTCATGGACGAGGAGTGCTGCCGCGAGATGAAGGAGCGCGGCGTCTGGCTGGTGCCAACCCTGGCCGCCGTGAAGAACATCCTTAAGGGCTACGACGAGGGCGACCGCTCGATCCCCGACTATGTGATCGACAAGAGCCGCCGCGTGTTCGACCGTCATATCGCGGCGACCAAGATGTACTACGCGGCCGGCGGCCGCATCGCGATGGGCACCGACGCCGGTACGCCGCACAACCGTCACGGCGAGAATGCCCGTGAGCTCGAGTTCATGTGCGACATCGGCATTTCGAGCCGCGATTCGCTGTTCTTTGCGACCGCGAGCGCGGCCGACCTGATGCGCCTGGCCGATCACGGCCGCATCAAGGAAGGCAACGTCGCCGATTTCGTGCTGTGCGACGGCGACGCGCTGGCCGACATCAAGCGGGCGGCGCGCAAGGAGAACCACCGGCTTGTGGTGAAGCGCGGCCTCGTCGCCCGTGACAACCGCGCGGCCTTCTCCCAGGAAGCTGCCCGCGTCGCAGCGGAATAGGGAACGGGCAGGGCGATCCCGGAGCCTTCGTGGAAGAAATCTTCCTCATCCTCGTCGGGATCGCCTGGGCGCTCGGCACGCCCCTGATTGCCATCATGGCGCTGGTCCGCACGTCGGGCATTCGCGCGCAGAACGATCGCCTCGCCTCGGAACTGGCGGCGCTGCGGCGTCAGATCTCCGCGGCGGGCGCTCCGCCGCTTCCGCCGTCCGTCGAAGCGGCGCCGTTCCCGGCGACCGCAATCGAGACCGCCCTTCCGCCGCCGCCGGCGCCACCCTTCGTTCCCGAGCCGGAGCCCGAACCTCAGGCCGAACCCGAGGCGATCGTCATCGGGGCAACCCTGCCGGCATCCCCGTCGACTCCTGCACCGCCGCCGATCCCGGCTATCGAGCCCGTGCGGGGCGGGTGGGAGCAGCGGCTCGGGGCCCGGGCCTTCCTCTGGGTCGGCGCCATTACCCTGGCCTTGTCGGCCGTCTTCCTCGTCCGATACTCGATCGAGGAGGGCTACCTCTCTCCGGAGGTGCGCGTCATCCTGGCGGCGCTGTTCGGCTTTGCTTTGATTGCCGGCGCCGAGCGGATTCGGTCGCGGGACGATCGCGTGTCGCAGGCGCTGGCGGCCGCGGGCGTGGCGGCGCTCTACGGCTCGCTGCTTTCCGCCGTGGCGCTCTACGACATGATCTCCAGGGTCGCGGCCGGTGGCGGCGCGGCGGCTCTCACCGCCTTCACGATCACGCTCTCGCTGCGCCATGGGATCCTCGTCGCGGCGCTCGCCTTCGTCGGCGGCTTCCTCAGTCCCGCGATCATCGGCAGCGAGCAGCCCAACACGCCGGTCCTGTTCGGCTATCTGCTGGCCATTGCCGCGGGCTCGCTCACGGTCATCCGGGTTCGCGGGTGGTGGGTGCTTGGGTGGGGCGTGCTGGCGGGCTCGGCGCTGTGGACCTGCATCTGGATGCTGGCCGATCCCGACCTGCCGGAACTGCACTGGGTCGGGCTCTTCCTGGTGGCGCTGGCCGGCCTCTTCGTCTGGGCATCGTGGCGGCGCCTGCAGGAGAGCGAGAACCCGGCGAAGGACGTGCTGGCCCTGGTCTGGGCTTCGCTGGCCGTCACCGGCGGCTTGCTGGTGCTGGCCATCGCGCAGGACGGCGGCGCGCAGACGGCCGGCTGGCTGGCCCTGGCCGTGCACGGAATTGGCGTCTTCGCCTTCGCGCGCTGGGCGCCGCACTTCCAGTTCACGGCTGGCCTCGCTCCGGCCCTGTCGCTGGCGGCGCTGGCGCTCTGGTGGTGGACGGGAAGCGGGGTGGCCGCCGAATGGAACGATGGCCGCTTCGGTTGGCTCGTGACGATGTTCGGTGGCCTTTACGCCGGAGCGGCCTTCGCCTTGCTGTGGAACGCCGCGCGGCCGGGATTCTGGGCCGCCCTGTCGGTATCGGCGGCGCTCTCGCACTTCCTGTTCGCCTGGTACGTGCTGCGCGGCACCGCGACCGGCGGTGTCCCGTGGGGCCTGATCAGCATCGGCCTCGCCGCGCCCTTCCTGGTGGGGGCGGAACGGCTGGTCCGCTGGCGCGGGGCCATGCCGGGGGCGACCGAAGCCCTGGGCTTCCTCGCCGCGGGCGTCACCTTCTTCATCGGCGCTGCGATCCCGCTTGAGCTCAATCGTGAATGGATCACCGTCGCTTACGCGGTCGAACTGGCCGCGGTCGCCGCGATCTCCGCGCAGCTCGGTCTGGTGGCCCTGCGCCGGCTCTGCTGGCCATTGCTCGCCATCGTGGTCGTGCGCTTCGTCGTCAATCCGGAGATCCTGAGCTATCCGATCGGCCTGACGCCCGTCCTCAACTGGATGCTCTGGGGCTACGGCATCTCGATCGCCGCGCTGGTCGTTGCACTGCGCTTCCTGCGGCCGACCGGCGATATCCAGCTCGTTCGCGCAGTGGAGGCGGCGGCGGCCTTGCTCACCTTCGTCCTGCTGACGCTCGAGGTTCGCAGCGTCTTCCAGCCGACGACGATGATGATGCCGGATGCGAGCTTCATGGAGCGCGCCTTCTACGTGCTGGTCTGGGGCGCCTTTGCCCTGGCGGCACTGTGGAAGACGCGGCTGGACGGAGACCTCGTGGCGCTGTGGGCGTGGCGCCTGAGCGGCGGCGTGGCCGTTGCGGTCGTGCTCATCGTCCAGGTGCTGGTCGCCAATCCCGTGTTCGAGCCGGCGGATGTCGGCCGGCTGCCGATCCTCAACGGGTTGCTGCTGGCCTATGCGATACCGGCGGCGATGGCGGCCCTGGCGCGTCGCTGGATCGACGTCGAGCCCGACCGGCGGGTCGATCTCCTGGTCGAGGCGGCGGCCTCGATCCTGGCCTTCGTCTATGTCTCGTTCGAGGTGCGGCACTTCTTCGATCCCGGCTTCGAGCGGCGCGGCTTCGACGCGCATGGGCTGGAACTCTATGCCTACTCGATCGTCTGGCTGCTGTTCGGCGTCGCCCTGCTGGCGCTGGGCTTCCTGCGGCAGGCCGCGGCGCTGCGGCACGCCGGCATGGTGCTGGTCTGCATCGTGGTCGCCAAGGTCTTCCTGATCGACATGGCGGGGCTGCAGGGGCTGCTGCGGGTCTTCTCGTTCCTTGGCCTGGGCGCGGCGCTGATCGGCCTCGGCTACGCCTATCGTCGGTTCGGCTTCGACAGCAAATGAGCGGGACGTTGTTTCCCGAACTCGGCCTGTCGCTCGACGCGTTGCGGACCCTGCAACTCGACCGGCTGCGCGCCGCGCTTTGCCATGCCTACGACAACCAGGTGCCGTACCGCGGCAAGTGCGAGGAAGCGGGCGTCCATCCCGACCAGCTGACGAGCTTCGACGATCTCGCGCGCTTTCCCTTCACGGAGAAGGGCGACCTGCGCGACGCCTATCCGTACGGGATGCTGGCGATCCCGCGCGAACGCTGCGTGCGTCTGCACGCCTCCAGCGGCACGACGGGCCGGCCGACCGTCGTCGGCTACTCGGCCAAGGACATCGCGACCTGGGGCGACCTGATGGCGCGTTCGCTGTTCGCCGGCGGCGCACGGCCGGGCGACATCATCCACAATGCCTACGGCTACGGGCTCTTCACTGGCGGGCTGGGCGCGCATTACGGCGCCGAGCGCCTGGGCTGCACCGTGGTGCCCATGTCGGGCGGCTTCGGCGAGCGGCAGGTCCAGCTGATCCGCGAGTTCGGCGCCAGAGTCGTGCTGATGACGCCGTCCTACATGCTGGCGATCGCCGACGAGTTCGAACGCCAGGGCATCGATCCGCGCGACACGGCCATGCGCATCGGCATCTTCGGGGCCGAGCCGTGGACGCAGGGGATGCGGACTGAGATCGAGCGCCGGCTCGGCATCGATGCCGTCGACATCTACGGGCTGAGCGAGGTGATGGGGCCGGGCGTCGCGTGCGAGTTCGTCGAGAGCAAGGACGGGCCCACGATCTGGGAGGATCACTTCTATCCCGAGATCGTCGATCCTGTGACCGGCCAGCCTGTTGCCGAAGGTGAGCCGGGCGAGCTGGTGTTCACGACGCTGACGAAAGAGGCGATGCCGGTCGTGCGCTACCGGACGCGCGACCTCACGCGCCTGATGCCGGGCTCGGTCACGGCGATGCGGCGCATGGCCAAGATCACGGGGCGCAGCGACGACATGCTGATCGTGCGCGGCGTCAATCTCTTCCCGAGCCAGGTCGAGGAACAGATCCTGCGCGACCCCCAGCTGAGCGGTCACTACGTCATCGAGCTCACGCGGAGCGGCGCGCTCGACGATCTTCTGGTGAGGGTCGAGGCGCGTGACGGTCTGGAGCGGGAGGCGTTGGCCCGGTCGGCGGCCGAGCTGACGCGGCGGCTGAAGGGCATGTGCGGCCTGACGGCCGAAGTGGAGATTGCAGCGCCCGGGACCGTCGAGCGGTCGATGGGCAAGGCGCGCCGCGTTTTCGACAGGCGTCCGAAAGATTAGAGGCCCGACGCCAGCCGGATCCTGGCCCTGATCAGACCGGGATCGTCTGGAAGCTGACTGACCTCGGCCGCAATCAGGGACGACTTGCTCACGGGGGCTGCCTTCGCGCGACCGGTCGAAGCGTCGACGACGACGGCAAGGGTCAACAGGGCGGCCGCGATCACCAGCAGATCCACCCAGGAGAAACGCATTCTGCGATACTGAAGGGGGACGGCGATGGCCCGGGGCTTTTTGTGGCCGTTATTCATGATGGCCTCGTGGGTGTTATCGGCTGGGCTGGAATGGTTGCTTATGATTTCAGTTTCCGTCCGGGGCGCGACCGGACTGGGGCGATACCAAGAACGTTTGTGTCAACCGTGTCCGATGGTGGCGCCCGCGACTGCGGCGAAGGTCAGGATCGAGGCGGCAATGACCAAAAAGTCGATCCAGGTCAGCGACAGGCGGCGACGCTTCACGGCCGGTCTCCGGTGCCGCTGACGGAGGCGGGCGGGGCAGAAGCGCCGGACGCACGGCTCTGGGCGAGCACACCACCCGCGAAGATCACGATGCAGACGAGGATCAGAAGCGCATCGATCGTGGCGAAATTTCGGCGAGCCATGGAACCTCTCGTTGTGTCTTCACGAGAGCATACGGCGACCCGTTCGCAATCATCCCTCGCCCGAAAAGCGTGCGCGGATCGTGCGTCGCAAGAGTGTTCAGACGTAGGCGATGCGAAGGATGTTGGTGGCGCCCGGCGTGCCGAACGGGACACCCGCCGTCACCACCAGCCGCTCGCCTTCCTTGGCCATCCCTTGCTGGCGAGCCACGCGCACCGCGCGCTGCACCATGTCGCCGAAATTATGCGCGTCCTCGGTCCGCACCGGATGGACGCCCCAGGTGAGCGTCATGCGGCGCGCCGTGTCGAGGTTCGGCGTCAGGCAGAGAATGTGGACGTCGGGCCGCTCGCGCGCCGCGCGCAATGTGGTCGAGCCGGTATTGGTGTAGGTGACGATGGCGGCGGCCGACAGTGTGTGGGCGCATTGACGGGCGGCGGCACTGATCGCGTCGGCCGTCGTCGCTTCGGGCTCGTGCCGGCTCGCATCCATCAGGCGGCGATAGAGCGGATCGGCTTCGACGCTCTTCAGGATGCGGTCCATCATCGTGACCGCCTCGACCGGGTAGCTGCCGGAAGCGGATTCAGCGGACAGCATGACGGCGTCGGTACCGTCATAGACGGCCGTGGCCACGTCGGACACTTCGGCGCGCGTCGGCGTTGGCGCGTTGATCATCGATTCCAGCATCTGCGTCGCCACGATGGTCGGACGGCCGGCGACGCGGGCGGCGGCGAGGATGCGCTTCTGCAGCGGCGGAACCGCCTCGGGCGGCATCTCCACGCCGAGGTCGCCGCGCGCGACCATGATGCCGTCGCTCTGCTCGATGATCTCGTCGAGATGTTCGATCGCCTGTGGCTTCTCCAGCTTGGCCATGACGGCAGCGCGGCCCGCCACCATCTTCTTCAGTTCGGCGATGTCGTTGGCATGCTGCACGAAGGAGAGCGCGATCCAGTCGACACCGATCGACAGGCCGAAGGCGAGGTCCTTGTGATCCTTCGGTGTCATCGGCGACATCGGCAGGACGAGGTTGGGCAGGTTGACGCCCTTGCGGTCGCTGATGGTGCCGGCGACCTCGACTTCGGTGTCGATGGTCTCGCTATCGTGGGACACGATGCGCAGCCGCACCTTGCCGTCGTCGATCAGCAGGATGCCGTCGGGTTTCGCGGCCTTGAAGATCTCCGGATGAAGGAGGGGGATGCGTTCGGCGGTGCCGGGCTCGGCATTCATGTCGAAGCGCAACCGCTGGTCCTTCTTCAGAACCATCGGCCCCTTGGCGAAAGTGCCGAGGCGCAGCTTGGGGCCCTGGAGATCGAGCAGGATGGCGATCGGGTGCTTGAATTCCTTCTCGAGCGCGCGGAGTTGTTCGACCCGCTGGCGATGATCCTCGTGCTGGCCGTGGCTGAAGTTCAGCCGAAAGACGTCGGCGCCGGCTTCGAACAGGGTCCGCAGGCGCTCCGTGGTCGACGAGGCGGGGCCGAGCGTGGCGACGATCTTGGTGAATCGATTGCGGCGCATGGGGACAGTCTACTTCGAGGGCGACGACACTTTGAAGTCACCTGCCGCTTCGTAGACCTTTACGACCGCGGCGTCATCCAGCTTGCCCCAGCCGGCGCCCGCCGCTGCGATGAAGAGCTGATGCGCGGCGGCGGCAAGAGGCAGCGGCAGGCGCAGCTCGTGGCCCGTATCGAGCACCAGGCCGAGATCCTTCACGAAGATCTCGACCGCCGAGAGCGGCGAATAATCGTCGTCGAGCATGTGCGGCACTCGGTTGCCGAACATCCAGGAATTGCCGGCGCTGGCCGAGATCACTTCATAAACCGCGCGCGTATCGGCACCGGCTTTGGCCGCGAGCGCCATCGCCTCGGCAGCGGTGGCGATGTGCACGCCGGCCAAGAGCTGGTTCACCGTCTTCACGAGCGAGCCGATGCCCGCCTTGTCGCCGAGGCGAAACACTTTCGCCGAGGTGGCCGAGAGGATCGACTCCGACGCGGCGAAGGCCTTGGCGTTGCCCGAAGACATGAAGGTGAGCTCGCCCGACTCAGCGCGTGCGCGCCCGCCGGACATCGGCGCATCGAGCAGCTCGTGGCCGGTCGCCGCGAGACGCTCGTCGAGCTTGCGGATAAAGGCCGCCGGGCAGGTGGCACACTGCATGACGAGGCCGCCCTTGCGTAGCGCGGCGACTGCACCGCCCTCGCCATAGAGCACCGCTTCGACCTGCTGGGCGTTGACGACGGCCACGATAACCACATCGGCGGTCTTCGCGGCTTCGGCGGGCGTCGCTTCCGTCGTGCCGCCGGCGGCCACGAAGGCCTCGCGTGCAGCGGCGCTTGGATCGACGCCGATCACCTTGTGGCCGTGCTTCAGCAGGTTCTTCGCCATGCCGAGGCCCATCGAGCCGAGGCCCACGAAAGCGATGAGGGGGGTGTTCTTGTCGGTCATGGATCAGGCCTTGATGCCGTACTTGGCCGCCCAGCCAAGGCCGGCGCCGGTCGTGGTCTTCGGCTTGTATTCGAGGCCGACATAACCCTCGTAGCCCAGCCGATCGAGCACATCGAGCAGGTAGAGGTGATTGACCTCGCCGATGTCGGGCTCGTTGCGGTCGGGATTGCCGGCGATCTGCACGTGCGAAGTGATCGGGAACAGCCGCTCCATGCGCTTCTGCAGATCGCCCTCGGTGACCTGCAGGTGATAGAGGTCGAGCTGCAGGCGAAGATGCGGCGCACCGACTTCGTCGATGATCGCCTTCACCTGGTCGGTCGTGTTGGTGAAGTAGCCCGGAATGTCGCGGTGGTTGATCGGCTCCAGCACGATGGTGATGTCCATCTTGGCCGTGCGGTCGCAGATCTTCCTCAGGTTCGAGATGAAGGTGCGGTGCATCGCCTTCACGTCGGCCCCGGGGGCGATCATGCCGGACATGACGTGAAGCGTCCGGCATTCGAGGACCTGGGCATAATCCAGCGCCTTGTCGATGGCGGCGGCGAACTCGGCCTCGCGGCCGGGAAGGGCGGCCAGTCCGCGCTCGCCCTTGCTGGCGTCGCCCGGCGGCAGGTTGAACAGCGCCTGGGTGAGTTTGTGCTTCTTCAGCTCGGCGGCGATCTCGGCGGCCGGCGCCTCGTAGGGAAACAGGATCTCGACGGCCTTGAAGCCATGGGCCGCCGCGGCGCCGAAGCGCTGCAGGAACGGCACTTCCTGGTAGATCCACGAAAGATTGGCGGCAAGCTTGGGCATTCTTCTGGTCCAATCAGGAAGGATAGGCTTCTTCGACGTCGCGCACCTGGGCATCCGAGAGCGTGCGCAGCTTGAAGCCCTGCAGCAGCAGGTGGAGCTTGGCCGTTTCCTCCAGCTCCTCGATCGAGGCGGAGGCAGCCGATAGCGAGGTTCCGGCGACGACCGGGCCATGATTGGCCAGCAGCACCGCGCGATGGCCCTTCGCATAGTCACGAATGGCGTCAGCGAGCTTGGGATCGCCGGGCTTGTAGTAGGGCACGAGCGGCAGCTTGCCGACCCGCATCACGAAGTAGGGCGTGATCGGCGGCAGGGTCGTCTCGGCATTGTGGTGGCACGACGGATCGAGGCAGGAAATCGCCACCGCATGCGTGCAGTGGAGATGGACGATCGCACCGTCCTTGGGCCGCACGTCGTAGACCGAGCGATGCAGCAGCGCTTCCTTGGTCGGCGGATCGCCGGCGACATGCTTGCCCGAAAGATCAATCTTGGAGAGCTGGCCGGGCTCGAGTTCGCCGAGCGAGGAGTTGGTCGGCGTCATCAACCATCCGTCGGCGACACGCGCGCTGATGTTGCCGGAGGTGCCGGGGCAGAGGCCGCGCGCGGCGAGCTTGGCGCCCAGCGCGCAGATCTGCTCGCGTATCTTGGTTTCTGCGGTGCTCATAGCCGGTCGAATGCCTTGGTGAAGAAATCGGGAGCGCCGAAATTGCCGGACTTCAGCGCCAGCAGGAGCGGTCTGGCGCCCACGGACGCCGTCCACGGCACGCCGGGGTCGATCTCTGGTCCGATGCGCAGCGCCGTGACGTCGAGCGCGCCGACGACGGCACCCGAGGTCTCGCCACCCGCGACGACGAGGCGGCCGACGCCGGCCTCGATGAGGCCACGGGCCAGCGCGGCCATCGTCTTCTCGATCGCCTGGCTCGACTTCTCGATGCCGTACTTGGCCTGCAGCGCTTTCACCGCCTCGGGTGTGTCGCTGGCCGACAGCAGGATCGGTCCGTTACCAAGCTTGCCCTTGGCCCAGTCGAGCGCCTTGCCGGCAACGTCTTCGCCCCGGCAGATCGCGTCGGTATCGAGCGCGAGATGTGCGCCCTTGAAGGCCTTGATCTGGCCGAGTGTGGCCGCGGAGCAGGAGCCGGCGAGGACGGCCGAAGCGCCTTCTGTCTTCGGCAGCGCATCTGCACCGGAGCGATGGGCCATCAGGCCACGGCGGCGATAGGCGGCGGGCAGGCCGAGTGCCACGCCCGAGCCGCCGGTGACCAGCGTATCGTCACCGATCGCTTCGCCGATGATGCCGAGATCGGTGTCGGCCACGGCGTCGACCACGACGTGCCGAACGCCGTCGGCGCTGAGCTTGTCGAGCGCTTCACGCAGGACGGCAGAGCCGGACTGGACCTGCTTCAAGGCGACGAGGCCGACCTTGTGCGGCGTCTGTCGCGCCAGCACGCGCACCAGGCTCGCATCGGTCATCGGCGTCAGCGGATGGTGCTTCATGTGCGAGTCCGAGAGCAGCACGTCGCCCACGAACAGGTGTCCGAAGAAGATCGTGCGGCCATTCACCGGAAAAGCCGGGCAGTAGATCGCCTGCTTCGCTTTCAGCGCCTCGAGCAGCGCATCGCCCACAGGGCCGATGTTGCCGGCGTCGGTCGAATCGAAGGTCGAGCAGTACTTGAAGAAGAAGCGTACGCAGCCGGCCGCCTGCAACGCCTTCAGCGCGTCCAGCGATTGCGCGACCGCGTCGGCAGCCGGGATCGAGCGCGTCTTCAGCGCGACGACGACGGCATCGACGTCGTCGGGGATCGTGCCCTTCGCCGGCACGCCGATTGTCTGGATCGTGCGCATGCCGCCTTTGACGAGCATGCCCGCGATGTCGGTTGCGCCGGTGAAGTCGTCGGCGATCACTCCAAGAATAGCCATGGGATGACGTTAGGCGAGGATCGTCGCTGGCATCCAGAACTTTCGGCGCCGCGAGCGTCGTCGGGCCTCGTCCTCGCCGTCGTAGTGGTGCAACGGCGGTGCAGCATCGAAAGTGTCGCGAATGTCGAGCGAGTTGACGTTGACGATGCCGATGGCGCCTTCCGCCTCGGGCATCACGGCGCCGACATAGGTGCCGCAATGGGCACAAAGCAGATAGTCGGTGATGCCGAGGCCGAAGCGGTAGCGCGACAGGGCGTTTGGTGCGCTGCGGAATTCCACGCTTCCCGTCGGATCGCCCATGGTGCGGGCGCCGTGACGGCGGCAGAAGCTGCAGGCGCAGCGTCCGACCCGCATCTCCTCCGGAGTCTTGTCGGAGGTGAGGGTGATCGCGATCGCGCCGCAGTGGCAGGAGCCGGGATAGGTCGTCATGGCGCGATCAGGGTGACTCGGAAGTCGTTGACGTTGGTGCGAGTCGGACCAGTGACGAGGCTGTCACCCAGCAGCTCGAAGAAGCCGTGCCCGTCATTGTCGTCGAGCATGGCTTGCGGATCGCGGCCTTTGGCGCGCGCCCGTGCGAGCGTATCCGGCGTGAAGACCGCGCCGGCAATGTCTTCGGCGCCGTCGACGCCGTCGGTATCGGCCGAAAGGCCCCAGATGCCGGCCGCGCCGTCGGCCGCGATGGCCTCCGCCAACAGATATTCGACGTTGCGGCCGCCGCGGCCCTTGCCGCGCACCGTGACGGTGGTCTCGCCGCCGGAGAGGATGGCCACGGGCTTGCCGCCGCGCTTGGCGATCTCGAGAGCCTGGCGCGCGTGGGCGGCGCCCAGCTCACGGGCCTCGCCTTCCAGATTGTCGCCCAGCATGACGACCTCGACGCCGTGCTCTCGCGCGACGGCGGCGGCGGCTTCGATCGACCGCTTGGGCGTGGCCACCATGATCGTCTCGACATTGGCGAGGCGGGAATCACCGGGTTTCGGCGTCTCTTCGATGCGGCCGGCGGCGCCTTCCTGAAGATGCCTGAGCACGGCGGCCGGCGGATTGATCCGGTACTTCGCGAGCACGGCAAGCGCGTCGGCGAAGGTCGTCTTGTCGGCGACGGTGGGACCCGAGCCGATGACGCCGGGGTCATCGTTCGGCACGTCGGAGATCAGCCAGGAAAGCACGCGGGCTGGCTGGGCGGCGATTGCGAGGCGGCCGCCCTTGATTGCCGAGAGATGCTTTCGCACCGTGTTCATCTCGACGATGTTGGCGCCAGACTTCAGCAGCGCCCGATTGACGTCCTGCTTGTCGTTGAGGGTGAGGCCCGGTGCCGGCAGCGCGAGCAGGGCCGAGGCGCCGCCCGAGATCAGGCAAAGCAGCAGATCGTCGGCGCTCAGCCCCTGGACGCGCTGGTAGATGCGGCCGGCCGCCTCGCGGCCCTTGTCGTCGGGAACGGGGTGCGCGGCCTCGACGATCTCGATGCGCCTGCAGGTTTCGCCATAGCCGTAGCGTGTCACCACCAGCCCTTCGAGCGGATGCGGCCACTGATCCTCGACGGCCCGTGCCATGGCGGCGCTGGCCTTGCCGGCGCCGATCACGATGGTGCGGCCCTTCGGTGGCTGCAGTCTCTCGATATAGGGCGCAAGGCAGGTGGCGGGGCGTGCGGCGGCAAGCGCGGCGTCGAAGAGGGCGCGCAGCAGGGCGCGGGCGTCGGCATCTTTCATTTGCCCGATCTTCGCACTATAGGGGCGCGATGCAACCGTTGCTCCGGCCGGGCGATCCGCCGCCGTTCTCCGTCTTCAACGAACAGGGTCAGGCGCCGCTGTTGCTGCTCTGCGATCACGCCAGCAAGGCGGTGCCGCACGCGCTGGGCGATCTCGGTCTTCCCGCGAGCGAACTGGCGCGGCACATCGGTTGGGACATCGGCGGGCTCGACGCGGCGATCGAACTGGCGAAAGCGCTCGATGCGCCGCTGGTCTCGTCCGGCTATTCGCGGCTGGTGATCGACTGCAACCGCTGGCCGGGAGGCGAGGGCTCGACACCGGAGACCAGCGACGAGACGGTCGTGCCGGCCAACAAGGACCTCACCAGGGAACAGGTCGATGCCCGGGCCGAGGCCTGCTTCTGGCCCTACCATCGCGAGGTCGACCGGCTGCTCGATGAGATGACGGAAGGCGGCCGCACGGTCTGCCTGCTGGTGATGCACAGTTTCACGCCGGTGATGAAAGGCTTCGTGCGCCCCTGGCATGTCGGCGTGCTGTGGAACGACGATCCGCGCCTGCCCGAGCCGCTGCTGGCCGAGCTGCGCCGCGATCCTGCGCTGGTGGTCGGCGACAACGAGCCCTATTCGGCGCGCGCGTCCTACGAATACACGCTGACCGCCCATGCGCGGCCGCGGGCGCTGCCGCATTGTTCGCTGGAGGTGCGGCAGGATCTCATAAGCACGCCGGACGATGCGAGCGCCTGGGGCCGGCGACTGGCGCCGGCGATCTCCGCTTCCGTCAAACAGGCCCTCGCGCAAGCCAAGAAGACGTCTGGTTAAGCCCCGCGTCCGACCCTATATCCGGACCTAGACTTCAGCCTGCATCTCCAGGAGGCGATCATGGATGACAAGACCCGTACCGAACTGGAAGCCGCCGCCTTCCGGCGTCTGGTGTCGCACCTTCAGGAGCGGACCGATGTCCAGAACATCGACCTGATGAACCTCGCCGGCTTCTGCCGGAACTGCCTGTCGCGCTGGTACCGCGAGGAGGCGGGCAAGCAGGGCATCGAGATCGCCGATCCGAAAGCCCGCGAGATCGTCTACGGCATGCCCTACGACGAGTGGAAGGCGAAGCATCAGAAGGATGCGTCGGCCGACCAGAAGAAGGCCTTCGACAAGTCCCATAAGCACGGCTGAAGGCGGACTTGCCGGGCGCGAGTGAATCGCGTCGGCTTCACTCCAAGGACCTCATGCAGAGGAGCCGCGCGGAGCGTGGCGTCTCGAAGCATGGGCACGAGCACTCCGCCTGTCCCACATCCTTCGAGACGCGCCGCTTCGCGGCGCTCCTCAGGATGAGGTAAGTGCTTGAATCGATTCAATTCATTTCCGGCCAGCCTCTCAGAAGAGTAGTGCGGGCCCCCCTGAAGAGGAAAGATTCTACCCGGGCCAGGTATCGATCGCTTCGGCGAAGCGGGACAGTTCGGCGAACAGTCGCTTCTGGCCGTCGTCGCCAAGCTTCTGGAGGCGGCTGCGCTGCACGTCGAAGACGCGGGGGATGGCTTCGTTGATGACGGCTTCACCTGAGGCCGTGAGCTGGACCCGCAGCGTCCGGCGATCGCTCGGCTCGGCGAGCCGGGCGATCAGGTTCTGTGATTCCAGCTTGTTCAACCTGCTGGTCAATCCGGCGCCGCTCAGCAGAAGCGACTGCACGAGCTGTTTGGGCGTGAGGCAATAGGGTGTGCCGGCGCGCCTCAGCGCGGTCAGCACGTCGAACGTGCCGCGCGTCAGGCCGAACGGAACCAGCGCTTCCTCGATGAAGGCGGTGCACTGGATCTGGATTCGCGCGATCAGCCCGTAGATCTGCACCGGGCTGGTGTCGATGTCGGGTCGCTCGGCGCGCCACTGCGAGAAGATGGCATCGACCTGGTCGCGCGCAGCGCGGGCCTTGGCCGTCGGGCGTCGGCCCGGTCGCTGCGGCTTCGCCTCCGGTGTTTCCGGGGCGCCTTCGATTTCCGGCTTGCCGCTGCCCATCTTTCCTCCGTTGGCGTCCGTCATCGCGAAGGCGGCCGATCAGTCAGGCTTCGCACGGGCTGGCTCAGGGCGTCCAGTCGACGACCCGGCGTTCGATCCATTCAATGCCGTGAAAGAGAGCGATGCTGAGCAGGGTCAGCAACGCGATGGCGGCGAAGGCGAGGGGCGTCTGCGACTGCGACGTCGAGATCAGGATGAGATAGCCCAGCCCTTCCTGCGCCGCGACGAACTCGCCGATGACCGAGCCGATGACGGCGAAGGTGACCGCCACCTTGCAGCCGGTGAAGAAGTGCGGCAGTGCCACGGGAATGCGAAGGCGCCGGAAGATCATGTGCTGCGACGCGCCCAGAGACCGCATGAGGTCGAGCATGGTGCGAGGGGCGGCTTCCAGTCCGGCGATCAGGTTGACCAGGATCGGGAAGAAGCAGACCAGAATGACGATCACGATCTTCGGCCATTCCGAAAGACCGAGCCACAGGATGATCAGGGGAGCAACGGCGACCTTGGGCACGGACTGGAGGCCGAGCAGGATCGGACAGAGAAGCCGGCGGGCGGTGGCGTTCAGGGCGATCAGCACGGCCAGCGGCAGGGACAGCGCGATGGCGAGCAGGAAGCCCACCATCGTCTCGCGCAAGGTCACGAGACTGTTGAGCGCCAGTTCGGGGGCCCATTGCAGCGCCGTCCTTCCGATCTCGGTCGGGGCGGGCAGGATCCAGGCGGGAATCACGAAGACGCGGACGGACAGTTCCCAGGCAACCAGCAGCACCAGGTAGACGGCCGGGACGGTGGCGCGCCCGGCCAGGCGCGAGGACGAAGACGCACTCATGGCTCAGGCTCGGCGGTCGAAGATGATGTCGCGGATCTGCTGCTTGAGCTCCTGGAAGCGCGGCAGTCGCGGCGTATCGGCATTGCGCGGACGCGGCAGGTCGATCTCGAAGTCGGCGCGGAAGCGGCCCGGACGCGGCGACATGACCAGCACGCGGTCGCTGAGCAGGATCGCCTCCTCGATGTCATGCGTGATCAGGAAGGCCGTCCGGCCGAGATCCTGCCAGAGGCCCGAAAGTTCGAGCGAAAGCTCCTCGCGCGTCAGCGCGTCGAGCGCGCCGAACGGTTCGTCGAGCAGCAGCAGCCGCGGATCGGCCAGCAACGCCCGGCAGAGCGCGGCGCGCTGGCGCATGCCGCCGGACAGCATCTGGGGACGGTGATCGGCGAAGGCGGAGAGGCCCGTCATTTCGAGCAGCCGCAAGGCGCGCTCCCGCGCCGCCGCCTTGGGCAGCGCGAGCACCTCGGCCGGGAGCAGCACGTTTTCCAGCACCGTGTTCCAGGGGAACAGCACATGTTCCTGGAACACAATGCCCACCTCGTGGGAGGGCGCGTCGAGCGGCGTGCCGTAGCGCGACATCGTGCCGGTGTCGGGCATCTCCAGGCCGGCAACCAGTCGCAATAGGGTCGACTTGCCGCAACCGGACGGGCCGACGACGGCGACGAAGCTGCCGGTCGGAATGCGAAGGTCGATCGGGCCGAGCGCATGGACCGACGTTCCCGCCGCGCCGGGGTAGTGCTTGCTCACACCCCGCAGATCGATGGCCGCCACATCCGCCGCCGGCGGAGGGGCGGCCGCCAGGCCACCGGCGGCCGCGATCATTCGACGAAGCCCGGAGCGTAGAGCTGCGCCGGCTGCACGGGCGACTTCAAAGTGAAGTTGGCCGACATGACGTCGACGGTTCCCGCGATGCTCTTCGGGTTGATGCTGCCCAGCGGCTGACCGGGGACGGTCGCGAGCTCGCCCACGAGCTTGGTCTCGCCTTCGATGATCGCCGGTGCCAGTTCCTTCTGGTACTTGGCCATGATGGCGGCCGCCTCGGCCGGGTTGGCGAACGCATCCTTCATGCCCTTGATCGTCGCCTTGACGAAGGCGCGCACGAGTTCGGGCTGCTTGGCGATCGTCTCCTCCGAGGCGATCAGTCCGTTGCCGTAAAAGTCCAGACCGGAGTCCTTGTAGGCGATGCGGACCGTTTCCTTGGGCGCGATCGCCGCCGCGATCAGCGACTCACCGACGGAGAACTGACCGATCGCATCGACCCGGCCGTTGGCGAGCAGCGAGGGCAGGGCGGAGCCTTCCGCGACGACCCATTTCACCTTGCTGGCATCGATGCCGGCAGCCTTGGCGAAAGCCGGGAACAGCAGGCGGACCGAGCTCGATGCGGTGTCGGCGATCGTCTTGCCCTCGAGATCCTTGGGAGAGGCGATGCCCGTTCCCTTCACGCCGAAGATCGCCTGCGGCGGCCGGGCGTAGACGATCGAGACCAGCTTGACCGGGACGCCGTCATTGCCGCGGGCCAGCACCAGCGAGCCCGCGTCGGCAAAGCCGATGGTCGCGAGGCCGGCGGCCACCTTCTTGATCGCATCGGCGGAGCCCTGGCCGCGCAGGAACGTCACGTCGAGGCCGGCTTCCTTGTAGTAGCCCTTCTCGCGCGCGACGTAGAAATAGGCGTGCCGTCCGTTGAAGCCGAAATCGGTGATGAAGTTCACATCGGCCGCGCGGGCCGGCGCCGCGCTGGCCCCGGACATGCCGGCGACGAGGCCGATTGCGGCGGCGAGACGTCCAAGCAGTTTCATAGATCACATTCCTCGGTTCGAACTGGGAAGGCCCCCGGCAGGCTGCGGCGCCCTCGCCGCACTGAGCGTCCCGATGTCTCTGCATATTTCATTCCATATCGAATGAAAAGCGAGGAGTGATTTCCAATTGAGCTGTTTCACGACTGCTCATCTCTTGATCAAAAGAGCCACCAAAAGGCTGTATGGTGGGCATATAGCGTCCTTTAGATGAGCGGCGCTTTTCGGGAGAGACTGCGGTTGTGCCTCTATTCATTCGATTGCGAATGATTTAGGAAGAGGCTTCGAAGGTCGTGATCGAGGTGGGCGGATGGATCGGCAGACGCGAATCGCAGTTGTCGGCGGCGGGTTGGCGGGGCTGACGGTGGCGGCACTCCTGCAGCGCGACGGATACCCCGTCGCCGTCTACGAGCAGACGCCGAATTTCTCGAGGATCGGGGCGGGCATCATCCTCGGTGCCAATGTCGCCAAGGTCCTCCGATCGCTCGGTCTCGAGCGCAGCTTCAGCGAAACTGGCATCCGGCCGGATGCTTTCGTCAGCCGGGCGTGGGACAGCGGCGAGGCGCTGTACGAACTGGTCTTCGACGCCGCCTGCGAGGCTCGCTTTGACGGTCCCTTCGTCAACATTCATCGCGCCGACCTGCATCGCATTCTGCAGACGCCGCTCGCCCCGGGAACGATTCGGTTCGGGCACCGGCTTGCCGGTCTCGACGAGACGCCGGGCGGAATCAAGCTGGACTTCGACAACGGCGCCAGCGCCGAGGTCGATATCGTGATCGGTGCCGATGGCATTCGCTCGAGGGTGCGCGACGAGATTCTCGGCAAGGAAGAGCCGCGCTTCATCGGGCGCATCGCGCCGCGGGCGGTCTTTCCCGCCGAGCGTCTCGGCGACCTCGAGATCCGCGATTGCACCAAGTGGTGGGGACCGGATCGCCACGTGCTGGTCTATTACATGACGGCGCGACGGGACGAGGTCTATGTCATGGCCGCCATTCCGGCCGATCGCTGGGACGGCGACGGCTCGCCGATCCCCGGCACGCGCGACGATTTCGTCTCGGCGCTGGAGGGCTTCCATCCCGAGCTGCTGCGGGCGGCCGAGGCGGCGACGGACGTATCCGTCTGGCCGATCATGGACCGGCCGCGCAATGACACGTGGCACAAGGGCCACGTCGTCCTGATGGGCGACGCCTGCCACGCCGTGCGGCCGTTCATGGCGGCCGGCGGCTCGATGGCCATCGAGGACGCCGCGATCCTCCATCGCTGCATCGTCGAGGCCTCCGACACGGGGGCGGCCTTCCGGCGTTATGCCGCCAACCGGATTCCACGGGTCGCTGAAGTGCAGCGCATCTCGATCGCCAACACCTGGATGCACGGGCCGACGGAGGTCGACTGGTTCTTCGCCTACGATCCCAGCACGGCCACGCTCGACGTCGCCCCTTGATCCCGGAGCCGCCAATGTCCGCATTCGATCCCGCTGCCGCCAGCGACATCCGCCCCGACGCGATGAAGGTCCGCGATCTCGTCGGATATGGCGAGCGACCGCCCCATCCGCATTGGCCGGGCAACGCCCGGATCGCCGTCAACTTCAACCTCAACATCGAGGGAGGAGGTGAATCGACGTTGGCCAATGGCGACGCGGTGTCGGAAGGGATGCTGAACGACATCGGCGTGGACACCAAGGCCGGGCGCAGGGTGCCGCTGGTCGAATCGGTGTTCGAGTATGGCAGCCGGCGCGGCGCCTGGCGGCTGTTGGACATTTTCGCGAGGTTCTCGGTGCCGGTCAGCGTCCTGGGCGTGGCCCGCGCCCTGGAACAGAATCCACTGCTCGCCCGGGCCTGCGTCGAGCGCGGCCACGAGATGGTCAGCCACGGCTACCGCTGGATCGACTATGGCGACGTGGACGAGGCAACCGAGCGCCAGCATATCCAGCAGGCGGTCGAGATCCTGACGCGTCTCACCGGAAGCCGGCCGCTGGGCTGGATGACCGGCCGTCCCGGCGAGAACACGCGGCGGCTGGTGGCCGAGGAGGGCGGCTTTCTCTACGACCGTGACTCGCTCGCCGACGAGCTGCCCTACTGGGTGGAAACCGCGAACGGCCCCCATCTGGTGATCCCTTATTCCTACGAAGCCAACGACAATCGCTTCGACGCGAATTCCGGCTTTTCGACGGGCCAGGACTTCTTCGAGTACATGCGCGACGCCTTCGATTTCCTCTACGAGGAGGGCGCGGCGGGGGCGCCGAAGCTGCTGTCGATCGGCCTCCACGATCGGCTGATCGGACGGCCGGGCCGCGCGGGCGGCCTCGTCAAGTTCCTGCAGCATGCAACCGCCCGCGAAGGGGTCTGGTTCTGCCGCGGGATCGACGTCGCGCGGCACTGGCAAACACACTTCCCGGCCCGTGCATAGAGCGCCCCTGGCCGGGCCACAGTCCCCGTTATCCCCACGTTTCAGGGCGTCGATGTAATTGAGTGGACATGGTGGTCGCTTCTATGGTCTTGCCGGTCGGACCATGGAGTAGTTGGACATGCCGGACGGAAGCTCGATTTCCAAGAAAACCAAAGCTGGCCCGATCTCGGCCGACCGCCTGAAGAGCTTCATCGAGCGCATCGAAAAGCTCGAGGAAGAGCGCAAGGCCATCGGCGGCGACATCAAGGACGTGTATTCCGAGGCCAAGGGCGTCGGCTACGACGTGAAGACCATGCGCAAGATCGTGTCGCTTCGCTCGATGGACGCCTCCGACCGGGCGGAAGCCGAGACGCTTCTCGACGTCTACAAGCACGCCCTCGGAATGGTCTGACCCTCCGGGCAGATACGGAAATTTGATTTCGCACGCCAGGGCGAGGCGGTAGGGTTCCCGACGGCAAAATGCTCCGGTTACAGGAGCGGGCCCAGGAGGAACTCCCATGCGAAACACGGTCATCTCGGGCGTTTGCGTTGCGTTGAGTCTGGGCGCCCTCCAGGCGCATGCACAGATCGCCGTTTCCTCGAACGATCACAAGATCACCCAGGAAAACGGCGTCACCAAGAACGTTACCAACCCGCCGCCCGACACCGTCACGGTCATCGATCTCGGCGCCCTGCCGGTGAAGGTCATGGGCACGGTGTCGAACGTGCCGGGCAGCGTGGTGGGGCCACCGCTTTCAGTGGCGATCACGCCGGACGAGTCGATTGCGCTGATCGCCTCCTCGTCGAAGCTCGATCCGGCCGATCCGACCAAGCTTGCCCCGGACGATCGCGTGACCGTCGTCGATCTCAAGGATCGTAAGATTCTCGGCACGCTGAATACCGGCCCTGGCGCTGCCGGCATCTCGATCACCAGGGACGGCAAGCGTGCGTATGTCGCCAATCGAATGGCCGGCTCGATTTCGATCCTGTCGATCGACGGCAAGGACGTGAAGCTGGTGAAGACCGTGCCGCTGATGGACGCCAAGACGCTGCTCAGCCACATGGCTGTCTCGCCGGACGGTGCGACTGGCGTGGTGACGCGCAATGGCGACGCCAAGGTCGAGCTGATGAAGCTGGGCGGCGACAACGTCACGTCGTCTTCGGTGGTCGATGTGGCGCCGCGTCCCTATGCCGTCTCGGTGACGCCCGACAGCAAGGCCGCCGTCGTGGCGAGCCTCGGCGATCCCAAGGCCAATGGCATCCTCACCGTGATCGACCTCACCACCGGCAAGATCGTGGGGACCGCCGACATCGGTCATGAGAATCTCGAAGGCATGATCATGTCGGGCGACGGCCGCTGGATCGCGGGCGTCGCGCATGCCGGCTCGACGCGGCCCAAGGATGCACCGCAATACAAGCCCAACGGGATGCTCGTGGTCTACAGGCTCGACGGTACGGGTCTTACCAAGACGGGCGAGGCGCCGATCGGCGGCTGGTCGCAGGGAGCGTCCTTCTCGCGCGATGGCTCGGTCATCGTCGTTCAGAACATGAACGAGAAGAACCTGCAGGTATTCAAGAACGACAATGGCAAGATCACCGACACCGGTCAGAAGATCGATGTAGGAGGCGGTGCCGCGGCCGTAAGGAGCTCGACCGACCGATGATCCAGAGGCGTAACGTACTCAAACTTCCGGTCGCCGCCGTTGCGGCGACCGCATTGCCGGCCTGGGCCCAGAGCTTTCCGTCGCAGCCCGTCCATATCGTCGTGCCGTTTCCGCCTGGCGGCGGCACCGACTCGCTGGCGCGGGCGGTCCAGGAGCCCATGCAAAAAGCCTTGGGCGGCACGGTGATCGTCGACAACAAGGGCGGTGGCGGCGGCAGCATCGCCCACGAATTCGTGGCCAAACAGCCGGCGGATGGCCACTGGATGGTGGTCAGCGCGAACAACCTGCCCCTCTACCCGCACATCGTGGCCAAGCTCGGTTTCGACGCAAAGACGGCCTTCGTGCCGGTCGGCTTCATCGCCAAGCAGGAATCCGTGCTCGTCGGCAGCCTGGATGCACCGTGGCCCGACCTCAAGGCGATCATCGCAGCGGCGAAGGCGGCGCCGGGCTCCGTGCAGTACGGCACGGCGGGGCTGACCACGCCGATGCACCTGTCGACCGAGCAGTTCGCCATGCTGAACGGCATTAAGCTGACGCACGTGCCGTTCCGCGGGACCGGCCCGCTGGTGACCGACCTGCTGGGCGGCCACATCAAGCTCGGCATGTCGAGCATCACCAGCGTTTCCCAACAGATCGCCTCCGGGAAGCTCAAGCCCTATGCGATGGCCTCGCTGGAGCGCTCGTCGGTCGCGCCGACCATCCCGACCTTCAAGGAGCTGGGCGCCGGCGATGTCGACGGCACGATCGTCTACACGCTGCTGGCGCCCGCGGGGACACCGCCGGCGGTCGTCGCCCGGCTGAACGAGGCGCTGAACGCCGCCGTGGCGACGCCCGAGCAGAAGGAAGACCTCGCAAAGCGCGGCTTCGTCGCCATGGGCGGCACGCCGCAGCAGCTCGCCGACTGGCTGAAGGTCCAGGAGCCGATCTGGGTCCCGGTGCTGCAGGCGGCGGGAATCAAACCGGAGTAGCAGGGTACTCGATTCCGGCAAATAAACGAAACAAACGAAATAAACGAAATAAATGAAACGGATGTCGCACCCCCTCCCGAATCAGGACGGGTGGCGGCGTCGACCGGCGGCTGCGGCCGTCGGTACTTCCGAAAAAAATCCATTGTTAACAGCCGCTTAGAACCAGATGTTCATCGGCAGGCCGTAGCGGTCACGCTCTTGCGCCGGTCCCAGGCGCGTCGCCGCGCCTCGTGCGATCAGCAGGGCGGTGCGGCAGACGGCGATGGCATCGAGCACGTCGTCGCGGGCCGCGCCGGGGAGCGATCGCGGCTCCCACGGAAAGCCGTGGCGTGCGAGCAGCTCGAGGCGCTCGGCAAAACCTTCGGGTCGGCGCTTCTTGCTGAGGACGGGCTTGCCCGCGTTCATGCGCGCAAAAGCCAGTTCGGGATGCGCCTCATGGACGATCGGGCGCAAGCCCTCGTTGCCGCGCATCAGGGCGTCGACTTCGCGCATCTTCGGGAAGAGATGGAATGTCTGCCGGGTGAGCCCGACGCCCAGTGTCTTGCTGAGCGCATTGGCATCGGGATGCGTGGTGCAGGCGAGGGCCGGCCGGCAAGGCGTCGGGAAGACCGAGCTCGTCTTGCCCGGCAGGAGGGCGCGGGCTTCGCGCTCACAGGCCCGGCCGGGCCGCGGCGTGTCGGCGAGGCCGATCGGCATGTCGACGGCCAGAACGGAAAGACCCTCGCAGGCCTCTGCGAGGGTCTTCATGACTCTTATGTTCAGGGCGCCATCGCTCTCGCGCCGGCAGATCACCCAGCCGGTGCGGCAACCGTCGGCGCCGGCGACGATCAAACGAGGCTTACCAGCTGGCCATCTGGGCCTTGAGGTTGCCGTCGAGCACGGCAAGGAACTCCTCGGTGGTCAGATAGGCCTGGTTCATGCCGATAAGGAGCGCGAGATCCTTGGTCATCTTGCCGCTCTCCACGGCCTCGACGCAGACCTTCTCGAGCGCCTCGGCGAATTTCACCACGTCGGGCGTGTCGTCGAACCTGCCGCGGTACTTCAGCGCCTGCGTCCAGGCGAAGATCGAGGCGATCGGGTTGGTCGAGGTCGGCTTGCCCTGCTGGTGCTCGCGGTAGTGGCGCGTCACCGTGCCGTGGGCGGCCTCGGCCTCGACGGTCTTGCCGTCCGGCGTGAGCAGCACCGACGTCATGAGGCCGAGCGAGCCGAAGCCCTGGGCCACCGTGTCGGACTGGACGTCGCCATCGTAGTTCTTGCAGGCCCAGACGAATTCGCCATGCCACTTGAGGGCGGAGGCGACCATGTCGTCGATCAGCCGGTGCTGGTAATAGATGTTCTTCGCCTTGAACTTGTCGGCGAATTCCGTGTCGAAGACTTCCTGGAACAGGTCCTTGAACCGTCCGTCATAGCGCTTGAGGATCGTGTTCTTGGTCGACAGGAAGACCGGCCAGCCGCGCATCAGGCCGTAATTGAACGAGCTGCGCGCGAAGCCGATGATCGACTCGTCGAGATTGTACATCGTCATCGCGACGCCGCCGGCCGGGAAGTCGAACACGTTGTGCTCGATGACCTTGCCGTCCTCGCCCTCGAAGCGGACGGTGAGCTTGCCCTTGCCAGGCACGACGAAATCGGTGGCGCGATACTGGTCGCCGAACGCGTGGCGGCCAATGACGATCGGATGCGTCCAGCCCGGCACGAGGCGGGGGACGTTCTTGCAGACGATCGGCTCGCGGAAGATCGTGCCGCCGATGATGTTGCGGATGGTGCCGTTCGGCGAGCGCCACATCTCCTTGAGATCGAATTCCTTCACGCGCGCTTCGTCCGGCGTGATGGTCGCGCACTTCACCGCGACGCCGTACTTCTTCGTGGCCTCGGCCGATTCGACGGTCACCTTGTCGGCGGTTCTGTCGCGATTCTCGATTCCCAGGTCGTAGTATTTCAGGTCGATGTCGAGATAGGGAAGGATCAGCTTTTCCTTGATGAACGCCCAGATGATGCGGGTCATCTCGTCGCCGTCCATCTCGACGACCGGGTTCTTCACCTTGATCTTCGACATCTTCCGGACCTCACAATTGCCGTAACGCACAATTTAGAAAGCCGCCCCGGTTCCCCGGGGCGGCTTCACCTGACGCTGCCTTAGAGGGCAGCGAGAGCTTCGTTCAACGTTTTGCTCGGCCGCATGCCGGCAGACGTCTTCTTCTGGTCGGGCAGGTAATAGCCGCCGGTATCCACCGGCTTGCCCTGCGCGGCGATCAGCTCGGCGTCGATCTTGGCCTCGTTCTCTTCCAGGACCTTCGCCAGCGGCTTGAAGCGGGCCGACAGGGCGGTGCTGTTGTCGCGGCGGGCCAACGCCTCGGCCCAGTACTTGGCCAGATAGAAATGGCTGCCGCGATTGTCCAGCTGGCCGACCTTGCGGGCGGGCGACCGGTTGTCCTCGAGGATCTTGGCGTTGGCTTCGTCGAGCGTCTCGGCCAGCACCTTCACGTCCTCGTTGCCGGTGGTCTGTGCGAGATGCTCCAGTGAGGCGCCCAGCGCCAGGAATTCGCCCAGCGAATCCCAGCGCAGGTAGCCTTCGTGCTGGAACTGCTCGACATGCTTGGGAGCCGAGCCGCCGGCGCCGGTCTCGAACAGGCCGCCGCCCTGCAGCAGCGGGACGATCGACAGCATCTTGGCCGACGTGCCCAGCTCCATGATGGGGAACAGGTCGGTCAGGTAGTCGCGCAGCACGTTGCCGGTGACGGAGATCGTGTCCAGCCCCTGGCGGATGCGCTCGAGCGAGAACTTCGTGGCCTCGACCGGCGCCAGGATGCGGATGTCCAGGCCCTTGGTGTCTTCGTTCTTGAGGTACTTCTCGACCTTGGCGATCAGCTGCGCATCGTGGGCCCGCTTGGCATCCAGCCAGAACACCGCCGGGGTGTTGGTGAGACGCGCGCGGCGCACGGCGAGCTTGACCCAGTCCTGGATCGGCTCGTCCTTGACCTGGCACATGCGGAAGACGTCGCCGGCCTCGACCTTCTGTTCCATCAGGACGGTGCCGTCCTCGCCAACCACGCGCACCGTGCCGGCCGAGGCGACCTCGAAGGTCTTGTCGTGCGAGCCGTATTCCTCGGCCTGCTGCGCCATCAGACCGACATTCGGCACCGAACCCATCGTCTTCGGGTCGAAGGCGCCGTGCACCTTGCAGTCGTCGATGACGGCCTGGAACAGGGTCGAGTAGCAGCGGTCGGGAATGGCCGCGATCGTGTCGTGCAGCTGGCCGTCGGCGCCCCACATCTTGCCCGACTCGCGGATCATCGCCGGCATCGAGGCGTCGATGATCACGTCGCTGGGGACGTGGAGGTTGGTGATTCCCTTGTCGGAGTTCACCATCGCGAGACCGGGGCGCTTGGCATACTCGGCCTGGATATCGGCCTTGATCGCAGCCTTCTCGGCGTCGGGCAGAGTCTCGATGCGGGTGAGCAGGTCGCCCAGGCCGTTGTCGGGATCGATGCCGAGCTTCTTGAACGTCTCGCCGTGCTTGGCGAACACGTCGGCGAAGAACACGGAAACGCAATGGCCGAACAGGATGGGATCGGAGATCTTCATCATGGTCGTCTTGAGGTGCAGCGAGAACAGGACGCCGTCCTTCTTCGCCGCCTCGATCGCCGAAGCGTAAAAGGCGCGGAGCGCCTTAACGTTCATCACCGAGCAGTCGATGATCTCGCCGGCCTTGAGCGGAATCTTGGGCTTCAGCACCGTGGTCGCGCCGTCGGCAGCGGCCAGCTCGATGCGGGCATTGGTCGGCGCCGCCATGGTGGTCGCGACTTCGGAACCGTAAAAGTCGTTGGCCGCCATGTGGAGGACGTGTGTCTTCGAGTCCTTGCTCCAGGCGCCCATCTTGTGCGGGTGCTTGCGGGCGTACTGCTTCACGGCGCCGGCGGCGCGGCGGTCGGAATTGCCCTCGCGCAGCACCGGGTTGACGGCGCTGCCCAGCACCTTGCCGTAGCGGGCGCGGATTTCCTTGTCGGCCGGCGTGGCGTCGCTGTCGGGATAGTTCGGGATGTCGTAGCCCTTGCTCTGCAACTCCTTGATCGCGGCCTTCAGCTGCGGGATCGAGGCGGAGATGTTGGGCAGCTTGATGATGTTGGCTTCCGGCTTCAGCGTCAGCTTGCCGAGCTCGGCCAGCTCATCGGGGATCTTCTGCTCGGGCTTCAGCTTCTCGGGGAAGTTGGCGATGATGCGGCCGGTGAGGGAGATGTCCTTCAGCTTCATCTTCACGCCCGCCGTCGCCACGAACGCCTCGACGATCGGGAGCAGGGAAAACGTCGCGAGTCCGGGGGCCTCATCGACCTTCGTCCAGACGATTTCGAGATCTGACATACCTGCACCTCCGTACGCCGCTTTTCGGTTCGGCTGGGTTGATGAATTGCTGAATTAGGCCTGTCTTGTTGCACCGCCGTGAGGGGCCTGCAAGACGGCTGGCCGGCCCCCTTGCGCGCGATTTGCCGTCAGACGCGATCCAGACGTTTTTCGACGCCGGTCGGCGGCGGCATTGCCGCGATCGCGGGCAGGACGTCCTTCAACTCGCTCACGAAGGCGACGTGGTCGAGATGCGTTGGTTCCGCGAAACCGCCTGCCACGACGCCTCGCAGCAGGGCTGCCAAAGGCTGCCAGTAGCCGCCCTGGTCGATGATAACGATCGGTTTGGTGTGAAGGCCCAGGGTTCGCCAGGACAGGACCTCGAAGAACTCCTCCAAGGTCCCGATGCCGCCCGGCAGGACCACGAAGCCGTCGGAGCGCTCGAACATCTGGAGCTTGCGTTCGTGCATGGTCTCCACGACCACCGTCTCGGTCAGCGCCGGATGGCCCGCTTCGCGCTGCAGAAGGAAATTCGGGATGATCCCGATCGCCCGGCCGCCATTGTCGAGGGCGGCATTGGCGACCAGCCCCATCAGTCCGACGCCGCCGCCGCCATAGACCAGCGTAATGCCCTCCGCGGCCAGAAGCCGGCCCAGGCCGACGGCGGTCTCGCGGGTGGCGGGATCGGCGCCGAAGCGGGCGCCGCAGAAGACACAAAGGGAGGAGGGGGTGAATTCGGGCACGAAAGCTGCTTTTCTGGGACGAACCAGCGCGTTTCAGCGCCGGGGTGACATGGTATCATTTCGCAAAGAGTGGTTGCGAGCGCCATGGGGATGGTGGTCGCACCGTTGGGAGGGCGATGTCACGAACTGTTTTCGGGCTGGTCGCTGTGGGGGCGGTGGTCATTGCCATCGCCGTCGGAGTGGCATGGCGTGGCAAGCTGAGCGAACAGGCCGTCATGGATCGGTCGGCGAAGGCTGCCGGCAGCGAAACCGGGCCTGCACCGGTTGCCGCTGCCGTAGCCCCACCGGGCGCCACAGCCGCTCCGGCGGCCGTCCCGGCGTCTGCACCGACAACGGCCGCTGCCGCCGCCTTGCCGTCGTTCGACGTCGCACGGATCGGGCCCGATGGCCGGGCCGTGATCGCCGGCCGTGCGGCCCCGGGCGCCAAGATCGTGCTGCTGGACGGGGGCAAGGAGATCGCCAAGGCCGACTCCGATGCGCGCGGCGAGTGGGTCATCATCGTTCAGGATCCGCCCCTCGCGTCCGGGCAGCACGAACTGCGCGTCGTCCAGCATATCGAGGGGAAGGCACCGGTCACGTCGGGCCAGGCCGTGGTCGCCGTCGTGCCCGAGCCGCAGGCGGCAGGCATGCCGGCGCAGCCGCGGGAGCAGACGCTGGTCATGATTTCACCGCCTGCCGGTGCGCCGACCCTGGTCCAGCCGCCCTCGGCCGCCGGTGTGCCGAAGTCGGCGGACCTGTCGCTGTCGACGCTGGTCTATGACGACCGCGGCCAGGTGACACTTTCAGGCCAGGCCGCACCGGGAACGGCCGTACGGGCCTATGTGAACGAAAAAATGGTGGCGGAAGGGGTGGCCGGAGCGGATGGCCACTGGCGATTGATGCCGGCCGAACCGATCGAGCAGGGCAAGCACCGGCTGCGTCTCGACCGGATCGCCAAAGACGGCAAGCCTGTCGCTCGGCTCGAGCTTCCGTTCGAGCGCGTGGTCGTTGCGCCGGTTTCCAGCACGGACGGTCGCCGCCTCTACATCGTTCGGGGCGACAATCTCTGGAACATCGCGCGGGCGCATTACGGCGCCGGCTGGCGGCACACCGTCATTTTCGACGCAAACAAGGAACAGATTGTCGATCCCAATCTGATATATCCGGGGCAAGTCATCACTCTGCCCAAGGTCAACTGACCTTCGGTCAACCAAGAGCGCGCAAATCATGCTGGCAAATTTCCTGGTGCCGATCCTCTCCGACGGATGGCGCTTCATCGCCCTGTTTGCCGGCGCGACCTTTCTTGCGGCCCTGACCGGTCTCGCGTGGCTATTCTGGCCGCTGTTCGTCTTGACCCTGTGGTCGATCTACTTCTTCCGCGATCCCTCGCGGGGGGTGCCGCAGGACGACGGGTTGCTGATCGCACCGGCCGACGGGCTCGTGCAGATGGTGGTCCCGGCCGTGCCGCCGGCCGAACTGGGGCTGGGTGACAAGCCGCTGACGCGGGTGTCGATCTTCCTCAGCGTTTTCGACGTCCACATCAACCGCAGCCCGTGCGCCGCCACCGTCGACGTCGTTGCCTATCGTCCAGGCAAGTTCCTCAGCGCCGATGCCGACAAAGCGAGCGAGGACAACGAGCGTACCGCTCTGGCGCTGCGCCGCGCGGATGGGCGCGTCATCGGTTGCGTGCAGATCGCGGGGTATGTGGCGCGCCGCATTGTCTGCTACGTGAAGCCTGGGCAGACGGTCGCGGCAGGGGAACGTTTTGGCCATATCCGCTTTGGTAGTCGTACAGACCTCTACCTGCCGGAAGGGGCGCGTCTGCTGGTCTCTCCGGGCCAGCGCATGATCGGTGGCGAAACCGTGATGGCCGAACTCGATCCCCTCGTCACCGAACCGCGTATCGCCGTCGAATTCTAGGGAGTCCGACATGGACAGCGACCTGCGTTCACAACGCAGTGGACTAAGTGGCTTCTCGATCCATCGCCTGATCCCCAACGTCCTCACGCTGGCGGCGCTCTGTTCGGGCCTGACGGGTATCCGCTTCGCTCTCCAGGGGGAGATGCGGCTCGCGGTGATCGCGATCATCGTGGCGGCGATTTTCGACGCCCTGGACGGTCGCGTTGCCCGGCGACTGGGCGTGACCAGCCGATTCGGCGCGGAACTCGACTCGCTGTCGGACTTCCTCTGCTTCGGCGTGGCGCCGGCGCTCGTGCTGTACCTTGCCTCCCTGACCCACGCTGGCGCGCTGGGCTGGGTCGTGACCCTGATGTTTCCAATCTGCTCGGCGCTTCGCCTGGCCCGCTTCAACACCGCGCTCGTCTCCGAGATACCGCCCCCGGTGTGGACCGGCTCGTTCTTCACCGGCGTGCCGGCGCCAGCGGGCGCGTTGCTGGCCCTCATGCCGCTCATGCTGAGCTTCGAGATCGAGGCGGCTTGGCCGCGCCACGCCGTCCTCGTCGGCTTGGGACTTGTCGTCGTCGGCGGCTTGATGGTGAGTCGTCTTCCGACCTTCTCGTTCAAGAAGGGGCGGGTACCCCGTCATCTCGTGCTGCCGTTGCTGCTCGGGGCCGGCCTGTTCATGGGCGTGCTGGCAAGCGCGCCATGGATCGCCCTGTCCCTGCTCGGTCTTGCCTATATCTGCCTCATTCCCTTCAGCGTGCTGGCCTATCGGCGTCAGGCCGTGCAGGATCGACAGGCTGCGGAAACCGCCGGCGTCGTTCCACTGCGCTCCGTCGATACGGGGGCTTCGCAGCCGCGCGACTGACGCGCGATGCTAGACCCCATCATTCGCCGCTGGATCGATCCAACCCTCGATCGGGCCGGGACTTGGCTGGCGGTGCGGGGCATTCCCGCCAACGCCATCACCCTGACCGGCCTCGCGGTCGGATTGGTCGCCGTCCCCCTTCTGGCTTTCGGCCAGTACGGCATCGCCTTGCTGGTGATCCTCTTCAATCGCCTGCTCGATGGTCTGGATGGCGCGGTTGCCCGGCGTAGCCGTCCGTCGGCGTTCGGTGGCTATCTCGACATAGTCTGCGACATGATCTTCTATGCGGCGGTCCCCTTGGGATTTGCCATCGCGCAGCCCGACCATGCCGTCTGGGCCGCTCTTCTTCTGGCGTCCTTCGTCGGCACCTGCGCCTCTTTTCTTGGGCGCGCCATCCTCGCCGCCGGCCGCGGCGAGCGTGATCCAGGGAAGAGGGGGCGGAAATCCTTCTTCCATGCGTCCGGTCTCATTGAGGGAACGGAGACGATCCTGGCCTTCGTCCTCTTCTGCCTGCTGCCGCAACTCTTCCCCTGGTTTGCCGGAGCGTTGGCGACCCTGTGCTTCTGGAGCGCTGCCGCGAGGGTGTTCGAAGCTCGTTCGGCGGATTCAGAATCCTGATTTACGTGCCAGAAAGGCGTAAACTTCCTGATCGAGCCCCCAACCACCCGCCACAAATATTCCTTTTTAGAATCATAGTCTTAGAAATGATGACACAGAATTGTCGACTTTCGATTGACCTAAGATATTGCATTAAGTAACCTCGCTAAGTTGATTCGGCGTGGGGCCGGCAAGTCTAGGCTGGAGATTAAGGAATGCTTACGATTTTCCGTCGCTTGATGAAGAACAACCAGGGCGCCACGGCGGTCGAGTACACGCTGATCACCTCGTTGATCGCGGTTGCCGCCATTGCCTCCATTCGCTCCGTGACGGACAAAGTGAGCCACGTGCTGGGCGCGGCGGCGCTCAACTGACGCAAGGTCTCGAGGCTTTGCCGAATCTGGCA